>CAWDQF010000012.1:0-453784 GCA_963804425.1 uncultured Verrucomicrobiae bacterium | reverse complement strand
CCCCACCTGTCGTTGAAACCTTGGAAGAGGACCGAGTCCTTTACCGCTGAGATGGCTGGTCGCTGCAAAACCTCTCGGCTTCCGAACCTCAGTCCATACCCGCATCCGCCAGTTTCTTGCACTGCTGCTGTGCTCGGAATGCCGACCCTTCGGGCATACCTATTCTGAAGCAAGTTAAGGCGGGGTATGAGAGGCGACGTAGCTCCGAGATCGCTGTTGTGAATCCCCATGTCGCGAGTCACTCCATCGCACGAGCGATACGTTGGATCGACCTGGCTCCTTAACCGTCTTAAAAATTAGAATTTTAGGTTGACAACCATCTGCACCTAGATCAGAGTATCAAATTGATGTAGGGCGCGGGTAAGGAACGAAAAACCGCCTGAGCCTTCGAAGTATTCGAAGGTCGGACGGCATGCCACTGAGAAAGTCCATACCGCGCAATTTACGAAGCCCGCCTCGAGAAGTTTCAGTCCTGCGGTTATCCCGAAATCGATGCAGCGGCTTTGCCGCGATCCATCGTCGCGCAGCCGCTCGCCGAAGTCGCCCTCTCCTGCAGCTCCGGTTATCTCGAAGCCATCGTTCAACGGATGCTGGTACGCCGCCGATTTAGCATTCGTTTTTGGTTTTTCAAAGTGAGGATTAACCCAGTTCGCCCCTATTCTTTTGGAGGCAATGAACATGTCAGACCACATAGGAAGCCAACAGTCTACGGATTGCAATGAGGACACCTCCGCTGAACCCGAGCTCCCCAATCAAGCGGAGCCACCAAGGACTGGGCGGAGAAACGGCGGCCGAACAGATCAGGGTCGGCTGCACACCGTGCGGGATTCGGTTCTGAGCCGGGGCCTACTCGAGACTCTATGCCGGCGCGGCGAAAATCGGAGATCGCTTCGCCGGATGGAGGCAGAACTGCGTGCCGAATTGAAGCCCACCGGTCCCTTGGGCAACCTATTGTTCAGTCGATTTTTTTCGTGCGTTTTGCGACTGATCCTTGTTTCCCGCCTTGAGGATATAGGATCAATACCAACACGGCTCCCATCAAAAGACGGAGTAGCAATCCTCAGCTTACACGAGGGTTCGGTTCCGATTTTAGTAACCCATTCAGAAGACAACGGGGAGTCAAGCGGCCCCAACAAACCCGAACCCTTCAATCAGGATTTGCTTCACCGGCTTGCACTCGTTGCGCGGTACGATCGCTCGGCCAGCCGCGAAATGTATCGCACGCTCGGATTTCTCCTGGTATTGCGCGACGCCGGCGGAAAAGGACTAACGGCTGCTATCCGAGCGGCCGCTGGAATCAAAACATTCGAGACAGAGGATGGAAACAATGGCTAAATCGCCGCTGAGTATCATCGATTTTGTCTGCGAACTCAAACTCCTGAAAGCTGGAAGTCTCTCAGTGGCGCAGCGCGCAGTTTTGAAAGCCACCTACGGAGAGCCTCTCGATCGAAGCCGAGACGGAAATCTATTGTCGGGCCACCGGTCGTGAAACATATGTCCCACGCGAGCACAACGAACTAACCGTGATCGCCGGTCGGCAAAGCGGAAAAACCAGCCGCATTGGCGCTCTGATCGCTTTGTACGAGGCATTCCGAAATCACGGGCTGCCGCGAGGAGAGCGCGCTTATGTGCTCGTGATCGCACCCGTTGTCCAACAGGCGGAGATCGCGTTTGATTTCATGAGGCGGTACATCTTGGAATCGCCGCTTCTCCAGCCGCGAGTTCTTAAGATTCGCAATGATGAGATCGAGTTGCGGAACGGCGTCGTAATCGCGTGCCGCCCGTGTTCGTACATTACGATCCGAGGCGTTCCCATCATATGCGCGATTTGCGACGAAATGGCCTTCTGGCGGCACGACGAAACGGCCGCGAACCCGGAGCAGGAAGTCATCGACGCCATCCGTCCAGCGATGGCCGCTCTGTTCAACACAAAGATTGTCAAAATCAGTACTCCGTTTCGCAAGGAAGGAATTCTCTGGAGCGAGTTTCAGAAACGCAGTGAACTTCGTCATTTAGTTTGGCAGGTGTCAACTGAACGAAATGAATCCTGCAGTTTCAAAACAATTTCTTGAGGATGCCCTTCGGGATAATGAGCAATCATTTAGGCGCGAGCATCTCGCCGAATTTACCGATAACGTGCTCGGCTGGATCACGCCGGAGATTCTGGAACCGTGTATTTTGCGAGGCCGTAGAGAATTGCCGCGCGTTTCGAATGGGACCTATGTTGCAGCAGTGGATCCAGCATTCCTGGGAACCAGCAACTTCGGATTCGCCGTTGTCCATCGGTCTGACGCTGGAGCGATCACCGTAGTCCATGCGGCTCGGTGGTCTGGAACGAAGACGGTGTCGCTAAACCCTGACTTGATCTCCGCACAAGTCCATGAAATTTTGCGGAGATACGGACTTTATGCTCTCGTCGGGGACCAATTCTGTTTTCCCGCTCTCCGAGAGTGCTTTGCGAAACTTGGAATTTACTATCGAGAATATACATTTACATCGCGCACGCGAGCATTGCTTTACGGGAACTTGCGACTGCTGATGACCCAGGAGAAAATACAATTCGTCGACCAACCACAGCTCTTCCACGAGCTCTTGCGATCTTGAAGAAGTGAAAGCGCCGAATGGCAATATTGATATTCGACCTCCACGCTCCGGTAAGGACGACATGGCGATCTCTGTCGCTCTCGCAGTGTTTGAACTGTCGAATACGGAAATGCCAAATACGCTGTTCAGCCTGGGCGAAGTAGAACGCGGGCCAGTTTGTGGATCCCTGGTGATTGTCATGAGGCCGTTTGCGGGAATTTTCCAGATTGCATGGACGCTGGGTTCTGCCTCTTAAAGATGTGCGGCCCAGTCTGGTCTCAATCAAAGGGGATTGAGTCGACATTTCGCTGTTCTTGATTGGGGGAGGCAAGAAAATTTTACGCGGGACGGGAGCAGATTTCAAAAATTACAGGTTGCTAGGGCAGGCGAACTTTTGTAAGTCGCTGTTTGTAGGGGATTTACGGGCGATTCAGCCCTGGCGGGAAAGGATAAAGTTGACAAACTAGCACACTTCCACTGCAGGTCCGGTTTCAAGAAACACCGAGTCTGGAACGTACTTTTGATCGTAAGGATGCGCCTTGGCCAGCCGGTAGCGCCCCGAATCGACGTCAACGTTTCGTCGTCGTAAGCCGGCCGCCGTCGGTTTGGAGGACGCGGAGTTGGCCGGGTGCCAAAGGTTGGAGGTGGTCGCTGACGCCGGGTCTGGGTGGCAACGAGCCAAAAGCTGCGCTGTGTATGGACATTGCGAGGTCGAGCCACAAAAACTGCAAGACGAACTATGCCGTCCCCTATGGGAGTGCTCACGAGAAGCAACTATAGATAGCAAGTCGCAGGGATCTAGCGCTAGCCCAAACGGCGAACCAATTCCGTGACGCGTTCCCGAACTGCAGTGAAAATTACATAGAGAAGCTTCTCAAGGAAGAAGTGGCAAAACACGAATCGAAGCATGCACGAACCTAGGTCCCGTAGCCGCTTGCGATGACGCAGAGACGCGCCGTCTCGGCCTGCTGTCCAGATTGTTGCAACTGAAGGCCGCAGCGTGGCTCAGGTGTGCGACGCATTCTTGAAAGCGGGATCCGACACGTATAAGAAAGAGGGCGCAGGATTCCTTCAGCACTTCCTTACCCGGCCGCGACCAAGACCGAAGGGCGCATAGGAAAACTCGATACTCGATCTGAACGTACCCACAGAAAGATCCCGCGCACCCGCGATCGGATAGCGCCGGTCGGACTCCAATGAGAATCGCGCTATGCGGTGCTCGTGCTCGCTGCTCAAACTCTCCAGAACAGTCTATCTCCCGTATCTACAGCCAGATGGCTACTGGCGTTCCAGCAAAGGCTCGGGAGCGAATCGAAGACAATTGGAAAAGCCTAATGATCTCGCCAGACCGGACTAGTCAGCTCGATCCGCCAGGTAGGGCCACCCAGGTAAAGCGGACCCTCTAATTTGACGAAGGCCGGGGCATCGCCGCCGAGAATCCAGACGTGGGTGTCTTGGGGCTGCTTCCCGACCAGTGGTGCCAGTAATCCGGCGATGCCTCCGAACTCGGCCTTTACGACATAACGAGTAGCTTTGTAGCTGGAGCCGCCGACCGAGAGCGACTCCTCGCCTTCGGGAGAGATCAAGAGTTTCACGAGCCGCGGTTTTGGCGTAGCTGCCACCATCGAAACTGTTGTTTGCGGCACATCGGGTCGGATGTTCTTCAGCAGCGTCAGAATCATGCCGTTAGCGACGTCGGGCGGAAGTTTGAGCCGGTCGGTCACGGTCTTCTCTTTGCCGTCATCGTCCGTATAACGGACCGTGATCTGGCCCGTTGAACCGTCGATCGAGACTTCCATCGGACGTTTGAACGCCGGGCCCTTTTGCAGGAGGTGGTCGCTTACGACTCGGAAACTGTGGCGCTGAGAAAAGACAACAGTTTCCTCGTGTACCGAGCCGTCCTTGAAACGAAAAACTAGATGGCTAGTCACCCGATCGCCATGGGCGATCTGTGTCACATCACCATCGGCGAGGGCGTCGCCTTCTAGTGTGCGCAGCACGAGAAAGCCGTGACCAGGCCCTCAGTGTGTAGCACCGCTACCGACGACTGCGACAGCACGGCCGCAGGGAGCAGTAGAGGCCAGGTTAGCAGGCCGGCGAGCGCCCTGGACCGGACACGTTCTACCATCGGAGCATCATACACTGAGGTCCTCGAGCGTCGCATCGGAAGGCGGACTGCCGGACAACTGGCGAGAAAAGCTCCTTCCATCAGTAACACCAAGCCCGTTCAAGCGGATATTCTCGACTCGCGCCTGATATGCCGGGTATGGGCGTCCGTCGAGCGGGGAGATCGACGACCCACTTGTTAGTTATGAGGCTAAATCCAGTCCATAAGACGGGTGGCTATAGGTTCCGCCGATCTTGATGGGCACGATCTCTCCAGCATTCTGTTTTTTTAACAGTGGTTCCACAAATTTCAGCAAAAATGATTTCATCCCCTTCGATGTCTTGGACAGCTTGTTATCGACGCGCAACGTTCCGTGAAGGTTGATCTGCTCCGTCAACAGGCCGTATGTGCCATGCACATGAGCAAGCGCGCCTGGAACGCTAAAGAAGAAATTCGAGAACGCCGCGATCGCGTCTTGCAGCACGATATGTCCCTTCAGATTTTCAACGACGCTCCTATTTTTGCGCACACGCTCAGTCAGTATCGGAGTACAGCTCATGTTAGTCGGGCACTTCGTTCACGACAAAACGATACGCCCGCTCAAGCTCGGGCCCGAATAGCAGTCACGTGAGAGTGCGCTGAGTCACAATTGAGAGGAAAGGAGGAGGCATTGCGTGCCAAGGCTTTAAATAGATGCGCGGCAGTCGATGAGAACGTGGCGTAATCCAATCAATGATCCCTCGCCCCGTGAGGGCATGACAATGGAGCCTTTTTTGCTTGACTGCACGATCGCTTTGCGCCATGATTAAACGTGGCGGTGTAAGAGTTTTTGGCCGCTCTAGCTTTAGTTTCTAGCCTGACTGACTGACCGGGTGTTTGCGGTCGGTCTTTTTTTTTTGCGCGGCGAGGAGGATCTGTGGAACATGACGACGCGGAGTACACAATTTCGGGCGGGCCATGCACGGGAGGACTCGCCTGCGGTTGAGGCTGAAGATCCCGACACCGTACCCCCAATTCCATCCTCGGAGCGCAAAGACAAGGCACGAATCCATGTCACGCGCCACGCAGTTCTCAGTAGATTTCCGCTCCAAGCCCTCGCCGGCCTGGGAGAAACATCCGGTCCTTGAGACGGCTAGAGAGCAAATTCAGGGCAGAGCTCAAGCCGCGCGGTGTCGTAGGGAACATGCTTTTGACCGGATGTGGTCCTCGTATCTGCGCTGTGTTTTGGCTTCACGAGCGGAGGCAATCGCCCTCGCCATCCTACCCCGAGGAATCCGCCGCTGGCGGCAGCACCGCAGCCGCGAGGAATTCGACGACGATATCCCCTTCTGAGCGCAGCTTCAGAACGACAAGCCGAGCCCGAGCAGCACCCCGCTCGGTGTCCGCAAGTCGACGGAAACATGATTTTTCCTGGTCGGATGCGCTAACGTTGCGGCACCGTGAACGACCCCCGTAGGGTAGAATTTCAGTCAAGCCCCGCCATGCCCCGCCGCTACTTCATCAAGACCTTCGGCTGCCAGATGAACGAGTACGACTCCGCGCGCATGGCGGACGTGCTGCGCGCGCACGCTGGGCCTCACGCGCCACCGACGATCCCGCCGAGGCGGACGTGCTGCTGATGAACACCTGCTCGGTGCGCGAGAAGGCGCAGGAGAAGGTGTTCTCGCTGCTCGGGCGAGTGGCGCGCGCTCAAGGCGCAGCGGCCCGGAGGTCATCATCGGCGTGGGCGGCTGCGTGGCGAGCCAGGAGGGCGAGGCGATCACGCGAGCGCGCGCCCTTCGTCGACCTGGTGTTCGGGCCGCAGACCCTGCATCGGCTGCCGCAGATGATCGCGCGAGCGGCGCGCGCACCGGCCGCGCGGTGGTCGACGTGAGCTTTCCGGAGATCGAGAAGTTCGATCACCTGCCCGCGCCGCGCGCCGAAGGCGCGCGCGCCTACGTGTCGGTCATGGAGGGCTGCAGCAAGTACTGCAGCTTCTGCATCGTGCCCTACACGCGCGGCGAGGAGGTCAGCCGCTCCTTCGACTCGGTGCTCGCGGAGGTGCGCGCAGCTCGCCGCGCAGGGCGTCGCGGAGATCACGCTGCTCGGGCAGAACGTCAACGCCTATCGCGGGTCGCGATGGCCGATGGCGCGCAGGTGGATCTCGCGACGCTGATCCATCACGTCGCGCGCGATTGCCGGCATCGAGCGCATCCGCTTCACCACCTCGCATCCGCTCGAATTCAACGACAGCCTGATCGAGGCGTATCGCGAGCGTGCCGAAGCTCGCCAATCATCTGCACCTGCCGGTGCAGAGCGGCTCGGACCGGATGCTCGCGCTCATGAAGCGCGGCTACACCGCGCTCGAGTACAAGGAGCAAGGTGCGCGCGCCTGCGCGCGGTGCGGCCCGACATCTGCGATCTCCTCCGACTTCATCGTCGGCTTCCCCGGCGAGAGCGAGCGCGACTTCGAGGCGACGCTCGCGCTGGTGCGCGAGGTGGGCTTCGACCAGTCCTTCAGCTTCATCTACAGCCGCCGGCCCGGGACCCCGGCGGCGTCGCTTCCCGGACGAGGTGCCGCCCGCCGTCAAGCAAGCAGCGCCTGGCGCGGCTGCAGGCGCAGCTCGACGCGCAGGCGCGCGCATCAGCGCGCGCATGGTCGGCAGCTGCCAGCGCGTGCTGGTGGAGCGGCCGGCGAAGAAGGACGCGCGCGAGCTCGCCGGGCGCACCGCGAACAACCGCTGGGTGAACTTCGCCGGGCCCGCCGCGCTGCATCGGCCGCTTCGCCGATGTGATCGTCACCGAGGCGCTGGCCGCACAGCCTGCGCGGACGGCTGAGCGGCGCGGCGCGGCGCGCAGGCACCGCGGCTCAGTCGCGGCCGGCGGCTGAGCGCAGTGGCGCTTCAGCATCCGAACCGCGGCGGGAATTCGAGCTCGGCCCCTCCGACAACGCGCGCCTGGCGAACCTCTGCGGGCCGCTCGATGAGAACCTGCGCCTGCTCGAGACGCGCCTCGACGTGCGCGATCCACCGCCGCGGGCGACACCTTCCGCGTCAGCGGCGCGCAGGCGGCGAGCGCCGAGGATCTGCTGCGCGAGCTGTTCGCGCTCACGCAGCAGCGAGGAGATCACGCCCGAGCACGTGCACCTGGCGCTGCGCGAGCGCGAGTCCGGGCCGCCTCGCCGGCGGAGGATGGACGTGCGCGCAGCACGGCGTGCGCGTGCCGCGCGGCGGCATCCGCGCGCGCGGCGCCCATCAGCGCGACTATCTCGAGCACATCCGCACGCGCGATCTGACCTTCGGCATCGGCCCGGCCGGCACCGGCAAGACCTATCTTGCCGTCGCCTGCGCGGTCGAGGCGCTGCAGGCCGATCGGGTGCGGCGGCTGTGCTGGTGCGCCCGGCGGTGGAGGCGGGCGAGCGGCTGGGATTCCTGCCCGGGGACCTGACGCAGAAGGTCGATCCGTACCTGCGGCCGATGTACGACGCGCTCTACGAGATGATGGGCTTCGACCGCGTGGCGCGCTTCATCGAGCGCAATGTCATCGAGGTCGCGCCGCTCGCCTTCATGCGCGGCCGCTCGCTGAACGACTCCTTCATCATTCTCGATGAGGCGCAGAACACCACCATCGAGCAGATGAAGATGTTCCTCACCCGCATCGGCTTCGGCTCGAAGGCGGTGGTCACCGGCGATGTGACCCAGACCGATCTGCCGGCCGGCAGGCAGTCGGGCTGCTCGCACGTGGTCGACGTGCTGCGCGGGGTGGAGGGCGTGGCCTTCACCTTCTTCGATGCGCACGATGTCGTGCGCCATCCGCTGGTGCAGCGCATCGTGCAGGCCTACGAGTCGCGCGGGAGCTCCTCGTGAGCGCGCGCGCGCAGCGCTGCGCCGCCTGCAGCCGCTGCTCGGCGCCGCGGCGTGCGGGTCAGCTGCGGCGGCGCGTGCGCGGCTGGTCGCCGCCGCGGCGCGATCTCGCGCGCTGGGCGAGCGCGGCGCTCGGGCGCCGCGGCGCCGGCGCGCGAGCTCGGCGTGCTGCATGGTGGGGGCGGCGGAGAGCGCGCGCCTCAATGCCCGCTATCGCGGCCGCGACCAGCCGACCAACGTGCTGTCGTTTCCCCGCGCCGCTGCCGCGCGGCGCGGCGCGCCGCGCGGCGCCGCTCGGCGAGCTGGTGATCTGCCCGCGCGTGCTGCGCCAGGAGGCGCGCGCGCAGGACAAGACGCTGCAGGCGCACTGGGCGCACCTGGTGGTGCACGGCGCGCTGCACCTGGTGGGCTACGACCATGAGCGCGCCGCGGACGCGCGGCGCATGGAGCGGCGCGAGATCGCGGTGCTGCGCCGCCTCGGCTTCGCCAACCCCTACCGGAGCTGAAGGCGCGATGGCGAAGGATCTGAACACCACCGGACGCTGGCTGCAGCGCCTGACGCACGGGCTCGCGGCGCGAGCCGCAGGACCGCAAGGAGCTGCTCGCCGATGCTGCGCGAAGCCGCCGAGCGCGGCGTGCTCGACAGCGACGCGCTCACCATGCTCGAGGGCGTGCTGGAGGTCGGGCGATCTGCAGGTGCGCGACATCATGGTGCCGCGCGCGCAGATGGTGTTCGTGCGGCGCGACGAGCGCGCGGCGCGCATCCTGCCGGTGGTGGTCGAGTCCGGCCACTCGCGCTTTCCGGTGATGGACGAGGACCGCGACGACATCGTCGGGATCCTGCTCGCGAAGGACCTGCTGCGCCTCACGACCGCCGAGAAGCGCGAGCGCTTCGACATGCGCGAGTACATGCGCCCGGCGGTGTTCGTGCCGGAGTCCAAGCGCCTCAACGTGCTGCTGAAGGAATTCCGCCGCAACCGCAATCACATGGCGATCGTGGTCGATGAGTACGGCGGCGTGTCGGGGCTGGTGCACCATCGAGGACGTCATCGAGCAGATCGTCGGCGAGATCGACGATGAGTTCGACGTCGAGGACGATCAGAACATCCGCCGCGACGCCGAGCGGCAGTTCACCGTGCGCGGCGTCACGCGCATCGAGGAGTTCAACGAGTACTTCGGCGCGCGGCTCCCGGAGGCGGAAGGCTTCGACACCGTCGCGGGGCTGCTGATGAAGCAGCTCGGCCGGCTGCCGCGCCGCGGCGAGAGCAGCCAGCATCGACGGCTTCGAGTTCCGGGTGCTGCGCGCCGACCGCCGCCGCATCGATACGCTGCGCGTGGTGGCGCCGCGCGATGTGCTGCCGCCGCCCGAAGAGCGGCCCGCGGGCGGCACCGCCTGGCGCTGCCATGCAGCCGCATCAGCCGAGACCGCCGGCGCGAGCGCGGCGGCGCGCGCTACGCCCTGGCCGGCCGGCGTCCGCGCTGCTGCGCGCGCTGCTCGCGCTGCTCGCCGGCGCGGTGCTGCCGGCGCCTTTGCGCCGCTCAACCTGTGGCCGCTCGCGGTCCTCGCGCCGGCGCTGCTCATGTGGCTGTGGCAGGGCGCGAGCCCGCGCGAGGCGGCGCGGCTGGGCTTCTGGTTCAGCTTCGCCACCTTCGCCGCCGGCACCTACTGGCTGTACATCAGCATCCACGGCTTCGGCGGCGCGCCCATCTGGCTCGCCCTGGTCCTGATGCTCGGGCTCGTGGGCATCATGGGGCTGTATCACGCCGCGCTCGGCTACGCGGTCGGCGCGCTGGCTGCCGGCGACGGGCGCGGCTGCGCTGGCTGCTGGCGCTGCCGGCGGCGTGGCTGCTGATCGAGTGGTGGCGCGGCTGGTTCCTGTCGGGTTTCTCCTGGCTGTCGCTCGGCTACTCGCAGACCGACACCTGGCTCGCCGGCTTCGCGCCGCTCGCCGGCGTCTACGGCATCAGCGCGCTGCTGCTGGTGTGCGCCGGCGCGCTGACGGCGCTCGTGCTGCGGCGCCGCGCGCGTGCGCCTCATCGCCGCGGCTGCGCTGCTCGTTCCCTGGCCGGCGGGTGCGGCGCTCGTACCGGCACTCCTGGACGCACCCGACCGGTGCCGCCGCTCACCGGTGGCGGTGGTGCAGGGCGCGATCCCGCAGGATGAGAAATGGCTCGAGAGCAACCATGACACCACGCTCGACCTCTACCAGTCGCTCACCGAGCAGGTGCTGCGGCAGCGCGCCTCATCGTCTGGCCGGAGTCCGCCCCGCCGACGTCGCCAACGATCATCGTGCCCTACATCAACAACCTCTACCGCGAAGCACGCGCCCATGGCTGCGGCGCTGGTGATGGGAGTACTGCGCGCCGAGGCCGCCGGCGCGGGCGGCACGACAACGCGCTACTTCAACTCGGTGCTGGCGCTCGATGACAAGGTGAGCTGGTACGACAAGCATCACCTGGTGCCGTTTGCGGAATTCTTCCCGGTGCCGCACTTCGTGCGCGCCTGGATGCGCCTGATGAGCCTGCCGTACTCGGACTTCACCCGCGGGCGCGCCGAGCAGCCCCCGCTGCCCGCGGCGCACCTGCAGCTCGGCACCACGGTGTGCTACGAGGACGCCTACGGCAGCTCCATGCTCGTGTGTTGCCGCGCGCCGACGCTCTGGTGAACGTCACCAACGACGCCTGGTTCGGCCACTCGAGCGCCCGCCACCAGCACTTTCAGATCGCCCGCATGCGCGCGCTCGAGGCCGGCCGCTACCTGGTGCGCGCCGCCAACGACGGCATTTCCGCGGTGATCGGCCCGCACGGCGAAGTCATCGCCCGGGCCCCGGAATTCAGGCCCGTGGCGCTGGTCTCAAGAATTGTGCCTTACAGCGGGCCTGACGCCCTACGCGCATGTTGGAAACTGGCTGGTGGTGAGCCTTGCGACGCTGGCGCTGGCATACGGGCTGTGGGTGCGGAATGATAGGAGGCGCGCCGCCCGACCCGGGCGGTTGCCATGACTGCCAAGTTCGACATGAATGCACGTTGCGCCCGCTGCAGCCGGGTCGCTTGGCGGCTGTGCGGCCTGGCGCATGGCGCTCGCGGCGTGTTCGCGCGAGCTGTTCGCGCGCAGTCCGCGGCTACCGCCGCGGCCGCCGCGCGCGCGGCTCGCCCGCCGGCCGTCCTGCGAGCCCGGCTCGCGCCTGGCAGCCGCGCAGCCGACCGCGCCGCCCGCACCGCCGAGCCGATGGTGCGCGCACTGCCCGGATTTTTCCCAGCTGGTCGAGCGCTACGGGCCTGCGGTGGTGAACGTGGAGGTCGTGGAGAAGGCGCCGGCGGGCGGCGGCATCCAGGGGCTCTCACCCAACGATCCGTTCTATGATTTCTTCCGGCGCTTCGGCATTCCGGCACCCGACCAGGGCCCGCGGGCGCGCCAGCCGCCGGTGCGGGGCGCAGGCTCGGGGTTCATCGTCAACTCCGACGGCTACATCCTCACCAACACGCACGTGGTCGCCAACGCCGAGGAAGTGACGGTGCGCCTCACCGACCGGCGGGAATTCCCGGCCAAGGTGATCGGCGCCGATGAGCGCACCGACGTGGCGGTGATCAAGATCAATGCCACAACCTGCCGATCGTGAAGCTCGGCGATCCCTCGCGCATCAAGCCCGGACAGTGGGTGCTCGCCATCGGCTCGCCGTTCGGCTTCGAGAACAGCGTCACCGCGGGCATCATCAGCGCCACCGCGCGCTCGGTGCCGGGCGAGAACTACGTGCCGTTCATCCAGACCGACGTGGCCGTGAATCCCGGCAACTCCGGCGGCCCGCTGTTCAACATGGCGGGCGAAGTGATCGGCATCAACTCGCAGATCTTCAGCCGCACCGGCGGCTTCATGGGCGTCTCGTTCGCCATCCCGATCGATGTGGCGCGCAACGTCGAGGAGCAGCTCATCAAGACCGGCCACGTGGTGCGCGGCCGTATCGGCGTCACCATCCAGGACGTCAACGCGCAGCTCGCCGAGTCCTTCGGTCTCGACCGGCCGCGCGGCGCGCTGGTGTCCTCGGTGGAGAAGGACGGGCCCGCCGCCCATGCCGGCGTGCCGCCGGCGATGTCATCCTCGCCGTCGGACGGCCATCCGATCGAGCGCTACGGCGAGCTCTCCGGAGCGATCGCCGCGATGAAGCCGGGCGCGGATGCCAAGCTCGCGGTGTGGCGCAACGGCAAGGAGCAGAGCATCAACGTGAAGGTCGCCGAGCTCAAGGAGCAGCCGCAGAGCGTCGCCAGTCGCGGCGGCAAGCCGCAGGAGCACAGCGGCGATCAGGCGAGCGCGCTCGGACTGACGGTGCGACCGCTCGAGCCGCGCGAGAAGGAGCAGGCCGGCACGCAGGGGAGCCTGCTGGTCGAGGAGGTCAGCGGCCCGGCGCAGGCGGCGGAGGTGCAGCCGGGCGACATCATCCTCGGCGTCAACGGCAAGCGCGTGCACTCGGTGAAGGAGCTGCAGGATGCGGCCAGCGCGCCGGCAAGAACGTGGCGCTGCTGATTCAACGCGAGGACGCCCAGATTTTCGTGCCGCTGCGCCTGCCATAAGAACGGATGCAAGCAAGCTATGATCCGGCCGCCGTCGAGCGCGCCGCGCAGCAGTATTGGGACGAGCGGCGCGCCTTCGAGGTGCGCGAGGACGCGACGCGCCCGAAGTATTACTGCCTGTCGATGCTGCCGTACCCTTTGCTAAAGTCGACAACGACCCTCTCCTCCGTCGTGAGCTTGAAACCATCCTGGACCAAGCAAAGCACGTCGGATTGAGCGATGACGGCGCCTTATTCATGGCGATTCGGAAATAGGATTCTTGGCACCTCATCTTTTTCTCCGGTTGATCGGGAGACTCCAATTTGGCTGAGTGGATGGCTCATGGAGTACGGCTTTAAAGCGGCCCTGAAAAAGTTCGGCCGTGATATTACGATTGAACCAGATGCTATAGGAGGGAGCGTGTCTACGATTCAAGTACACCGTGACACCCCAAATTCAGAGCGACATCAGTCGACGAATTAAGTGCAGTAGTCTACGATCTAAGTGCAGGGCAGCACCCATTGACGCGACTGCAGTCCGGTCCGTCACCGGACCCCTACGAACCCTTGTCTGGGCGCCGCTCAGTTTCTAAGTCTAAGGTGAAATTATGACCAACGATCCGCAAACTTACGACTTGGTGGTGATCGGGGGCGGTCCCGCCGGCATCACTGCAGCAATGGTAGCTTCGAGTTTCGGCAAAAGCGTGGCGCTGGTGGACCGCCATCAGGCGATCGGCGGCGCGGGGATCAACACCGGAACGGTGCCGAGCAAAACACTGCGCGAGACGGCGCTGGCCTTGTCAGGTCTTAAGTCACGCAACCTCTATGGAGTCGATCTTTCGCTACGCCGCGAAGTGACCGTCGCCGATTTTCTTGGCCACGAAGAGCACGTGAAGGATGCTTTTCACGCGACTATCACGCAGAGGTTGGAGGTGCTCAAGGCGACGACCTATTTCGGGGCCTGCACCTTCCTCGACGCGCATACGGTCCAGGTCCGCCTAGGTTCCGAAGATCGAGAAAAGGATCCTTCGGCCCCCGGCGGGGAGACCAGGTTGCGCGGCGAAAAGATCCTCATCGGTACCGGTTCCTCTCCGGTTCATCCCGACGTTTTTCCTTTCGGTGACGGCGAAATTTACGATTCCGATACTATCCTGAAGCTGAACCGCATTCCCAAGATTCTGGCGGTCGTCGGGGCGGGTGTGATCGGCGCTGAATACGGGTGCACCTTCCGCGCACTCGGCGCCGAGGTCCACATACTCGACGGACGCGATGTCCTCCTGCCTTTTTTGGATGCGGAAGTTTCCCAGGCACTGGCGGGCGCGTTGCAACGCAGCGGGATCGTCTTTCACTGGAAAGAAAAGGTGCATAAATGCATTCCAACGGAATCCGGTAGCGTTCGGCTCGAACTCTCCTCCGGAGCGGCACTGACCGCCGATGCGGTGCTGGTCGCAGCGGGAAGACAGAGCAATACGGCCAAGCTGGGACTCGAGAAAGCGGGAGTGAAAACAGCCGAGCGAGGGATCGTTCTCGTGAACGAACATTTCCAGACGAACGTCGAAAATATCTATGCCGCGGGTGACGTCATCGGTTTTCCGGCCCTTGCCTCTACGAGCATGGAGCAGGCGCGGCGGGCGGTGTACCACGCGATTGGCCTCGGCGAAAGCGCGACTTCCCCGCTCCTGCCCAACGGCATCTACACCATTCCCGAAGTCAGCATGGTCGGCGAGACAGAGGAGTCGCTCAAAAAGAAGGGCGTCGCTTACATCGTGGGACGGGCGAACTATTGGGAAAATGCGCGGGGCCGAATCATCGGCGACCAGGACGGCTTTCTGAAGTTGCTCTTTCGTCAGGACGATCTGAAGTTGATCGGCGTGCATATCATGGGCGACCTCGCGACGGAGGTCGTGCACATCGGCCTTGTGGCAATGATGTGCAATGCCTCAGCGAATCTCTTTGACGACGCTTGCTTAAATCTTCCGACTCTCGGAGTGCTCTACAAAACCGCGACGCTGAACGCGCTCCAAAACATCTCCCCATCAAGGCATGCTTAAACCGCTATGCGCCCAAGTGTTCACGCAAGAACTCCAGAAAAACGCGCACCTTTGGCGAAGAGTTCAGCCGCGAGGGATACACAGCGTGGAGCTCAACCGGCTCAGGTTCCCAGTCAGGCAAAAGGCGGACAAGACGGCCCCGCTCCACGTCTACCCGCGCCATTGACTGAGCCAGCAGCGCCACACCTGCCCCGGCTACAGCGAGCTGGTGGTTGATCATTGGATCGGGCACCGCGACCCGTGATTCCACTCTTACCTCTTGCACATTCGCGCCGCGGCGCAGACGCCATATTGCCGAATCGCCCGGCTCTCCAAACACTCCGCAACTCATCGTGATGCAGCTCTGCTGGCGAAGAGCGGCTGGTGAATCCGGGATATCGCGATTCTCCAGATAAAGGGGGCTGGCGTACGCTCCAAGCCGTATCCGCATGAGAGGTTTCACCAGGAGCCCGGAATCCTCCAAAGGTTCCGGGACGTATCATCAGGTCGAGACTCCTCTCACGGGGAGAGATCTCTGCGGCGAGTAATTGCACGTGCACGCGCAACTCCGGATACAAAGCCAGAAAGTCTCCCAGGATCGGTCCAAGAATCGAGCGGGCGAACGCCACGGGCGCGCCCACGCGCAGCGTTCCGTGCGGAAACAAGAGATCTCACGCAAAGCAGACTTCGCCAAGGCTTCCGGCGTCGCCAAGGCTATGGCGGACAAGTCGTCAGCCAGGGACGCAAAGGCGCCAAGAAAGATTTTAAACGGCAGATCGGAACAGCAAGCGCTTGATCGATATCAGTCCTGCTCACCTTCGTTGCCTTTACTAACTTCTGTCTGAAGTTCTTCTTGGCGCCTTTGCGTTTTTGCGTGAGACCTTCTTCCCTTTGGTACAGGTTGCACGATCACGATTCGTAACGCGAAAATCTAGAAAGTTTTTTCGCCGATACGCCCCTACGCCGGCACGCCAATACAGTGGTCCTTTTCGGTTGCGACTCCGCCACGCCATGTGTTCTTTGTGTCTATTCTAGCGACTAGTGCACCACTTCCGTGACTGGTATAGCAGCGCTGCTGCGGATTTTGGTTGGGTGCGCGGCGCGAGGAGGGAGAATACCCGCTGTGGTCTTTGACCGACGAGCAACAAAGCACCCGGCCAAAATCCGCGCAGCCCAGAGGGTTGCGATGAAAATGGGTCGGCGGCCGCGTTGCTCCTCAGTCACGTATCGATTCAGATATGCTCCTTCGTCGCGCCTTGCCGGCGGCCCATTTTGATCGCAACGCTGCTATACCAGTCACGGAAGTGGTGCACTAGTATAGGAGAAACCGAATGACGAAACAAATGGACCTTGGCGGCAGCTTTACTCTTCTTGGCACCTCGATGACCTTAAACCGCATGGGCTATGGCGCGATGCAACTTGCCGGTCCGCAGGTGTGGGGACCGCCCCGTGATGTCGACGGTGCGATTGCTGTTCTGCGAGAGGCGGTTGCGGCCGGCGTGAATCATATCGATACCAGCGACTTTTACGGTCCGCATGTGACCAATCAGATCATTAAGCAGGCGCTTCATCCCTATCCGGATGGCCTGGTGATTGTCACCAAGGTGGGCGCTCGCCGGGGTGAAGACAAGTCTTGGCTTCATGCTCTTTCGCACCAAGAACTGGTCGATGCCATTCACGACAATCTCCGAAATCTGGGACTCGACACGCTGGATGTCGTCAATCTTCGAGTTGGAGCCGTAGCGGGGCCATCGGAGGGATCCATCGAAGAACCCCTGACTGTGCTTGCCGAGCTCAAGCGCCAGGGACTGATTCGTCATCTCGGGCTGAGTAACGTCAATCCCGAGCAGGTGACCGAGGCTCAGTCAATTACCGAGATAGTCTGTGTGCAGAATCTGTACAACCTGGCACACAGGAACGATGATGGCTTCATCGATGACCTCGCCGCGCAAGGCATTGCTTATGTGCCGTTCTTCCCACTGGGAGGGTTCAGCCCGTTACAGTCGGCGACGCTCGACGCAGCAGCAGCGTCACTGCAGGCCACGCCGATGAAGGTTGCGCTTGCTTGGCTTCTACAGCGCTCGCCCAACATCCTGTTGATCCCCGGCACATCTTCAGTCGAACATCTTCGTGAGAATCTCAATGCTGCAACGCTGCGCCTTCCTTCCGAAATGATCGCGGATCTTGAGTTAATTGGCGGAGGTACTGCGTAGTGATAATGACGGGGACGTTTCTGAGACGAAATGGTTTTTCGTAAGGTCTTTCCCGGGACGTCAGCGCCAAGCATCTTGTTGCTTGTTAAGACGTGACCCTATCGATACCTTTTCGGCAAACCCACTTCACCATTTGCATCAAACTTGCTCTCCCGTGCCCAAAACACCCCTTGGGTATCTTAGGCGGCGAGTATGGAGCTTTTGACTATTTCTGTTGGCCCTGAAGGACGCAGCTGATGCTTCCGTTGGTCTAATCAGATCCGTCCCTTATTCTTAGCGCGCTATAGTAGCATCCATGCCGCCCGGCTTTTTGAGATGCCTCATAACATGTCAACCCAGGACGAAACCACGATTTGTACGAGCAATAGCGCGGAATGGTGCGATAGAGTCTGTCGCGCTCATGGCGTTCCGGGCACTTTCACGCCTGAGATTTGGTTTCAGCCGCGGGTCGGGCCGCCGTATTATTCCAACGCCATAACCCTTACGCGGTCGGGGCTGGCTGAGCAATATGCGGCGATTGCGCAGCTTGGGGAGGCGCTCCCTCAAGGCTTCTCGGTCAAAGACGCGTTCGACACCCTCGATCTCACCAAATCCGGCTTCCACGTGCTGTTCGATGCGGAATGGATCTGGTTTGAGCCATCACCTGTGGCGCGGCCCCAAAATTGCAGTTCCTCATGGTCCCAGGTTGAGACTGAATGTGAACTCATCCGTTGGGAAGCAGCGTGGGCGGCGTCGGGTTCGTCGACCGCTTCACCGGTCTTTCTACCCACGCTCCTCACCGATGCATCGCTTGCTTTCTTCGGAGCACAGCGCGACGGTCGAATTGTCGCCGGTTGCATCGCCAACCGCTCTCGCGCTGGAGTAGTCGGCTTCTCGAATTTCTTTGCGCCCGATTCCGGCAGAGACCGTTATCGCAGCGAAGCCGTTGCTCTTGTCGCGGAATTCGCGAAGGGTAATCCCCTGGTCGGATATGATCGAGGCGCAGAACTAGAAGGCCTTCAAGCTTTAGGCTTTCATGGTGTGGGACCCCTCAGGGTTTGGCTGCGGCCCTGAGAGGCTGAGAGCGCGCTGATTCATGAGCGGGTGGCGGTGGTTCCCTTGAAACGATTCTCTCACAGAATCGAGTACCGGAGATTGCAATTCTTCACGGCCAATCGGACGACATGGTCCCGTTGAGAATGGGTGCTGCCCTGGCGCGACTGAACCCGAATCGATTTTGTAGTCTAGAATGAAAGGGACGTGTCGTAACATTGGACATTCACGCCTTCGTCCTCATTGCCCAAAAGCAATGTCTAAAGTTAAGACATGTCCCTTATTGGCTTTTCTGGCTCCGACTTCAGCTGAACGGTTTCTCCGTTACCTCTGTGAGCTCCTGTTAGAAGGTATTCTTGGTCTCCGCGAACTCTTGTGCGCAGTTAATATTCGACTTTGCGTCTTGGCGTGAGGTGTTAACGGGGTCAACAGTAGAGGATACCAATAAGGGACCTGTCTTAAAGATTCGTCACTTATTGAATTGCCTCAGTCGATGTTGGCGATCGCCTTGACCAGTGTTTCCGTCTCGGAACCGGCCGGCGGGACGAAGTATCCGGGCAGTCCGCTGCCGGCTTTCTTGCCGTAGACCGCGATCTCGCTTGCGGTGGGTGATTCCGCGTCTGTGATGAAATTGTATCCGGCATAGCTGGCGTCGGCCCACGTCGCCGGAATGGGGGCGAGTGCGGCCTTTAGCTGCTTGAGCTTCGCGGGCGACACGTTAGACTTGCTTAGCGTGACCGCGCGCAATCCCTGACCCAACAGTCGGCGTTCTCCGCTCCTCAGTATCAAACAATGCGTGAATAAGTCGTCGCTGCCCTTAAACCAGTTGCCGTAACGCGCGATTACATCGGTCGGTGTATTGGCCATGGAGTCAGGACGCTCCCACGAGCTGTAGGGCGATTATATACCCCGCGTTATCAGAGGTCTTCTCTGAATAGAACACGATATTTCGACCATCGGCACCGACAAATTCCTTCAGATACTCAACGGTAAAGTTCAAGTTTGCCGGCAAGTTGGGAAACGCCCCCTTCAGCGAAACCTTGCCAGTATTCAGGTCAAACGAAAATTTGCAGGGCACTTGGTTCACCGTAGGCGGACTTCCACTGAAATCGTCGAAATAGGCAATCGGTGCCCCGGTAGATCCGAGCGGCTGACCGTTCAGGATGCCGCGCTTTCCGGTGGGGGTAAAGGGCGTGCAATCTCCGGTACCCAGGAATGCGTCGCTAGGGGCTCCCTGACGGGAAAGGGAAAATGCAATATTTTCCCCACCGTCGACGGTTGGGTCTTTCCCCCACTTGGTGAGCGTTTCTAATGCCTTTTGCGTCAAGGCATGTTCATGCTTCTCAGTTTCAACCATATCGTTCTCCAATCTTGAAATTAACTGCGTCAGCGTGAAAGCTGGGCCATTCCTTAAACCAGTTGCCGCGTCGCGCGATCACTTTGGGTCCGGGTATTGGCCATGGAGTCTCCTTATCGGTGCGCAGGTTCATTACATGAATCCTGCAACTCCTACGCTAAGATCTGTGGGGAAACTGTCTATACGCATTTTGACGTATATGCCTCGGAGCATGGTCGGAGTCGGGCCGCGACATCTACAGCCGAGAGGTCTTTGGGGAGGTGCGGGAATCCTCTGGGGATTCAACAACCTTCGGTCGCGAGATCCTCGTTTTCGAAGGGTTCTAAGGACCGAAGCTTCAGAGCGAGATTGATTCTGTGACGAACCTTCCGGCTGATCTCAAAGAGTCCAGAATGAAAGAAACGTGTCTTGTACATTAGACATTCACGCCTTCGTCCTCATTGCCGAGAGGCATTGTCTAAAGTTTAAGACACGTCCCTTATTGGTACACTAGCCTCCAAGGTTCCCGGAGCCGCGCCGCGCGGAAGCCCGAACGGAGAAGTTCAACGTCTTGCGAGATGGGTCCGGGTCAGTTCGGCAGCGAAGGCGGAGTGGTGATTTCGGAGCCGCGCGGGGGCTGCTCGATTTGGGTGAGTTTGGCGTCGAGGTTTGTCATCGTTTTCTCCGTTTCCGAGTAACTGCCACTCGCATTGGTTAGGTGACGCCCGAGGACGCGGAAATTTTCTTGGATTTTCTCGAAATCGCCACGAAGGCGCGCCAACTCAGCGAGGATTTCTAGGGCGCGTTCTTCAACCTTCATCCCACGCAGGCCGAGGAGAATCGTTTGCAAGTACGCGTAAAAACTATTCGGCGAAACGGGAATCACCCGTTTTTCGAGCGCGTAGCTGAAGAGTTGACGGTCTTCGACAGCGTCCTCCTTGATGATTGTCTCGTAATACACATTCTCGGCGGGTACGTACATCAGCGCAAAGTCATATGTTCCCTCATCAGGTAGGATGTATTTGGTGGCAATAGCGTCCACGTGCTTCTTGACGTCGCGCAAGAACTGCTTGCGGGCGGCGATGCGCTCTACTTCCGCCGTAGCTTCAACGACACGCTTGAAATTCTCATAAGGAAATTTCGCGTCGACAGGAACCAAACTTGGACCGATCCGGATTACGGCGTCCACTGCGTCGCCGCTCTTAAACCGGTGCTGCAACGAGTAATGCTCTTGGGGCAAGATTTGCGCTAGTAGCTCACCAAGGAAAAATTCGCCCATGCCGCCGCGCAGTTTTGGAGCACGCATGATACTAACTAGCTCCTGTGCCGCTTTGCCCACTTCGTGGATCTGACCAACCTTCTCGCGTAGGTCACCGATCACTTCCCCGGCTTTGTCCAGCCGCGTGTTCATCGAGGCTGTGGATTGCTGGAGATTTTCGCTAACGGTCTGACCGAACGCGTCGAGTCGCTGTTGCAGCGCATTGAGCTGCTGCTGCAACATCAATGGCCCCTGATCAGGTTGCTGTTGCTTGTTGCGCTCCCGTAATACGACGACTAGTAGCACGACGACGGCCGCCAGTGTGACTACGATGAGGGTTATAGCAAGGGGCTCCACAGGCCGATGCTATCAAGTTGGACACTGCAAGACAACGACAGGCTGTGAGGTTGCACGGAGGAAAAAATATCCGAGCGAATAGGCAAAAAACAGGTATCGACCGTCCGGAAAGTTGCGGCTAAATTTTATTCAAGGAACCGATTGGCCGTTGAGCGAAGAATTCGATAAACCGTTGTTAGACTTCGCGCGCCAAGGTAACAACATCGAAATCAACTTCGAGCGTTTCGAAATGCCTGCGTTTGCGTCGAATCTTTCCGCTTCGGAGTTTCGCCCGGTGGTAGCCGAGCACCAGATTCATGGACTGTGCTGCTTTTGCCAAGCGGCTGGAAAACCGGTGCGATGTTAGGCGGGGAGAACCAAAACGCCCGTGGATAATGTCGCTGGTTATGGCGCGACCCTCCCTATCCCTCGTTGTTGAAGGTTTAGATCTGGCCCTATTCGGTGACTATTTGCTGTTCCAGGGAGCTATTGTCCTGGGACTCCTGGGCAGCAGCGGAAGGTGAGCGACCTCCTTCTCGGACAGGAACAACTCGATGCGAGCTTGAACTAGACGGGTCAAACGCCTGAGAGCGATGTTGCTTGTTAAGACGTGACCCTATTTGCTAGCTCCAACAATAGCTCTGCAAGTCGAGAGAACCTCCTGTGTTAAAACTCTGATCAGGGTTTAAGCACCAATGTTATAAAGCTTATCTTGGTAGCATGGACAGCAAATCCCTTTGTTTTGATTTGCTTCATAACATCATCGAGATCCATGCCGAGTGGGTTAGTTACGATTTCGGTATCTATCGTTTTATTGAAATACACTTTAAGCAAGTCTGGATCGATAGTGCTTGGCAATTCCTTTACAGACAGGTCTGTTCCATTTGGGACAGACAGATGCTTCCCCGCATTTGTTGCACTCGTATAAATATCGATTTTCATTTTTGTAGGCGGTGCTCGTCAGCTGGTGGGTCGACGCGCACGCAGCAGAAGAATAAACGAGCAGAGGAGAAAGGCAAAGCGGCCGACGATTTTCTAAACACCGGTCTTTAGCCTTGAAAAGTTTTCATAATACCCAAGGTGCGTTTGGCGAAGCCGCGCAATTCGGCGGGGTCAATATTGTCCGGGGTCGCGTCTGCTAAATTCTCACCATGGTGATATGACACCGTATAATCGTTGATCTCGTTTATGTCATCGTAAAGGTGGTGCGCAGAATGTGCCGAGCCTCCGTCACGAATTTTGCCAACAATTTCCCCAAGGTTGTCATTCCCATTAAAATGGGTTGCATAAGTAGTGCGCATATAGGTCTCCAGGACCGTGCGCATTTTACGAATGATGTCGATATGTTCCCCTGCGCCAGTTGTGCAAAAGGCTTGCAGAGCATCTGTATCGTTTGCGGTACGCCCGCGGCAATTCACTTCGAGATCAATGGGAGAAATTTTGGAACCATCCAGCCCATGATCGGAAAGTGCAATGGACGCCCTCTCAGCCGGGGGACATTTTTCCCATAACTGCTTCAGGAAAGTCGCATCATGCGAAAGCACAATTACCTGGGAACAACGCCGACCAATCTTCAAGATTTCGTGGATAGTCTGCCGACGCCGAAAAGCATCTTGGCTGTTAAACGGGTCATCGAAAACGACAACCTTGTCGGCAATAGCGGGGTCGCGAACAAGATGCGCTAGGAAAAAAGCAAGCGATAGCACAGAGCGATCGCCGGCACTCAAGGTATTTTTAAAACAGGGTCTACTGTCGGGCGTATCCCCTGCGCCTAGCTCAATCGCGGTTGCATTAATGAGAAGCTGATAACTAGACGTGGCGACGCCACCGGCATAGCTGTGCCGCGTCTCCGTAATTTTGAATCCGGCGTTAAAATCGTCCAACAGATCGTTGATACGGTCTTGGTAGGGCCGTACCACCGTGGCGGTATGTTGATTGAGTTGTTGGCGGACAGCCGTTTTGCGATATTCCAAATCAGTTTTTTCGCGTGCTAAGCGCGCATATTCATCACAAAGCTGTGCAACGTTAGGGCTATGCCGCGTTTTAATTGCCTTCAGGCGCGCCAGTTCGTTCTGGGTGTAGGTCACATCACCGGTGCCGGCTTCAAACTTCTTAGAATCAACCAGAATATTCGCCTGACGAATGGCATCATTGAAGGCATCAACTTTGATTTTTTCTGCGTCGTAGGCTGCGATAGCTTCCAGAAAAGCAGGATCGGGTGCGACGGCATCGAGCGGCGCGTTTGCTTTGCGTTCCATAATTGCGTGAGCAGCGGAATATAAATTTCGCAACATCCCATTGATTGAGACCGGCCAGGCTAGGCTAGGCGCATCGAGGGCGCAATAACGCGTCCAGAACTCAGTTATGCTCTGATGCTGCGCGGCGAACGTGTCGAGCTTGCTTAGAGCGTTTTCCCCTAAGTCTTGCTCGATGCGCTCTTCCATCGTGCTTATCTCGTTGCGTAAATTCTTGTAGCTATCGCTGAATACCACCCTGTAAGCTGCGATCAATGGATGCCCCTCTAGGCCCTGGCTACAAAATGGGCATGTTTTATCGGTATGCTCGAGGCCGTGAATAATCCAACTGTCGCTGGCATCGTCCATGCCATGCGCGGCGAGGTGGTTAGCGATACGCTGTTCGGCGTCCTTGGCGATACGGTCGATTGTTTTAGCGAGTAACTCGGCAACGCCGGATGCAAGCACCGGTAGCGTCATTTTGGATAGGGCGGGTTTGGCTCTGATTGTCGCGCCCTCACGTACCGCGGTTAGTTTCGCTTCCTGGTTTTGAATCTCGCCGTCTATATCTTCTAAGCTTGGGAGGGTTATGAACTCGTTAACCCTTATGCCGGAGGGCACATGAGACTGAATCGCCTTCATTGTCGTGGTCACTTCGCCAGTCTTAGCGCGGGCTTCGGCAGCGAGTTCTGCTTCCTGTTCGGCCAGGGCTACTCCGGCGTCACCAACAATGACGCGGTAGAGATTGCGCCTTTGGTCTGTATCCACCACGTCACCGGAGTGCACGTTTTCAGCGGTGAAAATTCCGTCATAGATGGCCAGATCGGGGCAAGGGCTACTCCAGGCACCGGCATTAAAACGATGGTTGTTGCCCTCAATTAGAATTTCTACGCTTGGCTCGTTGGTCACCCCAAGAGTTTTCCGGCCGATGATCGGGGCGCCGTCGCCGTTTTTTAAAGAACGAAGGATTGAGCAAATGGTCGTTTTGCCGAAGCCGTTGGCACCTAAAATGAATGTATATTTTGCAAAAGCAGGGGTACCGGGAAGTGCAGAACTTTTGAGCCGTCCGACATTTCTGATGGCAATGATCTTGTTCAGGGTCATTTCCCGTCTTTCAGCTCCGATGAGCCAGTGATGCCGAATGCCTGCGCCAATTCACGGCGCGTGTCATCGTCGAGCGCTGCCGAGTTGCTAATGTCTTCTGCCAATGTGATGCGCCCACTCGCGTGTTCCGATGATTCTGTAATCGCGGCGGGCGACATGGAGAAAAACAAATGGTGACCATGCGCTAACTATAGATATCTCTTGTCTAGTCGTCAATAAGAGTTCTAGTCCATATCTAGAAATCAATATAATTTCTTGACGTTGGTCGTGATTTTCTTAACTTACCGACCAGTATGAGTTTCTCCGACATCCTTCAACCCCGAAAAGACGTCCTCGCTGGCCACATCGAAGGGATTATCGATCTGGAAAACATCCGGGATCCGTCCCGAAAACGGCTCGAAGCTAGGCCGAACGAGTTTCTTGAGCTGACTTGGCCCACCAAAGATATCGTGCACGTCATTCAGAAACTCCATGGCCGGTTCACCGAGAGGCAACGGTCTGAGGGACTCTTTCTGTTCGAGGGCTACAAAGGCAGCGGAAAATCGCATCTGCAGCTCTTAATCTATCACTTGGCGAAGAATCGGGAGGTCGCCCTGGGTTGGCTGCGCAAGCACGGACTGAAATGCGATTTGCCCGAAAACATTGAGATCGTCGTTCACAAATTCACCGACTTCCCGCTGTATGCACTGTGGAGGCTTATAGTGAAGGGCGCGTCATCCGACGTCCCGCCGAACCTGGACGAATTGCGTGCGGCGATCGAGGGGAAACATCTTTTGCTGATTCTCGATGAGTTAGAGATGGGAATCCGGATGATTGCCGATTCGGCGCGACGCGACCAGAATCTTGCCTTTCTTCAGATGCTCACCGAAGAGGCAAACCGCTCTGAGGATGCGAACATCACGTTATTTGCGAGTATCTACGATGCGGCACGCGAGCCTGGCGCAACCCTCAAGCGTGTACCACGAGTTGATGTGAAATTTTCTGATCCTTCTGACCGCACGAAAATTGTCTTACACCGCCTTTTCGAAAACGCCCACTCGGTAGACCGCAAGCAGGTGGAGGCCGTAATCATAAGCTTCCGCAATGATTGGAAGAGAAAAGGGCTCAGTGTTACTGACCAATACTGCGACCAAATGCTTCAGTCGTTTCCCTTTTCGCCCGCGCTCATCGAGCTGATTCAGGAACACGCTCGAAATTTGTTCCAAGGGACCAGAGGCGCGCTCAGTCTGCTCGGGGCGCTGGTTCGGGCCTGCCACAGAAAACAAGATTTGGTTACGATAGCACACGCTTCTTTGAGGGAACGCAGCATCAAGAATCTATTAATCGACCTCGATCCTGGCTCGACAATCATACAGTGTGCCCAAAGCGATCTAGATGGTCTGCGCGACCTCCCTCTCTGCGAGGAGATCGTCGCCGGCGTATTGCTGGCGACGCTGGCTTCGTCTGGTCGCGCGAAAGGTTTGGCGGAAAAGGAGATGGCGTTGGAGGTCGTCAAACCAGGCGTCGACGTCAACGTTTTCAGGAGCACGCTCCAGGCGCTGCACAAGCTTGGCACCTATTTCCACGAGCAGGAGGGTGCGTATTTCTTCGACCCAGAGGAGAAGCCGAATGCCAAGGTAGAGTACCACTCGCTTCGCGTGAAGGCCTCAGATGCTCTAGCGGGGGCTTTCAAGTGCTGGAAAACCGAGCTATTCCGTGAAGGTAACGCAGTCATCTTCCAAGATGCAGAGCAGGCACAAGCCGAGCTTGCGATACTAGACAGCAAGCGCCCGCGGTATGTCCTGGCTCCTCGCCGCCTCACTAAGGAGGAGCGCCACGCGCTCTATTTCGGTTTGCCTAATCGCAACTTGGTGATCCTTCTGGAGCCCAAGAGTAAGGACTTCAACGCGCTCGAGAATCCAGACATTGTAAAATGGGCACAGCGCCACATTGCAGCCGCCGAGCTGGGAAACAGCGCTGGCTCAGCGGAGCGTAGGCGCCAGTTCGAGCGTATTGCTAAGGACGACAAGGATTACATTCTGCGAGCGTTCAAGAACGCAGGCCTTGCGTTCGCTTCGGTGCAGAAATACGCCGCATCGGCTGCGGAAGATCAGGTCGAGCTTGAGCCTCTTGGGAATATCACGACGCGGGAAGAGGTCGCCGCAAAGGTTCGGCAGCAGTTCTACCCCGTTCAGCTCTTTGAAGAACACCTGAGCGCGCATTTGCTCGATTACTTTGGCCAACGCATCCGGGACGTCGAGCGGATTTACAGGGAGACGCTCGGCTACCCCGTTCCGGTTCACGAGACGACGATCCGCGACGCACTGTGGAGTTTGTGCGTCCAAAAGCAAATCGGGATTAAACATGAAAAAGACAGTGCTTGTGGCCGCAAACCGCAGCTAACTGACTCGGAGCTTGCGGATGCCTTAGTGACGGAGCCGTTCCCCGACTCCAAACTCCGACTCTCGTCTGAGCTTACCAAGCTATCAGTCACACAGCCATCCGGCGGCCAGGTAATTTCATCGCCTGGAGAGCCGAAAACTGTTTGGGGCGTCGAGGCGGAATCAGAAAAACCGACGATCGATCTAGAAACGCCCTTTTGCCATGGTCCCGGGGAATTGCGTCAGAGGGTAGCGATGCTTTTAGCGGAGTTTGAAGAAGCGATCGCGAAGCAGGTCACGTTTCGCATTTATTTCGAGAAGAGGAGTTGTGACCTTGCAACCCTGCCGGCTGGGCTGCGCGGCTCCATTGCAGGATTGGGCGACATCACCGCTGATCTGACCATTGGCAAGAATGGCGATTTCTGTAAAGCCGACGTCGAACAGTTGGTTGAAAAGCTGCCTTTGCTACCGGGCGGAGACTACAAAGCAGAACTAAGAGTAGAACTCCGGGAACCCGTCACAGACCATGCTAACGCTAACGAGTGAGAGATTTGCTGCGCTGGTGCAGCCAGGGCCACGGCTTCCCTCAGTGATCGAGTGGTTGCGTTCAGAGATTTGGGCGCCGAGTCGGTTCGAGTCGTCTCAGCCAGAGGTATATCTGAGCGATGGGGAAAAGCAGGTTTACGAATTAGAGGAATTGCTCTCCACTAGCGGCGACAGATTCTACGACGAACTTGCTGGCGCTGCTGCCCAGGCAAGACCGTTGCTCGATGCACTGGGAGAAGAAAAGCGTGTAGCGATCGTTATCTTCGACGGCGCATCGCTGCGCGAGCTTCCCTTGTTTCTGCAACTGGCCGTCCAATCCGGTTACGGGATCGTCGACCAGACCGTCTCCTACGCTGCGTTGCCGAGCAATACTGTGGACTTCGTGCATCAGCGCCTGCTGAGCAAGCCGGTTGCACCTAACGAACTGCCGCATCGGAAGGACCTAAAAGAAAAGGGTGTGCGAGCGCTCTACTACGACGCGCCCATTCGGACACAACAGATCGTCGATGACGGTAAACCGCTCCTGTTGTGGTCGGCGTTCCCCGACGTGACCTACAAAGACAGCGGTGCACGATTCGCTAGGCATTTTGCCGAGCTGCTTCCCCTGTTCGAAACCGTGTGGAAAAACACCGTAATGCAGGTGCCGCATGACTATCGCATCATAATTAGTAGCGATCACGGTTACATTTTTTTTGGAGCGGGCCTTGAATCAATACGCCCGGATGACGTCTGTGAGCTGATCGGTCAGGAGCGTTCGAAATGGTTTGCGGCCGATGAGCCGTTGCCGGCCGACGATCCTGATCTCCAGATCCTCCGGGACCGGGGGCTGGCGATGCTGCGCGGGCGGATCAAGAACCGGCCGCAAGGTCCCTCGGGCAACCGACTCTACCGCCACGGCGGGCTCTCGCTGATGGAGATGCTTGTTCCCTGGATTGTTCTAGAAAAGAAGTGATCTCGATGAAAAAGAAAATCGGTACTGTTCTTGAGGAGGAGATTTTAGTCAAAGCGAAGGAGCGCGCAGCGCGCGACGGTATAGCTCTGGCCGAGGTGATCGAGGAAGCGCTGAATCGTTACCTGCACGAAAGTGGCTCAGTGGAAGAAGCGGTTCGCGCCGCGGAGAAATTTTGCTCCCATGGGACTTCCCTACCGCTAGATGAAATCGATGACATCCTTCGTGAAGACATTCTGGCGATATGAGGCTGGCGCAAATTAGAAATGACGAGGAGGTGCTGATCGATACGAACATCCTCGTCTATGCCAATCAGCAGAAGTCCCATGAATGTAAACAACTGCTGCGCCGCTGTGCTTCTCGGGAAGTTAGGGGAGTTGTAGTGATGCCGGTGCTGGCCGAGTTGGTCCATACCCTGATGATCATTGAGGCGCGTGAGAACGGCTGGATTGAGCGGGCAAATCCCGCGCGCGCCCTAGCGGAGCGTCCTGAAGCCGTTCAGCGGCTTGCGCGGTATCAGACGCACGTTCGGGAGCTTCTTGGAATAGGTATGAAAATTGAGCCGGCGGTCAGGGCAGACATTCTCGAGGCCATGTCAATCCAGCGCGAATTTGGGCTCCTCACAAACGACGCGCTCCTGCTGGCTGTCGGCCGGCGGCTTAACTGCAACTCGGTGGCCACCGCAGACCAGGCGTTTCAGAACGCTACCGGCTTTATGATCTATGCACCTGGGGACCTAAGTATACTATGAAACGGGCCATCGAGGACAGTTTTCCGATTGTGGAGATCAACCGGCTCGCCATTCCGGAGCGCAAGGCCTTCAGGCCGATCTACCAGATGCACAAATGGTTTGCGCGCCGCGCCTCGTGCGTGTTCCGCGCTGTCCTGCTTGGCGCGCTCAAACCGCTGCCTTTGGATGAAAAAGGCAATCCTACAAAGATCGGCGCAGAGCTGATCATGGACGAGTTTTACAAGAATCATACGAGTGACCCCGACACCAACGGCAGGTTAGTACTCGATCCGTTCATGGGCGGCGGCACGACGGTCGTGGAATCGCTGCGGCTGGGTTGTAAGGTGATTGGAATCGACTTGAATCCGGTCGCTTGGTTCATCGTGAAAGCCGAGGTAGAGCCTGTGGATATCAAAGCGCTCGAAGCGGCCTTCGACCGGCTCGCTAACCGGTTCGTGGACTGGAGCGGTAAGTCGGTGCGCGAAACGCTGCTCGAGCGATACAAAACCGAGTGCTCGTGCTGCAATGCTCGGGACGCCGACATCATGTACACCTTCTGGGTCAAGTCGGCGGTCTGCCGCAACCGGCTCTGTCCGGCGCGCTCGGGAGACCGCGGAGCGGAGGTGCCGCTCTTCTCGAGCTACATCGTCACGCAAAAAAAGCCTTCCATTCGCTACTGGCCTAACGTGTGCTGCCCGGATTGCGCAAAAACTTTCGACTGGGAAACCGAGTCGGCGGCTCTCGTGCCCGAGCCGAAGCTAATGTTCAACGAGGCCCGCACCGGCGGCGGGTGAAGGCCGCAATAACGTGCGGTGGGCCTATTCAGCCGGTACGACAGTCTGCTGTCCTTGGTGTGAACGGCAAGTCAAGCCACTGCCAACTTCGACGGCTGGGAAGTATGCGCCGCGACGCGAACGGAAAAAAGTTTCGCTTACAGTATTGTTGTGCCCGCATTGCGAATCGATCTGGCAGTGTCGCGGCGAGCTGCCTGACAAAGTGTTTTGCCCGGTCTGCGCGAGCGACTACTCCCCGCACGAGGGTACACTCGCTAACGATAACGATTTCGTCTGTCCAAGCTGTGGTAGCCGGGATGGAATCCTAGACTCGCTCCGTCAGTTACCGCCTGAGCAACGGCTGCGGTTCAAGCCCTACGCAATCGAAGGCTACTGCGCAGCGTGCTCGGACGACAACGAAAGAGAAGACGAGCCAAATTCGTTGTTCGGAGAAGAGCCCGCGCGTCAAACAAAACCTCGCACGACAGGTCACGGGTGTCATATCATGAAGAACGGCGGAAAATTCTTCAAACGAATCTGTGCCGAAGACTTTGCACGGTATCAGGCAGCGGTCGAAACCTGGAAGCGAGAAGGACCGACGCTGCCCTATCCAAAGCAGGAAATTCCGTTCGGATATCAGACCGTCAAAGGCAACGATCTGCCAGGGCACGGCTATGCTTATTGGCACCAGCTTTTCAACCCGCGACAACTGTTGTGTCTCTCGACGTTGCTGCGAGCAATGGACGAAGAGGAAGACCAGGTGCTTAAGGAGATGTTGTTGAGCGGCTTCTTTCAACTCGTTCGTAACCAATGCATGCTGTGTTTTTATAATCCTGCTGGCGATAAGCTCGAGCCGGCGCTGTCCCGTAAGGATTTCGCTCCGCCGAAGACGCCTTGCGAGAATTCCGTCTGGGGCACTGCATACGGACGAGGAACGTTTGTGGGCATAATAGACAAGATCCTCGCTGGTAAACGGTTCTGCTGGAAACCATTCGACCGTCGGGTCGTCGGGTCTAAGCCGGGCGGCGAGCTACGTCTCGAAGACGCGCCCAGTCTTGAGCAAATTCTCGGCTCACCGCACAACGTATCGCTCGAAGCGAAGAGTATTCTCGATTTCGATAGTCGAGAGCTCGCTGCCGACCTCGTGATCACGGATCCGCCTTACGCCGACAACGTCAACTACTCCGAGGTTGCGGATTTTTTCTACGTCTGGATGCGATTGGCGCTTAGTCGCACCTATCCGGCTTTCGCTCCGGATCACACGCCAAAGACGGGAGAGATCATCGCGCAGAAGGCACGCGGACGCTCGATGGAAGATTTCGAGCGCGATTTGACGGAGGCATTCCGGAAGGCTCGTGAGCACCTGAAGGAGGATGGTCTCTTGATTTTTACCTACCATCATGAAGCAAACGCTGCTTGGGAGGCAGTGCTGGAATCAGTGATGAACGCCGGTTTTACGGTCGAAGCCGCGTACCCCTACGAGTCTGATGCGCGTACGGGCGGCTCGATGGGCGCGCAGAAGATCGCCTACGACATCATTCACGTCTGTAGACGCCGGGCGCCGGAGGCGTCTGCGCAGAGGCGTTCCTGGGCAGGCATTCGGCAAGAAATCCGTCAGCGGGCGCGCGAAGAAATTCGCGCCATCGAGGCGGGCCGCTATGGAAACGAGCCTCTTTCGCCGGCCGACATAAATATTGTCCTGATTGGCAAGTGTCTTGAGGAATACAGCCGACACTACGGTAAGATAGTTGATCACGAAGGCAATTCCGTACCGCTCCACGACGCGCTAGAGGAGATTAAAGTGCTGGTGGATCAGCTTACAAATCAAGACCAGGAGCTGCCCACGGAATTGGAGGCCGTTGACCCGCCCTCCTATGTTTACCTCACGTGCCTTTCTGGCCGGAGGGAGATCGAGAAAACCCCTGGGCGCGGACTGCCGGCGGCGAAGATGCGGATCGGGTTTCTCGATTTTTTGCGCGACCTAAAGGAGGAAGCGTTTGCATTCACACCATACGAGGACCTGCGTGTGGAAGGGTTGGAAGAGGTGCTGCTAGCGGCCAAGCCCAATATTCCTCAAATCGCTTACGAGATTCGCTGCATCCTGCAGCGTTCAGCCTCAGACCTGCAAAGCAAGTTGTCCGCGGACGTGCAGATTGTTTTTCGGAATGATTTGGTGCTCGGTGATACCCTCTGGGTTGAGCATCCGGCCGAGCGGCGGCTACCAGTGCACTTGATCTTCGGCTCACCGACGCCGGAGGAGCTTGCTGGGCATCCATACTATCGCGTTAGTTTTAACTTGAGTTCACCATGAGAGACGCAGCAGCAGTTGACGGAATCAAGCCAGGGCAGCACGCGCGTCTCACGGGGCGCCCCGACCTTGGGGTTGGCGAAGTGCTGCGAGTGGCGGAAACCTACGGCAGTCATCAGGCTGACGTAGTGTTCGAAACTGAGGGCAGTCGGCGACTGGAGACTGTGCCTTTAGAAAGACTCGAGGTGGTAGCGGATGTGTGGGAACGGGCACAGCAGGCCGACTGGGACCTACCCGTGGATTTCTTACTCAAGCAGCTCGCGTTTCAGTTTCCGCTTTTGAACACAGGCGGCCAGCTCTCAAACAGCCGTACCGATTTGCTTCCGCACCAGATCCTGTTAACTCGCGACGTCGTCAATGCGAGACGAAGACGATTCCTCATCGCTGACGAGGTTGGATTGGGCAAAACGATCGAGACCGGGATGATCATTAGAGAACTGGTGGCGCGAGGCGAGGCGGAACGGATCTTGATCATCGCTCCGGCAGGATTGACGAAAAACTGGCACGGCGAGCTGCGCGATGCTTTCCGGTTGCACTTCGAGATCTTGGGCGTCGATTTCATGGATCACGGACCAGCGTCATGGGAAGTACACAACCGAGTGATCGCTTCAATCGACAGCCTAAAGCGTCCCGCGCGCATGGAGCGACTTCTGCGAGCCCCGCGATGGGATGTCGTCGTTGTCGATGAGGCGCATCATTTGAGCCGCATTCGCTATGGAAACAAGATTCACACGACCCAGAATTACCGGCTGGCGGAGGCCATCAAAAACCATTCGCGCGACTTGCTGTTTTTGTCGGCCACGCCGCACCAGGGCGATGGATTTCAATTTTGGTCGCTGGTCTCGCTGCTCGACGAGCATCTCTTCCATTCGCCCCAAGCCGTCGAGCAGCACCGGGAGCTGCTCAGCCGCGTGATGTTCCGTCGTACCAAACGAGAAGTGACAGATGCGCGGGGACAGTCCATTTTCATGAGGCGGCAAGTGAACAGCCAGGTCTTCGATCAGGCGGCGCGGGAGCGGCTTTTTTATGACCGATTAACAGATTACCTTCGCGAGGGATACAATGTTGCAGGCGTCGGCCAGGACAAAACGACCACGCGGCAAAGGGCGATGGGGTTTGTGATGGCGACATTCCAGAAGCTTATGTCATCCAGCCCCCGTGCCATCACGCAAGCACTGCGAAAACGACTTATTGTGCTGCTCACGAGTCAGGTGCTCGATATGGAGCAACAGTGGAAGAGATCACGTTCGGCACAAATCGCCGATCAGATCCTCACTTTGCAGAATGAGATTAGGCAGATCGCAGCCACATACCTGGAGACACGGCTCGACCTTGGCGAGAGAATCGATCCCGAGGGCTTTGTTAATCAGGTCCGTCAAGGCTTGACCAGGAAGCTGACCGAGGAGACTTCATGGGCACTCGATGGCGAGGAAGAGCCCGAAGAGGGAATCTATGCGGATTCCGACATCCCTAACGAGGCGGTAAAAGTCCGAGAGCTGATTGCTCTCGTACCGAAAGTAGTGGACAGGAAATTCAGCACTTTAGCGCGCGCGATCGACGAGCTGCGCCGGCAGAATTCCGCCGAACGCTTCGTAATCTTCACCCAATACTTGGAAACGCTGGCGTTTCTTCGCGAAGAGCTTGGCCGCATTTACGGCGTCCAAAAGATCGCTCTGATTCGCGGAGGGCCGCTCGACGAAAAAATCGCAGCGATCGAGCAATTCTGGAAGGAAGATGGAGCGAGATTTCTGATTTGCACCTCGGCGGGCGGAGAGGGCATTAACCTCCAGGTTGGGCGCATCCTCTTTAATTATGATCTGCCTTGGAATCCAATGGCAGTGGAGCAGCGCATTGGGCGTATCCACCGATACGGACAGCAGGACACAGTACAGGTCTATAATCTAATTGCCCGCGACACGGTGGAGGAGCGGATCTACGGGCTCTTGGAATCGAAGCTAGAACAGATCGCTCGCACCATCGGAAAAATCGATCCTGCTAACGGACAGCCTTTGGAGGACTTCCGCTCACAGATCCTCGGGTTCCTCGGATCTTCTCCGAACTACCAAGCGCTGTACATGAAGGCTTTGGTAGACAAGGACTACAAGCGCACGGAGCGCGAGATTGAGGAAGCTTTGCAGAAAGCTCATGACGCCGCAGAGGCGCTTAGCGGTCTTACGCAAGACCTTGGTACGTTTAACCTCCACGATTATCTCAGAATTGAGGGACGCGCAACTTTGAGTGATCTGCAGAAATTTGCTGAACAAGCGATCCTTCGACTGGGCGGTGCTGTTTTGCCAAGCGGAGATATAGCGCGAATCGGGGTACCGGAAGAACTTCATTCGGCTCGCGGCGTAGCACAGCGCTATGATTCAGTAACCTTTGACCGCCATGTGGCCATGCGGAAGCGCCAAGTAGAGCTAATGGGCATCGGGCATCCATTTATCGATGCGCTACTAGCTTTCCTCCAAAGCCCACGAACCTCAGGCGAAGTGACGCTTCTCAAAACGAGTGACACACCTATGGAACCGAGGCTTCTAACTCGAGCCCTGATTACAGTTGAAGGTGAGGCCCGACAAACACATAATGAAGTCAAAATAATCCAGATTGACAAAGATGGGCAAGCGGCGCTGGTGCCTGAAGACTGGGATCTCAGGTGGCTTGACACGCGTAACAAAGCACCGTTCATATCGGATCTTCGACTCGAGTCATTGCCGTGGGAAACTTGGCGTCGAGCTTACGAGAGCACGATCGGCGCACTGTTAACTCAGGCGCGTCTCGAGGTAGACAACCCGTTAGCTGCCCACGTGAAACTTTTGGGACTTTCTGTAGTTATCTGATCCTACGGCATTTTGTGCGTCGATGAGTTGGGACCACTAAAGTTGTTTCGACTCAGCCTCGAGAGCATCTACCATCTGTCTGGACAATTCCTTGCCGCAACACTTATGATGTTAGTTAGACTCTCGAGGGAACCTTAATGGACCTCGCATACGTACTACCGGCCGCGATCGTTGTTGCGGCTATCCTTGTCTTCGCTATCGCGTTTTGGATATGGAGGATGAGTTTCGCGATGTCTGCTCTGCGAGCTGCCAAAGCGGGCACGGAGCGCCGTCTCGCCGTTGAGGAGGAAAAGGCTTCGAGAATTCCCGGCCTGGAAGGTTCTCTAAAAGAAAAAAACAAAGAGGCCGATGGACTCCGTGAAGGCAAGGCATCGATAGAAGGGGATTTCGCTACCCTCACTGAGGCTCTCTCGCAAACTCGGCACCGCTAGCGGATAAACTTTATGCAGATTGGCTAACACCACGCAATTTAGTTCTGCCGGTAAAAGCAAAGACGCAATGGTGGTAAGTGACCGGTAAGAGGCCCCGTGTGTAGGTTCCGTAGCCAACTATCGTAGCAATGAAAACACTTCGTGCTCAGCTACTTTCATCGAGTCCCTCCGGGACCAGTCCTCTTCGAATACCCCCCAGTCTTATGTTGACGCAGATGGGCAGCTGCCGGACGTGCCCTCTGTCAGGGATTCCTCGTTGACTTTCGCCTATTCTACAGTTCGTTGTCTACCCGGCTGATGCCCGCACGGATCCGCCGATGCGTTGCGGGCGCGGATTCCGCGAATGTTGAGAACTATTTCTGCATGTCTGCTCCGACTGAAAATCTAATTCTGGATCGTCTGAAGGCGGTGAAATTCCCCGGCTACAGCCGGGACATCGTGAGTTTCGGACTGGTAAAAGAGGTGAAGCTGTCCGGCACTGACGTATTCGTTCGATTGCAGGTGGCTACCACCAACCCAAGCATTCCGGAGGCTTTGAAGCGGGACACGGAAAGCATCCTCCGCGAGACGCCGGGCATCAGTTCGACAAAGGTGGCCATCGATATCACCAACCCGCCCGACATCGCTACTCCGGGACAGCCCGGAACGACCGCGATTGCGGGAGTAAAGTACGTCATTGCCGTCGCTAGCGGCAAAGGCGGCGTCGGCAAATCAACAGTAGCCGCGAATCTAGCCAGTGCGTTGAGCTTGGCCGGACAACGAACCGGACTTTGTGATTGCGACATCTACGGACCCAGCATTTCCCTCATGTTTGGCGCCATGCATGAGCAACCAATGGCGACTTCCGACAACATCATCATCCCAATCGAGCGTTATGGCATCAAATTGATGTCGATGGGGTCGCTTTTGGATGACACATCACCGGCGATCTTGCGAGGCCCAATGGTCACCCGAGCCACCCAACAGTTCTTGCGTCAGGTCGATTGGTCTGGACTCGATTATTTGGTGCTCGATTTGCCACCTGGCACCGGTGACATTCAACTTACGATCGTTCAGACAGTCGCCCTTTCTGGAGCAGTGATCGTCACCACGCCGCAAGAGGTAGCCTTGATCGATGCACGCAAAGCCAGCGCGATGTTTGCCAAAGTGAATGTTCCGGTGCTGGGCATTGTCGAAAACATGAGCTATTTCGTTTCACCCACTGATGGCCAGCGTTTTGAAATCTTCGGTTCGGGTGGCGGTGTTCGCGAAGCCAATCGCTTGCGCGTGCCGCTCCTCGGCCAAATTCCCATCGACCTACAGACCCGTGAGGCCGGAGATCGCGGGATGCCGGTCGTTCTCGAAAAGCCCAAGGGTCCTATCGCCAGCGTTTTTCTGGCTATGGTCGACCTTCTGCGACAGCAAGTCGAAGTTTCATGATGAGGATTGTCAGACTTTCGCATTGACTCCGGAATTTACTACTTGTCGACACACTCATTTGTCAGAAGATGGAACCCCCGAAGGACGATCCCACGGAACTGGCAAAAAATTCTGCCCTGTACAAGGAGTTTCTAGCAGAAAGAGAAGAGATCCTTCGCCACAAGTGGATTGAGAGCTAAAAGGTAGGGTACGATATTGGGTTTGAACGAGCGTTGCTCGATTGGATCGTAAAACATCACTCCGCCTGGCGCGAAAAGCGTCAGCGTGCAAACCCAAGCAATTGCCCCGAGATACCAGGAATCGGCATACAAACTTTTAGGGTTTTAGGGTCACGTCTTAACAAGCAACATTACTCCGAGGCGTTTGATTTTTCTCGTTAGCCCATGTACCGCTGCGGTCATTTCCTCCCAACTCAGCGCCGGTTGGCTGGCAGCGGCGCAGTACTTTGCAGATCATCAACTCTGGTCGAAACACTCGGCGGAGGAGGGCGCCAGGCGAAGCGGATGCCGCGCCCCGCAACGCTTTCGCCTCAGGCGGATGCGGGCGGGACATACGACAGATGACAAATCGCTTAGAGGCTGAATCCAGAAGCTGAAAGTTGGCCTCGTGCGATCACATGGTAAAACGTTCCGGGATCATCGACGCGAGCCTTGCTCGACATCACCCTTCACTCGATAAGCCATCCATCTGCTAAGATTTGTTGACTGACCCCTTTTCAGCTCGCTGCGACATGACCCTTTTCTGCGCATCCGTTCAGGGGCACTACGTGTCAATACGTACAATTACGTATTGCGCCCATTACTCGACAGAACCTTAAATACCGGTCCGATGGTGACCAAACGAGATTTGCGGCGACTGCGGGTATAACAAGGCTATCAAAAAAAGGCTGAGAAAGACGAAGACGATGAGCCCATCCGATTCTTCATCAACCAACACTCCGGCGAATGATATCCAACCGTCAGCCTCTGGAACCCTGACGATTAACCGGCTAAAAAGGGTAAAGAATTAAAGGGACGTATCTTTAAATATTGGACATTGTTGTTGGATTGGGTGCGGGAAGTAATAGGGGGCCGATTTTAAAGATTGAAGGAAACACGCTGCGGTGAATCTCAGCGTTAAGATTCCAGTCAAGCATCGACTCGATGATGTGCCCCGGTCGATGAGTGTTCTCCTCAGGAAAATGGTCATTTCCACTCCGGGATCTGCTGATCGTGATGGAGACGGATGCGTTGGAGTTCAAGCCCGTCGAAGACGTCAAGAGCGTTTAGAGCGACCGGGTTCTCCAGCGAGGGCAAAGCAGCTTGGGCCTCTGCGAAGAATCTGTTGGTGAGCGCTTCGTTGCGTTCCAGCTGGTATCCTTTTTCCCACCACGCTATGATTCGGTCCTGAGAATCACGAAGGTGCTCTGCCGAGGGTAGCCGGTGACGCTTTTCTCTTTGGTTCACTTCGCGATGCGTCGGCATCAGGTTCCAGAGATGGTCGCAGGGCCACGCTGACCAGGGAAAACAATGATCAACGTCCAATGTCCCGGTGCGAAGTGGTTTCCCTGACCAGACGCACTTCAGCTCGTCAATGCTCAGCAGCCTCAGAGCGCAGTCCCGAGCCAGAGCCACGTCCCGTTCCGGATCGGACCAGCGTAAGGCCGTACGAACATCCGTTTCCTCGAGTTTCCTTCCTTGACCTTCGGCGTACTGGAGGATGTAGCGAGTCCATTCCGCGATGATCGCGGGTTCGATCCAGCTGTTGAATCTGACCAAAGTGGTCCAGAGATGGCGCGGGACAAGCATCCACCCGAATCCTGCGAGATATTCGCGATCAACCGTCAACGCCGGTTTAGGAATCGAACGGTGATAGCGCTGAACAGCGAGAATTTGGTTGCCGGACGGGTAGCGAATGAAATTGACCGGCATCTTAGTGATGTTAGCCGCTGCTGCTTTCAACGAAGAACCTAAGTGAGCAGCCTGAAGCTGGGAAAACCGTCCGGCAACACGGAGATCAAGCGGTGAGACCGTGAGGAGTGCCAAGCTGCCTTTCGCAAACTCCAATCCCTGGTAGCCGATGTTGGTGGGCGATTGGGGATACCTAGCATCGAGCAACGGTTTGAATTGGCGAATCCAAAAAAGCGCGACTAAACCGTGGGGAATCTCGACGAATTCTTCATCGGCCTCCTCTCTGACCATTCCTAGATAACCGTCAGCAATCCGACAAAGTGTGCGAAGCAAGGCGAGCTTGTACGTGCTCGATTTGTTGTCGTTCAAAATGATATGCCGAAGAAGAGGCAGCGCTCCGGTACCGTCGTCCGGCAGCCGCAGCAGGAGTTTTGTCCAACGAACAACGCCATCCGGACCGGGTACATCTTCCGTCGTCGACACGGCGATACTGACAGCGTGATCCCTCGCGAGTTTCTCGACCTCGTCTGCCGATACCGGATGCATCCCGCGCAGCTCTTGAGGTGGGGCTGGCGGCGATCGGAACGTCATGATCAGTATGCTGCCCGGCTTCAGCAACTGGACCATTTTCCGGAAGGCGCGACGTCGGTCCGCTGGTCGTACATGCATCCAGACCGCCGTCAGGAGGATTAAGTCGAAAGAGATGCCCAGGCGTGAGACTCGGTTCAGTGAAGGCAGTTGATCTTCGAGCCAGCGAAACCGCGGATTTGGTCTCCGTCGTGTCCCTTCCTGCAGCATTGCTGGGACCGGTTCAACGGCGATCACGTCGTGACCTTTATCTGCCAACCAGGCGGCGTCACGACCGGTACCGGCGCCGATGTCCAAAATGGCAGTTGGCGTCGACGGTAACTGGTCCAGCCACCAGCGATGGACTGTCGCCGGGTCCAGTGATTCATGACGCGCTGCTACCAGCTGGGCATTGGATTGGTACCACTGAAGCGCGTCACATGTAATCTGTTCGGGCATCGCTGCTCCTTTGAACGCAATCGCAAATAGCAGCGAAAGCTCACCAAGGAACGAGCGTAAGGTCAAGACGCTAGAAGAGGTCTTGAGATGTTAGGGTCAGGTCTGAGCGGCAACTAGGGTCAGATCTTAAACCTAAACCTTCAAAATTGCTTGCACGGCCTTGAGTTTTCTCTGAAGATCCCGATCAACTTTCAAGCCTTTCTCGAAGCGGCGATTGCCGCGCTGACGGCAGGATAGGAAAAATTACCCGCTGCTTCACCCCGTTTCGGTCAGACGCATCCAGCAAAATTCCGGGCAAGATAGATACCGAAGGTTTGGACGTGACTCTAATGCGCGCTGCTGAGCCCGTTCTGGGCTTACTCGCGCAAGAACGCTCCGAATCGCTTCTTTCGATGCCAGTCCAGAGCTTCCGGATGCGGTCGGTAAAACGTTTCATTCGGCAGTTTGATGCTCTTGCCTGCAGATTCAAGAAGTGGGAACAACGCATGATCGGTTTCTTTAGCCTGCTCATGAACAATCAGTTCGTACTGGTCTGAGATCGTGAATATCCCTTGGTCAAAAGCCCAGTGCGCTGTACGCGACAGAGCCAGACCGTTGCGGGGGTCGTCAGTACCCAATACCTCTTTGCCAATAATGTGTGCTGCTTCTGCTTCAACGTTCGGTCCATGTCTGAACCGCTGACCAGTAACAGCGCATGTAAATCCATAGTTTGCCAAAACGACTTCCCGAAATGCAGCGTCGCGTTTTTGACGACTAACCCGATAGATCGCTTTATCTTCTTGGACCGTTGCTGTCCAGTCCTCGAGACTCTCTAAACGCAGGGCCGTTTCGATGAGTTCGTCAGAGATTTCTTCTGCTCCATAGAGGTAACGAGAAACCTCTTCCATATGCAGTCCCCGGATCCTGAAAATCTGCGTGCCAACTTCGAATCGTTCTATCATCCCAAGTCCGGCAATTAGGTAGCTCGAGCCAACACTGCTCGCTTTGGCTGTCGTCTGACGGAACACGAGCAGAGGTTCGCGGTCCTCCATGCAGTTGATGAGGGCACGGTTCGCGGCGATTTCTAGCCCGCCAGCTTTCGGGCTGTAGGCTAACGTCCAGCTTCGATCGGGCAAATACTGGATCTGGTCGCTATACGGGCTGGTCAACATCGAAGAAATAGACAGCGCATGGGTTGCCCATTGAGGCTTAAAGATGCCTTCTGCAAAGTGATGCAGTATGTGGCCGAAGCGTTCAGAATTCTTCAACATCCCTGCCGGCTGGACGGTCCCAAACAAATGCGTGACCAACCTGAAGATCTCGATGCGCCGTTCGCGTTCGCTCGGATCGATCACGGGGGAAATATTAGCAATCTGATCGAGAATCCTCGAGAGAAATCGCGCTCGTCGCTCCGCGACCGCACATTGAATCGAGGAGATAGGGGGGAATAGAGCGTCACGCCTTTAACAGACAACATTCAAATTATCGGCCCTTTTGGGATCAAACCGGAAGATTGGTCACGTAATCCAGAATTTAGAAGCCTGGAAAGGTTTGAACAGGAGGTCACAGAGATCACGAAGGCTGGATGAATGGGCTCAAGAAAGCGTTACCGGAGCCGATGTTGATGTTGTGAACAAAGGGTATGCCGATTCGGGAATTCTTAAGATCTTAAATGAGTAGCGCTGACCCACCTGAAGGCATCTGGTCCCTGAAATTCGAGCGAGGGGAGGCTTCGACAACAGTCAACCTCCAATCGATCGTCGCTGGGATCGAGAGCCTGGATGCCGATGATCCAAACAATGGCTATTTGGTGTTAAGTAAAGACGCGTCTGACGAACGATGTCTGGGTTTTGCGCAAACCGGGCTAACCGACGGATATTTTGTCGTAGAAATCCGGATCGATAAAAGCGCCGACGATTTTGGTTTTTGGAAAGCGGGCGCGAAGCAACCCGTCCGAGCAGTGGTTTCGCAGGCTCGAGACCGTTGCTTCCAGACCTTCACAAACGAGGCGCTCGGAAAGGAAGAGGTAAAAGCGATCTTCGAGCATTTCTATCGCCAGTTCGAGTTGCATCCCGATTTTGCGTGGCGGTCGATAAAAGAAGATCTAGAGACCAGAAAGGCGGAGAACAGTCAGCCGAGAATGGTGATCAGGCGTTGTACGTTGGATCCCTGGAAGTCCGCTAAGTTCGTGTGCCAGAAATGCGGGAAGGAATGGTTGGGCTCCGATTTACCACAAGGTGAAATGTTCTCGGATGGCGTCGAGCGGGATTGCCCCGAATGTCATGAACCAGTGCTATATCTCGCCTTTGAAGCGGTTGACGAACTCTTGGAACATTGGGACGAACTCGATCCGGAGACTCAGCAAGAAGTAGCGAGACGAAGCGATTTTGTGAACCGGTGGAGTGCGGAAAAATTGAAATCACCGGATCAGCTTCCCGATCTCGACGGCGACGAAATTACTCTCCTTTGGGACGAAGATAGCGAAAACCAACAGACCGTGATCCGGTTTGGTGACGAGGTCATTTGGCGCCAGGTCCTTGGTTACGAGCACTACGAGTTCTTCGTCGACGCCTTGGAAATTCTCAAAGCGAAATACGGGCCAGGGCTGGTTGATGTCGTACCGACCGAAAAAGCGAAACTCAATCTTTGGGGTGATCGGCTTTCGGCTCCAGAGATTTGCGATGAAGCAAGGAGGAAGCTCCGGACGGTGTGAATGAACTCGGCTCAGATCTAAACCTTCACCTTCGTCACTTAACAAGAATCTGTTCAAGCTCCTGAATGTACGGCATCAGGCAAATAGGGTCACGTCTTAACAAACAATATTGCTCCGAGGCGTTCACTGGTTACCGCTTACCTTGCTTTTCCTTCGCGGCTTGGCGTCTTTGCGTGAGATCTTTCTTCCGTCTTTGAGCCTTCGTCCTGGAAGCACTTTGACTGACCCCTTTTCAGCTCGCTGCCGTTCCCTTCCGTTTCGTGTTATCGACGCTTGAGGGCTTCTAATTCTTCCAGAGTGCGCGGCCACTCCGATCCCAACAGTCGAGACAAACTGCGATCAGCCAGGACTTTTCCACCGGTCTGGCATTGGGCGCAGTAGTTTGTCTCGTTATCGGCGTAGCGAATACGCAGAACCTTTTCGCCACATCGCGGGCACGGCTCACCGTAACGGCCATGGACTGCCATGCCTTTGTGAAATGCAGTGACTTTTTCAGGAAACCCAGTACCGGCTTCGGTTTGCAGGCGGTCCAACCATTGCTCAAGCGTGTGACGCGCGCTAGTGAAAAGCCGTTGCCACTCATTCGGCCTGAGTTTGTGGGTTAGCGTAACGGGTGATAGTTGCGCTGCGTGCAGAATCTCATCTGAATAAGCGTTGCCGATACCGCTCACTAAGCGGGGATCAGTCAGGGCTCGCTTGAGGGTGCGGTTTTCCGCGATGAGTGCGCTACGAAAAGACTCGAGATCGCTGGTCAATAGATCGATTCCTCCCGGGTCCATGGAGCGCAGGCTTTCTTCGCCACTAAGAAGGTGCAACGATGCGCGACGTTTGGTGCCGGCTTCAGTCAGCATAAGAGAACCATTGGGAAAGTCGAACGCGGCAAGATGGTTGCGGCCGGCTAACCGAGTCTCTGGTGGTCGCCAGTGGAGCCGACCCGCAATCATCAGATGAAGCACCAGCCAGAGATCGTTCTCCACTCCAATAACGATTCGTTTGCCGATTCGCCGCAGTTCGCGAACAATCCGCCCCTCTACCTGGCGAATCGGCGGTTGGGCGCTTCGAACCAGAAAAGTACTCGCCACTCGAACCCGAATGAGTCGCTGACCGACTATCCGTGATTCGAGTGCTTTAATATAGGTGACGATATCCGGCAGTTCCGGCATTCCGATGAACTTGCATGTCACACCAGGGCGAAGCGCATAGCAAATGACAAATGACAGATGACAAACTGGTGAACAGTAGAATCAAGAAGCCAGAAGCCAGAAGCCAGAAGCCAGAAGCCAGAAGCCAGAAGCCAGAAGCCGGAAGCCGGAAGCGGAAGCCGCATGACCTACCGTATCGGCCCTCACGCAAAGACGCCAAGAAAATGGCCGCAAAAGAACGCAAAGATCGCAAAGTCAAGAAGGCCGGATGATAACTCTCACAAATACACAGCCGAGCGTGAAGCACTCGCTCTGTGTGGAGGAAATAGATTTTCTTTTGTGTTCTCTGCGTTCTTTCGCGGCTATTTGATCTCTTGGGATATGGAAGGGTTGCACGTTACGAGTTACAGGTTGCGGGTTTGGTCGAAGCGGAAAGGAAAGAGGATAAACTCACGCAAAGACGCCAAGAAAACGGCCGCAAAAGAACGCAAAGATCGCAAAGTCAAGAAGGCCGGATGATAACTCTCACAAATACACAGCCGAGCGTGAAGCACTCGCTCTGTGTGGAGGAAATAGATTTTCTTTTGTGCTCTCTGCGTTCTTTCGCGGCTATTTGATCTCTTGGGATATGGGCTACCGCCGGATCGAAGGGTTGCACGTTACGAGTTACAGGTTGCGGGTTTGGTCGAAGCGGAAAGGAAAGAGGATAAACTCACGCAAAGAGGCCAAGAAAACGGCCGCAAAAGAACGCAAAGATCGCAAAGTCAAGAAGGCCCGGATGATCACTCTCACAAATACACAGCCGAGCGTGAAGCACTCGCTCTGGGTGGAGGAAATAGATTTTCTTTTGCTCTCTGCGTTCTTTCGCGGCTATTTGATCTCTTGGGGTTCCGTAGCCGAGTTGGTCGAGCCGGTGGAGACGGCGCTGACGCGAATCGCCAATCGAATACAAATCTGAGATAGCGGAGTGAGCCGGGAATCGTTAAAAGAAAACATATGAGATCACCCCTTATCACACTGTTCCTCCTGGTGGCCTTGGGTATCACTTCCTCTGCTGCAGAGATTCGAAAGGGAGCCACGATGCAAGTGAAACCGAATTCGATCTGGTTCCAGGACCCTGCCAAGTTAGCGCATTGGCAACAGTTGAAGAAAAGCGGTAATTCTAAGGCATTGGCATCTTATCAGAACGAAGTGCTTTCTCAGCGGGCTGCCTGGCAGTTCACTGAACAGCTCACCGTAAAAATCCTCGGCTATAAGTCGGGAAAAAAGCAGGTCAATGTGGAAGTGAAGACTCCCGGCCGTTTGCTCAGCAGCAAATGGTTGTTAGACGCCGATGCTCTGGTGCCATAGCGGGCGAAGCGCATTACAAATGACAAATGACAGATGACAAATCTCTAAGAGGCTGAATCCAGAAGCCTATCAGCATAGAAAGAGTGGGCGCGGCTTCCAGGGGGAAGCACCTGAGGGGTGACAGACTGGCGAGCAGTAGAATCAAGCGGATACTTTGTCGTGGTGGCTATGCCGCGCTCCTTTCACCCATTGCTCTTGCGCGAGCACACGGAGTACGTGTACACTGATATCGTATGGCACGGAACGTTACATTCTCGGCTGAAGAGCGATTACTGGAGGCCGCTCGACGGAAAGCTGCCCGTGAACGCCGTAGCCTAAACGAAGCGTTTCGAGAGTGGCTGCGACACTATGTCGAGAGAGACGATGCAGCGGAGCGATTTGACCGGATCATGAATCGTTTACGCTATGTGCGATCGGGTAGAAAGTTCACCCGCACCGAATTGAATGAACGTTAACCAAATCGCGGTACCGTTCTTTCTGGACACCAATATTTTCGTCTACAGTTTCGACTCCCGCTCTCCGGCAAAGAGACGCATAGCCATTGAACTGATTCGTTATGCGCTTGAATCACAAACCGGGATCATTAGCACACAAGTGGTCCAGGAATTTCTCAATGTTGCAACGGGTAAGCTTGCAGTGGCCTTTCAGGCACGTGACGCGAAGGATTATCTTGCTCAAGTGCTTGCACCGCTCTGCCAAGTGTTTGCGACTTTTGAGGTGTACGATCGTGCGATTTCCATTCGCGAGTTGTATGGACTTAGCTTCTACGATTCACTGATTGTCTGCGGTGCGTTACAGGCCAGGTGCAAAACGCTGGTGACAGAAGATCTTCAGCCAGGACAGCGTTTCGAGAGCCTCATCGTGCTGAATCCGTTCCAAGCCCCCAAATGATGGGGCGAAGCGTATGACAGATGACAAATCGCTCAGAGGCAGAAGCCGGAAGCCGGAAGCCGGAAGCCGGAAGCCAGAAGTTGTCGAACCTTTATTTTACCGCGACGGAAGAACAAGCCTGCTTAGCCGTCCGCTATGTGAGGTCTGATGGACGGCGTGAATGAACTCGGCTCAGATCTAACCCTTCATCACGTAACAAGAATCTGTTCAAGCTCCTGAATGTACGCCGGCGGCAACCGCCAGAATTTCGCGCCACCGACAATGAGGCTCTTGGCCGCCGTCAACAGATGAACAAACGGGCCTGGCAATACGTCCACGCCTCAACAACCAACATCACTCGCAGAACTGAGTCCGGCGGGCTATCATGCCGATCCGACCTCATTCAACGAATTTCGATTCCAGTCCGGTATGCCAATAGACCTGCTAGAGTTCATCGGTTTGGTCATCACTGGGTTCACCTCTTGTGCGGAGTTTGGTTCCTACGCCTTCGTGCATCCGGTGATCCGCCGTTTGCCACGCGAACACCATATCAGTGTCGAAAAAGGTCTGCTCAAGACGTTCGGACGCGTGATGCCTGTGCTGATGACACTATGTGTCGTTCTTTCGTTCGCTTACGCCATGCAGCTGCGAGCGGCGCAGGGTATGGCGAGCATTGTTCGTTGGGCGGCGGCGCTCGTCTTCCTGGCTGCGCTTGTCTCCACCTTGATTTTCAATGTCCCAATTAACTTGGCGACCGGGCGATGGGACCCTCAAAATCTTCCGCCTAATTGGCAGCAAACGCGCAATCGCTGGGAGTTCTTTCAAGGGTTGCGTTCCTGGCTGCTGTTGGCCGGCTTTATTCTTCTCTGTCTCGCGGTGGCGGGGCGAAGCGCGTAGCGGGCGAAGCGCATGACAGATGACAAATGACAGATGACAAATTGATGAGAAGCCGGAAGCCAGAAGCCAGAAGCCGGAAGCCAGAAGCCGGAAGCCGGAAGCCGGGTCGCCTTGGTGTCGGGGACGGCGTGGGGATCCGCGGGAAACGCCGTTTTAGTTGTCGTGCTCACGCCGCGAAATAGTCTTACTTGCGCGGCACGGAGCCGCCAAGATACGGAAGAAGGCGTTTTTTTATCCGGGGTTAGTGCGAGTCCCCTATCGTTGCTCGTAGGCCTGCTTTAATTTTCCAATATCGATTTTGTCCATCTGGAGCATGGCCTGCATGACTCTGTTTGATTTTCCAGCGTCTTGATCGCTTAACATCTCGCCCAAAACGGTTGGGTTTATCTGCCAGGAGAGTCCGTACTTGTCTTTGAGCCATCCACATCGCCCTTTCTCTCCGCCCTCGGATAGCTTTTCCCAAAGCTCGTCTACTTCTTCCTGTGTTTCGCAATTCACGGATAGAGAGATGGCTTCAGTGAATTTGAACAGTGGGCCGCCGTTCAGCGCCACGAATTCCTCTCCTTCGAGCTGGAAAGTGACTACCATGACTGATCCTTTAGGTCCGGGTCCGGCTTCTCCATAACGAGAAATGGCTCCAATCTTCGAGTTTTTGAAGATGGAAGTATAAAAATTCGCGGCCTCTTCGGCTTGGTTATCGAACCACAGGAATGGTGTGATTTTTTGCATGGGTTATATTGTTTTTCAACATCTCAACGAACGAGCCGACTCGCTCCGGACAACGTGGACAACGCGAAGCGCATGACAAATGACAAATGACAGATGACAAATCGCTCAGAGGCTGAAGCCGGAAGCCAGAAGCCAGAGGAAGCCGGAAGCTGTCGAACCTTTGCTTCCTTCTGTTCAAAAAATCTTCTTTGCTTGCCCTCCGAGTCTGTCTTCTGCGATCTCGTCGTTTCGCGGGCGGAGCGGGTTCTTACGCTCCTTCCTCCTTCGCAAGGCCTTCGGCGGGACAGGTCAGAGCGACACGCGTTATTGGGATCTAACCCAGGGTTCCGCAAAGCCTCCACCCTGGGCTGAGTTATCTTACACCTTCGGTGTGTTTGTGATCCGTCTACGCCGATCAATATTTACGCAAAATCGCGGATCGACAATCTCATAGAACAGGAGCAAACAGAGATAATGGAGAACCCTCTGTTCCCTCCGTTAGCTCCTGTTCAATTGTCTTTGAGCGAGGATTTTCTAACCGCGAATGAACGCAAATAGACGCGAATAAAGGAATCAATTCTGATGTCTATTCGCGGTTGTTTTTCATCGGCGCAAAACATTTCTCATTCGTCTCGCCCGCTATCTGCTATGCGTTTCGCGCGATATTTGCTATGCGCGTCGCCCGCTCCTCTCCTAGCTTCTTGCTTCTGGCTTCCGGCTTCTGCCTCCGAGCGATTTGTCATCTGTCATCAGCTCTGGCTATCTGCTATTGGCGATTGGCTATTGGCGATTGGCTATTTGTCATCTCTCTTCGCCAGGTTGCGCGGCAGTGATTTAAAGGTGAGAATCAAACAGCAGAACATAGAGGTCCAGTGCCCACCCCCGGCAAATTCGAATTTGATTTTTCAAAATACCCTGAGAGCGGCCTCATAATTATAATTGTCGTCCTCGGATTGGTGCTGGCGGTTTTTGGCGGTTCGGTGCAAATGCCGAGATTCGAAACGACTCCTGAGGGTAAACGCCAAAGAGCTCTGGTGACCAACACTGAAGGTCAGCAAGTGCCTGCCTTCGAATCGGCCAACAAATTCTTCAATGCCGCAACGATTGTGCAGATCGCAAAGGACACGAGCTTCTTCGCCATTATGGCCGTCGGCATGACGGTGGTGATTATCACGGGCGGGATCGATCTGTCCGTCGGATCGATCTACGCGCTGGCCTCGGTGTGCGGCGCCCTGGTGCTGTCGCCGTATGGTCCGTCCGGAGGCGGCGTTGCTACCGCGCTCGGCGTAGTCGTAACAGTTGGCGTCGGCACGCTGCTTGGTTTTCTCAACGGCGCGATGATTGCGGCGTTCAGGGTGCATTCGTTCATCATCACGCTCGGGACGATGGCGATCTATCGTGGTATTGCTTTTGTCCAGACCAGCGGTCAGTCGATCGGCGGATTTCCGGCCGCTTTTCGGCAATTCGTGCGCTGGGAGCTACTGCCGGGTTTGAGCTTGGTGCCTCTGATAGTGATGATAATTGTCGCCATTGTTGGCGGAATCTTCCTCTCCCGGACGGCAGTTGGTCGCAGGATTTATGCGGTCGGGGGTAACGAAATTGCCAGCCGCTTCAGCGGCATCCGAGTGGGCAGGGTTAAGCTGCTGGCTTACACTCTGACCGGATTAACCGCCGGGATCGCTGCAGTCTTGTCTCTCGGATACTACGGTGCGGGCTCTTCGGGCGATGGACAAGGCTACGAGCTGAACGTGATTGCCGCGGCGGTGGTCGGTGGTGCCAGCCTCATCGGGGGCAAAGGGACGGCGCTCGGGGCGCTTCTAGGCGCCATCATTCTCCAGATGATCTCCAACGGGTTGGTGATCCTGGATATTCCGCAGAATTACAGCCAAATCGTCATTGGGTTGGTCGTGATTGCTGCGGTGCTGTTCGACCAGTTAAACACCTGGCTGACGAAGCGTCGTCTGCTAGCCAGAACTAGTTCCATAAAGAAGGAAGTCGTTGAGGCGAGCGACACTCCTGTTTCGTCAACCACCAATGCGTAATAGTCGCCCCCTGATCGCGCTTGCTTCGCTCTTCGCTATGGTGCACGCGCCTCTTGCCTCTCATGCGTCTAGCGCACCCAAACTGGAAGTCTTTTCCTGGTGGACTTCGGGCGGTGAAGCAGCCGCACTTGAAGCGTTATTCGATGTCTACGAAAAGCAGAACGCCGGCGTTGAAATTGTAAACGCTACCGTGTCGGGCGGCGGAGGCTCCGCGGCTCGACCCGTTTTGCAAACTCGTCTGTCCGGCGGTAATCCACCCGACAGCTGGCAAACCCATCCCGGTTGGGAATTGCTTGGTCAGTACGTGGAACCCGGTTACTGCGAGCCGATTACCGATCTCTACAAGAGTGACGGATGGGATAAATCTTTTCCGAAGGAGTTGGTAGTGAACTTGATGACCAAGGATCGAAAGATCTATGCCGTACTCGCCGGCATCCATCGGGGGAACGTGCTTTGGTACAACACTAAACTGCTCCAAAAGAACGGGATCAAGGTTGGTAACAAAATGTCCTTCGAGGAGTTCTTCGCGGCGTGTGACAAGCTAAAAGCGGCGGGAATTCCTGCTCTGGGGGTCGGTGATTCAGGGATTTGGGCCTCAGCCCAGCTCTTTGAGAACACGTTGCTTGGCATCATCGGACCAAAAGGCTGGACGGATTTGTTCAGCGGTACAATGCAATGGGACGATCCAAAGGTGAAAGAGGCTATAAAGCTGTTCGCGAAAATGCAGGATTATGTCAATCCGGACCATTCAGCTTTGAGTTGGGATCAGGCCATCAAAGCATTGATGGAAGGTAGGGTGGCATTTAGTTCCATGGGTGATTGGGCCGATGGCGAATTCCTCAAGGCTAGTATGAAAGAGAAAGAGGATTTCGGTTGGGTGAGTCATCCCGGTACAGACGGTTCATTTATCATCGTCGCTGACGGCTTCGCACTAGCCAAAGGTGCTCCGCACAAGCAGGCGGCTTTGGCCTGGTTAAAGAGCATCGGCAGCAAGGAAGCGCAGGAAGCGTTCAACCGGTTGAAGGGCTCGATTCCGGCTCGAACCGATGTCGATCGTTCGAAATTCGACGGGTACCATCAATGGTCCATGGATTCCTTTGCCAAGGATAAATTAGTGGCGAGCTGTGTCCATGGCGAAGCTGCTCCGGCAGCCTTTGAACAGGCATTGAATGATGGAGTGACCGCTTTCATTGTCGATAAGAACGTTGACAATTTTGCCAACGCGCTGGTGCGAGCGGCAAGAGAGTTCCCATCAACGAAATAGCTTCTCGGGGGAAAGGTGCCGAACGGCAAAGTAGATTTGCGTTCGCGGGTCACTCAGGCCACCTGGATGGTCGAAGGCGCCGGTATTCGGAACACGGCCACTCGTTGGTTTGAGTCCTGACGAGTTAGGTCGTCATAGTGTTTATCACCACTCTTTTTGTTCATGATGTCGTATTTCGGGTCAGTTGATTGAGCGATCGGCAAATGATGCAGCCCGACGAAACACGTGACAAATAGCAAATAGCAGATAATGCCCCGCCTTTTTGGCGCGACCGCTTGCGAAGCGCATCGCAGACGACAAATCGCTCAGAGGCTGAATCCTGAATCCTGAATCCAGAAGCCGAAAGCCGGAAGCCGGAAGCCGGGTCCGTTGGTTCGGGGACGGGCGTGGGGGATCTGCGGGGCAGCGGCGCCAATCTCAGATTTACTAAGTAGGGTAGGGCTCAACCTCACGACTCTGTGGGTTGCAGGAAACGCCGTTTAGCCGTCGTGCTCGCGTCGCGAATAGTCGTACTTGCGCGACACGGAGCCCGAAAAATACCGAAGAAGGCGCTTTTTATCCAGGGAACTAGAACAATAGGGTCACGCCTTAATAAGCAACAGAGATGCGGCGACAAAATTCACCGGATTGTCCTTAAGGTAAGCGAAGTAGTAGAGATCAAATTCCGGAATGTTTGTTGAGTATGGAATTAATGTTCGCTCGAACATATTCACCGTCAGACCCTCTGCTTTAAGCTGCTAATGGTCGTTTAATAAGCCGGCTCAGAGGCTCCATTTCTTTTGATGCACTGAGTATTTACAGAGGAGATCCTCACAACGATGTTAAGCCGAATAGGAGAACCACAATGAAAACGGATTCAGCGCTCGTAATGAGCTTTTTCAGAAACGAGGTTCCTGCTGGCAGCGTGCGGATCAATCTGAAATGGCCAGACAAACACGAAGTCACCGATTTCAAGTTGGGTCAGTTGGGTGAAATGGTGACCTGCGAAACGGAGACTGATCAAACAGGATGGGTGATCGTCAAAACTCGTGGCAACATATCCGTCGGAGACAAGATTCCTTTGTTATAAAGGGTCAACGGCGGGGCAATCCAAGTTAGGGCTTGCGTTAAGGGTCGCGTCTAAAAGAATCAGAATCAAGAAACATAAAAATGCTCCACATCTTGAATTTTTTAGAGGCGACCCTTAACGCGGATACCGAAGAAGGCGCTTTTTCTCCAGGGTTAGTGCGAGTCTTCTATCGTTGCTCGTAGGCCTGCTTTAATTTTCCAATATCGATTTTGTCCATCTGGAGCATGGCCTGCATGACTCTGTTTGATTTTCCAGCGTCTTGATCGTTTAGCATCTCGCCTAAAACGGTTGGGTTTATCTGCCAGGAGAGTCCATACTTGTCTTTGAGCCATCCGCATCGCCCTTTCTCTCCGCCCTCGGATAGCTTTTCCCAAAGCTCATCTACTTCTTCCTGTGTTTCGCAATTCACGGATAGAGATATAGCTTCAGTGAATTTGAACAGTGGGCCGCCGTTCAGCGCCATGAATTCCTCTCCTTCGAGCTGGAAAGTGACTAGCATGACCGATCCTTTAGGTCCGGGTCCGGCTTCTCCATAACGAGAAACGGTTCCGATCTTCGAGTTTTTGAAGATAGAAGTATAAAAATTTGCGGCCTCTTCGGCTTGGTTATCGAACCACAAGAATGGTGTGATTTTTTGCATGGGATTTTTCAACATCTCAACGAATGACTCGCTCCAGACAACGTGGACACGTTTTTGTGAGAGCCGCAAATTCGGCAGAGGAAACATCCGCAGATTACGTGAATTACGCAGATTAGGATTGGTTCGGGATCATCAAAAATCAGTGAACTCTTCCTGATCAAAGATCAGGTCTGTTTCAGCTGTAACTCACTGAATCTGCGGAATCTGTACAATCTGCGGATTGTTTCATCTTCGGCGCATGAGCCGGTATTCATGCCAAATCAAAACCATCACGAAGATGTCGAACACGGTAAGCACGATGAGCCCGGCTCCGTGCGTATAAGAGAAGCGGTAAAGCTGATAGACAATGAAGAGTCCCAATACGATCAGGGATGCCGGATACGACCAGAGTTGGTTCCTGAGCAGACCGATGACAAGCAGCAGTTTGACAATGCCGTGGCTAAACAGATAAAAGGCATAGAAATTCTTGGTCTCAACTGAGAAATGCTGTGCTGCGACGAGCAAATGTGTCGCGATGAAATCCTTCGGGTTCTCGATCAACTCTTCTTGGGTTAGCATATCGACGAGGTTTTTGATCGAGCTTGTGCTGACCAAAGCCAAGGCGACTCCAGCAGCGCATTCAATCACCGCGAAGGCGCCCTTGATGAGGACGCTGACCTGAAAAATCTGGTGAATTCGTTTTTCATTCATGCCTACGTCGAGATCTTAACAAGCAACACCGTTCGCAGGCACATGACAAATAGCGGGCAAGGCGCATAGCAAATAGCAAATAGCAGATACGGTGGTTACCCGCCTGGAGCTAACTCGGTAATCACTATTTGGTTGAGAAAGGAAACGTGTCGATTGCGGAATGCGAATTGCGGAGTGTGAAAATCCGGTAGCGTCTCAGTTTGACATTTGGCTCTCGGACGCTGAGCGGACGTCCCCGCGGATCAGGATTCTTGCAGATCGAGCGACATGAAGACGCTGTTCGGGTCGAGCACATAGTCGGCGAACGGCGGGCACTCCACGAAGCCGTGGCTCCTGTAAAGCGCGTGCGGCTAACGGAACAAAATAGTTGCAGAACTATCGAGCTCCGCACTCCGCAGAATCCCAAAGCATCGAGGACGAGCACGACGACGAGGACGATTTCCAAATTTCGGAATCCGGGCGCATCGTAACCGCCGTCCGGTGTCCAAGGAGTCGATTTTGACAAACCCGTGGATCTCCAGTGATGTTGTGGTTGTGCTCGCGTCGCATATTGGCCTGTTTTTGGTTCGTGTTTTCGGGCTTCCTACCTGGACAAGGGACGAGCGCTGACCTTTCCCCGCCCATGCCGTTAGTGAATATCGATCATCGGCGAACAATCAGCCTGAACGGCGATTGGCATACGATCGCAGACCCGTATGAGACCGGTCTTTACAATTTCCACGGCAAGCTGCGGACCGACGGCTATTTCATGAACGGAAGACAAGAGCCCGGTGGTGAGCTGGTGGAATATGATTTTCAAAAATCGCCGATTCTCCATGTGCCCGGCGATTGGAACACGCAGCGTGAATCATTGTTCTTCTACGAAGGCCTCATGTGGTACGAACGGAACTTTTCGTACCAACGCAAACCGCGGACGCGGGTGTTCTTTCATGTTGGCGCGGCGAACTACCGATCATCCGTATGGGTGAACGGGCAAAAGGCCGGCGAGCACGAGGGCGGATTTACTCCATTTGACTGTGAGGTGACGGGCATACTCAAAGATGGCGCGAATTTTGTGGTGATTGCAGTCGACAACACCCGCTTGGCGGATGGTGTCCCTACGCGGCAGACGGATTGGTGGAACTACGGCGGTATTACCCGAGATGTTGCGCTCGTCGAATTGCCGGAGGAGTTCATCGACGATTTCGATCTGCATCTGAAGCGCGACAGCAAGACCGTGATCGAGGGCTGGGTACACATCGAAGGGGCTGCCGATGGAACCGAGACAACCGTCAGCATTCCGGAACTGAATGTGAATGAAACAGCCAGCGTGGGAACAGATGGGCGTGCGACATTCCAGTTCCAGGCCAGCAACTTAGAGCCGTGGTCGCCAGAACATCCACAGCTTTATCGCGTGCATATCCGTGCCGGCGAAGACGAGCTGGAAGACGAAATGGGTTTCAGAACGGTCGAAGTGCGCGGCAGCCAGATTCTCCTCAATGGCTCACCCATTTTTTTACGAGGTATCTGCATTCACGCTGAGGCGCCGTATCGTACCGGGCGTGTGTCCAACGAAGCGGACGCGAACACATTGCTCGGCTGGGTCCACGAGCTGGGTGCAAATTTTGTCCGCCTAGCGCACTATCCGCACGATGAACGGATGACCCGTTTGGCCGATCGAATGGGCATTTTGGTCTGGTCAGAGATTCCGGTCTATTGGGCTGTCGAGTTCGATAATCCCGCCGTGCTGGTCAAGGCCGAACAGCAATTGCACGAGATGATCCGACGCGATCGTAACAAAGCGTCCGTCGTGTTATGGTCAGTGGCTAACGAAACGCCTGTGACGCCTGCCCGCATTGAATTTTTAAAAACGCTGGCCGCAAAAACCCGGGAACAAGATCCCACACGTCTGGTGGCAGCCGCGCTGTTGGTGCGCACGGAAGGCATGACGAAGATCATTGACGACCCCCTCGGGGAAGCGCTCGATGTCATTGGGTTCAATGAATACATCGGATGGTATGAGCATAAACCGGAGGACGCGGATAAGACCGTCTGGAAGATCGCTTACGACAAGCCGCTGATCGTCAGCGAATTCGGCGGAGAGGCGAAATATGGTCTGCACGGCGATCCCGATACGCGCTGGACTGAAGAGTATCAAGCCAATCTCTACCGGCACCAACTGCTTATGCTCAATAACATTCGTCAGTTGCGAGGCATGAGTCCTTGGATTCTGATGGATTTCCGTTCGCCGCGCCGCCCAATGCCCGGCATTCAGGATTATTTCAATCGAAAGGGACTTATCTCCGACCAGGGCGAAAAGAAGGAAGCTTTTTACATCTTACAGAAGGCATACCAGGAAGGCACGATCGGCAAAGCGGGCGAGGCGGGCGAGGCGCATAGCCGATAGCCGATAGCCGAGTGGACGTCCCCATGGATCAGGATTCTTGTAGGTCGAGCGACATGAAGACACTGTTCGGGTCGAGCACATAGTCGGCGAACGGCGGGCATTCCACGAAGCCATGGCTCCGGTAAAACGCGTGTGCAGGCCGAAAATATTCCCAGGAGCCCGTCTCGAGACTGAGGCGCGACATGCCGCTTACTCGGGCGATCGCAATGATGTGGCGCAGCATCGCGCTTCCCGCTCCCTTTCCGCGCATGGACTGAGCGGTATGCATCGACTTGACTTCACCATGATCGGTCGAGAGTCGTTTCAGCGCGCCGACTCCCAAGAGCGTTTCGTCGTTCCAGATCGTCCAAAAGCTGATGTCGGGCGATTGCAGCCCGGTAAGGTCTAAGGCGTGCGCGCTGCCCGGCGCCGTTTTCGCCCGGGCACAGGTCAGATGGATACGCAGGAGATCGACCACGCGCGGGTCGCACAAGTCGCCTTGGATGATCCGCATCATGGCTGGTTTCTCTCAACCATCTCACGCCGCCTTTCTGCCAGCATAGCGCTGAGGGAAGACGATTGCCAAGGGAAGGCGATAATTCGCAATCTCACGCAAAGCCGCAAAGCCGCAAAGAACGGAAAGCAGAATTGGAATTTAGATGCTAGAATTGTCGAACCTTTGCTCCCTTTGCTAGCTTCTGTTTAAAAAGTCTTCGTGGCCTTGCCGATCTATTGTGAACGTTTAACGGATACGGTCACGTCTTTACAAGCAACTTCGCTCACGCAAGGTCTGGTCCGAATACTTGCGTACAAGGTGCAGCGCGCCCGGCAACGCTCCGTTGTCAGAGCGGGGCTTTGAGTGTCTCCCAATCTTCAGCCCGAAGGTTGCTGATCGCCGCGGTGATTTCCTCTCAACCTCCCTAATGATCGCTGGTTACTCGAATGCTTCGCGAATGGGTCTCGTTCGGTGATAGATCGTTCTTCCAGCTGTTCTCGCCACGTTCGATAAGGTATCGCCTGTCTCCACAGCGGCGTTTCTGACGTGTCTCGCTGTCCAGTGGAGCGGCCCCTCATCGTCGGCTCTGGACACCGCATAGGGCGACAGCAGCACGACGGCTATTATTGCGCACATTTTCTTCATACTTGTTTATCTATATGACGTGCTTGCGACCGAAATTATTCGCTGCTTCGTGACAGCGCGGCGAAGCCGCGACCAATCTCATAGAATAGGAGCAAACAGAGATAACGGAGAACCCTCTGTTCCCTCCGTTAGCTCCTGTTCAATTGTCTTTGAGGCGAGGATTTTCTAACCGCGAATGAACGCAAATAGACGCGAATAAAGGAATCAATTCGTAGCCTGTCCCGCCGTAGCTCGCAGAGCGAAGGAGGATCCATTGGTGTCTATTCGCGGCTGTTTTTCATCGCCGCACTGTGATTTTCTGTTCTGGTTCGTCTGACGACCGCGCGCGGGCGTATCTGCGACCAATCTGATAGAACAGGAGCAAACAGAGATAATGGAGAACTCTCTGTTCCCTCCGTTAGCTCCTGTTCAATTGTCTTTGTTGCGAGGATTTTGTAACCGCGAATGAACGCAAATAGACGCGAATAAAGGAATCAATTTTGGTGTCTATTCGCGGTTGTTTTTCATCGCCGCACTGTGATCTTCTGTTCTGGTCCGTCTGACGACCGCGCGCGTCGACGTATCTGCGACCAATCTGATAGAACAGGAGCAAACAGAGATAATGGAGAACCCTCTGTTACCTCCGTTAGCTCCTGTTCAGTTGTCTTGATGCGAGCCCGGCGCAGCGCATGACAGATGACAAATGAGATGAATGCGGAGTGCGGAGTGCGAACGCGGAACGCGGAGTAGTCTATACTTTGCCTCCTTCTGTTCAAAAAAGCTTTGTGAGCCTTGCGATCTTCTGTGAAGAACTCCCCAGTCGTCACGAGGATTTCCTTCGGGACCAGTCCGACCGGTTCATCAGGGGAGGGGACGAGTCGACCACTGTCACAATGGAAACGATTGATTCTTCGAGTGACCCAGGTAAGAATCTTACGAGTAAGAGTAGGAGCAGCCAATGAAAATAACATCCAAAGGTCAAGTGACCATCCCCCAAACTTTGCGGGAGCAGTTTGGGCTTTTGCCCAATACCGAGGTTGAGTTCGTCCCAACCGCTAACGGGTTGCGCCTGGTGAAATCCTCGAAGCCATCGAACCGTGGTCGTGCGCTCGTCGAACGCCTACGCAGTCGAGGTACGGGCAAACGTTCCACGGACGAGTTGCTCAAACTGATGAGAAGCGAGGCGTAAGATTCTATGAAGATCCTGGTCGACAGCAGTGTCCTTCTGGATGTCCTGACCCAGGATCCGCACTGGGCAGCGTGGTCCGAAGAGAAACTCGCGGCGCACGCTGAACGCGATCTACTGGCCATTAACCCCATCATTTACGCGGAGGTCTCCGGACACTTCAGCACATAGAAGAACTCGACCAAGCGCTTTCTCCCGAAGATTTTCAGCGTTTGCCGTTGCCCTATGAAGCCGGATTCCTAGCGGCCAGGTGTTTCTTGCTGTATCGCCGCCGAGGAGGCCAAAAGCAGGCGCCGTTGCCAGGTTTTTACATCGGTGCGCATGCTGCCACCGATGGGCTAACGCTCCTGACTCGTGATGTTTCCCGGTACCGCACGTATTTCCCGTCCATCCAGCTAATCGCTCCAGACAGGCGAAGCGCATGACAGATGACAGATGACAAATCGCGAAGTGGCCGAATCCAGAAGCTGCGGCTTGATCGGTTCTCGAAAGTCGGCGAATCGGCCTAAGCGGGGACCATTCTCCCAAGAAAAAACTCACTCCAAGACGCCGGGGCGAAGCGCATGACAAATGACAAATGACAAATTGATGAGAAGCCGGAAGTCAAAAGCTGGAAGCTGTCGAACCTTTGCTTCCTTCTGTTCAAAAATGTTCTTTTGCTTGCCCTGTCTGAGTCTGTCTTCCTCGATCTCGGCCCTTTTCTTACGCTCCTTCCTCCTTTGCAAGGCCTTCGGCGGGACAGGTCAGAGCGGCACGCGTTATTGGGACCTAACCCAGGGTTCCGCAAAGCCTCCACCCTGGGCTAAGTTATCTTACACCTTCGGTGTGTTTGTGATCCGTCTACGCCGATCAATATTTACGCAAAATCGCGGATCGACAATCTCATAGAACAGGAGCAAACAGAGATAATGGAGAACCCTCTGTTCCCTCCGTTAGCTCCTGTTCAATTGTCTTTGAGCGAGGATTTTCTAACCGCGAATGAACGCAAATAGACGCGAATAAAGGAATCAATTCTGATGTCTATTCGCGGTTGTTTTTCATCGGCGCAAAACATTTCTCATTCGTCTCGCCCGCTATCTGCTATGCGTTTCGCGCGATATTTGCTATGCGCGTCGCCCGCTCCTCTCCTAGCCTCTTGCTTCTGGCTTCCGGCTTCTGCCTCCGAGCGATTTGTCATTTGTCATTCGCTTTGCGGGCGGCGCGGTACTTTTGCGGATCATCAACTCTGGTCGAAACGCTCGGCGCTGCGTTCGTATACAGCGCTTTTGACAATGTCTTCGTCAGCCTTGATCTGAAACGATGCACGCATCGTCGACTCCCAATACTGAGGTACTGATCGTCGGCGCAGGTCCGACGGGCTTGGTGTTGGCCCTGTGGCTCACCCGACTCGGCGTGCGCGTGAGGGTCATCGATAAGACGGCGGAGCCGGGGACGACGTCGCGGGCGCTCGCTGTGCAGGCGCGCACGCTCGAGCTGTACGGCCAGATCGGCCTCGCCGACGAGATCGTCGAGTGTGGACGCCGGATCGCTGCCGCGAATCTGTGGGTGGCCGGCCAGCAGGTGGCACGCGCGGTGTTCGGCGACATGGGCGTGGGCATCAGTCCGTATCCCTACGCGCTCATTTTTCCGCAAGACGAACACGAACGCTTGTTAGTTGATCGGCTCGCCAAGGTCGGCGTCCAGGTCGAGCGGCGCACGGAGCTGGTGCACTTCGAGGACGCAAGCGATCGGGTGCTCGCGCGGCTGAAGCGGTCCGACGGAACGCTGGAAATGTGCGAGGCCGCCTACCTGGCGGGCTGCGACGGCGCACACTCTACGGTACGCGAGGCGCTGAACATCGGCTTTCCCGGCGGCACGTACACGCACCTGTTTTATGTCGCTGACGTGGAAGCGAGCGGAACGGCGACGAACGGCGAGGTGCATGTCGCTTTCGACAGGACCGATTTTCTCGCCGTGTTCCCGCTGAAGGGCGAGGGGCGCGTTCGGCTGGTTGGCACGGTACGCGAGGACGCCGAGCACCAGGACGAGAATCTGTCGTGGGGCGACGTTAGCACGCGTGTGATCGAGTGGATGCGCATCGATGTCGCGCGCGTGAACTGGTTTTCGACTTATCGCGTGCACCATCGAGTCGCCGACCGGTTCCGCGAAGGTCGCAAGTTTCTGCTCGGCGACGCCGCACACGTTCATAGTCCCGTGGGTGGACAGGGCATGAATACTGGTATTGGCGACGCCGTGAACCTGGCGTGGAAACTTGCTGCGGTCCTGCACGGGCGGGCGAATGCGGCTATCCTCGACAGCTACGAGACAGAACGGATCGCCTTTGCTCGACGCCTCGTCGCGACCACCGATCAAGTTTTCACAGGCGTGACCAGCGCAGGCGCGATCGCGCGCGCAGTGCGATTACACATCGTGCCATTCCTCTTCCCGTCGCTTTTCGCATTCCGGGCGGCCCGACGTTTCATGTTTCGTACGATCTCGCAAACGGCGGTGAACTACCGCGGAAGCACGTTGAGCAAAGGACGCGCGGGAAAGTTGCATGGCGGCGACCGCTTGCCATGGGTGAAGACGAGTTCGGGCGGCCTCGACGACGACAATTTCGCGCCCCTGACGTCGCTGGACTGGCAGGTACACGTTTATGGGAACGCCGGACCTGAGATCCGGGCAATATGTGAACAGCGACGATTGCCGCTGCACGTTTTCCGTTGGCAACGCGACATGGGCCGGAGCGGCCTGCGGCGAGACGCCGTTTATCTCGTGCGGCCCGACGGCTACGTGGCCGTGGTAAATCGCGAGGGCCACGCCGAGGCGCTCACGTCCTATTTCGAAGCGCAGGCGAAGCGCATGACAGATGACAAATGACAGATGAATACGGAATGCCGGAATGCCGGAATGCGGAATGGGGAGGTCGGACCTTTGCTTCTTTGCTAACTTCTGTTCAAGGATCTTCTTTACCGACTCCGCGTGAGCGTGTTTTCTGCGGTCTCGTCGTTTCGCCGGCTGAGCGGCTTCTTACGCTCCTTCCTCCTTCGCAAGGCCTTCGGCGGGACAGGTCAGAGCGACACGCGTTATTGGGACCTAACCCAGGGTTCCGCGAAGCCTCCACCGTGGGCTAAGTTATCTTACACCTTCGGTGTGTTTGTGATCCGTCTACACCGATCAATATTTACGCAAAATGCGGATCGACAGCGCAAAACATTTCTCATCTGTCAGCAGATAGCAGATAGCAGATAGCGGGGAGCGAATGACAGATAGCAAATCAATTCGTCTTGGCGTTTCTCGATCTTATGGCGTTGGAATTGCCAGAGGACGGACTACCGAGTTTAACGTGATCACCGGCAGACGACCGTCGCTTTTCCAGGGGTCGCCGCCGCCGTTCCGGCCTTCGGGAGGGTCTTGGAATTTGTCTTCCCATTCGATGTTGGCAATCCGACCGGTGCGCCGGAGATCAGCGATCAAGCCGTCGCGCTCTGTATCCACATCTGGTGCGATGTGATGGGTGATCTGTCCTGTCGTATGACTGAATCCCACGGTTCGGTCAAAAGTGATTGCGCTTAGCCAGTAAGGTTTCCCGGACTCATCCTTGGCAGGCGCCTGCCAAAACCGCACATGATGGCGTTGGCGCGCATCATTGTTCACCGGCTTCTCGAAGGCGAGGTCCTCCTTGCGACCAAAGAGAAAAAGGTTGCTGACTGGTGCGTCAGTGTAAGGACGATGAAAAATTGTGCTCTCGGCGATGCGCAAACTGCTTTTCAAAGTGATTGGATCGGCGGGATACCATCCGGCTTCTAACAACGCCGAAAGGAGATCGTTTTCGTTTCCGATGATCGAAATGTTCAAAGGATCGCCGGGGATACCGGCGCCGGTTCTAGTGATCCGCGGTCCATTGGTGAGCACTGGATGGCGGGACAAATGTACTTTCCACCATACGGGCGCTAACAGATAGGCAGTCACTACCCAGATTGCCAAAAGTACAAGAACCGTTGCGGCAACCGGCCGGAATCAAAGGTCGTCTCATACAGGCGAGTCCATACAGTCCGAGCTGTATCGGCGCTCCAAAAAAAATGTTCTAATCGGTGTAAAACCTATGGATCACTAATATAACCTGTAATGGCTTGCGGGCCGTCATTTTCAATATCTCTCGGATGGACTGCGCGCGAGAGGCCAATTCACAGGCAAGACCCTAGCAGCCCGTTGAAATACCAATGAGACTTGATGATTGGCTCCAAACATGGAGCCCAAGGCCTCGGCGTACGGCCCGACGGGCCAAGAAAACATAGCCCAGGCTTTAGCCTGGGTAGCCAGAAATAAAGGCGACCAGCCCTGTAGGGGCGTCTGAAAAGGCAAACCAGATCAATCCGAAGATCGGATGCTTTCCTCGCGCAGCCGGCTCGTGGGATTAGCAATGAATCGCTCCGCGATCAGGTGATTGCACACCACATCTTCCGCCCCTCCAGGGCGGTTGTTGTCGGGACGGAATTTCCCAGGCTAAAGCCCATGCGCGTCAACATAAGGAAGTGACTGCTAAAGACGCTGAGGGATGCTTCTCCGCGGTCCCGGCTTGTCCGCCGTGGTCTCGCGAAAGCGAGACGAAGGAGGAAAGGAGTCGCTTGATCGCAAGTGGGTCGCTTTAGACACGTGGCATTGAAGGCAGCTAAACACCACTAAGAGACCTGAACATTTCAGCCGTCCCTAGCGGGACGGAGAGGCTTTTTCTCGTTTCCCGGCACTTTGTACCGGGCTTCTATGAAGCCGACGTTGTCAAGCCTCGCCGCAAAAAGCTTTGTTTGAATGTTTTTAGTTAGTTTTCTCCGCAATCAGACAACAACCCACCTCTGGCCGGCTTTGGTGCTTGATCGGCGCGGTGTGAGGTACGAACACCACAGCGATCAAACACCAAAGTTCGGTGACCTTCTTAAAGCGCTGCGCGCTAGGGAACTAGCTCTGATCGGCTAAAAGGTCTTTCTCTCGGGGGATTGGTTCGCTCCTTTTTTCTTTTTGTTGTCGACTCTGGAGCTTGCTCTTTTTGGTCTTCAGCCAACGTTTGCTGTCCCAACGCGAGCTTGATCATGATTGCCCGGTTTAAGCTTCTATCGGTGGGAAGGCTCCTTCCTCACACGGTGATTTATGCAATTGAGCATTCCAAGGGACAGCAACGAGCGGTCTCATCTACTTTTCGGGTTTTGACCCAAGCCCAGCATCAGACGCGCGCCGTTGCTGCCAAAAAAGTCACCTCAAGGTCGCTGCTTAAAATTCTACCTGCCCCAGGCTTCTGACTTGCTCTAGGGCTTGGCTTGGAGGACTAAACTCAGTTTTTCAGCCGTGGTTTGTCCGCTGGCTAAACGCCATAAATCGATGGCTAAACGCCGGGCCGCTTTGACTACCAAGCGTCTCTTGGCGCGCTTGCTCTTTACTAAGCCAGCCCCCAGCTGGCGTACCGGTGGATAGTGGGGCTGCCAAATCATGAGCCGCCAGACCATCTCCACTAAGCTCCAGCGCACGATCCGGTTGCCACAGCGGTTGATCGAACCCTCTTTACCCCGGCCATCGCTCTGGTGGATGCCGGGACATAAGCCCGTATAGCTGGCGACTTGTCTTCGATTCTTAAAGCGCTCCCAGCCCTTCATCTCGTATTCCAACACCGCCGCGCTGTAGGCCCCCACTCCCTTGGGTAAGATCGCCGGAGCCAGCGCTTCGATTCGCCGCCGCAACCCTTTTTGCTCCTCCTGAGCGCTCAACACCTTCTTGCGCCAAACTTCTAACTGCTCTTTGATCCAGTCTTTGAGCCGGGCATCAGCGTTGAGCTCACACCACCCTTTGCCCTGCCACCATCGAGCTCGCACTTCGATGCCTTGAGCACACAACAAGCCTTTACCGCGCCCCTCATAGCGGCTCCGATCGGCCATGATCTGACGATGATAGCGAATCAGGGCTCGTTTCTCTTCCTGCTCAAGGCTCGGTACCCTCACCACACTCAAGGCTTTATCCTGGCCCCTCAGATAGCGATCCAATTGATCGGTCAACTCTGCACCATCGCGCCGATCGGTCTTTTGCTGCTTGCCTCCTTGGCCCATCGCCTTGGGCACTACCACCAGGTTCTTGACTCCCACTTCCTCTAGCTGCCGATGTAACCAGTAGCCGCTGGCTCCCGCTTCGTAACAGCTATGAATCTGCCATCCCTCGGCCAACTTCTTCTCTACCCAAACCAAAAAGGCCTCATGACTCATCTTGCCCACCGCCTTGATCCGCCCGCCATCCTCCTGCATCGCTACGGTCACCTGCCGATAGTGCATATCCAGTCCCAACTTCAGGACTCGATCGCCATTGTGCTGCCCACTTGCTTGGTTGCCTTCACTGCCCGACGTTGACTGCGTATTGTTATTGTTCATAGAGCCGACAGTTTAGCAGCGGGTGCTACTAGCTGTCGGCTCATGTCATCTACTATCGCTCTGTCCCTCCGGGACGATTTTCCGGCTACTTTCATTGCGTTCCTTCCTGCTTCGTCGTCGTCGCGGGACTACAGCGGATAGGCCGGAACCCATTGCTCAACGCGGTGGAGACAGCTGCGCTGCTGGTCCGGGCCCTTATGTTGACGCGCATGGGCTAAAGCCTGGGCTATGTTTTCTTGGCCCTTCGGGCCGTATCCCAAACCTCAGGGAGGCAGTTATTATCAGTTTCCCTCAACCAAGCGTTTTTCAACTCTCTGCTAGCCGGCTTACACTCTAACGAAGCCCGATTCAGGCTCAAGGGATGGCATCTCTGCTCTCCGTCCTTCTGGATGGGTGCAACTCTTGGCGGCGCTTTCGGCGCCTTTGCCAGACATGACAGGTCCGAAGGAGCTGATAGCATGGGACCCCGATAAGATCGGCTCTATTTCAGGAGCGGTATGTAAGGGTCACGCCTTAACAAGCAACATTGATCGCGCGGCTGAAAAGGAGAATACGCGAAGGTAGAATCTAGAACTTAGAAGCCGGGAGAGGGGCGGGTGAAGCGCATGCCCAGCCCGCATCCCCCACCCGAAACAGTTCGTGTAACGATGTGGGCGGGGCTACGCGAAGCGTTGCGGGCTGGATCAATGATAGATAACAGATGGAATGAACACGGACCACGAAATCACAAGCCAGGAGCCGATCGGTAGTTCGTTAATCGTAGGTCCAACGCGATTTTGAGGCGCATTAAAAAGCCGATCGATTCCGGTCCATCGAAAACTCGGTGCGTTCTGCCTTCGCTCGTTGCTGTGCCATTCGGCACCTCAAAAACTTTCTGGAACCTTCTTCGCGCGGTCTCCAGTTCCACGATCAACGAACCAAATGGTGCATTATTTACCTTTTTTGCGGTCACCAGTTTCTTGTTGGGAACGCTTTCAGATGATGCCTAACCAGTCGACCGGTCGCGAGGGGAGCGCCGTTTTAGCGGGTTGTTGCTTGAGTTTCATTCGATGGTTCCACAATGAAGTACCCGTTCCATTCCCTATTTATTCCTTGAGCGCTAAAAACAGATTTCCCAAGCTCATGATGAAAGCCGTCAGTTTTTACAAATCGCTGCCCATCGAGGATCCCGAGAATTTCGTGGATGTCATCGTCGAAAGCCGGCTTTGAGCGTCTCCCAGTCTTCACCCCTTGGCGGCTTGGCGTCTTGGCATGAGATTGGGAAATATCTTGGGTCCGGAGAGGACCAAGTTTAAACATTAACTCCCCTGATATTATGCCTGAATACCGCACCGAAACAGACAGCCTTGGCGAGGTCAAGGTTCCCGCTGACAAACTCTGGGGTGCTCAAACCCAACGCTCCCTTGAGCACTTCAGCATCGGCACGGACCTCATTCCGCGCGAGATGATTACCGCGTACGCGATTCTGAAGAAAGCTGCCGCTACCGCGAACCACGCCAGCCAGCGGCTCGGTGACCAGCACCACCAGCTGATCGTTGAGGTCTGTGACGAGATACTGGCCGGCCAGCATCAAGACATGTTCCCGCTGCATGTGTGGATGACCGGCAGCGGCACCCAGTTCAACATGAACGTCAACGAAGTCATCTCCAACCGCTGCTGCCAGCTTGCCGGCACACCTCTGGCGAGCAAGACCCCGGTTCATCCCAACGACCACGTCAACATGGCACAGTCGTCCAACGACTCGTTTCCGTCTGCCATGTACATCGCGGCTGCGGTCAATGTGAAGCGGCGGTTGATTCCAGCGGTAAAGGAGTTGCACGACGGGATCGCGGCGAAAGCCGAGCAGTGGAAAGACGTCATCAAAATTGGCCGCACCCATATGCAGGATGCAACACCACTCACGCTGGGGCAGGAATGGTCGGGTTATGCGGGTATGCTGGCGGACAATCTCGACCGAATCGAAGATGCGCTGGAGGGCGTCTACCGGCTGGCGCTCGGTGGCACCGCGGTAGGCACCGGCATCAACTCGGCGCCCGGCTTTGCCGAAGCAGCCGCGGCCGAGATCGCCAAGCTCACGAGTTTGCCGTTCGTCAGTGCGCCAAACAAGTTCACGGTACAGGGTGCTCACGACGCTCTGGTCCAACTCTCCGGCACGTTGCGGACGCTGGCTGTCTCACTCTACAAGATCGGCAACGATATCCGGCTGATGTCGTGCGGTCCGCGAGCTGGATTCGCCGAACTCCTAATCCCTGAGAACGAACCGGGCTCCTCAATCATGCCGGGCAAGGTGAACCCGACGCAAGCCGAGGCGCTGACGATGATCGCCGTGCAGGCGATGGCGAACGATGTGGCGGTAGGTTTCGGCGGCGCCGGCGGCTATCTCGAGATGAACGTTTACAAGCCACTGATCATCTTCAATATCACCCATTCCATCACGATCATGACGGACGGGTGTACGAACTTCGGTAAGTTCCTGGTCGAGGGCACGAAGCCGAATCTCAAGAAGATCAAGGAGTACGTGGATCGCTCCCTGATGCTGGTAACGGCGCTCGCGCCAGTCATCGGCTACGACAAGGCGTCAAAGATCGCACATTACGCAATGGACAACGATCTCACGCTGAAGGATGCCACACTGAAACTCCGCTTCGTAACGGAAGACGAGTTTGATCGGGTCGTTGATCCAGCCAAAATGGTCAAACCGTATGTCGCGACCGGCAAGTAGGAATGCCCGAATCGATCAGAAATCTCTGTGATGGATTCAGGCTTTCGCGGCTCTTTTCTTTGTGAGGATCAACGGGGCCGCGATGCCAACTGCGATCGCCGCCACCATGAGAAAACAGGTGGCAGCCAATGCGAGCGTCTCCGTCACGAGAGCGGTGGCGGCAGCTGCACCAGCGTGCACGATTTGAAGACAGCCAATGACGGCCCGGAAAGCGAAGGCCCCTGGGATCATGGCGACCACCCCCGGAAAGGCGAACGCAACGGCGGGAGCGCGGAAATGCCGAGCGAATCCCTGAGCGAGGAAACCCGCGGCCAGCGCGCCGATCAAGGTCCCGCTCACTACGTCGACTCCCAGGTGCATGCAGAGAGTTCGTGTTGTGTGGCTGGCTACCCCGCACACGATACAGGCCCACGCGATACCGGCTGGAACGTTAAAGAGGAAGAGATAGCCAAGAGCCGCCAGCGCCGAGAAGAGCGCGTCCTCGGGGACCGAGAGGAGTTGAAGAGGCGCTTCCACTGGGATCTTCGCGCCCGTTAGCCCCATGGCGATGAACAGCCCGAATGCGATCGCTAGAGTGATAAGACTCCCGAGCCACAGGCGCGCCAGGCCTACGGTTATGTGGTTTTTGATCATGTCCTGGAGGGCATTGACCAAAGGGACCCCCGGCACAATGATCATCCCGGGTGCCACCAGGCATAACGCCGGCGTCCCGCTGATTCCCAGCAGCACGGCAGCTCCACCGATCACTCCGCTCACGAGTGCGGCGGCAAAAGGGATGAAAAAGAGGTTAAACCCCCGACGACCCAATACCTGGCGCAGCCACATTCCTGTCGAGCCGGCCAGCCAACTGACCCAGAATGTCGGCCAATCCCCGCCGAACAGTCGAGCTAAGCTGGCCGCCGTAAGGCCCAGCGCAATGACGATTACCCACCGCCCGTACACGGGTGACCGATTTTCGACATCTTCCAGTTCCTTCCGGGCCTCCGGCAATCCCCACCGGCCCTCTTCTACCTCTCCGAGGAAGCGGCTCACTGCAGCTACTGCGGCCATGTTGACGTTCATGGCCGGAACCCGGTAACCGACCTTCGTCCGGAACTGCTCGGCCCCGACGACGGTGAGGAGAAGCGCCTCATAGGTCACTACGAGGTGAGCCTCACAGCCGAATGCCGCGGCGAAGCGCACCATCGATTCCTGCACCTGCGCGGTGTCCGCCCCACTCTCGAGCAGCAGACGTCCGACGTGAAGCGTCAGGTGGGCCACGTCTTCTATGGGCGCAGGCTCCATTCGGCTGAGTTCTGTCACTTCTTCTCACCCGAAACAACACCTTTCGCTGTGCGCCGGCCGGATTGTTGATTCCCGCCTTCGGCAAAGTGCAGAACTAGGGTCAGGTCTAAACCTTCCTTCAACTTTGCTGCGCACGGCCTGGAGTTTTCTCTGAAGATTCAGCTTCTGGCCAACGTGAACAATCTTCTCTTCGAGCGTTCGATAGACTAGCCTTCCGGCGGCATGGGACTCTTCGACAAATCCACTCCCGAGTCATCGCGTGCGTTCATCCGAGACACGCTTTATGCCGATTTGCCTTTGGATCTCTGGCCTTCCGGCAACACCCAAGCTGATGCGTTTCCATGGGGGAACTTTATTGCTGCACGGAAGCATGTAGGGGCGAAAGGGGAAATTAAGGGACGCATCTTAACATTGGACATTGTTGTCGGATCGGGCGCAGGAAGTAATACGGGTCCCGCTTTAAAGGTTGAAGGAACACACTGCGGCGAGTCTTAGCGTTCAGATTCGAGTCAAGCATCGACTCGATGTCGACCAGTTCGTTTGTTTAGAATTTGAGTGCAGGGCCCTACGCGAGGTTGCCGGAGAGGGCCTTGGCGTAGTTCGCCAGCGAGCGGTTGTACCTGGGCAGGTGACGGGACAGCGTGGCGAGCGCGAGCGCCGCTGCCTCCTTCTCCCGCCCAGTGTCGACGAGCGCCAGAGACAGAAACGCAGCAACCGCGTCATCAAGGTCGTCGGAGACAGCTTCCCGTTCGGCAACAAGGAGCGCGACGCTCTCCTCAGCTTGGCCCAGGTTGCGGAGCGTACTGGCCAACTGAATCACGGCACGACGGCGCCGCTGACCAGTCAGACCAGCGGCGAGGGCCTGGCGATAGAGCGGAGCAGCCTGTTCCTCATGGCCGGTGGAGTCATGGGCCGATGCAAGCTCGAATAGCGCGATCGCATTGCCCGACGGAAGTTCGGCGACCAGTGCCTTGACCCGTGCGAGGAAATCAGTGGGGTCGTGGTCGTCGATGGCGGCCCACAGACCCGCGATCCGCTGCTCCCAGCCAGGATTGGTAGTCGTCACCAGCGCAGTCTCCGAGCCCCGGAGTAATTGTCAAGATCCGTGGATCAGTTGAACGTTGTCACGGTTAATCTATTCCTGGTTCGGCGTTGGGCGTTGTAGGGATGCGAAATAGGGTCAGGTCTAGACCTTCCTTCAACATTCAATCTATTGCCATTGTAAGTAGCCGACGTTTCTCGAAGGGCCTGTCGATGCATGACAGATGACAAATAGCCTGAGTACGCGCTTTTAGGTATTTCGTCGCTCCCGCTTCCGCGTCTATCCTCTAGCACTTTTTATGAAAACTACCCGATCCACTCAAGGCCCTCCTCCGAGCGGGCACCAGAATCCCTTTCCGCAACGCTTTTCCAGGAAGCCTCGCGACACGGCAAATAGTGGACCCCATCCAGGTGAACTACTTCCCTATACGCATCCGCCAGGCGACGCTAAGATGTCGCTATCAGCATTCTTTTCGACTCAAGACATTAAGGCGATACAGAGTTTCGGCTCACTTTCGTTCCACGCTATGGGTGACAGTGGAGTGGGAGGTGACAACCAGCATGCCGTAGCCGATGCAATGTCGCGGGATATTAATTCCGCTCACCCGGAACAAGGACCAGCTTTTTTGTTGAACCTGGGAGACATTGTCTATGGGCCAAACAAGAAAGCCGAGTACGCCAACAGATTTTACCGTCCGAATGAGAACTATCATAATCTGATTTTCGGGATACCTGGTAATCACGACGGTGAAGTACGCAGCAATGTAGACGCTCCGTCACTTTCCGCTTATCTGGATAATTTCTGTCAACCACCTGGGCAGCAGCCGTCCATGGCGAAATCATTTGGTTGCGTAATGCCGAATCAACCCGGGGCATACTGGTATCTGAACTGTCCGTTCGTCGACATCATTGGTCTGTACAGTAATACCGGTGAAAACTATGGCGCTATCGCGCATCCGGATATTCAGGATAACGATCAACAAAAGACGTGGCTAACGGACACGCTCAACGCGATCAAGAAACAGAACCGCGGGGCAATACGAGCACTCTTACTCGCTGTGCATCACCCTCCGTACGCCAGCGGACTCCAGGAAGGAGGGTTTGGGCACCCTGGGAACCCGGACATGCTCAAGGATCTAGATGATTGCTGCAAACAAGCCGGCATCTGGCCGCATGCTGTCTTGTCAGCTCATTCACATAACTACCAAAGATACATGCGAACGACCGATGTCGACGGTAACAACCGAGTCATCCCATACTTCGTTGTCGGAACCGGCGGAATCGCTACCCAGAATATACCTGCTCCGATCGGCGCCAAGTCAGCGGACGGCAGCGTCCGCTTTTCCAATGCCCTCGAGAGCTATGGATTTCTTACGACGTCGGTCTCAAAGGACCAAATAACGTTTACCTACACGGCTGCCGTGGACACGCACAGGAATATCTTTGAGACTATCACAATGGACTTGGCTACGGGCCAACAGGTGTAATCAAAGTTAACGAGCCATCCAGTGAAATTGTTAGGTTGGACAGATTGAATAGGAGCTAACAGAGGAAACAGCGCGGCGAAGCCGCAACCAAGCTCGTAGAACAGGAGCAAACAGAGATAATGGAGAACCCTCTGTTCCCTCCGTTAGCTCCTGTTCAATTGTCTTTGATGCGAGGATTTTCTAACCGCGAATGAACGCAAATAGACGCGAATAAAGGAATCCATTCGTAGCCTGTCCCGCCGTAGCTCGCAGAGCGAAGGAGGACCCATTGATGTCTATTCGCGGTTGTTTTCATCACTTTGGTTGCGGCTTCGCCGCATGATCTTCTGTTCTGCTTCGTCTGACGACCGCGCGCGGGCGTATCTGCGACCAAGCTCGTAGAACAGGAGCAAACAGAGATAACGGAGAACCCTCTGTTCCCTCCGTTAGCTCCTGTTCAATCTGTCTTTAAGGCGAGGCCCTGACGCGCTGAGTGCTGGCCCTGACGCGCTGAATGCTGCTTAGCGCGGCGCGCCTGACCAGGCGCGAATCCTCGCGAAAAAACAAGATTTGGGCCAGTGTAGTACAGAGGGCTTCGACCTGACGATCCCGGAAACAGAGACCGACTATCCCGAGAACGGAACGGAGCAGGGGGAGAGCTCTCCCCTTCGATTTAAGAGAGAGAGCGCGTAATTTGTTCATAAGCAAATAGTTATAAAATACAAAGATTCGTTGGCACTCGAATTGCTTGGGACCATCTCGATCGACTACCACCACTCTCGGGCGCAACCCATGAACGTTTGAGAGACGAACTTATGGCCCTTACGAAATGCAACGAATGTTTTGCGGCGATTTCCGACACTGCGCAATGCTGCCCGGCCTGCGGCTTCACGCGTAAACGACGCAAGACAAAGAGTTGGCTCGAGCTGCTCAGCAGCGCGTGCGTACCGCTGATCTTATCGGCCGCCGGCACACTCCTTGCCTATATCACTTTCGTTCACCAGACCGAAACCCAGGAAGCAGAAAAGCTCCAGGGCATGATCGAGTCGGCAGTCAGCAACGACAAGGCAAAGGAGCGAACCGCTGTTCGCCTCGTTAGCTATCTCGCGAAATCCAACCAGCTTTCCACCAGTTTTGCTCTCAGCATTCTTGGAACCGTCGCCAGAAGCGACGACGACGAAAAACTTCGGACCGAGATCTACGATGCGGTTGAGAATATCGGGAAAAAAGGCTCTCTCCACCTGGCAATGCTTGATAAGTATGATCAGCTGGAGGTCTTTTGTCTGCGAGCCGCTCTTACTCCTGCCCAATATTGGCGGCAGGTCAACCTCCACGCGATCGAACAGTTTGCGACCGATAAAGAACTGAAATATCAGGCGGCCACAAAATTGCTTTCGCTGGCCCAGGACGTGTTGAGCCCCCAGGCTGTGATCGACATTGTGCTCTCGGTACCGATTCGGCTCAACGACCCTGACATGATCGAGCGAACGATTCCTGTCTTGTGCAAAGCGGTGAAAGAACGATCGAGCAACAATTCCGACCATGATGTCGTGGAATTTCTAAACGCCGTCGTGCAGGAGACGGTCGCCACCAATCGAGAAGGCATCCGGTCCCAGGTCAGACTGCACTTGGCTCGCGCGCTAGTAGCGAGAGATCCGGTGGCCCAAGAGAGTTCGTTAAGAGAGATTGCCAGAATCACAGTTTCAAACCCTGACCTGAACGATGATACCGAACAACTATTCGACACGATCGTTCAAAGTACCAGCGACGCGAACTTGCGACAGATTGTGGACACGGCGCGCAATTGGCTGACCCTCGAAAAGAAACACAGCCGGATCAGCCAGCAATCCTGAACTGATCCACTGAACCAGCCGGCTGTTCCTTCTGTCTCCTGAGCGCTACGGTTTCTTTTTCTGGCTGGCCACGGACTCCTCTGCCCGATCACCTGGAGTCTGCGCCAGTTTTGAGAGCACCTTACCGCTTTGAGCGTCAACCTGGACAGCTGCGACCTTCTTTGTCAAAGGTGTGACGATATCAATGGACCAGATCAGTTGGCCGTTCTCTCGTGCAAGCTTCGCGCTCTTGACCTTTCCACCGGGAACCTTCGCCAGCGCAGCTTTTTCGGCCTGTGCTCGCGTAATCCGAGCGTGCAAACTTGCCGATGTTTGTGAGTTATCGGTCGCAAAAGTCGTCCCCTGAAAACCGCCTGCAGCTAATGCAATCCCAAGGAGAAGCGCAATGCTCAATTTCTGCGCTATGTTCATAATGAGTTAGACGTGTCCAGCTCTGTATCTGTTCATGTTTTTCACTCTACGAACAGGAGCTGAGCGGAACACGTTCTACGGCTGGGCCAAGACCCTCTCTGGTGGAACATAGACCAGGATATATTTATCTTTCCTGATAACGAAAAACACTACGATGAAACCTTATCTACCGATGGCCGGACTTCTTCTTGCCGTGCTCAACGGCCTGCTCCTTCTTCCGGCCACAAGCGCCTACACGGTTCCGATCGCAACGATAGGCCTCGTGTTAGCACTCCTGGTCGTGGCACTTTCCTTTGTCGGAAGCCTGAAGATCAGTGCGATTTCCGCGCCCGCTCCGGCTCAGGCCGCAGTTTCGCCTCCGCCGCCGGTGCCAATCCAACCTCCAACCGTGAACCAGGCCGAAGCGGAAGTTGTGGCATTCTTCGCCCTTCTTCAGGAGAAGGGTCGCTTAGTGGATTTTCTCATGGAAGAGCTCACCTCGTACGAAGACGCTCAGGTCGGGGCAGCCGCGCGGGTCATTCATCAGGGCTGCCGGCAGGTTCTGCAGGAACATTTCACGATCACTGCCGTCTCCGAGGCTGAAGAAGGTTCCCAAGTCACCGTACCAGCCGGATATTTCGCGAACGAGTACCGGATCGTTGGGAAACTCAGTGGAGACCCGCCCTTCACGGGAAAACTTATCCATAAGGGCTGGAAGACGGAAACGGTGAAACTCCCGCGAATCGTCAAAACCGATGGCAAACGCCTCCCAGTGATCGCGCCTGCAGAGGTCGAACTGAAGTGACCCGCCCCGGATTCGCTGACACCAACGACACGTTTTATCTAATCAAATGAGCGCACGATTTAGCCTGGGGATTGACCTGGGCACCAGCAACAGCGCGGTTGCACTCGAGGATTTCGACAACGGCCGCACCGCGATCGTCGAGATCACACAGCTTCTTGGTCCCAACAAAATCGGGGAAAAGTCGACGCTCCCGTCGGCGCTTTACCTACCACATCCTGAGGAATTTCCGGAGGAGAGCTTGCGGCTGCCATGGTCCAAGAACGCTGGTGGCCCGATCGTTGGCCACTTCGCGCGCGATCACGGTTCTCTGATTCCGGATCGTCTAGTTACCTCAGCTAAGTCGTGGTTGTCGAACTTCCACATCGATCCGAAGAAACCGGTCCTGCCTTGGAAATCCGATATCGAAAAGCTCTCCCCTTTCGAGTGTTCGCGACGGTATCTCGAGCACATAAAGGAAGGGTTCCTATACGCGGAACGCGCACAAGGCCGCGCGTGGAATCTCGATGAAGGCCAGGTCGTCCTCACTGTTCCCGCATCCTTCGACGAGGTCGCGCGGAATCTGACCGCGGATGCTGCCGATGCCGCGGGTTTGGGCAAGGTAGTGCTCCTCGAGGAGCCGCAAGCAGCGTTTTATGCATGGACGGCGCAAGCCGGCAACGACTGGCGGAAACAGGTCAGCCGGGGAGATATCATCCTTGTCTGCGACGTCGGTGGCGGCACGGCCGACTTCAGCCTGATCGCCATTACCGAAAAGGATGGCAACCTTGAAGTTGAACGGATCAGCGTCGGGGAACACATCCTTCTGGGCGGTGACAACATGGACCTCGCACTCGCATATACGCTTCAAACGCAACTGGAAGAGGCGGGGAAGCCGATCGACTCGTGGCAGTTATTAGCGTTAATACACGCCGCGAGCAATGCTAAGGTCAGTCTGTTCACCGATGTGTCGCTCAAGCAAGTCTCGATCGCTGTTCCCTCTCGAGGCTCGAGCTTGCTCGCCAAGACCCTCGCCACCACGCTGGACCGTGCTACGCTTGAACGGGTGGTTTTGGATGGTTTTTTCCCGCTCACCGGGGTCACCGATCTGCCACAGGAATCCCGGAGCGCCGGCCTCCAGGAGTTCGGTCTGCCATACGCGTCGGATCCGGTTGTCAGCAAGCATCTCGCCCGGTTTTTATCACGAAGCCTAATCAATGTGAAGGCCAGCGAAGCGCTCATCTCGCTGCTAAAGTCTCGCCCAGAAGCGCTCGAAGGCGAGTACCTGAAACCGACAGCCGTCCTTTTTAATGGCGGCGTATTCAACGCGGCGCCGATCCGGAAGCGGGTGCTCGATCTGCTCGCTAGGTGGAACAAAGACACGCCAGTTCGAGAGCTCGAGGGATATCAACCGGACCTTGCTGTCGCCAAAGGAGCCGCGCTATACGGGCACAATCGCGCTACCGGACAGGGGATTCGTATCAAGGCGGGCACCGCGCGGTCATACTACATCGGGCTGGAATCCTCGATGCCCGCGATTCCGGGATTCAAGCCGCCAATCAAAGCTCTTTGCGTCGTTCCGCAAGGCATGGAGGAAGGCACCGAATTATTGATCGAGGGGCGGGAGTTCGGATTGATGACCGGCCAGCCCGCGGAGTTCCGCTTTTTCGCATCTGAGGTCCGCAGCGGGGACGCACCTGGTCAGATCATCCCAAACGCCGAACGCGAACTCGAAGAGACCAGTAAGATCGAAGTGACGTTGCCGGCTGTTGAAGGATTCCCCGAGGGCCAAGCGATCCCGGTCGTCATCAATCCAGTCGTCACCGAACTGGGGAACCTCGAGCTCTGGATGAAGCACAGCGGATCGGACCGCCGCTGGAAGGTCGAGTTTCAGGTGCGCGTGGAATAAAGGCCGCCGACGCTGCGTATCGGCGTGCGGTGGGCGAAAAATGCGCTGGGTTTTTAGCGGCGAAGCCGTGACTCAGGATAGCCTAGCAGCCCGTTGAAATACCTATGAGACTTGATGATTGGCTCCAAACATGCCGCCCAAGGCCTCAGCGTACGGCCCGAAGGGCCAAGAAAACAGAGCCCAGGCTTTAGCCTGGGTAGCTGGGAATAAAGGCGACCAGCCCTGTGGGGGCGTCTGAAAAGGCAAACCAGATCAATCCCAAGATCGGATGTTCCTCGCACAGTCGGCTCTGGGATTAGCAATGAATCGCTCCGCGATCAGGTGATTGCACACCACATCTCCCGCCCCCTACAGGGCGGTTGTTGTCGGGATGGAATTTCCCAGGCTAAAGCCTGGGCTATGTTTTCTTGGCCCTTCGGGCCGTATCCCAAACCTTAGGAGGCAGTTGTTATCAGTTTCCCTCAACCAAGCGTTTTTCAACAGTCTGCTAGGGCGCAGCCCTAGGCTTTCAGCCCCAAGAAGAGCATAGCGCTGAAAGCGCGTTTCAATCCGGCCGGAGAAACACCATATGGTTCACGTGTTGTCACGCGCTTTCAGCGCTAGAACGTTACTTATTTACGTTCCTATGGCTCCGCCCTAGGCTTTCCTGAGTCACGGCTTCGCCGCTGTGATAGCCGATCGTTCGCCATCACCAAAGTCCGATACGCCGCATGGGGGATATAACGAAAGTAGCCAGGTACTTTAGCTCAAATTTCGAACATGAAACAATCCACAGATTGCGCAGATTACGCAGATTCAATGAGTTGCGGTTGAATTCAGATACGCGATCTTTTGGTCCAGAAAAATACGCTGCTTTTTGGGGATCCCGAACCAATCCTAATCTGCGTAATTCACGTAATCTGCGGATTTTTCCTCTGCGGAATTCAGGTTAATCTGCCTAATCTGCGGATGACGCACGCGAAATTCAGCATCGGCATCGATCTTGGCACCACGAATTGTGCCATGGCGTTCGAGGAGCTTGAGGGCGACACCCCGCATAGTGAGGTGTTCCTCATCCCGCAATGGGAGACCCTCACAGGATTCTCGGAGGCAGCGACGCTGCCTTCCTTTCTTTACCTGCCGCAGGAACACGAAGCCGCACAGATGCTTGGGCAAGGCGCGAGGCGACCAGAGTGGATTCCAGGCCGTTTCGCGAGAAAACAGGTGGTCGAATCGCCCGGGCGCGTAGTGCACTCCGCCAAATCATGGCTCTGCCATCATGCGGTGGATCGCAACGCGCCCTTTCTGCCATGGAGAACGGACGAAATCCCGGTTGAGAATCGGATCTCGCCGATCCGGGCGTCCGCGCTTCTGCTCGAGTACCTGCGCGCCGCGTGGGACGCGAAGTTCCCTGATGCGGGACTCCGATTCGACGCCCAGGAAATCACCATCACTGTTCCGGCGTCCTTCGATGCCGTGGCACAGCGCCTTACCATGGACGCCGCGCGTGAGGCTGGTTTTCCAGGAAACATCCGCCTTTTGGAAGAACCGCAGGCCGCATTTTATCGGTGGCTCGAGCAGCATAGCACTCCGACGGAAATTTGGGACCAGCTCCCTGAAGGCGGCACCCATCATCTCGTAGTCATTGACATCGGCGGCGGCACGTCCGATTTCAGCCTTTTCGAGATCAACCGGCAAGGCGGGACAGCCCTCCCGCGCATTAGACGAATCGCCGTCAGCGACCATCTCCTACTGGGAGGCGATAATATCGACCTCGCACTCGCGCACCACATCGAATCGCGGGTGGCGGACGAAGCGCTTTCAGTCACCCAACGGAACTTTCTCGTGGCACGTTGCCGCGAGTTGAAAGAGCGCTGCCTGGCCGATGCGTCCGGCCACGTTTTTTCGATATCCATTCCCGGACGCGGATCGAGCTTACTCGGCGGGACAGTCTCCGAGCAGATTGAGCGAACCGAGATAGAGTCGATTGTGTTGGACGGGTTTTTTCCCGAATGCGCTGCGGACGTGCGGCCCGCACGAACGCAGGCGGGACTGAGAGAGTGGGCGCTTCCTTATGCGGCGGACAGCGCGGTTACACGGTATCTCGCCGACTTTCTGCGGGGCCGGCCTCGTGTGGACGCCATCCTTTTCAATGGCGGATCACTCGCTCCCGAAGCGTTGCGCTGCCGGTTGCAGCAACAGATCACGCAATGGCAGGGAGGCGCCACACCGCGAATCCTTCACAACCCGGAGCCAGGCCTCGCGGTTGCACGGGGAGCCGCTCGCTTCGGGAGCATAGTGCATCGCCGCGCGCGCCGGATCGAGGCTGGTGCGGCTCGCGCAATTTATTTGGAAGTTCATCAACGAACGCCGAAGGAACACATCAGACCCGCCCTGGTGTGTATTCTGCCCCGGAGCGCGGCTTCCGAAGAGGAGTTTCGGATTTCTGAGCTCGGGCTCGAACTCCGCGTAAATCGCCCAGTCCGGTTTCAGCCATATTACTCGACCAGACGCGACAGGGACAAGGCCGGTTCCCTGGTGACGTGGAATGACAGCGATTTCCGCCGGCTTCCTCCGCTCCAGAGCACCGCCAGACTTGCCGGAGTGCGTCCAGAAGACGACAGGGTGCCAGTGACTCTTACCGCCCGGATGAACGAACTCGGTTTGCTCCAGGTCGCCTGTGTTAGCGCCGGTCCGAACCAACACGAGTCGTGGCCGCTCGAGTTTAACCTGCGCCAGCACGAACCGGGCAACGAAGAACAAATGGACACCGGCGATGACATAGCCCTCGATCCCGGAGTTGATCCACCCCGGTTGGATGCCGCCCGTGCCCGCATTGCAACGCTCTTTTCCCAGCCGCTTGATAGGCGCGACAAACTCACAGCCACCAATCTTCTCAAGAGCCTTGAGAAAACCCTTGGACTGCCCAAAGCCAATTGGAACTGGGTGCTCATTCGCTCGCTCTGGCCGGCGCTGTATGAATGCATCTCGTGCCGGAAGCAATCGGTCGAACATGAAGAAGCCTGGTTGATCCTTGCCGGGTTTCTTCTTCGTCCCGGATTCGGCGCTCCGGGGGATGACGTCCGGATCGACGAACTCTGGAGGCTTCACACGGACGGACTCGCATACCCAGGCAAGCGGATCCAGCTTCAGCAATTTATTCTCTGGAGACGGGTCTCTGGCGGGCTGAGCCGCGAGCGACAGGAAACGGTTCTGGCGGCGGAACTGCCCAAACTGCGTACTCAAAAAAACTCACCACCCGAGCTCGTCCGGCTCGCTGGATCGCTCGAAAGAGTCAATCCGATCACGAAAGCCGAGCTCGTTGGCCTTTTTCTCCCGACCGTCCGCGATCTTGCCGCGGCAAAGCAACATTGCGCTCCGTATCTCGTCGCGCTAGGACTTCTCCTCAATCGCACTCCACTCTACGCCGGACCCGAAACCGTCGTTGCGGCGAACCAGGTCGAACAGGCGTTCGAGATGCTGTCCGATCTCGATTGGACCGAGCCCGAACTGGCCGAGATGCAGACCCTTTTCCTTCGGGCCGCGCGTATCGTGAACAACCCGAGCGTCGACTTGCCAAAATCCCTCCGCGAGAAAATCGCCGCGAAACTGGAAAAATCCGGTATGGCCCAGTTAAAGCTGCGAAGGCTTCACACGTTCCTCCCCGTTGCCGAGCTTGACCGCAGCACTCTCTTCGGCGAATCGCTCCCCCCCGGCCTAGTCATTGCCGGCGCATGATCCCCGTCGACCTTTGGTGGCTGGTTTTGACTGACCGCTGACACTCATGCGGCGGCTAACTAAGGCCCAGCGATTAGGTCACGCCGCGGCAAGCAACGCACTTTTCTGTGACGGCCTGTTGTTTGTGAAGGCGTGATCCTACTGTCTCCGCCTGCGAGGCCGTTCGCAGTCATGGCTGCCTACGGTATTCGGATTATAGTCGGAAGCGATGGAACTGCGTCCGCTTGGAAAAACGGGGCTGGAAGTCTCTCCGATCGGGCTCGGTTTGGCCGCGCTGGGCCGGCCCGGGTACATCAATATTGGCCACGGTCACGACCTGGCAGGTCAGTGCGATGAAGCGGCGATGGAGCAACATGCGCATGCTGTGTTGCAGGCGGCGTACGATCACGGGGTACGGTACTTCGATGTCGCGCGGTCCTACGGGCTGGGCGAAAAGTTTCTGGGCACCTGGTTGAAGGCGGAACGGTTCGCTCGAAATGTGACGGTTGGTTCGAAATGGGGTTACACCTACACTGCAAACTGGAAAGTTCGCGCTGACTCGCACGAGGTGAAGGATCACTCTCTGCCGGTGCTACGACGGCAATGGGCCGAGAGTAGCCTGCTATTGAAGGACTTTCTGCAAATCTACCAGATCCATTCCGCATCGACAGAGAGCGGCGTACTGGAAAACACGGAGGTGTTGGATGAGCTGGCCCGGCTGAAATCAACCGGGGTGCGGATCGGTCTCTCTCTGAGTGGTCCTGGCCAAGCCAAGTCGTTGCGCAAGGCGATGGAGATTCAAATCGATGGCGCGACGCTGTTCGACACGGTTCAGACCACCTGGAATCTGTTGGAACAGTCGGCGGGTCCGGCGCTTTTGGCAGCGTCTCGCGCGGGTTTGGGGGTTATTATCAAAGAGGCGTTGGCCAACGGACGATTGACCGAGCGCAATACCGACCCGGAATTTCGCCCGAGGCTCGATGTCCTGAAGCGGGAAGCGACGAAGCTCCAGACAACCGTGGACGCCGTGGCACTCGCCGTGTGTCTCGCCCAGCCCTTCGCGGATGTCGTTCTGAGCGGGGCGGCGACTGTAACGCAGCTGCAATCGAATTTGCGCGCGACAGCTCTCAAGCTTAGCGAAACGTCACTGCAACGCCTCACCGCTTTCGCCGAACCGCCGGACACGTATTGGGCGACGCGAAAGAGATTAGTGTGGAACTGAGAAACGGTCGCGGCCGGGAGGCAGAAGCCGGAAGCCGGAAGCCAGGAGCCAGAAGCCGGAAGCCGGAAGCCAGAAGCCAGAAGCCGGAAGCCAGAAGCCAGAAGCCAGAAGCCAGAAGCCAGGAGCCAGGAGCCAGAAGCCGGAAGCCAGAAGCCGGAAGAGGGGCGCGGCGAAGCGCATGACAGATGACAGATTAGCAAATGAAGCCGCTGACGCACCTGCTGAAATGGCCTCGGAAGAGACTAAGTTCTCGTACGGTAATCGAGCGTTCTCCGCTATTAAAACGGCATAGCCTACGCTTGGATACCGACAGTCCGAAGCGGGAGTGCTGCTCGCGATCTCGGCCGGTTTGCGCGTAGTTGGGCACCCTTCAGCGTCTGGAATGGCGCGTATTCTGGCACGCCATTGCGATACACTTGGAAGCCAATGAATCGTCCCGACGGCGAGTAGATTTCGAATATCTCGGCAGCTCCGTACCTACATTGCACGGTTTCCCGATGCTTCGCTGTGTACCCTGCCGATTGTAAATGACTGTTCATGGTTTGCTGTTTTTGCTTATCGGTTAACGGCGTGCAGACTTTAGAATTTCTAGAATTGTACCCAAGGAAAATTTTTCGATTCGGCTTCAAGCCAAAGGCGAGGTCTTGAGTTCCTTGTGGCTCTGGCCGAATTAGACTGGGGAGAAGAAGCCGGAAGCCGGAAGCCGGAAGCTGGAAGCCGGAAGCTCTTTAAGCGGGGAGATCATCTCACGCCAAGACGCCAAGACGCAAGGGGTTCAGATTAGGGCAAGAGATCTGAGACGATGGTTAGCGCCTTGGACTGTTTAATTCCTGTTCGAAAAACGCTTGAAAGTAGACAGAGATCTTCAGAAAAGATTGAACTCGGCTCGGGCAATATTGGATGTTTAAATCTGAGATATCGCCCCTTTTCTGGTATGAAACCGATCAACTGGTTGCGAAAGTTTGCTGAACGAGGGCACCGCGGTTACCCGTTTGGCACACTGGCGTTTTATGGACCTGATAACCGGTTCGCTTCGAAAGCGGTGTTCGGTTATATCGAGATCGAGGGTGCGGAGCCGATCTTGCAAAAATGGGCTGTAGATGATGCGCGTAAAGATTTGCGGTACGACGTGCGGCGTCAACAGGAATGGATTCACTTGATCGAGCAGCAGAAAATTCGTTCTCTGGCATACACGGAAACCATTATCGGGTGTCCGCACGAAGAAGGAGTCGATTATTCGTTAGGTGAATCGTGTCCAGAGTGTCCATACTGGGCTGGTCGTCCGAGACCGATCATTGACGATCCTTGATGGCAGCGATTGCCCTGCCCCCATCGCTTCCGCCGCAATTGCGGGACGTTGCCACAGCAACGCTGCTGGGTACATAAAACGGCTAATATCCTGGATAAAATGCCCAAAAGCGTTCAGGCACGGGCCAAAGCATTGATCCATGAAATGTATCTGTCGCCGACCCGGAAAGCCGCTTTAACAGCTTATGATCAATTCATTACCGCTTATCAGGCCAAGTATCCGAAAGCGACCGACTGCCTGGAAAAAGAGCTGCCCCAATCCCATGCCGGGACCGAGCGAGATCCAAGCCTCCCAACTCCCAGATTCAAGATGGGCTTCACCGAGCCCTTACATCCAACCGCTGTAAATTAAGGATGCGCTTTCCTCCGGTACACAACTTTTGACAATATCTCCGGATAAATCGGCTTGCAGTCATTCGTGTCCATTGGCGTCCATTCGCGGTTCGATTCTGCTTTTGAAGGCGACGCGAGCTATGTTGAAGGTACTCAATGCGTTCTGATTAAATTCAACCTGCAGGCGTACAGCGTTCGGCGTATGAATCTGATCCTTTTCCAATGCGCCAAAAAACTGTGCGTTTGGCCAACTTTCGTTGTAACTGAGGGATGTAGGATCCTGCAAAATGGGACAAACACTCTTTGAGAAAGTATGGGAGGCGCACGCAATTCGAGAATTGCGGAATGGCCAAACCCAGTTGCTCATCGGCACTCATCTCATCCATGAGGTCACCAGCCCACAGGCATTCTCTATGCTTCGGGAAATGGGGCTTCCCGTCGCCTTTGCCCACCGGACATTTGCGACGGTCGATCACATTATTCCGACTGATCAACGGACCGAGCCGTTTTCAGATCCGCTGGCCGATGCGATGATTAAGGAACTGCGCAAGAACTGCGTGGAATTTGGCATCACCTACTTTGACGTTTTCTCGGGCAAGCAAGGCATTGTTCATGTGGTGGGTCCGGAGCAGGGTATCACGCAACCAGGGACGACGATTGCTTGCGGGGATTCTCACACCTCGACCCACGGTGCTTTTGGCGCGATTGCTTTTGGGATTGGTACGAGCCAAGTGCGTGAAGTGTTGGCCACGCAGACCATGGCAATCGGCAAATTGAAAGTCCGCCGGATCAATGTCGATGGGAAACTGTCAGCGGGAACCTACGCTAAGGATGTAATCCTTCACATCATACGTAAATTGGGCGTAAACGGAGGCAATGGATACGCTTACGAATACGGCGGAGAAGTCTTCGACAAATTTACCATGGAGGAACGGATGTCCGTCTGCAACATGTCGATCGAGGGCGGCGCCCGTGCCGGATACGTCAACCCGGACGAGACAACGTACGCCTACCTTGAAGGCCGACCCTATAGTCCAAAAGGCGACGAATGGAAGAGAGCAATCAACCGATGGGAGTCGTACGTCTCGGATTCCGATTGTGTTTATGACGATGCGGTCGATTTCGATGCCGCAGAGATTCAGCCGACGGTGACGTGGGGTATCAATCCCGGCCAGGCAGTATTCATTTCGGAGCGATTGCCGACACCCGAAACGACACCTGAGGATGAGCGCGGATCGCTTGCGGAGGCCCTGGAACATATGAAATTGCAACCAGGGCAACCAATTAAAGGAACTCCAATCCAAGTCGCATTTCTTGGCAGTTGTACCAACGGCCGGCTGTCGGACTTCAAAGAGGTCGCCAAATACATTGAAGGCCGGCATGTCGCACGAGGCGTTAAGGCCATCGCGGTTCCTGGCTCGCAGGGCGTCGGAGCTGCCTGCAAGAAATTAGGGATTGATCGGATCTTCACCGCGGCCGGCTTTGAATGGCGCGAGGCTGGTTGCTCGATGTGTCTCGCGATGAATCCGGATAAACTGGTCGGCGATCAGCTTTGCGCCAGTTCCAGCAACCGGAACTTCAAGGGCCGGCAAGGGAGCCCCACCGGCCGGACCGTGTTAATGAGCCCGGTCATGGTCGCCGCGGCGGCCATTGCGGGTGAGATTACGGACGCCCGGGAATTGTTTAGCCGGTGATCAGAAATCCAGAATTACGTCATGGCCTTAAAAAAGATTCTGGAAGTAAGCGGAACCTGCGTCTCGGTCCCCGGAGACGACGTGGACACGGACCGGATCATTCCGGCCAGATACTTAAAATGCGTCACCTTTGAAGGTTTGGGCGAGTTCTTGTTTTATGACGTGCGGTTCGAACAGAATGGGGAGCCGAGAAACTGGTCCCTGAATGATCCCCGATTCGGCGGAGCAACGATCTTAATCGCCGGCAGAAATTTCGGATGCGGTAGTTCCCGTGAGCACGCTCCCCAAGCGATCTACCGTTATGGTTTTCGCGCGATCGTCGCGGAGAGTTTTGCTGAAATTTTCTTCGGAAATGCGACGACGTTAGGGCTCCCTTGTGTGAGCGCCTCACGGCACGATCTCGGCCGGATTCGCCAGATTGTTGAGTCCGAGCCGAAGCGCGAGATGACCATCGATTTGACCACCGAGATGATTCACTTGGGAGGTGATGATTTCCCGGCCTCTGTTCACCCCAGCGCGCGAGATGCCCTGATTAACGGCCGTTGGGACCCAATCGGCGAACTCCTGGAGGCCGGCGCTTTGGTTAAGGAACGGATGGCACGATTGCCATACGGGCCGGCGCGATAGCTCTGGTTTTCGGCATAGTCCCTGGCATTGCATGAAAATGCTGTTTGTCGCCGACCTGCATTACACGCTCAGACAGTTTGACTGGCTGATGGCGAACGCGACTAAGTACGACCCGATTATAATCGGTGGTGATTTACTCGACCTGAGTTCGGCGTTGGACGCTGACATCCAGATCATGGTGATTGAGAAATATCTTTATCGTCTCCGGCAGCAGACAACAGTGCTCGTGTGCTCAGGCAATCACGATCTTGACAGCTGCAATGCCGCGGGCGAAGCGGTTGCAGCTTGGCTTCACGATGCGAAAGCGGCAAATCTCTTTCTCGACGGCAACAGTGTAGAACTCTCCGGCGCTCTCTTAACGATTTGTCCCTGGTGGGACGGTCCGGTCTCACGCGCCGAAGTGGAAGCGGAATTGGCGCTGCAAGCCGGTATGATCAAAAGACCTTGGATCTGGGTTTATCATGCGCCGCCGGCCGGTTCAGCAGTTTGTTGGAACGGCAGAGAATTTGTGGGTGACGAATTCTTGCGCGACTCGATCATTCGCTTCGGTCCAGACCTTGTGCTAAGCGGTCACGTTCACAACGCCCCCTTCCGCAAAGGAGGCTCATGGGTAGACCGCATCGCCAAAACGTGGGTGTTTAATGTTGGGCGCCAACTCGGTCCCTGGCCAACCTATATAGTGCTCGATCCCGACGTCATGACGGCAGAGTGGACCTCCTTCGAGAAACAGTCAGTCCAGCGGCTCGCCTTGGCGGATAGTTGAATCGCTCGGACGCACGCGCGCGCGGGGTCTGCGGTGCGCTAAGGTTTCGAGAACCTGATCAACCATTCCAATATGATCGTGATCTTCGAACTGGCGCTTGGTGTCCCGGAGATATTCCAACATCGCGTTAAGCCGGGTTGCGAGCGTTTCGCAGACGTGAAAACATACCGCAGGCGACGTTGCGAGGAATGTACGAGGATTTGTCACGATATAAAAAGCGCACGGCTTTACCGCGTTAACCGTCGCGTGGTGGTTGCCGCCGAGCAGCGTAGAAAGCTCCCCGAGTACTGTTCCCGGCTGTGAAGTGGCGAAGAGGAGCACGTCGTCTTTGCGGACTTCGACGGCCCCTTCAATCAGAAAGTACAAGAGACCGCTACGTTCACCCTCCTTAATAACAGTCTCGCCGGTGTTAAACCGACGCACTTCATATTCAGTGAGGAGGTCGAGTATCGAAGACATTCAAATGGAGCATATCCGGTGCGAAGCGCATGACAAATGACAGATGACAAATGACAAATGACAGATAGGAGATAGTCTTTCCCAGAAGACTCCTGACTTCTAGCCCACTGTCGCCAACCACTGCCTAGCAATTTCCAGCGTTCCCTCGGTTAACCCATGCCCGGCGTTCTCCAACGAAACACTCACCTCCGCGCCAGCATTGCGAAGCGTGGCCACGAGCTGGAGGGCTTCATCCGCTGGGATGATCGGGTCGTAGCGGCCCGACACGACCAGCACCCGCACGCCCTTCAAATCGGGTAGCGGTTCAGGAACGATTGGCACCATCGGTCGCAGCAGGACCGCACCAGCCAAAGTCCCCGGTCGAAGCAGGAGCAGACTCCCGGCAATGTTGGCGCCATTCGAGTAACCGACCGCAAACAGGTTTTGCCGATTAAGACCATACTTCGTCGACGCTTGCTCGATGAAGTCCGCAAGCTCGTGCGTGCGGCGGATAAGATCTTCTTCATCAAAAATCCCCTCCGCTAGCCGGCGGAAGAACCGCGGCATACCGTTCTCCAGGACTTTGCCGCGCGGGCTAAGTAGGTTCGCATCTGGATCAAGCGCGCGCCCGAGCGGGATGAGATCGTTTTCATTGCCCCCGGTACCATGAAGCAGGAGCAAGGTGCGCGCAGAACGGCCCGGCACGAAGGTATGCAGGAAACCGAGTGTTTCAGCTTGATTCATACGGTTGTCTTAGTCGGGAAAGTTATCTGCGGCAGAATTTATGTTCATTGGATTAATCGAGCTTTAGAAATCGGTGTCGTTCAGGCGGCTGCACGGTTTAAGGCGGTCGCGCGAAGCGAGTTTTCTATCGCGGTATCTGCAGCCCATTTGCCCCCGCCCCGGATGATCAGTACGACAGCTACGCCGATGGCGAGCAGGTGAAATTCGGGCGCTTTGTTTGGTCACATGAACGCCCACAAATAATCGAAACAAAAATAATCTGCGTAATCCGCGAAATCTGCGGATTATTCCTCTCATTTCACCACATTGTCCGGTAACCTGATTGTTCTCCACACATTTCGAAGGATTTGATTAGGCCTTACGAAGCGCACGTTAACCTGAAGAGAAGAGGAATAATCCGCAGATTTCGCGGATTACGCAGATTTTCTTGGATTCAAGACGTTAGACATGGCGTGAGGTTAGCGAGAAATTACCAATCGATCCGCCGGATTCCTTTGACTGAGTCAAAGTGCGTGTCCCGGCTGACGACGGGTAGCCGGTACTGTTTGGCCAAAGAAGCAATCCAACAATCGTTTGCCGGGATCGGCGTTCCCTGCGCTTTCAAGCTGGACCGAATTTCCGCGCAATGGATGGTGGTGGCCTCGGAGACTTCCAAAATACCGAAGAGACTTAAATCACGGGCCGACCATCTTATATTTGGCATGATATCGAGAGCTGGAGATGCCGTATCGATACTCCCCTCGGCTCCCAGCACTTCGTACTGGGCCCTCCAGCACTTCGTACTGGGCTTCTATCAAATGTCCCTGCGGGACGAGTCCTTTCCGCATCCTACTAATCCTAATATTGATGCGCACGCGCGCTACCGAATTCATTTTGGGTGGGGGTTGCGGGCAGGTCTTGGCGCGAGATTCTTCTCCTCTTTGCCAACCAGGTGATAATTGGGCTAAACTGCGGGCTCGATGCAGTCATTCCGCTTTCATCCTGCCGTGGCGCAATGGTTCGAACGAACGTTCGGGACCCCGACCGAGCCGCAACGATCCGGTTGGCCGGCGATTCAGTCCGGTGCACATACACTTTTGGCTGCACCTACGGGCTCGGGCAAGACCTTGGCTGCCTTTCTCGCTGCGCTCGACCAATTGTTTCGGGATGGACTCGATGGAAAGCTCCCGGATGAGACGCGGGTCCTCTATGTGTCCCCGCTTAAAGCGCTCAGCAACGATATTCATAAGAACCTGGAAGAACCGTTAGCTGCTATTCGTGCCGCATTGCGAGATAGCGACGGCTATGACGTGGATGTCCGGGCAGAAGTGAGGACTGGTGATACCCCGGCAGCCAGGCGACAGGCTATGATTCGGAAGCCGCCGCATGTTCTGGTTACTACACCCGAGTCGTTCTATTTGCTGCTCACTTCGTTGTCTGGCCGAAAACTGTTGGCAACGGTTCGGACCTTGATCGTCGACGAGATTCACGCCGTGGTTGGTAACCGGCGCGGATCGCATCTGGCCCTCAGTATGGAGCGGCTGGCTGCGCTGGTGGATGGTCCGTTGCAGCGCATCGGATTATCTGCAACCCAAAAGCCGATGGAGGAGGTGGCCCGTTTTCTGGTTGGGACACGGAACCTGGATGCTGCGGGAAACGCCCAATGCACGATTATTGATTGCGGTCACGCGCGCAAACTCGATCTCGCGATCGAATTGCCCGGCTCACCGTTAGAAGCGGTGATGTCCAACGAAGTCTGGGCCGAAGTTTATGGACGGTTGGCTGATCTCGTTGCCGCACATCAGACGACGCTGGTGTTCGTTAACACTCGTCGCCTGGCCGAACGCGTGACCCATCATCTTGGCGAACGGCTGGGCAAGGATAAAGTGACTTCGCATCATGGTAGCCTATCGGCCAAGCTTCGGCTTGAGGCCGAGCATCGGCTGAAGCGGGGTGAGCTGAAAGCGTTGGTCGCTACTGCTTCGTTGGAGCTAGGCATCGACATTGGGTCAATCGATCTGGTTTGTCAGTTAGGGTCGACTCGTTCCATCGCGACTTTTCTGCAGCGGGTAGGAAGAGCGGAGCATCGACGCGACGGACTACCCAAGGGCCGGCTATTTCCATTGAGCCGGGACGAGTTAGTTGAAGGGGTCGCCATGCTTCGCAGCATCCGGAATCAGGAGCTGGATGCTTTGGAGATGCCGCAGAAACCGCTCGATCTGCTGGCGCAGCAGATGGTTGCCTGCGCGGCTTCGGAGGATTGGGAGGAAGAGCAGCTCTTCGAGCTGGTGCGATCCGCTTATCCTTATCGAAACCTGACGCGGAAAGAGTTCGACGCCGTCTTGCGGATGTTAGCGGAAGGGTTCAGCACTCGGCGTGGACGACGCTCGTCGTTGGTCCATCACGATGCCGTGAACCACCGGGTTCGCGCGCGTCGTGGAGCCAGGCTGCTGGCGCTGACTTCCGGAGGCGCGATTGCGGACAATGCGGATTATCGAGTTGTGGTGGAACCGAGTGAAACCTTCATTGGCACGGTCAACGAAGATTTCGCGGTCGAGAGCATGGCGGGAGACATCTTTCAGCTCGGCAACGCGTCATGGCGAATCTTAGGCATTAACTCGGGTACCGTGCGGGTCGAAGACGCGCATGGGCAACCGCCGGGCATTCCATTCTGGTTGGGTGAGGCGCCGGGCCGTACCGCCGAATTATCACGGTCGGTTTCGCGGTTGCGGCTCGACATCGAGCAGCGGCTCGAAACCTTGCCTAAGCGTAACAAGGCGAACGGAAGCGAACCAACGCAGACGGATGTCGCACAAGATCTCGCGGAATCGTCGGCCCCCGGTCTTTCTGATTCTGGAGCGGCCCAACTCGCGGATTATTTCAGTGCGACGTTCCGCGCGTTGGGGGTCATTCCATCGCAACAGAAGCTCGTCCTGGAACGCTTCTTTGACGAGTCCGGAGGGATGCAGTTGGTCGTTCATTCTCCGTTCGGCATTCGTCTGAATCGAGCTTGGGGACTTGCTTTGCGTAAGCGGTTCTGCCGGTCGTTCAATTTTGAATTGCAAGCCGCCGCCACCGACGACGCAATTGTGCTTTCGCTGGGAACCCAGCATTCATTCCCGCTCGCTGATGTCTTCCATTACTTGAACAGCAAGACCGTGCGCGATCTCTTAACCCAAGCGCTGCTTGATGCGCCGATGTTCGGGATCCGCTGGCGATGGAACGCAACGCGCGCTCTCGCTCTTCCCCGGCAGCGCGGTGGTCATAAGGTGCCAGCTCCGCTGCAACGGATGGAATCGGAGAACCTGCTGGCGGCAATCTTTCCCGATCAACTTGCTTGTCTGGAAAACATCGCCGGCGATCGAGAAATTCCTGATCACCCTTTGGTGCAACAGACCATCGACGATTGTTTGATCGAGGCGATGGATATCGATGGGCTGATTGATCTGCTCAAGCGGATTGAGAGTGGTGCGGTGCAGTGTATCGCGCGTGACCTACCGGAGCCGTCGCCGTTTGCGCATGAAATCCTAAACGCCAAGCCCTATGCCTTTCTTGATAACGCGCCGCTGGAAGAACGCAGGACCCAAGCCGTTTATACTCGCCGGGCCGGTGAATCGTCAGCGGATAGCGGGCTTGGGATTCTCGACGCAACTGCCATTGAAAAGGTTTGCGCTGAAGCTTGGCCTCGTGCCACGAATGCTGATGAGCTCCACGAAACATTGTTGTTGATGGGAGCCATCGATGACGAAGAGGTGCGACAGTTAGGCGACAACGTATCGAGCTGGCTCGATTTGCTGGAGTCCGAAAGACGCGCTGGAAGACTAGCGACGCCGCACCCCTTCTGGGTAGCGGCTGAGCGTTTACCGATGTTGCAAGCGGTTTACCCGGGGTCCACCGTGACGCCTGCGTTGGTCGCGCCGGAAGCTGAACGGCAGCGGGATTGGGCGCGTGCTAGTGCCTTGCGCGAGTTGGTGCGGGGGCGGATTGAAGTGATCGGACCGATCACAGCGAACGCGCTGACGAAATTCTTTCAGCTGTCCCCGCAGGAAATCGAAGGCGCACTTCTCGCTCTCGAAGCTGAAGGATTCGTTTTGCGCGGTAAGTTTCATCCGGATGCTAGGGAGACCGAGTGGTGCGATCGGCGGCTCTTGGCGCGTATTCATCGACTGACAATCAACCGGTTACGGGCGGAAATTCAGCCGGTATCGATTGCAGAGTTCCAGCGGTTCCTCTTAGCCTGGCAGCGAGCGGACGACGAGCACCGGGTTGAAGGTGTTGATGGTGTCAGAGCCGTTCTGGAAATGCTCGACGGTTATGAGTTGCCCGCGGCGGCGTGGGAACCGGAAGTCTTAGCGCTTCGCATCAAAGAATATGCGCCGGCCTGGCTCGACCAACTCTGCTTCACCGGACGTATCGGATGGGGACGACTCACTTTACCGCAGAATTCAAACGGCCGGTCCATATTACCGGTTCGGTCCAGCCCCGTGTCGTTGTTCACTCGGGAGCATCTAGCCCATTGGTGCGCGCTCGCGGCAGTATCTGAGCCGGTCGGATTTTCGCCGGATGCCCGGCATACTCTCGACACATTGTCGCGCGGAGGTGCGCTCTTTTTCGACGAACTGGTGAAACAGACTGGTTTATTGCCTTCGCGAGTTGAGCGGGCTTTAGCCGAGGGGGTGGCGCAAGGCCAGGTGACAGCCGACAGCTTTGAGGGCCTGCGCGCGTTGTTAGTTCCCGAAGCGAAACGCGCGCCATTTTCGTCGACCGAACGACGGAGACACCATAAAGCAATTACCAGTGTAGAGTTTGCCGGACGATGGTCCTTGTTGCGCCCGATCAGACCGTCTCACGCTAGCAAATCCGAAGAACCGGTTGAAGCCTTTGCTCGGGTGCTGCTGCGGCGTTACGGCATCGTGTTTCGGCGGTTGATGGAAAGAGAATCGCTCCAGGTTTCCTGGTTTGAACTATGCCGGGCCTATCGGCGGCTGGAGGCTCAGGGCGAAATCCGTGGTGGCTATTTTGTCAACGGCGTCAGTGGCGAACAGTTTGCTCTACCGGAAGCTGTCGGGTTACTGCGCTCGATCCGCAAAGTGCCGCCCACCGGCGTTCTGATCGCAATCAGTGCCGCCGATCCTTTGAATCTTGCGGGGATTCTCACACCCGGGCTGCGCATCGCGGCGATCAATGCACATCGAATCCTTCTCCGCGATGGTGTACCTGTTGCCGCGCTGAAAGCAGGCCAACTCATTCCCATGGAAGCCCAGACAATTGAGCCAGACCAAACGATCGAGCGTGCTCTTCGTGTCGGGAATCTTCCTCCCGTTCTCCGGCCGTACTACGCTCGACGCTGAGGACACCTCACGCCAAGCGAACTTCGCCAAGGCTTCGTCGGGCAAGGACGCAAAGTCCTGCCCGAAACCCCACCCGAAGCACTTCGTGTAACGAATGTGGGCGGGGCGTCGCGTTGCGATGCAGGCGGGCGCCAAGACGGATTTTAAACAGAAGTTAGCAAAGGAAACAAAGACAGAAGACCATTTTAAACACGAGGTCGCAGCGATCACAGTCTTTGCACTACAGTGGTTGCGATTCTTGTTTTTTTGCGAGGACTTTTCTTAACCACGAATGGACACCCATGGACGCGAATTAAATCACTTTATTCGTGTCCATTAGCGTCTATTCGCGGTTTCTTCCTCGCTTTGGCTGCGACCTAAGCTCAGCCGAACGCTTGTGGCTCAGCCACTCTGTGTTCTTCTTTCGTGATCTCTGTACTACAGTGGTTGCGATGCTTGTTTTTTTGCGAAGATTTTCTAACCGCGAATGAACGTAAATAGACGCGAAAAAAATCAAGAGACAGCTATTGGCCCACGCGGTAATCTGTCCACATGCCTGGTGAGATTCTTCAACCACAGGGCAGCCATCTAACCCCGGAACTACCATCACTCGTCGCTCAAATTAGCGCTGGAGATCTTCTTCGGGCCGAAGGCGGCTGCATCAGTGATCAGGAAGTCGCTGATCTCTTGGAACTGGAGAATATTACCATCGTCGAAGATTGGCGACGGCACCGGCAAATCGTAGCCACCAAAAGCGACGCCCAGACCTGGGTGTATCCAGTCTGGCAGTTCGCTCGGAAACCGAAACGAGTCATGTTAGGCATTCGCGACTGCTTAGCTGAACTCGATTCAGATGATGACTGTCAAACGACGGTCTTTTTCTTAAGCTACATGGCACGGTTAGCAGGCAAAAGACCTCTCGATTGCCTGCGAGCGGGTAAAATCGAAGCAGCAATTAAGGCAGCACGAGCAACAGCTTGCCGTAGGATCGCTGGGCGAGGCGCATGACGGGCGAGGCGCATAACAGATGACAAATAGGAAATAGAAGAGAGAAGAAGCCGGAAGCCAGAATCTAGGAGGGGTCTTCTCACCACTCACATTCACCATGTGTCTTGGCGCGAGGTTTTAACGGACTGTGTTTCGCGGTGGCCCGGAGCTCTGGGAGAAACGCATCACCCTTTTGAGCGAGCCGTTCTTCGAGCTGCTTTGTGCAATCGCATTCGCAACACGCCCAAGGTTCCTGACCATTCAGGTCGCGGCAATTTTTGCGCGCGTGCGCGTCCGTGACGGTGAGCAGTTCGAAGTATTCTTCCCAATAGGGGCGTTCCTCCGCGAGCGGCGTCAGGCAGAAGCAAACTTCTACCCAGCTGGCCGTGCCATCGTTAGCCAGCCGGGCGTGTTCCATGTCCTCGAGATATTCGTTGCCGGCGACGGAGCCGTGCCCCAGCGTTCTCTCATCAATGGCACGCGCTAGGGCCGATTCTCGCCCTGGTTTGACCCGCGCTTTAACGAGGTAACGCATAAGAGCTTTATCTTACATCAGAAAGAGAATCGGGGCGAAGCGCCTGACAGACGACAGATGGCGGAACTGGGGAGAAGAATCCAGAATCTAGAAGCCAGGAGAGGGAATCTAGATCTGCGAGTCACAAACGATCCTTTCCCAGGCTATTTGGGAAGCTAACAAGAGAAACTGGAAAAGGAGGATCTGCTAAAATTTATCGGGTGTTTGGAGCAGTTTCTGGACTTCTGAGCTCTTATAGTTTTCCGGAGTGATCATGACCGGCGGCAGCTCAACTTTCTTGCTCTCGATCGGCTCTTTCTTACGCGCCTTATCAATATAACCCACGCCTTGATACCCCATTTGATAAGGATCCTGTGCGATGATGCGTTGAATCACTCCGCTCTCAAACAGAGGCAAAATTTCCGGACTAGGATCAAACGTGACAACCTTTACCTTCTTCTCCAATCCCTTTGCTTTGATCGCTTGGCAAATACCGACGGCCGTAGGCGCACACGCAGAGAAAAAGCCCGCTAGATCCGGGTTCCCGGTCAATAGATCGGTTGCGATATTCAGTGACGTAGCGGCATCAGCGTTCGTCCACTGGATCGGAAGTACTTTCATGTTCGGAAACTTGGCGATCGCATCGTTGAAACCAGTGCTCCTTTTCGAACTAACTGAGCCGGGCTGGATGCCCAGATTGGCGACTACGCCTTTCTCTCCTAATAGCTTCGCCATCTCTATCCCGGCTTTAAATCCTCCGTCGTAGTTGTCGGTCGTAACGCTGGCCTGCGGCAAATCGCTGTCAATTCCGGAATCTACCATCACGACCGGAACACCGTTTTGCAGAGCTTCCTGAACCGGCGGAACGAGCCCCTTGGAATCGAGCGCGGCCAACAGAATACCGGCAGGTTTTGATCTGGAAATATTGCGCACTAAGTCTACCTGACTCGCAATTTCAGTCTCGGTCGCCGGACCCTGATAATCGATGGTATAGCCGAGTTCTTTGGCTCGATCTTTTGCTCCCTTCACCAGGAACAGATAAAAGGTGGCTGAGGTTGACTTAGGAATAAAGACAATGGTTCCTTGGGCGAACAGACCGCCGGCGCAGCTCAGGAGAACGGCGACAGGGAACAAAGTAGATCGAAAAAAGCGGGTAAAACGTTTCATGACGCGGACTTTCGTGGGGGGGAAGTAGGGTCGGTGCTGACCCCTGGCGGAGCGTATCTTTTCTGAGCCTGACTTCAACACAAAAGGTTCGCTTCCAGCTACCTTTTCAATTGATCCACCGCCACTGCCGCAATGATAACGCCGCCGTTCACTACGTATTGCCAAAAAGCGTTCACACCCATGATGTTCAAACCGTTTCTGATCGTCGTTTCGATGATCGCTCCGATCAGTGTTGCGATAACGTTGCCCTCACCGCCGAACAAGCTGGTGCCGCCAATGACCACGGCACCGATCGCCAGAAGTTCATAACCACTGCCTCCGGCTGGTTGGATGGTCGCGAGTCGAGCGGCTTCGATGATGGACGCTACCCCACACAAGAGTCCTCCACCGGTGTAAATGCATAGGGTCACAAGTTTCAAATTGATGCCCGACAAGACTGCTGCCTCAGCATTACTCCCAATCGCATAGGTAAATCGTCCAAACCGCGTGTAGTGGGCGATGAAAAAGACTAAAGCAAACACCAACAGCAGAATAATTGTTGGAACCGGGATGAAATTAAGAACCTTGCCTTGACCGATCCAGAGGTACGGCTCACTGAGACCGAAAATCGGGATGCCCCTGGAGAAAATCAAAGCGAATCCTCGCGCGATACCCAGCATCCCGAGAGTAGCGATAAAGGGTGGAACCCGAAGCCGGGTTATGAAAAAGCCGTTGGCGAGTCCAAATATCCCTCCGCAGATGATGGTGGTGAGAAGCGCGGCCGGCAAGTTTGCCGTCTTCTGGAAAACCAATCCTCCCAGCACTCCAGAACAGGCAAAGATCGAGCCTACCGAAAGGTCGATCCCACCCGAAATAATAATCAAGGTTTCTCCCGCTGCGATAATGCCAATTACCGCGGTCTGAAGCGTTATTTCTGAGAGATTGCCAACCGTAAAAAAATAAGGGGAGAGCAGCGATAGGACAAACCACATCGCGATCAAAATTAGCAACATTGAGACCGCTTGATTACTAAGCACCGCGCGAATCTGTCTTGATAACATGCGATGGGCCGTGGCGGTTTTTGAACTTATGCGGCCTGGTCGCTGAGGCGCATGCTGTGTTCGATAATTTCCTGCTTATTCGTTTCGCGTGCGCTGAGTTCGGCGACGATGCGGTGCTCAGACATTACTAGGATGCGATCGGCGACTTCCAGTATCTCGTTAATGTCGCTGGAGATAAAAATGAGTCCTCTCTTCGGCTTCTCGATAAAGCGGTGTACGAGATTGTAGATTTCCTTTCGGGCTCCGATATCAATGCCCATCGTGGGTTCATCGAGAATTAAGACCTGGCAGTTTGCTTCCAGCCACTTTCCGAACACCACTTTTTGTTTATTTCCACCGCTTAAATATTTTACCTGTTGAGACACGCTACTCGCTTTGATCTGCACCGATTTGATCGTTCGCTTCGCCAGTCTGGTTTCGGATAAACGATCGAAAAAAAGTCGTTTCAGCTTCGCGAGGAACGTCAGGGTGAGGTTCTCTCGGACGCCCATGTTCAGACACAAGCCTTTACCGTCTCGATCCTCTGGCAAATAGCCGATCCCGGCTTTCACCCCGCGACGAGGCGTATTGATCTTAACTTCTTTTCCCAGGAGGTAGATCTTGCCCGCGGCGATCTTATCCACGCCGAACAGCGCTTGGGCCAGTTCTGTTTTTCCTGCCCCGATCAGCCCGGTGACACCCAAAACTTCGTGCTCTCGCACCACCAGATTTAACGGGTAAGCAAAGTGTCGGTTCCGGACATCTTCCAGCGCCAAAACAGTATCGCGTTTGGTGTCGACCGTCTCTCGTTGTTCAATCGCGATTTCACGACCGATCATGAGCCGGATAACCTCTTTCAGCTCAGCCTCTCGCAGATTGAGGGTGGCCACGTGATTTCCGTCCCGAAGTATTGTTACTCGATCTCCGATCTGCTTGATTTCCTCCAGCTTGTGCGAGACGTACACGATGCCGAGTCCTTGCGACTTCAGTTGCCCGATCATGTCGAAGAGAATCTCGATCTCCTTCTTACTGAGGGCCGCTGTCGGCTCGTCCATAATGAGGATCTCAGCGCTTTTGGAAACCGCGATGGCGATCTCTAGCATCTGTTTTTTAGCGACGCTCAGATCTTTTACCTTGGCTGTCGGGTCAATCGGAAAATTGATTTTCGCGAGAGCTTCCCTAGCCTGGTTATACACCATGGGCCAGTTGACCAGTAGACCCGGGTCAGTCGTGAATTTTCGAATGGCCAGATTTTCTGCCACGCTCAAGTGAGGAACGAGGTGGAAATTCTGATAGATCGTTACTATACCCAGGTCTTCTGCGCCTTTTGGACCGTAGTTAGGAGTGATCTCTTTCCCTCTCACTATGATCCTTCCAGAATCGAGCTTATAGGCTCCTGAAAGGATCTTGATCAGGGTAGATTTGCCCGCCCCATTCTCGCCTAACAGTGCGTGGACTTCTCCTTTTCGGAGATCAAAGTCTACCTTTTTCAGTACTTCGACCCCGTAGAATGACTTTGTGATGTCTTGAAGCTGTAAGAGATGTTCCACTTGGCGACGTCTCCTCTCCATTTCTGGTTTGTCGGCCTGCAGCACATTTACATGACTGGCCGGGTAAAGGGCAAGGGCTCAAGTGACAGATGACATCTTGGAATGCGATGAAAGATTTGTTCGGGTTGAATATAGGCTTCGTAAATGTACAATAATTCGATTGCGTCATCGAGTGTTCCACGGTCCGGCCCTTTGTTTTCCAATAGCCGAGTTGTGAAATGAATCACCTGCATAGCCGAGCAGAAACAGACGTTTATCGTAAAGTTGACCGAGTGAGAATTCAGGTTCCCAATAGGGGGAGCCGAATCGTGGCTGAACGAGTTCTTTCGCTCCTACAGAGCGGGACACGTTTTTGTGGACTAACCCAGGGTTCCGCCAAGCCTCCACCCTGGGCTAAGTTCTCTTACGCCTTCGGCGTGGATGGTGTTGTTTGGCCAAAGAAGCAATCTAGGAATCGTTGCGTGGAATAGGGACTAGGCGCGAAAGGTTAGGCGCCAGGTTGGGATTCTTTTTTTTTCGCGAGGATTTTCTAACCGCGAATGAACGCAAATAGACGCGAATAAAGGAATCAATTCGTAGCCTGTCCCGCCGTAGCTCGCAGACCACCTTCGCTCTTCGAGCTACGGCGCGACCGCGGTTATTTTTTGGTCGCGCCATAGCCGAAGCGGAGGCAGAGCGAAGGAGGATCCATTGGTGTCTATTCGCGATTGTTTTCATCGCTTGGGTTGCGGCTTCGCCGCACTGTTACCTTCTGCTGTGAATCTCTTGGCGAACTTCCGTGAAATCTTTGGACAGAAGAATTAGGCAAGAACTAACTAGGCGTCGATCATCTCGTTTGCCTAGAATTTGGTAGCAGAGCCCACGGGCGGTCTCCCGGCTTACCTGAGATGTTTTGCCGCGGACGCCTGATAGCGTTGGTCCTGCTCGTAAATAGGCCTTAACTCGGCGACCTCCATCCATTGCTGGCGGGCACCTTCTTTGTCCCCCATGAGATCGAGCGCATGAGCATACTCGGCGTGATGAATGATCCGTTGAGGGGCTAACTCGATCGCCTTCTTAAAATGATAAATGGCCGCTTCCTTGGATGCGTCGGGAAGTTGTCCGTACAAAACCTGAGCCATTCCCTTTACCATGGGATTAACTGTCGCCATTCCTAAATTCCATTTAGCTAGAATCAGGTGGCCGAAATCGCTACTCGGGTCGAGCCGCAGCCCGACGTTGGCTTCCGCGTAAATTTTCTTTGAGTACTCCACCTTGGTCTTGGAATCGACGAAGTCGCACGATTTTCCATAGGCCGCCGCAGCGCCTAACTGCGCCTCGGAATCCATCGGCAACTTATCGAGCGCCTTTTGTGCGAGGTCCACGGCCATTTGAGCGTACTGCTTCTTACCAGCCGTGTCCGCGATGTCGTCAACCTTCGCGATATACTGGCGGGCCAGCACTTTTTGGACCTCTGGATTGCCGGGGGAAAGATTATCGGCCTCTTTCAGCTCGACGATGGCAGCGTCGGTTTGTCCGCGGTGTTCAAGTTGCTTGGCGTGTATGACGAGGCTATTGGCATCCTGAGCCAGGAGCGGCACAGAGGACAATGAGAGAATTAAAAATCCAATCGTTATTAACCGGCCCTTTAGAATTGCTTTACTTCCCATCGTTACTGATGCGTCCACCCGAGCTTATTTCGCGGGCAGCGAACCTCATGCGCAAAGTTTTCGGGTCATTCCGGCTACCTCGCTCCATCGCCAATCTACAACAGCTCAGAGAGTTTGTCTCTGACATCGTCAAGACGCTCCAGTATTAACGCTGCAGCGACACCGGCTACGGTCCCCCTCAAGATTTTAATAGGGTTAAGAGGTTCACGATCCATCCTGGAACCGTGCCGCCGATGTTGAACAAAGCGTGGATTACGATAGCGGGCAACACGCTCCCTGTTGCTTCACGATAGTAGCCAGCGATGAAACCCAGAAGAGTGGCAAAGGCGATCGGAACTAATGCCGCGAGACCCAACCGTGGCCACAGTACGACGTGCATAAGCCCAAAAAAGACGGCTCCAAAGAAGACGGGAAAGCTGATCGATCGCTTATTGGATATTTTAATCCTATACTGTGAGAACGGCGCAAGGTAGCTCTGAACTAGACCGCGCACAAAGATCTCCTCGCTGATGCTTGCGTAAATCCAGATGAAGAGAACGACGGTAAGAGGCGAAAACGATAAGCTAGATGTCGGCGTTGGATTGCCGTGAGAACTGATCATCTCCATGATGGAGATAACCGTCGTAGGTAGCAGCCAGAGCAGGTATTTGGCGGAAAACCGAAATGTGCCGACGGTCAGACCGTATTGAGACAACTTTCCCTTTGAAAGCCACATCATCGCCGCGAGCGAGAGCAATAGCATGAGGCTGTGAGTGAAGAAGGAACGCGGCAGGGATGGCGATCCTGGCAAATGCAGAACCTGTGGTGCTCCAAGGGATAGCACCGCGATCAACGCCGCCATAACAAAACAAAGAAAAGTTCTACGAAAAATGTTACTCGGACTCATAGGACGACTGGTCGAAGCGAATGACACGCCCGCATCCCCACCCGAAACACTTCATGTAACGATGTGGGCGGGGCTACGCGAAGCGTTGCGGGCAGGACAAATAGCAGATAGCAGATAGCAAATGAAGCCCTGATGGGCCTTCTGAAAACAGCGGCAGAGCATGGGCTAAGTTCTCTCGCACCCTTCGGCGCCAATTTGTTCCCGGGGCCGAAATGGCTCGGCCACGCCCGACTTAAAGAGGCTTCAGGCCTTTCTCGATCTCGGCCCGGCGCGGTTCGAGAAATGGCGGCAGCGCCAGGCGTTCACCCATGGTTTCGGCCGACTCATCAGTGGCAAAACCTGGACCATCGGTGGCCAGTTCGAATAAAATACCGTTCGGCTCTCGAAAATAGAGACTCTGGAAATAGAAGCGGTTAATCTTTCCACTGTTCGGGATGCCGTACTTCTGGAGCCGATCAGCCCACGCGTCATACTGGTCGTCCGGTACCCGAAACGCGACGTGATGGACGCCGCCCGCTCCAGTCTGACCGATCGGCAGTTCCGGGCGCATCCGAACATGCAGCTCTGCGCCCGGACCGCCCTGGCCGATCTCGTAGACGTGAACTACGCCATCCGGTTCTTCCGGTTCCTGGAACTGATGGGCCGAGCGCATTCCGAGCAGCTCGGTGAGTACCTTGGCGGTTTTCGGCATCGTCGGTATCGTGATTTGCACCGGCCCCAGTCCATGAATCTGGTGCTCGGCTGGTACCGGGCTCTTTTCGTACGGTGTGCCCTGGGCGAGATCCTCCACCAACATCAATTGCTGACCTTCATGATCTTCAAAAAGGAGCGAAGCGCGGCCAGCACGCTCTACGATCTCCGCAACTTTCCGGGCCCGGTCTTCGAGATGTTTTTTCCACCATTCGAGCGATGTGCGATTCGCGACGCGTAGGGCCGTCCTGGTGATCATCCGATTACCGAGGCGGCGCGGCGGGATGGCGGCCCAGTCGAAGAAGGTCAAATCCGTGCCCGGCGAACCCTTGGCGTCGGCATAAAAGAGGTGATACGCCGAGACATCATCCTGGTTCACGGTTTTCTTCACTAACCGCATACCCAGAACCTGCGTATAAAAATGCAGGTTATCCGAAGCCCGAGCCGTAATGGCAGTTACGTGATGAATACCCAGGAGTGGTAGACTCATAACGGTCGAAGCGAATGACGAATAGCAGCTGGCAAATAGCAAATAGCAGATCGCAAATGAAGCTGCTGACAAAATAGCCGCGAAAGCAGACTTCGCCAAGGCTTCCGGCGATCTTCATTACATGCCGTAAAGCCTGGTCAGGATACTTTGTAGTTGGAGAACCTCTGACGTTGACAACCGCTGGATGAAGGTCCCGAACCTGGCTAAGCTGACGGCCCGAATCTGATCTGCCATTATCTCTGCTTTCTTGCGCCGGCAAACCAGTTGCAAGCGATGGGCCCAGTGCGGATGCAGTTTGCTCGTTAACGGACAGACGACCGCCATTGCGGTCTGATGCATCGCGTCTGGGCTCACAACCACACCGGGTCGAGTCTTTTGTTGCTCTCGTCCAACCGTGGGATCCAGGGACACCCAGTAAATTCCGTACCGAATGATCTTCACTTGGGTTTTCGGCTGAAATCATCTTCTTCCAGTCCGTCCGCCAAAGTGCCTTCGAGAGATTGTGCTTCAGCAATCGCTTCGGAGTCGGCAGCCATCTCCCGGAAACTTTCCTCCAGGCTCAGCTTGTCGGAATCAATGGGTCGCAGCAAAAGGCCCTCCGCTGTCTCGATCAATTCAATTTCATCTTTTATTCCGTAGCGCCGAATCACAGGGCTAGGGATCCGGATCCCTTTGGAATTGCCAACTGGAACAATCTTGAGAATCTCCGAGGCCATGTAAGCACTGTAATTACAGATGCGATCATGGCAAGACCAAACGCCCGCGTCATGGGCTTTCGCCCATCATGGCACTCGGTAGAACGGGTCGGGCAAGAGAAATTTCTTCTCTGCGTGACCACCGCGCAAGTCGGAGGGCTGGTCGCCCATATTGACGATGATGGAGTAGCCCAGCCCTTCGATCTGTACGCGTACCGGCGTCTTAAAATCGGCGGCGGAAGAGTAATGTGCGCCGTTCGGCACCATGAAGAGCCGGGTGTAGCCTCCGAAACCCGCGTTGCGCAAATTGCGCTCCGTCGCTGCGCGCTGCGATTCCGGACGGCCAGTGATGAAGAACACGGCGACGTGCGCAGCGCGTGCAGTGCGGAATACTTGCAGCGTCGGCTGGATCGCCGGATCGCGCCCAAGCTGATCCCAGGCCGCCCAACCGCAGGGTGCGCCGGAACCAGGGTCGCACGGGCCCGCGATCGGTCGGCCGAAGTCATCCAGCTTAATGATCTCCCAGTTCGAGAGCGCTGTCTCGTCAATGTCGAGTACCAGCGCTGGCCGGTGAGTGCTAGCGGCGTGTTCGGTTATCCAACGTGCTGCCTGGTTGGCCACTATCGCTAGGTCGCGGTCATAGGCGCCGGAATCGTGATAGGCGCGCGCCGCGATCCCGGCATCGCCGACATTGGCCGGCTGCTTGGTAACGGTGATAAAAGCGGATTGTTCCGGCGCGGCACAGGATGCGAGCAGCGCAAGCACGACGAGCAGGACGGAGCGGGCAACCGTCGCGTCGTTTTGGAGCGTCCCGGAGTTTCGGTTATTTATCGTAGTATTGAGTTATGGTTAGCGATCCAACACCGATGCAAAGCGGGTTTCTTCTGCAAGAACTCGGTTCTGCTCGTGCCCAGAATTAACAGAGCCCGATAACGGGGAACAGCGTTTTCCTCATCGGAGAAGGCTTAAGATCTCACGCAAACACGCAAAGGTTTGAAAACAGAAACTTCTCTCACTTCTGTCTAAGATCCGCCTTGGTCTCTTGCTCGATCAAATTCCTAGGGCTGCGCCCTAGAGGCTATCCTGAAGCGCGGCTTCGCCGCTGAACCTGCCCATATTGAAACTGCCATTTTGAAAACCTGCCCATCAAATTCCATCAGGCGAAGTCCGGCAGATTACTGGGCTAAGGTTCAGGGCTGCGCCCTAGCAGCCCGTTGAAATACCAATGAGACTTGATGATTGGCTCCAAACATGCAGCCCAAGGCCTCGGCCTGCGCCCGAAGGGCCGCGTACGGCCCGAAGGGCCAAGAAAACATAGCCCAGGCTTTAGCCTGGGTAGACGGGAATAAACGCGACCAGCCCTGTGGGGGCGTCTGAAAAGGCAAACCAGATCACGCCGAAGATCGGATGCTTTCCTCGCGCAGCCCGCTCATGGGATTAACAATGAATCGCTCCGCGATCAGGTGATTGCACACCACATCTTCCGCCCCTCCAGGGCGGTTGTTGTCGGGACGGAATTTCCCAGGCTAAAGCCTGGGCTATGTTTTCTTGGCCCTTCGGGCCGTATCCCAAACCTCAGTAGGAAGTTGCTATCAGTTTTCCTCAACCAAGCGTTTTTCAACTCTCTGCTAGGCTATCCTGAAGCGCGGCTTCGCCGCTAGAGCGCAGCTGATTGATGCAGAAGGGACGGCTGGCAAGCAAATTTGCAAGACGGGCTCGGAGCAACCATTCGCGTGATCGATAGCCCACGACATCAGCAAATATGACTTTCCTGAAATTGTTGACGACATCAAAAACTTTTAAGAGTTATGGGAGATCCAGGGATGCAGTGTTTTGAGGCTTCGCTCAGGAGTATCTGTCATTTGTCTCGCCGCTTCGCGTAGCCCCGCCCACATCGTTACATGAAGTGTTTCGGGTGGGGATCCGGGAGTGGCATTCGCTTCGACCAGCGGTCTTGCCCTGGATCTTGTACCATTTATTTTGAATCCCACATCCTGTGGTGTATTTTACGAAATTGTCCATGAACAAACGTCGCCATCGACCGCTGAGGAGACGATTAAAAGCCCAACCAAGTGACTCCGGGCGGCGACGGGATTCAGCGAAAGCCTTGATTAAAAGTGTCGCTCCGGGCGCCTTGCTTGCCCTGTGTGCGGCCATAGCAATTGGTTTTGGCGTATTTTACCTGTTCACGCTGAGAAACACACGATCGAAGAATTCGGGGAAGACTCAGATCGTTTCGGCGACGACGCCATCTCCTCTGCCAATCGAGAAAGAGACTCCGACCAATCCGGCGTCGGCGAACCTGGATACGGCGCACTCTGGAGCGATCGTGGCGGAAGATTTGGCTCATGATCGATCACCTCCGCCGACTCCGGTTCCCACCGCTGCACCGGTTCCGCAATCCACAGCGATTGTAAGTGACAACGGATCGCGCGACGTAAAGCGGTCTGAGGTGGAACGCAAAAGCGTTGAGAGAGAACGCCGGGAAGCCGAACGTAAAAGGTCGCGATTGGAAGCCATGTACCAGAAGCATGTGATATCCAGCGAGGCCTACAAAAAGGGTCAAGACGAGTACAAAAGTGAGATGGCAAAATACCGAAGCGCAGTGAATGGCGCAGAGTCAACCAATGAATAGGGCTCAGGGTTCAGCATCAATTTCAACGGGGCGCCGGCTTCCGTGCCAGCTTCGCCGTTCGCTTTTGGGACTCAGCCCACGCTCATTGGTTATCGCGCGACGGTGATTGCTGAGTCTCAGCCGTCGCATCATCACGATGCGGGAGGGGTTCGTGAGGTCTTTTCCAACCTTTCCGAAATAGCCACAAAGAACCCAGCGCGGCATAACCGCAACCAAAAGCGAGGAAAAACAACCGCGAATAAACACCAATGGATCCTCCTTCGCTCCGCTTCCGCTTCGGCTATGGCGCGACCAAAAAATAACCGCGGTCGCGCCGTAGCTCGAAGAGCGAAGGTGGTCTGCGAGCTACGGCGGGACAGGCTACGAATTGATTCCTCTATTCGCGTCTATTTGTCTTTATTCGCGGTTAGAAAATCCTCGCATCAAAGACAATTGCACAGGAGCTAACGGAGGGAACAGAGGGTTCTCCATTATCTCTGTTTGCTCCTGTTCTATGAGATTGGTCGCAGATACGCCCGCGCGCGGTCGTCAGACGAACCAGAACAAAAGATCACAGTGCGGCGAAGCCGCAACCAAAGCGATGGAAAACAACCGCGAATAGACACCAAAATTGATTCCTTTATTCGCGTTTATTTGCGTTCATTCGCGGTTAGAAATCCTCACATCAAAGACAATTGCACAGGAGCTAACGGAGGGAACAGAGGGTTCTCCATTATCTCTGTTTGCTCCTGTTCTATGAGATTGGTCGCAGATACGCCCGCGCGCGGTCGTCAGACGAACCAGAACAGAAGCTCACAGTGCGGCGATGAAAAACAGCCGCGAATAGACACCAATGGATCCTCCTTCGCTCTGCGAGCTACGGCGGGACAGGCTACGAATTGGTTCCTTTATTCGCGTTTATTTGCGTTCATTCGCGGTTAGAAAATCCTGCAAAAAAACAAGAATCGCAACCAGTGTAGGGCAAAGATCGCAGAGAAAGAATTCAGGGTCCACCGATGCCGATGGGGCCGATACCTGCCAACCACTTGGTCATGACAGCATTCACGGCGTTGGGGACTTGACCGCGGCGATCAGTAGGAAAGTGGGTCGACGGCAATCGTCTTTCCAATCGGGTTGCTCGTTCAGCATCTCCGGGGGTGGCTCGGGTTCCAAGAGCTTCGAAATGCGGAAACCGGAATCGATCAACGTATTGACGTAAGTCGCAACGGTTCGGTGATATTTGACGACGTTGTCAGCCAACCACTGGGTCTGCCGCGCACCTTCCTGCTGGTAATTGTCCACCGGCCAATGCAATCGTTCGCCTTTGGACCCGTAACACCATTGTTGCGCCGCGAGCGCTGTGAACATCGGATGCTCGACCGAAAATACAAACGTGCCGGAGGCAACGAGGCACCAGTGCACCCTTTGACAGACGAGATCGAAGCGCTCGACATAGTGCAACGCCAGCGAACTGGTCACCACATCGAATTGGCCGGCCGGAAAATCGATGTCCTCGATCGCACACCGGCAATATTCGATCCCCGAATCATCAGTGATCGTCCTGGCCTGCGCGAGCATTTTCTCCGATAGATCCACGCCGACAACCGACCGAGCTTTCTGCTGGCGCGCATATCGGCAATGCCACCCAAAGCCGCAGCCAAGATCGAGCAAACGCTTTTCGCAAAGATCGGGAAGCAATGCGCGAAAAGCGTACCATTCCAGTGCGTTGTCCAGCCCACCGACCGAACGCGGCATCCGGCTGTACTTAGCGAAAAACTCGGGTTCATCGTATTTATTTTGCTTCATGGAAGGTCGACAAACTAAGCGTCTTCGTGCTCTCTGCGACCAGCCTACTCATTCATTTCCGATTTGTAATGCTGGGGCAAGGAGTCAGCCATGTGACTAGCGCCAGAGTCGGCGATGTCAATTACGGGGCGACGGGATCTGGTTCCGGCAGCGGGTATCGTAGGCACGGAGCGGAGAGGGTTAGGCTGTGGATAAAGCTAAGCGAAAGGTCCTGCGTGATGCGTGGAAACTAGCCAACCCTTATTGGACATCCGATGAGAAGTGGTCCGCCTGGGGGCTTCTTCTGGCCGTAGTTGCGCTCAATCTCGGCAATGTCTACATCAGCGTTCGCATCAATGAGTGGAATAACGCCTTCTACAACGCGCTCCAAGCGTTCAACGGCGGCGAATTTTTTCGTCAGCTCGGCATCTTTTGCATGTTGGCTGCGCTTTTTATCGGTATGTCGGTTTATGCGCTCTACCTCACTCAGATGCTGCGGGTGCGCTGGCGGCGATGGCTGACGCGTCGGTATCTCGGCGCCTGGCTAACTGACCACGCCTATTATCATTTGCAATTGGGGAATACCACCGATAACCCAGACCAGCGTATTTCGGAGGATGTCAACCTTTTCACTAACTACGTTCTGAACTTATCAGTTGGCCTGCTTTCCTCGATCGTCTCGCTCGCGTCGTTTCTCGTCATTCTCTGGGGACTCTCCGGACCGCTCGAGATTCCGCTCGGCCAATGGGGAATACTCCACCTACCCGCCTATCTCGTTTGGGCGGCGTTGCTGTACGCTGGTATTGGCACTTGGCTCACCATCAAAATCGGTCGACCGCTGGTCCCATTGAACTTTGCTCAGCAGCGCTGCGAGGCGGATTTCCGGTTCAGTCTCGTGCGTTTACGGGAGAATGCGGAAAATGTTGCTTTCTACGCTGGGGAACCGATCGAGCTCGGAATCTTCAACGAACGTTTTCAGAAGGTATTCGAAAACTTTTGGCAGATAATGAAGCAGCAAAAACGCCTCACCTGGTTTACTGCGGGTTACGCCCAAGTAGCGATCATCTTTCCCATTGTTGCGGTCGCACCCCGTTACTTTGCCAAACAGATCCAGTTGGGCGGGCTGATGCAGGTGGTCAATGCCTTTTCCTCGGTGCAGAGTGCGCTCTCCTTTATCATCACCTCGTATACCGACATCGCCGCTTGGCAGGCGGTCACGGAACGGCTCACCGGATTCGAAGAACGACTTCTCGTGATCCAGAAATCAAATCATACGCGGCGACGAATCGTCGTTCGGCGAAAGGACGTTGGCGTTGCCGTCGACCGGCTCGATCTTGACCTGCCGGATGGCAAACGACTCTTGGGTGAAATCGCTTTTGCGTTAGCTCGGGGTGAGTGGCTCCTGATCTCGGGCCCAACCGGCGCAGGCAAAAGTACATTGCTCCGAGCAATTGCCGGGATCTGGCCTTTTGGCCGCGGCGAGATCAGTATTGGCGAGGGCGCGACGCTTTTCCTGCCGCAACGGCCATATCTGCCGCTCGGCACTCTGGCCAGAGCGCTATCCTATCCCAATGGCGAGAAAAGCTGTGTGCCGGCACCGCGGTTTGCCGCTTTGCTCGCAGAGGTAGGGCTCGACGGGTTGGCGGAAGAGCTCGATACCGTCGACAACTGGTCTCAGCGACTCTCGGTAGGCGAACAACAGCGACTCGCCTTCGCTCGCATTCTACTGGCGAGACCAGCATTCCTCTTCCTAGACGAGGCGACATCTGCCCTCGACGAACCCTCTGAGGCGCGACTGTATCGCATGCTGCGCGCTGCACCGTGGCGGCCCACTTTGGTTAGCGTCGGTCACAGGAGCACTCTGCGCAGCTTCCATGATCACGTCATAGATATCGCTGTCTTCCAGCAATCTCGCTCGATAGCCGAAGCAGCAGCTACTGGCCTGTTTTCAGTTGTGCATGCATGACCGGGCGGCGAAGCGCATGACAGATGACAAATAGCCGATAGCCGATAGCAGATGGACAGACCTATGGTGTGGTCAGGACATGGGTAACACTTCAGGTTCAAGACATAGGTAACACTTTTTGTTGTTGAGGTTACACTTCTTGGTTGGTTTGCCCACTTTTCAGCGGGCGAATATCCGCGCGCTGAAAGCTGGCAGTGGCAGGATCGATATGACCCAAAAGCAGCTGAGCAAACCAGACGGCAATCAGACCGTTTTCTGCGACTTTGAGTCCAACCGACCATCCAGCTAAACTAGAGCTGATAAAGAGTTTTTGCTTTTCCCAATTGATTTGGCCGCTGTGACTAACAGGGCGCGTACTCATGGCCGCATAGCTCAACTCATCTGGGTTTCCTTTGAACCTTCGCTCCGATGACCTGTAGAGTTGAGCTGGGCAGCGCATCTCTAATGCCTGATGGGGGCGTTCATGATTAAACTCATGGCGCCAGAGATCTAAAGCTGCCTGAGTAGTCTCTGAGCCCAAGCTTTCCAGTTCCAGACTGATATCACGATGCACTCGCTCATGGGCTGCGTTATCTTGCGGATGACCAGGTCGACCTCGTTCCAAATCGATTCCCAGGGCCACCCACCAGGCCGACAAGCGGCTTAATCCGTGAATGGCGCTTCGGCTGGCAAAGGGTGCTCCGTTGTCGCTCCTAATGGCCACCGGTAGTCCGTGGCGCTCGAAGAGCCTTTCAAAGCTCTTTTGCACTGTCTGGCTACGGGCATTCTCCAATGCTCGTAGCTCCAATAGATAGCGACTATACTCGTCACGGACCGTTAAGGGTTCACAGCGGCCATTAGCCCCATGCCACCAGCCTTTGAAGTCCACTGTCCAGATCTCGTTGGCCTGCCGTGCTCTTTTGCCGCTGCTCAATCTTCCTGCCTCGCTGGCTCGGCGCCTCTTGCGCCGCTGGGTCAAACCCGCTGCTTCTAAGACACGCTTAAAACTGCTCTCGCTGACCCTTTGCCCACCTTGGCGTAAATACAGTTCCCGGATCTTGCGCGGTCCCCAACGAGCATGAGCCAGCTTCAAACGCACCATCTCACAGACCTCTTCTTGGCTAAGCTGTCGCGGACTGCTCTGGGGCCGCCGCGACTCTTCGGCTAAACCCTCTAGTCCACGACGCAGCAGGCGTTCACGCCATTTGTAGCCCGTCTTGGTACTGATCCCATATTCCTGGCACAGCCGGCGAAAGTTCTCACTCTTTAGCGCCTTAAACGCAAACTCCATTCTCTGTTCCATAGGCTCACTTTTCTTCCAGGGCATCGCCCTTGAGTGTTACCTATGTCTTGAACCTGAAGTGTTACCGATGTCCTGAACCTGTACCCCTATGGAAAATAAACGGATAGAGCGTGGGCTGAGTCCTTCAACCGCTTCGCGGTAGACAACGCCAAGCGCCAAACGCCAAACGCCGAACGCCGAGCGCCAAACAACGTCATTGGCCGGCTTTTGCGGTCGTTTTTTGCTTGCTCAATTGAAGTGAACGCTTTCCGTCGATCAGTTTGCGTTTGCCGTCCTCGCTCGGAGTGGATCCAGAGATAATCAATTCTCTCGCTTTCTCGGCGGTGAGTGAGGGGTCGGTGGCGAACAATTTAGCGGCAAGGTTAGTCACTTGAGGAGCTGCCATTGAGGTCCCCGACAACTTCACTTTTTTACCTCCCGGTATGAAACTTTCCACGTGATACCCGCTGGCATAGACCACGACCGTTTTACCGTAACTGGTGAAACTCGTCGCGTCACCCGCTTGATTGGTCGCCCCCGACTGTAATGAGGTTAGGAAGTTCTAATGACGCCGGCACGTCTTCCCGGAACCCGGCATCGCTGTCGGAGTTTCCAGCGGCGGTAACAAAGAGTGTATCTGGCGCAGCTTGCATCGCTTCAATGATCGCCTGCTTCCAGATAGCGAAAAGCTCAAGCGCTTCCTGCTTTCGCTCGTCACCCGTTTGATTCGCTTTGGTTCGAGCGAGCCACTCCTCAAATTCCCGCGGTTCATCGCCCCAACTCAAGTTCACGACGCGTACTTTATGTTCGGCGCAGAATTGGCCAATCCGTTTGAAATTCGCCGCCATCCGATGGGCCCACTCAGTGGTTGGCGGGAAATGCAGTTCGCGGTTCAGCCCGTCGTTGAACCGGAAAACGACCAGTTGTGCTGCCGGATTGCCTTTGATCGCGATGCCGGCAACGTGAGTGCCATGGGCCATATTGCTAAAGAAAGCGAGTCGTTCAAACATCGTCTTGACGTCATCTTTCGACATCTGAGCGAGACGGTTCTTAAAGGATTCCGTTACCGGGGTTTCGATTCCCGCTCGCAGATCCGATAGCGCTTCCAGATTCTCCGACACCTCTGGGTACTGCTGTTTCCGTTCGGGCGTGAGCGGATAGAGAGCGGAGTCGGAGGGATTGCCATCATCGGTAAACGCGAGTCCTTGGGCAGGGTAAGGCGCAGAATGGGCGTACCGGTAGAGGTGTCCGGGGTAAAGAACCGTATCGATGCCGGAATCCCAGATGCCGACCAGCACTTTCTGCGGATGACCCGAAAGCGTGAGCTCGCGCGCCGCCCAGATATCGGGCTTTTGCGTGTCGTGGGCTGTAACGTAAGCCTTTAGCACATTTACCCGGATAGAGTTGAGCGGGAGTTTGACCCGCAGGTTCGCCCGAGTGTTGAGGACCTGGTACATCGATTCCCGCGAGAGATTGGCGGATTTGTCGATTTCCGGCTGCAAATTGTCCTGGGCGTTGCCCAGTAGAAACGATTCAGAATACAAGCCGGAAACGCTCCGCGCCGACTTGATCACATCCTGGACAACATCCCAGGGAAGCGCATTGACCGCGTCGCGGTAGATCGATTCGACTTTCTGCTCGTACTCAGCGCCTTTGTTGGCGGCGACGTTTTGCTGCGCTTTTAAAATTGCTTCATCGAATAATCCAACGGTCAGCTTCAAATCCGGTTTTGATTGCAGTGCGCGGAGCTTGCTGATGGTTTGCAGTCCACCGGCTGCGTCTCCCTCCAGTTCCTGCAGGGAGAGCTTCACGGTCAGCATGGAGATGAGCGTGGCGTTATCCTGGATGTCATAATTGGAAAAGAGTGCGTCGAGGTCGGCCGTTGCTTTGCTGACCGTGGAGGCGAATACGGAATCGTCGGATTGGAGCAGGGTGCTGACGGAGCCGGTCACCGGATAGGAAGTTCGGGGAAGGTCAGCCTGGCTGTGCACTTCCTGCTTGGCTTGATCAGCGAAGGCAGCACCAGCAAAGAATAATCCGGTAAGGCTGAGGAAGATGAGAGTGCGATAAAAAGGTGGTTCCAGTTTCGAGTAAGGCATCCGGGTTTGTAAGCGAGGAAACGTTTGTTGAAAAGGGTCGATTCGGCGTCTATTCGCGGTTGTTTTTCATCGCTTTGGTTGCGGCTTCGCCGCACTGTTACCTTCTTTCGGAATGTCTTCGTGATCTTTTCGGTCTTCTGTGAAAATAATGCTCTCCGTCCCCCGTGAATATCGAACAGGTCGTTCCGTATGTACTGGTGTTATTGAGTGCCGGCATTGCTTGCGGCTTCATTAATACCCTGGCTTCCTCTGGATCGGCGGTTTCTCTGCCGATGTTGATGATGCTCGGCTTGCCTGCGCTGGCAGCCAACGCGACCAATCGACTTCCGGTCCTGTTCGGTTCGCTGATGGCGTTGCGGACTTTTCAAACCGAAGGGAAAGTGGACTGGTCAGCGGCTTGGAAAATCGTGCTGCCGGCAACGCTCGGGAGCGCGGTTGGCGTATATTTAGCCGAGACGCTGCAGAATCGGCAACTGGGGCTCATCATCACCGCTGCCGTACTGGTCGCATTGCTGATGCTCTTCACCAAACTCAAGGAGGCTCTGGCTAAGGATTATCATCGACCTCCGCAAATCACCCTGCTTGGGCTGTTCGTCCTGTCTTTTGTCGGTGTTTGGCTCGGTTTTATTGTGCTGGACGGCGCAACCTACCTCCTACTGGTGCTGATTCTGCTGTTCCGGTACGATCTGCCGCACGCGAATGCTCTGAAGGTGTTCCTGCTGGTTACGACCACGTTCGTGCCGATCACCTTGTTCGCGCGCGCCGGCAACATCTGGTGGACCGAAGGTCTGCTTCTCTCGGTCGGCAGTCTGCTAGGCGGTTATTTCGGTGCGAAACTATCGAGCCACGAGAAAGCGCGTGTCTGGGTATTTCGTATTCTGGTGATAGTGATCGCTCTCGAACTTGTCCATCTCGGTATCCATTATTTCGGGCCGCCGGCGGGCAGATAGCCAAGAGACGGCGTGTGGGCGTATCGGCGTGTGGGCGTATCGGCGTTCGGCGTGTGGGCGTTTGGCGTGTGGGCGATAGGTGATAATAGATAGCACGCCGGGCAGGCGTGAGGCCTCCATTTCCCTCTGTTTCCTGTGTACTACACTGGTTGCGATTTTTGTTTTTTTGCGAGGATTTTCTAACCGCGAATGAAGGCAAATAGACGCGAATAAAGGAATCAATTCGTAGCCTGTCCCGCCGTAGCTCGCAGAGCGAAGGAGGATCCATTGGCGTCTATTCGCGGTTGTTTTTCATCGCTTTGGTTGCGGCTTCGCCGCTGAGACTTGCCCCATCAAATTGATCAAACAAGCCCGAAAGGCTGCTAATCTAAGTTCTTTGACTCCTTTGGTGTAGAGCCTCCCGTTCTGGTTCCTTTGTATCGCACTGCTATAGTTTGGATTCCTGTTTTTTTTGCGAGGATTCTCCCGTGATTACTGGCTAGTGGTTACCAACCTGCCGGTTGTCATTGGGCGATCGGTGTTCGACTGTTTTTGGTGAAGAATCTTCAGGATCGAACTGCACTGGTAACCGGGTCGTCACGCGGGATTGGCGCCGCGATCGCGCGCAAACTGGCACTGCACGGAGCCGAGGTCTTTATCCACGGGAGTCGCGATACGGAGGTGGCGAAGAGGCTGATCGATGAAATTCGCAGCGAGGGTGGCAAAGCCGAGTTTCTGGTTGCGAATCTGCTCGAGCCGGATTCGGTGGTCGAGCTTTTCGGTCGCTTGGGTGAGCGCGCTGAAACCCTGGATATACTCATCAATAACGCAGGGATTTTCGGCGGAGAGGCTCTGCCCACCCTGGAGCTGGAACAAATCCAACGCGTGCTCATGGTGAATGTCACCTCCTTGATCGTGGCAACCCGAGAATTTGTTCGGCGAACTAAATCACGGAATGGAAGGATCATTAATATTTCTTCACTTGCCGGACGGTTACCCGGATTGAACGTCTCGCTTTACGCAGCCTCCAAAGCCGCGGTCGACGCGCTCACACGCTGTTGGAGTCTCGAACTTGGTCCGCGAGGAATGACGGTGAATTCGGTGTCTCCCGGGATGGTGGATACCGAGATGAGCGCCCAACACATCACGAACCGAGAGACGGCGCTGCGCGGGGTGGCACTCTGCCGAATGGGCTTACCCGAAGACATCGCTGATGTCGTGTTGTTTCTGGCGTCGGAACAATCCCGTTGGGTGACCGGTCAGGTGATTGGAGCGGACGGTGGTCAAGTCGCTGCTGCAACGGTGCTGCGGACGCTCTGAAGAAATAGCACGCGAATCGCATGACCAAATGACAGATGACAAATAGTCGAAGGCGAGAACAACTAAACTTTGCGATCTTTGCGGCTATCTCTTCTTGCGCTCCTACAGAGCGCGCCCGCTTCGTTTACGCTGACCCAGGGTTACGCAAAGCCTTCACCCTGGGCTATGTTCTGTAACGCCTTCGGCGTAAGGCCTCCCTTCCACCTCAGTTTCTTCTGCACTGCACTGGTTGCGATTCTTGTTTTTTTTGCGAGGATTTTTTAACCGCGAATGAACGCAAATAGACGCGAATAGGGGAATCAATTCGTAGCCTGTCCCGCCGTAGCTCGCAGAGCGAAGGAGGATCCATTGATGTCTATTCGCGGTTGTTTTTCATCGCCGCACTGTGAGCTTCTGTTCTGGTTCGTCTGACGACCGCGCGCGGGCGTATCTGCGACCAATCTCATAGAACAGGAGCAAACAGAGATAATGGAGAACCCTCTGTTCCCTCCGTTAGCTCCTGTTCAATTGTCTTTGAGGCGAGGATTTTCTAACCGCGAATGAACGCAAATAGACGCGAATAGAGGAATCAATTCGTAGCCTGTCCCGCCGTAGCTCGCAGACCACCTTCGCTCTTCGAGCTACGGCGCGACCGCGGTTATTTTTTGGTCGCGCCATAGCCGAAGCGGAGGCGGAGCGAAGGAGGATCCAGTGGTGTCTAATCGCGGTTGTTTTTTCGGCGCCTTTGGTTGCGGCTATGCTGGTGGCGCTGCTTCGCAGCGAATAGCCGATGTTGGTCATCGCTGAGGTAGGTCGAAAACCTCGTCCGACAGGCGCTGGACGGGTTTGAGCCGTGTGCGGTATCGATCTTACGTTTGGTTACCGCATTTCCCAGTGAAGTACAAACATAGGAACGAGACGCGTTCGGGGTAAACGGCTCAAGCCGATCCGGCGCCTGCTGGATCAGGCTTTTGTCCTACCATTTGTCATTGCGCTTGGTCTCTGCGACCTTCTGTTAACCACGAAATGGACGGGAATTAGGAGGCTAGTCAATTCGCGTCCATTAGTTGCCTGTCCCGCCGTAGCTCGCAGAGCAATGGAGGATCTATTCCCGGTTGGCAAACTCCTGTTTAAAAGGTGTTACTTTTCCGCACCGCGATTTGCACTCTGAAAATAAATGTGTTGCTAATTTGGAATTTTCATCAATATACGACGTTTCTATGCAGAAGTGGGTCATTAGTACTGTTTTGCTTCTAGGTCTTCAGTTACCCACTCCTGCCGTCGAGGAGAGTATCCGAGTCTTCCGCCCGGTCGATCCGATGTCCTTGGAGAAGAGGGTTCCCCGAGGGTACGGACGGTTTTTCGTGGAAGCCGGACGACAGTACAATCTTGATCCCATACTGCTGGCAGCCATCTCCGCCCACGAATCGGGGGCATGGAAAAGTCTAGCGGCCCGGAAGAAGAACAATTGGATGGGGTTAATGACCGGAGGCGTAACGAAGTGTTTTGCAAAGTCTGAAGAATCGATTTATTACGCGGCGCAGCTCTTAAATCGGAGGCCATTCAAAGGTCGCAATACTTTGAGTCAAATTGCCGTAGTTTACTGCGCCTCTAATCCCGGAAACTGGAAGACCTGTGTGCTTGATTGGGAACGGAGGCTGGGGGGAAATGGGAGCCGGTCAGTGGTGGGCAGTAAGCAGTAATCGGCACAACCAATAGCGACGCTGGTCGGTTGAGCCAGGAACTGGCCGCTGTGCAGACCAGTTCCCGACGTTGTCGGCGATGACGGCGTTTCCGGACATCGCCCCGTCGTTCGGCGTTTGGCGCTTGGCGCCATCGCCGCCAGCGCACCCGCAGCATCTGAGTGAGGTAGAGCGCAGAAACCGACATACCGATAAAAAGCGCAGCCAACATGCACAAGATGCCGAGCTGACGAAAGAATTCGCCGCCGTTGAACGCCTGGAGCGCGTTGTGCCACCCCCTCGGCGAATGGACGCGAATTGATTAGAAACGCCGGAAGCTTCGTCGGACAAGCCGGCGTTGTTCCCAACGGTAATTGCTGCGGTTCGTGCTCCCTTGCTCCATCACGCTGGCACTGGCGATGTTTGCCGGCGCTGAATGGTGGTGGCCGCATGGAGCAGAAAAGAATTCAGCGTGATAGACAGCAGAGCGCCGGCAACGATCAGGCTTTGGCCTTCGGCTGGTAACATATGAAGTGATACGCCGAGCTCAGCGAAGATAAACGAGAACTCCCCGATTTGAGCCAAACTGGCGGCAATGATCAGAGCGGTGCCGATCGGGTAACGGAGCAAGACGACGATCAAAAACGTCGCCACAGATTTGCCCAGGACAATGATCGCCAGCACCGCCAGCACTCGAATGGGTTCGCGCACGAGAATACCGGGATCAAAGAGCATTCCCATCGCCACAAAGAAGAGAGCGGCGAAAGCATCTTGCAGTGGCTGCAATTCCGTCGCCGCGCGGTGATGATGGCCGGACTCGCCCACGACCACTCCGGCAACGAATGCACCCAGAGCAAAAGAAAGCCCGAACAGCTCGGATGCGGCGAAGCCGATCCCGATGGCGGCGACCACCACGGCCAGCGTGAAAAGCTCCCGCGAGTGGGTGTCAGCGACGCGCTCGAGCAACCATCGTAACAGACGTGCTCCAACCAACAGCATGAACAGAACAAATCCGACGAACTTAGCGAGGACAATGCCGAGCGTTAGAAGCAGTTGTCCAGTGCCTTGGTCGTGACCGGTCGAATCGCCCGGTTCTCCGCTCAATGAGGCGGCCAAGACCGGCAAGAGCACGAGAATTAAGACTGTAACGAGGTCTTCTACAATGAGCCAGCCGACGGCAATCCGGCCGCTTACCGACTCCAGCATGCCTTGGGCTGTCAAGGCGCGCAGCAACACGACCGTACTTGCTACCGACAGAGCCAACCCCATGACCAAGCTGCCGCCGAGACTCCAGCCCCATAGACGGGCCACGCCCCAGGTCAGCGCTGCGGCGACGGCGATCTGCACCAGCGCGCCCGGGACGACGACATTGCGGACCGCTAGAAGGTCACGGACAGAAAAGTGCATGCCGACACCGAACATGAGCAAGATGACGCCGATCTCAGCCAGTTGCGGGGCCAGCTTGGCATCGGCCACAAAACCGGGCGTAAACGGTCCAACCGCTATGCCGGCCAAAAGATAGCCCACCAGGGGCGGTAGACGCAGCCGGCTAGCGATGTAGCCGCCGATCAAAGCGTAGACCAAGCCGATAGTGACGGTCGAAATCAGCCCGATTTCATGATGCATGGGGTGTCCTTCGGACAATAGCGGATGGGAGACAGCCAATAGCCAATAGCCGACGACAATAGTCGATATCGGATCGGATCACAGATAACAAATGATTAACACGCCGACTTGTCCGACGAAGCTTTCCGCGATGTTCAAACCAATGGCTAGCGAGTGGCGAAGTCGGAGTTGTCCCACAATAGTTCCGACTGCGCGTCAACATAAGGGCTAGAGACGGCCAATCGAGGGGACCCAATGAAAGTAGCCCAGCGCTTCAGCGCCGGGAACCAAGGAAAAGCGGGTCCGTCCCGCCGGGACGCAAGAAGTGTTCGGCTCTTGGCGTCTAACACGACTTCACGAGCGCAAGCGGTAATCGGTCGTCCCTACCGGGACGTATCGTAAAAAAAAAGCTAACCCGGCACGGAAGTGCCGGGGGCTGGCTGCGACTGAAGCTATTGCGTGGAACACAAAAAAATGCGAGGGATAAAGAGCGGTGCACTCGTTCACAGATCTATTGCCTTACATCGGACAATTCGTGCTCTATGCCATCGTGGCTATGGCTATGTTTACTCTCGAGCAGGTGCTAGCGAGCCGGCGCGACCGCAAAAAGTAGTCAGCGTTACCGGCGATCGTGCGCCGGACAAGGACGCGGATTATCGTAGTCGTAACAGTAATTGAAGGGGTAATCGACGTCGAGCGCCTGCCTCACCCTTGTCCAAAAGGGACAGTGGTCTTTGGCACAGGATGAACAGGAGTAGGAAACAATTTCGCCAGTTCCCGCTGTTGCGGTGAACGGTGACATCGCCAACGTGAGTGCGACAAAACTGGGGATCAACCACCGGGATTTCATATTAACATGCTCCGAAGACAGAATAGAGATAATTGCAATTTTGAACAGGAGGAAACGGAGCGAATAGCAAATAGAAGGAAGAAGGATTTTTCCAACCGCGAATGGACACGAATGAACGCGAATTAAATCCATCCGCCGCTGAAACACTTGTAAATTCCGGTTCCTAGGGCTGCGCCCTGGCAGCCCGTTGAAATACCAATGAGACTTGATGATTGGCTCCAAACATGCAGCCCAAGGCCTCGGCCTGCGGCCCGAAGGGCCAAGCGTACGGCCTGAAGGGCCAAGAAAATATAGCCCAGGCTTTAGCCCATCTGCGTCAACATAAGGGCTGCGGACGCTCGTTGAGAGTACCCGTCCTGGAGGGACCAAATGAAAGAAGCCCAGCACTTCAGTGCTGGGTCAGTTTTTAGAAGTGATCCGTCCCGTTAGGGACGATCCATCACCGCTTTTGCTCGTGAAGTCGCGTGGGAAAAAGCCGAGCGTTATATCGTCCCTTCCGCGGCCTGTCGGGCTTCGTTTGATCCAATTTGATGGGCAGGTTTTCAGCGGCGGAGCCGCGATTCAAGATAGCCTAGCCCGTAGGGCTAGGAACGGGCCTATCCAAACGATCAGCGCTGAATGCGCGTTTCAATGCCAGACTCCCATTGGGCTATAACAATCCGTTAACGAGATTCAATGTGATTACGAAATCCGCGTTCCAGCCTGCCCTGGAGCGCACTTTCAGTGCTGATCATCTTCTTATCCGATGACCTAGCCCTGCGGGCTAGGCTATCCTGAATCGCGGCTTCGCCGCTGCGATAGCCAATCGTTCGTCCATTGTGCAAAGTCCGGCACCCTCCTTCCGAGACGAACGCGTCTTTTAAACCTAACCCGGCTGCTTTCATTTGGTCTCTCCAGGACGAGTACTCTCAACGAGCGCGTCCGCAGCCTTATGTTGACGCGCATGGGCTTTAGCCTGGGTAGACGGGAATAAAGGCGACCAGCCCTGTGGGGGCGTCTGAAAAGGCAAACCAGATCAATCTGAAGATCGGATGTTCCTCGCGCAGTCGGCTCATGGGATTAGCAATGAATCGCTCCGCGATCAGCTGATTGCACACCACATCTCCCGCCCCCTACAGGGCGGTTGTTGTCGGGATGGAATTTCCCAGGCTAAAGCCTGGGCTATGTTTTGGTCCGATCTCACAATTAAGGTGACACTTTTGTCTCACTAATTGGGTGACACCCCAGGGCGCAGGAAACCCTGGGGTGCATCAGAAAAAGGGTGACACCTTGAAGGTAAGCCAGACAGAGTTGGGGATGCCATGGAAGGAAGAAAAGGCGCTGCAACAACAGAGAGAAAGTTTGGTCAAAGAAGCAATCCGCAAGGAGAAGCCATTTAGGGAGCTGTGTAAGGAGTACCAGATAAGTCGAAAGACGGGATATAAGTGGTGCAAGCGCTCTCGGGAAGAGGGAAGCAAGGCACTGGGAGACCGACGGCGAGGTCCTCGGGAGGGCTCGGTGCAGGTCATCGAGACTCGTTGGCAGCTGCTGATACTGGAACAGAAAAAAAGTATCCGAGTTGGGGATCGAAAAAGCTCTTTGCTCGCTTGAGACGCCTGCATGGCTCGGAAAAGGTTCCCTCGCGAGCGACGATCAGCCGAATTCTGAAGCAATTTGGATTAGTCAAACATCGAACTCGGCGTCGAGCTAAGGCTGGTCCCGAGCGTGTTGATCCAAGGCGTTTAGAGCCGCTATGGTGTAACGATGTTTGGGGAGTGGACTTCAAAGGCTGGTTCCGCACCGGGGATGGTCAGAAGTGCCATCCCTTAACGATCAGCGATCTCTACAGTCGCTTTATCATTCGTTGCGATAACTTGAGTTCTTTGGCTCTAGCAGCGGTCTGGCAGAGCTTTAAGAAGGTCTTCCAGCAGTATGGCCTGCCTCGAGCAATTCGGGTCGATAATGGTAAACCCTTCGCAGGCGGTTGGGTGTTGGGATTGACCCAGTTAAGCGTTTGGTGGCGCTTGCTGGGCATTCAAGTGGATTTTATCGATCCGGGAAAACCCTACCAGAATGGCACTCACGAACGAATGCATTTGAGCCTAAAGCTCGAGATAGCCAATCCGCCAGCGCGTAGCCTCCAGGCTCAGCGACGTCGGACGACAAAATGGCTCAGGAGCTTTAATGAGGAGCGACCGCACGAAGCCTTGGGTATGAAAACTCCGGCCGAAATCTACCTGGCTTCTGAGCTCAAATATCACCCTGTTTGGCCAGTGGAATACGATGCCGAATTTGAGGTTCGAACCGTCAATTCCAAGGGCGATATCCAATGGCTCAATAACCGTCGCTTTATCGGAGAGGCCTTTCAAGGTCAACGACTCGGCTTGAGGCGTTACAATGACCAGATACACGAAGTCTATCTCAGCGACATCCTGCTGGGTCACCTTCCCGCCGCGCATTTTTGCCCTTTTCGACCTACGGTCTCAAAGCGCAAAAACGCGCGAACCGCCTCCATCGACCCAATCAACAGAACAACTTCTAATCGGCACAGTGTTACCCAAATACTGAGACAAAGTGTTACCTTATTGCTGAGACAAAAGTGTCACCCAAATATGAGTCCCCAGGTTTTCTTGGCCCTTCGGGCCGTATCCCAACCCTCAGGAGGCTGTTGTCATCAGTTTCCCTCAACCAAGCGTTTTTCAACTCTCTGCTAGGCTATCCCGAAGCGCGGCTTCGCCGCTGAAGACCTGTTTGCGTCAAATTTGATCAAGCAAAGTCCGACACCCTGCTAGGCTATCCTGGAGCACGGCTTCGCCGCTGAAGACCCTGTTTGCGTCAAATTTGATCAAGCAAAGTCCGACACCCTGCTAGGCTATCCTGGAGCACGGCTTCGTCGCTGAAGACCTGTTTGCGTCAAATTTGATCAAACAAAGTCCGACACTCCGCCGGGCTTAGTTCTCGTACGCTTTTGGCGTGTCTGTCGTACCGTATCTGCTATCTGCTATCTGCTATCTGCTATCTGCTATCTGCTATCTGCTATTTGCTATTTGCTATCCGCCTACGCCTATCTGTTATTTGTCGATGAACGGACGTTTGGCCGGAAAGACCGCTTTGGTTACCGCTGCTGCGCAAGGCATTGGGCGAGCAACCGCAGAAGCATTTGCCCGGGAAGGCGCGCAGGTCATAGCGGCTGATATTAATGAAGGTGCGTTGGCTGAGCTGCGGAAGGTGCAACCACTTAAGCTGGACGTGACCCAACCCGACATGATCGCGGAATGCGCCGCTCGCATTGGAGCGATTCATGTTCTCTTCAATTGTGCAGGCTTCGTTCACGCCGGGTCCATCAGGGATTGTACCGAAGAAGATTGGGATTTTGGGGTGACGCTCAATGTGCGTTCGATGTTTCGCATGATCAAAGCGTTTATGCCCGGCATGATCGATCAAGGAGGCGGTTCGATCATTAACATGGCGTCGGTGGCGGGTGGAGTGAAAGCTGTTCCGAACCGGTTCCTGTACAGTGTCACTAAGGCCGCGGTCGTTGGCCTCACCAAATCGGTTGCGGTCGATTTTATGCGGCAAGGAATCCGGTGCAACGCGATCTGTCCGGGAACGGTTGAATCCCCTTCCTTGGAACAACGGGTCGCGGCGCAAGCGCGGTTAGAAGGTAAAAGCGAGGCCGAAATCCGAGAGGCTTTTATCGCTCGTCAGCCAATGAGGCGACTGGGAAAACCTGCCGAGATCGCGGCGTTGGCCGTTTACCTGGCTTCGGATGAATCCGCCTTCACCACCGGGCAGATTCATATTATTGATGGAGGCTGGGCGGCGTAGCCGCTGCGCAAGAGCCAATAGCCAATAGCCAATAGCCGATAGCCGATAGCCGAGAGACGGCGTGAGGGCGTGAATGGAGTGCTGGAGCACTGGAGCACACCGACTACTGATTACCGATCACGGTCATTCGCTTCGACTGGCTCGCCCGTGTTGGGTGAGTGCCCGGAATTCCCACAGGCTGCTTCAAATAAAAGATCACAAAGGTATTTACCGAATACGGCGAGCTCTTCGGCTGAGCGTTCGTCCGAGCTCAGGCTGGGCTTGACGCCTAGGCTCATGGTCGAAGCGTTCCATGGTAGGGCACTCTGTGACATTCTGTTTGTTGATGTTTCCAGATTCTGGCTTTCCATTCTTCGTCTCCTTAGTGTGAGCTCGTTCATTGGGCGGCGTATTCGTGGCTCGCCACAACGTGGGCCCCGTTTTTGGACGCGTGATGAATTCGATGGAGATCGCTGTCGTTGAAGGCGACGGAGGGAACCTCGGGAAATGAAGTGCTGCAAATGCCCGTGAGAGTGCGGCCTGGCGGCATTTCGATGAAAAGCGAAACACCGGCCTCGATCAAGGCTGTGGTGGCGTCGTACCAGCGTACCGGATGTCCAACGTTCTCTATAAGGTCGGCCCAGATCGCTGCCCCTCGGCGGAGGATGCGACCATTCCGATTGGCTGCATAGGGAATCTCCGGCTCCTTCAAGCGGATTGATTTGAACGACCGCCGCAGTTTCTCCACCACACCCTGAAGCAGACGACAATGGGATGGGACCCCAACGGGCAGTCGTTGGGTTCTGCGAGCGCAACGCTCTCGCGCGAACTGAAGGACCGCGTCTACGTCTTCCACCGGCCCGGTTACGACGATCTGATTTCTGGCGTTCACAATGGCGAGATAGACTTCGGGATAATCAGCGGAGATCTCCTCCAAAAGCTTAGCCACCGCGGTTTCGGTCAACCCAACGATGACGCCCATTCCGTAACCGCTCGGAAAAGCGGCGTGCATGAGGCAACCTCGGTAGGCCACGATCTGCAATCCGGTTTCAAACGGCAAACTGCCAGCGACGACGGCTGCCGCGAAAGCACCGACGGAATGGCCGGCCACGAAAGAAGGTCGCACCCCGGCTTTTCTGAGAGATTGAGCCCCAATAACGCCGCAGATGAACAAAGCCATCTGGGTTGCTTCGGTTGTGGCCAAGGCGTCCTCAGACTCAAGCATATACGCATCATAGCCGATGAATTCCGACGCCCGATTCAGATAGTGGTCCTTCACCGAGGATTCCGGCAACTGGCTTAGCATGCCGGAATGCTGGGAACCTTGACAGGGAAAGAGAAATGCTACGCTCATCTCGTTATTTTTGTTTACCGGATCGGAGCGACACGGTTTCAAAAAAAACGTGGAAGAGAGAAAAGAATGAAAACGGGCCTCACGCCAAGACGGACTTGAACAGAAGGTAACGGAGGAAACAGAGGGCTTCGGCTGAGACGTCGGCGTGAGATTTTCGGACCGCCAGATCTGATTCTAGCTACCAACCTGGTCATTAAATTTGATCAAGCAAAGTCCGACAGGCTACTAGGGCGAAGCCCTAGGAATCCGACCCTAGCGATCATGCACTGAAGGTGCGTTTCAAGCCTGCTAGTCTCACACATAGGTCGCTGCGATTGTTACGCGCCTTCAGCGCTGGGGTACTTGAAAATTCCGGTTCCTAGGGCTGCGCCCTAGGCTATCCTGAAGCGCGGCTTCGCCGCTTGGGACCTGTCGCGTAAAAATTTGATCAAGCAAAGTCCGACAGGCTACTAGGGCGAAGCCCTAGGAATCCGACCCTAGCGATCACGCACTGAAGGTGCGTTTCAAGCCTGCTAGTCTCACACATAGGTCGCTGCGATTGTTACGCGCCTTCAGCGCTGGGGTACTTGAAAATTCCGGTTCCTAGGGCTGCGCCCTAGGCTATCCTGAAGCGCGGCTTCGCCGCTTGGGACCTGTCGCGTAAAAATTTGATCAAGCAAAGTCCGACAGGCTACTAGGGCGAAGCCCTAGGAATCCGACCCTAGCGATCACGCACTGAAGGTGCGTTTCAAGCCTGCTAGTCTCACACATAGGTCGCTGCGATTGTTACGCGCCTTCAGCGCTTGGGTACTTGAAAATTCCGGTTCCTAGGGCTGCGCCCTAGGCTATCCTGAAGCGCGGCTTCGCCGCTTGGGACCTGTCGCGTAAAAATTTGATCAAGCAAAGTCCGACAGGTACTAGGGCGAAGCCCTAGGAATCCGACCCCAGCGATCACGCACTGAAGGTGCGTTTCAAGCCTGCTGGTCTCATACATAGGTCGCTGCGATTGTTACGCGCCTTCAGCGCTGGGGTACTTGAAAATTCCGGTTCCTAGGGCTGCGCCCTAGGCTATCCTGAAGCGCGGCTTCGCCGCTTGGGACCTGTTGCGTCAAATTTGATCAAGCAAAGTCCGACAGACTTGGGCTAAGGTCATTTACGCCTTCCGACTTCGCCCACATCCGCCAAAGTTTCGATCGAGATGCGGCTTCGTCGGACAAGTCGGCGTGCACAAACGGGAATTGAATAGCTAAAATTGTTTAGAGTGGGGCGCAATTTTCTGCGGAAATACGCCTTTTTTGGGTTCCTTGGCCGCTGAACGATTTTTAGCACTCCTTCCTCCTTCGTAAGGCCTTCGGCGGGACAAGTCAGAGCGCCGTCCATTATTCCATTTGCTATCTGTCATCTGTCATTTGTCATTCGCTTCGACCGTCATTCGCTTCGACTGCAGCACACGATCAGCGCAAGGAATCCAGTTGCCAGGAACAGCGTTGCGAACCACCAGGTGATACTGAATGACAATTGTTGCCCGGCGATTTGAACGGTCAGCAGTGCGGCGGCCACGGCGCCGCCAACCGAGTTCCCCAGATTCAGCAGCATACGCTGGATCGCGCCGGCGATTCCTTGTTCGCTCTTGGAAACTGCTTGCATGAGCAAGGTCAGATTGGGTGTCTGGTAGATCCCGTACCCAATGCCGAACAGTAGCAGCAGCAATGGCCAGATCCTAAGATCCGCTCCCTGAGCGATGGCAATCAAGAGTAGCGCGCAGACTGAAAGTATCGAGCCGATGATCATCATCCGGCCGGTGCCAAAGCGTATGGTCAGACTTCCCGCAATCCGCGATGTGAACGCGATGCCGAGCGGCGCACAGAAACAGATGCAACCGATCTGCCAGGGCGCGAGGTGATAGCGAGAGCTGAAGTAGAGTGGCGGAATCAAAAACAAAATTGCGAAGGCTACGCCGTAACAGAAGACGATCCAGAGTGAGGCCGCGTTTTTCGCGGAAGTAAGAAGAGCACGGGGAAAGAGCGGCGTCGCGGTTCGACACTCTAGCCAGGTGAATAGGACCAGGCCCGAGCAAGCGCCCGCCGCTAACAGGCCGCTCATCCTCCAATCGTGAGCACTCCAACTCTGCATCAGGAAGAGCAGACAGATGACGCCGATCATCAATGATGCATTCCGCAAAGGTGAAATCGTGACACCACGGTTTCCTCGGGCGTAGGCACGCAACCGGAAGATGCAATAGGCGCCCGCAGCGCAGATAGGCAGATTGATCCAGAAAATCCAGGGCCACCCCGCGCTGGAGAGCAGAACTCCGCCCACGGTCGGGCCGAGCACCGGGCCGAGCCCGAGGAACGTTCCAAAAATGCCGAGAGCAACCGGAATAGGCATTCCACGAACGATGGTCGTGATGGCTGCTGCCGCAGAGGCCTGCATCATGGCGGCGCCAATACCCTGGGCCGCGCGCCAGGCTACGAGGGAGGTGAGCCCCGTGCTTAACGCGCACCCAGCGGAAGCGGTCCCGAACAGGAGAAAGCCGATACCGAGGAGAACCACCTGTCCTAAGCGGTCGGCGAGGCGTCCGAACAGAACGATGGTTGAACCGATCGTTGCCATGTAGAGGGTTACCGCCAGAGTGATCGCGTGAAAATCACAGCCGAACGCTGTCGCTAACGAGGGCAACGCGACGTTCATGATGCCGGAATCCAGCGTGGAGAGGAATATACCCGCCGAGCCGGCAAAAAGAGCGAGGCGATCGTGTTGCGCGATCTGTTGCCTTTCCGCGGGGAAGGTTTCGATCAGTTGCATAAGATCAGCCTAAGAGTCTTTGGCCCTAACACAATTCAGCTAATGATGAAATATGATTGGCAGTCGAAGCGAATGACAAATGACAAATGACAGATGACAAATACGCCAACGGCGTAACAGAACTCAGTTGGAGGTTTTGCGCCAACTTGTCCGATGAAGAACTCACGCCAAGACCTGCCCGCAACGCTTCGCGTAGCCCCGCTCACATCGTTACACGAAGTGTTTCGGATGGGGATCCGGGCGGGCGCCAGGACGGATCTAAATAGAAGTTGGCAAAGGGAACAAAGGAGGAACTTCTATGGGGCTATTTCAGCGTGATGCAGCCCTACTAGATTCCGGATTCAGAATTTCTGCTTCCTCGGCTTCGATTTTTTGTCATTTGTCATTTGTCATCCGCTTCGACTGCTCCGGCCCGCCGCGTGATGGTTTGCCGTAGTTTGGGCAAGTTCGTGGAGTCGTACGCGCAGATCGTCGGGTTCAACGATGTTGAGGTGGCTGCCGAACGAGAGGAGCCAGGAGAGATACCAGTCCCATTTGCTGCCTTCGATCGTAAACGTAACGCCCTGTTCGTTGCGTTCTTCGTGGAGAATCTTGAACGGGGCTTCTTTTCGGATCCGCTCGGCAGCGATCGGATCTATCCGGATCGATCCCTTCACCCGTTGTTCTGTATCTTCCCATCTGCCGAGAAATTGGGTTAAAGAAAAACTATCGTGAGGCGCGAATTGTTCGGGCAGAGACGAGATCGCTTGGATTCGGTCGGTTCGGAAGTCGCGGTAATCCCGCCGGACCCGACACCAGCCAATGAGATGCCACCGGTCGCCGTAATAGGTCAATCCCAAGGGTTCGACTTCCCGACGCAATGGGTCGACTGCACCCGAACCGCGATAAGAGATCCGCAAGACGGTGCGATCTGCCAGCGCTTTTTGGATCAGGAAGAGACTGGCAGCTTGTCTTGGTTGCCCGGCGCTCGGTAGGGACATCCTGCTTTCGAGGCGCGCAATATGATCTTGACGATCTGGCGGCAGAACTGCACGGATTTTTGCTAAGGCCGAGTTCATAGACCACATGAGCGAGCTGTCGGCAAAACGATCCATCAACATGCTTGCGGTGATCAGTGCGGTGGCTTCTTCGGTCGTAAAGTGCACGGGTGGAAGATGGTATCCCTTCATTATGCTGTATCCGACACCGGCTTCGCCGACGATCGGGACGCCTGCCTCGGCCAGGGCGGCGATGTCCCGATAGACGGTGCGGATACTCGTGGCGAACTCTTCAGCAATATCCTCGGCGCGGGTAACCCTGCGCCCCTGCATGTAGATAAGGATAGCGACAAGTCGATCGATGCGATTCACCAATCATATTATAATACAGGAAGTTCACGGCTGGAATAGCAGGTTGGGAGCGCCGGCGGGTCCATCCTCGCGCCACCCGTCCATGCAAAATCCCCAGTAGCGCTGCTACCCCAGCCGCTGACCTCCGGCACCAGCCTTTCTTTTCCATCCTGAGCGGGGTTCGGTGCGTCCGATCGGCTGATGCTTTCACGTTGGTCAGAATTTTCCATCCTTGCTTTGGCTTGGTACGGCGCGCTCGGTCGCCACCGACTGAGCGGTACGGGTTGTTTGCGTTGCTGGATTCTGGGAATCCAGTAGGCCGAGGATCCCGATGAGCAGAGCGACGATGGCGGCCGCCGGAACCAGCGAATAGAGCCAGTCTTCCAGCGGATCATACAGCTCAATTGAACTTCTCCGCAAAGCAGCCGCCTTACGGACTTCCTGCTCGATCTCGAACTGTTTGATGGCTTCATCGGCCTCCTCTCGCAAGCAATCGCGTGCTGGAAGGAAGTCGGTGACGCAAGAGGGCGAGGCTGCGGCTGGCGCTTCGTGCAGATGCGCAGGGCGCACATTCGACGATAGGGCTGTGCAAGTATTGGTCATGGTCATTCCTTTGGTTGGTGTTTCAAAGCAGCCGAATGGACAGAAGCATCCGATCGAGTGCTGCAGCCAGAGTAAAACTGGCCAGTGACAGCCTTATGTCAGGAGAGTTGGGGCGAGGAAACGGCCGATAGCCGGCGAGACGGCGGGTGGCGTAAAGGCGAGAGGGCGATAGAGCGAAACGCGCGATATCGAAGCCACGAAGAAGAAACCGCGAATGGACACTAATGGACGCGAATTAAATCAGTCCTCCGCCGCTACGCTATGGCGAGACTAGTTTTATTCGCGTCCGTTAGCGTCTATTCGCGGTTAGGAAATGTCTTCGCGAAAATGAGCGAATCTTCAGCGCAATAGCGCAAAGGTAACAAAAAACTACCAGATCGCTTCGACCGGGTGGGATGTTTCCAGCGCGCGGTGTTGACACGCGCTTGGGTTAACCCGCAAATTGCAACATGCAGTCATCTGCCATGAACCCTGTGTCCGTGAGGTCTTTTGGGTCTTTCGCAAAAATCTGTTGGAATTTCTTCGGCGGCCGATTAAATACATAGCCTGAGAGAAAGGCTCGGACATTCGACTGCGTGTTCCCCTCTGTGCGCGGCAACGATACCGGGTTTTGCATGAGCGATTGGTGTATTGAAAGTTTGCGCAGTCATCCCTTGAGTGTCGATCTGAGCCGAAAAGAGAGGCGCACCAACTCCTAGTGAAGACCCTCGAGGATGGGGCCGGGATTCTGACCTCGGCCAAGCCAAAGCGGCGGCAGGCTTTTCTTATCAATCACTCGTTTGCGTTGTTCTGGACAGGGCAAACCGTGTCGACCCTGGGCGCGCAAGTGACAGCGTTTGCGGTTCCGTTGCTGGCGGCGATCACTCTGCACGCGACATCGCTGCAAATGGGACTTCTGCGCGCCGCCGAATTTGCGCCGTTTCTCATTCTTACGTTACCGGCGGGAGTTTGGGCCGACCTGGGGATCCGGCGCTGGCTAATGATTGCCGCGAATCTGATCCGGGGTGCTTTCATTACCGTGGTACCGCTTGCTGTACTCTTTGGCTGGATGCACCTCGGGGTGCTCTACCTGGTGATGTTCGTCATGGGGTCGTTGAAGGTCATATTTGAGATGGCTTACCAGACCTATATCCCGGAGATCATAGAGCGGGGCAAACTGGTCAATGCGAATAGCAAGATCATGATGTCTTATGCCCTCGGGCAATCGACCGGACCCGGACTGGGGGGCGTGATGGTAGAGTTGCTGGGCGCACCGATGGCGGTCCTGGCGGATGCGTCCACCTACTTCCTGAGCGCGATTTGCCTGTTTCAAATTAAACACCAGGAAGTTCGAATCCGGCATGGACGGGAAAACATTTTTCGGCAGATCGCGGACGGGTTTCGCTGTGTTGGCAAAGAACGGCATATCCGATCGCTGCTCTATCTGGTAACGGCGAACAATTTCTTTCAGAACGCGGTGATGGCGATACTCGTGCTCTATGCCACGCGTGACCTGAGCATGAGGCCGGGACTATTTGGGGTAACGGTGAGCATTGGAGGAATAGGTGCAGTCTTGGGCGCTTTTGGCGCGGAGCGGCTTGGCCGATGGTTTGGGCCCGGTCCTTTTGTGATCTGGTCGACGACACTCGTCGGTTTGGCGGCACTATGTTTTCCCTTAGTCAATACGGGAAACCTCGTCGGTGTGATCGCCCTGGCCGTAGCCTACTTTGTTCTGAGTGCCGGAGGATCCGCAGTTACGGTTTTCTCCTGGACCATTCGCCAAACGCTTACACCGAATGTGATGCTCGGAAGAATGAATGGCGCGTTCCGATTCGTCGTAACCGGGATCATGCCATTCGGGGCGTTTTTTGGCGGCTGGTTAGGAGACAGTATTGGGATCCGGGCGACCTTAGCGGTGTCTGCCTTAGGTCTACTCGTGGTTGCGGGATGCATTCGATTTTCGCCGTTGCGGACGCTCAAGACGTTGAGTTTGGTTGATCATCGGGTAGGCGAAGGAATTGAAACCGGCCCCATAGCGGAGACGAGCTGAGATAGCCAATAGCCGATGGCCGATAGCCGAGGAAGGGCGGGGTCGTTGGCCTTGGCTATGGGCTATGGGCTATGGGCTATGGGCTATGGGCTATGCTTCCCCTATCCGCACAACTATTTTCCCGTTAGCCTGGCTTGACTCCATCAGTTGGTGGGCTGCCTGGATTTCCTCGAACGGAAAGACGGCGACCGGTTTTGCTTGATAGCTACCGGCGGCGACCCGATCGACAATGGTTTGGAGCGGAACGTCCGACAAAGGAAATTGGGGCGTACCGAAGACAAAACTGCCAAAAAAACTGAAATGCGTTCCAATTGGCATCTGGAGCAAGGGATTGAAGGAGACGATTGGAGCGAGACCGCCCAGGAAGCCGGCCAGGCACACGCGTCCGTCGCGTCGCACCATAGCAAGCGAGTCAAGAACGGTGCTGTTGCCAACCAGGTCCAGTACGGCGTCGATACCCTCGGGAAGGATTTCACGCACTTGGTGCGAAAGAGTTGGAGTTTCCAGTAAAACCTCTTTTGCTCCCAATGCTTTCAGCGTGGATTTTCTGGCCGGATTGCGTGTCGTCCCGATGACATTTGCTCCAGCTTGCGCGGCGATATTCAATGCCGCCTGGCCCAGCGCCGATGTGGCCCCCCGTACGACCAATGTCTGACCGGGAGCAAGCGCCAAGTTACCCTGGAGGCAAGTCCAGGCTGTGGCATACGATTCCGGGATCGCGGCAAGCTCCTCCCAGGAAAGCTCAGACTCGATCGGTACAACGTTGGTGGCCGGCACGCGCGTGTACTCGGCGTAGCTGCCGTTGATGGTGCGTCCCATACCTCCCATCAATGCAGCGACCTTTTGCCCCTCGGCAAATCGGCCATCCGTGTCGGCCCTGACCAAGCCGACGCATTCAATACCGCTGACCTTAGCGACTTCGCCCCACTCCCCTTTTCGCATATAGGTTTCAGCGTGATTTAGGCCAAAGGCTTTTACTTGGATGACTACCTCACCAGATTTGGGCTCGGGTATAGGTAGCTTCTGAATGGCTAGCTCCTCGGGGCCGCCATAGTGTTGGATAACAATTGCTCGCATCATAACCTCCTGATCAAATTTTGTTGGATGTTGTTAGTTTCGTCACCGCGGTGACAGGAGGTTAAGACCGATACCGCCGGGCATTGTGACAGTTCGCCCGAATTTTTTTTCAGCGACCAGGCTCAGTGCCGGTTACTACACCAGCTTGGCTGATGAGCTCGCGAAGTCTGGCTGCGAGATCGGGCGGCGCGAGAAACCCGTGGCCGCGGAACAACTCTGCGTGTTGCCGGTCTAACGCTTGCAATTCATGTAAACGGTGCGGAGCGATATGACTCACCTTGGATAATCTATCTTTGGTAAATTGCAGACGGGTAGGATCGACGTAGCCCGCCTGCATGAAACTGCGGGTCTTCTTCGCGCATCGACACGGATTCGCACTGTTTACCAGACCGCATTTGTTATTCATGAATTGATAGAGATCGCGCCGGGCCCGGGAAAGGAGTTGCCGAAAATTGTCCGGTGATACCTCCATGACCTCAGCTCCCATTTCGCTGGTGACACCGAAGATTTCTCCCAGGATGAACGCAATCCGCTGCCGGCGGTCCAAGCACATCAACATCCCAGTCATGCAACCGATGCTCGCTTCTTCCACCAATAACGGTAGTTCGACCGGGATGCTGTTCGGATCCGGCAAATCGAGGCTGGGCGATTCGTCGAGGAAGCGACCCAAACCGGTGAAAGTCATATTCTCTTCCATCTGGGATTTGCGCATGCTGAGAAGGTGATTTACCGCGATACGGTATAACCAGGTTCGAAACCGGCTCAGGCCCCGGAATGTGCTGAGTTTCGTTACCGCCTTGATCAGAATCTCTTGGGTTGCGTCCTCCGCCGATTCGCGGCGCCAGATCATTCGGATAGCGATGTTAAAGATCCAAGGCTGGTGACGACGCACCAATTTTTCGAGAGCATCTTTGTCGCCGGCCTGGGCCTGGGAAACGAGTTCTTCATCTGCCGGGTCGTTAGCCCCCGTTGCTAATTCCGTAAAGGGGCTGCTGTTTAATCCGGCAATCTCGGGATCAGAAGAATCGTTCCGTGTGCTCATACTTCCCAGGTTAGACAATCTAACGCCGGGGTTGTGACAACTACAGTGGAAGCTGATAGCCGAGAGGGCGAAGGGGCGAGAGGATGACATTTTAAAGCTTTACCAATTGAAGCTTTGTGCCTTCGTGTCCTGGAGTGAGTTTCTTCGCTCCAATTTCGAATGGAAAGAACCGTATGGACCTTAGCCGCGATCTGGAAAGAATCGAACATCAGGAGAATGAATTAACGTTTCCCAAGTTTGACCTCGATGTTGCTTGGCAACTTGGACAACGACTGCGTCAACTCGCGAGTGATCGCCGATTACCCGTCGTCATCGATGTCCGCTATTTTGGGCAGTCACTGTTCTACAGCGCTCTGCCAGGTAGTGTTCCGGATAATGCGGATTGGGTACGTCGCAAGAGTAACATTGTGGCGCGTTTTCATCGCAGCTCGTACGCAGTGGGACTTACACTTCAACAAGCCAAGACGACCTTGCTGGAAAGGTATGCGCTTCCCGTAACAGATTTCTCCGCGCACGGCGGATCCTTTCCTATCCAGGTAAAAGGGGCTGGCGTGATCGGAGCGGTCAGCGTGTCTGGTTTGCCACAACGTGCCGACCACGAATTAGTGGTCGAAGTGTTATGCCTCGAGCTCGGGCGAGAACACACTTCACTTGCCCTGCCCAAGGCGGGAGCGGGACCAAATGACAAATGACAATAGCGGATAGCTGAGAGACGGCGAAACGGCGTGTGGGCGAAACGGCGAAGATGCAGGTCGACTTGTCCGACGAAGCCTTCCCCGATGTTCGACTGAGCCCAAGGCGAAGAGCGCCGGGGTTCGCCGTCACGCCCTTACGCCGGCTCGCAATTTGATATCCGCGATCTACCATCTGCCATTGCCTTTCGGCCAGGCCTAGCAGGTTAGGTGCAGAATCGCGTTGGTGTCGGCTGGGTTCTCCTGCAGCGTCTTGATCGCTTCGACTGTCGGTACAATGGTTAGTTCGATTTCGCGGCGACGCGCTTCTTCCTTCACCTCTTCCATGACCGGCAAAGCTCCGGCGCCGGTGCCAATCACGAGTCGGCGACATTTCCAAGGTATATCCTCCTTCACTGAGAGCGGAGTGTGCCCAAACTCTTCCCGGAACTTTTTGGATGGCTTTTTGCTCCGTTTACGGATCTCTCCTCGATCGATCACCACATCGTGCTCGTACGTCGTGCCATCGATGCAGATCGAACCAAAGGAAAATGCTTCAAAGAGCATACGATCCGCCGAATTGGATCGCTGAGAGTTAGCATTGTGTTTGCTCATAATTGCTGCCACCTATAGCTAATACAAAGATCGGCCCTGAATCAAATGCTCTGTAGCATACATAATTATGGACAACGAGTAGCCGAAGCTGTTGATAATCTGCCTGGCCGAGTCTCTCTATGCAGAAGAATAACCAGGTCGGCGGTCGGGGCCCGGACATTTTCTCAGTAAATTTGGCGCGGCATGTCGTTTGCTGAGAGCTGGCTTGAGATGAGTATGCAACTAGTAGCTCGGCCGGTGGATGGCATTCCTGTCTACCGGGAGGGCGCTTCGGACGAGGAATCTGTCCAAAGATTTCAGGATGATCCTACTCGGTTTCATCTCCGCGCCTTTCGGCGACTGGGGCCGATTTATGCCACTTATTTTCGAAGGCGGATGTGGGTTGTGCTGGCTGGTCTGGAAGCGAACGATTTTGTCTGGCGTAACTGGAAGATCTGGGACTATTCAGACGCGAACGCTCCGTTTTTGGATGAAATGGGACCCGACCATGTCACCGCGTTAGACGGCGATCATCATCGAGATAAACGGACGATTCTCAAACCGGCTTTTGATCAAGCGCCAGCCATACGTTTCCTGCCTGAGTTTCACCGTCAGCTAGAGGACGAATTAAGGAAGGCAAGTCACCAGCGCATCGAACTCGTGAAGTTTTGGGGGAAGGTCATTACGAAGATTAACAGCCGGACTGTCGCCCAGGCGGAGATTCCGGACGATGTGATCGAACGAATGGCGGAGTGGGAATACCAGATGTTGCGCGGTCTGTTTTTGGACGATGGACGGGCGTCTTATATAGAGCGCGAAGCTTATCTCGCTTTGAAAGCGGAGACTTTCATCTGGCTGCGAAAGATCGTTGCTGAACGCTTGGCAAATCCCGACCGTTACGATGACAACTTTGCCTCAACGCTCCGAGCGCGAGCTTTGCATGAAGGAGGGAGCCCGAATCCCGATCGACTGGTGAACGATCTTTACCTTATTCTGTTGGCTGGAACCGATAACACCTCCGGCTTGATCAATTCGGCCCTTATCCTGACTGCGGCCAATCCAGACTGGTCAAGAGCATTGCGAGAAGAACTCGATTTATGGGATGGCCATGATGTGAGGGCTTTGGGTCAAATGCCCAGATTGAAAGCGTCTATTCTGGAAACTCAGCGGATTCGACCAGGGACTTTCACGCTAGCCAAGCGGGCAGGAGAAGATTTTGAGTTTGCAGGCTGCTGCGTGCCGGCTGGAACGGACGTTTTGCACGTACATACTCTTGGTCATTTCCTTGAGGAGGCATATGAAGAGCCATTCCAGTTTAAACCCGAGCGCTTCCTGGAGCAGGACAAGTTCGTCGCTAAGACGTTTGGCTTGTTTGGGGGCGGACCTCACGTCTGTCTCGGGAGGAATCACAGCCTGATGCAGACGCCGGTTGCGGTGGCTTCGGCGATCCGAACCTACGATTTAGAGTTTGCTGAGCCGCCCGATCAGCACGTCCGGGTCGGTTATGCGGGGTCGCGGATTCACCAGGAACTTTGGGTAACGTTGGTGCCGAGGCGGCCGCATGACAGATGACCGATTGGCGGAGGGCGTGTCCTCTGCAACTCGCGATAACGGGTGGTTGGTATAGCGGGGCTCCGAAACTACGCCCAATATTTTTCCTCTAGCGCTGTCCTCGAGGACAAGCCCATGTGTGCGCGCTCACCGCGCCGCACCGAATCGGCCAGTTTAGGGGAGGACGAAAAGCGGGCCGATCCAATGCCAGAACGGGACGAACCCAGTGAAATACCATTGGGCTCAAACGCAAACGGGTTCACCGTTCGCTCGGCGGGAGCCTCGCCGTACCAAATCCTCGCCCACCAGAATTTCCGTAGTATTGCTAGTAGTTCGCGTAGTGAAACTGCGGAACTAATGGAGAAAGAGCGGCAGATAAGGCTGATTTGCCTTGTTTCAGCGAGGTATCTGACGTATTACGTCCCCTGAGTTAGTAGTATTACTACGGAATCACCGGCGCTGCTCCTAGCGGTACCGGTCCCCCCGAACAAGCCATGAAAAAGTTATTCCCCCCTCTTTTGGCGGCCCTAGCGTGGGCAGCCGTATTGTTGCCAGTTTTCAGCGAAGATACCGGCAAAAAACTCAAAATTGTTTTTTGTCCTCCGAACATGAAGCATACTTGGAACGTGGCGGCGGCCAGAGCAGCCGAAACCGAGGCTAAGAAGCTTGGTATTGAGATCATTGTGCAGGACGGTCAAGGCAATTCGCCCAAGCAATCGAGCGATCTACGCAACGCGGTGAACCAAGGGGTAGACGGCATCGTCCTGGGTGCGAACGATATTCATGCGCTAGTTCCCGCTGTCAACGATGTACTCGCTTCAGGCATCCCGATAGTGACGTTCGATCGATACGTGGAAGGGACAACCAAGCAGGTGCCGTTCTTCGGCCTCGATAACGTTGCTGGTGGAGCCTTACTGGCGAAGTATGTTATCGACAAGTTTCCGAACGGCGCCAAGATTTTGTTTCTAACCGGCCAGCCCGGAAGTAGTCCGGCCATCGATCGAGCCAAAGGCGTTCACGACACTCTCAAAGCTGCCGGCGACAAATATCAGATCGTCGCGGAACAAACCGGGAACTGGATGCGCGACCAAGGGCTGACGGTGACGCAGAACATGCTGACCTCGCTCGGCTACACGCCGGACGCGATCATTGCTTCGAATGATGATATGGCCTTGGGTGTTCTTGAAGCGCTGCAGCAGGCCGGTATCCCGCAGAACAAAATATTAGTGCTCGGCTGCGATTGTACTCCAGAAGCGCTCGCAAAAATCAGAGACGGTGTGTTAGCTGGTTCGGTCGAGTTTCCGCTCAAACAGGTAACGATGGCAATCGACGCCATCGTCGCGCACATCCGGGAAAACAAGTCGATTGAAGGCAAACTCCTGGATCCAGTGCTGATCGAAAAATCGAGTCTGGCAACCGCAGAACGTTACGCGGAATTGAAGTGAGCCGATAGCAAATAGTGTTCGTACTTCGGAGAACCACGAATAAACGCGAATACGCACGAATAAGGTTTTCTTCTCATTCGCGTTCATTGGTGTCCATTTGCGGTTGAATAGCCAAGAGACGCCGAGTGGCGAGCCAACCGATTACTGCTAACTGATTACCGCCAACCGTTCGGTGAGGCTTCAACCGTGGGCTACCGCAATCACGCCAAGCACGATGATTGAAGCGGCTGCCAAACGACGGCGAAGATGTTGTTCGGCAAACAATCGGCCGCCGATCAGGGCGCCGATCAGCGTGCTAATCTCTCGAGTCGGAGCGATTTGGCTCACGGGTGTTGTAGTCATCGCGATCAAAATCAAGATGTATGAGATCGGATTCAGAATCGTGACGCCAAATAGCTCAGGCTTGCTTCTTACCCAATACTTCGGGATGTCAGATCGTTGACGCCAGATCAAAGGTGTCAGTAACAGGGCTTGAACGGGGTTGCAGAGAAGATCGAGAAGGATCGGCGAGAGATGCACCACGCTGACGGCATATTTGTCCCACACTGTGTAGGTGGCAATCGATGTGCCGGTCAGCAGGCCAGCCAGGACAGCGCCCCTGATTTTCGGGTGCTCGCTCCGGCGGATTCCCCCCGTGAGAAAGAAAATGCCTACGCCGATGGCGGCGATACCCAGAATACCAAGAGCGGTTACGTGTTCGCCTAAAAAAAGAATGGCGACAAGCGAAGAGAGCATCGGGCCGCTGCCGCGAGCGACCGGATAAACCAGGGAAATGTCCCCTAAGCGGTATCCGAGCTGGAGAAAGAAATAGTAACCGATGTGGATCACCGCGCTCCCAACGATGAAGCACCACTCTGTCACACCAAGCAACGGCTTGTCCTGCCACATCACCCAGACGATCCAGGGCGCGAAGACAAAGCTTTGCAGAAAATCAACGAACCAAAGGAAGGATAAGCCGCCCTTGACACGTTTCAGCAGGATGTTCCAGGAGGCATGAATAAAGGCGGCTGCGATGACAAGCGTGAGAGTGGCTAGGCTCATTTAGGCATAAAAGTTCAAGGGCAATTGCGGACCGGATGCGCGGGCACACTTCGCTTGCCCGACTCATCGGTCCCCCTCGAGCCTTTTATGCCTTGAGGTGCTGGCCACTGATCCTCCCCGAACAACCGAAGGATGAGTGGCTGGATGTAGCGCTCGGTCCAGACTCCGAACGGACGGAACCCTAGCTACCAACCAAGTCGATTTAATCTAGGTGGCGATTGGACCGGAGCAAGCCGGAAACCGCAGCGGATGACGATTAGGAAATAGCCGATAGCCGATAGCCGATAGCCGATAGCAGATAGCAGATGGGGACAAGGCGGGTGTGGTCAGGACATGGGTAACACTTCAGGTTCAAGACATAGGTAACACTTTTTGTTGTTGAGGTTACACTTCTTGGTTGGTTTGCCCACTTTTCAGCGGGCGAATATCCGCGCGCTGAAAGCTGGCAGTGGCAGGATCGATATGACCCAAAAGCAGCTGAGCAAACCAGACGGCAATCAGACCGTTTTCTGCGACTTTGAGTCCAACCGACCATCCAGCTAAACTAGAGCTGATAAAGAGTTTTTGCTTTTCCCAATTGATTTGGCCGCTGTGACTAACAGGGCGCGTACTCATGGCCGCATAGCTCAACTCATCTGGGTTTCCTTTGAACCTTCGCTCCGATGACCTGTAGAGTTGAGCTGGGCAGCGCATCTCTAATGCCTGATGGGGGCGTTCATGATTAAACTCATGGCGCCAGAGATCTAAAGCTGCCTGAGTAGTCTCTGAGCCTAAGCTTTCCAGTTCCAGACTGATATCACGATGCACTCGCTCATGGGCTGCGTTATCTTGCGGATGACCGGGTCGACCTCGTTCCAAATCGATTCCCAGGGCCACCCACCAGGCCGACAAGCGGCTTAATCCGTGAATGGCGCTTCGGCTGGCAAAGGGTGCTCCGTTGTCGCTCCTAATGGCCACCGGTAGTCCGTGGCGCTCGAAGAGCCTTTCAAAGCTCTTTTGCACTGTCTGGCTACGGGCATTCTCCAATGCTCGTAGCTCCAATAGATAGCGACTATACTCGTCACGGACCGTTAAGGGTTCACAGCGGCCATTAGCCCCATGCCACCAGCCTTTGAAGTCCACTGTCCAGATCTCGTTGGCCTGCCGTGCTCTTTTGCCGCTGCTCAATCTTCCTGCCTCGCTGGCTCGGCGCCTCTTGCGCCGCTGGGTCAAACCCGCTGCTTCTAAGACACGCTTAAAACTGCTCTCGCTGACCCTTTGCCCACCTTGGCGTAAATACAGTTCCCGGATCTTGCGCGGTCCCCAACGAGCATGAGCCAGCTTCAAACGCACCATCTCACAGACCTCTTCTTGGCTAAGCTGTCGCGGACTGCTCTGGGGCCGCCGCGACTCTTCGGCTAAACCCTCTAGTCCACGACGCAGCAGGCGTTCACGCCATTTGTAGCCCGTCTTGGTACTGATCCCATATTCCTGGCACAGCCGGCGAAAGTTCTCACTCTTTAGCGCCTTAAACGCAAACTCCATTCTCTGTTCCATAGGCTCACTTTTCTTCCAGGGCATCGCCCTTGAGTGTTACCTATGTCTTGAACCTGAAGTGTTACCGATGTCCTGAACCTGTACCGGCGTTGAAGAAATCGGTCCCGGAGGGAACCAATGAAAGCAGCCCGGTACCAAGTGCCGGGTTAACGTAAAAAAAACAAAGCGTCCCAGGCACGAACGCTTGATCGCAAGTGGGCAGGTTGTGGTATTGAAAGCAGCGAAACGCCACCAAAAGACCTGAACATTTCAACCGTCCCTTCCGGGACGGAATCGCCTTTTTGGCCTTACAGGCGCTAAAGCGCCAGCCTACTATCATTGTGTCCCTCCGGGACCGTGCGTTCCCGGCGTTGTCGCTTGTTCCCGGTGTTGCCCTCCGGGACCGTGCGTTCCCGGCGTTGCCCTCCGGGACGGACCCGGTTTCTCTCAGTTCCTTCGGATTGGGCTACTTCCCTTGCATCCCTTCCTCCTAGGTCCGACCGTCCGTCCGCTATGGCGCCGGGTCAGAAGTCGAACTTGTCGATGTTATCCTTAGTAAAGATAAAGGGGGGTCCAAGCAAAAACTGACTGCCATTAATCACTTTGAGTTTTCCTAGCCGGCCGGCTTCGAGCTCGGTCGCTCCCGGCTTCAATTTACCATCGACCACTGCCCGCATGGCGTAGATCGCAGCGTAGCCCAGATCGATTGGATTCCACAATATGACGGACTTCACGCAACCGGACTTGACGAAAGGCTTCATCTGGTTCGGCGTGGAGAGTCCGGTAACCGCCACTTTGCCGATGAGATTGGCCTGCGTGATGGCGTCTGCGGCGCCTGGGAAAGCCACGCTGGAAAGGCCTATGATACCTTTCACATTAGGGTAAGCCTTGATAATCTGACCGGTGGCCTTGAACGCCAGCTCCTGGTCTTCCTCAGAGGGAAGAGTCGTGACGATGTTTAGCTTTAGCCCTTGTGCTGCGATGTACTTTTTCATCTCCGCGATCCAGGCATTCTGATTTGGTGCAGTGAGCGAGCTGGTGACAATGGCGATATCAGCCTCCTTGCCGACTTCGGCCACGAGCGAGTCGATCAATGCTTTAGCTATGCCGTCGGTCGTAGCTTGCTGTACGAACCACTCGCGAGCGTCAGGCTGCGATTCGGCGTCGTAGCCGATGACGTGAATGCCAGCCTTCAACGCCTTTCGCAACACGGGCGAAATCGCCACGGGGTCATTGGCGGCAAACAAGATACCGTCCGCGCCGCGCGAAATGTCATTGTCGATAAATTCGATCTGTTTCTGAATGGCAGCTTCGGTCGGTCCATCCGTGGTGGCCTCAGTCGGAAGGCCATTCTTTGTCAGTTCGGCGCAGGCCTCGGCCATCCCTTTCGTAGTCGCTGCAAAATAGCCAATACCAATGAGCTTAGGCACGTCGAGGAGGACGATTTTCTTGCCCTTCAGGTCTTTTGGATTATTCGGCTGGCCACCGTCATAGGAGCTATCAGCGCCAAGCACGGTGGTACTCAAGGCTGCAGCCAAAAGGATAAACCCTTTGGCAAGTTCAATAGGTTTGATCGGGTTCATGTCTGGGGGGTCTAGTGTCTTGGGGTTATTGGGTCGGCGCCGGGATTAGAATCTGGTATGCGCCTGGGGAAAGGTCGTTGAGGTATACATAACCTGGCCGGCTTTCGACGCTTTGCTCGATTGAAAGGGACGTCGTTGAGCGGTTTTCGGCCTTTATCCTACGGCCATTGACCGTGACCTCAAGCGAACTCAGATCGCGACTGCCAGGCACACCGATCGTACCTCGGGTGCCTGGCGGCGAGCGGAGCGCTTCAAACGTTGCACCGCTATAGAAGGAGCTGTCGCTGCGCATGTGTCCCCAAAAGGTGCGGATAAGACTAAGCGCGCAAGAAGTGTCTCCGGAGTTGATACGCGCGAGATGCTCGGGGTGGCCTAAAAACTCGGCGACAGGATCCGCTGGGGCCAACTCCACGAATCTACCGAACAGCAGGAAGCAGGTGCTGGCGAAAACAACCTGAAGGGAGATGCCGGGCGGCACAGACATTTGGGAGGAAAAACGTCCATTCATTCTTCTGGGGGGTAAGCTTGAGTTTTCGTGAGTTTGCTCTCGCTAAAAACTGACGAGCTCTACCGGCAGCTGCGATCCTGGCTACTCCTTCCCAGGCTGGCCGGCCACGCCAGAATTTTTGGGGAACATCTCGCGAAATTTAATGGAGAGACCGGGCGAGCGGAATAGACAAAGTGATGAACTTCATATAAAAAATGACATCCTCCGAGTCGCCGCATTGGGCTCTGCGCCTCACATATGGAGAAAGAGGCTAGCTCGGCGAGGCTCCGTGAGTGCTGCACGGTAGCAGCGCTTTAGAATCGAGGGCTTGCGACAGTCCAATTATCTGGATTGCTGTGCCAAACCTAGTCATGGCGCCGGCCTCTTCTGAGAGGCCGGCAAACCGGCGTCGATCAAAACCGGTCGCTGTCCTGCTCCGGCACTGGGCTACTCTTAAGGACCGACAGCGACGAGGGAAACAAGTTCAATAACGCTCTATTTAACCGGATATCTTGGGACGAGGAGCCGACCAGAATGCGGTAAATACCTGGCGCTGCATTCCAGGCGTGGGCAGCAACATCATAGTAGGCTAGTGATCGCCGATCCAAGGTGATCGTCACTTTCTTGGATTCGCCGGGCGCAAGATAAACCTTTTTGAAACCCTTGAGTTCCTTGGCGGGTCGCGCGACTGGGGGGTTCAAAGGTGCCACATAAAGCTCGGCGACTTCGGCTCCAGCGCGCCGCCCGGAATTGGTGATCCTGAAACTCACCTGAATCTCATCCCGGCCGAACGGAAACCACGGAGAAAACAGCACCTCAGGAGTGATATCCAAATCCGAATATTTGAATTCGGTGTAGGACAGCCCATACCCGAAAGGATACTGCGGCTGAATATGATGCTTTTCGTATCCCCGATAGCCGACGAATAGGCCTTCCGAATAGTTGATAACCGCTGCATTTGCATCGGTAGGAAAGGTGGCAAACGCCGGGTTATCCTGCGCGTGCTTTTCCATCGTGATCGGTAACTTGCCGGAAGGGTTCGCGTCGCCGAAGAGAATCTCTGCCAGCGCCTGGCCGCCATACTGGCCAGGGAACCAGGCGTGGAGCAGCGCAGGTACGCGATCGATCCAACTCTGGACATCAAATCCGCCGCCCCCGTGCAATACGACGATGGTCCGAGGATTGATCCTCGCCACGTTTTGAATCAGCGTATCCTGCTGTTCCGGCAGTCGAAAAGAGCGATCATGACCTTCGCTTTCGTACTGTTCGTTGGTACCCACCGCGAGAATCACCGCGTTATACCCGGCGAGAGTCGGCAAGGGTTCGAGCGGTGCCCAACTTACCTGTAAACCGCCCGTACTGAAAAAGCCGCCTCCACCTAAATTTTTTGCTTCGATTCGAACGTCATAAGCCACTCCCGCCTGCAGCGAGGTCTTTCCAGACGTCGGTACGACCGGCGGAGCAGCCGATATCGGAGTATCAGCTCTGGCAATCGGCGAAAAGTCATCGATGATCAGCTGATTGTTCACGTAAACGCGAACATTGCCGCCGGAGGACACCTTGAAGACTTGGTCGCCAGTGATAGTTGGTTGGATTTTGCCTGTCCACACTGCGGAGAAGCTGGACGGATCTGAGACCGGGACATTGGTTGCATCGAAGCTAGTAAAGTTCAGCTCGGTATCGATGTGAGTAGCGACCGGCGAACCGGAAAGATCGCTGCTGTTGAAGTATTGACCGACGAGCCCGGCTGAACCCTGCCCGGTTTGCCACGGTGCTGTGCCAGGATCGGGAACCAAGCTCGCGATGTAGTCCACAGTGGCGCCGAGAGGAAGCTCGGCCTTGATTCCGTCGATTTCACTCGTGAATTCTGTTGAGGCTGCTACCGAAGCGCTTCCCCCTGTGGTGGGCGGCTCCCCCTGGGCGTTGAGTCCGATCACGGCGATCCTCAGAGTTGCATTCTTATCTAAAGGCAAGGTTCCATGCGTATTTTTCAGCAGAACGATTCCTTCTCGGGCCACATCGACCGCGGCGGTTTTGCTCCGGGGATCATCGACCGGAATGGAAGGATCAAGCTGCGGACGGTCGAGAAATCCGAAGGAGACGATCTCCCGCAAGATCCGCCGTACTTTGTCATCGATGTTGGAGAGGGGAAGCTGACCTGACTGGATGGCCGGAAGCAGGTTTGCACTTGTCATCTGGGCGAATGATCCGCCGGGCATGTCGAGATCGTTTCCCGCTAGAGCCGCCTGTAATCCGTCATTGTCGCCGCCGAAGTCCGTCTCGATAAATCCTCGAAAACCCCAGTCTTGTTTTAGAACAGTGGTCTCCGTAAAGAAGTTCTCGGAGCCGAATGCTCCATTGATTTGATTAAAGGCGCTCATGAGAGCTGCGGTGTGACCGATTTTCACCGCTCCTTCGTAGGGAGGAAGGTAGATTTCACGAAGCGTGCGCTCGTCCACCTGAACGTTGATCGAGCTGCGATTAATTTCCTGATCGTTGCACAGATAATGCTTGGTCGTAGCAATGAGCTGCTGCGATTGCATGCCGTTGACCTCAGCGGCGACCAGCGAAGCGCCTAGGAACGGATCTTCCCCGGTCATGTACTCCGGACTTCGTCCTCCGAACGATGTGCGATAGAAATCAACTCCAGGACCCAGAACCTCGTGAATACCGCGGGCACGAGCTTCCCGGCCTTGGGTGATTCCTTCCTCCAGTGCTCGGTCATTGTTCCAGGTTGAGGCGAGTAGAAGTCCAGCGGGAAACCGTGTACCGGGTGGGAAGCCTTGGCCGACTAGACCGATCGTGCCGTCGGTCCCAAAGATCTCCGGAATTCCAAGACGCGGAATCGGCTTGATGTTAAAAACTCCCTGTTGATTGCCGCCAAAGCTAAATGGCGCACCACTGATGTAGTAGAGTTTCTCGTCCAACGTCATTTGGATCAAAATATTATCCACTCTCTGCTCTACCTGGGGAGTGTCCTGTTGAGCATGCACCTTTGGGGCGAAAGTCGAAATCGCAATGGCTGCGATACTGCAGACGGGAAACAATTTTCGCGGGAAACGATCAGTTTTCATTGGGGGGATTCTGGCTTGGCAAGGAATAGCGGAACCGCGATTCACGAACCAATTATTCGGTCCACGCGGGGGCGATGCCGAACACTCCTTGCTCCACCGTTTTAGAAACGATGATCGGATCCGGCTAGAACGCCTTTGCGCTGTTTTTGTCTATTTTTGCTGAAGCCGGAACGCGTGAGGTGATTTCCCAAGGGCCCGACGAAAATGTCGGGTGAAATGGGCTTGATCAGCAAAACCGGATTCGGCCGCCAGGTCCGCAATGGAACATTCGGTCCCGTGTAGGCAGAGTAGCCTTTCCGCGAACCGAATGCGGCAATCCAAGATATACGCATGAGGAGTTAAACCGACGATCCGACTGAAGAGCCGGGTGAAGTGAAACGGACTGAGGTTTGAGACTCTGGCAAGATCCTGAATAGTGAGCTTAGATCGGAAATTAGCTTCGATGTATGAGACGGCCCGCTGGATCTGTCGGTGTTGCACGTAGATGTTGCCGGCACCCGGTAGCCGAGCATCCGTCTGCGAGGCTACGGCAATGACGAACGCCGTTGCCAGATTCTCAAAATAAAGCGAACCCAGCGACGCTCCATTTTCAGTTTCTTGCATGAGCAACGAGCATAAAAGATCGACTCTGCGGTTGATGACAAATCGCGCCGGCGGCAAGTGTCGTAGCTTCACTGGCGAGATGCCGGCGCGGCTGACGACGTCGGCGAAGAATGCGGGAAGAACTTCGAAGCTCGCAATCTTTCCGTCAGCTTCGACGCAACTCGCCTCAAACGGTTCGTCGGGAGGGATAATAGCGGATACACGGGCCATCTGAACTCCGCGGTCCGGATCCCTCCGAAAACGGAACACGGTTTGACCCCGTTCTTCGACGGGCCGATATCCAAGCCGGAAGGATCCCACCCCTTTGCGACCGCTGCCGAAACTACCGTTTCTGGGTAGTTCTCTGATCACGACGCGAAACCCGCCCAACCCCGTGAAATCGCTCGTGCAACGGACGGTCTCTGGATATAACTCGTAGTGCATTCGGGTGACAGGTAGGAATCTAAATTAACTAAATGCCAGCGCGGCCAAAGTGACACTCTCTCGCGCCGGGGGCACGCCCGTGACAAAGCAACTTAATGTTTCACTCAAAATGTAGAACTCCAAGCACAGAGATACTGGAGGGAGAGCGACGCTCATACCTTGGGGGGATTCCGATCGTCATCATTGTCGGAGCAAAAATACATTGCAAAGCATTTCTTCTATCAATTTGAAGAAACCGGTCAAAGCGAATAACACGCCCGCACCGCTACGCGAAGCGTTGCGGGCGGGACAAATAGCAGATAGCAGATAGTTTAAATGAAGGGCCTCATCGGGAAGGCTTCGTCGCGCACGTCGTCGGACAAATCGGCGTGCCTGAGTCTCGCTAGTCACTTCTCACCAATCACTTTGGTTGCTGCGGTGCTGGCGAACCCAGCGCATCAGCCGCGGTTTTTGCCACATCCAGATGCCGCTTCCGATAACCAGCGGAACCGCGACGAAGCGGGTGAAAAAGGCTGCTGGCGGGATATGAGCGACTGGGCCGTAAATAAATCCGATAATTGGTATGCTCAGCACCAGGTGCAGGGTGCGGATCAGCGTTCGTTCATGAAGGGAGCTCATGCGTAAGCGATTGAGTTACCGATTGGAGCATGGCGCAGGAAAGTATGGTTTACCTGCGAAAACGGTGGCCGGATAGAGCCCGGCAATGAATAGGATGGTGAACACTAGAGCGACCATGCCGAGGTTGGGACCGGCGTGGCGCACACTCCTGGCGGCAATTTCTGGATGATTCATGATTTTCTCGGGTCTGCGGGTTCGCTTAAGTGGAACGATGCAGAGGTTAGCGACCTTTCTGATTGAGATGATGACGAGAACCGCTCATATTCTTAATTACGATATTCATTCATATAGATAATCGTTAATTTCAATAACGACCTGAATTGCTCACGAATGTCTGATTCTCAATGTTCCGAAACCAATCGAGGAGGGGTAGACTTCCTGCTCGCGCAGGTAGGCGCTCACGCGGCAGCTAAGTTCGCCGAGCGGCTGGAGCCGCTGAAACTTACGCCGGCGCAAGCCGGTATCCTGCGGGTGATCAGCCTGGAAGGCGGACTCAGCCAGCAGGCGTTGGCCGATCTCCTCGGCATGTTCCCGAGCCGGCTGGTATTGTTGCTGGATGAGATGGAGCGATCCGGTCTGATCGAGCGGCGCGAGAGCGCTGCAGATCGGCGAGTCTACGCATTGCATCTCACCGCCCGGGGAAAAGAGACGCTGAAAGCGATCGGGCGAGTTGTTCGGCAACATCAGGATGCGTTGTGCGCGGCCTTAACCGCGAGCGAACGAGAAACGCTCGCGAAATTGCTGTCGCGGATCGCCGAGGAACAACAATTGAGGCCCGGCATCCACCCGGGCTACCGACGGCTCGGCCGACGGGGAGAATGCCAGTAAATAGCCGATAGCCGAGAAACGGCGAGCGGTAGGGCGAGGCTCCCGCCGAGCCGCGTTCGATGATCCGTTAACGTTTCACACAAAGACCTGCCCGCAACCCACCCGAAGCACTTCGCGTAGCGATGCGGGCGGGCGCCGAGACGGATTTGAACAGAAGCTAACGGAGGCCACAGAGGGCTTCGACTGAGCTCAGTCGAACGGCTTCGCGACTTACCCCTCTGCGATCTTTGGTCAGATAATCCGCGTCGTCATTTATTCGGTAGATTGTTTCGGACAGTGGCCCCGATTCTTTTCACATATTTCTCGCCCCACTCGCATATCGCCTCTAGCGCTTGTTGTAATTCTTTGCCATCGGCCGTAAGCGAATATTCGACTCGCGGCGGAACCTCCCGAAACACTCGTCGTTTTACAATTCCAGCTGCTTCCAATTCTCGGAGCTGCTGAATAATCATTTTCTCCGTCGCGTTGGGAATGGCTCGGCGCAACACCCCAAACCGGCAAGGGCCTTTGGCAGAGTAGAGGTGCCACAGGATGATGGGTTTCCATTTGCCGCCGATCACCTCTTGGGCTGCTTCGACTGGACAACTGAAGATCCGTTCCGATTGACGATTTCGCGCTCTTACTGTCATATTGGTAAGTACATGACAAAATAGTAAGTACTTGCCACTATGTCCAGCAGAACTATGATGCGACCATGAACATCGGTATCATTGGTTCCGGGAATATGGGACGATCACTCGGTATTGTTTGGGCCGAGCTCGGACATCACGTATTTTTTGGTGCCAGAAATATTGAACAAGCCCGGCAGGCTGCCACTTTAGCTCAGGGGAAGGCCAAGTATGGATCCAACGATGAAGCTGCTCTGCATGGTGAGGTTGTCGTTTACTCTGTTCGCGATGTTTCCCCCTCCACTGTCCTGGAACGAGTTGAGTCCTTAGACGGAAAGGTTGTGGTTGATCTGAACAACTCGGAGATCCCGCCCGATTTCGAGTATGGTCCCATTCATCTTTCTCACGCCGAGAAACTTCAGCAGCAAATTCCCAAAGCGCGGGTGGTAAAGGCTTACAATACATTTGCCCAAGAGATCATCGAGCTTTGTCCAGAGAAAATACGCCAGTTCAAGGTGGCAGCCTTGGTGGCTGCTGATGATCAGTCTGCTCGAAACACGGTCCTTGAATTATCGCGGGAGCTTGGGCTTGATGCCATTGATTGCGGGCCGTTGAAGCGAGCACGCCTGCTAGAAGGGCTGGGCGATTTCATCCGATTCCTGATCATTGGCGGAGGAAGACCAAATGCGAACTTCTCCCTTGTCGATGTCCCGGACGCGGTGATCCCGCGTCTCGGTGGACGGCAGCCATCAAAACTCAAATAGGGCGGAGCAGATAGCAATAGCCGAGAACGGCGTAATCAGTGAACGGTGAGCAGTGAGCAAGGCAAAGTGCCGACCTGTCCCGCCGAAGTCTGGGCGAAAGAGGAAAGGCGCGATTCAAGAAAGCCAGGCGGCAGCCCTAGGAATCCGACCCAGTGATCACGCACTGAAGGTGCGTTCCAACCCTGCTAGTCCCCACGCCTAGGTCGTTGCGATTGTTACGCGCCTTCAGCGCTGAGGCACTTGTAATTCCGGTTCCTAGGGCTTCGCCCTAGCAGCCCGTTGAAATACCAATGAGACTTGATGATTGGCTCCAAACATGGAGCCCAAGGCCTCAGCGTACGGCCCGAAGGGCCAAGAAAACATAGCCCAGGCTTTAGCCTGGGTAGCCGGGAATAAAGGCGACCAGCCCTGTGGGGGCGTCTGAAAAGGCAAACCAGATCAATCCGAAGATCGGATGTTCCTCGCGCAGCCGGCTCATGGGATTAGCAATGAATCGCTCCGCGATCAGGTGATTGCACACCACATCTCCCGCCCCTACAGGGCGGTTGTTGTCGGGATGGAATTTCCCAGGCTAAAGCCTGGGCTATGTTTTCTTGGCCCTTCGGGCCGTATCCCAAACCTCAGGAGGAAGTTGTTAGCAGTTTCCCTCAACCAAGCGTTTTCAACTCTCTGCTAGGCTATCCTGAAGCGCGGCTTCGCCGCTGAAGACCTGTTCACGTCAAATTTGATCCAGCAAAGTCCGACACCCTCCTGAGGGCGACCCTGTTATCCGGGTAGCCGAAACTCTGCTATTACGGGCAGGTGATCGGAGAGCTCCAGCATTCCCGCCTGTCGTATGGTGTACTTCTCAACCGAAATAGAGGGAGCCGTGAAAAAATAATCGAGCGTACGAACCGGGACCCGTTCCGACCGGGAACGCCGAGTGAATGTGAAGAATTTTTCCATTTGTCTTCCGGTCGCATCGTCAACGGTGGGAACACCAGCGTAATCGTTATAGATTGGCGTGATCTCGGATGGTTCCGTGTGCAGTCCCCGGGTCTCCGGTGGCAGACGAGCGAGTTGGCCTGGCGGGAGGAGATTGAAGTCACCTCCGATGATCCAGGGCAACTTAAGCTCATCCAAGGCCGCTAGAAGCAGATGGAGCTTCTTGACTTGCCGTTCCATAATGTTCGTCCCTTTTGGGAATCCTTCCAGATGCGCGTTCAAGAGGACGAAGAGACCACCATTTGCGAGTGGTATTTCCACTTCGAGAATCGCCCGCTTCAAATTGAAATCGTTGGCAATCAAGTTGCCCGGCCGAAGCGGGAGCCGATATCTCCGCGCCTCACCAAGTCGATATCGGGAGAAGATCACCAGCTTAGTCCCGGCTGGGCCCCAGATCTTCGGGTGGGGCACAAACTTGGATCTCCAGTAATAGGTTGAAACGTAGTTACGCAGCTCAGGTGGAAGAGCATCTCGCAGCAAGGTCAGCTCGTCCAGATATCCGGTTCTACGCGCACCATAGTCGACCTCTTGAAGCAGAACGAAGTCCGGATGTTCCTCGGTAATAAAGTGGGCGACCCGTCCAATAGTCGATTCGATATCGCTCGGTTGCACTAAGGTGTCCGCGCCACCCTCATAGAAAAAGTCGTAGCGCGTTCCGGCGAAGAACTGCGTGTTATAAGTTACGAGTTTGATTGATTGATCCGGGGCCAAAAACGGTGGTGTTGCGAAATTGTGAGTCTCGACTTTCTCGACTGGCCTGGGATGATAGTTAAGAAGTCTTGAGAGAAAAAAACTCCCGGCAGCGAGAGTCGCCAGAGCGGTAATACTTCGGTTTAGCTTCGGCTCCGGTGGGCTGGGGATTGGCAGTTTCATTGCGACTGCGTCTGGCGGCAAAAAGCAAAGCACTGCGCACCGGGGTGTAGTAGGATCTCGCGGTCGCGCATGCGCGTCAACATAAGGAAGTGACTGCTGAAGAGGCTGAGGGATGCTTCTCCGCCGTCCCGGTTTGTCCGCCGCGGTCCCGCGAAAGCGAGACGAAGGAGGAAAGGAGTCGATTGATCGCAAGTGGGTCGCTTAGACACGTGGCATTGAACGCAGCTAAACACCACTAAGAGACCTGAACATTTCAGCCGTCCCTAGCGGGACGGAGGGCCTTTTTCTCGTTACCCGGCACTTCGTACCGGGCTACTATCGAGCGTCCCGAGCGGGACGAAGGCGCTTTTTTCGTTACCCGGCACTTCGTACCGGGCTACTATCGTAGCGTCCCGAGCGGGACGGAGGGGCTTTTTTTCGTTACCCGGCACTTCGTACCGGGCTACTATCGTAGCGTCCCGAGCGGGACGGAGGGGCTTTTTCCCGCTTCCCGGCACTTCGTACCGGGCTTCTATGAAGCCGACGTTGTCAAGCCTCGCCGCAAAAAGCTTTGTTTGAATGGTTTTAGTTAGTTTTCTGCGCAATCAGACAACAACCCACCTCTGGCCGGCTTTGGTGCTTGATCGGCGCGGTGTGAGGTACGAACACCGCAGCGATCAAACACCAAAGTTCGGTGACCTCCTTAAAGCGCGCGCTGCGCGCTAGGGAACTAGCTCTGATCGGCTAAAAGGTCTTTCTCTCGGGGGATTGGTTCGCTCCTTTTTTCTTTTTGTTGTCGACTCTGGAGCTTGCTCTTTTTGGTCTTCAGCCAACGTTTGCTGTCCCAACGCGAGCTTGATCATGATTGCCCGGTTTAAGCTTCTATCGGTGGGAAGGGTCCTTCCTCACACGGTGATTTATGCAATTGAGCATTCCAAGGGACAGCAACGAGCGGTCTCATCTACTTTTCGGGTTTTGACCCAAGCCCAGCATCAGACGCGCGCCGTTGCTGCCAAAAAGTCACCTCAAGGTCGCTGCTTAAAATTCTACCTGCCCCAGGCTTCTGACTTTGCTCTAGGGCTTGGCTTGGAGGACTAAACTCAGTTTTTCAGCCGTGGTTTGTCCGCTGGCTAAACGCCATAAATCGATGGCTAAACGCCGGGCCGCTTTGACTACCAAGCGTCTCTTGGCGCGCTTGCTCTTTACTAAGCCAGCCCCCAGCTGGCGTACCGGTGGATAGTGGGGCTGCCAAATCATGAGCCGCCAGACCATCTCCACTAAGCTCCAGCGCACCATCCGGTTGCCACAGCGGTTGATCGAGCCCTCTTTACCCCGGCCATCGCTCTGGTGGATGCCGGGACATAAGCCCGTATAGCTGGCGACTTGTCTGCGATTCTTAAAGCGCTCCCAGCCCTTCATCTCGTATTCCAACACCGCCGCGCTATAGGCCCCCACTCCCTTGGGTAAGATCGCCGGAGCCAGCGCTTCGATTCGCCGCCGCAACCCTTTTTGCTCCTCCTGAGCGCTCAACACCTTCTTGCGCCAAGCTTCTAACTGCTCTTTCATCCAGTCTTTGAGCCGGGCATCAGCGTTGAGCTCACACCACCCTTTGCCCTGCCACCATCGAGCTCGCACTTCGATGCCTTGAGCACACAACAAGCCTTTACCGCGCCCCTCATAGCGGCTCCGATCGGCCATAATCTGACGATGATAGCGAATCAAGGCTCGTTTTTCTTCCTGTTTCACACTGGGCACCCCCACCACACTTAAGGCCTTGTGCTGACCCCTCAGATAGCGATCCAATTGATCGGTCAACTCTGCACCATCGCGCCGATCGGTCTTTTGCTGCTTACCTCCTTGGCCCATCGCCTTGGGCGCTACCACCAGGTTCTTGACTCCCAGTTCCTCCAGCTGTCGATGTAACCAGTAGCCGCTGGCTCCCGCTTCGTAACAGCTATGTATGCGCCAGCCCTCGGCCAACTTCTTCTCTACCCAAACCAAAAAGGCCTCATGACTCATCTTGCCCACCGCCTTGATCCGCCCGCCATCCTCCTGCATCGCTACGGTCACCTGCCGATAGTGCATATCCAGTCCCAACTTCAGGACTCGATCGCCATTGTGCTGCCCACTTGCTTGGTTGCCTTCACTGCCCGATCTTGTTTGGTTAGATTTATTCATAAAGCCGACAGTTTAGCAGCGGGTGCTGCTAGCTGTCGGCTCATGTCATCTACTATCAAGCGTCCCTGCGGGACGAATCACCTCTCCAACGCCTTACCCGGCACTTCGTACCGGGCTACTATCACAGCGTCCCTAGCGGGACGGAGGGTTTTTTGGGAGAGAGCCGATAGCCTCCACCTTGCGACGTGTAACTCGCAACTTCCAACTATCACTCGCTTGGTGTCTCGAAGGTGGCGGTGATCTCGTCAAGCTTCAACGACTGGCCGGAGGCTGGAGTATTGGCTAGTCGATACACCGAGTCACCCAGAAGTGTCTGCTTGCGGTTGTCATAGATCATCACTTCGGCCGCTGTGCTATTGCCTTTGGCTGACGCGACCGGGACGGCGATGAATCGATGTGTCTCGTCTGTGGGCCCCAGTTTTTGAGTAGCCTTCAGGGCAATCTTGGTTTCGTCCGCAGTTGCGAAATGCTTCGATTCATAGCCCATCGGACTAGTGAAGACGAAGGTTTGTTCCGCTAATTTGTTGGGCGGATAATTGGTCTTTTCCGATTCGCTCCGGCTGATGCCGGTGTCACCGACCAGGTGCCCCTTCGTCGGATCCGAAGTGCAAGCGGAGCAAATCAGAAGAAGCGGCAGCAGCGCTAGCCTCATAGGGTAGAGGATATCGAGGTAATAGCCGATAGCCAATAGCCGAAACAGACGTCATTTGTCATTTGTCATCCGCTTCCTGCCTCCTGTATCCTCCACCCATGATCTCATGGATCGGCACCTCCGGATTTCAATACACCGAATGGAGAGGGACCTTCTATCCGGAGAAATTTCCTACGGCGAAAATGCTCCCTTTTTACGCCGAACGTTTTTCGACTAGTGAAATCAACTACACCTTCTATCGAATTCCCAATAGCAAAACGATCGAAGGTTGGGATAAAGCGACTCCGGACCACTTTCGGTTCGGTCTCAAGGCACCGCAAAAAGTTACGCATATTGCCAAGCTCCGGAATTGCGCGGAGCTGTTGGATGTCTTTCAACGCGTTGTTACCGGGTTAGGGGCTAAGCTCGGCCCCGTTTTGTTTCAGCTTCCGCCGAGCTTTAAGAAGGATGCCTCTCTCTTGAACGACTTCCTCGACAGCTTGCCCGCGGGAATCCGAGCGGCCTTCGAGTTTCGTCATGCTTCCTGGTTCGAGGACGAAGTCTTTTCTCATCTGCAAAAGCACAACACTGCTCTTTGCATCGCGGAGAGCGGCGATCTCGCGACCCCGAACCTCGCTACCGCCGATTTTGGTTATCTCCGACTACGACGAGAAGATTACCAGACGCCGGACATCACTCGGTGGGCAGAATTTATTCAGGCACAGCAGGAACGCTGGAGTCACGCGTTCGTTTATTTCAAGCACGAAGAGAGCGGGATGGGCCCGCAATTAGCGAAGCAGATGCAAGAGGAACTGGGGAAGTCGAAAGCAGAATCTGGCGATTGAATTTCTTCGCTAAGAGAGGCCTGCCATTGGAGTTAGCAGGCCTCGCATTTGTTTTCTAACTGGTAACTAACTGACTAAGTTAGTAGCGATAGTAATCCCCGTGGTGTTCTCGCCACCAATGCTCGCGCCATTCGCGTTCCCGCCATTCATGGATTCGTCGTTCGCGCCACTCGTGACGGCGCCAGCGCCAATAGTAGTAATCATCAGCATCAGCCTTGGCTGGGGTCGGTATCAAAGCGAGCAAACCGGATACTACCAAAATGGATAACAAAACTTTCTTCATATAGTTTTACCCTACTCTTAGGTAGACGGAGCGGGGTGGATAGGGATTCGAAAAATTCGTCAAACCAACGGAATCAGAAAAATATTTTAGGGAAGTAATTTTTTGAATATTTTTGGCGGGCAAACCGTTTTCCGTTTCCTGCTCCCCGTGCCATAGTCGCGTATGCGCGTGGTTGTCATCGGTGGAAGTGGACACATTGGAACGTATCTCGTCCCCGGATTGGTGACTGGGGGGCACGAGGTGATCTCAATTGCTCGGGGGAAACGTGAGCCTTATCAACCGCATGCTGCGTGGCGGTCCACCCGGCAAATAAGGATCGATCGAGGTAACGCCGAGAAGTCGGGGGAGTTCGGTCAACAAATGGCCGATTTGAAACCCGATGTGGTGATTGACCTGATCTGCTTCACCCGGGAGAGTGCTCGACAGTTGGTCGAAGCGCTCCGGGGCAAAGTCCAGCATTTCCTGCATTGTGGAACTATCTGGGTGCACGGGCCCAGCGTGATCGTTCCGACTACTGAAGAACAGCCTCGGCGGCCATTCGGCGAATACGGGATCCAGAAGGCATCGATCGAGGAATACTTATTGGGCGAAGCGCGTCTCCACGGTTTTCCTGCTACGATCCTGCATCCGGGACATATCGTTGGCCCAGGTTGGAATCCGCTTAATCCAGCCGGCCATTTCGATCCCACGGTCTTCGACCGACTAGCCAAGGGAGAAGAGTTAACGCTGCCAAATCTCGGACTAGAAACCGTTCATCATGTGCACGCCCAGGATGTTGCTCGCTCGTTTCATCAGGCGATGGTTAACCGGAGCGCATCGATTGGCGAAAGCTTCCATGTGGTGTCTCCGGCAGCTCTCACGCTGCGAGGTTACGCCGAAGAGGTGGCCGGTTGGTTTGGGAGAAACGCGATTCTGCGTTTTCTGCCCTGGGAGGAATGGAAGCAAACGGTTTCAAAAGAGGACGCTGCAGCGACGTGGGATCATATAGCGCACAGTCCAAATTGCAGTATCGCGAAAGCGCGGCGACTACTCGAGTATCATCCGCGTTACACGTCGCTGGAAGCCGTCAAGGAATCGGTCGACTGGCTGATGAGAAAGGGGTAACCGATACAGGTGAGGGGTTCAGAGTTCATGTTATTGGTCTGTCGTTCTTCGGTTAGCATGCCTTCTTCGCGCTGCTATTGGTCAGAATCTTTTTCGCGAGGATTTTCTAACCGCGAATGAACGCAAATAGACGCGAATAAAGGAATCAATTTGTGTCCATTGGTGTCTATTCGCGGTTGTTTTTCATCGCTTTGGTTGCGGCTTCGCCGCACTGTGACCTTCTGTGAAAAATAGCCGATCGCGGCTCGGCGAGAGCCTCACCCTTCCCTCTTGTCGAGGCGAATAGCAAATAGCAGATAGCGAATGAAGGTCTGACGGAGAGCTATAACCGAAAGTTGTGGATGACAGGATAAAGAAAGGCGCATCCTTTCTGTAAGCAAAAGAAAACGGCGTGCTCACTCGAGGCGCCAAAAAGAAAGGATGCACCAGTGATTGAAAATAAGGTGGTTTCGCTCCAAGAGCGAGCCCAAGATGAAGCCAAGATTTACCTGGAAGAGTTGCTCAGTGAAGGAGCTAGGAAGCTGCTGCAGAGGGCGATCGAGAACGAAGTGCTCGAGTACCTGGAAGCACATCGAGAGCGGCGCACCGATGCAGGCCAGCGAATGATTGTGCGCAATGGTCACCATCCAGAACGCGAACTGGTGACCGGGGTTGGCCCGATCAAGGTTCGTCAACCGCGGATCCGCCATCGAGATGGGCAGAAGTTTAGCAGCGCGATTTTGCCACCGTATATGCGTCGGGTGCCGAGTATCGATGCGTTGATTCCAGCGCTCTATCTCAAAGGGATCTCCACCGGCGACTTCAGCGAGGCTTTGACGGCGATCTTGGGCGAGCGTGCCAGCGGATTATCCGCCACCAATGTGGTGCGACTCAAAGCCGGTTGGGAGGAAGAATATAAGGCGTGGGGCCAACGCGATTTGAGCGCGAAGGCTTACGTTTACTGGTGGGCCGACGGCATTTACTTCAACGTCCGGCTCGACGAAGAGCGCAGTTGTGTCCTGGTTTTGATGGGTGCGCTCGCAGATGGCACCAAAGAGCTGCTGGCCGTCGTTGACGGTTACCGGGAAAGCACTCAATCCTGGCGGGAACTGCTTCAGCAACTGAAGCGTCACGGGTTAAGGGTCGCGCCCAAACTGGCCATTGGTGACGGTTCACTAGGTTTTTGGCTCGCGCTCCAGCAAGAATATGGTCCAGTGCCGCAACAGCGTTGCTGGGTGCACAAAACAGCCAACATCCTGGATAAAATGCCCAAGAGCGTGCAGGGCCGCGCCAAGCAGCTGATCCACGAGATGTATCTCTCGCCCACTCGCAAAGCCGCTCTGGCAACCTACGATCAGTTCATTACTAGTTACCAGACCAAGTACCCAAAAGCGACCGAGTGTCTGGAAAAAGACAAAGAATGGCTGTTCACTTTTTATGACTTCCCGGCCCAACACTGGTCACATCTGCGAACGACCAATCCGATAGAATCCACCTTTGCCACTGTGCGACTTCGTACCCAGAGAACCAAGGGATGCGGCTCGCGGATCGCGACACTGACCATGGTCTTCAAGCTCGGGCTAGAAGCCCAGAAACATTGGCGTCGGCTCAACGGATCAGCCCTACTCCCCAAAGTGGTCACCGGCGTTCAGTTTATCGACGGAGAGGAGTTCGAACAACAAGCCGCCTAACTGTTATTAACTAAGGGTGCGCCTACTTCCCGTACACAACTTTTGACAATATCTCTCTGACGGAGACCTCGGGGCCCAAGCGGATTCTGGCTCCGGGTCCTATATCGATTATAGTAAACCTTGTCATGGATGACGAACCGCAAATCTATCGGCGCCAGTTTCTGGAGCACACCTGCAAGGCGGGAGTGCTTCTCGCCCTCGGCTTGATCACAATGACTAAGCGAGGTTTCTCGCAAGGAGAGGACATGAAACAGCCCCAAACTGCTATTTTCAAAGATGACGGCGTGATTCCCAACAACCGGTATCCGCTTCTCCTGTACCGGGGCGTCATTGATGTGGAGAGCGCAGATCCGGCGTCTCAGGTGCAAGAAGAGTTCGCCGCAAACAATTGGACCAACTCCTGGCGCAACGGCATTTATCCTTTTCATCATTATCACAGCACCAGTCATGAAGTGCTGGGAATCTACCGAGGTTCGGCGACTGTGCGGCTGGGCGGAGAACAAGGCCGCGATTTTACAGTGCAAGCCGGAGACGTGATTGTGATTCCCGCGGGAGTGGGACACAAAAACCTCGGAGCCAGTGCTGATTTCGGAGTGTTGGGCGCCTACCCCGACGGGCGGCAATGGGATTTGTTGACGGGCAAACCGGGTGAACGCCCGAAGGCGGATCGGAACATTGCGGCTCTACCGATACCAGACAACGACCCGGTCTATGGTTCCAGTGGGCCGTTGCGAAAAATCTGGGCTTAACCATTCGGCTTTCAGCCGAATGGTTATGACAAATTGCAAATGACAGATGACAAATTAGTGATGCGCCGGTTGATGTTACCCATCCTGGCTACGAACTGCGAGTCGGTAAGCGGTAAGCGATGAGAGCTGAACTGCTCACTGCTAATTGTTGATCGTTACGCCGCGTGGGTCTGGAAATAGCTAATTTTCCACTTTCCTTCTCCCGAAGGAACTAGACGCACCTCGAAAGGTGCGCCGACGGTAAATTCGAGACTGAGGATGTCCGGATCGAGCTTTCGACCGGCTAGCCAGCGTCGCAGTCGGTTACCGTAGGTCTGGAAGCCATTCCGCACGCCTACCCATCGAATGGGAGGACGATCCGTAAATACGATTTGATTGATTCGATTCCGAGTCCTGGTCTCGAAAGCTTCGAAAGTTGCACCGGACAAACCATCCTGCGTGGTAAGAGCGTAGGCCGCCTGCAAATTACCGGACTCGATCAAAGAGATAAAACGTCGCGAAATCTCCACAGCCTCGGCTGGAACGTACCGCTGGTGGAGGCCCCAATATCCTATCCCGATCAGCGCGATACCGCCGAGCAGCAGAGCAAAAAGAAGAAGTTTCGAGCGAGAGAGCATGAGGACCGAAACGGATAGCCAATAGCCAATCGTTCGCAACAACGAACTATCAGCCCCTATTCGGTAATCCGAAACTGGTCGGAGCTATCCAGCGCACCTTGTACGCCGGTTCTGAGCCAGTTTTCGCCCTTCTCATCTTGATAGTTAAAAGTCGAGTCCGGTTCTCCGTGAACGGTCAATGGAGTCGGAAGAAAATCACCCGAAATGAGAAGTTCACCGGATTCGGGATCCTGAGAAGACGAATCGCCCGAGGCGGGTAAAGAACCGTTCAGTTTGGTTTGCGGATAGCGGACTTTGTACCGGACATCTTCGAAAAACGTCCCGATCCAGTGCTCATCTCCTCTGGATTCAAATTCTTTTAATGTGCAACTCGCCAACGGCGCTTCTCGCCCAAATAACAGCTCGATGTTGCCATGTTGGCGGCATGCGGAGAAAAATTCGACATCGGCGGAACTCAATGGAGCATCCAACACGAATACCTTCTGGAGGGGCGAGGCGCTAGAACGAAGGTACCGATTCAAGAACCCTGCTTTGGCGGCGACTCTGTTGGGCTTGAATTTTTCGATTTGCCGGTTTCGCGCGGATGGAGTGAGCAACGCTTTTCTTAGCGGGATAACGCTGGTGAGGCCAGCAGCCAGGTTTGCCAGGAGATGTAAGGGATTTCCGCAGAGATCGATTTCGCCCGCCTTCATCCGCAAGATCGAAGCGAGACGTTGAGTCGCTCGAGCGAGTTTCTCTTGATTCCAGGCCCAGGCGCGAAATGTTTCTGGCGGTTCGCTCCTTAATTCAATCCAGGCAATCTGCGCTTGGCTCAATTCGGTTGGCTGGCCAAATCGTCCGAGTCGCAGCCAGCGACTCTCGAACCGAAAAGAGTGTACAAACAGCCGCTTCGGTATAATGCGCAGCTGTCGATGAAAGTGTTGGGTCAGCCATCTTGCTTGGGAGAGGATACAAGCATGCGGGCGCACGTTTTCGATCCATTCCGTGAGAAACGAGCTGCCAAGAGCTTTCCCGCAAATCACCGGACTGGCGCCGATCTGCAACAGAGCAAGGGCAAAGAGATAGAATTCTTGATTCGGATCCAACGCCAAAAGCACCTTATGACCGGGTTCGACCCCTTCTTCGCGCAGCCGAAGCGCGAGAAAATCGACCGAGCGATTGAAGGCCACGAAGCTGATGACTCGGTCGCCTCGCACGATTCTGTCTACGATCGCCGGCACTCCGGGCTGTAACTCTGCTCGATGACGGAGGTTCTGGACCAGATTCATGCGGCGCTTTAATAAACCGATTTTTGCGGCCCGAGTTGTTCGGTATCTCGAAAAGTTTCGAGTTACAGTAGGTCTCGATGGTCGCTAGCGAAACCGAAAGCTGCAGCTTCGGGTTAAGCTGGCCTGAGGCGCGATCACCTGAATACCGGTTTTCTGTTCGAAAGGCTTCTGTATGTGATCATCGGGCAACCCCCAGCATGGCTCGATGCAAATGAACGGATGAAGATCGCTCCAAATTGTAAAAAAAGGGGTTTCGGCGAGTTCCACCTCGACGTCGCGATTGGCACCGTAATCATGGAGGCGAACCACTGATTCCTCCCAATCCAGCGGCTCAATCAGAAATGAGCCAGGTAGCTCGAAAGGCCGATACGCCATCGGACCGCCTTCGGAGACAAAATCTTGGGTTTCGCCGCTCAGAAAATTGCCCGGAGCGAGATGGCGACGATACGTGCCTTTCGGGAGAATGACCCGCGCATTTTCCACTGAACTCACGGCAAACCCGGGATGCAATCCAAAGCTAAGATGGGCTGGACGAATCGTCTCCAAGTTCTTGAAGGTAAACCGCACCTCGAGACGGTCCTCCGTGAGAATGTACTCCAGCTGGAAATCTACGCTTCTGGGGTACTCGGACTTTTCGATCTGATCGGCCGGCAAATGAAACCGCATCGTTGCCTTGTCTCCCAGAAAGATCTGCGGATCGGCGAACTTCTTTGCTCGCAAAAAGCTGTGGTTGCCGCCGCGAATTTCCTCGCCCTCGTACAGTGCACGTTCCCCCAGTAACCGGTGGATATAGAATCCCATGACCGTGGCATGATTTTTCCAGCCGTCCGCCGGGACCGAAAGATCGCCATCGCGATAGAGATAACCGTGCCACTCGTCAGCCGGATCTCGGCGGGCAACGCTTATCAATTCGGCCCCCGTATGATCGGCCAAAATGCGGAAGCCGGCTACTTGATCGACCAGCTCAGTAAAACGATGGTCGCCCTCGTCGAATGATCGCCGCTGGAATCGCATAGCTGCGCTAACGGTTGGAGGTTACAGGTTGCACGTTACAGGTTTGGTGTTTTGTGCGCCGCGGTACTATCCGGAGAACCCCTTGATAGGTAGGCAAAGCACGCCGTTGAGCGATACCGAAATAAACGGTGTGACCTGCCCTGCCCGCATCGCAACGCGAAGCGTTGCGGGCGGGGCCAAACAATGGGGTGACGCGCGGCTCACAGTCCGGCGCTTCCCGGTGTCTTACCACACGCGGCACTAGCCGGACTGTTTCGCCCTGCCAGCCCGGGGTAATCGTCACCGGCTCCCATATGCAGTCTTCCGATTCCCGTCTTCTACCCTCCAGTCCCGACGTATTCGGCGGAGTAGGTATCAAATTTTGATACCTCGCCATCTTTGGGCGTGCTCTTCACGTCGTAGACGCTTTTGCCCACCACTTGATCGGTCTGCGTGTCAAAGACCATGACACTTTTCGCGCCAGTGGAATTTTGCTCGCGAACGGTCGCTACCGCAATATACCGGTGTTTTTTCACCTGGGCTTTGCGATCGGCTGACATTTTCTGATAGGCCAAGCGTGCTCGTTCTTCTGCAATGCGGCGCTGTCTCTCGGTCGCTTCGTGTTTCGCAATCACATAGGCTATGGCGCCAACGGCAGCTCCGGTGCCCAGGCCAATGGCCACCGCTTGGGCGTTGCTTGCACCAGACGCTTTGGCGATTCCGCCGGCAGCGGTTCCGGCAAGAACACCGGCGACTACGCCGGTTGTTTCCGGCGACATATTTTCACACCCGGCTACGGCGAGGCCCACCACTAAGAGCATCGCGATGGTCTTAATCAAACTTCCGTTCATAAAGATAGGGTCCAGAGACTAATAAGCTGAGGTAAAGGGCACAAGAACGATTTGGTATATTTGAGCAGTCGGCCGAGACGCACCTTCAGTGCTGAGGCACTTGTAAATTCCGGTTCCTAGGGCTGCGCCCTAGGCTATCCTGAGTCGCGGCTTCGCCGCTGAAGACCTGCTGCGCCAAATTTGATCAAGCAAAGTCCGACACCCTGCCAGGCTATCCTGAATCGCGGCTTCGCCGATGGCCAGCGGGGAAGCGGTTAGCGGTTAGCGGTGAAGCGGGAAGCGGGAAGCGGTTAGCGGTGAAGCGGGAAGCGGGAAGCGGTTAGCGGGGAAGCGGGAAGCGGTTAGCGGGAAGCGGTTAGCGGGAAGCGGTTAGCGGTTAGCGGTAGCGGGGAAGCGGGAAGCGGGGAGCGGTTAGCGGGGGAAGCGGGGAGCGGTTAGCGGGGGCGGGAAGCGGGAGCGTTAGCGGTAGCGACGGAAGCGGGGAAGCGGGGAGCGGTTGAGGATAATCGATGATAGATGACCGAATCAACCTGCGTCGGCAAGAGAGCGCCAAAGGTGCGACGCAAGATAGCCTGGCAGTCTTTTGGACTTCGCTTGTCCAGGTTTGATGCGCGGGTTTTCAACGGCCATCGGCTATCCGCACAGGGCCCAACCTACCGATAACTGATATTCCTACCCTTGCACCACTGAATCGCCAGGGGATTGCCGGCTTGGGCGGCCTTTTTTGCCCATTCGGTTGCGGCAGCGAAATCTTTGGTCACGCCTTTTCCTTCGGCCAGACACTGAGAATAAAAATACATGCCGTAACTGTCGGAGTGTTCAGCTCCCTTTTTGAACAGATTGACCGCTGTTTGATAGTTCTGGGGCACGCCCTCTCCCTGGGAGTAGAGCACGCCTAAATTCACCGTAGACCGGACGAAGCCAAGTTGCGCGGCTTCCTCGTAATAGCCCCGAGCCTTCTGGTAATCTTTGGTTTGACGAAAATGCGTGCCGAGCAGATCCATCGCGCGTGGCTCATGCAACGCCGCGGCATCTTGCAAAAGCGTGAGCGCTTTGGGAACATCTACGGTGGTTCCGATACCGCGGTAGTAACATTCGCCGGCAGTGAATTTTCCTTCGCTATCGCCATCGTCCGCCGCCGCCTTAAAATATTCGAAGGCTCGAGCCATATCGCCGTCGCCTCGGCGAGTCGACAATATCAATCCGGCCTGGACTTTGGCGTGGTCGTTGCCCTTGTCCGCGGCCGCCTGGAACCACCGTAGCGCATATTCTTGGTCGGATTGGCGGGTATTCTCACCCAGAAGTAACATGGCCTGGATGCTGCCCAGATTCGCCGCTTGCTCTAGATCGGACTGGTACTCCTGGAAATTCGTCGGGGTGATTTTCTTGCTCGATCGTACAGCGGAGATCAGGTTCTCGAGTTTTTCCCGGGGCGCATTCGATTCGGCAAATTCGTTGGAAAGGCTGATGTATTGTTTGATCCCGGAAGACCAATCCCCGTTTTTGATCGATTCTCCGGTTGCGTCGAGTTGTCGCCGTAAAGCGGCTTCCCGAGTTTCCGCCGGCGAAGCAGAACCCGTGGGAACTGGCGTGGGCGTACTTTCGACGACCGCGGTAGGCGTAGGCTTGGGAGTCGCTGGGGCGGTGCTGGTTGGGTTCGGCTTCGGCGTGGCTCTGACGATCGCGGTTGCCGTTGGTTTGGGTGAAGCCGTGGATAGAGTTGTGCTGGTCGGTCTCGGTGTTGGCGTGACTTTGGCGACCGGGGTCGGTGTCGGAGTTGTCTGAGTCTGCCCGGCAAAGCGCCAAATGAAAAAACCGCCTAACGCGCAAATCAGGACGAGGAAAACGGCCAGCGCCGAAACCAAGAGAACGCCAACGACTGATACCCTACGGCGCGGGGCATCCGGAACGACGGTTTCACTGGGCCGTGAATCAGCAGGCGGCAACGGAGGTGGAACCCTCGTTTGATCTGGAGCGACCGAATCCACAGGAATGCCGGTACCGATCACGGAACCGTGCGCTGGCTGCGGCTTGATAGTGTATTCAGGCGCTGGTTCTGGTTCGGGAGTGTATTCTGGCTCGGGAGTATATAGCGGGGCCGGTTCGATTGCCGCGACCGCAACAACCGTTGGCTCGGCGCCGCCGACGATTTGGCGGAGTTCGGCCAACATCATAGCCGCTCCCGGATAGTCGTCGGTGATACCTCGCCGGAGCACGAGGTTACCTCCCTCGGTAAGGCTGGCCACCGGGCTGATGCGTCCGGTCATCTCCACCACGTTGCGCTGGCCGCCGAGAAGCTCGTAGGCCAGCAGGCTTAAGAGACGCAAGTAGCTTCCACGTGGACCACCACTGGCGCCGGCGCCCTGGATCAAGGTCGCAGAACCGCCCCAGGTAGCCTGATCGGCGTTTGGACCTGAGGTGGAAAAATCCAGTGCAGCAACCTTAACGGCCAGTGCCGGCCAGTCAGAGAGGGATTTCTGCAAAAGTTGAGTTGAAATAGCCGCCTGAATCAGACCCGGATAGGTCAATTGGACTCCACTGAGGGCAAGATCCACGGTCTGGAGTTTTTTTTGGGTCGCGTGATCGGCTAATGGAGCAAGCTGGTCGAGTAATTTAACAACCTCTCGAGCTGCCAGCGCGCTTCTGACTCGGAGGACATCCACCAAGGTTGGACCGACGACCCATTCCTGAACCAGAAAGGAATGATGGACGGTGCTTTCGAGAGAAAAGACCTGCCGGAGAGCGGCGTGGTTAGCCATCTGTAGTCGATTCACCTCTTCTTCCATCGAAGTGAACCGCGTCTTATCCGCTAGGAATCCAGCACTAAAGATCAGCAGAGTGACTTGGCGGCTCTGTCGAAGATCGTATGCCAAGAACTGGCGACCCTGCGGAACTTCATCTAACTCACGGATGAGCTGATAACGCCGGCCCAAAACTGCTTCCCGCGTCAAGGGCTCGTCCGGCGGTGCGGCGTCGGTGCTAGGCGCTAATGCCACCGGTTCCGAGACTACGGTGGAGGTCGCCGAATCCGGTTCGATCGGTACTGTTGTGCTGCTGGCGCCCTGCAATTGGGCCAAGCAATTGACGATCTCTTGCCGGAGTTCTGCCGGCGTTTGCGGACGCTTCTCTCGATCTTTCTGCATCATCTTTTCGATCAATGCAGTGACGTAAGCGGGAACATCGGCGAGCGGTTCGGTCGGGATCGGTTTGTAAAGATGTTGGCTCATGATCTGAGCCACCGAGCCTGAGTACGGAGGGCGACCGGTCAGCATGTAGTAGAGGGTCGCTCCGAGAGAATAGATATCTGACCGAATATCAATGTCGCGTTCCTCCAGCTGTTCCGGACTAGCGAAATGAGGCGTACCGACAAATCCGCCGGCGATCGTGAGCGTACCAGAATCTTCGCCCTCGCGTTTGGCGGTCTTGGCCAGACCGAAATCGATCACTTTGACGATCTTCTCGCCGTCTTCATCAACGAGCATCAGGTTAGCCGGCTTCAAATCGCGATGTACGAGCTGCTGTCGAGCGGCTGCCGCTAAGGCTCGCGTCACCTGAAGACAAATTCGAAGCGCCTCGATCGGCTCCATCCGTCCCTTGGTGGCCATATAGGCGTCGACGGTTTCGCCGTCGATAAACTCCATCGCATAGAAATAGCTGTCGTGGTCGGAACCAAGATGGAAAACGGAAGCTACGTTCTGGTGGCGCAAGGCGGCAGCAGCGCGAGCTTCTCGGAGGAAGCGTTGACGCGCTACTTCGCTTGCGAGGTAAGTACTATTGATAACTTTGAGCGCGACGGTGCACCGAAGGTTGGTGTCGAATGCCTTATAGGTGATGCCCATTGCGCCCCGACCGAGCTCCCACAGGGAGCCATCTTCGCGCCGGAGTACCTGGTAATGCTGATAGTTCTCGGCGTCGGGCATGGTTTCGTGGCGTTAACTAATCAAAAGCAAACCAAAGAAGCAAACGGAATGGGAACCTTCGGTCCCTCCTCGTAGACGCTTGCCAATGCTCGAAATTGCAAAAAATTTACTCATTCCGAAGCTCAAATCGGATGGTCGGCGAGAATGCGTTGCCGCCCGGAGGCGCTGGCAATCGGGTAATCTTGCGTCCCGCTTCTTTCACGGTTTCATCTACTACTGAGTTTCCTGACCCCTCCACAATCGAGAATTCTGTAACCGTTCCATCCGGCTCTATCTTCAAATGAACGGTGACCACCAGAGCGTTTCCCGCCGGGATCTGCCCGTGTGGTTGATTCCAAGCTCCGTCGAATCGATTCTTGATGATTTCCGCGTACAAACCGAAATTTGCCTCGCCATTGCCTGGGGCGGAGTTAGCGCCAGTCCCGTTTGCGCCATTCACCGGATTGGTTTTTGGGGGTTTACCGGTCTCTCCCTCGTTTTCCGATTTGTGCGCAGACGGCGAAGGTGCGCCCTCGTTTTTTGCCGTTTTTTCCTCTTCTTTCTTTGGAGTAGTGGGCGATTTATGAGCCAAATTTTCGCTGGCTTTGGACTTTGGTGTGCTGGTTTCTTCCGCGCTCGGCTTTGCTGAAGGTTTGGTGCTCGATTTAGGAGTTGGTTTTGGTGTGGGCTTTGGCGTCAATTTCGGGGTCGGTTTAGGCGTAGAGGTGGGGCTCGGTTTCGGCGTGGAGGGTTGCGTTGGCTTTGGCGTCGGCGACGGAGTGGGCTTAGGGGTTAACAAATTCGGTGGCGGAGTAGGCGTAACCGACGGTTTCGGGGGCGGAATACTTGGGGGTATCTCCGGAGTGGGTTCCGGTGTTGCCGGCGGCGGAGTGGACGCTCGTTGGCGGTGGCGAAAACGTCGGCTCAGGTGACGGTAGCGAGTTTTCCTTCTGACCCGTGGCGTTGTCCGGGCTGGTACCTCCTTCGGCTGAATCGGTCATGGGACTGCCGGAGGCGAAGGATCCGGGGTTCATCCAGACCAGGTTCTGATCTTTTTTTCGGAACGGGAAAATCGCCAGAAGGAGGACGACTCCTAGCACGATCAAATGCAGCGTCGCAATCAGGACAAAGTTCAGGCGAAACCCGCCGGTCTCTTTCGGTCGGTGATCCTTGTCCTCCGTCATTCGGTTCGCTCGGAGCGGGTCGCTACTCCAACCTTCGAGATCTTCGCTCGCTGCAGGACATCCATGACGCTCACCAGTTGCTGCACGGTAAGGGATTTATCCGGCCGAACAATCACCGGCGATTCCGGCTTTTCGGTGTGCAGGGCGATGAGCCGGCTCTCCAGAGTCGAAAGATCCAGTACTTCATCGTTCAAAGTGATCACGTTATCTTTGTCGATGCCGATGGTCAGAACCTGAGAAGTATCGACGGATTGATTTGCTTCACCGCTCGTCGGAACCTCTAGATTCACGCTCTTTTCCATGAGCGGCGTGGTTATGATGAAAATAACGAGCAGAACGAATGCGAGATCGAGCAGCGGTGTGACGTTGATCTCAGTAAGCGTGTGTAACGTTTGCCGATCAGAAAAACGTCGCATCGTAGTGAACTCTATTTTGTGACATAGGCGGGCCGAACTCCGTGGTTCACGTATTTATGTTCAAACTCGGAGGCAAGTTCCGCCGCGAAGTTGTCGTTCTGCACAATCAGCGACCGGATGCTGGTGACAAGGAAGTTGTAACCGAACATCGCCGGGATGGCGACGAGCAGGCCGGTGACGGTGGTGATCAAAGCGCCGGAAACACCTGGAGCCATTGCTGCCAGGTTCGCCGAACCGGCGAGGGCGACACCGGAAAAGGTGTCCATGACACCCCAGACGGTTCCTAGTAGACCCAAAAAAGGAGCGCCGCTCACCGCGGTCGCCAGAAGGATCATCTGCGCCTCCAGCCGAAGCGCGGACTCGCCGACAGCACGCTCCATGGCGGTCGTCACCACGCGCATTTGAGCTGGGGTGATGCGTTCAGCGATTTCAAGTCTCGCCCAGAACGTATCGTCCACTTCGCTTGCTCCCATCAGATGAAAGGTGAGCTCACGACATCCGGCTCGGTAAATCGCGTACAGTGGAGAACCATCGAATCGGGCCTGAGATTCATAGATTCGCAGCGGCTGCCGCTCCGAACGGAACCGTTGGAGAAACTGGTTGTTCTTCTTACGGGAAAGACGTACGACCCGGATCTTGGTCACCATCACAGACCAGCTGAAAATTGAGGCGACGAAGAGCGCCAGAAGGACAAGTTTTCCTTCATAAGTTGCTTCCGTGAAAGCGTAAATTAGCCCACCAGTCGGGGCAGCAAGCAACAGAATTGGCGCCAACACAACTCCTTAAGCGATCTTTCGGGCAAGAATACCGGGAAATCCCCAAAGCGCCAACCGCTTTTGTGGCGAAAAGGAGTTCAGGGGTTCCGGAGCAGATGGAGTGAAGGAGTACTCCTTGTACACTTCGGACGCCTTGCACTACTTGTAGAATACATGCCACGCGTTTCACGATGGGGGAATGTTTTCGCAATCGCGGTTTTTCTACTGGGGCAGCGCTTGAGTCTCGCGCAAAACAAATACGACGTGCTGGCGAAGACGCTTCAGCCCTACGGCGCGCTCTTCTACTCTAAATCCTCGACCAAAGCGCTGGTTGCCGTAGTGATCGTTCGCGAGGCTTCCCAGGTCACGCCGCTTTTGTTGAATCGCTCAATGCGTATCAGTTTCCAGTTTCCGGACAAGCTGCGGGTGGAAACAGACGACCAAGCCCAGCGAGTCATATTGTGCCGAGATGGCCAAAGCGTCTGGGTGTATCCAAAGGATTTGGGCGAGCAGTTGTTGTCCTCTGCCGATGCCACGAAGTCGAACCAGACGATTCCCGATTTTCGTCTACCCTTTCGGGATCAGCAGATCGTCCTGCTGCCGGCGCTGTTTCAGATTCTCCGTTACGAATCGACTACGGACCAATCGAGCCAGGCAGCTTGGAACTTGGAATTTCGAATAGACCCGCAATTGGTCAAGGGTCTTAAGAACTCATTGGTAATTGAGACACTAGTTCGGCAGAGCGACTATCAGGTGGAAAAACTTCGCGCCAAGAGCAGCGTGTTTTCTGGTACATTAGAAGTGTCATCCACCCAATTCCTGGCGTCGCTTCCGGCCGAAACGTGGCACCCGGAGGAAGCGATCGCTGCCGATGCGGTTACCCTTCCACCGGGCGCCTACCAAGGAGCTCTGCGGAAGATTTCGAGTCTAACCTTTTTCCAATGAAGTCCGGATTTTTAGACAAGTTGATCGAGCGAATCCGCCGGGTGCAACCGGAGGAGGTGCAAAATTACCTTGTCCGATTGGCTCAAGAAAAGGGATTCCTGGAGCGTATCTTTGATGCGCTGCAGGAGGGAGTCATTGTCACCGATGTGCAGGGCAAGATCCAATTTTTCAACGCGGCTGCCGGTCATCTATTTGGGGTCGAGCCGGAGGAGACGCGGGGCAAACCGATCGATGATTTTTTGCGGGGATTGAGTTGGAACGCCTTGCGTTCCAGCGAAGGCACCGTCAGCCGCGACATCGAATTGTTCTATCCGCAGCACCGGTTTCTTAATTTTTATGTTGCGCCGTTGCATCTAGACAAATCCGTGCCGGAATCGGCTGCGGTGATGCAGGACCTGGTCGCGTTTGCGGTAATCCTTCGTGATATCACCGAAGACCGCCGGATGACAGAACGCACCATCGAGAGCGAAAAGCTTTCCGCACTGACCTTGCTGGCTGCCGGGGTGGCCCACGAGATCGGAAATCCGCTCAATTCGCTTAACATTCATTTGCAGCTGATTCAGCGGCGGCTTAGGCGGGCACCGGCATCGATTCGCGATTCGATCGAGGAGCTGTTAGAGGTGGCGGCTGCCGAGATCCAGCGCCTCGACTCTATCATCCACCAGTTCCTGCAGGCGATTCGTCCCACCACCCCTTCCTTTGAACAGCATGATCTGAATGAAATTGTGGAAGAATCGGTCGGCTTCTTGCGGCGGGAAATCGAGGATCGCGACGTCCTGGTTGAAACCGACCTGGCCGTCGGTTTGCCGCGAGTCGAGGTTGATCGCGACCAAATCAAGCAGGCGTTCTATAACATCATTAAGAATGCATTCCAGGCGATGAAAACGGGAGGCATTCTTCATATTCGCTCCTGGCGGGACGATAACTTCGTTTCGGTCGCGTTTACCGATACGGGGGGCGGGCTTTCACCAGAAAACATGAGTAAGCTTTACCGGCCTTATTTCACCACCAAACCGGCGGGCACTGGTTTGGGTCTGTTAATTGTACGCCGAATTGTTCGGGAACATGGCGGGGAAATTGAGATTGAGAGTAATGAAGGGAAGGGCGTGAGGGTCACGATGCACCTTCCTTACGGTGAAAAGCGGACTCGGCTTTTGAGTGACCGCAACGAAGCCGCGACCAACCCAGCGAGCGACGTAAGCTCTCGCTGACGTTGGAGTAGGGAGTTCTGGAAAACTCGGCCCGAAGGGCCTCGGGAAGATAGCCCAGGCTAAAGCCCATGCGCGTCAACATAAGGAAGTGACTGCTAAAGACGCTGAGGGACGCTTCTCTGCCGTCCCGGCTTGTCCGCCGTGGTCTCGCGAAAGCGAGACGAAGGAGGAAAGGAGTCGCTTGATCGCAAGTGGGTCGCTTAGACACGTGGCATTGAACGGCAGCTAAACATCACTAAGAGACCTGAACATTTCAGCCGTCCCTAGCGGGACGGAGGCGCTTTTTTTCGTTTCCCGGCACTTCGTACCGGGCTACTTTCGCAGCGTCCCTTATAGGTAGTCCGAAGTTATTCATCAATCTGGGGCCAAAGCCCGCGATGAAGCTTTGGAGCGTGAGCGACCCCCGGATTGTGAGTAACTTCGCCCCAAGCGCGTCAGCCGGCTACGAATGGCCGTCCCATCCGCAGCAACGGATTCCCGGAGAGTTTCGAGCTGGCTGATTCTTGCTTGAGTGAGAGAAACAATACTCAGACCATGGCGAGATCGCCCCCTGGCGCTTTACGTCTCACTATAAGGGTTTGGTAATCACTCGAGCGGCGCGAGTTTTCTTATTTGGAGCAATCACGTTATGACTTCAGCCGATAGAGCTAATGAAAAACCAGTCGCCGCTTTTGTCGGGATCGACTGGGCCGATCAACAACACGCTGTGGTGCTACGAGCAGCCACTAGCAACGCTAGGCTTGAACATCGCAGCATTGGCAGCGAGCCGGATGCTTTAGCCGAGTGGGTATTGGAAGTGCGAGAGCGTTTCGCTTCTGCGGGTAGGATCCTGGTTTGCTTAGAGCAGAGTCGCGGAGCGCTGATTCACTTTTTGATGGGCTATGAGTGCTTTGAACTCTATCCCCTCAATCCTAAACAACTGGCTAGTTACCGGCAGGCCTTTCGACCCAGCGGGGCCAAAGACGACCCGGTTGATGCCGAGCTACTTTGCCAGTTTGTGAGTCTGCATCATGAGAGCTTACGCCCCTGGCATCCCGACGATGGATTAACTCGAAAGCTAGCCCTCTTGTGCGAGAAGCGCCGTCAGGCGGTCGATGCCCGCACTGCCTTGAGCAATCAGCTCAAGAGTGAACTTAAGCAGTACTTTCCCTTGGCCCTAGCCCTACTGGACAACGATCTGAGCACGGCCTTAGCTGCAGATTTTTTGCTCCAGTGGCCTAATTTTGCGTCGCTCAAAAAAGCTTCGACCCACAAGCTACGTAAGTTCTTTTACGGCCATCACAGTCGCAGCGAGCAAAAACTCCAAGCGCGGCTGGAACGGATAGAGGCCGCCCAACCCTTGACCCGCGACTCGGCCATCATTGAGGCGGGCAGTCTCACTGTGCAGATGCTGGCCCAACAGCTCAAAGCCTTGGTGCCTTACATCGCTCGGTACGAAAAAGAGATCGCTCAACTCTTCGATGTCCATCCCGACAGCGCCTTATTCAACAACCTCCCTGGGGCGGGTCCCACTCTGGGCCCTCGTTTACTGACAGCCTTCGGCACCGATCGAGAGCGTTTTCAAAGTTCGCTCGAAGCCGTGACTTTCTTTGGGATTGCTCCGGTGACTGAACAAAGCGGCAAATCCAATTGGATCCACTTTCGCTGGGCTTGTCCGAAATTCCTCCGCCAATCCTTCCACGAGTTTGCCGGCCAATCGGTTCGCTTCTGTGATTGGGCCGCACTCTTTTATCAACAACAAAGAGCCCGCGGCAAAGGCCATCACGCCGCAGTGCGTGCTCTGGCCTACAAATGGATCCGGATCTTGTTCCGTTGCTGGAAAACGCGCCAACCTTACGACCCTGAGCTCTACCTCAGCGCCTTGCTCCAACGTGGCTCGCCTTACTCTTCGCCGGTGAAAAACTCTCCTCAAAAAATTTGACAGACCACCTCAGACCTCTCCGGGACGATTTTCCGGCTACTTTCATTGCGTTCCTTCCTCCGTCGTCGTCGTCGCGGGACTACAGCGGATAGGCCGGGACCCATTGCTCAACGCTGTGGAGACAGCTGTGCTGCTGGTCCGGGCCCTTATGTTGACGCGCATGGGCTTTAGCCTGGTGATGGATTTTTTACGGCGTAAGGTCTGAAGGACCGGGCGAAGTAGTTCCGCAAACACCACATAAGATAGAACGACACGATCGAGCTTCGGACTTCGTGCGTTGGCTCGCTTCCCTGCGGCCCGCTCCTTGCCACACTCGAACGTGCGGACTACTCCGCGCCGGCTCAACGGATCGAGTAACTCAGCATGATCATCGTGCGGGTGAGTGCTGACGCCGCTAGAACAGAGACTAGAACCAATTCGGCAATGTCGAAACAAATGTTCTGTTCGGGCGGTCGTTGCGGTACTTTTCCCCGGTCCTTCAGACCTTACACCGTAAAAAATGCGTCACCCAGGCTGAAGCTTGGGCTATGTTCCCGATGCCCTTCGGGCCGATTGTTCCACGAACTCCACTACTCCACCGCTTTTCGCCTGTGCCGACTTGGCACACCGGCTCTTGGAATCTGCGCCATTAGGTGGCATTATTTAAATCCAAAACATACCTTTCATGCAGGGCACGATTTTGATCGTCGACGACGAGAAACATACCCGCGACGGATTGCGGCGATCTCTCGAAGATGATTTTGATGTTTACACAGCGAGCAACGCCGATGAAGCGCTCAAGCTGATAGCGGCCGATCGGATCGATCTGGTTCTGACTGATCTCCGGTTGGGTGGAGAGGACGGACTGAGTCTAATTGCCAAGATTCTACAGAGTCCGCGCCCGCCGATTTGCATGTTGATGACTGCTTATGGATCGATCGCAACCGCTGTGGACGCGATGAAGCGCGGGGCATATGACTTCGTCACTAAGCCGATTAATCTCGACGAACTGTCGATCAAAATAACCCGAGCCATTCAGGGGAGTCAGCTCGCGCAGGAAAACGTGCAACTGCGTCTGCAGGTACAAGACCGGTACGGAATGGAGAATTTGATCGGCGAGTCACTTCCGATGCAACGAATCTACGAAACGGTCCGGCAAGTGGCTCCAAGCCGGGCCACCGTTTTGATTTCTGGTGAGAGTGGTACTGGCAAGGAATTGATAGCCCACGCTATTCATCAAATCAGCGGTCGCGCAAAGAATCGATTCGTGGCTTTCAATTGTGCGGCCTTTTCGCCGCAGCTCATTGAGAGCGAACTATTCGGGCACGAGCGGGGAGCGTTTACCGGCGCGATGGAACGACGAATCGGCCGAATCGAGCAAGCGGCCGGCGGAACACTTTTCCTGGACGAAATTGGAGAAATCGACGGCAACGTTCAGGTAAAACTGCTGCGGGCCTTGGATCCGGGTTTGTTCGAACGAGTGGGTGGCAATCAAACCATCCGGGCGGACTTCCGGCTCATCGCCGCCAGCAACCGCGACCTGCGGGCGTTGGTCAGTGAAGGCAAGTTCCGAGAAGATCTTTATTATCGTCTGAACGTGGTGCAGATCCGGGTACCACCGCTACGCGAGCGCAAGGACGACATACCGCTACTAGCCAACGCCTTTCTCAAAGAGATCAGCCAACGCGACGGAAAACCGTTTCGCCCCCTTGCTCCGGATGCGATGGATTGCTTACTCCGGTATGACTGGCCTGGTAACGTGAGGGAACTCAAAGGCGCCATCGACTCCGGTGTCACGCTCGCGTCCGGCCCCCAAATTTTCCTGCTAGACCTTCCCCTGACGATATCGCAGAACGCCGGATCGACATTTGGAAACAGTGCGGAGAAATCAGGACAAATGAATTTACATGACCAGGAGATGCGGCTCATTATGCGGGCGCTTGAGGAGTCGGGCGGAAACCGCACCGAAGCAGCAAAAAAGCTTGGGATCAGCCGGCGAACGCTGCACCGACGGCTGAGAGAACTGAATATTTCCGAAAGAAGTGGTTAGCGCGAAGAGATGAACGTTCAAGGCTTCGTTCATTCCCTCGAACAGGGAAAGCTGGGAGGACTTATTCGTTTGATGCTCTTGCTGGTGTGCGTCGTTGGGTTGGCGCTTGCTTATTTCTTGTACCAGTTTCGCGGCTTATCTAGTCCAGCCGGGATAGACCAGGCGCAAATCGCGCGCGAGATCGCGCGCGGGAATGGTTTCAGCACAAAAAACATCCGTCCCTTAGAGGTGCATCTGCTGCGGGAGACTTACGACCAGGTGCCGACCGGAAACGTTCCCGACCTGTACCACGCGCCGCTGAATCCGGTGGTGAACGCGGGTGCACTCTATTTGCTGGCATCACAGCTCGATCACAAAGTGGACAACGGGGAGCCAGTTTATCGAGGCGACCGTTTGATAGCCGCGGTTTCGGTGCTTTTTTTTGTGCTCGCGCTGTTTGTCAACTTTCGTGTTGCGCGATTGTTATTCGATATCCGGGTCGCTTGGCTGGCGACTGCGATCACGTTGGTGGCCGATCAATTCTGGCAGTTTTCGCTTTCGGGTTTGCCGCAGATGTTATTGTTGTTTCTGGTCAGTTGCTCGCTTTGGTGTTTGGCCAAGGCGGTCGTCGCTCGAGTCAACGATCGGAATCCTTATCTGTGGCTGTTCTTTCTCGGCCTTTTTCTAGGAGCCTCGGCGTTGTGTCACCCTCTTACTCTTTGGATTTCTGGAGCCGAATTGATATTTTGTGCGGGCTACTTTCGTCCGCGGCCGCTCGGTGCGATCTTACCAGGGTTGGTTTGCCTAGCCTTATTTTCCGTCTGGGTAGTGCGGGATCTGCAAGTCTCCAAGACGGCGTTTGGCATTAGCCCGTTCGCGCTACTCGACCACGTGGCCCGAACCGAGACCGGCTGGATGCGCTTGAGCGATCCCAACCTTTCTGAGGTCACTCCTCTGGATTTCCGAGGACGAATCGTCAGCAACTACACCGAGCAGCTGGGTTCGCTTTACCTCTTATTAGGTGGAATAGCCGTTGTTCCCTTCTTTTTTGCTGCCCTCTTTCACCCATTCAGACGACCAGAGGCTGACACTTTCAAGTGGGTGATTTTCTTGACATTGCTCGGCGCATTCGCCGGTTCGGTTTCGATCGGTACAAATGCCGAAGCGATCGGTCCTAACCAAATCCTTATCCTCCTCGGTCCCGCTATGGCTATCTACGGATTTACCATGGTCCTCGTGTTTTTCTTTCGGCTCGGCCTTGAGCGGCGTCTGTTTCGGTATGCCATTTACGCGGTCTTCTTTTTCATTACCGGATTGCCCACCGTCTTTGGCTTCCTGTCCAACGCATTATTTTCTAGCGGGCCGCGCATGCCGTTTCCTCTTTATAATCCGGCAGTCATGCAGCTGATTGGAACCTGGACGAAGCCCAACGAGATTGTCGCCTCCGATATGCCTTGGGCGGTTGCTTGGTATTCTGACCGTAAATCGCTTTGGCTACCTTCACAGCGAAAAGAGTTTTACGAGTATCACAACCTCGAGTCCTTAGGGGGTCCGGTTGTCGGCCTTTATCTTACGCCCGTCTCCCGTGATGCAAGATTTCTGTCAGATATAGAATCTGGCGAATACAAGGACTGGGCAACTCTCATCATGGGTTTGCCACAGGGGGTGAATGATTTTCCGCTCAAATCCGCGATCGACTTCGCCAACAATGAATGTTTGCTTTTCATGGACCGGCCTCGTTGGAACGAGGCTCAAGAAAAACAGTAGAAGCGGATAGGGGAAGCAGTCGATCCCCTTCGGTCACCTTTGGTAACCGTTTGCTTGTCTCATCCGACCGTTGACGGAAAACGGTCGGGGCCCCGGAATGCGGGAGCGTCTCTTGTATGCGTGAGCTCTTCCATTACACGCAATCATTCCACCAGCGGGCACGAAAGGTGCGTCCCGACAGCGAACAGGAATCTCATACGTAGGCGTTGAAGGAGGAGTTCGGTGAAATGGAACCGGAAACAGGTCATGAATTTTGCAAGAACACTGAAGCGATCTGCACGAAGGGCCCAGGAATTCGTTCCTTCCACATTACCGGCCGGGCGGAAAACAGTGTATTATCCTGGATCGCAACCGATCTGATGTCGGGCCAGTTCTGAAAATAGTTATGAGCAGACTCCGTTGGGTCATTCTCCTTGTGCTTCTTGCCGGAATCGCCGGCGCCTGGTGGTACTTGCATCAGCCGTCGGACAATTCTTCTCCACAGAATGCCTCGCCATCGGAGGGGCAGGGAAAAACTGCTCGGCGTCCCTCTAATAGCCCAAGCGGGGCTCCGGGCGGTGGGGCTGGAGCGCCGGTTCCAATAGTTGCTGGGGCCGTAAAGAAGCAGGATGTGCCGATCTATTTCAATGGTATCGGCACGGTTCAAGCCTACAACACAGTGTCGGTCCGAACGCGGGTGGACGGCCAGGTGCAACAAATTGCCTTCAAAGAAGGGCAGGAAGTGAAGACCGGAGATCTTTTGGCGGTGATTGATCCTGCACCGTATCAGGCGGCTTACGATCAGGCGCTAGGCAAACGCGCCCAGGACCAGGCCCAGCTCGACAACGCTAAGGTCGTGTTCCAGCGGGACGGCGAACTTCTCGCGAAGAATGTGCTCGATCACCAGACATACGATACTGCGAAATTCCAAGTTGATCAGTTCGAAGCACTCGTGAAGTCGGACGACGCGAACATCGAGAGCGCCAAAGTCAATCTGGATTACACTAAAATAAGATCGCCGATCGACGGTCGAGTCGGCATACGCCAGGTTGATGTAGGCAATATCGTGCACGCCTCCGACTCGAATGGCATCGTAAACATAACGCAGTTAAAACCGATTTCTGTTCTCTTCACCCTTCCGCAACAACAGCTTACTCAAGTCAATGAGGAAGCGGCCAAGGGACAACTCAAAGTGATTGCGGTGGATCGCGATAATACCAAGCCGCTCAGTGAAGGCGTCCTTGCAGTGGTAAATAATCAGATCGATCAAACGACCGGCACGATTCAATTAAAGGCAACATTTTCCAACGATGATCAGAAGCTTTGGCCAGGCCAATTCGTCAATTCCCGTCTCCTGGTCACTACGCGAAAAGATGGGCTGGTCGTACCCGCTTCGGTGATTCAGCGGGGGCCGAATGGGGCATTCGCCTATGTGATCAAGCAGGATCAAACCGTCGAGATGCGGCCGGTGACGGTCAATCAAATCGATAACGGCTTAGCCCTGATCGACGACGGCCTCCAGGAAGGCGAACAAGTCGTGGTCGATGGGCAGTACAAGCTGCAACCGGGGTCGAAAATTATTTTAACCACTCCCGGTAAGTCGCCGCAGCGGATCGGCGAATCGAATGGCGGTGGACAGAATCGGAAGAACGGTCAAAAAACAGCTGCCTCGGATGAGACGCCTGGCGCTCAACCACAAGGTAGTACAAGCGGTGGTTAATCTAGTCGATGCGGACCGGCTGGTCTGCTTATTCGAACGGACGAGCGGGAGCTCGTCCCGACCAATCTCATGAACATTTCGGAACCTTTCATCAAGCGACCAATCGCTACCTCGTTGCTCATGGCGGGAGTGATTCTGCTGGGTTTCCTCGGGTACTCGATGCTTCCGATTTCGTCGCTGCCTACGGTCGACTTCCCTACCATTCAAGTGGTAACCCGTTATCCCGGAGCAAGTCCGCAAGTAATGACCTCGGCCGTAACGACCCCACTCGAATCGCAATTCGATCAGATCAGTGGTCTGACTTCGATGACCTCGACCAGCTCATTCGGCGTTAGTACGATCACTCTGCAATTCGACTTGAATCGCGACATCGACGTTGCCGCTCAGGATGTCCAGGCTGCCATCAACGTAGCCAGAGGTTATCTCCCGAACGATCTGCCAAACCTCCCAGTCTACAATAAGGTCAATCCGGCGGATACGCCGATTCTCACGCTGTCAATTACCTCTGAAGCGTTGCCTATCGCGAAGGTCAATGACTACGCGGATACGCTCCTCGCCCAAAAACTGAGTCAGGTCGCCGGGGTCGGACTGGTAACGATCGAAGGGAATCAGAAACCGGCCGTTCGGATCCAATTCAATCCGGCTGCTCTCGCCTCGCTCGGAATGGGCCCGGAAGATCTGCGCAACGCGGTCACCCAAGCGAATGTGGACGCGCCGAAAGGGAGTTTCAATGGGTCGAGGCAGTCCTACATGATCGGGTCAAACGATCAATTACTATCCGCCGACCAATACCGTCCATTGATCATTGCCTACAAGAACGGAGCGGCAGTTCATTTGAGCGACGTGGCGGACGTAATCGATGGAGTGGAAGATGACACGTTGGCTGCATGGGTCGGCTCGACGCCGACTGTGTTACTCGATGTGCAGAGGCAGCCAGGTGCCAACATTATTCAGACTGTCGACCGCATCAAAAAACTCCTTCCCAAGTTAACCGCATCGATTCCCCCCACCGTTCACGTCTCCATCTTGACAGACCGAACCGAGACTATCCGGGCCTCCGTACGCGACGTGCAGTTCACGCTCCTTCTCACCGTGGCGCTAGTCATTCTGGTGATTTTCCTCTTTTTACGACGGCTTTGGGCCACAGTGATTCCGAGCGTTGCCTTGCCCCTCTCTCTGATCGGCACGTTCGGCATCATGTATTTGGCTGGCTTCAGCCTCAATAACCTTTCCTTGATGGCGCTCACCATCTCCACCGGGTTCGTAGTCGATGATGCCATTGTGATGATTGAGAACATCTTTCGTTACATTGAAGCTGGTGAAGATCCGCTCTTGGCCGCGCTGAAAGGTTCGCGGCAAATCGGGTTCACCGTCGTTTCGCTGAGCATCTCGCTCATTGCCGTGTTCATTCCGCTCCTCTTTATGACCGGAATAGTCGGCCGCCTTTTCCGAGAATTTGCCATCACCCTGAGTGTGGCGGTCATCGTGTCGGCGGGCGTCTCACTTACGCTCACTCCAATGATGTGCGCAAAATTTCTCAAGCCGATCGATCACCACAGACGCGGGAAGCTTTACCGCCTCAGTGAGGGGGTCTTCGATGGGATGCTGCATTTCTACGACGTTGGACTGAAATGGGTTTTACGGAATCGTTTGTTTACGCTCATCGTCGCCATCGTCACGTTAGTGGCGACGATCTATCTCTACTTGATCGTACCGAAGGGTCTGCTGCCCCAGCAAGATACCGGGGAAATAATCGGAGTGACCGACGCGGCTCAGAATATCTCTTTTAAGGCAATGCTGGAAAAGCAGCGGCAAGTTTCAGACATCGTTGAAAAAGATCCCGATGTTCAGGGAGTCGCGGCGTTTGTCGGTGCCGGAACGGTGAATGCGACCGTGAATGCGGGCCGACTTTACGTCATCTTGAAACCGCGCGAAAAACGGAATTCCAGCGCCGACCAGATTATCGGAAGGCTCCGAGAAGCGACCAAAGACTTGCAGGGGATCAGTCTTTTCATGCAGTCGGTGCAGGATCTGCAGATCGATACTCGAGTCAGCCGGACTCAGTATCAGTATATTTTGGAGGATACAAACTCCGAAGAATTAGCTCAATGGACGCCGAAGTTTCTGGAGGAGCTGAAGAAGTCGCCGGCCCTGAGCGACGTCGCCAGCGACCAGCAATCGCAAGGACAACAGGTGGTCGTGGATATCGATCGAGAGAAGGCGTCCCGGTTAGGCGTGCAAATCGATGCGATCGACAACGTGCTCTATGATTCTTTTGGGCAACGGCAAATCTCCATCATCTTTACGCAACTGAATCAGTTTTGGGTAGTCTTGGAAGCTCAGCCCGGGTTCAAGACATCGCCGGGTGCTCTAGACAAGATTTACGTTAATGCCTCCGGATCGAGTCAGGCGAACGTAGCCGCAGGCGGTTCGGTCACCGCGAACGGAGCGATTACGACAGGCGGACCCCAGGTGCCGCTATCAGCTTTTGCTAGCCTGCGCACGGTGACTGCGCCGCTTTCCGTGCTGCATCAAAATCTGTTTCCGGCGGTCACGGTCTCTTTCAATTTAGCTCCCGGTCAGTCGCTGGGTGAAGCCGTCAAAGCCATTCAAACGGCTAAAGCAAACATCGGGATGCCGGACACTATCGCTACCAGCTTTTCCGGAACCGCCGCAGAGTTTCAACGATCCCTGGCATCGGAGCCGTATCTGATCCTCGCCGCGGTTGTCGTGATCTACATCGTCCTGGGCGTTCTCTACGAGAGTTACATCCATCCGATTACGATTCTGTCGACGCTTCCCTCCGCCGGGGTCGGTGCTTTGCTCGCGCTCCTGATCTTTAACATCGATTTTTCTTTGATCGCGTTGATCGGAATTATCTTGCTCATCGGTATCGTGAAGAAGAACGCGATCATGATGATCGACTTTGCGCTCGATGCTGAACGCGAGGAAGGCAAGACGCCGGAAGAATCCATTTACCAGGCGTGCCTCTTGCGCTTTCGACCGATCATGATGACCACGATGGCAGCGTTGTTGGGGGCCTTTCCTCTCGCTATCCAGGAAGGAACCGGAGCGGAACTCCGGAAGCCGCTCGGTATTACCATCGTAGGCGGGCTTTTAGTATCCCAAATTCTCACCCTTTACACCACGCCTGTGATCTACTTGTACATGGACAAACTTGGCAAATTCCTCAGCTGGCGGCGGAAGCAGGCGCCAATTAAGCCGGCCGAACTGGAACCTGCGATGACCCATTAGAATCCTTGAAAAGCAAAAACGTCGTATATGAGTCAACTTTTGCCGGCTGGTACATCATAGGGTTGAGAGGTTTTTGTTTTTCAAGGATTCTATGAGCATTTCCGAGCCATTTATTCGTCGACCGATCGCCACCTCGCTTCTGGCGATTGGACTGATGCTAGTGGGTTTGGTTGCCTACCGTGTCTTGCCAGTTGCGCCACTGCCGCAAGTTGATTTTCCGACGATTAACGTTGCCGCTAACTATCCAGGGGTCGACCCGACAACTGCGTCCACTTCGCTGGCGGCTCCTCTGGAAAGGCGTTTTGCTAATATTGCCGGCGTCAACGAAATCACCTCCGTCAGTCAGTTGAACGGTGCGGTGATTACGCTCCAGTTCGACCTCTCGCGGGATATCAATGCTGCGGCTCGAGACGTTCAAGCTGCGATCAATGCCGCGCAAAATGAGCTTCCTCCGGGGTTACCCAACCCGCCCAGCTATCGCAAAGCGAACCCGAACGACTTGCCGGTGTTAATCCTTGCTTTGACCTCTGACGCGGTCCCGCTCTCGCAGATTTATAATTACGCGACCGAATTGCTTGTTCCGGCGTTGTCGCAAGTACCGGGTGTTAGCCAAGTTGGTGTTGGTGGAGGGGCGAAATCTGCCGTTCGCGTCCAGGTCGATCCGGGTGCCCTCGCGGCGATGGGACTCAGCATCGACAATGTACGTACTGTTCTGCAGGGCCAAAACAAGGATGAGCCGAAAGGCGCGATTGATAGTGACCTCACCAGTTTCACGGTCAATACGAACGACCAGCTGTTTACGGCCGATGATTACAAGAACTTGATTATCGGCCAAAAAAATGGTGTGCCCATTCCGCTCAGCGCGGTCGGTCACGTCATCGATGCGACCGAGGATCGGCTGCAGGCCGCCTGGTTCAATTCAAAGCGCGCGGTTGTCATGTTCGTCCGTAAACAAGCGGATGCTAACGTCGTCGAGACGGTGGATCGGATAAAAGATATTTTGCCCCAGCTCCAGCGCTGGCTCCCTCCAGCTATTCATCTCGATATCCAGAGCGATCGAACATTGACCATTCGCGCATCCGTGTCCGACGTGCAGACTTCCCTGCTGATCAGCGTTGGACTGGTTGTCATGGTCTGTTTTCTATTTCTCCGGCGCATTTCCACCACCTTCATCGCCTGTACTGCGGTTCCCTTGTCACTGGCCGGCACTTTTGCTGCGATGTGGCTGTTGAATTTCAGCTTGGATAACATCTCTCTGATGGCGCTCACCATCTCGGTGGGGTTCGTCGTGGATGACGCGATCGTGGTGATCGAGAACATCGTTCGCTACGTTGAGCAAGGGCTCTCCCCGATGGAGGCTACGCTTAAAGGCGCGAAACAGATCGGGTTCACGGTGCTCTCCATCAGCATTTCGCTCGTGGCCGTTTTCATCCCGCTGTTGTTCATGGGCGGAATTATTGGACGGCAATTCCACGAATTCTCCGTCGTGTTAAGCGTTGCCATCTTGGTGTCCGGAGCAGTTTCCTTGACTCTGACGCCGATGCTCTGTTCCCGGTTTATGAAAGAAGAGCGTCCGGATCAGCCGCGTGGCCGTTTTTATCGAACCACTGAAGCAGTGTTCAACGGGATGCTCGGGTTCTACTCTCGATCGCTTCGTTGGGTGTTAAAACATTCGTTCCTGATGTTGTTGGTCACGGTGGCAACGATCTGTGTGACGGTCTGGCTGTACAACATTGTGCCCAAGGGTTTTTTTCCGCAGCAGGATACCGGGAGCATCATGGGGATCACCGAAGGCGCTCAGGATATTTCGTTTGATGCGATGGTAGAAAAGCAAAATCAGGTCACTGAGATCGTGAAACGCGATCCCGCCGTGGCATCGGTTACCTCGGCGATCGGTAGCGGCGGCGGCGGCAGCGGCAACCAAGGACGCATGTTTATCACTTTGAAACCTCGCAAAGAGCGGCAGGATAACGCGACTCAGGTCGTGGCTCGTCTACGGGGAAAGACCTCGCGAATCCCGGGCATCGGCTGTTTCTTCCAGGCTTCTCAGGACATTAGGGTCGGCGGACGCGCTACCAAGGGTCAATACATCTACTCGTTAGTATCTCCCGACCAAAGTGAGCTCAGTGCCTGGGTTCCGAAGTTGATGATCGAGCTGCAAAAGAATTCCAAACTTAAAGATCTCACAACCGACCAGCAGCAACGGGGCTTGCAGTCGGATGTGGTGGTCGACCGGAAAAAAGCATCCCAGCTCGGCATCCAACCACAGCAAGTGGATAGCGCATTATATAGCGCCTTCGGCCAAAGGCAGGTTTCGGTCATGTATACCGACCGTAACCAGTTCCACGTGGTCCTGGAAGCTCTCCCCGATTATCTCAAGGATCCGACTGCACTCGACAAAATCTATGTGACTGGCGCTAACAGAATCGTGGTTCCACTGAGTGCGATCGCTCACTTCCAGACATCGAACTCACCGACCGCTATCAATCACCAGGGTCAGTTCCCAGCTGTGACTTTTTCCTTCAACCTCGACCAGGGTACTTCGCTGAAGGATGCCACCGATATCATCGATAAAGCAGCCGCGGCCATTAGCATGCCGGACGATATCCGGGGCAGCTTCCAAGGAACGGCTCAAGTTTTCCAGGATTCGCTCTCCTCGGAGCCGGTCCTGATCCTCACCGCCATCATCGCGGTTTACATCGTGCTCGGCATTCTCTACGAGAGCTTTATCCATCCAATTACGATTTTGTCGACCTTGCCATCCGCGGGACTTGGCGCTCTGCTCGCCCTGCTGGTTTGCCAGGTCGATCTTTCTATCGTCTCGATCATCGGAATCATTTTGCTGATTGGGATCGTGAAAAAGAACGCGATCATGATGGTGGATTTTGCGTTGGAATCTGAACGGGAACGTGGATTGACTCCAGCAGAAGCGATTTACGAAGCTTGTGTCGTGCGTTTCCGGCCGATCATGATGACCACTCTGGCCGCAATGTTCGGTGCGGTTCCACTGGCCCTTGGCCAGGGTGACGGTTCAGAAATTCGTAAACCGCTCGGGGTGGCGATTATTGGCGGGCTGATCGTGTCGCAGATATTGACGCTCTATACTACGCCGATCATTTACCTCTATCTGGATCGACTCCGCCGGCGAACGGAAGCGAAAATCGAAGGTGCGGCGCCGCAGATGGCGTGAGGGCGTGTCGGCGAAACGGCGCATGGGGCGCATGGGGCGATATGGGGCGATACGTCGTTACGCCGACACACCGAATCTCGTCCCTACCGGTAGAGGAAACCCGCGCACGAACTCGCTTGCACTCATCCGGCGTTTTCCTTCCAACTGCACTTCGAGCAGTAGAATGCTGCCGGCACCAGTCCCCACAACCAGTCCACGCCGGGTGCTACCGCGTACTTCACCCGGGGTGCCGGTTCGTCGATGCATCGGCAAAACTCGGTGAAGCTTAAGCCGGCGAGTGGCACCTCCCGCAAACGAAACTGTAGTGTAGGCTCCCGGCCACGGGCTCATCGCCCGAACCAAACGATCAATCTGCCAGCTCGATTCCGTCCAATGTACCAATCCTGAATCTCGATCCAATTTGCCTGCGTAAGTGGCTTGGTCCTCGGCTTGAGGTGTCCGCGGCGCTTCGCCGCGAATCAGTAGTTCCAGCGCCGGCTCCAATGCCTCGGGCGCCAGCGCGGCCAATCGATCGTGCAGACTGCCGGCAGTTTCGCGCCGCCGGACGCGCAAAGACTTTTCTAGCAGAACGTCTCCGGCATCGAGGCCCTCGGCCATGTACATCACCGTAATGCCTGAAGCGGAGTCGCCCGCGAGAATCGCAGATTGGATTGGCGAGGCCCCACGGTGTCGGGGGAGAAGCGAAGCATGAAGATTTACGCAAGCTAATCTGGGCATCTCCAGGAGCGCTTTGGGCAAGATCTGTCCATAAGCCATCACCACAATCAAGTCCGGCTGCAGCGCTGCGATATTGGCTAAAGCTTCCGGTTTACGGACACGGACTGGCTGCAATACAGGAATCCCGCTGGAGCCTACCAACTGCTTAGGTACTGGAGCGGTGAGCACCTGAGATCTTCCGACCGGTTTATCCGGCTGGGTGACTAGTCCTACCAAGTGCGCTTCTGGGGACCGCATCAACCAACGCAACGTTGGCAAACCGATCTCCGCACTGCTCATAAAGACGACTCGCAGCGGAGTGTTCACGGCAACACTCTACTGGCAAAAGTGATCGAGGCTCAAGGCACAGCCTGATTTCTTCGGCGCGGTGAAAAATGGGCGTTCCTACGCGTTAAACTCCAAAGTCCCGTTCCGGGACTCCCAGATCGCGGCGAGCATATCGGATAAGACTTTCACCGGTGGCTGAGTCGCGTCGATGGTGGTGACCATGCTTTCAAAATAGGCAAGTACTGGTTTGGTCTCCTCCTCATAAGCGCGAAGTCGATCTTGGATGACCGTTTCGTTCGCGTCGTCCAGCCGATTGTCTTTCAACGCACGTTTCCGCAACCGGCGAACCAATTCCGTGCGATTCGGACAGGAAAGATGAAGAACCCGTCGCACATCGATGATGTCTTTCATCAGGCTTGCTTGATTCGCAGTTCGCGGAATCCCGTCGAGCACCAAAGCGTCGATGTCCGGCTTAAAATGGCCGGAGACAACTTGTGCGTCGATGCTGCTGTGCCACAGCTGGACGGTAAGATCATCGGGAACAAGCAATCCCTTGCTCGAATACTCAATGAAATTTTTTCCCAGCGGCGTACGCGTGTCTAAAGATCGAAACACGTCTCCGCAGGCGCAGTGAAAGAAACGAGGTACGTTTCCAAGGATCTTGCCCTGAGTCCCTTTTCCGCTGCCGGGCGCGCCCATGATCAGATAGGTGATATAACGGTTCATATACGGCTGAGGGGGATACCGGAATAACTCCAGAGAACAGCCTGGATGGCAAACTCTTTTTCGAAATCTGAGTAGTCGGTTTGTGCGCACTAAATAGCCAATACCCAAGAGTCGATAGCCAAAGATTTGCTATTTGCGATTGGCTATCGGTCATTCAGCGGAACGCCGACATAGCTCCTGTTGGGTCTGGCGCTTGCTAAAAACACAACCGCTTGGGGTTTTTCGTTAATCGGGCTTGGCAGTCGCCAACTCCTGCGATACAAGGGAAGAAGTGTTTAACCTGACGGTTCTCGGCAGCGGAAGTGGGGGTAATTGTGCTTTGGTAACCTCCGGGCGTTGCCGCATCCTGATCGATGCGGGTTTCAGTGCCAGGCAGATTTCCCACCGGTTGCAACTAGTCGGAGTCGATCCGGCATCGCTCCACGGCATTCTTCTCACCCATGAGCACAGCGACCACATCGCCGGCCTGAAAGTGTTCTGCAGCAAGTTCGACGTACCTATTTATTGCAACGCTCTGACCGGAGAATATCTCTGCCGAGAGGGTATCGTTGAAGCAAACCGCTATAAGATTTTCTCTAGCGGTTCGTCTTTTACTATCCAAGATCTCGATGTGCAGACGTTTTATGTTCCGCACGATGCGATCGATCCGGTCGCGTTTGTGCTGTCCAGCGATTATGGTTCGGCCGGGTTTCTCACCGATCTTGGCTATGCTCCAAAGCTGGCGCGCGAACGGATCCGAGAAGTGCAGACTCTGGTCATTGAGACCAATCACGACGAACAGCGGTTGCAGGCTGATCCCAAACGGCCCTGGTCGGTCAAACAGCGTATTCTGTCGCGCCACGGGCATCTTTCCAATGAGGCTGCGGCTGCTTTGGTCGCGGACATCGCTGGGGAAAACTTGCAGCGAGTGATCCTTGGGCACTTAAGCCGCGACTGCAATTCCCCAGCATTGGCCCTTGGCGCCATGCGCCGGCTAGGCTTGGACGCCCTGGAGCTTTATTGCGCCGAGCAAAACGAAATCAGCCCGCAATTTGAGGTGGGTCGCCCACGGGCGTCAATGGTTCGTGAGAAGATAAATCCAGTTGCCAGTCGTCACCACAATCACCAAGAGACCGAATGCTTGTTTGAGCTTCGGTGGGACCTCCGATAACCGCAGCCGCGGCAATCCGAACCAGAGCGTGCCAACCGCATATAAGTCGAACAAGCCCACGCCGCAATAAGTCACGAACATCAGCGGATTTTGCAGCAGCGCCGACCGGATGTCGCCATGGGCCAACTCGAGCGCGCATCGCGTTGAACCGCAAGTGGGACAGGGAAACCCCAGAGTATGACGGACCCAGCAGTGTGGCCACGGTAAGCCGAGGCTAAGCCAGCAAAAACTGCCCGCCGCTAGTATTACCGAGGCGAAAAGGAACCACGCCTCGAAGTTTATTTGTCCGGGTGGGTTGGGTCCGCTAGTTCTCTGGATCTTCATCAGTATGAAAAACGCGAGTTGTCGTGCGAAGCCGCGACAAAGATAAAAGTCGCCACACCACCGATCGCAATGCAGCAGAGCGCAACCGGCAATATCATTGCTACCGCAGCTTTCCAGGTTTCCGTGCCGTGCGCCTTCTGGAGCCCAATGATACTGCAGATGTAGAAGAATACGATCCCTGCGATCGAGCCGACGCAGGGGACGAATGCCATAAGCGACGCCGAGTTCGAATAGCAGAGCACCTTATAAGTAGCTTCGTAGCCTTTATTGGCGCCTCCCAGCATCGATAGGATGAGATGAAATATTCCGGCTGCAACAAAGTTCATTCCGACTGAGATGGCAGCCATCAACAAAAGCGCGAATGGAAGGATCGCCAATATCACGCCAACGGACATTCCGGACCGCTCTAGGTTGGTCGATGCGGCCGTAAGCGGGATATAAACGAGCTCAAACAAAAAGAGCAATACGTATTGGATGGCGATGAGCATCAGGTAAAAGGTGGTCGGTCGCATCAACTGACCATTGATGGGAAGCCGGGAAAAGGTCGAGGCAGGTTCGAAGAGCACCTCCCGAAGAGTGGTGAAAAAGGCTGGGAAGAATTTAATTTCCGGTCGCCGTTCCCATGCCGGTGCAATGGAGGACTGCTCGGCCGTCATGATCTCATGACTCGGCGGTGGCACTACAGGAGTGACCTGAGCCGGCTCAACGGCCGTAGTCGGTATCCGAACGCCGGGGAACTCCGCCAATGGTTTCCATGTCTCCATACCTTCCTGCCAAGCCAGGTCGGTAGCGACGAATTGACCTTGGTCGAGGCCACGTTGGACTTCCTCCAATGAGAAAGTGCCCAAGTTTTGGCCCGATCGATTGATCCAAATCTTCATGCTGCATGCGTTGTAGAGGAAGAGCAGGTCGGAGGTCAATCGCCGAAAGCCGAGCCGAATCTGAGAGTCTAGGAGCTAGAATCTAGAAGGCGGCATCGAGACGGCGTGACGGCGTGACGGCGTGACGAAGGGCGACGGGTGGACGGCCCGATAACCCTTGCGCCTCTGCGGCCCGAAGTGCCATGGGAACATAGCCCAGGCTTTGACCAGGCCTTAGCCCATGGGCGTCAACATAAGGAAGTGACCTGCTAAAGACGCTGAGGGACGCTTCCCCGCCGTCCCGGCTTGTCCGCCGTGGTCTCGCGAAAGTGAGACGAAGGAGGAAAGGAGTCGCTTGATCGCAAGCGGGTCGCTTAGACACGTGGCATTGAACGCAGCTAAACACCACTAAAGAGACCTGAACATTTCAGCCGTCCCTAGCGGGACGGAGGGGCTTTTTTTCGTTTCCCGGCACTTCGTACCGGGCTACTATCGCAGCGTCCCTAGCGGGACGGAGGCGCTTTTTTTTCGTTTCCCGGCACTTCGTACCGGGCTACTATCGCAACGTCCCTAGCGGGACGGAGGCGCTTTTTTTCGTTTCCCGGCACCTTCGTACCGGGCTACTATCGCAACGTCCCTAGCGGGACGGAGGCGCTTTTTTTCGTTTCCCGGCTTCGTACCGGGCTACTATCGCAACGTCCCTAGCGGGACGGAGGCGCTTTTTTTCGCTTCCCGGCACTTCGTACCGGGCTTCTATGAAGCCGACGTTGTCAAGCCTCGCCGCAAAAAGCTTTGTTTGAATGTTTTTAGTTAGTTTTCTCCGCAATCAGACAACAACCCACCTCTGGCCGGCTTTGGTGCTTGATCGGCGCGGTGTGAGGTACGAACACCACAGCGATCAAACACCAAAGTTCGGTGACCTTCTTAAAGCGCTGCGCGCTAGGGAACTAGCTCTGATCGGCCTCATGACTCATCTTGCCCACCGCCTTGATCCGCCCGCCATCCTCCTGCATCGCTACGGTCACCTGCCGATAGTGCATATCCAGTCCCAACTTCAGGACTCGATCGCCATTGTGCTGCCCACTTGCTTGGTTGCCTTCACTGCCCGACGTTGACTGCGTATTGTTATTGTTCATAGAGCCGACAGTTTAGCAGCGGGTGCTACTAGCTGTCGGCTCATGTCATCTACTAATCAAGCGTCCCTAGCGGGACGAAGGCGCTTTTTCTCGCTTCCCGGCACTTCGTACCGGGCTACTATCAAGCGTCCCTAGCGGGACGAATCACCTCTTCAACGCCCTACCCGGCACTTCGTACCGGACTGCTTTCGCTCTGTCCCTCCGGGACGATTTTCCGGCTACTTTCATTGCGTTCCTTCGTCCTTCTTCGTCGTCGCGGGGGACTACGGCTGACAGGCCGCGACCCATTGCTCAACGCCGCGGAGACAGCTGTGCTGCTGGTCCGGGCTCTTATGTTGACGCGCATGGGCTTTAGCCTGGCTTTGCCTGGGTAGATCGCAAAAAACGCGATCACCTGTAGGGGCGGGAGAATCAGAAATGCGCCGCTCGGTCTCGAACATCGCGCTCGTCAAAGGGAACGTGATGCCGTTTTAAGAACGACGGGTATTCCTTTTGGAAAGTAAGTCCTTTGTGATCTGTCTCTCGTCACTCCGACATTTCTGTCTCTGGCCCATTCATCAGCGCGAGGATATGGCGCCGTTTTTCGTCGTAGCTGAGCGCGTGAAAGTTGCGGATTTCGTCGAGGCGACGCGCTCCGTTAAGCGAATCTAGGTAGTGGGTGTAGGTGGCGGCTAACTCCGTGGTCTCAAGATAGCGGGTGCGCAAGTTGCGATCCTGATAAGCGCCGGCAGAACGCGACTCGAAAAGATGGAATCGCAGCCAGCGCCGGTCTGTCCGGGAGACCCTTTGGGTTCGCCGGAAAAAGGCGACGAAGAGGAGCAGAACCAGGTAGGTATCCACCAGGCCTTGCAGTTCGAGGTTGCGAGCGAAATCTTCGCTGTCGATCCGGCGCAAGCCAGCCTTGAACTGAAGCGCACCGTGCAAAGCGTGATTGATCTCTTCTACAAACATGATCAAGGACCGGATGTTTGAATCGGAGAGTCCGATCCGCGGATCATGGCGCTCGAGCTGTTCGATCAGCCAACTGGAGTAGTAAATTCCGACGTAGAGGCGGTCGTCTGCCGTGCGCAGAAAAGTTCGAGCGAGCTCGCTGAGTTCGTGAGCCGCGGCGCCTGCCAGTCGCGTTAATTGCCGACACCGCGTCCGATCAATCAGACAATCTTCCAGATTGATGCCGACGTTCGCGTAGGTTCGTTCGAACAGCCGCTGCACCTCGCTGAAAAGAGTCGGATTCATAGCGAGATGATCGGCTGCGCGTACCGATGATCGCCTAGATCAAATAACTCATCCGCCAAGCGGTTCAGGGCTAGGCGGCAGTCATGGAATTGTTCGGCCAATTTTTCGAACAAATCGGTAAGCTGAAATTTCTTGGCTATATCATGCGAGGCCGCAGTGCGAAAACTCGTCCGGCCGAGCTCTTCATAAAAAGAACAGCTAGGAGCGCCTCTCTGCCGTCGAGACTCCACGTTCTCGTAGAAGATGCCGGTAAGGAAAAGTGAATAATTGCCGAGGTACGCGCGAATCAAGAAGGTCTGGTACGACGATGCATTTTTCAGCGCAGCCAGCAGATCCGACAAATAAGCGGTTTGGAGAGCTTCAACGGGAGCGGACCATTGGCGCATTTGCGAGAATTTTTCCAGCAAGGCGGCGAGATAATCGGCCATCGTCCGATCGTCAATTTGCGTCCGTCGCAAAACCAATCTGGCCAGAATGTAAAAATAAAACTGCGGCGAAATGACCAAGTTGCCCGGATTTTCCAGCACCGCGCGGGCCAGTGCCTCATGGTCGAGAATGTCGTCGCGGGCTTCTGGATCAGTGAGCAGGTCTACCAGACTGACCGATTGAGATTGGTTTCGCCCAAGCACACGGACGACGAAGCTAAAATCTTCCGCAGTAAACCGGGCCCGACAGTTCGGTTGAATCATCGGGATTTTATCTTTAGCAGATCGCGGGCCAAACGGGAAGCTAAATAGCCGATGGCTATTTCCTTCGCTTTGGTCGATCATCGGCCAATGGTCGGGCGTGTTGTTCGCATCATTCGTTGGCCTCTCTTGGTGGTGTTGATTGCGGTAGTCGCCTGGATCAGCTGGTACGCTTACGCGAAGGGGTTTGGCAGGCGCTGGCGCGGTTTGCTCGAAAAAGAATTCGATCGCTACGGCCTCTCGATCGACGTGAGCAAGCTAACCCTCGATCCGTTCCACGGGTTGATTGCCCGGGATGTAGCGATTTTTGATAGCAAATCCGGCGACACGCTTCTGGCCGAGATTAACAACATTTCGCTCGACATTAATTACGCCAATCTGTTTCAGCATGAACCGGCGCTCAATGCCGTCGATCTGCGCGGCGCGCGGATCCTCATTCCGATGGATCCGAGAAATCCATCCGGAGAAAAGATCCGTCTGACTGATTTTAACGCGCGCATCTACTTCTTGGCTGGTCGGATAGAGATTCGCCAGGCCTCTGGGAAACTCTACGGTATTCACTTCGATGCCAGCGGCACCATTCTGCATCCGCAATCGTTAGCCGCCGTTATCCTGACCGAAGAACATGATCCTGACTCCTCAGACGTGCGCGTAGGATTCATCACCGAAATTTTTCATGAGCTGAAATCTATTCGATACCCGGCAGAGCCGCCTGAGGTGAAATTCTCTTTTCAAGCGGATCTGATGGACCCGGCGGATTGGCGTTTGGATGCGGGTCGCGTGGTGGCACCTCGACTACTTCATGGCGACGACGAACTGCGAGATTTGACCGCCGATTTTACGTTTCAGAATCGTTGTTTACGCGTTCAACAATGCCATGTCCGAGATGCGCAGGGTGAATTGTTCGGTGTGGTTGATTGGGATTTCGCTTCTGGAAAAAAGCGGTTCCAGGCAAGCAGTACATTAGACGTCGGACGCCTGTTGAAAGATGAACCTCGAGCTCGTTGGTTGCGAGATTGGGTATTCAACGCGCCGCCGCAAATCGAGTTGACGGGTACGCTCCAACGAGATGGAATCCTCCAGTTTATCGGCAAGTTGAACTTTGAGCGATGCGTCGTGCAGGGCATCCCGTTTCAAAGCGTGCGGGCAAGCTTCTCCCGCCAGGGGGATGCTTGGATGATCTCCAATGCCGAAGTGACGCACCGATCGGGCACGTTAACCGGTGAAATCCTGCATACCCCGCAGAAATTTCGGCTTCGGGTTCAATCTGCGCTGAACCCAGTTGCTATCAGTCCGCTCTTGCCCGAGGAGCTGCGCTCGATCTGCGCCCCTTGGGAGTTTGTTGCCCCGCCGGTTATTCAGCTTTCGTTGTCCGGAAGCTCCCCGAAACTGGAGGAGGTCAGCGGGTTGGGTCAAGCTTGGTTGGGAAGAACTCGGTTTCGCGGCATATTTCTGGATTCTGCTTCGGCTTCTTTCCGAATTGGTAATGGCAAGATCGTTGCTGAAAATGTGCAGGTGGCGCGAGATGAAGGGACAGGCACGGGTAATTTTACGTACGATCTGGTCAATCACGAAATCTTATCTGTCAACGCGCAGACGCATGTTTACCCCTCGGTGCTGGCCAACTGGGTAGATCCCAAGCTCGCGGTACTCACCGATGCATTTCGGTTTAACGTTGCTCCGGCGACAACTTTGGAATTGGCCGTGGAGCGGGGTGCGAACGCGAATCGATTGCTCTCGGTCAAGGTCCATGCGGCCGATCCATTTACTTTTCGATGGGGCATCTTGGAACTTCCGTTCGATAGTGGTGACGGCGAGTTTCAGGTGAGTCCGAAGGAGGTGCGTCTCACCCTATTTGAGGGCAAACGCGGTGCCGGCGTTTGCTCCGCTGATGCGAGCGCAACTTTTGACGGCGACAATCCGGTCATCGACGCCAGCCTTCGCCTCAATGAGATTGATCTGGCGAATCTAGGACAAATGACCCGTTGGCTAAAGCCTTATTCTGGACAGCTTACCGGCAAGCTCACTTTGCGGCAACCGAATCGAAAAGGCGCCTCCTCCGTGGTAAGTGGGTCGATCCATTTGGCTCAGGCGCGATTCGAGCAGGCCCCATTGTTTCTGCCGATCGTAAACCGTCTTCGTGCCGCCGGGCTGCAAGAACCGTCTGCTCTGGAGCTGCAATTTGAAGTTGCGGGAGAAGAGGTGACCATTGATTTGCTCAAAATCTGGACGGCCGATCATTCGTTGCGTCTGACGGGTTCGTTAGGATTATTCGGCGGTCTGATTGATCTTTCGGGCACGCTGGATGAAGAAGCGCTTAACGCGCGGGTCACTGGCACTATCGAATCGCCGGAGTGGCAGATCACGGGCCCGAAGAAATAGCACCGTTCGGCTGTAGCCGAATGGTGATGACAAAATGACAGATGACAAATTATTACCGACTTCTCGCCCCAAGGCGCGACGTTCTCAGCTGAGACCAAGCCCCCTTTTGCTCGGCGCTCACATGTCGATATCCGGCGGGCCAAGCAAGGCTCTTGAACGCGGTCAGTCGATCGGGTGCACGGCGATTCAGATTTTTGTAAAGAATAACATGCAATGGTTCGCGAAACCGTTTGCCGAGGCGGAGCTTGCTGCTTTCCGCACGTTTCGGGAAAAGCCAAAAATCGTGTTTGGGCATAGCAGCTACTTGATCAATTTGGCGGCAAACAACGACGAAATTCTCGAGAAGTCGCGAGAGTCTCTCAAAGCGGAGCTGGAGCGGGCCGATCAGCTTGGGTTGCCATTTCTAGTTCTTCATCCGGGTTCGCACTTGGGCGCAGGTGCCGATGCCGGTATTCAGCTCGCGGCGCAGAGCCTGGACGCGGTCTTCGGAGAGCTGCCGAAAAACCGATGTAAGATCGCGTTAGAGATCACCGCGGGCCAAGGGAGCTGTCTCGGGCACACCTTCGGCCAGCTTGCCGGCATCATCGCGTCCTGTCGTTATTCCAAGCGATTGTCGGTTTGTCTCGACACAGCACATCTGTTCGCGGCCGGTTATGATATTGCCTCGGCGAAAGGGTTTTGGCGCACCTTCGATGAATTTGAGAAAGAGATCGGAATCGGTCGTTTGTCCGCTTGGCATCTAAATGACTCGAAGGCTGCCTTGGGATCTCGGGTGGACCGGCACGATCATATTGGCAAAGGCAAAATTGGTACGGCGCCGTTCCGGGAAATCATGCGCTCACCAAGGTTCTCTCATCTGCCAAAGGTGTTGGAGACACCGAAGAAGGAAGATCTGGCAGAAGACCGGGTGAATCTTGCGCTGCTCCGAAGTTTTGTGTGAAGCGGAGGTCGGCGAGCGGTGAGCAGAAGTCATCAGTCGAAAATTCGGCGAGCAAGATTGAAACGTCTGCCTCAATGAAAGTTGCTCCCAAAAATCGCGCACTTAGACAGCTCTCCGTCTGCCTCGATCACCAATCACCGATCATCACTACTTACTACTTACTACTTCCTACTTCCTTCTCCGGCGCCAGGTAAACTTCGTTCCTCCGGAAGGTGCCGGCATACCGGTAATGGTGCTGGATGTAAGCAAATGTGGTGGCCGCCCAGACGCTGAAGCGCGATGCTTCCACCACGTTCATCGGATCGTTGTTCACCAAAATTGCAGCCGGGCGGTATTTTTCGATATCGGCAATTGCCTTCGCGTCAAAATCAGGGGGTCGAGTCGCGTTATCGACATAAAGATTATAAAGGTAGGAGCGCCGATTAGTCATAAAATTGGCGGTTGGCGCATACGGAAAACAGACTACCCAATCTTTCGGATTCGAGTGGGTTGTCACCGTTTGATATAGTTGACGGCACTCTTCGGCGTCTACCGCCGGGAGGAAAGCGATCACACCGTTATCGGCTTTGAACCAGACTTCATTGGGCTTTTTGCGAGCGATAGAGCCCATCCATGGAACTGCGAGTCCGTAGTCGCAGTAGAGATAGACGTTGAGTAGGCACAGAGCGATCCAGGCGATCAGTAAACCGCGCAACCACCGGTTGGCAGACCGAAATCGGTCCAAAGCGATCCCGCAGGCGCAGCCCAGTGTCACGAGAAACACGCACATCATCTCACTGACGTGCTGTGGATCCGGCCGGAAGAAAAAGTATTGCGGAAACAGAGTAAAGGCCGAAGCCAACGAGATTCCGAGCACCAAGGCGTCAGTTCCCGCGCGCTCTTGAGGGGTTTTAGGTGAGGCTGCCGAAAGGATCTGCCTCGAGCTTGTCGAAAGACCACCCCTGAGTTTGACCAAGGTCAGTATCAGCGTTGCACCGGCAATCATCAGTCCGGCGACGATCGGATAATAGATCAGGAAAACGAGAATCCGTGTTTTACCCCATCGGTTGGCGAACATGTCGGTCCAGCGAGGGAGTGGTCGATTGGAACGATCGATATTTTCCGTTGGAGTTAACGTCTCGGAGGATGGTTGGGTCACCTGAGTAGATGGCGTTGCTCTCGCCGGGGCTGGTTGAGGCAGCAGATGCAAAACGCGATAGTCTAGATACCTGATCTGCTCCGTATACTGATTCCAAAAAGCATCACCAAAGCCGCGTGCTCGCGCGTAATAGCCGATCGGCAGATGCAAGGCCAAGAATGTGATCGGGAGCAGTAACGCGGTGGCAAGCATGGCCTGAAGTCGGGCTGCGCGAGGTTCCGTTCCGAGAAAGGCGAATGCTGTAGCGGCACCGATCAGCACCACGGTAAAAAATAGGCCGAGGTCGATCCGGACGAGAAACGTAGCTGATACCAGCAGGGTCGCGACCAATACCCAGAACAGACGCGTACGTTGATGACGATGCGGAAGCCCGAACGCTTCCAGAATAACCATGAGATCGGCAATGCCGAAGAACGGAAGGTAATTCCGGAACTGTATGCCGGGAATCAGCACCAGGATTAATCCAACTGCCAAACTGAGCAGGGGACGGTGGGTTGCTCTGAGCACGGTCCGATAGGCTAAGAGCACCATGAACACCGACAAACCAAAGAAGAATATTCGGACAAGTGTGAAATTCGGACCAAAGATGCGGAACAGCCAGACAATCGGATAAAACCAAAGCAGATTGTAGCCGAGAAAGGTATCTACAAAAGGTCTTGATCCATGCCGGATGCGATCCGCGATTACAGCGATCGTCCCACCCTCTCCGCTCAGATCTAGGCCAGAGAGCGCGTATAAGGAATAATAGAGAAGAGCAAAAAGTAAAAGCGCTACTGGGAACCAGGGCGCGATTCGAGAGACGAGTGAACCGGGTTTGGGATAGGCCGTTTCTGCTTCAACCATTTTGGCGGCGGAGTCCGCATTTGTATCTAAGAGCTGGAAATTTAGAATCTCGAAGGTCGGCGAACCGTTCACGGTAACCGGGTAACAGTCAACCGGAAACACGATCGCAGGACCCGGGAATGGTTATCGGAGAGCGAAGTAATGAAGCAGTGGAGTGTTGGCCGGTAGCGGCGATCACCAACCAATATTCCATTACTCCTTCGTTCTCCTATTCCGGGAGCACGGAATTGTTTTCGACGGGAATCAATGGTCCACGCTGTTTGTAAAAATCGTACCGGGCAAGGATCGTTCGCACATAGTGTGCGGTAGACGGAAAATCGATACTATCCTCAAATATTTGGGCATTGAGTTGCGTGCTTTTCTGCGAAGCTGCCCGGATCCAGCGATCCACCCGGCTGCGACCCGCATTGTACTCGGCTAGGGCGAAAGGCACCGCATCGTCTTGATTGTTCCAACGCTGCATGGCTTTTCCGAGGTACCAGCACCCAATCTCCAGGTTTGTCTCCGGATTGAATAATTGGTCGGGTTCGAAATTTGGGATCGCATTGGCAGTCGCCCATTCTCGAGCCGCTATGGCCGAGATTTGCATCAGACCCCGTTCCCCATTCTTTCCCACCATGTCAGCTTGAAATCGGCTTTCTCGCCAAACCACTGCTTTGACCAGACGTGGGTCCAGTTTATGTTCCGCGGCAACTTTCGTGATCAGCGAGTCAAAGCGGTGATAGTCGCCCCAGTTTTTGATTTCACGCACCACATAAAAGGGATCTTTGGACCGAACGATGAGATAGGATACCGCAGCCAAACCCGATAGCCCGACCACTAGGAGGAGCCGAAAGAAGAACTTTGTCACCGCTGGAATGCGGGTCAATGCGTTTTGGCTTCGCTCTGACTTTGAGACCATTACACTACCAGTAAGAATCATGCAGCGGTATGCGCGAGTCGTTACTGATGACCCTACCGACAAGGAGTTAGATTATGTCATACCCCGCGCTTGGAAAAGCAAGGTCCATGTGGGTTCGAGAGTAAAGGTACCGCTGCGAAACCGCGAGGTATTGGCGACCGTCATAGCGATTCTCGACGAAACCGAAGCGCCGAATCCGCGGGAAATTGCTCGGCTCCTTTCGGAAGATCCGACACTAGACGCGGAATTGATTCGCCTAGCTCGATGGATGTCAGAGTATTACTGCTGCTCGCTCGAATCCGCCATTCGCGCCACTTTACCACAGGTAATCCGTCACGGTGCGCTTGGCTTTAAGAGGACTCGGACAGTGTTGGTGGCGCGACGGCCCGAACCGGCCGAGCTGGAGCGGCTTGCTGCCCGAGCGCCACGGCAAGCGGAGATCTTTCAGCTGCTTTTGCAGCAACCGGACCCAATCCGGTGGAGCGATCTTTTGGAACAAGGGAAAACGACCGATCGAACCATTCAGCAGCTGGTGAAGCGAGGCTGGTTAGAAGTTCGTTTTGAGGCCCAGGAACGCGATCCTTTCGCCGCTGATCAATATGTCCCGACTAAGCCAATCGGGCTCAACCTGGCGCAATCGGCTGCTTTGAGTGTCGTTCTTGCCACGATCCAAGACGAAAATCGTAAGCCGATTTTGTTGCACGGAGTGACCGGGAGCGGGAAAACCGAAGTTTATCTACAGGCGATTCAACGGTGCCTCGATCTGGGACGAGGGGCACTCGTCCTCGTGCCGGAAATAACTCTTACACCTCAAACCGTGGAAAGTTTTAAAGCGCGTTTTCCCAGAGAGTTGGTCGCGGTGTTGCACAGTCATCTCTCTGCCGGTGAGCGGCACGACGAGTGGCATCGTCTGCATCGCGGTGCAGCTCGGGTGGCGATCGGAGCTCGTAGCGCAATATTTGCGCCCGTTCAACAGCTCGGGTTGATCGTGGTGGATGAGGAGCATGAGATCTCCTACAAGCAGGAGGAAACCCCTCGTTATCACGCGCGTGATCTCGCGATCGTGCGTGCCCAGATGGAAAAATGCGCGGTGGTGTTAGGGTCGGCCACACCTTCACTGGAAAGTTTTCACAATGTTCGGGTCGGGAAGTATCAGCTGCTCCGGTTGGCTGCCCGGGTGGATGATCGCCGGATGCCGATGATCCGGATCGTCGACCTGCGTCAGGAATTTGCGAAGGTGAAGCATCATCCAATCATCTCTCGCGCGTTGGGTCTGGCAGTCGAGGAGCGACTGGAGCGCGGAGAACAAACTATTCTCTTTCTGAACCGTCGCGGTTTCGCTTCGTCTCTCGTTTGTGCCAAGTGCGGATACTTCTGCGAATGCCCAAATTGTAGCATCCCGCTCACGCTCCACTTGGCGGAACAGCGACTGAAATGCCATCTCTGCGGTCACGTGGCACTGGCGCCCAGGAAGTGTCCCGAATGTTCGGATCCCACTATCCGTTATGCCGGGTTTGGCACGGAAAGAGTCGAAGGGACCGTCAAGAAGCTTTTTCCCCAGGCGCGCCTTGGGCGCATGGATTCAGACACGATGGGACGAAAAGACGCCTTTCGGCAAACTCTTGGCGCTTTTCGAAGTCGCCAAATCGATATTCTGATCGGCACGCAAATGATCGCTAAGGGTCTTGATTTCCCAAACGTCACTTTGGTGGGGATCATCAATGCAGATATCGGGTTGCACTTACCCGATTTTCGAGCGGGCGAACGCACGTTTCAGCTACTCACCCAAGTCGCCGGACGCGCCGGGAGAGGCGAGGTCACCGGGGAAGTTTTTGTGCAGACTTCGACTCCGTTTAGTCCGTCCATCCAATTTGCCAGGCATCATGACTTTGATGGCTTTTGGGAGCAGGAGAGCGAATTTCGGGAACGCTGCGATTATCCGCCCTATGTGCATCTGATTTTGGTTCAAGTCCGTTCGAAGCATCAGCGGCTAGCCGAGTTCACGGCCCAGACTGTTCATCGGCGCCTGGAAGAACAACTGGATAGTGCGACCACGCTGCATCCGGCCGTTCCAGCCCCGATTGAGCGAACGAAGAGCTACTATCGTTTTCAAATTCTCTTGCGAACCCGAAACGCGAAACGACTCTCGGCGCAGATCAAGCAGGTCTTACAACGATTGACCTTGCCGGATGACGTGCACGTAGCGGTGGACGTCGATCCGTATCACCTCCTGTGATAATAGCCGATAGCAAATAGCCAATAATGGGTGACAAATAGCGGATGGTCCGAGCGTGTCGTCCCCGACCGCCGAAGGATTGACGCGCCAGCATCCTGGTAGGCCGATCAATATCCCAGCAGTTCAAACTGTCAGTGTGATCTCGGCGATTTCGGGAGGGCAGTTTACTCGCAGCGGGAGATCTACCATGCCGATTCCTTGGCTGGTAAAGAGTTGGGCATCTTTTATCCGGTAGAGCCCTCGCGGATAACGCCGGCCCCAGGTTGGCAGGATGACCGGACCGATACCTGGGAGGCGGATTTGGCCGCCATGCGAATGGCCCGAGAGCTGTAAATCGATCGGGACCAGCCCTGAATAGTAATCGATGGTGTCGGGCTCATGCGCCAAGACAAGCGTGGTGACCTCGCCCCGGTAGGAAGCAAATGACGCACGCACATCCGGTTGACCCGCGGCCATCGAATCGATCCCAGCCAGATAAAAGCTGTTCGAACCGATGGGCAGTACTATACCTCGGTTGTTGAGCACCTCGATTCCAGACCGCTCGAGCGCACTCCGAACGATCGCAGCTCCTTTTACGTGATCGTGATTCCCAAGCACGGCGAATGAGCCGAGTTTCGGATTCAATTGGGCGAGGATTGGCGAAAGTTCGCAGGCAGCCTCCGCATCCGAGTACACAAAATCGCCCGCGAGGAGGACTAGATCCGGGCTCAGTGCGCCAGCCTGTTGAATCGCTTGTTGGATCAACTCGACAGTCGTAAATGGAAAAAGGTGAAAGTCGGTCATCAAAACGATCCGCAAACCGTCCAAACTACTGGGCAGTCGTTTAATCTGTACGCGGGTCTGACTGATCTTTAGCCGGTTCGGCTCGAATAGAGTCGCGTATCCAGTAGTTGCAAGCCCACCCGCCAGGGCCGATCCGATGGCAGCGTTGCGAGCTATGTTCAAAAATTCACGTCTTGTCATGATCGCTCTCGCACTCGTCTGCGAAAGCAGTTGTTAGACCATCATCCGAGCGATTTGCTCATTCTGATGGCTATGAAAGATCGCATTGATCGACGTAGTCCGGAACCGTGCCGGTTCGGCGTCCCGGAAGAAAGTGAATTCCAAGCGGCCCCCGCAAAATAAGCGACGTGGCTTAAAGGTGGTGGAAAATCCGAATCCGCAACCGGCAATTCGCACCCGTCCCGTTGGCCGATCCGGGCGAGAACAATGCAGGTCAGCCTCGGGCCCTTCGACAATCTCAAAAATATAGTCGGTATGATCTGTAACCACGCGCAGCGTATCCCCGGGGCATACCGAGTCGAGGTCGAATTCCTCAGAAATTTCATCGGAACGACTCTGCACAAAGCTCTCCCAGTCGCTGATCATCTGGCGAAGACTGTTCTCAACTATTCTCACATTAATTGGAAACCGTCACGGCTAGAATATCGGCAACTGTGATAAGGACTTAATTGCGGGTTGGTTTTAATGTTCCTAGCAGTCTGTCGGACTCGCAGGATGAACGATCGACTATCGAAGCGGCGAAGCCGCGATTCAGGATAACCTCTAGGGCTGGGCCCTAGGAATTCACCCGCCAGCGATTACGCACTGAAGGTGCGTTTCAACGTCGCTTGGTTCCGCGCAGACTTTATTGCAATTTGTTACGCGCCTTCAGCGCCAGGTCGTTGTAAATTCCGGTTCCTAGGGCTTCGCCCTCGTCTACCTTGAGTCGCGGCTTCGCCGCTGAAAGCCTGCCGTAGTGAAAGCCTACCCATCAAGTTCCATCAGACGAAAACAGACTCCTAGCCTGCATGGCTAGGTGCTAGTAAAAGAGCGTGATCAGCACTGAAAGGGTGTCCCAGTGTAGGCCGGAACCCCTCTGGGGCAGAGAGAGCGCTCCGGCCTCGTGTTGACGTGTATATGCGCCCCTAATCCCTCACTCGAAGCGCAGGGCCTTCACCGGGTCGAGGCGGGCCGCAAAATAGGCCGGGATCAATGCTACGAACGTGCAAATGAGAAACCCGCTGCAGCAAATAACCGCCACGTCGCGGGGTACGATCTGAGCCGGGATTTCCGCAAACTGGTACACCTGCGCCGGAAATAGCTGAATGTGAAAGGTCGCGGATAAGAAATCTCTCAATTGGTTGCGGTACTGAATCGCCAAGATACCGGTACCGAGCCCGATCAGCGTGCCGAAGAATCCGATAATCATCCCTTGGGCCAGAAAAATCCAGAGGATCTGACTTACTTTGGCTCCCAACGCCTTCATCACTCCGATGTCCCGAGTCTTCTGGACGGTCGTAGTGATCAGGGTGCTCATGATGCCAAAAGCCGCCACTACCACGATGAAGAGCAGGACAAAAAACATCGTGGTTCGCTCTACCCGGATAGCGTCAAGATATTCTTTGTTCATGTCGATCCAGGTCGTTGCTTGCAAGGGCGGCTTCAGCACGGTGCTGAGACGTTGTTTCACCTGAGTAACCGCGAACGGATCGCTCGTTTTGATCCCAATGAAGTGAACCGAGTCTCCCAGTTGGTAAAGCTCCTGCCCGATATGGAGTGGAACGAGGACATAGTCGGAATCGTACAGGTAACGGCCGGAGCTAAAAATTCCGGCTACGGTCAGCTCCGTTGGCAGCAATAGATCGATCGCTTTTTGCAGGTTCTCTTCTTTATTCGGGTCGTTTTGAGTCTCGCGCAGCAGATTGATGATGTTGTCCAGATTTCCCGGTGAATAGAGTGTGATGGTATCACCGACGGAGATCTGCAGGCTAACGGCCACATCAGATCCCACGACGCAAGTGTCGCCATCCAGATCCATCTTTCCGTCGACAATCATCGATTGGAAATTGGCGACCTTATTAGCCAGGCTCGGTTCAATCCCACGGATCCAGGGTGTCGCCCGGTAGTTCAGGCCGCCCACGTGCGATTCGACGATGACTCGACCCTGCATTGCGGGAGCCGCTGCTACCACTCCTGGAATTCCTTCAATCGTCCTTACCAAATCGCGCCAATTCTTAATAAAACCGCTATCCTGTCCCGCTCCGTTTGCGTTTACCATCATGGTCGCATCAAACCCGATGATTTTGGCTTCGATTTCCCTTTCGAATCCGGTGAAGACCGAGATGACAACGATCAACACCGCGATGCCAAGCACGACTCCGGTGATCGAGATCAAAGTAATCAGCGAAAGAAATGTGCGCTTCGGTTTGAGATAACGAAGTGCGACAAAATAGCTGAAAGGCAAGCGAGTTCGTTTAGGCACAACGGTGGGAAAAGGTCGCGGCGCTCATGCGCCAGATAAGATCCCGTTCATCGGTTGAGAAACCGGTTAAACAGTCGCAGACGCGAGTAGATCACGGCGTCGCGCAGAGCAAGTGAAAATGGCTGACCTTTCTTTTCAACCAAAGGATTGGCCAAAACAAAGGTGACGATAATCAGAACGGCTAACAGCAAAAAATAAAGGCTGTAGCGGTTGATCTCGAAAGAGCCGATTCGCGTTTGAAAGTTTGCCAGTAGGTCAAGAAATATGCCCCAACCGATCGGAGCCAATCCAAGACTGAGGGAGGAAAATACTGTGAACAAAGAAAAGAAATGGTTGCGGCCCATGACCGGCATCGTGTCCATAGCGATTCGCGTGTTCGCTATGGAGAAAAGTCCGCCCGCTATTCCGAGGACGAAATAGATGATCGCGACGATCGATTTTGAACCGTAGATAAGATTGCTGGACACCAGAACCCAACAGAGCACCGCCCAGAGGTAACAGACGATCGCGATGCGCAAGATCGGTTTGCTTCCGGTTTGGTTCAGCACTTCGCCGAAGCTGGACACACTCACCGATGCCCCAACAAAAGAAAGAAGGCTACACGCGAGGATCGCTCCGTCACTGAATCCGGATCGAGTTTGGAGAAATCCAATCGCAAAGGCAGCGAGTCCGCCGACCACCCAGTTATAGACCACATTGAAGATCAGCAGCTTGCTGAACGGAGGGTGCCGAAGGATTTCGAGCCAAGGCACGGGCTGGCCGGAGCCTCGGATTTGGTCTTCGATTGGTACATCCGGTATACGCCGGATGAAGAGTAGGCTCACGGTTCCGGCGCAAGCGCTCAGCAGGAATAGGAACGAAAAATTCGCACCATGTGCGTTGCTCCAGAGCACGAAGGTGGAGAGCGCCATTGCGAGCACGCCACCGATCTGCATGAAGGTCTGATCCCGCCGGAGAAAAGCGCCTCGGGATGTTTCGGGAATCAAGGAAGTCAACCAGGGAAGCCAGGCACCGGTCGAAATACCCCGTAGAACATTGAACGTAAAAAGACACATCAACATCAGACTGGTTTTGGTGCCCGGATCGAGCGCAGTCACCAACGGAAGCAGTGCCAGACTGAACACAATGATCGTGCGAGAAACCCACCCCAAAAGGACGAAACGCTTGTAGCCGACTTTTGGTATGAAATAGGCCGTAGGCAACTGCAGAATAGTGAGCAATGGAGCAAGCGCGGCCACAATGCCAATCGTGGTGGAGCTGGCACCGAGCGACTTGGCATACAAGATCATTGGTGCTCCCAACGTGATCTGGAAATTGAGCGAGTTGTAGAGGCTGAACTGGTTTGCGTTCCTCGCTTCCCGCGCGAATTCCTCGCCCGTGACTGGAGGGGCGCTCATTCCTGGTTTTTCGGTTTCAAATGCGGGAAAAGAATGACATCCCGGATCGACTCTGCTCCGGTCAATGCCATCATCAACCGATCTATGCCGATCCCAACTCCACCGGCTGGCGGCATTCCGTACTCGAGTGCCAAGAGAAAATCTTCGTCCAGCTTTTGGGTTTCTTCGCCCACTTGTTCGAGCAATCGTTGGCGTTGCACGATGGGATCGTTGAGTTCCGAGTAGCCGGGCGATATCTCCTGGCCGTTGATGATCAACTCGTAAACGTCGACCTCGGCGGAACTGGTGGAAGTCTGCTTCGCCAGCGGCACCAACTCGGCGGGCAGATGAGTCACGAAAAGCGGATCGATCGTCCTTTCTTCGACTAATTTTTCAAAAACCTGCTGGGTGATTTCAAACTCTTCCATTGTCGGATGGATCTCTACGCCTAGCTCACGGCATCGAACAATCTTTGCTTCGCGCGAGCGTTCGAACCAGCCGGCGTCGATGGCGCGGAGCAGATCGCCGTAGCGGGCGCGACGCCAGGGACGTTGGAGATGGATCGTGCGTTTGATTGCTCCTTCGCTGTCCCGATGCTCGATGTTTAAGGTACCCACTACCACTTCCGCCAGATGGCAAATCAGTTCTTCCACCAGTTCGGCCATTTTTTGAAAATCAGCGTAAGCCCAGTAGATCTCCAACATCGTGAACTCGGGATTGTGCCGCCGCGAGATCCCCTCGTTGCGAAAGTTCCGGTTCATCTCGAACACTTTCGAAAAACCGCCAACCAAGAGCCGTTTCAGATAAAGTTCGGGCGCTATCCGCAAGAAAAGATCGACGTTTAAGGCCTTATGGTAAGTCTGGAACGGTTGGGCAGCCGCGCCGCCGGCGATCGGTTGCATCATTGGCGTTTCCACCTCGATAAAACCGCGCTGATCAAGAAAGGTGCGAATCTCGCGCACCAACCGGCTGCGTTGGAGAAAGATTTTTCGCGATTCGGGATTTGCGATCAGGTCAAGATAGCGTTGGCGATAGCGGATCTCGACGTCAGTCACGCCATGCCATTTGTCGGGTAGCGGACGAAGTGCTTTCGCTAGCACTTGAAATCGGGCGGCTCGAATAGTCGGTTCCCCGGTCTTGGTGACAAAGCATTCGCCCTCCACTCCCAAGAAATCACCGAGATCAAGTAGTTGGAATATTTCAGCGTCTTCGGGAGTGCATTCCTTTAAGCTAATGAAAATCTGGATTCGACCGCTGATATCGCTCAGGTCAAGAAACTGGCTCTTGCCCATATTGCGGTGCGCCGTGATCCGGCCAGCGGCTCGGACTTTTTTGCCTTCGACAAAAGCGTCGCGAATTTGTGAGATCGAACCGGAAACTTCGAACGAGCCACCAAACGGATCGACCTTCTTGCCGGCGAGCTGTTGCAGTTTCTGCCGTCGGATGGCGAGGAGCTCGTTTTCTTCCATGGGGCTACGGGTTACAGGTTGGAAGTTGCAGGTTCCGGGTTACGAGTTGAGCGCTCGAACGCTCACCTCGAAGTGGTTTACTTGTGTCGGTCTGGGGCCGATGTGGATTCGAAGAAAACCTCCAACTCGCAAACCTGTATATCTAACCTGCAACCTGCAACTGTTCCCTAGCCTTGGAACTTGCCGTGACGGTCGTCGATAATGATATCCCGGTAGGTCTTGCCCGCTGGAATCATTGGTAGCACATGCTCGGTGTAAGGCACCATCACATCCAAGAGATAGCATTCGTCTGCCTCGAGCATCCGCTGAATTGCCGCTCGCAGATCTTTCTTGTGCAGCACCCGTTCGCATTTCACGCCAAAACCGACACAAATCTCGACGTAATCCGGATAGATCCGCTCCCGGTCCTTTGGGTCCCCTAGGAACGTGTGGCCGCGGTTGCTATTGTAAAAGCGATCTTCCCATTGCACCACCATCCCGAGGTGTTGGTTATTCAGAATGATGACCTTTGCGGGGATATTCTCGATGTGAGCGCACGCCAGTTCCTGAATGTTCATTAGAAACGAGCCGTCGCCGTCAATGTCGATCACCTGGCGATCCGGAAAAGCGACTTTCGCTCCGAGCGCGGTCGGAAAACCAAATCCCATGGCTCCAAGTCCGGCCGACGTAATAAACTGTCTCGGATGACTAAAGTCGTAGTATTGGCCAGCCCACATCTGATGTTGTCCGACCCCGGTTGTGATGATCGCCTCGCCCTTGGTCAACTCGTCCAAAAGCTTGACCACATATTGCGGTTGGATCACGTCCTCGGTATCCCGGAAATCGAGCGGATAGCGCTGCTTCCAAGTCTCAATCTTTTTGTACCAGGAACCGTGGAGAGTGAAATTGGTGGATTCTCGGGCGTGACCGGTTTCGGCCAGCATCCGGTTCAATTCTTTCAGTGCGTACTTGATGTCGCCGTGGATCGGCAGCTTCACCACCTTGTTTTTGTTCAGCTCCGAGAAATCGATATCGATGTGAACAATCGTACCGTGCTCGGCGAATTTTTCGACCTTGCCAGTGACCCGATCATCAAAACGCACGCCTAGGGCCAGGAGTAAATCCGCCTCGTTCACTGCGCAATTGGCATACACGGTTCCATGCATTCCCAGCCATTTGAGTGAAAGCGGATGTCTTTCCGGGAAACCGCCTATGCCCATCAGCGTCGTGGCAACCGGGATTTGGCTCCGCTCGGCAAACTCCAGGAGGTCGTCAGCCGCATTCGCCGAAATGATTCCACCGCCGGCATAAATCATCGGACGTTGAGCTGACTTTATCAGGCCGATGACTTCATTCAGCGCAACCGGGTCCGCTTGTCCCGGTATCGTGTACCCGCGCAAAGTTAGCTCCTGCGGGAAGATCGGCTGCGCGGTCTGGTTCTGAATATTTTTGGGAACATCGATGAGCACCGGTCCCGGACGTCCCGTCTGCGCGATGTGAAACGCTTCTTTCACGACGCGCGGGATCTCATGGATATCCATGATCAAATAGCTGTGCTTCACCACCGGCAACGTCATACCGAACACATCGGTCTCCTGGAACGCACCGCGTCCGATCATCTCCTGGGGCACTTGTCCGGTGATAGCGACCAACGGAGCGGAATCCATGTAGGCGTCGGCGATTCCGGTCATGAGATTTGTGGCGCCCGGGCCGGAGGTGGCCATGCAGACACCGGCACGCCCGGTCGCTCTGCCATAACCACCAGCGGCGAAAACGCCTCCTTGTTCGTGGCGCGGGAGGATTGTGCGGATTTTGGACGAACGAGTCAGCGCCTGGTGAATCGGCATACTTGCACCGCCGGGATACGCGAAAATCACTTCTACTCCCTCACGCTCCAGGGCAGCGACGAGAATCTCGGCGCCGTTCATCTTTTCACCCCGTTCCGGGGCTTGACGCGGGTGGGCGGATTCAGCAGTAGGAGTAGTCTTCATAAAACGAGCGGGTGACTATACGGGGTCTGCTTGCGCCGTTCAATCGCGAAAAATGCTCGGTCCTCGCGAGGTACAAACAAATTGCTCCACGTCCGGTCCGGCAGCATTAGTAACGTGCACTCATTTGCATTGATCTAAACCTATGATGACCCGACGCTCCGCAATTAAGACTGTCGCCCTCGCCACGGGCGCGGTTGCTCTGGCCCCGACGTTTTCCCGGGCTGAAACCGGGACCGCTGGCACGAAACTCACCTATCCATACAAAGTACCCGATCTTGGGTATTCTTATGACGCGCTCGAACCTTATATCGACACGACGACCATGCAGATTCATCACGACAAGCATCATAACGCCTACGTGGAGAATCTGAACAAGGCTTTGGCCGGCGCGGATCCGAAATTCCAGCAACTATCATTGGAAGAATTGCTCACGGGCTTGGATACGCTTCCCGAAAACATCCGGACCGCGGTTCGCAATAACGCGGGAGGTCACTACAATCATTCTTTGTTCTGGAAAATCCTGAAAAAGAACGACGGCGGCAAACCAACTGGCGATCTAGCGAAAGCAATTGATACGGACTTTAAAAGCTTTGCCGACTTTCAGACTAAGTTTAGCGAAGCGGCAACTAAGGTCTTCGGGAGTGGTTGGGCCTGGTTAGTCGTGGATGGCAAAGACCTGGAAATCACGCCAACACCCAACCAGGATACCCCGATTTCGAAGAAGGATGAAAAAGAAGTGCCGATCCTCGGAATCGATGTTTGGGAGCACTCCTACTATTTGAAGCACCAGAATCGCCGCCCGGAGTATATTTCCGCGTTCTGGAACGTGATTAATTGGGATTACGTCGCGGAAAGATACGCAGCGGCGATGAAGGGTTAGAGGTGACAGGTGTTAGAGGCTGGATGTTCACTGTTTGGCGCTTGGCGCTTGGCGCTCGGCGCTCGGCGCTCGGCGTTCGGCGCTTAGCGTTTGGTGTTTAGCGTTGGCGTTTGGTGTTTAGCGTTGGCGTTTGGCGTTTGGTGTTTGGTGTTTGGTGTTTGGTGGGTGGTGTTTGGTGTTTGGTGTTTGGTGTTTGGTGTTTGGTGTTTGGTGTTTGGTGTTTGGTGTTTGGTGTTTGGTGGGTGGCGTTTGGCGGACGGCCCGAAGGGCCTTGGGAACATAGCCCAGGCTTCAGCCTGGGTTATCAATAATGAGGTGCATCGGTCTGAAGGACCGGCGGGGCGAACCGTTAATCCCTATGAGAGCCGGCGTTGGCCTGGACGAATCTTTCCGGCATTACCGAGCTCAAGAACGTTGCGTATGTGCGGTTCGGTATCGAGATCGTAATAATCATCTTCAACAAACCTTTCGCTATGGATTACTTTGATTCCCTTCTTCTCGTATTCCGCAATCACCGGCTGACAATCGTCGAGTGCCTCCTTGATAGGGGGATGCTGAAGCCAGCATCGTGATACGAGATCGGAACTGGGTCAACCAGGAAGCCAAAGCTATCCGGCCAAACCGGGAACCGCAACGCCCGCGAACGGTTCAAATTTCATTGTCGATGGTTTGGGAATCGACCGGCTTTTGACGGTCCTTCAGACCGCACGCTTTTTAACCGTGCGAACCCAGGCTAAAGCCTGGGCTATGTTTCCCAGGCCCTTCGGGCCGAACGCCAAACGCTAAACGCCAAACGCTAAACGCCAAACGCTAAACGCTAAACGCCAAACGCTAAACGCCAAACGCTAAACGCCAAACGCCGAACGCCGAGCGCCAAACGCCAAACGCCCAACGCCGAGCGCCGAACGCCAAACGCCGAGCGCCGAGCGCCAAACGCCGAACGCCGAACGCCGAACGCCGAACGCCGAGCGCAGAGCGCCGAGCGCCGAGCGCCGAACGCCGAACGCCAAACGCCAAACGCCAAACAGTGAACAACCAGCCTCTAACACCTGCAGCCTGCAACCTGCAACTTCTAACCTCCAACCTGCAACCGTTCATCCCAGCAGCTCGCGCATTTTGGCGAAATGACTGCGCGCGGTGCCTTCGCTCGCCGGCTGATTGGCGAGCTGATGATAATTGACAACCTCCACATATTGGGGATCGAGATCCTTCAGGAAAGAGCTCGGGTGGCAAGGCATTGATCCACCATATTTGTTCCGGTTAACGCAATAAGTGATGGTGAGTGTTTGCATTGCCCTGGTGATACCGACGTAGAATAATCGGCGCTCCTCATCGAGACTCCCTTCGAGTTTCGCCCGATCATGCGGCAAGATTCCTTCTTCGATCCCGACAAGGAACGCATGAGGGAACTCCAGGCCCTTGGCCGCATGGAAGGTAATCAAAGTCACACCCTCTTTCTCCGTATCCGCATCTTCTTCGCGTTCCTCGTCAAGAGCGACCTCAGCTAAAAATCCGCTGAGACCTTCCGTTGATCGGCGCTGGTAATCCGCCAGCGTTCGAACCAATTCGCTCACGTTTTCCTCCCGATTCAGCGCCTCCTCCGGCGTCTTGCAACTGCGCCGCAGCTCGGCGGAGTAACCTATTTCTTGGAGCAACGCCGTCGCTGTCGCGGCTAAATCGGCCAGCGGTTGATGAACCCGCGTTTCGTATCGATCGATCAATTCGATGAAGCCGTTCACTGCGGTGCGAGTTTTCGCAGAGAGCATCTCGTCAAGCTTTGGCGATTGCAGCGTAGCGAACATACTGGTCTTCGCCTGGTTACTTTCGGCAACGGCGAGCTCAATCGTCGAGGCTCCGATTCCACGCGCGGGTAAATTGATGATGCGGAGCAGGTTCAAATCGTCGTGCGGATTGGCCAAGCAGGCGAGATAGGCCAGTAGATCTTTCACTTCTCTCCGCTCAAAGAAACTGCGTCCACCGATAATCTGGTACGGAATCTGCAGGCGCCGCAACTGCTCTTCAAACAAACGGGATTGGGCGTTCATCCGGAAGATAACGGCAAAGCGGCTCCAAGGGCCGGTTTCTTCGAGCTGCTGTTTCTGCAGTTCCGAGACGATATAATTCGCTTCTTTCCGATCGTCCGGGACAGCAACGATCTTCACGTTTTGGCCAACTTCTTTTTCGCTCCAGAGCGATTTCGGTCGTCGTCGGGGATTATGCCGAATCACGCTGTTGGCCAATCCGAGGATTGCCGTCGAACTGCGATAGTTTTGCTCTAGCTTGATGATCTTGGGATCGGGAAAGTGGGCTTCAAACTCGAGGATGTTGGCGATCTCCGCTCCCCGCCATCCGTAGATACTTTGATCATCATCTCCGACGACGCAGACGTTGCCATGCTTTTGGCCAAGGTAGCGCACCAATTCCAGTTGCAAGCGATTCGTGTCCTGGAACTCGTCGATCATCAGGTATTGATATCGCTGTTGCCATTTGCCTGTGATGTCCGGATTCGTCTCGAGCAAACGCACCGTCAAAATTAAGAGATCGTCGAAATCGACCGCGTTTGCTGCCTTCAAGTCTTCCTGATAACGTTCGAACACCGCTGCTAACAGGCTATTGTTCGTAGCCGATTGAGCCAGCTTCCAATGCTGGTTCTTCGCCCGACTGATCAGATTCCTGGCTTGTTGCGGATCAAGCTTTTCGTTCTTAGCGGAAATTCGGGAAATAATCTTCCGGATAAGTCCGATCTGATCGCCCTCGTCGTAAATCGCGAAATTTTTCTTATAACCGAGGCGATCAATATCCTGACGAAGAATGCGAACGCAGAGAGCATGGAAGGTGCAAATCGTCAGCCGCCTCGCTTCCGTTCGATTCACCATCGTCCCGATTCGTTCGCGCATTGCGTTGGCTGCCTTGTTGGTGAAAGTGACGGCGAGAATCGCCTCGGGACTAATCCCCTGATGTAGCAGATAGGTGACTCGCATAGTAATCACCCGAGTTTTGCCAGTACCGGCACCGGCAAGAATGAGAACGGGTCCGCACGTGGTCTTGACCGCTTCAAGCTGTTGAGGATTTAGATCGAAGAGGCGGCCCATTTTGGAAACGCAAAGGCCGCAATTAACCGCAAGCGCGCGAGCAAGCAATGGTGCGACGCATCAAATATTTCGATGCCTTTCAGCGCTCCAGCTTCGGCAGCAGCGCTATCTCCAGTACCTCATCAATCTCGGATACCGGAACAAATTCCAGACGTTCCTTAGCTTCCTGAGGAACTTCTTCGAGGTCCTTTTCGTTTGCTTTAGGAAAGAGCACCTTGCGGATACCGGCGCGGAGCGCTGCTAAGCTTTTTTCCTTAAGGCCACCGATCGGCAGGACCAGACCACGGAGCGTGATTTCACCGGTCATGGCCACGTCGCTGCGAATCGGTCGCTCGCTGAATAGACTGGCTAGAGCCGTTGTGATAGCAATACCGGCGCTCGGTCCATCTTTCGGAACTCCGCCGCTTGGAACATGAATATGGACATCGCTCTGGCTGAAGATCTGTGGATCGACCCCCAATTGTTTCGCCCGGCTTCTTACCAGGCTGTAAGCCGCTTGCATCGATTCGCGCATCACGTCGCCCACCTGTCCGGTAAGGAGCAATTCGCCCTTCCCGGGATACCGGGTTGCTTCCACGAACAAGACATCGCCCCCTGTGGGGGTGTACGCCAGTCCGGTCACCACGCCGATCAAATCTTCCGACAGACGCTGTTCCCGGATACTGCGAGCCGCGTTTCCGAGCACACCCCGAACAAATGAGGGTCCAGCGATGACTTCGGCTTGGACGCCTTTCGCAATCTCAGCCGCTACGCTCCGGCAGACCGCAGCGATGCGGCGTTCCAAATCGCGAACGCCAGCTTCGTAAGTATATTCCTGGATAATCGCCAGGATCGCTTCTTCAGTGAACTGACACTGTTCTGGTTTCAATCCGTTTTCGCTCAGCTGCCGCGGAGCCAGATAATTCTGAGCGATCCGGAGTTTCTCGGTCTCGGTATAACCGGGAATATTGATCATCTCGATTCGGTCTCGGAGGGGAGGTGGAATACCCTCAACGTAGTTGGCGGTGCCGATGAAAATCACGTTGCTCAGATCGAACGGAACATCGAGGTATCGGTCGACGAACGTGTGGTTTTGTCGCGGGTCGAGCACTTCCAAGAGCGCGCTTGCCGGATCTCCCCGGAAGTCCGCTCCGATCTTGTCCAGTTCGTCCAACAGCAGTACTGGATTGCGGACGCCGAGCCGGCGAATCTCTTGAATGATACGCCCGGGCATCGACCCAATATAGGTGCGCCGGTGGCCTCGAATTTCTGCTTCATCCCGGATTCCGCCGAGCGAGACGCGGGAGAATTTTCGTCCCAGCGCATCCGCAATTGATTGTCCTAGACTTGTTTTACCGACGCCGGGCGGACCCAGAAAACAAAGGATCGGACTCTTTCCCTCTGGATTGAGCTTGCGCACGGCCAGAAACTCGACGATCCGCCGTTTTACTCGTTCCAATCCGAAATGATCTCGATCGAGGATCTCTTGGGCCCGGTTGAGATCGGTTTGATCGTCCGTCTTTTTCTGCCAGGGCAGGTCGGCCAGCATTTCCAGATAAGAAACGATGACAGATGTTTCTGGGCTAGCGCTGGAAACGTGAGCCAGACGTTTCAACTCTTTTTCGGCGACCTCCAGAACTGCGGGCGGCGCTCCCGATTCCCTCAATTTGGTGCGAAGCTGTTCGACTTGTTCCTCGTCGCCCGGTTCTTCCTCGCCCAACTCACGCTGGATGGCGCGGAGCTGTTCGCGAAGATAAGCGCGCCGTTGAGTGTCGGAGAACTGGCCTTCAACATCTTGCCGTAATTTTTGCTGCAGTTCGGCGATCTCCAGCTGTCTTTGGAGCGACTCCTGCACCAATCGCATCCGCTGCATCAGATCGGTCTCTTCCAGAATAGACTCTTTCCGGGCGACCTCGATCCCTAGGTTCCCAGCGAGCAGATCGGCTAAAGCCTCCGGTTGTTCCACGTTCGCCAGAACAGTTCGCGCCTGATCAGGAATTTCCGGTGAAAGATCCAACAGCTTAGTGGCTGCCTCCTTCAAGTTGTTAAAGGCCGCTTCCAGCGCCTTATCGTCCGAGGGAGGAACGGTTTGGACTGCGCTCACGGTCGCACGCAGATAAGGTTCTACCTGCTGGAACGTTTCCGGACGGATCCGGTGCTGAGCCTGTACGATTAACACGACCGATCCATCCGGTTGCCGGATGAGTTTCAGGACCTGAGCTAGCACGCCTACGGCATAGAGATCGGCCGGTCCTGGTCGCTCGTTGGTCTCATCTTTTTGGGTGAAAAGTCCGAGATATTTATTTTCTGGCAGCTCGCTATCGATCAATTTCAAGGCCGAGGGTCGACCAATGGTGAGAGGCACAACCATTCCAGGAAAGATCACAATGCTGCGAACGGGCAAAATAGCCACATCCCGAACGTCGCGTTCTGCATTGGGAACGGCTTGTTGACCGGGCGACTCGGTCTGCTCCGAATGTGAGCCAGTCTCTTGACCTCCACGAGTAGTCAGCGTGGAGGGTTCATTTGGCGAACCGTTGCCAGATAGCGAGACTTGATTTTGGTCAGTTTCCGCTTGATTCATGTTGTTGTAATAGCGGGCAATCCGTCAGCGGGCCTGCCGGGTGGACTTTGCCCCCACCGGTTAAAGGTTATGCTTGGTGCAGGCGCGCAACTTCGATCCAGAGAATTCCGTTCTCCCAATCCGATGCGACTCGAGTGATGTCGGCGTCAGTGGGCAGGGGAATCGCTCGCTCGAAAAGACCGTAGTCGATCTCCATTGCGAGCAGTCGGATTGTTTTCAGAGGAAACGCCACGTCCGGATCTTCATCGGAGCGCGGTTCTGGCGGGGAGCGATGGCCGCGGATCCACAAGCGTCCCGGCTGCACCGTCAGGTCGATATCTTTCGGATCGACGCCGGCTAAATCCACGCAGATTCGGAAGCAGTGGGAACACTGAAAAAAATTTACAGCCGGTTGCCAGACCGGGTTCGGACGACGAAACCACGCAAAATGGACTTTGGTGAATTCGCAGGCGAGGTCATCAAGTTTGCCTTGGAGCCGGCGTAGCCGGATTGCTCGGATTTTGCGGTTCACTTTGAACGATCGCCAAGCTTTCGCCCAAACGCAACTGCGGGTTATGACGGATCCCCGCGAACCATGCCGAGAGCTGGCCGCTGAACTACGAACCGTCCACAGGATTTGCTGTTGTTTCGCGGGAGGTTGTTTAGAATGGCTGTGGCATGAGACTATTACTTGCTTTTTTCTTAGGGTTGATTGTTGGCGGCGGGGCGATGTTGTATCTGCCAAATGCTAACCGAGATAACATCAGTGCCCAGCTAAAGCAGCAGACGGCGGCTCTGGAAACGGAAATAAAGTCCCTCGGTGACCAGATGAAAAATCTGAATTCGTCCAAGGCGGAACAGTCCGCTCCGTCTAGTCCAACTCCACCACCCAGTCCGACTCCGCCCTCCCAACCCTGAGGTCGTAGATAGTAAGCAGTAAACAGTGATCGCTCAGCGGTGTGGTCAGCTTGTCCAGTAGCCGGGATTGTTCGCCTGCGACCTGCAACCTCTCACTTGTAGCCTCTGATGGAAACGGAGCGAAAATTTCTGGTTATCGGTGAGAAGCTGCCTCCTCTTCCGACCGGTGCCTTCATCGAACAAGGCTACCTGGTCTTTCAGGATCCCCCCAGGGTACCAATCGAACTACGCCTTCGTCGGGTAAATCGCACGGCCTGCTTTTTGACTGTAAAAAGTGGAACTGCTCCGACCCGGTTGGAGGTCGAACTCGCGATCGGTCCAGACCAGTTTACCCAATTGTGGCCGTTGTCCGAGGGGCGGCGCGTATTCAAGCGCCGTCACCGGATCTCTCTTGCGAACGGGCTCACTGCGGAACTCGATGTTTACCAGGGTTCTCAGTCGCGGCTGCAAACCGTCGAAGTGGAGTTTTCATCCGAATCCCAGGCGGGCGAGTTTGCACCACCTTCTTGGTTTGGCCCTGACGTCACGGGCGATTCCCGTTACACCAACGCCGAATTGGCCGGTTGAACCGGGGTTGTCGAGGCTAGCTGTGGCTGCTGATTTTGCCAACATTCCCAGTAACAACGTATGCGCTTCACAAACCGTCGCGGCGGCTCGAGATAAACCAGAGCACTCCGGCGCAACGCTTCAGTTTGCAGTCTTCGCCTTCGTCGGTCGATCGTTCGCAAAAGAGTTTGTCGGGCGGCCGAAAACGCTTCAAACTCCGTTTCTGGTAGGACGGCTTGAGCTAACCGAAGCCGAACCAGAGCTAGATCGTGATCGTCTCCCAGCCGCTCAGCTAGCTCCTCGAGCTGTTCCGCGATCGCGGTTAACGCTCCGGGCCAGATCTTCCGCAGGAAGCGCAGTTGATATCCAAGCGCTTTCGCCCGCTTGCGAGTTTCATGCCAAAGCTCGTCGCTGGCGTTTTGTAGACCGATTGAGTTGAATACGGCAAACAGCTCTCTCCCTTGCCGGTAGGTGCGGCGGAGACCGTCACCGGCGATTGCATACCAATCCTCAGGTAAAGCCGCATCGGGCAGCCACATCCGGCGTTTCATATCCCGGAGCAATTTCACGGTTGCTTTAATTTCCATTGGGTCGAGCCCTCGCTCGGCATGCTGGCGCAAGTCGTGGCAAACTTGCTTCAACAGCTGCCGGCCCTCCGGAGAAACACGCCGACTCTTACGATCTTCCGGCGTCAATGATCCAAAGACGCCTTCTATCGTTTCCAACAAAGCGGAGGCGTCCCGGCTCTGAGCAAGGGCGCGTGCGGCGTTGCGCAAAGCCTGATTTTCTCTGGTTCGGATCAACTTATCCATTGATCCCCGACCGAGCTGCACGAGTGAGCGCAAGCGTTTCAACTCTCTGCGCGCGTCGTGGATAGCTTCCGATGACGGCTGCGGTTTACCCTGCAGCGCAGCGATCACTTTATCCAGACGCTCATTGCGGGTCCGCAGGATCGCTTCGCGTACGGTCTCTCCTGCTTCGACTTGGAATGGCATAGTAGTGCGCTGTATAGTCGGAATCTGCGACCCGGCGATGTGGATCCACGGGCTTGCGTCGCTCCATGCCACTGGCGTCCACAGCGCCACAACCGAGTGGCGGATTCCCCACTATACAGCGCACTGTAACAGAGTCACGGCTGTTACCCGCGGTAAAGCGCAATATGGAATCGCCTTACTTGGAAGCGTCCGTGATTTTGGCGGTGCAGGTGGTGAGAAATTTCTGGAACGTTTCAGTTTCGTCCGCTTTCAATTTCCCAGTCGCCTGAGTGGCTTGCGCCTGAAGCTCCGTTGCTTTGGTTTGGACGTTAGCCAGCTTAGAATTGTCGCCGGTTTTCGCCGCCTTTAATGCCTCGATGTAGCTATCGACGAACTGCGCGTAAGATTTGACGAAGGTGTTCACGTCCGGATCGGAAAACGTGGGCAAGTCATCCGCGAACACGCGAGTGGTAAACGCGAAAACGGAAAACACAGCGGCCAGCGCGAGCGCAGCCATCCGCATGGAGCGAAAAAGAGAGGAAGCTTTCATGGTAAGGTTGTTATGTTTTACAGTTTTATCGATTAGTCGCCAAACGGCGGGATACGTTCGAGCGAAGCGGGATCGCGCGCAAGCGGTTCCGAGGGGTCAATGAAATTCCGCGAGCACTACTCGGCGGTTGTCGAACGAAGCGCAACGAATTGCAAAATAGAAAATAGGAAATATAAGCGATTTGCTAATCGTTATCCCATTCAAGGTCAGATGGGGCGGATTAGCCTTTGACCGCGCCAGCGGTGAGGCCTTCGACGATACGGTACTGGAAAACCATGACAAGGATCACGAGTGGTATGGTGACAACCATCGAGCCCGCCATAATCGACCCCCAAGGCTGCTCAAAAGAACTGCTCCCGCTGAATTGCGAAATGACGACCGGGACCGTTTTCATCGTGTCAGTTACGGTGAACGTAAGAGCGAACAAGAATTCATTCCAGGCGGCGATGAAGGCCAGCAAACCGGTCGAGACCAAGCCCGGCACGGTTAGTGGGAGTAGAATGTCCCAAAACACTTTCAACGGGGATGCCCCGTCAACATAAGCAGCCTCCTCCAATTCTTTCGGCAAGCTACGGAAATACTGCGTCATGACCCAAATCGTGAACGGCATCGTGAAGATCAGATAGGTGACGATAAGGCCTTGCCGCGTGTTGAACAGACTCAAAGTCTTGAGCATGACGAACAGACCCGAAAGTACGGCGATCGTTGGGAACATGGTCATCGTTAACACGAGGTAAAGCACCGGCCCTTTAAAACGAAAAGGAAGGCGACCGAGCGCGTAGGCACATAAACTGCCAAGTCCGAGGGCGATCAGGACCGTGCAACCGGCCACGATGATTGAGTTAATGAGACCCGCAACAAAACGGGCGTCCTTAAATACTGCCTGGAAGTGATCGAGCGTCAATGCGGTCGGCAAAAGTTTCGTGGAGAACAGCTCGCTACTTGGCCTGAATGAGGAAAGAAGCGCCCAGACAAACGGGAACAGGTTGAAAACGATGATGACGACGACCAACAGGTAAAAAAGGATCCGAAGGATCACAGCTTTGGTATCGCTCTCTTTGGTGGCGCTGCTGACCCGAACGGGCACAGCTTTGGTATCGGTAGCGTTGTTCATTCGAAGCTAGTTCGGCTAAAGCGAGTGTAGAGCACAACAAACACCATAATGATAATCAGGATGATAACCGAGGTCGATGAACCCACCCCGGCGTCCAGAAACGAAATCAGCTGTTGCTGATTGTAAACTGCCATCGTTGCCATGTTGCCTTGACCCCCAACCATCACATAAAAAATGTCGAACACGCGCAAGGCATCGAGTGTCCGGAAAATCAGGGCGACGAGCAGAGTCGGTGTTACCAACGGAAGTGTGATTGCCCAGAATTGCTTAATCTTGGTAGCGCCATCGATCGATCCGGCCTCGTACAGGTCTTTTGGAACTAACTGTAAGCCTGCCATTAACAGCAACGCCATAAAAGGTGTCGCTTTCCAGACATCCACCGCAATGATAACTGGCAGCGCCGTCGCAGGAGTTGCCAGCCAGGCTATTTTTTGCGGGATAATGTGCAGGTTGGTGAGGACGATATTTACGACTCCATAGATATCGTTGACCATCCACTTCCAAATCTGGGAGGAAACAACGGTCGGAATAGCCCAGGGAACCAGGATAGCGACACGCAGGAAGGTCCGGCCTTTAAACTTCGAGTTTGCCACCATGGCGATGGTCAGACCTAAGACGCTCTCCAGGCCAACGGAGAAGAAAGTAAAAATTAACGTGACCCAGACCGCATTCCACCAATCGGGGTCGGAGAATACGAACGCATAGTTATCAAACCCGACAAAGCCTGGCGGGGTTACCCCGTCAAGCTTATATTTCATGAACGAATAAACAATGACCTGGACCGTGGGATACGCGATAATCAACAGCACGACCAACACCGACGGCGTGATCAGAAACCACGCTAAGCGCTTTTGGCGTGCGTACAGATCGATTTCTTTGGCCACCGTTGGAGTGTCCGGTTGAGAGCCGTTATCTTACGATCCGTTTGGATACTCGCTCGACGTCAGCGACGGCCTGCTGGGCCGATTCACCCCCACTCAGAACCTTATTCACACTTTGGAAAAAGGAGGTCGAGACTTGGTTATAGTCTGCCTTGGTGACCGTCGACGGGCGGGCTATCGCGTTGTTCAAGATGTCCAGTGCGTTCGAAAACCACTTGTTTTTTGCCAACACTTCCGGGTCTTTGTAAACCTCCGGGCGCGTGGGAAGCTGGCTTAGGTCGATCGCGCGCTTCTTTTGCGCTTCGGGCGAACAAAGATACCGCACCAAGTCGGAGGCCACCTCGGGATTCTTGGAGTACGCGGAGACCATCAATTGCCAGCCCCCCAGGCACGCAGCGTTCTTTCCGTTCGCTCCGCCTTTCGGGAGAACTGTGGCATCGAATTTCCCGGATATTGGGCTCTTCGGATCGGCACTTAATGCGTAGGCATACGGCCAGTTGCGCATGAAGGCCACGCCGCCGTTTTGCCAAATGTTTCGAGCCTCTTCTTCGCCGTAGCTCACGACACCCTGCGGAGAGATCGTTCCTACCCAGCTTTTCGCCGTCTCGAGCGCCTTGATGGCGTTTGGATTGTTGATCGTGACCTTTTTATCGGGATCGATGATCGTGCCGCCACCATAACTGTACACCCACTCGATCGCGTTACAGGTCACGCTTTCGCTAGCCTTTCCTTCGAAAACAAATCCCTGGAAATCGGCTTTGCCCTCTTTCCGCTCGCCGTCCTGAATCTTCTTCGCCATCTCGGCTAGTTCTTCCCAGGTTTTCGGTGGCTCCTTATAGCCATATTTCTCTAAAAGATCGGTGCGGTAATAAAGGACGCCGGCATCGGTAAAAAATGGCATTCCGACGAGCTTGCCGCCCACCGTGTTGTTCTCGATGATCCGCGGGAAGTGCGCTTTGATTTCGTCCTCTTTGAAGTATTTTTTTAAGTCAACGGCGTGGGGAGCAGCAATTCCGGGCCAAATGACGTCAATCATGTAAACGTCGACATCTCCGCTTTTGGCGGCCCAATATTGCTGAAACTGTTGCAGCGTGGCCGAAGCGTCGTTCGGACGGCTAATGTATTCGAGCGTGTTTCCGGTCTTTTTCGCCCATTCTTCCGCAAGCGCTTTTGTCCACCGTCCGCCCTCACCGACGTCAGAGTCGCCGGCAAAATGGATCGTGACACCAGCAGCCTGTAGCGTTGCAGGCAACAAAAATGCAGCAGCGGCTGCCAAAAAAGACTTAGACAGAATACGCCTGTGGGAGGGATATGGATAGTTCATTGGGGGTTTGAACGGTAGGGGATTAGATTGAGTTAACAGTCATCAAACTAACGTGTCAAGCATATGCCCCGGGGCGCTTACAAATAGCCGATAGCCGATAGCCAAATTTGCAATTTGCGATCTGCTATCATCTCAGCAGCATCCGCGAAATTTTCCCTTACCGACAGCATAGCGAGCGTTCTGGCGCTCTCGGAAGAACTCCTCATAGGTCATGATTGGCTTTCCCGGGTGATACATTCGTCGATGCTCGACATAGGTATCGTAGTCGGGAATACCAACCATGAGACGGGCTGTCTGCGCGGCCACGGTAAAAATGGATCGAACGTTAGGCATGACTCGCTTCCACCGCGGGTGTCGCTGCAGCGCCGATCTCAATGGCGGTCGCATTGGGATTGCTAAATGCCTTACGGATGCTGATCAGCCCGTAAAAAACAACTGCTATCAACACTGCAACGAACAGAACCGCCAAGGTCGCGTCGACGTAATCGTTGAAAATGATCCTCTGCATTTCGGCGACGCTCTTGGCCGGTGTCAACATCTTTCCAGTCGACAATGCGTCGTTGAATTTCCAGGCGTGTGAGATGAAGCCAATGGCCGGGTCGGCGCTGAACACTTTCTGGAGGCCTGCCGTTAGCGTGCATATCAGCAGCCAGACGGTCGGCAGAATAGTAACCCAAGCGTGGTACTGCCGCTTCATCTTGAAGAGCGCGACAGTGCAAAGGCTAAGGGCGATCCCGGCCAGCATCTGATTTGAGATGCCAAACAGCGGCCATAAGGTATTGATGCCGCCCAGGGGGTCTATGACGCCCTGATACAGGAAATAACCCCAGGCTGCCACCGCCACAGCCGAGCCGATCAAGTTGTTCACCCACGATGTGGTTGCCTTGAAAGCGGGGACGATGCTGCCGACCAGATCTTGGATCATGAACCGAAGCACGCGCGTGCCAGCGTCGACGGTGGTCAAGATGAAAAGAGCCTCGAACAGGATCGCGAAATGATACCAGATTCCCATCAACGCCCGCCCGCCAAGGAGATTCGACAGGATGGTGGCGATGCCAACGGCCAAGGTCGGCGCGCCGCCCGTGCGAGAAAGTACGGTGTTTTCGCCGACATCCCGAGCGATCTGGCTAATTTGGTCGGGGGTGATGGTGGCGCCCCACCCCGAAACGACCTGGGCGGCCTGAGTGACGTTCGTGCCGATCAAGGCCGCCGGGCTATTCATGGCAAAGTAGACGCCAGGTTCCATTACGCAGGCGCCGATCATCGCCATGATGGCCACGAATGATTCCATCAGCATAGCGCCGTAGCCGATAAAGCGGACCTGGTTCTCATTCTCGAGCATCTTCGGGGTCGTCCCCGAAGAGATGAGCGAGTGGAAGCCTGAGACCGCGCCGCAGGCAATGGTTATAAACAGGAAAGGGAATAAACTACCGGAGAACACCGGACCGGTCCCATCGATGAAACGAGTGATCGCGGGCATTTTCAACTCCGGCCGTACCAAGACGATGCTGATCGCGAGCAGGAAGATTGTCCCGACTTTGAGAAAGGTCGACAGGTAATCTCGTGGGGCGAGCAGCAGCCAGATCGGCAGAACGGAGGCCACAAATCCATAGCCAATGGTCATCAGCGCCAGCGTATCGCCGCGGAAGTTAAAAAACGGTGCGAGCGCCGGGCTCTCGGAGACCGTCCGGCCAAACAATAAGGCCGCTAACAGAAGAACCAATCCGAGTAGCGACATCTCCGCGATACGTCCGGGCCGAATGAAGCGGCTGTAGACACCCATCAGCAACGCGATCGGGATAGTGCAAAACACAGCGAATGTCCCCCATGGGCTGACGGCCAACGCCTTGACCACAACCAACGCCAGAACAGCGAGCAGGATCACCATAATCAGCATCACGCCAACGAGGGCGATGCCACCCGCTACCGGACCCATCTCGGAGCGCACCATGTCTCCCAGTGTCTTCCCGTCGCGGCGGGTTGACAGGAACAGGACGGTGAGATCTTGCACTCCTCCGGCGAAGACGACGCCGGCGAGAATCCAGAGGGTGCCGGGCAGATATCCCATTTGCGCGGCGAGCACCGGTCCGACGAGGGGCCCTGCGCCGGCGATGGCGGCGAAATGGTGACCGAACAGCACGTAACGGTTGGTCGGCACGTAGTCGAGGCCGTCATTGTGGCGGTAAGCGGGAGTCTGCCGCGTCGGGTCGATTCGCAGGACTTTACTGGTTATGTAAAGGCCATAGAAGCGGTAGGCGATGAAGTAGATACAGGCCGCGGCAATGACCAGCCAGGCAGCGTTGACGGGTTCGCCCCGACTCAACGCAATCATACTGAGCGCGATTGTGCCGAGCGCAATGATGCCGGCCCATAACAATTTGTGTTTGATGGCAAAAGAAATACTTCCGGGGGAACTCATAGTCTTCTTTTCCTACATGTCGAAATGGACGCTGGATATCTGTCGGCGGTTCTCAATCGAAATGAAGAGCGCCCCGCTCACGTTCGATTGGCCTTCTATCGGGCGCAGATATTCCTGCCCGTTCAAATTTGATATTTGATAGGAGTTCCTGTCCAGGTTTTTCCGCATGCCGGACCGATTGCAATCTGGCTGGGATCGTTACTTTCCCAAGCGCCGGTTGCGCCTGGAGCTAAGACGAATCAAGGTGCATAGCGCGGCCGAGCTGAAGCTTTGCCCTACCGATCGTCTGGCTGAGATCACCTGATGAGTCGGACAAAGCTTCACTTGAGCGCTCGAGCGGTCAACATGGCCCATGATCGACTGCTCGGTGAATTCTTACGGTATGCGAATCCTGGTTGTTGATGACGAAAAGAATATCCGCCAAACCATGGCGACCGCGCTGGAGTCGATGGATCATGAGGTGGCGACGGTGTCCACCGGCGAGGAGGCTTTACGGCGGATGGAGACAAACGCTTTCCAGGTGATTTTACTCGACCTGAAACTGCAGCAGGAAAGTGGCCTGGACCTTCTGGGCGAGATACTTCGCCGCGATCCTAATGTTTCGGTTGTCATGGTGACGGCTTATGCCTCGATCGAGACCGCAGTCGAATCGATGCGTCGCGGCGCCTACGACTTCCTGGCCAAACCGTGCACTCCGGATCAAGTGCGGCAGGTCTTGAATCGGATCAATCGAACCCGGCAATTGGAAAACCGAGTAGTGGAACTCGAGAGCCGGTTGCAGGCTGAATCAGGCGAATTTGATTTAGAGTCGGACGCCCCGTTGATGCAGAAGGCGCTGGGAATAGCGAACAAAGCCGCGGTCAGCGAAGCAACGGTCTTGCTCTTAGGGGAGAGCGGAACGGGTAAAAGCATGCTAGCTCGCGCAATGCACGAGCGAAGCCGTCGCGCACGCGGGGCGTTCATCACGGTGAGTTGCCCGAGCCTTTCTCGCGACCTGTTGGAGAGCGATTTGTTCGGACATGTCAAGGGGGCTTTTACCAGCGCTCATACCGATGCGATCGGAAAAATAGCTGCGGCGGAAGGTGGGACGCTCTTCTTGGACGAGATCGGAGATTTGCCTCCGGAAGTCCAAGCCAAGCTACTGCGCTTACTACAGGAGCGAGAGTATGAACGAGTTGGAGACACTCGCGCGCGGAAGGCCGATGTCCGCGTCATCTCCGCCACCAATCGCAACCTGACTGAGGCAGTGGCCCAGGGCCAATTTCGGGAGGACCTCTTCTACCGGCTCAACGTGATTACCATTACGTTGCCACCTTTGCGCGATCGACTGATTGACTTGGCTCGGATCGCGAACAAACAACTCGGTTTTTTTGGTGCCCGATCAGGGAGAAGTTCGCTTCGATTCTCGCCGGCGGCGTTGTCTGCGCTTGAGCACTATTCTTGGCCCGGCAATCTTCGTGAATTGCGCAACGTCATAGAGCGCGCGGCCATCCTCGCGGAAGGTGACTGGATCGAACCAGAGGATCTCGCCGATCTTGCGATTGCGCCGCAGGAGCCGCGCATCGGCGGCCCCGCCACGTTATCAGATTTGGAGAACGAGCACATCCGTCGTGTCCTGGCCAATTCGCGAACCATCGAAGAGGCCGCCAATACCCTCGGAATTGATCCGGCTACGCTCTATCGGCGCAGGAAAAAGCTCTGAACGCGCAATGGACGAGATTATTTCGCGACCCGCACACGGCACCTTGGTAGTCACCGGGGCTAGCCGAGGCATCGGAGCGGCGGTGGCACTGGCAGCAGCGGACTCCGGTTACGCGGTGGCGGTAAACTATGTGCGCGACGAAGCGGCTGCAAAACACATGGTCGATCAGATTAGGAAACGGGGCCGCGCAGCGTGTGCCATTGGTGCCGATATCGGAGAGGAATCCGATATCCTTCATTTGTTTCGACGAGCCGAAGAGGAATTGGGACCGGTCCGGGCTCTGGTGAACAACGCCGGTATCACCGGAGGGTTCGTCCGAGTGGACGAGGTTGATGCTGCAACGCTCGAGCAGTTGATGATCATCAACGTGGTCGGTCCCATGCTCTGCGCGCGAGAGGCGGTAAAGAGGATGTCTACGCGCTACGGGAAAAGCGGTGGCGCGATCGTCAACATTTCTTCACTGGCCGCCCGTACTGGAGGCGGCGGCGAGTGGGTACATTACGCCGCGACCAAAGGCGCGATGAACAGCTTTACCATTGGTCTGGCCAGGGAAGTTGCTGCCGAAGGCATTCGGGTTAACGCGGTTTCGCCCGGCTTGATCGAAACAGATATTCATCGTACAGCTGGAGCGCCGAATCGGTTGCAGCGGCTGAGCCCCGGCATTCCAATGAAGAGGGCCGGGCTCCCATCCGAAATCGCTGCAGGGGTTGTTTGGTTATTGTCGCCGGCCGCTTCTTACGTCACCGGAGCTATTTTGGAGATCGGAGGGGGACGGTGACGAGGAGTTACAGGTTGCAGGTTACAGGTTACAGGTTAGCAGGTGCACACCGTGCGGCAGAGTGAATATAACAACACGTAGTTTTATTGTTGTAATATCTTTTTTCGATTTGCTATGGTCCGAGAATGGCCAGCGTAAATGATTTTCGGGATTTCGAGGCTTTCAAAGCATGTAGAGCCTTTGTTCGCGAGGCAGGGTTGTTGTCGCGAACACCTTCGTTTGTCCAAAGTCGGAGCTTGGTTAATCAGATGGAGCGGGCTTCAATCTCGGTCCTTTCAAATTTCGCCGAAGGATACGAGCGCGACGGAAACGTCGAATTCATCCAGTTCCTAACGATTTCCAAAGGATCTGTCGGTGAACTTCGCGCGCAACTCATCTACAGTCTCGACATTGGACTAATCCCAGAGCCCAAATACGAAACCTTAGACGCTATGGCAGAACCGGCATCCCGTCTCATCGGCGGCCTAGCTCGTTATCTCAGTGGTTCCGAAAAGCGCGGCCGAAAGTATGATCGTCGGCCCAAGACCGGTACGAATAGACCACATCCGCGGTGACAACCCGCAACCTGCAACCTGCAACCTGCAACTTCCAACCCCTAACCCCTAACCCCTTCTCCACTTGATGTTGCAGCCGACGCTGGCCTTTTGATCAGGAGAAACTGGCTGGCCGTTCAGTACCGCATCCAAAGCCGCTCGGATATCCTTTCCATTAAGCGGTTTCCCGTTTCCGGGCCTGCTGTCATCGAGTTGACCGCGGTAGACGAGTTTGCGCTCTTGGTCAAAGAGAAAGAGGTCCGGAGTGCAAGCTGCTTCATAGGATCTTGCAACCTCTTGGGTTTCGTCAAAAAGGAGTGGAAACGAAAGATCGCGGCTGAACTTGGCGAGATTTTCCGGCGCATCTTCCGGGTATTCGACCGGATCGTTTGCGCTGATGCCCACGATGCCGACCCCGCGCGAACGGTAATCGTTTCCTAACTGAATCAGCGCCGGTTTGACGTGGACCACGTAGGGGCAATGCGCACACATAAAGACGATGAGTAGGGCCTGGGAGCCCGAGAAATCGTCGCGTCGGACGATCTTACCTGTGAGCGGATTTGGAAGCGTGAAATCCGGAGCGCCGGATCCCAGTTCGACCATATTGGAAGGGGTAAGCGACATAAGCGGCAACGTGTCTCAGCCAGGCGGCGAGCGCAACGGCGGAAGACCTTTAGTCGAATACCATAGCCAATCGCCGATAGCCAAAAAGGGGGGTGGTGGTGTGGTCCTGAACCTGTACCGCCCCAAACTCAGCTGGCGCCGGTGCGCCGTTTGATTCGCTTGTTTTGTACTTTGCGTTGGGGGAACTCTCGTTTGTCCTTATGGAAGTAACAAATCTCAACCAGCGTTGGCCAGATTTCTAGGGTTGCATGAATTTGGCTCACAACGTCATCAACGATCCGCGACACATTCTGTTGAAAAAAATCCGGTTCGAAGCCATAGAAAGAGCGCGCCAAATTTTCGGCGAATAACAGCAACGCCTCTTTTCGCTCGGGGATTTTCGTCGAAGCTGCCGCGTCCAGGACACGAGTATGAACTGTGGTGATTCGTTGCAGAATTTCTTCGCTATCCTGCAGAGTCACTTCACCCTCGTACTCGAATCGGATCGACAAATCATCAACCGATACGAGCGACGATTTTATTTTTTTCTTCAACAACGTACAGATCTCTTCGTTGAAAACGTCCGTCGCCAGCGGACTTCGCATATAGTTGTTCTTGATGTGGGTCTGCACGGCGTCGGTATGCGCTGCGACAATGCCGTCCTGCTGGATCCACAATCGATAGATATAATCCTCAAAACGAAGCCGGGTGGGGAAAAAAGGAGGCAGGCCGAGCCGGTTATCGTAGCCGGCAACTGCGCAATCGATTCGCCAATTTTTGTTGGTGACAACGGGCCGGAAGTTCTCTAGGACGTAGACCTCATTGATCTCGTGCAAATCTTTCTGTCGTTGGTCTTCGTCATGCAGATACATCTCCACATAGTCGAGCGCGTCGATGTCGTTGGTGCCGGTTCGAAAACTCTGCGCGATTTTGACAATTGCGTTTTTTGAGACTGGTCCATCCTCGAGTAGGAGCGAGTTTTCGGTCACAAATTCTTTAGTCACGTTTGTCTCGAGGTCCATCGAGGTGTCGATCAGGAGGTTTCCGGATTCGAAATTACCCGGCAACTCGCTCACTTTTTTTCCCAGCACATCTTTGAAGGAAGTAAGAATGTCGAACGACTTGTCGATATACCCGTTTTCGCCCGGTTTTTTCAAACGGCCGCGACTTACTTCCTCCGGTTTTAACGATTCCGGGCTGCTCTCAACCAGGGCATACGGACGCATGTCATCGTCTGCGCTAACGAGGAATGCGCCCAAGGTGTAGATCAGCGAAAAGTTGCGATTGCCTCCGTAACTTGGCCTAAAAATGGTGCGCACGAGCGACTCGAGTTTTTTGTCGCGGAGTTTCCTGTTCAAGAACTTCAGAAATTGCTCTTTCTCCTGCGGACCGACGTAGTAAAGGTCGTTTACCGTTCTGGTCTTCTCCAGCTTGGAATAATACTTCTCGTGATTCGCTAAGCTCGAATCGTCGAACACAACCATCTTCACGGAGTGGCCGTTGCTCCAAAAGTTTTCGTCGTATTCCTCAATTGTCGTGGCTACATCGCGCAAGCGATAAGTGGGGATGGCGAATATCGTATCTGCAGTTTTCATTGATAAAAAAGATCGGATCGTTCGAGATTACCGAGGTCCACGGATTCGCGATTAGCTATCCCGCAAAATCAGATTCGTTGAACGCACCACCGACTTTCACGTTGAGGAGAAAATAGGGATTGATAATCTCTCTTGGTTCCGCTTCGCGCGGGTTGATTTGAGCGGACTCATTCCAAGAGAGCAATTCGCTCGTTCTTTGCGCCGGAGGCATTTGAGCTTTCCACGAATAAGGCGGTTCGGAATGAAAAGCGTTTAACGTGCCAAATCTAGCTTGCTGCTTCTGATCGATTCGTTTTCAGGGAGATCAGACCGAGTTATCGCCGTAATAAGCGTTGACGATATTTGCAACCTGCGAGCTGCAGCCTAGGTCGATGTCGCAAAGAGCAAGGATTCTTCTGCTGGTGCGCTTAACGAAGCAACATAAACGCGGCTCCGTCGATCAGCGTTGGCATCAGGGCTCCGAGGAAAAGGTACAGTGGCGAAATTCCGGTCTCTCCAAATCGCGACGCGAGGATCGATTGACCGGCCGGATTCGGTGAGTTGGCTATTACCGTTAGCCCTCCGCCAGTAACTGCCCCAGCCATCACCGCGTATTTGAATGCGTCAGAAAATCCAGGGACAAGGGATGCAAGGTAAGTGACCGCTGCGTTATCGTTGAAAGCAGTGAGGATTGTGGCGGCAATCATCAATGGCCATTTACTCAAGCTCCCGAGAACAGGCGCTATCCACCATTGCTGGCACCCTCCGTGAATGATCAGGGCTGCAAGAAAGAAGCCGACGAGTAACGGTGGCCGCAGCGCAATCGCGTGCTGGTTCAGCCGCGTGGCCGAGACGAACGCAAGAAAGAAAAGAAGACCCAGGATCACAAGCACAGGATAATGAGCGTTCACTACTGTCCAGCAGAGAAAGAGGATATGGATGCCAGTGATCCGCCACGGAATTGGCCGGCGTCCCTCTTGATCTAGCTCCTCTTCTGGAACGTTGGCTGCAAGTCTGGTGAATTCTTTCCGAAACACTGTGAAATAAAGCGAATTGGACAAGATGATTCCGATGACAGCTTTCCAGCCGAAATGGGTTAGCATGTACACTAGGTTCCAATTCCAAACGCTCGCGACGACCACAACCGGAGGAGATGCAAACTGGGTTAATACTCCGCCAACCGAGATATTGACGAACAGCAAGCCGAGCGTTGCATATTGCAGCGACCGCGATGGCTTGAGGCTATAGAAACGATGACGCAATAGAAGGGCGCAGATCGTCATTGCAGCCGGGCCCGTGATGAAGGAGCCGAGCAATGGGCCCAGCGTCAGAATTGTCAACCACCACGAAGCGGGCGTTCCCTTTCCGATTGCCGAAACTTTAGCGATCACGGTTTCCGTAAAACGAAGGATCGGCAGCGAACCGGCAATGGCCATGATCACGACAACAAAAATTGCATCGGCGACGTTTACGTGTCCGACATAATCGACCATCGTTGACCATCCGTGGAACGCGATAATCGCAACAAAAAGCGGGATTAACCAGATACCGAAGACCGCTTCGACTTCGCCCATGAAATAAAAAAGCTGAGCCCTGAAGATCAGCTTGTCGTGTTCCTTCGCCGAATCCGGTGGATCGAGTGCGGCAGGAAACAACTCCTCGATAGCCTCGTAGCGCCGCTGATAGCGATGAGCAATCTTTCGAAACTGAGCGGTCAGAAACGTGTGAATGATCGCCGCGAGAAAAATGATAGTTGCAACAAGGTTGAGCGGCTCCCGCTGAATCCGCTCCGCGAGTCTCTCGAAAATCGACGGAATCTGTTGGTCATGGTAGCTATCGACCGGTGGCGGAAAGTCTCTAGCAGGTACCCCTGCCGCCGTAGTCGCAAGAGTAGTCTGACCCAAAGACAATCCGAGACCAAGAAGAAGCAACGTTTTACCCGGAAACATCCGTGATCCCTTTCGAGTCGTGAGCATTCCAGAATTTGCGCCGGAATCTAACACAACTGGTGGCGATGTAAGAGAATTTCACCGCGGGTTAATAAGCCTAGCGATGTAGGAATTGACCGGACATTTTTCCTGCGCGATTCGAAAATACAAAGCGCGGGCCGTTCGCCCGCAAGCCATTTGCAATCACTTGCTAAATATTTCTGGGGTCACTACACCAAAATGCAAAATGATGTACGCCAAGCTACAAATTACGTTTTCGCGCGATGATTCCAAGAACGTTCTTTAGACCCGCCGGTTCCAAGCTATTCTGATCGGCGATATGCAACTTATTCTTTGGGTAGTTTTTGCACTGGCCGCCATCTTTGAGGTGGGAGGCGATGCCGTGATCCGAATGGGTATTAGGAATAACAATATCATCTTGATGTTCTTAGGAGCTGCTGCGCTCGGAGGATATGGCCTGATAGTGAACTCGATCGACTGGGATTTTTCGAAGATCTTCGGCGTATACGTTGGTGTGTTTGCGCTGTTCGGTGTCCTTTTTGGGAAGTTTTTATTTCGAGAACAGGTTCAGCTAACCACTTGGTTAGGACTCGCGGTCATTATTGTGGGCGGACTGATCATACAGTTCGGATCAAACCAATATTGATTTGGATTCCGCAGAGGGTCACGTCAAGACGGCGTGTTGCCCAAATGGCACGGAATAACATCGACAAAAAAGGTAGTTAGCGGCTAACATTATGTCCCCATGATGGGGGAACGCGATCCACAGAAGCAGCTGTGGAGCTATCAGGTGAACTTGGATAAGCGGGTGCGCAGTGATCATCCGCTGCGGCGAATTAACGAGACGCTGGAACTGGATTTCGTGCGACGGGAGGTCGCAAAATTCTACGGCACCAAAGGCAACGTTTCAGAAGATCCGGTCGTCATCATGAAGATGATGCTGTTGCTGTTTTTGGATAATGTGCGCAGCGAAAGAGAGTTGATGCGGATTATCCCGGAACGACTCGATTACATGTGGTTCCTGGGTTATGGCTTGGACGACACGGTTGCGAATCACAGCGTCTTGAGCAAAGCCCGCAAGCGCTGGGGCCAAGAAGTCTTCGTTGCACTCTTTAGCCGGGTCGTGGCGCAGTGCGTCAGAGCAGGTTTGGTAGAGGGCACTAAGATCCATGCCGACAGCAGCTTAATCGATGCCAACGCATCGTTGAACTCGGTTCGTGAGTTGGATGCTGCGACTCTGGATCAAATCCGACAAGCTTGCCGTGAACAAACTGAGAAGCTCGAGGAAGCAGACACTAAAAAGAACGAGGCCGATGACGATCAAGACCCGGATAGGCCCGGACCAGGTCCTCGTACCGAAATAAACCAGAAGTATCAAAGCAACACGGATCCAGAAGCCACATTGGTTCGTCAGCACGGATTCAAAACTCGGCCACGATACAAAAACCACCGGGTGGTCGATGACGCCCACGGAGTCATCACTGCGGTTCACACGACGACCGGCAGGATCAATGAATCTCATGAACTGATGGAGTTAGTTGATCAGCATCAAGCCAATACTGCGATCGCCGCGCAGACAATCGTCGCTGACTGCAAATACGGTACGATAGAGAACTACATCGTCTGCCAAAAGCGAAAGCTACGCACGCACATGGCTGACCTCCTGGGAAGCAGCCCTGGCAGTGGTCGTCGCGACGGGATCTACCCTGAGTCGATGTTCCGCTACCAACCAAAAAATGACACCTTCCTGTGCCCAGACGGGCAACTGATGAAGCCGCGGCGGCTTCACTCGGTACGACTGACCTGGGAATATGTCACCAAACGAGGCGTGTGTTTAAAATGCCATTTGAGGAAATTTTGCACTCGATCCAGAACTGGCCGAACAATGCGGCGTCATCGAGATCAGAAGCTTTTAGACCGAGCTCGTCGACAAGCGAACACCAAGCAAGCAAAACTGGATCGGAAGCGTCGACAACATCTGATAGAACGCAGTTTTGCAGATGCCTCTAACCTTCACAGCTTCAAGCGTGCTCGTTGGCGCGGACTTATCAAACAATCGATCCAAGATCTACTGATCGCGGCAGTCCAAAACTTGAGAAAACTGATCGCGGCGATGCACAACGGGTCGGAAAATAGCTACCTCGCTTTAATCGATGCACTTTTTTCCTTCCTGCAGGCTTTCACCACTCTTTTAACCACCGATCTGCCCTTTCACACTCGATCTACCTCCAGTCTTGCTGCCGCCGATTCCTGCCAGCACACCCATAAGTCCAGGCGTTCGGGCAACAGACCGAAGAGGGCAAAAGCTGCTTCGGTAATGATCCCGATTCCTAGCATAATTGCCGAAAGTCCTCACTCTTTTGCGTCTTGAGCGCAAGCTCCACTCGCTGTTTCATAGGTCCACTCTTCTCCCAAGGCATCAGACCAGATTGTCACCTATGTCCTGAACCGGTGCCATCGTCCGGCGACAGCCGAATGATGTGTCGTATCCTGCGACGCTGGATGCAGTCGATCCTCGCAACTTGCGAGAATCCGTGTCGCCAGCCAGGGATCTGCATCGCTGTAAGCAATTGATAATCAAGCTATTGCGAATTGAATGGTCGAGTTGGTACGCAACCGGCTTAACCTGCTCTCGGTTTTGTTTGTCGGTTGGCTAAATTCGTAGAATGAAGCGGCGAATCTTTTTCGGGATTGCACCCATCCTGATCCTGGTGGCTGGGATCGGCATTTACGCCATCATTCTGTTCCGATCGCTCGGTGGAAAGATCGATCTCCTTCTCAAGGAAAACTATCGGAGTGTCGTGGCCGGTCAGCAGATGAAGGAGAGCCTAGAGCGCATGGACTCTGCGGCCTTTTTCACACTGGTGGGCGAAGATGCGCGCGGACGACAGATGTATCAACAGAACGAGCCGATTTTCGCCGAGAATCTTCGGATCGAAGAGCACAATGTCACATTGCCCGGCGAGCAGGCACTTGCCGATTCGTTGCATTCTCTATTCGCGACTTATAGCTCCGAAACCGCCAGGTTTTGGAATCTGACAGATCTAAACCAGAAGCGACAGGTTTACTTTGACACCCTTTTACCCGTTGCCACCCGGATAAAAGACACCGCCCAGGAAGTGATCCGAATCAATGAGGACAACATGCTCGCTGAGAATCAGGAGGCGCGAACTCTGAGCGGCCGGTCAACGCGATATATGATTCTTGTCGGGTTAGTTGGGATTGGCGCCAGTCTCTTTTTTGCTTTCTGGCTGCAACGATCAATCGTTCGTTCCGTCCAGAGGTTAACCGGTGTCGCGAAAGAGTTAGGGGACGGCAACCTGGATCAGTTGGTTCCGGTTACCTCACGGGATGAACTGGGTCAATTAGCTCAAGCGTTTAACAAATTGGCCGGTAAACTGCGCAACTATCGTCAAGTGACCTCTGACCAGATCTTGCAAGCTCGCCAGGTCACCGAGATCGCCTTCTCTGCATTTCCCGACGCCGTTTTTGCATGCTCGGCCGATGGGAAAATCAATTTCCTTAATCCTAGCGCGGTAAAGCTGTTGGCCAGCACGGAAACGCGAGGACGACTGCCTGACGCAGTTATTCCACTGATGGAGCGGGCATTGAAAGGGGAGTCGGATTATCTGCCCACGAGCTTTGACAAAGCGATCGCCATGCGAGTGGACGATCAAGAGAAGTACTTTTTACCGCGAGTGGTGGGGATGCGAGATGAGAGCGGCAAGATCTTCGGCGCGGTCATCGTACTGCAAGATGTTACCCGTTTCCGGCTGTTAGATGAGGTCAAAACAAATCTTGTGTCCACTGTTAGCCACGAGTTGAAGACACCGCTGACGAGCGTGCGAATGGGCCTGCACCTTCTCTTAGAGGAGCGAATTGGATCACTGACCCGCAAGCAGACCGAGATTTTGCTGGCTGCTCGAGAAGATTCCGAGCGCCTGCTGCGGATCATTAACGATTTACTGGATCTCGCCCGACTGGAATCGAACGAAACCCGGCAAGTATTCGAGACGGTCTCACCAGAGTCACTCATTAACACGGCAATCAATCGATGTGAGCCGTTAGCCGAATCGCGCGGTTTTAAACTCAAAGCCCAAGCAGAATCGGGACTTCCGCTCGTCAATGTCGATCCGCGCCAGATTCATCACGTTTTCTCGAACCTGATCTCCAACGCGGCCAAGCACTCGAAATTTGGAGATACCATCGTTGTGGCGGCGCAAGAAAGGAAAGGCTTCGTGCGTTTCTCAGTGACTGATAACGGTCCGGGTATTCCCAAAGAATTCCAGAGCAAGTTATTTGAGCGCTTCTTTCGTCTGCCGGGCAGCGACCGCGAAGGCGTTGGTTTGGGGTTGGCGATTACGCGCGAAATCGTCAGTGCTCACGGCGGCAGCGTCGGTCTCAACAGTTCTCCCGGGGAAGGCAGTGAGTTCTACTTTGATTTGCCGGTTATGCCCGGTTCTACCCAATGAAGAGAATATTGGTTGTCGATGACGAACCGAATGTTCGTCTGAACTATCGCATTACTCTGGACGTCGAGGGCTACGAGGTCAAAGAAGCCAGCGGCGCCAAGGAAGCGATTGAATTGCTGCATGAGCAACTCTTTGACCTGGCCATTCTCGATCTGCGCATGCCGGATACCGACGGCTTGGAACTTTTGCGTTTAATCAGGGAGGAAGGCGTCCCGACCCCCACAGTAATTATCACCGCTTACAGCGATGTTCCGAATGCAGTGCGCGCCATGAAACTCGGCGCAATCGATTTTTTGCAAAAGCCGCTTCGGCCGGCTGAGTTGCGAGCAGTGGTGGGCGAAATCCTTGGACGTCATGACGATTCTGCCCTGCTCACCTATCGCTCCGATTTTGATGCCCATCTCACGACGGCTAAACGGCTGATTAACATTGGCAATTTCGACGCCGCCCGCCCTTATCTCGTTCGCGCGCTGGAAATAAACGACAGCTCGCCGGAAGCGTTCAATCTAGCCGGTGTGCTAGCTGAGCTGAAAGAGGACCACGAGCGCGCTCGCAAAATGTACGGACGCGCCATCAAGCTCGATAAGAATTTCGAACCGGCTCAGCAGAACATGCGTCGCTTGTTCGAAATGCACCACTTCGGTGCAACTAAGGAACCTCTCAATATGGGTAACGACTAAACGAAAAAGGGAAATGAAGGCGTCGTTCACGACGCATTACAATTCCTCACCTACCTCTGCTTACTATGTCGGACGTCATCTATCTCTTAATCACTATCGTCTCGTTCGGGATTCTCCTGCTGTTCGTTAAAGCATGCGAGAAAGTCTAATCACATGGAAAACATCATCGTCGGCATCATCTCTCTCCTTCTCATCGTCTATCTCATCTTTTCGATGATTAGACCGGAGAAGTTCTAGCAGTTCACGAAACTCTTTAAGGCTATCTATGAATATATCGGGTTGGATTCAACTAACGCTCTATGTGTTAGTTCTTTTGGCTATTACCAAGCCGCTTGGGTTGTATCTCGTCCAGGTTTTGGACGCGAACGGGAAGACCTTTCTCGATCCGGTCGTTCGACCGATCGAGCGGCTCACTTATCGAATCTTAGGAGTGATACCGGATCGGGAGCAGAACTGGATTCAGTATGCCGTAGCTTTGCTGATCTTCTCGGTGGTTTCGATGATTTTCACTTACGGAATTTTGCGGCTGCAGGATCATCTGCCGCTGAACCCGCAAAAGTTTCCGGCGGTCGCCGATCACCTATCCTTTAACACGGCGGCCAGTTTTACGACGAACACGAATTGGCAAAGTTATACGGGCGAATCGACGATGAGTCAGTTCTCCCAAATGGTCGCGTTGGCACTGCACAATTTCCTGTCAGCGGCGGCCGGGATTGCCGTTGCTGCAGTCATCGTCCGCGGGATCGCACGGCATTCATCCAAGACGCTGGGAAATTTCTGGGTCGATGTCACTCGCCTCATCTATTATCTGCTGCTGCCGATTTGCATCGTGTACGCGCTGTTCCTGGTAGCTCAAGGGGTTCCGCAAAATTTCCACCATAACAACACGGTGCACGTGGTGGAGACGCAGACGGTCCAAGTCCAGAAGAAGGACGATGCGGGCAATCCGGTGAATGACGCGCAAGGAAAACCGGTCATGGTCGACCAAACGGTTGATACCCAAACGATTCCGCAAGGTCCGATCGCGTCGCAGATGGCGATCAAGATGTTGGGGACGAACGGGGGCGGCTACACGAACGCCAACGCTGCTCATCCATTCGAGAATCCGACGCCGTTTTCGAACTTTATCCAGATGCTGTCGATCTTCGCGATTCCCAGCGCCCTCACCTACTACCTCGGGCGGGCGACGAAGCGACAGGGACACGGTTGGGCGGTTTGGGCCGCGATGGCGGTGATGTTTCTCGCTGGTGTCCTGGTCTGCTGGTCGGCCGAAGCACATGGAAACCCGATCGTGCACGCGCTAGGGGTTGATCCGGCCGGAGGCAATATGGAAGGGAAAGAGACCCGGTTCGGCATTTTTGACACCGCCCTCTTTGCCACTATTACTACGGATGCATCCTGCGGAGCAGTGATCGCGGGACACGATTCGTTTACGCCGATCGGCGGATTGATTCCGATGCTCAACATTCAATTAGGTGAAATTGTTTTCGGTGGTGTCGGCTCAGGCTTGTACGGGATGCTCTTATTCGTTGTTTTAGCAGTCTTCATTGCCGGACTGATGGTGGGCAGAACACCGGAATATCTCGGCAAGAAGATCGAGGCTTACGAAGTCAAGATGGCCTCTTTCGGTATCCTGCTGATGGCGTTCTCGATCCTTGGATTCAGCGGGTGGGCTTGTCTGACCGATTGGGGCAAAGCCGGACTGAACAACACCGGCCCGCACGGTCTCAGCGAAATTCTCTATGCTTATACTTCCTGCACCGGAAACAACGGCAGTGCTTTTGCGGGGCTCACGGCGGCACCTACAAATAATGATCCGCATTATGACATCACCTTAGGACTCGCCACGTTAATAGGGCGATTCGGGATGATGATTCCAGTGATGGCTCTTGCCGGATCACTTGCTCGAAAGAAGCTTGTCGCAACCAGTGCCGGTACGTTCCCGGTGTCGGGCACCCTGTTCGTGATTCTTCTCGTTGGGACGGTCTTACTGGTTGGAGCTCTTACTTTCTTCCCCGCACTATCGCTCGGGCCGATCCTGGAACACTTCCTCATGTACGGCGGCAAACTGTTTTCATAATCGAACAATAAGATGGGACGAGCGGGAGCTGGTCCCTACCAAAAAACCTTTTTATGGCAGCAAAATCACATTCTATTTTTGATCCGGCGATTATTGTTCCGGCACTCGGTGATGCTTTTAGGAAGCTCAACCCGATCACGTTGGCGGCAAATCCGGTGATGTTTGTCACCGAAGTCGGCGCCGCGATTACGACTTTCTTCCTGTTCTTCAACGGAGGGAAAGACCTAGGGTTCGAACTGCAGATCGCGCTGTGGCTCTGGTTCACGGTTCTCTTCGCTAATTTTGCGGAAGCAATGGCGGAAGGACGCGGTAAAGCGCAGGCGCGCGCGCTCCGTGCGACGCGGACCCAGACATTCGCGCTTAAATTAACTAATGGTGGAAAGATCGAAAAGGTCGGCGCGGAGGAACTCCGAAAAGGCGACATCGTCGTGGTCTCAGCCGGAGAGCTTATTCCAGGTGATGGTGAAGTGATCGAAGGTGCGGCGACGGTCGATGAATCCGCAATTACTGGCGAATCTGCACCGGTGATCCGCGAGTCCGGCGGTGACCGGAGTGCGGTAACCGGAGGAACGAAGGTCCTGTCTGACCAGATCAGAGTCGAAATTACTTCGAACCCGGGAGAGACCTTTATCGATCGGATGATTGCGTTGGTGGAAGGTGCCAAGCGCCAAAAGACGCCGAATGAAATCGCGCTTACGATTCTTCTATCGGCGCTCACCGTGATCTTCCTGATCGCGATGATGTCGCTAAAGGCTTACGGATTGTACTCTCAGGTGGACTTCACGATCGCGGTCCTGGTGGCGTTGCTGGTTTGCTTAATCCCGACCACGATCGGCGGCCTGCTGAGCGCTATCGGCATCGCGGGAATCGATCGTCTGGTGCAAAAGAATGTGCTGGCCATGAGCGGTCGTTCCGTCGAAGCGGCCGGCGACGTCGACGTGCTCTTGTTGGACAAGACCGGAACCATCACTATCGGTAACCGGCAGGCGACCGAATTTCGGCCGGCACCCGGTGTCACCAAGAACGAACTGGCGGACGCTGCCCAGCTTGCCTCTCTCGCCGACGAAACCCCGGAAGGGCGCAGTATCGTCGTACTCGCCAAAGAATTTGGACTTCGCGGGAGAGAGCTGCACGAATTGCCGCACGCGACCTTCGTTCCGTTTAAAGCACAAACCCGAATGAGTGGTGTTGATCTGGAAGACATCCGTTACCGCAAAGGTGCGGCGGATGCGATCGCGACTTTTGTGGGCGGCAAAATTCCCGAATCAGTCCAGGCTGATGTAAAAGAGATTTCTCAGCTTGGCGGAACACCGCTACTGGTCGCGACGAGTAAACAAGTGCTCGGGACGATTTACCTGAAAGATATTGTGAAAGGTGGATTAGCCGATCGATTCGAACGCTTCCGCGCGATGGGAATTCGGACGGTAATGATCACCGGAGATAATCCGTTGACCGCTGCGGCTATCGCCAAGGAATCCGGGGTGGACGATTTCCTCGCCCAGGCCAAACCGGAGGATAAACTTGCGTTGATTCGCAAAGAACAAGCAGCGGGTCACCTGGTCGCCATGACCGGTGACGGAACCAACGATGCGCCGGCGCTTGCTCAAGCCGATGTGGGGGTTGCGATGAACACGGGCACCCAAGCCGCGAAAGAGGCCGGTAACATGGTAGATCTTGACTCTAATCCGACCAAACTCATCGAGGTCGTCGAAATTGGAAAACAGCTCCTGATCACTCGTGGCGCTCTCACCACGTTCAGTATTGCCAACGATGTGGCAAAATATTTTGCCATCATTCCCGCGATGCTGGTGGGGACGTTTCATGATATCGCACCACTCAACATCATGCGGTTGCAATCACCGACGAGCGCGATCCTGAGCGCTGTAATTTTCAATGCCCTCATCATCATTGCGCTCATCCCGCTGGCGCTCAAAGGAGTGCGATTCCGGCCGCTTGGCGCCGCTCGCATTCTGCAGCGCAATCTACTGATATACGGTTTGGGCGGCATCATCCTGCCGTTCCCGGGAATCAAGTTGATCGATATCATTATCACCACGTTGCACCTGGCTTAACCGGGAGAATTTTATGAAGTCATTTCTCACTGAAATCAGAATCGCAATCGTTGCGACCATCGTTTTTGCGGTGGTCTGCAGCGGTATCTACCCGGTCGTGATCTGGGGCGTCTCGCAGCTGTTGTTCCCGTACCAGGCGAACGGGAGCATCGTGAAATCTCCAGATAATAAGACCAGGATTGGCTCCAGTCTGCTCGCGCAAGGATTTTCTGGAGCAAAATATTTTCATCCGCGTCCGTCCAATGCAGGTACCGGCTATGATGGATCGAGTTCGGGTGGGTCGAATCTTGGACCGACTTCGCAAAAGTTGATCGATCAGATAAAAGGGAATGTGGAAACCTATCGCAAGGAAAACGGCTTGCCGGCCGACGCTGTGGTTCCGGCTGATGCCGTCACTGCATCGTTCAGCGGCCTCGATCCTCATATCAGCCTGCGCAACGCGGAACTGCAAACTCCACGCGTAGCAAAGGAACGAGGGCTCTCGGTGGACGATGTGAAGGCCGAAGTAGCGAAAGCGACCGAGAACCCGTTTTTGGGGATTGGCGGTGAACCGGGAGTTAATGTGCTTTTGCTGAATCTTGCTCTCGATGCTCGGCAGAAGAGCGCATCAACTGGTATGCCGGCGAGCAAATAAGAATTTCTTACAAACGGTGATCGGGACCATCACCTAACTCGGTAAGAGGAACGCCGTGCGGCGCTTGCGCCGCACGGCGTGCGAGCTTTCGACTCGCGGGAACGTTGATTTTCCTGTAAAATATTGGGATGGCGGCTGCGAATCCTCCTACCAACCTCCGGCGTACGGCCGATGATTTCCTGTCGATCATTCGCCAGCAACAAGTTGGGAAACTCAAAATCTATTTGGGTCCATGCGCCGGAGTCGGGAAGACGTACCATATGTTAATCGAAGGTAATCGATTGCGTCGCCAGGGAATTGACGTGCTCATCGGCTACGTCGAACCGCACGATCGTCCGGAAACCCAAGCGCAAATCGGGGATCTGGAGATCGTGCCGCCGCTGGTTGCTCAATACCACGGCATCACTCTCCGCGAGATGGATGTGGATGCCGTGTTGAACCGGAAACCGACGGTTGTACTCGTGGATGAGCTTGCGCACTCGAACGCTCCGCAGAGTCGTAATCGCAAGCGCTATGAAGATGTCCAAGAGCTGCTCCAGGCCGGCATTAATGTGATTACGACGGTGAACATCCAGCACCTCGAATCGCTCTATAACATTGTTGAAGAATCGACCGGCGTCCGCGTCAAAGAGCGAGTTCCGGACGAAATTGTCGCTCAAGCGGATCAGATCGTGAACATCGATTTGCCGGCCGAGGATCTGCAGGAACGCTTGCAAGCAGGAAAGATTTATCCAAAGGAGCGGATTGAGACCGCGTTAGCAAATTTCTTTACCACGAAAAACCTGACGCGACTGCGGGAGATGACCCTCAGTGAAACCGCTAACATTCTGGATCGCAAGGAGCGCGAGAGCGCCGAGCTGGAAAGTAATGCCGGTAATGTCGGCGGAATGGGTCAGGTCATGGTGGCGATTAGCAGTTCCGGTCCGGACCCGGGAAAAATGTTGCGTAAAACCGCCCGATTGGCCGCGCAATTGAATGCCCAATGGTACGCTGTGTATGTCCGGACTCCGAGCGAGTCGGCGATAAACATCGATGCAACGATACAGCGCAGAGTGGCGGACACTTTGGAAACCGCCCAGAAAATGGGAGGTTTGGTAATCTCACTCAAGCACGAGAACGTTGCGGAAGCCCTGGTCTCCTTTGTTCGAGAGTACGGCATTACTCATGTGGTACTAGGCCGGCCGGGAAAACGGTTTTCTGGCTGGTTGAAACGTCCGCTGCACGATCGATTGATGCAGGAATTACCGGGTGTAGACCTCGTGATCGTGTGATGGGGGTTAGCGGTTGGCCGTTAGCAGTTTCACCGGTCGCGGTGCAGCATTTTCTCGGCTATTGGCTATTCGCTGCCTCACCCTTTCGTCTGAATCAGAACGGTACGGTTAGTTGTCCTGAGCTGAATGGGATTGGTTCCTGCCCCGAGCGTCGCTTGCAACTCTTCTCCGACGACATTGGCGCGGCGCTTCCGGGCGCCCCTACAGGGCTGATCGCCTTTATTCCGATCTACCCAGGCTAAAGCCCATGCGCGTCAACATAAGGAAGTGACTGCTAAAGACGCTGAGGGATGCTTCTCCGCGGTCCCGGCTTGTCCGCCGTGGTCTCGCGAAAGCGAGACGAAGGAGGAAAGGAGTCGCTTGATCGCAAGTGGGTCGCTTTAGACACGTGGCATTGAACGGCAGCTAAACACCACTAAGAGACCTGAACATTTCAGCCGTCCCTAGCGGGACGAAGGCGCTTTTTTTCGTTTCCCGGCACTTTGTACCGGGCTATTTTCGCTCTGTCCCTCCGGGACGATTTTCCGGCTACTTTCATTGCGTTCCTTCCTCCTTCGTCGTCGTTGCGGGACTACAGCGGATAGGCCGGAACCCATTGCTCAACGCTGTGGAGACAGCTCTGCTGCTGGTCCGGGCCCTTATGTTGACGCGCATGGGCTAAAGCCTGGGTAGATCAGAATAAACGCGCTCAGCCCTGTAAGGGCGTCTGAAAAGGCCAGCGAGCTCAAACCCAAAATCCGAAATTCATCACGCAGCCGGCTCATGGGTGGTTGGCAATTAATCGCTCCGCAACCGGTGATGCACACAACATCTCCCGCCCCTACAGGGCTTTTTTTGTCGGGACGGAATTCCCAGGCTAAAGCCTGGGCTATGTTTTCTGGGCCCTTCGGGCCGTATCCCGAGCGGTGACTGCCTCGCCGGGTTGAGTCTCTGTGGTGAATTGAATTGCTTTTTGGGGTAGATTTGGCGTGTCCCGCGATTCGCAGATGAAAACGAATGATGAACAGGTAACGATCAGTCTGAACCAGGAAATCCTGTGTCCGCTCAGCGACGGACATCGGTTTACTCTGCGAGAAGGTTTGGCCGAATCCACGATCCAGCGAATTCAGCAGCAGCAAACGGAAGCGAACGTTAAGCAAGAAATGGCGTTACGAGCTCAGCTCGAAGCGGAACGTGAAACGATTCGCCAGGCTGCTAAATCCGAGGAGGCGCGAAAAGCGAAGATCCGGGAACAGGCTTTTCAAGAACAAGCCGAAGCCCAGGCTCGGTTGATCAACGAGATTCGGCGACAGCTCTCCGAAAAGAGCGCAGCGGAATTCAATTTGCAGCAGTCGATCGAAGCGCTCAAAGCCGAACAAAATCTGGCGTTGGCCAAAGCCGCTGCAGATGCTCGCGAGTTGTCTAAGATCGAAGCACGGAGTTTGGCGGAGAGAACGCTCGGCGAAAAGTTCGAGCAAGAACTGGAAGCGCTACGCCTTAGACAAAAGGAGCTGGAGAAACAGAGAGATGATGCCAAACAGGCAGCTGACGAATTGCGGCGACGAATGGAACAAGGTTCTCAACAAGCGCAAGGTGAAGCGCTGGAATTGACTTTGGAAGCAGAGCTCGCATTCCGTTTCCCTACGGATCGCGTGGAACCGATCGCCAACGGAGCCTATGGCGCCGACATCCTGCATACCATTATTATGGCGGATGGAAGAAATTGCGGCTCGATTACCTGGGAAACGAAAAACGCGCAGAGTTGGAACGGGAAATGGTTGGAGAAATTGCGTAAGGACGTCATCAGTTCGAAGTCGGAATTTGGGGTGCTGGTTTCAACCGTCTTGCCCGAGGGAGTGAGATATTTTGATCAAGTAGACGGGATGTATGTTTGCGGTCTTTCCGGTTGGTTTGCGGTCGCGACGATGCTGCGCCAGCAGGTGATCAATCTGGCGTTCGCCCGAGCCTCCGCCGAGGGACGCGACCAAAAAATGGACGTGGTGTATCGCTATCTCACGGGCCCGGAATTCCGAGAAAGAGTCAATTCAATTATCCAAACATTCGTTGGGATGCAGGACCAGCTTAGCCGGGAGAAGCGGGCGCTGATGAAGCATTGGAGTCGACGGGAGAAGCAGATCCAAACGGTTTTGAACGGGCTCTCTGGAATGTATGGAGACTTGCAGGGAATCATCGGTACGGCTTCTTTGCCCGAAATCGAAACGCTCGAAATCACCGATTTAGACGACGAGGTTGATTGAGGAAACCGGAGTGGCGCGGACCAACCCATCGTGGCCGTGCCCGCCGCAGGTTAGTCCCGCGCTTGACGATGCAAGGTCCTTGGTTCGTATATAGCAGAGTGAGAATCAATCGGACTTTCTTGTCGCTGGCACTCGCAATTGCTCTTTTGCCATTAGCCGTGGCCCAGGAGAAACCTTTACCGGAACGGTACGATACCCCGATCGGGACATGCTATGAGGAGCTGAAATATCCTTATCCTACCGCCTATCTGAATCTGTATGCGGAGGGTCAGGATGTCCGAATGTGTTTCATGGATGTGCCGCCAACAAAAAACGCGAATGGGCGAAGCGTTGTTCTATTACACGGAAAGAATTTTTGGGGCGCTTACTGGGTTGATACGATTAAATTCCTCGCCGATCGCGGCTATCGAGTGATCGTTCCCGACCAAATTGGATTTGGGAAGTCGTCGAAACCAGATGTTCACTACAGTCTCGATTTTCTCGCCGAAAACACCGCCGGCTTGCTTGACCTCCTACAGATTCCGAAGGCGAGCATTGTCGGTCATTCCATGGGTGGTATGCTCGGGATACGGTTCGCTCGACTATACCCTGGCCGCACCGAGGCGCTGGTTCTGGAAGATCCCATCGGGTTGGAGGATTATCGACTCTCTGTACCGCCTGCTCCGTTGGAGCAATTGTATCAGCAGGAACTCAATACCAGCCTGGAAGACTACCGAAAATACGTGCAGGGCTATTTCGTTCACTATCCTCCGGAGAAAGCCGAAGTGTTCGTCGAGCCGCGATTACGGGTAACTCTGAGCGGAGATTTCCCGCGTTGGGCGCGGGCGGCAGCCTTGACTGATCTGATGGTTTACCAGGACCCGGTCTGTTACGAATTCGCTGAAATAAAGGTACCAACGCTGCTCATCGTCGGGCAGGAAGATCATACGGCGGTCGGGCGCGATCGCGCTCCAATTGATGTCCGTAGAAACCTCGGCCACGTGGTCGAATTAGCGCGAAAAGCTGCTACGCAAATCCCCAGTGCGCGTCTGGTGGAACTAGCGAATGTCGGACACATCCCCCATTTGGAAGCTCCGGATCAATTCCATCAGGCATTGGAAGACTTCCTTCGAAGATAGTCGCGAAAGAAACGCAGAAATCGCAAAAACGATAGTAAGATCGATCCCGCGCTTCACCCTTTTTGCGATCTCGGCATTTTCTTTGGCGCCTATCACTGGAAACTTTGGCGAAGCCGAGCTATTTCCTTCTCCATGTTTCGGTACGTAACGGCAGTTTTGGCCGCAATCTCTTTAGCCTCGTTCGCCTTCGGTCAGGATACCGGTGAGCACATTGTGGCCACCGGTGCTGTTTCCCTCATGACCTGGGAGAAATATAAGATTGAGCCACATGACAACTGGTGGCTTAACTTTGTCCGTGCGAGCCGCATCAGGATCGAACAACTGCGGAATCAGTATGGGCCATCCGCGCAGATCACCTGGCTGATCTATGGTCCTGGGTACAAACGGCGTCAGGCGCTCGAAAGAGAAAGCATCCTCGGCATTATCGATTCAGTCCGCGCAAAATACGGCCTGAACCTCATTTATTTCCAAAATACAGATCAATTCTGCGACTATCTCAATCGTGGGCAGGATCGTTCCCGCTACAAAATCGCAACATTCGATTACTTTGGCCACTCAAACCGCGCCTGCTTCATGTTTGACTATAGCAATGAAATTGGGAGTGCTTCTAAGGCATGGCTGCACGATAGCGAACTGAAAGCGAAACTTCACCGCGGCATTTTCACCAAAAATGCGCAGGTCCAATCGTGGGGGTGTTATACCGGTCAGGAAATGTCGTCCGCGTGGAGGGAAGCGACTGGTGCTAAGATGATTGGGGCCGACTGCAAGACGCAGTACATGACGAACGAGCTTCCGGTGCTGGTGTCGCCTACCGGGAAGTGGGTCACCGGAAGCTAGAAAATTGACGGAATTCCGGTGCCGAAACCATAATCGTCGTCATGCGTTCTGGAGGGGAGGGATTGCAGCCTGTCCGACATAGCTTTCAATGCATCATGCTCAACGTCCACGCACTTGGCGACCTCGGATCCTCGCGATTCGCGACGCGCTAGGGCGGACAAGCCATGCGGCCTCCCGATAGAGGGTTGATCGCTTTTCCGATCGAGGACGAGGAGCACGACGACGAAGATAGTAGCAACAAAATGACATTTTGATGAACCTCGCCCAATTACAGGAAATTTATGATCGGCCATTTTTTGAGTTACTTACGCAGGCTCGAGCGATGTTCGCGCAGCATTGGCCGGATCAAAGCGTGCAACTCTGCACGCTGCTAAGCATCAAAACGGGGGGGTGTAGTGAGGATTGCGCTTATTGCGCGCAAAGCGCGCGCTACCATACGGCGGTTTCCCGGGAGACGCTGTTGGAACCTGCCGCCGTGCTGGAAATTGCCGAACGGGCGAAAGCGAACGGTTCCACGCGTTTCTGTATGGGCGCGGCTTGGAAAGGTGTGCGTGATGGAGAGCCGAAATTTACCCAAGTGCTGGACATTGTGCGGGGCGTGAGCCGGCTGGGGATGGAAGTTTGCGTGACGCTGGGCCAGCTGACCCTAACCGAGGCAGAGAAGTTGAAGGCCGCCGGCGTTACCGCCTACAACCACAACATAGACACTTCCCAAGATTATTATCCGAACATCGTTTCGACCCACACGTTCCAGGATCGTTTAGACACGATCCGAGCGGTGCAACAGGCCAAGATCGCGGTATGTTGCGGCGGAATAATTGGCATGGGCGAATCCCCGCTCGATCGATTGAAGATGCTGCAGGTGCTGACCGACTTCGATCCCGCCCCGGAAAGTGTGCCGATTAATTGCTTGATTCCGATGCCAGGCACGCCGCTGCAAGATCAACCTCCAGTCGATGTCTTCGAATTGATCCGTCTCATTGCGACGACCCGGATCGCACTTCCGAAGGCGCGCGTTCGCTTATCCGCGGGGCGCACCAGACTTTCTCGAGAAGCTCAAGCACTCTGTTTTTTCGCCGGTGCCAACTCGCTCTTCTACGGCGACAAGCTCTTGACCGCGGCAAATCCAGGAGTCGATCAGGACCGTGAGTTGCTGAGCGCGCTCGATCTGCAACCAATAGCAGATAGCAGATAGCAGATAGCAGATAGCAGATAGCTCACTGAATGGTGTGGTCAGGACATGGGTAACACTTCAGGTTCAAGACATAGGTAACACTTTTTGTTGTTGAGGTTACACTTCTTGGTTGGTTTGCCCACTTTTCAGCGGGCGAATATCCGCGCGCTGAAAGCTGGCAGTGGCAGGATCGATATGACCCAAAAGCAGCTGAGCAAACCAGACGGCAATCAGACCGTTTTCTGCGACTTTGAGTCCAACCGACCATCCAGCTAAACTAGAGCTGATAAAGAGTTTTTGCTTTTCCCAATTGATTTGGCCGCTGTGACTAACAGGGCGCGTACTCATGGCCGCATAGCTCAACTCATCTGGGTTTCCTTTGAACCTTCGCTCCGATGACCTGTAGAGTTGAGCTGGGCAGCGCATCTCTAATGCCTGATGGGGGCGTTCATGATTAAACTCATGGCGCCAGAGATCTAAAGCTGCCTGAGTAGTCTCTGAGCCTAAGCTTTCCAGTTCCAGACTGATATCACGATGCACTCGCTCATGGGCTGCGTTATCTTGCGGATGACCGGGTCGACCTCGTTCCAAATCGATTCCCAGGGCCACCCACCAGGCCGACAAGCGGCTTAATCCGTGAATGGCGCTTCGGCTGGCAAAGGGTGCTCCGTTGTCGCTCCTAATGGCCACCGGTAGTCCGTGGCGCTCGAAGAGCCTTTCAAAGCTCTTTTGCACTGTCTGGCTACGGGCATTCTCCAATGCTCGTAGCTCCAATAGATAGCGACTATACTCGTCACGGACCGTTAAGGGTTCACAGCGGCCATTAGCCCCATGCCACCAGCCTTTGAAGTCCACTGTCCAGATCTCGTTGGCCTGCCGTGCTCTTTTGCCGCTGCTCAATCTTCCTGCCTCGCTGGCTCGGCGCCTCTTGCGCCGCTGGGTCAAACCCGCTGCTTCTAAGACACGCTTAAAACTGCTCTCGCTGACCCTTTGCCCACCTTGGCGTAAATACAGTTCCCGGATCTTGCGCGGTCCCCAACGAGCATGAGCCAGCTTCAAACGCACCATCTCACAGACCTCTTCTTGGCTAAGCTGTCGCGGACTGCTCTGGGGCCGCCGCGACTCTTCGGCTAAACCCTCTAGTCCACGACGCAGCAGGCGTTCACGCCATTTGTAGCCCGTCTTGGTACTGATCCCATATTCCTGGCACAGCCGGCGAAAGTTCTCACTCTTTAGCGCCTTAAACGCAAACTCCATTCTCTGTTCCATAGGCTCACTTTTCTTCCAGGGCATCGCCCTTGAGTGTTACCTATGTCTTGAACCTGAAGTGTTACCGATGTCCTGAACCTGTACCGAATGTCCCACCCGCTTGACGTACATTGCCGTTTACAATAACACATATAAACAGTGTGTTATGCCTAGATACGTGCGATTTGAGGATTTGTCGGTTTGGCAGGAAGCGGCGCAGCTTTACTGCTCAGCGCTGGATTTGTTGGAGGAATCCAACGATAGCTTTTCGTTCGGATTTCGCAGTCAACTTGATCGGGCTTCGCTTTCCGTTTCCAACAATATTGCTGAGGGCTTTGAACGGATGTCGACTGCAGAGTTACTCGTTTTCTTGGAATTCGCTCGAGGCTCAGCAGGAGAGGTGCGGTCAATGATGGCTGTCATTCGGCGACGAATGAGAGTGCGTTGCTTCGCGGACCAGTTGGATTTGATCAGAGGGCAAGCAGAATCGTGTTCTAAGCAAATCGGCGCTTGGATGATGGCAATCGAGCGATCACCCATAAGAGGGAAACGCCATCTGGCGTCGCAAACGCGTGAGCCCCCCGAACAAGAGATTAAGAAGAGCAGGGTCGGAGCTGGCCCCATGGACCGTCTCGGCGCCAGGCGTCACGCCACAAAATAGGCGATCCGTGATGGAGGCTGCGGTGTTTTCTTTGCTATCTGCTATTTGCTATTTGCTATCCTTGTACCAAAGGTACTCCCGCGATGGTCAATTTGATCATCCCGGATAGGTGGCAGCAGGACGCCGTCAAATTTCTGCGCGAGGGATTTGACGTAGTGGTTCAAGCGCCGACTGGATCGGGTAAGACCTATATTTTCGAGCTGATCTACGATTCCCTGAAAGGGCAGGCGGTCTACACCGTACCGACTCGAGCATTGGCGAACGACAAACTTGCGGAGTGGAAGCAGCGCGGATGGGACGTGGGGATTGCGACCGGCGATCTCGCGGAAAACCTCAACGCGAAAGTAGTAGTAGCAACGCTGGAGACTCAAAAAGCTCGGTTCTTGCGCAGAGAAGGTCCCCGGCTCCTGGTAATCGATGAATACCAACTGTTGGCAGATCCAGTGCGGGGAACCAATTACGAACTAATCCTTTCGCTCGCACCCCCGGAGACTCAACTTCTACTACTGAGCGGTAGCGTGGCGAATCCGCAGGAGATCGCAAACTGGCTCGGCCGCAACGGGCGTAAAGTCGAGCTGGTGGAACATCTGCAACGTCCCGTCCCATTGGAAGAAGTGATGTTGAGCGATCTGCCAGCGCGGGCTCCGGTCAATGCTCGCGGTTATTGGCCAAAGCTGATCGCGCGGGCATTAATCTCGGATTTGGGGCCAATTCTGGTATTCGCCCCGAGACGACAAGGAGCGGAAGACCTCGCTATTTCGCTGGCTTCGGCGTTGCCACCCGACGAACCATTGGTGCTCACCCCAGAGCAGTCGGTTTTGGCGGGCGAACCACTGGCTCGGCTGCTTCGATCTCGGGTGGCCTTTCATCATAGCGGATTGAGTTATGCGGTTCGTGCTGGAATTATCGAACCGTTAGCCAAACGGGGCCAACTGCGTGTGGTGGTTGCTACGATGGGACTGGCCGCTGGCATCAACTTTTCCATGCGATCTGCCTTGGTCACTGGCGCTCATTATCAAGCTGGGAATTTTCAGCGCCAAGTGCGACCGGACGAGTTACTACAAATGTTCGGGCGAGCGGGCAGGCGAGGTTTGGATGAAATTGGCTATGCGCTCGTCACGCCCGAAATTCCCCGACTGCACGAGGCGTTTCCGAGTAAACTGCGACGAGCGGACCCACTTGATTGGCCATCAATGATCGCCGTGATGCAGGAAGCGGCTCGCCGAGAAGAAGACCCGTTTCGTGCGGTAATTGAGGTGGCAACCCACCTATTCTCAATGCGTCGATTGTTGATCGGGGTAGAGAAGTTTTACGAAACCAGTGCAGTCTCAGTTGGGAGCCGCACGCCGGACCAATCCGCCGCGCTGGTTTGCGGCTTGCGGGTGGATGGTGAGCGGGCCCGGCTCGTTCGGCGACAGGACGCCGAGATGTTGAACTCTCACAGAGAATGGGAAGTCTGTCCCCCGGTTTTAGAAACGACGCTTTCGGATCTCTGGATGCGAAGAGACGACGCACGCTGGCGACCGGCGCTAACGATCGCGGCGGTGTTGCAGCCCCTCGGGTTTGGCAATCTCTGCAAAATTTATTTTGAGAATAGGCGATTTGAGTATGGACGGGAGGTACCGATCGCTAGCGTCAAAGACGGGGGTTGGGTCGCAGCGAAATGGTTCCGCAAAGTCTTGCGAGAACGTTATCCGTTGATCCCGCCCAGTCGATCCTTGTCGCCGGAGAGATTCCTGAGTGAATTGATCCCACTCATTGCCAGGCAGGTCGAAGGCGAGTTCCACGACTTCGTCGTTCGTCAAAATACTGCTTATGCGCGATTCCGTTTTGGCGGTATGCCGGCCCGAGGGCACCTGGACGTCCACGGACGTTACTTGGCGAATCCGGAACTTCGGCGGAGCTATCCGCAGGTCTGCCAACGGTGCGCTTCTCGGCCGGAGTGCGAGGCGCTTGATTTGGCGGTTTCGCCAGCTTTGGCCTGGCGGCAGCTCGGATTGGTGAACGAGCTGGGTATTCCGACTCGACGCGGTATTATCTTCAGTTTCTTCAATCAAGGCGAGGGTTTAGCCGTGGCTGCCGCCCTGGAACAAACCGACTATCCGATCCAGGACTTAGTCTTTGATCTGGCTGATCTTCGGGCCGGGCATCGCTTTGCGATGGATGACACGCGCGCCGGTGGCCGCTTAGGTGCGGTTTGTCAGAATGTCTATCAGCGGGACGATTTTCCCGGTTACCTCGAACTCGGATTGCCAATCGCCTTCGGTGCGGGGGCATCGGAGGTCGTGCGCGATTTGGTCGAACACCAGATTGGACGGCATAAATTGGTGAATGAAAGTATTCGGCCTGGGGATATCGAAAGAGCGCTCACCGAGTGGCGAAGCCTCCTGCGGCAAATCTTCCAAGCTCCCAACTATGACTGGGACCGCTGGCTGCGCCTGCGCGAGGCCGCGACGATTTACGTTCAGGCTACCCAAAGTCCGGCGAAACAAGTGCTCCCTGCTTTGGCACCGAGCCAGATGAGTCGCATGCTTCGCGATAGCCAATAAGAAATGACAAATGACAAATTGCAGATGACAAATAGTAAAAGCGCCGGCTGACGCGTCGTGCGTGCTGCACTCGATGAATCCGATCCGTCATACTTTTGCTCGAACGATTCTTGTGACAGAACGGATGCGGTCCAGCAATGCGGCGGTCGGGAATTTGTCATCTGTCATCTGTCATTCTCAAAGCAATGATCAGAGATGTTGACGAGAGTCTTCCGGTCGGCAAATGGGCCTATGGTTTGATGGTGGCGTTTTTGGTATGCCTCATCGCTGTTTCCTGGGCGGTCGCGGTGGATTGGCAGAGTCGGCAGGAAATCGAAAAGATCACGCAACCCACCGCTGTGGAAGATCCGATTACGGTCGTTTTTGATCCCAAAAAAGATCGAACCAAGGAAATCGTGCGGTGGAAAGGCACTTCCTATTTTGCTGTCCAGAACGGGGTGGATTCGCTCCAGGAATATAATACTTTCAAATTGGGACTTGATGATTCCGGCAAGACCTGGCTGTACGAGGACAAAAATCGACCAAACGAAATCCTTGTGAAAATTGGAGCGAACCAGTTTTTGCGATTAAGTCCGAAGTGAACATTTTCTGACGTTTCGGTTGGAGAGTTGCGAATGCCCCAAGTTGCCAGTCTTCATGTCTATCCCGTTAAGTCTTGCGCTGGCGTATCGGTTTCAACTTGGCCGGTGACGCGATACGGCTTTGAGCATGACCGTGAATTTCTGGTTGTCGATGGCCAGGGAAATTTTTTGACCCAGCGAACGCATCCCAAGCTGGCGTTAATTCAACCTTTCCCCGAGCGCGATCTGCTCAGGTTACGAGCGCCGAATCTACCAGAGATGACTGTTCCGTGGTTCGGATCGCTGGCGGATGACCTTGCCGTGTCTAAGCGGTCAGTATCGATTTGGAGAGATGAGGTCGAGGCGGACGATCTAGGGGAAGAGATCGCAACCTGGTTCAGCACCCATCTGGGGCTCCATGTTCGATTGGTGCGACTGGGGAGTCGGTATCGACGACTCATTCAAGAAGAGAGAATTCCATCGATTCACCGAGAGGCACTGGGAATCCGGGAGGTCAGTTTTACCGATGCTTATCCGTTTCTCATTATTTCCGAAGCCTCGCTCGCTGATCTGAATCGGCGTCTCCCGCAGCCGATCCCGATGGATCGGTTTCGACCAAACATTGTAATTGGCGGCAAACCGGGCCCGTATGCAGAGGACCATTGGCAAACCGTCGAGATCGGATCCTTGCGATTTCTTCACGGGGAGCCATGCATTCGTTGTGTAATCACCACTACGGATCAGATTACGTTGGAACGCGGGAAAGAACCGCTGAAAACTCTGACGACATACCGGCGAAACGCCGATGGAGGAGTTAATTTCGGAATGAATTTTGTCTGTGAATCCTCTGCTGGAACGGTTCGAGTTGGAGACCGGGTCCGGGTCATTCGGCTGTCGCCGAATGACGCGGAATGACAGATGGTAAAAAGTGCCGGTTAGAGCCTGGTGCGCGCCGAACTCAATGGATCCGTCCTGCTTTTGCTAGAACGATTCGTGTGACAGAACGGCCGCGGGTCAACAATGCGGCGATCCAGATTTTGTCATCTGTCATCTGTCATTCGGTTGTGCGTTCGCCAGGCGTGCCAGAAGAACGCGAACGCCATGATGAACATGAATAGGGAAAGGAACTGACCTCGCGTGAATGGGCCGGTTAGCGGAGCGTCCGGGACGCGAAAAACTTCTCCGATTATGCGCATGATCGGATAGAGCAGAAAAAAGCAACCGGTGGTCAGCCCGTCTGGTCTGCGGAATCTGAGACGAATCGTGATCAGGCAGATGAAGAGTAATACTCCTTCAAGTAGCGCCTCGTAGAGCTGGCTCGGATGACGTGGAGTGAGGATATGGCTGAGAATGTCCCGGACCTGGGGATTGGATCGAGCCGCCTCAATGATTGCGCTGACCGAATCCAGGTTTGGATTCAAAGCGGAGCATTGCTCGACAGCGGACCGCGCCTGATCTGCGTTGTCGAGCAGCTCGGTAGGGAACTGCACCGCCCAGGGGACGTTGGTTGGGTGTCCCCAGAGTTCCCCGTTAATAAAGTTGGCGATCCGTCCAAAGAATAGTCCAAGAGGAGCGACTGCTACTAGGTTATCGCCGATACCAGTCCAGGAAATTTTGTGCCGTCGCGCGTAGATCCAAGAAAAAATGAACAGGCCCAGGATTCCGCCATGGCTCGCCATTCCGCCATCCCAGACCCGAAAGATGCCCAGGGGATCCGTAGTCAGGATCTCGGGGCGATAAAAAATAATATAGCCAAGCCGGCCACCGACGAGGACGCCGAAGAGCGCCGCGTAGAATGTAAAGTCGGCGACCTGCCCTTCAGCTAGCGATCCGTACCCTTTTCGGGCGAGCCATTTGAGCAGATAAAAGGCGGCAACAAATCCGCAGAGATACGCTACCCCGTACCAGCGAATACCAAACTGCTCGTTAAATCGGATGAGGAAAGGATTGAGATGGTGAACGTAATAGGCGAGCCACATGGGGGGTCGAAAGTAGCCGAAGGGATGACAAATGACAGATGACAAAGACAAATTCCGAAGCGCTCGATTGCCTGCCCGAACTCCGGTTACGCCAGCAACCAGCTGACTGCTAATAGCAGCGGCCAGTTTTAAATTTTTTCGTAAAGCGCCATAAGAATATTTACGATCTCACAGGTCTACTTGCCAGTCTGTTTGTCCGACGGTGAATCCTTCTGCCATTTGTCATTTGTCATCTGCCATTTGTCATCGGTTATTCAGGCGGTGCAGGAAATTGGAAAATTCGCGGTAATCGCCGGTATCGGGTTGGTGGCAGTCGGGGTATTGCTTTGGAAATTTCCCGCGTGGTTTGGCTGGCTGGGACACCTGCCGGGAGACATTGCAATTGGAAAAGGCAATTTCAGATTCTACTTTCCGATCGCTACCTGCATCCTCATCAGCATTGTGCTGACGATCGTGAGCTGGGTTTTGAGGCGGTGAATCACCCGGCTCAAACATCGTAGCTCGCTGTCGCTTGATGACGTGTTTCGCCCCTCAGATGTTTCGGCATGCCGCGGTGCGCACAAAGCATCCTGCAACCACCAACAGATCGGTCCAATTTGCCCACTGGTCACATCGATCGCGCCATACGCCGACACGCGTAACCGCGACCCACTAACTTTTCAGTTGCTCGACCCCTTCCGGTGAGAGTTTGACGTTAGGACAACTATCGATCCAACAGGGGCCCTGTGGGGCTACCCAACGCACCGCATTCCGAATCACCGTCTGCACTTCGGGTTGGTGATAAGTAGGGAAGGTCTCGTGTCCTGGGCGAAAATAAAATATCTTTCCATTACCCCGTTTCCAGCAGCAGCCCGATCGGAAAACCTCGCCGCCCTGAAACCAAGAGATGAAAACCAATTCGTCCGGTGTGGGAATACCGAATGGTTCGCCGTACATTTCCTCATGGGGAATCTCAAAATAGGGAGGTAATCCTTGCGCGATCGGGTGACCGGGGTCGCAGATCCAGATTCGCTCCTTCTCGCCGGCTTCGCGCCAACTCAGAGAACAGGAAGTACCCAACAGCCGTTTGAATACTTTTGAATAATGGCCTGAGTGGAGAACGACGAGTCCCATTCCTTCTAGCACCCGTTTTTGCACTCGATCCACCGTACGATCGCTAACCCGGGCATGGCCAAGGTGGCCCCACCATACGACCACATCGGTCTCGTCGAGTCGGGACTCCGGCAGCCCATCTTCTGGGTCTTCCAGCGTCGCTGTTTTGCAGACGACTTCGGAACCATCGCTTAACACTTTAGCCAAAACAGCATGGATTCCGTCGGGGTAATGTTCTTGAACCCGCGGATTCTTTCGTTCATGAATGTTTTCGTTCCAGACGATCACCTGGATTGTTTTCATCTCACCTCCAAAACATATTGTTTACTCGAACGCAACCGCGGTGAAACTGGGGAGCCTGTTTCAGCGGGTCTCGAATCAGTATTGATTCAGTTACTCCGAACGCAAGCGGCGCGATCCATCCTGCTTACTTATGCGTCACCAACAGCAACCTTACGAGGATGTCGAACGAATCATCGAATTCGATTTCCTCCGGGCGACAGAAGCCGCGGCCCTGAACACGCTGCCTTGGCTCGGTCGAGGTGAAAAAGAGAAAGCGGACGCCGCCGCCTGCGATGCGATTCGAGGCATGTTCGATCTCATCAACATCTGTGGAGAAGTGGTCATCGGCGAAGGGATTAAGGATAACGCTCCGGGAATTTTTAAGGGCGAGCATCTCGGAACCTGGCTGCCGGGAAGCCATAAATTTGATCTGGCTCTAGATCCGATCGATGGCACTACGAACGTGGCCAAGGGACTGCCCGGATCCATCTGCTGCATAGCGGCTGCTTCTCCGGAGCCGGGCGTGGATATTTCTCTCAAAGATATTCCGACCTTCTACATGACCAAGTTAGCCTACGGCGTGAATGTTGTTCGCTACATGCAACTTACCGGCCTCGAGACCGTTTCCATCCGCAACCCTATGGAGGAGATATTACCCATTATCGCGAAGGCGTTACGGAAAGGGGTTCAAGATCTCACCGTGGTTGTTCTAGACCGACCGCGTCACACGAAGTTGGTGGAATCGATTCGGTCGACTGGAGCAAGGGTGCGGATGATCTCTGACGGAGACATTGCGGCCGCAATCTCGCCGTCGATTCCCGATAGCGGAGTGGACCTATACGCCGGTATAGGTGGCGCTCCAGAGGCTGTGTTAGCCGCTGCAGCGATTCGATGTTTGGGGGGCGACATGCAGACAACGATGTGGCCTCGCGATCCAGAGGAGGAAAAGAAGATCTGCGAACTGGGATTTCGCGACGAGTTGGGCAAGGTTTTTTATGCGGATGATTTAGCACGAGGGAACAATATTATTTTTTGTGCGACTGGCATCAGTGAGAGTTCGCTCTTGCCTGGTGTGCGGCTGAAGGGTCACGCTGCAATTACGCACTCTATTCTGATGCGGGCTCGCAGTCGCACGGTTCGGCTGATACAGGCTTCCCATGATCTAGCGCATAAAACGATCCATCTCCGATCGACGAACCGCGAAACGCCGATCTAACGGACGCTGTCCGAAGCGTTTGCATTGCGCTCAATTGGCGCAAGTAAAAGGGCGGAGACTCGAAAATTCTCTTAAGAGGTCCTGCGGGCGGACGAATGTAACAAAATTGTGAAGAGAGTTCGAGATCTGCTAAGTGTCTTTGGAGTAACAAGTTATCGGGCAGAACAGCTCTGCGACCCCGATACAACTGAATTCTCTACGATTTCAATAACTGTTCGCAGCGGGCGGTGTCGCATTTGTTAATCACATCGGTGCGAATTTCCGCTTGGAACCCCCTAAGATTCGCCTAAAGTTATTAGAAAATATAGTCATTATTAAGAACCTCATATTCTGGCGATTTGATTGAAATCGCTTTGAGATTTTTCCTTTTTTAGGATTTATAGACTCTTGAAGTTTTCGAGTTTCTGCCTTCTTACCGGCTCGCAGCCGATTGAGCAAGGATCCGGGATCGAGAAACATCAGTTTTAAACCATGAACAGGGTAGCTTCCATGACCCAAATCTAATAGAACGGACGATCCCCCATGCATACCCCTTCTTCTTTCCGCAGACTCAGCGTCTTGGTTGTCGACGATGAACCGTTCATTCTGGAATACGTCCGGAAAGTTTTGCACGCAGATGGGTACGGCACGTTCCTTGCGAGAAATGGGGATCAAGGGTTGGCTTTGTTCGAAGAACGAAGGGCGGAGATCGACTTAGTTCTGACAGATATCGTCATGCCTGATTCGTTCGACGGTCTGGAACTTGCCGAGAGGATCGGGCGCATCGATTCTTCCGTTCCAGTTCTTTTTATTTCCGGCGCTGTTGCGGAAAACGATAGCTGCACATTCCAACTCAAGAACAGTGGTTACCTACTCCGCAAACCGTTCTTTCCGAATCAACTCTTAACGTTCGTCGCAAATCACGTCGAAAATTTGCACTTAGCGGTTTAAGAGGGAGAGAAATTCTTTCCTACCGGGCTATCCGACCGCCTTATCTCGAGTTGCGTTAGTCCGTTGACATTCGGCGTCGGCGGTGATGTGTTTCTGGTGGAAGCAGATCCGACCGCTTATGTCATTCGCGGATTTAAATGACGAGAATTCGAAATTTAAGCATCCTGAAAAGGCTGCTTCGGTCGAAGATCTAGTGCGCGTCTATGGTGGACTCACGCCTAATGCGTTCTTTAACGAGCTCGTTCGTGTCTTGGGCCCATACCGATCACTCCAATCGGATCTGGAGAGAGCGATTTTTTTGTATCACCGGATGCGAAGCGCACACCAGGCGCTCTGGCGCTGGGCGTTGTCGTCCATCGTCATCCTTCTCGCTCCACTGATCTGCCTCTTGGCTCCGACGGAGTGGCGATTCAGTACCTTTTTCGCCGGGATTCTTGTTGAGCTCCTTACTCTCTTCGCTGTGCTCCGCATGCACCAGAGATGGGTGTCCTGTCGAAAGGATTACACCCGGTGGTTGCGGTTGGTTCATCGCCGCGTCGGAGAACGGGAAGGCTGACGCCATTCGGCTGTCGCCGAATGGCGATAACCAATAGCAAATAGCCAATGTGGGCTACTTTCATCAGGTCCCTGCGGGACGACTCGCTAGCTTAACAACGATTCGCGGAAGCCAAATTGCTGTCCGAGCTGCAGGCATTCTTCGACCGCTTCCATTCCTTCGGTCGCCCCTGGGTGTCGCAGAGAAGCGGCAGCTGCACACACCCCAATCTCTAAACACCGTTCCATCGGGAGATCATCGTGAAAACCAAAGAATATTCCAGCCGCGATGGCGTCTCCTGCACCGGTTGAACCAACGATCTTTTCCTTGGGAAACTGTACGCTCGGTTGAAAGATGATTTTATTCTGCTTGGAGACCGCTAGCACACCTTCGGGGAAATGAATGATGACCCACTGGCGAACGCCCGCCCGCACAAGGGCGCCAGCTGTTTTCAACAACACCTTTGCGTCGATTTCTCCGTTCACTCGAATGTCCGTAGAGAACACGCGGCCAGCCTCAAATTCGTTCAGGAATATCAGGTCGACATAAGGCAGGGCCGGCAAGACGATGCGCGCGTATCGGTCGCTCTCCTCACTCACGGTGTCTATGGAAGTGATAAAGCCTAGACGCGAGGCTTGGTCGAGTAGCTCTGCTGCCGCGGTATCCTTGTTCTTCCCGGGTTGGTCGAGACGATCTAACAGCAACAAGTAACCTAAATGGAACAACTTCGCAGAGGAGGATGCCAGATCGATTGATTCCGGGCCCAGCAGCGCATTTGCGCCTCGTTGATGAAAAAAGGTTCGACGACCGGTTCTTTCGACGGTCATCACGTCTGTGTATGAGGTTGGAGCTTGATCCGTGCGCGTTACCAGCCGGGTGTTGATGCGGTGTTTCTGGCACTGTTCAAGAATCCAATCCCCCGCGGGATCCTGACCGATGATACCGGCGGCGCTGAGAGGGAATTTCGCGCCTAATCTGGCGATGCCGGCAAGGACGTTGAGCGGCGCACCACCCATACCTTTGGCCTCCCGACCGATGATGGCTAGAGTTTCCTCGCTGGGCCATGTGTCGATGAGCTTTAGGTGGTCAACAATCCAATTTCCGGCAGCAAGAATTCCTGAGCGCTGATTCACAGAGGTTTAGGGCAAAAAAGAGCGGACGAAAAAGGTCGAGGCCAGCTGGAATCTAGAGCAACGCAATTATGAACAAAACAATGCCGTTCAATTCAGGGTGACGACTGACTTGGATTTCTGGCTTTCGAGTGCCGCGCTGAATAGGCGATGGCTGAAAAGCGCCTCGTCGGGCGTCACACAGCCAAAACGATTGCCCAGTTTGCCTTCTCTTTCCGCCAAAAATGCGGCCCACATTTGTTGGAAACAGTCGTTAAAACCGGTCTCGAAGATCGCGCCGGTAATGGTGGGGAAAGTCGATTGCGAGCCAAGATCGGTTCGAAACCACCCTTGATCTTCGGCGCGCAGATACCGCCATAGGGTTTTGGGCTCCTTGGTGCTAAAGCGAATACCTGCGTCGGTACCGAGGATCTCGATATACCACGTGTTGGTTTCAGTTGGAGCCAGGCGTTTCGTTTCGATGCGCATCGGCACCTCGGTTCCATCAATTGGCACTTCGGTGTTCAAGATCGCATTGTCCCATGTGTCACAGATCGCCATCCCGCCGTGGCCGTCTGGCCGTTCGTTTATGATTTTCTGCAGTTGGGCATAGACTCGCACTGGGCGCCAACCGAACCGGAACGGGATGTGGATCGTGTGCATACCCAAGTCTCCCATTACCCCGATCTCGCCGCAGGTCTTTACTTGGCGTTTCCAATTAATCTGTTTCGTCGGATCCAGATCGCTGCTGTGATGAAGCCCGACCCGAACTTCGAGCGGCTTCCCATATCGTTGCTCCTTAATAAATTGGATCACTTTCTGGGCCGCCGGCATGAATGGGAATTCGGAACTGCAGCGCACGAAGCGTTTGGAATGAGCTGCCGCCTTAAAGATCTGTTCGGCCGCCGGAAGATCGATGCCGAACGGTTTTTCGGCTAGAAGATCTTTTCCGGCTTCGAGCACTTGCAGATAAATCTGTTGATGAAGCTGATGAGGGACAGCAGCGTATACCACCTCGACTTCCGGGTTTGCGATCAGTTTCGCAGCCGAAGCCGTAATCTGTCTGATGGTCGGTATTCTTCGGAACCATTCGCGAGCCGGCTCAGAAACATCGGCAACAGCCGCTAATCTCGCTTCGACGGGAGGGTCAGTAAGAACAAACCAGCGAGCCAATGCGCTAGCCAGCTCGCGTCCCATTAGCCCGCCACCGATGATGCCGATATTGACGATTTTCTTCGTACTCATGTGCTAGGCAGATAAATAACGTTTAGCCGCCTCGTCCGCCTTGGCGTTCTCATGAACGATAGCCATGAGGGCTTTCGTCATTCCGCCGGGATTCGGATGCTGAATAATGTTGCGACCGTAGACGAGCCCGGCTGCGCCTTGAGCAATGAGTTGCTCCGAACGGCGGAGTACCTCCAGATCATTGACTTTTCCGCCGCCGCGGACCAAGACAGGAACTCGGGCGGTCTGAACCACCTTATGGTATACGTTCGGGTCGTCGGTGGGGTCGGCTTTGATCACGTCCGCTCCGAGTTCAACTGCCTGGCGGACCAACGGCAAAATCTTGTCCAGATCGCCGTCTACTTGATATCCGCCAGTTTGTTCATTGGGACGAAAGACCAGCGGCTCAATCATCAACGGGAATCCGTAGCGCTCAGAGGCGGGCTTCAAACGCAGGATGTTTTGGATACATTGATCGGTCACTTCCGGTTGACCGGGGATACGAAACAGGTTCACGACGACACAAGCGGCATCTAGTCGAATCGCCTGTTCGATCGGTTCTTCAATCATACGGCTAAAAAGTGTGCGCGGAAGCTCGCGGCCATAGACATTCGCCACGTCGGTCCGCAGAACCAAGGCAGGCTTTGCTTTGCCCGGGATCCTTTGTAACAGCTCGGCTTGTCCGATGGTCAACTGAATCGCGTCCGGGCTGGCTTTGACCAGCGTCCCCACGGCCTTCGCCAAATCCTCAATGCCGCTGAGAAAACTCAGTTCGTTGAAGAAGCCGTGATCGACGGCCACATCCAAGCACCGTTGGGATTCGGCGTGGAAGAGTCGGTTAAGGCGGAATGTTTTCATGGGGAAGCGAAAAAGATGGCGAATTCTGGAAGCATGGGAAGGGGAATCTGAAGGGAGACCAACTTAGAATGCGGAAACATGGGAAAGTCGTTTCTCAGCTCAGTAGATGGTCGATCACCATCTGATCCAGCGCCTGATAGTTTCGGTCGGCGATCAGAGCCTGGGCGGCGCTCTCATCGAACGAGCGCACTTTCTGCAGGAGCCGAAGGAACGTTTTGCGGCTGTTCGTGGCGTGATCAAACGCGTGCTCCATTTTCGTCGTTCGGAATGAATGCACATCAAATGCGACGCACTCGCCCTTCGTGCCGTAGCCATGTCGCTCCAGCACGCGCACCTGATCGAACGCGCTTCGCAGGTTCACGCTGCCAAACGGCTTGTCCTGGTCGAACTTGAGACCGTTTTGATCGTTGAGATGGACCGACCAGAGTTTGCCGAGCGAAAGCGCGAACTCAATTTCATCCGCTGGGTCTAACCCAGCCAGGATGCAATGAGCTGTCTCGACCAATCCTCCAATCCGCTTCGGATCTCTGGTCAGATGGGCGAACGCCAGCGCATGGCCGATCGTCGGCAGGTATGCAACGTCCACCGGCTCATTCGGTTTGGGCTCGATAGCGATGCGGATCTTCGGGCTGTGCCCCAACATCTGGTTAGCCGCCTCAACCAGTAGGTCGAGGGACCTTTGATAGCTCTTGGACTCGCGCACATAGGTTCCTTCGCGAGCAAGCCACCAAACGAGCAGATCGCAGCCCAACGCATCAGCCATATCGACGGTCTGGAGGGAGCGGTCGATCGCATATTGGCGCGCTTTCGAGTCGTTACTGGTGTAAGCGCCATCGATGGTCGTTGGGCTGAACCAGAGGCGTGGTGCGATCAGCTCCACCAACATGCCCGCACCCTCGACCATCTTGCGGATCTGTTTGGTTTCTTTGAGAACTTGGTCGCGCGATTTGGAATCGATGTCCGGCACAACGTCATCGTCGTGAAACATTACCGCATCGAAGCCGGCGTTTTTAAACTGCTCCAGTTTCCAGGCGAAATCTTTAGCGGGGCGGGTTTCGGGACCGTAGGGGTCGCGCCCTTCACTGATGTTCCACGGTCCGATAGAGAAACGGTAGGTTGTCTGTAGTTGAGGCATTGAGTCGATGGTCCGCACTTCGGCGGCGTCCAAAAAGGGGGTAGTGAACCTCTTCTCAATACCCGAGTTGGTTGACCATTACGAGCCTCCAAAATAGCTGCGCATCCAATTCGCCAGGTAGCGGCCGAACGCGCCGTGGCTGGATGCCCCGAGATGTATCCCATCCGTGGGATCGTACTCTACGATGTCCGCTGCGTTAATAAACCGGCAGCCTAGCCGCTGACTGTTCCAGGCGTAGAGTTCGCCAAACTTCTGCGATTTTTCGATGGCGCCTGCGAAAAGCTCACCCAGCGCGTTCAGCGTTTTCACCGGAGGCGGAGCAATCAGGAGGACCTCCGGAGGCCGGTTTCCTGGTCCGGACTTAGAGCATTGAACTATTTGAACAAGCTCTCCGGCTCCCTGCGCAATATCGAAAGCGCTGACCGCAAGACGACGCTTAAGGTCATTTAATCCTAACATCACTATGACTAGATCGATTGGGCGATGAGACTCCAGAAGTACGCCCAGGTGATTCCTGCCGGTGCGATCGATTCTGGCTCCTTCCACCGGATCGGTAAACACCGTCGTCCGCGCGTTTAAGCCTTCCTCTACGATCGTGTAACTAGCACCAAGCTCGGCTTGCAGAACTCCGGGCCAACGAATCTCCGGACCAAACCGTGTACCGTTTTCTGGGTTGTAACCCCAAGTGTTCGAATCGCCAAAACAAAGGATGACTTTTTTCATATCGGTCGAGTAGCCGACTGTTCGCGCTGCGAGTAGGCGCGTTCAAGGATCTCAACACTTCGGAGTCCCTCTGCTCCGGTAGCAATACCAGGTTTGCCCTGGCACGCGTCCACAAACTGTTGCATGCTCAGAAGCCATTCCCGGTTTGAAGTGGTACCCTGCATCGCGCTTGTCGCCGGCAACGATGGAAATGTTTGGCTGACTTCTCCCTGGACCGGCTTGTATACGCAGAGGGGCGTTTGGTTGGTACCCGAACTACTGTTGACGTCAGCGCCAGCCAAATTTCCCAATACTTGAACCCTGCTTTCGTCAGGACCGAAGTAGGCCCAGCTCGTTTCGACAACGATGATGCAACCATCCACCGTTTGCACTCGGACAGACGCAAAGTCTTCCACGTCGAACCCGCCTTCCGTTTCGTGCTGACCCCAGTCTCCCAAACCCAATCGGCGTGGCCCCAACAGAGAGGCGAATTGTGCAGACACGTCTCTGATCGCGGGAAAATCCAAAAGCCACGCGGCCAAATCGACCAAATGAGCGCCGAGATCAGTAAAAGCTCCTCCCCCGGCCATATTACGCCTCGTAAACCAGCTGCCATATGCCGGTATTCCGGAACGCCTCATCATCTTCGCTGTGATGTGAAACACCTCCCCAAGATCACCTGCGCCAATCATTTTTTTAAGGAGTTGAAACTCCGGGCGAAGACGAAAGTGCAGATTCAGTGCGAGTACCCGATCCGCCTTCTTAGCAGCTTCAACCATTCTTTCTCCGTCAGCGAGAGAGGTCGCCAACGGTTTTTCACATAGCACATGCGCCCCCATTTGCAGTGCGGCGATAGCCACATCGGCGTGAAAGGCATTCGGAATACCGATAGTTACTGCTGCGGGTTGCACCGAGGAGAGCATTTCGCGGTAATCGGCGAACACAGCTGGCTGATCGAGTTCCGCGGCAAGCGCTTTCGCTCTATTCAAGTCGGAGTCGCAGATCGCAACCAATTTAGCGCCGGCGCGCAGCAGACCAGGAACGTGCCCCAGACGGGCTATGTTCCCGGCTCCGATCACGGCAAATCCCGCTTCCATTAGACCAAATTCCAGGTCTTAGTTTAGCCCGTACTCCGCTGCCTTGTCTTTGAGGAAACGCAAGCTACGACTAACCATCTCGTCAATCCCGACTTTGGATGGGCGCCACATGCAGCTGACAGCAATCATTTCCGGAACCACGCTCGAAAAGGATTCCAGCACCAGCGGTCCTTTGTAATCCACTTCGGCTAGCGCCCTAAAGAAATCGTCCCAGCGGACGTTACCTTCGCCCACCGTCCCCCGATCGCTGTCAGATGCGTGCACATAAACGAGACGATCCCCGGCCAGCTTGGTTGGTTCGTAAAATCCATGTTCGTCGATATTCATGTGGTAGGTGTCGAGATGAAGCTTCAGGTTGGGAGCGCCTACTTTCTCAATCAGGGCCACCGTGTCTTCGACGACATTAAAGAGATAACTTTCGTATCGATTGATTGGCTCGATGGCTAACGTGATGCCTTTTTTTGCGGCATGAGGAGCTATATCAGCAAAAACTCGGGCACACGTATCGCGCTCTTCCTGGGTAGGAGGCCTTCCGACCAGCGTTCCGGCGTGCCCATAAAGCACTCCGCTGAGGTGGGTACCTCCAAATTGCTCGACTTTATCAATTGCGAGCTTAAGAAACTCGGTTGCTCGTTTTGGGTTAGACGGCAGGTGCGCCTCTTGGGGTAGAGCCAATGTGGCGAAGCCTTTGATTCCGGCTGCTTCCAATTGATGGCGGGTTAAATCTGCGTCGAATAGAGGCGCGTTAACCAACGGTATTTCGATGAGATCAAGCCCGGCTTGAGCGGCTTTCTCGATGGCTTGCCGGCCTGTTTCTTTGTTCCAGGTTCCGACCCAGGTGTAGGCGAGTGCTCCGAATTTAGGCATAGGTATCGGTTGTCATCGGTCCTTTTTTTGGGGCAAAGGGGAGAGACCGGAGTGATAACCTCTAAGTTGAGAACTTATACTTATTTAGTCAATAGTTTTATTTAAACACAATTAATAGATCGCGCTGCCGCCTCCTTGAGCAAAACTTTTTGCTCCAGAGGTAGAAGTCTGGTCTTATTAGTAAGAACTGCGATGCCCGCCCCAAAAACCGCAAAAGACTATTCTGCTTCTCAGCGTTTCGTCCGGTTAAGCCAGGATGAGAAAACTCTTCTTGAACATTTCTTTTGGTTCGGAGATCACTCGCGAGCGCAGCTGGTGGCCGCCACCGGTTTTTCGCTGACCAAGGTCAACAGCCTTCTGAACAGACTGTCTTCCGCCGGTTGGCTGGAGGAAGGTGAAGTTCTCGAATCGAATGGGGGGCGCCCCTCCGGCACGTTGCGGGTAACGCCCGGAGAAACTTACTTGCTCTGTGTTGACCTCGGGGCACGCGGAGCCCATCTCTTGGTCGCCGACCGCGGCATGAACGTTGTCGCACGCAAAGAGGTCCCGGTTAACGTGCTATCGGGCCCCCATCGAGTATTCTCGCAAATTACAAAAGCTCTGAGCGCTCTCCTCGACGCACAAAAGATCGACCGCAAGAGAGCGCTCGCTCTCGGGGTTGGCATTCCGGGTTCGGTTGATCGCCGGCAACAGACGCCGGTCCAACCGCCGTTGATGGCGTCTTGGGAACACTTCGACTTAGCTGCTGCTCTGGCGGCTGAGTTCGGTGCACCCGCGTTCGTCGACAACGACGTCAACGTCATGGCGCTAGGCGAATTATGGAGCGCTCGGCGCCGCTTCCCACGCAAAGGTAACGAGCGCCCCGAAGCCGAGAACTGGCTGCTGGCAAAGCTTGGAACCGGTATCGGCGCTGCGATCGTAATTCAAGGGAGGCTCTATCGCGGAGCCAGCGGTGGGGCGGGCGAAATCGGGCACGTCTGCGTCGACCCAGCGGGTCCAATCTGCCGATGTGGTCAACGAGGATGCTTGGAGGCGGTAAACGGAGCCGCCGGGATAACGCGGATGGCTACCGAGGCTGCCAACCAGGGAGCTTCGCCTTTTCTTTCGCGAGTTCTCCGCGACAAAGGCACGATTTCGACGCTAGACGTTAGCCACGCCGCCAAGGAAGGCGATGGATACGCGAACGCGATTATCCAGGAAATAGGAACGAAGTTGGGGACGGCCTTGGCCGGGTTTATCGATTTTCTGAATCCGGGGAAACTCCTGATTGGCGGCGGGCTGAGCAACATGGATCCTCGGCTGCTCGCCGGTATCCAACAAGGTATCTACGGGCGTGCTATGCCGCTGATGACTCGGGATCTGGTGATCGAACGCACGACTCTCGGCGCGGACGCCGGCATTTTCGGGGCAGGGGTACTAGCTTACACGGAGCTTCTCGGGCATAAGCCTCCGTGAACCTGATTCGACGATTTTCTTTAGCCCCCCAACCCCAACAGCTACCGTCCATTCACCTGGAGTCAAACCTCCCACGGTTTGGCAGACGCCTTCGGACCGGGTGGCTGCGCCGGCGTCGATCGCAGATAGCGTTGGCCGTTGAGGATCATCTCTGTCTGTGTACCGTTTTGGGTGGGACGCTGATCGACATGCCACTGCGGTCCGATGATCCAAAATTTGATCGAAAGTTGATTGGTCTTGGGATCGAATCGAGCTCGGGCACCGTTCAACTCAAAAGAACTCGAGGCACTCTTAATGTTACACGATGCCCGGCCGTCCGGCAGGATCGCGATCGTTCCCTCGACGGTTCCGCTTGTCCGCCATTCTCCGACAAAGTCCGAGGGAACTGTCGGCTGCGACGAATCATGGGAAAAAGGTGGCAGCTCCAGAGCGGCCAGGATTGCCAGAACGAGTCCAAGGGCCGCCAGCACAGCAATCGCGCCGCACCCGAGGCTGCACCCAAGCCAGGGGAATCGTCTCTGCTCTCTAGGGTCAGGCGGATTCGGTATCCCACTCATCGTATGAAGTATGCTGGATTTGGACCGCTATTTGAAACAGAAATGCGGCGCGATTCGCTGCCCGGGCTGATTCATAGTGTCCGCCGAAGCGATGGCCGACCTTCATCTGGATGCGGCGAATGAAGCCATTCTTGAGCACGTTCGAGTCGCGGCGACAACTGAAAAGCTTACTCGGGACGAAACAGCTTGTCCATGTATCGCCCGAGATCGGATCGAGTGTACTTCGCGGATAATAGGTGTTTGCAGGCTCAGTCTTTCCGAAAGTCTCGAAAGAAGAGGAATAATCCGCAGATTTCGCCGATTACGCAGATTATTTTGTTTCGATTATTTGCGGGCGTTCATGTGACCAAACAAAGCGCCTATGCTCTAAGCTCCTTGCTCCAAAGTTGATCAGGAGCCCTCTTTGATGGGTACTCGCCTTTAGGTAATTAAGGACTTGAGCCCATTGGACCTCTCCAAGTTTGGTCAGCGCCTTTAACTCGACGATGATCGAATCGTAGCAAACAAAATCTGCTCGATAGGGAGCCTTAAGCTTTCTGCCTTTGTAGAAGGCCGGAGTTTCAACTTGAGGACTGAATGGAATCCGGCGATCACCGAATTCTAATTCGAGAGCCTCTTGATAGACAGCTTCAAGAAAACCACACCCCAGTTCTTTGTGCACCTCAAGCGCCGCCCCAATGATTTGATAAGTTTGATAATCCATCGTCCGAAATATAGAAACATAAATAATATATGTTATATACTATCGCTTTTCTTGAGGCCTCGCAAATGGAAAACTAGATCTCCTTTGCCGACAGCGGCCCTCTGCAGACACGCTCTAACGTCTTGAATCTAAGAAAATCGGCGTAATCGGCGAAATCTGCGGATTATTCCTCTTCTCTTCAGGTTAACGTGCGCTTCGTAAGGCCTAATCAAATCCTTCGAAATGTGTGGAGAACAATCAGGTTACCGGCAATGTGGTGAAATGAGAGGAATAATCCGCAGATTTCGCGGATTACGCCGATTATTTTAGTTTCTTGCGAGGCTGAGAACGATTCAACGCGTTCAGCGAGCCATCTCGGATAAACGGACAAAGCTTGGAGCCTAGGGGATTCGAACCCCTGACCTCCTCAATGCCATTGAGGCGCTCTACCAACTGAGCTAAGACCCCTTTAATCGGCGGAATCGGAAAGTAACGTGTTTTATTTGGATGAAAAGGACTTTCTTCGGTGTCCAAACCGACTGATGACACCTAAAACCTGAAGCGTTGGGCGTTCTTCCCCCGGAGGCGATTTGCCTCGAAGTCCGGAGCTGATCGGGCGACCTGAGTCAGTAACTCCATCGATTCCAACATGACTTCTTCTCCAATTTCTTCAGCTGTCCATGGTCGAAGGGGCTGGTGCACGACAGGAAAAACGAGTCGATTACGGTCCTGAGGAGTCTTGGAAACGTCCTCTAATCTCTGACCAGGCTTCGGCTTCGCCATAACTTTCCACTATCACTTGCAATTCGGGATCATCAATCGGAATGCGCGTCGCGCGCAGCACACCGGCGATATCATCCCAGTCCGTATTGCGTCTCTGCCGGCCGAGGCTCCTGGTTGCATGCAGTTTCAGCGCGATCAAACGCAAAGGGTCTGGTATCAAAATGGTTTCATCGTCCAAGATTTTTTCCACCGTATGCTCAAGCAGCCGCGCGAAAGTATTGTCCTCGACGACCATCAGATCGAGCGGGGGAAGGTGATGGGGAGCAGCAAGCTGTAAGAAAACTTCGCTTTCGAAGTAAATTCGAAATCCCAGCTCGATGAGCATCTGCCGCGCGATGTCTCGAACCGAATCTCCGATTAGAAGGTCGAGATCAAAGGTGTTGCGCAAATGTCCGGAGAGGACGACGGCATGTCCTCCAACAACCAGGAAGGGGACCTGAGCGTCGCGCAGTGACCGGAAGATGAGCGAGTAGAACGCCATGTACGGAACGATCGGTGCGGATATAAGTTAAAGCTGTTGTCATCTTTAGGACAGAGTCATATTCGGCGATATGAAATCCCCTCGTGTAGGCTTTGTCGGTGTTGGTCGCATGGGTGCAAACATGGCGCGACGCCTGAAAGAAGTTGGCTATGTGGTTGCTGCGGTTTTTGACGCGAACCAAAAAACCGCCTCGGATCTAGCCACGGAACTCGGGTGTTCCGCCGCTAAATCGGTTTCGGAAGTGAGTCGCGACTCAGAAGCAATTTTTACTGTGGTCACTGACGATGCGGCCATGCGTGCGATCTATTTCGGGCCCGACAACCTTTTTACGCATGCGTCTGGCAAGCTCTTCGTCAATTGCGCTACTATCAGTCCGTCGGTGCACCGAGAGGTCGCCCAGAAAGGCGCAGAATTAGGCGCAAAGGTACTGGAGGCTCCGATGGCCTCGAGCGTTAATCATGCCCGGGAAGGCAAATTATTTATGATGCTGGCGGGTTCGTCGGAAGCCGTCACTGAGGCTGAGCCGGTATTAAAAGATCTGACGATAAAAACTCGCTACGTCGGTCAGGCCGGCAAAGCGGCGGAACTGAAAGCGCTAGTTAATATGGTGATGAACATTAATACCGCCGGCCTAGCCGAAGGGCTCGGCTTAGCCGATGCGCTGGGGCTGGATCTGCGGGTGGTCGCAGAGGTCTTCAGCCAAACCGGTGCTAATTCTCGGGTTCTGGAGACCGATGGTCCCGATATGATAGATCGCGAGCACAGCACCTTTTTCTCCGCTGCGCACGCCGCCAAAGACAGTGGGATTGCTTTGGCGCTTGCCCAACAGCATGGCGTACACTTGCCTCTCTTGAAAGCTTCGAAAGAGCAATATGACGAGATGGTGCGGGCTGGACTAGGCGAGATCGATAAATCGGGCATCTCCGAGCTAACGTTCCGCTCGCGGCGGCTGTTGCTGCCGAAATAGGTGAGGGAAGAATAGCCGGCGATGGTAGGGCGAAAGCCTAATCTGGCAGGCGCCAGATTGGCTTGAGCCGATTTCGACGCCAACCCGAACACCTTGCCTTGCCGATTCCGACAACGCCAACTGAGGCTCGCATTCGATGCCTCAGCTTAAGAATTCAATGAGCCAGCCAAACTGGGCCGGCAGCGGGATGGTCTTGCGCCCGAGTTTGTCGTGCAACAAAGTCGTAAGCCATTCACGAGAAGTGTGAATATTTTGTCCTTCGATTTCGATTGATCGAAGTTCCCCCGATTTGTTCAACCGGAAATGGCTGAGTTCCACATCCAAAACTTCCGTTTCGCCGTTTAGACAGACGCTACAGCCGGCGGACTGTTCCAACGTGTTGACTCTGAGCTCGAGGATTTCCCCGTACGGCTTCAGCTCTTCGTTGGCGATGCGTTTGAGCCGAGCGCTCAGAATGCGGTCTTTTGATTCATTCAAAGACTTGCCGGCAGGAATAGAGCGCAGGAGATTGCTTAAGCGCATGCCTTCCTAACAATCGTGCAAATGCGACGCGTGTCGATTGGATCTTTTCCATGGAACCGAGTTTGGTAACTGGCCAGTTCGAGACCGAGGCTGGTCCACGGCTTTTTTTTCGCCATTGGACTCCTGGTTCCGTTCCAAGAGCCACCATCCTGATTATCCATGGCATGGGTGAGCACTCTGGGCGCTATGTGCATGTGGGAGAGTTCTTTTCGCGAGCTGGTTTTTCAGTGTTAGCATTTGATTTGCGAGGGCACGGATTGAGTGATGGAAGACCGATTTTCATCGAGCGGTACGACGACTACTTGACCGATCTGCAATCGGCGATCCTCCACTTGGGACAGCCGGAACCACTCATTCTTTTTGGCCACAGTCTCGGAGCTCAGCTTCTTTTGGCTTACGCCAAGTCCGGTAAAAATCCCCCGACCGGATACATCGCTGCTTCCCCTTGGCTGAGCCTTACGCACCCCCCTTCGATTTGGTTGGAAAGGATCGCGCGGTTGTTGAATGCCGTGCTCCCGACATGGCGTTTTCCAACTCGCATCACCCGCGAAGATACGAGCCGCGACCAAGCGCTGCTAGACAGTTTTCCTGACTTAGATAAAGTGCGCGGCTTTATCACGGCGCGAACCTATTTTGAGATAGTCAGGGTAGGTCGTGAGTTGATGGCTCTTCCTTTGGCAAACGCGTCGGTGCTGCTAACCCATGGCGAAGCGGATTCAGTGACTTCTATTGCAGCAACCCGGACGTACTTCGAAAAGCTGATTGCGCCGAGCAAATCCTTTATCACGTATCCAGAAGCCAGGCACGAACTGCACAACGACTTGATTCGCGAAACCGTGCTCAACGACTATCTGATGTGGATACAAAATCAGCTCAGCCTAGCAGCCCGTTGAATACCACTCCCGAGCCCGCAAATCTCGTGCGCGATATGAATCCAAAAGCTTATCGCGGGCTAGGCCGATCATTCAAACCGGATGCCTTGGGCCAGGGGCAACTCCGAAGAGTAGTTGATTACGCTAGTTTGCCGGCGCATGTAGTTACGCCAAGCGTCGCTACCACTCTCCCGGCCGCCCCCTGTATCCTTTTCGCCGCCGAAAGCGCCCCCAATCTCCGCGCCGCTCGTTCCGAGGTTGACATTAGCCAGTCCACAATCGCTACCGACCGCAGAAAGAAAGGTTTCCGTTTCCCGAATGTCGTTGGAAAAGATCGCCGAACTGAGCCCCTGGGGAACACCATTTTGTATGGCGATGGCTTCTTCCAGGCGATCGTAGGTCAGGACGTAAAGGATGGGCGCGAAGGTCTCATTTTGAACCACTGGCCAGTCGTTTTGGGCCTCGACAATACAAGGTCGAACATATTGACCTCCTGGATACTCCGGACCGAACAACAGCTCGCCTCCAAACCGAACCGAACCGCCTAAGGTCCGAATTTGTCTCAGCGCTTCTTCCATCGATTGAACTGCGGCCTCGTCAATGAGCGGACCCATTAGAGTGGACGGGTCAAGTGGATTCCCGATCCTCACGCTTTGGTACGCCGTTTGGAGCGATTGCAGAAGAGGATCGTGAACGGAGCGGTGGACGATCAATCGGCGGGTACTGGTACAACGTTGGCCGGCCGTACCTACTGCGCCGAAAAGCAGAGCCCGCTTTGCCATCTCGAGATCTGCCGACGGCGTAACGATCACCGCGTTATTGCCGCCGAGTTCGAGGAGCGATTTGCCGAGACGTCGCGCCACCGCCTGCGCCACCTCTCTTCCCATTCGCACCGACCCGGTCGCAGACACGAGTGCTACCCGTCGATCCCCCGCCAGTAGCGCGCCGGTTTCACGCCCTCCAATTACCAAAGAAAAAATTGCTGGATCTTCTCCCGCCTCTGTACAGACCGCAGCCGCGATCTTCGTGCAGGCGATAGCGGTAAGCGGTGTCTTCTCCGAAGGCTTCCAGATGACTGCGTTGCCGCAGATCGCAGCGAGCGCGGCATTCCAAGACCAGACTGCAACGGGAAAATTAAACGCAGAAATAACCCCAACCAGTCCCAGCGGTTGCCACTGTTCAAACATGCGGTGACCGGGACGTTCCGACGCAATCGTTAATCCGTAGAGTTGGCGCGAGAGACCGTTGGCGAAGTCACAGATATCGATCATTTCCTGCACCTCTCCTTCGCCTTCGGAGAGAATTTTGCCGGCCTCCAAAGAAACTAAGCGTCCCAGGAACGGCTTCAACTCGCGAAGCTTGGCGCCGAGCCGTCGGATTAGTTCACCGCGGCGAGGGGCAGGAACCAAGCGCCACTTCTGGAATGCGCGATGCGCATCTCCCGCCGCTTGGTCGTACTCTTCGGCGGTTGCTTGCCGGATCGATCCGAGGATGGAACCGTCAATCGGCGTACGTTTTTCTATTAAACGGCCGGCGCCTGACCATGTGCCGCTGAAGACTCCGTTTTCCTCTTCCTTGAGCTGCAAACGCGCAAATAGGTCGGCCCGCAAGATCTGAACGTCGGTGGAGATCATCTCGGTTAGCCGTTAGCGGTAGCAGTTGCGTCGTTCCGTCCCGCTAGAGACGATCGAATGCGATTTACCGTTCACGGTTCACACCTCGCTATTGTGGTGTCGGCTTCTGGCTTCGGCATTCGGCACTCCTCATCCCCATTCAGGGGTCTTGTCGATTCGTGTCCGCTACGTTTTCACAGTGAATTTTGGAACCACAGTTTCCGCCTGCCCGTAGACGCGCCCACCCCATTGAGTTTCGAAAAATTGAGTGAGGCTGATTGATTCTTGACGGACAAAGCCTGCCGGCAATTGTTTGTTGGCAAATAACTCGAGCGCGGCGACCAGACCTGCGGCGGTAGATAATTGGATAGCCGAAAGCGGATGTCCACCGATCGTGCCAGAGTAGATCTTTCGCACAAAACTGCGTTGCACTAAGTTTCCACCGTCCGATCCAACTGAATTCACGTACACCACCACAACGTCGTTGAAAGTAAGCGGAACTTCTTGGTCGAATATTTGCGTCAAAACTTCCTGCTTTTGGCTCAGATTGAGATCAAACAACAGAAACTTCATCAAATCGCGATGGCCTGGGTAACGCAGGGTTTTGTAACTCAGCTCGGTTACTCTGCCTTCGAAGGTCTCGCACATCGTGGCCACGCCTCCGGACGTATTAAAGGATTCATACTCGACACCATCGATCGTGAGCCTTTCTACTCCATCCAGTGGGGTCGTGGGAATCCGTCGCCCCTGGGTAAGCGCTTCTCCGAAATGACAATATTCATTGATCAATCCAGCCGTGCTCCAGCTTAGGTAATATTTCATTTGATTGCTGGCCGACAGCGGAAGCGCACCGACCCGCATTTCTATGGAGCGGATGGTCTTAAACGAGTTAGCTAGTCCGCTTGCGATAATGTTGATCGCGCCTGGGGCCAAACCGCACTGCGGCATAAAAGTGGCCTGACTCTCTTTACTTAAACCGCGAACGTAGTTGGTTGTCTCAACGTCTTCGGTTAGGTCGAAATACGATGTTTCGTGCTTGGCGCAAACACCCGCGATCGTCTTGTTTAGGTAATAGGGCGCCGCGCTGACCACTGCATCACAGCCAGCGATGAACGATTCGAGTTCAGCCAACTGGGTTACGTCGAGCTGTCTAAACTCAGCCTTCTCCAAATCAGTGATGTCCTCGAGCTGCCGGCTATCTCCCAGTCTGACCCGTTCACAAAACCAGCAAGTCTCCAACAAGGTCGCAATGGATCCCCCGATTTTTCCCGCTCCAATGATTCCAACGTGCATGTCGTATATCCTCCCCTACGCATCGCCCACCATCGCCAACGCTCGCGGATCGGTCGCCTCGATAATGACACTGACCGATTTCTGATTGAATCCTTTGAAGCCGCCTCTGCGTTGCAGATTTTCCAGGTGGCTGCCGACCGCACCCGTGCGAAGAAACGTCTCTGCCTGTTCCGCAGTGATCAGCTGACGATCGAGAAGGCGTTGCACACGTTTTGGTTCAACCGGCCAGCGCTCCCCTTCGGTAAATGCCTGCTTGAGAAATTCAAAGTCCGAAAATGGTTTCATCGTCGAGACGCCCTCATCCGCCAGTTGGTCGCGTAGGGCCCCGAATTCGAACCGCGCCTCCAGGTGATGCATGCCGGCTTGGAGGAAACTGTCGCCGTGCAGCCCGCACCAAAGCCCGACTGTGCGCAGGCGAGGGGCCTCCGGCAGTGGCTGCTGAGAAAAATCAATTTCGGTTTCCTCCGGCATCAAATCGACGTCAGCAAAAACCGTGATACCGGTCGCGTAATGTTCCAGGATTTGCGCACCCCATCCCGCCTCGGTGCCGGCATAGTACCGTTCACGCTTGGTGAACCCAAAATTAAGAAGGAACCGGACCAGTACGGCGAAGAATCTCCGGGAAGAGCGAAAAGTGTGGTGGTCGTGGTTGCCCCAACCCAGACCGAGTCGTTCCTGGCGCCGTTTTTGGATCCGCCCGGCGCGATTGCGTGTTTCCCAATAGCGACGCTCTTCGGCGAAAAAAAGCTGGCAAGCGACCTCTGGCCCGACTAGCTCGATGGCTTTCGCTTGCAGTTCGAAGGCAAGTTTGACCCCATCCGAGTCGTCAGGGAAATTGCGTTTCCGTGTTCGCCAGAGCTCTTGAACTGCGAGAATCGAATCGGAAAATCCAGGGACGGGTTCACTCGCCACAAAATGTCGCCAACCCAGTCGTTCGACTGCGCAAAGCTTATAGCCGTTTTCGACCGAGATGGTTGCCTGGCGCAACCGGCTCCCAAACCGATCGCGGATTTCGGTCTGCAGATCATGAGCGGCAATAAAGTCCACCAAAGATTCCGGCCGGATTGCTAAGCGCGTTGGTACGCCGTTACGGATGCCCTCCTGCATCGCAACGATCCGAGGCAGCATGGCTTGCGGATGATATAAAACTTCAACGCCGGGTGGAGCGTTCACCTCCTCCCGGACAAAGCCAACCTCCCGGAGCGCGAAAGCCTCCTCTTCGCCTAAAGTGAGATGATCGATCCACTCAAAAAAGTCCGTCCCTGTTTCTGCGCGAAACCGATCAGACAACCGTTGAGCCCAGGAATGGCACTCCAGGAAAGAGGCGAGCCGCTTGCGCAGTAGCTCCTCGGCGGGAAATGCAAGCGGCCAGTCAAAGGCCGTTGAATGGGGAGGATGCAAATCGGTCATACCTGAAAGTTTCCCGTTGAAATGATCAATAGACAAGGGCGGTTGATTGAGACCAACCTCATTAAACGTTAAGTATTAAGCGATATTAATGAGTAATTCAAAACCGTATATAGGAAATTTGATTTATAATATAAGTTTTTCGCACCGAAGAGATCATTTGCAGAACTGATCCAAATATTCCCCTTAAATCCTACGGAGAATTATGAGATGGGTTGACCATTGCTTGCGCGGGTGTAGTTTCGCTGCGTTATGGCCTCCAACGAATATGCTCATCCCGAATCTCTGGTCAGCGCTGATTGGCTAGCCGAGCATCTCCACGATCCCGCGATCCGCGTGATCGAAAGTAATGAAGACGTATTGCTTTACGACACCGGCCACCTTCCCGGTGCCGTCCACGTCGATTGGCGGAACGATCTCAATGATCAAGTAATCCGTGATTATCTGACTCCCGAGGCGTTCGCCAAACTCGCGGAAAGGATTGGGATTACGCCGGAAACCACGATTGTATTCTACGGCGATAAATCCAATTGGTGGGCCTGCTACGCTTTGTGGGTCTTTTCTCTCTTTGGCCACAAACATCTCCGCATTCTAAATGGAGGGAGAGACAAGTGGATAGCCGAGAGTCGTGCGACTACGAAAGAAAAGCCTCAATATCCGAAGACCACGTACCCCGTGCCACCCCGGCGCCGCGATGCCGAGATTCGAGCGTTTTCCGCGGAGGCCCTCGAGCAGAGTAAAGCCCATAAGCCGCTGATCGACGTTCGGTCTCCGGGAGAGTTCAGGGGTGAAATCACCCACATGCCAGAGTACCCCCAGGAGGGAGTTCTCCGTGGCGGCCACATCCCGGGCGCTAAGAGTGTTCCTTGGAAAACGGCGGCCAATGCCGATGGCACATTCAAGTCAGCAGCAGAGCTGCGAAAGATTTACAGCGACGATCTGGGTTTTGGGGAGTCTGACCATACAGTCGTTTATTGCCGCATTGGGGAACGCTCGAGCCATACTTGGTTTGTGTTGACCCAGCTCTTGGGATTTACCGACGTGAAGAATTACGACGGATCCTGGACCGAATGGGGAAATGCGGTGCGCGCGCCCATCGAGAAACCCTGAAGACCGAAACGGTATGACCAATAGCAAATAGCCAATAGCAAATTTGGCTGTTTGCCATCCGTGGGCAAAGGCGTTGCCTCTTTGCGGGTGCTTTCTGCGCCTGAGCAACATCAGGCAGACCCAATTTAATTATGAATTGCGGACAGCTCGATGAGTTGGGATCTATAGGTATTGTGGAGACTAGCTCAACCTATCCATCCGGCCTACAATCGATCGTTGATCTCTTTGTGTCCCTTCCCGATGAGGAAAAACGAGAGACCCTGATATCCTACGCCGAACAATCGGCGAAATGGGCTCCCCATGACGGGGATAGATTTGATTTAGAAGACATCAGAAAGGATGAGGAATGCACGGATACAGTCGGCGTCTTTCTCGATGTGGATAAGGGACTCGTGAGGTTCCGTGTCTCACTCGGGCCGCAGGTCCAGACTTTGACCCGAGCAATGACATCGATTCTTTGTCGGGGACTGCAAGGCGCGACGATTGACGAAGTGATGGACCTTCCGGGTGATTTCGTGCCCAAGATCATTGGTGCCGATCTGGTCAGAGCGCGAAGTCACACCGTTTATTATGTCCTGACCCGAATGAAAGGAATTCTGTCAGTGTATGTAAACCGCAAACGAGCCCAAGCCTAGCGGGCAAAACTCACTTGCAATATGGATCGACGCGCTCATTTCCAGGCTAGGGATCTCTCGAGTATAAGTTTAGAGATTTGCTTTTCTGGAAGATTCTCGTCCTCGTACTCTCAATGCGGCGTAGATCTTGGCCCCTAGCGTTCTTGACGCTTTGTGCTCTCATCGGGTTTCTCGGCTGTTCCAGAAAGCCGGAGCCTTGCCGGAACGCTATTCGGTCGCAAGAACGTTCTCCGGACGGTAAACTGAAAGCGGTCGTTTTTCTGCGCAAATGCCCGGGCGAGGTTCTGTTTACCACCAACGTATCGATTTTGCCGATTGATCAATCTTTACCGGATGATACCGGGAACGCCGTGGTCTGTCCGGACGCGCTCGCTGTCCGGGTGAGATGGCAGGGCGGCGGCCGGTTGACTGTCTTTAGTTTCAGTGATCTGGCCAACGCGACGAAGCAAAAACAGGTGAGGAATGTGAGTATCGAATATCCTCAGGTACTGAATCCGCAACTCTTTCAACCGCAAGATGAAGAACCAGCCAGCACACCGAGTTCGACGCCTTGAGATCCGACCGTTTCGGACGGACGACTTAGCGGGCGTGATCGGACTTTGGCACTCGTGTGATCTGACCCGTCCCTGGAACGATCCGAGCAAGGACATCGCCCGGAAGCTCGGGGTAAACCCGGAATGGTTTCTCGTGGCGATCCTGAGCAACGAGCTGGTTGGCTCGATCATGGTTGGATACGAAGGGCACCGCGGATGGATCAATTATCTCGCCGTTTCGCCCGCTTTTCGGCGCCAAGGAATTGGTACGGAATTGATGGAGACAGCGGAGGGAATTCTACGAGCTGCTGGGTGTCCTAAGATCAATCTGCAAGTCCGCGCCGGGAGTGACGAAGAGCTATCCCGGTTTTATCGGCGTCTCGGATTTCGCCTGGATGAGGTCGTCTGTTATGGAAAGCGGCTTGAGGTTGATGTTTCATCCAAAGCAAGTCCACGCGATAAGGAGGATGAATAGCACCTGTATTGGCGCCCGAATCCAAAGGGAAGTAACGGCTCTGCCGCCCAGCGTTGTTCCGGTTCTTGCGGCGTGAATGTTCGCCGGAAATACGGCTACCAGGAAGACAATCAGAAAAATGCCAGCAATAAAGCGGGTTTCTGGAATGATCAGCCCCATCGCACCGAGAATCTCACAAATTCCGGTCCACCTGACAACGCGTCGCGGATTTGGCACCCAGGGAGGCACCATCTTTTCTATGTCGGTGCGGACCCGCCCGAAATGGCCCAAGCCGGTAAAACAAAACATCACTGCTAACGCGCAAAGCGTCGAGTCGCGCCAAGTCGCGAATACCGGTACTCCAAGAAAACCGAGCGCTCGGAAAAGAAGAGCGCTCCCGATGAGAACGATTAGTACAATCACGGTGTTAGCCTTTCGTTCAGCTCCAGCAAAAGTTCGTAGAGCAACCGGGCTCGTTCTACGAGGCCCTCTGGGTATATAAATTCCTCCTGGCTGTGGATGTGGTCGCCCCTTGCTCCCAAGTTATCGAGATTGGGCAGGCCAAAGTGCGCAAGTCGGTTACCATCGCAAGTTCCTCCGGTCGGCTTCACTCCAATATCGATGCCGATCCTGTGACCGGCCTTCTGTAAAAGTTTGATCAACGCTTCCATTTGTGGGCTAACTATCTTGGGCGGCGCGGTAAAGGTTCCGGAGAATTCGGCGCGGCATCCATTCTCCTTTGGAGTCTCAGCGATGAACCGACGAAACTCTTCGATAATCCAAGCTTCATCTTCAACCGTGCTGGTGCGTACATTTACCTGACAGGCTGCAAGATCGGGAACTACATTAGCGGCGGTTCCTCCCGTGACAATTGCCGGATTAATGAACACTGAATCTCGGCGCCCGTTGATCTTGTAACATTCCAAGATGAAGCGCGCCAACGGGACTAACGCATTATTCCCGTCGTCCGGGTTTCTACCGCTATGAGCCGTCTTGCCGTGGAAATGCATCGCGAAATTGCCTGACCCTTTCCGGTTGGAGGCGATCGATCCGTCCGGCAAAGCGGGTTCGAATCCAAGTCCCACCTGATGCCTTGGAGCGGCCTCCTCAAATACCGGCAGTGAAAGAGGTGATCCGATCTCTTCATCCGAGTTTATTAAGATGGTCCAACCAAATCGCTTTTCATGATCGGACTGTTCAAAGGCCGTCAAACCGCACAGCAGAATCGCCAAACCGCCCTTCATATCACACACGCCAGGGCCATTGAGTTTACCGTCCGGCAAAAACTGTGCGCTTTGCAGAGGGTGTTCGGGACTGTAAACGGTGTCCAAATGTCCAAAAAACAGGATCTTTCTTGGCGCATCTGGCCGCTTTTGTAAGCGGATCAGTGGCCTTGGACTGGCGCCGGCTTCGGGAAGGAAAAGTAAAGCGGACTCATCTGGTTTAAGCTCCTGGAAATCGCCGAGTATCATTTCGGCCACGCGATTTAGACCAGACCGATTGCTGCTACCAGAGTTGATATTGGCCCACCGGATGACTCGATCGACCAGCCGGTCCTGTTCTCCTTGTATCCAGGTATGCGGTTTCATGCCCCGGTCTTCTGGAATGCGTAGATACATCCGAGGCCCAAGATCTTGGTTAACTCATCGAGAGCGACCTCTACTTCCTCGCGAAACGAGGGATCAAGGAAGTCACTCATTGCTAACGACTCGCGGTAACGGCGATCCGCCCAGTCCTCTAATTCAGAAAATAATTGTTCATCAAGAAAGACTCGCCTCGGTACGGCAGCCCGTTCCTTCGAGTTCAGGACGATTCGATTCCGCAAGCAGGCCGGACCCCCGCCATTTCGCATGCTTTCCCGCAAATCCAAGAACAATACTCGGGAAATGGGACAGTCGCGATTGGCTACCAGCTGTTGGATGGTTTCGTGGACAGATGCGATCTGCCGCGATTCTTCTGGAGCGATGAGAACCATTTCACCGTCCGGAGTCGTGACAATCTGTGAATTGAAAAAGTAGGATGCTACCGCCTCCTCGAGCGAGAACTGATTGATCTCGATCGGGCACAGCTCTTTTCCCTGGGTCTTCTCAAACGCCAAGGAAAGCCGCTCAACTAATGCCTTCGGCTCAACGAAAGCTTTTTCATGATACAACAAGAGTTCGTTATGCGCGGTGGCGATCACGTCGTTGTGAAAAACGCCGGCTTCGATCGATTCGGGATTCTGCTGCGCGAAAAAGACTCGATCAGCATCAAGCAAATGCAACCGAGCGATTGCTTGCGCTGCTTCCAGTGTCTGCCTTTGCGGAAATCGAGTTGGTTTTGTCTGCCGGAAATATTCGCGCCCGTAAACAAACAAATGGATGCCAGATCGTCCGGTTTCGCCAACCAGGCGGTTATGGTTTGCGGCTCCCTCATCCCCGAAAGCCAGCGTTCGTGGCAGGAGGGCGTGATGAGAAAAGAGCTCGGGCTCTGGAAAGAGTCCCTGCAAAAGGGTGGCCGTTTCTTCTGCCTCAAAGGAGCGATGAAGATTTGCGATCAAGTTAGCAGGTGTGAAGTGCACCTTACCGTCGGCAGTGTCACAACTGGGAGCCACGGTAGCGGCATTTGCCGTCCACATCCCCGACGCCGAGAAACTGGCGGAAAGCAGGTCCGGCGAGTCTCGCCAAACTTTTTCGATGACTTGCTGATCGTTGCCGGTAAATCCAACTCGGCGTAAAAGGTTGAGTTGCGGGCGATGCAATGGGGGGATAAGCGCCTGGCCAACGTCAAGTTCAAACAGGCGGCGCATTTTCGCCAAGCCTTGGCGGACGGCCGAGCGCGGGTGGGACACCAATGATCGGTTTTCCATCGAGGCTGGATTTCCGTGTGAGAGCCCTCCGTAATGGTGGGTGGGACCTACCAACCCGTCGAAATTATATTCTCGAAACTCAATCGACCGAGAGGGAGCGGCGTTCATCGTGCGTTCCGAGTCGGAAGAGCGAGGAAAATTAAGCGATCGCCAATCCCGACCTGAAGAACCTCGGCCGTTCGCTCGGATACAATCAACGTTTGCTTTTCAGCAATTTCCAAGGGCGCCAGACAGGCCCGGAAATTGAGCGCGGCGTGGGCGACCAAGTAAGCCGAACTGTTCTGTGGCTCCCCCAACGCAGCGACTTCGCCAAATTGCGATTCGCGGACCGCTTTGATCGACGGCCGAGAAGCTGCGACCAGTGGACCGGCGTCGAAAATATCGACTTCGTTGGATCGCTCAAATCCTTGGGCCAGCAAGATTTTGAGCGCGGGTTCGGCGTCGCGGTGGACTCGCCCAATCACGGCACGGGCCTCGGCTGGCAATGTAGCCGTGTAGATCGGGTATTTAGGCATCAAATCGTGAATGAAATCCTTCTGGCCGATGCCGCTGAGAAAATCAGCGCGGGCGAATGACTGCACAAAAAAATGGCGGCCGATGGCCTCCCAAAACGGAGAGAGACCAGCTTCATTCGTGAAGCCCCGCAGTTCGGCGATCACCCGCTCGTCGAATCTTTGCGGAAAACAAGCCATGAAAAGGAAGCGGCTCAACGACAGTAGCAGACCGCGTCCCGCGCGGCGGAATTCTGGTCGCAGCGACAATGTACAAACCTCCGATGGGCCTTTATGATCGAGCTTGAGGTGGAGCACATCCATTTCGTGATCGATCCCAAGCGGTTGGTGGACGAGTCGTTCCCGGCGGAGCTGATAGGTATAAAACGGATCAAAACCCCCAACTCGCGCGATGATTCCTGAAGTGCCGACGACCGTACCGGAACCGACTTCCTCCAGAGCAAAAAGATAATGGTCGCCTCCGGCCTTTTTAATCCGGTAATCAAAGGCGCGAAGCGATTGGTGGATACGATCCTCGAGAGCGGAGTCTTCGGGCGGCAGAGTGGTCATTCCGTCTTGGATCACGTCGGCCAAATGCCTGAGACCGGGGAGATCGTGTTCGCCAACCGGACGAAAGACAAAGTCGGGCGCCATGCAAATCAATCTGGACCGGGCTCCGCTGGCTGCACCAGAAAATAAAGCGGCCCTCGACCCTGTGTGCCTTCCCCGTCAATTTCCTTAGCCAGAATCTCGAAGAGAAGACATTCTTTATCATACTGTGGAAAAGCGAGTTTCGCCCCGTGAACGATTGCGCCTCACGATCGCGTACGACGGGGGAGCTTTTTCGGGGTGGCAAAGCCAGCCGAGTGGAAACGCGGTCCAAGACCATTTGATTGCGGCCTTCCGGCAAATTTTGGGAACGGCCCCGAAGGTCCACGGCGCTGGCCGCACGGATGCCGGGGTCCATGCGATGGCTCAGGTTGCGCACGTTGACGTTCCCGGAGGAAAACTTTCGTGCGAAGTGTGGCCGGCTGCGCTCAACGCGAATCTGCCCCGCGAGCTGCGGGTGCTGCGCTGCCAAGTAGCCAGGCCCGGATTCCACGCCCGATTTTCTGCACAGGGCAAAGTCTATCGCTACCGCATCTGGAACGCTGCTTTCCAGCATCCGCTGGAGGTCAATCGGTCGTGGCATGTTCCGCGTGACCTTTCGCTGGAAGTCATTCGGAAGGCTGCGGGGATATTCATTGGCAGGCACGATTTCGCCGCATTTGCGGCAAATCGCGGAACCCCGCCAGAATCGACCGTTCGCACGATTCACGGCATTGCCATTCGGCGGAAAAGCTCCGTGATAACGTTGGAGTATTCTGGGGATGGATTTCTTTACCGGATGGTTCGGCTCCTGACCGGATCGATCGTTCAGGTCGCTCTCGGTCGGAGTGACCTGGACCGGTTCAAAGAGCTGCTGGCGGAGCCGAAAGGAAGAAAAAGCCATCATTTAGCGCCTGCGACGGGCCTCTATCTGGTAAAGGTGAAGTACTAAGGCGGATTGGCTTGAGCCGACTTGATGGTTGTTGGTATGAGAGCTGCTGCTTTCTACGAGTTAGCCGAGCTAATTGAGCAAAACCTAACAATGAACGAGCTTAAGTGTTGGAATTGTGGCGAAGACTGTTTTGAGGAATTAGGCGAGGAGAATCCGGCAATTGTTCCAATTCACTACTTTGTCGAGAAGAAACAGGTATGTGGTGATTGTTACCAGATCCTCCATGAACTTAGTCGTTTAGGTTAATTGGCACAGCCGGAAGCGACGCGCCATTCCACCTCCGCCGACGCATAGCCACCGTCCATCCGAAATGACGCAGGCTACGGTGGACGGGCCGACCGCTGAATCTTCCACTCCCTTCGTCAGGAGCGCGTCCCTGCTGCCCTACGGACCTGGCGCTACCGAGACTCAGGCTCGGGTCCGGCCAACTGCAAAGAGTCCAGGTAGCTTTGGAGAAGGATTTGAGCGGCAACCTGATCGATCACTGGCCGGCTTTTCTTTGCGTTCTTGCCGGCCCCGTGCAGAAGACGTTGGGCCTCGACTGTCGTTAGTCGTTCGTCCCAAAATACGAATCGCTGCCCGGGCAACAATTTTCGCAGCTCTTCGCCGAATTTTTTCGCCTTATCGGCCGACGGACCGAACGTGCCGTTCATATTTCGAGGGACACCGATGACGATTCCGGTGACGCCTTTTTTGGCGACCAGTTCCCGGATTGTCGCTGGCGCCGACCCGTCATTCGCTAAGGTTACAGCGGGATGCGCCAAGAGGGCGAGTTCATCGGATAGAGCAAGTCCGATGCGCACATCGCCGTAATCGACTCCCAGCCACCGCTCGCTCACTGGAGTCTTTCGGGAAGGGAGTCTACCAATTTCTTCACATTCTCCACCTCGTGCCGATTGCAAACCAGGATGGCGTCATCCGTTTGCACGACGATGAGATCGTTCACCCCTAGCAAAGCAATCCAGAGCTTGTCCTTGGAGAATACAATGTTGTTCCTGGCATTTTCGAGCGTGACTGGCCCGTTTGCGGCGTTGCCATTGGGAAGCTGATCAAAATACTTCGCGACAGCCGTCCAACTTCCCACATCATCCCAGTCGAAAGCAGCCGGTTTGACTAGTACTCGGCCAGCCTTTTCCATCACTGCGTAATCGATCGAGATTTTTGGCAACGAGGGGAAACGTTTCTGGAGAAACTTTGTGAGATCAACGGAGTGGCGAACCGCGGAGACGAATTCTCCGAGGTTCGGCGCATGGCGGTTCAACTCGGTCAGGATAGCCTTCACTGTCCAGATGAAAATCCCAGCGTTCCAAAAGAAGTTACCGCTTCGAACAAACGACTCGGCTAAATCGGCCGCGGGTTTCTCTCGGAAACGGACCACTTCAAACATCTCGTGTCCCGATCCAGAGGTTTTCGCGCCCTTCTCGATGTAACCAAATCCAGGACAAGCCCAGGTGGGTTTGATTCCGATGGTGACGAGGTCGCCACTTTGCTCGGCCGCTTCCGCGGCGGCACGAAGATCCGACTGAAAGGTCGAGCGATCCTTGATCAGGTGATCAGCCGGGAGCACTGCCATCGTTGCTCCGGAATCTCGAGCGGCGACCAGCCCGACACCGAGCGCGATCGCGGCTGCGGTATCGCGCTTGGCCGGTTCGGCATAGATATTTTCGGGAGGATGATTCGGAAGAAGCTCGCGCACAGCTTGCTCCTGTTCCTCATTGGTCAAAATCAGAATGTTTTCCGGGGGGAGCAATCCTTCCAAGCGATGCAGAGTTTCTTCCAGCAGCGTACTCTCATTGAACAGGCGGAGAAGCTGTTTGGGAGTACTCTTGCGGCTTAACGGCCAGAAGCGGGTGCCGCTTCCGCCTGCCAAAACCAGGGCATAAAAAGAATTCGACATTGCGTAAAACTCGCCTGAACTATTGGCTCAGTATCCCTTTTTTGAAAACTTCTCGAATATACACCCTGGAGCATTGCTAGAGAACAAAACTGTTGACGATTGGAGCGATAATTCGAGTCGTTTTGGAAAATGTAAAGGCCCATTCTATCTGATCGAGACTTTGTATGACGACCGAGCACAGTAAGACTCTCACTTTAACACTCACCTCGGCAACTCTCTTGGCCGTTTCCCAAGCCTCGATCGCTTGTGGGTTCGGGATCCTTTTGGCCGGCAAGCTAGATAAAAAGAATCAAAACACCGTGGCGTTTGCGCTCATGGCGGTGGCAATTGCCACTTTTGCCCCCGCCGTCGGCGGAGTAATCGTCGACTTGGTCAATGGTCCCCACTCGAAGCTGGGGGTTCGCCGTCGCCTGCGGTCAATTCGGGAAGACTCCGGGCTCCACGAAGAACAGCCCTATTGACCTAAAGACCCAACGCCGGGGATCGCCGAGAACCGTCTAGCAGGCACCCTATTTCTCAATCACCGAGCAGCGCTAAAGTCGCTTAACGATCCCTTTGTTCGCAACTGCAGGAGTTCCCGGCGTTTTCGGCGATCCCATGTTCCCGGCGCTGCTGGCATTGCCGGCGTTGAGTTAGATCTCGTAGTCCGGGGGCAATTCCATCGCCTCGGCCCCAGTCCGCTTTGCCGTTGGGTCTCGTTTGGCGACAATTTTGACCTGTGATTTCTCATTAGTAACCAACGAGTTCGGTGGCACGCTCTCCATCAGGAACACGTTCGCTCCGATCGTGGTTCGGGCTCCTATGGTCGTCTCGCCTCCAAGAATCGTAGAATTTGGATAGATCGTAACCCAATCCTCCACGTTGGGGTGGCGTTTACCCCCCTTCTTGATGTGGCCTTCATCGTCTTTCTGGAAGCTCCGCGCCCCTAGGGTGACGCCGTGATACAGCTTCACGTGATCACCAATCACGGAGGTTTCTCCAATGACGACACCGGTTCCATGATCGATAAAGAAGTACGAGCCGATTTGGGCACCCGGATGAATATCGATCCCGGTGCGACTGTGAGCCCACTCAGTCATGATGCGAGGGAGCAGCGGCAAGTCCTGCAAATAAAGGGCATGGGCAATGCGTTGTATGGCGATCGCCTCGACGCAAGGATAGCTGACGATGATCTCTTCGTAGCTTTTACTGGCTGGGTCGCCCTCATAGGCCGCCTCCACGTCGGTCCGCAAGAGCAGCCGAATCTTTGGGATGCACCGAATGAGATGGAGCGCGATCGCCTCGGCACGCTTCTCCGGGCATTGCGGTTCCTGAATTCTGAGGCTTTTGAAAGCTTCGACCCGCATCCGATCTGCCACGCTCAGAACACGAGCTGAAATGATTTGCCCTACCTGTTCAGTATGAATTGGTTCCTCATCGTGGAATCCTGGAAAAAGAATTTGCAGAAGATCGTCACAGATTTGGGCGACCGCTCGCTTCGAAGGCAAATTGGATCCATCAATATTGTTAATGCCGCCGATTCTTCGGTACGACTCAAGTAGTTCGGACAGCAGCGGGGTGACGCTTTTTTCCATCGCTACAAAACCCTAACCCAAATTTTGCATTGCCCAATGCAAAAATTTGGTGCGCCGAGAACGCCGGTAATGCCATGAAAGGTGAGAGGTGATTAATGACAAATGATTCGTGAGAGTGTCGGGAGCGCGGTGAAGCGCAGCACGATTTTAGCCTGAGGGTGTCGGACTTTGCTTGATCAAGTTTGACGCAACAGGTTTTCAGCGGCGAAGCCGCGCTTCAGGAATAGCCCTGGGCGCAGCCCTAGGAACCGGAATTTATAAGTGCCTCAGCGCTGAAGGCGCGTAACAGTCTCAACGACGTATGTGTGGGGACTGGCAAGGTTGGAACGCACCTTCAGTGCGTGATCGCTGGGTCGGATTCCTAGGCTTCGCCCTAGGCTATCTTGAATCGCGGCTTCGCCGCTGAAAACCTGCTCATCAAATGATCGAGCAAAGCCCGACGGATCCGAACGCCGAACGCCGAACGCCAAACGCCGAACGCCGAACGCCAAACGCCAAACGCCGAACGCCAAACGCCGAACGCCGAACGCCAAACGCCAACCGCCAACCGCCAACCGCCAACCGCCAAACGCCAACCGCCAACCGCCAAACGCCAAACGCCAAACGCCAACCGCCGAACGCCAACCGCCAAACGCCGAACGCCGAACGCCGAACGCCAAACACCAAACACCAAACACCAAACGCCAAACGCCAAACGCCCAATCTGCTATTTGCTATCGCCTTTGATCACATGGGCCCCTATCGACGGAAAGGTGAGCATCGGGGAGGAACTTGCACCGGTTCTGCGATAGTATTGCTCAGTAATTGACTGGCTGATCTGGTCGGTTTGATCTCGGCTCACCAGCGAAACGGTCGACCCTCCAAAACCGCCCCCTGTCAATCTGGATCCAAAAACACCAGACGTCTGTTCCGCTATCTCTACCAAACAATCCAAAGCGGGCGTGCTGTTTTCGAAGTTATCCCGAGAACTTCGATGCGACTCAAACATCAGCTTACCAAAAGTCTCAACGTCATCGTGACGGAGCGCTTCGATGCCGCGGGCTACCCGCTCGTTTTCCCCAGTGATATGTAAAGCGCGTCGTTTTACCACCGAGTCCAGCTTTGCCGCCTGCACCGCAGCGGTGGTAGTTTCGCGCAGAGCAGTCACACCGAGCGCGGCTGCAGCTAGCGCGCATTGTTCGCGTCGTTCGTTGTACTCTCCGCCAGTCAGACTGTGGGGAACGCCTGACTCTAACAGCAGAATCGCTACTGCGGCCGGTAACGATATCGGCTCTGCGGTGATCGAACGAAAATCCAATAGGATTGCTTTACCTGCCTGACCGAACACTGAAGACGCCTGGTCTAACAGTCCGCACTGCACGCCGACGAACTCGTTTTCGGCTCGCTGGCAGAGTCGGGCAAGATCCATCGGATCGATTGATAGTTGATAGAGTTCGCGGAGCGCGAAGGCGGTTGCCACCTCCAGCGCAGCGGAACTAGAGAGACCCGCGCCGAGCGGCAGGTTACTGTCGATGGCGATCGAAGTCCCTCCGACCGGAAAACCTGTCAGTCTAAACATCTGGACGACGCCGAGGGGATAGTTTGCCCACGGCTCAGAACGAAGTGGTTCAATGTTCTGAACATTGATTTCGGCGCGTCGCCCATTCGTGGTAGAAGTTAGCTCGACGACGTTCGAATCGGTTTTTCTAGCGCGAACAGTCACTCCCAGATGGATAGCTGCCGACAGCACCAAGCCCTGATTGTAGTCAGTATGGTTGCCGAGCAATTCGACCCGTCCCGGAGCAAACGCAATCACCTCATCGGACATTGGCATCACTAAATGAACAACCGGGAAAAAGAGTCAACTCAGTTAACTCGATCTTGGGTAAAGAGTGAGTTAGCTAAAGTCTCTTGCAATCAAAAGAACAGAGAATAATTTCCCTTCTGTGAAACTAACTTCCTCTACCTTAAGAAAGGCCGCTGAGATTCAAGAAAGAATTGAGCGACTGCAATTGGAGCTCGATCGAGTGCTGGAAACCAAAGAAGAGTTTAACAGCGTCGTTGCTCGTCCGACGGTCGCCAGAAGAGCTAGTCGTGCGACGGGTCGAGGACGTCGAACTGGATCAGCAGCTTCGAACGGCAGAGGTCGCGGTCGTCGGTCGACCTCGCCGAGTGGACCTCTGGCACCGGCCGTTGTCCGTGTGCTTAAATCCCGAGGCGGTCCAATGGGGGTATCCGACATTTTGGAAGGGCTGCTGAAAAACGGCTATAAATTCAATTCGCCAGAGCCGAAAAAGAACCTATTCGCCCGAATCTATCGATTAAAAGGCGTGCGTCAGGTTGGTCCTGGTCAATTTGCTGCCGCGTAACTAGAAGGCGTTATCGGTCGCGACCAGCTGTTTGGCGGATTCGACAGTGTCAATTTCGCTTACCGTCTTGTCGCGGCGAATCGCTTTGATCCGCGGGAAGCGGAGCGCGTAGCCACTGGAATGACGGCTGCTCGGCTGGATGGAATCAAAAGCGACTTCTAGAACAATTTCTGGAAATACTTCATGAAGTCGACCTCTGCGGCGGACTGTTGTCTTGCGAAAATGTTCGGTTAATTCCTCAATCTCGGAATCGGTCAATCCGGAGTAAGCTTTGCCAATAGTCTCGAGAGCTTTCGTTGCCTCGTTGCGCACGGCGAAAGTATAGTCGCTCAGTAAATGGTTGCGTTTGCCGGAGCCTTGTTCGGCCGCAACTACCACCACATCGAGGGTTGCCAATTCCTTCTTCAGTTTGATCCAACTCCCTCCCCGACGACCCGGCTGATATAAACTATCCGGATCCTTTATCATCAATCCCTCGTTCCCAGCTCGCCTCGAGGCAACAAAAGCGGCCTCAACCTCTTCCGCATTGGCAACAGTCCGAACGCCGGACCGATGTACGATTTCCGGTAATTCCAATGATTCGAGCAACGCGCGTCGTCGATGAAGTGGTTCTTTCAATAGACTCGTTCCCTCGAGCCACAGCAGATCGAACGCGACATAGGCGATAGGGACGTCGTTAGTCTCAAAAAGATCTAGATCGCGTTTCCGTCCCAGCCGTCTCTGCAGATCAAAGAAAGTAAGTTTGCGTCCTGACGAAAACGCTACAATCTCGCCGTCCAAGATCGCGGTTTGAGAGAAAGGCAAACGCGTCAGTTCCGGAAATTCCTCGGAAATGTCCCGGAGATCACGGCTATAAACACCCACGCGTTCGCTGCCGACATGCAACTGAGCGCGAATTCCGTCCAATTTTTGTTCGGCGAACGCGCAGGCTTGGCGGAAATCGGTGCCTATCCGTTTGGCAACCGGCGCCGCTGCCGGCTCCGCAATAGCCAACATCGACTTAATGGGCCGAAATAGATTGATCGCTGCGGCATCCAGCGACCGATTTAAAGCGAGAACAGCTGTTTCACCAACGTCTCCCGTTAGCATATGGGCCTCTCGCACCTGATCCGGATTGGCGTTAAACGCGGCGGCAATACTCTCCTCCACCAGTCCCTCTTTTAGGCCAATTCTTAGGTCGCCGGTCAAAATCCTCAGTATATAGCTCCCCCGCGCCGCATCTAGCTCGGCCAGCCAAGCTGTCAGGAGCGCTGTCTTGGCTGTGGGCCCAGAGGCCAACTCGATTTTGGCAAATCGCGACTGCACTTCACTGATCGAAAACGAGCGCGGCGCTGTTTTCCCCAGCAGCACTTCGTAAGCAATTTTTCCCGCATCCCCATAGCCGGCAGAAATTCGACGGAATTCGGGCTCAGAAATAGCGACGGCCTGCATGAGAGCTTTTCGCATAACCGCCCAGCCAATTTGCAGCACTCGCCCGTCGGCCCGGGAGAAGGGGTGACCGGTGAGATAAATGCTCACCGCCCTTAAATCGTCCGGACGCAGGATGCGCAGATAGTTAGACAAAAGCTCAATCTTTTGCAGCTTTCCCGTGACTTGGCTGATTGCTTCGCAGACCGCAACGAACTTACCAAACTCACAATCCCCGCCCTCTGTCGGCACGGCTAGAGCGGGAACCGGTATTTCTGGTATCGCCAGTGTCATAGAAAGTTCCAACTGATTATCCTCACCTAGCGCCCACGCTTCGACTCCCCGGCGCCGGAGATCTTCAGCAAATTCGCGCGCGTACCCGTGCAAGGTGAAGACCCGTTTTGGTTGAACCAACTCTACGTATCGCAAAAGGTCTGAGTAATCCGCGTGGTCCGAAAGCGGAAACGCGGCATCGCATTGGAATCGGTGGATGGCTCCCGGGTTTAGAGCCCAACCGGTGAGCATGGCGGTTCGCCGGGCCTTTATGCCCTGGACTACTTTCGTGCGATTGGCGCTGGGCGGACAGATGAAAACACTGCCGGGCAAATCTTCGGGCCGAAACAATGAATAAGGCGGGAGTCGGTCTTGCAGCGCTTCATATAACTTCGTCATCCGAAAAACGGCGGGATGAAGAAGAATCCGATATCCCGATCCGAAAAGAGCAGCCAAGATCTCCTGAGCCTTTCCTAACGAATAACCAAACAGAATGGGGGTAGCATTTTCTTCGATGGCCTCCGCGCAGAACTTGACTAGCTGGGAAATGACCTCGTCGGTAGGCGGAAAAACGTAACGCGGCAGACCGTAGGTCGTTTCCATAATCAGCGTATCAGACTTGAGCCATTCGATTGGTTCCGCCGATTTACCGTTGCGCAGCTTAAAGTCGCCCGTATAAAGCAACGATCGGTCGTCGACGGCAACGTGCAGCTGAGCGGAGCCGTAGATATGGCCGGCTGGATATAAGGTCAGTTGCGCGCCGCGGAATGAGAAAGGGACCCGGAAATCCAGCGGATGTTCGACGCGCCTTCCGGGCAACCGTGCCGTCATCAACTTGGCCGTGACGGTTGAGAGGATTACTTCCTGATGGTTTCCGATATGGTCGGTATGAGCATGAGAGACGAATGCTCTCGGCCGCTCATCCCAAGGATCCAGCCACAGGTCGAAGGACGGCAAATAGACACCGCGTTCGTAACGGAGAGCGATCATCCTGGTGTGCACTATATCGCGCATCACATTCCCGCGATACAGCCCACTGGTTCCATCGTGGCGACGGATGAAAACGCGTCGCCGATAGAGTCGCATGATAGGGCGAGGTTCCCGACTACGCGCAACGCTTCGTCGCGGCTACACGCTGAGTACGCACATCCTAGGACCGAGGGCGCGCCGTCGCTGGCGAAGGCGGCCCGCCGAGCCGAATCGATCTGGGGGCGCCAGCTATCGCTCACCCGGAGTGGAACCAAACTACAGATTGACACACCGGGGTTCGAACAGTTTGATGAATCAAATATGAAGAGGCTGTTGCTCGCTGGATTGGTTGCCCTCTGGGCGACGATAGCCTGGACCCGGGCGGAAAACCCGCTTCCTGTCCCGCAAGCCAAAGTGCTTCCATTGGTGTTGAACGACGATTTTCAGTTCCGGAAGTTCGATATCTTTAGAAATGTTCTGGTCCGTCCTGGCGCGACGCCGCTGCCCACCCGGGAATTAGCGATTCAATTCGAGCGCAAGCGTCGGATGTGGGGAGCAATTGACGGATTCGATGCGCATCAGCATACGGGTCAATATTTTACGTTCTTCTGGAAAGCGAAACGTCCGGCTAATCTGACCCTGCGAATGGAATACCGACAGGCCAATTTAAAAAACTATGTTCAGGCTCGAGAGCTTTATTATCCGTCCGCGCGGGGCAACCACACCTCCGAATTTGCCATCGTGGGCGACGATTATTCTCAAGATGGCCCGATCACTTCCTGGCGCGCCGTTCTCATCGAAAACGATGTGATTGTTGCTTTGCTCCAATCGAGGACATGGCAATAGAGAAGTTCTCAGTCCGAGGATTTGACAGCAAAAGATCAAACTAGGTATAGTGTACACCTGTCTGTGAGTTTACCAGCTTCCATACTGGTAGGGGTTACCGGGAAAGCCGTTTGTGTGAAGGTCAGAGGGAAGGGCTCTTTTCAGAATAGTCCGGCCCTGAAGGAATTTGCGCGGGAGATGTTCGACCGGGGCCACCGCGTATTTGTGATCGATCTTACGGAATGTCCGGTGATGGATTCCACGTTTATGGGAACGCTGGCTGGCTTGGCCCTGCGTTTGCGAGAATCCGGAGACGGTTCCCTGTTGGTTTGCAACGTGAACGAGCGCAACTCTGATTTACTTCGGAACCTTGGGTTAAATAACCTGTTCGCGGTCGAATCCAAGGTCGATTCGGCCGAACCGACCGGCTCCGCTGCGGAATCGACTCTTTCCTCTGATGGTAATCTCAGCCGATTGGATCACGCTGCCTGTATGATCGAGGCACATGAAGCCTTGGTCGATGCAGACCCGGAAAACTTCGCACGATTTAAGGATGTCCTGGAATATTTGAAACAGGATCTACGTGCGGAGGCATCCAAGTAGCGCTGGTCCATGCAATGTGTCCTGCTCATAGGACTGCTGATCGTCGCCGTTTGCTTCTTTGGTTTTTTGGTGCGCAAGCAAAGGAGGACGATTGTGGAACTGCAGCGAGCGCGGGAAGAGCTGCAGCTCGAAGAGAGTCGGGTTTTCGATTTTCTCCATGGATTGGGAGAAACCTTTACCGGTGATGTCCGCGTCGCGGATTTGCACCGGCTTATGGTCGAAGGCGCCATGCGAATCCTGGACGCTCACGGCGGAGCACTCTATTTAGCTGATCGTTCCGGCAAAATGCTGCTTCCCGCTTTCCTATCGAAAGGTTGTCCGCCGTTGGTGGACGTTCCGCGTCACATTCTCCAGCAGAGTGCGACGACACCGATGGTATTGGAAAGCTTCTTGCGTCTGCACACCGTCAAACCAGACGAGGGCTTAATCGGGATGGTTTGGGAAAAACGTGAGCCCGTGTTTCTGTCGAGTCGAGATGATAATGCGCGTTTGCAGAGCCTGAAAGAAAGCGCTCTGCAGATCGATTCAGTGATGGTGGCGCCGCTCATTTACGCGCGGCAGAACCTGGGCGTCTTAGCCGTGGCGAATGGACCAATGAGTACTCCTTTTTCGCCACCCGATTTTGTTGTTTTTCAGTCTATCGTCGAGCAATCGGCCTTCGCGCTCTACAATGCGATGGTCTATTCGGAAGCCAACGAAAAGCGGCGGATCGAACGTGATCTTGATGTTGCCCGGGATATTCAACGCATTCTCTTGCCTGCGTCCGCGCCGGCGATTCCCGGCTTCGAGATTGCCGGTATCAACATTCCGGCCAGCCACGTAAGCGGCGATTATTATGATTACATTCCCATCGATGCGGATCGCTGGGGCATTGCTGTCGCCGACGTTTCCGGCAAAGGAGTTCCCGCTTCATTGATCATGGCCATGTGTCGCAGTGTTCTCCGGTCGATGACCCGGACCGGCGAGTCGGCTGCCGGAGTGCTTCGCGAAGTCAATCGACAACTTTATCCGGACATCAGAGAGGACATGTTCATCAGCATGGTTTATTTGATTATCCAGAAGTCGGCCGACGGATTGCTGCTGGCTCGAGCCGGTCACGATGCTCCACTCCTCTTTCGCGCGGCTGATCGATCGGTGGCGAAGGTGAACCCGCCAGGCATGGCGCTGGGAATTGACAGCGGAAACGTATTCGATAGGGTTACCAGCGATTTGAAGGTTCGCCTCAATCCAGGGGATTGTCTGATCCTCTACACTGACGGTGTGACCGAAGCGCTGGATGTAAATGGCTCAGAATTTGGGATTGGAAGGTTAATCGAAGTAATACAAGCGGGCGCTGGCGACAGCGCGGCCGCGTTTGTCACCCGCGCCACCGAGACTGTCAAAGCTTTTGTCGGCAATCAACCCCAGACCGACGATATCACCCTCGTTGCTATTCGGAAACTATGAGTGACTCAAATATTCGATCGGAAAAACGAAAAAATGTTCCGACCTCTGGTGAGGTAGCTAACCCGGAATCAGCGGACAATGAGGCGCTGTATGCGCCCGAGATTGAGTCCGAGAATAAAACGAAGGAGCCGGCGACGGCCAGTGATGCAAGTGATCGAATCGCTGCCCTCGAGGCCCGGTTGGCGGAGACCGCCGCAGAACTGAATAAGTTCCGCGACTTAGCGTTCCGCTCGACCGCTGACTTGGACAATTACCGAAAACGAATGACTAAGGAGCGAGAAGAAGCGATCAAGTTCGCCAACAGCGGTTTTCTTGAGCGCTTGATCCCGGTTCTCGACAATTTTGATTTTGGTCTGCAAGCTGCGCGCGGTACGTCAAATCCGGATTCGATTCTCGATGGATTGGCGATGGTGCATAAACAGTTTCAAGATTTTCTATCATCCGCTGGGATTGAAGTGATCGACGCGACGGGCCAGCGCTTCGATCCGCAGTTGCACGAGGCGATCTCTCAAGAAGAGAGCGAGCAGGTACCGGAAGGAGTGGTTATCCGTCAACTTCGCAAGGGCTACAAGCTTCGGGATCGGTTGATTCGACCGGCTAATGTTGTTGTGTCCAAAGGGGCGCCCGTCGGGGTGTCTACCAGCCTGACGGAAAATTGAGTTATGTCTGCAAAGAGGGATTACTACGAAGTCCTTGGTGTTGATCGTAAGGCCTCGGAAGAGGAGATAAAGAAGGCCTACCGAAAATTGGCGGTTAAATTTCATCCGGATAAGAACCCCGGTGATGCGCAAGCCGAAGAAAAGTTCAAGGAAATTGGTGAGGCTTACGACGTGCTCATGGATGCGGACAAGCGGGCGGCGTACGATCGTTACGGGCACGCCGCTTTTTCGGGTGCTGGAGGCGGTGCGCGAGGGGGCGGTGGTTTTGGAGGAGGGTTCCACGATCCATTCGATATTTTCCGAGAGGTTTTCGGAATGGGCTCGGAGGGTGGTGGTGGAATCTTCGATCAGATTTTCGGAGCGGGCACTCAGACGCGAGATCGCGGGGGGCGTCAACGCGGCTCGGATCTGCGCTACGATCTGCAGATCACTTTGGAAGAGGCAGCCTTTGGCACGGAAAAAGAGATTGAGCTTCTGAAGCATGATACTTGTGCGCGCTGCAACGGAAGTGGGGCCGAGGCCGGGTCCAAGGCGATGACCTGCCCGACCTGCCAAGGGCGCGGACAAGTGATCACGGCCCGCGGCTTCTTTCAGGTCTCTCAGACTTGCCCGCGCTGTCGCGGGACCGGGCAGGTCATCGACCGTCCTTGCCGGGATTGTGGCGGCGATGGACGCTTAGAGAAGCGCTCGCGAATTAAATTGAAAATACCGGCCGGAATCGACGATGGGGCGCGTTTGCGCTCTTCTCGAAATGGCGAGGCAGGGGTGCGCGGCGGTCCGCCCGGAGACCTTTACGTCGTAGTTCACGTGCGAGAACACGAGATTTTTGCTCGGGAAGAAGACGATCTCTATTGCGAAGTACCTCTCTCTTTTGCGACGGCTGCCCTAGGCGGAGAGCTCACCGTTCCTACCTTGCAAGGGAAAGCTACGCTTAAGATTCCAGCTGGCACCCAGGGCAATACCCAGTTCCGCCTTCGCGGTCATGGGGTGGTCAACATCGATAGCAAAACCAAGGGAGACCTTCGGGTCCGGGTTATCGTCGAGGTGCCAACTCGCCTCAACGCGGAGCAGCGGCGGAAGCTGGAGGAGTTCGCTGAATCATGCGGAGACGATAATAGTCCAATGCACAAAAAGTTCTTCGAACAAGCTAAAGCCTTCTTCCGTTAGGGGACGGTGAGCGTTCACAGATTTTATACCCCCATCGAACGCTGGTCTCTCGATCAACTGAAATTGGACGAGAGCGAGACGCATCATTGCCGGGATGTGCTGCGTTTGCCCGTGGGCTCCAGGATAGTTGTGTTTAACGGAGAAGGCACGGAAGCGATTGCCGAGATCCGGGATTTTGGGGCGTCCGAAACTGGATTGTCGGTGATCGAGGTTACGCAGACCGAACCTCTGCGCTGTGCGATTACGCTCGCCCAGGCGATCCCGAAAGGGAAGAACATGGAACTCATCGTTCAAAAAGCGACCGAGCTTGGCGTGAGCCGGATTGTTCCGCTGCTGTCAGAACGAACGGTGATTCAATTATCCGAGGGTGAAGACGGAAAACGGGTCGAGAAATGGCGCCAAATTGTCGTTGAGGCGGCGAAGCAATGTGGGCAGAATTGGATACCGACGGTGGACTCACCAGTTTCACTGAAGAGATTTTTCTCAGAATTCGATCGATACGAAGCACCGCTCATCGCCTCGCTGCAAGGGGATGCGCGCAGTTTTAAACAGGTGTTGCTCGATTTTCGCGAACAGCATGGCCGCCGGCCAACCAGTACGCTGATGCTAATTGGTCCGGAGGGCGATTTCACACCGACAGAATCGGCGTTAGCTAGAACGGCTGGGTGCCTGCCGGTTTCGCTCGGCCCGATCGTGCTCCGAACCGAGACGGCGGCGATCTATAGTCTGAGCGTGCTTGCTTACGAACTTCAAGGCGCGGAGGGCTGAGTCGAACCCGTCTTTCATTTTTCTCGCTTGATCTCCGAAATTGCGAACACCATTCTTGCCCTCGGTATGCGGGGTTGGTTTGTGGTTCAGGCGGCTTTGTTACTCGCCGGCGCTATCCAGGTGAGGGCGTTCGAATGGACTCTCGTCAGAGAGGCCGGGAGAGACTACATCCCGTTTACGGACGTCGCTCGTTTTTATAATTTTACCCAAGCCGATTTTTCGAACGAGCGAGTGTCGCTATCCGGAACGGCCCTCCGGATCCAGGGCGCGTCTAACTCCCGCGAACTTTATATGAACGGGCTGAAGTTCATCCTGAATTTTCCAGTGATTCAGCAGGGGTCGATGCTCTACATCTCGCGGATGGATCTGGCAAAGCTGGTCGAACCGGTCTTACGTCCGGCTAAGATACAAACGGCGCGGGTTCGCACCGTTGTACTGGATGCCGGTCACGGCGGTTTCGATCAAGGAGCCAGGAGCGCCCTCGGCAACGAGAAGGATTTTGCTCTGGATGTGATTGCGCGAGCGCGTGAATTATTTCTCGGAGCTGGATTCACCGTCCGGTTAACTCGTTCGGCCGATGTCTTTATCCCGTTGGAGACACGCGCCATGTTCGCCAGCCATCAATCGAACGCGGTATTTATCAGCGTCCATTTCAATTACGGTGCTCGGCCTGATGCGGAAGGGATAGAAACGTACTGCTTAGCCCCGCGCGGAGTGCCATCAACGAACGATCCGACGCTGACGCTCGTCGATTTTCAACCCTGTATCGGCAACGTGCGTGATCCGGAAAACATCGCGCTCGCTACCGCTATGCATGCTTCGCTTGTTACGCGATTAGGAGTTCCGGATCGAGGGATTAAGCGAGCGCGGTTCGTTGTTCTGAAAAATAATGCCAATCCCGGAGTCTTGGTTGAAGGCGGCTTTCTGAGCAATCCGCGTGATTTAGCGAGGATCGCGGCTCCGGCATACCGGCAGATGATGGCGCAAGCAATTTTTCAAGGCGTACTGGCGTACAATCGAGCAGTTGAACGCAGTACGGCCGGGGCGAGCGGTCAAGTGGCGGAACAAAATCATGGCCCAACTAACGCCGGCTCCGGCGATTCCGTATGGGATCCTTTGAAATCAAATGTCTATTCTCTCCCCAAAGAAATCCATCGGTGACGTTGCGGCGCAACCGATCGGGGTCTTCGATTCTGGAATTGGTGGTTTGACCGTAGTCCAAGCGCTCCGCCAGGCTTTGCCTGGCGAAGACATCTTTTACCTCGGCGACACGGCGCGTTTGCCGTACGGCGGAAAGAATCAGGCGACGATCGAGAGATACAGCCTGGAAATTGCCGGTCTCCTCCTCTCTGAGCGAGCCAAAATCATCGTGGTCGCGTGCAATACAGCTTCCGCCCTGGCCCTGCCGCGATTGCAAGACGCTTTACGAATTCCCGTGATTGGTGTCATCGCGCCGGGTGCGCGAGCGGCGGCCAAGACGACAAAATCCGGAAGAATCGGTGTGATCGGAACCCGGGCAACGATGACGAGCGGCGCCTACGAAAATGCGATCCACGCATTGCGCCCCGGTGCCACGGTGATTAGTCAACCGTGTCCATTGTTGGTTCCGCTCATCGAGGAAGGGATGTTTCGCGATGCGGTTACGGAAGAGATTCTCCATCTCTATCTCGATCCCTTACTGGTGGAAGGGATGGATACGTTGGTCTTAGGGTGCACCCATTATCCGCTCTTGGCGCCGCTGATATCCGAGGTCGCCGGACGAGGTGTCAACCTGGTGGATTCGGCTGAAAACTGTGCGATCGCCGTCGCCCAACTGCTTAAAGAGCTAAATTTGCTCAACTACTCGGACGCATTGGGGCGCCTAGATGTTGCACTGACAGATGAGTCTAACCCATTTTTGCAAACCGCAGAAAGAGTGTTGTCACTTAATATCGATCGCCTCGAAAAACGCGTTGTTCAAGGCGTGACCATGGTGATGACAAATGACAAATGACAGATTGCCGCGCTGCATCGCGAGTTCGCGCGGTGCGCCAGCTGCTCTGCCTCTCGGCGCCTGGAGCTGAACGATAATTTGTCATCTGTCATTTGCCATTTGTCATTTCCTTCCGCCGGTGTCTCGAAAACCGAGCGATCTGGTCAACGCCTTCCGCTTGGAGCATTACCTCTAGCCGTCCATAGTCTTCGGCGACCTGCGCATAAGAGTGCGCATCGGATGAGATAGTAATCGGTATTCCGAGCGCTACGGCTCGTCGGAAAATTGGGTCGCTCGGATATTGCTCGCCGACTTTCTTTCGCCAGCCCGCGGTGTTGATTTCGAGAGCCAAGTCGCTGCGCCGGACCAAATCAAGTATCGGGTTGAAGGTTGACAACGGATCATAGCTGGGCGGGAAAAGACCATGGATTTTTACTAGATCGAGATGGGAGACACAATCGATGTGTCCACGCCGAATGAGGGAAGCAAGCTGTTCGATATATTCGGAAAAAGCTCTTTCCGCGCCACGTTGCTCGATCTGGCCGCTTTGGTCACCGCCGTCAAACATCCTCGTTTCACCGGAAAAGTAATGTACTGAGCCCAAGACGAGGTCGAGTCGGTCCCAATTTTTTTCTACCCACCGAAGTCCGCGTTGGGAGGTGACCGGATCGTTGTCCAATTCGATCCCGATCAAAATGTCGATGCCTGGATTTTGCTCTCGCAACCGATCGACCACTTCGAAAATCACCCCCTCGCAGTATCGATCATGGTCGGTAAAGGCGATGCTCTCGATGCTACGTTCGCGGCACCGATCGATCCAGGGTTGGAGCAAGTCGACTGTATAAGACCTGAGCGTATGGGCTTGGGGGTGCGTGTGGTAATCCACTTTGCAGATCATGGCATGGTAATAGTGCACGGTTCGCCTTTTCAACAACCCATGGAATCGTTAGGGCGAAGCAATCGGCGATGCTTTTTCGACGACCGAGTCGTTGACTGGACAATCGCCAGATTTTGAAGCATAAGTCCACGCGTGCGAAGGAGCAGCCACGATTTGGCAAGCATGAACGCATGAACGACGCGTTGTATAAGGCGACGGTTCTGGTTCTAAACCGGAACTGGCAGGCAATCGATGTAAAGACGCCTGCTCAAGCATTTTGCATGATGGCAAACGGCAACGCCACTGGCCTCGATATTCAAGGCATCGGGGATATGCGTCCAGTTCGATGGAGTGACTGGTTAGAGTTGATTGTTCGGGAAGAAGATAACTCGGTACGAACTGTCCGCGGGCTTGTTAGAATTCCGACCGTGCTAGTATTGGCGCGCTACAACAAGGTGCCTAAGCGTCGCCCAAAGCTTTCCACCAAAGGTATTTGGGAGCGGGACGGGGGACTTTGCCAATACACCGGGAAGAAGTTGGCCCCGGCCGAAGGCAACATCGATCATGTGGTGCCGAGGTCGCGGGGAGGACAGACAAGTTGGGAAAATTGCGTTTTGGCTGACAAGCGGGTAAACAGCCTCAAAGGCAACCGGATGCCGGAAGAGGTCGGTTTAGAGTTGCGAAAGAAGCCGCGGCCACCGCGCGAACTGCCGGTAACCTATTTCATTCGCAACGCGCACAACGTCCGGGATTGGGATCATTTTCTAACGCCGATAGACTAATGGGTTGACGGTTAGCGGTTGGCGGTTTCCGTTTGCAGTTTCATCCCCTGGCGAAGGAGGAAGCAACGTCCATCCCCCCTTCGACGCCTGGCACCTATAGTCCAAAGGAGGCGAAGGAAAGCTATGGCGGACAGGCCGAATCGTGGGTTGCACTTCGGCCTCCTCCACAGCAGATTCCGCTTCCCATGACAGCCGAGATTTCGACGGCCTACGCACCTGCATCGGTCGAAGCCAAATGGTACGACACCTGGCTTCGGCAAAAGGCCTTTCAGGCGCGGGTCAGGTCGGCCAAGCCGAGCTATTCCATCGTGATACCGCCGCCGAATGTGACCGGTGTGCTTACCATGGGACACGTTCTCAATAACACCATTCAGGACGTTCTCGCCCGGCGAGCCCGGATGCTCGGCAAGGAGGTTCTTTGGCTTCCAGGCATGGATCACGCCGGGATCGCGACCCAAACGGTCGTCGAACGGCAGCTGCGCAAAGAAGGTAAGACACGCCACGAGCTTGGACGCGCGGAGTTTGTGGCACGGGTGTGGGAGTGGAAGCAACGCTACGGCGGAATCATTATCGAGCAATTGAAGAGATTGGGATGTTCCTGTGACTGGTCGCGGGAACGATTCACGATGGACGAGGAGTATTCGCGAGATGTTCGGGCGGTCTTTGTGGATCTCTATAACAAGGGGGTCATCTACCGCGGCAAACGCATGGTAAATTGGTGCCCGGCCTCTCTTACCGCGCTCTCTGATGAGGAAGTTATTGCCACACCGGTTGCCGGCAGTTTGTTTATCATGCGGTACGAAGTGGTTGAACAACCGGGTACGTCTCTGGAGATTGCGACCACTCGCCCGGAAACCTTGATGGGCGATACCGCGGTCGCCGTAAACCCGAGTGATGACCGCTACCGGCATTTCATCGGGAAGCACTGCTGGCGTCCCTTTCCGCGTGTCCAAATACCAATCATTGGGGACGAGGCGATCGATCCAGAATTCGGTACTGGTGTGCTCAAGGTCACCCCAGCTCATGACAAGGCGGATTTTGAAATTGGCCAACGTCACAATCTTGAGATTGTTGATATCCTTAATCCGGACGGGACGCTTAACGCGTTGGCAGGCGCGGAATTTGTTGGGATGGATCGCTTCGAGGCTCGGAAACGAGCGGTGGAGAAGCTGCGCGACCTCGGGCTGTTGGTCAGAGAGGAACCGTATCAGCATAATGTCGGCTATAGTGAACGCGCCGGCGTTCCCATAGAGCCGAGGCTTAGCGAACAGTGGTTCCTTCGTTATCCGCAGGTCGATCGTACATTGAATGCAGTCCGATCCGGAGAGATTCGATTTCGACCGGAGCGTTGGATCAAAAGTTTCGAGCACTGGATTGAGAACATCCGCGACTGGTGTATCAGCCGGCAACTTTGGTGGGGTCACCAGATTCCCGTTTGGTATCACAAAACCGAACCGAACCGCAGATACGTTGCGATAGAACCGCCCCCCGATCCGGAGAATTGGGAGCGGGATCCGGATGTTCTGGATACCTGGTTTTCTTCTTGGCTCTGGCCATTCGCCACCATGCAACCAACATTGAGAAGAAAATTTTATCCGACCCAGGATCTGGTTACGGGCCCGGATATCATCTTTCTTTGGGTTGCCCGGATGATCATGGCCGGGTTTGAGTTTCAAGGGGAGAAACCGTTTGCAAACGTATTCTTCACTGGGATCATTCGAGATCTCCAGGGGCGCAAAATGTCGAAGAGCCTCGGAAACTCGCCCGATCCACTTGACCTTATCGCAAAGTACGGCGCCGACGGACTTCGGTTCGGTTTAACGCGTACTGCACCGCATGGGCAGGATATCCGATTTGACGAAAAGCAGATCGAAGAGGGCCGCAACTTTGCTAACAAGCTCTGGAACGCTTTTCGTTTTCGTCAATTGCAGGGTCCGCGCGTGACCGCCTCACCGGCTCTACCGCTATCTCCTTATTCGACCCGCATTCTCAGCTTGTTAAATATTGCCGTCGATCGGATCGAGCGTGGCTACAACGACTATCTTTTTACCGATATCGCGCAAACCATCTATGAATTTTTCTGGAGCGATTTTTGCGACTGCTACCTCGAAGCGGCAAAGACTGAACTCCAGAGCGAGAATCCCGAAATCAAAGCCGCGTGTCTCTGGGTAATGGACCATGTGCTCTCCGCCGTGCTTCGATTACTTCATCCGTTTATGCCGCATATTACCGAGGAACTGTGGCATCGAATGGGATATGGTTCCGGTAGCATTCAATTTGCCGGGCTGGCCGATCTTCGAACCGAATTCAGCTTGGACTCCGCCCGATCGGATTTTGCCGACATAGTGTATCGAGCAACTTCTCAGGCGCGGAATCTCCGAGCGGAATATCGGGTTCCTTCGAACAAGAAGGTGAAGATGATTTTACGCCCGGTGGTTGAAGGCGATTTCATGGTTTTTGCGAACTTGGCTGGCGCAGAACCGCTTCAGGTGGACCCGGCCTATGAAGCGCCACGGGGAGTGCCGGTGGTGTTGACCCCGCTGGGACAGGTTTTTCTTCCATTGGAAGGACTGGTTGATCTGCAAGCCGAGAAAGAGCGATTGGCCAAAGAGATCGCAAAGCTAGAGAGCGAATTGGAAACTGTTCGAAAAAAACTGGCGAACCCAAATTTTGTCGATCGCGCGCCGGTGGCCGTGGTGGAAGAGCATCGGCAACGCGAACGCGACTTCAACGACCGGTTGGAACAACTGAGGGAGCGGGTGACTGGGCTGTAGCGAGGCCAGTATCCCGTTATGCCGAGGCGGTTACCGATTTGCTGTCCGACGCGCGCCGCGTACTTTGCGGATATGAGTTCCTGGTGGGACCGATTTAATCGCTATTTTTTGCGATATTCCGATCTTCATTTTTCCCTCGATATCAGCCAAGCGCATTTCGAGGAGAGCGTGGCAGCCGCAAAACCTTAAAATCGATGGATGCTTTAGAAAAGGGCGCAATCGCCAATCCCGACGAGAAAAGAATGGTTGGCCATTACCTAGCTAAAAGCGTTGGTGCCGACCCAGAGGACGTTTTTCATGTGCTCACGCGCCTGGCTTCTAATCGGTCCGGATTCAGTCGTCGGCTAGGCGATTCGCAGTCTACGGATCGTTTTGAATGGAAGGGTTGAAAAGAGGCGATGGGTCCGGGAGGGACGCTTGATCAGGATGCTGCTGATGGCGGCGGACTGGCGGGCTGGCAGCTGCATCGCCCGGCAAGGCTCCAGTCGTTCCCTCCGGAAAGGGCCCGGTTTTTTCTCCTTTTCCCGGCACTTCGTACCGGGCTACTTTCATTGCGTCCCTCCGGGACGACGGAGCAACGCCTCCTCCGTCGTCAGGGGTCTGTTCTCGCAAAAGGTTTCGCAGTTGCTCAAAAAATAGCAGTATATTGGAGTTGTGCCGAGATCGGTCACCCGCCCAAGAAGTAATGTCGCAGCATCTAGAAAAGATTTTGGCTCACGCCGAACGGCAATTGGTTTCACAGGGAAAAGAACGCCTCCAGGAGCAGTTAAATCTTTATAAAAAGTTTCTGAAGCTCGAAGAGCATCGGCTCCGTCTAAAGCACTATGCGGGCGCTGGTGGTCTGGAGGTAGTCCATGATCGGGCCACGTTATTGGATGTCGTGCTTCGTCGCCTATTTGAGGGCGCGTTAGAACATTCCAAATTTATCGACAAGGTTCCCCCTTTGGCCCTCTTAGCGATCGGCGGCTACGGGCGGGGCGAGCTTAACCCTTACAGCGACGTTGACATTCTTTTTCTGCATGACTCCGGCCGAATCCTTTCCGATGTCACTGAGGTCATCGAGCAGATTCTTTACATGCTTTGGGATGTTGGCTTCAAGGTGGGACATGCTACGAGATCGATCAGCGAAGCAATTCGATTAGCGAATTCGGATGTCCTGACAAAAACGTCTCTTTTGGAATCGCGGTATCTTGCCGGCAATCGCAGTCTGCACTCAAAGTTTCGCCGGGAATTCTTCGACCATTGCGTGCGCGGTCAAGTGAGCAGCTATTTGCGCTGGCGACTCGAAAATCAGGAAGAACGACATCGGAAATACGGAGGTTCTGTGTTTATGCAGGAACCTAACGTGAAGAATGGTTGTGGCGGATTGCGCGATTACCAAAACATGCAGTGGATCTGCTATTTTCGTGATGGGATCATGAGCACGGCCAATTTGGTCGAGCGCAAATATATTTCGGAGAGCGATCGCCGCTCAATCGACCGCGCCTACGACTTTCTGCAGCGAGTACGTACAGAACTGCATTACATAAACGAGCGTCCATCCGATGTGTTGACGCTGTTTCTCCAAGGTCAAATCGCGAGCCGCTTTCAATATTCCCAGAAAAATATTCTGCGGCGGAGCGAAGCGTTCATGCGCGATTACTACCAATACGCCCGGACGATTTATCTGACTACCACGCGGATCACCGAACGTTTTCTGTTACCCGGGCAGGCCGAAAGGGAAGAGCGCACGGTCTTTGGTTTTTTGGCCAAACGAAAGCTGAAGACAGAGCACTTCGACGGATTCTATAGTCACGGCCAATTCATCTACTACGAGGACCGAGAAGTTTTTCACAAAGACCCGTTTCGATTGATGCGGGTCTTCCTGTATGCGCAGCAGCGGGAACTGGAACTCAGTCCGGAATTGGAGCAGATGATTCGCCGGCGAACTCGCTTGGTGAATCGCACGTTTCAGTACGCCCGCCCTACTCGGGAGACATTTCAAGCGATCCTTTCCCGCAAAGGCCAGGTGGGGCGCATTTTGCGGATGATGCACGAGGTGGATTTCCTTGGGCGATACCTTCCGGAGTTTGGTGAGTTGACCTGTCTCGTCCAACATGAGTTTTACCATCGCTACACCGCGGACGAGCATACCTTGGTCTGCATCGAGAAACTCGATGAGCTGATCGATACTCAGGACCCGAAACTCACGGAGTATCAGGACCTTTTCCGCAGAATAGAGGATCCCTTCGTTCTTTACCTGGCCTTGCTGCTCCATGATACCGGGAAAGCTTCCGGCGCCCGACATCACGCCGAAGCCAGCGCGCTCAACGCCCAGAAAGTCGCTGCCCGTTTGCAGCTTTCACCGGATCGCCGCAGCCGGCTCATCCTGCTCGTTGACCATCATCTGACGCTTTCCGAGATGGCTCAGCGCAGAAACGTCGAAGATCCCGCGACGGTTGCCACCTTCGCCCATAGTCTGCATACCCAAGAAAATATAGATTCTCTCATGCTCCTAACCTTGGCGGACGGCCAAGGAACCAGCGCACAGAATTGGTCGGACTGGAAAGAGTCGCTGGTTTGGCAACTTTACCAGGCGGCTTCCAGTTATCTTCGGGACGAGGGCGAATTCTTTAAACAGCGTCGCATCGAAAGAGCTGACCTCCAGGCAGCTGTTTCCAAGAAGTTGGCGCGCGACTTCGGGGAGGAGATCGAAACGCACTTTCATTCAATGCCGGAACGCTATTTCCAAAGCCATGATGTCAACGAGATTGTTGGCCACATCCGGCTTTTCCGAAGTTGGTTAGAGACCCGGTACAAGGATTCCAGGCAAGCACTTGCGCCGGAGGTCCGCTGGCACAGTAAGCCGGCCCAGGGCCACAGTGAGGTTTGGATCTGTACTTGGGATAGAGCCGCTTTAATGGCGAAGGTTGCCGGCTCATTCGCGACTGCTTCTATCAATATTTTGAGCGCTGATGCCTATACCCGAACAGATAATCTGATGTTAGGCCTTTTCCGAGTTTGTGATGTCAACTTTGCTCCGGTTACGGAGGAGCGAGACCAGAGATCGGTGGAAGAGATCTTGCGTGAGGCTCTGCAGAAGGCAAAGTTCGATTTCTCTCCACTTTTGGTTCAAGCCCGATCCCGGTCTGGTTACCATTTGCCGCCGGAAATGGATTTCCCAACCAAGCTGGTGATCTCTAATGAAGTGCATCCAATTTATACGGTGATCGATGTGCAGACCCCGGATCGATTGGGATTGTTATACGACATTCTCTACTGTTTTTCGGGTTTGAGGGTGACGATTGCGCATTCCCGAGTTGCGACGGAAAAAGGGGCGGCGTTCGACAGTTTTTACGTGACTGATTTCGAGGGAAGGAAGCTGACTAGCGAAGCGACGTTGAGTCAGTTGCGCTCGGCGCTTTTGCGAGCCGCAACGAACAGTCGATAAACGATGTCGCGTTTTTTTTGGCAACACATCGTTCGTTACGCTTTCCGACATCGTTTCCTGGCTGCGGTCAATGTGCTCAGTGTGGCCCTTGGTGTTGCCATCTATCTCGCGATCCAGATTACCAATCGTAGTGCGGAAAGATCTTTTGCGGCGGCCGTCGATATCGTGGCGGGTCGCGCTCACTTAGAAGCAAGAGGCGACATCGATGATGCTCTCTTTCCTCGATTACAATCGATCGAAGGAGTAAAGGCCGCGACGCCGTTGGTGGAGGGCATCATCATTTTGCCGGATTTTCCCGGCGAATATCTCCATCTGATTGGAATCGATCCGCTTACGAACGGGGAATTCCAAAACCTTCGGGTCAAGAGTTCCGACGGGGACACTGCAGATCGGTGGTTTGGTGATGCGCACGCCGTTTCGATCACTAAGTCATTCGCTAGCGCTCACGGTCTGAAAATCGGCGATGCACTCAAGATCGAAATTGGAGAAAAGAGAGTCGCTTTGAACATCGCGTTTATCCTGGATACGGACCAGGCAGATTCTCACCTCGCCGCTATGGATATTGGATGGGCTCAAGAGCTTTTGGAGAAAACGGGAACTTTGTCAGCGGTTCTCTTCCGAGTTCGAGATCCGAAGAATCCTGACGCGGTGGCCGCTCGAATCAGAACAATCGTTCCCGCCGATGCCCTGGTCGAGCCGCCTTCGGAAAGAAGCGCGCAGGTGGCCAAGATGTTATCTGGATTCCAGTTGAATCTCACTGCGCTGAGTCTCGTGTCGCTTCTGGTTGGAGTCTTTCTGGTCTACAATACCATCACCGCCTCGGTGGTCCGCAGACGTGCGGAGATCGGGATGCTTCGTTCCGTGGGAGTTTCACCTGGCCAAGTGAGGTGGCTTTTTCTTGGCGAAGCACTGCTGTATGGTCTGACTGGATCGCTGCTCGGCATTTGCTGCGGGATAATCATAGCTCACTTTTTGCTCGGAGTGGTTGCAACGACGATCTCGAACATCTACGTCCTTACTAGTATCGAGAGCGTCTATGTACCGTGGGATCAGGTGGCCATCGTCCTTTTGCTTGGCCTCACGGCGACATTCTTGGGCGCATGGGTACCAGCGCAGTCCGCCGCCCGGGCGTCACCGTTGAAGGCGTTAAACCTCGGTTTCCTGATCGAGCGGAGCGAGCGGCCTGCATTCGCGTTCCTCGGTTGGAGCGCTGTAGCCGCCATCGTCGCTTTAACCAGTGCAATGACCGCGTTAAAGGGCGGAATTCGGCATGCGGCCTTTCTCTGCGCCCTTAGCACTCTAGTCGCGTTCTGTTTGTTAACACCGTTCCTGACTTATTGGTTCGGACGGTGTGTCGGTGCACTGTTCCAGGATGCGCACCTGATTCATCTGGCCGCACAAAACTTGGTACGATCGCTTTTTCGTAATGCGATCACCATTGCCGCTTTGGCATCTGCGGCTGCGATGCTGGTGAGCGTTTCTATCATGATCTTTTCCTTTCGCTCGACCATTGATCGATGGATCAACCGTCGGTTGGTTGCAGATCTCTTTGTCACTTCCGCCGCGAACGAAATCGCCGGCTTTCAGAGTTTTGTTTCGCCTGATCTGCTGATGTTCCTGAAACATCTGCCGGCGGTAGATGCTTTGGATACGTACCGGGATTATCAAACGGAATTGGCCGGGGAACCGGTCGCGCTCGGAATTGTCCAAGGCTCTGGCCGCAATCGTCCACAGTTTGTTGGCGGTGCGGACGCGCAAAAACTTGAGCGCTGGCACAGCGCCGACACGGTTATCGCTTCGGAGCCGCTGGCTCGTCGGTTCCATCTCCGGGAAGGCCAAAACTTGGTCTTAAGCACACCAGCCGGCACCAAGACTTTTAAAGTCGTAGGGATTTTTTACGATTACACACGCGATTCCGGTCTTCTGCTGATGCAGAGATCGAACTTCGAAGAATATTGGGATGATGACCGCGTTCACTCGGTCGCCCTTTATCTCAAGAGCGGGACTAGTCCCGACCAAGTGATCGAAGAAATTCGCCACGGTTATTCCCAATCGGACGCTTACGCTATCCATTCCAACCGTGAACTGAGAACCACCGTCACGCGCATCTTCGATCAGACTTTCGCGGTCACCTATCTTCTGCGTGGGATTGCCATGGTGGTAGCGATCATTGGAATCACCTTAAACCTGACGGTGCTGGTGCAGGAGAGAGAACGCGAGTTGGCGGTATTGCGAGCGTTGGGCTCTTCAATCTGGCAAATTGTCGTACTGATCTTATCGGAGGCATTTCTGTTGGGCGCCTTAGCCGTAGGAATCGGGATCGTTGCCGGCTGCGTCTTGGCTTTTGTTCTTACGGAAGTGATTAATAAAACATTTTTTGGCTGGACCATACCACTTCAGATTCCGTGGGAACAGTTGGGCTCAGTTCCGCTCGTTCTCCTGCCTATCGCAATATTGGCTGGGTTACTTCCGGCGATTGACGCTGGGCGAGTCACGATCATTGAAGCCATCAGGAATTGACCCAAAATGCAGTGCTCTTCCTCAGCCCATCTACCGGTCGGCTCGATCGTACAAAGAGTTTTGGTAAAGCCGGCAATTTGTTCTGTTCTGCTGTGGTCAGGCTTATCGGTGCCTGGCCTGCTCTGCGCGGCGGAGTTTAATGACGACGGGTGGCGTCTGGCTCAACCCGGTTACCATCTGGAATTTCCCAGAGATCATGGGCCCCACTTCGACTATCGGACCGAATGGTGGTACCTGACCGGAAATCTGCGGACCCAGGAAGGGAGAGAATTCGGATACGAACTCACCTTCTTCCGGCATGGCTATCGTTCACCGGTCAAACGCGTTCCCGTCAAATCGCGCTTCGTAATGAACGACGTCAAATTTGCCCATTTCACCGTTACCGACATCAGTCCCAAAAGATTCTACGTGTCGCAACGGATCAGCCGCGGCGCTTACGGAGATGCCGGGTTCTTATCCGGTTCGAAATTGGTCTGGATCTCCAACTGGGAGCTCGATCTGGATTCCAGCTTTCATGCGCAGGCGGAAAACGGACAGCAAGCCATTCAACTTAATCTTCAGTCAGAAAAACAGCCGGTTCTCCAGGGTAAGGACGGTTTTAGCCAGAAAGCGGCAGGCGAAGGGCGCGCTTCCTACTATTATTCTATCAGCCGTTTAGCTACGCAGGGCACGCTCCGGGTTGGCGGAACAACCTACGAGGTGACGGGTTTGTCCTGGTTCGATCGGGAATGGGCCACGAACCAACTTGCTCCCGATCAGGCCGGCTGGAATTGGTTTGCGCTCCAGCTTTCCGACGGTACTGATCTGACGCTTTACCAGATAAGGTTAAAGGATGGTGCGATCGATCGTTACTCTACTGGGAAATTGATCAGCCCGATAGGCGAGGAAGTCGAACTGGGAGTGGACGACTTCGAGTTGGTGCCAACGGAATATTGGACTAGCCCTCGCGACCTGGCGCGATACCCGATCGGATGGCGCTTACGGATTCCTAAGTTGCAGATCGATCTGGAGATCACCACGCCGGTACCGGAACAAGAACTCGAGCTGGCGGTGACCTATTGGGAAGGGGCAATTCGGGTGAATGGTACGCGAGAAGGAAATTCTGTGCATGGAGTAGGCTATATGGAGCTCACCGGGTATGGAGGGACAATCCCAGGCCTGGCTGATGAGCTATCGCGTCACAGAGAGAATTAGGAGTATCCCGCACGCGGAGTAACGAAGTAACGGATGGTAGGGCGAAACAGATCCGTCGACGGCAGGATCTGTGAGCTTGGAGTAATCCGGCCGAATTGGGCAATAGCGCGCTAGAGTTCGACCGTCGTCTCTTCATTTGCATCATGAGAGATACCGCGTCTCCAGGTCGCCTCTCGGCGCTTCGTATCGATGACGATCACATTGGGTTGTGGTGGCAGCAGACCGCCTGGTGGGTTCTGCCGGCAATTGAAGCAGATTGTCGATCCGATCCGCTCAAAGAAATGATTGTCGTCGCCGAGAGTGAAGTGCACGTGGCCGCTCAATGACCATGTTGGCTGACTTCGATGAATGGCCTGGGCAAATTCTACGTTGCCGGTCTTGGGAGTGGCGATCAGGCTGTTGGCGGGTGGCTCGTGATGCAAAAGGAGCCACGGCGCCGCGTGTGTGCGCACTTGTTCCACGTAGCCGTCAGCGCGATACGAACAGCAAGTAACCGCCAAATTCTCGCCCGAACGAAATCGAAACAATTTTTCGTCGCCATCGACTGCGACCTGATGATTGAGTTTCAGCGCCTGCGGCCATGGCTGAGCAAAAGCAAATTGGCGAAGGATTGCCAGCTTATTGCTGGCAAGAGGAACGCCGGGATAAATTAAAGGAGCGCCGGACGGCCAATCATGATTCCCGGTGCAAATCGCCAAGCAGGCGGGCCGCTTCAAGAAGTGCTGAATCCATTCGTACAGATAGATGAGTTGGGGAGCCATTCCTTGTTGGCTATCGAGATCAAGCAGGTCACCTCCGATGGCCACGAGATCATACTCCGGAGCGACTTCTCGTAGCCAGTCGAACCACGGAACATGGAAATGAAGGTCGGCGGTTAAAAGAAGTTTCACTGCTACCCCGGGCCGATAAAACAGGTCGCGGCGAGAAGCAATGAATTTGGATCGATCTGTGCAGCGGCGATTCAGGATAGCCTTAGGAGGGTGTCGGACTTTGCTTGATCAAATTTGACGCAAACAGGTCTTCAGCGGCGAAGCCCCATAAGCGGTAACTTAAGTTCGGATTTTGTGCTAGCGGGCACGGGATGCGCCGGGACGGATTTGTCCCAGAGGGACAGCATGATAGTAGCCTGGCACGAAGTGCCTGGTTCGGCGTAAGAAAGAATGACGCGTCCCGAAGGGACGGTTGAAATACCGTTTAGTCCCAGGCATGTTGGCTTGGAATTTCAGGTCGTGCCTCTTTAAAAACGCCAGATATTCCTCTTGAAGCTTCGGTCCCCTGAATCTGGAACTCTACTCTATAGGATTATTTAGTTGCGAATTGCGGCTGTTAGCAAGGCGACTTCTGGGGACTGTGCCCAAGAGGGCTACCGGATCCGCCTTTTCAACCGTCCCGCTGGGACGGCTGTGCCTTTTTCCGATTTCCCAGGCACTTCGTGCCAGGCTACTATCATGCTGTCCCTTCGGGACAAATGCGTCTGGGCGCATCTCGTGCCCGTTGGCAACAAAATCGGAGCCTAAGTTAGCGCTATGGGGCGCAGCCCTAGGAACCGGAATTTACAAGCGCCCCAGCGCTGAAGGCGCGTAAAGCAATCGCAACGACCTATGTGTGAGGACCTAGCAGGGTTGGAACGCACCTTCAGTGCGTGATCGCTGGGGTTGGATTCCTAGGCGGAGCCCAAGGAACAAGAATATGAAAGAGGCCTAGCGCTGAAAGACGTTCTATCGGTCTTCAAGGGGAAAAAGTAGTGGTTAGGATTCTTGGAGCTGAAAGATCCAGGAGCCGTGTGTCAGTTGATTACGGTGATGGAGTTCGGGGTCGTAGGGGGTTCGATCGATCCACATCTTGTGAATGATTTTGAGCCAGCGATGACCGAGTCGGCGCAGCGCATTGGCGTGGCTCTGGTCCTTTTGGCGATGATGCTGATAGTAAATCTCGGCCCAGGCGCAACGCGAAAGGCTCTGCTCCGCAAAAAGGTGGATGGCGTGACGGAGGTGTTTGTTACAGGCCCAGCGCTGATGACATTCCGATGTTTTCCTGAACGTTTAGTTACCGGTGCGGTTCCAGCCAAGCATTGCAGATTTTGAAACTCCCCTGCAAATCGCTCTCGATCATCACCCATCTCGGAGAACAAACGAGGAGCGATTTTGGGTCCGGCACCAGGCAAGGAGCCGAAAAGATCATGATCGGGATGACGGGCGAAGAGCTCTTCGATTCGCTTGCGATAGAGGGCCAGTTGCTTTTCGATGGCGAAGAGCATCTGTACTAGACTCAGGGCTAAGAGGCTCTTGGCGTTAGCAGCTTTCTAGTCCGACAGGCTGCTGGGCTATCTTGAAGCGCGCCTTCGGCGCTAAAGCCCCTCAAAGCGCCGTGGTCAGAAGTAAACGCAAAAAAAAGGCGCCTGCTCACAGGCGCCTTTTCCAAACCTTACCCGAAAATCACACATCGAAATACATGAAGAACTCGTACGGGTGCGGTCGCAAACGCAGCGCGTCGTATTCTTTCATTTTCAACTCGATCCAATTATCAATAAAATCTTTATTGAATACGTCTCCTTTGAGAAGAAACTCGTAGTCAGCCTTCAAGGCCTCGAGAGCGCCGAGTAGCGAATCGGGCACGCTAGGTACTTTGGCAAGTTCTTCTGGAGGCAACTCATAGAGGTTCTTGTCTAGAGGATCACCCGGATCGATCCGATTTTGGATGCCGTCTAGTCCGGCCAGCAGCAACGCCGCGTTCGCCAGGTACGGATTGGCCGCAGGGTCTGGTGTGCGGAACTCAACCCGTTTGGCGTTCGGGCTTGGTGAATAGGTCGGAATTCGGATTGCGGCCGAGCGATTCCGTGCGGAATAAGCGAGATTCACCGGAGCCTCGAACCCAGGCACCAGACGTTTATAGCTATTCGTTGTTGGGTTGGTGATTGCGGTGAGGGCCGGGGCATGTTTAAGAATTCCACCGATGTAAAACAGTGCCATTTCGCTCAACCCTGCATACTTATCGCCGGCAAAGAGCGGTTTCCCGCCTTTCCAAAGAGAGGAATGAGTATGCATGCCGGAGCCATTGTCTCCGAAAAGAGGCTTCGGCATGAACGTAACCACTTTGTTATACTTTTTGGCGACGTTCTTAGTGATGTACTTGTAATACATCATGTGGTCGGCCATCAATTTCAGCGGAGCAAAACGAATATCGATTTCGGCCTGTCCGGCCGTACCGACTTCGTGGTGTTGCCGCTCGATCGGAACGCCGGCCTTTTCCATTTCCAGGCACATCTCGTTGCGGATGTCCTGTAAACTATCAGCGGGCGAGACCGGGAAGTACCCCTCCTTGTGCCGGATCTTGTAGCCAAGGTTCGGAAACTCTTCCCGGGCGGAATTCCAGATGCCTTCAACGCTATCGACGCTGTGAAAAGAGGTGTTCGCCGTGTAATCAAATCGGACATCATCGAAGATGAAAAACTCCGCTTCGGGGCCGAAGAATGCAGTGTCGGCGAGACCGGTGCTCTTCAGGTAAGCCTCGGCTTTTTCCGCAACGCCCCGTGGATCGCGATCGTATGGTTCGCGGGTGATCGGATCCTTAATGGTACAGATGAAACTGAGCGTTGGTTCAACGTTAAAAACATCAATCCAAGCGGTGCTTGGATCCGGGATGACCAACATGTCGCTGGCGTTAATCACTCTCCATCCGCGGATGCTGGAACCATCAAATCCTAATCCGTCCGCGAAAAGATCCTCGCTGTATTCGTTTAAGGTCGTGGTGAAGTGCTGCCAGGTGCCATGCAAATCGGTAAACTTAAAGTCGATGAGTTTAACACCCTTTTCTTCGATGAATTTGGTTACTTCAGCTGGGGTCATAGATGGTTACAATTCAATGATCTGGTTTCGCTTGTACAGACTCCGAGTAGACAATCTTTTAAATTGCCTTTTCTCCGCGCTCCTCGGTTCGGATCCGAATCACCTCGAGGAGATCTTTTACAAAGATCTTACCGTCGTCTTTTCGGTCGGTTCGAGCGCTCTGCTTTATGGCAGCAATCGCAGAGACGAGCAAATCGTTTCTAACGAGCAACTCGATTTTCAATCTCGGAGAAAATCGAGGGCTTGCTAAATTCAACCGGCTGGCCTGATCCAACAACGGAAAACCTTTGACTTCGCTGACGGTCATCCCCTCTATCCCCAGCTCAGCCAACCCGGTTTTGACATCCTCCAACTTAAACGGCTTAATGATAGCCTCTATTTTTTTCATTTGGCGTATCGCCAACCGTGTCTGTAAAGAAGCGAGGAAGTGAGACTCCCTCCAAGTTCACTTCCTCGCCAGAGACGCACGCTCCCACCCTATGATCGCGGCTGGCTCCCTCCTTCCCTTGTCAGCGTTGATCATTACCCTGATGCGCGAATTCACATTCGGACCTCCTCCCGAATGAAGCCGAGCACAAGCAGAGCAGCTATCATGCCAATGCGACCCGTCCGTCGTCTCGAGCGGGAAGACGAAAAACCAGCCCGAAGTGGGAAGAAAAAAACAGTCCGCCTTCTTCTTTCTTCCGGTCTGGATTGTTTTAGCCAGCAGCAAAGTAGTCCCCCTTGCAGCCTGTCGGATTTGAAAGCTGAGCCAACCGGTAGCTTGCTGATCTGATATGAAGAATCCGTAGCCCTCTCGACAGGCCGCCGTCGCTGCGCTGATATCAGTTTCGCAGTTATTCATGAGCGAGCGAAGCGGCAGGCCCTAGCCAGGCGAAGGGAGGTTGTGAATAACTGCGCCGCGACGCAGGCTTTGCGGAGTCGGGCTGCTCAAACTTCGCGGAGAAGGATTGACTTTTATTTTCTTTCGCCAAGCGAAATTTTCAGCAGCCCGTCTGCGCGGTCCGCTTGTCTCTCGGTTAAGTTCAATATCTGCCATGCCACTCGATTCCAAGTCCGACGGGCTGCTTGATTACCACCGCTTGTAAGCAAGAAACTTACCGCACATAGTCACTTGAACCCGATCCCCTTTGGGGTCTTCGACTTTGTCGATCTCCATAGTGAAGTCGATCGCACTCATGATGCCATCACCAAACTTCTCGTGGATCAGTTCTTTAATGGTTTCTCCGTACACCAAAGTGATCTCGTGAAATCGATAGATCAGCGGATCCTTTGGCACATCAAGAGCATCCGTGGCTTTCATTGGCGGAGTCTGCAGGGCGTTGCCTATCTCAGATCCGAGATCCAGGAGAGCGCAGAGTTTGCCGGCTTCCTCTGGACTAAGACTATTTTGTCCCAGACAAGCGGATGTAACAAAGACCGGAGAACGACCGACGTGAGCAGCGATTTCTTCCCAGGATAACCCTTTCCGTTTTTTTGCTTCGAGAATTTGGGTTTTGTGCATGGTGACGGGTTTTGCAGCAATTCAAGCCAGCTCTGTGCCAATGGATTTGTGATTGCCACTTGCCGTTAAAAAGAAAGGTGCCATTGGTGCCATCGACGGATATGACCCAGGAAGATTTTGATAATCTCATCAAAGAAATTCGGGAAGAGGACCCGGATCAGCTCAGCTCCGAATTCTTGGTCAGGGAGGATCCCCTACCAGAAGAAAAGCTCGCCAAGTTTGAGCAAAAGGCCGGGTTTCAGTTCCCGGAAGAGTATCGTTACTTCTTGAAGAAATTCGGGTGCGGAGAGATTGGAACAGTGACCATTTTGTCGCCGGATCCCGAGAGTCAATTCTCCATGTGGGACGGGAAAGAGGAATTTAACCGCGAAACCGGGTTTCCCTTTGCCGAGGATAGTGACGGCAATTTTTACGCTTTCTTGGTCGAGAACGGAATCTGTTCAAAAGACGTTTGGGCCGCCGAACAGGGAGCGGGCGGGGATCTCAGTTACACCGACTACGAAGATTTCTTTGAGTTTGTCGCAGAAGTTGGCTTCGGGGTGGATCTGTGAGGGGAGAGGAAGCCAGAAGTCGGAAGCCTGAAGCCTGAAGCCTGAAGCCAGAGGTCTGTTTTCGCCTGACTGATCTTTCGCCATTTGGTTCCGACGTAGGTTGGACTGTGGCTCCCGCGCCTGCCGGATCGCTTACGGTCTGGCTTCTTGCTTCCGGCTTCTGCCGCACCGGTCAAGCCGCCTGAGGCTCGGAAGTGGGCCCTTCTTTAGTAAATCGAACGCCATGGGCGTGCGGTCCGAAACCGGCGAACCCCGCAACTGCCAAGGCAACGATCCCGGCCACAATCGCCAGAGCTAGGCCGTAGTTTTGGTCAAATTTCTCGGCTAATATCGCTTGAATCGTGAGATTCGACGCGGCGAAGAAATTGCCAAGTTGATAACTGAATCCCGGGAACGTGCCACGCACGTCAGGAGGTGACAATTCGTTGAGGTGAGCCGGAATCACTCCCCACGCTCCCTGGACAAAGAATTGCATAATGAACGCGCCGACCGCGAGCATCGCTGCTCCCTGCGAGAACGCCCACAGCGGAATTACCGGGATAGAAAGAAGAGCCGCAATGACAATCGCCCGGCGCCGTCCGATGCGCTCCGAAAACGTGCCGAAGATCAAACCTCCAAAGATGGCCCCTACGCTGGCAATCGCGGAGACTGTGCCGACGATCTGCGCATCAAATTTATGCTGTACTTTCAGGAACGTTGGGTAGAAGTCCTGGGTCCCGTGGCTGTAGAAATTGAAGGCTGTCATGAGCAGGATGACGAAAACAAAAAGCGGGAACCGGCGAATGACCGCATTCCACATCTGCTCGGCATTTGGTTTTCTTTCCAACCAGGCGGGCGATTCGTCGACCCCCCTGCGGACAAAAATCACGAGGAGTGCGGGAAGTACGCCCACCATAAACATGCCGCGCCAGCCGATATGATCGAAGAGCAGGGCATAGGTGATTGATGCCAAAAGATATCCAGAAGGATAACCAGCTTGGAGTAGTCCGGAAATGACTCCCCTGGTGGATGGGGGAATGGTTTCCATCGTCAGAGAAGAGCCGACTCCCCATTCGCCGCCCATCGCGATACCGAAAAGAGCCCGCAAAACGAAAAGAATCATCAGCGACGGTGCAAACCCACAAGCGAACCCCAGCGCGGAATAGCAGAGGATATCGAGCATTAGAGCCGGGCGCCGGCCGTAGCGGTCGGCCATCAATCCGAAAAGGAAAGCTCCGACCGGCCGCATTCCGAGTGTAAGCCATACCGCAATGCTCAGGGTCTTGTTGTCGGCTCCAAATTCCTTGGCGACATCCGGAAAAACTAAAATGAGGATAAAAAAATCGAATGCATCGAGCGTCCAACCTAAGTAGCAGGCGATTACCGTGTTCAATTGTTTCGCAGTAAGCCGTGACGTTTGAGCGGCAGACATAGAGAGTTGTTTTGCTATTTACGTGCGAGGTCTACTGAACGGCTGAGGTGAGACCGCACACAGCGAAACCAAAGTCTCCAAAGAGACAAAGTGACCAGGGTAAACTCACTGGAGTTCAGTAATTTGGCATTGTAAAACGGCGTTGCCAGATGAGCCCATGCAAAAAACGCATGAGGAATTCCGCTCTTGGTGCGTCAGCGGTATACCCGAGTCAAAGAGGGATTCTGTGCCCTGCCGATCGCGCACCGAAGGTGTGTTTCAACGTTGCTCCCACTAAAACGTTGGCGTCATTGTCACGCGCCTTCAGCGCTAGTCACACGTAATATCGAGTTCCTAGGGCTTGGCCCTAGCAGCCCGTCGGGCTTTGCAAACGGCCCGAAGGGCCATGGAAACATAGCCCAGGCTTCAGCCTGGGAAATTTCGTCCCCGACAACAACCGCCCTGTACGGGCGGGAGATGATGTGTGCATCACCGATTACGGAGCAATTTCTTGCCAGCCCATGAGCCGGCTGCGCGAATAAATTTCGGATTTTGGGTTTGAGCTCGCTTGCCTTTTCACACGCCCCTACAGGGTTGATCGCGTTTATTCCGATCTACCCAGGCTAAAGCCCATGCGCGGCAACATAAGGGCGCGGACCAGCAGCAGAGCTGTCTCCACAGCTTTGAGCAATGGGTCCCGGCCTATCCGCGGTAGTCCCGCGACGACGACGAAGGAGGAAGGAACGCAATGAAAGTAGCCGGAAAATCGTCCCGGAGGGACAGAGCGAAAGTAGCCCGGTACAAAGTGCCGGGAAACGAAAAAAAGCGCCTCCGTCCCGCTAGGGACGGCTGAAATGTTCAGGTCTCTTAGTGGTGTTTAGCTGCCGTTCAATGCCACGTGTCTAAAGCGACCCACTTGCGATCAAGCGACTCCTTTCCTCCTTCGTCTCGCTTTCGCGAGACCATGGCGGACAAGCCGGGATGGCGGAGAAGCATCCCTCAGCGTCTTTAGCAGTCGCTGCCTTAGGTTGACGCGCATGGGCTAAAGCCTGGGCTATGTTTTCCGGGCCCTTCGGGCCGTATCCGAAGGCCCCCTGGCCTAAAGTCTGGATGCCCTTTTGGGGCAACAGCGTGACGCTCAGGTTGACGCGCATGCGCAGCGAGTAGCTGTAGCGATTTTCATCGGCAATCGGCTATTGGGAATCGGCTATTTCCTCAGGCTGACCCGATGGCAATGCCTGCCAGGAAGACTAGGACACCGCCAAGCACCACCTGAAAAATCGCGGAAAGAAGCGGCGTATCCATGTAATGGTTGCGAATCCACGCGATCACAGCCAGCTCCACTGCGACCACCACGACAGCCACCCCGGTGGCCAGGTAGAAACTGGGAATTAAGAACGGCAGGGTGTGACCGATGCCTCCGAGCGTGGTCATCAAACCACAGACCCCCCCGCGTAAGAGCGGTTGACCGCGACCACTGAGGGCGCCGTCATCCGAAAGCGCTTCAGCAAACCCCATGCTGATTCCTGCGCCGACTGAGGCGGCAATTCCGACCAGAAAGGCGTCCCAACTGTTGCGCGTAGCAAATGCAGCAGCGAAAACCGGCGCCAGGGTTGAGATCGAGCCATCCATCAAACCGGCGAGGCCGGGCTGCACCACCTGCAAAACAAAAAGTCTTCGGGCCGCTTCGTCTTCCTTGGCGAACTCACCTTTCTCCGATTTCTCTTTGGTTAGCTCATCGGCAAAGTCTTCATGCTTACGTTCGATCTCCACCAAATCGCCGAGTAACTTGCGCATGTCCGGATTGGATGTCCGTTCCAGTGCGCGCTCGTAAAACCGAGTGGTCTCCGACTCCATCGTTTGAATCGTGCGCCGAATTTGCGGCAGGGTCAGAGTTCGATTCAGCCAAATTGGCCGCCGGCGGACGAACCCTTTCACATCTTGGCGGCGGATGAGGGGAATCGCATTCCCAAACCGGGTTTGGAACATATCAATTAACTGGCGGCGATGATCTGATTCCTGCTCACGCATCGAATCTAACAACTCGGCGGTTGCCGGAAACTCGGCTCGTACCCGTTCCGCGAACGTTCCGTAAATCTTACTGTCCTCTTCTTCCGAGGAGATCGCGAGCGCGAGGAGTTCTTTCTCGTTCAGTTCCTTAAATGGCTTAATCATAAGCTGCAGAGTCCGGAAGCGCTCCGAGAGCATTCGAAATGGGGCGCCGCCCGACGCGAGCCCTACATAAGACGTCAGCGAAAGCGCGTCGAGGGTCTTTGTCTGCGCGACCAGAACTGAGAAAGAGCATCATCCGCAGCAGACGAAGTATCCAGAGTCGCGCAATTGCGACAGCGTATGCCTAATTTTCGCCATCGCTGGTCGTTTTTGGTCAACTCGCCTCAAACAATCAGCGGTTTGAGTTCCTCGGCTTTTGAAACCGTGGGAAACTGCTATCCGGTAGTAGTTGTGATTAAGCATTCTTGGCACGAGTGCTGCTGGTCTGACGCGAGATTTCCTAACATGAAGGTCCAACGCAGATGCCAGAAACCCCTACTACCCAGACAAAGCCAACCCTTGGCCTAACCGGTCTAACCGTGAATGCCATGGCGCTCATTGCGCCCGGTGCATTCCTTTGGTTGACCTTTGCCCAACAATGCCTCTACGGCCAACCTATGGCCGCAATTGGCATGTGGTTTGGTATTTTACTCGCGCTGTTGCTCTGTTTGGCGACAGCGATGTCTTATGCCGAACTGTCCAAACTCTATCCCGGCGCCGGATCATCGTACTTCTTCGCCGAACAGGCTTTCCTATCGAAATCGAAGGTCTTTAAATTCGCGCGAATCGCAAAATTCACGGTCGGTTGGGCCAGCCATCTTTATTACTGGGTTTATCCCGGCGTGATGGTCGCTGTCACCGCCATCCTGGTCGGGTATCTTGCCGGTCAGTTGTTGCCAGCCGTGTTCAACTCGGCTGTGCCAAGTCCATTGTTAATGGTCCTGTTTTGCCTCGTCTTCCCGTTTTTCGTTGCATGGATCGCGTATTCCGGAGTTAACGCCTCCACCGGGGTGAACCTCGCCATTAACGTGATCCAAATCTCGGCGCTCATCGTCTTTACCGTGATAGCAATCGGCTATCGTCTGAATCATGGCGAGGGTTCCAAAGCGATCACATTGAATCCTGATGGTGTCCCTGTATCGAAGGTCATTGCGACAGAGACAACCAAAGATGACAAGGGAGTGGAGTCTACCAATCCGAAAAAAGACAAAGATGGTAACTACGTCTTCGAGAAGAATGCGGATGGCACCGACAAGGATTACACACTCACCTACGCGGCCGATCAGGCGACCAGCAAAGGAAGCGATCCCAAGAATCCAACAGATACCTTTCAGTTTCATGCCGATGCCGGTTCAGTGATCGCCCCGCACGGATTCGGTTTCGTCTTGGTTCAGGCTGGTATCGCCATTCTCATTCTGGTCGGGTTTGAATCGGTGACGTCCATGGGTGAGGAGGCGAAAAACGCCAAACGCGACATTCCGCGAGCCGTACTCCTGTCACTGGTGATTCAGGGTGCGTTCTGTTATCTGTTCGAATATTTTGGAGCGAACTACTTCCTCAATAGCGGCTACACGGCTACAACCGCGTCCGCCTCGCCAGCTCCGATCGGTGATATGATGCAGATAGTCGGTACCTGGGTCTTCGGGAGCCCTCAGGCCGGATGGTGGTTTATGTTTATCCAAGCCATCACCGTGTTTCTTGCGCTCATTGGGACCACCCTGGCCTGTATCAACACCGGAGCCCGCGTCACTTACGCGATGGGTCGCGATGACGAACTATCCGGAGACTTGGGCGTGCTCCACACCAAGAACCTTACCCCTCATCGGGCGATTTGGACGCTTGCCGTCATCTCGGCGGTAATCGGCATCTTCGGAGTATTTTTCTACTTCTGCGGCGGAGCAGCACTCACGGCTGACACTATCAAAGGTCTCCCGCAAAACCTCTGGTACAGTTTCGGAATCTGGCCGCACGACCTGGGAGCCGCGATTCCTCAGAGCCTGCTGATCATCACGCTAACCAGCAACTTCGGCACCTTCCTGCTCTACATGATGACTTGCATCATCGCGATTGTCGCGTTCCGCGAGCATCATACTTTCCATGGGTTCAAGCACGTGGTTGTTCCGGTTTTCGGGCTGCTCGCTAATCTACTCTGCATGCTCTTCTACTTGGTTGGACCGTTTTCGGTCGCCGGCATGAGCTTTAAGGAGCCATACGTCGCGCTCGGTATCGCCGCATTATGGGGTATCTACGGAGCGATCTTCTTCCTTGGAGGTAGCAAGAAGAAGGCGAAGTCGGTTTTGGTAGAGGCCACAGCAAAAGCATAACTCTGCCACTGCAACGGCATTCGTAACCTTTTGTGGAGATTTGCTGCCACCTGTCGATGGATGGGTGGCAGTTTTTTTCTTGGATAGCCTCCTTTTGGGCACGTCTCTGCCAATCCGGCTTCTGGCAGATTGCGAGCGACCGGATGGAGTAGAAGCGCACAAGGCAAGCGACCGCCGGACTCGATTGCCTGAGCGATTTCGCTCGCGAGATTTGAGCAAATGCATCGAACCTTGGGTAAAACAACGGTGGGGAAAGTCCTTCGATCGACTATACTCAACGTCTTCGACGGAGTGGCAAGCATCCTGCTGCATTTCGGGCCCAGGCACGATGTGAGTCATCGTGCCTGACTTAACCAAAACCACTGTTGGACCCCCCGGGTCCAACCGTTGCAACATTTCGGAGGAACTATTTTGATGAGAGTCGCAAACCGACTCGTGACTACCGCGGCCTTTGGGTTCACGGTCTGCGCTTTGAGTTACTGTCTGCCATCCTTCGGCGCTGACGTTACGCCGTCGCCTACCCCTGATGGCAAGGAAGCCAAGAAAGTTGTCGAAACCAAGCCCCCCGAACCGCGGTTCAAGCTATACGGCTGGATCGAGGCAGGTATTACCGGAAATCCGGACTCGCCAAGCGACAACCACAACTTCGGCCATTTGTTCACCGATCGGGCGAATGAACCGTTGCTGAACCAGGTCTCGATAGTGGGAGAACGAGCGCTGGATCCCAATGCAACCGGCTTTGACTGGGGCTTCAAGGTGTGGGCTATGGAAGGCAGCGATGCCCGCTACAGCAAGGCGACGGGAATGTTCGACCTCATGACCAACGATCGAGTCCAATTCGATCTTCCGGAGGTCACGGCCAGTATCCATATACCATTCCTCAGTACCGGGGGCCTCGACCTGAAGTTAGGCAAGTACCAGGATCTCGCGTCCGCAGAAACCACGGATCCGCGTACCAACGTGTTCTATTCTCATAGCTACATCTACAACTTCGGGATCCCGGCAAACCATCTTGGCGGCATAGGTATCTTCCACGTAAACAAATACCTTGACCTCTATTTTGGCGTCGACCGCGGGGTCAATATCGCCTTTAAAGACAACAACAAGTCAATTGCAATAGAAGCCGGCGTCGGTCTTAATCTGCTCGACGGGAACCTAACCGTATTGGCGCTTAGCCATATCGGGCCGGAGGATGCGGGGAATAATCACGATTACCGCTTCTTGAGCGACATGACCACGACCTGGAAGATTAATAAGTGCCTTACATCCATTACCGATTTGAACCTGGTCTATGATGAATTAACCCCTGCTTGGGGCGGGGGCGTTGCGCAGTATTTCACCTACGCTGTCAATGATTGGTTGACCCTCGGAGTACGAGGTGAGATTTGGCGTGACGCGGAAGGATTCTATGTCGCTCAATTCCGCGCCAACAACGATTTTATCCATCTTGAACGCGGCGACATACCAGCTCCTGACCCGAGCACTTATGGCGGAGGCAAAACGACCTACCTAGAAGTCACTGGAGGAGTCACGATCAAGCCGCCCGTGCCAAAACCGATCGCCGGCTTACTCATCCGACCTGAAGTTCGTTACGATCGGGCGCTCACGGACAGTACCAAGCCGTTCGACCAGCTGACGGACCGCGATCAATGGACAATCGGCGTAGACGTGGTCTTACAATTTTAGGGTAATGTTTCCTGCGGACGGCGTCTGGTCGCCGTCCGCATCTACTGACTCAAGTACGGCCCGCCTCAAGCGGGCCGCTTTTTTTTCTGTTTGCTTGAGTTCCAGATCGCAGGTTCTGTGCTTTGCCAAGAATTCACTCCGGTTTCTTCCGGGCAGCACTTGTTCATTCTCGAGGCGACATCATGAAAGACCTTTCAGGGATCGCGTTCACCATTCGCACGTTACAAAAGGGCTACCGCCGAAAGGAATTCACGCCGGGAGATGTCGTCCGCGAGGTTTTTCGGCGAGTCGAGCGATGCAGCGATAACCCGATTTGGATACATCTGGTTCCACAGTCGGACGCGCTCAAGTCAGCCGAAATACTTTCCGGCGATACCGATAAATCGCTCTTTGGTATTCCGTTCGCTTTGAAAGACAACATCGATGTGGCGGACATTCCGACAACGGCCGGGTGCCCTGCGTTCTCCTATCTCCCGAAAGAAACGGCAACCGTCGTCCAGCGATTGCTTGGGGCAGGAGCGATTCTCATTGGAAAGACGAATCTGGACCAGTTTGCGACTGGTTTGGTCGGCACAAGATCGCCCTACGGCGCTTGTTCCTCGGTTTTTGATCCCGAGTATATTTCCGGTGGATCAAGTTCGGGTTCGGCAGTCGCCGTAGCCGCCGGCCTTGTTTCGTTCGCCCTCGGAACTGACACCGCTGGCTCGGGTCGGGTACCCGCTGCATTCAACAACATCGTTGGTCTCAAACCGACCCGCGGTCTCTTAAGCACCTTCGGAGTCGTGCCGGCTTGTCGGTCGCTCGATTGCGTGAGCTTGCTTACCTTAACCGCAGGTGACGCTGAAACAGTTTTTTCTGTCGCTGCCGCATATGACCCACGCGATCCCTACTCTCGCCAACCGGGATCCCCAGCCTTCCTTCCAGGTAAGGCACGAATTGGCATCCTGAAAAGTCTCGACCTCATTGGCCAACCCTTCCGGTTGCTCTATCGGCAAGCAGTCGAGCGCCTGGAGAGGCTGGGACATTCGACTATCGACATCGATGTCACCCCCCTCCTCGAGGTTGCGAAACTACTCTATGGAGGTCCTTGGGTTGCAGAAAGGTTCGCGGCCGTTGGAAATTTTATCAAGGATCACCAAGATGCGGTTCACCCTGTCGTTCGGGACATCATCCTTGGTGGACAAAATTTTTCCGCGATCGATGCGTTCGAAGGTCAGTATGCACTAGAGCGCTACCGTCAGTCGGCGGCGCGGATCTGGGCGAACTCCGACCTGCTGCTGCTTCCGACTGCACCGACCATCTATAAGATTGCCGAAATTCAGGCCGATCCAATCGCTCGGAATAGCCGGCTGGGAACGTTCACCAATTTTATGAACCTCCTCGATTTCGCAGGGATTGCTATACCGGCGGGATTGAGCGCTGAGGGACTTCCGTTTGGTGTGACTCTGATCGGACCCGCCTTCTCGGATCGCGGGCTCTTGCAACTGGCAGAGAGTTATCTTCATTCACTCAAACCCGCTCTCGGGAATACCAAAGAGCCCTACCCGGCTTCTGAGTCTTTGACCTCCGCCAGACCTCCGAAAACAACCAGGGTCGCGGTGGTCGGCGCCCATCTCTCCGGTCTCCCGCTGAATCATCAATTAACCGGGCGCGGCGCGAAACTGATTGAAACCACAGCGACAGCTCCAGACTATCGGTTATACGCTCTGCCAGGAACGACCCCGCCCAAACCTGGATTGATTCGTGCAGCGCCCGGTCGGGGGACCTCGATCACCCTCGAGGTATGGGAGCTAGCTCACGAAGCCTTCGGCAGTTTCGTTGCTGATGTACCGCCCCCTCTGGCCATTGGAACGCTGCGATTGCAGGACGGCCAGTTAGTGAAAGGATTTTTGTGTGAATCTATTGCGGTAGAGCATGCAGAAGAGATTTCCCACTACGGCGGTTGGCGAAAATATTTGGAGAGAGCGGCGCAGGCATGAAATCCAGGCGCCAAGCCGCGGGCCACTTTTCTTCTGTTTGCTTGAGTTCCAGATCGCAAAATGCGAAACTGGAAAAGGCTCGGGTAAACCCGGGAGTTTCATGCAGAGCGCTGATCCACGGATCATAGGTTGGTGGCGTGATTTTCAGTATCCATCTCGCTGGCGTCATCCTGATCTAGCACCGTTGGATGTCTTGGCCCTTCGCCGGACTAAGCTCGGATCAGCCCCGAATTCCGAACTGAAGCGCGCGGCTTGGCTTTGGAGTCGGCGTCCGCGACTGATCTTGGGCTCCGGAGCCCTGAGTTATGTGATTATGGTCGTCTGTACCACGATCGCCCTTCTGATCCCGGTGTTCGGATTTTTCTTCGCCGGCGCGTGGCTGGGAATCTGGGTTTTGGCCATCGCAGCGGATACGATCCGCCATGTGCGCTGGCGTCGCGACTACGAGACGGCGCTAGATCGGCTGCTGCGCCTGTCCGAAGTACAGTGAGAGTTTTGGGTTGCCTCGAACGCTCACCGAGTCGCCACGAACAAAGAAGGCTTGCAACATAAGACGGAATTCATTACGGACTCAGGACCGTTATTTTATATATAAATAAATCCGGTACGGTAAGCGCCGCCCTGGCCGGATGAAGCACACATTTGCGGCGTGTTAATAGCGAAATCACCCCCCATGAAACTCTTTAGTTCGTTCCCGAACCGCATCACTCTCGGTTTGCTTGGAGCAGCCTTTATTGCCGGTACGGTCCAGACAGTCCCGGCCGCGGAAAAACCTACCGTTCCGATCATCGTCAAAGATACAACGTCCGCCTTCTGGCAGATCGTGCTCGCTGGAGCGCGCAAGGCCGGACAGGACCTTAGTGTTAACGTGCCGGAGCTCGGTGCTCAGTCGGAATCCGACATCAATGGACAGATCTCGATCCTCGAGAACGCTGTCTCCGGTAACCCTGCAGCGATCGTCATAGCGCCAACTCAATTCGCCGCGTTGGGCAAACCGATCGATGAAGCCGCCAAAAAAGTGAAAGTCATTGGAATCGACTCCGCTGCTGATTCAAAGGCCTTCACCTCCTTCCTGACTACCGATAACGTGCAAGGCGGGCGCGTTGCCGCCGATGGCCTTGGCGAAGCTATCAAAGCGAAATATGGGAAGGCCGAGGGCGACGTCGCGCTGATCACTTCGATTCCTGGCGTTGGTTCGCTGGACCAGCGCGCTAAAGGGTTTAAGGAGGAAATTGCAGCCAAATATCCGGGACTGAAGCTCGTCGCCGACAAGGTTGCCGACGGTATGGCGACAACCGGATTGAACATCATGACCGACCTGATCACTGCCAATCCCAATCTGCGGGGTGTCTTCGCCTCCAACCTGATTATGGCCCAGGGTGCGGGTCAGGCGATCGCCGAGAACAAGGCCGCCGACAAAATTAAGCTCATCGGCTTCGACTCAGACGACAAGCTCATCGGATTCCTCAAGGATGGCACGATCGCAGCGCTAGTCGTACAGGACCCCTATCGAATGGGTTATGACGGCGTCAAAACGGCCCTGGCCGCATCGAAGGGAGAAACGGTTCCAGCGAATGTAGATACGGGAGCGAATCTCATCACCAAAGAGAACATGGACCAAACTCGTCAACATGAGCTCTTGTTCCCCAAGGTGAAGTAGGCTAGATGATTGCCAACCCCCTGTAGAAACATGGCCAATAAGCCGTCAACGAACCAGGACGCGATCCAGGGTGGCGGCGACAACACGAAAGGCGCGGCAGATACGGCCGCGCCTCTTCTCGCCCTCAAGGGCCTCGACAAGCGGTTCGGCGCTACGCATGCGCTGAAAGCGGTCGATCTCATCTTCGAGGCGGGAGAAGTCCACGCGATTGTCGGCGAAAACGGCGCGGGAAAATCGACCCTTATCAAGCTGCTGACCGGCGTCTACCTGCGCTCAAGCGGCGAAGTGTATTGGAAGGGCCAGCCAGTTGCGCTTGCCACACCGCATGAGGCGATCGACCTCGGGATCAACGCGGTACATCAGGAGGTCGTACTCTGTCCGCATCTCTCCGTCGCCGCCAACCTCTTTCTCGGCGACGAAAGAGTACGCTATGGGCTACTTCAGCACAGCACAATGGTGAGGGAGGCCCAAAAGATTCTCAACGATATCGGCTTCAATCTGCCGGCCGGAGCGCTGCTCTCCTCCCTCACGATCGGCCAGCAACAATTGGTCGCGACCGCCCGTGCCTCGACGCGCGGTACCCGCTTCCTCATCTTCGACGAACCGACCGCCTACCTAACCCGCCAGGAGGCGGCACAGCTTTTCGCACTGATCCGTCGACTCAAAGCCAAGGGCGTTACCATTGTCTATATTTCACATCGGTTGGAAGAAGTATTCCAGCTGGCGGATCGCGTCTCGATCTTGCGCGACGGCCAGTTGGTGTCGACCCAACGCGTTGCCGAAACCAACGAGCAGGCGCTGATCACCGGCATGATCAATCGAGCGATCGGCCAAGTCCATTACAAGGAGGCGGTTCCCTTCGGCGACGAGATCCTTCGGACGGAAAACCTCAGCGGCAAGGGCTTCCAGGAAATTTCCATACGGGTCAGAGCGGGCGAGGTCATTGGGCTTTACGGACTGATCGGCGCGGGGCGCAGTGAGTTTGTGCAGAGCCTGTTCGGCCGCTTCCCAAAAACGGCAGGACAAATTTTCTGGAAGGGTAAGCCGGTCGATCTCCGAAAGGAGAAAGATGCAATTTCGCGGGGCATCGCGCTCGTGCCAGAAAGCCGGCGCGATCAGGGCCTTTGCCTCAATCTCGCGGTTGGACTCAACATCAATTTGCCAATCTACAAGCGCTTGACCACCGCAAGCGTCATCAATCCCATCGCCGAGGCTGCGGCGGCCGACCGGCAAATTCGCGAAGTGCAGATAAAGACGGCCTCGCGTGATGCTCTTGCGTCGAGCCTCTCCGGCGGCAACCAGCAGAAGATCGTCGTTGGCAAATGGCTGAACCATGGGGCCCAGTTGTTCATCTTTGACGAACCAACAACGGGTGTTGATGTCGGCACCAAGGCCGAAATTTACAAACTTTTTGCCAAACTGCTGAAGGCCGGAGCGGGGATTATCCTGATCTCCTCCTATTTGCCGGAGGTGTACGATCTCTCCGACACGTTGCATGTCTTTCGTCGCGGGCGGCTCGTCGCGACTCATGATAGCGCTCATGTTAGCGAGAAAGCGCTGCATGAAACGATTCTAACCGAGGCGATGGGCGTCTGAGGCCGGACGACAGTACTAGTACACTATGAACAGCGTTTTGGAGGAGAATTAAGATGAGCGTTGAAGCCACAGATGCGGCGCGGCAGTTAGCCGCGACAAAACACCGCGCGCGTGTTGGCGCGCTGCTCAGCTTGACCCTTCTGGTCCTTCTCGCGCTCCTCTGGGTGTTACTGGCGTTCAGCACGTCCAGCTTTTGGACATACGGCAACATTACCAACCTGCTGCGTCAGGGCGCCATGACCGCGATCCTGGCGATCGGCGAAACCTTCGTCATCATTACTGGGGGCATCGACTTGTCGGTTGGGGCGGTCGTCGGGTTCACCAGCGTGATCATCGCCTGGCTCTTAACGCACGGTTACCCGATCTGGGGAGCGCTCATAATCACGCTTGCATTCGGCCTCGTCATTGGTGTTTTCCACGGGTTCGGAATTACTAAGCTTGGGCTGCCGCCCTTTATTATGACTCTGGCAACATTAACGGCGCTACGCGGCATTGGTTTGCTCATTACCAATGGTGCAACGATTTCCATCACCAACACGGATTTCACCGGCTTCTCCCGCGGCGACTTTCTCGGAGTGCCGAATCTCTTCTGGATGGTTCTGGTGGTTGCGATCCCCGGGTACATATTTTTGCATCACAGCCGGTTTGGTCGCTACCTCTTTGCGATTGGCTCCAATACGGAGGCGGCTCGACTTTCTGGCGTCAATACGGTTCGGATGATCTACATCGCTTATATTCTGTCGGCACTTTGCGCGGCCTTCGTTGGTATCCTGCTGGCCGCGCGTATCGGCATCGGGAACGCGACTCAAGCCGAAGGCTGGGAACTGCAAGCGATCGCGTCTTCTGTGATCGGTGGCACCAGTCTTTTCGGCGCCATTGGCTCGGTACACGGACCGCTGCTTGGTTCCTTCATCCTGACCACGATCAACAACGGCGCCAACCTGCTAAATGTGAATTCATTTTGGCAGCGGGTGATCACCGGTGTCCTGATCATCGTTATTGTCTATTTTGACGGATTGCGTCGGAGAAGACGGTAGGAACGCCGGCATCGCCGGGAACGGTCGAGAACGCCGAACGCCGAACGCCAAACGCCGATCGGCTTTTGAGTTTTCTGTCGCGGTTTGCGAAACCTCGTTGCATCCGCCGCGGAGAACAACGAAGACTGAACGTTCATCAAATTCTCCGCCTATGGTCGCAAACATTCTCCAGATTCTTATCCTCGGCCTTGTACAAGGGGCCGCTGAACTCTTGCCAGTTTCCAGTTCAGCCCACGTCATTGTGGTTGAAAAATTGATGGGCCTAGACGCCTCCAGCCCGGAGATGACGTTTCTTCTAGTCATGTTGCACACCGGGACGATGTTCGCCGTCATCGTCTATTTCTGGAATGCGTGGCGCCAGAGGTATTTCTCCAGTGCAGAGGCGTTTTGGAAAATGGTGAAACACGTCGTCGTCGCGACGGTTCTGACAGCTGTCGTAGGCCTCGCGCTGCAGTTAGTGATTGAAAAGATCTTCCTGAAAGGAAGCCAAAACTCAGACATGGAGAGTTTATTTTCCCAGCTTCCTCTCATCGCTGGAGCGCTTCTGGTCGTGGGCTTGCTGATTATCGTGTCCGGCATCCGTGAGCCCAGCCGGCTCGAGGGGCAAGATGTCAGCATCATGTCCGCTTGCTGGATCGGAGCGGTCCAGGGATTGTGTATCCCGTTCCGTGGTTTCTCGCGGTCGGGTGCGACGATCTCGACCGGACTGTTGCAAGGAGTGGGTAGACTGCGGATGGAAGAGTTTAGCTTTGCCTTGGCCGTCGTGATCACGCCACCGGCGATCGTTCGAGAGTTTTGGCGTTTGATCAAGGCACACCCGGAAATAACCAAGGCGGCAAACTTAGTCCCGCTGGCCTTACCCGGGATCATTGGGATGGTGGCGAGTTTTGTCGCTGGGCTGCTCGCGTTGCGACTCTTGTCGCGTTGGCTCGAGACCGGACGCTGGAAGCTGTTCGGCGTCTATTGTATCGTCTTCGCGATCTTTGTTTTTGCTCTCGCCGCGTTTCGTTTCTAAAACCGTTGTGCTGACCCGATCCGACCAACTGCTATCTCGGTCGCTCGCTATCGGGGCGTCCCTCCGGTTTCTCACCAATCACCAATCATTTCTCACGGCATTGACGTTTCCGGCGGTCGTCGGCGCTATCGGCATTGCCGGCGTTCTAATCTCTTCCTCCATATTTGAGGCGCCAAACCAACATGTTTCTTAAATTGATTAGACAAGTGGTAAGGAGTGTTGAACCCGAGGATCTCAGCAATTTCTCCGACGGACTTGGAGGTATTCGCGAGAAAGTCTTGAGCCTTCTGGAGACGAATTTGGAGCTGATACTGCTTAGGACTCAGACCAGTTTGAGTCTTGAAGACCTGGCGAAAGGACGAGTAACCGATATGCAATTCGCGAGCCAAGTGTTCTACGACTATCGTCTCATGGTAGCGCCGCGCGATGAGTAATTGGGCTTGCTGAATTCTTTCATCGATAGGTTGGCGCAAATTTCTGCGCAATCCCGGCGCACTCTGAAGTATCGAAAGAATGTGCAAGCCCATCGTCGATAGCATTGCCTGAATACCCGCTGAGTGCCGTCGCGCAAGCGCGTGGCAGCGCTCAAAACAGTGGAGTAAATCCGGTAAGAGACCAACCCGCAAAACCGAGCCTTCAGGTCGAAGTAATCCTGTTGCTCGCGCCCGATCGAAAGACTTGCCCCGACACTCGATCCAATTTTCGACCCATCCTGTTTTGGGATCAGGCGAGTAGCGGTGCCAGATACCAGGAAACAGAATGACGACGCAACCGCCGTCAATTTGTTGTCTTTTGCGAGAGATACCCGATTCGAAATAGCCTTTTCCCTCAGTAATATAAATTATCTGGTAGGCGTGCAGTACGCGCCCGTCCTCCCAAGTAAAATGATGATCTACCGGATGGCGTCGAGGTGGATACTGGCTTCCCGGCAGTACGCGTTCGTAGCCGACTGAGGTTGCGGTACACTCCCACGGACTCTGCTCTCGGCGGTTGGGCAGATAAACAAAGTAATTCGTCACGAGAAAGCTGTGACTGTGTCATTTTTTATATGAATTTCGGCATTTTGTCTATTTCGCTTCCATAATGTCTCGGTTAGGCTTGGATCCAATTCCCCCAAAATGCCTCGTACTGGATGGTGGCGCATCAAACCCGTCATTACCTTAGTCGCGAGATCACCGAAGTGCCGACAGACCGTGTATGACTCATTGACCGTCCGGTGTTCCGAAACGCCCAAATTCGATGACAACAACAACCGGGAGATGTTCTCTGAACCCCTGAACCCCAAATGCCCGAAAGTCCCTCCGTTCTCGCGGTCCAACAGCTGAGTCGCCGATTCCCTGGTGTCCTCGCGTTGGACGGCGTCGATTTTGATATCCTGCCGGGAGAAGTGCACGCGCTCGTCGGCGAAAACGGAGCTGGTAAATCCACTCTGATCAGCATTCTGGCTGGCGTTCTACAACCCAGCGCGGGCCAGGTGTTCGTCGACGGACAACCCGTCGTATTCGCCGATCCGGTTAGTTCGCAACACGCCGGTATCAGCGTGATTTTTCAGGAGTTCAACCTTTTGCCGCATTTGAGCGTGGCGGAGAACGTATTCGTCACTCGCGAGCCCCGACGCGGGCCGATTATCGATTGGGATATGATGAACCGAAATACCAGGCACATTCTGCAAACATTAAACCTGGACATCGATCCGACCACTCCAGTCAGCGATCTTTCAGTCAGTCAGCAACAACTTGTGGAGATTGCCCGAGCACTTTCCGTTAAGGCGCGAATCATTATCATGGATGAGCCGACTGCTGCCTTGAATGAGCGCGAAGTGGTTCGCCTTTTGGAGATCGTGCGAGCACTCGCTTCCAGCGGAGTTTCCGTCATTTATGTTTCCCATCGGTTAACTGAGGTCTTTTCCGTGGCGGATCGTATCACTGTTTTCCGCGATGGTCGGCACATCCAAACCACACGACGGACCGATACAACCGAACAGCAAGTGGTTGCAGCTATGGTGGGGCGCGAACTTGTTCACTTGAAGCGCCCAAGTCGAACCCCGTCAGAAATGATTTTGGAAACAAGAGACCTCGTCGTGGACGGGGGATTGGTCCGGAACGTCTCATTTTCCCTCCGTCGCGGCGAAGTCCTCGCTCTGGCCGGGCTCATGGGTAGCGGCTGTTCTGAACTAATGGAAGGCTTGTTTGGCCTTCGAAAGATTACGAGTGGGAGCGTGACCCTGGCCGGCCGGCCACTACGCGTGGAGCATCCTCGAGCGGCAATTCGAACCGGGATCGGTCTCGTACCTGAGGATCGCAAAACGACTGGGTTGTTCCCAGATCTGCCAGTAATACAAAATCTTACTATCGGAGCGCTGCCCCGTTTGCTCCCCTCTGTTCCCGGGGTTCTCGACCTTGCTAGTGAGCGACGAACGACGCTCGATTACCAGCGGCAACTTAATATTCGCTTCAGCCGGCCGGAGCAGAGAATCAGCGGCCTGAGCGGCGGCAACCAACAGAAAGTGATTCTTGCTCGAGCGCTGGCGGAGAAGTGCCGAGTTTTGCTACTGGCCGAACCAACGCGAGGTGTCGACGTCGGCGCCAAAGCAGAAATATACACATTGATCGACCAGCTGGTTGAAAAAGGCATCGCGATTATCCTTCAGACTTCAGAGCTTCCAGAACTGATCCGACTCGCTGATCGATGTATCGTCTTTGTTGCTGGGGAACCGCGCAGAGAACTCTCCGGAAATCAGGTGACGCAGGAAGCCGTAATGGAAGTTGCAACGGGCTTGTCCCACCGGGTCGCCGTTCAACCGAAACCCATAGAGGTCAAAGATGGTCTCTAAGCGCGCTGTTTTTGCCATTTTTCGTCTCTCGCCAGTCGGGCTTACCCTCCTACTTGTGGGCGCCGTATTTGCCTCCCTCACACCGACGTTTTTGACCCCGAACAATCTTCTGAACGTTTGTACGAGTGCCAGCGTCGTCGCGATCGTCGGTTTGGGGATGACTCTGGCGATCGCGAGCGGAAACTTCGACCTCTCGGTTGGCTCAACAGCGGCGTTCGCCGGATGTATCACCGTGAGTCTCGTCCCGCAGATCGGCGTGATGCCAGCGATCGCTTTAGGAGTCCTAAGCGGCGGGCTGATTGGCTGGGTGAATGGTCTCATCGTGACCGAGTTGAGGGTTCCAGCGTTCATTGCCACTCTGGGGATGCTCACCATTGTACGGGGAGCAGCACTCATCTACACCAGAGGCCGAGACATCTACCTGTTTGGTAGAACTGACTACAAAATTTTATCGAGCGGAATGACGCCGGTCCTTCTCGCCTTGGCGCTTGCGGTGTTATTCAGTCTGCTCCTCGGACAGACCCGCTTTGGTCGGCACATTCTCGCTACCGGGAGCAACATCATATCTGCACGGCGCGTCGGCGTGCGCACGACTTATGTCTTGTGGGGAGTTTTTGCCATTGTTGGCGCGACGGCGGCATTGTCTGGACTCATCCTGAGTGCCCAGGTTCTGACCGGAAATGGCCGGTTGGCTACCGGTTTGGAGTTATCGGCGATCGCTGTCGTAGTTCTGGGAGGCACGCCGTTGACCGGCGGAAGAGCCTCAGTTCCGGGGACATTGCTGGGAAGTCTCTTGGTCGCCGTTATCAACAACGGGCTAAATCTGCTGAACGTTTCTGTCTTCTATCAAAACGTCACCCTTGGGTTGCTGCTCCTCGGAGCTCTGACGCTTGAGGCGCTGCGAGCTAGCGTAGCCAAGCTGAAATCGGCTTAACAAATGATCGATCCTGTTCTACCGGTTAAACCAGCGAATCAAGTGCGAACCGTGCGCCCCGTCAAAACGGATCAACCCGTAACTCACAAAGTCCGGCCCGTCCGCATGGCGATACATAATCTGGACTGGGATCTTCTCTGGGAAAAATTTGGGATCGCCACAGTCTTGGTCATGGTCTGGATTCTTGCCGCCGTGGCTACGCCCCGTTTCGCGAGTCTAGACAATTTGGCCAGCGTTCTTCGACAAAGCGCGTTTGTCGGTGTCGCTGCGGTTGGGATGACTATCGCCATCATTGCCGGAACCTTTGATTTGTCGGTTGGATCTACTCAGGCTCTCAGCGCTTGGACGGCTGTCTCAATTGCTGCTCACTTTGGTGTTCTCCCCGCGTTTGTCGCGGCCACAGCAGTCGGTGGTACGGTCGGATTGTTAAACGGTTCTTTAGTCGTTTTGGTTCGGATCCCGGCCTTCATCGCAACGCTTGGCACGATGTTCCTTATCAGCGGGTTGACGTTCATTTTTACCAACGGGCAAACCGGACGTTTCAACGGTAAAGATTTCGTCTGGTGGGGAAACGGACTTATCGGGAACATTCCGGTTCCGTTTATTCTATTTTTGTTCTGTGCCGCAATTGGAGCCTTCACTTTGCACCGAACGTCTTTCGGTCGATATGTTTTCACCATCGGATCAAACGCCAGGGCCGCTCATATCGCCGGCGTTCCGGTAGGTCGAACGATCTTGTTTGTTTTTGTCGTTGTTGGGCTTTTTACCGGCCTTGGCGCCGCACTCCTCGGATCGCGTCTTTACTCCGCAGGACCCGGCCTCGAACCTGGGTTCGAGCTGAACGTCATTGCCACGGTAGTCTTAGGCGGAACTCGTTTGGCCGGAGGACGCGGCAGTATGTTCGGAACGGTCGCGGCGGCAATCCTCTTCGCTACTTTATCGAACGTGCTCAACCTCAATCACGTCGACGCCTTCGTCCAACGCGTGGCCGTTGGACTGGTCTTGTTGTTGGCACTTTCGGTCGAAGGCGTACGCCAACGTCTCGTTGAACGCTGGAACAGGCGCCAGTGGCCAGGCTCTTAATCAGGCAACCTCGAGCTCAAAAAATCATTCGGTTCAAACCATCAACCACACCCAAAACCGCTATTTATGAAACAGCCCCTCCAAGTTCTAACTATCCTTTTAACCATATGTGCTCTGTTACCTGCAACTCCCGGAGTTGCAGCGCCGGCCAAAAAGAAGATCGGTTTCTCCGTCTACGACATGCAGTACGGATTTTTCCAAGACATGGAAAAAGGAACCAAAGAAGCAGCAGAAGCCGCTGGCTTTGACTACGTTCTGGTCGATCAAAAAAGCAGCGAATCGAGCATGGTGTCAGCGACTCAGGATTTGCTCGATCAGGGAATCAGCGCATTGATCATCTCTCCCTTCAAACCGGATGCACTGGGTCCGATAGTCGATGCGGCGAAATCCAAAAAAATTCCGGTGGTCATCGATGACATCGGTGGTGGGGGAACGGACTATGACGTGATCGTGATCTCCGACAATGAAAAAGGTGGCGTGATCGCTGCCGACCACATTAGTACGGTTCTCAAACAGAAATCATCCGCTAGCAAGAAAGTGGCATCGATTTCCTGTGAACCAAGCGCAGTTTATGCGGCGCGACGAAATACCGGCTTCGAGAAACACATTAAGGAATTAGGGTATGAGGTGGTGGCGTCGCTTTCAGCTAACAGTAAGCAGGAAGAAGGTTACAAAGTAGCCAAAGATATTCTTTCGGCGCACCCCGACGTAGCGGCCATCTTTTGCGGAAATGATCCAATGGCTGTCGGTGCAGCCCAAGCGGTGGCGGACTCCGGGAAGAGTGGCGTGAAGGACGTTTACATCGTGGGATTTAATGGGGATGAAATTGCGCTTCAGGCAATCAAAGCGGGGCAGATGGGAGCCACCATCCAACAGGTGCCAAAGGAGATGGGAAAAATGACGGTTGACCTGGCTTCAAAGCTGATGAAGGGCGACAAGCTGACCTATAGCAATCCTGCCAACCGGGAAGTCTACGTCCCTGTAAAGCTGATTACTGCCGCGGATGTCAGCGCGCTGCTCAAATAATTCTGCCGGGGGTTTCCTCTGCGCCAATTTCGACCGATGAGCCACGATCGAGTTTCCTTTGCTCAGGCTAAGATTGGAATTTTCGGGATAGGGCTGCAAGCTTATTGGGCGCAATTTCCCGGCTTGAGAGAGCGCCTAATAGGATATCAACAGGAGATTGAGCAGAAACTCCGTGCCACAGGATGTCACATCGCCTCGGCTGATCTAGTCGATAGCCAGCCGGCGGCGCAAGAGGCAAGAACTCTCTTCGCGCGCGAAGACGTGGATCTCGTGATTTGTTACGTCGGAACGTACGCTACCTCGTCTCAGGTTGTGCCCGCGGTGCAACGTCTCCGATGTCCAATCTTAATTCTTAATCTTCAACCGGTACGGGCTCTTGACTACGAGAAAACTGATACTGGTGAATGGTTGGCCAATTGCTGCGCCTGCTGTGTTCCGGAAATCTCCTGCGCGTTCGCTCGCTGCGGTATCGAGTTCAACGTGGTGAGTGGCCTTTTGCGAGAGCAAGATGGTGAGGCCGGGGTTGCTGCGTGGCGAGAGATTCGCGGGTGGGTCGGAGCTGCGACCGCAGCTCAAAGTTTACGTCACAGTCGGCTTGGTTTCCTTGGCCATACCTATCCGGGCATGTTGGACATGTATTCGGATTTCACGATGATTACCGGCCAGACCGGTATTCATGTCGAGGTGCTCGAGATCGACGAGCTGCAGAAGCGTGTGGATCAGGTACCAGACGCCGAGATTGAAGCGGTCCTGGAGCAAACGCATAACTTGTTTGAAATTGTTAGCTCTAGTCCTTCCGATACGTTGGCAAGAGCTCCTCAGCCGGAAGCGTTGCGGTGGAGTGCCAAGGTCGCTGCTGGTTTAGACCGCTTAGTGGCTGATTTTCGGCTCGATGGTCTTTCCTACTACTATCGTGGAGGTGACGCCAATCCACAGGAGCTTTTGGGAGCGGGGCTGATCTTAGGAAGTACTTTGCTCACTGGGCGTGGAATCCCATGCAGTGGCGAGGGAGACACAAAGAACGCGATTGCGATGTTGATTATGGATCGGCTGGAAGCCGGAGGATCGTTCACCGAGCTCTATGCAATGGATTTTGTCGACCAATTTCTTTTAATGGGACACGACGGTCCGTTTCATCTGAAAATTGCCGAGGGGAAACCGGTATTGCGTGGTCTGGGCCTGTACCATGGCAAGCGAGGACAGGGCATTTCAGTTGAAGCACGGGTCAAAACGGGGCCGGTGACGCTTCTTAGCCTCACCCAAACCGGAAAAGGAAACCTAAAGATGCTGGTATCCGAAGGGGAATCTATTCCGGGCCCGATCTTACGGATTGGCAACACGAATTCCCGGATTCGGTTCTCGGTCGGTCCTGCCGAATTTATGGATGCGTGGTGCATTGAGGGGCCAACCCACCATTGCGCGCTCGGTGTAGGCCACGTTGCGAAGGAAATCGAGAAGGTTGCGCGGATCCTCGGACTCGAAATTATTCGAATTGGGACGTGACCCGGACCTGGAACAATGCGGCGTATGGACTTGCGTTCAACGTTCAGTGTACGAGTACAGAGTGCAGACGGACCGAATCGGCATGAAACCCTTCCAGCACCCCCCTCATGAGTAGCGCGAAAAACTATGTCGCCTGTGATCTCGGCGCGGAGAGCGGCCGCGTGGTGCTCGGTCGCCTCGTTGACGATAAGGTTAGTTTACAGGAATGCCATCGCTTCCCTACGGGTCCCACCCACCTGGGCGGAACTTTGCGGTGGGATCTATTGCGGTTTTTCGACGAAATTCAGGTCGGCGTTAAAGCCGCGAAAACACGGGTCCCGCAGATCGACGGGTTCAGCATAGATGCCTGGGGCGTTGACTACGCTTATTTTTCCGAGAGCGAGCCGCTGCTCGGAACGCCTTTTCATTACCGCGACAGCCGGACGGATGAGTCCTTTCCGGCATTTCTCAAGAAAGCGGGGCGTGAATTGATCTTTCGGGAGACTGGCGTTCAATTCATGCAGATCAACACGCTCTACCAACTTTACGACGATGTGCTGCATCGCCGCCCATTGGTGGAACTCGCTCGGCACTTCCTGGGAATCGCTGATTACCTTCATTACCTGTTCAGCGGTGAGCCCGTCATGGAACGAAGTTTGGCTAGCACCACCCAAATTTTTAACCCGGTTTTGAACAATTGGTCAGAGGCGCTGGTGAACGAATTAGGTCTGCCTCGTGCCCTGTTCCCGCCAGTTGTAGTTTCAGGGACTCGGATCGGAAAAGTGACGCAAAATTTAACAGCTGAACTGGGAACATTTCCAATTTTCGCGACCTGTTCGCATGATACCGGTGCGGCGGTTGCCGCTGTGCCGGCCGAGGGCGACCACTGGGCCTTTCTCAGCTCTGGCACTTGGTCCCTGCTCGGAGTCGAGCTGTCAGATCCGCGCTTAGAGACGGGCTGCATGGCTGCCAATTATACAAACGAACTCGGCCACGAAGGAACTGTCCGTTTCCTCCGGAATATTCTCGGCCTCTGGATACTTCAGGAAACGCGACGAGAAATGATGCAGCAAGGAAGCAATGTCGCCTACGCCGATCTCGTGCACGCGGCGGAAGGCGCAAATCCATTGAGATCACTGATTGATCCCAACGCTTCGGAGTTTTTGAAGCCTGGACAGATGATCGAGAAGATTCAGTCCTTTTGCCGGCGAACCAGTCAGCCTATCCCAGACGATGCCGCGAGTTTGGCCCGATGTATCTTGGAGAGCCTCGCTTTGAGCTACGCAACTCAACTCGATCAACTGAGCAGTTTGTTGAACAAGAAAATTGAGGTCCTGCATGTGGTAGGAGGCGGAAGTCAGAATCGTTTGCTCAATCAATTTACTGCGAACGCGTCGGGGCTACGAGTGACTGCCGGTCCGGTCGAAGCCACCGCATTAGGAAATCTGCTCATTCAGGCGATCGCTGCTGGAGAGCTCAGTTCTCTGGAGGAGTTGAGAGCGGTGATCCGCCGCTCCTGTGCGATCGATGCATTCGCTCCGCAGGAAACGGCTTCCTGGTCGGATGGGAAGGAAAGATTCAGCAAAATTACGACATGAATACAAGGTATGTGAATTATCTTTGGGATGACGCTGTTGCCAGCCGATTAGATGAAGTTGATCAGCTCATCTATCGTTCGAATCTCCTTGGTTCTGATCAACGCATCACGAACACCGGTGGAGGCAATACTTCCGCCAAATTGATGCAGTCTGATCCGCTCACTGGAGAAAAAGTAGAAGTCCTCTGGGTCAAGGGGTCGGGGGGTGATCTCCGCACATCGAAGCGAGAGAATTTCGCGAGTCTTTATATGAGTAAGCTCGAGCGATTGCGCTCGATCTACGAAGCCTCGACCGAAAAAGGAGCAAAGACTCCGCTAGAAGATTCGATGGTCTCCGCATACCCACACTGCACGTTTAACCTCAACCCTCGCGCTTCCTCGATTGACACGCCCCTCCATGGGTTCGTGCCTTTTCGGCACGTGGATCATACCCATCCGAATGCAGTTATTTCAGTTGCGGCGGCTGAGAACGGAGAAGCGCTGACCAAAGAAATCTACGGTGATGAAGTCTTTTGGCTGGCCTGGCAGCGGCCCGGGTTCGAACTGGGACTGCAGCTGCAACAGCTCTGCAAGACTCGCCCGCAAGCCAAGGGCGCAATCCTTGGCCAACATGGGTTGATCAACTGGGCGAACGACGACAAGGAATGCTACAAACTTTCGCTTTCCTTGATTGAGCAAGCGGCTGAGTTCATTGCCGCAAGGGATAAGGGAAGCAATACGTTTGGCGGGCAGAAATATCCTCAACTGACGGAGTCGGAGCGGGAGGAATTCCTTGCTTCGCTGCTGCCCTGGCTGCGCGGGCAGGTCAGCCAGCAGAAGCGGTTCATCGCTACGGTACAAACCGACGAGAAGATCCTTCGCTTTGTCAATAGCCACGACGCCAAACGGTTAGCCTCTCTTGGCACATCTTGTCCGGATCATTTTCTGCGCACGAAAATCAAGCCGCTGTATGTAAATTGGAACAGCAGTTCGCGCGATCTGAAAGCGTTGAGATCTTTGCTCGCAGAGGGAATCGAACACTACCGTTCCGATTATCGGACCTACTACGAAAGCTGTCGGGGCTCCGACTCTCCGGCAATTCGCGACCCCAACCCAACGGTGATCTTGATCCCCGGATTGGGAATGGTGGCCTGGGGGAGAGATAAGAGCGAATCGCGAGTGACCGCGGAGTTTTACAATTGCGCCGTTGAAGTCATGCGCGGCACCGAGGCGATTGGTCACTATATTGCTTTGCCCCAGCAGGAAGCGTTTGACATCGAATATTGGCAGCTCGAAGAGGCCAAGCTGCGCCGGATGCCGCCCGAAAATGAACTTGCCCGCAAGGTCGTATTAGTCGTCGGCGCGGGAAGCGGGATTGGCAAAGAATTGGCGATACGCGTGGCCAAGGCGGGGGGCCATGTCGTGTCTGCCGATCTCGCGGTGGATGCGGCTCAACAGACTGCAAACGAGATTACCGGCAAGTTGGGCCCTGGAATCGGAGTGGCTGGTTCCGGAATTTCCGGATGCGGGCCGGCGGTGGGTTTGGCCGCGGACATCACGAACCGGGAATCGGTCCGCGCGCTTTTGCGTCAAGCCGTGCTCGCGTACGGCGGGATTGATGTCTTGGTCGTGACGGCCGCGATCTTTATCCCACCCGACGCTTTGGGCCATATCCCGGACGAAAAGTTTCAGTTCACTTTGAACGTCAACGTCACAGGGTCCTACATTGTGGCGGATGAGGCCGGTCAGATCTTGCGGGAACAAAATCTGCCTGGTTCAATCGTGCTCACCTCAAGCGCCAACGCTGTCGTCGCAAAAAAGGGAAGCTTTGCTTATGACGTGAGCAAGGCGGCCCTGAGCCACCTGGTTCGAGAGCTGGCGGTTGAGTTTTCGCCGTTAGTCCGAGTGAACTGCGTTGCCCCCGCCACCGTCGTGCAAGGAAGTACGATGTTTCCGCGTGATCGCTTGATCTCCTCTTTAGCGAAATATCAGGTGCCTTTTACCGAGGAGGAATCGACCGAGGTACTGGTCGGCAAACTAGCACATTTCTATGCCGATCGAAGTCTTCTCAAAGCTCCGATTACCCCGTCGGACCAAGCTGAGGCGTATTTTCTTTTGTTGTCGGATCGCCTGAGCAAAACCACCGGTCAGGTGATCGCCGTAGATGGCGGACTGCCGGAAGCATTTTTACGGTGAAAATTGCGCTCTTCGTTCCTTGCTACGTCGATCAGTTTTATCCGCGGGTGGCCGAGAGCGTAGTCCGGGTGTTGGAGAAGCTCGGCCATGAAATCGATTTTGATGAGGGGTTGGCCTGTTGTGGACAACCTGCCTTTAATGCCGGTTGCTGGGATGAGGCCCGCAGTGTCGCTGCCAGAGTGGTGAGCCGCTTGCAACAGGCCGAGGCAGTCGTCGTGCCTTCCGGATCCTGCGCCACGATGATCCGCGTCTTTTATCCGGAGATTTTCGAAAACTCGAACCAATCCAAGGCGGCGAAAGCTTTAGCCCAGCGCACGTACGAATTTTCGCAGTTTGTTGTCGATCGTCTTGGTATCACCGATCTCCAGAGCCGGTTTCCCGGTAAAGCCACTTTCCACGATGGTTGCCATGGACTACGCGAACTCGGCGTCCGCTCGCAGCCACGCGCACTCCTCAGTCACGTCCGAGAGCTGGAATTGGTCGAAATGGAAGACGCTGACGTTTGTTGCGGATTCGGAGGACTGTTTGCGGTTAAATTTCCGATGATCTCTACCGCCATGGGAGAAACCAAATGTGATTTGGCTGCGCAGACCGGGGCCGACTATCTGATCTCGAACGATTCCAGCTGCTTAATGCATTTGGAAGGATTGCTGAAGCGTTCTGGATCCAAAATGAAGGCGCTCCATCTCGCGGAGGTGCTAGCTCAATGGTCGTAAGCTCGATTGCTAACCGATGGCTGGCAGGGCGAAACAGTCCGGCAATCGCTCCGCCTGGTAGGGGCGCCGACAATCGCCGGACGGTGAACCTTGCTGCCCCATCGTTTGGCTCACACGTCTCTTCTCGCTGTCGCTCGACGACGTGTTTCGCCCTACCAGGCTTGACGTGTATCGCCCTACCAATCTTGACGTGTTTCGCCCGACTAGTTTTGGCGTGTTTCGTCATCAAGGGCAATCGTGGTCCGTTTTGCCAGCCGACTCTTCTTCACCTAGTTTCCCCTACAAATGCCAACCAACGCGGAAGTCTTTAAATCAGAGGCCGCCAAACTAACCTCTGACTTGGTACACCGCGGGATGATTCGGAAGGCGATCCGCGGCTACGAGGTTGTGCGCAGCAACAATGCCGCTCGCTTCCAGGATTGGGAATCCGCCCGAACTGCGGCAGCAGAAATTAAATGGGAATGCATTAATCATCTCGATCGCTATCTGCTTGATTTCGAGCGCAACATTTCCGCGCGGGGAGCGAAGGTATTCTGGGCAAGCGATTCAGCGGAAGCCTGCAAATATGTTCTTGATCTCGCTAGGCAAAAAGGGGCGCGTTCGATCATCAAGTCGAAGACGATGGTCTCGGAAGAGATTCATCTGAACGAAGAGCTGGAATCCGCCGGCTTCCGGGTGATCGAGTCCGACTTGGGCGAATATATTGTGCAGCTCCGCGACGAAGCGCCGTACCATATTATCTTTCCGGCGATGCATCTCACTCGGCACCAGATCAGCGATCTGTTTCAGAAGAAACTCGGTGCCGAACCAACCTCAGATCCTGAAGCCCTCACGATGACGGCCCGGGTGGCACTGCGGCAGGAGTATATCGAGGCCGATATCGGAATCACCGGAGCGAACTTTGCGGTTGCTGAGACCGGGATGATTTCGATCACCGAGAACGAAGGAAATGCTCGATTGACTCTCAGCCTTCCGAAAATTCATGTTGCGTTGCTTGGGATTGAGAAAGTCATCCCGAAGTTGTCAGATCTTGCTCTGTACCTTCCGATGCTGGCGACGGCTGGAACCGGTCAACAGATGTCTTGCTACAATTCATTGGTTGGCGGTCCGCGCCAACCGGATGAACCAGATGGTCCCGAAGAGATGCATGTTATCCTGCTCGATAATCGTCGCACCCATCTGCTGGCTGACGTGGAGCAACGGGATGCTCTCCATTGTATTCGTTGTGGAGCGTGCCTGAACGTCTGTCCGATCTTTCGCAATGTTGGCGGACACACCTACGCGACCACCTATCAAGGACCGATCGGGTCGGTTATCACTCCGCATCTCCGCGGTTTGCCCGAATGGCAGCACCTTTCCCAAGCCTCTTCATTGTGCGGTGCTTGTACCGAGACTTGCCCCGTTCGTATCGATTTGCATCATCACCTTCTGCACAACCGACGCAACGCAGTTGCGGCGGCAGATGGGGTCATCGGGCGCGGTCCGTTCCGCGTTTTTGCGTTTCTCATGAACCACCCGTTCTGGTACGGCGTGGCTGTTCGGGCCGGTCGCCTTTTCCAACCGCTTCACCGCCTGGTCAATGGTTCACGGATAGATCCGGCACGCGCTTGGACTAGAACGCGTGAATTGCCGTCGTTTGCACCAAGGTCCTTTCGGAGCCTCTGGAGGGCAAGAAAATCGTGAGTGTGGGTACAATAGATTCTTCCTCGTGCTCGTCGTCATCCTCGTCCTCGAAGCTACCGTACGCTGAGCCGAAATGTGCGAAGTTCGCGATTACCGATGGATCGAGAATGGCCCCTGACTCGGAGGGGCGTCGCTCGCGACGCCCGGGAACGGTCCAGCGCGTCCCGAGCAATCGAGACCAAAAATCTGCTGCCTTTGTGTTATCGGGGGTCGTTCCCGGGAGCCGCGAGCGGCTCCCCTCCGCCGCAAGGGGCGGGTTCCATCGAGAGAGCATCGATACTCAATGCCGCTCCATTCTACTCGAGGAACGATGCCGTACGAAATGAACTCCCGCGAACAAATCCTGGCGCGGATCCGCGAAGCGATCCGCTTTCCCGCTAAACATCCCGATTCGGGCCATGGAGCGAGGGTGGCTGTCGCGGAAGGTCCATCTGGGTTCCGACAATGGCTTCCGCAGGTTCCCGAAGAGCATTCTGAGCAGATCGCTCTGTTTGCACGGCAAAGCGCGGAGCTGAAGACCAATTTCGTTCGCTGCTCCGATCTGGCTGCTGCCGCCCAACGGCTGGCCGAAACCGCCAAAGGGGAGGGCTGGAAATCAATCGCCCACCAACCGAACGCATTCTTGATCGGATTAATCCAGGATTTGGGGATTTCGTCACTAGAGGTGAACGCGTCCACGACCACCGCTACACTCGAAAGGGCCTCAACCGGGATCACCTTATGTGATGCACTCGTTGCGCAGACGGGAGGGGTTTTACTCACCGCCGCAAGCGCGGGAGGGAGAGCACTGTCCGTTTTACCGCCGCATCACGTGATAGTCGCCCACGAATCGCAACTTCTCCCCGATTTGCCTGCGGCCTTTGATCTGCTTCACCAACGGTACGGTGGTAAATTCCCGAGCTTTTGCACTTTTGTCACCGGACCGAGCCGGACAGCGGACATTGAACGGATTCTCGTCCTTGGTGCGCACGGCCCGAAAAAGCTAACCATTCTGTTCGTCGGAGGGGAGCCGTGGTCGAAACACCTCAGACCAGGATATTAACCGCGAATGGACACGAGTGGACGCGGACTAAGAGGAGCTCAATTCGTGTTTATTCGCGTCCGTTCGTGGTTTCTAATCAATCTGTGAAATCTGTGGTTTGGCTTTTCTGCTCGTTACACCGCGTCTCTGTTTGAATCCTTTCTATGCAAGATATTCAATCTCAGAAAATCATAGACGCGCTCGATCATTTTCAAATTGAGACCGCGAGTTGGGCATTTGCTGATACGGGCACTCGGTTTGGCAAGTTTCTTCAGGATGCCGCCGCGATCAGCGTGGACGATAAACTAGCGGATGCAGCTCAGGTCCATCGATACACCGGTTGCTGTTCCACCGTGGCGGTTCACGTGCTTTGGGATTTCCAGCCGGGCGAAGATCCGCTGCTGGTGGTCGAACGCGCGGCGAAACTCGGGATCCGTTTGGGTGCCGTAAATCCTAACGTCTTCCAGGACCAGATTTACAAATACGGTTCCGTTTGCAATCGGGATGAAGTTGCTCGCTCCGCGGCCAAGCAGCATCTGCTCGATAGCGTCGAGATCGCTAAGAAGGTAGACAGCAAATATATTTCGCTCTGGTTCGCTGACGGCTCCAACTATCCAGGACAAGCGAATATCCGATGGCGGAAACGAGCAATGACGGAGTCCCTCAAGGAAGTGGCAAAAGCTTTGAACCCGGATCAGGTGATGCTGGTGGAATACAAACCGTTCGAACCGGCGTTTTATCACACGGACCTGGCCGACTGGGGCATGGCTTATGTGATAGCGAAGGAGATCGGTCGCCAGGCCAAAGTATTGGTTGATACCGGTCATCACTACCTGGCCCAGAACATTGAGCAGATTGTCGCTTGGCTGCTGGACGAAGAGATCCTCGGAGGCTTCCATTTCAACGATCGTCGCTACGCAGACGACGATCTGACGCTTGGCTCGATCGATCCCTACCAGATCTTCCGGATTTTTCATGAGATCCTCTTTTTCCGATGGGAATCCGGAACCAAGCCGGAGCTAGCGTACATGATCGATCAATCGCATATCGATAAGCCGAAAATCGAAGCAATGATTCAGACCGTCTCGGTAGCGCAAGAGCTCTATGCAAAGGCCGCGTTGGTTGACCATGCCGAGCTAAGCCAGCTCCAGGCTCGGAACGCCCAAATCGATGCGGAGGAACTGCTGCGTGATGCGTTCGCTACCGACATTCGGCCAGTCCTCCGCGAATGGCGAAAGAAGCGAGGTATTCCGGTCTCACCTCTGCGTGCGTTCCGTGAAAGTGGCTACGAAACGCAGGTAGCGAAAGAGCGAAAAGAGCGCCGCGCCGCGCTGGGCATCGTGAGCAGCGGGTCTTACGCCTGACCGGAGAAACAAAGAATCTAGTAGAGGGCAAAGTCCGCCCTCTACCTTTTCTCTAAAACGTCGCGAATCTAAAAACTAGAAAATTGTCGCAAATTTGCTTTTGTGACTTGCGAATTGCCGGATTCGCGTCTAAAACGGTGCGCAATGTCCAGGCTGCTGCTAGCGATTGGACTCGCTTCCACCCTCATCACCAACGCCTTCTGCGATTCGAACATTACCGCAACCCGGATTGCCGACGGGTTCGATTTCCCTTTAGGCGGCCCGAATGGGGAAGGCTATTGTAAGTCCCGCGGATTCTCTATCATCGGCCATCTGGGGGAGGATTGGGTCAGCGCCGCCGGTCCGGGTGTTGCGTATCAGAAACCGGTCGGTTCCATTGGGAATGGGGTAGTGACACTGGCCCGCGATTTTCGGCGAGCTTGGGGCAATGTGGTCGTGATCCGACATGCCTATATCGAGAATCATCAGATTAAGTTCGCCGACTCGCTTTACGGCCACTTAGACAAAATTTTGGTTGCGGAAGGCCAGCCCGTGAGAAAGGGACAACAGATCGGCACCGTGGGTAATGCGCATGGACTTTATCCGCCCCATTTGCATTTCGAAGTGCACAAGAATGTCTCTATCGGAGTGGTGCATACCGCTTTCACTCGCGATTTTAACAACTACCAGGATCCTACGACGTTCGTGAGCACGCACCGCAGCCTGAAGATGTCGCGCGACATCGTCAGCGTTGCGATGAACACCTATGTCATGCCGACCTTTGCCGGGATCCCAGCAAAAGCGCCGTTCCGGAACACGCTGGTGGCAAAGCTTTCCAACTCGGACGAGAAGAAGCGGTGGAACCTCTTTTCGTTTGGAAACAATTGATTGACCTGGTCGGCGAGGGGCGAATTTATTTTCGACGCGCTAGCGAACCACCGGTGCTGATCGCCCATGTTGGTAGGGGGGAAACCCGACTGCGCACACCTATCTCGCCGCAGACTTGGCGAGGGCGGCAAGCCGGTCCTGCGGGGGACGGTACCAGGCCGCCGTCGTTGCGCTTTGCCGCGCCGAAGCCGTGCGTTTGAGGAACACTATAGAAATGGCCGCGACGTAGGGCTCTGCGTAGTCGGGCTTTCGCCCCCATCCAGTCAGGCTACGCTTGATTATTGCGGTGTTTGAACGACAGAAAAGACGCGCTTGGGCACTCTTTCAGTATGGAGCCATTGAAAGGAATTCATCACGTCACCGCTATGGCGGGCGAACCGCAAACAAACGTGGACTTCTATTGTGGTGTCCTTGGACTCCGTTTGATCAAACTCACGGTCAACTTTGACGATCCCAACACTTATCATCTCTATTACGGTGATGCCATCGGTTCTCCCGGAACCATTCTTACCTTTTTCCCGCTCGGTCAGAATTTCCGGGGATCCACGGGGACCGGCGAAGTGACTACGGTCAGTTTTGCGGTGCCGACAGGTTCGCTTCCCTTCTGGCAACAGCATCTGGGGAAGCACTCTGTTCCGGTTTCGCCCGCTACCCAGCGCTGGAATTTCACCCGAATGGAGTTCAACGATCCGGATGGGATGAAACTCGAGATTGTGGAAGATCCCACGCCCAGACCCTTTTCATTTTGGAAGGGCGGAGGGATGCCAGAGACGTTCGCCATCCGCGGTTTCTTTGGGGTGACTATGTCGGTTGCAGCCGGCGCGGACTCAGTTCGATTCCTAACTGACCGGTTGGGCGCAAGACAGCAAGCGGCCATCGATGGGTCGCAGTTGGTCGCTATCGGCGAGTCGGAGGCCGCCGGCCTGGTCGAGGTCGTCGCGCTTGGCCAGCGACAGAGCGGCAAGATGGGAGCGGGGATGGTTCATCACGTTGCGTGGCGAGTCGCAAACGCGGACGAACAACTGGCTTGGCAGTCGAAGCTAAGCGACAGCGGAGTCGGTGTGACCCCCGTCCGAGATCGAAAGTATTTTCGTTCGATCTATTTTCGTGAGCCCGGCGAAGTGTTGTTCGAAATCGCGACTGATCCCCCGGGATTTACCGTAGACGAACCGCGGGAGTTGCTCGGATCCAAATTACAACTCCCGGAGTGGCTCGAGTGCGAGCGCCGTTTTCTCCACAAAATCTTGCCGTCGATCAAAGTGCCGGCGCCCGTAGAGTGAGGCAGGTGCTCTGGCAGAGGAGTGATTTTAGCCGATTGGCCGAGATCTCACTGACTCGAGTGATGAAGGTGCAAATGAGAAACGTTGCTTGTGCGCAAAAGCTCTGGTTCATAGCTTTGGCGGCGGCGTTCTGCTCCAGCCCGATCAAAGCCGCCACTGCTGGCGGCGAAGCGATTGTCGTGACTGGCGGCGTCTCCCTCGGAAAATGGGAGAAAACGAAGCTGGAACCACATGATCACTGGTGGTTGAACTTTATTCGAGCAAGCCGGATTCGGATCGAGGATTTGCAACAGGCTCTTGGCCCGAAACCGCAAATTACCTGGCTGCTTTACTCTCCAGCGTACCAGGCGCGGCAATTGGAGGAGCGAGAGGATCTTTTCAGTATTATTCGCTCGGTTCAGTCGAAATATGGAGTCAAGTTAGTGACATTTTCGACGGCCGATCAGCTCTGCGGTTACCTGAACGGCGGCCTGGATCGTCGAATGAATAAAATCGTATCATTCGATTACTTCGGCCATTCCAACTGTGACTGCATGATGTTTGATTACAGCAACGAAATCGGAAGTGCTTCCAAAGTGTGGCTGCATAAGAATGAGCTGAAGTCCAAGCTCAGACGGGGTATTTTTGCAAAAACCGCGCATGTGCAATCGTGGGGGTGCTACCAAGGAGAGAGCATTCTGGAGGGTCCGAGCATGGCGTCCGCCTGGCACCAAGCCACTGGGGTTCCGATGATCGGTGCGATCGGGAAAACGCAATATATGATGGATCAGCTGCCAATCTTAAGTTCGCCCGGAGGAAAGTGGGTGGTAAAATAGTTGGAATTCTTCCTCGTCCTCGCTTTTGAGGTCACCGAATGAGATGCGGAATCCAAGGTTTCCTGCTCGGAATTTGGTTGCTATTTACGAGTTGCCAGACAGGTACGTTAACGACCGCTGGAAATGGTCTGCGGGTGAGCTCGGAAGCCTCCGAGCGAGCCAAGACCGAACCACCAGGCGAGTATTTCGTCGGTAGGCGGCTGGTCGGTAAGCGCTACTATTTTTGGGGGTACGTGAAAAAACCCGGAGAAAACTGGGAACAAGCCAAACTGGTGATGCTGAACGAGAAATCGCAATTGGCCCCAGATAGGGCGCGGGGCGCAATCGGTTCGGACAACAATTTTGAGTACCGCCTTTACGGCTACTTCTCTGGGGATCGAGTTTACGAACCGGCGAGTGGACGATTTTTTCCGGAGTTTGTATTGAAAAAAGCCGAGCTCATCGACTCGAATCCCCCCACGATTTTCCCTCCCAATTATGTCGAGCAGCAGAAAATGTTTGCCAATTGGCCGCTGGGCGCGTTGGAACCCGGAGCTCCTTAGGAGATGACCAATAGTAAATTTTAGCTATCGGCTATTGGCGATCGGCCATGTTAATAACCGGTCGCCCACCATGGCATCTGACGGGAGGCGACTATGAGGGCGCGGTCTAGTCGCCGATAATCCGGTTCATGACGCTCCACTAGCCTCCAAAATCGCGGCGAGTGATTCATCTCTCGCGTATGACACAGCTCGTGAATCATAACGTACTCCGCGACCTTGGGCTCGACCATCAACAGCCGGGCATTCAGACTGATGTGTCTTTCCACTGAACAGCTTCCCCAGCGCGTCCGCTGGACGCGAACAGTGGCGCTCCGGAAGCGTAAACCCGTGCGATTAGCTACTCGAGAAAGCCACGGTATCAGGACTTGCTTGCCGCGTAGCGCTAACCAGGAACGTAAAAGGGCTGACCAGATAACCGGATCGCGTAGATCTCCGATGAGCTGAAGCGTGCGGAGTCGTACTTGTTGGATTGCCGGCTGGGAGTTCTGGCAGTTTTTTAAGGCGACCGTCCAGATTTCTCCCAGAGCAGTCAGCCGGATCTCACTCGGTGGAGCGAATCTGTCGATCAAAGGTTGGCTGGGCCGGCGTTCCTTCGCTCGATTGGTCGCGGATTCAATCCACTCGCGATGCTCACGAAGTACACCGGGAATCGAACTGCGACGCATGCCATGAGGCAAAACGATCTGAAGCAGGCCCAACTCTGTTACCTGCAGGATCACCCGTTTGGCTTTCCGGCTTACGCGAACCGAATAGGCCGGATCCGCGCTCCCGGGGCGGTCGAAAAGTTCTGGAGGTTTAGCGCCTTGATTAACCATTGCTTGGGGGGGGCGAGCCGCAAAATGCGGGCTCGGTCGCGGATATTGGCTCAACCTTTGGATCTTGTAAATAGAAGCTGAAGTAAAAAAATAAATGGCTATTAAGTTCGGCCGTATCTATTGCCAGTTTTGCTTACTCGTGGCTTTCCTAGCGCTTATGATTGCGGTAGTCAGGCCTGAGATATAGCGCTCGATTGCCCAAATCGATGAGCGCTTCGTGATAGTGAAGTAAGTCAGGTCCCAGAACTCCACCATACTCATGAAGAAATCCGGGATCGAAAGTATGAGTTTCAGCGAACCCGATGCGAAAGTCGCCGAGATCCTGGTTGCCAAGCTTAAATCCAGGAATCGTCGCCTGGGTCAAGCGGGCTTCTTTGATGCCTGCGTACGGGGCGGTCAAGGTGACTCTAGTTGTACTGTAGGCGAGGTGATTGCGGTCGCGGATTTTCGGTTCAAGTGCGCTCACAAATGCGCCGGTGTCCAAAAGAAAGCTGTAGGTAGAGCCGCCGATTATTCCTTCAATTTCGACATATCCCCTTGGCGTAATGCGCAACGGAATGTACGTGTATCCCATTCTTTCGTACCCGGAACGGGTCAAAGGCAGACTCGAACCCTGGCGGGTAAGAAATATTTGGAGCGTCTTGTAGTTGATCAGAGCTCCCCGTCTTAAGAGAAAGTTCATTCCGATCAGTCCGCTCTTCTCGAAGCCGCCAGAAATGGCGTTGCTCTTTTCGTTTGCCATTAAATCGATTGGCGCAACGACCAAATAGCCTGACCCAAGGTCCGCGCCATTGAAATCGACGCTCTGAGCAAAAACCATTTGGTAGTCTCTTCCTCGATTCTTCGCGGTCGACTTCACTCCAGACCCGGGTGACGGGGAAGGTAAGGATAACCTTTGCTGCGAGAGCGGCGAGATGAGCGATACAGGGGCTCCGGTGTCAACGGCAAACCACGTACGTTTTGTGCCATTGATCGAGACCGGCACAAAGAGGTGTAGGCCGGAGCTCAAAATTGCCTGAGTGGCCGAGAAGTTTTGTCCGGCGTTTGCGAACTGATCGACCGGTCCCAGCCAAGCCCACGCGGTCAAACTCATCGCTATAAAAAGCCGCATGGGCCATACGATTTGCCAGAGCGCCCTTCGCCGATCAAGCCGAATCGCGGTTCTTCCGAGGCAAGAACGCAAAAGAAAACAGCCGGAGAATCGTCCCGGAGAGAAAGAGCGAAAGTAGCCCGGTACGAAAGTTCCGGGAAGGCGTTGAAGAGGCGATGCGTCCCGGAGACACAGAGTGAGAGTAGCTCGGTACGAAGTGCCGGGAAGGCGTTGAAGAGGCGATGGGTCCCGGAGACACAGAGTGAGAGTAGCTCGGTACGAAGTGCCGGGAAGGTGTTGAAGGGGCGATGCGTCCCCGGAGACACAGAGTGAGAGTAGCTCGGTACGAAGTGCCGGGAAGGCGTTGAAGAGGCGATGCGTCCCGGAGGGACAGAGTGAAAGTAGCTCGGTACGAAGTGCCGGGAAGGCGTTGAAGAGGCGATGCGTCCCGGAGGGACAGAGTGAAAGTAGCTCGGTACGAAGTGCCGGGAAGGCGTTGAAGAGGCGATCCGTCCCGGAGAGGTCTGAGGTGGTCTGTCAAATTTTTTGAGGAGAGTTTTTCACCGGCGAAGAATAAGGCGAGCCACGTTGGAGCAAGGCGCTGAGGTAGAGCTCAGGGTCGTAAGGTTGGCGCGTTTTCCAGCAACGGAACAAGATCCGGATCCATTTGTAGGCCAGAGCACGCACTGCGGCGTGATGGCCTTTGCCGCGGGCTCTTTGTTGTTGATAAAAGAGTGCGGCCCAATCACAGAAGCGAACCGATTGGCCGGCAAACTCGTGGAAGGATTGGCGGAGGAATTTCGGACAAGCCCAGCGAAAGTGGATCCAATTGGATTTGCCGCTTTGTTCAGTCACCGGAGCAATCCCAAAGAAAGTCACGGCTTCGAGCGAACTTTGAAAACGCTCTCGATCGGTGCCGAAGGCTGTCAGTAAACGAGGGCCCAGAGTGGGACCCGCCCCAGGGAGGTTGTTGAATAAGGCGCTGTCGGGATGGAGATCGAAGAGTTGAGCGATCTCTTTTTCGTACCGAGCGATGTAAGGCAGCAGTGCTTTGAGCTGCTGGGCCAGCATCTGCACAGTGAGACTGCCCGCCTCAATGATGGCCGAGTCGCGGGTCAAAGGTTGGGCGGCCTCTATCCGTTCCAAGCGCGTTTGGAGTTTTTGCTCGCGGCGGCTTTGATGGCCGTAAAAGAACTTACGCAGCTTGTGGGCCGAAGCTTTTTTGAGCGACGCAAAATTAGGCCACTGGAGTAAAAAATCGGCGGCTAAGGCCGTGGTCAGATCGTTGTCCAGTAGGGCTAAAGCCAGAGGAAAATACTGCTTGAGCTCACTCTTGAGCTGATTGCTCAGGGCGCTACGCGCATCGACGGCTTGCCGGCGCTTCTCGCACAACAGAGCCAACTTTCGCGTTAACTCATCGTCGGGATGCCAGGGGCGTAAGCTCTCATGATGCAGACTCACAAACTGGCAAAGTAGCTCGGCATCAACCGGGTCGTCTTTGGCCCCGCTGGGCCTAAAGGCCTCCCGGTAACTGGCCAATTGTTTGGGATTGATCGGGTAGAGTGCAAAGCACTCATAGCCCATCAAAAAGTGAATCAGCGCTCCGCGACTCTGCTCTAGGCAAACCAGGATCTTGCCCTGAGCACTGAAACGCTCTCGCACTTCCAATACCCACTCGGCTAAAGCAGCCGGCTCGCTGCTGATGCTACGATGTTCCAGCCTAGCGTTGCTAGTGGCTGCTCGTAGCACGATAGCGTGTTGTTGATCGGCCCAGTCGATGCCGACAAAAGCGGCGACTGGTTTTTCATTAGTTCTATCAGCTGAAGACATAACGTGATTGCTCCAAATAAGAAAACTCGCGCCGCCCGAGTGATTACCAAACCCTTATAGTGAGACGTAAATCGCCAGGGGGGCGATCTCGCCGTGGTCTGAGTATTGTTTTCCACTCAAGCAAGAATCAGCCAGCTCGAAACTCTCCGGGAATCCGTTGCTACGGATGGGACGGCCATTCGTAGCCGGCTGACGCGCTTGGGGCGAAGTTACTCACAATCCGAGGGTCGCTCACGCTCCAAAGCTTCATCGGGGGCTTTGGCCCCAGATTGATGAATAACTTCGGACTACCTATAAGGGACAGAGTGAGAGTAGCTCGGTCGAAGTGCCGGGAAGGCGTTGAAGAGGCGATGCGTCCCGGAGAGGTCTGAGGTGGTCTGTCAAATTTTTTGGGGGGAGTTTTTCACCGGCGAAGAATAAGGCGAGCCACGTTGGAGCAAGGCGCTGAGGTAGAGCTCAGGGTCGTAAGGTTGGCGCGTTTTCCAGCAACGGAACAAGTGATCTGTCTTCGAAAATGCGGACAAGCAGTTGTTTAGTTTTGTAGGTTTATTTGGTTATTCAAGAGTTTTTCGAACTCGAGTGGGGAGAGGTAACCGAGCGCTGAGTGGAGGCGCTTGGGATTGTAGAAGGTTTCGATGTAATCGAAGAGCAGGGCATGAGCTTCGGCGTGATTTTTTGGGATTCGATTCTGGAAGCATTCGGTTTTGAGCGTAGCGAAAAAGCTCTCCATGGCAGCGTTATCGTAACAACAGGCCCTGCGACTCATGCTGGGGGTGACGTCATAGGCTTGAAGCGCTTCGCGGAAGTCCTGGGCAGCGTATTGAACGCCGCGGTCGGAATGATGCAGCGCGGGAACCGTTGACCAGCTTCGCACCGCTCGCTCAAAGGCTTCGACGACCAGCGGCGCGGCTAAAGAGTGGTCCAGCTTCCAACCGGCCAGTCGCTTGGAACAAAGATCCATTTCTGCGGCCAGATAGAGCCAGCCTTCTTCTAAAGTTGGCAGATAAGTGATGTCGGCTGTCCAGACCTGATTGGGTCGCTGTGGCGGCTCTGGAAGCTGCTTGAGCCAATTGGGAGCGATCGGTTGATCGTGACGGCTCTGGGTGGTTTGAGGCCGGAAACGGCGTTTCTGCACGGCTTGGAGTCCTTGCTCAGCCATGAGTCGGCCGATGCGATTCTTTCCGCACTGGATCTTTTGGCGTCGAAGCATCTGCTGGATGCGCCGGCAGCCATAAGTACTGCGGCTTTGCAAAAAGATGACCGAGATTTGCTCGGCTAGCGTAGCATCCTCTTGACGCCGATCGCGTTGGTTCTTCTGGGTGTGATCGTACAGGCCGCTGCGACTGACCCCAAGAGCCAGGCACATTTGCGCGACGCTGTAGCAGGTTCGCTCGGTTTTCATCTTGATGATCACTTCGTAGAATGCGGCGGTTCCTGGCCCAAGATGCCCAAGGCTTTTTTTAGTATGTCGCGTTGCCGGCTAACTGTTTCCAGCTCCCGTCGCAATCGCGCGTTTTCCAGCACCAGAGCCGCCGCGTCGGCTTTTAGCGGGCCGCCACCCCCCGGCGGCCCGCCAGCAGCCGAGTCCTGAGCATAAAACTTCGCCCAGCGTTTCAGACTCCAGACCGACACTCCCAGTTCTCCGGCCAACTGCTCGGCCGTCCGAACCCGGGATTCCAACATGCTAACCGCGTCACGCTTAAACTCTTCGTCAAAGCGCCGGCCAAATTTACTCTTTAGTCTCTGATCTTTCTCTCGCACGGTTCAGGCTTAGTTTACACCTGTCCGCAAATTCGAGGACATCTCAAAGATCCGGATCCATTTGTAGGCCAGAGCACGCACTGCGGCGTGATGGCCTTTGCCGCGGGTCCGCTGTTGTTGGTAAAAGAGTGCGGCCCAATCACAGAAGCGAACCGATTGGCCGGCAAACTCGTGGAAGGATTGGCGGAGGAATTTCGGACAAGCCCAGCGAAAGTGGATCCAATTGGATTTGCCGCTTTGTTCAGTCACCGGAGCAATCCCAAAGAAAGTCACGGCTTCGAGCGAACTTTGAAAACGCTCTCGATCGGTGCCGAAGGCTGTCAGTAAACGAGGGCCCAGAGTGGGACCCGCCCCAGGGAGGTTGTTGAATAAGGCGCTGTCGGGATGGAGATCGAAGAGTTGAGCGATCTCTTTTTCGTACCGAGCGATGTAAGGCAGCAGTGCTTTGAGCTGCTGGGCCAGCATCTGCACAGTGAGACTGCCCGCCTCAATGATGGCCGAGTCGCGGGTCAAAGGTTGGGCGGCCTCTATCCGTTCCAAGCGCGTTTGGAGTTTTTGCTCGCGGCGGCTTTGATGGCCGTAAAAGAACTTACGCAGCTTGTGGGCCGAAGCTTTTTTGAGCGACGCAAAATTAGGCCACTGGAGTAAAAAATCGGCGGCTAAGGCCGTGGTCAGATCGTTGTCCAGTAGGGCTAAAGCCAGAGGAAAATACTGCTTGAGCTCACTCTTGAGCTGATTGCTCAGGGCGCTACGCGCATCGACGGCTTGCCGGCGCTTCTCGCACAACAGAGCCAACTTTCGCGTTAACTCATCGTCGGGATGCCAGGGGCGTAAGCTCTCATGATGCAGACTCACAAACTGGCAAAGTAGCTCGGCATCAACCGGGTCGTCTTTGGCCCCGCTGGGCCTAAAGGCCTCCCGGTAACTGGCCAATTGTTTGGGATTGATCGGGTAGAGTGCAAAGCACTCATAGCCCATCAAAAAGTGAATCAGCGCTCCGCGACTCTGCTCTAGGCAAACCAGGATCTTGCCCTGAGCACTGAAACGCTCTCGCACTTCCAATACCCACTCGGCTAAAGCAGCCGGCTCGCTGCTGATGCTACGATGTTCCAGCCTAGCGTTGCTAGTGGCTGCTCGTAGCACGATAGCGTGTTGTTGATCGGCCCAGTCGATGCCGACAAAAGCGGCGACTGGTTTTTCATTAGTTCTATCAGCTGAAGACATAACGTGATTGCTCCAAATAAGAAAACTCGCGCCGCCCGAGTGATTACCAAACCCTTATAGTGAGACGTAAATCGCCAGGGGGGCGATCTCGCCGTGGTCTGAGTATTGTTTTCCACTCAAGCAAGAATCAGCCAGCTCGAAACTCTCCGGGAATCCGTTGCTACGGATGGGACGGCCATTCGTAGCCGGCTGACGCGCTTGGGGCGAAGTTACTCACAATCCGAGGGTCGCTCACGCTCCAAAGCTTCATCGGGGGCTTTGGCCCCAGATTGATGAATAACTTCGGACTACCTATAAGGGACAGAGTGAAAGTAGCCCAGCACTTCAGTGCTGGGTGGCATTTAAAATGACGATTCCGTCCCGTCGGGACGGTCGAATTGTTCACGTCTTTTCGGTGGGTGCCCTCAACACCAAGCGATGAAGGCCTGGCGATCAAGCGTCCATACGGGACCGGGGCCAATTCTAAATGGTCGTCTTTCAGCGTTTGAGGCTCTTCCGACTTAATCCGGTCAGCTTTTCCGGTGAGAAGATGGGGGCGGAGCAGCTTTTATCACCGCAAACAAACGCCGCGGCCTCTGTCAACGTCGGGTATTCTACGTCGCTATTGGGCAAGGGGCCGTCACGTTCATCCCACCACTCGACCCGTTTGTAAGTGGACGGGTCTTGGAGTGCCGCCCGGAAGAGCGCTCGCGCGGCGGAATCGTCCTTGCGGCCGACCACGGTGATATGCACTGGAGGGGTGGTGACGTCGCGGTCGGCCAGGAGAATGCCTCCAACCAGGAAACCGCGTCCATCCGCCACGGCAGGTACCGAAAGGTATTGCATCGCATGTTGGGCCATCTCCCGATAGACGGTTTTCCCCGTATAGTGATAGAGCAAGTTCCCGAGCCGAGCGAGATCTGCGTTCTCGTCGACCTGCGGATTCGATTTCAATGCACCAATATTCACAGAGGTGACGTAACCGAGGTCATTTTTGAAGTGCGCAGAGATGAATTGGGCGGCTTGCGCGGCTTGCTGCAGCCAAGCCCGATCCGCGGTTACAACATAAAGCGCGAGAAACGCGCGCCCCATGTATAACGTGTCGGCGAGATAGGGACCGGCGGGATCTCCCTCATCGTGTTGGAAGCCACCGTCCGTTAAGGCGCGGTGAGTAGTGATCCAGTTAGCCGCCCGGATTGCATCGGCCAGGCAAGCCTCGTCACCCGAGACCGCGTAGAGATTCGCCAACGCGTTGATAGCCCACCCGTTCTCTCGCGAGTAAATATGTTGGTCAACCCTCGGAATACCGCGCTTTCTCCGGTCCTTATCGCTCAGTTTGAAATATTCTGCGGAATGCTCGCCCGGAATGAGATCCGCATCCTGACTGGCATAGAACGTGCCGTTCGGCGATGTGAGAAAATTTGCGATATAATTACGAATCTTTTTTGCCGTCTGCAGATAGACAGGATCGCTCCAAAACGCATACGCTGCGGCATAGGTTCGGAGATTTTCAGCCTGCATCTGCAGGATCTTTTCGAAATGAGGATGTTCCCAATCTCCGTCCGTGGAGTACTGGCATACGCCGCCCCAGATGGGATCGATCAGATTGAGCTGGGCGGCCAAGGTTTCGCGCGCCATCTGCTCGAGCTGGGTGTCTCCCTTCGTGGCCTGGACCATGCAATATTCGATGACATCCCAATTGAGAAACTTTTGCACCGTTCCCCAGCCCTTATTTTTCGGATCATAGGAGTCGACCAGGAGCTGACGCAGTTTGGTACGAGCATCGGTCGGCAAGAAAGCGTCTGCAGAAGAGGACAATTTCTGCTCAGGTAAGATCGACGGTCCGGGCGAAGGATCATCAATGATCGCTTGGAGCATCGACGCCATCGGTTTCGGTGGGATATATCCCTGCCGCTTCACAATTTCGCTACCGTCACCGCCGAATACGATGGTGGCCGGCCACCCAAAGTCCTCATATCGATTCGACAAATCGGGCCTTGAATCTGCATCGACGCGGACCGCGATGTAATGTTTCCGAATGAGCTCGATGACGGCAGGATCCTTGTAGCTCACCTCTTCCATGACGTGGCACCAGTGGCACCACCCGGTGCCGAGATCGAGCAGCACGAATCGTCCCTCTAATTTTGCCTTGGCAAACACCGAATCGGACCACGGTTGCCATTCTATTTCGCCAGCCTGTGTGCAGTGGAAAGCTAGCAAAATTCCCGCGAGCAGGACGGAACCGCGCAATTTCATACAATAGATCCTTGTTATGGTGAGAGATGCGCCCCTCGCAGTAATTCCGATGCAGCGATCTTTTCTTCCATGGCCTACGCGGTTGTAAATCAACTTTGCCAGGTTCAATGAGACGATCTCTATTACCTTTAGCTCTTACTTCTTGTTATGAACTCTTCTGTTGCCCCTCTTCTCGCCAGCGAAACTGCGACGCTAGAAAATGCTGTTGTCCAACATTGGATCGACGGAAAAGCAATTATCGGTCAAGGGAGCCGAAGGGCACCAGTTTTTAATCCAGCCACTGGGCAGATCGCGCGTTTCGTTCCTTTTGCGTCGAATGACGAGGTGGAGGCCGCCGTAAACGCTGCCACTACCCAGTTCCCCCCTTGGAGTGCCACTCCCCCTCTGCGCCGCGCACGGATTCTTTTCCGATTCAAAGAACTGGTTGAACGAGAGCAAAACCGTTTGGCTCGGATCATTTCGGCTGAACATGGCAAGACTGTTCCGGACGCTGCGGGAGAGCTGATTCGTGGCCTCGAAGTCGTGGAATTTGCCTGTGGTATCCCGCAACTCCTCAAAGGAGAGTATTCGGATCAGGTTGGGACCGGAGTAGACAGTTTCTCGTTCCGACAGCCCTTAGGAATCGTTGTCGGAATCACACCTTTTAACTTCCCGGCTATGGTGCCGATGTGGATGTTTCCGGTGGCTCTGGCTTGTGGCGATACGTTCGTTCTCAAACCCAGCGAACGGGATCCAAGCACTGCGCTGCATTTAGCAGAGTTGCTCAAGGAGGCAGGCCTGCCTGATGGAGTCTTTAATGTCGTCCATGGCGATGCAGAGGTGGTGAACCAACTCATTCGTCACCCGAAAGTTGCTGCGGTCAGTTTTGTTGGTTCTACGCCAGTTGCCGAATCGATCTATCGGCAGTCGACCGAATGCGGCAAAAGGGTTCAAGCGCTTGGGGGTGCAAAGAATCACTTGGTCGTTCTCCCGGACGCCGATCTGGATCAGGCCGTCGACGCGCTGATCGGCGCAGCCTTTGGGTCGGCTGGTGAACGTTGCATGGCAATTTCAGTCGCTGTGCCGGTCGGTGAAAAGGTAGCGGACGCCCTCGTCGATCGCCTTCGAACGAAAATTCAGGCACTACGGGTTGGTCCCGGTCACGCTAAAGATTCCGAGATGGGACCCCTGGTAACCTCAACTCATTTGGAACGGGTGAGGTCGTACCTAGACCTCGGAATAAAGGAAGGTGCCGAATTGGTCGTCGACGGTCGCGACGCAAAACTTCCGCCGGAAGGGTTTTTCCTGGGTGGCTCTCTTTTTGATCGAGTTCGCCCGACCATGCGGATCTATCGCGAAGAAATTTTCGGCCCGGTTCTCGCCCTGGTGCGCGCCCGAACTTTGGGAGAAGCGATCGAGTTGGTGAACAAACATGAATATGGAAATGGTGTCGCGATCTTTACCCGCAACGGCGCAGCGGCCCGACTTTTCACCCAGCGGGTGCAAATCGGGATGGTTGGCATCAACGTACCGATCCCGGTGCCGATGGCTTTCCACTCCTTTGGTGGCTGGAAGCGGTCGCTGTTTGGTGACCACCACATTCACGGACCAGAGGGCGTCCGCTTTTATACGCGACTTAAGGCGGTCACGAGTCGTTGGCCAGAAGAGCTGGCGTCCACTCCCGAGTTCGTGATGCCGACCTCGCGTTGATCGGTTCTCGGATTCCGAGCGCTTCGTTGATCGCAAAAGTTGAGCTAATCATCGAGCCGCTGAATAGCTAAGAACGCTCGGTCAGCCAGCTTAGAAAGATCCCCAGCTCCCTCTTGGGCGAGCTGTTTTTGCAGCCGCTTCTGCGCTTTCTGCCACGCCGGTCGCGCTTTCCTCATCAATGCATTGCCTGCAGCAGTCAATTTAAGCGAACGAGCCCGACGGTCGTCACCGAGCGTGGATGCGATCCAGCCAGACGCTTCCAGCGGCTTCAATGATCGACTCAGCGTAGTGTTGTCTAGTCCGAGCAACACCCCCAGATCACTGGGAGTAGCCTCCTTTAGCATTTCCATGGCCTGCAACAAGGTGAATTGCGTTATGCGCAGCTGGCTGGGACGGAGAGCCTCGTCGTAAATCTGCGTGACGACTCGCGTGATTCGGCGCAGCGTCGCACAGAAACAGGGGAGGCTTATCACTGAATCACGCTGGCTCGGATTCTTGGTCTGCATATACACAATTTTGCATACGCAAAGAATCGAGCAACTCTTCTGGTGGGTCGTCCTCTAACAGTCCGGCCGCACATTTGGGTCAACTTAAGCACGCGCAGGACGGATGATTCCGGGTCGTCGGTAAGAGCACCGAAGGTGCGTTTCGAGATAGCCTAGTAGTCTGTCGGACTTCGCCTGATGTAATTTTATGGGGCAGGTTTTCTCTATGGGCAAGCTTTCGGCGGCGAAGCCGCGACTCAGGATAGCTGCGCAGCGCCTTTCAGCCGGAGCTTACCCTAGGCTTTTCTATGGCACGCCTTCGGCGCTCAGTCGACAGTTTAGAAACTAGAGTTTAGAATTTATAAGTGGAGATCCAGATTTCCCGAAACCATCACGCCAAAGTGCTTCCCAGCTTCCAACCTGTAACCTGTAACCTGTAACCTGTAACCTGTAACCGTGACGGACTGGAACGAACACTACAAGATCGGGGATACGCCGTGGGAGAAAGGAGCAGCAGCGCCGCCGTTGCTCTCTTGGATGGACCGATGCCAACCGCTGGTTGGTGACATTTTGGTTCCGGGATGCGGATTTGGTCACGATGTGCGAGCGATCGCATCGGCGTCGCCGGACGCTCGGGTTGTCGGACTCGACATTGCGCCGCAAGCCTTAGAACAGGCCAAGCGATTTCCCCAAGCTGGAAACGAAACTTACCTCCGAGGAGACCTGTTTTGCCTGCCACCGAACTTATGCAACCGTTTCGATTGGGTTTTTGAGCACACTTGTTTCTGTGCGATTTTGCCTGAACAGCGTGCCGATTATGTTCGCGCGGTAGCCGCTGCTTTGCGTGAGGCCGGTCAGATTCTCGGTATCTTCTATCTCAATCCCTGGGACCCGGGAGAAGCGCCCCCCGAGGGTGGTCCTCCCTTCGGCGTTTCGATCGAAGAATTGGATGCGCTTTTCTCACCGCACTTTCAGCGGTTGCTGGAAGAACGACCGACAGTGTCATACGCCGGACGAGAAGGTCGAGAGATCCTTCGTTTGCTGCGGAAGCGGTAAGATTCCAAAAAACCTATCGACGTGTTGCACGGCTCGCTCAAATAGATATCTCGAGATGGGCTTCTAAGGTCGATCGAGGGTTGCTCTCACTCGTCGTATTAGCTCCTGCGGGTTATACGGCTTCGGCACGAACGCGTCGATTCCGTATTGTTTCTGACGTTGTTCTATCGATCGATCAATATGCCCACTGGTAAGAATGACCTTTAGTCCCGGCTTCAGCTCTTTCAGGCGAGTGCACAAGGCAAAGCCGTCAACCTTGGCCAGGTCGACATCCGAGAAAACGAGTTGGATTTCTTCTCGGCGGGCAGAGAAGAGTTCAATCGCTTCCTGGCTTTCCTTGGCGAGCAGGACTTTGTAGCCACTTAACCCAAAGAGGGTTTCCAGAAAATTAACCACGTCAGATTCATCTTCGACTACTAGAATCGTTTCTGAACCGGTCGAGTCGACTGGTAAAGGTTCGCTCTCTTCAACGACCTCTTTTTCGCTCGGCAAAGGCACGGGAAAGTAAAGAATAAAGGTTGTTCCGGAACCGAGTTGAGACTTCACGTCCACAAATCCGTGATGGCTCTGCATCAGACCATAAACCACCGGAAGTCCCAGGCCCGTACCTTTGCCGGATGGTTTGGTAGTAAAAAAAGGTTCGAAAATGCGCTGTCTTACCGATTCCTCCATTCCCACGCCGGTATCGGCGATCTCAATCCGGACGTACTCTTTGGCCGCTTCCTTTGGCTGATCAGGGAATGGCCCAGCCATCACAGCGTGCACCGTGATAGTGATCGTGCCGCCAGTTGGCATCGCGTCACGCGCATTAGTAAGCAGGTTGATAAAAATGCGATCAATTTGCGCTGGATCGGCAAGTATTTGTGGTAAATTCGGCGGAAAATGCTGGGTGATCGCGATGTTTTCCGGGAAGGTCGCCTGTAGCATCCCCACCGTGTCATGGACCTGTCTGGCGATGTCGATCGAGGCCAAACGCGTTTTCCCTTGGCGGGCAAAAGCTAAAAGCCCGCGAACCAAATCAGATCCGCGTTGTACCGCTCGCTCGATCGTTTCAGCGACAGAAATAATCTTAGTTGGCTGATCGCCGGCCAGTCTCAGTAAACTGCTATGACCGGAGATAATCGTAAGCAAATTGTTGAAATCATGAGCCACTCCACCTGCGAATGTGCCGATAGCCTCGAGGCGTTGCGCCTCGCGCAAGCGCTTCTCCATCTGCTGAACATTGGCGCGATTCTTGGCTTCGGTAAGCGCCCGCACTACCGCCGGAACTAAGCGGGAGAGCCGGTCCTTCAAGACGTAATCGGTGGCGCCGTTGCGCAACGATTCGATTGCCGTCTCTTCACCAATCGTTCCAGAAACAAACACAAACGGAATATTCGGGTGAAGGGATTGGCCTAGCGCAAGCGCTTCCAGGCCACTGAACCGCGGAAGCTTGCAGTCGGCCAGGATCAAATCATACGACGGATTGCGCAGCGCTTGTTCCAACTGTTCGCGAGTCTCGATCCGATCGACCTCGCAATCCAGGCCTTCGCGAACAAGCAACTGATGTATAAGCAACGAATCTGCCTCTGAGTCTTCAATATGCAAGATGCGTAACTGCCGCTCCGTCCTCTTATCGGCCTCGTCCTGCATAGCGAGTATAAAAACGATGAATTTCCGCGATTATCGCGGGATCCTCAGTTGGTTGGCAAGCTAAATGCGAGCTACCTGGGCCCGGATAACCAGCATCTAGCATTGTGAATATTCGCAATTCCGCCAGCAAAATATCTATCTTAGGTTCCGTACAGGCGATCGCCGAAATCTCCCAACCCTGGCAATATGTATTTCTTCTCGTTGAGCTCGCGATCCAGGGCAGCCGCGTAAATCGTAATGTCCGGTCCAACTGTTTCCACTGCTCGCACGCCTTCCGGGGCCGCCACCACGCAGGCGACCGAACAGTTCTCCGCGCCGGCCGCCTTCAGCAGCTGAATGGCTTGTACGGACGAGCCACCCGTTGCCAACATTGGATCTAGAACCAAAACATGTTTCTGCTCAAGAGAAGGTAACTTTGTATAATAGTTTCGCGCGATCGCGGTTTCGTGGTCTCTTTCCAGGCCAACATAACCTACCTGAATGTCAGGAAAGAGATCGGTAAAGGGTTGGACCATGCCGATCCCGGCGCGAAGGATTGGCACAATGACAAGAACTTGGGCTAAGACATCACCTTGACAAGTTTCTAACGGCGTCTCAATCGTACAATGCCTGGTCGCCAATTCGCGCGTGGCTTCGATCGCCAGTAACAGGCCAATCTGATAGGTCAAGGTCCGAAAAGTAACGGGCTTAGTTGTGCGGTCACGCAAATGAGTGACGATGTGAGAACAAAGCGGATGATTAACCAGATGCAACATTGGAAAGCGGCGTTATGGAACGATGTTAGGTGATTTTGCAGGCGACGAACAAGACTCCTGCATTGCAATTTCACAGCAGATTCTCAACATGGTGAATTTATGTCGCAAATAGCAGGCAGTTCTCCCGGTTCTGGCACCGCTGTTACGCCAGCCGAGCGGCCGAAATACCGGACCGTGCCCGACCAGACTGATCCAAGGACGCCAGCCGGTGTTCCCAACATCATCGGGAACGAGGCAGCGGAGCGTTTCAGTTTTTACGGGATGAGGACGATTCTGATTGTATTTATGACGAGCTACCTCATGAATGCCAGTGGCCAGCGCGCGGTCATGGGCGAGGATGAGGCGTCCGGCTGGTTCCACCAGTTCGTCGCTGCGGTCTACTGGATGCCGATTTTCGGGGCGCTAATTTCCGATGGTTTGCTTGGTAAATACCGAACGATCTTCTATTTATCGATTGTCTACTGTCTCGGACATCTGTCGCTTGCTCTAAATGATACGCGGCTTGGTCTCTTTCTCGGGTTGAGCTTGATTGCGATCGGCGCAGGCGGAATCAAACCCTGTGTTTCCGCAAACGTCGGCGATCAGTTTGGCGAAGGGAACAAGCATTTGCTCTCAAAAGTATTCGGCTGGTTCTATCTGTCGATTAACCTGGGTTCGACATTTTCGACCTGGCTCTGCCCGATCTTCTTGAACAATCCATACTTTGGACCGCATTACGCATTCGGCTTGCCGGGCGTGCTCATGTTCATCGCCACTGTCGTGTTTTGGTTGGGACGCAAGAAATTTGTGCATATTCCTGCTGGCGGGTTCGGGTTTCTGCGCGAGTTCTTCAGCAAAAAAGGTTTATCTGCGCTGCTCCGCCTTGCGTTAGTTTACGTTTTCGTCGCGGTTTTTTGGGCGCTTTGGGATCAAAGCTCGGGCGGAGAATGGACCCTGCAAGCCACCAAACTGGATCTCAGTGTATTCGGTTTTCATGTGCTACCGGAACAGGTACAGATAGTGAACCCAATCCTCATCTTGATCCTGGTGCCAATTTTCAATTACGTGATTTATCCTGCGATTGATCGCGTTTTCTTACTTACGCCTCTTCGCAAGATTGGTATCGGTCTATTCATCACTGCATTCTCGTTCGTCGTGCTTTGGTGGATCCAGCTGCAGGTCGATGCCGGAGGGAAACCCAATGTTCTTTGGCAGTTGCCCGGATACGTCCTGCTCACCGCCGGAGAAGTGATGGTATCGATCACCGGCTTGGAGTTCTCCTACACCCAAGCACCGAAAAAGATGAAGAGCGCAGTGATGGCGCTTTGGCTCTTTTCGGTCAGCGTCGGGAATCTGATCACATCGGCTATCGACTTTAATAAACCGAACCTTAAGAGTATGGGGATCAATCTGGAGGGCGCAAATCACTACGCTTTCTTTACGCTATTCATGCTGGTTGCCGCGGTTCTGTTTGTATTTGTTGCCCGCTTTTACCGTGGCAAGACCTATATCCAGGGTGAAGAATCCGCAGAACTCGCGACAGCTGAGACGATGAGCAGCTAGCCCGTCTGTTCGAATCCGGCTTACGAGCAGTAGACACGCTATTCCGAAAAGTTGCTGTGCCTCGTCGTCTCTTGTCTAAGTCTTTCCAGATAGGGATAGCCTTTCTCGGCTCGACGGTTGCGCTCGTCTTTCCCAGTCTGCTCTGTGCGCAAAGTGACGGCTTGTGGCCGATGCGTCCTTTACCGGCTGCCGAAGGGTTGGCCATTCTGGTACAAGCGTATCCAGATCAACTCAGCGGATTTCGCAACGGCCAGCTTGTTTGGAAGGATGGAACGGTTATGGACTACCAGCAGCATTCCTCGAAGCAGGAAAGCTTCGAGGATTTTCTAAATGAGGCCGATCTTGCCGGCCAGTTAGCCCAACTTTACCCGCTGACGAGCTGGAAACCTCCGCCGGCCAACCTTTCCGATCCAGGAAGGGCGCGTTGCCTGGCGTTTTTCAAGAAGATGTACGGCGCGACGTCTACAGAAGTGGAAAGTCATCTCGGGACGGTGCGCTGGATGCCGAGCCTTGGTTCGCAGACGGTGCGAATCACTCGGGTCAATGGGATCGATCAAAAACTAGCTGCGGTGGTGGAGGAGCTCTCGCGTCTCCCTTTGGACATCCAGAAGCGCTTTCTCGTACCAAGCGCTGGAACTTTTTTCTGGCGACCAATTGCTGGAACGGAGCGCCTCAGTATGCACAGCTTTGGAGCAGCCATCGACCTGAACGCGGACGTGTCAGATTATTGGCGGTGGACGAAGCCGGATGCCAGTGGGCGCTACCGGTATCACAACCAGATTCCGGCTGAAATCGTGGAGATCTTTGAAAAGCACGGCTTCATCTGGGGAGGAAAATGGTATCACTACGACACGATGCATTTCGAGTATCGTCCGGAATTGATCCTGGCCGCTCAACGCTCTCAGCCGTGAGAAAATAAATCCAAGATTTCACCGGTTGAGTGCCGACCTGTCCGACAAAACCTTACCGCACCGGCTGCACGATGCATTTCGAATTTTGGGGTTGAGTTCGCTTGCCTTTTCAGACGCCCTTACAGGGCTGATCGCGGTTATTCTGATCTACCCAGGCTTCAGCCCATGCGCGTCAACATAAGGAAGTGACTGCTAAAGACGCTGAGGGATGCTTCTCCGCCGTCCCGGCTTGTCCGCCGTGGTCTCGCGAAAGCGAGACGAAGGAGGAAAGAAGTCGCTTGATCGCAAGTGGGTCGCTTTAGACACGTGGCATTGAACGGCAGCTAAACACCACTAAGAGACCTGAACATTTCAGCCGTCCCAGCGGGACGGAGGCGCTTTTTTTCGTTTCCCGGCACTTCGTACCGGGCTACTATCGCAGCGTCCCTAGCGGGACGGAGGGGCTTTTTCCCGCTTCCCGGCACTTTGTACCGGGCTATTTTCGCTCTGTCCCTCCGGGACGATTTTCCGGCTACTTTCATTGCGTTCCTTCCTGCTTCGTCGTCGTCGCGGGACTACAGCGGATAGGCCGGAACCCATTGCTCAACGCTGTGGAGACAGCTCTGCTGCTGGTCCGGGCCCTTATGTTGACGCGCATGGGCTAAAGCCTGGCCTATGTTTTCATGACCCTTCGGGCCGTATCCGAAGGGCCTAAGTTTAGAAAAGGGAGATATGAAACACCCCCATCGCAATCAACACCCCAAAGTTCAGCAAAAATCCTATTCCTCCGATGATCGTACCGGCAACGGTGAGAATGCGACCGGAGGGGTCCATCTCCCCCTTCGACATTTTGCCTAGATCAAGGATTCCCTGAATCATTGCTACCAGTCCGATGATCCCGACCGCAAATCCCAAGAGGCCACATATCAGGACGACTGGCCCATGATGCCCGGCGGGTCCGGCATCTCCTGCCAAATGCGATCCATCCTCCCGATAGAGAGCAAACGCGGTGTCCGATAAGCCCATCTTGATTTTGCAAATCAATCGGGTGGTTTCTCCGCTCGCAAATTCGACGTTTGATGGGCGTCCCGAGGTCATTCCGAGCTTCGTTGCTATCACATGTTTGCCAGCCGGTACATCGATGGTAGCTGTTTTGCCATTAGGGATGATGCCAACTTTCTGACCATCGATGACGATGTGGACACTGCGAGCCCAGGCCAGGATCGAAAACTTGCGATGGATTTCCAATTTGGCATTCATTTTGGTCAACGTGTACACACGAAAACCGTGATAGGCATATCGGTTCGCGGCGTTTGCGTCCAGAGTTGTTAGCCGGTAACGCCGTCGGCGCCGAAACGCCGACACGCAATCACGCCGACAGGTCAATCACGTCGGCGTTTCGGGACCCATCAGCACTCGAAAGTCTTTCTTTGCCTTGCTGGTGAACGATACCGCTTGATACAGGATCGAGATTTTTCCGTTCGTTTCTTGGACCGCAATCCTGAATACCCGAACCGTTCGCCCGAATTCGAACAACCACGGAATCGATCGAGTATTGGCTGGGATAAGGTCGCTTTGGCGGGTCCATTGCCTTTCTTCGATCAGAGGAGCACGATCCTCAAGGATCAGAGTAGCCTTATCGTCTGTCACATCTTCGATCTTTACCAGTCGGAGCGCAGATTGTTGTTTGGGCATCAAAGCGAATTGCCAGCGGACAAAATTTTTTCCGCCCGTTCGATAGGTGGTCAGTCCCGACTCATCCATCACAAAGCGATTGTTTTCAGCTTTGACAAAGCCAGCGCCAACCCGGGTGAAAGTAAGATTCTGACCGCCATAAACCGGGACGGTTTCCGTCGTCGGCTGATGGGCGCATCCACTCAGCAGCAGGAGTATGGCCACTGCAACTCGGAACTTGCATCTAAAAAACATCGTCTTACTCAGGAAAACGGTGGAAGCGCGATGAACTGTGATTGAGGTGCAACGGCTTCGGTGAAAGCTTTTGGTATTGGCAAATTTGGGCTAGGTTGCCAAACACGCAAATACAAACCCCCATCGATCCATGAATCCTTCATCTACCGCAGTCGTTCTTATCGAGTTCCAAAATGATTTCACTACGCCTGGTGGAAAATTGCACGAGGCGGTCCAGCCCGTTATGCAGTCCACCGGTATGCTGGAGAAAACCGAACAGACCGTAGAGCGCGCGCGAGCAGCCGGCGCCACGATCGTCCATGTACCGATCCAGTTCGCTCCTGGCTTCCGAGAGATTAGCTCTACCCCATATGGGATCCTCAAAGGATGTAAGGAGGGCGAAACGTTTGAAAAAGGTAGTTGGGGTGCGCAAATCGTGGACACACTCAAACCGCAACCGGAAGATATTATCGTCGAAGGGAAACGCGGTCTCGACGGGTTTGCTACTACCAATCTTGATTTCATCTTGCGCAACCGCAAAATTGAAACGGTAGCTTTAGCTGGCTTTCTCACTAACTGCTGCGTCGAATCGACCATGCGTACCGCTTACGAACTGGGGTACGATGTGATTACGCTCAAGGACTGTGCAGCGACGGTGAGCCAAGCCGCTCACGAAAATGCGGTGGAGAATGATTTTCCGATGTTTTCCCATCCGATGACCCACGACGAGTTCTTGTCGAAACTCACTGGGAGCAAATCCGAAAAGAAGGAGATGCAGCCCGCGGTTGGGTAGGGTCAGTCTCGTTAGTCATCGCCTTGCGCGGGGATAACCCCTAACGACATAGCCTTCCGGTGCAACAGGCGACGTTCTACCTTCACCCAAAGCCGGAAATTACCAGCAAACCCAAGACTACTGCCGCCATCAGCAAAATAAGAAGCATTGCATCCTCCCATGGGTCGGAAAGATGGATACGCCTCTTCTGGCGCGTAGCGGCGCGAATTTGCTGCTGAAGCTCTGTTTGTTTGTCAGTGGACCTCGCCTCTGACCGCAGCGTTTCCTTTGCCGCGAAAAAATCAATGATTTTCCCGGAAGAAATCTCCTGTTTCTCGGAAGAACTTCGTCGAGATCTTTCGGTGTCGTGTGATGTTTCAGTGGTAAACATTTTATACGTGATTGGTTTCAAAGGCCGGGGTCAGAACTTTTATGACGCGGTCTGACGCAACTGACCGAGTCGACGCCAGCAAGAGCGCGAGCCTTTGCCGCAGAGCGGGGAATCGACTATCGCCGAGCGTTTTCTCGGATGAGAATCCCGCAATCAGCGGTGGCCGAGGCGAACAGGAGCATTAGCCATGTAAGTCCGGCGCTGAATCGTGGTGCGGATAATTTTTGAAGTCATGGTTCTGCCTCCTTTCGCGAGCGAGGTAGTGAACAGAAAAGATGGTGCGAGCGCAAGCCGAAAATGTTTATTTTGGAATCTTTGCGCGTTCGTCTCTTTTTTTTGGATCCGCCTGTATGAAACTGATTTCGAATTTCGAGCCAAGAGAGCCGGCTGGATAGTTATTAATTTTCACCTCAAACGAGGCGCCGTCACTTCGGAGACGGAAGGGGTGATCCTTCCGTCTCCTTCCAGACTTCCCGAAGATGGATGCTGCCTCCGAACCGTCGCTCAGTCGTCGGATCGAGTTTAGCGCTCCATCTGCCATGGGCGATATGCTCACCCAAAACCGGATATTGCCAGCAGACCCAAGACTGCTGCTGCCATCAGCAACACAAGGAACATGAGATCTTCGCACGGATCGCAGACATGCTTCTTCTGACGCGCTATGGCGCGAATGTACCGTCGAAGCTCCGTCTCCTTATCGGCTGATCTGGCCGCTGATTGCAGTGCTTGTCGTGCGGCAAAAAAATCGATGATTTTCATTTTCGTAATAGTTTTTGTTTCGATGTTTGGGACAGAACGTCTCTGATCCGGTCCGAGGACAGACCGAATTGGAGACACAAGTGGGAGCGCCGGAGCCAGCGGTCGCCGCGGGCGAGAAGCCGCCTACTGCCGAGCGTTTTCTCGGGTGAGAGCCGCGCGACTAGCGGCGGTAGAGACGAGCCGAGGCGATAGCCATGTTAGTTCGGCGCCCAATAGTTGTGCGGATAGATACTAAATTCAACAGGTTTTGCCTCCTCTCGGAACCGAGAAGCCAATATAAAAGATGCCGCCAACGCAAGCAAAAACGTTCATGCTGACAAAAAAATGGGACGACTAGTTAGTCGTCCCACTCCGAATATAGTCACTGACTCGCCCTTAGCCGCGAAGTTAAATATATTTTAGGACTACCAGGATCAGGATGATCAGCAAGACCAAGCCAAGGCCGCCGGACGGGTAATACCCCCAACCGCTGCTGTAAGGCCAACTGGGAAGTGCGCCGATCAATAAAAGCACAACGATAATCAAAAGAATGGTGCCCATAAGATCAAAGATTCGCAGCAAGTTCGCACGCAGTCATCTGGACGGCTCTATCGACCTGTTCCGCGAAACCACTATCGCTAACCGTTCTAGTTTTAAATTTCTGGATTCCTTATCTGACACCCCCTACAATAACCCCCTCCTTTTCGAGCGCTGCGCGCAGTCGAGTTGGTTGATCACCTTGAACCTCGATCGTTCTCCCTTTCACCGATCCGCCGCAGCCGCACGCCGTCCGAATTTTCTTTGCGACGGTTTCGATTACCGACAGTGGCAGGTAGGTTGCGAATTGGTCGACCACAATAACCGTTTTTCCGCCGCGGTGAGCCGTTTCTCGACGTAAGATGACGCGTCCCAACTTCCAGATTGGCGCTGGCGTTCGGTCTGCGTGGGAAGACTGATCTGGTCCCGGTGGAAGATTTATTTCAGGAAACACCTCATTCAGCCTGGTTAGTGGACTGGCGGAGGAGTTGGTCTCGATGCGCTTTTTTGGACTGGCCCGCATGAGCTGGATTATTAATGGATTTTCGCCTACAAGAAGACTGTATCGCAGACTTTTAATCTCTATGGAAGAGCCGGAAGTGCCTTTAGAATCTGTTCACGAAGAAATCCATCATCGTGCCGAGCATTCCCGCGAAGGCTGGACCCTGGGCGTCGCACTGAGCACCGCCTTGATTGCCGCGCTTGCGGCCGTTTCATCTCTGCTTGCCGGGCATCACTCCGATGAAGCATTGATCGAGCAAATGAAGGCTACGGATCAATGGGCCTACTACCAGGCCAAAGGGATCAAGGCGAATATCCTTTCGACCAAGATTGATCTCCAACGCGCTCTGGGCAAAGACAGCGATCCTGGAGACGAGAAGAAGGTTCGCCAGTATGCGGCTGAGCAGGAGGAGATCAGAAAGGAAGCGGAAAACGCACAGGCGAAGTCGCAAGCGCACATTCGCAGTCACAATGTGCTCGCTCGCGGGGTCACGCTTTTTCAGATCGCAATTGCCATAGCCGCCATTTCAGTGCTCACCAAACGAAAATGGTTCTGGTTTGTCGGATTGGGTGGTGCGATAATTGGCACCGGGTTCCTGATTCAGGGGATCGTGAGGTTCCACAGCTAGGAATAGCGTCGCAAAATGGGCCGATGCGAGGTCAGGATCGTCGAGCCGGTTTGCATGTTCAGGCCACGCGAACGATTGGCCAACCCTTCATGAAGAACCGGCTCACGGTTTTATCTCTTCCGTGATCACCTCGAAGTGTTCAAGCGTATGCTGACCGAAAACCATCGTGATTGGCACGTCGCCGGCATCGCGGCCACGACCAATGACCACTCGACCTATCCGCCGGCGGTTATGGCGCGCGTCGAAGGTGTACCATTGCTCGCCCAGGAAAACCTCGAACCAAGCGCTGAAATCCATCGGGTTGGGATCCGGAGGGATTCCAATGTCGCCGAGGTAACCGGTCACATAGCGAGCCGGAATGTTTAGACAGCGACAGAGCGTGATAGCCAGATGAGTAAAATCGCGACAAACGCCGACTCGCTCGCGAAAAGCCTCTAACGCGGTACGGTTGGCTCGAGCCTGCAAATAATCAAAACGCAGGTGGCCGTGCACAAAATCGCAAATCGCCTTAACCCGAGCCCAACCGGGCGATGTATTCTGGAACGTGTTCCAGGCGAAATTGAGTAGTTCGCTGTCGACTTCGCAGTAACGACTCGGCAAGACAAACGACAGAGTCGATATCGGCAAATCGCTGATTTCGGATTGCCCAACATCCGGTGCGGAGATGTCCAACTCGCCGCAGTCCCGAATAACTCCGTCGTTTCGTAACCGCACGATGCCGCCCGGAACATTTACTCGACCGCAATGGTTCTCGAAATTGTCGAAGTAATCCTCAACCGGCAGGTTAGGTTCGACTTGAAAATGTTCTCCTTCGACCAGATCGGCCTTGCGGGAAGGATGGACGCGCAGGACAAAAATAACCGCGGTTGGAGCTACCAGCCGCAGCGCGATATCGTATCCAATTTTGATCAACATAGGTTCACCGGGTCGAGCTGACAATCAGGTTCCGATCGGCCAGCGGAGAAGGATGCGAGTCAAAAGTCTGACCCCGATCAGTAGTGCGCGTTCGTCGATATCAAATCCTGAAGTATGCAAGGGAGTGGTCTCTGCTCCGGGGTGCCTGACTCCAAGGCTAATCATGCAACCGGGCACCCGAGTCAGGTAATCAGCAAAATCCTCGCCCCCCAGGCTAGGTCGATCGTCTGTGACCACGCGGTCTGCTCCGACCAATTCGCGGGCCGCGTTCACGCAGATTTCCGTCAAATGTGGATCGTTCGTCATACCCTGGAGAAGCGTACTGCAATCAATCGAGATTGAGGCATTGAAAGCTTGCTCGGTTCCGTGACAAAGTCTATTCAGCGTGAGTAGAGTTTGTTCGGCGACAGCACTCGTCAGCGTGCGCAGAGTTCCTTTCAGCGTCACGCAATCTGGAATGACGTTGTAAGTCTGCCCTCCTTGGATCATGCCTATCGTCACCACCACCGGATCTCGGGAATCGATCTGTCTGGGCATTGCTTGGTAAATCAAGGTGATCAACTGGGCGGCGACGGCAATCGGATCGATGGTGTTATGCGGTCTCGCGCCGTGACCTCCGCTGCCAACCACCTGAATTGTAAAATCTCGACAGAATGCGGTGCGGGGTCCCGGCGTGATGCCTAGGTAGCCGACCTCTCTGTTCGGGTCGACATGTAGCGCCAGGATAGCCTCCACGCCATCAACCGCTCCTTGCTTCACTAACTCGTATGCGCCGCGGCCATGCTCCTCGGAAGGTTGAAAGATACTTCTCCAAGCAACGGGCAGCGGCCCAGCTTGATGGAGAGCGATAGTGCTGCACAGCAGCATGGCGGTATGGGCGTCGTGACCGCAAGCATGCATGATCCCTTGTTTCACCGAGCGGTACTCGGTATCGCTCTCTTCCTGAATAGGCAATGCATCGATATCTGCCCGGAGCGCAATGGTCGGGGCTCTTTTCGATCCGGCCGAAAAAGTCTCGGTGATGATCCCCTTGCCATCCTCAGCTGCGCGATGAGGAATTCCGTGTTTTGTCAGCTGCTCGCTCAAGAATCGGGTCGTCTCAAGCTCTTCGCCGCTGAGTTCAGGATTGCGGTGGAGGTAACGGCGGATTCGCGAAATTTCCGGTTCCAACCCAAGCAGCGTCGACTCGATGCGCGTGAGGAGCGACTCTTTCGATGGCTCAGACTTTGATAAGATCATTCACAGTGATTTTTCTGACGGACGATGCAGGCGTTGAATCATGGTTTCGATTTCCTCCAGCGCTTCGGCCAGCGTCGGGCTGAGGGTAACCAATTTCGGCACGGCCTTGCGCAACGTTCCAGCCATCGAATTGAGAAGGTTTTCCGTGGTGCCGAATTCCCTGAGTGAAAAGACGCGATTTTTATCCCACGCTTTGCCTTTCGCTTCCTCGCTCAAAGGTTCGCCAAACCGGATTTGAATCAATTGACGAATCAATTCGCTGACCATGTATCCGTCTCTCCCGTGCCGATTCCGATCAATCTGCCGAAGGTCTTCCATGTTCGTGATCGTCCAGTCTTCGTAATAAAGCCTGGCCGCCGTTAGCACTGCTTCATGGCCCTCCTGGCTAACAGCCAGCTCGTCAATAATCTTCCCCAACAAGTAGTCATAATACGCCTCGGTATCCGGAAATCGATTCTGCAATTCCGGTGTAGTCTCGTAACGAGTACGCGCAGCGAACACTTGAATCGCGTGAATCATTTCCTCCCGGAATGCCGCCCGGATTCGCAATCGGTAGCTTTCCGCCTGCCTTTCCATTATCTCCCAATCAGTTAAGAGTGGGTAGAGAAAAGCTACGATGTTTATGTTCAGAAGCGTCCCGACGTCGTAGCAGCAAGCAAAATAAGGAGGCTTTCGCGGTTCGTCGCCTCTGAGCCGAACTTTTGCCCGCGAAACTGAGAGCCCGATATTTAATGGCTCCAACGATGACTTGAAGCCGCGGGTTTCCTGGAAAAGAATCTCCCGTGGACGCAAATCCGCAGTTTCTTTCGGCACTGATATTTTGGGTAGAATGGACATTAGTGGGTTCCCGTTCGGCAAATCCTATACAGATTTGCCAGTCCCATACAGTCTCTTGAGACGCCACCGCTCCGAAGATCGTTCATAATCGTTTCTCGAAAGGAAGCAGAGGCTATGCCTTATGATCAATTCTTAGAAAATTTTCCACTCATTGTTCTGCAGCGAGAAGCGCATCTGCGCAATGATATGACCTGGCTGGAAGCGCAACGCGTCGGTTCCGCTGGAGTCTACGTAATGTGGCGTGGCCAAAATCTTTTCGCCATATCGGGAGAGAAGCGACCTTTGGTTCTACAGACGGCAGCGCTTCCCTCGTCGGTTCAGCCGATTTTCCTCGGGCTGCTCGCTGACAGCCAGCCTGCTTTCGCCGCCAATCTTGCCGAACCGAAAACGGCGGACGAAGCACTCTCACTGCTCGGCCTGGGCGAAGGCGACGCACGATTTATTCAGCTTCGTGAGTCCCGCGGAGTTCTAACGCCCGAAGATCAGCGATTGCTCCTCTATGCGAGAGCGCTAATCAACTGGCACGAGGGCCAGAAATTTTGTTCTCGCTGCGGAAGTCCGACTATACCGGAAGAGGCGGGCCATGTCATGGCCTGCACCAATGCAGATTGCGCTGTGAAACACTTTCCCCGGAGCGACCCCGCAACAATCATGTTGGTTCAGCAGGGTGATCGGTGCCTTCTCGGCCGCCAGCCAAGCTGGCCGGAGGGTCTTTTTTCGACTCTGGCCGGCTTTGTGGAAGCCGGTGAAAGTGTGGAAGAGGCAGTGCTCCGCGAAGTCAAGGAGGAAGCTGGTCTAGAGATCACCAATTTGCGCTACTTCGGCTCACAGCCCTGGCCGTTTCCACAATCCTTGATGCTTGGGTATTTCGCGGAAGCCGTAACGACCGAAATTGCCTGTGGTTCAGAGCTGGCGGAAGTGCGCTGGTTTGATGTCGCTGAGACGAAGGAAGTTTTGCGCCGGCACATTGCCCGGTTTCCGCACATCGAAACCATTTCGCAAAAGCTCATGAAACAATGGCTGGCGGAACAGGCGAAAAGTTAACGGTTGGCGATGGAATGGTGGCGAAACGGCGCGACGACGAAATAACGTGACGGCGTGAGCGCCCGAAGGGCATTGGGAACATGGTCCAGGCTAAAACCCATGGGCGTCAACATAAGGGCCCGGACCAGCAGCAGAGCTGTCTCCACAGTGTTGAGCAATGGGTTGCGGCCTGTCCGCCGTAGTTCCGCGGCGACGACGAAGGAGGAAGGAACGCAATGAAAGTAGCCGGAAAATCGTCCCGGAAGGACAGAGCGAAAGTAGCCCGGTACGAAGTGCCGGGAAGCGAGAAAAAGCGCCTCCGTCCCGCTAGGGACGCTTGACAGTAGCCCGGTACGAAGTGCCGGGAAGCAGGAAAAGCCTCTCCGTCCCGTTAGGGACGCTTGATAGTAGCCCGGTACGAAGTGCCGGGAAGCGGGAAAAGCCTCTCCGTCCCGTTAGGGACGCTTGAAAGTAGCCCGGTACGAAGTGCCGGGAAGCGGGAAAAAGCAACCTCCGTCCCGCTAGGGACGGCTGAAATGTTCAGGTCTCTTATTGGTGTTTAGCTGCCGTCAATGCCACGTGTCTAAGCGACCCACTTGCGATCAAGCGACTCCCTTCCTCCTTCGTCTCGCTGTCGCGAGACCACGGCGGACAAGCCGGGACGGCAGAGAAGCATCCCTCAGCGTCTTTAGCAGGCACCTTCCTTAGGTTGACGCGCATGGGCTAAAGCCTTGGGCATTCGTTTCGTTGGAGGGCAGGTCTGAAGGACCGAAAGATCGCGTACCCACAAGGCGTTGTTAAACCGCCCGCCTTAACTACCTTGGAGGTATGGACGGGAAGATCATTCTTTCCACGGTGAGCGCATGGGAACTGGGTGAGCGCTTTGAAACCACCCAGGCACAGAAGAATGAGGCGCTTCGGGAAGCCAAAATTGCCAAACAAGATGGGGACCTGAGCGAGAACGCTCCCTATCAGGCGGCTAAAGAAAAATTTCGAACGATGGGTCGCGTCCAACGGCGACTCACCAACGAAATGAACGCCCTGATAAACCAGGGCCACCGGCTGGTAGATCCGCGGTCTTGGGTCATCGATGGACCCGCTGAAACAATCGAAATCGGCACGATTGTCGAGATGGAATTGAACGGAGCCGGTGAGCGGTTTTTGATCGCAGGCGCTCGCGATAACCAGGTCCCGGACTCTGGGTACATTCTGCCGCTACCCTACAATTCTCCTCTAGGGACGCTTCTACTGGGCCACAAACCGAACGATCAATTCGTCGCAGAAGTCAATGCGCACGAGCAGATGGTCGTCGTTCGCGCGATCCGTCGACCAAATTTGGAAGAAATTCTTCAAATTTTTCCCGCGCTGCGAGGAAGCTAGAAAACACCAGTTCCGCTAGGGCGAGGCTCCCGCATCATGCGAATGGTGCGCAAAGGGGCGGTTGTGTGACTATGTGGTGAGCTTCGCCGAAACACCCCCCAGCCGGACCCAGAGCCGATCCTTGCTGCGGCTCGGCTGGCCGCGGGAGCCTCGCCTCTACCGGCGCCGCGGAAGAACACTTCCAACCCGCAACTTGCAACTTGTAACTTCCAACCCTCAACCTCTAACTCTTTCTCATGCAATGGCTCACTGATAATTGGCATTCGTTACTCCCTTTCCCATGGGGATCCGTCCTCCTTAGCATTCTTGCGCTGGTCTGTGGGGCCTGGGTTGGAGTCGAACGGCAGCGCAAAGAAAAACCGGCTGGTATTCGGACAATGGCTTTGATCGCACTCGGCTCGTCTGCATTTACCATGGTCGGGTACGCGTTTACCAGCAGTACTGGCGATTCTGGCCGCGTGGCTGCGCAAATCGTCACCGGTGTCGGATTCCTTGGCGGCGGTGTACTGCTCCGAGGAAGCGCCAGTGTACACGGTGTGACGACTGCCGCGACCATCTGGTTGGTCGCCGCGATGGGCATGGCGATTGGGGCAGGTCACGCGGGCGCCGGGATTGGTCTCACCCTACTCGCACGTGGTGTACTCACTTTCATTAATCGGTGGGAGTGCAGCAAACTAGCTGGAGCGACTGAATCGGTGATTCGCCTGGTTGTGAATCCGGCTCAAGGCAAAACCGAAGTGAAGTTGGAGAATCTTTTGGAACAGTTCGAAATCCCGTCCAAAGCGGTTGAGCGAAGTGCGCTGGAGAATAATCGCGAACTTTGGGTTTTCCGAGTCCTGCTGCCACGGCGTTCGTACCACGAGTTGCTGACGACTTTAGTCGAACAGCCAGAAATCTATTCGATCGAGCGCTGAGCTATTCGGCTCTTCGAAGAGCGAAGAACGGCTTTAACGAGAAAATTTTACACTCCGAAAAAAATGGGCTGCTGTTGACAAAATCGTCACGGAACCTAGCGGCGAGTTATACCTTTTACAACAGAATTGGGGTTTATTTTAAGGTCAAGGATTTGACCGATGCGCCTTGGCGGATCTATGAAGGTACGCGGAATCGCGTTATCCATGTACTACGATTATACCTACGAAACCGGAGTGAAGTTCAAATCTGAATACCGAATCACCATGCGTCTCAGCGACTTAATCCTTCACAGCAGAAATATCTGGGCCATCTGCATTCTAACGGCCGGTATCGGTCTTGGTAACGAAGTGCTCGCGGCCGAAGCGCCCCTGGCATCCGCCGATTCATTCGAAGTTCCCGGAACAACCGGCAGATTCGATTTCCTGGAAATCGACGGTGAACACAATCGACTGCTAGCCAATCATACCCAAAACAAGACGCTTGATATTATCAATCTCGCGGACGGAAAACTGATTAAGAGCGTTGGGCTGGGAGCGGCTCAAGGGACAGCGGTCGACGCGAAGAATAATCGCTACTACGTCACGGTCAGCGATCAGAAAAAACTGGTGATTGTTGACCGGGAGAAATTGGAAGTCATCGGAGAGGTCGCGCTGCCGGGCGCACCGGACGGTTTGGTGTTCAATCCAAAAAATGGTTTGGTCTATGTTTGTCACGATGATGCCACTGACCTTTGGGTCGTCGATGCGACGGCGAAAAAGATTGTCGCGACGATCAAAGTGGAGGAAGCACCAGAGTTCGTCGAATACGATCCCGCTTCCGACCGGGTCTATCAGAACATCAAATCCAAACCGATTGTAATGATCATCGATCCTGCGGCAAACAAGGTGGTCGACACCTGGACGACCACACCAGCGGAAAAGCCGCATGGCTTAGCCCTCGATAGCGAGATCGGAAGATTATTTTCTGGCGGCGGTAACGGTAAACTCGCTGTGTTCGACATCAAGACGGGCAAACTTCTCTCCGCCGTCGACATCGTTTCCGGCGTTGATCAGATCGCGTTTGATCCAGGAAACAAGCGGATCTACTGCGCGAGCGGCTCCCAAGGCTTGTCCGTGCTGGAAGAAACGGATGATGGCGTGAAATTGCTGGGGAACATTCAGACCCCGCCGGGAACGCACACGCTAGCCGTTGACCCGAAGACCCATGCGGTTTGGGTCGCGTACAGCGAGGGTGGGAAGAGTTTTGTGAAGCGTCTGGACGCACATTAAAGAGTGTAAATAGCGCCGAAGGCGCGAGCAAGCGGCCTCCGCGGCTCGCCGGCTAGTCTTTCAGTAACCCTCTTAGGGTTGTGCGCGACCGACCGTGATCGAGTCGAGGCAGGACCTTCGCCAGCATTTATTTTGCTCGCGGCGGAGTTATTCACAACCTCCCTTCACCTGGCTCTGCATGACCGCTTCACTCGGTCATGAATAACTCCAAAACTGATATCAGCGTGGGACAGGGAATACAGCCGCGGTTGCATTTTCTGAAAAAGACTACTATTTCGGGGATGCTTCGAGCGGACCTGTATCCAGTAATTCTCTATTATAAATACGTTGAGATCACTGATCCGGCGCAGCTCGCAGACGCACAGCGAAACCTTTGCCGATCTCTTGGGTTGAAGGGTCGCATCCTCGTCGCGACGGAAGGGATCAACGGCACGCTGGCTGGTCCGGTTGGCGCTATCAAGGACTATGTCGGGACACTTCGCAATGATGGACGGTTTGCCGATGTAGAGCTGAAAGTGACGGCCGGTGACGTCGATACGTTTCCAAAACTGAGCGTGCGGGTTCGTCTGGAAATAGTCGCCCTGAATTACAAGGCGCCCCTTCGCGCAGATCAGATTAATCACTTAAGTCCGAGGAAGTGGAAAAGGGCAATCGAGGAAGATGCCGATGTTGTTTTGCTCGATGTGCGAAACAACTATGAGACCGCAGCCGGAAGATTCGTAAATGCGATTGATTGTGGGATCGACCATTTCCGCGAGTTACCCAAACGCCTGAGCGATCTCGCGAACCTCAAGGAAAAGAAAATCCTCATGTACTGCACCGGAGGGATTCGGTGTGAGAAAGCATCTGCCCTCTTGCGTTCCCAAGGATTTGCGAACGTCTTCCAGCTCCGTGGTGGAATCATGAATTACCAAAAGGAATACGGGAACAAGCATTGGTTAGGTGAATGCTTTGTCTTTGATCAGCGGATGACCGTGAAGGTGGAAGAAGGTCTGGTGCGGGTTGGCCAGTGTGCGCACACCGGCCGGCCGTCGACCCGATTCGTCAATTGTCTTCACGACCCGTGTCACTCCCTCTTCATTCTAGCGGAGGAAACAGAGCTAGAGCATCCGGATTCTCGATTGTGTCCAGGATGTTTGGGGATCGGCCTCACCGTTGCGACCGCTAAATATCGACGGTAAAATTGCGATGCGAAACTGGAATGCGACCGGGCCGGGACAGGGACGCCGGGCGCTCAAGCAACTATGGGTCAGTCTCATTCGGATTGCCCTCGTTGCGATCGGCCTGCTCTATCTGCTCGCTCGTCCCGACTTCGGTGTTGCGAGTTCATCGGCAATGGAAGTTCTTTTTCTGGGGACCGGTGGACCTCGACCCGCCGGCCGGGCTGCGAGCTGTAATCTCATCCTGGTCGAGGGAGAGCCCCGTTTTTTTGTGGACGTCGGTTCCGGCGCGTTCACGCGTTTGGGCGAGCTGCATGTCGATATCGATAAAGTCGACACGATTTTTCTGACACATCTCCACATCGATCATACGGCCGACTTACCAAGTATAATGAAAGCCCGAGTGGCGGTTGCGACTCAGCCTATTCACTTTCAGATCTACGGACCATCCGGAGATGGTGATTATCCAAGCACGAGCCGATTTGTAGATCTCTTGTTTGGTGGGGGAGGAGCGTGGGCTTATCTCAAGCGTTTCGGGTCCCCGGTAACCTGGGAAGCGCACAATCTGCCAAACGATTTGTCGCTATCGCCCTTCATTGTGAGCGAGAGCAAGGACGGTGTAAAAGTTTCAGCGGTAACCACCCATCACGGAGATGCTCCAGCGCTCGCTTACCGGGTGGAATTCAACGGCCGGAGCGTCACCTTTTCGGGAGACATCGATCCAACCGGGTTACCCAACCTACAAAAACTAGCGGAGGGAACTAACCTGCTTGTTTTTAACTGTGCCGTGCTCGATCCGCCCGGTTCACCGGTCGAGCTCTATAGCCGCCATTCACCTCCTAAACGCATCGGTGAACTAGCCCGAGCTGCGCATGTACAGCGGCTCATCCTCTCCCATATTCCTCCACTCGTTGATCGAGCGCAAAAACAAGTGTCCAGCTCGATCAGAGCACAGACTGATATTCCGATGAGCTATGCCGAAGACAAGATGCGGGTTGCGCCTTAGAATTGAAAATAGATAAAGCTGCGCAGCCCGGTTTTGGCGATTAGACCAACGCACAACCCGCAGAGAACCAAGAGAGCAAAGCCCAGTTCGGGCCGCAGCTTGGGCTTCCGCGATTGAGAGCGCAGCAGACGGACTAGGAAAGTGTCGCAGGCAATCGGCAGAACCAGCAAAGCAAGAGGAATCGCAATGGGTTCCGCTGCCGTCATCGTCCGCCAAGTAAAGATGCCGGAAATTACCGCCAATGAATCGCCGAGCGTTTTGGCTCGAAATGGTATCCAACAGAGTAAGACCAAGATTTGGGTCATCAACCAGCCTAAAGCGAGAGAGCCGAACGGGCGATCGGCGGCGGTTATGCTCATAAGGCGACGTACCTGCGAGAATCGCTCGATCGCCAGGAAAGTTCCATGAGCGACTCCCCAGATTACGAAATTCCAATTCGCTCCGTGCCAGATCCCGCCGAGCAACATCGTGATCAAGAGGTTTCTCATTTGCTTCGAGAGCCCAAAGCGATTGCCGCCTAGAGGGATGTAAAGATAATCGCGCAGCCAGCTCGACAGGGAAATGTGCCAACGGCGCCAAAACGATCCCAGAGTCGTGGCGGCATACGGGAAGTTGAAGTTATCAGGTAGTTTATATCCGAAGAGTCGGGATACACCGATCGCAATCAGCGAATAGCCGTTGAAGTCGAAATAGATCTGACAGTAGAACCCGAAGGTTGCCGCCAACAGGAAAGGGCCAGAGTAATCGGCCGGCCGCTCATAGATCTTATCTACGAAAGGAGCAATCGAATCAGAGAAGACGACTTTGTAGAGAAATCCGGTCACGATTGCCTGCGCAGCGGCGAAGCAGTCGTCCCCGGACACTAACCGCTTCGTTGCTAATTGAGGAAGAAAAGCAGAAGCGCGCACGATCGGTCCGGCGACCAGCTGTGGGAAAAATGCGATGTAAAGAGCGGCATCCAAGAGCGAGATGCGAGTATTGACCTTACCGCGAAAGGTGTCGACCGCCAAGGTGATCGCGTGAAACGTGTAAAAGCTAATTCCAACTGGTAACAAGACGCGCAAAAATGGAAACGCCGATGGCCATCCGACCATCGACAAAGTATTGAACAGATTGTTCTCAAAAAAATTGAAGTACTTGAAAAAAGCTAAGACGGCTAACTGCAAGCCGATACAAATCCAAAGAATGACCAAGGATCGGACAGCTCTTTCCTTGTACTGGACGATCAATCGCGAAGCGGCGAACGTTGTTACAATCACGAAGCCCAGCAAACCAAGAAATCGCCAATCCCAGGCCGCGTAAAAAAAGCAGCTAGCAGCTACCAGTAAGAGTTTTCGGCCAAAATTACCTGACCACAGCCAATACCCGGCAAGAACAATAGGCAGAAAGATGAAAAAGGAAACTGAGTTAAACAGCATGCAGGTGATTGCGGATTGGACGATCCGAACTAGATCTTGTCGTCGTCATCGGGAAGTCTCGCTCTGGTTACCTAGCCAGGTTGAGCCGCCCAATGCTTCTTGAGAAACTCGGTTAGCTCCTCAGTGTAGATTTCGGCGCCTGAACTAGTTAGGTGGCCCGGATCGTTCCAAAATCCCGGATCACGCAATCTCTCACGAACCTCCGGTTTGTTTCCGTTAAAGAACAATTGTGCAGGGTGTGCGCTGGACCACCAATTATCATAATTGAACTCGTAAGACAGCCAACCAGGAAACGAGAAGAAAAGTTCCGATTGGACGCGTCCATTAAATACGGAACGAAACGCGGCGTCTCGGGCCGTATTCCAGTACGTCACGCGATCGTAAGCTTGGCGGCCGGCCAAATTCCATTGTTGCGGGAAGTCGAGTGGTAATAGTCCTGGAGGGTGAAAGTCTGGTCGTTTTGGCGCTGGGTCGAACCCAGCTACGGGCGAGACACTGTCCGCTGCGTCAAGTCGCTGAAGGTAACTGATCCGCAATGCATTGTAGAGGAATTGGATGGCAGCTAAGTGCAAATAGGAGCGACGGTTCCAGAGTTCGCGGAAATCGTATCGATGAGCGAGCCAGTCAAGAAGAATAGGTAGGTTACTTGGATTGGAATAGCCCAGTGTCTGGGCTGTGAATGAATTATTCCAATAGTTGAGCAGGGGATCGCGGTCATATAATGCTTGCACCTCATGAGCCAGAATTAGGCGTGATTGGCGGAGCCGCTGCCAATCGCTGGGGGACAAAGCACTAGCGAAATTCTGCAGGAGTTGCAGTCGCTCCAGGTGATTGGCGCCACTCAGCGAAAGCTGAAGCACTGTGACTGGGAAACCGGAAGCGCGCAGCGACTGCTCGAGCGCGGCGCCATCGACTCCGTGGTTAGTTAGACTGCTTCCTTCGATGATTAGAATGTATTCGCCTGAAACCTGCCGGCTTTGGTGAAGGTGCTGCACGTTAAATGCAGCGACCCGAGCGTTGGAAGTGTCGAGGTAAGCGAGCGACAGCGGCAAGCAAAAATGCGCTCCCACCACCCAAAGAAGCAAAACGCCCACCGCGACAGGGAAGATCGTCCTGCGAATTGGCTGGCCTTCGATCCGAGTCTTCGGCGTCAACTCGGTCGCATGGTCTACTGTGAGTTCGATCGAACGCCTCCATCGGCCAAGCAGGGCGACCACCAGTAACAAAAACGTGCCGCAGACAGCGACGATCATAGAATAGTCTGATGGCCTAGCGACAAAGAGAAGACCAGTCAAATGGTTTTGCAACCATTCGACAATCGGGCTAAGAAGGACTTATACGACGATGCAAACGCTCTCATCGCAAGCGGAAAGCCATCTTACAAAGGTGCGAGACCACTTCGAAAAGAATTCTGCTCTACCCGCTCAAGCGATTTTCTATCGCCAGTTGCTTGCCCGATACTTCAATCTCCTGATACCGGAGGATAAATCGGTGCTGGAAATTGGATGCGGCAGGGGCGAGTTGCTGGCCGCTTTGAGAGCCAGATCGAAAACTGGTATCGATCTTTCGGAACATCAAATCAGTGAAGCTCGGAGCCGAGTGCCCGAAGCGGAGTTTGCCGTGGCCGATGGGGAAACGCTTGAGCTATCTGACCAGTGCTTCGATTACATCATCTTGTCCGATACCATCAATCTGGCTGCGGACGTACAAACACTTTTCGAACGCCTCCAGAAGGTATCCCATGCGGAGACGCGCCTGATTCTCAATTTCCATAGCCATTTGTGGAAGCCACTCGTCTGGCTCTCGGCCGTGGTCGGTTTGCGCGAGAGGCAACCAGAATCTAACTGGCTAACTCGGGAGGACGTGGCCGGATTGCTGAGACTGAGCGATTGGGAGCTCATCAGGTTCGAATCGCGCCTACTTCTTCCCATTCGACTCTGGGGGATCGAGGCTTTCATCAATCGCTGGATTGCGCCGGTTCTCTCTCCTTTTTGTCTGGTAAACTTTGCGATTGCCCGCCCGTTGCAGAAGACGGCTGAATTAAAACCTCGAACGGTGTCGGTGATCATTCCGGCGCGCAACGAAGCGGGCAATATCGAGAATGCCGTACTCCGAACTCCTCACCTCGGTGAGTGGACTGAACTGATTTTTGTGGAGGGCCACTCAAAAGATAACACTTGGGAAGAGATCGAGAGAGTCGCGCAACGATATAATGACCGCAAAATCAAGATTCATCGACAGTCGGGTTCTGGAAAAGGCAATGCAGTTCGGGAAGGCTTTGATCTTGCCGAGGGCGAGTTGTTAATGATTTTGGATGCAGACTTGACGATGCCGCCGGAGGAACTACCGAAATTTTACGATGCGGTGGCGACCCGGAAATGCGAGTTCGCTAATGGTTCGCGCCTCGTTTATCCCATGGAGCGACGAGCGATGCGTTTCCTGAATATGTGTGCCAACAAAGGCTTTAGCCTTCTCTTCAGTTGGCTTCTGGGCCAATCGGTTAAGGATACCCTCTGTGGGACCAAGGTGATGCTAGCAAAAGATTACCGAAGACTCGCTGCTAACCGTCCGTATTTCGGCGAATTTGATCCGTTCGGCGACTTCGATCTTCTATTTGGTGCGAGTAAACTGAATCTAAAGATTTTAGACGTTCCGATTCGCTACTGTGAACGGGTTTACGGGGATACGAACATTCAGCGTTGGCGTCACGGCCTGCTCCTTGTGCGAATGGTGCTATTTGCTGCCAAGAAACTGAAGTTCATCTGACGATGTTTTTGAACAGCCTGCTAAACCATCGACGCTTCTGAATGTTAAACCGCAATGCGTGATTTTGTGAGTAGCGATGAGGCGCAGGCGGCTCATCCCGATTCGGTCCAACGCCATCTCGATGAGATGTTGCGAAACAGAGAGTCCTGGAACCGGAGACCTGTCTTAAGAAAGATTTACGAAACGTTTTACCGAGAAATTGCGCTGCATCTTGCCGATCCCAGGCAGGGTCGCATCGTGGAGTTAGGCTCCGGTATCGGAGTGGCAAAAGAATTTATCCCGAATTGCATTACCACCGACATTTTTCCAAATCCGTGGTTAGACCGGGTTGAGAATGCGTACCAACTGAGCTTCAGCGACGAATCGATTGGAAACTTAATCCTTTTCGATGTCTTTCATCATCTCAAATATCCTGGATCAGCTCTCGATGAGTTCTGGCGCGCCGTTGCGCCGCACGGGCGGATTATTCTATTCGAGCCGGCAATGGGCGTCGTTGGCAAACTGATCTATGGTCTGTTTCATCATGAGCCCCTCGGCTTGAATGCCCAAATTGAATTGTTTCCAGAACGATCAGAAAGACCGAGCGAACACGGCTATTATGCTGCTCAAGGAAACGCCTGGCGGCTTTTTGTCAAAAACGAAAAACCTCAGATTTTCACTCGTTGGAATCTGACCCACCGTGAAACCTTATGCGCGATATCGTACGTACTATCCGGAGGTTTTAGTAAACCCTGTGTCTACCCGCTCTTCCTGCTTCCGACGATGCAGCTGCTAGATAAACTTCTTCACGGATTTCCCGTGATATTTGGTACACGCCTCCTGGTGGTCCTGGAAAAGCGGCCGGTTATCCATAGCGAATCGAAGCGCTCCTGAGCAGACTGTTTCCAATCAATCATCCTCTCTTCTTCGCGATCCGTTCTCGCCTCTTACAAGTATTTCAACGGGCTGCTCTGCCGGACTAATCGGTGAGTTCGCTCTTCTGGCCTGCCGAATCTCGTTCTGGTCGCTTAGCGTTAACCAAGTCAGCTATCAGCATGGCAAAGTACGTCACCATCATTGAAAGCGTAAGGAGAAATAGAGGGGCGTAGCTGATGCGAAAACGCCCGACGTCAAGAGAATGGACGAGCATAATCGTGAACGCGTTTCCGTAAACCGCCGTCACCAACGCAGCCACTGCCAGGAATGGAAGACGAAAAGGGGACAGCGAGTTTCGAGCAAATATTAGAATGGCACTGACGAAGAAACAGAGCTGGATCCACGGAGCAAACTGCGCGTACCGGTTCGAGATGATCTGACCCCATATAAAGCCGCTCGTCTGCGACCCGTACGGTTTCACGTTATTGAGCTGCTGGAGGTACGAGACATAGACAGCATCGCTCTTCAGATAAGCTGTAGAATCTGCTCCCGGAAGTACTTGTTTGTCGGCAGCAAGTTCCTCTTCGATGTGCTCGGACTGCGAGTGCTCGAAAAAGTCTCCTCCCTTCGGGTACAAAAATACCAGGAGTTGTTTTCTGAGCTTGGTTAGCATCTTTCCGGGCGATCCTACCCAGGCCCGTAAATAAGCCAAGTAACAGAACCTCTTCAGAGCGGTCGTATCCCAACGTTCTTGCCGGGCTAGGTTCCAAAAGTAGTTATCTGGGCCGAAAACAATGTATTCAGGGTCGAATCCTAAAGTGTGATAGCCGCTGGGGTGCTGCTTAGCTTCCGCCAGAACCGCCTTTAATGATTGATAAAAAGTCCCGTCCACACTCGCGGGGTCATCTATCAGATGATGCTTTTCCGCGTTCGCAACGATCTGGGGCGCGTGATACGACACCAAGACAAACGCGGGAAATAGTGGTCCGAACGAATCTTTCCGGAAGCCGAGACCGATCGGGGTCGCCCAAAAAACGGCAACCACGACCACTCCGGAAGCAAACGGGAGGACACGCCTGGAGAAGGGGCTTCTGCCAAGAAGTCCCGCTGCTAATGGCAAGATGGCAAAACCTAGGGCGAACCCCCAACTCGGTTTCAAAAGAAGAATCGCATAAGATAATGCCAGTGAGCCGGCGCCAAATAAGACGCAATGCCAGTCGTGGTGAGTCCGCCAGCGAGCATGAAAATACGCGGTGACACAGAACGCGTACAAAAAAACGAAGAAGGCAAGAACGCCCTCCGGCCGAATTGCGATCTCGAAGAGCGCTTCATTGGGACTTAACAGATAGATTAGGATTGGCAGACTGCCGATCGCCAAAGAAACGATGCGGGTGAAAATGGTAGAGACGTTGAAAAAAGCCAGCCAGAGCCGAAAGGTAGCCCACATGAGGACACCTGCGGCCAGCCCCAGAATCTCCTGGATCCGAACGATCCAGGAAAAGTCTCCGCCGAACTTCAAAATCGCGGCCAGGATCGCCGGATAGAACCAATCCCTGCCATAAGTTTGCTGAAAGCCAGCGCCGTCCAACCAGGAGAGGGCAGGATTTAGATATCCCCAGGTGTCAGGATCGGGAATAGGGACCGATGGCAGTCGGCTTCGAATAACGACCCCTCCGATGATGCCCACAAAAAGTAGAAAAAAAGCTGCAACGTCGATCCAACGTGAGAAGGTTTTTGAGTTACCCATTTTAAGACATCGAGACACTTGATCCGCCGAGATTTAAGCCCCAGTGGCCTCAACGCAAACAGTCAGTTAGTTCTGAACTCTCTCACTGCGAGGGTCAAGTCACCGACTCCGAATTTGATTGGTTCCAATCTAAACGGCACCGTGATTCTTATCGCCCCGTCAGTCACCATCCGTCACAGGTAGCGAATCGGGAGTTAAAAAACCACTATAGACGAAAGATTTGCGAGAGTGTACGACGGAGCGTCAGGTTACACGATGGAGCGCGGCGAACGTTTGAAGCAATTGTTTCGATCCAATCCTCTCCCTCTCTGGATTGTCATCGTCATTTTGATCGGAGGTCTAATCGTCCGGATTCAGTTGCCAATCACTCCGTTCGCGGACGGCGACAGCTGGGGGTATTTGCACCCCGCCCTCTCCTGGCTAAGCGGGCTTGGATTTCAACAAACCGACGGACGAGATTGGCTTTATCCCGCCTTGCTTGCCGGGATCCTGAAAGTCGCCGACAATTTTGGTGCCATCAGTTGCGTCCAGCATTTTCTGGGGGTGGCCGGTATACTTCTATTTTGGCTGGCGTGGCGTTCGTATCGGCAGCTGGTGCCGACACCTAAGCCGGTTTGGCGGTGGATATGCTTCGTTTTCCCGCTATTGCTGTTCGCGTTTTACGCGTGGAGTCCGCAACAGGCTGTACTAGAGAACACGATTCGTCCCGAGGGGATGTTGGCGTTTTTCGAAATGGCTTACTTCTGTTGTCTCATTTCTTTTTTTTCCGCACGTTGGAGATTGCGACGAACGGGAGCGGCCATCGCCTTTGGAGCCGGAGTGCTGGGACTATCGTATGTGATTCTGCTATTGAAACCGGGCTGGGGATTTTCATTCGGTTTTAGTCTTTTGAGCGTGGGTATCGGCGGCTTCGGCAACACGACTCGCCTTCTGCGATTGGGACCATTCCTGACTGGGGCCATCGCAATCCTCTTCCTATTCTTTCTTCCGAGATTCTTGGGTTTTCAAAAGGATGCCCAGCTCTTTCTTCCTTTCACACTTGTTTCTATTCATTCAGCGCAAATATTGGAGACGAGTCCCAGCGACGCTTCACTGAATACGAACGGCTCAGACGCAGCGAGCCCAGTTCTTTACGAAGAATTGACCAAGGTCTTCGGGGCAGCGAAAGAGAACCCGGGCCGTTACCACTCTCTGGGATTCGATGCAGATTACATTCAATATCGCTCGGGTTTTTTCTCAATCATCAAGCAGAATAAAGGCTGGAGCGACAGCGAACTGGCTGCGGCCTGTTACTCTGCATATTTTCGTGCTTGGCTCCACGCTCCGTCTTCCATGGTCCACAAGGTATGGAAACAGATCAGATTATTTCTCTTTCCTCGCGCCGGAGATTTTTACTCGACGGCGAAATCCGTCGACTTGAATCACGAAGCGATTGTCTCACGCCATTTTTTACCTGACAGCTCGCTTTCACCACACATTGAGAACCTTTATCAATCTTATCGAGAGCGTCTGGAGAGGATGGCCAGCAATCCATCGCACCCGCTCGGCTGCCCGATTTTAGCCAAGTTGGCTCTTCTTCTCGCTTGGATCAGCTCTTGGATGCAACTTGCCTTTTTTGCCGCGATTGCCGGCATCTCCGTAAGCCGGCGGGGGCGAGCCTTACTCCTGGCCGGACTGGTAGTCGTCGCGGTCCTTGCCGCGATCTACGGAAACGTTCTCACCATTGCGGTCGTCCATTCGCTAGATGTTGTTCGCTATCGCATCAGTTACGCTCCGGCTCTGCTTCTTGGCCTGGCACTCGCAATCAATTATCTGCTGAGCTTAGCGTCAGCCTACACCAATCTGGGCAGATCCTTGCGGAGGAGTGCAGCACCAGAGCTAGCGCCAAAGTTATCCTCGAGTACGCAGTCATCGTGATTTTGTATCCGAAGCATTAACTCGATGACTGAGTCCGGTTCGGCGTCAGAATTTACAGGGAGGATAGGAGCAAGAGACTGGCTATGGATCGCCGTCCTCGTTCTTCCATCGCTGTATATTCTGCTAACCCTCCCGCCGCTTTGGCGGGACACGGATGGATTCAACGAGATCGCGTCCACTTTCGCGCCTAAAGGGATCATTCATTGGCTACCGGGTTACTGTTTCTTTGGTCGATTGGTAATGATCATTGGGGGGATCGCCGGCAGCCTGCTCACTGGTCACGGATTGCCCTATCTATCGATTGGTACGCCGGAACTGAATGACATTGGGATCTATAGTCTATTGGTCGTTCAGCATTTGTTCCTGATCTACTCCTTGTTCTTCGTCGTGAGAACAATAACGAACCGATTCTCTCTCCGTCTCCTCTTCTCCGTTTTCCTTGCCCTCACTCCCTGGCTTTATCTATTTGCCCAATGCGTCGGAACGGAGGCGTTCAGCAACCCGCTGGTGTGCCTCATCGCTGGTTACGGCTGGATCTGCCTGCGAACGGGTGAGTTGCCGGTACGCCGCCTTGTCTCGCTCTGCTTGCTCTTACTGGCCGCGGCTCTCACTCGCCAGATCAATCTCGCGATGATCTGCCTAGTGCCTATGGCGTTCTTAATGCTTGCGATCATTCACACTCTGACTCCGCAGACCGCTTCGGCAGAGTCGCAACGAGCTCGCCGAGTCACTATTTGGCGAAAACTGTTGACCTCCGCAATGCTCGGCATCGGCGTTGCCGTGGCGTCGATCGCCGCGCAACAAGCGATGTGTTGGATGTTTCAGGTGCCTTATCGATCCACCTTCGGTGTGACTTTCGAGTGGCGACTCGATTATTTGAACACGTTGCCTGCTCCCGAGCGTAACGCCATTTTGAGCAAAGTGAGTGCCAAGGTGAATGATCCAGTCGTCACCGAGGCGATCCAAGATCTGGTGCAGTCGATGGATCGGCAAGAGGACCGTCACAATGGATTCTTGTATGAGCGAATCGATGACATCCTCTCCCGGTCCGGCCGTACGAGTCTACAGCAGCACACGTTTGCGATTGACTCCAAATTAAATCGCGTAGCGCAGGCATTTCTCACGCCACCGGATCCGGCACTATTGAGCACGATCAAAACCGAGTTCTTGCGAATACCGTTTTTCAGCCAAGCCGACATGGCCGTGCAGCCGCTGGCAATGACGGATACCCTCCAACACGAGCTTGCTGCTCCGCGCTATGCACGTCTTCGACCGCTTCGATCGTTCCAGTTTCCTCAAGGGCACTATCAACAGCTTTTTGACGACAATCCGTACTTCCAGTTGCTTAAAGGCTTTCCGTTAGGCGGTTTTGTTTTTCTCACGCTGATGGGCGGTGCGCTGGTTCTGACCAGCTCCTGGCGGAACTTAAAAAATGTGACCGGGGTTTGCTACGCCTGGAGCATGGTCGCTACCGGTTTCTTAATGGCGCTGGGCAATTGCTTCAGCACCTCCTTCGGCTCGCGGTATTTCCTGGCGCTTTATTCCTTTGCGCAAATCAGCCTAATGTTGTTGAGTGCGCTGCTGATCGATCAGCTCATGCGTCGGAAACCTCTTCAGGAACCCGGGGAAACGGTGTTGTAATGCGGATTCGGAGAACTTCAGAGTGGAAAGACGAAGTGTAGCTCGATCGGCGAACATGGGTCAGAGCCACCCACCGGGTCGGGTCACCGAACTACGCGGAATCATTTTTCGAAGCGACAATTATAGCTTCATCGGGGCTTGGTTGATCCGGCCGGTGCAAACCCTCGACCGCTGGTTGGCAGGATTGCGACAATCAACCTTTGGTCCGCCGCTGGCGATGCACGTGGGCTTGCATGTGATCATTGAAGGCGGTCGGGAATTTGTCGTGGAACTGCTTTTTGGGACGCCTTGGCACGCGTTCGTTGACGGAGTCAATTGGACGCCCCTGGAAGTTTTTCGTGCGCGCGATCGCGGTGGATGGGATCTCACGGTGCCTGCGACGGCTTTTCGCAAAATCGACGATCGAATAGTCAGAGAAGCAATTGATTTTCTGAACAGCATTCAATCGCGGCCATACTTTAGCGAAGATTGTCCAACATTTGTAGAGCGGGCTTTTGGCAGGCGACGCTTGTTTGCGGATAGTCCCACTGCCCGATGGCTCGGGCTCGGCGTTCGAATGGGCGATCCGGCGCTGCCGCTTCTCCGACCCGAGGCTCCGTTGGATCGCAGAACCGAGCGCCTTCTGCGAGCTCCTTTACTTCGTACAATACCCGAACCAATAACCTCCTGGAATTCGCCGAACGCTCGCTTTCTTCTGCATCGGTTGATCTTTCTGGGAGGCTGTTTACTCGCTGGATTGCTGTTTGGGCTTCTCCGGCAGACCGCGAGGAGTCGGGATTCGATAATTTCGTGATCATTTAGAACCCAGCCCTCACTTGGTAGACAAACCACGATTTCCGTGTAGATGGGGGATTCGAAGTTTCGTGCTAGACGTAGATGGAATAGGGAACCTTTATGCGCACTCAATAAATCGTAGGCGAGCGCCGCCGCAAGGTCTCGTGGGCCACTGCCCCTGTATCCCCAAATGAAAACGGCGGCAGTGAAATGAAAATCGCTTCCGACAAGATCGGCTGGAAACGATAACGGGTGAGTATCCAGACCACTCGTTACCGTTACCATTCGCGGTCCGCCTTGAAGGCGGGTGCCCTCGTAACGTTTGTTATTTGCCATCGAGGAGGTGGCTCAATTTCACGGTTGGCCTCGGCCCTTCTTTTAACAATTCTGCCAAGAGAACGCCACCTCAAAACGAAATACCCCGATCCGTAACGGCAGCGCGATTGTCGATCCGCTCGGGAGATACTGAAAGCCGATGATGCGTGCGTATGCCACGTCCCCACCACGATTCAGCTGGTTGAGGATGTGCCTTCGGTAGTTTGGATCGGCACCGCCAACTCTTCCTCAAGCGGAACCAATGCTCGATTGGTTGGATGGCGCGCCTTTTCAAGATACCCTAATCACCAGCGCGGTCGTGTTGTCGCGGCCGGCTGTCTCCAATGAAGCTCGCACCAGGCATTGCGCGAAGTCATGGTCCGCATGCGGAGCTTTGGGAGAACCTAGAATCTCTAAAATCTGGTGGTTGTAAAGTCCATCCACCAAACCATCGGAGCAGAGTAGAAAAAGATCGCCGCTCTCGTAGCTGACGGCGCCGACCTGGGGATGAACAAATTGGTTGCTGGCGCCTAGAGCCTTCTGGAGCACATTGCGACGCGGATGAGTCCGCGCTTGGCGTTCGTTGATCTTCCCATTTCGCTGAAGCCAGCCAACGTGGGTATCATCGTGGCTGATCTGCTTTATAGCCCCTTCCTGAGCCGGCAAATAGTAAATGCGGCTGTCGCCGATATGCCCGAAATACATCCAGCCTCGAGTGAACCAGCAAACGGTCAGGGTTGCTCCCATGCCGGAGCATTCCGCGTAACTCCCCCCAATTAACATTAACGATCGATGAATTTGGTCGAAAAGGGCGGTGAATATGTCGGCAAAATAAATTTCAATTCCGAGTGCGGACTGTTTAAACGATCGTTGGAGGAGATGGGTGAGGTGATCCACGGTGATCCGGCTGGCAAATTCTCCGCCGGTTGCTCCGCCCATCCCATCGCTTACAGCGAAGGCAAAATCAGTGGTTTCGGTTGATCCTTCGCCGTGTCTTCCCAAATGGTGAACCTCTTTGGAATCAAGCTGCAAACCCAGAAAAGAATCCTCGTTGTTCGGGCGAATCTTTCCACGATCTGTTGCTCCCCACCATTGCAGACGATGCAAGAGGGATTCGTTATTTGGATGATGCATTTGCAGGTTCTTCATGGCCGGGAAGAATCGTGGCGAATTCAAAATCGATGACACAAAAGCGCCCATCCGTCTGGCGATAGGTCACGTTGCGCACCTCGGCGTCCTCATGGCGCACACCATAGGGCTCCAATTCCGCAAAAAGTTCAGCGGCGCGCTGCTTATCCAGATGTTCGATTCGGACGCCGCAGTTCGTCGTGACAATCCGGAGCTGCTCGGCATTCGCTTCCAGTAACCTCGGTACGAAGTTACATTTTTTCTTCTCGAGATGACGAAGAACTCTCACTTCGTTAGCAAAACGCTCTTGGGCATCAGGGCCACGAAAAGTCTTATAGACCCGACCATCGTAACTGACACGGATCGTGGCTCGTAAAGTGTCTTTTACTTCTTCCATAGAGACCGGGCAACATGAGCTGCTCCGGTCCAGCGCACAAGTGACGACACCTTTCCTCAGCAGGATTGTGAGGACGATTGCCAACCAGACAGGCCATGCCGAGGCATGGCATCCTGTCGTAGTTCAAGCCAGTACTGCCGCCTCCACTTCGTCGCGGTTTGGGGCGGCTTGCGGCTTAGGCACCATTTCGATCGTCTGAAGAATGCGGCTGGCGATCTTGTAGGGATCGCCGGCCGAGTTCGGACGCCGATCTTCGAGATAACCTTTGTAGCCGTTATTGACGAAACTATGAGGCACACGAATGGAAGCCCCGCGATTGGCCAGACCGTAATTGAATTTGTCAATCGACTGGGTCTCGTGCAGACCGGTCAGACGCAGATGATTCTCCGGTCCATACACCGCGATATGTTCGTTCTTGTACTTGTCGAATGCTGCCATGAGAGCTTCGAAATATTCCTTGCCGCCTACTTCGCGCATATATTTGGTCGAGAAGTTGCAATGGAACCCGGAGCCGTTCCAGTCGCCCAGAACCGGTTTGCAATGCAACTGGACGTCGACTTCATAGGATTCGCAGAGACGCGCCAACAGAAAACGGGCGACCCATACTTGATCCGCGGCAGTCTTCGAGCCTTTGCCGAAGATCTGGTATTCCCATTGGCCTTTGGCCACTTCGGCATTGATGCCTTCGTGGTTGATTCCGGCAGCGAGACAAAGGTCGAGGTGCTTGTCGACGATTTCGCGGGCGATCTTCCCCACGTTTTTGTAGCCGACACCGGTGTAGTATTCACCCTGTGGATCGGGAAAGCCATCGGCCGGGAAGCCGAGAGGACGGCTATCTTTCCACAAGAAATACTCCTGCTCGAAGCCGAACCAAGTATCCGGATCATCTAGAATCGTCGCTCGAGCATTGCTGGAGTGAGGGCTGCCATCGGCATGCAGAACCTCGCTCATCACGATTGCAGCATTCTCTTTGGTGATGTCAACATAAACGGCAACCGGCTTCAGTACGCAGTCGGAACTATGTCCCTCCGCTTGCCTGGTCGAGCTGCCATCGAATCCCCAGTTTGGGAGTTGTTCCAGAGTCGGAAAGCTTTCGAAATCCTTAATTAACGTCTTACCGCGGATATTGGGGATCGGTTCGTAGCCGTCGAGCCAGATGTATTCCAGTTTATATTTTGCCATGGTGGTTATCAGTCATTTCTATTTCGTTGGTGTTACGCACGCTCGCTTGACGCTTTCGCCTATTTTGGGTTGGGTTATTCAGGGGGGGGTTACAGCACGCCCCGTGCCACACTTAGCTCTGAGGGCGAGAGATAGGAGTGACACTTTCTCTTAACACGCCAATCGGATCGCTGCGGCGTGGTTGAAGTAAAAGCTGGCCGTTGCCCTTGGAGTACCGCGAACCAAACTGCGCCGCCCGTAGCGGCCAAGATCGATCCCAACAACGAAGCGAAAGCTAGAACAGCGGCTCCGACATGTTTGAGCTTGAAGAAAGCTACGGTCCAGGCAATGGCGACGAGCAGAGAAAAGAAGGTGCCGAGTGCGTAGGGCAGTAGAGCGGTAAGAATCTGATTAGAGTTGCCAAACAGCGGATTTAATATCGCCGTCAAGTTTTCCGGCCAAAAGAATTTTGGCAAAGGTTTACTTCCGAGTAAATGGCGGCAGGTTATTTCAACAGCTAGCAGAGGCTCGCCCAGAAGGGAAGCGAGGAAGACGATCCGCTGTTTCCCACCAGGCAAACCTGATCGCAATCGATGAGCACCGAGGTTCAGGACATCATTACCGTTGGCAACCAGCACTACGTCCGTGCTCAGTCGTCTCTGGCGGATGATCGGCGGCGCGTACTTCTAAGCGGAGACACTTTCGCCATATTCGATCGTTCAGGCGATGTTCAACCGATCGGGTTCGGTGAATTTGGGCTATTTCACTGTGACACGCGCCATCTCTCCACTTTCGAGCTGCGAGTCAATGGGCACCGACCTCTCCTGCTCAGCTCCACCGTTCGCGATGATAACGCCTTATTGGCCGCGGATCTCACAAACCCGGAAATGAAATCTGGGGATCACCTGGTTCGACACAGCACACTTCACATTTACCGGAGTAAGTTCCTCCGGCAGGCTCATTGCTTCGAGCGCATCCGGGTTCAAAATTATACGACAGAAACGGTCGAGTTGTCGTTGAGTTTCCAATTTGCCGCAGATTTTGCCGATATCTTCGAAGTGCGGGGAGGGAATCGCGCCCGACGGGGGCGCCTGCTGGAGCCGGTCTTGTTGGAAGGTGGGATTCAGATCCGTTACGAAGGTCTAGATAAGATAGTTCGCACGACTACCTTGCGAGTCTCTGGAACGCAAAGCCGGATCGCCGCAGGAGAAATTTGCTCGGTATTGCGGCTGGAAACAGGGCGGGTCGGCGAGATCTCGATCTCGATGGAATGTGCGAGCGGCGCCGAAAATCCGCGCCGATTAACTTTAGATGCTGCTCGCGAAGAGATGGATCAGGAAATTGCTTCCGAAGCATCTCAAGGGTGCGATATCGACACCGCTAACGAGCAATTTAATGACTGGGTGAATCGATCAAAAGCCGATCTCCAGATGCTCGCGAATGAAACGGGTCAAGGCCTCTACCCGTATGCCGGCGTTCCATGGTACAGCACCGTGTTTGGCCGGGACGGAATCATCACCGCCTTTCAGACGCTTTGGATGAAGCCGCAGCTCGCGCGAGGAGTGCTTCGGTTTCTCGCGACAACGCAAGCCACCGCGGAAGACGCTTGGAGAGATGCGGAGCCCGGTAAAATCGTACACGAGATCCGCAAAAGTGAGATGGCCAAACTCGATGAGATCCCGTTCCGGCAATACTACGGCAGCGTCGACTCGACTCCGCTCTTCCTTTTTTTGGCGGCCGCGTATTTCGATCGGACGAACGATCGCGTGTTCATGCAAGATCTTTGGCCTCATCTGGAAATGGGGTTAGCCTGGATCGATCATTACGGTGACGTTGATCGAGACGGCTTCGTCGAGTACTCGACCGAATCGCATGGATTGACCCAACAAGGGTGGAAAGATTCGTTTGATTCAGTTTTCCATGCGGACGGGACGATGGCACAGGGCCCGATCGCACTTTGTGAAGTGCAAGCGTACGTTTTCTCTGCGAAAAGAGGTCTAGCTGCCGCCGCTCGCCGCCTGGGCAAACCGGAAATTGCCGAGCGCCTGGCGCGCGAGGCTGACCAACTGCGAGCCGCGTTCCATCGCGCGTTTTGGTGTGATGCAATTGGAATGTACGCGTTGGCACTCGATGGACAGAAACGTCAATGTAAGGTGCGCAGCTCCAATGCTGGCCAATGCTTGTTTAGCGGGATCGGCGAACCGGAATCAGACGATCGAATCGTAGAGGAGCTTAGCCGGCCGGAATTTTTCTCGGGCTGGGGGATCCGGACGATTGCCAGCTCAGAGAAAAACTTCAATCCGATGTCGTATCACAACGGTTCGGTCTGGCCGCATGATAATTCCCTGATCGCCTGGGGCTTCGCTCAACACAGTAAAAAGGATCTCGCGCGCCGAATCCTCACGGGTCTTTTTGAAGCAGCGATAGTTCTGGAATTTCGCCGGCTGCCTGAGCTCTTCTGCGGCTTCCCGCGGCGGCCGCGAAGAGCACCAACTCTTTATCCAGTCGCTTGCTCGCCTCAGGCCTGGGCGGCTGGTTCGCTATTTCTGATTTTACAAAGTTGTCTCGGTTTGCAGATTTCCGCCGAAGAGTCCCGAATCACCTTTCATTATCCGACGTTGCCGGAGTCAATTGAAGAGGTGCGCTTGGGCAATCTCACCGTCGGGGACGGATCGGTCGATTTGGTGCTGACGCGGGATCATGACGCAATGAGCGTGGGCATCACCAGACGGACGGGCAAGATCGACGTGATCACGATTTGCTGATTTCGGGCTTGTAAAGCGTCGGTGGCCACTCTGAAGTGGTGCCATGATGGGCACCTATAGGTTCTGTCTTGTTTCGAGCCTTGGCTGGTTATTCGGAGTCTCGGTTTGTCTCGGAGCCGGAGATCCTCACAGCTCGCTAATAGAACCTGGGCTGCGCGTCGGACAGATTCGGGTCGGAGAAAAACTTGAGGCGGTTCATCGCGCTTTAGGAAAACCGGCAGCCCAGGATGCTGCTATGGGTGGGAAGCTGACCGAAGTTTGGCGTTCCGGTCCTGGCCTTGGCGGCAAAGCGCGAAAAGATGAGTTGGAGATCTTTTTTCAGGGACCCGGAGCAGGCGGTGACCAAAACAAGCCAACGGTGGTGGTTCAGATTCGCGTAACATCATCCTATTTTAAGACTGCGTCGGGAATATCGGTGAATAGCAGCTTGGCGGAGATCAAAAAGATCTATCCACATTCAGAATCAGAGGAAGACAAAGACTGGGAGCAGAGTTTACCGCCGACTTCGGACAAAAGCCCCAAGGAAGGTCTGGTCGACCAAGCTGCAGGAATAGCGTTTGAATTTCGAGCCGGAGCTCACGCCAACGCCGACAAACGAGGATACTGTCTCGCGATTCACGTTTTCCCTCCAAATAGTATGCCGCGTCCGATGGGATCATTTGACGGATGATGCAGGCGATACGACCGGGGAAACTTTGAGACTATGAACGGAGCTCCAGTCGGTGAAAGCGCTTCAGCCAGCGCCGCTTCTCCCTTGGTCAAGCCTGGCCGGCCAATTGTCACCTACCTAGTCATCGGCGTTTGCCTGTTGGTGTTCGTTTGGGAGAATGTCGATCAAGCGGGAGCGTATCTTCATTTGGTGCGCCCAATCGCGGACCTGCCGTCCGGGTGGTGGACCTTATTTTCTACGACGCTCGTCCATGGCTCAGTCCCTCATTTGCTTTTCAACCTCGCCGCCTTTTTGGCCTTGGGCCAAATCGTCGAATTGACCGTCGGCAAGATCCGATTTGTCCTATTGTTACTGCTCCTGGCTTGGATGGCGTCTGCTTGCCAGCTCTATTTTGAACGGGCGCCTGGAATCGGCTTATCCGGTGTCGTTTATGGAGTCTTCGGCTTCATGTTGGGCGCTGCTCCAGTGAACCGCCTGTTTCTTTGGTTCGTGCAAAAGAATGCGACGATGTTAATTGGCTGGGCAGTTCTTTGCGTCGTCTTCACCCAATTCAAAATCATGAATGTGGCGAATGCGGCGCATTTTGGCGGGCTCATTTTTGGCGCCTTTTGCGGCCTCTACTATGGACTTCCGCGCCTTCGCTGGGTGTTCGCAGTTTTGGTGCTAACGATTCTCGGCGCCTCGGTCTGGATCCTTTTAGGGCCTTAGCGTTTTCGCATTTCGCCGATTGCCTCATGGCTCGATTCCTCGGCGCACCTTCGATTATGCCCGGGCGCCGCACGTGTCCGCGCATGCTCGCTTACCTAGGGGTCTGCGGTATCGGAACGCCGGAAATGGATCCTTCGAATCGGTATAGACACCAAACTGTTTCGCCCTACCGGTCGTGGATTTCTTGATCACTAGGAGCCAACGGCCTGCTATTGCCATCTGCTATTGGCTATCGGCTACGGCTTGCTGTTATCTGCTATTCGCGAAGCGCTACCTCCCATAATATCCGCCGTAAGGCCCATACGGGCCGTAGGGCGCGTATGGCCCGTACGGTTCGTAGTCGCTGGGGTACACGACCCGATGAGAGTAAGCATGCTTATGCCGGACTGTGTGCGTTTCTGGGGCGGCATCCTGGGTGTGATGCGACGATTTTTTAGAATTAGTAAGCTTCGAGTGGCTCGTCTTCGTGTTGCTGTCGCTGATTTTGCCAGACGCCACGGTTTTTTCCTCTTGGTAGGCGTTTATGGAGTTCCTAAGCCCTGGTTCCAATAAACGCATCCGGGCGCAGACGGCTTTGTAGTAGGCTCGCATGAGACTACGCCGAGCGGAGCCCGTGGAAGCTTTGTTGGCTTGCTTCAGCAGGTAGACGACATGCGGATTTCGCATGGCGATCGAACGGACCTCTTCAAAGCGTTTTTGGATCTTGTTCTGTGTTTTAGAAGTTGTCTTCGGACGCAATGGAGGCTTTACGGTCGACTTCGTGACTACCGTCTCCTTCGGCTTGATCGGAGAATAGATTTCCGGTTTCGGCGTTGGGTTGGGTAGCGCTCCAGATACCGGAAGCAGACCGGCGGAGGGCGGGTGCGGTATCCCCGGTTTTGAATTCGGCAGAGCGGGCTCATCCATACCACTTGGCGTCGGCGAAGGCTGCTCTTGGGCCCTCACGGCTGCCACCAATCCGAAAGCCAGCAACAGAAGCTTTACCAGGGCCTTCATCCCGTTGTGAAAAAGGCAGCATCGCTGTTTTTGAAATAAGCTGCAAGCAAACGCTGTTTGGGCATCCACTTTTGGGGTTAAGCGATCAAGTTTTGGGTTTTCGAGCCGAAATAGAACATATGCTTCCGTCGGTCGTTGCGTTTTGCCTGCTTCTACATGGCTCGAGTCTGGAATTGACTCACCAGGCGACGATCTTTCGCCAGAATCAGCTGGCAGACGCCGTGTTAGCCGATGACCGGCAAGAATTGTTGGTCGCAATCGATGCTCACGCGAATTTGAACGGCCCGATCGCGATGACTTCGGAACGGTTAACCGCTCTCACCAAAATCAGTATTCGCCTGGATCATTATTTTCGCGAAGAAACCAAGGCCACGCCGTTGATCCTGGCAGCTGCGCTCGGTGAGAAGGAGCTTTGTGCAACGTTGGTTGAACGAGGAGCCGAGCGGTTCCGCTTCTCGGCTTGGGGATGGGTGCCGGCTCAATACGCTGCCAGGTGCGGATTCCCGGAATTGGCGCGAAGCCTAATCGAATCCGATCCGCTCGCGATCCATTTCAACATCAAAATAGAACTCACACCGCAAACGGTGATCCTGTACAAAGATGGGTTGGCCTTGGTCCAGGGCAGGATCTCCACTGGCAAACCAGGGTTTGATACGCCGCCCGGGCATTATTTGGTTACGGACAAAGAGCGTGAACGGAAATCGTCTATCTACAAGGTCTCGATGCCGTATTTTCTCAGACTGTCGTTTAGCGAGTATGGCATCCACGAGGGCTACAATCCTGGCCGGCCGGCTAGCCACGGCTGCATTCGAGTAGCGAAAGAGGATGTGGCCAAAGCGATCTTCGATCAGACGCCTATCGGTACGCTGGTCGATATCGAATGAGCATCGGGATCTTGCATACCGCTTGCCCGAGGTTAAAGCTGGCGGCAAATCCCGAAATCGAATCTTTTAGTGGCTGCTAACGAAGATGTGCTTGCCATGTTGGGTCGTCCAGTATCCGCGTTGGTGGTGCCACCATCCGTAGCGGTGAACTTTCCAGTAACCGTGATCCCAATTGTAATTGGGATGCGGGAAAGGGGGACGTGGGAAATGAGGATGCGGGAAATTGGAATGCGGGAAATTGGAATGCGGGACCACGACGGCTCTGGGCGGAGGTTGCGGCGGAGCGCACAATCCGGTACCTAACGACCCGGTAGCTAACAGTGCCATTGCCAAGAGAACCGCTTTCATCTGCAATTTATTGTGACGGAAATCAAACTGTACCTATTCGATTTCTGGCTGGCTTACTAATGCGTCGTCTTGCCTGTAGGGCTATCTCCGAGACGATTTCCGAGGTGTAGTGGATGCATGCGTTGCTTAGATTTTGGAAGCGCGTACACTCTGGGCCAAACGAGAGTCGCAGGTGCTCCGTCCGGAGGTGCTGGATTTGCTCGTCAGCCTACATCGTGCATTTTTCGTGGAACTACCTGAACTTCTGTTTGGTGTCGCAACATCAGATCATCAATTTGAGAGCTTCGATCCCGAACGACCGGATTACCGGGACGTTTGGGAGCAACAGCAAAAGCAAACGCCTCGAGGCAAAGCCACCGATTTCTGGAACCGTTATCCGGAAGATATCCAGCTAGCGCGTGACCTCGGTTGCAAGCTTTTTCGATTTTCAATTGCCTGGTCGCGCGTAGAACCAAAGCCGGGTGAATGGGATGAGGCGGCACTGCAGCATTATCGTTCTGTTGCTACCGAGATCCACAAAGCTGGCATGTTGCCGCTGGTGACCTTACACCACTTCACTTGGCCGATCCACGTGGAGGACCGAGGAGGAATGACGCATACGGATTTTCCTCATTGGTATGCGGCCTACGTGACTCGAGTAGTCCAGACCCTGGCCGATCTCGTGTCTTACTGGATTACTTTCAATGAACCGAACCTCTTGGTTTACGGATACGTGAAGCCATGGTGGCAACCTTTCTACCTGGTACCGCCTGGTACCGAGGTAGCCACCAGTTTGGCCGGTCAACTAGACAGCGCAGTGCAACTGATTCGAAACATCTTTTTGAGTCACCGGTCCGCGCGCGAAATCATTCAGACCAAGAACCCACAAGCAAAAGTCGGAGCGAATCCGTTCGTTCTGGGATTGCCGGTATTGCTTCAGTACTTCATCGATTGGATGGCTACTCGCATGCGGGACCAAGCCTCTTTTCAAAAAAATAACCGGCGAATGGCAGAGCAAACGCTGCTCTCCCACACACCGGTTGATGTGGTTATCGCGCGTTTTACGCCTACTCCAGAGCGACTTCAGCAAGTCGCCTTTTCGGAAGTGTACGCCGAAGGCGCGCAACGATTGGTCGTGCGCAAGGAGAGCAAGATCAGTGGCCCGGAAGAACTCAACGGGCGAGGGGTAGGAGTTGTCCGCGGAACCACCGCCCGCAAGAACGTGTTAACGAACACCCCGGCGGCAAACATAGTGCCTTTCGCAAATCACCGCCTCGGCCTGGAAGCACTAGCGGCTGGACAGATCGAAGGGTTCATCGCCGACGATACCTGCGTCTCCTGCCTGCCAGGCTTTCCGAATTTGGAGATGCGGGGCGATGCCATTGCTCGATCGGTCTATGCAGTTGGTGTCGCTCGCGGCAATCCTGACCTGTTGAACATCGTGAATGCGGTTTTGACGAATCGCCCTACGCCGTCGATCAAACATCCGACGGGAAGCGCACTAGTAAGGCGGATTCGGAATCGCGGTTATCTGCGCGTTGGCGTGAGTCATGATCCGAGTGCCGGAGCTCCCGATGAGCTTAGCCAACAGGAGGTCGATTTGGCCGCGAAACTGGCCGCCCGGCTCTTTGGGGATTCCGAAAATGTTCGGTTTGAAAAGCTTGATTTTGATCAGCGAATCGCCTCCCTCTCGACGCCGGCCCGGTTTCTCGAACCGTTGCTTAAGCCGTTGGCCGTTGTCGGTACGGTGCTTAACAGCAATTGGTGGCATTTGGGGATGGCGGGGAAGCTTTCCGAATTCTTGTGTCCCACAGAATGCATCGATACGCAGGATTTCGTGGGATTGGATTACTATTGGGGCATTAGCTCCTTCGAACTGCATCGGATGCATCAACTGGTTGATGCATCCTTAAGCAATTTCTTCGGTGCACCGGTAGATCCGCCGGGTCTGCTGCGAGCTTTGAGACGATTTCACCGATGGTTTAAAGGGAAGGAAATCTTAATCATAGAAAATGGGTGTATCGAGTCGGCCGGTGGATTTACTCGGTCACAATATTTGCGTTCCCATCTCGAGCAGGTAAAGCAGGCCAGGAAATCGGGGATTCCGGTCCGTGGCTATATCTGCTGGAGTATTACCTCAAATCGAGAGTGGGGCTTGAAATTCAATGCCAATAGCGATTTCGGCTTGTACCATATCGATCTCGATACAGATCCGGCGCTGGTCCGGAAACCGACAGAATGCGCTAGGGTATACAAAGAAGCCATTCAAGCGATGCGCGAATGAAAAATAGCCTAGCAATCTTGTCGGGCTTCGCTTGCTCATTGATGAGTAGGTTTTTAGCGGCGAAGCCGCGATTCAGGGTAGCCTCTAGGGCGAAGCCCTAGGAATCCAACCCCAGCGATCACGCACTGAAGGTGCGTTCCAACCCTGCTAGTCCCCCACACATAGGCCGTTGCGATTGTTACGCGCCTTCAGCGCTGAGGCAATTGTAAATTCCGGTTCCTAGGGCTGCGCCCTAGCAGACTGTTGAAAAACACCTTGGTTGAGGAAAACTGATAACAACTGCCTCCTGAGGTTTGGGATACGGCCCGAAGGGCCAAGAAAACATAGCCCAGGCTTTAGCCTGGGAAATTCCATCCGGACAACAACCGCCCTGTGAGGGGCGGGAGATGTGTGTGCAATCACCTGATCGCGGAGCGATTCATTGCTAATCCCATGAGCCGGCTGCGCGAGGAACATCCGATCTTCGGATTGATCTGGTTTGCCTTTTCAGACGCCCCCACAGGGCTGGTCGCCTTTATTCCCGGCTACCCAGGCTAAAGCCGCTAAAGCCTGGGCTATGTTTTCTTGGCCCTTCGGGCCGTACGCCGAGGCCTTGGGCTCCATGTTTGGAGCCAATCATCAAGTCTCATTGGTATTTCAACGAGCTGCTAGGCTATCCTGAAGCGCGGCTTCGCCGCTGAAAAACAGTTGCGTCAAACTTGATCACGCAAAGTCCGACACCCTGCCAGGGTGGAGGCTTGGCGGAACCCTGTGTTAGATTCCCAAAAACGTGGATGCTCTCATAAGGGGCTGGATCGGAGCCGCTCATTCTGAAAAACACCCGCGCAGCGCGGGTTGCCGGTGCTGTAGGAGAGCAAGAGACGATTCGAGCATTATTTTCACCTTAGGGGAACGCTGCGATCCATCGCCTCAGAATCCGTTGTAACCGAGCAACTTTGCCGAAGCACGTGCTCTGAGGAGGACAGTCCGAGCTGCCAGGTAATGCACCGGTGTGGTCGGATGGAAACCGTCCCAGAAGACGTAGGAGTCTGGGTCCGGTTGCTCAACGCCGGTGTTCGGGTTAAAGGCCGATGCGGAACTGTTTGAGAATCCGAAAAGGGTCGGTCGATCAACGATCTGGGTGAATATTGCATTTACATCGACGTAAGTGAGTTCGATCCCAAGGAGCAATGACTCCAACGGAATCCGTGCCTGTAAGCTAGAGTTGACGGTCGCCACGAATTGTTTTGCGGCTTGGACCACGGATCCTCCCGAGGCAATCACATCCGGCGTTAATGATATGTCGGGTACATCCAGGAAAATGATGTCCTTAGCGCCAGCTGCCCCCAAAAGGGCTAGCCCGGTTTGAATTGAGTCCACCGTCGTGGAGGCTCGGATGCCTGCCTGAAAATCATTTGCGCCGATCCAAATAGCGTAGAGATCGTCCTTGTTCGCGTGCCCACCGTTGGCGGCGAGGTAGATGACAATCTGGACTGAAAGAAACGGCGAAGTCGATCCGCCCACTGCGAAATTGGTCCCGCGGTCTTGTAAATAAGCGGTCGCTGCTGGCAACCGCGCGAGCCGGGTAAAGTAATCGACCCAATTAGCTCCGTTGGTCCAACGCCCGGCAACGTACGGCGGCTGCGGAATGCCGAGTGCGGCAAGGGTGTTTCCGTTATCGGATAGGCTATCGCCAAACACGACGAATTGAGCACCGCGAGCGCCGGCCAGCGGCAAAAAAAAGCTGGCAATCGCCAGTGAGAAACGGAGGAAGAAAGACTTTTTCATTTCAATTAGGAGTTTTTTGAAAGAGCGATTCAGAAGTCCAATTTCAATACGTTTCTCACCGCCGGTTGAGTCGGACATTTTTTCTGTTGGCAGTAAGATGCTCGGAAACGGAATTTCGGAAACCTCAGCGAAGCGCCGGAGGAAAGAAAACCTTACGGAAAGGCCACAAAAATCCAATCTTCCTAGCCACGAACGGACACCAATGGATCCTCCTTCGCTCTGCGAGCTACGGCGGGACAGGCTGCGAATTAATCTGTTTATTCGTGTCCGTTAGCGGCCCGTCCGCCGTGGCTTCTGCAAATTTTTCTTCGGTCGCTTGACGCGAAGCATCCATTCGCGGTTGTTTTTCGTCGTCTAACCGCTTGGGGAATTCAAAAACAAAACTGGTACTCCCACAACCCAGATTGCCATCTGGGCGGTGGGGACAGTACCAGTTGAGTTCGGCTTTCCAGGGCGATATTTCGGCCCGTTTTTTCGCCGCACTAACAATTGGGCATGGTGATGTCTGTGCATCACCGGCCGCTATGTTTAAGCTAATTCGAAGGTTTCTGTTCGGACCCGCCCCATTTTTTCTTCTCTTCGGAACCGCCCCATTTCTTTTTCTCTTCGGAGCCACCCCACTTTTTCTTCTCCTCAGCGGCGTGACGATGGTGATGGCGCGGTCCTTCCGGGTGGTATGCGCGTCCGCTCACCGGTACTGGACGAACGAGATTCCCGTCGTCGAGCACAGCCGCATAAAACGTTTGCACGCTGCCGGCGACGTTTCCCCTCATTTGCACCAGGAAATAAGGGACCGGACCGTTTACCCGTTCAACGTGGTCGACCTTGATAAAGGTGGCGTCGTAAAAACCGCCAGGGACTTTCCCACCAAGAATCGTTAACGAATTTGGATAGTCGTCAAATTTATCCTTATCTTGCAATCCACCTGCCCAACCGACGGCAGCGACTTCGGCCGAGCCGGCTGTCATGGGGAAATTGGCGGAATAGGTAACCTGCGGATCCGGTTTTATCGACTTTCCAACCGGCGTGCCAGGAGGAACCTCCAGACTATAAGTCACCGGTCCAGAGGCTGTCCGAACCGGGAACACGATCGCTTCAGCAGATGAAACGAACAGGGGGGTACTTAGCGCAAACGCTAAGAGCATCTTTGCATTCATCGACCTTATCCTAACATCCGTTCGGCAGATGAAAAGCCAGGAGGAAGAAGATTAATAGCTGGCTCCCGCGGCGTTTAGTAGCGAAAATGGGCCTGATTATCGTCTGAATTTTCGTGGGTTCCGATCGCGGAGGTTCTTTTAGCGCGTGCCGGCCGGGGGCACTAACTACCGGTTGATGTAGCTGATCAGGGGACAAAATCGTGCGAAACCGGACCCAAGCTTGATACGTCCCCTTCATTGGTGAGTAGGAGAACTGAACGGCGGCACCATTCAGGACAACTGCATCATTGGCTACGGCGAACATCAAGAGCGTCCGCTATTCGGCATCAATCCCGCGGCCGGAGAATTGTGAGCCTGGCGAGCCGTTGTGCAGCTCACACGCGTCATTTCGCTGCCGCTCAACGGCGTGTTTCGCCCTACCGCTATTTCACATGCCTGTTGGCCGCGGTGAGGGTTTTCGCCGCTTCCCGGGCACAGAGCGCAGGAATAACATTTCCGATGGCATGAGACTGAACGATTGCTCCTTCGAGCAGTAGGGACAGCTGTTCTGGCAGGCTTTTTGAGTTGCTGAGACCGGCAGCGACGACTAAGCGCCGGATTTCGCCGGTTAATGCAACTTTGTGAGCCAGGGCAGCTTGATGAATCGGATCATCAAGGTTTTGGTATTCGGCCATCGCCTTGAGAAAGGCGCAGCCCCGAAATTCCTTGCTCCCGATCCAAGTAACTAGCCAATCGAATACTGCCACGAGGCGTTTCTCCGGCGATCGTTTTTTGGCGTCGAGAAACCGATCAAAGGATGCAAACATCTCGCGGTTACGTTTCGCCAGAACGGCCAGAATAAGCTCTTCTTTGGAGCGAAAATGGTGATAGAGCGTCATTTTGGCTACGTTGGCCTCGGCCAAAATTCGGTCGATTCCGGTGGCGTGGTAACCGTCGCGGTAAAACAACATCCAGGCGGTCTCGATGAGTTGATCTCGTTTAGACAGGGCGGTCACGGTACTGGGGATAGGCGACAAGGTGATCATTAGGCCACGCCAGGTTGACCGGAGGAAAGCCAAATAGCGCTTGCCAAATATACAGACCTGTCTGTATAATTCAAAGAGATTTCTATGATTACCCGTCCAACGGTTGCTGGTCCCCGTCCGCCGTTACCACCTTTTACCGAAGAAACCGCCCGGCAAAAGGTGCAAGCCGCCGAAGCAGCCTGGAATACTCGGGATCCGGAACGCGTTGCTCTGGCTTACACCGAGGACAGTCTATGGCGGAATCGAGACGAATTTTTCCAAGGTCGAAAAGCGATTAAAGATTTCCTCCGGCGCAAGTGGGCCAAAGAACTCGACTATCGATTGATGAAGGAACTCTGGTGCTTCTCGGGTAACCGGATCAGCGTTCGCTTCGAATACGAATGGCACGATGAGATCGGTCAATGGTACCGCAGCCACGGCAATGAGCATTGGGAGTTTGATGAGCTAGGTTATATGCGGCGGCGCGATGCCAGCATCAATGACGTCAAGATCCAGGAGTCCGAACGGCGTTACCGTTAGGACGGTGATCCTGGCCGGAGGCCAATATCATGGGAAACAAGTATTTAGAGATCGCGGCAACCGACGGCGTAAAACAGGTGCAAGAGCGTCTGGGAAGTCGCTCAGGCTATGCCCGCAGAGAGGGTGGACCTGCTAACCATCACCGGCTCGGGCCGGAGGAAATATCATTTATCGAGGCCCAGAATACCTTTTTTCTGGCCTCCGTCAGCGAGACCGGTTGGCCCTATATCCAACATCGGGGCGGCCCGAAAGGATTTCTCAAAGTACTGGACGAAAACACTATTGGATTTCCTGAGTTTAGCGGCAACCGGCAGTACATTTCTTTTGGGAATATTTTGCAGAATTCGCGCGTCTCTCTTTTTCTACTCGATTACCGAAACCGAGAGCGGCTCAAAATCTTTGGCCAAGCGACCCTGGTGGAGCGCGGGCAAAGTCTCGATCTGCTCAAGCGCCTTGAAGCCGCGAATCTCCCATCGAAGGTGGAACGTGGAATCATCATTCACGTGGAGGCGTTTGATTGGAACTGCTCGCAATATATCGTGCCCCGATTCTCCGAAGAAGAGGTGTCTAGTTTGGTGGACCCGCTCAAACAGCGGATCGAGGAGCTGGAGGCCAAAATCCAGAAGTCGGAATCTAGAATCTAGAATCTAGGGGGGTGACAACCCACGGCGGGCAGGGCGAAGCAGTCCGGCAAGCACTACGCAGGGCGGGGCGATATGATCAAACGCTGGACTGGGAGCGGTGGGACCCATTGGGTGGCTCACACGCCTCATCTCGCTGTCGCTCAAGGGTGTGTTTCGCCCCACCTATCAGGGGGGAACTACCTGTCATGGGTCGCGCGACGAACGCAGGATAAGGCTCATTACCGACACTAGATCGTTGATCGATCATCGTGAAACACCACGCATCAAACGAAACCCTCGTTCACCAACTTCGTCACGGCCTGAGCTACACCCTCTTCATCGTTTGTGCCGGTAACCCACTTAGCGGCAGACTTGACAGTCTCGGCCGCGTTACCCATGGCGATACCGAGGCCGACCTCGCTCAACATTTCCAAATCATTCATGCCATCGCCAATGGCGGCGACCTGCGACAATTCGACTCCGCGGTTTTGAGCGACCGTGGTCAAGGCTCTTGCTTTATTCACGCCGATCGGAATGATCTCGAGATAGTTAGGTTTCGAGAAAGTCGTGGTGCTCAGTGGGTTGACCAGCTTAGCAATTTTTGGAAGTGCGCTGGTTTGCTCGTCGTCGCTCGTGATTAGCATGATCTTGCTAGGCTTCTCGTTGTCGCCCAACAAGTCCGGAGTGATTTGAGGCTCAGACTCGACGATTGCACACTCTGTGCGAATCGCTGGCGTGATGGTCCGCACTCGCCACGCGCTGGGAGTGAAGATATTTGGCTCGATCTGGTAGGCCAACGCCGCCGTCAAGATAACTCTGGCGGCAGACGGCGTGAGCCGCTTGTCTTGCAATACATTCACTGGCGACATCGACTCCAATTCGCCGATCCAACCTCCAGAAAAACAAATCAATAAAGGCGAGAAACTTAGTTGGCGCACGATCAAACCGAGGGCTTGGGGACCGCGGGCTGTGGCCAAGACGATTTTAACGCCAGAGCTCGCCAACTGGCTCAGGGAGTCTCTCACGTTGGATCGCAATTGGTGAGAGCTGTCCAGAAGTGTCCCGTCTACGTCGACGGCAACCAGCCGCATCTGTGGATGGCTCATCTCTTCGGACAATCTGTGCTCAGGTTGTCGAGGTCTTCGGTATCTTTCGTAAACATTGCGATTGTTCCTTTCTGGCTATGGGCAAGTCGGACCACGAAGATGCTATCGAAATCGTTGCCTGGCCATTCTGGCACCTGAGAGGCATCACCACCGAACGACTTGACCATGTCTTTGACAAAATCATCGAGATACTTATGCTCCCAGGCAACGAAAACGGTTGCATCCGCATAAGCCGGCTTCCTTAACTCTTGCTCTAGACCCGCAATTTCTTTGAAGCCAAAATGGGTGTTGACCGGAAGACCGCACTGAATGGCGGTCGGCTCAATCGTGGCTAGCGGTCGGACGTAGCAGAACTCGCCGGCCGGATCACGATTTACCTGGTTCGGATCCGGCGCGAATATAAAATTGGGCTTACCGAATTTCCCTACCAGCACCGGTGGAAGCGCCAGCGCCCGGTTGAGTCCCTGGCAGGTCAACTGGCCAAGACCTGACGCCGGTTTTTCTCCATGCCTGATACAGACAATAGTTTCGATTTTGCCCTGCGCGGTTGCGTTCTCCGTTTGCGCGGCTAGGACAACCGCGATAGAAAAAGTGCAAAATAAGACCACGGGTCGGAAAAAGATTCGGGGTAGAAACATTCCGATCCTTTACGAAATCCAGAGAATAGGGCCAAGCAACAAAAACGTGCCCGATGGACCTCACACCAAGACGCAAAGGTTTTCGGATCAGGGGTTGAGATCTCACGCCAAGACGCAAAGACGCCAAGATTTCGGAATAGAGGTTATTGACCCTCGGTGGATGCCGTTTTTGAGACTAACTTGAATGCGACGTCAAAAGAGATTCCCTCGTGCACGAGCGGGACCGATATTTGATTGCGGGTTGTAAAATCGCGCTTCTTCAGCTCATGGATCAGCACGGGTTCGTAGACGGATTCTACACCCCGGACCGAAATCTTTGCGTCTTGGCGTGAAGAGGGCGCTCGTGCTGGAAATCTTACTAGTGTAACTCGTTTGCACGCGGCATCATGAGCTGCGACCCCTTTTTTCGACCCCTTCCATCCGATGAGAAATCTTCGATCTCCCGAAATTTGGTTCATTACCGGCAGTCAACACCTTTACGGCCAGGAAACTTTAGAGCAAGTGGCAGCGCATGCGCGCCAGATGGTTCAGGAGCTGAACGCTTCCCAGCGAATCCCCCTCAAATTGCTGATTCAGCCGGTGCTCACACGGTCGGACGAAATTCGTGCACTTTGCCTACAGGCGAACAATGAACCGAACTGCGCAGGCCTGATTTTGTGGATGCATACCTTTTCGCCGTCCAAAATGTGGATTGGCGGACTGCGGAGCTTGCTCAAGCCGTTCCTGCACCTGCACACCCAATTCAATCGCGACCTGCCGTGGGGCGAGATCGACATGGACTTTATGAACCTGAACCAATCGGCGCATGGCGATCGGGAAGCGGGTTTCATTCACACGCGTTTGCGGTTGAATCGTAAGGTGGTGGTGGGCCACTGGTCCGACGAGCAGGTACAGGATCGAATCGGAGTCTGGATGCGAGCCACGCGGGGATGGTACGACTGGCAAGGCGCAAAGTTTGCCCGGTTCGCCGACAACATGCGGGAGGTTGCTGTAACTGAAGGCGATAAGGTTTCAGCCGAAGCGAAATTTGGTTATTCGGTGAACGGTTACGGCGTTGGCGACCTCGCCGAGTACGTGCGCGGCGCCAGCGATGAGGCCGTCACCAAGCTCTGCGCGGAATACGAGGAACGCTACGACGTGGCAGAACCGCTGCGCAAAGGGGGCACGCGCCATGAGGCTCTCCGGGACGGTGCGCGGATTGAGCTCGGCTTGCGCGGTTTTTTGGAAGGGGGCGACTTCAAAGGCTTTACCACTAACTTCCAGGTTCTGCATGGAATGAAGCAATTACCTGGACTGGCCGTGCAACGTTTGATGGCGGAAGGTTATGGCTTTGGGGGTGAAGGTGACTGGAAGACCTGTGCATTGGTTCGCGCCATGAAGGTAATTGCCGTGGATCTCAAGGGCGGCACCTCGTTCATGGAGGACTACACTTATCACCTCCATCCGAACGGCCATTTGGTGCTAGGCGCGCACATGTTGGAAGTATGCGAATCCATCGCCGAAGGCAGGCCCACCCTGGAAATTCATCCGCTCGGCATTGGCGGTAAGGAAGATCCCGTGCGCTTGGTTTTCAACGCGCCTCCTGGACGAGCTCTCAACGCCTCCATGATTGACCTGGGCAACCGTTTTCGGTTGGTTGTCAACGAGGTTAATGCCGTGCGACCCCTGGAGCCTCTGCCGAAGCTGCCGGTGGCGCGTGCCGTCTGGGAATGCCTACCCGATTTCAAGACCGCCTGCGCGGCCTGGATATACGCCGGAGGTGCACATCACACCGGCTACAGCTATGCCGTGACAACTGAGCACCTGGAAGATTTCGCCGAAATCGCCGGGATCGAACTGGCGATTATCGACACCGAAACCAGGTTGCGCGACTTCAAACAGCTACTTCGGCAGAATGAGGTCTATTACCACTTGGCTCCCGGTCTGGGACATCTTTAAGTTAAAATCTGACGCCAAGACCCAAAGTTTCGGATCAGCGATTGTTGACGGCTCGGTGGATGTCGCAAATCCTCTCCCGAAATCTTTGCGCCTTTGCGTCCTGGCGTGAGGTCCCAACTTTTAATCCGAAACCTCGCGTCTGGGCGTGAGATATCTTTTGTCAATCCAGCAGCGGTTATTCCGAGGTTGCGTCAGCCTGGGAAATCCCTGATAAATCGCACAATGTTTTCGCACGTCGTCATCTTCTGGACCGATCCAGCCAAGCCCGACGCGCCGGATGAAGTGATCGCCGGCGCGGAGCAATATCTGGCGCCCATTCCGGGTGTCATGAACTTCCACCTCGGCAAGATGGCGCGCAGCCATCGCGATGTTGTTGATCAAAGTTACCAGGTCGGGCTAAGCATCCAGTTTCAGAGCAAGAAGGCGCAGGACGACTATCAAGATCATCCGATGCATTTGGAGTTTGTGGACAGGTGCAAGGCGCTCTGGACGAAGGTCGTCGTGTACGATTTCGAGTGAGCGGTGCGGCGAGCGGCAATCACACCGGTTCTGCGATAGACCGCGAATGGACAAAGGAGAAAAATAGCCGCGAGAGGACGCAGCGCAGCCTAGCCGCAACCAGAGGCGGAGCGAAGGAGGATCCATTCGTGGTTAGTGAAATCTTCCCCGATCTTTCACACCATCGCTAACGAGCGGGACTTAGCCCGTGTTCTGCGGCTGCTTCAGCGGCATCATTTGCTATCTGCTATTTGGCCCGCCCGCATCGCTGCGCGCGGCGTTGCAGGCGTGGGGATTCGCTTCGACCGGGATGCGACCCTAGTCCTTTCCTATCTACATAATGGGTGATATGTACAGTCTCATTGCGGTCACTAGTCCGCCCGGATAGTACCAAGTCTTGTCGAATTGAAAAGATTGGTCTAACGCCTGGTATCGAAGATGCACAAGCTTGTCCCGTTGGTTCGCATCGTACACCGCGAAAATAAGGTCACCATTTGGCTCGCTGGTGTATGAGTAAGCTACCAGGCAATGGTTTAGAGTCCTGAATCCTCGAGTAATAAACACCGGACGAATGCGACCTGCGTCGAGTTCTCTTCTGAGCCAGTTCGCCAGTTTTTTTTGGTTGGAGCGAAGCGCCGGGAAAACGGTTCGCCAGTTGCCGATCCGTAAATACGGAGGCCACCATTGACCGATATTATTTTGGAGTGGCAGCCGGTAGTCGGACGAAAAGGTGTGGAGATCAGGATATCCGGGGATTTCAATCTTTTTGGTTGGTCCTGAGCTCCACGGGGGGATGCGGCTAAGTCTGCGAATGATGTCGCGGTACCCGGCCTCAGAAACCTTCGCCAAATCCGGACGAAATTCAGCAAACTGATAAAACTCCAAGACAGCGCGAACCATAGTGAAGCAATGGCGAGAGTACTCAGGAATCTTGTCTCTGGGTCGCCGATTGATCTCCAATCCGCCCTGCGGCGTAGTCCGATAATCGAAATAGGTGTAGTTCGAAAACGCGAACGTGTCCGATGGGAAACGGAACGGTCGAGACTCCGCCGAGACCGCTAAGAACGCCAACGCACAAAGACAAACTACATTGGTATGCACTTGAAATCGCTTACGAGAGTTACCGGACAAAATTTTCAGCTCAGCGCGATACTTCGCGACGGTGCGTCAAGGAATCGGTATACCTCGAGGCAAAAGAATTTCCACAATTTCTTCTTCACCTAGTGGATTGCGCGGATGCTCGAGGCGAATCTGATGATCATTCCAAGATCTCTTATCCGCGCAAGAACGATGCGCCGTATAAAAAAGCCAGTATGGCGACGAGGACAACAGCCATTTGCCATTCACCGAGTGCGGATTGCCAGTCGAATAAGGTTTGCTGGGCACCGGGCCACGGTTTAAAACGCGGCAATATCCGCCGGACGTTCTGGCGGTAGAGCTTGTACTCTAAGGGATACATTCTCTGTAAAAACTCCTCTTCTGCCGGTATGATTACGAAGTACAACGCCGCGAAGGTAGCAATGCAAAAAAGTATCATTCTCCAGTCACCGATGATACCTACCATTCCTACTCCGAGGACCATACTTCCGACATATATCGGATTGCGCACGAACGCGTAAGGTCCGCCTGTCGCTAACTTTCCACCCTCAATATTTGGCGTGCGGGTATGCTTTCCCGCACACCCAGCGCTCCAGGCTCGGAGAACTACTCCGGCTATGACCAAACCGACAGAGATCACCTTGAGCATGAGCTCCCCGGTGCTCTTTGGATAGGTCGGTCGGATGAAAAGCGCAGCGACGACGACAGGGAACAAACCTAAAAGTATGCGGTGTGCAAAGACGAAGCGCCCAACCAGAATAAGAAAGCGCGGAAAAACGGACCTATGGTCTGGTTGATGAGGAACCTTTGAGTTATCGAGCATTTTCCTGTCGGATGAAGGTATCAGGTCAATTTAGATAAGCGCGTCCGAAACCCAACTAAGTTTTCGCATTGCCAGCCATCCAAGGATCAGTCAATAGGAAATCCGTCATCGCCCAATGTTTCGCACGTCGTCATCTTCTGGACTGATCCCGCCAAGCCATCTGCTATTTGCTATTTGTCATTCGCTTCCACCGGGGAACAGATGAGGTTTGGAAGTATTTGGAGAGTGGTTTGCGTATAGTTGGATTACCATCAAGGCGCGAACGCCGTTGCGTTTTCTTCCTCAAGCGAGATCGGAATTGATCCTCTATCGGATGCCGAAAAAACGCGTAACTGGATCGACGGAGCAACACCGATCTCCCTGTCCACTCGCGTGCACCCTTGATTGGGTAGGAGACAGGTGGACACTGTTGGTCATCCGCGACCTGATGTTGGAAAAACCCAAGTTTCAGCAACTTTTGGAGTCAGGCGAGGGCGTGACCACCAACGTGCTCTCGGACCGGTTGAAAAAGCTGGAAGAAATAGGCTTGATCAGTCGTCACATCTATCAGGACCATCCGCCCCGCGTAGAATACATTCTTACGCCCAAGGAAAAACCTTAGAACCGGTAATCAAAGCATTGTACGCCTGGGGGATGAAGAACATCCCCGGAACCAGGCAGGAGAAGATAATCTCTTTAGCGGCCAGAAATCGGTAGCGCTCAGAACGGTAGAATGGCTTAACTGTTTTCGCTCTGCCGACTCCGCCTGCGCAGGGCGAGCAGGTAGGCGTGCAGGTCGAATCGTTGTCGGAGAAATGCTACTGCCACAAATCCGACGGCTAAGGGGGTGGGTCCGATCAAAAGCCAAAACGGGGGTCGGTCAGTGTTAGCGGCTGCAATTGTGCCGAAAAGCAGGAGCGTAAGGGTAAAACTAAAGGCGCTCATGTCTCTTTGGGTCCACTCGGTATCTTTCGGAGACCCTGCATTTTCCCAAGGATCGCGATGAACTTTGCGTTGGCGCGTAACCTCTGGCGGCACCCATGGCAGATCGGTTGCCTCTTTCTGCTCGTTCGCAGCTGGGGCGTCCTCAATTTCAGGCAGAAATCGGCTCTCGGTGCGCCCATCTTGGAACACCTGGGTCAACCGCTGCTTCGCCTGTAGAGTTTCTATATGCAAACTGGTGTATGAGTATCGGTCGTTCATGCCACATGCTTCCCGGTTTTCGTTTGTTTGATTACTCAACGAATGAAACCGCGCGATCAGGACACTTTGGGCAATAGATAATTGACCTTCCCCTAAGAAAGCGCCCCGGGGAACCTGAGCTACGTGAGAAGTTGTCAGATCTCTCCGTTCTAATCCGAAACCTTGGGTCTTGGCGTGAAATCTCTGCGTGTCGATACTGCCTCCAATCGCTTAGCACGAATCCTGCTGTATATCTGGATGCGGAATGTTTAAGCTACGCCTCCTTTGGGAACGCTCTGCAGATACCGCTGCCGCCCGGTCCTGCTCGCACAACGGGAGAACGGCAGAGTTGTGGATTGATGGGAAAAGTTGGAATTTGTGTATCCAAAGCCTCACGCGTATCCAGCCGGATGAGCGCTGGGATGCAGCGGTTCGGTGGTCCATCAAAGATTGTCCTCTTGTCGACCAGGCAATCCTCAAGGCCGAAGAAATCCTAGCTGCAGAGTGGCAGCTTGGATTTTGAGGCCCGGTATAGAGCCTCGCGCCGAGGGCTCAGTCGAGGGCCCTCTGTTTCCTCCGTTACCTTCTATTCAAAATCCGTCTTCGCGCCCGCCCGCATCGCTACGCGAATCGTTGCGGCTTGCGTTGGCGCGCGATTTTCGACCGGAAATTAAAGTTTCTAGTAATTATGACGTTATTAGGACAATATAGATAAAGCAGTTCCTTTAGAGTACATCTGCACTCCTTTTACCCCGTCAAACCACCCAATTAAAATGCCGCACCAAAGATTTGTTTTCGCTTACGAAACCGGCCCTCTGAGCTATTTGATCAGTACCCGAAAAGCTCTGCGCATCCTGTTGGTCCACAAGATCAGAGACGCCAGGCTTCAGCGTCTTTTGAGTCAGTGGACGTGCGGTCTTCTGGCGCTTATCGGCGTCGCCGTTTGCGGATTCTTTCTGGTGCCGACATTCTGGGCCGTGGGCGCCTTTGCTCAGGGCGTTTGCCTTTTTGCCCTCTTTATTACTCTTGGAGCCAGCAACCTTTTTCTCCAACTTGCGTTGGAAGACGAACGGTTCTTTGAGATGGCAACAAAGAATCATGCTCTGCGGGTTTTCGAAGATAACGACCAATCTCTGCCTCAACCGGGCTGGTAAGTAGCGGCAGGCGTCGATCCAGATTCAATTGGACACCGCGGTTCTCCGGTATTCTCCCGACAGCCACACACCTGTCGCGGACGTCATCTGCCGACTCGCGGTCTAAGAGATAGCTAGCACCTGAGTCCATACCCAACGCCAGACCGAGGTGGCATTGCGGCGCCACGCTAGCTCCTGATGGTTGGGTGGACGGGCGCCTATACCCAGCCAGGTGTTTGGTCTAAGCTATTCGATGGCCAAATAGTTCGTAAGATCGGTGGAGGCCGCAGAAACGTTAGAAGTTTGCTCTTGCCGAACGCCTCTTGTTGTAGTCTCCGTCTGGAATGGTCGCCGCTGTTACATACAGTGGCATTTTCGCATCGACAGTTAAACCGTGACTCTTTGTCCGGCGGCTGAAACCCGCCGCGGTCTTTGCGAGAAAGATCGAACGCCTTTAAACGATGTCCAATGTTGCTATTTCCTTAAGGTCGGGATCAAACCAACCGGCAGGAGAATGTTGCCGCGGGCTATACGTAATAGCCCCGCGATTTCATTCATCCGATTGGTCCCGACAGCCCATCACGCAAGAGAGCGGACTAGCGCGGGCTTGCCAAATCCACGCGCTGCCCCTCATCATTTGTGCTGTGGTGGATATCTCCACGTGTACACTCATCTTTACCGGCCTCGTCGCCGGTGTGGCCTCCTACATCCCTTGGCAACAATGGCGGACGGCCAGGAACCGGTTGTGCCTCATCCCATGACAACTCTTCACTCCTTCGATCTGGTCTATCCCGGACCCCTGTCCGGCGCCGCTGAGCAGCAGCTTTACTACATTCTCGAGCCGATCGAGCGCGGTCTTTACCGAGCCTGTGCGGTCCAGAGCGGTCAAGTGATCACCCTCAAGGATGGCGATTGTCTGGTGTTGGGCAACCTGTGGGAAGTCGGTACGCTGGTGCGTTCCCTCTACGTCTTGGCCGACCAGTTGGACGGCAGTGGCGGCGAAGCCGTGGGGTGGTTAGCGGAACACATTGAGGAAGTAGAAGCCATCGTTACCAATCGGATCAAAGAACGCGAAACCTGAAGGCTGGCCCCTTCCGGCATTAGCTGCGGCTCTGCCAAACATCTCACTTATATATTGAGTGGATTCACTGCGGTGTTGAGCACCGTTGTGTTTTGCTCTCGCCTCATGGTTTATGGCCACAATCTGTGTTGATGTCGGGACCTCGGTCATCAAGACGGTCGCTTTCGACGACCGCGGCACGGAGATCGCCCTTGCCCGCCAGGAGACGGAAGTTCTGCGTCCCGCACCTGGTTTCTCCGAACAGGACATGTATTCGGTTTGGGACGCGGCGGCCTTCACGGTCCGCACTGTTGTACACCAACTGCCTGACCCGGTGCGATTGATCTCGCTGACCGCCCAGGGGGATGGTTGCTGGCTGGTAGATGCCGACGGTCATCCTACCGGTCCCGCCATCCTGTGGAACGACGCCCGCGCTGCAGCGATTGTGGATCGTTGGGGGGAGGCAGGCGTCTTGAAGGAAGCTTTTCGCCGCAACGGCTCGCAGACCTTCGCCGGTCTTCCCAACGGCATCTTTACTTGGCTCAAGCAGCACGATCCCGATCGGCTGGAGCGTTCCCACAAGTCGCTCTGCTGCAATGGATGGATTTTCTTCAATCTGACTCGCCGGCTGGCCATCGATGAGTCAGATGCATCCGTGCCATTTTTCGACGTGCGCAAGCGGCGCTATTCCCCCGAACTCCTTCAACTCTATGGCCTGGAGTGGGCCGAACGGCTGTTGCCAGAGGTGCTTCCCAATGACCGGCGCGTCGGCGAACTGCATTCGACAGCGGCGGCCGAATTGGGTCTGCCGGCCGGACTGCCTGTCGTCATGGCGCCTTATGATGTTGCCGCGACGGCCATCGGTGTCGGTGCGGTCAGCGATGGCCAGGCGTGCAGCATCCTCGGCACGACGCTTTGTACGGAAATTGTCATGAGCAATGTCAACCTGGAAAGGGAACCGTCCGGGTTGACTATCCCCTTCGGCCCTCCGGGGCTGTACCTGCGCGCCTTCCCAACTTTGGCCGGCAGTGAGGTGATCCATTGGGCAGTCAGGCAGCTTGGTCTCAGTGAGCCGTCGGATCTTAGCCAGCTTGCTGTCAATGTCGCGCCGGGTGCGGACGGCCTTTGCTTTCTGCCCTACTTTTCTCCCGCCGGCGAGCGCGTGCCGTTCCTGAACACTGGCGCGCGAGGCGCGCTTTTCGGGTTGTCGTTCGAGCACGGCCGGGAACATATCGCCCGTGCAGTGCTCGAAGGATTGTCGCTGGTGATCCGCGATTGTTTTCAGGCATCGCAAGAGGCGCCCTCTCCTCCGCGGGTTTGCGGTCTGTGTGGCGGTGGCGCGAACAGCGACGTGTGGTGCCAACTGATCGCCGATGTCGCAGGTACGCCAACCTTTCGTCCGGTTGACCGGGAAGTCGGTGCCAAGGGGGCATTCATCGTGGGACTGGTCGCCGTGGGACAAGCGGCGGATTTCCCCAGCGCCGCCAAGGATTATGTGCGAGTCCGTGATGGGTTCGAGCCGCACAAGGAACGGCACGCTCGCTACGATGAGTTGTTCGAGCAATTCCTCGCGATCCGCGAGAGCACGCTGCCCATCTGGAGACGGATGGCGGACGACCGCGCCCCATCCGGTCCGACGGCCGCCTGAGTCGCCTGGGAAATTCTTCTTATGGTATTAACATCATGAGCACACGCGTCCTTGTCGCCGGCGACCACTGCATCCTGCCTTCCATCTTCGCTGACGCGATCCGCGCCGAAGTAAAGACCGCCATTGAGTTCCGCGAATATCAATCGCCTTGGCCCGGTGCACCTTTCGGCAGGATCGGTGAGGTCACGGAAGCGTCCGGTTCGGAGGAAGAGATTATAGAGGCTCTTCAAGGGGTGAGCATCTACGTGGCGAACCATGCTCCACTCACCAAGAAAATTCTGGAAGGTGCGCCCGACCTGAAACTTGCCGTCATCGCGCGCGGAGGTCCGACCAACGCCAATGTCAAGGCGGCGACCCAGCACGGCGTGCTCGTCTGTAACGCCCCCGGGCGCAACGCTACGGCCACCGCCGAGCACACCATAAGCCTCATCCTTGCAGTGCTGCGCCGAATTCCCGAAACGCACGCGGCGCTCACCCAAGGCGAATGGCGCGGCGATTATTACGAATACGACAAGTGCGGGCTGGAGCTGGAGGATTCCACGGCCGGGTTGATCGGTTACGGCGCGATCGGCAGCCGCGTGGCTCGGATGCTCCGCGGCTTCGGATGTCACGTGCTCGCGTATGATCCCTACGCCAAGCCGGAGACCTTCGGAGACCTGGCGCAAAATGTCGAACTCGACGAACTGCTTTCCCGCTCGCGCATCGTTTCTTTGCACGCGCGCGCTACGCCCGAAACCCAGGGCTTGATTGGTGCGAAACAGCTCGCCGCGATGCCTGCTGGGTCGGTGCTCATCAACTGCGCCCGCGGCACGCTTGTCGATTACGAGGCTGTTTGCGACGCCCTTGACACCGGCCACCTCTGGGGTGCCGGCTTCGACGTATTTCCCGAAGAGCCAATCCCGGCGAACTCGCGCCTGCTGAGAACCCCGCACATCGTTATGACGCCTCACATCGCGGGCGCCAGCAAGCAGACGGCCGAGAAAGCCGCACGGATGGCCGCCGGTGAGGTTCGCCGCTTCCTTCAGGGCGAACCTCTCGAACATTGTATTAACCCGGAAGCCGCTGCAGGCGAATCTGCCTAGCCTTGGATTGGCCAATGCACCATCCGTTATCCACTGGAACTGAAATGTCCGGAGCCATGAAACAACGTACACAGATACAACTCACCCCTGGCGGACGATCCCGACTGTAGTTAGACTATGAAAACAGTGAAGTTAGGAGTTGATTTCGGAACCAATCGGATCGTAGTAGCCGCTGCCGATCGCGGTAATTATCCGCTCGTCAACTTCGAAGCATCCGACGGCACGTCGGCCGATTGGTTTCCTTCGTCGGTAGCGATTCGCGGCGACGAGCGCCTCTATGGGTGGGACGCCTACGATAAGCAAGGCGACGATTCCTGGGCCGTCATCCGCTCTATCAAGCGCCTCTTGGAAGACGCCGGCCCGCAAACTCTACTCGATCTAGGCGAACAACAACTCAAACTCGCCGGGCTGCTCAATGGCCTCACCAGCGCTCTGCTGGCCGCTCTGCGCCAACGCTCGAATCTGCACATCCCATCCGGCGAGGCGCTGCAAATCGTCCTCGGCGTTCCGGCCCACGCCAACAGCAATCAGCGCTTCCTTACGGTAGAGTCGTTTCGCAACGCAGGCTTCGAAGTGCTCGGTGTCCTGAATGAACCCAGCGCCGCCAGCATCGAATTCGGCCATCGCCAACGCCAGAGCAAGGCGAGCCCGGAAACCATCCTCGTTTACGACCTCGGCGGCGGTACCTTTGATGCTTCGCTTGTCACGCTCGATGAAAATGTTCATCACGTCGTCGCTTCCGACGGTATCCCGACCATTGGTGGGGACGACTTCGACCAGATCCTCGCTGAACTGGCGCTCGAAGCCGCTGGAATTGATCAAACGGCCGGCGACAATCTTCCAGCCGCGGCCTGGTTCCGGCTGCTCGAAGAATGCCGCCACAAAAAAGAAGCGCTGAATCCGAATTCACGCCGCATCACGATCGATCTAGAGCACGCGCACCCGGACTGGCAGCCCGTCCAAATTCCCGTCGCAAACTTCTACGAAACCGCCCGCCCAGCGGTGGAAGAAACCATCCGCGCTGCCGAAGATCTGAGCCCCCAATGCGACGTGCTTTACATCACCGGAGGCGGAAGCGAGCTGCCCCTAATCGCTCGCATGCTCCGCGAACGCTTCGGCCGCCGCGTGCGCCGCTCCGCTTATGCGCGTTCAGCCACTGCCATCGGTCTGGCCATTCAAGCCGACCAACCCGGCACCTATCGCCTGAGCGAGCGCCTCTCGCGTTCCTTTGGCGTCTGGAGGGAAGGGAACTACGGTTCAACTATCATCTTCGATCCGTTATTTGAAAAAGGACTCACCCTGCCTTCACCGGGCGAGCCAAACCTCTCTATCTGCCGCTGTTATTCCCCGGTCCACAACATTGGCCATTTCCGCTTCCTCGAATGCAGCCACCGTTCCCCGTTGGGTGCGCCCAGCGGCGAAATAGCCCTCTGGGATGAGATCCGCTTTCCCTTCGATCCTGCGTTAGCGAATGCCCCCGACCTGCACTCTACGGCCGTCGTCCATTCACCAGGGGCAGCCTCTCAAGAGATCGAGGAGCGCTATGAATGCGATTCCGGCGGCTCGCTCACCGTCACAATCGCTAGCCGCACCGCTGGTTACTCCCGCACCTATCGCCTCGGTCGCTGGTCCCTCGATTCCAAGCCAGTGAAACCGGCCCGCAAAAGGAGAAAGTAGCTAAGCAGAGTGCAATAAGGGAAATATTTTTTAAGATCTGACCCCGAGACATTCAAAGAACCTCTCGTCTTCGGTCAGAGGTTTTTGAAAGCGAAACGCCCTTCGCAGATACTGTCTGTCACCTTGCGTCTGTCGTTAGGACTTTCCCTTTCCTGAAACTTGTCCGGTAGAACCTCTTTTGTGCCAGGTTTGCCGACAGCCGCCATAGCTTCGACTTGGAATTGCTCCGGGATGCGCAGCTCTTCCCTCGCGCGCTGGTAGTCGAAACCTTCCATCCCGTGGATAACGAGTCCTTGGCGGAAACCCTGGAGCGCGAAGTTTTCCCACGCTGCGCCAGTATCGTAAGAATGCGTGACCGATCGTTCGCCGTTATATTCGAAAAGCTTGCGTGATATGAACACGATGAGAACCGCGGCATTCTTCGCCCAAGATTTGTTCCCATCGCCAAGCAGCTCAAAAAAAACACGCCAATGATCCGTGTCGCGCCGCGCATAAAGTGCGCGCCACTGCTGAGCATTGAAAGAGGACGGAGCCCAGCGTGCTGCCTCGAAGAGCTGCATTAGTTCCTCGTGCGAAATTTCCTCACCCGACATGGCGCGCGGCGACCAGCGGTCAAGAAACAGCGGCTCTATTGGAAAATCTGATCTACGAACTTCGCTTCCTTTGATCATATATCGGCAGAATGGTACGGCGAAAGCGTCGCCATCCTCAATGCAAAAAAGGGAGACGGGACTTGGCGAGTTGCTAGTTTGTCCCAGCTCGTAGGAAGCGGCGATAAGGGGTCACGCCTAAACAGTCAACACATAGAGAAATAATGTGTTGATTCTTGGACCTGACCCCGAGGTGTTTCAACTGACAGCCGCCCGGGTGCCAACAATCTTCGCTATGGCGAGACAAGTTTTATTAGGCATGATTCCACATCCACCGGATCCGAAAGCCTTTTAAACCTGAACTGCTGCGGCGATTCCGCTTGGCAATGGTCGATAACAAGTGATGTCCGCCGAATCCTTGTCGGAGAAACGTTATGACAGTAAATCCGACGGCTAGCGGCCCCGGTCCGAGCAATAGCCAAAAAACCGGGCGGTGAGTGTGGGCAGCGAGGAAAGTACCGAGAAGCACCAGCGTAAGGGTGAGGCCAAAGGCACCTATGTCGTTTGTAGTCCAGCAGGATCGCCGCTGAACAAGTAAATTTCTCGTTGCATCCCGATGACTTGAGCGAGCGAGGGTTTGCCCTGGGTTAGATCGCTTACTGGGTATGGAAGTTGGTGAAGTAGTCCGTGGTTCGCTCAGGTTCGCGTGGCAATCAGGCAATCGTCCGGCTTTGGAAGTGACGGTCATGGTAAATCCCTTTCGATAGGCGGCTCAAAACAGCCGATCCGACGGCATGCGGTATATTCTATCCGGTGCCGTACGCAGCCTAGACCGCTTCAGTGACAGCCTTATGTCAGGAGAGGTGGGCGGCTATTCGCAGCGCTTTGAGAACGATTGTTCCTCCCAAAAGAAGCTCAAGCGAGCGCTGCGTGGGTTTTTAGATACGATCTCTGATTCTGGTCTTTTCAAATTTTTTGAAAAATCAGAAATCCGTTCGCAGGTACGCGGATTTGGAAGCGCCCGCCTGCAGCCGGAACGTCCGCACCGAAATTCCCGATGTCATGTCCGCCGTACAGCGATGCATCGCTGTTGAAGACTTCTCGCCATAAGCCATCGGGAAGTCGTGACAAATCGGTTTGAATAACGTAGCCGTCGAGGAATGGCTGATTGCAGAGGCTCGCGATGACGAGCAGTTTGTCGGTACCCGCGGACCGAGCAAACGCGATGACGCGATTGACGCCCAAAGCGTGCACGATGTCGATCTCGGTGGAGCGCGTCGCCGGGTGACGTCGACTGAACTGAATCGCATCCTGGTAGAATCGAAACATCCTCGCGCCATTGCTCGCTCGTTCGCCCATCAGGTCTTCGCGGTTGCTCATGAACCGATCAAATGTGTAGGGCTTTTGCGCGCCGATTTCTTCCCCCATGAAGAACATGGGCGTACCGGCAGAGAGGAATGACAGACCGAAAGCGACCCGACAACGTGCTTCTGCGTATTCCCTAGTCGGGCCGACGAGCGACGCGGCATTTACGGCGCAAACCATAGTGCGCTGCGTACCGCCAGCGTTGCCGGCTTCGTCATGGGATTCGTGGTAGACGACTTTGTTGAACTTACTCTGGTAGAGAACTCCGGCGAACTGTTCGATATCCAGCGGACCGTCGCCACCCGCGCCTGCAGTCTTCACAAGTCTTGCTTTACCTCCCGCCATATCCGAGTCGCCAATGAGGTTGTGGTAGAAATCGGCGAACCAAGTTGCGTCGAACCCCAAACCTCCAGCATCCGGAAGCTTCGTAACAGCATCCCAACCCGTGTGATCTTCCGCGATCAACATCACCGTCGGCTTGATTAGTCGCAACGTACGGCTCCACTCGCGAAGCATTTTTATGCCGAACTGATTTGCACTTCCAATTGAGCGAGCATCGGCGTGAAGGCAGTTGTCGCGGTGGATCGCTTGGGTGAGATCGACCCGAAGCCCATCGACATGGAACTCTTCGATGAGCGCCGCTGCACTACTGACAAAGAGATGCCTGACGATTTCCTCCCAGTATCGAGGAGCGAAACCCGTGGAACCGTTGTCGATGTAACCGCCATCGGGCTTGGGATAGTCAGTCGGCTTTCCTTCGTACCAATAGTAAATGTTTTGCTCGGGCGCGCTGGAATCATGTTGCCACTCGTCGCGGGACGCATTGAAATCGAAGTGGTTGTAGCAGACGTCCTGAATCACGGCGATGCCGCGCCGGTGACACTCACGGACGAAGTGCTTATACTGATCCCGGCCGCCGGCGCTCGATTCGATCACGAAATAATGCGAGTCTCCGTAACCCCAGCCTAAACCGCCGGAGTATTCGGACATGGGAAGCAACTCCACGGCATTAACTCCAAGATCGCTGAGATGCGGCAGCAAGTCCATCGCGTCCTGCAGGTCCCCGGGCGCTTTACTGCCGAAGCCGAGCGCATTGACGTGAAGTTCGTAAATGATGAGATCCTCCACCCGGCTGGGGACGGTTAGCCCGGGGGTAAATTCGCTCTGCCAGAACTCAGCTTCCGGGACCCGAGTTCCGTCCGATGCCGCGAAGTCTTTCGCGACGGTATCGACACTCGACACGCGGCTGCAGCTCTTAGTTCCGTCTAGTATCGACGGATCTCCCGAGAAATGTGCGCCTTGCGGATCGGTACCTCCGCGGCCGATTTGGTTACGGGAAAAGATGTCCGTCCTGTATATTGTCTGCTTCTGCGCATTGGTAATGCGATACATGTAAGGAGCGCCTTCAAAAGCAGCGAAATCGGGAATGACGTCGCTTTGCCATATGTCGTCTGGCCCGCGCCTGAGTTCCAGCACCGGGCGAGCTGGATCAATTCCATCACCGTCATCCGCGATGTAGCCGTTGCTCGATTTGCCGAACACGACTTCAACAGTTTGAGCATTCGGCGCCCACGCCGAAAACCGCAGATCCGGCGCTGGGGAGTCGCCGGAGAAAACCTTTCGTGCGCCGAGTCGACGCGCGTACGTGAGGTAGAAATCCTGCGTCTGGGGATCTAGGTCGGACTTGAGTTCGAACTCGCGGAAGCGTTCCGACGAATTCATGTCGTTAACTTCCGTCGGAATGCCCCAAACGTTTGGTCCCGACGGGCCATCCAGCCTCACTCCCCAGCGAAATCGCTTTCCGATTTCACTGTCGTTCAGTTCGACTAACGCCGTGAAGCAAGGGCATCCATCTTCAGCCTGACCCGACGTCATTTGGGTCTCGCTCCAAACTTGCGAGTATCGCCCCGAATTATCCCAGCTACCCGCAAGCCGCGCGTTGTGAAACAATTCGTGTTTGAGTCCCGTTAAGTATCTGAATTGCAATTTTGTCTTTGCCAAAATGCCTCCTGTCTTATTTCCCCGGCCCGTGAGTTGTTTGACTTCGCCTCGTTAGTAGAACTCCAATGGCGCTCAGGCGTGGTATACCCGAAACCGAGGACCAGTCTTCCTTTTTGTAGATTGAGTCGCATTCGACGGATTTCCAGGAGTCGTCCGGCGGTTGTTTCGAAAAATCGAGCGATTTTTCAAGCGAGCTGCCCGGCGCAGCAGGCAGAGCTGGATCGCGAACCCAAGCCGATTGGCCTCGGTCCGGCCGAAATGATCTTAGTGTCGGTATCTCGAAGGAAAAGCGGGCTGTCGACAGCAACAAATCCAGCAACAAGAAACAAGACAATCCTAAGTGTCTAACAACAAGAATCTTACAGATTGAGAATAGCGCCATTTTAAAGCCTTGGCTTGGAATTTCCGGCCGACGATTACGGCACGCGAGAGCCCTCGCACTACAAAGTTGTACGATCGAACAGATAACCAACTTACTCTTGATGAGATTGAGAGAATTTCGGTCTAAATAAAATTGAATGGGGCTAGCTAGGTGTAGCTGCTTGAGCACCTAAACGGTCATGGCTTGATAACATCGATCGTTTCTGGCCCAAATGATTTGAGAATAAGGAAGTTCTCAAATCTTTCACAGGTGCGATCAATGACCTCTCCTGGACGAACGACCCTCGCGCTCTGTACAACCAGTCAGATAAGCTCGGGACGAAATTTTCTCGAGGGGAAACCCGATACCTCGTGCACGAAAACATTTCAAAGGTTTTAGCGTCTATGCCAATCCGCAAATCCATCAGTGCCGCCGGCCAGCGTGTATCACGACAATCCGCGCTGAAACTCTTTACCGATCGAAGCCATGAGCGGGAGCTTCTGCGCCATTTCTTCGAACGATTGGCTAGGGTCCACTGGGCGCACGAGGTACGGCCCGAAAAGCCAATCCTGAGTATTTGGGGAGTCGGTGGGATCGGCAAAACTAAACTGCTGGAAAAAGCCACAGAAGAACTTGGCCAGAGGCTTGCCGGGCTACGGTTGATTTGTCTCGATCTGGATCATGACCGGTGGACACCATCTTCTTCTGTGGCCGAGTTCTTCTGGCATTTGCGTTCTAGGCTATGGGGGGCAAAACCGCGCGGCATAGGAGGCGGAGCTGGCATTGAAACACCCCTTTTCGATTATCTCTATTTCGCTCTCTGGCGAGCGCAGCATCCCGGTGAGAATTTTGCTTTGAGTGACAGCGTGCTAAAGGACCTCCTAAGCACCTCCACCTTAGGCACCACGATGCTGGCGGAAGCATCCGCGAAGCTTGCCGCTGGAGTTTCCGATGTCGCCACAGCAGGTGGTGTCGTGGGTGGTCTCTTTCAGTTGCTCGGTAAAGCCCTGACTTACTTGCGCAACCGAGATCGTAAGGGCTTGTTGAATAAACGCGGACTAAACCCTGAGTCCATGACCGAAAAGGACATGGAGGCGGAGTTGGCGTCCGTGTTAGCCTCGGATGTGGAGCAATGGCTGGAGGACCATCCCAATGACGCGCTTTGCGTCGCGATCGATGGGTTTGAACGCATTCAATCAACCACTCTAGCGGATGACATCCAGAAATATTTGGCCGACTTGTGCGGGATACTGACGGATCCCGACGGGGCGTTCTCCGGACGCTTTGGCTGCGTGCTGCTCGGGCGAAATAAGAACCGTTGGGATGAGCTTTACGACAAGGAATGGCAGACGCGAATCAGTGAACACTCGGTTGGCGGACTCGGAAAAGAAGACGCGCTGAAATTTCTAGAATCGGCAGCGACTTATCATAAAGATCGCGGAGACCTGACCACGGCCGACAATTTGCGAAAGCATGCGGACGCGATCCTCGCGGTCACTCGCGAGCAGCGTAGCCAGGACAAACAGTCGTCATTCCACCCTTATTACCTCGACCTTGCCTATGGCATTGTCTATGAGCAGGGAGTTCACTTCCAACCCGCTGACTTAGGCCAAACGCCGGCTGAACTGCAAATCCGCTTTCTTCGCTATCTACAAACAGGGCAGCGAGGGGTGTTCGAAACCTTTCGTTGCCTGGCACTAGCTGGCAGCTTCGATGAAGCGCTTTTCGATCATCTTGTTGGGATACGCTTTATTCCGGCCGGCTTCCATTTCGCGGCCCTCACCGGAGGGGATTACTCTTACGTGGAGGAAATTCGCGATCTTCCCGGAACTTTCCGGTTCCATCGATTGATGGAACTCGCCCTCATTAAAAACCAGTCAGCAAAGGCAGAGGATCGGCCCGTGGCTCGCGAGCGTATTGATGTGATCTTGGACTATTTCAAAAAAAAGGCCGAGTTTTCGAAACTCGCCGACTGTTCCCCACGGCATCTCAGTACATACCAGAAAGGGATGACGATAGCGTTCGACAGGCATCATGACCGTTTATTAGACTTTCGGTCTTTGGATGCGTTCTTCCTCGTACTGGAAGAGCCATTTGATTTCACGGCGTTCGTCAGTGCGCGAATCGATTGGTGGCGCAAGCTGGCCGATCTGTGGAAGCGCCATCAGCCAGAGGGTGAGCGGTCGCTAGAAACGTTGTCTGGTCTTGCCGCAATGCTGCATGCCCAAGGCCGGTATGGAGAGGCGGAAGATGTGGAACGTCAGATCCTTCAAAGCTCTGAGCGCGTGCTTGGGCCTGACCACCCGGACACACTGACGTCGATGAACAACCTAGCCCAGACGCTGTACGCGCAAGGAGATCTGGCCAGGGCACACGAGCTCCAGGAGCAGGTGGTCGAGGCCATGGCTCGGCTGCTGGGTAAGGAGCACCCGGACACACTGACGTCGATGAACAATCTGGCCCAGACGTTGTACGGACAAGGAGATCTGGCCGGGGCACGCAAGCTCCAGGAACAGGTGCTCGAGGCTAGGGCTCGGCTGCTGGGTAAGGAGCACCCGGACACACTGACGTCGATGAACAACCTGGCCCAGACGCTGAAAGCTCAAGGAGATCTGGCGAGGCCACGCGAACTCCAGGAGCAGGTGCTCGAGGCCAGGGCTCGGCTGCTGGGTAAGGAGCACCCGGACACACTGACATCGATGAACAACCTGGCCCAGACGCTTTACGCACAAGGAGATCTGGCCAGGGCACACGAGCTCCAGGAACAGGTGGTCGAGGCCATGGCTCGCCTGCTGGGTAAGGAGCACCCGAACACACTGACGTCGATGAATAACCTGGCCCAGACACTGAAAGCTCAAGGAGATCTGGGCAGGGCACGCAAGCTCCAGGAGCTGGTGGTCGAGGCCAGGGCACGGCTACTGGGTAAGGAGCACCCTAACACACTAACGTCGATGAACAACTTGGCCCAGACGTTGTACACACAAGGAGATCTGGCCGGGGCACGCAAGCTCCAGGAGCAGGTGCTCGAGGCCATGGCTCGGCTGCTGGGTAAGGAGCACCCGAACACGCTGACGTCGATGCTCAACCTGGCCCAGATGCTGCAAGCGGAAGGAGATTTGGCCGGGGCCGAGCGGCTCTACCGACTGGCGCTGGAAGGCCGCAACCGCGCGCTTGGATAAACTACGCACTCTGTCTGCGAGCCATGGATCGTTCTCAAGAAGCCGAGCTACGGGCGCATGATTAGAAATCCTAGTGACGGACCGAGTTATACCCCCGCAATTCCTCAGCTCTTTTTGCACGACCGATTCCGAATTGAAAAGTTTGCCCGTAAGTTGCGTGGTTTGTATTGGATTGTGATAGCGTGTCGAGGCGAATCCGGTATTGGAATACTCCGAGCGAGATATCCGGCGTGTTCGCGCCTGATGAATTCATCAGGCGCGCTATGTACGATCACTATTGGCACGCTGATCTGAGCCGAATCGTCCGGCGAGTAGTTGGGTCGCGTTTTCATCACTAGCTTGACCGCTTCGGCGAATGCCTTGAATTGGTTGCCAATTTGTCGTCCAGTTCTTTCATCGCTTCGATGTAGGTATCCCCGCTCGCCTTGTGGTCTCGGCTTCAGCACGTGATGTCTCTGCGACTGCACCGCATTCCGGGAGATACTCCCGACACGCTGGTAGAAATTTTCGAAGACGTCAGGTGCGCCGCCAGATGAACCCACTGTTTCCGCGGCCAATGATGCCATACCCTGGCTTGCGGCCTTTCGAAGGGAAAGATTACGACATATTCTTTGGACGCGATGGTCAAGTCGTTCAGACGCTGCGCCAGTTAGAAAGACCGCCGATTTCTGGCGGTTGTCGGTTCCAGTGGTTGTGGGAAGTCGTCCGTAGCTCTAGCGGCCTGAGAACATAAACGGCTCGAACTAATAACATCGCTCATTTCCGGACCCTATTGATTGAGAACAAGGAGGCCCTCAGGTGGTCCACCAGTCGGACTTCAACGCTTATACCGTAGTCCAAGCCGGGACACTCTTTGGCTATTTCCACCGCTTCATCCAGGCTATCCACTTGTAACAGGATATAGCCAGCGACGGTTTCCTTGGACTCGGCGAAAGGACCGTCCAAGACCGTCTGTCCTTTCTTGCCGGAAATAACCTTACCCTTATCCGTCAGTGGTTGACCGGCTCTGGCCTTTCCTTGTTCGGTCAATCGATCGAACCAGGTGATCCATCGGCTCATAACATTTTGAATTTCTTCCGGAGACAAGCCCCGGTCCCAATCCATACCTCGAAACAGCAGCATGTATTCGGGTGTTGTTGTCGGTGTAGTCATGTTTGCCTTCTTCCGGATTCCAACCACGCACAGCAATCCATTCGTTTCCTTGGGGAGGAAGGTAACCATAACTTTCCTTCAGAAAAGTGCATTCTTTACTCTGAGGTGTCCGGGGTTGGGCTGGTGAGGCAAAAGCGGTGATGGTAGCTGTCAAACTTTGAACGATTCGCCATCGGTCCGAGCTGGGATTGACCCCTCGATGGAGCTGAATGCTTCTTGAGCCTCCTTGCTGCCGATGCTCTTTAACCAGGCAAAAGCTGCCTCCTTGTGGGGAGCACCTTTTGTTAGTGTGAAGGCGTCAGCCACAATGATGAACGAACCGGTGGTGCCGGGATGATTAACCCAACCGAAATCTTCTTTCTCTCCGCTCAAGACGGTTCACGGTTGGTTGTCTAAGTTTGAGGGCTTCTGGGATGAGAAATTGGCGTCCGGGTATGGTAGGGTCACGTCTTAACAAGCAACAATATACTTGACGCCGTCACCGGGAGTAGTGAAAGCTCGAGGGATGGCCCGGCCGACCAGACTGGATATCGAAGGAGGGTGGTATCACGTGGTGAATCGGGGGACCGAAAAGCGGGTGATTTTCCGAGGGGTCTCCGGGTATGAGCATTTCATCGAGCTCTTAGGGAAGTTGCCACAACGCTTTGGACTGAGAGTGCATAGCTATGTTTTGATGCCCAATCACTATCATCTCCAGGCGGAGACGCCGCAGGCCAATTTGAGTCGCGCGATCCAATGGCTCAACGTGAGCTATAGCATTTGGTACAATCGTAAGTATCAGCGGGTCGGACCGCTGTTTCAGGGAAGATTTAAAGCGGTGCTGCACGATTGGTCCACCCATGGCTTGATCATCAACAAATACATTCATCTCAATCCGGTCAGAGTCCGAATGCGAGGAGGTCACGAGGGCCGAGGCGATCCGGAACAACGCCCCGACCCGAAGCTAAGAGCAGCCCGAGTGGAGGCACTACGAGCCTACTGGTGGAGTTCCTATGCCTACTATAGCGGGAAGCGCAAAGAGCCTGGATGGATGACTACCGGGACGATCCTGGGATTACTGGGAGAAAGAGCAAGGGGGGCGCAGGAGGCGATGTATCGACGGGAATTAGAAGAGGCCGCGGCGATTGGCCAATGGGAGACGGATTGGAAGACAGATCTTAAAGCGACGCTGCTTCTAGGGTCAAAGAAGTTTGTGGATCGAATGAAGGGGCTACTGAGGGGAGATCGACGGGAACAGACTGGATTGAGGAAGGCAAGCCAAGGGATGTTGAGTTGGGACGAGATCACCGCGGCGGTCAGCAAGGTTTGGGATGAAGACTGGGAGAAGCTCAAAGCCGGCTATGGCAACGGAGCGGTGTCGGCAGCACTCTATCTTGGACGCAATTACTCGGACAAGACTTTACAAGAACTGGGGGAGTTGGCCGGAGGAATGCAATACCCAGCGGTGACGATGGCGGTTCGGCGCTTTACGGAGCGGCTGAAAACCGATACGAAGTTAGCGAGAAAGATCAAACGCCTTCGATCGATGTTGCTTGCTAAGACGTGACCCTTATTCGCCCCGTTTCCGCGTCTCGCAGTACTTGGCGATACGGATGCTCACATTACTTGCAGATTATTAGACATTTTTTCTAAAACGGTTGCGCTTGAGCCTGTGTCCTTAGTCAACTATCATTTTTTTTACACCCAATAACCTATAGGGAGGCGCTCTGTGGTGAACAACCCGGTTCAAGAGTCTGTCGAACAACACGCGCTGCGGATGGTCAACATCGAAAAGTATTTTGGCCTGGTGCGTGCGCTGACCAACATCAACCTGGAAGTCGGTCGCAATGAGATCGTGGGACTGATCGGTGACAACGGAGCCGGCAAGTCGACGATGGTGAAAATCCTGACGGGCGTGTTTCCGCCAACCAGGGGCGAATTATACGTTGCAGGCCGCAAAGTCGATTTCCGCCGCTATAACGTCCAAAGCGCCCACGCGCACGGTATCGAAACCGTGTACCAGGATAAATCGCTGGGTGAAAAACAAGTCCTGTGGCGGAACTTCTTTATTGGACGGGAGATTGTGAACCGCTTTGGCTTCATCGACGTGAAAAAGGAAAAAGCCATTGCCAACGAGATCATGGTCAACACCATTGGCTTCCGCAGCAAGGGCATCACGGTGGACTCCAACGTGAGCCAGCTTTCCGGCGGTGAGCGCCAGGGGATCGCCATTGGACGTGCGATGCATTTCGAGGCCGATCTCATCATTCTTGACGAGCCAACAGTTGCTTTGTCTCTCAAGGAGGTGGCGCAAAGTAATCAACTTTGTACACAAGATCAAGGAGGGCGGCAAGGCGAGCATTTACATTTCCCACAGCATTCCGGACGTGTATGAGGTCTCCGACCGCTTCATCGTCCTGGATCGTGGTGAGATTGGCGCAAGCATTCCGAAGAAGGATATTAGTTTGAAGGATTTAGATGGATTTCTGCTCGATTATGCGCACGGCCTGAAAGACAAGGAATAATCATTAACTCCGTCAGGTCACTCCTTAAGTTTCTGCGTCGGCTGGAAGGTCTCGCAATAGCTATGGTGCTGTTGGTCCTGTACATTGCGTTGATCATTGCCGCCCCCGCCGTTTTCACGCGCCCGCTGATCTATATATCCTTCCTGGAAACGGTTCCACCTACGCTCATTGCTGCGTTAGGGCTGACGCTTGTCATTACCGCAGGCGAGATCGACTTGAGTTTCCCCGCCGTTGTTTCACTGTCGGGCTTTGCACTTTCCTGGGCCTGGAAAACCTTTGATCCGAACTATGGTGCCTGGATTGGCATCGGGCTGGCCATTGCTGCTGGCGCTCTGGTGGGGTATATCAACGGCGTGATGGTCGCACGCATCGGCGTACCATCGATTATGGCAACCCTTGCCGCGAATTTTTTCTGGTACGGCATCTCGATTCTGCTAGCGGGCGGGCTGCAGGTGACACTCAAGGGAAGCCAGGACAATTTCGTCCACGAGCTTTTTGTAGGCCGGCTGTTTGGCACGGTGCCTGTTCAGGCGTTCTGGGCGTTGGGGTTGGCCGTGCTGCTGTGGTTCATTCTGAACCGACACAAGTTCGGTGAGGGCATCATGTTTATCGGGGACAATGCCAACGTCGCGCGGGTGATGGGTGTCAACGTCGAAGCGACCCGCATCAGGCTCTTCGCCTTGCAGGGCATGATCGCGGCCTTTGCAGGAATTATCGTCACCCTTGATATTGGCGTGTTCTACCCCGACCAGGGCAACTTTCTCCTGCCAGCCATGGCATCAGTGTTTATTGGCGGGACCTCAATTGCCGGGGGCGCAGGTTCCGTATTCGGTACAGTTTTCGGAGCCTATATCATTGGTTCGCTGGCAGCCGGCGTGGTGGCGACCACGATCAGCGGCTATTGGGTCCAGGTGGTGGAAGGCGTCGTCATGGCTGCGGTCATCGTGCTCAACGCGGCAACGGGCAAGGGCAACATGGCTGCGCTATCCAATCGGTTCCGTCATTGGGGGGCACCAGTTGCAGCCAACCCCGCTGAGGAACTGTTACAGAAGGACGACACGGCGCCGAACTGATCGGCAGCCCTTTGTTGGTCTGTTTAGTCTTTATCAAAGGGAGGAAGCCTATTTAATCTTAATGAGACTCCCCTGTCAGCAACATCGCTGAACAAAGAATCTGATTCATTCAAATAAGGAGACAGAAAATGAAACGTATCTCTACCATTAGGGCGCTCGGATTAGTATCCGCTTTCGTCCTAGCAATAGCCCCGGTGAAATCCACCGGCGCCCAAGGCAAAGCCATCGTCGTCTATATGCAAATGGGCGGCGATAAGGGTATTGCCTCTGTGTTGGCCCGCACCACCGGTGCAGAAGCTGCAGCCAAGGCCCTCGGCATCGAACTGCATGAGCAGTACGCAAGCTGGGACTCCAAAAAGATGATCGACCAGTTCAAGGAGGCGATTGCCGCCAAGCCTGACGGCATCGTCATTATGGGCCACCCCGGTGAAGACGCCATGGCGCCACTGGTCGACCAGGCTGAAGCCGCTGGTATCATTGTCACCAGCGGCAATAATCCGCTGCCCAACATCGAAAAAAAATACAAGGCCAAGGGCTTCGGCTATGCCGGTGCTGACCTGTATGCCGGTGGTTGGCTGACCGGACAGGCGATGGTTGACAGTGGGAAGCTCAAGGCTGGCGACAAGGCCCTCGTGTGGGACATCTTCCATCAGGAAGGCCGCAGCAAGAGTTCTCAAGGTTGCTTTGACGCGCTGGAGAAAACTCTCGGCAAGGGCAACGTTGACAAGCTCGACGTAACACAGGATATCGACACTGATCCGACCAAGGGTATCCCGGTAATGACGGCCTATCTGGCGGCCCATCCTGACCTCAAGGCCATCGGAACGCAGCACGGTCAAATCACCGCCATCTTGCCCAAGATCCTCAAGGACGCTGGCAAGAAACCCGGTGACGTCGTGGTCGGTGGTATTGACCTCGGCCCGGACGTCATCGCCGGAATCAAGGCCGGCTACGTTGTAGCAAGCTTTGACCAGGTTCTGTACCTCCAGGGCTGGGACCCAGTACAGCAAATCTGGTTGACCAAGACCTACCTCATCCCCGGCTTGCACCAGGACACGGGTGTTGGCGAAGTCACGCCGGCTAACGTCGATACCATTGCTCCCCTGATCGAGCAAGGCTTCCGTTAGACCAAGTAACCAGTTTTGAGTCAGTTGATCGACTGAGAGGACTACGCCCTGCCACAATAACGGGGCGTAGTTTTTTGATACTTCGTTTCTACTGGCAAATTCGTTAATGTCGGCATCTCGCAGTGAAGCGTTGCATTGGCCGCGACATTTTCGACCGTGTGGTTGGTCAGACGGATGTGATCGAGCTGCTTTGTGCCGCCTGATTTCATTTTGCTCCTGATCTGTAGTTAGTAATTGTTATCTCTAGCCAGTGTTATCACGCCCAAGTCGTGACAGTCACCGACCGTTTGCTCGGCATGGTTATACCGCTCCAACGAATTCTACCCAGTGGCGGCCGTGTGCCGGTTGACTCGAGACTCCTTCTACTAATGTGACACGATATGTCGCCCCTTTTAAACGATGCTCACGCACCTCCCGATAGGGCGAACCGTTATACCAAGCCTTCGCTGCGTCAATACCTGGGAACTCGAGGATTACGGCAACTTCCGTGGAAGGTCCTTCCAGGTCTTCGTGCGAACCGTTAAGAGCGAGAATCTTAACCCCATGCCCGGCAAGAGTCGCTGGGGCGTCCTTTAAGTACGTCGCCAGCTCAAGCTTATCGAGCGTCTTTTCACGCGTAAAAACTACGTAAGCACTCATCGTTGTGCTCCCGCCTTTCTATCCGTTGTTTCAATGCAAATGCCATCGTTGGTCAGGCGTTCGTGCCACCGTCGACGGTCAGATTCGCACCGGTGATGTACGACGATTCCGGACCGGCCACGAACGCTACCAACGCGGCGACTTCATCTACGGATCCGTAGCGGCCGAGCGCTGTGACGGCCTTTTGGGGCGCGGCCCAATCGCCTGCGGCAGGATTTAAATCCGTGTCGATCGGACCCGGCTGGACATTGTTGACCGTGATGCCCCTGATCCCCACCTCCCTGGACAACCCCTGAGTAAACATTTTGACTGCTCCCTTCGTGGCCGAGTAGGGGACTAAGCCGGGAATCATGACGTGCTCGCCTACGGACGAGCCAATCATAATGATGCGGCCGCCGCTCTTCAGGTGCTTCAGCGCGGCCTGCGTCGCGACGAACACGCCGCGGAGGTTGATATCAATCACGCGGTCCAGCTCCTCCAGCGTGGTCTCCTCAAATGTCTTAGGAATGGCCGTGCCGGCATTGTTCACAAGCACATCAAGTTGGCCGAAGGTCGCCACGGTCTTTTCGACTGCGGCTTTGCAGGCGTCGGCATCGGCGGCGTCCGCCTGAATGGCGATCGCCTTTCCGCCGGCGCGTTCAATCTCCTTGACGACCGCCGCGGCCGCCTCGGCACCTTTCGTGTATGTGATGGCCACGTTCGCTCCGTCCGCGGCCAGACGCTTAGCGATGGCAGCACCGATCCCGCGCGAGCCGCCCGTAATGAGTGCAATTTTTCCTTCGAGTTTTGTTTGCATAGTATTTCTCCGATACTGCTAATTGTTATATTTTAGATTGAAGAAAGTGAGATCTACCTACGGATGAGTTAACCAGTCGAGGCGCTTAGCGGATATTTATTTGGCTAGTCGATTTTCTAGGTGACGATATCTGATGAGTTTTAGCGAGCACGACGGTTACCATGAGGCTATTTAATAAATTGAGGCGGTCATGCTTTGCCGCCGAAGCTGACAAAGTCGTCCAAATCGAGGGCATCAAACCATGTCTTGATGTCTTCCCGAGTCTTACTGTGTTGACCTATGTATTCCGCAAACCCGCTCAGAGTTTCGGCGTCGCTATCCGGTCCACGGTTATCGAAGTATGCCGACCAGGTTTGGATCTCCCACGGCGAGCGCGGGGTCTTAGCGTTTGTTAACACCCATTGTAGGATTTCTCCGTCGCCTTTTCCTGCAGCTAACTCTTTCAAAAGAGCTTCCGGGTCGAATCCAAGGAACCGGATCAGGTGCTGATCAGTAGGGGAATTGTAATTATATTCACCGTTCTTCTTGGCCAGGATGGCTCGGCCCTTGTCGAGCATGCGAGCAAGGATCACGAAACCGCCAAGCCGGACGCGCATACTGCGGGGTGGGCGCCTTGTAAGGTCAACCGACATAATCGCAGTGCTCATAAGATTGATTTCCGGTGTGGTACTAACCATGGCGCGGTTCCGTTTCGCCTTAGCGAGCTAGTTTTCCGCCATCGGCGGCAAGTGAAGCACCCGTAATGTAGGAGGCTTTATCGGAGGCGAGGAAAAGGATGGCTTCCGCGATCTCCTCCGGCTGCGCAATGCGTTTCATTGGTACACGCGAGATGAGGTCAGCCTTGTTTTCCGGAGTGCCCGTGAACCGGTTCAACATGCCGGTCTCGGTCGGTCCCGGAGCGACGACATTGATGCGCACCCCGGTCTCGGCAAACTCAAGAGCTGCTGCCTTGGTAAAACCTTCCACCGCATGCTTGCTGGCAACATAGAGAGCAGCGCCGGGTGCACCTGCTCTGCCGTAGGTCGAGGAAACGTTGACGATGCTACCGCTGCCGTGGGGAAGCATCACTCGTAGTTCATGCTTCATGCTTAGCAGCGTGCCCAGAACGTTAGTGTCAAAGGTAGCCGCGTAGCTTTCGGCGGTTTGGTCCGTTAACGGACCTGGCTTGCCCTCTGTGCCCGCGTTGTTGACGGCAACATCCAAACGACCGAATTGCTTCACCGTTTCATCAACCAAGGCGCGAACTTCATCATCATGGCGAACGTCGGATTTGATGAACGTGGCTTCAGCGCCGATTTCTTGGAGTTCAGAGACTAAAGCGTTGCCTTTATCGTCGTGTCTGCCCGAGACGACGATGCGCGCTCCTTCACGCGCGAAAGCCAGAGCCGTGGCTCGACCGATGCCGGTCAGTGCGCCGGTGATGAGAACGGCGGGACCGGTCACTTGATCTTTAGTTGGCTGGACTGTTGACTCAAGCGTTTTCGTTGTCGTCATGGCACAAGACTACGTGCTGCTCAGAGCATCCGCATCAGCGCGTGAGTTAGGTTTTCTAGTGCCACCTTCTGATGCGACCAAGGGGCGAATTCCGTTGTCACCAAGAGGCGAATTCCTTCTCCCTCCTTTGGGGGATTGGAAAATCTCCCCGCCTCTCCTTCGCCAGGAACTCAGGCGGGGCCTAACCTTGAATCGCTACATGGAACCAGATGCTGCCGACATCACTCCCGCTGGCCGCCGGCCGAACAGATCTAAAAAAGAGGCCGAGTCCGCACCGCTCGATGTGCAGTCCGAGATCGATTCGATCGTCCTGAACGCTCCGGTGGCGCACGTTTATGCCTACTGCTCTCGATTCGAAGAGTTGCCGCGATTCATCACGTCTCTGCGAGATGTACAGAAAATCGACGAAACGCACTTCTCGTTCACTTCTCTGCTGGACGGCAAAGAATATAGGACCGTTGTGCAGATCGTGCTTCGTATTCCGGAGCGACGAATTGCCTGGCAAGCAATGCCGGACAATTTTCCGCGTGGCGTCGTTTTGTTCGAGCCGCTCTCCAATCGGACGACCGAGATTACCGTAAGATTGCGATCGAGCATCGAGTCAGCAACGCTCGCCAAAGTGACGCGGAACTATCTCACGAATTTCAAACGCGTCCTGGAACAGGGATGAACAACAGGCAACGCTGAGAATACCGTCAAACGCTCCTGCAGCTGGCCCTGCGCGTCAGCGCAAGGGGGTGCGCGATCCGACGGGTAGCAGCGTCTTCAGCAGCGAAGCTGCGTTTTCCCGGTAGGGACGCGCTCCCGCGCGTCCGTTCCGATCCGGACCGGCAGGAGCCGGTCCCTACCGAAATCATCGACGCACGGGAGCGCATCTCTACCGAAGAACGGACGCGCAGGAGCGCATCCCTACCGGGAAACGCAGCTTCGCTGCTGAAGAGGGCGTCGTTTTCTTGTCGTTAACGCTCGCGGCGTTACAATCTAATCAGGCCGCGCCGGGTCGCCTCAGCGACAGCTTCGGTACGGCTGACGACGTTCATCTTGGCGAAGATAGCTTTCCCGTGCGACTTGACGGTACCTTCACTAATGAAGAGGGCTGAAGCGATCTCCTTGTTACTTTTTCCTTTGGCCATGAGCTTCAGGACTTCAATCTCGCGTTTGCTTAGGGTCTCACCGCTGACCCGGTCGGCCAGCTTTGCCACCAGGTGCATGGGGAGGGAAGTTTCACCTGCATGCACGCGGCGAATGCAATCCATCAAAGCCTCGCGCGGTACATCCTTCAGCAGATAGCCTTTCGCGCCGGCTTGTATAGCACGGTAAATGTCTTCGTCACCATCGAATGTTGTGAGAACGATGATCCTGGCTTTCTCGTCGTCAGCGCGAATCGCTTTGATCGCGTCGACACCATCGAGCTCCGGCATGCGTAGATCGAGCAGCGTCACATCTGGTCGATACTCCTTCCAAAGGTCGACCGCTTCGCGACCGTTGGTCGCTTCGCCGACTACCGACATGTCTGCTTTATTCCGCCGAATCATTGACACCAAGCCTTCGCGCACGATCCCGTGATCATCCGCAATAAGGACGCGGATGCGCACCTTCGTCGGCGCACCGCCAACGGCGGTTCTGGTCGGAACGACCTCTTGCGGGCTGAGTGAAGTTTTCTTTTTTCGATTCATGCTGCCGATCTTTTGTTCAAGGACAACGTCGCCGTGATCGTTGTTCCTGTGCCCGGCGAGCTAACGATTTTCAATTTACCCCCCATTTCTTCGGCTCGTTCGCGCATGCCGGTTAGACCGAAGCCATCATCACGGTCTTTAACTTGGAATCCATCCCCGTCGTCAGAAAGTTCCAGACGAACTTCCTTCGCATTGCAAATTAGGCGCGTCCTGAAATGTTTGGCGTGGGCATACTTCAGCGCGTTAGTTAAAGTTTCCTGGCCAATGCGTAACAAATTTTCCTGCCAGGCTTGCGGAAGAACCGGGACTTTGCCTTGTGTTTCGAAGGTCGTGCGAAGCGTTGTTCCTACCGTTGTGTTCTTAATGATTCGTTTGAGCGCCTGCCAAAAGTCGTCTTGTTCCAATGCTGGCGGTCGCAACGCACGCACTGACCAGCGTGCTTCGCTTAGACTCTTTCGAGCCAGTTCGCGTGCGCGATGCAAGTGGCTGTCAGCGTCTCTCCGGTCCCCTTCGGAAATCGCATACTCGGCTGCTTCCAACTGCACGATCACCCCGGTAAAACCTTGGGCAAGCGTATCGTGGACGTCTCGAGCCATTCTATTTCGTTCTGCCAAAACGGCAGCCTGCCGGCTCCGTTCGCCCAGTTCGGTGAGTCGGATGGCAAGCATCACTTGATGGCCGAGTGCTTGCGTTAGTTCGATCTCTTCAGTCCGATAGGGTGACCGCTCGGCATGACTGACGGTGATCATTCCTTTGACGTGTCCGCCTGCTAAAATGGGAACTGCCAAGAACTTCTTCGTTCCCTTTGGCATGAAATACTCGCGAAACTGATTGTTAACGCGTGGGTCTGCTTCGATGTCTTCGCAGACTACCGGACCAGCTGCGAAAAAGAGTTCCTGAATCACCGGATTCTCCTTCCATGACAGCGGCTGCTTCATCAGAGGGTGATCCGGATCAAGAGCTATCGGATTCAGCGAGTCTATCACTGGTCTCAAGACCAGAGATTCGGTAAGTTCTTCGAATAACCACAAAGTCGCGCTTTGCCCAGACAGTTGGCGACAGATCGTGCTCAGCATTTTTCCCAGGAACTTTTCCGGCGCCGATGCGGTCGCCAAAACGTCCAAACTGTAGGTCAGGGCTTCTACCTGGCCGCGTGCCACCTGCTCCGAAGCTCTGAGCGCTTCCTCCGATCGTTTGCGCTCGCTGATGTCTCGGAGGACGGCCTGGAGATACCGGCCGCGGACCGTCGTCAGGGAAACTTCCACTGGAACGATATCTCCGTTTCTCCGGACGAACTTCCTCTCAAAACGCAGATAGGGCTCTGTCTTCATCATCTCCATCCGCGCCGGCAACAAGGGACGTTCTTCCGGCACGAAGGTCTCGGCAATCGGCGTGCCAATCAGTTCCTCCTGTGTGCACCCGGCTAGCTCCGCCCCCGCCGGATTTGCTGAAACATAGGTGAGGTCAGTATCGATGAGATAGATCGCATCTGGGGAGACATCGATGAGATCTCGATATTTCGCTTCGCTTCGCCGCAAGCTTTCTTGAGCCCGCGTGTGTTCAATGACAACGCTGGCGACATGAGCAAACTGCTCGAGTAGCTTACGCTCTTGCGGTGTTGGGCTGCGCGGCTTGCGGGAATAGATTGCGAAGGTCCCTAACACCGTCTCTTGTGCGGATAGTATCGGCGTGGACCAACCTGCTTGCAGCCCATAGGCCAAGGCTAATTCACGATAATCGGCCCAAAGAGGGTCCGTGTTGATATCAGAGACGATGACGGTTTCTTTCCGATAAGCGGCCGTTCCGCACGAGCCTACCCGAGGACCGATGTTGACGCCATCGATCGCAGCCATGAAACCCTGCGGGAAACTGGGCGCTACACCTCTTCTCAGCCGCTCGCCATCGGCATCCAAAAACAGGATCGAACATAGAGAACCGCTAAACATTTCTTCAACCAACCGGCACAAAGCCTCGAGGATTGTCGTGAGCGAATTGTTCCCAGTGATCAATTCGAGAATTTTCTTCTCTCCGGCAAGGACCGCTTCGGCCCACTTGCGGTCGTCGATGTCGGTGTTCGTCCCATACCACTTGACGATATTTCCCGTGTCGTCGAAAAGCGGTTCGGCACGGAACAAGAACCAACGATACACCCCGTCGAAACGCCGCAGCCGAGCTTCCAATTCTCCCGGCTCCCCCGAAGCCAGCAGCTTGTGCCACACATCCAATAGTCGCGAGAGATCTTCAGGGTGAATGGCGACCTTCCACCCCCAATCCCGCGCCGCCTCAATCGAAAGACCTGTGTAATCAAGCCAGCGCTGGTTTAGGAATTCATTCGAGCCATCAGGCCGGCTGCACCAGGCGAGGATTGGAATTGTATCAATTGTGAGTCGAAGGTACTCCTCGCTCCGCCGCAACGCTTCTTCGATTCTTGTCCCCTCCGTGACATCCAGTGCCGTGCTGTCGGCGTTCGTGAACTGCTGGCTTTCGGTCAACCTTCTGTCATTCTGACGCGACCGCGGTTCAAGGCCTTTCTGTTCGGTGGCTTCCCGGCTAAACACGACGATCAGATCCCGACCGGCGTGATTTTCTCGAGTCAGTCTCACGTCCACGATCTTCTGTTCACCGCTTTTGCATCGGTACGCGCGTTGGACCGTGACGGGATCTCCCAACTCCATCGTGCCGATCAAGGCGAGAATTCCTTCCCACGAGGCGTTTGTAGCAAAATCCCACGGCCACATTTCGAGCAACTCCTGCCTTTCATAGCCCAACAGCGAGCAGGCAGCCGAATTCACGTCGATAATCCGGCCATCGAGGTCGGCCACAAAAACGGCATCGGTCACATGCTCGAGCAGCTTTTCCGTCACTTGCAACCGAGTAGTACACCGGGCGAGTTCGCTCCGGAGCCGCTCCAGTTCAAGCTGCAGCTGCTCGGTCGCTGTCTCAGCGCCTCTGACCGCATTTGAGCTGATGTTCATGGTCCATTTTCAATCGCAATCCGCAGCGTGGTCAAACTTCTACCAAATTTCGGATACTGCTAGCGAACGATTTCCGGCTTCCGCCTGTCGAGATGGAGGCCACAGAAAGCACAAAGGCAAGACCATCGTTAAGGTAACCTCGGGCGGAACGATAACCCCATTTCCGGTGCTCGGTTGGCAGCGACCCACTACGTTTAACGAATGTGGTCCCGAAACAGTGGACATTGTTAGCTCGGTATTGATGTTCGCCGCTGCAAGGCCTAGCGACTCAATTTGCCTCTTAGAGAATCGAACCCGCCCTGATAAACACCAAGCACAATCTTCGTCAACTCTCGCTCAACATCCGGGGCACAATTGAACCCGGAAGTCCAGTGCGCGTAGGTCTCGGTATCAGTCACAGGCCGCAACCGGACAGTTGATACGTAGTCGGTCATCGGCAGAGGCGACTCCAGTATCGCATAGGTGAACATGTACTCACGGTCCGCAAGGGTCATCAGGCGCTCTCGAAAATGACCGCCGCTCTTCACGTACAAGCTCCGGACACAGCCGACCACATCGCTCGGACGGCTGCCCTTCAATAGAGCTGTCGCAAACTCCTGGATGCCAGGATGGGAATTTGTTGAAATCACGGATAACCGCCCAGACTCGGTCTATGGACGAGGGTATGATGGAGCTGTAAAATATCTTAAGCACGCTGGTTCCGCAGTCATTGGTTTTGAAGGATAATCCGTCGGCAGCAAATCTGACAGGATAAGAAATTATTCTAAGAGACGAGCATGTCTCGGAGGACGACCAGAAACAACATGCTGAGTGCGCTGAACCATCTGACCGACATAAAAAGCCGCCTGGTTAGTTCTGGTTGGTTGACTCATAGCCGTTCGTTGGATGATCAAGAAGAAGAGACCGAAGCTCGGCGTCGTCTAGGCCGAAATGTCGGTCTGTTGCCAGGAACTTCACATCTTACGGGAACATAGACTTCAACCAGATCCAGACTCAAATAGCTGACGCTGGGCCTTGAGAAACTCGCGCGGTTTGCGCCGCGCGAGCGATTACGTGGAATTCTGAAGCGCTAAAGGGCGATGTTACGCTTTGAGCAGGATACCGAGCTGAGTCAGAGCCGTGACGCCGTCATCTAGACCAATCTCCTCAGCGATTTTCCCGTTCACAACCTTGAGGATCGTAGTCCCAGTAAATCGCATCTTGCGCCCGGTGTTGGCCGGCAGCGACCCCTGAATAAAGTCACTGAACGCTGGGCCGGTATGGGTGCCGCCACCGTCCCACTGTCCGACGACATAATCGCCCTCGGCAATAAGGTCGGCTGTTCCCCAAAAACGCAGGTCGGGAAACGCTTTCCGGAAGTCGGTCATGAACGCCTTGATATCGGCGTGGCCCCGGCGCGGCTCGTGAAGGGAGTACTTCAAGAGCATGTCCGGCGCGGCTATCTCATCGACGATGGAGAGATCGCAGGTCTTGCCCCAGAATTTATCGAACCAGCGGCCAACAATGGCCTTATTATCGTTTTCGTTAGACATTACTTTTCCTTTCGTCCGAACGGACACTGATTTGTTTCTGGCAACTGCGTTATGCAGTGCCTGACCATGTCCTAACCCAAGAGCCCACCGGCAAAACTCCGTTTCATGATTTCAAATTCAGGCGCCTTCCGTCGCAGATCAGTACAAGCGGCGAAATGTTAGCTGTCGCTGTTTCCCGCGACGGATCGCCGCAGCAACGGCGGTTGCCACTACTCGCCCGAGGCGAATCTCGCTGTTTCTCGCAAAGGAATTTGAGAGCAAGAACCGGAGTTCGGGACTTCCGCCTATGGGGCAGATTTCAGTCCAATAAAGGACAGACATCACCACCATGCACCACGAAACGCTGGATCAAAAACCTGCAATTCAAACAATCACTTTCGGGATCGGGAGTTCCACACTGGGCTTGGCACTTGTTGCCGCCACATCGCAGGGCGTCTGCGCAATTCTACTGGGTAGCAACGAAAAGGCGCTTGCGGGTCAACTTCGTTCGATTTTCCCCCATGCCATTCTGCGGAAGGCGGGCAAGGAATTCGAGGAGACGTTGAATCATGTCGTTGAATATATCGCGACGCCAACTGGCGCCCTTGCTTTGCCGTTGGACATTCGTGGAACGGCTTTTCAACAGCGGGTCTGGAACGCGCTACAAGAAATTCCGGCCGGTGAGACGGTGACCTACAAGGAACTCGCCTTGAAGTTGGGTGCCACGGCTCAAGAAATTGGTGAAGCCTGTGCCGCCAATTTACATGCGGTGGCGATCCCGTGCCACCGAGTCGTTCGCTGGGATGGTGGGATTGCCGGATACCGTTGGGGAGTAAGTCGAAAGAGGCTTCTTCTTCAGCGGGAACAGGAGATGTTCCCGGATCCACAATCGCTTTTCGCCAAACGTGCGCTCATGAGAGGGCAGGCCCCTTTGTAAGGCACGGCTGCCCATTCCTGCATCAAAGGCCAATTTTGCGCGAAATATTTTTATGCACTTTTCCAAGAAAATCGATGAGGCAGCGCTTTGCGACACGTCGCGATTGGAATGCTTCAGCGATGGGGCATTCGCAATCATTATCACCCTTCTGGTCCTAGAAATACACCGTCCCAGCGCAGCCCAGGGGGCTCTGGCAAAAGAACTCCTGGACGAATGGCCTTCTTATCTTGCATACGCGATTGCCTTCGTTTACGTCGGCGTCATTTGGCTCAATCATCACTACCTTTTAGATCGTCTTGCAAAGACTGATATCAGCTTGAATTGGATCAATCTCGGAATTCTAGGGACGGCCTCATTGATTCCATTCCCAACCGGAGTGCTGGCGAACGCATTTCGAGACGGCAACCTGATCGACCAGAAGGCAGCGGTGGAGCTCTATGCGCTGGTTGCCGGAATGATGTCGGCTGCGTGGCTGCCGGTGTTCTGGCACATCCACTACAATCCCAAGCTCGTGAAAGAGAGCGTTCCTGCCGGGATGTTCGCTATCCAGTTGAGGCGCCCAATTCTCGGCACATTGTTGTACTTGATTGCAGCAATCTTGGGGTGGTTGGTTCATCCGATTGCTGCGGTCATCATCTTTGTCTCGGTGGTGGCCTACTATGCGTGGACCAGCCAAGGAATTCGGTCTGGCCAGTAGGGGAGGATAGAATGTACCGCATTGGATATGCTCCCGGCGCGTTTGATCTGCTGCATATCGGACATCTCGATCTGTTCCGACAGGCAAAAAGTCAGTGTGATTTCCTCATAGCCGGCGTCGCATCCGACGAAATCATACTCGAACAAAAAGGTGCTTTGCCTGTTATCCCACTGCCGGAGAGGCTCGAGATTATTCGCAGCATCCGATCGGTCGATGCCGCCTTTCCAGCCATGACGTGGAATAAACGCCAGCTGTGGGAGGTAATTCGCTTCGACATCCTCTTTAAAGGTGACGATTGGAAGGGGGCCGAGAAAGGTAAAAGGCTCGAGAGACAACTAGAATCCGTCGACGTCGAGATCATCTATGTTCCTCGTATCATCGCAACGTCGAGCACAGCCTTGCGCCGATCAATGCAAACCCTTGAGGCATTGGCGGGAAATCGGCCGTGAGAATTTGAGAGCAAGAAACGGAGTTCGTAGGTCCTTTAGAGGACCTACGGTATGCCATTAAGAAAGGATTCTATGGCTACTCCACTAAATGAGAATTTTGCTCAGGCCTACACGAAAGAAGAATCTATCGCCCGCGTCGCAGCTAGTGACCAGGCTTCCGGGCGACAACGGCAGGCTGAGGATTGTGCAGCAATTGCAGGCGTAACTTTCGCAGAACCTGCCTCAGAGAAATCGAATTCTAACGCTTACTATTGCGAAGAGCGACGCATGAATGTTCAGCATTTCTTGCAAGCAACATCAGTAGTAATCGGGAAAAGACGATATCGTCTCTGAATTAACTCGAATCGAGGATCGCGGCGTAAAGATACTAACTAGGTAAATCGAACGCGAGCCTCGCGTTAATGTTGCCTATGCTGGTACTTGGGCTCAGAAAGCCTGAGCGACTTATCTGGATAGTACGATGATTGGACTGCAACCAAATGATCGAATTTGAAAGCAAGAACCAGAGTTTTTGCTTCTAGGGGCGGTGGTACGCTTCGAGTATGACAAAGATTTCCAAGGCAGCAATAAGGGACAAGAGCCCGAAACTCCTCACAGACGAGGGGCGTTGGCAGGCGCTTGTGAATAAGGACGAACGGGCCGATGGCCTGTTTTGGTTTTCGGTGAAAACCACTGGTGTCTATTGCCGGCCCTCCTGCCCGGCACGCCCGCCTAAACGCGAAAATGTTATCTTTCATCTGTCGCTGGAAGACGCCGAAAAGGCGGGGTTCCGCGCCTGCAAACGTTGTGATCCCAAGGGGCGTGGATTGGCGAGCCAACACTCCAAAGCCGTCGCCACTGCATGCCGATTAATCCGAGAAGCTGAGAACTTTCCGAACCTAAATCAGCTCGCCGAATCAGCCAAAATGAGCCCCGGATACTTTCACCGCCTTTTCAAGGCAACCACCGGGCTAACCCCCAAAGAATACGCCGACGCTCATCGCTCTGACCGCATGAAGAAGGCTTTGCCGAAGTGGGAAACCGTAACCGAAGCCATTTATGAGGCTGGATACAACTCGAACGGCCGTTTCTACGCCGGTTCATCAAAAATCCTCGGTATGAAACCAAAGGAATATCGTGAGGGTGGCACAGGAAGCACGATCCGCTTCGCGATCGCAGAGTGCTCACTGGGCGCTATTATCGTCGCATCTTCCGAGAAAGGAGTCTGTGCGATTCTTATGGACGACGATCCCGAGAAGCTCCTCCGGGACCTGCAAGATCAGTTCCCGAAGGCCCATCTCATTGGGGGCGATGAGGAATACGAGAAGCTGGTCGCCAAAGTCATTGGCTTTGTTGAAGCCCCGAAAATCGGGTTGGATCTGCCATTGGACATACGCGGCACCGCTTTTCAACAGCGCGTGTGGAAGGAACTGCAACGGATTCCGCTCGGAAAGACAGTCAGCTACTCTGAAGTGGCAAAGCGGATTGGTCTTCCTAAGTCGGTGCGGGCTGTCGCGCAGGCCTGCGGTGCGAACTCGCTCGCAGTCGCTGTTCCCTGTCACAGGGTCGTCCGCAAAAATGGAGACCTCTCAGGGTATCGTTGGGGCGTAGATCGCCAGCAGGCTCTCCTGATCCGGGAAAAAACGGCGGCATGATTGGAGCAAGAGAATCGATACAGGATCGTATCACCAGACTCGACTGGACGGCGATGACGAGGGAGCTGGACAACTTCGGTTGCACGATCGTCAAGGCCGCGCTGTCGCGCGAGGAGTGTCGGTCGATTGCCGCGATGTACGAGCGAGACGACATTTTCCGTAGCAAGATTGTCATGGCCCGCCACGGATTTGGTCGAGGCGAGTACAAATACTGGTCATATCCGCTGCCGACAATCGTCGCTGACCTTCGTACCGCGCTATATCCGCCACTCGCGGCGGTGGCCAACCGGTGGAATCAGTTGATGAAAATCGACGTAAGCTATCCTGAAGCGTACGAGGAGTATCTTGAGCGCTGCCACGCTGCCGGCCAGACAAGACCCACGCCCCTATTGCTCAGCTACAACGAGGGCGACTGGAATGCGCTGCATCAAGATGTCTACGGGGAAAATATCTTTCCCATTCAGGTTGCCTTTCTCCTCTCAGAACCCGGCAAAGACTTCACTGGAGGAGAATTTGTCCTGACGGAACAACGGCCCCGAATGCAGTCCCGAGCCGAGGTGGTAAGCCTGCAGCAGGGCGACGGGGTGGCTTTCGCAGTAAGCCACCGCCCGGTGCAAGGTACAAAGGGCGCCTACCGAGTGAATCTGCGACACGGCGTGAGCCGTCTGCGCGCCGGCCATCGAAATACCATGGGAATAATCTTCCATGACGGCAAATAAGCGCATCTCCAATGAACTTATTTCCGTACGAGCCTACCCGCAATCTGCTCCCGTTCGATGGGATCGTAAACTACTACGGCCCTATTCTGACACCCTGTGAGGCGGAGGATTATCTCGAAGCGTTACTGACAACCGTTCCGTGGAAAAGCGACGAGGCGATCATTTGTGGCAAACACATTGTTACCGCCCGTAAAGTCGCTTGGTACGGTGATTCGAGCTACTCCTACACTTATTCCGGCACGACCAAGATCGCGTTGCCGTGGACAAGGGAGTTACTCGCTCTTAAGGCGCTTGTTGAACATAAAGCCCAGTGCGCGTTCAATTCGTGTCTGTGCAACCTGTACCACGACGGCAGTGAAGGAATGGGCTGGCACAGCGACGACGAAAAGGCACTTGGGAAGGATACCGCAATTGGCTCTCTTAGCCTCGGCGCCCAAAGGAAATTCTCTTTTCGGCACAAGAAGAAGGACGGGCACCCGGTTTCAACCCAGCTTGAGAATGGAAGCCTCCTTGTGATGCGGGGCGCGACTCAAACGTTTTGGCAGCATCGTGTGCCAAAAGACGGCGAAGCTCACCGCACCGAGGATCAATCTGACTTTTCGGACCATCGTCCTCGAGGAGTCGTCAGGGCGATGATCCGGCATCTGGATCTCGGAACGACTCGGGGGAGCGAAAAGCCAAAATTGGTCCGCTCATTCGTTCTGGTGAGATCAAGCTCGCGGGATTCCAAAGAGGCAAAATCTACGGCACCCTGACATGCTCGGCTGGTAAACGAATGAAAGTTGAGAATCGCGTTTTCTTCAGGGACGAAAAGGAGGCACTAAGTCTGGGCTATCGTCCCTGTGGGCAATGTATGCCAGACAAGTACAAGCGGTGGAAGGCGAAGCAGTGAGATGCTGCGCGGGATCGGCTATCCGTCGAATCCCTGCAGTGGTAGCGTGAAACCCTCACTTTGGAGCCGTTTTCAGGCAAAGGTTTGTAACACTATAGTGTTACAGACATTTGGGCAGGAATCCCAGTTTATTTGTACTCCTAAAGGGTTACACTACTGTCGATGGCTCCGAGCGAAGTCCAAAAGCTAATGGAGGAATTGAGAACGTGGGTTGACGCTGAATATGGCAGAAGAGCGGACCTTGCCCGCGAACTGGACGTGCCTCGTCAGAGGATCACGGATTGGCTCTCCGGTAGGAAGGCTCCGACGTTGGAGCAGGGTCTCACGATTCTGGCAATACTAGCAAAGACGAAGCTCGAATCCATGACGCGACCGGTGATCCCGGTTATACAGCCTAAAAACCCTCAAGTCGTTCCGGTCCTGAATGGGCCGGTTCGTTTTGCAGTTGTGAATTCGGAAGCGGTCACCTCCAACTCGTGGCGGTGCTGGGCTGAACAGAAAGGTGACGTATACATTGCCTGCCGCGATAATTTCAAGGAGTGCAAGGTAAGTTTGCACGCATCGGGTAGCTGGCAGATGGGTTTTACAGAGGAAGGGTACAAAAAATGTAGCCACCTTTTGCCGGAGAACCGGATCCGGCATTGGCAAATATGGCCAAAGCCGCTTCCAATCGCACCCGATGTTGTAATGGTGTTTAAGCTACTATTTGCCAGCTCTGAAATATTGCATAGCGATTTCGGCTCCAAGGTTTCGGGGGAGGGTTTGATCCGCTCCCCCGTTGGGATGAATGTTTATTGGGCTCCGCCGTTTCGAAGTACCTCGGCCATTTCCCACAGGGCCTTGTTGAGTTTCATATCCTCATCGATGCCCTTGATTGCCCTGCTCTTGGGCATCCGGCTACCGTCCGGGCGGCGGCGAGAACGGTCACGCTGACCACCGCGAATGATGTTTTCTTGGACACAGTTCAACGTGGTCCAAAGATCTTTGGCTCCGTCTCCATAACGTCTTGGATTAAGGAGCATGGAGGGACTTACTGGGGCTTTCGTGAGGTCTTCCCAGCGATAAGCCGCCGCGCCAGTGGCGAGAGCTAGCTGTTCGGCATCAGTCAAAATGCGATCTTGAAAGAGCTGCACTTTGTTCATGATGTCAGGGACAGCATTTAGGACTTTGAAAGAAGCCTCGATAACGGAGTCGGGATTGAACCCGGAATGTTTGATTGAGATCCACTGGAAAGTGCCATCGGAAACGACCATGCCGTTGGTGCACACCAACCGAAATAGACCGCAATGAAGCTGGTAAGCGCTGCTTTTATCGTGACTGTTCACAAGAACGACCTCGGGCCGGACTTGGTTCTTTTCCCAGGTCTGGAGATGCTCAACCCGAGCAAACCGGACCACGTGTTTCTGGAAGCCGCGCCGCGCTTCAGTTCGGATGCTCTGCTCTTGTGCGCGTACGGGAACCCAACCATTTTCGCGCATCCCGTTGAGAATGGAGGAAGTGGGAAGAAAACTGTACCTTTCCGAAACGCCTTCGATTGGTTGGGAAGCGAAAACACTTGGAGCAAAACGGCGCATTTCATCATCAGAAATTGCGACTGTTCCAGGGACTGTTGATCGGGTGGAGTGATTGTTTAACGCGGTACTCATGTTAGTCGATTTGGTTAGTTGGTTCTGTGAGCCGCAGCAGAGAGGCGACGCTTTGGGAGCTGCCGGAGTTTTTTCGACGTTCGGTTTCGGTCGAAAAAGTATGCTGGGCATATTTTTTGAACCGAAAGCGAAGCGTTAGCAGAGCGACCCGCGGAAGAAGGCCTGGAAGAGCAGGAGCCGCGAGGAACGAGACGGGTTGAGGATTTAAATGGCAAGGAGTCCGCCGTGGCAGAAAGGCAGCCGTTTAAGCCGCAGACGGCACTCTTGCGCTGGAGAGGCCTCCGCGGTGGCGGAAGGCAAATCTGGCGATGGCCAGACACTTGGTACAGGAGTGGTTTTAGGCGAACCTGGGTGCGCCTAGGAGAAAGAGGAAGGAGAGACTGCTTTGGGGCTCGACGGGGGAGAAAGTCTTTTCTACTGGGGAATCAGTTAGGCGATGAACTCGAAGAACCCGTTGTGGGTATATTCGTCCAATGAGCTGAATCACATGGTCCACGGGTTGACAGCGTTGCAAAGGTTAACTCTCGGGTAATTCCAACATCAAGTTGTCTCCGCTAGATGTGTTGACCCTTACGACTGGCCGTCCGTTCTTATATCCTATAGAATAGTCGTCTTCATCCTTTCGCCACGTAAGGCCGAGATATGTGCCGCGGGTCGCCCTCTCCAATTGCTTCCATCGCCCACCAAGATGCAATCTCTGGAGAATACGGAGAGACGAGTTCGCCAAGATCCTTTTTTAGTTCAGCGCCGTACTTCTCGTGTGCGTGCAAATTGTGCTTGACCAAATATGCCATTTCGTACCCATACAAAACCTCTATTATTTGCCGAGAGGATGAAAATGTCATTGTAGCAGTACAAACCCCCGCGAATCTAAAGTTCACGTCGTTTTTGTTGGTGTCGTCTGGATCTATTGCGGTCGGCTCTCCAAACTTTGCTTTGCACTGGTCTAAGGTCCAGCCAAGTTGAGCGTGGGCAGTACTCGCAATTGTCAGGCTAGCGAGAGCCGTCAGTAGGAATCTGCTTTTCATTTGTTCTCGCGCTTTGTGAATTGCGCATCCTATCGACTTTTTACGGTCGCCAGACGGCGGAACTTTAGTCATTGTCAAATGGCGCCGCAGCGAAGAAGAACGGAGGCGACGTTATTCATGTACCGCCTCCGAATCGCGTAGAATACCCGCGACTAAAGACCTGCCTGCCCCGACAAGACTTCAGTCTTCTTATACGGCGGAAGAAAGGTGAGTTTCATTACCGCACCCATAGTTACCCAAGTCGAGATATTGCCGCACGAGCCGTAACTCCGACCGCTTGGGGCATCGCCCCGATTCGGGTTAATGACCACGTATATT
>CAWDQF010000011.1:0-11049 GCA_963804425.1 uncultured Verrucomicrobiae bacterium | reverse complement strand
CCGGCAGGGCTCGAACCTGCAACCCTATGATCCGAAGTCATATACTCTATCCAATTGAGCTACGGGTGCGGCGAAGACCGCAAAACTAGCGTGGGGGTAAAGCAAGTCAAGGGGTGCGGTCTTCGCGTGTATCGGCGAGACGGCGACGGGGCGACAGGGCGACGGGGCGACGGGGCGACAGGGCGACAGGGCGACAGGGCGTATCGGCGCGGAGGGGTGGAGAAGTCAAGGCGGCAGCCGCAGACGACAAATGACTACTGGTCAAGCGACGCGTGCCGGAGATGCTGCGAGTACGCCTTCGCCCCATCGCCGTTTCGCAAACCCGCAGACGCTCCGCCGGGCATTGCGACCCCAGGCATTCATGCTATACTCCCGCTCCGTTTGCCAAAAACGCCTTATGCTCACTAGCCGAATATTTTTGTTTGTTGGGTTGTTCGCCTTGGCGCCAGTCGCTTTTGGGCAAGATGCGAGCCCGTCGCCTTCTGCTACCACGAAGCCGTTCGTGGTTGATCAATCGGGCGCAGAGAAATCGGAGAAGAAAGCAGCACCGACGCCGACACCTGATCTGCGTTTTCCCAATAACCCGATTGCACCTTCCACACCGGCGCCGCAGCAGCAAAACTCTTCCAATGAACCGGCTGTTCCCCGAGCTGAGCCTGTGTCGGCGCAAGAGGTACTCACGCGACTCCAAATTTTTCTGGATCAACGATCGTTCGGTCCGGGCAAAATCGATGGACGCTGGGGTGAATTCACAGCCAAGGCTTTGGTTCGATATCAATTGGCGAACGGTCAGCAACCGACTGGACAGATCGATCCCGCGATGCAGCAAGAGCTGTCGAAGATTTTTCCGATCTACACGGATTACACGCTCACCGCCGAGGATGGGCAAAGAGTGGGAGATGTTCCGTCCAAACCGTCGGAACAAGCGAAGAAGAAGGTGATGCTGTACCGGTCGATCGGCGAATTCTTAGGCGAACGGTTTCATGCAGATCCGGATTTCATCGCGAAGCTTAATAAGGACAAGAAGATAGATTCACTCAAGGCAGGAGAGACGGTGCGGGTTCCAAACGTGCCGGAGTTTAAGATCGAAGAGGTGAAAGAAGTGGATCATATCCCGGCTCGTCCCGAGTTCAGCAAGCGCGTGATTAAAATCGATACGCGTTATCGTATGCTGGATGTGTACGATGGCGATAAGATAGTTTGTTCTTATCCGATCACTCCCGGATCGACCAAATTACCGGCTCCGATTGGCATTTGGAAAGTTGTGGGTATCGCCACACTCCCTTGGTTTCGGTGGGATGAAGCGATGCTCCAACACGGGTATCGCAGCGATAATTACTTCAACATTCCGCCGGGACCGAGAAATCCTGTGGGAATCCTTTGGATCGGACTCAACAAACGCGGAATCGGTATTCACGGAACGAACAGCCCAAACACCATTGGTCGAGCATCCAGTCACGGCTGTATTCGATTAGCCAATTGGGATGCAGCGCGCGTGGTGAATCAAGTGACGGAAGGCATCACTGTGCAGATTTACTGACGGCTGAGACCGTCAGTAAAACAGCAAATAGCAAATAGCAGATAGGCGAAGCGACGGATCGGGGAAACGGTAACAGGGCGAACCGGGCGCGGCATTCCGCCGCGATTGAGGCTGGCATAACCCTGGTTAGATCAAAAAAAAGCGAACACCCTGTAAGAGCGTAAGACTCTAAAGCTATTTCTGCTGGAGATCGCAACGTCACCGATTCGCAACCACAATACCTGCCAACGACACCACTAAGCGGTGACCTCCCACGCCCCTTCGCCGACACGCCGTCAGGGCTTTGCGGGAGTCTCGGCGGGTAACGGGGAGGCTTTCGTACTGGTAGCGGCGCGTTTTAGCAGGGCAAATATGTCGCTGTCCGTGGAGAGGACCAGGGTGGAGTCTTTGGTGAAGATTTTGTGATAAGTTTCCAAGGTCTTGAGGAAGGCGTAGAACTCTGCAGCCTGCGGATTTTGCGTATAGGCGCGCGCATAAATCTCCGTGGCTTTGGCGTCTGATTCGCCTCGGATCTGTTGCACCTGGCGGTAGGCGTTGGACTGGATTTCGTTTATGTCGCGCTCGCGCTGGCCGGCAATGCGCGCGGATTCGCCTTCGCCCTCGGAGCGAAAGCGCTGGGCGATCTGGAGCCGTTCGCTGATCATCCGTTGATAGATTCGGGCGAGGACATCGGGGTTGTAGTTGACTCGTTTGATCCGGAAATCGAGTACGGTGATACCGAAGCCGGACAGTTTTTCTGCGGCCGCGGTCCTGATTTCATCTTCGATCTTTTGCCGTCCAAACTCTACGGGTGGGAGGACGCCGATGGTGCCGGTGGGGCCGCCTTTTAGGCTCTCGTCATGCAGTGGTTGGCGGTTCTTGTCGGTGCGTACGATTTCGATCAGATCGTGTTTGGCGATGGAGTTACGCGTTTCGCTGCCAAGGATGTCGTCGAGACGCGACAGGGCGCTGCGCTCGTCGTGCAACCGCACGAAATAAGTCTTGGGGTCGTCGATCCGCCAACGCGCGAACATGTCGACATGGATGTATGTTTTGTCCCGAGTAGGAATGGCAACCGGCGCGCCGTCCCATTCGAGGAAGCGCTTATCGAGACTGTTCACGCTCTGCGCGAACGGAATCTTGAAATGGAGTCCCGGCTCGGTGATCGGATCGCCGATCGGTTGTCCAAATTGCGTGATGATGACTTGCTCGGTCTGGTCGACGACATAGAACGCACCGGAGAGAACGAGGAACAAGAAAAAGACAACGGCGAAAATCGCCAATGCGAAAGCGTAACTCTTTTTTATCACGGCCGGTTCTCTCCAGGCTTGGTTGAGAGCGGCAGGACCGGAAGCAGCTGCCGCAGAGATTCGTCCAGGATGATTTTTTGGCCTGTTTGCGGCAGGATTTCACCCATCGTCTCGAGGTAAAGACGAGTACGAGTGATCTCGGGAGCTTTGATATATTGCCCAAGTACGGCGCTAAAGGCCGCGACGTCACCCTCTGCCTCATTGACGCGTTTGAAGCGGTAGCCTTCCGCTCCGCGTATTGTCTGGTCAGCTTCGCCTTTGGCTTTCGGCACCACCTTATTGTATTCGCCGTTGGCGATATTGATGGCGTTTTCGCGATCCTGTTGAGCTTTGTTCACCTCATTAAAAGATGCCTGCACCTGACTGGGCGGGTTCACGTTTTTTAGCTGCACCTGATCGACCCGGATGCCGAGATGGTATCGTTTGGATAATTCCTGCATCCGAGCGAGTGCCTCGATCTCAATGTCTTGCCGTCCAATGGTGATCAACTCATCCACGGTACGATCGCCGACCACCTCGCGCATGGCGGCTTCGGACAAATCGCGGAGAGTTTCTCCCGGATTACGTACGTCGAACAGGTATTGGCTCGGGTCTTCGATGCGATATTGCACGACCCACTCCACGAGAGCCGCATTCAGGTCACCAGTGACCATCGATTTTTCTTCGTCTGGTTCTTGGCCGGCCTGGATCGGATTCGTAGTGTTGCCCGGCGTAGCGAACCCGAACTCGAGCTTCAGTTGTCGCCGGGTTGGCAGCACAGTCACTTCGTCGATGCCAAATGGCAGCTTAAAGTGCAGTCCCGGATCAACGGTCTTGAAATATTTCCCGAAACGCCGCACCACGCCCTCGGACTCGGCCCCCACGGTGTAATAGGACATGAAGAGCGCCACGATCAGAAGGAAGCCGATGCAAATGGCGATAATCCCGCCAAGGGGCGGAAGCTTTAGGTTCAAATTGCTGAAGGGAGGGGGATAATCGGCCACGGGAGTAAGGCTATTGGAGCACTCTCGGGCATAATGGCAAGCACGGAACCGCGGGAACGCTGAGCGGTGAAAAGGCGAGAGGCGATTGGTCAGAAGGCGCCGCGAATGGCGAATGGGGGAGCTGGCGGAACGGCGGAAGCGTGAGAGATGAAAGTGCTGAGAACGGCGAGAGGGCAAACCGGAATGATGGCGGACAGCGCGGGATTGGGTATGTTAGTTATCTAGGACTATCAAATTATGAGAACTTTTCTCGTGTTGGTGAGTGCTCTCACTCTTTTCCCGGCTTTGACGCCGGCGGGGCCGCATGATACGCGACGGGGGCAAAATCATCGGATCCATTTCGTGACCGGGGTCCGTTGGGCGCATCCGAGGTATAGCGGATGTTATCAGTTTAATGGCGTCCATTGGGGCTTTGTTCCGGGCTTTATCTCGTATGGCGGATTGGCTCTAAGCAACGATTACGTTTATCAGGGACGGGATATTTCAGATGACGTCTATCCGTACGCGCAGCCCACGTCGAACCCAGACGTGGTGATCAGTCCGTTTGCGCTGAACAACCTGGTCGACGTCACCGGAATACCGTCCGGCGCTAAGGTGAGAGACCCGGTCTCTGAAGAGATTTTTCTCAGACCGTAAGATGGAACGCCAAGAGCGCCGGCTTTTCCGGCGACGTGTCCTGCAAAGCTTTAGCGAAGGATGAAGCTTCCGGAGATGAAATGGCGTTTCGCCAGATATGCACGCCTTCGGCGTGCAGTTTCGCGAGTTTGAAGTTCTCGGCGCTGCGGGCTATCTCGGCGTTCCAAATGAGTCTCGTCCTAACTATTCTCGAGAAAGCTCTGTAGATCGGTCGGAAGCGGGGATTCGTATAAGTGGTCGTGGCCGCGGAATGGGAAACGCAGCGTGGTCGCATGCAAGGCGTGCCGGTCGAGCAAGAGCTTGTCTTTGAGCTTTGCAATCCAGCCGGACTCTATGAATTCCAAATAGCAGTTCTGGTCGGGACCATAGATCTTGTCACCGACCAGCGGCAAACCGAGTGAAGCCAGATGAACCCGGATTTGATGAGTTCGCCCTGTGATGGGCTGACAGCGAATGAGCGCAAAACGGCCCCAGCGATTCTCGAATCGCTGAACAACCTGAAATGTTGTTTTGGCTTGATACCCGGCGGGGTGAATGGCCTGTTTCAGCCAGATCTTGCTCGGAATCCGTTCGCCTTGGCGGAGAAGCGGTTGATCGACCTCAAATCGGTCAACGTCCGGCCATCCTTGGGTGATCGCCGCATAAAGCTTTTCGACTCGATGTTGATTGACTAAGCGAGCAAGCTCACGAGCAGTCTGCGCATTCTTTGCCACCATGACTAGTCCGCTGGTTTCGCGGTCCAGCCGATTTATTAGCGAGACTTGTCCGCCGTTTCTAATTTCAAATGCGAGAAGTTCACACAGTTGCGACCAAAGCGTCGGTGGACCGCCTGGCTTTGTCGGGTGCATCAAAAGATGAGCCGGCTTGTCGAGAATCAGAAAATCATTCTCTTCATGGATGATTCGCGAGGAAAGGGGCTGCATGGTGTATCGGCGTATCAGCGTATCGGCGTTTGGCGTTCGGCGTTCTCCGAGTTCGCCTCGTCGCTCAAAAGCTCCGGAAGCTTCCTCCTTCGCTAAAGCTTCGGAGGACGCGTCGTCGAACAAACCGGCGTTCATAGATTATTGGCTACCGGTTGTCGGTTGCCGGCGCTCCTGGCGTTCCCGGCGTTGTCGGCGTTCTCCGACTTCGCCCCCGTCGCTGGAAGCTTCGGAAGCCCTCCTTCGCTAAAGCTTCGGAGGACACGTCGTCGGACAAGCCCGGCGCCTCTGTTAATTTGTCATTTGTCATCTGTCATTTGTCATAGGCTATTGCCCGGATGATCGAACTGAGAGCAGTGACCCGAACGTATCGACAAGGAGACACTCCGGTGGTCGCGCTCGATTCCGTGGATCTTAAGATAGCGGCAGGCGAGTTTCTTGCTATCACCGGTGAATCAGGCTCGGGGAAGAGCACTCTCTTGCATCTGCTGGGCGGGCTCGATAAGCCGGACCATGGCGAGATTCTCATCGACGGCTGGTCATTGGTGTCGGCCAGCGAACAGCAACTGACGAATTATCGCCGCCATCGGCTTGGTATCGTATTTCAGTTTTTCAATCTTCTGCCCACCTTGAACGTAGTGGAGAACGTTTGTCTTCCCTTGCGGCTGCAGCGCGTCGGTGAGAGGGAATCCCAGCGACGCGCGATGGAAATGCTCGAAATGGTTGGCATGAGTCAACGCGCGAAACACTTCATGCATCAACTGAGCGGCGGCGAAATGCAGCGTACCGCGATCGCGCGAGCGTTGGTGCACCGCCCTCAACTTTTGCTCGCAGATGAGCCGACGGGGAATCTCGATAGTGAAAACGCCGGCCGGTTACTCGCTATTTTTCGAACGATCGCGGAGAACCGTATGGCTACACTCGTGGTGGCTACTCACAGCCCGGAGGTCGCGGCGATCTCGCAACGCAATCTGCGGATCGCCAATGGGCGCGTGGTGTTTGACTCTGCGGCGACCGCCGCGGACTCGGAGAACGCCGAGAGCGCCGGGAGCGCCGGCAACCGACAACCGGTAGCCAATAATCTATGAACGCCGGGAAACGCCAAACGCCAAACGCCAAACGCCGATACGCCCTGAGGTCGGATGACCGCGAACCCCCAACCTGTAACTTGCAACTTGTAACCCGTAACCTCTTGCCGAGGTTGCCTCTCAGAAGTGAATGTGTTAACTCGGACGTTCTGCTATGGTCTTTCCGCATCAACAAACGTTGGCTAAATCCGCCAGCCTGAAGGGTACCTCGCTGCACACCGGTGAAGAGGTGAGTGTGACTTTGAAGCCGGCTCCACTCGATCACGGGATCAAATTCAGACGAATTGACCTTAAGGATGAGCCAACTGTCGAGGCAAAAATTGACAACGTGCGGCTGGTCGAACGGGCGACGACTTTAGCGGAAGGAAATGTCAAGGTTCACACGGTCGAACACCTGCTCTCGGCGCTCCACGGGATGGGAGTGGATAATGCGGTGGTAGAGATGAGTGGTAACGAGTTGCCGATCGCAGACGGCAGCGCCCGGGCTTTCGTGGAGCTCATCAAGAAGTGTGGCCTCGAAGAACAGGGCGCTTATGCCAAGGTATTCGAAATTCGTGATCCGCTGCACGTTGAGACGAAGAGCGGTTCGCTCCTGACCATCGTACCGGATGAAAGATTCCGGGTTTCCTGTACGCAAGTAGGTCCGGATGGGCGGTTCACCCAGTATTATTCCACGGAGATCACTCCAGAGATTTACGAAAAGGAAATAGCCGACGCCCGGACCTTTGTGTTTTTCGAAGACGTTAAACCGTTGCTCGATAAAGGATTGATTCGCGGGGGAAGTCTCGAATCTGCGATCGTCGTCCGCGGCGATTCATTGATGAGCAAGGAGCCGCTGCGTTACGCCGACGAGTTTGTCCGGCACAAAATTTTGGACGTTATCGGCGATCTTTTTTTGGCTGGTTGCCGAATCCGTGGCCATGTCATCGTGGTTAAACCTGGGCATGCTGCCAACAGCGAGTTAACGAAAGCGATATCGAAACGGCGCACCCAAATGTTGGCGATGGTTCCACCACGGGTCATCCCTCGAGGTTCAGCGGTGATGGATGTCAACGATGTCCAAGCAGTTTTGCCTCACCGGTTTCCTTTTCTGATGGTCGACCGTGTCCTGGCATTTGAGGGGGAGAACAAGATTGTCGGGATGAAAATGGTCACAATCAATGAACCGTATTTCCAAGGACACTTTCCTGGCCATCCAGTGATGCCCGGAGTGCTGCAGTTGGAAGCGATGGCTCAAGTGGCGAGCATTCTGATGAGTAAACGCACTTCTTTGAGCGGAATCGGATATTTCATGAGCGCGGATGAAGTGAAGTTTCGCAAACCCGTGCTGCCAGGCGACACTTTGATCATCGAAGGAGAACTGGTTCGAGCCAAGGCAACCATCGCCAAGGCGAGCTGCCGCTGTCTGGTCAACGGAGAAGTAACTTCTGAAGCGACGTTAATGTTTGCTTACGTTGCGCAATGAGCGTTCATCCGACGGCGATCATCGATCCCGAAGCTGAGATTGGCGCCGATGTAACGATCGGACCCTACTGTGTTATTGGATCGGCCGTCGTACTTGGTCAGGGGTGTTGGCTACAGAACCACGTCACTCTGTGCGGCCCTACCAAGATCGGCGCAAGAAACCGCTTTCACGCTTATTGTTCCATTGGCCAACAAAGCCAGGATCTGAAATACGCGGGGGAACCGACCTACCTGGAAATCGGAGATGGGAACACTTTCCGAGAATTCGTAACCGTGAGTCGAGCGACCGGGAAAGAAAACGTGACCCGCATTGGCAACCAAGGGAATTTTTTGGCCTACAGCCATATCGCGCACGATTGCGACGTCGGGGATCGGGTGATCTTTTCTAACAACGCCACATTGGGGGGACATGTCATTGTGCAAGAATACGCGATCCTGGGCGGGCTTACCGCTGTGCACCAATTTTGTCGGATCGGCAAACATGCGATCACGGGTGGCTGCACGAAGGTTGTTCAAGATGTTCCTCCTTTTATGATCGTGGATGGGAACCCGGCAGAAGTGAGGGGGATTAATCTCGTGGGATTGGAGCGGCGAGGATTCACGGCCGACACGATCCGGGCTTTGAAAGAGGCTTACCGGATCCTGTACCGGGCCAAACTGAACACCAAACAAGCTCTGGAAGAATTGGCGAAGACCTTAGGGGAGACACCGGAAGTGCGCGACTTGATGCAGTTTATCGGATCGAGCCAGCGCGGGATCGTGAGGTAGAGTAACGCCGGCAGCGCCGAGAACGCCGGAAACTGAGTCGTTTCATGCGGAGACGCCCGAGAATCTCACGCAAAGATCACAGAGAGTTATCAACGACCGGGTAAATGCGAGAATTGCTTGGCCGAACACTAATTACAGTTTCAGACCTTTGCGCCTTTGCGTCTTTGCGTGAGATCCAAACCCGCGGCTATTCCACCCTCGGCCGGAACAGGAGATCGACTATATTGCGAACATACTGTTCGTCGGTGAGTCCAATCACGGATTCTTCCGGAAACGAAACGAAAGAGCGCAAATAAGCGGCCAGCTCGGAGAATAGATCGATCCGGGCGTCAGCCTTTAATTCGTCGCGACGGAGTATGGCGTCCAAGACGATCCGCGCTTCCTCTGGTTGAACCAGCTGTCGCAACCGGGCGGCGAGATGGGGATAAGCTCGCAGGGAATTGTACGAGCCGCCGAGGAGCGGTTCGAGATCAGGCATAGTTTCGGTGTTGGTACGGATGACAATGGTATTGGCGGCGATATCGCCCAATCGTTGCAATTTCCGAGAAAGTAACAGAGCGATTCCACCGACGGTGTAGAGGCCGGGCAAAATGTCGACTACGCGCAGAAGGTTGCGCACCACAATTTGGGAGAAACGGAGGCGTAACCCATCAGCGTCTACAACCCGGAGCTTCATCACCCGTTTCCCCGGAGTTTGGCCGCGGAAAATCCATTCCAGCGACATGAAATAGCCAATGGTTAAGACAAAATAAGCGACAGTCTCGGTTGCCAGAAAAAGGTCCGCGCTAATGACATTGAACAAACGAGCGATGGAGCTGACGAATGACGAAAGGAGCAAGATACAGGCGAAATCGATATACAACGCGAATAGCCGGGTCGCTGGACCGGCCAAGCGGAAGCGAAAGCGGACTCCCTCCGGAGTTTGCAGGAGAAGTTCGCTAGTTAATGTTCCATCCCGCATACGTGCTGAGGCTTAGAGTAGAGGTTCACGCCAAGACGCAAAGATTTCGGATTAAAGGTTAAGATCTCACGCCAAGACGCCAAGACGCAAAGATTTCGAATTAAAGATTAAGATCTCACGCCAAGACGCCAAGATTTCGGATTAAAGATTATTGACGACTCGGTGGATGCCGTTTTTGAGAAACGCTTCACCAAAATTAATTAACAGTCCCAGGCGCAGACCCGTAAGCCGGAGGTACGTGAGAAGCTGTTTGAAATGAACGGGCTCTAACTTCTCGATTGATTTCAGTTCGAGAATAACGAGCTCACTCACCACCACGTCCAGCTTGAATCCGACGTCGAAAGTGATTCCCTCGTACACGAGCGGGACCGGTATTTGATTGCGAGTTGTAAAATCGCGCTTCTTTAGCTCATGGATCAGTACGGGTTCGTACACGGCTTCATACACCCCCGGACCGAAATGCTTGTGCAACTTGACAGCGGCATCTACAACCTCCTTCGCTATACGATCTTCTTCGCACATGCTATAGTAATAACATAAAATATACAAGTTGTGTAAATAGTTCGCGGGACATCTTCTCTTCAGTCCAAATCTTTGCGCCTTTGCGTCTTGGCGTGAGATCTCAATTTTTAATCCGGAGCTTTGCGTCTTGGCGTGAGGTTCTCTTCCGTTTTGGTTCTCCCGGAAAAAGACAAAAACGAAATAAGGACGAGTAATTCCGTCAGACCAAAACCGATTTTTGCTGCGTAGGGCACAACCGGCTCATGGTATTGCGACAAGAACGATTCGACTATCCCGGCCCAGACCAGCATCAAGGCCGCACCACAGATCAACGTGACCAACGCGTTTCCGACGGAGCGAAGACGTTGGCCGACCGGCTCCGAGGATCTCCAGCCAACGAGTGCTTGGCCGAGCAATAACCCGGCTTGGGCTGCGATCAAAATCGCCGGAACTTCGATGACCCCATGGGGAAGCAACCAACCGGCGAGGAAGACCGACTGACCAGAACGCACATAGTCAACAATCACCGCTCCCAGAATGACTCCGTTATAGAACAAAAGTATCATGGTCCCGATCGCCCACGTCATGCCAAGAGCCAGGACGCCAATGGCGACACGGGTATTGTGTGTCATAAGCGTCGCTGAAAAGGAGGTTTGCTCTCCGGCCAAACGCTGGCTTCCGTCCCGCGTCTCTTCCTCCCGAACCCTTTCGCTCGGATCTCCCAGGAGATGAGGAAAAGTGCTAAGCAGAACTGGTTTCGCCTCGGGATCAAAACCCATCGCTAGTCCGCCGAACACGCCGCCAGATAGGGTGAGGACTAATGCGAATAGGAAGAAGCGCCGGTAGCGACGGAAAGTAGCCGGAAAAGAGACGAAGAACCACCGGAGGAAACTGAACTT
>CAWDQF010000010.1:0-61671 GCA_963804425.1 uncultured Verrucomicrobiae bacterium | reverse complement strand
GCTGTAATCGGCGCGATTGTTTTCTCCGTAATCCCTTCGCATGCAACTCCGGCGGACTATGCGCATGGTTTCGTTGTCTCGAGCCTCATTAACCTGGCTCTCCTTGCCGCTGCGTCACTCCTGCTGCTTCTACTCCCAAAGAATCGGGGTCGTGACGTGCCCGCAATAGACGCAGCGATGGTCGAGGCCTGAAGCCTTGGCCAAAGAACCCTATTTTCACCTGTCGTCTTTCGCCCGAATGATCGACAGACTATAGGGATACATTCTATTAGTTTAGGATGATTCATCCGACCGCTATTGTTGATCCACGTGCGGAAATCGGGCCGGGAACACAGATCGGACCCTACGTGGTGATCGAAGGCCCTGTGTTCATAGGTGCAGACAACGAAATTCAAGCACACACCGTTGTGACGGGAGAGGTTCGGATCGGAACCGGAAATCTAATTGGCTATGGCAGCGTGATCGGAGGGCTACCGCAAGATTTTGCCTTTGATCGTAACTGCTCGACGCGGACAGAGCTCGGGAATAGCAATGTCATCCGCGAGCATTGCACCATTCATCGTGGCACTGAACCGGGAAGCGCGACGATCGTAGGCTCCCAAAACATGCTGATGGTCGGTGCGCATTTGGGACACAATGCACAGATCGGAAACCACGTCATTCTCGCCAATAACGTGTTGCTCGGCGGATACGTAAAAGTAGGAGATCGTGCGTTTCTAGGCGGCGGCGCGGTGTTTCATCAGAACGTGCGTGTCGGGTCGGTATCTATGGTGTCTGGTGCGGCTGCCGTCAGCAAAGACATACCACCTTTTTCCATCGCGGTGGGAATGAATAGCATCGTGGGGATCAACATCGTTGGCCTACGCCGAGCGGGCTTCGGGTCGGCCTTGCGAACCGAAGTGAAGAAGGCGCACGAACTTTTGTATCACTCCGGATTGAAAATCACGGAAGCGATTGCGCGCGCGGCGGAAACGACTTGGTCTGCTCCCGTTCAGGAATTCTGGGACTTCGTTCGGTCCTCTCAACGCGGTGTCTGCGCTTTCGCACGGTTCAGCGATATCAAAGAGGATAGTATCCCCGGCGCCGATTAAGAGACGGCGACAATCGATCAGAAGATCTCGATGCAATTGATCGCGTAGCTCACTTTTCGCCAATTCGTAAAACGGTTGTTTTGGCTTCCCAAGTCGAATCCGACTCGGTACAATTTCGGGCAAACTTCGCGAGAAATGGACTGCAGTTTGTCGCAAAACCGGATTCCTGACCCCATTCCGGCAATTTCGCGACAGTATTGGTTACTACGATTTTCGTTGACAACCTCGCGGAAAAGAGAACTTTCCCGGCTTTATGAAATCGTTCCCCCTGGTATCGGTGGGATTGTCGTTCTTTGTTGTTAGTTGTACTTTAGACGATTCTCACAACAAATCTGGGGCGGCATCCACCAAAGGAAAAACCGTCCAGGTCAAGACGACCGCATATACCCATTCCGAAGCGGGCCATCGCCGATACGGCAGGAGCAACGCGATCGGCACCCAGTTGGCCGTGGGAGGAGTTAACAGCGCTGCCGCTGACTGGTCCAGATTTCCGGTTGGCACGAAGTTCAAGATTGTCGGCGAACCTCAACTTTATGTTGTAGACGATTACGGTTCGGCTCTGGTTGGAAAAGATACAATTGATCTGTACATGCCCACGCGCGGCATGATGAACCGCTGGGGCACGAGAAATGTCACTATCGAGCTGCTCGAGCTGGGTTCTTACCAGATTAGTCTGAAGATTCTTCGCCCACGCTCCCAGTTGGCCTACGTCCGGAGGATGGTGGCGATATTACAATCGAAATCTGAGGCAGTCCGATAGATTCTGGAAAAGAGGCCGCTACTTTTCGGATCGGGAAGTCGCCTCCTTTTTCGACTAGGCAGTCGGCTAAATCCGGCTAGGCTCACGCGCTGTGAATGTATTTGTCACTGGCGGGGCTGGTTACATCGGAAGCGTCTGCGTTGAAGAGCTTCTCAATCTTGGACACGCAGTTACTGTCTTCGACAATCTCGTGGAGGGTCATCGGCAAGCGATCGACACTCGGGCGCACTTTATCGCTGGGGATTTAGGCGAACCGGAATCGATCCGCTTTGCGATACGTTCGACTGGCCCGGAGGCGATAATGCACTTCGCGGCAAACGCCCTCGTCGGCGAGTCCATGGAGAATCCGTACAAATATTTTCATAATAATGTGTACGGCGGTCTCAATTTGTTGCGCGCGGCTGTCGAGATGGACGTCAAAAGGTTGGTCTTCTCGTCTTCTTGCGCTACGTACGGCATCCCGGAACGCGTGCCAATCGACGAAGAGACGCCACAACACCCGATTAATCCCTATGGGGAATCGAAGCTAATGTTCGAAAAGATCCTTCGGTGGTTTGATCAGATTCACGGGATTAAATATGTGGCACTTCGCTACTTCAATGCCGCGGGAGCCTCTGAGCAATTTGGCGAACATCACCGCATCGAAACTCACCTGATTCCGCGCGTCCTTGCGGTTGCCCTGGGGCGTAGCCGACAGGCGGAGATATTTGGAACTGATTATCCCACCCCGGATGGTAGTTGTATTCGGGACTACATCCATGTCCATGACCTCGCCCAAGCCCATATTCTGGCTCTCTCTGCCTCAGATAGCGGCTTTTTCAATCTGGGGACCGGCGGAGGTGTGTCCGTCTGCGAGGTCATTGAAGCTTGCCGGCAGGTCACCGGACGCACGATTCCGATAGTAGAAAAGCCGCGTCGACCGGGAGATCCCCCTCGGCTCGTCGCAGCATCGGCGAAAGCCAGGATGGTGTTGGGATGGGAGCCGAGACATCAAGACATCCGCGAGATTGTGAGAAGCGCCTGGGCATGGCACGAAACACACCCGAATGGCTATTCAAATTAGAACACAGTAGCGACTGAAAAGAGGGCCCCTGCCGCTAAGCAGCGTTAACAGACCGCTGTTCGCTTCTAAACTGCCGGCTATAGCAAAGGAATCGACTTAGGGCTCCGGTAGAGTCGATTTACGCGCGATCACCGATCGCTTGGTTTGAATGATCGCAACATTCTGAAAGAGGCTAGATTTCTTAACCAATACTAATCTCGTCAGAATGGCTCCCTGAGCTGAATACCGTCTGGAAGCGACTCGTTCGATCAAAAAGGTTTCTCCTTGCTTTTATCCCTTAGCCAAGTTTCGCTGAAAACGCATTTTCCGTGCTCTAATTCCATGACTCGCCGGCTGATCGCCTTCTCCTTTTTGCTTTGGTTCACGGCAATTTGTCGCGCGCAGCAGGAAATTACGGAACTCCCGAAATTCGGCGAGTTTCCGGTCGAGATTACGGCCGATGGTGAGACCAAGTTTGAAGGCGGCGTCGCCATCGCCGAAAATCACGTGGTTATTCACTACGGGGACGTAGCGATCTACTGCGAATATGCTCAGTACAACCCAAGCACTCACGACATCCTCCTGAAAGACCACGTCCGCATCTACCGCGGCACCTATGCGTTTGTTTGTGACCGGGCGATCTACAATCTCGAAACCAAAAAGCTCGACGCAGCGGATTTTGCCGCAGCCAAACCGCCATTCGAATTCACTGGAGAGAATCTTTCCTCGGTTCAGGAGAACGAATACAAGATCTATAATGGCACACTGACCACTAGTGATTCGTCCAAACCGGACTACCACATCAAAGCCAAAGGCATTCGAGTTTACCCGGATGACCGGGTCATCTTTACTAATGCCACTATGTACGTGGGCACAACGCCCGTCTTCTGGTTTCCATACCTCTACCAGTCACTGAACGACGAATTCTCTATTTTGCCGAGCATCGGCTATAACAGCACGTACGGCGCATTTTTGTTCACCCTCATCAAATTTCCGGTGAATGATTACATCGACGCCACGCTGCACCTCAACGGCAGCTCGTCGCGCGGCCCGTCGATCGGTTTGGACCTCAAATACGATTTCGGCGAGAACGATCAGAACGAGGGGCTCTTAAGAACTTTCTTCATCAATGACCAGGAACCCAATCTCAATGAAACGTCCTTGGGAAGGCAGCGAATTTCTCCGGGTCGTTATCGTATCAGTTACCAATCGCGGACGTTTTTAACCAGCGATATCACTGCGGTGGTCGAGATCAACAAATTCAGCGATCCCTATCTGTTGCAGGATTTTTATCCCTTCGAATTCCAGACCGATCCGCAGCCAGACAATTTTATTGAAGTCATCAAAAAGGGAGAAGCATACACGCTCAGCGGTTTCGTTCGCTACCAAGTGGACCCTTTTTTTGAGACCACCGAGCGGCTACCGGAATTTTCGTGGGAAGTAGCTCGTACGCCATTTTTTAACTCGCCGATCTTTTATGAGGCGACCACCAGCGCCGGGTACTTGCGTCGAGAATTTCAGTCTGCCGCGCCAAACCCCGATTACGAGTCATTCCGGTTCGATACGTTTCATCAGTTTACCTATCCAAAAACTTATTTTGGGTGGCTCTCCGTTGTTCCTCGGATCGGTGTTCGGGCAACTTACTACGAACACACCGGGCAATTCACGGAGGCTGACTCTCTTTTCGACAACACATTTCCACCCCAAGGTACGATTAAGAACGAGGGCGCTGGAACCCGGTTCTTATTTAATGCCGGGGTGGAAGCTTCTTTCAAGCTTTCGCGGGCGTACGAGGGCATCCAAATCCGATGGCTTGGCTTGGATGGGGTGCGTCATGTCATCCAGCCGTACACTGATTTCTCATACGTTTCGAATCCGACGCTCAAACCGGGAGATATTCTTCCCTTTGATCGCTTCATTCCAAGCACGCAAATACCTCCGATTGAATCCCCACAATTTGTTGCGACCGATTCGCTTGATCATGAAACTGTCTGGCGCATTGGCGTTCGAAACCGTCTGCAGACCCGACGCGATTCCCAAACCATCAACTGGCTGGAGGTAGACAACTACTTTGACATCAATTTCCGGAATCCATACCAGCCGGGTCATTATTCCGATTTTGTCAATAATGTCCGGTTTTCCCCAGTGCCATGGCTCGCTCTTATCGTAAATTCGCAGTTGCCCGTCTTCAACAAGAACCAGTTCTGGGAAATCAACACGTACCTTTCTTGGACTGTGACGCCGAGCATTGACGTCGCACTAGGTGATCTCTACCTGGATCACAATCCTAACTTCACCAACAGCAACCAAATTTTCGTACAAACCTATTTTCGCCTCAACGACAACTGGGGATTTAGCGTTTACGAGAGTTACGAGGCTGCTCTTGGCCTTCTGCAGGAGCAGCGGTATATCATTCACCGTGATTTGAGCAGTTGGATTGCCTCCTTCGGGGTGGTCGCCCGCGACAACGGCGGCGGCAAAAGAGATATTGGGGTCCAGTTAATCTTGACGCTTAAAGACCTGCCTAGATTCGGTCTACCGATTGACCTGAATCCCGCAGGCCTCTAAGTCGCCGAGCGAGAGCTTTCGCTGGACACGGCCTTAATCGTTGTTATTGGAACAGCTTTGATTTCAGACTCCGTATGAAAATTGCAATTATTGGGTCCGGTTATGTCGGATTGGTCACGGGCGCCTGCTTCGCCGAGGTGGGCCACGAGGTGATCTGCGTGGATAATGACGAGCGAAAAATCCAAGCCCTCCGGAGCGGCAAAATCCCCATTTACGAACCTGGTCTTGAACAGTTGGTCCAACGCAACGTTTCGGCACACCGTCTTCGCTTTACCGGTCGCATCGAAGAAGGGGTCGATAACTCTCAAGTTGTCTTCATCGCCGTTCCGACACCTCCGCAAAGCGATGGGAGCGTTGATCTGACTTACATCGAGCGTGTCGCCCGCGAAATAGCATCAGTCCTCAAAGAGTATCGAGTAATCGTCGATAAGAGTACGGTTCCCGTAAAAACTGGAGAAAAAGTGGCCGATACGATCCGGCGGTATAACAAGGTGAGCGTCGACTTCGATGTCGTGAGCAACCCTGAATTTCTTCGGGAAGGCTGCGCCGTTGCCGATCTCATGGAGCCCGATCGCATTGTGATCGGGTCAAACAGCGAACGCGCGTTGGCGATCATGAAAAGGGTTTATGAACCTTTCATGGCTCCAATCATGGTCACCGATATCAATAGCGCAGAGCTAATCAAGCACGCCGCCAACTCGTTTCTTGCCCTCAAAATTTCTTACATCAACGCGCTCTCGGCCATTTGTGAGGCAAGTGGAGCAGATATCGACAAAGTAGCGGACGGTATCGGAGCGGACAAACGAATCGGACGCAGTTTTCTTAATGCCGGACTCGGCTACGGTGGGTCCTGTTTTCCGAAAGATATTGCCGCCTTCATCGCGATCAGCGAACAGATCGGCGCCCCTTTCCATCTCCTAAGGGAGGTGCAGCGAATCAATCAGCATCAGCGGGAACGCTTTGTCAAAAGGCTGCGTGACACGTTATGGGTGTTGAAAGAAAAACGGATCGCGGTTTGGGGCCTCACCTTTAAACCGGATACAGACGACGTTCGCAACTCGGTTGCCATCGATCTCGTGAACGATCTGATTCGAGAAGGTGCTCACGTGACTGCCTTCGACCCTAAAGGAAACGAGCGAGTACAAGAATTGAATCTTTGTCCAGGGATTCATCTTGCCAGTTCTGCACTGGAGGCCGTCGACGACGCTGAGGCACTGATCTTAGCGACGGAGTGGCCGGATTTTGCCGACATCGATCTTACCGAGGTACACCGCCGCATGCATACTCCGATCGTCTTCGACGGGAGGAATCTATTTGATCCGGCCACCATGAGAAATCTCGGTTTTCAATATTACGGGGTCGGGCGCGCATCGGATAAAGCTGTTGCTGCTTAGGTTGCCTAGCAGTCCGTCGTCAACGCTTCCGCCTGGGCCGATGCGGGTGGGTTTTGGTTGTTGACGATCGACTATTTCACTCAGGGGATGACGAGCCCGATCGCGGCTACCTGCCGTCTTGCGCTGCCGGTCCGCCTTGAAATTGGTGGCACCAGTTTATTTTTATGGAAGCTTAATATTCGGCGTTGGGGCGGGCTGGAGACGGGAAAGGTAGTTTTCTGCACGTGGAGTATATGGCACCCAGTAATCCTCGTATCTGTTGTTTGAAAGCGCTGCAGCGCTGGGAATCCAGCCGGGAATTTGCCGACGGAGTCCTTCACCGAACACTTGAGCAATCTGACCTGCCTCTGAGCAATCGGGCCTTTGTCACTGAGACTTTCTACGGGGTAATCCGCAATCGTACACTCCTTGATTTTGTCATCCGCAGATTTCGAGCGAACAAGTTAGACGCCGCAACCCGCCAGGTCTTGCGGCTCGGCCTCTATCAACTGTACAAGATGCGGATTCCGGCGCATGCGGCGGTCTACGAAACCGTAAATATTGCCGGGCCGGCTCGAACCTTGGTGAATGCCATTCTTCGAAAATCGATCGCCGAAAAAGAAGCCGTCTTGGAAGAGCTCGAGAACGCGCCAGTGCATGTCCGCTATTCCCATCCGGAATTTCTTTACCTCAAATGGGAAAGGGCATGGGGCGAGTCCGAGGCCACTCAACTCTGCGCTTGGAACAATCAACCAGCCAAAATTTACGTGCGCGCGAACGAACTTCGGATGGCTCCAGGTGAACTCTTGAACAGTTTTCCAGGAGCAAAGCCCTTACCCGATCGGGTTGACTGTCTCGAAGTTGAGCATCTCCCTTCCGAATGGATTTCCGCCGGCGTAGTCTACGTCCAAGATCCGAGCACGTTGATTGCATGCGAGCTCCTGGCACCGAAGCCGGGCGAAAGAGTACTCGATGCGTGTGCCGCGCCCGGTGGGAAGACCGGCTATCTCGCCCAGTTAATGCAGAACCAAGGAACACTTTTTGCCGGAGATTATGAACCACTGCGTCTTTCCCGCCTACAGCAGAACCTGACCAGACTGGGAGTGACAAACACAGAAGTGATACTCGTCGATTGGTTAAGGAACCCTCTATCCAGTGAAAGCCCGATGTTTGACGCTATTTTGATCGACGCTCCCTGCTCCAACACTGGCGTAATCCGGCGCCGGACCGACGTACGGTGGCGGCTCACTCCGGACGATTTCCGTCGAATGTCTCACTTACAACTTCGGATGGTCGAAAATATCTTGCCCTATTTGCGCCGCGGAGGACGGATGGTGTACAGCACCTGCAGCATCGAGTCAGAAGAGAACGAGAACGTGGTCTCCCAAATTCTCAGCGAGTATCCGGAGCTAAAGTGCCTGGAATCCCGCAAGGTCGGACCGCTCCAAGAGAAAATGGACGGGGCTTTTGCTGCGCTCTTTCGTAAGGACTAGCCGACCGGCTTGCTCGCAGACAAAGACTTTCCAGGAAAGCTCGCTTATTGCGTCTCGATCGTCTTTCCGACCGGCCATTCGACCGTGTAGTCAAACTCGATTGCTTTCTTCTCGTTTGAATTTAGATCAAGATCCCAGGTGATTTTTCCGCTTTCCTTGTCCACGCTGGTCGGTTTGATAGAATACTGGCCTGCCGTAACATTGATGTCATTATCCTGGGAAACCGGGATCTGATCATAAACCGTCAGCTTCACAGGATTTCTTCGATAGTTCTGAATCGTGATCTGGTATTTCCGCAGATTCTGTTTGCGATGTGACAGAATGCCTACCTCCGAATCGCGGTTTACCAACTCTTTATATTCGACCTTTACCGCATCATCTCGACCACAATACAGGTCAAACTCCGCTCCGGTCGGAACCTGCGGTAACGAGAGGCTGCCAATGAGATCTCCGTCCCTAAACAGATTCACCTTCCCCGCCAGCAGCGGATTGGGGCTGGTATTCGTCAGGTGTTCTTTTAAAAATGCGGCCGGCTCCAGCTTCGGAGTCGTCACGTACGACAGTTTCCCATTCAAATCGATTTGGGTGAGGTTAGTTCTGTGCGCCTGCCCGTCCGAGGGAATTGTTACCGGTGCTGCCACCTGATAAGTCACCGAGAGCCCGTTGCTCTCCAACTGCGCACTCTCGACCCCAGCCAGGACATCTTGCTCACCTGCCTCAGCTTTCGTGGTTGGTGTGCCACTCGGTACGGCTTTTTCCGGTTTGAGGGCCATCGAGCGAGGGGCGGGTACCGGTAATGGTTGAGAAAATCGTAGGTAGTTAGGCTCCAGCTCGCGCATTTGGTCGTTCCTTTCGGGACGAGCGGTGGAGACCGTCAGCCTCGCGTTGGTCCAGTCTTCACCCGTCCGTTGGCGAAGCATCGCGTCATACATTAGAGACACCTTACCGCTCGATGTATCCACCCGCGCTTCGTAGACCGGAAGCCAGGAAGCATTCTGAACAACATATCGTAGCTCGACCCGGAGCTCGGCAGCAGATTGGGACTGGACACTGACGGAAACTCGGCGTTCCTCTTTCTTTTGGTTAAGCTGGTTAAGCTCCTGCTGCACGCGCTCAATCTCCGGATTTAGTTTGCGATCCGCCGCGTCCAGATCCAGGAACGCACTCGCAATGGTCGTTAGTTCCCCCGCATAAAGATCATAGAGTTTCTTGAGTTCATCGGACGAAAAAATCTGTTTATCGTTGCGATCCCCACCAGTATTCAGCTTCCGGAAGAATTCTCGTTTGTCTTCCAGGACGCTCTTTTGCGATTGGATCGCTCGCTTCTGATTCTGGAGTAGCTCAAGTTGCTTAACGAGATCCGAGCTACGTTCATCCGCGTTTTCGCTCAAGAACTCCCTCTGAACATCCATCCCGCGAATGGTTACCGAGCTACCTGAGCGAATATTGATGCCCAGGGAATTTTCATCCAGGTCGGCGGGAAGACCCGTTAAATCAAACCGAGAATCTCCGGCCGGCACATTCACGGCCACCTCGCGGGAAATGCGAGCGCGATCGGCATAAACCACAACTTCGGTTATTTTCGAGCTTGCGGCCGGATCAGCAAAGACCGGTGAACAAATTTGCAAACCGAGCCCAGCGAAAACCAAAAATCGAACACACATGGTCGCAGTTGAGACGGCCACAAGCGATTGTCACTTTCGACTGAGTATGCCCGTCGTAGATTGGACAGGCCGACAATCGCTCCGTTCAAACCGGGGCGTTTTCTCGAAGGACGCGGTTATCAGTGCCCAGCAGAATCACATTAGGCTGATGACTGGTGGCTTCCTCAACATCATACCAACCGAAACTCATAATGGTAAGGAGATCGCCCGCCTTCCCAAGATGCGCTGTCGCGCCATTTAACTCGATCACACCGCGCCCCCTGGTACCGTAAATCACGTAGGTTTCAAACCGCTCGCCATTTGTCAGGTTGCCCGCCAAAATACGTTCGTATTCCTCCAGACCGGCTAAGTCGGCGAGATCAGCTGAAATCGTAATGCTTCCCTCGTAGTTCACGTTAGCCCCTGTCACGGTTGCGCGATGGATTTTGGATTTAAGGAGAGAAATGTGCACGACGACAATTCTACTTGCTAAATGCGGGCTGTCATCCCCGGCCGGCTTTTAACGTTCCCTTCTTTGTCCATCGGCTCGGGCCGTTTATCCAAACGTTCAGAACTGCAACCGCTCTGGCCACAAATTCTCGAAAGGTCAGCCGCCAGCTGCGCCACCACGCGACCGGGTTCGCATTCAGCGCGACCGCGTCGATTTGGTAATGCCTGCACAGGAAGAGCGCACGGCGGTTGTGGAACTCTTGGGAGATGACGGTCAATCGGTCAACTCCGAACGTCGATTTCGCTCGCGCTACTGACTCTTGGGTTCGTACACCGCCTGGATCCTCCATTAGGACCTGGACAGGTACTCCACGCGCTACCAAGGCTTTCCGCATCGCGGCAGGCTCATCGTATCCATCGTCGCGCCGATTGCCGCTAAGGATCAGCGCCTTGACCTTGCCTGCATGAAATAGCTGAGCAGCCGCATCCATGCGAAAGACGAAGTAGCGATTCGGGAGCCCATTCGCCAGTGTCGGGGCGGTCCCAAGCAAAAGCCCAATATCATTCTCCGGTGTTTCTGAAACGGAATCGCTCAGTGGATAGCCTCCAGCTCGAGAAACCCACCAATTGCACAGGAGCAGGAAAAAGCCGGCCCCACCAAGAATTAGCCAGAATAGCCCAATCGGAAGAAGGTCACAGAGATTATCAAGGCTTCTACCAGCAGACCGTGTGTCCTGATCCATCATGAGCGCAATATTCGGAGCAGACCCTGAGGCAGATGAACCCGGACGCGAGCGAGTGCAATGAGAAGTAGATTTACGTTGGGTCGAAATCCGAGAAATCGCCCTTGCCAAAAGGGTTGGGTTATCCGGAGAGATCTTCATCGGCACCACTCACTTGCCGCTCTGTCACCGGCTGGTTTCGCCGGATCTAGAATCCATTGCATGCCGTCAAGCAGGTCATGTTCAAACGCGTCGGCGGCGCCGTTGAAATCGTGGTTTGAATTCTCTAACTCGATTAATCGATGCGGACTCTCGAGTCCGTTGATCCAGTCCGTCTTGTTCATCCAATCGCCCGCAGCCGCGAGCTGAACTACGCGGAGATTAGCAACCTGCGAGGTAAAATCGGTGACACTGAAAGTGCCTTCTCCTTGCGGTTCCAGTCCGACTCTTTCAGGCAGACGCAGACCGTACCGTCCGCGCTTGTTCATGCTGAGCAGGACTAGTCCTACCAAGTTCCGTGGCCGGCTTTCGGTTGCGGTAGCCGCGACGGCTTGAACTGCCCCCATCGACCAGCCGGCGTAAATGAGCGGAAGATTGGGATCTTTAGTCCGGGTCGATCCATCTCGGGCGATTGTCCCAAAATCCTTGGTTAGCGTAGCAGCATCGTAGTCTGTTTCGGCATATTTGTTGCAATCAATTCCGATCGTGTAGATGCCTTGGCTCGCCAGAAAACCACAAACTCGATTTTCCAGGTATCCCCAGCCACCGTCTCCAGACCCGAAAATCACGAGCGCACGAGCGGTTCCGGCCGGCTCAAAATGGTACGTACCAAATGCTCCGCGCTTCAGTGAAACGGTGATCGTTGGAGCCAGTGGTTCGTCAGCCCTTAGTGAATTCGCCATTCCAAGGAAAAGAGTAATAATCAAAAGAGCTCTCATGGAGACTGATCCGCAGATTGTGATTAGCCGGCCGAACATTCGCCTCAACATCACCTGGTTCGCATTCTCCGACCTTTTTGGAGCAATAGGCACGAGCTCCGAAGCTCCGGGATCAGTATTTCCGCGAGGTCGAGGCCGCGGAGATCAAATGCAACCGACAATATGAGGAAGGATGGAACGCAACGTTCGGAAATCCCACTGGCCGGGTACGACGAGCTCACCGCAAGCAGCATATATTAGCTCCGAACCAAGCCGCGCAAAAAGCAGCCTGGATACCTTTCCCCATGGACCCATACCCATCGCCGCGAGTTTGATCCGCGATTGGTTAGCCAAGAAATTGCCAAGCCGGACCACCTCTTCCCAAGACGTCACTTGTGTCGAAATCTTGAGGATCGCGTTCGGGTCCCGCAGCACCGTTTCGTCCACCCATCGCTCCATTTCTTCTTCGTTTGGCGTTCTCTCAAAATCGTGAACCGATAGAATCACCTGTTTTTCGGAAGTGCGCGCAGCAGCGATCACCTCCGCGTAAAGGCTAAAGTTGCGCAATTCAAGGTCGATGTAATCCACATGGGGGAGCAATCTCGCAAAAAGATCCACGCGTTCCTTTTCGCCCAGACTTGCTCGGCCGCCCTCCTTTGGGTCGCGAATTGTCAGTATCTTCGAAAACGGCAGTGGTCTTTGGCATTCGCGTTCTTCAAACCCTTCCGCGGCTAATAGATCCATGCGTAGTTCGCATAAGTCGAGCCCAGTAAAATCGCCTTGGGTGACGAGGTCCCAGTCGGTCCGGGACGCGATCACCCCGACAATCCTGGGCTTGCGCCCGGGCAACGGGGCATTTATACGATCGGATCTGGTCTCCATGAAGGTTGGCCCATCGAGCGAAAAATCTAAGAATACGCAACCTTGGCTGCTTGGGCGCAAGCAAGAAATTAATCTACAGCTCAATCAAGTTATTGATGCCGTCCTTTTGGTTCTCTCGTTGTGGGCCGCCCACACTCTCCGCTGGTATGTCGCAGAGGTCTTTCCCGGCATTCCCGCAATCGAGCCGTTTAAGGTATACGGTTGGATCATTGTCATTATCATGCCTTTTGGTCCGCTTTTTTTAGATCTAAATGGGTTTTATCTTTTTCCGCTGCAAAAAAGTATCCTGAAATCAACCGATCAGATCGCGCGCGCGATGTTTTGGCTAGGTGTACTGATCGCCGCCTGCACGGTTTTTCTTAGGCTGAACGTCAACAGTCGCTCGGTTCTCATACTATTCGCCTTCGTTGGGCTTGTCGTCCTACTAGCCAAAGAGCGGATAACGATCGCCTATCTGCGAAGCAAGGTCGCCAAAGGCGATTACAAAGAACGGGTAGTGATTGCCGGGTCGTCCGAAGAGATGCAAAACTTCTCTGCTCGTCTCAGCGAAGATCAGCTCGCGGAGCTCGAAATTGTCGAAGTAATCGATATCGGGCAACAGCCTATTTCGCAGCTCGTTCGGGCGCTTCACCAGCATTCCGTGGGACGAGTAATCTTCGTCGCGTCGCGGACTCAGCTCAGTCGAGTAGAGGAAGCAATCGCCGCCTGCGAAATTGAAGGGGTCGAAGCCTGGCTGATCGCTGAATTTATCCGCACTTCGATCGCGCGTCCGGTCCTGGATATCTTTGGCTCCCAACCGATGCTGGTATTTCGATCCACCCCGGACGTATCGTGGTCCCTCTTGATCAAACGGAGCGTCGATCTGCTCGGTTCGCTGATCGGGCTGATACTCCTTGCGCCGGTGATGCTGGTCGTCGCACTCCTGATTCGGATGACTTCCCCTGGCCCAGCGATCTTCGCGCAGACGCGTTGTGGCAAACATGGCGAACCATTCAAGATGTTCAAATTCCGATCGATGTATTCCGACGCGGAGCAGCGCCGGCATGAACTTGAGGAATTTAATCAAATGAGCGGTCCAGTTTTTAAGCTAGAGAATGATCCCAGGATCACGCCTCTGGGAAGCTGGCTACGCAAATATAGCATCGACGAGCTTCCGCAGCTTTTAAACGTTCTGACCGGCCAAATGAGTTTGGTGGGACCTCGCCCACTCCCAACCTACGAGGTTGAGAATTTTGCGAACCCGGCCCAGCGACGACGACTGAGCGTCAAGCCGGGTCTGACTTGTTTATGGCAGATCTCTGGGCGGAGCGAGGTGCGAGATTTCGAGAGCTGGGTCAAACTCGATGTGGAATACATCGATAATTGGTCAATTTGGCTCGATTTTCGCATTCTGCTTCTCACCATTCCCGCCGTGCTTGCCGGCTCCGGCGCCAAATAAGCCTAATCGCTCAATTTTTCGTAGAAGCGCAATGCTTCAATCTTTGGCACCAAACGGAATAATGGGTAAATACCATCGTTTCCGTTCGATCCCGGATCCTGGATCAGATAACGGAAGCCTCGTTTTCCGACGATAACCACAAAATGGGTTATGCCGGAGCTTAAGCGGATGCGAATAATAACCGGATTCCCACGAAGCAGATTGCTGTCGATAAGATAGTAAGAAGGTGCATCTTCATAGACATGCTTGGCCTTGGCCGGAACAAAAGCGGCCGCCTTTTCCCAATAGAGCCAACCCTGCGGGGTGTAACCATCGTGATCCGTGAGAAACTTATTGAGCAGGCCCGGGTCGACGTTCACGCCGTAGTACGCGAGTACCATAGCAGCCGAACTGACGGCGCAACCTTCGCTGCCGATCGTGGAGGCGGTCGGACCAAGTAGATCTTCGGCCCACCTAGGGTCGCCTTGCGCAAATCGCGGAACATTTAGCTCGACTCTAGAGAAAAAATAGATGCCACCCGAAGCCGAGATCTCCCGCTTGCCGAAGTAATATATGCTAGCAGCCGTAGCGAATCCCAGCACCAAACAAACCGCCCCGATAATCAGGATCGGTTTTCCCCGGCGGTTGGCCCGATGTGCCGTCGCGGGCGGAGTCGCCTCAATATTCTCGGTCTGCATGAACGATCCTCAATAGGATTCAATCCATGTTACGCACTTTGGCGATCAGTGCCGCATTTTTTGTTTTGAATAGATTCTAAATTTTTTGGCGGTTTGGCCGATGACCCTTATTACACCTGTACAAATGTTCGCAATTCGCGGCAGAATGTCCGTCAGCCTTTCGCGCGGTAAAGATACCCGCGCGACTTACGGGCTTGATGGAGTGAGCGTGGGATGAAAAGCAGCTTCCTTCAGTACAACCGGCGATACCTGTTTCTGATCGTTATCGTTGTGCCGGTGTTAATTTCGGCGGTATTCTTTTATGTTTCACACCAGCTCCGGCAGAGCCAAGACGTGGCGCTGCAATGGGTTCGGCACACCTATTTGGTGCGCGAGAAATTATACCGGGTCGAGAATTTACTCGGCCAGGCCGAGAGTAGCCAACGCGGTTACATTCTGACCGGACGCCCCGAGTACATCGGTCCTTTTCTTATCGCCAAAACAACTCTGCCGTTTGAAACCGCCCTCCTCCACTTCATGGTCGCGGACAGCCAGCCCCAGGAGAAGCTCGCCACTGATCTCCAGAAAACAATTCAAGACCTATTGGCAGAATTGGCCCAAGGCTCCAATCTCCGCTCCGCCGGCGACCAGAACGCCGCTCTCGAACTCGTGAATTCCGGCCGCGGCCGGGATCTGATGAATACCGCGCACCAACAAATCTTCGCGATGCGCGCGAACGAGGACAAGCTGCTCGCTGAGCGTAATGCGATCAGCGAAGAAAAGCTCGATCTAAAAGAAACCCTTTCGATCGTTCTGTTACTTGCCAGCACTGCTGTGGTTGTTGGCGCAGGTATTCTCTTCCTGCGACTTCGATTGCTGCAAAACATTATTACCGTTTGTGCCTGGACGCAGCGTGTTAACTACCGCGGCAAATGGATGCGGATGGAAGAATTTCTTTGGGAGCGCTTTCACGTCAAAGTTTCGCATGGAATTTCTGAGGAGGCGTTCGACGGGGTTATGGGTATCGTTGGAAAGAAATTGACCGTTTCAGAAAATCGCACCGAAACGCCATCAGCTGTCCAAGAGCCCAATGAAGATCCGTCCGCAAGCTGAACGCCGATTTGCGGAAGTCGTCGCTCTTTTTGGATTGTTTGCTTTTTTGGTGGGTTGCTCCACCTTCGGCGGTTTTAGCGTCAGCAAAAGCACCCTCTGGCGGGTTCGCGGAGATCACAACGTCGTGTACCTGCTCGGTTCGATTCATATTCTGCCGAAAAGCATCTATCCACTTCATCCAGCTTTGGAACATGCTTTTGCCGATTCGCAAGAAGTGGCATTCGAAGTCGATATTGGCCGAGCCACCGGTGGGCGCGTAGAGCAAGCATTCAGCCAAATTGGAACCTATCCAAAAGGCGACGATCTGTCGCACCATGTCTCTCCGCTCACGTTACAAATCGTGAAACTGGCCTGTGCGCAGCTTGGCGTGTCCTACGAGAAGGCAAAGAAATTCAAACCCTCCTTGCTGGCCGAGCTAATGACCCTCCGGTACACGGAGTTAGCTGGCTTTCGCGAGGATCTCGGCGTCGACATCTATTTTTATCAGCGAGCAAAGGCGCTTAATAAACCGATCTTCGGCCTAGAGACGATTAACGATCAAGCAAACGTGCTCATCGAGAACGAAAAGACCGGTGAACTGCATCTCCTCTTTACCATCGAAAGGTTACCCGAGTACAAGAGTGCGCTGACCCAGATGGTCGACGCATGGCGAAAGGGACAGGTCGATATCTTGGATCAATTCTTGAACCAGGATGAACGGAACGATCCGGAAATGTTTTATCGCATGTTCGCCAAACGGAACGCGCGATGGCTTCCCCAAATCGAAAAACTAACCCACGAAAACTTTAATTGTCTTGTTATCGTCGGGGCGGGCCATCTGGTCGGTAGCCACGGCTTGGTTGAGACGCTTCGCAGCCGCGGTTACCAAATCGACCAGCTCTAGGTGGACAAACGATTGCCGCTGCAAACTGGCGCCAACAACCCGACCTCGCCAAGCCTACGTCGCGGTCGCTAGCGAGGGCCTCTGTACCGAGGCGAACCACAACCTCCTATTCCCCGAACGCCTGAGCTTCCGCTCTGAGACCATCGGCTACCACTTCGACCTTAATTAAGTTTGTTTTTCCGGTGACGTTGTAAGGAGTACCGGCTGCAATGGTCAAAACATCGTCCGGCTGGGCTTTAAGAATCTTTGTTGCCGCCTCGGCGCTCAAGCGAACCAAGTGGGCAGTGCTTGTGATCATCGGAACCAATGCGGGTTCAACACCCCAGGTCAAACTCATCCGACGGCAGGTCTCCGGCGATGAACACAACGCGATAATCGGCATTTTGGGACGATGGCAGGCAACGCGCCGCGGAGTCGTTCCAGAGGTTGTAGCGGTAATGATTGCCCGGGCCGAGACCGCGCTGGCGATCATCGCCGTCGCCTGCCCCACCGCCGCGTCGAGGTCTGAATTTCGCGATAACTCTCTTAATCCAGGAAGCTCACCGTTCAGCCAGGCATGTTCCGCTCGGGCCGCGATTGTTGCCATCGTCGCCACTACCTCCGCTGGAAACTTGCCCACCGCGGACTCACCAGAAAGCATGACTGCGTCAGTCCCATCAAGGATCGCGTTCGCTACATCGGCTGCCTCGGCTCGCGTCGGTTTATGGTAGTTTGTCATCGACTCCAACATTTGGGTGGCCGTGATCACCGGCACACCAGCCTGTCGGCAGGCGGAGATAATCTGTTTCTGGGCGATGGGCACATCTTCAAAGCTCATTTCCAGTGCGAGATCGCCCCGAGCAACCATGACTCCATAGCATTCCTTTACGATATTTCCGATATCCTCCAGCGCGTTCTTTCGTTCGATCTTGGCGATAACCGGAATGTTGGCGCCGCGTTCCGCCAATGCCTGCTTCAAGAAACGGACATCAGATGCAGATTGCACAAAGGACAGAGCCAGGAAGTCGAGTTGCTCGGTCACTGCAAAATCCAGATCCTGGTAATCTTTTGTCGTCAGCGAAGGCAATGAGACAAGCCTATTCTTTAGGTTTACTCCTTTGTTGCTCTTGAGGGTGCCGCCTCGCACAACTTCGCAGAGTACCTCGCCGCGCGGCCGCAACTCGACGACCTGGAGCTCAATGTTGCCGTCGTCCAACAGAATAATGGTTCCATGGGCCACGTCATTTGCTAGTCCTCGAAAACTGACGGCTACGCGCTCTGGCGACCCGATTACCGGTTCTGGCGAAAGAATGATTTTGTTTCCCCTTTCTAAAGTGATCAACCCATCCTGCATTTCGCCCACTCGGATGCGGGGACCGCGCAAGTCGCCAAGAATGCCGATTGAAACGCCTAGTTTATCGGCGACGCAGCGAATGCGCTCGACCAACGGTTTTGCGTGTTCGGCGGTCCGATGCGAAAAATTCAACCGGGCGACATCCATCCCCGCCTCAACGAGGCGCGAGAGCATATCTTCGGTGTCACTCGCCGGCCCGATCGTTGCAACGATCTTGGTTCTTTTTGCAGGTCGCGCCATCGTTTCGCATCGTGGCGCAGAGTCCCGACCTTCACAAGACCGAAACGGTCTGACGGCGAATGCCGGATCGGTTTCGACTACCGTACTCCTTCGTCAGCCCTAAATCATTCCAAGACATTGAATCCAGTCGCCTTCAGTGCCTTGAGCGCCTCTCCCAACTGCCGATCGCGCACCAAGATGTAATCGGTATCAAAGGTCCCTACCGGCAAAATTCCGATCCCGGCATGAGCCAACGGAACAGCGACGGATACCAGAATACCAACAAGATCCAGGTCCAGGGGACCTTCGATCTTGATTGCCCGCCAGCCACGGCTAGCTCGGACATTCTCCGGTACGGAGTCACTGGCGCAGATAACAGAAAGCTCTTCCGAGGTGCGCGAGAGAGAAAAAAAACCGCCCTTGGTTGCCCAACCGGGTATCTCGTGTCCGTGCTCAAGGCGACATACCGCAAGTAGATCTGGCAACAACGACAATTTCAGTCTCGGCGGCTCCATGGGATCGACAACATTGCAGAGCTATTGGCATCACGCCACTAAGAGTTACGGAAAATTCGGTTCGCTTCCTTCATTGCAAATCGGTCAATTGCGTGCGTCCTTCGCGTTCTTCCAATGGAAATTCAAAGGCTGCCCGGATTTCGCGACTTTTATCCGCGCGAGTACGCCTGGCGAAATTACATTTTCGAGGGTTGGCGCAGTTGCGCCCGTTCTTTTGGTTTCGTCGAGTATGATGGGCCTACGTTGGAATCGACCGATCTTTATCGAAAAAAGAGTAGCGAAGAGCTGAAAACTCAGCTGTTTCGATTTCTCGACCCAGGCGAACGCGATATCTGTCTTCGTCCAGAGATGACCCCCACGCTGGCCAGGCTGGTGGCCGCTCGCGAACGCGATTTCAAAAAACCAATCAAATGGTTCAGCATCGCCTCTTTCTTTCGATTTGAGAAACCGCAAAAAGGCAGGCTGCGAGAATTCTTTCAGGTAAATTGCGATCTGATCGGAGATTCGTCCGCTTCCGCGGATGCCGAGTTAATCGCGCTCGCGGTCGCGATGTTTCGGGTGTTCGGCCTGACTGAAAAAGACTTTTACGTGCGGATTAACAATCGGTCACTTTGGCTCGATTTTATTCAAAAGCGTGATGTCGCGGGCGAACGATTAACCGAATTTCTTTCCATTATTGATAAGATTGAACGCGAAGACGAGAGCGTCACCGCGAGAAAGTTAGCCGCATTTGATATCTCTTGGGAAGAAGTCCAGAGCTTTCTGCAATCCCCTGCTGAATCGATTCCCGGGTTTGAGGCGCTTTCCCAAGAGCTGCGCTGGCGGGGAATAGCCGAAATGGTGCAGTTAGATCTCACGATCGTTCGGGGCCTTGATTATTATACCGGGTTAGTTTTTGAAGTTTTCGATCGCCAACGAGAAAACCGCGCTCTGGCCGGCGGAGGCCGATACGATAATCTCATCAGCCTCATTAGTGACGGAGCTACAGATCTTCCCGCCGCCGGATTTGCGATCGGCGACGTGGTGTTACAAAACCTTCTTCAAGAACAACCCCACACTCGGGCCCGTGCGGAAGAAGCTCTAGCCAAGAGCCGGTGTCGCGCTTTTGTGATCGTCGCAGATGAGACACGGCGTCCGGAAGCGATCAGATTGGTCGCCACGCTCCGCGAGAGTCAGATCGTGACCGATTTTTCACTTCAACCGCTCAAGGTTGCAAAGCAATTCCAGATGGCCGAATCGCTCGGAGCCCAGTTCGGCGTTGTGATCGGTCAGGAATGGCCTCAGGTAAAATTAAAGAACTTGCAACAGCGTGAGGAGACCACCGTATCAACGGAAGAATTGCTTAACTTACTCAAATCGTAGCGCCTTAAGATGTATCGCACACATCATTGCAACGAGCTCCGGGCCGATCACGTTGGAAAAGAGGTCACCCTTGTCGGATGGGTCGCCTCAAGGCGCGATCATGGCGGTGTCATTTTCATCGATCTTCGGGACCGCGAAGGGTTAACCCAGGTCGTTTTTCGTCCGGATGAATTTCCGCACACTGCTAAGGAAGCGCACGCTCTGCACGACGAGGAAGTCATTCAAATTTCCGGTTTAGTGGCGAAACGACTGGAAGGCACAGCCAATCCGAAGCTAGCAACGGGTGAAATTGAAATAGTCGCCTCAAAACTGATCATTTTGAATCGATGTGCGCCGTTACCGTTCCAGTTGGACGCAGCCTTGAGTAACGAAGATTTGCGCCTGACGTATCGTTACTTGGATCTGCGGCGCCCGGCGATGACTCGCCAGCTGAAAACGCGACATCTGCTCAACAAATCTGCGCGCGAATATCTCGATCGAAATGGCTTTCTCGAGATCGAAACTCCAATTCTCTCTAAAAGCACTCCCGAAGGCGCTCGTGAATTTCTGGTCCCGAGTCGTCTTATACCAAATCATTTTTACGCTCTTGCCCAATCACCGCAGCAATACAAACAGCTTTTGATGGTGGGAGGAGTCGAAAAGTATTTCCAACTCGCCAAGTGCTTTCGTGACGAGGATCCGCGGGCCGACCGGATCACCGAACTAACGCAGATCGACATAGAGGCGTCGTTCGTTGAGGTGGCTGATATTTTTGGCCTGGTCGAAGGACTGCTGCGAGAAATTTTCTTGGCAACGCGGAACGTCGATATTTCCGTTCCGTTCTTCCGCCTTACTTATCACGAGGCGATGGATCGTTTCGGCAGCGACAAGCCCGATCTTCGATTTGCCACCGAATTGGTAGAACTGAGCGATCTGTTCCAGGGAACTCAATTTAAGGTCTTCCGCTCCACCCTAGATCAGGGAGGAGTCGTGAAAGCGATTAATGCGAAACGATTCGCCAGTATCACTACCGGACAAATCGAAGATCTAACCAACTTGGCGAAGCTGAGTGGCGCGAAAGGGCTCGCCTTCATTAAGGTCGAGAATGGGGAATGGAAGTCGCCAATCGTAAAGTTCTTCTCAGCGTCGGAAAAGGCAGAGCTGCAACAGAGGCTAGAAATCGAAGAGGGAGACTTGATCCTGTTCGGCGCCGACAATTGGGATATCGTTTGCACTGTGCTAGGGCGAATCCGATCAAAGGTTGCTGAATTAACCGGTCTCGTAACCAACCCGGACGCTCTCCGGTTTCTATGGGTAACGGATTTCCCACTAATGGGGTTCGATGCGGCCGAAAACAAATGGAACGCGATGCATCACCCTTTCACTCGACCGAAAATGGAGGACCTTCCTCTTTTGGAACGCGGAGAGTTTGGCAAAGTTCGAGCGGAAGCCTACGACGTCGTATTAAACGGGGTGGAGATAGGTGGCGGCAGTTTGCGGATTCACGAGCGGGAGTTGCAACAGAAAGTTTTTGCCGCTTTGGGCATCTCATCAGAGCAACAGCAACGACTTTTCCACCATCTCATCGAAGCGTTTTCCTTCGGTACACCTCCTCACGGCGGCATCGCGCTGGGTATCGATCGGCTACTCATGTTGATCACAAACACATCGAACATTCGCGACGTCATTGCTTTTCCGAAAAACAGCCGAGGCCAGGATCTGATGATGGGGGCCCCGAGTACGGTCTCGCCTAATCAGCTTCGCGATCTGCATCTGACTTTGAAGAGGACGAATGCGGACTGAGGGCCCCATGGCCCAGCGGCGAACGACAGGATCGGTCCAAGCGACGCCCGAAGTGCCAAAGACAAAAACGATTGGGTTTCGGAAACGTGCACAAAAAAAGGCGGCTGCGAAAGCCGCCTTTTGCATGAGGAAGTTTGATCAGTCCTTATTTGGGCGGGCTGACGTGCGGCTGAGCCGCGCTATTGTCCTTCTTAATGCTCAAAAGCTCGACCTCAAAAAGCAAGGTTGCTCCGGGAGCAATGTCCTCGCCCTCACCTTCGTCTCCGTAGGCGAGATCCGAAGGAATATAGAGTTGCCACTTTGAGCCAACCGGCATCAGTCTGAGTGCTTCGGACCAGCCCTTAATGACTTCGTTTACGGGAAAACTGACAGGACCACCGTTCTTCTCCGAGCTATCAAATTCTTTCCCGTCGATGAAAGTGCCCTTATAATTCACTTCAACGGTATCGGTGTCTTTGGGTTTCTCTCCAGCACCGTTCTTTACCACTTTGTATTGCAGACCATCTGGCAGCGTGGTTATTCCTTGCTGCTTCCCGTTTTCGTCGAGGAATTTTTTCCCGTCCGCCTTATTCTTATCGGCCGCCGACTTCATTTCCTCTTGCTTCTTGGCCATCTCCTGTTCCTGCTTTTGGGCAAGATTCTGTTGGAAGCCCTGCATTGTCTGAGTGAGTTCCTCCTCGCTTAAAGCGGTCGGCTTCTTATTCAGAATGTCCAAGATGCCCTGCGTCAATGCGCTCTGATTAAATTCAACCTGCAGCCGAAGAAGCGTTCGGCCGATATCCGTGCCGATAGCATAACTGAGCTTATCTTTATCGTCTTTTAACGCCGAACTTGCAGCTCCAGGAGACCCGGAAGGCGAAGGGCTCGGCTTATCGTCCGCGGCATAAGCAGCCGTCGAAATCGCGAGGACCGCAAGAATAATTCGTGTGCGCTTCATAAGCATCCGGCGAGCCTCATCGCAAAGGGAATAACCTGCAACCGGATTTTATTTGTACATTGCAAGCAAAAAACGCCACTTCGTAATCGAGCATCTCTCCGGTCCAGAGTTTCGATTCTCAATTGCTTTCATCCATCTGCCGTCCTTCATCGTCCTGTTCTTGATCATGATCCGGTTTTTTCTTTTCTACGTTCTTCGCCTGATCCTTAAACAGGACCCGAAGGAGGTCACCAATCATCGGCGCAGCTGCCGTACCGCCGTGGGCATATTCACCTGGAGCCCCTTCGTAAAGTGCAGCGTAGGCATACTGTGGGTTATCGGCCGGAGCGAACCCCGCAAACCAAGCGGCAGTTCGCTCTTTTCTTTTCGGCCCCCATTGAGCAGTCCCGGTTTTTCCGGCTACCTTTACGCCGTTCACCGCTGCTGTGCCGGCGGTTCCATTACTGCTATTTACCACGCCCAGCATCCCTTGACGTAACTCCTCCCGAGTAATCGCGCTGAGATTAAGGATATCTCTCGGGCGAGGACCGTAGCTATAGACCACCTGGTTGTTCAGTGTCTGAACCTGGCGGACGATGTGGGTTTGGTATAGGGTCCCACCGTTGGCAATCGTCGCCATGGTCTGTGCCATCTGCAATGGCGTGATCAAGATATCCCCTTGGCCGATGGCAAAGTTAGCAAGATCACCGGGCGAGAAATGCCGCTGGTAAGTCGCTTGCATGTAATCATCAGTCGGAATGCGGCCCTCGGCCTCCCCATTCAACAAAATCCCGGTCCGTTTCCCAAGTCCCAACCGCTGCGCCCAGTTAACCATTTTTGGCGCACCTAGCTTGAGCCCGAGTTGGTAAAACCAGGTGTTGCAAGACTGAGTCAGCGCGTCACGAAAATTCAGATCGCCAGCGTCATTCCGCTTCCAGTTATGGAACACCAAGTTGCCTATCGACAGCGCGGACGGACAGTCAAATTCGTCATCCGGTTCGATCGTATGGGTCTCGAACCCGGCCACACCCATCACCACCTTGAATGTGGAGCCAGCCGGATAAGCAGATCGATAAGCGCGAGGCAGCAGTGGAATGTTGGGATCGCTATTCAGTTTTTGAAATTTCTGCTCCGAGATGCTCGGTACGAAATCATTTGGATCGATCATCGGCCAAGACGCCAACGCCAAAATCTCTCCCGTATGCGGATCCATGACCACGAGCGCTCCCTTCTTGCAACGTTTTTTGAGAATCTGTTCGGCCAGCCGTTGAATCTCGGCATCGAGGGTCGTCACTACATTGTACCCGGGTTGCGGCACAGAGGCGATGCGTTGACCAGTTAGTTTTCCGCCTTTATCGAATATTAGATTCAGCTCACCCGCTTTCCCCCGGAGCTGATCGTCGAACGTCTGCTCTAGCCCTTCCCGTCCCTCGCTGTCCGGCCAAAGCAGGTCGTTGTTTTGCAATGCCTTAGTTTGACTACCGCTGGTCCGGCCAGTGTAGCCGACTACGTGCCCGGCCAAGGATCCTTGAGGGTAGGTTCGAAGGTATATCGCTCGCAGCGTCAGCCCCTCCGGCAAACGATCTTTGATTCTATCTATTTCGGTGGTCGGGAGATCCGTTGCGATATCGAATGGGATTAATCCGCGGTTACGATAATGTTGAATCACCGTATCGGCCGTGTAGTTGATAGGACGACCGGTAAGACTTTTTGCCAAGGTAGCTTGCCGTCCTGCAAAATCGAGGATTTGCTGGTCGGTAAACTCCAGTGGCGTGGGAAAAACAATACTAAGATTGTAGCTGACGCGGGTCTGCGCCAAAGGCAGCCCGTTCCGGTCGGTGATCAATCCGCGCGGAGCCGGAATAGTCAACAAGTAAGCTGCTGCCTGACGCTGGGTTTCCCAGCTCGGTTTTATTACTGATGAGGCGCTCGGGCTAGGAGTTGGCTCTTGGGCGGCGGAAAAGGTAGCGAGGCTTGCAAGCAGAGCCCACCGGAACAGTCGCGGCATCATGGAGCGACTAAGACAACACCGGTGAGGGTCCGGCGCAAATTCTTTCCAAAACAACCCGCCAGACTCGTCAAGGCAAACCCCAGAGGAGATCAGCGCTCCAAGAACCTCAAAATCGTCTCGGCTAATTTATCACTGATGCCCGCAACGCTCGCTATTTCTTCGACTGGCGCTTTTCGCAGACGTTCGACGGAACCAAATTTTTTCAGCAGCGCTTGCTTCCGATTTTCGCTGACGCCGGGACAATCATTCAACACACTTTCGGCAACCCGTTTTTTCATCAGCAATTGGTGATAGCTATTCGCGAAGCGGTGCGCCTCATCACGGATTCGCTGAAGCAATCGCAGCGCACCGGAATCCTCCGGCAGCGAAAACGGGAGCGGACGACCGGGACGATAAATCTCTTCAAACTCTTTCGCCAGACCAATGATAGGTACGCTGGCTAGCCCAAGCCGTTGTAACTCCCGGCAAGCTGAACTGAGTTGGCCTTTGCCTCCGTCCACAATGATCAAATCCGGTAATCGCACAAGCCGCTCCGGGCGAATGTGCTTTAGCCTTTGCATCGCCTCGTCCGCCGGCTCTTGATTGAACTCAGCTAATTCCGGAGCGATCTCTCTGCCTTCCAACAAAACCCTGGAATATCGTCGTCTCACCACTTCAGCCATACTGGCGAAATCATCTTGGCCGGAAACGCTACGGATGCGGTATCTACGGTAATTCCCTTTGTCCGGTACCCCATTGCGAAAACTGACCATGGATGCGACGACGTGAGTCGTCGAAATATTGGAAATATCAAAACATTCCATCACTCCCGGCGGCCCGGACAAGAGCAGCGCGTCAGCGAGGGTCTGGAGATCTGCGGCCGGATCAATCGTCGAAGGTAGTGAACCCCGAGTAAATCGGCGGGCCGGCTTCGTCGTCCTGCGCAGATCATCCAGCATATTCCGGAGTCGCGCCGCCCGCTCAAACTCGAGCTTCTTCGCTGCTCTTTTCATCTCGGCGTCCAGTTGTTTGAGCAAGTCCTGATTTTGCCCTTCCAGAAACTCACACCCTTGCGTCACCCGCGCGCGGTATTCCTCCAGCGAAACTTTGCGAATACAGGGCGCTGAACAGTTCTTGATGATATGATCTAGGCAGCGTCGATAGTCAGTCTCGCCGGGTTCGAACACCGGACAGGATCGAATTCCGAAACGCTTGCGCATCCAGTTGAGAGTCGAACGAAGGGCACCCGCATGCGCGAATGGTCCAAAATAGCGGGAGCCATCTTCCTTTTTCAAACGAGCAAGTTGGAACCGAGGAATTGGGTCATTTAGGTTTACCTTCACCAAGAGAAATCGTTTGTCGTCCCGAAAACTGATGTTGTACTTGGGACGAAATTCTTTAATCAATTTGCCTTCGAGCAAGAGCGCTTCGGGTTCGCTGCGCACCTCGTGGACCTCGAAATCCCAAACGCTGTCGAGCAAAGCTCGTGTCTTGAGATCTGCAGTCATTTTCCGGGACGGCATGAAATACTGACTGAGGCGTTTGCGCAGATCTCGGGCTTTGCCGACGTAAATCACCCGCTTCAAACGATCCTTCATGAGATATACGCCCGGCTTATGAGGCACATCTCGGAGCTTGAGGTTTACATCCGGCTTTTCCTGAAGAAAGACCGATTCCATCGTTTCGACAAAATAGCCCGATGCAACGCTAAAGTCTAAGCCGACGCCGCCGGCGAAATAAAAGGCGCTCGCGAACCATGGCTGAAACCGATCCGGTTTGCACTTAGTCGGTTCGTGCGTTTAAATAATCGCGGTTGAAATGAACTGGCTTCTTTTTCTGTCTTCACCATTTCTTGCTCAGGAAGCCCAAGCGACGCCAAGCCCCACCGTCACCCAGGAAACGGTTTTGAAGCTGCTGCAAGCCGGCGGCTGGGTGATGATCCCCTTGGTCCTCGCATCGGTGTTGACGCTCGCTCTGATTCTCGCCTGTGTCCTTAGTCTTCGTCGTGGCAGCGTTGTCACCCACAGGTTTATGGAAACTGCGGAGGCGCTGCTAAGAAAGAGGGATTACCTCGGTTTGATTGCGGTTTCGAATCGGCACTCCACCGCGATTGCCAGAATCACTTCGCGTACTCTCGACTTTGCCACCAAACATCCTTCTGCGCCTCCGTCGGCGATTCGCGACGTTGCCGAAACCGAAGGGACCCGGGTCGCCAGCAGCCTCCACCAACGCATTGTTTATCTCGCCGATATCGCCACGCTATCTCCGATGTTGGGTCTGCTCGGGACGGTGGTCGGGATTATCAACTCCTTCGGCGTTCTCGCCAGCAACACCACTCAGCCACGTCAAATGCTACTGGCTGGAGGCGTTGCCCAAGCGCTCGTGACCACTGCCGCGGGCTTAATTATCGGCATAGTCGCCATGGCGTTCTATTCTCTGTTCCGAGGAAGGGTTTCATCAATGATATCGGATTTAGAAAGCGCCACCACTCACATCCTCAACATCATCGCTTCTCAGCGCGCTCGCCGGAGTGAGCCGTCGGGCGTTTTGGAAAATGATGATCTTTGAGTCCGATGAATTTTCATCCTCAGACTGAACCACAAGTATTCGGTTTCATGATCGCCCCGATGGTCGACATTCTGCTGGTCGTCCTGGTGTTCTTCATTGTTACTTGGAATTTCGCGCTGGCCGAAAACGAACTAGATGTCCGGGTACCAAGCGCCGCCAAGGCTAATGAGCCGCAGCCGTACGTCGGACAGGTCGTAATCAACGTCAAATCGGACGGCAGCATCGTCGTGAATCGGCAACCCAAGTCAGGCGTGGAGTTATTGGATCAACTAAAGAAGCTTTCTCAGCTCTATCCTGACCAAGCCGTTATCGTCCGCGGAGACGAGGCAGTAGACTACAAGCACATCGTCGAAGTGCTGGATATTTGCCGGCAAGCCGATATTTGGAACGTCGCCTTTGCGACGGGAAAACCCGAGCAATGAGGATTCGGTTTCTAGTAACGGTCACCTTCTTCGTAGGTGCCTTAGCGACCTCGCCTGCCCAGGAGGTCCGACGCGCAGTGCCAGCTACTCCGACTCCCAGCCCCGCCAGCGTCCCGCGTGCGTTGCCGGTAAATCCCGCTACTCCGCAACCGACGCTAAATCCGCAGTCCATTTTGAATCAAAGAATCCCGACGGAACCATCGGCGGAGAACAAACGGGACACTACCTCGTCCGGAAGCGCGGCTGAGCCTGACGATCAAACCAAGGGGCGCGTAGCAAACGACGAAATTCGCCTTGCTCCTAACGGTGCTCCAGACGGGGAAAACGCAACGGACCCGGCCAAGGCGCAACTGGCCATCGCCGACGGTCTTTATGTGCGCAAGCTCTACGATCTGGCCGCCCCGGAGTACGAAAAATACCTGGGCCAATACCCTGACGATTCTTCTCGACCGTCTGCCATGTATCGGCTGGCCGACTGCTACGCGAAACTCGGTCAGGATGCTCCGGCGGTAAGCACTTATCGGCTACTCATTACGGAAATCGGCAGCGGAGAATTTGTTGCCAGTGCCGCTTTTCGCCTCGCCTCTCGCGCTTTCGATCAGAAAAACTTCCAAGACGCTGCTCCACTTTATGCGAAGGCATACGAGAATGCGAAGTCCTCGGAAATAAGAATTACCGCTCGCTATTACCAAGCGAAATGCCTGGAGCTGACTAACAAGAAATCCGACGCCAAATCGGCCTATGAAGATGTGGCGCGTACGAGAGAAAATAATCCTTACCGCGACGCGGCACGCCTCTCGATTGCCTACTATGCCTTGGAGAGCAATCAAAAGGAACAAGCTCTCGATCTCTTTGAAAATCTTGCGAGCGATGCGGCCAAGCCGGTCGTAAAAGCAGAGGCGATGACTCGAGCCGGGATTCTCGCGGAGGATCTGAAGAAACGGGAACGAGCAGAGCAGCTCTTCAAATCGACGATCGCGTTAAATGCCGAGGGCAAATGGAAACAGATAGCTCAACTCGAGCTGATGAAGCTAGAATATGACGCCGACAAATTTTCTCAGATTCTTGATTCTTACACCAAGAATCTTAACGCCTTGGGAGATGAGACCAAGCCTGGTGTTTTGTTGATCGTCGCAAATTCTTATCGACAAATCGGGAAACATCAAAAGGCATTGGAGGTTTACAATCAGCTTATTCGCCAGTATTCCGCCACTCCGGAGGCAACCGATGGGAGGTATCAACGCTTATTGTCGCTCGATCAGCTGCGCGACCCGAGCTTGACCAAAGAGGTTGACGTTTATCTCGCGACCAATCCCTCTCGAGATCGGATGGACAAGGCTAAATTGCTTAAGGCGCAGGCGCTCGTTCAACAAAGCGACTTTGGTTTGGCTGCTAAACTTTATTCGGAGCTGGTCAACTCTTCATTACCGGACGGCTACAAGGCAGATTGTTACTATGCGGCCGGCTACGCCTTCAGCCAGCTTCAGGATCGGGAGCATGCAATCCAAGCATTCACCGGATTGATCGAGCGTTATCCAACGTACAAGAACGTCTCGAACGCGTTGCTTAAACGAGCGCTGCTCTACCAGGAAGCGAAAAATTACCACGCAGCTCTGCAAGATTTCTCAACGATCATCCAGAGTCAGGGCAATTCGGACCAAAGGGAGACCGCATTGCTTCAGAAAGGTCTCACCCTAGGACAACAAGGCGAATACGCCGGAATGATTGAGAGCTTCCGACAGTTGTTGAAGGAATATCCCAACGGTGCCGGTGCTGCCCAGGCAAACTATTGGATCGGTTGGTCCGCTTTTGAACAAAAACGGTATGCCGACGCCCTTGCTCCGTTGATTGACGCCCGGAAACGCAATTCTGCCGAATACGACGAGAAAGTCAGCTTACGTCTGATTTATTGCTATCAGACCCTGAACCAACCTGCCGAGGCCGCGCAAGAAGTCGACAATTTCGTAAAGAACGATTCCAAGAGGATCTCGCTCGTGGCCGATGCATGTCGTTGGTTGGGCGGTGTATTCTACGACGCCAAGCAGTACCCTAATGCGGCAAAGTACCTTGGTCTGATCACAAAGAATTTAGACAAAACCGCCTATGACAAAGCGGTTTGGCTGACGCTGGCCAATGCGCAAAACCAATTGCAGGCTTTCCCGGAAGCGATTCCCGCCGCTAAGAACTATTTAGAACAAGCGACCGACCCGGTCGATCGGGCCCGCGGCTTTATCGTCTTGTCTACGGCGCAGCTTGGAACGAAAAACTTCGACGACGCAACAAAGGCGGCAGAACAGGCGTTGAATCTGCAACCAGAAGGCCGTTTAAATGCAGAAGCACGCATGTGCGTCGGTGAGGTCGAATTTGCCCGAGGCCATTACGAGAACGCCGCCAAATCGTATCTGAGCGTGGCGGTCTTGTACGAAGACCCAGAGGTGACGCCGAAAGCCCTGGAGAAGGCCTACCAAGCCTTCCAACAGGCCGGAAACCAGGACCAAGCGAGCAAGGCATTGTCGGAGCTGAAGACGCGTTTTCCCAATTATCTGGCGAAAACTCCGACCGCGGGTTGACGCGGACATAGAGAATCGCGGAGTCACAGCAACTCCATTTTTGTGCCATGGCTATTTGCTATTGGTCATCGCCGTTAAGCAGCCTATCTTATTTGTCGCTGCGAAGCACCCCTGGTGCCGAAGTGTAATACTCGTAGATTCATGACCTTTGCCACGCTGCTAAACAGCCCTTCCCGGCGTTTGAGCCGAGCTCTTACTGAGTTTGCCCGACGCTTGGAGCCAATCGACGATGCCGCCCTAACGGGAATGGCTCGCGAGTCCCAAACGACAAGCCGCCGGTTTTTCGGTCGCACGATGCGGCTGTTCGCCCCCCTTTATTTCTCAAACGAATGCATCAATAATTGCTTATATTGCGGATTTTCGCGGGATAATCGAGTTCTCCGCGTCACCCTCACACTCGACGAGGTGGAACTGGAAGCTCGTTATTTGGCCGATCGTGGATTTCGGAGCATATTGCTTGTTTCTGGCGAACATCCGAAGTTTATCCCCAATCGGTACCTTCAGGACGTGGTGCAACGAGTGAGCCAAGTCGTGCCGTCGGTTGGCCTCGAGATTGCGCCGCTCAAGATGCAGGACTACCGCCCGCTCGTTCAAGCCGGCGCTGAAGCACTTGTCGTTTATCAGGAAACCTACGATCGGGATACCTATGCGACGCTGCACACCGCCGGACCAAAGCGTGATTTTGACTGGCGGATCGAAACCCCTGAACGTGCTTACGAGGCCGGTTTCCGGCGCATCGGCATCGGCGCACTATTCGGGTTGTCGGATTGGAGGCAAGAGGCTCTTCGATTGGCAGAGCACGTCGAGTATTTGCTGCGGCGGTGCTGGCGCGCGCAGATCACAGTCGCGCTTCCCCGGTTGCGGCCCGCAGCAGGTGGTTTCACTCCGAGCATTCAGTTATCCGACCGCGATCTTATCCAGCTGCTCTGTGCCTTCCGAACTAGTTTTCCGCAGGTCGGGATCGTTTTGAGTACGCGGGAACCCGCCGCACTCCGCGACATACTCATGAATCTTGGAGTTACCACGATGAGCGCCGGCAGTTGTACTGCTCCCGGTGGTTACACCGGACAAGGACATACCTCTCTCCATTACACTGTGCGCGGAAATTTCAGCGAAACCGAACTTTGCGCAGGCGGTGCCGAACCGCAGTTCGCGATCGACGACCAGCGCACCCCGGCTCAAGTAGCGGAGGCGATCGCCCGGGTCGGTCTTGAACCGGTCTGGAAAGATTGGGATACCGTGATTGTCAAGGGATGAAGATTACGATTAACGGCAATTTGCAGGAGGTCGATTCAGTGCGGACCATCGCCGAACTGCTCTACACATTACGCGTACCAGTCGGCTCAGCTCTTATCGAGCTAAATGGAAATATCCTCGTTCGGGGTAGTTTCCAAGAAGCAGCGGTGAATGAAGGAGACACGATTGAAATTGTCCAGATGGTCGCGGGAGGTTAAGGGCGCTTCCGCCAGCGAACCAATCGATGCGACGCGAATATCGCTCGCGATTCATGCTTCCTCTGTCGCCGGCGGGATTTGATCTATGCCGCGCATCTCCCCAGAGACGATCGAGCAGGTTACCGCCGCATCGAATATCGTTGATGTGATCGGTAGCTATTTTCCGCTCCAACGGGCCGGAACTGAATTTCGCGCTCTCTGCCCATTCCATCAGGAGAAGACTCCCTCTTTTTATGTGAATCCGGACAAACAGACGTTTTACTGTTTTGGCTGCCAACGAGGGGGGACAATCATTCAATTTGTTCAGGAATACGAACATATCGACTTTCCTGAAGCGATCCGACGACTGGCCGCGCGCGCCGGCATCGCCATCCAGCAAGAGGAATTCAGCGCGGAGGAAGAAGAGAAGCAGAGTCTACGCAAACGCTTGCTCAGGTTGCACTTCGAGGCTGCCGAATGGTTTCATCGCAACCTCCTGCGAACGCGCGCAGCTGAATCTGCCCGCGCCTATCTCAGCCAGCGTGGGCTCAATATCGAAATCGCCAAACGCTGGCTAATTGGCTATGCGCCTGACTCGTGGAGAGCACTGACCGAGTGGGGGCAGGCTAGCAGCTTCTCCAGAGAAGAACTCGTTATTAGCGGATTGGTAAAACTCAAAGATGAAAAAAGTGCGGATTCGAGATTTTATGATCGTTTCCGTCATCGTTTGATGTTTCCGATCACAAACGATCTCGGTGAAGTCATTGCCTTCAGCGGCCGCCAGATCGACTCAAGTGCAACCGGGGGCAAGTATGTAAATTCCCCAGAGTCGCCGCTCTTTTCCAAAGGGAACGTTTTATTTGGGTTGAGCAAATCCAAGCGAGCCATCGCCCGCACGGGCCAGGCGATCGTGCTCGAAGGACAAATCGACTTGATTACCAGCTTCGAGGCCGGCATCGAGAATGTAGTTGCCCCGCAAGGAACGGCGTTGACCGAGCGACACGCTGCTCTGCTGAAACGGTTCGCGGAAGAAATTGTGCTTTTTTTCGATGCGGACGCTGCCGGTGAACGCGCAGCGGAACGGGCACTGGAGATTCTTTACGGCGCCGGTCTGCAAGTCAGGATCGGTGTGTTGCCACCCGGCGAAGACCCCGATTCGCTGATCCGCAAAGGCGGTGCGGAAATTTTTCGAACGCTCATCTCAGACGCCAAAGATTTTTTCGATTTCGAAATTGAACGCGGCTTGGGCGGAGCCGGCGACCAATCCGTGGCACGCCGGGTAGCCCTCGCCCGGCGAGTCTCGCAATTTGCAGGTTTGGTTCCGGATCCAGTCGTTCGAGATACGATGCTGATCCGGCTTGCTTCCCGCTTGGGCTTACCGCGTGAGTCGCTTGAAAAGGTGGCCTCGCAACAGCGGAGAAACCATTCTGCTCGCGATTTCTCCTCTGATCTCGCCACAAACAAGGTGGTCTTGCCCCGGCACAAAGTCGCGGTGCTTTGCTACCTGTCCATGACCGATCAAAAGCTGGTTCAGTGGATTCGCGAGCAGCCTTGGCTCGCGATTCTAGAGGCCATCGCCGGGACTGAACTGCTCAAAAAGATCCTTGATTCGGCCGTGCAACCTGAATCTCCCGGTTCAATTGCGACTTTTCTGGCCAGTTTGGAACAGACGGAGGCAGCCGCCCTTTCGCAAATTTTGAAGGAAACCAAGCCAATCGACGAAACGGTTCGTCCGAAATACTGGACAGACTTCGCACTTGATGAATTGCGGTCGCGCAAACAGCGCTTGGAAAGCGTCCTCAGACTGACCGAGAACTCGGCCGATGAACATTCTCAGAGTTTGGCCGAAATCAAAGAAGTCCTTGACCTCGAAAGTCACATCACTCATATTTCGCGACTTCCGAGCCGGGCGTCTTGAGTTGTCCGGGCGTCTTGAGTTGTGTTAATCCTTCGTCTCATCGTTAGTCACCTACCGACGGATAGGATCAAGTTTGATCGAACGTGGATATGCCAAAGGTGAGTTCCTCAAAAGCAAGAAAGGCACGGATTGCAAAATCGAGGACCGTAGCGGACGCTCCGAAAGGCAAGACAGTTGCCACCAGATCGTCCAAGGCAAACAAGCCAGAATCGAACAAAAACAAAATGGAAAAATCTGCGATCCCGTCTTCGGCTGAAAGAGCCATCGCGGAGGCTGGATCCAACGGAGCCCATCCACTCAACGGCCGGCTGCTCCAGTCTGATTCTGGATTTGATTTGCAAGAGCGGCTTCGGGAACTGGTCAAACTCGCTAAAGAACAGGGCTATCTCACCTACGACGATATTAACGAAGCGCTTCCGGAAGGAATGGCCGATCCGGACGAGATGGAGCAGATTCTCGGGCGGCTCCGCTCGATGGAAGTGGAGATCATCGATGCATCCGAGGTCGACCGTTTCAAAGACGGCAAGAAAGACCCCGACGACGAGGACGACGAAAAGGACCAGAAACTCGACATTCTCGATGATCCCGTCCGGATGTACCTCAAGCAGATGGGCCAAGTGCCTTTATTGACCCGCGAACAAGAAGTCGAAATCTCAAAGCGCATCGAAGATGCGGAGCTGATGGTCCAGAAATTTATCACGCGATTTGGATTTATTGCTCGCGCCCACTTAGATCTCGCCCAGAAGTTGATCGAAGGGCGCGAACGATTCGATCGCGTTATCCTCGACAAGAAGATTGAAAGCCGGGAGCGCTACATGAAAGCTCTCCCTAAGCTCTGTGCCCAAGTTGAACGCGCCGGGGAGGATGCTCAATCGTTCTACCGGAGTTGGATGTCAGCCCGTGGCACCAGCAAAGAGAATGTAGCGCGAACGGAATTTCAACGGTCTCACAGTGCGTTGATGAAGCTTTATCCGCGGTTTTATTTCAAGCAGAAGGTCACCGAGGAGTTTGTTCAATTGGCTGACGATCAGCAGCGCCTTTTTTCCAATCTCCACATTGAAATCGCCCGGGCAGAGCAGTCCGGAACAACAGCCAAGGAGAAGCTGACGCAATATAAGCATAGGCTTCGGGAAATGGAATGCAACGCTTGGCAGCGCTCGGAAGAATTCCTTGAGCAGTATCGGGAGCTCAAGGGTTGGTTACGCAAAGCGTTGAAGGCTAAAACCGAGATGGTTGAAGCCAATCTCCGTTTGGTTATTTCGATCGCGAAAAAATACACTAACCGAGGGCTCTCGTTTCTCGATCTTATTCAGGAAGGCAACATGGGCCTGATGAAGGCGGTCGAAAAATTCGAGTACCGCCGCGGCTACAAATTTTCTACCTATGCGACTTGGTGGATCCGTCAAGCGATCACCCGCTCGATCGCCGACCAGGCGCGCACAATTCGCATCCCGGTTCACATGATCGAGACCATCAACAAGCTGATGCGGGTGCAAAAGCAGCTTGTCCAGGAATATGGTCGCGAGCCGAGTCCGGAAGAAGTGTCCGAAGAGATTCAGCTTCCGGTCGAGCGGGTGCGAGCTGTGCTTAAAATGGCGCAGCAACCAATCTCCTTGCAGTCGCCGGTTGGCGACAGCGACGACACCAGTTTCGGCGACTTTATCGAAGACAAAGGAGCCGATAATCCAAGCGATATGACTGCGATCGTTTTGCTCCGGGAGAAAATACGCGATGTGCTCGATACGCTCACTGAGCGGGAGCGGCAGGTCCTGGAGCAGCGCTTTGGATTGGTGGACGGGTATAGCCGCACGCTGGAAGAGGTCGGCCGTCAGTTCAAGGTCACGCGCGAACGGATTCGCCAAATCGAGGCCAAGGCCCTCCGCAAGATGCGTCACCCGACCAGAATCCGGCAGCTGGAAGGCTTTCTCGAAGCTGGGGAGTAGTAACTCCGGGTAACGCGGCCGGCAGCTGCCGCCTGCGAGGTATCGAGATCCTCTCGAAGGGAGTGCAAGTGCCGGTCGGCTACTCCGGGAACAAGCGAGTTGGATAGGCAGGCGCTTATCGGCCCCCCAACCGGGTAACTGAGGTGGTCCAGGGGAGGGGCGGCCTGCTTGTGCCGGCGCTAGCTGCTGAGCTTTTTGTTTACTAAATGACGAAATCGCGTTCTCTTATGCAATTGTCTAGAAACCTGGCGGTTGGACCGAGGCGCCGTGAAACTTTCTCGGTCTAGCTGGGTTCAATGTTGGAAGATGAAGGATCAAGAACACGACGATCTGTGGGAATTGCTGGGCAAAGCAAAAAGATCGGCACCTTCTCCTTTCTTCACTGCTAAGGTGGTGGCGGCAGCTCGACGAGCCGATGAGAAGCGAAGATCACTTTGGCGGAATTGGCTCCGTTACGGAGTCCCTGGTGCCTTGGCCGGCGCAATGGCTGTCTTCCTCGCCCTTTTTTCACTCTCTTCGCATCGTGCGGCGGAGCTTCCGCCGGTCGTGGTTGCTCAAACTGAGCCGGGTGATCTCGAGGTTATTGCCGATCTCGACGTAGTATTGTCGTCAGAAGAATCCTCGGTATGGCTCGATTCTTCGGCGCACTGATTCTTCTCATCGCAGTAGCCGCAAGCGGATACGGACAGACTCCGACTCCCGCTGCAACTGCGCAGCCGTCTGCTTCGGTTAAATTGGAAGACCTTCGCCGGTCCATCGAACAGTTGACGCCAGAACAACAACAGAAGGTCCTGCAGAATCTCCATCGTTGGTTGGCCTTAAGCGCGGACGAACGTGAGGTCCTTCGGCAAAGACAGCGGGTGCGCCAGCAGAAAGAAGAAGAATCGGTAACCGAGGCTTATCAAAAGTCGGGACTGCACCTGAACGAAGAGCAGCGTGAGCAATTTCGTAAGCTTTATCTGCAAGAGCGCAGAAAGTTCGAGGAACAACTCGCAAAAGAAACTCAGGAAAAACGCCAAAAAGGAGATTTGACGATTGTGGAAAAATTAAAGAAGGAATTCGCAACCTCGCCGACTGCTTCCGCTACTGCCTCCGCACGTTAAGGCCACTCCACCACCTCATCCACGCCGGTTGGCCTCGGAACGGTATTTCGCCAAAATCCGGATGTAGCGAACTGTATCTCGCATCGGTTTAATCTTGCTCCGCTCATCCCGATAAATTGTTCGAATAGGCACGAACTCGATTCGAAATCCGTTCCGAGCGGCTAACAAGAGATTTTCAGTCTCAAAAGCAAATCCGTCGCTCGATTCGCGCAACAGCGGGAGTAGTTCGCTTCGCGCCAAGCGGTACCCGCACTGGCTGTCCGGAAGCTCTCGCCGGCACAGTCTGCTGATTTGCCAAGACATGAACTTGTTTGTCCAACGCCGAATGGCTGGCATGGTTGCGACGTTGCACATCCGGTTTCCCACAATGAGATGCGCTTGCGTCGTCGAGGCTTTCGTCAAGAATTTTGGAATTTCGGTCGGATCATGTTGTCCATCACCGTCCATGAAAAGAAAGAAGCCGAAATGGTCGGCCGCTTTTCTCAGCCCGGTTTTGATGGCAGCGCCTTTACCGAGATTCTCTGGGTGACGAATCACTTCGGCGCCCGCCTCGCGGGCTACCTCCGCCGTTTTATCTGCCGAGTGATCATCAATTACGATAACGTGATCAACGTGCTCGAGAACTCCGCGTACCACCGCTCCAATAAATCGCGCTTCACCGAAAGCAGGAATAATCGCGCAAACAGTCTCCCTGGTTGCTTGAATCATGGATCAAGCCGCCGCTAACTGGAACGCCTCCGGGCAACCGGATGATAGTCGGCCGCGTGGTAGGAACTTCGCACGAGCGGCCCGGAAGCCACATAATCAAACCCTTTCTTCATCGCGATCTCGCGATAAAGTTCGAAAGTTTGCGGAGTGATGTACTCGACCACCGGCAAGTGTTTTGGGGTCGGCCGCAGGTATTGCCCTAGCGTCAAGACTTGCACTTCTGCTTCCCGCAAGTCATCCAAGGCTTGAAATAGCTCGGTTTCGGTCTCTCCGAGACCGAGCATAATGCCGCTTTTCGTCACCACTCCCGCATCGATCTCCTTAGCTCGCTGCAAAACCTTCAGCGAAAGGCGGTACTTTGCCCGGGAACGGACCATTGGGGTCAATCGCTCTACTGTCTCCAGATTATGATTGAAAATATCGGGTTGGGCCGAGAGGACGCTGTGCAGCGAAATCTCGCTACCATTGAAATCGGGAACTAATACCTCCACAACGATCTGTTTTTGGACTGCCCGGACAGCCAGGACCGTATTCGCAAAGTGGCCGGCTCCGCCGTCCGCCAAATCGTCTCTGGCCACCGCAGTAATCACCACATGCTTCAATCCCAGGCGGCGCACCGCTTCGGCCACGCGTTCCGGTTCGTCTTGCTCAAGAGCAAACGGCTTGGCGGTAGCCACAGCACAAAAGCCGCACGCCCGAGTACAGCGATCGCCAGCAATCATCACTGTCGCGGTTCCCTGGCTCCAGCATTCCCAACGATTTGGGCATTGAGCCGATTCGCACACCGTGTGCAGGCGCAGATCCGAAATCAAAGCCTTCGTCGAGAAAAAGACTGGATTTGATGGCAACCGCACTTTGATCCAGTCGGGTTTCTTCGGCTGATGCAGCGTCGGATCAATCTTAGAACAAGACATGGTTGACGATTAAGCTAGCGACGGGCCCACCCAAAAGCAACCCGCGGGGGGGTAATCTATTCAAGGATCGTCGCAAAACCGGCCCCGCTGACTAGCCCGTTTGTCACCGTTTGCCTCTTCGTCAATTGAACGGCCCTAAAATTCCATCGGATGATGGTGCTCTATCTCGAGCAGACGATTATACTTGGACAACCGCTCGGATTGGGTGATCGAACCCACTTTGATAAAGTCTCCGGCCCAGCCGACCGCCAGATCCGCCAGCCAATTGTCCTCAGTCTCTCCGCTGCGAGCGCTTACCGAAACGCGCCAACCCGCGGCCCTGGCCAAGCGACACGCCTCTCTCGCCTCCGTCAAAGTACCCACCTGATTCACTTTGAGAAGTAAGGCGTCCGCCGCACGCGTCTCGATTGCGCGGCGAATCCGCGCAGGATTAGTGCAGGTTAAATCGTCGGCAAGTGTCAACGATCGGTTACCGATTCTTTGCCGCAGCACCGGCCAGTGATCCCAGTCCTCTTCGCCCAGTCCGTCCTCCACACTAATAATTGGATAACGTTCGGTCCACAAGCTGATCGTATCGACCAACTGCGCCGGGGCCAGAACTTCCTCGTCGAGACCGTAAAGCCCGTCAGCCGTGCTGAAATGACTAGCCGCCAAATCGATTGCTAGAGCGACTTCCGTACCGAGTTTGTATCCCGCCGCCTGAATCGCTTCCGCAGCGGTCTCGAGCATTTCCGAGCTGTTCTTAAAAGGAGGAGCTAGTCCACCTTCGTCAGCGGTGAGCGCAGGAACCCGATATCGCTTTGCCGCGATGGCCGCCGCTTCCTGATAGATTTCATACGTCTGCCCAAGCCGTTCCGCGACCGTCAATCCTGACTGCGGCACGACGAGCACATCCTGAACGCCCACCTGTCCAAATGCGTGTTTTCCTCCGCTGAAGAGATTGATCGTAAGGGTTGGCAGGCGTGGCGATGACTCTGGAAGAAGCAACGCGAGATACTCGAATAACTCCATCTGACGATGGACTGCAACCGCTCGAGCAAATGCGAGCGAGACCGCGAGTAAAGCGTTGGCGCCGAGGTGCGCCTTATCGATCGTGCCGTCAAGCTCCAGGAGATGACGATCCAGTTGTTCCTGGTCGTCGAAACTCACGTTTACCAGACTATTCGCGATCGGTCCTCGGACGTTGGCGACAGCTCGCTGGCAACCAAGGCCGCGGAAACGTTTTCCCCCATCGCGTAATTCCTTCGCTTCTGCGCGGCCCGTCGATGCGCCGGATGGGACAGACGCTGAGGCGGCAGTCCCGTCTTCAAGGACCAGCGCCGCCGCCACCGTCGGACGACCGCGACTATCCAAAATCTCCCAGGCATCAACACCTTTGATTCTCATGATCGTTGTATCTTCCGGCCAAAGCTTTCGATGAGGCTCGGTACGCTGGCGGGACAATGCGCGGCTAGATAGAGCGCCGCATCTCGTTGTCTGAGGTGTTCCAAATCAGACAGATATTCGAGTGGTGATCGCCCCGCCGTTCTGGCCAGTAAACAAGCAACAGCATTTCTTGCGGCCATGGGCTCGACGTCTTCAAACCACGGAGCTGCCCGGCTTTCAGCCGCGTAGGTCTTCCAATATTCGAGCGCCGCTCCCAAAAAAGCTTCCCGATGTAAATCGAGGTGTAGCGCCTTGCTCAGCAAGTGGGTTAGACTGAAACCGAGATCGAATGCCGGATCTCCGAAGTGAACCGTCTCGTAATCGAGCAACACCAGATTGCCTCGATGCACCAGGATGTTTTTCGGACTATAATCGCCGTGGACCAACGTGACACGACGCTTTCGATTTTCCTCCACCAGTGCGAGCAAAAATGATTTCGCTTCGGGGACCATTCGTGCGGTAAATTCATAGTATGGTTCCAGCCGCAGCGTTTCGAAAAAGACGCGGCTTCGGAAGATCGGCAACAACTCGCGGCGCAACTCATAGCTTCTCTGATGAATCGTCGCGAGCAGCCGCCCAAAATACCGGACGAGATCGAAATCGAGAATGCCGCTGAGCAGTTGGGCTTTCCAGTTTTCATGGGGATCCGGCACGGCTTCCATTGCGAGCAGATGCTGTTGCCGATCTTCGAACAGAAGTGCAGGAGTGCTGTCTGGCGGAGTGATGCGCGGGAGATAACGCAAGCTGTTGGCTTCGACCTGGATTCGTGCCGGGTCACTGAACCAACTAACTCGGACACGCAGCTTCGGGAGGGATTGCTTGATGACCCAGCGAGAGCCGTCCGGACGTTGCAGCAAGATAGTTTTGTTCGAGACACCGCCATGCAGGGTACGAATGACAATCGCTTCATCCGATTTGATTCGTCCGGTTTCGCGCAAGTATCTGAGCAGGTCGACCGTATCTTCAATATCGATCACAGGCTTATCTGCTTTGGATTTCTGCCGCATGATTGCTTCTGAAGTTACGGGTTCGCATCGCCAGATCGCGCACACGTTCAATAACCGAAATTGCGCTTCGTCGCGCATTCGGAAATCTTGCGAACACTAACCGTAGATTCCAGGGAATTGAAGCAGATAGCTCCAAATGCGCCCCCGGCCAGAGATCGGAGCCGTGACGCGGTAATCTCGCAGATTTTGCGGGTGTTCTCGAAAATGGACGCTTAACGCTTGGAGAACTGGAAGCGCTTGCGGGCACCCGGCTGACCTGCCTTCTTCCGTTCCTTCATTCGTGGATCACGGGTGAGCAAGCCTTCTTCCTTCAACGGTGCTCGCATGGCAGCATCTACTTCCAGCAGAGCGCGGGCGATGCCGAGACGAACTGCACCAGCTTGGCCGGTGGGGCCACCGCCGGAAGCTCTTACTTGTACGTCAAAGGCGTTTGTCGTTTTGGTCACCTCAAACGGTTTTAGGACCGTCAATTGCAGAGGCGCAGTCGGGAAATATTCTTCGAACGGCCGGCCGTTTACTTCAATTTTCCCAGAGCCTCGCGCGATGCGCACCCGAGCAACGGCGGTTTTGCGGCGACCGGTAGCGGAAAATGTCTCTGCCATAAATCCTTGTTCTTGATGCTGTTCTGACTAGGCGACCGTGATTGGTTGTTGCGCTTCGTGCGGGTGCTGCTCGCCCCGGTAAACCTTCAGTTTCGTGTAAATTGATCGGCCGAGCCGGTTATGCGGAATCATGCCCTTCACCGCATGCTCGATTAGCAGCTCCGGACGACGGGCACGGCGTCGCTGAACGTTTTCCGACTTGTGGCCTCCCACATACCCAGAAAAGCTCATGTATTCTTTTTGTAGCTCCTTTTTTCCAGTTAGAAGCACCTTTTCCGCGTTGATCACCACCACAAAATCTCCCGTATCTACGTGAGGAGTGAAGATTGCCTTCCCTTTGCCTCGCAACAGATTGGCTACTTTGACAGCGACCCGCCCAAGAGTCTGGTTTTTCGCATCGACAATGTACCACTTGCGATCCACCTCGCTGGCTTTGGCTGAAAAGGTCTTCATTTCTGATCCCTAAAAAAGAGCAGGGAAGCTATTGTCCTCTCCTGTCTCTGTCAATCGCTTTATTTTCGGGATTTCCAACACAATTACGTAGGCTGCCAAGGCTTTGCTTGCTTCGAGAAACCGCGGAATTAGGCGGAGCAGAAAACTGGCGTCCGATTGCGAACGGTGTTATCCGGAACCCATGATGTACCGCCGACTCTTCGTTGTGTCGTGCGGGCTGGCATCGCTATTTGCTGTGCAGCTCTCGTGGGGGGCGAGCGATATCCGAGCCGACCTGCAAAAAGCTGATCAACTCGAAGATTCTGACCGTTTGAGCGAAGCGCTCGAGATCCTGAAGACTGTCGAGCAAAGCGATCCGGACAATCCCGAGGTTCTTTACCGCATTTCTAATGTCAACTCGGAATCTGTGGACACCGCTTCGGACGAGAAGCAAAAAAAAAACTACGCCCAAACCGCGTTAAAATATGCAAAACAAGCCGTGGAGAAAGGACCTGGTTTGTCGGAGGCCCATCTCTCGCTCGCCATTGCGTCCGGCAAGATTACCGACTTTGTCGATAATCGGACCAAGATGGAATACTCCCGGGTAATCCAAAGCGAGGCCGAGAAAGCGGTTCAACTCAATCCTAAAAACGATTTGGCATACCTGGTCTTGGCAAAGTGGAACTTTGAAATGTCCGATCTGAATCCGATTCTCCGAGGAATCGCTCAAGTGCTGTACGGTCAGGTTCCTGCCTCATCACAGGAAACGGCAGTCGAATACTTTAAGAAGGCGATTGCGATCGCCCCGAATCGCATCATCCACCATTTCGGGTACGCCCAGGCTCTAGATCGTATGGGGAAGAAGGAAGAAGCGCGCGGAGAATACCAAAAAGTGCTCCAGCTCACGGCAACGGATAGCGAGGATCGCGAGGACCAAAAAGAAGCTGCCAAGGCCTTAAAACATTGAATCTCCATCTGGTGTGCGCGCCGAAGGCGCTAGGGAAACCTAGTGTGAGGCTTGGCCTAACCCTGGGTTAGTCAAAAAGCGGGGCGACGCTCTTTAGGGGCGCAAGAAATCGTTCAGCCATCCAAGAAGCTCGAAAAACAACCGCGAATAGACGCCAATTGGATCCACGTATTCGTGTCAAGTCGCGTCCATTCGTCTGTTATCTCCATTAGCTCCTATTCAGCTCTTCTTGGGTCTCAGGCAAAGAGCAAACCATCCCGCCAACATTCCAAGCCCACCGAGCGGGGTAATTGCACCGAACCAACGCAGACCGGTCAAGGCGAGCACATAAAGCGAACCGCTGAAAATTATTACACCAACCAAAAGCAACCAAAAACTCCACTTCGGGACGGGCCGCCAGCTGCTGAGCACCAGCAAAACGACGGCATGAACGAGATGATAGAAAACCGCTGTCTGCCAGGTCTGGGTCGTGCCCAAACTCTCCAGATGCGACCGCAGGATATGGGCACCGAACGCTCCCAAGGCGACCGCACAAAGTCCAAGGATAGCGGCTGTTCTCTTCTCCGACTGAGGTTTGATCATAAAATGAATAGCCAAGCGGATGCTCCTGCGCGATAGATACGCTGCAGTTTTTACGAATGAGCAGGTCTCAACGCCAAGGAATGTAGGCAGCCTTCTCGTTCAGCAAAGCAGGGAAACATGCATGAAGCATTTGATGGTTTTCTTAGCAGTCGCTGCCCTATGTGAGCCGGCACTCACTCAAGAGGTACAAACGCTCATCCAGCAAGCGGATCAATTCGAGAATCAAGGGGGAACCGCGTCCGCGATCAAGGTATTGAAGGAGGCGGATAACGCGTCTCCGGAAGATCCGCAGATCGAAAAACGCCTGTGCAGACTGTATGCGCGCCATATCCAAGAGATCTCGGACCAGGCGGAAAAAAGGAAAGACGCCGAAATGGCCGTCGAGCTGGGTAAAAGAGCAGTCGCAAAGATTCCGAACGATGCACAGGCGCACGTGGGTCTGGCAGCGGCTTACGGACAGATTTGTTGGTTTGTCGACGACAAAGCGCGAGTCGAGTATTCGAGACAAATCTATTTGCAGGTAACGAAGGGCTTGGAGCTTGACCCGTCCAACGACTACGGACATCTGATCCTGGCCCGCTGGAATTTCGAAATGGCAACCCTGAATCCGGTTCTGAAAGGGATCGCAGAACTGGTTTACGGGCAGTTGCCCGCTGCATCGACCCAGGCAGCCATCACCCATTTCAAGCAAGCGATCGAGCTTGCCCCCCAGCGGATTATCCATCACGCCGAATACGCCAAGGCTTTAGAAGCGATGGGTGAAAAGGCCGAAGCCCGGGAGGAATGGACCAAGGTCACCCAACTTAAAGCGACTGGGCCACAGGATCGGCTTTACCAAACGATGGCGAATCAACACCTCCGGGCCGGATCGTTAGCTGGGTGAGCCAGCGCTCCGCGGGATGTCGATGTCAGGAGGAGCAAGCGCCTCGCCCTCCGTCGTCAGGGGTCAAGCGAATTTTTGCGTACCACGCACACCAGCCCTCTAGGTCTTTGCCCCGGCGACAGCGAGCAGCTGTCGATACGCAGCTAACACGCGCTGGCGAACTGCTTGCGCGCGTCGAGAGATTTTCTGCTGCAAGCGAACATACTGAGCCCGCCCATCCGATGTTTCCACTCGAATCGGATCGAAGCCCATCTCCCGTAGGTCATAGGGACTGGCTCGCATATCGAGCTCGCGCGCAAAACGTGTCAACTCAAACGCGTCCGCTAAAAGCTCCGATTCAATCCAGGGAGCAATTTTGTAGCAAAACCGATAGAGATCCATGTTCACATGGATGCAGCCAGGTTGATCAAATTCAATCGTCGTTTCCCGACGTAACACAGAGTGGTTGCGTTTTTTCGCCGGCTCAGTGAAAAAACGAAAGGCATCAAAATGCGTGCAGACCAGATTTCGAGATTCAACGGCCGCGGCGATCTCCGACCTTTCCAACCGCAAAGGAACGTCCAAATGACGAATCGAGCCCTCGCGATGCACCATCGCCCACTCATGCATGCCGAAACAGAAAAATTCGGCTCTCGAGTTGAGGCCGCTTCGAGGAAACGAACCGCCCACTCCAAGAGCTCACGGTGAGCATTGGGAAAAGGAAGGAGTCGCCACCCGTCGGCACCGCGTTTCCACCACTTCCGCGAGCTGGGCAGGTCTTCGATGCGCGCGGCCTCGATCGTCACATTCGGGCCGGGAGACCACCGGGCAAGTTGACCCGGCCGAAACGAGTAGTATTGAAAAAGAAAATCATAGACCGGGTGTTTTGCCTGACGCGATTTCTGGTCGAGATGTGGCGCGATCCACGGTTGCACACGTTGCGCATACAGGCTGGCGCGTTGCTCCCAAACTTCCCGCGTTAGAACAACGGGCATTTCATCGGTCATCATAGGAAGCGCGCCATCCTTAGCGAGCCGCGAAGCTCATTGTTCGACAGTTTCTCGGAATCTGGTTCTGCCCCGAAGATCTTCTAACCGCGAAATGGACGCGAATTAGATCCATTTTTGAGACACGTTAGACAATTTCGGACAAGCCGGAGATTGATGGAGAAAATTCCGTACTGTTCTGCTATCGACTATCTGCTATTCGCGCAGCGTGGGAAGCACGTTGCACGTGTACTTCCGCCCAGTCGAGCTCTTCTTCGATCCGGTGAAAAGCGTCATCACCAATATCGCCTCGAACCCTCAATACCTCTAGAGCGCGGCGCTCTGCAGCGATTGCGCGGCTTTGAACCATGGCGAGTTCTGACGTCGTGCTTTCACCGGCTTGCTTGTCATTTTCATCGCTTGTCAATCGAGCTTGATACTCTCGACGGACAACGGCGATTGCCTCAGACGTTTCTTGCCCATCGAGAATATTCAAAGCGGCGCGTGAAATCTCAGTTCGCGCCAGTCGCACTTCTTCCTCGACGACTCGGTCATCTGCAAAATTAAGGGCCGTCATTAATGGACGTAAAGTCAGACCCTGTAAAATCAGCGTTCCAAGCACGACGCAAAAAGCCGCGAAGAGGAGAAGATCGCGATATGGGAATGTGTCCGGGAGCGCAAGCGCAGTTGCAAGAGTAACAATCCCTCGCATTCCGCACCAGGATACCATAATTCCTCCCTGAAGCGTAGGAGGGCTCACCCGGTGTGGTAGATGAACACCAAAATGGCGATTTTTCCAACGTACTACGGTGTTATAGCTCATGACCCAGGCGATTCTGACCAGAATCGTCGTCGCGCAAACTGCTCCACCAATCAGAAGGTAGCGGGTTAATTCGGTCAAATGAAGCCGCTGAAGCAACGGCTTGAGTTCTAGCCCGACAAAAATGAAAACCAGAATATTGAGCACAAACACGATTACTTCCCACACGGCGTAGGAAGGAATACGTAGTCGAGGCGCAACCTTTGTCGGAACGCCACGAGCCAGCTCGATAGCAAAACAAACGATCGTGATAATGCCGGACAGATGCAGTTGTTCCGCCAAGATCCAGACGATGAATACGGAAAGGAACTGTATCAGGACGGCTGTAGCCACTTCTTGAAAGCGACCCGAGATACGAAGGTAGAGGCGCGCCAGAAATATACCGGCAAACACACTTTGCGATCCCCGAAAGTAGAAGGGACGGGATTGCAGTGATGAATGTTCCGGTTGTGGTGATCCCTACTGCAGCGCGGTAAATCAGAAGAGCGCTCGCATCATTAAAAAGGCTCTCCCCCTCCAAAATGACGAGTACTCGATGTGGGGGACGCAACATCCGCAGAACAGCCGTTGCTGCGGACGCATCGGGCGGCGCCACAATCGCGCCGAGGGCAATCGCAGCCGGCCAGGGGATATCGGGCAGGAATAATCGAACCACTATTGCTACGGAAACAACGGTCAGCCCGACCGCGATCAAGGCCAGGCTCGCTACCGGCCGCCAATTGTCCTTGAGATCGCGGAGTGACGCATCGTATGCCGCATCCAACAGGACCGGAGCAACAAAGAGAGCCAGCGTGAGCTGCGGATCCAGTGTCAAGTCCGGCAAGTTCGGAGTAAAAGCTAAAGCAACGCCAAGCCCGGCCAATAAGACGGGATACGGCATTTTCAGCCGGCGGGCGATACTGGCCAATAGGGCACCGACCAAAAGTAATCCGATAATCAGTTCGAATTTCGCCACTGCTCTGTTGGATTTTGTTTCTTAGCCGTGCTCTATCCTTTTGGCCAGATCCAAAGTTTTGCGGCATTGGTAGAGTCCGGATAGTCGCGGATTTCACAGCGTAGCCCAAAACCATTGCATGGAGACCCTCTGATGTATTCTATCTATTTCGCTGGCGAGCTATTCGCGGCCAAGCATTTGATTGGCAACTCGGCGCTAGCTGCAGCGATCGAACAGCAATCGGCCGCTGAATTCATTTGCCGGTTGCCGCAAACGCTGGAACAACGAAGCGATTCAGCCCGTCAGATCCGAGACCAAGATCTGGAAACACTGATTGAATGCGATCTCGCCATCTTCAACTTCGATGGACCCGAGATTGACTCCGGTACAGTGGTGGAATTCATGGTCGCCAAATTTGCCGACATTCCTTCACTTCTCCTGCGGACCGACTTTCGAAAGGGAGGCGACCAGAGAGAAGATCCTTGGAATCTGATGATGAGCTTTTATCCGCGAACTCGAAGCTGTGTCCTGGATTGCATGAGTCTATACAAGGAAGCGCTGGCCAAGGGCGACAACTACCACGGAGCAAGTTCGAGCATGATCGAAAAAGTTGCTCAACGTGCGGTGGAAGAGCTCCACTTGCTCTTAAAGGCGCCGGCGCCGCCCTGCTTACCGTCTCATTTGGCCGAGCCAGTTTACGACTGGCTCGGAACATTCGCTCAATTTGAATCGCCGGAGTCGGCCGAGAGAATTCGGCTGGCCTTAAAAAATAAGAAATCTCGGGGACTCCTCAACTGACCGGCGCCAATGCGTTATTTGATCGCCCCAGATAAATTCAAAGGAACGCTGAGTGCTTTTGAAGTATGCGAAATCCTAGCGGAAGCCGTGCGTGCGTGCGATCCCGCCGCAGAGATTGATCTGGTTCCCATCGCGGACGGAGGAGAAGGCACTGCGGAGCTGGTTGCTTCCCAGCTCGGGGCGCAGAGGCGATCGATCGCAACGGTAGATGGATTGGGACGCCCCATAACCGCCGAATATTTCGTTCATCAGAATGAAGCCTTTATGGATATGAGTGCCGCATCGGGCCTATGGCGGATTCCTCCACGCGAACGTCGTCCGCTCGATTCCAATACGTTCGGCACCGGTTTAATCGTCCGCCATCTTTGGGATCTTGGCATAAAGCGGATCTCGATCGGTTTGGGCGGGAGTGCCACGGCAGATGCCGGATTCGGTCTGGCCGCCGCTGTGGGCTACTCTTTTCTCGATGAAAGCGGCTCTTCGGTCGAGCCTCTCCCGGCCCATTTCGCGGCGATTCAGCGAGTAATTTCGCCGGAAATCGGCAACTTGCCCGAAGTCATCGGCTTGGCAGACGTAGAAACCCGGCTGCTTGGAACCGAAGGGGCGACCTACGTTTTCGGACCGCAGAAGGGTTTGCAACCCGCTGAGGTAAAATCGTTGGATCAAAATCTCGCCCGTTTGGTGGATCGAGTCGAAATCTCACTCGGAATCAATCATGCGATGACGTTGCGATCTGGAGCCGCCGGAGGATTAGGTTACGGTATTTTGACGTTCCTTCGGGGGAAGCTGGTCTCCGGTTTCGCGGAGGTCGCTAAGCGTCTGCAGTTGGCAGAAAGGGTGTTGGCGACCGAGGTTGTCATCACCGGCGAGGGTAAATTCGATCGTCAATCGCTACAGGGTAAAGGCCCTTTCGGAGTCGCAGAGATCGCGCGTCGGGCGAAGAAACCGACTTGGGTCATCGCCGGCACCATCGAAGACCCAGAACAGATGGCGCAGCATTTCGATAAAGTCCTTTCTGTCGTAGGAGGATCAATCACGTTGGAAGCTGCGCTGAAAGATCCGGCCGGAACGCTACGGCGGCGAGCCGCCGCATTTTGGGAGTAGGAACGTGGTTCCCCCGTTGCAAGTTTGCACGTTTCAGGTTTGAGGTTACTGCCGAGGTAATCGAGATGCCTGTACATCCTATGGAGCAAGGGTGAGTTCCGCCTTCATGATAAAGGTATTGTAAGGTCCGTACTGCGACATGACAAAGAAGAGTGACCGTCCGTCGTCCCGCAAGAACGAGGGCGTCATGAACGCGCCATAGAGCTGCGGGTAGTCCTCGGCAGTGGCAAGCGTATGCGGCGCTGTCCAAGGTCCCCACAAGTGGTCGGCCTCGCGCAACTCCAGGCTGGCGGTGTGCTCGTTGAGATAGGTGTACATCCATCGCTGTATGGCTGAGTTCCATAGCACGGAAGCTTCGCCTACGGGAGCGGCAACTACTTCGGCGGCACTGTTGAAATCCTTCGTCCAGCTCGGCTCCGTCTCCCCGGGGTTAGCCGCGCCGAGATACTCCCATGCCTCCACGTCGAGGATCCGATCCTCGAGCGCTCGGCCAAGCTTGGCCGCTCCGAAACGACCGCAGGGCGTCCCAAGCGCGTACACATACTTGCCGTCAGGATTGTCCGGAGTGACAGCAGCGGTGAGAGCCAGCATGTTGAAGTTTGACGTTTGGCCGCCGAACGGCATCGCACACTCATGCCACGTCTTGCCCAGGTCGCTGGAATATGCCCATCTCGAGTAGTTGCATTCCCACACTCCACCTTTGGGCGCAAATCCGCGCACGGACATGTAATGGAGATAGATCGTGCCATCGATGCTCACCATGGCAGTCGGGATCTTGGTCTGTTCGCTGGTTCCGTTGGCGAAAGGAAGCTGATGTGCGCCCTGGACAATCGCAATCGCGTGACCGCCCGGATCACGCAGCCAGTCTGTCAGTCTGACACCATTGCCGGGATCACGGTCCGCGGTTGAGGCAAAGCAATTGGATCGCCAATTTGGTCCGCCGATCCCGCGACAAATGTCGCCGTCATAACCGAACGTGTCACCAAAGGGCGAAATAGATGCGGCCATTCAGCTCGGTCATAGTACCTAGATCAGTGCCGCACACATCGACGCTCTTCTGGTCGATGAGCGCCCGCGGGCCGGTAAGAGCACAAATCTTTGATGTGGCGATTGACCAAATGCGTGGCTGAATCGGAGCAGCAAGAACCGAATGGGTCACGATAGAAGCACCAAATGACAAATGGCACACGACAAATGACAAAGATCGGTTCAACACAAAACTGGATATTTTGCTTTTGGCCATCGCGCTGCCAGGATGTTCCACTACTCCCAGCTCACAGATCCTGCTATCGCCGGATCTGTTTCGCCCTACCATTCGTGCTACATTCTTGCAATGGCGCGCCAGATTCTCCACCTCGATATGGATTGCTTCTACGCAGCAATCGAGGTGCGCGATCATCCAGAACTTACCGGCAAACCGGTCGCGGTCGGCGGTGCCCGCGATCGACGGGGAGTGCTAACGACCTGCAATTACGAGGCAAGGAAATTCGGTGTGCACTCTGCCATGCCGACGTTCCAAGCGCTGCAAAAATGCCCGCAACTGATTGTGATGCCTACTCGTTTCGATGTGTACCGGCGGGATTCAAACGTGATCCGGCAGATCCTGTTGAAGTTCAGCCCCTGGATGGAACCGCTTTCGCTGGACGAAGCCTTCCTGGATCTGTCGCAGCATCCCGGAGAAGCTCCAGCCGTCGCAGAAATCATTCGCGGCTTGATCTTTCAGAAAACCGGTCTCACTGCGTCAGCGGGCATTGCTCCAAACAAAATGCTCGCGAAAATCGCGAGCGATTGGAATAAACCGAATGGACAGTTTGAGATCAGAGAGGATCAAATCGACGCTTTCATGATCGAACTTCCAGTCGGGCGTCTCTGGGGCATCGGCCCGAAATCGGCAGAGCGATTGGCCAAGCTGGGGGTACATACCTGCGGAGATCTGCAACGCTACTCCCGATTTCAATTATTCGAAGAATTCGGTAAATTCGGCCCTGAACTGTACGACCTTGGCCGCGGGATTGATTCTCGCCCCGTCGAACCCGATCGGATTCGCAAGTCGCTGAGTAACGAGCGGACCTTCTCCAGAGATCTCACTTCGCTCGCGCAATGCGAAGCGAGACTGCCTGAAATCTTTGAAGACTTGATGACCGATCTCCAACGTTCGGATTTCGCGGATCGGGTGCGCACGGTCTTTGTCAAAATCAGGTTTGCCGACTTCACTCGGACAACCGTCGAACGAGCCGAACTGCCACTGACATTGGAAAGTTTTCTAACGCTGCTGCGAGATGGTGTAAGTCGGAAAAAAGCGAACGTTCGTTTGCTTGGGCTCGGTGTACGGTTTCTGGAACCGGAACTCCAGCCAGTCCAACAACTGGATTTGCCATGGTCATAGTACCTGTATTCGTTATACCCCAAGCGTAGTTGAGGCACCGTAACTCCGGTGGCAAGGGCCTAAGCCTGAAGCACATACTCGCTCTAACCGCGCTTGAGTTACAACGAATACAGGGCACTGGGGCTTGGCATTCTCGCCAACCGTGACATGGTACGACTATGATTTCGCCGTACGCATTCCGTCCGCGCGGCCGGTTGCTCGACTTCATGCGTCAGGTCGGAAACCCCGATTTGATCAACCTCGCGGCCGGTCTTCCATCTGTCGACTGCGTCCCCAAGACCGCCATCGAAGATGCGTTTGCCCGGACTCTGCGCGACAACGCAGATGAAGCGCTCGGCTACCACACCCCGGACGGCGACGTCAGGTTGCGGGAGATTTTGGTGGACAGGTTGCGACGCAGAGGGGTCACAACGACGGCAGATAAAATGGTTATCACGACCGGTTGCACTCAGGCCCTGCATGGAATGATTCGCCTGCTTGCCCGGACAGAAGACGTGGTCGCGTGTGAGGCTCCCGCTTACTACGCAACCCTGGAAATCTTGGGCGACCTCGGCGTCCGGGTTCTTCCGATACCGGTGCGAGACAGTGACGGAATTGACCTTGATCTAGTAAGAACCCTGTTCCGCCGATTTCGGCCGTCGTTATTTGTTATTTGCTCGACGCTCTCTAATCCTTCCGGATCAACCTTGCCCAATGCAGCTCGTCTCGAGCTTGTTCAGATCTGCCGCGAATCGGGCACGCGAATTTTAGAAGACGAGATTTACGGTGAACTCTCCGAAATCCCTGATCTCAAACCGATCCGCGCTTACGATGATGGTTCCACCGTGGCATACGTGACGAGCTTTTCTAAATCCGTTGCGCCCGGGTTGCGCATAGGCGTCTGTCTTCCCGGAACAGAGTCCGACTCGTTCGCGCTGCTGAAGTGCCAGCAAGACATGCATTCCGCGACGCTCTGCGAAGTAGCGTTCCGAAATTATCTCGAGCGGGGAGGGCTCGACCAGCATCTGCAATTCTTACGCGCTTTTAATCGTAAACGGCGCGAGATTGGCATTGGCACCATTCGTGAATGTTTTCCGAGATCGACGCGCGTCTGGGAACCGGCCGGAGGGTTTATGCTTTGGGTCGAGCTACCGGCTGGCGTTGACATTGAGCGGGTCTACCAGCAGGCAATGGAAATGAAGGTCGCATTTTGTCGAGGAGCAGTCTTCTTCACTTCGGAGAATGAGCACGTGGGAGCAATGCGCCTGAATTGTTCGCGTCCGAACGAAGCAGCTTTGATCAAAGGGCTCCAGATTCTTGGCCAGATTATGTCCTAACCTCGACTGTCAAATCACGATCGTATGTTCCGCCGTTTCATGTTTCACGGAGTCTACCTCCTATTGGTCGCCTTTATCGCAGTGTTGTACGATCCTCATTCCGGTCGGTTCGGTTTTAATCCGAACGCAAAGTCCGCCTTGATCGCCGGCGGTATTTTCGCGTTCTTTTCATTCCTTTGGGCATTCTTCGATTCGCGCGGTGCAATCAAGACTCCGGTGATCGGCGGCTTAGTATCTAGTGGCCTGCTTTGCGTTATTTTCCTGATCAGAGCTGTCCCTACCTGGATCGAATATTTTCACGGAGACTCAGTCAAATGGTTCTCCGCCACAACGATCACCCTGATGATCTTTGGCAGCCTGCCTCTATTCTTCGCTTGCCTGGAAGGCGTGCGTGGCCGGCAGGTCTGAATACGGTGATCACCAGTCAGTGATCGCTAATCGTTGTCCTGATTACACTCCATTACTGCGATTACGCCTCAAGTTGACGGCGCATGGGCAGCCACTGGACCGCTGTCGTTTCCTCAAACCAAGTTGCAACTTTCTTCGTTCCGGGCGTGTAATGGAGTTAATGTCTTTTCTCGACCTCGCTTTCGTCGCTCGCCGATCCTCTCGCCAGATCAGCCAGGGTTTTGCCATCGCCGGACTGTTGGCAGCGATGCTCTCTATCAATCTCCAGGCCGACCCACTAGGACCGCAGTCTGCCCCACTCTGGCTGCGCTATCCGGCCATTTCACCAGATGGAATGAGCGTCGCTTTCAGCTTTGAGGGCCACCTTTTTACAGTTCCTTCGGCCGGCGGCGTCGCGCAGCCGCTTACCGCTGGACCGGCTCACGACACAGCACCGATCTGGTCTCCCGACGGCAAATTGATCGCTTTCGCCTCCGATCGGTTCGGCCATTACAACGTTTTTCTTGTTAGTGTCGAGGGAGGTCCGACGCGACGCCTAACTTCTTATGCGACCGACGAAATACCGACTGGATTCACTCCGGACGGAAAGTACGTCGTGTTCAGCGCCCACCGGATGCAATCCGCCAAAAGCTCCCAATTTCCGACCCACGCCCTATCGGAGCTTTATAAGGTGTCAATCGAAGAGGGCCATGAACCGGAAATGATCCTGACTACGCCGGCTCTGAACGCTCAATACGATCGGGCTGGGCAGCGTCTCCTCTATGAAGACAAGAAAAGCTACGAAAATCTCTGGCGCAAACATAATACATCCTCCTTTGCCCATGATATCTGGCTGTTCGACGCTCGCTCCGGAAATCATAGTAAATTAACTAGTTACGGCGGCGAAGATCGAAACCCTGCCTGGGCGCCGGATGAGAATTCCTTCTTCTATTTGTCGGAACAAAGCGGGTCCTTGAATGTCTGGAAGCTTCCAGTCAGCGGCGCCGAGAATGCCGCACCGCAGCAGATCACTCATTTCGAAAAGAATCCGATTCGGTTTTTGTCGGCCGCGCAAAACGGCGATCTCTGCTTCGGCTACGATGGCGAGATCTATCTCTTGCCGCACGGAGCGACAGATCCTAGCAAGATCAAGATTCAGATCGCGGTCGCCGGCAACGCTCCAAACAGACAACAAACTCACCTGAACGATGGGGTCACTGAAATCGTCCTGAGTCCGAACGGCAAGGAGATTGCGTTCGTAGTGCGTGGCGATGTGTACGTCGCGTCGATCGAGCATGGCGACACGAAACGGATCACCAACACGCCGGGCCAGGAGCGGAACCTGAGCTTCAGCTACGATGGACGAAAATTGGTTTTTGCGGCCGAGTACAATAGAGCGTGGAGCCTCAATGAAGCCAGCATCGTCCAGCCTAAGGACAAAGAACCGTATTTTTTCAACTCGACCGTGATCGATGTGCATCCAATTCTGGAGAACGGACAGGAGAATTTTCTCCCCAAGTATTCGCCGGATGGAAAAGAAGTCGCTTACCTGGAGAATCGAGCCGCCGTCAGGGTCCTCAATTTGGAGTCGAAGCAAACGCGCGTTGTCCTTCCGGGCGACCGCAATTACTCCTACTCCGACGACGATCTATGGTTTGATTGGTCGCCGGATGCGAAATGGATATTAACCACGTTTCTGCAGACCGGCCGCTATTCGCGCGAAATCGGGATTGTTGATGCCAGCGGAAAAGAGCCGATTACCAATCTGACAAAAAGCGGTTACGAGAGCGTTCAACCGCTCTGGGCACAAGGCGGGAAATCGATGATCTGGCTTTCTGACCGGTACGGCCTGCACGGAGACGACGGAAATGAAGGCAACCCTCAGTTCGATGTCTATGAGACCTTTTTTACTCAGGAAGCTCTCAATCGATTTCGCTTATCGCCGGCTGAATACGAGATCCTGAAAGCGAGAGAGGACGAAGCAAAGAAGAAAAAGGAAGCAGAAAAGAACAAGGAAGAAAAACCAGAAAATAAGAGCGAGGTCAGCCCCGATGCTTCTCCGAAGGACGGTGAGACCAAGAAGGAAGATGAGAATCAACCGCGGAAACTGGAACCGATCACAGTTGATCTAAACGGCGTCGAAAATCGGAGCGCCCGACTTACCTTAGCATCGAGCCGCATCAGTTATGCCGCTCTGAGTAAAGATGGCGAACAGCTGGTTTATCTGGCCAAGAGCGACAAAGGCTTCGAAGTCTGGCTACTTAAACCGCGGGCAAAAGAGCTGAAGCGCCTCGGCGAAATCGGAGTGCCGGAGAAAGAGTTCGGCGAGTTGCCTCGACAACTCTTCCTGGATAAGGACGACAAAAACGCGTTTGTCCTGGTCGACGGACACATCAACAAAGTAGATCTGACAGCAGGGAAAATCGAACCGGTCAAATTTGACGCCGAGAAGGAATTCGATGGTGCCGCGGAGCGGAGTTACTTGTTCGAACACATGTGGCGGCAGATCAAAGAGAAGTTCTACGTTGCCGACATGCACGGTGTCCGCTGGGATTACTACAAGACTGTCTACGCCCGGTATCTTCCATTTATTACCGACAACCGTGATTTTGCAGAAATGACGAGTGAAATGCTCGGAGAGCTTAACGCCAGCCACACCGGTTGCCATCTGATACCGAGCACAAACGGCGATCAGACCGCGTCACTAGGAGCTTTCTTCGATCAGGGTTATCAAGGATCGGGCATCAGAATCGAAGAAGTCATCGAGAAAGGGCCGCTCAGCCAAACTGATCCACCGCTTGAGGCCGGAATGATCATTGAGAAGACCGACGATCGGACGATCACCGCCGGAATGGACATTAGCCCGCTCTTGAACTTTAAGGCAGGTAAACCAACGGCGCTCAGCGTTTTCGATCCGGCCAAGAACAGGCGATTCGTTGTGACTATGAAACCAATCGCGCAGGGAGAACTCGAGGCGCTACTCTACGACCGCTGGGTGAAGCAGCGTCGCGAATTGGTCGATAAGTTGAGTAACGGCACGCTTGGGTATGTCCATGTCCGTGGGATGGATGACGGCGCCTATCGGGACACCGTTTCCGAAGCGCTTGGCCGGCAGGTCGATAAGAAGGGGCTCATCGTCGACACCCGATGGAATCCCGGCGGTAACCTCCATGACACTCTAGCAACGTTCCTCAGCGGAAAGAGGTATCTTAAGACGATTCCTCGAGGCCAAGTTCTCGGATGGGAGCCAGACCGCAAATGGAATCAAAAATCCGTCGTCCTCGCCAACGAAGGAAACTATTCCGACGGCATGCTGTTCCCCTGGCTGTACAAGCGTTTTCAGATCGGGAAATTGATCGGTATGCCGGTCAACGGCACCGGCACGTTTGTCTGGTGGGAGATCCTGCAGGATCCGACGCTCGTGTTTGGAATACCCGAAGGCGGGTTCCAGGATGAACAAGGACATTTCATGGAGAAGACTCAAGTGGATCCAGATATTCAGGTGATGAATGATCCGAGGAGCACAGCTGAAGGGCGCGATCTCCAACTCGAACGTGCTGTCGCTGAGCTGATGAAAGAGAATGGAACGAGTGTCTCTCGATGACCGCTGGTATGCTGATGAAGGCTAGCGGCCTCCGATTGGCGGTTAAAGGTTTGTCATTCTCAGTCTACGTTTCACCGTTTGCCAGATTCTAACTCCTGAAACGGTGTTGCAACTTTTGTGCTGCGGCATGAGTTGACCCCAATGCTCCCTCTTTTTCCCCACCGATCGAACCAGCGATTACTACTCCGGGTCGCGGCCCTCGGTTTGCTACTCTTTGGCCAGGCTCTCTGTATCCGGAACGCTCATTCGACCGAACCGCTCGGACCCAATGCGGACCCGCTTTGGTTGCGTTACCCTGCCCTGTCACCAGACGGCAAAACAATTGCGTTTAGTTTCCAGGGTCATCTCTTCTTGGTTCCGGCGGAAGGGGGTCTCGCTCATCCGCTGACCGCTGGGCCAGCGCATGACACTGCCCCTGTCTGGTCGCGCGATGGCAAATTCATCGCTTTCGCTTCAGATCGGTACGGTCACTATGATGTTTACCTGGTGAGCATCGAAGGAGGTCAAGCGCGACGGCTCACCACCTATTCGAACGACGCGATTCCGTCGACTTTTAGTCCAGACGGCAAATTCGTCGTCTTTAGCGGACATCGCAGGGTTTCTGCGAAAACCTCCAGAATTCCCATCTCCCGTTTTTCGGAATTGTACAAGGTATCGGTTGATGGTGGACGCGAGCCGGAAATGATTCTCCCGACGCCTGCCCTCAATGCTCAGTTCGATCGGGAAGGTCAACGCCTCATTTACGACGATCAAAAGAGCTACGAAAATCTTTGGCGCAAGCACATTACTTCGGCTTTCGCGCATGACATCTGGCTGTTTGACGTGAGGACCGGCTGTCACACCAAGCTCACGACATTCGCCGGTGAGGATCGAAATCCGGTCTGGGCCCCGGACGAGAACTCGTTTTTTTATCTTTCGGAGCAAAGCGGCTCCCTAAACGTTTGGAGCCTCCCGCTGAAGGATGGGCAACCCGGTACGCCCAAACAAATCACTCATTTTGAAAGGAATCCTGTCCGATTTCTCTCTGGATCGAACGCTGGCGATCTCTGTTTCGGATTCGACGGCGAAATCTATCTGCTTCCAGCCAATGCCGAGAATCCGAGGAAGGTGCAGATCCGGATTGCGACTGCCGACAGCAGTCCCTCTCAGCGAACCGTGCAGATGAGCGATGGTGCGACAGAGATGGCGCTGAGTCCCAACGGAAAAGAGATCGCGTTCGTAGTGCGTGGCGATGTGTACGTCGCATCGATCGAGCACGGGAATACCAAACGGATCACCAATACGCCGGGCCAAGAGCGTAATCTCTGTTTCAGTCCCGACGGACGCAAATTGGTCTTCGCGTTTGAGCAGAATGGCCCCTGGAGCTTGTACGAAGTGAGCATCATCCAGCCCAAGGAGAAAGAACCGTATTTTTTTGACTCAACTGCCCTGGATGTCCATCCGATCCTCGAGAATGGTCAAGAGAACTTTAGCCCGAAGTATTCGCCGGACGGAAAGGAAGTCGCGTACTTGGAGAATCGGACCACGTTGAAGGTCCTGGACCTCGAGTCGAAACAGATGCGCACGGTTCTACCGGGTGACCGCAACTATTCTTATTCAGATGGTGACCAATGGTTCGATTGGTCGCCCGATGGAAAATTCTTCTTGGTAACCTTTCTCCAAGAAGGACGCTACTCCGACGAAGTCGGCCTCATCAGCGCGGACGGTAAGCAAACGATCACCAATTTAACGCAGAGCGGCTACGACTCAGCGGGTCCAGTCTGGACCCAGAACGGAAAGTCAATGATCTGGTTGACCGACCGATACGGGCTGCACGGTGATGGAAATGGCGGCAGCACGCAACTCGACGTCCTGGAAATGTTTTTTACAGAAGATGCATTTGACCGCTTCAATCTTTCTCCGGCTGAGTACGACATCCTGAAAGCCAAAGAGGACGAGGAAAAGAAAAAGAAGGAAGGCAACAAAGAGCCCAAACCGGAAGGCGCTAAAGATCAGCAGAGTCCAACTCCAGAAGCGACTCCAAAAATCGACCCGGTAGCGATCGATCTGAAGTATACCGAGGATCGTACCGCCAGATTAACGCTCGCTTCAACCAGGCTGGCTCAGGCCGTTCTCTCCAAGGATGGCGAGCAACTCGTTTATTTGGCCCGCAGTGATAAGGGATTTGATCTTTGGAGTCTCAAACCGCGCGAGAAAGAACTCAAACGATTGGCTCAGTTTGAGGCTGCCGAGATCGAAGGAATCGGCGTCAATTTCCCGCAGCAACTTGCTCTTGATAAGGAAGGTAAAAACGCTTTTGCGCTGGTTAACGGTCACATCAATAAGGTGGAGATTGCCAGCGGCAAAATGGAGCCGATCAAATTTGCCTCTGAGAAGGAAATCGATGCGGCCGCCGAGCGAGCTTATTTCTTCGAGCACATGTGGCGTCAAATGAGGGAAAAGTTCTACGACCCCGAGATGCACGGCGTGGATTGGAACTACTACAAAGGCGTGTACGCGCGTTTTCTTCCCTACGTCGCCGATAATCGCGATTTTGCGGAGATGATGAGCGAGCTGCTCGGCGAGTTGAATGCGAGTCACACTGGCTGCCGCTATTATCCCCACGGCGGAGATCAGACCGCCGCGCTCGGCGCGTTCTTCGACCAAAGTTATCAAGGTCCGGGCCTAAAAATCGAAGAACCAATTGAGAAAGGTCCGCTGTTCAAGACCGGGGTCGACATCCTGCCTGGTATGATCATTGAGAAGATCGACGGCAACGTGATTGCGGCAGGGATCGACGTAAGCCCTCTTTTGAACTTCAAGGCGGGCAAGCCGACTTTGTTAGGCATATTCGACCCGGCAAAAAACAATCGATTTGATGTCCGGGTTAAGCCTATCAGCCTCGGTGCGGAAGAGGAATTGCTCTATGAGCGGTGGGTTAAGAAACGGCGGGAGTTAGTAGATAAGCTGAGCAACGGCGCTGTCGCTTACGTGCACGTCCGCAACATGAGCGATTCGAGTTATCGCGATGTCTTTTCCGAGGCGCTTGGACGCGGCGTCGCGAAGAAGGCGTTAATTGTCGATACGCGCTTTAACCCTGGCGGGAATTTGCACGACCAACTTGCTACCTTTCTCGATGGGAAAGCGTATTTGAAAATGATCCCACGTGGCCAATACCTCGGCTGGGAACCCGGCCGGAAATGGCAACGCAAGAGCGTGGTTCTTGGGTGTGAGGGCAATTATTCCGACGGCATGCTGTTCCCTTGGCTTTATCAGCATTTCCATGTTGGCAAGTTTATCGGTATGCCCGTGCCTGGAACCGGCACTTCGGTCTGGTGGGAATTTCAGCAGGATCCAAGCCTATTGTTCGGAATACCGCAGATTGGCCGGTTGGATGAGGAAGGTCATTCGATGGAAACGACTCAGGTCGAACCTGATATCCAGGTTCCGAACGACCCGAAGAGTGTCGCCGAGGGCCGCGATCCGCAGATCGAACGCGCCGTAATTGAATTGATGAAGGAGAACTGATCCACCCCGAGGGCTCCCCAAAATTTGGGTTGAAGCCCGATGCGTTTCGCTCTAGCTTTCCCGCTCGTTTTCGAGGAGTTATAGCTCAATTGGTTAGAGCGCTGCCCTGTCACGGCAGAGGTTGCGGGTTCGAGCCCCGTTAACTCCGCTTCAGCTCCCGTGGTCTTAGCAGGCCAAAGCCTTCCCGGAATTGTTACGAGAACTTTTTTTGCAAGTACGCTTTGCCTTGACGTATTAACCTTATGGGCGAATTCAGCGGCTATTCGAAATATTATGCTCTGTACTTCAAAGAGGATTCGGAGAAGACAGAAGTTGCCGTAGGAGATTCTATATTGGGAGTACTCGCCGATGTTCAGGCGCGGACCGGGCGGCCTTTCCTGGATTTCCAATTTCGCGAGATCAGTCGATCAGAATTCGAATCATTCAATCCCCTGCCAGAGCATTAGGTGGCAATGCTGCGGCGTATCTGCCGGTGCCAAAGACGGAAATTTGTGGTTCTCTGCTTTGTTCCGTAAATTCGCGGCCCCACGCCCCATGGATGACGAAACAACCAATAATACTCGGATTAGCTATGACCGTCTGGCCGACGAGTATGTCCGACGGATCTACGACGAATTGCAGTACAAGCCGCTCGACTGCCAATTGCTAGACCAGTTCGCGGCATGCGTCCGTCTGGTCGGACCGGTCTGTGATCTCGGTTGCGGTCCTGGACATGTAGCCCGTTACCTCCACGAGCGCGGAGTGGAGGTCTGCGGGATTGATTTGTCTCCTGAGTTAGTCCAACGCGCTCGCGGCTTGAATCCCGGCATCGAGTTTCAGCAGGGCAATATGTTTGCCCTGAACGCTGCGGATGCGACCTGGGCCGGCATGATGGCCTTCTATTGTATCATTCACATTCCTCGTACCGATCATATCCGCGTCTTGTCCGAAATGAGGCGGGTTCTTCGATCAGGCGGTCTTCTCTTACTTGCGTTCCATCTGGGAAATGACTCCGTCCATTTTGACGAACTGTGGGGGTGTACGGTTTCGGTCGATTTCCACTTCTTCCGCACTGACGAGGTTGCCGGCTCACTTCGATCTGCGGGTTTCGATGTTGAAGAAATCGTCGAGAGAGATCCTTACCCAGATGTCGAAGCTCAGACTCGCCGTGGTTACATCTTGGCGAGAAAGCCCATGAATTGAGGCGGTTCGGATACATGCGGAGACCGCTGCCGACTCTCCTACC
>CAWDQF010000009.1:0-232542 GCA_963804425.1 uncultured Verrucomicrobiae bacterium | reverse complement strand
AGGAAAAGGTAAATGCGGTTGATATCCTCCTTCTCTTTTACCTTTAACTTCTCGGCAATCGGCAACTTACTGATTGGGGAATTTGGGTCATTAGCGAGTTTGACCGTGCCCGCGTATTCGGCGTGGTCGGTCACCGCCATAAAGTCGAGCGGACGCGTGATCTTGACCTGGTAACCGCCAGGGTGTTCGATCGGTTCACCCATCGCGAATTTGTAGGCGTCTTCCGGGCCGGTCTTGGTATTACCAAAAACATACGCATCGAACGACCAGCTCGTATGCACATGCGTTTCACCGAAATAAGCGTCTCGCAGCGGATTTTTTTGGGCAGACGCTGGCGAGATGGTTAGCGCAAGCGTTGCGCCGACACAGGGTAGGGGGAAATAGATCCGGCGGAAGCAGGATCTGTGAGCCTGCGGAGATTGAGGTGATCCAGCAGGCCCAGGTTCAGGTGGGATTGCATAGTTCGCTGCTTAGTCTCGATTTCTAGAAATTGAGTCCCACGGTGATCTGCGCGCCGTGCATGACGACCTGATAGATCGAGATTGGTGGTGTCGTAGTCCGTGTAGAGAAACCGATAGCCAACCTCGGAAAAGATGTTCCGGGTGATTTGGCACCCGATTCCGCCGTAAGCCTGACAGGTAACCTCAGATCCGATTCCAAAACCGCCAACATCACCTTCCGCCATCAGATAAAAGGGCTTGTAAAAATTATATCGTCCGCGCACTCCGATAAACGGGTCGAACCAGTCTTGGTAAAGAGAAAAACTCTGGCTCAGCCGGCTGGTTAGGCCATTAGCAATTGCATTTGCCAGTTGAGCTTTTAACTGATTCACTCTGGCTTGAACTCCGGCTTGAATAGCCGCTGCCAGCTCGGGTCGCCGGGTCTGGATCAATCCTCGGACAAAATCTACTATTATACCTGGTTCTCGTCCGGCCAGCGGGGGAACAGGAAGCCCGGGATTACGGTCTGCTAACGAGCCAAGCCGGCTCTGAATAGTTTGCTGAATGAGAGTGTTCAGGTTGGATCCGGGCGTGGTTATCTGTTGGGCGAGCCCGTTCACCAAGGCGGTGCTCGCCATGTTGATGTTCGTCTGATTGGCTTGTAAACCCATCTGGTTACCAATGTAGGTAAACCTGAACCCGGCGAGGATATCGCACCAACCCTCGGGCGCCTGGAGAATCCGATAAGAAAGGCCGAACTCACCAAGATACTGTTGCAGACCCAGATCTACCTTGGACACCAGACCGCTTCCAGAAGCCGAGGTCTGAGCGTCCAGGTAAAGAAAGCCTCCATAGGCACCGAACCGGCCCTTGCGGACTTCAGCTCCGAGCGACGCAATAAAGTTCGTTTTCTTGAGAATATCCGTGACACCAATATCGACATCGGTCGTGACGCCGCGACTTCCGATAGTGCCGTTGAGCCCCGCTAGCCAACCGGGACCCTCCACTGTGATTTCCCATGGCGACGTCGTTTCAGCTGATGGTTGTACATTGACCGGTGCCTTTTCCAACGTACCTGCATGGCCGGGGACGATCCAAAGGAGGAAAATTCCAACTAAGACTGTGATTGATGGAAGAAGCATATTGCGTGATCGGCACAAGGGGGAAAAGCGAATCGGATCTTAAAGTTTCCGATAGGAATTGCTATTCTTTTTTGATTCTGAAGTGCCCGCCCGCCGCTCTCACGGTGGCGAGGCGGTCGAAAAGTACGATTCGAATCGATCGGCCTGGCAAGATCATTGGATTGCTCTTCCTTTTTAGCGGCTTATCGATGTCTGGCGTCCGGGCAACCGATCGGATGCCGAGCGCGAGCACCCAAGCGATCGTCTCCGAAGCAAGTCCATGAAAAGATTGCTCACTCGGAGGCCAGGATTAATGATTGGGGCGGGGTGCTAGTGGGAGTTTACAAGCCCTCGGACCCCAGAAAATATTTTCTGCCGCGCGTCGGTGTCGCATGCCCTGTCACAGCCATTCTCGATTTCAGACCATCGGGAACGGCCGCCGCGGGGACGCGTAACGTTACTCTCATATTATATGATCCGACTAGTGCGCTGAGTCAGAGGCTCGTTGAGTGACTGGTTTAATGCGATTATCAGCATTCTTAACTCTCCAGCGGAAGGGTGTGGCGGTTTTGTTGTACTGCTTGATGTAAGGGATCAGCTTTCTGGATAGGTCGGTCGTGGAAGTGAAGATTCCCCGAGAGATGACATCGCGTTGAATTTTGGAAAACCAGATCTCGACCTGATTGAGCCAACTGGAATAGCTCGGGGTGTAATGGATGCGTGCGGTTGGATGGGCCTGGAGGAACTCGAAAACATTCTTGGTTTTATGTGCGCTCAAGTTGTCGGCCACGATATGAATCTCTCGACCCTCAGGCTGGCTGGCGACGATCTGGCCGAGAAAGTCGACAAACTCGGCGCTGGTATGCCGCGCGGTGGTCTTTCCCAGGACGTCACCGGTGCGAGTGTTGAGCGCGGCATACAGTGAGAGCGTACCATGACGAAAATATTCAAAGCCATGCCGTTCGGCTCTGCCAGGGGAGAGCGGCAAAACCGGGTCAAGTCGGTCGAGTGCTTGGATCGCGCTCTTCTCATCGACACAGAACACTGCAGCGTTGAGCGGTGGCTTAAGGTACAAGCCAATGATGTCGGCCGCCTTCTCTTCAAACTCAGGGTCATCGCTGGCCATGTACCCACGCACTCGATGCGGCTGAATACCGAAATGGCGCCAGACACGGCTCACGCTCGACTGACTAATGCCCAGCTCTTTGCCAAGCCGATAGCTGCTCCAATGGGTCGTACCATCATTGGGACCTTGGCGCGTGGCCTCCAGGATACGCGCCTCGGTCTCGGCTGTCCGCGTTCGGCGTTGACTACCGCGATAACGCGAATCGAGTCCGGCCAAACGCTCTTCTTGAAAGCGCCTCTTCCACTCCCGGATATACTCATCACTGCAATCCAGTCGCTGCCGAACTTCCCGGTAAGAATGACCCGCTGCTAACATCAAAATGACCTCTGTACGCTTAACCAACTCTACTGCCAGAGACCGCTTCCGCGCCCTGCGTTTCAATTCACGCCGTTCAGGCGGTGCCAACACAATTCTACCTAAACTCACGCCTGCCAGTGTACAACATAGTCCCCCAACAAGTCACTGACTTATTGCACACCGGGACGGAATTGCGGTAAGTTGGCGGCGTTATGAAAGCGAACACACTTTCAAAGACTTGGTTCATCACCGGCACTTCCTCCGGCTTCGGACGGACGCTGACCGAGAAGCTACTAGCGCGCGGAGATCGCGTGGCGGCGACCCTGCGCAAGGTGAACCTCCTCGACGATCTGAAGGCACAATATGGAGCCGACCTCTGGGTCGCGTCACTGGACGTGACCGATGCGGAGGCGGTGCGCCAGGTAGTCGATCGCGCGTTCGCGACCATGGGTCGCATCGATGTCGTCGTGAACAATGCGGCCTACGGCCTCTTTGGCGCTGCGGAAGAGGTGACCGACGACCAGATCCGGCATCAGATCGACACCAACCTCATCGGGTCGATCCAAGTCATCCGCGCTGCCCTACCGCATCTGCGAGCGCAAGGCGGCGGTCGAGTCCTGCAGGTGTCATCAGAAGGTGGCCAGATCTCCTATCCCAATTTCAGCCTGTACCATGCTACCAAGTGGGGGATCGAAGGCTTCGTCGAGGCAGTGGCCCAGGAAGTGGCGCCGTTCAACGTTGAGTTCACGATCGCCGAGCCCGGCCCCGCGAAAACGAGCTTTGGTGGTGGCCTGGTGAGTCCGCCGCCGATGGACGTCTACAAAAATACGCCGGCCGGCGAGATGCGCCGTGCCTTCGCGGCCGGTACGTTCAATGTGAAGGGCGATCCGATCAAGATGGCTCAGGCGATGATCGATTCCCTGGACCGCAGTCCTGCGCCCAAGCGGCTCGCATTGGGCAGTGGCACGTACACCTCGATCCGTGCGGCCTTGGTAGAGCGGCTCGCCACCCTCGACTCCCAGAAAGACATCGCGCTCTCGACCGACATCGATGCCTGACGCCATCTCCTAACGAGTAGAGCATAGATGACACGCACGACGAGTCACTGCCTGCGATGCCTTTCCCGCCTCCAAGTAGCACTTTGCTCGACTCACGCCTGCCAGTATACAACATAATCACTCAACAAGTCACTGACTTATTGCACTAGGAGATTATTGTTTACAAAGCGAAATTAGTTCTGAGGTTAATTGAGGAAAGGATTTGTTGTAGCGCCATTCGCACTCTTTGAGATGCAACTTGAAGTAAGCTTTGGTTAATTCTGAAGTATGTACTGGCGTTGTTTTTGCGTTTATTGCGGCTATTCCCGACGCTTTTAGTCGAATCCTGGCAAACCCATTCGGATCCGCTCAGAAAAATCGGGAGCTTGATCAGCGGCTTGAGCTTTAGCGTCGATGAGCGACATCTGTTTGAGCTCAGCAAAGGGGATGTGGCTGGCGAAACCTCCGTTTTGGTACACCAATTCGTCTACCGTACCGTTTAATAACATTCGCCAATCCCAGGGAGCGGGTTTTGCCGTTGTCGCTGCGGTATGCGTGCGCACATTGGTCGTGCAGTTATCTGTCAACGCGTTGTAGAACTGCGGTCGCACATGGATGGCATTAACGCTCTGCAGGTAATCGAGGAATAAGCTTCGGGCTCGTTCTGGTCCAACGCTGGTTCGATAAAGGTAGAGTTGTTCATGGCGGTAATTCGTTCGGACCCGAATCACGTCGCGTTCATCGGCGACAATGTAGATCAGCTCAAACTGTTTGAAGAAACCGCGAATCATCGAATAGGTCTGGCCTTGGGCCATCCTGGTCTCAACCGAAATGGCTACGTGATCGGTCGGCCCGAACTGGAAACTAACAATCGGATGACAAATCAGGGTTGATCCCCAAAAGTTAATAAAAAGATCCACTCCCCGGAGTTGGCTGAGATTCACGACTTTTGTTTCCCACCGGGGCGTGGCCGGCTGCCCCGGCTCGTAATCAAAGTTTCGCAGGTTGTGAATGGTGATCTTGTCTCCGTCTCTTTCTGTCCAGGCGACTTCGGCAACCTCCGGCTGCCAGTCGCGCTTTCCGGTTGCTTGAATTGACCACCACCAAAGAGCAACTAACGCAAATAGAGCGAAGCAAATCCCCAGCGAAGCCCAACTGAACCTGAGAAAAATTAAAACAGCCGCTACAGAGATCAGGTAAATAATGGCTGCAGGCAAACTAACGTTCGTTAACGGAAAGTCGAACCGTATTGCCGCGGCTGCCCAAACGGTTACTAGACAGAGTGCCACGAACGCGAGCAACCATATTGCTCCTCGGAGCATTCGCATCAATCCTGGGTGATAGTTAGGCATTGAATGACGTTGATTGACTGGAAAAGCTGGGGGTGCGATTCTTTTGATCTAGATCGGTCGCGATTGGCGTCGGGCCAGCATATCCTGATTCGATGTTGACCAATTACTAACCTTGTCGAAGAAAAATTCGCGAGGAAGTTCTTCAAATTTCTTTACCGCGAAGCGTTGGCCGTGACGCTTAAGCAACTCGGCGCTTTCCGATTTCCGACCCGGAAGTGCACGCACGGCCTGGCCGCGCACCCCAAATTATTGAGTGGACGAACTGCGGATTGATATGTACTCGTGGTTGAGCGGATTGATACTGGGTTATGTCTCCATTACCTGATCGTATTATTGACGCACAGTGCGTGTTAGCGGCGAAGCGCGGCGCTGCCTCAAGCAAGGTTGGTCGATCGCACAAAAATAAAGGGGTTGGCGGTCATGCGGCCTGTGAAACGTGGCTCGGCAACCTGTTCCGGATTGCGGCGACCGTGGGTCTACTGTTCGTCCTGGTTCCCGGCGCGCGCGCCGCCGATTTGGACGCGGATGCGCGCGCCGTTCTCAAGGCGATGTCGGACTTCATGGCCCGTCAGCAGACGATCCAGTTCACCTTCGATTCTTCCATCGAAGTGATCACGCCGGACGTCCAGAAAATTCAGTACACCAGCTCCGGTCACGCGCTTCTGGTGCGGCCCGACAAGTTCCGGGTCAGCCGTCTCGGCGGAAACGGGGAGCTCGATCTGTTCTTTGACGGCAAGACCGCGACGCTCTACGGGCCGAGCCTCAAGACATATGCGGAAGTCACCGACGCCAGCTCTGTCGACAAGTTGATCGACGAACTGGAACATAAATACGGGTTTGCGGGTCCTGGCGCCGATCTGCTTCTGTCCAATGCCTATGATGCCCTGATGGCGAATGTAATCGATGCCAAGTACCTCGGCGTTGGGATCATCGGCGGGGTCAAATGCGATCATGTTGCCTTCCGTACCAGTGAGACCGACTGGCAGCTTTGGGTGCAAATCGGCGACGACGCGGTTCCCCGCAAGTTCGTCATCACGAGCAAGACGGTTGCCGCTGCGCCGGAATACAGTGTGGTGGTCAGAGAGTGGAAGACCGACGTGAAAGTCGATCCCAACGAGTTCGTCTTCAAGGCGCCGCCTGAGACGAAGCAGGGCGCCATCTCGGATCTCGCGAGTCTCGATGAGTTTCCGCACAGCACGGCACCAGCGGACAGCCAATGAGAAAGCCAATGAGAAAGCAAATGAGCAGGATTGGAATCACGCTGCCTCGGGTGGCGATTGCGGTCGTTGTCGCGTCCTTGGGGTTGCTTTGGGGCGGAAGCATATTGCCCGGCGGTGGCCCGAAATCGACGTCGTTCGTCACGGCCGCCTATGCGTGGGTCGGCCGGCCTGCCACCCCGGTCAGCTATGCCGGCGTGGCACGCCGAACGACGCGCAGGACAGCCGCGGTGGTAACTGCACCGTACCGGTAGCCAGATCGAGTCCGGTCCGATCAACCTAGCCGCGTTCGCCGGCGCGGCGGAGAGCGCAGCGAGACCTCGGCTGCGGAGCGGGTCATATCGCGTGCTGATTGCCAGCATGACGAAACGGGACAGCACTTGGCGTCTACCAGAGTGGAAGGCGGCCACGCCGAAGGCTGGGCGGATCGCACCGCCACCCGATGACGCGCAGGACGGAGCGATGCCGCGGGGACTTAGCGTACGATTTTTTCCGTTTCGTGAGCGGATCCCTACGTCTACCGGACTTTGCTCTAAGCAGGAACCTCGCTCAGTTGATTACAGCTTTTAGTCGTAGATCCTGTGTATCCTCGCGTGAATCGAGACGAAGCGTGACTGCTCACCATCGTTAGCAAAGCGAACTATGAAATCCCCCCTCAACCTGGGACTGGCTGTCTGCGCAACGGTTGCGCTAGCCATCTTGCCGGCGTCTGCCCAAAAAAATCCGCTGCGAGAAGCGTATTTCGGTGAAACGCATGTGCATACGAGCTGGTCATTCGATGCATATGTCTTTGGTAACATAAAGACCGGGCCAGAAGAGGCCTACAAATACGCCATGGGCGAACCGATCGAACACCCTGCAGGGTACCAGATCAAGATCACACGTCCGCTCGGCGAGTCTTCCGCATTGATGCTGGCTGCGCTCTTTCTTTTGGCCGGAACCGAGAGCGTAGTTCGAGCGGGAGAAGAGGAAAAGCTAGTTCAATCGCCCGTCAGTCACGACGACAGAACCTTGGCAAATCACAGGTATTTGCGGAAGGGGTCGCGTCTAAACGGGCTGTTGCCCGATAGGGTCGTGTTTTGAGCGAAATCTAAAAACCAGCTTTTCTCGGTGATAGAGATTTCAGATCGGCAAAAGATCCGGTACTCGGTCCAGGAGAAGCTGGCTGAGGGGTCGGAGCAGTTCAATGCAGCGGTAAGCTAGCTGTGGGTTAGTTTGGCAGAGGTGCCTGACCAGTTTTCGCAAGTTCTGCACTGTGGCAATGAGCAGATCTTGGATGGCCTGCTTCCAGAGTGCGCGCCACCGAGCCCGTTTGAAACCGTGACAGTTAGCAGCGTCGGCAAAGCTACGTTCTATCAGATGTTGCCGTCGTTTGAGGTCTGCTTTAGCCGCCTTGGAGTTAGCGATTTGGCGAGCCCGATCCAGCAGCTCTTGCTCTCGATGCCTGTGGATGGTGCGAGCGCTGCGAGAGCGTGTACAGAAGGCTCGCAACTTACAAATGAGGCAAGTTCCTTTGGCCGTAACGTATTCCCAGCTCAAGCGCTTGGGGTGCAATCGACGTGGTCTCATTGTCTCATTGGCAGGACAGCGGTAGGTGTCGGTAAAGGGATCATAAATGAAGCGATCTTCGGCATAAATACCTGCGCTGCGTCCCTTGCCTCGGTGGGAATCGCCCAGCAGCTTGAGGTGCGGACGGATCCGAGACTTTTGGCACTCCACTAGGTTACTGCGGCTACCGTAACGTGCATCGGCGATGGCCGTTCTAACGGCCTGGCCGGTGCTAGCTTCATGAGCCTCGATCAGCGCAAGCAGGCGATGGCCTTCGTCGACCGCACCAGTGGTGGTCTCTACGGCGGTGATAATTTCATGGGCATCATCGACCACCCGATGGCTCTTATAGCGCGGGCGACTCTTGAGTCCACCTTGGCGCACCAGCGTCGCATCCGGATCGCTCGTACTGCGAAATTGGCGATTGGCCTTGTAGAACTTCCCACCTTGGCTCGGTGGAGCGCCACCCCCAGAGTCCGAGGGCGGTTCATCCTCTCCGTCGGGCTCATCCAACTTTTGAAGCTGCTCGCGCGCGGTTCGCTCAATGGCACTGACCACCTCGGCTCCCAGCGGCTTAACCGAGTGCAACGAGGCGTTGGCATCAACTAAACTGGCATCCACATGAATTTTACGACCCGCCACCAAACCAGCCTCAACACATTGCTGCACCACTCGGCTAAAGAGCGATAGGAAGACCTCTTTACCCCAGCGCTTACGCGCCTTGCTCAACACACTATGATCGGGGATCTCATCGTCCAGCCCGTAGCCCAGGAACCATAAGTAATCCAGCCGTTCGGGGATGATTCGCATCAGTTCCCGTTCACTTTTAATGTCCTCCAGAAACAACAAAAGCATCATGCGCAGGATCACCTCCGGCGGCACTGATTTATTACCCCGCCGACCGTAGGTGTGCGCCACCTGTGCACCCACGAACCTTAAGTCCAGCACCTCATTGATCCGCCGCAGCGGATGATCACCCCGCACCCGCTTATCGAGATTAACTCGATAGTTCCAGAGCGGTGTCTGCGGCTCTCGTTCTCCCATCATGGGAAAAAGATCCTACCAAATATGTAACTCTAATAGCTACATTATTTTGACGTTATTTGGGCAACACGCCGTTAAGATTCAAGCAATGGCCTTGATAGGGGAGCGATAATTGGATGATAAAGGGTCGTGTGGCGCGAGTATTGCGAGTGTTGGTTGCTGGAGCGTGGTACCATGTGGTTAACCGGGGCGTCGAACGACGGTTGATTTTCTACGGACAAGCCTATTACCTGAGGTTTGTGGCGCTGCTTGGGTTGATGGTGCAACAATTCGGGGTGCGGATCCACACCGATGCCCAATCACTATCATCTGCAGCTTGCGAGCCCACGCGAGAACCTTAGTGAAGCAATCCGCTGGCTCAATGTCAGCTATGCGGTGTGGTTAAAATCGCAAGAGAGGGCGAGTTGGCCTATTGTTTCAGGGCCGCTTCAAGGCGATGCTGCACGACCCGGCTGAGAGTGGTTTTAAAATCCAGGAATATATCCATCTGAATCCAGTGCGGGTAAAACGTTTTGGCAATAGCCGCTCAGATGGGAGCGAGGAACCCAGTGCGCGACAAGTTGAAAGCATGCTCAAAGAACCCAAAGACTACCCTTGCCCAGCTTTCAAGAACTACTGGTGGTACGCGGAAGCGTTCGGGAAAGGATCGTAGACGCCACTGCTATTCCGCTCCGGGGCGTACACAAATCCGTAGAGGTCTTTCTTGATATCGACCGGCTCGAGGAGCATGCCCTTGCCACGAACCGCCTTGGTGTATTCGATCAGAACTCGGGCGGTGCCATTGATGCCCCACATCTTCCATCCAGTCCCAAGAAATCCGCCGTTAGGGTAAAGTTCTTCTAGCCCCGCCATTGCATGGAAACAATTGATCGCGACTCGATCCTTACGATAAAGGCGGTCGTCGGCTATATAACGGATAGTTCCGCCGTCGAGCAACCGCTTCCGTTTCACGCCGAGATCAAACGCCGCTTTTTTGATCTCGTAGGGGCCCCACATGCCGACCGCATTTTTGACATTCACCGCGAGCTTCAGGGTTTCATCCAGCCTGAAGCTTCTTCCGACGGAGGGACGACATTTGTTCTTTTTCGGATCAACGCGGCTGCCGATGCCATCGAAAACGCACAGGTGCGGATTCTTATCGAAATCGTGAGGCAGCCAGCTGATTGTAAATGCTTCAAAATCTCGGTTCATGAATCTTCCTCTTCTGAGTCCCGATGTGAAGCCGGGCTGCTTGTTGTCGGCGAACACGCGGATCACCGAGATGAACGAGTGCGAAAAGTCCGGCTTATTCAATTTGTCTTGGTAAGCGAAAGGAACAATAAAATAGCGGTCCCGTGAATTTTTGCCCTCCCCTAAGCGCGCGGCAACTTTGGCCTTGATGCGGTTAACCATCTGCTGGAATAACGGCGTATCGTAATTTGAGTAATCGACATCTCCTTTTAGCAATCCCGCGTGAACCGGAACACATGGGCTAAAAAGCAAAGCGCCTGTTGCGACCCAACCAGCAAGGCGTTTGACTCGCCGGTTGATTTTCCGCCGCACTCCGTGGCCGCTGGGGAGCAGCCACTTGCCTTCATTCTTCACGAGCCTATTGGTGATCCGGGCGCGGCTCGCCGCGCGTCCGTCGGTGTTATTGTTGTGATTCTTCATTGCGATTATAGAGGCCAAGCCGCCTTCGCCAGCAACACTCACGCCGGACCCGTTCATATTTCTTCGTATCCGGGTGCTCGGGACCCAAAATCAAGATCGCGAGACGGGGGGCATGCCGAGTTTCCAGCCAGCGCTTTTTTACGCTCTCCTCAGTGCCTGTACCAGACTTTTCAACTCTCGCGCCGAAATCGTCGCTATTTCGATCCAGCGCCGCGAGGGGTGCTAAGAATGTCACTTGTACGACGCCAGAATGTCGGCCGATCTCTATCCCGGTAATTGTCGCGCGATTCATCACTTCCGGGATACTTGAGTGATGGGAAAAGAACCGGTCCTTCTAGTGTTCGCCCTTTCATCAGGTCGACCTCCAAGGAGAAATCCCTCCCACCAAAACGCGGCTCTTAAAGACCTCCGCCCCAGCTGTACTGCCAGGAGACGCCGATCAGGTTGAAGTTGCTCCGGGTTCGTGAATAAACGCCAGTATTACCGTAAAGCTTTACCGAGTTTTTCCGATCAATGGGAAAGGTGAAGGTAGCGCCGAAACGCCAATTCTCTTGCGAATTGTCACTTGTCACACCGTCTTGCGTCGTTTGGCCGCCGAAGTAGTAGATTGCGTCAAGTGCACCCCAAATGCCTCGGCCAAAACTATGAATGAGGTGACCCTGCAGGGCGTAAATCGGAGCCTGCTGCAGGTTGTTGCCTCGGAAAGGCTGGTTGTTATCGGTAAAAAAATATGCACCAGCCGCTAGCTCGAGTGTCAACGGGCCAAATACCTTGGAGATACCGATCTCCGGCTTGAAAGACCACCGGTTGGTGCCAATGTTCACGAGCTTTTGCGAATCGTACTGTCCGAGGGGAGCCGACACCGCCAGGCTCACACCGATGATAGTGTCTTGCTTGTATCCAGTGAACTCTTTTAGTGAGAGCGACGAGGCGCCAAAGAGGTTCACATAGAAGCGGAAAATTGGGTCGGCAAGACCAAAGACAGCTCTGCTCCTGGTTTGTCCTTGGACTTTCGCGGTGCCCGAGAGCCAAACCTCGGGAATGATAATATCTAACTTCCCGGACTTGCCCCAGAGATCGAGGGACCGGGAATACGCGAAGACCGAGCTATCTGTCGTCAGTTTACCATTCGTGATCGGTACCGACGGATCGAATGTCACGTTACCTTCGCTGTACGCATAGCCGACAATGAGAAAGTTGATCCCGAGCGGAATGTTTGAGTACGCCCTTGGCTCGATATCCGCCGCGGTCAGACATGTCGTCCCGAGCACCGTCATCGCCAACATCCCGGCAAGCAAGGAGCGGATCGGTCCAAGAAAGCGGTCAAAATGGGATGTGAGATTGGCAGATTCCATCATGCTCGGCCGCAATGTTAGGTTTACGTGTGCTCCCTCGAAAATGTCAACGACCAAGCTTGGAGGGCCTTCTCTGGCTCGCAACTGAAGCGATGTTCGCGAAAAGCGCCAAAAAATAGAGTTTCCGCCGCGATGATTTTCACCGGGATGGCGATGATCCGAGCTCCTCTCCACAACCTGTCACTGCTGGGGCACTTGCAAGGTTCCTTTCCGAGCAACACGAAACATCCATATCGCGGCGGACTCCGGCTCCTGTCATTCTTCGTCTCAAGATTGGACGGGAGGTCAATCACCTGAGCTAGGCAGAGGCAGTCTGCGCTCTTGCTTCCGCCCGAGTACCCGCCAAGCAATCTCCCCAAGATTGGGCGAGCTTTTGCGAGAACAATAGACCAATGTCCCATTTCCCGGCTTGACTAAAAATGCCAAGATCGACGAACGTGTGTGCTCGCTATCGGTAAAGGAAGACTGGCGGCTCTGCGAACCACGCCGAATAACATGGCAGGAGAATTAGCGCCAATGAGTCATCAAAACCTAAGTCTGAAACCAAGCCGGGTTCTTCTCCTTCTATGCTTCCTCGTAATCTCTAGCGGTTGCGTCACTCAGCAAGCGCCAAACCGCAGCCTCCCACTCTCGGGAGCCGCAACCAGCCTGGATGAAGCACGCAGGAAGCAAGGTGATCCCAAGACCGCTCTGGGCCATTATCTTGATGCAGCCTATAGCGCCTCGCGCCTGATGAGCAGCACCCCCGGTGACGAGGCGACAGACGCGCGTCTAATCTACAACAGTGCCTGCCAAGAAATGGCCGTATTGCTAAGATCGAATAACCAGTTATGGAACCGGCCCGAAACCATTCAATCAGGCGATCACACTTATCAATTACGTTTCGCGGCCGGTTCACGTCAGGCCGGCACCTGGGATCCGAATTACATCGACTTTTTCCGTACCCCAAAACAGTTGCATAGGAAACTTCCCATCGAGACTCGGCGCTCAAATGGTTGGGGCGGCGCGTTAGTCGGGGTGCATAAACCTGCAGACCCCAGGAAATTCTTCCTGCCTCTCACCGGCCTCGCCGTCCCAGTAACCGCCACGGTAGACTTCACGAACGGCGGTTCCAAGAGCGGCGGCGTTCGTGACGCTACTTTCAGTCTCTATGATCCGGCCAAACGAGAAACGGTTCTAGTCGCTGGTACGCAGAGACCGTTGGTTGCTGACCTCGCCGCCGTGTATGCTTATTACCCTAACCCGACGCTTTTGGGCATCCAAGCCATGCTGCGCCCGGAAAAGTACCGTGAACGTACCGGCCTATATCTGCTGGAGCCCTACACTCCTGACCTGATCCCGGTAGTTTTTGTCCATGGCCTGTTGTCGATACCTCAGATGTGGGTTCCCACGATCAGTGCAATCCAGGCCGACCCGGAGTTGCGGGGCAGGTTCCAATTCTGGGTTTTCGCTTATCCGACTGGCGACCCAATTGCTTTGTCGGCTCTCCGGTTTCGGGAAAGCCTACAGCGCATTTATCAGCTGTATCCCCGTACCAAGGGCATGGTTCTCATTTCTCACAGTCTGGGCGGATTATTATCCCACATGCAGGCGGTGCACACCGGGCGTGTCCTATGGGACGCTGTGTTCCGGGATGACGCGGATCGGCTCTACGCGACAACGCCGCCGGACAATTTAATTAAAAAGGCGCTGATCTTCGATCCGACCCCTCATATCGAAAGGATCGTTTTCATCTGTGTCCCGCATCGCGGCAGTTATCTCGCGACTAACTGGATTGGTTCGATCGGCGTCGGTCTCATACGTATTCCCAGCGCTATTGTGAGCCATGTGGGGGAGGGGCTCAGCGGCTCAATCCTGAAGAACGTCGGCTTGAAACATCTACCGACCGGGATCAACGGTCTTTCTCCACGAAACCCAGTCCTCCATGCACTTGATACTCTTCCAATCACCGTTCCCTACTACTCGATCATTGGCGATCGGGGTCGCGGCGATACCCCGAACAGTTCCGACGGCGTGGTACCCTATTGGAGTTCGCATCTGGCAGGCGCCCAATCGGAACTGATCGTACCCGGTCCACACGGCTCCTTTGCTCTTCCTCAAACCATTGCCGAATTGAAACGAATTCTTCGTCTGCATTTAGCGACCCTCAGGCGTTCGGGCCCAAGTGATACCTCAAAAAAATCAGGATCGGCTCACGTGCGTGACGGCGCGGCGTTTGGAGCGACGGCGGCCTCACACCCCACCAAATAATCATCATGATCTCAATCATAATCAGTTTGATCGCATTCGCCTGTGTTGCCGGCGGCACGCTGCTTGGTTTGGTTCTTGGCGCGGTTCTGCCGCCGCAGCATCTGAGTAGTGAGTCGAAAGATACTGTGAAACTCGGCATGGGATTAATCGGAACCATGACCGCCATCCTTCTCGGGCTCTTGATCGCGTCGGCCAAGAGTTTCTTCGATACGCAGAACACTGAACTCACGGAGCTGTCCGCCAATGTCATTTTGCTAGACCGCATCCTGGCGAACTACGGGCCAGAGACTAAGGAGGCTCGCGATCTATTGCAGAACGCCGTTAGCCGCGTACTCGATACGATGTTAGGGAAAGGGGGGTCCCAAAACTCGGGGACGGTAGCGGCGGCTGGCGGAACAGAGGTTCTCTACGAGAAAATTCAAGGATTATCGCCACAGAACGATGCTCAACGCTTTTTGCAGAACCAGGCGATAAGTGTGGCGGTTGATCTCGCAAAAAAGCGGTGGCTAATGGCACAGCAGGCTACCACCTCCGTTCCCCCACCACTGCTCGTGGTGCTGGTTTTCTGGCTTGCTCTTACTTTCTGTAGCTTTGGTCTCTTAGCACCGCGCACGCCTGTTGTTCTGGCGACTTTATGTCTCTGCGCCCTTTCTGTTTCAGCCGCTATCTTCTTAGTACTGGATATGTATATTCCCTTCCGCGGAGTTGTTCGGGTCTCCACCGCTCCACTACAAACCGCGCTCGCGCATCTCGGTAAATAGTGGCGAGACCTAACCACGCAAGTCTCACACCCTTGGGAAGAGCAAATTGCTGATTGCCGGTTAGAAAGTTCTTACACAAACGCTGTCGCGTCTGTGTAAGAGCAAATTTTGGTTTAAAAATTCAAAACAGTGTTCAAATCTACCTTGTCAAATAAAGCGGCTCGAAAGCTTTCGGGGCTGCCGGAACCTGAATTTCTCGCAGATGCCGGGCGCACGAGGACTCCTTAGGCTGCGCATCTGTGAGAAATGCAGGCTAAGTAGTTTCAATGCACAGAGTCTATTTCTATAAAATCGGATAACTGAGCATTTAAGCACTGACTAACTCTACCTTGCCCGTACGAAGATCATACACGCCGCCTACAATCTTCAATTTTTTCTGGTCAACCGCCTCGCTCAGAATCGGACCGGTAGTTTGCAATTTTTGAACAGTTAACACCACATTTTCCTTGATGGCATTTGCCAGCAGGTCGCCGGGTTGGTCACTTGCAGCTGTGAGGGCTTCCGTTAACGAAGGAATATGGCCCGGAAATGAGGTACCATTTTTCACCTGTTTAATAGTAGCGTCTACCGCCCCGCAAGCTTGGTGACCAAGGACAAAGATCAACGGGGCGCTAAGAGCGCTTACCGCATATTCAAAGCTGGCAATGGTATCGTTGTTGGCAAAATTTCCGGCTACCCGGCAAGCAAAATATCGCCACGACCAGGATCGAAGGCGTATTCAGGTCCAATCCGTGAATCAGCGCAGCTGAGTATCCCCGCGAAAGGATTCTGGCCAACAGCTAATGCAGGCCTTTCAGCGATAAAGTCATGACGCCGCATGCTTCCATCTACGTAACGGTGGTTTCCTACCATCAGGCGATTCAATGCTTCGTCAGGGGAGAGCACATTTTGCGGTTTAGGCGGTGCGCCTTTTTTGGCTGCTCGCAAAGTTGCCGGAATCGAGAGCGCTGCACCGAGGATTTTCAGAAAATGGCGACGCGGTAAATGGGTACCGCTTGGGCCGAATGAAGTCTCACATTGCTTGCAATCGGTCTGGAGCTTTGCCTCCAAGATAGCTGAAAATCGGCTCAAGACCAATCGAAAGCCGATGATAGTTCTCAGATTCTCGAGTGTTGCTAGGGTCCCGTTTTTGGCGCCAAAACTCCTGCTTGCGCACGAACACGTTCCCTGACGCCGAACCGCGTGCTGAGAAAATGGGCGATGCTGTTCAGTCGTCCACGTCTATTGTTCACCGAGTCACGGAAAGTCCTCTAAGCCAATGTTGTAATATTCTGCCCTCAGAAGACAGTGGGCCGGAGCGCCCGGAGCTAGTGGCCGCTGAAGTACCTATCAGTCTTTCCGATCCGCGCGCCGTGGAATGTCCAGACTGATCTCGTAGCACATAATCAAAGGAGAGCCGGGTCGGTCTATGAGTTCGCACAATCCTCGCCGAGCTCAGTGCCGCCGACCGGCCTGCTAGATCGACGTCGGTGAATCGCAGGGTAAGTAGATCGCCTGGAAATCGGCTTTTCATTACCGGTTCGAGCGCCTGGGTTACGCCGGCTACGGTAGTACCACCGCCAGCGCCTTGCGTGGTGCAGCCTAAGTGGAAAGGCGCAAAGAAACGTTACTTCAGAAGCAAAAGGTTCTTGATCTGGTATGTGTCAGCTTGCGGGGTATAAGGAAGGTCACTTTAATTACTGGCTTTCGAAAAGCTCCTTTGATAAGACGCTCGCTTAGAATGTTTACCCTCAGCTTCACAAAATGACCGTCAACCGCACCTGATCCCATGAGAATTGCTTCCTTTTTTGCCATCATCTTCGTTGCCGTAGGCTCTGTGAACTTTGTGCCCAGCGATAGCCGGGCTGCCACTGCCGCCGAACTCGAACAGAACTCAATAACGACTCTGAATGTTCTTTATTCGAAAAATCGCGGCGCAAAGACAGTTGGCGAAAAAGCGAAGGCCATTCTCGTTTTCCCAAACATTATAAAGGGCGGTTTCTTGGTCGCCGCCCACCGTGGTGACGGGGCCCTCCTGATGAATGGAAGAGCAGTTGCCTACTACAATATCGTGGGTGGTTCTTACGGCCTTCAGGCCGGCGTCCAAAAGTCGAGTTACGCCATGTTCTTTATGAACGACGCCTCTCTTAATTATCTCAAGAAAAGTGGCGGATTTGAAGTTGGTACGGCTCCAAGCCTGGTCGTGGTCGATTCCGCGATAGCCGGCTCACTTTCTACCACAAATCTAAATAAGGGGATCTATGTCTTCTACTTTAACCAGAAAGGGCTAATGGGTGGATTGGGGTTGCAGGGAACGAAGATCACTCAATACACGCCTAGCAAGTAGGGGCAGATTTGTTTAGCGCAGTAATACTAAGGTCCAATAGCACCGACCAACCCTCACCCCACGATGGCTGACTAACTGAGCCGATACTCTTCCGTTTGGACCCAGATCGAGAAAATTAGAAGGCTCGCTGCAAGGGAATTGATTTTCGATGAACAACCGGGGATCCATTACACAAGCGGCTCTCTTTGGCGTTCTGGTAGCCGCTCCTTTCGGGCAAAGAGCGCCTCAATTTGTCGCCCTAGTCATCGCCGTTTTCATCAAGCTTCCTTTTGTTCACGCCACAATGTTACGCGCAGGCCCACACCAAAGGCCGTGCCGTTGCTCCCCTCAGTTCAGGCCTTAAGCCGGGAGACTACAGCTGGCACCCCGAGCTATCGCCGGCTGGTCCGGTAGTTGTCTTAGTAAGTCTGCCAGATCAACTCCTTTACGTTTATCGCAATGGAGTACGCATCGCACACTCAACGGTAAGTACCGGCAAACCGGGCAAGACCACGCCCACCGGCGTGTTCACGGTGCTGCAAAAGAAGGTCAGTCACACATCGAGCATTTACAAAGGTGCGCAGATGCCGCACATGCAACGACTCACCTGGAGCGGTATCGCGCTACATGCCGGACATTTGCCGGGCTATCCGGCATGGCGGGCTGCGTGCGAATGCCGGTCGATTTCGCGATGAGACTTTATTCGGTCACAGGCATCGGCACCACCATCATTATCGCCGACAATAAGTCCGCTCCGGACCATACCGTTCGGCCGGGTCTCCTCTTTTCCGGAAAGACAGGCACTCCGCCAGCAGGTGGCTTCATCTGGACGCCGGAAAAATCGCCGAAAGGACCAGTTTCAATCATCATGAGTGCACCCTGATCGCAGGATCTATGTCTACCGTGGTGGCGTGGAAATAGGACGCGCACCGATCGCTGGGTTAGAGACCGCCCGCCTGTCGGGCACCTACGTTTACTCGGCCGACTCGACCATCGATTCCAGCGGCCGCCGCGATTGGGCCTACACTGCTAGTGTTGGCAAAAAAGCACCAAACTTGAAAGACCTGGAAAATCGCATCTCGATCAATTCATCCTTTCGCCAGGATCTTCGGGAGTTGATCACACCAGGAACAACACTGGTCCTCACCGATGCGCCAGTCAGCAGCCAAACCCACAGCGGTACCGGATTCAATATTCTTACAGCTGACAATCGATGAACCTGAAGTTCGACGAAAGATAGACAGCAGACTGCGCCAGGCTGTCTAGCTGCGCTCGCGCCAGAACGCGAAACAAGAAACTCGACGTTCGGCTGACGGGGCCAGGCTCGGGTCGCAACCGAGGACCTCTACTCACCGTTTGGTGAATAAGGACCTTTTGTTGTCCAAAACCAACGTTTTGGTCTAAACGGAATTTTGAACTATGAAACAAGCTGATCGCTATATGGAAAACGTAATCGAAGCGTGGAAATCCTTACACCGAATCACGTTCGAGCAAGGCGGTTTGGAGGCCGTCTTCAATCACGTCCGTAACCTCGTGATCGCCACTCTTATCATTGCGGCCGGAATGTACGCCACCGTTCATGGACCACGTATGCCAGCGCTTCCCGTCTTCCAGGTCGAATGGACCGGATATGGAGTGGCAGCGAGCGGTCTTATTCTTGCCGTTCTCAACCTCCTGGATGGATTTCACAAGCTGGCCAGGACGAAGACGCCGAACTTACTGCGAGTCCTCGTAATCATACTCTACCTCTTCTGTTCCGTTCGCATCGCACAATTGATGTTTGCGTTCCGGATCCCTTGACCCCCTCAGCCCAGGAAACGAGGACGAAGGCACGCTCTGGCACAACGGCGGGGAGCCGAAAAGGATATTGCCTGATTTGACGTTCGACACCCCACGTTTTCATCCAGAAGCGGAGAAGCCGCAACAGATAACAGAATTCAGCTTTAACTTCTTCGCCTGCTTCTCAGGAACATCGGGAACGCTCCGGCGGCTGCTGGACCGACAACGCACCGTCGACGCCGGGAAGATCGGATGCGCCTCTATCTCTCGGCAATGGTCCTTGACAGAATTGCACTTCGCGCCCGTTAGAACGTGAAACTGAAGCGCGTTTTCAATCCGAATTCGTAAAGGTTATAGGTTTTTACAATAGGGACGCTGGTCTCAAGCGAAACTACCATCCTGCTGGACAGACGCTTCCCGATCAGGAAATCGAACGGGAAAAACCACTTTCCACCATCGAGAAAGTTCACGGCGATATCCTGTGATGGAAAGAAAGTGACAAACCATTTCTGCGGCAAATTGATATTAAGCGTCGGACTCCAGCGGATTCGGCTGATATGGCTGCGCCCTCTTTGGCCGCCAATGTCGCAGTCGTATCTGGCCACCAGTTCTACAAAAGAACCCTGGGAAATTTCCGGCAGGGAATAGCGAACACCACCAATCGGTCCGACTTGAATTCTGCCGGTACCAAACTGGTCCTGGCTGGCTGTCGGTAGAACCAGCCGTGGTCCAAGGCCAGCGGCCCAGCGCTTGGAAAACTCATCGATCAGGGCACCTTGGATCAGGACGTCTCCGAGGCCAAAAGTATCCTTCCCGCCGGGGTTATCTTTACTCGGTTTATTCGTGAGAACGAAAGGCAAATCCAGCCGGGTCCCGATTTTCCAACCGCCCCCTAAAGAAAAGGGACGATTCACCCGCAGGATAAAGATATCCTGCCAGACATCGCCGGCCTTTTCTTCGAACTCATTACGAAAATCGTATTGGGCAGGAGGGCGGGTAAAATCCTGTCCATTGTTAGAGACATCTTGAGCGAAGACTCGACCAGCCAGAGTAATACAGATAGACAGGCAGAACATGAGCGCCCGCGCTGATCTGCCTGGCGGGGGAGCTGACATAATTCCATCCAGTAACTTCAAGGGCTTAAGACTAGTGCGCTGAGTCAGAGGCTCGTTGGGTGACTGGTTTAATGCGATTATCAGCATTCTTAACTCTCCAGCGGAAGGGTGTGGCGGTTTTGTTGTACTGCTTGATGTAACGGATCAGCTTTCTGGATAGGTCGGTCGTGGAAGTGAAGATTCCCCGAGAGATGACATCGCGTTGAATTTTGGAAAACCAGATCTCGACCTGATTGAGCCAAGTGGAATAGGTCGGGGTGTAGTGGATGCGTGCGGTTGGATGGGCCTGGAGGAACTCGAAAACATTCTTGGTTTTATGTGCGCTCAAGTTGTCGGCCACGATATGAATCTCTCGACCCTCAGGCTGGCTGGCGACGATCTGGCCGAGAAAGTCGACAAACTCGGCGCTGGTAGGCCGCGCGGTGGTCTTTCCCAGGACGTCACCGGTGCGAGTGTTTAGCGCGGCATCCAGTGAGAGCGTACCATGACGAAAATATTCAAAGCCATGCCGTTCGGCTCTGCCAGGGGAGAGCGGCAAAACCGGGTCAAGTCGGTCGAGTGCTTGGATCGCGCTCTTCTCATCGACACAGAACACTGCAGCGTTGAGCGGTGGCTTAAGGTACAAGCCAATGATGTCGGCCGCCTTCTCTTCAAACTCAGGGTCATCGCTGGCCATGTACCCACGCACTCGATGCGGCTGAATACCCAAATGGCGCCAGACACGGCTCACGCTCGACTGACTAATGCCCAGCTCTTTGCCAAGCCGATAGCTGCTCCAATGGGTCGTACCATCATTGGGACCTTGGCGCGTGGCCTCCAGGATACGCGCCTCGGTCTCGGCTGTCCGCGTTCGGCGTTGACTACCGCGATAACGCGAATCGAGTCCGGCCAAACGCTCTTCTTGAAAGCGCCTCTTCCACTCCCGGATATACTCATCACTGCAATCCAGTCGCTGCCGAACTTCCCGGTAAGAATGACCCGCTGCTAACATCAAAATGACCTCTGTACGCTTAACCAACTCTACTGCCAGAGACCGCTTCCGCGCCCTGCGTTTCAATTCACGCCGTTCAGGCGGTGCCAACACAATTCTACCTAAACTCACGCCTGCCAGTGTACAACATAGTCCCCAAACAAGTCACTGACTTATTGCACACCGGGACGGAATTGCGGATTGAGGTGAATGTATTTGTTGATCGTCAGGGCATGGCTAGCCCAGTCGTGCACGATAGCTTTAAATCTTCCCTGAAACAGCGGTCCAATCCGCTGATACTTCCGATTGAACCAAATGCTGTAGCTCACATTGAGCCATTGGACGGCCCGATTCAGGTTGGCCTGCGGGGTTTCAACCTGGAGGTGATAGTGGCCACCTCATCCATAGTTTTGGCCGAGGCATTTGGGGTGCACTTGACGCTAACTACTACGTCGGCGGCCAAACGACGCAAGACGGTGTGACAAGTGACAATTCGCAAGAGAATTGGCGTTTCGGCGCTACCTTCACGTTTCCCATTGATCGGAAAAACTCGGTAAAGCTTTACGGTAATACCGGCGTTTATTCACGAACCGGGAGCACCTTCAACGTGATCGGCATCTCCTGGCAGTACAGCTGGGGCGGAGGTCTTTAAGAGTCGCGTTTGGTGTCGACTTCCGTAGCGCGAAGGCAATCTTCTCGGTCAGCGAGGTGAGACCAGGCATCAATCACGCGAGTGCTTCCTTCAACGGACCGCGCACCACCGCTTACAACTGGGAGTGTGCCAATTTCTCGATCTCGCCGGTAACGAACTTCCTGGCAGTCGAATCAAAGGGTCGAAAGCCATAGAAGTCGAGGATGAGCCTTTCGTGTCGAAGGCGAGTCGTAGCAGAATAGCTGTTCACATCGATCGACTCGGGCTGAAACCCCAAGCTTTTGCGCGACGTAGTCGAGGTCTCGTCGCGAGCACCGGCGGTTCGGGAAGAAGCGCTTGGCTGCCTTGAAGTAGCCGCAACTCACAAGAAAAGCAGACTTGGTTCGTGGGTGTTTGAAGGTCCTGGGCGAGAGTCAGCAGCTCTGAGGAGAAATCAAAATACTGTTTCCGCTGCACGCTATTGAAGACCGGCGGGGACTCAAACTGTTCCTGTTCGACGGCATTTAAAATCTTCATTCTGAACATAGTGATGCTCCAAATTGTGTGAGAGGCTTTTTCACGAGTTCGGCTGACCGGGCGTATTCGACACAGCCTTATCTTTAACTGAGCACTCCGGAACGTTGGAACCGAAAACGACCCTAGGGATTAGCGCATTTGCCAGGATAATCGAGCGACAGGCTCACGGATATCTCGGAGCCGCGCCGGCGGCAATACTCCGCAGCTCCAGGCGCTCTTCGGAGTTGGGCCCCGCCATCGAAACCGGACGGCTCCCGTCGTGGTGGATGCCATGGACGATATTAGGGGTCTAACGTCTCACGCTTCTCGTGTGAACGGGACTGTGTCAGTGGCGATAATTCCGTGGCGTTTTACGTACCTTTGTTGGAATATCCCACTACTGGTTGAAGTCATGAAGATTTTGCGGATCGCTCTCCTTCTCGCTTTTCTGCCGCTGATCGCTCGATCGCAGTCCGACACCGGTTTGCTGCGATTCGAATCGGAAGGCTTCACTATTAACGCCGAGGGATTCGGCGTGAAACGCTCGGATATTGGCAGTGTGGCCGGTCAAAGCCCGACGGCCGTGTTATTCTTGCAACCCACCGGAGGGTTCGCTCCAAATGTGAACGTACTGATCCAAGATTTCCCGAACTCAATTAATGACTATGTTTCTCTGACCAAGAAGGAATTTGATTCGGCCGGAATCAAAGTGCTCAACGAACGCATGGCCTCGGCCAACGAATGGGTGGTCGAGTATGCAGGCACCTTATCGGGAAGATCGCTGCACTGGTATGCGCGAGCGGTTAAGAATGGAGACAAAGTTTATTTAACCACGGCAACTGCGACGCCAGAGCAATGGACTCAGGTTTCGTCTAAGTTGATCCAATGCGTCGATAGCTTTGCGCTCATGAACAGCCCCCAACCGCAGCCGGCGTCGTAAATAAGACATCTCGGCCCGACGCTGTCTGAGAAAAAGCGTGTACTATAGTTCCTTAGAACGAGGATTTTGTTAACCACGAATGGACGCGAATTGACACGATCAAATTCGTGTTCAATCGTGTCCATCCGCGGTTGTCATCGCAAAACAATTTCGGGTGCCTCAGGAGCGCATGGCGCTAAGGCGGGGGCGTCAGCCGTTCACTAAGTTTTGAAAGCACATTTTGAAGATCAGGCCAGCACAGCCAGCGCCAAAAACGACCGGGATGATATCCCATTTCCATCTGATCATGCCAACGAAAGCCGCCACGCTGAGGACCACGGCGAACCAATCCACCGTGTTCGCGGCCGGAAAGATGACGTGCAGCCCGAACCAAACGGCCAGATTCAAGACCACGCCGACGACGGCTGCGGTCACTGCGGACAAAGCAGTGCTCACTCCTTCATTACCACGCAGCTGTTCGATATGAGGCCCACCCAGGAAGATCCACAGAAAACAAGGCACGAACGTAGCCCAGGTCGTTACTAGAGCGCCCAGAGTGGCCGCGAGAATTGGCGGTAACTGACCAGGATTGTTCCAGGCACCAACAAAGCCGACGAACTGCGTGACCATAATCAAAGGGCCGGGCGTTGTTTCCGCCAACCCGAGTCCGTCAAGCATCTGGCCGGCGCTGAGCCAGCCATAGTGTTGGACAGCCTGTTGCGCCACATAGGGGAGGACCGCGTAAGCTCCGCCGAAAGTGACCATAGCGGCTATGCTGAAGAAGACGCCCTCCCGCACGACCGTATGACTTGAACCGAGCCAAAAGCTCAACCAAAGGACCGGAGCCCACCAAAGTAAAGTCCAGGTAACACAAACCCGCAGGGCGCGTTTCCATGAGGGCTTAGCATGCTCCGGGACCGCTGAGGAATCGTCCAAGACGGAGTCATTTGTCCCTTTACCGTGATCACGAATAACCAGGAATTTCTCTCGTTTCCACTTGCCACCGACGAACCCGATGAGCGCGGCGCTGAAGATGATTAACGGGAACGGGATATGGAGAAAAAAAATCGCTATAAATGCGGCCCCCGCCAGTATCCACATGACTTCGTTTTTCAGCGCGCGTCTCCCGATCCGGATCACCGCGGCTGCCACAATCGCCAACACTGCCGGCTTCAGGCCGTAAAAGAGGGCTGCGATCCAGGCGATGTTTCCAAACGCCACATAGATATAGCTCAGTGTCCAAAGGATGAAGATGGACGGAATGACGAAAAAAACTCCAGCCACAATTCCGCCCCAGGTCTTGTGCAGAAGCCAACCGACATAGGTCGCCAGTTGTTGAGCCTCAGGGCCCGGTAGAAGCATGCAGTAATTAAGCGCGTGCAGGAAGCGGCCCTCGCTGATCCATTTCTTTTTTTCCACCAACTCGGCGTGCATGATCGCAATCTGTCCAGTCGGTCCGCCGAAACTGATAAATCCGAGCTTCAACCAAAAGCGGAAAGCTTCCCCGAATCCGGGGTGATGCGCTGCAATCAGAGGCATTTCATTTGCGTTACTGTCGGTCCGTGCGCCTTTCATACTCTCTTAAAAAGCGCGTATAGCGCCTTGAAGCATTCAAACCCGAGAGCCAGAATCTCTTGATCGTTCCGACCTTCCTTGGCCCAGCCTTTGAAAATCTGTTCCACCCCGAACCCTTCCACCCGGTGGAATTTATCGTCCTCAAGGTCAGCGTCATGAATGAGCTGGGCCATACGAGTGATCGCTTTATCGCGAATGCGAAATCGATCGATCAAAGTCTCGAAGGTGCACAAGTCGCCGTGATGACTGAACTCCACATCGAACATGTCGTAGGGGATAGCGTCAGCGAATTCTTCCGGTGTATTGGCAAAAACGAATTTGGCTTCCGGATCGATGAATTTTCGGATCAACCAGGCTGAGCCCACTCGATCGATCTCAGGGTGAAGGCGAGTCACCCACGTTTTGTTCCGGTATTGTTCGGCCTGGAGCCGCTTCCGTGACTCCGGCTTTTTCTTTGAACCACTGAGCGCCGCGGCTTTCTGAAAGAGCATTCTAAGATCTTCCGCGCGTGGGCTGTGGAAGTAATCGATACTCTGAATCTCCTGGCATCGCTGCTGCAGTTTCTGCAATTGATTACTGAATGCATCGAGACTTTCCTTACGCGCTTTGCGGTCCTTGAGCAACTGGACTAAGGGCTCGGCAATCTCATCGTAGTCTCGGCTACGGGCATCGTGAAACAGCGCCACCACGGCGGCGGGAGGAAGTCCTTCAATATCCTTGACCCTAACCAGGGTAGCCTCTCCGCCGAAATCTACGATTTCTTTGGCCAGCCACTGAAAACGTTCGTAATGCGCGGATTCATCCGGGAGGATATAGGTAGAGGTCTTGAGCTGGATAGCGCCGAACTTTTTCAGTTGGCGCCAGATCTTCACCCGATCACTCGATTGGCGGGCTGGCAGATTAAAAAGCAGAAATAGCCAAGAACCGATCGCTTGATTTGACATGTCTATTTCCTAGTGTAACACATATAACGTTACCCTTCACTTTTAGGAGTTCTCTCATGAAGTGTCGATGTTTTCCCCGCGTGGCGGCAGTTTGCGCCCTGGCAACCTGCTCTGGAACCGGTGCGTCAGGCACCGCCGAAAAAGGCCGACTAGACACCGCTAAAATCGAGGCAATCACGGGTCTAAAGGGGGTGCTGAACGAGAACGAGAACACCTTTAAGATTTCCCAACCCCGAGACGATACACCAGTCACTGTCGAGCAAAGTCGCATGGCGCCATTCATGGGGCTGACTTCCTGGGCCGCATTCATGCCTACCATGAACGGCGAGGTTATGGTCATGGGTGACATGGTTCTCTTTGAGGACGAGGTGAACTCAGTGATGAGCGCGGCACTAGACAGCGGTCTCGAAGTGACTGCGCTGCACAATCACTTCTTCTTCGACAAGCCCAAGGTCTATTTCATGCACATCGGTGGGGAAGGTCCCGTCGATAAATTGGCTCAGGGACTCAAAGCCGTTTTCGATAGAGAAAAGGAGATCCGATCAAAAACACCGCAGCCGGCTGATGGGTTCGGTACAGGACAGCTTCCAGGGCAAAGCTCCATTGACGGCCAGGTCATCGGTCAGGTGTTCGGGCAGAAAGGCGATACCAAGGACGGAATGTATAAGGTTGTTATTGGTCGCGAAGTGAAAATGGCGTGTGGCTGTATGATTGGCAATACGATGGGCGTTAACACGTGGGCCGCATTTGCAGGTACTTCGGATGACGCAATAGTAGTCGGCGACTTCGCTGTCTGGGAAAGCGAACTGCAAACCGTGCTCAAAACATTGCGTGGCGCTGGCATTAACATCGTCGCCATTCATCAGCACATGATTGGCGAGAGAATCCCCGGATGATTTTTCTGCACTATTACGGTCGAGGCAAAGCCGTAGATCTCGCTCGCGGCGTAAAGGCGGCGATTGGCACTCAGTCGATCGCCTCCAATAAGTAAGCCACAAAGCGATCCTAACAAACTGGAAATGTATGCGTTGGATCACTCGTGAACGCCCAAAGATTGACCGGGTTGCCTGCCCCTGATTGATTGCTCGATTCATTGATCAGGAACCGGAGTTCATTTTCGTTTCGCCAGAAAGAGTCGTTGAACAGGCCAAAAAACTGGACGCGATACCCTACGATGTCCAGGAAGTAGAACTTACCCACGAAGGCGAATTCTGTAGCTTCGATTCCTTCCTCAAGAAATACCATCTAGGAGAACGAGAGCTGCAATACTTAGCTTTGATCGTTCGCGGTGCAGATACGGATCGACACGATCTAACCCCTGAAAGCGCCGGGCTGTTTGCGATCTCGTTAGGTCTCTCAAGTCTCCACGGTGACGATGATCAGGCAGTGCTGCGAGACGGATTCATCGTTTATGACGCGCTGTATCGATGGCTAAAGTTCTGCCGCGCAGAAAAACATCTCTGGTTTCCGCCCAAAGATGCTTAATCGGGCTGCGCGGCCGAAGGCTCAATATCCTGTCAATCGGAAAACTGCGAAATGATCCGCTTCGGCCGAATCGGTTTTTCTCTCGTATTCATCGTGCGCACAGTGCTCCCTTCCGCGGAGGGGCAAGAAAAAGAAATCGTTAAGCTGGAGAAAGAAATCGAGTTGCCAGGTGTTGAAGGTCGAATCGATCATTTCTCGGAAGATGTCGCGGGACAACGTGTTTTTGTGGCAGCCCTGGAAAGCGGCTCGATTGAGATCCTTGATTTTCGCGAAGGCAAACGCATCGCTCAAATCAAGAATCTAAAGGAGCCGCAGGGCGTCTACTACGATAGCGCGAGCGGAGGGCTCTTTGTGGCGACTGGGGGAGACGGCAAACTCCGCGCCTATAATGGCACAAGCTTCGAGCTTCAGAAAACGGCGGATCTTGGCAACGACGCTGACAATATCCGTTACGACGAACATTCGAGTAAGATTTGGGTAGGCTACGGAGATGGCGGCATCGCCATCATTGATTCCCGAATGCAAAAGATCGCCGACATTCCGCTTGGCACGCACCCTGAGGCTTTTCAGATCGAACGCAGCGGGGATAGAGCCTATGTCAATGTCCCGAAACAATTCGGTGTTGCGGTGATCGACCCGAAGAACCGAGCTGTTATCGCTAAATGGGGATTGGGGGGCCCGTTGGCAAACTATCCGATGGCTTTAGATGAGGCTGGCAAGCGGCTTTTCGTTGCGTGCCGGTTGCCTGGAAGACTGGTTATCCTGAATACTGATTCCGGCCAGATCGTCCAGAAATTGCCAATTATCGGCGATGCTGACGATGTATTTTACGACAAGGTCCGTCACCGCATCTACGTAATTGGCGGCGAGGGAGCGATAGAAATCATTGAAAGTCATGGTCCGGATCAATTCGTCCGAGTGAACAAAGTGAACACCGGAGCCGGAGCGCGCACCGGCATCTTTGTTCCGCAATGGAGCCGCCTTCTGGTAGCTCGCCCCCATCGGGGCGCTCAGTCTGCCGCGGTCTTGGTTTATGCGCTGTAAGAGACGCTCGTTGATGTTACATGGTAAATCAGCAGTTGCCTAAGGCCTGGATTCCCCTCGCAGTGAGCAATGCAGAACCTACGCTTCCGCGCTTTTTGTCCCAAGCAACAAACCGACCGCGACAAAGAACCCTCCGCTAATACCGTCGATGACTCTCTTCATAAAAGGAGGTCCCGCGATCGCTTTTCGAGCAGAAACTGTTGCCAGTGCATAACCAGTAAGGACGACGGTCTCCACGCAAATTACGCTGGTACCCAGGAGGAAAAACTGAGGCAACAAATCGTGGGTTCGATCAAGAAACTGCGGGAAGAGAGCGGTCCAATAGAGCAAAGCTTTCGGATTACCTAATTGGGTGGAAACTCCTTGCAGCAGTGGGTTCAGCGCACGGACCCTGCTTGCCAATTCAGCTTTGGTAGTTGGGCGCAAAGAGACGATGATCAAGCGGATGCCCAGGTAGATGAGGTAGATGGCGCCGGCCCAGCGCACCGCAGTGAAAAGTGGGGCACACGCCACCAATAATGCGGTCAGGCCGGCAGCAGAGGCGACGATATAAACGGCATTCCCGATTTCTATTCCAATCGTCGCTCGCCAGGCCGCGGCAAAACCTTTCTTCAGCGCATTGGATGTAACCAGAAGAACGGCTAACCCTGGGGTTAACGCTGCCAGCAATGTCATTCCAACGAAAACGAAAAGCATACAGAAGTAGAGTTTGGATTCATACCATCGGTATTTTGGCGCGCAGATCAACCGTAATGACGACGCAACGAAAAAGATATCGCACAAAGGAACACGAAGGCAGAAAACCTCGAAACAGAAGGCAACAGCGCGGCAAAGCCGCAACCGTCCGGCTGAGCTCAGATCGAGGCCCAAATTGATTGGTGAGAAGTGACTAGCGACTTATGCACACCGGTGGCGAAGGCGGCCGGCCGAGCCGCCGTCCATGATCGGTTGGAGCCTCACGCCAAGACGCGAAGAATGAGAAGCGGAATTTAGAATGTTTGGCGCAGAAGCAAACCGAGATAACGCAGAAGCCGGCCGAGCTCACGCCGAGGGCTTAGTCGAAGCCCCCTGCTTCCTCCGTACTATACTGATTACGATTCTTGTTTTTTTGCGAGAATTTTCTAACCACGAGCGAACGCAAATAGACGCGAATAAAGAAATCAATTCGCAGCCTGTCCCGCCGTAGCTCGCAGAGCGAAGGAGGATCCATTGGTGTCTATTCGCGGTTGTTTTTGGTCGCTTTGGTTGCGGCTATGCCGCGTTGTTACCTTTTGGTCAAATCCGTCTTTGCGCCTTGACGTCTTGGCGTGAGATTTTCTCGGAATTGCGCCGGAGTCGGGAGAAAACAGTTGCAGTCTAGTTAGCAAATTCTAACCATCCGTTCGCCGGCCTTCGCGTCGATGGGCGTGACGTGCTTAGCCTCTGAGGCTGGCGAAAGTTCGGCATGGAGAAGACTCGAGACTTCTACCATTCCACTGGTGATCCGCCCGCGAAGCGCTCTACTTCGACGAGTTCCCAGGGAGAGCAACCACTTACGTCGAGGCACTAGACAAGCTCGTCGGTCAAATGAGCCGAGGTTGAACTTTCGGAAGTCTCGCTTTCCTTGCATTTCCAATAGATTTCGTTATCTGGGAGTCTCTTGTAATGGCAATGCTGATGACGAAAAGTTGGACGACTCGCGGGAAGAAAATACGGTCCGAGCTCCTCTCACAACGACCGCCCTCGTCGAGAAAACTGAAAGGTCAATTCATGCGCAATCCATTTCGAAATCGTACATTCACAGCGAGTGCGGTTCTGCTGCTAGCGTGCTCCGGCACTCTCTTGCACGCTCAAGGCGTCGCCGACGGGCTAACGCTTAAGTCCGGTGGTTCAACCATTCGCGTATCTTTTTCAGCGCCTCCGGCCGAACCGCTGAAGCAGGCGATTCAAGCGTGGATTACAAGGGCCGCGACGGCCGTCAGCGCTTACTATCAAAGGTATCCTGTTTCGACAGTGAGCATCATGGTGAATCTCCACAGCCGATGGGGTGTAAGTGGAGGACACGCTTCAGGCTGGAAAGGAGCGCAAATTGAGATTTCGGTAGGCCGAAATACAACCCCTGCGCAATTTGACGATGATTGGATCATGACTCACGAAATGGTGCATCTCGCGCTCCCTTCCGTGGCGGAGAAGCATCACTGGATCGAAGAAGGCTTGGCCACTTATCTTGAGCCAGTCGCCAGAGCGCGAGTCGGTCAATTGTCGGCGGAGAAGATTTGGGGAGACATGGTCGACGGTATGCCGAACGGTCTTCCCGAAGCTGGTGATCGCGGTTTGGACAAGACGCCGACCTGGGGGCGTACGTATTGGGGGGGAGCCATGTTTTGCCTTTACGCCGACACCGAGATCCGGCGTCGTACCCAAAACCAAAAAGGCTTAGAAAATGCCGTGCGAGCAATCCTGGAAAAAAACGGAAATATCCAGACTGAGGCGGAACTGACAGACTTGCTGGCCACAGGTGATAAAGCCACCGGCGTTCCGGTCTTGACCGAGCTTTACAACGAATGGAGCGCCAAACCGGTGACACTCGATCTGAATGCACTCTGGAAACAACTCGGAGTGATCTCGACTGGGAAGACGGTGCGTTTCGACGATAGCGCTCCGTTGGCGTCAGTACGGAGAGCCATTACCAGTGGGGTAGCGCGCTAGCCCGTATCGCTCCGGAGAAGCAGTATCAACCATGCCAGCCGAATTGAGAGCAGCCAGGTAAGAAGATCTCGAATCCAGGAAAAAGAACGTTGTATAGTAGCGCAGCAACCTATCAAGACGAAGCGATCTTTACCATTGCGAGACATGTTCGGGAATTATCGGGGACGTATTGTCGCGACTTATATCGTCACGTTCTTGGAAAACCTGTTTGAGCTACTTTATCCGTCAGTCACAGGATTAGCCGTCAACGGACTGCTCAAGCACAATTTTACAGGTCTAGGCCTCCTTCTCGGAGTGTGGTTCGTTCACACCGCAACCGGGGTTTTCCGTCAGAGTTACGACTCTCGGGTTTTTGCGTCGATTTACACGGACCTGGCCACACGCACGGTCTTTGAACAAGGTAAGATGGGAATATCTACATCCCAGATTGTAGCCCGCTCATCGCTATCCCGAGAATTTGTCAACTTCTTCGAGCGCGATATACCGGCAACGGTCAATTCCGTGTTTGGGTTGCTTGGCGCGCTGGTCCTGCTTCTTTTTTATGATGCGTGGAGTGCGGCATTTTGCCTCATGCTCCTGGTGCCGCTCGCAGTTTTGAATCGTCGCTATGCCAATCGCACATTGGCGCTAAATAGACGCTTAAACAATCAACTGGAACGAGAGGTTGCCGTCCTGACCCGGCGCCCGGCCAACCGTGTTCTCGCCCATTACCGGCTCCTGGCGAAATGGCGGATCCTGCTCTCGGACGCGGAAGCGGCAAACTGGGGCACGATGGAGCTTTTCAACATTGGCTTGGCGGCAGCTGTCATCACGAGAATAGCTTCACTGCCGCACATTGAGCCGGGCACAATCTACGCCATGCTCGCATATCTGTGGAACTTCATCTCCAGTCTCAACCATTTTCCTGCCCTCGTGCAACAGCTGAGCCGGCTTAAGGATATTGCGCGCAGAATGGATCAGACCGTTTCGTCTTCTGGGACGAGAAACTAGAGAATCTCAAAAAGCAGGTAAAGCAGGAGCCATGAAAATCATCCGAAAGGAAATCACCATTCAGGCTTTGCCCGGGGGCTGGATATGCTGAATACGGCCTACCAATATCTCGATTTGGTTCCCCAAGGCCGGGTTAGAACACACACGCCGGCGTGGGTGCGCCATCACGACAAATACGAGGGCTGATATTCTGGCTCAGTTCGCGGAAGAGGCGGAAGGAGATATCAAAGGAGTGGGAGAAGGTGTAGGAGTTGCCGGGACGGCAGATGTCGGAGGTGCTGAAGAGGCCGGAGAGGCGCCGGCGGATGCCTCGGGAAGTTTGAAGTCTATTGATACGGTGTAGATACCTGTCATGCCCTTTTTGAATTGCCAATGCTCTTTGATCCATTGAGCGGATGGATTTGCCAGCAATTCGGGACCGGTCGCAGTAACCTTGGTGATCTGTCCGTTTTTGATGGCTAATTTAAAGGTTACAGACCCTTGAATGCGGTCTTGGATCGCTTGCGCCGGATAAGGAGGATGCGGGCTCCGCAGCACGGGACCTTTCGCGTTATTCTCATCACCATGGACATCAGCGAAAACTAGGAGACTTAGAGTCGCCGCGATAAGGACCGTCGTTTTCATGCTTTGCCCCACAATCATGGTGGGAGCATAACGGAGTCGGTCAAGAAATTGTTAGGAGACGCAGTGAGTGAACATTATTTTTACCTTGGGTATTGAACAAATGTGCGCTTGCTATGACGAAATGTTCATTCTATTCTCCCACGGCCATTATTTAACCGCGTGAAGCGTTAAGGAGATTTGCCCCCCATGCCATCTCCGGTTCACCCCTTCTTGAAAAGGTAAGGCCGCCGCCCCCCCGCGACTATCTACTAACCCCAAGGAACCGATCCTCTAAACTAAGAAAGGATTCGTCTTACTTCATTATGAAAAAAAGGCTTCTGTCCATTATCTTGTCGCAATTGTTGATGGCGTTTGCCGCCGGGCATGCCAAGGCTCAATCTCTCGCTGCCCAAACCCCTGTCCCGGTCCCGCAAACTACGTTAGTGCCTGTAACACGCGATTCTTATCCTTTGGGTGCTGCTGATCACTTAAACGTGCCGGAAGATCTCAGCAAGGTCGGCTACGTAGAGGAGGAGTACTTTGTCAGCGGTACAGCCAATGTCTATGAGTGGGCGGCTCCCGGAGCTGCCACGGTTGGCGTGGCCAATGCGCCTTACACCACCCGAATGCTGGTAAGGCGTCCCATACGAAAAGAACGACTCAGCGGCAATGTGATCGTGGAAATACTGAACGCCACCAATCTCGTCGACTTGGAAATCGGGTGGGCCTTGTCGAAGGACTACATCGTTCACAACGGAGACGTGTGGATCGGGTTTACGAGCAAGCCGGTGACAGCTGCCGCTCTGCAGAAGTTCAATCCCACGCGCTATGCGCCGCTTAATTGGGCAAATCCGCGGCCGTTGAGCGATCCTGAAAATTGCACAAACTTAGTTTCCATTATCCCAGGCGACAGCTCGCGCACGACCGAGAACGGACTGATCTGGGACATCTTCAGCCAGATCGCGGCCTGGGCCAGGAGTAATGATGCCATCGAGCCAATTGACCGTACTCAGTGTGTCTATGGCTACGGATACTCTCAATCTGGTTTTGATCTGCAGACTTACATCGACGCGGTCCATCCGCTGGCGAAACAGGCAAATGGAAAACCGATATTTGACGGGTTTCTGATTGCTACGGGATTTAACAGTCCCGCTCCCATCAATCAGTGCTCTCCGGCGCCTTTGGGCTCTGGAACTGGGCAGATAAAGAACGCAGGTGTGCCGATAATCCGCATGGCGTCGAACAGCGAGATTCTCCTTGCGAGCGTGCAAGCGGGCAGACGCGCCGATAGCAACCAGCCCCAGGACCGATTTCGCGAATATGAAATTGCGGGCGCTGCCCATGCCTCTCAGAATGAACTCGACTTCGGGCCGGCCTATGCCGACATCCTCGCCGCAGGCGCGCCCATGCCACCCCTAACCGCGGGATTCGGGCCACGCAGTCCTCTTAACATCGGAATCTTTCAAAATGCGGCATTCGCCAATCTCGATCTATGGGTGCGAAAAAACGTGCCCCCGCCGCCCGGCGCCCTGATCAATTTTCAGAATGGCGCGCCTGTTCTCGATAAGTTTGGCAATTACACCGGCGGCGTACGTTCGCCCTACTTGGATGTGCCGACCGCGCAGTGGTTTGCCGGCAGCCCCGGGTCCGGGCTTAACTTCCTGCTCGGCTATGTGCATCCCTTCGACGGACAACATCTGAAACCGCTGTACGCCAGCCACGAGCGATACGTCGATGATGTTGTCGACGCAACGCGCAGGCTGGTGCTTCAACGCTACCTAACGCGCGAAGATGGAGAGGAAATCATCCGTCACGCAAAAAATTCGGACGTGCCGACGTTGGCCGACATTCCCTCCGACCTACCGGACGACTTGCAGTAGCGACAAACGCTCGGGCTGCACAAAAATCGAGAACTGGGCAGCCCACAGTTAACTCGTTAACGCAATCACAAGCTCGCACTTTTCTGTCGTCTTTAGTCGGGTCGACAGAACCAACCCAATGCAGCCCAATTGTCGAACCACTCCTTAATGAGCGCTTGCCAATCCACATCTGTATGAGCGCTTTGCTCTAACGCTTTGACACAGGCGTCTGGCAAAAGGGAACCGGCGACCAACGCTTCCAGGATGGCGTAACCTTCCGGCTCGAGCCGCTTGAAATAGAGCATGTTATCGAACCGATGAACCGCCAGATAAGTCACATCGGATTTCGGTAGGGCAATTTGCGACGATTCATGCCTGGTGGTTGGAGCAGAATTGATGGCATTACTGGCTTCCCCGCGCAATGAGTCAGCATCCTTTTTCACCGCGATAAGGAAATCGTCGACTGGGTAATCTAGTTTAAGGATTGAAAGGTAAGGCTGTAGGCCCAATCGCAGACTCTCGGGCGAGCCGTCCATTAGATCGTCAGGCGTAACCACCGGCTTGGAAGGGCCGTCGAATGCCACAACTTGCGCCCACTCGAAGCGCACCATATCGATGGCCAACGCTTGGTTTGGTTCAGTCCAGTGCGGTTCTTCCCGGATGAATTTTTCCAGACGGTCGCCGAGGTTCCGCAGCGTGTAGGAGTCAGACTGATATTTTGAAAGGTAGGCGGTTGCCAGCTTCAGGAACTTTTCGTCACCGACCACCGCTAGAAGCCCAGGATAATCATCGTAAAGGCAATCGAGGATACGAAACCAATATTGTCGGTTATAAATTTCGAGGCGGTCAAAAGAACTCAGACGATCGTTCGGTTTAATAAATTCAGCGGCGAACGCTTCCATCGGGCGGCCGTCGTCCGATTGGCTCTGCATGTTCCAGTCATCGGTCAGCGGTCGAAAAAGCGCGCCCGCCATGGCGCGCTGCATCTCGAGCAATTCTTCTCGGCTATCTATGCGCTGGGGAACCGGCGACGACATTGTCTTTGAATTGGTTGGCTTTGAGCGCTTCATTGTGCACTTCCTCGAATGACGGAATTCGATCGTCCCACTCCAACAGAGTGGCTGTGTTACCGCAAAGCTTGATCGCGTGAGCGTACATCTTCCAAACCGGATCCAAAACTGGGTGATCGTGGGTATCGAGAATGTATTTCTCAAATTTCGAATGGCCAGCGATATGGATCTGTCCCACGCGGGAGTGAGGAACATTATTTAAGTAATCGTATGGGTCGAAATTATGATTCTGAGCGGAGACGTATATGTTGTTGACGTCCAGCAGGATGCCACAGTCGGCTTGCTCCACGACCTCACTGAGAAACTCCCATTCGGTCATTTCAGAAACGTGATACTCGGCATAACTGCTGACGTTCTCGACGCAAATCGGTACCTCAAGATAATCGCGCGCCTCGCGAATTTTTTGGGCTGTGTGCCGCGCGACAGCGAACGTGTAGGGCATGGGTAACAAGTCATGGGTATAGCGACCATCGACACTTCCCCAACAAAGATGATCCGATAGCCAAGGAGTTTGGGTGTACTTGACCAGCCGTTTGAGCCGCCGGAGATGCTCCCGGTCAAACCTATCTGCTGAACCAAAGTAGATGGCCACCCCATGTTGGACGACCCGGTATTGTTCCAGGATCTGGTCAAGCACTTCAAGCGGTCGACCGCCATCGACCATGAAGTTCTCTGAAATGATCTCAAACCAGTCTACTACGGGTTTTTTTGCAAGAATGTGCCGGTAGTGTGGTACCCGCAGGCCGATGCCGATACCGTACTCAGTATTACCGTTGAATGCGTTTGCTGGCATAAATCGCGATCGGGTTGGTTGTTCTTATCAGGAAGGAAGATTCGAGTGCGACAAGGTTAAGATACTGGAACTATCCGCATTATTCCCGAGATCGGCTCACCCTGCCGAATTTTATCGAGCGACCGGCGTGCAGGCGAGACAATCGTAGAATATTCGTAGTTCCGACAAGGATTTGATGCGGTGGGGTGAGCATTTTCATGTTCAACCATGGTGGGCGCTCTCGCTGATGCGGAGGATCTCGGTCGAGCGATGCTTGCTCATTCCAAATAGCTGTTGATAGCCGTGGATGGCGGTTTTGAGTCATTGCTCAGCGGGTTCTGCATTTAGCTTCGCATTCCAGTCGCTATCGGCTGCTATGGCGACCGCGCCCTGGCTTAACGCCCAATCGATAAAGCCCTCCGGGGCGTTTCGAGCGCCATAAATGTTGGCCAATTTGATAGCGCGAATCTCTTTCCATTTTATCCGGCTCAAATCAGCGTTTCGTAGATCTGTTCGGTTGAGCTCCGTTTCACCCAGATCTGCCTCGGCTAGATTGGCTCCATTGAGGTCTGCATCGTTTAGGACGCTATTTCTCAAATCGGCTTTGCTAAAGTTCCCCCTTCGTACATTGGCCGAAGTGAAATCAGCAAACTCGAGTTTCGCTTTCTCAAAGCTTCCGCCTCGAGCATCAGCACCGTGAAAATTGCTTCGGTCCAATCGCGCTTTGTCAAGTCGCACGCCAAACAGATAAGCGTCGCTGACATCAACTCCAACCAGAGAGACCTTGTCTTCGTGAAGTTCTTCTAAGGCCTCCACCCGGCCCCCGCTGCCTCCCTTGCCTTGAGCGGTGTTGATCACCTGCCACGCTTGATAATGCTTTTGTTTGGTCCGATTAGGACCATCGGCAAAATAAAAAATGATTGCTACAAGTATCCCCAGTCTTTCGACGTATTCCAGCACTTCCAGGAATGCCCAGCCACTAAGCCAGTAGGCCACCCACTCCCAAACCCATTCCAAAGCAAAGAACGGTAGCGTCCACTTCGAGGAAGCTCGAGCCCGATGAACGGACCATTCTTCGGGCCGGGTTCGTTCTGTTTTAATCAGCGTTGGCACTTTGCTTACTCAATCGGGAAGTCTCGCGAGTTTCTCAATGCGGTGAGCGAGAGGCCAATTTTTGGCCGAACCATTTTCCGATGACCGCATCGAGAGAAATCTTTCCCGGGCCAAACACCAGAATGATCAGCGCGGCCAGCAAAAAAGGGAATGGAGCTGCTTTAAAAAATTGATGCGGATGCGGGTAAAAGCTCAACAATTTCGTCACCGCCTCAAAATCAGCAGTTAAGTACGCGACAAACATCGCAACTACTATCAAAAGAGCCAAAGGTCGTGATGCCAAGCCAACAATCAGCAACAAACTGCCGAAACATTCGAGCGATCCTATAAAGTAGGCATTCAGAGTGGGCAGCGGGATTCCAAGGCTTGCGAAGAACTCCGAGACTTTTGCGATGTTAAAAAGCTTGCCTTTGCCGCTCAGGAACAGCTGCCAGAAGAAATAGACTCTTAATATCAGGAGAAATGGCGCCTGCAAAAAGTTAAGCAGAGAGACCAGCAGGCGATATTTTTCGGCTACAAATTGGATGAAGGGATTCATGTTGAGGTAAGGTTCCTTGTTGGATTTTAGACAGTCGGTAGAGACAGAACAGCGCGCGCCGATTCCAAACGAACTAGAAATTTCGGATCTGTCGCACTGCTCTCCGAAACTGAAGAGGTGGGACAGGACGCAGTTTGAACAAATGTCCAACCCGTCAATTCTGCACCTGAATTGACTTGGCAGGGACGACCAAATCCAAGCCGGAAGTGAACGAAGGTTCCCCTTACTGATTTTGATCAGTTAGGGGAACCTTGTCAGAGTAGGGGTTTATTATGACTTCGGTTTGCTGCCGTCGGTCGCGCAGCCACCCTTGCCTTTGCAAGAGTTTTTGCCCTTGCAACTATTCTCGCTATTCTTGCAGCCGCCTTGTCCCTTACATTCATTTTTGCCTTTACAAGAATGCTTGCCCTTTTCGGCGTCTAACGTTTGGATCGCTACGCCGGCTTTGGTCGGAGCGCTGCTCGCGGCATAAGCCCGAGCGGCTACTGAACCGGTAAGAAGACCGGCGATGGCTGCGCCGGCAACAACTGCTTTGGATGGTTTGATCATTTCTCGATTTTCAGGTTCTATTTTAGGATTATGAATGCAACAGCGGGATACCGTGAGCCTGTTTTTTGAGTTCAAGCTCTCAGCCACTCCTTGTTACTAGGAACGCTAGTTTCTAATTTTTATTCCCAGATGCGATCGTATTGGCTTCCTTCCTAATCGGAACCAGCGGGTTCGCAGGGCCGGGCAACACGTTCTCCGAAAGCAACGTGCGCCCCAATCGTGATGAGAGATGCGCAAATTTATACTTTCGTTGATCCGCTTTGCCCAGACGAGGGGATTGGGAAGAACAACCCTACTGACCGGAGTAAAACAATTTGCGCGGGGTCGGGCGAGGAAAATCGCCTGCGCCGCGGAGCCGCTTTCATTCCAGTGAATCCGGCCCGAGGGGGCAGGGGATGGTCGCAAAGCTGGCGTCCCGCTGCGGAAGCACTGTTTGACGTTTGCCAAGAAGTTCAGGTCCTTGGAGGCCCGGGTCTTCATCGCGCTGAGCGACTAACTTTAGGGCCGGCAGATTCGCCTGGATTTTCGGCGTCATATCGCCAATGGATTCTTATTTATGACTGAAGGGCCGCCTAAAGGAATCATGGCGCCTGTCGTGACTGCGTTCCGCCAGGATCGCGAGATCGATGCCACGCGATCGGTTGCACACTGCCACTGGTTGCTGAAACACGGCTGCGATGGGCTCGTCGTATTCGGAACCACCTCCGAAGCAAACTCACTTTCGTTGTCCGAGCGGAAAAATCTCCTGGAAGCGATGGTTGGTTCTGGCATTGATCCAACCCGGTTGTTGGTGGGCGCCGGGGCCTGCGCGCTGGCAGACGCGGTGGATTTGACGCAGCACGCTTTGCGGATCGGTTGCTCCGGTGTTTTGATGTTACCGCCCTTTTATTATAAGTCGGTTTCCGCCGACGGGCTTTTCGCTTTCTTTGCTGATTTCATTGACCGTATCGCCGACTCGCGTTTGCGCGTTTATCTTTACCATATTCCGCCGATTGCCCAGGTCGGAATCCCTTTCCCTCTGATTGAGAGACTAAGAGCGCGGAACGGCGAGTTGATCGCGGGTATCAAAGATAGTTCCGGCGATTGGGAAAACACGCGCAGGTTACTTACAGAATTCAGTAACTTTCACGTTTTCCCCGGTAACGAAGCATTCCTGCTACCGGCACTGCGTTTAGGCGCAGCAGGTTGCATTTCTGGAACGGCAAATGTCGGTGCCCAGACAATGCAGCAGCTGTATCAGAAATGGCAAACTGCGGAAGCGGACGAAATCCAATCCAAGATCAACCGCGTGCGCGAGACATTTCAAGGTTTTCCGATTATCGCTGCGGTGAAGGCCGTACTAGCTGAGGCGAGCGATGACGACAATTGGCGTTACATGCGGCCGCCGCTTTTGCCGTTACCCGAGCCAGATTCAGCGGTTCTCATGCGCAAGCTCCAGCGGCTGGGGTTCAAGCTGCCCAAGTTCTGAATGGCAGAACCGGGGCTGCGATTCACCGAGGCGACGACGCGACGAATGAGGACCAATGCCATGAAAGCAGCCGGAGAATGCTCCCGGAGGGGCAGAAAGGCCCAGCACTTCAGTGCTGGGGGACCTCTCTAAAAAAAGCGACGTCCCCATAGGGGTCCGTCGAAACTTCGCGTGGTTGATGGAAACTGCCTCCCTGAGGGTTGGGATACGGCCCGAAGGGCCAAGAAAACATAGCCCAGGCTTTAGCCCATGCGCGTCAACATAAGGAAGTGACTGCTAAAGACGCTGAGGGATGCTTCCCCTGCCGTCCCGGCTTGTCCGCCGTGATCTCGCGAAAGCGAGACGAAGGAGGAAAGGAGTCGCTTGATCGCAAGTGGGTCGCTTAGACACGTGGCATTGAACGGCAGCTAAACACCACTAAGAGACCTGAACATTTCAGCCGTCCCTAGCGGGACGGAGGCGTTTTTTTTCGTTTCCCGGCACTTCGTACCGGGCTACTATCGCTCTGTCCCTCCGGGACGATTTTCCGGCTACTTTCATTGCGTTCCTTCCTCCTTCGTCGTCGTTGCGGGACTACAGCGGATAGGCCGGAACCCATTGCTCAACGCTGTGGAGACAGCTGTGCTGCTGGTCTGGGCCCTTATGTTGACGCGCATGGGCTTTAGCCTGGGAAATTCCATCCCGACAACAACCGCCCTGTAGGGGCGGGAGATGTGGTGTGCAATCACCTAATCGCGGAGCGATTCATTGCTAATCCCATGAGCCGACTGCGCGAGGAACATCCGATCTTCGGATTGATCTGGTTTGCCTTTTCAGACGCCCCCACAGGGCTGGTCGCCTTTATTCCCGGCTACCCAGGCTAAAGTCTGGGCTATGTTTTCTTTGGCCCTTCGGGCCGTAGGCCGAGGCCTTGGGCTGCATGTTTGGAGCCAATCATCAAGTCTCATTGGTATTTCAACGGGCTGCTAGGGCTATTCTAAGCCGCGGCTTCGCCGCTGAAAGTTTTTACCCATAGCTAAAAGCCTGCCCATCAAATTCCATCAGCCGAAGTCCGACAGACGGCGGACAGGCCGGGACGATACCGGCCCACACGCCTCATCTCGCTGACGCTCAACGGCGTGCCGCCGTCGCTGCACTTTGGCGCGCCCTAGCTGTGCCTCTAATGCGAATCATAGAACTGGCCGCGACGTAGGCTTCCGCCTTCGCCGAGCCTACGGCGCGACGGGTTGGGCGGAGTCGGGTTTCGCCCTACCATGGCCGCACGACGATCCAGGTTGAAGCAGTTTCACCGGTCGTTCTGTCGTAGGCGATGATCTCGTGTTCACCTTCGCGCAACAAAACAGTGGCTTTGTTGCCATCGACGCGGCAATCGAGCGAAGGGGACTTCCATTCCAGCGATCCGCTAGATTCCGCACTCAGACGAAGTCGTTGATCTTTCGCCGGAAGATCCGGATCAAGAAAATAGAAACCGCCTGGCGCAGGCTGCAAGATACGCAAATGTTTGGTGGGCGATCGGAGAACCGGGATGGATGTGTTTTGATCGCTCTCCAGCCAAGTCTGGTATTCGGCCGGTAGCCGCACCCGGTTCGCAGAGTCATAATCTTCTGCCCGCGCCGATTCTGGGCGAAACGAAAAGATCTCCTCCAGGGCGCGAGGATTATCTTTCGTGACTTCTCGACCGGTCAGAGGATCAATCCAGCAACGCTCAATCCCGCCGGGTGTACGATACCAACTGCTGCCATGTTGTTCCTGAAGGTACAGCATGATCTCTCGGAAGATCGGTGCTGCCCCGGTGACGCCGGTGACGCCACGCATCGGGGAGTTGTCCGGATTGCCGACCCAGACGCCGATGGTCCATTCCGGGGTGAAGCCGACTGTCCAATTATCCCGATAGTTCGAACTCGTTCCGGTCTTGCATGCGACTGGAAAATCAAAGTTCAAATACGAGTTCAATCCGAATGTTGCGGCCCGGGCGTGATTGTCGCTAAGCATATCGGCTAGGAGATAGGTTGCGCGCTCGTCAAAGATTCGGTGACTGGGCGCGGCCAACTCATACTTCGATCGCAGAAGGAAACGGAAAGGACGATAAATTCCAAGCCGAGCTAGCGAGGCGAATGCGTTGGTCAATTCGAGTAATCGTACTTCACCGTTGCCAATGGTTAGTCCGAGCCCGTAATAGGCTGCCGGGTGTCCGAGCGTGGTGATACCGGCTTTTTGTAGGGTTTCGTAAAGCGCTTCCGGACCGCCGGCTCGTTCGAGCACTTTGATCGCTGCAACATTGAGGGAATTAGCCAGCGCAAAACGCAAAGTGACTGGTCCATAAAAACGGTGATTGTAGTTATTCGGATGATAAAGTCCGGTCTCGGTCGCAAAATCAGTTGGAACGTCGGCCACAACCGTTCCCGGAAATGCGCCTTCCTCGAGCGCGCACAGGTAAGTAAACGGTTTCAGCGCGGATCCGGCTGAGCGAGCGCTCCAGGCTCCGTTGATTTGACCAATCCCGGGCTCAAAGTAGTCGCCCGACCCGCATAGGGCCAACACGTCGCCCGTCGCGTTATCGATGACTACCGCGGCCGCCGCAGTGACGTTTTTGTCGGCCAACGCGCCTAATTGACGCGTGATCACTTGATCAATCCATTTGTTCAACGAGAGATCGACCGTGGTCTGCACGATGCCGCCTTCCGGAGGCAGCGTGCCGCGTCGTTCCAGCAGAAGATCCACCAGAAATGGCGCTTCGAAATCTCGACTGTGCTCTCGTAATCGGAGCGGTTCACTAAGCGCACGAGTATAGGCCGCCTCATCTAGATAACCATTGGCTCGCATTCGACTGAGTACCCAGCGTTGCCGAACTTTGGTTGCGGCGAAGTGCTTAAATGGATCGAGTCGAGAAGGCGCTTGCGGAATCGCCGCCAAAAAAGCAGCCTCAGCTGCACTCAGATCACTCGGTGGTTTTTCGAAGTAATCCCAGCTGGCGGACGCCAGTCCAACCTGGAGGTCGCCGTAATCCAGTCGATTCAAGTATTCCTCCAGAACGCGCTCTTTGCTCCAATGCCGCTCCAGGCAAAGCGCACCCCAGAGCTCGGCTAATTTGGTAGGAATTGTTCGCGGTTCTCGACGGTCGCCGAGCTTCACCAGCTGCTCGGTGATGGTCGATGCCCCCGAGTGTACGGTACCAGTGTTCACGAATTGGATCAGCGCTCGACCCATCGCCAGGAAATCGATCCCGGAGTGCATGCGGAAACGTTTGTCCTCGGCGCTTAGAGTTGCCGCAATGGCATTGGGCGAGATGTCGGTAAGGGAGCACTGTGAACGATATATGCGCTCGTCTTGGAGCAGGCGGCGCAATGGTCGCCCGTTGCGATCGACAAACTCAACGCTCTGTGGCAGCGACGTGTTCAACGCTCGAGGAGTTGGAGTGCATCGCAACACGATTTCTATTCCGAGCCAGCCGACGAGCAGGCTGGCCGTGCCGATCAATAGGTATCTACTTACCGTCATTGGTCGCCCGTTAAGTGAATTGCATTTTTCGCCATTGCGCTTTTCCTCACGGCCATGACCAATAGCCAATAGCAAATTTGGCTATCGGTGATTGGCTATTTCTCTCCGTCCGCGGTCTTACTCGTCACGTTATCGGTTTCGCTAAGCCCGAATCTTTCCGGTCGATACATCTCGACTACTTTGGCCGGCGGAACGGTCGCTGCACCGGCAAAGCGAACCCGGCTCAAATAGCGAAATGTATAGTCACCGGCCCTCAATTGATCGCAAAAGAACTGGACGCGATCTCCACGAATCTCTCTGTAGTCGGCATAGTTCTCATAGTCTGCTGCCGTACTCGCGCTGAGATCATCAGGTCGGAAATCCGGGTTAATGGCTTCGAAAACCGATGGCACCGCATCGTCAATCGCCACCAGTCTTCCCGGACGATTCGATTTCACATTCAAAGTGACCAGGATGCGATCGCCCACTTTGAGATCTTGGGCGGGCTCGAGTTTACCGTCGTCACCAAGCTTCTGATAAGAACGCGACACGGCATAGCCACGGTCCTGGCGCGGTTGTTCGGTGACGGCAGGATAGACCTCGAACTGCGCTTCCCCGAAGAGTACCCCAGGGCCTTGGTGCTGGACGGTTAGCTCGCGGACAGGTTTAGCCGGATCCAAGACCATCGAGGTAGTCCAAAACGGTTTCTGCCGGGTCACCTCGAAGCCGAGAGGTTGTCCCGCCGCTAGAACAGTTCCGCTCACAGATTTCCCACCCCCCTCCGATACTCGATAATAATTAGCCAGTGCTAAAAGCGCCCAGGCGTTCTCCTGCGTCGTGTCCCAGCGTCCGAAATGGCGTGTTGCGAGCAATTCCTTGACTAAGGGACCCACTTCCGGGGCGCGCGGCTTATGCCGGATCCAAGCGAAGAGCAGAAGCGCATTCTCGCGGGCGCTCCCGCCGTACAACGAGTCGCTTTCCGGAGCGGCAGCTTTCGCGTCGAGCAGAGCGTCTACGACGTCTTTGGACGTCCCGCCGCTGGTGAGCATCGCTAGAGCCAAGATAGCGCGGGTCTCGCGTGATAATTCGGCTTTACGACTGATAAACTCCTCGTAATAGCTGGGCTCAGTTCGGCCGGCTGCTGCCAATGCAAGTGCCACGAAGGCTTCCTCGTTCAGTCGAAGCTCATCATGAATTTTTGATAAGCCGCGGAGGCTTTGGCTGAGATAATCGAGAAGATGTTTCCATTTATCCTCCGGCACCTCTGCCCCTGCCTGTTGTAGACCGGCAATAACCCAAGTAGCGTAAGCACTGGCAAAGAGTGCAGGTTCTCCTCCTTTCGGCCAGAGCGACAAACCGCCAGATGCGGTCTGCCGATTAAGAAGTAAGCTCAAGGTTTTCGCTACATCTGTTTGGTCTGTACCACTGTCGGAGATCTGGCTAGGCAAAACGGATTTTAATTGATCGCGGACCAACCAAGGAACCAGGCCGGAAGTCAGCTGTTCAGTGCACTGGTACGGATAGCTGCGCAACGATGCGATCGCCTCACGCAAAGAAGTGAGGCGGGTATTCGAGAGCGTGAAATTGAGGATGCCATGTCCTTCCAGGAGCTGCGGATTGATCCGGGCAAAAAGATCCATCTGTTTTTCGGTGAGGTCGCTCAAGTACGTCTCCCGCAGCGTCGGTCCCGCTGGCTTGACCTCGATCGTCGCGGCAACCCGGTCGGCGTGATCATTCGATTGTACCGACCATTGCCAATGGCTCGTACCGGGGCTACCAGCTTGGACGGGGAAGTCGACCGTTTGCGCGTTCCCGGTTGCCAGCGAAAAAGCAGTCGTGGTCGACTGGGCAGCGGAAAACCGTTCGTCTAAGAGCAGCTGGACGCGGACATTCTCTTCATGTCCAGTCTCGTTCCGGATAACGGCGCGGGCGATCAGCCGGTCACCGGATCGAGCGAACCGGGCCACGGTCGGCAAGATTAATAATGGTTTGCGAATCGTGACCGACGATTCGGCGGATCCAAATTGACTGTTTCCGGCGAAGGCGACGGCTACCAGCCGATAGCGGGTAATTGCATCGGGCGAAGTGAACCGGACCTTAGCATGCCCGGAGGAATCGGTGCGGACCGACGGAATCCAGGAGGCGGTTCCCGGGAAATCGGTGCGAAGTTTCGCTCCTGGGATATCCAAACCTCCACCACCGATCAGATAGCCTTTATTAGTGAACTGCAGGTCCTGCGGATCCTCCGCCAACAAAGAATCCAAAGTGAGTCCCATTTGCACATTGAGGGAAAACGCCTTGAAAAAAGTTGGGTGGGGATCTGGCCGCTGATAGCCGGTCAACGCAAGAACACCGTCGTCAACCGCGAAAAATGTGACCTCGCTATTGATTACCGGCCGGTCGGAGCTGTCTCTGACGTTGACATCGACATCCACGGCTTCTCCGGGTTCGAACGCCGGCTTTGATGGAGTAATGGCAATCCGGAGCTTTGTCGCCGGATCAACCACCACGATGTTCGCGATCCCATACCGAAATTCCGGAACCTTGATTTTGCGAGTGCTCGCCGCCGAACCACGAATAAGAACAACCGAGACATAGACATTCGGGGCGTCGCTCGCGACGACCGGGATCTCGAGCGTCGGCGAGTTACCATTGAGAGTGACTCGTTGCGACCGAAGGATCTCCGGACCGCGTGCGATGTTCACGATGGCCTCGCCCGAATAAGGGCTTTCCACCAGGATCCGCGCAGTGTCTCCCGGGTGATACTCTGGCTTGTCCGGAACAAGATCGATCTGGGCAGCGTTGCGAAAGCCCCAAGCGACTTCGTCCTCACCCGAAACATAAACACTGAATTCAGTCGTAACCGGCCGTCCATCAGGATCCTGTGCATTAGCGCGGACCACGTATTCTCCGGCAGCAGGGATGGTGATCTCGGCGGTTTTTCCCTCCTTCACCATCCATTGAGAGGCAATCAGAACGGGCTGCAATGTTTGGCCGCGGGTTTGGCCGATCGTCTCATCGACGTCAGTGGTGCGAAAGGACACGCTTTTACCTGCGCCCTTCACTCGCACTGTCTCATGGCGTTTTTGGATGACCTCAACCTGCACGTCAACCGGACGCTCGAGCGGTTTGCCATCGGGAGTTACCGCGATGCATTGAATCGGTACGCGCGAGCCGGCGCGGATGACGGAGTTTTCTGCTCGAGCGATGCCGAGATAGAAGTCGGCAGGGTCTCTCTGAAAAAGGCGGGATTCTGTTACCGTCTGTTGATTCAGATCGGTCATGTCGACGCTGAGTACTCCCTGCAGCAGTCTTCCGTTGGCCTTCGGCAGATCCGGGTTGATCACCAAAGAATGAGTCCCGTCATAGGCGCCTGAACCGGTCAACGTCGTCGTCTTTGGTTGCGGATCTTCGCTTGTAAATTCGAAATTTTCAAAGCCAGCAGGAGCGAAAACAGCCGGTGTCGATTGGAGTGTCCAGCGGACCTGCGCACGCGTCAGCGGAGCGCCGAAGAGGTATTTCCCCGATACTTCAGCGCGTGCCGGCATGGCCGGCGTGAGCCGTTCCGGGATACTAAGGTCAAGCTGAAAAGCATTTGGCTCATAATCCGCTACCTCAAAGCTAGCGTCAGCCGCTCCGTAGCTGTCTTCCGCATCTTCGGTTCCGAATTTGATGCGCAGCGACTGACGGCCGAGCACCGTCGCACTGAGGGGAATATCAATTTGGAAGGCGCCTTGTGCGTCCGTAAGAATCTCTCCCGAAAATACGGTCTCCCCATGCGAATCAATCACTGTAGCGCGCCCTTTCCAGGCCTTGGGAGATTCGAGCCCAGACCGTTTCAGCGTCCGGACAAATCCCCGCGCGTGTACGGTTTCTCCGGGACGGTAGAGAGGCCGGTCGGTAAAAAGGAATGAGCGGACGTTTTCATCGACTGGCTCTGCCTCCCATTGCGGATAGTAGATCTGCAAATTAAATCCTGCAGCCGTAAGCGTGCTGGCTGCCTTGCCTAGGCTGAGCGTGTAAGCGTCATCCCGTTGTTTGATTACCACCCATTCGACTTCGGGCGAAAACGGAGCACTCGCTGAGCCGGTCTCATCGCTGGTAACTCGACTGATTTGTGCGTGGTCCTCATTCAGCAAAAGAATTTCTGCCGGCGCCAACGGCGCCCCCGAAGTCAAAGAGAACAGTGAGAAGCGCAACTTATCCGATTCACGTGTCCAAAACACACCAATATCAGTCAATTGAATGAGGGCCTGCGCACCAATCCGCTTATTGCCCGTGCCCGAAATTGGGTCGCCGTCCACCGTGAGAAAAATCATGCCGCCCCGGTTAGCGCCGACGATTTCACTCCAGTCCAACTGGGTCTTCAGTTGTGCGTCTACCTGCGCTCCGGTGAGTTCGAGTAGACGATCATAAATCACCTTTCCGCGAACCTTACCTTCAGCGATCCGGTGATTCGGTTCATCCGGGTCTCTCGTTCCTTCTTCGTCCTGATCATAAGTCCCGAACGCCTTCTTCGCCGCAGGTCCATTGGCAGGCTCGATCAACACGGCGCGCACTTGCACCCGGCGTACGTTGACGGTGAGCACCTCAAATTGTCGATTACCGTTTCGAAACTGATCGCCGGAAGTCACCGGGAGGTAGACCCGCGGTTTGACCGGTGCGAATTGGAAGGTTTGCGAATGTTCGCCTTCCATCGGTACGCCGAACTTATCGGCTACATCCGGACTGAATGTGATCTGATAGCTCTGGCCCAGCGCGAATGCCCCGGAGATTTTGACCTGATCGGCATCGCTTTCATAACGTAGATGCTCCACCGCCGGTTCGATCTGGAAGAAACGAGTGGCGGATTCTGCCGTGATGTCGGGAGCTAACTCGCGAGAGAATTCTACCGTCAAGGTTCTACCCGAGTGAATGTAGCTGGTCGCGAGCATATTCCTAACCGTAAACGGTGTCACCAATCCGATAGGAACAATTTTCTTCTTTGTAATCGTTTGGTTGCCGGAGATAGATCTTAACCCGGGAGCGATTTCCAGCTGCCACCGTTTTCCTGGTTCAAGCGGCTCCTTCGGCGTCACGATGAGACGATCGGGCTGTATCTTTTCCTGATCCTCTTCGCCATATTCCTGACCGGTGGTGCCTGGCCGGTTGCGGTCTTCCCAACGCCGGTTCCAGTCGAGTAATTCGGGGGCAAGTTGAAAGTAATCCGTGGTTTTTGCGTAACGAACCTCGGCCAGTGCGGACTCGCCGGTTTGGCTCACAAAATGGAACAACTGAGGGTCCAACTGCGTATCGAGGTTCAAAGCGACGCGAACCGCCGGTTTCGGCGAACCCTCTTCGTCTTCGGAAACCACGGCGTGCGTTACGGTGTAAGCCGGCGTTTTCACGACGGCGCGAAAGTCTTGCCCGACTAACTGCCCGTTGAGATCCTGGAAGCCGGACCGGATGGTGACAACGAATTCCGTTCCGAGCGGTGGCGGACTGCTCGGAACGAATACACCGCTTCGCTGGCTCAGCCAGGTGAAAGCGCCGGGCAGCTCTGGCTTAATTTCCAGCGGCGCGACTGTCGGTATCGTGCCGACGTCATCCTTCGCGGCTACCGGGCTGGTGAACCGAAGTTCGAGCGTACTGGTGGGTTGGAGAAACTCTGCGTCGGTCAACAACTCCACATCTTTTTCGGCGGCGAAAGCCGCCGGAACCAGGGTGCATGCGATTAGCGTTCCCAGAAACGCCCGAGCATTTTGATACATAGAGGGATCGAAATCTTAGCGCGTGATGGTCTCAGGTGCCGTTCCAGAAAACGAGTAAAATCGTGAGCGCCAAGCCGGCTCGCACCGTTGATTCGATTTAGTAAACGAAAGGGTAAGGTCATACTCCTCGTCGTGCGAATCAGCCGCGAGATCGGCCGTTTGGTTTTCGGTGACTGCGGGATTTTGCATAAATCTGTCGGGGTCACTATCAAGTACGGCGAAGGCGCGAAGGTTCTTTCCGAAATTATGCCAGCCTCCTGGCTAAGCGTGTCGCAGAAGGCAGATGACCATTTAGCTGGTCACGGAGAAAACGGCCACCGTGGGGTAATGGAGCGATGGTAGGGCGAACCAGATCCGGCGAAGGCAGGATCTTTGAGCCTGGACAGGCTGGGACGGACCGTCGCCTGCAAATTTGCTATTTGTCATCTGTCATCACCATTCAGCGACAGCCGAATGGTATCAGCTCTGTGGCCCGGAAACATCTGTAATTGAGGCCTGTGGCAGCCTGTAGCTCACCGGGTCTTTTTCGATTCTCTTGTCCGTGATTCGCGGAGGGGAGAAAGGTCAACGATGATTCTTGAGAAAACGTCCATCCTAATAGTGCATACCGGGCAAAGACGCCGTTTGTGCAGTGAAAAAATGAGGGACGCGACCTACTGCTGCGTGAGTCGTTCGATCATCCAGTAGCTGCCGGCCAACGTGACAGCCAGGGAACACACGGGAATCCATTGGCGCACAAAGCCGGGATTCTTTCGGAGTTGCCAGAGAATGGGTAGGGCAACGGCTGCAACCGAAAGCTGACCAACCTCCACGCCAAGATTGAAGCCCACGAGCGGCAAGACTATCCCAAATTGGCCGGAACCGATCCCAAACTCTTTCAGAGCACCAGCGAAACCAAGTCCGTGCACCAGCCCGAAAGAGAATGTGATTAACCAACGCCACCTCGGAGCGTCGCCTCGGATCAGATTTTCGATGCCGACATACGCGATGGAGGCGGCAATTAACGGTTCGACAAACCTAGCCGGCAATCGAATGACGTCGAGCGTAGACAGCGCAAGAGTGATTGAATGCGCGATCGTGAAGCACGTAATGACTGTTAAAATCGAACGCAAATCCCGGCAAACTACGAGCAACGCAAACAAAAAGAGAAGATGATCGTAACCCGTTAGGATGTGCTCCACGCCGAGCTTCAGAAAAGCGAAGAACGAGTGGCCGGCATTCGCGGATACCGTGGACGGGGCAATATTCGGCAGGTCAATTTGCCACGAATTCTCGCTGCTCGAGAGCATTGCTTCCCCGAGGTTAACGCCGCTCGTTGTTTGGGCGGACGCAAACTGGCGATGACCGAACGGGAGCCTTTCGAAAAGCTTCGACACCAAGCGTAACCGCGCAGCATGCGTTCTTTCGAAGCGAAGCAGGATTTCAATATTCTGATTGTCCTTGCGCTTTGCGGTGGCTTGATTGGGTGCCGCCGTCACCTCCTCCAAAAGAAGATTGATGTCCTGTGTGGCGAGAGATTCCAGCTCGGATCGGATCGTTTCAAATTTTCCCGAGTTCCGGATATAGGGTGGCTTTCCATCAACCGTAAGCAGGGATTCGACGTCCTTTTCCGCGAAACCGAGAAGCACCTCAATCTGGTGATCTCCGACCGTGATTGTTGCTGTGCTGAGCCCAGGATCATGTGCCTGGGCAGTGAATACGGAAATGAGGAGGAGAATAAAACTAGAACAAAGTAGACAACGAAAACTGATGTAACGGGTAGTTGATTTCATGGATTCCGAGCCGTGAGCGCAACTCGGTCCCGCGCCCAGGTGAATCGACCAGTGTTCAGGTCCGCCTGGTGGTTAAGAAAGGCCGGCGATATTTCTGAACTGCGACCGCCGGCCACTCGCCTAATTTTCCTAAATCGACTGAAAGGTCTGCTTTAGACCCCATTTCTCCCGCTACGGTTGGGTATGATGTTTGTTATCACGTCCATTGTGCGGGGTGGCGGCGTAAGGGAACACGATGTTGTAAGTGATGTCGTTGTGAGTAACGCCGCCGACGTTGAACGTGCTGGGATCGAATCCCGCAAAAATCGTCGGTGGACTTGTTCGGAGATCGCTTAAGATCGCAATGACAGCGATGCCGAGCACGTCGTCGCCGAAGCGGCGTCCGTTTGGCCAGCCCCCCGGAACTGTTCCTTTACCGAAGCCTTGTTGTACCGTGCTGGTCAGCGTATCTGCTCCGAAAATACCAAGTCGATTAAAGGTCGGCGTTCCCGCCAAGTGCGCCGGACCGGTCGACAAATCCACCTTAATCAAATCCGGAATGAAAATTCCGGCCAGGTCAGTTCTGTCGGACTGCAAGTTAGGTGCGTCTCCTAACAATTTGGCTAACTCCGGTGCTAAGGCATACTTTTTGAAGATGCTCTGATCCGCTATTGGAGCCGTCTCGTTGTACAGATCTTTGTCCTTCGCCGCGACCAGAAGCTCACAAAAAGCAGGATTACCTTGCCGACCGACTTGGACAAATTCACCGAAGTGCCGAGGGGCTCTTGGATCACGCAAGACAGTGAGAGCTTTGCGACTGGTAGTGGCATAAACGCCGACAACTTGTTGGTCGCCACCCAACTCAGAGATCGGAATGTTGATTACGATGGTGTGAACGTTGAATCCGGCCTGGCTGTCCAACGGCTTTTCGGGGCCGGAGAAAGTCGTGTCGAGATCGAAGATGCTCTGAATATTGGCGTAAAAACCGTCATCTCGCTGTCCGGCAAACACAATATAGCCTTTGCCTATTTTGTGAATTGTCTCGGAAGTATAGACATCCAATAAGGCAGGATCTGCGACGCCTTCCTTTGCCGGTAGATTGCCGTCTTCGTTTTGGTTATAGTGCCTGGTTACGAGACCCTGGTTGTTCGGCGGAACAGTCAGGTTCTCTCCGAGGAGCACAAGGTTATCGCGCTCGTCTTCGTCGCCTCTTCCTCCCTGCTTCTCATTATGGACAACTTTGGTGACACTATACCGTTGGGTGAGATTCTGGTTTGCGTCGTCCACGTGTTCGATTGATCCAAGAAAAGATTGGGCGATGGTGTTTTCGTTCTTGAAAGTTGTGTTAAATCGGAACTGGTAGCTAATCGTGGCCTCACCTTCCGGAAGATCGGCCCCGGTGGCGACGTGGATCTCGTAAAGGACGTTGTCATCGAAGTTATATTTGTTCGGCCCGATGCTCGGCTCTTCAAACGGGTAAACTGCCAGAGCCGCAGTGAGGTATTTGACGCCATTTACCTGCGACACAAATGCGTACACGTCGGTAGTGTTTGCTGATGGATCCAGAGTGATAAGTGGTGCATCCATGTGACTGGATGCCATAGCGCTTTCTGGGGCAAGTGTTAGCGCCGATAATGCTGCGCTTAGCCAGGCGACGAACAGAGCCCTGTATGGAACTTTCATATTTTGTTTGCTTCGATGTCCTTTTGGTTAGTTGTCGCGCGTGATAGCCAGGGATTTGTCCAGCTCTCTGAGCGCGGCAAATTGGGTGTTGAGATCATCTCTTTCCGAAGGCATCAGCGTCTGTTTGATTGGGTCAGCGCGCTTGAACGACTCTCCGGCATAGGCGTAGTTGTCCAGCGCCAGAGCGATTGATCCGGCGTGGTAATAAAGTCGGGCGTCTTGCGTTCCTTCCCGCAGCGATCTTTCCGAGTAATCACGCGCTTCGGCGAGTCGACCGTTCGCTTTGCATGCCCAGGCCAGGGCATCCAGCGTGAACACGTCCGCGCGAGTATTGAGTTCCGCCTGAGCCAACTCGAGCGCCCGTTGGATCTGCTGTCTCCTGGTAGCTAGGTATAACGATAGTGTGCGCGGATCATTGATCGCTCCATTTCGCATTAACTGGTCCTCGACACCTTCCGCAGGGCCGGATCGACTGGCTTCTCGCAATGCGTCTGCCAGGATCCATTGGTATTCGGGTAAGGGGTTGAGAGTCGCGGCACTTTGCAGGGACCCGATTGCTTCGACACAGTTGCCTTGCGCTAATAATATGCGGCCACGCAGAAGCAGCCCCGCGGCGTAATTCTGAGCAAATTCGAGAGCTAAATTCGCTGATCTCGCGGCAATCTCACTATTGCCCGCTTGTAACTCGTAATTCCCCAATCGGGTATAAGCCCACGCGGTTGGCTCCGGGTCGCGCGGGCTGCCGGCTGTTACCGCCATATGCATCACGTCGATTGCTCCCGCCAGGTCGCCCCTCAGCCAGCGCATATGAGCAACCCGGGTGTAGGATTGCAGGTCGGGTCGCAAATTGATCATCTGCTGATAAGCTCCGATCGCTTCCGCCAAACCTCCCTGTTCCATCAGCAGATCTCCCAGTAACGCATAGTCGGAGGACTCGCTCCGCACCTTTACTAGTTCCCGCGCGATCGGCTCGGCATCCTTAAACCTGTGCAGGCTCTGTAAGATATGACCCTGCAGTAGCAGCGCGTCTGGATCGTCCCCATTCTTCGTGCGAATGCAGATTGCGCATTGTTCCGCTAACTTGTAGTACCCAGGATCATAGCTGAGGCGAGCGTTCGTAACGAACGCCCAGCCGAGGCGTTTCATCACGTCCGCCGGCTGCGACTTGGATCGGGCCTCATCCTGGAGCGATCTGATCTGGCGATCGATCTCTTTATTTCCCTGATGAGGAAGCAGGGCGATGGTGCAGGCGTCGAGGTCACGAACTACGTCGCTCTTCGTCTTACCAATTGCATAGGAAGAACAAACCTTAGGGAAGCGAAACCGGGCATTCCAAGCACCGGCTCCGACCACAACCAAAATACAACCGCCTAACAGGAGAGAGCAAAGTCGCCGTTTCATAAGCCGCTCACCGACAGATCAACTCAATAGAGTGAGTGAGGTGGCACAGAAAAGAGCGATGAAAGGTGTCGAATGGATGCAGGGAGAAGCTCGATGCGCGAATTAATTAAATTTTGCGTCTGAACCGCAAAATCGATCGCACTATAAAATTTTGCTTGCAGCAACAGAAGCGCGTCGCTCGACGCAGTCTTCGGAGCCTTGTCCGATCCGACCCGCCGCCGCATCCTCGAGCTACTCGCTCGCGCTGAACTCTGTGTGACCGACCTGGCCAAGCCCTTCTCTGTTTCTTTGCCGGCGATTTCCAAGCACCTGCGGGTGCTGGAGGAGGCCGGGTTGATCAGGCGGGAACGGGATGGACGGGTGCATCGTCTTAAACTCGAGGCCAAACCAATGCGTGACGCCGCAAAGTGGATTGAACGATACCGCGGATTTTGGGAGGGGCAGTTTGATGCATTGACCGATTATCTGGAGAACCAACAACGAGAAAAGAAAGGCAAATCATGACTGAGACGGTTGAAGAAAAGCCGGTTCTGCAAGTGAACCGCGTAATTGCAGCGCCGCGTGAACGCGTTTTCGCTGCCGCTTTCTGGTCCTAACAAGCCGTGACGATTCGTATCTCCGATGGGTAGGGCGAAGCTGAGCCGAGTCTTCTACCGACGAAGAACGGATTCTGCGTCTCCCACGTCTGGCGGCGAATCGGCTGGCAGGCGCAGAGAAAGATTCTTGCCTTCTAGAGCCAGCCATTTCCGAACACCGCGCAACATGAATCTCAGGGATCCGGGACCGGGGCTGAATCCGGGCAGGAATAGTCGTGTGTCCAAATTCTTGGCACCGTAGGTGCCTGCCGCGATTCGTCGTTTCCCAATAGCCGCCAAGCGCCGGTTATAAAGACGCATGAAGCGGCCGAACATCTGTCCAACCCGTCCACCATACGGCAGTTCGGAGTAGCGCCTGGGGTGGTTGCTGTACGCTTGTCTTACCGGGCCGATAAAATAAGCTCCGATATCCAGATAAAAAGCGACAGTCATGAGTTCCACGTCGCCCAGGTAATAGTACTTGTCTTTATAAATGCTTTCGAACCAGGTGTGGAATTGCTTTTGAAACAACTCGTTGTAACGATCCCTGGCCTTGGCGATGTCTTTGCCCGCGAGAGCGTCTGACACGATTTCAAAAATACCGAAACAGGTATACGAGATAAAGTCGAATCCCTGGCTGTACAAGGGGTCAAGAAAACCGCATGCGTCGCCAACCAAGGCCCATCCATCACCGATGGATTGCTCGCTGTAATACGCAAGGTTGGAGCGGGCGTGGACATCCTTTTCGATGTATTCGGCTTCGCCAAGCACCTTCTTGCCCAAGGGATGGGTCATCAGATGGCTTTTTAAACGCTCGCCGAGATTCGGGCCGGGAGGTAAGTGAAAAATTCGGCTGTCGTAAACCAAGCCGACGCTACAATCGCCCCCTTTCAGCGGAATGAGCCAACCCCACCAGCCGTATCCCATCAGATGATTCGTTGCCCACTGCCGCATCGCCCAACACGGTTCGGTAAAATGGGGAGCGCTTTCCCAGACTTCGGGGCCATCCAGATCGGTGGTTTTGCGAAATCGCGCCCATACCGCGTCGATCGGATGCGTCTCCAAGCGTCGATACAGCTTGAGCTTCCTCGCGATCAGAGCAGTCTGTCCGCTGGCGTCGATGACCCAGCGAGCAGTTACTTCACGGACTTCGTCATTCAGCCGGACTTTGACCTCGTCTTTTCCTTCTCCGCCCAGCTCCAGGTCCAGCACTTTGGCCGGACGCCAGAGTTCGCATCCCGCTCTCACAGCCTTCTGCAAAACCGCTTCGTCCAGGGTTGAGCGGTCGAGTTGAAAAGCCGGAAGACGGGTTTGGTGTTTCGGTCCAAGCTCCGCACAGCGCGTATAACAGTCGTTGCTGTCCCGGTAGAACCACATGCGCAGCCCGGACTTGGTGATCTGCTCGTGTCCCAAATGATTCGCGAGATTCAGAACTCGCATGAGAAAACAAGCGCCCACTTCGCTAGTTGATTCCCCTACCTTGCGATCGAACTTTTCCGCCTTTTCAATGATGAGTATTCGCAGCGACGGATCCTTGCGTTTGAGCAAGAAGGCGGTGGAAGCTCCGGCAATCGCGCCGCCAATGACCACGACGTCATGCGAACACTGCATTGAGGGGAAGAATTCAGCCTCGTCGCCGATTAATCAAGACATTCCCTAGGGGCTATCCGCGACGGCGATCGATTCCAAAGCAGACCGAAGGGATTCTGGCAAGGGTTGTGGTCGCCCATCTTCCCGACTGACAAAGACGTGGACAAACCAGGCTTCGGCAGCCGCTTCTTCGCTTCCTTGGCGGAAAAGACCTATTTCGTAGCGGACGCTTGATCGGCCGATATGGACGACGCGCAGACCAGCGTCGATCGTCTCGGGGAAGGCAATCGCCTGCTTGTACCGGCAATGTGATTCCGCGCAAACCGCGACGACTGGACCGTGATGAATATCAAAACCGCCGATGTGGATCAAAAATGTCGTAATGACCGTGTCGATGAAACTGTAGTATTCGACATTGTTCACGTGACCAAAGACGTCGTTGTCTTTCCATCTGGTCGGGATCGAGAGAAAGTGCCGATACTTGTTCTTCATTGTTTCGGTGCGCGTCGAGTTGAATGCTAGAGGAACGACTCAAAAGAGGATTCGTCAAATCCCGAAGCCGCTGATGCGTCGAACAACCCGATCCGACGATATGAAACCGATCGAAGAACAGACGATTTTGATTACCGGTGCTACGAGTGGGCTGGGCGAGGCGCTCGCCAAAGCTTTAGCCGGACGAGGCGCAACGCTTCTTCTTCATGGGCGCGACCCGGAACGTGGTTTGGAAACGGTGCGCAAGATCAAAGAGATGACGGGCAGCGACAAAATTCAGTTTTATCGCGCGGATCTTTCCTCTCTACGCGAAGTAAACGAACTGGCGCGGCAAATCATTGCTGATGCATCTCGGCTCGATGTGCTGATAAATAATGCGGGTGTTGGCTTTGGCAAAGATGCTGCCAAGCGAGAGCTGAGCCAAGACGGATATGAACTCCGTTTCGCGGTAAACTACCTTGCACCATATCTTTTAACGGAACGTCTGACTTCGTTGCTGAAAGCGTCGACTCCTGCTCGGATCGTAAACGTTGCTTCCGTCGGTCAAGCACCCTTGGATTTCGATAACATCATGCTGACGCGCGGCTACTCCGGCGTAACCGCTTACCGGCAGAGTAAACTTGCGATGATTGCCTGGACATTTGATCTAGCCGAGCGCTTGGCCGGAACGGGAGTAACCGTCAACGCTCTTCATCCTGCATCTTTGATGTCTACAAAAATGGTGCTTGAAGCCGGGTGGCAAACAATGAGTTCGGTGGAAGAGGGATTGAAAGCGACACTGCGGCTCGTGATTGACCCGGCGCTGGAGAATGTGACCGGCGAATACTTCGATGGGCTTCGCTTAGCTAAGGCCAACGTTCAGACCTACGGCAAGCAGGTACGGCAACGGCTTGCCGCGCTTTCGCGGGAATTAGTTTCGGTCTAACTCGGATCGTCCTCAGATGGAACACGGAAACCTGGAATCAGAAGCCGATGGCCAAGAAACGAATCGTGAGCTAACGATCAAGCGCAAGCAGATCCGGTGATAGCGGCGCAGCCCTCTGTTCTACAGCCCCTCAGGATCTTGTTTATTCACGAGGAGTTCACTAACCGCGAATGAACGCAAATAGACGCGAATAAAGGAATCAATTCGTAGCCTGTCCCGCCGTAGCTCGCAGAGCGAAGGAGGATCCATTGGTGTCTATTCGCGGTTGTTTTTTTCGTCGTCTTTGGTTGCGGCTTGCTGCGCTGTAAACTCTAATGACTTCCCCTAACTCCGGGCTAACAGCTTTCTAATGAATCGCTCTCCGAGAAGCAGCGCGACCAGCAGCAGGGCCAAGAATGGCGTTATCAGACAGCCGCAGCACCCGCAACCGGGGCGCCGTTTGGATGAATACTCGGCATAGAATAGTCCGGGTCGTCCGCGAAGGCGTAGTCCCATTAAGCAAATTGGCCCAGCCGGGGGCTCGCTGCAATGGCAATGAATCGGTCAATGATTTGGGTGATCTTTTTACAATTCGAGCGACAGTACCGGAATGACGGAGCGCGTGGAAATGTCTCGGCGCAATGTGGTCGTGGACGGTAAGGTCTATTCGGTAAAGCGGCAGAGTGAACCGGTTTTCCTGCTCCGCCTTAGTGACTTCTCGGCGAGATATCTAGTGGTTATTGCGGACGCAATCGACTTTCACGGCTTCCCCCGATTCGTTTGGCCGGTGAAGGCTGAACAAATTTCTGTCTTCGAAAAGCTGGATGACGCGAACGCCTATTTTCAGAAGCTCACGACGGCACCGAGAGCTTGATCGTCACGGCATTCCGGGTGGGATCGATTTCGGGGAGTTGAGGTATGGCGCGCGGCCTCTTAATTGTCATAGCCGGAAAAAGTTCTCAGCCTTTTGTTAGCTTGCTTTGTCCATTTTTTTGTTTCCCAAAGAAACCCGACGATTGTCCTGGGAAATCACCCCAAAATCCGCTTGCGCGCTTGGAGCCGGAGTCCTATATAGCTGCTTCGCGTGATCACGGCTTCGCCAGCAAACGTTTTTCGGCGGTGAACCGAAAACGGGAATCCGTGAAGCGCGCACCGTTCAGGGTAGGTACCGAAGTGGCCAAACGGGGCAGACTGTAAATCTGCTGGCTTTACGCCTTCAGTGGTTCGAATCCACTCCTGCCCACGTTGTTTCGACCAGTGCCATCTTCAAAGTTTCAACCGACCCCATCTCGTCTCCTTTCGATCCATCGCGACGGAAGCGTGCTGAATGCCGTATTAGCCTTTGCGTTCGAACACGAGTTCTCTGACTTGGCCGAACGCGCCAATGACTTTCTCGGACCGGTCGAGTCGGCCTATTTCGCGAACCTTCACGTCATTCGCCGCCAGCGAAGTTATCTGCTTGGACGCTACGCGGCGAAGCTCGCGCTGCGCGAACTGGTCCAAGAGTCGGATCTCCGAGCTATCGAAATCGCGCGAGGCGTTTTCGATCAGCCGATCGTTCTCTGTGCTCGGAAACAAGGATGGGGTGTAACGATCAGCCACGCCGATTCTGTAGCAGTTGCCTTGGCGTTCCCGGCGGGCCATCCGATGGGGATTGATGTCGAACTAATCGACTCGACTCACTATCAGACTCTGCGATCGCAGCTCTCTGCGGATGAAGTTACGCGGGTAAAGGAAGCCGGGGCTCAGGAGCTGGAACAGGCGACCGCCATCTGGACCGCCAAAGAAGCCTTATCCAAGGTTTTGGGTTCCGGGCTGATGAGCCCGATGCACATTTACAGTTTGAGTGAGTTCCGTTTGATCGGCCCACGAATTTGGGAAGCGCTCTTCCAGAACTTCGCCCAATATAAGGCTACTATCTGGATCGGCGATCGCTGGGTTTTGTCGATCGTTTTGCCGAAGCGCTCGACGTTGGGTGAGGGGTGGGATCTGTGGTTGAATCTGATAACGTCAAACGCCGGGCCCGGATCGAGCGTCAAAACCTCCATCCCCGAAGCAAGTCGATGAAATCGCCAAGCGGGCGGAACGCCGGCAGGAACCGGAGACCCAAGAGGCGCATTTTGACCGCTGGCCTGATTTTTGGTGGGGACGGCCATTCTGTCGGTCTGGCCGTAAGTGCTGAGAACATTTGGAGCCATCGCTCCGCCATCGCTTCGCAAGAAAACCGCTTTCTAGCTAACCTCATCGCGGCGGCGCTTATCTTGGACAGAAGCGGTCGATCCGATTCTAGGCGGAGAATCGCTGACGCGTAACCATCGATGTCAGTCGGTGGAACCAGAATGCCCGTGTCGGCGCTGATCGCTTCCCGGATGCCGCTGGCCAAATCACTGACTACGGGTACGGCTCCATAAGCCATCGCTTCGAGAAGACTGAGGGGCAATCCTTCATACTCAGATGGAAGCAAAAAGACGTCCGAATCAGCCAAGAGCTCAGGCACGCGGCGGTAAGGTACCGGGCCGGTAAAGACGACTTTCTGCTCGGGCGAGCCAGCGACGAGGCTTTGCTGCAGTCGATTTAATTCAGGTCCGTCCCCGACGATTCGCCAGGTGAAAGGTCGGCCGGACGAAAGTAGTTGCTCATGAATACGGGGGAACAGATGGACCCGTTTCTGCTCGCGGATAAGTCGGCCCAGGTAAATGATTCTAATCGGAAAACCGGTATTTTCTCGAGTCGATCGATGAACGGATCGAGTCGGGATGCCGTACGGCTGGTAATACACCGGCTTATCCGAAAGCCGTGGGCTTTTCCGCAATACGTTACAGGCGTGTTGAGAAACTCCGACGGTTGCATCCAGGAAGCGCGCGTAGCTAACCAGGCTGGCGTAGGTGGGGGCGTCGTCGGTTTGGACCACGCCCAGCCGCGACACCCCCATCGGAATGTACCGAAGGATTTCTAGCGACTGCGGACCCAGGCAGCCAAGGACGTGGGTTGGTTTGAATTCAAACACTTTTTCGACGCCAAACCTGAGTTCGTCCTCGCAAGTGCGAGGGTTCTCGTCCGCGTACCGCACATTCACCCCAGCGGCAGCAAAGTCGCTCTTCAAGACGTGCTGAGCGGTTAACCCGATTACTAGATGATCGATCCGCCGTCGCCGGAGTTCCGTGGCTAAATTAAGCAGAAATGTTGTGCTCCCTCCCAGGCCGAGCTGATACGCGACGAAGGCAACGCGTAACTCCATAGGTCACTTTTCGATCAAGTAGTCCTCGATCACGAGCGCATCGAGACCGGTCGTGAAGAAGAGGCCAAGCGCGTCCTCGACGGAATGGATGATCGGTTTGCCCATGATGTTAAAGCTCGTGTTTAAAAGCATAGGAACGCCCGTCAGCTCATAGAACGCATGAATGAGGTCGTAGTAGCGTTCGTTCCACTCCCGACGCACGGACTGAAGCCGTCCGGTAGCATTGATGTGAACGATCGCCGGCACTTTCTGTTTGGCAGACTCCCGAAATCTCAGCGTTCGTTCCATGTAAGGAGAAACCTGGTAGTTTTCAAAATATGCGTCCCCGAACTCATCCAGGACCGACGGAGCGAAAGGTCGGAATTCTTCCCGGAATTTCACCAATGAGTTGATGCGATCTTTCATATCGGCCGGACGCGGATCGGCGAGAATCGAACGATTGCCCAGCGCCCGTGGGCCGAACTCCGCCCGACCTTGGAGCCATCCAATCAGCTGGCCGCCAGCCAGTAGTCGAGCGGTTTCTCGATGGATCGTTTCTGGTAACCTGCGAATGTTCCGCAGGCGGCCAAATTTCGCCAAGTTCTCGAGCGTTCGTTTCGACAATGGGCTGCCGAGATACGGAGTGGAGGTCTCCGCTCGCGGCTTCGCATCCGGATGGTCTTGATAATAGGCCAAGAGGGCTGCACCGAGAGCGTTTCCGTCGTCGGCCGGAGCGCTCGGCACATGGAGTCTCCTGAATTTTGTGCGGATAACAATCTCTCCATTGTACGATGAATTGAGGCCGCACCCACCGCCGAGAGCCAGGTTATCAGAGATGCCCATTTCATAAAAGTTGCTCAGTAGCTGATCCATTACCTCGGCGTAAAAGTACTGGGTGGTGAAGGCGAGGTTAGCGGCCGCCAAAGCCGGCATCTCCTTGGTCCGCTGCTTTGGCTTCATTCGCCCGAACCAAGCTTCAATTTGGCGCATGGGCGGGTACTTGATTGACAATCCGTCTACTCTGACCAGATCGCGGAGGGCTGTGAGGATCTCCGAATCGAGCTCGCCATAAGGCGCGAGTCCCATCACCTTCCATTCTTCGCCTTTTTCGATATCAAACCCGCAGAATCCTGTGCAGACTCCGTAGACGACCCCAAGACTTTCTTCACCTTTCACCTGAAAGACGAGGCGCAGCCGGCCATTCTGATAAGCGAAATAACTCATTGAACCCCATTCACCTTGACCGTCGACGATCATGCAAGCGGCCTCATCGAACGGGCTCGTGAAACAAGCGTTTGCGGCGTGGGCGTGATGGTGTGGGAATTTGACAAACGAAACCCGCTGATTCCTGAATTCCGTTTTGAGGATGTCGGCGAAATTTCCGCCGGACAACTTGAGCCCGGCCTGTTGAATCCAAAGCGTGCCGAACAAAGAATCCTTGGTCACGAGGTATTTCGTCATGTTCTCCGGGCGGCGGGGAAGTAGCTCATGGTTGGTTGCTCCGAGGGCAGCCATGAAATCCATGAATCTGTGCATCTTCTGGCTCCACGGTTTTGCTACAACAAACTCCGCCCGTGGATCGCAATATTCCGTAACGATTCGGCGCACGATCTCGCGGACATCTGCCGCCGAGCAGAAGGCTCGCTTCTGTTGCAAGCAGCGCTCCGAAGCCTCGGCGAAAATCACTTTGCCTTCAGAGTTCACCACGGCGATCGCCGGATCATGATAAGTCGTGGCGAGTCCAACGTAGAACTTTGATTCTTTAATCATCTGACTACCAGGAACGAGAGGAAAACCTGAGCAGCCGGTGTCGAGTTAGTCCTCATCTCTCTAGGGTATTTCAACGGGCTGCTAGGACATGCCAGGACCGCCGCTTAGCAGAGCGACCTGATATTCCCCTAGCGGGTACTCGGTTATGACGGGCGCGCGACCTCTTCTGATCTCCTTCTCAGCCTTCTTCAGTCTGCTGCGAAGAATGTTCCGGTAGATTTTGAAGAACGAGACGCCATTCTCGATGCGGATTCGTTCCAGAATGGAGAAGCGGTTGAAGCGCAGTTTTTCTCGTACACTCAGAGACGTGTAGATCATCGCATTCCCCAGCCAACCTGACTTGTTGAGACTACGTTTATCCCAGGTCCCGTCTGACTCCGATGGTCGTTGGATGCAGATCATCGGGTTGATCGACGCAATGGAGGAGTCCCCATTGAGGGCCGAGTAAAACAGGTCAATGGACATTCCCGAGCAGTAGGGGCGCTTCTCTAGGGCCTGTTTCGCGAACTGCGTGCGGATCACGTAGCCGTGCGCTGTGAGGATTCCGCCCCGGATGAAATGGGGCGAGATGCGCTCCGCTCTCCGAAAAATGAATCCGCCGAGATGGAATAGATTCCAATCGGACCGGCTCCGCATGAAGTCGACAGCCCGCCGAAGATTATCTTCATAACCTTCCTGGAAAGCGACGTCGTCCTCAAAAATCAACACGTGGGGTGCTTGTTGGTCGATCGCATACCGCAGACAGGCTATGTGAGAGTCGATGATCGCTTTGTCGCGGTTCGGCTGGCGCCCGGAGCGATAGAAAACGACTTTACTTAACCCGACTTTCCTCAACTCCTGCTTGGCTTCCTCAAAGCGATCCTCTCGTTCCCGAACGTTGACGCACATCACGAGCGGAAAGAATTCCCAACGATTTTCTGGGAGGGCATTGGTCAGTTCCATAACTTAAGGTCCTCAATCACGATATAGTCCTTGAATTCGGGTAAGAATCTCAGGGTTGGCAAAAGCAACAGTCTGTATCCGAAGCTCTCTTTCGATAGCAGCGGCATATTCCTGGCGAACGGACTCGTAAAAACTGCGTTTAAGCTGTCTGAGAGCCAACACCGGTTTATCCGCTATCTCACGAGCTAAGGTGAGAGCCACAGAGACGACCTCCGCCTTATTTGCAAAATTTGGTCCTGCCCCGCGCGTCCGGAGCTCGCCCCCATAATAGCTCCTAGCGTTAAATAGCATTTCCCAGCCAATGGTCGGTCCGAATTTCCTCGGGAGTATCCAGGTCGCACCTACGCCGGGAGGGATCCCGAAATGCATGAAGTTGGCGCTATAGATACACTCTTCGGCCATCACCAGAACGTCCGCGTACGCTCCAAAAACCAGACCGCCGCCGATGGCGTGCCCCTGCATCGCAGCCACGACCGGCAACTCGCAGCGCAATAGCTGATCGTAAAAACGGAAGTCAGTAAACTTGGCCTGCTGAGATGCCAGGAGCACTAGCTCGTCGCGGGTTCCACCACAGCAAAAATAGTTGTCGTAGCCGGTGATCACTACCACCCGAGCACTAGCATTGTGAGTGATCGCTCGGAAGGCCATTTCGATACCGGAGGTGAACTGGGGCGATGACCGGTTCTTGGAAGCCCGATCTTCCATCGTCACGAAGGCGATGCCATCATCCAACCACTGAAGCTTGACCACTTCCTCCATAGTCAGGACAAAACACCCTTTTCCCACGGGAACACTCCTCGGTCGATGTAGTTGCTAATATTCTGCCGCACATACGGTTGTTCGGCCAAGCGTATAATCTCGTTGATGGCTGTTTGTTCGACTTCTGGAGCGATGCCGGCGATAGCCTGGAAATAGCGCTTCAAATCCAGGATCACTCTATCATCCAGTAAGTTAAGTCGTAAGGTTAACTTTCGTAGTGCCTCGTCGAGGTCGCTGGTGAGCTCGTCTATCAAATGGATCGCGTGCGCTTCGGAGGCTGTGATTGTGCGGGTGGTCAATGACAGAAAATAGGCTTTTTGGTAGCCAACCCGACGCATCAGGAACGGAATAACGCAGCAGGGCAATAAGCCCCACAAGGCCTCCGACAAACTGAATTCGGTGCGTTCGGTAGCGAGTGCAATGTCGCTGGCGGCGACTAACCCCACTCCACCGGCAATGACCCGCCCGTCAACCCGGCTTACGATTATCCGGGAAGAAAGGGTCAATCGTTTCAACAAACGCATATATTCGGATATTCGAACGGTCTCGGTCGCCGGAGCCTCTACCTGAGCAGCCTCCTGGAAATCTAAGCCCGTGCAAAAGAGACCAGGAAGACCCTCCAGGATCACCGTGCGGCATTGCGGCGTTGCTTCGGCCAAATCCAAGGCGCTATGGAGCTCGCGAACTAGCGTCGAATTGATGCTGTTGGCCCGATCTGATCGGGAGATCTTGGCCGTTAATTGCCGGTGACTTTCTTCGATAATCAGAGTTTCGAAAACCATGGCCTAGCTCCACTCGTACTCACGATGGTATTCGCGGATGCGCTTCAGGACCAACAGACCTTTTCCCTTCATCACCCGGTCGTAGATGGGTTGATACGCACGGGTGGCGGATTCGTGGTCCTTAATGCCGAAGGCCCACTCGCGATTTAGATCGAGGAGAGCATCGTACTCCTGCATCGATAATTCGTAGCGTGAATCGATGGTCGAGCGCATGTTCATCCGCTTGACCTTTGCCGTTGAAGCCGGCCCGATGATACCGCTGAAAAATTCCGCGCAACAACCAGAGCCGTAAGAGTAGAGTCCAACTCGTTTGGGTGCTGTCAAATTTGCGGTATCAACCAGCCCGCATAACGCCAAATAGAGAGTCGCCGAGTAGATGTTACCGACTTCCACACAATACGCCAAAGAAGGCATGACACGGCGTTCGAAGTCAGCATCGGAAACGGCAGGCAGCGCATTTTTCAGCTTCCGCATCAACATCCGATGAGCCCCTTTTACCATTCCCGGGAACGGCGTATGAAAGGTTAAATAATCAAAAGTCTCAGCAAAGTCTACCCCCTCAACTCTCGCCGAATACGCATTGAAGCTTTGCTCAAGACAATCCAAATAGGCCACCAGTGATAGATCCGAATCACCAGTCTCGATCTCGGCCGTGGGACGACAGGCGTCCATGATCTCATAGCTATGGTAACCATTCGCGCCGAAATCGACCTCCAGTATGTCAGGTCGATCGCTCACTAATAACGCAACCGCTCCGGCACCCTGCGAAGGTTCCACGTAACTGCCTTTGATTGCGGCCTTCGCGCTATCGGTTGCAACGATCAACGCTTTGGCTCCGGGAGAGGCATTCGCAACGATCAGGTTAACGGCGCTCTGGAAGGCGGCAGTACCGCCGTAGCAGGCGTGCTTGATCTCAAACAGGCGACAGGTTCGGCTCAACCCCAAATAATCGTGCAGATAAGTGCTGAGCGACTTACCGAAGTCCAGACCCGACTCGGTGGCAGAAATGAGAAGCTCAATTCGCTCTTTCTCTGCCGGCGTTAGCTCGTCGAGCAACTGCTTGGCTGCGTTGACTCCAAATGAAACCGGATCTTCGCAAGGCAGAGCGACAGACTTTCGTTGGATCATCAGATTGTCGAAGCGCCGAAGATCGAGGTTCCGAGCTTCGAAGAGATGACGAACGTTCAGGAAGGTTCTGCCCCCGTAAAAGTTGATGGCTTCAATTCCGACTTGCATCGAAGGTTCCTCTTCTCACCACAATACTGCTGTTGATACCGCCGAACCCAAAGCCATTGGAGAGGGCGTACTCCGCCGCCAGGGATTCGGCTTGCGGACCGACAAAATGCAACTCCGGATCGATAGGCGCCACCAGGTTTCGATTCGGGTGGGCGAATCCGGCATTTAGCTGCAACGTGCAGGCGATCAGCTCGATCAGGCCGGAAGCGCTGAAACAATGTCCGGTTAACGACTTTGTAGAATTGACCGGGAGTTTGGCTACATGCCCTTGAAATACCGACTTGATCGCGACACACTCGACCCGGTCTCCGACTGGCGCCGCCGTTCCATGGGCATTGAGATATCCGATCTGGTCAGGAGAAATTGCCGCCGCGGCTAGTGCGGCCTGCATCGATCGGACTTCACCGTCGATGCTGGGTTCGGGCAAATGGTTCCCGTCCAGAATCAACGAAGCGCCGGCAATCTCGCCCGCCTTCGGCCTATCGAAATCTCGAGCCCGTAACTCGAGAACCACTGATGCGCTGCCTTCGCCCAGAACAAAACCGGCATGGGATCGATCAAATGGCCGGCAGGCCTTGTCCGGTTCCGTGGCCACCGGATCGCAGAATGCTGCTCCGAGGATCGCGAAACTCTCGCGTTCCAGTTCAGAGAATTCCACGCCTGCTCCGACGACCACGCAGCGTTGAACAACCCCGGCACGAAGCCAATGAAAAGCCTGGAAAAGAGCAGCGTTTCCGCTGGCTGCGGCAGCGCCCAGGGTCGCGCCGGGCCCGTGGATCGACAGAATTTCGCTGAGACAACCAAGTTGATTCGTGTCCCAGAAAGACATGGCATAGCGGGGATTGATCTGTCCGTTGTTTGAAAATGAGCGCCAATTTTTGGCGATGTAATTTTGCGCCAGATTACTGCCGGCTACAATGAGACCACAGACCGAACCCGATTCCTCGAGGTCACTCAATCCAGCATTGAGAACGGCCTGGACAGCCGCGCAAACGCTCCACCGGGTTGAATCCGTGGTGTTTGCCAACACCTTTCGCGCTCGTTTGAATAATGACGGAGCCGCAGAACCCAGTTTGTCGAGCCAGGCATCGAAGTCAAAATTTCGAAGGGTCGCCCCGAATCTGACAGCAGCATTTTGCGAATCGATTTGACCGATTCCGCACCGACCCTCCCGGATCGCGTGATCGAACTCGCTCAGATCCGAGCCGATGCTACAGACGACCCCCATACCGGTGATCACGACGGGTCTCAGCGTGTTTGCCATCGGCTCATGCTGCGGTCGCGTATTGGTAGAACAGCTCGACCACCGCTCGCAAGTTTTTTAGCCCGTGCAATTCAGGAGTCGGGATCTTCAGCTTGAGTTCCTGAAGCGAATACATCACGACCTCGACGCGATCGATGGAGTTGGCCCCCAGGTCAGTTAAGTTCCCATCGATGGTGATGTCATCAGAGCGAACTTCGGGCAATACCCTTAGGGTGTTCGCCTTGATTACAGCAAAGATTTTTTCTTTGTCTACGGACATAGAATTTGTGCGGTCTCTGTCGGCAAAATAGACGGACGGGCCGGCAGCATAGAGCGGAACCGCCGGTCAAGAATTTGAGCCGCACCCACCATCAAGCGTTCGCCAATTTCGTCCACATGTCGATTACGCCAGCTTTCTAAATCGGTGCCTTTGACCCACTGATTAAAGGCACCCAACGCAGGACCGCAATGGATCTGGTAATGAACTTTTTCGGCCGGATCACCGCGGAGGGCTAAGCGATTCGTGTGAATAAAGTACCAGCGAAAGACCAGCGCCATTTTCTGTTTCGGATCGCGTTCCGCCCGTTCGATCGCTTCGGGCATAAAGCGAAGATAGTACTCCTTCGTTTCGGCAAAAATCTCTGGCAGTGTTCGTTTGAAATAGCGTGTTTCAAGTTGGGCGCGGGTTTGCGCGTCAAGCTGATCGAGCGAATCGAATTGCCGGTACAGATCGTAAAGCTTCTTTGCTCGGGCCGGGAACAGCAGGCCTTTCTTGAACACCTGGACCTTGGCGCCAAACTCGAACATGTCGCCCGCCGGAACGATATCAGTGTCCTGTACGTTGGCATCCTGAAGCAGGTCCTTCACGGTTTCGCTAGTCCCGGCTTCGACCGTGCACTGGTTTATCGAACCCGTAAGCACAAAATCCGCGCCCAAGATAAACGCTGCGGCAACCGCTTCAGGAGCGCCTATTCCGCCCGCCGCACCGACACTGATAGCCATTTGATAGTTATACCGGCCGACTGCTGCGTCTCGGAGCCGGAGCATGACCGGAAGAAGTGTTTGCAAGACGCCCCTGTCCGTATGGCCTGCCGAATCTGCCTCCACGCAGATCTCGTCCGCCATTGGCACTCTGCGCGCGAGGTCCGCCTCTTGGTCCGTCACCCTTCCGGATTCAACCAGCCGCTTCAGTAACGTAGCCGGCGCCGGGCTTAGAAACTGTTCCGCAACTTCGGGTCGCGATACCTTTGCCAAAATCCGATGCGAAATCTGAATGGCGCCACTTGGATCCTGGGCGAGTCCGTTCACTCGATAACGCACTAGCGCGGGCGTGATTTGGGTGAACGCTGCTGCTTCGATCCGCGGTACGTCAAAGCGCAAGTAAAGGTCGACGGTTGCCTCCTCGAGATCCGGCTTGATCGGGCTCGCGAGCAGGTTTAGTCCGTAAACGCCTTCTTCACGGAGCTCACGCCGGATGAATCGCAGGTCCGCTTCGATACGTTCGAGTTTCAGACCTCCCGTACCAAGGAATCCCAACAACCCCGCCTTGCCCATTCGGACAACCAATTCCTTCGACGCGATTCCTTTATACATGGAACCGGCCAAATAGGCGTACTTTAGCCGATGCCGGCGGCGGAAAATGGCTGAACCCAGCTGATCCGGCAAAATAGCCATTTCCGGCTTCATTAGCGTGCCTCTAACCATTGTGAGGACGATGAGCTAGTCGCCAATGGAGTTTGACGATCTCGACGTGACGACTGGGCCCAACTTGGGAGCCCGGCAATGCTCTCGCGAACATGACGCATGATGTATCTCCTCGAGCCGGACTCTGTCGATGTTTATCATGATTTCCAGAAATATCGTAGTTTAGACTTGATCGAAAAATTCCGCATTCATAGCATGCGAGAGTAATCGTTGGAGCAAGGATTGATCTCGCAGGGAACCCAGCATTCTGGGGCAACTAGCACGTTTCTGTATCAATAAAAGAGCCCATGCTAGATCGTCGTAAGTTAAGTCCACGCGCTGTTCAAGGAGGGCCCCCGCAGATCTTTCCCGAGCGCCGGGCCAGCGTTGTGGTGATTGGCGGCGGAGTTGCCGGGATCTGGGTGGCATATCAGCTGGTGAAGGCTGGTATCGACACCATTCTTGTGTCATGCGAATCGGTGGATCGCGGCGGAGTCCAAGGAGCTTCCAAGCGTTCAGTTGGCGCCTGCAACACGCTGCCTTTGCGCACCGACGACCTCGAGGGCTATCTCCAGAGAATTGGGCAAGGTCAGACTCACCCCTCGGTTGCCGGTGCGTTGACCAAATATTTACCGCGGGCGTTGGCCGAGTTGGAAGAGTTAGTCGAGCTGAAGCCAATTAAAATTGGCGTGGCTCTAGCCTCTGGCGGCGAAGGCTTTCTCGCCGCCATGTACCGGCGCTTTCAAGATCTCGGCGGCGAAACCTTGAACGGATGGGTGACCCGCCTGGCGGTTGACCAGCACGATTGCCGCGGAGTTCAATACGAAGCAGCCGACGGAATCGGGAAGATTCGCTGCCGGGCAGTCGTCATCGCCTCGGGTGGCTACGCCGGCTTATTCGCGAACTCGATTCGGACGAACTGTTTCGGCAGTGTCCTTGGTTCTTACCTCCGCTGCGGAGGTATAGCGACCAACCTGGAATTCCTGTTTAAGCATGGCTACGGCAACATTGACACCAATGCGCTCACGCCTACTGAGGAACTTCCGGGCGCCGAGATCTACGACTCGCGGCATGAACGGGTGCGCTGGCTGGAAGAACTGCTGTTTGAACGGCAGGGGACCAACACTCATTTGCAAGCCGTGCAACTCTGGCTTCGAGACCCGAATACACAGTTCTACGTGGATCTGTCCTATCGCGGGCTTTATCTCAAACTCTCAGCGCTGAATGCCCTGCTCGCGGTTGATGAGCTTTGCCCGGCTGGGGTTGAGGGGCTGAAAAACCAGGCACTGGACGAGTTGGTGAACCTGTTCTCTGGCTCGGCTCAACGAGCCGCGCTACAACTGCTGTCGCCGCCGGTGGGCGAGCCAAAGCGACTAGATTATCAGACGTTCGAAGCTCTCAAGCCACTATTGACCGTTCCGGACGGTGTGAAATTTCGAGTCAAGCCGTTGACCTATTTCTGCATGGGCGGCATCGGCCACCTCGATTTCTCCACGAATCTCAAGGCGGTCTACGTTACCGGGGAAGCCATGCATGATTTTGGAGCTAACCGGGTTGGCGGCCTGCCTTGGAGTCTTTATCTGGCGAGTGCTTATCGTATCGCGGAACAACTGGGCCGCGAACTTGTTGGCGGCCAGTTGGTATCGGATGACTTTGACCTTATCCCGAAGAGGTCGCGCTTCGATCCAGAGTTGCTCAGAGAAATCCAAACTCATCTGCATGAATCGCAAGAGTGCGAACTTACTTCATCGCGTGCCAACCAATGTATCGAATGGCTCCGAAGTAAACGACGAGAACTCCAGGCAGGCACCGAGTTGCTTCATGATGGGATTTCCTGGCTGCTCGTCGCTGAAGCGGTGATGCAGTGCTCACTTAGCCGGACCGAGAGTCGGGGATTCTTTTTCCGTTCCGATTATCACGAACAGAATCGAGAGCTCGATCATGTTTACTCCTGTGCCTGGTACGACAGTGGGTTGGATCAGGTGAAGGCAGGTCTTTGGATTTGGCCGGAGATTGCCGCACGCTTTTGCAACGGCTCTAGCGCAAGAGAGGAGGCGGTCATCTGTGATGATTTCAGCCAATGTTGCTAACGTTCTGTTTGAGAACATCGCGGCCGCCCGCCAAAAGAAGACGGCGGTCATTACCGGTGACTCCAGCTGGACCTACGAACAGCTCGTACGGCTCACCTGTCAGGTTGGGAATGGACTGAAACAGCTTGGCATCGAGCGAGAGAATCGAATCGCTCTCCTCTTGGTCGACAGCCCGGAGCTGGTTGCATCGTTCTACGGTGCGACTGCAATCGGCGCTATCCCGGTGCCATTGAACACTTCGCTGTTAGCGTCTGATTACGAGTTATTGTTGAATCATAGCCGCGCCAAGGTGCTGATTGTCAGCGGGGCGTTGGCTCATCTTGTTGAGCACATCCGTGAGCGCTGTCCGTTTCTCCGAGAGGTCATCATCGTTGGCGGGGATCGTTCCAGTCACCTCGGCTGGGAGAACTGGGTCAGCCGCTTTGTGCCTGAGCTTGTTCCGGTCGATGTCTCTCCGGATGAGCCGGCTTTCTGGCTTTATAGCTCCGGATCGACTGGCAGGCTGAAGGGAGTCGTTCACGTTCATCGGGCGATATCTGTTACCTGCCGGCTATACGCCGAACAAATTTTGCGGTTAGACGAGACTGATATTTGTTTTTCCGCTGCGAAACTGTTTCACGCATACGGTTTGGGAAACGGTATGAATTTCCCCTTTTTCGCAGGCGGAAGTACTCTCCTCTGGCATGGGCAGACTTTGCCCGAGATGTTGTTCGATTTGATTCATCGATTTCGCCCAACGGTGTTCTTTGCGACACCAGCGCATTATGTAGCGATGCTCGGAGTCCCCAATGCTCATGCGAAGTACGACCTCTCAGCGCTGCGATGCTGTGTTTCAGCCGGCGAAGGCTTGCCAGCGACGACGCTTGCAAACTGGCGAGAGCGCTTTGGTCTCGAGATCATCGACGGTATTGGCTCGACTGAAATGCTTCACATCTTCATTTCAAATCGGCCTGACCACGTTGTGCCTGGATCCAGTGGGCAAGTCGTACCCGGGTACGAAGCCAAAATTGTTGACGAAAGCGGGAACCTTCTGCCAGCCGGCGAGGTTGGAGATCTTTGGATAAAAGGTGAAAGCTCTTTCTCAGTTTATTGGCAGGATCGGGCCCGTACGCAAACCGCGTTGGTCGGGGATTGGGTCGTCACCGGCGACAAATACTACCGGGATCTGGACGGTTATTTTTGGTACCAGGGTCGGTCCGATGACATGCTCAAGGTGAACGGCGTGTGGGTTTCTCCGCTCGAACTTGAGAGACTGCTAAACGAGCACCCGGCAGTGGCCGAGTGTGCCGTGATCGGGGTGCGCGACGAGCATGATTTGGTCCAAGTCAAGGTCTTCGTCGTGCTGAAACCGAACGGCGATCGGTTGAATCCGCCAACTCGAGAATTGCAGGCTTTCATGAAACAGAGGGCGCCACAGCGGTATCCTCGTTTGTTCGAGTTCGTCGACGCTCTCCCGAAGACTGCGACCGGCAAGGTGAAACGGTTCGAGTTGCGAGAGGTGGAAGCTGGAGTCGACCGATGACTCACAGTGAGATCAGCCGGTTGCTCCGGGCGGCACTCGAGGAACGACTCCTAGCCGGCTTGGGTCCCCAAGACGATCAAAAATCTTTCTTACAGCTTGGCGTGGATTCGGTAGTCGCGACGGAGTTAATCGAATTGATTCGACGCGAATTTGATCCGGCAATCGGTATCGCGGCGTTATTCGACTATCCTAGTATCGATCAGCTATCACGGTATCTGGCGATGCGTGGCCGCAACGGATCGGTGGGGCTTGGGTTGGTCGAATCGATCGGCCAAGATTCGCATGATCCGCTGAGAAACGGCGACGAACTCTTCACGACTGGAGCCTCTCAAGCAGCAGCCCGAGTTAACGATGACGAAGCACATCAAGCTTCAGAGTTTTATCAACCAATCGCCGTAATCGGTCTCTCGGGGCGATTTGCCGGCGCCAATGACGCCCAGCAGTTCTGGCAAAATCTAGTTGAAGGCATCTGCTCCATCACCGAGATCCCTTGGGATCGGAGTCGATATTGGGACCTGGCCGGCCTAGCTAAACGAGTGGGAAGATCTTGCCGTTGGGGCGGGTTTCTCACCGATATTGAATCCTTCGATCCCCTCTTTTTCGGCATCTCTCCTGGCGAAGCAGCCATGACTGACCCGCAGCAGCGTCTTTTTCTGGAAGAGGCTTGGAAGGCTATCGAGGACGCCGGATATGCTGGCGACGCGTTGTCAGATAGTCGGTGCGGCGTTTTTGCCGGCGTCTTGAATACGGACTACCAGGACCTGCTGACTCAGGTCAACGCACTGACGCCAAAACCCCATGAGCTGATGGGCAGCGCAGCTTCCATTCTGGCGGGTAGAATAGCCTATCATTTGAATCTGCGTGGCCCGGCCATCGCCGTGGATGCAGCCTGCTCATCCTCGTTGGTAGCTATCCATTTGGCCTGCAGAGCGTTGCAACTCGGTGAGGTGAATCTAGCGCTAGCCGGTGGAGTAACGCTCTACCTGACGCAGAAACGTTACAATTTGATGGAACAGGTTGGAATGCTCTCTCATACAGGGAAATGCCGTCCATTTGATGATGCAGCGGATGGTACCATTCCCGGTGAAGGCGTCGGCGTAGTGGTCTTGAAGCGGTTGAAAGATGCGATCACAGCGGGTGACTCGATCTACGGCGTCATCGTAGCGTCCGGTACGAACCAAGCAGGTAAGACCAACGGCATCACCGCTCCGAGCATGCGTTCGCAATTCGAACTTCTCAATGAAGTGAACCGGCGAGGCGGAATCGCCCCGGAGAGCATCGACTACATTGAGGCTCACGGAACCGGGACTACACTGGGCGATCCGATCGAGTTCGAGGCACTGAAAATCATGCTGCGGGATGCACCCGGTGATAAGATCTGCCGGTTGGGCTCGTTAAAGGCGAATCTGGGGCACACAACCGCCGCTGCCGGTGTCGTCGGGTTGATCAAGTTGTTGCTCGCCCTCCAACACCAGAAAATGCCGCCGCAAATTCACTTCGAGAATCCGAACCGCCATACCGATTTCACGAACGCGCGGCTAAAGATCAATACAACAGTTGAATCTTGGGAAAGGCAGATCCCGTGGCCGAGACGAGCAGCTTTGAGCGCATTCGGTTTTGCTGGAACTAACGGCCACTTGGTCGTTGAAGAAGCTCCCGAGTCGCCCACGTATGGATCGGCGAAACCGGAATGTCCGTTTTGGATTATCCTATCAGCCAGAACGCCGGAGGCGCTCAAAACAAGAGCAAACGAACTTGCTCAATGGCTGGTTGGTCCGGGCAAGGACGTATCGCTTGTCGATCTGAGTTTCACGCTGGCACTCGGTCGAACTGGTTTCGAAGAGCGACTAGCCTTTCAAGCCTACTGTTTAACGGACGTTACCACAGGCTTACAGAGATTCCTCAGCGGTCTGATTGGTGATCCCCTTTGGACCGGCCGAGTTTGCTCGTCGCCCGCAGCAGAGCTCGCCTACTCCTGTCGCGGCGAAGCGTGGGTCGCGGGAGCCGAGGTGAGCTGGACGACTGAGTATGCCGACTTCAAGCCTGTACGCTTGCATTTGCCGACTTATCCGTTCGCTCGAGAACGCTATTGGTACGATCTTTTAGAGACGACTCCCGTCGGGAAAACCGACGAGCTAGCAGTGCGGAGGTCGGATCAGTCATCCGATCGGAAAATACCACCGAATCGGACCGTCAAACTAAAGAACTTGGCGGAGGTACTGCCGCCGGCTCCAGAAAGCGCCGCGAATGTTGTAGCAGAGTTCGAGTCCAGGATCAGGGGAGATGAGCCGGTCGGCACGGATCTACTGGACTTTTCGACGCCAGCCTCCGATCCGGCTTCGGATCTAACTTCAGCTGGAACGCTTAAAACAGGAGAGGTGCTAGATCAGCTCCGCAAGCTTGTCGCGAAGACTCTTTACCTTGAGGAAAACAGAGTCCAAGACAACAAGAAATTCGCTGATCTTGGCCTCGATTCGATCCTGGCGGTCGAACTCGTCAAGAGGCTTAATGCGGCAGTTCGGCTGAATCTTTCTACGGCAACGTTGTATAGTTACCCGACCGCCCGAAAGTTGGCGGTGTATGTAGCCGGCTTGTTGGCTGGAAAAAGGCCTGACGACCGCGACGTCATGCCGACGCGCTTCGCTCCGAAATCAACAGAAGAGGCGACCCGCATACGGGCCGAACCGAAGTTTTCCGAAACCGATCAACCCGCCGAGGCGGAAAGTGGGAGCCTTCGCCCGCGCGGGAGAAGGATTCTGATCGATCGATCCGGAATAATATCCGACCTCCAGATCGTCACCGATCAATTAGAATCGCCAGCGCCGTCTGAGGTGCAGATCAAGGTGGAGGCTGCTTCGGTGATGTTGGCCGATCTGCTGTGTGTCCACGGTCTTTACCCGACAATGCCCGAGTATCCTTTCACGCCGGGATTTGAGATAGCCGGCACTGTCACCGCAGTTGGAGGGGAGGCTTCGGGATTCGCGCCTGGCGATCGAGTCTACGGACTCGCGGGAGCTCGACTCGGGGGCCAGGCGGAGAAAGTCAATATCGATGCACGGCTCATCAGTCGAATGCCGGACCAATTAACAGCGGCTGAGGCGTGCACCTTACCGGTCTCCTTTGTTACTGCGCAACACGCTTTGTTCGAAATTGGAAAACTAAGTGCTGGTGAGAATGTCTTGATTCATTCGGCGACGAGTTGCACTGGGCTAATGGCGATTCAGTTGGCGACCCGAGCAGGTGCGCAAGTCTTTGCTACTGTCGGCGCCGCAGAGAAGATCGCCTATCTCCAGAGCTTAGGCCTACGGCATGTCTTCAACTATCAATCTCCAGAGCTGTTTCAGGAGATTGGTGCGGCGCTTTCGCAGAGACGGTTCGACATCATCCTCAATTTGCTGAACGGGCCGGTCCGTGATCGATCGCTTACTTTATTAGGGCCGGGAGGACGCTTTTTAGATCTAGCGGTCGCCGGCTTGAAGATCGCGCCGCCAGTCGCTATGGCGGGATTGTTCGACAACCAATCCTACTTCGGTATCGACTGTCGCCGGTTGAGTCTGCAACAGCCGGCTTATGTCGGCAGGTTATTGTCAGAGCTGAGAGATTTCGTCCAGCGCGGTGAGGTACGTCCCCTTCCGATCAGCCATCGCTTTGCCCTATCAGAAGCACCGGCCGCTTACGCTGTGCTGGAGTCCAGGCAAACAATCGGCAGGGTAGTTTTGTTACCCAACGCAACGCGTGGATCGATGCCCGACGATCAGCCAATGCCGTGTATCACAGCAATTTCTGAGCGACAAGTCGCTGAACGAACGAGGGGCCAGGAAACTGTTCAACTATCAACCCCGGTCAAGTCGGGCTTTGAACCGATTGCGATCATTGGGATGTCTGGGCGATTCCCCGGCGCCAATAACCTCGAGCAGTTCTGGCAAAATCTAGCTGCCGGAAAATCATTCATAAAAGAAGCTTCGGATAGGGTGCGTTTTCCAAACACACTGGCAAGCGGGAGCCAGGAGTGTTTCCGGGGCGGCTTCCTCGAAGGCTTCGACGAGTTCGACGCGTCATTTTTCCAGATTGCTCGCGCCGAAGCCGAGGTGATGGATCCACAACATCGGCTGTTCCTGCAGGAGGCTTGGCATACCCTCGAGGATGCCGGACATGCTCCTCAGGACCTGGCTGGCAAGGCTGGTGGAATTTTCGTCGGAATCGGTCCATCGGAATACTATTCTCAAATCAAGGACCTGAATGCTCATGCTCTCCCGGCGAATCTTGGGTCCGGCCTGACTGGCCGATTGGCTTACTTGCTCGATTGGACCGGTCCCTGTCTGGCGATCGACACCGCTTGCTCGTCCTCTTTTTCCGCAATTCATCTCGCGTGCATGAGTCTGGCCAGGCATGAGTGTGAATTCGCTTTGGCTGGAGGCGTTCATGTGGTTGCTAGTCCGAAGGTGTTCACCGCTACCCGGTTGATGGGCTTATTGTCCGTCTCGGGAAATTGCCGGACATTTGATGCGTCGGCCGATGGCTGGGTGATCGGTGAAGGTGTCGGAGCGGTGATGCTGAAGCGTCTTACCGATGCTCTGCGCGATCGCGACCATATCCACGGAGTGCTTCGTGCCGGCGGGATCAATCAAGATGGGGCTAAGAACGGGTTTACAGCGCCGAAGGCTTCTTCGCAGGCCGCCTTGCAAAAGCGGGTGTACGAACAGTCCGGAATCAATCCGGAAACGATCGATTACGTCGAAGCGCACGGGCTGAGTAGCGCGCTCGGTGATGAGATCGAGCTTCTGGCTTTGAGAGAGACCTTTGCCCATTTTACGGATCGAAAAAACTTCTGCGCGATCGGGTCGTTGAAGCCGAATATTGGACACCCGCTGGCTGCCTCCGGTATGGCAGCGCTGCTCAAGGTCTTATTGGCTTTGCGGTATGGTAAGCTACCGCCGCTCGCAGAGCTACAGCACGTAAACGAGAGCTTGGGTTTCGGGACCGGCCCGTTTTTCTTGCGGCACGCGCTGAGCGACTGGCCACCCCGCGACGGACAACCAAGAAGAGCGGCGATCAACGGCTTAAGTGCGAGCGGCACTAATTGCCACTTGGTTGTCGAGGAGTATTTGCCGGAAACCCTTAAACCTCATCAGCTGCCCGGTTCACTGCCTGCGCCGGTCTTGCTAGTGCTCTCGGCTCGGGATGCACTTAAACTGGGCGAAGCAGCGGCCAATCTGTTGAGGTTCCTCGAGAGTGACCGGAAAGTTCAACTGCTCGATCTGGCGTTTACTTTACAGGTTGGACGGCAACCGATGGAGGAACGCCTTGCCTGGACGGCGTCGTCGCTGAGCGAGGCCAGCGACACGCTGCGGTTGTTTGTTAGCAATCAGCCCGGTGCAGATTTCTTTTGCGGAAATGTCGAGCGGATCGACCCGACCGCGTCGTTGCTGGTCAGCGGTCCGGAGGGCGAGCAGTTTTTGGCTGCGGCCTCTCGAAACGGTTCGCTGGACAAACTGGGCCGATTGTGGGTGGCCGGAGTCGAGATTGATTGGAATCTGCTTTACGAAAAGGATCGGCCGCGGAGAGTTTCGTTGCCAGGCTATCCGTTTGCTCGAAACCGATATTGGTATGGCGACGCGGTTCGATCTGCCGGCGAAGCCGTCTCGATACGAACTGAGCCCATCACGTCTGCGGCTTTCGTCACCGATGACGTAGTGCGTCTGCTCGGAGGCATCATTGCCGGTGCTCTGGGTTGCCCCCCGGCTGAGATTGACGCCGATCGCGACCTCGGTCGATATGGTTTTGGTTCCCTCTACGTTCTAGGCGTAATCGATCAACTCGAGGTGGCAACCGGGCTGCGGATTCCAGCAAAAGCCTTTTTTGAATGCCGAACTCTCCGCGAACTAGCTCAACGCGTTGCGGCCATGCCTAGCGCTCCCCGGGACCTGTCGCCGCGCACTCGCAATCGCGAGGCGTCCATCGCGGCCGAACCGCACCAAACACCCGGAGACCGTCAGTCGGGAAATGGATTCCCGTTGTCCGAGGGACAAAAAGCTTTGTGGTCTATCCAAAAAGCAAACCCGAGGACGACGGCTTATAACGTTCCGCTGGCGTTCTTCTGGGATGGTTCGCTCGATCTCGCGATCCTGGAAGCAGCATGGGAGCAGATTGTGGAGGCGCAGCCGGCCTTACGAGCCACGTTCCCATTCGGGGCTGGCGAGCCAATGCAGAAGATCCTTCCGATGGGACGTAGCCGAGTCCAGCGAGAAGACCTTACCGATTTGCACGAGTGTGAAATTAGCCAGCGGATTCTCCAAGCAGCCCAGCAGCCCTTTGAGCTTGAGCAAGGCCCGTTGTGGCGGCTTTACGCCTTTTCTGTCCCAACAGATCGCAACATCGTGTTGATTGCAATTCATCATATCATTTTTGATGGCCACTCGCTCGGCTTGGTTTGGACAGACCTTGTTCGAAGATATCGGCAGATCGAGAGCGGGACGCGGATCTCCTCTGAGCGGAACTGCATCACTTTGGCCGATTATGTCCGCGTAGAACGCGAGTACCTGGAGAGTGAACGCTATCGCGAGGACAAAGCCTACTGGGTCGACCAGTTCCCTTCGGGATTCTTTCAGCTCGGTTTTGCGCCCAGGATCGATGACTTGGCCGCCGAGCCTGGCGAGGTTTTTCAAACGAGCATACCAAAGCTGCTCGTCGCCGGTTTGCAGCGTGTCAGTGAAGCAGAACGAGTGACCCTTCAATCCGTTTTCCTCGCCGCGTTTACGACGCTCCTAGCCAGGATCAGCGGTAGGGAAGCGGTAGCGACTGGTTTGGCCGCCGACGTGAGGCCTTCGGCCGAATTTAAAGACACAGTCGGGTTTTTTGTTAACGTCTTGGCGATTTCTACGGCGGTAAACTCCGACGAATCATTTCGAACTCTTTTGCATAGAGTTTTCGATCGCTTGGTCGATGCCCTTGAGCATCGCCGATTCCCGTTTCGCCGGCTGGTACAAGTTCTCACCGAGCGAGTCGGAGACCTAAAAGAACTGGAGACGGCCTTCTATTTCCAGACGTGGCAATCCCCAGATCAAGCAACCCTTGCGGAAAAATTGGTGCCGGGGGTCCATCAGGCTGGTGAATTCGGTCTCGTATTTGAAGTCATCGAAGGTGTGGAGAGTTGGTACTTGAACGTTAAGTATCGGCCTGGAGTCTTCGATGCCGGAGCGATCAAGCGGTTTGCATCGGAATTTTGCCGGTTTCTCGAGCTCGTTGCCGAAGATCCGGAAAAGAGAATTACGGACCTGCTTCCGATAGATCGTGCTCTACCGAATAGACTGCCGTCTTTCGAGTATCCGCACAAGCGCTGTACTCACCAATTGATCGAAGACCAGGCGTCGCGGAGGCCGGATAAGTTGGCGGTTCGTTTCTTGGATCAGCAAATCACCTATCGCGAACTCGATGCGCGCGGCAACCGATTGGGACGGCGCCTGATCGAGGCCGGAGTGAGGCCAGGAGGCCTGGTTGGTGTGCTGGTCGATCGCTCGATAGAAATGCTGGTTGCATTGGTAGCCGTTTGGAAGGCTGGCGCTGCCTATGTTCCGCTCGATCCAAATCACCCCGCCGAAAGGACCGACTACATCCTGCGAGACGCTCAGGTCGATCTTGTGCTTTCGCAGACCGGCCGATGGCACCGGGCCGAGATACCGGTGCTCGATCTGGATCGGCAACCGGCCGAAGCTGAGCCATCACGAGGCGTCTTGAGCTCGATCGCACCGCGGTCAAACGACGTCGCTTACGTGATCTATACATCCGGCTCGACGGGCAACCCTAAGGGCGTTCAAATCAGCCACCGAAGTCTGACGCACTTTCTCTGCAGCATGGCGCAGCGCCCCGGCTGCACCCTGGGTGACTACGTTCTCGCATCTACCACGATCTGTTTCGACATCGCCGCACTCGAGCTCTTCCTGCCGTTAATCGCCGGGGCTTGCGTCGAGATTCTGCCAGACGCCATTTCTAAGAACGGATTCCGATTTCGCGAAAAGATTGAAAATTCACCGGTTACTCTGATTCAAGGAACTCCAGCGACCTGGAAGATGCTAATAGCCGCGGGGCTCGGCAAGATACCTCGGGTCAAAGCTCTGTGCGGCGGCGAAGCTTGGGATGGCAGTCTGGCCGATCAGCTTTTGGATCGGGCCGGAGAAGTTTGGAATATGTATGGTCCGACGGAAACCACGATCTGGTCGTCGATCCAGAAAGTCGAGCGCGGTCAGGCTGTACGTTTGGGTGAGCCGATTGGCAATACCGAGTTTTATGTCTTCGACGAATCGATGCGGTTAGTCAGCTCTGGCGAAACTGGCGAGCTTTACATCGGCGGTGATGGATTGGCCAAAGGGTATCTTAATCGACCGGATCTTACCCACGAACGGTTTGTGCCCAACCCGTTCCGACCGACGGAACTGATTTATCGAACCGGAGATCTTGTCAGATATGTATGAGTTCGTAGGCAGGGTCGATCAGCAGGTCAAGATCCGCGGATTTCGAGTTGAGCTTGGCGAAATCGAGTCCCAACTGAATCGAATTCCGGGAGTTCGAGAATCAGTTGTTGTCCTTCGAACCGACAGTCAGAGGCATTCGGCGTTATTTGCTTTTTGGGTTCGAGCTGATTCAGCGGAGCCGGACCTTTCCGGAGAGAAAATTAGCGATCATCTGCAACGGGTGTTGCCAGACTACATGATCCCCTCACGGTTCGAGGTGCTGTGGGATTTGCCACTTACTCCGAATCATAAAGTCGATCGCAAGTTCCTGGCGCGCGCCAGACTGGAAGAAATTTTCGAGAAATGCCGAGCTAATTCGGATTCCATTGCCTCGAAAGATTTCGCTGCAGACCCGAATCGGCTGGAAGCCGTGCAGCGAGGGCTGCAACGCGTCGCCGCAGAAGTGGTCAAACTGCCCGTAACCGAGATCGATTGGGATCGGCCGCTCGCCGAACTCGGATTCGATTCGATACGATTGACTGGCTTGGCCGTCGCACTGAACCAGGAGTTTGCTCAAGAGGTCGATGCCACGATTTTTTATCACTACAAGACTCTCCGAGGCGTTGCCAAGTTCCTCACCAACCGGCTTTCCGTAAGCACGGAGATCGCTTCGCCGTCCAGAGAAAGCTCGGGTATCGAGCCCGTTGCCATCATTGGTATGGCTGCTCGCTTGCCGGATGCAGCGGACGTAGACGCTTTCTGGAGCAACTTGATTTCCGGGCACGACGCCATTCACGAATACCCACGAGAGCGCCTTGGCCCGGGATGGACCGGGTTACCAATTTTGGGTGGGTTCATTGATGATGTGGACAAATTCGATGCGCCGTTTTTCGGCATCTCGCCACGCGAAGCTGCCGCAATGGATCCACGACAACGGCTCTTTCTCGAGTCGGTCTGGCACGCGATCGAGGACAGCGGACATCGTGCCGGCGATTTGGCTGGAAGTAAGACTGGCGTCTTTGTGGGAATTGTCGGTGGCGCCGAATATCGCGGCCAGCCGATAGACGATACGGTTGACTCGGCGGCGCAGCTGCTACTGGGATCGGCGTCGTCGCTCATCGCGAATCGGATTTCTTACTATTTCGACTTCCGGGGACCGAGCGCTCCGATCGACACGGCCTGTTCCAGCTCACTCGTTGCTTTGCATCGCGCGGTCGTAGCTTTGCACTCCGGGGAATGCGACTTGGCCGTCGCTGGGGGGGTGAACCTGATCCTCGATCTCGAACTTACCCGGTCCGGAACGAAGACCGGCATGCTGAGCTCAGATGGCCGCTGCAAGACCTTTGACGAACGAGCTGACGGTTACGTGCGGAGTGAAGGGGTTGTGACGCTTCTGCTCAAGCCATTATCCCGAGCGGAGCTGGATGGCGATTCGGTCTATGCTGTCATTCGAGGATCGGCGGAAAATCATGGGGGACGCGCGGCGGGCCTCACGGCCCCTAACCCAGAGGCACAGGGTGACGTGGTGGCCGCGGCATTGCGGAAAGCTCGGGTTGAGCCGGGTACGATAACCTATATTGAAACCCACGGAACCGGCACACAGCTGGGTGACCCGATTGAAGTGAATGGCCTTAGATCGGTGTTCGGAACAACTCCCGTTGTGTCGGACAAATCCCGAATCGAGGGTCACTATTGTGGTCTGGGCTCAGTAAAGACGAGCATCGGCCATCTCGAAGCGGCGGCTGGTTTAGCCGGTGTGGTGAAGGTTGTCCTCGCGCTCAGGCATGGAACCATCCCAGGCAATCTGCACTTTCGTTCTATCAATCCGAAGATCGATCTGACGAATACTCCGTTCTTTGTCTTGAACCAGCATCGCGCATGGACTCGCTTGCAGGACGGTTTCGGTAATAACCTCCCGCGTCGCGCGGGAGTGAGCTCGTTCGGATTTTCGGGCGAGAACGCTCATGTCGTTCTCGAAGAATATCCTGAGATCTCTCCACTAAATGCGACCGACCGCGCAGCCGAACCGCAGCTAATCGTTCTGTCGGCGAGAACCCCGGAACGATTGGCCGAATTGGCCGCCAATCTGGCAAAGCATCAGGCGATAACACGCTCTGCCGAGAGCGGTGTCAGCGTGCGCGATCTGGCATATACACTGCAAGTTGGTCGCGAGGGAATGAGAGAACGGCTGGCGTTTGTTGCCCAGACAGTGGAAGAGGTGCGCGTCACGCTCGATTCCGTGGCGAAGGGAGTCCAAACCTCCGCTGTTCGAGGCAGCACCCAGGACGTGGTCCAGATCGACACGTTGCTCAGTGGAGCGGCTGGCGACCAGTTTGTTCAGACCCTGATTTCCCAACGAAATTGGCAACGGTTAGGCCAGTTGTGGGTTGGCGGTCTCGCTCTGGATTGGAACGCGCTTTGGCGGGATCAGCGACCGCAACGGCTGCATTTGCCCGTCTATCCATTTGATCGTCGGCGCTACTGGCTGGATCAGCGGCCGTCCGGAGTGTCTCCGACCCCAGAACGCCTTTCTGCTAAAAGGGTAAAATTCAGTTGGGATGCGAAGCAGGTAGTTTCGCAGCTCGCGTTGCTGCCTCCAGCGGAATTCGGGTTTAGACCGGAGCAGGCCGAGGTAGAGTTCCGCGGTTTCGATCGATTGGAAATGCTCGGCGCTTTGACGCTCCTCTCCGTCCTGCGCCACAAAGGGGTTTTCCTAGAGGCTTGGAAACCAGCAACTGGCAGTTCCCTGGCAAGCGATCTAATGGCGCTACGAAAGTACCACCGGCTCTGCGATTCGATTGTAGATTTGCTGGTCCACGCTGAGTTGCTGGCTCCATCGAAGGACGGTGGCTTTAGGTGCCGGAACAACGAAGAACTCGAGAACGGACTGACCGGATTGGATGTCGCCTGGAAACATTTCCGGGAGCAATACCCCGGCTTTGCGGCTCATGCCGAGTTTCTCCGAAACTGTATCCAGGCGTTGCCAGCAGTCGTTTCGGGGGAATTGCCTGCGACCGACGTTTTGTTTCCCAAAGGATCTACTGAATTAGTTGGGCAGATCTACCAAGGCACAATTCTCACTGATTACTTCAACCGCTTGTCCGCGACTGCCGTTCGCGAGTTTGTCGCCGGGCGCTTGCGCAGAGGAGAGAACCTCGTGCGGATACTGGAGGTTGGCGCAGGTTCCGGTGCAACGACCGGTTTTATCGCTGAATTGCTTCGCGAGTTTGCGCCACACATCGAGTATTTTTTTACCGACATATCGCTCGCATTCAAAAAGCAGGGTGAGCGGCGTTTCAAGCACCCGTTTATGCGATTCGGGCTGCTCGACATAGATAAGCCGCCTGCAACGCAAGGATTTGAAACCCAGAGCTTCGATCTCGTCTTTGGTGCTAACGTCCTGCATACGACCCCGCTGCTGCGCCGCTCACTGCAGAACTGTAAGGCGCTCCTAAGGCGAAGCGGTCTCATTTTGTTGTTGGAAGGGACCCAGGCGCGAATTTTCAACGGACTTACCTACGGTCTGCTGGATGGCTGGTGGAGTTTTGAAGATTCGGAACGACGTATTCCTAACGCGCCGCTCTTGACCGCAGATCAATGGCGTCGCGCTCTGATCGAAGAGGGCTTTCACGAAGTTCATGCTTTGGGTCCGGGAACCTCAAATGCCGATCATCTGTTCCAGGTCGTGATCATTGGTGAGAATGGAGCTATTGACGTTTCCGGGTCCAACACGTTGGATCCCTCGCGGGAGTTGCTCTTGCCCGCGAAAGGCCTGGTGGCGACGGAACCAACACCCTCGCTCAGTACTGGGGACTCCTCGCGTAACGGCGAAGCCGACCAATTTCCGGGCGGGTCAGAGGTCCGGCCGCCGATGCAACCGGACCTAGATGAGATTCTGACGGAAAAGGTTAAGACCGTTGTTCGTCAGGTACTCCAAACTGAGTCGGACGAACTAAAGTGTGACGCCACATTCGAGAGTCTCGGTGTTGATTCCATCCTCTCGGTCGAAATCGTGGAAAAGCTGAATGACAGCCTGCCAATCAAACTGCGATCAACCGACTTGTTCAACTATGCGAGCACGGCAAAGCTGGCTGACCACATCCGCGATCTGCTTGGAGACGACGGACGCCAACAGCTCCTCCGGGAGGTCCCGACTTTTCTCGGTGCGAGTCGCAAGTCTTCCGGTTCCGCGGCCGCGACTCCACAGGCGCGGACGACAGCCGTAGAATCTACGGAAACATGCGCTGACACTCTGGCAGGGGCGCTGGAGCCGATCGCAATCATTGGGTATTCCGGTCAGTTTCCTGGCGCGCAAGATCTGGACCAATTTTGGCGGAATTTACGAGCCGGGAAAGATTCGATTAGCGAGATACCCCCGGATCGTTGGCCACTGCAGGAGTTCTACGATCCGAACGGCAAGGTCCCCTTAACCAGTTACAGCAAATGGGGCGGGTTCTTGCCTGATCCGGCGTTCTTTGACCCCTTGTTCTTCAACATTTCGCCCCGCGAGGCAGAATTCATGGATCCGCAACAGCGACTCTTCCTGACGGAGAGTTGTCGTGCGTTGGAAAACGCCGCTTATTCCATTCGAGATCTTGACGGCCGCCGCTGTGGAGTCTTTGTCGGTTGTGGTCCCAGCGACTACGAACATCATCTCAGGCAAGGCGATGAATGGGGTGAATCGTACGCGTTTACCGGGAACGCGTCAGCCATCTTATCAGCAAGGATAGCCTACCATCTCAATCTAAAAGGGCCGAACTTGGCGATTGATACAGCCTGTTCTTCATCCTTGGTGGCCATCCATCTGGCATGCGAAAGTCTGCGATCCGGAAGCAGCGAGATCGCGCTTGCCGGCGGTGTTGCCGTGATCTGCACACCCCGGTTTCACGTCTGGGGAAGCCGGTCCGGTATGCTATCAAAGACGGGAAGGTGCCACACCTTTTCGCAATCTGCGGATGGTTTTGTTCCGGCTGAGGGCGTGGGCGTGCTGGTGCTTAAGCGGTTGAGCGACTCGGTTCGAGACCGGGATCATATCCACGCTGTCGTTCGCGGTTCGGGCATAAATCAAGATGGGAAAACCAACGGCATTACCGCTCCGAGCGCGCCCTCGCAGACTGCGCTCGAGACCGAAATTTACGAGAGGTTTGGCGTCCATCCTGAGACGATCAATTACGTTGAATGCCATGGAACCGGAACAAAGCTCGGCGATCCAATTGAGGTTCAGGCACTAACAGACGCATTCCGCCGATTCACTGATAAGATCGGCTTTTGTGCGCTCGGATCGGTTAAATCAAATATTGGGCATGCGCTTTCGGCTGCCGGCATCGCTGGTGTCATCAAGGTCCTGCTTTCGTTGAAGCACGGAGAACTACCTCCGACCTTGCACTGCGAAAACCTGAATGAACACATCGACTTCGATGACAGTCCCTTCGTTCCCAATCGGACTGTGCGGCGCTGGGATCGAAAACGTCCAAGGCGAGCTGCGGTAAGCTCCTTTGCCTTTAGCGGGACCAACGCGCATCTCGTCATTGAGGATGCGCCGCCGGTTGAGACATCTGTCGATGGCGGGAAACCAGGCTATCTCATCGCTCTAACAGCTCGGACAGAAGACAGCCTGCGAGCGCGTATGGTAGGGCTAGCTAATTGGCTCGAGAGCGTAGACGCAGCCGACGCTTCACTTGGGCAGGTTAGTTTCACGTTGAATATCGGTCGCACTCATTTCGAGCGCCGTTGTGCGTTCATTGTCAACTCTCTGATTGAATTCAAAGACCTGCTCGGTCAGGTGCTCGTCGGTCAACTTCCGCCCGGGTATCTTACCCGGCACTCTGTCGATAGCGCTCCGCTTCTTGCTCTCAACGCTCCGGAGGACCAATTGAGTCAGTTGAGCGATGACGCGACGAGATACCTGGATGCACTCCGCCGAAGAGCGCGGCTCTTTATAGGTGGAGCCGAAATCGATTGGCAGGAACTCTACTCGGAGGGAGATAGGTATCGAATCCCGTTGCCCACCTACCCGTTCGAGAAGAGGAGGTTCTGGTTCACGCCGAAAAAGGCCGGAGCAGGTTCTCTGGAACAATTGGGACCTTTCCTCGACCGGCTCGAATCAAGTTCGGAAGCCGAAGACACCTTTACCAAACGATTCGAGCCACCGGACCGGGTGTTGGCTGAGCATTTGGTGGGTGATAGGCCGGTATTGCCTGGCGTGGTTTGTTTAGAGATGGCCCGAGAGGCCGCCGCGGCGCTAGGGAGGAACGAGATTCAGTTTCGTTCCATTGTTTGGTTAAGGCCATTGGAGGGATGTTTGGAGCCGATCGATGTTTACCTCCGGCTTCGTCGCGAGAACGATTATCTGCGATTTCGGCTTGAAACGGGCGAAGGCGAAGAATCGCTTGTTCATGCTCAAGGTGAACTTCACTCGCCGGGGATGGTTACCGAGCGGGAATCCTTGGATCTGAGCGGTATTCGCAAACGTTGCGAGAGCGAGTTCGCCAAGAAATCCATTTACCCGCGGTTTGCTCAAGGCGGTGTGAACTACGGTTCCTGGTACCAAACGGTTGAACGAATCTGGGTTGGCGAGAACGAAGTTCTGGGAGAACTGGCGATCGACGATCCGGAAGAGCTTTGCGGTTGTAAATTACATCCGGCACTTGTGGATGGTGCTTTGCAGGTCGCAGCCTGCTTGTTGTTTGGCGAACGCGACGCAGCGCCGCAGCTACGCTTGCCGTTCGCTCTCGAGAGGCTTGACTTGGTAGCGCCTTTGCCGGCTCGCGTTACCGTGTATGCGCGCGGCGATTTTGAGCAGGGAGCGACGATCCTGTTAGCTGACGCACTTGGGCAGGTGTGCGCGCGCTTACGCGGCTACGTTGCGCGCCCCGTGAAGGACCTTCTTTTGGGCCTCTGCTTCTCGGCACATTGGGTTGAGAAAAATCTCGCCCCTTCGACGCATTCGGTCAGCAAGGCCACACATAGCGTTTGGCTGATATCCCCTAGTTCGGGCCTACTGGAAAGGGCATTGCAGCTCAAGCACCCGGAAGCGGTGGAGATCCGATTGGGCTGGAGTTCCTCTGATGGTCGCGAAAAGAGTTGGCGCATTGATGTGCAGGACCCGGAAGCTTGGAACGAGTTGTTGATCAAGTTACCTCTGCCGGAGTTGATCTATTTTATCGCCGGACCTGTAGTGGGTCAGAGCGAGCTTGAGAGAACTGAACGCGGCCAGGCACAAGGCGTAGTCTCTTTGTTCCGGCTCATCAAAGCCTTGCAGCGTTCTCTTTGCTGGAAACCGCCCCTGGAGTTGAAGGCCGTTGCTCGACAGATTTGGCCGGTGGGGGGTGCAGCGGGAGAGCCCTATTCTTCGGCGATCGTCGGATTGATGGGTTCGCTTGGCCGGGAATATCCCGAGGTGGCATGCAGCTGTCTCGATGTGGGCGAGGTCACGCCCGAAAACGTCGAATCCACAGTGCACGCTATCCTTGCCGAAACAGCTCATCGGCGCGCGGAGAAAATAGCGTGGCGTTCGGGTAATCGGTATGAGCTCATGCTCTGCCCAGCAACGGTAGCTCCGACTGCAGACACTAAGTTTCGTCGAGACGGTGTGTACATCATTGCTGGAGGGGCTGGCGGTATTGGGATGGCTTTGAGCGAGTGGTTGTCACGACGATATGCTGCGCGTATTGCCTGGATCGGGCGGCGAACTTTAGCGCCGGAAATTCAACGCGGCTTGGATGCGGTCAACAGGCTAGGTGGAGAGGCGATTTATCTCAAAGCCGATCTCGCGAACCAACTCGAGGTAGAATCAGCTTTTGCAACTGTCCGGGAGCGCTGGGGCGCAATTCATGGCGTTGTGCACTCCGCTCTGGTCTTGCGCGATCGGCTGGTAAAGCGGATGCAAGAGGACGATTTCCTGGCGGCTCTTGCACCGAAGACTGCTGGGATGGTGGTACTCGCTGCGGCAGTGAAGTCCGCCGGAGCCGAATGGCTGCTGGTTCTTTCTTCGATCCAATCTTTTTTCAACAATGGAGGCCAAAGCAATTATGCGGCCGGAAGCGTCTTCGCGGATTGCTACGCTCGTTGGATCGAGCAAACCACTGCGCTACCAGTCCATGTTTTGAATTGGGGCTACTGGGGCAGCGTCGGTGTCGTGGCCAGCGATCGCTATCGCTCCGTGATGGCCGCGAAAGGAATGGGTTCGATCGAAGTGTCGGAGGGAATGGCCGCGATCGAGCGAGTGCTTGCTCAGGAAGTGCGCGAGTTGACAGTTCTCAAGGCTTCTTCCGCGTTGCTTGATGAGTTTCGAATCGAGCACGATCGAAAGAAACACTTTCAAAAAGCGAGGCGGAAGTCGCTGTCCGAAGAATTGCGGGCGGCACTCTCCGGCTCTGAAGCGCGGCAGTTGCAGCCGGCCGCCGGAGCTGCGCAACGCGAACGGGACGGATTGGCTGAGCTCGAACAATTGGGACGCGTGGCTCTGGCCAGTTTTTTTTCCGGCTGCTCACCGCTGAGTTCTGGCGAATGCCGGGATCTGCCAAGTCTTCAAACCAAACTGAACGTGATTCCACGACAGTCGCGATTGCTTCTGTCGCTGCTCGATGTTTTGCGGGCATCGGGATTCCTCGTACTACACGAAGGAAACTGGCAAATCGCCTCGCAGTTTGAGCAATCGAGTGCGTCAGAGTCGAAGGAATCGTTCGACGGATTCAAATCGAACTTTGTAGAGAAATACCCGGAGTTCAGCGCTCATGCTGAACTTATTGCGATTTGTGTGGCGGCTCTCCCAGAAGTTTTGCGAGGTGCGCGGGCTGCTACGGAAGTAATGTTTCCGGGCGGGTCGCTGAGGTTCGTCGAGAAGGTCTACCAAGGAACCGCGCTGACGGATTATTTTAATAAGCTGGCCGCTTTGGCTATCAAACGGGCTGTCGCCCTGCGGATTGCCGAAAAGCCGGCAGAAAAAATCCGCATTGTTGAGGTTGGAGCTGGGACCGGTGGCACGACTGGGTTTGTCGCTGCTGCACTGGAGAGCTATGCAGATAAAATCGATTACGTCTTCTCCGACGTATCCAGCGGATTCAAGGTTCATTTCCAAAGACAATTCGGAGACCGTTATCCGTTCATGCGATTCGCTGTGATCGATCTTGAGCGCGGTCTTCGGGAACAGGTGTTGGAACCCGGGAGCGCCGATATTGTACTGGCTGCCAACGCGATTCATGTCGCACGCGATCTTCATGATGGGCTCAATTTGCTTAAGGGCCTGCTGACAGCCAACGGACTGCTGGTGATGTTAGAGGTCACACGGGTGACGGTATTCAACACCTTGACCTACGGCCTGTTAGATGGCTGGTGGCATTTCACGGACGGTCATCGACGCCAGCCAAACGCGCCCGTCTTGAGTCGCGAACAATGGCTGCGTGTCTTTGCCGAAGAAGGCTATCGGTCGGTGCTGACCAGCGATGTATTACCGGCGTCGCTCACTGGCGAGTTTCAGTCGCTTCTAGTTGCCGAAAGCGATGGCGTTTTCTTCGAATCCATCACGCAAACCCGACCGGAGACGGAAGTGACACGGGTTGGGGAATCCACATCACAACGATCGACTGAAGACGAATGCGGACACGGTAGTTCAAGTCATGGGGAGTCTCTCGGGGATGTCGGCAACGATGTCGAAAGTTTGCGGGAACGGGTCGAAGAACACGTTGGTGCGGTAGTAAAAAAGGTGTTGCGCCTGGCGGATGCTGATCTCTCGGTCGAAGCCACCTTCGATCGTCTCGGAGTAGACTCGATCGTCGGGGTAGAAGTGGTCGACGCATTAAATCAGTCCCTTGGTACGCAGCTCCGTCCAGTCGATCTGTTCAACTATGCCACTGTGCAAATCCTGAGTGACCGCATCGTCTCGACTTACGGACCGATCGTACGAACGCACCTGCAGGCGGTGCCAGCCGTTTCTCAGCGGATCGTGACTGACGCGAATCGAGTCGAGGCGGAGCTCCAAGGACTCGTTGTCCCATCCCTCTTGACGGTGAACCGGCCTCGTTCGTCAGAACATTTTACGGGGGATCGCGGCATCGAGCCTGATCTCGTCGGTGCTCCCATCGCCATCATCGGAATGTCCGGCTCTTTTCCGGAAGCGGCAAACGTCGAAGAATTTTGGCTTAACCTTGCGGCTGGAACGGATTCGGTCACTGAGGTGCCGGTAACTCGTTGGCCCCTCGCAGAATTTTATACGGAGCAACGCGGCGTGCCCGGACGCAGTTATTCGAAATGGGGAGGATTCCTTTCCGAGATCGATCGCTTTGATCCTCTATTCTTCAATATCTCGCCGCATGAAGCGGAGCTGATGGAGCCGCAACACCGGCTCTTTCTAATGGAAAGCTGGAAGGCGTTGGAAGATGCCGGTTACAGCAACCGCGAGCTGAACGGCTCGAAATGTGGAGTCTTTGTGGGCTGCAGCGGCGGTGATTACGAGCACGTCCTACGGGCCGCAGGTCGGGACGGGGAAGCTTATTCGTTCATGGGCATAGCGCCGGCTATTCTCGCCTCACGGATTGCTTATTGGTTGAACCTGAAAGGGCCCAGCCTCTCGATTGACACGGCTTGCTCGTCTTCGGGAGTGGCGATTCATCTGGCCTGCGAAAGCTTACGCCAACGCACCAGCAACATGGTTCTCGCCGGCGGAGTGTCACTGATGAGCACGCCTCGGTTCCACGTTCTAGCTAGCCAGACCGAGATGCTCTCGCCAACCGGGAAATGCCAGACATTTGGTGAGGGAGCGGACGGTTTTGTTCCGGGCGAAGCGGTAGCTGTGCTCGTATTGAAACGTTTCGCCGATGCTTTGCGAGACGGAGACCACGTCCATGGAGTGATCCGAGCTTCAGCTATTAATCAAGATGGAAAAACAAGTGGGATCACCGCGCCAAACGGACCAGCGCAAACCGCTCTCGAGATCGAAGCTTACGATCGCTTTCGCATTCAACCTGAAACGATCAGTTATGTGGAGTGCCATGGAACCGGTACGAAGATCGGTGATCCGATCGAGGTTGGCGCGCTGACGGATGCTTTTCGGCATTACACTGATAAGACCGGATTCTGCGCCATCGGATCGGTCAAAACAAACATCGGTCACACTCTCATGGCATCGGCGGTTACTAGCGTCGTGAAAGTGCTTCTGGCGTTCAGATATCGGCAACTCCCTCCCTCCCTCCACGCTGCAAATACGAACCCACAGATAGATTTCGCCAACAGCCCATTCTACGTGAACCGGGAGTTGACTAATTGGCCGGCTCTTCGTACTCAGCCGCGGCGAGCAGCCATTAGTTCCTTTGGCTTTAGTGGTACTAACGCACATCTGGTTCTGGAGGAGGCTCCGCCGCTGCCGGATCGCGAGTCAATGGCAAAACCGGCTTATCTTTTTGCTTTGTCGGGTCGGACCGAAGCGTCGTTGCGACAGCGCATCGCCGATCTCGCAACCTGGCTGGAAAAGCCGGAGAATGCAGATGAAGCAGCCCGAGACATCAGTTACACGCTTGGGTTCGGCCGTAGCCATTTCGAAAAGCGGTTAGTTCTGGTGGCTCGCACCAGCACCGAACTACGAGAAATACTGGCCGCAGTATTGGCCGGCCGGCCGGAAGAAAACGCACTCTTCGGGACCGCTGAGCAGCTCACCCCGGGTGATTCGGCAATCTACCGGCAGCTTCAACGATCGATGTTAGCGGAACTAACATCCCGATCCGTTCATCCGAGTGAATGTCGGGAAAAATTGCGAGTCCTGGCCGGGCTCTATCTTAAAGGACAGGAGATCGAGTGGAAAAATCTGTGCGCCGGAGAATCTTGCCGGCGGATTTCACTGCCAGTATACCCATTCAGCCTCGAACGCTATTGGGTCGACCCTCCGACGACTGGCTGGCACCAAAGCCTGGTTTCTGTAACTGACTCGGAAATTGTCGCGGCCAACCCAAGTTCAAGCCACCCAGAACCTCTTCGGCTGGCTCCGGTGTGGCAGACGATGGCAACCAATGCCCCGATGCCAGAAAATGTGTCTGGGACGGTCTGCCTGGTCGGCGACGATGAAGCGATTCTGCAAAGGCTTACCGAAGACGGTTGCAACTTGAGGGTCGTCCAGCTAAGAAACGGCCCTGAAATTTTAGTTACGAATAACATTGCGACCGCGCCTCTCTCTTCTGACTCGGATTACTCGCAACTATTCGTTCAGTTAGCGCCGGTCGCTATCGTGTTGTCCTGGCGTTCGATCCAGGCGCGAGATCAGCTTACTGCGGGGATCGACCTCGTCCACGCTCTCTGCCGGAACTTGGTTCGATCTCGGTTGACAAGAGAAATTCGCTTTCTGTTTGTTCATGCTTCCGACGCACCTCCAGAGATTCGGGCAATCGCGGCGTTCCTGGAGACGGTTACTCAGGAGAACCCAAAGATCCTAGCCAGGTCGGTGATAACGGATAATCCCGACGCGATCATTTACGAGGAATTGTGTTCCGGTGCTGAGGGATCTGAAGTCCGGTATCGGAACAACCAGCGCGAGACAAAAACCGTTGGCGAAATTGCTGAGACGGAGCAGGACGATGGCTGGTTCAGGACGGGCGGAAGCTACTTGCTTACTGGGGGTGCGGGAAGTCTCGGACTGATTGTCTCCGAGCACTTGGTTCGCCGGTACCAAGCCCGTCTAGCCTGGATCGGACGCTCGAAACTTGATGCGACTCAGCTCGCGGCCGCCGAACAACTGCGGCAATTGGGTGGAGAAGTACTCTACCTTCAAGGCGACCTGGCTTCGCGTGCGGACGTCATCGAGCTCGTTCGCCGGGCCAAAGAACATTTCGGGTTGATCCACGGAGTCATTCACGCAGCCGGAATTCTGCGGAACAATTTTCTGCTAAACAAGAATCGCGAGGAATTGCACCAGACTGTCGCGGCCAAGGTCCAGGGCACTATTTATCTGGACGAGGCCTTGGCGAGTGAGCCGCTCGACTTTTTTTTGCTTTATTCGTCCGTTGCTTCGCTTTTCCCCGAGCCGGGCCAATCAGATTACGCCTTCGCCAATCGATTCCTCGATGAGTTCGCAGTCCGCCGCGAGCAACTGCGCGCCGCAGGGTTTCGCCGCGGACGAGCCATGACGCTCAACTGGCAAATGTGGCGAGTAGCCGGAATTGTCCAGGGATTATCGACCGAAGAGTTGGCGGTTCGGGCCAGTGAAACAGTTCGTTTGACCGGACTTACTCCGCTTACAGCGGAACAGGGAACCGATCTGCTTGAGCGCTCCGCTCTGGTTCACGAGTGTTCCGCTCTGATCGGGCTCGGTGATCGCGAGCGGCTTTTGCAACGATCTGCAAAGCTTTATGGAGGCAGGGTTGCTCCCAAGACACCGGCGGCGGTTGCGGTTAGCGACGAACAACTCGCAGCCAGAACAGAACTTTACGTCACAACACTGCTTGGCGGCCTGCTCAAGATTCCCGCCGAGCGTTTTGACGTGCAGAGACCTTTAGTGGAGTACGGCCTCGATTCGATCCTGATCACGAACTTCAATCGGCGGATCGAAAAAGACCTGCCGGCGGTCTCGAAGACCTTGCTCTTCGAATACCCTAATGCCGCAGCCGTCGGTCAGCACCTGTTGTCGGCTCATCGATCTGAGCTACAAGAGCTGCTCGGTGATCGGCTGGAATCGTTTACCAAAGGAGATTCGCCCGTTGCAAACGAGCCCTCACTGACGAAAACCTGTAGGCAATCGGGAACTACATCTGAGGTCGGGGCACCAAGAGCAAATCGTGATGTCGCGATTGTCGGCGTAGCAGGGCAATTTCCGCAATCAACTGATCTGCTCGGGTTCTGGTCGAACCTGAAGAACGGCCGGAACTGCATCTCGGAAATTCCGCCTGGTCGATGGGGTTCAGTTGAGCTTTACGATCCGGACCCGGCGATGGCGGGCCGGGGAAAACTTTACTGCAAATGGGGTGGGTTTCTGGAGGGCGTGGACGAGTTCGATGCGTCGTTCTTTAACATTTCGCCGGCTGAGGCCGAAATCATGGACCCCCAAGAGCGACTTTTTCTGCAGACGGCTTGGCACGCCCTCGAAGACGCTGGATACGCGCGAAGCGAACTGTTCGGCTGGTTGCGCGCGGAGCAGAGAGAAAATGTCGGAGTCTTCGCTGGGATTACGCACAACTCCTACCAATTATTGGGAGTGTTGCGAAATCGAGAGATTCCAACTCGCGTTGATCATTCAGGCGGGTGGTCTCTCGCCAACCGTATTTCCTACTATTTCAATTTCCGGGGGCCGAGCCTGCCGGTTGATACGGCGTGCTCGGCGTCGTTATCGGCGATCCACCTCGCTTGTGAGAGTCTGAGAAATGGAGAATGCGCAATTGCCTTAGCGGGTGGAGTGAATCTGCATCTAGATCCGTCCAAGTTTGTCAACGCCTGTGCGCTCGGAATGCTGTCGCGGACGGGACAATGCCGCAGCTTTGGGGCTCAGGCCGACGGCTATGTGCCCGGCGAAGGTGTCGGTGTTGTCGTTCTTAAACCGTTGGACCAAGCGGAACTGGATGGTGATCACATCTACGGGGTGATCAAAGCGTCGGCCATAAACCATGGCGGCCGAACGAACGGTTTTAGTGTTCCGAATCCGGCTGCTCAGGCAGCGGTGATCGCCAAGACTCTTCGGCAAGCTAACTTGGATCCGCGTGGGATAAGTTATATCGAAGCGCATGGAACTGGGACTGCTCTCGGCGACCCGATCGAAATCGATGGTCTAACCAAAGCGTTTGCGGAAGCAAGTCGCGATAGATTGGGAAAAGACTTACCTGTCGCGACTCAGTGGTGCGCTCTGGGTTCGGTAAAGGCGAATATCGGTCATCTCGAAGCGGCAGCAGGTGTAGCGGGCCTAATCAAGATCCTTTTGCAACTGCGTTACCGCAAATTGGTGTCATCGCTCCACGGTGATCCGGTGAGTCCGGATATCGATTTTTCGCGGACGCCATTCCGATTGCAGCAAGGCCTCAGCGATTGGGCGCGAATGACGTTAGATGGACAGTTGCAGCCTCGGCGCGCTGGATTGAGTTCGTTCGGGGCCGGTGGATCCAACGCCCATCTCATTGTTGAGGAGTACGCCGCTAAGCTTGGGCGTCGCGACTCGCCGGATTCATCAGAACAGCCCGCACTCATTGTTTTGTCAGCCAAAGGCGAGCCGCAACTCAAACAATCCGCCGCAAAACTGCTCAACTATCTTCGGGTCGAAGATCCGGAGATCATTGGTGACCTGAGTTCAATCGCTTACACGTTGCAGGTTGCTCGAGAACCGATGGAGGAAAGGCTGACGATCGTTGTCGGAAACCTGGACGAACTGCGGTCTCGTCTGCAGGCATTCGTCCAGGATGGAACGCGCGCAGTTGGGGTCGCTTGCGGCCGGATTGGCATGAGACCATGCCGTAATCCGAGCGAGACCGGCTGGAGCCATCTAAGAAACAAGTTGGGCCGATCTGAACTTGAGCAATTGGCAGATTCCTGGATCTCGGGAGGGCAGATTGACTGGCGCGCACTTTATTCGATCGCGCCGCCTCGTGTTTCGTTGCCGGGTTATGCTTTTTTCGGGAAGCGCTATTGGTACGGGAGTTTTCAGGAGAATCAGAGCTCCAACGAAAGCGTTATTCCTGAGCCGATTTTAGGAGATCCAAGATCCGCCGAGAAAAGACCGAGCCATTGGATGGCTTCCGTCCAGCAATTCAATCGCACCGCCCAGGTTGAATTGGAAATCACTGAGGAAGGTATTGCGTTAGTTCGAATGCAGGACCGGGCGAACCGCAATATGTTTACCGAAGGGATCCTCCACGGGCTGATGGCCTGCTTTGCTGAGATCGAGCAGGACGAAGCCATCAAAACGGCGGTAGTCACTGGCTACGATAACGTATTCTCGATGGGCGGGACGCGCGATGAGTTACTCACCCTCTCCAATCAAGTCCGTACATTTGCGGATCTCGAGTTTATCTTTAAAGGGTTCCTGCAGTGCCGAGTTCCAGTTATCGCCGGAATACAGGGTCACGCCGCAGGAGGAGGTTTGGTATTCGGCCTGTATGCCGATTTGGTCGTGATGGCCGAAGAGGCACTGTATAGCGCCGTTTTTACCAAGTACGGCTTTACCCCTGGTCTAGGAGCGACGTTCATTCTGCGGGATAAACTTGGAGATGCGCTCGCGGCCGAGATGATGATGACCGCCGGCACGTATCGCGGGAGCGAGTTGTTGCGGCGTGGTGCGAATGTAACGATCAAACCGCAGGCTGAAGTTCTTGCGGAAGCACTCAGAATCGCTCGTGCGCTGAGCGAAAAACCGTCACATACGCTTTCGATTCTCAAAGCGTCGCTGGCCCGGCGGACGCTGGAGCAACTACCTGGCATTCTTGAGGAAGAGTTGCGGATGCATGCGGAAACGTTCGGCCATCCCGAAGTGAAGCGGCGAATTAACCAATTCATTCGAGACCGAGGTTCGCAAGAATCGGGGCCGGCTGAGCAACCGACTGCGCCGCCCATTCCCACCAAACCGGTTGTTTCTACTAACGAACGGATCCGGCTAAAAGCTTTGGGAGCTGGGGAGATTCTGAAAGATCCCGATATCGAATCCCATTCTCCTGCGGAGAAACCTCTTCCAGTTTTAACGGATCTGGTGGGATCTCCCTTGGTGTTGACCGTCGCGGCACCTGCCGAAGAGGTAAGAGCTTACCTGGCGACCCAATTATGCGAGACCTTACACCTCGAGCGTGACGCGCTGAATCCGGTGGCCAGCTTTCGCGATCTCGGCCTCGATTCAGTCTCGGGTGTCGAATTCATTCACAGTGTGAACCGGCGATTCGGCCTTCATCTCGATGCGTCGATCGTTTACGACTATGTTCACTTCGAAGCGCTCAGTGCTCATATCGTCGATTTGGTTGGGCGAAATGGGATAGTATCAGTAAGCCCGGAACCGCGAGGGTTGGGCGGCTCGAATCGGGGGATGCCTGCAGCAGTGAAGTCGCCTTCCAAGATCCAGCTGCATATACCAGACGAAGATGCGGATACGCCGGTCGATGCTGGTCGACCAACTCCGGAGAAAATCCAAGCGAACGAAGAAGAGTCGCCAAAGACTGGCGCGTTGGCCGAACCAACGACAGCCACGCCCGCGCACACTCAACCTTTCGAACTGGAGATGGCGATTATTGGAATCTCGTGCCGGGTCCCTGGCGCTCAGAATGCCGATACCTTTTGGCGGAACTTAGCTACCGGCCGGGATAGCGTGACTGAGGTCCCTCCCGAGCGCTGGGACATTGATTCAGTATTCGATCCGAATCCCAGCGCAGAGGGCAAGACTTACTGCCGGTGGGGAGGGTTTATAGACGCTGTCGACAGGTTTGACCCGCTTTTCTTCAACCTGTCGCATGCGGAAGCTGAGGTAATGGATCCGCAGCAGAGAATTTTTCTGGAAGAAGCCTGGAAAGCGTTCGAGGACGCGGGCTACTCGCCTAAATCATTGGCCAACAAGAAATGTGGCGTGTTTGTCGGAGCTGCGGTCGGTGACTACGGGGCAGTTCTTCGTCGTGAGAACCCAGCTCTGTCCCAGTCTGCGTTTGCTGGGATGGGGCTCACCCCTTCGATCCTTGCGGCCCGAGTTTCTTATCTTCTGAATCTGAAGGGGCCAAGCATTTCGATCGATACTGCTTGCTCTTCTTCTTTGGTCGCGCTTCACCAGGCGTGCCGCAGCATTCAGGCGGCCGATTGCGAGATGGCTCTGGTTGGAGGCATCAATCTGATCCTGGACGCCGATCAAATCATCACTACGAGCAAACTGCAGATGCTTTCTCCGTTTGGCCGATGCCGGCCTTTTGACCAAAGAGCCGATGGCATCGCGCTGAGCGAAGGCGCTGCTGCCGTGGTGGTGAAGCCGCTGACGGCAGCGATTCACGACCGGGATCACATCTATGGAGTAATCAGAGGGTCAGGCGTTAACCAGGATGGTAAGACGAACGGTATCACCGCTCCGAGTGCAATTTCCCAGGCTGAACTCGTGAAAGAAGTTTGCACACGGGCAAAGGTTGACCCGGCAGAAATCGGCTACGTCGAAACCCATGGCACTGGGACCTTGCTCGGTGATCCGGTCGAAATCCGCGGGCTGACCGACGCATTTCGTCATTTTACTGATCGGAAACAATTTTGCGCGATCGGATCGGTGAAGTCCAACATTGGACACACATCATTTGCCGCCGGCTTGGTCGGTTTGATCAAAGTGCTTCTGGCCTTGAAGCATCGGCAGATCCCGCCGTCGATTCATTTCGAAAAGCCGAACGAGCACATCGCGTTTGAAACGACGCCGTTTTTTGTGAACACGGGGCTCCGATCGTGGACGGAACGGGAAAGGCGGCCACGTTTGGCGGCCGTTAGCTCGTTCGGGTATAGCGGTACGAATGCGCACGTTCTCGTACAGGAGTTCGTCCAGCCGTCAGCCCAGCCTGGCTTTGGCAGTAGCCGCCAACGCTGTGCGATTTTGCTTTCCGCCAAGACGGACGAAGCGTTGCGCCAACGTGCGGAAGATTTAAATAGATTCCTTGAATCGGTCTCAGCAAATGATGATCCGAAGCCATACTCGCTTCGCAACGTAGCTTACACTTTGCAGGTAGGGAGAGAGCCGATGGAGGAACGGCTTGCTTTCATTGTGTCTAGTTTCACGGAGGCCCGGGACAAGCTGGAAGCATTTCTTGCGGGTAAACTTAATGTCGGAGTTTACCGCGCAACGATTGCCAAGCGCGAAGGCCAAAACGACCAGCATTCGACGCGAGCTGCGTTGGAAGATCTGACGCGCGCCTGGGTTTTTGGAGCTGATCTGGATTGGGCAACTCTTTACCAGGAGCATCCTCCGAGACGCGTGCCACTACCGGCCTATCCCTTCGCGCGGGAGCGTTGTTGGGTTCCGTCGGCCGTCAAGGGGCCGACTCAGTTATTGGTCGGCGGCGCACGCGAGTCAGTTAGGCCATCCGAACGGCCAACCATCGACGGCCGCGTCGTCGCCATTCGGCTTGATCCGGAAATGCTGTTCCTCCGGGAGCACCAGGTAGATCGGGATCCAGTGCTCCCGGCCGCAGCGGTACTGGGCTTGATAGCGAAAGCTGTTCAGGATGTCATTCCTGGCGAGGCGGTGGAGTTGGATGAAGTGGTCTGGCTCCGCCCATTGGTTGTCCGGAACGCGACCGGCATTCGGGTACGCTTCCGCTTGGAAAGCCAAGCAATCCGGATCGATGTCGTTGCCGCTTCAGACGACGAGACGGTATATGCCGCCGGCTTCGCTCGGATCGATACCGCATTCATTCCTACGGTCATTGATCTGAACGCGGTGAAAGAGCGGTGTGATCGACACATCTCAGCGGACGAGCTTTACGGACGATTCGCAGCCGGTGGACTCCTTTACGGCAGGAGTTTCCGAATCATTGACGGGATGAGGTGTGGTTCTCGGGAAGCTCTGAGCTCGCTCCGGAATTGGGGCGGCGAACCCGAGATCTCCGAACTGGCATTTCCGGCGAATCTGCTCGACGCAGCGTTTCAATCCGTTGCCGCCTTGCAGCCAAATGGTGGAAACGTTTTACCTTTTTCAGTCGGTCGTCTTCGTTTCGGCCCGATCGAATCGCCTTGTTATGCCCACGTCGAGTTAACGGAGGAACGCGGCGAGGTAAGGAAGTTCCGGGTTGCGTTGTTGGATGCGAACGGGCGGCAGCAGATGGTGGCCGATGATTTTACGGTCCGGGTCGTAAACGCCGCTTCGCAGCGGGTGACCTATTTGCGCCCTGTCTGGAAGCCTCGGCCCCTCTCTTTGGGGCCAGCCGCCGGTTTGCGCGGAAAACTCTTGTTGCTCGATCAGGACGAGGAGTTTTTCCGCGAGCTTCGTGGTCACGATTGCGGATTGGAAATCGTCCGGGCGATAGCAGGCGAACACTATCAGAGGACGGAGAACAGCGTTTATCTGCGGCCGGATCGAGACGAAGATTACGAGCGGCTTGTTCGAGAGATATCACCTGATTGCATCATCCATCGTTGGTTATGGCCCGAGCTGAGCCACCTAGCGGCATTGGAACTTGGATTTGGTTCGATGATCCGATTGACCAGGTCATTGCTCAGAGGAGGCCTGACCAAGGATTTACCGATCCTGTTTCACTCTAATCTGACTGGAGGACTAGCCGCTGAGGCCATGCACGCGTTTGCTCGGACGCTGCGGCAGGAGCAGCCCAAGTTACGTCTCAAGACGCTCGCCGGTGGCGACGTAAAGGCCGTGCTGGACGAATTAAGGTCCACAGACGCCGATTTTGAGGTCCGACGATCCGATTGCAGCCGGGAGGTGTGCGCTCCTGAGTCGTTTACACCGCAGACAGCTGGTCAATCGCCCCTCCGAAAAGGGGGTGTCTACCTGATCACCGGTGGTAACGGCGTTTTGGGACAGATTCTTGCTCAATATCTCACGAAGAATTTTCAAGCCAAAGTAGTTTTGATTAGTCGTTCACCGCCAAACGAATCCTCGCTGGCTCGTTTTCAGGAATGGGAGCAGAACGGCTCCACAGTGTTATCGGTTCGGGCCGATGTCAGTCGTCGTGAAGACGTGGCTCGTTGCATAGAAGCCGCCAAGACTCAGTTTGGCGCAATTCACGGAATCATTCATGCGGCGGGCGTGATACGCGACGCGCTGTTATGGAACAAGCGCCCGGATGACGCGCAAGCGGTGCTCGCGCCAAAGATTAACGGCGCCCTTTGCCTCGACGAATTGACCGCGAACGATCGACTGGATTGTTTTGTCTTGTTCTCGTCGATTGCCGGCCTCGCCGGAAATATCGGCCAGGCCGATTACGCTTACGCCAACGCATTCCTGGACGCTTTTGCGCGCCGGCGCCAAACCCTGGTGCGCGAAGGCAAGAGGCTCGGTACCACTGTCTCAATCAATTGGCCGCTTTGGGCAGAGGGAGGAATGAAGCCGGCGGATCTCTTGCCGGTCCACAGCCAACGTTTGTTGCCGCTGGAAGTGTCAACCGGGCTCAAGATATTTGAAACGTCGCTCCTGGCCGGTGAGCCGCAAATTGCCGGGCTGGTGTTGGCGGATTCTTCCGAGCAAACAGCGGGCACCCATGCCGCCGCACCAGAACCGCTGCCTGAAACCAAAGATGCCATTTCAAATGTTGACGCGATAGGTTTCTTGAAGGTGTGCTTCTCGCAGTTAACCAAAATTCCAGTCGACCGAATCCACGCGCATGAGCCGCTGGAGAAATATGGGATTGATTCGATCCTGGTCATGACCTTCACGCAGCACCTGGAGCGCGATTTTGGGCCACTCTCGAAAACGCTATTGTTCGAATATCAGACGCTCGAAACGCTCGGCCGTCACTTTGTTGAACAGCATCAACAGCGACTTCGCGAGTTGCTTGGCCAGCAACACGCAACCGAGTTGAGCACGCAAGGCGAGCCAGTCAGCCGTCAAATCGAGCGCGATTCGCCATATCCGGTGGGGTCGCATCCTATCGTCGGTGGTACCAAAGATATCGCCGTCATCGGATTATTCGGACGATTTCCCATGGCCGATAATCCCGCTGAATTTTGGGAAAACCTGGTAAAAGGACGAGATTGTATTGTCGAGGTGCCGAAGGACCGCTGGGACTACGGGCGCTATTTTTCAGCGAAACCGAGCGAACCCGGCAAGACCTATAATAAGTGGGGCGGGTTTCTGCGAGACGTCGACAAATTCGATCCGGCCTTCTTCCGAATTCTGCCTCGGGAAGCGGAAGTGATGGATCCCCAGGAACGCTTATTCCTTGAAGCGGTCTGGCTGACGCTTGAGGAGGCGGGCTACCGGCGCTCGGCTCTGCGCCGAAAGCGTATCGGAGTCTTTGTCGGGGTAATGTACGGACAGTACCAGCTCCTAGGGCTCGGAGGATCCGAGCCGGGTCGGCTGTTATCGCTCAGCTCATCCTACGGTTCGATTGCCAATCGAGTCTCTTACTTTTTCGACTGGACCGGGCCGAGTATGGCCATCGATTCGATGTGCTCGTCGTCGCTGACCGCCATTCATCTAGCCTGTGACAGTATTCGCAAAGGTGAAAGCGATTCGGCAATTGCTGGCGGCGTGAATCTTCTCTTGCATCCGATCCGGGACGTTGGCCTTGCCCAGGGGAACTTCGCTGCCACGGACGGTCGGTGCAAAAGCTTCGGCACAGGCGGCGATGGCTATGTGCCTGGGGAAGGGGTTGCAGCCGTAATGCTGAAGTCGCTGTCCAAAGCAGTTGCTGACCACGATCCCATCCACGCCATCATTAAGGCTAGCCGGATTAATCACGGAGGTAAAACCAACGGGTACACCGTCCCGAATCCCCACGCCCAAGCGCAGGTGATAGCAGACACTATCCGCGAATCCGGTATTGATCCACGCGCAATTACTTACCTGGAGGCGCACGGCACCGGAACCTCACTGGGCGATCCGATAGAGGTTACCGGATTAACTCACGCCTTCCGGACGGTGATGAACGAGTGTGACAGCACTGTACTTGGGGAGGGGCCGCCTGCCAAAAATTTTTGTGCAATCGGTTCGGTGAAATCGAATATCGGCCATTTGGAGGCGGCCGCCGGTGTCGCTGGTCTCATCAAGGTGATTCTGCAGTTCAGACATCGAACGTTGGTTCCGAGTCTGCATGCGGAGACTTTGAATGCGCATATACCCTTTGCGGAGACACCGTTTGCCGTCCAGCGCATGTTGTCTCCGTGGCCCGCGGCCAAGTTGGGCAAGGGTGAGCAGGAACTCACCTTACCGCGTCGAGCGGGCCTCAGCTCGTTTGGAGCCGGGGGCTCGAACGCCCATTTAATTCTCGAGGAATATCTCGAACAGCGAGTGTCAGAAAGCCTGCCTGAAGGATTGCCATACCTGATTTTGCTTTCAGCCGTGAATGATGACCGGCTAAAGGCCGTGACGCGAACCCTGGTTACCTGGATTTCTAATCGGGAATCAGAACCGGATTTCCCGAGCATCGGTGAGATTGCCTACACGCTTCAGGTCGGACGCGAAGCTTTGCCAGAACGTTTGGCGTTCCTTGTTCACTCTCAGTCAGAGCTTCGCGATGGACTGGAGCGATTTCTCTCCGAAGATCTGGCGGCTGAATTTATCCGGGGGAACATGCGGGAAGATCGGAGTGCCGCCGCAGTTCTTGAAGGAGAGGAAGGCCAGGTATTTCTGGAGAGCCTGATCAACCGACGGCAATGGACGAAACTCGCGCAACTATGGGTTACCGGCGTTGAAATCGAATGGGAACATCTTTGGACTAATAAGCAGGTGCGCAGAGTGAGCCTGCCCGGGTATCCATTTCTCCGGGAACGATATTGGGTACCAGCGTTTGCCGAGACAGGGACCGGTCTGAGCGCTTCTCGGTTGCATCCGCTGGTGCATCGCAACGAATCGACGCTTCGAGTCCAGGCTTACGCGAGTCGTCTCGCTGCGAACGAAGCCGTATTGCGAGATCATTTAGTGAACGGTCAAAGGCTGCTCCCAGGTGCTGCTAGCGTGGAGCTGGCACTTGCCGGCGTCGGCTTGGCGCTGGAGCAAGAAAACGTCCGATTACTGAACCTTCTTTGGACCCACCCGCTCATCTGCGATGCAAGTGATGTCACAACCCGTTTGTTGATGCGGCCTCGTGCAGATGGTCGGCTCGATTTTGAAATCCGCGACACACAAGGTGCCGTATGTGTCAGCGGTAAAGCGGAACCGATTCAGCCTCTTGAACCGGAAACGCTCGATCTCGCAGCGATTCTTGCTCGATGCCCGCAGGCTCTATCTCCGGATCAGTTGTATGCTGATTTCGCTGCTCGCGGTCTGGAATATGGCCCGGCTTTTCGAGTTATTAGGCAGATCCGGAAAGGAAACGCCGAGGTCTGCAGTGAGATGGAGTTAGTGCCCGAGCATTGGCCAGACTCTTACCGTCTCCATCCTGCGCTTCTCGACGGTGCTTTGCAGAGTCTGGCCGCGATTGCGGTGGGCACCGATGCCCTGCAAATTCCGTTCGCGGTTGCCTCAGTAGATTGCTACCGGTCTGTTCCACAGCACTGTTTCGCCTATGGGAAAGCGAAGGGGGAGATCGGTGATTTTTGCAGTTACAATGTCACATTGACGGATGCCGAAGGGGCGGTGGTAGCCCGGCTCACCGACATCCGAGTTCGCCGGGTGAACGCAGCCCGGCCCGACCGCGACGCAGATTCGGTAGGGCGAGGCTCCCGCCGAGCCGCAGTCCTGCCTGAGGCCGGCCTCCGTACCGGAAACGATCTGATTCAGCCACGCTCACAGAGAATTGAGCGGCGACAAGTAGTCGAATATCTCGTTCAACGATTTTCCGAGCTGACCAAGTTGCCGCTGGCCCAAATTCATCCGGACGAACCAGTCGAAAATTACGGGATTGATTCCGTGATGATTACGACGTTCGCGCAAATGTTGGAGCATGATCTGGGTGAACTCTCGAAGACGCTTCTGTTCGAATATCCGTCGCTCGACGCGCTGGCCAATTTTCTCGTGAACGAGCACTCGACGGCTCTTCAAGGCTTGCTCGGGTTCAGCGCGGTTTCGGACCCTGTTCAATCGGAACTCTCGCCGATCAACCCGGACAGACGATTCTTGGCGACGCCGGTGAACGAGGCAATCGATCCCGCGCGTGTCGTTGATCCGCGATCGGACGACATCGCGATTATCGGGGTCTTTGGTCGTTATCCGCAGGCTGACGATCTAGAGGAGTTCTGGGAGAACCTAGCAAAGGGAAAAGACTCGATTGAAGAGGTTCCGTCAGACCGTTGGGACTACCGCGCGCATTATTCGCCAGAAGCCGGCGTACTCGGAAAGACGAACAATAAGTGGGGTGGTTTTCTTCGCGATGTCGACAAATTCGATCCGCTTTTCTTCAACATTTCGCCGCGTGAGGCGCAGTTCATGGATCCGCAGGAGCGCCTCTTTCTGGAGGCGGTGTGGAAGACCGTCGAAGACGCTGGGTACAGCAAGATAGCCCTGAACGATCGCAAGGTTGGCGTGTTCGTGGGCGTAATGTACGGGCACTATCAACTGCTGGGCGTTGAAGAACGACTCAAAGGGAATCCGGTCGCATTGAGCTCGTCTTTCGCCACGGTTGCGAATCGCGTTTCCTATTTCTTCAACTGGCACGGTCCGAGCCTCGCCATTGACACCATGTGTTCGTCGTCGCTCACGTCGATTCACCTGGCTTGCGAGAGCTTGAAACGGAGCGAATGCGAACTAGCGGTAGCCGGCGGCGTGAACGCCACGATTCATCCTGAAAAGGATATTGTATTGAGCCAGAGCGGGTTCTCGGCGGTGGATGGACGGTGCCGGACATTCGGTGAAGGCGGCACCGGTTATGTCCCTGGCGAAGGTGTCGGAGCGGTACTCTTGAAACCGTTGGGGAAGGCGATAGCTGATGGGGATCCGATCCATGGAGTGATCAAGGCCAGTTCGTTGAACCATGGTGGAAAGACGAACGGTTACACCGTTCCGAATTCGAAGTCGCAAACCGAAGTGATTCTCGACACTCTCCGACGGGCGAAAATCGATCCGCGAACAATTTCTTACATCGAAGCGCATGGCACCGGCACGGTACTCGGTGATCCCATTGAAATCGCTGGGTTGCAGCAAGCCTTTTCTGAGGTGATCAAGGAAGATCCGGAACGCTTGGAACTTCCAGATGCAGTTGGCCAGTTCTGCGGAATCGGATCGGTGAAATCGAACATTGGCCACAGCGAGTCGGCTGCCGGGATTGCTGGATTGACCAAAGTGCTGCTGCAGTTGAGGCACAGGAAGCTGGTTCCGTCGCTGCACGCTGAAGCCTTGAATCCGAACATTCGGTTTGGCGAAACCTTCTTTCGAGTGCAGCAACGGCTGGAGGATTGGAAACGACTTCATGCGGGCGACCGGATCATTCCGCGCCGGGCCGGGATTAGTTCATTTGGTGCGGGTGGTGCCAACGCGCATTTGATCGTGGAAGAGTATATTGGCGCGGAACCCGACATCTCGATTTGCGTCACCGGGGAACCGGCGCTGATCGTTCTTTCGGCGAAGAACTTTGATCGACTCAAAGCTCTGACTAACAATCTGCTGACCTTCTTGGAAAAAAAGGTTGACCTGAGTGCTGCCGACTCGGTGGCGGATCGGTCAGAGGATTCCATCTTCCTGCGCAACCTGGCATACACGCTCCAAGTCGGCCGAGAACCGCTCGAGGAGCGGATTGCGTTTGTTGCTCAGGATGTTGGAGAATGCATTGTCACAGTGAAAAACTGGCTTCGAGGCGCTCAGGTCCCTGGGATGAGCACCGGTAATATTAAGAAATCCTCGCCGAAGTTAGACCAGCTTAGAGAATCGGACAGCGTTGAAGGATTTATCGTCCCCCTACTTACTGATCGTGGGTTGGAGCAATTAGCGCAGCTTTGGACTGCGGGAGCACAGGTCGATTGGTCGCGGCTTTATCACGGGCTGAAGCCTCGCCGAATTTCTCTTCCGACGTACCCCTTTGCCAGACAGCGTTACTGGGTTCCCAAAGGAGGCTTCTTCCCGGTTGAAACACGCGATAGCAATACCGGTAGGCCAATAGCGACCGAGACGCAGACCCGGGTCGAAACCAATGGTAGCCGTGCGGCCCATCACGAAATCCAGAGCGTGACTGAGTTGTCTTCGCCGACTTCGCTGCCCGAGTCCGGCATTGTCACTGAGCCAGAGTTTAGCGTGATGTTCTTCAGCGACAACAGCCAGGTTGCCGCGAAGCATAAGTATCAACTTGTCTTGGAGACCGCGAAGTTTGCGGATGAACACGGTTTCACTGGGATCTGGACACCGGAACGTCATTTCCATCCGTTTGGAGGGATCTATAGTTCGCCGGCGACGCTGACGGGAGCACTAGCGACGGTTACTCGACGGATTCGTTTGCGGGCAGGAAGTGTGGTCGGGCCGCTCGAAGATCCTTTGCGGATAGCTGAGGCCTGGTCGGTGGTCGACAATCTCTCACACGGGCGCGTGGATCTCGCTTTCGCCAGCGGATGGAATCCGAACGACTTTGCTCTCAGGCCGGAGGCTTATCCCCGACTGCGCGAGGTCTGGCTCGAACGCATTCCGCAGGTTCAACAGCTTTGGCGCGGTGAATCGATCGAACGGATTAATGGGAAAGGGGAAACGGTCAGGTTGCGTATCTATCCTGAGCCGTGCCAAAGGGAGCTGCCGATCTGGCTGACCGCATCGCGGCGGGTGGAAACCTTTATCGATGCCGGAGGGCGAGGGTATCACGTTTTGACGATGCTCCAAGGAACTACCTTAGCGCAGCTTACGGAGAAGATCCGACGCTATCGTGAGGCCCGACTAAAGGCGGGTTTTGACCCGGCAACCGGCAAGATCACGTTGATGTTGCACACGTTCGTACATCGAGATCGGGAATATGCCCGCCAGTTGGTCCGCGAGCCATTTCTCGAGTATATCCGGAGTTCTCTCGATGCCCATCGAACGGCGGTCGCCGGCGGTGATCAGATCAAAGCGGAAGACCTCAACAAGATGGTTGAGTTTTCCTTCGAGCGTTACTGTCGGGAAGCATCATTGATCGGTGACCCAGCCGGTTGTGTCGAGATGGTCGAGAAATGCCGCGAAGTCGGAGTCGACGAAATCGCCTGCTTGCTGGATTTCGGAGCGGATACAGCCTCGGTATTAGGGTCTTTGCCTTATTTGGAGGAGTTGCGCGAGCTTTGTCAAAAGCAAGGGAAAGGCGACGCACCGGCGAATACGGAGGACTTTAGTCAGTTGGCGTTTGAGAGCAACGGAGCAAAGCCGCCTTCCATGCTTTCCAAAGATGAACCGGCAGGACAGTTTCTCACAACCGATTGGATCGAACATCCCCTTGACCAAATCCAGCTCGCGCCGGTCGAATCCCTGCTGTTCGTTCATTCGGGTATCAACGGGTTGGAGAAACCGTTGCGGTCGGTATTGGCTGCGAGATCGACTTATTCGATCAAGCTGGGAACTGTAGCTCGCCGCCTGGGACCCGCGGAGTGGGAAGTCGATGCCTCGTCGGCAAAAGCTTTCGAGTTATGTCTTTCAGAAGTTCCTCGTCCCGATTTTGTCTGTTTTGTGGGAGCCGGAGAATGCGGCGGCGAGGAGCCGGCGCGAGTACGGGAGTCCGAACGGCTCGGTGTGATCGCATTGGCGCGATTGCTGCGTTCGATGGACTTGCTCGGCTGGCTGGCGACGCCGCTTCGGCTGCGAATTGTCACGACCGGAATCCATTCGGTCTTAGGAGAGCCTACTTCTCCTTACTTTGCCGGCTTGTCTGGTCTGACCGGGTCGTTAAGCAAAGAGTATCCGCATCTGAATATTGCTGCTCTGGATGTCGACGAACAGGAACTGGCTGACCTTGCCCCAGCGCAACAGGCCGCCTGTCTGATCGCTGCGGAACCGCCACAGCGAGCCAGCGAAAAGGTAGCGATCCGTGCCGGACGCCGATTCCGTTTACGATTGAATCTCACTGACCTACCTCCCCTCGATCATTCCAGGTTTCGGAATCAGGGCGTATATTTGATCGTTGGAGGAGGGGGAAGTGTCGGTACCGAACTGAGCTTATATCTCGCCCGCAACTACCAGGCGCGACTGGTCTGGATTGGTCGTAGACCGTTGGATGTTGTCATCGAAAGCCGAACCGACCAAGTCCGGGCGGAAGGCGGCGAGGTCAGCTATGTACAGGGATCCGGGGATGATCCCGCCGCGCTCCGCGTAGCGATCGACCTGGCGCAAAGCAAGTATGGTTCACTACATGGCGTCATTCATTCCGCGTTCGTGTTTCAGGATGAGATTCTGCGCAGGTTGGATGCGACCGCCGCCGACGAGATCTTGTCGGCGAAGACCGGATCAGCAGTTGTGTTGACCGAATTGACCCGTGGACTGCCAATCGATTTTCTGCTGTTTCTGAACTCGGCTCAGAGCTTTTTCAATGAAGCGCGTCGGGCGATTTACGCTGCCGCTTGCTGTTTTGTTGACGCCTACGCGCCCGAGATCCAGCGGCAGGTTGGATTCCCGGTTCATGTGATTAACTGGGGTTTTTGGGATCACAGCTTCAGCTCATCTATTCGGACCACCATGCGGGGTGCGGGACTCGGGGTGATTCGCGCCGAAGACGGTATGCAGGCAATCGAACGCGTGCTGCAGGGCGGTATCGCCCAGGCGGCCTACCTGCATGCGAATCAGGAAGCGCTTCGCCGGATGGGTATCGATCCAACCGAGCAGCTGACTTATCTCAGTGAGAGCCAGGAATGCCTGGAGGAAGTGCATGCAGTCTTGGCAGCTAAACTTTTTGAGTAGGCACGGAAGCAATGAAACCCTCAGCCACTAGCAAACGCGATTTCGAAAAAATCGGCTCGGCGATTTTCCTCTACGTTCAGGAGTTAGGCTCGCGCGTTCAAAATCTATCGGAGCATCGCGCCTTGCTCATTGGCCCATTGCCAGAGAGTGCTGAAGAAGCGTTTCTGGCGGGATGGCAGAACTTGTCCAGTAGACCAATTTGTACGCGGGCGTTCCGATCTACCGCCGAGCTGGAGAATTGGCGACAACGCTTTGAACGAGCTGCAGTTGGTATTGATCCAGTACTTCTGCCGAGTGATCGAGACGTGCAGCTGCCGGTCGGCGCGTTCGATCTGATTGCGCTTTTGGAAGGCGACCCCAAGATCTCCTCCAACACTCTGACCGGTCTCAAACGACTGCTGAAACGAAATGGGACTCTTATATTAGCGTCGAAGACTGAGATGACTCAGCGTTTGAAGGTGTGGCTGGTGGCTGCCGGGTTTCAGGGAATCGCGGCACGCAGTGATGGACAATCCAGGACTTCTGATCCAATTGAAATCGACGGCCTAATTGCCCGAAGTGACGGCCGGGTGAGCGCTACAGCGGCGGTTGATATTCGATCGGGCGAGACGGAGTCGATAGCGGTTCCTTTACCGGAAAAGCAAATTCCGACGCCGAGCCCCATAGTACCGCTTCGAACCGCAGAACAAACGCTCAGTCGACCAGGGGCGCTTCCCAACAGAGAGGCAGTCCGCCAGCTCATCATCAGTTTGGTCGAACAGATGCTGCAGCTTCCGCCGGGTGTTCTCGATACCTCGTCGCCCTTTACCGAGTTTGGCATCGATTCGATCGGCAGCGTTATTTTGGTGAACGAGCTGAACCGGCAACTGAAACTGGAGCTCAAGCCGACCATCTTATTCGATTACGCCAGTGTCGAAAAACTGACCACCTACATCAGCGACCAATGCCGGCCGGGATCTTCGGAGACCAGCGAGGAAGGAGAGGCTAAGATCACCGAAAGGGAGGAGCAAGGTCTTGCGGCTGCGCAGGAGCGCGGCCCTACCGGGCTTGTCGCCAAATCGGTTGCACCGATCGCGAGCGGGGTTCGAGAAACGGATATAGCGGTAATCGGAATATCCGGCCGCTTCCCCGGCGCCGAAAATGTCCAGCAGTTCTGGGAGAATCTTCTTGCGGGTAGAAATAGCATTTCGGAAGCGCCTTCCGATCGTTGGGATTACCGGGGCGCAGCTCAGCCGAATTCATTGAGACCGACCAGCACGAAACGGGGCGGATTCCTGTCCGACGCGGCGGAATTTGATCCGTTGTTTTTCAACATCTCCGGACGGGAAGCCGAAGTGACGGATCCGCAGCACCGGTTGTTTCTCGAAGAAAGCTATCACGCGCTGGAGGACGCTGGGTACGCGGGTCCATCCGCTCAGCTCGCAAAGAAATGCGGCGTCTTCGTGGGCGTTGAGCCTGGCGACTACTTGCACGTGCTAATGGAGTCAGGTGATCGCAACCAAAATGCGCCGGTGTTTCAGGGTAATGCTGAATCCATACTTGCAGCGCGGATCGCTTATTTTCTGGATCTGAAGGGGCCAAGCATTGCGATCAACACTGCTTGTTCCTCATCATTAGTCGCCATCCATTTGGCTTGCCAGAGTCTCATTAATGGTGAGTGCGATCTGGCGCTGGCGGGAGGAGTGCGTGTCTTCGCCTCAGAAAAAGCCTACGTAGCTTTGGGCAATATGGGGATGTTGTCGCCGGACGGTCAATGTAAGACGTTCGATGAGCGGGCTGATGGATTCGTTCCTGGCGAAGCGGTTGGGGTCTTGGTTCTCAAACCCCTCAGCGTTGCTCTCCGGGATGGTGATCACATCGACGGAGTGATCAAAGGGTCAGCCATCAACCAGGATGGGCGGACCAACGGGATTACCGCTCCGAGCAGCCTCTCGCAGACCCAGGTCGAACTGGAAGTATACGAGAAGTTCAGTTTAAAGCCCGAAACGTTCCAATACGTAGAAGCTCACGGAACGGGCACCAAGCTTGGCGACCCGATCGAAATTGAGGCTCTCACCGCCGCGTTTAAGAAATCCACATCGAACAAATCGTTCTGCGGAATCGGTTCGGTTAAAACGAATATTGGTCACACGATGGCGGCTGCCGGTGTGTGCTCGGTCATCAAGGTGTTGCTTTCGTTGCGACATTCGAAGATTCCGCCCTCGTTAAATTTGCAAAAGGTCAATCCCTACATCGACTTTGCAGGTAGCCCGTTCTTCGTAAATGTTGCGGTTCAAGATTGGCCGGCGGTTTCTGGACAACCGAGGCGAGCGGCGATCAGTTCTTTTGGGTTTAGTGGCACCAACAGCCATTTGGTGCTGGAGGAAGCACCCCGGAAGGAAACGCCGAAGCGCGAGGCATTGAAACTGGCGTACCTAGTAGCGCTCTCGGCGAAATCAGAGGAGGCCCTACAGCGTCAGCTGAAGCAGTTGTGCGACTGGCTGGGTGAACAAGAGTCATCAACCGACTTAGAGCAGATCAGCTTCACGTTGAACGTAGGCCGAGGCCACTTCGAGCATCGTTGCGCCTGCGTGGTGAGTTCCATCGGGGAATTACACGACGCGCTCAAGCGGACGGTTAGCGGCGAGTTGACAAACAACATTTGGCGATCGCCCGGAAACCGTTCTGACCAATCCGATGCGGCGGTCTTTGGTACCCTTGCCGAGGCGCTGCTGAAGGAGACTATTTCGCAAAAAGGCGGACCGAACTACCGGGAAAAACTGAGTGCGCTCGCGGCACTTTACGTAAAAGGCCATGACTTCGACGGCAAGCTTCTGCATGCGGGAGAACGACATCAGCGGATTTCGTTACCGACCTATCCGTTTGCCCGCGAGCGTTACTGGATTGCACCAGTTGTCAAAGGAGATGCATCGGAAGACGGGCTCGGCCGGGCTCGCCAAGAGCGGTTGCATCCGTTGGTTCATCTCAACAACTCGGCGTCCGACCGGAACGAGTTTCTTTCGTCGTTTGAGGGCTCCGAGTTTTTTCTGAACGAGCACCGGATAAGAGGTGTGAAAATCCTTCCGGGCGTGGCATACCTGGAGATGGCCATCGCGGCGACGCGACGGCTCACCAATGAGTCTCGGTTGTCGCTTAAAAATGTTGCCTGGCTCCGACCGCTTGACTGCGATAAAGCAAAGCGGGTCGCAATCCGGTTGAGCCGGGACGGTCATGAGGTGCGGTTCGGGATATGGTCTGGAGACGGAGACATCCTGCACGCTGAGGGTAGAGCAATTTGCGGCGTCAACTTGCCGGAGCGACGAGAGGATCTGTCACTCATCCGCGCCCGGTGCGCGCACACCGAATCGTCTGACCTGATTTACGCGCGCTGTGCCGAGGCCGGACTCGCGTTGGGACCAGCCTTCCGAACGATTCAGGAGATCTGGGTCGGCCAGAACGAAGCTTTAGCTAGGCTTGAGGTGCCGGCGCGCATCACGCCGGCGGCAGTCGAGTTCTGCCTGCATCCGGGTCTCCTCGATGGGGCGCTGCAAACGATAGCCGTATTGGGTCGAGGACAGGGACTCGGCTTGCCGGTTCCTTTCGCATTGCGCGAGGTACGCTTCGGTGAACTCGGCGCCAATTGTTACGCTCACGTCAGACGGGGAGTTGAGGAGAACGGGCTGCTCCGCTTTGACATCGACTTGCTGAACGATCTAGGTCAGGTGCTGGTTGAACTAAATGGGTTGGCGATGCGTGCGCTTGCGGTCGAGTCATCTGCCGAACATGATGAGCCGATTTACGTTCGGCCGACTTGGCGGAAAACACCGTTAGGAGCGATACCGACTCAATTGAGCGGGCGCCTGCTCCTGTTCGATTCGGACGAAGAAATGGCGAACGAAATTAGTCGGGTCTACCCTGGGCTCGATGTTGTGCCTGTCATTCCTGGGGCTTTCTTTCAACCGCTCGAGGTGGGGTTCCGCGTTCAACCGGATTCGATTCAAGATTTCGAAAAACTGCTACAGATCAGACCGCCGGATTTCGTGATCTATCGGTGGGCGACGTCGTGCGGCGACACCAGTGAAGCTCTCGACCGCTGTATCTTGCCTCTTTTTAGCTTTGTTCGGACGTTGCTCCTTCAAGGAATCAATAGTCCGATCCAACTGCTCGTGCCGTACCAATCGGTGGAGAATCCCGCGTATGCCGCCCTTGCTGGCTACGCGCGAACGCTGCAGCAGGAGCGACCAAATATCCGTCTCAAGGTAGTCGAATCGGTCGTCGCGGGTGCGTCCCAGCTCATCTGCGAACTCCGGGATCAGGCCCGTGATACTGAGGTTCGTTACGTCGATGGCGAACGCCAGGTCAGAGGGCTGGAACTTTTGCTACCAGAGTCTTTGGCTGAACTACCGTTGCGCGAAAGAGGCGTTTACCTTATCGCCGGCGGTCTGGGAGGTTTGGGCCGGATCTTTGCCCGATACCTGGCGAAAGCGTATCAAGCGCGACTGATTCTTCTCGGTCGTTCTGAGGCGACCGCGGAACAGACCACATTCCTCAATGAGCTGGAAAGTCTCGGCGCCAAGCCGCTTTATCTGGGTGCGGATGTGGCGGTCCGACAAGACCTGGAAACAGCGCTCGCTAAAGGACGGAGTCGGTTCGGCGAAATTCACGGAGTAATCCATGCCGCCGGCGTAATCCGAGACGGCTTCATCTTGAACAAAGAGGATTTCGCTAGTGTCATCCGGCCAAAGGTATTTGGAGCGATTGCGCTAGATGAGCTCACGACGAAAGATCCTCTGGATTTCTTTGTATTGTTCTCTTCGATCGCCGGCGTTTTCGGGAACGTTGGTCAGAGCGATTATGCGTATGCGAACCGCTTTCTTGACGAATTTGCGCATTTGCGTGAACGACGCCGCCGTCGCAGCGAATGCGCCGGAGTCACGGTGTCAATCGGCTGGCCTGCCTGGCGAAACGGCGGCATGCATTCGAACGAGGAACTCGAACTTCGCAAATTATCGCAGGTTGGTCTTAAAGCCCTGGAGGACGAGACTGGCTTTTTGATTTTTGAAACGGCGCTTCGGGCCGGCGCACCCGAGATCGTTGGATTAGTCGGGCGCAAGGAGAGCGTCTACTCACTGATTGCGCCTCCTCAGGAGGGACGTCGGATTCGGCAGTCGGAGGAGCGCGCTAAATTCGCGGAGAATTCGGCGGGGTCCTCAAGAATGCGCGACGAAACGCTCAAGTATCTTACCTGCGCGTTCTCCGAGCTGGTCAAGATTCCAGTAAGCAGGATTCAGCCGACAGATCCGCTCGAGAAGTTTGGCGTCGATTCCATCATGGTGTTGGAGTTCACGCAAAAGTTGGAAGGGGACTTTGGCGATCTCTCTAAAACACTGCTGTTTGAGCATCGCAATCTTTCTGAGCTGGCCGGTTATTTTCTGTCCTCGCACGCAGTGCGACTGGAGGAATTGTTTAGCGCGGGTGGCTCCGAAGTCATGAGAGGCGCATCCGAACAATCGATCCCCCCGCCACAGCGACCGCCTTCGGCATCCGAGGAGAAACTGACGAGAGTGTCGATCCCAACGGAGGTGGCCTCAAACGATGTTGCAATCATTGGAGTGTTTGGCCGTTATCCGATGGCTGACGATCTTGACCAGTTCTGGGAGAACCTGCTGAACGGGAAGGATTGTATCGTGGAAATCCCGCCAGAGCGCTGGGACTACCGGTTATTTTACGATCCTGAACCCGGGAAACCGGGAAAGACCCGGAACAAATGGGGCGGTTTTTTGAACCACGTCGATCGATTCGACGCGCAGTTCTTCAATATTACGCCGCGAGAAGCATTTGCCCTGGATCCTCAAGAAAGACTTTTTCTCGAGACAGCTTGGAGAACCGTTGAGGACGCGGGTTATCGGAAATCGGCTCTGGCGAGCAAGAAAGTGGGTGTGTTTGTCGGCGTAATGTACGGCGAGTACCAGCTGCACGGCGCTGGTAACGTCGAAACCGGCAGCGTCTTCCCTCTGAGTTCCTCTTACGCCTCGATAGCCAACCGCGTCTCCTACGTTTTCGATTGGCGCGGACCGAGCATGGCTATTGATACGATGTGTTCGTCGTCGCTCACCGCGATTCATTTGGCTTGCGAAAGTCTACGACGTGGCGAGAGCGAGCTTGCTTTGGCAGGTGGGGTGAACGCGACGTTGCATCCGCATAAGGATATGCTGCTGAGCCCGGGCGGATTTGCCGCAAGTGACGGGCGATGCCGGAGTTTCGGCGAAGGCGGCGATGGCTATGTGCCCGGCGAAGGGGTTGGGGCAGTTTTATTGAAGCCTTTGGCTCAGGCGATTGCCGATGGCGATCACGTCCACGCAATCGTTAAGGCGAGCAGCCTCAATCATGGTGGGAAGACGAACGGTTATACGGTCCCGAATCCGAAGGCACAGGCGGAATTGATTCTGGAAGCACTCACTCTCGGTCAGGTTAATCCGCAGACGATAAATTACGTGGAGGCGCACGGAACGGGTACGGCGTTGGGTGATCCGATAGAGATCGCCGGGATGACAAGAGCCTTTCGCGAAGCCGCTGTCTCATCACTAGAGTCGCACTCTTGCGCGGTGGGTTCAGTGAAATCGAATATAGGTCATCTCGAGTCAGCCGCCGGGATTGCGGGGGTGACGAAAGTTCTATTGCAAATGAAGCACGGACAGATCGTGCGGTCCCTGCATTCGGCAACACCAAACCCGAATATCAGTTTTGCTGAATCGATTTTTTACGTGCCGCAGACAGTCGAGACTTGGAAGCCACAGGCATCCTGCAATAATCGGCCGGTTCGGAGGGCCGGAGTCAGCTCTTTTGGAGCGGGCGGTGCTAATGCACACGTCTTGATCGACGAGTTTGTTGGTGGGGACTCTCAAGCGCCCGACGTGAGTCCGAGCTTGGGACCGGCTCTCTTCATTTTATCTGCCGGGAGCGAGGACCGTCTCCGGGCGAGAGCAGAACAGCTGGCAAGTTATTTGTCCCGGGCCAACCCCTGCGAGGCGTCCCCCAGAGACATCGCGTACACGCTGCAGATTGGACGCGAGCCCTTAGAAGAACGCCTGGCGTTTGTTGCGAACGACTTAGCTGAGGCCGGCACGAATCTGGCACGATTTCTTTCCGGCGATGCCAGTGAGGGACTTTATCGAGGCAGTGCTCGAGAAGGTGCTGAGAGACTTCAGCCGCTGCTCGATGGCGACGAAGGCGAGGCGTTCCTCGAGGCCATAATTCGGCAGCGGAAATGGTCGAAGCTTGCCCGGTTCTGGGTTTCCGGCGGTCACGTCGAATGGGAACGGCTCTATGAGAGTGTTGTCGTGAAGCGAATTGCTCTACCGACCTATCCCTTTGCCGGGGAACGGTATTGGGCCCCGGAAAAGCTCAAAACATTGGCGAAGCAATCTACGGCCCCTCAGCTGCCCACGCAGATCGATCGAGCCGAGAATAAGCCGATCGGTGCGAAGCCACAGAATCATGAGCCGGCAGAATCACCGGAGCTAGTCTTTCTTCGACCAACCTGGCAAGAGCGGGCAATAGCCGAGCACACTCTGCCTTCGCTCGCCAATCTGTTGCTGTTTGATTGTGATGCCGGTCTACAAGCAGATATTGAGTCGAAGTATCCAGGGTGGTCTGTAACGCGCGTAGTCCCTGGTGCGGAGTACGCTGCCGGCCACGGGTTGATCACGATTAATCCGCGCTCCGATGAAGATTTTCGCCGGCTCGTCGCAACAACAAAGCCAAGCCTTGTCATTCATCGTTGGATTGGTGCCTCCGGCGGATTCGATGAGGGTCTCCAACTCGGTGTCTTCGCTCTATTCCATCTGTGCCAGGCGCTCATCGATCCACCGCTTCGCTCGACCTTGAGAGTGCTCGTTTGCGACAATGAAAATCCTGATCCGGCCAGGACGGCGGTAGCAGGCTTTGCTCGAGCGCTTGCTCAGGAGCAGCCGCAAATACAGCTGCGGATCGTGCAATCGAATCGAGTCGATGCTCGTTTGCTGTCGGAACTGTTCGCCCATGAGGGTGAGTGGCAGATTCGGTGGAGAGATGGCACTCGTGAGGTTCATCTACTCGAGCCGTTCGAACCTCAGAATCTCGATCCAGTACCCTTACGGGCTAGAGGAGTTTATCTGATCACCGGAGGTCTCGGTGGATTAGGGCAAATCTTTGCTACGCATCTAGCGAAGGAGTTTAAGGCTCGACTGGTATTGACCGGGCGATCGGTGCTGACCGACGAGAGCCGGTCCGCGATCGTCGAGTTGGAGCGGTTAGGGGCTGAAGTGCAGTATGTTCAGTCCGACGTAGGGTCGGCAGAGGATGTCGATAAACTTGTGCGCTCGGCGAACGAGTGGTTCGGCGGGCTGAATGGAATTGTCCACGCTGCCGGTGTGCTTAGGGACGCCTTTCTGCTGAAGAAGTCTTTCTCTGCGTTCGCCGACGTGCTCCGAGCAAAGGTCCACGGGGTCGCTCTCCTGGACGAAGCAACGAAGGAAGAGCAACTGGATTTCTTTGCTTTGTTCTCTTCGACCGCGGGCGTGTTCGGCAACGCGGGTCAGATCGATTACTCTTATGCAAACGCGTTTCTCGATGCTTTCGCTTCAGCCCGGGAGAAACGCCGGCGCGCCGGCGAACGTCACGGAAAGGCGTTTTCCATCAACTGGCCTCTCTGGAAAGAGACAGGCATGTCGGTCCGTAGTGTTCACATCGAAGAACGTCTGAAGCAGATCGGCCTTTATCCACTTTTCAAAGACGTGGGTCTCTCGATTTTTGCGGCTGCTCTCGGAGCGGCGGAATCACAGATCGTGCCGTTGTTCGGGATCCGCCAAACGATAAATCGATCGTTGTTGGGCGGACGGGAAACCGCGGAAACGATCGAATCAAAGGCTGCGCTGCAGATCAACGAAGCGAGTTTGTTGGAGAGAACGGAAATTTACCTGAAGGGGTTGTTGGCCGAAGTCACTCAAGTGCCGCTTGCCCGACTCGATTCGCATCAACGGTTCGAGGAATTTGGCGTTGATTCGATTGTAGTGAGCGACTTTAACCTGCGCATCGAAAAGGATCTCGGCCCGCTTCCGAAGACTCTGCTTTTTGAGCACGTTAATTTTCGACAGTTGAACCGGCATTTAGTGGAGGCGTTCGGACCACGGCTTGCGCGGTTCTTCGCCAACGACTCGACCATCGAGCCGGTGAACCTCGATCAACCAGCAAAGGAGAGTCAAAGAGAAAGGGACCGGAAATCGCTTACCGTGGATCGGCCCAGCTCATCATCGGCTGCACCCCAAGAAATAGCGATCATTGGGTTGGCCGGGCGGTATCCCAAAGCGAATGACATCCGGGCGTTTTGGGACGTGTTGAGAGCCGGCACCGACTGTATCACCGAGATTCCGAAACACCGGTGGGATATCAATCGATTCTTTGATCCCGATCCAGAGAAGGCTGCTGCCGGGAAAATGTATGCGCGCTGGGGTGCGTTCCTCGACGATGTGGACAAGTTTGATCCGCTTTTCTTCAATATCGCACCACTTGAGGCGGAATTGATGGACCCGCAGGAGCGACTTTTCCTGGAAACGGCATGGACTGTACTGGAAGACGCCGGTTATACCCGCCGCGATCTAGCCCGTTGGGTTCGCCGCGAGTACGCAACCAATGTTGGTGTGTTCGTTGGGGTCACGAGTAACAGTTATGCGGCCGTGGCTCGGGACTCTGGCCACGGGCGCGCTGTCCCGACCACGTTGCCATGGTCGCTGGCAAACCGGGTCTCCTATTTGTTCAATTTCAATGGACCCAGTATCCCCGTCGATACCGCATGTTCTTCCTCGCTGACGGCTATTCACCTGGCTTGTGAAGCCATCCGGCGAGGGGAATGCCAACAAGCGATTGCCGGTGGCGTAAACCTATATTTACATCCCTCCAGATATGTCAGCCTCTGCCTGACGCGGATGCTTTCTACGGATGGCAAATGCCGCGCTTTCGGCGAAGGCGGTAGCGGGTTTGTTCCCGGGGAAGGTGTCGGCGCGGTTTTTCTGAAACCGCTTTCGCTGGCGCTGGCCGATCGGGATCACATCTATGGTGTGATAAAAGGATCGGCGGTTAATCATGGTGGTCGTACCAATGGATACACCGTACCGAACCCGGTTGCTCAATCGGACCTCATCAAGCGCGCGTTGCGAGAGGCGAACGTTGAACCTCGAACGCTAACCTACCTGGAGGCGCACGGCACCGGTACGTCGCTCGGTGACCCGATAGAACTCGCCGGATTGACTAAGGCGTTCACCGAAGCCGGCGATGAGCCGCCGGTCGCAGGATTGTGTGCTTTGGGCTCAGTGAAGACCAACATCGGACACCTCGAATCGGCGGCAGGGATTGCGGGGTTAACCAAGGTGCTGCTCCAATTCAAAGCGGGTGAGTTGGTGCCGTCGCTCCACTGTGAGGCGGTTAATCCGAATATCACGCTGGAGGGTACACCGTTCCGACTGCAGCGTAGGCTCGAACCTTGGTCGCCGTTAGTCATCAACGATGAGACCTGGCCCCGTCGTGCCGGCATCAGTTCTTTTGGGGCGGGAGGAGCAAACGCCCATCTCGTAGTTGAGGAGTTTGTTTCACCGGTACACCGGCAAAACACTGCCAACGAGGCTTCGGTACTGATTGTTTTGTCAGCGAGATGTGAAGAGTCTCTGCGTCAGTTTGCAGCGAGCCTGGCTCGGTTCTCGCGGAGATCTATCGAAGGAGAGACCCCAATTCAATCTATTGCCTATACCCTTCAGGTCGGCCGGGAATCGTTTGAAGAGCGGATCGGGTTTGTGGTGGGGGATCGAGACGAGCTTATCGCGAAGTTGGACCAGATTGCGACCGGGGACCTGGCGGGCGCTATCCACGGTCGAGTCAGACGGGAACGCATTCAGGTCAGTGCAGAAGCTGACGAGCCTGAGCCGGATTCAGCCATCACCAGTGCACTGCAACAAGGAGACCTCGAGGAGTTAGCGAAGCTCTGGGTCGGCGGCGCGGCAATCGATTGGCGCGTCCTCTGGGGCGAGAGACTGCCCGTCCGTCGGATCAGTCTGCCGGGTTATACGTTTCGTCGCGGACGTTACTGGATAGAGGTCGCAACAGAGCACAAACCCACAGGAGAAGGGCAGAAACCGAAGTTGCATCCGTTGGTTGAGCGGAGTGAATCGAAACCCAATGGCTGCGTGTACCGAAGTCGCCTCGCTAGCAACGAGATTGTTCTGCGAGATCATCAAATCGGTAACAACAATGTGCTCCCTGGAGCTGCCAGCTTAGAGTTGGCGATGTTCGCAGCTACTCAGGTTCTCGCGGACTCGAATGTTCGTTTGCGTAATGTGGTGTGGTTGCGACCCCTGATCGCGAAGCCTGATGGTTTGAACATTGCATTGCACCTGGTGTGGGACGGCGCCGATCGGTGTGCATTTGCGCTCAAGGATGCGGACGACCAATTGGCCATGCAGGGCAAGGCAGAGCGGATCGACAGCTTCGATTCCGAGAGGCAGGACCTAGAGGAGATCAGAGCCCGTTGCACCGCGAGCATTTCTCCCGAGCAAATTTATCGGGCATTCGCAAATCGACAGTTAAGATATGGACCCGGATTCCAAGTTCTTCAGGACATCCGATGCGGCCAAGGCGAGGTGCTGGCAGAGCTGCAAGTTCCGCTAGGGTGGACCGACGGTACATATCGACTTCATCCTGTGTTGATTGATGGAGCCCTACAGAGTTTGGCGGTCCTCGGATCGCGTGGAGAAGGAGTAGAGCTACCTTTTGCGCTGGAAAGTCTGCAGTGCAGAAACGCTTTACCGCAACACTGCTACGCGTACTGCCAAGTCCAAGGCGAGGAGGACGTTGTTCGGCGCTTTGAGATTCGGTTACTAAACGAAAACGGCGAGGTCCTGGCACAACTGGCCGGTCTTAGCATGCGGCGATCTGAGTCGCAGCGGGATGAAATCGTCTTGTGCCGGCCGGTCTGGAGCCCCGAACCAATCGAGCGCCAGCCCGGGAAATTCGGCAAGATTCTGTTGTTTGACGAAGAAGCCGACCTCGTCAGCCGGATACAAGGGCAGGGAATATCAGTGGTTCGTGTAGTACCTGCAGACCAATTCGCTCGCGACGGAACAGTGATTCGGATACGCCGAGGCCACCAAGAGGATTACGAGCGGGTATGCCAGGAAGTCGAGTTTGATGCCATCGTTCACGCCTGGTCTGCCCGTGGTATCGCGCCGGAAGAAAGCGTCGAACGAGGACCACTCAGCGTGCATCGGTTGGCGAAAGCTCTCATCAAGAGCGGTAAGGTTGTCCCGTGGTTGTATATCTATCCGCAGGGCGAGCCGGTTTACGAAGCAGTCGCCGGCTACGCTAAGAGCCTCCAGCAGGAGCAGCCGATGCTTCACCTCAAGACCGTTGGAACCACCGATTGTAATCCCGACTTGGTGGCGGAGTTGAACGATTCGCGTTTTGAAGTGCGCTATCACAACGGCCTCCGCGAGGTGCGAGGGCTCGACGAATGCGTTATTCCGTCGCTACCGCTTGAACCGGGATTAAAGCAAGGAAGTGTCTATCTGGTTACCGGTGGGGCTGGAGGACTGGGTCGGATTTTCTCGGATCATTTGTTGCGAAACTTCGATGCCCGGCTCGTGCTTGTCGGTCGATCCGAACTGCCTCGCGACCGGCAAGAAAAACTGGGATCCAGCACCATCTATGTACGAGCAGATGTGAGCACGGTCGAGGGAGCTACGCGGGCGATCTCCGAGGCTAAGCGCCAGTTTGGCGCGTTGCACGGAATCATTCATGCCGCCGGCGAGCTGCGGGATGGACTGATCCGAACGAAATCCGAAGAAGACTTTTCGCGTGTTTTGGGGTCCAAAGTGCGGGGTGCTGAGACCATCGATCAAGTCACTTGCGACGAAGCTTTGGATTGTTTCATCCTTTTCTCGTCGACCGCCGCCCTCCTGGGCAATGCTGGACAAGCGGATTACGCGTACGCAAATGCGTACCTAGACGCGTTTACCCGGCGAAGAGAGGAGCTTCGTCTCAACGGCCAGCGCTCTGGTCGTACCCTATCAATCAATTGGCCGTTGTGGCGCGAAGGCGGGATGCGGGCCAGCGAAGCTGCTCTACGGTTCCAAGCAGAGATCGCCGGCCTTCGACCGTTGGAGACAGCGGAAGGGCTCTCCGCTTTCGATCAGATCGTCTCGATGCGCGAAGCTCAGTGTGCGGTCTTATGTGGGTCGCCGCGCCGGTTGCTCAGTCGATTGGACGCAAAGGCAGATCCCAACAAAAGCAAAGCTTCGCCCAGCGCTGCTCGTCTCGATGCGCGAGTGCCGAAAACGGAGTTGCTTGACAAACTCAAAGACCTGGTCGGAAAGGTGCTCAGACTGGATCCAAAGGTGATTGAGAGCGACGCCGATACTAGCGAGTACGGGTTCGATTCGGTAACCTTCACCACGTTGGCGAACGAGCTTAACGCGGAGCTTGGTCTTGAGATTACCCCCGCCGTCCTGTTCGAGTACACGACGCTCGAGACCTTTGCCGAGTTCCTGTGTCGCAAATATAGTGCTGAGGTCACCGCTCGGATTGGTCTTGTAACGCAACCAACGATTCAGGAACCGGCTCAAAGCCAGGCGCCAGTATCCCAGCGAAAACCGGAACCGGTTCGAGAAAATCGAAATGAAATTCCGCGCTCACTCGGTGACATCGCGGCTTCGGAAGTCCGCGGAGTGCCCAAGCTTACCCTGCAGCCGATCGCAGTGGTGGGGATGAGTGGAATCTTTCCTGGTTCGCCTAATCTGAACGTTTTCTGGCAGAATCTCGAAACGGGCGCCGATCTAATCAGCAAGCCTGCGCTTGAACGTTGGAGTTTTCCGGCGGTCCGATCTGAAGTGAATGGAGCGGAGGAACCAATCGAGCTTCCCTGGGGCGGGTTTATGCCTGGAGTCGATCAGTTCGACTCGCTGTTTTTCGACATCTCGCCTCGCGAAGCCGAATTAATGGATCCGCAGCAGCGGCTATTTCTGCAAACCGTTTGGCACACTCTCGAAGATGCGGGCTATCGGAAATCAGACTTGGCCGGTACGAAGACCGGGCTCTTCGTCGGAGTAGCAGCCAACGATTACGCAAACCTACTCGCGATGGCTGGTGTTCCGATAGAGGCGTACAGCTCGACTGGCAATGCCCATTCTGTGCTCGCAAACCGTGTATCATTCTATTTTGATTGGCATGGTCCGAGCGAGGCGATCGATACGGCTTGCTCGAGCTCTCTGGTCGCCGTTCATCGTGCCATTGAGTCGATGGCTTCGGGCAGTTGCGATCTTGCCCTCGTGGGTGGAGTGAACGTGCTGCTAAGTCCTGGAGCATTTCTCGCGTTCGGCAAAGCAGGCATGCTTTGCGAAGACGGTCGCTGTAAGGCGTTTGATTCCCGAGCAAACGGTTATGTTCGGGGAGAAGGCGTTGGAGCGATTCTCCTCAAGCCGCTTGATCAGGCGTTGCAAGATCATGATCATATTTACGGTGTGATTCGAGGCAGTGCCGAGAACCACGGTGGTCGCGCGCGGGGGCTGACAGTCCCTAATCCCAACGCCCAGGCAGAACTGTTGCAAGATGCTTATACCCGGGCCGGGATTGATCCATTTACGATTGGTTACATCGAAGCGCACGGGACCGGGACGTCTCTCGGTGATCCAATCGAGGTGAACGGTCTTAAGAAAGCGTTCGGCCACAATCGTGGGGACATTCCCGAGTCGCGGTGCGCGGTCGGCTCGGTAAAGACCAATATCGGTCATCTGGAGACTGCCGCTGGCATAGCAGGAATCATTAAAGCGTTGCTCGCCATGCGACACCGCCGGATCCCTGGGAATGTCCATCTGGCCCAGCTGAATCCTTATATTCAGATAGACGGCACGCCGTTCTACTTTCCGGAAAAGACCGTTTCGTGGGAACCGGCCGTTGATCGCGCGAATCGTGTGTTGCCACGGCGTGCCGGGGTCAGCTCGTTCGGGTTTGGTGGCGCGAATGCCCACATTTTGCTGGAGGAGTTTCCGCGGGAAATGGATCGATCAGATAGATCTGAAGATTCCGAGCGACCCGAGTTGTTTCTCTTTACCGCGCGGAGTTCAGAAACGCTTACGGAACTGATCGGCGAGTTCATCCAGTACCTCCGATTACTGAAATCAGAGAAGACCGGGTTACCGAAACCATCACTCCGGCAGATTGCCTTTACCTTACAAACCGGCCGTGAACCGCTGAACGAGCGTCTCGCCATCATCGCGTCGGACATTGATAGGCTGATATTCGACCTCGAGCGGTTTGAGCAGAGCGATAGAGCTGACGCGTTTACCGGTAACATCAATGACACCAAAACAAGCCTGCGACTATTACGAGAAGTACACCAGGATGACCAGTTTCTTGAACCGCTCATAGAGGGGCGTGAACTGGCGAAGTTGGCGCGTTTGTGGATTGGCGGTCTGAACGTCGCGTGGGAAAAGCTTTGGACCGGCGAAGAGGTAATGCGAGTATCGCTCCCCGGATACCCGTTTGAGCAGCATCGTTTCTGGATACCGAAGGTTGTTTCCGGGGATGGATTCGATCTCAGCAGAACTACAGGTTATCGGCTTCATCCTTTGCTCCATCGGAATGAATCGACCCTGAAGGCGCAGGTCTACCAAAGCGAGTTTACTGGTGAAGAGGTTTTTTTCCGAGACCACCGGGTTGCAGGTCAGAAGGTGTTTCCCGGGGCAGCGAGTTTGGAACTCGCATTAGTGGGCGCAAGCTTGGCCCTGGAGAGTGTGAGTGTGGCGCTGCGACAGGTAGTCTGGCTGCGCCCAGTCGTCATTGGATCCAAGACGGTCAATGTCAGATTGCAGCTGCATCCGGAGACGATCGGTCCGATTCGTTTTGAGCTACGAAACCCAGAGGCAGAGGTGCATGTTTCTGGTAAAGCGGAGTCCACTGAGCCGTTCTTGCGAGAAGAGCTCGACCTGGTTGCTATCCGGTCCAGGTGCGAGCAAGAGGTCTCGACTGCTGAGCTCTATCGGACCTTTGCGGAACGCGGCCTCGAGTACGGAGTCGGATTTCGAGTTATTCGGCAGATCCAACGCGGTCGTGCCGAAGTGTTGAGCACGCTGGAAGTTCCCGCAGCATGGGGACATGAATCTTTCCGGCTTCACCCGGCGTTAGTGGATGGAGCTTTCCAGAGCTTGGCAGTGATTGGGGGTTCAATCGATCGAGGAGTCGAACTGCCGTTTGGGGTCGAGGAGGTGATCTGTCCTCAACCGTTACCGCAACGTTGCCTGGCGTTCGTCCGGCTAAGCCCGTCCGATAATGGTGAACAGCGATACGACATTAAGCTACTTAACGAAGAAGGTCAGGTATTGGCGTCGATCTTGGGATTGAGTCTCCGCCGGGCGCAGACTGGCAAAGCGGAACCGTTTTTCTTCACGCCTCGCTGGTCGCAGTCTGAATCAGTTGCAACGAACGGGACGTCGATGAAGGGACCCTTATTGCTCTTCGATGATCAGACCGAACTGGCGAATACCTTGTCTCAGAAAGAAGTCGCGACCGTAAGAGTGATTTGCGGCGATTGCTACCAGCGTTCGGAAGACACGGTCACAATTCGTCGCGAAGACGGTGCCGATTACGCAAGGCTTGTTCAAGAAACCGAGTTTGCTCGGGTGATTCATCGCTGGTCGCGTCCGACGCCTACCATGGACGAGGCGCTGGCGTCTGGAGTGTCTTCGGTCCACCTGCTGGTACAAGCTCTTCTGAAGGCCAAGAAAAGGAGACCGATTGCGTTCCTTTATCCGGTTGGCATCCCGGCTTTCGAAGCGGTCGGCGGCTATGCTAAGACCCTTCTACAGGAACAACCTGATCTGCAGCTAAAGACAATCGGGATAGATAGCGAATCTGTTGATCTGTTGCCGGAGCTAGAAAATGCGGAACTAGAGGTGCGCTATTTGGCTGGTCGGCGCGAGGTCCGGAGCTTAGAAACGGCTTCCGTTTCTAACGCTGATCAGCCGGCACTGAGGCGTGGCGCCGTTTATTTGATCTCCGGAGGAGCAGGTGGTTTGGGCCGTATCTTTGCCCGATATCTCATTGAACGATATGATGCGCGCGTAGTTCTTGCTGGCCGATCGAGCCTGGACGAACCGGTTCTGCGAGATCTCGGGCGGAATGCCGCGTATGTTAGTGCCGATATCAGCACCTGGGAGGGAGCACAGAAAGCGGTCGATTACGTCAAAAATTGCTACGGCACTATCAACAGCGTAGTTCACGCAGCCGGTGTGTTGCGCGACGGACTGATCTGGTCAAAGACTTCAGCGGATTTTGGGGCGGTTCTAGGACCCAAGGTCAGGGGCGCAGAGGCTCTTGATGCAGCCACCGTCCAGGAACGGCTCGACTGCTTTATTGTCTTCTCCTCGATGGCGGGGTTGTTGGGGAACGCCGGCCAGAGCGACTACGCTTATGCCAACGCCTACCTCGATGCGTTTGCCCATCGACGTGAAGAATTGCGACGTAACGGAGAGCGTTCCGGTCGTACCCTATCGATTAATTGGCCGCTTTGGCGTGGTGGAGGAATGAGCGGAAACTTCGAGACAGATCGGGCCGCGGCGCTCGGACTGCAGTTGTTGGAGCCGAACCAAGGATTGCAGCTCTTTGAGTACGCTCTGGCGAGCGAGTTGGTGCAGGTTTGGACTGGGGTTGGTGACAGAGAGAAGATTCGGACGCGGTTATTGGCGGGACGGGTAGAACCCCAGTCCTGCCAGTCGACGGCCAGAGCTAGGGGCGAGGAGCCAAAGCCGGGAACCTCGAAGACGGAACTGATAGCCTATCTCACCAGAGTGTTTGCGACGGTCATGAGACTGGAAGAGCGGCAGGTAAAGCCGGCGGAGTCGCTTGAGAGCTATGGGTTCGATTCCATCTTGGCGGTCGAGTTCAGCCAACTTTTAGCAAAGGATTTCGGTGAGCTTTCCCAGACATTGCTCTTTGAGTACCCGACAATCGAGTCGCTTGCCGCCTATTTGATCGAACGAACTTCGAACCAAAGAGAACGTTTGATTGAGCGGCGAGACCAAGCAATTTCGACTAACGGAATCTCGATTGCCCGGCTCGGTGGAACCGCTGAATTACGCCGAAGGCTCGAGTTGGCGCCCACCGATTATCTCTTTGTTGATCCGCGTCGGTTAGCCATTCAGGTTCTATACTACTTTGAAAATCGTTTAGATTTCCAACGGCTGAAGACCGGCTTGGAGCGAGTCGCCAAAGAGTTCTATCCAATTAACTCAAAGCTTGTACCCGACGGGGATCGCGAGTACGTGATCGCAGAATCGTCGGATACTCCTGATTTCGCTGAAATCGTTTGTGGTGAAGCGGTCTCGCTTCCTCAACAGGATGAACCGGCTACATTCGAATCTTTCCGGGTCGCGTTCAATCCATTGTTGGCCAGCGAGAAGCTGGCGAAGTTCAGGTTGATCCAATTGGAGCGTGGCAGTCTGTTGAGTGTGAACGTCTCGCATGCAATCGCGGACGGTTACAGTTACTACTATTTTCTTTCGGCCTGGGCGGCCGCCAGCCGGTCAGAACCCTTCCAGGTCCCGGATCACTCTCGGGCGATACTCGCACGTTTAGCAAAGATCTATCAGGAAAAACAGGGCGACAAGATTTCAGCAAGCGAAGCAGAAATGAATCTTACACCGGTTGACCCAAGTTTTGACCCAACGACCCAGCGGATCGAGACGCTTCATATCGATCCGGAGTCGCTCTTGGCCGAAGCGCGGAAAGGCGCGGACGCCGAGACACGTGTCCGGCTTACCGAGAATGGTGTGCTTGCCGCTCTAGTATGGCAGACCTATGCGCGTTCGCTTCCTGAAGATTCCGGAGAGTTGACATTGGCTTGTCCGATCGATTTTCGCCGGATCATACCCGAATTGTCACCGGCATTTTTCGGTAACGCTTCAGCACCGGCGCTAATCCGTCTATCAAATGAAGCAGTACGGAATGCCTCGATCGGGCAACTGGCGGTGCGGATCTCTGATGAGATTCGCCGGTGTGACGCCACAACTTTCATCCGTTATTCAGCAATGATCGATAAGTTACGGACCCAGCGAGGACTCGCTGCTGTCGACCGGATGGGGTTAGTTGATCCGCGCAACGGATTAATCGTCACCAACGTCGCGCGGTTTCCACTTCCGCCGATTGACTTCGGCGCCGGCATATTCAGTCGGGAATACACTCCCACGAATTATGCCGGTACCGGGGTGATCGTCAGCGAAGGTCCTAGAATAAAAGTGCGCCTAGCTTACCCGGACCTGGTAGTTTCTTGATCTACGAAGGCGTTGCTCTTCACTGTACTGACCGTGACTCGCGTCTATCTCTTTCCAGGACAAGGCTCGCAAAAGGTAGGAATGGGTGAAGAACTTTTCTCCCGCTTCCCTGACCAGGTTGCCGAGGCCGATGCTGAACTAGGATACTCGATTACTGACCTGTGTTTACGCGATCCAGAAAAACAGCTCAACCTGACCAAGTTCACCCAACCTGCGCTCTTTGTTGTGAGCACTCTGAGCTTTCTCGATCGTCTGATTCAAACCGGTGAACTTCCGCAGTACGTTGCTGGTCATAGCGTCGGGGAATACTGTGCGCTCTTTGCCGCCGGGGCGTTCGATTTTCGGACCGGAATAAGGCTGGTGAAACAACGAGCAGAACTGATGAGCAGAGAATCCGGCGGCGCAATGGCAGCCGTGATTGGCCTATCGGCCGACCAAATTCGCGGAATCCTAAAGGAGGCTGATTTGCACGGAATTGATATCGCAAACCTGAATTCACTGGGACAGACAGTGATCTCCGGCCCAGAACAGGAGATCGCCGCTTCCCAGACCGTATTGGAAAGGGCCGGGACACAGCTTTTCCTGCGCCTTAACGTGAGCGCCGCATTTCATTCCCGATACATGGTCCGCGCAGAGCAAGACTTTGCGACCTTTCTCCAGGCCGTCGCTTTTTCTGAGCCGAGGATTCCAGTCGTGAGCAATGTGAGTGCGCGCCCCCACGTACTCTCCGATCTGAGGCAGACGTTAGCGCGCCAGATCACACATCCGGTTCGCTGGACGGAAAGCATCGAGTGGCTGCTACAACAGCCGAGAGCTGAGTTTGTTGAAATCGGACCCGGGAATGTCCTCACCGGATTGGTTCGGCGGATTAGGATGGAGCGGGGCGTGGCCGCCTAGACTAGTCGACTTGAGAATCATGAAGCAGACGATCTGGATGTTCCCAGGGCAAGGCGCCCAATACTATCAGATGGGGCGGGAGCTATTCAGGAATGAACCGGTTTTTCGGGAGTTCATCGAAAACGGAGACGAACTGGCGAGAAAATTGATTAACCAGTCTCTCGTGGATGTTCTCTATCGGGAGAGGTCCGATCGATTTGATCCTTTTCATCGCCTGCTGTACACCCACCCGGCCATACTCCTTTTCGAATGCGCGATAGCCGAGATGTTGGTAAAACGTGGCCTCCGGCCTGACTATCTTCTTGGCCAGAGCTTAGGTGAATATGCGTGTCTAGTGGTTTCCGGCGTGGCCTCGTTTCTTGACGTGTTCACCGCGGTGATCAAGCAGGCGGAACTAGTCGAGTATTGCGCGCCGGCGGGCGGTATGTTGGCAGTACTCGATTCAGTGGAAATAGTGGAACGCTATCGCCACGAGTTTCGGGATTGCACGGTGGCAGCGCATAATTTTGAGCGAAACTTTCTCGTATCCGCGCTACCTTCAGTTTTAGGACGTTTGCAAGCGTTTCTTAAAAACGCGGGTATCAGCACGGCCGAGTTACCTGTCGATTACCCATTTCATTCTCCGGCGATCGACGTCTTGCGATGCCCTTTCCGCCAGATTCTAGAGCAAGTGACCTTTTCGATGCCCCGGATTCCGATCATTTCGATGGAACGGCAGGATTTCTGGAAAGATGCGTCGGCCCAACGCCTTTGGGAGGTTATACGTAACCAGATCGACTTTATCGGGACGATTCGTCGGCTCGAGTCGTCGGGTCCGTTCCTCTATGTGGATCTTGGTCCGTCGGGGAGCATGGCTACAGCAACGAAATACAATCTCAGCAAAAATTCCGAGTCAGAATTCATGATTGTTTCCTCGCCGTTCGGTCACGAAACTGACAACCTCCGAGCGCTGGTGAAGAAGTGCGGTGGTTCACTCTGACAGCTAGTCGTAAGGCCGATCGGATTCGATATGGAATTTCTTAAGTTCTTGCAGCGAGAATCAACCGAGCTCGACCGGCGCTTGATCATCGCTGGGATCTTTGCTGGAATCTTGAACACGGCGCTAATCTTCCTGCTGACGCTTGCCGGCGCGAAGGCGGCGCATGGTTCAGCCGATCTCTGGGATCTAGCAAAGGTCGCCCTTTGTCTTTGGGCGTTCTGGTCCAGCAAAGGATTTCTGATGCGGCAGATGACCAGGATCGTGGAGCAGGTGGTCCAAACTGTTCGGCTTCGTCTCATCGAAAAGGTTCGCCAGTCGGACTTGAGTGCGATCGAGGCTATTGGGCGGGCGCCGCTGTTTAACGTGGTCTCCACCCACGCGAATACGATTTCGCGAGCGAGCACGGGAATCATCAGCGGTGCCACTTCCCTGGTGTTACTAATCTGCGCCTTTCTTATCATTTTATGGCTTTCCAGCGCAGCGTTTCTGATAGTTGTCGGAACGCTTGGATTTATCATCGGCGTCTTCTGGCTCAATCAAGGACGGATGTCGACTGCCTTGGCGGAAGTGACCAAGACCGACAATCAGTTTGTCGACGCCTTTGGGGAGCTATTGGACGGGTTCAAGGAGTTGAAAATGAACTCCGATAAGAGTCGGGATTTCATCGATGAGCACCTGAAGCCGTTGACCGGGATAGCCAAGGAAGCTCGGGTGCATACTGGGTTGATTGTTAATCGCAGTGTCTTGCTGGCGACGGCGGCGCTCTTCGTCTTACTGGCGGCAGTCGTCTTCTTGCTTCCGGCCATTGCTCCGGAGCAAGCCCCGAAGATCGTAGGAATATCGACTTTAATTGTTTTCATGTTTGGTCCACTCGGTGAGGTCGTGATGGTTTACCCGATGCTGAATCAAGCGCTGGAGGCGATCAAAGAAATCGGGCGAATCGAACAACGGCTCGATTCGCCGAATGCAGCTGGTGTTACGGACTCTCCAGTTGAGAGCGAGCCCGGTCTGACGTTTGGCGAAATTGAGTGCAAACGAATTGCCTTTGCGTACCGTGATGAACACGGACAACCCTCTTTTTCACTGGAGCCGTTTGACTTTAAACTTTCACCGGGGGAACTGGTTTTTGTTACCGGTGGAAACGGAAGCGGTAAGTCAACGTTTCTGAAGGTTCTGGCCGGGTTATACCTGCCGGCCGGCGGGCAGATTTTCGTCAACGGTGTCGCGGTCGGAGCCCGCAATCGCCAAGATTATCGCAATCTGTTTTCGCCCATTTTCTCTGATTTTCATCTATTCGACCAGGTCTATGGGCTTAAAGAAATCGATCGGGCACGACTAGATCAGCTCTTAGGGGAGACGGAGCTATCGCAGAAGACCGCTATTGAAGATCACCTTATCACAACGATCGACCTTTCGAGCGGGCAGCGAAAACGTTTAGCACTCGTCCTCGCGTTGTTGGAGGATCGTCCGATTTTTCTTCTGGATGAATGGGCTGCTGAGCAGGATCCGCCGTTTCGGCGCAAATTTTATCGAGAGATCCTTCCCGAACTGAAACGGCAGGGTAAGACGGTGGTCGCGGTGACCCATGACGACGACCACTATGATGTCGCGGATCGTGTACTGAAAATGCAGTTTGGTAAATTTGTTCGATCGTAATCTCTGAGCTGGCTAGCTATCATCTCTCCCGTTTCCATGAACAGATTTCTGACCATCTGCGCCTTTTCGCTAACTTGGTGTACCATCAGTGTAGCTCAGCAAATTGCGCTTAAAGAGATATATCCAAAGACTATCAGGCCAGATTATACGCGGTTCGAATACGTCTTTTCCGCGAATAACGACACTCGCCATCGGCTGAATCTTGTTGGCTATGCCTGTTTGCTTGACGCAAAAAAGAATATCATCGATCGGCGGTTCGTATCCTTTGAAACGCGGCCCGGCAACGCGAGCGATTGCTCGATTGAATCAGACCTCGCACCCGTTGCGTTCTCCGAGAATCCCGGCCAAGTCTCCTTCTATCGGCTGTACCTGAGGGACAACGCTATGAGGAGATCGCTCGAACTTGATGGCGATGTCACGGCGCCGATAACGCAAAAGCAGCAATCAAACTATACCCTTATCGACATCGCATGCCCGCAATTATAAATCCTTATTGGGCTGGCTTCTCCGCGTCAGGCCGAGCGCTCACGAAACGAAGGAGCTAATGCTAGTTCATCGAAAGACTTGCTGGGCTATGGCGTGAGGCGGAACAGGGCCGCGCTTCAGGGGGTCGACGATTCGGTCGGCTCCGGCGAGGCGCTTGGCTCCGGCGAGGCGCTTGGCTCCGGCGTCGCCACTGGTACTGGCACTAATTGGTTCGGTTTGACCTCGCTAGAGGGTCCGGATTTTGGAATCCGCGGCTCCTGGTAAGGCGAAGAACTCGGTTTCGGCAAAGGCGTCGGCGGCGACGACGGAGAGGTCGTCGCCAAGGTCGAAGCCGTATCCAGGATCAGTGGCAACCCGTTCTGCGCTCCGATCACGACCACCTTTGAATTGTTGGATTTCGCAAGATCGAGAGTAGCCTCAATTCCCTTCCAGCGTAAGAAGTTCTCCGAGATTCCGGGTGTAACGATGAGTTGAAAATCGCGAATCCCCTCGGCTTCGATTCTTTTTCGTTCAGCCTCCTTTTTGGCGACTGACAAGACATAGTCGTACTGAAGCGAGTTTTGCTGCTGAGTGATCTTTGCCTCAATAGCTCTTTTAACCGTTTCCGGGATGTCGACGTCAGTGATCAGGATGTCATCGATCTCGATATACTTTCCACTGACCTGCGCAACGGATCGCAAGACCGCCTTTTGCAAGAGCGATACGTTGGTTGAGTAAATCTGATCGATTGGTGTGTCGCCAACCACCTCGCGCAGCGCCGTCTGAGTCTGCGGGATGACAATCTTCTGGGCGTAGTCGGGGCCAATATTTCGTTGCAACAGTCCTAAACTCTTAAGGCGAGGTCGGCATCGGACCGAGGTCCTGAACTGGATGATCAGCCCGTCGGCGCTGATGACCGAATACCTGTAGACCAGCTGCTGGAGCCGCACGTCGTAATCGAATATATTATCCCAGGGCAGTTTAAATTGGATTCCTTCATGACGAACGCGCTTAGTGTCGGTTCCTCCGAAGAAGAGGCTATAGTAGACGCCGGCATGACCCGAATCGATGTAAACAACGATGAATGGCCAAACAGAGATCAGGCCAAAGAGCAAGATAAAAACCCCGATGACAATCTTCAGTTGGTGCCGTTCATGCCTTCGCTTTGGTCGACTCGGGCGAGCGGGCGGAGCTGTCACTGGCATATTGTCAGGACGCTAGATTTGGAGTCAGCCAAGAGCCCAGGTTACTCGTCATGATGATTCCGGTGCGAAGGAGTCGCTCGATTGTCCCCGGCTGCGAAAACGAGCAGTAAGCCAATGAATGGAGTAAGCAAGAGTGAGCTGAGAAAATACCCCCAAAAGCGAAGCGGCCGACTAGCGCCGAGGACCGCGACGAAAAAACAAAGCGCAAGATACAAAAACGCAAAAATCATGACGGGAGGAGCAGAAGCTTAAGGTTGGCGCAGGAACGTCTCCGTCAGCAAGAGCAAAAGTGGCGGCGGGACCCGCCGCCGTGCCTTTATTCCGCCTTCGTCGAGGCGGAGTCGCTCTTCAGTTTCGATGCGACCAGCTTTCCCTCCTCGAACTGGCGAGCGAAGTATTCCCTGACCTTTTGCGGATCGAAATCCAGAAAAGTCCCGCCGGAAGCAAAGTGCTGAACGAACACCTTGCCAACAGCATACGTGAATGCAGCAGAAGTGGCCGGGAACGCGAGGACGCCAATGATCGGTCCGACGATTGGCACGAATTTGATGGCGCTGATGGCAATCGCAGAACCGATCACCGGTGCTCCTAAACCTGCCAACAAGCTTGCGCAGATATTTTTGATACGATCTTCCCGAAACGGCACTTCGTAGAGATCCGACAATTGCTTTAGCATCCGAACCTGCACGACGGCGGTGGCAGCCGCGTCGAGAATAGGAATTGGGATAACGCCTGCGCCTGCGCCCCAAAGAAGGTTCTGTTTGATGATTTGATCAGCCGTATTCTCTCTAGAAACCTCGCTCTTCGGTGCTTCGAGAGCGCCTGAGGTAGCAGCAGTTGCTCGTGTTGCCATAGGATTTTTAGTCTTTCTTGTTCTTATAGTGCGAACAATGTCTGAGAAAAGCTAGACAATAATATGCTCTCTGCAACCGGTCCCGCAGAGTCCCGTTTGGGTTTGTGCTCACCCGCTGGAGGCATGGCCCATACGGAGGCGATCGCGACTGGCGTCAGACGGGGGCGAATAGGAACGAGCTAGCATGAAACGACTACTCCAGTCAGTAATTATCTCGTGGTTGCCGGACGCGCGCGGCGTGATCTGCTGAGTACCAAAAAGAAAACCGGCGTCAGCAGCAATCCGAACAGGGTGACACCAATCATACCGCTAAAAACCGCGGTACCTAACGACTGCCTCATCTCCGCGCCCGGACCCGACGCGATCACTAACGGAAGGACTCCAAGAATAAAGGCAAAGGATGTCATCAAAATTGGGCGCAGCCGGATCCGGCAGGCTTCCACGGCAGAATCGACCCGGCTCTTACCAGACTCTTGTTCCGTTCGAGCGAATTCCACGATGAGGATAGCGTTTTTGCAGGCTAATCCAACGAGAACGATGAAACCGATCTGGGTAAAAATGTTGTTTTCCGAGCCTCGAAGGTAGACTCCGCCGATGGCCGCCAGCAGGCACATCGGGACAATCAAAATGACGGCCAGCGGTAACGACCAACTCTCGTATTGGGCAGCCAGAGCGAGGAATACAACCAGAACGCTCAGCGGGAAAATATAAATTGCGACATTCCCGGCTTCGATTTCCTGATAGGTGAGCCCGGTCCATTCATACGCCATTTGGGCTGGCAAGATTTGCCGGCAAAGTTTCTGCATCGTCTCGATCGCTTGTCCCGAACTGACTCCCGAGACGGTGCTGCCGAAAAAATCAGCGGCCGTGAAAAGGTTGTAGTGGGTTACCCGATCAGGCCCGGTGATATCTTTCACGTTCCCGAGCGTGCTCAGAGGTACCATGTTGCCTTGTGCGTTTCGGGTGTAAAGCTGACCTATCTGATCGGGCTGTGACCGAAAATTACTGCCCGCTTGAACGTTCACCTGGTAAGTGCGCCCCAGGAAATTAAAATCGTTCACATAGTTGGCTCCCAGGTAGGTCTGCAGCGTATTAAATACGCTCAGGAGCGGTACTCCCAGGCGGAGCACTTTGGCGCGGTCGATGTCTACGTAGAGTTGCGGTACATCGGTGCGTAGCGGAGTGTATACCTGAGTCAAGCCCGGTTGCTGGTAAGCGGCCCCCATAAGCTGGTACGAGACCGCCTGCAGCTCTGCCAGTCCAAGGTTGCCTCGATCTTCGACCTCCAGCTGAAATCCGCCGGTCGAACCAATACCCTGAACCGGGGGCGGGGGAAAGGTCGATATCATTGCCTCCTGAATATCGGCGGTTCTTTCCGCGATGGCGCGAACAATCGCATTCATGCTTTCGCTCGGGCTAGTCCGCTGCTCGAACGGCTTCAAGATAACAAAAATTGTGCAGGCATTTGTTTGGCTGGCGCCAGTAAGTACCGAGAATCCGCTGATCTCAATGGTGTGCGCTATTCCTGGAACGTTGCCCAACGCGTTATCGATCTTCACGCGTACCGCCTCCGTTCGTTCCAGTGACGCTGCGTCCGGCAACTGAGCCCCCATCAAGAGGTATCCCTGATCCTGGGTTGGAACAAAGCCGGTAGGAACGGCTTTGAAACCGAAAACGGTCAACACCAGCAGACCGGCATAAAGCAGAAGGGCGATAACCGCAAATCCCAGAATTCGGCGAACCAGTTGAGCATAACCGTTGGCCACAAAGCTGAAGACTCGGTCAAATCCTCGGAAAAACCATCCAGCCACGCCATCGATGACCCGCGTGACGGGATCCTTTTGTTCTTCGCGTTTTCGCAGGAGTAGGCCGCAGAGAGCGGGACTTAGCGTAAGCGAATTGAACGCAGAGATAAGAGTGGAAACCGCGATCGTAACGGCGAACTGGCGATAGAACTGTCCGGAGATTCCAGGAAGAAACGCTGAAGGCAGGAACACCGCAGTCAGCACGACTGCGACAGCAATGACCGGACCGCTGACTTCATCGAGCGCTTTGCGCGCGGCATCCTTTGGAAGCAAACCTTCTTCCAGATGTCGTTCGCAGTTTTCGACGATCACAATCGCGTCGTCTACGACGATGCCAATCGCCAGAACTAACCCGAAAAGGGATAAGTTGTTGAGAGAAAATCCGAGACAGTAAAGTGCGGCGAATGTGCCAACGAGTGAGACAGGGACCGCGATCAGAGGAATGATGGCAGCACGCCAGGTTTGCAGAAAAATTAATACGACGAACACCACGAGCAAAATGGCGATTAAGAGCGTGTGAAGCACTTCGTTCAATGAGGCTATGACGAATGTCGTGGTATCGTAGTCGATCGTGTAAGCGAGACCCGGATTGAACCGGTGGGCGAGCTCTTCCATCTGCTTCCGAACAAGGGCGGAGGTCGCAACCGCGTTGGCACCTGCCTCCAGTGAAACTCCCAAGGAGACCGTCGGTTTCCCGTCGTGGTAAGAGCTCACCGTGTAGTCCTGGGCTCCCAAGACCACCGTCCCGACGTCGCGAAGCCGGACGATTTGGCCGTTGCTACCGGTCTTAATAATGATATCACCGAATTGTTCGGGTCGCGTCAGCCGGCCCAGCGTATTTACCGAAAGTTCCAACAGCGTGCCTTTCGGGGCCGGCGGCGCGCCGATGGTACCAGCCGCGACCTGTATGTTTTGGCTTTGGATAGCCTGGGTAATATCGTCGACGGTCAGTTTGAGACCGGCCATTCGATCCGGATTCAGCCAAACCCGCATGCTGTATTCCCGGAGTCCAAAGACTTGAACGCTGCCCACACCTTTGACCCGCTTGAGCGGGTCCTGTACCTGGATCTCAGCGTAGTTGCTCAGGTATTCGGAACCGTACCTGCCATCGGGCGAAACGAGGTTTACGACGAGCATCAGGTTCGGCGAACTCTTCTGCGTAACAACGCCGATTTGCCGGACACTCTGGGGCAAACTCGGCAACGCAATCGCGACCTGGTTCTGAACCAGTACTTGGGCGATGTCCGGGTTTGTTCCCAGTGCAAACGTTACCGTCAGCGTCATTAGGCCGCTGTTCGTCGACTGCGACGACATGTACAACATGCCGCTTACACCGTTTACCTGTTGTTCGATCGGAGTAGCCACTGTCTCCGCCACGGTTCGTGCATTTGCACCGGGATAAACCGCTGAGACAATGACCGTAGGAGGCACTACGTCGGGATACTGGGCGATCGGCAGGAAGAAGACCGTAATCCCGCCCGCCAGAACGATCAAAATCGACAGGACGGAAGCGAAGATTGGTCGTTCAATAAAGAAGTACGAGAATCTCATCTACCGTCTTTCCCCGGCTAATGCTGCGTTTCAGTCGCCGGAGAGATGGATCCGTGACTCCCCGGCGTTGGTGCGACCGGATTGCTTTGCTTGGAGTTGCCTTCTCCCGGGGCGACTGCGATCTGGCGACGAACGGTACCGGAGAAATCGGTCATATTTCCTTCCTCGGGTGCGACCGGAATACCTGGACGAAGCCGAACGATACCGTTGACCACAATCCGATCCGTGGAGTTAACCCCCTCCTCAACTACCCGGAGGCCGCTGGAAATAGCCCCAAGTTTGACCGGTTTCGCCGTGGCGATATTGTCGGCCCCGACAACGTAGACGATGGGCTCGCCCTGATCATAGCCGATGGAGAGGTCAGAAATTAGAAGTGCCTTATGTTTGGGGCCCGCAGGAATCCGGACTCGAGCGAACAGGCCGGGACGGAGCAAACCATCCTTGTTGGGGAAGGAACCGCGGACCCGGATCGTACCGGTGGAAGGATCAACCTGGTTGTCAACGAAATCGACGATGCCTTTGTGCGGATAATCAGTCTCGTTGGCTAGCTGCATCTCGATTGGAGTTTGGCCACCTTCCGAATAGGGAATCTGGCCGCTGCGAACCATCTCCTGGTAAGCTAGCATGCCTCGTTCATCCACGTTTACGTAAACATAGACCGGGTCGACCGAAACGACGGAGGTCAACACCCCTGTACTGCTGGTGTCCCCGGCGGCTATAAGATTTCCTACCGTGTAGTTGGAGATGCTGGTCCGGCCATCAATCGGTGAACGGATCTCGGTAAATCCAAGGTTAAGTTGAGCGGTTTCCAAGGCGGCCTGACTCGCCAACAGGGTGGCCTTCGCCTGGTCGCGATTAGCCACTTGTGTCTGGTAACTTTGAACGTCGATAACGTTGGTCTGACGGAGCCGTTCTGCGCGCTCAAAATTGCTCTCTGCCAGGGCCAACTGGGCTTGGGATTGTTCGACGTTAGCCTGGGCCTGGTCGAAAGCAGCCTGGTATTGGCGTGGATCGATCACGAAGAGAAGGTCGCCGGTTTTAACCAGTGCTCCTTCCTCGAAGGCGACTTTATCCAGATAGCCAGTCACCCGGGCCCGGATATCGACGCTATTAACGGCAGCGGTGTTCCCGGTGAACTCGGCGTAGTTTAGCACCTCTCGTTCTACCGGTTTTGCAACAGTAACTTTGGTAGGAGGGAGAGTAAGAGTGGTTTGGGTTTGCTGACGGCAGCCGCACAGCGAAACAACCACCACAGCGGGGACGGCGATCCACGACCAAGCGGCTAAAGAATGCGGGGGCCTATGTCGGCGAATGCGGTGTCGGAGACTAGTCGTGGTCGCCCAATGAGTGTACAGATTCACCTAGTTCTTTGGTTAGTTAGCTCTCCTTGTTAGCTAAGGGGCACGACGGTTTTAACAGAAACCGAGCTGGATTCGCCGAATTCTTTTACAGCGGAGAACCTCGCGAACGCAAAACAAATTGGAGACCAGCGGGCGATATGATTATCGCGTTCTATTGAGGCGCCGAAGCCTCTCAACAGGGTGAAAATTCGCTGTGATGATATTATGTCAGGAATTTCCGCTCGGTTCTTTGAATTGCGACTCACTTAAAGCAACTTACGGATTTCGAGAAACATGGAGTGCAGGCCCCAGGTCATTCTCCAATCGGACAATTGAGCCAAAGCCGAAGAGAAGGATCAACTTGCTCATAAGGGTTCTACTGTTTTCCAGTTGGAAGGGGTTGATTGCCCGTCCTCACAAATTCTCGAATTTGGTTTGCGCAGCATGAGAACGCAGTTCGAACGGCTGCCGTTTGCACAGCAAAGCTAGCGGAGGAACCGCTTGCGGATCACGCGCGCCGGCTTTCGCCCGGAATGAGAATCATCATCGCTACGCCCGTGGCCGTGAGGCGCCCGTCTAGTTGACCGCCGACGTCAGTGGGAAAGCGTGGCGCTCGATTGAGCTGCGACTGGACCGATGAGTTTGGGCTCGGTCCACGGTCTTTATTTGTAGAGGTGCGTATCGCACTTCGCAAAATACGCAAACCCTGAAAGGAAATTTTCTCCATGGCAGTAGTTTCATAGAAGCGCCTCCGGGCATTCGCCCCGACAGCAAGAAGAGCTTGGTGGAGAAGATCAACGCCGCGCGGCGAAACGCCGGCGTGTGTGCTGAACGCGCTTCTCTTGACCCTGTCGATGCGACGAGGCGAAATCACATGTCTGCACGCCCTCGAAAAGCCAGCCGGCCGCCGATGCTCGCCATTCCGGTATGGGGTGATCCGAGCGTGGCGACCTCTCGCATGACCAAACGAGTATGCGAATCTCTTCGGGCCAAATACACGATGAAAGAAAACTCTGAGCGGCGCAATTCTCGCCAAGACCCTGCCTTGAAAAGATCGTACGATTCGGCATGAGCTTGAGATCTAAGGAAGCGACGATGATAGCGAGGCAATGGCGTGGATGGGCGCCAACAGAACGAGTAGCAGAGTATCTGAATCTCTTCGCAACACTTATGCGGGCGAAGTTGAGCGCGGTTCGAGGGTATCGTCGCTCTCTGGTTCTGGTGCGCGATCTCGGCCCGGAGACGGAAATCGTGACAATCACATTCTTTGACCGACTAGAAGACATTGTGGCGTTTGCGGGTGACCGGTACGAGCTCGCAAACGTCTCCCCAGAGGCTCGAGCTATCCTGTCTCACTTCGAAGAAACCGTTTCACACTTTGAGGTCGCTCTTGAACTGCCGCAGACTCACGAGTTCTAGCGGACGCGTGAACCGAGCCATCTTAACGGTGTCCGGCCACCCACCAGAATTTTGTACGTCTTCCCGCGTGCGCCGAGTGATCTCTGCCATTTCTGGCACGACCTACTTAGCCGATCAGCAAATAGAGGGCTATCGCTCTTGGGGATGGATTTGCCGGCCTGGTTGTCTATGGCAATGATCACCGCGGACACGGCCGAACTGAGCCCTCCCCAAGTACTTGGGAGACTTCGGACCAGGTGGATTCAACTTGCTGATAGAGGACATGGTCCGTTTGAGCCTCATTACGCGCAGCCCCCGTTCGACGTGGTGGGCTGGGAGGACGGCTGCCTGTCTCCCGTCGTTCGGTACATGCAGTATCATAGAGCCGGTAGGCTATCTGGTAACGCTCGGCCTGCCTGGAAAACCCTTAGGAGATAACAGATGATGACTTTGCTAGACGTTCCTACTGACTCGCATTTTGGCGTTGCGAACCTCCCCTACGGGGTGTTCTCCCGTGGCGATGAGCAGCCGCGGGTAGGCGTGCGGATCGGCGACGCACTGCTCGACCTCGCCGCCGCGCTGGACGACCCGGTCTTCGCGCAACCGTCCCTGAACACATTCATGGCGCAGGGCCGTGTGCGGTGGAGTGAGGTGCGGGCGCGAATCACCGAGCTGCTCACCGGCAACCAGCACCGCGCCACTGTGGAGCCTGCGCTGGTGCCGCTGTCGCAGGCGCGGCTGCATCTGCCGTTCCAGGTTGGCGATTACGTTGACTTCTACGCGAGTGAGCACCACGCGAGCAATATTGGGCGGATGTTCCGGCCCAACTCGGATCCTTTGCCGTCGAACTGGAAGCACCTGCCCATCGGCTACCACGGCCGGTCCGGCACCATTGTGGTGTCCGGCACCCCGATCGTGCGGCCACAGGGACAGCGCAAGGCCCCGAACGAGCCCGCTCCGACCTTCGGGCCGTCCCGGCGGCTGGATATCGAGGCCGAGGTTGGGTTCGTGGTGGGAACCGGTTCCCGCCTCGGCCATCCCGTGACGGTAGCGGAGTTCGCCGAGCGCGTATTTGGGGTGTGCCTGATGAACGACTGGTCCGCCCGTGACCTGCAGTCGTGGGAGTATGTGCCGCTGGGCCCGTTCCTCAGCAAATCCTTCGCGACGTCGGTCTCGCCGTGGATCGTGTCTCTGGAGGCGCTCGAGTACGCCCGGATCGCTCCACCACCGCGGGATCCGGAACCGTTGCCCTACCTTGCCGACGCTGAGAAGTGGGGGCTGGACTTGGGCCTGGAGGTGCGGCTCAACGGCCATCTGATCTCTCGGCCGCCGTTCTCGGCTATGTACTGGACCGCTGCCCAGATGCTGGCGCATATGACCGTCAATGGCGCCTCCACCCGCACTGGCGACTTCTACGGCTCAGGCACCGTTAGCGGGCCCGAGAAGGAACAGCGCGGCTCGCTCATCGAACTGAGCTGGGGCGGCAAGGAACCCTTCACCCTGCCCGACGGAACCGTTCGCAGCTTCCTTGAAGACGGCGACGAGATCGCCATCACCGCCACCGCGCCCGGACCAGCCGGCACCCGGATCGGCTTCGGCGAGGTCACCGGCCGGATCCTGCCGGCGGGGTGTGTTGCTTGATAGTCCAGTCAGAGAGGACAGACAATGACGAACAGCATCGAGGGGCGACTGCCTATTTTTGCATTCCAAGCGCTTTTATCGAACAGCCAGCTCCCGCGCCGAAGAATCAGCTATCGCACCATCCGCGAGAACCAAGTCTAACAGCGCAAGGGTGCCAATCAGTTGGCTATTACCATCTTCGACGGCGAGCTCGCGATCGGCGGTTTGGGCAAAACGAAGTAATGCTTGCTCCACTAGCTCATCCGGTTTGACGCCGATAAAGGGTAATATCAACAAATCGCGCGCAGCAGATTCGACGTCCGCCTTTCCCTGGTGCAACAGATCGAAGACGAACTCGAGACGTAACCATCCTTTGCACTGTTGATCTTTATTCACGACCGGCAGCATCGATGCTGCAGCCTGCTTGAATGTTTTCAGCGCCGACATCACAGAATCAGTCTCATGAACCACAGTCGGATTGGTGCGCATGAAATCCGCCACCCGTTTCTGGCGAATTCCTGGAGAGACTTGATTAACCATAGCCTTGCGCTCATCCAGCGTCAGGTATTGGACTGAACTTCGGCTCAAGAGGTAGCCCAGCGCCAGACTATTTTGGGTTAAAGCGTCAAAAGTGCCTTTGTCCAGGGCGAGCAACGTCGTGGGCTCTACCGCCGTCGCATTAAACTGTCGCTTCAGCCCTTGGAGAAGTTCCCTTTCGCCGAAATGGTGGCCGCGCGTCAGTGCGCGAACCGGCCCATTCTTATCAGAAAGTTCTACCGTTCCTTTTTCGATGAGATAGAAAGAGAAAGCTGGATCGCCGATATGATAGACGGGATCGCCTTTCTCTAAATGAACGCGACCGACCACCTCGGTCATTTTGATATCGAGAAGACTGATGTCGCGAGGGAACAAGAGCTCCAGGCTCCACTCGATGAACACTTTCAGTTTCCGCTCCAAGCCCGGCAGTTTGGAGAGGTATACGGCTCGCCACATCAGCCAACCTAACAACCCGGAAACTTTGAACCCGAAAACCTTGCCCACCGCGTTCAAATGCCCAAGAGAAGCCATTTCTCCCAGTGCTTTGAAAGCGAAAGGCTCCAGCGGGCGCTTGCTTTTCAGAGCAATGATATTCTTCCCCAGAACCGTGCCCTGCCGAATCGCGAATTGCGCGGTTGCCGGTGAGACGCTTCCATCGGTAAGCGGCACCGCAGCGCAATCTCCGGCAGCCCACAGGTTTTCGTGCCCTTTTAATTGCATCGTTGGTTCGGTAATCAATCGTCCTTTCGAGTTGGCTAACTGATGTCGATCGATCAATTTCTTGATCACTGGGTGAGTTGCATTCCCGACCGTCGTCACCACGGTGTTCGTTTCGATCACATCGCCAGTGTTAAGAATCGCTCGCTCTGCGGTGATCGCGGTTACCAGAGTGTTGAGCCGCACCTCGATCCCACGTTTTTCCAGGTGCTCACCACAATAACGCCCCAGCTCCTCACCGATTTGCGGGAGCAGATAGGGACCACTATGTATCAAAATTAAGCGAAAATCTTCGCGTTCGAGTCTCGGATAGAATCTGCGCACATCCCGAAGCAAGTCGTAGATCTGACCGGCGGTCTCCACACCGGAATATCCGCCGCCGACGACAACGAATGTGAGAAGTCTTCGGCGCACCGCCTCGGTCGCGGTCACGCTCGCTTCTTCCAGCCGCTGGATCACGTCCGCACGGAGCCGGATAGCGTCACCGACAGTTTTCATCAGATACCCATGCTCCGGCATTCCCGGAACGCGGCTCACGTCCACCACACTGCCAATAGCTAATACGAGATGTTCAAACTTCAGGGTGGCAGCGTGAACAAAGGGTCCCGGAGAAAAGCGAACGGTCTGCTCGTTGAGGTCAACTTCCTCCACGGATCCCATAAAAATGGAGCTGCCTCGGCAGAATTGGCGGATTGGATTGACGACGTGGAGCGGAGAAATCGACGACCCACTTACCTCAGCCAGCATCGGGTGGAACAGCATTGCGTTTTGGTTCGCCAAAAGCGCCACGGTTTCAGCGGCATCACGCAGACCTGCGGTCAGCGCTCGCGCGCAGTAAGTACCCGCGAATCCACCACCCAGGATGACGACTGGAAAAGAATAGGTTTCGGACGGTATAAGAGAAGAATGCTTATCGGTCATGGTTTTATATTTCTATGAGAGCCACTTTTTTCAGTAGGCGCAGATGACGCTCGGCTTGGCCGAATTCGGCCACCTGGAGCGTTCCTTTCTTCAGAGCTGATTGTCCCGAATTTTCACTACGCGGTTGTTTGCCGGCCGGCAGCACGACCAGGCCAGATTCACTGCATCTTTTTTCTATTTCCTGGTCTTTATCTTTTTCTTCATGAACCACGCGCCTTTTCAAAGATATCGACGAACTTCCGATAGCGACGGGCTATTTCGGTGACGGCTTCTTCTCGAGTGGTTTTTTTGTCCCGCCATCCAACGAGTGGCTCCCAGAAGACGGTGCGACCGACAGCGAAACCGATAAACCCCGGGACTGTGGCCGCTGTCGTGAGCCATTCGTGCACCTTCTGGTCGTCCTCACCTCTGCCGAGGATAATGCAGCCAACTTTGTCCCGGCCGTGCCGGTGCGCGGCCGCCACGATCTTCTCGCAGTCCTCCCGACGGTCGAGCCCCTCGATCTTCCAGACATCCGCCTCGACTCCTGCATCTTGGAGTTGCTCGATAGCGCGCACCATCAATCCAGGCCGAAGCTCAAGGTCATAGGCCTTCTTGTCGCCCTTGACCCGGTCGAGCTGCGCTTTCTCCGCTGGTACCAGCAGCTCGAACATGAACAGCCTGTGGCTCTGGGCGTGCAGGTAATCGGATAAACGTGTTAGACGGGCGGACTGCCGCTGGTTCAGTGCCTCGTCACCCTCTGGATTGTAGCGCACCAACACCTTACAGAAGGTCGGGGCGAAGGCCTCGATATGTTTGGCGAAGTCCTCGCCGTACTCGAAATCAAACTCGTCTTGCCCGCTCTTCTCGGCTGGGCACGCGGTCAAGTAGTCGTTCGCCACCGCATCGCGAAGAATGGCTGCGCCGAACTGCTCGTCTACCAAAACGCCAGCCTTCTCCTTGGGCACGCCAGCGGCGATGGCGACCTTAAAACCGTCGTAGATCACCTGTTTGGCGGCAGCGATCTGCGCTGTTTGCTCCGCGGTCAACGCACCCTTCCAGCCGAACAGCTTGGTCTGGAACGACCCACGGTGGTCGAATGGTTGGATGTACAGAGGCTTATCAAATCCGACGTTCATAACGTTTTCCCTTTGAGTTGACGGTAGCGGCGGATCAGACAGTTAGTGGAGTTGTCATGCCCGAGTTCGGGTTCCGTTTTGGATTCGAGTTCCGGGATAATACGCTGGGCCAGCACCTTGCCCAATTCCACGCCCCACTGGTCGAAGGAATCGATGTTCCAGACGGTGCCTTGGGTAAAGACACTGTGCTCATAGAGTGCAACGAGTTTACCGAGCGTTTGCGGCGTGAGCCGATCGGCAAGGATCGTGTTCGACGGACGATTGCCCTCGAAAACGCGGTGGGGCACGAGCCAATCTGGTGTGCCCTCGGCCTTGACCTGCTCGGGCGTTTTGCCGAAAGCCAGTGCTTCGGTCTGGGCAAAGACGTTCGCCACGAGCATATCGTGGTGCCGGGCCAGAGGATTGAGTGTCTCGACAAACGCTATGAAGTCACACGGGATCAGCCGAGTCCCCTGATGAATCAACTGATAGAACGAGTGCTGGCCGTTCGTTCCAGGCTCGCCCCAGTAGATCGGCCCGGTCGCATAGTCCACCTCGATCCCCTCGAGCGTGACGTGCTTGCCGTTGCTCTCCATGGTCAACTGCTGCAGATAGGCCGGGAATCGCTTGAGGTACTGCTCGTATGGCAGAACCGCAACAGTCTCTGCACCGAAGAAATCGTTGTACCACACCGCCAGAAGGCCCATGAGGACAGGCAGGTTGCGTTCGAATGGCGCGGTGCGGAAATGCTCATCCATTTCGTGAAAACCGTCGAGCAAGGCTCGGAAGTGTTCGGGTCCAACGGCGAGCATGGTCGAGAGACCAATCGCGGAGTCCATGGAATAACGTCCACCAACCCAATCCCAGAACTCGAACATATTGGCGGTATCGATCCCGAACTCGGATACCTTCGAGGCATTGGTCGAGACTGCCACGAAATGTTTGGCCACAGCTTTGGCATCGCCGCCGAGGCCTTTGAGAGACCAGTCGCGCGCAGTATGGGCGTTGGTCATTGTCTCCAAGGTCGTGAAGGTTTTTGAGGAGACGATGAAAAGGGTCTCAGATGGATCGAGATCATGGACGGCTTCGGCGAAATCAGTGCCATCGATGTTGGAGACGAACCGGAAGGTCATGGCGCGATCGCTGTAATGCTTGAGGGCTTCGTACGCCATCACCGGTCCGAGGTCGGAGCCGCCGATGCCGATGTTGACAACGTTGCGAATGCGCTTGCCGGTGTGGCCCTTCCATGTGGCGCTCCGGACCCGATTGGAGAAGTCGGCCATTTTGTCGAGCACCGCATGGACCTGGGGTACCACGTTCTCGCCGTCCACGACGATTGCTGTACCCCTCGGGGCGCGGAGGGCGACATGCAAGACGGCTCGGGTTTCCGTGATATTGATCTTCTCGCCTCGAAACATGGCATCGATGCGCGCTCGCAGGCCGCATTCTTCCGCCAGTTGAAGGAGGAGCTTCAGGGTTTCGTCGGTGATGCGATTCTTCGAGTAATCGAGGTAGAGACCCACTGCCTCCGTGGTCAAGCGCTCGCCGCGTTTGGGGTCATCTGCAAAGAGCTGTCGAAGATGCAGTTCTCGGACTTTCTGATGGTGAGACTCGAGTGCCTTCCATCCCGGACGTGCGGTGACTGATTGGATACCTGCGGTCATATTCGTATTCCTTTGGGTTCCTTTTTGGTGCCTAACTAACCTTCTGAAGATTCGCACTCTTTGAGACATTCACCGCCAGAAGTTCGTTCCACGATTTGACGAACGAATTGGCTCCTTCGTTTTGGAGCTTTGCGGCCAGAGAAGGCATCGCGCTCCCGACTTCGAGCGCAATTTGAAAACCGGTTCTCGCCTCGCGTGAACGAGAGAGACCAATCTCGTTGGCCAAGCCTGGGTAAGCATAGTAGAAGAAACTGTGAAGACACGAAAGCTTGGCAACTCTGACCTGGAAATTACCTCGATCGGTTTTGGCGCTTGGGCAATTGGCGGCGATTGGAAATTTGGCTGGGGAGCCCAGCAAGACGGTGATTCGACTGCAACAATCCATCGTGCACTTGAACTTGGCGTGAATTGGATCGATACGGCTGCTGCTTACGGACTTGGGCATTCCGAAGAAGTGGTGGCAAAGGCATTGGCCGACTGGTCCGGTCCGCGCCCTTATCTATTCACGAAATGTGGAATAATCTGGAACGAAAAGCGCGAGGTCGACTATTCACTTCGGAGCGAGTCTGTCCGAAAAGAGTGTGAGAACAGTCTCCGCCGGCTCAAAACAGATGTCATCGATCTGTACCAGATCCATTGGCCTGTAGATGACCCGGCGGAAACGGAACAAGGATGGACCGAACTTGTCAAACTTCAGCAGGAGGGGAAGGTGCGCTGGATCGGAGTATCCAATTTCAGTCTCGACGAACTCCGTAGGGCTCAAGCGATCGCGCCAATCACTTCACTGCAACCTCCTTATTCGCTGATCCGGCGCGAAATCGAATCCGAGATTCTCCCATGGTGCCAGCAAAACAACGTAGGCGTAATCGCGTACTCGCCGATGGCGTCCGGTTTGCTCACTGGTGCGATGACCCCGGAACGCGCTGCGACACTTCCGCCCGAGGATTGGCGGAGCCGGAATCCGGAATTTAAGGAACCCAAACTATCGCAAAACCTGGCATTGGCGGAACGCCTGCGCGTCATCGGCCGACGTCACGGATGCAGTGCAGGCGAGGTTGCTATTGCCTGGACTCTGCGCCTCCCGTCTGTTATCGGGGCGATCGTTGGCGCCCGAAGACGCGAGCAGGTGGGCGGGATCATTGGCGGCTCAGAGCTGGAGCTCAGCACTCAAGAATTAGCAGAAATTGAAGCGGGGTGAGTCTTCGGTTCCGCGGTCGTACATGCGTGTCAACATACGAGAGCGGTTAGGAACGCACCCCCCTCGCAAGGTTTGAAGCGATCTGTCCCGGGTTGTCCGCCGTAGTCTTGACGAAGTTGGAACTCAGGAGCGCCCGCCCCTCTCTTCGAGCTTCGGCGCCCCCGCGGACCAATAAGGCCCCCATAGCGGAGCGACGAAGGAGGAAAGCGGATGCGATGAAAGCAGCCGGACAACCGTCCCGGAGCGGTCTGTCGGGCTTCGCTCGATCAAATTTGATGGGCAGTTTTCAGCGGCGACCTGTCCGACGAAGCCTGCCGTGATATTCGGACTATCGCTGACCGAGTTGGCGAAGTCGGAAGCCGCGCTTCAGGATAGCCTAGCCTGCAGGGCTAGGAACGGGCCTATCCAAACGATCGGCGCTGCATGCGCGTTTCAATGCCAGACCTCCCATTGCGCCATAACCTTCCGTTGACGAGATTCAATGTGATTACCAAACCCGCGTTCCAGCCTGCCCTGGAACGCCCTTTCAGTGCTGATTATCTTCTCATCCGATGACCTAGCCCTGCAGGCCGGGAGTGTGTCGGACTTTACGTGATCAAATTTGAGGCAAACAGGTCTTCAGCGGCGAAGCCGCGCTTCAGGATAGCCTAGGGCGCAGCCCTAGGAACCGGAATTTACAAGTGCCTCAGCGCTGAAGGCGCGTAACAATCGTAACGACCTATGTGTGGGACCAGCAGGCTTGAAACGCACCTTCAGTGCGTGATCGCTGGGGTCGGATTCCTAGGGCTTCGCCCTAGCAGAGAGTTGAAAAACGCTTGGTTGAGGGAAACTGATGGCAACTGGCTCCTTGAGGTTTGGGATACGGCCCGAAGGGCCAAGAAAACATAGCCCAGGCTTTAGCCTGGGAAATTCCATCCCGACAACAACCGCCCTGTAGGGGCGGGAGATGTGGTGTGCAATCACCTGGTCGTGGAGCGATTCATTGCTAATCCCATGAGCCGGCTGCGCGAGGAACATCCGATCTTCGGATTGATCTGGTTTGCCTTTTCAGACGCCCCCACAGGGCTGGTCGCCTTTATTCCCGGCTACCAGGCTAAAGCCGGGCTAAAGCCTGGGCTATGTTTTCTTGGCCCTTCGGGCCGTACGCCGAGGCCTTGGGCTCCATGTTTGGAGCCAATCATCAAGTCTCATTGGTTTTTCAACGGTCTGCTAGGCTATCCTGAAGCGCGGCTTCGCCGCTGCCGTAGCCGATCGTTCGTGCATCGGGCAAAGCCCGACACCCTCCGGGGGGACAGACCGAAAGTAGGCCGGTACGAAGGAATCGTCGCGGAGGGACAGAGCGATAATACCCAGCACTTCAGTGCGGGGGCGCCTATAAAATAGCGATTCCGTCCCGACGGGACGGTTGAAATGTTCAGCTCTCTTTTGTGGTATTAGGTTGCCATCAATAGCACATGATTGAGCGGTTCTTGGAATGAAGCGTCCTTGGAGGGACGCTTGGCTTCTTTCTACATTAACCTGGCACTTCGTACCGGGTTACTTTCACTCCGTCCCTCCGGGACGATTCTGCTTCCATTGCATCCCTTCTCCTTTCGTCCTGCCGTCGCTTCGTTATGGCGCCGGCCTGCTCGCTCCGCCTCACGACGCAGGGCCGCTTCGCTCGCTCATGAATAACTGCGAAACTGATATCAGCTCGAAGAGGGGGGCGGCCTCCGGACTTCCAACTTCGTCAAGACTACGTCGGAAAAGACGGCGGACAGGCCGGGACGACAAAGATATCGGTCGGCGTTCAGCGATTGCGCCTCAAGTCGATGCGCATGCGCTCCTTGGCGGAACGGTTACGAAGAATAGCGACAGGCGAGATTATAGAACTAATGAGGGCCGTTGGGTTGGGGCTGAGGTTGGCCCTGAGGGTGATGATGATGGTGATGATGAGGAGGAGGCTGGTTACCGCCACCGCCACCTCCGCCTGGAGGCTGGTCTGCAATGGCAGCAATGCAACCAAGGCCGAATTGGACCGTTAAGAGGAGGATCAACTTGCTCATAGGGGTTCTCCCATTTTCTGTTTGGAGGGTTCTAGTGCCTGGGAGTTTGCCCGGAGCGCGCTCGTAAGGCAATGCTAATTGGGAAAGAGGTTCTTCCTAATTCGCCTCCATTTACGGTCAGCTCTGACCGTCACTCGCGGATGAGACTAAAGGCCAAAGACCACATGATGCCGCCGATTATTAGGTCGAGAATTTTCCAAGCAATCGGGCGTTGAAACAGCGGAGCCAGCAGACTTGATCCAAATGCCAGTGACAAAAACCAGATCATGGAAGCGGTCATTGCGCCCAGCGCATAGTAGTGGCGAGTAGACGCCGGGATCTGCGTTCCAACGCTTCCCAAAAGCACCACGGTATCAAGATAAACATGCGGATTCAGCAAGCTAAATCCGAGCGCGGCAGCGACGGACGATTTCAGCGTCACTCGGGTGAGCTCGGTGTCGTTCGTTTGCAACCGTTGCATCGTCAGAACAGAACGGAAAGAACGTAATCCGTAATAGAACAGAAAGAGAGCACCGCCCCACTTCGCCAGAATCAGCAACAGCAGCGACTTTTCAATCATGTTTCCGAATCCGGCAACACCCAGTGCGATAAGGATTGCATCGCAACCGAAACAAATGAGGGCCGTGATCAGGCGATGCCGCCGCCGTAGGCCTTGGCGCAGGACGAAGGCATTCTGGGCGCCAATGGCGATAATCAGACTGAAACCTAAGCCAAGCCCCTGCAAGAAGGCGTTCACGATGAGAGGCAGTCTCGAGCTCAGTGAGCGGCAAGCAGTGAGCATCGTAACGGATACCCGCGGCCGCCAAGGAATCAAAATTCTGTGAGAGAGGTATTAATCGCTCACCCGAATAGAAGCAGCTCCTGCACGATGTCCTGACCCCACCCACTCGCTCTGCTTACCCTGACTGCTTACTGCCTCCTGTCTCCCGTATTCCGCATCAATGCTTCACCGGCTGACCGAGCTGGGATCGATCGATGATGTAGGCCCGCCTCACCTCGATCTTGTCGACCGGGTTGGCGTTAGTGTCCGCTACCGCGTGGCTAATCTCATCCAAAACTTCCAGCCCGGAAACGACATGGCCAAACACGGTGTCTTTGCCGTCCTGCGCAGGAATGGGCCGGAGACAAACATAGAACTGGCTGCCGTTCGAAAGCCGCTTTGGATTCACATTGTCTGGAAGGCGTCCCATCGCGACTGCGCCGCGCACATGTTTCAACTGGATCTCCGGTGGTAACGTGTAGCCCGGACCGCCGGTGCCGATCACGTTACGATCCTTTTTCTTGCTGAACGGATCTCCGCCTTGGACGAGATAGTCGGGGATAACCCGATGGATCGCGGTTTTGACGTAGAATTTTTTGCGAACTAGTTTCTTGAAATTGTCGACGGTATATGGTGCAGCTTTTTCGTCGAAATCGATGGCGAAACTGCGGACCTGCCGTTGTTTACCCTTGCCCCATTGCAGATCAAAAACCGCTACTTCATCGGCGCGGACGACGGTACCGGCCACGAAGTATGTGACCAGAAAGACGATAAGACGTTTCATGATTGGACGAACGAAAGGCTGCGGACTTCCGCGTTCCCAATCAAGCCCGAAGTCGCGGATCGAGAAACTTGATAAACGGCGCCAACCTGGTCGAATCCCCGTTTGAGATAGGCGAGTCCAATCCAGGCGTCGAGCCGGTCACTCGCGCAGGCGCTCGTGACGGTACCAAGCTTCTTGCCCTCTTCCCGTCCGAGCTGGTCCCCCGGTTGCAGATCCGGGCCGTCTAACAGGCGAATCCCGCGCAGATGCCGGTTTACATGACCGAGACTCTTTATCCGACTGATGATTTCTTGGCCCAGATAACAACCCTTGGTGTAACTGATAGCGCGTTCGTCCAACCCTGCCTCGTTTGGGATGACCTCCTCAGAAAGTTCAGCACCCCAACGCGGTATTCCTTGCTCGATGCGGAACTGCTCCAGTTCTGAAGCGGTCAGCGGCGCATTTTTTAGTAACGGTGGTACCACGTTTTTCAAAGTTGCCGGAACCAGCAGATCCTTGCCATCCATGGCAAAGCGATTGCTCATCGTGATCGTGCCTTCCGGAAGGATGGGGTCAGGGAACATCATATCGCAGACGTGGAACAACGCGAATTGGTCGGTTACGTCTGCGAGTTCAACTTCGTCAGCAATGAGATATTTCTCCAAGCGAGCGGGTAATGAGTCGCGCAGCGCAGGTTCGAAGTCTAGAAGGAGCGCGTCGGCCAACGGCGTCACGAAAAGATCACCACAAAGCTTTCCTTTGGCGGAGAGGGCGCAAGTGTAGAGCGAACAACCGGATCTGAGTTTTGTGATGTCGTTGGTGAGCTGTCCATTCAAGAAACGGATTCGGTCCGGGCCGGTGACCCGAAGCTTCACTCGGTCAGAGAGGTCAATAAACATGGAGGATCATTCAGTGCTCAACAGATCACCCTGCCGATAGAAAAATCTGCTAATTAACTCAGCAGTTCGTATCCAGGCAGAGTCAGAAAATCGACATAAGTGTCGCTCGTGGTCAGATCAGAAAACAGTTTAGCCGCTTCACTGTAACGACCTTTGGCGAACCGTTCTTCGCCCACGCTCAGTTTAATTTTCTGCAGTTCTTCAGCGAGCGTGGTACGAAATAGATCGGCCGTGACTTTTCTTCCGTCGTCCAACTTGCCTTTTGGGCTCCTGATCCATTGCCAGACCTGCGCTCGAGAGATTTCAGCCGTTGCCGCATCTTCCATCAAGTTAAAGATCGGTACCGCTCCCGAACCGCGTAGCCATGCCTCCAGATATTGTACGCCGACGCTGACGTTCGTGCGGAGGCCTCTTTCCGTAATCGGTTCTTCCGGACCGAACTGCAGAAGATCCTTCTTAGTGACCTGCACATCTTCTCGTTTGCGATCGATCTGGTTTGGCGTCTTCATCACGGCATCGAACGCCTCTAGGGCAACCGGAACGAGACCCGGATGCGCGACCCAGGTGCCGTCATGGCCATCGTTAGCTTCCCGTTCCTTGTCTGCCTTGACTTTGGCAAACGCTTCGGCGTTGGCTTTCTCATCGTTCTTGATCGGAATCTGCGCCGCCATCCCGCCCATAGCGTGAATGCCGCGGCGATGGCATGTCTTAATACACAGGAGCGAATAAGACCGCATGAAATGCGTCGTCATCGTCACCAGCGCGCGATCAGCTAGAATGAAATCAGGCTTATTGCGGAATCGTTTGATGCAGCTGAAGATATAATCCCAGCGGCCGCAGTTTAAACCGGCCGAATGGTCGCGCAATTCATAGAGGATCTCATCCATTTCGAACGCGGCCAGGATCGTCTCGATCAACACTGTCGCCCGAATGCTGCCGCGCGGGATGCCGATCTGATCTTGAGCGAGGTTGAACACATCGTTCCAGAGTCGCGCCTCAAGATGGCTTTCCATCTTGGGCAAATAGAAATAAGGGCCGGAACCTCGAGAGAGAAGTTCTTTCGCGTTGTGAAAGAGATAGAGGCCGAAATCGAAAAGACCACCCGCTACCGGCTCACCGTCCACCAAGAGATGCTTTTCGACTAGATGCCAGCCCCGAGGACGAACGAAGAGCACGGCCAATTGATCTTTTAGCCGATACGCTTTGCCTTCCGGGCTTTGAAATTCGATGGTTCGGCGGATGGCGTCGCGCAGATTGATGTGACCATCAATCATGTTGTGCCAGGTCGGAGCGTTGGCATCTTCGAAATCCGCCATAAAGATCTTTGCGCCCGAGTTGAGTGCGTTGATCACCATCTTTCGGTCGGTAGGCCCAGTGATCTCGACGCGCCGATCCGCAATGTCTGTTGGGATTGAAGCAACCCTCCAGTCGTCCGCGCGAATCTGCGCCGTCTCCGGAAGAAAATCGGGAATCTGGCCGCTGTCTAGTTCCGCTTGTCGCCGGTTGCGGCGTTCCAGCAGTTCTTTGCGAAGACCATTAAAGGTGCGGTGCAATTTGGCGACGAGCTGAAGCGCTTCGGGCGTGAGAATTTGCGTGAAGTCGTCAGAAAGCGGTCCGGCGATCTCAATGCCATCGAGGGTTGATTGGATAGAACTCATTGATTTGCCAATTGGTCAATTACGAGGTGAAAAGCCGTTAACGAAGAGCAGCCAGCAGATAGCAGGTGACGGGAAGGCCAATTTGATGGGAAACTATGGTTGCTCCACTTCTGCGTCAAGGAATGAGGCTTCAAATCGGGCTGAAACGCTCGAACCGAAGCTGGGTTAAGCCCTGGCTTTTGTGCTAAATTTTTCGATGAGCAGAACCTAGGTTGGGGCTTTTAGCAGAAGTGTAACAAAAATTAAATATTCGCGTCTTAACCTACGTCGAAGGTTTTTGTTCGATTACGCAACTATGAAAAAGTGGTTTCTGATCTTGGGTGTGGTACTCGCCCTCGGGATGCTAACTCCTCAATCGTCCAAGGCTGGATTTTTCATCGGATTCCCGATTCCGGTACCGGTGTTTTACGGTCCCGCATATTACGGTTCTGGATACTATTCGCCAGGCTATTACTATGGCCCTTACGGCTACGCGTATTATCCGCACCCGTATTGGCATCATCGGTATTGGCGCTACCGTCATTGGTACTATCGTTGAGTTTCTGCATCCCGAAGGAACAAATTGCTGGCAACTCTGGCCTCGAACTGAGGATCCCGCCCGGAGTTGTTAGGAGGCTCTCCTGGTAACCCCCTGCGTCTGGGATTCTGGTAGGACGAGGCTCCCAGCGTAAGGGCGAAACGGGGGGTATAGGCGTGCTGGGCGTAATTGAGTAGCAGAGCAACCGGCCCGAAGGGTCTTGAGAACATAGCCAGGCTTCAGCCTGGGTGATCGTGTTTTTACGGACGAGGTCTGAAGGACCGTCGGTGGTAACAATGCAGCGACGGACACGCGATACGCCGATAGGCCGTTTCGGCCTTACCCCGGGAGGCCTACCGAAGCCGTGCTCCTCGCCCCTGCGAAAGAGATCGTCCTCAAAGCCCTATCTTAGCGCTTCCGGGTTTGAAAACCCGGGGCTAAAGTCCGGATGTCTCTTCTGTGAGGATTTTCGTTTCGCTGTTGCTCGTTCTAGTCGAACTCAGGATTCTAATCCCGATTAAGAGTAGAGTGGCGCTAACCCATTTTTTATAAACTAGAGCATCGGGACTGGTGCATCGTGGAATTCTGTGGTCCAACGTTATTATTAGCAGTACGCGCCTCCACCGAAATTCTATGGCTGCCAAGCGCCTGGGTCTTCTGATTGCAACGACCGGTTACGCGGACCCGCGGCTTCCGAACGTGTCGGACGACGTTGCCGATCTCAAGGATCTGGTCGAGACGCTTCGGGAAGTCGGTGGATTCTCGATTACGGCTTTGTTTGATCCAACCCTGGAGGCAGCCCGATCCGCGATCGCCGGCCTCTTAGCAAACCGCGAACCAGACGCATTGGTGCTACTCTATTTTGCCGGTCATCTCATAAAGCAAGCCGACGATACGCTGTTTCTAGCTTTGCGGGAAACCGTTCTGCCTGACTTAGGGAGTACTGCTCTGGCCGCGGCTCCTTTGCAGCAGCAACTGAGGGAAACCGCAGCGCACAACCAAATTATCATTCTGGACGGCCGTCTTGGTAGCATTGCCAGCAGCGAGATGTTGGTCGAGCGAGATCTACCGCAGGATGTGGGATCGAAATTTTATGTGCCCAATCGTGACCAGGCTATCCTGGCGAGGAGCGACTACCTCTCTTTTTGCTTTGGCGAGCGCTACGTCGAACTTCGGGCGGGCAAACCCCTGCTGGCGGAATCGATTGTTCGCGGTCTGCGCCGGACCGCAGATGAAGGCGCAGACCGGCAAGTAACGATGAACGAACTCTTGGGTTACCTGCACAAGGCGAGGGAGTCAGTTCGAGAGGACGAGATCGTAGCCAAATGGGTATCAGCGCGAGCCGGCGAATTTGTTCTCGCCGCTTATCCGAAAACAGGAATCGATCAGGCCCCTGAGCGTTCCACGGCCGAGCCGGATCTCCCACCTAGTACGCAGGGGAACAGACCCTCTCCGCTTGATGAGAACGTGACGTTTACGGCATATCGCCCGGCGGTCATGCGCCCGGAGCAATGGCGCCGTATGATCGTTTTCATGCACCTGAATGATGATCTGGCGCTGTTAGATCCGGACCAGACCTCAACGTCCGAAGAGGTTGAAATCAGAGCCCGCCAAATTCTGGGCGCAGAATATGACGACTATCGCAACGTAGTGGGTGAAAGCCGTTTTCCGATCGTTCGAGAAAGCGAAATCGTGCTCGTGCCCGAAGTTCCCGGTATTCAGTTTAATCCTCCTCGCCGGAGTTTCCTCTGGGCGACCGGTTTGCGGGTCCACGAAGAGAGCTTTTTTATGCGCGCTCCGTTTGCTCTGGCCGGCAAGGTAGCCAGGGGCCGGGTATCTATTTTTTTCGGGCAACTGCTTTTGGCCGAGATAGCCTTGAGCTTACGCGTGGCCGAGGAATCGGTACGGATCCCGTTGTCCAAGGAGGAAGGGTGGGCAAGATCAGTCGCTAAACCATTTCGAAAGATCTTTGCGTCTTATTCACACCAGGATGCCGCGGTAGTTGAGGCGATGGAGCGGAATATCCGAGCGATTGGCTATGAGTATCTCCGCGATGTCGTGAATTTACGCAGTGGGCAGCATTGGGATGACCAGTTACTAGCGTTAATTACCGACGCGGACATCTTCCAGCTTTTCTGGTCGCGCAATTCAGCACAGTCCGCTCACGTGGAAAAGGAATGGCGTTACGCGATCGCGCTCCAGCGTGAGGCCTTTGTCCGACCAGCCTACTGGGAAATCCCAATGCCGGAAGCTCCGGAACCGCTTCGCCGGCTCCACTTTTATCTTTTGCCCGGTATCCAACCGGCAGACCGGAAGAAGGGAGAAGATAGTGATCAAGCTGCGTCGACTGGGGACAAACGGTCCACCGCGGATCGATCAGCTACCTTGATCGCAGGGCCGCCGAAGGGGTCTTCGACGCTGAGCAAATCGGAGGCCGACTTGACGAGAAAACCTAGAGCGCCCGTTCCGCCTCATTTACTTGACGAAACTCCGTCCGACGACGCTGCTCAATTGAATTTGCCGCTGGCCGGCAATCGGCCACCAGCGGATTCATCTCTCAGGTCGGAGCGGGTCGAGCGACCAAAAGGTGGGAAGACAAAGGTTCTCAGATGGGGCGCAATCTTTGGAACGTTGATTGGAGCCTGTTTTGCCGTTTTTCTATCAATCAATTTACTCACTCGAAGCTCTACGACGGCGAGTCGAACCAATTTCGTCACAACACCCACGCCGAGTTCCACTGCTGCTCCATTGCCAACAGTGAGAGTTCCGATCTTGACGATGCCAACCCCGACGCCGACTGAACCTGTAGTGACGCTAACTCCGACTCAATCTCCGGCCGCGCCAACGCCGGCCGAGCCTGTGGGGACGCCAACCCCGACCCAGCCTGTGGTAACGCTAACTCCGACTCAACCTTCGGCCACACCAGCTCCGACTGAGCCTTTGGAGACGCCCATGCCGACCGAGCCTCTGGTCGCACCGACGCCGACTCAACCTTTGGAGACGCCAACTCCGACCGAGCCTTTGGTCGCACCGACGCCGACTCAACCTTTGGAGACGCCCATGCCGACCGAGCCTTTGGTCGCACCGACGCCGACTCAACCTTTGGCGACACCAATGCCGACCGAACCTTTGGTCGCACCGAAGCCGACTCAACCTTTGGCGACACCAACTCCGACCGAGCCCTTGGTCACACCAACGCCAACTCAGCCTTTGGCGACACCAATTCCGGAACCGAGCGCCACGCCTTCACCCGAGGAACCGTCGGTTAACCCGTCTCCTGGCCCGACTGTTACACCGTCACCAGGGCAGGAGTCCGGGAGCATCGCGCATCCTTCTCCGCACCACCGCCACCACCATCGCCATCATAAGCAATGAGTGAGGCAGAGAATGAATTCAGCGTCGCGGCCGTGTTTCCGTGATCTGGTTCTTATAAGTCGTCAAGCGAGCTATCTTCCGCCGCTCAGCAGTCTTTGGGCGACAAGAATCGCGCCAAGGATGGGGAGGGGAGCAAATGCCAATCGGATCCGCGGGCCGCTGAAGTGTTGAGTGAGACTTGCGCCGGTTTGCGCTCCGATCGCTGCGCCTGTCTGCATGACCAGAGCAATCAGGATATCCACGTTACCATTCATCGCATGCCTGGCGGCACCGTATCCGGCGGAAATAATAATTTCGAAGAGGTCAGTGCCAACTGCAATATGCGTCGGAATGCCCAGCAGATAAACCATGCTCGGCAGTCGGATGTAGCCGGCGCCTCCTCCCAAAAATCCGCTAAACAGACCACCGATCAATGAAACTAAAATGATTGACCATACAGAAATAGATTTGATCCCGGACTGTTTCAAACTAACGCGCGGAGGCAATCCGATTCCCCCAAACGCGCGGGCTAAGAAGTTGAACGCCACTAAATCCTGCTTTCGACCACTCGCCTGCGCTCCACTGCGACGAAGTTGCACCGCTTTCCACGCTTCGATACCGCCAAAAATACCGATGAAGCTAAAGACGACGATGGAGACGATTCCAACTGCCAAATCTACGTGCCCGCCTTTCTTGAAGTATTCGACGGCTTGAACGCCGGTCTCAGATCCAATGATCGTCCCGATCACCATAATCGCAGCCAATTTCAGATCGATATTCCCCAGTACATGATGTTCTCGAGCGGCGACCAGTGACTTTCCCATAATGTGGATGAGATCAGTGCCAACCACGAAATTAAACGGTACGCCGAGGGCAAAAAGAGCTGGTCCGGCCAGGAAACTTCCACCAACGCCAAAGAAACCGCCGAGCATGCCAACGACGAATCCTAGTAAGACTAGAATAAGCGGATCGAGGTGAACGCCGGCTATCGGAAAATACATTTTTATTTCTTGCGGCGGCGAATAAGGAGAAGCAGGCCGGTCGTTACGCGCTCCAAGCCGACAGCCTGAGCAAACATCAGGAGCAGAGCGGCAACCGCGTAGACAATTCGATTTTCGCTAAAGATCGCTTTGAGCCAGTCGCTCAGAAAGTGAAATACGAACGACAAATAGACTACAACCAAGGCGCTGTAGATCAGCAGCTCAAAAAGAAAATCTCTGAAGGGATGTTCTCGGGACCTTTTCATGCCATATCCATCTCGCTCGGGAGAGTGGCTCTGGATTCGAAGAAGAGAATTAGCGGAACGGTTGTGGCTTCGCCCGCTGTGTTCCCTTTTCGTCTCTTTGCGTGAGAAAAATGGCTTTGATCGATCACAAGTGTTCCTGAAAGAACCTCGCGGTGCGTTTTTCGACCTGTTGGCGCAGAACCGGATCGGGTACCATGTGCGTCGAACCGCGGAGGGGCAAGAATTCGAAGGAGCGATCGGCGCGTTCGAGCCGATCAATCAATTTAAGCGTGTGGCGAAAGTAGACGTTATCATCAGCAGTTCCGTGAATCAGCAGCAAGGGCCGCTCCAAGCGAGGTGCGTCTTCGAGGAGTGAAGCCGCGGTGTAGATTTCTTGTCCCGGCAGACCAAGATAGCGCTCGGTGTAGTGGGTGTCGTAATCGAGCCAATCAGTTACGGGAGCGCCGGCCACCGCGGCTTTGAACAGGTCGGGACGCCTGAGTACAGCAAGCGCGGACATATATCCACCAAATGACCATCCGGTTATTCCGACTCGTTCCAAATCGAGCTCGGGATATTTCGAGCCGAGCGCCCGCAACGCGGTTACTTGGTCCTTGATCGGGATTTCTCCAAACTTCAGATAGATTGCGCGTTCCCAATCCCGACCGCGACCAGGGGTGCCGCGCCCATCCATCGACACGATAATAAAGCCTTGGTCCGCCAGCCATTGATCCGCCAGGTAGTTGCGCGCTGTTTGGATTACCCGATTGAAACCAGGCCCACCGTACACATCGACGATTACCGGGTATTTCTTATTTGGAGCGAAGTCACGCGGACGAACGATTGCCGCGTAAAAAACGGGATCAGCATTCACTTGGGCAAACTCGAGCCGAGGGAAGTAAGGCGGATCTTCCGCGACACTCGGCAGCTCGCCAACGGTGGTTCCGTTGAGCCGTCGCACGAAGGTCTGCCCCAGCGAGCTGGGTGTTGCGACTACATCTACGTACAAAGAATCCTGATGTTCCCCAAAGTCGACCTCGTGCACGCCGGACCCGACTCGATGAGTTTCCGTTCCGTCCAAGGCAGTGCGCCAAAGTTCGTGGGTAGTAGGGTCTGCACCAGCCAAAAAATAGATCTCGTTGGGGGTGACACCACCGAGCTTTTGATAGTGCGCATTGGGAGGTATCAGGACTTTTTCCAACTGTCCTTCGGCACCATGCAATTCAAGCTGCCAAGCTCCTTCTCGCTCGGTGGTCCACAGAAATGTTCTGTCGGTCAACCAGTGAGGCATCTGTTGGTCTATATTCACCCAAGCGGGATCATGTTCCTCCACTAATGTTCGCGTCTGACCGGTTGGCGGATCGACCAACAGCAAAGCAAGATCATGTTGTTCTCGTGTCTCAACGGTGATGGTTAGCGGCCCGTCCTCGGAGGGTGTGACCCGAATCAGGTAGGGATATTTTTCGTGATCCCATTCGATCGAATGAACGGCTTCGGGTCGTTCGATCGAACAGATGGTGAGATGCACTGTCACGTTGGCCTTTCCCGGGCGCGGATAAGGGGAAGAATGGGGTGGATGTTCCGGAGAAGCTGGATCGCCGACATTCCAGATTTCCACGTCCGAGTTGTCATTTACCTGGTAGACAAACGATCGATTGTCTGGGAGCCACCAAAAACCGCTTCTTCGGCCCATCTCCTCTTGCGCCACAAACTCGGCGCTGCCATACGATTTCTGTTCGGTACCGTCCTTGGTAATCGCTCGTTCTTGGTTTGAGCCTAGGTCGTAGACAAAGAGGTTGTTGTCGCGCACGTAAGCCACCCGCTGGCCGTCTGGTGAAAAGGTCGGATCAATTACCGCGCGTTCCCCAGTCTGTAGTTGCACTGTTTTGCCATCGCCGCGGTTCAGCACGAAGATTTGACCATTGAGGCTGAAAAGAACCTGTGAACCATCGAGTGAAAGTTTAAAAGAGGCGATACCGCCAGTGGTCGTGCGCGCGCGTTCGCGTCGCGCCTTCTCTTCCGGGGATAGACGCTCGGTCGCACCGTGTAGTAACTCATCCGGCGTTGCCAGGGTTCTCGTCTCACAAGTTACTCCACTAAACTCGTACAGCGCGTTGGTTCGGTCTCGTGCCGAAAGCGCGCGGAGAAAAATCACCGACTTTCCGTCCGCAGCCGGCTGAGCGTGAGTAGGCCGGCCGAGCGAAAAGTTTTGGGTTTCCGTTAATCGACGAAGGTATTGATCGGATCCGGCTGTCTGGTCTGACCAGGCTTGGTTAGCAATGAACAAAAAGAGCAACAGCAAATTGAAGCGAGCCGCCATAGAAATGTTAAGGCTGGTTGGATTTCTGTGCACTAACGGCTGGCTACTGCAAATCCCGCCAACATCGAGAAGAGCGCAGTGAGTAATTGGTCAAACCCGCTAGCACTCGGTTTTCGTTCGTGGGCTTCCCATCGATAGCCATTATCTGTCTGGATAGAAACGCCATATCCATCGAATAGGTTACCGATTATCCGCGTGTAAAAATCCAACGAAAGAGCGAGCCCTATTTGGGTGGCAGCCTGTCCGCTATGATCCTTGGTTGGCAAACCATTGCGAATCTTTTCCAGCTCTTGGCCAAATCGCCTGCTGGCGAAGAAACAACCGTTCGCCTCGGTTGGCAATCCGGCCGACAATCGTTGGAACTCAGCGTCTGCCGTCAACGCTGGAGCCTTGCTCTGCTTGGTGGCAATCCAGTTTTTCAAGACGTCCGCGTTCGCGGCCACAATGAGCCAGCCATCGATATCCGCGCAAGCGGCGACTTCGCCGGACGCTGGCGTAACATTGGAGTAGATGGTTGTGCCCTCATAATCGGAGATCTTACTGCTGCCTTTTGCGATCTGCTCTTTTAGGTGTTCTGCCACGCGATGATCCGGCGGATGGAGTATCACCGCCCACTTTGTTTGCGGGATAAGAATGTTTATGTCGGATGGGTCGGCCGAATCTGTAGCTTCGTTATTCACTGCCAGCGCGATTCCGAATTCTGTTCCGATCGCCTCAAGCGTATCGGAGAAACCGGTGTTACGGTTCAGTTCCTCCTCCATCGCTTGCGAGCTCGGGAGTGCGTCGCCCAAAGCCAAAATTTTGGCGAAGCCGTTGAGACTTTGAATGAGGCTTCTTGGATCGATTTGGTGGAACAGGAAAAAATCGGTATCAGCCGGTAAAAAGGAAAGCGCGGTGAGATTGCTGGGCGGGTGCGGAAAGAGAGGGGCGAACGGAGTGGTAGAAATCTCTGAAGCTAGGAAGGTCTTGCGGCTATAGAATCCATCTCCAGCTTTGATTGATTCCCCAACGGCGGCTACGCCATCGGTCAGCTGGCCGGAAACTTGATCGATCAGTGTGTTGATTCGTGTACGTCGGCTTGTTTGTTCCTCGCTTGAAGATCTGTATCCGTAAATGATGCCCACCGAAGTTGAAGCGAAGCGGCGCGCCAGCTCACGTTTCAGTTCAGTTTTATCCTGGTAAAGCAAATATTTTCCGCTTTGATCCAACTGCTTCGCTACGCGTTGAAAGAGCTCGTTTTGTTCTGTTCCACTCTCGTCGGCCGAAGCGTATTGATTATTTCCGATAAGTAACGTTGCGAGACCGCTCACCGTAGCGATCCGCAAAATTTTTCCGGCGGCTTGAGCAAAGATGGCCAGCGGCAACCTCATTAGTCTTTCCGTGCGCGTCACCGGCGGAGTCTAGCCCAAAAGGTGTCGTATGGCAGGGCGAAAATCTCGGCGCGTTGGAAAGCTTGGAGTGTCTGCTGGCGTGGTTCGCGCTAGGTTTGAGCCGCATGTGGCAAGGGGCGGAGAAGCTGGTCTGGGCGGCGGCCATGTGCGCGTTAACGAAAGGGTCAAATCGCCGAAGGCCAGGCACGCACGTTGGGAAGACTTTGTCCCGCAGGGACCTAATGAAAGTAGCCCAGCACTTCGATGCTGGGTTAGCGTTTTTTAGAACGATACGTCCCGGGAGAGACGATCGATCCAGCTTGCGTTCGTGAAGGCGCTATCGAGGCGAAGAGCCGAATGTTTCCATCGGCCCTACAGGACGGACGTGGCTATGGCATCATTTCCCAACACTGAAGCGCTGGGCTACTTTCATCGGGTCCCTGCGGGACGAATCCTCTGACGATGATGCGCGCTGACCAATCTTGATTGTTCTCTAGGAGGTCCTCAATCGCTTGGTTCGCACTAGACTTCGCCTGCCGCCAATCGTTTGAGCTTGCCGCCCAACGAAACTTTGGCCGCGGAATTCATCCGATCGATGAACAGCACACCGTTGAGATGGTCGACCTCGTGCTGGGCAGCTCGGGACAGCAATCCTTCCGCCTCGAATGCAACCGGATTTCCGTCAAGGTCCGTGGCTTTCACCGTCACCCGCACGGCACGGGTAATCTCGGCATTCACCTCGGGAAAACTGAGGCAGCCTTCTGGACCGACTTCGGTTTCGCGACTCAGCTTCAATTCCGGATTAACTAAAACGAGCGGCATGTGCTCGTTCGGATCGACCTCCTCTTCGTTTATCCACATCTGACTCGGCCGGTTCTCAGCATTGCTGACATCAATTACGGTTAGCTGCCATGCTTCTCCGACCTGTTGAGCAGCCAAGCCGACGCCGCCAGCCTCGTGCATAGTGTCAAGCATGTCCGCAGCGAGCTGACGGATGTCATCGTCAATCTTTGTGATCTTTCGACCCTTCGTCCGCAAGACGGGATCGCCGTAAATGACGATCTCTCGAATCATTTCTGTTCTTTGGGTTGAGTGAATGTTGGCAAATTCTTGATGCCCGCCTGTTTCAACGCATCTAACACCCGCACAAGAAATCCAAACGAAACCTCTTTGGAGGCGCTCATCGCCACCGGGCGATTCGGCGATTTTTCCTGGTAATCTTTCAGCGAGGCAGCGAGGTCGTCCACGCTATTTACCGGCTTATCGCCAAGATAAAGTTTTTCGTCCTTGGTGATCGCTAACACCAACGGCTCTTCGGTATTTTGTCCCTGCGACGCGCTCTTCGCTTCGGGCAGGTTGATCGAAAGCTGCGATTGTGCGGTCTTAAATGTCGTAGTGACGATGAAGAAAATCAGAAGCATCGCGAAGATATCGATCAGAGATACAATGATAATCTGTGGGGTTCTTTTTCGTTTGGTGTAGAACCTCATCGAGCCGCTCCCTCCCAGGGCCGCGCTGCTTTGGACTTATCTTTGAATGCGATCGACTTATCTGCGGGCTCCGAGGCGTCAACTGCCTCGGGCCCGGCCTCTTCCCGCGGCTCGGCACTTTGGTAAAGCTTGTCTACCAGATCGGTGACCATGGATTCCATTTGCACCGCCACGGTTTCCACCCGCCGGGTAAACGAAAGAAAGGCGATCAAGGAAAGGATGGCGATCGCCAAACCGACGATGGTCGTACTGAGCGCCTCGCCGATACCCGACGCGATCCCTTTAAGATCGCTGGTCGACATTACTCCTGATCCGATGTTGCCGAATACATGCACCAAGCCGCTCACCGCTCCGAGAAGGCCGAGCAGAGGGGAGATACCCACGATGATCTCGAGAACGAACAGTCCGCTCTCTAGGCCGAGCACTTCGCGGCGCGCCCGCGCCTGAACCGCTTCAACCGCCTCGCCGCGGGTTGCATGATAGGGACGGATGGCCACCTCCACGATGCGGGCGAGTGCTGAGTCGTCGCCGGTGACCAGACGGCGCAGATGGTCCAGTCGCTCCCCCGGCTCATACGCAGCGATTGTCTTTTCAATGAGGCGTGGAACGATTTCTCCTTTTCTCAGCGCGAACAGACGGAGCAAGATGACCGTCAAGGCGACAAAAGAGCAGGCGAGCAACACCCACATAAAGACTCCGCCTTTGATGAAGAAGTCGAGTGGGCTTTCGAAGAGTGCGAGATAGATCATGGAATCCTACAATTCGGTAAAAGAAAATGTGTATTCGAGGCCGCTTTGGGGCACTAGAGTTGCGAGTTCCGGCGGCATCGGCGGGATAATCGCATCGAGAATGGATTGCAGCGAAACGCTTCCAAAAGTTTGATTCGATGAGTTGCTGATGATCCTAGCGTCCTTCACCCGGCCCGAAGGCAAAATCTTAAACTCGATGCGGACCGTACCGATTTCAACTAAGTCAGAGCGTTGATTCACGTAATAATACCAGCGCGATCCGATTGCGTCCTCCACCGCTTTCTGAAACCTGCCTTGCGGGGTACCAATCGCTCCGACCGAAGAGTGGCCGCGGTTCGAGATATTTCCCTGCATGCGCGTGATGATTTGTTGAGGGCGATAAGCGGTCTGCGGCGCTCCTTGTTTCTGCTTGTTTGGTTGAGCGTTGTTTTGCTGGGGCGTGGGCGGCGGCGTGGGAGTCGGCGTAGAGAAGAGCATAGCTAACTCTTCCGGATTCGGCGAATGCTCGGGGGAGGGGGAAGCACTCGGCGTAGGAACGGGGTTTGACTGGGCGGGTTCTCCACCGTTCGCGCTTTGGCGATTAAAATCTGCACCTTTTGTATTAAGCGAGAAATCGTGATTCTTGAACATCAAATCCTCTAAGTTCTTCCCCTCCTGCTCCGGGAGAGGACTGGGGGTCTTACCTTCTTTCTCGGACGCAGCCGCAGTATCCTTATCGGATTCAAACTGGGGATCGTCGGGTTTCTTATCGGTTTTCTGATCGTCATCCGTACGGACATACTGGCGCTGTTGCTGGGCCGGCGGGGTGTCGACCAGCGTCAGCTCAGGCAACTTATCTTCTTCTTTCGCTGGCGGATTCGGAGGGGGCGGGAACACAGCGTAGTAACCGACCACGCTGAGGGCAAAAACAAGGTGCAAAAGGAGCGACCCAACAATCGCCAGCGTTACCTTTTTCCGTTTTGGCATTGACAAAATCGCCCTAGACTAGTTCCAGTTTTCCGATCCCTCAAGGGCGAAACGCTCTGTGGCCCCTTCTTCGGTCAAACGGTCAGTTCTGCCCGGACAACGGCTTCACCCCGCATAACACCTACCGTGTCACAGGTCGATAGTTGGCTGCAATGCCGCACATCCTCTTCTTTCCCGAGCGCCAGCAGAGCTCGCCCGTTTTGCGAGCCGCGAAGGCAAGCCTTGAGATCATCGCAAACCTGATCGTACAGAGTATGCACCATCGAAGCGGCGTCCGAATAGTCGGTCCGTTTGAGGCTGGCTAAAAGCGCACCCGCTCCGACGGCGTCTTCCAAGCTAAACCTGTCGCCCGTCCCCGCGCAGACCAATAAAAGGTGCGGAGGCGAGGCAGATCGAAGAAGCCGGGAAAGCCCATCGATGTTTATGAGAGCACCAAGCAAGACTGTTTGGGCGTCGCGCACTTGTTCTAAAGCCGCAGTGCCATTGGTGGTCGTTATGATGATTCGGCGATCGCGGACGTTCTTAAACTCGGCTGGAGAATTGCCCAGATCAAAACCCGAAGGAGGCACGCCGTTCCTTTCTCCAGCGAGCAAGAGATCTGGGTTCTGCTGCTTCCGTGCCCGGGCTGCCTCGACGGTCTCTACCGGGAAAAAACAGACGACCCCGTGAGCTAGGCCGGTGATCATGCTGGAAGTCGCGCGAAGCACATCGAAAACAACGACGGTCGTTTCGTGTAAGTCCGCTTCGTGCAGGCGGCTGATTTCGGAAGGTGAGAGTGCGACGTCAATCATGGCGTCTGCGATAGGTCATTCGCCAGTGATGAAATAAGTATTGTTGGGCGTAACCGGCATACGGTCCGAAATAGCTACAAAATTCGGATAAACGGGCCGCTCCAATAGGCTGATCCCCGGTGAAGTAGGTTTGTTGTAAGGCTCGGCCGATCCAAACGTCGATCGGTACGGCATCCATGCGCTCGTAGGCAAAGAGCAAAACGCAGTTGGCGATCTTCTCACCAACTCCCGGAAAGCGACGAAGAATCTTGCGAGCCTCTGCAGTTGGCAGGGTTGATAATGCCTCCAGCCGGATTTCGTTTGCTGCTACGATTTGCGCCGCTGCCAGAACGTTTCGGGCGCGGAACCCGAGCCGGCTCTCCAGCAGATCACTGAGCTGGCAGGTTGCGATCACTGCGGGCGCCGGAAACGTGAAGAGCTCGATGGAACCAACTCTTACCGCTTTGCCAAAGCGCTGACGCAGGGCCAACGATATGCTTTGGATGTGACTTACCTGCTTCATCGCGGAAGTTAAGAATGTCGCGAGACATTCCCAGACGGGTTGACGAATGATTCGGATGCCATGGCTGAATCGCATGGCGGCCTGTAAGGTCGCATCAACGGGGAAGCTTGCTTCAATGAGATCGATCGGATGATCCAGAGCGAGGTAGTGGTGGACGAGAGTTTCCCGACCTTCCGGTACAAGAAGATCGCCGCCGACAGATTGGAGGTAACACGGCGTCTCCCCGATCGTCCCGGCGAAACCGACTTCGCAGCGGCGCCAGTGAAATACCTGACCGCACTCCAGCGTCTTAGCGAGATCGATTCCGGCCCCGGGAATCCGGACGAGCCGAGGCGGGCAGCCAAGTGGGGCTGACTTGGATGCTTGCTCCATCAAGGACTGAGTCGATCGATTCGCCATGATCCATCGCCTTGGCGCACATACAAAAATCGGTCGTGCAGCCTGTTTTCGCGACCCTGCCAAAACTCCATTCGATCGGGAAAAAGGCGGTATCCGCCCCAGACATCAGGTACAGGCGGGTTTGTACCAGAAAACTGTTTCTTGGCTTCTTTGAGGCGATCCTCCAATTCTCGCCGGCTAGCAATTACTTTGCTTTGCGCGGAAACGATTGCACCGAGACGGCTGCCGAGTGGTCGCTTATCAAAGTAAGTTTGCGACTCTTCGCGACTCACCGTTTCTACTGAGCCTTCGATCTGGATTTGCCGCTCGAGCCAAGGCCAATGAAAATTGAGCGCGGCCCGGGGGTTCTGTTTCAGTTGCTCTCCTTTGCGGCTTTCGTAATTCGTGAAGAAAATAAAACCTTGGTGATCGAAGCCCTTCAACAAGACCACCCTAGCCGATGGTTGACCATCAGCGGTCGCGGTCGCCAAGATCATCGCGTTGGGCTCGCGATCTCCTGCGGAATGTACCGACTCTTCAAACCATCGGCTGAACTGCTCGAATGGATCGGCTAACAGATCCGCGCGATGCAACCCGCACAAAGTGTATTCTTTGCGCAATCGCGCCACATCAATGCTAGCATCCATCGGCTGAGGGAATAATAGCGGGAATCAAACGTTGTCGAAATTCTTATTTTTGATGGATGCGCTCCGGACTCGGCTCGGCGGGAGCCTCGCCCTATCAAACCGCGGATCCTGACCTTCTTCGGTAGATGCCATGGGTATTGCCAGGCTGCTGGATAGCCAGCAACCTGACAATATGAACAATAAAAGACCCGCATCGGCACTGACCGAAGAGGTTAAGGAAAACAACGATCCAAAAGGAGGAAAGGCCAAGCAAATTTTTCTTGGCATCGACGCGCACCTGAGGCGCAATCAGGTGGCGCGCAAGACGGACAGCGGTGGCATCCAAGGGGTGCAAAGCTTTGGTTTCCAAGAGCTGCTGCTCTTTGCCCAAAAGCAATTGAGCTTAGCGGAGGAAGTCTACGCCGTTTATGAAGCTGGGCCACTGGGCTACGTACTCTATCGGCGTTTGCGGGAGCTGGGGATTAAGGTCTACGTCTGTGCACCGGAATGTTTGGAGCAAGGCAGACGCAAGTGTAACAAGATCGATGCGCGCAAGCTTGCTAGCCGGCTTTACAGCTATGTGCAGGGTGATAAGCACATGCTGCGAGTGGTGCAGGTACTCACGCTTGAGCAGGAACAACTCCGAGCCCAGAGCCGGCAACATGATCAGTTGGTCTCTACGCGCAAAGCGCTTGGGGCCCAAGGGCGAGCTCTGGTCTTGAGCCAAGGTTACGGGATGATGAAAGGCAGCTGGTGGCGGCCGATAGCTTACGCTAAATGGCGGCCGCTTTTGCCGGAGTGGATCCGGGGCCAGCTGGAAGTTTGGCAAGAGAGCTTAAGGTTACTGGATGCCCAGATTGCCCGACGCAAAAAAGAACTAGCCCAAAGTATCAAAGAAGCTCTGCCCAAAGGCTTCGGTGCGCAGAGCATGGCCCAACTGGATCGAGAGATATTCGATTACGGCCGCTTTGGCAATCGGCGCAAAGTGGGCTGCTTTGGCGGTTTTGTTCCCCGGGAGCATTCCACTGGAGACCACCACCGGTTGGGTTCGATTACCAAAGTGGGTTCGCCCCGGATCCGGACCCTGGTCATCGAGATGGTCTGGCGTCTGGTGTTCTTTCAACCCAACTACCCCCCGATTGTGCAGTGGGGCGAGCAACTCCGCGGCACCAATAAAGTGCTCAAGAAAAAAGCGGCCGTAGCGGTGGCTCGACGGCTTTTAGTCGACATCTGGAAAATGCGCACCGGCCGCACCACGGCCCAAGCACTTCAACTCATCCTTAACCCGCAAGCTCCGGCCTGAAGCTTCTGTGCATTGTTCTCTTTAAAAAAATCTTTCTTTCATAAACGGCTTTGGTAAGCGGCGCGCGCCCGGCCTCGCCCTTGGGCAAAAGACCCGCTGGTAGATTGGAGCGCGCTCGCTTGCCTCGATCAATGCTCGCATAAAGGCATAATGTGAGCCGCGCCAGGCAGAGCCGGACACGGATAGCAGGTTGGACGGTCGAAGCCTAACAGCTGACCGCATACCCCGAGGCCAGGCGCACCAAAAGCCAAACTACCAGAAAAAGTCTTTCCCAACCCCCATCTCATGAAGACCTAGAACTCAACCCTATCCAGCCGCTTTGACAACTCCCATAGCAGGGCGAGGCTCCCGCCGAGCCGAGTCCGGAGCGCATCCCTGTACAATCTTGGTAACCAGACTAATTTAAAAAACGTCTGAAGCTCAAACCACCTGTTTGCTCATGAAAGCGATTGTTCTGGTGGCCATTTTTACGCTCTTTGAGACCGGCGCTGCTTTGGCTCAATACTCTGTGGAAATCGATCTTGGGGATCAGAAGGCATATTTGCTCGTTGACGGAAGGGCGGTGATGGAATCGCCGATTAGTACCGGTCGCTACGGGCATCTCACGCCGGCCGGCACTTATCGAATCACCGACAAAGACCTGAATCATTCCTCCAGTATCTACGGGAAGATCATCGATCGGAGCGGCCAGACGGTGGTGGCCGACGCAGATGTGGACATGGTCGCCCCAGTCGGCACCAGGTTCGTGAATGCCCCGATGCATTACTTTATACAATTTGCTCCGGGCATCGGCATGCACGCCGGCTATCTGCCCGGATACCCCGCCTCACACGGCTGTGTTCGCATGCCAGAACAGAAGGCGATAGCATTTTTCCAAGCCGTGTCGGTGGGAACTCCGGTCAATGTTTTCGGAACGACCCCTCGAAATCGAATCTACGAAGCCAACTATCCTGCTGGCCAAACGCGAGAAATCCAGCAACCCCGCCGTTCTTTTTGGAGATTTTTTGGGTTGTAAGGGTTCACTATGGCAACTCGTCGCTAAGAGGCTTCAGATCACGTCTTGGCGAAGTCGGAAGGTCCTCGGCCCCCCGCGTCAAGGGTGGTCTCTACCGCGTTGAGAATGGAGGCGTCCCCGTCAGTTCATACCAGATTATCGTCCGAACCGGAAAATGAGTCATCCGAGCTGTACGCCGAATCATCGGTTCCAGCTAAATCGAGATCTTGGCCACCCGCACCGCCGTCAGCATAGTCGCTTCGATCGTTGTCACTGAGCAACTCTTGGGTCTGGTCTGCATTTGGGACCGGTGCACCCGCTCCTTGAGAGAAATTGTCTGATTGGACCTGGTGATGTTGTTCTAAGTTCCCAGTTGGCTGAGTGTCGTAATAGTTGTTCACGATCTCGGTTCCGCCTCCCGTACCGCTTGGATAAAGGCCTCCTCGCGATTCGAGCGCTGGTCCGAATGGACCCGCATTGTGTCCGATGAGACTTTCGATTCCTTGAAAAAGAAGCTGGCCGCCAGCGACGCCGGCGGCTGTGGCCATCGCGCTTTGCAGGAAACTGCCGCCTGAGCCAGGTCCAAGGTTGATGGTCGAAGGATAGGGCGTGTTTTGCGGGACCACAGTGATCGGCGGAGGCGCCGTCTGGGCCTGCTGCGTCACCGGTACTTGTTGGGGAAGGGGCGGAGGCGCTGGCTGGGACTGAGGTTTGCTAGCGAAGAACCGCGACAGGAAACTGCCGCTGCCGGCGCTAGGTTGCGTGTTGTGCAGGCGACTTTCCAGGTCAGCAATTCTTGCCTGCGCATTCGCAAGAGCATGCTCCTGGACCAACACGGCCTGGACCAACAAATAAGTTGCCGATGGCAGCTCCGCGGTTTTTGCCCGAATCAGCTGTTCCGCTTGGGCATCCTTCGGGGTCGTGTCTGCCTGCTGCAATCGTTGAAACAGTCCTTCGATCAGATTTTGTTCTTCTGGCGTCATAAAGAATCCTTCTGGTTATTGACACTGGGGAGTGTGGTTCTGTTTGAATGAAATAGCCAATCGCCGGTGCAGCCCTTTTGCTTGAATCGGTCGCATCTGCGTGTATCAGTCGGTCCGTTAGACTGCTCGAGAATGCATCAAAGCTTTGGCCCGGTCGGACTTTGTTTGGTTCTCGAGCAAGCGCAGACGGATTGGATACAACGAACATTAAGTCCCGGTGCAGAAACGTACAACTGATCGGATGCCAACGAGCGGAGAGCTGACGGCGACAGCGATTTCTTATGAAAGCGATCGCCGCCGCTTCGGCCGGCGTCCTAACCGGGTCGAGCAACTCCTGGTATTTCTATTGGTGCTCGTCGCCGCGGTTTACCTGGCAACTGCCGGCGTGCCGCGGTTGTTCGACGAGATTGATGGCCAGTACGCCGGCGCGGCTCGCGAAATGATGGCGCGCGGAGACTGGCTCACGCCGACACAAGACGGGATTCCACGGCTCCAAAAACCGCCGCTCGTGTATTGGTGCGAGATGGCTTCACTCCAACTGTTCGGGGTGAATGAGTTCGCTGCGCGGTTGCCAGTGGTCTTGGCGACTTTCGCCTGGTTTTTCGCGACTGCAGCTTTAGTAGAGCGACTTTCGGGTCAGCGAGTTTATGGACTCTGTGCGGCCCTGATTCTGGCCACGTTCTTCGGAACCTATCTTTTCACGCATTTAATCATGCCGGAGCCATTTTCGGCACTATTCCTCATCGGCACTTTTTACGGGTTGATCTGCGCGTTGCAAAGTGGACCTGGATTGATTCGGGACCGCTGGTTGTTGTTGGCCTGGCTCTTTATCGTCTTTGGCACGCTGGCGAAAGGCGTTCACGCTTTGATCATCCCCCTCGCAGTCGGCTGCGCGAGCTACGCTTTGAAGAAGTCGACTCGCCAGGTGTGGCGCCGGTTTTTCTTTCGGCCGTACGGCTGGATCTTGTTCTTTGCGTTGGTTACTCCGTGGTACGTCGTGACGGAGTTGCATTATCCGGGGTCTCTGGCCGACCAGCTGGGAAATGAGCAGATCGGCAATATCATCAATCACCGTTGGCCTGTCGATAGTGATCGTGTTCCTTGGCTTCAGTTTTTGGTGGAACATGTTGGCCTTTTTCTGCCTTGGAGTTTCTTCTTGCCCGGAGCGGCTTTTACTCTCTGGCGTTCAAGAAAGGATTGGTTACAAGGCGAGTGGCATTTGCTGCTTCTTTTGTTGTTGATCAATGTTCTGGGAATCCTGTTCGCCAAGATTCAAGACTACTATTTACTGATTTCGTGGCCGGTGGTAGCCGTCGGATTAGCGTCGTTTTTTGTCTCAGGTCGCGATTCATTTCGTCGTTTTTACTCGGTCCCTGGTTGGCTCTTAGCGATCGGAGGAGTTGCCGGACTTTCGGTAGCGACTTGGCTGATTTGGCGTCCGTTTGGAACCAGCAGACTCGAGTTAACGGCTACGCAGGGAAGAACCGTATGGGAGGGGATGGGCGAGATTTCGCCAGAACGGTTATTTGGACTCATCCCTTGCATGTTGATTGCGAGTTGTGCCGTAGCGGTCGCCGGAGCGGCAGTCATCTACTTTGCCCGCAAAGGGAGATTCCTCGCCATCGTCGGAAGTTGTGCGAGCTTGATGATTGTTGTTTTTGCTGTGAGCAACCGTAGCCTGTCTCTGGTCGAAGACCAATTTTCTTCGGCACGGGTGGCGTCTACCATAGAAGAACTCGGCGGAGCCGATGATCAGGTCGTGTGCGAATTCGAAACGAACGATCTCACGAGCCTCTTTTTTTATCTTCCCCGTCCCATTCGATGGTTGAACGCTAACCCGGCAATGGAGTTCGCTACACGCAACCTAGGTATTGGTCGTGATCTCTATTTGAACGAGGAGCGGTTCCTGGCGCTCTGGCATGGCGACCGGCGGATCTATCTGATTGCCGGCCGCGGGCGACTCGAATATTGGCGAAGCTTGTTGCACCTCGATGATCCTGGTGCAACCGCGGTAGCGATCGTGGGCTCGAAGATGATATTGATGAATCGTTGATTGTGACGCGACCGTGGGAGGTCTTCTGACCGCTAATGGACACGAATTGACGCGAATTATGTCATCGTTCTTGCGGGTTGCGTCATGAGATCGGGCAATCGGCTCTTTAGTCATCTCAGCCGATATTTAGTGCGAGCTATTTTTTCCTGTTCCTGTCGAGTGCATCGGTATTGGGCCACCCCTCCATCGCCAAGTGGGTATATTCTGGTGGCTAATCATATCAGCCATTTTGACCCTCCGATGATTGGCTGCTGGTTTCTGCGCTATGTGGATTGGATGGCGATGGAAGAGCTATATCAGGCCGGTTGGAGTGCTTGGTTGATGAACGCGCTTAGCGCCTTTCCGGTGAAGAGAAATAGTAAAGACTCCGGCCCAATGCGGACAGCACTTCAACGGCTAAAGCTTGGGCGAGTAGTCGGAATCTTCCCGGAGGGCGGGATCCGGGCAGGCGCTACCTCTGTTTTGGAAGGAGCGACGATGTGGCCGGGGTTCATCGCAGTGAGTCTGCTCTCGGGAAAGCCAGTCGTGCCATGTGTGGTGTTGGGGACTGATCGGCTCTATCACTCACGCAATTGGCTGCCGTTCCGACGGGTACCGGTGTGGATGGTTTCCGGAGAGCCAATCTGGCCGCGAATTGATTTGCCGCGAGAGGAAGCTCGCGAAACACTTCTGAGAGAAGTGTCGGCTGCCTTTATGCGACTCAAGCAGCAGGCGACAGACCGGTTTCATTTGCGCGAGATCGATCTGCCCGCAACGCCCCAAGGTCGCAAGCGCGAGGATTATCTTCCCGTTCTTAGAAAAAAGAAGCTTTCATCCAAAGCGGAAGAGTCATGAAAGAGATTTATGCACGGGCACAGGCCGAGCTGATCGATGCCGTGATGTGTTTGATGCTAAATCGGTTGCTCCCACGCACCAGCGGCGAGGTGGTTCGCCCGCTCGATCTTGAGCGCTACATCGCACAATGCAACGGGCTGAGTCTGGAGCAATTCTACACCATAGAACCGATGGTGGAAGTGAGGGAAACATCCGATAGCTTGTGTTGGCACAGTCCGGTAAAAACCAGTTTTCCTGAGAACGCAACGGCTCACGCGAAACTGTTTTTATCCGTTGCCGGAGGATGGTCTGCACCGACTGTGATTTTTTTGCATGCTTTGATGTCGACGAGCGACTTCGGCTACACCCGAATCGCTCGCCGGTTTAACCGGAGCGGTTGGAACGCGATTTTTCCGCATTTGCCGTTTCATTATTCCAGGGTTCCGCGCGGCTACTTCAATGGAGCTCTTGCGCTCACCGCAAATCTACCACGCAATGGCGAGACGCTTCGGCAGGCAGTGAAAGAGATGCGACAACTGATGGACTATTGCCGTGTCCGCGGGTGCCGACGATTTGGGATAATAGCGACTAGCTACGGCGGATGGATCGGAGCACTACTTAGCTTCGTTGAGGTTGATTTCGAATTTATCACGCTAATTCAGCCGATCGCTGACGTGGAGCAGGCGATCTGGGACAGCCCTGCCGGTAGCGCTGTCAGAGCGCAGCTCATAAGAGCCGGAATCAAGAGGGGGGTCTCGTTACAGCATGCACATCTTTCTTCTCCGCTTCACGGTAAGCCGCTGCTCGACACCAAAAATATTAGCCTGATCGCCGGAGCCTACGATCGCGTCGTGCCAGTCCAAACAATCGAGCGACTTGCCCAAGCTTGGGGTGGGCTTCCTGTGACTGTCGTTCCACAGGGGCATTTTGGATACCGGGCAATGGGCCTTGCGCTGCGGGAACTCTTGCCCCGGGGTTAAAAACTCCGGGCTAAGTCCTAAAGCCCCTTCGGGGCAGGGTAGCCGCCTCCAAAATCGGATCGTCGCCCTTGCTTGGTCCGTGCTTCCGGAAGTGCTCCACAAAGACCTTCACTGCCTGCGTCGCTTGGAACCTAGACGAGCGTGAAGCTGAGTTGGGGGCGGCCCGGTGCGAACCAGCGCAGCGCTAACCCGTTTGGCGCTATTGGCTATCGGTTATCGCTTCAGCCAGCCCGGTAATGGAGGCTGATGGAACGGTAAACCTCGCTGTTTCGTTCTGCTGAAAAGAAGAAAAGCTGAATGCTGCTGCCTGATTGCTGCCACTGATAACCCACCACGGTCTGCATCACATCGCCCTCGGGTTTCTTGTCTCGAGCGAGAACGGTTGGCGGGCCATATTTCGCTTCCAGCCGTTGTTTGGCGCTGTTGAGGAATTCTTCGTAGGCCGGCAAATCCCAGTCCGAGTGTTCATATTGCAGTTCTACCTCCACCAGTGTCTTTTCTGTGCCGAAATAGAGAACGGTGCGCTTCAGCGCCGGCTGAATCAGCCCCTCTATTGTCCACGCATCGCGGCCCTGGACGGTTTCGCGCGTGACAATGCGAGCTTGGGCGCGAGTGATAATTTTTTCGATATCCTTTTCGGCCTCGCCCCACTGAAATCCAAATGGCGGATTGATTTGATCGGGCACTAAGTTCTGGGCGTGGCCTGTTACCGCGAATCCGAGAACACCCCAAGCAATTAAGGCGAAAAGTGATTTATGCTTGGACGTACCTGCCGTCGCTAACCAAAAAACTTTATCCACGATCATAAGAATCAGTTCGACCACGACCTGCTTTTTTCTTGTCCTAGAGCCGCCGTTGCGGATTCCTTTATGAATTCTAAGTGGGCGTCGGTGCAAGACTCGTCGCAGGAATTTCACGAAAAATCCCTTTAAAAATCTTTGCGTCTAAAGCTATCCGCTTCCCCAAGACCCCTTTTGGGCGCTATGAGTCGGGGGACGAAGGTAGAGGGTCTGTCGTCGATTCCCCGAAAGCAGAAGTGATTAACAATTTGCCCGGGATGTGGCAGCGTATCCGAGGTAGCAAACAATTGTCACATCATGTTTAAGCGAATTGGCAACCTGGTCCGAGGCTTTTTCGGGCTATTCGTCGGCGGTCTGGAAAAACAGAACCCGGAAGCTCTGCTCGAAGTGGAACGCGAGAATCTGCGCAAACAGATCGCTCAATATAATCAGGGCCTGGCCGCACATGCCGGTCTCTGCGAGCGCTTAATTACCCAGGTCAAAAAACTCGAAGGAGAAGAGCGAGAACTCCGAGCAAAAACCACTGCGCTCTTGCGGGCGGATAATCGCGACGCGGCCGGGCAAACCGCCCTACGTCTCCAGACCATCCAACGAGAACTCACGGAGGATCGAACCCAGCTGGAGCAAGCAGAAACGACCTACCGAGAGTTGATTCGGGCGAGGGACGTGGCCATCAAGAATGCACAATCCAAAATCGAGGCGTTACGCTTTAGCTTGGATGACCTAAAGATCAAGAAAGCGACCGCAGAACTGACGCAGATGGCCTCGGGCATGATCACGCAGATCGGTGGGTCAGGGGACACTCTAGCGCGGCTCCACAGCATGGTCGAAGAAGAGCGGCAACGGGCGGCGGGCGCCGCGCGAGTGGCACGTGACACGCTGGACACCGGGGGAGTTGCGCTCAAAGAGGCCGAACACAAGGCGCTGGAAGAGCAAGCTCTGGCCGATTTTGCTGCTGCCGAAGGGATCTCCCTCGCGTCCAAGACTTCCCCTCAAAAAACGGACGAAGGAATCAAGACGATGGGACCGCTGCCACCGGCAGACGAAGGAACGAAGACTACGGGACCGGTATCGCAGTAAGAAGCGGTGATCGGTAAGCAGTAATCGGTGATTGGTAATTTGGTGGATGGATTGTTCGTCTAGGTGCAACTATTGAGATCTGTTTCCATACGCAGACATGCGATCACTTATCGACGTGCATGGCTGCTTACCGATTACCGGCAACATTGGGAGCCAGATCGACGAGCCTGCAACTTGTAACCCGCAACCTGTGAGCTATCTCCGCGAGACCCTGCCCGAATGGGCTAAGGAAATGATTGCTCTCTACGAGAGCGATTCCGCGAACCAATTCATCCTGTACGGGAACATTTACGACCGGTTTCTCTTCGGGGCGGATGGCAAAACCGTTCACGGCTGTCTGCCCGACTTTCTTAAGCGGGTGCTCATGCCGCAATTCGACGTGATTTTTATCTACGATCTGGGTAACGGACTGCGGGTTGAAAGGGGGGGCGAAAAACTAAAAGAATGGCCGGCAATTCAAGTCTCCCCGGAATTGCCGAAAGCTCCGCGGCCCGCCGCGGAACTCTTGACACGGTATCTGCGTTATTGCGCAAATCTTGGCCGGATGAATCGGGCAAGGATTTCGGTGGGAGTCGTGGTGGAGTCATCGCATTTGGTTGCGCCAGCGGTTCCGGGAGTCCTCAACTATGATCTGAACGCATTGGCTCTCCTTTTCCGTGAATGGGGGACTGAGGAACTTCTGCGTGGTCATCCATTGGCTACTTGTCTGCTGACCGAGAACCTCAATGATCTTCATCCCATCGTGGTGCAGAATCCGCGAGTGGCCAAGATCAAGATACCTTTGCCGACTGTCGACGACTTGGCGATCGCGATCGATCTGGTCGAGGGCAGTTATGCAACGGCACTTTCCGATTATCGCGACGATTATGGCCGGCTAGCTAAGGGGTTGACCGGTATTACGATTAATGGGCTGGATCGGCTGCTTCGCTTGAAAGAATACAAGAAAGAAACTCTGTCCGAGGTCGATCTTGCCGAACAAAAACGATTGCTGGTCGAAGAGGAATGTCAGGGACTGATCGAATTTATCGAGCCGAAACGAACACTCGATGATCTCTACGGCCAGGAGAAGTTAAAAGAATGTTTTCGGCAAGACTTGGCACTCTGGCGTTCCGGCGATTTGCGAGGTCTTCCCATGGGCTACCTCATCTGCGGACCGGTAGGAACCGGTAAAACATTTTTGGTGGAATGCTTGGCCGGTGAGGCTGGTGCGCCGGTGGTCAAGATCAAGAATTTTCGCGATCGTTGGGTTGGCAGTACGGAAGGAAATCTAGAAAAAATTTTCCGGCTGCTGCAAGCGCTTGATCGCTGCTATGTCTTCGTGGATGAAGCGGATCAGGCGCTCGGGAGACGCGACAGCAGCGGACAAGACGCGGGTCTCTCTGGGCGCATTTACTCAATGATGGCGGCGGAAATGAGTCGCTCGGAAAATCGGGGTCGCGTTATCTGGGTTCTGGCATCGAGTAGACCTGATTTGATCGAAGTCGATCTGAAGCGACCGGGCCGAGTTGATCTCAAAGTTCCGATTTTCCCGACGAGCTCGCCCGAGGAAGGCTATCAATTGCTGCGTTCGCTGGCGAAGCGATATACGCTGGAGCTCGCGCCGACCTACGAAAAAGCGGTGCCCGATCTGCTCACGCCGGGTGCGGCGGAAGCGATCATCGTAAAAACATATCGTGTCATGCAGACCGCTGGTATTCCCGCGATGGAAGCGCTCGACCGCTGCTTAGCTCAATATCAGAGTCCGGTCGCTCCCGATGTTCTGGAATCACAAATTAAGTTGGCAATCCGGGAAGCATCCGACATGGAGTTTGTTCCGTTCAAGATCCGAGAGCGATTTGGAGAATAGCTTGTTCTTATTCTTTCCTGTATCAGAATTCACTAAGACAATACTCACGTCTGCAGTTGGGCTGCTGACACTTGTTGGCATCATGACGCGCCCGTTCCGGTGGAACGAGGCAGTCATCGCCATGGCGGGAGCCGGTGTCCTGCTTGTTCTGGGCCTTATTCAACCGCGCGATGCTCTTTTTACCTTAGTCCGGGATTGGAACACCTTTCTTTTCTTTCTCGGGATGATGGGTATTTCAGCCCTGGCCGAAGCAGCTGGTCTTTTTGACTGGTTAGCAGTGCAGGCGGCGCGGTTTGCCGGGAAGAGTGCAGCCCGGCTTTTTCTCAATGTGTTTCTGTTGGGAAGTCTTATTTCGATGATCCTCTCCAACGACGCGACTGCTCTCATCCTGACGCCAGTAGTTTATGTTTTAGTGACCAAGCTTCGACTACCGGTTCTCCCATTTCTGTTCGCCTGTACTTTCATTGCCGATACGGCCTCGTTCCTGCTGCCAATCAGCAACCCGATCAACATCATTATCCTCTCGCACTTGCCGCTCGACCTGTTTACTTTTCTGCGTCTCTTGCTCCTACCAAGTTTGGTAGTGATCGTCATGAACGTCGGCATGTTTTTCCTGCTTTATCGCCGGCAACTCAAAGGGCACTTCGATATTACGCGATTACCTTCAGCAGAGCAGGCGACAAAACATCAGGCCTATTTTCGCTATACTTGTGGCGTTCTAGCTGCCGTTGCTATTGCGTACGTGATTGCGTCTGCAACGCAATTCCCGCTCTCCCTGGTTGCAATGACCGGAGCGGTACTACTGCTTATCGGTGCTCTTTTCTGGAAGCGGACAACATTACTTCAGACAGGCAAACGCATTTCCTGGTCCATCTTCGGGTTCATTGCGGGCATGTTTATTGTGGTCCGGTCCATCGAAAACACCGGGCTTACCGCAATGTTCGGTAACTGGCTTCGGCAACTGTCCGGCGGAACGAGCTTCGGAGCGGTGATGGTGGGAACAGCTGGAGCAGCACTTGGAACGAACCTGCTTAACAACGTGCCCATGGCGGTGGTGATGACTTCTGCGTTAGGTAGCATCCAACATGCGCCACCGGCTATTCAGCATGGCTTCATTGCCGCCACCATGTTCGGTTGCGATCTCGGGCCAAACCTGACGACGGTTGGCTCACTGGCAACGGTTCTGTGGTTATTAATCTTGCGCCAACGTAATATTGATGTGTCGGGACTCGACTACTTCAAGGTTGGTGTGGTCGTCACCCCAATCATGTTACTCGCCGGAGCGCTGACTATGTGGTTACTTCTTTAGCGGAAACGAGGAGCAAAATCATGCGCATCCTGTGTTGTCTGGACGGTACGAACGTCGAACACATAAGTCAGGCGATAGCGATGCTCTCAGTCACTCAGCGGCTCACGCCGGGTATCCTCCATGTGATCGATACCGGTCCGCGAAAGGATATCGAACACACGCGCGAACGTTTCTTGCGGCCGCCACACCCTCCACCAACCCGCGAAGCTGAGATGCGGCAGGCTGAGAATGCGTCTGCTCAAGATATCCTGAACGAGGGGCTGCGCTACTTTCCCGGAGCGGAAGCACTACAAAGACAGGGGAGGCCAGAGCGTGAAATTGTGAACACCGCAGCCGAATGGCAGGCCGACCTCGTGATTATTTGCCCGCGCGCCGAATACGGGGCCAAACCAACCATTGGCCCAAAATCGGTCGGACATGTCGCACGCTTTGTGTTGGACCACGCTCCTTGTCCCGTGCTTCTGGTCCGGCCGCTGGCTCGAGACCAATTTCCGATCGGGCGGTAAGGGGTTCTTCCACTCTACGGAAACATCAAACGTCTTATCTCTCACTCCTCGGCTTCTGTGGTGAAGTTTTTGTTGCGTCTTTTTTCCCGGAGTCGAATACAACTCGGTGCTAGTGGCAACGCTTCACGATGAATAATCGACTATCCGGGAATCAGCTTCTTGCTTGCAAATCGATCGATAAATTGGTCGCCGAGTCCGAGAGCGCGGGACATCGGTTAAAGAAGAGCCTTGGTCCCTGGAGTCTGACTGCGTTGGGGATCGGAGGGATTATTGGTTCCGGAATCTTCATTCTGACTGGAACCGCGGCTGCTGGTGAACATTTTGAGGCGCCTTCATTTCTCCACGCCCAGGTGCTAGATCTGCTCATCAATCTCTTTCAGCACGGCGATTTTTCGGGCGCACTTCTGCATGGTCGTCCGCCGGCCGGACCTGCCATCGCGCTTTCGTTCATTTTGGTGGCGTTCGCCTGCAGCTTTGCCGGCTTGTGTTATGCCGAACTGGCGTCGATGATCCCGATCGCCGGCAGCGCCTATACTTATTCTTACGCGACACTGGGTGAAATATTTGCGTGGATCATTGGGTGGGACCTGATCCTCGAGTACGCTGTCTCCAATGTCGCCGTCGCAGTCGGTTTTAGCGGTTACTTGAAAGCCCAACTGTCAGGGTTCGGAATCGTCTTGCCCGATCAATGGTCAAGTCCGGTTTGGGCCGCCGGCCAATGGACGGGGGCATATTTCAATTTACCGGCGTTTTTAGTGGTCTTTTTTTTGACGGTGTTGCTAGTGCGCGGAGTGCGCGAATCTGCCAAGACAAACAATGTGATGGTTCTAGTGAAGATCATGGCGATTGTCATCTTCGTGCTGGTAGGCGCTACCTTCGTGCATCCAGCGAACTGGCATCCGTTCGCGCCGTCTGGATTTGCCGGCGTGCTAGCAGGGGGCGCGATTATTTTCTTTACGTATATCGGCTTTGATTCGGTCTCCACTGCTTCCGAAGAGGCCAAGAACCCGCAGCGAGATATTCCGTTTGGCATCATCGCTTCACTGATTATCTGTGCTCTCCTCTATGTGTCGGTTGCGCTGGTGCTGTTGGGTATGATGAAATACACGACTTTCGGCTCCGGCGCTGCTGCTGACGCCCCTGTAGCCTATGCCCTCAAAGAGCTGGGGGCGTCACCGATTCTTCAATCCGTGATACTCATCGGCGCTCTGACTGGGATGGTCTCCTCTTTGTTGGTCTTTCAGTATGGACAGGCGCGAATTTGGTTTGCCATGTCGCGGGACGGCCTTCTGCCAAAAATCTTCTCTGCCGTCCACAAACGTTACGAGACTCCGCATTGGTCGACCTGGATCGCCGGCTTCGCCGTCGGCATTCCCGCGGGGTTCGTGGATATTGGTGACGCCGCCGATCTATCGAACATCGGCACTCTCTTTGCCTTCGTTCTGGTTTCCCTCGGTGTAGTCTTACTCCGGCGCAAGGAGCCTGGCCGGCCGCGCGGATTCCGGGTTCCGTTCTCGCCGTTTTTTCCGCTTATTTCGATTATCCTGTGCACCGGATTGATGGCTGGTCTCACGGTAATTACCTGGATTCGGTTCTTCGTCTGGCTGGTCCTGGGTTTGTTGATCTACGCATTTTACAGCCGGAGCCACAGCGAGTTCCATGAACAGAAACCAGCATCTAGAAGTTAGAATCTAGTCGGTTTAGTGGGTCATCGCTTCCCAGCCGAACCGCAAGAACGGCAGACCGATCCGGGCAAACTCAACCAATTCCTTCGCCAACGTCTTGGATTGCACTATCTGGTTGGACAATGATCGCCTGATGTAAAAGGATTTGAATTTCAGATGCTCAGCGACCGGCGCATCGGCGAAGTCTTCGAATCCGCGAGGAACGCGTTTGAGCGCTTCGTCACCGCCGGTCAATTCGAATCCGGATGCGAAGAGCCGCGCAAGAATCTTGAGGAAAATCTTTTGCTGCCCAGCGATTGCTTCTCGAATCCTTGTCAGGTCGGGGGCGGCCGGTTGATGAAACCCAATTACTGCAAAGCTTTCGTCCGGTTGAATATGCGCGTACAGAATGCCGTCTGTTTTCCTTTGGGCAGTTCGATCGAAGACTGCGCTTACATGGGTTTTATATGGGCTCTTGTCCGGTGAGAATCGAGTGTCGCGATAAACGCGAAAAACGGAACGCTTAGGATCGGCCCGCAAAGGGATACGTGCGTTTCTGAGCAGATCAGTAGTTGTCAGGATTAGCTGGGCTAACGGTTCCTGCAGATCACGTCGAAAGGCTTCCTTGCGTGGATTGAACCAACCGCGCTCATTATGCGCTGCCAGATCACGAAGGAACTGAATGGCTTGGCCGGAGAAGCCGGCAAATGAAGCTTCGCTCATAATAACTGATAAACGGGATGCGTCTCTCGCAGTCGCCGCGTTTCCAGGTCTCCGCGGGAGGCGAAGCCGAAACGGTCAATTGGAATAGAGCGAACGCTTGCCCGAGGTCAACGTGTAACAGAAGAGCGGAGAGTTCCGAAACGGGACACCAATTGTAACTAGTGATTTCTGCGGTATAGTTGCCAGCGTTTTGATGCGAACAATGGGTTCCAGCGTGCGGATCTGGTTAGCGTTGTGGCTAACGATTGCTTTGCCTTTAGGTAGTCGGGCAGTCGAGGTTCGCTCCTCCTGCCACATGGCCTGCGCTCGCGGAGACAAAGCTTGTCACTCCTGTTGCGGTGATAAACCGAAATGTCATTTGACCTCTTCAACGGCCTTTCCGATTACGCCCGGGACAGCAGGCCTACCGAATCCGCAGACAAATTTGCTATTGTTAGTGTTACCATCGGCTGTGCAGCCGCTGGTTACTCTCTCGGCATCCGCTCCCATATTTGAACAGGTTCGCGACCTCGGCCCACCACCGCGCGATCTGTTAGCGCAAGATTGTATTCTTCTTCTGTGAGAGCTGATCCTCGGTCACTCTTGCTGGCGGCTTAGCCAGTAAGGTAGCCGGTATCTCCGCGGCGGAGCGACGATTCGCCGTCGCTTTGCTGCGCTCCCGTGATGGCTAGATCGGTTCTGGCCAAAAAAGGAAGAGGGTTTTCTCCGAACTCGGTGTTTTACAGAACGTATGGATGACGAAGAGCTCAGAAAAAAATTGGCCTCGTGGGAGGTTCGACCACGAATTCCTCCAGATTTCCAGCGCGATGTTTGGCAGAAGATTGCGATTCGTGAGTCAAAGTCATCCCAATTGCCGTTGTTCGGCAATTGGAACATTTCGTGGCTAGACGTACCGCGACTAGCGACCTGCGCCATCATTGTGGGAGGTTTGGCAGGGACGGGCCTGGGACTAGTCGAGTCATCTCAGGCGAACTCAAGAAACTGGAAGGGCCTGGAAGCGAAATATGTCCAATCCATCGATCCCTACGAGCATGTTCAAACGTATTAAGCCCGAATATTGGCTGCTTTTCGTTGTCATCGGTGCCTGCGCAGCGGCGACTACTTTTTGCGCGTTTACCTTCTTTGCCACCCGGGATCTCCGTCAAATGGCCACGGCTCGCAATGGAGAGTTGGAGTGGTTACGGCGGGAATTTCATTTGAGCGATGCGCAATTCAAAGAGATTGAAACCCTCCAGTCTGAGTATACGCCGGTCTGCAACGAGATGTGTCGCAGGATTACTGAGGCTAACTCAAAACTGGATCGGCTGGTGTCTGAGAATCACAAAGTAACACCCGAGCTTGAAGCTGCAATCCAAGAGGCGGGGCTTGTACAAGAAAACTGTCGTAAGCGGATGTTAGCGCACATCTTCCAAGTAAGTGCGCAAATGAATCCCGCTGACGGCCAGAGTTATCTCCGCTTGATGAAATCGCGAGTGATCCAACCCGCCTTATCCAGCGATACCGCGGTTAGAGCTGCAACGGAATAGGAAAGCAGTCGACCTCTCAAACTTAAGGCCATGAAGATTGGAGTACTTATGATGTGTATCCTTACTCCTGGAGTAGCCGTCCTGGCCCAAGAGCCGACGAGCAAGGCGAGACAGACGAAAACGGGTCAACTAACCTTGAACGATGCTGTGACAGCTGCTCTGCAGAACAACCTAAGCATTAAAACTGCCCGCGCCAAATGGGAGTCAGCCAAACAAAGAATACCTCAGGCAGCGGCTTGGGAAGATCCGAAGCTGAGTGTGAATTCGCTGCTTGGTCGTTTTGTTGATATTTCGCGAAACGGGTTCGCCGATCAGTTGCTGACGGTAGAACAAATGATCCCGCTCTCCGGCAAGAACCGCAGCAAGGAGCGAATCGCGGCAGCGGAAGCCGCTGCGAGCTACGAGGATTTCCGGCGCCAGCAGCTTGACGTCGTTTCGAAGACAAAGGCGAGCTATTCCCGTCTCGCTAACCTCTATTTGCTTTTGGATCTGAACGACCAGGATGAGGCCGCGCTCTCCCAGACCCTGGATGCGAGCAAGGCGAAATTCGAGGTTGGTACTCAATCACAAGCCGATTACTTAACCGCCGAGGTTGAACGACAGAAAATCGTCGAAACTCGCCGCGACCTTGAAGAGAAACTTTCGGATGAACAAACGAAACTGAAGGTGCTGATGAACCAAGACCCATTTTCTCCATTGGGTCGACCCGTCTTGAGTGAGGTATTGCCCCAAGATCTTTCCCAAGAGCATTTGCGCAGGCTAATCCTGGAAAACCGTCCCGAGATTCGGCAGGCGCAAACTATGGTGATAGGAGCTTCAGCAAAGGTTGAGCTCGCGAAGCGGGAATGGATTCCGGACCCTTCGGTGAGCTTACAGGCGCAGCACTACAACGCCGGTTCGCAGGCTGTCAGTGAACTTAATGCTGGGGTCTCGATAGATCTTCCCTGGTTTAATGCCAAGAAATATCGGGCGGGCGAGCGTGAGGCTGAGAGTGACTTTCTGGCTGCTCAACGAACTCTGGAGGGGGTACAGACCGAGGCGGTAGGCATGCTTCGGGATCAGTTGCAAAAAATCGAAACCCTCCATCACCACATCGAACTCTACCGGGATCAGTTACTGCCGAGTGGGCGTCAGACCGTGTCTTCGTATCAAGCCGATTACGAGACGGACAAGACCACTTTGATCCAGGTGCTCACCTCCGAGAACAATCTGCGACAACTGGAAACCATGTATAACCAGGATCTCACGGATTATCGAGTCGCGATTGCCGAGTTGGAATCACTAGTCGGCGCAGATTTGAACGTGGCCAATCGGAACCCGCAAAGTTCAAACCACGGCAAAAAATGAGAACTCGTCTTTATCCAATATTCGCGATCCTGAGCATCGGCTTGCTTGTGGCCCTGTTATTCAGCGGTTGCTCCAAAACAGCTGACAAAACGGCTGCGGATGCCGATGTCGATTACTACACCTGTACGATGCATCCATCGGTCCATTCCAAAGATCCGGGGAAATGCCCGATTTGCTCCATGGATCTGGTACCGGTGAAAAAGAAGACAGCACAAAAGAGCGAAGGGAATCCACCAACCGATACGAGCTCCGATTCGACATCTAACGGAGGGATGAAGACGGGCGCAAAAGACCAGGCACCACTCGAATCCAATGAGTTCACCGTTCCGGTCGAACGACAACAGCAGATTGGCGTGATGTACGCCACAGTGACAAAGCGACCGATCCAACTGTCGATCCGTTCCGTGGGCATGCTGCAATCGGATGCCGCCCGGGCCTTTAGCTATGTCGCCCGCGTTGATGGTTATGTGCAGGAATTGAAAGTCAGTTCACCCGGGGAACTCGTATCGCAAGGCCAGCCCTTGATGACAATCTACAGCCCTGACCTGCGCAGCACTGAGCAAGAGTTAGTCAATATCTTGAACGATCGCGATCGCAGCGCTACGAGCCGGGTTTCCAATGATCAGCTGATCGAGGCTTCCAAAAGGCGACTGAAGCTTTGGAACGTGAGTGATCAGGAAATTGCCGAGCTCGAAAAAAGCAGAAAACCGTCCGATCAACTGATCCTCCGGTCGCCTTTTGATGGTGTGGTAAGTGAAGTGATGACCGGTCCAGGAATGAATGTGAAGATGGGCGACAAACTGGCAAGTGTCCTCGACCTCTCAAGTCTCTGGGTTTGGGCAGAGTTTTACGAAAACGAAATAGGCCTATTAAAGCAAGGGCAACTGATCGACGTGAGTTTGCCGGCTTTTCCCAACCAAACCTTCCAGGGTCAGATTGCTGTCATCAATCCTATGATTGACGCCGCGAAGCGGACAGCTCGCGTTCGCATCGATATACCGAATGGCAAGGCGCAGTTGCGTCCGGGCATGTTCGCAAATGTCGAGGTAAAGATCGATGGCGGAGAAGGGTTAACCATTCCGGTGCAAGCGGCGCTACCGACCGGCGAGCGGATGCTGGTCTTTCTCGATCGGGGTCAGGGAAAATTGCTGCCGCGTTATGTCCAAGTAGGCCGCTCCTTCACCACCTTCGACGGTCAACAGCAGGAAAGTTATTACCAGGTAGTCAATGGGCTGCAGGAGGGCGACCGCATAGTTTCGAGCGCGAACTTCCTGATCGACGCGGAATCCCAAGTGCAAGGCGCTCTGAAAGATTGGGCAGGAGGGGAGCGTGGGTCGGGCGAGTCGGTGCGTTGAGGGAGTATCAACGTATCGGCGTGGAAGCGATAGGGGTATTTAATCATTGTAGAGTCATAACAACTACATTTCATTAAGATGTTATGAGTATGGCAAAACATTTCCGTGATCTGGAAGTTTATCAAGGGGCGATGGAGGTTGTGATGGGTGCGTCCGAGTTAGCCAAGCGATTTCCAACGGATGAAAAATATGTTCTAAGCGATCAGATTCGACGATCTTCGCGTTCGATCTGCGCGAATCTCGCCGAAGCATGGAGGAAGAGGACGTACCTGACAGCATTTGTTTCAAAACTCAATGATGCGGAGACAGAAGCTGCCGAAACACAGGTACACTTGGAGATCGCGCTTCGTCACCGATATATCACGTCGGAGATGTTCGCGAGACTCGATGACGCTTGCGACAAGATCGTCGGGCAGATCGTCAAGATGATCGACCATGCCGACCGATGGATCGTCAAACCTCGGCGGAATATCCGAAATGACTGACGATCCTCAGCCGGACGAAGAGGGGTCGCAATACCCCGGCAGGCCGCCTAGCGAACACGCCGACACGCCGACACGCCGATACGCCGATACGCCATCACCTCCCCGGCGCACCGATACAATGATCGAGCGGATCATTGATGCCAGCGCGCGTAATCCATTCCTTGTTGTCGTATTCGTAATACTCGGGATTGCGGGCGGGATCTATGCTTTGTACCAGACTCCGCTCGATGCGATTCCTGATCTCAGTGACGTTCAAGTCATTGTCTACGCCGATTGGGAAGGGCGTTCACCCGACTTAGTCGAAGACCAGATTACCTACCCCATCTCGACCAAGTTTATCGCAGCGCCGAAGGTCAAATTTGTTCGCGGAGAATCGATGTTCGGTAAGTCCTTTGTCTACGTCATCTTTCAGGATGGCACGGACATTTACTGGGCCAGGTCCCGAGTGATCGAATATCTAAACTCGGTGCGGGGTTCTTTGCCAGATGGCGTCAATCCCGTTATCGGACCGGACGCAACTGGAGTGGGTTGGGTTTACGAGTATGCACTGATCGACAAGAGCGGCAAACATGATCTGGCGGCGCTGCGTTCCCTCCAAGATTGGAATATCCGGTACGCGCTGGAATCGGTGGAAGGTGTTGCCGAGGTTGCGCCGGTCGGCGGCTTCGTCAAACAATACCAGGTCGATCTCGATCCGAACAAGCTTACGGCCTACAACATCCCCATCGGAGATGTCGTCAACGCGATCCGGATGAGTAATCAGGACGTCGGCGGCAAAACATTCGAGGTCTCGACTACCGAATTTTTTGTCCGAGGTCGCGGCTACATCAAAAATTTGCAGGATTTCGATGACATCGTTCTAAAGGTTCAGAACGGTACTCCAGTCTATCTGAAACAGGTGGGTAACGTTCATCTTGGACCGGACCTTCGGCGAGGAATCGCGGAGCTGAACGGGGAGGGGGAAACCGTTGGTGGCATTGTGGTGATGCGCTACGGGGAGAATGCTCTCAAGGTTATTGACGGGGTAAAGAAAAAGTTCGAGGAGATCAAGAAAGCGCTCCCGGAAGGTGTTCAGATCGTTCCGGTTTACGATCGCAGTACGCTGATTCACAACGCAATCGACACGCTGCGAGAGAAGCTAATCGAAGAAAGCATTGTTGTAGCCCTCGTATCGATTCTATTCCTTTGGCACATCCGTTCCGCTCTGGTGGCTATCATCACGCTCCCGATAGCGATCATTCTGTCGTTCGTCCCGATGCTCTGGTTGGGGCAAACTTCCAATATCATGTCGCTGGGCGGAATTGCCATTGCGATTGGCGCAATGATCGATGCGGCGATCATCATGGTCGAGAACGCGCACAAGGCGCTGGAACATTTCCGTGACGAGCATGGAAAGGATGCCCGTGGCCGGGACCGCTTCGAAGTTATTTTGTCGGCAGCCAAGAGCGTCGGGCGGCCGCTCTTCTATTCTCTTCTGGTAATCACCGTTAGTTTCGTACCGGTCTTCTCGCTCGGGGCACAGGAAGGCCGATTGTTTCGTCCGTTGGCGTTCACAAAAACCTTTTCGATGTTCTTTGCCTCCATCCTGGGAATAGTCCTGGTGCCGGTGCTAATGGCTTGGCTCATCCGGGGAAAGATCACACCCGAAACCAAGAATCCGATTAACCGATTCTTAATCTGGGCGTACCAGCCATTTGTTAACTTTGCTCTCCGATTCCGCTGGTTAACGCTCTTGCTGGCGCTCGTGGTGCTCGCCCTGACTTATATTCCTTTTAGCCGGCTGGGAAAGGAGTTCATGCCTCCGTTAAATGAAGGAACGCTCCTCTACATGCCAACTGCTATCCCTGGAATGTCGGTCACCGAGGCCACCAAAATCTTACAGATCCAGGACCGCATTCTGCGGAAGTTTCCCGAGGTAGAAAGCGTTTTCGGTAAGGCCGGTCAAGCGGACACACCCACCGATCCCGCGCCCTTGTCCATGTTCGAGACGGTCTTGCAACTCAAGCCTCCGGACCAATGGCGCCCTGGAATGACCTGGGAAAAACTGATCGCCCAGATGAACGAGGTCAGCAAAACGCCGGGAATGGCTCAAATCTTCTGGATGCCGATTCAAACCCGAACCGAAATGTTGACCACCGGATTTCGTTCGGTTCTGGGAATCAAGGTTTTTGGTCCGGATTTGAAGGGAATTCAGAACGTCGCGATCGCCATTGAGAAATCTCTCTCGAACTTTCCGAACACTCGCAGTGCGTTTGCGGAGCGTACCACCGGAGGTTACTTCCTCGATTTTACGCCCAATCGCCGAATGGCGGCTCGGTACGGACTTCGCATCGAAGACGTCAACCAGATCGTTGAAACGGCCATCGGCGGGAACACCATTGGCATGACGGTTGAGGGGCGAGAACGTTATCCCATCAGTGTGCGCTACGCCCGTGATTTCCGCGACGATATCAATCAGTTGAAACGTGTATTGGTTGCGACGCCGACGGGAGATCAGGTGCCGATCTCGCTCCTCGCTGATATCCAGTATCGCACTGGCGCGCCCGAGATTCGTACTGAGAACGGCCAACTAGTCGGATTCGTCTTTGTCGATATCACGAGCAGCGACATCAACGGGTACGTCAATGCAGCGAGCCAAAAGATCGATCAGGAAGTAAAATTTCCACCAGGCTATTACATCCAATGGGCAGGCCAGTTTCAGTACCTGCAAGAAGCGGAAAAACGGTTGTCGATCCTCATTCCGTTCACTTTGCTAATTATCTTCGTGCTCATCTACATGAACACGAGTTCGGTCGCCCGAACATTTATTGTTCTACTTTCCGTCCCTTTCTCTTTGGTCGGAGCCTTCTGGTTGCTTTACCTGCTTGGCTACAACATGAGCGTCGCAGTTTGGGTCGGGCTCATTGCTTTGGCTGGTCTCGACGCTGAAACCGGTGTGGTGATGCTGCTTTATCTTGATCAGGCATGGGACAAATACCGTCTCGCCGGGCGGATGAACAATATCGCCGATCTTTACGAGGCCGTGAAAGAAGGTGCGGTCCAGCGTATTCGACCCAAGATGATGACGGTCTGCGCCATCCTGTTTGGTCTGCTGCCGATAATGTGGTCTCCAGCCCTGCAGGCGGGAGCGGATGTCATGAAACGCATCGCAACACCGATGATCGGCGGGGTGATCACTTCAGCAATCCTGAACCTCGTGCTCTACCCTGTTATCTATGTCATTTGGCGGAGGCACGAGCTACCATCGGGTGGCCGGGGCGAGAGTGCTCCTCTGATTAGTACCAGCCAAAGGAGAGCACCGACATTCCAAGGGTTGCTTCGCTTCCTGATCGTCGCGTTGGTTGCGGCCGCCCTGTTTGCCGGCGGATTCGCTGCCTGGAACTGGTGGAGTTCGCGTTCTCCGAGTACTGCTCAAATCCAGGGCGAACCGATCGCTACCCGCACAGTCGGCGAACTAACGATCAGCATCTATGGCGACCTGCACAATGGACAAAGCGAAGTGTTAGTTCGTTTCACCGATTCTAAGAAACAACCCAAGGATGTTGGTGAGGTGAAGACCGATCTCGACATGAATATGCCGGGCATGGTCATGCATTCCGGAAGCGACGTAACCAAAACGACTACACCGGGAGTTTATCGAGCGAAGGTTCAACCTCAGATGGGCGGCGACTGGGTAGTGAAACTTTCCTGGCACGGTCCGGCCGGCGAAGGACAGGTTGAGATCCCGGTCAGTGTGAAACAGTAGGGATGGATGCCGACCCGGATGCGGAGTTAATGCTTCGCCTGAAAAACGGCGAAGACTGGATTCTCAACGAGCTAATGACTCGTTGGCAGCAACCTCTCGTAGCCTTCATCTATCGGTATATCGGTCGCGAGACCGAGGCCCTCGATCTCACTCAGGAAACCTTTGTGCGTGTCTACGAGACGCGCCATCGCTACACGGTTCGAGGGAGGTTTTCCACTTGGCTTTTTGCCATAGCGGCCAATCTCTGCCGGAATCATTTGCGCTGGCGGCAGCGCCGGAGCGAGTCGGTTCCCGAAACCGGAAATACGGAAGACGCCGAGCTCACTGAATCCCAAAGTCTGGACGATTCCCCCGATCAAGCGGCGATGAGATCAGAATCGATTTCGCTCATCAGACTGGCCATCGACAAACTCCCACACGACTTGAAAACTGTTATCCTACTCTATGAATACCAATCTCTCTCGTATGGAGAGATTTCGTCCGTGCTTGGATGCAGTGTTAAAGCGGTCGAAATGAAACTTTATCGTGCGAGGCAATTGCTCCGGGAAAGGCTACTGCGCAACGATCTTCGATGAACGATGCTTGACGGACTCGCAGCCGGACATTTCTGGGCTATGCACCTGACACGCGCAACACTTGCTCTCGTTGGAGGAAACCGACCATTTCGTGGAATGTGACCCAGTCGACCCGCCACTAGTCAGATTTTGGACCAGTGTAGTAAATAGATTTGATCCACGCTTCACCGCATTTTCTCGAAAATGGCCTGACTCCTCGGTTGGTCGATCGTCAGTCGAAAACGGGAAAGCAGTCCGTTCCCAAGTAGACCGGCTTCATCCGGGAATAACGGTTTATGGTGAACGCTGGCGCTGACGGCCACGACGTACGCTCTTCCCAATTGCACCTCGGTCCGGATAAAAGAAATAGAGCGATCTGAAAGACCGATCGAAGGCTGGGGCGTGCGGTTAATTTTGGCTCCGGTGACCACCCATTCCAGTGCTGCATCGCAGCCTGTATCAAGCCTCATCCATTGGGTCGGGTTTCCGGCGACTCGCACCGGGACGCAAAATGCGTCGTTGCATTTTTTAATTGGCAACGTCTCGCAGTTTGCGAGCTTCAGGTCACAGTCCTTCAGCAGGCGAACTCTGCTTGCTGCGAAATCAATTTGCACGATCCGGCCCCGGAAAAAGTCCGCGCCCAAAATGCCATCAATGGGCTGATCACAACAGTTGCTAAGCGCGCGGAGGTCGATGGCCAAGACCGATGTTGGCAGAACAATACCGCCAGAAAGCGCCTGCAAATCGTTTACCCGATAACCCAAAGCTTGCCCATTCACCCCTTGCAAGGTCTCTGGATTTCCGATTTTTACTCCGAGAGCGTGTGCTCTGTGCAGGTCGAGGGCGCTAACGCCGGCCCCTGAGTCCAACAGGAAGTTCAGCGGCTCCTTTGCTCCGGCGACCTCCACTTTCAACCAAATTAATCCGTCGCGATATTGAAAAGGAATTTCGCCGAGAATCTCAGATCGGGCAGAAGCCGGCAGCAGTAATGCCGCGACCAGAGCACATAGCAACAAACGCATCTCGCTAGCCAGTCAGCAAGATTCGTGCGCCACCCTCTGAGCAGGCCCTCTTTCCCTTCCGTACGCTGTGACTTAGTGGCGGTAAGTGCGCCACTTATTGTTTTGATAGTTGACGCTGTCCGTGGCTAAAAATAATCAGCTCGACCTGGTTTCGCCATCATTGCGGGAACGCAAGGCTATGGCGGCATAGCATGGACGGTGATTTTCTTAAGGGTTTCGGCCGTCGCCGTGGTTTCAATCTATGCGGAGGCAAGGCGTCCGGAGAAAACAAATCGAAATGAGAACGGCCGCTCAATAGAGCAGGGCAACCATTCTGAAGAAGGGCTCACCCGTGAAATAGATCTGTCCTGCGGAATAGAACAGAGAGATGCGACCTCCTTCCGGAGAGGTCAGGTGCGCGGGTGAAACGGGAAAACGAGCCATAAACACGATTTCGCTCGGCTCCACACCTTCACGAAGAAAAGCAAACAACAACCATAGAAAAGAAAAGTTAAATATATGATTAGACCATCCAAAGCAGTAATTGCCGGCGCTGCCGTTGCCGGACTCCTAACTGGGTCCATCGCCGTGCGTGCCTATGCAGCGAGCACGTCGGGCAATCCCGGCGTCTCCCTTCAAACAATGGCTGACGCTGAAAAAGGCAAACACGCGTGCAAAGGCCAAAATGATTGTAAGGGCCAGGGCGGATGTAAGACTAGCGACGCCGGTTGTAAAGCCAAGAACTCTTGCAAAGGCAAGGGAGGCTGTGCAACTGACGGAAGCAAACCGCCTCAAACATAGTGATGAAACGTTAGCTGCTTATCTCTCGGGCAGCTGCGGCAGCTGTGTGACAGGGCCGGAGTTTTCAAACTCCCGCCCCGGTATTCGGAACCGAAGCGCGGAGGTTCACTTTTCTTAAGGGTTTTGATCGCCGTGCGGTTTAAATCTATGTGGACGCAGAGCGCGCTCACAAAAAAATAAACAAAATGAAAACTATCGTTCAATTTGGATTGGCGGCCCTCGCCGCAGGAGCTTTTTTTGGGGGTACTTTGCCTAGCAAGGCTGAAACACCGGACATCTTCACGAAGCATGGGCTCCCGCTCCCTGGAGCCTACTTCAAGAACAAAGAGAGCCAGACACCGGTGACTGTTGCAGTCAGTAAGTCAGGACAAGGTGTGGGAGAGCAGAAGCAGACGGTGAAAAAGCGCACTCACCACGCTCACTCGACGAGTAAGAACTCCTAAGATAAGGCGCTAAAGAGCTGTGGCTCGATGCATCCTCGCTCGGGCAGGTGTCGCCTTGACGGTCAAACAGTTTCTTTTTGGTCCAAATCCGTTTGGACCGTCGAACTGTTTTGCCTAGCACTCGCAGGGCTCGATTTTTTCGGAAAGGGACAGATCTCCGGATCGGTGCAGTTACATTCCGGTCGCCTCACGACGTACAGGTACCCGCAGCCAATCGATATCAGAGAGATCAAAGCCATGAGCGGCTTGCCAATACCTGCTGTTTTGAAGCCAAAAAGACTAACATAAATCGGTAGCATCGGTGAGCCGCAGCACCCGATGAGAAAGCATCCTGCCGCCGCCAACAAAGTGACGAGGCTAACCCCACCAAACGCCCCTACCGCTGCCGCTCGTCGGCGAGAATACACAAAACGAGCGGTAGCCCAAACAGCAAAGCTCGCACTCAGCGCATAAGAAAAGCTTACGAAATAGTCTTGGCCGATCATATAGCTCTGCCAAAAATTGGCCGAAGAATTAAAATTGTCCGCCCAATCTTTTTGCGGTGCGCTCGTCAGGTACCGAAGATAAAAGACGTGACCGACAAATACCGCGACAAAAGCCACTGCCCCGCATAGCCAAATGAGATGATGAGCAGTCCCTGGTTGCTTTCCTTTCACTCTTTAGCAGCCTCCGCTACGTCCTTGGCAGAAAAGACCAGCCCCCGATCGGATTTTTCGAGAGCTCCGGTTATGAGAACCGTCTGCTCGAGTTTCGGAGGATCTCCGTCCCAACGTACTGGAATCTTTCGTGTATCAGGTTCGTTAAAGCAAGAAAAGCCACAGGCTGCATATTCACGCTTATCAACGATGGTAAAGCCTTGACCAGCCTTTACCGCAGCCACGACGCCAACTACCGCAACCTGTCCCAGATAGGCAGATGGATCCGACGCCAAATCGTTGACCGTTGTCGCACGACCGGAAGTTAGTGAAGTGGAATCGTTCGCTTGCTGCGCGTGAACGCAAGTAGCTAGCATGCCGACCACCGTCGCAGCGAAGGTGACAATTTCTTTCTTCATGGCCTGGGGTAGAGGCTATGCTTCATGGCAAGAACAAGCTAAATCTTCGCACAGTTCGGTACTCTGACTTTTTTCCGAAAGCAGAATGCCCAAGGCGGCATCTTGTTCGTAATGCGACCCGGTCTTTAGTGCGATTTCTGCTTTCGCTAACTCGCGACCGAGGTAAGCCGCGTGATCGAGCTGTGTTAGCAGTCCCTGCGCGATCACTGTTGCGGCGATTACCGCTGCCTGGCGTCCTTCAATCACATGCGCTAAGCGGCCGGTATTCTCATAGTGCTCACAAATAATCAGACCAGTCCCAGCCTGCGGTAGGACAACAAAAAATCCGCCCTTGTCCAGGCGCAAAGTCTTCGGCGCACGAGCCTGTAACCGCTCAACACGAGGTGCGACTTTATCGGGGTTGCTTAGTTTCTGGAAACTGAGTGGTGCGGTGGGCTTTTTTGCGGCTTCGTGGGCAGCTTCGACGATTTCGCTGACCGCCGTCACTCCAATCAGATTTACGAGTTCGATCTGCTCCCGAAACCGGGCTACGTCGAACAAAGTCAAGTTCTTCAGTACTGGTCGCCACGAAGCCGACTCCAGGACCCGCATATCCGGATCAACGCCTCGCTCCTTCAGCCGCAGAAAAGCATCTGCAGCTCGATGTCCCGGCGCTTCGACTCCGCAAAGTACCAGCCAACGAATATGGGAGTTTGCCAGCAAATTGAGCACCACTTTTTCGATACCGATGTTTTCTGTGTCGCATCGCCCGGCAATGGCTAAATCGGCTCCGACCGCAGCGATAAGCTTGTGTGGGAGCTCCCTATCGGAGAGAGTGCATATCGCGACTGAACCAGCTTGATTGCCGACGATGTACTCGCCTGGATGAGGCGGCCAAGAACACCCATACTGATTACTCACGGAAGCGGACATGTACTCTGGCTTAGCAGTGGGATCGCCAGCGCTTGAGCATTTGCCTGGTGCGACTTCCTCGAAAGAATTAGCCAGCTGAATAATGGCATCTGCACCCCAACACTTTTTGCAGCCAATGCAATCGTAAGCGATCGGTTCCATCGCGGTCTGATGACTCTCGATCGTTGGAAGAAGCTCACGGATTTCCCGCTCGGCGTTCCGAAAAGTGCGACTGGCGGTATCCAACGCTTCCTTCATGCAACCGCATTTGCGGCATTTACGAAGCGCCATTCCGCGCTCGATTTCATGGAAAGCCGGGGCCGCCCGCTCAGGTACAGCTGTCTTAATCGACGACATCTGCTAGCTCCCGTTCGCGTTTGAGTTGACCGAATCCTACTACGCATCGGCCTCCTTCCCGCATCTGCAACCTCTTTTTGAGTCGCCTTGCGTCTCGGCGTAGCTGATCGTTGCTACCAACTGTCTGCAGTTCGGAGAAAATCCTTTCAATCAGCGGGGCGTAGCGGGTCGAGAGCGAGTAATAAATCCAACGGCTCTCCTTACGCGTAGTCAGCACTCCTGCCTGACGACAAATTTGCAGATGACTGGACAGCGAAGACTGGCTAATACCTAAAGCGTCTACGAGCTCGCACACGCAAAGCTCTCCGTGACGCAAGGCGGCTAAAACACGAACGCGGGTTGGATCGCCAAGTGCTTTGGCAAAGGCAACGAGTTCGTTCATGAATATCGTTGTATCGCCATTTGTCGATATAAGCAAGCGGAAGAAAAAACTGCTATTCGATCAGTCTTGGAAAAGAATGGGCCACGGGCACGGAGTTGGACGGCGAAGCTCGTGAGACCTTCTAAATGGAGAATCCCATGGCACATTTTGCTACAGATGGATTCGCTTTTTACCCTCATCGGCCTAGCTATCGTTGTTTTCGCATCGACCAATATCGACGATGCGTTCGTCCTGGTTGGCTTCTTAGCTGATCCGAATTTCCGCCTGCGCGATGTCGTGATCGGCCAGTACGCCGGTGTGGGCGCACTCTATGCGATCAGTACTATCGCCGCACTGATATCTCTGGTCATCCCACCGGCGTATATCGGACTGCTTGGTCTTGCTCCGATCGCGATCGGAATCAAAAAGCTATCCAACCTATGGCGCGGAAAGGAGAAGAAGGAACAAGATTTGCAACGTCTTTCCAGCACCGGAGCTCGCGGCCGAACGTTAGCAGTAGCGGCTGTGACGATGGCGAACGGCGGGGATAACATCGCGGTCTATACCGCTCTTTTCGCCACCCGCAGCGGTTATGATGTACCCGCAATTGGGGTCGTGTTCGCGGTCATGACGGGTCTCTGGTGCTTCGCTGCCCACTGGCTCGTGAATCATCGGGCCCTTGGCGCGCCCATTCGTCATCATGCACACCGTCTAGTCCCTTTCGTGCTGATTGGGCTAGGCATTCTCATCTTAGTCAAGACCGACACGTTTCGGCTGCTATAATATTGAAGATTTTCCAGCCGCGAATAGACACGAATACGGAATATTCGTGTGCATTTGCAGCCTGTCCGCCATAGCTTTGTCGATCACGGTTGTTTCGCCATAGCCCGGCGAAGGCGGATCGTTAGTGGTTTAACATTTTGAAGTTTATGGGACGCCAGTGGCTGCAAGCGAAACGGGAAGTTGCTCACCTGAAGAAGGGCCAGGTTGTCGGTAAACTCGTCAAAGAAGTTATGGTTGCCGCCAAACTAGGCGGCCCTGATCCTGCCGGAAACGCGCGCCTGGCGGCGATCGTCGAAAAAGCGCGAAAAGCCAGTGTTACTCGGGAGGTGATCGAGCGAGCGATCAAGAAAGGGGCTGGAACGGGGGATGATAAACTGGTGATCCATTCCGTCGTCTTTGAAGGTTACGCGCCGCACAAAGTTCCGGTGATTGTTGAAGTGCTCACCGATAACCAAAATCGTACGGCACCGGAGATTCGATCGCTTTTCAAATCCGGTCAGCTCGGAACACCGGGCAGCAACAAATTTCTCTTTGATCATGTTGGCCTGGTCGCGGCTTATCATACTGGAGACAACATCGACGCGGAAGCTGCGGCTATTGAAGCGGGTGCCAACGAAGTGGAAGCTCTTTCACATCAAGAAGACGATAGCATCCCTGAAAGAGTTACTGGCGCTCGATTCATTACCGATCGATCGGCCACCCACGCGGTCTCGCAAGCCTTAGCCAAGGAAGGTTGGACCATCGTGGCGAGTGAGACAGGTTATTTGGCAAAGCAGTTTCCCAGCTTGTTCGAATCGCAACGAAACGAAGTAGGCGAGTTCTTGCAGGCGCTGGAAGATCATGACGATGTCCACCGAGTCTGGGCTGCGATGAAGTAAAGCCCGAAAAACGAGCATAATTTCGTAGTGGTTGTGGATGAGTGCCTGCCTGAAACCGATTACGCTCTAGAGGATTTGCGAACCATGAGAGAGCAGGAGGGCGATCGTTTTTCGCGACGACAATTTTTACTGGCTAGCGCCTTGGCCGGAGGTAGTTTAATTCTCCCTAGCCCTAGCAGAGCGCAGAACCCGATGCAGATGCCGATTGCGTCTGCGACAGCAACGCCTCTGGTCAAGACCGGACCGGCAGAAGTGAGTTTGCGAATTGGCCCGGTGCTAGTCGACGTCACCAAGGACAAGACCATCAGCACAATCGGCTACAATGGCCAAGTCCCAGGACCGCTGATCCGCTTACGAGAAGGGCAACCAGTCTCGGTCCAGGTCTTTAACGACACTGACACCCCCGAGTTCGTCCATTGGCATGGTCAGTTCATCCCTTCGCAAGTCGATGGCGCCGGCGAAGAGAAAAGCATCGTGGTGCCGCCGCGTGGGCAAGTCAGCTATCAATTCACTCCCAGGCCGGCTGGGATTCGCTGGGTGCATACCCACGTGATGCCTGGAAGCAATCTTTACAGCGGATTGTACACGGGACAGTTCGGAATCGTTTACATCGAACCGAATCACGATTCCGGCCGCTATGATCAGGAAGTGTTTCTGGCCACACACGAGTTTGACCCTTTCTACAGCACCGGTGAGATGGAGGAGGAGGGCGCCAAACCGGAGGACCCATCTCTGGAAGCCGAAGTAAACGCCGACAAGACTCAGAAAATCAACGGCTGGGAAATCGGTTACCAGACCTTTACCATAAACGGTCGATGCCTCGGATACGGTGATCCAATACGGGTTAAGGAAGGTCAGCGAGTGATGTTTCGCATCCTGAACGCCAGCGCCACAGAGACGATTGAGCTGGCCTTGCCAGGTCACGAATTTTATGTGGTGGCGCTGGATGGTAATCCTATTCCTCGACGGAATAAGGTGAAAGTGCTCCAGCTCGGATCAGCCGAACGAGTTGACGCGATCGTGGAGATGAAGAATCCGGGTGTTTGGATCCTCGGTACTCCGATGGACGAAGATCGTAATCGCGGGATGGGGATCGTCGTCGAGTACGCAAAACGAAAGGGCAAACCGCAGTGGCATCCTCCCGGCAAATCAGATTGGAATTACCTCCTGTTCGGTGAATCCAAATCAGGGATTCCGCCGGATGAAGTGATTCCGATGGAGATCGGGAAGATGAACGGCGGCAAAGGTGGATTCAACATCTGGACGATCAACGGACAACCTTACGATCAAAGCGATCCGATTAAGATTCGGCAGGGTCGCCGCTATCGCCTCGCCTTCGTCAACAAGAGCGACGACATGCATCCGCTGCACCTGCACCGGCACAACTTTGAGATCACGAAGATCCACCGAAAAGAAACAGCCGGCATCGTTAAGGACACCGTTCTCGTGAAAGGCTTTAGCCGAGTTGATGTCGATTTTGTAGCCGATAACCCTGGGCTCACCTTGTTTCACTGTCATCAGAATCTCCACATGGATTTCGGCTTCATGCGACTCTTTGAGTATGTCTGAGGATTGTCCGTAAATTGGCGATTTACGCTTCGGAAAAATGCTGGATCTACAGTGTCGGAAAACTTCCAAGGATCATCACCTGCCGGCATTAATCATTCACCGAGCGAGAGTGTTTCCGTGGAATCTAGGCATGCTGATTCTGTGAGCGGAAAGGCTCTGGAGGTTTTTCTGGTCTTCGTAAGGCCCGCAGAAGAGGGAGATAGGAGCCAAAAGGCGACACGAGTGCCGACCCGAACTGAACCCGAAAGAAATAGCCGCAAAAGAACGCAGAGAAAATTTGGCCTGGCGCCCGTCGTCTAGTCGCAGCCTTGGTCAGTGTTTTCTGCGCCGCGGTATCTCTTTATCTTCCTCTTTGCGGTCTCTGCGTTCTTTTGCGGCTATGCTTCTGAGCCGAACCGCGAATGGATCCCCCTTCGCTCTGCCTCCGCTTCGCTATTGCGCGACAAAAAAGAACCGCGGACGCGCCGTAGCTCGAAGAGCGAAGATGGTCTGTGAGCCACGGCAGCCAGGCTACTAATGGACGCGAATGAGAGGAGAACCTTATTCGTGTGTATTCGCGTCTATTCGTGGTTTTCCGAAATACGAACCCTCTGATCGACCGCGAATGGATCCTCTCTTTCGCTCTGCGAGCTAGGGCGGACAGGCTGCGGAATTAAAGAGGGCTCGTTAATCTACATCCGCGTCCGTTCGTGATTTGCCAACCTCTAGAGCTTTTGGTCAGTCGATCAAATCGCTATGGTAGCGCAGTGCTTAATCGCTCAAGTCTAATGCCTCGCGCCCAACCCGAGAAATCGGGCTCCGCGTTTAACTTGCTCGCTCTCTGCGGTTTCATTCTTTCACCGCTGCTCTTCGGCTTTTGTTTAGTCAATAAGCTGGAGGCGGGTATCTTTGCCCGTGACTCTCAGACCGAGTTGACCGTTGATCCGCCAGGGTCTGGCGACACGCACGCTATTTTCAGCTTCGCCCATTTCGCCAATTCATCGGCCGACCAGGATTTTGACTTCGGTGGCAGACTGAAGTTGAACGGGAACCTTTATCAGCTGGAGAAAGAATCTGATCCGAAGAGCGACGCCCAAGTCGAGATGGAGGGCGATCTCGAAGGGGCACGACTGGAAGTCAAAACATCTGGACTCACTGACGGGAAAAAAAAGAGTCATGAGCTTAGCGGGACATACCGAAAACTCTCCAATGAAGAATTGCAGCAAAGAGCGCAATCGCATTACGACGAGGCAGACGCCTGGCTGAACGAAGTCTACGGGCGAGCAAAGGCAAAGCTGGCGGCCAGCTCTTTTGCGGATCTGAAGAAGCGTGAAACAAACTGGATCGAGTATCGGGATTCTTTTGCCGAACAGAGCGCCGGTATAAACGCGAATATCGAGTCTTTGCCGGAAGCAGTTGCCCGACTAAAAAGTCTCCGAGACCTAACCATGTCCCGGATTCAGTTTATCCGCAGCTTACTCGACGATAGTTTACCGAGCGGTATTAGCGCTGTGTACCATGACGAGTACGGTGGCGAGTTGGATTTGGAGAAGGACCACAAAGGGATCAAATTTCGTTTGGTCGTTGTTCGGGGTCCGACGGCGCATACGGGCGAGGTAGCCGGCCGCGTCGTTTTGAAAAATGGAAGAGGCACCTATCGGGATCCGGATCCGTCGGAAGGCGAGCCACCGGCCGAGATCAGCTTTAGCGTCTTGGATGATCGGCGCATCGAAATCAAAGCTCGGAATGACAGCTACCTGCGCGGTGCCCGCGCTTATTTTGACGGCGTCTATTTCAAATCTGGCCCGTTAACCGAATCGATTGAATTGGAATGACGTTTTCGACCGAAGACTTAGCCGCAAAAGAACGCGGCGCAGCAAGCCGCAACCAAGTGACGAGAAAATCCGCGCAAGAAAACAAGATTCCCAAATTAGCAGGTCTTGACATATACGCCGGAGCTGCGCACTGAGCTACGTCGCGGGAAAAGCCAATTGAAAAAGCTCGTCTTCCTACGACCGGTCAAGAAGTACGGGTTCTTTTCTCTCGGAATTCTTGAAGTTTTCATTTTGCTCCTTTTAAGCTCATTTAGACGTTCGTCGTTGAGCGCTTATTCGGTCTTACGGGGCAGATCAGAGAACAGGTTCTGTGCCAAGACAGGCAGAGTTTCACAATCTACTGAATACGAGTGAGATGCGGCGAGTTAGACTCTAAAAACAAACCGGCAAGACGCGCCAGATGGTCTCGCCGTTGGGAAATCAAGTCCCGCGTGCGGGAATCGCTGGGGCTAGAATCGGGAGATAACCGCAGATTCACGACTTACACAGCTCGACAAGATTTCGATTATCATTTTCACAGAAGATCGGGAAGACCAAGGTGCGGCATAGCCGCGACCAAACGGAAAGGAAGAACGGCGAATGCACGCTAATGGACACGAAATGGATCCGGCGGTTCGGGCGACTCGTGTGCATGCATGGTTTCCGAGGCTCCGTCGTCTTTCCTGGAAATCTCGGCTACACTTACTCCCAATGAACTCCAACGTTATTTCGCGCGTGAACCGTGACTCTGTTGCGGTCCTGACCTTCGAGCGTTCCTCCAAGCTCAACGCCTTAAATTACGAATTGGTTGACGCTATCGTGCATGCTCTCGATGAGATCGAAACGGAAGACAACGTCCGAGCCGTTATTCTGACCGGGGCCGGCCGGGCCTTCAGTGCTGGGGCTGATATCCACGAATTCTCAAAGGATGTAGCGCGGGGTGCGGACGTCGCCTATCGCCGATTCGTCCGACGCGGGCAGGGTATGACCCGGCGGATTGAGAGTTTTTCCAAACCCGTAATTTCGGCAGTCAACGGTCTAGCCTACGGAGGCGGTTGCGAAATTGTGGAGGCGACGCACCTGTCGATTGCTTCTCCGGATGCCCAATTCGCGAAATCAGAGATTGCCCTTGGTATGCCTCCGTGCTTCGGCGGCACGCAGCGGCTTCCGCGGCTGATTGGACGGAAGCGAGGGTTGCAAATGCTTCTTACCGCTGAGCCGATCAGCGCCGAGGAGGCAAAACAATTTGGTCTAATTAACAGTCTGGTTGCGAAGGAGAGACTCATTGATGAGGCTGTCGGCTTGGGTCGGCGTATCGCCCGCTTCGGGCCCGCCGCCGTGGCTAGTTGCCTATATGCAGTCACTCGCGGATTAAACACGACGATCGACGAAGGGCTAGCCATCGAAGCCGAAGCTTTTGCGCGTATGGTCCCCACAGCCGAGATCCGGGAGGGAATTGACGCGTTCATCAAGTCGCGCCGCTAGCCGCGGGAAAGACTAGTTGAAATGGCTTTTTTGCCTAAGGATTGAACCTCTCCCCGTCTTTTGCACTGCTATTGGTCAAAGCTTTTTTTGCGAGGATTTCTAACCGCGAATGGATGCGAATTAACCCGAATACGAGGACCCAATTCGCGGCCTGTCCCGCCGTAGCTCGCCGAGCGAAGGAGGATCCATTGGTGTCTGTTCGCGGTTGTTTTTCGTCGTTTCGGTTGCGGTTACGCTGCGCTGTGTTCTTTCGCGGCTGTTCCCTGAAAAAGAAGCGGGACCCGATTGGATCCCGCCGAAAACCAATGAGCGCTCAAACCATGAGCGGGCTGGGACTAACTAATTAGAATCCGTAGGGCTCGCCTGTGATCGGATCCAGGAAGAGGCGACACTCGCGCTCCTCGCGCTGATCGAAATCAAACATATTTACGAGAGACCCAGCCAATGCATCGAAGGAGCTGTTGCCGATTCTCCCTAGCTTCCAATTGTCTTCGATGAACCGTAAAGCCGAGGACTGATCGGTAGTGGCGTGATCGACAAAGTTCGCCTTGGCAAATGGGGAAATGACCAGGAGCGGAAGGCGTGGACCATATCCCGCGCGACCTTGGAAACCACCCAGCGGCGGATTACTTCCCGTGCTACTTGTCCCCGTTAACGCATCGTACTGCGTTTGGGATTGGTTGACGATGGGGGACATCACGTGATCGTACCAGCCGTCGGAATCGTCCCAATTGATGATGATGGCCATGTGGTTCCACTCCGGTGTTTTCATGAGTTCGTTGATCGTAGTGACCAAGAACTGTTGCTCCAGCAACGGATCAGAATAGCCAGCATGACCGTCTTGATAGGCCGGCGCTTTCAAGAAGGAAACAGCAGGCAATTTGTGGGCGTGCAGCGCCTGCCAAAAGCGGGTGATATCGTATTGGTGATTGGCCTGATCCGTCTTGCCGATCTCTGCCACGGAAGTCGGCGGTAGATGATTCGGATTAGCGGTCTGCGGATAATATTGGAACGGCTGATGGTGAGGAATGTAGTCAGTTTTTGGATTGCCGTTGCTTCCAATGTGAGAAGCGCTCGGATTGTCAAAACCGCCTTCAAACCAGCCCCAGGTGATGCCCTTCGCGTTCAGCAAATCACCAATGTTCTTGCCCGACAGCTGTATGGTGGTACCGGCAGACGCGATATCACCAGTAGGATCGGCATCGCCAATTACCGTTCCCTGAACCGTCGTCGATGGCAGGTCGGTAGGAATCACGCCGTGGGTGTTACCGGAAATAAGGTTCAAGCAACCGGGAGTTGATGGACCGAACGTCGTGTTATAAGAATTATCGTTCAGCGCATAATGCTGGGCATAATTCCATAAGGCGGTCACCGTGTTGCCGTCGAAATAATCCATGACTTTGCTAGGTCCACCTCCCTCGGGCGTACCGGTGAATTGGACGAATTTATCCATGAGCCCCGCATCGAAAGCCTGTTGTTCGGCCTGGTAGTTATGGTCTTGGTCGGCGGTATTCACATGCGAACGATCAATCCGCTGCGGCTGGAGTGAATTCGGATTGCTCGTCAATAAAGCCTCATTGAGGCCATTGACCGACGGAGTGCCCTCTTTGGCATGAAAGGCCGGTTCCCCCGGCGGGTTCAGGGCGAAGGGATAGGTCGCAAAATAATGGTCAAAGGAAACGTTTTCCTGAAAGATCACCACGACATGGCTGATCGGATAAGCGGTATCGTCATTGTCCTCATCAGCGAGACTGGGGAGGATAGTCGCTGCGGCCGCTAAGAGGGCGACTACGCAGATTCTTTGAGTTGGGCGCATATTTCTTCGTTTTCTGTTTTCAGAGCAGTTGGGCGAATACATCGGTAGCCTCACTGGCAGATCCTGGGATCGAAAGACCGTCTCGGTGAGCAGCCGGACGGCTCATCGTCGATCCCAGGGAAGCGGTGGGTTTTGCGGGGCGACCGATTTTCATCAGCACCCCCTGTTTAACCCTTTCAACGGCTTCAGTGTAATGACGAACATGTTACATTTTCGTCACGAGAACGGGATCGGTAATCGGAAGTAAATAACAATACTCAAATGTGTTTGAATATTGATAGTCCGGGGCGAGCGACAATCTCTTGAAATTCCAGGTTCGCTGTGAAAACATCCGACCCGCGCTCATGGGCCAGAAATTGTTTTTCGTCTTGCTGTTGATCGTCACGGCAACGAAAAGTGAAGGAGACGATTTCGCGCCGCCTGCCGGGCTCGTGGATGTTATGACGATCGATCCCTTGATTAAAATTGATCTGCGCTATGCGACGTCGCAGAACATGCTGGGATACGCGATTTATCCATCCACTTTTCGTTGCTACGTGGTGCCGGAGATTGCGCAAGGCCTAACCCGTGCCCAAGCCTGGCTGAATTTGCGGGGCTATGGCTTGGCAGTTTGGGACGGGTGGCGACCGCCGGTAGTACAAAAAGCGCTGTGGAACAAGATTCACGACTCTGACTTCGTGGCGCATCCCGGCCAGCTGGCGTTGCACACTCTCGGTGTGGCGGTCGATGTCACGGTTGTTGACAGCGAAGGCAACGAGGTTCCAATGCCGAGTGATTTCGACGCGGTCGGTCCATCAGCCTCTTTTTGGTATACAGGCAAAGACCGCAATGTGGCCAAAAACCTCCTGCTCCTTCAACATGCCATGAGTGTCGGCGGGTTTCAGGGTATCCGTACTGAATGGTGGCATTTCGTGGTGAACGATTGGCCAAGCTATCTGCCGAGGTTGCACGTCGAGAATCGCTAGCGCGAACCTCTGTTATCATCAAAGCCTGGGCTGCGGGGCGGCTGATACTCCGGACTCTCGTTGGTAATAGAGCCGACCGATTGCAGAGCCGCAGAATCGCTGCCAGCAGAATCGCTCGGCGTGCAGCCAGTGCTCGCTGCGAGAAGGGCACCAAACCCGAACGCGAGGAGGTAGGCAAAAACATTTTTCATAGGATTCCAACTCTGCATCACATAGCACTCCAAGAGATGAACTGCGAATGGACACTAAGGCTTATCCCCGCAGTTGGCCCGCTGCTTATTCTGTTTGGATGCGCTCAAGTCCAACCCATGTCTTATCGGCTCGCCGCTCCAACGACGGAGGTTGCCGCATGCAACCAAATGATTCTGGTCTTAGTACCGGACTGGAACGCGACCAGTGGCACTATTCAGCTGTTCGAGCGGATTCAGGCCGAAAAGTGGAGCCCAGTGCATTTGAGCTTCCCTTGTGTCGTCGGAAAGAATGGATTGGGCTGGGGCATCGGACTGCATGGTAATGGTGTGCGTGGAGACCCGCGCAAAAGGGAAGGTGACGGGCGAGCACCGGCTGGTGTCTTCCGGTTGAACGCTTGTATGGGAGTTTCTTCCCCAGGCCGGACCGGAGCTCTGCATTTTCCTTATAGACAGATCACGGCAACGACGGAAGGGGTCGACGATTCAAGATCCCGTTACTACAACCGAGTGGTTGATCGCAATACCGTGGATCAGGTGGACTGGTCCAGCGCTGAGCAAATGCTTCGCCCCGACCGGTTATACCAATGGGTCGTGATTGTAGAGCATAATTGGAAGCCCTACCCCGGCTTCGGGTCGTGCATCTTCTTGCACTTTTGGGCGGGCGAACGGGTTTCAACTTCCGGATGTACGGCGATGGCCCTAGACCAACTCACGTTCCTAGTTCACTGGCTCAACGCGGAAAAACATCCTTTACTCGTTCAGCTGCCGGAATCCACGTACCGAACTCTCAGACAAAGCTGGCAACTCCCGTGATTCCTGGCCTAAGCCTTTTCCAGGATTCTTTGTACTACACTGGTTGCGATTCTCGTTTTTTTGCGAGGATTTTCTAACCGCGAATGAACGCAAATAGACGCGAATAAAGGAATCAATTCGTGTCCATTGGTGTCTATTCGCGGTTGTTTTTCATCGCTTTGGTTGCGGCTTTGCCGCGATGGTATTGGGCGTGCCAAGCTCCTGCTGTCGCCGCCAGATGGAAGCTGGAGAATCGTCCCGGAGGGACAGAGCGGAAGTAGCCCAGCACTTCAGTGCTGGGTCGCCTATAAAATAGCGATTCCGTCCCGGCGGGACGGTTGAGATTGTTCGCCTCTCTTTCGTCGTATCGGGTTGCCATCGACACGACATGATTGAACGGCCCAGTTTGGACGCTTCGCTTCTTTCTACGTTAACCCGGCACTTCGTACCGGGCTACTTTCGCTCTGTCCCTCCGGGACGATTCTCCAGGTACTTTCATCGATTCTCCGCGGGATCGACTGCTTGAGCACGAGGACGAAAATCCTCACGAGAAGCAGGATTTTGAATCTCATGCCGTCTCGTCAAAAATCTCTCGGCCGATCAATATGCGGCGGATCTCTGAGGTGCCGGCGCCGATCTCGTAAAGTTTGGCATCGCGCAAGAGGCGTCCGGTGGGGAAATCATTTATGTAGCCGTTTCCACCCAGTGCCTGGATTGCTTCGAGTGCCATCCAGGTCGCCCTCTCCGACGCGTAGAGGATTGCTCCTGCTGCGTCCTTGCGGGACGTCTGGCCGCGGTCGCAGGCTTTCGCCACCGCGTAGACATAGGCACGGCAGGCGCTGAGCGTCGCATACATATCGGCGAGCTTGGCCTGGATCAGTTGAAATTCGCCGATCGGTTGACCGAATTGTTTACGTTCGTGGACATAAGGCACCACTGCGTCCAGACAGGCCTGCATAATGCCGAGCGGTCCGGCAGCCAGTACCACCCGCTCGTAATCAAGACCGCTCATCAGCACGTTGACTCCGCGGTTCACCGTACCGAGCACATTCTCCTCAGGTACCTCACAGTCAGTGAACACCAGCTCGCACGTTGGCGAGCCGCGCATGCCGAGCTTGTCGAGCTTCTGGGCCACCGCAAAACCCTGCATTCCTTTCTCGATGAGAAAAGCCGTGATCCCGCGCGGGCCGGCATCGGGATCAGTCTTGGCATAGACCACGACGACGTCGGCCTCGGATCCATTGGTGATCCACATTTTGGTACCATTGAGTACGTAGCGATCGCGTTTGCGATCAGCCCGAGTGCGCATGCTCACGACGTCGGAGCCGGCACCCGACTCGCTCATCGCCAGCGCTCCTAAATGCTCGCCACTGACCAATCTCGGCAGATAAAGCTGTTTCTGTTCCTCGCTGCCGTTGCGCCTGATTTGGTTAATGCACAAGTTGGAATGTGCGCCATAGGACAAACCGACCGAGGCTGAGCTGCGGCTCACCTCTTCCATCGCTACGACATGAGCCAAATAGCCCATGCCAGTCCCGCCGTACTCTTCTTCCACCGTGATCCCATGCAGCCCTAGCGTCCCCATTTTCGGCCACAGATCGCGAGGAAACTTATCCTCGCGGTCAATCGCCTCGGCCCGTGGTGCAATCTCGTTGTCGCTAAAGTCGCGAACCGTCTCACGTAATTGGTCGATCTCGAAGCCCAAGTCGAAGTCGAGAGTGGGATAGCTGCTCTTCGTCGTTGTAGACATCGCTGAGTAGTCGGGTCCCCAGAGGGACTTTAAAAAACTACGGTGCCCGACGACAAAAAACAAGCGCCCGCTCGATCGACGGAGGATTCACGAGGCGTATTCGCACATCTTGCGATGAACAAAAGCAGTCTACGAAATCCTAGGTTTCAGTCTTTTCCTGAATCCGCCCTTGACGGATTTGCAGCTTACGAACTACTTTCCGCACTCATGTCAGTTATCCGGTTTAGCCAGCAAATCGGCCTATTGGTAGTAGTAGGTTACTCGAACGTACGAGTAGCCTAAGCTATCGCTGCGCGTTGGCTATTCAGTACCGGACCACCTCTTCCGCTCGGAAGAGATCACACCAGTTAAATTAAAAACCAAATTTCCACCTGTACTTACAATCTATGAAATCCAGATTATATGCGAGAGATCTCGGCAGGGGCCCCTCGCCCATGACCGACGCAGCACGCGAGTTCTCCGCTGTTTCTTTCCCACGGCTGCCACCATCTCGAAAACGTACTGCGCAGGAACCCGGCGAACCGTATCCAGGTATTCGAGTCCGTTGTGGAAGCGAATTGCTAGATTTCGGCTTTGAGAATACAGAAATTCTTCAGGGCGGGGATGACTAAGAATGGGGGCCTGATTTGTTATAGGTTTTTGGTAGGCTACGCCGTATTAGATGAGAAAATTGCTGCATGAAAGTATTGGTGCCCATTAAGCGAGTCGTTGATTTCATGGTCAAGGTCCGGGTTAAGTCCGACGGTTCCGGTGTGGATCTGGATAATGTCAAGATGTCGATGAACCCGTTTGACGAGATTGCGGTTGAGGAGGCGATTCGCCTAAAGGAGCGCGGCGTAGCGACTGAGGCGGTCGCAGTGTCTATCGGTTCTGGGGCTTGCCAGGAAACTCTGCGAACCGCGATCGCCATGGGTGCGGACCGCGGTATTTTGATCGAAACGGAGTTTGAATTACAACCGCTGGCTGTCGCCAAGTTGCTCAAAGCCCTAGTGCTCAAAGAGCTGCCCCAAATCGTCATCCTCGGTAAACAGGCGATCGATGACGATTCGAATCAGACCGGGCAGCTGCTGGCTGCCTTACTGGATTGGCCCCAAGCGACCTTTGCTTCGAAAGTGGAGGTGGCCGATGGGAAAGCTACCGTAACCCGGGAAATCGACGGGGGTCTGGAAACCTTAGAACTTCGGTTGCCCGCGGTGATCACGACCGATTTGCGCCTCAATGAGCCACGTTACACGACTCTTCCGAACATCATGAAGGCAAAAAAACGGCCGTTAGATATCCTAAAGCCCGCAGATCTGCAGGTAGACGTGACCCCTCGAGTAACGACCCTGAAAGTCGAGGCGCCTCGTCCCCGCAAGCCGGGGATTCGAGTGGCCAGCGTAGAGGAACTCATCACCAAGCTTCGCGAAGAGGCAAAAGTGATCTAACAATGGAGCAGCGGAGCAAAGATGAAGGGAAAGAAAGAACCAGCCAATATCAAGCCGCGAATCCTTTCGTGGTCTGCAGCCGCTGCCCAACGCTCCGACGCTTCACTACTTCGTGTTCTCTGATTCGTTATGGCAATCTTAGTTCTTGCTGAACATGACAACGTCTCTCTGAAGCCGGCTACTCAGCATGTGGTGACCGCCGCAAAGAAGATCAGCGAAAAGGGCGGAGGCTTGGAGGTGCACGTTCTGGTCATTGGAGAGAACTCGCGAGCAGTAGCCGAGGCGAGTGCTCGCGCGGAGGGGGTGAGCAGAGTTTTCCTGGCAAATGCTCCCCATCTGGGCCCACAGACCGCCGAAGCTGTTTCAGCCCAAGTGTTACAGCAGGTCCGGACGGGCAAATATTCACATGTGTTGGCGCCCGCAACGACGTTTGGAAAGAATGTGCTTCCCCGCGTGGCCGCGTGCCTTGATGTCCAGCAAATCTCCGGCATCATCGAGGTGCTGGGCGTTGATACTTTTGTCCGGCCAATCTATGCCGGTAACGCGCTCGCGACCGTACAATCAGCGGCGGACACAATCAAAATCCTGACCGTCCTTTCCACGGGATTTGATAGGGCTGCATTTACTGAAGCCAGCGCGCCGATCGAGCTGGTAAAGGAGATTGTTGAGGATAAGAGCGGCACCCGATTGGTTGGACGCCAGCTTTCGGACGGTGGAGGTAAGATTGAATTGACCGCAGCCAAGGTCGTTGTCTCGGGCGGGCGCGGCTTGCAAAAGGCGGAGAACTTCAAGTTGCTCGAAGCACTAGCGGCGAAACTGAATGCAGCTGTAGGAGCTTCCCGTGCGGCCGTGGATGCCGGGTATGTACCAAACGATTACCAGGTCGGTCAGACCGGTAAGATCGTTGCGCCGGATCTGTACATCGCAGTGGGAATATCGGGAGCTATCCAACATCTTGCCGGAATGCGAGATTCCAAAGTAATCGTGGCGATCAACAAAGATCCAGACGCGCCGATCTTTCAGGTAGCAGATTACGGTTTGGTGGGAGATGCCCTGGAGATTCTTCCCCAACTTACTGCACAACTTTGAAACTATAACCGAAGAAGAGGTGGACCGCAGAAGCGGATAATCCGCAGATTACACAGATTATTTTCGAGTCCTTAGTAGGAGATACTCGGAGACATTTGGAATGTTTGGTAGCAAAGCTGTTCCGCCACTAGAAATCCAAAGTCTTGGGTCAGGTAAAGCGCCAGATCCCCAGCCGAGCTATTCCTAGGATTGACCGGCCCGAGTCAGTAAATCAGAAATCTGTGTAATCTGCGAAATCTGCGGATTATACCCCGGTAACGCAATCTGCGGTTCAATAGCGGATTCCAGATTAGATTCTTCCTGTTTATGCTGACTATCCCCGAGAAGATAGTGTTCGCCCTGTTAGCGGTGCTTTCGGTCTATGCGACTTATCTGGGAGTCAGCCAAATTATTGCCGTTATTCGCAAAGGACAACCCGAGTATTATTCAAGAACGAATCAAGTTTTTGAGCGGGTTCGGGAAGCGTTAGTCCAGACTATCACTCAGGTCACGGTCTTTCAGAATCGTCCGATGGTCGGGTTCTTTCACAGCTTTATCTTTTACGGATTCAGCTTTTACGTGTTAGTAAACCTGGTAGACCTTGGGGAGGGCTTTTTCCCGGCTAACTGGTTTGTCTGGTTGGGTAGTTCCCTGGTGGCAGACTTATTTCGGCTGGGGGCGGATATCTTTGGATTTTTGGTTCTGATCGGTGTGATCTTCTTCTTTTGGCGCCGCTTCATCCAACACGACGCCAAATTGGAACGGTTTAACGATTCTGTCCTGCTTCATCCTGGCGTCCAGGCAGGAGGCATCCGGCTGGATAGCTTGATTGTTGCAGCGTTTATATTTTTGCACGTTGGATTCCGCCTGTTCGGGGCCGGGTCTTTGCTAGCCGCTGAAGGTCATCTCGATCGTTGGCAACCTGTAGCAAGCGCGATTGCGCACTCCCTGGGATTCGGGGGCAGTCGAATGATTGGCTGGCACATAGGCTGGTGGACGTCGCTGGGGTTAATCCTTGCTTTTCTGCCTTACTTTGTGCGGTCGAAGCATATCCATCTTTTTGCGGCTCCTATTCGGCTGGGATTAGGACGCCGTGATGGAACCGGAAAGAAGGTGGGGAGCGGAGCTCTTGATCCGATCAATTTCGAGGATGAAACCGTCGAACAATTCGGTGTGGCAAAGTTGGAACAATACCGGTTCACCCAGTTATTCGATCCTTACGCCTGCATTCAGTGTAACCGTTGCACCAATGTATGCCCGGCTCACGCCACCGGTAAGGCTTTGGCACCGTCGGCGATCGAGATTAATAAGCGATACGAACTCAACGCGGTTCGACCCGCGCTTGCCTTAGGGAACCCCAGTCCTCGGCCAGTGATGGAGTTTGCGCTCAGTGAGAGCGCCCTTTGGGCTTGCACGGCCTGTGGCGCTTGTGTTGAAGCGTGCCCAGTCGGTTGCGAACAATTGACCGATATCGTCGATCTGAGGCGGGATGCAGTGATGACTAACGGCCGATTTCCTCAAGAACTCAACGGCGCTTTCCGTAACATGGAGCGTTCCGGAAATCCCTGGGGTGTAGCCCAGGACTCCAGAGCGGATTGGCCGGGGCGCGATTTGCAGGTGTCCACCGTCGAGGATAATCCGGATTTCGAAGTTCTGTACTGGGTGGGATGTGCAGGCGCTTATGACCCTTCTGCGCAGAAGGTGGCTCGCTCTTTCTCCGAGATCCTGACTCATGCAAAAGTGAATTTCGCCATTCTGGGGAAAAAGGAGAAATGCACAGGCGATCCTGCGCGGCGAGCCGGGAATGAGTATCTGTACTACAACCTAGCAACAGAAAATGTGGAAACGCTGAACGCTGTACTGACGTCCGAGAAAGCGGATGAAGGTCGGTCGAAGCGGGTGGTCACGACTTGTCCGCACTGCTTTAATGCGCTGGCCAACGACTACCCTCAATTAGGTGGAAACTACCGGGTCATGCATCACAGCCAGTTCATCGAAGAATTGATTAGCGAAGGAAGGCTCCCGGAGATGATCCTCAATGAAAAGATCACTTATCATGATCCTTGCTATCTTGGACGTCACAATGGCGTTTACGATGCTCCTCGCCACGTGCTATCCGATGGCAGTCCGGAGCGGTTAATCGAGATGCCTCGGAGTCGCAACAATAGTTTTTGTTGTGGTGCAGGCGGTGCGCAGTTCTGGAAGGAAGAAGAACCGGGAACGATGAGAGTTGCCGAGAACCGTTTTCGAGAAGCCGAACAGACCGGCGCTCAGGTGGTTGCTGCCGGTTGTCCATTTTGTAAGTCAATGCTCAACAGCAGTGAAAGCGCGGGCAAACCTGGAGCGCCTCAGGTTCTCGACATTGCCGAGCTGGTCGCGGAAAATTTGCGGCGGGCCAAGGTGAAACTGGGGCTATCGTGAGTAGGAGCGTTTGAAAAGCAACGCGGAAGGGGAGAGAGTAATCAGTAATCGGTGGCAGACTGCAACCAGTTGCACCGACATCCTTCTTCCGTAGCCGATTGGCGAATACCGATTACTGAATACCGATTACTGTACCTCAGACTATGAGTACCTATGAAGCACCACTCAAGGATATGCAGTTCGTCATATGCGAACTTGCGGGACTCGAGCAGGTGATTGCGCTGCCCGGTTGGCAAGACAATGACGCCGACGTAGTCAGCGCGATTCTGCAAGAAGCGAGCCGCTTTGCCAGTGAAGTATTGGCCCCGCTTAATCAGGTAGGAGATCAGGAGGGTGTGATCTGGAAGGATGGGAACGTGATCACGGCTCCCGGTTTTCGAGAGGCCTACCGGAGCTACGTCGACACTGGTTGGAACCGCCTGGGATTTGATTTGAATTATGGTGGCCAGGCAATTCCCAGTCTGGTCGGTGCAGCCGTGCAGGAAATGTGGAAATCGTCGAATCTGGCGTTTTCTGCCTGCTTTCAACTGACCCAAGGAGCCATTGAGGCCTTATTGCTGCGTGGCACTGACGACCAAAAAAGAAAGTATTTGCCTAGCATGGTGGAGGGCCGTTGGACCGGCACCATGAATCTGACTGAGCCGCAAGCCGGTTCAGATCTTGCCGCGGTCAGAACTCGGGCCGTGCGACAGGCCGATGGTACCTACCGGATTTTTGGGCAGAAGATTTTTATCACGTACGGCGAACACGATTTGTCGGAAAACATTATTCACCTGGTACTTGGCCGTACCCCGGATGCTCCTCCCGGGGTCAAAGGGATATCGCTCTTTATTGTGCCCAAATTTCTGGTGAACGACGACGGCACTCTGGGACAGCGCAACGATGCGCTTTGTCTTTCGGTTGAACATAAGTTGGGGATACACGGGAGCCCGACCTGCGTGATGTCTTATGGCGATCGAGGGGGTGCGGCCGGTTTTCTGGTAGGAGAGGAGAACCGGGGATTGGAATACATGTTCATCATGATGAACGTCGCCCGTTTGTCCGTCGGACTGGAAGGAGTTGCTATTGGCGAGCGCGCCTACCAGCAGGCGCTGGCCTATGCCAAAACGCGCATCCAGGGACGCGATGTTTCCGGAGGAAATGAGCCGGTACCCATCATCCGGCATCCGGATGTACGCCGTATGTTGCTGCTCATGAGGTCGCAGACGGAGGCAACTCGGTCGCTCGCGTACGTGGTTACGGGAGCACGCGACATAGCAATGCGGCATCCCGACGAAGCTTACCGGAAACGCAGTCAGGCTTTTGTCGACCTGATGACTCCGGTAGTGAAGGGCTGGAGCACCGAAACAGGGATCGAGCTGGCATCCTTGGGAATACAGGTACACGGGGGTATGGGGTATATCGAGGAGACAGGAGCCGCCCAGCATTGGCGCGATGCGAGAATCACGACGATCTACGAAGGAACAACCGGGATTCAGGCCAATGATCTAATCGGTCGAAAGATTGTTCGAGATCAAGGTATGGCGATGCACGCCGTCCTGGACGAGATGCGCCGGTTCGACGCCGAATTGAAGGCAAAGGGTTCCGATCCGTCTTTGGTGAGCGTCCGCAACGGATTGGCCAGCGGAGTAGACGCACTATCAAGCGCGGTGGAGCACATCCTTGCCAAGTATTCGGTCGATCCAAGAAAGGTAATGGTTGGCGCGGTGCCCTTCCTCAGACTTTTCGGCATTGTTGCCGGTGGCTGGCAGCTTGGCCGCGGAGCATTGGTGGCCACAGATCGATTAGCGGAAGGCAAGGGGGATAGAGACTTTTATGCGGGTAAGATTGCGAGCGCCCGTTTCTTTGCCGATCACGTGTTGGCCGCCGCGCCCGGCTTGGCTCACACCGTTATCCATGGCGGCGAAAGCGGAATGCTGCTTTCTGAGGAGGAGCTCTAAATTTTATCTCAAAGGTACGAAGCGGCCCGAAGGGCAGAGGAGTATCCAAGAGCTTCTAAATCTTACGAAACAGCACGCACGAATTGATCCCGCCAAATCCGAAGGCGTTGCTCAGTGCATAATTGATCTGTTTTTCCCGCGGCTGGTTGGGTACGACATCTAGGTCACAGGCTGGGTCCGGCGTCTCGTAGTTGAGCGTCGGTGGCACGAAATCATGTTGCATCGCCAACACGCAGACGGCGGCTTCAATCGCCGCACTGGCCCCAAGGGGATGACCGTAGAAGGCCTTCGTGCCGCTTACCGGGATTTTTGTCGCCAGGCTCCCAAACACTTTCTTTACACAAGCACACTCATTCGCGTCGTTAAGTTGGGTGGAACTGGCATGCCCGCTGATATAGTCCACCTGCTCTGGGTTAATCTGGGCGGCGCTCAATGCGTCTTCCATAGCGCGGATGCACGAATCACCGGACGGCAACGGTGCGGTCATGTGAAAAGCATCGTTGTTGAGGCTGTAGCCCACGACCTCGCCGTAAATGTGCGCACCGCGAGCCTTAGCATGTTCGTACTCCTCCAGGATCAGGCTGGCCGAGCCTTCTCCCATGACGAACCCATCCCGATTTCGATCGAAGGGCCGGCAGGCGACTGACGGGTCGCATCGACTCATAGTCCGGATGAAGGCGAAGGCTCCGAACGAAAGGGGACTCAGAGGTGCTTCTGCGCCGCCCGCGATAATCACGTCAGCCCAGCCATCACGAATGTACCGATACCCTTCACCGATCGCGACGTTGCCGCTCGCACAACTATTTGAGTTGGTGGTGCCGACGCCGCGCAGACCGAACTCAATCGCGATATTACAATGAGCGGAGCCGCCGAAGACCTGAAGGGCGATAGTCTGATGGACCGACTTCGGACCACTGTGAACGAAGGAGACATGTTGTTTCTCCGCGTTAGAAACACCTCCTAAGGCCGTTCCGAAGCTGACCCCAACCCGCGATTGTGGATTTTCTGGAGAAAACGAAAGGCCACTATCTTCCAGAGCGAGTTTTGCAGAACCAACTGCAAACTGGGCATAGCGATCCAAACGCTTTAAGCGCTGCGATGGAAAGAATTTTTCTGGCTCCCAGTCATGAATTTCGGCTGCGCTGTGAGCGTTGAAAAGACTGGGATCAAATCGAGTAACTGGCCCAACTCCGGACTTCCCGCTAGTGATTCCCTCCCAGAAAGCTTTTTTTCCGACGCCGATCGCGGTGATCGGCCCCAATCCGGTAATGACGACTCGTCTCATCCGCGTTCCAGGTGGGCTTTCATATGCTTGAGGGTTTGATTGGCGATGTGGCCGATGAAGAAATCACCGATGATCGGCTCAGCTAAAGGCGCCAAGGTAGAATAGCGGAAGTGAAGGTCGTGAATGATGGACACTCGGACACCCTCGGGGGCTTCCGCAAAGGTCCATACCACTTCCATGCCTTTCGTCCAGGCCTTAAGATGCTTAAAGCGTACTTCGAACTTGCTGCGATCGATGATCTCTTCGGAAACCCAAGAGATTGGTATGAAATCTCGGCGGGCCGCCATCCTCACTACGTTGCGTTCCGCGCCTCGTTCGTAATAGTGGATAAAGCGATAATGAGGTAGGAACGTCGGCCACTTTTCCAGATCAGCTGCCGTTTCAAAGATGCGCTCTTTCGGCGCGCGCATGACGATCGAATTGACTTGATGCATGCGGTCAGGGATTTCGTCGGTACCGGAGATAGCATTCATTATCTCCGCGATCGATATCGATTAATCGAAATTGGCGGCTTGCCGGGAAAAATCTGCCAGGCAGCCCGGTTAATCCAGGCGCAGCCGATCCACCAAATACCTTTGCAGCGATCGTCAGATAAATTTCGTCAATGGTGTCGGCCCAAGCTAAGGCGCTCACCAGCGACGGTCCCCCTTCGCAGACCACCGATCGAACATGGTAATTTCCATGTAAGTGCCAGAGTACCCAAAAAACATCGACCTCGTCACTTGCTGAGATATGCACGGTCGCATGCTCGTTGAGTAACCGCTGCTGCGCTGCCGCCATTTTTTTAGTCGAGTAAATCACTATCGGGGCGTTTCCCTTTTGAAAGACCGGAAGTGTCGGCGAGATATTCCCGGATGCGGAAAGAATCACGCGCAATGGATACTCAGGTTTACCTTCCCTGATTCGACGTTGTCGCAATCGTTCGTCGGGCAAATCCATGGACATCTGATCTTTTTCCAGGGTGCCTCGCCCCACCAGAACGGCGTCGCCCAGTGCCCTTACCTCTAGCAACCTGTGCTTATCGCGGAAAGATGTAAAACGAGCAGGAGTGTAATTGCCGGTGGATACTTTGCCATCGGCCGTGACAGCGAGATGCAAAATAACTGACGGACGCAGAAGCTGCGTAGCATCACCCTGTTTCGACGAGTGATTCGTCATAATTGGTCATCATTCTTGAATAATGTGTTCCAGCGCTCCAGGGCGACCCTTATTTCTGAGCGAGTGACGCTCGCACTAAGCTCCCAAACCAAAGGAACAGAAGCCGGGACCAGAGGGATTAAGTCCGCAAACGGTAGTTCGGCTGTGAACGGGGCTCGGTGATCGCGGTCCGGGAACTTTACGTCGTGCACGTGACATCCCAATAAGCGAGGTAGCATTTCCGTTAGCCATTCCCGGTGGTCCAAGAGCGTCAGATTATGCCGCGCCTGAGCGTGTCCAAAATCGTGCCAGTAACCGAGCACTTCGGTGCCAAAATCCTGGAAGAGCTGTCTAAACTCTTGCTCCGACGGGAAGGTCTCCATCCCGATGCGGTTTTCGACGCCGAGCAGAATGCCGGCTTGCCTGGCGTGCTCTGTGATCTTAGTGAGCCACTCCGCCACCCGGGGATAATAGTCGAGCTGGGCGCGTTTTCGGATCGCTTGTTCTTTCCAACTCAAAAACTTGCGGTCCGATGTCTTCCCTGTCTGAAGATAGTCGAGCAACCGCTCGGATTTTTTCGACATCGGTACCGAGCCGAGATGCAACACCACCCGTTTGGCTCCGAGCTGAGCCGCCAAATCAATCGTTGCCAGCGTATGCCGCAGGGCCCGAGCACGCTCGCTGGAGCGGTGCGAGGTACATTGAAAGCAATCGGGCGCAGCCTGCAGGATATCAATAGGTAACGGACAATAGTTGTGCAGACTGGTCACTTCGACCGCGCCATCCGAGACGAAGCGATGTATCCCCTCAACCAGAGGGACACGAATCCCGTGACTTAGCTCAACTGCGCGAAAACCGAGATCGACAATTTCCTGCAGCATTTCTTCGCCGTGCCGATGCCGAGCGGAGTTCCAGCAGGTCGAGAAGGCGAGGGGCATCGGAGAAGTGAGAATCTAGAATTTAGAATCTAGGAGATGGTGACAGCGCGGCGAGCGGCGCTGAAGCCGGAAGTGATTGGTGAGAAATGATTGGTGAGAAGTGATCGTAATTTCATGAGCTGGCTCCATCTAAATCACCAATGTTCTCGCCAGGCCAACTGGCTGGTTCTTCCATCGTCGTTTCCTCGATAGTCCCTGTCAGACGCGTACTTGCAAAAGTCAAATGCGCGATCCATCATCCGGGCGAGCATTGCGACAATGGAACGCCAGTTGCTATCCATTTTCTCGAACTGGCCTGAGTCGAAAGACCTACAGTCAAACGCATCATCGAGCCACGGGTGGGTTTCGGCCGCCAAGCGCTTGGTCAATCTTTCTGACAAAAACCGTTTTATAACGTCGCCGAGCCCACGCCTCAGAAATCATCGGCTTGGTCGCGCGCGATGAACGGCGGATTTGGTTGGTCAAGGAATATCGCTTCTCGCGGGGAAAACTCTTAGTCGCTTCGAAAATCTCACTCGCTGCGGCTCTGGCAAGTTCGCAAACTCTCAAATCGCGGAATGGTCTTGGCTGCACTCACGCCATCTCTCACCTCTCACTCAATGACCGCGCCGCCCGCCTACCTGGCCCAGGTGATCAGGCGCAACTCATGCTCTTGATTCAAATAAGGGTGCGTCGGGATCACGCGCACGTTAAAACCATAACTCCCGCTCTCGGTCGCCTTGATAGTTCCCTTAAACGTGAATTGCCCCGGGGCCTCCCCTTTTTCTATCTCTTGGAGATCGATGGTAAATGGGTCGGAGATGTTTCCATTCTCGCTGTGCCCAATGTAGGCTTGGACGCGGACGTGCGAGGGATCAACTGGTCCCAAGAATACTTTTACTTCTACCCGCAACGTATCTCCCACAATAAGGTCGCTCACGTCAGAGGGTGAAGCGTTCACTTGTTCAATGCGAATCTTACCCCAATCGGCGCGCGTGTTTTGCTTCCAATCGGCCAGTTCAATGGCTGCTTTGCAATTGTTTGCGCTCAGCGCATGGAGGGCTTTCGCGGCCGGCTCATAGAGCCGTTCGCTGTACTCCTTTACCATCCGATGGGTGTTAAACACTGGTGTCACGCTACGGATGGACTCCCGCATAAGCTGCAACCAAGCGAGCGGCAAGCGGCCGTCCGGTTTCGCGTAAAAGAGCGGGATGATCTGGTTCTCTAAGATGTTGAACAAACTGTCCACATCGACTTCGTTTTGAAACTCAACGCTACCACTCGTGATCTCAGGTCCGATGGGCCAGCCGTTCTTGCCGTTGTAACCCTCACACCACCAACCGTCGAGCACGCTAAAATTCAAGCCACCGTTCGGCGGAAGCTTCATTCCGCTGGTTCCGCTGGCTTCGAGCGGTCGCAGCGGATTATTGAGCCAAACGTCGACACCCTGGGTTAAGCGGCGGCCGATGTAGGTGTCGTAGTCCTCAACGAAAACAATTGCGTGTTCAAGACCCGCTTCCCGCGAGGCATTATAAACTTCCTGAATCACCTTCTTACCGGGCTCATCTTTCGGGTGCGATTTTCCGGCAAAAATGAATTGTACGGGCCGCTCGGCGTTCTGAACTAAGCGGAGAAGCCGCTCTTTGTTGGAAAAGAGGAGCGTGCCGCGCTTGTAGGTGGCAAACCGCCGGGCAAACCCAACGGTAAGTACGTCGGGATTAAGCACGCTGTTGATCTTGAGCAGTTGTTTGGGCGACTCGCCAATGCGGGCCCGTTGGACCCGCAGTCGCTCGCGGACAAAGTCGATCAGTCGCTGCTTGAGCAGCCGATGGGTTTGCCAGAGCACTTCGTCCGGAATATCGATGACCCGACGCCAATACTCCCCGTCGGTCAGGTGGTCTGCCCAATCCGCGCCTAAATATTTTTCATAGATCCGATGAAATTCAGGTGCAGTCCAAGTCTTGGTGTGAATGCCATTGGTGATGCTGGTGATCGGTACCTCCGCCAGCGGAACGCCAGCCCAGACATCTTGCCATAGACTCTTACTGACCTCGCCATGCAATTTGCTTACACCGTTCGCATGCCGGCTGGTTCGCAACGCCAGAATCGTCATACTGAAAAGTTGCGCTGAATTGACGATCGTTTGGCCCAGGGCGAAGAATTCGTCGAAGCCCAAGCCAAAATCATGCGCGTATTTGCCTAGATAACGGCCGATCAGGTCGCGCGAGAAAGCGTCATTACCGGCGGGAACCGGAGTATGGGTCGTGAAAACGTTCGAGGCCGCCACGCTCTGCAGTGCCGGATAATAGCTCATTCCCTTGCCCTGGACATACTGCCGAATCCTTTCGAGCGACAGGAAGGCCGAGTGCCCCTCATTCATATGGAAGACGTCCGGCTTGATGCCAAGGGCATCCAGAGCACGAACCCCGCCAATCCCAAGAACAATTTCCTGGCGGATGCGCATCTCAAAGTCACCCCCATAGAGCTGTTCGGTGATTAGGCGGTCTTCCGGCGAATTCTGCTGTATGTCGGTATCCAGCAAGAATAGCTTGATTCGCCCAATCTGAAGTTCCCAGACCTTCGCGGTGACATTTCGTCCAAGAATCTCGACTGTTACGAAGAGCGTCTGATCGCCGATTCGTGCATCGCGCACTGGCAGATGGTGGAAGTTTTGGTTTAGACTGACCGCTTCCTGCCAACCGTCTTTGCCGATCTGCTGTTTAAAATAGCCATGCCGATAGAGCAACGTGACCGCGCAAAAATTCAGATCGAGGTCGCTGGCCGATTTACAGTGGTCCCCCGAAAGGATTCCCAGACCGCCCGAGTAATTCGGCACCGATTCGTGAAACCCGAATTCGGCCGAAAAGTAAGCGATGCACGGTGCGCCGGGGCGCTGTTTTCCGTAGGTGTCGGTACGACTCATATAGGCGCGGAATTGGTCGTGGACGTGGCGCATACTGCGGAGATAATCTTCGTCCGAGGCGATTTCTACGAGGCGAGCCTGCCTCGATAACTGCAGCACCCGGATTGGATTGTGATTGGTTTGATCCCATAGCGTCGGGTTCAGGTCACGAAAAAGCTTGCGAGCGTCGGGCTCCCAAGTCCACCAAAGGTTGCGAGCCAGGTCATTGAGCGGTTCCAACACCTCGGGCAGCCGAGGCGAAACATTAAAGGTCCGAACAGGTTGCATGGGTGGTTCTCCTATTTTTCTCCAGTTTCCCGCCATAGTCGGGGCTTGAATTGGCTACATCACTCCTTGAACTGAAAACAAGCAAGTCTGAAAGCTTTCATAGGAGGATCTCAGCAGGAAAGAGGCCAATTGGTCATCGCGAAGCGTTCGGGGCCGGTTGCGACGACGATTGATCCACACAATAATGGGGTTGCGCCATGAAATATCGTATCTATCTCAACACCGATCTCACCGTGAGCGAAGTCGGGTTCGGTCTCTGGACGGTCTCCACCGGTTGGTGGGGTAGCTTCACCAAGTCCGAGGCGATCGCGCTGATGCGACGGGCTTTTGATCTTGGCATCACGTTGTTTGATGCGGCCGATACCTATGGGAACGGATTGAGCGAGGAATTGATTGCCGAAGCGTTCCCAACCCAACGCGATCAAATCGTGGTGGCTACCAAAGTTGGCTACGATTTTGTGCATCATGGAAACGAGCGCAAAGGACAGCGGGAGATCCCTCAAGATTTTTCTCCTGACGCGATTCGCGAGGCGACGGACGCGGCACTGACCAGGTTGCGCACTGATCGGATCGACCTTTTGCAGCTGCACAATATCCGGATGGAACAAGTGGATGATGACTCGGTCTGGGAAACGCTGACGGCGCTCCAGACGGCCGGAAAGATCCGCTATTTCGGTATCGCGCTCGGGCCTGCCATCGGTTGGCTATACGAAGGGGTGCATTGCGTTCAGCGCAGGAATGTGACCAGCGCGCAACATATCTACAACATTTTGGAACAGCATCCGGGGAAAGCGATTCAGGAAGCCGCTATTGAAGCGGTGCGCGACACCATGTTTTTGATTCGAGTGACGCACTCCTCCGGGATGTTGGAAGGGCATTACACGGCAGAAACTCAATTTCCACCGAACGATCATCGCAACCATCGGCCTCGAAGCTGGCTATTGAATGGCGTTAAGAAAGTCGAACAGCTACGGTTCTTGGAGGGGCCGGGCCGAACTCTGGGGCAAGCGGCTCTGCAGTGGCTACTTTGCGATCCGCGAGTCGCGTCGACCTTGCCAAACATCTACGACGAAAAGCAGCTCATCGAGTTTGCCAACGCCCCAGAGACCCCGGCCCTCAGTGACGAAGAAATGGCTAGGATCGACTCACTTTATGCCACGAATTTTGGGGTTGAGGAAGAAGCTCCGAAGTTCAAAGGCACGATGGATCAAGCGGTAGGCAGTGAGCAGTAAGCAGACGGCTGGATCACTTTGTTTACGAGTCAATATTCAATGAGCTGTTTCTCAGGTTCTGGGGCATCTGACCGACCGATTTTCGCAGTTCACTGGTCTCCGCTCCGCGGATTCCTCCGACGATCGATTACTGCTTACTGCTGACTGCTTAGCGCTTACTACTTGGTCCATGGACTCCGCCTCAGCTCTCCGGGAATTTCTGCGACCGCCGCCGCCTCTGCGGAACCTGAAACGAGAGACCGAGATCTTGGCGATGGCCAATCACGCCGAAGTCACGTTGCGGCCTGGAACGGAAAATCCCGAAGAACGCATTGCCTACTATCGTTGGGGATTGGGGGATCGAAGGGTGCTCCTCGTCCATGGTTGGGGTGGAAGAGCCGCGCAGTTTTTTGCCCTCATTCCACGCCTGATAGACGCCGGCTTTGAGGTAATCGCGTTTGATGCCCCGGCCCATGGTGCTTCTTCCGGGTCATTCGCCAGCGGTCCGGCATTCGCACGAACAGCCCGAACGATTGCTGAAGTGAATGGCCCGCTTGACGGAATTGTTGCTCATTGCCTGGGCGCGGCGGGAAGCGCCATCGCGCTGTCTCAAGGTCTCACCGTAGCGCGCGCCGTTTTCCTGGCGCCGGCGGCATTTATCGGACCTCTGCTGGAAGAATTCATCTGCTTGCACCAATTGCCAGAACCGGTCGCTACCGAACTTAGACAAAGGTTCGCCGCCCGTTATTCGGCGAGAATCCTTTCGGTTCCTCTAATGGCCAGGGATTTCCATACTCCCGTCCTTATCTTTCACGATCCGGAAGACCGTGATCTTTCGTTTTCGCATGGAGAAGCATTTGCCGCCGCCTGGCCGGCCGCGGAATTAATCCCTGCTTCCGGCGTAGGTCATTGGAGGATCCTGCGAGATCAGAGCGTGATCGAGCGGAGTATTGCCTTTCTTAAAATGAACCGCTAACGAACACCAATGGACGCGAATGCAGGAGAGCACTGATTCGTGTGCATTCGCGTCTATTCGCCGGCCAACCGGTTGCCGATTGATCGAAATATTTTCGCGTAGAGAGATGCGCCTGGGTCAGGCAATCCCTTGCTGCGCTCCTGAAGCCAGGAAGCTCGACTGACTCGTGACTGGAGTGAAGCAGTTTCTTTGACGGCTTGTTCTGCAGCATCGGCAGCAAGGGCAAAGGATGCCGCGCAGCTCTTCCCATCTCGGGCAGCTTTAGCCAGTGCCTCGCACGCCGGGAAAATCGCGTCTAAAACTGTTTTGTCGCCAAGCTGAGCTTTGCCGCGCTGTTGAATTCCTTCAGCCGCGGCGCGGCACATCGTTACCGCATCGTCCAGAGTGACGGTGGTCTTCCCGGTCGCAACCTTTCCCGCTCGCAGCCATGCTGTACCCGTCAAAGTCCCCATAGTGGACGCATTCGCGTTCATAAACGCCAGTCCGGCCGCACGTAAGAGACTTCCGATATCAGAGGTTTTGCTTTGGCAGACTTCCCGGATAGCCTCAAACCCCATTTTTGTGGTTACCCCAAGATCCCCGTCGCCCAGCGCAGCATCTAGAGCCTGTAACTCGTTCTCGGCTGCAATCATGTCTTCCGCTACGCGTTGGAGCAATTCCACCAGCTTCGCTTGTGAAAACTCGTTCGCTGCAAGGTTCGCCATAACGCGCGTTCTTCTGATAACCGAGTCGAAATCCTGGTCAGATCTGCAAAAAAAATGGCGACGAAGCTGGTGCGTCCAGAAGCGGTTTCAGCTCGTCGTCCAACTTGAACAACGTGATTGAGCATCCTCCCATTTCGAGCGAGGTGGCAAACTCACCGATGTAACGGCGATGGATCTGCACTTGCCGTGATGACAAGATGTGATTCACCTTGCGGTAAACGATATAGAGTTCTTCGAGCGGTGTGGCTCCAAGCCCATTTACCAGCACTGACACTTCTTCCCCGCCCTGCAGTCCGAGATCCGCTATCAACCGCTCAACGATATCGGTAGCAATTTCGTCCGCGGATTGAAGCTTTCCTCGACGGATGCCCGGTTCACCGTGAATGCCGATCCCAATTTCCATCTCGTCGTCCGCCAACGAAAAGGTTGGCTTACCTGCGGTTGGTAGCACGCACGGCGTGAGTCCGACGCCCATCGTACGGCAGTTGGCTATTGTCCTTACTGCGGCAGCTTTTACTTCATCGAGAGTTCCCCCGGCTTCCGCGTTCGCACCAGCAATCTTGTATGCGTAAAAGAGACCCGCGACACCACGACGATGGGCGCTACGCTCCGGCGGTGCACTCGCCACGTCATCCGCGACCAGGACGGTTTCAACCCGAATTCCTTCCGCATCGACCACCTCCGCGGCCATATCGAAATTCAACACATCACCCGAATAATTTCCGTAAAGGTACAGAACGCCCTTGCCGGAGTGGACCCCCCGCGTCGCTGCTGCAATCTGGTCCACGCTTGGACTGCTAAATACGTTCCCAATGGCAACACCACTGGCCAATCCTCGACCTACGTAACCGAGAAAGACTGGCAGGTGGCCACTTCCGCCTCCAGTGACAATTCCTACCCTGTCGGGGACCGGTGCGTCTGCTCGCACCAGGGCGCGATTCGTACCTCCAACGGACTTCAGTTGGTCGGAATGGGCGAGCAATAGCCCTTCCAGCATTTCGTCAACAAAAGCTGCGGGTTCATTAATCAACTTTTTCATGATCAGCCTCTCGCTAGGTTCTCTTGAGTTTTTTGGACCATTCTATCAGCATGCTTACTAGAAGCTATTCAACAGTTTCTTGGCAGATCCGTTCGAATTAGTTCGGCGAAAGATATCCCCGTAAATTTCCTCTCTCTCTGCGCCTGTGTTGAATCGTTCATTGGTGGTGCCAAGAGGATCGATCCGTAGAGGCACAATTTTCCGAATTACGCTGTATTACAATGACGACACCGGCCGGGGGACCGCACATATCGACTCCATCTAGTCGATCATATCAATCAAATGTGGTGCGCGTAAGGCCCGGCGGCCGGATCTGCCGGGCTTTTGCGTTTTTTGGGTTCGGGATTCCGCCAAGACGCGTGATAAAACCTGATTAGCGGCCCGCCGAAGTCACGATAATCTTGGCCATGTCATTCTCGCTGTTTGGAATCGATCCAAATGGTGACCGGGCCATCGTTGACCAACTTGACTGCCATGTGCGCGCCAAACACGCCGCGCTCGACCGGCCGATCCATCTGGCTGGCGAGTTGCGCACAGAATTCGGTAAAAGTCTCTTCCGCTTGATTGGGAGCTGCCGCCTTCACAAAGGAGGGGCGATTTCCTTTTTTGGTGCTGGCGTACAAGGTAAATTGGCTGACCACCAGCAATTGCCCGCCAACCTCTTGCACCGACCGGTTCATTGCTCCGTTTTCGTCGGCAAACACCCGTAAACGGAGAATTTTGCCAGCCAGCCAGTTGAGATCTTCCGCAGTGTCGTTGGTTTCGATTCCCACGAACAGAAGCAAGCCTTGGTCGATTTGGCCGACAGACCCGCCTTCGACCTCCACCGAAGCGCTCACGACTCGCTGAAGTAAGACGCGCATGTCCGCGAACATAACAGCTCGCTGTCAACGGCGCACAGTTTCTCCAAGACGGTGGATCGGTAGACCGCAAGCTAATCCAGTGTAGTATGACCTTTTCTTACGGCGAATGGATCTCGTTCTATCTGTGTTGGTGCTACTATTGATTCCAGTCGGAGTGGGAATCTATGGACGCTTGTTCTGGCGGGTTTACGCAAATCGTACAGGCAAAGTATTCATCGGAGCCTACTCATTACTGGACGCGTTATTTGTTGGCGGACTGATTCTGATCGTCGTTACCGGCATCTTTGCAAACGCCGATTCGAGTCACGTATCGCTGCCGGCGCATGTCGACACACAGAGCCTGCTTTTCAGCCAAATCTATTTTTGGGGATTGATTCTAGGCACCATTTTAATTTCGCTGCGGCTTCGCGGATTCCGATTGGCCACCGTTTTCGGAATCGATCAATTGCCGGTGCGAAAATCGATTCTCTGGGGCATCTCTCTGCTGGTTTGTGCGCTTCCGCTGATTTTCGCGGCCAGCTATTTGGCATCCTATTTCCTGCACTCTGACCCAACAACCGATACGCAGGAGATCATTCAGGTGTTCGAGCGCGCGAGCTCTATTGGTCAACGTTTGCCGATTATTCTGCTGGCGGTGGTAGTTGCTCCGGTTGCGGAAGAGATCGCCTTTCGAGGTTACATTTACGGAGTGATGCGTCGCTACTTCGGGGCGCTGCCTGCGCTGGTCTTTACCGGTGTTCTCTTTGCCATCGTTCACTTGAATGTTCCCACTTTGTTTCCGCTCTTCATTCTCAGTTGCTTGTTTACGGTATCGTATGAGGCGACGGGCAGCCTCCTCGTACCCATGACGATGCATGCCCTATTTAACACGGTGAACCTTGTGGCAATCGTCTTCCAAGCGAAATGAAGGAAGCAACCGGCCGACGGCCATCGAACCGAATGCGCGAGGCTCAGTTGTTCGCGATGGGAGAGGACCGCGTGGTTGCGGAACTGACGAAAGGGATAAGGCTGGACTCGCGCGTCAAGACGGGCCCAGGAGATGACTGTGCTGTCGTGAAATTCGGCAAGCGTTGGCAACTATTGAAGACGGATTGCCTTGTGGAGGGTGTGCATTTTTTGAAAGAGTCTCCACCGCGCTGGGTTGGGTGGAAAGCACTCTGCCGGGCAATTAGCGACGTAGCGGCGATGGGCGGCAGGCCACTGGACGCGCTAATAACGATCGCCGTCGCTCCTGAGGTACAACTACGTTGGCTGCTTGGTGTCTACTCCGGTCTGCGGAAGGCGGCTGTGCGCTACGAGATTAACCTGGTTGGCGGTGAAACATCGCGTTCGCCCGGGCCGGCGTTCATTTCAGTGGCGCTTACCGGTATCGTCGAAAAGCGGCGGGCGCTTCTGCGTTCCGGCGGAAAACCAGGCGATTTTCTATACGTTACCGGCCGCTTGGGTGGCTCAATTCGCGGGAAGCATCTCCGTTTTGAACCGCGATTGAGTGAAGCCCTTTGGTTGGCTGATCATTTTCCAATTAATGCGATGATGGATCTCAGCGACGGACTGGGGAGCGACCTGCCTCGGCTGGCGAAGGCGAGTGGTGCCGGATTTGTAATAGATAGGAAACGTCTACCGTTGAATAAAGGGCGTTCGGTTGAGCAGGCGCTTTCGGATGGGGAAGATTATGAACTCCTTTTCGCGGTGCCGGATCGAGTGAGCGGATCGCTGGAAGAACGTTGGCGCAAGAAGTTCCCATTGCTTCCATTGACGCAGATTGGCCGGTTGACCGCCACCAGGCGGCAGAAACGCGCTGCGTCCGGATCCGATCAACTCAGCGCTTCTGGATTCGATCATTTTCGCGTGAATGCCGAAAAATGAAGCGATTATCCCATGGTCCAAAGGAAACTCGAGCGCTCGGTCAAGAACTCGGTCTTGCGCTGCGCGCAAATGCGGTAATTGGCCTGTCGGGAGATCTTGGTGCGGGCAAGACCGAGTTTGTGAAAGGGATCGCCGACGGCTTAGGCAGTCGCGACCCCGTCACTAGCCCGACCTTCAGCTTGGTGCATGAATACCGGAGCGGACGCTTGCCGTTGTTTCACATGGATTTCTATCGCTTGGAGAACGAGTGGCAGTTGGATGAGATTGGGTTTGACGATTATCTCCGTGAACCGGCGATCTGCGCTATTGAGTGGGCAGACAGATTCCCGGCTCGGATCCCGCCGGAAACGATCCGAGTCGAAATCAGAATTAGGTCGGCAAACGAAAGGCTGATTGCCTGGTGATAAGCCCGTAGATTCCTGTGGAACAGTGCAGCAAACTGGTGATCGAAAATTCTGCCGTTCCCGGCAGTCTGGTCCTGGCAAATGATGGCGTTGTGATTCGAGAGAGCACGTTCCATGGCGCGGGAGAGTTGGCGGCCGAGATCGCCAGTGCGATCGAACTAGTCGATCAACTAGATGAAGTGGTCGTTGGAATTGGTCCAGGCTCCTACACCGGTTTGCGTGTGGGCGTAGCCACGGCTTTTGGATTAGGCCTCGCCACCGGATGCCGGAAATGGGCTTGTCCCTCGATTCTTGGGTATGCAGAAACCGACTACGCAGTGATTGGCGATGCGCGCCGCGGATCGGTTTTTTTCGCCCGTATTGCCAATGGAGTGATATCGGAAGGACCACAGTTGTTACCAAAAACCGACTTATCTAATCTGGTCGGAGATAAGCTAGGTGTTCCGCTCTTTGCCGTCGGGCCAATTCCGGAGTTACCCCAAGTCGAAGTAAAAGTTCCTTCCGCGCGATTTCTCCTGGATAAAGCACGCAGCTACACGTCTTTAAGCGAGCCGATTTATCTGAAGGAACCGCATATAACGCAGAAAGGGAGTTGATAAGCGTCTTGGCGTGAGGCCGAAGCCGGAGGCAACGTAAGGGCGTGCCGGCGTGCCGGCGTGAGGGCG
>CAWDQF010000008.1:0-251841 GCA_963804425.1 uncultured Verrucomicrobiae bacterium | reverse complement strand
CCGACAATAACGGCTTCATGGGCCAAGAGATCGATCTGAAGGATGCCGGACTCGTTGGCATCAACGTGACCAATCCGCCGGCGGTCGGCGGAGCCGGCCTCAGTATCGCTCTCGACGTTCTCGAGGGAAAAAAGGTGCCGCGCGTTACTCATCTCACGCCGAAGGTCTACGACAATTCAACGCCTGAAGGCATGGAGTGGCTGAAGTCCCTCTACGACGCGAAGGTTGATCCGAACTACCCCGTGTACAGTCCCGTCGAGCCATATACGCACTACACCATCGAGCAGGAGAAGGCCTGCAAAGGCCCGGGCGAATGAGGCTGGCGATCGCGCACGTTCGCGGCCTCTGGTGAACGTGCGTTTTGGTTGATTTTTGTTTGGCTTCTCGTCGCTGCGCGAGTGCCCGGTTTGCGCGGCGATACGCCGGCGGAGCGTTTGTAAGTCAATTGCCGATTCCCATGAGCGAAGCGACCTTTTTTCTTGAAGCCCGCGATGTGGTCAAAGGGTTCGATTCGGTTGTTGCGCTCAAAGCCGCCTCGCTTCGGGTGCGTCCCGGCGAAGTTCACGGTCTGATGGGGGCGAACGGGGCGGGCAAGAGCACATTAGTGAAGATCATCACGGGCGTCTTTCCGGCCGATGGCGGTCAGATCTTCGTGAAGGGCGTAGTCCGTTCGTTCCGATCCCCGGCGGAAGCGCGCCGGGCGGGGATTGTCTCCGTCTATCAGGATCCCGCCCTCGTGCCAGACCTGACCGTCACCCAGAATATGCGCCTCGCAGGCGCCTCCGTCGACGCCGTACGCAAATGGCTGGCGGAGCTGGGCGTCGTCAGACTCGATTTCAGCCTCTTGGTCCGTGACCTGCCTTACCCGACCCTGCGCCTCATTGATCTTGCCCGTGCGCTTGCGTGGGAGCCCGCGGTCCTGTTGCTCGACGAAATCACGGCTTCGCTTCCTGCGGACCTCTCCGAGCAGATTTACGCGATGGTGAAGCACTGGCGCGAGAGGGGCAACGCAGTGATTTTCATTTCCCACCGCATGGCCGAGGTATCCGCCTTGTGCGACCGGGCGACGGTTTTACGCGATGGCGTTACGGCAGGTGTGACCGAGAGCGCGCACGGCAGCGAGGAGCGCATCGTCGCGCTCATGTTGGGGGCCGAGACGGCCCGAGCGGTCGCGTCCGTGCCTTCGACACGCACCAGTCGCCAAAGGCCGGGCGATGCGCAGGCAGCGTTGGAAGTCCGCGGGCTGCGCTGCAGTCCGCTGGTCAACGACGTTTCGTTCAAACTCTATCCGGGCGAGGTTCTGGGGGTCGCGGCGTTGGAGGGCCAGGGGCAGGAGGAACTGTTCGATTGCATCGCCGGCAGTCGCCGCTGCGACGAAGGCGCCATCTTTGCGCACGGCAAGGAATTGAGACTCCGCCACCCAGCGGATGCAATAGCGGCCGGTATCGTGCTCGTGCCTGCGAACCGATTGTTGGCCCTCCTACAGCAACGGCCGATTTCAGAAAATATCGCCTTGCCGGCCTTCGGCGGCATTCGCGATTGGGGTCCGATCAGGAGTCGCGCGGAGCGATTGCGCGTAGAATCCGCGATCGGACGCCTTCAAATCGATACCCGCGCAGGGTCGGAATTGCGCCGGTTGAGCGGCGGCAACCAGCAGAAGGTAGTGATCGCGCGCTGGCTCGCCAGCGGCTTCGACACTCTGCTGTGCTTTGACGCCACTCGCGGCATCGACATCGGTACGAAGCGCCAGATCTACGCGTTGGTCCGGGAAGTAGCGGCGGAGGGATCCGCAGTGCTGCTGTTCACTTCGGAACTTCCCGAGATCGCGCTCGCTTGCGATCGTGCGATCGTCCTGTTCGGTGGGCGCGTGGTCGCCGAGATGCCAGTGTCTGAGGCCGATGAAGCCACACTGTTGCGCTCCGCGCATGGGCTCGCCCCGCTGGCGCAGGCTTCCTCATGACTACGTCCTCCGAAGGTAAATCATCGGTCATGGCGGTCCCCCGCCGCATCGAATATGCGCATTGCAAAGCGGCTCCGGCGCTCGCTCCGGCGTGATCCGAGCCTGTTCTTCATGCCGGCCCTGCTCATCGTCTCGATCGCGATCACTGTGGCCATTCATCCTCAGTTCTCCGATTTCGACCTGCAATCGCTGGCCATGGGAGCACTGCCCCTCGCCTTTGCTGCTGCGGCGCAGACCGTCGTCGTGATCGCTGGCGGGATCGATCTTTCGATCGGATCCGTGATGGCGGTTGCCAACGTGTTCGCGGCCAGCGCCATGGAGAAGGCAAGCTTCGGTCAATCCTTGCTGCTGGCCGTGGCGGTTCTGATGGCCGGCGCGGCCATCGGCGCGCTGAACGGCCTGATCGTCGTCCTGTCTCGTATTCCCGACGTGGTGGCGACCTTGACGTCCGGATTCATCTGGGGTGGTGTCGCGCTTGTCATCCTCGAGAAGCCGGGCGGTGGCGCGCCGCAGGAATTCCTCAATCTCGGCACCGGAACGCTGTTCACGCCCTGGTTGCCCAATGCTCTGGTGCTGCTCGTGGCGTCGGTCGGCGTGATCTGGATCCCCCTGCGCCGATCCAAACTTGGGCTTCAGCTCTATGCAGCCGGCAGCGACCGCATCGCGGCCTTCCGCAGCGGCGTCAATATCGACCGCACGCGCTTTGCCGCTTACATATTCTCCGGTCTGTTCAGTGCCATCGGCGGCCTGGGCCTGACCATGACCACCGGAATCGGGGCGCCGCTCGCCGGGGTCTACTACACGCTCAGCGGATTGGCCGCAGTCGTTGTCGGGGGGGTCAGCCTGGCCGGCGGACGCGGCGGAATGCTCGGGCCTGTGATGGCCGCATTCGTGCTGACCCTGATACCGACCGATCTGATTTTCCTCAATATCGATCCCAATTTCGGCCAGGTGATCCAAGGGACCCTGATCGTGGTGATCGTGATGATCGGCGGATTCGTGGATATGGAGCGAAACCCTAAATGAGCGAGCGAGCCAAAACGGCCTTCTCGCGCGTGATTGCGGCTGTCACCGGCGGTGGCTTGGTATCGCTGCTGCGCACCCGCACGATTGTGGTCCTGGTCCTGCTCCTGTTGGCGTTAGTCGCCGGTATCGAACTGGCTCGGCCTGGAACGGTCAACGCCCTGTGGGCATCGAACATGATGCTGTTCGCGGCGCCACTTGGCATCGTTGCTGCCGGACAGACGCTTGTCATGCTAACCGGAGGAATCGACCTTTCCGTCGCGAGCGTGGCGACCGCCTCCGCTTACCTGATGGCTACTCATTCCGGGCTGGGAGTCGCACCAGCCGTACTGTATGGACTCGGGGTTGGCTTTGCCGTCGGCCTGATCAACGGGATCGGCGTCGCGCTTTTACGCGTGCAGCCTTTGGTGATGACCTTGGGAACAGGTTTGATGACGGAGGGGGTGCTGATCGTTTACAGCCAGAAAAAGTTGGCCGACGCACCACGTGTGCCGCAATTCATTGAGGACCTGGGCGCCGGAAAGTTCCTCGGTGGTATCCCGAACGATCTCATCGTTTGGGCGCCGATCGCAATCATCCTTATCTTCGTATTGCGCCGTACGGGATATGGCCGGTTGCTGTACGCCATCGGGGACAACAGCAAGGCCTGTAGTCTAGCGGGCATCCGCGTCTGGAGGATACTCCTGCTCAACTATGTCGCATGCGGCCTGCTCGCAGCCGCCGCCGGCCTCATCATTGTTGGAGGCACCGACTCTGCCGAACTCAGGCTGGCAGAGGTCTACCTCTTGCCGTCAGTGGCCGCGGTGATCATCGGCGGAACTTCGATCTTCGGCGGCCGCGGCGGATATTCGGGCACCATGATCGGGGCGTTGATCCTGACCGTGCTGAACAGCATTCTTACCCTGCTCGATGTGCCCGAGTCGGTTCGCCAGATCCTTTACGGCGCCATCATCCTCCTTCTGGCAGCGGCCTATACCCGCCTTACCGATTAACTAACCCATCGAAAGACCTATCATGCCCGAAAAACTTCGCGTCCTCGTCGTCGGCCTTGGCCACATGGGCGTGACGCATGCCAAGGCGTATGACCGTCTCGACGGCTACGAGCTCGCCGGCTTGTGCTGCCGTTCGATCGCCAGGCGCGACGATATCGTCAAGACCTGGCCCCACGTGGCGCGCTTCGCCGACTATGGCGAGGCGCTGGCAAAGGTGAAACCCGATGTCGTTTCGATAAACACCTGGCCCGACACGCACGCCGACTTCGCAGTACGCGCCTTCCAGGCCGGAGCGCACGTATTTCTCGAGAAACCGATCGCCGAAACCGTCGCCGACGCCGAACGAGTCGTCGCCGCGGCCGAGGCGAACAATCGCAAGCTGCTGGTTGGCCTGGGACCGCGGCACAGTCCCACCTGGGTGCGCTTCATGGAGCTGGCGCGCGGGCTCGGCAAGCCCCTGGTTATGCGCATGAATCTGAACCAGCGCTCTATTGGGCCGGCCTGGACATGGCACAAGGACTTGATGAAGTCGCTATCGCCCATCGTGGATTGCGGCGTGCACTATGTCGATATGATGTGCCATATGACTGGCGCGAAGCCAGTTCGCGTGCATGCAATTGGCGCGCGCTTGGCCGACGAGATCGCGCCCGAGATGTACAATTACGGTCAACTTCAGGTCGTATTCGATGACGGATCGGTGGGCTGGTACGAGGCTGCCTGGGGTCCGCAGATCAGCGAGGTCGCATTCTTCGTTAAAGATGTCTTCGGACCCAAAGGCGGCGTGCATATCGTCGTCGAGGACCCTGGAGACATGCTGGTCGCGGGGGCGATTTCCACGGTATCGTCCGACATCCACACGCATTCGAAGTCGGGTGCGATCCGGATGCATCACGCCAGGTTGCTGCCTGATCAGTCGCTCGCCGAATCCGACGAAGAGTTTCAAATCGCCGATCAACCCGACCACGACGAGATGAGCGTGCGAAAGCAGCGCTTCTTGCTGGACGCTATCCGTGGCAAGCACGATCTCGCGGATCATATGCGTGACGCGGTCAACAGCCTTCGGATCGTGCTTGCGGCCGACGAGAGCATCCGCACCGGGCGCGCCATCGAAATGTGATGTTCCGGAAGAGCGCGCGCTTCTCTTCCGTGAAACAGTGGAGCAAGCTTAATGACGGCCAATTCCCCCACATCGCCGGAAGGCTCCATTCTCACGCCCAACGGGTGGGTAACCGGCAAAGTGGAATTCACTGGTCACTTGATCTCCGGTATCGGCGGCCGAACGACGGCGGCGGGAGCCAAGCCGAAGGGTCCCTTCGTTCTGCCGGGTTTCATCGATCTTCACGTCCACGGCGGCGGAGGCGGCGACTGGCAGGGCGGTGAAGAAGGCGTTCGCACCTTCGTGCGTTACCACACTTCCTGTGGCACGACGGTAATCGCCCCGACCACAGCGATCGGGCCGGTCCCTGTCATCGAGAAGTCGCTCTCTGCTATCACCTCGATTGCTGCGGTGCGACTGCCGGGCGAGGCGGTGGTGTTGGGTGCGCATCTCGAGGGACCTTTTATAAACCCCCTCAAGCCTGGTGCGATGGAGGCCTCTCTCATCCTCGAGGGCGACGCCGCGCTCGCGAAAAGCTGGGCCGAGAAGTTCAAGATCGTGATTGCGACAGTAGCGCCGGAAGTTCCCGGCGGTCACGACGTCATCAAGGCGCTGGTCGAAAGGGGCTGCCGCGTGCAGATCGGTCACAGCATTGCGACGCCGCTAATGACCGAAGAGGCGTTCCATTGCGGATGCTCGGGCTTCACCCATCTTTTCAATGCGATGTCACAGATGGAGCATCGCTCCCCCGGCGTAGCCGCCTATGCCCTCGCCAAAGGGCGCTTCGCGGAAATCATCAGTGATCTGGTGCATGTCGACGCCACCGTGCTCTTGGCGGCCTATCGTGCAATTCCGCGCCTTTACGCCATTACTGACGCGACCGCGGCGGGAATGCCGGACGGAATTTTTGAGTGGGGTGGCCGGCGTGTCATCAAGAAGGGCCAGCGCGTAACGCTTGAGAATGGGGCAACCCTGGCTGGCAGCGCTATCACAATGCTGGATGCGTTTCGGAATCTGATCAGTCTGGGATTGAGCCTCAAGCAAGCCGTCGAAATGACCTCCACCCGACAGGCGGAATATTTAGGCTTGCAAGATGTCGGCCGGATCGAGCCGGGCGCCCGAGGCTGTCTCGTCAAGCTCGATGAGGATTTAAGATTGCAAGGTGTCTGGGTAGATGGAGAGAGTATCGCACCCTCTTCCTAGCCCCGCCTTTTGTAGAGAGGTTGAGCCGGATTCAACTTTGAGCGAATCTTTGCCGGTCAACAGTTCCACACGAATTCGAGCGAACGGCCGCTTTCCTACGCTCTCAATTCGGATGCAAATCATCTTTCGGAAAACATTTCTGCGGGGCACTGGCAAAAGCGCTTAGGTCTAAGAGAATGAATTAACCAGATGGATAAATTCGCCATTGTCTAAACGCTATGGCAAAGCCGCTAAATTTTGAAACGGACCCGGAGATCAGATGCCGAGAGTTTAAGATCGGTTGTATCGGTGCGGGCTTCATCATGGCCGACGTTCAGCTGTCGGCTTACGCTATGGCCCGTTTCCCGGTTGTTGCGATCGCTTCGCGGCGGGCGGAAAAGGCGGCTGAGGTCGCAAACCGCTGGAGGATCCCCACCGTTCATCAAACACCGCGCCAACTGATAGAAGATCCTAGTGTTGAGATCGTCGATATCGCTTTTCCGCCTGATCAGCAACCGGAGTTAATTCGGCATGCTCTGAAGCAAGAACATGTGCGCGGCATACTTGCCCAGAAACCGCTTGCAATGGATTTTTGGCTTGCAAAGGCGCTCGTTGAAGAAGCGGCGGCAACTGATAAGGTGCTATCGGTCAACCAGAACATGCGGTTCGATCAATCGATGCGCGTTCTCAAACAACTGCTCGAGCAGAATGAGCTGGGAATGCCGGTTCTGGGAACGATCGAGATGCGTGCAATACCGCATTGGCAGCCGTTTCTTGCGTCGTATCACCGGCTTACGTTGCTCAACATGAGCATTCATCATCTCGACGTATTGCGATTTCTGTTCGGTGATCCTGTCGAAATCTACACCACCGTGCGGCGAGATCCCCGCACCGAATTTGAGCATACAGACGGCATCGCTGTTTCTACACTCAAATTTCCCTCAGAAGTGCTGGCGATGACCATGGAAGATGTCTGGTCGGGCCCGCGCCAAGAGGGGTTTGATCCCGATATCTATATCAAATGGAGAGTGGAAGGCCTGGACGGCGTTGCGCAGGGTACAATCGGATGGCCGGACTACCCAACGGGATCGCCTTCAACGCTTCGCTATTGTTCCAGGAAGACAACCGATGGTCATTGGGTCCAACCATCCTGGGATACCAGATGGTTCCCGCATGCCTTTGCCGGTGTCATGGAGCAATTGCAGTACGCTTTAAAGACGGGGGCGACGCCAATGTTATCAGCGTCGGATAATCTTAAGACAATGGCACTCGTCGAAGCTGCTTACCGCTCAACGCAGGAGGCCCGGGCGGTGCAGCTTGCAGAGTTTGGTTTTTAACGTTCCGAACATCCAGAGAAAGAAAAACAACCAGGCTATCTGCCTAGTTCTTCGGGCTGTTCTTCAGAATGTGATTTCCAGAGAGCTCGCGGATTAGCGGTGCGTTTAACCTTCTTATCCGGACCTATGAAACTTGGCATCATCAACAGCGCGTTCGGCCAGGCCGGCGTGGACACCGCAACCGGCCTCCAGCACATCGCCCGCATCGGCTTCGATTGCGTGGACATCTTCACGGAAGCCATGACGATTACCCCAGAGGAAAAACACTTGGTGCTGGACACCTGCCGGAAAAACAACCTGCCCATCGTTTCGCTTCCCGTCGTCGCGGCCGGTCTTATCGACTTCAACGAACCCGTGCGCGCCTTCCACGTGCAGCGCTGCAAAGCCTTCATTGACCTTGCCGCTGAGTGGGGCGCGAAAAACATTCTCCTCGTGCTCGGCGAATACATTTGGCAGCGAGAAGTCATCCCGCCGGCCGAGCAATGGCGCTGGGCTATCGAGACCTGTCGCATCCTCGGCGATTACGCCGACCAAAAGAAAATCGACATCGCACTCGAGCTGGAGCCTTTCCGACTGAGCCTGCTCAACAGTGTGACCGCCATGGCGCGTTTTGTGGACGAATGCACCCACCCGCGCGTGCACGCCAATATCGACATCAGCCACCTCGTGCTGGCCGACACCAGCCCGATTGATCTGGCCAAGCTCAAAGGCAAAGCCATCCATGTCCACATCAGCGATTGCGACGGCAAAGTCCACGGCGACCTGCCCCCTGGCCGCGGCGTCATCAAATTCGAGCCGTATCTTCAGGCGATCAAGGAACTGAACATCAAGGGCACCGTCGCCATCGAGCTCGAATATTCGCCTGACCCGTCGCACATCGACGAATGGGTTGAGGAAGCCTACAGGGAGACCGCTCGCCTGATGGACCTCTCGGGCCTCCGCGGCTGACCAACGGCGGGCATCCCTCGGCGTGCGGGAACACTTCCTAGAATCGATTGGCTTCGAATTTCTCGTCATCGGCGCGGCAGTCCATGAAGATCATGATCGTGATCAAGGTGCTACCAAACTACCACTGGGTTCACCTATTAAATTGAGGAAACATGTCCGGGGCGGACGTGACCTGAGGCGTCCGCCCTCGGCGTCACGCTTTACGAAATGCTGACGCCCACGATTACGTCAAACAGGCAAACGGTGACACGGCCGCGGCATCGACGCCTTCTGTAGGCGAATTAGTCGCCGTTCCGGCCGATTCTGGGTACCTGTGCGCTAGTTGGATTCAGTCATCGCCAATGCTCGACTAGTACCGGTCACGATAGTAACGCGGCGCTCCAGGCCCAACGTTCCACGCTTCGGACCTAACCCGGGCAACGGCGTCTTGTTAGCTTGCTGGTTACCACGCCGGGTCGGGCCAAGGACTTCTTGTTCTCGCTGCCGCAGAGTCTTTCAGCCAGAAGCGCTTTAGAAAGCAAGCCGCCCCATGCGTCACAGCCAGATAATGGGCTTTACGATCGCTAGTGAGCAGGGGAACGACGGATTCGGTGGAGGGAAAACCATCCGATACCACCAAGAAGGGCGCCTATAAAACAGAGAAAGGTATCGATAATTGGCCATGGAACCACTCCAATGAATAAAACGTCAAACGCACCCTGCCGGAGAAAGAGAGCCGCCAGGGAACAGGGAACCGCGAGGGCAGCAAAACCGAAGCCCATCCACGCAAAAAGAGCCCACTTTCGGATGATATAGATTCTGGCCATGATCCATGCGACTACGCCGTAGCTAACTCCAAGAAAAAGGTAACCAGCTGTGTCCATGACCAGGTGATTGAACCCAGCATTGATCCATTTATCCGGAGATCCGGTGGATCCGTTAAGACTTTCAACAATGATCACGCAGATCGGAAGAGAACAGCCCAACAGAATGAATACCGGCAAGCGCCAGAACCGGGACTGGCGAGGGACCAGCGCGAAAATTGGCCAGACCACGGCCATCGTGCAGAATAAGATCACTAAGCCGATAGCATATACATATATTACGGCCAGGTTAGCTGATGTATCCATCCCACTAAGGGGGTGTGTACCGTTTGGGATCGTCAACTGCGTGTCACTCGCGGCCACAACTGCTTGAATTAGCGAGTTCAAATGAATCCCCCACCAAACGATCAGGATTGCCGCGGCGGTTGCGCCGATAATTCGCTTAAGCAGCGGCATCTCCGACAAGTCGTCTTCACTTGGATGAATATTCGCTAGATTCATTGATTCGAGGTTCCAATTACAAGAATGATGCGAGTCGATCTTCGAATTGCGAAATTATCAAAAACATAACGTCTGACCGTGAGATTTTTGTCAGGACCAGAATTTTTCGGTCGGCTTAGGAAACGGGAGCTGTTCCAGTTTCTTTTCTTCAAGTAGTTTCCGCAATTCCTTGACCTACTTCCGCAACGCTTCAATCTCGGTCTCTTTCGGTTTTGCGAAGCCGAACCAACTCTCGCGAGCAGCGACGTGTGAACCGAAAAACTTCCCGATTCCCTGAGCGCTCAAAATTGCGACAACGATGACGAGAAATAATAAGACAAGCTCCATTTTATTTCCCCCCTTTTCCAGAACCCCAGAAAGAATTTCGTCCGCTACCCCGCGACATTGGTACCTTGAACTAATCGGCGGACAAAAGAACGAGATTTAACTGTTTTCTTCGCGCTTTAACACGTAACTCGTGAAGTGTCGCGTCTCGGGTCTCCTGACCTTAGGGAACTTCGTTCCCTTGGATACTAAGTTTATCTGTCCGTTGGCCCCGACGGTCTCCGATTTGCCTTTTGAGCCGATCAAAGATGGCATTGCCTTCGAATATCAAAAAATCGTAGCCTCCGCACCGACGTCCGAGCCGATTCTGTTCGGTCGTCTGGCAGGCCTATCTCCTCTTAGCTTCCCGGCTTGGAGGGAGCGTGACCTTCCGATGGATTTTTCGCCACGGAGGGAGTGTAACGAAAAAAATGATTCTTTAGCATGAAATCTCTCTTCTTCGCCCTGTTGGCCATCACATCCTTTGCTGCCGACTCCTTCGGTCAGACCATCATCAACTCGGTCCCCTACAACATCACCGCTCCCGGCACCTATGTTCTGGGCTCAAACCTCACTTACTCATCGGCCGCTGGTGCTGCCATCACGATCGTGAGCAGTAATGTGACCCTGGATCTGGCCGGCCATTATCTCTACTTCCCTGGCACCCCGACATCGAACGTCGGCGTCTACGTGCACAATGCCGGGAACGTCATTATCCAGAACGGCATCATCGCCGTTTTCTATTACGGAGTCTATTTCGACCGTACTGGAGGAACCGCACTTAACTCGGGCGATATTGTGCAAGACCTGAGACTGACCAATGTGACCGATGGCGTCTTTCTCTTCACAGTCGCGGGATCTATCGTGCGCAATAATCAGATCACTTCCCTTACAGCGGGCTCTGGTACTGGAATCGCCATCGAAGGCGGTGGCGGCAACCTACTAAGCGGGAATGTCATCTCTGGATTCAGCAATGGCGTTTTTTCAAACAGCAGCAATTATTCCCTTGAGAACATGGTTAGCAATTGCGTTGATGGTTTTCTCCTGTCCGCCACCGACAAATACCGATTTAACACCACGTTCAATTGCACGTTGCCGTTTTCCGGTGGTACGGCACTGAGCGACAATAATAATTGAAAGATATTTTCACGCTGATCGCGATTGAGAGGGTCCACCACGTGATAGAGCTCTTTTTAAAAATGATTTGAACCGTTCGAAGGCCATTTAAGCTCTCCAGACCTGAATCGATTGCGGGTCGATGTTTAAGCGACAAGGCCCGGTGACCGGATCGAAGCTTCGGTCCGCCAAGACACACAGCGGGGTGTCACCGAGGCGCACCGAGAGCTGCAGCATAACGCCAAATGAGGCGACGTTCTCAATCGTTGCCTCATAGCAGGCATCGTCGCTAAGCCATATGCGCTCCGGTCGGACACTCCAACCCACTCGCTCGCCTGGTAGTAGAGGCGGCCCCGCTACCGCAAGCCTTACGCCATTGCCGACATCGATTTGATCCTTATCGACCGCGATTCCGAAGGCCACGTTCTCAGCACCGAGCACACGCGCCACGGTTTCACTCACCGGTCGTGCGAACACCGCCTCGGTTTTGCCGGTCTGAAGAACGCGACCTTGGTCGAGTATAAGGATCTCATCGCCGAGCAGCGCTGCTTCGTCCGGGTCGTGCGTGACAATCACCATCGTCGCTGCAATTTCACGCTGCAACTGCCGCAATTCTCCGCGGAGCCGGCGCCGCAGCGGGGCGTCTAGTGCAGAGAAAGGTTCGTCGAGCAACACAAGGTTCGCCGGCCGGACCAGGGCTCTCGCTAGAGCCACGCGCTGCTGCTGTCCAAGCGAGAGCGCGCCCGGTAATCTGTCCTCAAGATTGGATAGGTCAAGCCGGTCGAGCCAATGCCGCGCGACTTGCACTTCTGCGCCAGCTGGAAAGAGCAATTGGCGAGCAACGGTCATATGTGGAAACAGAGCGTAATTCTGTGGTACGTATGCGACGCCGCGAGCTTCCGGCGGTACGCCCGACAGGTCGTGTTCGCCAAGGCGAAGCACGCAAGTGTCAGCCTTGTCGAGGCCGGCCAGCAGGCGCAGCGTTAATGTCTTGCCCGATCCTGAAGGGCCAAGGATGGCAAGACGCCGAGCGCGGGTCGTCCAAGCCACGTCAAGCTCGAAGGAACCGAGGCGCCGCAGAAATTGGAAGGTCAAGCCACCGTCCGAAATCGGCTTAGAGCTTGGTCCAGAGGTGCTCCTCGATCCGCTAACATTGCGTGTCGTAGCATACGACGGACCTAGTGCAATCCGTGCACGACGCGCTGCTGGGCCGACGCTAATGTTACTGAGGGCCAAGACGGCAATCGCCGCAACCAACGTCGGAAGCAGGATAGGCATCATCGCTGGCAGTCCCTGGCTTCCGAATGCTACGTACATGTAGACCGGCAGCGAATAGGGATGATAGGCAACCATGACTGTCGCCCCAAACTCACCAAATGCGCGTAACCAAGCGAGGAGCAAGCCAGCGCGAATGGCAGGCCAGGCGAGGGGTAGGCTCACTTTCATGAATGTCGCCAACCGTCCCCGCCCCAGCGTCGCTGCTACGTCTTCGAGCACAGGATCGACCGAGGCAAAGGCGGAGCGCGCAGCGACAATTAGAAAAGGGGCGGCCACAAAAGTCTCGGCAAGCACGATGCCGCAAAACGAGTCCGTGAGCGCACCATGGCCGAGCAGACCGAGCGGCGCATACGGTCCAACAAGGAAGAGCAGAAGGACGCCGCTGGCCAGAGGCGGGAGGGCAAGGGGTAGTTGGACAATGAAACCAAGCACCGCCATTTTGCGCCCCGGCACGCGGGCAAGACAGTAGCCGAGCGGGACACCGCCTATGAGGATTAGCCCGACGGACAACGAAGCGCTACCTAGTGACACAGCGAGCGCGCGCCAAAGCTCGGTCGTGTTTACTGACTGCCAATCTGCGAGCCCCACTTGCTGAATAGCGGCACCGAAAGGGGCGCACAGATAGATAGCTAACAATGCGCCAAGCCAGGGCAGCGGCGCAGGAAGACGCCGTGTCACTGGGCGGCGTTGACCAGCGATCTAATCGCAGTCGGAACTGCGTTCGCGTCGCCGCTCAAATTGGGTTTCAGTAGCTCAAGGCCGTGCTGCTTGAGCAGGTCGCGACCCTGGGAGCCCAGAAGAAAGCTAACAAACCTCTCGGCACCAGCTGGGTTCGGTGTATCTCGTAAGATGGTGACCGTGTAGTGGGCTTTCGGCGCGATTTCGTCAGGAAGACTGATGACCGGTATTTTCGCTTCCGAAGTCTCGGTCGAGTAGAAGAAGCCGACATCGAGCTGTCCAGACTGCAGACGTCCGACTAGCGTTTCCTCCGGAAGCACTTGGGCCGAGTTATCGGGCTCGCCGATGATTTGCTGGGAAAGGCTGGGCTTGCTATAGAAGGCTTCCGCTCGCTTCAGCAGCTCGATCGTTAGCGCGCCCTTCGGGTCAAGCTTGGGATCGGTTCGTCCGAGCTTTAGTCCTGGTTCAGCAAGCACCTCATACCAGGCCTTGTTCTTTAGGTCGTTGACGAACCGACTGGACGGATTGTAACCGATTACGAGCGGCGACTCGGCGAAGGCGATATACCATCGTACCCAGTCGCCGTTAGCTTCCCCCATCAACTGATCGTCGACCTTCGGATTGGCGCTGATGAATACGTCACCACGCCGCAGCTTACCCTTGATCTCGTTCGCTACTTTGTTCGAACCGCCGGCGTAGCCCTGAAATCGATCGCCGCTCTCTTGCTCGAATCCCGGGCCTGCACTCCGCTCCATGAGATTCACCAGCGAGCCGGCATAAAGCACGTTAACGGTACTATCGGCGGCCCAGGCCGAAGTCGATGAAGTGATTATGAAAATGGCCGCCAGTTTCGCGGGGCTAACCTTGATTGACAATGTCATCGGTTTCTCCGTGCCTACGAACAAGGTGCTACATGCGAGAGGATAAAGTGCGACGGATGGAAGTCGAGCGCCGAAGTAAAGCAAAACAGGCGCGGGCCACTAAATGGCGAAACGGGAAACCCGAGTTAAGCCGCATGTTCGGCATGGCGATGGATCACTCCTTGGCTCAGATGCGCGGTCGGACTTGCAGATGTCGGTGATGTTTTTCAGTTTTTGTGAACGGTCAGCGCTCTCACTTGGCGCACCCAGCGTGCTGGGCGTTTCTCGCCGGGAACGATGACGCGGACGGCCCCCTCGTTGGGTGGCAGCGGCTGGCCATCCTTGGTGTCGGCTAAGAGGATGACGCGGTCGGTCAACTCCGGATCGAGCTCGGCTAACGCGAATACCGCTCGGTAGCCATCCGTCGCCTCAACGAGGACAGTGATTGCCACCGTTTCACGGATCCGCGCAGTATCGGAATCGAGCCGCAGTCCACCCGCCTTGAGCACTTCTACCAAAGGGGTGCCGGAATAGATAATCTCTTTGCCCGGGTCATGCGGATCGGTCGTGCGCGTCTCCACCCGAGGCAGTTTTTTCAACTCAGACGTATCGATTCGCCGCGGATTTGGAACGTCTCCTCGCAAGTCCAGATAATCTTCCGCTTGAGCGTTAGCACCGGCCGCGCCGCCGGTCTTATCCTGCGCCCACCCGCTGTCGATGGACAACAGACAAAGCATCCATGTCAGGCTCAAAAATAGGGTGCAGGAGGCAAAACGGTTCCACCGAGTCGTCATCTTCATATAGCCAGTTCTCGTCCGGCCTCCGTCGTAGATCAAAGACGCAATCGGCGAGGTAAGCCTCGGTTGCGCGATCGATGGCTGAAGAGGACGATGATCTTATGGAACAATCGATTCGCAACGAATTACCCGGCACCGTAAAGGAGATAATCTCTGACACGGTGTTAAGTGAGATCATCCTGGAGACCGCTATCGGCGAGATGGCCGCCGTCATCACCACGCGCTCGGTCCAAGACATGGGACTTAAAGTAGGCGACCGCGTCGCGGCCCTGGTCAAAGCCACCAACGTCTCCGTCCGTCGGCAAAGTTAAAGGGTGAGCGACCCGCACCGTATCCAGCCACCGAGAGCGTATCCCGGACGCGCTTCTTGTTCACGTTCATCGTGGCACCGCGGCCATCATTCAACCGTCACATGAAATTTCGAGGTAATCGATTTCCGCCTTGGCGTGATAGACATTTGGTGGTTGGCATGCCGCGATGTCCGGATTTAGCTTGTTGCACAGCGATCGACGTAATCGCGCGCTCTAAACTTCCTTAAACTGAAACTTGTTGATTTTTAAGGTCCGAATCTTCGACTCCAAAGTGGAGGCCGGCATGCCGAGCTTGGCCGCCGCGCCCGACGCTCCAGATACTTTCCCCCTGGTTTGGGCAAGCGCTGCCTCGATCCGTTCTTGCTCGGTCGAGGTCTGATCAGCCAGAGCAGGCATTGCCAGCAGTTGCGGTTCGTTTACTAACCAACTCTCATCAATCGAAAATTCGTCTGTTTCGCTAACGATGAGCGAACGTTCGATCACGTTTTGCAGTTCCCGGACATTTCCAGGCCACGAATACTCTTGCAGCGCCTCGAGAGCCTTTTTGCGGATTCTCTCGATCTTCTTTCCGGCTCTCTTGGCATAACGATCGACGAAATAATTTACCAGAAGCGGAATATCCTCCCTCCGTTTCCGCAACGGCGGAAGGTTAATCGGAAAAACGTTGAGCCTATAGTACAGATCGCTCCGAAATGAGCCTGCGGCCATAGCAGCCTGCAAAACACGATTCGTCGCTGCAATCAAGCGGACGTCAGAGCGTATGACCTCCGTTCCGCCAATGCGTTCAAACTCGCGCTCCTGCAAAACTCGCAAGAGTGCGATTTGCGTTTCCAATGGCAGGTCGCCCACCTCGTCGAGAAAAAGAGTGCCGCCTTCGGCCAATTCAAAGCGGCCAAGTCGTCTCTTGGTCGCTCCGGTGAACGCGCCTTTTTCGTGTCCGAACAATTCCGGCATAATCAATGAGGATGGAATTGCGGCGCAATTTACGCTGACAAATGCCCGTTCCGAGCGCTTCGACCGCTTATGGATTGCGCGTGCGATCAGTTCCTTTCCCGTTCCGGTTTCACCCACGATCAAGACGGTAGAATCGGTTGGAGCAACCTTGGCCGCCCGCGCTAGAACCGCTTTTAGAGCCGGAGAAGCTCCAACCACTTCCTCAAACATTGAGGTTTGGTCTATCTCATCACGGAGCACAATGTTCTCTTTGTAAAGCTCGTCCTTGAGGGATTTGATCTCTTCAAGCGCCTTGTGCTGTGCAGTGACGTCCATCACTGAGCCAACAAACTCAATGCTTCCAGACTCGCGCTCGAAAGGGCGCGCAACCACATGGACATACTTGATCGAGCCATTTGGCAATAAAAGTCGGTGTTCAAAGTCAAAGCTCTTTTCATTCTTCGAGGCGGCAGAATGCGTTTCGCGCACCAAAGCAACATCGTCAGGGTGAACGCGCCGGAAAACCAAATCCAAGCTCGGAGTTACCCCCTGATCGTACCCAAGCATAGAGAACGTTTCATCCGACCAGAAGAGCTGCCCTGATGATGGGTTCCAACCGAAGCTCCCGGTGTGGCTGAGGGCCTCCGCCTGCGCTAGATAAGCCTCCCGGCGAAGGAGTTCTTGGGTCAGAAGCTCGTGCTGGGTAACGTCTATGGCGGTGCCGACAAACTTTTTCAGCCTTTGGTTTTCGACAACAGGAGCACCGACACAGCGAATGAACCGAACCTCACCATCGGGTCGTACGATGCGCTTCGTGGTATCGAAAGGCGAAGCTTCCGCCAGGATTCGCTTGATCAGGTTTGCCATGAACTCGCGATCCGGTGGGTGGACCAAATCTAGATATTCCTGAACAGTAGGCGCTTTGCCGGCCGGATCGAGGCCGTGAATCCGAAATAATTCAGGAGACCAGTAGTGGAATCCGCCAGAATCAAAGGCCCAGCTTCCCGCGTGCGCAAGGCGCTGCCCTTCGGAGAGGTAGAACTCGCTTCTTTGCAGCTCTTCGGCAGTCCGCCGGAGCTGCTCTTCGGCGCGCTTTCGGTCCTCGATGTCGATACTCGATCCGAACCACTTGGCAATAGCTCCTCGTTCATCACGAAGCGGCACCTTGCGGTGGAGGAGCAATCGGTACTCTCCGTCCGCACGTCGAACACGGGCTTCGGCTTCTAACGGTTCGCCACTAGCCAAAGCGGCTTGCCATTTTTGAACCAGCCCGGCGGTATCTTCAGGATGAACGGAGTCGGTCCAGCGCCACCCACATAGCTCTTCCAGCGACTTCCCTACGAAAACCAACCATCCATGGTTGAAATAATCGAGGTATCCGTCGGGCCGCCCCGTATGAATCAGTGCTGGCGTCGTATCGACCACGAGCCGAAGAGCATCTTGGGTCGCAGCCGATCGTTCATTCGCAACCGGCAAATCTGCTTTGGAAGGTATCTCGTTACCTGGACTCGCGCACATTGTGATAACGTGGAGTTTATATCAAACCGGCGCGATGGTCTCTACTGTATTTGGAGCTGAATTCTTGTAATCAAAAGGTGCTCTCAGCTCACTGTAGCTGCGGCTTTTTATTTTCTCCGAGTTCCAGCAAATTCGCCATGAAATCGCGAATTCTATCCTAGCGAAAATCTGGTCGTTACAACCATTTTCAATGTCTTTTCCCTCGTGGTTCGGACGATCCCCGCAACATAGCTAGAGCTGTTGCCCTGTGACTGGAACTGACGAGCAGCGGTTCCACACTCGGACACCCGGCAACAACCCCTATCTGGTCAATCATGACGTCGAGTCTCTTGGAGAAACCACTCCCCCACCCGATCTCCGCGCGCTGGATTGTTAGGGTGCCCAAAGATATTATTGGGGGTCATGGCGGCCTCTGGAGCGACAACTCCGTTGCAATGTTGGGCGCTCTTTTCCGTGTGCACTTTCCGCTGACAGAGGGACGCATCACCCTCCCTCCTCGGCGCACTAGCGCTCCAAAGAGTCCGGATCAGCAAGAACTAAACCAGGACAAGCTCCGATGAGAGACATCACCTGGGGCTTGGGAGTCCAAGGCCGTTTGTCACCATGCTGATCACTTAACGCGTTCCCCAGCACGAAAAGAAGTGCAAGGACCTAATTGGAATCGCGCCCCGCGCCAAGCCGGAAGAACTGTTTAATATGCCACAAGAGATCTGGCTGGCTCATTGCCGCAGGTTGGATCGCGCTCTGGTCGAACATGGCAAGAAATTGTTGCAATTTGGCAACGGACTGACTGAGCAATTCTACTAACTCAGGACGAGATTGGAGGATCGGTTCGAGGTCTTTTGAATCTAATCCCAAGAGCAGCCCGGATGTTAACGAGGTGAGAGTGACATCCTCGGTATGCATACCGGTCAGAAGGGATAGTGCCCCGAACGAATCTCCCGGTCCAAGCCTTGCCACTTTGAGCTTCCTACCATCCGGTACCTGACGCGTAGCCTCAATGACGCCCGAGAAGACAAACTGGACGGCTTTGATCGTCGTGCCTTGCTCCAAAAGCTGTTCTCCAGCCCTGAAGGTGTGCCGAATGATTTTAGTGTTCAGTTCGTCTTTCTCCGAGGGGCTCAGCGGCTCAAGCAGCGGGACATGGTTAAACAACTCACTCCCTGGGAAGAGGAAGATCGGACGCGATTCTAGCGAATTTTGCGCCGTTACCGACTCAGCCGACCCCGGTCCGCCCGCCGGACGCGCTCGCTTGTAGATCTGTCCAATCAATTGCGACCGCGCATCTCCCGCCGCCGCAATGGAGGCCGTGCTAAAATTAACCTCATAAATGATTCGATCTGCTTTGAAGTCGGCAGCGGCTACGGAAGGTGCTGGATGGTCTAGAATAGCAGGAGACGCCATCGCAGCCTGCTTCAGCGTTTCGAGGGCGAGTTCAGGTTCGTTGCGGCTGTCTATGGCAATAGTTAGGCTTCCGTTATAGCGCCGGCTCCCTCCACTATGGTTTTGAATCCGCATCTTGGCGATTGCGCTATTTGGCACAATGACGAGATCGTTCGCGCTGTTCCTCAGATGGGTCGACCGCCAATTTATCTCAATCACTTGTCCCTCAGCTCCGCCCTCGAGAAGAATCTCATCTCCGATTTGGAACGGCTTTTCAATGTTCAGCGAGATGCCGGAGAATACATCGGACAGGGTGCTTTGCAGAGCCAATCCGAGAACGATCGCGATGATCCCCGAAGTAGCAACTACTCCTTGTATCGGGAATTCGAAAACGAATCCCGATATGGCTAGCCCCGCGCTTATATAGATGCTCCCAGCGATAACATTCGAAAGCAGTTTGTTCTTGATCGCCGATCTTCGGAGAGTCGCCAGCAGCGTCAGTGACGAAACCAGCTCGCGCGCGGCCAGCACCCACCAGCAGCAGATCAGGATCTGGATCCAGAACATTCGTGGTAAATCTTCCGGCCGATAGACTGGATGTAACGGTGATCTAGCCAGCGCAACGATCAATACGGTTTCGATCGCAAACAGGATCGACATGCAAACGAAACGCGCTACCGGCCTCCGCTTCGGGATAAACCTCAAGATGACGGCATCAACAACGATGACGACGCTAAGGAAAAGATATAGTTCCATAGGCCAGCGCGGTTACCCGCCCTCTTTGGCCGATCGCAGACGAGTTTCCATGCGTACGAGCGCTTGAACCAGCGTTTCCAACCTACCAGAATCGGAGCTCTCGCTATCGCCGGGACCGTCACCCACCAATCTCTCAGGTGCTTCGATTTCGGCACGGGTTGATCCAGGCACTTGGAAATCTTTGAGACTCAGGCGATGAGCAAGTTTCTCCATTCTAAGTGCCAGCGAACCGGACAGTTCTCGCAACTCCTGCGGATTTCCACCAGCTTGGATTGTCGTTGTCGACGCTGTTTGCTCCCGCAGCCACGAGAGACAAGCAAGATAAATTTCTGTGATACCGGTGGAAATGTTTTTCACTCCATTGCTAACATGTGATCCATAAATCAACCCTTCAAAGGTCGCTTGCTCCTCGTACGAATTAGCCTCGGAAAGACGAGACGCTATTTCCAGCTCAACCTGTTCTCGTTCCCTAGTCGAACCATTTGGACCGCCCAGACGAAGAAGGGAAGCGATCGCTCGGAGAGAGGCAGCGAGTTTTTCGCGGATCTTGGACTGAGCGCTTTCCGGCCATACCAGAGCAAAGACAATGCCGATAATGCAAACGCCAAGAATGATGCCGATGAACCGATCTCGCAGCGGATCAACGCTCGTTGGCGGTCCATATTCCTTCAGCACACCCAGGTCAAAGGCCAGAGCAATTTGCAGTCCGATATACGAGATCCGCTCGCTGCCGGCAGTAATCCACGCAGCGAAACCGTGGAGGCAGAATACAATCAGGAGGTAGACTCCCAGTGTCTCGTATCTTGGGATCAACCAGACGGAACAAATCAAACCTAGAGCCCCTCCGATAATGCAGCCAACAATTCGGAGTATCCCCTTGTGAATAGTGGCGCCGGTGCTGGCAAGCGCGATGATCAGCGGAGTGTAATACACCGTGTGAATACCGAAGTAATCGCTCGCCGTATAGAAGAAATAACCGAGCATTCCTGCTAAAGTAACCTTAAGCGCGAATTGTATGTGCCTCGGATTACTAAAAGCGTCTGCTACAAAAAAAGTTTTCTTCTGAGGGGACGCCGGTTTTGGTTCCTGGTCCTCTGTCTCATTCGCAACCAGATCTTCCAGCGTGCTCTGCGCTTCGGCTAATTTGATCGAAGGTAGGGCGTGTTCGTCCCGGACCGCCGAAAGTTTCGTAATGTCGTCCGGCACAAATCCGGCCGCTAATTCTTGCTCGAAGTGCTCGGCGTTTTCAGTGACTTGACCAAGAATCGATTTCTCGTCAGAAGAAAGACGAAGATGCGCTGGAGCTTTTAACAACGCGCCGGCATAGGAGAAGGTCAACTTGGCAACTTTATCGAGGCTCGAGATCATCTGTGTCAGTTGCGCTTGTTTTGATCGTAAATCCGGATTCTCCAGCAGCGAGAGTTTGAGCAGCTTGAGCAAACGCATTGGACCGCGCCTGGCTAGGGGCCGAAGCAACTGCCTGGCGGCAAAAGGCGCACCGATGGTCAATTGCGCCGTAGCAGCGGCCACAGCATGCCAGCCGCTAACTAGTTCCTGCTGAAACACTCGGTTTGCTGCGACCGGGAACAGCAAAGAATTCGCGACCCAGGCAAAACTGACTGAGAGCGCGACTGCCACCCAGACCCACAGGAACTGGTGAACGGCTTCCTCAGGCGTGGGAAAGAGGTCGACCAGGCTTTGTAGTACAGACACGATGAAGGCGAGGATAAATCCGACCGGTCCAACCGAGAGAATGCGGAACAGGTACATGCCGACAAAGATTTCCAGTGCCATCGCAGGGATTCGGAACTCGGCGCGGTCACCCGTACATTTGAAGATCACGATGGCTGCTCCCACCGCTATAGTAGTCGCGAACAAAGCCAAAAGCGCGGTAATAGCAGTAGTTACTTTTTCTTCTTTGGATGCGAATAAGATCAGAAAAGGCAGGACATCCTGGAGCGGCAACCTGAATGTGTTTGATACCAGAACGACAACGGTGCAGGTAATAGCCAGACGGAGCGCCATTTCACCACGGCCTCGAAACGGTTTGAGTTCATCCCAAAGGATGTCCAAAAGCCCGTCTTGACCGTTTTCTGCACGACCTGGGTAGTTCGCGATTCTTTCGGACATTAGTGTGTCAGTTGCGATCGGCGGATCGGGTGAATCCTTTGATGGTAGTCACCGCGGTAGTACCCATGCGAAAGACGCTCGGATCCGGATTCTCAATTACGATACGAACCGGAAATCGTTGAGCGATGCGCACCCAGTTGAGATCTCGCTGAACAGATGGCACTCCATTCACTTCCGTGTTATCGTCCGAAGATACGACCGCCGGCGAGATTCCTTCAACCGTCCCTTCGAGCCGGCGATCAGGGTTAGACCAAAGATAGATCTCTGCTGTCATACCGGGACGGATGCTTTTCAGCTCACGCTCGCGAAAGTTCGCCAGCACATACCATTTTCGCGCATCGAGGAACTCAAAAACGTTTGTGCCCGCATGCGCGTAGAACCCTTCGGAGATGTTAAGTCCCACGACCTCGCCATCAAAAGGCGCATAAACCTTTGTATAACTGAGATTGAGCTCGGACTGTTCTAGATTTGCCCGAGCGGCGTCCAGTTGGGCCTGGGCCCCGGCGACTGCGTTCTGCGCATTCTGAAACAGCTGTTTCGAGTCGACCTTCCTTCCGAACAACTCCGTTTCTCGATCGAAATCTTGTCGCTTCTGCAGGAGACTCGCTTCCAGATTGGAGACCGACGCTCGGGCAGAATCCAACGCCGTTTTGAAATCGGCAGGATCAATCTCGAACAACAGGTCGCCGCTCTTAACAAATTGGTTGTCTTGCACGTAAACTTTCACGATTGGCCCGGAGACGCGGGGTGCGATACCGATCAGGTTTGCCCGAGCCACTGCATCATCCGTCCTCGGGTGCTGCTCGTTGAAATTCCAGGCAGCCAGGCTCAAGATGAACGCCAGAACGAGTATGCCGAGTCCTATCGTCATTCTTAACAGGGGTTTTGACTTCCTCGAAACGGGATGCGCTCGAGCTTTGATTTGAAAGTCGGGCTTTTGCGTTATTTGAGTGGCACTCATGAGCGTCGGGTTAAGCGGCAAAAAATAAAAACCATGTGGTAATACTGAAAATCAGGGTCAGCCCGATCGGCACCAAGGGGCCAAGAATCCGAACCGTACCCAGGTCGAAAACGCGTCCGACCAGGCTTACAAAAATAGTTAATACTACCCCTGCCATTAAACAGATCAGCCAGGCCGGGAAGTACGAGCCATAAACATCGAGGCTCGGAGCATAGGAGCCGATCCCTGACCAACTACCTAGCAGTGATGGCACGCAAAATAGACTTGCTAGCGATCTTTCGTTAAACATTGAGGCTCCTCATCAACGGATGCGCTGTCACGGTGGGGTTAGAGTCAGGTTGAGCCAAGTCGCCGAGCGCTGTAGCCGTGGTACGGATAGCAGACCGGCTCCGAACGTCGGATGGGGTTTCAATATCAGTCGGCAGGGAACCGGAGAAACTATCCGCGATCTGGATTTTTACGGCTGGCGGCACACTATCTTTGGGGCGCCCGATAGTCACCGTAATCAGACAGAGCAGGTTAAGCACCAGGCCCAGTGCGATTTTGGAAAGAAAATGCAGCGCTCTCAAGTTAGTGGAGGCTTGGTTGTCCCTAGAAACATTCGTCGTCATCGTAGTGTCGCTGAATAACAGGCGTTTGCTGGGCATCGGCGGCCGCGGAATTGTCAGGCTTCATCTCGGTCCTGAATGTATGCTAATGCCGTGCCATCCGTCGGATGCTGGAAACCGCGCTCTGCTGCCCAGGCAAACGCCGAAATTCGATCCGCGTTCAGGACTTATCCACTCGCGAAAATCGAGAATTCGCGAGATTTTCGCGAAGGCGCTTGAGACGATTATCAGTGCCAGAAGGCGGCACCCGCAGAAGCAGAAGCATAATACGCATTCACTCTGAGGGAACATTTGGTGATGGCACGGGTCTAGCAGTTGAAGCCCCGCGATGCTAAAGATTCAAAGATTCGCGAGCGAAGAGTCGGTTACATTTCTCTTGAGCGGACGGATTGAAACCGAATATGTGACCCACTTGAAGTCACTGCTCACTGCCGAATCCAAGCCCATCGTGTTCGACCTGAAAGAAGTGAACCTGGTGAGCCGAGAGGTGGTGCGGTTTTTGAGGCGATGCAAAAACGATGGAGTAACAATTCAAAACTGTCCCTCCTATATCCGTGAGTGGATCGCCCGACAATGAATTCGAGTTGACCAACTACAGCCAGCCGATAAAACTTTTATAACATACGCACACTTTGTTATTTGCTGAGACGTGACCCTAAGTTTTGCTGCCTGCATGTATGCTAGTGCCATGCCATCTATCCGATGATTGGACCGCGCTCCGCGTTCCGAGCGAACACCGAATGCCGACCGGCATGCAGCACTTATCGGTTCGCGATAAATCGAGAATTCGCGAGATTTTCGCGAAGGCGCTTGAGACGATTATCAGTGCCAGAAGGCGGCACCCGCAGAAGCAGAAGCATGATATGCATTCACTCTGAGCGATCGTTTGGCGGTGGCACGGTTTTAGCAGTTGGAGCCCTCGATGCTAAAGATCCAAAGATTCGCAGGGGGAGAGTCTGTTGTATTTGGGTTGAGCGGCCAAATCGGAACCAAAAATGTGACGCAGCTGGAGTCGCTCCACATGAAGGGCGTGTTAGTTGCCATCGCTGCTGTTCTGTTCACAAGCTGCGTCCAACTGGCAACCGTCAGGAATATTGAACTGCACGCGCCCAGCACCGCGAGCATCTCCGCCCGCAGCTTTCCGACAGAACGAGAAGCAAGACAGGATCCCGAAGCAGCTCTTTCCCAGAACCTCGAAATCGCTGCAGCGGCTTGGGTCGATCTCGTCCACAATCCCTCGAATGACCGCGCTGTACAGGTATATAACTATTCAGTGGGTCGAATCACATCGCTGCTCCAGTCAACGGGAAAGTTACCCCGCGCCGGGGTTGTGACGATCGGCGCAGGTCTGGGGACTTACAAGCTTACGTTCATGAGCGACGTCAGAAATTTCGCTGATCCGCAAACTTCCCATTTTATTCCGGCTGACGAATTGGCAATTTCAGGGAAATATTACACACGGCGGGTCCGCCGGGATGGGATCGGAGCCCCTGTGCTCGCGGAGCTCGACAGCCCGCTGAAAAATGCCAGAAACCAATTCCTAATTCCAGAAAAGATCTTCTACAGCCTGACCGCCGTGCTGGAATTTGAGGGTTCGGACGCGCGGCTGGGCATGAAGGATCCGCTGACCTCCGATCGGGTCTCGATTGCCGGGCGCAATTATCCGCTTGCCGCCGATCTCTCAATCGGAACCGCCGCTCTGCTGGCAAAGGACCGGCCGCAGCGGCTCGGTTTCATTCGCATGATCCGGCCGGCTAAATATGCGAATACCGCCCGGCTGGTGCGTCTTCAGCCTTACGATCGGAACAAGATCCCAGTGTTAGTAGTACATGGTCTCCAGGATACTCCAGCCACCTGGGCTCCGTTACTCAACGAATTGCGCAGTGATCCTCAAATTGATGGGTACTATCAGTTCTGGGTCTACAACTACCCGAGCGGTTATCCATTTCCTTATTCTGCGGAGCTTTTGCGAGAGGAGCTCGACCGGGTAAACAAAACCTACCCTGACCACAAAAAGATTATATTGATCGGCCACAGCATGGGCGGACTGGTTGCGCGTCTCATGGTGACCGACTCAAGTTTAGTGTTGTGGAAGGCATATTTCGGCAAACCACCTGAACAAGTTCCGATAGATCCAGAGACCAAGAGATTCGTTGAGAGCCTGCTTATTTTTCGGCGCCGGCCGGAAGTCAGTCGAGTAATTTTCATTTCGACCCCGCACCGGGGAAGCGCGTTGGCCTCGAACTGGATCGGGCGCATTGGGATTGCGCTGGTCAAACTTCCAGCCAAGATGACTAAGACCGAAGAGGTTGTGATCCGACTCGAGACACCGGCTGGTGCCTCGGTCGATAAGCCGAACCGGCTGCATTTCCCCACGGGTATTGACACGTTATCGCCGAACAACCGGTTTGTGCGGGCTTTAAACAACTTACCGATCGCGAATCATATCACTTATCATTCCATCATGGGAGACCGTGGTCGCGGAGACACTCCGAACAGCAGCGACGGGGTTGTGGCTTACTGGAGTTCCCATCTGGAGGGAGCGCAATCGGAAAGAATTGTGCCGTCAGACCACGGCGCTCACCAAAACAAGGAGGGGGTGGAGGAAGTACACCGAATCTTGTTGCTAAATCTCAGGCGACAGAACAAAGGACTTGCCCATTCGCGATAAATCGAGAATTCGCGAGATTTTCACGAAAGTGCTTGACACGATTATCAGTGAGAAAAGGCGGCGCCCAGAGAAGCCCAGGACATGATGCTCATTCACTTTGAGTGATTTTTTAACGCTGGCACGCGTCTAGCAGTTGGGTTCCTCGATGTTAAAGATTCAGAGATTCGCGAGCGAACAGTCTGTTGTATTTCTCTTGGGCGGGCGAATTGAAACCGAAAATGTAGCTGATCCCGAAAAGAGCTTCTACAACCTCGAAAAAGAGCTCCTCCTTCTTTGTCCTGATCCAAAGGGCTCGTCGGCTGCCCTGTGCCCATCGCTCCTGCATCTGCAACCAATTTAGAAAAATCTCGCGGATGACATTTCGAAAAACCCTCGAACCGATGACAGCCGTATCATCTAACTGATCCCCAGTATGACTGAGAACCAGTGTCCGCTGGCAAATATTTGGAGAAGAAACGACAATTGACGGTTAGCGGCTCGACACCGGCGTGTGCAAGATCGACGTGCAACAGAGAATAGACCAGATTCAAAGTCTAATCGTAATAAATGAAGATAGCCGTCTTTAGCACGAGATCCTACGATCGCGAGTTTCTTTCCCAAGCAGCCGCAACGGACGCGGCGTTTAACTCGGATCACCAGTTCTTTTATTATGACGTCCACTTGCGGCCAGAGACGGTTCACTTGGCCAAAGGTCACGATGCGATCTGCGTATTTGTAAACGACCAGCTCGATCGGGCGGCTTTGGAACGCCTCAAAGCGGGCGGAGTACAACTAGTTGCCCTTCGCTGCGCTGGTTATAATAACGTTGACCTTATTGCGGCAGAGGACCTCGGGATAGCAGTCGTCCGAGTTCCAGCATATTCTCCGGAAGCGGTTGCCGAGCACACCGTAGCGCTCATCCTGGCGCTGAATCGAAAAATCTACCGTTCCTATCGGCAGGTTCGGGAAGGTAACTTTTCTTTGGAGGGATTGGTTGGATTCAATCTACACGGCAAAACGGTTGGCCTGATTGGCACAGGACGCATCGGGATGGCTGTGGCAAAAATCCTCGGACAAGGTTTTGGCTGTAAATTGCTGGGATATGATCCGGAACCGAACCAAGCGTGTCGAGATCTCGGCTTAAGTTACGTCGGCCTCAAGGAACTGGTAAGTGAATCTGAGATTGTGTCGTTGCACGCTCCGCTACTGCCGACCACAGCGCATTTAATTAATGAGCAAACCATCGCGCTAATGAAAAAGGGCGTTATGCTGATAAATACAAGTCGCGGAGGCTTGGTCGATACTCAAGCTGTCATTGACGCGGTGAAGACCGGGAATATCGGCTACCTCGGTCTCGATGTTTACGAAGAGGAAACCGAATTATTCTTCGAGGACCTCTCACTTCAAGTCATTCCGGACGACGTTTTTTCTCGTCTGCTTACCCTCCCAAACGTGGTAATCACGGGTCATCAGGCTTTTCTCACCAAGGAAGCACTGGAGCATATCGCACAAACTACGATCGACAATATTGTTGAATTTGCCGCGAGCAAAATGTGCCCGAATCAGGTGCGAACCTGATAGTCGGACCGGTCAAAGCGTTCTCGCTGTCGGCTAAAGGCTTAGCGGTGCCCGGATATCTTGCGCCGAGTCACTACTATTCCTTTTGCGCTTGATGTGACGTCCAGCGAGCAGCGTAAGAGATGAGTTCGGCGGTAGTCTTAATGTTTAGCTTTGTTTTAATGTTGGCTCGGTGCGCATCCACAGTCTTTGCGCTTAAATGCAGTTTCTTGGCTATTTGCTGAGAAGACAGACCCTCACCCAGCGACTCGAAGACTTCGAACTCGCGATCGCTCAGTTTTTCGATTGAAGAACGATCGAGCCTAGTTTGTCCGCCGGAAAAGATTTCCAGGATATGGGCAGACATGCTCTCACTTACGTAAATTTTTCCACTCAGGACATGTCGGATGGCTTCCATCAGTTTTTCGCCACCCTCATGTTTCGTGATATAACCTCGGGCCCCGGCACGAAGCACGCGATCAGCATACAAGGACTCGTCGTGCATCGAAACCACTAGCATCAGAAGTTCGGGCTGCATTGCTTTGACGTCCTTGATGAGCTCTAGACCGCTCTTGCCGGGAAGTGTGATATCGATCAGCAGAAGATCGGGCCGGCTCGAATCGAGAATATCAAGTGCTTGAGCGGCGCTCTCCGCCTCACCGCTCACAATCAGATCGGGCTGATGGTTAATTACGTGGATCAGCCCTGCCCGAGTCATTGGATGATCATCAACGACGAGTACCCGAGTCTTCTTGACAGTTGCTCTTCCTGCTCTCATTGGCCGACCTTCAATCTGCAAGCAACCGTCGTACCTTTGCCAACGGTCGAGTCGACTCTGAGCATGCCACCAATCATATCGGCACGATACTCCATGATTCTTAAGCCCATGCCCTCCATTGCAATGCTCCCCCTGCTAAAGCCACGGCCATTGTCTTTGATCGTCAATGTTAGTTCGCCATCTGATTGCTTGAGACTCACGACAATCGATTTCGCTTGGGCATGTTTGATCGCGTTGCCGGTCGCCTCTTGGGCAATACGATAAAGATGCGTCGCCATCGTTGGATTCTCGACCAGTACCGGCCGAGGGCACTCAAACGAGCAGGCTAGGCAGAAGAGTTTCGCCGCGTTTGCCGTCAAACTATTAAGCGCTGCCATCAAACCATTGGCTTCTATGTGGACTGGTGATAGACCGCGGGCAAGTGAACGCGCCTGGCGAGTGACATCGCGAATAGATTCACCGATCTTCGCCACCTCGGCTTGGGCGGCAGGAACGTCTTGGAGCTGCTGGACAAGTACCGAATTCCGAAATTCGATTCCGACAAGTTGCTGGCATAAGCCGTCATGCAAATCTTGACCAATATGCCGTTGCTCTCGGCTACTGATATTAAGCAACTCTTCTTCCAGTCCTCTTCGCTCGATCGCTGTAGCCAAGACGCTTGCGACCGACTGAAGAAAATGGACATCATCAGCAGTAAACTTTCTTTTTTGGGCGGAGTGTGCTCCCAGGATTCCGTAAGGCTTTCCGCGGCCATGGATAATCACGCTGATCCCGCTACGGATTCGGTGTTCAATGAAAAGCGATGGCGCGTGGAAGCGAGTCTCGGTTTGAAAATCTTCGACAATTACCGGCGAGCTAGACAATAGGCTGAAGCCTCCATGCGACTCCTTGCCGGTGGGCAAGGTTGCGTGCCCCAGATGGCCCTCCTTCCAACCGGCGCCTGCCCGCAAGAGAAGAGCATCTCCTTTTGGGAGCAATTCCAAAACTTTGCAGAACTCCACGTTGAGGATTCGCCGTACCAAAAAAATCGCATCGCCCAGGAGCGAAGCAAGATCACGACCCTCCAGCGCTCGCTGACTCAGTTCTGCGAGAGCGCTATGCTGACGAGCGCGCACCTCCAGTGCGGCCAGCGCGCTGGTGTTTGCCTGCCTCAGCTCGGCAGTTCGTTCCTGGACGCGTACCTCTAGCTCTTCCCGCGATTTCCGCAGACTCTCTTCGATACGTCTTTGCTCGGTCACGTCGCGCACGGTAGCGATCACGCTTCGGCCTTCGAATGTCTCGATTGGGCTGAGCATGATATCTACGGGAAACTCCGAGCCATCCTTGCATTGAGCATACAATTCCAAGCCGGCACCCATTCGCCGCAGCCGTGGTTCAGCCATGTAGTGCCTTTGATGCTTCACATGATGCTTCCTGAACCGAGCGGGCATTAGCATCTCAATTTGCTTACCCAAGAGCTCCTTCGCGGTGTAACCGAACATCGCCCGCGCCTGATCATTGACACGCACAATACACCCACTCTCATCGACGATGATGATGGCATCAGGAGCGAATCGGAAGAGAACGGTCAATGTCTCATTGAGTTTGCGGAGTCTTTCCTTTGCCCGCTTATCCTTTTCAATGACGAGAGCAAGTTTCTGAGGCCGAGATACACGAACGAGTTTCTTGCGCGAATTGCTACCCTTTGGGACGGAAAGCCTTGCGTTCTTTGGCGTAGATTTTTGTCGCCTCATCGGAATAGGTTTCCTGGATTCCATACCAGCTTTGGTACGCCCAGCCACGTGGCAGACCATATCAATAGCCCTCGAACAGCACAATTGATGATTAAGATCGAACAACCGGCGCGAAGATCGATAGGCCAGACTATCTCAGATTGGGAGCATGAAGCGTAAAGAGCCGTTGGGAAGCCTTAAGCAACACGGGGTTGTCGAGTAGGAGGGCGCAATGTTTGGATGGATGGACTATTTGGCCCCAGGGATGGTCGCGCACGCGGTTCTTGCGCTGAGCGTGGTCGCAGCTCTTGGTCTGGTGCTTGGAAGTCTTGGGTTTCGAGGCATTCGACTCGGAGCAGCCGGCGTACTGTTTGCCGGACTCATTCTCGGACAGGCAGGTCTCCATATTGACCAAAATATTCTGCAGTTCGTTCGCGACTTTGGTCTCATCCTGTTCGTCTACACAGTTGGCCTCCAAGTGGGGCCAAGCTTCTTCTCTTCCTTGAAGCGCCGCGGCCTTCAGCTCAACGTTCTTGCTTCCACGATCGTTCTGCTTGGCGGTCTCATTGTGGTGGCTTTTCGCTTTATCTTTCACTTCTCCTTGCCCACGGTGGCCGGTCTCTTCTCTGGAGCTACCACAAACACGCCGAGCTTGGCTGCCGGACAGGCGGCACTGCTAAATCTCAAAGGACTACCTCTTGGTAGCGGCGATCTGCTCGGAATGGCTTACGCGGTAGCTTATCCCTTCGGAGTCGTTGGCATCATATTAACCATGCTGTTGATCCAGAAGACGTTCCGAGTCGACCCAAAAAAGGCAACAGATGAGCAAGATTTAGCGGTGGAAACCGATTCGCAAACTCCAGATTACATTGATCTGGAAGTAACCAACCCGAATTGCGACGGCATCGCCATCCGCAATTTGCCGTTTTTGGCGGAGTCCGGGGTCGTTTTTTCGCGACTGTTCCGAAATGGAAAAGTCATTGTTCCGGAAGACGATTCGGTCATCCATGTTGGTGACTCGCTTCGCCTGGTTGGCCTCAAAGCGAAACTTTCTGAGTTCGAAACCGTCATTGGTAGGAAGAGTCGAATCAATCTCAAAGATGTCCCAAGCGAACTGACAACAGAGCGCTTACATGTTACTAAGCACCAGGTTTTAGGGAAGAGTTTAGCCGACCTTAATTTCGAGCACCACTATGGGAGCGTCGGGACTCGAATTAACCGAGCCGGTGTTGAGTTCGCTGCCAACGACTCTGTTCACTTGCAGTTCGGAGACTCGCTGACAGTTGTTGGACCGAAAGAAGGAGTTGCTAAGGTCGCTGAATTGGTCGGCAACACGGCCGATGCTCTGAATCACCCTCATGTGCTTCCGGTCTTTGTCGGAATTATGCTTGGAGTTGCGCTCGGTAGCTTACCAATCGCGCTGCCGGGGATGCCCGCCCCGGTTCGCTTAGGACTAGCTGGTGGTCCGTTGTTAGTTGCTCTGTGCCTAAGCCAACTAGGTAGACTGGGACCGTTGATTTGGTATTTAACTCCTGGCGCCAACCTTGTGCTACGAGAGATAGGAATTGTGCTTTTTCTTGCGTGCGTTGGTTTAAAGTCTGGAGGCCACTTCCTGGAAATGCTCTTTTCCGAGAGCGGATTATCCTGGCTTGGGGCGGGCGCGCTTCTGACGATAGTTCCTCTCTTGCTGGTCGGATTCTTGGCTCGAGCTTTTCTCAAAATCGACTATCCAACCCTGTGTGGCGTTTTGGCTGGCAGCATGACCGATCCACCCGCCTTGGCCTTTGCCGGCAGTATCACCAAGTCGGATAGACCATTGGTGGCTTATGCAGCAGTTTACCCGTTGGTAATGATTCTTCGTGTATTCTTAGTGCAGATCTTGGTCCTAACGTTGCCAATTTAGCTGGCTGTTCTACGCTAGCCCCGGATATTGCGTGCGCCGTGAAGAAGGGGGCACGGAAAAAGCCGGCTAAACCCTCATGGTAGCCGGAAGGACGCGTCTTCTAAAACACAGCTGAAGTTTCCACGAATGCTTAATCTATCGGGTTAAGGCGCTGAGTCCGTAGCGCTTGATCTTGTATGGTAGTGCTCGGCGGCTGATTCCTAATTTTTGGGCCGCTTCAGTCCGATTCGGTGTGACATTCAGGAGCGTCTGGCGGATCAATTCCGCTTCCACTTGAGCCAAAGACATTCCAGGTCGAACCGAGAATGTGCGCTCGGGCCTCAGAGAGCGGATGAGTGCCAATGGCAAATCTTTCGCGGTAATCGCCTGTCGCGGAATAGTGACAACGAGCCGTTCAACGACATTGCGGAGCTGGCGGACGTTTCCTGGCCACGGCAAAGTTCGAAAAATGCCGATGACTTCCGTTGCGAATAGCTTCTTTCGCCGCCGATGCTTTGCGCAGTAGTGCTCTGCGAAAGATTTGACTAGTTGCGAGATGTCTTCTGCTCGCTCGCGTAAAGGGGGGACATGGATCATCACCACATTGAGTCTATACAGAAGGTCCTCTCTAAACCGACCGTTCATGCTTTCTGTTTCGAGCGACTTGTTGGTCGCCGCGATGACACGGGCATCGGCTCGTTCGACCTTTTGACTTCCTAAAGGACGAAAAATACCATCCTCCAATACGCGAAGCAGATCGGCTTGCCCTTTGGGAGCTAGATTTGTGATTCCACTAGCAATCTTCCAGCCGGCTGTCCTGTTCGATTCGCTACGCGCAATCCTTGCCAGTTTCGGAGTGAAGCTATGAGCTGGCTCCAGACAAAAGCTCTTGATTTGGTCCACTTCGAAAGGGAACACCCCCTCAGCGTTCGGGACTGGCTGGCCGCGACACGTGAATTACTGACTGGCGGTGCCCGCCCCGTTTCTGTATTCAGCCAGCAGACGAACGGCGACGACCGCGTCTGGGTAGCAGTTGCTCCGGCCTCCGGTGCACAGCTTTGCCTGACCAACACGGTGTTTGCAGCGAAAGAGCGCCGAGCTTATGCCGCGCTCTCATACGATATTTCTTCCATGAATTATTTCGAGTGTGAGCTCTACGAGCGGACCGGCATAGAGCCCGAAAGGCACCCCTGGCTGCGGCCGGTTCGCACTGCCGGTACGTGGCGCAGAGACGGTAAGCCTTACTCGTTCTACCATATCGAAAGTGAGGAGGTTCATGAAGTGGGCGTGGGACCAGTGCATGCAGGCGTAATCGAACCCGGGCACTTCCGGTTTCAGTGCCACGGCGAGGAAATCCTTCATCTTGAAATTCAGCTTGGCTACCAGCATCGGGGTATAGAAGAGCTTTTACCGAAACAAAAGCAACTACAGCAGCTCGTACTCGTTGAGTCGATTGCCGGTGACTCGGTAATTGCTCACACCACAGCGTTTTGTTCCGCCCTTGAGGCGCTGGCCGGCGTTGCGCCTTCGTTGCGAGAGCAAGCCGTGCGGGGCGTCGCTGCTGAGCTGGAGCGCATCGCTATGCATCTCTCCACGCTCAGCGGTATCGCGACGGACATCGGATTCGCTCTGCCTGCGGCGGCATTCGGCGGTTTGCGGACCGCAGTGATCAATCTTACAGCCAGTATCTGCGGTAGCCGCTTCGGGCGTGGGTGGATTATCCCCGGTGGCGTCCGTTTCGACCTTGATCAACCACTGATCGAGAAAGCCCGCCGGACCCTCGGTGAGGTGCTCACAAAGTTCTCCGATATCGAAGCGCTGTTCCTTAATTCCTCGTCCGCCCTTGCCCGTATGGAAGAAATCGGCACTGTCACCGTAAAGCAGGCTCGCGCCGCCGGCTTGGTCGGACTCGCCGCGCGGGCCTCCGGCATCGCCTGCGATGTGCGAGCGGATTATCCCTACGGCATATACCGTTACTCCTCTGTCCCTTCGCCGACACTAGATTCGGGCGACGTCTATGCTCGAGCCAAACTCCGTGCCCTTGAAATCCGCAACTCCATCCAGTTCATCTTTGAGCAGCTCGACAATCTTCCCGCGCCGAAACCAAAGAGTTTACTGAAAGAGCTGGCCAAAAACGCGTTCACCATCGCCCTCATCGAAGGTCATCGCGGGGAAATCGCGCATGTTCTCCTCACCGACTCCGATGGTCAGCTTGCGCAAGTAAAAATCAAAGACCCCTCCTTTCACAATTGGCACGGTCTAGCCCTGGCAGTGCGCGAAAACGGCATCTCGGATTTTCCACTATGCAATAAGAGCTTTGATCTCTCCTATGCTGGCCATGATCTGTGACTCAAAAGAGAGGTCAGAACTCTCCAAGAAGTGATAGCGCCCAACCTTCTGGATCATATTCAGGCGGATCTTTCAACCAGGTCTTTAGTGGCTCTACCAAAATCTTTTCGGCGTCCGCAAAGGGCATGCATTCGAATAGCTGCATTGCTCTCACCACCGGATACTGATTAGCTTCGAAAACTCTTCGGCCGCAACGACCATAGCGCGATGCGATTCGACTTAATAAGTCGAGAGCCAGGACCATCAATTCGACAGATTCGAGGCGCGTGTCTTTGAACGTGCACTTGAGCTCCGGATTTAACCAAAGTGCATTAACAAAACGATCAACCTGCTTCGATCTGATCCCGAGTTTTGCGATACGATCTTGGCTTTTCGCGGCAGACACACGCAGTAGGCCTAGATCGTGATTTCGGCACGAACTGATTTCATCTACAAAAATCAGCAAAACGCCCAACAGAACATTGACTGAAAGGATACAGAAGCTTGCCCCTGCGAGTCCGGTCGGACCGGCCAATGAGAGCGCAGTACAAACTAACGGCAAAGGTATCGACCAATACGCCGAGACCGCTCCGGGTCCCTGCCAAAGCAGTTGCCAAACTTGCTGACGAAGCCATGTGTCTGGGTTGAGCATCGTTCAACTCCCCCTTGTCGTTGTTTGTGCTATTTCGTTTCTACAAACATACCAGACAGCGAACTTTTCGCCAAGCGAGACCGCAAAACCAAGCTATCAGCTAAGAATCAACAGTCACGTTGCAGCTCGATCTCCGCCAGTTCCGCGACGCCGCAAGGATCATTCTTGGCCGAAACTCTTGATGTCTTCGGGTCCGGCCTTGGTTGCCACTTTCGCCACGCCCTGGACCATGATACGGATTTGCTCGACGATCTCGGGGTTGGCAAGGATGGAGACATCGCCAGCCCCCTTTCGCTCAAAACGGACAAGCTAACCTACGCTCGTCGGTTGTGTAATTGAAGAGGTTTTTTTACCGAATTCATCGCGCTTCGCGTTCACCAAACTCTCGACGACTTCGTCTGCTTCAGGTTTGCGCTCAGGGAACTCTTCATCACGCAGTAGATCGGGCGAGAGGTACTCCCGAATCACAACAGATTTCATGATCAAGACTTGTAAGCATAGTTCCTCTAGCTAGCCGCACTCGTCTTGCCGGCGTTCCCGGCGTTGTCCGCGTTCCCATACATAGCCAAATTTCGAGTACCTTTGGACAACCCCCGAGAAGCGGCTCTTACCCACAGCTCGTAGGCTCCAGTGAAATGAGTAAGCATACAGCGGATTCTCGCCTAACAACCGTCGACACGCGCAGACCGATCCTGCAGCGAATGCTGGGTCCGAAAGTTGTTGCATTGGTCGGCGCAACAGAGGCTCCCAACAGCGTCGGGCGCACGCTCATGGAAAACCTCCTCTCATTCGGCGAAAATCTTTATCCGATTAACCCTAGGCGACCCGCCGTGCTCGGCGTAAAGGCGTTCCCGAAGATTGCAGATGTGCCAGCCGCAATTGATCTGGCCGTCATCGCCACGCCGGCGTCCACTGTTCCTGATGTGATTGGCGAATGCGAAAAAGCGGGAGTGCCTGGGGCAGTGATCATTTCGGCCGGCTTCAAAGAATTCGGCGCCGCTGGAATAAAGCTCGAAGAGGAGATCCTCGCACGCCGCGGCAAAATGCGGGTGATCGGGCCGAACTGCCTCGGGATCATGATCCCTGAGCTCGGTTTGAACGCGACTTTCGCGAAGAGAATGGCGCTACCCGGAAACGTAGCATTTATCAGTCAAAGCGGTGCGCTCTGCACATCAGTGCTGGACTGGAGTCTTCGAGAGAAGGTTGGGTTTAGCGCTTTTCTCTCTATCGGTTCGATGTTGGACGTCGGGTGGGGAGACCTCATTGATTATTTGGCTGATGATTTTCACACGCAGAGCATTCTAATTTACATGGAATCGATCGGAGATGCCCGATCGTTTCTTTCTGCGGCTCGCGAGGTCGCTCTCAGAAAACCGATCATCGTAATCAAAGCGGGACGTACGGAAGCAGCTGCCAAAGCGGTGGCCTCTCATACCGGGAGTCTTACGGGCAATGATGCCGTGCTCGATGCCGCGTTTCGCCGGGTAGGGGTGCTGCGAGTCAAGACGATCGAGGACCTCTTCGACATGGCGGAAGTTCTGGGCAAACAACCTCGCCCGAAAGGCCCTCGTCTGGCCGTTGTCACGAACGCCGGCGGCCCGGGCGTCCTAGCAACTGACATGTTGGTTGCGGAAGGCGGGACAATAGCCACACTCTCTGGAGAGAGCCTGCAAAAACTGAATGAGACTCTTCCCAATCATTGGAGCCGAAACAATCCGATTGATGTTTTGGGCGATGCGGATGCCGATCGATACGAAAAAGCGATCGAAATTGTCAGCTCCGATCCGAACAACGACGGAATTCTAGCGATCGTAACTCCGCAGGCGATGACAGATGCGACTGCGATCGCCAAAGGATTAGAGAAGTTCAAGAGACTCCCTGGGAAACCGGTCCTCGCTAGCTGGATGGGCGCCAGTGAAGTTGCGGAAGGTGAAGCTATTCTCAATGCCTCTGGTATCCCAACCTTCCAGTATCCGGATGCCGCCGCGCGCAGCTTTTGTTACATGTGGCGGTATAGCGACAGTTTGCGCGCGCTGTATGAGACTCCCGCACTCTCCGCCGGCGGACTCGACAATGGTGCAGGTCGCGCTCGGACAGAGACAATGATTCGTACCGCGCAGAAGGCGGATCGCACTCTGTTAACAGAAGCTGAGTCGAAAGAGATTTTGGAGGCTTATGGTATATCGACGGTCAAGACCGTTGTTGCCAAAAGCGCAGAGGAAGCGGTTCAGGCTGCGGTCAAGCTTGGGTCGACTGTAGTCTTGAAGCTCTACTCAGATATAGTCACTCACAAGACGGATGTCGGAGGCGTAAAGCTGAATCTCCGAAGCGAAGATGAGATTCGCCAAGCCTACAATGACATCAAAAAATCGGTACGGGGAATCCCTGGAGCATTCTTGGGAGTCGTGGTCGAGCCGATGATTCAGACCGACAGCTACGAGCTTATTCTTGGCAGCAGCATCGATCCGCAGTTTGGACCGGTTATTCTTTTCGGCTTAGGCGGCCAACTGGTCGAGGTAATAAAAGATTATTCCCTCGGTTTACCGCCGCTCAACGCGACGCTCGCGCGCCATCTGCTGGAGCAGACCCGTATCTTCACCGCCCTGAACGGCGTTCGAGGCCGTGACTCCGTCAATCTGGCACAGTTGGAAAGCGTACTCGTCCAGTTCAGTCTCCTTGTCGCCGAACAACCATGGATCAAAGAGATCGATATTAATCCCTTTGTCGTATCGGGTACGCAGATACTTGCTCTGGATGCCCGGATTGTTCTGCACGACAAAAACGTCCGTGAAGAAAATCTGCCGCGATTGGCGATTCGTCCCTATCCCCAACAGTATTCGAGCAAGTGGCAGCTGCGAGACGGAACTCCAATTACCATTCGGCCGATCCGACCAGAGGACGAACCTCTCATGGTAAAATTTCACGGTACGCTATCCGAAGATACGGTCTATTTCCGATACTTCGGATTTCCAAAGCTGGAGCTGCGTGTTGCCCATGAGCGATTAACCCGAATCTGTTTCAACGATTATGACCGAGAGATTGCGCTCGTAGCGGTCCGGCAAGCGCCAGATACGAAAGAAGATGCGATTATCGGCGTAGGCCGATTAATAAAGTTACACGGCGCAAACGAAGCAGAGTTCGCCATTGTCATCAGTGACAGCTTCCAACGTCAAGGGCTCGGGACCCAGCTCCTGCGACTCCTCGTCGATATCGGCCGGAAAGAAGGGGCTGAACGCATTTTCGCACAGATCTTGCCCGACAACCATGGCATGCAGCGAGTCTCCAGGAAAGTCGGCTTTAGGGTGAGTTTTGACCGCGTGGGCGAGGTGATGCGGGCCGAGATGAAGCTGCAACCAGACATCTGAGGCAACACAATGACGACGAAGAGATTTGAAACGATCGATGGAAATGAAGCAGCTGCGCGAGTCGCCTATCAACTCAACGAAGTAATTGCTCTGTTTCCCATCACACCTGCTTCGCCCATGGGCGAATCGGCAGATGCCTGGTCCGCTGCCGGTGTAAAGAATCTCTGGGGCACGGTACCGGCTGTCATCGAAATGCAGAGCGAAGGCGGAGCGGCTGGCGCCATCCACGGCGCCCTCCAAACCGGAGCTCTGAGTACAACGTTTACCGCCTCGCAGGGATTATTGCTGATGATCCCGAATATGTACAAAATCGCGGGCGAACTCACCCCGTTCGTCCTGCATGTAGCAGCTCGTTCAATTGCTGCCCAGGCGCTCTCGATTTTTGGCGACCACAGCGACGTAATGGCCGCGCGAATGACCGGCTTTGCCCTCCTCTCCGCAGCTTCCGTACAGGAGGCGCCGGACTTCACGTTAATTGCTCACGCCGCCACACTCGAATCGCGGATTCCGTTTCTGCTGTTTTTTGATGGTTTTCGCACCTCGCATGAAATCGCCAAGATCGAAAGTCTAGAGTCCGAGACGTTGCGGTCCATGATCAAGGAAGAGTGGGTGCGTGAGCACCGCGCACGCGCACTCTCCCCTGACCATCCGGTTATTCGCGGGACAGCGCAAAATCCGGACGTCTTCTTCCAGGCCAGAGAAGCCGGAAACCGCTTCTACCAAGCATGTCCCGGTATGGTTCAGCGAGCCATGGATCGATTCGCTGAGCTCACGGGTCGCCAGTATCATCTCTTTGACTACCATGGAGCGGCCGACGCGGAACGGGTCGTTGTCCTGATGGGTTCCGGATGTGAGGCAGCGCACGAGACCGTTGATCTATTGAACGAGCAGCAAGAAAAGGTCGGCGTTCTCAAGGTGCGACTATACCGTCCATTCGATTCGCAATCCTTTGTTGCTGCGCTTCCGCCAACGGTAAAGGCGATCGCGGTGCTCGACCGGACGAAAGAACCCGGCAGCGCCGGTGAACCGCTCTACTTGGATTGTGTCAGCGCCCTGCAGGAGGCTGGTCGGACGGACTTACAAATTGTGGGCGGAAGGTATGGCCTTTCGTCCAAGGAGTTCACACCGGCCATGATCAAAGGGGTGCTGGACAATTTGAAGAAATCGTCGCCCAAAAATCATTTCACCGTTGGCATCCGCGACGACGTCACCGAGACGAGTTTGGAATGCGATGCATCCTTTTCGGTCGAAAAAGAGGATGTCTTTAGGGCGGTCTTCTATGGACTCGGTTCGGACGGCACGGTGGGCGCTAACAAAGAATCGATCAAGATAATCGGCGAGAACACAGACAACTACGCACAGGCCTACTTTGTCTATGATTCGAAAAAGGCTGGAGCGATGACCATTTCGCACCTGCGGTTTGGGCCGCGACCGGTGCGTTCAACCTATCTGATCAGTTCAGCGAACTTCGTCGGTTGCCATCAGCCCGGATTCTTTGAGCGATACAGCGTACTCGAGCCTCTGTTACCTCGCGGAACATTTCTTTTGAACACGCCGTTTGGCCCGGATGAGCTTTGGACCCATTTGCCAGAAACGGTACAGGAGCAACTCATCGCCAAGCGCCCACGTTTCTTCGCGATCGACGCCCATAAAGTGGCCCATGACACTGGGATGGGCGGCAGGATCAACACGATCATGCAGACCTGCTTTTTCGCGATTTCCGGTGTGTTGCCCCGAGAAGAAGCGATCAGCGCAATCAAGGAATCGATCCGTAAGAACTACGGAAAGAAAGGTCCGGAAATCGTGCAGATGAACTTGAACGCGGTAGATCAAACCCTGGCTCATCTTTTCGAGGTTAAGATTCCGGATCACGTATCTACTCGCGCCAAGGTTGAGCAGCCGCCGTCCAACGCTGCTCCGGCCTTTGTTCAAGATGTTCTCGCCAAGATGATAGCCGGTCGTGGCGATGAACTGCCCGTCAGTGCGCTTCCGGTCGACGGGACCTTTCCCACAAGCACATCGCGCTGGGAAAAACGAAATCTCGCGCAGGAGGTGCCGGTTTGGGACTCCGACATCTGCATCCAATGCGGAAAATGCGTATTGGTTTGCCCGCATGCTGTTATACGAAGCAAGGTCTACGAGCCCTCGCTTTTGAAATCAGCTCCGGCATCGTTCAAATCACGAGAAGCGAGATTCCCGGAATGGAAAGGGCTCCGGTACACGCTACAGGTTTCTGTCGAGGACTGCACGGGCTGCGCAATCTGCGTCGACGTTTGTCCAGTCCGCAACAAGACGGAGACTCGGTTGAAGGCCATTAACATGCAACCGCAGCCCGAACTGGTTGAAATCGAACGCCAGAATTGGGATTTCTTTTCTGCATTGCCGGATCGCGAACGGAGGCAACTCTCTTTTGAAAATGTTCGAGCGATGCAAGTTGCTCAGCCGCTCTTTGAGTTTTCCGGAGCGTGCGCCGGCTGCGGCGAGACTCCCTATATCAAACTACTGACTCAGCTGTTTGGAGATCGGCTCTTAATCGCGAATGCGACAGGATGTTCATCGATCTATGGAGGCAACCTTCCGACCACGCCATATTCCGCAGGAATTGACGGGTATGGCCCCGCCTGGTCAAATTCGTTATTCGAGGACGCCGCAGAATTCGGGATGGGATTCCGCGTATCCCTAGATAAACAACGGGAGTTTGCTGCAGAACTTCTCCAAAAACTGAATGGCCGGGTGAACGAAGGGTTGGTGCAAGAAATTCTGGTCACCGACCAAAAGGATGCTGCCGGAGTATTCTCCCAACGCGAGCGAGTCGCCGAATTGAAACGCAAGCTACTGACCATCGATACAGATGACGCTCGACGGTTGTTGCTGCTAGCCGATACTTTAGTGCGCAAAAGCGTATGGATTATCGGTGGAGACGGCTGGGGATACGACATCGGTTACGGAGGTCTTGATCATGTGCTCGCCAGCGGATGTAACGTCAAAGTCTTGCTGCTGGATACAGAGGTTTATTCCAACACTGGCGGACAATGTTCCAAGGCAACGCCACTTGGTGCGGTTGCCAAATTTGCTTCGGGCGGCAAACGTGTAGCCAAGAAAGATCTGGGTCTGATCACGATGAGTTATGGCAACGTGTATGTAGCCTGTGTGGCCATGGGAGCAAAGGACGAGCACACCCTGAAATCGTTTCTTGAGGCCGAAACCTACGATGGTCCGGCTCTGATCATCGCGTACAGCCACTGCATCGCTCATGGGATCAATATGACGACCGCGATGCAGAACCAGAGGGCAGCCGTCCAATCGGGTCAATGGTTGTTGTACCGCTACAATCCTGAATTGGCGGCCAAAGGCGAGAATCCGCTTCACATCGATTCTGCCCCTCCCAAGATATCAGTGGCCGACTATCTGAAACTCGAGAACCGCTTCAGAATGCTGAGTAAGAGCAAACCGGAAGACGCCAAGCATTTGTTTGAGCAAGCGCAGGAGAACGTCAACACACGCTGGCAGCTGTACCAGCGGCTCGCCCGAAATGAAGCGATCGGAGGGGCGTCGCTTGCGACGCCCGTGAACCAGAAAGCAACGACATGAATCTGAAAACGGAATATCTGGGCTTAAAGCTGCGGACTCCGCTTGTGCCATCTGCCTCACCCTTGAGCGAGAGTCTGGATAATATCAAGCGAATGGAAGATGCAGGCGCATCGGCAATCGTGCTTCATTCTTTGTTCGAAGAACACATCACCTTCGAACGCCATCAACTCCACCATCATTTTACGCACGGTACGGAAAGTTATGCAGAAGCACTAACCTATTGCCCAGAGATGAGTGTGCTGTCAGTCGGTCCGGAAAGTTATCTGGACGAAATCGTCGCAGCAAAAGATGCCACCTCGATACCGATTATCGCGAGTCTCAATGGTTCGACCCTTGGTGGATGGACCGACTATGCCAAACGCATCGAAGAAGCTGGCGCAGACGCTCTGGAACTGAATATCTATTGGATTCCAACGGATCCTGAACTAACCGGCGCCGAGGTCGAACTGAGATACAAACAAATCGTCTCTCAAGTGAAACAGACGATTGGAATTCCTGTGGCCGTGAAGTTAAGTCCGTTCTTCAGCAACGTAGCCAACATAGCGAAATCGTTAGCAGAGGCCGGGGCGAAAGGGTTGGTACTTTTCAATCGGTTCTATCAGCCGGATATCGACTTGGAATCACTGGATGTCACGCCAAACATTCTTCTCAGCACCCCGATGGCAATGCGTTTACCCTTGCGGTGGATCGCTATTCTCCGCGATCGAATCAAGGTGGATTTGGCAGCTACCAGCGGAGTCCATCGCGCGACCGACGTCGTCAAGCTGCTTTTGGCCGGCGCGGATGTTACTATGCTTTGTTCTGTCCTACTGCGCTACGGCATCGAACACCTGACCGTGATTGAACGGGAAGTAGAAGAGTGGATGGAAAGGCACGAGTACGAATCGGTCGCGCAGATGAAAGGGAGCATGAGCCAAAAGAAGTGCGCCGACCCGACGGCGTTTGAGCGGGCGCAGTACGTTCGTGGAATTTCCACTTCTTGGAGGACACCGAACCCACTGTAAAGCCCGCCGTTCCGGAGAGGGCCTGCCGGCGGTTCCCAGCGTTCCTGCGCTATTGGCGCTGTCGGCGTTCGAGCCCCGGAGGACAATCGCGAAAGTAGCCCGGTACGAAGTGCCGGGAATCAAGAGAGAACGCGCCCGTCCCGGAAGGGACGATCGATCACCCTTGCGATTGTGAAGTTACACCGGAGGTCAAGATTCGATCGTCCTTGTGGGACAGACATACATTCTAAAATGCAACCCCCACACTCAAGTGGGGCTACTTTCTTTTATCCCTCCGGGACCGAACGCGGACACGCCGCGCCGGGCTTATCATTTCCAGGTATGGCAACGACACGATCGTTGTCTGCGAGCCAGACGCTACGGCATCGCAATGAATTCCTTTTCGCGGACAATCCACACGGGACAAGCAGCATGGCGAAGAATCTGTTCCGCATCGCTTCCTTCGACCGCGCGCGTCAGCCAATCATAATCGTGGGTCGAAATAACGATGAGATCGACCTCCGAGCCTTTTGCGACTGCTACAATCTGGGCACAAGGTTCACCAGTTAAGAAATACGACTCCGTATCGCTGTATCGCTCGCGAATGATGTCTTGCAGCCTGCGGAGAATGGATTCCGCTCGATCTTTGCTCCTTTGTATTGCTTCAGGATCTAGCGCACCAAGCACACCGGTGTGCGAGTTAGGCGTCGTCCAAACGTGGAGGAGTGTTAGTTTCGCATGGAAATGCTCGGCCAGCCGTACTGCGTAATCGAGGGTCTTGCGTGACTCATCACTGAGATCGGTCGGAGCGAGAATATGTGTTATCAAAGCGGGACTGAAGTTTCGTGAGGCAGTATCCGGAACTATCTGTCCGATTTGGCCGAGATTCTCTATTTGTGACATAATCCTCCGATTTGCGGACCAAACTAACGCACTGTCTGGAGGCCAACCATCCGATGATTGGCAAAGAATAAGCGTAAATTGTTCCTCTCTGGTGGTCGAGGGAACCACCAGGGCACTAAGGAAGCTTACCAAGTAATCGTTACTCGGCACTAGCCGATTTTCACGTCGACTAACTTGGGTTTTACGTTTTCGTCCTTAGGGAGGCGCACGCTGAGCACACCGTCCTTAAACTCGGCGCTGATCTTGTCGCTCGACGCGCCTTCAGGTACAGCGAAGCTCCGCGTGAAACTCCCGGAGGTGCGCTCAAGACGATGATACTTCTTGTCTTTCTCTTCCTTTTCCGACTTGCGCTCGCCAGTGATCGACAGAACGCCACCTTCCACACTTACCTTAACATCGTCCTTCTTCACTCCGGGTAACTCTACGTTAATCGTGTACCCTTTTTCATCCTCCGTAATATCCACGGGCGGCACCCATTCCGCCACGCTAAATCCCTCTTCCGTGCTCGGTTTTAAGGGCGGAAACCGCCCGCCAAAAAGCGAACCCAATCGGGCTTGCATTTCTTCCATCTCACGGAATGGATCCCACGAAGAAGGAAACCTAAACGGATTCCACTTCTCTAGGGTCTTCATGTTGTATTCCTTTCCGCGGAATAGGTCGATTTCACTGTTTGGGCGCCAAACCGGTTTCCGCCGGTTTACCAGGTCTGGCACCGGTGCTCAGAACCGTGCTGCAAACTGCTCTTTCGAGTTCAGCGCGTTTCATCATTACAACTTAAGCTTAAGAAAAAGAGGCCGGTTGGCTCCGCCGAGGTTGGCCATCGGACCTCTTATTTTGTCCTGAAAGGCTGCTTCAGCCACGTCATCGTCGTCGCTCGTGGGCTCCAATGGCGCCCTACCCCCAGATCGGTTTCCACTAATTTCTGCGTGCCCAAATCCACGCGCCAAAACATGGAGAGCGTTTGGCAACCTTCGAGAAGTGCCGCCACGTCTCGGCCGCTAACGTGACCAGAGGCGATGCGGATGAACGAGGAAAAAACGTGTCCTGTGCCGTCGGCTTCCGTGCCGCCGGGCATCTTGAAAACAGCGGTCGGAACCGACGGCCAATCGATAGCGATAGAATATGATCCGCGAACGATCAGCGACGAGTCAGTTCGTCGAGTCGCTGCGTGTCTAATGCCGGAAGCGCAGCGGCGTTTCGACAGATGCGTGATGCGCCTCGGTGGCCGTGCCTGCGAAGCGTGCGCTCTCAAACTCGAACGGAAAGCACAGAGGATCCAAGGAGTGCGCCGCGCGAGGGCCACCTTCATTGGCGGCGTCATGAGCGTGACGTTCGACAATGCGCAATTGTCGCCGGAACAGGTTATCGAACATATCCGAAAAACGGGCGCGCCGGTGACGCCGTTCACCGTTCCGCGCGATTTGCCCCATAGTATCGGGGAATGGTTGCAGTATTACAGCGGCAGCATCGAAGCCGCTTGCACCGTGTTGACCTTTATTTTCATGATCGCCGGCTGGCTCACGCCACGCATCGGACTAGGCCAGATCTGGGCAACCACCTTCTTCACCGCCGCCTATGTCGCCGGTGGGATTTTTGCAGTCCAGACCGGCCTTCGATCGTTACGCCACTGGACCATCGATGTCGACTTGCTGATGATCCTCGCGGCACTCGGCGCGGCTATGGTCAGGGCACCGTTCGAGGGCGCGGTGTTGTTGTTTCTGTTTTCGCTGTCAAACGTTTTGCAGACCTACGCAATCGGCCGGGCGCGCAAGGCCATCCACTCCCTGATGAAACTCCGCCCCGACAAGGCGCTCACGCGTCGGGACGGTAAGACTGTGCTCGTTCCAATAGAGCAACTCGTTGTTGGTGACCTGGTAATCGTCCGGCCCGGTGAGAGCATTGCGCTCGACGGCGTGATTGTGGAAGGCGAAAGCTCGATTGATGAGTCCTCCCTAACCGGTGAGTCGATGCCCGTTTTGAAGAAAGCGCACGATCCGGTTTTTGCGGCAACGATCAATCAGACCGGTGGACTCGAAGTGCGGGTCACCAAATTGGCAAAGGATTCGGCCATCGAAAAGCTGATCCGGATGGTAGAGGAGGCTCAGAGCGAAAAGGCCGAGACTCAACGTTTTCTTGATCGTGCCGAACAATTCTACGCGATCGGGGTGATTACGTTTACTTTTATTCTGATAGTCTGGCCCTTTTTCTTTTTGCACGAGTCGTTTCATTCGGCGTTTTACCGCGCCATGACCGTAATGGTCGTCGCCTCGCCCTGCGCCCTGATCATTAGCACGCCAGCTTCGATTTTGTCCGCTATCGGTGGTGCTGCGCGCCGCGGAGTATTATTCAAAGGCGGCGTACATCTCGAACGTACTGCGACAATCAAAGTGGTCGCATTCGACAAAACCGGAACGCTGACCCAAGGAAAACCACGGGTGACAGATATAATTTCTGAAGATGGAGTGACTCAGTTGGCCGAAAATGTGGCACCCGAGGCTCTCTCTCTGCTGCAGCTTGCGGCCTCTGTCGAAGCAAAGTCCGAACATCCGCTTGCCGCAGCGATCGTAGTAGAAGTCAAACACCGCGGATTGCTTTTTTTTGATTGTAAAGACTTCCACTCATTTTCTGGCCAGGGCGCAAGCGGGATTGTTGAAGGACGACGGATCGGCGTCGGCAGTATTCGTTATTTCGAGACATTCGGTGGATTGGTCGATGACGCCCTGGCACAAAAGCTCGATGGGTTACAGGATGCCGGTAAAACGTGCGTCCTCGTCGGTGAGATTGGCGAGAAGACTACCCGCATTCTCGGGGGGCTGGGCATCGCAGATGTGCTACGTGACGAAGCACCTGGAGTGGTCCGCATGCTAAAAGCGATTGGAGTCGAACGGATCGTTATGGTTACTGGTGACAACGCCCGTGTAGCCGCCGCAATAGCGCGGCAAGCCGGCGTAGACGAATTTCATGCGGAGCTACTGCCCGAAGACAAAGTTCGGGTGCTTAAGTCGCTTAAAACAATCGGGCCGGTAGCAATGGTCGGCGACGGAGTTAATGACGCTCCCGCACTTGCAACGGCCACGATCGGCATCGCGATGGGCGCAGCTGGCACCGACGTCGCCATGGAGACGGCCGATGTCGTCCTCATGAGCGACAACCTGCGGAACATTCCATTCGCGATTTCCATTAGCCGTCACGCGCGTACCGTAATCTGGCAGAACCTAGCGATCGCCATGTCAGTCATCATCGTCCTTGTGGCGTCCGCGCTCGGGTTCTCACTGCCACTAACCCTTGGCGTCGTCGGTCATGAAGGCAGCACGGTGCTCGTCTGCCTCAATGGGCTGCGCCTCCTCGCCTTCCGGCCAAAAGAGAACTCCGAGTAAAAACGTCCGATATGAAAACTCCTTTCTTCGGTTTGCTCTTGCCTCGGAACGCGCAACGCGGAATCGGCGAAACGTCGGCAACCGTGGGACTGCTCTGACAAATACAAGTGAAGATGGCTCCCACAATTATCGGTCAGTCTTCGCCAACCAGTGGAGTGTCGGCCGATGCGAAGTTCGATAACGTCCGGGTACAACCTGACCGCTTTGGCATCCGCGATGAATCTACTGTAACACGAGTAAAACAGAGTAATGGGCAACGATCGACCATCTCTCCTCAAGCCGTCGCTATGAAAAACAACCAACCACCCGACTTTGTAAAGCAGCTCAGTCGGTCTCGTTTTTACCAAGATTATGAGCAGGCTTTTGGAAAGACAACGAAATTACCCTTGGAACTCTCCTCAATTGAAATGGGACGAGAGGTCCATCGCTTCCAGAGCAACTATGCAAATCCCTTCTGCGCTATCCTTGCACGTACGAGCAAAATTTGCGATGCCTGCCTAAAGGTTCAGCGTGAGCTCACCAGCGCAAATACCTCGGATACGCAGACGGTGAAATGCTTCGCTGGACTCACCGTGACCAGCGTACCAGTGAAGCTGGAAAAGCGCGTCATTGCGTTTTTGCAAACTGGCCAAGTTTTCCTGCGAACTCCGAACTCCAAGCGATTCCAGAAGATCGCCAGCCAGCTATTCCGTTGGGGCGTGAAGGCTAACTTGGTTCGGCTCAAGGCCGCGTATTTTCACTCCCGCGTGGTTTCACCTGGCCTGTATCGCGCGACAGTGCGACTTTTGGAGTTCTTTGCTGAACATCTCGCATTGATCGCTAACCAGGTCGTCCTGCAGCAACGTAATCAAGATTCACCAATGATCGAACGCGCGAAAGATTATGTCGCGAGTCATCAGTCTGATCCTATTAAACTCGAACAGGTTGCTCGCGACCTCAATGTAAGCACGTTTCACTTTTGCAGGAGGTTCAAACAGACCACCGGTCTTACGTTTGTGGAGTACTTAAGCCGCGTCCGTATCGAAAAAGCTAAGGTCTTGTTGCACAACAATAACCTGCGCGTCAGCGAAATAGCCTACGAGGTAGGTTTCCAAACGATCGCGCACTTTAACCGGATCTTTCGTAAGCTGGTTGGTCACTCTCCGACAGAATTCCGATCCACATTGGCGGCGATCCGCTAAACCGACAAGAGAGCAAGGCGAAGTTGGCGGCCTTCAATCGGAGGCTTCATGGATGAAGAGAACCTGCCTGACCTTATCGCCCTCCCGTAACTAGCTCATCTGGGCTTTTCGGATTGGGTGGATCCGGTGTTTCTGCCTCAGGGTTAGCAATGAGCGTATTTGCTCCAGCATGCCAAAGACTGATGCCAGCTGAGCAAATCCCGCGGGAGTTGCAGATCGTGCACCACCGCATTCCTTACTCGGCACTGCTCGGCCGCAGGCCGGCGTCCTACCGCGGGGCGAATTACTAGCCCAAATCTATGCTCTTTCTTTCGCAGAAGCCGCTATTCTAACGACCAGAGAGTCATCGACTAGACTTTGGGCGCCGATGAAGCAAGAAAAGTCAAGGAAAAGTCAATTTACGCGGAGCGAGAATCTTTCAAAACAGGCACTATGCTCGCTGGTCCCAAAGCAAGCTAGATTCCCCAATGTTGACACTGGCCGGTTTCCAGGACGCAGAATATAACCTTTAAAAACAATGGATCGTTTCAGTTCATTGAAACCGCAACTGTTGGCCGGTGTCGGCTTGGCAATGATTGCTGCAGCGATTTACACGGTGCAATCTCCGATCGTTTACGCGGGTCCCGAAACCGCGCCACTGAAGCCCATCCCAAAGCACTCTCTCTCGGGTTCGGAGTTATATGCCGTCTACTGCAACCGCTGTCACTCGGAACGGTATGCCACCGAGTTCACGGCGGGTCAGTGGCAGACCATCATGATTCATATGCGCGTGCGGGCCAATATCCCGGCGGATCAAGCGAGGGAGATCCTGAAGTATCTGCAAGAGAACAGCGGACAGTGAGAGGCCGACGAAACTACGCGAATGAGAGTTAACCTATCTGCATTGCTATTAGCCGGGTGCGTGATGGGGATTAGTGTTCCATCGCGCATGGTGGCAGAGATAAGCGATGAGGACTTCAAGGCCTTAAAAGAGCAGGTTCAACAGCTGAATGACAAGGTACAGAAGCTGGAGCAGACACACGATCTGGACCAGCAGACCCACCAGCTAGACCAAAAGCAAATTCAGCAGCTGCAGCAACAGTTAGGCAAAGCGCAAGAGACGGCTGCCGACGCGCAAGAGAAAGCCGGAGCGGCGACCAAAATGGGGAAAAGAGTCCAAAAGCTAGAAGAGCAAGTGGGCGAAACACAAAAAACGGTTACTGAAGGAAAAGCTGTATCGGGACCCCAAGTTCAACCGATTGCTCCGGTTCCTTCCGGCCCGCTTGCGTTGCACAACTTCGTGATCACCGGAGACGCGGAGGTCCAATTTGGGAAGACCCAGGGACAGCACAGTGCGTTTACGCTGGCGGACTTTGCACCAATCTTTCTGTTTCGGGCCAACGATAACATCCTGTTTGAGGCCGGTTTTGATGTACGGTTGCAAAACGGCTCCGTGACTTTGCTCAACGGACAAACCGGGAACAGCGGATCTACCACCACGATTGATCTGAGTTTCGCCACGCTGGACTACATGCTTAATGATTACGTCACGGTCGTTGCGGGCGATATGTTGCTGCCTCTGGGCACCTACGCTGAACGGTCAGCGGGTTGGCTCAATAAGATACCGGATGACCCGATTCCGCGCAGCGTTTTGCCTAGCTCTGGCGTAGGCGCCCAGTTGCGAGGGGGAATACCGATTGGGCAAACCGGGCAGCAGGTTAACTATTCGTTTTACGTCGCGAACGGACCGGGATCAGTAGACGGGTCCGGGAACGCAACCTTCGTTGATAGCAGTGGCAGCGTATTGCCCAATCTTGACTTTGGTAATGTGGGCATTCAATCCAATGGCAATCGGGGGAATTTGCACGGAGACCCTGGCGGTGGTGGCCGGATCGGATGGTTCTTCCCCCTGAAACCTCATTATGATCTGGAACTCGGAGTTTCAGGTCAGACGGGCCCATGGAATAACAGAGGGAACCGGCTGTGGTCGGCCGCCGTTGTCGATGCCGCTCTGCACATTACTCCCTACTTCGAGCTGAAGGGCGAGTATATCAACACCTGGGTGGAGACTAACGACCGCGGCACCCTTTCGCCTCGGGGTTGGTGGATCCAGGGTGGTTACAAATTGGCGGGATTGAACCTGAACCTCCCTTTCATTAACAACATCGAATTGGTCTCTCGCTTTGATCGGGTGGACGACGGTCTGGGGACGAGATCTCATCGTGAAACAATTGGATACGTATACTACCTGACTAATACCCTGTGGTTTGAGGGTGACTATGAGTGGGTGCACAGCCGGGGCCCCGCTGCGCTGCCGGGCAGCGAATGGGTGTTCCAACTCTCTTACGGATTTTAAACGAAAAATGAATACGCCACTTATGCCAATGAAAATCAAGCCCTCTACTATCCTCCTAGGGGGAGTAGCATTCGCCCTGATCGGGGCAGGTTTCGCGCTCGCCCAGGCAGTTGACGCTCGAATCGAAAGTTATGACAAAGGCCCGGCAACAATCAACGTCTCCAAATACCCGGCGGCCATCCAGCAAGACTACCCAGTGTTTACTCAGAAATGCTCACAGTGCCATAAGCTGAGCCGGCCAATTAACTCTGATTTTGTGCTGCCCGACGAGTGGTCGCGCTACATCCACCGCATGATGAGCAAACCCGGTTCGGGAATTGACAGCGGCTCAGGCGCAAAGATTTACGATTTCCTCGTGTACGACTCCAGCGTACGCAAGAAGGCGATGCTTGACGCGAAACTTGCGAAGCTCTCACCTACGGAAAAGGCAACTGCGGAAGCCAAGATCAAAGAAGTCGTGGCCAAGTACAAGTAACGAGCGATTGCCGCGTGGAAGAACTGGCTCCATCCGCAATAGCTCCGCGCTCGCGCCGCGATTTCATGGCCAATATCATTATGGGCACAGGGACGGTGCTGGGCCTAGGGAGCTTGGCATATCGGTTCCTGGAATACCTTTACCCGGTCGTCCCGCCAATCAAACTGGTTGAGGTGCCGGCAGGAAAACCGGACGACATTCCAGCTGAGGGCGCGCGGCTTGTCCAGTTGCCGACAGGACCGGTCTTGCTGGAAAAAGCGGACAACGAAGTTCGCGCTTTGTCCGCCGTTTGCACGCACCTGGGTTGCACCGTCCAATGGCATGCGGAGGAAAAGAAGTTCATCTGCCCGTGTCATCAGGGATTTTATGATTTCAACGGCAATGTCCTGTCCGGTCCACCGCTGCGCCCGTTGGAGAAACTCGAGGTAAAGGTACGCAACGAGCAGGTTTTTGTGCTCATGAAGTCGCTCAAGGAGGAACAAGGATGAGGCGGCTGACCCGCTGGATTGAAGAACGGATTCCGGTGGACTCGGAGGTAGTGCGCGAACAGCTGCGCGAGCCGCTTCCCGTTCACATGAAAAGCTGGATTTTCTGCCTGGGCGGAACACCAGCCATGCTCTTCGGTATTCTGGCGATCACCGGCATTCTGCTAACGTTTTACTACGTACCCTCACCCGCCCAGGCCTACACCAGCGTGAGCAACATCACGTTCAAAGTGCGAATGGGCTGGTTTGTTCGAGGCATACATCAAGGCGCCTCCCAGTTGATGATTGTGACCGTGCTGCTGCATATGATCCGCGTCTTCTTCACCCGCGCTTACCGCAAGCCGCGGGAGCTGAACTGGATGCTGGGTGTGGCGCTGTTCCTGATCACACTGACGTTCGCGTTCACCGGGTACTCGCTCGTTTACGACCAGCTCTCCTATTGGGCCACCACCGTCGGCACAAACATGATTGCGGCCGTTCCGCTGATTGGCCAGCCGCTGCTAATGCTGTTGCGCGGCGGATCCGATGTGAATCCAAACACGCTTAGCCGCTTTTACGATTTCCATATCGGCGTGCTGCCCATGATGATGACACTGCTCATCATCGCACACCTGGCCCTGGTGCGCCTGCACGGCGTGGCCCCGCTGCCGGGAGATCCGCGCCGCGAAACGTATCCGTTCTTTCCCGACCACATGCTGCGGGAAGTGATTATTGGCCTGCTCATCCTGATAGGCCTAGTCAATTTCGTCATGTTTTTCCCGCCTACCATCGGGGAGCCGGCAACGCCGGGCAACACTCCCGGGCACATTCGCCCGGAGTGGTACTTCTTTCCCACGTACCGCTGGCTCAAGCTGACGTCTCTGTCGATCGGGATCTGGGGAAGCATCCTGTTCGTCGCCGGCCTGTTTCTGTGGCCGTTTATTGACGCCGCGCTGGAAAGAATCGCGCCTCGAAGGCATTTGTGGATGTTCGTCGGGACCGCGTTTTTCCTGATGACCATCGTATTTATGCTCTGGGAAGCCTTTGTCGGTTGAACCGGACACGCGCATGAGCATCGTCACGGAAAAATATCTGGTTGGAATCATGGGGTTGATCCTCGTCGGGTCAGTCCTCGCGACCGGCTACCTGGATTCTGAACGCCGGAAAAAGGAGAACGTTCCGCGCCCTTCGGAAGCCGCGCAGCCGCTCAGTCCCGAGTTGCAAAGCGGATTGAAGATTTATGAGCAATTCAGTTGCGCAGCTTGCCATGGTCCAGGCGGCAAGGGTGGCGTACACAATTTCAACGCCCAGTCGGGACAGGAAGTCTCCCCGCTGAACCACGTTGCCGACGGCTACACCAAACCCGAACTGATCGCGAAGATTCAAAACGGTGTTCCCATCGAGCCGAAACTCGATCCGAACGGCCCGACGCCGCCCTTGCATATGCCCGGTTACAAGGATTTGCTAAGTGACGCCCAATTGAACGATCTGGTCGCTTACCTGATCAGCTTGAAACCGAAAGGAGAAGAATCCGGTTTCTAACCAATACTTCGCAGTTGAGATCCAGCCGCGCGAAAAAGTTTCTGCCCTGGATCATCAGTCTTCTTTTTCTGGTTTGGGCCGTTGCAAAGATGTTTCCAGTCAAGGAGCCGTCCGGATTCGATCTAGAGGGGTTTGGTCAGCTCCCTGTTTTAGTGAATGGCCGAGTAATGCCGATGGATACGTTGGCTCGTGTTTCGCTTTTTGCGATGAATCACCACGGCACGTGTACAACAGCCGACGGCAAAATTCAGTCGCAGCGTCGCTGGTTGCTCGACCTGCTGATGAACCCAGGGCACGCGGACACCGCAAAGGTGTTTGAGGTGACCAATCCAGATGTCCTCGATCTCTTTGGCTGGCAAGAATCGAAAGGCAAACCGCTCAACTATTCGTTTAGTGATTTAAGCCGTTCTTTGGCGAGATTGAAAAACAATCTGGATTGGCAACACAAACGTCACGTGAAGCCCAAAGCGCCTTCCAGCGCGCAATCATTAGACTTCGCGACGCTTTGCTTCTTTACGTTCAACTGAAAAATACAATTCAACCCGAAGATTCGCCTAATTTCGGAAGGGAAGTTCGGGTATTCGAAAAGGCCATTCGAGATCGAGATGCAGATAAGCCGTTCAACAATGAGGATCTCGCGCGCATCTTGTTTTTTTACGCGACGCTATCGGGACCTAAGCAAAATCAAATACACCTACGCTATTCCGAATTCGAATGGGACGACCGAGATTGCCCGTTGGCAGCCCATTTCAGAAGCTCTTCTCAGCGCCATTGCCTCTGGAAAGGTGCCCTCTCCCGTCGCGATTTATGGACGACTCATTTCGGCTTATCGAAGCGGGGACGCAGAGGGCTTCAGCCATGCGACTCGGGAATATAATCAAGACCTTGAACAAAGGATCCCGCACGAGCTAAATCGGCCTCATCTAGAGTTCCTCTTTAATCAGGCCCAACCATTTCTCCAGGCTTTGGTCTTGTATGTTGTTGTCTTTGTTTTGACTCTGATCTCTTGGTTGAGGTGGCCAAAAATTCTGTGGCAGACCGCTGTCATTCTTCTCCTGTTTGCCTTTCTTATTCACACCGCCGGACTTATCACTAGGATGTACTTACAGGGCCGGCCACCTGTTACCAACTTGTACAGTTCGGCGATTTTTGTCGGGTGGGGAGCCGTCGTGCTCTGCCTTTTCCTCGAATGGAGCTCTGCTCATCGTTCTGTGGAACGCGATCATTTTGCATGCGCGGTGGGGAGGCTACGCTCGTGAGCGAGCCATTGCAGTGATGCGACGATTTTTGTCCGGTGTTTCGACGATAACCGACATCATCCTCCGCGAAAAATCGAAGGGGATTTCATCCACCTTCCGGTGGTTTTCGATGGATAACTTTTCATGAAGCTCGCGGTACTTCAGCACGGCGCGGTCGAGCACATTTTTCAAACCGGTCTGAAAATGGGCGATCAGGTACGCGTCGAGCAGGACATCCTCATTCTCCTTCTGCATGACGTCGCAATAGCGTTCCAGAATCACGCGGTCGAGCGTGAGCGTTCCAGTCTTGTCCGTGCAAAGCACATCCATGGCGCCGAAGTTCTGGATGGAGTTGAGGCGCTTGACGATCACCTTCTTTTTCGACATCGCGAGCGCACCCTTGGACAGACACACAGATACAATCATCGGCAGCATTTCAGGGGTGAGCCCGACAGCGACGGCGAGCGAGAAAAAGAACGCCTCTCGCCAGTTCTGTTTGGTCAATCCGTTGATCAGGAAAACCAGCGGCACCATCACGATCATGAATTGGATCATCAGCCAGGTGAAGCGATGCACTCCCTTGTCGAAACTTGTCTCTGTTTCCTGCCCGATGATACTGCTTGCCATGCTCCCGAAATAGGTCTTGGCTCCGGTCGCTACGACCGCCGCCGTGGCGCTGCCGCTCTCGACGCTAGTCCCGAGAAAGCAGATATCGGCGAACTCCAACGGCGAAATATTCTCCCGCGCCTCGCGGGTCTCGAGTTTCTCCACGGGCAGCGATTCGCCGGTCAATGCCGCTTGCGCGATGAACAGATCTTTGGATGAAATCAGTCGCACATCCGCTGGGATCATGTCGCCCGCGGACAGCTGCACGATATCGCCGGGAACCAACTCCCTGAGCTGGATTTCCCCCGCCTTGCCGTCGCGCATCACTGTAGCAGTGACACTAATCATCGCTTTGAGTTTCGTGGCTGCTGCATCAGCGCGCGACTCCTGCACAAACCGTAACGCGACGCCGAGGATCACCATCAGCATCATCACCGTGCCGGCGCGAAAATCGCCGGTGGCAAAGGAGATGGTCGCCAGTACTAGCAGCAAAATTACCAGTAGGTTGCGTGTCGCTGTAAACAGCCGCCATAGCCAGCCGCGCCGCTTCTCTGCGGCGACGACGTTGGGTCCATGTTCCACCAAGCGCTCTTCAACGTCGGCCTGAGTCAGGCCGTTTCGCGATGTTTTGAGCGTGGCGAGGACCTCGCGGGTCTCTAAACGCGCTAGCTCTGCCAGAATCGGTGAGACGCGAATCGAGTTTCCCTTCGGCTCTCTGGTCGTCCTTGGACGGGGCGATTGTTGGAGGTTTGGCAACATCAGCCTGCTACTGGGCACTCAGCACAGTGCATTGACTACCCGTGGATTGAACAATCATTTTGCTTCCTTTGGCATAGGTCGGCGCTCCTGCGATCCTACGTGTTCAATCCGAAGAATCCTTGCGCGTTTTGCGTAGTTTTGGCAGCGAAAGCTGTCAGACTCATGCCGCGAAGGTTGGCGATGAATGCGGCAGTCTCGCGAATGAACGCGGGTTCGCAGCGTTTGGTATGGTTTGCTGCCGGCGCGAAAGAGGGGGCATCGGTTTCGACCATTATTCGTTCGATTGGGACTGATTTGGCGGCCTCTCGCACTTCGCTGGCATTTTCAAACGTCACGACTCCGCTGAACGAAACGAAATGGCCGAGATCCACTACTTCCTGTGCTTGCGTCAAACCGGCATCGAAACAATGCACCACTGCTCGAACACGAGTTGAGTACTTGCGCAGAACCTCAATTGCGTCTTCCCAGGAATCACGCTGGTGAACGACCACGCTTTTCCCTGCGGCGGCAGCAAGTTCTAGATGCTGTTCAAAGGCGGCTGACTGTGCGGCTATTTCGGCTTCATCGCGGATCTCGTTTTCGATGGTGGTAAAGGAAGCGGCCCCAAACGTCGTCTGGCTGACTTCTGATTGCTCTTGCTTGCTCGCCAACCGATCATAATCGAGCCCGGTCTCTCCGACGGCCACAACTTTCGGATGTTTTACCATTTCCTCTAGCTCAGAGAGAAAATCCTCGCGTTCTTGACTGGCCGAATTCGGATGAATCCCGACCGAAGCATAGATTTGCGGATAACGTTCAGCCAACTGGATCGCTTTTCGACTCGACTGCAAAGTTCTGCCGATCGTAATAATGCGTTCTACGCCGGCTTGTTTCGCTCTGAGCAGTACGGCGTCGAGATCTTCCGCAAACTCCGGAAAGTCTAAATGGGCGTGAGTGTCAATCAGCATCATAATAAGTTTCGAGTTTCTAGTTTCGGGTGGAGCAACTCTATTCCAATACCGGCTAAAATGAAGGCTACACCGCCAATCTCCGTCCAGTCGATTCGTTCCCGAAAGGCTGCATACGCCCGAATGATCGCAAAGACTGGGGTCAGAAACAGATAGAGTGATAAGCTGCCGGCCTCACACTTTTGCGGCAACCAGACCCATAGCACGGTGGTCAAAGCGGAGCCGAACAGCGGTGTAGTTGCAAGCAGCGTAAGGCCCGCAACCAATATTCTGAGGCCGGCGAACTTTAGCGGTGGACTGAATACCCACCCTGCCTTGATCGCTGGAAAATAAAGGGCAACTCCGGCGCTGTTTATCTACAGCTCGCGATAAATTCATGCGTTACACGTGTCATGCTGCGCCAAGTCATATGTTCGTAGGCGCCAACCGGCACGCCTTGGTAGGGCGCCTGGTCCGGTCTGGGCGCCCAGCTGCATTCTTCGAACTGTTCGGATTCTACGCCATAAAGGCTGTTTGCTCCTACGGTATGGGAGCGATCATCGGCGAGGATGGCCAATAATGCGCGGTCTTAATGATGATGGGATTGTTCATCTCCATTCTCGTTTTGATCACTGCTTTTCAACCCCATGCCCCATCATCCGGCACATGTTCATCCCGGTCTTCTCATCGGCGCACATCATCTTTGTTATTTGCTCATTTCGCTGTTCGACCAATTTGGCCACTACGGCAGCGATAGCACCGAGTTTTTTGTCCGATGCAGCGCTATTCATTTCGGTAATGAGCTGGTCCGGTCCAGCATCTTGTTGACTCCAACTTTTGCACGTCATTTGATCTTTGCCGGTCATGCTGGAATTCTGCTCTTCCTTCTTAGCCGTCTCTTTCTTCTCGGAATCTTGCGCAATAAGGGCGGCTATTGGTAAGGCGGTAGCAAGTAACATTGTTACCAGGTATCTTGTTTTTCATTTGGGTCGTAGAGTTAATTCGGCCAGGCGCGAATCACAGGCGCTGACCCTCAAATAAACTTAGTTCTCAAGCTAGACACAGCTAATCACCACTTGGCCAAAGCTGGCCTCCATTTGCGACCTCGGGCGAGTCAATAACTCGTCTCGAGGATCTCTTCCTCGCAAGTGTCGATCTCGCTTGGCGCAATCGTTCCGAGTTCACCGATATGAGGATGAGCACCACTTTCTATCATCTTTTCCGCTCCGAGTGAGAATCGAGCCCACGGGATTGCTACCAATCGTGCCCACGGAATTGGTCGACCCGTCCATTCACAGATCCCATATGTGCCATCCTCAATTCGTTTCAGAGCTGCATCAATTTCGTAGAGCGCCTCCTGCTCAAACGATACGAGACACAACATGAGATCGCGATCGAAGCTATCTGTCGCCGCGTCGGCCATATGCATGCTGTAGGTAGGTATTTCCTCGCTGGCCTCGCCTGCGAGTTGCCTAATTCGCGTCAATAGCGCCTGGCGCCATTTTAAGAGTTTCTTATGCTGCTGAATCAATCGCTGAGATGTCAATGTCCGGTGTCCCGACGCTGACTGTGTTCCATGGCTTATTCCTGCGCGTTTCATCTGGCTTTCCGTCGACGATTTCATAAGCGGCCTGCTTTCTTCGTTCGCTTCGAGAATAGTGCTTACAGCAAAGTTTCGCTTTCCGACTCTTGCCGAAGACCGAGCTTCTGTTGCCCCCTTTATCCGTAACAGTTATGCGTTGGCCCTCAGCTGGAAATCCGCCCTGCGGGGTCTGTCTCCAACTCGGGTATACCTTATCCGCATGAGTTAGTGAATACCTAGTACAAGCGGCGATCAGCAGTTGCCAAAAGGTGGCGAGTCTTCGGCTGTGGAACCCATAGGCTGCTCTTGCTATGAAAAAGATCGAGGCCGTGATTCTTCCTTCGCGCACGGATACCGTCCGGGCGGAGTTAGAGCACCGCTCGTCATGCAAAATCAACCAATCCGAAAATCCCGGCAAAGGTCGATAACTCTGCTTTCGAAGTCAATAACACATACTATGAAAAACGTTGGAATAAATGGATTTGGGCGCATCGGTCGTCTCGTGTTTCGAGCGATTGTTGAGCAAGGTCTTTTAGGGAAAGATCTCGCAGTTGTTGCCGTGAACGACCTGGTTCCGGCAGATAATCTCGCTTACCTTTTGAAATACGATTCGACTCAAGGTCGCTTTCAAGCTGAAGTAAGCAGCGCAAGGTCCCGTCCAGATCTCCGCGATGACGATACCCTGGTCGTCAACGACCAGAGGATTAAATGCCTTGACGTGAGAGAGGGACCGGCTGCGCTACCATGGGAGGAGTTAGGCTGTGAGATAGTCGTTGAGTCGACCGGCCTTTTTACCGATGCAAAGATGGCCAAGGGCCACCTCGTTGCCGGAGCAAGGAAGGTCATTATCTCTGCTCCCGCCAAACATGAAGACATCACTGTCGTCATGGGGGTGAACCACGAGCAATATGATCCTTCCCAACACCACATCATTTCGAATGCCAGCTGTACGACGAACTGTTTAGCGCCGGTCGTTCACGTCTTATTGAAAGAGGGTTTTGGCGTCGAAGAAGGGCTGATGACAACGGTCCATAGCTACACTGCAACGCAAAAGACAGTTGATGGTCCCTCGCGGAAGGACTGGAAAGGCGGCCGCGCGGCAGCGATCAATCTCATCCCATCTACCACTGGAGCAGCAAAAGCTGTCGGGCTCGTTTGCCCTGAAGTAAAAGGCAAGCTAACTGGAATGTCCTTCCGGGTGCCGACACCGGCTGTCTCGGTTGTCGACCTGACGGTTCGAACCACTAAGGAGACCAGTTATAAGGAGATTTGTGCCAAGATGAAGAAAGCCAGCGAGACCTATTTAAAAGGGATTCTTGGCTATACCGAAGACGCAGTGGTTTCGACAGATTTCCTGCATGATTCACGTTCCAGTATCTTTGATGCGGGCTCCGGCATTGAACTCAATAGCCGCTTTTTCAAATTGGTCAGCTGGTACGACAACGAATGGGGCTATTCCAATCGTTGTGTCGACCTGCTAAAGCACATCTTGTAATTCGATCGGATGACTATGAAGAAATTATCGGTTCGCGACTTTGACATCAAAGGACGCCGCGTCCTCGTGCGCTATGAAAAAGATTGAAGCCGTCGTACCTCCTTCGCGAGTGGACGCCGTCCGGGCGGAGTTAGAACGCCGCGGCATTTGTGCTGGACTCACGTTAACCGAAGTCCAGCATGGCGTTACAAACAAGCGCTCGATTACTCCTCACAAGGGATCCGCTGACCCCTTAAAGGAGAGAGTGAAGCTCGAACTGATCGTCAGCGATCGCCAAGCCGACAAAGCCGTGAGTGTTATTCTTCGGCATGCGCTAACAGATTCCTCGGAACCCGACGGTCATGTCACGTTGTTGAATGTCAGCGAAGTTCTCCAGATCAGCCATCCAGCGTCAGGCACCAGCGGTTTCGGCGCTAGGGAAAATCCCTAGTCCGCTTCAGCGGACCGCCTATCCGGATCGGGACCGTGACTAAAGTGGTCCCGGTTTTCGCCCAATTGTGGAGGCTGTGTGCGTAGCGCACAATACGTGGTGATGAGAAGACAATATATGGCAAATCTTCGGGTGGTCCGGGCTTCTCGAAGCGGCAGCTATGGCCCGTCCACTGGAGGACTAAATCAACCTGGAGAACATGCGCTATGAACCGGACCACAACCATTCTGGAGCGGATCGCGCGTTCCGAGATCTACAAAGACTACGAGCGGGCTTTTAGCGATGCTACTCAACTCCCGCTGGCCCTCAGGCCGGTAGAGGTATGGAGGTTTGCGTTGGAGGGCAAAAGGTATGAGAACCCCTTCTGCGCGATGCTCGCTAAGTGCAATCGCACATGTGCTGCTTGTTTGGAGACGCAAAAGAAGATGGACGATGTACCCGGAACAGGGGCCCGGACAGTTACCTGCTTTGCCGGGCTTTGCGATAGTGCAGTCCCCTTCCAAGCCGGCGAAAAGATCATCGGTTTTCTTCAAACTGGACAAGTCGCACTGCGTAAACCTACTGCCACGCAATTTGCTAAGATCGGGAAACAACTTGTTGATTGGGGTGTGACAATTGATTTGACTAAGCTGGAAGATGCCTATTTTCACTCACGCTTCCTCGCTCCCCAGCAATATGCGGCAATGCTGAAACTCTTGGAGACGTTTGCCAAGCATCTGTCGCTCTTAGCAAATCAGATCGTGGTACAAGAGGAAGAAGCAGAGTCACCTCTGGTCCGTAGAGCGCGAGCCTATATTCTGGCTAACCAGGCCGATCCAATCGACTTAGCAAAAGTTGCCCAGGCCATGCATGTCAGCACATTCTACTTTTGTAAAATGTTCAAGAAGGCGACTGGCCTGACGTTTACCGAATATCTCAGCCGGGTCCGCGTCGAAAAAGCCAAAACACTTCTTCTCAATCCTCACCTACGGATTAGTGAAATCGCCTACGACGTCGGCTTTCAATCGCTCACTCATTTCAACCGGGTCTTCCGGCAAGTGGTTGGTAACTCGCCCACTGAATATCGCGAGTCGAAATCGGTGCGTCACATGTTGAATTAACTGACATGCGACTCCCTTGCCGATGGCGGCGCCGGCCATCTCACTATGGGACACGAAGGTCTACCTCTGCATAGGTTTGCTGGAAGCGGCTGGACTGAGATTCCGAAAAGGCTCATCAATTACCTCAACGAGAATAACGTTCGGTATGAGATTCTGCATGAGCCCAAGGATTCGTGTGCCCAGAAATCGCTGTCTAGGAACGCTCGATATTACGCCCAGGTCACCATCGTAAGAGCCGGCGGGCAACACGTCGTGGCGGTTCTGCCGACAAATTCGCGCATCGACATCAAAGGATTCGCCAAAGTCGGCGAACCCGTACGCCTAGAAACCGAAGAAGAGTTCAAATGGTTGTTTCCGGACTGCGCGGTAGGAGCGATTCCGCCATTTGGCAATCTTTACGGTTTGCCGACATTTGTGGACTGCGAATTGGGCAAAAACGACTACATCATTTTCGCCGCGGGAACATATAGCGATCACATCAGAATCAGCTATCCCACTTACCAGAAGATCGTGCGGCCGCGGATTGGATCCTTCTCCGTTAAGGTCAGTTCACCTCGTTAGAGAATAGTCCGATACCGTCAAATAACCTCAAGCGAGAACAGTACGGATACGAATATGCAAAAGACTCGAGACATCCGCGGTACCTGGGCGTTGTACCTGGGGACGAAGCTCCTGATAGTCATCGTAGCGGCGACCCTATGGAGTGAATACAAGTCCTATCATCTCGCAGCTTGGATAATTCTTTGTGCTGGCGGGTTTCTGTTCTGGTTTATCGGGTTTGTTTGGAGCGGACATGGCGCGTCGGCTCATCCCCGAGTGAAATCCGAGCTCCCAGGAGGCTTCAGAGAGTTGTGCCTTGCGGAATTCTATCTCAACGGATGCTTTTTTCGGCCTTACGAGCAAGAGACGTTAGGCGGTCGGAAACAATTTAGATTGTCGTCAACGACACAGATGAGCCCCGACCGCGAGGCGGCCGTTATTAGATATCTGATCAACGAGGGGTTGAGCGAAAAAATGTGGCCGCAGATCAACAAAAGAATCGAAGATGAAGCGAACTGGGCGTTCTTTGCTTGAGCTATACACCAAGGGAAGGGATCAACGATAGCCAAAACGGTCACGGACAAAGTCCATGAATCGGGCAAGACCGATGAAGCTGCGCAATGTGATGCTGTTGTGCAACGCCGGGACGACAACCCTGGAGCAAGCTCGACCAATCCGCGGTGAGTCAGTGCCCGTCGCTTGCCTTAATCTTCAGCGCAAACAGAGATGAACTGATGAACATGAATGCCACATCTGAAAAACAGCGTCAGCAGTTCTACGCACTTTCCCAACCAAAAGCATTAGGGACAATTCTTTTATGAGTTACCAATATCAAGTTGTTGTTATCGGATCCGGTTCTGCCGGCAAGGAAGCTTGTCTCGCCGCCGCGAAGGCTGGTCTGCGAACCCTCCTCGTCGAGGAACGAGATTTGGGCGGCACCAGCTTCCATAGAGGTAGTTATGCAGTCCGGGCCTTACGGGCATGTGCCAGCTATTTTAAACGGACGGAGAGAGCCCAAAAGGTTGGTACCTCGCTGGATCTGATCGAAACGAGTTGGACCGACTGGATGACTGCGCAGCGCCGGAGCAGCAGCCGGCTTTCCGTTGAATTCAGCCAAGCGATCGACTGCGAGAAGGTGCATCTCAAGTTTGGTCACGCTCGACTCATCGGGCCTAACGAGATCATCATCACCGATCCCCCAAAAGGACTTAATCTGCGGATCACTTCTGATCACATCATCGTGGCCACCGGCTCGCGGCCGAACTTCCAGAGCCAGCCAGAGAGGGGCATCTTAAACAGCGACCATCTTCTTCGGCGAGCCACCGCCGCGCAGCACCTGTTCGTGATCGGCGGCGGATACATTGGCTGCGAACTGGCTGCCATTTATCGAGATCTGGGTAGTCGAGTCACGCTCGCTGAAGCGCAACCGCGTCTGTTACCAAATTGGGATCCGATCGCAGGCGAGCGATTTCGAAACGTTCTCTTAGCGGCGGGCGTCGACGTTCTCTTAAACGAACCAATTGAGCTACCGCCGCGGGTTACCGCCGGGTCGCCGAGCTATAAGCTCTCGACCGGAACCGTCATCCAACCAGACGTCACCCTCGTGGCGACCGGTAGGAAACCTAACAGCGATGAACTCGGACTGGAGTCTATCGGAATGACCAGCGGTGCCTGGATTCCAGTGAACGAGCATATGCAGACCCCGATCGATTCGGTCTATGCCGTGGGTGATGTCACCGGCATCAGCCTGCTCGACAGCGTTGCGACCGCCCAAGCGAACGTCGCGGTAGAGACCATTCTTGGAAAACCGAGTCGCTTCGACAAACGATGGTTCTCCCAATTCCTGCATACCGATCCTCCGATTGCCAGCATCGGCTGGACTGAAGATGAGGCGAAAGCTGCGAGACTGCCGGTGGAGGCTCTATCCTGGAGCGGTTCGCTTTTCACCGATGATGATTTTAGCACGGTCGAGCGCGAAGACATGGCGTTCAAATGCCTGGTTGACGCAGAATCTGCTCGGATTTTGGGATGTATCGCCATCGGCTCCCGAGCGGCAGAGATTATTAATCTCGTTTCGATGGCGATGAGACATGGGCAGTCCGCTCGAGAGATCGGGAATCTCCCAGCCGTGCATCCGAGCGCTACGGAAGTGTTAGTGCGAACATTGCGACAGCGTTTTGATCATCCATCATTGGTCTGATTGGCATTCTAAGCACAACCAACGCCCGAGCCGAGTTGATCTCGTCTTGAACGCACAAACTTTCAAATTTCAGCCAGGAAACTCACCCAACCCTAATGACCTTTCCCATTTACAAACAAACGAACATGAACACACTCGACCTTAGCCAATACGGTATTACCGGGCCCACCGTTCTCGTCAATTTATCAACCGCAGCGCTGTATGAAGATGCAATTCGATACGATCGAGACACCTACATTTCTTCGACCGGAGCCTTGGTAGCATATTCCGGCAGCAAAACCGGCCGCTCACCCAAAGACAAGAGAATCGTCAAGCAAGCGCCGTCAGAGAATGACATCTGGTGGGGACCAGTGAATTTTCCTTTGGACGAAGTATCGTTCAAAATAAACCGTCAGCGAGCCAGCGACTATCTTTCTAGCCGCGATCGGATCTACGTTGTGGATGGCTACGCCGGCTGGGATCTGGAACATCGCCTGAAGATTCGAGTAATCTGCTCGCGGCCTTATCACGCTCTCTTCATCAAAACCATGCTAATCCGTCCGGAGCCGCCGGAACTAATCGACTTTGACGAACCCGACTACGTCATTTTTAACGCTGGCGCATTCCCGGCAAACCCCTTCACCGCAGGAATGACGTCACGTACATCGGTGGACCTCTCGTTCGAAGAACGCGAACTGGTGATCTTGGGAACGGAATACGCAGGTGAAATGAAAAAAGGGGTTTTCACCATAATGAACTACCTGATGCCGAAGCGGGGTTTGCTCCCGATGCATTGCTCCGCGACGATGGCAAAGACAGCCACAGAGACATCGCTGCTCTTTGGCTTATCCGGAACCGGTAAAACGACTCTTTCAGCGGATCCGCAACGCCGGCTAATCGGTGACGATGAACATGTTTGGAGCGACAGCGGGATCTTCAATATCGAAGGTGGTTGCTACGCGAAAGCGATCGATCTCACCCGAGATTCGGAGCCGGATATCTTTGAGGCGCTCCATTTTGGAGCGGTATTGGAGAACGTCGTCTTCGATAAGGAACGGCGCGAAGTGAATTATTCCGACACGAGCATCACGCAGAACACGCGCGGCGCCTATCCAATCGAGTTCATTGGAAACGCCCAGGTGCCCTGTATCGGAGGACATCCCACCAACGTGATCTTTCTCACGTGTGATGCGTTCGGCGTATTACCGCCCGTTTCCAAACTGTCACGGGAGCAGGCCATGTACTATTTTCTCTCTGGTTACACTGCTAAAGTCGCCGGCACCGAGGTCGGCGTAATCGAGCCACAGGCAACGTTTTCGGCCTGTTTTGGTGCTCCGTTTCTAGCTTGGCATCCGACAAAATATGCCGAACTCCTTGGCCAGAAGATGGATGCACACGGCGTGAATGTCTGGCTAGTCAACACCGGTTGGACAGGAGGTGGATACGGTGTTGGTTCAAGAATCAAGTTGCACTATACGCGCGCGATTATCAGCGCCATTCATGACGGCAGCTTAGCAAAATCGCCGACCCAACTGGATCCAACTTTTGGCCTCGCCCAGATAACGAATTGTCCGGGAGTCCCGGATGATATTCTCGTGGCCGAGAGATCCTGGAAAGACATTGCTCAGTACCGGAGTGCGGCCTCACACCTAGCCAATCTTTTCACAAATAACTTCCAGCAATTCGCGGATCAGGTAACGCCAGAGGTGAAAGCCGCAGGCCCTGATGAATAGACTATGAGCAACGGCAACGAAGACCCGAAGACCGGCGTCGCCCTTTCGGATGGTCCGGTGCGCAACCCCGACGTCGTATTGATCCGAAAGGCACGAGAGGATCGCAAGTATAGGCAACGATGGTTAGCGCATACTTTATCCAGGAAGAATTTGATGGCGCTTACGGGCTTCTTCCTGTGCTTGTTTCTGGTTATACACCTGTTCGGGAACCTCCAGCTGCTCTTGCCGGCTGATGTGGCACGGTGGCAATTCAATTTCTATTCCAAACTGCTCTCCGAAAACATCTTTATCGAGCTCGTCTCATACGTCTTGTTTGCGAGCATACTGGCCCACACCATCTATGCACTCCTCATCACGATACCAAACAGACGGTCTAATGGGAAACGCTATGAGTATGACCGCCGGGGTGTAAGCAGCAAATGGTATTCTCGTAAGATGGGATTATTAGGCACTATCATTCTTCTTTTCCTCATCATCCACTTACGGGACTTCTGGTATGAATTACAGTTTGGCCACGTCCCTTTGGACAAAGACGGACAGAAAGACCTCTATACTCTCGTGGTCACGGTATACCACCAAGGATGGTATGTGTTGATCTACGTGCTGTGCATGATCGCGCTTGGATACCATTTACTGCACGGTTTTTTCAGCGCTGCTCGGACGCTGGGAGTTTATAACCATCGATACGTTAACTGGATCAGAGTAGTCGGGTGGATATACAGCATAGGCATTAGCGCCGGCTTTGCCCTGATTCCAGTATATGTGCATTTCGCAAGAGCATAGTTATGTTGGAAGCAAAGATACCGGATGGGCCACTTGAGCAAAAGTGGAGTCTCTATCGTTCAACCGCCAAACTGGTTAACCCTGCCAACCGCAAGAAACTACATGTAATCGTAGTAGGAACGGGCCTTTCCGGTAGTTCTCTGGCGGCGTCTTTGGGAGAGATGGGTTATCAGGTGACTTGTTTTTGCTTTCAGGATACGGCCAGGCGTGCGCATTCGGTTGCTGCGCAGGGCGGCGTAAACGCCTGTAAGAACTACAAAAATGATGGGGACACTGTGTTCCGCATGTTCCATGACACTATCAAGGGCGGCGACTTTCGTTCTCGGGAAGCCAATGTGTACCGGTTGGCCGAATGCAGCACTCAACTGATAGACCAGGCTGTGGCCCAAGGTGTGCCCTTTGCGCGCGAGTACAGCGGGTATCTCAGTAACCGCTCTTTTGGCGGGGTACAAGTATCGCGGACCTTTTATGCCAGAGGGCAAACCGGTCAACAACTACTCTTGGGAGCGTATCAGGCTCTGATGCGACAGGTAGCAACCGGTCGCATACAACTTTTCCCGCGTCATGAACTGCTGGACTTGGTGCTGATCGAAGGAAAAGCCCGCGGCATCATTGTACGCAATATGGATACCGGCGCCGTAGAACGCCACGGCGCCCATGCGGTCGTGCTGGCCACCGGCGGATTCGGCAAGATCTATTATCTTTCGACACTGGCGATGGGCTGTAATGCGTCTGCTATTTGGCGCGCGCATAAGCGTGGAGCTTTTTTTGCCAATCCGAGCTGGACCCAGATCCATCCGACCAGCCTGCCCCAGTCCGGTGAATACCAATCCAAGTTGACCCTCATGTCCGAATCGTTGCGGAACGATGGACGGATTTGGGTACCGAAGAACAGGGAAGATCAACGAGCGCCTAATGATATTCCGGAATCGGAACGAGACTATTACCTGGAACGCCGGTATCCCGCCTTTGGCAACCTTTGCCCACGCGATATTGCCTCACGTGCGGCCAAGGAAAGGATCGACGCCGGCTATGGAGTGGGACCGCTAAAGAATGCCGTGTATTTGGATCTTTCCAAAGCTATCCGCGAACAAGGGAAACACCAAATAGAGGAAAAGTACGGCAACCTTTTTCGCATGTACCAAAAGATTACCGGCATTGACGCCTATACCGAGCCCATGCGCATTTCACCAGCTGCACACTTTTCTATGGGTGGTCTCTGGGTGAACTACGAACTCATGACGAACGTCTCCGGACTATACGCCATCGGAGAAGCGAATTTTGCTGATCACGGTGCCAACCGGTTAGGAGCTAACTCGTTGCTCCAGGCGTGTGTCGACGGTTACTTTATTGCCCCATACACCATTGCTAACTATCTGGCCGATGAAATCAAAACTGGGCCAGTGGATGTCAATCAGTCTGCGTTTGCGGCTGCGGAGGAGGCAGCCCGGCGGCAATTGCAACGGTTGCTGGAAATACGGGGAACGATGCCCGCCGACCAGTTCCATAAAGCCTTGGGCAGGATTTTATACGATAAATGCGGTTTATCGCGTTCCCGCGTCGGCCTGGAAGCGGCCATTGCCGCTATTTGTACGCTTCGGGATCAGTTTTACCATGAGCTCTGTGTGCCGGGCGGCCCTGACATGAACAGTGAGCTCGAAAAGGCCGGACGGGTGGCGGACTACCTCGAAGTAGGCGAACTGATGTGCTACGACGCGCTAACCAGAGAGGAATCTTGCGGAGCGCATTTCCGTGAAGAACATCAGACCTCCGATGGGGAAGCGGTTCGTAATGATCAGGATTTCGCCTTTACCTCCGCCTGGGAGTGGGCGGGAGTCGGCCAGGAACCGATCTGGCACAAGGAACCGCTACGCTTCGATTATGTAACTCCGACGGTAAGAAGCTACAAATAACCGATTAGGCTATATGCGGATACAACTCAGAATTTGGCGACAGGAAAGTCCGGCTAAGCAAGGTCGATTAGTAGACTATAGCTTGCAGAATGTAACTTCGGACATGTCGTTTTTGGAAATGCTGGACATGCTAAATGAGCAGCTTATCCGACAGAAGGAAAGGCCGGTGGAGTTTGATCACGACTGTCGGGAAGGCATTTGTGGCCAATGCGGGGTCATGATAGACGGGCGAGCGCACGGTCCCCTTCCGAATACGACTACCTGCCAGCTACATATGCGGACCTTCGCCGATGGCGATACGATTTATATTGAACCGTTCCGGGCAACTGCATTCGCGATAAAGTGCGATCTGAAAGTAGATCGTAGCGCGTTTGACCGCATTATTCAGGCCGGGGGGTACATTTCAGCTAGCACCGGGGAAGCACCGGAAGCCAACAGCATTCCTGTTCGTCATGATGTAGCCGAAGCGGCTTTTGATGCCGCTGCATGTATTGGCTGCGGCGCCTGCGTCGCTACCTGCAAGAACTCCAGTGCAGCGCTATTTACTTCCGCTAAGGTTACGCAGCTTGCTTTGTTGCCACAGGGCCAGATAGAGGCACGGCGGCGTGTCCTGCAGATGGTGGTTCAGACCGATAAGGAAGGCTTTGGCCATTGCAGCAATACCGAGGCCTGTCAGGTAGAATGTCCACAACAGATATCGGTTTTGCACATTGCTCGTATGAACTGGGAGTATAACCGGGCATTACTATCTCCGAACTGAGTGGCCTGGGAAGCTATCTCAGTAAGGCTAAATCCTGAATTGAAACACTATGCGTACCGAATCTGACAGCATGGGAACGATCGAGGTTCCGGACGACGTTTACTGGGGAGCGCAAACCGCGCGCTCGCTGATTCATTTCAAGATTGGCGAAGATCGAATGCCACCTGAACTGATTCGAGCAATCGGCATTCTAAAAGGCCGCTGCCCTGGTAAATCAGGATCTCGGAAAACTTCCAAAGGATAAGGCCGATCTGATTGTGCGAGCTGCCGACGAAGTGATCGCCGGGAAACTCAACGAGCATTTCCCACTGCGTATTTGGCAAACTGGAAGCGGTACCCAAACCAACATGAACGCGAACGAGGTCATCTCGATCGAGCGATCGAATTGTCGGCCGGTAAGAAAGGCAGCAAAAAGCCGATTCATCCCAATAGTTGCTACGAAAATCGCTAGAAGGTGCCACGCTCTGGGTTCGACCCCTGACGGCTGAGGAACCAACCAAATAGTAACACCCACGAGCAAAACGCCTAATAGGCGGAGCGCCTCGTCCCAACCAGAAATCGTCGTCTCGTGTTTATGTTTGGATGGCGCTACCCAAGCTTTCTTAAAGTGGACATCAGAGCTTCCGAGGCGCTCGGTTGGGCTAAGGGAATCTCGCGAAATTCTTCGACGCTCAGGCCCGATCTCATTGCGATTGCTGCGATATTCGCGACCACCGGCGCATGATCTCCTACGACCAGACAACCTAACAAATGCCGCGACCGCGGATCGATGAGCACCTTTAGGAAGGTCGGCTCCGGATCGATCACGCTCCGCTCGTTATCCGAGATTAAGCGAACGGTATCAGAGACAGCCAGATACTCGAGCCCCGCGGCTGCTGCCTCCTGCTCGGTCCAACCTACCGAGGCCACGCACGGCTCAGTGTGGACACAGCGCGGGATCCACAGATGGTCGAACCGGGCTTCACGCCCCTGGATAGAGCTAATCGCGACGCTGGCTTGAGAGAATGCGGTGCTGTCCAACATACTGATTCCGTTCACGTCGCCAACCGCATAAATTCCGGCGTTGGAGAGCCGCATCCGCTCGTCTACTTTGAGAAAAGAGCTGTCTTCGATACCTAACGCGCCAAGGCCGAGCCCTTCCGAATTCGGTATTCGGCCCGTCGCCACCAGCAGCAGATTGGCCTCGATGCTTTGTCCTCCTGGCCCAGGAATACAAACGCCATCCTCCTTCTCTTCGACCTGGGCGAAAGAAACCCGATGATTGACTTGGATTTTCACTCCGCGATCCTTGAGCACCTGAGCGACCCGTTCCCCACCCTCGATTTCCCAGCCAGGCAAGATTCGGCTCTCTTTTTCAATCAGGGTTACCTCGCAGCCCAAGGTGCGATAGATCGACGCGAACTCGCACCCGATGTAACCCGCACCAATGATGGCTAGGCTCTCCGGAAGGGTCGTTATTCTCAGCAGTTCATCGCTATTAACCACTCTACGCATCGAGCTGGCGTAGAATTCCGACCTTGAGCCGGTAGCCACGATGATGTTGTCCGCAGTGATCGTTTTCTTAGCACCTCTCACCCCAATTAGTTGAAGGGTTCGGTTGTCCAGGAATTCGCCGTGGCCCTGGTGCAGGTCAACGTTCAATTGCTGCAATTCTGCTCGGAAGCTGTCTGCTAGCCGTGAACTCACATTCGATTGGGCTATCATCCAATCGGACAAAGTTGCGTTCAAAAGTTCGATTTGGTTACCGAATCGGCCGCTTCGCCAGCTGTCACGAAATTGACGCGCGCAAGCTTGCAATGCGAGGACGGCGTAACACCCACGATGAAAACAGATGCCGCCAATCTTGTCTCTCTCGACTAGGGCGGTTCGCAAACCCTTACGAGCCGCCAAAAGCGTCGCCTCCCGGCCGCCAGAGCCAGAGCCGATAACAGCTAATTGATAATGATCGCTCATGATAGAGGGGGGATTCTCAGACCTCGAGTCTGTTCCAAGTATATCCGACCAATTCGCCGAAGCGGCTAACCATGATTTGCCTTTTTTGTACTCTAGGTTGCCCTCGCAACGCCCTGGGCGGTGCGTGGCTGGCCCTTGAGAAACTCTTCGTAATTCTTCATCGCAGCCTGTGCGATAAGTTCCGCCGTCCGAACGAAGCCCAAACGACCGGTGTTGATCACGAGATCATAGAGAAGCGGATCATCGATATCCGCGTCGAAGTAGCGACGTAGGTAACGGCGTCGGGCATGATCTTCCTCCCTCACCTTCTTGCCCGCATCCGCCGCCGTGAGATTGTAGTATTGCGCGGCATGTTGGACCCGTTTCTCCAAGGGCGCGACCAGCCGGACGTGAAAGACATAGGGGAGACGCTTCGTTACAACATCGGCACCACGACCTACCAAAATTACGCGACCTAAACTCGCGAGACGAAGGATGGTCCTGGTTGTTTGCTGAACGAGCAACCACGGGGTTGGATGGAGACCCAACAATTCCTCGACGATCGTTTCGACCGGCCGGCGGGCATCCTCAACCATGAATCGTTCGAGACGCTCCGGAAGCTTATGATCGACCAGTACCTGCTTCGCCAAGTTACTATCAAAAACGGTCCAGTTGGTTGTGCTCTCCGGCGATTTCGAGGCGGCATTTAATCGCTCGACTAACATGTGCGCGATGGTGACAGCTCCCGAACCCGCTTCACGGGAGATAGTGATGGACGGTTGCCGCGGCTCATAAGCTTTCTCCTGTGCGGCCGCTTGCGACTGAAGGTAGCTGCTAAATGCTGGCAAAGGTGAAACTCGCATCTGTTTCTCTACTTTCTATTGGCGATGTTAATTCGCACTCGGTTTTGCTTCGCGATTGATTGGATTCCAAAGCATTCTATCTCGATTAAGTGCGAACCTGCTCGCTTTTTTCTCCCGCGACGCATTTAAGCCGCCAGGAGCCCGACCATTCGAACCAGGCTCTGATCGATCCCTTTCGTTTTGCCTGCGATCATTGCAAATGGTGTGCACACTACCTGTCCTTTTTGCAGGCCGACGAGAACGCCTTGCACCTCCTGGTCTAGAAACTCGATCGCGGTGACTCCGAAACGGGTGGCCAGCAGGCGATCAAAAGCGCCGGGAGCTCCACCACGCTGTACGTGACCAAGGGTGATAACACGAAGATCAAAGCCCAACCGCTCCTTGTGCGCCTTGCAATAGTCCGCCAGAGTTTGTGCACTGAACCTGGCGCCCTCGGCAACGACGCCGATGGCGTGCGCTTTGCCGCGATTGTAGGCCTCGCGAAATAGATCAACAACGACTTCTGGTTCCATTTCAATTTCCGGCATGACGATGGCCTCCGCCCCGCCGGCGATTCCAGCCGCCAAAGCAAGATAACCGCACTTACGGCCCATGACTTCGACCAAAAAAGCTCGATGATGAGAGCTGGCCGTTATCTTAATCCGATCAATTGCTTCGAGGGCGACATTGAGTGCTGTATCGACGCCGATGGAGATATCGGTCCCGCAGAGATCGTTATCGATAGTCGACGCGATTCCTACCACCGGAAAACCGGTGGCCGCCAGAGCTGCTGCGCCGGTCTGAGATCCATTCCCACCAATTACAACGAGCCCTTGGATTCCTGCCTTTTCCAAATTATTCTTGGCTTTTTGAACTCCATTCCCCGATTTGAATTCGGGGCAACGCGCACTCCCCAGGATCGTACCTCCCTGTTGGATGATCCCGCCGACGTCGCGAGCGGAAAGCGTGTGAAAGTCCGCATCCAGCAATCCTCGAAAACCTTCGTTGATACCGATAATTTCGTGGCCAAGGTGTATTCCGGTGCGGACCACTGCTCGAATGGCGGCGTTCATTCCCGGTGCATCGCCGCCGCTGGTAAGCACCGCAAATCTAGGTTTTTCCATGGGATCAATATGGAGGATCACATGCAGTGAGACTCCGCGCGCATTGGCGAAACCTGGACCTCAGTTGGCCTCTGAAATCCGAAGAAAAAACGATCGGCAGCATCCCAAGTCTTCGACCAGGATTCTCCGCGGAGGCCGAACTCAATTCGCAGCACGATTCCTCTAAAGATCGACGAACTTCTACCCGCACTTTGATTCTGGCTGCAATGAGGAAGGAGATTTTGTTTCCGTTCCCGATTTTGCTCGGTATACGAGGACCGGTATACTTGATCTCCTGGCAATATCGTCGGCGTCGCTGTAGAGAAGTAGTTCTGCTAACCATCCTTTGTCGTGTGCCGAAACGATGATCATATCCGCATCAAGTTTACTTGCTACGTCTTGAATCGCTTCCGCCGGGCAATCATTGTCCGTGAAATAGGCGAAAGTCCCCGGATACCGCTCCCGGATTCGATCAACCAACTTATATAGATCGACCGAGAGTTGGTGCCGTCCCCAGTCAACGCTTGGCACAGCGTGGATCAGCCTAGCAGCGGATACCCGAGGCAGGGCTGAGTAGACATACATTACGCAGAGGTTTGCCTGCCACCGTTGAGCCAGCTCAACAGCAAATTCTAATGCTTCACTCGGCGCGCCCACAAGGTTGACGGGTGCGACAATTGTTTTCTTCTTCGACTCGCGCTCTATCGCTGCGGTCCCCCTGTTAGATTCTATACCGGAGTTTTTCATCTGCTGTCACCTCTCCGCTTCCTTGACGAAACGTTTTCGCATCGGATTTGTTTAGACTCGTCGCCTTTGTAAAGAAAAGGCTTACGAGTTTTTCTCGTGGTAAACCAAAACCGGACACGGAGCCCGATGCATAATTTTGGGCGCTTTATCCAGGTTGAGTAGACGACCAAGAAACGTCGGATGATGACTCGCGGTTACGATAAGATCAGCATCCACGTCGCGTGCCAACGCTGATATTAGCTCCGCCGCCTCTCCTTCAAGGAGAACCGATTCACATGTCGGGACGAGCTTTCGTACCTGTTCCGTAAGATCATCAAGTTGCGCGCGGAGTTCCCGGCGCTGCTGGTCGACTAGGTTACAAGTGCCTGCGCTTCCGAATTCGTACAACGTTTCGGGTGCAAAGACATGAGCAACATAGAGAGAGGCGTTGAAGCATTTCGCGATTCGAGCCGCATAATGGGCCGTCGCTACCGAATGCTTCGTGAGATCGACTGCAACTATAACTCTCTGGATCGATAATAGTTTATCTTCGAGCTTTTCAGCTTCTAGTGTTTTCATAGGAAAATCTCTGGCTCTTTGCTGATTTATGGTTAGCCATTGCCCGAGAATGACGCTCACCATCCTTTGTGCAGGTCGAACCAAGCGTTGTACTTCCCCCCGAAAAGAGGAACGACTACTTACTTTGCGCCAAGGGAACCCCGAGCACTGCACAGTCAGCTCGTCGGACCAATTCGTCCACTAGCTCCTTAGTTGTCCAACAGTCACTGACGAAGTCCAGTGACAGCGGGACTGCAATCAAGTCAGACTGGAGCCTTTCACTCGCCCGAAGGATCGCCACTGGAAGAGATCCAAAAGTAAATTCGCAGCGACACTTGGCGAAAGACTTCTGCACATCACGGCAAAGTTTGAACAATTGCGCCCTTAACCTGTTACGATGAAGAGTTACGTCAATCAGTGCTGACGCGCCGACTGCATAGTCAAAACTTGGCGGAGTTGAGTAACAGTGGAGAAGCGTTATTTCAGCGTCAAAACGCCGAGCGACTTTCAGAATAGGTTTTAAGTCGGCCGGTTTCACGTGAGTCGCGTCTAATGGGACAAGGATTCGTCGGATAGGCGACTTCTGCGCGACAGTTTGTGTAGCATCGCGCGATGCTGTTTGTTTTAATTCCTCTTGAGTCGACCGGGCAACCGGCGGAACCAACTCAATCGGCTCGACCCTCGGAACTGCAAATAATGGATTCGTTGCAGTCGATAGTCCTGCTCCAAGACTGATTAGATGACCATATCGGTCACAAGTTGCGCTAAACCATTTATTCATCGCGGTAAGTTTCTGTTGCGTTTAAGGGTTGCTTTCATTGGATTCGCCAACGGAGGTGGATCACTGGATCAACATAAGAGCGAGCCAATCCAAAAGGCTTTCCGTTGGTTGCTGAATTCTCACCTCGAATTGAACGAATTGGGGGTAAATGGCGTAAAGTTTTGAGAGAGCACACTAGCAGCCGAAAGTCTGACCCTAAGCATAAGTGAGCGTTTCACGTACAAGATCACCTGGAGCTGCGGCACACTAGAAGATCCAGACAATATGGCGCGATCACTGCGGATCGACGTGGCACCTGGTTGGTACCCTGTGCTCAACCGCGGAGTCGAACGCCGGCGGTTTTCAATATCCAGCGGTGAACGCCGCAATCGCACGATTTGAAAGGCGCCTGAAGATTGACCGGGACCTCCAGAAAAAGCTCAAAAAGATAGCCAAACAATTGAAAATTGAAGACACGTCCCTTTCGTCGATCTGGAGGGCGATGCTCCGTCCTCACTGAAGCTGCGTCGGACAAGTCGTCAGGATCTCTGGGTCGGTCGTAAGAGCTCTTCGGCACCCTTCCCAAGCCGCTTGAGAAGTTCGATAAGCGTGCCCCGTTCCTCGCTGCCCAGAGATTTTCCGACGTTCTCCATTGCCAACGCGTGCTCGCGAAATGCCTTCTCGATCAGCGTCTTTCCCGCCGCAGTGAGGCGGATCACGCGGTTTCTCCGGTCGGTCGGATGCGCGTGGCGCCGGACCAGGCCTCGCTTTTCCAGGCGATCGAGGGCGATACTCATCGAACCGGCGGTCAAACCGATCCGGTGCGCGATTTCCGTAACGGACTGTGGACCTTTGTGCAAGAGGATCTCGAGCGTCCCGAAATCGGAGAAACAGAAACCGAGCTCCACGATGCTTTGTTCCGCATGGCGCGCGAGCGCGCGATGCGCCTTCATGAGAATAACCCAGACATGGACTCCGCTGGTATCGGGCGGAATCGGAAGCAGCGGAGCGAGCGGGCGAAGTCGTGCACGAGCCATAGAAAAATAGTTTGACATCAAAATATTTGAAATCAAAGTATATTGTTATGTTCAAACGTTTAATGTACACACACAATGACCCTGTCTTTACCATCATCCGGCTCGCCCTCGGGACGGTCTTCTTCGCGCACGGCGCCCAGAAAATGTTGGGCTGGTTCGGCGGCTATGGTTTCGCCGAGACGCTGAGAGCCTTTTCCACATTGGGGATGCCTGCTGCGCTGGCGCTCTTTGTCATTCTCACTGAGTTTCTCGGCTCGCTCGCGCTGATTTGCGGGGTCTTTGCGCGAGTTGCGAGCGGGGCCATCGCGGTTCTGATGGTGGGCGCCATTGCCATGGTGCACGCCCACTTCGGCTTTTACATGAACTGGTCCGGTCAGCAGAAAGGCGAGGGATTCGAGTACCATCTACTTGCGATCGGCTTGGCTGTAGCCGTCCTGGTCCGGGGTGCCGGCGCCTTCTCCATTGATGGTTTGCTCAGCAATAGTAAGGGCGTGCTGAACCCGACAGGCGCATATAACCCAACAGGGAAGACGGCATAAAGCTCCTAGTGTACACGTCGCGCGTTATAGTGGCGATGTCTCCGCAGGTTCGACCAAAGGCCGCAGCGCTCAATTGACTTCAGCAAAACGGTAATGGCAGAAAGTCAGCGCGGTTCCGCCCTGGTTTCGGCCGCCTTTCTTGACGAGTTGTCGCTTGAACTTTTGCAGGCCCGCATGATCGAGCGCGCCACTGCTAGCTAGTGCAAACCTGTCTGGTGTCGGCGGTGGCGTCGCCGACCTTTTGCCTTTCCGCTTCAAACCGAGAGCTTAACGTAGAGCCCAGGTAGCACTTTAATCCGCTTGCGGAAACGCCAGCCCATTAGCCTCCTCCGCATCGATCCCAAGGCACCGAAAGGTTCTTTCGATCGACCAATGGTTGCGGCGGCGAGTGTTGATGCACCAGCGGACCGGCTGGACGTTGCCAGGGACATAACCTTCCGAATGGTCTATGCTATCCACGCTTGGGCCGTAAGGGTCGCGCTGCTTGTAACCGAGATCGCGCAAAAGCATTGGTTTGCCAGTGAAAGCGCACAGCCCTTTCTAGGAAACAAAGCGATGAAGACCACTCAGCTGCGAAAACTGCGCGAACGTGGTTTCGGGGCTCGTAGGATTTGGTGATTCGATGACAAAGCTTCCGGTCGCCCGCGCCCTGTACCCTCTGAAGACCTCCAGAAGCTCGGGATCAATTTCCACATCGCCGATTGATGGGGTCAAATCTCAATCTTCAACATTACGCTTGCTCCTCAAGTGGGGTGCCGATTAAGATCCAGACACTATGGCGCGATCACTGCGGATCGACGTGGCACATGGTTGGTACCCTGTGCTCAACCGCGGAGTCGAACGCCGGCGGTTTTCAATATCCAGCCCACTGATGCATTGAATTTTTTGGCAGGCTGAAGGCCTGCCCCACACCCTACTCCAGGTAGTCGAAGCGGAGGCTGCTGCGGCCTTCTCCGCGACCGGTGGAGCGCCGCCGGCCGATCCACAAAAAGCTTGCGCCGCCGATGCCGCGCGCCCAGCGATAACGGCGTTCCAGATGGACGCCTTCGCGCGGCACCTCCTCCAGGAACATCGACGTCTCTTCTGTGAGCATCCTTCCGAGCGGGCTTGCGGGCGCACCTGGCAATCGTCCGCGGCGAAGCTGCAGGTGACCGGCCGGGTCGAGCTTCACCGGCAGATAGGGCAGCCAGTAGTCCGGCACGGTAGACCCCAGCCGGTAGTCCGGCACCGTATCCCCAGAGGACGGCGCGGGCGGCGGAGCATTCGTGCGCCATTCGAGTGTGCGATCGAGCGGCTGGCCCGAAGCGCCGGGCACCGTCCGCTCGATTCCCCAGGCCAGGTTGGCGGGCTCATCGCGAAGGAGCAGGACATCTTCGATCGCGGAGCCGTCTACCGTCGCCACCGCGCCCGGCGTCAACAAGAGCGGCAGCGGCCGCAGGGCGCTGGTGGAGAGAACGGGAGGCGCCAACGGATCGGGAGAAATGGAGTAGATGCGCCACTTGCCGAATGCGCCGTCGACGGCGGAATAGTGCGGTATGGGTGTGGCGATGCCGAATGTGTCGGCGACGGAAAGCCCGGTGATCCACACCGCAGCACCCACCGGCGCCATTAGGGGAAACTGGAACCAGTCATTGCCGTAAATCAGCGCGAACTCGCGCAATAGCAGGCGCCCCAAATCTTCGGCGGCCGCCGACAGCGCTCCGATATTCGTGCCTCCGTCTTCCAGCTCCCAGAATCTGCGCGCGGGCATGCCGCGAAACGTCACTGGCGCGGCGACCACGGTCTGCTGCGCGACAGTTGGCTGGGCCGTATCGCCGGCGAGAGCCACCGTGGTGCGGTCAAAGGTGTGCCAATCGATTGAGCCGCCGTCGTATTCCTGCGCCACGTAAGAACCCGTATCGCCGGCGGCGGCCACCGAGAATCCATACTCCAGCCGGTCCGGGGACCAGCCTGCATTCTGCGCGCCGGGTTCGGCAAAAAGCGAGCTGTACCACGTGAGCCAATTCCGCGTGATGCCGAGAACGGCATCGTGCTGCGCCGCGGGAATGGCGGGAGCCGCGGGTAGATTTGCCCCGGCAGCGACGAGGTCGGCGTGCAGCTTCACACCGTCGATCACGCGCCCGGCGATCACCGGCGCGAGCGCAGCCACGTCGCTCGCCGCCGACGGGCCAACCGCGAGAGGATACTGAGTGAGATAGAGGTTCGCGATGGCAGGGGGGAGTTGCGCGGCGTTCAAGAGGCGCAGGAAATACAATCCGGCTTCCACCGCCTGGCGCAGGTCATCGGCTCCGGTGGCGGGGCGGACCGACTCGCATTCCACGAGCGTCTCCATGGGCTGCGAACCGTCATAGGGCTGCGGGGCCTGGCCCGCGACGGAAAAGCGATCCAGCCGGGCTACCGACGATTGCACGGTCGCCACCACGGGCGACCCCGTATCGCGGCCCTCAAACTCACCGACCTGCCATTGGCGCGCGAGCAGCCAGAGCGGATCGTGAACGCGGGCTTCGAGCCCGGGCGTGAGATTTTGCACGCGTGACCGCGGCTCGATGCGATCCCAAATCGTAATCGAAGGCATTAGGTATTGCCTCCCAAATTAGCTCGTAGCGCCACATTGAAATCCACGGAGACCGTCTCGACGGCCGGCGCTCCGGTGTTGTAAGCGAAGTACAGGGCGGGAAGGTAGTGGCCGAGAGCGCCCAACGAATCGGGATCGACGGCGCGAATCTTGGCCAGGTCGAGCGCCTCGAGTACGGAACCCTCCACCGCTTCGCCGGTCCATTCGGGAAAATCGTCGGGCTTGACGGCGATTAGAATGGATTGCGGCGGGCGGGCCACTGGGTCGGTGTATTGAAACGATACGCCCGTGATCTGCTGCGCCGAGGGCAGTACTTCGGTCCACTCGTCGATCATGAGGCCGGCGATGGGCGCGCCGGCGGTGACGGGCGCCGGAGTAAACGCGGCCAGCGACAAGCGGCTGGTGGAAGTGGAGCCGGCGAGCGCCACCCACTTATCTCCGGCGGCCGCGGGAAGCTGAGCCACCTGGAACTGGAGGAGCAGCTTTCCGGACAATGCCTCCGCCAGCATCACCGCGGGATCGAGCCGCACTGCTCCCGGCCTGACGCGCGCGGCGCGTTGGAACCAGCGGACGGATTCCAACAGGTCGCCGCCCTGCAGACTCGAGCTGTTCGCCCAGAGGTTGGCCGGCCCTTGAGCGAGCATGGGTAAAACCTGGAACCTGCCACCGAAGACCGTCTGGAGACGTGACGCGTCGAAAGCAGAAGACTGATCGGGAGTGGCGGATGCGCGCGTGAATCCCGCAGCCAACTGATCGAGCTTGGCGGCCCGCGCAGTCAGGTCGGCGACCGCCGCCGCGATCTGTGCCGGCCACTTTGTGGAGTCGGTGTTTGGAACCGCGCCGGACACTCCGGACGCCGCCGCGGCGAGCAGTGCGGCATCGTTAGCGGACGCACCCTTGAGCGATGCGAGCGCGGCATGCATCTGTGCTTCCGCGGCGTCGGCCCGAGTCTTCAGTTCCGCGATGTCCATCGCGCCGGCCGGATCGCCCTGCACGACCAGATCGTTCGGAGCCAACGGCCTCGCGCTGTTGACAAGGCGAGCCACGGTTTGCGCGAGTGTAAGAAACTCCGTAAGGGCGATCGTCTGCGGCGTCCAGGCCGGATCGCGATCCGTCAGAATCTCCACGGCGGCCGCGGCCGCGGGATGTGTCTGCCACGCCAGACGCGAAATGCGGTCGCCGAGTTCCTGGGGGACGCCGCGAGCTTCGGGCAGGCTCAAGATGTCGAGCGGCGCGATGCCGAGCTGATCGAGCCCGATTTCAACCGTGCTGAGGGCCGCGCCCTGGGCGTCGGAGAAGCGGGCGCGGATGCGAACCGTTTTGGGATTGCCCAGCAGGGCAGCGGCCCAGGAGTTCAGGCGAGGCTCGGCCTGCGCGCGCGGAGTGGATCCCCATCCGGCGGGGGCGCCCGACGGAGCGACGGTCATCAGGCGGTAGGTGAGCGCGTTTCCACTGCGCGGGGTGGTTACCACCTCTGTCTCCGCGGGTGGCGTGTCGCCGCGCGCAATGCTATCGAGCGTCGCGCCGGCCCGCAGCAGATTTCCGCGGCTCAACTGATGGACGCTTTCCGCCAGAGAAAGATCGGCCACCGAATCCAGGGCGTCGCTGAGCTTCGTGATCGCGGATGTGAGCGCGGTCCGTTGCGCACTTCCGGCGGCGGGAAGCCCTGCCTGATTCCAGAAGTTCGGATCCTGGAACTTCTGGAGCAGCACCAACCCATCGACGACATCGAGATCGTTGGTCGCCCCTTGCGCCAGCGCAATCCCGCGGACCACGTCGATAAACGGGTCCAGGTTTAGATCGTGCATGGTCCGCTCCAGCCGATATCCCAGCAGCGCGCCGAGCGGCTGGCCCTGGCGAACACCATCGAGCAGATGCATGGCGAGCCGCACTTTGCCGGAGGAAAGGTCCACCTCGAAAGGCCGAGTTGCGCCGCCGCTGTGAGCCAGGTAGCCGGCGCGCAGGATGGCAGCGGTAGTGGACTGATTGAGCGAAGGCGCATGGATGAACCCGGCCGATGCCGTCTGCTGAGGCTGCGGCCGCACGTTCTCGAGCCATCCGTAGGAGCCCAGCACGATGCCGCCGTTGGGATTGCTGGCGCGCAGATTCTGTAGTCGAAAGTAGGCAAGCGAGGTGATCCAGGCGTCCAGGCGGTAGGAGGCGAGGTCAAACACTTCGCGCGCCGCGGCATCCAGGTCGGCCGCGGGAAGGCCCTGCAACTGGGCGAACTCCCTCCAGAAGGCCGCGAATACCGGGATGGTGGGGTCTTTCTTGGCGCCGTCCAGATATGTCCCCACCGGCCCCTTTCCGGGCAGCACGCGGGCGAGGAGGTCCCAGGCGGTGGGACGAATCGCGGTGGAGAATCCGAGCAGTTCCGGCTCGATCCGCTCGGGCGGTTGCGCGGCCCCGGTGGCGGTCAAAAGATCGAGCGCGGAATCCATATACTGGCGCAATGCGGTGTGGCGCAGCAGGAGAAAGAATAGTGGAATGGGCGCAGAGGGAGCCGCCGCCGCGCGCAGATCCTGCCAACCCAACCCCGCCAGCGTGGCGATGTACGCGGGCGCGGGAAGGCCATCGAGCGGCGCGGGCGACACCAGCACGTCGGTCAGAAGTCGCGGCTGCCGTACGAACACGGAGTTGGCGAGGCGGGTAGTCGCCATGACGGCCGACAAGTCGCCGGCATCCGCGAGCGATTTCGCAGCGAGCGTAGTCCACCAGGTTTTCGCCAGATCGCGCTGCACAAAATCCCAATAGGAGAAGTTGTACTCGGGTCCCACGACATTGCGTGCAACGAAGCTGTTCGAGGACGCAGTCATGCCCAGCAGGCTGGTGAGCGACGCTTCGGGATCGGCGGAAGCGGGAACACGAGGGACATTGGCGATGGAGTTGTCCCAGGTGACGCGCATCCTCGCCAGCAAGCCGGCCAGAGGCCCATCGAGTGGGCGACCTTCGAGCGATTTCCAATTTGCGCTCCAGCAGACGGGGAGCAGACCGTAGGGCTGGCGCCCGATGCGAAGCGTGGGGAAGTGACCACGGGCGCGCACTGCCGCGGCAAAATGGTCGCGCGCGGCGGGGAGCATCACGTCGGGATTCGGCACCGCGCCATTGACGATCTGGCTCAGATAGTAGCCCCACGTGGCGGGCCACATCACGGTGTTCATGGCGTGAGCGATCTCATCCTGACCGCCATCGGCACCGCGCACATGAGAGAGAAGAGAGGGTGCGACGTTCAGAGCCGCAGCCAGGCGGTCGCCGTCGCCAGTGCGACGGGAAGGACAGAGCGAGGGCCCTTGTTCGAGCGCGAAGGCAGCATCGTAATCGCTCTGGCTTGACGCATAGCCCGCGGATACGGTCTCCGTATTGTTGGTCGGTGTGTTCAGAGCAAGCAGTTCCAAGCCGCCGGTGTAGTGGTGCGCCTGCAGCAGATCACCCAGCCTGGCAGCCGCATCCTTCGCGGAAAGGCCGGTCTTCAATCCCAGCACCACGATGCGGTTGAAGCCTCGCTGCTGCACCAGCGTGAGCGGAATGCGAAAAGCCATGCCGACCTGGATGGCGGTGTTGAAGTCGGTGACCCACTTCATTCCGGGATCGGATAGCGGACCCGCGCTGGTTGGCGCGGGACCCACTTGAAGGGTCTCGGGAATCGCCAGGCCCACCGCGAGCATCGTGCCCGCGGCGTTCCCTTGATAACCGATCACCACCCAGCGCTCCGGCAGAACGTTCGTCATGGGCGCGCTCGCCCACTGCCCCGATTTCGTGCCGGCGGGCGGATTGTCGCTCGCGATCCACGCCGCGCGGGTTACCCCATACTGGCGCGCCAGCGTTCCGAAAGCGATCTTGGCGGCGTCCGGCCCCGGTTGCTTTTGGGAAAGGTAAGCCGACCTCGCGCTCTGTTCGTCGCTCGTCAGCTCCGGCTCGAAGCTGTTGATGTGTACGTCATCCGGATAGACGCGAAGCCACAGCTCCGCGCCTTGAAATCGCGTTTCCAGGCGCACCGGCAGCAGAACCAGCGGAGTGTCGGCGGAAGGCGGCGTGAAAAACCGGCTGGTGGAGGGGAATGGGGCGCCATTCGGAATCAGGGCCGCATCCACGTCGCTGACGGGAAGCAGCGCGGTGACGTCATGGCCCGCGTCGCGCAGCGTGGTGGCGTTGGGAAACGCGCGCTTTTGTCCGCCGGCAAGAATGTAGGCGAATGCTCCCGCAGTGCCGCGATAAAGGGTATTGTCGGCGCGCGTGGGCAGCAGCGCGCCCTCCGGAATGGCCGTTAAATCCGGGAGCTCGACGCTGTTCACCGGCAGCGAGTGCGTCAGAATCAGCACGGTCGCGAGGTCAGGGACGCGGCGGCGCTGCCCGGCGGTCATCAGGTAATAGGTCGTTCCGGGCGGCGGCAGTATGAACTTCTGGGTGAGCAGTGTGCCGTCCGCCCTGGAAGGCAGCGGCGCTCCGAGCGGAATCGCCGCCAGGTCGGCATCGCTCAGCACGCGGACCGTCTGACCGGCCAGCATGAAATTCAACGTCGCGGCATCCGGAATGGGCCGGCGGGCGCCGGACTGGAGCAGGAACACGTGCGCGGTATCGGTGGTGGCGCGGATGAACGGAGACAGTGGCGGAGCCGGTCCGGTGCTCATGCGTTGTCCCCCAGCAGAGCCAGCGCGTGCAGGGCCACTCGCACGGGGCGTCGGATCAGGATGTAGGCCAGCGCCGCCGGGTTTTCGCTCCACGCAACCGGCTCGGCGGATGGCGTTGGCGGCGCCTTCGAAACATCTATATATTGGCCCTTGAGCGAGACCTCCGGCCAACTCAAATCGTTCCACGAACCGGTGGGCGAAGTGCTCTTGTCGGGCTCCAGTCCCACGCGCGGCTCAGTGACGTGCTCCGCGATAACGAAATACCAGCCGGGCTTTCCGGCGGCCGAATCGGGCGACCCCTTCGGGTCGTCGATGTCGAAGCCGAAGAAATTCACATCGACGCCGATTGTGCCGCGAAAGATCGGATACTGCACGTGGGAGCCGAGTGTGCGGACGTTGTTCGTCCATTGGGCTTGCGCCGCGTAGACCATGGCGTTCGGGTAACGCTGAAAGAGGGACGCGCGAATCAACAAGACGAATTGAGTGGCGCCGGCGGCATTCGCCGCATGTGTGCCCAACGCACCGTTCGGGTCAAAGCCACTGATGGCGCCGATATCGGGTGTGGCGGCACCCCAGAAATTCTGGAAATAGGTGACGCGGCGGTCGGCTGGAAACTCCCGCCACAATAATTCCCTGGAGAGTTCGTCGCTCAGACCCACCATGTACGCTTCAATAAATTTCGGATTGGTTGCCAGCAGCGCGGCGGTGTCGATGCCCACGCTCGAAATTCCAGGCAGCATCCACTCCGGCGAAAGTTGCGCGAGCGGAGTGTACATGGCCTGCGGAAATTTTGGCCCGGCCTCCACAGGCTGCAGGGGGTCGGGGCCGGGATTCAAGGGTATTTGTGCGCCAACGCGGGCGCGAATAGTGGCCGCGGGATCCAGTTTCGCTAGCAGTTGCGCCCGCACGGGAGAGAGCGCCGACTGGCCGCCGAGCGATGGCGCTTCCGCCGGCAGCGCAGGAGCCGTATTGAGGTACGTATTGATGGATTGGGCAGCGGTTTTGAAGTTGGTCTTCACCACTTCGAGCTGCGCCGGCTCACTGGGAAACACTATCGGCGTCGGATGATTCGCAAACTTGCCGGTGAGGATGTCCGGGATATTCGGGTTCGTCATCCAATTCACCAACGGCGGCTTCTCCACCGGCCCCGTCGGGCCTATGGGTCCCGGATCGAGAATCGGGCCGCCCGGACCGCCGGATGGAATCGGCAGGATCGGCGAAACAGGCTGAATCGGTGCGGCGTGTACGGGCGCCGTGGGCGTGACCGGCTCGACCGGCGTCACGGCGTCTTTGGCCACGACCGGTTGCGAGACCACCGCTCCAGCCAGGATCCATCCACCTGCCGAAACCACGGAGGCCGCGGTCATGTTGCGCACCTGAACGTCTGGCGAGACATCATCGAGCGCGACCATGCCCTTGGGCGGTTGCACAGGTCCCGCGACTTCGAGGGCCGTCGGCGCCGAGCCTGCCGGCATATTCAACCGCTCGACGATCTGCGGCACGCCTGCCTTGAGTTGACGTCCGATGGGACCGCCGGGGCGCGCAATTCTGCGCATCGCGGGGGAGAGCGATCCCGACGGGAGGCGGCTCGACTGAACTTGTCCGTACATCGTCGCCGTGACCCCAGCCATTGACACGAGCACCCTGCTGTGCACGGGCGCCGTGATCTGAAGCCACTCCCCGTCGCCAGCCACGTTCTGGAGGTGACGCCGGCTCATCGAGGCGGAAGCCTCACGGGCCAACTGAGCCTGCCGCAGCATTTGGTTCGCTTTTCGAATCTCGCCCAGTTGGTCCCAGGCAGAGGCGACCAGCGCCTCCTGATCGGCCTGCACCACCTGCGCGCCCGCCGACGCCGCAGCCCGGGAGCGCGGATCGAGATTCAAATCCCCCAACCACACGGGTGGAGCGCCAGAGGCGGGCAGGTCGGAACCGCTCTGGGTGCTTCCATACGTGGGCGGAGCCACTACCGGATCGCCTGCGGCCGGAGGAGCCAGCGCGGCGCGGAACTGAGATTCGTAAGCGGCCCGGGCGCCGTCTGGCCAGGGCGTTGACTGGCCATTGACCGTTTTCAGGGCGCCTTCGAGCCCCAGGGTGGTGCCGGCGACGCCCGCCGCGCCAAATCCGGGCTGGCTCACGTCCATCGTCCGCACACCGGCAGTCAGCTCGGTTTTAGGCGGCTTGATTTTTCGCGCGAGTGAGGCAAAATCGCCGCCGGCTCCCGTGTGGAAACGAAAAGCATAGTAGGCGGGCAGAGAGAACGGCGCGGTGACGTTGGCATCCCACGCCGGAGCCAGGTCGTGATCGTCCACCGGCAAACCCAGTCCGGCATCGAGGCCGGCGCGGAACGTTGGCACGATGCAGGCAATGTAGCTTTGGTTCGCATCGAGTTTGCGAGCCGAGACCAGGCGCGAAACGGTCGCCGCGGGATCGCCATCCAGCGCATTCGTGAGACCTGTGCCGGAGAGATTCGCGCCAGTGACTTGCGCGTGCGCCCAGGCATCGATGGTGGATAGATCCGGCAGTTCCGTCTTCGGATCGAGTGGGACGTTGATGTGCAAAATGCTGTTGCCGCCCGGCACCGCCTGCAGCACGATGCCCGGAGTATCCGGGACGACGACCAGGCAGATCCAGGGCTGCAAGCGGCCGTTGCTCTGCGGCAGCGGAGTGAACATCCAGGGCAGATCGGGCTCCGCCAACTCCACCATGGCCAGGTAGTTCGGCTCGAAGGCAGCGGCGCCATCGCGCGGGTCAGTGCGCACCACGGCGCGCGCGTCGAGCCCGGTAATCTGTCCGGGGCCGATCAGCCGCACGGCCGGTCCGTTCACCGGTGCGCCGTTTACGCTGAGCCGCACCGGCAGGGACGCGTAGTTTGTGGCGGGCTGCGCGTTGATGAGCGAAGCGAGTCCGCGGCGCACCCAGGGCACAATCGTGTAAGCGGTGGGGGTTTGATCCGGCATATCAGGCAGCCGCCACTTCGTGAGAGGTAATAATTTGCAGCGCCGCCTGCGTAGCTCGATTTTGCGCGAGCAACGATGCGGCGGCATCGCTATAGGTGACGCCACCGGAGGGGCTGATGCCGGCCGGCGCCATGCTGTCGCGATCGGCGATCACGAAGCGCTGCGGCGCGATGGTCACGGGCGTCCCCGGCGCTGTGTATCGCCGGTCGCCCGCCGTGTGAATCGCCGCGCGCGCGGATGCCCCAATCGCCAGAATCTGCACCAACTCGCCCAATACGAACGTCTGAGGCGGCGTTCCCGGATCGGTGCGCAGCTCGCCATCGGCCTGATCCAGGTAATACGTCTCGTACGCGATCGTCTTGCTCACGGGCGTGCCGCAGGCGGTCAGCCCGACTCCGGTCAGGCGCACGCCCGCATCATGACGCTCAAACGACGGCCGCGCCAGCTTCTCCTCGTCGCTTAGGTCGAAGAACTGGGCAGGCGCGAAATCGTCCTGGATCGTTTCGTGATCCGCCGCCGATGCGTTCACTTGATAATCGCCGATGGCGAAGCTGTTCGCGCCTGTCACCGGGGCCGACCCGACGTGCGTGATGGAGAGCCCCAGCGGCACCACGCTTTCGTGCACTTCCAGCCGCGCCAGGGGATGAATCGTCTGAGCACCCGGATCTTTCAGCGAAACCAGCGGCGAGGTCCCCGCCGGCAGCGCCGCTCCCCAGTTGCGCGCGTCCGCCAGCGCCGCGGTGAGCAGCGGCAACACCGCGACCGGCGCGATCTGTGGAGGCGGAGCATCATCGCCCCAGCTATGCGAGAACGACTTTTGCACGTCGAAGAACAGCAGGTGAATCTTGAAACTGCCGGCGATGTGCCAGGGCGCCGGGCCGGACAGCGTCGCCTCCAGCCCCACCGACATCAAATCGTCGCCGCCGGCTGTCAGTGCCACCTGGCCGGAGATGTCGGCATCGAAGTGGAACGGGTCGAGCGCGAGCAGCGCATCGAAGCCCAGGTGGCCCGACAGGCCGAATCCCGCTACCCCGATGAACACGTCGAGCGTGGCGCCAAACTGCACCGTGTTCGAAGAGATCGCGAGATAGGCCGCCAGCCGGAGCTTGCTGATCAGACCCGAGGGCATGTCGATGGTGACGCGCTGCAGCGCCGGAAATCCCGCCGGGGGCGTGAATTGAGGATGCACGCCCCCGATGGCCAGCAGAAACTCGCGCTGCGAGCCCGCACCCCAGTTGGCGCGCAGGGCCATATCGCCGCTCAAGGTAAACGCCAGCAGTTTGGAATCGAACAGCGTGGCATCGAGCGACAGCGAATCCTGGCTCAAATCCAGCACGCCCAGCGCATCCATGTTGATGCGCACCAGGGCTTGCGATTCCGACGGCAGTTTGGCGGTCAGGCGGGCGATCAGGATGATGCGAATCGGTTCCGGCAGTTCCACCACCACCGCGATCGCCGCCGTGAGCATGGTGGGCGTACCCCATCCGATCAGCGCCATCGGCCCGAACAGGAAACGGCCGGGAGCCGTGGGGAAGAGCGCGTCGAGAGTCGACAAGATCTGCGGCGCGTTGGTGATCGCGTTCTTGGGAAACAGAATCGATGACAGCGTGTTGGCCTTGAGCGCGGCATGTAACGCGTCGGTGGAAGCGGCTCGGTTCAGGGCCAGCAACCCGCCCACGCCGTTGAGCGTGAATCCCCAGCCCAGGGCCACGGGCGGAAAGTCGGCATCGATGAGCGCGAGCAGCGAATAGCCCAACCGTCCCGCCACCTGGGTCGAAATCAGTCCGAACGCTTGCAGAGCCAGGTCGTTGAACTGAAGCTGCAGCACCCCGCTGTACTCGTGGGTCGCGTCGTCATACTTCAGGAATCCGCCCCCGCTCACGCCGGCCGCGTCTATCGATAGACCCGCGCCGCTGGGCGATTTGAATCCCAGATCAACCTGCATGGGGCCGAAGTTGCCGTCACGATTCGGCGGGAACGACACAGCCACCGCGGCACCCATATTTTGCACCACCACTGCGATCGGGCCCAGGCTGAAGGCAACGTCGGCACCCAGGTTCAGTGGGATGTTTCCGCCTGCCGGTTTGAGGGCCACCGTGATGGCCTGGATGGTGACGGGACCAATGCTGACGTGCGTCGAAAGCGTCACCTCCAGGCTCACACTGCCGCCGAAATAGAGTCCCGTGGCGCTGGAAAAGCCGAGCGTGAGATCGAAATTGGCCGACATCGGCTGGGCCGGCAGCACGCTCTGCAGGAATCCGTCGTCTTGCCCGCCGCCGATCGTGAGGGTGGCGCCCTTTAAATCCGTCTCAACGAAGAATCCGCTCAGGCCTGGCGACACACCGGCGCGAAACGCCCAGAAGGCGAAATCCATTTTGGCGCCGAACCCGGAATCGAAGAGCAGCGTCTTCTCGCCGGGATTCGCGTAGGTGAACTCCGGGACAAATTGACTGAGGTCCGCTTGTGGGCCGGATCCGCCGAAGATGTTACTCACGATCTTCGGAGGCTGCCCCGGCACAATCACAATACCGGCGTCGAGTGGTCCCGTTCCGGTATATTTCACGCCCAGAGTCAACTCGTCCGTGAGCGGATAAGTCAGTCCGCCCGACGGATCGAAGTAAAGACCGATGCCCAGTCCGTCCGCCTGACTGCTGCCGGCGTTCAGCAGCGGATAGACTTCTACCCCGATCGGCGCATCCAGAATGGGTAGTAAGGGGAACTTGAGAATCCGAAGCTGACCGGCGTTGTCCTCGGTTACCACGTCCGTGCCGCCGTGCAGCGCTTGCAGCGTAGACGGCTCGGGATTGGTGGGGGACGAGCAGAAGCCGATGCTCTGGCCAAAGCGGAGTACGTTGTCGATCAGGACGTTGTATTGGAAAGCGTTCGTGTTCCAGCCATAGGCTTGCTGTATGGAGCTGAGCGGGCTGTTCAGATAGTCGCAAAGCTTCTCCCAGCGAATCACGCGTTTCCTGTAGGGAGCGTTGAAAGGCGTGGCGGCCTGCGTCACCTGTCCCTGGTCGATGATGCCGGTCACCAGCAGCGTGCTGTGCAGCACCGGGTGCTGGCGTTCGAGCATTTTGACCAGGAGGTAATCGGCCAACTGGCGCGGAAATTGTTCGGCGATTTTGGTGGCCGCGAGGAAGTCGGCCGGAAAGGTGGTTTGGAGCGTCGTGCCGATATCGCGAATCAGCTTGATCACGTCCTGAATCGCGGTGAGGATGCTTCCAAACAGAGCCAGGTAATCGGGTTCGGTATCGCCGCGGAGTAAGTTGTCCGCGTTGTCGATCACCTGAATCAGCGCCTGGAAGGCTGCGGAGAATTCGTCCAGAAACTTAATCCCGCTCGGCGCCTGATACCCCATATCTTCGAGCATCGCCGCGGCGTAGTCGGTGTCGTCGATAGACTGCACCAACGGATCGAACAAGGCGATGAGGTCGGCCTTTAATTGGGCAACGGCGTTTGGTGTCATCGGCTACACACCATCCTTAGAAGGCTCCGTTGTTCTTCAGGAACGTCTGGTAAGTGGCGTCGAAGCTCACCCTGGGACGGGTGACAAATGCATCCGCGTTATCGTCCAGTGCAAAAAAGGGTTTGGACTTTGCGAGGTCATCGAAGCTCAGCTGCTTCGGCGTCTTATCGTCACTGGCAAATAGTGGCTGAGTTTCGAACTTCGCCGATTGCTGATTGTAGTAAGCCACCGCCCAGTTCGAAGGCTTGAACTGGCCAGTAGGGAAGCTTGCGCCGGTGAACGTGATTCGGTATTGAACATTGGGCTGGGGAATGGACGGCGTGACTTTGGAATCGCTGTTCTCTGCATTGAAAATGAGAAACTCGTTGCGCGGATCGGCGGCTGCCTCCTGGATGACAAACCCCGTGGTCACGTCCACCTTCTTACCTTGTCGATAGTCGAAGTAAGTGTATTGGATGTCATATTCCAGGAATTCGAACGAGGCGCCGCTCGCCGGAGGAATGAAGGTCACATCCGCCGTTGTCTTCCGTCCGTTGGCTTTAAGGTTGTTGAGGTGAATTTTGGTGATCGCCTGGAACCGGCTCAGCACCGTGTTGATCCACTTCACCATGTCGTTCACCATTCCGAGCAGCGTATCGTTCAGGCCATGGCCTTCCACCTTGAGCTCATTGCGGAACACCGTACCGGTGTTATCCCGGTTGCCGATCTCTGAAATGAAGGAGTGTTCCCCGCCCCAGGCGCCCGTCGGATAGTACATCAGGTATAGTGGGTGATTGATGACATAGACGTGGTCGCCCACCTGCAAATCTTCGGACTTCAGATTGAGCTGCTCAAACAACGCGTTTCCCGGACGGCTGTCCGTCGTAAGGTGAAATGGCTGCGTTTGATAAATCGGTAAGTTTTTGCGGGTCACATACACTTTCGCGCCGGCATCATATTTCGTCGAGAGCGTATCCACCGTGATTTTCTTACTTACCGGATTCACCGCAGTGATATGAAAACCGTTGTGGTCGCTCCCGAGAACGATCATGAACCAGATGGTGCTGTCCACCGGGATGTAAGCATCCTTCTTCAGATCGTCAGCGGTAACTGAATTCTTCGCAAAGGGAATGATGTATCCAACTCTGCCGAGAGCGATTTCGACGTTGGTGCCCGTGGACGTCATCACTGTTGACGTCACCCCGGCCAGGCGCTGCCCTGCCATATTGTTCGCGAAGTGTCCCAGCGGATTGTCGATCTTCACGTAGTGGTCACCCACGGCCACCAGTGCGTTCAACAGTTTTTTCGCGTCCTTGGCTTCGAAAAGGGCGTCTATGTGGAGCACCATGGCCACAGGATCGCAGGCGAGAAGGTTGCGGCTACACTCCACGTCATTCTTTATGAATAGGGTGTCGTCCGTAACCTGAAGGTCCTTCTTTCCGGGTCCCGTTAGCAGAAACGGCAGTTGGTCGGCGCCGGCCGACGCCCACAGGGCCGACGAATTGTCGTTGACCTTCATGTTGCCGCTGCTGCATGTCGCTTTCGGATAACCAAAGATCTTTCTCTCCCGGTTCTTATTCACGAAGAAGGCCATTCGCTGAATCGCCCGAAACCTTCTATTCAGGATGAAATCGAAGTAATCGGAATTCGCGGAATCCAGGAACTGCGGATTCATGGCGGCCATTCCATAAATGATCTGAGTTCTGCTGGTCAGTTGGTCATAGAGCTTCCAGAGGCTCGCTAAGCCGGCGGTGGAAAAGCCCTTCCTGACCCTGTCATTCACGGCCTTCTTGGCGGCGGCGATGAGGACGTTGGCCAGCCGCTCCATGTCGGAATCCGGGTTCCCTTGCGACTCCAAAAAATCAAGAATTTTGCCGACGAACCACTTCCGATTGTCCACGGAATATTCCGCGGCAAATGCTCTACTGTTTCCCGCCAGCTTCTTGATGAGCGCTTGTATCTCTGCGGTAGTCATAGCAGACAGACGGAGCGCAACACCATCGCGCGTCGCTCCGAATTCCACAACCCACAGCGTTCCCCGTTTGATACAACTTCACCGATTATGGTGCCTCGCCCATTTGATTGCAAGGTTTGGAGCGGATATCGGTCAACTCCTTCGGTTACAGGTGTCAACCCACGGGCAGGCTTTACCCGATGCCGACCCTTGCCGATCTTTCTGCTGGATCACTTGGCGTCCGCCGGCTCCGGATGCACCGTGACATCGGAACCGAGAAGTTCTGAGCGCACGGCCAGCTCGACCCGATCCGCGATTTCGTGCGCCTGCGCGCTGGGAAATTCTGGCGGACGCTGTCGTCGATCTTATCGACTGCGGCTTTGTACGTTCGGCCGACACGGATCAAGTCTTGCAATGCCGCGTTTCAGGCTCGCAGCGTTTTCCTTAGAGCCTCCGTAATAACGTCGCCTTCCGAGTCGAAGGTCTTCGCGGCCGCGGGAGGAACAGCCACATTGCCTTCCTCGGTTATGATTGCGCGGATCTGTTGAAGGACTTGCCATGCACGCAAGCGAGATTGCTTCGATGCCTCCAGCTCGTCTATCAGTTCTTGAATAGCCTGGGGTGTTATCCTCGGTGCCATGTAAATATGTTCATACGAACATATATCAAGCCCGCTAGGAAAACAAGGTTCTATGTAATCCGATCCGAATGTGCGGCCGCTAAAGGCCGTGTACCGTCATTTCGAAGTATTCGTTCTTGCTATAGGGTCCCACGACCGAGTCGACCAACCCCCGAACCGCTTCCACGGACGGGCCCTCCCAGATGCAGATCCCCATCGAGTGATCGTTCGTCGCGCCATGGATGGGGAGTTTGAATTCCGACGGGAGTCCCTGCTTCAAAGCCTCAGCCTCGGCCTTCTGAAATCCCGCAGGATCGTGGATGTGATGAATAGCGGTAACGTACATAAAGACATCTTTCTGTGAATAGTTTGCAGTGGGGGATGTGCGATTTTGAATAAGCCGCACGAATCCACGAGATTAACCTTAATACACGGATCTGTACACGACTTTTCAGCTCCAAAAGAAAGCGCCACGCGGTACGCCACAGTTGAAATAACCTTCGCGGTTTTACTCGACCTCGAGCTGTTCCGCAGCATCGATTCGGATTTCAGGCTTTCCCTTGTACCATCTCGATCCGACCAGTGATTTTGATGTGCTTTCCTTCGATGCTGGAGAGCAGCAGCGATTTTGAAACTGGTGATGCCGGCGGAACCATGGATAGTTGGATCAAATATCTTCAGTTATTATTGTCGGTCAGGGCGGTACCGCCGGCAAACGGCAACGTGCAATTGAACGTGGTATTAAATCGGTATTTGTCGCTGGCATCCAGGGCAAAACCGAAAAAGCAATTGCTAACCATGTTCTCGAGGCAATAATTATTGCCGAACGCATCGACGCCGACCTCGAATCCGGAGATGACATTCCCGCTTACTAGGTTGCCGCCAGCACCAAAGATATAGATTCCGAAACCAGAGCCTGCTGTAAGGGAAGTGATTTGATTATTTCGCACGATAGATCCCGCGACTGTGGTGAGAACGACGCCATTGGTCAATTGGTCAGTCTCAGATTTTCCACAATATCGCCTGTGTTGAGCGCTGTTCCTCCAGTATGCTCGATATAGACGCCGTAGAAGAACACGGCGATAATGCCGTTCTGGATAATGACATTGCCGGCATTGTGCACGTAGACGCCGACGTTCGAGGTCGGGGTGCCAGGGTAGTAGAGATAATGACCTCCCAGATCCAGGGTCACATTACTGCTCACGATCGTGATGGCTGCGCCGGCAGCCGATGAGTAAGTGAGGTTTGAGCCCAGAACATAGATGCCGGGAGCAGTGATGGTGTAGGGCAGCGAATTAATGATGGTCTGACCGAAGGAGTCGGCAGCAAAGGAGGCGATGGCCAATAAGGCGAAAAAGAGAGATTTCATGATGAGGGTTCATTTTTAATTAAATTCCCTCCATGGCGGAAAGATCCACTGGAAGGCTACGCTCTCTTAGGCCGGGAAGCTAAGAGGAACAGGGCCTACCAGACGACGAACAGAATCGGTTCGGCGTTGCTCGGAGGTCACGATTTTTTAATACGTGCAGGCAACGTGGAAATGGTTTGCCGAGCATTCGAAACACGCCGACGTATACCGGTCCTGCGTTTGCTCGAATTCTTTCTGATCCGGCTCTCAAGTTCCGCCATGCGATCGCATCCCGCTGGCCTTGAACCCGGTCATTTCTCCGGCTTCAGCCGCCGGCTCCGAAAGCCTCGTGAGCATTCCTGATCTATTGAATCTCACACCGGACGACCTTGAATCGGTGAGCGAGGCTTGATCTTATTGCGGCTTAGCTCCTAACTGAGTCTATACCAAACCAGAAAAAAGTGTCGGCATGGCAAAACCAATCTCGATTTTCCTGATTGTTGTTTCGCTCGGCGGCTTGGCTTTCGGTTCCGACTGGAAGCGAGAGGTAAACGGTCGCTGGGGCTTCGCCTTGACCTATCCAGCATCTTTGATTCCGGAACCATATCCCACGAACGGAGCTGGTCGGAACTATCACTCGGCTGATCATGAGGTTTCTCTTGTGGCAATGGGTAGCCATACGCATCCCGAAGGCCTTAAGGAGAGTTTGGAGAGTTTCTGGCAAGAAGAACTAGCAAGGCGCGGCGAAACGGTCACCTACAAGCTCCAGAAAGCTAATTGGTACGTTATTTCTGGCGTGAATCCCAACGGCTACGAGTTCTACCATAAAGTATTCTTTTACCCGACTTATTGGGTTGAATTCGAAATCACATACCCACATGCGCTGCACGATCGTTATGATACGTGGGTGGATCGTATAGCTCACGACTTTGTTCCCGCCTTACCCGATAACGGTCAATATGATCGGTGATAAAGAATTGGCAGAGGCCACGCGTTGCGAGAGGCGTCTGTCGGAAATGCGAACAAATTAGCTCGGATTGGGGTCAAATCTCAATCTTCAACATTACATTTGCTCCTCAAGTGGGTGCCAAGGCTTGCGGTCATTCGGCCGTGAGCTGTCCGATTTACGGACCGCGAGGGAAGAAAAGCATCTGACTGCACTCAAGAAACTTGTCCACGCTGAGCGGTGGGACTGGGCCGAACAGCATGCAGGGTTCCTTTGTGCGATTCACGACCGATCTGGCGGCAATCGACATGCTCGGCGATCGCGCGGCCTTCTTGCTACAGGAAGGCGCTATCCAGGGCGCCGCCGAGCAGCTTCTAATGGACATCGCCAAGCTCGAGGCCGAGAAAGCCGCCAAGCGCTAGTAGACACCTTCGAGGATTACTGCCGGCGGCAGCGGTGGAATCTAAAGAGCTCGGATTGGGGTCAAATCTCAATCTTCAACATTACGCTTCCTGCTCAAGCGGGGTGCCGATTAAGATCCAGACACTATGGCGCGATCACTGCGGATCGACGTGGCACCTGGTTGGTACCCTGTGCTCAACCGCGGAGTCGAACGCCGGCGGTTTTCAATATGCCGCAATCGCACGATTTGCCAGGCGCCTGAAGATTGACCGAGACCTCCAGAAAAAGCTCAAAAAGATAGCCAAACAATTGAAAATTGAGATTTGACCCCTTTCGCCTACTCTTTCGACGTACTCCGGCAATTTTACCGGTCCAGGTGGTATCACCAAGATTGGTCCGGGAACTATAACCCTGACGGGCACAAACACGTATAGTGGCGATACGGTTCTTGATAACGGCACTTTGACCGTAGGCACCCCAGAAGCATTGGGCACCGGAAATGTGATAGTGAACGGCGGAATTCTCAATTCCATTCTCGGGCTCGGGCTTGGGCAGGCGATCAATGTGAAAGGTAATTACACGCAGAACAGTGGCGGCACTTTGCAACTCAAGGTCGCGGGTTCGAGCCCCGGCCAGTATGGATTTATAAGTGCGGGCGGGAACGCATCCCTTAATGGACAGTTGCAACTCGTCAACGCAGGCTTTACACCGGCCGGTGGAGACTCCTTGACCGTGCTAAAAGCTGGAGGCCAGGTCACCAGCAAATTCGCTGAGCTCGGCAATCCGTTTGCCAAGAACCCAACTTACAATACGATCGAGATCGTTTATCATGAGAAAGCGGTTGACGTTAGGTTCCTGAAACTAACCGCTCCGACTGAATTTCCGCCGGTTGCAACTGTTGGGCCGCCCAACGGTCCGGTGGTGGTTTCCACGGATGACTTTGCCTCATTTGCCCAAACGCCAAATGAGCTTGCTGCGGGACGCCTGCTGAATACGGTCACCATGGATCCCAGAGCAGCGAGACTCATTTCATTCTTGGACAATGAGCCGCTCCCCAATTTGCCCGGCGACCTCCAGAAAATCACGCCGGACGGTGACCTGACAGCGGTTTACGAGATTGGCTTCTCTGGAGCGAATATCCAAAAGTTGAATCTCGAAGGACGCCTGGATGATATCCGCCATGGATCAAGTGGATTCAGCTCCAACATGGCGATCAACCGAGAATCCATTTCGAAATTGGAGAACAGTAGTGCGCTGAATGGAAAATCCTCCAAAGAGACTTTGGAACCGATCCTGCAGCCCACCGCTGAAAACCGGTGGGGATTGTGGATAACTGGGTTCGGTGACTTTGTCAGCGTGGAGGAAGATTCGAACGCCACCGGTTACAATTTCACTACCGGTGGAGTAAGCCTGGGGGTCGATTACCGAGTCACCGATTGTCTTACGTTTGGCGTTTTTGGAAATTACTCACATACCTGGACCGATCTCCAGCCCGGAGACATCGGGGTCGACACCGGAAGAGGTGGTCTCTATGCCACCTATTTCAACCGTGGTTTTTCCGTGGGAACGTTCTATCTGAACGGAGCAATCTACGGAGGCTACAACAGCTACGACTCAAGGCGTCCGGCCCTCGCGGGTGTGGCAACCGGAAACACTGATGGCGGGGAGTTCAGCACGTTCGTCAGCGGAGGATATGATTTCCACCTCGGTCAATTGACCGTCGGACCAATCGGTTCATTGCAATATACCAATGTATATCTCAACGGTTTCAGCGAGCAGGGCTCACTCGCACCGCTGCAGATTCATTCCGATAGTGAGGAGTCTCTGCGAACGGATCTCGGACTTAGAGCATTTTACCGATGGAAAATTGGAGGGCATGTGGTTGAGCCATCGATCAAAGCGTCCTGGGAACACGAATTTAAATATTCGGCTATTCCGATCACCGCTGGTTTTGCTGAGATACCCGGACCTTCTGCGACATTTGTTGGTCCGAAGGAAGGTCAGGATAGCGCAATCCTGAGCGCCGGCTTCTCGATTCAATGGAGTCCGAAGATTCTGACGTACGTCAATTACGATGGCCAGCTTGGGCGTACCCGATACGATTCAAATGCCGTAACCGGCGGAGTAAGCATCAGTTTTTAATCCCAGATTCCTTTCGATTGAGTTGTGAAGCCCTTATTGACTTTGGTTTGCCGGTGCTGGAAGAAATATCAATCCCCACCTGAGAAACGACAGGGATAAAAGGCGGATCACTCCGATCGATAGGAACACGGTTAATAAAGAGAAGCGGTCGGTAACCGGACCTGCGGCCGCATTGCCTGCCATCGATCCAACCGCATAAGCAATATTGAAAATGGCGTAGACCGCAGCGTAGGCGCCGGGTGCATCCGCGCAGAATCGCGGCTCAAGTGGTTTTTAGCCGTCAACTCTTTGTTCAGGCAACACCAAGCGTTGATGGCTATGTGGTCAGAGAGCTCAGGCGTGCGCTATCCAGCCGGCTGGATCAAGCCTGCCTTTACGGAACCGGCCCAGCCAATTTCCAACCACTCGGGGTTTTGAACACTGCCAATGTCAATAATGTTCCCTTTCCGGCGGCGGCCGTTGAAGTGCCTGGGAAGCTCGGATTGGGGTCAAATCTCAATCTTCAACATTACGCTTCCTCCTCAAGCGGGGTGCCGACTAAGATCCAGACACTATGCCGCGATCACTGCGGATCGACGTGGCACATGATTGCCACCCTGTGCTCAACCGAGGAGTCGAACGCCGGCGGTTTTCAATATCCAGCGGTGAACGCGGCAATCGGACGATTTGAAAGGCGCTTGAAGATTGACCGAGACCTCCAAGAAAAGCTCAAAAAGATAGCCAAATAATTGAAAAATTGAGATTTGACCCCTTTCGCCTATTCATCTGTTTAAGCTAATTCGAAGGTTTCTTTTCGGAAGCTCCCCATTTTTCCTTCAATTCAGCACCGCCCATCTCTCGGCCGTCTGCGGTTTCTCCGAGAACTCGACCACCCGATTCTCGTTTCTTTTTCTGTCCGGAGCCACTCCACTTTTCCCGAGGACGGCGAACTGGGTGGTAGGCGTATCGACTCACTGGTACTGGGCGAACGAGATTCCCGTCGTCGAGCACCGCAGCATAAAAAGTCTGCGTGCTGCCGGCGACGTTCCCGCGCATTTGGACCAGATAATAAGGAACCGGGCCGCTTATCCGTTGAACCGAGGTGGGCTTGGTAAAGGTAGCGTTGTAAAAACCGCCCGGAATTTTCCCACCGAGAATTGTCAACGAATTCGGATAGTTATCAGATTTATCCTTGTCTTTCAATCCGGACGCCCAACGGACCGCAGCGACTTCGGCCGAGCCGGCTGTCATCGGTAAATTGGCAGAATAGCCAACTTGCGGATGCGGCTTTATTTTATCTCCGATCGGAGTGCCACGAGGAACCTCCAGGCTGTAAGTCACCGGTCCCGAATCAGTCCGTACTGTATACACGATCGCTTCAGCGGATGAAACGAACAGGAGGGTACACAGCGCTAACGCAAAAAACATCTTTGCATTCATCGCTCTTATTTAACATCCGTTCGGCAGCGAAAAACTCAAGGCCGGATTGGGATACGGGGTCAAGAGCTCTAACGGCAATTTTTAACTTCATGTTGCCTTCGTTCATAAGGTGTGAGTGAAGAGGAGGTCAACGAGTACCCGGACAAGCTGGTCAGTAAAAACCCCCAGCAAAAATCCGAGAAGAAAAATCGACCGCTCGCGTGTTCACGTCGGCAAGCTGCTACACCTTGAGTGTAGTAGGTGCTAGAACTATTTTACACTAATGGTGTATTCCGATACAATTTGAGGTGTGGGCAAGCGAACCAAAGAAATCATCAAACGAATACAGCCATGGTGCGCCGACCATGGGATACGGCAGCAAGACCTTGCCAAGATGCTCGGCGTTAGCCCACAGCTTATTACTGAATGGATTAAGGGGCGTAAGGAGCCGATGGGCGAACAGATACTCCACCTGCTGGAAATTCTGAACAGTAAGACGCGCTAGGATACCCGAGCCTAGAAAAATCGTGAATAAGCGGCGAGCGAAGTGCGTCTGTTAAGCCGGTTTCACCACAACAGAAACCACCAGCAGGACGAGCCGGGAAGAGGTTGTGCAACTTTTCTCGGCTCCACCCCGTTGCGCGATTAAGGAATACCCCTTCAGCCGACTATTCTGATCTCTACATATGACATTAACGATCGAACTTGAAGAACCGTACGCCAAAGAGCTGGAGCTACGGGCGTACAGAAGTGGCCAAAACCTCAAAGAGTACGTCGAAGAAAGCGTGAAGGCGGACGTGGAAGCAGGCATGTCGTTCGACGAAAAGACTGCCCTGCACAAGGAACTCGCCGAGGCGGCTGCGTGTTCTGCCCGATCCGGGCAAACGCCGAGGTGATCGAACGTCACCGAAACGGACTCGGGGTGCGCGTGCGCATGGGCCGCACAGCCCCGCTTGATGGGGTGTCCGCTATCGTGATATTACAAGTGTTGAGCCGTTAGGACGAACGCTGCGACTTGGAGTGCTAAACCCAGAATAAGCAGAAACGGGCCGCTCCGCGCTATTGTTATTTCCCATCGACCAATGGGATCGCCTCGGTCCGATGTCCAGGCGAACAGTCTTACCCATTTCTTTGTGTTCTTATCCTGAACAATCGGGGTTACGTACGTCGGCCAACGCAAAATGATAACGGTTCCAAGGGCGCTCAAACCCAAGCCTAAAAGAGTCAGTAACCAGGAGAACGACATTTAGTCGCTGATTGAGACGCTTGGGCGAGACTGGTTATTCAAGGCTCGCTGCGACCTGAGGCTACCGGCTGCGGAAATTACAGGAATAGATGTTTCCTGAATAGATGTTTCCTTTAAGACGGAAATCACCGCCGTGGTTGCTATCCCGGTTCTTCGCCCGATTGGCCCGCAAAAAGCTTCTCAGAATCGACGGAGACTGGCTTTTCCTTCCCCTCGCCCCATGACCTTTGAAAATTCCGCCACGACTGCACGCTCTAAGCGTGTGCGGCGGCTGGCGTTTAAAATTTTAGCGCAACTATTCGGCAACTTAGACTGACATCATGTTTGTTTTCGAGGTCTCTGAATCGCTTGCCGATTGGCTCTAGGGCCTGATTTGCACCCGGCGTGATTCGAACACACAACCTTCTGATCCGTAGTCAGATGCTCTATCCAGTTGAGCTACGGGTGCGGAAAGACCCAGAAACTACCGCGAGGATCGGGGAAGTCAAGCAGGCTGGCAACCGGAAACTGGTCCGCCGAATGGGCGATGGGAACAGTCTGAATCATCCACAGATTTCGCAGATTACACAGATTTTTCTTAGGACCTGATCACCTGCGTATCGGGATTGGGCGCGTAATTTATAACGGGCCTTTGCGGGCGCCGCAAGCGGGGCGCGCCCTCCGATGGGATATCTCGACTTTTTCTTTGACGAAGACGATTTGGTTGCGGCTATGCCGTGCTGCGATCTTCTGTTTAAAAAGCTCTTTGCGTTCTTTGCGTCCCGACCGCATCCGCCTAAGACCGGAAGCATGCCGAGCGGGTCTTTCATGGCTATTCGATTCGGCGCGCGGCGCCCTTCCCCCATCCTATTTCATCGCAGCCAACTGCTTCTCGGCTTCTTCTAACCAAACCTTTGCTTCGGAACCAAGCCGGACTCAGACGCATCTCGAATGGACACCGGAAAAATAGCCGTCTGCGAACGATGACAGAATGAAATAGCCACAAAGGACGCAAAGAACACAAAGACCTTTTTAAAACAGATTGCCGATGACAAATGACAGATAACAAATCCTTAAAAGAGGCCGAATCCGGAAGCTGGAATTCAGCAGCTAGAAGTAGTCTAAACTTTGCTTTCTTTGTACTACGCTGGCTCGAATCTTGTTTTTTCGCGAGGATCCGCGCCTGGTCCGGCGCGCTTCGCTAAAGCACTACTCAGCGCGTCCACGGCCTCGCCTCAAAGACAGTTGAACAGGAGCTAACGGAGGGAACCGAGGGTTCTCCGTTATTCCCTGTTTGCTCATGTTCTACGAGGTTGGTTGCGGCTTCGCTGCGCTGTTCCTTCTGTTTAAAAAGGTCTTTGTGTTCTTTGCGTCCTTTTGCGGCTATTTAGGTCTGATTCTGACTGGCTCGAAATCTTGTTTTTTCGCGCGAGGATTCGCGCCCTGGTCCGGCGCGCTTCGCTAAAGCACTACTCAGCGCGTCCACGGCCTCGCCTCAAAGACAGTTGAACAGGAGCTAACGGAGGGAACAGAGGGTTCTCCGTTATTCCCTGTTTGCTCATGTTCTACGAGGTTGGTTGCGGCTTCGCTGCGCTGTTCCTTCTGTTTAGAAAGGTCTTTGTGTTCTTTGCGTCCTTTTGTGGCTATTTAGCTCTGATTCAGAAAGTCGCGTTCACGTGCTCCGGCCTAACATTGGCCCGGTCAGAGCCCTCGATTCGGCGGTCGAGGACGCCCCTGCCAAATGCGGCATGACGGCTCGGCGGGAGCCGCGCCCCTGCCTGCGTCAGGTCTTACCGTTTTTCAGTTTCGCTTTCGCCTGGTTTCAAGGAAGAGGAAAAAACGGATTTTTTTTAGGGAATGGACTCACACTTTTGCAACAACGCGCCACAGATATTCTCCCAAGCTAAGTCCCACGAGGCCGACTAGTTGCTCGACGACAATTGCGGACATTATTCGACAATCGAATGCCGGCATAGGGCGAAAGGCTGAAACCAAAGTAACGCATTAGCGTTGCGCGGAGGTTGACAGATACTGTTGGTGCAAAGAACTTCATGGCCATTTTGTCACGTCAAATACCTCGGGAGATGGCTAACTCTTTGTCTGATGCGAGTGCGCACTATCGCAAGGCGCCTCCGTACAGGATTGCTCCCGAATCAAGATGGTTCGTTGTCCTGCTGGCTATGATCGTGACTCTGCCTTCCTTCTCCATCGACTCCTGTCTGGCATCGATGTCGAATATTGGTGTTTCACTCCATGCTCCTCCGGCGGCTACAGCTCTTGTCCTGAGCCTTTTCATGGTGGGCTTCGGCTGCGGACAAGTGATATTTGGTCCGCTGTGTGACCGGTTGGGAAGGCGTCCTGCACTTCTTTGGGGATGCGTATTGTTTACGGTCGCTGCTGTGGGTTGCGCCCTAGCGCCTTCGATCGAGAGTTTGGTCTTTTGGCGATTCGTCCAAGGAGCGGGAGCGGCAGCCGGATCGGTCATTGTATTCGCGGTCGTCCGCGACCTGTTTACCGGAACCGCTGCGCGGGCACGTTTCGCGTATGTGAATGTTGTAGCAATGATTGCGCCGATGATCGCGCCGACCTTAGGTGGCTTAATCGCCGCCTGGGCGGGATGGCGCGCAGTTTTTTTCTGTCTCGCTATCGGTAGCACTCTGTTGGCTTTGGTGATTACCCTCAGTCTTGAGGAATCAATTCGATCCCGCAACAAGCGTGCGTTGGTATTAACAAATCTTATCGCCAACTATTGGCGCGTGCTCTCGCATCGCACCTGCCTGGGATATGCTCTGGTCGGCGGGTTGAGCTTTGGTGCTCTGTTCGCTTATGTCTCAGGATCGGCTTTTGTCTTCATCGAGGTATTCAAAGTAGACACGCACGTTTATGGAGGACTCTTTGCGGTGAATGCTTTTTGCCTTGCGATTGGAGCTTTCACCAGCGGAAAGTTAGCTACTCGCCGGGTGTCCGGGCGACGAATCATCATCACTGGCTTGGCAATCGGTGTGGTCACTAGCGGTCTGTTGTTGGCCTTCGCAATCAGTGGGATCATGACCTTGACGTCAACAATGCCGCTCTTGATGCTGAATACCTTCGCAACGGGATTAGTGGGACCGAATGTCGTTCATGGTACTCTAGAACCGCTACCAGAAATTGCGGGGGTGGCATCTTCTGTTTTTGGTGGGATCCGGATGCTGATTGGAGCTATTGCGAGTGAATTAGTTGCGATGTTGTATCGAGGCACTCCCATGGCAATGAGTGAGACAATGACTTTGTTCGCTGCCGCTTCTCTGGCTTTTGCATGCCTGCTTTTTCTGCCTTTATGGCGACGGAGCCGGGACAGTCGGAAAATCTCACGCAGAGACGCAAAGGCGCAAAGAATGGGAGGCGGAAAACAAGAATGTTTGGCACAGAAGCAGACGGGGATAACCGACAAGCCGTCGGGCTGAAGGTGAGTCGAAGCGGATTTTCTAACCGCGAATGAACGCAAATAGACGCGAATAAAGGAATCAACTCGTGTCCGTTGGTGTCTATTCGCGGTTGTTTTTCACCGCTTTGGTTGCGGCTATGCCGCGCTGTGTCCTTTTGTGGCTATTTAGGTCTGATTCCGAACCTCGGGTTCACCTTCTCCGGACTAACACGGCCCGGTCAGAGCCCTCGATTCGGCGGGTCGAGGACGACACGCCCTACCAACCTGCGGCGTGACGAATCGTTGGGAGTATCGCACTACCTGCGTCACGCCCTACCAATTTAATGCGAATCTTTCGTACTGAGGTTCGCCACTTGTTCGACGTTGTCCGGAGTCACGAAGCTCGGTCCGGTCAGGATTAAGCCGTTTTGCAGTATCGAACCGTATTTCGCGTAATTCGCCAAAAACACGACTGGGAGATAGCCCTGAAGCCATTGCTGTTGGTCGAGCGCAAAACTCATTTGCTTCTTCACCAGCGCTTGAATGACTGCGGGTGAGATATCGAAGGTGCAGAGCTTGATTTTAGTGAGTTTGCCCATCTCATCGAGCGCTTGCAGAGCCGGCTCAGCTGCCACGGGACCAAGAGCTAGTATTCCATCCACGTCCAGATTTCTCTGCAAGTAGGCGGTCACCGCGTCATGGCACAGCTTGAAGTCGATCTTTACCGGAAGTACTTGGACATGATGGAACGGGCCTTCAAAGCCGTCTCTGAAGCCTTTGATGCGCAGATCAAGTGCAACATTTCCAGTCTCCTGATTCAAAATGACGGCCTGCTTCACTCCCATCGCCTTCATGCGTTGACCTGCCTCTCTGCCTGCGGATTCCTCCTCTTGCCCGATGTGCATGAGACATCCGAGTTTCCTGGACACCTCTAACCCCGAGTTTATCGAAATCACTGGAATTTTCGCCGCCACCGCGGCCTGAATCGATTTGCCCAAAAGAGCGGCATCAGGAATCGATACGACTAAACCGTCGGGTTTCGAGGCAACTGCTGCATCGACTAACTGCGACATGGCCGCCAGGTCGAATTCTTCGGGAGCTCGATATTCGACGTCACTGTGCGTCTCCTTGGCTGCAGTTTCCACGCCGTTCCGCACGACCGCCCAGAATGAATCTGACGCTTGACCATGGGTAACGACGATAATCCTCGGTTTCTTCTGAGCAAAACCGGTAAGAGGAACTAGCAAGCTTGCTGCGAACGCAAACCAAAACGCCAATTTCCGTTTAGTCATATCTTCGGTGATTGGGAAAAGGTCTCATTTCATCGGTCCAGCATAGACAAGATACCTATTACATCTCTCGATTTCTCAGATCTTCTTTGGTATAAGAAGCGCATACCCGTGGACTGGTTAGCCGGAACTTGGCATGGACCTCAATGGGGAACATAAACACGAGCGATACCCTTCTCCGCTATTCCAGCAGCTGCTGAAACTGAAGGTCTGGCTGGTCGAACGTTTCCGAATCGGCGATCGCCAGTTTATGCTCGTCTGGGCAGCGCTGGTCGGTCTCCTCGGCGCTTTGGCCTCTGAAGCCTTTCGGCGGGCCAGTGATCTCATCCATTTCCTGGCCACCGGCAGCGACTCGGAGATCATTTCCTCCTTCGCTCAATTGCCGCTTTGGCAAAGACTCACGGTGCCGACGGTAGGCGGACTGTTGGCCGGTGCCACACTCTGGATTGGTAATCGTCTGATGGCGCGTATCCGGCAGAAAACGACCACCGACTATATGGAGGCGATCGTCGTTGGAAACGGCAATATTTCGGTTCCGGCTAGTGTGGTGAAAACCACGTCAGCCCTCTTCTCGATCAGTACTGGAGCGTCAATCGGACGAGAAGGACCACTCGTGCAAATCTCTTCTTTGGTAGCTTCGCTGATCGGGCGGCTGCGCGAGTTTCCGGTCGCTCAACGACGTCACTTGGTGGCGTGCGGAGCGGCCGCTGGAATTGCCAGCGCCTACAATGCGCCGATTGCCGGTTCGTTTTTCGTTGCTGAGATAATCTTGGGAACGGTCGTGGTCGAAGCGCTCGGTCCGTTGATCTTGGCTGCTGTGGTTGCGACGTTCACCGCTCAACTCCTGCACGGTGGCGGCCCGATCTACAAGTCCCCAGGATTCCACCTGCACACCCATTGGGAACTTATCCTGCTCTCCTTGGTGGGCATCGTCTCAGGATTATTGGCGCCTCTCTACCTTCGATTCCTGCGCGCGGTTGAAGGCCTTTTCTCGAAAGTTGTTATCCCGATACCGGCGAAATTGGCTTTGGGCGGCGCGATTGTTGGTGCGCTGGCAATAGTCAGTCCCGACGTCTGCGGCAACGGTCAAGGATTGCTTTCGACGCTCTTTCGTCAGAATTGGTTTTCCGATGAGATTCTCGCTATCCTTCTGCTGAAGATAGCAGCTACCGCTGCAACGTTCGGATCCGGTGCGGTCGGTGGTGTGTTTACGCCGACACTCTTTATCGGTGCAGCAATTGGCATGTTGTATGGCCGAAGCTTACTTTTTTTCTTCCCGGAGTTTCAGCTGGACCCTGGCATGTACGGCATTGTAGGCATGGGTTCTTTCATTTCCGCAACGACCGGTGCGCCCCTGATGTCGATCCTAATGGGATTCGAACTCACCCTCGACTACACACTCGCGCCGCTTCTCATGGTGAGTTGCGTCATAGCCTACTACTGCAGCAGCATTTTCGAAAAACAGTTCATCTATGGGGAATCTCTCGAACGCAAAGGCGCGTCATTCTTTAACCAACAATTGGCTGAAGCAAAAATTGCGGATCTCATTCGGCGCGATCCGGTCACGCTTCTGCGCAATGCCACCTTCGCTGAGATTGCGAAGACATTCGTCCAGCATCGGTTGCAGCATATCTACATCATCGGGGACGACAAACAGCTTCTGGGGGCCGTTTCATTGCATGACATCAAAGAATTTCTCGATCAACCGGAACTCGCTCAGGTGCTGATTGCGGCCGATCTCATGGATGAAAAGTTCCCGCGGATTTCGCCACTCCAGGGGATGGGTGAAGCGCTCGAAAGGTTTTCGGAGGTGCGCTCTGAACGACTGCCGGTCGTTGATAACCTCAGCACGCTGCGGCTGATCGGCAGCATTTCCAAGACCGACATTATGCTCCATCTCGCCGGAAAGCAGAGCTCAAAAATTTCGCAATAGCCGGCTGCGCGCAGCAGGCAATAGCCAATAGCCAATAGCCAATAGCCGATAGCCGATAGCAGATAGCAAAAGGGACACGGGAAATGGTAGGGCGAAGCTTTCGACTTCGCCAAGCCTACGTCGCGACCCTGTCGAAGATGTTACGTGCGTAAAAACTAGAGACGGCCAGCCAAGCCGCGGGTCGGGATCTGACCAATCCCTGTTAGACTAATAAACTACTTTTGCTTATGGAGCTCGGGGCGCGCCGGTAATACATATGACTTGGCCGGGGCCGGGACGGTCTCCTGGATAACGGTGTGTCCGGACACCGTTACTAATTGTTTTTTGATCGGTCGGTGCATTCGGAAGATGGCCGCCATCAACGCCATATTATTATCGCTCCAAATACCCCCATGATTATCGATGATTTGCGAAGGGACGCGGACGATCCAGAACGGAACGCGAGCGTTGCCCCGGTACTCCGCTGAATCCTTTTCTCCGGCATATTGTATCTTCCAGGCGAGCCAGTTGGTCGTAGGAGCAGCGGGTGCCGATTGCGACTGCCTGCCAGCGTCCGCCGCGGCCTGGGAGTTCTTTGGAGCGCTGGTGTAAAAAACACCGTCTTCGGAATTGTTCTGAAGATTGTAGTCGAAAGCGTCGGACCCTTGCGGAAACTCCGGAACCTTCCAAGGAGCGACTACATAGTTTATCAGGTAGCGACTGTTTCCAGGTGTACTCAAATAGAACTCACGTTCTGAGACGATCGCTCGCGGCTTGGGATCGGTTGATCCACCTGGAACCGCAACTTGGTTCCAGGTCCAATGTCCGCCAACAAAAACACCTAAAGAACTGCCGATCGGAAAAGTGAGGCTGGTCGCGCTGTCGTTTTCTGACTGCAGTTCAACGATGGTAGGTTGATTCTCCGAGATCGGGTCTCCGCCACTTCGAGGTTCGTAGCGTCCGGCCCACTTCAAGGGGCTGTCTGGTACCGGCCTCGGATCATATCGGTAAAGGCTTTCTAAGTCTCTGACTAGCTGCCTGGCCAACACCGAGTCTGACGCTGGATTAAGGATCAATGCCAAGTCCCACGGCGGCTTGACGTTCTGACCCTGCAAAGTACGCAGGGTATGCTCCACCGTCCGTTCCAGAATCAACCCTCCAAAAGAATGGCCAATCAAGAATGTATAACTTCTTTCGTGGATCCGTGCCGCTTGGGATAGCTGTTCAATAGCGTCTAAGCAATCACCATTGCTCGCGATACGTTCCGCCACTTGCTTACGATCCCAAAAAGTAAAAGTATTAACGACGGGAATTTTCAAACTGTCTCCCGGCCAGGCAAAATAGACCCCAACTACATTCAAGTGACCACTGATGACTTGTCTGGACTGAGATAGACGACTCAAGAAACCCTTAAACCGACCAACATCGTCCGATGTCGCACTATTATGCCAACCGTGAATATAGACTACCAGTAAAGGTCGGGCCGTACTGCGGAGCAAATCGAGGGCGTTGGAAAGCTCTCTTCCGTACGGATCAGCGTAGGACCCGAGTTCACCAAATTCGATCGCGGCAAGCTTAAATTCCGAATCATCGTTGAGTATATTTCGGCGGCCACCTTCATAGCTTGGCGAAGGAGAGGCGCAGCCAAAGAGGACAACGGCGACCGGTACGAGCAGAAGCATAAGTACGAGTTCGAACTGGTCCGAAGCAGCGCGCGACCGGAAGACTTTCATTTTCGTTCTGAACTCGTTAGCCGGCAGGAGGGTTTGGGTTGCCGCGTTGTGCACTTCTAACATAAAATTGGAGCATCGGGAATACGCAGAATTACGTATGCGAGCAACGGGAGACGGCCTGATCGACCAAGAAAGCTTTGGTCATCGATTGACCCTGATGGTGTCTCGAGGTTAAGCCACTGCCTGCGAGCAGATACGCATTTTTGCGTATATACTGCGTTGAGTCAGCCGTGTAACCTGTTTGGCGAATAATACGCACCCAATGACGGATGTTTAACTAACGCTGCGTGGTCGAGAACCCCGACCACATCTCAATAATGCCTAGATTTTGGATGATTAGCCTTCGCGATAACGGAGGCACGGGAACCAGTCGAAATAAGTCAGGGCCGACTTTTTGGGTAAGCGATAACGACGACACGAGCCAAATCACGAATTGGCAGCGCCTACCTTCTGCTCAATTCCGCAAGGCGTTGACCGACGCGTGCGATCAATTTCCAGATCTCCCGGCGGAACAACACGAAGAGGAGAAGCATGTCGCGCTGCTGATTCACGGTTACAACAACCCATGGCCCAGTTCGGTAGGGCTTTATCGGACCGTCGACGACAAACTGTTTTCTGGTCCAGACGGGCTGGGCATCTGCGTGCTCCTCACTTGGCCATCCAAAGGCGCCCCCTATGACTATCTAGCCGATCGCGACGAAGTGCGGCAATGCGCCTATGACTTAGCCGGCGTTCTTACCGATCTTTACCAAGTCCTTACCCGAAACCAAAGCGCCGCCGCGAAAAATCCCGACGCCGCGTGTAAGGCTAAGGTCTCGATGATCGCTCACAGCATGGGCAATTTCCTCGCCCAGGTCGCTCTGTTCCAGCTGTGGCGCCGGGTGAACTCGCCTCTCGGCCTTAGTTTTGTAAATCAACTCCTGATGATCGCCGCGGATGTGGATAATGATATCTTCGATCTAAGTAATCAAAAAGGTGACGGCGACGGAGAGGGCATAGCGAATCTGGCCTACCGAATCACTGCATTCTACAGTGGACTTGATCCGGTCCTCGCGGTGTCGGCGGGATTGAAACACTTTTTGAAACGCCGGCTCGGACGAAGTGGCCTTGATCGGACCACTGATACCGTGCACAGTCCTACCCCAGATAACGTTTGGGACACGGATTGCACTGAATTCTTTGGTGACGTGTCACCCCCAGATATTCACGGCGCTTACTTTGGCAAGGATCCCGTTTATCAGCTGATACGGCAAGTACTCCGAGGTGTCGATCGTTCCGTCCTGGTTAACTCCAAGATAGCGTCGCCGAACTCATGGTGGCCTAACAAGGCTTAACTATTGACCCAGGAGAACCGCGACTTTTGGCTTCGACCTGAACTCAGTCGAACGGTTGCGGCGTCCCGCGCTGTTACCTTCTGTTTGAAGACCTTGTTCTACCGGCTCATTCAAAAAACGTCCAACATGGGAGTACGCATTTCTACGTATTTACCTGATCGACACGAGCGCGTATGAAGGAGGGTTCTACGCTATAGGTTCGCTGAGCGCAGGACGTCCAACCTAATTCTAGAAATAGTGCCAATGTTACCGCTCGATCCTGAACGAAGAGAGGAATACTCTGATCTGTTCCAGACTTGCGAGATCCTAAAAGACAGGATCGGGGAAATTCAGGCGATTGTGAACCGGATTCTCGCTAAACAGGATCGGTATGAAGCGGTCCAAGAAGAAACGGGAGTGCCCTGGTATATTGTTGCGGTCATTCATAGTCTCGAATCCGACCTTAACTTCAACACGCACCTGCACAACGGGGATCCATTGCCGCAACCGACGACCCATGTACCCAAGGGAAGGCCCCAAGGTACGCCGCCATTTTCTTGGATCGAGTCAGCAGTAGACGCTCTGAATTACGATGGTGTGCCGACCAACCGGGATTGGTCAGTTGCCGGCGCATTGAATAGTCTCGAACAATACAATGGAACTGGATATCGGCGGCTGCCGAATCCCATTCCTTCACCTTACCTTTGGTCCTTCTCGAGCCTCTATCAGAAAGGGAAGTTCGATGCGGACGACCATTTTGACCCGAATGCGGTTTCCGATCAGTGTGGTGCCGCCGTCCTACTCAAATCTATGGCCGAAAACGGGCATATCGCCTTTCGGGCCCAAATGGTAGACGACGGCCCGCTCGGCATTCCCGTCACGGCCACCGATCCAACTTACCCCGGTTTTGTGGTCGATAACACCGTCACGAATCAGACGGTCGTAGCCACTCTGCAAAGGCGGCTGAATCAAGTCGGCTGCGGACCGGTCAATGAGGATGGTGTTTTCGGCGAGCAGACTCAATATGCAGTTAAGTTGTTTCAGATGCGGCACACCGATAGCTTCGGCCGCGACCTTGAAGCCGACGGTGAAGTCGGATCTTTGACCTGGAGCGCGCTGTTCGGCGAAAAAACGGTCCCACAAATCTTGACAAATCCGACCTCCGACTTACTCGCAGACGCGGTTTCAGTGGCCGCCTCCCAGATCGGAGTCTTGGAGCAACCTCTCGGTTCGAATCGGGGACCTCAAGTGGAGCAATATCAAGCTGCAGTCGGCATAGAGAAGGGTGAACCCTGGTGCGCTGCGTTCGCGTTTTGGTGCTTCCAGCAAGCGGCGGATTCACTTAAACGAGCTAATCCCGTAATTAGGACTGGTAATGTCGTGGAACATTGGGATCTCGCGCGCAAAAAGGGCATTCCCACAGTTATGACAGAGCCGGCGAGGCAAGACCCTGAGTTATTAAAGCCTGGAATGCTCTTTATCATGGCTACCAGTGGGGGCACAGGTCATACAGGAATTCTCGAGCAGATCATTGGCGGCCGACTCATCACCATCGAGGGGAATACCAATGACACCGGTTCGCGCGAAGGAATCGGCGTTTTCCGGCGGAGCACACGGAATATTAGCTCAATTAACAGAGGCTTTATTGACTACAGCAATGCGTGAAATGGCCAAATGGGTCGAGGCGAATATTCGTCTAGCGGAGGTGCGTTGGCGATCTCTTCGGACCCAGAAACGCATGTTTGAGCGGCCGCTCAGATGCCTGCCATAGCTTGATGATCTCAAAGACAATCGTCGTCGCGTAGGTGACTGCAATCCATACGCAAACAGCTTCGATCGGTAAGTTGGACCAAGCTCCGATTCGCAGACCTAACATCTGCTTCGGTTGGTAGTCCCACCACTGATAAGGTACCGCTAGAGTTGCCTCCCAAAGGAGACTCACGAGCAGGATGAAAAACAGGGTAAGACTGAAGGCTCGCCAGTTAATGAACCGCCGGGCGATCGGAAAAAAAACGATCGCGGGCACAAACCCGACCGCAACGAGAAAAGTGAAATACCCTGGGAAACCCTCGTGAACCGGTGAAAGCGTCTTCTTGTAGAAGATGGCTGCCACAACGAGAGCGATACCCAGGATCATTGAGGTCGGGTGGAACCGCAGAAGTCGAGCGATCTTTTTCGATTCCGTCCGGTAGTCCGCAGTGTTGTAAGCCGCGAGCCAGTATTCGCCTAACCAGAGATAAATTAGCAGTACAGCCATGAAGCCGGTAAGATAGAAGACGTATTCCTCCACCGGAACCGGTTTGTGCAGGGCCGGCGCCCCTATCTGCAAGGTTGCGCCGGGATTCAGAAAAATAAAAAAGCGGCTGGCAAAGAAAAAATCCGTAGCAAAGCCTACGGGAACTAGAATCCCAATCGTCCACCAGAAAGCCTTCCGCGGAATCTTCACCTCCTCTCGCGGCAACAAACCAAAAGCGATCACACAAATGGGGACCAGGAAAAGCAGTAGACTCCAAGTGTAGCCATGCGGTGTTGGATCGGCGCTGGTCATTCGAATACAGGCGGGAGAACGAACCGTGTTCAATGTGATTGCCGCCGGAACGAACACCATAGCCAGCATCACAACGATAATCCACGCGCTGAGACGTGGACCAGGAGATCGGCTAGGCACGTGTTCCTTTCGAATTGCTCATAACCGAGAAAACCGCCTTTGCCGTCGAACTCGATAAATGAGCAGCCGTAGTTAGGCCCTCGTCCCGATGAGATTCTTTACAAGCGTTATCGCTCGGGCCTGCGGGCTCGACAGCTGAAACGTTGCGGGTCTGAATGTTCCACGGCGCACAACTACCTAACATAAGCATTGACGTTAGCAGATCCGACAGAATGCGAGCGAAGATCCAGAATTGAGCAAAGCAGTCTAGCTAAAAGAATGGGCACTGGGAATACGCATAATTGCGTATCTCCTTAGGGGGGTTCGCGGCATCTCCCCCATCGCCTAGGCGTTCGACGACGAACGTCCAATTGCCCGGTCCCTAAAATTGGAGTTCCTGTTCTTCAACACTATGAACTCGGTAATGTCTGATCATTGATCCCTTCCAAATCCGGCGCTCATCGATACAATGCCTCGCGTGAAGGAGAGATTTTTCGAAATTACATCTAGAGAAGAAAAGATAGCGTATATCCCCCTGAGTCAATTACTCAGGATTGAAGCGACTCCGAGTGGAGGAATATTTCTGAATTTTTCGGAAAGCTTCCAAGTGAACATCGAAATAGCCGATGGCGCGGAACTGGCAGCTGTAAAGAGCTTGTATAACGAGCTCGCTTCTGCTTCCACGGATCCCATCCGTTTGAATCCCGAAACTTATAATATCACTCACATTCATTTTTAACTCTCAGTCGCGCTGATTGTGAGATTGGGTGCGAAGCCCGAGTTTCCACGTTGTCAGGATGGAGGGGAAAGCGTCTCAATCTTTGATGCCAGCTTTGCTGCCGCACCGGCAACGGTGGGCATGGATTGATGGAAGATGCGTGGATCGGTTTCCTGCCGCGCTTCGAGGCAGCCAAGCAGTTCCGACTGCGACGGCTATTCGGATGCGGAGCTCGGAGCCAGGACTTCTGTAAGACCTTCTGGAGTGAATTCGCGATCGGCAAAGGCTACATCGTGCTTGATACGGGAGCCGTCCAGATCGGTCACAGAATCCTCTCGCGGACCGCGCACCGTCAGATTGGCAGGAATAAAGCGACCTTTGTCGTCAGTGGCCACGCGGGTGGTCTCAATGCGGCGTGCTACCGCGCCCGAGGGCAGGTATTTTTCCACGCGGAGCGGGACGAGTCGGCTGGGGTCAATCCAACTGCGCACGCTGGCGTAAGTGGAAGGCTCACTCTTGCCAGGTCTCGACTCGAGGATGATGCAGCTGATACGGTTCAGGACCTCGGTGCCGACGATAACCTGGTTTTCCCATGCGAAGAAATTCTCGATGACATCCTGGTAAGATAGATCACTGCCGAACAAGGCCTCGTTCATCTGCGAGGCGTTCATAGTGCGCAGCTTGTCAGGCGGCATGAAAAGCGAACCGGTCGGGGGGCGACCATCTGCTTGGTGCAAAAGGACGGCCTCTCCTTTCCGCTCTTTGGGCCAAAGCACCTGGTAAACGAGATCGGTGGCCGTCTTCGTGCGGCGTTGCTTGATCTGAATTTGCAGCGCTATCTTGGTCGTCTCGTTGGGCTGTTTCACCTCCAGACGCAGACGCACGTAAGAGGTTCCATCCTGCCGGGCGGAAAGGCTGGCGGCGAGGTCTCTGGCGGACATTGCGGACGGCTCAGTATCAGCGGCGCCGGCGAAGGAAACCAACAACGCGAGGCCAAGCATGGCGGCCGTACCGCGTAAGATCATCGAGTGGAGCAGATTCATTGGGTTTTCCATGTCGAAAATCAGCCTTGCAAGGCCCGGCTCGGTGTGAGCCGCGAACTTCGCCATGCAGGGTAGAGACCGCTGATCACGCCTACCGCAACGGCGATCGCCACAGAGGTGGCGAGGAGGCTGGTGCTGAGGTCCGGCTCCAAGAGTCCGCGGATGGCAGGCGTCGCTCCTAGGACCTTTACGCCAACGGCACCGATCAGCACGCCCACGATGCCGCCGAGCAAGCCGAGCAGAGCCGACTCCCATAACACCATGCGAATGATCCGCCCACGTTTCCATCCGAGTGCGAGCAAAACGCAAATTTCCTGCGTGCGTTCAAACACGTTCATCAGCATCGTGTTCATTACGCCGAGTACACCGACGAGCACCGCCAGCAAAGAAGTGCCCCAGCTCATGGCCTGCACCATGCGATACGCCTCGCTGTTGCTTATATGCTCGCTCGCCACCACGGCGCGACCTTCCGGGACAAGCCGGTTGATCTGCTCACAGAGAAGTTCCACATCTTTGACACTGGTAGAGGGAGTGACGCGGATGTCGATAATGTTGATCTTGCCCTGATTCCCAGTGATTTCCTGGAACAGCGGCAGAGAGAGAATGACCGAGCCATTCTCCACCCATGCGTTGCCATCAACGATCCCAACTACGGACAATTCACGAGTCTCAATCTGGATCGGATCGCCAACTTTTTTCTTAAGGACATCCGCCGCAGTACGACCCAGGACGACGGCTGGCTCTGCGGGATCGCGTGGCATGCGTCCCGAGATTATCTTGAGGTTTTTCCAGGCAAATCCGTCCCACTCGCGGGCGGACACCATCATCATTTCGGCGTTCTCAACGCTCATCAAGTCTACCAATATCGCACACGTGGCATCCACGTGTGGAAGGTGAGCGATACGGTCACGCACTGAGGCGCCAAACGGCTTCGGGATCAGCGAGCTGCCCATATTGCTGATCACCACATCGGTGCCGCGCGCCTTCATCCCTGCCTCCCAGCTCTGGTTAAACCCGCGCGAGATACCGACCAGCGCCACGACGGCCGCGATGCCGATAGAGATGCCCAAGAGTGTCAGCCCGGTCCGCACGGGACGACGTGTCAGCCCACGCACCACAACTGTGAAAAAGGTCATATTATGCTCCTGCGCTGGTCGATTCGCGATCTGACACCACGTGCCCGTCCTTCATCTTGATCGTTCGCGATGCTCGTTGGGCGATGCTCATGTCGTGCGTCACCAGCACTAGTGTCATGTTCTGCTCGCGATGGACCCGGACGATCAGTTCGAGGATGAGGCTTGCGTTCTCGCTGTCGAGGTTGCCGGTGGGTTCGTCCGCGAGCAGGACCGAAGGACCGTTGGCCAGGCTACGGGCGATGGCGACGCGCTGCCTTTCTCCGCCAGACAGCTTGGCGGGGAAATGGCTGAGTCGGTGCTCCAGCCCGACCGACCTCAGCAAGGTAATGGCTCGATCTCTCCGCTCCGAAACGGGCAGGTCGCTTTCAAACATCGGAATTTGCACATTCTCCAGGGCAGTAAACGTCGGCAGCAGGTGAAATGCTTGGAAAATGAAGCCGATCTCGTGAGCGCGATAGATCGATGGATCAGGAAGATCGGGAATCGAGTTTCCGCGGTAGAGCAAGGTTCCCGCGGTAGGCCGGTCAAGCGCACCCAGCATCTGGAGCAGCGTGGTTTTTCCACAGCCGCTGGGCCCGGTGATTGCCACGAACTCTCCCTGGACCACGCGAAAAGTTACACCCCGTAAGGCCTGGACCTGGCCATCCTCGAATTTTTTCTCGAGTCCAACGATCTCGAATAGAGTTCCTGGGGGGGCGGCAGTCGCGGTATCCAATGTCGCTGGCTTCATAGATGAATCCGAAGAAAGTTTTTCTTCATGGGTCGGCGGCTTTCTTTTCTGCTCCAGTTGGTTCTCAATTTTTTCGTAGGGGTTCGCGGTTCACTGCCCGAATGGAAACGGCAACCCCCGAATTTCGTCCTGAGTCACAAGATCGGTTGTCGCGTGTTGGCGTTTGGCGTTGGCGTTTGGCGTTTGGCGTATTGGCGTTTGGCGTATTGGCGTTTGGCGTTTGGCGATTAGCGATTAGCGATTAGCGGCCCGAAGGGCCATGAAAACATAGCCCAGGCTTTAGCCTGGGTTAGCGGATTTAAATGCGATTCGCCCTGAAGGGGCGCGAGAATGAGGATGCAAAAACATAGGTCGATGATGTCATTCCAGGCAGCGAAAACCCGCTACGCTATTTGGCTCACACGCCTCTTCTCGCTGTCGCTCGACGAGGTGTTTCGCCCTACCCATCGTTGGGTTATACGCCGCTGCGCCGATGGGCTGTACGCTTCTGTTCAAGGCGGGGTGGCTGTGCGCCACTGGGCTCCCGCCCGCGGGTCGGCAAGGCTACGAAGAAGGTCCACCAACGCATGCCGGTAGCTCGGAAAAGGAGCTACTTCGCCGGGGTTCTTCGGCGCGAGTTCCGAAGCGAGTTGGGGCAGTTCTGCGTGCGGCACGCCGGCGTGCCGGTGATGCACGCCATGATAGGGCTCATGGAGTAGAGTGAAAGCTACAAGCCGGCCGAGCGGCCCCTCTGACACAATGCTCCGGGTAGAGCTGTTCACCGTGGCGCCAGTGAGTCCGACGTGCTCGATGTATTTGCGCCAGCTTTGCATGTTCGCGGCCAGAAACGCGGGTACCAAATACATCCACAAAAAGTATTTCCATGCGCCCCACCACGTCATCGCCGCCAAGATGCAAAACCACACACCGCCAGTCAGCGCGAGCTCCGCCCAAATTCGCCGACGCAGCTTTTTGTTCCGAATCGGCGAGCCGGCACGAAGAAAAGTGCGCATGAACAAGAATGGCGTATAAAACAAGCCGAGATTGAGTTCCAGAATAGCGGCCAGGACTCTAACCCACCGCGGCATTCCAGGAATGACGAAGGGCCAGAGTTCTATGTCCCGTTCAGTTGCCAGGTATGCGTGATGCAATTGATGCGCCGCACGGTATAGGCTCAAGCCCATTAAGCTAAAGACTCCGATGATAATGCCATCTATCTCGTTCAAACGCCGGCTCTTCCGAAGCAGCCCATGAGACGCCTCGTGGAAGCCGATCAACATCCCGTGCATGAGATGGCTAGCCGTTAACACCAGCGGCACAGTGAACCAGATAGATCCAAAGTGCAGAGCGGTACCCAGCGCAGCCTGATTGAGAAAGAAAATGGCGGCGAGGACCGGAAAGGCCGCACGGCTCACCCAATGGGGCTGCTGCGGTTCGAGCAAGGTTTCTGTTAATGGCGCGGTATTCATCGCGTTCAGGTCATAAGGGCATCAATCCGACTTTCTGGTGAGCGACAAGAGCCTGCTAGCACAGCCTGGAACAGGTAAGCCAAGTTTTTTATTTCCGCCAGAGGGAACAGTTTCGGCCGGAAAAGCCATACCACCTGCAATCCCTCCTCCACTACGGTGATTTCGCACCCAAGTTGAAAACGGGCAGTACCGGTCGAGCGCATCCGGAGCCGGGCGGACAGCCCGTGCACCGTTATGTCTGGAACAGGATGGTTTTGCAACGCGAACCGCACTTCAAAAATGGGATTGTGCCCCGGTGCCGGCAAGTCTCCAAGAGCCGGTACGAGTTCAGCAAATGGCATGGCATTCGCGAAGGAGTCCACGGTTGTTTGATGCACCGCCCTTAGGCTGGCGGAGAATGGACGGTCTGCATCGACCTGGCCTCGGAGCGGCACAATACCGGCGCAGTAGCCCATCGTTTCCCGCACTGTCTGCTTAGCCCGATTCGCTACGGGCGTACCCACCAGGATGTCCTCCTCGCCTGTCCACCGGGAGAGCGTGATCTGAAACGCAGCCAGCATTGTGTTGAAGAGCGTTGTGTCAGTGACCCGGGCCAGCTCGCGCGCGGCATCAGCCAAATCGACCGGAAGATGCGAAACCCATCGATGTGGCACACCCGACCCGGTCTCAGGCCCCTCCAGCGAGTTCCAAAGCCGCCGTCTTCCGGCGAGATTGGATTTCCAGAAAGCGGCACGCCGCTCCAATTCCGCTGGCAGCCAGAACGCGCGTTCGGCTGCTCCCCAAGCCGCGTAGGTGAGCGGCAATGGTGGAAGCCCCTCGCGCAGGCCCATAAGCCCTTGCACATAAGCAACACACAGATCCTGGACGAACACCCCCAGCGTCCAGCCATCGGCAATGGCATGATGAATCGCGAAGACTAGCACATGGTCATCGGCGGCTCGCCGGAGCGCCTCGGCGCGGTAAAGTGGTCCCTGCACCAAATCGAATGGCTCGCTGAAAATCTCTCTCGCCAGATCTTCGACCGCCTCTTCGTGCCTCTGCGTAGACGAAAGCTCGCGGAAGCGGATATTGGCTTCGGTGCCCTGGCGAATCATCTGTATCGGTCGATCTTTGCCGGGTAAGAAGGAGAGGCGCATAACCTCCTGCCGTTCCACCACTCGCTGAATCGCAGCCTCGCAGGCATCTCGCGTAATGACGCCCCGCATCTGGATGAGGCAGCAGATGTGGTTCGCAATATCCGTGACGGCCACGGGCGACGCTTCCCACAATTCCCGCTGAGGAAATGTCAGCGGTTGAAGGTGTGCTTTTCCGCTGGCCAGCCACTTTTTAAGAAGGGCGCGCTTGTCTCCGGACATGTCGATTTCAGGTTCTGCTTAGCGCACGGCGTCCTGGGGATCAGAAGCGCCATCCGAGGCCGCGTCATAGCGGAGCAATCCGTCGATTTCCTGGTCGGAAAGCGCTTCCAAATTTACGTCGTCGGTGGACGTTTCCTCCGGCGCTGTCATGCATGCTGCGGTTGGCGCGAGTGCCACGCCGACCCTCTTTGCGCCCATGTGCTCAGCGATCATTGCAACGATCTGGGCGATCGTGCGCGCCCGAATCAGGCTGGCTGGTGGCAGCGCCACGCCGATTGCGCTTTCAATCGAGTTTTCGATCTCAACGCCCATCAGTGAATCGAGCCCCAATTCCGTGAGCGGTTGGTCGTCGCGCAGAGTGTCCGGCTTCACCCGCAGCACGGAGCCAACGACATCCCGCACCGCTTGCCCGATGATTCCCTCCAGCTCTTCCGGCGCAGCCGATTCGACCTTGAGGCGCCAGTCGCTGGTTGCGCCGCTCCTCTCCTGGCTTTCAACAGATGCGAAAATGCGCTCCAGTAAAGGATTCTCCTGCATGCCGCGGAAAAACTGCCGCCATTTCGTCCAATCGACGCGGATCGCCATCACTTGCGTGACGCCTGCCGTCAGAGACGATTCCAGCAGTCCCATCACTTCCCTCGGTGAGAGTTCCGTCGTGCCCTGCCGCGCGAGGAATTCGGCGACGCGCTCATTGCGAGCCACATAACCCTCACCGCCGAGAACACCCCAGTTGACCGTGAGCGCTGGGAGGCCTAACGCGCGGCGGTGATGGGCCAGCGAGTCGAGGAAAGCATTGGCGGCGCCGTAACTGCCCTGGGCCGGATTGCCAAAGATGCTCGAGACGGATGAGAACATCACGAAGCAGTCCAGTTCAAGATCTCGGGTGCCGTGATGCAGCAACCACGCTCCATAGGCCTTGGGTCCCATCACGTTCCGCATCCGCTCGCGGGTGAGCGAAACAAGTGGCGCATCGTCGATCACCATCGCCAGATGGAACAAGCCACGCAGCGGTCGGTCGCCTGAACGGATCTCCTCGATGAGGCGTGCTACGTCCTGCGGTGAGCCGATATCCGCCCGCACCACTCTCACATCGACGCCGACCTGGCGAAGGCTTTGCACGAACGCCTCTGCATCGGGCGTGGCTACGCCGCTCCGGCTGGTGAGCACGAGGTGGCGAGCACCGCCGTCGACCAGCCATTGCGCCAGCACTTTCCCGAAGCCACCAAACGCTCCAGTGATCAAGTAACATCCCTCCGGATTGATCGCAAAATCCGGCTTAAGAGGTTCTCCGCGCCGGGGAAGGAACGCTTCGGGAAACGCCACAACGACTTTGCCGATATGTTTGCCCTGCGCCATCAACCGAAATGCTGTGTCAATGCGGCAGGCGGGAAAGGAGCGGAACGGGAGCGGACAGAGCGCGCCCTGTTCGACGAGTCCGGAGATTTCCTCCAGCATTTGTCGGGTCAATGCCTCATCACCCGAGAAGACCGCATCCATGGCGATGACGTGAAACGACGCATTGCGGCGCAGCGGCCAGAGCGGGATCCGGGCGTTCTGATAGATGTCGCGCTTGCCGATTTCGATGAAGCGGCCGAATTCTGCGAGACATGAGAGTCCCATCGGAATTGCTTCGGCGGCGAGTGCGTTCAGGACTACGTCCACGCCGCGCCTACCGGTCAATTCCATTACGGCGTCCGCAAAATCAGCGCGGCGCGAGTCAATCACGTGCCTTACTCCCAGCGTCTCCAGCAGCGCGCGTTTGACCGGGCTGCCGGCGGTGGCGATGACCTCTGCTCCGAGATGGTGCGCGATCTGGATCGCGGCCATGCCAACGCCACCCGCGCCAGCGTGGACGAGGACCCGCTCACCTTTCCGGACCCGCGCGACATTCAGCAACGCATGCCAGGCGGTCATGAAAACTACGGGTAAGGTAGCCGCTTGCTCAAACGATAGCCCGCCTGGAATGCGGCGTACGTCACCTCCCCTCGCCAGCGTAAGCGAAGCGAGCCCAAACGCGGTGAGACCAAACACCTTGTCTCCGGGTGTGACATGTTCCACTCCAGAGCCGACCGCTTTCACCACGCCAGCCACCTCGTCGCCGAAGATCCGAGCATCCGGCGCTTCGCCGGGATACAGTGCGAGCGCCTTAAGCACGTCGCGGAAATTCATTCCCGCGGCTTTCACATCGATCAGCACTTGCCCGGCACCGCAGGCCGGCGGAGCGAAAGGCACGAAGCGCAGCGTGTCGAGATGCCCGCGCTCGCGGGACACGAGTCGCAGCGGCACTGCGGGATCGAGCGATTCCTCGCGCGCAGATAGACCACGAGCGAGGCGCTGAACGTATCGGGCTTCGCCGCGGAACGCAACCTCACGCTCGGCATCCTCACGCAGCAACTCGCTCCAAAGCAAGGACTGGTCAGATGCCGAAGCTTCGGGTGGCAGATCGATCTCGCGGCCCGAGAAATTTGGGTACTCGTTCCGGATGACTCGTAGCAACCCGACGAGGGGTGATTGCGCTACAGTCGTCGCATTCATCGCACGTCCAGCCGGTTGGGCTCCGCGCGTCACCAAATCGATGCGCCGCTTTGCAGGTTGTTTGGCATTTTCCGCCGCCTGGATCAGATGGAGCAACGCATCGGTGCCCATCAGCGCAGCATCTCCAGCGGCGTCTGGTCGGGGCTCGTCCAAACTCCACAGGTAAACAAACCGTTCCGGTGGAGCGTCCTCCGCGCATTCGTCAAGGAGCTGTTTCCAGTCGTCGAGTACCTCTGCGCTGCAAAGTGAAAGTGTCCGACCCCTTCAGTGCAAAATGGTCGCCACGGCGCGCGACACGGCACCGGACACCCACTGCGTGCAGTTGCGAAGCCAACCGGTCACCGAGACCGGAGGCGTCCGCGAAAATGAGCCACGACTTTTCCGCCGGCATCTCCGAGAGTGTCTCCGCAGCGGGAGAGGCAGCGGCGGCCGGGTCGTACTGGGACTTGCGCGCGAGGAGACCGATCTGGCCTTCACCCTCCGGACCCAGCAGTCCCGGCAGCGAAGCGGTCTCATCGAAGCCCGTCTCCCGTAAGACGACCTCCCATTGGGAGCGCTCCAACAATGGATGGATCGGACGCAAATCCCGGTCGGTAAACCGCCACCAGCCAGTCGTGAGACCGAACACTACTTCCGTCCACAATTGTGGACTAGCGACGTCCATGAATACCAGGTTCCCGCCCGGCGCCAGCAGTTCGTGAATATGTCTCAGCGTTGAGCGTAAATCGCTCACCGCATGCAGCACATTGGTGCCGATGATGAAATCGAACGCGCCAGCCTCGAAGCCTTGCTCGATGCCCGACTTCTCGAGATCAAGAATTTTGTATTCCACTTCGGGAAAACCGGCCAGCTTCTGCGTGGCGCCGCTGAAAAACGCCGCAGAGACATCACTGAAAGTGTAGGAATGCAGATCGCGTTCGATCAGCGGCAGCACGTGCGAGGCTAATCCACCCGTGCCGGCCCCAACTTCCAGGATTCGCAGTCCACGGCCCTCGGGCAGATCGCGGGCGGCTTCCTGCACCGCTGCGGCGATCGCCGCCAGCCAGTGGCTTGTGTAGAGGCCCTCGCCATAGAACTGGTCCAATAACTCCGCTGAGGTCCCGCCGAACAGCACCTGTACTGCATCCTTCTCACCGCGCAGGATGGGACCGAGTTCGGCGCAGTTCGCCGCACAGAGGAGGCCCTCGGGCAGATGTCCGGAATGACTGGAGATGAATGTGCGCAGCGTTCTCTGGGCAGAGGATGCCGCACTCGTAAAGGAAGGGGTTGGCCGATGACCGTCACCTTCTTTTACGAGCCAGCCGCGTTTCACGAGGCTGGCGACTAGACGCTCGAACACCGGTCGCATCGGTTCTGCCACCCGGAGGGAATCGGCCGTGAAGTTTTCGCTCGTTCCCGCTCGTACTGCCATTTTCTGCAGACCACGAGCGAGTTGCGCCGCCGCGAGCTCATCTCCGGCTGCCATGGCATTCTGAAGCTGGGTCCGGCCTCGCGTGGCGATCACCTGCTCCATTGCATCATGCGCCGCGCGTCGCAGGCGATCCAACGGTACTGGCGATTGAGATGCAGGGTGCGACGCTGCAGGCGTTCGCTCCCACGCGAGATGATAGAGAACATTATGGGTTCCTCCCGGCGCGCCAGATCGGCGCGCCCCCGAGACGCTGATCGCACGGAAACCATCCACGAGCACACAAGGCTTTCCTGCCTCATCAAACAACTCGAGCCTGCCTTCGACGTACTCGTTATTGCACTGCTGCACAGCGGCGCGAACGAGGCTGGAGGCTCCCGGTGAGCGCAGAAACAAAATCTTGGCAAAGCGCACCGGCAGTTTTAGTTGAGCCTTGCGACCCTCAACTGTCGCAGCTCCCGCCGAAAGGATTTGCATCGCTCCGTCGAACAGAACGGGATGCAGTGGATACTCACCTGCCCGACCAGCAATCGCGTCGGACAACGAAACCCGACCCGCCGACTTGCCACCACCAGCCGACAGCTCGCGGATGGGCCGGAACTCCTCGCCGTAGCGAAGTCCCATGTCACTCATATGGCGGTAAAAGCCTTCCACCCCTACCGGCTCCACGCCCCCCGCCCTCCTGGGATCCCAAGCTGACGATGCAAAGCCCGAATCGGTGCGCTCGCCACGCATCGAGCCCACGACATGCAGTGACCAGCCAGCGCCTTGGTCGAACCTGCTCTGGATCAAGAACGTGCGCTCATTCGGATTATAAGAAAACTCCACGTGAAGCCCCGAAACGGAATCCGGCAGAATGAGCGGCTTGCGAATCTCAAAGTCCTCGACGACGAAAGGCCGGCCCTCGAAGAGCTGCACGCCCGCTTCCAGCGCCATCTCGACAAAGGCCGCTGCGGGAAACACGACTAAATTCTCGACCTTGTGATCCTTCAGAAAGGCCATGTGCCGGCCATCGAGCCGCGCGATCCACGTTGGTGTGGCCCAAGGTAGTCGGACGTCGAGCAATCCGCGGCCACCCGAACCCAGACGGCCCTCGCGCCAATCGCTGGACTCATGCCACCAGCGGCTCTTGTCCCAAGCGTAGGTCGGCAGTGAGAGCAGCTTCCGAGATGGCGTCATCTTCGCAAAATCCAACGTGACGCAGGAGCGGTGCAGTTCCATCGCGGTCTCGAGCAAGGATTCGTGCTCGTGTTCCCGGCGTGCGGAGCACATCACCGGCGTTTTGCCGCCGCGCCCAGCGAGGCATTCCTGAATCGAATGACTGAGCGCCGGATGCGCGCTGATTTCCAGCCACATGTCTACGCCGAAGTCCGACAGCGCGTTGACGGCAGACGCGAACTGCACCGACTGGCGCACCCCACGCCCCCAGTGAGCGGCGTCGCACTCTTGTCCGGCGCACCGCTGGCCGGTCACTGTGCTGAAAAACGGCATCGTTTCCGTCCGCGGCTTGAGATCGTCCAACGCTTCTTCCAAGGCCTCAGAAGCAGGCCGCATCAAGGGATGATGAAATGGGTGGTCTACCCGCACGAGCCTTGCAAAAACCCCTTGGAGTTCCAGTTCGACGGCCATCGCCTCCAATGAAAGCCGGGATCCTGCCAGCGTCAGCGAGCGAGGTCCGTTGAACGCCGCGATCGTTACTGTGCGGTCATGCCGGGCGATCAGCACCCGCGCTGCATCCTCGTCCAGACCGACCGCGAGCATTGTTCCTTCACCGCGCGCACAATCGTCCATGAATCGGGCACGCAATACGATCACTCGTGCTGCTTCCTCCAAACTGAACACTCCTGCGACGCAAGCCGCCGCTACCTCTCCGACGCTATGGCCAACGATTGCGGCTGGCTGAACGCCCCAGGATTTCCACAATTCCGTTAACGCCACCTGCATCGCAAAAATGGCCGGCTGCGCGATTTCGGTTCGATGCATTTGGGAAGCGTCTTCCGAGCGACCAAGCTCTTCCAGCAGCGAGAACCTCGCCCAGGGCCGCATTGCGGCATCGCACCGCTCGATGCTTTGTCGGAACACGGACTCGTACCGCATCAGTTCGCCGCCCATACCCCACCACTGCGGACCCTGCCCGCTCATGACAAAAGCGACTCGCGGCGCCTGCTCCGGGCGCGGCACGAAGGCCATGCGCACCTTCGAGCCCTTTTGGTCTCCCACGTAGCCGTTGAGCTCCTCGACGACCTCTCCCATCGAATGCGCGATGAGGGTGAGCCGAAACGGGTGGTGATTGCGCTTGGCCCCGAGGGTGTAAGCCAGATCCGGCAGCACGGGCGAGTTGCCATTCGCTTTTGACCGCTCATCTGACCAGTCTCTCAATCGCGATGCCGAGGAGCGCAGAGCTTCCTCGGATCGGGCGGAAAGAACCAATGGCCAGGCGCGCTCTGTGTGGGTACCTAAATGCTCCGGCTGAGGGCGCGCCGGTGGCTCCGCGAGAAGGATATGGGCATTCGCACCACCAAAACCAAACGAGTTAACGCCCGCAATGCGCACCTCGCCGCAGGTATCCGGAAAGGGCTCCAGCGCGGTGGGCACCCGGAGTTTCAGGGCAGCGAAGTCGATGTTTGGATTGGGTGTTTCAAAGTGTAAGCTGGGAGGAATCCGCCCGTGCTTCAGCACCAGCAGCGTTTTGACCAAACCGGCGACGCCCGCTGCGGTCTCCAGGTGACCAAGGTTAGTCTTCACTGAACCGATGAGGAGCGGGGCTTCCGCCGAGCGGTCTTCGCAGAGGGCCGCCGCGAGTGCGTGGGCCTCGATCGGATCACCCACCGCCGTGCCAGTCCCATGGGCCTCGACAAATCCGATCTGAGAGGGAGCGACGTCAGCGTCGATGCATGCCTCGCGCACGAGCCGCGCCTGCGCCTCAGCGCTGGGAAGCGAGATCCCGTTGGTGTGGCCGTCTTGGTTAAGGGCCGTACCGATGATCACCCCATGGATCGGGTCGCCGTCCGCAAGCGCTTGAGAGAGCCGCTTGAGAAGCACCATGCCCGCTCCTTCGCCGCGGACAAAACCGTCGGCCGAGCCGTCGAACGCTTTACACCGGCCCTCCGGAGACAGCATCGAGGCCCGAGAAAACCCGATAAATCCGCCGGGCGTAATCATCACGGTGACGCCACCGGCCAGCGCCGCGTCGCCGCGGCCCGCCCGAATGTGTTCGCACGCTGCATGCACCGCAGTCAGCGCAGACGAACACGCGGTATCCATCGCGACGCTGGGCCCGTGCAGGTTGAAGCAGTAGGAGATGCGGTTGGCGGCAATACTGTGTGCGCAGCCGGTTGGGGAGTGCGGACCGATGCCCGAATGCTCCCACGGGGTACCCTGGATCGCCTGATAATCATTGTGAGAAATCCCGACGAAAACCCCGAGGTCAGTCCCTCTCTCGAGATCGAGCACGAGGCCGGCATCCTCTATTGCCTCCCAAGCTGTCTCCAGGAGCAATCGGTGCTGCGGATCCACGTAGGGCGCTTCCCGCGGCGAGATCCCAAAAAACTGCGGGTCGAACTGATCAATTCCCTCCAAAAACCCCCCGCGCCGGGCGATCGACTTGCCCGGCAGACCCGACTCCGCATCGAAAAATCGGTCGACATTCCAGCGGTCGGGCGGCACTTCACCGACGGCCTCGCGGCCCTCCACGAGGAGCTTCCAGAATGATCCTGTGTCATTTACTCCGCCGGGGAAACGGCAGCCGATTCCGATGACCGCGATACGATCCTTATGCATAGAAGTGAGACGCCTGACGTGACCGGAGCCTTTAAGGGAAAATTTCGGTCGTGACAAGTCAATGCTGTGCTGGGCTCTGTAAAGGGGGTTAAACACTGGGCGGGCAAAGCACGGCAGAAAGTCAGCACTATATCATGGTTTCGCGAACAAAATCCATCCTGTCCTGGACTTCGGATCCACATTCCTGTTTCTGGTCCCTTTTCGAGTACAATGAAACGGGTCGAAAAAACGGTTGTTTGGTGGGCATGCTCTGGACTAAAGGCTGATTAATATGTGCGGCATCGCAGGTATCGCGGATCTAGCCGGACATCGAACCGTACCGGACGGCATTATCCAAAGGATGACGCAGGCGATAGTTCACCGCGGCCCCGACGAGGAGGGCTACTTTCAGCGTCCTGGCTTGGTCCTGGGTTCGCGACGGCTCAGTATTGTGGGCTTGGCCGATGGCCAGCAGCCGGTCGCCAATGAAGACCGGAGTGTGTCTGTGGTGTTTAACGGTGAATTCTTTGACTACCTTGAGAAACGCGCAGAGCTGGAAGCGCGCGGGCATCGCCTGGTCACACACTGCGACACCGAAATCATCCCGCACCTTTGGGAAGAGAGTCAGGAAGGTATGTTTGAACGCTTGCGTGGCCAGTTCGCCCTGGCATTGTGGGATGAGCGCCGGCATCGTTTGGTACTTGGACGCGACCGTTTTGGCATCTGTCCGCTCTATTGGACGCGCCAGGGAGAGTGGCTCTTATTCGCGTCAGAAATCAAGGCTCTTCTGGCTTCCGGCCTGGTGCCGGCGCGACCCGACCTGCGCGGTATTGACCACATTTTTACATTTGCCGCCCTGCCAGGACCGATGACCTGTTTCGAAGGTGTGCAGCTCCTGCCTCCCGGGCATTACCTGCGGATAGTTCCGGGGAACGATCGCGGCGCCCCACCCGCCATCAGCGAACATGCGTATTGGGAGATGGATTTTCCGGACCGGGGCGACGAGGATCCTGGACGAGACCCGCGCGCGCTGGTGGATCGCTTCGAGCAGATAATGCTCCAGGCGGTGGAGGAGCGACTGCGGGCAGATGTGCCGGTAGGCGCTTATTTATCGGGTGGCGTCGATTCAAGCATGATCGCCGCTCTCGCCTGTCATCTTAAGGGGCCCGCGATAAACACCTACACGATCCGCGTTGACGCTCCTGGACTCGACGAACTCAGTGCAGCCAACCTCGTGGCTCGGCACATCGGCACGAAGCCGCCGATCGTCCAGGAGTTTCGCGCCAGCGACGCGCTCAACACCTATCCTGAGCTGATCCAAGCCGCAGAGGCGCCGGTAATCGATACGTCCTGTGCAGCTTTGCTGCAGTTGGCGCAACGCGTTCATGCCTGCGGTCAGAAAGTGGTCCTCACGGGTGAAGGGGCAGACGAGTGGCTGGTCGGTTATCCTTGGTACAAGGCCGCGAAAGCGCTCAGTTTCCTGGACCTCCTGCCCGGAGTGCCTCTCAGCGACCGGGCACGCCGTGCCTATCTTCGGCTGCACCAAGTGCCACAATATCCTGCGGAGTTTCGACGTAGCGTGGAGGAATCCGTTGGCGGTCCCAACGCCTGGATTGATGCTTACGGGCTCCTCGGGCTCTCCAAGCTTCGCTTTTACGCTGCGCCAATGCAGGAAGTGCTAGAGAAAACCAATCCCTGGGCTGATCTGCAGATTCCACTCGACCGGGCCAAACGCTGGCACCCGCTGAACCGCGGCATCTGGGTCGCAGCGCGCGTTACTCTGGCCGGACACCTGCTTCAGGCCAAAGGCGATCGTGTGTCGATGCACTCCTCTGTGGAGGTGCGATATCCGTTCCTCGATGAGGAGGTCTTCGATTTTTTGGCCGGACTGCATCCACGTTGGAAACTCCATGGGTTTCGGGACAAACACCTGCTGCGCCTCCTAGCCGAACGCTGGGTACCGCCATCCGTTTACCGGCGCCGTAAGGTTATCTTCCGCGCTCCCCTGGACAGTTTCCACATCGAACCGGAGCCGGCTGTTCGTTGCTCAGCTCTTGAGTGAAGAATCGCTGCGGCGCACCGGATATTTTGACGTTGCGGCGGTGCATCATTGGCGGCGGATTTTTCGTCAGATGCCGATTGGTTCCCTGCCGCGCCTTTCCGTCGAGTTGGGTTTGACGGCAGTGGTGGCGACTCAGCTCTGGCATCATCTGTTCATGGGCGGAGAACTGGCAGAATTGCCGACGTGGACGGGTAATGGGAAGATGCTTGCGAATGCTTCATTCTAGTGTGCCCATTGTCGCACCGCTCGCGCGACGAAGATCGCGAGTTCAAAGTGGGAATTTTGCGGGCTTCCATCCGGTCTCTGACAAGCCCTACAATGCGTCCAGTTCAGTCGGCGAACGGGTAGATCGTTTGTGCCGCTTTGTGATAAACCATATGATCCAAATAAAAAAACGTCGCTGTGTCACCGCTGAATTGAGTCTAGCTGGGCTCTTGTTGATGGCTTTTTTCGGCGGTTGCGCGATTCCGCTGGGACGTTCGGCGAGTGGCTCTCACGATCACGCGTTCATTGTCTACTGGCCACCTTCGAAGGAGAGTAACCGAATGCGCCTGGGAGTAAAAGATCTCATCGACATGAAAGGTGTGGTGACCACGGCTGGCTCCGAATATGTCGCCAAGACCACTCCGCCGGCGACAAGCGATGCGGAGTGCCTGGCTATCGCACGAAAGCGAAATGTGCAGATCGTGGGGAAAACGAATCTCAGTGAATTCGCGGTGGCGCCTTCCGGAATCAACGATTATTTCGGAACTCCGAAGAGCCCCTTGAGCAAGAGGAGCAAGCTTATCCCGGGAGGTTCGTCATGCGGTTCAGCGGTAGCGGTCGCAAACGGACATGGCGGACGTTGCTTTTGGAACGGATACAGCCGGCTCCATCCGCGTTCCCGCAGCTTGCTGCGGCATCGTGGGTTTGAAGACGACCTTTGGCCTTGTATCCTTAAAGGGCGTGTTTCCGGTTGAGCCAAACCATCTGGATACCGTTGGCCCGATGGCCAAAGACGTGGACCATGTCGTGCAAGGCATGGATCTTTTGCAGAATGGGTTTGCAGCACGATACCGAACGGCCGTCGCCGCCAAACCGTTGGGCAAAAAAATCAGGATCGGGCGGCTCTACCTGAGCGGCACCGACCCTAAGATCGACAAAGCGATCGATGAGGCTCTTGCCCAAGCACAATTTCAAGTCATCCCACTGGAGCAAAGCCTTCAAGGCGAAGTGGGACCGGGCCAAGAAAGATGGGGACACGGTGGCGGCAGCCGGCGCTTGGATCAGCGATCGAAAATATTTCGACAAACTAATAGGAGTAAGCGCCAGGACCAAGGCAATAATCGCTTTGGGTCAATTCGATTACACGACGAACTACCGAAACGCTCTGCGGAGGCAAGCGGCGTGGCAGCAAGCCCTCCGTCAAATCTTTAAGAAAGTTGATTTCATTGCTCTACCGACTCTTCAGAAGGTGCCGCCAAGGATTCCACTTGTCGGCAAAACAGCGCTTTTGGAAGCGCAAATTGCCCTTTTTGAAGCGCAAATGTTGGGCCTGCAAAACACTGTTGCGGTGAACTTTGCTGGAAATCCTGCGCTGGCGATACCGATTCCACTGAATGATAAGACCGTTCCCGCCACCAGCCTGCAGCTTGTCGGGCCGCGGTTGAGCGAAGCCGGACTTCTAAATGCGGGTCGTCTGATCGAGGCCCAGCGTTCGCAGCCCGTAGCGGCGAAATATGCGCGCACGCAATAGAAGTATTGCTCAGGAGGCGCGATATCCACTCCTCCCTGAGGAGATCTTTGTCCCCCCACCCGCGGCAGCGACCGCGAGTTCAAAGAAAGCATTTTGTACGCTTGCACCCGCTCTCTACCGAGCGCTACAACGTGTCCCGTTCAGCCGGCCCTAGACCGTTGCAATAATCGCAAGAGTAAAATGAAAAAAAGTTACTGCGTCGCCGCTCAATCGATTCTGGTTGGGTTCCTGTCGATCATCTTTTTGGGTGGCTGCGTGACCCCGTTTCCGGCGAGTCATACTCAAAACCACGCGTTCATCGTTTACTGGCCACCTCCGAAGGAGAGTAAACGCTTGCGCCTGGCGGTGAAAGACGTGATCGACGTCAAAGGCGTCGTGACCACAGCCGGCTCGGAATATCTCGCCAAGACCAACCCGGCGGCAAGCGCTGATGCCGAGTGCGTTGCGATAGCACGAGAGCGAGGGGTGCAGATCGTGGGGAAAACCAATCTCAGCGAGTTTGCGGTTGCTCCTTCCGGCTTCAACGAATACTTCGGAATTCCTCAGAATCGCTTGAGCAGGAGGCTCAAGCTTATCCCTGGGGGTTCGTCAAGCGGTTCCGCAGTAGCGGTCCAAAGTGACATGGCGGACGTAGCCTATGGAACCGATACAGCGGGCTCCGTCCGGGTTCCGGCGGCTTGTTGCGGTATCGTTGGTTTGAAGACGACCTTTGGCCTTGTTTCTTTGAATGGCGTCTTCCCGGTTGAACCAACGCATCTCGACACCGTCGGCCCCATGGCCAAAGATGTGGACCATGTGGTGCAAGGAATGGACCTGTTACAGAATGGGTTTGCCGAACGATACAGAAAAGCTGTCGCAGCCAAACCTTCGGCCAAACAAATCAGAATTGGCCGGCTCTACTTGAGCGGCACTGATTCTAAAGTCGACAAAGCGGTTGATTACACTCTTGCCCAAGCACAATTTCAAGTCATCAAGCTCGACCAAGCATTTAAGGCGAAATGGGACCAGGCCAAGAGGGATGGGGATACTTTGGCGGCGGCTGGCGCCTGGCTCAGCGATCGAAAATACTTTGGCAAACTGGGAGTAAGCTCCAAGACCGAGGCGATAATTGCTCTAGGTGAATACGAGTACACGACGAACTACCGGAACGCCTTGAAGAGACAAGCGGAATGGCAATTTGTCCTCCGTCAAATCTTCCAAAAGGTGGATTTCATCGCTCTACCGACCCTTCAGACGCTACCGCCAGCCAGTCCTCCCCTCGGGAGTACCGCTCTTTTTGAGGCAAGAATGTTGGGTCTGCAAAACACTGTTCCGGTGAATTTCGCCGGAAATCCTGCTCTTGCGATACCGATTCCATTGGATGACAGGATAGTTCGCCTAACCAGCCTGCAGCTTGTTGGGCCTCCGTTGAGCGAAGCGGAACTCCTAAATGCTGGCCACTTGGTTGAGACCGTTATGAACTCCTCGACCGACCGCTCCCGGTTCCCGATACCACGCAAGCCATAGGATACTCTTCTCGAGAGATACTCCACGACGTCCGGTCTAGTCGGGAACGTCTGGATCGTTCGTGCCGTTTTGTGATAGATCGTATAGTCAAATGAAGAAGTGCCGTTAGGCCGAGCGTTCACAGTTTAATCGACAGGTCCAACCCCCCGAAATCCGCGCGAACTAAATAAACATTGTACCGTTGGGTACGCGGGCGCGTTTTCGAGTTGCCGATGCGAACTGAGCGGCTAAATTGACGCTGGCGAGCGATACCTTTCGCGCCATCGGGTTGTAAAAGCGATGAATCCTGCTTTCTCCAAGGTGTTTCCCGCGTTTTCTGCGGTCGTGGCACTCCTACTGACGGGCGTGGCGCTTCAGGCACAGTCCGCGGACGACCTCATCAAAAATGGCGACGCTTGCTACGCAAAACTGCAGGCTGCCAACGCGCTCAGGTTTTATCTCCCCGCGGAAAAACTTGAGCCGGACAACGTGCGCCTCCTGGTGCGGATCTCGCGCGAATACCGCCACCTGATGACCGATGCCACGAAACCGGAGGAACAGCGCCGACTCGGCGGCATCGCGGTGGACTACGCGAAGCGCGCCGTGGCTCTCGGGCCGAATGACCCGGACGCCCAGCTAGCAGTGGCGATCAGTTATGGAAGATTGCAACCGCTTGAGGGCAACTGGGACAAGATCGAGACCTCGCGTATCATCAAGGAAGCCGCCGACAAGGTGATCAGACTCGATCCACGCAGCGATTTGGGCTGGCACGTGCTGGGCCGCTGGCACAAGGGGCTGGCCGATATCAACGCGGTCAAGCGGACGCTGGCGCAACTCGTTTACGGCGAGGTGCTGCCGGAATCTACGTACGAAGAGGCGGCTAGGTGCTTCGAGAAAGCGATCGAACTCAATCCCAACCGCCCCATGCACTACATCGAGCTGGGACGAGTCTACGCGCAGATGGGCCGAACCGACGACGCGCGACGTTTCATCACCAAGGGGTTGTCGATGCAGGATACGGAGAAAGACGATCCCGAGACCAAGCGTCAAGGGCAAGAGGTGCTGACGAAACTTCACTAGCCTGCATTGCTCCCAAATCCGGAGAGATTTGTGAGCAATGCAGGCTCAAGCCAGATCGGTAAGCTATCGCGAGGCTCTGTTATCCGGCGGTAGAGCGTTGCTTCGATAGGCTTGGATGAGTTGCTCCAGCAGACTGATCACCTGCCGGAGGTAGCGGCCCCGCTGACTGTCTGCGACACGCTTGGGCCTTTCCCATTCGCGAACGACGGTGATGCTCGGGATAATATCCGCGCCTTGATGGATTGCGGCTTCAACCGACTCGAAATGGTGATGTTTCGCTAGGAATGTTTGGTGTGGCTCTAAAACCAGAGTGAATCCGTGATCCCCGTAGGCTTCAGAAAAAGCACCGTCAATAGTGATCGATTTCCCACTCTTTTTCAAAGGCGATTCGCCTTTTTCGACCTCAACGGGTACATGGCCATTCACAATCAAACCCTGCTCCGGATCAACGCCAAACTCAGAAAGAATCTTGTCGCAAAACCATGGCTCATTGATCAGGCGGAAATAAGGGTTTTTGGTCTCAACGTGCGTTTGCTTGTCGCTGATCAAGTCGCGCTCGAGGGTAGTAATCCGATCCTTTCCAAAAAGCGGCGAGTGAGGACCGCTCCAGAGATACCAAAGCAAATCCAAGTCCTCATGCGCTGGTCCATCGAAGAGCCGGTAGACATAGCCTTCAATCGCATCGAACAGCGCGCTCCCGGAATAAGCCTCACTCCCCACAAACATCGGCAAAGATTCGCCGCGCTCGTCTACCGGAACACAACCGTGGAAAATCAGGTGCTCCTCTCGGCGAAGATACATTCTTCCGTGCGAGACCATCCAGCGCATTTGATCCCAAAGCTTCTGGCTTGCCATGAACGAGCTGCGTATCCGTTCCAGGCAAATATGTTCCTCGCTTGAAAGCTCGTATGGATTGGCTGGGTCGATTGTCGGAAATTTGGCGTCCAAGAGCGCGTAGGAAATGCCATCTACCTCGATCGTTCCCGCTTCGCGGTTTATCCGGTGGAGGAGGCGGCGATGCTCCATCTGCCACTCGGGATGGCGAGCAATCATCTGCCCTTCCAGTTTAAATTGCATAATTGCCGCCGCCTTTTGCATGCGGGCCATCATGCTTTTCTCGCGCATGCCGGTCCCTTTTGTCTCGAAATGAACAGCCGGATCGTTCGCGTAGACGGTCCGGGCAAGCAGATCAAGGGGCTGCACTGGAATTCCGTAGCCTTCCTCTAGCTGCGTGAGTCGACGATAACGGAGCGAAATGCGCAGCACTTGGCAAATCAGCGCCTGATGCCCCAGACAGGCGCCCAACCAAGCCATGTCATGGTTACCCCACACGAATGACACGTTTGGCTGCTGCGTCAGATAATCCATGACCCGGTCTCCGCGGGGACCGCGATCCCAGCAATCACCGGCAATGATCAACTCGTCGATTGCCAAGTTCCGAATGACGCGGCCTGTCAGATGGATGAGGTGCAGGACGCGGCCCCGACAGGTTAGCTCGTCGACAATTGCGTCCACATAGTCCCGGTTGCGCTCGGTCGAGGGTTCATGAAGAATTTCCGCCAGGAGCTCCCGGTATTCCGCCGGAAAAACGCGCATGGCATGTTTGAGGCTCCGACGCGCCGCTAACACGCGGACAATATGGAACAGGTCATGAATTGTCCGCATCGCATAGTCCTTTCGTTCCTGTGGCGATCGCAGTGTTTGCTCCAGGCGACCGACCACTTCGGCAGGATAGAAAACTAGGGTCAGAAATTCCTGAAATTGTTCCGCTGGCATGTGGTCTTTGAGAAGCCGCTCCACTAGTGGGCGCAACGTGCCCGAGGCGTTATTAATGACATGTCGAAGTTTTTTGTCTTCGCCATGAATGTCACTAATCACGTGGATAGTACCTCTGGGCAACGTGAGCTCGGCTGAAAACCGCGCAATCTCCGCCATAGCGGAATCGATGTTGGGTATCTCTCGAGCCAGCGGAGCTAACTTCGCCAATTCGCGATCCCGAAGTTCTGCCTCCTTTTTTTTCGACTCCATCAGGCTGGCAAGGTTTGTGGGCTGGTCAGAAGAGGGCGTGCTTTCGTGCGGGCCCGGGTAATTACTGCCACTGAGCCCCGTTTGTGAAGATTCAGGATGAGGGGGGAGTTCTTCCGCTTGATTTTTCATGTGCATGGGCAGATCAGACTAGGCCGGCTTGGCCCCAAGTGTGGAACGGGGCCAGCCACACGCCGAGATCTTCGGAATAAGATCCTCGTGTCGCCTTCTTTGTCCACGATTGTTGCTTCGATTATGCAATCCCCAGGCACATCGCCGTCCGAAAACAATTCTTTGTCTCGAATGGTTTTGATGACGTACCAAAGGGCAAGAGATCCCATCCCCGACGCCGCATAGCGGGCTATATCCTACGTATTCCCGGCGCCGGCGAAGTAGCCTAAAGCGCGTAAGCTCGGCAGAAAGAAATACGCACCGCCACGCACCGTTACGAACTGCGGAAGTCCCGAAACCCGGCGCCGTAGACCGTCACCTTCCTGCTTTGTGAAATGGTCGGTAACTGGGCAGCCCGGTATTACCTGGCGATTACCGAGCAGGGGATCACTCTCCTCGGTTAAGCCGGAGAACTTGGTGTTCATCAGCCACGCGTTCTGCAAAAACTCGAATTGGCGGGAGATGTTCGCGTTGAGACAGATGAAACGCAATCCCCGTTCGGGATCGTCTGGCGGCGCTGGCGCCACAGCGTCCGAAGGTGATAGCCCGGGACCGTATTCGCGGCCGCGCCGCAGAATGCGATGAAAGCGAACGGAGGACATCAGATCTTCTCGGAAGCCCTTCGGACCAAGTCCCAGTGTTGCGACCAGGCGTGCAAGGCCGGTTGGGTGCCCGGGATAATCGGTATTGCGCGGGTTCGCACGGCGCACATGCGCGCCAAAAGGACAGCCGCTGCCTGTCGGATCCTGATCGAACGTGAACTGATTCTGGCGAATTTGATCCGGCTGCGAGCCGATCCCGGGAATGGCTTGTTCCTGAATCGGCACTAGCGGATCGCCCGCTCTCTTGCGGCCGACGAACGCCGCAGCAAGCTTGTCTATCTCCGCGGCATTTCCACCAACTTGCTGGCTGACGAACTGCCAAAAGCTCCGCACGTCTTGCTGCAAGTGGCGCATCACCAGATAGGTTCCATTCCGTCCGACATCCTTTTTTTCCGGTGCATCCTCCGCGGCGAGTAGTCCCGCGCTCGCGGTATCGGCATCGATCAGTGGCCGATCGGTGTACTTCCCATATTCATTGCGATAGCCGAGCACGAACTCACCGAGCGCAACCAGGTTAGTGTAGTAAATTTGACCACCTGCCACATCGCGCTCCTGCGCCCAATCGATTTGCGGTTGACTGATGCCGTCGGCGAACCCGAACGGTTCGACGCCGCCAAGATCACTGGTCTCAAGGCAACGCAGCACTTCGAACGCTTCATCCCATGCCTTCCCGGTGGAGCTTTGCATGAAGGGGTCGAGGTGCCCGGGCTCGGCAAAGAACATTACGACGAGGTGCGGCATGCTGGCGGAACTACCCCAATGCCAGTGCGAGGGAGCATTGTTTCCCACATCTCCCAGCCGGCGCGAACGGCTTTCTTCGGTCATCCCCGCCAGAAATTCACAGGAAAAACCCGCGAGGACCGAAGCAGATACGCCGAGCGCTTTGAGACCGTCTGCGGTGAAAGCGACTTGCATCGCAGTGGAGGGCGGCGGATCCATCGTGACAGCGCTGGTGATCGGTGCAGTGCGCAACCAGGATCGCGCAGCCGCCACATCTCTGATGCGTAGAAGAACATAGGATGCGTCATTCATCAGCTTGTAGCCGAAGCGAACCAAACCTTGCACGTCGCTATAATCGATTTCGCTCTGTATCATAAAAGGGCAACCCATTCGCGGGTCTCTTGATCGCCCATCGACAAGGAATCCAATCCCTGTCGGATGCGTGCATTTCTCTCTAAATCGACGGCCGTCAAACCTGGATAGGCGTTGTACCAGACTTGCGTGGGCAGTTGGTGACGGCGCAGGTATTCCTTGAACTTCCGTTCGTCCGAACACCCATCCTTATACAGGCAATTGGTTCTGGGATAGCCGACGCCGTTGCTGAAAACGAGATTGAGTCCAAAGCCCACTTTGTTGATGAAATCGTCCATGTAGCTTTCCAGGCTGCCGTCATAATTACTGAGGAACACAACCCGTTTTCTGCCGTCGAGAAACACCCATCGCGCGAAATGGATCGTCCGCACGCGCGCCAACCGACCTCGGGTGAAGAGATGGCGCGCGGCCCAATCTATGACCAAAAGCACGAAGATCGTTGTCCAGAGCCGCACGATGCCGGGCTTCAAGCTTCCCATTGCGGTGAACTGATTGGCGATATCGTGATCTTCCAAAAGCGCCAGATCGTCGGAGTACGCTGGGTCCACACGTGAACACAGCTCCGGATCCGTTTTTTCCAAGTTGCGCAGCCGAATGAAACCGATTAGCCCGATTGGGACGAGGATGGGCGACCCAAGTAAGAACAGCAACGGAACGCCAATTAGATGCAGCGAATTACTGATCCACCATCCAAGGGGAGTAGGGTTCTCGGCAGACAGCGTGAGGCGCCCCGAGGACGTCTCCGTATTGATGAAACGCCGTAGCTCCGAGTGAATCTCTCGCGGCAGCAAACCCGTGAGAGCGGGTGCCTTGCTCTCCAGGTAGTCTTCGAGCGCATCACGCAGCGCCGCCTCTTCCCGGACGCGACGCACCGTCCGCCCCTGCCAGTTCACGTAATTGGCAGCGGAAGAACTACTGTGTTGCTTCATCCACGCGACTAGATCGGTGTCGGATGTGAAGCCTTCGCAACACGAAAAAATAGAGCGTAATCCGCTTGGTGTGAGCCTCGCCAGCTCTTCAAGGAAGCTATCTCCGTCCCCGTCGATATCGCCCAGAAAGGCGAGATAAAGCGGGTAAGAGGCCGGGGTGAGACCATAGACGCGAATGTCGTCGACCGTCTTGTCGTCCACGATGAGCAATCGCGCGAAATGCAGCGTGTCGCATTGGGCGAACGGTATCAGGGGGTTGTTATCGTTCACGCGCCCGGGCGCGTGGTTCATCGATGCGAGCAGTTGGCGAAGCTCTGCCTCCCGCTGCTGATCTATCGCCGCCAGGATCATGAAGCTTGCCTGCGGAGTCATGGCGTGTCACTCAAAGACCTCGTCTCCCGTTGGTTCGTAATGGGGCACGGCGTTCATCGTATGCCGCAGCCTCGAAAGCTCCGCATACATCCGGCGCCGAGCCCGGCTTTGATTTCCCAGCGGGCGATGCTCGGCTATACAATGCCACGGATTGTAAGAGAGCCGTTTGGCGAACTCCATCTGCGCCGGAGAGTCGAATTTCTGCCGCGCTAGGCGCAGCGTGGCCACCGATACGCGAGGTGAAAGCTTCTCCGGCCAAAGCACGGCGTTGTTCTCGATCGGCATTAGATGCGGATCGGTTTGCAGTTGCAAGCGGATGTCGAATTCGACCTCTCCTTGGGCAAGTGCAGCGACCATCGCATTGCGCAGATAGTCATCAGGCGGGCGTAAAGGAAGCCGGGGAATCGGTGTCCGTTTCTTCGATTTAGGCCATACTGAGTATTGCATCGCCTGGCCTTCTCCCAGAAGATATGGAACGCAACTGAAATAGGGAGCTTCGAAGGGACTGCTCTGCGTTTTGACCCAGAGCGACTGCATGATCATGTCCAGGATGTGCGGTCGATGAAAGTTTAGGAAATAGAACATTTGCGCATTCTTCAGGCTCTCGATCTGCAATTGCGCGTTTGCCTTGGTATCCGGCGTCACGAAGGTCGGCGTGGAAACGCCGAACATGTCTAGCGTGAATTTCTCCTCATCCATCAACTTCGGCCCGGGTACACCCATCAGCTTGATGCTGATGCTCATGAAGCCCACGTCGTCGATGTCCGGTGTAATGTAAGGACCGGGCCCGGAAAAGCGCACCCATGCACGGTAGGTGTGCGGCTGCGCGTAGATGCCGTGCCGCAACTTCTCGGGGAGATTGTCGTGAACGATAAACTCCCCGCGTACGATGCCCTGAGTCTTCGTGTTTCCCCCTCGCTCGAAGCCTCCGGGCTTCCAGAGCCCGCGCATTTGCTTCTCAAAAGTTGAGATGATCGAGTTGAGATAGGACTCTTCCTCTGGAAGGGACTTTTCCTCCGCGATCTTTAAGCCTTCGTTCGGGCGCTGCAGGTTAATCAAAGCCGTGGTTAAATTCGCGACCGGATCGCGAAGCACGGCATCGAACGCCGGACGAACAAGCGGATCGAACCGGCGCTCCACCTGGAGAAGGAAGGTAAAGGTATCACTCAGCCAGTTCAAAAACACCGAGCCGGTATTAGCTCGCGGCTGTGGGCGACTAGCATTTGAATTCGACACTGACATGGAAGCCGAGCTTATTGTGCCCCTATCCGGAACCTGGCTGGACTTGGGATTCCGGGTCAAGAGGTCCGCCAATTCGCGCGCTGCGATTACAACTGGTTGTCACCCGCAGATTCCTGCTTCGTCACAAATGGGCGTCCTTCGTTCCTTGTCCGCATCTCGCAGCCGCGCGACTTTCATTTATTAAAATTGAGGGCGAAATCTATTAATCGTTTCTTGTCCCAATAGACTTTCCCTAAGTAGATTCCCGGCGCGATTTCGCGGATTTCATCGCGGATCCAATGCGCCAGAAGCGACGTCTCAGAATAATCGAGGACGATGCACTCCTTGTTATCCAGCCAGCTCGGAGCCTGGTAAACTTTCGCGATGATCGCACGAAGACCAAAAGGCAGGATCTCATTTCTCAAGAATCCTTTCTGCGAATCGAAAACTTTGCCCTGCCACGCGAAATGGTTAATGAACTCAGCGATGTCCTCACTATAAGTCGTGCCGGGAGCGATGATGGCAGTGCCTTTCGCTTCGCCGTCCGGGATGTCGCCCGTGGGGCTCTTGGTGAAGAGCTCGTCAAGCTGAGTCTGCGACATTTTCAGCAAATCTGGAACGGTTATGGCCATGGCTGCTCCGGTAGTTATCTATTGAGGGTCGAGCAAGGGGATTAGAAATAGTTAGAGCGTTTTCAGATACTCGATCAGCGCCAGCTTGTCGGCATCGGAGAGCCCGGTTCCGAAATAATGACCGCGGTCCTCGATCAGGTCCGGGCATTTGCTAATTTTGAACAATGCCGGTGCAACCTCGGTTTTCAGGACCTCCACAGTAGCGGCATGGTCGAGATTCTTGAGTTTGATCTCGGCGAGCGCCTTCTTGATCTGCAGGCAGACCCCCACCAGCTGTTTCGGATCTGTGTCCGGATCGATGTTAGCGAGCAGGTTGATCGGCGTGCCCTCGGGAATCATCCCAATACGAAAATAGCCGTCTGGATCCAGGGAGGGCTTGAGCAGAGCCCGCAGCGGCTCGGGAAAGGCAGCCGCTTGGATCTGCAAACTGCATTCGCGCGTGGTGCGCCAGATCGAATCCTTGTCCGGGCGTTTCTCCGGCCAGAGGAGCTTGGTAATCGCGTCATTAAAAGCTTCCATTCGCCCGGCCACCGACGGGTCACCCGTAAATTTGCCAAGCGAGTTGTTGTGCAGCAGCGGCGCAGATGACCAGACGCTGATCAAGGACGCTGTCCGATAGTATCCCGGACCTCCTCCCTCCATTTTGAAGTCTTCCTGGGTGTTCGTGTATGGATTCCATACTTTGATTGTCCCGACCGACGGCAAATTTTTGTATGTCTCCGACGAAAAGTTCGCCCATATGTGACCGCGCATGGCGTTCGTACCGCAGGCCCGCGCGGCGTTTGTCTGGATCTGGGTAATCGGATAGCGTCGGTCATCCGAGAAGAAGTTATCCTCGCGAAAATCCGGGCTCGACTTCAACACTTCTTGCCTGAACCATGCTACCTCATCCTGGCCGGCTGGCGGTCGCTTGCTGGAGTGGCAGGTCGCACAATTTTCAGCGAAGACGATCTTTCCGCGTGTCATCATCGCTTCGTCCTTGGTGATGAAATCTTTCCCACTTGGCGCGTTCTCGAGGCGGAAGGATTTCAGCCGCGTAAAGAACTTACCGACGTTCTGAAATTTCTGCTGGGTGGCCAGCCAGTAAACTGAATATTTCTGCGCCGTCTCGATTTCGAACGGTTTCTGCTTGGTCAACCCAATCAGCACGTTGTGCTGCTGCAAAAAGTGCTGCGAGTAACTCCCTATGTTAATGTAGACGCGCAACGTCGCACCCACGACACCGACGGAGTCAGCGCCATCTTTCAAAACATGGGGTACCGGCATCGTGACCGAGTCAGCGCCTTTTTTGACGAGGTCTCTGATGAGCGGCAACAGCAGTGTTTGGCCAGTCAGCGTCTCATCTGCGCCCTCGCGCACTCGCTCCCCGAGCAGAAAGATCGGATTGATCGCGTTGGGATTATTGATGTTATCAGTTGCCATTCGGGACGTATCGGACGTCCCCGGCGGCTGAGCTTTCAACATCTCCCAGAAAAAACCTCCCTCTTTGACATTGTGGGCAAACACCGGGCCCTCCCGGATGTATTGGTTGCCGATGGCCGATGCAAGGTTAGACCATTTTGGGTTCTCCGGGTCATCCGGCGGATTACACGGGTTGAATGCGATATGGCAGGAGCCGCACGAGATACCGACGCGATACGGGCGGACCAGCTTCGGGTCGACCGCATAATCGGCATCGTTATAGTAGCGGTTTGCATCCCATTTCTTTGTCGCTTCGCCCTTGAAATCGGGATTGTCAAAGATCCGGAAACCCATAATACCACTCGAACGACCATAGACTTTGGGATCGATTGCCGGCGGTTCTGGCTCAACGCCTTCATCGATCCAGAGCCCATATTGATCCGGCTTGGCAGCCTGTTTGTAGCCGGGCTCGTTGATTAGTCCCATCTGCTTGAACCGGGTTGAACGCCCTCGTGAGTCGATGGTCTTGAGGAGGTCAATTAACCCGTAACTCTCGCGCGATATCCGCTCCCAGAACTGCTCGGTACCGGCGCACCAAAGGTTCCACGTGTTACGACCCTTGATTTCTTCCGACGAAAGATCAATCCCACCGTCCATCGGCTTAAATACGTCTTGGGCGATCTCAGGAAGGTCCTCTGGTTTACGCCCGCCAGCGTCGTCCACCAACGAGACACTACTATTATTACAGCCGGTGTTGCTTAAGCTGATGCCGATTAACAGTGTTAGGCTTGCGCATCCGACGAGTACCGATTTCAACCTGGGAAACCTGAACACGGTTAATCCGTCCTTCTTTATACTTTCGCTCCGCATAGCGGGCGTCCTGGGGCCGGTGATAGTGCCAGATCCGGAAGCATCAAGTCAAGAAAATCGTGGAGCCATGATAGACCATGAGGCTTCCACGACACACAACTGCCTAACATAAACTTTAACACTACTTGAGCAGACAGGATGCGAACGAGATTCACGATTAGGAGAAATAGTTTTGCAAAAAGAATCGGCATTGGGAATACGTATAATTACGTACGCCTAGCGCTGAGAAATGCTTCGCCGCATACCGACCTCTCCTTATCCCGTCCACTAATTCCCTGACTATATATGGCTCATTATATTACAGTTCCCATTAACGCAAACGGCGTCATCGATCCGGACGAACAAATCGAAGACATAGTCACTAAAACTATGTCGATTCCGTTCGGCACAACTGACGTCTTCGTCTATTCTCACGGCTGGTGGACCACTGCTGACGCCGCCCTGAAGCAATACAACGTGGCGACCACAGATTTCATTGAGATCCTCCGGACGAGGACCAACGTCCACCAAGGTGCGAATCCTTTTGTTCCGTTCCTAATTGGGATTCATTGGCCATCGATGTTAGACGATGACCCCGTCAACCCCTTAAATCATATTCAGCTTCTTACCTATTACACCATGGAGAAGCGAGCGGACGATGTGGGTGACGAAGGCCTTTATGCCATCTTACAGCTGATCTTGAAAGCTCGCCCATCACAAACCAGTTTGCGGCTGAATCTGTTTGGCCACAGTTTCGGGTGCAAGGTGATTTGCTCCGCTTTGCAGCGGTTGGCCGGAGATCAGCCGACGATCACAGATGTCTCATTTAGCGTCGTCTTGCTGCAAGCGGCATTCCGAACGGAAGCATTAGATGATCCCAAATTGTATGGCAACGTGATCCCTTATTTCAAACCTGCTCTGCTGATCAGCAAATCTGCCGAAGACTACGCTCTCACTCGAGCCTTCCCCGCAGCGGCTTTTAACTTGGTCTCTCCGGGTGCTAGAACAGCACTAGGCGCAACCGGTCCATCTCCAAATACAGCCAGTCAGTATACCAGCGCGCCGGATATCCCTGTGGATTTTGGGAGTAGCTTTTATGGTAGATTTCCATCGCAATCGGGACCGCGACTCGTAGTCGCAGACCTCACGCCGCTACACTCTAATCCCAACAATAAGTTCAACGGCGGTTGGGGCGGCCATCACAACGACGTATATCGTTCTGAGATCTATGACTTGATGGCCTGGTTTTTGTTCTAGACCTCCAGCAAAACAATTCCCGGCCGACCAAACGGATCTCGCTTGGATTCGTTGCTTCCTACAATGATGCGGAAGCTGCAGCTATGCCGCGCTGCGATCTCTGCGTTCTTGGTGGCTATTTGTTGGCGTCGGACCAACCCTTTACCGTTTTCAGCGGGTTCGCGCCGTTTCCGTTCTTTCAAAAGAACAGGAAGTGATGTTTTTTCTTTTCTTCGCCTGGTTGGTTTCCTGACGTCTGTTTCGGTTTGTTTTTGAACAGGTTGAAGAAGTTTTGGATTGGGTTGCGAGAGGTCCGTCCAATATCCGGCTCGGAACGAATATCGGGCTCAGCCTGTCGGGTTTGAGTCAACCTTTTCGGAGTCTGCTCAGTATCGGCTGGTCCGGAATCATCCGGGCCCTCTGAGTCACTCGAAACAATCTGCGCATCGGCGTTTTTGGGAAAGGTGACGGAGTCGACGAGCTTGTAGTTTCCTATCGCTGGATCTAACCTCTTCAGGCCGGGATCGTATCCGTTATCCAGGGCTAGAACCTGTTTAATAATCTCGGCAGCCACGGGCGCGGCAACGCCACCGCCAGACTTGCCGCCTTCGATCATAACGGCCAAAGCGATCTTCGGATGATCATAGGGAGCAAAGGCCAAAAACCAGGTATGATTATCCTTTTTGCCGCTGCGCCAGAACTGAGCTGTCCCGGTCTTTCCGGCAACTTGGGCACCAGGAACCGAGCCTTGTTTACCCGTCCCATCCGGAGCGTTGACTACCTCCCACATCCCTTTCCGAACGAGTTCAATTTGTTCTTGGCTAAGCTTGTTATTTCTGGTGAGGTCGCCCCGAATTTTGGGCGGCCGGCGAATGATCGCGCCGTCCGGTTGTTGGATTTGATGGATGAGAGTGGGCTGGTAGCAAATTCCGCCGTTTGCGACTGTGGCCGCGACCATCGCCATCTGCAACGGGCTAGTAAGTACGTAGCCTTGACCAATGGATGCGTTGGCGGTCTGGCCCTGCGACCAACGCTCGTTCTTGGTTGTTTGCAACCAATCCGGCGACGGAAGCAGACCTGGGTCCTCGTCGGTCAGTTCTATCCCGCTGGACTGACCTAGCCCAAGTGTTTTGCCAACGCGATCGATTGCGTCTATCCCAGCAGCGTTCCCGAATTGATAGAAATAGGCGTCGCAGGAGTGTCTGATCGCTTCGACCAGATCTTGATTTCCATGCACGCCCCAACAATGCATGTAGGTATCGCCGTACGAGACGCCCCCGGAACATGTAAATCGGGCTTTAGCCAGGTTCCTGGTTAATCCGGCGAGGGCAGTAATGATTTTGTAGGTGGAGCCCGGCGCATAAGCGCTGGTTGCCCGGTTAGTGAGCGGATCGGCTGCCCCGTTCTTAATCGCGGCCCAGTCGCGGGCAGAAATCGCCGGAATGAACTTATTGGGATTAAATGAGGGTACCGAGGCCATCGCCAGAATTTCCCCGTTATTTGGGTCCACTACCACGCAGGCTGCTCGGCCGACGAATCGGAGCGTCTTTTCGACAATATATTGCATCCGCGCATCGATCGACAGGTATACGTTGGAACCAGAGCTCGATTGAACAATTCCCTTCACGCCCTCGAGCTGACCCTTAGCGTTCTTCGTTAAAATACGCCTTCCAGGTTTTCCTCGCAGGACATCGTCCATCGAGTATTCGATATTCGTTCTTCCCTGCACATCCGGCTGATAGAAATCAAAGTCCTTGATATCTGGCAAATGACTGATGTCTTTCGGGGCACCAACATAGCCAAGGATCTGCGCACCGAGCGCCCCATAAGTGTACTGGCGAACCGGTGTAACATTTACCTGGACGCCCGGAATGCCGAGATCCTTCTCCGCAAACTTGGAGAAGGTCGCAAAATCAAGATCCTGGCGATAGGGAAACGGGACGAGGGAGTCGTTTTGGAAATGGGTGCGAAGTTTTTCTGCATTGAACGACCCAGAGAGCTTCAAGGCTCGTAGCTTCGGAACAATGGCGCGGTCGACAATTTCCACGATGTCGGGCTCGTTGCGATCGTGAAGCATGCCGTGACTGTCCTTTGCCCGGAACTCTGTCATCGGAACCTCGGCGTATTTTTGCTTGTACCCGTTGACGATGTCCGGGAGATAGAAGTCGACTTCGTAGCTCGGCCGATTAGTGACGAGCGGGATGCCATTTCGATCTCGAATCTCTCCGCGCGCGCTCGGAATTCGAACCGTCACCTCAGAACTACCGCGAATTCTATGGCGATAGTAGTCCGCCAAAACCACCTGAACAAACCAGAGGCGCACACCGATCAAAGCCATGCTGGCGATCATCACGCCGGCGAGAAACAGGATACGGAGATCCACGCCAGCCGGCTTCTCCGGTTCGACCGTTGCTCTGGCCGCTGTGCCTTCCCTCGTAAGCCCGTGGACTATGCCCTTTGAGCTTATGTTTAGAAACTAGTCCTCTATACCTATCCGCGCAACGGGCCGTGTCTACCGGTTCACCTAGATTCGCTTTGTTGTCGAACCTTGCATCCGACGAGACGAGGGCGGCGCGAACAACCGATCAGCCAAGGCCGCGAAGAAGTGGTCAAAATCTCCCGGTACGCGGATCACCCGGACTTGCAGATTCTCACTGCCGACGGTCCTCGGCGCGCGAGGGATTTTTTTCGGGAGGTGGATCACGTCACCCTTTTTCCCGCGGATTACTTGGCCCACCGCGACTAACCTCTATCTCACCAGGTTCGATGATTACGCAACAGCGCTGGGCTCAGGTCGTCTGGCATGAGTCAGTTAATATAGTGTCCGTCTCAGCGCACGGTAATGTCGAAGATCACTGTCTTTGCTGGCGGTACTTTCTTTTCCCATGGACGGCGATACTCGAGTTTCAATGTCTCAGCACCGCTTTTGGTTGCTCGAAATTTCCATGTCTCGATTCCACCCGCTCCGACTGCTCCGCGCCCCTTTTCATAGGTAGCCCGGCCGAGATTGGTTAGAACCGTATTCTTGCTTTCTGCCAATAGCCAGCTGTAGCCGGTCGCTCGATTGCTTTCGAGTCTTAATACCACCTCCTGGCCGATTTGCAGCGTAATCGGACGATTGGCGTCTGCCGCAGTGATCGTCTTCGGAGGTGCCGCGAAAGCGTGGTGGAAGAAACCGACGACCACAACTGTGGTGAAAAGGACTGAAGGTTTCACGGTTTTCTGTCAGCAATAGCCTGTGCTTTTCCTCTACACGAGTTTTATCTCAGCTGAGGCGCACGCGTTCCTAAATAGAAAGGAGGGCAGGTGAGCGACTCCGTTCCACAAACCCGTTTGCCGCGGAGAGTCGCAATCGTTGGAAGCGGTCCGGGCGGCTTAGTCGTCGCAAAATACCTGAAACAGCACGGATTCGAGCCGGTAGTCTTTGAACAAGACGATGCTATCGGCGGTCAATGGAATGCTCGCTCACCTTATAGCGGAGTCTGGCCTTCAATGGTCACGAACACGAGCCGGTTACTAACTTGCTTCAGTGATCTGGCTCATGAACCGCGAACCCCGATATTTCCATCTAATCGGGAGGTTCTTGCTTATTTGCAGCGCTACACCCGAACATTCGATCTCCTCTCTCACATCCGGTTTCGCACCCGGGTCGAGTTAATCCAGCGCGATCGGAGCGGCGGATGGGAAATCCAATCGAACGGCAAAGAAGAAAGGAGCGAGACATTTTCGCACGTTGTGGTTTCTTCCGGCCGATTCAATAGACCTGCAATTCCATCGCTACCAGGGCTCCCGTCGTTTTGCGGTTCGGGTGGCGTCCTTCACAGTTTTCAGTACAAGGACCCGGAGAGCTTCCGCGGTAAGCGAGTACTGGTCGTGGGGTGCGCTATCAGTGCGCTGGAAATCGCCAGCGACGTCGCCATGCTTGGTGCCGCGCGGGTGGTATCAACTTTCCGCCGGCAACGTTACGTCATCCAAAAGCTGGTAGCCGGAGTACCAAGCGATACCATTGCATTTACCCGATTTGCGGCATTGAAGGCAGAGGTAACTCCAAGAGAAGCCCTGGGAAAGGCGACGGAAGATTACATCGTGCGGGTGTTTGGTAGTCCGGAACAGTGTGGTGCCTTAAAGCCGGCGGGCGATTTCTTGACCGTCGGAAGGGCGCTGAGCCAGCACTTCTTGCCCCTGGTTGCCGAGGGGCGGATCGCGGTAAAACCATGGATCAACGCCATTCAGGACCAGGCTGTTCGTTTCGACGATGAAAGTTGTGAAGAATTTGATGCCATCATCTTAGGTACTGGCTTTCATTTGAACCTGCCATTCTTGAGCCCGGAACTTGGTAGCGTGCTCGATTTGGACGCTCAACATGCCGACCTTTACAAATTTACATTCCATCCAGATTTAGCCGGTCTTGCTTTCCTCGGTCTATGGGAGCAAACCGGACCGTATTTCCCTCCGCTCGAGTTACAAGCGCGCTGGATCACATACGCCTGGAGCGGAATCCGACCGCATCCGACACGAGACCAAATGAATGCCGGAATTGCGGATTACCGGTCCCAGCGAGCCGGATCGCAACTGCAGTCCATGCACCTGATGGCGCTGTTGTTTGCGCGCGAAGCGGGCGTCGAACCCAATTTAGAGGATTGGCCCGAGTTGGTTTGGGAATTACTGTTTGGTCCGCTTTCGGCCGTTTCATTTCGGTTGAGCGGCCCCGACAAGCTCCCTGATGCTGGAATGCGAATCGCGGCCGAAGCACAAACCTTGGGAGGAGTTGTCGGCTCGGGATTCTCGAGTGAACAGGTAACTCAACTCCAGGTGTTGGCTCCAGATCTCAAGAACTCGCGGTTTACCGAATTGGTGGACCGAATCGCGACTTCGGAAACAGGGAAGCCGGGAAGCAAATAGCCCAGATTGGAAAATCTCATGCAAAGGGGCAAAGGATGAGAAGCGGAATCAGAATGTTTGGTACGGCAGCAAACGGAACTAACGAAGAAGCCGTTCGGCTGAGCTCAGTTGAGGCCCTTGGTTTCTTCTTACTGCGCTTCGTGCAAATCTTGTTTTTACGCGAGATTATCCTAACCACGAATGAACGCAAATGGACGCGAATAAAGGAATCAATTCGTGTCCATTAGTGTCTATTCGTGGTTCTTCTTCTTCGCCTGGGTCGCGGCTATACCGCGCCGTTACCTTCTGTTCAAGTCGGTCTTGGCGCCTTGCCGTGAGGCTTCCAGTTTCGGCTTCATGGTCGCTACCGGATCCCGCCATTTCTGTTCTCGTTTTCAACAAAATCGGATAGAGAATCTCATTCTATGAAAAAGGCCTTAGTGGCAGGAGCGCTCGGCGTGACCGGCCGAGCCGTGGTAAATCATCTTATCACGCTTAGCGGTTGGGAGGTGATCGGGCTATCGCGGCGAAGTCCTGAATTCCGAACTACCGCTCAATTTATTCCGGTCGATCTTTTGAATCGATCGGAGGTTGAAGCCCGGCTGAGCGGGATTGGTGATGTGACACACGTGTTTTACGCGGCGCTGCAACCGGCGCCCGATTTCTTTGCCGAAGTGGCTCCTAACCTTGACATGCTCGTTCACACCGTTGAAACGGTGGAACGATTCTCCAAAGCCTTCCGGAAGGTGGTACTGCTCGAAGGCGCAAAGTTTTATGGTGCACATCTCGGTCCGTACAAGACGCCGGCAAAAGAGACTGATCCGCGACACCTGCCGCCGAATTTCTATTACAATCAAGAGGACTACCTGAAGGAACGATCGGCCGGAAAAGCCTGGTCCTGGTCGGCGTTGAGGCCATCGAGTATCTGCGGCTTCGCCGTTGGAAATCCCATGAACATGGCCACAGTCATCGCCGTGTACGCGGCTCTCTGCAAGGAAATGGGCTTGCCTCTCCGCTTCCCAGGGTCAACTGCTGCCTACTGCACGGTGATGGAAATGACGGACGCCGAGCTGCTGGCCAAAGCCATCGTTTGGGCGGGAGAAAATGATCGGTGCGACGGGCAGGCTTTTAATATTACGAATGGAGACTTCAATCGCTGGGAGAATATCTGGCCCCGGCTGGCGGAATTTTTCGGAATGGAGTATGCGCCGCCCCAGCGCTTGCCGCTCGCCCAATTTATGTCTGACAAAGAACCTGTCTGGAACGCGCTGGTGAAGAAGTATCAGCTTCTGGACTACACCTTCCAAGAGGCGGTCGCGTGGCCTTTTGGCGAAGCGATTTTTAACCTCGAATACGACGTCATGTCGGATACAACCAAGTCACGGCGGTTCGGTTTCCACGAATGGGTCGATACGGAAGAAATGCTGTTTCGGCTCTTTGCTCACTTCCAGAAGATGCGGTTCATTCCGTAATCCAGGTTTGGGAGAGGTAATTGAGTAATCCGATGGTTTGGTCCGCCCTGTTTCCGGCTCACCTACTTTTCGTTTAACGGAACCGCGACCGGAACATTTTTTGCGCCCATAGCAAATACAACGAGCTTCACCGCATCGGTCCCGGCATTGAATCCGTTATGAGGCGTCTCCACAGCTTCGGCCAGGGCTTGGCCTTGGTGAAATTCGTGTTTTTCTCCATTGGCGAACTCCACGGTTAACGTGCCCGAAAGCACGTAGGCGAAGATGGGCACCGGATGTTTATGCCAGCCGGTCTCTTGACCGGGCGGAATCTCAACTAGTAGCGCTGTTACCTCGGGTGTGCCGGATTTGGGATACTCGATCGCCTGACCGATGGTATTCTGTGACGTACAGAGCAACGGGGTCGCCCTGATCGCCTCTCGGTACCCTGGAGCGTCTGTTCCGGCCCATCCGGCGACTGCAGCTGCCAGCGCAGCGACCACAAACAAAAAAAAGTAGCGACGCGTATCCTGAATCATAGGGCAAATAGCCGATAGCCGATGGCAAATAGCAAATTTCGCTATCGGCTATTTCCGCGTACGCCATTGTGCGTATAGACGCCGGATTCGGTGATAGCTATCTTTGCGGAAAGTGAAGTTCTGTCCGGGAATGAAATTTAGCAAAAGACGTAGCTCCTGCTACCGGCTGAAGTACCCGTTCCGGGCCGATAACTTGGGAGATTTTGACTATGCCCATCACGGTCCAGCCTAGGAGGTCGAGCGCATGCAGTTGATTGCCGAACTTTACCGGCCGCGCGACCTCCTCGCGCTAAGCATATCTGCAGAGAATCTGCAGCTCGACACGAGCGACAAGAATAATCCAAATCTGACTCATACCGACGCAAAACAGCCGGCGTACCTGACGTACGAGTTTCAGCCGCAATCGATCTTCGAGCAGGCGTATTTCGAGGCACTTCCCTACCCGCCGCCGCCAGGCCAGCCATCGGACGTGGACAATGGAAAATCACCAGAGGACCCGGTTCCACCTGGACAGGTCGGCGCGCGCATTACCCATCCCAGCCGGCTGGTTTTCTTGGTCCCGTCGAGTGTCTCATCGATTCCGTTTACGGTCGAAGGCTTACTCGATTGGTCGAAATTCCAACTTCAGGTTGTTCCGGTCGCGCAATCCAACGCGACAGATCGACCAATCATCGAGCCCGGCGCACAGCAAACCTCGATCGAGTTTCCTTATCGACTCTTCCTATCGCCCGACGAGAAGGCGCAATGGAGTCATGCGGTGCATCCGGTGACCCACAACCAGCGGACCGAACTCTGGTACACGGAGCTACCGGCCGGAACGCCCTTGCGAGCGGTCTGGTCGCCCGACTACACGCCGCTTCCGCGGCCGCTACCGTCTCCGACCGACGAGTCACCGTTCCGTGGTGCAATGAACAAGCGTGATCGCGCGGAAATCGTCATCCTGACTTCTGCATTCAATGGATACTCGAAAGTCGATGCAAACGGGCAACCAGATGGTCCGTTTGTTCCCACGCCGATAAGCGCCGACCGCTTCGTGCTCTCTACATTGGGCGCTTGGCTAACCTCGGATGGACGGTGGAATCCGCCAATCTCAACCAACCCTTTCGTTCCGCAGCAGCACCTCGATCTAAGCGAATGGCGTCATATCGCGACCCAAGGACGAGATCATTATGTTCGCATCGTTTACGAGGGCGTGCTTTACCCGTTTGGACATCGCGCGTCGCTCGTAAAGGTAACTGAACGCAAAGTTCAAAGCGTTACATCCGGCACAACGGCTGGCTCTCCGGCCGCCTATCTCCGTCAGTACATGTACATTGTCGTGCGCGAACCGGAAAAAAAGTTCGACGACGCGGCGTACAACCATCCGGGGCACAACAGCTTCGGGCGTGAGATGCCTTTACGTCGCAGCATTCGGTTAACAACGATCGTGACGCCCCACATCACTTTGCCTGCTCCAATCGTCGGTACCGGCGATTCATTCTGGGTTTATGTTGCTGGCAATCCGTTCAAGTTTCATGTCGTTGCCACGGACGTGACCCAGCGAGCAGTCGATTTTACAGCAGCGCTAATCTTCGTTCCGTTGGGCGACTCGATCGCCACCGCGCTATCGAAGGTGCAAATCGAATACCAAAGTGCCAACGACGGCGGGATCAGCCGAAGACGATGCGAAGTCGGTTCGCAGAAGGTCGCCTATGCCGAACCTACGGCGCCAGGCTCCGACGATACCTCGTTGACCACTACCGCACTGCACTTCGATGTGCAGGGCCAACCGAGCAGTGTCTACAATCTGTTGCCGACGTTAGTCAAAGCAGAGGCTACGATCCCAGCGGTCGAGCAGCTGCTTGGGACGACGACGGCGACTACGTTCAAACTGTTCGACGATTACGTGAACCAGGGGCTAAGCCAGGTGTCGGGCGTGTTTGCGGATCTGACACCGTTTGCTACCCCTGCCCTCAAATTTAGTGCTGATAAGGCGGGTGGGATTGCAACTCCGAATCTTTCAATCAGCGGTCTCTCGGCCGGTGCCGGGCCAGTCGGTGGCAAACTCGCGAACGCCGCACAAAATCTGTTGGATCCGGGCGACTTTTTCGATCTGTCAGCGCAACTTTTCGGGTCGGTAACCATCAAGGACCTGCTTACTGCATTTCCTTCCCAGCCTGTCGATGCCGGAAAGAACGCTCCGAAGATCACCACGCAAGCATTACCAAGCCCGAGCAATCCACAGCAGATCGTGACTTCGGTACACTGGGCACCGGGGGTATTCGACGTTCCGCCACTGCTGAAGGTTAACAACAACGGAAACTCCACACTCACGATCGACGGGAAAATAACCAAACTCGTGAACGCGCCGACGAGCCAGGGGACGTTCGACATGACCGGCGTGTTGACAAACTTCAAGCTCGATCTCCTCAACATCATCGGGCTCAATGTCAGCTCATTCACTTTTACGGCCGGCACTAGCAAGAAAACGAGCGTACAGGTCCAACTCGATAGCAGCAATGGGCCTGCCGTCGTATTTGAGGGACCGCTCGAATTTGTAAACCAGCTCAGCGACATTATCCCGAGCGACGGTTTCGGCGACGGTCCGAGCATTGAGGTCACGCCAACGGGCGTAACCGCCGGCTATTCACTCGGACTTCCGCCGGTGGGCATCGGGGTGTTTTCCCTCGAGAACATCTTGATCGACGCCGCCCTGACACTCCCGTTCTTCAGCGGCACGCCGCAATTCGATTTCTACTTCGGCAAACGCGATCACCCATTTCTCTTAACCGTCGAGCTGCTCGGCGGCGGCGGTTTTCTCCACGTTGAGGTGGATACGACCGGCCCGATCATGATTGAAGGCCAACTCGAATTTGGCGGCAACTTTTCGCTCGATCTAGGCGTCGCGAGCGGCGGCGTACATATCATGGCGGGGATCTACTTCAAACTCGTCAGCAATGACACGACCTTGAGCGGATTCGTGGACCTGGGTGGCGAGGTTGATGTGCTCGGCATCATTTCGATCTCAGTCGACTTCAATCTCAGCCTCACTTATGACAGCGCCAGCGGAAAAGTGACCGGTCGGGCGACCTTGACGGTTTCAGTACACGTCCTGTTCTTCAGCGCGTCGGTCCAACTTTCCGTCGAACGGAGTTACGGCAATGGCGCGAACGACCCTAGTGTTAAGGATGTCCTGCCAACGCTGCAGCTCTGGGAAGAATACGCGGCAGCGTTCGCGGCATAAAACGGAGCACCACCATGCCCAGTGAAATTATTTCTATCGTTACCTTGCCCAACGGCTTTACCTCCAACAATCAAGCACTTCGTCTGTCGGTCTATATCACCCCTCGTCTATCGGGCGCCGCCACGCTGGGAAGTTTTCCCGATTTTCTGAATTGGCCGCATACGCTGAAGGCTACCGGGCTCAAGGTGACATTACAGTGCGCCGGCAAGCAAACGACAGTCACGGTCGACACTTCACCGCTCAACGAAGCGCTTTGGGCAGCGGTCTTCAACCAGGAGACATTCGTCGCAGTATTTCAACGCGCCGATTACAGCAAACGTTTGATCCTTTCGTATCCGGTGGCAGAAGCGCTTTCATCGGTGAAGAACCTTTACCAGTACGCCGCTTTTCATAATCCACTCCTCACGTTCATCGAGCGAGGTATCCGTGATTACGTGAGCGGATTCCGAGTGAGTGGGCAGCGCGGTGATCCCGCTTACCTGCGAGCCTATGAGCGGCTACAAGCATGGCGCGACCAACAGGACCTTGCCGCTACAGAGCTGCTAAGCTACGCCCAACCGTCGCCGGAGAATAGTGGCGACGTGCCGACGTCGGTTCAATTGGTCAATTCGAGCCAAACCAACGCGGTCGCACGGCGGTTCGATCTGTACACCACGATGCCGCCGGCACCAGGCCGGCCGGCCTTACCGAGTACACCGCAGGACTTTTCACAGCTTCTGGATTTTCACCAAGCAATCGCTTCGCTGCAGTCGTACCCACAACTGCTGCGCGCCTTCGGGTTAGTGATCGACGTCGAGGTGCCGCTGGATTTTGTCGCCAACTCTCCTGATCCGACCGGATTTCTGACAATTGCGGTTACTGCTTTTACACCGGGAACGAGCCTCCAGATCGTGCCCCAGTGGAACTTCCCGCTCACGGCCTATGTGCGCTCGCCAGACCAATTCTCGGCTGCTCCCGCCATCCAACCGACTTTCCGGCAGGATATCGCCAATGGCCTGCTCCAGCTTTGGTCGGGCCTGTTTTATCTGGTGCAACTCGACATCGATGGCGCCATGTTCAAGGCAATCGCTCTGGCTGAAAATTTTGCCAGTGCAGGCACCACCCAGGAGCGCGTGGCCAGCGGACTCACGGCGCTACGCTCGGGCGGGATGTCGTTGGTCGGGTCGGGCCGCGGCATCCAATTGGTGCAAAGCATCAGCCAATCAAAGGAATTCAACGATGCCGTGGATGCTGGCAAGAACTTACCGCGTCCGCTGATCGCGCGTGATCTCATTCGCGGCTATCGGATCGATTTGTGGTCATCGCACGACCATAAGTGGCACTCACTGCACCGTCGCAACGGCGACTATGCCTTCGGTGAACCCAGCTCTGTATCGTTGAAGACGGTCGACGAAGAAGGCTTCAACCAGTTTAGCGCAGCGCAGCCAGCCGACGATCCGACACGGCCGCCAGATCCACCGATCGACCCGAACCTTCCGCCCAGCAGCAGCGACCTGTATGTCCACGAACGCGTTGCACGTTGGACCGGATGGAGCCTGAGCGTTCCGCGCCCCGGAAAGTCGCTGAATCGCAGTCCCGATCCGCACAAGGCGCTCGATGACGATCCAACCCTCGACGAGCCCGCGACACCGTTTAAGATGAAGAAACAGTTCCAGGTGGTGAAAGGGTCGCTGCCTGAGTTGCGCTTCGGTCGTGCCTATCGGGTTCGCGCCCGGACCGTGGATGTGGCCGGGAACAGCGTCGCGCTCCGCGACGATCAGCCGGGAGACAGTGCGATTCCGAGCAATCCGCAAGGAACACCGTACTTGCGATATGAACCGGTGCCAGCTCCCGATGTCGCTTACCAGGAACTCGACAACAAGAATGGGTCGTCCCTCGATCGGATCGTTATTCGCACGCACAACACGGATCCTTCGCTCGACACAAAACCGACGACTGAAACTGCCGAGCGACACATCGTCCCGGCCCGCGTTGACGTGAAGATGGCAGAGCACCACGGGATGTTCGATGATGGGTCGGGCAAGCTCAAGGGAGATCAAGCCACGTACGATCTCATTGTAGCGAAGGATGGCGGGAAACTCCCAACCCAAGACGCCGGCGACGCGCAACACACCCAAGTGCCAGTCATACCCGATCCGGTCATCACGCTACCCTATTTCCCGGATCCGTTCTCGCGTGGCGCGGCGCTTCGCAATCTTCCGGACACGCCCCCGGATACGAACGGGACGATTGCAGGGTCGAAACTGAGCTATGCGATACCCCCGGATGCGCCGCAGCGCCCAGGGTCCGTGACCTTGATTCCGTTCGACGGGAAATGGCCCGACTTGCAGTCATTCAGATTTAAGCTGGTCGAGGGGAAAGCTACGCCATCCTGGGATGCGCCCAGCCGTGAGTTGACCGTCAGCATACCGAAAGCGACCACGCTCGAGATTCCTTTGAGTAGTTATCTCGGTCCCAAAGATCTTCCGGAGATGGGTATCTGGGAGTGGATCAAACAATACGTCGACGCGCTAAATGCCGATTACCTCAATAACGGTGCGAATGATCCCTTCTTAGCGCAGGAACTCAATGGCGTCGCCGAATTCTTTGAACTCATTACGCGTTATGCCTTAGAAGGCGGGCATTGGGCATTGACGCCATCGCATACCCTGACTCTGGTGCATGCCGTCCAGCAACCCATCGGAATTCCCTACTTCGACGAGATCCCGGCACAGCAAACGGGTCCCACCGTACTTTTGACCGAACCAAACTCACCGTTTGAGCTCGTGACAGGCTGGCGTGCACCCGCATCAAAGAAAGCGAGTCTGATTGGCGGCCTGACGATCAACGGCGCGAGCACGGTTAAGGTCGACATTATCGGGCAATGGACCGATCCCGTGGATACCGGATCCGGTGATCCATCGACCGTTCACAACTCGACGCACGTTGACGAAATTCCGCTCCCGACGACGAGCGAAAGAGTCTTAATTGCGCCTGGGGTCGACCAACGCCAAGTCGGGTACTATCTCCCGGAAGACGACGCGATCTGGTTTGCCAATGATGGTCAACAGATCGGTGTCGCGCCGAATTCTATCGCGCCGGGATTAGCCGCACCCCAGCACGATTTCGGCGACACCAAGCATCACGTCGTGGAATATAAAGCGATCGCGACGTCGCGCTTCCGCGACTACTTCCCTCCCGGCCCGGACGATCAGTTCACCCGCACCAGTCACGCGGTCACGGTCGACGTTCCCAGCTCTTCGCGACCGCTCGCTCCCAGTGTACTTTATGTCGTTCCGACTTTCGGTTGGACCCGCGAGCTTTCGACGAACATCCAGACCAGTGTACGGAGCGGTCGCGGCTTGCGCGTTTATCTTGGTCGCCCATGGTATTCGTCGGGCGTCGGCGAACTGCTCGGCGTAGTGACGTGGCCTGAGTTAGCGTCCGCTCCAACAGATGACGAACGCGAAGCAGACAAACCGTTCTTCACCCAGTGGGGGCTCGACCCGATCTGGCAGACACGTCCGATAGCCGCGGTCCCGAAGTTCTACGATTTTTCGGATGCAGTAGCGACCGGAACGGGGCTGCAGCTTGACGGAGCAGCTCGCTTGTTTGATGTCGCGGGTCACGCGGTTCATTTCGACAAAACAAAGAACGCTTGGTATTGCGACGTTGTTCTAGACGAGACGGAGACATACGCACCCTTCATCCGCCTGGCTTTGGCGCGCTATCAGCCACACTCGATATCAGGAACGGAGCTTTCTCGCGTCGTCTTGGCCGACTTCGCCCAGTTGACGCCCGATCGTTCTGTCGTGGTGACTCGGGAGCCATTCGATCTGCGTACGCTGCGAGTCGTCATCGCAGGGCTGGCGCCGGAGGCACCAAACCGCAATCGCATCGACATTCGCGTGCAGAAGCGGGCCGTGGCATCGCAAAGTGAGGAACTGGGTTGGCAAGACGCCGCCGCAAGCGACGTCTCGATCACGCCACAAAATCCATCGCCGTCCGGGCCGGATGCCGCGCTATGGTATGGCACAATCACTTTCACCAACGATCCGCAGCCAAACGAGTATCGTTTGTTGATCGCGGAGTTTGAATTAATCCCGAGCGACTTCGATCTGATCTTGCTCGCGCAACGCGAAGGGGTCACCGTTCGCGAAATTCAGGCCCGCTTCGACGTGCCAGGTTTCCCGAGTATACGGTTTCCGCGACCAATTCCTTTCCCTCCGCGATTGGGCGAACGGTTGATCTATCTCGATACAATCCCGTTACTCTAAGCCTTACAGGTCGCAGGTTATAAGTTGCGGGTCCAGCGGCCGCTGCTTCTCGGTGGGGTGTCGATTGCCGAAGCTGGATAGCCCCGGGCACATCCTGATATTATACTCGAGAGAAGCAGACTGATTCTCTTTTGCCGAAAGATCTCTCGCTAAGAAAATATTCTCCCCTTTTGGGGAATAAATTGAGCGATTCTCGGTCTTTTTTTGGTGGGGAGGAGTGGTCTTACCGCAGCCGGTGAGCGATTCGCAGCCTCCCCTGTCTGTTTTTCAATCTATGAAAACGATCCGCTTTCCTCGTCCGCTTCGTCCTTATGGCGCAGCTCTTGTCGTATCCGGGCTGCAATTTTTGTCGGTGTTCCCCAACAGCGTTCAGGCCGAAGAACACCAAAACTTGTTTGGCTGGACAAGCTTGCAGAGCGACATCGCCGGTGTTGCTGATCGCACTGACCCGAATCTAGTAAATGCCTGGGGTTTGGCCCTCAACATGAACGCCAATATTTTTTGGGTTGCGGATAATGGCTCGGGTCTTTCCACCCTTTACCAGCTGGATGGTACACTTGTTCCCCTGGTGGTAACTATTCCTCCAACCTCGGCGGATACTGGAACTCCGCCCCAGGCTGCACCTACCGGCATCGTCTTTAGCACGTTTCAGAACGCGTTCCTCCTGTCTGACGGCCAACCCGCCGCGTTTATCTTCGACGGAGAAGATGGAAGTATCACGGCCTGGAATGGCGGATTGAAGCCGATCACCAGCGCTGTGAACAAAGTCGATAACTCAGCCGCCCGTGCCGTATACAAAGGGCTAGCATTGGCTGTTCGTCCGGACGGCGGCGGCCCAACCCTTTACGCAACAAACTTTCATGATGGAACCGTTGATATATTTGATAGCAAATTTCAGCAGATTAAGATCGCTGGCAGCTTTGTGGATCCCGATCCACCGCCCGTACCCAAGGGGGCTACGGGATGGGCACCCTTCGGCATCGCGAACATCGACAACCTCCTCTACGTCACATTCGCTGCACAGAACGGTGAAAAGCATGACGATGTGGCCGGTCCGCATAACGGTTTCGTCGATGTCTTTAACACCGAAGGCCACCTGCTTAAGCGCTTGATCACCGGCGGACAGCTGGACTCTCCTTGGGGCCTCGCGCGGGTTCCAGATCATTTTGGCAGATTCGATGATGAAGTCTTGCTGGTCGGCAACTTTGGTAACGGCCAAATCAACGCGTACGACATCCGCACCGGAGCGTTTCGCACCACGCTTCTTCACCGCTCGAGCCAGCCGCTGGAGTTTAATGGGCTGTGGTCACTGGTCTTTGTCAAAGATCATCTATACTTCACAGCCGGAATCGCAGATGAGGCTCACGGTCTCTTCGGGGTTATCGAACGGGCAGACAAAGACGACTTCGATCAGTAGCCGTTACCCGTTAGCGCCAACCGCTGGAAACTGGAAATTGGAAGCTCGTCGTTCAGCATTCACGGCGAGCGATTAGCGGTCGGCTGGCTTCCGGCTCCGATCCCCTTTGTCTGCCGTTCACGGTCCACAGATTTCTGCGTCTTAAACTTACGTTGAACCGGATTAGCGCGAAGGCGTCCTGCGAAACGGCGAGACGGCGAAGCGGCAAATGGGCGCGCCGGCGCTTTTTTCAGAAATAGAATGATTGTCCATGTAAAGCCTTCCTCTAGATCTTACCCATCGGTCAAACTGGCCGCCTGTCGGGCTTCGCTCGATCAAATTTGTTTGAACAGGTCTTCAGCGGCGAAGCCGCGACTCAGGATCGCCTAGGGCGCAGCCCTAGGAATCCGACCCCAGCGATCACGCACTGAAGGTGCGTTTCAAGCCTGCTGGTCCCACACATTGATCGTTGCGATTGTTACGCGCCTTCAGCGCTGAGTCACTTGTAAATTCCGGTTCCTAGGGCGCAGCCCTAGGAATCCGACCCAGCGATCACGCACTGAAGGTGCGTTTCAAGCCTGCTGGTCCCACACATTGATCGTTGCGATTGTTACGCGCCTTCAGCGCTGAGCCACTTGTAAATTCCGGTTCCTAGGGCGCAGCCCTTGGCTATCCTGAGTCGCGGCTTCGCCGCTGAAAGCTTGCCCATAGTGAAAGCCTGCCATCAAACTCCATAAGGCAAAGTCTGACAGACTGCTGCGCTCGAATCTCTGATCCGCGCTTCGCCCAATCGCCGTTCCGCCATCTCGCCCATTCGCCGTCTCGCCGGCTCGCCCATTCAGCACCACCGTCATCTGTCATTTCTTCCGCCCTTCTCCCAGTATGGGCTGCAGGTACCGATAAATGACGGTTTTCAACTCTTGAGTACCTCGTTTCTGTTGTTTGGGTGTGCCGTTGAGCGCTGGACGCAGCAGAGCCTTAAACAATTGCACACAGATCGTCGCTGCTCGCTTTAGCTCTCCCCGGCGACCCTTGGGACAGCGGGCGTTAAAGAGCCTTTCCAGGCCCCGTTCCACGTGCTGGTCTAGCGCTTGAATATTCGAGTTCAGTTCGCCGGAGATTACGGAACCGGTAAGGAGCGCTTCGAGACACGACCCTTGACGGTGCAATTCAAGAAAAGGATCGACCACGTGCTCGATCAGCTCTAGTAACGGTGAGTTGACCGACACGACAGTAAAAGCGGTTTGGTGAATCTGCTTGAGGCGCTCCACGTAGCGCTTGGCCAGCGCTTCGGCGACGGCTGGTTTGTTGGGAAAGAACTGATAGAAGGTGCCGGGCGAAACACCCGCGTATTTGGAAATTGCGTTGGTGGTGGCCCGGTCGTAACCAATTGCGGCGAAAACCGCGTCGGCGGCATCGAGCAGTTGGTTAATTCGGCGCTGGCCACGTTCCTGGCGCCGGCGCGGACGCGATTTTGCGATGGACTGAATCGGAGATTGTTTTTTCACGAGCAAATACTCGTATTTGTCCATTTTACAAGTATATACTCGCAATATATGACTGAAATCAGCGAAGCAAAAGGGTTGCCTCGGACTGCCTTCGTCACCGGCGCAACCGGGTTACTCGGCAATAATCTGGTGCGGGCTCTGGTCGCCCAAGGCGTCACCGTACGCGCCTTAGTCAGATCCCGCAGCAAAGCCGAAAAACAATTTCCTTCTCTCTTATTGGAATTGGTGGAAGGAGACATAAACGATCCGGCGAGTTTCGCCCAGCGGTTGGCCGGTGCCGACATCATCTTCCACACGGCCGCGTATTTTCGCGATAACTACAAGGGCGGTAAGCATTGGCAGCAGTTATATACTACCAACGTCGTCGGTACAGCGAGACTTCTTAGCGCCTCTTACGATGCGGGAATCCGGCGGTTCGTCCATACCAGCTCCACGGCAACGTTGCGAGGTCAGCCGGGAGAATTGACCGATGAAACGATGCTGCGCGATGAACGCCAGGCTGATGACTATCAGCGAAGCAAGATATTGGCGGACCGCGAAGTTCTGAAGTTCTTAGAAGCATATCCCGATTTCTGGGCGGCATTCGTTCTGCCAGGCTGGATCCATGGGCCTGGTGATTTCGGACCAACTTCCGCCGGTCAGACTGTGCTTGACTACCTGCACAAGAAGCTGCCCGGCATTCCGCCCGGAGGTTTTTCGGTGGTGGATGCCCGGGACGTAGCGGAAGGATTGATTCGGGTCGCCGAACGCGGTGCGCGAGGAGAGCGTTACATCGTCGCTGGTAGAGCAATGACCATGGGCGAGCTGTTCAACGCACTGGAAGAAGTATCAGGCATTCCTGCGCCGCGAAGCAAAGTACCGATGGCCGCCCTTTACGTAATCGGAGGATTGACTGAGCTGCAGGCCCGCCTCACCGGGAAACCGGCTTTGATCAGTTGGGCGACGGTTCAGCTCATTGCCCGTGAGGGCGATCGCAACCGGTACGATCATAGCAAGAGCGAACGAGAGCTGGGAATCCGGTTCCGGGACGTGCAACAGACCCTGCGAGACGAGATCGATTGGTTCCGGGGCGCAGGGCTTGTTGCAATAGCCGATCGCCAATGAACCCAGAATTCTGAATCTAGAATGCTGCACTGGGCGTGTATCGCCACCGAAACCGGAAAAACCGGAAACGGAACGCGACAGCGCTGCGGCGACCGCCGGATCCCTTAGTAGCCACGGAATGCTTGAATCCCAATTCCGGATTCTGCATTTTGAGCGATCCACTTCGACCATGAGCGGCGAACTCCGCTCATCCGGAGAGCGCCGGAGAAGGCATCTCCAATGCGACAAGATAATACCAGAAAAAAAGTTTAATTTTGGGGTGAAAAAGCCGGTGCACGCTCCTGCCGAGCTGCGTGCACCGGCTTCGACTAGCCTAGGCCGTAGAAAAGAGCCAACCGGGAAGCTGGATCCAATCCGTGGCTACTTCCGGGTCCTTCTTTGGCTGAGCAACTAGAAGATAATACGCCGTCCAATGACGAACCATTGAACGACGTCGGCGAATACCAGTTAGCCGTAAAAGAACGCAGCGCAGCGTTGCCCCAACCAAAGGCGACGAAAAACAACCACGAATGGACGCGAATTGACACGAATGAATCGATCAAATTCGCGCCCATTGGTGTCCATTCGTGGTTGTTTTTCGTCGCCTTTGGTTGGGGCTTGCCGCGCGGTTACCTTCTGCTCAAAAAGCTTTTCTTAGTGAAACCGGCGCGACCTTCTGGATCTGAGATTGTGAATCTTGGCTTCTAGCTTCCGGCGGATTTGTCATTCGTGGTTTGTCATCCACGAAGGACGAAGGATTCCTTCCGATCTGCGGAAGATTCTTCACCGGAACATCAAGCGCGACTTGGTCAAAGTCCCTAGCAACTCTTTGCTTTCAGTACTTCAAAGTATGACACCCGTTCGGATCCGGCGGGTGAACCGGTTCCGGGGCATTGGGAGGCGCAGGTTCCGGAGGTTTGGGAGGCTGCGGAGATGGCTCGCTGGGTCTAGGAGGCCGTAGAGGCCCTCCAGGAATCGGACGAATAGGTACTTCCCGGGGTATCTCGGGCGGATTCTCTGATTGGGTCGGATTCTTCAGACGAACCGTGGTCTTCGTAATCGGTCGCACCTTCCATAGCGTTTTTGGCCGACGATATCGTGCGCCGCTTACCTCGAAAAACTCGTCCCTTAGAGACGAAACAATCGATCTCTCATGAGGCCTTCTTTTTCGACGGCGATTTTTCGATGCTTTCTGCGTGTTGTAAATGATTACGAACCGTTGGCAGCGTATTACTGATGTACGTTTTTAGTTTTGGGTCGCTCGCTTTGCCCAACGCTTGTTCATAAAGCTGAGCAACCTTACGGTGGTCCTTAACCATCACGTCGAGAAATTGACGGTCGAACTGATCACCGGACAACTTTGAAAGCCTGTCGTAAGTAGCTCGAGCATCTTGCGGCGGATTATCGGGCCATTTGACGCCCCCTGGCTCCGCAATCGGCTTCAGGTTGTTATTGGCGCCCGTATGATCCTTAATCATTAGGTTTCCAAAGTCCTTCACTTTTGGATCGGTCGCCTTCTGGCTTGCTAGTTGGCCAAGCTTGATTTCAGCCAGATTGCCGCCAGCGGCCTCAGTCACAAAAGATGTTTCGTTCTTAGATAGGCCAAAGGCGGTAAGGCCCATGGCAAACCATGCGGAAAACATAAACAGAGAATGAATTTTCATGATGAATGGTCGGATTGATATTCGTTCGCGGGCGCAGAAAACAGTGGCTGTATCAACCTGGTAGCCAAGATCTCGAACGGCTTGTTTGCTCCTACGTTTTCACTGTCGGAGTCCATTTCAATTCGCTTACCTCCGACCGACCGGCCAGCTGGGTAATACAGTTCGGTGGCGTTATTTCCTGCCGGAAGCACGCCAATGAATTTCATATCGGAGCTCTCGGCTCTGCTCTCTATATTTTAGGGCCAAAACCGAAACCGCATTGCCGTCATACCGTTCCGCGAGGCACGGCGCCACTAAGCCGCGTTGATGTGGTCGGTCTGAAAGTGCGCGTCGGATGTGTGAGCCAGTTAACTCTGAAGCAGACGATATTGTCCGCGTTGCTCTGTCTAGGTCACTTCCCACCGGTGCGGCTAACGGAACTTTTTTCTTCCCGGCTTCCCTTGCGCGGCACTAGCTAGTTTCTAACTCCGTTCCAGACCCTGATATCAGCGTCCCACGTTTCTGCATGCTGAATATCAACCCGCAGCAAAACAAGATCTGGTTCCTGCAAACCCTGAGGGAACCACGATCTCAATTCTGGTCGCCAAAGTTTTTGTACCATTTTCTCATCCTCGACTAACTGAGCCAACCCCGTCACGGAGGCGTATTGTTTTTTTTCCGGACTGGCAAAAACCACGTTAACAACCCGGTTGCCAACGGCTTCGGCTATGAGTGGTTTGGATTCTCTGGCCAGAAACCAGAGACAATCAACGTCGTAGTCCGCACAAAGCATCGGCCGACTCCGGAGTTCCCCATTTTCTTGAACGGTGGTCAGCATCCCGACTTGGATCGATTTGATAATCTGACCAAGCTTTTTATTATCAGCGACTCTCGATGTCATAATCCTTGATCGTATGAGCAAGGGAGAGCGGTCCTCACCAACTCACAGATGCCATTGGTGAAGAAGATCCTGCTGTTCGCGCAGCGGCGGCGTGTGAACCGTTCGGATTCCTTGGCCTGGAGATTGCTTACGAGAGAAGCGACGCTTCGCCGTCCGCTGCAGCCTTTTAATGTTTTTCTTTCGCGGAAGCTCGTTGTGCAGCAGTCACACTGAAAGTTCGAACGTGCGGCACAGATCGCGCTTGAATCGTTTAGAAAAACCAACATTTGAGAGCCATCCTAGGGCCTATCCAACGGAGCCATTCGTTTTGTTCACTGGTGCAAAAGGAGGCAGCGCTCGAGCGTCTAGAGATGGGTCATATCCTGAAGCTCATGATTTGTTTTAAGGAGGTTTTGGGAAGCTCACGGACTATTCGGGTTCGTCATTTCGTTTCGTGAAGATGTGGCCCACCTGGTGGACTCAGGAGCCGCTCACCTCGAACGTCCTGACGGGCTGGGCGGGCCGGACCCGCGGCTCACAAGTTGATCAATCTTTCAGGCGAGGAGCTTCTGGGTCGCGCTATTGACTGTTTGAGTCGAAACTTTGCGAAGCCGAAGTGTTGGTTGCATGAGTGCACTGACAGAATGCATTATTATAACTGGAGGAGCGACCCGTTTTTTCGTGGCGCATACAGCTATCCGAAGCTTGGCGGATTGCGGGCCGCTCAAGCTCTCGCCGAGCCAGTGAAGGACACGATATTTTTTGCGAGAGAAGCTACCGACTTTCGGGGAGCCTAGCGGCACCGTGCATGCGGCTCTCGAGAGTGGAACAGCGGCCGCGCGAAAAATGATCGGACTGTTGGGTGCCGGCTCCGATTGAGCCCATTGAATTCACTCCAGAACGCAGAGGACGCGACGAGAAAACCGTTTGCAAGGTCAGTTGCGAACCGGATTCGTATGAGACTCACATCCCTTAAGTTGAATTCCCTGCGCGACTTGTTGCTGGAAGAACTGCGCGACCTATACAACGCAGAGCAGCAGCTCATCGATGGCCTTCCCAAGATGGCCGATGCGGCAACGGGCGCCGATTTGAAGTCCGCATTCGAGCATCACCTCGAACAAACGAAACAGCACGCCTCCCGGCTGGAGCACGTCTTTGCCGGCATAGGCGAGAAAGCCTCGGGCGAAACCTGTGAAGCCATGAAAGGGCTGATCAAAGAAGGCGAGCTGATGGTTAAAGCAGAAGGCAAATCTGATGTGCGCGATGCCGGACTAATCGGCGCGGCTCAGAGAGTCGAGCACTATGAAATAGCCGGTTACGGTACCGCCCGTACCTTGGCTCGCCGGCTCGGCGAAACCGAGATTGCTAGTGTACTCCAGCAAACCTTGAACGAGGAAAGCGAAGCCGACAAAAAGCTAACGGATATCGCTGAAAGCCAGGTCAACGTGGGTGCTGCCCGCGGCTGACGCTAGGAACCATTCAAAAATAGCATTTGCTGGCCGGGATTTCTCACGGTCAGGAAGAATTCCATCGGAGAGACTGTGAGTTCCGGGAAGATCTATATCGGAACCAGCGGCTGGATGTATAAGAGCTGGGCGAATTCTTTCTATCCGAAGGGTTGCCCAGCCAAACGCCATCTCGCATTCTACGTGACGCAGTTCCCCACCGTCGAAATCAATGCGACGTTCTATCGCTTACCTCAAGAAACGGCTTTTCAAGCTTGGTGCGAGGCGGCGCCGCAAGGCTTCCTCTACGCCGTAAAGGGAAGCCGGGCAGTAACCCACCTGAAACGTTTGAAGCCGGGAGCTAAGTCTTTCGATCTCCTGCTCCAAAGATCGCGGCTTTTGGGGGCGGAACTTGGTCCGCTGTTGTGGCAATTACCACCAAACTTTACGAAGAATACAGAACGACTGACGCAGTTTCTGCGTCGCTTGCCTCGCCGGTTTGCCCACGCGCTAGAATTTCGTCACGACTCATGGCTCGACGAGGAGATAAGCAAGCTTCTGAAACGCTACCGAGTGGCCAACGTATCGGTCAGTTCTCAAGCCATGCCGATGCACCTCGAAGTGACGTCGAATTTTGTGTACGTGCGTTTTCACGGTTTAAAAGGCGGATCTGCGCACGACTATACCGACCATGAACTTGGACCCTGGGCCGAACATTTGCGGCACTGTGCTCGTCAGGGGTTGAAAGGGTTTGTCTATTTCAATAACGACGTCAATACTCGAGCGCCCCTGAATGCACAACGATTGATGGAGATGGTTGGCAAGTATGCAGTGAAAATAACGGATAAGTAGTACCTGCTATTTGCTACTTTTCCTTACCCGGGCCTAGTTACGCGTCGCGGAAGCGTCCGAAGCCAGCGAGGACGTCGCTTCACCGTTTCTTTGACGGCAGCTTTTTCCTCTTGGTTTTCGCGAAATCCTTGAGCTGCTTCTCTGACATCGATTTTTCCATCTGCTTCGAAGCGCCCTTCAGGCTGGACTTGGAACGCTTTCCACGTTTTGCGGCCAATGCAGCACCGGCGGCCATCTGCTGTTTTTTCGAGCTGGCTGGCATATCTGTGTTTCGCTGGCCAATGTGATTTCGGTTGGGTTGACTCTGCAATATTAGCTCTGACGTCCGAATCAGGCGCCAACCTGATAGGCTTATTCAGGAAAGGGCCAACTTAGGCTTTGGTATCGCCTGAAGTCTGGTTAGAATCATTCGTTCTAACCCTAGCCAATCGGCGTGCTAAATAAGAAAAACCGAGCCAAGTAACGATGAGTGCCCGGAACCGCACGAAGAAAACGAGTTCCGAAGAATCTTTCAGGCAAGCTCTCAGGGCGAGCGAATATCAATTTCACCAACTGATTGACGGGGTGCGCGATTACGCGATCTTTCTGCTCGATGCTGACGGTAATGTCGCCAGTTGGAGCCAGGGAGCGGAGCAGATAAAAGGGTACCAGGCCGACGAGATTATCGGTAAGCATTTCTCGGTGTTCTACACGCCAGAATCGATCGAGAAAGGTTGGCCTGAATACGAACTCAAAACAGCAAGCAAAGAAGGCAGATTTGAGGATGAAGGCTGGAGGGTACGCAGAGACGGTTCTCGCTTCTGGGCGAATGTCACGATCACTGCACTTCGCGATGAAAATGGTGCGACGGAGGCGTTTCTAAAAATCACTCGTGATCTGACCGCGCGGAAATTAGTAGAGGAGCAAAATGCTCGCCTGAACCGTGCACAAATCGCTCTGGCCGAGGCTGAGATCGCGGAGAGACAAGCTCTGTTTCTGGCAGAAGCGAGCCAATCTTTATCCGGCTCACTCGACGAGGAGAGGATCTATCAAAGTGTTACCCAAGCCGCAGTACCCTTCCTGGCTGATATCTGCATTGTCGATCGATTGGGCGAAGACGGCTCCGCTCGGTTGGCGGCGGTCAACCTGTCTGACATGGCTCCTGCCGGTCTCCCATCGCTGCTGGGTAACTACTATCCCATCGGGCTCGACGATGGTTATCTCGTTTCTGAAGTCCTGCGAACTGGCCGGACGACTATTTTTGGCGATCTCTCCAAGCTGCCAAAGAACAATGCAAAGCTTTATCGAGCGAAGACTGATTGTGTCCTCCTCCAAGCCCTTTCCGCTCAAGCAGCCGTCGCCGTACCGCTCATAGATCGAGGCGCTGTCTGTGGCGCCATCTCATTTATACTTACAGACCCGAGCCGCCATTATAATCTGGCCGAGATAACGCTGGCGGAAGATTTGGGCAAGAGACTCTCGACCGCAATCGATCACGCCTTCTTGTATGCATCGGCACAAGAAGCACAGCGTAAGGCAGAGACGGCCAGCCAGGCCAAAGATCGCTTCTTGGCTATGCTCAGCCATGAACTGCGAACGCCGCTCATGCCGATTTTGTTTTCCGCATCGATGCTCATCGAAGAGCCAGCCGTGCCAGAAGCGATACGAGAGCATTTGCGGGTCATTCTGAAGAACGCGGAACTGGAAGCTCGACTGGTTGACGATCTCCTGGACGTTACGAGAATCAATAAGGGCAAGCTCCAGCTCGACTTCGGCGTCGTGGACGTACATCAGGTGCTCCGAAACGTGTTAGAAATTTGCGTTCCTGACATCGCGACCAAGCAGCTTCCGGTATCGGTCGATCTGCAAGCGACCAATCATCAATTGCGCGCTGATATAGATCGTCTGCAGCAAGTCTTTTGGAACCTGCTCAAAAACGCGATAAAGTTCACCCCTCCACCGGGGCGCATCGCGGTCCGCTCGATGAACTTGGGGAGCGAGTTGTTCCGCGTAGAAATCGAGGATTCCGGAAAGGGTATTTCACCGGAAATCGCTTCAAGAATGTTTGATCCTTTCGAGCAAGGAGAAGGCTCTGACGGTCTCGGTTTAGGACTCACAATTTCCAAGGCTATCGTAGAACTTCATGGCGGCCGCATTACCGCTAGTAGCGCAGGCTTGGGCAAGGGAGCGACGTTCGTCGTGGAGGTGCCGACGTTAACCGGGTGAGCAGTAAGTAGTGATCGACGCTTACCGCTTACTGCTCAGCAAACACCACCCCGATACTCGACTCCGGTTGAATCCTCTAGTTTACGAGCTCAGTTTGAAATGTGGCAGCTGCACCGTTTGCGTTTCAAATTTATGTTGAGGTTGTTCCTCATCCAAAGGGTGAGAACGCCAAAGAACAATCCGTTTTTGTCGAAGTCAGTCCAGAAGCGCTTATGTCAATTCCGGGCGGACAAAACAAAGATAGGGCCGAGCTTGAAATGGCAGAACGAATCGCCGTTGAAGCTGCGGTTGAGGCCATCCAAAAAGATCTTCCCGATGCAGTTAAACTCGATCGTTCTGTCGCGCACATCGGTGAACTGCCTCCAGACATTCGCAGCCGGCCTGCGACTCTGCGGAAACTTGGGGTTCGGGTCTGGGTGGTATAATCCCTCGAGTTAGCTAATAGAAACGCAAAAAGCTGATCCAGCGCGCTACATCGAATTGCTATCGCAAGGATCGGAGTCGACGCCGATCTTTGCCAGACCCGTTGGGGCTATTACCCAACGGGGTGCGCTCGGTTTGTCTTTACAGTCGTACTGGTTTTCTCTTGTTTTCAGAAATTGCGTATTCGCTCACGCGTTGCCTTTAAAGCTTTTCGATCATTTGCCGGACTTCGTCCTTGGTTTTGCCGAGCTTTCTTTGAAGCCGGCCTAACAGTTCATCTTCTTTGCCTTCCGCAAACGCGAGATCGTCATCTGTAAGGTTGCCGTATTGTTGTTTGAGCTTGCCTTTCACCTCGTTCCAGGAGCCCTTGATTTGAAGTTTGTTCATAGCTCAAGCCGGTTCGCATTTGCGACCCTTACCGATTGTGTCCCTATGAATCATTCAGGGGCGTTTCCGACAAATCGAAAGTTGCCAGGGAACGGCAATCGGTTAAAAAGGCCGCTGATTTTACGCCAGGTTAGGTAGCTGCCCTCTACCCCACTGGCGCGCCACCCTTCTCCTCGGCAGCCACAACGAGAAGTGCTAGCAGCGCGTTTGGCAAAAAGGGTTTCACTAAGTGAGAATCATAACCAACGGCGCGGCTTTTTCGTTGGTCGTTCCCGGTGCCATATCCACTAATCGCTATCGCAAAAGGAGGACGTCGCGGCCCCAGCTTTTCCAAGAGCACCCAGCCGTCGCCATCGGGCAGCCCGATATCGCTGATTAAAACGTCGCACTTCGATTCCGGAATTTCGAGGAGAGCTGTTTCCATTTCCTTGGCCACCAAGACCTCGTGGCCCAAATGTTCCAGATACAGTTTGATATATCTCACCGTGTCTTCGTGATTCTCGACAAGGAACACTCGGAGCGATGGCATAGAGTGGTTTGGGGCGACCCATGTTTCCCGCAATCGTCACCAATTGCAAGGCGCGAATGAAAGAACAGCCAGTAGCGCATTGGCGTCTATCTCGTGATTTTGAAATTTGGTAGAATAGGTGGTTTCATTCCTTAGTCAGTCACTGGGAACATCCACGAGGAATGAATTAGGGTCCTACCCGATATCTTGGCGTGGCGTTTAGGTATTAATGGGCTTCTTGCTGGGCTCTTGAGCTTCGTGGTTATCCCTATCTCCCTGGTCCTATGCGTTCCAAGTCTTCCCATTCTGAGAAGCATTGGAAAATACAAAACGTGAATAAGCTATTCGCAGATTTGTTAATATTAGCGGTGAGTATCTCCCCCACGTTGACACAAGTTTACCCGCTAAAGCAGGTAGGAGTTATCTGGTCGATCAAAACACTCAACCCATAATGATTGTGGTGACAGCGCTTGGGCATTGTTCGTCGATCTGAGTGAGGATCAAGCCAGGACCTACCTCGCAGCTCGTCGATCACAAGGATGCAATGCCGCCGGCATTCTGGTCTCGAATGATGCTGGCATCTACAACCCCGGTATTGCCGCACTGGCCGAAGAGGCTACCCCATTCGGCGTCGTGCGGACCGCCGCGCCCGACGTCGAACAATCCTTCCGCACGATCTGAAGTCTGGTGCAAAAGCCGCTAACCTTAGGCACTGATCAGGGTCGACCCCAATATCTTTGGTTAGCCATTTAGTATCTAATCGATCGATCGCGCCTTCGGCGGAGCGCCCGATGACGATTGTTACATCTATCTAGGCTATGGATTCAAAACCTCGCCGCAGGAATGGAAAATTGCGGAATGCTCACCAGCCCGTGGATCGCCGCGCCTCGCAACAATTGGGACTTGAGAGGCTGTCAGCCATGCTCGAGGACTACAGCGCTGCAGCCGAGGAAGGCGCGGTTGAAAAACTCTCGAAATTGGCAGAACAGATCGTCAAATTTATCGCCGGTAATCGCTCGCGCGCTACTCGGTCCAGCTACTATCGTCGCCGGATCGAATAAAATTTCACAAGCGAATCCTTTAGGCGCTTCCGCCGCAGCGTGAACGCAAACCAGGTTGAATGCTCGAGAAAAGAAACTTTTGGCAAACGTCGTGGAGGCGAACAGATCCGGCGGATTCTCCCGACACGAATGTAGGTTGATGGAATTGCCAACCGTTGAGGATCGATACGTACACGAGCTGAACGCATGGCACTCCAGAAACTAGGTCACCCTTATGCTTTGGACTATTGTTGTCGTCTTGCTCATACTGTGGCTTCTTGGATTCTCGTTTCATGTGGCCGGAGGCCTAATCCACATTGTTTTGGTAGTCGCTTTGATTGTTCTGGTAATAAAGCTTATTACAGGTCGCTCACTCTAGGCCTGGGTTCACTTAGCCGAAGACTTTGACCACTGCGATGATCAAGTCTGCCATCACCTATCGATAGCGGTCCGTCTGCTATTTGCCATTGCCCAACGCCTCCCGGACCTTTCGCAGATCGTTGACAAACTGTTGCATCGCTACCTGCCGCATTTCGGCATCTACTATCCGAAGAATAGAGGACGGATGAACGGTCACAACTACCCGAGGGGTTAGCTCAGACTCGACGAGTTCGCCCCGCCGTTCCAAAATCTTGACCGGCTTACCAAATACCGTCCGGGCGGCGGTCGCACCAAGGCAAACCACCACATGCGGCTGAACGGCTTCCAGTTCCGCTAAGAGCCATGGTTTGCAGGCAGAAATCTCACGGCTATTCGGTTTCTGATGAAGTCGTCGCTTCCCGTGTGGTAGCCATTTGAAATGTTTCACTGCGTTTGTGATGTAAACCTCTTCCCGCGGAATTCCCGCGTCAATTAATCCGCGATTCAACAGCCGGCCGGCCGGACCAGAAAATGGAATTCCTTTCACATCTTCCTGATCCCCAGGCTGTTCTCCTATCAGCATGATACTAGCGCGCTCGCTTCCGGCTCCGAAAACCGTCTGGGTCGCGTTTTTCCAGAGTTCACACCCTTTGCACGATGCTGCGGCTGCTTGAAGTTCTCCAATATTCCGCCCAGGCGGCACGAACCTTTCTGCCCCTTTTTGCGTTTCTGACTGACGCATCCCGATAGTTCGCTGGTCGCACCGGCTTCGGGCCCTAATTACGTATCGGCGTGCCCGCATATCGCGCGTCGCCGATGTTCATGGCGTCCCGGCGTTTGTCGGCGCTCGCGGCGTTCCATAACCATTTGCTATTTGCTATCGGCTATCGGCTATTGCTTTAGGTATGCGTATTCTGGTCTCGAACGATGATGGCATCTACAGCCCCGGTATTGCCGCGCTGGCCGAAGTGGCTAGTCGATTCGGTACGGTGCGCATTGTGGCTCCCGACGTCGAGCAATCCTCCATGGGACACGCCATCACCTCAAATCGGCCGCTCCGTTATAAACGGACACCGGTGAAAGATTTCGAAGCCTACCGAGTGAACGGCACTCCGGCAGATTGCGTCGCCTTGGGTCTGCATTTTTGGGGCGGCGCTGATCTGGTATTATCTGGCGTCAATATCGGCACCAATCTGGGCAGCGCGACCTGGCACTCCGGAACGCTGGCAGCCGCTAAACAAGCGGTTCTGCATGGCGTACGTGGTATTGCTTTTAGTACGCCGGCCGATGAGGAGGAGCCAGACTTCGATAAATTGCAACCACACGTCGAAGAGGTTCTTCAATTGGCGATCCGAGAGCCATCCCCGCTGCTTCTGAACGTGAATATTCCGCCCGATTCACGAGGCATTCTTTGGACCCGCCAATCGCTCCGACGATATGACGGCAAGATGGTGCGAGACACCGATCCGATGGGTCGTGAACATTTCTGGTTTACCGTTGTTCCAATCGAGCAGTCCGAAGAGGGTACCGATCGCTGGGCGGTGGAAACCGGGCGGACCTCGATCACCCCGTTGCGGCTCGACCTGACGGATGAGAGCGAGTTGAAAAAGGTGGATGCGGAGAATTTTTGGAAAAACTCAGGACAAACTGAGTTCCCCGCCCGACCTCGGATGACACCCTGATTTCTCCTTCCAATAAGAGGACTAACCGCTTGGTAATCGCCAGTCCGAGCCCTGCGCCTTGGATCTCTCCACTGGGAGCGGCTCGTTGAAATTCCTCAAATATCTTCTGCAGATCGTCTTGGGAAATTCCGACACCGCTGTCCGCAACCGTTAATTGCCAATGTTCTTCACCGATAAGCTCAAAAAGGAGTCTGACAAATCCGCCTGGCTTGTCCCGCTGGCGATACTTGATGGCATTGGAAACAAGATTGGCGACGATCTGCTTCAGTTTTCGAGGGTCAGTCCAGACGGTCTCGAGGCCGTCCTTGTTCGTTACTTCCAAAGTCAGATCGTTGGCGATCGCCATCGGGGAAAGAGATTCCTTGATCTCCGCGCACAACGAGGGCAGGCAAATCGGCTCGAACTCGGGTCTGACATCTCCTGCCAGCAAAACAGAATAATCGATCAATTCCCGAAGCAGCGAACCCATATCGGCCAAGTTGCGCTTGGTAACCTCTAACATTCTGCCGCGCTCAGCCTCGTCGGACTCAAAGCTGAAGGCTTCCACCACCCAGGTGAGGCTGTTTAGAAAATTGCCGAGATCGTGTGAAATAGTCCGAATCAGCGCGAGGCGCGACGCATCAGTCCTGAGCAGCCGTTCATTTGCCTCGGCCAAAGACTGGCTGGTTTCACTCAACTGGGCGCCAAAATTCTCAACGTATTGCTCGATAGATCCGGTGACGGAATCCTCGAAAAATTGGCTAAGCAGGTCTCTGCACTCCTCAACTTCAGTACTGAATTGCGGAAAAAGAGGAAGAAAGGTACCAAAGCCTTCCCGAACGAGCAATCGGTGTGCGATTCCGATTTCCCGCACCAGTTCAACCAATCGATAGCGCTGCTTCCAGCGCAGATTCCCATGATGCCGGGCCTCTTCCCGGACTCGCTGACGTGCGCCTTCGCTCCCAAACGTTTGCAGGTAATCGATTAAGTTTTTGAACAGGGACGGAAGGTGGTCTGCCAATTCAGCGCGTGTCAGCCTTTTCGAACTGGCAATTTCCGGATCCTCATGCACTGCCCGAATCCAAGCATCCGTTATCTCCAACCGACGAGCTCTGAGATGGTCAGCAAGGTGAGACGCGGCGGTCGGATTCATGGAGGGGCTAACGCCCAACCATGACACTCCTGCCGGCAGAGAGCTAATTTATTCGCCCCGAATCATAATCGAATTTGTCTGACTCATCTCGCCGCCGCCACGTTGATCGAAGACCTCGCTAATTTGGTCAGCTTCTGATCGGTTTCTTCTTCCTCTCCGAGAGTCGCCTGCAGCAGCTTCGCCCCTTGGTTATCGCCGAGCAATTCGGCATACGTGCGAGCGGTGCCATACCCGGCTATTTCGTAGTGCTCGACCCGTTGCGCGGCCGAAATCAGTCCGGCATCTTTCACTTCCGGATCTGCCTTCTCTTCGATCATTTCGGCGCCTTCGGCGATAATACCTTCCATCCCCTTACATTTAGATCCTCGAGTAGACTGCTTGTGTTCGGCCAGTATCTTTTCGATGCGAGCGGCGTGCTCCTTGGTCTGTTCCAAGTGCTCTTTAAAACCAGCAGCGAGCCGTTCATTCCTGGCAGTCTTCGCCATCCTGGGCAACGCTCTAATGAGTTGCTTTTCCGCGCTGTACAGATCTTTTAATTCGTGAATGTAGAGGTCTTGGAGAGTTTCGAGTTGCATTGCATCTCACATTCGCACAGCGAGAACTGAATGGACTTACTAGGTTTACAGTTAGCAGTTGTCGGCACGGCGTGTCCGTGCTTACCCCTTACCGATGGCTGATGGCCGACTGCCAACTCTCAACTTCCGGTTCCTTTGCTGTTGGCTGTCGGCGGTTAGCTATTTCCCGTTTCCTGCGGGCAGAAGTATTCCGGCAGCTGCGAGCGCCATGATCAGAGTGGCCGCCCATCCCAGAACCTTGAGGTACAACGGCAGAGTAAGCTTCCCCATCACTTTTCGATTGCTGGCCATGAGCATCATGAAGCACATCACGGGCGCGGCCGTAATTCCATTGAGGATAGCAGACCAAACCAGCGCGCGGATCGGATTGATCTTTGTGAAATTGAGCGCAAGTCCGATAAGCGTGGCTAAAGCGAGGATTGCATAAAAAGCTTTCGCTTCGTTCGCCTTGCGATCGAGACCGACGGGCCAGCGCAAAGCCTCACCCACGGCGTAGGCAGCTGATCCGGCCAGCACTGGCAACGCCAGCAATCCTGTTCCCACAATGCCCAGGCTGAAAAGAAGTGAAGCGAATTCTCCCGCGATCGGGCGAAGCGCTTCGGCCGCTTGAGCCGCGCTATCTATATCTGTCTGGCCGTTGGCATGCAGTGTGGCAGCGACGGTGAGAATGATAAAATAAGCGATAAAATTCGAGAAGGCCATCCCCAGATACGTGTCGATCTTGATCCTTTGGAGTTGCGCCGGCGCCTGACGAGGAGCTTGTTTAAGCGCCTTCTCTCGAGGAGCGCTCTGCATCTCCTCTACCTCCTCGGAGGACTGCCAGAAAAACAGATAAGGGCTAATCGTCGTACCTAGCACGGCAACCAACGCTCCCAAGAATTCCGGACTGAGAGAAATCTGCGGAACAAATGTTCCGTGGACGACCTCAGGCCAACGGATCTGCACTACGAAAACGGTTCCCACGTAAGCGAACAGGCTCAACGTGAGCCATCTTAAAACGGCCGAATATCTCTGGTAGGCAATAAAAATCTGGAGAAGTACCGAAATGGCGGAAAAAAGCGTGCAATAGAGCAGGGTTGGTCCGCCAATGAGCAAGTTAACTGCAACTCCCATCGCACCGATATCCGCTCCGACATTGATGACGTTTGCCAGCAGCAGCAGACCGACGATCGCATACAACATCCAGCGGGGATAGAACTGCTGCATGTTACCAGCGATTCCTCGTCCAGTAACGCGTCCCAGGCGGGCGCTGATCTCCTGTATTGCTGCCATAAACGGGTAAATGAAAGGCATCGTCCAGAGCATGGCATATCCAAACTGCGCGCCCACACTCGAGTAGGTAGCTATTCCGCTTGGATCGTCGTCCGCCGCGCCTGTGATGAGGCCGGGGCCTAAGATTTTGAGGATTTTGCGGATGGTAGAAACGGGCCTGCCCGCGCGAGCTTTTCCGGGCTTCGCCGGAACACTTTGCGGGGCCAAAACCCCCGGCTTAGTTAAAGGGTCGGTCTCGGAGCTTCCTGAATGTTCTGATGGAGTCACTGCTTGATGCGAGATCGTTCACTCATCAAATTATGGACGTAGAAAGACCTAAAAAAAGCCTGGTGGCCCGTCAAAATACCCTTGCTAGTTAAGGAATTAAGCCGGATGCCCTGGAGGTCGCCGTCGCTAAAGCGTGGCGCCCTCCTAGTACTCAGTTGGAGAAACATTCAGGGAGCGACCGCGACAGAGGCTTCGCAAGGTCGGGCTGTTGTCACCGCCGTGAAGCGTCGGTAGTGTTTCGACAGCTCAAATAAATCCAAATATGACTTTGGCCGCGAACGGTCAGGAGCACCCACCACGATAACCCAGGGCGTCCGCCAACGCTTCCCAGGCGCGCCCTGGGATCTGCTTTTGCGTAGCGCGTGACAGATGCTCTGCAGAGAGCGGTCCCGAAGGAATGAAGGTAGCCCAGCCTGGCGGCCGCCCAGACTGGGCTACTTTACTTTGTCGCTTCGGAAGAACTCCGCTACGAAAAATCAAGCAGCTCTAGCGCCCCAGATTGGGCTCTGATGCTGATCGGTGTCGACATCCTAAAAAAGACTTTGCCGTCGACATGCACTGGGACATCTACATACCGAAACACGATTCTCTGACATCGGCGAGTGCTGACCGATGCGGCCACAGCTTCGCCTCTTCTATGGGACTTCAGGTAATCTCGCCATTCCTTTCGCTGGTCGCGTCCCACCCAGATCACGTCAAAGCAGCCGTCACTGGGATCTGCATTTGGCACGAGTTCCAGGTTAGGACCGATGAACCCCATATTGGCTATTTCGAATAGCAGAAAGTCGCCCACGACGATCTGATCATCGAGGAGAAGTTCGCAATCGGCTCCGGGAAATCCTTTCGCCAGTAGTGAGAGATACTTCACTGCTTCACTCAATCTCTTCTCGGGAGTTAACCGAATTCTAGATCTTCTCTTTTTCTCTAGAATTCGCATTTCACTCATAAACAGGGCCAGGAGACCAACGCCGACTGATTCGATGAAAATCCGATGACCAGCAGAACTAGTGACGATACCCAGGTCGAGTTTTTTGATTGGCGCCGAGTGAAGGCGGGAAATAATACTTTCGACGGTGTGCATCTGACCGAGGCTTCTAGCGCAATTATTTGCGGTGCCTAGCGGAAGGATGCAAAATGGGATGTTCCGTCCGGCCAGCCAAGGAGCAACGCGGCTGACGGTTCCATCTCCCCCGGCAATGATTACTCGATCAAATGGTTCACGAAACGCTCCTTCCCAATCCTGACCCTTAATCGACACGTAAAACACTTCATAACCGGCATTCTCAAACTGGCGAACTAACTTGCTACCTTTCAGCATGGCTCTGGCAGCTGCTGGATTGTGGAATAGTGCGATCTTCATCAGCTACGCGGAGGGCGATCCTTCCCCGAACGCTGCGCTAGTTCCTGTCGAAGCAACGCGAGGACTGCCGCTTCCTCTGGCTTGAGGTCGTGCAGGTGGTAGGCAATTTGAGAATCGGCCTTCACGCGGAGAGTTCCGGCTAGCGTTCCATCCAGATAGCTGGCAGTAATCGCAGGATGAATATAACACTTCCGGCAGATCGCGACGGTATTGCCTAACATTCCCGCGACCGCTTCGATTGCGGTGACCACATTCTTCTTGGCCATTACCTGACTATCCACCTCTTCCATCTTGCCGAGAGCTATGGCCGCTAAGATGGTTCCCGCCCAGGTCCGAAAATCTTTAGCGGTAAATGGCTGACCACTGATTGTCTGCAAATAATCGTTCACGTCTTCCGATGCAATCGGGACAGCTTTGCCGGTCGGATCCAGATATTCGAATAATTGTTGTCCGGGCAAATCTTGGCACTTTCGGACAATAGTCGCTAACCGTCGATCTGAGAGTTCGACCATGTGCCTCTTGGCGCTTTTGCCACGAAACTGAAATCTAAGAGTCGATCCGTCTACCTCCACATGACGATTGCGCATCGTCGTTAGGCCAAACGATTTGTTTTCCTTGGCGTATTCTTCGTTGCCGATTCGAATCAGAGATACTTCCAAAAGTCGGACTACCGTGGCGAGCACCTTTTCCCGAGTAAGGTTCGGCCGTCGCATATCTTCATCCACCTGCCCCCGGATTTTGGGCAAGGCCTCAGCGAATGAAAGCAGCTTTTCAAATTTCGCTTCGTCGCGGACGGCTCGCCAAGTCGGATGATATTTGTACTGTTTTCGGCCCTGGGCATCGATTCCGGTTGCCTGGAGGTGTCCGTTCGCTCTCGGACATATCCAGACGCTCTTCCAGGCCGGCGGAATAGCTAGCGATCGAATTCGCTTCAACTCGGTAACGTCTCTGATGAGTTTCCCATCAGTATCGTAAAAGGCAAAGCTTGAGCCTCTCTGCTTCCGAATAATACCGGGCGACCCATCAGACACGTGACGGAGTCCAGCCGAGACAGCCGACTGCTTTGGGTCGTCAGTGGAAGTGGTGATTTTCCGAATAAAGTTATGGCAGGTTGAATTCTCGAGAGTCGCGATGAGCGCGCTTCTTACTGCTATACCGGCCTGCTCGCGATCCGCCAATTGACACGCAACAGAATGCGGAGTACGACGAAAGACATTTGAAAGAAGACGAAAACCGGAGAGCCAAGACGAAGTTAACTATCGCTGCTTTTGCTTCTGTTGCCAAGGTTTCTCCCTTTTTTGGTTCGGGGCTGGCTAGGGGTTAACCCTTCCTTCATCCGACCGGCCGCGCGGATCTTGTCCCTTCTTTGCCGGATGATTATGGCTAGGCCCGGGATAATCCTCCACGTCGCTCATAATTAAGGTTTCGCACGACGCGGGTTGAGTGGTCGCCCCCCGGAGAGAAATGGCCAATCGCCAATATCAGATGGCAAAATGACAAATAGCGAACCGCGAGTGACGAATCGGCAGCTCGTTGTGGCCGCGTCAACTCCTCCAGTGTTCAAGCAAGGTAACTACTTTGTTGCCGGTACCGGAAACGAACAGGTAACTACTGTTCCGGAACCCGGCTGAGAAACGATCTTGAGGGTTCCTCTGATCACGCTCGCGCGATAGTCCATCGTACGCAACCCCAGACCGGCTGCCTTTCCTTCCACCGAGAAGCCAACCCCATCGTCTGCGATTTCCAGAACGTTCCTATCGCCTTCGTGCCGGATTCTAACTTCGATTTTTTTAGCTAGACTGTGCCTGGCCGCATTGCTCATCGCTTCTTGGGCAATCCGGTAAAGATGGACAGCAAGGACAGTGTCTCGAATCGTGTGCTTTCGATCCGCCTTGACAGTGCAAGCCACGCTAAAACGCTGGCTTGTGTGCGAAGCCAGTTCCTCCAAAGCCTTGACCAGACCCGATTGCTCGATCTGCTGTGAACTTAGACTTGCGGCGAGCATATGCACGCTTTCGGCACTCTTGCGCACCATCTCGCCAAGCGCGCGTACTTGGCTCGCGCAATCGGGGTCCTTGGTGTCGAGCGTCGCTGCGATCGTCTCGGCAAAAAATGAGATCGCAGTGAGATCCTGACAGTGGCTATCATGCAAATCACGACCAAAGCGCCTTTGTTCCTCTTCGGAGATGGCAACCACGTCCTGTTTCAGTCGCTGTACATCGGTTAGATCTTGGATCATCAATAGTGTGCATTGTTCATCTCCAAATAGGATCGTCTTGGCCGATGCGAGAACATCGTCGACGACGCCGCCGTCCGGGCGGCGGATTCGAGCCTCACAGTTTTGGATCGAGCTCTGCGGTCCGAACTTCTTGATCAGATCACTTTGATCGCTGGCAACTAGGCGCCAACCGATCTCCGACAGAGATTGACCGACGATTTCGCGGTGATGTACACCAGCGAGAGTACAGAACATTTTGTTCGCGCTGAGGCAGCGTCCCGTCTTCAGGGAAATAATCGCGGTCGCGATTGAATTATTGGCCACGATTTGCGCGGAAAGGTCCTTGGCCAACTCCACGTAATCCTGCCGGCCTTCGGATAGCCCCCTTGGTGCTGAATCTCTTTCGGGTTTCTCGATAATCGCTGTTCGGCAAACTATGCCTTCCCGCGATTGATCGACGCCGGGAACGCTATGTAGCTCAACCGGATTGCGGCAGCGGGTATAACTCGCCAAAACAATTTCGGTAAAAACTCTCTTGCGGAAGCGAAGGCAGGCAGAGAGATGGTCAAGAAATGTCCTACAATACGATTTCTCGACAAACGCGAGAAAGGGCACGTCGAGGAGTTGGGATTCATTTCCTTTCAGGAGATTTGCGGCAGCCACATTCAGCCGGCAGATGCAACCATTCCGATCGAGAGTAACCTGGCCCACCGGAGAAAAGTTATATTCGGCCGCGAACGCCTCTTCAAAGTGTTCTGAGAAAAGGCCGTCTCGCTTCAATGGAACGCCCCTTTGGTGCGATCGAGGTTCGAATCCGAATCTGCCAGCCTCAGGCATAAGCACGCTCGTTTTACCACATTCTTGCGCCTTCTAGATACCGTTATTGGGAAGACTATTCTCTCCGATGGAAATTAAGATCAGGCTGTTTTCGGATTTTTGCGCGTCGAATCGCCGTACGTTCAAAAGCATCTTTCTCCGACCGATCCGCACGAACTCATGATCGATTTCAATCTCGCGTATATTCGAATTTCCAGGCAACATCTCTTCCAACAGGGATCGAAGAGCCGGAATATTCCATTGACCACTTCCCGCCTCATAGACAATGAAACCCTCTGTTTCCTTCGGCGTTAGCCCAAAGGTCTCGTAGAAAAATGGAGAAGCCTTTTCCACCCGCAATTCACTATCAAGCACGATGACGCAATGGCGAACTGTCTCCACAAAAGCCTCAGCGTAGCTGAACATCATTTTGCTGCGTTCCGCTTCGAGTTTGGTGGAATTGATATCGAACAAAATCATCACCGCCCCGGTGATCTGGTTGTCGGCGGTTTCGTAAGGCCGAATTTGTAGACCGAACCAATGCCCCTGGCGATCCTGCAACTCTACTTCTTTTGTACTGAGCGTCTCCATCACTTCAGAGATCAACCGTTCTAACTCAGGGATTTCGACATCGGCCCTCAGATCAGTAATAGATCGGCCAACATCGGCAGGAATTAGTTTCAAGATTCTTTGGGCTCCCGGCGTAAACCGCCGAATGCGCAAACTTCGATCTACCATAACGATCGGAATGTTGACGCTCCGCAAAAGGTTCGTGAGATCGTTGTTCACCTCCGTGAGTTCCAGATTGCCGCTTTTGAGCTCCTCATTGAGCGTGATCAGCTCTTCATTAGTGGACTGTAATTCTTCCTTGGCAGTTTCCAGCTCTTCATTAGTACTTTGCAGCTCTTCGTTGCTCGATTGAATCTCTTCACTGGCAGAGCGCAGCTCTTCGTTGGTAGATTCGTGTTCTTCCAGCAGCGATTGCAGATGTTCCTTGGCCGTAGCCAGCTCCTGTTCGAGTTGCGAGACACGAACATCTTCCGGTCTCTTTCGCCGTTTTTTCGATGACGCGGATGGCGGCTCCGGAGTTGGCACCTGACTATCTTCGAAAAGCAAAAGGAAACAACGCTCTCGCACGGTTGGACCGGTCACCGGAATCACCTCTAAATTGAGGAAATTCGCTTTGCCGCTCCCCTGGATAATTAGTCGATCTTTCCGGCTTGGGCGATTGCTCTTTTTGGCATCGGCAATAGCCGAGCGCAGAGGCATCTCCAGACCAGGTCGCACCATTCGGAAAAGGTCAAGACTGGCTTCACCCGGGGCCGGATCAAGAAAAGGAGCCACATTTCCACGGAATTGGACAATTTTCATTCCACTGTCTACCACGATCGTCGGCGGACAGTACTTGGCCATCAGGATCCGATCCGTTTCTCTGCGAAGATCGGGCTGCACGGAGACCGCCTGCACCGCAAGATTCCTCGCATCCCCCTCTTTCAGATTAGGAAGCCCGACTCCCATGCCGATTAAAGGTAGACTCGGTACCGAACGCTTAGCGAAAAGCTTCGTTTTCTGGTCCACCGGCTCAAAGAGATCCGAAAAGTTGCCGACTGTCTCCGCTCCGCCAAGCAAGAGAAATCCTCCCGGTTTCAAGGCATAGTGGAAAAAGGGGATTAATTTCTTTTGCGCAGCCGACTCAAAATAGATCAGCACGTTGCGACAGCTAATGAGATCCAGTCGGGAAAAAGGCGGATCACGAAGCACATTCTGCCGCGCGAATACACACAGGTCGCGGATCTGTTTGTTGATCCGGTAGCCGCGTTCGACTTTTGAGAAAAACCGCCTCAACCGTTCCTTAGATAGATCGGACTCGATGCGTTGGTCAAAAGTGCCCTTTCGGGCAATCTCTAGCACCCGGTCACTGACATCCGTCGCGAAGATTTGAATCCCAGGCGATTCCGGCCTGCTATCGACAAATTCCGTTACGATAATGGCCAGCGAATAAGCCTCTTCTCCGGTCGAGCACCCGGGCAGCCAAATCCGAATCGGATCATTCGGAGCGCGCTCTTCCAAAAGCTTCGGCAGCACGATGGTCTGCAGGACATCGAATGTTTCCGGCTCGCGGAAAAAGCCGGTCACGTGGATCAACATTTCTTTGTAAAGCGCGTCGATCTCGTCCGGGTTGCGTTTCAAAAACGTCAGATAGTCATCCAGATTATCGAGCCGGTGAACCACCAACCGACGCTGAATCCGCCGCCGTACGGTCGTTTTCCGATACTGGCTGAAATCTACCTCCGTCTTTGCTCGCAGAAGAGTAAAGATGCTCTTCAAGCTGCTTTCGGTGGTCTGGAGCTTTTTCCCGCCTTTCGGAGGCCGTTCGCGAGCTAAACGGGCCAGCTCCGCGGCGATCTTGCGAGGCGTCGTAACAATATCCACATACCCGGAATCAATGGCGCTATGTGGCATAGAGTCGTGCTGAGCCGAAGGCTCATCCTGGGCAAAGGTCGTTCCTTCGTTTTCTTTAATCACCTTCAGGCCCGCGGTCCCATCGCTGCCCATGCCCGAAAGAATGACGGCTATCGCCTTGCTTCCCTGGGCTTTGGCCAGCGAGCGAAAGAAATAATCAATCGGCAAATGGCGGCCCGCGGAATCTCTCCGCGGCTCAAGCTGCAACGCGCCGTCCAACAGGGTGATATCTAGTGCGGGCGGCATCACGTAAATTCGGTTGGGCTCAATCCGTAACCCCTCAGTGGCCATCTCCACGGGCATTTCCGTTATTCGCGAAAGAATTTCCGTGAGCCGGCTTGTCTGTTTCGGCTCGAGATGCTGGACAAAGACAAACGCCATTCCCGTGTTTTTAGGAAGGTGCCGCAGGAGCTCCGAAAAGGCCTCCAATCCACCTGCCGACGCCCCGATTCCGACAACCCGAGTAGGAACGCTTTGAGCAGCGCTCGAGACATCAGGCGAAGCGGGGGAATTCACAATTTCTGAATGGCCACTCATCTTCCGGACGACGTTAAGGTTCCCGCACAAGAATCAGAAGAGAGATGTCGCGGAACTCTATTTTCACAAAAATACTTTCCGCCGTCAACCCACGGGTGTTGAAGTGGTTGTGCGACAATCGGTAAATGTTCATAGCCGGAGGAGGAGATAGACAAACGAACCAGGAGTGTGAGGAAAACTCTTAGAAAGAAGCGCCCGCCAAAACCGTTGGGAAACAAGCCATGCACTTTGGAGGCTGATATGGACGAAGCGAAGAAATCAGTGCAGCGCGTGGTGACATCAGCGGAAGAACTCCACCAAACAATCAGACAAGTGGAGCAAGACCTTGAAAGAGTTAAGATTTCGGCAAAGCGGCTGCAGAGAAGACCCAATAGTAATTAGCCGATGGCATCAGACCGAAGCGCTAACCGTTCTGATTTTCACTGCGGCCGGAGCGTTTTCCGAGATTTCTCTTTTTTTGGTTTAGGACGCGCGGGCGGTTTGACCATTCCTTCATCCGCTCGGCCGCTCGGATCTTGTCCCTTTTTTGCCGGATGATCATGGCTAGGTCCAGGGTAGTCTTCTACATCGCTCATAATATCTGTTTCGCCCGGCGCATGTCGGGCGGACCCATCGGACAAAAGGAAATAGCAGATACCCCCGGCCGGTAGGGGCGCTCCTGCCGAGCCGTCATCCGCCCGGTACAGAGGCGAGCGAAGTGAGGCCGAGGTCTCGTCGCAAATTCGAGCAAATAAATTATCCGGGTTCGCGTCAAAACCCTGAAGAACGAGCCGCTCAAGGCTCATAATCGTTCCGGTCGAAAATCCGGGACTACACGGAGGCTGGATTCAGAACCATGATGGATTACAATCCAAGGCTGGACGCGTTGCGGGCATTTTGTGTCTTCGGCGTCATGTGCTTTCACTGGCAAGGTATTTTGCAATTTGGATGGATCGGGGTGCAGACTTTTTTTGTGCTTTCGGGCTTCCTTATGACCGGGATCCTGGCGCGGGCCAAAGAGAAATATGATGCCAGGAACTTTTTTCTGGTTTTTCAGTGGCGAAGAGCTCTGCGCATTTTTCCGGCCTATTTTGGTTACTTATCGGTTCTGGCCGGCGTGTTCTGGCTGACTCGCCAGCCCTCGTCGCTTCCCCAAGTCATTCCTTTCCTGTCGACTCTGACTCTGAACATCGCGCGACTCTTGCCCTGGTTTAACAATGACCAGGCCTACAGCCATCTCTGGAGCCTCGGGGTAGAGATGCAATTCTACCTGTTGTGGCCGCTGCTCATCTATTTTACGAGCCGCGAAAGGTTACCACTCTTGATTTATCTTTTCTTAGCAATCGCTCCGTTCCTCCGATTGCTTACCGAGTTGCAAACGTCGTCGGTCTACTCAAATTCTGAAGCGATCGGAAATGCGGTCTACAATTCTCCGTTCTCTCATCTCGACGCATTCGCTGCCGGAGCTGCCATCTCGCTAGGAATCCCAGGGTTTCGCTCTCGTCTGGTTCAGAAATTCCTTTTCTTCGGCGGGATCACCCTCATTGCGGGAATCGTCCTTACTATCTTTTCCCGTTTGCAAGGATCACCGATCCCAAGCACTTCTTTGGGATACCCGATCAATCTTCCCAACTTTTATTCCTCGGTATGGGGCTACACTTTAATCAACCTCACTTCCGCCTTCCTGATCGGGATATTAAACACGAGAGATCTTCCTTTTTTCCGAGACGCCATTGCTCAGCGGCTGGGGCGGATCTCTTACGGCCTCTACTTGTTCCATCTTCCGGTACAGGCGCTGATGAAGCTTCCGATCTCAGGAAAGAGCGGCATGGATCCAGAAAGCATTGCCCTGTTCGGGCTATCCATCATCGGCACCATTTTGCTGGCACTAGCGTCCCACGAATTTTTTGAGGTCCACTTTTTGCGACTGAAAAATTTATATCAGCCCCCGGTACGAACTGGAGGGTGATCGAGTGATTGGGCTCCATTGTTTCTAGCCGAGAGATCCGGTTCCTTATCCCGCTACGAACTATAAGAAAGGATGCTGAACTATGTTACGCTGGACCATTCTATTCATTATTGTCGCGGTGATTGCGGAACTCTTGGGACTCACCGGTGTCGCCGGCGAAGCCGCCTGGATCGCCCACGTACTGTTCGTCATATTTCTGGTCCTGTTTATCGTCTCCCTCATCTTTCGGGGAAGACCTCCGGCTGTGTAGGCGCAGAGGAAGAATCGAGACGCTACCGGTTAGATCCAGACAAGGCCCGGGCCGCGATCTAGCCTGTGGTGAAACGTGAATTTGATCCTTCACAGGATCATCCAGACGAATCTGCCGAGCCGGTGCAAGTCCTCGTGACCGAAGAACATTTCGCCTGGTTGACGCTACAATGCGAGGAGATGGGAACGCCCAAAAGGCGACTCATCTTCAACGCCTTGAAGGAATGGCTCAGTAGAACAGACCGGTCGAAGCTGCCCGAGAAGGGTCTTTCGGAGATGGTTTTCCTGGCACTAGAGGACTTTAGATGGAGACATCGCGCCGAATTCCTGCCACTTGACGACAACCGGAATTGACTTCTCCATCTGCTATACTCTCTCTGTCTCTAGCCGCCATGCCGTCGGCTGTGTTCAGTTCCACGAATTTTCCCTTCCTTGCGAGTTCGCTCCAATTCCGCAGAGGCGTCTACATCGCCCATCGCGTCGGTGGTAAAGCACTTTTGATTAAAGAAGGCTTGTTCCTGCCGTTCGAGCTCTGCCCGGTCCGAATCAGATGATTCAGCGGATCAAACCTGTGACGTCTCGCTCGGAAGCAAAGAAATTTTGAAATATTCAGATCCTGGGGTGACGTCTTCCGCGAATTCCCTGAGGAGGCTTCGGCATGGATGCCCAGAGGTCGGTGCCGAAAATGGACACCGGCCTCACTTTTTAGAAAAAGTCCCGGCTTCATCGAATTTCAACAAACAAATGCCAAAGCTTCTGTTGAGTCGTATGCCGCGTCTAAAGAACGTTACGATCGTCATTGTGGAAGACCACGCTGATGCCCGCGCTCTCATCGGTGCGTTCCTGCGGCAGGAAGGGGCCAATGTCATCTCCGCCTCGAATGGATTCGAAGGTCTGGAAGCAATAAGAGCTCACCATCCTGATCTTGTCCTTAGCGATCTCGTGATGGGTGGGCGTGATGGGTTTGAACTGCTAAATGATATTCGAGCTCTCGGAGCCGGTGGAGGAGGCAGCGTACCGGTTATTGCGATGACCGCTGTATTACGATATGCCGATCGTCGCACTCAGGAAGCCGGCTTTCAGATGCACTTGGCAAAACCCTTCGGTCCTAAGCAGCTCCTCGAAGCAATTGGGACCGTCCTGCGCAAGTAGTCTAGTTGCAGGGTTGGAAGTTGGAATTACCTGCTAGCCGGGGGCTTCCAGAGTGATGACAAGTAACCCAGAGAGCCAGCGTTTTTTGAGGAGAAATGAGCTCGGTCAGCCGCCAGCATGTTCGTTTCGAAAATAGCTCGGCTGTTCGGGCAGGCGGGCGATTGCCGGATTAGCTTCTAGATTCCGAGCCCTGTATCCTGTGCGCATCAACCCCTCCTCCCTTCTATGTGGGGCAGTTTCCTGGACAGCGAGGGAAACAATCTTTGGTTCTGTTCGCCGCTGTAGTTGGAGGCCGTAGGTTGCAAATTGCAGGTTGATTCGCGGTTTCCCGTTTTACTAGTGGCAATAGGCAATTCCTCTCTGCCGCTACTTTTCCGTTCCGCGTTGACCGCTTACCTAAGCTCGGTATATCAGGAAACAGTTCGGCCGATGGGTCGAGCTGGCGTAAATACCCCCCAAATAGGCGCTGCCGGTCGGTGGTAGTCTTCCGCGAAAGCTGACTTTTCTTAGTGGCCGACCGGCAGCGCCCAAGATTAATTTAGACCCTGAATAAATATGTCATTCACCCTCGGAATTGACTTCGGAACAAACTCCGTACGGGCAGTCGTAGTAGATTGCTCAAACGGTCGAGAGATCGGCAGTTGTGTGATCGATTATCCCAATGGCAAGCGTGGCGTTCTCCTGGATCCGCGCGATCCGAATTTAGCGAGACAACATCCCGGTGATTATTTTTACGGGTTGGAGAAATCGGTGCGCGGTGCGTTGGAGACGGTATCAGACGTTGCCGGGTTTTCGCGCGAACAAGTGATCGGGATTGGGGTTGACACGACCGGATCGAGTCCGCTCCCGGTGGACCGGCAGAACGCGCCGCTAGGTATGGCGGCAAAGTGGAAGGAAAACCTCGGCGGGCAATGCTGGCTTTGGAAGGATCACACGAGTTACGCAGAAGCAGCTCGAATAACCGAACTCGCCGCCAAGCATCGCCCTCAATTCATCGCCAAATGCGGAAACACGTACTCCTCCGAGTGGTTCTGGAGCAAGATCTGGCACTGCCTGAACACGACACCGGAGGTCTTTGATGCCGCCTACAGTTGGGTGGAGTTCGCCGATTTCATTCCGTCGGTGCTAGCCGGGGTGACTGATCCGCTCAAAGTCAAACGAGGCGTGTGTGCGGCCGGGCACAAGGCTTTGTACGCCGACGACTGGGGCGGGCTTCCGGACAAAGAATTTTTGGCGTTGCTCAATCCTAAGCTGGCTGATCTTCGCGATCGTCTTTATGACAAGGCCTGGGATGCCACGACTGCAGCCGGCGCTCTCTGCTCCCAATGGGCAGACAAACTTGGGCTGCCGGAAGGCATCCCGATAGCTATCGGTGAATTTGACGTCCACTACGGATCGATTGCGAGTGGCGTGCAAGAGGGTGTCTTGGTTAAAGTAATTGGTACTTCGACGTGCGATTGCTGTGTCGTAAAGCTGGACAAGCAGGTGAAGGATATTCCCGGCATCTGCGGCATTGTTCCAGGTGCAATCCTGCCTGGGTACTACGGCATTGAAGCTGGACAATCGGCAGTAGGCGACATTTTCAACTGGTGGGTCGACGTGGTTTGCCAGGGCGACGCGAAATTGCACGCGGATCTCACCGCAGAGGCGTCCGCCCAAAAGCCGGGGCAAAGCGGTTTGCTTGCGCTCGACTGGAACAATGGTAACCGAACCATCCTGGTGGATCCCCGTCTGAGCGGATTAATTGTCGGTCAAACGCTCCACACTTCTCGGGCGGAGATTTATCGTGCGCTCATAGAGGCGACCGCTTTCGGAGCCCGCGTGATCATCGATCGGATCCGCGAATACGGTGTACCGGTCGAGAAGGTAGTCTGTTGTGGCGGCGTTGCCGAAAAGAACACGTTGCTGACGCAAATCTATGCGGATGTGACCGGCTGCACGATGTACATCGCTGGATCGGAACAAACCTGTGCGCTGGGGTCGGCCATTTCCGCCGCGGTGTTGGCAGGCCCGGAGAAAGGAGGGTACTCAACCTTTTCTGAGGCGCAGAAAGCGATGGTTTCGCTCAAGCCGCTACAATACGACCCTCTTCCTGAAAATCAGAAAGTTTACGAACAGCTTTTTGCGCTCTATCGGCAACTGCACGACGCGTTCGGCGGGGTAAATCGAAAGGCCGACCTCTCTTCAGTAATGAAGGAGTTGATTCGGATCCGTGAGGAACAGACCCGAGGCGAGTGAAATAGCCAATAGACGATAACAAATAACAAATGATAAGACCCGATCACTCAGATTGGCCGAAGAAGCCTAATTCACGTCCGTTCGTATCCAACCGCGTTTCATTAGCCGATAGCCGAATTGGCTATTGGTCATCACCACAACCCCATGTATCTCCCACTTGGAACCTATTCACCCTCAGTTAAACTCGGCTTAATATCTGCCTCGCGAAATTGCTTTCCTCGGAGTCTTTCGGAAGAGCGAACGAACCACATCCTGGAGCGCTCTCGGCAAGCCGGAATCGATCTATTCGTGCCTGAGGGCGAGTGCCGAATTATCGAAACCAAAGATCACGCCCTCGAGGCGGCGCGCCAGCTTAAGCAAGCTGAATGCGATGCCGTCGTCTATTTTCTAGGCAACTTTTCGCCGGAGATTGAAGACGCTTATTTCGTCAAGCAATTAGCCGAGCCGGTAATGGTCATCGCCGCGGCCGAGGAATCGGGTGCGACTCTTCTCGAAAAACGTGGTGACGCCCTCTGCGGTCTGCTCTCCGCCGCCTTAGCGATTAGCAAACGAGGATTAGCTAACCGAGTTCACCTTCCCGAGTTGCCGGTCGTGAGCGCCGAAGAGGCAGTGAGAGAGATAGAGCATTTCATTAAAGTAGTGAAGATCGTTAAAGGCGCTCGGAATGCGACCGTGGGCCTTTTCGGACCGCGACCGCGAGACTTTGAAACCTGCAACTACAACATCGCGTCCGTTAACTCGATCGGGATAGAGGTGGAAGAGCTTGGCTTGTTTGACCTACAAAACGAAATCCGCCGCATACGGGACAAAGGCGAGAATACCGCCGTCATCCAGGCTGAAATGAAAAAAGAAGTCCCCAGCATCCCGGATGAAGAGTTCGGCGCTCGCTTATCGATCTACGAAAGGGCTATCCGAAACTTTCGCGATCAACTAAAGCTCTCAGGAGCGGCGACTCAGTGTTGGTCGGAACAGGAACTCAGTCTTCGACACGTGCCATGCTTCATCAATGGCCGGATGGCCCAGGGAGGTTTTCCGATTGCCTGTGAGAACGATTGTTATTCGTTAGTAGCCGAGTTGTTGGGACAATATGCTTCGAATGAAACTGTCGGTATCCTCGACATCAACCACAGCATTCCGAAGGATCTGCACGAGAGTCTGAAGGACTATCCGATCAAGGACATGGTCGGGATGTTTCATTGCGGCAACGCATCGACCAAGCTGCTGAAAAATCCGGAGATGAAGTTTCAAGTGATCATGAAACGAATGATGGAACCGAATAGTCCTCCCGATATCACGCGGGGCACAATCGAGGGCCAGTTTAGTGCGTCCCCGATCACCGTGGTTCAGGTACACGGCCTGGGCGACCAGTTGCAAGCCTATGTGATGGAGGGGTTCTTTCTCGATCTGGATCCGAAGACATTCGGCTGTACCGGGACTGCTTATTTACCGGGATTCAGCCGGTTCTATCGGCACGTTCTGCTTGGACGTTTTCATCACCACGCCGCCGTGGCATTTGCCCATTGCGGAGCCGTTCTCTATGACGCTTTTAAGCTTCTGGGATTGGCTCAAGTCTTCACGCCGCTACCGGACTCGGTTCCTTACCCCGGCGAGAACGTCTTCCGAACCGGTCTGTTGTCGGCTAAACGCTAATGGGTCCCATGAGTTACCGGGAGCTGAAAGCCGAATGTTACGAGGCTAACCTGCTGTTGCCAAAGTATCAGTTGATTGATCTGACTTTTGGCAATGTAAGTGTAGCCAATCATGAGCTCAGAGTATTCGCCATCAAGCCGAGTGGGGTTGATTATACTCAGCTGACGATGGAAGAAATTGCCGTTGTCGATTTCGAAGGGAAATTGGTTGAAGGCTCATTGCGTCCCTCGTCCGACACGCCAACCCATCGGCGTCTCTTTCAGGCCTTTCGTAATGCCCGAGCTATCGTCCATACCCACTCCCGCAATGCTGTGGCGTTCGCCCAGGCCGGACTCGGTATTCCCTGCCTCGGTACGACTCATGCCGATTACTTTTATGGCGAGGTTCCGGTCACTCGTCCCATGACCGACGAGGAGATAAAATCGGACTACGAATGGGCGACCGGAAACGTGATTGTCGAGCGTTTCCAACACCTCAATCCAGACGAGGTTTGTGCCGTGTTGGTAAATGGACATGGTCCTTTCGCTTGGGGACCGAGTGGAACGAAAGCCGTCGAAAACGCGTTGGCATTGGAGATCGTCGCTGAGATGGCGCACAAAGCTCTTCAGTTGAGTCCAACGGCCAAACCGATTTCGCAAGCCTTGATCAACAAACACTTCTTCCGCAAACACGGAGAGGGCGCCTATTACGGGCAACCCGAACGATTGGACGGCGGGCAGGAGCCGCGCCGGTCGGTAGTCGGTAATCAGTAATCGTTGATCCGATGGAGAGCGCCGAAGGCGCGTTCAAAATAGCAGACTGTTGAAAAACACCTTGGTTGAGGAAAACTGATAACAACTGCCTCCTGAGGTTTGGGATACGGCCCGAAGGGCCAAGAAAACATAGCCCAGGCTTTAGCCTGGGAAATTCCATCCCGACAACAACCGCCCTGGAGGGGCGGGAGATGTAGTGTGCAATCACCTGATCGCGGAGCGATTCATGGCTAATCCCATGAGCCGACTGCGCGAGGAACATCCGATCTTCGGATTGATCTGGTTTGCCTTTTCAGACGCCCCCACAGGGCTGGTCGCCTTTATTCCCGGCTACCCAGGCTAAAGCCTGGGCTATGTTTTCTTGACCCTTCGGGCCGTACGCTGAGGCCTTGGGCTCCATGTTTGGAGCCAATCATCAAGTCTCATTGGTATTTCAAAGGGCTGCTAGGCTATCTTGAATCGCGGCTTCGCCGCTGAAAACCTACTCATCAATGAGCAAGCGAAGCCCGACGGATTGATGGGCTGCTCGGCTCACGCCAAACGCCAAACGCCGATTACCGATACTGATCATCCGGGAGAGGAGGAGGGTTTGCTACTTGATTTTCTCTCGAAACAGCTTCACGAACTCATCTAATTCATCATCGCCCAACGTAGAGACCGCGATGAAATTTAGATTCGCGGCGTGCCAGGTGCAGATGGTCAGTCCGTTGATGAATTGATCGCTGCCGGCGAATCGGCGACGTGTTTCCGGCCACATGAACAAGGTGACCACATCCTTGTTGTGTCGATAAACTAATGCCGCCACTCGACGATTCTGGACAATATCAACGCGCCCCCCGCGCATTTGGAAGTCCGATCCAGGTAAATCCACCACCGCGGGCGAGAAATTGAGTTTGGCAGCCAGCCAAGGTTTAACCACCTGCGGGTCCGGGGAAACAATGTCGCAGAGATGATCCACGAAAAGCGCTCGGGTATAGTCGGAGACAGCTTGGGCAGCGAGCCGCTTTTCTTTGTTTGGATAAAACACCATCCAAGCAATAGGCAAACCGACAGCTAACAACGCGGCGGCATACACCCAAGGCTGCCGCCACAGTGCAAACCGTTTCCTTGGAATATTTGGCCGGGCCGGCTCTGGTCGCGTGATCGCCTCAATCTTGGCTCGCAATTCGGGAGGTGCTTTATACATAGGTGCGCTGGTGACGAAGAACGATCGAAATTGCCGACGGTCCTCCAAGGCAGCTTTGCACTCCGGACACCCGCTCAGATGTTGCTCCAGCTCGAGCTGTTGACTCAACTCGAGCTCGCCATCCAAAAAGGCATCTAGGAAGCGATTTGCTTCTTCACAGTTCATCTTCAGCCTCCAACTCTGGGACTTCGGAAATCGCCTCCTGCAACCGGCGGCGGGCCCGGCTTAGCCGGGACATCACCGTTCCTAATGGGATATTCAGTCCGGACGCCATTTCCTTGTAGGACCACCCTTCGAATTCATAGAGAACCAAGACTTCACGAAATTCTGCGGGCAGTTTTTTCAATGCTTCCTCGAGTTGCTGTCTTCTCTTTTCGTAAGATGATTCCGAGCGCTGCTCGTTCGCCGGTATGGCATGAATCTGTTCGTCGAACGGAATTAGGTTCTCGTCTTTTAAGTGTTTGTGAATCCAATTGTAAGCGGTGTTCCGGACAATAGTAAGCAGCCAGGCTCGAGGATTAACGCCACGGAATCCAGCAAAGCTTTTCAGCGCTCGAGCGTAAGCTTCCTGGACTACATCCTGCGCGTCTTGATCCCTCTCCACTATCCAGCGGGCGAGATTATATGCCGCATCCAGATGAGGGAGGAAAAGCTCTTCGAAACGCGGCAGCTCTTGTCCCATTCAAACAATTGACAACTGCGCACCCCAATTATTCCCGGAAATCATGTGTTTTATCGACGCCATTTTGTTAGCTCGTTCCGATCGCCGTTCAACGCTCGACCCATCCTACGATTTGCCCGCAATCCCTGGGAATAAACCTGCAAACTTCTTGTCTTTCTCGATGAGCGAATCAATCAGCCAAACCCAACTTCAGCTCACGTCAAACACTTATTTAAGGACAGAAGATGAAAAAACGAATTACCCAAAATGGTCTGACACCTCAATCACAGTCCCTGTCAGAGGGTAAACCAAAGTCTGACCAAACAAAAGGAAGCGCTGTCGGGCGTCGATCCTTTCTGAAGGGCCTCGGCGCCACGGGCGCAATATTGCTGCCAGCTAGCGCACTGTTGGCCACCAAAGCGATAGCACAGAATAAGAGCGACGATTCAGGTGGAAAATTGTCGCAAGGCGACGCGTCGATTCTTCGGTTCCTCGCCGCGGCTGAAATCCTCGAGAGCGATCTCTGGGAACAATACTGGGAACTCGGAGGAAACCAGGAGAATGATTTCGCATCTCCCAATCCGGCAACTGGGATTAAGCCGCCTCTCACTGGGGGAAACAAGTTCTACACCTCTGCGCTTACGATTCTTGATGGCGACATGGCACAGTACATACAAGACAATACCGACGATGAGTTCAGCCACGCAAACTTCCTGATTGCTTACTTAAAATCTAAAGGCGCGAACACGGCAGACATCGATCTCCTGGTTGGTCCGCATTTTCGCACGCTGCAAGGCAGTATGGCAACCGGGTCTTCGAAAAAGAAACGGCTCACCAACCTCCTCCAACTCACCGTGGACACCAGTTTTTGGGGCCGTTATCGCAGCGACGCGCACAACCCGGATCTCCCCGACGGGTTTACGTTTCCCCAAGCAGTCAAAGGTTTGAATGTTGGGATGCATCCGGCGATTCCCGTAACTGATGCAGACACCGCCGGCAGTGCAGTTAATAACCCGCCCAATCCGGCCCAAGATATTACACCTCACCTGCAAGGGATCACCTTCACGGCCGGGTTTCATTTTGCGTTTATCGAGGTAGGCGGTACCAGCCTCTACCCTTCGCTTGCTCAGCGGGTATCCGACCCAGAAGTTCTGCGAATCGTGCTCAGTATCGGCCCAACCGAGACCATGCACTTTCAGACTTGGCAGGACAAGGCTGGCAACGCGCTTCCGATAAGCGTCGATGGGCTAACCTTTGCGGACCTCACCTCTTCGACCGATGAGCTACTGAAGTCCAATCTGATCATGCCTGAGCCGACGCCTTTCCTCAGTCGACGCTTCCCGATCTGCTCGATCATTCGTCCGACCCAAACAAAGGGAGCCGCGATGGGCGCCGCTACGGGGCTCACTGCGGACGGACTTTTCAGGGGCCAGACTGACGAATTTTTTGATCTGCTAGCCGATTTGGCGTCCGATGCAGATGCAGCCCGACGCGAATCCGGCGATCACTAAGAAAGAATAGACAAACCAGGAGGGTCAGAGCACTAGAGCCTCGCGCCCTCCTGGGTCCCAATTTCTATTCCCTTGGGGAATAAATGGGGGGATATTGCAGTCTTCTTTGGCGAGCGGCCATTAGCCACTTTCGGCTTGGTGCGCTCTCCATCAGAATGCCCTTATTATGAACAAGTCCTCCATTGCAAAGAATCTTCTAGGCGTCTGCGCCATCACCGCGCTTGCGATTCACCCAGTGTCGGGTGCCGGAAGCGGATCAATGAATCCGCCCGCAAACCAGGGGTTCCCACAGGTCAAGCAAGAGAATCCAGCGATCAAAGCGTACAACGAGGGCGTCGATCTGATGAAAGCCAAGCAGTTCGCTAAGGCTCAGGCCAAATTCGAGGCAGCCGTAAAAGCCAATCCGAATTTGGCGGAAGCGCACAACAATCTGGCTTTCGTGCTGCGCAAGCAGGGATCGCAAAATTTCCAGCTGTCACTGGAACACTACAACAAAGCGATTCAGCTCAAGCCAAACTTGGCGGAGGCCTACATGTATCGCGGTGTTCTTTATACCCAAATGGGACGCAAGGCTGATGCCCAAGCGGATCTTGCCACACTTCAGAAAATGAGTCCGCGCTTGGCCAAGGAGCTGGCAGAATATATCAAGACCGGTAAGGAAGATGACGAACTCTACGGTGCGGTAAAGAAAGTGAGTTCGTAAGTCGCGGTGGCGCCAAAACGATCACCCTGAGGACGGGAGGGACGTCTCCCTCCCGAGCAGGTACAGGCTTCGTCGCGGCGACCCGGTTGGTTCCGACAGCGCGAGGGGCTCCGTCCCCGGCAGACCAGAGAACGACAGCTAAATGTTCAGAGACTTCAACAATCTCGTATCGATCTGTCCGCTCACCGGCAAACCTTTAGCCTTTCGGTAGGCTCGAATCGCCCGAACAGTATCGGCGGTTACTACTCCGTTGACAGGGCCGTGATAGTACCCGCTCCCGGCGAGCTCCGATTGCACCGCGGCCGTCAGGTCACTCCAGTACTGGTCGTTATAGCCGGATCCGGCATCAGAGTAGTAACCGTACGGGGAGTCGTAGTATCCGTAGTAACCGTATGGATAGTAGTACGGATAGCCGAAAAACGGGGATCCAAACCCAAAGAAGAAGCGATGACGGAAGAAACGATCGTGATCGTGATGAAAGCCATCGCCGTCGTGATGATGAAACGCGAAACCATGCGAACCCGAAAAATGGGAGCCTCCTCTATCGTGAGCCCAAGCGGCCTGCGCCACGAACGGTAACGCGGCCGCGAGGAGCGTTGCCCTAAGCAACCCAACGAAATATTTCTTCATATGCAATGGCGTAGTGAAGGAACGCTTTGCGGCCTTGATTCGGACGTGCAACGAGCAGCTCGCTCTACCGCGAAACGCAATACCTTCACAGCCATCTCCCTAATAATTTGGTATTTTGTGAAACTGATTTAAGAACCGCAGGATAGGTTCTCGAAAGAATCCCCACCCTACTATAGTAGACGCCTCACGGGCTCAGATATTCCCGTCACGGTTGAAGGTGGTAGGTCGCAAGTCGCAGGTTGGAAGTTGGCGGTTAGCCGTTCCCGGTTTACGGTAGCCGTCCCACGGCTCGGAGACCCACCTTCAGTCCCACCCGGGTCGCGCCCGGAGCTACGGAGCGCCCCAATTTGAGGATGTCTGTACCCAAGCGCAGCCACGACGAAGGCGCGCAGGCGCGACAACATAGGTGTATTGCTGAACGCTGACGGATGATGCTTCTCCGTCGTCCAGGAGGGATGCAATGAAAGTGCCCGGTACGAGGAGCCGGGAATTGAGAGAAAGCACGTCCGTCCCTGCGGAGGGTGTCGGACTTTCCACGATGGACGAAGGATCGGCTATCCCAGCGGCGAAGCCGCGATTCAGGATAGCCTAGCCCACAGGGCTAGGTCATCGGATCAGAAGATGATCAGCACTGAAGGTGCGTTCCAAGGCAGGCCGGAACGCGGATGTCGCAATCACATTGAATCCCGTCAACAGATGGAATGGCGCAATGGGAGTCTGGCATTGAAACGCGCATTCAGCGCTGATCGTTTGTATATATGCCCGTTCCTAGCCCTGCGCTAGGCTATCCTGAATCGCGGCTTTGCCGCTGAAAAACCTGCCCATCAAATTTGATCAAGCGAAGCCCGACAGGCCGCGAAGGGACCGCTGAAGTGTTCACTTCTCTTGGTGGCGTTTGGCTGGCCTCAATACCACATGATTAACCGACCCACTTGCGATCAAGCGTCTCTACCGGGACGCTTTTTTACGCTAACCCAGCACTTCGTGCTGGGCTACTTTCGTTCGGTCCCTCCGGGACCGATTTCTTCAACGCTTGGCAGGCCTGCGCGAGCTTAATCACCAGCCGGTACGTTGACGCAGCCCCGCGGTCGCAGGCGCGGGACGCGTAGTCGGGAGCTCACCCTACCGTCTCCTACCCCTCAGCCCATCTTCTTCCGAAGTTCCTCCAGCAACTGATCGGTAGCATTTAATCGAATCAATCCGATACGCGGGTATTCAAGGTCGAGAATGACATAAATTGTCCCCACAATCACCGCTGAGAATACAATAATGTGCAACCAACTGCGTGCCTTTGCTTCGGCCATCCCGTATCCGGCGATCAACGAACTCACTAGCGCGAGTCCGATCAGCACAACGTAGATCATCCGAGGAGGATGGGTTTTTACCGCTACGATCTGGGTCATCGAATTTTCGACCCATTCGTTAGTCGCAGGCAAGAGAACAGCGGCGGCAGCTTGGCTCTTCGGGTCTCGATACGCGGAAATTATCTGACTTTGAATGTCGAGCTTGAATCTCGAAGATCGAGCGTATGCCTGTTTGGCCACACGAATATCCGGCAACGCCTTAATTGCTTCCAGTTCCGCATCCAGGCACAGCCGAAAACTTTCCTTTAATTTGGTCTGGAGCGGCTCGGGAAGCAGATCGAGGAGATAGTAGACTTTACCGAGCGTATTGACCTCTTGAACAACTAGTTGCCTCCTGGCCTCAAATCGCGATGCGGCTCCGGAAAACGTGAAAGCGAGGAGGAGGCCGAGCAGACTAAAAACGACTCCCACGACAGGACCAAGGCCAGGTTTTGCGCCTTCTGGATCCGCCAACATCTGTCGAGCGCCGATCCGGCGCCCGACCTCCAGCAGGAGCAACATTGCGGTAAACAATCCGACAACAAAAAATGCCGCAAGCAGTGTGTAGTAATTCATAGGGGCGCCGATTCATACCCGCTTTCAGCCGCCCGATCATTGGATCCGCGCTGCTAGGGAAAAGGAACACAGCCGAGTATGCGTACATACAGGTTTCGGGTTGCAAGTTCACAGCTTGCGTTTGCCGCCGGAGCGTTTCGAGCTCATTCTTGCCGTCGCGAAAACCGCATGGGCCGGATACCGCACTGAATTTTATCCGACCTACGATTATAAAGCCATCGGAGAAGCCGAACCCGCCAAAGCGCAGTAAACAGAGTATTCTCTCGGTCAGTCGCTGATACCAAGGATTTCTTGGATGTTCTTCCAGGCCGCCTTCCGCTTGGCGTCATAGACGTCCACGTTGGCTTGTCCACCATTCGTAAGATAACTCTGAAACGAATTCGCTTCCGCCTCGAGGAGGTCGTACGTATCGACGATTTTTGTCATAAACGCGACGTCCTCACCCTGGATCGCTCCGGATTGCTGCAGCTTATTCAGCTGCTCCTTAATGCGCTTAATAATCTCAATGTAGGCGTTCAGATACTGAGTGGCGGTGTCCTTGTCATAAACCTTTTTGACGTAGCCATCCGCTAACGTCCCAACCGAAGTATAGGTAAGATATAGGCCCTGAGCGCACAAAGCGCCCGTTGTTTGCAGCATGATCGTCTGCGTATCGCCTGCGCAGAAGCCTGGGCGAACCGCACCGAATAGCAAAAGAGCCGGGAAAAGAAAACGTAGTGAGATGCACTTTTTTAGGGAACTCATAGATTTGTCGTTCTTAATAATAGCTACTGACAACGCCCGAATCCCTGGACCCCCAGCCTTCTGCCAAACTTCCCCCGGCAAAGCAATCCAAAAGAGTACGGCTACCTGCGATTGATTGTCGACCCGAAGCAACAAGAGCTGAGCCTGGATTTACCGCCTGAAAGGCGAAGGAGCATAGGCTAGCAGCCGGTTGAAATACCCTTGAGACAGAAAGATTGACTGAAACGGGCTGCTCAGGTTTTGGATTCTGAGTACTAGGCTTAGGTCGACTAAAAAGTCGCCATCGAGAAACGAGCAGGGGGGGACGAGGATGAAAAATCTACAGAAAACAGAATTTTGAGAATCGCCCAAAGCCCGATGGTGGGGGCTTGCGGTAGAGTTGTGAAAATTTTAACATCGCTATCGAAAAGGTTTGACAGTATTCCCAAGTACTCCGCCAGGGAGTTCCGGAGATGCGCCAGATGAGATATTCAGGGGCCAAATCACAAATCGTGAATCATCAATCGTAGGTCTCGTCAGATGCCGGAATCGTTCGAATTTGAGCACTATCAGCTTCTAAAGAACCCCGATGGCTCCTTCACCGAGCTCGGGCGTGGAGCGATGGGCATTACTTACAAAGCCTTCGATACCAGCCTGCGCTGCAACGTTGCGCTGAAGGTCATTGGTGCCAGCCTTCTCGAAGACGAAACAGTGGCGGAGCGTTTCCTGCGCGAGGCTCGCAGCGCAGCACAACTACGCCATCGCAACGTGGCTTCAGTTTTCCATTTGGGCAAGCACGGCAACCGCTATTTCTACGCGATGGAATTCATTGATGGCGAGACCGTGGACGCTCTGGTGAAACGCAACGGTCCACTCGATTGCCTTTTCGCACTCGATATCGCTCAACAGGTGGCTTCGGCGCTTATCGCCGCGGAGAAACAACACCTCGTGCACCGAGACATCAAGCCGTCGAACCTCATGCTGGTTCGGGAGGGTGACGGCGAGATCCTAGTGAAAGTCATCGACTTCGGCCTAGCCAGATCGGTGGTTATGCAATCGACCGCAGCGGGAGATATTACGTCGGGTGGGTTTGTCGGCACGCCTTACTTCGCTAGCCCTGAGCAGCTGGACCGGCAGACGGAGGATATTCGTTCCGATATCTACTCGCTCGGCGTGACGCTTTGGTACATGCTCATCGGCAAGCCCACGTTCATAGGATCTGTGGCAAGCGTTATCGCACAGCATCTCGACAAGACACCCCCCTTCGAGGCGCTGGCGATCCTGCCCGCGGAAGTCGTCGCGGTGCTTCGAAAAATGCTCGAAAAAGATCGGGACAAACGCATGCAAACACCGGCGGAGCTGCGGACGGAGCTTAAGTCATGCGTTGAGCGGCTGCGCAGTTTACAGACTTCCGCGAAGCCTCCTTCCGGAACGGACTGGAATTTCGATACGATCGCGCTCAGCAACCCGAACATCGCGGCGTTAAGACCGGAAGCCGGTTGGCAGCTCAGGGAGCGTTACCGGCTGATTGAAGACATCAATCCGGCAAACCCGGACCGCACTTTCCACGCGGAAGATATGGTTTCGAGAACGCGAGTCATGGTCCGAATTTTCCACGTGGAACCGGAGGTGCTGGCGCAGATTGCAGCGGAGGCCGCTCGTATTCAGTCTGCCGCACATCCAAATTTTCTGAAGGTGTCCGTGGTAGAGCGGGAAAAAAACTTCAGCTTCGCCGTCCTGGAATGGCTGGAAGGTTTTCCCCTTGTGGACCTGTTACGGGCTCGACGCGCGTTGACTCTGCGCGAGACACGGATGCTGTTGAAGCAGATCGCGCCGGCCGTCGATCGGGCTCGAGCTGCCAAACTTACGCTGGAGATGAATTTACGCGATATATTCGTGCATTTCCCTGAAGGCTTTGCCGAACCGGCTGCGGACGTTGTCTTGCACTGCCCGCTCGACGAATGGCCAGCGTTCGTGGTAAAACTGGATGCGCTGGGCAAAGCCAAGGAGCTGGAAGCTTCGGCTACTTGGATCGGCGAGCGCCCGCCGGTTGGTGATCAGACACATCATGATGTCATCCAGCTCGGAATCGTGACGTACGAATTACTAGGCGGAACAGCCGGCGGCTTCACTCCGCTGTCCAACTTGTCTGAGGAAGGCAACAGAATCCTGCGCCAATGCTTGACACCTGGACGCAGCTATCCGACCGGACGCGATTTTTACAACGCCCTCACTTCGTTGTCGGACGTCACCCCAACGCCCGCCGATACAATTGGCCAACCGCTGCCAGCAACTCCGTCAGGATTGGCTTCCGTGCTTAGCCCTTCCGCACGCTCCGCACCGGCAGTAGAACGCGCCCCTCTCCCCTCGCGTCCCGTAAAGAATCATACGTTGCCGATCATCTTAGGGCTCATCACGCTTCTGGCGGCGGGAGGACTCCTCTGGATTTTCTTTGCCACTTCGCCTATTCCAACCCCTCTGTCCGTCGCCGTGACACCTCAGCCGACATCAGCAAAGATCGCTGTTGCGAGGTCACCATTTCAGCCTGGCAAATCATGGACGAACACGCTCGAAATGCGTTTCGTGCCGCTTGGAAGCATCCACATCGCTGTCTGGCAGACGCGCCTACGGGATTTCAACACGTTCGTAGAAGCCACCGGCTACGATGCAGTTGGGGGCATGTCCTCGGCCATCATCGCGAACGGATTTAAGCTGAATGCGATGAGCTGGAAGAATCCCGGATTCGTCCAAACGCCGGAGCATCCGGTCGTCGGCGTTAGCTGGGAGGACGCGAATCAGTTCTGTGCCTGGCTCACGCGGAAGGAACGCAGCGAGGGCGCGCTAACCGCATTTCAAAGCTATCGCCTGCCCACTGACCTCGAATGGAGCGAAAGTGTCGGCTTGCTGCACGAGTCCGGTACCACACCTGAGGACCGCAGTGGAAAGATCAAAGGGGTCTATCCATGGGGAAACTCCTTTCCGCCGCCCGTCGATTCGGGCAATTACGCAGGAACTGAATCGCGGGCGGACGCACCGGAGAGTTGGGCTGTAATCCCCGGCTTTCACGACGCGTTCCCGCGCACCGCGCCGGTTTCGGCTTTTCGGCCAAACTCCCATGGTCTTTGTTGTCTCGGCAGCAACGTGTGGGAATGGTGCCAGGATAAGTATAATCGGACGATGAACTGGCGCACGTTGCGTGGCGGCTCCTGGGCTACCTCTCACGCTGAAGAGACCCTCTCTTCGTACCGCCGCGGCTACGATCCATTGTTCCGGAGCGATGAAGTCGGTTTTCGCTGTGTCATTGCCTCGGATGGAGGCCAAGAATGAAGTTGCTCAAATTTAACCTCATCTTTATCCCAATTCTCGCACTCTGTCTGGGTGCGGTCGGCTACATCGCTCAAAAATTGTTACTCGAAGATGCGCGCGAGCACATAATCGAGAATGCTCGCATCATCATGGAGGCGGCGCTATCCAGCCGCACCTACACCACCAAACAGGTCGCGCCACTCCTTGAACAAAAGAATTTCAAGCTTCAGGGCGCAGTAGCCGAGTTTCGAAAAACGCTCGAAGCAATGCCCAAGACTTTTGATCCGAATGCGACCGCAGACGTTCGGGCGAATCTGAAAAGAGGCTTCACGCTTGGCCAGCAGCGAGCCCTCGAAGCACTCGAACAGTTTGTCGCCTCACTCAAAGACAAGCCCAACGAATTCCTGGACAACGAGTTCCACCCGCAATCCGTGCCAGCCTTTGCAGCGACCGAGATCTTCGGCTATCTGCGGGAAAAATTTCCCAACTTCTTCTATAAGGAAGCGACGCTTAACCCTACCAACCCGCGCAACCGCGCGACCGACTGGGAGAGCGACGTGGTCAATCAATTGCGAAATGCGCCGGCTCAAACTGAATTGATGAGCACACGGGATACACCGACCGGTCCCTCCCTTTTTCTTGCCCGGGCGATCAAAGTCAACAACGTGAGTTGTCTTGAGTGCCATAGCACCCCAGATAAGGCTCCCGCGGAGATGATCAAACTTTACGGTTCAGCGAACGGTTTCGGTTGGAAATTGAATGATATCATTGGGGCGCAAATTGTCTCGGTGCCAATGACTCTTCCGGTGCAGCTGGCTGAGAGCGTCTTGCGAACGCTCATTCTATGGCTGGGTGGAGCATTCGTGGTCATTCTGATCTTCGCCAATGTCGCCTTCGCCATTCTCACGCGGAAACCGAAGTAAGGTCAGCCGCGCCTTTTAGTTCTTCGTCCTGCAGATAAGACATCGCGCAAGTAGACGCCGGTCCAACGTCTAAAGAAGTGACCGGAAAGGAAAGCGATGTGATTCACGACCTACCACATAACGAGCCCACTAACGACCAACTCAGGCGGTTCATCGCATTTCCCACTCCGGCTTTGGGTATCTGGCCGCGATTTCTAGTTGTCCGGCAGAGGTTCAATGCGCGGCATTTTTCTTGTACCAAACGGTTGTGTCCAACTAACATCCCCCACCTAGTTGAGTTAAATCGAATTGCGGCCCAGGGGCTTGAACGTGCAATTTATGAATGTAGAAAGGGAATCCGCGAGATTCTCCATTTGGTGATTACGGTGTAAGCTGTTCTCTCTAGGCGCGATCTGGGCTATGGATATTTTCATCAGCTACGCAACGGCTGATAAGGCCACTGCCGAAGCAGCCTGTGCCGCTCTTGAAGCAAAGGGAATTCGCTGTTGGATCGCTCCCCGGGATGTAGTGCCCGGGATGGATTACGCTGAGGCGATCCTACAAGCGATCGAAGAGTCGCGCGGGATGCTCCTGATTTTTTCCTCGTACGCGAATCAATCAAATCAAGTAAAGCGTGAACTGGAGCGCGCCGTTCACTTCGGCCGACCAATTATCCCGCTCCGGATCGAACAGGTACCTCCGAACCGTTCGCTCGCGTACTTTATCAGCACGCCGCATTGGTTGGACGCGTTAACGCCACCATTGCAACCTCATCTGGATGAGCTTGCCGCTACGATTCCATTGTTGCTCAATCGGACGGGGTCGCAGGATGATCGCCGGTCCAACGAAGTTCCGACGACGATACCGCCCTCCCGCAACGATCCGGGCTATCAATCGACGGCAGCTCTGCCCCAGATGCCGGCCCCGAACGGCTCCCGCGTTCAAGGTTCTCCGGCGTCTCCTGCGGCAACAGTACTAGCGAAAACCAAATTGCGACAACGTCTCAGTGGTCCGGTCATCCTGGCCGGAGCCTTCTTGTTGTTGCTTCTCCTGGGGATCGGTTGGTTGTTTTTTTATTTTCTGGTTTCATTCTTTCTGCCGCCGCCGATGCCAACACCCGGCGCTTTGACAGCCAAAGCCGAAAGTCCGAGTCGAGTTGTCCTCAGCTGGGATCATACTTTTCCAAAATTAGTCACGAAGGTTGAACGCGGCTCTGGCTCCAGTTCTGCATTCAACGAAATTCTGCAGGCTGAGGCTGGCGCGAACACCGCCACGGATGAATCCGTGAGCGGGAACACGGCTTATCGCTACCGGATTCGATTCACGAGCGACGGCCGCACCTCGCTCTACTCCCCAGAGATCACTGTTACGACGTTGCCCGTCCCGCCAACGAATCTTACAGCCGAAGCCAGATCCGCGTCCGAAATCGCTCTCCAGTGGTCCACCAATGATCCAAAGCCAGGCGGATTCAAAGTCGAACGAAAGAGCGCTTCCGATCCAAATTTCAACGTACTCGCGACGATCGCCGGCACGGCAACATCTCACGTCGATAGCAATCTCTCTCCCGCTACGGAATATCAATACCGCCTCGTCGCCGTCAACGAATCGGGTGATTCGGTGCCCAGCGCTTTGGTTTCTATAGTAACCCCGAAATCTGTCACCAATGTTCCAGCTACCACCCCGACATGCCTCTTCCGTCTCCATGGATCAAACACCATTGGTGCCGAACTCGCACCCGCCTGGGTTGAGGCTTTTCTGTGGAAACAAGGAGCAACCAATATTACCCGCAAACCGAAAGATAAAGATCACCTCACTATCGAAGGAATATTGCCAGGCCAAAACTCTCCGCAATCGGTCGAAATCGTAGCGCTTGGATCTGGGACGGCGTTCAAGGATCTGGCCGATGGCAGCTGCGATATCGGCATGTCCTCCCGCCCGATCAAAGATGATGAAGTCCAGACGCTGCGTGGGAAGGGAATGGGTGACATGAGATCGCGCGGGAGCGAAAACATCGTCGGGCTGGATGGATTATCTATCATCGTTAACTCGGCCAACCCGCTGGAGAACCTGACGATCGATCAACTCCAGCAGATCTTTTCCGGCGCTGTTTCGGACTGGTCTCAAGTAGGCGGCGGATCGGGACCTATAAGGATCTATCTGCGTGAAGCGGAGTCCGGCACTCGCGACCTGGTAAAGACGTTGGTCCTGAAAAAATCCGACTTCGCTCCGAGCGCTCAGATCCCGGGCACCGGTAGTAACGATGATGTAAGCGGCTCGGTTGAAAAAGATCTGAACGGAATCGGATTCGTTGGGCTTCCTTACGTGAGAGCCAACAAGGCCCTGAAAATCGCGGAAGGCAACGGCAGCCCCGTCCGTCCCACCGTGTTCTCAGTGCACACGGAAGATTATCCGCTGTCGAGGCGGCTTTTTCTCTATGCTCCGGCTAACCTCGCAAGCGATTGGGCAAAGAAATTCCTGCAGTATGCTTTGAGTTCCGAGGGCCAGAACATCGTCAACGATAACAAGTTTGTCGGATTGAATATCGAAACAAAATCTGCCGCTACCGATGACACCGAGAAGAAGGACCAGGACGTGCCGCCGGAGTATACGCAACTGACCAAGGGCGCCACGCCCTTGGGTATCCACATCCGTTTTGTTCCAAATTCCGCCGTTCTCGACAATCGGGCATTTCTCGACGTGAAACGAATCTCAGAATTTATGCAAAAGACGGAGAACCGAGACGGCAAACTCATTCTCATCGGTTTCGCCGATGCGATCGGGAGTCCGAAGGCAAATACCGCGTTGTCAAAATCTCGAGCGAAAGCGGTTGTGAAAGCATTGCGCGAAGAGGGGTTGCCGATCGACCAAGACACCGGATTCGGTCAAGCGGTTCCAATAGGCTCCAACGACACCCCCGGAAGGGCGCGAAAAAAATCGTCGCGTAGAAGTCTGGATGAAGAAGTGAGTTAGCGGTTCGCCGACACGGACTTCTAGATTCTAAATTCCGGTGTTTGGCCGCGACGCCGTCCGCAGGCGCACATGCGCGTCAACATAAGGCTTAGGAGCAGGCGCCGACGACTATTCCCGCAGGAGCGACATGCCCTACCCGAGTATTTCCACCCGACCGCTGGCGAGATCGTACAAGCCGCCGACTACTTTCAGTTTCTTCTGCTGAACGAGATCGGCGAGAATCGGTTTCGAATTTCTCAATGTATCGACGTTCAGGACCACGTTTTCCCGAATCGCGTTATTCACCAAGGACCCTCCCTGGTTTCTTACCTTTTCGACAGATGGCGTGAGATGGCTGATCAGCCGGGGTAAATGACCAGGCAAGTGTGCTCCTTTGGTGGCGACATCGACCGCTGCCTTGATTGCGCCGCATTCCGCGTGACCCAGCACCATCAAGAGCGATGCACCCAGCACGCTGGCCCCGTATTCAATGCTGGCGAGCCCATTCTCGTCGACGAAATTGCCAGCGAGCCGCACAACAAACAGGCGGCCCCGGGTTTGATCAAAAGCAAGCTCCGGCGAAACTCGCGAGTCTGCGCAGCCAAGGATTATCGCAAAAGGTTCCTGGCCCAACACAAGTGCCGGTCGTTCCGGACCGTAGTCGTGATGGATGTTCTGGCCGCTTATATACCGGTGATTGCCGGCAACGAGTTCGGTGAGGGCTTCATCGGGGCTTTTTGGGTTTGTCAGAGCCGGTCCGGCCGCCCATGTCTTTGGTAGAAACGCGGCTCCGACAATACCCGCACCAGTCCATGTGAGTCCTTTTCGTAAGAATTGACGTCGGGAGTTTTCTGGCAAGATCATGGCGGCAGTATGCGGGAAGGAGCGCCAGAAGTACAAGGCTGGAGGGAGATCAGTTTGCGATTGGTGGTTGGGCAGGGAGCAGTCAGAACATCGGTAACACTGCGTTAGATTTTAGGTTACGATTTTTCCTTGTTTGATCAGCTTCTTTGGTTGATGTGAGCCCGCGGTGTTCGCCTTGAAGTCGGGAAGGTAAACAAGCGGTTCGTTCAGCTGCTACTGGGCAGACCAACCAAAACATGTAACCTCAACAACAAACAGTGTTACCTATGTCCTGAACCTAAAGTGTACCGATGTCCTGACCACACCCTGAAGATCACCAATCACTAATTACCTCTCTCCAATCAGGCGCCCTCTTACCTTAAGAACGCGGCGACATTCCCCCCGTCCACTGTGGTCACATCACCTGTCGTCTTCAGGGCCAGTGCATGATAGACGAATGCCTGCGCGACATCTTCAGCGGTTACTTCGCATCCGAGAAGATTACCGGACATGTAGTCCTTTTCGGTGAGTCCACGGGACTGAGCCCGTGATCGAATCATGTCGTCGGTCAGGAGGCCGCTCCGGATTCGATCCGCATTGACCGCGTTCACCCGGATCTTGTCGCGCCCATGTTCCAAGGCGTATTGCCGAGCCAAACATAAAGTGGCGGCCTTCGGTATACCGTACGCTCCGAAATTGGGGCCGGGATTGATCGCCTGTTTGGAAATATTAAAAAGGATAGCCCCACCGGTTTCTTGCCAACGCATTACCCGCACGGCATTTTGCGCAACTAATTGATGGGCAAAGAAGTTGAGTTCGAAGCTCTTGCGCAACACATCGTCCGAAATTGTCGCAATCGGTCCGGGCCAGGCAGCGCCGGCGTTTGACACCACCACATCCACGCCTCCAAAGCGCTCGCAGACCCGATCAAAAAATTCTTTCACTGATTCGGAGCTGGCTACGTCACAGCCAGCGCCGAACGCGGTCTCCTTGATCGATCGGGCGGCTTCACCCGCTTTCTCTCTATCCAGATCAGCGAGGGCAACTTCCGCGCCCTCCTGCGCAAATGCTCGCCCGATTGCCATGCCGATGGTTCCGGCGCCCCCGGTGATCAATACAACCTGTCGAGCAAGACGCGGCTCCGACGTTGTTCGCAATTTCGCCTGTTCAAGCGACCAGTACTCCATTTCAAATTGCTCGCTCTCGTCCAAGGAACAAAACCGACCGATCGCCTCGGCCGCAGTCACAGCTTCTATCCAGGTCTCAGCAATATCCGCTACCACCGCAGCTTCCCTAGCCGATTTGCCGATCCCAAAAAGCCCACAACCCGGTAAAACGGCGATCCGGGGGATCGAATCCAATGGCGATTTCGGTTTTTCGAGTCGGGAATTGTTGCGATCGAAATATTCCTGATATTTTCCGACGTAATCCGCCACGGCATCAGCGGTCGCACGCCGGAACTCCGGCAAGGTGCCGGCTTCCGGAAAAGACAAGATAAGGGGCCTCCCTTTTGTGCGGATGAGGTGATCCGGCGTGACCGTTCCCCGGCTGGCGTACTCCACGAGATCGTGGCCACCCACAAATTCCAGAATCTGGTCAGAAGAACGGAAATCCAAAATCCACCGCGTCGGGCTCTGAACCGCGTTGGCCAGGCATCCTCGAAGGATAGGAGCTACGTCCGCCCTGCCAGCGATTTCTTTTTCGGACCAGGAACGGGAAACGAATACCGGGACTCGCCGGTTCTTTTGCACGAACTCCGCAGCCAAGTTACTGAGGTCAATCGTCCGGGTGTACGACTGTTTAGCGGTATCACCGAAAGTGAACAATCCATGTTTCATTAGCAGCAGCCCTTCGACTTGCGGATTGCGGCGATACTCAATAGCTGCTGCTTTGGCCAGAGAGAATCCCGGCATGATATAAGGGATATACCCGACCGTGCTACCAAATACCTGCCTCGCTATGTTTTCCCCGCTATCCTGATCAACTAACGCTAAAACGTCGAGCGCATGAGAGTGATCGATGTACTTGTGTGGAAGAAAAGCATGTAGGAGAGTTTCAACAGACGGTGTCGGCGCAGAGGCGTCCATGAGGCAACCACGCAAATAGTTGACCATGGCTTCATCGGAGAGTTGTTCTAGGTGCTCCAATTTCAGCAGCGGTTCCAGCCGTACTGCCGGTAGTCCAACTGGTTCGATTGACGCCAGATCCCACCCGCTTCCTTTTACTCGCAGAACCGCCGTTTCGTTTCCCAAGAGGTCTGCTTCAATAGTCTTAACCGAGGTGTTGCCTCCCCCATGCAAAACCAGCCGAGGTTCCCGGCCGAGCAGATGAGAAGTATAGATTCGAAGAGCGACATCTGGATTGTTGTAGCGAGGCATATATCCGGTCGCGTCGGCATCACTCCATAGATTCTGAATCATCTTAATTACCAAATTGGAATGGGCGCGCTCTAGTCTCGCGCTACGACGGACGAGGAGGTTGTCGGATTCGACCGATCGATCATTCAGCAGGCTAGGGCGGAACCGGGAAAGCCGCAACCGTCGGGACACACTCGAGCGGTACGAAGTATTTGTCAGTATTTACGGAACGGGGAGCGAGAGGCCACGGTCGACAGGTCGGCACTCGCGGAACGGGGAGCCCTGGCCACGCTGCGACGACCTACGACCCATTGCCCAGTTTTCCGGTTCACTCTCCCAGCTCCTAGATTCCTCTTGGTGTACTGAGAGATATCTGGGAACTTGCATCAAAGGTGGCCATCGAACGGAACGAATCACCCCTTTGGTATGTTTCCTTTCGTCACACAATTTCGGGATCGCAATGAGGCAGGGCAGCTACTGGCTGGCAAGCTGTTGAGGTACGCCAATCGGGAGGATGTGTTAGTTTTGGCTTTGCCGCGAGGCGGTGTGCCAGTGGGGTTTGAGGTGGCAAAAACGCTGCACGCTCCACTGGATATCATTGTGGTGCGGAAGCTTGGTGTACCGGGGCGCGAAGAATTGGCCATGGGAGCAATTGCCCCTGGCAATGTGCGCGTCATAGAGGCTGGTGTAGTCCAGCAAGTGCAAGTTTCCAGTCAAATGATCGACGCCGTCGCCGCCAATGAACAGATTGAATTAGAGAGACGGGAGAAAGTCTATCGAGGCGACGCCCCAGGGCCCGAAGTACGCGCCAAGATCATCATCCTGGTTGATGACGGACTCGCCACCGGTTCGACCATGCGCGCTGCGATTGCGGCCATTAAACGTGGACTGCCAGCGCGGATAGTAGTTGCGGTGCCGACAGCTCCTCCTGCGTCCGTAAACGAATTGCAAATTGAGGTGGATGAGGTTGTCGCGTGCATCACGCCGCAGCTGTTCTTCGGGGTCGGAGAATGGTACGAAAAGTTTGATCAGATATCCGATGAAGAAGTGCGCGCGCTACTTCAGGAATCAAGGCGGACCGGGGGCGGTGATCGATGATGACTCTAGGTTCATAACAAAACGTCAAACGCTGAAAGTGCGCCACAATCTAAGACTATCGCATCGCTAAGACCCACCTTCAGTGCGTGGCTGTCGGCTAACCCGATTCCCTAGCGCTTCGCCCCATAAGCGTTAACTTAAGGTCCGAACTGTTGCGAGCGGCAGTGTGACGCCGAGACGCATTTGTCCCGAACGGACAGCCGGATAGTAGCCTGGCATGAAGTGCCTGGGGAAAAGAACCGACGCCCCGTCCCAGCGGGACGGTTGAAAAATGTTGGTCCGGATATTTCCTCCGTCCTTACAGGACACGGCTTTTCTTAATCTTGCCTGGCAATGAATTGCCAGGCTACTTTCATGAAGTCCCTCTGGGACAAACTACCCTCGCCTGTTTGCTAGTGGTTCTTCTTAAGTTAACGCTTATGGGGCAGCCCTAGGCTTCTATGAAGCGCGGCTTCGCCGCTGAAGACCTGTTGCGTCAATTTTGATCAAGCAAAGCCCGACAGATTGCTAGGCTATCTTGATTACGCGCCTGCGGCGTTCTCGCCGATTGCTGATTACCGACTCCCAAATTCTTGATTCTGCCCTTTGCGTGCTCGGTAATGATGAAGAAAGTGCAAACATGAAAGTCGGAGTCTTAGGATCTGGGACGGTGGGGCAAGTACTTGGAGCTGGGTTCTTGAAGCATGGTCACCAGGCCATGCTCGGTACCCGCGATCCGAAAAAGTCGGAGGTGCAAAAATGGGTGCAGGAAACACCTGGGTCGACAAGCGGGACCTTCGCAGAAACTGCGAAGTTTGGAGAAATGATTGTGCTAGCCACCCTCGGTCGCGTCGTCGAAAGCGTGGTCGACTTGGCTGGTCACGATAATTTTACCGGAAAACCGGTGATTGATGCGACGAACCCATTGGCAGACGGGCCGCCGGTCGACGGCGTACTGCAATACACGACCGGTCCTAACGAATCGCTTGCTGAAAAGATTCAAGCGAAGATTCCTGAGGCGCACCTGGTAAAGGCCTTTAACAGTGTCGGCGCCTCACGAATGATCAATCCACAATTTAAACAAGGTGTCCCGACCATGTTCCTTTGCGGGAATAATGCGGAAGCGAAGGGCAAGGTCTCGGAAGTCATCAAGCAATTCGGCTGGGAACCTTATGATTGCGGAAACATCATTTCGGCTCGAGCGCTCGAACCGCTCTGTATGCTTTGGTGCATCCCAGGCTTCCGGCATAATCAGTGGACCCACGCTTTTAAACTGCTGACGGAGTAGTGGGGAGCGCCGGGAATGCCAACGCCTTGGGAGATGAATTGGTGAAAGGTGAGAGGTGAGAGCCACCCCAGAAAGGTAGGGGCGAAACACACCGCCGAGCGACAGCAAGGCAAAGTGGTTGATTTCCGAGCGCCGGGAATGCCAACGCCTTGGGAGATGAATTGGTGAAAGATGAGAGGTGAGAGCCACCCCAGAAAGGTAGGGGCGAAACACACCGCCGAGCGACAGCAAGGCAAAGTGGTGAGCCGATTTCCGAGCGCCAGTTCGAGCTCACGAAGATGCGGCATCCTTTCACGCCTTTGGATTGGCAAAACGAAACGCTCACAGTCCAGCACCTCCCGGGGCCGGACTGTTTCGCCTGCCAGCGGTGGCGCAAATCAACGGCGCCAATACGCGGGACCACCAATTACCGATCCTGATTACTGATACCGATCACCGGGCTCGCCGATTGAAAGGCGAGCCCGGTGGGTCTTGATTCTACTTCGTCTCGATCTCGAGAACGGTCACCGAGTAGGGCGCGAAACTGTATTCGAAGCTGCGGTTCACGCGATCGGTTTCCACCGTTACCGGAACGACCTTGCGTGGTTCAGCGAACGTATTCGTGTCCTGCGGGCTGCCGGAAGTAAGCACGATCGCCGTGCCGCTCGAGGAAACGCGACCGACTCCATCAAGAACGATGTGCACCTTCTGCGCGGTCCCAGCCAGCATTGACCGCCTTGAGGTAAATCGTACCGGTCCGGTTGTCCCGCGTGACGCTCTCGTAGAATTCCGATCCTCCGGTCACTTGCAGAGTTGTCGGCAGCACCAGGTCTCCTCGATGCTCGTTGAACATCTGCTTGGCATAGTAAGAGGGCGAGCCGTAGCTCTTCAGCGCATCGTAACCGATCAAGTTGGTCGGCCATTGGGCGGCGCCTGGGTTGATGTTAACAAACATCGGAGCATACGATTCCAGGATCACCAAATCAGCATTGCGCTCCAAGCCGGTGAGCCAGGCGGCATCGCCCAGCGCGGCATTGAGATCGGGTGATGGTCGCCCTTCCTGGGCCGCGTACTCGCCCACAAAAATCTTCGGACCGGTGCGAGTGTGGTTGTCGTAATGGTGTACATCGTTCTCGAACGCTTTCGGTGTTTCGTAAAAGTGTTCGTCGAGTATGTCGGGCGTCCGGGTTGTGACGGCGGCAGTCGCAATGACCTGGAGATTCGGGTAAGCCGCTTTGATCGCATCAAAGAATTGCGCAAATCGGCCCTCATAACTTCCTGAACCGTCGAAGAAATCTTCGTTGCCGACCTCCACATACTGGAGCGGAAATGGCGCCGGATGCCCGTCGGCTGCTCGTTGGGCGCCCCAGTGTGTGCTGGTATCACCGGTCAGATACTGAATTTCATCCAGGGCGTCCTGCACATAAGGTACCAATTCAGGTCCAGGGTTGACGTGGGTGCCGTTGAGCGAGTAACCGGCGTAGACCGCCAAAAGGGGTTGCATATGCAGGTCCTCGCACCACTCGAGATATTCGAGCAATCCGAGCCCGTCATCGGAACGGTAACCCCAAGGACTTTCGTGACCGGGTCGCTGTTGGATCGGTCCGATGGTGTTCTTCCATTCAAATCGTTGATCAATCGTATTCCCTTCGAGGTAATTGCCGCCTGGCAACCGAAGAAAACCGGGCTTGAGGTCTGCCATCTTCTGCATCAGATCGATGCGATTGCCGTTCGGACGATCATGATAGGTCGGCGGGAACAACGAAACTTGATTTAGCCACAGAGTGCCCGGACTGCCGGCCGTAATCACAAAATGAGTGCTTTCTGTAGGGGAAACCGAGCCGGTTGTAAGCTGGACACTGTATTGAGCCCAGTCTGTTGTAACCGTCGGCACCTGGGCCTGGGCATAAATCGCGCTTCCATCGACGCTCTCAATCGCTACGGTGAGCGGGCCGGTGAGTCCCGAAGCTTTGGCGTAGAATGAAGCACGATAGGTAGTATTCGGTTTGACCGGGATACCCCAGTATCCGTCATTCGCTGCCCCCACCCGCGGGCCCTGGGTAATATCCACCCGCAGACTCGTGGTCAAAACCGTGCCACTGATGGGCTGCGTGGTGTCGAGCGCGATCGAACCCACCCCGCCATTGTCTTGGACCACTGACCAATTTACCGGCTCGTTCGGATCATTGAGGAATATTCGGTTCTGGATCAGCTCGCCGTAGAGTCCGCCGTCTAAAGCGTGGTTGATTTCCTCGATCATCAGACCGTGAAAGGGCGGATTCACCCGAGCCCCCGGGTGGGCCGCATCGATGTGCAGGGTCGCGGGCTTCACGGGCAACGGCCCGGTCAAAGACGGATTGCCCACCTGTGCAACCTTGAGTATCTCCGCGCCGATCAAGGCGGCTTGATAAAATCGAACATCATCAATGGCTCCGTTGACGAAATCGACCGGACTACCCCCAAACTGACCGCGCCCCACTGAAGAGTGCCCCGTAGCTGCAGCGGGACTCACGAAAAAAATCTGATCGGCCAGAAGACCATTGACGTAAAGCGTCGCTGAGTGCGCTGCGGCGTCATACACTCCGGCCACATGATACCATTGGTTAGGTACCGGCGTGAACCCGGACTGAGGGTTCACGAAGAAATCGTAGGGAATGGTAAAAGAGAACTGGTGACTATCGCCGCGAAGCTGCAGGAAAAACGCCGCTTCGATATTGGTATCCTCACTGACGAATGTCTGGTACCCATTCGTATTGTTGAGCTTGACCCAGGCCGCGACCGTAAAACTTTGGGTCGTGTCCAGGACGGGCGAAGCGATATCGACGTAGCTGCCGGGGGTACCGGGAAGGTTCAGAGCGTGCGGACCGACAATGCCGGCCGTCCAACCTGCTCCGCCGAGCAAGGTGGCCGGATGATCACCGGTTGAGTCAGCGGCAAAGGTACCGGTGCCTTCGTCGAAGGTCAGGTAGGTAAGGGGCTCGATCGTCTGGGCGTGAAGCACGCCAACGATGAACAGCGTCGAGGCCGCGAGCGCGAGCCGGCGGCAAGAGTTCGCATTCTTTCTGGAGAAGCGTGGGGCTATCATAACGAATCCGTGTTAGCTGCCGGCCGTGTTACGAGTTGGAAGCAACACCTTCGGCAGTCCTATGTGGTTCTGTCGGGGGTAGGTTTCAGTCCACTTTGCCGATAGATCGGTCCCTCACCCTGCGGCCAGGAATCCGAGTGATACCTTGAAAGTGGCTAACGATTGGGGGGGTATAGTCGCAAGAAACTGCGAGAACGTTCACGGGACTTGACACTGTCGTCAACAAAGTCAAATTAAAAGTCCAGAGCTAAGATATTTCTGAGCGCAGCAAATGTCTGAGAAAAAAGTAGCCCGGCGGACCCGTCGAAAGAGCCGAATGTGAGCCTCCTGCTTTGCCTATTCCGTCCATGGGATTCGCCGGATAGGAACCGGGTTTGCGCCAGGAAACCGCGGAGGCGCCACCTGCTCATTTCCGGTCAAAGACAGTTCGTAACGCCGGTTTTCGCCCACGACAAATAGTTTTTTTGGATAACGAAAAGCGCCTATCATTGGGCTCGGCATCTTCGATTTTTTCATTTAGGATAAAAATTGACCCCCGAAATAAATGCTATGAAAAATACAAATCGTTCCCCTCAATCGACTCAGGAAGGCACTGGGCTCTCCCGGCGCGAAGCGCTCCGGCGAGCCGCCGGGGCCGGCGCATTGTTTTCTCTTGCTGCCGCGCTCGGCAACCCCAGTATCGCCGAGGCAGCCGAAGGCGAGGCAACCGGAAAATATCCAAAGCATCCGCAATGGAAATTCACGTTCGTCAATCACGTGACGACCAACCCTTTCTTTGTGCCTACTAGATACGGCGCCGAAGACGCCTGTGCGCTTCTCGGGTGCAGTTACCAGTGGACCGGCTCAGAGAAATCGATCGCCACCGATATGGTCAATGCCCTCAATACGGCAGTCTCGGCCAATGTGGACGGTATCGCGGTTTGCCTGGTTGATTTGAACGCTTTTAATGGTCCAGTCGAAAAAGCCCTGCAGGCAGGCATCCCGGTGGTGTCATACAACGCCGACGCTACTGGCAACAAACGATTAGCCTACATCGGCCAGGATCTGTTTTTCTCCGGTAAAGCATTGGGCCAGCGGATCGTTGAACTGGTGGGAGAAGGGGAAGTGGTCGGCTTCATTGCTACACCTGGACAATTGAACATCCAGCCGCGCCTGGACGGAGCCAAAGCGGCGATCAAAGAATCGGGCAAGAACATCACTTTGAATGAGATTTCCAGCGGAGCCGCCCTGAACGACGAGGTCTCCGCGGTGGAAGCCTATTACGCTGGTCATCCCAACATCAAGGGCATGTTTGCGGTGGACGCAGGCAGCACAGCAGCGGTGGCCAAGGCGATGGCGGCGCACGAACTACAAAAGAAGGGCGTACATGCCGGCGGTTTTGATCTGCTGCCAACTACCCTGGAAGCTATCTCGAAGGGCGACCTCGATTTCACAATCGATCAGCAGCCTTATTTGCAGGGCTTCTACACCGTGATGGAACTCTTTCTGTATAAGATCTCTGGCGGATTGACCGGACCATCGGAAATCAACACCGGCCTCAAGTTCGTCACCAAAGAGAGCGTCGAACCCTATCTGAAAACGCAAAGTCGCTACGAGGGTAACTCCGGCGAACAAAAGGTGCTTAAGCGTTCTGGCGCGATTTAGTAGTCAACGAATCCCATGGCGAAAGACATAGCGGATTCTTTGTCGCCATCACAGGATCCATCCCGGCGCACCGAGCGCCGGGGCCTGTTGCAGCGCATCTGGCTTTCCCTGCTCCACTCCCGGGAAGCGAGCATCGCGATCGCCGGCATCGCGTTGGTGATCTACTTCCAAAGCACCGCACCAGCTTTCCTGTCGACAGGTAACATTGCCAACCTTGCCGGATACGCAGCGACCACTGCAATCATCGCGGCTGGCGAGGTGATGGTACTGATTTGCGGTGAAGTAGATTTATCGGTGGGTCAAGTCTACGCGTTGTCGCCCTTCGTGATGTTTTACGCGCACGAGGCAGGCGTCCCGTTTGTGCTGGCGATTCTGCTCGGGCTCTTCGTCGCGGCGATTGTCGGCATCATTAATGGGCTCTTAACGGTAGTACTTCGGATACCCTCTTTCATTGCCACTCTCGGCACATTCTATTTCATCAACGGCTTTACCCTGACCATTTCGGGCGGTTTTCCAGTCCAGCCGAAAGCGGCGCCGATCATCACTAATACCTTCGGCGGCAATGCAGTTTCGCAGATTCTGTGGGCAATCGGTATTGCGCTGCTTTTCCAGTTTGTGCTGAGGAAAACGCGCTGGGGACTACACACAATAGCAACCGGCGGCAACCTCCTTGGTGCTTCGGAGGTGGGAGTCAAGGTAGGTTTTATCAAGGTGGGAAATTTCATCCTTTGTAGCATCTTGGGCGGTTTGGCGGGCACCTTGGATGCGTTTCGCATCGGCTCGATCGATCCGCTGGCCGGCGGTTCGGAGATCATGTTTATGGCCATCGCCTCCGCCGTCATTGGTGGAACGCTTCTTACCGGGGGTTCAGGCACAATTATCGGAGCATTTTTTGGCGCCATAGTTCTCGGCATTTTGAAGGACGGTTTCACGCTCTCCGGCGTCAGCGCCTACACTTTTGACATGATTCTGGGCGGCGCGATCCTTATTACCATGCTGATCAACGTGCGCCTGAGTTTTCTACGCGCGGCAGGAGGCGGGCAATGAGCGAGGAAGTGTTGCGCACGGAACACGTGGCAAAGTCCTTTGGGGCTGTATCGGCACTGGAAGATGTTTCGATCCGCCTCAACAGAGGGGAAGTCCTGGGTCTTCTCGGCGATAATGGTGCCGGCAAATCGACGCTGATGAAGATCCTTACCGGATTTCACAAACCCAGCAGCGGAAAACTCTTTTTCGAAGGCCAGGAGATTGAGCTGAAGTCTGTCAGCCACGCTCGCTCGCTGGGGATCGAACCCGTCTACCAGGATCTGGCGCTGGTTAACGGGCTCAACGTGTATCACAACATGTTCCTCCAACGAGAGATCATGTATGGCGGAATCTTTCGGATCCTTAACGATGGCGCGATGCGCGAGCGGGCTAGAAAGCAGCTGCAGGAGATGGGAGTCCACATTCCTTCGGTGGACGTCGAGATCGCCAAGCTATCGGGAGGCCAACGACAGGCTATCGCCGTAGCGCGCTCCGTTTACGCAAATGCGAAAGTATTGCTGCTGGACGAACCAACGGCGGCAATGGGCGTGAAAGAGAGCACGATGATTCTGGATCTGGTCCGGCGCCTCAAAGAAAAGGGCAACGTGTCGATTATTATCGTGGCTCACAATTACGCTCAAATTTTTGACTTCTGCGACCGGATCAACCTTTTGCAGAATGGCAAGATCGCGTTCGATCAACGGACCAAGGATACTTCAGTAGAACAGCTGACCAGCCTCGTGGTAAACGAATATCGGGCAGCCCGGGAAAGCATTCGCGGTTGAGTGCGGTTAGGAAATAATTATGCAAAAAGGATCTCGGTTCTTAGGGGTTTAGGAGCCGAGAGCTAACTCGTTCAAGAAACTGCCGGCGTCAGATTGAGACGCGCCATGTCTCGCCTCGATGCAATCAGCCAGAAACCGCGCATCCTGAGCAACCCCGGAGAAACGTCCGGAGCCCCAGGTGTATTGCCAAGGGAGACCAAGAAAATAGACGCCCGGCACAGACGTGACTCCCCGTCGATGACTGGGATAGCCTTTCCCATCGAAGATCGGAACTTCGATCCAGCTGTAATCGGTGCGAAAACCTACAGACCAAATGATCGTACTGATTCCTGCTTCGACGTAGTCTAATTCCAGACAAGGGGTTTCCGGTTCCCAGACCGAGCGATAACGCCCCTCGGTTGGCGCGGCGAGTTGTTTCGCTTCAATGTACTTATCGATCGTCGTCTTGATGCTTTCAGAAACCGAATCCGCCTGGTCCAAATTTTGTTTCAGATCGTCGGCAAACCTTAGAAGGTTCCCACGAACGTCCCGCAATCGCCCGTATAGCTTCATCCCCTCCAGCGCAAATTTGCGGAGGTCGATGTCGCGTCCTCCGTCGCGGCCGGTGACGTAATGGTTGGCTTTCGCGCGTACCCGCTCCTTCAACGGATGCTCATGGACAGGCATGTTGTAGTAACCCATCTCGTGCAGCCAATCGACCACGTCTTTGCCGCGATACTGCCGCGCCGTTCGGGGAGCGCCGCCGACGCAGAGGTGCACGTGACGACCAGCCAGATGGAGATCTTCCGCTATTTGACACCCGGATTGGCCCGAGCCTACCACCAGCACATCTCCCACAGGCAACGATTCCGGGTTTTTGTAGTCCTCGGAATGCACTTGCCTGACGCAGGCCGGGAAGCGTTCGGCAATTCGCGGAATTGTCGCCACTTGATACCCTCCGGTGGCGACCACGATTTGATCAGCAAAGTAGTCACCCGTGCTGGTGTTCACCTCGAAGGTTCCGGACTCATGGGTCCGGAGGTGCGATACGACCACCCCTTCCATTAGTGGTGGGTTGAAAGAACGCGCGTAAGCCTCAAGGTATTGCACGATTTCTTCCTTGGCCATGAAACCATGCGGATCATTTCCAGGGTAATCGTATCCTGGAAGCTGGCATTGCCAATTCGGTGTTACCAAACAAAAAGTGTCCCATCGCTTCGAGCGCCAGGCCTCGCCTAATCGGTGCTTTTCAAAAACGAGGTGATCGATACCTCGTTCTTTCAGACAGTAGCTTATCGAGAGGCCAGCCTGGCCGCCGCCAACAACGATAACCGGATAGTGGTCATTGAGCGCTGAGTCGGTTATTGAATCATCCATGGCAGTGGGATCGGTTAGCTAGTTACAGCTGCTGGGTTGAAGCATTGCCAGCAATTGACTCACTTCAGGGCCTGTCTTTCAAAAGTGGAAAGCGTCGAGCAAGCGGCACACTTGGCACACCCTGCTTTGACTGTTGCGGACGTCATGCCAGCTTCCCTAAGCCATCCACCTAACGGCTGAAGCACGCTGCGCATAAACTCAGCCGAAGGTGGAGGATAGTTTGCCAGCGGTGTTCCGCTCACCGGAACAAACGGCACCACAAAGGGATAAACTCCGATTTCAATGAGACGGCGCGACGCCTCCAGCAAATCCTGAACGCTGTCGCCAAGCCCGGCCAACAAATAAGTGCTCACTTGGCCGTGACCAAATACCGCGACGGCGGCAGCAAACGCTTCAAGGTAGAAGGCTACCGGCAGTTCGGCTTTGCCCGGCATGATCCGGCGGCGCACACCTGTGTTCCACGCTTCGAGGTGCATGCCGAGTGAATCGACGCCGGCGGAGTACAGACGTCGGAACCAACCAAAATCGGAGGGCGGCTCGCATTGACCCTGGATGGGCAAATCGGTCCGCCCTTTGACCGCGAACGCGCTTTCGGCGAGCAGGGCCGCCCCTCGGTCGTCCGTCGGAGGCGTTCCCGTGGTCATCACCACGTTTCGAATCCCATCGAGCCGCTGCGCGGCAGCGGCCACTTCGGAAAGCTGTTCCGGCGTTTTCTTGGCAATGGTTCGTCCGGCCTTTAGTGATTCGCCAATCGCACAGAATTGACATTTCGTGGCGCTGTTTCCGTAACGAACGCAGGTCTGGAGCACAGTCGTTGCAAGCGTGTCGCGAGAGTGTAGCTGCGCAATTTTCCAGTACGGGACGCCGTCTTGAGTCGATAACGCGTAGAACTTGGGTTGTGGCGGAAATGAAATTTCGCATACCGTGCGATCCTTTTCGCGCAAGACCGAAATCCCGCGGCTGTCGGGAGGCGCCGCAACAAAAGGCGAACGCGCTGCCGTGCGTGTGTGCACAGGCACCATGATCGTGGTACCAAGCACGGTAACAGCCTTGTGATCGGTCGGGCCGGCACCTCCGATGCGGCTGGACGCGCCAACACTCGCACCGAGTAACCTTAGACCGCGCGTCTGAAGTTCAGAGAGCAGGAACTGTTTCTTCGTGAGCAGGGCTGTTTGGAAATCCAGCATCGCGTTTAAAGATGGTTTCGGAATTGGTCGGCTCAACATCGTGGCCAGCTTTTCCGGGATCTTTCGACCTAACGTTCGCTCGCGGCTCGCGGTCGATAAGGAGAGAGAGAATATCAGGACGCGCGTAGTGGCCGACGGAGTCGAGCATCCGCTTGCGTTTGGTCACTAGGGAGGGTTCGAGTTCCGCAATAGCCATCCCTTCGCCCTCGGTAATCGGATCGCACAAGGGTGCGCCTTCCGGCGAAATGATCACTGAATAACAGCCCCCCCGGAGCGCCCGCTGCAGCTTTGCATCCGGAGTGATCGAGGCGATTTGATCGTCCGTCAGCCAGCCGGTTGAATTAATGACAAAACAACCGGACTCCAAGGCATGGTGTCGAATCGTCGCAGCGATCTGGTCCGCAAAGACTTGACCGACCATCGACCCCGGAAACTGGGCGCAGTGTATCTCCTCGCGCCCTGCCATCAGTGCAAACCGAGCGAGCGGGTTATAGTGCTCCCAGCAAGCAAGCGCACCCACCCGCCCGACAGCGGTGTTCACAGTTCGTAACCCACTGCCATCACCCTGTCCCCAAATCATTCGCTCGTGATAGCTAGGTGTAATCTTGCGCCGACTCAAAATCAGCGAACCGTCAGAATCAAAGACCAGTTGAGTATTATAGAGAGTCCCGCCGTCACGCTCGTTGACACCGACAACGAGGACCATTCGTGCGGCCTTGGCAGCCTGCGCGAGTCTGGCTGTTACTGGACCTGGCACTTCTACCGCGTTCTCGTAAAGCCGCAGATGTTCTTTCCCATTAAGCACAGGCGGTATGACAAACGAAAAATAGGGATAGTAGGGAACGAGCGTTTCAGGGAAGACGGCCAGCTCCACCCCTTGAGCGGCAGCGCTCGCGATCGCGCTGCACACGCGATCAACGGTGCCGCAACCAGCAAGGTCCGGAGCGATCTGGACTGCTGCCGCCTTGATCCGTTTCATGCGGCTAAACGGTCCAGGAATCGATAATTACGGCGCCCAGCTTCTTGTGCATCAGGATTATGTCGAGTACATCAAGCGGAGAGATCGGGCGAATACCTGCGATAAAAGCTTTCTCGGTTTGGCCGTAGAGCGCCTGCGTGGAAAACCGGCATCCGTAGACTTTGCCGCCCTCTTTCATAAATGTCTCCAGACGCTGATTCACGAAGAGATGGCCGGGAAAAGCCTCATCGCCAAGGGTCGGGAAGCCTCGCTGAAAACCCATCGTCACACCGGGTCCGTAGAGTAGGATTGACGTTTCGTATCCTTTGCGCTGCAACCGGGTAGCGGTGAGGGTGTTCACGATAGAGATTGAGCCTTCGAACGCGATGGTATGAAAGGTGACGAGTGCTTTCTCGCCGGGATCGGCTTTAATATCGGGGAAGACTTTCTCTTCGTAATCCACGAGAAAGTCGCCTTTTTTGTTTAATTCTTTTTCGACGGTTGGCATGGGATGATCTGTTTTCGGCGATTTGGTGGGGGGCGAAGCAGTCGCTTCACCAATCGCCCCGGCCGAACAGCATCAGACGAACCGTCATCAACGCATTCCGCGATCTTTGTTGCGCATATTGTTGCGCACTCGCGGCACACTTAATGCCTTATATCGGGAGACTCAGTAATTCGCAGCTAGATCTGCCGGGGTTGGTCGCCAGCCCGCTGGCCAAAAGAATACTCGTGCAGCAAATTCGGACAACGCGGATGGTGGAAATCGCTCATCAACTGGGGGTGGCGTCCTCTACAGTTTCACGCGCTTTGCGGGGTGATCCGCGGATCAGCCCAGAGACGAGGCAACGGGTTGAAGTGCTCGCCAAAAAAACGGGTTATCGACCCAATCCTTTGGTCAGCGCACTGATGGCAAGTCGGCGACGTCGCGGAGGCGCCGGCGAAGTAGATGTGATCGCGCTGGTTACTAACTATGGTGGACGGGAGAGTTGGCGCTCGAAAGACGTCTGTCGATGGGAATATGAAGGAATTGTTGCCCGAGCCTCCGCTCTGGGTTTTCGCGTGGAGGTCTTTACACTCGGCGATTACGGTGGCGATGGCATCCGGCTGGCCGCAACACTACGAGCGCGTGGCATTCGCGGCGTCCTCCTGGGATTTTCGCGCGACGAAACTCCGCAGGCGCGGTTTTGCACCGACGGTTTCGCGGTGGCGGGTCTAAGCGCTTATTTTCGCTCGAGCGTTGTCGATCGCGCTAATTTTCACGGGTTCTACAACGTGCAGCTAGCGCTTGAGCAGATGCGCAGGCTCGGTTACCGGCGACCAGCGCTCGTGGTGCCAGAGCTAAACAACCAAATCTCCAACAACTTGTGGTCTGGTGCCTTTCTCGACTGGCAGCTGCAGCTCCCGGCCCGCGATCGCTGCGAACCACATATCCCCAACAACGCGGAGGATGGCGCGAGCTTCTATGCTTGGCTCGACGCAAACCGACCCGACTCGCTGCTCGTTTACAAAGTCCCGGTCCGCCGCTTTCTGGCAAAACGCGGACTCCTGGTTCCCGATGATATCGGCGTCGCCTACCTGTATCGGACATCCGACGAAATGGGAGCGGCGGCAGGTATCGACGGGAATCTCTCGGCCGTCGGGTCAGCAGCGCTAGACTTGGTCGTAGAGAAATTGAACGCGAACCTGAGCGGCGAAGATTCTTGTCCAAAAGAGGTACTGATTAAAGGCTTTTGGCACGATGGCGCGACTCTACCGCTGATCAAAGCTTTGGCTGGAAAGCCTCTCTGGCAGAGCCGTAGGACAGAACCAGCGACTGCGATGCAGTCATTTGTCCGACCGCCACGCAAGCGATCCCGCATTCCTTGAACAGCGCCATCGTTTTCGACGAATCTTCCCGAGCTACGCTGAGTAAATAGCCAAAACTCGGAAACGAAATTAGCCAACGCTCGAGCGTCACGTTCTCAGGTCGGGGCAGCCGATCGAGCCAAAGTTCCGCGCCAACATTGGAACATTCCAGGAGCATGTTTAGCGTGCCAATGACGCCTCCATTGCTAATGTCTTTCCCGGCGCGACACCATCCCTGCTCGGCAATGATCGGCAGTAGTCCCAGGTTGTCCTGGAGTCGCTGCCCAGGAGCACCGACGCTTGCGTTCCAGAATGGTTTCTCGCTGCGATAGTTGCCGCGCAAATCGACCGCCATTAGCAGGTCATCGTTTGGTCGCGCGTCGAAGCTGGTGATTAGTTTCTGCGCTTTTCCCAACACCGCGGCGGCGAGAAAAGCGCTGCCAGTTCCAGTCACCGTGGTGTGACCCCCGACGATCGGCACTCCATAAGCCCGAGAAGCGGCAGCCATACCCTCCCAAATTACCCTGGACGCTGGCAGACTGGGGGTCCACAGCACGTCGACTACTGCCAGCGACCGGCCGCCCATGGCAGCGATGTCGCTGAGGTTGACCATGACAGCGCAGTAGCCGGCGAACCACGGATCAGCCGCCACAAAGGATTCGAGCATTCCTTCCGCAGCGAATAGAAGGAAGCCGTCTCCTTCTGGAATCGCCGCGCAATCGTCACCGACCCGCAGAGCACCGGACAGGGCCTGCGCCGGTCGATAGGTTTCCTGAATTGTCGCTTTAGCAGCTACCGCCGCGTTTGTCTCGAGAAGTGAAAGCAGGCGGTCGAGCGTCGCATAATCATCATCCATCTCAGATCAGGAGACGTAGGTCGCCGGTTGGTAATAATTGAGGTCCGCGCGCATCTTTACGTGGGTTAACCCGAACAGCTCGAGTTCGCCCATCGGCTCCCAATGAAGCCGCTGGAAAAAACGTGCGTTCTGATGTTGGACGGTGGCAAGGAATTCCCGGCACCCCAGGGCGTGCGCGGTTGATACGGCCTTATAAATGAGGCCGGCACCGAGCGCACCAAGACCGCGATAGACCGGCTGATGATTTCGCACAGCCACGCCCGGGCTCAACTTCTTAATACTCCGAAACTCCGCGGCAACTCCGAGCCGGCTGCCGTACCAGACGCCGGGCTCTCGTTCGTCAATGCGAACCACGCCGACCACCAGGTCTTCCATGCCGGCGATGAGCGATTCACAGACGATCGGAATTGCCCGTTCGTCCACCGTATCCAGGTCGGAATCATGGAAAATTTCTTGTTCTTCGCAGAAGATGGCTTGACGCAACGCCCAATAGCCGTCGAGCTCAAGCCGAGTATGGGCAATTTTGAACACAAAATCCTGCGGGGCGAAGCAGTGATAAGAATCAAAGATCATGAGGCGCCTCTGGTTTGCCGCACCAGCTGAGCATTGGGTGTGCCAGCATCCGCATCGCTCTCGCTACTGGAGCTGCAGCAACAGCTGTTAGCGCCTGATGATCGTCGAACAGGAATTGATAACTGAGGACTTTTGCTCCAGAGGTCTTTATGCAAAGAAAGCCGCTCCCCGAAACGAACCTTGAGGTTTCAGCTATCGGTCTCGGCACTGATTTTTTCGGAAGCACGGTCGACCGAAAACTCTCGATGCAAATATTGGACCGGTATATTGCATCCGGAGGGAACTTTGTCGACACAGCGGAGTTGTACGCGCGTTGGATACCAGGCGGAGAACATCAAAGCGAAAAATTGATTGGAGACTGGCTGCGCGAGCGCAAACTGAGAGATCATGTCGTTATCTCGACTAAGGGTGCTCATCCGAAGCTGGAATCGATGCATGTCCCGCGCATGTCGAAACGGGAAATTGAAAGTGACTTAGATTCAAGCCTCCGTCGTTTAGGCGTCGATTGTATCGACATCTATTGGCTGCACCGCGATGCGCCGGCAGTTCCGGCAGATGAGATCGTGCTGACACTGGATGATTTCAGGAAAGCTGGCAAAATAAAGTATAGTGGCTTCTCGAATTGGCAGCAAAAGCGAGCTGAAGCGGCCCGGGAAGCGGCTCTCCGACTAAGAATACCGGGATTCGTAGCAAGCCAGAACATGTGGAGTCTTGGTCAGGTGAATCTCGAAAACGCCGATCCGACCTGGGCGTACATTGATGGAGACTTCGTGCGCTGGCATGTCGCGCATAATCTCGCTGCCTTTCCCTATCTGACTCAAGCAAACGGCTATTTTCGCCGTTTGGAACAAAATAACTTGGATCAACTCGCTGCAGACGCTCGCGTCCGCACCCTTTTCGATCACTCCGAAAATCGGAAACGCTTCCAACGCGTTCAGATTCTGCAAAAGAAATCTGGATTGTCAGTGAACCAGATCGTGCTCGGTTATCTAATAAATCAACCCTTTGCCGTCTTCCCTTTGATAGGGCCAAAGAATATCGCAGATCTGGAGGATTCGCTCGGCTGCGCAAACGTCTCGCTCTCTCCGAGCGACATTAGATTTCTGGAACGGGGGGAAACGTGAACAAAGTCGTCCTGACACGTTCACTTCAAGGTTTCGGCAAGCTCAGTTGCTCCACCTGTTTCTCTAGTTCGCGAACCCGGCGGATCAGTTCCGGCAGTTGCGTCACCGCGATTGCCTGACGTTTGGTCTCTTTCTCCGGGCCCGCCGGGAGCCCCACGACCCTTCCCCCGTCCGGAACGTCCCGCGCCACACCGGACTTCGGGCCCACGATAGCTCGGTTGCCGAGTTTCAAATGCCCTGAAATCCCCGCCTGGGCTGCGATTATACAATCATCGCCCAAATGCGTGCTGCCCGCGAAACCCGCTTGTCCACAAATTATGCAGTTCCGGCCAATGACGATGTTGTGCGCGATATGGACGAGGTTGTCGATCTTAGTGCCTTGGCCGATGACGGTGGAACAGAGCGTGGCGCGGTCGATAGCCGTGTTTGCGCCAATCTCGACATCATCGTGAATAATGACGTTGCCAACCTGCAGCATCTTTCGGTGGCGGTCCTCATCGAAGACATAACCAAACCCGTCCGAACCGATAACGCTGCCGGCGTGGATCGTGACACGGTGGCCGATCTGTGAGCTTGCATAGACAACCACATTCGGATGGAGGCACACATCGTCGCCAATCTGACAGTCGTTACCAATATGGTTGCCACCCATGAGTACGGAACGCGCGCCGATTCTCACCCCTGCGCCTATGACGCAATGCGGCCCGATGAAGGCTGTGTGGTCGATCTGTGCCGCGGAGTCGATCACTGCGCCCGGATGGATGCCCTGAGCATGTTTTTCCGGTGGGAAAAAGAGCGGTAGCACTCTCGCCATGGCTATGCGTGCATTCGGCACACGAATGATGACCTTCTTTGAGGACTCGAATGCCTCGCTCACGAGAATGGCAGTAGCCGCGCTTTGTTCAGCAGCAGCAAAATATGCTGGTTTTTCGGCGAAGGTGAGATCGCCGACCTTTGCGCTATCTGCGGAGGCAAAGCCGGTTAGTTGGACTGAACCATCTCCGACAATTTCGCCGCGAAGTTTCTCCGCAATTTGGGTGGCAGTAAAAGATTGGGAGGATGACATAGGTAGTTGGCAGGAGAATCTTATTCAGGGTCGAATCGTCCGTCCGAAATTCGTCGATTTCTTCTGGCGCTCCGTACCGATTCTGACCGCGCGGTTGCCAAGCCTGCCTCAGATCGTTGCAGCCGTCTAGTTCGTTCCCGGCTCTCTTCCTCGAACGATCGGCCTCTTTGTGAGGCCAATCATCTGCTGAGATTCAACATCCCAGACCTTCAAACGCAGACAACGAATAATTTCCAACGGATTGAGCGATGTCGACTTAGGCGTCTGCAACTCAGGTATTTTCTTCAGGACTTCAGGCAATCGATAGAACGGGATTCGGGCATTCAAATGATGGATGTGGTGATAGCCGATATTGGCACTAAACCAGCCCATAATCGGATCGGTTTTCATAAAACTGGAGGACTCCAGCGCGGCTTTATCATACGTCCAACCAGCAGCGTCGTTGAAAGAGACGCTGGGAAAGTTGTGCTGGGCATAGAACAAGTAGGATCCAATGGCGCCCGCAATGAAGACAGGGATGATAAGAGTCAGCAACAGCGCTTGCCAGCCGAATAATACGGTAAGCAATACACCTATCACGGCGTGCACCACCAAAGCGATCAGGCAATCGTAGTGTTCCCGTAATTTTTCAAACAATGGAAAAATGCACATCCCGCCGAGAAAAACGGAAACGTAGCCGAACAAGATGGTTAAGGGGTGGCGCATGAAAAGGTATTGAAGGCGTTCCCTTTTCGTTGATTTCCAAAAATGGTCCTTCGTCATTATGGGAAATGACCCGATATGAGATCCTCGGAGCTTAGAGTTGTGGTTGTGATGGTGATTGTGTGAGCTCTTCCAAACGCTAGTGGGGCTTAGGGCAAGGATTCCAAAGATCGCCATCAAGACATTTGCTAAACGAGATTTGGGCAAGATCGCTTGATGCTGTTGATCGTGGTAAATCACGAACATTCTAAGAATCAGCAGTCCCGCGAGGATACTGCAGACAATCTTCCCCGGTAAAGGGAAATGCCAAAGCGTTCCGACTAGGGCAGCTATCAACAGGGAAGCAGTCGAAACGATACACCACCAGCTTCTGATCGCCTGATCAACGGCGTACGACTTGGTGGCCAGTATAAGTTCTTTTCCTCCTCTCATGGGCGCTCGACGGTCCTGCACGCTGGGGGAACACTGGGCGGTTGTCAAATTTGAGAGGCAGAACCGCCCTCGCGGTAGAGACTTGGCCTCCGACTTCGAAGGCTCTCCCCTTTCAATCGACGATTAATAGCCGCGGCTCCGCCCCGGCCAGTTCGGCCCGCTCCTAACAACGCGACGACAATCTGCGGTCCTGACGTTTCCGTTAAGTATTCGGAGCGCTGAGTTGCCCGACCTGTTTCTCTAGTTCGCGAACCCGGCGCATCAATTCCGGCAGTTGCGTCACCGCGATGATCTGCCGTTTCCTCTCTTTCTCTGGAAACGCGGGACTCCCCCAGACCTTTGCTCCGTCAGGAATATCCCGCAAAACACCAGCCTGTGCCCCGACCATAGCCTGGTTGCCAAGTTTTGCATGTCCAGTGATTCCCACCTGACCCGCGATTACACAATAATCTCCGAAATGCACGCTCCCGGCGACGCCTACTTGTGCCATGATAATGCAGTTCCGGCCGACGACGACGTTATGTGCTATCTGCACAAGATTATCGATCTTGGTACCTTGACCAATGATCGTCGAGCCTAGGGCGGCGCGGTCGATGGTTGTGTTCGCGCCGATCTCCACATCATCGTGAATGATCACATTGCCGACTTGCAACATTTTGCGGTGGCGGCCCCCATCCAGAACATAACCAAACCCGTCCGCTCCAATCACGCTGCCGGCGTGGATCGTGACGCGGTGACCAATCTGTGACTTCGCATAGACAACCACATTCTGATAAAGAGAGACATCGTCGCCGATCTGACAATCGCAGCCAACGTGGTTACCGCCCAACAGTACAGAGCGAGCTCCGATTTTCGCGCCCGCTCTGACAATGCAATATGGCCCGATGTGTGCCGTGGGATCGATTTGCGCGCCAGGGTCGATAACAGCTGTCGGATGGATTCCCTGAGCAGGCTGCTCCGGCGGAAAAAAGAGCGGTAGCACTCTGGCCATGGCTATCCGTGCATCCGGTACTCGAATGAGGACCTTTTTTGCGGAGGAAAAATCGTTACTAATCAGTATCGCTGTAGCTGCACTCTGCTCGGCAGTAGCGAAGTAGGGCGGTTTCTCGGCAAACGTAAGATCGCCGACCTTGGCGCTATCGGCCTGGGCAAAGCCGGTCAGTTGGACCGAATCGTCTCCGATGACCTTTCCGCGGACGTGTTCCGCAATTTGCGCCGCCGTAAAGGAAACTGGGGAATGGGTAAGTGACATAAGTTGCTCCTAAAGCCGAAAGACACTAATCGCAGGGCGAAATTTGCGGCCTCTTTTCGGTGTTCTTGTCGCACCGATTCCTTCGGAAGCAAAGCGTTCCTGTTGAACCTCCTTTGCTGCAGGGGGATTCGCAGCCCGCGCGTTTCAACGAAAATTTACCCGGAGGAAGGAAGAAACTGCGGTCCTCCCGACTCTTTCTCTCCGAAGGTAATGATTTTTGTCGCACCCCGCATCTTTCATTGCCCGCCCCTCCCCGCCGCATTCCGACTCCTTCTACAGCGGGAGCAAAAAAATCCAAAAACCCAAAACCGAAAGATTAATACCAAAATGAAACCATCTAAAGCGGTCATCGCCGGAGCAGCAGTCGCTGGGCTCCTGACCGGTTCCCTGGCTTTGCGGACGTACGCCGCCAGCGTCACCGGTGCAGCAGGTACTTCCATCCACACTCTCGCCGACTCCGATAAGGGCCAACACGGCTGCAAGGGTCAGAACGATTGTAAGGGTCAGGGCGGTTGCAAGACCGGCGATAACGGTTGCAAAGGCAAGAATTCCTGCAAGGGCAAGGGCGGTTGCAAGACCGCCGCCGACAGCAGTTGCAAAGGCAAAGACGGCTGCAAGGCGGCCGGCGGAAGTATCAAGAACAGTACTGTGTAATTCCCCCGTCCCTTCCTCGTCGGGTTACATCCCGGCGGGGAGGGAAGATCTGCGGGGCTCGCAGAATTTTCGACCTTTCAATCGGCTTCCCCGAAGCGGAAACCCAGACCGGATAGATGCCTGTGAAAGGTCAGGGGTGGGTGACGATGCCAAGACTGCGGCGAAGCCAAGGTACGCGCTAGAATTGCTGTCTCGCCCCCTTCCGTGCTGCGCCCTGACCGCAGCGGCTCACGGCCTTCCGCTCTGCTTCTCGGCATTTGAACTTCCGTCGGGTTGGGCATAAAGGGGTGCTAAACAGCTTGAGAAGTCTTCGTGCTTCTTCGTAGATTCGATCTCAGCATGCGAAGTTCGTCCGAAAATCAGCTGCGCTACCAAGTGTATCTAAACTCTGAATTGAATGCTCGATGAGACATCTCCGCTCCCCCACTGCGATAATTCGTATCATTGTTCTTCTCTCGCTTTTGGTCGGCAGCATTGCTGCAGCTCAGCAGCCGACCGCTAGCCCTCAGCCTTCGCCCGCGTCGAGCCCGACGCTGGAACAGCGCGTTGCCGGTCTGGAAGCGTATCTCAACAACGCCGATCCTTCGAAGGCACTGCAGGATAAGGACGGGAAAGTACCAGATAATCTTACGATCCCCTCTTTGAACGTCTCTGGGCCGGGGCACAACGCCTGGATGATGACTGCGGCCGCGCTGGTACTTTTCATGACGTTACCCGGTCTCGCACTCTTCTACGGAGGCCTGGTCCGCAAAAAGAACGCCTTATCGGTGCTCGCCCAATGCTTCGGTATCGTCGGATTAGTTGCGATCCTCTGGTGGGCGTTCGGATACAGCCTGGTATTCGGCAAAAGCTTTAACAACCCGTTCTTTGGCGGATCGGAATTCTTCTTTCTGAATAACGTCACGTCGGCTCCGAATACCGATTACGCCTATTGGGTGTCACAGAACGTCTACGCGATGTATCAAATGATGTTCGCGATAATTACTCCGGCGTTAATCATCGGAGCGATCGCTGAACGAACCAAATACACCACTTTGATGGTCTTCATGGTCTGCTGGATGTTTTTGGTCTATTTCCCGATCGCGCACATGGTCTGGGGTATCACCGGATTCATGAACGGCCTCTGGAATCCGAGTTCCACGATTAAAGCGATCGATTTCGCCGGAGGGACTGTCGTGCACATGACTTCGGGCTGGAGCGCGTTGGTGTTATGCCTCATCGTCGGGCCGCGTATTGGTTATAAGAAGGAACCGATTCCGCCCCATAGTTTGGTGCTTTGTATGGTTGGAACTGCGATGCTTTGGGTCGGATGGTACGGGTTCAACGCCGGCAGCGCCGTAGCCGCTGACGCTATCGCGGCAAATGCATTCACGACTACTACTCTCGCGACGGCCATCGCCGCGTTCACCTGGGCTTTGATAGAAAAAATCTTTCGAGGCAAAGCGAGCGTGCTCGGCTTTTGCACGGGTGCGGTCGCTGGTCTAGTTGTGATCACCCCCGCTTGCGGATACGTATCCTCGACCGGGGCAGTGATTATCGGCGTGCTTGCAGCGGCCGTGCCCTACATCGCCGTTTCGATCGTGAAACCGGCGCTGAACTACGATGATGCACTGGATACCTTCGGTGTGCACGCCGTGGGCGGAACACTGGGCGCTCTACTCACGGGGCTTCTCGCGACCAGCAAAGCGAATAGCAATCTGACCGACAAGTTGCTGAGCACGCTCTTTGTCTCGCAGGTTGAGGCGGTCATCGTCACTCTAGTGCTGTCGGTCGTCGCGAGCACGATCATTGCCCTCGTCCTCAGAACGCTTCTCGGCCTCCGAGCGGATCCCGAAATCGAGACTGCCGGGCTCGACATCGCCGAGCACGGCGAAGAGGCCTATATCGATTGAGGCGGGGTCGCCCCATCGCAGATTCGATAGAACGGAAACCTGATCTTGGGCCGCGGATTGTGCGCGAGCTTGGCGGATGATCACTGAATACGCTAAGGGATGTTCCCCGTCCGGTCGATTTTCGCCCTGCAAATTCAATGGCCAGCAAAAGAAAAATCACAATAACAGCAAATATTTCGCAAGTGCAGCAAGGTCTTGCTACTTACTGGGTAGTCACGGACGGAAACCTATCCCCATAACGGAGTTCTTAGTGAAGCGCATGCCCCGAAGAACATACAGTTATGCTGTCAGAACCTACTCTACGCACACTTTCGCAGGCGCTAGTGGAACTACACAGACCCGGAACCCACGGCGATTTTCCCAACCGCCTCTTTGCCTGTCTCCGGACCTGCTTTTCATGCGATTTCTATTCGTACGATGAACTTACGGATAACGATGCCTCGCGGATTGAGATATATCCGGCTTTGGAAGTTAAGGTAGACATTTTGGGCCGGTGGCTCAATCAACGCCCGAATATCGGCGGCGTCTACAAACACAACGGCTCCCTCAGAATCCTGCACTTCTCAGCGCCCACCCGCTGGTGTCGCACCGAACTGCAGGACGACTTGTTGCGCCTGCTTTGCCAGAAGCATCACCTCGGTCTCACCACCCTCGAGGGGCGTTCTCGGCTTAATGTATCGTTGAGTCGCTCCGCCTTATCTTTCTCCGAGGAAGAGCGCCGGATGCTCGATCTCCTTCGACCGCATCTGGCACAGGCTTATAAAGGGAGCAGGTTAGAATCCTATCTATCCGAAGCTGTGGGGATTGCCAATGTTGGTTTCCTGGTCGCGGATCGCGCCGGGAAAATTCGGTACGCTACGGGGAAAGCACGAAGGCTGTTGAAGGAGTATTTTTGTCCGGATCCGCAAATGACGTTGCCCGACCGCGTGCAAGCTTGGCTCACCAGGAAAGCGAAACCACGGTCCCTTCTGAGTTCGATCCCGGATCTCACCATCAATTTCGGTCACAAGACTCTGGCGGTGCAGACGACTTCTAAGCCCGAGGCGCCGGAATATCGCTTATTCTTGCGCGAGAATGTCGAGTCACTTGATGCTGCCCCTTTGCAAAAACTCGGTTTGACTCACCGGGAAGCCGAGGTGTTGCTGTGGGTGAGCCAAGGAAAGAGCAACGCGGAGATCGCTATCATTCTCACCTCCAAGGTCCGTACCGTGGCGAAACATTTGGAGAGAGTCTTTGCCAAGCTGATGGTCGAGAATCGGACAGCTGCAGCGCATGCGGCGCTCGCGGCGTTGAGTTGCTCGGCGTAACGCGGAGGACAGCCGAAGTGACGGTTTAGTGTGCGGCAACCACTGGCTATCAACCATGCTGCGGGCTGCAGTTGTTTTTTTTGCGAATAATGTCTAGTCTCGCTCGGCTGGACGGTGCTTTTATGGGCAAAAGATGCGAAGTTCGCAACAGCTTTTCTGAGTGGCGCGGGGGCTCGCGGATGCCGTTACGCTAAAGTTCGTTCATACAGCATTGACGCCCACTGTGGTGAATGTTCTGCAGAACATCGTTCTGCCCCATGCGACGATTTTTGCACTCTTGATCGCTTTCGGCGATCGCGCGATGGGCCTCTCGTTGTTCCTAGGACTCCTTGCGCGTCTTGGCGGTGCACTTGCAATCGTGCGTGCGATTACTAACATCCTCGTGGCCGGTGGCGCAGGCCCTGATACGATAGGATTCAACGCAATGCTGCTGCCAAACGTGTTTGCCCTATAGATTTAGCCGCTTTGCGGTTCACCGACGCGTCCAAACTCTCGCCCCCAAGAGTTTATCAAATCACTGAGTAACGGACTGGGCGGGTGGCGAAGGCGCTCGGTCGGCTGGAGAAGAAAACACCCTAATGAACTTGACGGCGATCAGCGTAAGAAGGACGAGCAAATAAATTCGCAGGGCCCAAAGGGCGATCATCACCGTGCGAGTCATCTTAATGCGTGGCATACTTCAGCTTCTCGCGCGCGTAACGAGCCCTTTCATTATATCGCGATAATGAACAACCCCCAGCAGACGATCGTGCTCGTCGACGACCGGGATCATGTGAAATTGATATCGGGCGAACAGCTCTGCCAAGTCCTCCCGCGTGTCCTCCTGCTGAGCAGAAACGACCGGCGCCACCATCAAATCCCCTAGCAACATCGTATCGGCGGCGACGACAATCTCACGTAGGTCCGCGACGCCGAGCAGGGTCTTTTCATCGTCGAGAAGATAGATATAGGAAAGGCGGTTCGGTTCATGACCGGAGCCACGTAAGTCTCTTAAAATCTCCATCACCGAAGTCGTCTTCTTCGCCGTAACAAAGTGGGAGGACATCAGCGCATCGGCGCTAGACTCCAAGTCCGAGATGATAGCTTTAATTCGCGCGGCTTGATCCTCCGGCAGAAGTTCCATCATCTTGATCATTTGATCATGCGGCAGGACCGAGAACAGATCCGCAAGTTGCGGGATCGACATTTCCGAGAGAATTGTTTGGGCACGTTCACGCCGCACGCTCGCGATGAGCTGCCGCTGTGCGCGCGGTTCAGCTTCGACCAGTACTTCGGCGGCTTTTTCCGAATCGAGAACGGAGAATACTGCGTGCTGCACTTCCCCGGGAAGAGTCTCAATGGCGTCAGCAAGGTCTTCTCCGGGCAGTTCCTTGATTTGGTCACGGGTGATCGAAAGAGAAACTGCGTCCGATGTGTCCGCATCCTCCAGTGAGAGCGGTTGCACATAGCGCCAGGGAATCAGTTGGTCATCAGCCCATTTGAATCGCTCGAGACCCCATTTACGGAGAAAACCGTTAAATGAAGTATCCACATGGACGATGATCATTCGGCCTTTGGAATAGAGGAGTTGAGCGTCGTTGACTACCTCGGTTTGGCGGCCATCCATATCCAGAATTGTGCGACCTATGAAATGTTCACCCAGCAGAATCCAACCTTTCTGATCGACAAAAGATGGATACGGCTTCCCATCTTCGGCTGGTGTGATAAAGATCGCGTCGTTATCAATCTTGATCACTCTTTGCCACGGGATGAACTCGTTCGGGCGGCCCATGCTATGCTCGACGTAGATTCCGACGGCATCGGGAAACGGCTCTGCTAGCCGAAAAACCAAGTCACTCACTCTCCCGATTTTCCGATTAAACTTCTCGGCACAAATTCGCCGCTTGAGCAGCTGCGAAAAGAAGAAAAGCTTGTAATCCTCCTTCCCGTGTGACGGAGACCCGCTTTTCAACTCCGGAGGCGATGTTGGCGTATCCATTTCAATTTACGCTTTATTGAGAGGAACCGAATAATTCCGGAAACAGCACGGAAAGACCGTAAGCGGTGGAGACAATAATTACGAAGACGGTGATACTCCAATTAGCAATGTTTTGCCAGAGCGTGTTGACCTGATTGCCCATCAGCGGTTTGTCGTTCAAAAGCAAAATCAAAAAGGTCAAGGCGGCCGGCAGTAAAGTTACTGCGACGACTTGGACAAAAATGGTAATGATGTTTTGGACGTCTGTCGAAGCGATGAGCGATACGACGCCGGCGGACATCAGCATCAGTACATACGCCACGTAAAACCAAGGCGCTTCGCGAACGCCCACGTTGAGCGAGTGGGCCCAGCCAAAGACTTCTCCCAAGGCCCAGCTGGTCGCAAGCGAGATACAGAGGGCGCCCAACAGCCCGGCATCGAATAACCCAATAGCAAAGAGCGTTTGAGCCCATTGACCCAAATGGGCGTTTGGCATCACCTCAGGCATGGCTGCCGCGGTCTGTGCAGCCGAGTCGATCATTCGCCATTTCGGGTCCGGATCTGGATTGAAGTGGAATACGCCGGCCGTAGCGATGATGATGAAAGCGGCCACCACGCAGGTCATCAACGAGCCGATGAAAGTATCGATCTTCCCTGCTGTAATGTCCCCTACATCCATCCCCTTATCCACCACCGCAGACTGCTGAAAAAAAATCTGCCAAGGCGTGATGGTGGTGCCGATGTTTGCCATGATCAGCGTCAACAGCGCGACCGGCGTAAAGGTACTGCTGAATGTGAAGTGCGGACTGAAGAAACCCTTGCCGACTACGGACCATCCCTCGGCTACGTTTCCCGTATTCATCGCCCAGATAGCTGCCGGAATATAAACAAGGTTAAAGAGGCAGAAGAATAATGTGATCTTCTCGAACGTCCAGTACCGTCCGGTAATCACGATGCCGAGCAGTAGCAGTGTCACGGCCACAAACGTGATCCATTCAGGAACGTTGAACAGGCGCATGGCCTGAGTCATACCGATGTATTCCGTAACGAGCGTCAACCAATTGATAAGCGCCAAGTCAAAGATCGAAAACCAACCCCAGAACTTTCCGAACCCATCAAAGATGGCCTCCGCATGACCGCGTTTGGTCACGGCGCCCAAGCGCACCGTCATCTCTTGAATATAGTAAGCCATCGGCATCAAGATGATAAACGCCCAGAGCAGATTGAATCCGGTCTTCGCCCCGGTCTGGGCGTAAGTCGAAATGCCACCGGCGTCGTTGTCTGCAATCATCGTGATGATGCCGGGACCCAACGCCGCAAGAAAAAGGAGCGTGCGGCGACGAAGTCGTCCAATTCGATGAATACCCTTGCTGATCCACATTACTCTGAGGATGCTCTTTTACAGATAACGCTGACCAAAGGAAAACCCTTTTTCGGACCAATGAAAACGTCTCCAAGAATTGATAACTAACGCAAGATTTAGGCCTGAGATATGCGAGAGGATTGCTCAAAATCTGACTTACGTTTTCCTGCCTTGCTTTGATCAGCCAAGTTTATACCTCGGGCAAAAAGCGCCGGTAAATTGAAGCGGGTCCATGGTAGCGGATCGCAGTGATTCCTTCCTCGGTGTCGGGCTTTTGGTAGAAAGCCCGGAGTTCGGAGGGATCTCAGTTACTGGCAAACTGCCTGGACGCGGCCTCCTGTTACACAACGTTGGCATCGCCTACGCCTCAGTAAACTGAGTTCGGTTTCTTGGACGGCAAGAAGAACTTCATTGCAAAAACCCCGTTCCGCGAGACGCTACGACCAAACTCTCAAAAAAAGCCGTACCGGGGCGCTCGACAACGTACTGGCACCCGTTTGAACACGAAACAATCAATGCTGGCATGGCTGCTCGCAAGCGCTGGGGCGATAACGCGTAAAATCAAACTGCCCAAAGGCGCGGAAGCACGTTGAAAAGACGTGCTTGCTTTAATGGAGGTTAACTATTTTCGCGTCTATTTTCTGTCTATTTCGGAAGTTTCCTATGGGAAAAACCTCCGATCAAAACGTGCGCCGGCAATAGAAGAAAAAGACCCAACCCAATCCAACCATGCCACTGGCTGATCAGAGATCGTAACTGTTCGTCGCCGGCATAGTAGAGACCGTAACCGGTTACGACAAGAAACAGGATTACCAGAAGAAGCGTCAGTCCCGAAGCTCGGTTCTTTCGAGATTTCCAACCCTTACGCGCATGGTTGATCAACGCTTCGCGATAGGCCTCCTCAGAAAACAAAATGGGGACTGCCTAGCACAACGGAATCCCTCCAGAACACCTTTACGTTTTCCCCAAGGCCTTCATAAATCTCCTGAAAAGCTGCCGCTGCGACTGTAGACGAAAGCTCATATAATTGGCTCGAGGGATATTCTAAGGTTTGAGCCATCTTGTCTTCCCGTCTGAGGTTCGTCAAGTCAGCCAGCTATCTAGGCCGACGTTTGCATGCCGTCGAGGGCGATTGAAGCACCCATGATGAAAGACGCCTTGTCGGATGCGACAAACACTATAGCGTCGGCAATCTCCTCGGGCGTCCCTACGCGTTTGAGCGGCACAATCGCGACTAAGCCGGCCTTCGCTCCGGCGTTGCCGGTGAACCGATTCAGCATCCCGGTTCGACCGGACCAGGGGCAACGATATTGACGCGCACTCCGGACGCCGCCACCTCAAGCGCCGCCGACTTCGTCAACCCTTCGATCGCATGCTTGCTGGCAACGTAAACAGACGCGCCCGCAGCACCAATCCGGCCGTAGGCGGACGACAGATTCACGATGCTGCCGTGCCCTTGGTCCAGCATCACGCGCAGCTCATGCTTCATACTTAGCAGCACGCCGAGCACGTTGGTGTCGAAGGTCTCGTGGTAGCTTTCTATTAGAGCGCGTTTTCGAGCAACTGCCATAACCTAGGGCTTAGCGCGCCTTATTTTTCCGTTTCGTCCACGGACCCCTCTATTACTCGTGCGCATGCAGCCTCGCTTCGGCATGATCGAGGTCGAGCTGGATGCGACGCAAAACCTCGTCATTAATGATATACTCATCGCGCAACTGAATGATCGTCTGACGCTCCACATCGAGCGCGCCTTGCTGCAAATGTTGGTAGGAGGGCGTGATCAAATGATTAGTGCGATCTTCGCTACTGCTCGCGCAAACTTCCAACTGCCGGATGCGATCGTCGTATTCAACGCGGAGCCGCTCCACGATGTCCGGCGGGAAACGGCTATCGACCTCGGCAAGGTAAGCTAGCGCTGCCTCATTTGCTTTCAATCGCGCCGTTCTTTCTTCCACCCTTGCGAGGCCATCATCCATCACTCCAAGCCGCCGAATCAGCGTGGGCAAGCTGAGACCTTGCAGCACGAGCGTCGCGAGAATCACGCAAAACGTGATGAACAAAATGTAGTCGCGCCCCGGGAAAGGCCTTCCATCTGAAAGCGTCAGCGGCAGCGCGAGCGCGGCCGCGAGTGACACAACACCGCGCATTCCGGTCCATGCAATAATAGTCACGTTCTGCCACGGCGGATACGAATCTCTTTTGCGCCAAGAAGTCCTAATCAAATGCAGCAGGTAAGTGGCGGTAAAAACCCAAGCGATGCGCACAACAATAGCGGCGCAGCTTATCAGCACACCGTACAAAACCAGCTGTTTGAGAGATTGGCCGGAGAGTGCATGAAGAATGCGTGGCATTTGCAGACCGATCAGGACGAATATCAGACCGTTCAAGAGGAACACCATCATCTCCCAAAACACGTATGCGTTGAGCCGTGTCCGAGAGGTGAGGATTTGCGGCACACGCCAGCCGATAAACAGCCCGGAAGCGACTACCGCCAGTACCCCGGAGACATGCAGACGCTCCGCGGGAATGTAAGCGGCAAACGGCGTGAGCAGCGAAATTGTGATTTGAACGGGCGGATCGTCGAGACGACGCTGAACATGGGAAGCGAGCCAGCCAACGGCTAACCCAATTCCGGTGCCGCCCAGCGCGACTAAAAGAAAGCGACCACTTGCTTCGGAGAGTGAAAACCTTCCGCTGTTCATCGCCGCAATTGCGAAACGGTAAGCAACTAGTGCCGTGGCATCATTGAGGAGACTCTCGCCGTCCAAAACGGTGACGATTCTTTGCGGTACCCGCAGACGGCTCGTGATCGCCGTCGCCGCAACCGCATCTGTTGGCGAAATAATTGCACCGAGAACAAACGCAGCCGCCCAGGGCAAACCCGTCAAGGTGTGCGCGAGAACGGCCACGAACGCGGTTGTAAACAAGACAAGCCCGATCGCGAGCAGCGAGATCTGACTCAGGTTTGCGCGAAAATCTCGCCAGGAGGTAAAGAGCGCCGCCGGGTAGAGCAGCGGCGGCAACAGAAAGAGAAACACCATGTCCGGATCTAGCTGCACCGCCGGCAAGCCCGGAATAAACCCGAGCGCAAGTCCGCCGATCACCAGCAGGACCGGGTAAGGCAGCGCCACTTTCTTCGCCAAGATTGCCAGTGCCGCGACGACAATCAGCAGCGTGCAGATAATCTCAGCTTGGTTCATAAGCCAACGGAGCGAGGAAGTAGCGGTGGAAAGATGCTGGATGTTTGTCTGATTTACAAAATCACCCTTCAGTTGAGAAAGTGAGGTGCCACAAAGATCAGCCTTTGTAGCCGAGAACGTCCAGCAGTCCTTGTTGCAATGAGATTTCGCAGTTACTAAGGTGTCCCGCTTAAGTCAGGGATCAGCTCGTCAAAGCCCAGTCTCTTTTATGGCCCCGGCCAGCCGACGTTTGCTCAGTCGCAAGATTTCCAGATCGTCGCCCCGCGCAGCGCGCGCTGGAATCGGCCTGTGCTACTCGAACGAGACGTTCGTAAGATTCGTTCAGGGACGAATGTCAGACTTGGCAATTCAATCTGCCGCCGATGATTTGCTCAGGCGCTCCCATTTCGCATCTTCGCTTGGGCAGTGTCCTGAAAAACCTGCGCGAATTCGGCGGATGAGATCACCGCGAGTGAAGGACGCAATGCCACCGCCTGCTCGCGCTCTGATCAATGTATCAAGCAAGAATCGAATGTGTCACCCAGTGATTAAGAGTCACTTGCTTCCCACGGTGCGCTATGCTCTGTCATGACCCGTCCTGCAGCGTCTGGACACGCTTCGCTAGCTACTCTATACTCACAACCAATAGCTCATGGCAGCACACAAAACGGCGTATCAGAACGCAAAAAGTGGCCGAGTTAACCCGAAGCTCGGCCACTTTTCCAAGACCGATGTCCGCTATTGGCAGGATGGCCTCTTCCGGGAAACCTACCGTAAGAACGGCCACCTTCATCATACCTCAGGCTGGTACGCCAGGCTTCAACATCAAGGACGCAGGGAACGTTTCCCTCTCCACACGCCCAACAAGGCCGCGGCCGCTGCCAGGGCTCGTGATATCTACATCTTCTTGACTGCGAACGGATGGGTACAAACCCTTGCTAAGTACAAACTACACCCTCAACAACGACGCGATCAATCCGATGATCCAAAGATCTGCACCGTCGGCTCCTTTCTAGACGAAGTTTTCCGTACCGCCACCAACCGATCAACCGTCGAAGGCTACGCAATCGCGTTCCGAACAATCGTCTCTGATAGCTTCGGCCTCTCAGCCGATCAGAAAAAGTACGATTACTCCTCTGGTGGACGCGCAGAGTGGCTCGGCAAGGTCCACGGCATCACCCTGGATCAAATCACCCCGACCCTAATCCAAAAGTGGAAACAATCCTTTCTAGACAAGGCGGGATCCGATCCCCTGGCCCTTCGTAAAGCTCGCATCTCCGTCAATTCCCTCATGCGTCGCGCCCGAAGTCTATTCTCTCCGAAGGTGCTGCGGCAGCTTCGACTTCCGTTGCCTTCTCCGTTGCCGTTTGCTGGCGTCGAGTTCGAGCCTCGGCAGAGCATGAAGTACCGAAGCAACATTAATGTCGTCAAACTTATCAAGCTGGCCAACAACGAACTCAAACCATCAGATCCCCCAGCCTATATGGTTTTTCTTCTCGCTGTTGCTGCCGGACTCAGAAGAAAGGAAATTGATCTTCTGGAGTGGTCAGCATTCCGCTTCAAGGAAAACGTAATCCGAATTGAGCCGACCCAGTTCTTTCATCCGAAGTCTGAAGATTCCATCGGCGAAATCCAAGTTGATCCCGAGATCATTGCCATCTTCAGGCAATATCACGCAAAGGCTAAAGGGCCGTTCGTGATCCCGTCGCGGCGGCCTCCAAAGACGGTTCTTAGGGGAGATTATTACCGTTGTGAGTCCCATATTGAACGGCTCAACGCTTGGCTTCGAAAAAAAGGCGTTAATACGCAAAAACCGCTTCACACACTTCGCAAGGAATTCGGTTCTTTGGTCAACGAAGCACATGGCATACACGCAGCCAGCAAGGCGTTGCGACATGCCGACATCAATGTAACCAACAACTTCTACACCGATTCCAGGATTCGTGTCACAGCTGGACTTGGGAAGTTGTTCGGTGCGAAGAAATCAGCGAAATCGTACCGCACCCGTTAAATGACGGGTCCAATTGCCTCAATGCCATGTTCGACGTAAACGGCGCGGGTCTGCTGAGCTGGAAATCGCGCGGCGCGCCGCCGATCATACGGCTAGTCGACTGCGCTGAGTGCCGGTCAAAAGCTCCCGCCCAAGTAACTCATTCTCTTGGTTTTGTCTGGCTCTGAGTACGTGCGGGTGTACCACGGTTAGTATATGACTTCGGATCATAGGGTTGCAGGTTCGAGCCCTGCCGGGTGCAAAATTCTGATAATTAGAGGCTTACAGCGCAGAAACAGCTTCTAGTTCGACAGTATAGGTTAAGGCCCTTAGCCACTTCTTAGCCATTTTCGAAAACTGCTGTCTATGGCACGACAGCGTGACGGGACCAGGATGCCGAAGAGCCGGGCCATTAAAGGCATCGATGAAGATCTCAAGCTCAACAAGGCCCTCTGGCAGATGGCTGAAACCCTCCGCACCCACGGAATCTACTTGACTGCAACCGCGCCGGGCTCAGCAACACGAGTTCGGCGCTTCCTCCGCGCTCGGTGTGAGACGTCAGCGGCGGGCACACGCAAAGGGTGGACCGCTTCCGAGAGGACTGGACCCACCCGCACCCTGCTAACCCGGCACAGCCTTTATCAGTCCGTGCTTAGTCGCAATCGCAATGACCTCCGTACGGCTGTCCGCATTTAACTTCGTCATAATAGACTTGACGTGGGCCTTCGCCGTATGTTCGCTAATGTAAAGAATCTGGGCAATCTCTTTATTGCTCCGTCCATTGACCAAGTATTGCAGCACCTGCCGTTCGCGCTTTGAAAGCTGCGGGCGCGCGATTGATTCTGCGAGTTTTGCAACGATGTCCGATGAGAGAATGGATTCGCCTGCCGCCACTCTGCGAACTGAATCGCGGATTTGCTGGGGTGCTATGTCTTTGACTATGTAACCCTTGGCGCCAGTTTTCAGAGAGCGACGAATATCGTCTTCACTGTCGTGCGTCGTCATCACTATAACCCGCGGTCCGGAGACAGTCCGCGCTGCTAATTCTGTCATGACCTGCAATCCATCCTTCCTCGGCATTCGAAGATCGAGCAAGAGCACATCTGGAAGGTGTTGATTACACATCTCTAAGGTGTCTTCACCATTCGTGGCCTCAGCAACGACCTTTATGTCACTCTGAGACTTTAGGATTGCCGCTAAGCCTTCCCGCACGACTGGGTGATCATCTGCAATCACAACAGTTATGGGATTGCTACAGGATTCAGAAGACGATTTCATAGTCCATCCGCTATTTGCTGTCTGCTTGACCGAATCTTAATGATAAGGGCTGTTTTGGCCTAACCAGAATGAAGCCCCGATAATATCTGATTCTCCTGCTTCCACAGATCAAACCACAACCTTTGTCCGGCCTCGGGTAATAGGCGTTAAGTTTATCTTTGCAAACGATCATTGGTCATTACTCCTCCCTACTGTCATTGGCGCGTTAGTCACGGCGGTTAAGCTAATTGGATGATCCCGCGTTTGGCAGCAACGGCAATCGCTTCGGCTCGGCCGACTGCATCCAGCTTTCTAAGGAGTGACTTCACATGAAACTTTATAGTCCCTTCACTGACGTCGAGACTGCGCCCGATCTCTCTATTGCCTTTACCACTAGCTAAACACCCAAGAACGTCCATTTCTCGCTTCGAAAGTCTAGGAGAGGCGATCGATTTAGCTAGTCTCAACCCAACCTCTGACGGAAAGAAGGTTTCCCCTTTCGCGACGCGACGCACCGCTTCCCGAATTTCTTGAGGATCTGCAACTTTGACCAAGTAACCCCTGGCGCCTGCGCGGACGGTCTTAAAAATGGCTTCTTCACAATCGAAAGTTGTCATTATGATCACCCGCGGTTTGGAGTTGCCACACGCCGCGAGCTCATTAAGCACCTGCAGCCCATCCTTCTTTGGCAGGCGAAGATCGAGTATGAGAACGTCTGGAAGAAACTGATAGTAGAGCTTGCTTACTTCCTCGCCATCGGTGGCACTAGCCACCACCCTTATGTCTTTTTGCGAGTCTAGAATCTTTACTAATCCTTCTAGGATTACGGGATGGTCATCGGCAATAACCACAGTGATCGGCGATTCGTGGGACGCGCCGCTCTCTCGCAGTTCTCGAACCGCCGATAAAATGCCTGGCGCTTCAGGCCGGTAGGGCTTCAGATACATTGTTCTGTGCCTTTCCTTGGCGACTAATGTGTCGCGGTTGGCTACTGTTCACAGGCAGATCCCTGAGGTAACGGAGATCGAATGGAGTGAACTCCGATTCAGGAACCATTTGCTGGTTTCTCTGGTGTCTAGGCGTGGCGATTATAGCCATGGCCAAGACGTGGGCATTGAGGTCCATATTTTTGTCTTTCTTTTCGATTGTGAGGTTTTAGTGGGCGACAATGAACTAACATCGTTGGACACGGCAATTCTACTGTCTATTAGTACAGGGAGCGCCGGGTTTCACTGCCAGCGGCTCAACATTTGCAACTCGCGGAAAAGGCGCAAATAGCCAGAAATGTTCACACCAGGATTACAAAGGCCACAAAGGCGGACGGTTCAAAATCAGTCTTTGTGGCCTTCGGGATCTCGTTGTGAATAGCCTTCTGGTGCTCGCAACGACCTAATCGGACTCAGTCATGTCTTGACCCATTTGCCTAACCCGCAAATTTTACACTCGTGGACGAAGCCAGCCGCTGATTGCGGCTTAGCCCGCATTTCTCACAAGCACACGTGGCACCCCTTCCTAGCCGCTTAGATCTGTGAGAAATGCAGGCTAACTCGTTCGTTCGAGGGCCATATGAATTACGCGCAGCAAGTCATCCCTACGCACGGGCTTGCGCAAAAAAGCCACCGCACCGGAGCGCAGAGCTTGATCTTCCTCTTCGTTCCCAGCGTGTGCACTGAAGAAGATCACGGGAATACTCGGCGTGGTTTCCTTTAGACGTTGCTGCAGTTGCAAGCCATCCAGATTCGGCATGCGCACATCAAGAATCAAACAGGAGGCCTCGGCTACGCGTCCCGAATTCAGTAAATCTACACCTGAGAAAAATGCCGCGCATCGCATACCCAACGAGCGGATGAGTCTGCAGGTCGAGTTAGCGACGGAAGCGTCGTCATCCACAACAATAACGAGCTTCGAATCGTTTGCCTGTGCGCTTGGAGTCACTTTGATACCATCAATTTAGACGCCTTCAAAGGTAAAGTTCTACTGTCCTTTGGTACAGGGCCACTGGTTCGCAGTTCACAGCGCAAGGGTCGTCGGGTGGTGGTCGAAGGGGGCCGATTGAGCAGCGGCCGAAGAGCCCAGGCAATCAATGAGGTCTGGACGGTCGATTTTAAAGGATGGTGGAAAACCAAGGAAGGTCGCTGTGAACCTTTGAGCGTACGCGATGAGTACAGTCGTTACGTGTTAGAACTACGCAAACTGGAGGATGGGCGCAGCCCAAACGGTGCAGCGGAGTTTTGAACGGCTCTTTGAGCGCCATGGTTTACCGGGAGCAATTCGCAGCGACAATGGCTCGCCCTTTGCTAGCGTGCAAACCCTGCATGGTTTAAGTCGGCTGTCGGCCTGGTGGGTGGCCTTAGGCATCGATCTGGAGCGTAGCCGAGCCGGATGTCCCCAAGATAACGCGGCCCATGAACGCTTGCATCGCGATGTGAGTGTAGAACTCGAAGGGCTGGGAGAAGCGGGTCAGGAGGGCTTGGACTTATGGCGCCAGGAGTTTAACTATGAACGGCCGCATGAGGCACTGCAGATGCGTTGTCCTGGGCAAGTGTACCAAAATTCCACTCGTTCTTTTGAAGGAACGCCCCAGGAATTGATCTATCCGGGCATGGCGGCGCGCCAAGTCGATAAGAACGGCTCTGTGAGCTGGCAAGACCAAATGCTTTTTCTGAGTCGAAGCTTGGCCGGCTGGTCAGTCGGACTTAAAAACGCCGGAGGGCAGTTTATCGAAGTGTGGTTTGCTCGATTGCTGCTGGGTCACATTGACCAAAACAATCTCAGCTTTCTGCGAGCCGATATCCCGCCGAAAGCTGCAAGTGAGCAAGAATTTTTGGCGGCTGACGCCGCTTAAAAAACATGAGAAAAGTCGAGAGTTGTTGCCAACGACTTGAGAGTAGACAGCAAAGCCAAAAATCGACCCGCTCACCAAACAAACCCATACTACCCGGAGCGGATCAAAATAACCAAAAACAGTAACCTAAAACCTCAGAGAACGTTACCGATGTTCTGAACCAGAAGTGTTACCGATGTTCTGACTACACCCTTCGCGCCTTCAACCCCAAACTGCGAACTGTAAACCGCTAACCGCGAACTCCGCACCGCTAACCCCCAACCGGCACAGTAACCACGATGCTCGTTCCGCGGCCGCGCGCGCTGCGGATGTTTAATGAGCCATTCAGGTTTTTCATCCTTGCTCGCATGTTAACGAAACCGAAACCGTATCTGATCCCTTCTGTATTGGCCATTCCGCACCCGTTGTCAGTGACTTTGAGGGTCAGATTGGTCCGATTCGAGCGCAGACTGACCTCAATTGCTGTGGGCTCGGCATGGCGCATTGCGTTACTAATCGCCTCTTGCGCAATTCGCAGTAAATCTTGGCGGATCCCGACCGGCAGGCTGGCGTCGTTCTCGAGGTTGCACCGAAAGGTACAGAGCAACCGGCCCGGGATAGTTGAGCGCCCGGCCAACATCTTCAGGGACTCGACGAATCCTAACTCCTCGATGACCTGCGATCGCAGGCTCAATGCCGAACGACGCGCTTCTGACAAACCAAACCTAGCCAACTCTATCGCACGCCCTATCTGGCTCAAAGCCGCTTTGCCATTGTTTTGGGTCTCCTCCGCTGCGACCCCGAGCTGCATGCAAATAGCGGCAAAGCTCTGACCCAGTGAATCGTGAATCTCGCCAGCCAACCGATTCCGCTCTTCCAGCACAGCAGATCGTTTTGCTGATTCTGCAAGCTGTGCGAGGTGAATTGCCAAACTGGCTTGTGTCGCCAAAGCTCGAGCAAGTTCAAGTTCTTCGGCTGTAAAATCGCACTCCTCGGCAAACCGGAAACGCAATACACCATTGAGTTCGCCACACGAGATCAACGGAATGGTCAATAGAGTCTTGACGCCCTGGCCGAGCAGATAATTGCGCAGTCCCTCCGGTTTTAGCATCGTCTGAGGGTCTTGAAGATGCAGGACGGTCGTACAGGGTTGAATGTCTAGCTCTTCTAAGGACAAGGATCGATAAATCTGAGGATAGCTGGCGTCCGCGGGAGAGATTACCCTGCCATCTTGGAAAAGCAGGTCAAATAACGGGCGTTTCTGTTCGGCGCTAAACACTTTTAAGATGCAGGAGACTGCCCCTAGCTGTCTGATCATCGCCGTCATAACCTGTCCGAGAAACTCATCTAGCTCGGGAACTGAGGCTAGCCTGTCTAGGCAACTCCGAAGCACTTCGTTTGCCTTGGCCAATTGGTTAGCATGCTTTGCACTCTCGAGCGCCATCTGAATTAACCGCAGTAACGCGCCTTTACCGACGGGCTTTCGCAGAAAAGCCAGAGCGCCCGCTCGGAGCGCCCAGTCTTCATCTTGTTGAGCAGCCTCCCCGGTAAAGAAGATCACTGGGATGCGCTGGTTGTCTGCCCTCAGACAGCGCATTAATTGCAGCCCATCTATACCGGGCATTCGTACATCGACGATCAGGCAATCCGCTTTGATTGTGTTCTCAGAATCGAGCAGTTGCTGAGCCGACGCGAAACTTTCCGCCCGCATGCCTGCCGAACGTAGGAGTCTCGCAGTCGATCGCCTCACCGAGACGTCATCGTCTACAATGAGAACGAGCGGTGCTTCCGAGATATTCGCGCTCGAGGACATAGGCGTTCTTCAGCCAGATGTTTAGTTATTAAAGATATCTAAAGAACAAATCTACTGTCCCTTGGTACAGGCGTGATGGGTTGGCAGTTAACCACCGGCGGTTAGCGGTTGGTGGTTAACGGCTCGCGGTCCGAGACTCGACGGTTTCGATTCCCAGTTTGGGTGCGGCTCCGCCGGCCTCAGGCTTTGTAGATGTCGCAACAAAATCGTACCGGAATTTTGTTCACGGGAGGCAATAAAGATTGGGCTCCATCGGAGCCGCCAGCCCGCTAAACAGCTGAACGCCTGAATGCCAACGGCTAACAACCGACTGGCTAGCTCCGCGACACCACTCACCATCAACCGCCAACTGCTAACTGCCAACCGCAAAGCTACTCCCCCAGCCCCAGCTTTTGCGCCATTTTAACCAGATCTGCGACTGACTCCGCCTTCATCTTGCGCATAATGTTAGCACGATGGAATTTGATCGTTCTTTCCGTGGTGGCCAATTCGCCTGCAATCTGCTTGTTGAGCAGCCCTGATACGAGAAAGGCAAGCACTTCTCGTTCGCGGGGCGTAAGCAAATCGTAACGACTATGCAGTTGTGCAACCTCAATCCGCCGCTGGAGCATTGTGCGATCTCGTTCGAGAGCTGCCCGAATAGCGCTGAGCAGTTGTGCGGCGCGATATGGCTTCGTTAGAAACTCAACCGCTCCACCCTTCATTGCACGCACGGTCATGGGGATATCACCGTGGGCCGTCACGAAGATAATGGGGAGTTGGATCCCCGAGTTGGTTAGTTCGCGCTGCAGATCCAAACCGCTCAGTCCGGGCAGCTGGACATCAAGTATTAGACATGCCGGACCTGACGGTCGACCATGCGCGAGAAATTGAGCTGCCGACCGGAAGCTTTGAACTTTGAACCCGGCGGGTTCGATTAACCGCTCGATCGAACGACAGATCGACGGGTCGTCATCTACCACAAATACCGTTGATTCGGGCTCGACCATATCAGTAAGCAGTGATCAGCAAGCAGTAAGCGTGTGCGACTCAGTTTCGGTAAGCTAAAAGAATTCATTGATCGAAGGGTCCTCCCGCACGCGCTTACTATGCCAGCGTCATTCTCTCACTCGGCACCTATCGGTAACGTAAATTGAAACAGCGCGCCTCTAGGCACATTCGCCATCGCCCAAAGCCGTCCTGCGTGAGCTTCCACAATGGAACGGCTGATTGCTAATCCCATTCCCAGGCCTTGAGACTTAGTCGTGTAAAAGGCGTCGAAAAGGCGATTCAGATCCTTTGGATCCAGCCCTGGGCCTGAATCCGCCACAGATACCAACATGTACGCGTTTTGCGTTCGGCGTTCTGACTTCGTCCCGGTACGCGGGACTCCGGCGGACAAGTCGGCTTTCGGCATTCGGCGGTCAGTCTCCAGCCCGAAAGTTTCAGCGAGCCTGACTTGCTTCGGTTCGCTCGGCATTCCGGTCACTTTCTGCGAACTGACGAATAGCTCGCGCGAACCGTCAGTCACACCACCCATCGCCTCGATGGCGTTGATGATCAGATTGAGAATCACTTGCTGCAGCTGGATTCGATCGCCCATGATGGGAGGCAAGTCATTGGCAAGCCTGGTCAGTAGTAACACTCCATGGCGATCTAGTTCGCCGCGGGCCAGAGCGATTACTTCACCGATTGTCTCATTAAGATCTAGCCGGCTCTTCTGCGGCGGCGATTTCTTAATCAGCCCCCGAATTCGCTCAATCACGGCGCTGGCCCGATCTGCGTCAGAGATAATATCCGACAACGCCTCACGCACATCGTCGAGCTTACTAATCTCACCCGGCAACAGCGCAAGGCAGGCGTCAGCGTTGTTGATGATAGCAGTGAGCGGCTGGTTCACTTCATGAGCAATTGAGCCCGCCAACTCACCGAGGGTTGCCACTCGCGTCACGTGAGCCAGCTGTGCCTGCGCCTCGCGCTGCTGTTCTTCTGCGCGTTTGCGTTCGGTGATGTCGATAGCCGCCCCGACGATTTCAACGAGTTCGCCCGATTCACTGAAAACGGGGTGACCTACTCCTTGCAGGTGCTTGATCTCGCCGTCCGGAAGAACGACTCGGAAGTCGAGGTCGGAATCTCGCCTTTCCGCCTCTTTGGTGTTTTCAAGCCATCTTGCCAGATCCTCAGGATGAACTCGCTGGAGAACGGCCTCATAGGATGGTACGCCTGCGTCCGGATCAAACCCAAACAGGTGGTAGCGTTCCGGCGACCAGTAGGTGATCTCTTTCGTGGCGGGTTTCAATGCCCAACTGCCGCATTTGCTCAGCGACTCCGCTTCCGCTAAGTAGGCTTCACTTCGGCGCACGGCGGCTTCCGCCCGTAGCCGTTCATTGATCTCGTGCTCGAGGTTAGTGTTGGCACGGCTTAGCTCTGAGTACAACCGGGCGTGATCCAACGAGATCGCAGCCTGCGAGGCCAACAGTTCGAGCATGGCCAATCGCTTTTGAGTAAATACCCGCGGAGCCAAGTTATGCTCAAGGTAAAGGGCCCCAACCATCTTGGTTTGTTTCACCAGCGGCAGGCAAAGAATTGACCTCGGGCATCTCTGCCGGAGGTAATCATCCTCAGAGAACATATTGTTAGCCGACGCATCATCGAGAATGATCTTTTGTTGGGTTCGAATCACATACCGAAAGAGTGACTCGGGCAGTTCGGAGGAAGTTATCGGGGCACGCCGCAGCTGAACCTGAACCTGGTCGCGGTCCGTCTTGATTTCGGCCTCGATCCGATGTTGCTCCCCTTGCGGTAGGATCAAAAGACCGCGCTCAGCACCGGCATTTTCGAGCGCCACCTTTAAGAGTGTTTCTATCAGCTTTTCGGGCACGATCTCGCTCGAGATAGCCTGCGAGACCTTAACTACGGCGGCCAAGTCAAGTTGATCGATCCGCGCTTCAATCTTCCCTGTAGGACCGGCCACGGCGCCTTCCGTCCTGAGGTTTGGGTACAACTCGTCGAGTTGCCGCAGTTTTCCATCGGCTCCCCAGCGCAAGTAGCAGTGGCGGGCGTTCTGCAAGTAGAGCGCGGCAATCTCGTCGAACCCGCGCGCTCGGTAGAATGCGGAAGCGCGCTCATAGGCTACCGCCTCGATGTGGAGGAGCCCGTTGCTACGAGCCGAACGGATAGCTTGCTCGTATAGATGCCCGGCATCGATTTCGCGGCCCTCCAGGCGTGCAGTCTCGGCGCCGACCAGGGCGGCGCGGCTCACAAAATTTTCCGGGCAATGTTCGGCCCACGCCTGGAGCTGGCGGTGGTGGGCGGCCAGGCTCTCTTGGTATTGGGCGCTCGCGGCGTCAGACGCCGCATCGGAGAGCGCGACCAGCGCCAGCGCAGCGTAAAAGTGGTAGTCCGCCCGCTCGAAGATGGACGGCGACATCCAGAGGAGGCGTTCTGCTTCGATGGCTGCGGCGACGGCGGTGACGTGGTCGTTGGCGAGACCGCGCGCCTGCAACTTGCGAATCCAATACATAAAGGCGGCTATCCCAGGACTCGGCTCA
>CAWDQF010000007.1:0-1276814 GCA_963804425.1 uncultured Verrucomicrobiae bacterium | reverse complement strand
AACAAGTACATGGCCCGCCTCGCGCGGCTAATCGTTACGTAGAACTGCGCTTCGTTGGCTTGGCAAGACGCTGTTATGTAATGGTGCGTTCTGGGACCGACATCATCAAAATTGCATGGGAACCCATTTTGGATCGCTGTTTGTACGCAGGCGTCTCCCCTAATCCTTCGGATTATCTGGAGCCGCTGTGCTAGAGAGTGGAAACAAGTGGAAATTTCATTTCATCTTTTTTCCACCTCTGCCTGCACAAGTGGCAATAAGTGGCAAAAACTGGAAACATACCCTTTCAGCTGACCCCAGCCGACGCGGCTTTGGCAGGGCCGCCATCATCGCCGTTTGCGACTTTGCCCGCAAACTAACCTGTAAAGAGTTGTGGGTTTACACCAGCGCCGCCGAGAAGATCGCTATCAAGTTCTACGCCAGCCTCGGCTTTGAACTTCTCGGGCGGGCCGCCGAGTGGGCTCCTGGGCGAACGACGGAGGATTCTGATCTTGTTTTGAAGAGAATGCTCTGACAAGCAGGAATTAGGACTATACAACCCACAATCGTAATGATTGAGAAAGCGATACGCAGTTAATCCACCGCCGCGAAGCCTATCAAACTCAAAAGGCCCAGGTTCCAAACCGCCTTCCAGTTTCGGTAGGCCGCGGGTCACCGTCCGTTCATCAGTAGATGAAGCCGGTGTGTCCGATGAGACGATTGTTCGAACGTCCAATATTAGTCCTGCTCAACTTCGTGACCCGAATCCCCTCGGCTTAAATCGGCATTGTCACGCGTGCTTGAGGAACGTCACGAGCGCCGGGATCACCTGATCGGGAGCTTCCTCCATTAGCCAATGACCGGAACCCTGCACCACGGTGCCGGACACATTTGTCGCAACCAGCTTCGCCTGATCGATAAGGAACGTGCCGGACGCTTTCTCACCCGTCAGGACCAGGAATGGCATGTTCAGCCTCGTTGTTGATAGCGCCGCGAAGTCCTTGGCATCCCGTTCAAAGTTTTTGAAGTATTCGAACCCTGCCCTCATGCCGTCATCCCGTGCTTAAGCTGCGGCGTAAAACTGGCGGTCTGCTTCAGGTACCGATTTGGTCCTGTCAGCGGCGAAATCGTTCCAGAAGTGTTCGAAATAGATGCGTTCCCGACCTTTGACCAGCGCCAAGGGCGTTTCGCCGTAGAAGTGGAAATGCCAGAGGTCGCGCATCAGCCAGACGCTCTTCCAATCACCGACACCCGGTAGGAAGGCATCCATCAGGACGACCTTACTGACCTCGGCGGGATACTGGGCCGCATAGGCATAGGCCACCATCAAACCGATGTCGTGCCCGACGATGCTCACCTCACTAAAGCCGAGCTGATGTACAAGTTCTCGAATGTCTTTTGCCATCGTCTTCTTTTCGTAGCCAACCTCCGGACGCTCCGACTTACCGGCACCGCGCAAATCGGGAGCGATCACGGTACAGTTTTGAGCGAGCACCGGTAGCAGTGGCAGCCACATATGGCTTGTTTGGGCATAGCCGTGTAGCAGAACGACCACCGGTCCCTGCCCTCCGGTTTTTTAGTTGATCCTTATCCCGTTCACCGTTGCGCTTTTTTCTGTGAAGCCCACGGGAAGCTGTTCGGCCTCGGCCGCCACGGCTGGCGCATTGACTTGTGCCGCCTGCTGAGCGAGAGCGGGCAAGCCGGCGAGTCCCGTCGCAAAGGCCAGCAGCGTCAGGGCGAGCCGCCGTTCCCTGATCGGGTTCATCATTTTCGTCAATAACTCTTTCATTCTTTGAGTTCCTTCGTTGTGGGTTGCAGTTCTATTTTCCTTATTAGACTATACAGTCTAAAATGGGCGCAAAATTAGCCGGAGGGTTGATAAAGCGAGTTTTGCCACCTGTTCGAGCGCTTTACGGTCCGGATGGAGCTTGGCCATCTCCCGCATGCCCCTGAATCGTCGCGACGAAAAACCGCGCCAGCGCCACTGGATCCTGCTTGTCTGACACTTCCCCTCTGGCCTGCGCGCGCTGCAGCGCCTCAGTAAAAATCGCCTCAGTCTTCAGTTGATTGTCCAGCAAAAACTCAGCGCCGTTCATTCGACCAAAGAAGGACGGGCCTGCTAAGCCGCTGTTTCCAAAATGCCGCTTCTTAGTTCTGTGTAAGGAAGTCCGGCGTCATCCGACAAATGAGCATGAACTTACTAAAGGTCATTCAAAAAGTACTCAAATACTGGGTCGCAACGTTGGTTACCGGCGCGTTTTTGGGAACTGCCTTGCTCGGTAAGGCCGAAACACCGGACACTTTCACGAGACACCACCTGCCAATCCCTGGAGCTTACTTTGCAAAAAAAGAAAGCCAGAAGGCCGTGAACGTGGCTATCAGCAAATCAGGAAAAGGTGTTGGAGTCCGGAAGCAGGCAGCGTCTAGGACCCGGAAAAACCGCGTTTAGCAAACCCGCTAGCAAAAAATGGACCTGTGAGAAAAGGCTTTACGGATTTCCGAGGGCTCTAGTTAAAATGGTTCAAGAGGACGCAGCTTCTGGTGGGTCGCAGATCATGCCAGGAATTACAAAAGATCTTTGGACCCACACCAAATTTCTGAGCGGACGTCCAATCAAGGATGCCTATGGAGCGATTGAATCCCCTGAGACGGAGTCGCCCGATTCGGCGAAACCATTAAGGATATCAGAAGCAAAGTGAATTGTTTCCTAATCCTGATAGAGGCACCGCGCACGTACTCGCAAATCCACCATGGCTGAGAAGGTAAACCTGCAAGCGATCGTTTTAGAACATTATGCCGCTCTTTACCGATTTGGATTCGCGTTGGCAAAAAATGAGAGCGACGCCGCAGACCTTACGCAGGAAACGTTTCTCATCCTGGCGAAACACCACGAACACATCCGAGATCCGGAAAGGATTAAATGCTGGCTTTTTACCACGCTCCGCCGGGAATTCCTTCGGAGGGTCCGCACCCACGCGGTCCACCCTGAAGTACAGTTCCGACCGGAAGAGGACGAAATTCCGGCGATAAAGCCGAGCGCACTCCGCTCGATTGACGCTAAACTAGCCTTGGCTGCGCTTGAGAAGCTCGACGAAAGTTATCGATCTGCTCTGAAATTGTTTTACCTGGGCGATCTCTCTTATAAGGAGATTTCAGTAACCTTAGGAGTTCCCATTGGCACGGTGATGTCGCGACTTTCTCGAGGAAAGGAGCAATTGAGACGCGCGCTGGGCAACGACCTTAGAGACGACTTCGACGATAGTAGAATCGAAACGACGATTGGAGTCAGAGACTCGAGTCTCTGACTCCAATTTATTAAGAGCTCAAGCTTCGCGGTTAGCTCGCTTGAGGCTTGCTTCCGTCAGTGGCGCAACCGACTTTGCCTTTGCAAGAGTTCTTGCCCTTGCAACTGCTGTCGCCGCTCTTACATCCGCCTTGGCCTTTACAGTCGTTTTTCCCTTTACAGGAATGCTTTCCCTTCTCGTCATCTGCCACGGTTTGGAGTGCAGTACCCGCTTTCGTGGAAGTGCTGGCGGCATAGGTACGTACTGCCATAGATCCCGCCAAGAGTCCCGCAACTGCCGCACCGGCCATGACTACTTTCGGTGGTCTAATCATATGTTAGTTCTTTGTTTCTAATAGATCGTCGGATCTATTCATTGGTCGCAGCAGGCGAAACATCCTTACACGCCCGCACGAGGTTTCTGCACTTTGGACTGCACGTCAGACGCTCTTCATTTCGATGAATTCGAAATAGTTTCCAAACGGATCCAGAACGTAGAAACGTTCGCGATCCGGAATGCCCACGGCTTTGCGAATTTCCGCCCCCTTTTTTTCCAAATAGTCTCTGACCGCCTGAATATTTTTTACCTCGACAGCCAGGTGGCGATTTTCTGCCGGTTTTACCCAGGGTGGCGTAAAGTCAATATGCAGCAAGACATTCAACCATTCAAACCAGAGGATATCATACGCTCCGCCCACCGCTGCCGGCGGCGTCACTTCTTTGAGGCCAAGTATTCCGCCGTAAAACGCTCTTACCTTTTCGTGCTCACCAGCGGGTACGGCGACCGTGACATGATTGATCCGACGATATTCGATATTCATAAAAGGAGTGCAGTCTCTAGTTTAGTCTAACGGCTCTAGTCAAAGTTCGGCGGAATCTGGCGACTCATTTCTGAGTCAATAACATTGCGTGGCCATCCGGGTCGGACAGGAGAACTCCCTTGGAAAAGCTGTTCTGGCCTTTCGGCAACGCAATTACCTTCGACGATACAAAGCGGATATGTTGGCTGCGTAACTTTTGCGCCAGGCTCTCCACATCGGGGGTTTCCAGCGTTGTGATCCAATTCAGGATGTCGTTCGATTTGCTTTCCGATGGTCGCGATCGGCCGTCTCGCGGTACGACATATTCCAAGAACTCTATCCCCGGCCCTGATCCGGCTCGCATTCCGGTAATACGCAAGTGAGCTCCAAAAATCTGATTCAGGTGCTCCTGCTCGGTGCCGTAGTTCTCGCTCTCCCCCGCCTTCCGCAATCCAAGCAAATCACGATAGAAGTGAAGACTGGTCTCGGTATCGCTGACTGCGATTGCGGTGTGGTCGAGACCAAGAAACAGTTTGCCGGTCTTTTCCTGCCAGCGCGGATCCCCTTTCCCGGGTGGAAAACAGATCACTTCAAGGTTGTGCTGGTCCGGATCCCGAAAATAGAACGCTTCGATGCCTGCCGCAGCGGTGTTCCAATCTGGCAGACGCTGAGGACCAGTCGATACGAACTCCACCTTTAGCGCCCGCAGTTTCTCGAATGCCTTGTTCATATCGCTGACGACGATCGCAATGTGCTGAAACCACAGATCGTTGCTGCGCGAGTCGGTCGGTATCGGCTTGCCGCGTGGTGTGAGGTATTCCGTCAACTCAACGAATTCGTTGCCAAGTTGCATGCGGACGATGCGCATCCGTGCGCCGAATACTCCGACTAGTTGCTCGTATTCGTCACCGAAAACTTCTACGTCGGAAACTTTTTGAAACGTGAGCGCGGAGTAGAACTCGACGGCTCGATCTAGGTCACTTACTGTCATACCAACGGCTCCAACAGAGCTAACCTCAACGGAAAAGGCATAACCTTGCAGGGCGAGCAGAAGGATAAGCTGACAGAGAGCAAGATATCGTTTCATTTGGATTCCAGCTCCAGGAGTTTGCCAAAGCTGCAACTAAAGATGCATCGGCTATTGTTGTGGTGATGGAGTTTCGCGCAATACACTGTCCGTCGGGATCGCACGTAGGTGTCCGCTGCGAGCTGCATGGCCAGAATCGGTGCAACAAAATAGAGCCAGAGCCCCGTCCAGAATGATGCGGTTATCGCCGACCCGAACGTCCTGGCCGGGTTCATACTCATCCCGGAGAATGGCGCTTCAAACGTGATATAAATCGCAACCAGACAACCGGCGCAGACGCCTGTCCAAGGACCTAGCTTGGGCGTATTGCTGACGAACAGAAGCGTCAACATAAGAACAAACGCGATGAGGAACTCCGCTACAAACGCGATCCACTCACCCGCCGGTCCAGGGGCGGTAACAACGTATTTGACGGATGGATCCGCTAACGCGCGAGGTATGAAGAGCGCCACGGCTAGGATTCCGGCGATGCCGCCGATGAACTGAGCGACTATATAGTAGAAGGCGTCCCACGGTTTGATTTTGCTGAGCCGCAGAAAGGTCAGTGTCACCGCTGGATTCATGTGGGCCCCAGAACGTTTTCCCAGCGGCGAATAGATGAGGCTGATAGCAGTCAGCCCCATGGCGAAGCCGATAAGTGTCCGGCGTAAAAAATCATCTTCTATCGCCTGATGTACCGGTGAACCAGGATACTCAAGAAGGGTGGTAAATAGCCCAGCAGAAATCATGAAGATTCCCAACTCGGTCGTTTCAAGGAGATATTCGGGCCAATGTTCTCGTAATGCGCGAATCATGCTTCTGATTGGTCGCAGAGCGACTGAAAACATTACAAGGCATAAAAGCGGTTACAGACCGGAACGCGTAATAGAGCTCAGGCCTCCGACAGTTAATCCTGGCGAAGTCAGGAGCCGGAGACTGGAAGCCGATGGCAAATATCAGATAGCAGACGACCCTGCGCGCTCTTTCATCACTCCAACAATCACTATTCCAACACTTCAATACTTCGGATGATCCGAGAATCGACATGCCGGCACCTATCCGTGTCTATCCGTGGTTTCAAAGAAATGTCTCACGGCTTCCTTGATGCGCTGCCGGGCGTTTTCAGAAAGCGATGCGCTCGAGATCCCTTCACCGTGCTCGGCAATTGAACGACTGGCCTTGCGGATGGTATCGAGCTGCTCACCGTACCGCTTGCACCAAACGCATATTTGAAAATGTAGTCGTATCGCCATGCGTGTGTATAGCGGGAGCTGCCGGTCCATCGACTGCGACAACAACCGCGTGATGTCGTGGCAGGGCGGAGTGATCCTTGCAATGAAGCCGACCATCTTTTCGATCAGCCATCGGTTTGGAGAGCTCGCCATGTCGTTAAGTGGTGCGCAAACGCCCACTTAATTAGTCGCGGATAGCTCCAAAAACTTAAGAGGCATTTGCCCGTTAGGGAAAAAGCGAAGGACGGATCAAGGAAAGCGAGAGCTGGGAAAAAGAATCGTCCGTACCGCAAGGCACTTGAACGTTCCTCATCTACGTCTGATCAAAGTTCGAGTGTCGTGTTCGATCGTCCCTACCGGGACGTAGCGCTTAAAAAAACTAACCCAGTACTGAAGTAGTGGGCTACCTTCATTTCGTCCGTGCCAACAGGTGGTCCCCGACCCGCAGAGCATTGGCAATGATCGTTAACGCCGGGTTTACAGCACCACTGGAGGGAAAGATACTGCCGTCGACCACGTAAAGATTATCGACTTCGTGGGCTTTGCAGTTCGCATCGAGCGCGCTTGTCTGCGGATCACCTCCGAATCGGATCGTACCGTTCTGATGCGCCACGCCGGCGAGGGGAATTCGCTGACCGACAAATAAATTCCGCGCAAAGAGACCTTCGTGACATTCGTGGCCGTGGACCGGACATTTGCTTTGCTGTTGCAGCAGGGTCTTCAGTTTCTGGGTTAACCGCTTGTGAGCTTCCTCGTTGTTCGGTTTGTACGACAACACGATATTCCCTTCCCGATCGAGTGTAACCCGGTTATCCGGATCAGGGAGATCCTCCGAAGTAAGCCAGAAATCGAGCGAGTGTTTGCCCATCATCTCAAGCGTCCAACCGGGCGCGATCGCTGGGGCGCCAGCCTTCAGCGTTTCCCCGTCAAGTTTGCCGACGAAAGAGATGTGACCCATCGGGTGAGGCCATTCTTCCGAGCCGAAATAAAAATCATTCACTGATAGCGTCTTCTGGAACACCGTCGGATTCGGGCATTTCGAAATAGCCATCAGAACGGAATTGACATGACCCATATAGTGTCGGCCGACTACGCCGGAGCCATTGGCTAATCCGTGTGGGTGCCGGTCGTTAGCCGACCGCAACAGCAGTGCGGCGGAATTGATCGCGCCAGCTGATACAACAACGATATCGGCGGAATAGATTTCACGGGCGCCATTTTGCTCTACCTCGACGGTTGTAACCGTTCTCCCAGAGCCATTAGTCTGCAGTCGATTCACTTTGGCTTCAGTCAGCAACGTCACGTTTGGATGTGCAACAGCAGGCTCAACACAACAGACCTGTGCGTCCGCTTTCGCGTTTAATAGACAGGGAAAACCGTCGCAGGTGTTACATCGGATACATCGGCTGGTCCGGTTCCCCTCATCCAACATGACACCGAGTGGGGTGTGGCACGGCTGCAATCCCAGCCTGGCAAAATCGTCACTCAGCTGTTGAATACGCGGCTCATGACTGATGGCTGGGAACGGATAGGGCTCGCTGCGTCCGGGCTCAGTCGGATCTTCTCCTGCAGCGCCATGGACATGATAGAGCCGCTCTGCCTGTCCATAATAAGGCTCGAGTTCATCATACGACATCGGCCAAGCCGGCGAAATGCCGCCGTGATGCTTTATTTCGCCGAAATCTTCCTGGCGTAACCGATATAGGGCTGACCCGTAAAATTTAGTATTTCCGCCAACATAATAGTTGGTATGGGGATGTAGGTCCCTCCCATCTCTGTCGCGCCAAAGCTCATGGGTCTGATATTTCCCTTCGACGTTTACGGCCCGTGAACTCCAGTTGTCCTTCTCGCGGGGCATGAAAGGTCCGCGTTCAATCAACAGAATCCGCTTGCCGCTGGGTGCCAGTTTCCAAGCAAGTGTTCCCCCACCCGCGCCCGTGCCGATAATGATAAAATCGTAGTGTTCGCCGTCGCTCATGATGACGATTGGTCGGCGACAGCGATGTTTCCTTACAGCTCAGTCCGCAAGAATGATTGGCGAACATGCTGTGAGCTGCGAGAGCGTTCGGAATTGCTCAGTGCTTGGAAAGCCAGATCTCGTAAGTCGCTAGATCGCGATCGGTTGAAAGGTCCACCAACTTCGGTTCTTCGCCGGTGAATTTCTTGACCGTCGCCGCCAGGCCGGTCAAAAACGACTCTTCATTCACGGCTTTCGAGTAACGAATCTCCAGATTCAGTGGAGCCTTTAATTTGGGGTCTTTGGCAGGGATAACGTCTACACCCTGCACATTGATTCCCTTCTCCTTAAGCTCTTGAGCTAGTTTCTCGCCCTGCGTTTGCTGCGATTCATCCGCGGCCACAATGAAAACGGGGGCTAACTCTTTTCGTTGTTCATCCGCTGGCCGCGGCAACGAATTCCCTTCATCAAGTGATCGTATGGCTGATCTCGCTATTACCCGAAGCGCGGTGTTCGGACTCGAAACCAGGAGCATATCGAGTTGATCACTGACGAACTTCGCAAGCTCCGGAGAAGACTTGGCCAGGTCTACCAAACCCGCGGCAATCTCCTGGGCACGCTGGTAGTCTGGCGTGAGGCTAAGCAAAGCCAGCTTTATCTGCAGCCCAATTCGGGTCTGCTTTTGATCGGGATTTCCCCCCGGCTTGTTATTGATAAAGCTCCAGCTTCGATCCAAACCCAATAGCTCGTTAATCAACGGTTTTCGGTACGATTCATCCGCTTCGACCAAGGTCTGAATGTCCAGCATTATTTGTCTCCTTAGAACTTCGACCTCTGTTACGCTCGGAATCAGGCTAGAAATGCTCCGTACCAAGACGGGCCTTAGTTCTTGTTGGTACTTCTTTTGCTCGAGCAGCTGCGGCATCGTTCGAAGGGCGTCCAGCCTTACTCTGTCATTGGTCGCATTCGCAGCTACTGTCGATAAGACGCTTACGGTCATTTGCGGCGAAATCCGTCCCGACGCGAGCAGGTGGTCCACATAAAAGATGCAGTACTGCTGTTTGATCGGATCTTTGTCGAAGGCATCAGCTAGCAGTTTACGCGTCTGCTCCATTTGTCGCTCTCCTTCCATACTGAAATAGCTGAGTATAGTGATCATCGTTCCGGCGACGGACAAAACGACCGGAACCGAGATCTTGTGAATCAGATCAATGAGCGAGAATTTCGGCTTAGGTTCCTTGATGACATCGCCGCAGTTCGGACACGTGGCTGCGTTTTCGGATACCTTGGCCCCACATTCTTTGCATTCGACGAGCGCCATAAAAAGCCGTTGGGAGAAACTACGGTTGTTCTGTTATAGCGAGATTCCGGTCGTAACGCCATCATAGATGTCCGGAGCCACATACCGCAGCGACCATGGGTTAGCCGGCTAAACCGAAAGCTCCCGCCATGGGCCGAGTGCCTCTTCGAGGTGTTGAGCAATTGCGAGCGTTACATCCTCTCGCCATGGCTTGGCAGCTAGCTGCACTCCGATAGGTAAACCGTTTGGGGCGGTGCCCGCTCGAACTACCACCGCCGGCCATCCGGTGAGATTGTGGATCATCGTATAACTGAAGCCCGGAAACCGATCAGTATCAAAAGTTGTGCCATGGGGCAGAGCCAGAAACGGTAGGACCGGAGAAAGCAGAATGTCGAAGGGTTCGATAAACCGCAACGCCTCACTCCGGAAACGCGACCGACGTTCGAGCAGCGCAGTAAGATCCGCGCCGGATTTGGCGCCAGAACGGCACACATCAAGCACGCGTGCCATGAACGGATGAATTTCATTCGTGCCAGCGTCTCGCAGAATCGCTTCAAAACCTGCCCCGCCGTCAGCCGTCCACAAAGCGAGAGTCAGATCATACGCATCTTCGATCACTGCGGGCCGAGCCTCTTCAACAGACACACCGCTCTCACTGAGCAGTTTTACCGCCAAATCGACCGCCGCAGCTATCTCGACGCATGGCTCGAAAATTCCGTTGCTCTGAAAGAATGCGATCCGACAGTCTTTGACAGATACGTCTCGGAAATTTCCGATCGGCATTGGCACCACGGACGGATCGCGCCAATCCACTCCTGCTAGAACCGGCAATGTTAGCGCTAGATCCTCGACCTTACGCGCCATGGGACCGAGTTGCGTCATGGCATCCACAATTCCGCCGAGAGGCAGGATATGCCCGGTCTTCGGGATTAAACCAGCAGTCGGTTTGATTCCGGCGGTACCGCAAAAATGGGAGGGCACCCGAATGCTTCCGCCACTATCGCTTCCGACATCGAGCGCAGCACCACCAACAGCCAGAATAGCTGCTGCTCCTCCGCTGCTGCCGCCGCAAGTGCAGGACTGGTCGTAAGGGTTGTTGGTCCGCCCGTAAACGAGGTTATCCGTTTCGTATGCCATCGTCAGCTCGGGCGTGTTGGTTTTCCCGAGTAGAATCGCGCCGGCTCCGCGCAATCGAGCCACTACCGTTGCATCGTGTTTAGGCACAAACCCCTTGCGCCCCTCTGTTCCACCGGTACTGATCATGCCGGCGGTATCAAGATTGTCTTTGATTGTGATCGGCACGCCATGCAGAGGGCCTTTCGGTTCATCGCGTGAAAGCGCTTCGTCCGCGGAACGCGCCTCTTTCATGGCGCGTTCGAGACACAGCTGCACTACCGCGTTGAGTTTTGGATTTACTTCTTCGATGCGAGCGACGTGCTCTCGAATAACGGTCTCACATGACAGCTCGCGAGATCGAATCGCCTGCGCGATTTTAGTCGCTGACCATCGCACGCTGTCACTCACGGAGATTTTCGCGGAGCGCCTCCTTCATCCGTTCCTTGGCAGTGGATGAAAGCGTATCCTGAGAAAACTCGTCGACGTGATCCGGAACCGATGAGGCGATCTTGCGCAACTCGTGTAACTGCTTCTCGTATCGCTGGCACCAAGCACAAATCAAATAATGCAAACGCAGTTTAATTCGCATGGTGAGCGACAGTTTGGAATCCATTGACTGTGAAAGGATCCGCACCACCTCGCGGCATTTCGGGGTGCGTTTGCCAATGAACTTCACCAGCGCTGTCTGAAATCGGTTCCGACGTGCCAAAAACGATGGATTGCCCTCCGGAGAGGGATTGTACTCCCCGCTCATAGGTGTCCTTCCTGCTGCGGTTCCTTAAACCAATTCATCTCCAGACACTCCCGCAAAGCCATTCGCGCGCGGTGCAGCATCACCCAAAGGTTGTTAGGCGAAATATTCAAGGCCTGGCAAATCTGTGACGTCTCCATCTCTTCCATTTCCCGCAGCATAAAGACATCCGCTACCCGCTGGGGGAGTTTGGCCAGACAATCTCTGAACGTCTCCCAGAACTCGGTGCGATGCATTACGACTTCGGCTTCGGGTTTCCATTCGAGGGGACCGGCTTCGTGATTCCAAAAACCTTGTTGGACAAACTTATGGGACAGTTCGTCCTCGAGAAACTCGAGATCGGTAAAGCAGGTCTCACGACCCAGCTTTCGAAAGTAATCGCAGATCTTGTTCTTTAGGATACCACAAAGCCAGCTCCGTTCGGATGATTTGCCTCGAAAGTTACCTGAGGTCCTGACCGCGGCGAAGAACGTTTCCTGGACAAGATCTTCTGCGATCTCAGGTCGCCGCACCCGAAGAAGAGCGTACCGGTAAAGACAATCACCATGTTCCTCAACCCACCGCTCGGGATCGGCACCAATGGTGGCCGCGGGTTTCGCGCCTTCGCTCTCGGGGAATCGCATCTTGTCGGTAAGCTAACAAATCGAGGTACTTAGGGTGAAGGATATTCCACGCCGGCTTGCGCCTGCGGCAAATTCTTTTTCCGCTGTAAGGAATTCTTAGCTGCCCCGACCAATGCAACGAGCCCGCGGAAACGATCGGGCCTAAGCACGGAACCAAACCCCATTTCTTTTATCATGCTATGCACACGCATCAACACGAATATCCACAAGTACATCTACCGCATGTGCCGGTTCGGCGCCTGCTCGAAGGCCAGACCGCCATTGTTACCGGAGCAAGTTCTGGAATTGGCAAGGCTATCGCCATCGCGCTTGGGGCCGCCGGCGCTAACGTCTGCGTTAACTATGTCACCGGACCTGAAAAAGCCGAGGAAGTTGTAACAGAGATCGAGCATGATAACAGCCACGCGTTCGCTCAGCAGGCCGACGTTTCCAACGAAACGGATGTCTTAAAAATGTTTGAAGCGGTTCGCAGCGAATTTGGATCGGTCGACATACTCGTCAACAATGCGGGCCTACAATCCGATGCACCGTTCATCGATATGAGCCGCGCCCAATGGCAGAAAGTCATCGATGTTAACTTGACTGGGCAATTCCTCTGCGCGCGCGAAGCGGTCCGGGAATTCAGGCGGCACGGAGTGCGACCGGAGATCTCATGTGCGGCCGGAAAGATCATTTGTATCAGCTCGGTGCACGAAGTCATTCCGTGGGCTGGTCACGTGAACTACGCGGCATCAAAAGGCGGTGTGATGCTGATGATGAAAAGCGTCGCTCAGGAAGTCGCGCCCTGGCGTATCCGCGTCAATTCGATTGCGCCTGGCGCGATTCGTACACCAATCAATATGCAGGCCTGGGATACGCCGGAACATTACGCGGAACTTCTCAAACTGATCCCGTATAGGCGAATTGGTGAAGCTCAGGAAATCGGACGAGCTGCCGCTTGGCTGGCCAGCGACGACTCGGATTACGTTCATGGGGTAACTCTATTCGTCGATGGCGGAATGACCCTCTATCCTGGATTCGACACCGGAGGCTAGAACTGAGATGTCTACTTATCTTCCTTCGCACGAAGCCGAATGGCTTGAAGCAGACGGCAGTGGCGGTTTCGCCAGCGGCACCGTCTCCGGTGTTCGGACCCGCCGTTACCACGGGTTGCTTATCCCGGCGACCATGCCGCCGGCCTGTCGTACGGTTTTGGTGAACGGGATCGAGGCTTGGGTGGAACTGTCAGGCGCAACATTCGCCATCTCTTCGCAACGCTATGCTCCCGATCTTCTCTATCCCGATGGCGCAAACCGCTTAAGTTCGTTCCGTCTTGAGCCCTGGCCAATCTGGACGTTTGAGCTGTCCGAAGGTCTCTCTATCGAGCAGGAGTTTTTTGCAGTGCACGGCAGTCAAACAGTGGCGCTATCCTGGCGGTTATTGGGTAGTTCCTCGGCGGCGGCTAAGTTGCGCGTTCGACCTCTGCTGTCTGGAAGGGACTTTCACTCAACGCACCACGAGAATCATTCGTTTCAGTTTGGGGCCACCGAGAAATCTCAGCAGGTCATTTGGCATCCTTATCAGGACCTTCCGAGCATCGAAGCGCGAAGTAACGGCGCCTATCACCACGACCCGTGTTGGTACCGTAATTTCCTCTATGTCGAGGAACAGCGACGCGGAATAGACTGTATCGAGGATTTGGCTTCGCCAGGAGTTTTTGAATGGGAGATTTCGGCTGACCCAGCGGTGTTGCTGTTCTCGGCCCACCCAACGAACTCTGAACATACAGAGGGAGCACTACACTTTTATGACTCACTGAGGCACAAGGAAAGATCGCGGCGTTACCAGTTTTCGACACCGCAACGCCTTGCCGCGGATGCCTACATCGTTAGGCGCGGTGAAGGACGAACGATCATTGCCGGCTATCCCTGGTTTGGCGATTGGGGACGCGACGCGTTCATCGCGCTGCGCGGCCTTTGCTTGGCTACCGGCCGGTTAGATGACGCTCACAACATCCTGGTCCAGTGGTCGAGTGCAGTTTCGGAGGGAATGTTGCCAAACCGATTTCCGGACCACGGAGAGGCACCGGAATTTAACTCGGTTGACGCGTCGCTCTGGTATATCGTCGCGGTCCACGACTACCTTCAGAGCTGTCAGAATCAGTCGTCCGCGGTGCCTCTCTCCCATGCGGATCGACAAAAACTTCAGGATGCAGTCGACTCAATTCTCACGGGGTTCGCTCGGGGTACGCGATTTGGGATCAAGTTGGACGACGATGGCTTACTCGCATGTGGCCAGCCCGGTGTTCAACTTACCTGGATGGATGCCAAAGTTGGGGATTGGGTAGTTACGCCACGTATCGGTAAGCCGGTAGAAGTACAGGCTCTCTGGCTGAACGCACTATGGATCGGCAGCCAATTCTCACCCAAGTGGAAAGCGCTTTTCGACAGGGGCAAAGCCAGTTTCGAGGAGCGATTTTGGAATGAAGCGAGCAGCGGCTTGTTCGATGTGATCGACTGTGATCACAAACCCGGCAGCAACGACCCGTCATTGCGTCCAAATCAAATTTTCGCGGTGGGCGGTCTACCTCTCCAACTGATCGACGGTGAAAGAGCGAGCCGGCTGGTCGAAACCGTCGAAAGCAATTTGCTGACACGGGTTGGATTGAGATCTCTTGCGCCTAACGAATCGGCTTACGTTCCACACTACGAAGGAGGGGTGGTGCAACGTGATGGTTCTTACCATCAGGGAACGGTCTGGCCCTGGCTTATCGGACCCTTTGTGGAGGGTTGGCTCCGGGTCAGAGGCAATACATCCGAAGCAAAAGCTGAAGCACGAACACGGTTCCTCCCTCCATTGCGCGACCATCTGCAGGAAGCGGGCCTTAACCACATCTCGGAGATCGTCGACGCCGAGCCGCCATATACGCCAAGGGGCTGTCCGTTCCAGGCGTGGTCTATGGGGGAATATCTCCGCCTGGTGTCATCTCTTTGACTGAGGCGCCTGATAGATGCAACCAACTTCTCCGTAAGGTTTAACAAACAAGTGCGACGAATTGGTACCTGGCAATGTTGATCAAGCGCACGCCCGGGAAATAAATCAGAGCTAAGACCAGAACCCATGAAAAAGAATCGTGTCCTCATCCTCGGTGGTGGCTTTGGCGGTTTGTACGCCGCGCTCGAGTTCGAAAAGCGCCACGATCCCGATTTCGAAGTCACATTAATCAGTCAGGACAACTTCTTCCTGTTCACGCCGATGCTCCACGAGGTGGCGGCGAGCGACCTCGATTTAACCCACATTGTTAATCCGATCCGTAAGATGTTGCGGCACGTTCACTTCTTTGAAGGAGAGATTCGGTCAATCGATGTCACCAAACGCCAGGTTGTGGTCTCCCATGGATTCGACCAGCACACGCATTCGCTGGAATACGATCACGTCGTCTTCGCGCTGGGTTGTGTTACCAATTTTTACAACATTCCGAATCTTATGGAGACGGCCGTGACGATGAAATCACTAGGCGACGCCATCGGACTTCGGAATCGCCTGATCGAACATCTGGAGGAAGCCGACACCGAGTGTGCCGCAAATGATCGCGAGCCTTTGCTCACTTTTGTCGTGGCTGGCGGCGGATTTGCCGGTGTGGAAACAATCGGAAGTATCAACGATTTTCTGAAGGAGGCGCTTCCCTATTATTCCAATCTTAAGCCCGAGATGATTCGGGTAGTGTTGGTGCATCCGGGTGAGTTCGTTTTGCCGGAGCTTGGCGAACAACTCGGACGCTATGCGAGCCGCAAACTCGCCGAACGGGGCGTAGAGATCCGGCCGAACACCAAAATCAAAGCAGTTACGTCGACCGAAGTCGAACTCACCGACGGAACCCGAATCAAGAGTTTTACTCTGGTTTGGACCGCTGGTACTGCTCCCCACCCTTTGCTCGAAAAACTCCCCCTCCCAAAGGAGCGGCAACGGCTCAAGGTTAACGGGGCGATGGGAGTCGAGGGATATCCGGGTATCTGGGCGCTTGGTGACTGCGCCATGATTCCCGATGAACGTGGGGGGTATCAGCCGCCCACCGCTCAGCACGCCTCGCGGGAAGGCAAAGTGCTCGCACACAACATCGTCGCGAACACACGCGGCGAAGACTTGATCCCTTTCCGATTCAATTCTCTTGGTTTGCTGGCCTCAATTGGCCGGCGTACCGGCGTTGCTCGTATTCTCGGCATCAACTTTTCGGGCTTTGTGGCCTGGTGGCTCTGGCGCACGATCTATCTGCTCAAACTTCCCAGAGCAGAAAAGAAACTGCGAGTCGCTCTGGACTGGACCTTAGATGTCTTCTTTTCCAAAGATTTTGTTCAGTATCTCCATCAACGATCGCCGGTCGTTGTTAACACACCAATAACTAGTTCCGACGCCCATCCGATAGAGACGGATCCGAAACGGTTGACTGCGGTCCATTAGTCTTCACCCGAAAATATGAAAAATAATGCCTCACTAACTGCCGAAGGGATCCGTCTTTCCGAGGATCGTACACGAACTAACAATTGGAAGCGGTGGGGGCCCTACTTGTCGGAGCGTCAATGGGCGACGGTGCGCGAAGATTATTCTCCCTACGGGAACTGCTGGGACTACTTCCCTCACGACCACGCTCGCAGCCGAGTTTATCGCTGGGGTGAAGACGGACTACTGGGTTTCACCGATCGCGAGTGCAGACTCTGCTTCGCCCTCGCCTTATGGAATGAACATGACCCGATTTTAAAAGAGCGCCTTTTCGGTCTCACCGGATCGGAAGGAAACCACGGCGAAGACGTCAAGGAAAACTATTACTATCTGGATGCGACCCCAACCTATTCCTACGCCAGAGCTCTGTACAAGTACCCCCAGAAGGAATTCCCGTATGCTCAATTGGTCGAAGAAAATCGGCGTCGTGGCCTCGGCGGGCCAGAATTTGAACTCGCCGATACCGGCGTTTTCGATGGCAATCGTTACTTCGATGTTCAGGTTGAGTATGCGAAAGCTAGACCGGACGATCTGTTAATTCGACTCAGCGCGACCAATCGCGGCCCGGATCCCGCGCACCTCCATATTTTGCCGACGCTTTGGTTTCGCAATAGCTGGTGCTGGCAGCCCACCAACGAGGGCTCGCCGAAACCTTCCCTGCGCCTCGAAGCGCCCAATATCGTGCGTGCGGAGCACAATTCGCTTGGTAGCTATCAGTTTGCCTTCGACGCGGAGGCGGAGGCGCTGTTCACGGAAAATGAGACCAATGCCCATCGGCTCTGGGGCGTGCCCAATCCGACGCGGTTCGCAAAAGACGCATTCCACGATTACGTAGTCGCCGGACGACGTGACGCCGTAAATGGCGAACGCGTCGGCACCAAATGTGCGCCGCATTTCGAGTTCATGGTCCAGCCCGGAGAAACTCGCCAACTGCGGCTCCGGTTGGTATCGATTGAGACTGCACCGGAACGGTTTTTTGGTAAGGCATTCGATAGCGTCTTCGCTGAACGCCAGCGCGAGGCCGATGAGTTTTATACAGAAATTGCTTCTGCAGCGATCAGTCCAGAGCCTAAAAACGTGATGCGCCAAGGGTACGCCGGGCTGTTGTGGAGTAAGCAATTCTATCATTACGTCATTGCGGATTGGTTAAACGGCGATGCCACCCAGCCTTCGCCACCCTCGGAACGCCGCGGCGGACGCAACCGCGCATGGGAGCACGTTTACTCGCGCGATATCATTTCGATGCCAGACAAATGGGAGTATCCCTGGTTTGCCGCTTGGGATCTCGCGTTTCATATGATTCCAATGGCTCGCGTTGATCCCGATTTCGCGAAACAGCAACTGACTCTCTTCCTTCGTGAATGGTACATGCACCCGAACGGCCAGATCCCGGCGTACGAGTTCGCGTTTGGCGATGTAAATCCGCCAGTGCACGCGTGGGCTGCCTGGCGCGTGTACAAGATTAGTGATGCTCGTGGTGAGCGCGATCGCCAGTTCTTGGAAAGCGTATTCCAAAAGCTGCTTCTCAACTTCACCTGGTGGGTCAATCGCAAGGACGCCGAAGGCAACAACTTGTTTCAGGGTGGATTCCTCGGTCTCGACAATATCGGCGTGTTCGACCGGTCAAATCCGTTACCCAGTGGCGGATTTCTCCAGCAATCGGATGGAACTGCATGGATGGCGTTCTACTGCCTAACCATGCTCTCAATGGCGCTGGAACTGGCCCAGGAAAATAGTATTTACGAAGATCTGGCATCCAAGTTTTTCGAACATTTCGTCCGGATCGCCGACGCGATGAACAATCTCGGAGGAACCGGACTCTGGGATCCAACTGATGGATTCTACTATGACCAGCTGAAGTTGAGCGGACAGATGATTCCTCTCCGCTCAAGGTCGCTGGTTGGCCTATTGCCCCTGATAGCCGTCGAAGTACTGGAGGAAGAAAAAATCCAGCGACTCCCGGGATTCTGGAAACGAATGAAGTGGTTTATCGAAAATCGACCTGATCTGGCACGGCTTATCACCTGGTGCCAAAGCTGCCCTCATCACCAGCATCGGATGTTAGCGATTCCGTCGCGTGAACGGCTCGAGAGTGCGCTGCGTTATATGTTGGATGAGGCGGAATTCTTGTCGCCGTTCGGCATCCGATCGGTTTCGGCAGTCCATCGCGAAAAACCGTACATTTTCCGTGTTGGCGATCACGAACATCGAGTCGACTACTGTCCGGGCGAAGGAAATACGTACTTGTTTGGAGGTAACTCAAACTGGCGTGGTCCCATCTGGTTCCCAATCAATTATCTCCTCGTCGAAGCATTGGAGCGCTATCACCATTTTTATGGTGACGCCCTGAAGGTCGAATGTCCGGCTGGATCCGGGCAGCTTCTGACCCTGAGCAATGTTGCAATCGAACTGTCGCGCCGGCTCGGAAATCTCTTCTTGCCGAATAACGAAGGTGCTCGTCCGTGTCACGGAAACGATTCGCGGTATGCGCAAGACCCGAACTGGCGCGAATTGGTACTTTTCCACGAGTACTTTCATGCGGATACCGGGCGCGGATGTGGAGCCAGTCACCAGACGGGATGGACGTCCCTTGCGGTCCGATGTCTCGAACATCTCTGTGAATCGTCAGAGGCCCGGTCGGAAGTAGCGGTTAGAGAATAAAAATATTTTCGACCCGGAAAGATCGCGGTTGCCGAGCCAACCCGGTGAGAATAACGCGCTATCGGGGACCAATCACGAAACGGAGATAAAAAAGTGTCTTTTTTACAAACAACTTTGAGAAGGATGACGTCATGCCCCTAAATCGACGCCAGTTCTTGAACCTTGCTGCCGGCAGCGTAGCTACCGGGCTTTTGGGAACTGGCCGTTTTTGCTCGAACCGAGACCAGTCCAGCAATCAAAGCCATCGCGTTCGACGCCTTTACCATCTTTGACACCAGGCCCCGTCTCTGCTCTCGCAGAAAAGCTTTTTCCGGGCAGAGGCGCCGAGTTGCGCAGCGCGTGGCGCACGCGACAATTCGAGTACACTTGGCTGCGCACCGTGTGCCGACGCTACGCCGATTTTTGGAAAATTACTCAGGACGCGCTGGAATTTGCAACGAAGATGTTAAAGCTCGAGCTAACCCTTGAAAAACGGCAAGAGCTGATGGAGGCCCTTCTTGACCTCAAAGCTTTCCTGGACGTCCCATCGGCACTTAAATCTTTGAAAGACGTGGGCATCAAGCTTGCGTTCTTGTCTAATATGACGCCGCACATGCTCGAGTCGGTGACTAAGAGCTCCAGACTCGAGGGAATTTTTGAGCACAGTCTCAGCACCGACGCAGTTAAAACCTACAAACCCGATCCTCGTGCCTACCAGATGGGTGTTGACGCGTTCATGCTGTAGCGGGACGAAATCCTCTTCGCCGCGTTTGGCGGATGGGATGCAGCAGGCGCCAAGATGTTTGGTTACACGACTTTTTGGGTGAATCGTCTGAATCTCCCACCTGAGGAATTGGATGTTGTCTCGGACGGCATGGGCGGGACGCTTACCGATCTTGCGGACTTCGTCAAAAGCCTCCGATCGTAGCTGGGCGCGGCGAACGTATAGACCAGTTTGTTGTCCAATTTTTCGAGGAAGATTGCCTGAAGCAATATCCTCTGCGTGCTCCCCACCCTCGAGAAGACACCGGCGGTGGCACCGGGATCAACACACCGGGAAATCAAGCATTGTTCAGCATCTGGCGCCCAGGCGTTTTCCGTTCAGACTAGGCTGGAGCAGGAGTATCTGCGCCGTCTACGCTAAGTGGTGCTACCGCCATCGATGATGGTCGAGCTATCTGGGGTGCCGAGTATGCAGCTCGCGATTTACGCCGAGGAAGTGTCGCACGAGCGGTTGATTTTCTCCCGCATGCAAGGACCACGCCTTCTCGATGGTTCCCTCCTCGCTCTTAGTCAGTCGCTCCTCGTTCCAACAAATATTCAGTCCAAGACGGAACCATCATCTCAAGACGGTAGGTATTTACTCAGTTAAGGTCTTTATGAAGAAGCTAGTTAGGAGTTTCAACGAAAGATTCTGCGCTGCGAGAGCGATCCCCCTCTAGCCTGGCGGGCCACTCGGCGTCCGATTCAATGGAAACCGCGCCCATCTTCGTTGCCCAATCCAAGAACCCCGGCGGAGCGTTCTTGACGCCAAACACGTTTGCCAGTTTAACTTCGGCAATCCCTTGCCATTTGGCGCCGCGCAGATCCGCGTTACGCAAGTCCGCTTTGGTCAGATGCGCGCCCGTTAGATCGGCCTGACCGAGATCTGCGTCGAACAGATCAGCATCCTCAAGATTCGCGTTCTGCAAAGCGGCCTTTTGTAAAATCAGCGTTCCGCAAGTTAGTCGACGCCAAGTCCGCGAACCCCAATTGGGATCCGACAAAGCTTCCGCCTCGTATATCGGCCGATCGGAAATTCGCGCGAAGCAACTTTGCGCCATTTAGATCGACTTGCTGAAGAAACGCGTCACTTACGTCGACGCCGACTAGTGGAACGCCGTCCTGATGAAGTTCTTCAAGCGCATCGATCCGGCCACCACTTCCGCCTTTTCCTTGAGCCGAGTTAATTACCTGCCAGGCTTGGTAGTGTTTCTGTTTAATTCGGTCCTTGCTTTCGCCAAAATAGGATACAACCGCAATTAATAGGGATAGGGTGCCGAAGGATTCGAGGACTTCGAGAAACGCCCATCCGCTTAGCCAATAGGCTAGCCAGCTCCAACCCCACTCGAGGGCAAAGACTGGAACTAACCATGCATACTTCGCTCGCGCCCGGTGATGTGCCCAGGACTTAGGCCGTATTCGACGCTTAAAGATCGCCATGTTTTGAACCCTGCTTTCTAATCGGTGGAAAGGACTGTCGAATCAGGTCTTAGTTTCTGGACTTTCGCTTCGGCCGGTGGGGCAGAAGCGCCAACGAATTGGCTCCGCTGGGTTACACGTCGACGTGAAGCGCTCACAACCCGCTTGATCAGGGCGTCGATAGAGAACTTGCCGGGACCGAAGGCCAATACGATCAACGCAGAGACCAAATACGGAAACGGATCAGCCTTCACAAACTTATCCGGGTCGCTGAAGATGCCGGCAACTGCTTCGAGGTCGGCGGTCAGGTAAGCTACAGCCATAACGACCGTTATCGGGATTGCCGTGAGCCGGGAAGCAAGCCCGACAATCAATAACAAGCTGCCGAAGGTCTCGGTTGCACCTGCCATATAGGCATTCAAGGTCGGCAAGGGAATGCCAAGAGTTGCGAAGTAATCGGAGATTTTTTCGATGTGAGCAAGTTTGCCTTGCCCGGTCTGGAAAAGCTGCCAAAAGAAATAAACCCTCAGCAGTAACAGGAAGGGCGATTGCAAGAGATTCGCGCAGGATACAAGCAGCTCGTATCCGCGACGAAACAGGTCGACTGGTGTTTTCATAGTTGGAGATGGATTTTGAATCGAATCCGGATCTTCATAAGAGATTCCGGTTGCTCATTTGTCGGAGCAATTCGCGAATCCTTACAGCTCAAACACCTCCTGATTTAATCCTAGCATTCCCATGACAAGACGCTTCGCGGGGGCGGACAAGAACCGATCCGCGCCGGATGCCGATTGCCGGGGCAAGAGCGCGAGGTCGAAAGCGTTCGAGCACGATGAACAACGACTACATCCCTTTATTGCGGGCAAACAAAAGACCGCAGTTCAATTTGTCGGCTCCTTCGCGCCGAAGACGCGATTAGGTCTTTTCTTCCGCAATCAAATCACCAAATCATTTAAGCTTCCTTTTGTTGTGAAGCTCGCCATGGGTCAAGTCTGCTTGATCGGATTGAACTGCCTGACTATCCGGGCTCAGTACGGTTTCTTCATGAAACCAATCGAAGTAGGCGCTGGGATTTACGGTTTGCCATCGTGCCTGAAGGATCGGGGCTAAATATTCTCACACGCTTTTTCTATATGTGTTGCATACCGGTACGACACCATTTGTAAGCCTGCAAGCTCGGTCGCGTACTTCGCTAGGCTCATTAGCCGAAGCCGAAACCCGCGGCGAATTCGCTTACATGGGATCTGTCTGTTGTGTTAAATTGTGGCGCAAATTCATCGCTGGCACACTCATGCTTCGAAAAGGGGTCACGGATGTTTCCGGGTAAAACGTTGTTTCTTCTTGGTCTCGGATTGTCATTCTGTCTGACCGCTCCGGCGACCACAGCCACCGAGGTGGCGAAGCCGGCTTCAGACTTTCCGCCGCCCGTCGATAGCTACCAGGACCAACAGATTCCGCCGATTTTCGGGAAAATCGCGCACCGGATTCAGCGGGAGCCGCTCAACCTTGTTGCGACTATCATTTTCTTTGCTGCGATCATTCATACGTTTCTGACCGCTCAGTTCCGAAAGATTGCTCATCGTTATCAGCGGCGCTATCAAGCAATCGAGGAGTTGCTTCCTGCCACAGCTAGTTCACCGAATTCCAGTAAGGAACACGAAAAGCTGATCTTCCGGGCTCAGCTTTTTTATTTCATGAGCGAAGTCGAAGCGGTTTTCGGTATCTGGTTAGTCCCGCTTTTTGTTGCGATTATCGCGTTCCACGGATGGTCGACGATGGTGGATTATGTTGGGCAGGTAAACGTCGCCGACGCGATTTTTGTCGTCGTGATCATGGCCATGGCCAGTTCGCTGCCGATCCTTCGTTTTACGGAAACCGTAATCGCTAAAGTTTCGGCAATCGGAAAGGGAACGCCCGCTTCGTGGTGGCTGACAATTCTGACGCTGGGCCCATTGCTCGGCTCCTTCATCACCGGCCCGGCTGCAATGACGATCTGCGCCCTTCTATTGGGTCATCGTTTCTATAGCCTAAAGCCATCGCACTTGCTTCAATATGCGACGCTCGGCTTGCTGTTCGTCAATATCTCGGTTGGCGGGGTATTAACCCAGTTTGCGTCTCCTCCGGTTGTAGTCGTGGCGAGCGTTTGGCATTGGAACCTGGTGTACATGCTAACCCATTTTGGCTGGAAAGCTGTCATTGGAATCATCTTGTCCAATTCGCTCTACCTCGCACTGTTTCGGAAAGAGTTCGCCAGACTTGCATCCAACGTTCCAGACGAAGAGCTAGATCAAGAGGGACGCCGGCCAATTCCATGGCGGATCACTGGCATCCATATCCTCTTTCTCTGCTGGACAGTAGTAAACGCTCATTATCCTGTGCTTGTCATCTTGGGCCTCCTTTTCTTTCTTGCGTTTGTCTCAGCCACGCGGCTGAACCAGCACGCGATTGCGCTGCGGCCACCGTTACTCGTCGGCTTCTTTCTTGCAGCCCTAATCATTCATGGAGGGTGCCAGCAATGGTGGATAGCGCCTGTCCTCGGGACCTTGAGTAAATGGCCATTGATGATTGCCGCTACAATCCTCACTGCTTTCAACGATAATGCAGCTGTCACTTACCTAGCGTCCCTTGTCCCTGGATTTTCTGACGCATTAAAATACGTGGTGATGGCTGGGGCAGTTACTGGCGGAGGGCTAACAGTAATAGCCAACTCGCCAAATCCGGCCGGTCAATCGATTCTCGCGTCGCGATTTGGAGAGGCAGGAATTTCGTCGCTGTACCTTTTTCTCGCAGCCCTGATTTCGACGCTGATCGACGGAGCAGTGTTTATGTTGCTTCACTAATTGCTCGACCTGTTAGCGGGTTTGATTTGCAAGATCTTGGCCGAAGGCGACTAATGGCTGGCGCTTATGCACAAAAGCGTACAAGAGGCTTGGCGCGATTGCTCTTCGGAACGGTTCCCGACGACCAGATACAACGGGCCTATCGACTCCGGGTAGGCCTCTTTTTTGTTCTGCTTGTTATAATCGGTGAATGGATTGCGCCCACTTTCAGTTTCAAAAGCCGAGCTGTCGCCATGCCCGCTAGACGTTGGGTTCGTGAACATCACAGCTGATGCTCGCCCCGCGAGCGGGCTCGTTCCACCTGCGGCGGACGTCGTCCTAGTCCCACGGCGCGGCTTCAGCGCAAGAGTACCGTCTGCGGCTTAAACGGCTTCCGCCCATCCGCCAAGGCGGACGGTTCCCTCCATTTAAATCCTCGACCGCTGCGCGCTCTTGCTCCTCCGCCTCTTTGCGCCGTGCTCAAACGTCAACTGCGTTTCCGTTTTGGAAAGAAAAATTGCGCCTCGGCTCATTTTTCTCTCCAAAACGGAATCCAAAAGATTCCGGGCGAGAACGGAAGAACAAAGGCAAATGGCCCAATCCCGAAGCCGCGGGATGACGGCCACTTACAACAACTAACGTTAATCACATATTACTATGAACATCAATCGCATCATCATCAGCGGTAACCTGGTCGCTGACCCAACCTTGAGAGAAACTAACTCAGGGACTCCGGTTGCATCCGTCACTATTGCAAACAATGAATTGTTCAACGACGGCGACGGCGAACGCCAGCAGGTCACTACTTTCGTAGACGTGACCGTATGGGGCAAGTCCGGCGAGAGCTTCGCTTCTCTGGCTAAGAAGGGTCAGGAGGTTATCATCGAAGGCCAATTGCGCCGTAACGATTGGGAGTCCGAAGATGGCCAGAAGCATTCCAAGCACTTCTTAAAAGCCGAAAGCTGGCAGTTCACCCAATACCGCCGTCAGGAGGAGAGCACCGAAGCCGCTCTCGAGAAGGGCGCCAAAGAGACCAAGAAAGCTGCTTTAAAAGACACCAAGTAAATCCCTTCTCCGGAACCGGGGGTGCAACCGATACAACACACTAGAACTTATTCACAAGTTATGAGCCTTTACTCTAATTATTTCCCGAAGACTCGCGGTGCAGCAGCTCTTTCTGACGAAGAGTTGCGTCGCTGTGCACCAAGCATCTTCGCTACCCAACCTATCGACACCGTTTCGGATAGGTACAGCTTTCTGCCCACTTCCTCCCTTTTAAAGGGAATGCGGGAAAATGGCTGGCTTCCCGTCCGTGCTGAACAGCAAAGCGTTCGCACCGAAGCACGGCGGGGGTTTCAGAAGCATCTGATCCGCTTTGCGCGCGCCGAGCACTTGGGTTCTTGGGAAAAGAATCAGGTCCGGCCCGAAGTCGTGCTTCTAAACAGCCACGACAAAAGCAGCGCTTACCAACTTCATTGCGGTTTGTTCCGGCTAGTATGCTCGAACGGCATGGTCGTTTCCGACGGCACGTTTCAGCGAATCTCGATTAAACATTCCGGATTCAGCCCGGATTCGGTCATCGATGCCTCGTTTAGGGTCCTTGGGGCCGTGCCTGATATCATGAACAAGGTAAAGCTCTTCCAAGATCGAATCTTGACCGATGCGGAACGCTTGGCCCTGGCCACGGGCGCAGCAACCTACCGGTGGGAGGATTCTAGCAAGGCCCCGGTCAGCCCCTCGACGCTCCTCAATCCGCGACGCTTTGGAGACGGAGCGAAGGATCTTTGGACCGCCTTGAACACGGTTCAAGAAAACGTTATCCGTGGCGGTCAGCGCGACTACTCGCGCCGCCGGCCGGACGGGAGCCGGATGCCCAAGAGCCGAGCCATCAAAGGCATCGATGAAGATCTCAAACTCAACAAAGCCCTCTGGCACATGGCCGAGATCCTCCGCACCCAAGGAATCTGATTGGCTGCAGCGCCGGGCTCCGCAACAAAAGTTCGGCGCTTCCTCAAAACCGCACCAACAAAGGGCTCGTACTCGAAGCATGGGCCGACCAGCGCTACTACTCTCAAATCTCGCCGAAACCCGAAACATGTTCCGCGTCAAGATCCTTGAGTTGGACGGCTTAACCCTGCCGCGGAGACGTCACGTCGTTTACGGCTAGATCGTTTCCGCCCGTAAGCACGCCCTCCAAGAAATCTCGCCAATTAACCCCAATTAACCCAGTACTTCCGGGATTTTCTTAGCCATGAACCCATTTTCCCAATTGCGGTGACGCTAACAACTACGAAGCCGATGCCGGGCACTATCAGGAGCGCTGACGCGCTGCTTTTGATAAGAATCACGAAGAAGCACTCTCGAAAAGCCGTCAAAAGTGGCCGAGAAGTGGCCGAGCCCCTCTCGATGAGATCTCAATCCATTGAACGTAAGTCGTTGGTGCTGAGGCATGCACCGTGTAGGAATCGAACCTACAACCCAGTGATTAAGAGTCACTTGCCCTGCCACTTGAGCTAACGGTGCAGGCGCGGAAGCCCTCGAAGAGACGTGCTTCCTTTAATGGAGGTTAACCATTTTCGCGTCTATTTTCTGTCTATTTCGGAAGTCTCTCCTACGGGAAAAACGTCCGATCAAAACGTGCGCCGGCAATAGAAGAAAAAGACCCAACCCAATCCAACCATGCCACTGACTGATCAGAGATCGTAACTGTTCGTCGCCGGCATAGTAGAGACCGTAACCGGTTACGACAAGAAACAGGATTACCAGAAGAAGCGTCAGTCCCGAAGCTCGGTTCCTTCGAGCTTTCCAACCCTTACGCGCATGGTTGATCAAGGAGCCGAGGAGAATCAGTGCCGCCATCGCTGCGGCCCCATGGATCTTCAGCAGTAGGCTCGAGACGTACCCTGAGGTTCCTCCATCAAGAATCGATGGGACGGCCATCCACCCGAGACCGGTAACGAGCAAAGACCCGACTATGAGATAAACGAGAAATTCGGCAAGTGGGCTAAGCCGCAGCTTGGATCGTTTCATACCAACTCGGAGTGCATTGGATGGATCCGTTCGGATCAAAGACAAGCGCTCCGGCATCAAACCGCGCCAGGAGCGCCAAAGATTTCGCCCGATCGAGCATTACTATCTTGGTGAGCGCGTCCGCCAACATTGCGCTCGACGCCGTCACTGTCACTGAGAGCAAATCACCTTGAAGTCGTCGGAGCCGAGGGTGCACGAATGGCCCAATTCGGGCTCCGGTATTGAGTCGGTGGGCGAAGTAATGAGCAGAAGTGGCCAGTGCGAGGTTACGCACCGGGAACGGAGCGAGCGTTCTTCCGGGATGGGACGGGTCGCGAATCTCAACGGCAAAGGATTGGCCGCCGAAAACGCGCAGGTCACCGCCCGCGTTCACCAATCCGCTTTCAACACCAGCCGCACGCAAGGCGGCGATCGCTTCATCCACCGCAAAACCTTTGGCCACGCCGCCAAGATCTAGGCGGATACCCATCTGTCGGAACCGCACGCGATACCGGCTGAGTAATTCCACATCGGCAAATGAAGTCGCCTTCCCGACTGATGTACCTCCAGCCCGGGGCAGAAATCCGGCGCGCTCGAGTTCCGGGGCGATTGTCGGATCGAAGAGTCCGTCCGAAAGCAGGTATAAATCGCGCGCCATTTCGAGCACCTGAAAGGTTTTTTCATCGACCGGAACCGATCGAGCGAAGGCATGCGTGTTGACTTGGGACAGCATGCTCTTCGGATCGTGAAAACTCATTCGCTGCTGAACGGCCGAAATAGCGCCAAACGCTCGATCGATTGCTTCGAGTTTGGCCTGCATCCCATCAGAACGAACCGTGATTTCGACGATCGTACCAAGCAGCGGCCGAGCTCGCTTCAACTCAGCGCAGGGCGACTTCATAGGTTGCCAACATACGTCTTACTCCTTCGGTGATATGGCGACTAGAGAGCGTCGCTCCGCTGATATTGCGAATGTCTCCGTCCAGTTTTAGAGGAGATTGATCTGACTTGCCGACAAACTGTTGGCGCCATTGCGCTTCCCGGACTTCGTATCCGTAAGTTTCCCGATAATCCAGAATTTCAATTTGCTTTACGGTCCCGCCTGCGTTTAGGCCGAGCGCATAGGTAATATATTCGTGCTTGCCCAACACCTCATCGACGATGAACCAGCCCCCTCCACTCACCTTCCAGACCTTTAGATCGCGGGATCGCACTCGGACTCCAGCTCGCGACTCGATATTCTTCTGCTGGTCCGGAGTGAGGGCGATATTCAATTGAGTAAATGAGGCTCCGGGAAAAATGGCCTGCTGAGCTTGTTCGACTGTGAGATAGGTGTTGGCAAAGCCGGGTACGGCGCTGCCTGAAATGGCCGCGGGAACTATCACAAAAGGAATCCAGTCTTTCATGGTGAAACGCTCGCTAGAAATTGAATCCCACTTTCAGACGGATCTCATTGCTTACCTCTTCCGCAAAAGTCCTGCCGTCAGCCGGCTCGTCTATTCCCGTACCGTGGACTTGGTATCCATAACTCAGCGTTGCCCACCATCGCTGGGTGCCGTAATGCAGGCTCGGCCCGGCAAAAATGACGGTGTGTTCATGGTTACCGAAGTTAAATAGCGGATACTCGGAGCGGATATGACTCTCCAATCCAAAATACCAGTTCGGAGCAAATCGGTAGGAAACGCCTGCTCCACCAGTCAGCGCGAGTTCGCGGGCATACTTTTCCGCTGGCCTCTTTCCCCAAGCGAATTCAGCCCCGCCGTTGACATCAAAAACGAGGGTGTCATCAAAGTAGTTCTTTTGCAGGATGGCTTGAGGAGCGATGTAGCCCTCGGTTTGGTTGAGACCGTCGACTTCATCATGAGCCAGATAACCGGCTTCTAAACGTATAGCAAGACCGACCGGGTCCTTGAATGGGCTCAATACGCGGTATTTTCCGGCCAGTGCCACACCGCCGAATCGATCAACATTGGTGTTGTCAAGGGCGTCCCGGGATCCGTCGACGCCTTTGTTGTAGAAGTAATGATTCTCCAGCGAAACACTGGCTTGGAATTGATCGGTGAAACCATATTCGACCTCTGTCTCGGAATCCCAGCCGAGGTACGTGCCTTCGGCCTTCCCTGTTCGCAGGGTGAGAAACTCGTAGGCTTCGGCCTGGTTTTTGGGCAACGTTTCCGCGCCGAGCACCCAGCCAAAGAGATGCTCATCGGCAACGGCTCTGGTAGGAACCGATCCCGCAATCGATAAGGAGAGAGCGAGCAGATCGAAGCGGAAGATCCGATGGGCACGGAGGTGGAAAAAAATGGAGCAGCGCGTGCGAAGTGGAGTGTCGAGTGGGGCGTCCATTAATGATATTGAGAGTCATTCTCAGTATCAGACCCGTCAAGCAATTTTTCCGGCGCTTCGGGCCCGGGCCAGCGGCAAGGGCATACCGCGTCGGCAATGACGATCCCTGACTGCGGAGGGGAATAGCCTGCCTCTCCCGGGAACAACCGACGATAAACGAGGACCGGATTGGGCTCGGTGCCTCGGTCCGCGCTGGATCGTTTCCGAGCGCCGCAAGCACCCTCCGACGGCAGGGGACATCGATCTCCCGTCCGCCATTGTCAACCCAAACGATGTTCGCATTCATTTTACCGAGCGAGGCTAAAGTCTGTCGACAGTGTTTGACTAACTCCAGCGTTTGCGCGCCTAATCAAAAGTCCCGATGAAAAAGCTCCTCCTTCTTCTCTTCCTTGGCCTCACACCGTTAGGCTACGCAGTCGAGATACAGCAAATACCATCGCCAGATAATGCGAATGCCATCCTCATCGATCGATCCGGAAGGCGCGACGTGATTGAGTTACGATCAGGAGTCAAAGTCATTCGACTCTTCTATGATGATATCGATTCCCTGAAACCGTATATCGCAAAAGCCTATGGAGTTCCGGTCGCGAAAATAGGCAAGATTGTGCTCCCGACGTTTGTTTCGGCCAAGTGGCTCTCTGCCACCGAGGTAGAAATCGTCTGCGACAGCGGGGTAAGTTTTGGCGCCAACGATTCGAGGGATTTCGATTTCACCGCAGTGGTCTCCTCCATGGGAGCCGAAGAAAAGGTAACCATTACGAAGAAGGAGACGCCGAAGAAGGAAAAGATTGCGCCGAGTAAGAAAAGTCCGAGCAAGAAGGGCAAGCGGGAAGATTGAATACCGAGTTCTGAATTAGAATCTGGTTCACGCCCATGCCCAAGGTCAGTGCCGGCTTGCTCATGTATCGCATCGCTGATGAAGGGTTAGAGGTGTTACTCGTGCATCCCGGTGGCCCGTACTGGCAGCGGAAGGACGACGGGGCGTGGACGATACCCCGCGGGCAGGTCGAAGCCGGAGAAGAGTATCTGGCAGCCGCAATCCGGGAATTCGCCGAAGAGACCGGATGGCGGCCGGAAGGTCCATTTCTGGCGCTCGGTGAGGTGCGACAGCGCTCCGGTAAAACGGTTTATGCCTGGGCGTTCCCCGGTTCCGGTGATCCCACTTCAATTCGCAGCAACCTCTTCGAGATCGAGTGGCCTCCGCATTCGGGCCGGCGTCAGCAATTCCCAGAGATCGACCGCGCCGAATTTTTCCCGATCGCTGAAGCACAACGCAAGATCCTCGCGCCGGAACTACCGTTCTTGGCCCGACTGGCAGAGCAATTGAAATAGCCCAACAGTCAATAGCCGATAGCCAAGAACAATTGCCGCAGCCGTCACGGGAAAGATGACCGTCGATCAGGCCCTCCCAACCAGTCAGACCGAGGCCGAACGGACAGTCAAACAGCGGTTACCTCAAGTAGCCCCTTTTGCGGCAGACTCCGAACCGCGAATTAGGCAGCAAGTTACGCGATCGCCACCGCGTTTCCAAACCAACGAAGTGTCTGCGAAGCGATTGCGGTCGAGATAGATGAGGATCAATAGCCCTTGATTCGGGGGGTTGCTTACGACGCCCGAGAATGAACCAGCACGAATCGAGGACTTAAGGGCGGGTGTCCGATGTTTTGTTGTATTATGGATTATTCCTGGGAGCCGCAAGTGGCTCCCCTGCGGGCCTCGGCGGGAAGATACGGCTGTCGTTCTAGGGTGTGCCTTACTAAACCGCGCACCAAAGCCATGTCTCGCAACATTCTTAGACTATCGCTCACGACCCGCACTTTGGAGTCAGGGGAGTTTGACCAATGCACCGGCATCTCGATCACGGTAAAATCCATAGCACTTGCGAGTAGCAAAACCTCGACGTCGAACGAGAATCCATCGGTCTTCTGCCGTTCAAAGATGGCTTGGCAAGCGGCCTGTCGAAACCCCTTAAATCCGCATTGGGTATCTCGGATCTCGACTCCTGCCAACCAACGCACCAGCGCGTTAAATGTCTTCCCCATCCGTTCGCGCATCCAACTTTGATGTTGAATGATCTCGCTGTCTGGATGCTGGCGATTCCCCACCAAAAGGTCCAGATCACGCTCGGACTCGAATACCGCTAAAGCACGGTCAATTTCGTAGAGTGGAGTGCTCAAGTCGGCATCGGTAAAAATTGCCAGGTCCCCGACGCTGGCGAGCATTCCGGTTCGGACAGCGAACCCTTTGCCTCGATGCACCTTGTTTCCGATGACCTTCAACTGCGGAAAGGTTTTCGTGGCCGCCTGAGCCAATCTCAATGTTTCGTCGGTGCTAGGTTCTACGACGATTATAACCTCGAAGGAAAAATTCCAGCGGCTGCAGTATTCCTTCAGCTCCTGGAGAGTATTCGGCAGGCGCCGCGCCTCATTGTACGCCGGAATTACGAGTGAAAGGTGAGGCAGAATCTGTGTGGACATGTTGCGGAGTTCGCATAATATCACCGCCTCTGTGCAGGGAGGCGCCGGACACCGGGCGCGCTCCGTGCGTGCCGAGTCATCGCCTCCTAAACGCAAGAAATGATCAGACGTCAACTCTTAATTCCGATCCTCATTCTGCTGTTGGCCGCGACTGTCCGGTTGATTTTTTTGGACATCAAGCCACCGCACTTCGACGAAGGGATCAACGGTTGGTGGTGTGATCAAATGGCTACGCAAGGTTTCTACAGGTACGACCCAGCCAATTATCACGGCCCTCTTCACTTTTATGTACTGCGAGCGTTCTTGACCTTATTCGGGCGGAACCTCTGGGCGTTGCGGATGCCGACGGTGCTGGCTGGCGTCGCCGCGGTCGGTTTCACTTTTCTCTTCGGTCGCTACTTCGGAAAGACGATCACCTATTTGGCCGCGTTCGGCATGGCGATCTCCCCTGCATTCATCTTTTATGAGCGGTATGCCATCCATGAAGCCTGGCTGGTCCTATTCCTTCTAGTGACGCTTTGGGGTCTGCTCGGTTGGTATTCGGGAACAAACCCTGCCAACGTCTGGGCGACGATCCTGGGAATCACCGGGATGATTCTGACCAAGGAAACCTATGTCATTCATCTCGCGGCTTTTGCTCTGGCAGCACTTTGCTCCTGGATAATTGGACTAGTTTGGCCGCCTTCAGAGCCGATCGCACGAACCCCCAGACCCACCCCCTGGGTGCACGTGGGCGTGGCGACAGGGGTTGGCATTGCGCTGATCATCTTTTTCTACTCCGGAAACTTCCTGAATTGGTCTGGAGTGACGGGCTTGTATCGAACGTTCTTTCACTGGGCAAATACGGGGGTTGGCGCTCAATCCGGTCACGAAAAACCAGACTACGACATCTCCATCGTTCCCCACTTTCTGCGAAGCCTCCCGGTTTTTGTCAGCCTGGCCAAGATCAAGATAAATTGGTATTGGATCAAACTGCTCGTCGTTTACGAGTGGTTCTCCCTCGCCGGCCTCGTCTTTTCCATTCGTTATCTTTTTGGAGGGAATGGTGCTCTTCGCTACCTGACGATTTACGGCCTAGGAGTCTTCGTTGCCTACAGCATCATCGCTTACAAGACGCCTTGGTGCATCATTTCGATCGAGTGGCCGTTTCTGTTCTTGGGTGGAGCATGCCTGGCTTTCCTCTGGAAGGTTTTTCCAAAATACCTCAAGCCACTCAGCGTGGCGGGAGCTCTCCCATTGTTCGGGTTGATGGCCTACCATTCTTATTTTCTGAACTACGTCCGGTTTGATGACCCCAAAGAAATGTACGCATACGTGCAGACGTACCGTGACTATCAGAAATTCGTGAATCCGATCGTCGAGAAGGGCAGGCGAGACCCTTCGGCCAAAACCCGACTGCATGGCTTGATTCTGCTCAAGAGTTATTTCCCGATCCCCTGGGTAATCGACGAATTTCAGGTCGGCTACTACGAGGATGGCGACGAAAAATGGCCTCCGAGCGTTGATGCGGATTTTATCGCGGTAGATAGTTCTGAGTCCGAGAATCTTGAGTATCGGCTCAAGCAACGTTATTTCGTCACGGAATTTCGGCTGCGAGACGGCATGGATCCATGCAAAGCGTATTTTCGGTACGAGACCTTTAAAGAAATTTTCCCGGGGCGCGCTCCTGAGTTTGAACCCGTAGCAACGTCGGAATCTTCGGAATGAAATTTTCGCTCGTTGTTTTGGTCTGGATAGCGCTTGCTACCTGTTTCGGTATCGCTTTTGGCTACTCCCCGCTGGGACTAACGCACCAGACATCTGCCATTTCACTTGCGGGCGGATTCATTCTTGCTCTGATCGGGGTGGTATTTGACCGAAGACCCCTCTTCTCGCGGTTCGAGAAAGTGCAGATCAGCGGAGTGATCTGCGCCTTGATCTTCCTCGCATTTGCGGCACGCGCCTTCCTCCAACTGATTTGGACAGAAGACGGCATGATCAAAGTGCTCTCCCCGAATAACCTCGGCGACATCTGTTTGCACCTGACGCATATCAATTTTCTCGCCTCCAATCCGCATTACTGGCCAGAGAATCCCATCTATGCCTTCGACAAGCTCCGTTATCCGGTCGGCATAGACCTTTTTAATGCCGAGCTCAAACTGGTTGGCGTGGAGCCCCGGTTCGGAATGATCCTCATAGCGCTGCTCAGCTCCGTTCTTACGCTTCGTTCACTCTTCTTGTTCGGCGGACCATTTATCGTCGCGGCTTTTTTGTTTAACGGTGGCCTAGCCGGGCTTCAATTCTTTCACGGCTGGGAGCTGCAGGACTTCCAGGCTAAGCTCCCATGGGCATCGATTCCTCTGGCTTTGTTTGTCACCCAGCGCGGATTGCTTTACGCGATCCCGGCCGGACTTTTATTGCTCACTCACTGGCGCAGTATCTTTTCCGACCGACCCGACGCGGTTCGCCTTCCTTGGTGGGGTGAATGGCTGCTTTACGCCACCATGCCCGTATTTCATCTGCACACTTTTATCTTCCTCTCCTTCTTACTGCTTTGGTGGTTTTTGTTTGGCAATCCCAACCGGCGCCTCCATCTGGTCAGACTCGTCGCGCTCTCGGTTATTCCAGCATCCTTCCTCGTCTATTGCGTCACCGGGTTCGGAAAGACCAGCGCTCTCGGGTGGCAACCCGGTTGGATGAATCCGGCCACCGAGTCACCCTGGTGGTTTTGGTTCAATAACTTCGGTTTCGTATTGCCGCTCTCCTTGGCCGTTCTGATCTATCTTTGTATCCCGGAACGAAACGATGTCTATCAACGCAAGACCCCGCTCCGCCGCTTCTGCTTTCCGGCGGCTATAGCATTTATCGCTTGCGCGTTTATCCGGTTTGCTCCGTGGGAATGGGATAACACAAAGCTATTTTTTTGGGCCTATATATTGTTGATGTACTGCATCTGGGAAGCGTTCCTCCGCCGCTGGCATCCCGCCATTCGCATCCCAATCTTGATCGCCCTATTTTTCTCGGGCTTTATCAGTCTGGTTGGAGGTTTGATCCCAAACCAAACGAACGGTTACGGAATTGGCGATGAAGCCGAGTGGAACGGTGTTGCGGAGAACATCAAAGTTTTCTCGCCAGAAGCAGTTTTCGCGGCTTATCCCACCTATAATCAGCCGGTTTTGGTAAGCGGCCACCGAGTTGTTCTGGGCTATGATGGTCATCTTTGGAGCCACGGTCTAGATTATCGATCATATCTCCAGCTGCTGGATAAGGCCATGTTGGGCGAACCGGGTTGGGAAGATGCTTTTCGCCAGCTACAGGCGGACTATCTCTTCTGGGGCAGTCTCGAGGAAGAGAACTATCCCGGCACGACCCGCGCCTGGGAACACCTGCCGGCGGTGTGCGAATCGCCCTGGGGTCGAGTTTACGATCTACGAGGTCTGAAAAGCCCGGCGCAGTGAACGGCTGATCTACGCTGCGCGTGGAGTGTGACTGTAGGGGCACTAGGATCGGGTGCGACGAGTTTTGAGCGGAAGCATCCTTCAAGTCGAGGACGCAGTTCTAGCGCCCTTTCAGGGCGCGCCGTTTAAATGCATTAACCCCGGGTAAACCCTGGGCCAAAGTTCTCGTGCCCCTGCGGGGCGAAAATGGATGCATCCGCATTTGGTGCGCACAGACCAACAAACCGCCACCGACGCCAGGCCAGCCACGCTCTCAGATCGCTTTCTGTCCGTTCGCTACATCGGTGGCAGCAGGGGGAAATAGGACCAGTTGTTTCGCAGACAACTTTTGGCCCACGTAATTCGGAATGCCGAATCCACCCTTCACGTGATCTCGGCCGGTGAGCACCACCAGCTTCGTCTTGGGATACGTTCGTCGGAATTCCAAAATCGTCCTGGCCATCGTTTGATCCCAGAGGTTCTGAGCAGCGAAGAACCGAGACAGATCGCTTTCCTGCATGCCCGGATGATTCCCCAACATCTGAACGAAATTCTGATAAGCGCCTGATGGAATAGAGAAATCTTTGGGGATCGAGTTCTCTTCATCCGAAGACAACGGCTCTCCCTGAGCCACCTTGTGCGCCAGCTGAGAAGAGGCATTTAGCGCGATGTTCGTTATTTTTGCCTTTCCCGTAGTTCGCAAAATCTCGACATATAGTGGCGAATACTTGCCCCATGATTTCTGGAAACCCGTCTGCACTACCAAGTCGTCCAGTGTAAGCTTGTGTCGATCATACCGATCCAAATCCGTTTGCTGACTTCGATCGAACATTTCCCAACCGACGGCAAAGCGCATTCCGCGGCGCATCATTCCGTGGATCAAATCGAGTTCGTACTCATGGTTGCTCCGATCACCGTGCATCTCGCCAACATAAATTACATCCGCAACCGCAACTCCGTGCCAGAACTCCACGTCGCTTTGGGAGACTGCGGATGATTTCTGCCCTGAGTGAAACGCGCAAGAACAGAGACTAAACCAGGCAAGGGCGGAAATTATTGGCCATCGTTTCATATTTTTAGGCAAGACGTCTACCCTCGTCGGCGATAGCAGGCTAGGCAAATTTCGATCACCTTGATTGCGACCTTCTTTCGGTCAACCATAGCCGCATGGCCTCTTTCGATCTGATCGTTCTTGGCGGCGGCCCGGCCGGGTACACCGCTGCAATTCGGGCCGCCCAACTTGGCCTTAATACCGCGATAATCGACAAACGCGAAGCGCTTGGCGGAACCTGTCTTAACATCGGGTGCATCCCGAGCAAAGCGCTTCTGGTTTCTTCCGATCACGTCCGTTTCGCTCAACATCAGGCTGAACGTCACGGACTGAAATTCGAGAAAATCAGCGTCGATATCGGAAAAATGATGCAACGCAAGACGAACGTGGTGCGCCAACTCACGCAGGGATTGGAATTCTTGATGAAGAAAAACAAGATCACCCGGTTGCGTGGTGTCGGCCAGGTAGTCGCTCCCGGCAAGGTTGCTTTGACGAAGCCGGACGGAGGCGTCGAAGACCATACGGCCAAGCATATCCTTTTGGCAACGGGCAGCGTGCCGATGGAGCTGCCCAAAATCACGTTGGATGGTGAGATCGTAGTAACAAGCGAAGAAGCACTCTCCTTCGCCGACGTTCCAGAGGAACTGGTCGTCATCGGCGCCGGAGCGATTGGTCTGGAAATGGGCTCGGTCTGGTCTCGGCTGGGAAGCAAAGTCACGATGATCGAATTCCTGCCCCGAATCGCGGCGTTTCTCGATCCGGATGTTTCTCAAGCACTCCAGAAGAGCATGGAAGCCGAAGGGATTATTTTCCACCTGGAGACCCTGGTCAGCTCAGTCACGATCCAAAAGGAAACGGCCATTGTCTCTGCCCAAAGCAAGGATAAGGAACCGATTCAACTCAAAGCGAGTAAAGTATTGGTAGCAGTAGGCCGGAAACCGTATCTGGAAGGCGCCGTTGCCAAGGACCTTGGGCTCCGGCTCACCGAAAGAGGACGAATTGCAGTGGATAACCGGTTTCGGACTAATCTGCCCGGATTGTACGCCATCGGAGATGTGATCGATGGCCCGATGCTTGCTCACAAAGGAGAAGAGGATGGAAGCGCCTGCGTGGAATTCATCGCTAACAAACCGGGCCACGTAAACTACGACATAATCCCAAACGTTATTTATACAAATCCGGAAGCGGCCGCTGTTGGTTTGACCGAAGAAGCCGCCAAGAAAGAGGATCGAAAAGTGAAAATTGGAAAGTTCCCTTTCGTTGCCAATGGTCGCGCTCTCGCCAACGATCAGACCTTGGGATTTGTGAAGATCCTGTCCGATGCCCGAACCGATAAGTTGCTCGGTGCCCAGATCTTGGGTAGCGGGGCATCCGAGTTAATCCCTGAGGTAGTCAGTGTGATGGAGTTCGGCGGCAGCGCGGAAGATCTCGGACGCACCATTCACGCTCATCCGACCATGAGCGAAGCAGTCAAAGAAGCGGCCCTCGCGGTCGACAATCTTGCATTTTCTATTCCGCCAAGCTCGCGAGGATGAAGTGGTAGGGCGAGGCTCCCGACATGGCTGCGGAAACGCTGAACGCCGTTCTTTTGCGTCGGACACGCTTTTCCGATACGAGCCTGATTATTTCCTGGTTCAGCCGCGAACGAGGTAAACTCAAGACCGTGGCGAAAGGTGCACTTCGGGCCCAGAGCAATTTTGCCGGAAAGCTGGATCTGTTCTTTCAATGCGAGCTGTCCGTTAGTTGGTCGCAGCGAAGCGAGCTGCACACGCTGCGCGAGGTGATGCTTAGTGAGCCCTTCGCGGGGATCCGGAAACATTACTCGAACACTCTGGCTGCCGGATACTTCGCTGAGTTAGTCGAAGAAACGACCGAACCGGAACACCCAGAAACGGCCATTTATGAACTCTTGATCCGGGCGTTTTCTTACTTACAGGCAAAACCGGCGACAAGCCGAGCAGTATTTTTTTTTGAGCAGGAGCTCGCTAAGACGCTTGGCCTGGAGAGTAGCAAACCAGATCGGGCCGCAGAGTACCTGCTCCATTCGCTCCAACGCACGCGAACCAGCCGCGTTAAATTACTGACGTTGCTTCAGGGAATAGACTGATAGCGAACGAGACGCCGGGTCGGCTCGGGGGAGCCTCGCGCTACCAGCCCGTCTCGCCCTACCAACCCGCCACGGCTTACCGTTCCCCTACTGCTTCTTCCGGGCGGCCGGTTTACTTCGGTGGGCGCTGACCAAAAGACTTCTCCCTTTGGCTAAACCGCGGATCTGCTCTCTTTCAAATGCATTGACCATCGACTTGAGACCCGGCTCCATCCGCCGCATCTCCGCACAAACCGAGTAATAATAGGCCCGCAGATAATTTTTGCGGGCTTCATCCGTTAGTGCAGCCCGGGATTGCTCGAGCAAGAAGATCGCTCTGGCGCTCCGCATCGCGACCATTCTGATTTCAGCGAACCGACTCTCGTTCCGTTTTTGCTGTTCCGGCGAGATGGGAGTCGGGGTCGGAATCGCACCGTCAGGACTGAGATCGGGAAGCCGGCCCCCGGTTCCTGGAAGTACGTTAGATTTGGGCAGAAGTTCGGGAACGTTTTGCGGCTGGACGCCTTCAGGCATCTCCGAATCGTGATGATGACGCAACGGCACCCTGCTTGCTGTGGCTGACGGCGTAGGTTCTTGTGCCTGTAAAATCGCGGCACAAAACAGGAACCCGACCAGATATTTCGCCGGAGTTACCGTAATTCGTATCCTCCTTCGCCGTTCGTTCTTGCTGCCTCCGCAAAAAAGCCTATCGCATCCCTCTGCGCAACCCGAGATAGCAACGGAAGATCCTGGTCAAGGAGAGCGGCGACTGACCCGCTAACCGGGCCGCGGACGCTCACAGGTTCGCCGGTGTTTGGCCGTGCCACGGTAGATTCTCGTCAGAACCGGCGATGATGCCAATCTGGTAGGCTCTTTTCCATTCAATCGTTAGCTGCCTGACATGCTTATCCGGAACGAACTCGAAGGACCCTGGCTCCATTTCAGCTTCTGCAGGAATGGAGACTCCATTCAACTGACCGGAAACCAAATGACCGTTGCTCAAAAATACGTAGGAACCGCCGAGCGAGAGTTGGAATTGAATCGAACCTCTTGCATTGGCATGTGCCTGCATGCCGGCCAACAGAAGTCGCCCGGTCCAAAGATAATTCTCTTGCAGAAATCGGCGAGTACGGTCCGGGTATCGATCCGACTGGACCGCCACCATGGTCCGGTTTGCAATAAGCTGTTCCGGGATTCGATCCAGCAACGGATCGTTGCGGTATCGTCTCATCGTAAACAATTCCAGCACCTCGTAGATTGGTCGGGGACGGAGCACGACCTCACCTTTCGGATCCAGCACCGTTTCTTCGGGTTTGGTCAGCCGGAGGACTTCCCCAATGCGGTGCGCCTCGATCGGATCCGGGCCCAACTTACGCAATAAAACCGTCGCACTCCAACCAGCCTCCAGGCAGAGCAAAACTGCGAAACCGATTAGGCTGGTCAATTGGGGAGACTTCCGTTGCTGTGGCCAACGCTTCGAGAACCAGAGAACCAGGGCAGACAAACAGGCGAACAGCAAAGGATAATAAGGAAGAAAATCCTGGCGGGTAGTGACCGGCCATACCCCGAGAAGGAGGCATGGATAAAACCCGGCGAAGAGAACAAGGAACGCGATTCGGAAGCGCCGTTCCGGTTTGTCCGATTTTCCAAGCTGAAATGCGACGAAGTAAACAGCCGGGACAAAGAACCAGAAGCGCGGATCCAATGAACCGCTCAACAGGCGACGAGCAAAATCAACGTCGTCCCCGTCCAAATTATGTTGAATAACGCAACGGTACATTGCCGGTCCGGCACCCAAAGCGATGAAAAAACAAAGAATGCTCCCGGCGAGAATTGCGAAACCGGCCAAAGCCAACGCTGGTCCTTTGAAAAAGACGACCCCTGGAACCTTTGCGGGCGCCGGCTCAAACCGTGATCGCAATCCAAATACGACAGCAAAAGCAACAACTGCTGTCAGCAACAGCAGAACTGATTTGAGCGAGACGCTGAAACACGCTGCCATGAGCAGCCCTCCCCAGAAACATTTTGAGCCGAACCGCGCCTGTGACATAACCAAACCGATCCAAGCTACCCAGAGAGTAGTCCATAAGGTGTCCGTCCGAAATTCGCCTCCGTCGAGAAAGAAGGACGGGAAAAAAGCCAATACGATTACCGCCCAGCGGCCGGCTTGAGCGGAAAATAGGGAACAGCAGATGCGCCACACTAAGAACAGCGTCACTAGATTCAATCCGATGATACCGCAGCGAAGCAGAGCGAGGATATCGGGTCGTTCACCAATCAAGGCCACCCAAGGTGCGGCCAGGAGGTGAAAGAGCGGCGTATGATTGTCGAAAACGTCTCGGTACTGTACAAGGCCGTGTGCCCATGCCCAGGCAACATGAGCATGCTGTGGCTCATCCGAATCAATTGTCTGCTGCCAAGCCAGCACCACCCGGAACGCGACGAAGAGCACAATAGTGTAACGAAATAGCCAGACCTCCCACAGAACCGTCCTCGACCGATCTTCCAGTGTAGCGGCGCGCCCCTTATCGAGGTCTCCAGGTTTCTGCTCCATCGTCGGTCAGAATGCGCTCAAGGCGCCTCGGAGTCCAACGGGGTCTCTTTGAGAGGGAGCAGCTCTGTCTCAGTTGCGATCTCACGCAGGTGAGACGCTATCTGCGCTCGGCTGGGAAGCGCGAATTTGAACCAGCCAAACCGATCAAAAAAAAGGGTCGGAGTAATTATCTTCAGATAGCCGATCTGCGATTCGGGCAAAAGATTGATCGGTAGCGAAAGATGGAGATGATTTGATCTCTTCTCGCCCTCAACCTGCCGCAAAAAAGCTCCCGTGCCACCGTCCTCAAGGACGAATGGCTTGTCGCCAAATCTAAGATTGATTCGCCAAGTAATCGGGTCCGCGTCGAAAGGGGAGAAGACAAAAAGAATCTCGCGCGCACGCCGGAGCAACCGGGATGCGTTGATTTCTAGATTTAGACCGCGTGGGCCATGGCTCATTCCGAAGCCATATTGCGTTGCCGCCGTCTCCGCCGGATCCGACTGATAGAAGACTTCGGTCGGTCGAGCGAAGCTAGTAAATCGATCCGGAAAGAGATGGAGTTGACTGCGATAGCAATCGATGGTTGCTCGTTTGCGGTCCTGTTCTGGTTCGGTCAGCTCGAGTTCCCGGGTCGGTGATCCGGGCATTTGTTGGGGACGGTGAACGATGTAGTAATAACACGGCGTCGACGGGTGGGCGGACCTCTCGAGCGCCAAGCCGATCGCCACACTCAAAGCGCTATGGTCCGGGTGCGCATCGTAAATGGATGGCGCTATAATCAAGGTCGGCTTGAACTGATCAATCTCTTCCCGCAGAATCGCGGACAAGCGCGCCGGAACTTTGCGCAAAAGAGAAGTTAGCTTTTGGTCCGGGAGGTTCAAAAATCGCAAACTTCCCCGTTTTCCCAAGCCGATTGTCTGGGCCGCCGCCCGAACTTCTTGTTTTCGTAGCTCTCCCCACCGAAGCCGATCACTGTCGGCTATTCGCCATCTCCGCTCCACGTATCGCTGCGCCCAGACGTTGTTGTCACCGTTCGTGACAAAAACAAGATGAGCGCGCCCACCCTGCGAGGCGACGCGCTGCAAAAGACCTGCGGCAGCCAAACCCTCATCGTCCGGGTGGGGCGCGAAGAATAATACCCGATCAAATTGGGAAAGAGAGATCGCCATCAGGAGAAATTCTGAGCCATTTCGCTGTTTTCACTCTATTGGGCAAATGACGATTTTGTCATGGTTACTCTTGGTCAGCGAGACCGACCGTCACGGATAATCCGCTTCCCGAGCGACGGCGGTTTTCGCGAAACCTCAAAGCATCAGCTTCCCGAGCTTGCGCTTCGGGTGCGGGCGTCCCGCCAGTGCTTTTTCCAAGCCCTATAATCGGCTCGTACGAGATCGATCATAGTCTCGACTGTCTTACGGAATACCGGAACTCTGAAGTCTGAAATTGCCTTTTTTAGGCGATCGACCGGGGTGGAAAGCAGGTGAAGGTTGGCTATTTCAAAGCCCATCGCCGTAAGTATCCGATCCTGATCGTGGCTGACTGTCATCGGATCTTCGTCCACATTTAACAGCGAGAGATCAATTACCCCGCAGTCTGACATCAAGGGACGAATCAGCCATCCGTTACGAATCATTGTGCCCGGGCCGAATGGACGAGTTTTCGCTCGCAGGATCTTCTCGATCTGCAGTTCTCCTTTGGCCTCACCGCTGGCCCAAAGTGCTGCCGAAAGCGCTACGCTTTTACCCTCGGCCGCCATCGGCCCTCCTTGATGTTCGGTATAGCTAAAGAAGCGCTCGTGACCAAGGCTGCCCAGGCCTTTCGTTAGCCCTCGCTTCATCTCTCTAAATTCGATTTCGGCTCCGGGAGGAAGCGCTTCTCGCAGCAAGGCCGCCAACCGCTGGGGAATCTTATCCTCCGGCACCGGCTGGGTCTTATTCAACCATCCTTTCCAAAAGCGCTTGGGCTCTTTGAGCACTGCGCGGACAATCCGAAGCAACCAGGCGTGTCGCCGCTCGAGAACAAACGGCTCCCCTCCTCCTTCGAGCCCGGCGAGATATCCATCTCGAATCGCTTCACAGATCTCGCTTAAGGTAAGTTCGCAATCCGGGATGATCTCGGCGGCAAGTTCCGAACTGGCCGCCAAGCGCACTAAATCGATCGCGAAAGATAAGGTAGCCACCTCATCGTAATCGTTGACCCCCCAAATCAAGCGTCCGCGGCCGTCGCGCCAGCTGCCAAAGTTCTGAATGTGCAGGTCGCCGACGGCAACAACCAGCTCGGCTTTAGCCCATTCCGGACAAGTCTGGTTCCAGCCTTCGCACCATCGATAAAAAGTTGCTCGAAAAAACTCGAAGAGCTGCTCGCTCATTTTGTTGTGCTTTACCTGCAAATCATCGTCACGCAGGGTGATCTGGGTTCGGAGCCAACTCTCGAATTCGGTCGTCGATTGTACGATGTCGCGCATAGAGATTGGTGCTTCCGTTCTCCGCGAACGCAGACATAGGGCAGGCGTGCCGCGATGTCGAACCAATTTTCGTCGATATATTTCAACCTAGCGACCCAGGCTGGCCGCGATCTGCTTGCTGCACTCCGTCACTTCGTCCGCCAGGAGTGAAGCCATACTTGCATAATGGCCAGCCTGCCAACCACTCCGATGTAAGTTGAATGATTTAGCAGCAATCTTGCTTGCGCCACCCGCAGAATAAATCTCCCACACACCCGAAAATATCACCTCGCCCGTATCGTAGCCCTGACATTGAGAGATGCGCATGGTAACCTCATAGGAATGAGCTGGCGGGCTAGCCAGCGGCTGAAAACCGACCGCAGAAACTCCCACCGCGTTTAGATTTCGTGCTACGGCTTGCGCAACCGCTTGATCCAACGGCACGGCCCAAAATGCGGAGCTTGAATATTCGACCTGGTTGCCCCGAAAACTAGCGAGGTTAGTTCGATTGAGATACGGAGGCAAGATCACTCGATTGACATAAGCTCGTACCGATTGGCTAACTCTTTGATTAACGGCTCGGTTAGCCCCTGCCGGACCGAGAGTATAGAATGTCGGGAGCGGTTCAGTCGTCGCGCAACCGCTGACGATGATCCCGACCAAAATCAGCAGTTTGCGCTGGGTCCCGGTCATCGTTCCTGTTTTGTCGGCTTGCGCCCAAAAATGATCGAATTCGGATTGCGTTCTAAAAACTCCGACAACCGGCGAAGCGAGTCGGCAGCTGTACCAATTTGTGACAATGCGCTGTCCAACTGATAACGAAACGATGAATTCGTGCTCAGCATTTTGTCTAACTGAGCTGTCGCCGACTGCAATTGCGCCATGGTCTTTTTCGCCTCTTCTAACGTTGGGTTTAAGTTGTTGGAGATAGGATCTAACTCTTTGTCCAATTTCTTCAGCGTAGCGTCTAACTGATCAAAAGACTGCTTCACGCTGCCTAACGCTCCCTTCAACTCTGGACCATTCACTAAACCGTTCAGCGAGTTCCCCAGGTCAGCCAGCTTCAACGCCTCGATGCCATCGCGCGCGCTGACAATCAATGACTGAAGATCTTTCGAAATAGTCAGGAAGTCCACGTTGCCGAGGTTCGAGATTGCTTTGGTCAGATTGGCCACAATCGCTTCGATGTCAGAGGGTTGAACCGGAATCTCTAACACATTCTCATCGGACTCGGTATGATGGAAGATCGCTGGTGCCGGGTCGATTTTAACAAAATCGAGGGCAACGTAAAGCTGACCGCTAATTAAGCTTTCGAAATCGAGTCGCGCCCGGAAACCTTGTTCAATTCGTTTGGCGTGGGCTTCGGGGTCAGAAAGATCCACACTAGCCCCGTTGGGACCTAATTCTTTCACGACCAAGTTTTCGTCGACCTGATAAAACACTTTGGCATAGACCGGCTTATCTTCGCCGACGAAGCCGAGCAACACCTTTGTCACTTTGCCGATGGTGACCCCTTTGAACTTCACGTTGGAGCCAACTGCCAGGCCGCTTACCGACTGATTGAAATAGGAAACGTAGATCTGCTTTTTCGAGAAGAAATCGCCAGAACCAAAAAAGATTACGGCGCCCACTGCGATCACAATGGCTCCAAAAACAAAGACGCCAATTAACGTAGGATTCGCTTTCTGACTCATTATTGGGCTGTCGATTCTCCAGTTTGCACAGGATCCTGCTCCTGATCCAAAGCCGAAACTTCCTGACCTCGGAGCAAAAAAGTTTTCACTACCGGAGGACCTTCTTTAACCAATACCTTTGGATCGCCTTGAACGATCATGCGTTTCGTCTCTGCGTCCAGAAAAATAGCGGTATCTGCTATGGCAAAGATCGACGCCAATTCGTGAGTAACCACCACGACGGTGGTGCCGAGACTGTCGCGTAATTGCAAAATCAAATCGTCCAAGCGTCGCGAGCTAATTGGGTCCAATCCGGCGGAAGGTTCATCAAAGAATAGAGTCGCCGGATCCAACGCCATGGCTCGTGCGAGGCCTGCTCGCTTTCGCATGCCGCCGCTGATCTCCGAGGGATAGAAATCCTCAAAGCCCTTAAGGCCAACCAAAGATAGCTTGAGCGAAGCCAATTCGCGGATCTCTTTCGCCGAGAGCTCAGTATACTCTTCTAGGGGAAGTGCCACGTTTTCGGCCAGCGTCCTCGAGCTCCAAAGCGCCCCTGACTGATACAGTACCCCAAAAGTCCGTTGCAATTGTTCGCGTTCTTCTTGGGTGGCTTTGGCAAAGCTTTGGCCATAGTAGAGCACGTCGCCCTGAGTCACTTCTTTCAAGCCGATGAGATACTTCAATAGAGTACTCTTACCACAGCCGCTCCCTCCCATAATGATAAACACTTGACCCTCCCCGACCGCGAAGTTGATGTCGCGCATCACCACGTATGAGCCATATCGCATCTCCAGGTCTCGCACCTCGATCGCGGGAGCGGCTTCGGAGGTTGGCCAAGCCAGGGAGTTCGGATCGGCGGCGGCTTTAGATTCGGATCTCATCTATTTAGTACTAAGCGGAAATAGTGCATCACTACACTTTCAGCACCTCCACTAGCACATCGATCACCGCATCGGAAGCCACGATCCAAGTAATTGCAAGTACGACCGCCGAGGTCGCCGCATTGCCCACGGCAGCAGCGTTGTTGGCACACTTCATCCCCCGCTGACACCCAGTCAACGCAACGATCACGCCAAAGATGGAACTCTTGACCACCCCCAGGATAATGTCCGTCAGACCCATCGACCCAACCGTTTGATTCCAATACTGCACGAACGTTATTTTCAGAAGACCGACCCCGACGACCGCTCCACCGGCGATGCCGATCAGATCAGAATAAAAGCAGAGCAGCGGCATCATCAAAAACAGTGCGACAACTCGCGGACTAACCAAAAAATCCATCGGTGAAATTGCGAGTGTACTCAACGCATCGATCTCTTCCGAAACTTTCATGCTCCCAATTTGCGCGGCAAAAGCCGCCCCGGTGCGCCCCGCCATAATGATGCCGGTCATGATTGCTCCCATTTCCCGAGCCATCCCAACTGCAACCAGGTTTGCTACATAGATGCCTGCACCAAATTGCCGCAATTCGATGGCGCCGACGAATGCTAGAATTAACCCGATCAAAAAACTGATCAAGCCGACAATGGGCAACGCTTCTGCACTGCATTCCTGTAGCGTTAGCCAATAAAGGCGCCAGTCTACTTTCCCTTTACGCCCAAGAATCCGGCGGAAACTAATAATGCACTCACCAGTAAACTCAAAAGCGGCCAACAGCGTATTCATTTGGCCGAGAGCCCAACTTCCGAGATGATAAAAAAACGTGCGGTGCGGTTGGGATCCTCGACCAGTCTGTTGTTCCGGTACAGCGGTTGCCAGATTGATTAAGCTCGATATTTCTTTCGGTAAGTCGCCGTTGGCAAACACGACCTTGCGGGCCTTACACCATTCTTTGACCTCCCATAAAAAAACCAGGAGACTGCTGTCCCAGGATTTCACGCCGGTCGGTTCAAAACGGACCGACGTCACGCCAGATTCTCGCTCCAAGTCAGCGAGGACCGCTTCCGCGCGCAACCGCTTATGTGCCTTGAGACTCCAATCACCGCTCAGAACCAATTTTAGTTGGTCGCCCGACCGTTCCAACTCAACCGCGGGTCGCGCGATGTCGGTAGTGCCGGGTGATTGCTTCATAAGTTTGATCTCTGCCGGCGGTCTTTCCCCCGACCTGTCCGCTGCGCAATTACATCATCATCCTCTGTTTTGCACCCTCATTCTAGCCTGAATCGATCACTCCCATCGCTTGTCCCGTGCTGAATCCTGCTTAGTCTCGCTCTCATGAATCCGGGTTTGCGGCCGGGTGCTCGCTCTTCTTTCCATTGTGCTTGGTCATTCGACGTTCAGTCGTTCAAGTTGCCTGGGTTCGCGGTTTTTACGATATTGATCGGATGCAACCGTGCCTCCCAGCGTGGCGCTCATAGCTCAGATCTTTGGCCGCGATCGGGTCTGATTTGTATTGGGGTGGATTTTTGCGACTCATCAGCTTGGCGCAGACACACGCTTCACCTCGCTGCCGCTCGAAAGCGTGTTTCGCCCTACCCATGACGGGTGTTTGGAGCGTTTCACGTTCCCCCTCGCGGATCATTCGCTGCCACTGATCACTGCTTACTGCTCCCGCCTCCTACTTCTTCGTGGCCGCCTCTTCTTCCTCTTCCTCTTCTTCTTCTGGAAGGGTCACCATTCCGGTGTTCGCATTGAAATCCATCAAGCCGGCATAGCGTCCCCAGGCAATCATCGTTTGGAGAATCTTTTCCGCGTTTTCATAGGGAAGCGCGGTAGCAATGTCGTGCGTCACCGTTTCGGCTGGGACCTCTTCCTGGGTTTCGAGGTAGGCAAGGATGATATGGAACAGGCGTAACTTCTGCACCTGTTCAGCAAAAATCTTTTTGCGAGTTTCGCGATCGGATTGGAAAAATTTCCGACCCAACTCAGTGAATTCCACCTCGTCCTTCGGCGTATTGACGAACTCCAAGATTTCGGCCGCCTTGACGATCGCGATCGTCTCGCCGAAGTCTTTGCCGATCTCGTTCGAGATATCGTAAACGTTGTTCAGGTCGGGTTCGTCGTGGAGGATGCTGAGCAAGCCGAGAATCTGACTGACCCCCACCGTCGGGATCGATTCCATACGGCTCCGCGCACGCGAGATCGGACGTCCAGCAGGCGGTGGCGGTTCTGGCGGCAAATCGGGTAAGGCTTGTTGCGTGATCGTCTCGTGAATCACTTTCATCAAACGTTGAAATTCCGGGTGATTCGAGTTCCGCGGATAGGGCAGGTTGTTCTCTAGAACCAGTCCAAGGCGGCCCGGATGAGGAAACAGAATACAAATACGTGTCGCCATTTCGACTGCCTCTTCAATGTTGTGAGTCACCATGAAAATGCTCTTTAAACCGGTACCTTCACTCTGCCACAATCCGACAACCTCCTTGCGCAGGCCTTCGGCGGTAAGTACGTCCAGCGCACTGAAGGCCTCATCGAGACAGAGGATCTTGGGCTCAGATACAAGGGCCCGCGCGATCCCAACGCGTTGCCTCATTCCGCCGGAGATTTCCCGCGGAAACGCCGAGTGGTAGTTGTTCAGACCGATGAGGTCAATCGCCTTATCCAACGCCTCGGTTTTCTCGGCCCGCGTCATTTTCTTCGCCATCAATCCGACGCTTACGTTTTGCTCCACCGTGAGCCAGGGGTAAAGCGCGAACGTCTGGAATACAATCGAAGCATGAGGATTAATTCCCTCCAGTGGTTTTCCGTAACACAGTACCCGTCCGGATGTTGGTTTCGTGAGCCCGGTAAGACAACGTAACAAGGTCGACTTACCCGAACCGGACTGGCCAAGTAGCGCCAGCAACTCTCCTTCGTGAATGGCCAAATCGATTTGATCGAGAACTTTGAGCTCTCGACCACGTCCGACGACAAAAGACTTCGAAATATTGCGAAGTTCGGCAATCGCCGGACTGTCAGTCCGGGCGATTTTGGGTGATGAGATGAGCTCGGTTGACATGAGAATTAGTCGAGATGAAAGCGGTGCTCAGCGTAACTATATAATCGTCGCCAGACTAGCTTGTTAATGACAACCACAAAAAGCGCCATGATCGCAGTTCCGCAGATCAAAGCGGGTATCCCGGCACCACCTTCCTGAGAGCTCACTTCCGCAATGAATGCTCCTAGCCCTGTTGCTTTCAATGTTTTATCTCCCCAGGTAGCGACTTCGGCCAAGATAGTCGCGTTCCACGCCCCGCCTGCCGCCGTGCAGGCGCCCGTAATCCAGAACGGGAAGATCGCCGGTAGAATCAATGTTTTCCAAAGCGGCCATCCGCGCAGTCCAAAGTTTTTCGCCGCCTCCTTTAGATCGTTTGGAATCGCCGTAGCGCCTGCGATCACATTGAACAAGATGTACCACTGGGCACCCATGGCGATCAGCAAAATGCAGCCCCAATTCATGTCGATGTTGTAACGGACAAACAACCCCACGACTAATGGGAAGGTCATATTTACCGGGAACGAGGCGAATATTTGCACTAGCGGCTGAGCGAACTGCGCCACGCGTTGCCTCGAACCAATCCAAACGCCGATCGGTGTCCAGATAAGGGTCGCCAGAATAGTCACCGCTAACACTCTCAGCAGCGTGACGAATCCGAGGCCGACAATCTCCAGAATTTCGGTCACCGAAATGTGCTGGTATACGGCATCAAACCCGGCCATGACACCGAGAACAACTTCATAGAGGAGTCCTAGCAGCAGCATAACTCCAATGGCCTGCCAGACATACTTGCCAGTCTTGCTCGACTTCGGCTGCACCTCATCTCGCCGCGCGGCAAGTTTCACCTGAAGGTCAGCATAGAGTGCGCTGAGAGGGATCAACACGCGTTCGCTGACCCATTCAAAGAAGTAAGCTCGCCGCAGTAAACTATAAAACCAGGAAGTCGGAGGGTGAGCTGATTCCGTCAGTTCCATTTTGAACTTATCAGCCCATACCAGCAAAGGACGCCATACGAGTTGATCGGTCGCCAAGATCACAGCAAGCATCGAAATGATCGCCCAAAACGCCGACCAGTTATCCCCTTTGCTCACCGCGGTCGCCATATAGGAACCCAATCCAGGCAGCTGAATATTCTTGCCGAGCACGGTGATAGCTTCGCTGGCGCTCACGGCGAACCACCCGGCACCGAACGACATCATGCAATTCCAAATGAGGCTATGCATCGAAGCCGGTACCTCGAGTTTTTGAAAACGCTGGAGAGCAGTGAGGCGGTAATTCGTCGCAGCTTCATGTAAGTCTTGGGGGATGGTTACCATCGAATGGTAGAATCCGAATGTCATGTTCCAGACCTGGGCAGTAAAGACCGTTACAACGCTCGCGCACTCCACTCCGAACAGACTTCCGGGGAAAAGCGAGACGAAAAAGGTCATAAAGATCGTGAGAAAACTGAGCACTGGAATGGACTGCATGATGTCCAGGAACGGGAGGATGATCGCCCGAGCTACTTTGTTCTTCGCCGCAGCGTACCCTATGATAAAGGTGAAGATCAGCGAGAAGCCGAACGCAATCCACATCCGGATTAAGGTCCGGCCAATATAGTACGGGATATGCCGGATATGGGTAGATATCGGGAGTGATTGCGACGTGGCGTCGAAATGCACCATCATCCCGCTGCCAAACTCGAGAATGCTCCAGAGCAAACCTAAAACTCCGGCAAAAATCAGCAGATCGACCCAGTTAAATGAGCGTTTGCTATCGGCAGCACCGAGCTGAGTAGCGGTCGATTTCATCCGCGTGCTCTATCGCCTATTTTGGCGACGGTTGGCAAGCGCTTCCTGGCTCGAAAGAACACAGGGAGGAAGCGTATCGGTTCGGCGTTCGGCGTTCGGCGTCCGTGCTGCTGCCGTACAGCTACATCATGATGCAAAATTCCTACTATGCGGACGCGTTCGAACGGCTGGCAACGGTTTGCCAGGAAAGAAACGTTGCCATGCTGACGATCAAATCGATCGCTCGCAGCCCATGGTGGGGCCGCGAACGAACCCGTACGACCGGGTACGAACCATTTAGTGAACAGGACGAAATACGCAATTTAGCGTATAGACGGGCGCTGGGAAGGAGTCCAAGGAGTCCTTCCCTGCCTTAAATCAGCGCTTGATACACCAGATTAGTAAACCGCTCGAAGAGGCCGTGCTCGTCGTATGGGAAGTGTTGGGTAAAGACGAGCAAGACGAGCTCTTCAACCGGATCGACCACGCATAGGGTGGTCGCTTTGCCGCTCCAGCCGAAGGAACCTAGCGTTCCCAGGGTACCCGCCAGACCATTGTTTATACGAACGGCGACCCCGAGCCCAAAACCGTATCCCTCAGTATAAGTCCGATTCGTAATGCGCAACCCACCCAGATGATCGACAGTCATTTGCTCGAAGGCTTTTCGGCTCAGGATGCGGACCCCGTTTAGCTCGCCGCCATTACAAAGCATCTGTCCGAAACGGCTGTAGTCTTCGATGGTTGAAAACAGGCCGGATCCACCCTCGGCAAATCTCTTTACTCCGTCGCTGACTTCAAAGTCAAAGCGTTCGACCGGCTGGAGCTCGCCGTTTTTGCCATGTTCGTAAACCTTGGCCAAACGATCGCTCTTGGCTTGGTCGACCACGAAGCCAGTATCGACCATCCTGAGTGGATCGAATATTCGTTCCTTGAGGAAGTGATCAAACCGCTGGCCGCTCACGACCTCAACCACCCGCGCCAAAATGTCCATCGAAAACCCATATTCATACATGGTTCCCGGCTCTCTTTTCAGCGGTAGCGCGGCTAACATTTTCACCAAATCAGCCAATGACTCTGCATTTTCCAGGCCGGCAGCTCGATAGAGCTCGTCGATCGGTTCTTCGTCATCGCCGTAACTGAAGCCGGAGGTGTGAGTAAAAAGATGATGGATGGTGATCGCGACTTCCGCCGGAACTAGTTCCCGGTGTTGAGCTGTGCCTCCAACAAAGATCTTCATATCGCTGAACTCGGGAAGGTAGTCTTTGATCGGATCCGATAAGCCCAATTTCCCTTCTTCAATGAGGGTCAGAGCCGCTACACCGGTAACGATCTTCGTGAGGGAATAGATCCGCATGATGGTATCGCCTTGCATGGGTTTTCCCTGTTGCCGGTCTCGAAGTCCGGCGGCAAAGAAATCGGCTACTTCGCCTTTGCGGAGCAACAGGGCACTGATACCCGCATGTTTCCTTTCCTCCACGAACGACTCGATCTGCCGGTGCAGCCGTTTGAGTCGCTCAACAGAAAACTCAAGTCTGGCGGCACCAGCGTTAGAAGACGTTGCAGCAGTAGTCACGCAGGCAGACTAGCAGGGCTTTGCGAATAGAAAATGAAGGAGTTCGCGAAGTTCAGGGAGCTAGAAGACCGTGATTGCTGTTAATCTTCCCGGCAGCAAGCCGGGCATTTGGTAATGATGTAAATCGTACCACCACCCATTTCGGCCTGTCGCGCGCCCCCTCGCGCAGCGAGCGCTGCGCTTAAAGCTTGCGCCTTTTACGGGGTCAGCTCAGGACGGTGTGTTGCCCAAATAGCACGGAATAACATCGAAAAAAAAGGTAATTAGTTACTAAGATTATGTCCCCATGATGGGGGAGCGCGATCCACAGAAGCAACTGTGGAGCTATCAGGTGAACTTGGATAAGCGGGTGCGCAGTGATCATCCGCTACGGCGAATTAACGAGACGCTGGAACTGGATTTCGTGCGGCGAGAAGTCGCACAATTCTACGGCACCAAAGGTAACGTTTCAGAAGATCCAGTCGTCATCATGAAGATGATGCTGTTGCTGTTTTTGGATAACGTGCGCAGCGAAAGAGAGCTGATGCGGATTGTCCCGGAACGCCTCGATTACATGTGGTTCCTGGGTTATGGCTTAGACGACACGGTCCCGAATCACAGCGTCTTGAGCAAAGCCCGCAAGCGCTGGGGCCAAGAGGTCTTCGTTGCACTCTTTAGCCGGGTCGTGGCGCAGTGCGTCAGAGCAGGTTTGATAGAGGGCACTAAGATCCATGCCGATAGCAGCTTAGTCGATGCCAACGCATCGTTGAACTCGGTTCGTGAGTTGGATGCTGCGACTCTGAATCAAATCCGACAAGCTTGCCGTGAACAAACTGAGAAGCTCGAGGAAGCAGACACTAAAAAGAACGAGGCCGATGACGATCAAGACCCGGATATGCACGGACCAGGTCCTCGTACGGAAATAAACCAGAAGTATAAAAGCAACACAGATCCAGAAGCCACACTAGTTCGTCAGCACGGATTCAAAACTCGGCCACGGTACAAAAACCACCGAGTGGTCGATGACGCCCAGGGAATCATCACAGCGGTTCACACGACGACCGGCAGGATCAATGAGTCTCATGAACTGATGGAGCTGGTTGATCAGCATCAAGCTAATACCGCGATCGCCGCGCAGACGATCGTCGCTGACTGCAAATACGGCACGATACAGAACTACGTCGCCTGCCAAAAGCGAAAGCTCCGCACGCATATGGCCGATCTACTGACAAGCAGCCCTGGCAGCGGACGGCGCGACGGGATCTACCCAGAATCGCAGTTCCTCTATCGACCAGAGAGTGACACCTTCTTGTGCCCGGCTGGCCAAGTGATGAAGCCAAGGCGGCTGCACTCGGTGCGCCTCAGTTGGGAATACGTCACCAAGCGAGGGGTGTGTTTGAGTTGCCGGTTGCGCGAGTTCTGCACCCGTTCCAAAACGGGCCGCAGCATTAAACGCCATCGCGATCAAAACCTCTTGGATCGAGCGCGTCGACAAGCCAACAGCAAGAGAGCCAGACTCGATCGGAAACGCCGGCAGCATCTGATGGAACGCAGTTTTGCTGACGCCGCCAACCGACATGGTTTCAAGCGCGCTCGCTGGCGGGGGCTGGTCAAACAATCGATCCAAGATCTGTTGATCGCAACGATTCAAAACCTTAGAAAACTGATCGGAGCGATCCAAAACGTCCCGCAAAGTGCCTGGAAACCTCTGATCCGAACTCTTTCCTGGTTATGTATGATGCTAAGAGCGCTTTTCACGCCTGATTCGCCGGGTCGGCTCGGTTTTCTCACCGATCTAACCTGCCGCCCCTTTGCAGTTCCGTGACTAGCAGACGCGGCTGTTCGGGCAACAAGCCGTCGTGTGTGGACCCCAGTTAGACGAAAGCGCGCCGTTACAGTCGTTGGTGGGACGACCCTATGCCTGTTTCTTGGCGGTGTTGGCTGCGCCCCAAAGCGAGCCCGGATTGACGCGGTCTGGATAGAGTTCGAGCATTACGTCATAGAGCTCACGCGCGTTCGCAGTTGCTTCGTTCAGGCGGTCGAAATCGCGAAGGTATTGCCGCGTCTCGCCAATGATACGGGGATCATCGTCGTTTTCCGGCACCTTATGCCCGGCGACCACGGCTTTCGATTTCAGGGCCTCAAGCTTGTCGAGCGTGGAGATCCACTCAAACCGGCTCTGTGTGTCGGTCTCGCCGAGGTAGGGATGAATTCCGTTGTAGACGGCGTCCCCGCCAACGATCAGTCCGATCGACGGGACGTACAAGCAGGTGGAGGGAGCCGTATCGGTCCGCCCCGCGTTCACCGCGACGAGCTTGTGCCCCTCCAGCTCTAGCTCTTCGTCTTCCAGCGGTTCGGCAACCAACAAGCGATCCGGAATCTCGCCCGGGAAAAGCCGCCGCCAGAAGTTCTCGATCCTGTCGGGTGACAGATGCTCATGCATGGCCTTGACGACCTCGGGTGTCGCGACCGCCCTTGCACGCGGGAAACGCTCCAGAAGCGATGCCAGGCCAAAGAAATGATCGCCGTGCCCGTGGGTGATGTAAATGGCGGTGAGGTTCTTGCCGCTCGCGACGATCCAATCCAACAGAGTCTGCGATTGCTCCGTCGTGAGAAAGGTGTCCACGAGAATGGCGTCGCGCTCACCGCAGATGAGTGTCGACGAATTCGCCACCCACATCAGTTCTTCCTTGCCGGGCGGCAAATCGCGAACGAGGCCAGGGCGCTTTATCGTGAGTACATTCCATTGAAGATCAGTTTTCGCATTCATTGTCGGGTTCTTTTCTGGTTGTCAGACACTCGCAATATCGGAGTTGGCCTGGGCGGAAGCGCTGTGGATCGCGACCTGGGTCACGCGTCTTGCACCGGGATTGAGCAGATGCTCACTAAACCATTCTGTTGCGGCGGCTACCGCGAGCGGAAACTGGTCGAGATAGGGAGCGAAGTGTCCGCCTGATATTAACTGCAACCTCTTCGGCTCAAGCGCGCGCTGGTACGCAGCGAGATCAAGGTCGGTGACCGTCATCGTATCGGAGAGCGCCACCACCATCAGCAGGGGTGTAGGAGATACGCGAGGCACCCAGACCCCCGGCTCATACATGCGGGCCGCCCGAGTGGAGCGGATCGTGACCGAGTTCTCCCAGATGCCCGGGGGAGTGGGCTGCAGGTAAAAATCGATCGCGTCCTTGTTGTGATAGGAGGCCGGAATTGCCAGATCGTCGCTCACGACCAGCTGCCGGCGCAAGGGCTCACCGCGAAGCTGACCACGGTCGTCTTCGGCGAACGCCTTCTCGAGGGCTGCGATTCCTTCCGGAGGGACGCGTCGCAGACCTTGTTCAAAACCGCTAATCGTGGGAACCTGCGCGACAACCGCCCTTAGTCGCCTGTCGGTAGCACCGAGCACAATCGCGTGGCCCCCCGGCATAGCTGGTGCCCCAGATGCCGATCTGAGCGGCATCAACTTCGGGCTGGCTCTCAAGAAACGAAATCGCGCGCCGCCAATCGGCGATCTGCTGCCAAGGGTCGACATCCCCGCGCTCTGCCCCATCGCTGGCCCCGAAATGGCGATGATCATGGACCAGCACGACAAAACCGGCTTCCGCGAAAGCGCGTGCGAATCGTTCTATGCCATGCTCCTTCACACCGGCATAGCCGTGCGCCATCGTAATCGCCGGGGCGGGACCTTTGGCGCCGGGAACGAACAGCCAACCGCGCAACGTCACGCCGCCCTCGACCCCGAACTCGATATTCCTTCTTTCCGCCATCGTCATTTGCTTTTCTCCTTATGCTTGCCAGTTGTGGACCCGTTCAGTGTGCGAGCTATATCGCGAGAAGTACCCGTCCGAACGGACGGCCCTCGACGAAGTACCGGAGTGCCTCTGCAGCCTTTGCGAGACTGGTCGTTGTCGAGACCGCATGCCTCACGTCTAACGTCCTAGCCAGTTGGGTCACTGGGTTACCCATCGAACCTCCAATGGCCGGCGCGAGAACCGTTTCCCAAGCTGAAATCCTGCCGCGCGCAACGCAAGCAACGCTAGCAAACGACTTGGATTTGCGCTCTGCCACCATCAACGAATAGCTCGATGCCCGTGACAAAACTGGAGTCATCGGAGGCCAGAAATAGCGCCGCCTTGGCGATTTCATCGGGTTCTCCCATGCGCCCCATCGGGATGGTGGACACAATCCGTGCGATAGTGTCCACCGGTTGCCGAGTCACCAGCGGAGTATCGGTCGGACCAGGGCTGAGAACGTTTGAGCGGATCCGGCGGTCCTTCAGTTCCACGGTCCATGCTCGCACGAAATTACGGATGGCAGCCTTAGTCGCTCCATAGACACCGAAGGCGGGAGTGCCTTTGACACCTGCGATGGAGCCTGTGAGAATGATAGAGCTGCCATCATTTAGTAGCGGTAAGGCTTTTTGCACCGTGAATAATGTTCCTTTTACATTGATGTTGAATAGCTTGTCGAAATGCTCCTCCGTGATGCTCGCCAAGGGAGAAAATTCAGCGAGACCGGCGTTAGCAAAAACGATATCGATTCGTCCCTTTGCCTTGATGGTCTCGTAGAGACGATCAAGATCGGCCAGTTTGGCAACATCTCCCTGAACGCCGGTAATATTGCTGCCGATCGCCTTCACGGCCTCATCGAGTTCATTCTGACGACGGCCCGTGATGAAGACGTAAGCACCTTCTCTGACGAAGAGCTTTGCTGCGGCTAACCCTATCCCGGTCGTGCCACCCGTGATCACTGCCACTTTTCCGTTCAATTTACCCAGTGATTGCGGAATCTCGTTTAACGTAGACATAAAAAACAATCGGTTCGTTACGAATGCAGGACGCGCGCTGATGCGTCTTGCATTCTGGCCTCAGTCCCTCACCCGCATCAGCACGCGGCCGAACGGCCGGTCCTCGATCAGGTGGCGAACCGCGTCCGCCGCATCGGAGAGCGGAAACACTTTGGCGATGGTCGGCCGGATCGCACCTTCGGACAGATAGCCGATGAGTGTCTTCTGCGCTGCGGCCAGCGTCTCCGGCGCGAAGGCCCTAAAAGTGAAGCCACGTACCTTGGCTGCCTTCCAGACGATATCGGTGAGGTTGACGCTCGCCTCGCGACCGCCAGCGTAGCCGACCACCGCATACGTTCCTCCGGGAAGCAGGCAACCAAGCGCCTCGCCCGTTAGCTTTCCGCCTACGCCATCGATAATGACGTCCACACCCTTGCCGCCGGTCAGCCGCATCACGCCGTCCCGCAGGCTCTCGCGCGAGAGGTCGATGACGTGCTCGTAGCCGCCAGCATGCGCCTTCTCCGCTTTCCCTTCGACTACGATCCCGTGCAAGCTCGTCACCGGGTTATGGGCGATGTCACCCATATGCATGAACTGTTCCTTGTCCGAGGTGAACAAGATTGAGGCATGGGACGGCGAATGTCCGGGCGCTGCAATATAGTGCACGCCGCTGGCGATTTCGCCCCCTTGCTTCACGAACCGGGATCGGTCGGCGACCGGTGGCAGGTTCTCTCGAGCTGCTCCAATCGTGGCCTGCTTGAACGCGTCGGGCATCGGGGAACTGTTAACATCGCTTTCGTAACGGTTGCCGGTCCAGTAGTTCCACTCCGTGTCGACAAAGACGAACTGAGCCTTCGGAAACGCCAGTGCGCCCGATTTCGTTACCAAGCCGCCGATATGGTCCAGGTGACAATGCGACGTCACGACCAGATCGATGCTCCCTGGCGTGATTCCGGCCCGGCACAGGTTTGCCTCGAGTCCGGGAAAGCTGCCGAAGGATGGGCCGAGTTTCTCACCAAAGCCGGTATCGACAAGGAGACGCTCCCGTCCCGTGTCGACTACCAAGATGTTGTTTGTGGCTTGGATCACCGGCGGCATGAAGTTTGCCTTCAACACCGGAGCGAGTTCAGCTTCAGAGGCGTTCATGGCGAAGATCGGCCCGACCGGAATCGGCCCATAGCCATCCGAGATCACGGTCGCCTGGAAGTCGCCGATCTTGAAGCGATAGAAGCCGTTCCCGTTTAAGGATTCCGCTCCGGCTTGCCGGACGTCCTCTGCCTGGGCCGAGGCGGGGTTAAAATCGTCGCGGACTCATTCATGGCTATCTCCAGATTTAGGTTTCATCGTAGAAAGTTGATTTAGTAGAAGGTCGATTATTGTAGCGATCGCTCCACAAATAGTTCGGCTCGAATCGCGGCGATGTCAAAAGAAAAAATCCAACACCGCGTGCAATGTCGTTCCTGTCGCCTGGCACGACCGCTAGTCAACGTGGAGAGCCGCTAGATCAGACTGACGTTCACTCCCATTCGCCTGCCTAACCAGGAATCGCGGGAATAGTGGACCCAAGAACGTCTAGCATTATCTTCTTGGTAGGAGGGAACGGTATTTAATAGAAACTTCTATGTCGGAGCCGAAACAGACGAAGTCTTTGAAGCGTGGACGAGGGCGCCCCAAATCGTTCGACCGAACTGCTGCCATCCAGCAGGCGATGGAGCTTTTCTGGGATCGTGGCTACGAAGGAACCACCTTCGACGACCTGATCGGGGCGATGAAGCTAAGCCCGTCGAGCTTCTACCACGAGTTCGGCAGCAAAGAGAGGTTGTACCGGGCAGCTGCTGATTATTATTTGAATATGTCCACAAGCTATTTGCGCGGCTTTTCCAGTCATCGGGACACCCGGGCCGCTTTCGAGGCGCTCATCGAAGAAGCAGCCGCATTCTTCACGAATGACGCATCTCCCGCCGGCTGTATGATCTCGTTAGCGGGCACGCAGCTTCCGCCGCATTTGCGATCGGTGGCAGATTATACCAAAAGTTTGCGCAAGCTTTTCGAGCAGGCGTTGGCCAAGCGGCTGCGAAAGGGAGTTTCTGACGGTAATCTTCCCCCGGGAACAAACGTTAAAGAACTCGCTGCCTACTTCGGCACCATTTTTCGCGGGATGGCTGTCCAGGCCCGTGATGGCGCGTCGCGAAAACAACTTCTGGCGATTTGCCGAGTCGCAATGCGAGCTTGGCCTTCAAGACCTCCGGACTCGAATCACAAAACGGATCACAAGGGTCGCCCCCGGGGCGTCATCTCCTGACGTCCGCCTAACATCGTGCCGAGTATTTCTGAGTCTGTCTGGGCAGCACGCGGCAGATACCCGGACTAGGCGAAGAGTTTTCTGGAGAGCAACTTCACTTATACCTCTAGAATCGCCGAGCCGAGATGATCTCGGCAACTTGTTTCATTTCGGCTTTCACCGTCTCGCCAGACGCGCTCGATATTCTCGATTGTTACCGTCGCATCGTCCACCAGGATACCGACTGCCAAAGCCAATCCTCCCAGCGTCATGATGTTGATGGTTTCTCCGAGCAGACTGATCACGATGATCGAGGTCAAAACCGACAACGGGATGGAGACGGCGATAATCAGCGTGCTTCGCCAACTGCCAAGAAATAAGAGGATCATCAGACCAGTCAGGGCCGCGGCAATGACACCCTCGCGAATTACCCCGCTAACCGCGCCACGGACAAAGATGCTCTGATCGGACAGCGGCGTCATTTTCAGGGCCGGCGGAACGATGGACGCGACCCGCGGAAGTAACTTTTGCACCCCACCGACCACACTGAGAGTCGATGCGTTGCCGGCCTTCAAAATACTCATGAGCACACCCCGGTGACCATCCTGGCGTACCACGTTAGTCTGAATCGCGAATCCGTCGCTCACCGTAGCGACGTCCCGCAGATAGATGGTCGTGCGGCCCACTTGCTTAATCGGGAGATTATTCAGTTCCGCGACGGTCCGTGGGGATGTGTTTGTGCGCACATCCAACTCACTCTCGCCAAGCTTCACCGTTCCGGATGGAAGAATCAGGTTCTGCGCGTTTACCGCATTGAGTACATCGGTAGGCGAAACGTTCCTGGCCTGCATGAGATTTTGATCCAGATTGACCATGACCTGGCGCTGTTTTCCACCATAAGGCAGTGGTATCACTGCTCCCGGCACGGTGATCAGCTGGGTGCGGACGAAATTCAGAGCCAGATCATTCAGCTGCTGCTCCGAGAGCCCTTTGCCTGACAGGCCGAGTTGCAGAATTGGGACACTGGAGGCGCTAAAATTGATGATCTCCGGCGGCTCTATACCTGGTGGTAGAAGCCGGAGAACAAATTGAGACGCAGCCACCACTTGGGCGTTCGCCCGATCCAGGCTGGTGTGAGGCTGCAGAAAGATCTTGATGACGTCGGAACCGTTATAAGTCGTGGACTCGATATGCTCGATATTGTCCACGAGCGTGGTTAATACCTTCTCGTACGGCGTGGTCAGCCGAGCCTCGACATCTTCCGGGTTCAGGCCGGTGTAAGTCCAGGCGACGGAAATCACCGGGATATTGTTTGGAAAAATATCCGTGGGGGTACGCAGGATTATCAGCGGGCTGAGAACGAGGATCAGCAGGGCCAGCACGATAAAGGTATAGGGGCGACTAAGAGCGAGCTTTACTATCCGCATACAGGTTGCAAGGATATAGGGATATCCCCCTATATCGACGCATTGTCAACTTTTTCTTCTTTTTGTCTGGGTCTTCACTGGTCATTCCGGTGCGCCGGCGCGACCTCGGAACAGAAACGCTATCCCCTCTCGCCAAATTTTGGGTGGTAAGCGACCGCTGATAACACCGCGCGAAGCTCCGCCGCTTCAGGTTCGCCAAAGACTTCCTCAAAACGATTCTGGGCAGTCCGCCAATACTCAGCGGCTTCGTTCAATTTGGTCAGACCCCGTTTTGTCAGCGCGATCAACCGGTTCCGGCGATCCGCGGGATCCGTCAGAATCGCGACCAATTCGGCTCGCTCCAGGGGGCGCAGATTCTGCCCCAACGTCGAGCGATCCATGACCAGCTCCTCAGCCAGTTCATGCATGGTGGGCAGAGCGGCGCCTCTGGCGTTGATGGCCGAAAGTATCCCATATTGGGTGATCTTCAGACCGGTCGGCGCCAAGGCCTTGTCGTAGATGAGTGATATCCGCCGGGCTGCCTTTTTTATAGCGCCGGCATTACACCGGCCCACCCTGCCGACCGGCTTTTTTGCGTTAGCTATCTCTGATTGTCCAGCCATTGATCGAGACATCTCCAATTTACGGGGATATCCTTGTATACTACGAATTGCTTCGCTGTGCAACCACCTTTGCCCTTATCCTACCTTTGTGCTTCTGGCGAGTTGCCTCAGCAGTTCGGCGTTTGGCGTTCGGCGTTCTCGGCGTTCCCCTACTCCCCCACGAATATGATCTGTCCGCGTGGCACGTTGGATCCGCCCACCGGTTCGATGCTGACCGCAAATTTTGGCCTGGCGCCGACCGACTTAGTCGGCCAAAACGCAACCCGGCGCTCCGGGTCGCTACTCTTGGGTATCAACCCGGCACTCACCGGCTGCGGCTGTTTCGGGTCAATCACCCACATCTGGTAGTCCTGTGTGGCAGGCAAAGCAGGTAACCGCTCGAACTGCAACACCCCATTTTGCCGGTCCGGATTCCAAACCACAATCGCGGATGTCTTTGCGTACTCATCAACCTGTGACTGCAACGCCGCGATCCGGATCCGAGACAATAAGTCACGCTGCTGGAGCACGGCAACCTCGGTTCTCGATCGTGTCCACATCGTAGCCAAGACCATGCATCCAATTGCTAGACATGCGGCAATTGCCCACGGAATAAACGGAAACGACAATACTTTTTGCCTGTCCCGGGCTACGATCCTTCGTGGGATCGCCGCGGGTGGCGGCACGGCGGCAACCCCGCTACCAAGTCGGCCAATGGTCTCAACCATCTCCCGAGTGAAAGCCTGGAGTTCAGGGTCCCGGTTTAGTTCCTGCTCAAACGAGGCGGCTTCCGCGGCGGACATCTCGCCCAACACGTAGTCGATTGCCTGCTGTTGTTTATCCTCGTTGATCATACTCCGTCCCGAAAGAGGTCGCGCAATCGGAGAAGTCCGCGACGAATCCGGGCCTTAATCGTTCCTAACGGAATGCTGAGCTGTTCCGCGATCTGCTCGTGGGTTAATCCGGAAAAGAAAGCCAACTCGAGCGCCTGGCGTTGTTCCGGAGCTATTTGCTTTAGTGCTTCGCGCACCTGAGCGCTGCGTTCCCGAAAAAGCGGCTCTTGTGCTGAAACATCATCTTGTTCAGCGAAGAGTCCGGCTTCGCTGGTCACTTTCTCGCGCAGCTTTTCTCCACGCTGACGAGTCCGAAGTTTATCGATCGCCTTGTTACGAACGATCATCACCGCCCAAGCATACGTGCTGCTACGGGCGGGATCGTAACTGTTCGCTCGCCGCCAAATATAGGTGAAACCTTCCTGCAGCACGTCCTCCGCTTCTTTGGCGTCGTTCATCATGCGGAACGCCATTCCATAAAGCGCAGGGGCCAAACGGCTATAAAGAATGCTGAACGCGGCTTCGTCCCCATTGGCCGCTAACTTCATCAGATCGGCGTTGTATTGGTGCTCGTCCACTCGGTGTATGCAGATTATCGTGCGTACGAGCCGACTATCATCGAAGGAGCAAACGATCACTGTCAAAGAGTTTTCCTATCGTTTGTGGTAGCAAATGCCTCGGCCGGATCTTTCTGTTAATTTGCGCAAATCGCTGCGGATTAGATGCATTGGACCGCTTTTTGAGAACGCCGGGAGCGCTTTTGGAATCGTTGGCGTCGCTATTTGGGTTCAGGAGATGGCTGTGCTGTACTGCCTACCTGTCGAGACACCCATCGCTCGGAGGGCGCGTCGCTTAAGGCAGCGCCAGCACCACCGCTCCGGAAACGATCAACGATGCGCCGATCGCTCCGCGGACACTAAGCCGTTCTCCGAGAAAAATGATCGCGAGCAACATCGCGGCTACCACGCTCAATTTGTCAATTGGCGCTACCTTGGCCACGTCGGCCAGCTGCAGCGCTCGAAAATAACAGAGCCAGGAAAGTCCGGTTGCCACTCCCGATAGTACCAGGAAGATCCAACTCTGTTTGGGAACTCCCGCAAGATCGCCCATTCCGCCGGTCCCCAGCGCAATCGCCCAGGTGAAGATAAGGATAACCGTCGTACGAATTGCGGTCGCGAGATTCGAGTTAATCGTCGTTACGCCGACTTTGGCCAAAACTGCCGTGAGTCCAGCGAACAACGCTGACAGGAGTGCCCAGGTGAGCCATCGCATCGGGCACCATCGCGAAAAAGGTCGGACTTCGCCACCGCCCGATGAACGGGTGGGCGTTTTGGCGTTCGGCGTTCGGCGTTCGGCGTTCGGCGTTCGGCGTTCGGCGTTCGGCGTTCGGCGTTCGGCGCTTGGTGTGCGGCGTTGTCGGCGTTTCGGCGTTGCACCTCGCGCTTCTCCATGCAACTCTCTCCACCCTGGTTCCTTTATTATGTCCGCGCGGAAGCACGATTACGACGAGAGCAAAATAAAGACGCTTTCCTCCCTGGAACACATCCGTCTTCGCACTGGAATGTACATCGGTCGATTGGGCGATGGCGCGCACTACGATGACGGCATCTACGTCCTCCTCAAGGAAGTCGTCGATAATGCAATCGACGAATACATCATGGGTTTCGGGAAAGAGGTTGATGTCTCGATTCAACAAGAGACTGTCCGGGTTCGCGACTACGGACGCGGGATCCCGTTAGGCAAGGTGATCGAATGTGTCTCCCGGATTAATACCGGCGCAAAATATAACGACGATGTTTTTCAGTTCAGCGTGGGACTGAACGGGGTGGGTACCAAAGCGGTAAACGCCCTGGCCTCTCGATTCACCGTTGTAAGCTTTCGTGATAGACAATTCTTTCGCGCAGATTTTGCGCGAGGCGTCCTGAACTCGCAGAAAAAAGGAAAACAGAGCGAGCCGGACGGTACCGAGATCGTCTTCGAGCCAGACCGCTCCATTTTTAAAGATTTCCGGTTTCGGGAAGAGCACGTCGGACGCAGGCTGCGTCTCTATACTTATCTCAATGCCGGGCTCAAGATCCAATACAATGGAACCATCTACACCTCGGCGAATGGCTTAAAGGACCTTCTGGAAGAGGAAGTGGGGGATGAAGCGATCTACCCAATTCTTCATCACCGGGAAAAAACGATCGAGGTCGCATTCTCGCACACAAACCGATTATCCGAAGATCACTATTCATTCGTGAACGGTCAATACACTGTCGACGGCGGAACCCATCTCAGCGCCTTTCGTGAAGGCATATTGAAAGCGATTAACGATTTTGCCCAAGCCAAATTTGACGGGGACGATGTCCGGGAAGGCTTAGTCGGCGCAGTATCGATTCGGTTGAAGGAGCCAGTTTTTGAGTCCCAGACCAAAAACAAGCTCGGCAATACGGAAATTCGGACGGAGCTGGTTACGCGCGTCCGCGAGCTGGTGGCAACACTCCTCCATCGCAACACTGAAGCGGCCGAACGGCTCGTCGCAAAGATCCAGGAAACTCAACGGGTGAGAAAAGAGTTGCAAGATGTCCGAAAACTCGCGCGCGAACGTTCTGCCGCGATTTCGTTACGCATTCCCCAGTTGAAAGATTGCAAAGTTCACCTCAATGTCGAAAAAGCGAGCGGTCGCGAATCGATGATCTTTATCACGGAGGGTCAGTCGGCGGCGGGATCGATCACCAGCTGCCGGGACCCGAATACCCAAGCCGTCTTCGCCCTGAAAGGAAAACCTCTCAACGTTTGGGATCTCAATCGGACCATCGTCTACAAGAATGACGAGATCTTCAATTTGATGCGGACGCTGAACGTGGAAGAGAACGTGCAGAACCTCCGCTACGGCAAAGTGATTTTGGCCACTGATGCCGATGTCGACGGTCTCCATATTCGCAATCTTTTGATCACCTGTTTTCTTCGATTTTTCCCGGACATTATCACTCGTAACTATGTTTATATTCTCGAGACACCGCTTTTCCGGGTGCGGGACAAAAAGCAGACTGTTTACTGCTACTCAGAAAAAGAACGAGACCGCGCGATGCAGCAGATCCGGAATCATGAAGTGACCCGGTTCAAAGGTCTCGGCGAAATTTCTCCTTCGGAATTCAAACACTTTATCGGTCCGGAGATGCGCCTTACTCCGGTTACGGTGGATGACGGACACGCGGTCCAACCGCTTCTGCAATTTTACATGGGCAAGAATACGCCGCAGCGACGGGAATACATCATGGATCATCTGGTCGTCGAAGAACCAGCAAGCGCCTGAAGATCTGAAATCTCGCGCCAAGACGCAAAGACCCAAAGGAGAGACGAATGAGATGCAGAATCCGGGCGGGCTATCATGCATCCGACGTCGCCCAAGGAATGAGGGGACGAGCTGTTTCGCTGAGCCCATGGCGGACAAGCTGCGATCCCTCCCCAAAACACGTTCGCCGCTACCGGCTGCTGACTCCTGAATTCCAAGTTCAGTATTCCGCCTTATTCTGCTTTGCGTCTGGGCATCTTGGCGTGAGATTTTAGGTAGCGTCTTTGCGTGATTTTCTCTCCCTATGCCACAAAATTCTGCCGCCCTTCATCTCCCCGAAGATCCGTTGAAGGATCTGATCAACGAAAACTTTATCCAGTACGCCTCGTACGTCATCCGGGATCGCGCTATTCCCCAGCTGGAGGACGGTCTCAAACCGGTCCAGAGACGCATTCTCCACGCGCTCTACGAAAAAGATGACGGCCGATTCAACAAGGTCGCAAACATTGTCGGACACAGCATGCAATACCATCCCCACGGGGATGCTTCGATTGAAGACGCGCTCGTCAATCTGACGAACCGGAGCTATTTGATCGAAGGACAGGGAAACTTCGGAAATATTCTGACCGGTGATCCCGCTGCGGCTTCCCGCTACATCGAATGCCGGCTTACCGAACTGGCGCGAAACGAGTTGTTCAATCCGAAACTCACCGAATACGTTCCGAGCTATGATGGCCGGAATCGCGAACCGCTTTTGCTTCCGGCCAAACTACCGTTGCTCTTGATGCTTGGTTCGGAGGGAATCGCGGTCGGACTCTCGACGCGCATTTTACCGCACAACTTCACCGAACTGCTTAAGGCGCAGATCGCCGTGCTGCAAAATAGACGTTTTCGCCTGCTGCCGGACTTCCCGCAAGGCGGCTTGATGGACCCTTCCGACTACAACAAAGGAAACGGCAAAATTAAGGTCCGCGCGAAAATCGAGCTGCGGGACAATAACAAGTTAGTGGTGCGTGAACTGCCGTTCGGAACGACCACGGAGACATTGATTGCCTCGATCGAAGACGCCGCCCGGAAGAAGAAAATCAAAATCCGTTCAATTAACGATTTCACGGCAGCGAAAGTCGAAATCGTCATTACGCTTTCTCCGGGCGAAGATCCGGAGAAAGCCATTGCCGCTTTGTACCACTTCTCGCAATGCGAGATGACGATCCATTCCAGTATCGTGGTGATTCAAGGCGAGCGCCCCGTCCAGATGGATGTGGATCAGGTGATCCGGACAAATACCGATCAACTGGTTCATTTGCTCAAACGGGAATTGGAAATTAGCGAGAGCGAGCACAACGATGAACTCCACCGCAAGTCGCTGATTCAACTCTTCATCGAGCGCCGCATTTACAAGAAGATTGAAGATGGTGAGACTTACGAAGAGGTGCAGAAGGCGGTTCTCCACGGCTTGACCCCGTACCGGCCGCAACTGACACGCGAGATCACTCCGGAAGACGTGGAGATGCTGTTATCACTCCCCATCAAACGCATCTCCAAGTTCGATCTGCAAAAGAACAATGAAGAGAAGGCTAAGATCGTTCAGGAGCTGAAAGAAATTCGCCAGAATCTGCGGCGGCTTATTCCCTACGCGACCGCCTACCTGGAAGAGCTCATCGCTCGATACGGAAAGACTTATAAACGCCGTACCCAGTTAACTGAGGCAGAGGAGATCGACGTTCGCGAACTCACGGCTGAGGAACTCCCGATTGTGCACGACGAGGAGCGCGGCTTTCTTGGGTCCGAGGTGAAAGGCGAACCCGCGTTTCGCTGCTCTCCGTTGGATCGATTGATGCTGGTATGGGAGAACGGCCGTTACCAAATGATTCCTCCGCCGGAACGAGTATTTGTAGATAAGGATCTGCGTTACTTCGGAATCTACGATCGAGATCGCGTTTTCACGATCGTCTACAGCACGTCGAAGGCGACCTTTCTAAAGCGGTTTGCTTTCGGTGGCGCGATCATGAATCGGGACTATTCCTGCACTCAAGAAGACGCCAAGATCCGCTTTATCACCGATAAACCGGTAAAGGAGCTTCGCCTTAAATATCGCCATACCAAAGGCTCACGCGTCGACGAACAAACCTTCACGACGAATGACATCATTACCCGCGGACCGAAGGCCCGAGGCCTTCAAGTCACCAAACGGACGGTCACTAGCGTAGTAGCGAGATAGTTGCCTAGCCCTCCCGTCGCTTAGGACGGAGAGATGTTGGTCATGTAGATCGTCCCGGAGGGACCCAATGAAAGTAGCCCAGGGTTTCGACCCTGGGTTAGGTGTTTTATGCGATTTGCCCCGTAGGGGCACAAGATTTCGCTGCGCAGGTCTGAATCGAAGGATTGTCATTAGGATACGCCTGTTCTAGCGCCCTTCGGGGCGCATCCGCCGGGGTGACTGGATCACAGGGTTGAAACCCTGGGCTACTTTCATTGGGTCCCTTCGGGACGGGTCCCCATCCCTTACGCATTCCCAACCAAACGATCTTTCCCACTCGCGGCTGCGCTGGTCGGATACATCTTCGCCAACTCTTCCGCAACGACAGCTAATTTCTCCTCGACTCCAGGATGCAGCTTTGGCCTCTCGTGCGACGCGATTAGGAAAATATCGTTGGCATGCGCCGTAGTGAGAAATTCATCCCCTGCCTGAACAGTCGTTAACTGCGAACTCTCGGTTTTTCTTTCCTGTGCTCGATTGGGCCAATTCTTAAATAAGAGTTCATAGTCGCGACCTGGGGTCTTCAATTGGTCACTCATACGCTGGGGTAAGTCGCCCGCCAAGACCGCACCACGCTGTCGAACGACCAAAGTGCTTTCAATTCCCGGAAGTTCTGAAACCAAGTCAGCCACGCGGTTCGCATCCAACTTCTCTTCCGAAAAGAACTCGCTTTCGAGCCGGTAAGAGTCCCATGAGGAAAGCACCTCCGGCAATGGCTCGTTCTTCAAAAGAGGGAGCGCCGGTTCCTCTACCGAAGACACGTTTGTTTGAGCGGGCAGTGCTTGCTCTTGCTCTTTCTGCCCAGGCGGTTCGGCCGGCACTCCCACTAATTTCGCCCGTTGCTCCTTCGCTTGAACCAATTTAGAGACCGCGTCGTCGTGCTCATGCTCAGTGACCGCCAAAGCCGCGCGCGCTTCATCCAGCCTTTCCAGCGTCTCTGCATATGAAGATCGAGCCGCATTTAACCGACTCTCCAGCCCGGCAAACTCCGCTTCGACCCGGTCCCGCTCAGCAGACAATCTGATCCGCTCCTTTTCGATCCGTTCAATCTCCCCTCTTACCTGCCTGATCTCTTGCCCCATCGATTCCGTTCCACGGCTAACGAGAGCGACCCGCTGAGCGTTCGCTCGAATGTCGCGGGTACTGGTTAACTCCGCGAGGTGCCCCTCCATCACCGTTATTTCTTGAATGATCGCTTCTCGAGCCGCGAGCCGTTCGTCCAATTCTTGCCGGACCGGTTCTATTTGTTCCAAAGCGACACGCCGCTCCTCCCGCAAAGACGTGACTTCATTTTTCGACTTCTCGATCTCGGGGTGCAGAGTACGGTGCTGGAGCTGCAATTCGGCTAATTGAGCCGAGGCGGCAGTTAGCTCGCTTCTCACCTTTTCCAGCTCATTTTTTGCCGCGATGAGATCATCCTGGAACTGCAAATATTTGCGCTGGTCGGCCTGCAGCTGAGATTGAGTATGCGTAATCTCGTCAACCGTACGGCTATGATCAGCCAGGCGCATATCGAGCTCGTCCTCGGCGACTGCAACCTGTCGCTTGACGCCGGCGAGTTCTTGTTTCCGTGCCTCGATCTCGAGCATGGTATGAGCAAGCGCACGTTGGGCTTTCTCGTGTTCAATCTTGTTCCGCATCAGCGCCGATAGCGATCCGAGAAGCTCCTCTTCGGTTTTCGCCAGAACAGCTCGACTCAGCTCCGGATCCATGCGGAGCCACGGAGGGGCGTACTCCGAAAGACTCTGCGGATGATCCAAACCCAAACTTAATTCGCCGGAAGATTGAACGGACGTCTGCTTCCCCTTTTCGGAAACCTCGCCACTTGGCGTGTCGGTCTCATTTGCCATAAAAATATACTTCCAGCCATGCATATCCCAGGTTAGTCGTCAGCTGTCGAGGGAAAAATTACAGGAACAGACCCCAAGGGGATTTGATCCACTACACCAACTCCTCGACTCTTTGGGCGGCATGATGCGAGCCGTCAAGCCGGTGCGCTATAGGCTCTGATTTGCACTTCCGTCCATTCGCCGGTTTAGATTATCTCCATGCGCATTCTACCCGTTCTCATGATGGTCGCCGCTGGCGCCGCCGTTAGCTTGCAGGGACCAATTAACGCTCGTCTGCGAACTGCGGTCGATTCGCCAGTGATGAGCGCAACCATCTCTTTTCTCTCGGGCGGCCTCATTCTGTGCTGCATCATGGCAACCGGCGCATTCGGCGGAACGGGAAATGGCTGGAAAGGACTCCAGGACGCTCCAGCCTGGGCCTATCTCGGTGGCGCTTTGGGCATCACTTTTGTGCTCGGATCCATCTTTTCCATTCCCCAAGTCGGAACCTTGGTCGTGATCTGTTCAGCAATCTGCGGTCAATTGATCGGCTCAGCGCTCATTGACACGTTTGGCTGGTTTGGATTGCCCGCTATAGCGCTCACTTCCTGGCGTCTGCTAGGGATTTTCCTGTTGGTGGTCGGCGTGCTCCTGGTGCAGAAGAAATGAGGCAGCGCATCGCTGACACAATTTTTAAGTACAACCCTTGACCCAGCGCGAGCGCGGCAGACTACGAAATCCGAAACGCGCATACAAGGCCTCCGCACGCTGATGCTCGACATCCACTTCCAGATCAACGCCAACGAGGCCAAGCTCTCGTGCGCGTTCCATAACCGCGGTCAGCAATGCCTGACCAATACCGCGCTCACGATATTCCGGTATGACGTAGAGCTCCTCCAGCCATCCTGATCGTCCTCCATGTTCCACACTCCATATCGTGGCCAGGTAAGCGATACCGACAACCTCGGTGCCGGCGCGAGCGAGGAGTAGAAATCCGCGCTGTTTATCGGCTAAAATCCCGGTGACAACCTGCAACAACTCTTCCCGCTGTCGATCGATCCGATGCTCGCGCATTTGGGCGATAAGCAAATCGGCAGCTGCATCGCGGTCGGATGCGTGCGCCCGATCGATCGTAATTGCCGAACCGCCGAAGGCGGCGTCGGTTTTGTTAGCGTTGTCTTCCATGGCGATGAGCGGAAAAATTCGGATAACCGGCTTTTTTCAAAGTTAGCTGCTCCCCCCAGTGGAGAAAGAGGACATCGGCAACAATTTCATCTTGCTTGCATGTTAGTTACCGAGCAGCAGAGCAGACTTTATGGAGTTTTTCGGTATGCTACGTGACAGCCGCCAGCACCCGGTGCAGACCGGTGGAGCCTTGCGGAATCGTGCCGCGATCTTCTGAGATCTGCAGCGCACCGGTCCCGTCGGTCGCACGCACTGCGACCGCGTACTGGCCGGAGCCAGGAGGCACCCAACGGTAATTCCAGAGACTCCATGAAATCTTTGTTCCAGGATCCACGATCGTCGCTTCCTGCCAGCTCTTTTCCTTGTCGAAACTCAATTCCACCTTTTGAATCCCGCGGTCACCTCCGAATGCAATCCCACCCAGGTCGACCGATGTGCCCGTCCGAAGCTCCCGCACAAACTTGCCGTCCTGAACCGCAGGTGCATCGATGCGCGAGTGCGTCGGCACTACGAAATTCGGTCCCCAACCTTGCTCCTTGTAGAATCCGCACCCGTGCGTCTTCTTCAGCCGCGGATCATCACCGGTGAGCAGCTCTATTTTCGTGAGCCACTTTGGATTCTTCTCACCGTACAGGCCCGGCACGATCAAGCGCAGCGGGAAGCCGTGGATGCGTGGCAGCGGTTCGCCATTCATTTCATAAGCCAGCAAAGTTGTCGGTTCCGTTGCTTTGCTGAACGGAAAAGTTTCGTAATACCCGTCGGCCGCATGGAATAGGATAGCCTTTACGTTCGATTTCGGTCTGCTCGCCTCCAGCACTCTGGGCAAAGGAACCCCTTTCCAAAGCGCGTTGCTCATAAGACCTCCTCCGATCGGATAGCTGATGCAACAAAGGGTTGTGAGTTGCTCGATTGCGGGCATCGCGGTGAGTTCCCCAAAAGAATAGGTGCGCGGTTGTTCCACCGCCCCGGTCATTTCTAAGCGCCAAAGGTCTCGATCTACTTCGGGATCGACCAAATTTTTGGTGACGGAGTAAAAGTCATCATTCGGCGTAATTGATTGGACATCCGGCCCTTCGTACGTCATTCCGTCGTAATCCAGGCTGCTCTTGCGGGTCAGGCGACGAAAGATGAAGCTGAATGCAACCGCTCCGGCCGCAGTAGTCGCGAGTTGCAGAAACGCTCTTCGTGTCCGATGCCCGACAAGAAGTGAGTTACTATCGGTCACCGAGGCACGGCGATGGGTGAGGAGTCCGTAAAAAAGGAGAATCCCAAACGCACACGCGGCAAACTCAACAAGCAAGCCGAGCGATGTGAGATAAGGGGAAAGCGCGGTCGGTACTCCGCGATATTGGGTGATGAGAGTCGGAGCCAGAAAAATTTCGAACCCAAGCCAAACCAGCAAGAGCCCGAAGACAATCAGTTTCCACCCTATCGGGTCGATCAATGGCCTGGGGGGCGGAGATTTGCCTTTATGGCGGCGCCTCAGTGATTCAAGCAACAGGGCGTATGTGAGACCAGCCAGTCCGGAAGCCAAGATCTGTCCAACAAGTGACGCAATCACTCCAGCAACCTTGAGCTGAGTGTAGCCGCCAAATCGATTGATCTGCTCAACGAAGAAATCAATGGAAACCAGCGGGAAAGCGCGGTCAAAAATGAGCTCGGTCGCACTCGGCGACCCAAGCAGCAAGCGGAGTAATCCCGCTACGAGCAGCATCATGATTCCGCCGGATAGGCCCGCGGACAAACCGCCAAGGGCGACCTTCCAGAAAGCGATTCGATTTTCGCTCATCTGTTCAGAGATGCAGCTCCAGCTCTGGTTATTCCCGGAGTGCCAGCCATACGCTTGTTCTTTGCCGGGCGGAAACTAACAATCACTGGCGCTCGGAATGCGGACCGGCGGGCCGAAATGTTATCTAAATAGCTGGACGCGTCCATGTTAAGATTCAACTCGTTTGCGTAACGGTCGAAAGGTTCCATCGTTGCTAAAGCCGACGCGAAGGAACGTCGCGGCAATACGGAATGTCGCGAGAATCGTTCCTTTGAAAGTGCCGGAAACTTTGGAGACGCCACCGCGGCGTCTGCGGTGATTCACAGGAATTTCCAAGATGCGGGCCCGCCTCTGTGCCACCAACATCTGCATCTCCAGATTCCAGCCGTAAGTTTCCTCTCGCATGGGCAACGAATGCAGGAGCTCCGAGCGGATCGCGCGAAAAGGAGACATATCCGTGAAATTCACGCCATAACGCACGCGCAGCAACCAGCCGGCCAAACGGGCCGCGAAAATTTGCTGGGCATTCAGGCTGCCTAGTTCTCGTGTCCCGCGGGTACGTGAGCCGATCACAAAGTCAAAGCGGTTCTCCTGGATCGGCCGAACCAATTCGTTCATAAATTCCGGACAGTCGCTGCCGTCGCCGTCGATGAACACGACGATATCGGCCCCTGCTTTAACCGCTGCGTTCATGCCTGCCCGGCAAGCTCTACCGTAGCCTCGAGTCGGCTGGCTCAACACGACAGCGCCTGCGCTCTTGGCGGCTTGGGCGGTGGCATCCGTACTTCCATTGTCAACGACTATGATCTGATTGACGACGGTACGCGGAACCGAGCGAACGACTTCGGCGATAACCTCCGCTTCGTTCAACGCAGGAATGACTAAGCAGACCATGATTGATGCAGGGCGCTCAGGCGTGAACCTTCTGGAGAATGCCTCTTTCCCGGAGAATAAGTTCCGCAGCGGCGAAATAATCTTTGATGCTTCCCTGTTGGCGAATCCACTCGAGATAGCGTTCGATCCCTTCTTCCAGGCTCACTGCCGGCGTGTAACCGGCGTTCCGAATCACGGTAGTATCGGATATCAGATGCCGCATTTCACCAGGCCGAAACTCGCGATTCATGATCGGCGCGAGCCGTATTTGCAATGCATCGGAAATCAGTTCCGCCACCCGTTTGATGGTGACCGCTCGACCACTTCCGACGTTCACGGCCTTTCCGTCTAACTGGTCCGAAGTTGCGGCGAGGAAATTGGCCCGAGCGATGTCCTCCACAAAACTGAAATCACGAGTTTGCTCTCCATCTTCGTAAATCACTGGTGGTAGATTGTTGAGTAACCGCGTGCAGAAGATAGCGATGACGCCGGTGTACGGATTAAATATCGATTGCCGCGGACCGAACGTGCAAGAGTAACGTAGTGCCACGGTCGGAATGCCAACCTGCCTTCCCCAAGTGAGCACGAGTTTTTCCTGATCCACCTTCGTGATTGCGTAAACCGTCTCTCCTCCGAGCGGCGCATACTCCGGTGTTGGCACCGATCTTGTCGGACTCCCACACGCCGGGCAACGGACTGAAAAGTCGCCGCACCGAAGCTGTTCGAGCGGTCTCAACCCAGGAAAGACCAGGCCATGTTGGGGGCATTCTCCAGCCCCTTCCGGATACACCACCTGCGATGATGCGACGATGATTTTTCGGACCCCGAGACTTTTCTCCCGAATAATTTCGAGCAGCTGCGCCGTTCCGAAACTATTTACGGCCACATACTTTGAGATTTCGGGCATATAACCGCCGTAAGCTGCTTCGTGAAACACTACGTCGATTCCATCCAGCGCGGACTCGACGACTTCTCGACCGCGAATGTCGCCCTCCACGAACTCTGCTCCGTTCCGGATAGCTGCTTGCAACCAAGGTGGCTTGCCATCCCGGTGAGTTTGCGCTTCGAGGTTGTCGAGAACGCGAACCGACCAACCTTGCGCCTGCAGCAGGTCGACGATGTGCGAACCGATGAGTCCAGCACCCCCGGTGACCAGTGCCCGTTTTTTTTGAGGGGATAGCGACATGAATTGTTCGTTAACTCTTAGTTGCTGTTCTCGAACCGCGTTTGCGCATTATCCACATCAGAACGAGGAGGCCAAAAAACGGAAGAAAAACCCGAGATTGGAATCGAAAGAGGTCGTCCGCCGATTGATCGACGAGTGAGCGGTAAAGAGGCCAAGTGATCAATGTTAGGGCAAGCGCGGCGGAATTAGGAACGAAACAGAGGAAAAGAGCTAACCAGCTATAGTACCAAGGATAGTACGACGAGAGCAGGGTCGAAAACGTGAGCGCGAGGACGAACGCAGAAAAGATCCACTGCCCTTGAGTTTCGCTATTTTCGCTTCCGAAAGGGGGCTGTCGATAAAATGCCCAAATGGCGATCGTACCGAGAACGGCCAACGCTACCGACGTGAAGATGGCCGGTGGCAAATCGTGCACGACTCCGCACCATCCTAATATGTAATCGATCAGGACTAGCAGATAGTAGCGCGCGCCGCTCTGCAGCCCTTCTTCTTTGGCGTATTGCGGCAGGAACCCAAGAACACCGGCGCCTGCACTGAACACATAAGGAAGATAACAAACGACGAGTGTGATCGTGAAAGCGATTGGCAATTTCTTATCCCATCTTTTGTAGATAGCCGGTAACAGAATGACAGGAATGAATTTGACTAACGTTGCAGCTCCCAGCGCAAATCCGGCGATCCCTAATTTCTGACGCGCGCGTGCGAACAGGGCAACGGCGATGAAACAGATCATGAGCGCATCGATATGTCCCGAACCGCCAAATTCGAAGATTGGCAGTGGGTGCCACGCATAGACGATCACTCGTTCCGCTGGCTGACCGATCGCTCTCAGAGTGGCCGCCACCAATCCCACCGTCACAAGATCTACCAGCACGAGCACGCCTTTGAATCCGGGAATGCGCTGGGTCACCCGCGTCACAACGAAAAAGAAGATTTGCGCGACAGGTGGATAGATCGTGTGCGCATATTCTTTGCGGTTAATGTTTGGATAAATGGAATCGTCGCGCAGCCCGGCGAGCTGAGGATCAGCCGGCAAATGAAGATACGGATTGATGCCTGCTCCCTGGAGCCGTCCATCCCAGATATAACGATAAATATCGGTTGAGAGCCGGGGAGGATCGAGTGGCACCAGGATCAATCGAAACAAGGCGGCTCCGATCAGAATGATCAAGAGAGTGCCTCCTGGAAATCTCTTGCGCTGGAACGTCCACCAAACCGCAAAAACAAAAGGAATCCCGGAGATCGATAGCCAGAAGAGTACCGAATAGAAGCGGTTGTGACGATGTGCCCCAAAAGTATACAGCTCGACAATCAACAGCAGAGCCCCGAGGCCGATAAGTGTCACCAGCGATTGCTTCTCGTTCGACTGCCGGAGTGGTTGATTGCAAGAGATCAACCCTTCACTCATATCGTTTCCGCCGAGGTGGACGTCTGAGCCCAGATTCGGGCGGTACCTTCTCGTGCCAGAATTTGGCATAAGAATTCTTTGGTGTATGGAGCGGGTGAGCCTTGCGGTACCGGCTCAACTGCACGTTCCGGGAATAGTTCGGATAACAGGCGATTGAGCGAGAAATGGTCATCCACGTCGTACCAAGCAGGCAGTGTGATGGCCGGCAAATTGATCTCCTTCGCTCTTTTGATGGTCTCGCTATAGACCCGGTCTGTGCTCCAGCTCACGTCTTCAAAAACCCTCGGGTGCGCGCGGCGCAGCCCTAAGGCGTAATAGCCCCCATCCAAGCTGGGTCCGATGATCATTCGATCCTTGGGCTCTTTGAGAAAAGTTGCTAGGTCTTGTAAGTAACTAAACGGAAGCGTGGGACTATCAGAGTCTATCAGGCAGACCGCAGAAAAACCGACGGAGAACAGATCTCGGGCTGCACCTAGTAAACGAATGCCAAAACCGCCTTCACGCTGAACGATCATTTTGAATCCTGGTGGCAAAAGCTCTCCAAGATTAGCCTCGGACCCAAGCGGCGTGTAAATCGCGACACCCACCACGAAAGGATTTTCGTGGCTTAAGGCTTCGATCGCCGCGCTTGTATCTTTTAGGAAGCAACGGCTGATACTTGCTGCTTCTTCTGGTGACAACGGAGGAGAAAGGCGGGTTTTCGAAAAGCCATTTCGGGGCGTTTTGATCATAATGCCCATCGCGCATTTGTCCGTTACAGCGGGATTCCGGGAGGCTGAGGTCAGAATCTGAGGTTCCATCGTGTGCCTACATGGAGGACGTGTCCCGGTGTCTTGCGACGCTCTGCGTGCTGTTTCTTTGAGAGCGATTGTGAGAGTTCGCTATTCCCGGATCCTCATTCTTTCGGAAAAAACGACAACATGATGGCGGTCCCTTTGTCGATTGGAGGTAAATTGCAGACCTTAGCATTTTGCGGCCTCATTTGGCACAACCTTTCTTCCGAATGCGATCGGCAAAATCGCCACGAGGCGAAAAACAGCCGGTGGTCGGGATTGAACCGACGACCGCTCGATTACGAATCGAGTGCTCTACCACTGAGCTACACCGGCACGAGAAGAGGCAACCTATTTATCAGGACGCCAAGACCGTCAAGTAAAGAAGTCTCGGAACCTGATCCATCAAAATGTACGATTCGTTCTCACAATGAATAGCTATTTTCTTTGCATTCAATGCCATTGATCCCATCAGATCAAAGAGCAACCATCACAATTGATGCGGATTGAAAGACGTATGGACATTAAAGTAGAAACACTCGGCCCCGGAGATTGCGTCGAGAACGGATGGCGAATGTGGTTCGTAGATTACGTTTGAGGTCTCGATTACATTCTAGCGATTCCGCTTTCCTTGTTTGAATCCGCGTTACGTTCTCGACAGAATGTGTTCTAGGTGGAACCAGAAACCGAGACCGTCGAAATTCAACGCGGTAAGTCGACCTATCAGATCACTCGTTTTATTCTTCTCCGGCTGCTCGGATTCGTTTATGCCGTCGCCTTTTTGGTGGCCGCCCAACAGCTGATCCCGCTGATCGGGTCCCATGGCCTTTTGCCATTTGACCTTTTCTTGCAACGGGTTCACGAAGCGTTGGGTTCCGATTGGGAAGGATTCCTGCGACTGCCATCGATCTTCTGGCTGAATCATTCCGATACAGCGCTGGTGGCGGTTTCGTGGACCGGTTTCGCCCTGGCTTGTCTGGTGGTTGCAGGATTTGGCAACTCAATCATTTTCGCGATCCTTTGGTTCCTTTACCTGTCGATCCTTCACGTTGGGCAAGATTGGTACGGTTACGGCTGGGAATCGCAGCTTTGCGAGACCGGTTTTCTTGCCATCTTTCTTGCTCCGATTCTCGATCCTCGCCCGTTCCCCAAGACCCCGGCGCCAGTCCCCGTGATCTGGCTCTTTCGCTGGTTGCTTTTCCGTATTCTCCTTGGCTCTGCGTTGATTAAATTGCGGGGAGACCTCTGCTGGCGCGATCTCACCGCGCTCTATTACTATTTTGAAACGCAGCCGTGTCCGGGCCCGTTAAGCCGCTGGTTTCACTTTCTGCCGAAACCAGTGCTGCAATTTGGCGTCTTGTTTAATTTTTTGGCGGAGCTGATCGCGCCTTGGTTTATCTTTTGGCCCCGGATGGCTCGGCATATCGCTGGGGTCGTGATTGCTCTGTTTTTCGGGACGCTCATCATCAGCGGCAATCTCTCGTTTCTCGATTGGCTGACCCTGGTTCCAGTGATCGCGTGCTTTGATGATGCGTTTTGGAGGAGATTCATACCGCGGCGATGGAGCGAGCGCATCCACCCCGTCCCTTCTCGTTTGGGGCTGCTCCGGCTCGTCATCTCGTGGGTCTTGGTTTGCTTGATCGCCGGCTTGAGCATCCCCGTGGTGCATAACTTGTTGTCAGAGCACCAGCTCATGAACACCTCGTTTGAAGATCGGCTCCAACTGGTGAACACCTACGGCGCATTTGGTAGCATCGGACGCGAGCAGTACAACATTGTCTTCGAGGGTAGCGACGCGGAGTTTCCTTACACGGATGCCGATTGGAAGGAGTATCCGTATCGAGGATTGCCGGTGGATCTCAAACAGATGCCTCCTTTGGTCGCTCCCTACCAACTGCATTTCGATTGGCAAATGTGGTTCGCTTCGATGGCCGGTCCCAATGAGTATCCATGGACTATTCACCTCGTTTGGAAACTGCTACACAACGATCCGATCGCGCTACAGTTATTTGCCGGCAACCCGTTTCCCGATCATCCGCCCCGCTACATCCGGGCGATTCTTTATAAATACAAATTCGCTGCGCCAGGGAACCCCGATAACCGCTGGTGGGATCGGAAAGAAATCAGCGAATGGTTACCGATGCTTTCTCTCAATGACCCCCGGTTGACTCGCGCAATGGAATTGGAAGGCTGGAAGACAGAGTAAGGCGCGCCGCCGAACGCCGGGAACGCAACCGTCCCGGAGGGACACGATGATAGTAGGCTGGCGTTTGGCGCTCTCGGCGTCTCGGCGTTCCTACCGCAGATCCGATTTGACAAGCAGACCAGAAACGGAGAGAAAACGCTGTTTACATGAACCTTCATGTGAACCTCCCCCCAAGAATGAGCAAGCTGCCTCCGTCGATCGTTCCCGCCCGAGCGACCCTCTTCGATGTCGCCCGGCTCGTCGGCGTTTCGATTCAAACCGTATCGGCAGTGATCAATGGCAAGCCCGGGATTTCCGAACCGACCCGAGTACGCGTGCGCCAAGCAGTCGACAAACTCAACTACCACCCGAATATCTTGGCGAGTAGCTTGCGCGCGCGTAAGAGCTTCACGATTGGCGTGATTGTCCCGAGCATCACCAATCCTTATTTTCCGGAATTCGTTCGCGGAGTGGAAGACGTGGCCCATCAGCATGGATTCTCTCTATTTCTGTGTAATTCCGACAATCAATCCGACAAAGAATTAGCCTATCTGCAGCTGCTTCGGCGTCATGCGATCGCGGGATTTATCGATGCCTGCTACATGGAAAACAGCCGCTGCCGAGAGACCCTGGTCGATCTGATCGAGCATGGCGTTCCGGTCGTCGTCCTCGGTAATTTGCGGATTCACCCAAAGACAGTGGTGGTTGATAGCAAAAATAGGCAAGGGGGGTACGCCGCGGTTGCTCATCTTGTCGAATTGGGCCATCGCCGGATAGGGGTGATCAAACCGCCACCGACTATTGTCGGTCTTGATCGCTTAAGTGGATTCCAGATTGGCTTTCACGATCACGGGTTGCCGATTCTCGATCAATATTGGGTCGATGGCGGCTTTGATGTTTCTCACGGGGAAGCTGGCATTCGATGTCTGCTCCGGCTCCCGAATCCACCAACGGCGGTGATTGCGGCCAACGATCTCGTCGCGATCGGTGCCGCCACCGCACTGCGCCAAATGGGCAAACGAGTCCCGGAAGACATTTCGATCATCGGTTATGACAACATTCGAATGGCGGAGCTGTACGATCCGGCTTTGACCACGATCGCGCAGCCGGTCTACGAGATGGGAGCAACCGCGATGCGGGCAATCGTTCGCCGCATCGCAGATCGATCGTTGAGCGGTGCCAAGCGGGATTTCAGCCCTCGTTTAATTATTCGGGCCTCGACCCAAGCTTTGGGTCGGAACAGAAAACAGCGACCGCGGATTCGCTCAGAACAAGAAATTGCTAACGGATAAAACGATATGGCTCTTCTGCAAGCGACTAATATCAGCAAGCGGTTCTTAGGAGTTGCCGCACTGCAAGAGGTCTCTTTCACCGTTAATGCGGGCGAAGTCCATGCGCTGCTCGGAGAAAATGGGGCAGGCAAGTCCACCCTTTTGAAAATACTGGCCGGTGCTCATGCCCAGGATAGCGGCATTCTCGAATTTGAGGATCAGCCGCTCGGGTTACAGACTCCGGCAGAAAGGCAGCGGCAAGGAATTGTCACCGTGTATCAGGAATTTAACCTGATGCCGAACATGTCGGTCGCGGAGAATGTCTTTATCGGCCGGGAACCAGGGCCCGGATATTTTGTCGACTGGAAGGCTATGCGCCGAGCCGCGATCTCCGCTATCAATCGTCTGGATCTGCAGGTTGACCCAGCTACTCCAGTTTCCGCTCTGAGCGTGGCCGAACAACAGCTGGTCGAAATTGCGCGCGCCCTTACCATCAATGCCAAATTGATCATCCTGGACGAACCAACGGCGGCGTTGAGCGATCGCGAAGTGCAAAAGCTACACGCAGTCGTCAGAGATCTGAAATCGCATGGCATCAGCGTGATTTATGTATCCCACCGATTGATCGAGGTACCGCAGATTTGCGATCGATACACGGTGCTGCGGGATGGTCGATTGGCGGGAACGGGCGAAGTCGCAAATACCTCTCTGGAAGATCTGGTGCGCATGATGGTTGGTCGGAACATCGAAGGGCACCCCTCCACGGGCACCCGCCAGACAAGCGGTGTCGTGCTCAAGGTCGAGCATCTCTCTCGGACCAAAAGGTTGCCTAGTCCACAGGCCGTCATGCTCCGCGATCTGAGCTTTGAGGTGCGGGGCGGCGAAATTTTGGGCCTGGCCGGACTAGTAGGTGCCGGCCGAACCGACCTCGTTCGCACCATCTATGGGGCAGAAACGTGCGAATCCGGAAAAATTTATCTCGAACAGAAACTAGTAAAGATCGACTCACCGGGTAAAGCCATCGATTTGGGAATGGCGCTAGTTCCCGAGGACCGTAAACAGCACGGGCTCTTTCTCACCCAGAGTGTGCGACGGAATTTGACGCTTCCGAGCCTTAAGCGGCTTAGTCGATTTCGATATTTCGTTGATCGGAACGCCGAATCCGCTTTGATCCGGAAGTTTAAGCAGCGTCTCCGGATCCGAATGGGAAATGACGACGTGATCGTCGGAACTTTATCGGGTGGGAACCAACAAAAGGTTGTGCTTGCCCGATTTCTGGCGTTGAAACCAAAAATTCTGCTTGTCGATGAACCAACTCGGGGGATCGATGTCGGCGCAAAGGCGGAGGTCCATGACCTATTGAGGCAGCTGGCCACGGCCGGTACCGCCATCGTCGTAGTCTCCTCAGAACTCCCGGAAATCATTTCCCTCTGTGATCGCATTATCACCGTGAAAGAGGGTCGATTCACTGGCGAGATGGCTGCAGCTGACGCCACAGAAGAGAGGTTGATGAAACTCATGACGCTGGGCGCCGGCGAAACCCACGTTCATACCTCTATCACTTAACTATCTTGACTGACCTATGAGTGAAGCAACGGCTCCTGAAACCGAATCCGCGGCAATACAAAGTCGCATACGCTGGATCGCTATCCTCGAAAGATTTGGGGTTGTCCTGTTCCTGATAGTTTTGATGGCTTTCTTCACCACTCAGAACGTTCGTTTTATTTATCCGCGCAATCTTTTTAACATTCTGGCTGACGTTTCGATCTACGGCGTCATGGCAGTTGGAATGACCCTGGTCATCCTCACCGCGGGAATTGATCTCTCCGTCGGCGCTATTCTTGCCTTTGCAGCGATGAGCGGTGCTGCGGTGCTTAAAGGCACGGGCGAGTCTCGGGCCGTTCCGGAAGATCCACTGGCCTTCGGTGGCTATGCCTGGCTCGTCGCGCTGGCGGTCGCAACTGGCGTTGGGTTGGCTTGCGGTTGGTTGCAAGGTTTAGCAATTACACGACTAAAGGTGCCGCCTTTTGTGGTTACGCTCGGAGGAATGACCGTATGGCGCGGAGCGACCCTGGTGGTCGGCGAAGGTTCACCCATCAGCGGATTCGCTCCCGGATTGCGCTGGTGGGGTAGTGGCAGTTTCCTGTTTGTTCCCGCGCCAGTCTGGCTATTTGCGATCGTAACGCTGGTCGGCTTTATCTTATTGCAGTACACCCGCTACGGCCGCCAAGTTTACGCCGTAGGCGGAAATCCGGAGGCGGCTCGACTTTCCGGTCTACGCGTGAATCGAATCTTGGTGAGCGTTTATGCGATTGTGGGCTTTCTCGCCGGACTAGCCGGTTTCATGGAAACCGCGCGGCTGGACTCCGCGGAGGCAGTTGCCGGGGATGGATTCGAACTACGCGTGATCGCCTCAGTCGTCATCGGTGGTACCAGCCTTTTCGGCGGCTTGGGTGGCGTGTTCGGAACCGTGGTTGGAACTGTTCTGATCGGCGTGCTGCTGAATGGTCTCGTGATCATGAACGTGTCCGCTTACTACCAACAGATCATCATCGGAGTCATCATCGTTCTGGCTGTCGCCTTTGACACGTTCGCTAAATCGAAAAGTGGCAGCGTCTCGACTCGCTAATTTTTTCTGCAAACCAAAAACAACCCCAAAAATAGCCCCCCTAATGAAAATAAAGCATACCCTCCGCGGGCTTCTACTAGTCGCCACGCTTGTGGCGCTCCAGCCCGCTTCCACCTTCGCTCAAGGCAAGAACGAGCACATCGTCGTGATCGTTCCGAACCTCGCCTTCCCATTCTTCGCTTTCATGAAAACCCAAGCGGAAGATGAAGGCAAAAAATTGGGCATCCAAGTCTCTGTAGAAGATGGACAAGGCAAGTCGCCTACCCAATCGAGCGAGGTACGAACCGCCGTCACGCAGGGCGTCGACGGTATCGTACTTATTCCGAACGACGTGAACGCCCTCACGCCTGCCGCTAACGAAGTGATCGCCGCCAAAATCCCGATCGTGACGGTCGACCGGAATGTCGCGGGGACAACGGAACCGATACCACACGTCGGCGCGGACAACGTTGCTGGCGGCGTCGCCATGGCAGAATACGTCATCAAGAAGTTCCCCAATGGGGCGCGCATCATCTTCCTCCGCGGTGAACCTGGCAGCAGCCCGGCCATCGATCGCGCGAAAGGCACACTCGAAACGCTGAAAGCGGCCGGTGACAAGTACAAGGTTTTAGCCGATCAGACCGCCAACTTTAAGCGCGATCAAGGTATGACGGTGACCCAAAACCTGCTGACTTCGATCGGTACTCCGCCAGACGTTATTATCTGTTCGAACGACGACATGGCGTTAGGCGCAGAAGAAGCGCTGCAACAAGCCGGTTTAGCGAAAGGCAAAGTGTTAGTCATCGGCTTTGATGCATTGCCCGAAGCCTTGGCTAAGATTCGTTCCGGTGATCAGACCGCAACCATTGAGCAGAGCCCGGGTAAACAGGTCCGGACAGCGCTAGAAGTCATCGTGGATCACATCCGGAAAAAGAGCCCGCTGCACGATGAATTGATTAAGCCGTTTCTCGTCGATCAATCGAACCTGGACAAGGCGGAACGGATCGCGGAGGCGAAATAAAAACGGTTAGATCTACAGTTGATGTTGGAGTATGGCGGCCGGCTAACCGGCCACCATACTCAGTTTACCCCAACTCAGTGAAATTAATGATTTAGCTGCTCCCAATTTCTGTTAGCCGCTACTATATCCTCCTCATCCTTTGCCCGAAACGCTTTCAGTTCTGCAGTAGACGAACAGAAATACAGTTTTCCGTGACGAATAAAAAAGACCTTCGGGTCGATGTCTTCTAACTTCCCTTCTAAGAGTCCATCGGCGCAAAAAGCACCGTATTGCGGGATATACTTAGGTGGATTTTTCGCAAAGTTTGTTTTATTCGCAGCTGAGCTAAAGTAATATTTCGCTCCCTGATATACGCTCTCGTACTGGGAATTACCCTTGACGGCTTTGTTTTGGGAGAAGTAGGCCACGACGTCGTAGCCCTTTAGAATTACCCCACCCTTATCCACATTTATTCTGTGGGTCGTTTCCTTCCCCATCCATACCCGCAGCCCTCCATGAAAGTCAGTGAGATCTCCGCCCGTGCGATCCGAGGCAACACGGATTCCCTCGGCGCAACTGATTTGAGTCGCGACGACGCACAAAGCGAAGGTTATAAACTGATGTTTCATTGTCTTCGTTCTAGATTCTGCTGTTACTATTAACTACCCGAGACAGTTAGCGTTTATTCCGTACTCTTGGTCTTCTCGCTCCGTCCCGAAATTCGAGCGTTGACTCGTTTCGCGATTGGAAACACAGACTCTAAGAAACCCGCGAATGGACAACATTCGCGTCTATTCGTGGTGGGAAATTTTGCGCCTACAGCTCCATGCGTGTGGTTAGTTGATCTGTTGAGGCTGCGGCGGCGTTCGGTCCTTCCGCAGGAATTGCCCCTAACAACGGAGGGGAGCCGCTTGCGCTCTCGGAGGCAACGCGCCCTTCCATCTCCGCCGTGGTAGGGCCAAAATCCGTCCGAAATGGCGCCAGGCTACGGTGGACAGGCCGACCGATGGCGGACCAACGCCTCTCGGCACAAGCAGCACCACCCGCCAATAGATCGCGTACTACTTCGATAGACTTCGGATAAAGGCGATGAGATTGGCTACGTCTTCGTCTTTGAGTTTTTTCCCGAACGCCGGCATTTCACCTTTAACCCCATTCAGGATCATCGACTTAATCCGTTCATCCGATTTGGTCACTTTGTGGAGATCCGGCCCCTCGTCTCCGGTTGCATCAATCCCATGGCAATGCGCACAGTTAAGACCAAACAATTTGGCTCCCAGCGCTACGTGTGGGTCTTTACTCGCACCGACTGGGGCGGTTGTTTTACTGGAAGACGCAGAAGTTGAAGTGTTGGACTGAACCAATCGAGCCGCTCCCAGGAAGCCGCCGATCACTATTCCGGCCGCTAGAATCGCAATGGCGAGAGCCTTTAGTTCGAGATATTTCATGAAGCACAACGGCTATCGGTTCAGCACCAATTCGCCTCCCCAGAACCCTGCGATGCTAATCAAGACCGCTGTGGTAAGCATCGCGACGAAATAAATAGAGAACCCAACTCTCGAGGTCCGATGCCGCACGATGGAACGCCAGACGGCTAGCGCGATCAATAGGCCAAAGGCGGGCCACACGAAATAGTGATGCAGTAGAGTAACCCCGGATCCAAAGGAATCCCAATTGGTCAGCATTAACCCGGAGACAACGGCCGGTATAGCTCCTAGCGCGGCCAGCAGAAGCGTGAAGTAACCAGAAAACCGAAAGCCCTCCCGGAGCTTCCCTGAAGGGACAATCGACCCCGCGCCATCGAGAAGAGCAGAGGTTAACGCCAGAGCGATCGGCAAATGCGTACTTCCGCCGTGCACACGGTCCCAAAATCCCGCATCAAAGAAATCAATAGCGATAAACATGATGAATGATCAATCGCCACCGACGGAGATCACTTGAGCCGCACACGGTCAAGTGTCTCCGCCGGTAGAGCGTGCAAAATTCAAGCAAACTCCCCTCTGCCCTTTAGGCAAGTGGGGTGTCGATCGTTGCCAGGGAATGCGCAGTCTCCACGTAATTAACCTGCCTAATCCCCAAAACCGATCGCAGCTTGTCTGCCGGCACTTTCATCGGTCCAGCCTTGGGCGCCGTTCCCGGAGCTGGCTGAGGGAAGGCGGTCGACATTGCAGTATGGAAACTCATGTTGCCTTCCACTTTTTGTACGACCTGATGAATGTGACCGTTGAGCACCGCCACGGAACCGAATTTCTTTAGTAGCGACAAGGCCTGGGCCCCGTCGCTTGTGCCCCACCCCCACTGGGGATAGACCTCCCAAAGCGGCACGTGGGCAAAAGCGACGATCGGCGTACTTGCGGAAAGACCGCCCAGATCTTTTTCCAGCCAGGTAAGCTGATCCGTTCCCAGGAGACCCAAACCACCTTCCGGGATATTCATGACGTTTACCAGCCCCACAAAGTGCACCCCTTTGTGGTCGAAACTCATCCAACCGTTGCCTTGGCTGCCTTTCCCGAATCTTTCCCGATATTGGGCTCCATTATCATTAAGCACATCGTGTTCTCCCGGCACATAGAAAATGTCGGACACGCCCGTGTCTTTTAGTACCTCGTTGAGCGTGTCGAATTCATCCGCTTCGGAGAGGTGGGTGAGATCGCCGGTATGGATAATCAGATCGGGCTTCTTGGGCAGGGCTTTGATTTTCGCCACCGCTTGTTTAAGGGTACCGACGACGTCTGGATTTGCGTCCTTGTTGAACCCGATATGACTGTCGCTGATCTGCACGAACGTGAAATCTCCGGCTGGAGCATCTGCCGCTCGTGCCGTACCCAGCATTCGGGAAACCGCCAGCCCCCCAGCCATGGTGTAGACCACCCCGGTCCCGGCCCAAGCCATGCATTTCAGAAATCCGCGACGGTCGATTTCATCATCATTATTGTTGTTCTCGATATAGTCAGACATAAGCGTTTTTGAGTGGGTAAAAGCGGCGTTCAAATTTTGGCACCGTTCACCAGTACTACCACGCAAAACCTCAATATATTCCCGGGGAATAGGGCCTCCAGCCCAAATCACCCGCCGGGGACCAACGCGGAGGCCTGGGCCTGCCCCTTGGATGGTCCTTGCCCACGGGTTCTTTACAGCGCTCTGCCGCACAAAGTGTATGCGACGTACCGGTTAGGCGGGGCACGGGTACGCGTAGAATTATGATTTCCGGGAATAGAATTTCCCGAAACCAGGTCTTTCAGTTTAATGGTCTTGTTTGCCGATGAATGACCAAGACCGCCGTGTTCGCTTTGAGACTCAGATGTTACCACTCATGCCAGAAGCGTACAACCTGGCCCGTTGGTTCATGAAAAACGAACCCGACGCCCGCGATGCCGTTCAAGAAGCTTACTTGAAAGCCTTTCGCTATTTCGAGTCTTTTCATGGCGACTCCGGCCGTGCGTGGCTGTTGCGGATAGTGCGCAATGTCTGTTATGATGCTTTACGAGCCAAAGAGTCACAGCTGGACACCATCTCACTCGACGAAGAGGCGGCAATCGAGGTTGCCGACTCCAAGCCTGGTCCAAATACTTTGGCGATCCAGAACGCTACCAAGCTACGGATTCACGCGGCGCTTGACGCCCTACCTTTGGAATTTAAGACCGTGATTGTCCTCCGAGAGTTCGACGGATTTTCTTATAAGGAGATTTCCGATATAATCGGCACGCCGGTTGGTACGGTGATGTCGCGCCTCTCTCGGGCGAGGCGCCAATTGGCTGTTCTTCTGCAAAAGGAGAGAGGGAACGAATGAACTGTGAAGAGACATTGGCCTTGCTCGATGCGTATTTCGACAACGAGCTTGATCTGGTAAAAACCGTTGCGATCGAGGAGCATCTTCGCAGTTGCGCCAACTGCCGCTCACAATACGAGTTGAGGGTAGCCCTCCGTAGTCGGCTGCAAGATCCGGAATTGCGCTACCCAATCCCGAACGATCTAGCAGCCCAAATTCGCAAGAAGCTGGGGGAATCGTCTCCCCCGACTAGAAAGATTCTCTCGTTCCCGGCGGCCGCCTGGATTCCAGTGGCCATTGCTGCGGCGGCAATTTTCGGAGCGTTCTTGTACGCAAACGTGGAACGGTTGCTTCCTGCCGGGCCAACCTCAATGGTGGCGGAGGTAGCTTCGGATCACATCCGCTCCCTCATCGGCACCCATCTTGTCGACGTCGAGTCAAGCGACCAGCATACGGTAAAGCCTTGGTTTGCCGGTAAGCTCGACTTCTCGCCTCCCGTGCGCGACTTTGCCGATCAAGGTTTTAAATTGGTTGGCGGGCGCCTCGACTACGTGAGGGGAAAAAACGTCGCGGTTCTGGTCTACCGGTTTAAGAACCACTACGTAAGCCTGTTCGTCTGCCGCGAGCGGAATCCGGAGGCAGCCTCGAAACAAACGACGTTCGCTTATCAAGGTTACAACCTTGTTTATTGGAACGTAAACGGTCTCGATTGTTGGGCAGTATCCGATGCTGCGCCCGGAGCACTTCTCGAATTCGTGAAAGCGCAGCAAACCGAACGAGACGAACAATCTTAGTGAGAGTGCGCCAGGTCGTCAGCACCCAGTCAGCGGCCAAACCGAAAACAAATAGCAGACAGCCAATGCCATTACCGATCAAATTCGATCACCACTTTCCCGAAATGTAAGCCCCTTTCCATATAACGAAAAGCTTCGGCGGCTTGGGCAAAAGGAAAGACTTTATCCACAACCGGGTGAATCCGATTCTGTTGCAGCGCTCGGTTCATCTCTTCAAACATTTCGCGGCTGCCGACATGGACTCCGTAAACGTTCAATCCCTTGGGAACGATCGAAAAGATTTCCGTGCTCGTTTCTCTGCCCGCCAAAATACCAATGACTCCGATATGTCCACCGGAGCGACAAGCTCGAACCGATTGCGCAAAAGTCCCCGCCCCTCCGACTTCGATCACATGATCGACACCGTCAGTACCGGACAAGCGGGCCGCTTCTTTTCCCCAATCAGTAGTAGTCTTGTAATTGATGCACTCGTCCGCGCCGAGCTCTTTCGCACGTTGCAACTTTGCGTCGCTGCTCGATGTAATAATCAGTTTCGCGCCGCTCGCTTTCGCAAACTGCAAACCAAAAATTGAAACGCCGCCAGTCCCCAGCACGAGAACCGTTTCTCCGGCCGCCAGCTTCCCTCGCACCACTAGCGACTGCCAAGCAGTCAATGCGGCACACGGCAGTGTTGCTGCTTCAGTCGAGCTAAGATAACTCGGTGCCGGCACAAGCCCTTCCTCGGAGTACACCACAAGTTCCGCCAACACTCCGTCGATTGAACCGCCCAGCGCGGTCTTGTGGAATTCCGGACGAAGTCGCCCGGAAGACCAACCCTGGCAAAAACAACCTGCCACTCGATCACCCGCCTTAAATCGCGTCACCTCGGGACCGACCGAGACCACTTCTCCGGCTCCATCTGACAAGGGAATTCGGCCGGTCTGCGGGGTTCGATCGTATTGTCCACGAAGCACAACCAGGTCCCGATAATTGAGTGAAGCGGCGTGCATACGCACCAACACCTGACGGGCGCCGATCCTCGGCTCCGTCCGATCGGTCAGCTTGAGTCCATTCACGTCGCCATATTGCTCGATCACATAGGCTCTCATGCAAAGTTCAGTATACCGTTGCAGGGTTCCGTGCGAAAGAATTCAGGCGAACGGCATGCGATGATGCCACGACCCTTGGCCGCGCAAGGCTCACAGTTCGGCGCTAGCCAAAAACCTACAGTACGTGGCATCTGCCGAACTGTTTCGCCCTACCCGCGTAGGGTTGGTCAATCACCGGTCTATTGCTAGCTGCGCCACGGCGGCTACCGGCCTTTTCACTTCTGCCCGCCGGTCCGCTGTACTTTCGCGATGATCGCTACTCAAATTCGATAGTCACCGCGAAAAGCTGCTGGAAAACTCCGCCCTGGGCTATTGATAACCCAAGCAAACACAGCTACTCCTTTTCCGATCGGAAGATTCAGCCATGCGACGGCAAATCGTTATTTTTCCCACCCTCTTGGCGGCCGCGTCGACCGCAATTACGCAAGCTGTTGTTCTGACCGTTCGCCAACCGGAAAGCGAGATACGCAACTTTTACCGGGCGCAAATCGCGCAAAAGGAATGGAGCGTAACCGAGCTCCACCATGGCGGGTCCGGTACGTTGATCGCGACGGGCGATGGTAAACGAATGCAAATCGTGGGGAACAGAACAAACGTCAGGAGAGACGTTGGTAGCGATCAACTACAACACCGATTGAGCTTTGATCCCCGAGCGGAAGCGATTCGAAAAGGACTAGTGCCGAGCGAAAAATTTGAACAGATAGTTCGCGAGGACGAAGCCCCAAACGGAGACTAATCGTGACAAAGAGCAAAAATGTGGAGCTCGTGCTTGAAGTGTTCAGCGCGGTCGAGCAGCGGGACGTCCAACGGCTCAATGATCTCCTGCATTCCGACATTGAATTTCATTGGCCCCCGCAGTTGCCATACGGGGGAAGTTCTCGCGGTAAGGGCAGGCAAACGCAGCAGGGCCCGACCTGGAGCGAGACCTGGAACCCGTTACAACCTTCCCGGTCTGAGCGAAGGCTCAATCCGCGAGTGGTGGCCGCGACCGAAGAAGAAGTGGTGGTGCTTTGGAGACAGCGCGGCGTGAGCCCAACCGGGAAGCGCCTCGATAGCCCTGTGCTCGGCCTCTATGAAATTCGTGACGAGAAACTTGCCCGCGCCCAAATGTTCTATTTTTATACCGGCGCGGTCCTCAGCTTTCTCGCCGACGCATCACCAGGATCCAGGTGATTGTCCCGCCGGGACCAACGATAGTAGCCCAGCACTTCAGTGCTGGGAAACCGTGCAAACACATGCCCGTCGCTGCCAGAGACGATCGAAATGTTCGCAGCTTCGCCGATGTGCCGCTTCTCAATTCTAGCTTCTTAATTTCGTATTCTCTCTCTCCTCAACTCAACTCAAACTCTTCCTTTACCTTCCCAAATGCGTCGATGGCAGTCTGCAGATCGCCCTTGCTGTGAGCAGCAGAAACTTGGGCCCGAATCCTCGCCGTTCCCTTCGGAACAACTGGATAAAAGAAGCCGATCACGTAAATGCCCAAATCCAAAAGCCGATTCGCGACTCGTTGTGACAACGCCGCATCGCCGATCATAACCGGTACGATGGGATGAGTTCCCGGTCGAATGGTCAATCCGGCGTCAAGCAAGCCAGAGCGGAAGAATTGGGTGTGCGCCTCCAATCGATCTCGGAGCTCGGTTGAGCGAGAGGCAATCTCAATCGCCTTGAGCGAAGCCGCCACGATACTTGGAGTGAGACTGTTAGAAAAAAGATAGGGCCGCGACCGCTGTCGCAGCAGCTCGATGATAGCGTTGCGTCCAGTCGTGTAACCACCGCTTCCGCCACCCAATGCCTTACCCAAGGTGCCTGTAATTATATCAACTCGATCCATCACTCCACAATACTCCGGTGTGCCGCGTCCCGTCTTACCGAGAAAACCAGCGGCGTGGCATTCGTCCACCATCACTAGTGCGCGGTAGCGCTCTGCCAAACCGCAAATGGCCGAAAGATTGGCGATCGTGCCATCCATCGAGAAGACGCCGTCCGTGGCGACCAGACGAAACCGAGCCGATTCGGCCTCCGCCAGCTTCGCCTCAAGGTCCCTCATATCGTTGTGCTTATAACGAAACCGGTTGGCTTTGCATAAACGGATACCATCGATAATTGAGGCATGGTTCAGCTCGTCGCTGATGACGGCGTCCTCGGCGCCGAGCAGTGTTTCGAACAGCCCGCCATTCGCGTCAAAACAACTGCTGTACAAGATCGTATCGTCGGTCTGGTGAAAGCGAGTAAGCGCCGCTTCAAGTTCCTTGTGGATTTCCTGCGTACCGCAAATGAACCGGACCGAAGCCAGGCCAAAGCCCCATTTGTCCAATGCCTTCCGCGCTGCTTCAATGACTTCGGGATGATCGGCCAAACCGAGGTAATTATTTGCGCAGAGGTTCAAAACCTCCTTTCCGTCGGCGGTTCGGATGTGCGCCCGCTGCGGTGTGCTCAACCAGCGCTCGGTCTTAAACAAACCTTGGGTGCGGATCGATTGCAGCTGTTCTTCGAGGTGATTCTGAAAACCGTCCAACATAGTGACAGAGAATATAGGATTCGGGAGCTGGTAGACAAATTCGCTGACGCGCTAGCGGCATCGGTCGGTAAGCACTGAGCAGTAAGTAGTAAACAGTAAGCGGAAACAAACTCTTAAAATGGCGCCACACAGAAGAATTCGTCAATCGAAGGATCTTCTCATGCCAGGCCGCCAGCGACGACGAAGGCGGATGGTCTTTCGAGCATTCCGGACCACGACAGATTTTGCTCAGACTCGCTCATCATCAGCAGCCGCTTACTGCTCACTGCTTATCTCTCGCTCCGGCCAGTTCAAAACGATCTTCCCTGATTGCCCGCTCCGCATCAACGCAAATGCTTGTTCGTAGTCGGTGTAAGGAAATCGGTGCGTGATGACAGGCTCAATATTTAGTCCCGATTGAAGCATCGACGTCATTTTGTACCAAGTTTCATACATCTCGCGACCGTAGATACCTTTGATCGTTAGTCCGTTGAATACCACCAGATCCCAGTCGATCGCAGCCTCTTTTCCTTGGATGCCGAGGAGCGCAATCTTGCCGCCATGACACATCGTTCCCAGCATATCGTTGAGAGCGCGATTGTTGCCGGACATCTCCAAGCCAACATCAAACCCTTCCTTCATGCCAAGCGTCTTCATCACTTGCTGAGGATTCTGGGTGCGCACATCACAGGCTACGGTGGCTCCAAGTCGTTTCCCCAACTCGAGTCGGTAAGGATTGACATCGGTGATTACCACGTGACGCGCACCCGCATGCTTTACGATGGCTACCGCCATGACTCCGATCGGGCCCGCCCCGGTGATCAAAACATCTTCACCGAGCACATCAAATGAGAGAGCCGTGTGCACGGCATTTCCCAATGGGTCGAAACATGAGAGTACATCGAGTGAAATTTTCGGATCAGCAGACCAGACGTTCGTTTGCGGAATCGCCACGTACTCGGCGAAAGCGCCGGGTCGATTCACCCCGACGCCGCTGGTCTTGTTACAGAGATGCCGGCGGCCGGCCAAACAGTTTCGGCACCGCCCACAGACCAGATGGCCTTCTCCCGTCACCACCATGCCGGGATGGAAATCATGCACATGGCTGCCCACCGATTCTATGATCCCGACAAATTCGTGTCCGATCACCATCGGAGTCGGGATCGTTTTCTGAGCCCAAGCATCCCATTCGTAAATGTGGACGTCGGTCCCACAGATCGAGGAGCGAAGCACCCGAATGAGCACATCGAATTCGCCGATCTCGGGGATTGGAACTGTCTCTAAATTCAAACCGGGAGCGCGGTCCTTTTTTACCAGCGCTTTCATTTGCTGCGTCATAGGCAATCGGGGTAAGGGGTGAAACCTGCTTCAAGTCCCTCTTTTCGCAAGTTTCGCGGACCGCGAGGCCGCCCTTGCGAGCTACGGCGCGCCCTGGCAGTAAGTTTAAACACCGTTGGATCCTCGCGCGCCGCGTTGGCGGTTCGGCCAGAGCCCGGAAATCCATTGTGCTCCTGCCTATTCAAGCGTTATCCTTTCGCCAAAATGCGGCTGCTGGCTATTGATCCTGCTCTGAGAAAGTCCGGATTCGCGATCTTGGAGAAGGAAGGACGAACGATTCGGTCACTGGCGCACGGAATTATTCGCAACCATACGGAGCTTTCGCTGAGCCAGTGCTTGGTAGAAATTCATCGGCAGACCGATCAGCTCATTGCGCAGTACCTGCCGGAGTGCTGCGCGGTTGAAAGTGTGATTTTTGTCCAAAACTCGCGAACGGCAGTGACTCTGGGCGCGGCTCGGGGAGCGGCGCTCTTAGCAGCTGCACAGCACGGCTTGTCCATATTTGAGTATCCGCCCCGGCGAGTGAAACAAGCTGTGGTGGGCAGAGGAGCGGCACAAAAGGCGCAGATCGGATTCATGGTGCGCGCTCTACTCAGTTTGCCTGAAACGCCTGAACCGGACGCCGCGGACGCGCTAGCTATTGGGCTCACTCATCTCCAAATGGCGGACTCCGTCATCACCCGCGGTCCATTGACGCGCAGCTTATGAATATTCGTCCGATCGAGCGCATCAGTTTTTCGGCGGCTTTGGAACTCCAGGTCGAAGCCGTAGAAAGATGCTGGAGCACCGGAGAGGAGACGCTTTTTCTACTGGAACACGACCCCGTGTATACGATCGGTAGACTACCGGACAAATCGAGCCTTGGCGCGGTTCAACGACTCCCATATCCGATTCACGAAATTAATCGAGGAGGACAAGCGACCTATCACGGACCTGGGCAGCTAGTCGGCTACCCGGTGATCGATCTCCGGACCCGAGGAAAAGATCTGCACCGGTTTTTGCGCACTCTGGAACAGGCGGTAATCCGGTTAGTGGAAGCATTTCAGTTGTCCGCCCGGCGCGAAGAGGGAAAAACCGGGGTTTGGGTCGAGGACCGGAAGATTGCGTCGATCGGCGTCGGTGTTCGCCGATGGGTTACTATGCACGGTTTTGCCTTAAATGTGTCATCCGATCTCACCGGGTTCCAATACATCACACCCTGCGGCCTGACCGGCGTCCGAATGACCTCCCTAAGTTTAGAAACGGGAACAGAAATCGCGGTGCAGACGGTTCGGGAGTTGGCCGCGCGGATCATTCGCGAGGAGTTGGCGGTGAATCAGTTCATCGATCCGGTGCAGTGCATCGCGGGAATCTGAACCACCGCTGGCACAGCTTCCCGAACGCTTTGTCTTGCCATCGTCCCCACAACCGGTAGTATGCCACCAACGCATGGCAACCTATATCTATGAAACGGTTCCGGACTCTCCGGAAGTTCCGGTTCGGAGGTTTGAAGTAAAACAGAGCATGAACGACACGCCGCTTTCGCGCGATCCTGAGACGGGTCAACCGGTGCGCCGAATCATCTCCGGCGGGCTCGGATTGATTACAAGTTCCGCACCTACCTCTTCCTGCGGCTCCGGCAGCTGCGGTTGTTGCTAATAGATGTACTCCGAACATCAACCTGGGCTGTTCCATGAATCCAGCCCCACGGTCTCACTCCCCGCTCCCTCCCGGAACGGGAATAGCAGTCACGTTAAGAACTACGTTCTCGACACGAATGTCCTGCTACACGATCCCCATTCGGTCTATCGGTTTACCGATAACCATGTCTGGATTCCGATCGAAGTGCTTAGCGAAATGGATAAGTTCAAGAACGAACAGACCGAGCGTGGTGCCAACGCGCGGGCCGTCCACCGTTTTCTGACTCGTTGTTTCAATCAGAATAGCCGCTTGGTTATGCGCGGTGCCAAAACTCCGGGCGGCGGCACGATCCGTATCGCGGTGAATGAGTTTCTTTCTGATTTTCGGACCAATAAGGAGTTTCGACGGTTCCACCAGGTTTTTCGGGATCTCGATCATTCGGACAATCGGATTTTGGCCTTCTGCCTCTATGTAAAGAATCGGAATCCGGAGCGCACGATTTTGGTAACGAAGGACCTGAACATGCAGCTCAAGGCGCTGGCGATCGGGCTGGAAGCGCAAGATTACGAAAACGATAAAGTCGAAGTCACCGACGTAGAAGACTACGGCCAGCGAACGATCGAGATCGACCCAAGAAGCTTGCAGCGTTTCGCTAGTTCGCGCGAGTTGCCACTAGACGAGAAGGCAGCGACGGGCCTGCTCCTGAACGAATACGTGTTCCTTTCCGGCGGAGATCACAAACTGATGCCTGCTCGCCACGTCGGAGGTGGACTTTGCCGCAGGCTAAACTTACCACCTGCGCTGACCAATCCGCGCGGGGTTCACCTGAAACCGATGAATCTCGGGCAGCAATGTCTGCTGGATGCGCTGCTCGATCCGGACGTCTCTCTCGTCACCTGCTATGGCCAGGCGGGAACGGGCAAAACGCTGCTGGCGGTCGCAGCGGGCCTTCATCTTTTTTGGTCCAACATTTTTAGCGGCATTACCGTGAGCCGCCCTGTCGTCTCCATGGGAGACACATTGGGTTACTTGCCCGGTACGCTGAGCGAAAAAATGAAACCGTGGCTACAATCAATTTATGACGCATTTGAGCTTTTGCTTCCAGCCCCCCCACTAAACGAGTCGGCAAAGAGGAGTAGAAAGAGTAAGAGCGCCGAAATCCACCCAGGGGCCACCCCGCAGTTAAAACCGTACGAACAGCTGATTGAACAAGGGATCGTCGAGATCGAGGCCCTTTGCTATATCCGCGGTAGGTCGATCCCAAATCGCTATTTCGTTTTGGATGAAGCGCAACAGCTGACCCCGCTGGAAGCAAAGACCGTGGTCACCCGGATGTCAAAAGGCTCAAAATTGGTGATGGTTGGTGATCCGGCCCAGATTGACAATGCGTACGTTGACAGCCGCTCGAACGGTCTCGTCTATACACGTAATCGGCTGAAGGATCAGAATATCACCGCGCATGTCTGCCTGACCAAAGGCGAGCGGAGTCCACTTGCGGAAGCTGGCGCTTCGTTGATGTGAGCGTAACGGCTAGGGTTTAGAAGTTGCGGGTTGCAACCGCTCACCTTTGCCGTTGCCACCAATCACATCCTCCTTATTCTGTTCGTCGATCATGAGCTATACTCCCCTTACCCCCCTAGATGGCCGCGTCGCCGTAGTGACCGGCGGAGCTCGCGGAATCGGCTTTGAGACTGCGCGAGCGTTGCGCGAAAACGGAGCCCAAATTATCATCGCCGATATCAATCGCGAGCTTGGAGAAAAAGCAGCGCGGGAGTTTGAGGCTGATTTTTTTGCGGTAGACCTGACCAAACCGGAGCAAGTCGCGAAGCTCGCCGCTGACATTGTGGCCAAGCACTCGCGCATCGATGTCGCATTCAATAATGCGGGGATTGCGGTGAACGTCCCTTCAGAGGAGTGCAGCAGCGAAGACTGGCTCCGGGTGATCGATATTAATCTGAACGCTGTCTTTTACTGTTGCCGAGAGTTTGGCAAAGTCATGCTCCAACAGGGCAAAGGCAGCATGATCAACACGGCGTCGATGTCGGGTCTGATCTCCAATTATCCCCAACCACAAGCGGCCTACAACGCTTCCAAAGCTGCGGTCATTATGCTCACCAAATCATTGGCAGGCGAATGGGCCAAGCGAGGGGTCCGCGTAAACAGTATTTCGCCTGGCTACATCGGGACCGAAATGACTAAACTCGGCATGGCGCAAAGCGATTGGTACAAATATTGGCTCGAGTTTACGCCGATGGGACGGGTCGGCGAACCAAGAGAAGTCGCCGCCGCCGTCGTATTTCTCGCGTCCGACGCAAGTAGTTATTTTACCGGCAGCAACTTGGTCATGGATGGCGGATACACCAGCTGGTAAACCGTTGGCGGCTCGCCTATGCCTCTAATCGGTAATCGGCAATCGATAATCGGTAATCGCAAGCGCCGAAGGCGGGCGCGCTTCATGATAGCCTAGCAGAGAGTTGAAAAACGCTTGGTTGAGGGAAACTGATAATAACTGCCTCCTGAGGTTTGGGATACGGCCCGAAGGTGCGTGATCGCTGGAGAATTCGATTTCCTAAAGCCCGCCTTCGGCGCTTTGCTTATAGCTGTTCTCGAATCAACGGTGACCGATTACCGATTACCGATTGGCCCCCTGTATCCCGTCTCCCGCGTTCAGAATTTATACTGCTCAATATTCTCCTTAGTAAAAACAATTGGCCGGCCAACAGTGATCGTATTGCCGTCGATCTTCTTGGTTCCCAGCGGACAAGAGAATTCAACGGTCCCTGCTTTCAATTGACCTTTCGCCAGAGCTTCGCTCACATAGATGATCAGCTGGCCCAACTCTGGCACGTCCCACAGCACCACCGCACTTACCTTTCCGCTTTGCACAAACTGCTCCATGGCTGCCGGTGTGCCCAACCCCACGAGGTGAACCTGACCATCTTTCCCTGAGCGACTGATTGTTTCAGCGCAACTGCTTAATGCATCTACGTTCAGCGCCCACACCCCGCGAAGATCCGGATAGCCTAACAAGAGATTATTGGTTAACTGGATCGCGACGCTCTGATCTCCGTTGGTTGGCTTGGTTTCGAGCAGCTGGATACCAGGATAGAGACCGAGGCGCTCCTTCATGTACGCGATCCAATTGTTCTGGCCGGCGGCGGTCAGAAAAGTGGTCTCGACCGCTACTTTACCTTCAGGCTTTTCTCCGCCGAGGGCTTGGGCCATGGCGTCAACCAACGCATATCCAAAATCGCGATCTGTGACCTGATTTATGAAAAAATCTCGTGAGTCTTTGCTCTCATCGTTATCCCAGGTAATGACTTTGATTCCTCGCTGCCGTGCCTTCTTTAGTACGGGCGCTAAGCTGGGTGGATCAGTTCCCGCCACCGCTAAGACATCCACCCTTTTGGTGATCATTTGATCGATGCATTGGCCTTCCCTCTCTGGACTATCGTCCGCTGGACCGTCGTATAAAAGATCGACATCATCCAACTCAGCGGAAGCCTTTTTTGCACCTTCATAAATCGCGTTGAAATAAGCCGTTCCTTTTTGTCGAGAGATCAGACCGATCCGAATTTTTTTTATCGGCTGATCCGCTGCGGGCAAAGGCATAGCCACTAGCCACGCCAAAACAAAAATCGCTGGTCGCAAAGCGCATAGTGATAATAGACGAGTCATCGGCAGCGAGGGCCCAAAAGATTTTTCTCGATCCGCTCGATGAAGTCGAGCTTCGACGGACCGACATTACAATCTTTTCTTCGAGTAGCGCACCAGTCCGTGAAATTGAGAGCAGCGGTCCGATCAAAATGGACCGTCGATCCGACCGGCATCGGTCGCTGGTCCAGCCGCAAGTGATCCAACCTTCGACTGCGGGTTCGCGCCATTCGCGAAAGACGCTCAATTTCACAGACCAGGTGCGCTACTCGGCGGCCGGAAACGCAATGTGCTCGGCTGCCGCGCGAAGTTTATCGTAAAGAGGACGCAAGCCCTGCGGAATAATTCGCGTGCCACCCGTCACCGTCATGAAATTATGGTCACCTGCCCATCGGGGTACGATGTGGAGATGCAAATGCCCCTCGACGCCAGCTCCTGCCGCAGCGCCGAGATTCCATCCGATGTTGAAAGCTTCGGCTTTCACCACATCGCGGAGCAAACGCTGCGCGTAGATCGAAAGATCGATCAACTCAAGTCTCTCTGATGACGCCAATTCCTCGAGCGTCGACACTTCGCGATAAGGAACGGCCATCAAATGACCGGCTGAGTACGGGTAAAGGTTCATCACCAGGAAAGTAGATTTCCGGCGATAAACGATATAGTGCTCAGCATCGTTGGTGCATTCCGCGGCACGACGCAGGAAATCGCGCGCGTTGTCAGGACGCTCAAAATACTCCACTCGCCACGGCGCCCACAACGACTCGAGAAAAGGTTTCAGTTCATTCACCGGACAAGATGAATCCCAATCGACGGCCTCGCCACAAGCGATTTCCCGGAAGGCCGAAGCGTGCTCGTCAAAGCAGAAAAGCCGGCGAACCAAGTTCCCGCAAAACCACTTCTGCCGCCCGGTGCCCTGCCTGCCCTTCAGCTAGCTGAAGGATGATCTCATCCATCGATTTAATCATGTTTGTCCGAGTCGCGTCATCGGAATAAAGCGACCAAACTGAATCGGCGATGCGCTCCGGCACAGCTTCGTGTTGGATGAATTCCGGAATAATCGGCGGTTCCGCCGCCAGAATATTTGGCATGCCAAGGTAATTGACCTTCACTAGCAACCGCCCGGGGACAAATGTCAGCCACGAAACTTTGTACAACAGGACAAACGGAAATCGGAAAAAAGCAGCCTCCATGGTGGCAGTGCCGGAGGCCACCATTCCTGCAAACGCTCGCTGCATCAGTTCACTCGCATGCCGTACTCCGATGGGAATACCATTCAGACCGTAGCGACCGGCTATCGCGGCGATTAAGTCGCGCAGTTTTTCCGATGCCGCCGAAACTTCCAGGCGAATAGTGGGATCCCGTCGCAAGAGAATGCTGGCCGCCTCCAGCATGATCGGGAATATTCGGCGTACCTCCCGTTCGCGACTTCCGGGCAACAGGCCAATTAGTTTGGGGTCACGGCCTGCTGGTATTCGCTTTGCTTCCAGCTCTGCAATCATCGGATGGCCAACAAACTCGGTACGCAATCCGCTCGCCTCATACAATGGTTTTTCGAATGGGAAAATGCACATCATCAAATCCAGATACGTTGCCATTTTGGGAATACGTCCCCGGTTCCAGGCCCACACCTGAGGGCTGATGTAATAGATCTTTTTGCCGGGATAGCCTTTGCCATGCAGGTAATTGGCCAACCGTAGGTTGAAGCCGGGATAGTCCACAAAGATCACAGCGTCGGGAAGCAATCGGCAGATCTCCCGATACATCCGGTAGAATTGCCTGCGAAAGTACGGGTATTTCATCAGGACATCCCAGAGCCCAACCACTGCTTCGTGCGTCCAATCGAAGATCTGGGAGCCGCCCACCTCTCGCATTTTGGGACCGCCAGCGCCGTAGAACTCAATGTCCGACCGCAACGACTGCAATTCATGCATCAGCACCGCGGCATGCGCGTCACCACTCGATTCTCCTGCGATGATATACAGCTTCATGAACAACTAGCGAGGCCGCGCATCAGAAGGATTCTGCTGACTCGCCACAAATGCGTTGATCAATTCAGTGATCTCGATAGCTAATTCTAGGGCGGCCGTGGCTCCAGACCCTGAGACCACCGGCTGCACGCCGTGTCGAGTGCACTCGACGAAGGATTGTAGTTCTCGTTTTAGTGGCTCTTCTTTCTCGACTGCCACTGTCTCTCGAGTGATTTGCCCATCAACCAAACGAAAAATTTCTCCCGCTTGCGCTTGGTAATCCAATGAAAGGTAAGTGTCCTCTTGGAAAACGCGGATCTTGCGCATTTTCTCCGGACTTATCCGGCTAGCTGTCACATTGGCCACGCAACCGCTCTCAAAGCGGATGCGGGCATTTGCGATATCTTCCCTTTTGCTAAGAACGGGGACCCCCACAGCGTCAATGCTTTGTACGGGAGAGCGAACCAAATGCAGAATGATCTCCAGATCATGGATCATCAGATCGAGAACCACACCGATCTCTACGCTCCGAAAGGGATAGGGAGACAACCGATGCGACTCAATGAATCGAGGCCGGGTGAGCCGTTGTTCGAGCGCGCTCAATATTGGATTAAATCGTTCAATATGACCGACCTGAAGAATCAACGAGCGCTCGCGGGCTAGCCGAACGAGATCTTCAGCTTGAGCCGGTGTTTCGGTGATCGGTTTCTCGATTAAAACATGCTTGCCGCGCGCGAGCAGTGCCCTTCCGATCTCGTAGTGTACGGCGGTCGGCGCTGCCACCGTCGCAGCATCGGTGAGTGAAATGAATTCGTCCAATGAGCCCGCCACCTTTGCCCCATACTGGGCAGCAATCGCTTCGGCCGATTCACGATTGATATCGAACACAGCGGAGAATTGTGCATCGGACAATTCGGCACAAATCCGCGCATGATTCTTTCCGATACTCCCGACACCGACTACTCCGATTCTGATTAGCTCGCTCATTCGCTCATTCCGTAAATCGAAACTTGATACTGATTTGCTGCGGTCTCGACCGCAGGCCGGTCAAGCAACAGCGTCTTGCCGGCCTCAATGGCAATCAGCTTTAGACCCGCTTCAGCCGCAACTTCGATCGTCTGACAACCGATGACGGGAACGTCGAAGCGGAAATCCTGGTTTGGTTTCGATACCTTGACGGCCACGGCCAGCCCTTTCCCAAGAACGGCACCTCGCCGAATCGCTTCATTCGTTCCTTCAAACGCCTCGACCGCCAAAACGGTGCCATGCCGTACAACAACCGTCTGGCCGATGTCCAATCGGCTAACCTCCTTAGCCACCGCAAATCCAAATTCAGCATCTTCTAAGAATCGCCGCTTCGCCTTTGGCCCGGCCAACCAGCCAGTACCGGCCAGCGATTCCTCCAGAAAGGTGGTTGCCGGCAACAGAGCGACGCCTCCCTTGGCCAACTCTGCGGCTATCCCTCCGAACAGGGTCTCCGCATTCCGTTTCTTGAGTTTACCTAACAATATCAGCGCTTTGAGGTCCGGCCGAAGCTCGAACAAATTCGTCGGAGCGATCTGGCCAGCCATTATCGCGTGATGCGCACCCACGCGATTGAGATATTTTAACAACCGGTTGAGTTGTCCCACGCGCAGCCACTCAATTGTGTCGGCGGAATCAGCCAAATCAGGGCGAGTCTCATTTTCAAATGCAGCCACATGGATTTCGCGAACACCGTGTTGGCGGGCAGCGCGAGCCACCAGCAGCGGATAGATCCCGTTGCCGGCAATGAGTCCAAGGGTGGCTATCTCTGACATGCAAGAGTCTTAGGCGGTCTTTACGTCGCCGGCAAACGCCAAGCGCGGTGACGGATTCACCAGTCCGACAAACGTCCAAAAATTCTCACCGAATTCGGTCTCGAACCGCTTCCGCAATGTTTCAGCTGACGCCGCGCTTCGCACAATGGCAAACATAGTCGAACCAGAGCCGGACATCAGCGCGACCTCGGTCTCAGATTGTAGGCGAAACCACGACTCAATTTCCGGGAGTAGTAAATATTTGGAAAAAACTGCCGGCTCCAGATCGTTGCGCAGAGCCCCCCAAACGCTATCTACGCTCTCCCCGCGTTTGCGGTTCTCTGGCAACTTGGCGTAAGCCGTGTAAGCCCACGCCGTCGATACCAGAAAGTCGGGCTTCACTAGACAGATCCAACGATCGTTCGGAAAATCTCGCAGTTCCATTTTCTCTCCCCGGCCGGTACACCAGGCAGAGCGGCTCTCGATAAAAAAGGCGACGTCCGACCCGAGTTCAGCGGCCATCGCTAGCAGGATTCCTGGGAACAGGGGATCGCCGGCCAAGCGATTCAAGAGTCGAAGGGTGGCCGCGGCATCACTACTGCCACCGCCTAAACCGGCTCCCATCGGAATGTTCTTTTCCAAAACAATTCGATAAGACTCTCGCTTGGGCCTGACTGCTTGAAAAGCAGCGACGGCGCGCATCACCAAATTCGAATCATCACTTGGCAGCTCGGAAAGATTCGATTCAAAAGAATCCTCGGCCGCGGGTTCAATCGTCAAGGCATCATACAAAGCTATCGGTACCATCCAAGTCGCCACTTCATGGTATCCGTCCGGGCGTCTTCCGTGAATCTCGAGCGTAAGATTAATCTTGGCCGGAGTGAATATCCTCATACAAGGTCATCCTGTGAAAGATCTCTGGCGGGCTAAAGATAAAATTATCGTTCCTCTGGATGTTGCTTCCCCGGAGAAAGCACGCGACTTAGTCCAGCGACTCGGCGGCAAAGTTGGATGGTTCAAAGTCGGATTACAGCTATTCACCGCGGTGGGACCCGCCATCGTGGAAGAGATCAAGAAAAGCGGTACCAAAATTTTTCTCGATCTGAAATTTCATGACATTCCCAATACGGTACAGCAAGCAGTCCGGTCCGCCAGCGCCCTGGGGGCCGACATGTTGACGATCCATCTATGCGGCGGTTCGGAAATGTGTCGAGCTGCGGTCGCAGGGAGGGCGGAATCGTCGACGCTACTCCTCGGTGTCACCGTTTTGACGAGTCTGAACGATCAGGCATTGGCCGAGGTTGGGACCAAAGCGAGTGTACCGGAGCAGGTGCTGCTGCTTGCTACCTTGGCGAAGGCGGTAGGTATCAACGGGTTAGTAGCGAGCCCGCTCGAAATCGCATCACTCCGGGAACGATTTGGATCGTATTTCACAATAGTGACGCCCGGTGTCCGTCCAATCGGCAGCGATCCCGGAGATCAAAAACGCGTGATGACTCCGGCCGAAGCGCTCAAGGCTGGTTCCGATTATTTGGTGATCGGTCGCCCAATCACAGCGGCGGTCGATCCGCTGGCAGCGTTGAACCGGATTGCGGAAGAACTTGAGACCACACGTTAAGGCAACAAGTTCTACAGAAGATTGCGAAGACAGATTTTTTGGACAGGAGGTCACAGAGAATCCCAAAATAGGGTAGTACATTTCAATCGCACCCCCGATTACTTGGTACGACAACTGATCAACCCGCTTCATTTCTTTCATGGAGATTTGGCTTTACAATTAAATATACATTATAATTATATGTTATATTATTTCTTGTACAGCTTTTTGATCCTCGGCATTGATTTTCCTCGTCCGACCTCCACCCGATTCAGGGCTTGGCAAAAAATCAGAATCCCCTCTTTGAGATCTTTGCGATCTCCTTGTTTAAGAGTCTTTCTTCCCGGCCTGCTGTAAAGTCTGCTTAATTCAGCACCAGATCGTACCGCACCTCGACGGTTTCCCGTCCCCAGGTCAACGTCTTCTTCACTTCAGTCTCTTTAAATCCGAGCGAAGAATAAATGGAAATCGCTCGGTCAAGACCTTGGACCGTCCACAAAAATACCGTGCGAAAACCTGTCTCCCGGCAGTAGCGGACAGACTCTTCCACCAACCAGCGGCCGAGCCCAAAACCGCGGACGGACGCATCAACAAATAGCAACCGAAGCTGAGCCTGGTTACCTGGCTGCTCAAAGATGAAGACCGATCCGGCTACAGACCCTTTTTGCTTGGCCAGCCAAACCTTTGATCGCTCGCTTCCTGGTTCGAGGATGAAATCAGCCGCGATCTTCGCACAGTAGGCCTCGTGCACAGGATTGAATCGGTAGTCCTGAAAGTTCTGGACGCCGTGGATCAGGATAAGTTGCCCGAGATCGCCCGGTTCAAAAGTATGATGAATGGAAATACCCGCCTGCCGTAACCTCGGTGATGCTAACGATTCCCGGTGCTGTGTCGGTTCCGAACGATCCATAGGCGGGCGCTGGTTTGTCGTTCGCCTTAAGCAATTGCGCGCACGACGCCACCATCCACGCGCAAGGCGGCTCCATTAGTGGCCGAGGCCGCCGGGCTGGAAACGTAGACGACAAGGTTGGCGATCTCTTCGGTTGAGGCAAAACGCTTTAAGAGACTGGTTGGACGGATCTTCTCAAAAAACTGTTTCTCGAAATCCGTCGCCGACTGATTCGATTGTTTTGAAAGACGATCCACGAAATCGCTCACCCCTTCCGACGCAGTCGGTCCGGGCAAGATTGCGTTCACGGTCACGCCTGAACCCGCTGTCAATTCAGCCAGCCCACGAGAGACTGCTAATTGGGCGGTCTTCGTCATGCCATAATGAATCATTTCCGGTGGAATCTGGAGCGCGGATTCGCTGGAGATGAATATGATTCTTCCCCAATCTTTCTTGAGCATTCGCGGGAGGTAAAAACGAGATAGCCGTATCCCGGAAAGGACGTTCACTTCGAAGAAGCGCGTCCAATCCTGATCGCTGATCTCTGCGAACGGTTTGGGTTCAAAAATTCCGAGATTGTTGATCAGTATATCCAGGTCGAAATAGAGTTTAGTCAATTCGGCTGCCACCTCGGCCACGCTGAGATCCCCCACAAAGCCTTGTACTTCCGTAGAACCATACTGCTTTTTGATCGCATCAATCGCTCCGTTGACCCGCTCTTCCGATCGGCCGTTTACGATCACTCGCGCTCCTTCGCGAGCTAATCCCCGCGCAATGGCAAAACCGATCCCGGCGGTGGAACCGGTCACCAAAGCCAATTTTCCGTCCAGCTCTAAGTCCATGTCCGCGCGAACCCGAGCTCGCCTTAATCGACGCCTATTTGCACGTCGATGTTGCCTCGCGTTGCGTTGGAGTAGGGACAAATTTGGTGGGCTGCTTGGACTATTTTCTCTGCCTGGGCGCGCTCGACTCCAGGGAGGTGCACACCCAGCTTGACGGCCAGCCCGAATCCGCCTGAATCCGTCTTACCGAGCGTTACGTCCGAATGAACCGTTACATCTTTGAGCGCGACATGCTGTTGCCCGCTCACTACTCTAACCGCCTGACCGAAACAAGAAGCATAACCTAAAGCAAATAACTGTTCCGGATTCGTGGTGCCCGGCTTCGGATTACCGCCCAATTCCTTCTGGAGATTGAACGTGACCTTCATATTGCCATCCGAGGTTTCGCCGGAACCTTCCCGCCCAGAGATTGCAGTCGCCGATGCTACGTACAGTGGTTGTAATGTCATAATCGTGTTTGGTTTGCTGTGAGTCTCCCATTCGCAATCAGCGAACGCCCAATTCACGATCGAGCAAATGACGCGAAAATCGAGCGGAGATCGACTCGCACATCGGAAAAAATCTTCCTGGAGGCTAGGTTGGCGAGAACTATCGCCAGCGAGAGGTTAGGGAGTTCGACCGGGCGCTCACGTCCACTAGCCGACGAAGAAATCAGTGTACTAGCTCTGGCTCACCCAGCCCGAGCATCCGATAGGCGCCGGGCCGCATTCGGTCCAAGACTCGAAGGTCGTTGGCGATTTTGGCTTCTTGCACGATTCCGACAAGATACGAATGCAGCTCCCGAGCGAGTACCGGCGGGTCCCTGGGCGGAATGTCGCCGCGATTGATACCGTCACGAAGCGTAGCTTCCAAATAGCGACATTTCCCCTCACTGATTTGCTGAGCCATCTTCCGGATGCTTTCGTCCTGCGTACTCAGCTCGCAACCGAGCGAAACAAAAGGACATCCAAGCAATCGGCCGACCCTATCGAAACGCTCCTTTTGGTTTTGGTGGATTTGGCTGAAATAGGCGTCGAGTCGCTCAAGCGGAGTTTTCTGGACCGAGAAAACGCGATCGAGAGCAGCTCTAAGCTGTTCCCAATGATATTCGTAGGCCGCCACCGTCAGTTCAGATTTAGATCGAAAAAAATGGTAAAAACTTCCCTTTTTTACCCCGGATTGCTCGCAAATCTGGTCAACGCCAACCGAGCCATAGCTTTGACGCCAGATTAGCTCGTGGGCGGTTCGTAAGAGCTTGAGCTTTGACTCACACTGCTTCATCAGGTGGGCAATATACTAAACCGATCGGTCAACCGCAAGTGGTTTGTATTTTGCAATTACGAAACTGTATTTTGCAATTTTAGCGTTGCTTGCAGCTCCCACAGCCCGGCAGGAAGAATCGCAGTATCAATATTGACTTTAGGCTCTGTTCGCACGCTGTTTTATATTGTTTGTTTTCGTCGCATGGTAGCCGCATTCATTCTTTCCGGTTTAATCGGGTATTACCTTTTGGATTCAGTAGCCAAGATCCTGAATATAAAGAATTTGCAGGATGAAGTTCCATCTGAATTTGTCGGCATTTATGAGTCGAGCCGCTACCGGCAATCGCAGGATTATCTGCGAGTAAAAACTCGGTTTGAGCTCATCTCGGCTACCTTTGATCTTGGTTGTCTGCTGCTTTTCTGGGGTTTCGGTGGTTTCGAAAGGCTCGATGTCTGGTTAAAAACTTTGCACCAAGGTCCGGTGATCACCGGGCTGCTTTATTTGGGTATATTAGCCGCGGCTCGCGAGCTGCTAGAACTGCCCTTCGAGGCATACGCAACGTTCGTTATCGAGCAACAATTTGGCTTTAATCGTGCGACGCTGAAAACCTTTGTGCTCGATCGCCTGAAAGGTTGGGCGCTCGCGGGTGTGCTCCTGGTTGGTTTTCTCACGCTTGTCCTTAATCTCCTAGAGCGTTTTGGCCCGCAAATTTGGCCGCTGGCCTGGCTGATCACTGCGGCGGTTTCAATTCTGCTTGTGTATCTGGCGCCAACCTTCATTCTGCCATTGTTCTTCAAATTTTCTCCCCTGCCCGCCGGACCGCTGCGAGACGGGGTCCTGACTTACTGCCAAAAGCAACGGTTCCCGCTCCGGGACTTGTTGGTGATCGACGGCTCGCGTCGCTCCTCCAAAGCGAACGCCTTCTTTACCGGCTTCGGAAAAAATAAACGGATCGCGCTTTTCGACACCTTGATCGAGAACCATACCGTACCCGAGCTGATAGCCGTACTCGCTCATGAAGTCGGGCACTTCAAGCGCCGCCATGTAATCCAGCATTTCGTTTTTGCACAAATCAATCTATGCTTTGTTTTTGTTCTAGCCTCCCTTTGCCTTTCCCGCCCGGAACTGTACGCCGCGTTCGGGGTTACCCATCCGTCCTACTATATTGGCTTCGCGCTGTTTTCTCTTCTCATCCAACCGCTCGCGATCATTTTAGGGGTGGTGGTGAATTCTTGGAGCCGGCGTCATGAATATCAGGCGGATCGTTTCGCTGCCGAATCGACAGGTGAATCCGGGTCGTTGGTTCTGGCGTTGAAAAAGCTCAGCAAGGATAGTCTTTCCAATTTGACGCCGCATCCGCTGCTGGTCGGTCTACACTTCAGTCATCCGCCGGTCCTGGAACGGATTCGGGCCTTGCAGAAAATAGCAGAATCTAGGAGCTAGATTCTGCTTTGATCTCCCCCATCAATCGGCGCTGAAGCTGTTCCATCTCCCGGTAACCGGAGTCCGTGACATCGTCGTAGCCGGCGAGATGGAGCAATCCATGGACTACATAGAGGCAGAGTTCTTCGAATAGCTCTTTATCGAGCCGGGTCGCCTGGTGACAGGCGGTTTCCACGCTGATGACTATTTCGCCGTGCTGAAAAGTAATTACATCAGTTGGACCAGCGACCTGCAGAAAACGCCGATGAATGTTCGAGATACGTCGATCGGAAACGAAAACGACTGTAATTTCCTTCGGCAAAACGTTCCGCCCGAGTGCCTCCACTTTGGTCAGGGCACGTTGGGCAAATTGAGCTAACGATTGGAGATCGATCACTCTCGCCCGCTGCCGATTCAGCAAGGAAAGTTCCGGCATCAGGCTGCCGATGCCGGCGGAAGATTGCGCAACCGGCGGGACTCTTGCTCTGCCTTCTCCTCGTCCTTGGGATATTTGATCCGGGTATGGAGCATGTTTTGCAGCGTGAACCGGAAAGTCTCCGAAATGGCGCGAATTTCTTTCAAAGTTAGATCGCACTCGTCCAGCTGGCCCCCAGCAATCCGCTTGTTGATGATTTCGTTCACCAGTTGCTCGATCTTTTGGGGAGTCGGCTTATCTAGGCTGCGGGCCGCGCTTTCCACGGCATCCGCCAAGCTGATGATTCCGCTTTCTTTGAATTGCGGTTTAGGCCCGCTGTAACGGAAGCTTTCCTCCCGCACCTCCGGAATGTCTTCCTCCCGGATATTCATGATCTTGCCGCCTTCTCGAGCATCCCGCTGTTGCTGGAGTGCTCTCTTGTAAAAATAGGAAACCAGAGACGTGCCGTGATGTTGTTGGATGACATCGATCACCCTTTGGTTCAGGCCATATTTCAGGGCGATATCGACGCCTTCCTTGACATGGGCGATGATGATCAGAGCGCTCATGGTTGGAGCCAAATCATCGTGGGGATTTTCGTCTCCAATAATATTTTCCGAAAAGTAGTTTGGCTTCACTAGCTTGCCGATATCATGAAAATAGGCGCAAGCGCGGCACATGGTTCCATTCGCGCCAATTCGATTGGCAGCGACCTCTGCCAGATCGGCTACCACGTCGCTGTGATGCCAGGTTCCCGGGGCCTCGAGACTGAGGCGCAAAAGGATTGGATGGTTGCGATCTGCCATTTCCAACCAGGACATATCGGTGGTGATCTGAAAACATGCCTCGAGAAGCGGCAAAGCGCCGCCCACCGCCATTCCGGTTAATACCCCGTTCAAAATCGCCGCCAAAGACTGTTTGGCGAACATCGCCCAGTCCATCTCGGGCAACTGCAACCAGGAGATAGAAATGATTCCGAATGACACCGCTAAAAGCCAGGTCGCGAGCCCGACGTAAAATCCTGCGCGCAAGAGACGACTTCTTCTGCGCACTTGAATCGTGATAAATACAGCGATGAAGCCGCTGATGAGCGACATCACCAACAACACGGCGTCAACCCCGCGAAAGAGAATAGAACTCCACAGACTGACGAAGACGGCGGCATAAATGCCATAGTTCTTCCCCAGCAGCACCGAGAGCACCAGCGGCGCTAATGCGTAAGGTATAAGTAATACCCCGATCTCCGGCCGCAACGCCCCATGAGGATCGCTGCAGAAGACCATGATGAGCTTCGCGATGCACAGATGTAAGAGCATCACGCCGAAGACCAGACCAATTCGAGAATTCTTCTGAAAGGTTTCAGGGTAATTGATCCAGAGCTGAGCCAACGCGGTGATAAATACCAGAAGTCCGATAAGAAAATACTTCGCCGGTTCGGGATGCTCCCGAGAAAAGATAAGGAAAGCTAAGACCAGAATGAAAACGGCGAACATTCCCGTTTTCACCCATGGGTCGGACTCCAGTTTCCGCGCCCATTCTTTCTGCGCCGGCTTGCGTCTTTGCTTATGGCAAGCCAGTCCCTTTTTGACCAACCGCTTCCTGTCCTGTGATCCAAACATACCCATTAACAATTTACGCTTTCCTTATTCGCATGCTACCGGGGCGGCGGGTTTTGTTTTGCTCTAAACGTCTTGTAGGCGCGAATGATGGATTGCACAAGCGAATGCCTCACGACATCGCGTTCCGTGAACTCGATGAACTGAATGCCCGCAACCCCGCGGAGTGCCTGCAGCGCCTCGATCAGCCCCGATGATTTGTTCGGCGGAAGATCGATCTGCGTCTGATCGCCCGTCACTACACACTTAGAATCAGCCCCTAGACGGGTGAGAAACATAAACATCTGCTCCCTAGTCGTATTTTGCGCCTCGTCGAGGATAACAAACGCGTCGTTGAGGGTCCGCCCACGCATGTAAGCAAGCGGAGCAATTTCGATCACGCCCCGATCCATGAATTTCTGAATTTCCTCTGCAGAAATCATATCATACAACGCGTCATACAAGGGGCGCAAATACGGGAAAATTTTCTCCTGGAGATCCCCTGGGAGAAAACCGAGCGCCTCGCCGGCTTCCACCGCGGGGCGAGTCAGAATGACGCGCCTGACTGATTCTCGCTTCAGCGCCTCCACTGCCATCGCCATGGCCAAATAAGTCTTTCCAGTACCGGCCGGACCGATGCCAAAGACAATATCAAACGTTTGAATTGCTTGGACGTAGTTCAACTGCTGGCTGGTTTTGGGGCTAATCGGAGTTCGGCGAGCCGAGCTCAGGATCTGCACTTCCGCCAATTGTCCCAACGATTCTTCCGATCTTCCGCTGACAACGTCGAGGGCATACTGAAATTCGTGCCGGTGAATCTGCATTCCGCGTTGGCGAGCTGCTTCCAGCTGGTCAAAAAGTTGGCGCGCCTTCTCGATATTATTGCGTTCCCCTTCCAATCGCAGCCAACCGTCTCGCGTGGTTACCTTGAGATCGAGCTTCTGTTCGAGCGTCTGCAAAAGCCGGAGATCGTTCGCATACAGATTTTGCAGCGCCCGACCGTTTTCAAATTGAAGAGTTTCTGATTCTACCATGTTCACTAAATCGTGACGGTCTGGTAAAAATGGCTCATCGATATTCAGCGGTTGTCACAATTGGTCAACGCAGAAATTACCGTCTACCGGAAACCGCCAACGAAGCAAAGCAAGGAATGAACGACGCAAGACGATTCCCTGCGCGGTCCAGGTAAAAAAAAGAGACCGACGCCCAATTACACATGGTCAACGCGATCATTTGTACCCATACACCATCGCCCAATGGGTACGCTCCACCGGGGAGGATATGATCTCGACGATAATGTAATAAGTGCCAGTCGCGGGAGCAACGATCCGGGCGCCCGCAAAACGCCCCTTTTGCCAGGAATCATTTTCCACGAGCCTCCCTCGCGGATCGTAAACGTGGATCGAAACGCGGGCATTGTCGACATCGGTCCCCATACAGAACCAATAGTCGTTCCCTTTGAAAAGCGTGTGAGTGATGGCCTGTTGCTGCTTAACACCCAAGTCTCCTCCCCACTGGTCTTGGCGAACTACGTACCCCTGTTTCACGTAGGGATCAATCGCCTCCATGGCCCGAGAAATCGCGTCATCTACGGTAGCATGAGCCGCCACCTGCACCGCCAGAACACCGATCGCAGTTAATATTGATCTCACAAATGTTGTCTAAGCCTTCGAATTAATCGCTTTCACAATATCCCCAGTAATATCGTGAATTCGCTTCACCGAAGCCGGCGTGATCTTCTGATTAATGAGCGGCGAAATTTCATCTAAGCTCTTCTGGATCCTGCTCACCAATTGATTGTTTCGTAGCCGTGGCGGCATCCCGGCTAATCTTTCTTGGAAATACTTCAAGAGATCGGGTTGATTCAACAAATCTGCGCCATCAGCCGAGTAGCTCTTGCCGACAATCGAAGTCAATACCTCGGTTCCGCGTAGCCATCCGCCCAAGCTAACGAGATGAGCCAACTGATCGTCGCGCAACGCGATCATCGCACTTTTCACGTCGGATAAAGCGCCATCCAGTTCCTGGCGAACGCCTACCCAATCGTCTGAATCTGCCTTCGTTAAGATAGAATTTGTCCGCGTCAAAACGGTCTTTTCAACCCCAATTGCCCGGGCAAGCTGCAGCACGTCCCGGCCAACTTGCTTTACCCGTTCCCGGTCGGTGGCTTCGACCGCGACAAAGCCTTCGGCTACTACCGAACCGAGCAACAAAGCGATCTGCGCCCGTTCGCCCCGATTATTGATGTTTGGATTGCGCAGTTCACCTCGCCAATTCGGTGTGCCTAACTTATCCAGAACATTGAAAACCTCACTGGGGAGAGGCACTACGACGTCGTCCAGTTTTGTCGCGGGAAATCGGTTCAGGTCTATCTGCCGAGCCGGCGCATCAGCTCCTGCTAAGCAGGGAAAGCCGGTAGCCACCACAATAAACAACGCAAAATGAAATTTTTTCATCGTTCCAAGAAGAATAACCGAGAGGCGATATTCGTTCAGTTCCAGCGGTTAAGGCTAAATCAGCCGCCTCCTGGCGTCCTCGTCCTCCAATTATCGCGGCCAGCCTAAAAGCAAACTGCTTTTTGAGCAAACTCCGAATCACAGCAACGTTGAGTGCCTGTCGTGATCCAACTTGTTCGCTCGACCGATTTTATATCTGGGCGCTGGAGCCGCTTTAGCCGGATGCAGGGCCGTAGACGCAGAAACCTCCTCATTTTCGCAATCCTCAGGGACGATCAGCAGTATTCCGCTTGACCTGTTCGATCAGCGCTACCATTCTCCAAACCGCTTGGCTTCAGATACCAGATGAATCTCACGCGATTAGAACAAATTCTGGGCCAGTTCCCGAGCAAACGCGTACTGGTAATCGGTGATGTAATGCTGGACGAATTTGTGTGGGGCCGCGTCTCTCGCATCTCGCCCGAAGCCCCTGTTCCGGTAGTCGAAGTGTTGCGCGAATCGTATTACCCAGGAGGCGCAGCAAACGTCGCTCGCAACGTCCGCGAGTGCGGCACGGAAGCCTATGTAATGGGCTTAGTTGGAGCCGACGATGCCAGCGCCCGGCTGCGCCAGATTCTGGAGAATACAGGTATTCGACACGAAACACTCCAGGCCGTCCCAACGTTTCAAACGATCGTCAAAACGCGGATCATCGCGCGCCAACAACAAGTTGTGCGCGTCGACCGCGAACGGACCTGGGCCCTGAGCCAAGAGACCGAAGACTCCAGCATCGAGACAATCCAACAGCTACTTCCGCGCATTGATGCCATCATTCTGGAAGACTACGGAAAAGGCTTTTTGCGGCAGTCGTTTGTCGATAGAATTGCGGTACTCGCCAAAGAAAAGATCGTCACTGCGGACCCGAATCCAAGAAATCAACTCCAATGGAGGGGACTTACTGCGGTTAAGCCGAATCGGAGCGAAGCCTTTTCGGCTGCAAACGAACCCTGGAAAGAACCAGCCGAGAATCCAGCCGAGGATCCCGCACTTCTCGCGATCGGCACAAAGCTGCTGGAGCTCTGGAGGCCTAAACAACTCCTCATCACGCTCGGAGACAAAGGAATGATGTTGTTTACCCCAGAAATACCTCCTTACCATATTCCTCCACGAGCGAGGGAGGTTTACGACGTGTCCGGAGCGGGCGATACGGCAATCGCTTTCTACACCTTGGCCTTGCTCGCAGGCGCAAGCGCGGTTGAAGCGGCGGAGATTTCTAACTATGCCAGCAGCGTCGTAGTGGCCAAGTTCGGAACGGCTACGGTTACCCCTCAGGAACTTCGGGAAAGTTTTCTTCTCGCGCACTCACGATGACCATGAACAGAGCAGTTTTCCTCGATCGCGACGGCACGCTGATGCTCGACGTTCCCTATTGCTCAGATCCCGCCAAAGTGCAGGTGCTGCCGGGTGTCACCGAATCGCTCAAACGTTTAAAGGAGCAAGGATTTGGGCTGGTAGTTGTCACGAACCAAAGCGGGATTGGACGCGGCTATTTCGGAGAGGAGACATTTTGGGAAGTTCAGGCAGCATTCGAACAGCAGATCGGGCATAATTTGATCGATGCGACCTATTTTTGTGGCGACCACCCCAATCAGGCGAGCTATCGACGAAAACCGGCCCCGGGGATGCTGATTGAAGCAGCCGGAGAATTGGGCCTGGACCTGGCATCTTGTTTTATGATCGGAAACAGTGAATCCGACATCGAGGCAGGAATCCGGGCCGGTGTCAAAGCGACGATTCGGATCGGACCGATGGCAAAGGAACGCCAAGAGCGGGTGTGGGCCGCGAAAAATTTCCCGGAAGCCGTCGACCTGATTTTAGCGAGTGAGCTTCGGGAAGCGCCAAAGCGTGATCAGTCGGGGACTCAAGCGGCACATTGATCCACAAGGAGTCAGCCTGAGCCGTGGCCAGGCCCGGAATGAGCGGTTGCTATTCTTAATCAGCCCCCAAGAAGCAATCCTCAACCTGCCCAGTTCTGCTAATTTCTTCGCAAGAGCTTGATTCAACGCCACTAGCTCAGGTACAACCTTCGCTGATGAGCAGGGTCGTCGCTATCATTCCGGCCCGCTGGGGATCGACCCGCTTTCCCGGAAAACCGTTACACGGCATCGCCGGTAAGCCTCTTATCCAGCATGTCTGGTCCCGTTGTCTCGAAGCGAAAGTCTTTGATCGAGTCATCGTTGCTACAGATGATATGCGCATCGTCGAGGCAGCCTTCCAGTTCGGTGCCGAGGTTGCCCTTACTTCTGCCGAACACAAGAGCGGCACGGACCGCATAGCGGAAGTGGCAAAGAAGATGAAGAAAGCTTCCCTGATTTTTAATATCCAGGGAGACGAACCGCTGGTGGATCCGCTCTTGTTGCGCCGCCTGGCAAAGAGACTGGATCGCGATAGGAAAACCGACGTGATCACGGCGGCGACCGCTGTATCTCCTCAGGAAGCCGAGAATGAACATATCGTGAAGGTGGTGCTGGATCGGGAGGGGTCGGCCCTCTACTTTTCACGAAGCAAAATCCCGTTCGGGCGCTCGCAGAATGGGACTGATTGGCTCCGACATCTCGGCATCTACGGATTTCGTCGCAGAGCGTTGTTAGAATTTATCCGGCTTGCCCCAAGTCCTCTGGAAACAACTGAACAACTCGAACAGTTGCGCGCGTTGGAAAATGGCATGAAGATTCGCGTCGTTATTTCGAAGAGCGGTTCGATCGGTGTGGACACGCCGGAGGATGCCAGCGCGATCGAACGCCAAATTTTAAGCGATGGCGGCACCTCTGCTATTACGGCAGGCCGATAATCATGGCCACGAGGTGTGCCTAAGTCGGCGCCCCCCAGCCGGCACCAGAGTGAAATGAAATACATTTTTGTAACAGGAGGCGTGGTTAGCTCATTGGGCAAAGGATTGGCAGCAGCGGCGCTGGGGACTTTGCTGGAACACCGTGGGCTCCGAGTGATCATGCAAAAGTTTGACCCGTATCTCAATGTGGATCCGGGCACGATGAGTCCCTTCCAGCACGGCGAGGTCTATGTTTTAGGTGATGGAGCCGAAACCGATCTCGACCTTGGTCACTACGAACGTTTTACCAATACGGTTCTGTCCCGCGCCAATAACGTGACGAGCGGGCAGGTCTACGAAACCGTCCTGGCCAAGGAACGGCGTGGCGACTATCTGGGTAAAACGGTTCAAGTCATTCCGCACGTCACTGATGAGATCAAGGGACGTATTACCCGAATGGCCAACGAGCATCCGGCTGACGTTATTATCACGGAAATCGGCGGCACCACGGGCGACATCGAAGGCCTACCGTTCTTGGAAGCAATCCGTCAATTCCAACTCGAGGTCGGCCTCGAGAACGTAGTGATCATGCACGTGACGCTGGTCCCGTACATTAAAGCTGCTGGCGAGCTGAAAACAAAACCTTCTCAACAAAGTATTGCCAAACTTCGCGAGATCGGTCTGCAGCCGAGTGTTCTTCTTTGTCGTACCGAATGGCCATTAGAGCTCGAGGTGCGCCAAAAATTAGCTTTGTTTTGCAATGTCCCTCTCCCTGCCGTCGTGGAAGTACGGGATGTAGAACATACCATCTACGAACTTCCGCTCACCCTGCAGGATGAAAAATTGGATGAGACAATCTGCCGTCTCCTTCGCTTCGATACCCCTCCGGCGGACATGGTCGAGTGGCGAAAATTTGTTCAACGCGTCGTTCACCCGCGCAAACAGCTAAAGGTAGCGGTTGTCGGCAAATACATCGACCTGCAGGACGCCTATAAAAGCATTTACGAATCGCTCACTCATGCGGGGGCGGCCAACGATTGCGGTATCGAAATCCTAAAGTTGGACTCGGAAGATTTCGAAAACCAAAGTCCGGCTAAATTCCTGGGCGCTGTCGCAGGCATCTTGGTTCCGGGCGGTTTCGGGGATCGCGGGGTAGAAGGTAAAATCCTCGCTTGCCACTACGCCCGCGAACATCGAATTCCCTACCTGGGACTTTGTTTGGGCATGCAAGTTGCCACCATCGAGTTCGCGCGCAGCGTGTGTGGTCTGGCGGGGGCCAACAGCACCGAGTTTGACGATCAGGCAGCAGACCCAGTGATCTGTCTACTGGAAGAGCAAAAGGAAGTCCGCAATAAAGGAGCCTCGATGCGGCTGGGGAGCTGGCCGACCATGATTATGCCCGGAACCCTGGCGCACAAGCTTTATGGGGCTAAACAGGCCATGGAACGGCACCGCCACCGGTACGAATTCAATTTGAGTTACCGTTCGATGATGGAAGAAAAAGGCCTCGTGGTCAGCGGGACGAGTCCGGACGGCAGACTGGTCGAGATGATTGAATTAAGAGATCATCCGTGGTTCGTAGCCTGCCAATTCCATCCCGAATTTCTCTCCAAGCCCAACGCTCCCCACCCGCTTTTCAAGGGATTTATTGCGGCTTGCCTGGCGAACTCGGCTTAGCACGCGCGCGGAGCGCGTGCTCAATCTACAATCTGGAGCACCGCTTGATGCCCGGTTCTGGCTGCTGCCGCATTCAGCAGATTGCGCATGGCCGTAATCGTTTGCCCATTGCGACCGATGACTTTCCCGACGTCTGATCGTCGCATTTCTATCTTGAACAAGACCTTGGTGCCTTGTTCGACCTTGGTCACCAGAACTTCGTCCGGTGCTTCGACCAGGTGCCGTATCACGAACTCCAGAAAATTCTCCACAAGAGAAAATCAGGCCTGCGCGGCGGCGATAACCTTCTTGCGCGCCTTGCGAATCATGCTGGCAACGGTCTCGCTCGGTTGGGCGCCGTTTTTTACCCAATAGTCAACCCGATCCAAGTTAATCTCGTAGTTTTCTCCGGTTTTTCTCGGATCGTAATTGCCGATCACTTCAATAAATTTGCCGTCGCGCGGGCTTCGTTTGTCCGCAACGATGACACGATAAAAAGGACGATTCTTGGTGCCCTCTCGCCTTAGTCTAATTGCAACTGCCATAGATCAAATCCACGAACGAAGTCCCTACTCGTCCGCTATCTAAAAGGTTTAGCCCCTGGGACTCGGGCCATCATCTTCTTAAGCTGTCCCGAATTCTTCATCAGTTTCTTCATCTGACTAAATCGTTGAAGAACCGAATTTACTTCCGAGACAGAGGTTCCACTGCCACGAGCTATTCTTTGACGTCTCCTCGCATTGAGGATGTCGGGCTGCTTCCTTTCGCCCGGAGTCATCGAGAGGACAATCGCCTCCACTCGCTTCAGCTGCTTTTCGTTAACCGAAAAGCCTTTCACATTACTCATCCCCGGAAGCATGCCAAGAATATTTTCCAGGGATCCCATCCGGCGGAGCATCTTGAACTGGGTGAGGAAATCGTTGAAATCGAACGACGCGGTTCGCAGCTTTTTCTCGAGTCGAGTCGCCTCTTCGGCATCGATCGCCTCCGCGGCACGCTCGACCAAGCCGACGACATCACCCATACCGAGAATTCTGCCAGCTAGTCTCTCGGGCTGAAACAATTCGAATTGTTCAATCTTCTCCCCCACGCCGGCGAATTTAATCGGTTGCTGCGTAACCTCTCTGAGAGAGAGTGCGGCGCCTCCCCGAGCATCGCCATCCAGTTTCGTCAGGATCAGCCCGGTTAGTCCGAGGGCCTGGTGAAAATGAGTGGCCACATTCACCGCTTGTTGTCCGGTGGCGGCATCGCAAACCAAAAGGACTTCCTGCGGCTGCAAAAAATCACGGAGTTCCTTCAACTCAGTGACTAACACCTCGTCAATCTCGAGTCGCCCGGCCGTGTCGAAAATCTGGACATTCCCAGTCTGAGACTCGGCCCACTTCAAACCGGCTCGCCCAACCGGCAGCAAATTCGTTTCACCGGGAGCGGGACGAAAGACCGGAACTCCAACCTGTTTAGCCAAGGTTGCTAGTTGATCAATTGCAGCTGGCCGATGCAAATCGAGCGCGAACAGGAGAGGCGCCTTCCCCTGTTTTTTCAATAGGCTCGCGAGTTTGGCCGCAGACGTCGTTTTGCCCGCGCCATGCAGCCCGACTAGCATGATGCGAGCAGGAGGCGAGAGGACCAGCGCCTGAGCGCTCCCGCCCAGCAAAGCTGTCAACTCGTCATGGAAAATCTTAACGATTTGCTGGCCCGGAGAAATACTCCGGAGGACATCTTGCCCCAACGCTTTGGCGCGGACTCGCGCAACGAAGTCTTTGGCAACCTGATAGTGAACGTCCGCCTCTAACAGAGCCAGACGCACCTGCCGCAGCGCATCCGTAATGTTGGTCTCCGAAATGGCTCCATGGCCACGGAGGTCCTTAAAAACGTCCTGTAGTCGGTCTGATAGTTGAGCAAACACGGGTATAAAATCGACTCCGATTGCCGCTCTTAGTTGGTCGCGACTGGCCCTGCCGGATCGACGGTAAATTCCCAGCGTGTCTCCACTTTTTTGCCGTTCACCTTTGCCGTCAGGATCACCGTGTACGCCTTCGGAACTAATTTCTGGGTGAACTCGTACTTCACCAGTTTGGTTTGCGGATCATAGTTTGCCGGCACCAACCCAAACCCACTGATCCGCATTTCCACCGATTTCGGATCGACGTTCCCCATGCTGGCTAAATTTGCCTTTATCGTCGGTTTCGGGTCCGTAATGTGCTGATCATTCAGAGGTTCCGTAAGCATTGCGGACGCGGCAAGCTGGCTGGTTTCAACGCCGGGCTGAGTGCTATCGCTCGCTCCAAAGTCTAGCGCGGCTTTGAACACATCAGACTTCAGCGAATCGATAGCATACCGGCCAATTTGATCGGCTGGTACATTGATATCCATGTGCCGCCCGTAGACAGTGAACTGCATCTCATAACCGGCTTCTTTGGCGGTCTTGCGGACAACCTCATTGTGAAAACCGTATGGGAACGCGAACGCGATGATCTTGACCCCGAGCTTACCTTCCAGGGTTTCCTTGCAGCCATAAACTTCGTTATGCAGCCAGGAGGTATAGTCCTGCCCTTTCGGTGCATGCCGCAGGTCATGGTGCGACACCGTGTGGCTTTCGATATCGACTCCACCATCCCGCATCTCTGCCAGCTGTCCCCAAGTCATCGCCTTACCGCCTGTCCCCACCCATTGCGTGTAGATAAATAGCGTAAATGGATAGCCAAACTCTTTCAGAATCGGCCACGCGACGTAGTATTGGGAGTTCCATCCGTCATCGATAGTAATGACTGCGCTCTTGAGCGGAATCGCTTTTTCGCCTTTGCGCCAGGCCAGCAGATCCTGCATTGAGATGACTCCGATTCCGTTGTCCTTTAGCGCCTTCATCTGGGCGCGAAAATCGTTCGGCAATGTCACCAACTCGGCCGCCCGATCTTCGAAGCGATGATAGAGAAGCACAATGAATTTGGCATTGCGATTGGTGTCAGGAGTCGGGGTCGGGGTCGCCTGAGTTACCGGTGACGCAGAAGGCGTAACCGATGCGGTTGGACTAGGGGTAGGCTTAGTCGAATCATTTTCCCCCTTCTTGCATCCGGTTACCAAGAGCGGTAACACCGAGAAAAACACCAATAAGCAACGACGCATACAAATCTGCCGCAGATATATCACGGTTAGGCCAATTGTGAAGTGCAGATTCATTGTTCGCGCTAGTAAATCGAGTTTGTGCCTCCCCTCTCTAAACAGCGCCCTTTTCAGGTTCGTTGAGGCCAAGCCGGTGAAACGTCTCATCAATATAACGGAAATGCTGGTCGACCGAGCAAAGCTTCTCGAGCTCCGCGTCTGGGATCAACTTGCTAATTTCCGGGATCTTCCGAATCTCATGGAGAAAATCAGAATCACTCTCCCATGTCGCCATCGCTGCTTTCTGTACAGCTTCATAGGCCACTTTGCGTTCCAGTCCGCGTTTGGTCAGCTCGAGTAGAATCGACTGGCTGAAGTACAAACCTTTACTCAACTCCAAGTTCTCTCGCATCCGCTCCGGATAGATCACGAGACCGTCCACAAGTTTGGCTAACGTATTCAACATGTAGTCAACCAGCATGCACGAGTCTGGCATGATGATCCGCTCTACGCTGCTATGACTGATATCTCTCTCGTGCCACAACGTGACATTTTCGAGCGCTGCCAATGCATTACCGCGGATCACCCGAGCTAAGCCACTCAGGCGTTCTCCCATGATCGGGTTTCGTTTGTGCGGCATGGCGGAACTCCCTTTCTGCCCCGGGCTGAAGTACTCCTCGAGCTCGCGCACTTCCGTCCTTTGCAGGTGCCGAAACTCGGTAGCCCAGCGTTCGATGCTGGACGCGATGAGCGCTAAAGAAGTGCTAAATTCTGCGTGGCGATCACGCTGAATGATTTGAGTCGACAGCCGATCTGGTTCCAACTGCAGTCTCCGGCAAACTATCTCTTCGACCCTCGGATCCAAGTGAGCATGGGTTCCGACCGCTCCACTCAATTTTCCAACAGCGATAACCGAACGCGCTCGTTGCAAACGAGTTTCGGCCCGGCCGAACTCGTCATACATCAATGCCATCTTCAAACCAAAGGTAATAGGTTCCGCATGGATTCCGTGACTGCGCCCGATCATCGGTGTCATCTTGTGAGCGATGGCCTGACCAGCAGCGGCCGAGCGGACGGACCGAATCCCCGAGGCTAGTAGTTCGCTCGCTTGGACAAGCTGGACCGCCAAAGTAGTATCAAGAATATCGGACGAAGTGAGACCCTGGTGCATCCAGCGAGCGGCTGGACCGATTGAGGTCGCCACATTTTCGAGAAAAGCGATGACATCGTGGTTCGTGCGCGTCTCGATTTCGGCAATTTCAGATACTGAGAACTTGCCTTTTGCACGAATTGCCTCGGCATCACCCCGCGGGATAAGGCCCAGTTCGGCCATCGCTTCACAGGCCAGAGTCTCTATTTCAAGCCAAATCGAGAATTTTCGCTCTTCCGACCAGATCTCCCGCATTTGCGGGCGCGAATAACGAGGGATCACGCTCGGAGGTTAAAACGCCCGCGGCAGATGCCAAAGCGGTTTTTTCCTAGAGAGGGTGATACCCGACGTAGCCGTAAACCCCGCCTGCAACGATGCCGGCAAGGCGCGACCGTCCTGGTCCAAAGAAACCGCGAATCGCAAAAATCTGCTATTTGCTATTGATCCTCGCTCCGAAGGGAGCGTCAGCGCACGCGGGCCCGAATTTTACGGCCATTGTTCATGATGCTGACTTGGCCTGAAGCAAGAAGATCAGCGACGGCAGCAACCGTCTCCTCTTGACTGTCGGAATAAGAGCTAACTGCTAAAATTAAATCGCCGAGCGAGAGCGGCCTACTCGTAACTTTACGCCTTTTCATCGTGATATCCTTTCAAGATCTCTTTTCTGCGTAAGCCACCCTAGGTCTCGGAACGTCCCCTAGCAGGGCCACACATCCATTACGTCCGAACCCTTAGACGGAGAGAGGCAAGATTCTGTTTAAATTTTCTTTGCTTCTCTCGTAATTCCTCCGTTCTACCAGTGATTTCGGTTGCAGAGAGCTCAGGGTTCGCCGAAACAGGCGATTTGTATGCAGTGGAACCCTATCGACCTTCTTCTCCATCTCAATGATCACCTTGATCAATTGGCCGTACAGGTGGGCGGTTGGGTCTATTTGTTGCTATTTCTGATCGTTTTTTGCGAGAGCGGATTAGTCGTTACGCCGTTTCTTCCGGGGGATGCTCTGCTCTTTACCGTCGGCGCTCTGACTGCCACGACTACGCATTTTGATCTTTACCTCGTCCTGTTCTTACTCGCTCTTGCCGCCTTCCTTGGTTACACCCTCAATTATTGGATCGGTGCCGCGCTCGGAAGAACGTTGTTCCAGCGCGATAATTCCAAGATTTTTAATCGAAAATACTTGGCACAAACTCACGCCTTTTACGACCGCCACGGAGGTAAAACCATCGCTCTTGCGCGATACCTGCCGGTGATTCGCACCTTCGCGCCATTCGTTGCCGGGATGGCCGCCATGCATTATCCAAAGTTTTTCCTCTACAATCTCATCGGCGGTATATTTTGGGTTTTCAGCGTCGTTCTGGTCGGCCATTTCTTCGGCGGGCTTCCTTACGTCCAGCACAATTTCTCCCTGGTTATCTTCGGAGTCATCGTCATCTCCATGATTCCGCCTGGAATCGAATTTGTCCGAGCCTGGTTGACACGCTCTGAAACCAGCAAGACGGCGACGCGAAAATAGGTGTACCGCCCTGGAGAGAAGGTAACAGTTTAGGTTAGTCCGTTTGTGGCCCGACGAAATCCCTGACAATCTCGACCGCGTTATGCTAACGGTTCGGTCGTGGGAGGAGCGAAACCTTGGCGGACAATCGTCGCTTTTCTATTAGCCGGAATCGGGCTCGGCTGGTGGCTGGCAACGAGAGCTTCAATTTTGGCTCCCACTCTGGCCCATGCTGACGCGAAAAAAATTCTTCTGCTTCATGTCGGGACCGAACCCTCGGCGTTGGATCCACAACAAGTCCGCGGCATACCGGAATCAAAAATCCTGAGCTGTTTATTTGAGGGCCTGGTCATTCCTGATCCGGGCGACAGCACGAAACAGCTTCCTGGAGTTGCGGACCGCTGGGAGCACAATGAGGATTCATCGGTCTGGACATTTCACCTGCGAGCAGACGCGAGATGGTCCAACGGTGATCCGGTCACTGCGAACGACTTTGCCTTTTCTATCCAGCGCATCCTTACGCCGGAACTCGGCGCTTTTTTTGCCGACTACCTGTACATCATCCGGCGCGGTGAAGACTTCCATAAAGGGAAGATCAAAGACTTCAGTCAGGTCGGAGTCAGAGTGGTTGATCCGCACACCTTGCGGTTGGAGCTAATCGGCCCAACTCCCTATCTGCTCTCCGCTCTAACCAACTACTACTGGTTTCCTGTTCATCCAGCAACGATTCTTCGTTTCGGCAAACTCGGCGATCGAAGCACCCGATGGACTCTACCCGACGCGTTGGTTGGCAATGGGCCATTTGTCTTGAAAACCTGGAAAGCGAACGACGTCATTGAGACTGTACGCAATCCGTTTTATTGGAACGACGAAGCCGTAAAGCTCAACGGCGTCAACTTCTACTCGATCGAAGAGCTCAATACTGCGGATCGAGCCTTTCGAGCCGGACAATTGCATACAATACTTGATGTGCCGTTGGACAAAACTCCGTTTTATCGGCGCGAGCACTCGGATTTGATCCACCTTGAACCGTATGCCGCGGTTTATTTTTATCGCATCAACATCGCGCAAAAACCGCTGAACGATGTCAGAGTCAGACAAGCTCTGAGTTTGGCGATCGATCGTGCGAGCCTTGTCCATAACGTGCTCCGGGGCGATCAGCGCCCGGCAACCGGAGTGACTCCGCCCCGATTTCCCGACTATCCGCCAGTAGAGATCACGCGATACGATCCGGAAAAGGCGCGGAGTCTGTTGACGGAAGCAGGCTACCCGGGCGGTGCCGGATTTCCAACGATCAGCATTCTCATCAATACGAGTGAGGCACACCGCTCGATCGCTGAAGCGATCCAACAGATGTGGCGGGAAGAGTTGAATATCTCGGTCCAAATCGAAAATCAGGAGTGGAAGGTCTACCTCCAGTCGGTCCACCAACATCATTTCGCGATTGCACGGGCCGGTTGGGTAGCCGGTTTTCTCGATCCTCTGGCGGTCCTCAACATATGGAAAAGTGACAGCCCCAACAACGATAGCGGCTGGGCTGATCCACAATACGATAGTTTGCTGCAAGAGGCAGCCGTAACCGGCGATTCCACTGCCCGTTTGGCGAAGCTCCGACAAGCCGAAGAAATCTTGGTTCGGGATGCGCCGCTCCTTCCGATCTACTGGTACACCCGCGTTTATCTTCTCGATCCGGCGGTTACCGGATGGCACGCCAACCTGGAAGACAAGCACTTCGTTCAGTTTCTCGATCTGCAGCCAGGAATTCCTTTGCGCTAATTGGCGATGGCCGCCTCAGCGTTTCTTGGCGGAACCATTTTCGACCGTCTTTTCGGTCGCGCCGAGCTCGTACGCAAAAAAGGAATAGACGTCCGTCAACTGCGAGATTCTCTCATCCAGGGAACTGCCCATCCCATGTCCAAACGAGCTCACTCGCAACAGGATTGGATTACCGGGCGCCGCCGCCGACTGCAGCCGCGCAGCAAACTTGAACGAATTATGTGCGGGTACCCGCCCGTCATTCAAACCCGCCGTAAGCAAAATCGCCGGATATTTTTGCCCCTCCTTGACGTGGTGATACGGCGAATAGGCAAACAAGGCTTTGAACTGATCTGGATCTTTCACCGAACCGAATTCCGTCGTATTAAATAGACCGTTCGGCCCGAGTTCGCTGCGCAGCGAATCGTAAATCCCGACCTGCGACACCACGGCTTTCATTGAAGTCGGATGTTGGGTGATCATCGCACCCATTAAGAGTCCGCCGTTGCTGCCCCCATGCATTCCCAGCTTCGACGGAGAAGTATACTTGTGCTGGATCAAGTATTCTGCGCAGGCGGTAAAATCGTCGAACACATTTTGTTTCTTGGTGAGATTACCGGCTTTGTGCCACTCTTCCCCAAACTCACCACCGCCGCGCAAGTTGGTGTCGACATAGACGCCGCCCCGATCAAACCAAGCTCGGAGCGCTACCCGCACGCGCGGCACTTCGTTGATGCCGTACCCTCCGTAACCGTACAAAATCGTCGGATTATTTCCGTCCAGTGGCGTGCCCTTCCTGCGCAGGATGTTGAGAGGCACCTTGGTACCATCCTTGGATACTGCAAAATCTCTGGTGACTTCGATATCAGCGAAACTCACTGGAGCGACCGTGCTAAGAGAGGTTGCGGTGAATTGATTGGATTGGGGGTCGAGTCGGAACCAGCGCGGCGTCTCCGTGTAGCTCTGAATCTCAACCAACGCTGGACTCGATCCTTGGGTCGCCACCTCTACGACACTAGAAACCGGGGGCACCGGCGCGGTAGTCGCTTCGCCCCCGTTCAACCCATATGCTTGCAGCGCCGAGGGGCCCCCAATCAAAGTGTGCACCAGCAGATGATCGGACGTGAGCGCCAAACCCTGGATTACTCCATCTCCCTGGGGCACAACGACCGACGGTTCGGAACCGGTACCGTTCAAATCAAACTTGACTACCTTGCCGCGAGGAGCGTCGGCCAGCGAAATCGCGTAAAAGGACCCGCCAGATCCGAGCCTGCCTCTTTTGATTTTATCTTCGAATCGGGTCAGCTGTTTCCAGGTCTTATCGGGCCCGAAAACGAAATGTTCAAAGTCGCCGCCGTCCCCATTGGCGACCGTTGCAACGGTAAAATCGGATTCCGGGACCGACTCTAATTGGATCTCCGCGATCTTCGGAAATTCTTTGCCAATCGAGTACACATCCTCCGACTCGTTCGTGCCAAGCCGATGAAAATAGACCTGCTGATAAAAGTGCAGATCGGCAGCCGGCCGCTCGCCCTCTCGTGGAAAACGGGTGTAAAAAACCCCAGCGCTGTCGTTTGTCCAAGCCACGCTGCCACCGGCGGTTGGAAACTGCACATGCTTCAGTACCTCGGCTGTCTGTTTTCCATCTGCTACGGCGAAGAAATAGAGATCACCGTCTTCGCTGCCGTTCTTTGAAAGCGACACCGCGACCAACTTGCCGTCCGGCGAGGGAACAAACCAGTCGATCGCCGTGGTACCGGCTGAGTCGATCACGTTCGGGTCACAGACCGAGCGCTCCGTTTCGGGCTGATCGGCCGCATCCAAGACCACGAGAGATTGTTGTTGCTTTTTGGGATCGAATTTCAGGGCGAAGATTTTGCCACCGGCGAGTCGAATCTCGCCGTAAGAGATCGGCTGCACGGCAACGAGTTTCTTCAGTTCGTCTGCGATCGCCGGCCGTCCAGGCAGCGCCTCTAGAAATTTTTCGCTCCGCTGGTTTTGCTTTTCCGCCCAAGCCTTCACCTCGGGACTCTGCACGTCTTCCAGCCAACGAAAATCGTCCTGTACAGTGGTCCCGTAGTAGCTGTCTTTCTCCGGCTGTTTTCTGGTTTCAGGAGGGGGTTCCAGCTTGGGAGACGCCGCAAAAGCCAGTTGCGATCCAAGCAAACCCAGCCCGGCGACCAACGAGATTTTATTGAGCTTAACGAGCATGAGAGAAGAACACTTCACCCTCATCCAAAGTTTCAGATTTTCCGAGAACGTCGCAACGCTATGCATACTTAGTTTCCTCATTTATTCTTCGCCTAAAGCAACCGCTTTTCTGTATGCCATCTAACCATCCGGAGGAAGTAAGACTTCGTCATCGCAAGTTTTTCGGGTAACTACATCGTGCGGGTTCTCTCTAGTGAAGGTTTACGCTCCTCACCGCCAATTCGTTAGGCCGTGACACATCACCGATGGTTGCGCACAAAGAAATGGGCGATTTCTTCCCATTCCACCGCGGTCTGCCGGCCTTGGTCGAACTCCTGGATCATCCAATCGTAGGCTCGCCCGACTCTCGGATCGTCCTTGGCACAATGCTCCTGCAGATGCTGATGGGCCGCGAAAATGAGTCCAGCGAGACCGGAATCCTTTGTAAGTGACACCTCCAAGGAGCGGCCCAGCAGTCGAGGTACGTCAAACGGTGCATACATCCACGAGAACTTGTTGAGCCCGTCCGCGTGAATTCCGGCTCGGGTCCGGTGGGCATCGCGTCCGTATAGGGGTGCCTTTTCCGCAACGGGGTGACCGAGCTTCGTGTACATCTCAACCAGCTCGTTCAACGCGGTAAAATCCGGCCGTTCTTCCGCAAAAAATCCCATACCGACCAAATGCATCAGCACAAGTTCCAACGGCGCGTTGCCGGTTCTCTCCCCTTTGCCCAAACAGGTCCCATTGATGACTCCACAGCCGTTTCGTATCGCGGCCAGACAATTAGCGGTAATTAGGCCGGTGTCATTGTGAGGGTGAAACTCGAGATCATCAGGCTGCAAGCCCCCATCGGTCAACTTTCGAAAAAGCTTCGGTATGCCGCGCGGCAGCGGAACGTCGTGATCGGGTAACCCGAGCCCAAGAGTATCGCATACCCGAAACTTGGGCCGAACACTTTCTGGATAGCTGGCGGATTTCTTCCGCACTGCGTCCACAAAGTACAGGATAAAATCGATTGAGGCGCGGGTGGCATCTTCAAGATGGAGCCGTGGACGGATCCCATTATCCAATGCCATCCCGACCGCATCCAGGTAAAGGGCAGCGGCCTGGTTTCGCCCTCCCGGACTGAATTTATGAAATACGTGATAATCGGAAATCGAGGCAAGAAGCCCGGACTCACTTACTCCGAGGGATTGAATGAGCTTTACGTCATTAGTCGAAGCGCGAATCCAGGTGGTTGGTTCGATAGGGCAACCACTACGGAAGCGCTCTTGCACTTGCCGGAGCGCATCCAGGTCGGAGTTGCGGTAAACAAAAAACTCCGCTTGACGGATGGCGCCGGATTTCCGCGTAAACCGGCAAAGAATTTCATAGATTCGGATGCTCTGTTCCGTCGTAAGCGGCAATCCGCCTTGCTGCCCGTCACGATGGGTCGTTTCCGTCGTCCAAATCTGGTCTGGTAAACCTGGCGGGCGCGTCTGCCAGCCGTAGAGAGGGAACGTCTCCTTCGGAAACTGCTCTTCAAAGTAATCCGGTCCCTGCTGGATGACCGATACCGAGGGGGTCGCTTGCATGGAACAGCGAAGTTCAGCCTAGCTCGGACGTCAATGTTGATTCATAAATCAATCTATCTCTGGTCACCTTATGAAGATTCACCTAACTGCCGCCGAGGCAGCCCACTTCCTGAGTGTCAGTAAAGCAACTCTCTATGCGTACGTCAGTCGAGGACTCGTCCGATCGGAATATGGCGCAAATCAGCGTTCGCGTGTCTATCATCGCCTGGACCTCGAGCGACTAAAGCAGCGCAAGAGAATTAGACAGGAACCGTCCGGAGAGATGTCGAGCGCGTTGCATTGGGGTAGTCCCCTGCTGGAATCCAGTCTCACGCTGATCACGGATGGGCAGGTGTTTTATCGCGGCCAGAAAGCAACCGCATTGGCTTCATCGCGAGCATTTTTGGAAGTCGCGACGTGGTTCTGGACCGGTAATTGGGACGTACCGGCGAGCAGGCGTCCGATGCGCGCACGCCGGGGAAAGAGTGGAGAGCCAATTCTTCTCTATCATGAGGCGCTGCTGCGAGCTGCGATGAGCGAACCCCTTGGTTATGACTTTTCGCCACCGACTCTAGTCGAAAGCGGAATGCACATCTTCTGCCTCTATCTTCAGACATTAACTCGGAAGCCGGATCCCGATGTGAGGCAAACAGCTCGTGAGCTGCGAAAAGCGTGGTGCCCTCGTAAGGCCGATGCGGACAGAATCATTGATGCGGCGCTCATCCTCTCGATCGATCACGAGCTGAACGTTTCATCGTTCACGGCTCGAGTCGTCTGTTCGGCAGGCACCAGCATCTACGAAGTCGTCAGCGCGGCATTGTGTGCCTTGCGGGGCACCCGCCACGGTGGCGCTATCGAACGAGCGACCAGGCTTTTGGTCGAGATGCAAGGGTTGTCGTCCGTTCGCGAGTTCATTCTCCAGCGCATCCGCTCTGGCATCGAGATACCGGGATTCGGGCATCCTCTGTATCCGGAAGGAGATCCGCGAACAGTCAAGCTGTTCGATTTACTCAATCAATACTTCCCAATTGACGCACGACCTTGGCTTGAGATGGTCGCGAGCGCCACCAAAGTACTAAAACGGAAACCAAATATAGATCTGGCACTAGCCGTTTGCTCATTGAGCCTGCACCTTCCACCTTATGCGGCATTTGCTCTTTTTGCTCTCGGAAGAACTGCGGGTTGGATTGCCCATGCCGCTGAACAAGCGCAAAGCGGAAGGCTCATTCGACCACGGGCACGCTATATTGGACTGCTGCCGGCAGACGAATAGAAAGTTTGGTACAGAGGCAAACGGAGATGACGCAAAAGCCGGTCGGCTCAACTCCGTCGAAGCCCTCTGTTTCCTCCGTTACCTTCTGTTCAAATCCTTCTTTGCGCCTTGGCGTGAGATTTTGGAACCGGCGATCAAAAGATCCAAGGGATCAAGCGCTTGGTTCGTCCGGCATACCGCCGGTAATCATCGCCTAAATGGCTCACCAACACGCTTTCCTCGACCGAGATCCGGAGCGCGTACGCGGCGAAGCAGCAGGCCACAATGACAACGAAGCCGAGCCAGTTGAATGTCAGACAAGCGATGCCGGTCATGGCGAGCATCGCACCGGTATAAGAGGGGTGCCGGACAAACCGATACGGGCCATCCTGAACCACGCGATGGTCCGGTTGGATGCCCACATCCACGGTAAAGAACTTCCCCAAGTGGCGGATCGCCCACAATCTGAAGGCGAACCCGGTCAGAATGAGCAGGTCTGCTAGAACTACGATCCACAACTGCTGCGCCCACTGCAAAAAAGAGAATCTACTGGCCATAAAGAAGCCAAATAGACAACTGCCAATGATCAGAATCCATGCCCAGGAGAGTGTTCCGCGATCATCACTCTTTACCGGTCCACGACCCCGTCTGCTCGCCAGCAAATAAAGCTCAAAGGCCAAATAGCCGAAGCCGAAAATGCTGGTGATCCAGAAAATCATCGCGTTAGCAGACCTAGCGCCAAAACCTAACTCCACCGCTCGTCGTGTCGCGATTTCTTTCGTATGTTTCCCCCAAATCAAATTTGTTTCGACCGGCGGTCTGCCGTTTCACCAACGCGGTCTTCCAGATTCCAAATTCTAGATTCTAGGTCTCAGATTCTGCATTATAGTTAGTCCCTTGATGAATTCGATCGCTCCTCTCCAGTCCGAAATCGAGCAGCGCGGGCGCCAGATCTTTGCGCTCGTTGACAAATTTCAGGGCAATACTGCCATCTTTCGCCGCAACGATTTTTACGGTCGGCTGATGGAGTGGTCGATGAAAGACGAAGCATTCAAGACGCAGATGTTCCGCTTCGTTGACGTTCTCCCAACGCTCACCTCATCGACTGATGTGGTGAAACATCTCGCCGAGTACTTGAAGGGCTCGAAGACATCGGTTTCGGGCCTGTTGCGCGGCGCGCTCACGATTGGCCGCATCGCTCCGGCCATCCCGGCGGCAATAATCAAGAGCAACGTCACCGCGATGGCGAATATTTTCATCACCGGTGCGGACGGAAAATCGGCCTTCCCGAACCTCCAGCAAATCTGGAAAGAGGGAGCCCGATTCACCGTAGATATTTTGGGTGAAGCTGTGGTAAGCGACCGGGAAGCAGATGAATACGCTCACCGCTATCGCGTTCTTCTCGATTTTCTGGCGGAGGCAACTCGACGTTGGAAAGCCGAGGAGCCGCTGCTGGCCACTGAACCTGCCTTAGTAAACGTATCGGTAAAAATCTCAGCGCTCTGTGCGCGCGTCCAGGCAGCCGATCCCGCCCAAAGCATTGATGTGATCCTTCAACGACTCCGGCCGATTGTTTCCCGGGCACGCGAGCTCGGCGCGTTCATCAACCTCGACATGGAGCACTACGGTCTTAAACCGCTGACCCTGGATCTGTTTAAACAGCTCGAAGAAGAGTTTTCCGGACATCCGCAGCTTGGACTAGTGATTCAAGCCTATCTCCGCGACTCGCTGCCCGACGCCGAAGCGTTGCTGGAATGGAGCCGGACTACCAGACGTCGATTTACCGTTCGACTGGTAAAGGGGGCTTATTGGGATTTTGAAAAAGTGATTGCCGCGCAGCGCACCTGGAAGGTTCCCGTCTATCTGGCAAAACCGGAGACGGATGCGAACTACGAGAAGCTCACTCGTTTACTCCTGGAAAACCAAGAAACGGCGTATCCGGCCTTTGCCTCGCATAACGTCCGCAGCATAGCGCACGCGATGGTGTATGCAGAGAAATTGGGCCTGCAGCCGGGCGATTATGAGTTTCAGATGTTATATGGGATGGCGACACCGATCCGGCGGGCTCTTGTCCAGCTCGGACATCGGGTCCGTGAATATTGTCCGATTGGCGAACTTGTTCCTGGCATGGCTTATCTAGTGCGACGCCTCTTGGAGAACACCTCCAATGAAGGCTTTCTCCGGGCCAAATTTAGTGCGAACACCTCGATCACGAAACTACTTGGAGATCCCGCCGCAGACGTTGCTCAGGAAGAGTCCGAACGCACCGAACCGACGTTTGCCCAGCCGCGGTTCGTCAACGAATCTCCGCTCGATTTTGCGCTCGCACCCGATCGGAAAGAGATGAGCGCGGCGGTCGCGAAAGTGCGGGGGCAGCTAGGCAGACATTACCCGCTCGTGATTGCCGGAAAACCGGTGGATACGGAAAGGTCCCTCCATTCCGTAAATCCTGCGCTGCCCGATCAAATGGTCGGTTCGGTCCCGGCGAGCGGTAAGGAAGAGGTTGTCGCCGCGGTGCAGGCTGCCCATACTGCATTCGCCCGCTGGGGTCGAATCTCGACGGAAGAACGCGCGCACTTTCTGGATCTCGTGGCGGAACGTTTGCATCAACGTCGACACGAACTGGCCGCCTGGCAGGTGTTTGAAGTTGGCAAGACCTGGATTGAAGCCGATACAGATGTGATCGAAGCGATCGACTTCTGTCGCTTTTACGCAGAAGAGGCGCGCCGCCTTGGTCGAGGCCGTCTGACTCAGGACGTGGCCGGCGAAGTAAGTTTAGAGAGCTATATTCCAAGGGGGGTCAGCGCGATCATTGCGCCGTGGAATTTTCCGCTTGCCATTCTCTGCGGGATGAGTGTTGCCGCCCTCGTCACCGGGAACACCGTCGTGATTAAGCCAGCAGAACAGTCATCCGTCATCGGCGCACTGTTCATGGAGATCCTGCAAGAGGCCGGTCTGCCGGACGGTGTTGCAAATCTGCTGACCGGCACCGGAGAAGACGTGGGCTCTTATCTGGTTACCCATCCAGATGTCGATCTGATTGCTTTCACCGGGTCGCGAGAAGTGGGAACGTCGATCTGGCAGCTCGCTGGTGTCACTCATCCGGATCAGCGTAACTTGAAGAAAGTAGTTTGCGAAATGGGTGGAAAGAACGCGATGATCATCGACACGGATGCTGACCTCGATGAAGCAGTACTCGGAATCATCCATTCCGCGTTTGGTTTTCAGGGCCAAAAATGCTCTGCGCTCTCTCGTTTGATTCCGGTTGGAAAAGTGAGTGAGCGACTCTTACCTCGGTTGGTCGAGGCGGCGGCAGCGCTGAGGATCGGCCTTCCGGAAGAACCGGGGACCGACATCGGTCCGGTAGTTGATGAAGCGGCCAAGAAGAAGATCGAGAGATATCTGGCACTCGGGCGAACCGAGCATCGTATCGCCTTCGAAGCGAAACTCCCCGCCAACCTCTCAGGTTATTTTGTTGCTCCAACTATCTTTACTGATGTTCCGGTGGATGCCCGGCTGGCCCAGGAAGAAATTTTCGGACCGGTACTTACCGTAACGCCGGCGCGCGATCTGGATGAGGCGCTAAAATTCGCGAATTCTACTGCGTTTGCGCTGACCGGTGGGCTTTACTCTCGCAGTCCGCAAAACATCGAAAAGATTCGCGGTGCCTTCAATGTAGGCAACCTGTACATCAATCGCGGTATTACCGGCGCCATTGTCGGTCGACATCCTTTTGGCGGATTTCTGATGTCGGGCGGAGGCACGAAAGCGGGCGGGCGCGATTACCTGCTTCAATTCACGTTCCCGCGCGTGATCACCGAAAACACTTTGCGACGTGGCTTTGCGCCAGAGACCGAAGTGGTCGCCCGGACAGAATACGCGAGTGAAGTAACAGCCAACGGTTAAGAACGCGACGCGTCCCGAGGACGCTTGAGGGTTAGTGCTGCGTGGGGAACGTGGAACATTTCAACCGTCCCCCAGCGGCCTGTCGGGCTTCGCTCGATCAAATTTTGATAGGCTACTTTCATTGCGTCCCTTCCTCCTCCGCCCTCCGGGCTACGGAGGAGCACAAACTCCTCCGGACGATTCTCACGGGGCAGCAACACCGCCCCGGAACCGAAACCGCCAAAGCAGATGAGCGGCCAAAGCAAGCTTTGCCACGATAAACCCGCAGGCGAGCAAGAACAGAAGCGTCGGATTCAGTTCGGTTGCTCCAGCCAGGTTGGCACGCACCGCCGCGTAAATGAATATTGCATCGGCAACAAATTTAACCGCGCCCAGGAGGTATATCCTGGAGGCGATCATATCCAGTGTCTGCTCTCGCCGTGCCGGGGACATCCAATAATCACGATTTGGGATCTGCACAAATTTTTCCGGCTGGCTCTTTACCAGGCGGATCGATATCAGCGCGGCCAACGCGATCAGGACAGGAATAGCGCCAGAAGCAGCGACGAAAACCCACCTGGGTCCTTCCGCGCCAAAGTGAATCCAGGAGGGAAAATGAGCGTGCACTCGTTCTGGCAATTGGTGGTACGCCCAGAATAGCTCGCCCAGGCATACCGCGAGAGTCAGAACAAAGAGCGTCGCGGTCAATCGAATTGCCGGCCGGCGCAGCTTGGGACTTTCACTCTGGGTCAGAGCGCTAGTACCTTTAATCGACATGGTATTTCTGGATGCGGGTTCCGAGCAAAAGAGCGTCTCCGCAGATCTGGAGAAGCGCGCGACTAGGCTTGCGGCCTTCGTTGTTTGCGGCCGAGTGCGTTCCGGACGAGCAACAGTTCGCTGACATTCTCCGGCGTAAACAGGCCAATCAGTCGACCAGTATTATCCACGACGGGAAGTGCCGGCGCGCCGGTTTGTTGGACGAGCGCCAACGCGCGTTCGAAATTGGTATTGGGCAGAACCGTCGGCAACCCGGTTATCATAACCTCGGTCACCGGTGTTTCCGGCCCGGAACGGCGCAAAGCAAGTATCAGGTTATTTTTTGTCAGCAATCCTGCAAACCCGCCATTATCATCGAGCACGGGGAACTCATGCTGTGCCGTCCCTAGCAACATATCTATCGCCTCGTTCAGAGTCGCATTCTGATCCAGCGTGTCAAAACGAGTGACCATAGCGCTCGATACGGGCAAACCGGTTGTCAAATATCGCATCTGCACGACGGCCGACTCGTTTTCAGCTCCCATGTAGATGAAAATGGCGATCAGGATCAGCGGTATAAAGCCCTTGAAAACGGCAATAACGCCCAGCGTGAGCGCTAATCCCTGACCGATTGTGGCCGCGATCTGGGTCGCTCGGATGTACTCCATGCGCGTAGCGAGCAAGGCGCGTAAGACTCTCCCTCCGTCGAGTGGAAACGCCGGGATCAGGTTAAAAAAGAACATCAATATGTTGATCGAGAGCAAAACCCAAAGCAGATCCATCCCTTTTCCTTCGAAGCGCGATTCGAGAGTGAAGTTGCCGGTAACGGCAAGGACCAGAATCAAGGCCGCAGCGATCACGACGTTCACCAAAGGACCGGCCAAAGCAACGACCAGCTCTTGCCAAGGTTTATCCGGCATTCGCTCGAGCCGGGCCAGACCCCCCAGCGGATGCAACGTAATGTCGACCGTGGTGATCCCGTAGGCTTTGGCAGCAAAAGCGTGCCCCAATTCGTGGAGCAACACGCAAATAAAAACGGAGACCCAGATCAGAATCGCATTCAACGCACCGTTGCGATCTCCCTGATAAGAATAGATATAGAGGAATCCGCCTAAGAGGAGAATGAATGTTCCGACGTGCACTCGGATATCAATCCCGGCGATGCGGGCGATTTTAAACGACCATCTCATCGGATATTTTGTTTGAAACTAGCGCTACTGTGCACCAATGCTGACCAGACTTAAAGTCCGGGTCGTTCCAGATGCCCGTCGAAACGAGATCGCTGGTTTCTTCCAGGGTGAGGTACGGCTCAAAGTAAAGGCCTCGGCTCAGGAAGGAAAAGCGAATGCGGAAGTGATCCGATTTCTCGCCGGGTTAATCGATTGTCAAAGATCAAAAATTGCTATCAAACAAGGCGAGAAAAGCCGCAATAAAATGATCGAGATCACCGACGTGAATCCGGAAGAAGTGCAGCGCAAGTTGGAGATGCACCGAAAGCAGAAGCCAGAAGCCGGAATTTAGAATAAGGAGAATGAGGACGCCGGATCCTGAAGGCGGAAGTCAGGTACCGGTTTGCCCCTGTTCTAGCTCCCGGCTTCGGTTTGCCCAGTCTTTGCTCACTCGTCAAAAAATGCTAGCTTCCGAACTCTTCGTATGAACTACAAGGAGACACTCAACCTGCCAAAGACCGATTTCCCGATGAAGGCCAACCTTATTGCCCGGGAACCGGAAATTTTGGACAAATGGCAAAAGGCAGGTCTCTATCGTCAGATTCAGGACCGGAGAAGAGATGAACCACTGTTCGTGCTCCACGACGGTCCCCCGTTTGCCAACGGGGACGTTCATATGGGCACGGCACTCAACAAGATCCTTAAAGATCTTATCGTGAAAAGCCGCTCGATGCTGGGTTTCCGGGCCCCATTTGTTCCGGGGTGGGATTGCCACGGCCTGCCGATTGAATTCAAAGTTGTCAAAGAATCGCGCGGACTCTCGCCGCTCGAGGTACGGCAGCGATCTGAGCAGTACGCCCGCAAATACATCGACATTCAACGAAATCAGTTTCGCCGGCTTGGCGTTTTCGGCGACTGGGAAAATCCTTACCTGACGCTCGATCCATCGTACGAAGCGGAGATTCTGAAGGTGTTCGCGGCTCTGGTCGAAAGGGATCTGGTCTACCAAAGCAAAAAGCCGGTTTATTGGAGTACCGGAGCGCAGACCGCTCTAGCCGAAGCAGAGGTCGAATATCGAGAGCGGCGCGATCCTTCGATCTACGTCGGCTTTCCCATCATCTCCGGAGAATTTGCCGGCCGTTGTTCGATCGTAATCTGGACAACCACCCCCTGGACGCTTCCCGCTAATCTGGCCGTCGCGGTAAACCCGAACTTCACTTATGTGGTGCAGAATTTTTCGCGCCCGACCGACGAGTCTTCGCGAACGCTTCTGCTCGCAAAAGAGCTGATTGCCGCCTTCACTGAAGCTACCGGCTGGGTTCCGGAAGGATCTCCCATCGAGCAGCTAACCGGAAGTCAACTTGAGGGCGTCTCTTATCATCATCCTTTCCTCGATCGCGACGGCGAAATCCTGGCTGCGGATTTCGTCGCGTTGGACGCGGGGACGGGCTGCGTTCATATCGCTCCGGGTCACGGTGAGGACGATTACCAACTCGGTTTGAAACACGCGCTGCCGCTGCTCTCCCCCGTAGATGATCATGGGCGATTCACATCGGAAGTCGGGATCACGGAGTGGACGGGAAAGTATGTCTTCGACGCAAATCCCGACGTCATAAAGTTGCTTAAGCAGCTCGGAGCTCTTTTAGGGGAGCAGACTTACGAGCACTCCTATCCCCACTGCTGGCGTTCAAAAACCCCGGTCGTCTTTCGCGCCGTCGAACAGTTTTTCATTCGGATTGATCGGATCAAGGACGACGCGTTGGCGGCTGTGGAACGCGTCAAATGGCTGCCGAGTTGGGGTCGCAATCGAATGTATTCCACCGTGGAAGCCCGCCCCGACTGGTGTATTTCCCGGCAGCGCAGTTGGGGAGTTCCCCTTCCGGTGTTTTATCGAAAAGGTAAACCGATCCTCGATGCCGACTGGATCCGCCAAGTGGCTACATTGGTCCATGAGCACGGCACGAACGCCTGGTATGCCTTGAGCGACGAAGAGCTCACTCAACAATTGGGGTTACCCTCGGGACTAACCAGACGAAACGATACCCTCGACGTTTGGATCGACTCTGGCGTTAGCCATGAAGCAGTGTTAAGAACGCATCCCGAACTGCGCTGGCCGGCGGATGTCTACATCGAGGCGACAGATCAACATCGAGGCTGGTTCCAGTCTTCTTTGCTTACCAGCGTAGCAATTCACGGGGAAGCTCCGTATCGCGAAGTGATTACTCATTCGTTTGTCGTCGACTTAGAAAGCAAGCAGAAACTCTCTAAGTCCCAGCAAGGTGCCTACGCGAAACCGACGGAAGCAGAGTATTACGTTAATAAGTACGGCGCGGATATCGTTCGGCTTTGGGTGGCGAGCGTCAACTACACTGATGAAGTCCCTTTTGGCGAAAAGATGTTCGCCCAGTTGACGGACACCTACCGCCGCATCCGGAACACGCTGCGTATCCTGCTCGCAAATCTCACCGATTTCGATTCAGGGAACCATCGTTCGGACCGACTCACGCTGGTGGATCGTTGGCTATTGACGCGTCTTCAGGAATTGACGCAACAATGCCGAGAAGCCTACGAGCGATACGAATTTCACAAAGTTTACCACGCCGTGAATCAGTTCTGCGCGATTGAGCTGAGCAGTTTGTACGTCGATATCACGAAGGACCGCATGTACTGCGATGCTCCGGATTCTCCTCGCCGCCGGGCAACCCAAGAAATCATGCATACAACCTTTGATCATCTCGTTCGGTTATTGGGTCCTATTCTTGCCTTCACTGCCGATGAAGCCTGGTCTCATTTTGGCCGGCCGGATTCTGTCCACCTCGAATTGTTACCGAAAAGCGACCAGAAGTTGCTCGATCCGCAAGCCGCCGCAGATGTTGAATCGCTGCTGCGAGCTCGGGCTGTCGTAGCCCAAGCACTGGAATCCGCCCGCCAACAAAAACAGATCGGCAACAATCTGGAAGCCCAGGTCAAACTGACTCTACCGAGCGGCGATCGAGTTCATCGCCTGGATCATGAAGAGGTTGAAGAATTCTTGATTTTAAGTCATCTCGAAATCGGGACGCGCGAGGGCGATCCGTTGGCGACAGCATCGAAAACCAAGCGCGCCCGGTGCGAACGTTGTTGGCGTCATCGACCGGCGGTGGGCACGATCCCGGATCATCCCACCCTGTGCGATCGCTGTGCTGCCGTGATCAACCGGATGGCGATCGAGAAATGAAGTTTCTGCTGCTGCTGAGTTTGCCGCTCATTCTGTTGGATCAGTTAACTAAATGGCTCGTCCAACAGAATATTCCTTATGGAGATGAAGTGCCGATCATCCCCGGGGTTTTCAGTCTCGTCCATGTTAGCAACACCGGGGCAGCGTTTAGCTTGCTTCAAGAAAATAATCTATTTTTCATTGCTCTGGCGACTTTAGCAGTCGCAGTTGTAATTTTTCTGCTGGTGCGAGATCGCTGGCAGAGTGATCCATCGCGCCGGCTTCTCGGCGTGACCAAAATTTCCTTTGCTCTTCTGGCCGCCGGGATTCTGGGAAATCTCACTGATCGGTTAGTCAAAGGGAGTGTGGTCGACTTTCTTCATTTCTACGTTCGCGAGTACGCCTGGCCCTCTTTCAATGTGGCCGATAGCTGTATCTGCATCGCCGCCGGTTTGCTGATTTTCGCTTCATTTCGGAAACAGCGAACGGTTCCGGAAAATTCGTAGGGCGCAGCGTTTGGCAGGTTGCGGGCCTTGGCGTTTGGCAGGTCGCGGGCCTTGGCGTTTGGCGCAGGTCGCGGGCCTTGGTCCCGAAGGGACATCAGGACTCCACCCAGGGTTTTAATCCTGGCAGCCTTTCGGGCTTCGCTCGATCAAATTTGCTGAGCGGGTCTTCAGCGGCGAAGCCGCGACTCAGGATAGCCTTAGGGCGCAGCCCTAGGAACCGGAATTTACAAGTGCCTCAGCGCTGAAGGCGCGTGACATCCTGAGTCGCGGGTTCGCCGCTGAAAGCTTGCCCATAGTAAAACCTGCCCATCAAATTCCATCAGGCGAAGTCCGACAGATTACGAGACTAAGTCCTTACCCCCTACGGGACGCCTCCCGATCCCTGACCAATATCCCCGACTAACTGCTGCACCAACGCAAACGCCTCCTCGCGGGAACGGATTTCTCCCTCGAGTTGGGCTGTTTGCACCTTTTCCAAGATTTCTCCGAATCGCGGTCCGGGAGAAAGACCGAGAGCAATCAAGTCATGGCCGTTTACCAACGGCGGCGGAATCAATGGCTCATTTTCAAATTCCTTTTCTTTCTGCAAAAGAAACTGAAAGTTTTCCAGATCACCGTGACTGCTTAAACAATCGACCCGGTGTAATTCAAGCTCCAACGCGAAGTTTTCCCGGGCCAGAAAACGGCGAAGTTTCGCCGGACGCATCTTGGGAACGTCTTTAAACATCATGTGCGATCTCACGGCATCCGTCACCATAGCGATCTCAGCGCCAGAAAAATGAAGCCGCTCCATTACCGCCAAACTCATCGAGGCGCCCACTTCGTCATGTCCATTGAACCGTATGCGACCTTCCGCGGGGTCACACGTTTGCGTCGGCGGTTTACCGATATCGTGCAACAACACGGTCAAAGCCAACAACGCAGAGGTGTCTGACGGTAAAAATTCCAGCATTTTTCGGGTATGCACAAAAACATCGCCTTCCGGATGAAATTGCGGAGGTTGTTCGCAGCCTTTCAGCGCCGCAACTTCCGGGAGGATTTGCTCTAGCAATCCGCTCGCGTCCAAGAGATCGAACCCACGCACCCGATGCGTATCCCCCAGAATCTTCATGAGCTCGTCACGTATTCGTTCCGGACTTACCACATTTATCTCTTTCGCGTCCTGCCGCAGCGCGTTCCAAGTTTCTGAATCAATTTCGAAATCCAACGCCGCAGCAAACCGCACCGCCCGCAGCATGCGGAGGCGGTCTTCGGCAAAACGCTGCTGGGCCTCCCCAATGGCGCGTACCAATTTCTTTTGCAGATCCTCCCGTCCGCCGACATAGTCGACGACCGCGTCCGCAATCGGGTCGTAGAACATTCCGTTGATCGTGAAGTCGCGTCGTTGAGCGTCTTCCTCCGCGGAGGAGAAGATGACCGTCTCAGGACGTCGACCGTCCAAATAGGCGCCATCGGATCGGAAAGTAGCGACTTCAAATTCCCAGCCATTTTCGACCACGCGAATCACCCCAAACTTTGCGCCGACTGGAACTGTCCGAGCAAAAAGTTCCTGAACTTGTGCAGGGCGCGCGTTGGTTGCAACGTCGATATCTTTTGGGCGAAAACCGAGCAGCGCATCCCGGACGCAGCCGCCAGCAAAATATGCCGTGTGACCACGGTCCCGCAAACGGCGAACGACCGATGTCGCGACTTGTACTAGTGGAGATGAATCAAGCAGCTTCGGCAACTTCACTACCTCCACGCAGCGAGCGCAAATCGGCGTTCGTGGCTTCGACCGCAGCCGACAACGACAGTTCCAGTTCCAGGTAGACCTGAGTCAAGGCAACAAACTTCTCCTCCTCAGTCAGGTGGATCAATGGTATGTTCATCTATTCCTCCTATGCTCCGCTGTCGCCCTGCTGGGTTCACAAAAAAACCCACCGCCGGGCTTCAGCGGTGGGTTTTCGAAAAGTTTCTAATTTTCTAGTCGCTCGAACTTTCTCTCACCGCTCATTGGTAGCGTCGCCACGCGGCGCAACCGAAATACGCCACATCGTCGCCGAGACGCATTTAAGGTTGTTGCAGTGGTGAGAAAATACAAACATCGCCCAATTTTATAGAACAGACTCGCGCCAGCCGCAATAAAAACTTTTCCAATTGCTGTTGCGAATTATTGCTATCCCGTCATCTCAAAATTTTTGGAGCTAACCTCTTGCCCGACGAGGGAGACACCGCGGAAAGCGATGGCAGATTCGATTGATCTGAGGTTGTTTGCGAATCCTTAGTGCCTCGATCGTGCTTCCGCTGCACGGCTTAGCAGGAACTCACCATCGCCCGATTTTCACTCTCGCTTGTGTTTTTCGACCTGATCACTATTTTACGGTTCCCTATCGGCCCAGCCGACGGGAGGAGACCGATAGCTATCAAGCGCTCTTAGCTCAGACGGATAGAGCAAGCGATTTCTAATCGCTCGGTCACAGGTTCGAGTCCTGTAGAGCGCGCTTCTCTGATTTTCTTTACACCTACGATCGAGCCGCTGAACCAGTTTGTTGGTCGTTAGCTGGTTCATTCGTAAGCGTCCCCCGAGCGGACCGTGGTAACTTTGAACATGGAGGATTGCGCCTGTGAGCGTGCCGAGGAGCTTCCCAATAAGCTCTTGGTCGTTCTTCTGAGCGTCAATGCCTTGATGTTTTTCGCTGAGATCGGTGTCGGAATCATCGCCGGTTCAACGGCGCTGATGGCCGATTCTCTAGACATGTTTGCCGATGCCAGCGTCTTCGCACTGGCTCTCTACGCCGCCGGTCGTGCAGAAGGTTTCAAATCACTGGTCGCCTTCTTCAGTGGGATCTTTCAAGCCTTTTTGGGTCTGAGTGTAGCGGTCAACGTAGTCTACCGTTTCCTGTTTGGCAGCGAGCCGGAATCGGGTTTCATGATAGGCGTCGGTCTGTTAGCTCTAGCCGCAAACGTTAGCTGCTTGGTCCTGCTGCAGCGATATCGCCACGGTGAAGTCCACATCCGTTCGAGCTGGATCTTCCTCGAAAACGACGCTCTGGCAAACCTTGGGACGGTGATTAGTGGCATCTTGGTTGCTCTTCTCCATAGCAATCTGCCAGATTTGATGATGGGAGCGCTGATCACGATTGTGGTCATTCGCGGCGCCATCAATATCCTCACTGATGCGTACCGATCCTTCCAGACAAAGAAAGGAAATCGCGCTTCATAGGTCTGCCATCTTTCACTAGGATTTTCGCCCCCCCGGCCCTGCTCAATCCGCTGTTTCGTGTTCTCCAAGGTTCGACACCCTTGACTCAGCGGATACTTTCGTCGGTATTCGGATCGAACAAGTGGATTAACTCGCTCGCCACGGTGAGCGTTAATTTCTCGCCCGCTACTCGTCCCCATTGCTCGTTAATTTGCGCGATGATCTTCTTCTCTTCGCCGATATTGATCTGAAGGATGGAAGTCGCCCCTTGCGGCTCGACCACCTCGACGGTTCCTTTGATAACGTTCTTAGTCGCACTCTCGGGATTTCTCTCGATTGCCAGATGCTCAGGACGAACTCCAACCCAGACATCTTTGATTCCTTTCTGCCAAGCCGCTGCGGCGCGATCTTTTGGCAGCAGTAGACGAAAATTCTCCCCGGCGGAAACCGTTCCATCCGCAGCGATCTGACCGCGCAAGAAATTCATCGATGGGCTGCCAATGAAACCCGCCACGTATCGATTAATCGGCGCATTGTACAGATCCTTGGGTGTTCCGACCTGCTGGATGAGTCCTTTTGACATGACAACGATCCGGTCGCCCATGCTCAACGCTTCTACCTGATCATGCGTGACATAAAACGTCGTCACTCCCAGTCGTCGTTGCAGCTTGATGATCTCGGCTCGCATTTCGACCCGCAACTTGGCATCGATGTTGGATAGCGGCTCGTCCATCAGAAAAACCTTAGGCTCTCGCACGATCGCACGGCCGAGCGCCACCCGCTGACGCTCGCCTCCAGACAACTCCTTCGGCTTACGTTCGAGTAAGTGTTCGATCCCCAGGATCTTTGCCGCCGAATGAACCCTTTCGGCCACCCGCTCTTTGGGTAATTTCCGTAACCGCAGGCCGAAAGACATATTGCCGAACACGTTCATGTGCGGGAATAGAGCGTAGTTTTGGAAAACCATGGCGACATCGCGTTCGCGCGGGATCATCCCGACAACGTTCTTCCCGCCAATCTTGATCTCGCCGCCGGTCACGGTTTCCAGGCCGGCGATCATCCTCATCGTCGTGGTTTTCCCGCAACCCGAAGGGCCAACCAGGACGACGAACTCGCCCTCGGTGGTGGTGAGATTGAAATCCTGGACGGCGAGGACTTCGCCGTACCGCTTCAACACTTTAGATAGTTCGACTATAGCCACGGTTACTCCACTGACATGGTTGGACTGAGGTTTATCCTTTCACTGCGCCGAACGAGAGCCCACGCGCCAGATAGCGCTGAACGAAGAATGACATGATTACCGGAGGCGCAATGGCCAAAATCGTATTCACCGCGGCGAAATTAAAGTCGACTCCTCGGGTACTCCGAGAAGCCAAAATGAACGCGGGCATCGTCGCGGCGTGCTGAGAAGTAACCGCAGAAGCAAACAGCGCCTCGTTCCAACAAAAAGCGAACACGATGAAAGCCGTAACGATCAATCCATCGAGCGAGAGTGGCAAAGCAATCATCCAAAAGATCTGCCAAAGTGAGGCTCCTTCAATCCGCGCTGCTTCCTCCACTTCCTTGCTGACGTCGCGGAAAATGTCTCGCATGATTACCACGCAAAAAGCCAGGTTAAAAGTGGAGTAGAGAATAATCAGCCCGATCCAAGTATCGATCAGGCCGAACTCGGCGAGTAGAATATAGAACGGTGTTAACACCACCACTGGCGGCAGCACGCGCTGCGACAAAAACCAGAGGGTGATATCCTTGCTCTTCATTTTAAATTCAAAGCGCGCGAGACTGTAGGCAGCCGGTGTGCCGATGAGCAGCACCAGCAGTGTCGTTCCGACGCCAACCAACGCGCTGCTGAACAAGCAGTTAAGAACCTGCGGATCGTCAACAATAAACTTCCATGCGTCGAGTGTCGGAGTAAACTGCAGGAACGGAATGATCGCTCCAGGCTTAAATATGTCTGCGTGGGTTTTCAGGGAGTTGTCGATGGCCCAAAGGAACGGAACCGCGACCCAGACCGCCGCCAGACAGGCGATCGTCATGGCCAGAATTTTCGAACCCCATCTTGAATTAGTCCAAAGCAGATTTTCCATAAACCTTGAGTTGCCCGCAACGGGTCATTCCGATTATTCGATGCGTTTGCGCATCTGCTTAAAGAAATAGCTGATCACGACAGATGCCAGAATCAGGTAAATTATTCCCATCGCCGATCCCCGGCCGAAATCGGTGAACTGGATCGTCGTCAGATCCGCCATGATACTAAAGAGCTGCGTGCTCGTTCCGGGGCCACCGCTGGTCAGTGCGTAAGGCAATCCGAAAGACTTCAGGCCTTCGATCACGCGCAAAAGTATGGCAATGGTCAGGACCGGCCACGCTAGAGGCACTGCGACATGGCGAAACACTTGCCAATGGCTGGAAGCCTCTAACATCGCCGCATCGTAAATGTCGTTAGGAATGGCGGATAAAGTTGCCAATGACATGAGAAACACGAACGGAGTCCAAATCCAGATATCCAGGATCATTGCCGCAGCTAGCCCTCCAGTCGCAGTAGAGAGCCAATCAATATGGATTCCGACGGCCGCCAGGAGCGCACTGATCAATCCACCCTGGTCGGTAAAAAGCGTTACCCCGAGATACCCGATCGCGACCTCCATGGTGAACAATGGAGCAGTGAGTATCGGACGAAAGAAACTCCTACCCGGTAGCCCGATCGTAATAAGCCAGGCGAGGATAAATCCGGCGCAAACTTCGATCGGAACCGTGATTCCGACGAAGAGCACGGTGATGAAGATCGAGTACCAAAACCCGCTATCCGTTAACAAACGGGTGTAGTTATCAAATCCGACATAGCCCGTAATCCCTTCACCGAGTACATAGTTGGCGAAGCTGTAATGAACCGCCGCCAGAATCGGAAAGAAGGTCAGGGCGATGACCCAAATCACCGCAGGAGCGAGCAAGGCGTACTTGAACCCTCTTTCCGCCTTGCTCTGAACTGATGCCGTCGCCTCCATCAAACCTATTTTGCGCCCGTTAATTCCTATCCAGGCAGTCGACTAGGCGAACGATTCCGCGTACAATTTCTTCTGCTTGTCGCGTCCGTATCTCTCAGTAATCCGCTCCCAGGCTGTAGCGCATGTCATCGAGCGCGGCCTTTGGCTGAGTTTGGCCCGCCAGAACAGCGGAAATACGCGACGTCTAACTCATGCCAGTACTCAGCAGCCCCCGGAATGCGCAGGTAAGTTTCCTGCACCGGCGACGAGAGGTTCTGGTAGTAGGCATCCAGATATCTTTTTGCCTCGTCCCCGTCCCATCCCTGCGCGACCCATTCCTCAACGCTGCCAGTGCCAACCGGTGGGAAGTACTCGAACTTCATCCCTGGCTGGACACCCGTAAATCCATGGGTGCAGTTGTATATCGCATTCTTCTTGGTCGCCATAAACGCGAGGAAGTCGTAGGTAACTTCCTTTTTCTTGGAGAAACGCGAAATGACGCAGTGCCAGCTCCCACCATTGACGTTGCCCACCGAGTTTAAGTCAAACTTATCCCACTTACCTTTAATCGGATCGTAGGCTTCGGTCGTTCCCGGAATAATTGTCGCGCCCACCTTTCCTTTGACGGTCGACTCCTTCGGATCCTGGGCAAAGGTCGGGAGGTCGCCCCATGTCGGCTCCATGACTGCGTGCCCGGACAGGAACAGGGTCCAGCCCTGGCCCAAGGTCCAGCTGATTGCTTCCTTCGGCCCGCATGGGAGGAACTTCACGTAATCTTCTAGCGCACGGAGATGGCCCTCGGAGTTAATCAGGGGCTTGAACGACTCCGGATGGAACCAGAAGTATTTGTTATTCGGCGAACAGACGTAGGGCGCCGCCAAGGTCAAGAAGTGGAAGAACCCCTGCTCATTCACTTTCGCGTGCAATGAAATTCCCCAATCGTCTTTGCCGTCACCGTTCCAGTCCCACCCGGTGAAGAAGGTCGCCACATCGAGCATCTCCTTGCTCGTCTTGGGCGGATTCGGAAGATCATAGCCCAGCTTAGCCTTGAACTTCTCCTTGTTTTCCGGCTTCTCGAGGACGTCCCGGCGATAGTAAAGGATCTGAGCGTCACCATCGAAGAGAACTCCGTAGATCTTCCCCTGCCACGAATAGAGGGTCTTCATCGCGGGTATCCAGTCGTCCGGAGTCCAGTAAGGATATTTTGGATCCTTTAGGAACGGGTCAATGTCGATAATGTACGGTTCTTTCGGCACGAAAAAGTCGCCATAGAACCAGGCGCCGGTCATGTAAGTGTCGTACTTGTGCGTCGTTTGCAGGTCCGAGAAGATTTGCTGGTGAAGCGTGTCAATCGGGACCTCTGCTACGTTCACCTTACCGCCAGTTTCCTCTTCCCATTTCGGCACCCAATATTTGAGTCCGTCGCCGACCGTAACTTTCGGTACCATGACGGTGACAGTCTGGCCTTTGTAAGGCTTGTTTTTGAGGAAGGCGATCCGCTCCTTCGTGATCGGTGACTCATTGGGGTAGTCCGGCGACGAATCGATCAAATTGCTATCCGCCGCGTATGCTCTGGACGAAACGATGCGGCTTAACAATGCCGCCGAAATTCCCAGCTTAGCGGCCTGGCCGATAAAATGCCGCCGACTGATTCTGCCTGCTAAAAACCCGGCAGCCAATTCTTCAAAATGCTCTCTCGAGCTGTCTTGGGACATAGATTGTGCAAACCTGATGATGTTTCCCAAAGAACTCTTCCCATCGATCCAGCGGATCTCGCACAGTCGTCAGATCTGTGCCGCCCCAACATCGTGAACACCGGTCGGGCTGAACGGGAAAGTAGAATGGGGGGATTTCTTTAAAGATAATGAAATAATGTCTCGGTCGTCAAGCGACGCCGGAGGATTTCCGGAGTAAAAATACCGGTTCCTGCCTCAGGAAAAGCGTTCACCAGCTGCCTTTTCGCGAACATCACTCAATTTGCGCCGTTGGTCAGTGCCATCATGGTGAGAACTCCTAGAGTGGTTCCGAACGGTACCCAGAGGCACAAACGAAAATGTAGATTCCACCGCCAGAGGAGTTCAAAGTTGCTCCACGACTCCAACGCCTTGAACTCCTTCTTTTTAGACCCAAATTAAGAGTCAAATGAGCAAGCTTCTGAGATATCTCGCTTCCGGTCTCGCCCTCCTTGGATGCGTTATCGTGTACGGAGCCGACGCGGAAGCGAGAACCCAAGTGGAGTTCGTGAAACCGGAAAACTACACTAGCGTTTCCTTCCGTTCGACGACTCCGGCAAGCGCCCTGAAACGATTGACACGAGAGTTGTCAGTCACGATTCAGGACGCTGCGGCCAGATCTTTGGCTGGATACGAACTGAACGTGCGTATCTTGGACGTGCGCATGGCTGGGCGAGAAGCTTTCGAGGCACCCGGATTCAATTCCGATTTGCGGATCCGCAATCGGGTAACTCCCCCAAGGATTTCTCTCCAATATGTGGTGAAAGATCGCTCCGGGAAGGTGGTCGCAAAAGCCGCAGAATTGTTAACCGACACGAATTACCAATGGAATGTAACCTACCAGGGCACCGATGAACTCTATTCCGAGAAGGAACTGCTCCGCACCTGGATTCGGAGTTTGCCCCGGAAAATCGGCCGATCATAAGTCAAAGGTCAAAATGCCCCACGCGGGTGGCGAAAAACGAGGCACACGACGAAGCAGTTGACATTTCATCGTCCCTCCGGGACGGAATCGTTATTTTATACGCGACCCAGCACTGAAGTACTGGGCTTCGCGATGTCCTCTTCGAGGACGAAAATAGATCTTTTCGATCGCTACCTCATCCTAACTACCTCGTACTTCGTACTACACCCGTTTTCGATTCTTGATTTTTTGCGAGGATTTTCTAACCGCGAATGAACGCAAATAGACGCGAATAAAGGAATCAATTCGTAGCCTGTCCCGCCGTAGCTCGCAGAGCGAAGGAGGATCCATTGGCGTCTATTCGCGGTTGTTTTTCATCGCTTTGGTTGCGGCTTCGCCGCACTGTGCCCTCTGTGGCTCAGTGGTGAATCTCAACAGCCTCAGCAATGGCCTTCCCCACCTGTTCGGTCGTGGCTTCGCCGCCGATATCGCGCGTTCGCGGACCCTTGCTAAGAATGGTTTCAATTGCGCTCAGCACGGCGGCGGCTGCTTCGGGATGACCCAGATGTTCGAGCATCATCGCACCGCTCCAGATCTGAGCGATCGGATTGGCGATCCCTTGGCCAGCGATGTCCGGCGCAGAACCGTGAACCGGTTCAAACATCGATGGAAATTCGCCCTCGGGGTTCAGGTTGGCCGAAGGTGCAATCCCGATAGTGCCGGTAATCGCCGGCCCAAGGTCGCTTAGGATGTCGCCGAATAAATTGGAGCCGACCACCACATCAAACCAGTCCGGATGGAGAACGAAGTGCGCCGTGAGAATATCAATGTGAAACTGATCCACGCGGACGTCCGGATAGTCGGATGCAAGCGCCCTCACTCTTTCATCCCAGAACGGCATGGTCACGGTGATGCCGTTGCTTTTGGTGGCAGAGGTCAGATGCCTCTTCGGCCGCTTCCTGGCCAACTCGAACGCATAACGGAGAATGCGATCCACCCCACGTCGGGTAAAGACTGATTGCTGGGTCGCGATCTCATCCTCGGTCCCTTCGTAGATGCGGCCGCCCACCGACGAATATTCACCCTCGTTGTTTTCGCGGACGATTAGAAAATCAATATCGCCCGTTGTCCGGTTCTTCAGCGGCGATTCAATGCCTGGCATCAATCGCACCGGACGAAGGTTCGCGTATTGACGGAAATGGCGCCGAATCGGAATGAGCAGGCCCCACAGCGACACATGGTCCGGCACAGCGGGAAAGCCGACCGCTCCCAAAAAAATCGCATCGTGATGGCGGATCTGATCTAAGCCATCTCGAGGCATCATCCGGCCGGTCTTGTGATAATACTCACAACTCCACGGGAGATAATCCCATGCAAAATTGATATCCGACTTGCGGCCGACGGCATTAAGGACGCGGATGCCCTCCGGTACAACTTCCTGGCCGATGCCGTCTCCTAAGATGGTTGCGATACGGTAACTCTTCATCCTCGGAGAAACGTAGTCGAAACGGACTGCTGAGCCACAGAGATGTGACGATTGGGAAGACGTAACACGTTATCGCGCGACAGCGAAATCAGACGTGTGACCCAACAACGCCGGGCTCACAGCCTCACGGCCGCCTGTCGAAGGCATATGTCGGCATCTGACCGGATGCCAAGCGAAGTCAACGGCCAAACCAAGCAGGAAAGATTCGACAAGACAGGAATGAGACCGCGAGCGAGCCTCCGACAACTATCAATGATTCATCGGAGGAATCTCAATGCAGCAAGTAATTCTGAAGCGGTTTGAAGCACCCGACGAAGTCGTCACCTTTGAAAAGGGCAAATTCGAGAAAATCACACTGGGTGGCGTTACCATCGGCCGTGCGACGTACGAGCCGGGCTGGAAATGGTCTACCCACCTCGGATCAAAAACTGGCGCGAGCCTCTGTCAGGTTGAGCATGTTGGATTAGTGGTGAGCGGTCGAGCCACGGCGGCAATGCAAGACGGCTCGGTTATCGAAATGCGAGCCGGCGATCTATTTTACATTCCGCCCGGACATGATAGCTGGGTGGTCGGTGACGAGAACTATGTGTCTCTACATTTTCTCGGCGCAGAGAAGTATGCCCGATAGTTTGCTTTCGCGCTGACGGTCGGAGCCATTACTTCGCTGTCCATTCCCATGATTGGTAGGCCGAAACACGCCGTTGAGCGATAAAGAAATTGAGCTGGGTGAGCCAAACTATTTCAGCGCGGATCGGAGCCGCAACGCGTTGCCTACTACCGACAAAGAGCTAAAGCTCATTGCTGCGCCCGCGATCATCGGATTCAGCAGAAGCCCAAAGAACGGATAGAGAACCCCCGCTGCAATCGGGATGCCGAGCAGATTATAGACGAAGGCAAAAAACAGGTTCTGCCGGATATTGTGCATAACTGCTTTGCTCAGTCGCAAAGCCCTCTCTACCCCGCTCAAGTCCCCTTTTACTAGAGTGAGTCCGGCGCTTTGAATCGCCACATCCGTTCCAGTCCCCATCGCGATACCAACATCCGCAGCGGCCAGGGCCGGAGCGTCGTTGATTCCGTCGCCCGCCATGGCGACTGTCGCGCCACGTCCCTTCAGTTCTTGAATGATTTGTTGCTTGCCCTCCGGCCTTAAACCGGCGCGAACCTCATCAATACCAAGTCGCTGGGCGACAGCTTCTGCCGTTTGCTGGTTATCGCCGGTCGCCATCACGACTTTAATGCCCATCGCGTGGAGCTGCTGAATGGCGGCCGGAGTACTCTCCTTGAGGGGGTCGGCTATCCCGATGATTCCAATGGAAACGCCGTCACTCGCAACCCACACGAGACTTCGTGCCTCTGCGCTGAGTCGGTTAGCCTGGTCGGCCAGCTCTTCTAACCCGGTAACACCGCTCTCCCGCAAGAACAGCTGTTGGCCGACCAAAACCTTGTTTCCCTCTACCTTCGCTTGCAAACCGGCACCGGTAACCGAGAGGAAATCTTCCACTTTTCTAAGAGGTACGCCTCGCTTCTCAGCCTCGGAAACTACGGCTCTAGCCAAAGGATGCTCGCTTTGAGATTCCACCGATGCTGTGACCGAAAGGAGACTATTTTCGTCGAAACCTGCTCGCGGGATGATGTCGGTAACTGCCGGCCGACCGGCCGTCAATGTTCCGGTCTTATCTACGACAAGATGTGTAATTTTCTCGGCGGTTTCGATAGCTTCAGCGTTCTTCACGAGAATGCCAAGTTGCGCGCCCCGGCCCACCCCGACCATGATTGAGATGGGCGTGGCGAGGCCCAGTGCGCACGGGCAAGCGATAATGAGTACGGCAACGGCATTCACCACAGCGTAAGCCGGCGCCGGAGAAGGACCCCAAACCCCCCAGATAATCGCCGTAAGCGATGCAGCAACGATCACCGCGGGCACGAACAGGCCAGAAACTTGATCGGCTAACCTTTGAATAGGGGCCCGACTGCGTTGCGCTTCCGCAACCATGTGGACGATCTGCGAGAGCACGGTTTCCGATCCCACTTTCTCGACCCGCATCACAAAGCTGCCGGTTTGGTTGACCGTCGCACCGATCACTTTGTCGCCTTTGGTTTTTTCGACCGGGAGCGGTTCGCCGGTAATCATTGATTCGTCGATCGTGCTTGCTCCTTGCTGAATCACTCCATCGGTCGGGATCTTCTCACCAGGACGCACTCGCACGAGATCTCCGGGTTGCAGCGCATCCACCGGTATTTCCTCCTCGTTCCCTGCAGTATTCAGACGATGGGCCGACTTCGCCGCGAGCCCGAGCAGAGACTGAATGGCCGTGCCAGTCTGACTGCGTGCCCGCGACTCGAGCCACTGACCAAACAGAACCAGTACCGTGATGACAGCTGCAGATTCGAAGTAGAGATCTATCTCTCCGTGCTGCTTGAAGGAGTCAGGAAACAGGTTCGGGAATACCGTGGCAATCGCACTGTAAAGGTATGCCGTACCTACGCCGACACCGATCAAAGTAAACATGTTCAGACTTCGATGAACGATCGAGCGCCAGGCGCGCACAAAAAAAATGCTGCCGCACCAAAACACGATGATGGTCGCCAAGATCAGCTGAATCCACTGGTTAATCCTGGCCGGCACCAATTGATCCAAGCTCAAACCTGGAACCATCTGACCAAGAGCCAGGAAAAGCAGTGGGACCACCAATATCAGGCTAAGCCGGAACTTTACGGCGAGAGATCGGACTTCGCCATACTCCTCCTGCTCCGCGGCTATGCCGATCTTCAGCTCGAGCGACATTCCGCAAATCGGGCAATCCCCGGGACGATCTTGCTCGATCTCAGGATGCATTGGGCAGGTGTAGATCGCCGGATGGGCCGGAGACCGATAAGCAGGGTTTCTTGCCAAGCGCATGCCGCATTTCGAGCAGTCTCCCGGTTCGTCCGATTCAACACTGGGGCACATCGGACAGTAATAGGGCTTGCTCGGATTTATCGCCGGGCGACCGGCCTGGGTCCGATGATCGGGCTCGTGATCCTCGCCGTGTTCTCCACTCGGCTGACAGTGAAGAGAATCTTCGGGTACCGCCATCATCCCCCCTCAACCCAGGAACCGCGACAAAACATGATGCACTTCTGCCACCAGCGCTTCCGGCTTCATTGGTCGGGCTTTAGGGTGGGAGCTGCCCTTGCCTTTTCCGACGACGCACGTTTCCAAGTGACTCGTTAACAACTCCACTCCGAGTCCGTCCAGGGCGGACCGAACGGCCGATATTTGGTTCAGGATATCGACGCAATACCGATCATCTTCAATCATGCGTTGAATCCCGGCGATTTGGCCGGCCACCCGTTTGACCCGGCTCAGAACTTTACCGCGGATCTCACTCTTCATTTCAGATACATATACCCTGTATAGGTATATGTAAAATACTCCCGTAAATAACCGCCGACTGGACCGAGGCGAGCGAATGATTGATCATACTGCTAGGCTGGTCGAAACTAAAACATCCGCTCCTCGGTTCCGCCAGAGTGAGCATATAGGAGGGATCCGCGATCTCCCCATGACCGGGGAAGCGGAACAGTGCCGAGGTTACATTCGACCTCGGATCTGGCTCAGCCACCAACGAACCCCGACAAACAGAAAGCGCCAGTCCTTGAAAAATTCGGGTGGTTTACCCTCAATCGCATGGCCGGCAAATTGGAAGACCCAACCAAGCGTAAAGAGAGACAACGGGATCTTCCAGAATCCGCGGACGAGCGGCGCGAGAAGGAAGAGCGGAAGCGAAACCGCAATCATCGGGATGCCCAACGTATGGAACGTGCGGTTTACCGGATGTTTGTGACTTTGCTCGTAGCGATCGATCCATTCTTCCACCGGCTTATTGCCGAGAATGATGTGAGAATCGCTCATAATTGGTGAGGGAACTTAGGGAGTTTAGCCGCCGCCAAGTTAGCGGCAACAGATATCGCGTTGGCTGTTCTGCGCCCAGACCAAGGTACGCGCTGAATGGCTTTAGGAAACGAGCCTGAATTATTCCGCGTTTGCGCCCAAGAGCCACACCCGAACTCCGTCGCGTTCCACGTCCGGCGCTCGCTGCAACATCGCTTTGGATGGTTGAGTGAGCGAATGACTCGAAACCTCCATCACATCCTCTCCTTTTCCTAGTGAAACGCCTCTCATCGCAAGGGGCGCAAGTTTCTTTGCCAGCCGTCGCGCTTCCTGGCAGAGCGAATCTTCGTCCTCCGGATTCGCCGCCTTTTTTTTGGCTGATTCGACCGGCACCTCGACTAAAAAGAGAATCCTTCTCCCGGTCTTCGAACCCGAATGCTTGTGATGAGGCTCAAGTGCAATGTGGAAGTAAAAGGCTTCTGCCATTCCGCAGTTTATCAACCTTTTCGGGAAACAGCCAGGCGCAGAAATTGGGCGGCTACGATTGCGCCTCGCGAACCGATTCATTTCATTCAAGGCTCCTGCCCCACCAGACGGTGGTACTTCCCGAGTGCGTCGCGCAGGCGATCGGGAGGCAGAGCGTAAAATGTGTTGTCATTAACCCCGCGCATCGTTTTCGCGGCGACCAGCGCGTTGATAATGGCCTCTTCCGTTGCTTCAACGGTGGCTGCGAGCAAAGGATCAAGGTCATCGTTTTTCACGGTGGACCACTGCTGGCGGTCCGCCGCAAGCGCTGGCACCGCGGTAGAGAAAGCGATGAACAAATCACCCGATGAGTTCGTGCTGACGGCGCCGGTGCGCGCCACGCCGAGCGCTGCTCGTTTGGCCAATCGTTTCAATTGTTGCGGCAGCAGGGGCGCATTGGTCCCAATGATCACTAGAATTGAACCCTCTCGTTCGGGTTCCCTATGGATAATCGGTTCCAAGTCGGTAATCTCCTTTCCTACCGGCACACCGGCCACCACCAGGTTCTCGCGTCTGCCGAAGTTTGCCTGAACCAATACGCCCACACAAAAACCGTCGGCGCCTTTCGCCACCATGCGCGAGGCGGTACCGATACCCGCTTTAAATCCAAAGGCCCGCATGCCCGTGCCGCCACCCACGTTGCCTTCAGCGACGACTCCGCTTTTGGCGTCATCCAAGGCACGGAAGACGTCTTCCTTTTTTACATGGAAACCATTGATGTCGTTGAGTTCGCCGTCCCAAGTTTCGCCTACCACTGGAAGACTGAAGTCCCCGGTTCCAGGAAATTTCCTGATACCCCACTCCACCACCGCGTCGCGGACTAAGCCGACGCTGTGCGTGTTGGTCAACAGCACCGGACCTTCCAAGAAACCCGATTCCTCCACCCATTCGCTGCCAGTCATTTCGCCATTACCGTTAAAGGAAAACACGGCGGCAGGCACCGGTATATTACTTTTATTCTTGCCCAGCGGCAGAATGGCGGTAACGCCGGTGCGCACGGGGCCCTGGCCAACCACCAGTTTACCCTCGCCTTCCACCAGGGTCGTGTGACCCACCTCGACGCCATGCACATCGGTGATCGCATTAAGTTCCCCCGGTGTGCCCTCAAAAGGAACTCCTAAGTCTCGTGCCCGGATTACCCTGGTGGCAACGTAGGCTACAGCGACGAAAGCGTGGAAAAAGCAGAGCGAAGCAATCACCACCTGAAGGCCGAAGATATTTACCGATCCAAGTCTCATTACAGCGATGTAGATCAAGTCGCGGCTGATATCCAGACCGGCAACCGCCGTGACCACAACCGTTCGACTGAACTCGCGCAGGTCTCACGGTCGAAACCAAAGTAAACGAAAAGTTCTGCGCGGCTGATCCCGACCGGGCTTTCGCCGCTACCGACGCCGGGACCTGGGGCTCAAACATCCGTATCAAACAAATGTTTCACTTGACTGTTTCAAACGATTGTTTGAATATGATCGCGTGGTAACTAGAGAACGACGCACCCAAATCGAAATACCGGAGATTACCGAGGAAAATACCCGAAACAAGATCCTCAATGCTGCGGGCGAAGTTTTCGCGGAGTACGGATTTGAGGGCGCCACTATTCGGATGATCACCGAGCGCGCCGAAGTCAACGTGGCGGCAGTGAACTACCATTTCCGGGATAAAGCGGAACTTTATAACCGAGTGGTCGTGGATGCCTGCTCCGCCCGGGCGGCCTGGCGTGACGCGATGGCTGAAGCGACCGATTCTCCCGAGGAAAGGTTGCACAGTCTGATCTGCCATTTTCTCGAGTACATGCTGGGCCCGGACCGACCGGTTTGGAAACGACGATTAATGGCCCGCGAGATGGCCAATCCCACCACAGCGCTCGATGAGCTGGTCGAAAAGAATATCCGACCATTACGCGACGAATTCCTGATACCCACCTTGCGCGAGCTTACCGCCAACCGCTTCAATCGACGGCAATTGAGCTACATCGGTTCCAGCGTCATGGGTCAATGTCTCTATTTCCATCAGTCCCGCCCAATTATCGAGCGGCTCAATCCCGACTTCAAAATCGGCAAACCCGAAATCGCTGAGATCGCGGACCACATCGCCCGATTTTCGCTGGCTGCTATAGCAGAACTGACCCGACAGGCTCGCTGATCTTAGCTAAAAAAACGGAGCTCCAATGAGTGCTACCTCCGCCCCGACATCACCCACTCACCTCAAAACCGCCAATGCGGATCGGCCGGCGCCCGCTGGCCAGGTCTCGGCTACAGGTACCGCAAATCCCAAGCCGAAGAGGCCAGGTCGTCGTCTGGTCATTCTTTGCGCTCTTGGCGCACTGTTCCTGGTTGGCGGCACCTTCTGGTACATCAACAACGTCGGCTATGAAACGACCGATGATGCGGCCATTGAAGGGCACGTGATTCAGGTTAGCCCAAAACTTTCGGCCCATGTCAAAGCCGTACATTTTGACGACAATTATCAAGTCACGAAGGGCGATCTGTTGATCGAATTGGACTCGCGCGACTTCGAAGTCAGTCTCGCTAGCGCCGTAGCCAGCCTGGCGTCGGCCCAGAGCAAGCTCACGGAAACCGAGGCGCAGCAGAACGTGGTGCAAGCCGGCCTTGGCCAAGCCAAAGCCGATCTGGCTAGTGCCCAGGCAACGGCCGACAATGCAAAGTCCGACCTCGACCGGAACGAACACCTCTTCCAGACTCACGTCATCGACCGGCGGGAGTATGATGCTTCGGTCGCTCAAGCAAAAAGCGCCGCCGCCAATGTGGAATCCGCCACGAAGAAAGTCGCTTCGCAGGAAGCCCAAGTTCGCCTGGCCTCTGCTCAGTATGTAACGGCTTCTTCGGAAGAAAAACAGGCGGAAGCGCAACTGCGACAGGCGGAGTTACAATTATCCTATACCAAGATCTTCGCCCCTTTTGACGGTCGCGTAACCAAAAAGAGCGTCGAACCGGGCAACTATGTTCAACCGGGTCAAACCCTCTTTTCCCTTGTGCCACCTGACGTCTGGATAATTGCGAATTTCAAAGAGACTCAGCTGAAGCAAATGAAGGTTGGCCACCCGGTTTCCGTGCGAGTTGACGCGCTGCCCGGCCGTGATTTCAACGCCCATATCGAAAGTTTTCAGGTGGGTACTGGCGGCCGGTTCACGTTGTTGCCGCCGGAGAATGCGACCGGCAATTTCGTGAAAGTCGTTCAGCGGGTGCCGGTGAAGATCGTCTTTGACGAGCCTACAGCCAATCTTGAACGGCTCTGGGCCGGTGAATCGGTCGAGCCCAAGGTCAACATTCGCGCCAACGCGGCCGAACGCGGCCAGCGCGCGGAGCCACTTCCGCCTGCCGTGCTCGGCTTGGCACATGATACCACTGCAATTGTTGAGCAATGAGCCGGACCTCTTCAACCAAGTCCGGAACGAAGCCATTCGTTGAAAGAACAGATGAGTCACGCAATCACACGCAGCGGACGGGCGGTGAATCCATGGTGGATCGGATTGACGCTGACCATCGCCACCTTCATGGAACTGCTGGACACCAGCATCGCGAACGTCTCGCTCCCGCACATCGCCGGCGGGCTCGGAACCAGTCTCGACGAAGCGACTTGGGTGCTAACCAGCTACCTTGTGGCCAACGCCGTAGTTCTTCCCCTAAGCGCTTGGCTGAGTCGCGTTTTCGGTCGGAAGAATTATTACATGACTTGCGTCGCCCTGTTCACGGCCAGCTCGTTCTTGTGCGGAGTGGCTCCGAACCTCGGGACTTTGATTTTTTGCCGAGTGCTGCAAGGCATTGCCGGCGGCGGCTTAGCTCCGTCAGAGCAGTCGATGCTAGTGGACGCCTTTCCGCCAGCCAAACGCGCAGCGGCCTTTGGGCTTTACAGTATGGCCATTGTGCTAGCTCCGGCACTTGGACCGACTCTTGGCGGGTGGATCACGGATAATTTCTCCTGGCGGTGGGTGTTCCTCATCAATATTCCGGTCGGCTTCTTGTCGCTCTTCTTAACCAGCCAACTGGTCACCGATCCACCCGCATTTACCCAAGAGCGTCTTCGGATCAAAGCCTCTGGTAAGGCGCAGATCGATTACGTTGGGATTCTTTTGTTCGCGGTTGGGTTCGGCTGTTTAGAGGTTGTGCTCGATAAAGGCCAGGAGGATGATTGGTTCGGCAGCCCGTTCATCACCGCGTTTACGGTGATCAGTGTGATTGCATTGGTTGTCGTAATCATCTGGGAGCTTCACCACAAAGATCCGGTGGTCGACTTGTCTCTACTGGGAAACCGGAACTTCGCGCTGGCTTGTGCACTCTTCTTCGTGTTCGGCTTTATCCTGTTCTGCAGCACCGTGCTGATGCCTCAGCTTCTGCAATCGCTGGACAAATACGACGCCACCACCGCTGGCATGGCGCTGACGCCCGGAGCTCTGGTTATTGTAGTCATGGCGCCGTTCATTGTTCGACTTACACCCATTGTCGGAGCGAAACGGCTTATTTCCATCGGGTTCTTCTTCTTAGCGGTGGCAGTGTGGCACTTGAGCCAGCTTAGTCTGGCCGCGGACTACGCCACCTTCGCTCAAGCGCGCATGCTGCAAGGATTTGGACTAGGTTTTTTGATCGTTCCAATCACCCAGGTCGCCTATTCGTATCTTCCTTTGGAGAAGAACAATAAGGCGAGCAGCCTGACGAATCTGTTTCGCAACGAGGGCGGCAGTTTTGGCATCACGTTCGCCAATACCATACTGGCGCAACGCGCACAGTTTCACCAAAGCGTCCTTAGCCAGCACTTGACTCCCGACAACTCTATCTACCGCGATTGGTTGCAACACGTGAGCAGCGCGTTCAGGCACGCCGGGTATTCGGCCGTGGAGGCGGCCAACCGCGCCGAGGCCCAACTGTACAGCGTGTTAAATCAGCAAGCGTCGCTCCTCTCTTATCTTGATTGTTTCACCGGCCTGATTGTGGCCGCCTGCGCCGGAGTGGCTTTGGCGTTGCTAATAAAGAAATTCAGCCCACCCGGCAAACCAGCGGAAGCGCATTGAGCAAACCCTAGCCTGGTAGGCGAAACAGTCCGGCAAACGCCACGCGTGATACGACATCGGCAACCGCCGGACTGTGAGCCGTTACGCCGCCCATTGTTCAGCGCGTCTGGCTCCCACGTCTCATCTCGCTGTCGCTCGACGACGTGTTTCGCCCTACCCGTCAAGGGGTATCTAGATCGCGTCGGACTGATCGCCAACCCACGACTGGGAGGGCCGGACGCAATTGCTAACCAAAATTCACTACCAGGGTCTTCCGCTCGGTCATCTCCTCCATCGCGTACTTCACCCCTTCCCGGCCGAAACCACTCAGCTTGATACCCCCGTAGGGCATATTCTCCACCCGAAAGGTCGGCACCTGGTTAATGAGTACAGCTGCTACGTCGAGTGACTCGTAGGCTTGGTGAGCGATTTTCAGATCGCGCGTAAACACCCCCGTTTGCATTCCCCATCGTGAATGGTTCACTTTCGCGATTGCGTCCTCGAAGTCGTCATACAATGCGAGTACGACGACCGGGGCGAATGCTTCCTCGCAGCTGATCGGCTGCTCTTCTGGCACTTGCTCCAAGACTATCGGGCCGACACACTGTCCGTTAATCGTCTTTTCTGTTGCCAGTTTCGCACCCGCGGCAACTGCCTGATCAACCCACTTAAGGAATCTTTGCGTCGCCTCGGGTGCAATCATCGGACCTATTACCGTCTCGCGATCGCGCGGGTCACCGGTCTTTACTTTGTCTCTTACGTAACCGAGGAAAGCATCGCGAAAAACTCCATAGATCCGGCGATGCACATAAACCCTTTGCACGCTGATACAGGATTGACCGGCGTAGCCGAAAGCGCCGTTGGCGATCGCGGCAATCTTATTTTCCCACTCCGCGTCATCGTGAACAATGGCAGCCGCGTTACCTCCAAGTTCCAGACAAACTTTTTTGGTATTGCATTTTTCCTTAATCTTCCAACCCACGGCTGCACTGCCTGTGAACGAAACCATTTTGACGCGTTCATCGTTATAGTAAGGCTCCATCAAGCTGACGTCGAACGGCACGATATTAACTAGGCCGCCGGGCACGCCCGCTTCCTGAAGTGATTCGGCGAGCAGCAAAGCGGTAAGCACCGTGCGAGGTGACGGTTTGATAACGATCGCATTGCCTGCCGCCAGAGCCGGAGCCACTTTGTGAGCGACAAGATTGAGCGGAAAATTGAACGGCGTAATCCCGAAGATCACCCCAATGGGAAAACGACGCACCGAACCGGCATGCTTTTTGCCCCATTCGCTTCCGTCTAGCGCGATGAGTTCGCCATTGGGCTGTCGGCACTCCGAGGCGGCAAAAAGAAAGGTGTGTTGCGCGCGCGCCACTTCCGCTTCGGCTGAAGTAATCGGTTTCCCGGCTTCTCGGATCAACATGTCCAAAAATTCCTGGCTCCGACGCTTAATAACAGCTGCGACCTCGCCAAGAAAGACAGCCCGCGCTGCCGGAGTTAGTTCGCGGTTGCGGCAGAAGGCTTCGTGCGCGGATTGGAAAGCCTGTTCTACTTGCTCAGGACCCGCCTGAAAGTAGCTGCCGATCGACTCGTGGGTATAGGGATTCTTTACTTCACATGATTGGGTGGAACTCACCCAATCGCCGCCGATCAAAAATGCTTTAGGAGTCATAAAAACAACAGATTAAGGTCGGGAAGGCCCCCTGCTGGCCGCGGTCTTCCCTGGTCATTTAAGGTCGAAGGTTTTCTTTTCCATCATTTGAGGTTCCACTACTGATTCCTTTCTGGCCGCTTGGATTAGTCATCCTTCGCTTCTAAATCTTCCGCAATTCTGTGCTCGAGTTCACTCATCGGTCCAGTATCCCGTTTGGAGATCAGATCGAGTTCGACAGCAAGTTCATCCAATTCCTCGCCCCCCGCCATCATTTGCAACAATTTTTCGCGGTGTGTCTCGGACTTGCGGAAGGTCCCATAACTCCGGCCACGGTTGAGGACGGTAAAAGTGTCCCCCACCGCCCAAGCATGGTGGACGTTATGGGTGATGAAGATGACACCAATACCTTTCGCTTTGGATTGAACGGTATATTTCAAAACAACCGCGGCCTCTTTGACCCCAAGCGCCGAAGTCGGTTCGTCAAGGATCAGCACCTTCGCGCCAAAATAAACGGCACGGGCGATCGCTACCGCCTGCCTCTCCCCTCCCGATAAAGTGCCGACAGCCTGGTCCGGGTCGCGCAGCCGGATCCCGATCTTTCTCAGCTCTTCGGCTGTGATCTTTTCTGCGCTGGCGGAATCGAAAACCTTGACTGGACCGAAACTCTTTTTTGGTTCACGGCCAAGGAAAAAGTTCCGGGTGATACTCATGAGCGGTAGCATCGCCAAGTCTTGAAACACCGTAGCGATACCAAGGTCAAGCGCTTGCCTAGGAGAATCCAATTCTACCCGGTCGTTCAGAAAACGGAACTCACCGCGGGTCGGCCGGTGGACGCCCGAAAGTATCTTGATCAGAGTCGACTTTCCTGCGCCGTTGTCGCCGAGCAAGCAGTGTACTTCGCCCGGTAACAACTTGAACGAGATATCCTTAAGCGCCGTTACCTTTCCAAAAACCTTGTCGATCCCCTGCAATTCGATAATCGGTTCCATTAGTTTCTCCGTTGTTCTGAATTGACCATAAGCTGGGACCTCAATGCGAACGCAATGCCTGGTGTCGTAGATAGCTATTCAACAATACGGCAGCCAACAGCATTCCGCCTAATACCGCTCTGAACCAATCCGTGCTGATCCCCGTGTAGAAGATCCCTTGCTGAACCATGCCAAGGATCAATGCGCCGATCGTAGCCCCGAAGACTGAGCCGTAGCCGCCGGTGAGAAGACACCCACCGATGACCGCGGCGGCAATGGACTCCAGTTCCTTTTGTTCGCCTCGCAGCACGTCTGCTGATCCCGTGTTCAACACCTGGATTACCGCCAGGAGCGTTGCAGAGGCGGCGGTCATCATGAACAGCGAGATTTTGACGCGAGCAACCGGTACGCCCACGTTGCGTGCGGCCAGCGCGTCTCCTCCAGAAGCGAAAATCCAGTTTCCATACGGGGTTTTGAACAACACCCAACCCAGAACTATCGTGAGGACAATCCACCACCAGATGGAAATCGGCAATCCGAGCGGGCGCCCTGTGAAAATAATGGCGAGCAGATCCCCTTCGATATAGGCTCGCAGGCCGGATGCTCGAGTGAAGTTAGTAAATAGGAGGGTCAAGCCGATCGTAAATCCTCGCAGCAGGTAGAGTGAAGCCAGGGTAATGATAAATGAGGGAAGGCGAGTCTTCACAACCAGCCAACCGTTCACGTAGCCAATCAGCAACGAGAATAAAAAAGCTACTATAATTGCGAGCCAGAGTGGGCAGCCAAACTGACTGACCGGAATAGCGATTACCATTCCTGCCGCGCCAATCATCGAGCCCACGGAGAGATCAAACTCACCGGCTATCATCAAGAGCGATACGGCAGTTGCCAAAATCCCAAGCTGCGCCGAAACCTCAAGATAGTTTATTGTCCCTTGAACCGACAAAAATCCCTGCTGCCCTGCGACAATGGCAAATAGAGCAAAGATCGCAATGGCCGCGATGCATGCACCGAGTTCCGGACGAACCAGCATTTTTCGCAGATTCACAACACACCTTTCAGTTTAAGAAATGGAGTAGCGGAGTAGAGGAGTAATGGAACGAACCTCTGGAACACAGACGGGTTTGGATGGGAATAGACTGCGGCCCCACGCGGGCGCCGGGACCAAAGCGCCGGTCAATCAATGAATCCAACATCGTCCACTCCGTCAGCAGCCACGATCGCCATTACTCCGACCCTCGAATATTCCTCTACTCCTCCTCCCACGCCTAGCGAATGCCTTTCTTACTGAGGTCGATCACTTGCTTGGCGGTTTCCGCGGTGACAAAACCCGGACCCGTCAACACGGTTTCATTCGCCGGCAAAAGCCCGTACTTGATGTAGTTTGCCATGATTACGACCGCCAAATAACCCTGCAAGAACTGCTGTTGATCGATCGCGAAGTCCATCTGCTTCTTGTCAATCGCTTGCAGGACAGTCGCCGACAGATCGAAAGTGCCGAACTTAACTTTTCCAACCTTACCTGCGCTCTCCAGCGCCTGCAGCGCCGGTTCGGAGCCGGCGGGACCCAGTGCAAGAATTCCTTCGATGTCAGGATTCTTCTGCAGATAGCTGGCTACCGCGTTGCGAGCTTCCGTGAAGTCCATTTTGACGGCAAGTACCTCGGCGTTGGTGCCCAGTCCTTCCGAGAATCCTTTCGCGCGCAGGTCCAGCGCCACATTTCCCACCTCCTGGTTGATCACAACCGCCTTCTTCACGCCCTGTGCCTTCATGCGTGCGCCAGCTCCTTTACCGGCAATTTCTTCTTCTTGTCCGACGTGCAGCAAACATCCCAGCTTCTTCGAGACATCCGAGCCGGAATTAATCGAAATAACTGGAATCTTCGCAGCAACTGCCGCCTGGATTGATTTACCCAAGGCATCTGCATCCGGAATCGACACAATCAGACCATCAGGTTTCGAGGCAACAGCTGCATCGATCAACTGCGACAGGGCGACCATGTCAAATTTTTCAGGTGCCCGATAATCGACATCGCTGTTCGTTTCCTTGGCCGCTGCCTCGACCCCGTTTTTCACGACGAGCCAAAATGCGTCGGAGACCTGGCCATGGGTAACAACAACAATATGTGGTTTTTTCTGGGCCTGAGCCGAGAACGGGATCGCCAAAGCGGCGATAGCAAATACTGCGAGTGAGTACAGTTTAGTTAGTTTTATCATTTTTGTTCTTTGGGGGGTTAGTTTGGAGAATAAATCGGCTACACGGCTTCCGCCAAAGATGCGTGGGACGGTGGACCGGAGTCAGCACCCGCCAGGCGATAGGCAACGCCTCGTTCGGCAAAGGCTTCTAAGAAATGAGTTGGGATACTCGGATCGGTAATAATCATCGCCACCTCCTCGAGCCGCGCATAAGTCGCCAGGCAGGCGTGCCCAAACTTCGACGCATCGGTGAGCACGTAAGCTTCGTCGGCGGAGCGAATCATTGCCCGCTTGACCTCCGCATCCAGCGGATTGGGCGTGCTGTGCCCGTGAGCAATCGTCGTGCCGGAAGACCCCAGAAAAGCGCGGTCGGCGTGATAGCTCTCTAATGTCCGAACGGCAGCCGCACCGATGAGCGCTAAACTGTGATTACGAACCTGTCCGCCCACCAGCAGTAATTCGTAACCGGCTCGGGCCAGCTCAAGCGCCGCCGGCACCGAACTCGTAATGACGTAGAGTGACTGGAATTTGCCGACCAGCGCCGTCGCCAAAGAGAGCGTAGTGCTGCCGGCGTCGAGAATGATGCTGTCACCCTCATGGATGTATTCCAGTGCTGCCCGAGCGATTGCTTCTTTCTGTCCCGCTTGTAAATTCACCTTCTCCATGAACGAGATGTTGAATCGGCTGCGGTGAGAAAAGACCGCTCCTCCATAAGTCCGCTGCAAAAGTCCCTGCTGCTCAAGCTCGGTGAGATCCTTGCGAATGGTGACCTGACTCACCATGAAACGATCCGAAAGGTCCTCGACCTTGACGCTCCCCGCTTCCTCCAACAGATGCAGGATTTTGCGACGCCTCGCTGCAGCAGTCATTCCAGAATCGTCCACGTATGGTTACCTGGTTTCAATCGGAACGGAGATGGGGTTCCCGGCCCAATTCGACGCGACCCAATCGTATGCCGGGTCGTTCACGGCTGAGATGGGTCGAACATTACCGGCCAAAAAATTGAGATAGTAAGCGTTTGTGCCCGGAGCTTTTACTACTGGGTGGTATCCTTCGTGAACCAACACCAGGTCTCCGTCCTGAACCGGGATGGCGATATCGAGGTCCGTGTCGCGAGTGTAGATGCGCTGAATCGCAAATCCATTCTTTGGATGAAACCGATAATAATAGGTTTCCTCATGATAAGAGGAGCGATCCCTAGTGTCGTGTCGATGCGGAGGAAAGCTCGACCAGTTGCCACTAGGCGTGTGAATCTCAAAAACCGTCAATCTCTCGGTAAGTTGATCCGAATCCGCCAGCGTGCTGACGCTGCGTTTGGCGTTCGCGTCACCGCGAACGCCGATTGAGATCTCCGATCGTTGAATGATGCGCGCCGGCAGTCGGCCTTCGGCCGGTGCACCGCCTAGAGCTAACTCGGTCGGCTCATTTGCCTTAATGGAAAACTGAGTCTTGGGCGGTAGATAGAAAATATCTGTAGGTCCGGCAAACACGCTGCTCCGGTCGAAGGGATGATCTTGATTTCCAAAAGAACAGATGCCCTTGCCGGATAACGGCACAATGATGACCTCATTGGCGCTGGTGTTAAGTTCCACGCTGTTCCCGGCATCGAGCGCCATTACTCGAAATGAGAGATATTTCCAGCCGGCCGTTTCCGGTGTGATTTGTATCCGGGACGGGTTAGCTAAGTCCGGTCGGTAATGGCGTTTCACGCGCTAACCTCCGAAAGTTTCACGGATCGTTTTTCTCGCCAACTGCGAGTTGCCGCGATGGCTAGTCGCAGCGTTTCCAATGCGTCCTCCGCGCCAGGGGTCGGAAGCTGACCATTCTGTAGGTCCTGGAAGAACGCTTCCAGCTCAAGCCGGTACCCGGCGGCGAACCGATCCGGGAAATTCTCGAAGTGATCAAAACTCGCGCCGAAGTTGCGCGAAAAGACGGCAGGAGTCTTCTGCACTCCTTCGACTACCACTTTTCCCTCCGCCCCAGCGACCTCCGTCCTGATATCATATCCCCAATTGGAGCGCCGCGACGTTTCCACCACGCCGAAGGCGCCATTCGTAAAACGCAGAAATGTGACCGCCGTGTCCGCATCGTCCGCTTCAGCAAACCGCGAATCGATCAGAACGGTACCCCAAGCATGTACCTCCTCGACCTCCCCAACCAGAAAGCGAGCGAGATCAAGATCATGGACGGCCATGTCGAGAAAGAGACCACCGCTCTTTCGAAGAAATTTGAGGCTTGGGGGATAGGTATCCCGGCTAAGCGCTCTAAATGTTTCGATACGGCCGAGCTCACCCGCATCAATCCGTCGTTTGGCGGAGACGTAGCCCGGATCGTACCGACGCATAAATCCGAGCTGAACTTGCGCCTGGGACTCGCGGACGATCTCGACCACTCTCTTTGTTTCGGTGAGATCCAAAGCGATCGGTTTTTCGCTGAAAACCGCTTTACCGGCCCGCACCGCCATTTCAATCAACCGAGCATGTGTATCGGTCGGGGTTACAATCACGACAGCGTCAACCGAGGGATGGTTGATCGCTGCTTCGATATCAGTAGTAGCGATCTCTGCGCCGGAAAGCCGTTTGCCGTTTTCAGCTGATTGCAGATTCGGATCCGCGACAACGATGACCTGGACATCTGACAAACCACCCAGATTCCGGAGGTGCGTTTCGCCCATGCGACCAACACCAAGAAACGCGACCCCGATGGTGGAGCTAGCCTTCACTCAATATGCTCCTAATCTGTTATCGTTGTTCTGGGGGTTGAGCCGCGCTTGGATGGGAAGGGGGCACGTCCTCGTGCGCCGCGGATCGCGGGGACGCGATCGCTCCCGTTCGACGCACTTGTGGTACGCATTTTCCGATTTCGACCGGCTAATCATCGCTCTCATCGGGTCTAATCAATCTCTTGAAGCTGGACGAGTCGCCCAAGTTTTTGGCTTCGGGTGGCAGCTAACCCAATCCGCAAGGCACCTAGTGCGTCCGCAGCACCTGGAGTCGGCGTTGTCCGTTCTAGAACCGCAGTACAAAAAGTCTCCAGCTCTGCCCGAAACGCGTCGCGGAAACGATCCATAAAAAAGTGATGATGGTCTTGCTCCGAACCACCTTCCCGGAAGAAGCGTAACGGGGTCTTTCGTTCCGCCTGCACGACCAGCTTCCCTGCTTCGCCGAACACCTCCGTCACGATGTCGTAACCGTAAACTGCCCGCCGCGAATTCTCGATCACTCCCAGCGCTCCGTTTTCAAAATGCAAGATCGTAGTCGCTGTATCAACATCCCCCAACTCTGCGGCGTCTTGACTGAAGCGAACAGCTCCGAACGCAAATACGGACTTCACTTCTCCGACGAGGAATCGCGCGAGATCGAACTCATGAATCGCTTGATCCAGAAAAAGCCCTCCGCTTTTGGCCAGGTATTCTTGGGGAGGCGGCCCCGGATCGCGTCCTACTGCGCGAAACTGATCGATGCGGCCTAACGCTCCCCGCGCAATCCTTTTCCGCGCTTCCGTGTAGCCTGAATCGAATCGCCTCTGGAATCCGATTTGGAATGGAACGTCGCTCTCCGCGACCACCGCCAGCGCTTGCTTTGTCCGTTGCAAATCAAGCGCGACCGGCTTTTCGCAGAAGACCGCTTTGTGGGCGCGAGCACTCTCTTCGATGAGCTGCGCGTGACTATCCGTTGTCGTACAAATGACGATTGCGTCCACCCCGCTCGAGGACAGAACCTCGGTAGTCTGATCGGTGGCAATCGCTCCTGGTATCGTGGCGGCCGTTTGCCGGGCCGCTTCCAGTCGCGGGTCACAGACCGCAACCACCTGAATCCGCGGATCGGCAATCAAACTCCTACTATGTTCTTGGCCGATTCGGCCCGCTCCAAGTAAAGCGACCCGAAGTTTTACGTCGCTCATCGGCTCTGCTTTCGTTTCGAACTGATTTGTTCGGCAACGCGCCGGGCCGACAGCCGGTATTTATCGAGTAGAAAATCGTTCGGTGCGGATTCACCCCATTCGTCCTGAAGTCCGAGACGGACTACTCGGCGGGGCGAATGCTCCGAAAGGATTTCGCTAACCAGACCGCCCAGACCACCCAGCCGGCTATGCTCCTCCACCGTGAAGACCAGATCAAATTTCTGGCAAGCACTTAAGAGATCTTCTTGCCGCAAAGGCTTGATCGAGGGGACATGTAGAACGGCCGCTGAAATCCCCTCTTGCTCAAGCTGCTGGGCCGCTTCGAAACACCGAGCCGATTGGGTTCCGGTAGAAATCATCAACAAATCGGATCCCTCGCACAGTTGGTGCACCGCTCCGAGTTCAAAACGATAATCTGGTCCGAAAACGGCAAGGCTCGGATCACGGGTCAGACGCAGATAGACCGGTCCTACATACTCGGTTGCCCAGCGAATCATCGCTGCACACTCGAATTCGTCTGCGGGCGCAAGCACGGTCATTCCCGGCATCGCTCGCATGATGGCGAGATCCTCGACGTCCTGGTGAGTCTTCCCAGTGAACCCTGTCAATAAGCCGGAATAAGCGGCGCCGATCTTCACGTTTGCGTGCGTCTGAGCGACCAGCATCCGAACTGGGTCCAGCGCCCGATGGGTGAAGAAAATCGTGAACGAAGAAAGCCAGGGAACGAATCCAAGCGCTGCCATCCCGACGGCAGTGCCTACCATATTCTGTTCAGCTATCCCCATTTCCAGAAAGCGGTCGGGGTGCGCTTGGGCAAATTTATCGGCTTTGGTCGAGTTGGCCAAGTCAGCGTCCAAGACCACAATGGAAGGATTTTGCCGAGCCAGTTCGCTCAGGGTCTCCCCAAACACATCCCGAAGCGCTTTCACTTCGCTACCTCCTCTATTTCCAGCTCTCGTCTGGCGATCTCCAGTTCGTTGCTGGCGGCTACCTTGGCGTGCCATTCAAATTTCCCTTCCGTGAATGAGAGTCCCTTTCCTTTGATGGTGTGAGCCAGAATCATGGTTGGTTGCCCAATCCGACCCCGAGACTTCGATGCCTGCAACGCCGGAATGATTTCTCCAAAGTCATGACCATTTATTTCGACCACGTTCCAACCCAGTCCCCGCAAGACTGCTGGCAGATCGACTCCGAACCAGGGATCACGCCGGTCTCCGCGTCCAGTTGCGCCGACATCGTGGAGCCAGCCAAACTGTTGCAACCCGTTCCAATCGAGAATCGCGGTAAGATTAGCAACATGGTATCGCGGTGCGACGTGCAACGCTTCCCAAATCATTCCTTCCTGAAGTTCGCCATCGCCCATCATGACGAATGTTTGAAACTCCAAACTTTTTCTCTGGGCAGCGATCGCAAACCCTAATCCAACGGATAACCCCATCCCAAGCGATCCGGTCGAAGTCTCCAGCCCCGGTAACTTCATCATATCCGGATGACCCTGGAGCCGCGAATTTCCTTTGTCGAAAGTCTTCAATTCTTCGACCGGAAAAAAGCCCCTGAGCGCCATGGCCGTGTAGAGGCCGATCGCGGCGTGCCCTTTGGAAAGAATGAACCGGTCTCGATCCGGCCACTGAGGCTCAGTCGGTCGAATTGCCATAGCTCGAAAAAAAAGGGCTATGAGTAAATCCATTGCCGACATGGGTCCCCCAACATGACCCGCTCCGCTCGCAGACACGGTTTGGAGGACATGCCAGCGCCCTTGCCGAGCTAACAATTCGAGTTCAGAAAAATCACTGGTGTCAGTCATAGAGGCATGTTTCCCGGGTTAGTGCATCTTCGTTCGGTCACCTGTTCGACCGCCCAGCGCTCCAAAGTGGTTCCGCTTTGGAAATCGGTGGAAGGGGGAAGTTGACCAAGCAGGCGTTCGAGGTATTCTCGATTTTTTCGCGCAGTTTCCGTCGGGTCGATCGGAGTTGTATCTTGCTCGATCACCAGCCAACCGTCGTAATCAGCCAACCTCAATTTCTCAATTACATCCGGGATGCGAGCGGCTCCCTCCCCCAGCGGTGCGAAAATGTAAGATTTGAGCGCTCGGGCGAAGCTCCAGCCGTGAGTTTTCGCTTGCTCCAGGATGGACTTATCCAAGTCTTTTATATGTACGTAACCGATGCGATTACCATAACGCGCCAGCATTTCCAGATTGTCGCCCCCGCCGTAGGCTAGATGTCCGCAATCAAAACACCAGCCGACCAGTTGCGAATCAGTTTCCTCCAGAAGTCGCGCGGTTTCGTCCTGGGTTTCCACATAGGTACCAACGTGGTTATGAAAAACAACCCTCACTCCATGGGGATCAAGTCGGCGTCCCAATTCGTTCAATCCGGTGCCGAGCGAGTGCCACTGCTCGTCGTTCAAGCCGCCCGCCGGGTTCACGTGACCGGCCTCGGATAGCCGGCTTGCATCGCCCGAGTCCGCAACGATTAGATAATTCGCTCCGATGTCACGGAAGAACGTCGCTAACTCGATTCCGCGCTCAATTTCGGCGGATTTCTTCTCGGGATTGCGCAATTCCAGACCAACAAAACCGCCGAGTACTTTCAGGTTCCGCGCGCTCAAATCTTCGCGTAAGCGCGTCGCATCCTTTTCCATGTTCATGCCCCATTCGGTTGCCGCATATCCGGCGGAGACCATTTCGTCGAGCAACGCCGGATAAGGAGTCCAAGGCCGATAGTCTGCCACATCGGCGTTATTCCAGTTGACCGGAGCGGTGGCGATTCTCATGCGATAACCGGACGCTGATTCCTAGCTGCCGCTTCGTACGACTCGCGTGTCTTTCGCGTTCCTTCTGCTGCACTGACCTCGGCCACCGGCACATCCCACCATGTTCCCATTCCCGGCATGCGGGATTCGGGATCCACCGGCACTACCACAACGGCAATGCGATCCGACTGGCGCGCCTGCGCCAATGCTTCTTTCACTTCCGCCGCGGTAGTGGCGAAGAACGCCCGGGCACCCATCGATTCAGCGTGCTTTGGGAAATCGACCGGAACATAGGGTCCCGTCGGAGCAGCGTTTCCGTTACCACGAAATCGCAACTCGTTTCCGAAATCGGCTACCCCGACAGCTCGTTGTAGTCCGAGAATACACTGGTACCCATGGTTATCGACTACCACAATCGTGATTCGAATCCCTTCAGCCACCGCGGTGACGATCTCGGAATTCATCATGAGATAAGAGCCATCTCCCACCATCACCACTACTTCACGCTCCGGATCGGCGAGCTTGACACCAAGACCGCCGGCAATCTCGTAACCCATACAGGAATAGCCGTATTCCAGATGATAGGCTTTTGGATCTTCCGGCCGCCAAAGCCGCAGGAGCTCTCCAGGCAATCCGCCAGCCGCACAGACTACAGTAGCTTTGCCTCCGAAACTCTCGTTTACGAGGCCTATGACGGCGATCTCCGCCAACTTCCCGGGAGCATCCGTTTTGACGGCGCGCAGATCGGTAACCAAAGCGTCCCATTCCCTCTTTTTCTCCCGGACCTGATCTCGGTAATCCAGAGTGGTACCTGCATATCCGCGCTCTTTGAGGGCCCGATGCAACGCGGTCAAGGCTCGTCTCGCGTCCGCGACAAGCGGAAGTGCTTGCAGTTTATGCACGTCCATCGTGGCGACGTTGATTCCGATGAATCGGACGGAAGGATTTTGAAAAGCTGACTTGGAGGCGGTCGTGAAGTCGCTTAGTCGGGTGCCGAGGTTGATAATCAAATCCGCCTCATGAGCCAATCGATTGGCTGCAGTGGAACCGTTCGATCCAATCGGACCGGCATTCATGGGATGATTCCAATTCAGTACCCCTTTCCCCGCCTGTGTCTCGGTAACCGGGATTCCAAACTCTTCGACGAATTGTCGCAACTCTTCACTCGCCTCTGAATAGATGGTGCCACCGCCGGAAATAATCAGCGGCCTTTTGGCAGAGGCAATCAGTTGCACTGCTGCCTTAATCAATTCGGGCTCCGGCAACGGCCGACGCAGGTGCCAAGTGCGTTCTTCGAAAAAAGCGGCAGGGTAGTCGTATGCCTCCGTCTGCACATCTTCGGGGAAGGCGATCGTGACTGCTCCCGTGTCGGCCGGATCAGTCAAAATTCGGAATGCTTCGGGCAGGCTACCAATGAGTTGCTCGGGCCGACTGATGCGATCAAAGAACCGGGAAACAGGTCGGAAAGCGTCATTCACGCTGACATCGCGTTCCGAAGGATGTTCCAGTTGTTGCAGCACCGGATCGGGAACGCGACTGGCAAAGTAATCGCTCGGCAGTAACAAGACCGGCAGGCGATTCACGGTGGCGACAGCCGCGCCAGTCACCATATTGGTGGCGCCAGGACCTATTGAGGTCGTGCACGCGAACGTCGCCAGACGGTTACGCTGCTTTGCGTAAGCCGCCGCCAAATGAACCATGGCTTGCTCATTCTGGGGCCGGTAGAACTTAAAACCCTCGGCGCTTGCCAACTCGGCTAGACCCTGGCCTAGGCCACCGACATTTCCGTGGCCAAAGATTCCCCAGAAGGCTTCAATGAAACGGTGACGCTTTCCGTCGTTCTCGAGGTACTGGTTAGCGACGAAGCGGACAAGAGCTTGGCCGACTGTAAGCCGAGTTACACGGTCCATAATTCGACCTCCTTAAGGAGGAGCCTCGAACGAGGCGGTTGTAAGTTCTGGTTGGAGCCGAGAGGAGGGCTCTTTGGTCGGGACGAGCGGGGGAAACTCATAAGGCGGAGTCTTTCGTTTGCTTTCGTTCTGATATAGAAACGAAACCAGCGCAGTCAAGCAGGATTTCGAAAAATTATTCTCTATTCGCCGAATAGGAAAGAACGGTTTACTCAATCTGCCTGGCGAAATCCGATTTCGGCCCTGAGCGTATGGCGACTTTTGATCTGAAAGGCGGCTCGAGGACGCGCGTCGAGAGGTCTCGTCCCTCTCCCGGACCGACCCATTTCTTTAACTTTTAATCCGGCCCTGCAACCGCGCACTGGCACGGAACAACCGATTGTTCCAAAACGACAAAATCAGTCCCCCGGACGCACCAGGATTTTCATCGCCTTTGCTTGACGTGCCGCTTGGATCGCGTCCGGCAGCCCAGCGACCGGAATGTCGTGCGAAACTAAGCCGGAGAGATTTAACACGCGGGACTCCAGAACGCCGATTGAACGAGGAAACGTATTTCTACCGACATAACTGCCAATTACCGTGGCTTCTTTCCGGGTGAGGTCACATTGAGGGATCGCGGCCCTGGCCTGAGCATTCATTCCAAACAACGAGATGGTGCCGCCTCGAGCGACGAGATCGACACCGACCGCAAATTGATTGCCGACAGCGTCGACTACCGCGTCTGCACCTTCGCCGCCAGTGAGATCACGGACATAGTCGCGGAGATTCGTGTCCTTCGGATTGACAGTCTTTTTGATGCCTGCTCCCCGCGCAAATTCCAAGCGTTCGTTCGACACATCGGCCAGAATGACCTGTGCGCCGGCTGCTTTGAATAACATGGTATGCATCATCCCGGCAGGACCAGCTCCGATTACCACAGCTAATTCGCCAGGTTGGATACGGATTCGATCGGTTGAACCAAGAGCACAAGAGAGGATCTCGCCCCACACTGCTTCCTTCAACGGAACTTCTTCCCGAATTGGGTGAAGCGCCTTCTGCGGCGCTTTGACGAATCGAGTAAAGCCCCCGTCCAAAAAAATACCGATGGTGGTCCAATTCTTACAGTGATTGGACTTGCCCTTTCGACAAGAGACGCAGATTCCGCACTTGAGGTTTGGATCGACCAGCACGCGACTCCCGGCATTAAATTCACGGACCTCAGCTCCCTGGTCTACGATCCGAGCTACGATCTCGTGGCCTAGGATCACTCCTTCAGTTGCCGGATGGCCAGGAGGATCGCTGAGGATGTGAAGATCCGTGCCACAAACTCCGGAACCTTCGACCTCTAGCAAGACTTCGTCTTCAGCCAGCTTACCCGGCTCTGGCCGGTCTTCGATCCCCAGAATACCTCGGCGTTTGAATACTGCAGCTAACATGGTTTCCTCTTAGTTTTTTTAATCGCTATCTCCCGGATTCGACTGTTAAAGCAGAGACGCTCACTGTCGGAAAGCTGTTCGCCAGGAGGCCAGGACCAAGGAAGCGACGCCGTCTTGATCTCCGGTTTTTCATAGTCTCGGTCATCCGACTTGAACTCTAATTGGGACTCCGGTTTTGAGTGATTCAGTAGCTTTATCGGCCAACAGCTGGGCTTTCAGACCGTCTTCCAGCGATGGGCTGGGAATTCGTTGGTCGATCACCGCATCCACAAAAGCCGAAAGAGCCAGGTAGTAGCTCTCTTCGACCCGCTCGAACCAGCCTGGGTGAAGGCCGTCCTCGATGACTTTATCTCCCAGGTACCGGGACACCCCACGGCTTCGCTGACGACGCGATTCGATCAGTCCCTTGGAACCGAAAACTTCAATGCGCTCATCGTATCCATAGTTGGTGCGACGAGAACAATCGATCTGGCAAAGCTCGCCTCGTTTCATGCGAATAGACACTATCGCAGTATCCACATCGCCGACTTCGGCCACCTTAGGATTAACCAGGGCAGATCCGACAGCGTAAATCTCTTCAGCTTCGTCATCGCTAATCCAGCGCAATAAATCAAAGAAATGGATTGCCTGATCCCGCATCTGACCTCCCGAAACGACAAGATATTCGAACGGCGGAGGGTTCGGTCCGCGGGACGTCAATTGGATAATTTCAATCTGACCCACACCACCGCTTCTAACTTCCTCGCACAGTGCTGCATGATTAGGATCAAATCGCCGATTGAATCCAATCGTCGCAAGAATGCCCGCCTGCCGCACAACTCTCACTGCTTCCTCCGCTTCTTGATAATCCAAACCAATCGGCTTCTCACAGTAAGCAGCTTTTTTACCACGAGCAGCCCGCTTTAAATAGTCGATGTGGGTATTGGTGGAAGAGGTGATAAACACCGCATCAATCTTCTCGCTTTCAAAAATCTCTCCGACATTGTCGACAACACTCGCCCCGGTTTTCTTGGCGATTGATGCAGCGCGACCTAGATCTATATCGTGGATGGCGACCAGTTCGGTCTGGGGATGCCGAGCAATGTTTGCGGCATGAACCGAACCGATGAAGCCGGTTCCTACCAATCCTACTCTTAACATTTCTCGGTCCTTCCCGTCTCACACCTCCACGCTTTCACCGGGCTCGAGAATGTGGATCTTCGCTCCTTTACCTTCCGCCAAACGCGCGAACTCTTTTGGATCGCCAACGAGAGGCGGAAAGGTTCCATAGTGAATTGGCACGACGGCTTTCGGATGGAGGAATTCTACGGCTTTCGCAGCATCTTTCGGCCCCATCACAAAATGCTCGCCGATAGGCAAAAATGCCAGGTCGATCGAGACATCGTCTCCGATCAATTTGAGATCTGAGAAAAGCGCAGTATCCCCGGCGTGGAATACTACCTTTCCTCCAGCCTGGATGATCACGCCGGCCGCTTCGCCGAGATAGATCGGATTTCCATCTTCTCCCATGGCAGAAGAGCTATGAAATGCCGGCGTAAACTTGACTGCTCCAAAGGGATACTTGCACCAGCCGCCATGATTTTGGGCGGAAACCTGCGCCCCTTGGTTTTCCAGCCACAAGGCCAACTCATAGGTGGAGATAACGATCGCGCCGGTTCGTTTTGCGATAGGAAGTGTATCACCGACGTGGTCGCCATGACCGTGCGTGACCACGATGAAATCAGGATCCAAGTCGTCTGCCTTTGCTCCCGCCTTTGGATTCCCAGTCAAAAAAGGATCGATCACGATACGCGTATTTCCAAACTCCAAGTAGACCGCTGCCTGCCCGAGAAAGGTGGCTTTCATATATCTCACCTAAACGAAACGAGCGTTTGAGCAAGCAGGAGATCATCCGCGACTCCGCTTGAAGACTCCGGCCAAGGAACCGCTTTCGTCTCTGCCAAGGCAATCGGAGTCCCCTCTTCGTGATTTGCCTTCCCGTCTGGACATCTGCTTGGGAGATCTGTTACTCAGAGAACGCTAACCATCACTATAACGATGAAAATCAGAAGAACGATGAAAATGATCTCACCTCTCCTGGTTGCTGTTATGGCAACTTCGGCTGCCGCTTATCCAGTTTTTAAGGCGGCAAAACCCGTGACCCATGGATTCTCTGTTTTCGCTGAAGCGAAGAAATCGAAGGTTGTGGTAGACTCGAAGGGCGTAGCGATCGAAGGCTACGACCCGGTCGCTTATTTCAAGCAAAACAAGGCAGTAAAAGGCTCGCCAGCAAATCAAAGCCTTTACGAGGGAGCCAAGTTCTACTTTGCTTCGGCCGCCGACAAGAAAGAATTCGACAAGAGCCCAAGTAAATATGCACCTACCTATGGCGGCTACTGCGCCAACAGCCTGAGAAAAGGCGTGTTAAAGAAGGGCGACCCTAACGTGTTCTATATCCATAAAGGAAAGCTTTACTTTTGCAGCAGTAAAGCGGCCGCGGAAGATTTCGAAAAGAACATCGATAAGAATCTGCTCGAGACAGATGATCATTGGCGTCAATTGTTTGGGTCTTAGCCCTCGACTTGTCTGAAGGCGCTGCAAACGACCGGAGTGGGCGGCCGCGTTTCGAACCGTTTCCAACGCGGCCGTAGAACGAATTGAGGTAGAAGAGAGACAGACACAAGTACCGCAATCATGAGTCGCTTAACGTTCCTGCACCGAGCTCCCTCAAGCACGCGGCAAGGTTAGTTGTGTCCGATAACCATTACAAAAGCGGACAAACGTGTCGCTGGGCTCGCCCAGAGAGCCGCTGGGCAGGACCCAGTAGAATCCACGCCGGACCAGGAGGTCGGAAATTCGCACCACCCGAAGCTGACCGAGAGCCAATTCATTTTTCACGCTCCAGCGGGATAGAAACGCAAATCCCATACAGTGGATCGTCGCAGTCTTAATCGCCTCGATGTCGGCCATAACGTACTGATACGCGAGCCGCCTGGTTTGGACTCCGAGCTTGCGGATGGCAGCTTCCACGACCGCTCTCGTTCCAGAACCGGGTTCCCGCCAGATCAGCGGGAGCTGGTAGAGATCCTGGGCCGCCGCCGCCGCCGCGGCCAAGCGTTGATAGTTTCGAAAGGTCGGATTCGTACCGGCGACCAGAACCACTTCGTCTTCAACAAACTGTTCCAGCCTCAGCCCGGCTGCGCGCGGGCTGCCCTCCACCAGCCCGAAGGGGTAGGTGCTCTCCCGGACCGATTCAAGGACAACTTCCGTGTTATCAACCCGCAGCTCGATTTGGACCCCCGGATAAACCCTGGAGAATTCGGCGAGGAATGAAGGAATGACGTGGGACGCAATCGTCAGACTTGCGCCAAAGCGAAGCTCGCCGCTCAATTTATGCTCAGTGTGGAACGAAGCTTCTATCCGGGAGAGTGTATTCTGAATTTCCGTCGAAAAAGTGCGCAGCGCGTGGCCGTGTGTGGTCAGTCTGACGCCGCGCGTTGAGCGGGAAACAAGCGGTTTACCCACGATTTCCTCGAGTCGGCGAAGATGGGCAGTGACCGCCGGCTGAGATAAGTGCAAGTGCTTCGCCGCAGTCGAAACTTTTCCACACTGCGCCACGGCGAGGAATGATCGGAGAAGTCTCAGGTCAAGGTCGTGCGGGTTCATGAGCCGTTCTAGACAACCGCCGGGTCAATTATCTGATGTCTCAATATCAGGTTCTCTGATGTTTTATCCAATCAATTGATTATTCTGACACCGAAAGTTCGCGATGCTCGGCTCATGCAATTTCGTGGCGTTCAATTCTGGCGAGAAGTGCTTATCGCCGCCTTCCTCGCGGTTTTCGCCGGTTTCCTCGCAAACTTTCCGTTGCTCGATCATTTCGGCGGCATCTCTTTGGCCTTGATTGCCGGAATGCTCGGCAAAGCGTTTATTTGGAAACGTACTGCCGGTTCCGGCGGTCTGACGTTTGCCTCTAAGACTTTGCTCCGTCTGGGCATCGTCCTTCTGGGGACTCGCCTCAATTTCGTCGTTCTCGTCCATGCCGGGCTCCAGGTTGTTGGGTTCGACCTCTTGATGATCGTGCTCGGGATCGGTCTAATCACATTCATCTTGCGCCGGACTGGCTTCGAGCCAACCCTCGCGGTGCTTGCAGCGGTGGGAAGCTCGATCTGTGGAGCGTCCGCAATCGCAGCAGCCGCTCCGGCCGTGCGTGCGAGTAAAGAAAATTCTGCACTTGCCATTGTAGTTTGCACGCTGATCGGAACCGCCGCGACCTTTCTGCTCATCCCGCTTCAAGGCGTCGCCGGACTAGCCCCCGAAAAGTACGGAATTCTGGCCGGAGCGACCCTGCATGAAGTTGCTCAAGTCGTAGCCGCGGTTGGACCTGTTCCGGATGCATTCCAAACCGGGATGGTGACAAAATTGCTGCGCGTCGTTTTCCTTGCTCCGGTCGTTGCGGTCTTGCCGAGAATCACGCGACAACCAATCGGTGACCTGGCACCAGGCGGCATCGATTCCGCTGGGAAGCTCCCAGTGCTTCCCTGGTACGTCGCAGGTTTTCTCCTCACCGGGCTGGCGGTTACTTCTATCGGCTTTCTTCCCGAAGCCGTACGCGCCTTAGTCGACGCTGGGACAAAGGAACTCGTCCAACCCACGAATTTTCTGATCGGAACCTCCATGGCCGCGATTGGTCTGCAAGTCGACTTTGCCACATTGAGAAAGCGTGGGCCGAAGCTGATGCTCATTGCCGGTGGCTCCTGGCTGATTCTTTTCTCAGTTGTGTTCGCACTCTGTTTGATCTGGAATTAACCCAGACTCCGAAATTGGAAACGCTGACTCGCCGAGTTGAAGCCGCTTGACCGCACTGCCGGTCTTCAGGCCAGAGGCCAGATCGTTGGAGGTCCGATCCCAACCATTCACCGACCACTTGCGAATGACTGCGCGAGGTCCACGAAGGGCTGCATAGCGTGGAAGTTACCAACCGCTTCCTTGCTCACTGCTCGGCTAAGAGGAAGCCCCTGGAACAAGCGTTTGACTGGTACCTCCAGTTTTTTTCCATTCAGAGTGTGGGGAACTTCGTTCACCGCGAACATTTCGTCCGGAACGTACCTGGGCGACAAATCTCGTCGAATCCGGTCGGCGATCTTCCGGCGGAGTGATTCGTCCAGCTGGGTCGCTTCTCGCAACACGACGAATAGCAGCAGCTTATCGATACAATCGCGTTCTCCTACCTGATACCCGGTCGTGTCGATCACCAGGCATTCGGCTACTTCCGGTACTGCTTCGACGACGCGATAGAATTCGCTCGTTCCCATGCGCACGCCTCCTCGATTCAAAGTGGAATCGGATCGGCCATAAATAACGCATTGGCCATCCGCGCTATCGATCTCAATCCAATCTCCGTGTCTCCACACGCCGGGATAATGGTCAAAGTAGCTCGATTTGAAACGGCTGCCGTCCGGGTCATTCCAGAAGCAAACCGGCATGCACGGGAAAGGGGCCGTAATCACTAATTCACCGACTGAGTTTGAAATCGAGCGGCCACGCTCGTCCCACGCTTCGATCTTGGCTCCTAAGCCGCGGCACTGCAGCTTGCCTCTTTTCACTGGCGACGACGGATTGGAAAGAATGAAAGCTGTGCAGACATCCGTGCCGCCGCTGACCGACCCGAGCCAAACATCCGGTTTAACCCGTTTATAGACCCAGTCAAAACCCTCCGACGGCAACGGTGCGCCCGTCGACCCAATCGCTCGAAGCCTCGAGAGCTTAAACTGTACCCCGGGTTGGAGCCCGGCCTTGGCGCACGCTGAAAGGAACGGTGCACTAGTCCCAAAATAATCGATCTCTTCTTCGTCAACGAAGCGCCAGAGAACGGAAAGATCCGGGTGTTTCGGGCTTCCGTCGTAAAGCACGATGCAGGTCTGCAAGGCCAATCCGGAGATGACGAAATTCCACATCATCCATCCCGCGGTCGTGAACCAAAAATAACGATCACTCTTCCGAAGATCCAGGTGGAGCGATAACGCCTTCAAATGCTCTAACAGCATTCCTCCGTGGCCATGCACAATCGGCTTGGGAATGCCGGTCGTTCCAGACGAATAAAGTATCCAAAGCGGATGTTCGAAAGGGACCGGTTCGAAGCGGATCGCCGACTCTGGGTCCGTCTGTTTCAGCCAATCGACCCAGAACGCCGTGGGAAGCGGGAGGCTAGGAAAATCTGTTTCTTGATCGGCACGAACAGTAAGAAGGACAACCTGTTTTAGCGAAGGGAGGTGGCCAACGATCTCGTGCACCGCTTCTCGGCGATCGTAGTATTTGCCTCCATAGTAATAGCCGGTGATAGCCAGCAGCAACTTCGGCTCAATCTGTGTAAGCCGCTCCAGAACGCCGTTACTGGATAGCTCAGGCGGCGAATTGGACCAAATCGCGCCCAGACTCGCGCAGGCCAGGCAAGCAATCACGGTCTCGGGACGATTCGGGAGATAGCCAGCCACGCGATCACCTTTTCCTACACCGGCGGCGCGTAACGCTTGGGCTGCTCTGGCCACGGCTTTCACCATATCTGAGCCGGTCAGTTCTTGGCGTTCGAAACCGTCCTGACTTTCGCCGCGAAAAAGGACAGCCCGACTCGAACCGGTTTTTTTCAGCGCGTCGACCAGATATTCCGCGTAGTTCAAGGTGGCTCCAGGAAACCATTTCGCTCCGAAGGGACTAGCCCCAACCAGGACGTCACTAGGTTCAGTATGAAACTTCACGTCGAAGAAGTCGGCGATCGAACGCCAGAAAGGCCCGAGTTCTGTGATCGACCAGCGATAGAGATCATCGTAGGTCGGAAACACCAGACGATAGCTTTCGGATAACCAGGCTTGGTACCGAATGAGATTGGTACTTGTTCGGAGAGACTCCGAAGGCTGCCATAGTATGTCCGAGGGAGGAATCGGCTTCATCAGAATGTACCGCGCGAGTCTATAAAGGCTTTCCCAAACATCGTAACCGAAACGTCGCTGGAATTCCAAGATCCAAGGAGTACAGAATTCCAGAGGGTCGGCGAGCTAGGGTTCCGGTAGGTTGCGACAATCGGACATCTAATCCGACATGTTGCGTCGAGTCTTGGTCGTGCGCTGCAAAGAATCGAGCGTTTGCTTGCCATCGAAACTCAGTCGATGATCTTGTCCAGACTGCGACCTTGAAAACGTTGTCGGAAAAACCGCTCAAAATTCCGCTATTTCCGTTGGCTAGCGGACGCGATGACGTTGACGAACTTCTAGGGATCTCCATCGAAGAACTCACAAAACAGGTGCCTTTCCGGCACACTCCGCATCGGCATGACTTCTATCACTTGTTCTGGATCGAATCAGGCAATGGCACCTTTTCGAGCGACAGCCGAAGTTATCCACTCACTCGCGGCAGCCTGATTTTCGTTCCGCCGGGCCAGGTTCATGCCTGGAAATGGAATGATACGTTCAAGGGTTATGTTTTATGTTTTGAACCGGCCTCACTCTTCAGTGGAAATGATCGGCCTTATCGCCTGCTTCACGATCTGGCGCGGTTTAGCGCGACAACCAAAGATCGAGCCACTTTTCAAGTCGCTGGTTCGACCTACCGGGTTCTCCGAGCCGCATTCAAAGACTTGGCCAACGAATCCAGTGGAAGTGCGGAATTTCGTAGCGACATGGTACGCTCTCAAGTTACCGCACTTTTGATTCGGCTGCATCGGCTCTGCTTGAGCACCCCATCGGTTGAAGTTCAGGGATACTCTACTCAGGTAACTAACCGTTTTTTTTTGCTGCTCGAAAAGGAGGAAGGAAAACTCCAGCGCACGAACTATTACAGATCGGCTCTCTCTGTCAGTGCGCGCGTTCTGGTTGATTCTGTCTTGGCAGAGACAGGGAAATCACCGAGCGCCTGGATTCGGGATCGAACTTTGTTAGCGGCTCGACGGTTGTTGGCCTACACCAACTTGACGATCTCGGAAATCGCTTATCAGCTAAACTTTCGAAACGTTTCCTACTTCGTACGGTTTTATCGACGGCTGGCAGGTGTTCCGCCCGGAGCTTCGCGAGGAGTGCAAGTGTAAAGAATTTGTCAAAAAGTGACACGCTTTCGGCTGTCGTCCGGATGCTGCGCATACGACCTTCAGGGGTACGAATAGGAATTAATGGATGCGTCGCCGTCATCGCAAGCGATACGGCGGTCATCACAGTCTATGAAACCTTCAGATTCATCATCGGAATCACCTGTCGCAGGTGCACAACCGCCAGTCGAAATCGCGGGAACTCGAATCGGTGAGCCCTACCAGGTAGCAGCCGGACTTCCGGCTCTCTATCAAAGCGGTCGTTTCACTTTGGGGAAGATGGGAGTTATACGGGGTCTGAGCACGTGGACCAAAGTTAACCAAAAACGGGGATTCGATTGTCAAAGCTGTGCCTGGCCCAATCCACAAAATCACCGACATGTGCTCGAGTTCTGTGAGAACGGGGTCAAAGCCATTGCTGACGAGGCAACTACAAAGAGGATTGTTCCCGAATTCTTCAGCAACCATAGCATCACCTATCTAAAGCAGCAGTCGGATTACTGGCTCGGATTACAGGGAAGGCTTACCGAGCCGATGGTTAAACGACCGAACAGCGATCACTACGAACCGATTTCCTGGGATCAAGCATTTCAATTGATCGCAACCGAGCTTAATTCGGTCATGTCGCCGAATGAAGCTGCCTTCTATACCAGTGGACGCACCAGTAATGAGGCGGCGTTTCTCTATCAGTTATTTGTACGTCAATTCGGCACCAACAACCTGCCCGATTGCTCTAACATGTGTCACGAGTCCAGTGGCACGGCCAATGAGCGAATCGATCGGTATCGGTAAGGGCTGTGTCACACTGGACGATTTCGAAAAGACAGACGCTATCTTTATCATTGGTCAGAATCCTGGGACGAACCACCCGCGGATGTTAACCGCGTTGGAACATGCTAAAAAACGGGGCGCGAAAATCGTGGCAATCAATCCTTTGCCGGAAACCGGATTGATGCGCGTGGTCAATCCTAATCCACAGGAATACCTCTCAAATCCGTTCGCATTCCCAACGAAGATGCTCCTTAACCGCGGGACGAAATTAAGCGATCTCTGGCTACCGGTCCGCATCAATGGAGACATCGCCTTATTCAGGGGGATAATGAAAGAGATGCTGGCCGAGGAAGATCAACGCCCCGGAGAAATCTTTGATTGGGATTTCATCCACCAACACACTGTTGGCTATGTAGAGTTTGTCGCCAGCTTGGGCACGACCAGTTGGGAAGAAATTCTCGCAAGCAGCGGCTTAAATCGCGACCAGATCAGAGCTGCGGCAGAAATTGCGTTGAACGCTCGCTCCATTATTTGCTGTTGGGCCATGGGACTGACCCAACACAAAAATGCGGTGGCCACGATCCAGGAGGTGATCAATTTTCTGCTGCTGCGCGGTAACATTGGTCGACCGGGCGCGGGGCCATGCCCGGTACGTGGTCATAGCAACGTGCAAGGTGACCGTACCATGGGAGTCTGGGAGAAAATGAGCGATCAGTTTCTCGATCGACTGGGTGCAGAGTTTCACTTCACTCCGCCGCGAGAACCTGGCACTGATGCCGTCGAGAGCATCAAGGCGATGCATGACGGCCGTACCAGGATTTTCTTTGCGTTAGGCGGCAACTTCCTTTCCGCAACGCCCGATACTGAATTCACCGCGCGCGCTCTCCAGAATTGCCGGCTCACTGCTCAGGTATCGACCAAGCTTAACCGTTCCCACTTGATCACGGGCCAGATTGCTCTGATCCTGCCTTGCTTGGGACGCACGGAAATCGATCGCCAGACAGAGGGCGAACAATTCGTGACCGTGGAAGACAGTATGGGGGTAATCAGTTCCTCACGCGGCGATCTCGAACCGGCCAGCGAGCATTTGCTCAGTGAACCCGCTATCATTGCAGGGTTAGCCCAAGCAGTCCTCGGCGACCGAACCACGGTTCCATGGGAGGAGCTTATTGCTGACTACGGCCGGATTCGGGACCACATCGAACAGGTGATTCCAGGTTTCGAAGATTTCAATCAGCGTATCGCTCAAGACGTATTTTATCTGCCTAATCCGGCACGCGACGAACGCCGATTCCGCACCGATGTAGGCAAAGCGAAGTTCACTGTTCACGCGATTGAGCCAAGCGAGCTTCGGCCGGGCCAGTATATCATGATGACCATTCGGTCTCACGATCAGTTCAATACCACCATCTACGGTTTAGACGATCGCTACCGCGGCGTCTTCAACGGCCGGCGGGTTGTGTTCTTAAATCCGGAGGATCTGGCTGAAGCCGGGCTCGAAGCAGGTCAACTGGTCGATCTTACCAGTCATTTCAAAGGAAGGAAACGGGTAGCTCAATACTTTCTCGTCACTCCATTCGAAATTCCGCGCGGCTGCGCTGCAACCTATTTTCCCGAAGCCAATGTTCTGGTGCCGATCGACAGTGTGGCCGAGCGCAGCAACACACCAACTTCCAAATTTGTAGTGATTACCGTTTCCCCGTCGCAAAACATAAGAGTAGGAGTGGCTCGCCTCCAGGCAGCGGCACACGAGGCAGCCGAGGCGGAGAATCATCAATCCGTCGGCACATTATAAGTTAGGCTACCACGTCAACTAACTAATAACCGTATCGGAAGAAAATATCAGTAAACGACTACGAAATTTGCAAGCAACGCTACATTCGGAGGATATCTTCAACCCACGACATTGCTGCCATGGTACTAGGAAAACCAATCGTCGTGATTGCCAGTACTCCGACGTGCCGTAGCTCATCGGGCGTGCAGCCGACCTCCAACGCACGACGCGTATGACTGTGCACCGCCCCCTCGCGCAACGCGCCGACGGCGATTGCCAGCTTCACGAGTGCGCGGGTTTTGCTGTCCAACGGTCCAGCTGACTGGGTTGCTTCACCGAGCGCCTGGACGGCCTGCATAACAGCTGGGTAACTCTTTTCGAAGTGCTGATACCGTGCCGGCATCTGCGTTTTCGTTTTTGCGGAGGAAGGATTTTTCATGAGTTAGTCGGTTACCTTCGATCATGCCAAAAAAGCTTTCATTGGGCAAGCAAGGCAAAAATCGGCAAGATGTTCCGTTCAATCTGTAGGTTTAGCTGATAAGCGATCCGGGTTTCATGAAAGAAGACGCAGACACCACCAAGGCGTCGCCAAAGTCGACTACGGGCGACGTGCCACGAGCTACCCGGGACTGGTTTCTCATCCTCTTGACTGGTTCCGCCGGTTGCATCGATGCCGCGATTTTCCTAAGGAGCCAGGTGTTCACCGCCAACATGTCCGGCAATACGGTGATTCTTGGCTTGGCATTAGTACGCTTAGAGTCCCGCAGCGTTACGATGACTCTGTTCGCCCTCTGCGGCTTTTGCTTCGGCGCCGCCCTCGCGGCATGGATTGTCAAAACGCTTGGATCCGGACGCAGCTGGTCGCAGAGGCTAAATCGCGCGCTTGGCCTGGCAGCAGTGATTTTGCTGGCAGGAGGTGTCGCCACGTCTATTTCCGGCCAGAATGCGATTCCGGTCGCGATCGCCTTGGCTGCCGTGGCCATGGGTATGCAGAGTGCGTCCATACAGCACCTGGCTGTCAGCGGAATCTCTACGAACGTGGTCACCTCGACACTCACCGCTGCAGTCACGCGCTTGGTTAACGCGTTGCCGTTTTCTCACCCGGCCGGAACAAAGGTCGAGGGCCCGCAACTGCACCTTTCCTGCTGGTGTTCATACCTTCTTGGAGCGGTGGTTGGCGGGGTGACGTCACAGATCGGCTTGTGGGCGCCCTTCGGCCTGTCAGTATTTCTGGTTCTTGCGGTTGTCTCCCTAAGTCAGCATGCGATAAAACAAACCTAGCCCGCAAATCACGCAAAAACCGAAACGTCGCGCTCGTTGCGGCCAGCAAGAGTCATTGGTTGGCTGCGACAAACCCGAGTTTAAGCAGTAGGGATCCATTCGTTAGGCAGATGAGGATAAGCCGGCTTGAGGGGCTGCGATTACGATACTCTTTTTAGGCAATCTATCGGCCAGTTCTCGGCTGATGCCGACGTTGTCAGCGATGATGCCCCAGCGCATTGGCCACCAGCCAGGTGGAAAGGTTGATCTCCTCGTAAACCGGCGACTTAAATAAAATGAGCAACTTAGTTGGCTCATCTCCAACCTGCTCAACAAAGTGGCCAAAGCCTTGTTCGATAAAAGCGACCTCACCCGGATCAAACGTCTCCGTCTTGGTTCGGCCATGCGCTCCGAATAGGGTGATGCGAGCTCGGCCCGAAAGATAGAACTGCCAATCGTCGGCATTTGAATGCCAATGCATTTCACGCAGCGCTCCGGGCTTGAGCAGCATGGTCGCACCGGTCAGCGTGCTCTCCTGGCTGCGGATCGGCTTTGGTTTCGACAACACCCACCGATGCCGCAGCCAATCCAGCGCTGGTGAGAGTGGCAAGGCTTAAGAGTTGGCGCCGGGAAAGACCCCGACGATCATCATCAAGAGTGCTAACTTTCATTGGCAGTTTCCTTTGTTTCTGGGGTATTAGTCGGTGATAAGTTCAAGCTCAGCTTTCGCGACTAAAGAAGCTGGTTGCCCCGACCCAGGTCTATTGTTCATTCAACAACACGCTTGCCTATGAGCTAACTAGCAGGCTCGCCTTGCGTCGTGCTCTGGATCGATACAGGCATCCCTTCATGTAAATCGTCAGCCGGGTTCTGTACCACCCGGTCCTGGGCATCGAGTCCACTGAGAATCTCTGTCTTGGTACCAAAGTCGCGGCCCAATTTAACCGGTTTGATATGGATTTTGTTAGGGGAATCGACGACCACGACGCGCGGTCCTTTCGCGTCGATCAGAATTGCGTTATCCGGTATCAATAGGGCCGCCGTCGGGCTCGGCAGTGAGAATTTGGCGTGGGCGTACATGCCGGCAAACAGCCGACCATCCGGATTGGGAACGTCAATCTCCAATAGGAGCGTCCGCGAAGTTGGATCGAATGCTCCGGCGTCTCTGGCAATCTTTCCAGCAAATGTCTCGTTAGGATATTCATCGACAGTGATGGTGGCCGGTGTGCCAGGTCTCACGCTGCTGATATCCGCCTGTGGGACATGCACCAACACGCGAACCGGATCAGATTGAACGAGGTCAAAAAGCGTATGGACGGTCGTGACACTGCCTGATGTAACCAAAGATCCAACATCTATGAACCGCGCGGTGATCGTTCCGGCGAACGGCGCGCGAATTTGTTCAAACGCCTTCATATCCTGTGCGCTCTTGAGCGCTGCAGCCGCGTTGTCCCGAGTCGCTTTTTGGACTTGCTCAGTCGCCAGAACCGTGTCGAGTTCCTGCTGGGAATTGACATGGTTTTGGAAGAGCTGTTGCGAACGCACTGAATTGGTTTGAGCCAACTTGAGATTAGCTTCTGCCAGTTCTAGCTGGGCTTGGGCCATGCGCAGATTTGCATCAATCTGAGGGGCATCAATATCAGCCAGCACTTGGCCTTGCTCTACGTGTGCGCCGATATCGACGTACCACCGCGCGATATAGCCATCGACTCTGGCATAGATAGATGTCTGCTGATTCGCCTGCATATTGCCAGGAAGCACCAGGTCGGGTGCACTCGATGTCTGCGTAGGTTCTACTACCGTTACCGCTCTTTTTCCTGCTGCCGCGGCTGCAGCATTGAGTGCTTGGTTATTCTGAATTCGCGGATAGATGGTCAGAAAATAGACACCAGCACCAATCGCAATCAGTGCGGTTATTGCTATTAGCGTCTTCCGCATAAAACGAGGACGCCGGGTGCGACCCGAGCGTTGCCTCTCTGGTCCTTCGGTCATCGGTTTGGGCACCGTCGGGGTACCACGTTCATGATTTTCGCTCATAATGGGTTTGCCTTTGTGGGCTAAAGATCAAGAGATTCGGCGGATACTTCTCCTATGCAGCCGGCACTGGCGCGTGACTTTCCTCCTCTGGCCTGGAGCGCAGGCGCGGATGTAGGGCGAGCGGTTTGAACTTCCGCTTCAACAATTTGTAAACAACCGGCACGAAGAACAGAGTGAAAAGTGACGCTATGGTCAGTCCTCCTATCACAGCGCGTCCAAGCGGGGCGTTTTGCTCTCCACCGGATCCCAATCCAAGTGACATTGGCAACATACCGAGGATCATTGCCAGCGCGGTCATGATCACGGGTCGCAGACGCGTGAATCCGGCATCTTTAGCTGCCGAGAAGGCATCTTTACCTTCCCGAAGCTGATCATTTGCGAAGGTCACCACCAGAATGCTATTGGCTGTCGCGACACCAATACACATGATCGTTCCCATCAGCGCCGGCACGCTAATGGTTGTGCCGGTGAGAAACAGCATCCAGACGATCCCGGTAAGCGCGCCAGGAAGCGCAGTAATGATGATAAAAGGATCGAGCCAGCTCTGAAAGTTAACTACCAAAAGGAAGTAGACCAGCAGTACTGCAAAAGCAATACCAACTCCCAATCCGACGTAAGAAGCGTTCATGCTCTGAATCTGACCACGAACCGCCAGCGTGGTACCGCGCGGTAGCTGCGGTTTCATTTGGTCGACGATTTTTTGAACTTGTTGCGCCACCCCTCCTAAGTCTCGGTTTTGGGTATTCGCGTAGACGTCGAAGACGCGTTGCACATTGTAATGGCTTACGACGACCGGGGTAGCGGTATTATGGATGGAAGCAACATTACTCAAGAGTTGCGGTTGAGCGCCGTTAGTCGTCCCGATAGGAGTCCGATAGATATCAGCGGCAGAGTCGATCACGTACTGCGGCGTTTGAACCGCTATGCTGTAACTCACTCCATTCTGAGGGTTCAACCAGAAGTTCGGAGCCGTTTGTGCGCTACCGCTTAACGAAACCAATAGATCATCGGCAATTTGCTTTTCTGTGAGGTTCAGTTGATCCGCTCGAGTTCGGTCAATGTCCACCAACAAGGATGGATTATTAACAATCTGGTGAACGTTCACGTCCACCGCTCCAGGAATCAGCGCCATCTGTTGCCGGAGCTGCTGTGCGATCTGGTAGTTCTTCTCTTGGTCGCCACCGACCACTTGGACATCGATCGGTGCCGGGAGCCCAGCATTAAGAATTTGGCCAACAATATCCGAGGGCTGCACGAAAAACGTATAATCCGGGTATTTAGCTATCAGTTCCTGACGAATCTTTTTTACATAATCCCAGGTCGGACCATGCTTCTGCTGGTTGAGCGAGACCAGGATCTCTCCATCGGCTGAACTGATCGTGGCCGTGTCGCTCAAAGCGAGATTTAGATTCATCGGCAGACCAATGTTAGCGAGCACAAGATCAATCTCATCCTTCGGGATGACACTTCGGATGACATTTTCCACCTGCGTAAAAACATGCTGAGTCTCCTCGATCCGAGTGCCGACTGGCGCCCGCACATGCAACCGAAATTGACCCGCATCAACCAACGGGAAGAAATCCTCACCGAGGAATGGCACCAGGATAACCAGGGAGAGCCCGACGACTCCCAGACTAACTCCCACAACCACGCGGGCATGGTTAAGTGCCCACTCCAATCTAGCGACATACAAGTTCCGCACCTTCTCGAACCTCTGATTAAATTTTTCATGGAAGCGAACAAACCAATTTCGGCGACTCGATTTACTTTGGTCAGTGTTCTCGGTGTGGTGCGCGTTTTGGAGCAACAAATTCACCATCGTCGGCACCACCGTTCGCGACAAGATGTAGGATGCCAGCATGGCAAACACTACTGCCATGGCCAGTGGCGAAAAGAGGTAGTAGGCAACTCCTCCTAACAAAAAGATAGGAACAAAGACGATGCAGATAGAAAGGGTGGCAACGAAGGCTGGCGTAGCGATCTGATCGGCGCCGTCCAGGATTCCATCGACTAACGATTTTCCCATGGCCAAATTGCGATGGATATTCTCGATTGTGACAGTCGCGTCATCGACGAGGATCCCCACGGCTAAGGCCAGACCGCCTAAGGTCATGATGTTCAGGGTTTGGCCCAACGCATGAAGAGCTAGTATCGAGCAACAGATTGAAAGTGGGATCGAGGTGGCTACCACAACGGTGCTTCGCCACGAGCCCAGAAACAAGAGGATCATTGCGGCGGTCAACGACGCGGCAATAACCGCTTCTTGTCCTACGTCGGCGAGCGCCGTACTCACAAAAACCGACTGATCAAACAGTGGCTTGATCTCCAATTCCTTAGGCAAAGTAGCGGCGATCCCAGGTAACGCCGCCTTTACCTTCGACACCACATCGAGGGTTGAGGCGCTTCCACTCTTCAGCACCGGTAAGAGCGCGGCCTTAATGCCGTTAGCGAGCACCATATTCACCTGCGGTGTGTAGCCGTCGCGAACGTTGGCTACATCCCGAATATAGATCGTCGCGCCGTTCACCTCTTTGATCGGTAAATCATTCAACGCCTGGATCGTGTTGGTATTACTATTAAACAGCACATCGTACTCGCGTTTACCGATCTTCGCTGTACCGGATGGTAATATTACGCTTTGCTGATTGATGGCGTTGGTAACATCTTGCGGTGAGATGTTATGAGCCTGCAACTTGTTGGGATCCAGGTCCACCGATACAGCTCGGGTTTTGCCGCCATAAGGCAGGGGAATGGATGCACCTTGTACGGTCGCGAGCTGGGTGCGAATGAAATTGGTAGCAAAGTCGTAAAGTTCTTGCTCGGAAAACTTCCCTCCGCCCACACTGAGCTGCAACACCGGTACATTGGCCGCGTTGTAGCTGAGCACATTCGGTGGAGTGATACCTGATGGCAGCGTTTTAAGAATCGCCTGACACGCCGCCGTAGTTTCAGCGATAGCGGCATCCACACTGGCGCCCGGCTGCAGGTATACCTTGATCACATCGATTCCATTGAAAGAGTTAGATTCGATATGCTCAATATTATTGACCGTAGTGGTCAATGCCCGCTCGGAAACAGTCGTTATTCGACGTTCCATTTCCTGGGCGGGCATACCGTTGAACGTCCAAATGACACCGACGACCGGGATGTTAATTGCCGGGAAAATATCCTTCGGCATCTGCAGTGCGCTGAGCGCTCCTCCTATCATTAGGAGGATCGCGAGGACGGCAAAGGTGTAAGGAGCTTTGAGAGCGATTTTTACGATCCACATAGTCTTTTAGTGGGTTAGCAACATTGTTAGATTTGGCCAACTGGAGATGTCTCACCTACCAAGTTCTCGCGTTTCTGAACCGAAAAATGATTTGCGAGCCAGCCGCAAACGAACAGTTGGAACGGGTGATAAAACATGATGGGCAACAGGATTAGTCCCAGGTTCGCCTTGGCCCCGAAAATGAGTTGGGCCAGCGGAACACCCATCGCTAACGTCTTCTTAACGGAACAAAACAGGGCGGCAATGAAATCGTCTCGGTCCAATCTCGCGGCGCTGGAAATCGCCCAAACCAACAACGAAACGGTAGTGAACAGCGCGATAACGCCTGCCAGTACTTTAACCGTGAGTCCCATGCCGTAGTGCTCCCAGATTCTTCCCTCGACGGAATCACAGAAGGCCGTATAGACGATAAACAAGATTACACCGTTGCTGAGGATGTTCAGGATGGGTCGGCCGGCATCGACCCATTTCCGAAGAAAAGGCCTGATTCCCATGCCGAGTGCGAATGGCACCAGAGTCAGCAAAGTGATCTTCAACAGCAGTGGGCCAAACGAACTGACTTGGCCGCTCGCCTGCATCAATAGTCGCACGAGTAGCGGAGTAAACATGACTCCCAAAATGTTTGAGAGTGCGGCATTAAAGATAGCGCCGGACGTATTGCCTCGAGCTACCGCCGTCAGAACTACCGATGTCGAAACCGTCGAAGGTAATACGCATAGATACAGAAAGCCGTCCCGCAGCGCACTCGGTTCGGAAGGCCAGATGATGCGGGTGATCTCGTGGAATCCTAAACCAACGACCGGGAATAGGAGGAAGGTAAAACTTTGAATGATGAGGTGGAGACGCCAGTTACCGGCACCAGTCTTCATTCGTTCGATCGCCATCGCCAGTCCCTGCAAAAAGAGAATCAAGGCGATCCCCGCGTTGTTCAAAAGATCCGGATGCATCCAGCCTCCTTTTGCGCCGGGACTGGGGAAGAGAAAGGCAAACGCGACCGAGCAAAGCAGAGCGACAATGAATCCGTTCTGGATGTTTCCCTTTTTCTGTCTGCGTTTTTTCATTCCATACTCTGCAGCCGGGATCGCCGGAATGGCCCGCCGACCGCTGATTAATCAATGTGATTTGGGATCGAATTTCTCGGACCCTAACAACATCTTGCGCCGGCGTTCGCTGGTGTGAGTTCGCATCGCCGCCGCCGCCCCCTCCGGGTCACCCGTGGCGATCCTGTCGAGAATCTGATGATGCTCGTGATTGGAGCGCTGCATTTCGCCTCGCTGCATGAGGCCAAAGCGCCGAAAGAGATGAAGTTCGTTGAGCAGACGATTATAAATGCTCAAGAGTTTTCCGTTGCCGCTGCCCTCCACCAAGCACTGGTGAAAACTGAGATTGAGAGAATAATATCGATCGAGATCTTCGGCTTCCGCCGCGGCGTCCATCGATTCCACCAAGGACTTCAGTTCGGCGATTTGTGTGCCGGAAAGCCGGCGAGCTGCATTCCGCGCCGCAAGTTCCTCCAATGCGGAGTAGACATCATGGATTTCAACCGCCTCGTCCAAATCGATCTTGCGCACGAAGGCTCCGCGATTCTTTTCGATTTGGACCAGACCAAGATCTTCCAGGGCGCGAAAGGCTTCTCTAACGGGACCACGGCTAACCCCGAGGCGCAGCGCCACTTCTTGTTCGGTGAGCTTTTGACCGGCCGTTAATTCGCCTTTGAAAATCCATTGGGCGACGGTGCGCTCCACGTCGACAGCACGAGAACGCGGGGTCCGAGATTCACTGTTCTGGGAAAGGGCTACGATCATTTCGCTAAACAAGAAACCATTGTAAACAGTATTGTCAACAATATATGTTTACAAATGGTATTTATTTGTAAACTACTTATAATAAGTCAATTAAATGTAGACTTTTCTTTAGAGATCTTGGCACGCGTGCAAAAAGGCAAGAAAATGAACGAAACCTGAGTGCCGGGTCGGACTTCCTCTCAATCGGTGCCAGCGGCGGAATCCACCCACCGAATTCAACGCTCGCGTCGACCAAGCACCAACACGCCATTCTGGTAGTGGAAGCCCTGCCGGAGGAAAACAGTAATCGTCGAAATCAGCACGATGGGAGCTGGCCAGATCGCTAGCCAAAACAAGGGGTGTTCGCTGAACGCAGCCTTAACCACGCCAAGGATTATCAGAGCAAAACTGACGAGCCGAATACTCGCTTCGGTGGCAACCAGTCGTTGATTACCCGCCTCGCGTTCAGCGCCTGTCTCGAACATGTTCTGAAGCCGTCCCCTCGCACCCTTAGCATCTAACATCAAGCTGATATAAGGATTCATAATTCGGTCCTGCCCCTTCAGAGCTTTTGAACATCGTTTCGGACTGACCGGGGTTTTCTGAGATTCAATGCTCTTGGAACGGGCTTATTTTTACCCGGACAAGAAATCACCAAAAAGCGGAGTGTCAACAATATTGTTTACAATTTGGGGAGAAATCGTATAACTCACTCTAAATAAGGCAATTTATTGCAGACAATCTGCTGACGCGTGATTTCGCGTTCTCGGTCGGACGCAAAGGCTATCCCCGGCTTTGAGCTCTCGGGTTCTCCCGTGACTCATCGGCGGCTAGCCGCATGCCTCGGGATTGACATCAAGCGTGCCGTCGAGCAAGAGTGAACACGCCGTTTGGGAAATGGAATCCCTGACAATCCGGATACGCGCTTCGATGGGCCGATTACCCGCGCTGAGCCGCCAACCAGGGTTCTCTGACCCAATGACCAATCACTTCTGGCCCAGGAATGACTGGTTTGATCAATTGTTTGAATACACGGATTGATCTGTGCTTTTGCAGGTCCAAGGCGGGATTGACCAACGACTGACTATCTATTTCCCGCTTAGAATCCGCTTGGAACATGCTGCGGAGCCGCTCTTTCGCGCCTTCGACATCTAATATCAAGTTAATGTAGGAGTTCATGTTCGATCTCTCTTTCTTTTCAAGGCGCTTTGAGCGTTCGGGTTAGCTCGGTTGCATCCTTTACTGGTTGACGCAGTCTCAGCACTCTGTTGCGGAAAAATCTTCGGGGCCCGTTTAGGATCGCCTCGGAATCAGTTTTCACTTAGTCTCCGGCTTTTCTATGCCTGATGCTCCCGTTGTTTCCCCGTCCGGATCGACTCAGGAAAGAAACGTCCTGAACCGAATCACTGCCTTCTTTGTGTACGTATTCGAGCGGATAACGCCCGATCCCTATATTTTTGCAGTCGTCCTCACTATCGTGACGGCTCTGCTGGCAGCAGCCCTCGGACCGAAGGGCTCGCCCCCGGAGATACTCGGCGGATGGTACACCGGTTTGTTTGAGATACTCGCCTTCGCTTTCCAAATGGTCTTGATTTTGGTGACCGGGTATGCGCTCTCCAACTCTTCTCCGGTGCGCCGGTTTCTGGACTGGCTGGCGTCCCGTCCCAAAGGTCGCAGCGCCGCAATTGTCTTAACGATTGTGGCAGTGATGGTCACCAGTTTCTTAAACTGGGGCTGCGGTCTGGTCGTCGCCGGCCTGCTTTCCCGCGAAATAGCCAAGCGAATGCGCATCGACTTTGGTTGGCTGGTCGCCGGCGCCTATACGGGATGGATCATTTGGGCAAGCGGATTCTCCAGTTCGATTGCTTTAGCGCAGGCGACTCCCGGCTCGGCCTTGAATCTCGTGCAAAAAGTGACCGGTCAAGTGATCCCGCTTGGTGACATGCTCTTTGCCCCATTCAATTGGGTTCCTTTAGTCGCCCTCCTCGTTCTTCTGCCGCTGCTTTATTGCGCGATTCAACCTACGGAAAGAGACACCGTAGCGGCGGACGCCGAGCGGCTGATGGCAGAAGATAATATTGCGGCGCCCAAAGAGGAGAGTCGGACTATTGCACGGCACTTGGAGCACGCTTGGATCCTGAATTTGATTCTAGTCGCAGCGGGAATTGCTGCCCTGACTGTGAATTGGTCAAAAACCGGTCCGACGCTCGATATCAATTCGGTGATATTTCTCTTCTTGTTGGCTGGGTTGCTTCTGCACTGGACTCCGATCAATTACGTCCGCGCCGTCAATCAAGCGGCCCGCGTAACCGGTCCATTAATTCTGCAATACCCACTTTACGGCGGAATCATGGGAATCATGAAAGGGACCGGATTAGCGGATGTGATTGCGAAGGCGTTTGTCAGTTTTTCCTCTGCCCACACGCTTCCTTTCTGGAACTACATTGCTTCTATCATCATCAGTCTCTTCATTCCGAGTGGCGGCGGGCACTGGGCTGTTCAAGGTACCTTCACCGTGAAAGCCGCGGTCGATTTACACGCCTCGCAAGCAGCGACTGCTATGGCTGTCGCTATGGGTGAACAAGTCGCAAACATGATCCAACCGTTTTGGGCACTTCCGGTGCTCGCCATCGCGGGCATCAGTCTGCGCCGGGTGATGGGATTCACCGTGATGTCGTTCTTTGTTGGCGCCGTGGTGTTCGGGCTGGCGCTTTTGTTTTTGGTATGACGGCACACTTGAACCGCAGATTACGCCGATTTCGCCGATTAGATCCGCCAATCGTTCTCCTTTTGCGTCTTAGCGCCTTTGCGTGAGCATCTTTTCCTACACCCGACTGCCTACGTCGCGTGGAATCCGCCATCGATCTGCAGGGCGAGCGCGTTCAACATGCCAGCAGCGTCACTCAGCAAAAAGCAGATCACCGACGCGATATCGTTGCATTCCGCGAAACGGTTGAGAGGGATACGCTTCAGCATTGGTCCTCCCTTGGCCGGATCGCTCCACGCGCGCTTACCCATTTCGGTCATCACGACCGTTGGGTTGACCGAATTCACGCGGATACCGTACTCGCCCAGCTCAAGCGCCATCACCTTGGTCAACTGATCCAAGCCCGCCTTGGAAGTACAATAGGCGGCATGATCCTTTAGTGCTTGAAATGCGGCCATGCTCGAAACGTTGACGATGGAACCGGTAGCGCCGCGTTTGATCATTTGAGCGGCAATTACTTGGCTCACGATGACAATGGCTCGAAGATTCACCGCCAAGGTCGTGTCCCAGGCCTCCGGAGTCGTCTGGAGAAACGGCTGTAAAATCGCGATGGCTGCGTTGTTCACGAGCAAATCAATGTCGCCGGCTTGCTCCGCGGCTCGTTTGGCGGCCGCCGCATCGCCGAGGTCTGCCATGATCGTTTCGCAGTCGATTTCATCCTGGAGACTTTTCAGATCCGCCTCCGTGCGACTGACGGCAACTACTTTGGCATGATAGTGCGCTAACATTATCGCCGTGTCGCGACCAATTCCTTTTCCTGCCCCAGTTACTAGGACGCGACGGTTTTTGAAATCAATGTTTAGGGTGGAGGCATCGGAAGGCATCTCGGACTCTAGCTTAAATTCCCTTCCGTCGAGAAGAAATTGAAGGACGGAGGCCCCTGCACGGGCAAGGGCCTTTGTCGTTCTTTCTGAACGAGAGCCAGGGCGAACAACTATTTCTTTTCGCCAAAGATGGCCATGGCACGCCGATGCAATTCCTCGGGCGCGAAATGTCACGAGAAAGTAACAATTCTGGGACACCAATTTTCGGCGATAACAGCTACACTTCAAAGCTCGTGGGACCTTAGGGAAAGAGTAAGGAGGATCGCCACTGCGGGACGTTATTCGCTGTCTAAGCAACCTGTTGTTGGCGACGACCTTCGGCGTACGAAAAACAGACCAAAAAACCTATGCACAAAATCAAAAACGGATTTGCGCCCGGCATGGGCTGCAAGAAACTTGCGATCGCGTCAGCGATCGTTGCTTCCGCCCTATGCGCACACGCGCAAACAGCCTCAGGACCTACTGCCAAGGCCCCATACGGCGTATCGGTCTTTGCACCCAAGCCACAGGGATTGACTAATCCGGATTCCATTACAACTGCGAATGAAAAAATCTACGTTGTTTACGCGAATAACACGCAGCCGGACGGTAGCGGCGGCTTTAGCACCATTGTCGAATATAGCTCGACCGGCCAAGCGCTTCGGAGGTTTCATGTGAGAGGAAAAGCGGACGGGTTAAAGTATAATCCATACGATCACAAACTTTGGGCGCTGCGTAACGAAGACGCCAATCCAGCATTGACGCTCATCGATCCAAAATCCGGAGAACAAACGGACTATACTTACGCTGAGCCAACTCTGCATGGCGGCGGCTACGATGATGCCGTCTTCTTCAAGGGCGAGGCGTTCATCAGTGCTTCCAACCCGAACCTCCAAGCGCCAACACTGTCTACGCCGAATGGACAAAATATTTTCCCTTCGATCGTCAAAGTGCGCCTAGAGGGTCATCGGATTTTTGTCGAACCAGTCCTTTTCGGCACCGCATCCCTCGGAGATATCGCGACCGGACAAATCGTTGTCGCTCAACAGTCTGACCCGGATTCGTTAAAGGTTGATTCAGCGGGTGACCTTGTCCTCGACAGCCAGGGAGACGGTGACCTGATCTTTATTAACAGCCCTGGCTCCCCGAGCCAAGCCGGCCTCCGTTTGCACCTAAGTAACGGTACATCCAGCCAGATTACGGTCGATGACACCGTTTTCCCAACCGCTCCATCCGGAACCATCCTGGTCGTTGACACCAAAGCGGACATTGTCTACGCGGTCACGAGCGATGCGTTCCAACCAGGGGGTGCGTACTCGGCAAGCGATAGTGATGGCATTCTTGGTAAAGTGGATCTTAGCACCGGACTAGTGACGCCTATCGTTACCGGCATGCAGAGCCCGCACGGCGCATTGTTTGTTCCGCTCGACGTTGACGATTATGAGGGTGATCGGTGATGGGGTGAGATCTCTCTCATCGCGGTAGCAAATGAGCCGACCCGCAAAGCAGCACCCTGGCCGGTAGGGCGAAACACGTCGTCGTCGAGCGACAGCGAGATGAGACGCGCGAGCCGGGCGTGTACACCAAAGTGCGGGCGGCAAAGGCTCACAGTCCGGCGTTTGTCAGCGACCCTACCACACGTGGCGCTTGCCAGCGACTGTGTCGCCCTACCTGTCAGGGGTGTCGCGCCTATCCGATCTAGTCCGTCAACTCCATGCCGCGCCCCTACTCTCCCTCGAGCAGATCCGAAATCTCGTCCAGCGTAAGCCCGGTCATCAGCGGCTCTTCGCTCTCGACCGTAGCGTCGATGATTTCGCGCTTTTTGTTCTGCAAAGCCAAAATCTTCTCTTCCACCGTACCGCGGGCAATGAGCTTATACGATGTTACTGCCCGTTGTTGGCCAATCCGGTGCGCTCGATCGGTGGCCTGATCCTCAACGGCGGGATTCCACCAGGGATCGAAATGAAATACGGTATCGGCTGCGGCTAAGTTCAATCCGACACCGCCCGCTTTCAGGCTAATCAAGAAAACCAAGGTGTCTGCTTGGTTTTGGAAGCGGTCCACCACGGCGGCTCGATCCTTCGTCGATCCGTCGAGATAGCAGTATCGGATGTCCAGGTTATCGAGCTCCTGCCGAATCAAATTGAGCATACTAACGAATTGACTAAACACCAACACTCGATGACCCCCGTCAATCGCTTCCTCTAACAGCTCCAGCAAGAGATCCAGCTTGCCGGAGCGAACTGCCGCCTCCTGGCCCAGCAATCGAAGATCGCAACATACTTGCCGGAGCCGCAAGAGCGTGGTCAGCATGGTCATGCGAGCCTGGTTACTGCCCTTCTCTTTCGCCAATAAATCCAACTTCTTTCGACCCTCAGCTTGCAGCTTCGCGTAGAGCTCTCGTTGCTCATCGGAAAGATCGCAGAAAGCAGTTTGTTCCAATTTTTCCGGAAGATCCTGGAGCACATCCTTCTTGAGACGGCGAAGCATGACCGGTCGGAGTCGTTTAGCGAGTCGCTGCCGCTCCGGTTCCGATCCGCGACTGATGGGAAGCTCATAACGATCCCGGAACTCTTGTCGCGATCCCAGATATCCAGGCAGCACGAAATTCATGATGGACCAGAGATCCCGCACGGAATTTTCCACGGGAGTTCCGGTGAGAACAAATCGCTGCTCACCCTGCAAGGCCGTGGCCGCCTGAGCATTCTGAGTGTCAGGATTCTTAATGTGAGTCGCCTCGTCCAAAATGATCGCGCCAAAACGAAAAGGCCGGTAGGAATCGATGTCGCGTCTGAGTAACGGGTAGCTAGTCAGCACCAGATCGTACTCCGGAATCAGACGAAAACGGGGCCCGCGGTCGGATCCATCGATCGAGAGCACTTTCAACTCCGGAGTGAAACGCTCTGTTTCCCGCCGCCAATTGAACAGAAGCGACGCCGGGCAGACCACCAGCGACGGCGGTGTCGCGGCGCGCAAATAAGTCAAAATCTGCACCGTTTTTCCCAGCCCCATTTCGTCGGCCAAAATTCCGCCTAACCGGTTCTCCCGAAGAAAATGAAGCCAATAGACGCCCTCCTTCTGATAGGGCCGCAGAACCTCGTCCAAATTTCCCAGAGATACCGGTGCCACCGGTTTCAGTTGTTTCTGCGCGGCGGTCCAATCTTGCCAACCGTGATCGCCAACAAACGCGGCCCCGGCTGCGCGGGCAGCGGCATCAAGAAAACCAGCTTGACGCCGCGGAATGCGGTATCGACCAGGCTGCGTTTGCGCCGGGTCGCAGTCCCGAAGTACGGCCTCAATTTCCGCGATGTCGTCGGGACTAAAGACGGCTAGAGCTCCATCGCGCAATTTTGTCGATCCTTGGCCTGACTGGAGCAGGCGCTGAATCTCCGCAGTAGAAAAACGATCACCGCGCGCCGATTCCAACGAATACGAGAGCTCAAACCAGTCAACTCCCGAAGCTACTATCTCGAATCGCGGAGCAATGCGTTCGACGCTACGGGTGACATTGGCAAAACGGCTGCCAATTGAAACGTTCCATCTCTTCTGGAGATGCGGGAGGATTTGCGCGAAAAACGCGAGAATAGGGTTCTGTCCCTTCAGCGTGAAATCACCGTGCGGACCCGGCCCTTGGAATCCGGCCAAGCGAATCTCTTCAGCGCACCTTTTTTCAAACTGCGTATTCCGGGAGGCCCTCCCTTCTGTTGTTTCATAAACGAAATTCTCGGAGGCTGGAGACGCCCCAATGGTGATCATCCGTTGGCCATACAAGAATTGCAGTTTGGCATTTAGATGGTTGAGTGAGCCCTCGAACGTCGCGAATACCTCTGGCCTGCCCGGCTTAACCGGCTTCGGTGCGGTAATCGAGTCGATCGCGAAGAATGAGCTTAAGGCAGATAGTTCGTGAGCGACAAAATTGCTACCCTGCTCGGCCGATAACGTGATCTGCTCACGCAGGAGCGGTAGGTAAGACGCCGGGAGCCCGGGCGAAACGGGGAGGAACTTTTCTCCGGTCCAGCACCAAGCGGAATGGGGTCCGACCAGAACGGTAGTTTCTCCATCCAACGCTGCGCTAATTTTCCAGCGCCGGTCGGGCAACTCTTGCGCCTGAAGCTTCGGCTTGAATGCTTCACGTTCGACCGCAACGGGAACAGTCTTCCCCAGAGTGATCCGCGGATGCCCGGTGAGCCACTCGAGGCACCGACAAAACTGTTCCTGGTTTAGCACCGTCAGTCCGGGCAAGCTGCCCTCGTCCAACTCACGTAGTGCCTCCAAAACTCGGTGGTCTTCGGCGGAACAGGAGAACGTTTTGGTCCGATCCAGGGCGCTGGACAACAACCGCCTACCTGCGCTCTCGACCTCGCAGCCAAGCATGACTTGATCGCGATCCCAGCCAGAGAGGAACGTCGGAGGTATAACCAGGAACAGCGTGATGACGGGGTGATCGCCCCCGATCACTAAACGAGGACCCTTTGGCGTGATCGGAGCCGCCGCTATCGATTTGGTGGCAACCGACTCGCGCGGACGCAGGAAAGCCAGTCCGATCGCCAAGGAGTGCGGACAGATTTTTCCCCACTCCCGTGAATCGCGGCAGGAACAGAGATTTTCAACGTCGGTCTTGGTTCGGATTTTTAGTCCGGCGCGAAATTCGGTGGTTCCTTCCCTAACTAATCCCTTAAGGATCGGTGGAGCATAGTTAAAACTTACCACCCGGCCCATCTCAACCAGCGCCCTGGCGTGTCTCATCGCTTGCCAGCCGCCCGTGTCCATGAGGAACCGTTCGTTGAGTTCAACCGGTGACATAGGGAGCGTAAAGAACAACAACCACGCTTAGACCGCAAGACCGGGCAAGGAGCAATCATGAATAGCCGATAGCCAAAGGTATCGTTCCGACGCTAACTACTCGGAAGCTTCAGCTTACCGCACTTTCTCCTTTGCTTGCCGATCCCTGCCAACCAAACTAGCGCACGGATGAAGTTATTCGCGATCGCCAATCAAAAGGGGGGAGTCGGCAAGACCACGACCGCCGTCAATCTTTCTTCCTGCCTTGCGGAAAAAGGTAAGCGTGTCCTGCTCATAGATCTTGACCCTCAGGCGAATGCGACGAGCGCAATCGGATACACTGAAGGTGAAGGAAATAGCTTATACCGTGCTCTGATTGGACACGCGCGGTTGGAGGAAAAGATCAAACCGACCCGCATCACCGGTCTGTCGATCATTCCTGCAGATCTCGATCTGGCCGGCGCCGAAATTGAAGTAGCCCGTCTGGACGATCATTTGACCCGCCTGCGCGAGGTGATGAAGACGATGCCGGTCTCCGCACCCTATGATTACGCATTTTTGGACTGTCCACCGTCGCTCGGCATTCTCATGACCAACGCGTTAGCCGCTGCGGACGAGTTGATCATTCCGTTGCAGTGCGAGTATCTCGCCCTCGAGGGACTTTCCAAAATCACCCAAATTATAGAACAGATTCGGATGGTAAACACCTCTCTTACTATTCGAGGAATCGTAATGACGATGTTTGACGCTCGGACGAATCTCAGCCAACAGGTCGTCGACGAAGTGCGCCGGCATTTTGAGAACGTGATTTTCCGTACCATCATCCCCCGCTCGGTGCGATTGGGGGAAGCCCCCAGCTTCGGCAAACCGATCATCGAATATGACCCCCATGGGATTGGAGCAACGGCCTATCGGGCGCTGGCGGAAGAATTCCTGCGAAGAGATCGGCAATCGGTCCAGGCAGCAAACGGTGATGGAATCAAGGACGGCCACTAGCATGGCGCCGGGGAGAGCGCTGCGATCCCTCCGGCGGCTACCACTTTTTTTTTGATTGCCCTACTGATTAAGTCGGGTATAATCCGCCAAAAGGAGGCGCCGTATGAAAACCAGTTCCCCAACGCTTGGCTCCTTTAACCAGGAGCATCCCTCTGAAAAACTTGGATTCCGTTTAACCGTGGCTGGTCTGGTAAGCCGGACCCAGCAATTTTCGGTGCAGGGTCTCCAGGATTATTTCTCTCAAAGGACGTTTACCGCATCGGGAGAGCGGGCCAATTCCTTAGCCAAGCGCGATCCGAGCACCTGGACAGGTTGTACGCTCAATGAGTTGCTCAACTTTGTCGGGGTATCGGCCCAAGCTAAGCATGTCGAATTTATTGGTCTTACTCGCAATCGCGATTCTGCAAGTTTGAATAGCGATTCCCTTTCCATTCCGATTGAAGAACTTGAGAATTCCGAGATCGGCCTGGTGTGGGAAAGCGCAGGACAACCGGTTCCTGCGGAAAATGGAGGGCCATTGCTCGCTCTGTTGCCAAGCGAAGGCGGATTCGCCGCGGTCCGCGGATTATCCCGGATCAATCTGATCATCGTTCCCGCGGTTCGGTCAGACGCGTAAGGATTGTCTGGCTTATCAAGGGCATCTTCGCCCGTCGGCAGAGAGTCCGAATCGAATTCGATCGCCCGATTGCAAATTGGGTTCTCTACCATAATCTAACCCGTGATTTCGCTTCGCGGGATTCTTTCCGGGTTCTTGTTGACGCTCTCGCAGATCCATTTCGCCACCGGCGCCGAATTTCGCGGTGCTTGGGTTGCCTCAGTGTACAATCTCAATTTTCCTTCGCGTACAGGTCTCTCCGCTTCCGAGCAAAAAGAACAAATTCGACGGATCGTCGGTGCGGCGGCGAATGCTGGGTTGAATGCTTTGATGATCCAAGTGCGTCCGGAAGGAGATGCGCTTTACGAATCCAACATCGAACCTTGGAGCCGCTTTCTAACTGGGACGCAGGGGGCTTCTCCCGGTTACGATCCGCTGGCAACGTTCATTGAAGAAGGACGACATCACGACTTGGAAATCCACGCTTGGATCAATCCATATCGCGCGGTGGCAAACGCGCGCAATTCATGCGCAAACACTCACGAAATTTACCAGATCAAGGGCGCGGTTCGACGAGTGAGCTCTTCGCTCTGGATGGATCCAGGCGATGCTGCGGTTCGGCAACATGTGATCCGCGTGGTCAAAGATCTGGTGAGCCGCTACGCCGTGGCGGGAATAGTCTTGGATGACTATTTCTATCCCTATCCCAGCCGGGGCCTTCCGCGGGGCACGTTTCCAGACGGAACGACCTACGCGCGATACCGCGCAGAGGGAGGAAAACTCGGTATTGAAGATTGGCGCAGGCACAACGTCGATCTGCTGATTGAGAGTTTGTACACCGCCGTGAAAGAAGTGCGTCCCAAAGCGCTCTTCGGTGTGAGCCCATTCGGAATTTATACGATCGGAGCACCCCCGACCGTTCACGCGGAGTTGGATCAATATCGGGATCTCTACGCGGACCCAGTTAGATGGCTGAAAGAGGGTTGGGTTGATTACCTCTCTCCCCAACTTTATTGGAAAGACGCCAGCCCACAAAGTTTCTCGGCGCTGCTGCAATGGTGGCGGAGTAGCGAGGCCAATCCACACCAGGTGCCGATTTATCCCAGTATCGCTTTGGAGCGGCTTGGCGCCGGCCACGGTTGGCCAGCGAGTGAAATTGCTCATCAACTTAGTTTGGAGCGCACCATTAAGCCGCAGGGAAAGGGAGGATTTATTTTGTGGAATATCGGACCGCTTTTGGCGAACCAGAAGGGCATATCGAAAGTGGTGACGGAAGCGCGATAAGTACTTAAGAAGCCAGAATTTAGGAGCTAGAATCTAGGGATCATGCGCGATGATCAGCACCGGAAGGACAGCATGATAGTAGCCTGGCACGAAATGCCTGGTTCGGCGTAAGAAAGAATGACGCGTCCCGAAGGGACGGCTGAAATAGTGTTTAGTCCCAGGCAGGTTGGCTTGGAATTTCAGGTCGTGCCTCTTTAGAAACGCCAGATTTTCCTCTTGAAAGCTTCGGGTCCGCTGATGTTCGGCCTGAATCTGGAACTCTGCTCTAGACGGTTATTTTCGTTGCGAATTGCGGCTGTTAGCAAGGCGACCTCTGGGGACGTGCCCAAGCCGGCTGCCGAATCGGCCTTTTTTCGACCGTCCCGCTGGGACGGCTTTGTCTTTTTCCGATTTCCCAGGCACTTCGCGCTTGGCTACTATCATGCTGTCCCTCCGGGACAAATGTGTCTCCGGGACAAATGTGTCTTGACGCATCCCGTGCCCGTGGCAACAAAGTCGGAACATAAGTTAGCGCTTATGGCGCTACGCCCTCTAGGCTATCTTGAATCGCGGCTTCGCCGCTGAAAACCTACTCGTCAATGAGCAAGCGAAGCCCGCCAGATTGCTAGGCTATCTTGACGCACACCTTCGGAGCTTTTCTTAGCCGGAAATTTGCAGATTGATCAACCCACTAGGAGACTTCAAACGACATGGACTACGTTTCTTTAGGCAACACCGGCTTAAAGGTTTCCCGCCTCTGCTTAGGCTGCATGAGCTACGGCAGCCCCAAACGGCGCGATTGGATACTTGACGAAGAGCAGTCGCTCCCATTCTTCAAGCAGGCGGTCGAAGCGGGCATCAACTTTTTCGACACCGCCGATATGTACTCCGCCGGACTGAGCGAAGAGGTAACCGGTCGCGCCCTTAAGAAGCTCGGCGCGCGCCGCGAAGAGACGGTCATTGCCACGAAGGTGTACTACCCAATGGGAGATACTCCAAACGAACATGGCACCTCGAAGAAGCATATTCGGCACGCCATCGACGCCAGCCTGCTCCGTCTGGGTGTCGACTACATCGACTTGTACCAAATTCATCGTTACGATCGGACGACCCCGGTCGAAGAGACGCTGGAGGCCCTCACCGAGGTTGTAAATCAAGGAAAGGCGCTCTATGTCGGCGCTTCCAGCATGTGCGCATGGGAATTCGCTGAATTTCTTTATGTCGCGGAGGCCCACCGTTACGCGCGCTTTGTCACGATGCAGAACCACTACAATCTGGTCTATCGAGAAGAGGAACGAGAAATGATTCCACTCTGTCGCGAGAAGGGGATTGGGATCATTCCCTGGAGCCCGTTAGCGCGAGGGTTTTTGGCTGGAAATCGCAATCGAGCAGAAAAAGGAGAAACGACACGCGCTAAATCTGATCAGTTCGCGCACGGTCTTTACTATCAGGATTCCGATTTCGCGATCGTTGATCGAGTCACTCAGCTCGCTCAGAAGCGAGGTGTATCCAATGCACAGATCGCGCTCGCTTGGATGCTGCACAAACCGGGTATCACTGCTCCCATCATCGGCGCTACCAAAACCCACCATCACCTTGAAGACGCCGTCAAAGCATTGCAGGTGAAATTGGGTGGCGAGGAAATCAAAACATTGGAAGAACCGTATCAACCACATCCTGTGCTAGGCATCTAGCGCAACGAATGACAGATGACAAATAACGTTCCGAACCGCTCGACATTTTCGGTATCGGTCCGCCGAGGCGGATCCGGCTAGGCTCTGTGTGTGGCAATCCAGAGTGCCGGCACGGAGCAACCGATTGCGCGAAAATCGCGAAACGAAATCGTCATTCATGATGCAGGCGGCGACCCAACATTGGCTATTGGCACATTATCGAGCTACTAAAAGACCTTCAAAAACATGGACTACGTTTCTTTAGGTAACACCGGATTAAAGGTTTCTCGGCTCTGCCTTGGCTGCATGAGCTACGGCACATCCGAATGGCGGGATTGGGTACTCGATGAAGAGCAGTCGCTTACATTCTTCAAACAGGCGGTTGAAGCGGGCATTAATTTCTTCGACACCGCCGATATGTACTCCGATGGAGCGAGCGAAGAGGTAACCGGACGCTCGCTGAAGAAGCTCGGATTGCGTCGCGAAGAAGCCGTCATTGCCACAAAGGTGTACAACCCGATGGGAGACACGCCGAACGAACGCGGCACGTCGAAGAAGCATATTCGCCATGCTATCGACGCTAGCTTGCGCCGTTTAGGTGTCGACTATGTCGATTTGTACCAAATTCATCGTTACGATCGGACAACTTCCATCGAAGAGACTCTGGAAGCGCTAACTGAAGTCATAAATCAAGGGAAAGCGCTCTATATCGGCGCTTCCAGCATGTACGCGTGGGAATTCGCTAAATTTCTTTATCTCGCGGAGGCCTACGGTTATGCGCGTTTTGTGGCGATGCAGAACCATTACAACCTGGTTTATCGCGAAGAGGAACGCGAAATGATTCCGCTCTGTCGCGAAGAAGGGATCGGGATCATTCCCTGGAGTCCGTTAGCGAGAGGGTTTCTTGCGGGAAATCGCAGTCGCCAGGAAAAAGGTGAAACCACCCGCGCCAAATCAGATAGTTTCGCGCACCGCCTCTATTACCAGGATTCCGATTTCGCGATTGTCGATCGGGTCACTCAACTTGCTGAGCAACGAGGCGTATCCAACGCTCAGATTGCGCTTGCTTGGATGATGCATAAGCCGGGTATCACCTCTCCCATCATTGGCGCTACCAAACCACATCATCTTGAGGATGCGCTCAAAGCACTTCGGGTGAAATTAGCCGATGAAGAAATCAAAGCGCTGGAAGAACCGTATCAGCCGCATCCAGTGCTAGGGATCTAGTTACAGGTTGCAGGGAGGGATCGCGTCCCCGCGATCCGCGGCGCGCACGGATGTGCGCCCTCCGGGCTTTGCTTATTCTATCACCCCAGCCCCAGCTCGGTAGCGTGAGCCTTCATGGCGTCAAGAACCCGTTGAATGTGTTCGTCGAGCGGGACTCCAAGCTCAGATGCAGCGTGCGCGATCTCATCGCGATTGACCGGGGCGGCAAACGCCTGGTCCTTCCATTTTTTCTTGACCGACTTCAGCTCGACGTCCGCCAGTCTTTTGGAGGGCCGCACCAGTGCAACTGCAATGATAAAGCCTGTCAATTCGTCGACGGCATAAAGCGTTCTTTCCAGTTTCGATTCCGGCCGATGACCGGTTATTTCCGGTGCGTGTGAAAGGATGGCTTTAACAATCTCCTCATCAACTCCTCTTTCCCGTAAGAGCCTTGCCCCGACCACGGGGTGTCCTTCTACCGATATGTCAGGATACCGTTCGTAATCAAAATCGTAAAGTAATCCGACGACACCCCAAACGTCTGGGTCATCCGCGAAGTGCTTGGCGTACGCTCGCATCGCGGCCTCCACGGCTAGCATATGCCGGCGCAGCGAATCACTCGCAGTGTGTTCCGTTACCAATTTCCAAGCTTCGTCGCGTGTCGGAATCATATCTGTGAGTTGCACTATATCGCGGGAATTTGACGGGCGCAGGGGTGAGAAATTTGAGTGCGGGGTTGATTTTCAAAGCGATGATGCGGCCCCCGATGGGCAGGCGCATCATCACGAGGTGATCTCCGCCCCAGGCTGGTAGGGCGAAACGGTCCCACAGTCGCGGGACTGTGAGCCTTGCGCCACCCAGTGTTTGGCTCACCCGCCTTATCTCGCTATGACGGCGGTTTTCGTCCACCATCATGGAACTGTTTCGCCCAGCCGGTCCTGGGCTCAAATCTCCATTGGCCCTTTGGTCGGACGGACCGCCATCGAGACCTTGCCTATGTTGAGCACTTGGCACTACCGGATTGCCGCAGCTCCTAAGTTCCAGCTACCAGATTCCGGATTCTGCTTTTTGTTTCCGGTTGACCGCTGACCGATTGCTGTTCACGGTTCGCCGAGCCCACCTTCTCGGATTCTAGCTTGTGGATTCTGGAAGTAGCTCTCCTTTATGCGAACAGAAAATCCGCTGCACGTTGGGATCGTTGGCGCCGGCGTCATCAGCGCCGCCTACTTGAAAACCAAGTTTCCGCAGTTCAAAATTACCTGCTGTTCAGATGTTCAACAGGCTCAAGCCGAGTTGCGGGCGCGGGAATTCGGGATTGCGGCGGTCTCCACCGAGGCCATGCTGGCGGATCCGGCGATCGATATCCTCCTTAATCTCACGACCCCGCAATATCACGCAGAGATTATTGGAGCAGGCTTGCGGGCGCACAAGCACGTCTACTCTGAGAAACCGCTGAGCATCTCGACCCAGGAGGCCGAACCACTTCTGAGCGTGGCCGCGATCGACAGTCTTCGGATCGGTTGTGCCCCGGACACCTTCTTGGGTGCGGCGCAGCAAACAGCACGCAAGTTGCTCGACGAAGGAAGGATTGGTGAACCGATTGGAGGAGCTGCTTTTTTTATGAGTGGTGGTCCCGAGAGCTGGCATCCGAATCCCGAATTTTTTTACCAAAAAGGAGCTGGCCCAGTTTTTGATATGGGACCCTATTATCTTACTGCGTTGATCAACCTACTCGGGCCGATCAAAAGGGTTTGGTCTGCGGGGAGAACCACCCTCCCGCAAAGAACGATCGGAAGTGGTCCGCGGAAAGGTACATCGTTCCCAGTATCGGTTCTCAGTTATCTATCGGCTATTCTTGAGTTCCACGGAGGGCCTATCGTTACGTTTGTCGCGAGCTTTGACGTACCGGCCTACAACCATCCGTTCATCGAAATTTACGGGACCACAGGCGCACTCCAGGTACCCGACCCCAATTACTTCGGAGGCACTGTTCGCTTGGGCCGAGAGACAGGCTGGGTAGACGTAAGTCCGAGTCATGGCTTTGGAGACGGAAACTATCGCGGCATCGGAGTGGCTGATTTGGTTGCCGGGCTACGGACTGGCCTGCCGCATCGTGCTTCGGCCGAGCTCGCCTTCCACGTTCTGGAAGTCATGGAGGCGATTGTCGAGACGGCCGGCAGCGACCACGCATGCGCCGTACGGTCGCGATGTGAACGGCCACGCGCTCTGCCGCCGATTTCGCATGTCGCCGATTTTTCGTAAGAAAGTGTCGCCCGTGCACCACGCCCTCGCCATATCCGATCCAGTGCACTAGAGTTGAGAATGAAACTTTCCCAAGTCGCCCTCCAGCTTTATACGCTTCGCGATTTCTGTGACAGCGCAAAAGATTTGGCCACGACTTTGAAGAAAGTAAAAGTCATTGGCTATGATGCCGTTGAAGTCCTCCGATTAGACTTCGCCTCCTATCGAGACTTGCGGAAGCTTGCTGATGATCACGGATTAGCGATCAGCTCGATTCACGAATCGGGAGACCGGCTGCTCCACCATCCGCAAGCAGTTGTCGAGGAGCTGGCGGAACTGGGGACAGACCTCGCGGTTTATGCCTATCCTGCAGGAATCGACTTCCGCAACGGGGGTCAGGTCGAACGGTTGGCCCACCAGCTGCAAAGCAGTTCCGAGATCTTTGCCTCGGCCGGCAAGCGCCTAGTTTACCACAATCACGCCCTCGAATTCGCGAAATACGCTGGGGAACTCATCCTCGAATACATCCTGGCCAACGCTCCAAAGCTCTTCGCCGAGCTCGATACGTACTGGATCCAGTTCGGCGGAGGTGATCCCGTCCGCTGGATCACCAAGCTGAAGGGGCGGCTGCCGCTGATTCATTTGAAAGATTACAAATTCAATCCGCAAAAAAACGTCCCGGAAATGGCCGAGGTCGGGAACGGCAATCTCGACTTCCCAACAATTATCGGACAAGGGCAGGCTTCCGGTTGCGAATGGTTCGTGGTCGAACAAGATTTTTGCGATGGCGATCCGTTCGCTGCGATCCAAGCAAGCCTGGAGTACCTAAAGGGGAGCGACACGTTGAACTGAGCTTGCTTTGAGCTCAGAAAAAGGCGATTCAGTAGCGTTTTTCTTAGGTCTGCGATTTAAATTCAGCAAGCCAAGAAAAACGCAGCAATACCCCCCACAATGATGAAAAAGAGAATCGTTTCTTGGTTTGCATTATTCGCGGCTTTCACTGCGGCTGCGTCGTCCCAAACAGTAATCAAAGTCCTGCACATCCAACCTATCCAGGCTACTCGTGATATCTGGAGAACAGCTGCGGATGGATACGAAAAGAGCCATCCCGGCGTCAAAGTTCAATTCGACTACCTCGAGAACGAGGCCTTTAAAGCGAAACTGCCAACGCTCCTGCAGACAAAGGACAAACCCAGCGTGTTTTGGAGCTGGGGCGGCGGCGTAATGAAGGAACAGGTTCAGTCAGGTGTCTGCCAAGATATCACGAGTGCGATCGCGGGTGAGTTTAAGGACTCCTTCTATCCGGCCGGCGTCCAGAATTTCATCGTCGACGGAAAGTCTTATGGATTGCCCAACGATGTCGGACCGGTCGTCTTCTGGTACAATAAGGAGCTTTGCCAAAAGGCTGGGGTTGATCCGACGAAGATCAAGGATTGGGACGACTTTTTGGATGCAGTGAAAAAATGCAAAGCGGCAGGCGTGACTCCGATCGCTGCAGGCGGCGCCGACAAATGGCCTCTTCATTTCTATCCAGCTATGTTGATGATGCGGGTGTTGGGTAAGAGCGGCCTGGAAGAGGTTGTCTCTAAGGATAGCAAAACGGGTTTGGCCGATCCGGGTGTGCTGAAGGCCTGGAAGATGTACAAAGATCTTTGTGATTTGCAGCCGTTCCATAACGGGTACCAGGCAACGAAGTTCCCAGATGATGCAGGCTACTTCCATGACGGCAAAGCGGCGTTTCATCTGATGGGAAGTTGGGATTTGGTCGAAGGACGCAGAGCGTCGGTAACCAAAAAAGGCCTATCTGACGAGCAAATTGGCTGGTTTTTCTTTCCGGTAGTCAAAGATGGAAAAGGTAAGGCCAACGATATCTTTGCCAGCGTCGACGGATGGTTGGTGAGCAAAGATGCACCAAAAGAGACGGTGGATTTCTTCAAAGTTTTGCTTGGAAAAGATACCCAGACGAAGCTGGCTGCTGCCGGCTTATTCATACCAATGGTAAAGGGTACGGCCGACGCGATTCAGGATCCATTTTTGCACGCACTCGCCCAGGAGACGGAGAAGACTGATTGGATCGCCATCGCGATGGACCAACTTCTTGGACCTGACACCGGTCGCGTGTTCAACGACGAGGCGGCAGCGGTCGCTGCGGGAGGCACTACCCCCGATCAAGCCGTCAAAGCTATTCAGGATTCCTGGTCGCAGAATAAGATGTAACGGATTTACCCAGTCAGGCGGTAGGGACCGGCCGGTCCGTAACCGATACGGACGCGGAGAGGCGCGTCCCTACCGTGCACCCGTGATAAACAAGTAAATATTCAGTGCACTGAGCCTTTGCACCAAGAGGCAAAATGAAGGTCCGAGTCGGTTCAGCCCAGAGCGTATCTCGACAACAACCGGCGCTTCCGCAAAACGGTTCCTCGGTTCGCATTAAACTCGGGCGAGCGCTGCGCACTGGCCCGTGGGCGACTCTCCTCCTATTCTTACCTCCCGCCCTTCTGATTTTTACGTTGTTCGTTGTTCTGCCGGTTTCACAGTCGGCTTATTACGCCTTCTTTAACTGGAATGGATATGGAGCACCCCAGAATTGGGTCGGATTTTCAAATTTCGAGCGAGCGTTCAACGATCCGATCCTCCGAAATTCGCTCTTCAACAATCTCCTGGTTGTCGCGGTGTCGGCGGGGATCCAGATTCCGATCGCATTGTCGCTTGCCCTAATCGTTTCCGATGCCAGACGCAGTAATCTAGTCTTCCGCGCGATCTTTTTCATCCCATACATTTTAGCTGAAATCGTCGTCGGCCTGATTTGGAAGTATCTTTACGATGGAGACTACGGACTAGTGGCGACGATTTGTCATTGGTTTGGCTGGAAAGCCCCTTTCGTGCTGGCGCTGCCAGGATGGGCAATGGCGGCGTTGCTAGTGGTAGTCGTTTGGAAATACATCGGTTTCCATCTTGCTCTGTTCATCGCCGGCCGGCAGAACGTGCCCAATGACGTCATTGAATCTGCTCGGATCGACGGGGCTAATCGCTGGCAGGTCACTCGCCACATCGTGCTTCCCATGATGAAACCAGTTATTCTGCTTTCATTATTCTTTAGCGTTCTTGGCTCCTTCCAGCTTTTTGACTTAATCATCCCGTTGACCGGTGGAGATCCCCTGAATTCCACCCATTCAATGGTGTCGTATCTCTACACGTTTGGCATTAAGCGGATGCGGCTTGGTTACGGCAGCGCTGTCGCGCTCATCCTCTTCATCGTCTGTGTCGTGGTAATGTTTTGTTATAAACGTTTTTTATTACGCGAAGATCGAGCCCGCTAAACTTTATGCGGATCCGAATCCCATTGTACGCCTATTACCGGTGGTTGTTGCTTTTTCTGGCCGCCGGATTGTGCCTGCTTCCCATTTGGGTCGCCGTCATCGGAGGGTTTAAGAGCTCCGGAGACCTGCGTACGAACGCCCTTGGTTTACCCAAAGAATGGATTACAGAAAATTACTTCTCGATTCTTTTCGCTCCACGATTCTGGCAAATGTTAGGAAACTCCGGGTTCATCGCGCTCTTTACCGTATTGTTAACCGTACTGGTCAGTTCAATGGCCGCATTCACACTCGCGCATTTGCGCTTTGCAGGAAAAAGGTGGATCGCGGGTTACCTGACGCTCGGTCTAACCTTTCCTTTCGCAACTGCGGTCTTACCGGTGTTCATTCGAGTCCGCGACCTGGGCCTGCTTGATACCTACTGGGGCGTAATTCTTCCGCAGGTTGCGTTCAACCTGAGTTTTAGCATCGTTTTGTTACGCGGGTTCTTTCAAGAGTTACCTAAGGAACTTTTCGAGGCAGCGCTCATGGATGGCTGCAGTTATTTGAAGATATTCTGGCGGATTACGCTGCCACTTTCTCGACCGATCTTAGCAACGGTCGGCGTCTTGGCGTTAGTTGGCAGTTGGAACAATTTCCTCTTACCACTGGTCACGATCAATTCGGATACTCTTTATTCGTGGCCTTTAGGAATTATGCAATATCAGGGTCAGTACAGCACTGATTGGGGACGTGTTCTGGCGTTTGTCACTTTGACCATGATTCCGGCGATTGCATTTTATTTAGCGGCCCAAAAATACATTATAGCCGGCTTGACGGCGGGAGCGGTGAAAGGGTGAACGGTTAGCAGTAAGTAGTAAGCGGTCAGTAAGCGGTGAGCGGAACAGTCGGACAGAACGCGCTATTACCCCTGACGGGTAGGGCGATACACGTCGTTGAGCGACAGCCAGATTGGACGTGTGAGCCAATCAATGACGCGTCAAAGGCCGCATCTTCACAGCGAATAGCGATCCCTGTCGCACAGGCTGGTCGCCGCGATGGAACTTGTCTTCCGTAGCTATGTTCGGTGTTTCGTTTTTGGTCCAAGGACGAGTACGATCTTAACGCTTCCGCTGCCTTCAAATCTCCCCAATCCGGATGCACGCTGCAAACCGGTTCGGCTCCTTTTCGGCCAGATCCGGAATTTCCTGTTTGCATTTTTCGACTGCGAACCGACAGCGCGGATGAAAACTGCACCCAGAGGGCGGGTTGATGGGCGAAGGCGGATCGCCTTGCAGAACGATTCGTTGCCGTTGCCGCTCTCGCACCGGGTCCGGGATGGGAACGGCGCTGACCAGAGCGCGCGTGTAAGGATGCAAAGGGCGCTCGACCACATCGACAGCCGAACCGACCTCGACCAACTTGCCCAGATACATCACAGCGATTCGGTCGGAAATATATTTCACCACCGAAATATCATGGGAGATGAAAATGAGAGTGAGTTCCATCTCTCGACACAACTTAAGAATCAGGTTTAGAATTTGCGATTGAATCGAGACATCGAGCGCGGAGACCGGCTCGTCGGCAATGACTAGTTTAGGCTGAGGAGCCAATGCCCGGGCAATCGCAATGCGCTGCCGCTGACCGCCGGAGAACTCGTGCGGATAACGCATCATTTGATTGGGCGGTAGACCTACCTGACGCATCAGTTCGCCGACCTTCCGAACGAGTGGTTTGCCTCGCAGTTTTTCGCGGGTTTGCAGCGCTTCGGCCAAAGTGTCGAATACCGTCATCCGCGGATTCAGTGAAGCGTAGGGGTCTTGAAAGATCATTTGGAAATTGACCCGTGACTTGCGAATGTCCCCCATACTCTGATCTGTCAGACTCTTGCCTTCCAGTCGGACTTCGCCCTCGGTAGAGCGAACCAATTGCATCACCGTCCGGGCCAGTGAGGATTTTCCGCATCCCGATTCTCCTACCAGACCAAGTATCTCGCCCTTTTTCAGACTCAGCGAGACTCCATCCACCGCTTTCACCGAAGCGATCTTTCGGCGAACGACAAGCCCGCGATAGATCGGGAAATAGGTCTTTAGCGCTTTCAGCTCGAGGAATGCACTCATACGACGGCTTGAGCCTTCAATCGCAAATCACCAAGTTCACCGCGCAGAACCCTCTGACAAGAAGTCGTATGACCCGGCACGGGCTCCTCTAGATAGATCTCGCCGCTTTGACAAAGATCTTTGGCAAAAGCGCAGCGCGGAACGAAAGGACATCCTTTGATCTCACGGGAGAGATCCGGTGGCGCCCCGGGTATCGTATACAGAGGATCTCCCTTGCGGTGCAAAGCAGGAATCGACTGTTGGAGCGAGGCGTTGTAAGGATGAAGCGGCAGAGCAAACAGCTCTTCGGTCGGCGCTGACTCGACGATCCGGCCGGCGTACATCACATTGACGTTCTCACAGAAGGAAGCCACTACGCCCAAATCGTGAGTAATGAAAACAACAGCCATTCCGAGATTTTTCTGGCTTTGCCGAATCAGCTCCAGAATCTGCGCTTGAACCGTAACGTCGAGCGCGGTCGTCGGCTCGTCCGCGATCAGGATTTCCGGACGACTGATCAGGGCCGTCGCAATCATCACTCGCTGGCGCATGCCCCCGGAGAATTGGTGCGGATAGAGTTGGATCCGGCGGGCGGCATCTTGAATCCCCACCTCTTCCAAAGCCCCAATGGCCTTTAGCAAAGCTTTGCGGCGACTTATCTTTTCGTGGACCAGCAACGGTTCCATGATCTGGTCGGAGACGCGGAGATACGGATTGAGCGAGGTCATCGGATCTTGAAAAATCATCGATATCCGTTTTCCGCGTATCTGTCGGAGTTGCTCGCCGGAGCAGCGCAAAAGATCCACTCCACCAAACCGGGCCGCGCCTGATTCAATCCGGCCGGGGGGTTGCGGGATTAGTCCGAGAATGGAATAGCAACTGACCGATTTCCCTGAACCTGACTCGCCAACGATGCCTAAGGTTTCGCCCTCCTGGATCGAGAAAGAAACGCCATCCACCGCCCGAATAACTCCGGCCCGGGTGTGAAAATAGGTTCGTAGATTCTCTACCTCAAGCAATGCCATACCGGAATCTCAGTTTTCTCTCGAGCGGTCAGCCTTTCCATCGGCATCAATCTTTCGCGGACTTGGGATTGCAGGCGTCACTTAGACCATCCCCAAGGAAATTGAGCGAGAACAGAGTCAACGAAAAGAAGGCCGCCGGAATCCAAAGAAGCCAAGGGGATGTATCCATGGTTGAAGCACCCTCGGAGATGAGCACGCCCCAGGAACTCATCGGCGGGGGCACGCCCAACCCCAGGAAACTGAGCACAGCCTCCAATAGCATGACATTTGGCACGGTGAGCGTGGCGTATATTACGATCACGGTCATCACGTTGGGGATCAGATGCCGAAACATGATGCGAGCCTTGCTGAGCCCGAGCGAAACAGCCGCCTCTACAAACTCCTGGTTCTTAAGCGAGATGATTTGCCCACGGATGATCCGGGCCATGGTCAACCATTCCACCGCACCGATCGCGACAAAGAGCAGGATAAAATTCCTGCCGAAAAAGACCATGAGGAGAATTACTATTACCGTGAATGGAAGCGCGTAGAGTACGTCCACGATCCGCATCATCAGATTATCTGTCATGCCTCCGATAAAACCGGCAGTTGTGCCCCACACGACGCCGATGACAACTGAAATGAGGGTAGCGACGAACCCAACCGACAAGGAAATCCGGCCACCGATCAATACTCGGGTTAATAGGTCCCGGCCCAGCGCATCGGTCCCGAACAGATGCCTTTGGTTTGAAGTCTCGTAAACAAGCGCCCCCTCGCTGTATTGCTCCCCCTGGGCCAACGTTGCGACGATCTGTTTCCGCTCTTCTCGCGGCTTATCGACAAACTCATCTTCAATGTTGGTTAGCGAATAAAAAGTGATCTTCTTCTCACCGTTCTTGAGCGTCTCCGTTCGCTGGATGATCTTATCTAGCGGCGGGCTGGCCTTCAGCGTTAGATCCGTTTGCTCGTAGGTATAACCGGTCACCAGTGGTCCAATCAGGCAGAGCAACATGATAGTGAGAAAGCAACCGAGGCCAAAAAGAGCCAGCTGGTTTTTGCGAAGCCGGTGCCAGGCATCCGTCCAGAGTGAACTGCCGTGCACGAATTGGGCTTCGTCCTCGGCGATGGTCGGAGAGTCAAGCACCGTGCTCATGCGCGAATCATTTGCGAGTGCGCGGATCCATCACACTCTGGAGCAAGTCAGCTAGCAGGTTAAATACCACAATGAGCACCGCGAAGAACGCCACCGTGCCAAGAATCAAAGGGTAGTCCCGATTAAAGACCGATTTGATGAATTCTTGGCCTAACCCTGGAACGTTGAAAACCTTTTCGACCACGAACGAGCCGCTGATTAATCCGGCAAACTCCGGCCCCAAGAATGATACGACAGGAAGTAAACCGCCCCGCATGGCGTGCTTAAAAATGATGTCCCGATCAGGAACTCCTTTAGCCCGAGCCGTCCGGATAAAATCCTGGTTCAGCACCTCAAGCATGCCGCCTCTGGTGAGGCGCGCAATGTAGGCGGCGTAGAACAACCCCAATGTAACGGCGGGCAAAATCATTGGGTGCAAAGGGGCATAGTCTAGGCCATACCACCCGCTGACCGGAGCGATCTTTAAAGTCAGTCCGAAATAGACGGCCAGAATGGGTCCCATCACAAAAGTGGGAACACAAATACCCGCCATCGCGAGCGACATGGGTAGGTAGTCCCAAATCTTGTTCTTATTGATTGCCGCAACCACTCCCGCAGCGACGCCAATACCGAGAGCGATGAAAAACGCGAGTGTTCCGATCTGGAGTGAAACAGGGAACGCGCGGGCTATGACTTCGTTGACAGAACTTGTCTGGTAGGTATAGGAGGGCCCAAGATCAAAATGCGCGACCCTGGTGATGTAATGGATGTACTGTTCCCACAACGGTTTATCTAACCCGTAATACTCGTTGAGCTTCTGAATAACTTCCGGAGTTGCCTGCCGCTCAGCGCTGAACGGACCGCCCGGGATGGATTTAGAGAGAAAGAATGTAACCGTCAGCACGACCCAAACCACCGGGATCAGTTGCAATAACCGGCTGACGATAAGTTTGATCATCGGGGTTTTAACGGGCCAGCGAAAGCTTGGGAGTACCGTTCTCCTCGAGATCGATGTACTTGTAATTGTGGTCGTCCAAGGCCAGCGGATTCCAATTCTTCACGCTTGGATCCAGGAGGTATACTAGCGTATACCAGTAGATGAGTACTCCCGACGGTTCACTCAACCAGAGTTCTTCTGCCTGACGCAGAATCGAAAAACGCTGCTGCGGATCAGCGGTCTGAGCGGCCTGATCCAACAAGTTGTCGTAAGCTGGGTTGCTCCAGCCAGTGTTGTTATTACCGTCGCCGGTCCGCCAAATGCTCAGAAAAGTAACCGGATCCATGAAATCCCCGATCCAGCCGGAACGCGAAATGTCGTAGTTCAGACTGTTTTGCGAATCCAAGTAGACTTTCCATTCTTGATTCTCTATTCCGACGTCGATATTCAGTTCTTGCTTCCACATCTGTTGGATCGCTTCGGCCACAGTCCGATGCCATTGGTTCGTATTGGTGAGGATGTTAAATTTTGGGAAGCCTTTCCCGTTTGGGTACCCCGCCTCCGCCAGCAACTGCCGGGCCCGATCCGGATCATAGTGGATGACATCCAACGGTTCATAACCCTCCATGCCGGGCGGTGTGTAGCCGGTCTCCGGCCTCTGTTTGCCCCGGGTGATGTTCTTGACGATCGATTCGCGATCGAGCGCAAGATTCAAAGCTAAACGCACTTTAGGGTTATCCAGCGGTTTTCGCTTCACATTGATCCGGTAAAAGTAAGCTCCTACATAGGGATCGATCCGAATCAGCTCAGGGTGCTCGCGGCGGTAGTAAGGAATCTTGTCCAGCGGCATTTGCTCCGTCTTGTGCAACTGACCGGCCTGGAACGCTCGCTCCTGAGTATCATAGTTTTCGATCGAATAAAAATTGATCCCGTTGAGCTTTACATTTGCTGCGTCCCAATAGAGCGGATTACGAACCAATTCGATGACGTCATTTTCCTTCCAGGTCTTGAGTATAAACGGCCCGGTACCGACATAGTTCCCTGGGCGCGTCCACTTGGTGTCGCGCTCATCCATCCGGCCAAATTTCAAAATCGTACCCGGATGAACCGGATACCAGGCGGTATGTAAAAGCGCGGAAAGAAAATAGGGCGCGGGGCCGATCAACTCGAACTGCAGATTCCGATCATCGAGCGCCTTTACTCCGACCTGATTGAAATCGGTGATCTTCCCCTCAGCGTACTCTCTGGCTCCTTTCATGATGTAAAGCGCATCGATGTACGCGGCGCCGAGCGGCGCAGTGAGAATGCGTTTGTAGGAAAAGACAAAATCCTGAGCCGTGACCAGATCTCCATTGGACCACCTGGCGTTCTCGCGCAGCTGAAACTTCCAAACCGAGTAATCTTCATTGTGCTCCCAACGATCCGCTAGACCGGGCAACTGTTTCGATTGATCGTTCGGATCGTTCTCCATCAATCCCACCATCAGCCCCATAATGATGTGATGTTCCGGAACTCCCTGCGCGGTCTGGGGATCGAGGGTTCGTGGCTCGGTCCCTTCGCAGATTAAGAGGATTTTGTGTCGATTCGCTTCCTCCAGGGCCGGAGGACTAGCGGCACTGAGTTTCGCCCCAGAAAGAAAAAGCGAAACGAGGGTAAGTGTTATACGAAGGCTTAGCGGACGGTTCATGAGGTTACTCAGAGCTGATTCCCAGTTTCTTTAGAAACGGACCGGTCGACTGTTTGCGACCGAGAAACTTCTCCACCGAGATCGTAATGTCACGCGAATCGCCTACTGCATAGATTTCGTCTCGCAACCGCCGGCCAACAGTCACATCCAGGAAACCGTCGGGAGCGCTTTGGAAAACCGACGCCATGTCGGCGGCGATTGCATCCGCCCAGGCATAACCGTAATAGCCAGCGTCGTATCCATCGAACAGGTGTCCGAAAGAAGCCAGTATAGCAGTCGAGGAATCCGGGGGAAAGAAAACGTCGCCGAGCACTGAATTGACATAGCCGTTGAGATCCTCTTTCTGAGCCGCGGTTAACGGCATGTGGATCAACAAGTCTAGCAGCCCAAAGGAGAGCTGGCGACGGTAGGAACATGCCTTCGTCGCCAAATCCGCCTCTTTCAGTTTAGCTAAAATATCAGCCGGTATCTTCTTCGAAGGATCCCGATAGTCGCTCGCAAAACTGTCCAGCACTTTTTTATCCCACGCGAAATATTCGAGCATTTGCGACGGAGCCTCCACGAAATCGCCCGGAACATTGAATCCGGAAAACTGAGCATAGTGGACCGTCGTCAACATGACGTGCATGGCGTGGCCAAATTCATGAAAGATGGTGACCACGTCCTGATGATCTGCCAGTGACGGTTTATCGCCCGAAGGCGGCGGAAAGTTACAAATCAGGTCTACGACCGGCCTCTGATATCTTCCATCGGGCAGCAATCCGCCATCGATCAGCGCGAAATTGGCGAAATGGTTATATTTTCCAGGCCGAGGAAACAAATCGAGATAGAACATTCCCAAGGGTTGGTGGGTTTGCTGGTCAAGGACGGCATACAATTTCACGTCGCTTTGATAGACGGCCGGTGGGTCGACTGGACGAATCTCCACTTGGAAGATGTGCTCGTAGATTTTGAACATGCCGTCGAGCACGCGATCGAATGGGAAATAGACGCGAAGCGCTTCCGCATCGACGTTATATTTCTGTTTCTGGAGGAGAGCCGCGCAAAAATACCAATCCCAGAGTTTCACGTCCGGTGTTGTCGCTCCGGCGACACTCGCCTTCGCCTTCTTTAGTTCCGAGATTTCTTCCTGATATTTTGGTTCTAAGCCAGACTTTAGCTGCTCCTCAAAGTCGAGCGCCCGCTGCCCGGTTTTGGCCATTTTGATCTCGGCTTGGTAATCGGCCCAAGACGCGTAGCCAAGCAGTTCGGCCAGCTGGGCGCGAATCTCCACCGCCTGAATCGCCAAGGGCAGATTCTTCTCTTTGGCCCGCGAGTCATGGGCGATACAGAGGTGCTTGCGTGTTTCCTCCTTCACACAATTCGTCATCGCGCTGACGTACTGCGGAGGCACATTGGCATCGACGGTGTACTCGTTCTCACCGGTTTTTACCTGCTTGAGAAAGTCTTCCGAAACGCCCTGCAAATCGTCTCTCGTAAACTTCAGCGGTGCCGCGGCATTATTAGCATTGACCAGAAAGCGAGCCTGAATACTCGCGAGCTGTTTGCGCAGCTTCTCAACACTCTTCTGTTTCTCTTCCGGAAGCGTAAGTCCCGCCCGTTTGTAACCACGAGTGGTAAATTCCACCAGCCGGGCATCCTGGCCACCGAGCCGAGGATTCGTGTCGAGGTACGACTTGACCGAACGATAGACATCCTTGCGGTAGTCAATCCCGACGATAAATTCTTGCAGCTTTTGGACTGCATCGAGACCAGCGCTGCGCATTTTCGGATCGGGATGCGCCTGTTCCACCACTCCCATCCGGTACCCCGTCTGGCTTATTCTTGCGTGGACGTCGTCAAGGGCCCGAACGGTGTTATCGAAGGTCGCATTCTTAGGATCGATCTGCGCGATCGCGTCCAACTGGCGGTTTGCCTCCGCGATCGCGGCATCGACGTTCGCGTCTACTTGAGCCGCAGTGGTTTCCCAATCCGGCAGCTTCAAAACTGAGTTGAACTGCGCTGCCTGCTTCTGCAAATCACTAAACTGTAGTTTTGCTGGAGAGGCATTGGGAATGGGCGATGTCGCCTGGTCAGCGGTACCAATCGCCGTGAAACCACCTAAGAAGAATGTGAGAATGGTGAGGTTTATGGAAAGCGAGCACCGAATGAATTCACCGGTTTGATCGAGCACAAGCCGGAACTGGTTTCGAGACGCGCGTATGATCACAAAAGGCAAGAAATGTTATGAGGCCACCCAAACGGCCAATCGTTCTCGCAGAACGCAATCGAAATATTTGCCTTGGACCGGATCGCCTGATTCGCGCACGAATAAACCGTTAGATGAGGCGGGCAATATGCGGGAGGGGCGGCCGGTTGTAAAGTCGGGCGACAATTTAGCGTTGTCTGGCCCCGCCCGCATCGCAACGCGAAGCATTGCGGGCGGGGCCAGACAACGGGAGGCGGCTCGCAGCCCGACGCTGGCCGATGACCGATCAAGCGTGGCGCTTGCCCGATTGTTTCGCCCCACCAGCCACGGGTTTTCCACCGCGCAAGCCTTACACCCGATGAAATCGGTCATCCGTCCAAGGATCACCATAATCGCTGTACCCGCGATTCTCCCAATAGCCGCGGACCATCGAGGATCGAAACTCGATCGAACGCACAAACTTCGCGCCCTTCCAGGCATAAAGTTTTGGGATGATCATCCGAGCCGGACCTCCGTGTTCCCGCGACAGAGGTCGTCCATCCAGATGAGTGGCAATCAGGACATCGTCGTCCAAACAAGGTTCCAGCGGGACATTGGTGCTGTAGTCGTCATAACTTTCAACGAAAAGGTTGTTCACTTCGGGCTTCGGCTTTACCAGATCGATCAGCGTGAAGAATGCGACGCCGCCCCATTGGCAGTCGAACTTCGACCAAGTCGTGACGCAGTGAAAATCGCTGGTATCCTCGAAACGCGGCAGTTGAGTCATTTGACCCCAGGACAGCTTGACCGGGTTTTCCACTTCGCCTTTGAGCTCAAGCGTCCACTCCGAGAGCAGGATAGCGGGCTGGATACCTAGATCGAGGACCGGAAAGCCGTTCGTCAAATGTTGGCCGGGCGGAAGCCGATCGCTAGACCTCTCAAGAACGGGAGACCGCTGACCGGCCATTTTCTTGGCCCACCGCTCTTTGCGTTCAAGGATCGACGGATTCATCGGGAAGCCGACGCGACATTTTCAGAATAGCATCTCGCAATTCCGCCGCTCGCTCGTATGCCTCCTCGGCGATAGCTTTCTCCAAGTCCCGCTCCATCAATTCCACTGGCGACAACGGGATATTCTCGCGCACCTCGTTCAACCACTCATTGAGAAAGGCTAGTTCCGAGCTGGTCTCAATCCACTCCGGCTGATTGATCGAGCGATAATATTTTTCGATCTGCTGCTTCCCGTCTTCGATAAAGCGGATGGCTTTCGCGGTACTGCCTTCCTGGATTTCGAGCGAAGCCCGCGCTCGAGTGCTCATCATCATCACATAAGGACGGAACTGCTCGAAGGCCCATTTCGATTCATCTTCCTGCGCGTGCTTCGAGACGAAGTTAAAAAGCTCCAGGTTTCTTTCCGTGTCCCGGATGACGTTCGGATAATCCCGTAACTGGAAGAGACTGAGATAACGGTGATAGTACTGAACTCCCTCCTGTTGCAGCGCAACCAACTCCGCTTCACTTAACTCGTAGGAACTCCCGCGCGACTCGGCCGTTTGGAGCCGTGCCTCATGGTATTGCAGCAAAGACTCAAAACCGAACGGCCGTTGCCCGTCCGGGCGGCCGGTCATTTCCATTTGGATGAGACCAAGATCGATGCGCAGCTGGACTTTCTCACGCCCGTCAATCCCAATGATTTTGCGCGCTTTCACTTGGCCGGGCTCGTGTGGCCACCCGCCCAATAAGCTATTCAGGTCCAAATTACTCACCGGTGAAATATCAAAACGACATCGGCGATTGTCAAAAAAGGAAGTAAGTTAGGAAGCTGGATGTCTCAGCCGATTGATGATTGGCTACCGCGCATGGATTCGAACCATGAATAACGCCTCCAAAGGGCGCTGTGTTACCGTTACACCACGCGGTACTACAGCAGTAGTTTTACAGCATTTTTTTCGAAACCCTAAAACCGCAAACTGCATAGCAGTGGGACGCTATCGCATCAGTTAGTCCCGCTGTCCAGAGCCGAACTACGCCTTGGTCCCAAATTAACTCCGAACCAGTAACGAATGCCCGGTCATCTCGGACGGTTGCTCCAACCCAAGCAACTTTAACAGAGTCGGCGCAACATCCGCTAAGATTCCGTCTTTGAGCTGAAAACTGGACGCATCTTGGGCTACGTAAATAAAATGCACCAGGTTGGTCGTGTGCGCTGTATTCGGCGAACCATCCGGATTGCGCATCAATTCGCAATTGCCGTGGTCGGCGGTCACCAGCGCTTTGCCATCCAATCGAAGCGTTTCCTCCAGAACCTGGCGCAGACAACCGTCAATCGTTTCGACCGCTTTGATTCCGGCATCGACCACGCCAGTATGGCCCACCATGTCAGGATTGGCGAAATTGAGTATCACCAAGTCGTATTCCTTGAGTCGCTTGACCACTTCTTCAGTTACCTGTGGCGCACTCATCTCCGGCTGAAGGTCGTAGGTCGCCACTTTCGGCGACGGCACGATTACCCGATCCTCGCCTGGATAGGCGACTTCAATTCCGCCGTTAAAAAAGTATGTGACGTGCGGATACTTCTCAGTCTCAGCAATCCGTAGCTGCCGCTTCCCGGAATTGCTTACGATTTTTCCAAGTATATTCTCCAAGGTCTGTGGTTGGAACGCGACCGGACAGTTATAAGTCTTGTCGTACACAGTCATGGTTACGTAATCGACCTTCGGTTGGGTCCCGCGATCGAATCCGGCAAAATCGGGAAACAGAAATGCTTGAGATAGCTGGCGTGCCCGGTCAGCGCGGAAATTGAAGAAAAAGACAACGTCCCCATCACGGATTTGCGGTCCATTTGGGCGCGAGAAAACCATCGGTTTTAAGAACTCATCGGTTTCGCCGGCTTTGTACCGTTGCTGTACCGCCTCAGATACTGAGACTTTTGGCCTCTCACCCAAACCTAGGACGATGGCGTCCCAAGCAAGCTTCGTCCGGTCCCAGCGTCGGTCTCTATCCATCGCGTAGTAGCGCCCGACTACAGTCGAAATCTTGGCACCGGTGGAACGCACTTGCTCCTCGACCGTTCCTAGATAACCGGCGCCCCCAGTCGGAGAAGTGTCGCGGCCATCCGTGATCGCGTGGATAAAGATCTCCTTCCCCCCAGCTTGGGCAGCGGCTTTCACCAAGGCGATAAGATGATCCTGGTGACTATGCACGCCACCGTCCGATACCAGCCCTATGAAATGCAGTCGTGAATGGACAGCTCGAGCGAAAGCCCTCTGAACTGTTTCGTTACGCTGCAGCTCGCCGGCGGCAATCGCCTGATTAATATGCGTGAAATCTTGGTACACGATTCTGCCAGCCCCGAGATTGAGGTGACCCACCTCAGAGTTTCCCATTTGCCCCTCAGGTAATCCCACATCCAGCCCGCTTGCGCTCAAGCGGCTCATCGGATAAGTGGCGTAAAGGTGATCGTGATAAGGCGTCCGCGCCAGCAGCGTCGCATTACCGTCTGCCTCGGCGGAATCGCGACCGTGCGGATTGATTCCCCAGCCGTCCCGGATGATCAGAATGACAGGTTGCGCCATGGCCCAGAATTAGTGCACCTGCAATCCAGGAACCTGGAAGTGCAGTGTTACCGTTTGGTTGAAGTTTTCGCCGCCGATTTTTTGCGGCGAAGATATTCTTTACGGCGACGACGTTTCTCGACCTTGTTGTGTTGCTTACCCATGCTAGTGGCCTTAGCGGTGAAGGAAGTTGATGTCAACCGCCGGTCAATCACACTTCCACCGGCGCCAAGCCCACCCGGTTCGCCAACTCTTGGTGGAATTGCTCGGGTTTCGGTGCAGGACCATTTACGTGAGTTCTTCCCCAATAAGAGGAAAACGTCTCGTCTTCGACACGGTTACGAACAAAATCCTCCAGTAACTCCCGCACTTTGACCGGTATTTCCGATTGATGAATCGACTTTTCCTCGAGTCCTACCAGACGCTCGCCCGTGATTGAGCCACCGACATAGAACGCGTATTTTCCCGGCGCCCGTCCGACAAATGCGATGTCCGCGTTATACGGCCGCGCGCAGCCATTGGGACAGCCGGTCATCCGGATGAGGATTGGTTCATTCAACAGCGAAAGATCGGCCAAAACTTTGTCGATTTCTGTAAGCACATCCGGAAAAACCCTTTCGCTCTCCGCCAGCGCCAACCCGCAAGTGGGTAAAGCCACACAAGCGTGCGCCAGCTTTCGAGTCGCACTTAACTTTGATAAGCGCGGAATGCGGTGCTTAACCAAAATCTCTTCAAACTCTGATTTTTGAGCCGGCTCGATATCATGGAAAATGAGATTGCAGTTAGTAGTCAGACGGACCGGCAATCGCAGCTTTTGGGTGATTTCCCGAAAGGCGCTCCGGTATGCCGCCTTTTCCGAATCCTGGATTCGTCCTTCCTGGATCCAAACTCCGTAAAACAGCTTCCCGTTACCCTGCTCGTGCCACCCCAGGAGGTCGCCCACGGTGCTCCAGCGGACCGTTTGCGGGGACTCAAGGTCGAAAGTGAGGCGCGAGCTCACTTCCTCCCGGAACCATTCAATCCCACGCTCCTCGATCAAATATTTCAGCCGCGCACGTTTGCGATCCGTGCGGTTTCCGAAGTCTCGTTGTGTAGTCACCACGGCTTTCGCAACTTCAATCACTTGAGAACGATTAACGTAGCCAAGTGGTTGGGCTAACGCGGGGTAAGTCTCGGTTTTGCCGTGCGTCATACCAAAACCGCCACCAACGACAACGGTATATCCCACGGTCTCGCCACCTTCGACGCGGGCAATGAACCCAAGGTCGTTTGAGTAGACGTCGACGTCGTTGCGAGGGGGGACAGCGATTGCGATCTTAAACTTGCGCGGCAGATAATAGGTTCCATAGATGGGCTCTGGGTCGCCAGTCGGAGATTCCAGCCGTTCCCCGTTCAGCCATATTTCGGCATAAGCCGTTGTCTTGGCTAAAAAGGTATCGCTTATTTCCTTGGCCAGGCGTTGCGCATCACGATGGGGTTGATCATCGATGGGCGCAGCCGGCGCGATGGTGTTCCTCACCACATCTCCGCAGGCCCCCCAGGTTGTCATCCCGGATTGGTTGATCCGGCGAATACAGGATTGGAGATCTCCCTTCAGAACTCCATGGATTTGAAACCCCTGGCGCGTAGTGATTCGCAATGTGCCGTTCCCCAGCTCGTCCGCGATGCGGTCGTGGTCCAAATATTGGGTGGCCGACAGGGCACCGCCGGGCAATTTTGACCGCACCATAAAGATCCAGGCTTTATCCAAATTTTGCTGCTTGCGAGGAGTACGCTGGTCGCGGTCATCCTGCTGGTAGGTGCCATGGAACTTGAGCAGCTGAAACTCTTCGTCCGCAAAGTGGCTATCCTCTCTCTGCAAGGTTTCGGCGATCTTCCCTCGCAGAGAGTGACTTTGGGCCTTAATTTCTTCAACGTTTTTGGCGGGCATCGTAACTAAAAGGTATTCCCTATAGGGATATCGTCTATACTGCCTCCGCGCAAACTGATTCGAGAACCGCCGTGTCAGGGGCCTTCGGCTCGGCGGGAGCCTCGCCCTGCCAGCCCCCGGCTCCGCCGATCTTGCCCTACTACCCCGCCTGCCCTATCCGGAGTGTCGCCGGATGGCGGCATGTTGGGTTCGCGCTATCTTGCACCCGTCGATGAGCGATTTCTTTCAGCACGGCCTGATCAGTACCCTGCATCAATTGAATCAACCGGCGCGCCATCGCGTATTCCCGGTCCGGCAAACCAAATTGGGCCTGATCCTGCCTTGCCACTACCGGGACCTTGCCTCTGAGGCGCTCACGAACATCATCAGCGCACTCAACCAGTCCAATTTGTTTGACCTAATCGTTATCACCATGAACGGGATCCCGGAAGCCCACGCGACCACGGTTGCACATTTTTGGTCTCAGCTGCGCCCTCCGCACCGGGTTCTATGGAACGATGACCCGATCGTTGTAGAATGGCTTTCTGCCAAGGGGCTCTACTTGACGCCGGGCAAGGGATTAAATATCTGGATGGCGATAGGATTCATTAGCCGGCATACCGACATTGGTGCGCTCGTCGTTCACGATTGCGATATCAAAAACTACAGTGCCGAGCTGCCGCTGAACTTGATCGATCCGGTGGTAACGCTCGGATATAAGTTCTGTAAAGGCTTCTATCCGCGGGTCCAAGAACAACTTTATGGTCGGGTAACTCGCCTGTTTGTGATCCCGCTCGTACGCTCGTTCATTCGTGCTCTCGGCCATTTTCCTTTGCTCGATTTCTTCGACAGTTTTCGCTATCCACTGGCCGGCGAGTGCGCACTGACAACTAACCTCGCCGTGGAGCTGCCGATCGAAAGCGGCTGGGCACTGGAGATCGGTTGGTTATGTGAAATTCACCGGCTACTCGAGCCGCGCGATGTTTGCCAAGTTGATTTAGCAATTCGCTACGATCACAAACATCAAATCCTGGATCCAAAGCAACCACGAGAAGGGTTGCTCGGTATGGTTGCCGAGATTGCCCTGTCGTTTCTGAGCCATCTTGAACGGGAGGGCTGTCGATTTGATCCGGTCATGCTAGAGTCTATTTGCGAGGCATATCAACAAGCAGCCGCGGACTTTATCCGGCGGTATCGCGATGTGGCATTCTTTAACCAGATCCCGTTCGCTCAATCACGAGAAACCGAAACTGCCCGACATTTTCTGGAACGCCTGAAAGAGGTTACCTACGAATTCGCCAACGGTGCCAGGTCGTTGCCTCTTCCACCTTGGAACCATTTCTCAGGGCGTGTCGAAATGCCTGATTTCCCGGTTCTGAGATCGGATTGAGCCACCGAAGCAAACAGCCAATAGCCGATAGACATTTGCTATGGGTCAACACGACGTAGTCGTGTTGGCAGTTGCTCAACTAGCGATCTGCTGATATTTGAGAATGGTAGCCGAAACACGCCATTGCGCGATAGCGAAATAAGGCGGGTAAGCCAACTATCAGAGCGACCGACGGAGCCGCAGAATCCCAATACACGACCTATGCTCTCATTTACTAAGATGAATGGTGCCGGGAATGATTTCGTTCTGTTGGATAATCGTTCCGGGCGCCTTCGACTTAACTCGGACGAGATTGCATTTCTTTGCGATCGCCATCGCGGTATCGGTGGAGACGGCGTGCTTTTGCTGGAGAACGCGGCTAATGGCGCTGACTTCCGCATGCGATACTACAACAGTGACGGTGGCGAAGCCGAGATGTGCGGCAACGGCGCCCGCTGCTTTGCTCGATTTGCGGACAAAGTCGCCGGACCTTTTTCCGAACTGAGCTTCGAAACGCCGGCCGGTATTATTCGGGCAAAACTCAATGGCGAGCAGGTAACGGTTAGCTTAAGTGCTCCGCACGGCCTCGCGTTAAATCGGAAGCTGCAAGTCCAAGGAAAAGAACTCACGGTGCATTTGCTGAATACCGGTGTACCCCACGCGGTTATCATGGTCGACAATCTAGAGACAGCTCCGGTATACGAACTTGGCAAGGCGATTCGTTATCATCCCGAATTCCGTCCAAAAGGAACAAATGTGAACTTTGCGAAAGAGACCGCGCCTGGCAAAATCGCTATCCGCACCTATGAACGGGGCGTTGAGGCGGAGACTTTAGCGTGCGGTACCGGTGTGAGTGCCTCTGCCTTAATCTATAGCCGGCTGCGATCGATCGACAGCCCAATCCGGGTGCGAGTAAAGGGTGGCGATTGGCTGGAAGTGGCTTTTACCAGAGCCGGCGAAGAATTTCACGACGTAGAGTTGAGGGGGCCGGCTGATTTCGCGTTTGAGGGGGCTATCGAATTGCCATGATCCAGAGATCTTATGTTTAGTGGAGCTTATACCGCACTAGTGACCCCGTTTAAGGACGGAGCGATTGATGAAGCCGCCTATCGCCGTTTGATCGACTTTCAGATCGATAGTGGCGTGAGCGGTATTGTGCCGACTGGTTCGACGGGGGAAGCGGCAACCCTCGATCAGGAGGAGCACCTGCGAACGATTGAGATTGCGGTCAGCCAAGCAAAAGGACGATGCCGAGTGATTGCCGGAACCGGATCGAATTCGACACGCGAAGCGGTCGAACTATCGATTGGCGCGGCAAAGCTGGGCGTCGACGCGGTGCTCCTGGCAAGTCCTTATTACAACAAACCGACCCCTGAAGGTATTTATCGGCATTTCAAGGCGGTAAGCGAGGCCACAGAAGTCTCGATCATGCTCTATAACGTGCCAAGCAGGACCGCGAGCGAGATCGATGTGGAAACCTGCGTGAGGCTGGTGCGCGAATGCAAAAACGTGGTCTCAATCAAAGAGGCCGGAGGCAGTTGTGACCGGGTCTCCGCTCTGCGCAACGCCCTTCCCCCGGAATTTAGCATTCTCTCCGGCGACGATTCACTGACGATCCCATTTATGGCGGTCGGCGCCGTTGGGGTAGTGAGTGTTGCTTCGAACATCATTCCTCGCCAACTGAGCGAGATGGTCGAAGCTTTTCTGACCGGGCATGTTCACGAAGCAAAAGACCTCCATCTTCGCTTTTATCCGATCTTTAAAGACCTGTTTATTGAGTCCAATCCGATTCCGGTCAAAGCAGCGCTTCACGCCATGGGAATGATCGAGGCAGAGTACCGCTTACCGCTCTGCGAAATGCGACCTGCCAATCTGGATCGCCTGAAGCGAACACTCGCGGCTGCGAAGCTGATATGACGCGTCTTCTTGTCCAAGGCGCTTCCGGCCGCCTTGGCCAAATTATCTTTCGTCTGGCCCAGCAATCGGATAACTGGAAAGTCATCGCTGCGGAAAAAGGCGCGCCGCTAGAACCTTTGGTTGCGGCGACCGAAGTCAGCATTGACGTGAGCGTACCGGAAGCCTCCGCTCAATTGGCTCTGTGGTGCGCGCGTTACGGCCGACCACTGGTCATTGGGACGACCGGACACTCCGCCCCGCAGTTGCAAATCATCGATACAGCATCCGCAGCCTGCCCAATCCTCGTCGCTCCTAATTTCAGCGTCGGCGTAAATCTATTGTTCTGGCTGAGTCGCGAAGCGGCAAAGGTCCTCGGTGAAGCATTCGATGCCGAAGTAATTGAGATGCACCATCGGCACAAAAAGGACGCGCCGAGCGGGACTGCTAAACGGATCGGTGAGATCCTTGCTGAGGTCAGATCGACGGCGTATAACCGCGCAGTTCGTCATGGGAGGCAAGGAATTGTCGGGGAAAGATCCTCCGAAGAAATTGGCATGCATGCGGTGCGAGCTGGTAGCGTCGTAGGCGAACATACCGTGGTGTTCGCTGGCGAGGGCGAACGAATGGAGCTGATCCACCGCGCGGCAAGTCGCGACACCTTCGCCCATGGAGCTCTGCGCGCTGCGCAGTGGTTAATCGGACGAACGCCGGGGCGATACGATATGCAAGATCTCCTTGGCTTGAAGTGAGATCCCGTTCGCGAGCCGCAATTGGTTTCCAACTCGTGTTAAACTCAGAAACCGAAAAAAAGAGGATCCACAGCGTAATCTGTGATTCCTACTTCGGATTCTAGGTTATCCACATGCGCACAGGAATTGGACTCGGCTCCAATCTCGGCGATCGACTAGCGCACCTGCGCGAAGGGTTTCGCCGGATCAGATACCTACATGCTGCGGCTGAGCCCCCTCTGGTTTCGAGTGTCTTCGAAACCAGTCCGATCGATTCCGCACCAGGCACAAGGGCCTACCTGAACGCGGCCGTTGAAATCCAGTTTAATGGACCTCCCATCGCCCTACTCGACGCGCTGCTACGTATCGAACGGGAGATGGGGCGCCCATCCAAACGCCCGCGCAACGCTCCGCGGACGATTGACCTAGATGTGCTGTACGCGGGAAATTTGATTTTGAACAATCCGGAGATCATTATTCCTCATCCCCGTTTACCGCAGCGCCGTTTCGTGCTTGCTCCGCTATCCGAAATTACCCCCGACCTGATTTTACCCGGTCAAACCGAAACGATTCGAGCCTTACTGGAAAATTTGACCGACAACGAACGCGTGTTGCGGATTGAGTCAGAGCTGGAGTATTGATGTGGATAGAATAACGCCCGAGATCGTTCGCCAGGCAAAAGGCCAAGGTGTTGCGGCCATCACCGCCTATGATTATCCGACGGCGCGTCTGCTGGATGAAGCGGGAGTGGAAATTCTGTTGGTCGGAGATTCACTCGGCATGGTGGTCCTCGGACTGCCTGACACCACTGGCGTCGTATTAGACGATATACTCCACCATGTTCGGGCAGTTAGCCGTGGGGCTTCCCGTTCGCTGGTCGTTGCCGATCTGCCAATTAATACCTACCGGACTGCCGCAGACGCCGTGACCAACGCCAGGAAGTTAGCTGACGCCGGAGCGCACGCGGTAAAACTGGAAGGTGGTCAATCGGAGAGCGCACAAATCCGAGCGATCACCGATGCCGGCGTCGCCGTGATGGGTCATATCGGAATGCTACCACAGCACATTCGCGAGGAAGGCGGTTACCACTTGAAGGGCAAAACGGAGGCGGAAAAACAGTTTCTGATCGACGAAGCGAAGGCCGTTGTACGTGCGGGTGCATTTGCAGTCGTTCTCGAACTGGTCCGACCGAAAGTTGCGGGCGATATCACCCGAACGATTACAATTCCCACCATTGGGATCGGCTCCGGTTCGGAATGCGATGGACAGATCTTAGTATTCCATGATCTAGTCGGATACTCCCCCTGGTTCATTCCGAAACATGTCCAGCCGCAGGCGCAGGTTGGTGCAGAAATCATCCGAGCCGCCAAAGCGTTCATCGCGGGGGTGAAGGGGAAGAAGCCGCAAGCCGGAAGCAGGAAGCAGGAAGCCTGAATCTAGAAGGCTCGCATTCCAGAGAGTCTCTCCATCACAGCGCACCTGAGGCATCCATCTTCTTGCTTCTTGCTTCCGCATTTACCCTTCCAGTACCTGACCCATTTTCCGGAATTTCTCGTAACGCTCGGAAACTAGGCGATCCTTGGGCTTCTTATACAACGCTTCCAGGTTGGCCAATAGCGCCGTCTTGAGGTTGGCCGCTGCCTGCTCATGATCCCATTGGGCGCCGCCAAGCGGTTCCGCAATGACATCATCAATGAGCTGTAGCCCCTTTAAGTCTTGGGCCGTCAGTTTGAGCGCTTCTGCCGCCTCCGCTGCGTGGTTGCGATGCCTCCAAAGGATTGCCGCGCAACCTTCCGGGCTGATGACAGAATAGTAGGCGTTCTCCAGCATCAGCACGCGGTCGGCAACACCGATTCCAAGCGCTCCTCCGGAGCCTCCCTCGCCTATTACCACGGCAATGATTGGTGTCGGCAGCATCATCATCTCGCGCAAGTTGACCGCGATGGACTCCGAAATATGCCGCTCCTCCGCACCCACCCCTGGATAAGCTCCGGGCGTATCTATGAGGGTAATGATCGGCAACTCAAACTTCGCTGCCAACCGCATCAGTCGGAGCGCCTTCCGATACCCTTCAGGATGCGCACTCCCAAAATTTCGGCGGATGTTCTCCTTGGTGTCTCGTCCTTTCTGATGCGCTACCACCACGCAGCGATGCGATCCGACGGTAGCAAATCCACCGGGCATCGCTTGGTCATCGCCAAACAAACGATCTCCATGCAGCTCGATGAAATCGCTGAATGCCAGTTTCAAGTAATCCAAGGCGAACGGACGAGCCGTATGTCGAGCAATCAGGACCCGCTGCCAAGCAGTGAGATTCTGGTAAATCCCTCTTCGCGTTTCCTCGATCTTCCGTTCCATCGCCTGCACCTCACGTTCCAGGTCGATGGCCTGTAGCTTCGTATGTCTTTTAAGCTCGTCGAGCTGCTTTTCCAGTTCGACGATCGGCTTTTCGAATTCCAAGGGGTGAGGTTTCATCGAACGGTGACCGGAGAATCTTTACCGATTAATGAGTACAACTCCTCCATTTCGTCTGCCGAGATTTCAATGCCAGATTTTGGCTTTTGGACGTTCGGATGGGAGGGATTAGTTTCGGAATAAATCGTGATATTGCCCGTATTGAGTACGATCCATCGACTACTCCCCAGATAATTTCTGCCGCCAAAAGCCACGGGTGCGCCCGCTGACCAAGCGTCTTTGCCGATGACCTTATATTGGCCGGGATTCAGATTGGCCGGCAGATGAAAGTCAATCGGTTTGTACCACTTGAAGAAAGCACCGTGATTGAACAGCGTAATGTCTTTGTTCGCGAGACTGATCTGAAGAGCGAATTGACCAGAAGGAATGATTAATATCTGGCCAGGGTGCAGCATCAAACTTTCCAACCCGTTCGCTTTGAATATGAGTTCCGGTGCAGCCTTTGTTTTCCCAGATATTTTCGCAATAGAATCGCCTCGAGCAACCACGTAATTCGTTTTATTCGGATTAGCGTCGGAGAAAAATTGACGGATGTTCAAATCGCCCATTGTTTTCTTGGCCTCACCCGCTTTGACCGACGCCGGAAAGTTCTGAAAAATAGAGATCAAGAGTTGCTTGCCCTGGTCGTTATCCCCTTTTGCCATCAGCTGTTGCGCTTGGCTAAGTAAAGCAATGCCTGGATCCGGCGTTGGTGTCACAACGGCTTGATTTCCGGGGGACGCCTTGCTCGCAGGCTTCTTAAAAAATAACTCATAAGCCGCGAAAGCTCCGCCACCAAATATCAGAACGACCAGGAAACCAATGATACCGATCTTCCAGAGGACACTCATTCAGGCGAATGCGCTATTGGCCAAGCGACACTAAGCCGGCGCACTACAATTATAGTAACCCTTTGCGTCGGAAATCGAACCAGTTGATCTGCGCGGATTGCTCCACCAGTTCGAACGTGAACTTCAACAAACAGATCTCCCAACCTTCGTCTACGCCATGAATGATTGCGCTGCCGCTCCGTTCCGATTCTGGGAGCTGATTAACTACTCGATCGAGCACGGTTTCAACCGAGTCGTGGACCAAGTCTTCGGAAAGGTTATCTTTTCGGATCTGAAATCCATATTTCAGGAACGCTGCGTTTCGCGCTTGCAGCATTTGCGCAAATTCATTGGCGGAGTCGCCGAAACCCTCGAGCAACAATTTGGCGAGATTATCAGGAGTCAGAAGCTTCGGACGATCAGCCTGGATCCGACCGGCCCGCACGCGGATCTCGTTCGCTTTATCCATCAATTCGGTGACCAGATAAAAGCGAAAGCTGGTCGTCCCAAAAGATTCGATTCGCCGATCGGGCGAAAGGATCACCTTGGTGTTTTCGAGCGCGTACTGGATGTCGGTCCCCGAGTACATAGGTAAAATTTGCTATATTAGCTTAATTCACGAGAGAAACAAATATCGTCCTCATCGCTTTGCAGTCTAGGGCCTCGAGCCATTCTTTCCGGCCTGACATCAACCGGGGGAGACCCCGGAAAACGAAAACACGGTGGGGAAACCCACCGTGCTGCAAAAATATCGGTGCATCCAGGCCGTCCCGGAGAGCCAGGGACCGCCTAAGAGTGTCCCCGTCACTTCGCTCGCTCTTCGATGTAGCGGATTACGTCGCCAACCGTCTGCAGCTTCTCGGCATCTTCGTCAGGAACTTCGACCGAAAACTCTTCCTCGAAGGCCATCACGAGTTCTACCGTATCAAGCGAGTCAGCGCCGAGATCCTCGATAAAAGAAGCATTAGGAGTAACCTGTTCCGGATTTACGCCGAGTTGTTCGACGATGATCTCCTTCACTTTATCTTCTATGGATTTCTCAGACATAAATCGCGTTTCTTCTCGTTTTGGAATCAGACGGGCTACCCATAATGACGTTGCCCAGTGATGGCAACTAAATTAATTGCATCAAATAGCAACAAAATTCTTCGGTAGGAGCGTCGATCCGGCCATCGCCTCGCCGCTGCAACAATCTCTTGCCTAATCGGAGCGCCCCGGCATGCGCTGATCGGAGGACCAAATTGCACCCGGACCGCACATAAGATGTTGCGGTTAAGCGCATCGGCCCTTCCTCCGGATCACGAGATCGCTAACTCGTGGAATAATTCAGTTGGTTACTAGGTCCTTATTGCAAAAATATTTCTACGAATTTTCGCGAACCAAAGATCTGTGTTTCGGTTTAATGGATGGCAATTCCTGTGTTTTTATATTGACCTGATGAGTGGATTAGCCACTCTAGACGCCTCTTGCCTGCCAATTGCCGCGGAAGTTTACTTTTAGGCCCGAAATTGTTACCTGTAACCCCACCATGGCGGATCCTAGTTTCTCCTTCGATCTTCGTTTTACTCCCGATTGGCTGAAGGAATCGGAGAAGCAAAATCGCTACGCCGATTACGAAGGCGAGGTCCGTGAGGACCGGCGCGAACGGCGTGATGCCAGGCCGCGCCGCGGTGGCCCGTCCGACCGGCAACGACGGGATCCGCGCGAGCAACGAAGTCCAAGTTCCCGACCACCGCGACCCGGTGGCCAGCGCCCCCGCGATGGGGTCCAAGCCCAAAGATCGCCGCGCCCGGAAGATCGAGGCCGACCACGCCGCGATGAGCCACGGCCGATGCCCGAAGAGGTCGAACCGGCTGCAGTTCAAGTGGATTTCTTGCCGGAGGAACGCGCTTTTACCAAGGTCATTCAGCAGATTAAGCAAGGCCATACTGCTTATCCGCTCTTTGGTTTGGCCCGGATGTTCTTAGAACGTCCTGAACGCCACCGGTTGCGCATTCGTTCTTTGGATAACAATAAAATGCTTTATCAGCTGGAGGATCAAGGGCCGATCGCGTTGGAAAGCGTCGCGTTGGAACGGATCGCATTCAGCGAGAAGCGCGATGAGTTCTATGCAACCGAAATGATCGAAAAAGAACCGATCAAAGGAAACTTTACCTCGGTTGCGCGGTGCACCCTGTCTGGCCGGATCCTGGGGCCCACCAACTATCACACGTTCCAGAAAACCATCCGTTCTTTGTACGATCAGCGCTTTGGCCGGCGCATGAGCTTCGAAGAATATCGGCGAACTATCGAGATCGCTACGGACCCAGCAGTTGTCAATCAATGGAAGGAAGAAGCGCGCAGGGTAACGACTTTTCGAACAAAGGAAGGAGAACCTCCTTTAGGCTTCGAAAATTTGAATGCGGTAGAACTACATTTTCGGCAAAACTATCTGCAGAGGGTGGTGAAACCGTGTTTGGCCGCTGAAATATACGGCGATCATGTGCGGCACCTTCCGGACCGTTCGGTGGTTGCGGCTATTCGCAAAGCGCGCGACCGGGAAAATCGCTTCCCCGCTCAAATGGCAGGCGCGTTGCGGCACGGGCTGAATCAGGCCGGTCTCCACGTATTCAAACACAAGAAACGGATCCTCTATATTTCCACCGTACGCCCGCAGCTTTTTGATCCAAACCAAGCGTCCCTTTCCTCCGGTCTGGCCGCAATTTTGACTGCACTGCGCTCCTACCCACGGATCACCCGAAAGCAGTTGGCAGAGAAAGTTCTGGCCAAGCTGATCGGCGATCAAAGCCGCGAAGAATCGAGTCCTGAGTATACGCACGCTAAGACTAATTTAGCCTCTGACCTCCTTTGGTTAGCTAAGGCCGGTCACGTCATTGAATTTTCTGACGGTACATTAGATTTGCCACTTTCTCCCAAGAGTCCTGAACAGAAGGAAGCACGCCCAGTAGAGAACACTCCTCCCCTCGCAAGCCTGACAGCGGAGCCGGCGCTTTCCGAAGAAACTACCGATTCGCGAGGGACCGAGCAGAAGCCTGTACATCCGGCTACAGCAACAGGACACTTGACAGAGAAAACTCTTGGAACACAGACCGAAGAGATCGCTGAGACTGGACAGAAACAAAATCTTGAGAGGTCCACACCAGAAAGGCACGAGCACGACGTTCCTGCCGCTGACCGGACGCTGGTTCAGCCGGCCACGCCCACCGCTCCGGAAAAGGCTAATCCCTCACCAGGTGAGGTGTTGGCTGTGGAAGCAGCAACTGTCGCCCCCGATCCTTCGGATTCCTCTGTTTCCCCAGAAAAACAGCGGGAGTGGGCAGCGGCCGGTTCTTAGGAACATCAATCGCATGCGGATCGTCCGTTATTTGGCTCAGGAAGGGAATGTCCGTCATGCCGCTGAGGAACGGAGCGGGCGGTGCTTTGATCTCGCCGGTGACGTTTACCATGGGTTCGAGGTAACGGACCACGAGGCGAACATGGTGAAGCTGCTTGCGCCCGTGGCACCACGTGTATTGCTCTGCATCGGACTCAATTATCGCGATCACGCACAGGAACAGGGATCTGCTTTGCCGGAGTGGCCAATGCTCTTTATTAAGTCTCCCAATAGCTTAAACCATCCAGGTGATCCGATCACGATTCCGACTCATCTCGCCAGCGCAGAGGTGGATTACGAGGGAGAGCTTGCGGTGGTTATCGGCCAGGACTGCAAAAACGTCCGCCGCGAAGAGGCTCTGAATTACGTCCTCGGGTACACAATTGCGGATGATGTGACCGCCCGGGACTGGCAAAAGAAATATGGCGGTGGTCAATTTTGTCGTGGAAAAAGTTTTGACACATTCGCGCCACTCGGTCCGGTGCTCCTGACCAAGGACGAAATTCCGGATCCCGGCCAGTTGCGAATCCAAACCCGAGTAAACGGCGAAACCAGGCAAGACTCGAGCACGTCCAACCTTATTTTTGACATTCCCACGCTGATCGAATTCTTGAGCGGGAGCACAACATTGCTAGCGGGGTCGGTCATTCTTACGGGAACTCCTCACGGAGTGGGCATGGCCATGAAACCGCCGCAATTCTTGCAGCCTGGTGATGTGGTCGAAGTCGAGATCGAAAAGATCGGCGTGCTGAGCAATCCGGTTACTAAGGAATACTAAGCCCGAAAAACTCACAAAAGAGATGGCCAACCGCCATTTTTCGTGAGTTTTTCAGGTAGGTGAACTTCCAGCTTTCCTCCGAATATAGGCCACGAGGTGATCAACAAGACGCCATTGATCAACTCGATCGCTCTCTGCATGCGGGTAACCGGCACCAAACGTTGCTGGGCGTAACCGGATCAGGAAAAACCTTTACGGCGGCAAATTTGATCGCCCAACTCGGAAAACCGACTCTAGTCATTTCCCACAACAAGACTTTAGCAGCCCAACTCTACAGCGAATTTAAACAGTTCTTTCCCCGGAATGCGGTCGAATATTTCGTCAGCTATTTTGATTACTACCAGCCGGAGGCCTACATCCCGCGGACGGACACCTACATCGAAAAGGATTCATCCATCAACGAAGAGATTGAGCGACTTCGGCTGTCCGCTACTAGCTCCCTTCTGTCTCGTCAGGACGTCATCGTCGTTGCGAGCGTCTCATGCATTTACGGTTTGGGTTCACCGGAGGATTACGAGAACATGTCCTGCAATGTCTATCGCGGACAACAAATCTCTCGCGAGCTCTTCCTGGCCAAGCTGGTCGATATGCTTTACGAGCGAAACGATATTGCTCTCGCTCGCGGAAAGTTCCGGGCTCGCGGAGATGTCGTAGAAGTGTATCCGGCGACAGCGGATGAGGAAGCGATCCGAGTCGAATTCTTTGGTGACGAAGTTGACCAAATCACTCGCTTCGATCCGCTCACTGGCTCGGCTATCGGCTCCTTGGATCGTTTCACCTTCTTTCCTGCGAAACAGTTCGTTACCCCGCACGAAAAGATGCGTCGCGCTGTGCAAGCTATTCGCATCGAGTTGGACGAACGCATTGCCTGGTTTGAGAGCCAGAACAAATTCCTCGAAGCCCAGCGGATCAAAATGCGGACCGAGTTCGATCTCGAGATGATGCAGGAAATGGGGTTTTGCAGTGGGATCGAAAATTATTCGCGCCATCTGAGCGGGCGAGAACCTGGTTCGCGGCCCTACACGTTACTCGATTTTTTCCCGAGAGACTTCTTGCTCGTAGTCGATGAATCGCATGCCACCATACCCCAGATTGGCGGGATGTATGAGGGAGATCGTTCCCGAAAGTTGACCTTGGTCGAATACGGATTCCGTCTTCCCAGCGCGCTGGATAACCGACCGCTGAACTTCCCCGAGTTTATGGAGATGACTGGCCAGATCCTCTACATCAGCGCGACCCCAGCCGCGTTCGAGATCCGCAATAGCGCTGCTGGCAATCAGACTTATATTCCGCATTCCCGAGCCCGGATTGGACAAGAAGAGACTGAGCCAGTCCTTTTGCCCATGTTAACCGGTCGCGCTTCAGCTCAGCTCGACGCCCAAACCCCCGGATCACGTTTGGTCGCGCAACAAATTATCCGGCCGACCGGCTTGCTGGATCCACACATCACATTACGGCCGCTCAAACATCAGATCGATGAAACCATCGAATTCTGCCGACAAAGAACGGAAAAAAGCGAACGGATTTTGATTACGACGTTGACCAAACGCACTGCCGAAGATCTCACCGACTATTTGCGCGACGTGGGACTGAGAGTGCGCTACTTGCATAGCGAAATTGATGCCATTGAACGGGTCGAAATTCTTCGCGCCTTGCGCGCCGGTGAATTCGATGTGCTGGTCGGAATCAATCTGCTGCGGGAAGGGCTAGATTTGCCGGAAGTCAGTCTCGTCTGCATCCTCGATGCCGATAAAGAGGGGTTCTTGCGGAGTCAGACTTCTTTGATCCAGACGGCGGGCCGGGCCGCCCGTCACGTGAATGGCGAAGTCGTTCTATTTGCCGATACCATGACCGAAAGTATTCAGCGGCTCGTTGCCATCACGGAGTACCGGCGGGGGAAACAAATGGAGTACAACGAAGCAAACGGCATCACGCCAACCAGCGTGCGACGCGCCGTTCAGGAAAGCCTTCACACCATTCTCCGCGGACGCGATCTGGAACAATCGATTGTCCGGGAATCGGGTGCAGATCTTGATCTAACCGAAGTGCTCAAAGAGCTGGAAGCAGAGATGCAAATGGCAGCAACGAATTTGGAATACGAACGAGCTGCTCTTCTGCGAGATCAGATTAACGAACTGAAAGACGGTACAGGCCTTTCCAAGATCGAGCCAAAGAACCGGCGCCCCGTCTCTTATCGTTCGCCCGCCAGTTCAAAGCGAGGAGCAAGAGCAAGGAAGCGGTAGGGATGCACTCCTGTGCGTCTTTCTCCCTGGGATTTGCATCACCGAATGGCTTGGCGGAATCGGGTTTCGGCCCTACCCATCAGGAACTATCATTCACGGGGCCAACAAACTCACGAGCAGCTTGCTCAAGACGAGGCGCGGTTCCAACTGGGTGGTCACCAGCTGGATATTGGCCTTGAGACAATCTTCGAAGCCGCAGACTAGCTGGGCGAGAGAGAACCGATGGACTTCGCACGCCGCGATCCCTAGCCCGTAAGCATTCACGCTTCCGTCTTTCCTTCGTGGCAAGAAGTTCTGCGCGGCTTGGGGTAGTCGATTAATCACGCCACTAAATTGAAAAGGTGCGCTCGGTGGCTTGACGCCGTAGGTTTCCAATATCTCTTTTGTGACCAGCAGATTGCGAACCGTCGGAATGATCGCGGCGTAAAGGATTCCGATCGGCGTCTCTCCTTGAAACAACAGCTGATCCAGGAGAGCCAGGCTGGCAGACAGGCGACGCTTGGCGATCGCATTACCGAGTTCCCAAATGACGCCCGTCGCGGTTTTTGCAACCAGCTTCCGGACCAATTCCGGATCGATTTCACGTTTCGCACCTAGATAAAGATCGATCTTCTCTAGCTCGTTCCGGAGCTGTCTTGTGTCGGCGCCAGCCAGCCGGACAAATATCTCCAAGGCTTCCGGCTGAAACACTAGTTCTCGCTCTGCCGCAAGGCTCCGAGCCAAACTTTCCGCTTCTTCTTCCCAGCCCGAGCGGCTGGTGTCGATCCGATCGAATTGCTCGACCTTCGCCATTTTGGCCAGCGATTTGTAAAATGAACGACGCTTGTCTATTTCGGGCGCACTCAACAAGAAAAAGACATCGGAAGGAATTCCGGCGGAAAGAAACTGCTGCAGTCGGTCGAGAGCAGCCAGAACCTGAGCAGATCTGCTCGTGACGGTGTCGCCGCAGAAATTAACGTCCTTCAGCCAAACCAATTTTCCCGGTCCAAAAAAAGGCAACGTCTGGACGGCTTCAATCGCTGCATGAATTCGACTCACCGCTTGATCGGCGTTTTCGGCTCCGCCGTCGATGAGATCCTGGCCGAAATCGCCGGTACCTTTCGGAGTGAGTTGCTCCGCAAGCTCTCGTGCTCGACTCTTCACCGCGCCCTCGTCGGAGCCGACGACGGCGTAAATCTGGGAGTTTTGGGGCGATGCGGCGGTCTTCTTTGCAGCCATGGAATCAGACCATTCTTTAATGGAGCAGGGCGCACCTGTAAACGCTGAGATGGGAATGGCGTATCGGCGTATTGCCAATAGCGCAATCGGTGAATATCGCTACAGCTTGCGGTCCTTCAGACCGGACGCTCTGTAAAACTGCGAACCCGGGCTTTAGCCCATGCGCGTCAACATAAGGAAGTGACTGCTAAAGACGCTGAGGGATGCTTCTCCGCCGTCCCGGCTTGTCCGCCGTGGTCTCGGGAAAGCGAGACGAAGGAGGAAAGGAGTCGCTTGATCGTAAGTGGGTCGCTTAGACACGTGGCATTGAACGGCAGCCAAACACCGCTAAGAGACCTGAACATTTCAGCCGTCCCTAGCGGGACCGAGGCGCTTTTTTTCGCTTCCCGGCACTTCGTACCGGCTACTTTCGCAGCGTCCCTAGCGGGACGGAGGGGCTTTTTTTCGTTTCCCGGCACTTCGTACCGGGCTACTATCAAGCGTCCCTAGCGAGACGAATCACCTCTTCAACGCCTTACCCGGCACTTCGTACCGGGCTACTATCAAGCGTCCCTGCGGGACGGAGGGGCTTTTTCTCGTTTCCCGGCACTTCGTACCGGGCTACTTTCGCTCTGTCCCTCCGGGACGATTTTCCGGCTACTTTCATTGCGTTCCTTCCTCCTTCGTCGTCGTCGCGGGACTACCGCCGACAGGCCGCCACCCATTGCTCAACGCTGGGGAGACAGCTCTGCTGCTGGTCCGGGCCCTTATGTTGACGCGCATGGCCTGAAGTCTGGGCTATCTTTTCTTGGCCCTTCGGGCCGATCACGCCAACGGGCCGATACGCCCTTACGCCGTTTCGCGCTTACGCCACAACGCCGTCTCACCGTTCGAGCAGGAGACTGCCATTCTGGACGCGAACGTTCTGAATCGCGCGGGATTGTTGAATTTCGTCCAGCCAGGAAAGCAGCTGGTTAAGAAAGGGCTCCGCTTGGTCCTTAAAGCCGCGCAAGGTGATCGGATCAAGCGGCTTTCCCCCGCTCGTAACTCGCGAAACATTAACCGTTACTTTTCCCCACGAGATCATCGGGCGCAGGAACACTTCGTAGTTCAAGTATTTGGTGTTGAACGGCAGCAAGTGTAACGGCACACGAAAGCGTAATTCGGTTTCATCCTCCCGGAATCCGACAGTCGCGCCTTTTCCTAGAAAACCTAGCTCAGGTGCATCCTCCAGCATCGCGTTGACATCCGCCTCCGACAGTGAAACCGAACGAATCTGCGCATTCCCCATGAAATCATTCAACTTACGGCGCGCTTGCGGATAGGCGCCTGGGGGAACGGCGCTACGGGTGGCGGGAAGCGGTTGATCGGAAAGATTCCAAACAAATCGCACCGCAAAGAAAGCGGCGACACTCAACGCGATGATCAGGAGCAACCCGGCGATGCATCCCACCGGCCCACAACAACCACACCCACCTTGCCGACGCGCGTCGTAAGCCATAGATCAAGCCCCTTAAGAAGGCGTCAGTGCACCAAGCCTACAGATTGCGCACTAGTACAAAATCCGGCCGCATTGCTCACAATAGACGATCTCCCGCGCCAACTTAGCCTTATGCACCGTGGTGGTGGTATTTTTCATATGGCATCCCATACAAACTTCATGCTCCACCGGTACGATCGGTGTGCCATTTTTGCTCGTGAACAGCCGCTGATAACGAGCGAGCAAATCCCCGTCGATAGCTGCCGCCAAGGTTTCCCGCTCCGCCACAATGTCGCGAAGGCGCTGTTCCAACGTCTCCTGTTTCTTTGCCAGCGCGGTTAGTTGTTGTTCCACCTGGGTTCTACTCGTTTTGAGTTCGGCTTCCGCACGCTGAGTTTCTCTACTTGCAGCTTCTCCCTGCTCCATCAGCACTATCTCTTGGTCTTCAATTTGGTCGATCTCTTGCTCCAGCCGAGCAATCGATTGGCCCAGCATCTGGAATTCTTCGTTCTTTCTGGTTTGCGATTGTTGAGTTTTGTATTTGGCGATGGTGTCTCGCCGACTGCCGGCGTCAAGTTCCAGTTTTTTTCGGTGTACCTCTATTTCTTTAGCTCGCAGTTTGATTTGGTCGAAGGCGTCGCTTCGGTTCTGCAATGTTTGTTCAACTCGTTGCCGCTCCAGTGGTACAGAGCTTAACTCGATCTGGTAGGCTTTGGTTTTCTGGTCTCGATCTTGGATCAACAGTAGCTGTTCGATCTCGGGCAGCATTGTGCCGTCAGTCTAGAACAGGAAACCGAAAACGGAAAACAGGAAACGGGCGAACGGCGTATCGGAGCAGTTGGCGTCATCGCCCCGACCTGTCCGCCGAAGTCAGGAGGTCGCCTCCGCTCTCCGAGCTACGGCGCACCCGTGGACCAATAAGTCCGCGCCATGGCAGAGCGCCGGCGGGACGAAGGAACGGCCCCGAGAAAATTGCCCAGGTTAGCCGTTGCTCGTTTGCGGCCCGAAGGGCCATGGGAACATAGCCCAGGATTTAGCCGGCTTTAGCCTGGTTCGTAAATTTACAGAGCGTCCGATCTGAAGGACCGCAAGATGCAGCGATATTTACCGAGTGCGCTTTATCGGCGTTGATAGCCAGTTCGCGGTCGATCGCGCATCGCTAACTTCCAACCTGTAACCGTTAACTCGAACCCTCAATACACCTCCACCGGCGACCGTTTGCCGTCGTCAGGACTTCGCTGCTTTGCCAGCTCTGGTCCCAGCACAGCAACCCGCAGATCCCAGACTTGGTCGTCCAAGGCTCGAAAGTCTTGTTCGGAAAACGGACGAGCGGGAGGAAGATGCCGCTTGATAGTACTGATCGCGGCGAGCGCGGGGTCCAGCAGCCTTCCAGGAAGGCGATGAAGCGTCTCATAGGCCTCGCGCATCATGGAAATCCGATGGCAAATCAGCACCAGATCATTTCCAGCCGCGACCGACCGAGTGATCGCTTCGCTGAACCCGACCTCGTTGATAATCGCACCCATATCGAGATCGTCCGTCATGACTAGCCCGGCAAAACCGAGCTCTTCCTTAAGTAGATCGGTCACCACTCTGCGCGATAGAGAGGCCGGAATCTTTTCAGGATCCAAAGCGGGATACCAGGCGTGCGCGATCATCATGCTTGAGACCCGACCAGCAAATGCTCGAAAGATCGCCAGTTCGCACGCCTCCAGTTCGGCTCGCGAACGTTCGATGGTCGGCAGGTCGTGATGTGGATCTAAACCGGCCGCCGCGTATCCGGGAAAATGTTTTCCGCAAGTCAGAATACCGGTCGACAGTAGTCCATCATGGAAAGCGCCAGCCAATTCGATCACTTGGGTTACCGAAGTGCCAAAGCATCTGCCGCGCAGGGAATTGTCCGCGGCATCGTCGAAGGAAATGTCCAATACAGGACAGAGATCAAGGTTGAACCCAAATACTCGGAGCAAATTGCCAGTGAGCTTCCCATGGAGACGAATTAAGTTTTGATCACCTTTTTGTCGAAGCTGCTGAGCGTTGGGAGGTTCATGGCCGATCACTTTGAGACGTGAAACCCGGCCGCCTTCCTGGTCGATTGCCAGGATTGGCTCGACCGTGCAGAGGTCACGCAAATCGTCGATCAATTTTCTAAGCTGGCCGGGGTTTCGGATGTTCCGACCAAATAGCACGAAACCACCGGGCTGAATTTGCCGAAAAGCGTCTGCGGTCTCCGGATCCAGCTCGGGACCGGGAACCCCTACGAGCATAAGTTGACCTAAATCGCTTCGTTCCATAGGCTGAACCGCATGATAAGGGAGAGTCGGCAGATGGCGATGATAACTTTTCGCGTTCCGTATTAATTCGGTCAGAAATTGATGAAGATTGCGATTTACGGCGGCACATTTGATCCGATTCATCACGGACATCTGATTCTCGCGCGGCAAGCCTTGGAAGAGCTACACTTGGACCTGGTGGCTTTCGTTCCAGCCGCTGAATCACCATTCAAGACAAATCATCAGACCGCTCCAGCAACGCACCGTTTAAAAATGGTGAAGTTGGCGATCCAGAACGAGCCGGGATTCATCGTCGACTCTCTGGAAGTTGATCGCGGCGGTACTTCCTTCTCGATCGATACCGTCCTGGCCATCCGAAAAAAATTCCCCGACTCGGAACTCTTTTTTCTCTTGGGTGAAGACAACGCTGATCACTTGCCGGAATGGCATCGATTCGGTGAACTAGAGAAGCTGGTCCGGTTCATTGTACTGAGCCGAACGGACAAGCGTTTACCAAAACGCTTCCCTGTCATCCGTCGCCATTTTGAGATCTCCGCGACGGAAATCAGAAACAGAGTTGCCAATCGTCAGCCGATCACGTATCTGGTTCCAGAAGTTGTCTTGCGCTATATTCACGACCATAACCTTTATCAAGGAGAGCGCTTATCGGCCCGGAGGAGTTAGTACGGCACTGCGCAGAACTTGCCGAGGACAAAAAGGCCGAAGATATTGTTGTCCTTGACTTGCGCGGGATCTCGTCCTTTACCGATTATTTCGTGATTTGTTCGGCCACTTCCGAGCCGCATCTCAAAGCTATTAGTTCCGGGATTCGGGAAGGATTGCATCAACGATTCGGCCTATCCCCACTCGCCTCGGAGGGAGTCCCGGCGAGCCAGTGGCTGGTGATCGACTACAGCGACGTGTTAATCCATGTTTTCCGAGCTGAGAAACGCAGATTTTACGCGTTAGAGAATCTCTGGAGCGACGCGCCGCGGGTAAGTCATTCTGTCTGATCGAAACGAGCCGCTATGTTGAAGCATCGGGATGCGATTGTTCGCTTACTGACAGACGATGATCCAGCAACGATTGATCTGACCAAACGCCAGTTAATTTCCTTCGGACCCACGATTATTTCCGACCTCCGCGAGTTACTAGACGGCGGTGACAATCTCGTGGGCGGCCACGTCCAGGATGTGATCGCGGAGATTGAAGCGGAGGATGCCCAGAAGAAATTGGAAGCCCTCTGCTTCAACTTTTCTTCGTCTCGAGATCTGGAAGAAGCTTGCTGGCTGCTGGCCCAATTTTTTTTGCCCGGCCTCGATGTTGCCGCCTACACGCGGCAATTTGAGCGCTGGGCTTCCGAGCTGCGCGCGAAGACAACATCCGCACCGTCCGATCTCATCCGGGTCCAAATCTTCAGAGATTTTTTCGCCAAACAACTCGGATTTAAAGGGAATTCGGAAGATTATTTCGATGTAAAGAATGCGCTTCTCCCTTTCGTCATTGATGCGCGCAAAGGAATCCCATCCTCACTCTCACTCATCTACATGTTCGTCGCAGCTCGGGCCGGATGGATCATCGAAGGCGTGAGTTTGCCGGGTCACTTTATTGTGCGCCACGGCAGCGTCCTGTTCGATCCGTTTCATGGTGCGCAGATTCTTTCAGTTCGGGACTGCCACAACGTTTTCCGTCGTCAAAATCTACCGGTTGAGCCGGGCAGTTTGGACCCCGTTAGTCCGAGACTTATTCTCACGCAGATTCTGGCAAACCTGGCATATATCCTCGAGGGTGAAGAGGAGTTTGAGCAATCGACAAGGCTTTCGTCGTGGATCCGCCTGCTCAATAAGGTATGAGTGCCGAGTGGCCGGTAGAAATCGTCAATACGGGTACGGAACTTTTGTTCGGTAGCGTGGTGAACACCCACCTCGCGTACCTCGGACAGCAGCTTTTTTCGCTCGGGCTTCGCGTCAATCGGCAGACGACTATTCCGGATGGTCTAGCGATCGCCGATGTCATTCGGGAAGCAGCCTCCCGTAGTCGACTAATCCTGATAACCGGTGGATTGGGGCCCACCTCTGACGACCTGACACGGGAAATCGTTGCGGAATTGACCGGCCGGTCGCTCCGCTTCGATGAACGTGTCTTCTCCAGAATCGAGGCGCGCTTTGCCCAGCGAGGGTTGCGTCTCAGCGACCCGATCAAACGCCAAGCCTACGTGCCGGAGGGCAGTACCGTTTTGCCAAACGATTTCGGCACAGCACCCGGGCTTTATCTCCCGGCAACTTCCGGCTATCCGGACCTCTTTCTACTTCCCGGCCCTCCGCGAGAATTGCGACCAATGTTTGAGGTTTACGCAAGCCCGATAATTAAAGAGCTGGTCGGCAACCCGGACCTGCGAGCCATAATCTTTCGAACAAGTGGAATTGGAGAGTCGTTTATTCAAGAATTGGTGGGAGCTGACCTGGAACCGATTGCCGGGCTTGAAGTCGGATATTGTGCCCGCATCGGCGCGGTAGACTTCAGGATCATCGGCACCAGTGCCGCGGTCGAGCGGGGATCCAAGATCGTTCGAGATAAGCTCGATCCGTATATAATCAGTACCGACGGGAAGGAGTTGGAAGAGATCGTGGTGGAACTGTTGACCAGACGAAGAGAAACGGTCGCCGTCGCCGAATCGTGTACCGGAGGTTGCCTGGCGAGCCGCATCACCAACATATCTGGCTCATCCGCAGTATTCCTGGAGGGAAATGTCACCTATTCCAACGAAGCAAAAATTCGCACCCTGAACGTTCCGGCGACGCTCATCGACCGTTTCGGAGCAGTCAGCGAAGAAGTTGCTGCTGCAATGGCGGAAGGGGCTCGGAACAGATCGGGAGCTCACTATGCGCTTTCCACGACCGGTATTGCCGGGCCCACCGGCGGAACCCAGGAAAAACCGGTCGGAACGGTCTTTATCGGTATCGCGTTCGGAGCAGGTTCGATCCAAGTACAGAAGCTGTTTTTCCCCACCGACCGCCAGACATTCAAACAAGTCGTCACGCAACAAGCGCTAGATCTTTTGCGGAAAAAGCTGGTGTGAGACATCCGCCCCGGCCCGTCGGGCTTAGCTTGATCAAATTTGATGGGCAGGTTTTTCAGCGGCGAAGCCGCGATTCAGGATAGCCTAGCCCGCAGGGCTAGGTGATCGGGATATAGCAAAACGATCACGCTGAATGCGCGTTTCAATGCAGGCTGCAACGCGCCATTTCGCAATCACATTGAATCTCGTTCAACGTGATGCGAATGGCGCATTGGGAGTCTGGCATTGAAACGCGCATTCAGCGCTGATCATCTTGTATATGCCCGTTCCTAGCCCTGCGGGCCAGGCTATCCTGAATCGCGGCTTCGCCGCTGCGCCCATGCGCCGTGGCGCCGTCGCCGTCTCGCCGATCCGAACCAGTCACGCCATCAGGTGCAACAAGGCTTCCTGCGAAAACTGGTCGTGCGGCAGCTCGCCGGTCACGAACCCCTCCCGCATCGTGATGATGCGGCGGCTGAGACTCAGCAATTCCGGCAACTCTGAAGAGATCATGAGCAACGCTACCCCTTGGCAGGCAACCTCATCGAGCAGTTCATAAATCTCCGCTTTCGCTCCGACGTCAACGCCTCGCGTTGGTTCGTCGACTATGAGCAGCTCGCAATTCCGAGCCAACCATTTAGCAATCGCGACTTTTTGCTGATTCCCGCCGCTGAGACCCGCGGTAACCGAATCGAGCGAAGGAGCCTTTACCCGCAGCCTTTTGGTTAGCTTCTGCACTTCCGTGCGCTCTTTTCCCAGGTCGACGAATCCCAGACGGCTGAAGAAGTCCAGATGGGGCAACGAGATATTGTCCAAGACGCTCATCATCAAAATTAGACCCTCCTTCTTGCGGTCCTCCGGAAGATAGCCAATCCGTCTTCTCATTGACTCATTCACTTTGCCCAGGCGGACCTTCTCGCCTTTGATATAAATGTCCCCGGTCGCTCGTCGATCCAATCCGAAAATTGCTTTAGCCACATCGGTCCGCCCAGCGCCTACCAGTCCCGCCATACCCACTATCTCATTTCGTCGAACTGCCAGTGAAACGTTCTCAAATTTCCCAATTGAAGAGAGACGCTCAACCCGCAGAATCTCCTCGCCCGGCGTCAAGTCGAGATGATTCGGCCGCTTCGCCAGTACATCTCGACCGACCATTTGCCGGATCAATCGTTGACGGTTCGTCTGGCCGATCGGCTCTGTAGCGACGCACTTGCCGTCTCGCAGCACCGTAACAAAATCGCAGAGACGAAAAATCTCATCCATTCGATGCGAGACATAAATAATGGTGGTACCGCGCTCCTTCAGACGCCCGATCAAGCGGAACAGCTGCTCGCTTTCGTGCACCGAAAGTGAGCTCGTGGGCTCATCAAAGATGATTATTCGAGCATTGATTCCGACAGCCGCGGCAATCTGGACCATCTGCTCCTGGCCGGTGGTGAGCTGCGCCACCGGGGTCTGAACGTCCATATCAACGCCAATCTCCCCCATTAACTCCCGCGCTCGCGTGGTTAAGCGGGACCGATCCACAAACCCGAATTTCTCCGGCGTGGTACCGAGCTGAAGATTCTCCGCGACACTTAAATTGGGACAGAAAGCCAGCTCCTGGTGCACCAAAGCGATCCCAAGTCTCTGAGCCGTGAGCGGATCGGTCGGATGAACCTCCTTTTCCTCAATCTTTATGACCCCAGAATCTGGGACATAAATACCGGCAACGATCTTGCCCAAAGTGCTTTTTCCCGCGCCGTTTTCGCCTACCAGCGCATGGACGGAGCCTTGGTCGAACTCGACGGAAACATCGTCCAGCGCGCGCACGCCGGGAAAAATCTTTGAAATATGCTCGACGCTGAGAAAGGCCACGGTGAAACGTCAGGTTGGATTCCGGGATCGCCCGCTCTCTGGCCCCAACTGGGGAACAAAGAAGTGCTCTCGAAGCAGAAACTTCGAGAGCACGATCAAGATTCAGAAGAATGAGCTAACTCACTTGGGCAACCACTTTTCCCAATTCTTGGCAAACTCTTCTACGTTAGCCTTAGTGACCGGGATAAGGTCAGCCTTCACAAAGCTCGACGGCGGATCTTTGTGCAAGGCAGCTTTGTTGTAGAGCATTTCAACCGACTTGGTGCCCCACTCGTAGACTTGTTGAGCGAGCAGCACCTGAACGTGCCCATCGCGCAGATAGCCGAGTTCAGCTGGAAGCGCATCGACGGCAACCACCTTAACGCTGCCCGGCGAGAACTTGAGCGCGTTGTCCGTAAACAGAGGCCAACCGCCAACCATAGCCCATCCGGTAATTTCCGGGTGTGCCTGCATCACTTGCTCGACTTTCGCGGCAGCGTCCTGTGGGGTTTCTTTGTGATAGTAAGTATCGATGATCTTGATGCCCGGCGATTTTGCCGCGATTTCCTTTACCCCAGCGACGCGCTTTTGCAGATTCGGCGCGTTTTGGTTGCCGGCTAAAATCGCGACCACACCCTTGCCATTCATCTCCTTAGCCAATTCGACCATGACTTTGTGACCGCAGTCGATATCGTCTGTACCAAAGTTGGCCAGGCGCTTGCTCTTCGGCACATCCGAGTCAAAGCAGGTGACCGGCACGCCCTTAGCCACAGCGCTATTGATGGCATCGGTGAGCTTGTTGGCGTCCGAAGCGCTCACGGCGATACCGGATGCACCGGCATTCACGAGCTGTTCGATTGCTTCTACTTGTTTCTGTGGATCTTCTTCGTTCGGCGTACGCCAATCGATTTTGATCGTCACACCATTTTTCTCACTCAAAGCTTTCGCTTCGTCTTCCGCGCCAGTCTTCGCTGCTTGGAAGACCGGGTTATTGTTAGCTTTGGCGACAATGCCAAAAGTGTATGTTTTTTCCGCAGCAAAACTGCCTGCTGCGAGCAAGCCCAAAAGGCTTGCGACGGCTACTGTTGTTTTTCTGGTCATGGGATGGGGGGGTGGAAAGCTTTAGCTTTGAGCAGCGGGAACCGGGGCGTCGCTTGTTTGAACCACTTCTTTTTTGATGTGAGCCGTACGCGCCAGCAGTCTGCGATCACTAATCCAGCGATTAAGCTGATCCAGCAGTACCGCGGTAATAACTACAACACCGGTGACAATTTGGCTATAATTTTGTGGGATACCAAGGATGACCATGCCGGTCGAGATCATTTGCAAAATGACAGCACCGAGCGCCGCTCCAAGAGCGCTACCTTTGCCGCCGATCAAAGAAGCGCCGCCCACGACCGCCGCTGCGATCACCGTGAGCTCGTATCCTTGGCCGTCGCCGGATGACCCCGCGCCATAATAACCCAAGGCCAAAACTGCTCCGATGCCGGCCGTAAGCCCGCTGAGCGTATAAGCCAGAAGCTTGAGCCTACCGACCCGGATCCCGCTGTAGCGGCTGGCGATTTCATTTCCGCCGATGGCATAAATCCTTCGTCCGATCGTCATTCTCGCGAGAAAAATGCCGCCGGCGAGACAGACTAAGAGCATGACGATCAAAGGCACCAGGCTCAGGTCGCCAATCACACCCTGTCGAACAAAATCACGAAAACTCTGCGGAAAATCTCCAATGGATTGGCCGTTTGTTAGTACGAAAGCAATGCCGCGATAGATGGCCATCGTGCCGAGCGTAATGATGAACGGATGCACGTTGAACCCAACAGTCATAAGGCCGTTGAGGAACCCGCAAAGCAGCCCAACCCCGATGGTCACAAGAACCCCGACACAGGCCATCCAAGGACTTCCGTCCGACCCGAATTGATTCATGTAGATAGCGCCCGCGACCGCTGCCAGTGCGTAAACCGATCCAACTGAGAGGTCGATCCCGGCGGTAATAATGACCACCGTCATCCCGACGGCCATGATGGCAAAGAAGCTCGTATCTTTGGCGATCTGAGTGAGCGTCTCGGCATTAAAAAATTTGTTTAGCTTGATCAGAACCGGAACTTCTTGGCCGGAAGCGTCCGTCTGAGTTACTCGAGTGGGTTGACCATCGGGTCCGGTTACAACTTTGGGGCGCTCGACGTCGCCGCCAAAGATCGCGAGTAGCAACCCGAGCACAAGGATTACCAGGATCAAGCCGCCCTCGGGGAATTTGGAGAAACTAACTTTGAACTTGGGGGAGAAGGACATGGGGGCAGTTCCCCCTCTTCTATTGCAACCGCTCGGGATGTCAAGTTCTTGCCGTCAGGAAAACGAGCTTGATTTTGGCCCTGGAATTTCTTTCAAGCAGGAATTTTTTTGCTACTTAAAAAAAACATGAATTTACCCGCTTTCCGGAATCCGCTCAATTAACAACTCGGACCACCGTGCCGACATTCACTTTCGCGTAAAGTTCGTGAGCGACTTCGGATGGTAAACGAATGCAACCATGCGATGCCGCATACCCGGGGAGGATGCCCACATGCATGCCCACACCTTCCCAGGTAAGCCGCATAAACCAAGTCATAGGCGCACCCTCAAAATGCGATCCGCTGGGAGCACTGTCGATTAGCGCGCTGATACCGCCCCGAACGACCCGGCCATGCGAATCAACAAAGTTGCCGTATACGTTGGAACGATGATCGGGATCTTTTTGGAGGATCGGAAAGGTGCCGGCAGGAGTCGGCCTCGCCTTTTTCCCGGAAGATACCGGCGAATCAATTGCTGTTTCCTCTCCAGCCTTCACGTAAAGCCGCTGTTGGGATAAAGAAACTACGATCGATATGTTCTCGGGCGTCAGTTTATCGTAAACAGCCTTATTAATAACTGCCGGAGCTTGTCCGGTGACCAGTTGACTTGGCGCAGTGATCTTCGCTTTTTCCGGTGTCTTGAACCACAAAAAGTCACCGTGGGCCGGCAGAGCGCCGAGAACAAGTGCGAAAAGGGTCGACAACGCTGGCTTAAGGCTCAGCCGGTGAGTTAAATAGTTCATCTGCTGCGTGCTAATGCGTTACCGATAGCGGATTTACCGAGGGCGAATCAATCTAAAACAGGGCGGTCGTCCAGGGAGCGACGTTGCGGCACTGGATTCTGACGTGCTGTATTGTGAGAATCTGATGCGCTCAGATTCCCCCTGATTCCGTCGACGACATGCTAAATTCCGGGGCGAGCGGGGATCCGCCGCCGCTAAAGCTGTGGCGAGACCGGCTAGTTGCCGCTAACATTCCCGGTTTGCTGTAGCCTGTTCTTACTTTGACCATGCTTCACTTGATCGACTCCCACCATCTCGATACTCCACTGGTTATCTGCGTCGCGGTGCTCGAAGCAGCCCCAGACGAGCTCATCATGATTGACTGCGGGCCAGCTAACGTGTTTGAAAATGTAGTGAGCGAACTCCCAAGGCGCGGATTGCGCCCTGAACATGTCCGTCACCTTTTCGCGACGCATATTCATCTCGACCACATTGGCGGCGCTTGGCGCTGGCAGAGAGAATATGGCACGACCGTCCACGTTCACCCGAAAGGCGCACCGCATCTGGTCGATCCGACCCGCTTAGTCGGAAGTGCGACAAGAATCTACGGAGAACAAATGGATTATCTCTGGGGGCCGATAGAAGGCATTCAAGAGGACGCCGTTCGAGTTACGACCGATGGAGAGGTTTTTCGGTTTGGAGGATTGGCTTTGCAGGTGGTCGAAACACCCGGTCACGCCCAGCATCACAACGCTTACTGGTGGTCCTCGGAACGCCTCCTTTTTGCGGGTGACATTGCGGGCGTCGCTGTCGGGAAGGGACCGATCCTTCCACCTTGTCCTCCCCCCGATATCGATATAGAGACTTGGCACTCGTCCATCGCCAAAGTCCAACACCTCGAGCCTGAGCGACTCTGCCTAACCCATTTTGGCCAATTCAGAAACCCAGAAAGACATTTCAAAGAATTGAGCGATCGATTGTCGGCCTGGGCCGAGTGGATGAAAAATGCCTTACGAAGCGGAAAATCTGAGGAAGCCATTGTCCCCGAGTTTCAGAAATTCGCAGAGCAGGAAATACTTGGCGCGGGTGTGGGCCCGGAAGAAGTGACGATTTATGAACAGGCGGATCCAGCCGCAATGAGCGTGACCGGGCTTAGCCGGTATTGGAGAAAACATCATCCGGAGGCGCTCGGAAGTATAGCAAGTAGCAAATAAAACCTAAACCTTGAACCGCAAAACTGCCAACCGTTAACCCTCAGAAAAACGAAGTTATGGAACCTCATGGCCAAAACGCTCCCGGTCCGAATTGGAAAAAATTCGAAGAGCAATTTCGAAACCAACCGTTACAATCGGCCGTCATCGCATTTCTCATGGGCTTTCTGCTGAGTCTCGCTCCGATCCGGTACCTGATCGGCCTTACATTTCGCCTTTTTATCTTCGCGCTAAAGCCGGCCTTGCTCATTTTTGGCGGCTGGAAGCTCTACGAGTACGCGACGCAACGATCTCTGATCTCCGGAGGAAAACATTAATCGTTACTGTTGGGAGAACGGGTCTTGGGTGCAGTGCGCGCATCACTAAAGTTCCTTTGACCCTGCGGATAGGACCTGTTAAAGCAGTTCGCATAAGAAGGCACATGAAATTCTTAGCTTTACTAGGTGCGCTGCTGGTCTCGGTAGTTTCGGCCGGCGCGAATGCCTGCGACGATTTCGGAACAGCAGTTGACACGTTTATCTCCAGCATTCGCGATTCTGGAAAGAAGCTGGATGAGGCCACTAATGCCCACGATTTCGCATCGGCACTCAATCTCTTTTCTGACGCGACTGAGGCCTTTACCAAGCGCGTGAAGGAATTGGGACCCGACCTGGTTAAGCTGAGCGCGTCGGATCCGGATACCCCACCGGCCGGTTGCGATAAGGCTCAGGAGCGACTTACTAGCTTCGAGTCGGACCTCAATTCCATCGGAGCGAAGTTCGGCTCGGAAGGCCAAAAATACATCAACGACAGCGAGGTAAAGCAAGCCTTCGAGCGGCTGAAGAACCTCCAGATCAAGGAAAACTGACCACGAACGGCACAGCAGCAAGTGATAGAGCATTAACCAGTCCTTCAAGTCCACGACGAGCAACTAGCGATGCTGACTGCTGACCCCACGCTAGCTCGCGGCCGCCAACGTCTATAGTATCCCGTTATGTGCGGACGCTATCGGCGGACCACCCGCGAGGAAGAACTCGCTCGGCGATGGAGTATTCCTATCCCGGTTCAGCGCGATCTCCCTATTTCCTGGAACGTCGCTCCCAGCACTGAAGTACTAGCAATCCGGCTGAAGCGCGACACTAAGGAACGATCGTTCGATCTGTTCAGATGGGGCCTGATTCCCTATTGGTCGAAGGAAAAGCGCATCGCTTACAGTACGATTAATGCGCGCGCCGAGACTATTGAAAGAACGCCTGCTTTTCGGTACGCATTCCAAAAACGTCGGTGCCTGATCCCGGCCGACGGATTCTATGAGTGGCGCAAGACACGTCCGCCCAAGGCTCCATTCCATATACAGCTCAAGGACGGATTACCATTTTGTTTTGCCGGGGTCTGGGAGGCTTGGCAGGATCCGGCCACCGAAGAATGGATACGCTCCTGTTCCATCGTAACGATCGGGGCCAACGACCTGATTGCGCACATCCATGACCGAATGCCGGTGATAATGCGAGAAGCCGATTTTTCCGCCTGGCTGGGCGACACCAACGAAGCCGACTTGAAACGTTTACTTCGTCCCTATCCGTCGGAGGATCTGCAGATGTGGGAGATAGGTCTGCGCGTCAATGCGCCGGCCAACAACGATTCCGAGCTTATCGCGCCAGTCCCCCTGACGAGTTAGAGTTTAGCAGTAAGAGGGAAGCGGGAAGCGGTAAGCAGTGAGCAATTGGCTATTGGCTATTCGCCGCTTCGGCGCAGCATCTTCTGCAGAATATGCACGCCGATGAATCGATCGAACTTCCGTCCAACCTCTTTGAGCATCCCGATGTGGATAAATCCCATACTCACGTTGAGGTGCAGACTTTCCTCGCTCCCTTCCGCAACTCGCGCGATGAGCGTATGAAACTTTAGTCGTTGCGCCTCTTGAATAGTAGCCTCTTTGAGCTTTCGCCCGATACCGCGACCTCGAAACTCAGACTTCACATAGAAAGATGTTTCGGCTGTATCGTCGTAAGCGCACCGCTCTGACCATCGGCTCAACGCCGACCAACCTGCGATTTTGCCGTCCACCAGAGCCACTAAGACAGGATGCCTTTCGTCGTGAGACTGAAGCCATTCCGTCCGTTCCGCTACATCTTTCGGCTCAGTATCAAACGTGGCGGTAGTCGTAAGAATCGCTTCGTTATAGATCTCGGTGATCGCCTCCACATCGGGCAACTCCGCTCGTCGAACGGTCACCGATGTACTGGTGGAATTCGCGTCGTTCTCTTTCAAAATCGGCTTCGTCTATTCGTGGTTGTGGTATGTGAGATTCATTGGCTAGCGCTGAGGATTTCTTCGCTCAACCAACCCGGCCATCCACGGAAATTTCGAAGCTTCGGCTTCGTTCTCTGCCACCAGGGCTGCGACCTTGCGGCGAAATTCTTCGAAGTACGGGTCTTTCCTTTCTAAGGAACGAGTGTTCAGGCCGGCGATCATGAACTCCAAGAGCAAATTCGAGAACTTTTGCAGAAAAACCGCCTCCGGAGCATCTTGTTGCCGTAAGATCTCGAGATACCGATTTAGTTCTGCCCAAAGATTGCTGAAAGCAGCTTGTCGCGAAATCTCGGCTGCCGCGCGAGTCGTTCGCCACAATTGAATGGAATAAAAAGTGTAGATAATCGTCGAGATCGTGACGGCCGCAGTGAAAATCAACGAGATATCGGGATTCATGTGAGCCTTTCGATTGAAAGTGCAAACAGGTTTCTGCCGAAAGCAAGTTGCAACTGAAATTCGCCGTCCTGATCTGTTCCCAAGCTCGCCGACCGGTCTTCCAGATTCCGCTGTGGAGCTGCCTGGGCCCAGTAGGATTCGAACCTACGACCAAGGGATTATGAGTCTTATTCGATTGTTTTTACCCCGTTTTGCTTTTCTTGCTTAGACTCGCTTTTCCCTCGGAGAACCCTTTTCTTTCTTTGCATACGATAACGCAGAGCGACATCAAAAACAAACTTCCTGTGTAGGACACTGCGTAGGATTTCGAGTAACTCGTTTATTTCATGTTGGCTGCCGCCACTTTTGACCATCTGTCAAAATCGGACTGGGAAAAGCTCAACGCGCGAACGTAGCGAAGGTACTCCCGAGACGCCTTGCCTACGGAGTGCGTCAAGGCTTGCTAAAAAACGCCCCTTTTTCAAAGATTTTCTCTGCCGCTTTGATAGCCTTCGCTCCGGTCAGAAATGTTTTTCCCGCTGGTTTGCCGTCGATTGAATAGGAGAAGCACCAAAGGCCGATTTTGTAGATGACTAGAGACCGACGCCACTTTTACAAGCGCCTTATTTCAAGAGCATTACGAAGGTTAACCGGCTCGGAAAAATGGCTACTGTCCACACGTCCACTTATTTCCACCTGAAAGGGTTGAAAGAGAATGGAATCGTAATCAGCGGTCGCTTTTTTTTGGGCGCTTCCAAAAATGAATACCCTCTGCTGGACAAAAATAATTTACGTAATGCCCGCTATGTCGCTAACATAGCGACTGGTGGCTGCTAAAAAACCACGCGCAAAAGCCAAGGCCCGGAAGCCGCGAACAGAACGAAAGTTTCCCGCGCTTATCTTTGAAGAGGCATTGGAAATCGCGGAAGGAATTCAGAAGTATGCTGCTGGTCAAAGGGTCCGCAGACTCACTCTGTTCGAAAAACTCAACAAGGACCCTGACAGCAATGAGGCTCGCCGACTCGTCACGGCCTCCGGCCAATACGGTCTAACCAAGGGCGGGTATCAAGCCGAGTTCCTAGAATTGACACCCGAAGGCGATGAGGCCACGAGTGAGGTGATTGCTCCTGCGAAGAAGCTGCAAGCTCGCTTCGACCTGGCCATCCAGAAGCACGCCCCATTTGCTTTTTTATACCAGAAGCTGAAGGGCAACAGGATGCCAGCGAAGGAAGTACTGGCAGACTATCTGTCCGAAGCGAATGTAGAAGAGAGCGAGAAACTAGAGTGCATTGACAAGTTCACCTTGAACGCGAAGTTTCTCGGCCTGCTCAAAACGATCGCCGGGTCGGAACGGATTATCCCAATTGAACAGGCTCTCGAAGAGCTATCTAGCGCCCCCGCAGCTCGCGCCGAGACAAAAAAGGTGGGAGCACCCCTTGCGGCCACAAACGAAAGCGCGACGGCAGATTTCGCCAAGATTTGTTTCTACATCTCACCGATTGGAGAAGAGGATTCTGAGGACCGCCGCCACGCGGATTTCCTCATGGAGTATATTATCAAGCCCGCCGCGGCGGAATTCGGTCTGACTGTTGTGCGAGCCGACCAGATGGGCAAGCCCGGTATGATCGGCAAACAGGTAATCGAGCACATTTTGAAGGCGCGACTGGTAATCGCCGATCTATCATTCCACAATCCGAATGTGTTCTACGAGTTGTGCCTACGGCATGCCACGCGACTTCCCACAGTTCAGGTCAAACGGGAAGTGGATAAAATCCCATTCGACCTGAACCAATACCGCACCGTTTCGATCGAAACGCGGGACCCGTACACCCTCACGCCGAAGATTCAAACGTACACGGCTGAAGTCGCTAATCAGGTGAGGCGGGCGCTGGATGATTCCGAATCTAGCGACAACCCCATCTCTTTGTACTACCCAAGTGCAAAGCTAAATTGGGATGAGAAATAGTCACGCGGCATCAGTCTTGCGGAAAAGGACGGGACCCGTCAGGCGCAACTGATGGCCGGTGAGTAGGTAATCCCGACAACAAGCGTCAATCGGCTACATCATTGCTCAAGTTGCTGGTCCAATCAGATTTTCCGCCCTTCTAACTCCCGATAGAGATTTTGCAGGGCGTTGCCAAAGTCATCTTTCTTTTCGGCTACCAGAGTGGCGTCTCTGAATCGGTAAACCGCTCGAACCAAACTCCGCATCACCATATCTGGCTTCAACGGTTCGGCGAAGCTATGGAAGAGTGGTCGCGTATCGCTTAGCCGATATGATCGACGCTAACGGCGAGCCGCTCCACCATAGCGGAGCTAAACGCTCTCTAAATTCTAGTTAATCTTCGAACGGTATCCAGACGCGTTCGGTTACCCTAACACCCTGGTCGTAATCCCAGTGGCGACGGTACGCCCAGTAGCCGTGGTGCCTGTTCCATCGATGAACCTCGCGCCAATGCTCGTTATGGTCGCGATCTCTGTCCCGTCCGATAGAAACTTCTAACTCGGAAGCACGAACGGCTGATAACGACATTATGAGTGCCAAGAGTATAAGTATCGTTTTCATAAGGCGTTAGACGTACCGGATTGACAGTGTATTCGATGGTACATACGTAAGACACTTGTTATCAGCGACTTACGATATAAATGTTTACTACGTGACGTCAAAAAAATGGCTTTAGCCCGCTGGTCCTACCAAATTTTCGGCTCGTTCCAATTCGCGATACAGATTTTGTAGAGCGTTGCCGAAGTCATCCTTTTTTCCATCGGTTAGGGTTGCGTCTCTAAATCTGTAAACCGCCCGCACCAGGCTACGCATCACCATATCTCTGGCTTCAACCGTTCGGCGAAGTCCCGACTCAATCGCTTCGCCTTCGGTTTCGAAGGTTCGCTCTTCTGGCGTTCCGATTTTCGTTCCGTTTTCTTCCAAGAATTTGCGCAATCGCTGAAGTGTCGCCCAGGCACTTTTGCGGCTCTTGCGATTGGCTTCCAGTTCGTCCAACAGGCGGAGGATTGCGTCAGGTGTCACGCCCATGCGACTAGTGTTCAAAGAAACACTGCACTTGTCAAGAATGAGCAAACCGTCTGATGGTTGTCGGGCAGTATTGCGAGGGATGTTTAACTAAACGCTTTTAATCGGATCAGCGGCCAAAGAATAGCCAAAGCCAGGAAAGAGATCTGCAACACCAAAGTCCAAAGGCTGAGCCAGTAGATTTGAAAGCAGCGCTTAAACCCGATTTCCATTTGGTTTTCTACCTTTTTAATCGTCCACTCTGAAAAACGACGTAATGGCCAAGGCTGCGTAGAGGCAACAATCTTTGCTGATTCTATTGTGATCTTAAAAACGTTTTGCCCGACCTTCCGAACGAACTCCCAGTCAGGTTTTTGATTGTCTAAATGCTTGAACCACTCTTTTGTTTTGGTTTCCATCTCCACTTGCAATTGCAGAACAGAATCACTCCAGGCTAAAACCAATCGAGTAACAACACCGATGAAGGCCGAAAGGAGTAGGAAGGCGATTGCCCACGAGAACCAATTTGGCTTTAGCAGAGGACGGAGTTTATCAAGGTTCGCTATCAAGGTGGCGGAGTAGATTCCTGCGGCCCCTAAACTCCAGTTTACAAAATCGATGACCCATTTCTGCTGTCTGGCTATGCCAGAATAAAGAGCGACAAGCACTTGGAATTTGAAGTTTGAATCTTCGCTGGTAAAAACCTCGTCCAGTGTCATCTGTGGCGGAGGATTTTACCTTTCTAGGAATCTAGACCAAGCCAAAAAAACCCCTGTGCCTTCGCAGTCGCGTTGCTATTCGGGCTTAGGTCCAGGTTCGGCGACAGTAAATCCGTTATGACCGCAATCGATGGAGAAACAAATCTCCCTCACCAATTTTTCATCATAGCCAGTCTCGTGCGCTATAAATCCATAAAGATAAACTCCACCCCCGTCTTTTACGATTTGACTGTTAATGTACTTCTCCAGTTCGGCGGCAATTCGGTTTCGCTCGGCCACCTTCCTTTGTTTCTTTGGATCGGACCCTCGATAGCTTTTGCGTTCAACTCTAATCGGGTAAGAGACCATATAAAAATAGAAGCAAAAACAACGGGCAACAGCTACACCTTTTCTATTTTGCATCCCCCCGGCTTGGTCAAAGGTGGTCGGCTCGATTTGGAATCCAGCCGAAAGGAATCGTGGAACGGATAAGGCACTTTTGACTCAAGTCAAAATATCCTGAGAATGCCCTTTGCCGCCTCTCACGATGCCCCCCTGAACGCGTTCTAGCCTTCTAAGATCTAATCCACCAGACAGCACACGTCGGAGTCTCTCCGTTGCTTGTTGGCAGCCAAGTAGTATATTGGCGGTTTTGTGGATGAATCCATTAAGCAATACCTTAGACGCATTGGATCTAAGGGCGGTAAGGCACTAGCCGAAAAGCCCCAAGCGAAAGCAAAGGCAGCAGCGAAGGCAGCGAAAACGATTACCGGAACTCCCAAGGCTAAGGCACGAGCAGTGAAAGCAGCGAAGGCACGATGGGCAAAACGAAAACAACTGTATGAAAAGTAGCTTAAACCGGCTCGCGCTTATCGCACTGGCCCCTTTCAGTTTGGCATCAACTAGTCTGGGAATCGACTCAAAATTTGAGACGGCTTTAAAATGGGAAATCTATAGCAATCATCAACGACATACTCCCAAAGTGACCATAAGCGGCGACGAGGTTAAGCTGACCTACATCCACGGTGAGCAATGGACCAAAGACTCTGCTCATGACGACACAGCCAAGTTCGACGTCCTTACCTGCTTTAAGGCCGATTACGCAGCGTTAAAAGCAGATCCGAGACACCGATTGCACGATTATTTTCATGTCGTCGAATACAGCACGTGGTCACATGAAATAATCGGTGAAGCCACCTTGAAGCGTACGGATTATCCAAGTGCTGAAGCGGTTGACGGGGCAATCGCTCGAACCCAAGCGGAATGGGAGACAGAATTGCAGAACCATTTGAAACAAACGCCCGACACCGACACGAGAACGACAATTCCCGCGTCTACAGGTGACAACTTTCCTGTTCCGTACGGCGAGGCATTCATCATTAATACAAACGTTTATGCTGCCAGATTTCGACAGGTCTTATTCGATATCAAAACTTATCAAAAAGCTAATGATGAGCAGGCTATAGCAGAAACTCTTAGAGTGCCGTCCGGGATGGACAGCCTCGCCGAGGCGATAGAAATCAAGAAAGGAACAACCGTTTATTACATGGGATTGGATCCATTCGTCGACCAAAAAATTATAAAAGTCCGATTTTTTGGCAGCGGCCAAACATGGGATGTTTTAGCTGCTGATTTAAAGGATTTTCGTTACAACAACCGCGACTACACTTCCTTTCTGGGAAGCTATTCTCCGATAGAGAAATGAAAAACAATTTGGTTAACCTCTTGGAAATCTATAGTCTGAACGCTCCTAAAAAGGCTTTGAGACCGAAAAGCGGGAAATGAAGCCCCCAGCAGCAGCACAACCGCCCAGCCCGACCCAATGCGGAGATCAATCAGTATCGAATGTAGTTCGACCCGCCAGTTGTTAGCTGATTGGGGAGCAATCCTTTTGGAGTTGCGTCGTCGCGGAGTTGTCCGAACGGCTAACAACCCAATCTCAGATATTGCCGAAGAACTCGTAGCGCGGCATTACAAGGGCCAACGCTCATCTTTTAACGAAAAAGGTTGGGACGTTGATACTGGATCGGAGAAACTCCAAGTCAAGGCGGTACGTCCGAACCCGGTTAGTAAGCGTTGGACTCTTTCCGCCATCCGTAGCTCGAAATTATGATGCGGTTGTTGTGGTCGAGTTCACCGAAGATCTTCGGGTGGCAAATGCTTGGCACATCCCCAGAGTGACCGTAGAACGCGATTTTCCGGTTAAACCGCACGTCAACGGGCGGATCATTCGAATGTCAGCCGCAGCGTTCTGGGCCGATCCTTCGGTTGAAAAAATTTCGCTTTCGGATGCCTTCCTTGATCAGGCACCGAGCCTAGGCGGAATGCCCTCTAGAAGCTCCTAGGCTCGATTAGGGTTCGTTTTCGCAAGCCTCCCTAGGGCGATTTTTGCCGCCTCTCTATAGTTTATTGAGATTCGCACGCTGCTGATTGATGGCCTGCAAACCGTCGTCGACAGCGGCACGGTAGTCGTCGCCTAACTTAGCCACAGAAGGCCCTATTCCGATGAGCAAACCATACGTTCGCTCAACTACTGAATGGGCCGCGATCACAGCTTTCTCGCGTTTGTTACGCTGCCGTCGAGCATCGATAAAAGCGATCAAGCCAATCACTAAGCCGCCGATACCCAACCACGTATCAATTGTCATTCGCAAAAACCTTGTAGGCGAGGCTCGTTCTAATGCTCCCGACAGCAGCGGCGAACTCCGCAATCATTCTGGATTAGCTTATAAATCGGAAGTCGCTCAACCTAAAGATTGAACGCCGCGCCTCACATAATCTGCTGCTCTCTCGTGACTTCGCCTCGTCGAAGTATCACGCTCAAAACATTCTCGTTATGTCAAAGACGATACTTCAAAAAACTGGCTTCCACCGTTCCTCATCATTCTGGTGGCAGCTCTTCTCTTCTTCTGGCTGCTATGTGCCATCCTGTTTCGTTTGTTCCCTTGGCCAACGTCAGCAGCAGATTTCGGTCAGGCGATAAGCGGAATCTCAGCACCATTTACCGCACTCGCCGTTTCCGGCAATTGCACAGCGAATTGTGGATCGACGGCTTCATAGGTCGTGGACGTAAATGCGCTTGATCACCGAGACGGTTTCGATGAAGCGCGCCAAGTGAGACCGAGTCATCCAGGTTTTGCCACAGAGATGGAGCGTCCAATTCAGGAGATCGCGTTCATCTCGGATGCGATCTAGATCTATCCCATAATCGTCCGCAAATCGCAGATAGAGTGTGTTATTTTCCCAGACACGGACTATACGCTCATCGTAATATCGATTCCGGGGCTCAGGGCCGACCCCGAAATCCTCGATGCGTATGGTCTCAGGTAAATCCCCGCTGCCTTTACCTTCCTTTTCCAGCGTCTCCACCTCTTCCAGAGATATCGTGAATGGCGGCATTTGATCGAGTAGTTCTACAGCTGTCATTTTAGTTCTGCGCAAGATCACTCCGCCTGCTCCATCTTACCATAATCAATACCACCATCGAAGTTGCCCGCTTCTTTTCTGTAATCATCATGTTCACCTGCCTAATGGCTTAGCCCTGAGGTATGGAGTGACTGAGCCAGTCCTCGAAACGAGTCGGACCGATGCGTGGGTTAGCGCCTGGAGTGAGACTTTGGTCGGTCAATGCGATGCCGTAATAGAGGGCGCTGGGATCGGCGGTCACCGTCCGCGGGTCCCCCGTTGCGCTCAGGAACTTCCGGACAAGCTCGTCCTGACGGATCGGCTCGGGGCCCGCCAACTCGACCGTGCCATTCAACGGTTCCGCCACCGCGACGTCGGCCATGACGTCGGCGACATCATCCGACACGATGGGCTGCATCAAGGCCGCCGGGAGTCGAACCGTGTCCCCTTGGGTTGCACCCTGGGCAATGCCGCCCACGAACTCAAAGAACTGCGTGGCGCGAACGATGGTGTAGGGAATCGACGAAGCCTTGATAAGATTCTCTTGAGCCAGTTTCGCGCGGAAATAGCCGCTGGCGAGCAGGCGTTCGGTGCCGACGACCGACAATGCCACGTGATGGCCGACTCCCGCCGCTGCTTCCGCAGCAAGGAGGTTACGCCCTGACTTCTCGAAGAATTCCAGGACGGCCTGGTCCTCCCACGAGGGTGCGTTTGCGACATCGACGACTACCTGCGCGCCGGCAAGCGCTTCGGCCAGTCCCTCGCCGGTGATGGTGTTGACGCCTGTGGAGGGTGATGCGGCCACCACCTCGTGGCCCTGTCGAAGAAGGTTCTTCACGAGTTTTGTGCCGATAAGCCCGCTGCCGCCAATGACGACAATTTTCCGTATATTCGTTCCGACTTGAGCGCTTGGGATATTGGTATTCATGACGGAGGCATTTATGGACTCGGGGTAACTTTTCGTCTAGCCGCTAAATGGCTATATCAGCTATTCATTTTCTGCATGACCGGATCGTGGGCGACCTGCTTACCCATCAGAATGCCGCCGATCTCACGCCGCCCCGCTCGCCTCAGACGCTTGCTCAAGAGCAGCGTAAACATTGTAAATGTCGTAACTCGAACTTACGACGTTTACACTGTCTTCGAGTCAATACATTACTGCAAGGCGTGTGGCGTGACGCTTACAATCTAGCGGCTTTCTTTTTCCTTTTCTTTGGAATGCCTCAGAAGGGCATTTAAGGAATTCTTTCGCCGCTTCCAGGCCACATCTGCCCCAAGTCTCTCGAAACGCTCTCAAATCGGCCCCCAGCCTAGCCGAAAGAGGAAATAGCTCCTTGGGTCGGCAGTCTTCCTCCTTTTGACTTATGTCAAAAGTAGGTTTCAGCGGCTTCCCCCGAAGCAAAAGAGAACTCCCCGCGCTTTGGTGTGGCACTAAGCGCGGAAAGTCCTTCCAATCCGTTTGTTTTGGTTTCCTTCCGATTGAACGAAATAGCCAAATTTCAACTCAATCTTACTGGATAGGAAGTTCCTATAAAATCTAGTTCCCCTGCTGCTGCTGTGCCTCCAATTGATCGTACTCGGCAAGTGTCGCCTGCCACTCCTGCTCGGTTGTAAGGTGATCTCCAGAACAATAATATATAGCGTTGTCACCATCGCCCAGCTTTACCCCAACCATATCGCCAATTCGCTCCTCTAAGACTTCGACTTCGCGCACCACGTCACCGACTAGAATCTGGCCAGCGAAAACTTGCGTACGAACGATCTCTTGAAACTCTTCCACGCTTCGCTCATCGTTTAAATCTACCCTATTTAAAAGTCGGCTGTATTTGTCGGCAAAGGCTGCCTTCACAATTGGGCAGAATGGAATGACAAACTTCTTTTTCATCATGTTAGTGACTGCTAACATCTCAGGCAAATGCCCTTCGGTTGTCCTGATAGACAGCTTCTTGAATGTCCTTCCTCAGATTTTCTACGTGCTTCCTGTGAGCAGTGGCTAGCCGCTTGTGCTGTTCCTCTTCCCCACCATGAAAGTGATTTTCAGTGTGGTTATGTATGTGAACATCACCAACTCTCGCTGCCGCTTTCTGTGCACCCTCCCAAGTGGCTTTCCACATTCCACGTTCGGTTTGTGTCATCGGATTGCTGGTGATGGCACTGACACTATTTTGATTCAGTGGTAAAACCCTCTGATTCAAGCTTCCTGGCCGAACTCCAATGATTCGATCCCGAGCATTGCCCTTTTCATACTGGCCGCGATAGGCGGCATGATATTCAATCCCCCACGGTTGAGCAGAGGTTTCCGTTACATGCCTCCATCCACCGGAAGCCAACTGGACCCAGTCGCCTTGCCTGACTCCCCACTTCTTTGCTAGTTCGCTCCCCAGTCCGATCTCGCCAGTGTTGATCCGATTCCCGTAAGGTCCGATTCGGCTCGATCGCCCTTCCCAGTCGTACTCTTCGCCTACCCGATAACCCAAAGCATTAGGCAACCATTGATTTTCGTCCGGTAATCGATCGAGGCGGGTTTCAAACTGGTGTCAGATTCAACTCTTGCTTGGTAGATTGCAGCAGCATCGACCACCGTCTCAATTCGTTTGAAACCACTAACTTGCTTGTGACTCGCTCCCGCTTGAATCTTGGCAACTTCCGACCCGACCCTTGCCTTAGCTACAGTAAAGACATCGGTTCCTAAGCTCTTCCAAGTGTCTCGGCTATTCGCTCCCCTGGCTCGAACGTAATAAATTCCACTGGCTAGGTGCCGATAGAGATTAGGGACACTAGATCGTTCGTACTTCGTCTGGCTCTTTGCCTTTTTTGGTTCCTGTGTAGGACTTCGTTGTAGGACATCTTTCATAAGTCGTTTGGGCCCAACAGGATTCGAACCTGTGACCAAGGGATTATGAGTCCCCTGCTCTAACCGCTGAGCTATAGGCCCTAAGTTGCTTATTTACAGTTACTTATAGACGAGGGTTTGCTGTTATTGGGCGCTTTTCTACGGTAAGTTCTACGGTTGAACCCAGAGACACAGTGAAAACCGTAGAAAATTCATGTGGGAAGTAACCAAACTCAGTTCCTCGTTCGTAATTACAAAAGTGGCATCTATTATGCACGACTCTTCGCTTCGGGCAAAGAGATCTGGAAAAGCTTGCGCATCGATGTCTAGGGAAGGATACCAGGAAGTGCTCAGGGCATGGAATGGGCAAGAGACCTCTTTTTTAGATCGGGAATGGACGACAATGTGTCTCTGATGCGAGTGCTGAAGGCTATGATTCAACGAGGGCATACTCGAGTAATTGGGGTTGCTTCAGCAATAACGCGAAAGCCACCGTAACGCTCTTCTTCGTCACCAGTCTCTTGAGCGCTTCTTCGCAACAATCTCCGACATGCTCCTCTGCGATCTACTGCTGCTGACGGTTGCCAAGGCAATAAAAGTGCGCAACTATTCCCAATCGCGGGGAGCGTGACACAACGCCCACTGGTAAATTTCTGAATAAATCCGAGAGTCGCATCACGGAGGAAATTCATGTCTCAACCAGAACAGTTTGAAGTCCTGATCCTTGGCAGTGGACAGGGGGGAAAGTTACTGGCTTGGCATATGGCGCGATCGGGGCGGCGGACTGCCGTCGTGGAGCGCCGGTGGATTGGGGGCTCCTGCCCCAACATCGCCTGCCTGCCCAGCAAGAATGAGATTTGGAGCGCGAGGGTCGCACATCTGGCGCATCGCGCCGCACAGTTCGGTACATCGACCGGTCCCGTCGCGACCGACATGGCAAAGGTTCGCCAGCGCAAGCGCGACATGGTTAACCGCGAAATTGATTTCCATTTGCAGCAATACAAGACGAGCGGCGCCGAATTGATCATGGGGACCGGGCGTTTTGTGGCACCGAAAACGCTCGAGGTGCGCCTGAATGCCGGCGGGACACGCGAGCTGGCGGGCGACCAGATTTTCCTCAACGTTGGAACGCACGCTGCAATTCCGAGCGTTCCTGGCCTCGAGGCCGCCGGACCGCTCACACATATTGAAGCTCTGGAGCTCGACTACTTGCCGCCCCATCTGATCGTATTCGGGGGCGGATATGTCGGCCTCGAATTGGCCCAGGCTTACCATCGCTTCGGTAGCCGCGTGACGGTCATCCAGTCTGGGCCTCAGCTTATGAGCCGGGAGGATCCCGACGTCGCGGATGAAATGCAGAGGATTCTCAGTGAAGAAGGTCTTCAAATTCTAGTGGCGGCTGAGCCACTCAATGTGCAGGGCCGATCCGGAAAGCAAGTCAGCGTTACCGTGCGCGCAACCTCCGGTGAGCAAAAGATCGAGGGCAGCGACATCCTGGTCGCGGCGGGGCGCATTCCCAACACCGCCGGGATCGGGCTTGAGAAAGCCGGCGTTGAGTTGGATGGTCGTGGCTACATTCGCGTCAATGAGCGGCTGGAGACGACTGCGTCCGGTGTCTGGGCCCTGGGTGAATCCGCCGGTAGCCCCCAGTTCACGCATGTATCGGTCGACGACTTTCGAATCATCAGGGACAATCTGGCTGGAGGGAAGCGCAGCACGCGCGATCGGCTGGTTCCATACTGCCTGTTCACGGACCCTCCACTGGCCCACGTGGGACTGAGCGAAGGCGATGCGCAACGCCAAGGCGTCACCGTGCGCGTCGCGAGGCTGCCGATGAGCGCTGTGTTGCGGACAGAGGCGACGGGCGAAACCCAAGGCTTCATGAAGGCTCTTGTCGGAGGGAGTGACGACCGCATTCTCGGCTTCACGATGATTGGCTCCGAGGCCGGCGAGGTCATGGTCGGGGTGCAAATGGCGATCCTGGCAAACCTGCCATATGGGAGGATCCGCGACGCCGTTCTCGTCCACCCGACCATAGCGGAAGGACTCGGTTCACTCTTTTCGAATGTGCCGTCCGCGTCCGTACAATAGGTCACGCCAAAAAGTGCGTTGTTGACGCCCTGATTTCGGCTTTCAACAGTTGCGGGCTCCAAACACAAAATAAGAAGAACACATGAGCAAACTCACAGGTAAAGTCGCAGTCGTCACCGGCGCATCCAAAGGCATCGGAGCAGCCATCGCCAAGTCACTCGCCGCAGAAGGAGCATCCGTAGTCGTGAACTACGCTTCCAGCAAGGCTGGCGCGGACACTGTGGTCGCCGCTATCACCGCAGCCGGTGGCAAGGCGGTCGCCGTGGGGGGCGACGTCTCCAAAGCTCCTGAGGCGAACGGCATCATCGACGCCGCCATCAAAAACTACGGCCGCCTAGACATCCTGGTTAACAACTCCGGCGTATACGAGTTCACTCCCATCGAGGCCATCACCGAAGAACAATTCCACAAGGCATTTAACGTTAACGTGCTCGGTCTTCTGCTCACCACGCAGGCAGCTGTCAAGCACCTCAGCGAAGGCGCCAGCATCATCAACATCGGCTCCGTTGCCAGTCGCATCACACCTCCGAACAGCGTGGTTTACACCGGCACCAAGGGCGCGGTTGACGCCATCACCGGCGTGCTCTCCCGAGAGCTCGGCCCGAAGAAGATCCGGGTCAACACCATCAATCCCGGCGTGGTCGAGACTGAAGGCACCCACAGCGGCGGCGTCATCGGATCTGATTTCGAGAAGGCCGCCATCGCGCAGACTCCGCTCGGCCGCATCGGCCAACCTGGTGACATCGCCTCCATCGCTGTCTTTTTGGCGTCAGAAGACTCCGCCTGGCTCACCGGCGAACAACTTCTCGCTACCGGTGGCCTTCGCTAATCCGTAAACAACTGTTTGATAGGAGGCTGCGATTTCCAGCCGAGTCTGGTTTACCGGCCTAAGAAAGCGTAGCCTTCCCGTGGATCTTTCCGCCATGGAGGGAATTTAATTGAAAATAAACCCTCACATGAAATCTCTCTTTTTCACCCTGTAGTCATCGCATCCTTTGGTGCCGACTCCTTCGGTCAGACCGTCATTAACTCGGTACCCTACACCATCAATGCTCCCGGCACCTATGTTCTGGGTTCAAACCTCACTTACTCATCGGCCGCCGGCGCAGCCATCACGATCCTCAGCAGTAATGTGACCCTGGATCTGGCAGGCCATTATCTCTACTTCCCTGGCACCCCGACATCGAACGTCGGGGTCTACGTCCACAATGCTGGGAATGTCATTATCCAGAACGGCATCATCGCCGTTTTCTTCTACGGAGTCTATCTCGAGCATACTGGAGGAACAGCGCTCAACACAGGCAATATTGTGGAAAATCTGAGACTGACCAATGTGACCGATGGCATCATTCTCATCACAGTCGCGGGGTCCATCGTGCGAAATAATCAGATGACTTCCCTAACCGGAGGCGCTGGGATTGGAATCTCTATCTCGGGTAGTGGCGGTAACCTGGTCAGCGAGAATGTCATCTCTGGATTCGGCGACGGAGTTTTGGGGCAGGGCCATAATTATTTCCTCGAAAACATGGTTAGCAATTCCGGTTTCGGTTTTGAGCTGTCTGCCACCGACAAATACCGGTTTAATACCACATTCAATTGCTCGGTGCCGTTTTCCGGCGGTATCGCACTGACCGACAATAATAACTGAAAGTCGAAGTAGCGGCCGCCTCATCAAAGCCGTTCCAGCGCCATCCTGGGAAACTTTCTTGCGGCTGAAAGGAATGGAGTCAGCCCAAACTCATCAGTTTTGGCTCCAAGCCAGTTTCATCCGTCACGAATGCCCCCTGCGCGGACCTTGCTCCAGCAGCACTTCTTTTGGACTTTTGTCTTTCGAGCCGGCCTAAAAAATCTATCGACACTGGCGGATGTTACCTAAGTCTCTGGCTGCTGGTGAAGGATGCTATATCGTGGTACTTTCCCGGCGGATACTCGTGCCAGCTTTTTTCTATACTGTAGCTCTCGGCATTAATAAATCGTCACCAAAAAAGCCGTGGCTTGTGGAACTGCTTTGCACGCATCACAAACAATCCCCTGAAGTCTCAGCATGTGACGTAGCCGAATCGGCTGTAAGAGAAAAGTTTGCTGAAACAATTATTGGCTACAGGGATGCTAACGAATACCCTAGCACGCTACCAATAAATCTTGGTCATGCGCATTTCACCGCGCCGTGTGGTTGCCGTGCTTGGCGTGCGCCATTTTGATTATCCAGGATACTCGTCTCACAAGCGCTATGAGTGATGAAGAATTTGAAGCTGCAATTGAGCGGATAACGAACCTGTATCGGCTTGAAAGCTTAGACGAAACGATCGCCGAACGTGCCAGAATCAACGCAAAGCTTGCACCTGGATACGTGCTTGAATTTGTGGGGTGTGACAGGCGCTAAAAGGTTAGCGTTCACTCTACACGATTTGAACACTCGTAAGCTGTTGAAAGAACAAACTAAAATTTGGGAATCCACGTCCTGAGCGCTTCCTGCTGAAACTCACCCGCCTGGCCTTCATCGACAGGCTTCTGTCTGGTCTCCCGGGCGAAGAGAGCATAGCCTTCCAGTGGATCTTTCCGCCATGGAGGGAACTGAAAATAAACCCTGAGATGAAATCTCTCTTCTTTGCCTTATTGGCCATCGCATCCTTTGCATCCTCATACGCACCCAGAGCAATGCTCCGATGCTCGGTCTGGGTTGACGGCAAATCCGAAATCTGCCACAAGGAGGGCTCTCCACCATGAACAAGGACCTCGACCATTTGAAGCTACTAGGCGTGCTCCATACCATTTGGGGCATTCTAGCCATCGTGTTTGGTTTAATTTTCGGGATAATCTATATCGGGATCGGCGTTGCGACCGCAGCCTCGCCCAACACTACCACCGACACCGGTATGTCGGCTGGCGCTTTCGGCGGTATTTTCATCGGCCTCGGTATCGTGTTCCTCGTCGCTGCTATAATTTACGGAATTTTGATGCTTTTGGCCGGCGGTAAGCTGCGCAAGCAACGCGGTTACGGATTCTGTTTCTTCGTCGGCATCCTGGATCTCCTGGGTTTCCCTAGCATTATTCTCGGGATCTTCACGCTGATGGTGCTTAGCCGGCCAACGGTGAAAGAATTGTTCAAAGGCGGCGCCGTCTCCGGGTCAGCGGCTCAAGCCGTTCCCCCGGTCGCCTAGCCCCGCAAATCTCACACGCGCCAATTCGGCCGGTTCGCGATCAGGAAATAACCATGACCGCAACGACCAGCTGGCCCTCTCGCCAAAGCGGGCCCCGGATGAACAATGGGCTCCCTCGGGTCACTTTGGCTTGGGTTTCGATTAACTGGTGGTCTCCGTGAAAAAGCCGGAGACCCACCAGGAAGTGATCACCCGGTTGCGGCGTCAGCCCGGTAAGCTCGATCCGAATATTGCCGTGGAAAACGATCGAACCAGAATTGTTCGGCTCAACTTGAGTCTGGCCCTGTCCTAGCGTTTGGATGCTCGCGTATCCCAGAAGTTTTTCCAAACGCTCATCATAGCTGCGAATGCGAGCCGGGATTTGGGCCGGCGTTTTTTCGGCCGCGCGTTCATTGGAAGCGTATAAGAGGCACCCCCAGACGGATTCACCCACTTGGGACTCACCGGCTTGGACAGCGTTGCTTGTCGTCACTAAAATGAGGCCGGCTCCCAGAACAAACGTTCGGAGGTTGCAAATTCCTACTGCGTATGTTCCAAGAAGGGACAATCGGATCAGCATTACGAGTCAGTGCGTCAGATCCTCATCGGCGGGCACTTTTTCCAGGCCCTCGAGTTTAATAATCGTAATTCCTTTTTGCGAATCGACAGTTACGGTAACCTTCGGATCGATCGTTGTCGTTTTTAAGACTTCCGCGACATAGCCAGATCCCGGATCGGACAGGTCGCCATGCGGTATCAAGGTAACAAAAAGCACGATGCCGGCGCCTAGCGCCCCGAGGCCGCCCCAAGCTAGGTGCGGGATCCCAAACCAACGTCCGGCCCGACCCCGATGCGCCCGGGGAGCTTGGGCAATCTGCGCGAGTAATTGGGCGTTAAAGAAATCCGGATTCGTTAGTTCGACGGGCACGAGGTTTTCCCGAAGCAGGCCCTGTAGTTTCAGCCACTCCGCCTTCTTCGCGGCCAAAGCAGGCTGTTCTCGCTCGAAAATCGCTGCCTCCTGCCCACTTAGCAATCCATCAAGGTACGCGGTATAACGCTCCTCAAAGGTTTTCATAAACGTCTCTCAACAAGGTTTGCAGTTTCTTCCGGGCATAAAAGAGACGAGACATTACGGTCCCAACGGAGCACCCAAGAATGTCGGCAATCTCGTTGTATTGCAAATCCTGGATTTCTTTCATCGTGATCACCGCGCGGTGCTCCGGCGAGAGTCTGCCGATGGCCGATTCGATTCGCTGGCGTATCTCGGCCCGTTCCAGGCTTAGGTCGGGCAGCGGTGCGGAAGCAGGTGTCGTCCGCGAACTTGGTTCGAACTCCGTCGGTGCAATTCGATCATCGAACTCCGCATCGCTGCGGAAGTTCTTCCGCCGAAGGGCATCGATGGTAACGTTGGTCATGATCCGATAGAGCCAGGTGTAAAAGGAAGACTGGCGCTTGAACCGATGGATCGAACGCCAAGCCTTGAGAAATCCGTCTTGCGCGAGATCCCAAGCATCTTGTTCGTTCTGCACCATTCCGTAAATCATGGAAAACACCTTCGAGCGGTACTTAGTGACAAGCTCGTCGAAGGCCCCAGCTTCGCCGGCCTGACAACGTTTCACTAGGTCGAAATCGTCCGGCTCCGCCGATTCCATTCGATAGTCACCCGCCACATTTTTAGACGGGCGCACGCGTAATTCATTCAAACCCACAATTCAACTTCTCAATTAATGTAGGTTCCAGCGCATTATGTGCCGTAGCGCCGCCGCCATTCTGCCCTGAGGTCGCCCATCAAAACGATGATGCCGTCTCGGACCTGGAACAGCCTCTGGTACAAGCTCTCGAATTGAGCGCGCTTCAGAATTCCCTCTCGATCCATGCGCGTGGCAGCGTCGAGAGCGGTGGAAATCGCGCCGAGCGCCCGTTTCAAGTAAGCGATGGTCATACCGATCTCTTCGCTTTCCTGGTCGCTGAGAGCTGCTGCCAGCTTCGCGCTCGCTACCGCCACATGAGAAGCCAATCTAACGCCACTCGGATTGGACGCTGCGATGGGGGCTTCATCAAAAAGCTGGTCGATCCAAACTGTCAAAGAGAACGCGCTTTGGTAAAGCGGGTGCGATTCGAACGTTTCCCGAAGATCCTCCTCATTTTCGTCTGCGGCATCTCCCTCAAATTCGATCTCTTCTAATTCGTCCGAAGTTGGTTCAAGAAGATGTGGCCAACCCATTTCTCGAGCGATGATTTGATCGCGGTTGGGGTCATCGATATACTTCTCGAACAACTCCATGTAGCGTTCGGTCTTGCTATCCTGCTGTTGAAGAAACCGCTCCCAATCGTACTCATCCCAAGCAGGCTCTGGCTCATCGAAATAATCAGCCATACGCGACCATTATCCTACCTCGGACGGGCCTGCAAAGCTTTTATCGCGGAGCGTTTGCAGGCGCAATTGACCGCAGGCCGCATCGATGTCGTGCCCTTTTTCCTGTCGAATCGTCGCATCTATGCCGGACCGCGCCAAGGCTCTTAAGAAAGTGCGCTGCCGATTCAATGAGGGACGCTTCCAGGGCAAACCTTCCACTCTGTTGTAGGGAATCAAATTCACCTTCGCCTTCAGGCGAGAAGCCAACGCAGCTAAGGCGATCGCCTGCTCTATCTGGTCATTGACGCTTTCGATCAGGATATATTCGAACGAGAGCCGCTGTTTCTTTTTCTCGGTAAAATAGACGCACGCCTCCACCAACGACGCTAGGTTGTACTTACGGTTGATCGGCATAATTTGGTTGCGCACTTCGTCTGTCGCTCCGTGCAATGAGATCGCGAGACGGACCTGCAACGGATGTTCGGCCAGCTCCCGAATCCGTGGTGCTAATCCGCTGGTCGAAACGGTAATATGTCTGGCTCCAATTCCTAAACCCCAAGGCGCATTGATGATCTCAATCGCTCGCATCACATCGGAGAGATTTGCCAGCGGTTCGCCCATCCCCATAAAAACGAGATTATTGATCTTTTCGTTCGCGATCGCTTCAACCTGGATGATCTGCTCGACGATCTCGTCTGCGCGCAGATTTCGCGTCCAACCGTCAAGGCCGCTCGCACAGAATTTGCATCCGTAGGCGCAACCGACCTGAGTGGAGATGCACAGCGTCTTGCGATCGGAAGCGGATCCGTAGAGAGCGGGACTAGCAGGGATTAAGACGGATTCCACCAGGTTTTGATCCGACAACGAAAACAAAAATTTGCGCGTCGAGTCCTTGGACCCGGTCTGCCGAACGCAACCTAACGAACGAAGCGAGAAAGATGATCTCAAAGCCTCTCGCAAGACGTCCGGCAGATTAGACATCTGGTCGAACTGGTCGACTCGCTTTTGGTATATCCACCGGAGAACCTGCTCGCTTCGGTATCGACTCTCCCCTTTCTCGGCAAACCAATCCTGCAGATCGCTCTCCCTGAGACCGAGGATAGACCCTTGTGGTTGCATAGCCGATAGCGATAAGCTCTCACAGCCGTACCTAAGATCAACGCCGGCTTGTCCGACGAAGCTTCCGGAGTTTCGAAACGACGCGGCGAAGCCGGAAAACGCCGAGAACGCCGACAGCGTTAAAGTACTCTGACGCTTCCTCCTTCGTTTTGCCCACGACCCACAACTTCGGCGGACAAGCCAGCCTCAGGAAACATGGCGCTGCAGGCTAGAAGAATTCCAAATCGCTACAGATTCATAGCGCCGAGGGTTCCTGAGCGCTAGCAGCTTGTCGGGCTTGAAAACTGGGCTAACCGGTAGCTTGCTGATCTGATGTGAAAAATTCAGTCGCCCTCTCGACAGGCCGCCGTCGCTGCGCTGATATCAGTTTCGCAGTTATTCATAAGCGAGCGAAGCGGCAGGCCCTGGCTAAGAGCTCGGGGAAACATTGTAAAGCTGGCCGCGACGCAGGCTTTGCGGAGTCGGGCTGCTCAAACTCCGCGGAGAAGGATTGACTTTTATTTTCTTTCGCCAAGCGAAATTTCAGCAGCCCGTCTGCACGGCCCGCTTGTCTCTCAGTCAAATTCACTATCTGCCATGCCACTCAATTCCAAGTCCGACGGGCTGCTCCGCCCGTCTTTCCGCTGGACGCGATGGCTATCCGCGTGAATTCTTCCGCCCTGGCAACCATGAGGAGTTACGAAATTTTTCGCGAATGTCCGGCCGAATTAGTGAACGAAATGTTCTCTTATCTCCAGGAACACGAGAAAGCGGTTTATCGGGCCATCATCCAGAATCTCGCTAACCAACGCAAGTTGCGCCCTGTCTTCATCGAGCGAAAACCGAAAACTGAACGACATGAATGGCTGCGGCAAACGCTCAGCCGAAAACCAGCGGACGATGTCGCAGCGCAGACACTTCAGATCTGGCTGCTCGGCGCACAAAAAGATTTGATTTGCGGATTCCTCGATGCACTAGAAATACCGCACGATGGAAAAGGGTTCGTCGATCAACTCCCGGCAGAACCATCGAGCGAAAAACTCGATACGGCAGTTCGCCAACTGCTCGAACACCATCGACCCGAGATTGTGACAATCTACCTGCACGTCTTTCAGACGATGGACGACGCGAGCTGGAAAGGTCTGGAAAAGATTCTTGCGGCCGATCCGCGCCTGAGATTGGCGTGAGGGCGTAATGACGTGTCGGCGTGATGACCAATCCTGGGTCCGGCTCGGCGGGCGCATCGACAAACAATCGGTTTGTCTCAAGGAACGCCGGAGGCGTTGCGAATAGGTTGGTGCGTTCGGGAGCCTCGCCCTACCAGCTGCGGCACCACGCCGATACGCCCACCCGGCGTTACGCCGACACGCCTTCTCTTCAGGGCCGGCGGGGTGAGCGAAAGCGCAGATTCAAAATCTCGACTACGGTCGAAAACGCCATGGCGAAATAGACGTAGCCTCTATCGATGTGTTGTCCGAATCCATCTGCTACGAGCACGACACCGATGAGAAACAAGAACGCGAGTGCTAGGATCCGGATAGTCGGGTAACGATTCACCCAGGCGCTGATCATTCCGGACGCCAGCAGCATTACTAGCACGGACAAAATGATCGCGCCGATCATTACTGCCAGTTGTTGCGCCATACCGACCACTGTAATGACGGAGTCGAGCGAGAAGATTATATCCAGCAAGATGATTTGCACGACCACCGAGAGGAAGCCTAGTCCTTTCGGCATCGCCGTCCCCCGCTTTGCGCCCTCCATCTTGTCGTGGATCTCCCGAGTACTCTTGGCGATCAGGAAAAGTCCGCCGCCGGCCAATATCACATCGCGCCCGTTCATCATCCGGCCGAAAAGCGTGATCCAGGGCTGATGCAAAGTCATTAGCCAATTGATACTTAATAAGAGCAGAATGCGCGTGATTAAAGCGAGGGACAAGCCGACCTTCCGCGCTCGACCCTGTTGCGGCAGCGGTAATTTACCTGCGAGAATAGAGATGACGATAATGTTATCGATTCCAAGAACGATCTCGAGGAGGGTGAGGGTAGCTAGGCTGATCCAAGCACTGGGTTGAAACAGCGAGTTCAAAAATTCCATTTCGCGATGAAAACCTACCGTAAAGAGTTGAGTTTCGAGACAAAAAAACGCCGCGAATTTATCCGGATCACACCCCAAATCGAAGCTTGTCTACGAGAAAGCGGACTCCAGGAAGGTTTGATCCTGGTAAACGCTATGCACATTACCGCCAGCGTGTTCATTAATGACAATGAACCAGGTCTGCATGCTGATCTCGAAAAATGGCTGGAACAACTCGCGCCAGAGCTTCCCCATTCGCAATACGCGCACAACGGAACTGAGGATAACGCAGATGCTCATCTGAAGCGATCGCTCATGGGAAGGGAAGTGGTCATTGCAATCACCGCCGGGAAGCTCGACTTCGGACCTTGGGAAGAGGTCTTTTACGGTGAGTTCGATGGAAGGCGCCGCAAACGCGTTCTGGTAAAGATCATTGGCGAATGAACCTCGAAAAAGAGATCCTCTCCTTTCTAGAGCAACCTCGGCGCTTTGAGGAACTCGCCATCCGACTCTACCAATTCCAACGTAGGACAAATCGTCCTTACGATTTGTACTGTCGCGCCCTCGGTGTTTCGAATGACGTCTCTTCTTGGAAAGAGATTCCGGGCCTGCCGCAACAAGCATTCAAACGTTCGGAAATTCGGAGTTTCCCGGTAGCGGAAACGCGATTCGAATTTCGGACCAGTGGGACGACCGGAGAAGGATATGGCCGCCATTTTCTTTCGTCGCTTGAGCTTTACAAAAAAGCGGTGCTGCGGGGCTGGGACTTTGCCGGGCTGCCACGTTATCGAGTCGGATTATTGATGCCGACACCGAGCCAAAATCCCTATTCCTCCTTGGCCCGAATGGGCGCTTTCTTGAGTGACGATGCAGAGCCCCACTGCTTTTGGAAAGATCCTGGAAACCTTGATTTAGCCGGCCTCCGCAATTTCATCGAACGAGCAGATGGACCGATGACTCTTTTCGGTACCGCTCTAGGGTTCCTCGATCTCTTGCAACGTTCGGGCGAATCCCGGCTTCCGTTGCCCGACCGGAGCCTGATCATGGAAACTGGCGGATTTAAAGGCAGCAAACGAGCGACCGACAAGAGAGAACTTTACCAGCGGCTATCGACTTACTTCGGAATACCAACTGACAACATTTGGAACGAATACGGCATGACAGAGCTTAGCTCCCAATTTTATGCGTCCGGCGTTGATGGCTCCCATACTGGGCCGCCCTGGACCGGTGTCACCATCATTGATCCCGCAACAAACCGAGAAGTGCGAGCCGGCGAAGTCGGAATGATCCGCATCATCGACTTAGCTAACTTCTGGTCCGTCCTTTCGATCCAGACTCAGGATTTGGGCCAGCATCAATCCAGTGCGGAGTTTCGTTTGCTGGGGCGAGATCCAAACGCGCTACCGCGGGGATGCTCTCGAGCCGTAGATGAAATTCTTCAGCTGGGTCAGTAAGACCATGAATTTTCCTGAACGAGTTCAGGCTATCGCGAAATCCGCAAAGTTGTTTCCCTGGTTAGGCGAAATCACTCCTCAGCTTTTGTGCGATTGGGTAACCCGAGAACTTGGGTCCGAATTCCTGACCTCTTCCTGGGCACCGTACGGTGACCGGCTCCGTCAACTCGTTCCTTGCTCGCCGGTTCTTCACATCGTTTCCGGAGAAACGCCGCACGCTGGGCTTCAGAGCCTGATCCGCGGCATTCTAGTTGGTGCTGAAAATTGGGTTAAACTCCCGGCGATCGGTTTGACCGAGCTGGCCACCTTTGCGACATCATTGCCGAATGAGCTTCAACCGCGATTCTCAAATCGACTTTTGCCCGATTGGATAGAAAGCGCCGCGGCGATAGTCGTGTTCGGCTCCGACGCCACTATTCGCGAGCTCGCGAACCGCGTACAGCCATGGCAGCGGTTCGTCCCTCACGGGCACAAGATCAGTTTTGCGATAGTCCTGGGCGAGTGGACGCAGAACGAGATCTCAGCCGCCATTCGGGATGCCTCTGCCTTCGACCAGTTGGGGTGTCTCTCGCCGCAATTTTTTCTAGTCAAGGAACGCGCACACGATTTCGCAGCACAGCTCGCTCAACAGCTTGACCAATGGCAAACCTTTTCTCGAGTTCAGATGGCTTTGGACGTAGCCGCAGCCATCCGCGCGTTCCGCGAAGAGTGGAGATTTCGAGCGGCAAACGACGCGATGGCTCATCTTTGGGAAAGCCAGCATGATTCGCTGGATTGGACGGTGCTTTTCGATCCCGCTGAAACCATCCCTCATCACCCGTTGCACCGCACGTTCGTTATCAAACCGTTTAGTGACAGCTCAGAGACAAACATCGCTTTGTTGCGAAAGCACATCAGCACGATCGGGATTCATCCACTGATTTCCGACTCCATCGATCTCGCAGTTCGCTGGGGAGCGCAACGCATCTGCCCAATCGGCCGGATGCAAGAGCCGGCCGTCGATTGGCATCACGACGGTTTTCCGAGCTTGGGCTCGCTCGTACGAGTGATCGATCTGGAGACCTCTTCCGAGCGAATGAGAAAGCCGTTAGGGCTCAAGGAGGAGGCTGAAGGCCGGTAGCGCGGGACGATCCCAAAGGGGTTGCGGAAACCCACGATTGGTCGGGGCGAAACAGCCTGATGCGATCTGATCCGATTCCCACGACGCGGACAGGCTGTGAGCCGCATGGTTTGGCTCACACGTCTTATCTCGCTGTCGCTCGACGACGTGTTTCGCCCTACCAGCCTTGAGCGGGTTTCGCCCTGAAAAGGGGCGCTAGAGTATCCGGGTTTCCAAGTGCTAGTAATTCGATTAACACCCGCGGCTTTGGGTCCCGGTGCCCCGGCAGGGCATATCGCATTAAGAACCAATTCCCGGGGTTAAAACCCCGGGCTGAGTCTTGTTCCCCCTTGGGGGGAGACTATGCCGACTCGCTTTACTGTCCCTTTTCTGCTATGGGAATTTCAGGGCATCGAAACATGACAGTCGTATCTGAACTAGATTTTTCTCAGCTAAGGAAAACTGTTTTCGGCGAAGTGTGTGACTCGGCACGCCGGAGGCTCCAGTGATTAAGAACCAGACCATCACCCAGTTACGCTCAGCCGGGTTTGTCAATCCGGTCCAGGCAAAGGCCGATACCGAAGCGATCGATGAGCTTCTCTCCTCCCTGCGTAACCATCCGGATGTGGTCGATCCGGACAGGCTGCGGGCCGCGGTTCTTGAGCGCCAAAAGGTTGATCCGCCTTTGCTCCCGATGGGTATTGCTTTTCCTCATGCCAGAACAGACAGCGTGCGTTCGTTGGTCTTGGCGATCGGGATCTGTCCCGAACCCGTTGTTTTCGGCGACACTCCGGTCCGCTTGATTCTGCTGATCGGGGTACCAAAGGCCGCTATCGGAGAATACTTGGATCTCACCTCCTTCCTCGTTCGACACCTGCGCAATCAACCGGTGCTTGACCGGCTACTGGCTGCGAGCAATATGGCGGAATTCCTCGAGACGTTCGCGGAACTGTAAGGTACCTGATGGAGACGGAAGAGAAACGGCAGCGCCTTTCGCCGCTCCTGCGCTGGCTTCTCATCCTGAAAGTCTGGCTGATCGATAGGTTTCGGCTCGGTGAGCGACAGGTCACGCTGGTTTGGGCTGCGATCATTGGCATACTTGGAGCGCTGGCCGCCGAATGTTTCCGCCGGGGTACTGACTTTCTCCATTGGCTCTTCACCGGGTCGAACGCTGCGATCATCAGCAGCTTTGAACGCTTACCACTTTGGCAACGGTTTCTGGTGCCGGTGGCCGGTGGTGTCCTGGCTGGACTGACGCTATGGATTGGTAATCGGCTGATCGCCAGCGTGCGGCAGAAATCCACAACCGACTACATGGAAGCGGTCGTAGTCGGAAATGGGATCATTTCTTTCCGAGCTAGCCTGGTCAAAACGATTTCGGCTCTTTTCTCGATCAGCACCGGCGCTTCAATTGGACGAGAGGGACCGCTCGTTCAACTCTCTTCGCTCCTCGCTTCATTAATTGGACGGTTTCGCAATTCCCCGATACCGCAGCGACGGCATCTAGTCGCTTGCGGGGCGGCAGCGGGAATAGCGAGTGCTTACAACGCGCCAATTGCCGGATCATTTTTTGTGGCTGAAATCGTGCTCGGGACGGTAGTGGTTGAATCGCTTGGGCCGCTGATCCTGGCTTCGGTTGCCGCCACTTTCGTAACCCGGGCAATGCATGGAGAGGGTCCGCTCTACCTATCGCCCGACCTCGGTCTGCATACGCGATGGGAGATCGTGCCGCTTTGCGCGATCGGCATATTCCTGGGACTTCTGGCGCCCCTCTATTTGCGGGTCTTGCGTCGGACCGAATCGCTCTTCGCGAAATTGGATATACCGGTACCTGCCAAGCTAGGGCTAGGTGGAGCGGTGGTCGGGCTGCTCGCCATGTTTTATCCTCAGGTGTGCGGTAACGGACAAGGACTGGTCTCCTCTCTCTTCCATCAGAATTGGGATTTTAACACGGTCCTATTTCTCCTAATCGTTAAGTTGATTGCCACCTCGGCGACATTCGGGTCCGGCGCAGTAGGCGGTGTCTTTACCCCGACGCTTTTTATCGGATCCGCGATCGGTGTGCTCTACGGCCAAGCGGTGCTTTACTTTGCCCCCCAGCTTCGCCCTGATCCCACGATGTACGGATTAATGGGGATGGGCTCATTCCTGGCCGCTACCACCGGCGCGCCTTTGATGGCCATCTTGATGGTATTTGAACTCACGCTCAGTTACGCCATCGTTCCATTTCTGATGGTTGCCTGCGTGCTGGGCTATTACTGCAGCAGCTTTTTCGAACGCCGATTCATGTATGGTGAGTCGCTGGAACGCAAGGGCGCTGCATTTTTCAATAGCCAACTCGCCGAGGTAGATATACTCGACCTGATCAAGCGCGATCCGCTCACGCTGGCTCCGAACGCGACTTTTGCGGAAATCGCCCAAACCTTTGTGCAACATCAGTTCCAACACATTTACATCATAGATGAGAACAAGAAGCTGCTCGGAGCCGTGTCGCTGCATGACGTAAAAGCGTTTCTTGACCGTCCGGAGTTGGAGACCGTGGTAATCGCAGCCGATATCATGGACGAAAATTTTCCTCGCATCTCGCCTTTACACAGCATGGTAGACGCCCTCAAGAAATTTTCAGAGACGCGGTCAGAACGGTTGCCGGTTGTCGATAATCTAACCTCACAGCGATTGATCGGCAGCATTTCGAAAACGGACATCATCCTTCACCTCGCCGGCGAACAAAGCCGTGCTGAAGTACAACGCGCGGTGAGCGGGGAGTTGGAAAAGAGTCCAACTTGAGCAAGAACGGACTCTATCCTGTCTAGAGTTAGGAAAGGAAACGATGAAGGCAGAAATATTAACCCTCGCTGCGGCTATGGTGATTGGCACGAGTCAAATGTCTGCTCAATCGAAACTTCAGGTCGTTGGTGTTAATCAGGTCCTAACCAATCCGGATGAATATCACGGAAAAATTGTAGCTCTCCACGGAATCGTCCAAAAGGTGGCTCTGGAACAGAGAACGTTTACCATCGTCGATTCCAAATCAGGTAGTAACATCCGCGGGGCAAACGTGCAGTCTCTACCGGCAACCATCCGAAGCGGAAGCCAGATCGACATACCGCAGGCTGGCCAGGAGGCTATTGTGCTCGGCCAGATTGAGAAGAAGGACGGCACAAACAATTTCATGGCCACTCAGGTTTTCACCAACCGGGCCGAAGTGCAGCAAATCCTAGCTCAGGGCTCAATCACCCGAAAACCGGGAAAACGTCCTGGAGACAACCTCGGACGGGACGCCCAGCCCAGCCGCGATCAGTAGGGCGAAACCGTTCCGTCGATGGTAAATGAACGGCTTCCGACTTCGCGGACCTTCGTCGCGGCCACACCCCTAGACTACGCACGAGCACAATGCTAGGGCGCGCCGTAGCCTCACGGAGGCGGCAAGCCATTGCGGCTGAAACCGCCCCAGGCTTTCACCCTACCAACCTTGTGCGTTGATTGTTCCGCGCTTCCCGTCAGGCGCATCAACACCGGGAGCGAATGTTCAAAAATATCCTCTTAATGAGGGGGTAAGAGCCAATAGGCTGACGGGCGCCCGAGGCGCAGCAATCTCTGTAGAAGCTCACTTCCAGTGATTCCACTACCCATAGCCCGAGCGATCAGTTAAAAATATTAAAAATATTCCTTAAATCGGGAATAAATCTTTAAGGGGATGTCGTCGTTTTGTGTTGGACACCGCTCTTCGAAACTTGGTAACCGTGTTCGATTACCCCTCACCCACTCGGAACACGGGGTCCATCAAAGAAACATCGTTTCCAGTTTATGAATCATACTTTGCCGGCGAAGCCGAAATGGTCCCCTTTGGGCCCGAGCTCGATATTTAAGGCCACCCTTTTGGGAATGGCAGTTGTCTTTGCTCCACTCTGTTTTTCTCAAACCGCTCAGGCCATCGATCTTCGGCGGTTGCATCCGAAACCGTTTTCTAAGCCGCTGTTCGGTAATAAGCAGACCCGATTACCGTCGGCAAACGATCGGGCAATTCGGGAATCGGAATCGATCCTCGATCTCTTCGAATTCGGACCGATTTGGTTTCCTCTCGGTCCGAGCCCGATCCCGAACGGCCAGACACTCCCTCTCAGTACTCCTCTCAATAGTCCCCAGGAGAAACCAGTCAGCGGACGGGTAAATGTGATTGTGGTGGATCCTACGAATCCCAATATCGTCTACGTCGGTCCGGCTCAGGGTGGAGTGTTTCGTTCGCTCGACGGTGGCCAGACTTGGAGATCTCTTTTTATCGGGGCCAAGAATTTTGCGGTCGGCTCTATTACCATTGACCCAAAGGATCATGATAAAGTGATCGTTGGGACTGGCGAGGGTAACTTTTCGGGCGACAGCCATTTCGGCGTCGGGATTTACGTGATAGAGGAATCGACGTCCTGGTTTCCACACTTGAAGGGGCCCTACGCGCTTGACGCCAACGGAAACAACGTGCTCGCCAAACGCGCGATTACGCAAGTCGTCGTCGATCCAAAGGATGATAACATTCTCTTCTGCACGACCTCGTCTGCCTTCGGGGGTCTAGGTCTAGCGACGGCGGCTTTACCACCGCCCCGCGGTCTTTATCGCTCGAAAAATTTCCGCAGCGGCCATCCCACTTTTGAGCGGCTTCAGGTCGGCCCTGGAACTGACACGAGAGTGACCAGTGCGGTTCTTAACCCCGACAACCCAAACCACCTGGTCTGCGGCATCTTTGGAACGATGCCGGGCCCGTCGACCGATACCGACCCGACCGGGGGCATCTACTACACCAACGATGCGCTCGATCCGGTGCCAACATTCACTCGGGCACTCATCACCGGAACCAGTGACGGGAACCTGCCTTTAGATACGAACGTAAAGCTGGCCGTCGCGGAGGATCCGGTTTCGGGAACGATCATCGTGCTGGCGGCTACTAGCGAATTCGCGAATACAAACGTGATCGATCCAAGCACCGGACTGCCGTTCCAATACTTCGATCAGGGTGTCGTCCGGAAATCGACCGATGGCGGCGTCACGTTTCCTCTTACTTTGCCGGATGCAAATGGGTTCGCTGGCGGACAGGGCTTTTACAACATTGCGATCGCGATTGATCAAAAGAATCCGGCAAATGTGTACTTAGCAGGCACGGTGAGTGCGTCGGGACTTGACCCGGATGGCGGTGGCGGCGGCTTTTTCTTTGACGGCGTCGCAATGCCTGTTCCGAAACCGTCTGATCCGGTAACGGATCCTAATCTCGGAATAGGACCAACTAATGGTGGCGGCACCTTTCAATACTCCAATGATGGAGGGAATACATTTGTCCCAAGCGTGAACACCCTGCACGCCGACAGCCATGCAATCGCAATCGCGCCTTCCGCACCAAACGTCGTTTATACCGGCAATGATGGTGGCGTCTGGAAGTCTGCTGACGGTGGGCGCACGTGGCAGGACATCAATACGTTCGGTTTTCTTGCGACTCAATTCCAGAGCATATCAGTGCACCCGACCGATCCGCAGTTCACCATTGGTGGAACCCAAGACAACGGCACAATCTTTCGGAAGCCGGACGGCACTTTCACTAGAGCCGATTTCGGCGATGGCGGTTATGCGCTCATCGATCAAAGCGCGACTGACACCGAGCATGTGACGATGTATCACACTTATTTTAATCAAACCGGCAATCTCATCGGGTTTGGACGCGTGCTAAGCACGTCGTGCGCCGCCGAGGGCAATTGGTCGTTTCACGGAATATACGGCGGGCCAGTGAGTACTTTTGTCTATTGCGACGGAAGCACCGATACGTTCAACGGAATCAGTATAACCGATAACGTCGACTTCTACGCGCCGATGGCACTCGGACCCGGGACCCCAAACACAGTCTATTTTGGCACGGATCGCCTTTATCGGTCCACAGACCGCGGCAATACGATGCAGGTCGTCAGTGAGGCTCCCATACTTCCTTTAGGTGCCGGAACGCCTCAAGGATTCACTGTGAGTGCAATCGGCATATCGCCTTTGAATGATAACATCCGTTTGGTCGGGCTCCAGACCGGGAATGTTTTTGCTACGGTCACAGGCGCCTCAGCACTGGTTGATATCACTGGCCCCCTTCCTAGCAACTACATCACTCGCGTTGTGCTCAGTCCGACCAATCCCAATGTCGCCTATGTGGCATTTAACGGATACGGGCTGGCACCAGGTCAACAGGTCTGGAAAACGATTAACCTGGTGAGCGCGTTGAATTCGGGGAAGACGCCTACTTGGACGCCAGCGGGCTCCGGGATTCCGGATGTTTCCGTGAACGGCCTAGTGATCGATCCTAAGTTCCCGAATCACCTCTACGCCGGAACGGACATTGGTGTTTATGCCTCAACCAACGGTGGAGGCAGCTGGCATCGGTTCGGGATCGGTTTCCCGCACGCCGAGGTGTATGACATCACGTTGCAAAGCAAATTCCGTATTTTGCGAGCAGCCACGCACGGGTTGGGTTTCTGGCAGACCTTCTTATTTGAAGATTTTTAAAGTCTTTGAACTGAACCTCATCTAGCAGCGAAAAAGTACGAACACCCAGTTTGCGCAAGCAAGCTGGGTGTTATGCTTTGAGCGTTGCAAGCCGTACCCGCGGCACGAGTATGGCGCCAACGATGAAAAGGAGCGCGCTGTATCCGAAAGCCCAGGCTGCACCAAAGGTCGACCAGAGTAAGCCGACCATAGCACTGGACAGAAAGTCTCCCACCCCATTGACAGTGGCCAATACGCCAAAGGCTATTCCATGCTGCGCGGGGTCAATCAACTCGGCGCAAAACGAATCCTCCAGCGTTTCCTCGATTGCTACCTGCACTCCGCCCAGCATAAAGACGAGGGCCAACAGCCCGAGACTTGCCGGTAAGAAAATAATGCCTAACGCCATCAATGCGGCCAACGCGTATCCTCCTGCCAATAATCGGTTTTTAGGAAAACGATCCGCTAACAACCCACCGACATAAGAAAAAACGGCATAGAAGATATTATGAAGAACGTAGAGACCTACAGCGGCAGTCGCTGCGCCGGAAGCGCCGAGACTGGGTGTTAATCGTTGGGCGGCCCAAAGGATCAGCAACGTGTGAGCGAACGCTCCCGCGCCGAAAATTCCGACCGCCAAAAGGAACCGCCGGTAAATTTTCGGCAACCGGCGGAGCCGTTCGCCAAAAGATGCGTACGGTACAGGTGTACGCTTTTTCTCCTGAACGACTAATCCAATTAATGCTGCCGCCACCAAACCGGGCAATAACGTTAGCCCAAAAACGACGTGGTATTTTCCTGGAAATACCGCGAGCAACCCAAGCGCTGTAAGCGGACCGAAAACGGCGCCAAGCGTATCCATCGCTCGTTCAAAGCCAAAGGCGCGACCGTATACGGAACGATCCACCGCAGCGGCTAGCAGCGCTTTGCGAACCGGTGTACGAACTCCGCGCCCGAGCCACGCTGTGGCGCGAGCGATGAGAACATGCCAAGCTGCGGTTGCGAAGCCAAGAGCTGCGGTAGCCAGCGCGGTAACCAGGTAACCGGCAAATGCGATGGGCTTACGTCGAGGTAGGCCATCGGTATAGAACCCGCTGCCTAGTTTGGCAAAGCTGGATAGTCCATCGGAGACGCCTTCGATGATGCCCAACCAGGCAGCAGCCGCGCCCAAAGAGCCGAGGAACGCGGGCAATACTGCGGTTGCAATTTCATGGCTCCAATCGCTGAAGAGCGAAGCCAGTGCAATTCCCAACACGGTGCGGTTCAGCCACGGCCGAGTAGAGAGGGAGCGCGCCTGCCCTCGACTAATCACGATCCGCCAAGTCGCCGATTCAGTTCGAACGCCGCGCTGATGAGCGCCATATGGGTGAACGCCTGGGGAAAGTTGCCTAGGTGCTCGCCCGAAGGACCCAACTCTTCAGCAAATAACCCCAAATGGTTGGCGTACCCCAGCATCTTTTCGAACAAAAAGCGCGCCTTATGCACATTCCCGCTGCGGGCTAAACATTCGATAAACCAGAAAGAACACATACAAAAGGTTCCTTCTGTTCCGTCCAATCCATCCGGACTCCGGTAACGATAAAGCAGAGAATCATCCACTAAGTTCTGTTCAATCGCGTTGAGTGTAGAAAGCCAACGCGGGTCGGTTGGAGCGATAAATCGGACCAGAGGCGAAAGGAGGCAGGCGGCGTCCAACCAATCCCCTTTCTCCGTCTGAACGAAACTTTGTAGCTTCTTATTCCAGAAGCACTCGTAAATTCGGTGATGGATTTCATCTCGGGTTTGTAACCAGCGCGCCCGGGGTGCGGGATAACTTCGCTTAATAGAAAGTCGAGCCGCACGGTCAACCGCAACCCAACACATGAGGCGGCTATAAAAGAAGGCTTGTTGCCCACCGCGAACCTCCCAGATGCCTTCGTCCGGCCGATCCCAATTCTCGCAAACCCAGTCAACAATTTTTACGACATCACACCAAAGATCGTAACTGATTTGCTCCCCAAATTTGTCGTAGATATAAATCGAATCCATCATTTCGCCGTAGATATCCAGCTGGAGCTGATTCGCGGCGCCGTTTCCGATGCGGACCGGTGCGCTACCTCGATACCCGGCAAGATGCGGGAGTAGTTCTTCGGGGAGTTCATGCCGGCCATCTATCCCGTACATGATTTGCAGTGGGCGATCCGGGGTAGCTTCGGCGCAACGCGCCACCAGCCAGCGAATAAAGGCGCCCGCCTCCTCAGTAAATCCTAACCGGCTCAGAGCGTAGAGCGTAAAACTAGCATCGCGAATCCAAGTGAAACGGTAATCCCAATTTCTGCTACCGCCGATTAACTCTGGTAGACCGAAGGTCGGCGCGGCCACGATCGATCCGAACCGCCGGCTGGTTAAGAGCTTTAACACCAAAGCGGAGCGGTCGACTATTTCTCTCCATCGGCCGGTGTAGTTTGATCGTCCGATCCAATTCTGCCAGAAGTTCAATGTCTGCTTGAAAGACTCCGCCTCGCGGGCGGCGTTAAGATCGCCGGATTCTTCGCAGTCAAGCTCAAGCACAAACAAAGCCTTCTCGCCCGCTTTCAAGACGAAGTCACTGATAACCCCGTCCTGTTCCTGTTTAAGCGGCGCTTGCGTGCGCAATCGTAAGGCCGAAATCTGCGAGTGGTCCGGGATGAATAATACCTCCGTTTCTGAAATATGTTTGATTTGATGAGAGGCACGCGCGTAATCAAACTTGGGCTCACAGAACATTTGGAAGCGAACCTCGCCCCGGATGCACTTGGCCCGCCGGACGATTCTTGAGCGTTCGCTACGCTCCTCTTCCGACCCAACGCTGCCGGTGACCGGCATGAAGTCGACCACTTCGCCGACGCCATCCGGCGAAAGAAAGCGCGTAAGCAAAATATTGGTGTTCGGAACGTAACTCTGCTTTGGTCGACTGTTTTGCAGGAGCGGCGCGATGGAAAATCGGCCGCCCTTTTCTGAGTCCAAGAGACTGGCAAAGATCGATGGCGAATCGAACTCCGGGAAACAGCAAAAATCGATGGACCCGTCAATCCCAACCAGCGCAACAGTTTCGAGGTTGCCGATCACTCCATAGTTTTCGATCGGCTGATAGCTGTTTGCCATAACCCGAGATTATACGCTCCAAGCAATGCGCCAACTCATTTTATTTTTGCTGCGCCGTTTCCGGATTGTCACAAAAAAAGTCTGGCGCTTCCCGGCAGTGTGAGACACTCTTGGCCGCACCTGGAAAGCGAGTTGATTGCTCCAGCTAGGGAAACTTCGGGAACAGAAGTAATCAGACGAAAACACTAACTAACAGAAGCCGCGTCGATGAGACAGGGAGTGTTCGGATTTCTATTGGTATTTCTTTTCCTGCCGGAGGTTGGCTTTGCCCGCGATATTGATAAATTGACCGATCGCGCGAACCAGATCCGCATGATGGCGTCGGAAGCGAATTTGTTCCGAGCTCGTAAAGGGCTCCCACCGCTCACGTTAGATTCGAGTTTGTGTCGGGCTGCCGATCTGCATGCGTGGGAAATGGCCGACTATCATTATTTCGGCCACCGGGGCGCGCGCTCCACGTTCGCGAGTACCCCAGGATCGCGAGCCTTTGCTCAAGGCTATAGCTGGGCGCGTATAGCCGAAAATATCTGTGCCGGTTATAGAAGCGTGAGTGAGGCATTCAATAGCTTTGTCTACAGCGAGCCGCACTACCGCAATTTAATCAATCCCGAACTGGCAGATATCGGAATCGGAGTCGCCAAAAGCGATAGCCAGCGAATCTATTGGGTCATGTTGCTGGGGCGTCAGTCGAATTTCGATCAACCCGGCCTCTGCAGCGACGGCTGGTTGCCAAACGCTAGCTTTGGAGCTGTTACCCGGTCCGTTCGTTGAAGCGACCGAAGGTATGATCCATAGCAAATTCCGGCATTCGGCTATTCCACTGGCCGAAAGGTAATAGTCACATAAACTAGCAAATTTCTATGCCAACCCTTCACACCATCTATCATAGCGGATTCGGCCATACCAAACTTCAAGCAGAGGCGGTACATCGTGGTGCTTCTTCGGTTTCCGGAGTACAAGCGCATCTCTGGACCGCCGAAGAAGCCACGACTCGCATCAACGATCTCGATCAGACGGATGCAATGATTTTCGGTTGCCCGACTTACATGGGAAGCATGTCCGCCGAAATGAAGAAATTCGTGGAGGCCAGCGCCAGCAAATGGTTCACCCAAGCGTGGAAAGATAAGGTCGCGGGCGCATTCACAAATTCAAGCAATTTTTCCGGCGACAAGATGAATACTCTCTTCGGTCTGATCGTAAATGCGATGCAGCACGGAATGATTTGTGTCAGCCTGGGCATGCTTCCCACCGCGAATAAGCCGGAGTACCTCCAAAGAATTGAGGGACCGGGTCCGGACGCCTGGAACCGGAGTTCGTCCTCAATCGGAGCGATGGCATCGAGCTTCGGTTTGGAACCCGGACAAGCTCCGTCAGTCGGCGACTTGGAAACAGCTGAAGCTTACGGACGGCGGATCGCAGAAATCACGGTACGTTGGGTTAGGGGCAAGAACTAAAAATAGCCAATCGCCGATAGCCAAATTTCTTCACTGGCATTCTATGGCCTTCGCTAGATTTTAGTAGCATGCATGGCTTTTCGATTTGGACTAATCTCCGGTTCTCTGACCAGGCCGAAGCGTACCTGGACCGAGAAACTCAGAATCATCGATTGATCATCGCAACCCCGGGTGAAGACGTCCTTCAGGAAGGGATCTCTGATCCTCGCCTGACCGGGTCTGACATCGCCTTTGGACAACCTAGTCCGCGAGATCTGGAAACGAGCTCACAGCTTCGGTGGGTTCATCTCTCCAGTGCGGGATACACTCGCTACGATACGCCGGCGCTTCGCGCGGCGTTCGGCAAACGTCAAGCCGCGCTGACGAACAGCTCTGAGGTGTTTTCGGAGCCTTGTGCCCAACACACGCTGGGTTGGTTGCTCGCAGAAGCTCGCCAATTTTATCCGGCATTTCGCACCCAACTGACAAGTCGAGCCTGGCCCCAAAACGAGCTTCGGAGCCGGTCGCACCTGTTGGGTGAACAGATCATTCTAATCGTCGGGTTCGGTTCCATCGGCCGTCGTTTAGCCGAGCTGCTCCAGCCGTTCTCCGCCACCGTCTTTGGTTATCGTCGAAATCCCGCTCCAGATCAAATTGCTGAGGTGATCGGACCAGACCGGCTGGAGGCAGTTTTGGCTCAGGCTGATCATGTCGTAAACGTTCTCCCGGCCAGCCCCGACACGGTCCATTTTTTTGATGATGCGCGGTTTAACGGCATGAAAACTGGCGGCTGTTACTACGCCATTGGGAGGGGGACCACCACGGACCAAGCAGCATTGGTCCACGCGTTGTCTTCCGGTCACCTCGCCGCAGCTTACCTCGATGTGACGGAACCGGAGCCGCTTCCACCGGATCATGAGCTTTGGAGTTTACCCAACTGTTACATTACTCCGCACAGCAGCGGTGGACACGAGAACGAGCCGCTCCGGCTAGTAAAACATTTCGTGGAGAACCTGCGGCGCTTCGAAGCTGGAACGCCATTGCTCGGGAGGGTCTTCTAGAACATTGGCAGGTTTAAGCGGCGAAGCCGCGATTCAGGATAGCCTAAGCCCGCAGGGCTGGGTGATCGGGTAAGAAGATAATCAGCACCGCGACGTAGCCTTCTGCTTTCGCCAAGCCTGCGGCGAGACAGGTGTGTGTAGTCGGGAGCGAGAAGCTCTGGTCACGGGTTGCCCGGCACTCGACAGAACAGTCGCAGCTTACCGAGGCATTTTGTCGTCTGTTATTTGTCATCGCTTCCGGCTATTTCTTCCGGCGAGCTCTCGATGTCGAAAACAACTGACCAAGTGATCATTCACCATGCCGACGGCCTGCATGAATGCGTAGCAGGTTGTCGGTCCGAGAAATTGAAACCCACGTTTTTTCAGTTCTGCCGCGAGACGCTGCGATTCCTCTGTAGAAGCGGGTATCTGCGACGGTAATTTCCACCGATTGACCAGAGGACGATCCCCTGTAATCGACCACAAAAAATCAGCGAACGATCCAGTTTCGGCGATAATGCGGCGTGCTGCTTTGGCATTAGCTATCGCAGCCTCGATCTTTTTCCGGTTACGGATAATTCCGCTATCGCTCAAGAGTTTGTCGATTTTTGCCGCGTTATAGTTAGCGACGGTATGGATGTTGAATTCGGAGAACGCACGCCGGAAATTCTCGCGTTTCCGCAAAATCGTCAGCCAACTCAAACCGCTTTGCATACTTTCTAGAACCAACATCTCGAAGAGGTGTTGATCGTCCCGGGAAGGACATCCCCACTCTGTATCGTGATAGCGAGTATATTCGGCGTCGGTACCGGCCCAGGAACAGCGGGGCCGCGAATCGGGAATCCTTGGGAGGGTGCTCACAATTTTCGTCGTAGAGGATTCAGAGATCGAAGCGTGCTGCTTCGACTTCGTCGAGCGAATTCGCCTTGCGCTTTTCTGCCGGATGCATTCTTACTACGGCCGCAAGCATCTTTCGTTATGATTCTGCACTTGCCCTTCCGTTTCTTCGCCAAACTATCACTCGCCGCGTCAATTGCGTTCGCCAATCCCGCGACACTTTATGGCCAAGATGCCAAATCCAAACTGAAATCGCCAATCACAGATCCCACGGCGGGCAACGGTTCTGCCACCCCGTCGCCGAAATCCGGAAGGGCGCAGACTACGCCGGACAAAACCATGCTCGAGGCGGCACAACAATCGTTGGGGGATGCGGCGAACAAGGTCCTCAACCGAATCCAAACCGAGGAATCTGAGGTGCATACGCGCTTAGGCTACTTCGAGAAAGCGGATCGGCTTGACCCGAGTAGCTTTAAATCGGCTGATGAAATCGCGCAGTGGCGGACTCTGCTTGCCGAGCTCAAACAACGCGCCGATTCCGTGACCGATCTTTACAGCAACCTAGGGAAATATCTCGATATCTCCCTCAGAAACGCCAAGGTGAACGAGCAAATCACCGCGCGTTTTAAGGAGGAAATCATAAATGGCTTTCCCTGGGATACGATCCACAAGAAGAGCGCGCTGATGACAGAGTACATCACCGATCATAGTAAACTGCTCGATTTTTACGAAAAAAACTGGGGGAATTGGAAGACAGCAAGTGGAACAGTGGTTTTCCAAGACGCCAATCTCGCCGTGACTTTCCAGAAGTTACGCGATCAAATCATCTCGGTCGGCAAGGAATTGGACCAGCAATATCAAGCCATGTCCGAATAATAACGAAGCCAACCGTCCAGCATCCATCTCATGAAGTTTCTCATCTTGCCGGTTCTTTTCTCCGGCACTTTCCTATTCACCGCTTCGATCACTCTCGGCCAAACGAAGACTCCGGCCTCCTCGCCCGCAGGATCTAAGCCTCGATCGTCCGCTTCAATCACCCCAACCGGATCCGCCAGTCCCAGCGGTTCTCCGTCTCAGAAAGAGTATAAGGAAGCGGTAGAAATTCTTAAGCAGCGGATAGGTGCCGCGTCCGACGCGGTAATGATTCGAATCGCGAATCAGGAACAAGACGTGCGAAGCCGGTTTGCTTATTTCGAGAAGCCAGAACGCTTAGATCCGAACAGCTTTGCCGCGAAAGAAGAGATCGATCCGTGGCGTAACCTGCTGGACGAATTCAAAAAGAGCAGGGATTTGGCGGCTAAGCTTTACCTCGACGCGGATCAGGCCCTCGACAATGCCCTAACCACCCAACATCTCGCACGAAATGTCGCCGATCCGATACGAAAGGAACTGATTGCTACGTTCCCTTGGGAAAGCATCAACAGGAGGAACCAATTGTTGCAGGATTACATCGACGAACATCGGGTTCTTTTGGATTTTTACGAAAAAAACTGGGGAGCTTGGACCAAAGGCAACGAGAGCGGAAAGGCAGTTTTTGCGGATCCTAAACTAGCCGCGACTTACCAAGGGATTCGGGACAAGGTGACAGCGCTCGGCAAAGAGATTCAGGACCTGAATTCGAAGATATTACGCTAGCGGACAGCGCTGAAAGCGCGACTCAAGAGAGCCTAGGGCTTCGCCCCATAAGCGTTAACTTAAGAAGAACCACTAGCAAACAGGCGAGGGTAATTTGTCCCGGAGGGACTTCATGAAAGTAGCCTGGCAATTCATTGCCAGGGTAAGATAAAGAAAAGCCGTGTCCTGTAGGGACGGAGGAAATATCCGGACCAACATTTTTTCAACCGTCCCGCTGGGACGGGGCGTCTGTTCTTTTCCCCAGGCACTTCATGCCAGGCTTCTATCCGGCTGTCCCTTCGGGACAAATGCGTCTCGGCGTCGCACTGCCGTTCGCACCAGTTCGAAGCTTAAATTAACGCTTATGGGGCAACGCTCAGGCTATCCTGAATCGCAGCTTCGCCGCTGCGAGAGCCGGTCGCTCGTCCATCGTGCAAAGTCCGACACCCTGCCAAGCTGTCTTGAATCGCGCCTCCGGCTAACGCGCCGGCGCAGCAGATAACGGGTAGAGAAAACAGGTCGTGGTGCCGTGTGCGTAAAGCCGTCCCTCTTCATCTACCAGCCTGCCTTCCGCCGTAGCTGTACGTGTCCCGGTGTGAACCGCGTGCCCGACCGCCCGCAGTGGACCTGTTTCCGCAGTGACCGGTTTCACAAAGTTTACTTTCGTTTCGATGCTGGTGTAGCCGATACCGGAACTTAGCGTTGAATAAATAGCTACTCCCATGCAGGTATCCAAAAGAGTCATCGCATAGCCGCCGTGCACAATCCCAATCGTATTGTAAAACCTCTCGCTTGGAGTGCTTCTCACGACGGCTTTACCGAATTCCGCGTCCACCAACGCAAAGGGAATCACCTCGCTCATGGGTGCCACCGGCAGCAGACCATCCTTCAATCGATGCAAAACTTCCAAGCCGCTATATCGCTGCATAACCTCTATCGGAACGGCCCCAATCTTAGGCGTGGCAGGCGAACCCCGGCCGGCATCTTTATCCATAGCGGTAAAGGGAGCGCAGTAGGCCGTCGGGTTCAAGCAGTAGCTAGCTGTGGAAAAACGATCGGCGCTTCAACGAACTGCTAGACAATTTCCGCTCGTCAAAAACGCGCCACGCAGCGATGCTGTCATCATGCAGGCCACCGCCCAAAATGTTCCCCCAGATTCCACCAGTGAGCGCCGCGGATTTTCCCTCAATGGCGCTCTCGTAGCAATCGTAGAAATCGCTTTGCTGCTTGGTGCCTTGGTATGCGTCTTGCTTGAGGCGCTCGGACGATTGAGCAGCACAAATACCGGTTCTGCGCCAACCGGGCTCTTACCAGGGCTGGCTTTGCTTCTTCTGGCGCTTTTGGTCCTGCGCGGTTTTCGTTTGATGCGCCGGGATCAGGCATTGGTACTTTTCTCCGGCGACAAGTACCTGGGCACGATTCGAGGGGGCGGCCTGGTCTGGACCAATCCTTTTGTTAGCCGGCGCAAACTTTCACTTCAAGCCCATCAATCGACCGTACAACACGCGTTCGACGGGAGCCGATCCTTTACGGCAAACGTAACCTGGCAAGTGACGGACACGGCGAAAGCTTTACAGCTTTCCGACCACTACGATCAAGCGGTGCAGCAAGCGATCGATGAGACGCTCGCGGAGACAAACGGAAACAACGATCTCGATCGTTTTAGGAGTTCCCTGGAGCAACATCTCGGCCGGATCGGGGCATCTGTTCGCCGGGCGGAACTGCAGAGTGGCCGCGTTGCGCTCTAGCGGCTTTCAGAGACTGTGTTTTCGAGGTCCTAACGCCTGGCGTCCTAGAATTACGGCGGACAGGTCGGGCGCCATCGCTCCAGGTTCACAGATCCTGCCATCGCCGGATCTGCCGCCGTCGCTGCGCTTTGGCGCGCCTTAGCGGTGCGTTTGAGGAAAACCATACAGCTCCCGCCGCGACGTAGGCTTCCGCCTTCGCCGAGCCTACGGCGCGACGGGTTGGGCGGAGTCGGGTTTCGCCCTACCATTAACTCTTCATTTGGCTATTGGCTATTCTCCAAGCCGTACCATTTGCGAAGCTCTTTCTTCGATTGCGGCGAATAGGAAACGGCTTGGTTGAGAGTCGATACTTGATTGTTCAGATCGGTAATCGTGATCCGAAAAACTCTCGTACTGGTGGTATTGTCGTAGAGCCAGGGGATCGCAGCCGCGTTCGGCTCAATCGCGCCGCTATAGCCAGTCCATTGGCCGCCATTGATCTGGGGAGCTTGGTCCGCGATATAAGATATTGGGGTTGCACTAGTGACGTCTTCCACCCGAACACTGCGGAGTTGCGCTGCTTGTTTGACCCGGAGCGCAAAACTCCAGCGCAGATAGTGTTGGCCATCCAAAATAATTGCTCCGATTTCCGCGTTCGTGACCCCATATCGATCATTCTCGGCCGGAGCAAATTTTCCTCCGGACCGATGCAATTGGCCTCCCCCGGCCTGCCCGCTAGTTGATTCGGACCCGCAACCGGTCAGGATCGTCAGCCCTACCCCAATTGCTATGCGCGCCAGGTGACTCATGAGCGGTTGCTTCCTTGCGTGTCGGGTTGCCTAGGAGGTCTTTGTCGTACCAAAAATCTCCTGGAAGAACAATTGCATCTGGTTCCAAGCGCGCTGAGCGACGGCAGCGTTGTAACCTACGCCTTCCAGTCCGGCAGCACGCGCTTTATCCGCGTCCGGATTCATGAAAGCGTGCACCGCGCCCGAATAACTGAGGAACTGGTAGTCAATTTTCCCGCTATCAAGCGATTTGATGAATTCGGTCCGCTGATCCAGGTCGACGAGAGGGTCAAGCTCACCTTGCAAAACCAAAAATTTGGCGTGCGTCTTTTCAGCCGACTCGGCCGGAAGCGGCACCAGAGCTCCATGAAAACTGACGATCCCTTTGAACGGTGCTCCGCCGTAAGCTAGGACCTGGCAGACCGCGCCACCGAAACAAAAGCCGATACCAGCGAGCTTAGACTGATCAACCAGTCCTGAACCGGTGAGCTGATCCAAGGCCGCTTGCGCTCGTTCCACCATCGAAGGCTTTCCATATAAAGAGGTGGCAAGCTCCTTCGCTTTTTTCGGATCGGTGGTTGATTGGCCATCTCCGTACATGTCCGCCGCAAACGCGACGTATCCCAGTTTGGCCAGGGCCTCGGCTCGACCCCGGACAAAGTCGTTCAGCCCCCACCATTCCGGCACCACCAGAATGCCGGGCAGTTTTTTTGCTTCGGTTTGAGCGTCATCATACGCCAAGAAACCGATTAGATGAACGCCTCCCTGATCGTAGGGGACCGTCTTCGTAACAATCTTGGCCTGCGCGCAGGCTAAAGAAGCAAGCAGCCAGAGACCCAGAATGGAAGATTTCATACGAGCCGCCTAATCAGGGTTCGCTTCGCCGTCAAGGCAGTTTTTACGTCAACGTCTTCAACGGCAAACGAGGGTGGCTCCAACTCAGCCGATCAAACTGGAGGCTAGATTGATCGTAAGAGCGAGGATGACAGTATTGAACAAGAACGAGAGCAACGCATGGACAAGCGAAAGGCGCCTGATTCGTTTCGAGGTGATAGCGACGTCCGAAACTTGAAAGGTCATCCCAATGACAAAAGAGAAGTAAGCGAAATCAAGGAACTCAATGTCTTCCTGCTCATCTCCAGGGAAATTCAGGCCGCCTCCATGCTTCCCAGGCATCTCCGGATCGACGTTGCCATAGTAAGCATAGGCGTAGTGCATCGCGAATACGGTATGAATCAAGAACCAGGAACAGATGACGGTTAAGGCTGCCAGACCCACATGTTGGGCGACAGTGGTGCCGGGCGTTCCCTTGGCGGTACTGAGTAGAAACTCGACGGCGAAAAGGCTAGCGCAGGCACCAATCAGGACAAAACTGAATATAGTGGTTCGTCCGGTGTCCTGCAGCTTTGCCGTCAAGACCGCTGTTTTAGCGTCCGCGAAAATTATCCGGAGCCAGGCCAGCAGAATTGCAGTAAGGGCAAAAGCATTCCAAGAAAGGATGAGCTGCAGCGGCAATCGATGCAGAGCCAGGGTTAATAGGAAAACGAGAACGCCAACGGCGAGAGAGACTAAAGCCCGGTGATGTGCGTCGAACTTATTAAGGAATTTTTCCATCACCAGGCTCCAGGTGGGCAAAGCGATTGATCGCAGATCCTTCCTTCAACGAGATGGCGGCCTTTAGTAAAGCAAATTCTTCGACTCTAGCCCGTTGCTTTCTTACTCAACGACAAACTTTTGTAACAGAGTTGTCACCTTTAAAGGTTTGTCAGCGCGTTCCAGTTTCCTCTTTGCTCGTGGCGTCTCTTCTAACCTATGGAACTTTTCGGTGAACCCCTCGCTCTGGGGACGGGCATCTTCCTGCTCCTGGCCCTGCTCATGGCCCTAAGCTTCGAGTTTGTTAACGGCTTCCACGACACCGCAAACGCGGTTGCTACTGTTATCTACACGCACTCGCTTCGTCCGGTGATAGCGGTAGTATGGTCCGGCTTTTGCAACTTGATGGGGGTACTCACCTCCAGCGGCGCGGTCGCCTTCGGGATTATCGCGTTACTGCCCGTCGAACTCGTTCTGAACGTCGGATCTGGCGCCGGATTTGCGATGGTGTTCGCGTTGCTTATCTCCGCCATCATTTGGAACGTAGGCACCTGGTACCTGGGACTTCCAGCATCGAGCACCCACACACTGGTCGGCTCAATCATGGGGGTCGGACTGGCTAACTCGTGGATGACTCCCGGGCACGTATTCGGGGAGGGTGTCAATTGGACAAAGGCGCAGGAAGTCTTCACTACCCTGCTTATTTCGCCGATCGTCGGGTTCGTCTTTTCCGCTCTGCTACTGTTGGTCATAAAATTCCTAGTTCGTCGTCCCGAACTCTACCTTCCCGCCGACCCGGCCAAATCGCCCCCTTGGTGGATTCGGCTCGTCCTGATCTTTACCTGCACCGGAGTCAGCTTTTCGCACGGCTCAAACGATGGTCAGAAAGGGATGGGTCTCATTATGCTAATCCTGATTGGTATTCTGCCTGCAGTTTACGCAATCAACTTGGATGCCAGTCCCGAGTCGCTGAAAAATCTGCAGACAGCTATGCAGCAAGTTCCGCAGGTGGTGGAAAAATATGTAAAGGACCGTCCGGCAACTCCGGAGGAAGCGAAAGACGAGCTCTCCGCGTTTCTGAAAACAACTGGGCAGGTGTCGAATAAGACCTTTGGCGCGGTCGCGGTCGAAATTCAGAATGTGCAGACCCGGCTTGAGGGTAAGACCAAGCTGAGCGACGTCCCCAAGGAGCAGCGGTCAGACTTGCGGACCGCCATCTACCTGGTCCAAGCATCCCTCACCAAGCTCGGGAAACAGCATTTAATCAGTGATGTCAAAGACGCCGCCACGCTTGGCAAGCTTGCTTCGGGATTGAAAGCATCGACCGATTTCATCGCTCCTTGGGTAAAGGTGGCGGTGGCCATCGCACTCGGCTGCGGAACCATGATCGGTTGGAAACGGATTGTTGTCACTGTCGGAGAGAAGATCGGAAAGTCTCATCTGACCTATGCCCAGGGAGCTTCAGCCGAGATAGTCGCGATGGGGACCATTCAAGCCGCAGACATTTTTGGTCTTCCGGTCAGTACCACGCATGTCCTTTCGTCTGGTATCGCGGGAACCATGGCGGCGAACCGGTCCGGTCTGCAAATGGCGACACTCCGAAACATCCTTTTAGCTTGGGTATTGACGATTCCCGTATGTGTACTGCTCGGTGCGGCCACCTTCTCCGCCGGACTCGTCTTCGTCTTTAACATACTGCGCTGGAAATGATACAGATTTAGTCGGACGGTTTAGTCAAGCCACGTATTGCACAGCGGTCGGAAAGCGCGCGGACCACCCCCGAAACTGTGTTAAATTGGCAGTTTGGTCGTCGCATTTCTTTGCCGAGGAGTACGCGCTCTATTCGCTCATCTTATTTCCGAGATATTCCAGGAGCACCTCTGTCTCGATCTGCAGAACGGTTTTCAGCTCCTGGCTCACTCCTTTCGCTCGAGACTCTTCTAGCCAGTCCGTGACTCGGCCTGCGTCCCAGGTCGGATGGCTTGCTATCGCGTTGCTATTGGCTGCCGCTCGCCGATAAATTTCAGGCGAAGCCGGATGTACACCTGCCCGCAAAAACCAATAACGGGCGTTATCAAAATCGTCTTCCACCCGATGAACCATTCCGTGAATGTAAGCGCCATCGATTGAGGGGGACTCCTGCACAATGCGATGAGCTGATTCGATATCGCCGGCCGCCAACAAGAGCAGACTGCCAGCGTAAGGCACGACGGAAGAAGGGAATCTGCCGAGCTGAGCCAGGTCGGCAGAATGAAGAAATTTAATCAGATTTTCGTCACGGGGCGGCTCGGTGACGGAAGTGCGCGGAAGGTGGAGCTCCAATCCCTCTGCTCGAAGAAAATCAAGATCAGCCATTAAACAACGTTAACCATTCTTCGCGAAGAACCAAGTTAGACTCAGTCAAGAGCGTTGTTCAAATCTTCGCGCTCAAAACCTCGTCGCCGCGCGAAAGTTCTTCGCGTTCATTTCGCGCAGATTCTTGGGCTGATCGCCACGGCTTTTCGCGCATCATCATTAAGCAAATTTGGCTGGCGAGCAAAGAGCCTGCGGCCAAGCCAAAAACAACTACGAACGCATTTCGCAAGCCGAAATTGGCGCCTTCGTCACCGGAGAGGCGCTGATCGGTTTCAATCAACTGAATAGCAATGCCCTGGCTCAAAAAAACAGAGCCCAGCGCCGCAACCCCGATCGCCCCTCCCAACGAGCGAAGAAAGGGTGAGCGTGGCGGTCGCGATCCCGAGATTCGCTGGCTCAACGGCGTTTTGTACAGACACCGTCGCAATCGGAAACAGTGTGCCGACTCCCGCTCCGGCGATCGCCACGACACCGGCAACGAGAACAAACGGCAACCGGCCGGTGTAGATCCCTAAGTAAAAAATGCTGATTATCGCAACGGTCATACCGCCAACCGCAATCCGCTTGTAGTGGGTAATTTTCGCTGAAATTCTCCCGGAAATTGCGGCACCGAGCACCGTGCCAGTCATCATGGGTATTAAGCCAAGGCCGGCCTGACTGGAATGGAGATGCAGCAACCCCTCAAAATAGACCGGCAAATAAATTGAAATTCCAAGGTAGGCTGCCATCGCGAAAAAGATCGAGCCAGTCGCCGCCAAGACTATCGGATTTCGCAGGACGCTCACAGGAAGCAACGGTTCCGGGACACGCCGCATATGAACTCCAAACCACGCGCCAAGCGCCCAGAGGGCGACACATAGCCAGATAATCGGTGGTGAGATCCAGGCAAATCGAGCTCCACCCCAAGTCAGGATCAGCAAAAAGATGACAGTTATCGCCATGATCAAGATCGCGCCCAGCCAGTCTAGGCGGTGCTCTCGGCGCTCTAAATGTAACAGACGAAGCGGCCGATCCATCACTGCTACGGCGACAGCCGCCAGCGGAACATTAATCCAAAAGATCATCGACCAATGAACGTGCTCGGCCAGCAGTCCCCCGAGACCGGGACCCGCCACGCTAGAAAGCGCCCAGACACCAGAAATATAGCCCTGGTACATAGCGCGTTCGCGTGGGGCAACGATATCTCCGATGACTGTCATCGCCAGAGCCATCAATCCTCCGCCCCCGATTCCTTGGACGGCGCGTGCTCCGATTAGCACGAATAGATTAGGCGCCAAAGCGCAGGCAACCGATCCTAGGATGAAAATTCCTAAGCTGGATAGTATGACAATTCGTCGTCCGCGAAGATCCGCTAATTTGCCGTAGAGCGGCGTGATGGCGGTAGCCGTAAGCAAGTAGGCGGTTACCACCCAGGACAAGTATTCGGTGTTGCCAAGCCTGGCCCCAATCGTAGGTAAGGCAGGAGCGACAATCGTTTGATCCAACGCCGCCAGCAGCATCGCTGTAAGCACCCCAATAATAATGCCACGGCGCTCCGACTCGTTAAGGGGCTCCTCTCTTATCGCTGATTCCATCACATCCTTTCTTGAAAGCGGTCCGACGGGCCGGTCCTAGGTGGGGCAAGGCGGGCCCGACCCAGCGAGCTGGCAATAGCTCTAAAAACTCTTTGCTCCGATCAGCCCTTTGAGTTATTGACTCAACTCCCCTTGTCAGAGTATTAGCGCTGCGCCAAGGGATTATCCGTATATGATCTCCACCATTTTCTTTCTTGCTCAACAGCAATCGGCGCCGGCCACGACTGGCCAGAGTAACCCTTTGGTTACTTTCGCGCCGCTGATTTTCATGTTCGTCATCTTCTACTTTCTGCTGATCCGGCCGCAGCAGAAACGACAGAAGGAACAACGCAATCTTCTCGCCAGTCTCAAGACCGGGGACAAAGTAATCACCAATAGCGGAATCCACGGCCTGATCGCCAACGTAAAAGAGACTACGTTTCTCGTTAAGATCGCTGATAACGTGAAAATAGAGATCGAAAAAGGCTCTATTGCCACGGTAGCGAAATCGGCGGACGAACCTAAAGCGACTTCCTAGTAACTGCTGGTTCCTACTGCATGACTCCGGCACTGACATTCGTTTTCGGCTTAGTCCTACTCGTTCTTTTCGGACTCTACTTTCTCATTGAAAACGAACGCACCAAGCGGTGGATCGGCACAACTCTCGCCGTCTTGCTCTGCGCGTTTTGCATCGATGCCTTTCTTCCGCTGGAGAAGAAGATCCATCTCGGTCTAGACTTGCAGGGCGGCAGTTCGTTCCTCGTGCGTCTCGTGCCGCCGACCGATGAAAATGGTCAGACGCGAAAAATCACCCCCGAGATGCAGGAGAAGGCGGTCGAGGTCATCCGCAAGCGCGTCGACCAGTTTGGAGTGAGTGAACCGATCATCACGCGCCAAGGTTCCGATCGGATTCTGGTGCAAATTCCTGGGTTGGATACCGCGCAAATTGAGAGCGCTCGCCAGCAACTACAACGAGTGGCCAAACTGGAGTTTCGGCTCGTTCATCCGCAAAGTGATCAGTTAGTATCGCAAATCGAGAACGGCAGCCATTTTACCCCGCCCGGATACGTGATCCTCGACAGCATCGAGAGAAGCGGGAAAAAGGAAAAACTTCTGGTGAAGAAGCGCCCCGAGTTGACCGGGGATCAAGTAACCAGAGCAAACGCTACCTTCGAACAACGCGGCTACGAGGTTGCTTTAAGTTTTAACTCGGAAGGCGGCAAAATATTTCAGCAAGTTACCCGGAACAACATCAACAATCGGTTAGCGATTGTTCTCGACGGAGAAATCGTCTCGGCTCCGGTGATCCAAACCGAGATCTCGAACAATTCGGCGGTTATCACCGGCAACTTTACGGCCGATGAGGCTCGCAACCTGGCTAGCGCGTTGCAAAATCCTCTCCAAACACCGGTGGTTATTGACGAGACGCGTAGTGTCTCCGCCACGCTGGGAAAGGATTCGATTCTGCGCGGCATAGTTGCTGGCTTCGCGGGCTTAGCAGCAACCCTTTTGTTTGTTCTCATTTATTACCGGAGAGCGGGCGTGGTAGCGCTCATCGGGTTAGCGGTCAATGGGGTGTTGTTGTTCGGCATCATGTCCTTGTTTAACTTCGTCCTAACGCTTCCCGGCATTGCCGGTATCATTCTCACGATCGGTATGGCGATCGATTCGAATGTCTTGATCTACGAACGATTGCGGGAAGAGCTAGAGAGCGGCAAAAACCTCAGACCAGCGATTGAGGCTGCCTACGCCAAGGCGTTTAGCGCCATTTTCGACGCGAACGTCACGACGTTGATCACTGCTACTATTCTCTTCTGGCTCGGCACCGGACCGGTCAAAGGGTTCGCTGTCACACTGACCGTCGGCATCGTCGCTTCGATGTTCTCTTCTTTGCTGGTGACCCGCGTCGTTTTCAGTTGGGCAACCGCTTGGAAAGCGATCAAGCGCATTTCGATGTTGCATCTGATTCGTTCGAAAAATTTTGACTTTCTTGGCAAACGGCGCTTTGCCATCACCGGTTCGCTTCTGCTGATTATTGCCTCCTTCATTGCTTTCGGAATTCGAAAAGAGTCAGCGCTCAATATCGATTTTACTGGCGGCGATTCTCTATTGGTGCGCTCTGGCCAGGAACTCACGGTCGACCAAGTGAGATCAGAGTTGGCTAAAGTTGGGCTCGGCAGCGCGGTCATCCAGCGAGAAACTGGCACGATTAACAATCAGCAGGTGCTCTACTTCTCCATCCGGTCGCCTTATCAGACGGCTGGAAAAATAGCGGGCCAGCTGGAAGCTGGCTTTCCTCAGGCCAACATCACTATCGAGCGCTCCGAAGGGGTCGGGCCGATCATCGGCTCTTCTCTTGCCCTGACCTCGCTTTATGCGCTCGGCCTCGGCACGCTGGGGATTCTTATTTACGTCACCATTCGATTTGAATTCTCGTTCGCGATCGGTGCCATCGTCGCCTTGGTGCACGACGTAATTATCACCCTCGGTGTCTACGTCATTTGTGGCCGCGAACTTTCGCTGACGATGGTGGGCGCCGTGTTAACCATCGCGGGTTATTCCATCAACGATACCATCGTGGTGTTTGACCGAATCCGAGAAGGCTTCCACGCGGGACGAAAAGGCAGCACCGAAACCATCATGAATGCGAGCATCAATGAAACGCTGAGCCGCACATTGCTCACCAGCGGCGTCACGCTGCTCTGCATGTTATCGCTTCTCATCTTCGGAGGATCGGTCCTGGCGGATTTCGCGTTCACGATCGTGATCGGAATCGTCGTGGGAACCTATTCCTCGATCTTTATTGCCTCCCCGATCGTGCTCTGGTGGACCAACTTCCGGAAAGGCAATCTGCGAACCGAAGTGGCCAAACCGCGCGTACAAGCGGCGAAAGCGTAGTGATTGCCATCCTTCGGAAAAGTTAACGCCCCTCCAAGTCGCCGAAGATCAAGGGGACAAGCCGGTTCCCATCAAAATCCCGCTTGACGAAAAAGAAGACAATTTCATCCCGCAAATGCGCAACTTCTTTCGCTCGATTCGCGGCCAGGTTTGGCTGGTAGATCCAGGAACGCTGGGCGTTCACTTTCGATCCGATCTCGGACGGCGTCCCCGGCGTTTATTCCCTCACTCCGGTACCTGCTGAGGCTGAACCGGCCGGCTATACTGGTCTTGATTGTTGTCGGATTCCTCAGTGTCGCCCTCCGACGGCAAACTGATCGTGTCTTGTCCGGTCAATTTCCTCTGGATCCAGCCACCGGCCTTTCGAAAGGCGCGCTCAACAGAATTCTGCACCGACTCTCCGTAACGGCGTGCTCGATCGGAAAAAGATCCGTCTTGATAAGAATGATTGCGGTGTACGTACCTTTTCTGCGGCCGGGAATAGCCGGGATGTTGTTTGGGAGTCGGCTGGCCTGAAGAATCCGGACTTTGGTTGAGAACTTCCGGATCTGAGTTGGGCACTGATCCCTGAGAAGCTAACCCGCCGGAGCCGCTGACCCAGTTGCTCGAACTAACAAGCGAACCGTTATCCGCTGCCACCTTCACAATTCCGACCTCCTGTTGCTGGGTATCCAGCAGGCGGACGATCCACGTCGGTTTAGCCGTATCCGGATCAACTGCCAATCGGTAATTCACTGTGTCAAAACTGGCGCCATTCTTTTTCGCTTCTTCTTCAGCAACCTGGTACGCACCGTCGGAGTCCAGATTGAGCTGATTAAGATCGATCGTTTTCCCTCCGGCAAGATCGCTACTCACCGGCGTCCTCTCCGATGCGACCTGGCTGGAAACAATTTCTAGCTCTCGGACACCGCCCCGCGCAGCTGGATCATCCAAAACGATTGTCCATCTTTCAGCTTGTGGATTGCCAGATTCGCCGGAAACAGACAGAATCTGCTTGAGCGTTTGTTCACCCCGCAAATTGCCGACCAACCGGAGCGCGTTGTAAGCAGTATTCTCTTCAGCGCAAACCGAAACGGCCAACGAGAAGAGCGCTACGAACGAAGTGATAAGAGACCGCATCACGATTGCACCTATTTTTACCGGATTTGAGCAATATTGCAACTAGGTAGCTCGCATGTTGAATGCCGGCACATCGCCAAGCACCTCTCCGATCTGTGACGAACGCATGCGTCAGTAGTCATTCCGGAGTTTACAGGAATCCAGGCTAAAGGCAGACTAGCGCAACGTCTCGTGAGTAGGTCGCCCGCGCCCGGATAAACGCCGACTGATCCCGCAGACCGCGGGAGGGATTGCTTCCTACTCGCGAGACGAACGCACTGACAGAGCAGCTATGACGGCCAAAATCGAGGAGCTGGAACGATCAAATCATCTATATCGAGGGTTGGTCGAAGTCAGTGCTCTCATCAATTCCATTACTGAGTTTGACGAGCTTCTTTCGGCTATCCTCGATGTCGCTGGCCGAGTCATGCGAGCAGAAGCGAGTTCTCTGTTTTTGATCGATCACCAAAGCGGCGACCTGGAACTCAATATTGCCCGCGGACCCGCGGGCGACACTTTATCGGGCCCCGCAAAAATCAAGATCCCCCGGGGCCGGGGAATTGCCGGCTGGGTACGAGAGCATCGTAAGAGTCTACTAGTCGCGGAGGCGTATAATGATCCACGGTTTTATTCGGAGTTAGACAAGAACTCCGGTTTTCTTACTCGCTCGGTTCTCTGTATTCCTCTTTTCCAGTCCAGCGTTGAAATTGGGGTATTGCAAGTTCTCAATCCCTTAGATAAAGCGCATTTCGACACGATCGATCTAGAAGCCTTTGAAGCTTACGGCAGCATGGTCGCAACAGCGATCGCCAAAATGCGAGCAATCGAGCGGGATCGCGAACGCCGCCTGCTGGAAAAAGATTTGAAGTTGGCTACCGAGATTCAGCACTCGTTCCTCCCGGAGGTCTTGCCATCGACCGAGTTGCTCGAGTTCGCTGCGCACTACCAGCCAGCCCGGGATATCGCCGGCGACTTCTACGATGTGTTTGAAAGAAATGAAGGGGAATTCTATTTCGTGGTCGGCGACGTCTCCGGAAAAGGAATCCCGGCTGCACTGATGATGGCGGAGGCACTGAGCATGGTTCGGTTTATCGTTCATCCCGCAATGTCGCCGGCTGAAGCCTTGCGGCGATGGAATGTCCGGCTTTGTGATCGCACGATTCACGGGATGTTTGTCACTGCGGTGCTTGGGAGAATCGTCCCCCAAAGCGGCCTGATCGAGTTCTCGGTAGCTGGGCATTTCCCTCCAATGTTACGCCTCAAAGTAGACGCTGTGGAAGAACCGCTCATCGTGGCATCGCCTCCGCTTGGTGTCGCCAAGGATCTCCCGTTTGCATTGAATGAGATCAAATTATTGCGGGGAAGCCAGGCTATCTTTTATACTGATGGCTTAATTGAGTCCTTCAACACGGCCCGAGAACCCTTCGGCATGGACCGGCTAAGAGAAACGCTGGCTCGGCCGCTGAACGGGTCGCAACAGATCGTGGAAGCTTTAATGGAAGCAGAAGCTGCCCATCGGGGAGACGCTTCACCTCATGATGATCTGACAATTTTGGTGATCGGCCTGAGATGAAGAAAAAGATAGAGTTCGCAAGTCACCCGGCAAACCTTTGGTTGGTTCGGCATTGTGTCCGCCAATTCTTGCAAAATCGTACTTTTTCGAGTCGAGAGATCGACCTGATGGTCTTAGGAGTCGACGAAGCTTGCACCAACATCATCCGGCACGCATATCACCAGGCTGAGGATCAGCTCATTTCGCTTTCCTTAGAAACCACTAAGAACAACGGCGTACGTTTTCGCCTTCGGGATTACGGTGATTGCTTCGATGCGACTAGATCCCAGGGTCGGGCGCTCGACCAATTGCGTCCGGGCGGACTTGGCGTTCATTTGATCCGACACGCTTTTGACAAAATCGACTATCAGCAAAGACGCCGCGGAACATTGCTAGTTCTAACCAAGTTGAAACCAGACACCGGCGGATTTGCGCCCGAATTGGCGCCGAATTGGGTGGTTGATGATAGGTAGGCGAAAGCCTGTTCCCGCACGCGCCGGATCGTTTCTCTCTTGCGCGCGGACGTCGCTGCCTTGGCCATTGTGCCTCTTGATCGTCACTCAAGAAAGACGCGGCAACGATCCACCAACAAAAACTAATTCTTGCCAAACGAGCGTTTGTCTGATTAGGTCACGGACCAATTCTTAAGGAGACGCACCAATGATCTACTTCACTGAACTCGATTCTCGTCGGCAAGGTGATATGTACGGGGCCCTCCCTCTCTCTAGAAAGAATCCGGAAGCCGGGCATTAACTCCCGGGTCTCTTTGGCGGCTTAACGGCCGGATCCTCATCGCCTTTCCTGCGCGAATCAGGAATTAACCTTTTTGCCGGGTCGCGACCCCAACGGTTGCTCGCCCTTCACTAGCCATGTCCGATCCAGTTTCCCAAATATTTGATCGATATCTTGACCAGCCGCAGACGCTGCCCGGCGCAGTGCGCAGCCGCGTCGAGCAGGCGTGTGAAGGCGAGGTCATTCAACTCTACGCTTTGGCCGATCTGGATACGTCCCTCCGTCTTTGCCAAATCTGGGTAACCCTAACGACCAATCATCTTGCGGTCATCCGCGTGGCGGACCGACATGTCGATGAACAGATGAAGGTGGTTCCACGGGCGCGTCTGGCTAAGATCGTTGAGCAGCCAGGGTTGAGCTGCACGGTGGTGCACCTCTTGGTGCGGGACGAAGAACACCCTTTCACTACGGTCCGATACTCGCACCGGCAACGTGGTGCGATCGGGCACTTACTCTACGTTCTATATCAACAGCTTAATGGTCGGCCGCTCGAGTTCACTCCGAGCGACGAACGTTATCGAGAGGCCATTGTGCGGCCCATCAGAGAAGCGCAAGCTTCAGTCAGCGGCAATCGGCTGGCTATCGTCTGGCGACTGCTCGGCTACCTGCGCCCATACCGCGGCCAGGTTGTGCTTGGCATGTTCGGCGCCGTCATCATGACGTTGGCGCGTCTGCTTCCTCCTTTTTTTACCGGACAAGTAGTCGACCAAGTGATTCAGCCGTTTCGAGGCGGAACCTTGCGACTCGCTCAAGCGTGGCCTCTCGCGCTCGCTTTGCTGGGAGGATTGGCCGTTACCCTGATTCTGCAAGAATGTGCGGCTTGGGTTCGTTTGCGAACGATGGCGGTCCTGGGAGAGCACGTTGCCCGCGATTTGCGGACGCAGATGTATGACCACCTCCACAAACTAAGCGTCAGTTATTTTTCCAGCAAACAGACCGGAAGCATCATTAGCCGCGTCGGGTCAGACAGTGACCGGATTTGGGATTTCATCGCCTTCGGTGTGGTAGAACTTTCTCTTTCTTTTCTTCTCCTGATCGGGTTAAGCGCCGTACTGATCGTTCTCGATTGGCGGCTCGGATTAGTGATGACCGTTCCGCTGCCGATCTTGCTCTTTCTGATCTATCGGAACGGACGAGCCATGCACGGTTTTTTCCTCCGCGCTTGGCGGAAATGGTCCAATCTGACCGACGCCTTGTCGGACGTCGTGCCCGGAATCCGAGTGGTCAAAGCGTTTGACCAAGCAGAACACGAGAAACGTCGCTTTGGTGAGCGCAACGAAGACTTTACCGATGAGTGTTTTCGGATTCACCACGTGTGGACCGGTTTCTGGCCGATCCTCATGCTGCTCGTGCATAGCCTGACGATTCTCACGTGGGTCTTCGCGCTGCCGCGGCTGTTAGCGCACGGCACCGCGGACCTCTCGATCGGCACGTTTGTGGCTTTCCTCCTTTACATGGGGATGTTCTTCTACCCGATCGAAATTATCGGACAGATGTCACGCCTGTTGAACCGTGCTCTCAGTTCAGCCCACCGGATTTTCAATCTTCTCGACACAGAACCGCAGCTGGCAGAGCGACAGAACGGCAGGAAGCTAGTGCCGCTGCGCGGCGAAATCGAGTTCCGCGAAGTAACGTTCGGTTACGACGCGGTGCGACAAATCATCAAGAACATCTCGTTCCGCATCGAACCGGGCGAATTAGTCGGACTGGTGGGTCCGTCGGGTTCCGGAAAAACCACTTTAGTAAACCTACTGGTTCGCTTCTACGATGTTACTGGTGGTGAAATCCGGATCGATGGAGTACCACTCCAGGAACTCGCGCTGGGAGCATTCCGCCGTCAGGTCGGAATGGTTCTCCAGGATCCGTTTCTGTTTCATGGCACTATCATTGAGAACATCCGGTACGGTGTTCCCGAGGCGTTGCGGAGCGACGTGATCTCTGCTGCCCGCACCGCCAATGCTCACGATTTTATTTGCCGTCTGCCAAACGGCTACGACACAATCGTCGGCGAGCGTGGACACACGCTCTCGGGGGGTGAGCGCCAGCGAGTATCGATTGCTCGCGCCATTTTGCACGATCCGAGGATCTTAATTCTCGATGAAGCGACCAGTAGCGTCGATACCGAAACCGAGCACCAGATTCAGGAAGCGCTCAATCGGTTGATCGCCGGGCGAACTGTTGTGGCGATCGCCCATCGACTTTCTACGCTCAAGCGTGCAACCAGACTGCTGGTGGTCAAAGAGGGTCGGCTGATCGAACAAGGGACGCACACGCAACTCCTCGAGATACCCAATGGAGTCTATCGACGTCTGCACGACATGCAGATCCAACTCAACGAGGTTCACGCCATTTAAGTCAGGCTTATGCCACAACTAAAGTGTAACGAAGCTGGCCAACTCCTATTGCGCAACCAACGCGAATCTATTCCGGTAAGACCGGTTGCTTGCTTTCCTTGGTCTGAGCCAAACAACTACATCTCGCTTCGGAACGAGGCGGGCATGGAGGTTGGTTTCGTCCACTCTGCGGCCGAACTCGATCACTCCTCGCGCACAGCGCTAGAGATGACGCTCAGGCAAACCCGATTCGTCTTTGAGGTGATCTCCATCGAGAAAGTGGAAGATGAGTTTGAGCTGAGAACCTGGTCGGTAGAGACACGTCAGGGTCCGAGATCTTTCCAGACAAAGCTGGATGAGTGGCCTCGCATTCTAGAGAGTGGAACCGTGATCATCCGCGACCTGTCCGGTGATTTCTATCAGATCAGCGATCCAAAATCACTCGACCCTGCTAGCCAAAAGCTCATCTGGGCCTTCGCGGAATAGGCCACCCGGTCTTGAGCCCACGGGAGTCGATAAGACAAAACACGCCCAAGATTGGTAGGGCCAAAGCCTGGGGGAGGCTTCATCCAATGGTAAGGTGACTGGAATTTCCTCTTGCGGAATGGCTTCCGGCAGCCTTTGGATAGATCCTTGTTCTTACCGGTCCTTCATGAACGTTGCTCACAAGCTCTCCAAAATCACCGACGGTTCAGCGCTGGTAAGCGCAGGAAATGCCTTTCACCGTTGGCGTCATCCAATCCGCGCTGAGAAGGTCTTGGAGCAAATCGACCAAGCCGGTCTTGAGCGAATCCGAACCGGATATGCCGTAGCGGGGGAGAAGACACACTGGCCCAAGTACTTGGATGCACCACGCTGGATCCAACTTAACATCCGGCGGGCGCAAGACCTCCGCTTGAACCTTCGACCAGGACCATTGCGAATCCTCGACCTCGGGAGCGGAGCTGGATATTTTCTCCTGGTGGCTAAACATGTAGGCCACTCTGGAATCGGTTTGGATATCGCTAACCCCGAAATGTACGGGGAAATGTTCGAGCTGTTTGGGATTCAGCGGGTAATCTGGGAAATTAACGCTTATCAGCGCCTGCCGGATCTCGGCGAAAAGTTTGATTTAGTCACGGCGTTTTCCATCTGTTTCAACGGTCATAAGCGGTCCGATCTCTGGGGTCCAAAAGAATGGGCGTTTTTTTTGGATGATCTGCAAACCCGTTTCCTGGCGCCGCCTGGCGAGATTTTTCTTGGTATGAATCCAGAAGCGGACGGGTCGTTTTATTCACCTGAGCTGAAGCAATTTTTTTGGCATCGCGGAGCGCGAATTGACCGCGCCAAAGTCTGGTTCCGAGGGCGGCATTGATCGCCACCCACTAATCGTAATCGCAGAGCCCGACCGCCCGCCGAAGGCTTTGCGAAGCAGGAAAGTGCGTTTCAGGATGGCCCACCAGCCTGTCGGCCTTCGGATACGGCCCGAAGTGCCAAGAAAAGATAGCCCGGGCTTTAGCCCATGCGCGTCAACATGAGGAAGTGACTGCTAAAGACGCTGAGGGATGCTTCTCCGCCGCGGTCTCGCGAAAGCGAGACGAAGGAGGAAGGAGTCGCTTGATCGCAAGTGGGTCGCTTAGACACGTGGCATTGAACGGCAGCTAAACACCACTAAGAGACCTGAACATTTTCAGCCGTCCCTAGCGGGACGGAGACGCTTTTTTTCGCTTCCCGGCACTTCGTACCGGCTTCTATGAAGCCGACGTTGTCAAGCCTCGCCGCAAAAAGCTTTGTTTGAATGTTTTTAGTTAGTTTTCTCCGCAATCAGACAACAACCCACCTCTGGCCGGCTTTGGTGCTTGATCGGCGCGGTGTGAGGTACGAACACCGCAGCAATCAAACACCAAAGTTCGGTGACCTCCTTAAAGCGCTGCGCTGCGGTCGGCTCAAGGGAACAACGGAATAAATGGCGAGATATTGTCAAAAGTTGTGTACCGGAGGAAAGCGCATCCTTAATTTACAGCGGTTGGATGTAAGGGCTCGGTGAAGCCCATCTTGAATCTGGGAGTTGGGAGGCTTGGAGGTTGGGGCATGGAAAACGATCCAGTCAGAACAGTGCGGGTACGGCGTAGTGGAGAAGAGATAGCGGAACTGCTGCGGGATTTTTGGACGCCGACCACTGGAAAATCCCCGACGACATCGCCATCATCTTCCCGTTTGCCTTATCCGGCCTTAGCACTATCTCCAACGCTGAATCCTCTGCACGAATCATCTGCAAACACACCACCCAAACCGTCGAAGAAAATTTGCAGGACGATGTCCATTTCCGAAAATCCCGTTCGTCGATCCGATGCCAGGCCGATGATGCCGGCTCAAACAAGGAAACAAACTATGCGTGTAATTGTGTTCGTGAAGGCTACCGAAGACAGCGAAAAGGGCTTTCTCCCCATGCCCGAGGCGACGGAGGCGATGGAGGCGATGGGCAGATATAATGAGGAGCTGGTCAATGCCGGCATAATGCTCGTCGCCGACGGCCTCAAGCCCTCCTCGCAGGGCAGGCGTATTGCGTTCGATGGTCCCGGCCGTACGGTCATCGACGGGCCTTTCGCCGAGACCCGCGAGCTGGTCGCCGGCTTCTGGCTCTGGGAAGTCAAGGACATGGACGAGGCGGTCGCCTGGGTGAAGCGCTGCCCCAATCCCATGCCGGGACCGAGCGAGATCGAAATCCGGCCGCTGTACGAGATGGCTGATTTGCGATGAGAATCTGACGCCAGAGGTCACGGAAATCCATGACCGGACGCGCGAGAAGCTCAGCGGCAACGGAGACTGTCGGCCGCAGCCTGCTTGCCTCCCTTATGGCTTTGGCCGACAAGGCGGCATGACTGCAGGCGAGACGCACCAGGCGATCGAAGCGATTTTTCGCATTGAACGGGCCAGGCTCATCGCGGGTCTGGCCCGCGTCGTGCGCAATGTCGACCTTGCAGAGGAACTGGCGCAGGATGCCCTGGTCATTGCCCTGTCCGAATGGCCTAGGACCATCAGACGCGCGCCGTTGCTGCCAAAAAAGTCACCTCAAGGTCGCTGCTTCAATTCTACGTGCCTTGATCCGGCCTCCATCCTCCTGCATCCCCACCGTTACCTGCCGATAATGCAGATCCAGCCCCAACTTCAGCACTCGATCCTCACTGTGCGCCACACTTGCTTGGCTGCCACCGCTGCTCGATATTGTTTGGTTAGATTTATTCATAAAGCCGACAGTTTAGCAGCGGGTGCTGCTAGCTGTCGGCTCATGTCATCTACTATCGTAGCGTCCCTAGCGGGACGGAGGCGCTTTTTCTCGTTTCCAGGCACCTCGTACCGGGCTACTGTCACAACGTCCCTAGCGGGACGGAGGGGCTTTTTCCCGCTTCCCGGCACTTCGTACCGGGCTACTTTCACTCTGTTCCTCCGGGACGATATTTCCGGCTACTTTCATTGCGTTCCTTCCTCCTTCGTCGTCGTCGCGGGACTACCGCCGACAGGCCGCGACCCATTGCTCAACGCTGTGGAGACAGCTCTGCTGCTGGTCCGGGCCCTTTTGTTGACGCGCATGGCCTGAAGTCTGGGCTATCTTATCTTGGCCCTCCGGGCCGTATCCGAAGGCCTAGACGCTATCCTCAGAGGTGCCTTCCGCCTCCGCAAAGCTATCCGCCGTAATCTTTGCAACAAAGGCTACGACCGTCGGGGCTCTCCGAACTCTAGGCTTGAGTACCTGGCGCAAACGTTTCTTTAATAGAGAGTTCTCATGCAACCGCGCGCCAAGATTCTGATTTCGGATGATCAACCCGAGATCCTTAATGCGATCAAGTTGATTTGCTCAGGGGAAGGAATGCAGTGCACTACGGTCAATTCGCCGGACGCGGTTCTGCCCAAACTCGCGGAAGAAGAGTTCGATCTTCTGCTCATGGACATGAACTACCACCAGGAACGCACAGGCGGCCAGGAGGGCTTGAATTTGCTGCGAGCAGCGCATCAGGCGGACCCGTCTCTGCCGATCGTTGTCATGACTGCCTGGGGCTCGATACCGCTCGCCGTTCAAGCCGTGCAACTCGGCGCCAAAGATTTTCTCCAAAAACCGTGGGAAAATGAGCGACTGCTGTCGATCGTTCGCAATCAAATTGAATTGCGGAATGCGTTACGAGGAAAAGAACGCCTGGAAGCGGAAAACTCCGTGCTACGAAGCGCTCAGGCTCCGGTCAGCGAGTTCGTCGCTCTGTCGCCCGGAATGCAGGAAGTGAAGCGTATTATTGAACAGATCGCTCCTTCCGATGCCAACGTCCTCATCACCGGCGAAAACGGCACGGGTAAGGGCGTGGTGGCCCGCATGCTGCATGAACTTTCCCGCCGCGCGCAGCAACCGCTGATCAGTGTCAACATGGGCGGGATACCGGAAACATTGTTTGAGAGTGAGATGTTTGGGCACGTCAAAGGCGCTTTCACCGACGCTCGGGCCGACAGGGCCGGTCGTTTCGAATTGGCGGACGGCGGCACCCTTTTTTTGGATGAAATTGCAAATTTAACAGGCTCACAGCAGGCAAAGATCCTGCGCGTTTTGGAGACTGGCGAATTCGAGCGGGTCGGATCGTCCAAAACAAAGCGAGCGGACGTTCGGATCTTGAGCGCTACGAATGCAGAGCCCCTCAGCGAAATTGAGGCAGGAAGATTTAGAGAGGATCTGTATTTCCGACTCAACACGATCCAGGTCCATCTTCCGCCCTTGCGTGATCGGGTCGACGATATTCCAGCACTAGTAAACTTCTTTCTTGAGGAACTTATGGCACGTTACCGCAAGAAGGGCTTTGAAGTTACTCCAGATGCACTGCAAGCTTTGCGCAGGTATCCCTGGCCCGGAAATATTCGTGAACTGCGCCACGTGATGGAGAGAGCCGTTTTGCTGGCTCGATCCTCCGCTATCCAACCTACCGATCTTGGACTGCAGGTCGCTGTTACTCGGGCCAATGTCTTGGATGAGATGGATCTGGAGTCCATGGAAGCCCACCTCATCAAGAAAGCGCTCGACCGACACAACGGGAACGCGGTCAGCGCCGCGAAAGCGCTTGGATTGAGCAGAAGCGCCTTCTATCGGCGCCTACAGAAATACCAAATACCGACAACGGACTGACTACTGTGAGCGGCGCCTCTGGACACAGGGAAAGAATCTGTTATTGTCTGACTACGTGAGCACGGATCCTCTGCTTCCTGTTGATCCGGACGACACACGATTCGACTCCGAGCAGATTACGGAGTTAGCGACCAGCTTTCGTGAGTCGAAGCATTATCTTTTGAATTCCATCGCTATTTGGACAGCTCAAGCAGAATTGGCAAAGCGGGATTCGGGATATTACCAAAAACTGGCTGAATCGATTCTCGAGCGCTCGGAGAGACTCGTCGATTTGATCCGGGATACGGAAAGCAAGCTGCGCTTGATTTCGCCGCACGCCGTTTCGTCACTGAAATAAGGGCAGCGGTTCGTCCGAGAGACCCAGGTAGATTTCGGGCCGTCCTCCCGGGACGGATACGTCGTTCCATCCGTTTACCAGCGATTAGCGACTCGTGACCAGGCTGGCAGCCTACCTCCGAAACGACTGGTGGGGTGTGCTGTCTTGTGCTTTGGTGATAGTTTACTCGTTTTGATCAAATGGCTGCGGAGAAGATTCGCATTGTAGGAGCGCGCCAACACAATCTTAAAGGGATAGACGTCGAAATTCCCCGCGAAAAATTGGTGGTAATCACCGGGATGAGCGGTTCCGGGAAGTCTTCTCTGGCGTTCGATACGCTCTACGCGGAGGGGCAACGTCGTTACGTCGAGAGCCTTTCCGCTTACGCCAGGCAGTTCCTGGACAAGATGGAGAAGCCAGACGTTGATTTTATTGAAGGTCTCTCTCCCGCCATCGCGATTGAACAACGCAGTTCAATGGCCAACCCTCGTTCGACTATCGCCACTACAACGGAAATTTATGACTATCTGCGAATCCTATTTTCCGCGATTGGGCAGCCACACGATCCCGCCACTGGGGAAAAAGTTTTCAAGCAAACACCGCAGCAAATCGTCGACCAAATCCTGATTTACCCAGAGGAGACCAAGATTCTGGTGGTCGCCCCGGTGATACGTCAGGAGCAGGGAGAGTTCCGCGACGTGCTCGAGAAGATCAAACGAGAAGGATTTGTCCGGGTACGGATTGACGGAAATATTCTTGAATTAGCGCGCCCCGAACCGATCCGTTTGACGAAAACGGCGCGGCACACGATCGAAGTAGTCGTCGATCGCTTGGTTGTGCGCGATGGGGTTCGCACTCGACTAGCTGACTCCCTCGATACCGCGTTACGATGGGGAAACAATCGCATCATCATTAGCCGGCAGATTCCCGAACAGGAAGCGTGGGAAGATGTTCCGTATTCAACTGAGTTTTGTAACCCAAGGACCGATTTTCTACTCCCGGAGCTCACGCCGAAGCATTTTTCCTTCAATAGTTTGGCCGGAGCTTGCCCGGTCTGCCAAGGTTTAGGCAGTGTGAGTTTCTTTGATCCGGAACTGGTCATCCCCGATCAATCGCGCTCACTTGCCAACGGAGCGATTGCGCCGTGGCGGAAGGCAAGCTCCAGGATCCAAGCTTATCGGCACGCTCTCTTGGAATCGCTGGTTACAACCTTCGGTGGAGATCTGCAGACTCCCTTCGCGGAGCTACCGGAGCGCTGTCGCGAAGCCATTATCTATGGCTCGGGCGATCGAGCAATTCGGTTTCAGTTTGGATCGAAGCAGATCGAAAAGAGCTTCGAGGGCGTTTTGAGCCAGTTGGAACAACTTTACAAACAAACCGAGAGCGAGTTTACCCGGTCGCGTTTGAAGGGCTTCCAGGGACGACGACTTTGCCAATCGTGCCAAGGCGCCCGTCTTCGGCCCGAGATTCTCGCAGTCACTATCCAGGAGAACTCTGGTCGCGAGGTGAATATCCACGAGTACTGCCTGTTAACGATCGATGAAGGGAAGCGCCTCCTCGAAAATATCTCCCTCTCCAAGCATCAGAAGATCATTTCGTCGGAAGTCCTTCGAGAGATCTGGAATCGATTACGATTTTTAGAGGAGGTGGGTCTCGGTTATCTCACGCTGAATCGCGAAAGCGGAACGCTTTCCGGCGGCGAAGCTCAGCGTATTCGACTCGGCACCCAGATCGGATCTGGTCTGGCTGGCGTTCTCTATGTGTTGGACGAACCGAGCATCGGACTTCACCAGCGGGACAACGACAGGTTAGTGGGAACGCTGATTCATCTACGCGATCTAGGAAATACCGTGATCGTGGTGGAACATGACGAAGAGACAATCCGCGCAGCTGATTATATCATCGATCTTGGCCCCGGCGCAGGCCCTCGAGGGGGCCAAATCGTAGCCGCTGGCGACATCGCGGCGATCGAAGGAAATCCCGATTCCCTGACCGGCCAATACCTCGCTCGCACGCTTCGCATCCCGGTTCCGCGCGAGCGGGTACGCCCGCGCGGCATACTCTACAACGGCGGCAATCCCCCGGACCCCGGAACGGAAGGGTGGCTGACAGTTGTCGGTGCGAAGGATAATAATCTACGGAATTTGACGGTCTCATTTCCTCTCGGTTGCCTGGTCTGCGTGACGGGCGTATCAGGCAGCGGCAAATCAACGCTAGTCGATGACATCCTGCGGAAAGCATTGTTCCGTCACTTCTATCGTTCGAAAGACCGCCCCGGAAAACACGATCGATTGCTGGGTTTGGACCAGATTGATAAGGCCATCGTCATAGATCAAAGTCCGATTGGACGCACTCCTCGTTCCAATGCGGCTACCTACTCCGGAGCTTTTGGCCCAATCCGAGACCTTTTCAGTCAGCTTCCCGCCTCGCGCATTCGTGGGTACGAGAGCGGTCGTTTCAGCTTTAATCTTAAAGGCGGACGATGCGAAAATTGTCAGGGTGACGGAGTGATTAAAATCGAGATGCATTTTCTCGCCGACGTCTATGTCGAGTGCGAGGTGTGCCGAGGGTCTCGTTATAATCGGGAGACATTGGAAATCACTTATCGGGGAAAGAATATCGCCGATATCCTCGCCATGTCGGTCGATGAAGCGGCTCGCTTCTTTCGGAATATTCCGGCGATCTATGACCGCTTGGAACCGTTGGTGAACGTCGGACTGGCTTACCTCACGCTCGGCCAATCCGGAACCCAACTCTCCGGGGGCGAAGCACAAAGAGTCAAACTGGCAGCAGAACTGGCGAAGAAGGCGACCGGCAGGACGGTCTACATTCTGGACGAGCCGACAACGGGTCTCCATTTTACCGACATTCGCCAACTCCTCGAGGTACTACTGAAGCTCCGAGACCAAGGCAACACCCTCATCGTCATCGAACACAATCTGGAGGTCATCAAAAGCGCCGATTGGATGATTGATCTAGGACCGGAAGGGGGGATTAACGGGGGCTGGATCGTTGCTCAAGGAACGCCCGAAAAAGTAAGCCAGGCCGCGGCCAGCCATACCGGGCGTTATCTGCGGAAACTGTTAACATGAAAGCGCTTTTCCTGGTTCAGGCGATTACTTTTCTTCTTTTTGCTACCGGCGAAGTCGCCGCCGGGGACCTTTACCAGGAAGCGGTGCAGGCCGAAACGGAGGGGCTACCGGAGGTCAGCATCACGAAGCTTCAGCAATTTCTGGCAGAGAACCCGACCGCAGCAAACCTGAACTCGGCGAAGCTGCTGCTGGCTAAATGCTTGTTGCAGATTAGCCGAGCGGAGGAAGCGCTGACGGTGCTGAACGACAGTTCTTTAAGCTCCGAAGACGTACTGCAACTCAAAGCGGAGACCCTTCTGCGAGCTGGCCACTGGAGCGAAGCGGCCGAACTTTTCCAAAAAAATTTGAGCAGCGCGAAACCGGGCACCGACACCAGCGCGCGTTTGGGATTAGCCGAGGCCCAGCTTAGAGAAGGCAGCAGCGACAAAGCGTTGGAAACACTCCGACCGCTCCTGGAGAACGACGAGGCACCAGACTCTCGGGCTATTCTGATGATGGCCGAGATCGAAATAAGCCAGGCTAAATTCGAGGACGCGGCCAAGGTGCTCGCGCGGCTTTCCGGTAGAACGGATAGTGAGCAATTGCAAAAGCAGTGTTTGCTTGGGCGAATCGCCCTCCAAACCGGCAAGCTCGCTGAGGCCGAAGCCGCGTTCGACCAGGTGATATCGGCTAACAAAGGTCGCACTGCTCGCCTCGTCTCGATTTCTCAACTCTTTCTTGCTCGCGTTTCGATTCAACAACAAGAATTCGAGGAAGCAGAATCGATCATCGTGAAAGTCATCAGCGAGCAATCCCGAAGTCCGATTCTTCCCGAATTATTCGAAACTTTGTATTCGGTCTACGCGCAGGAACAGTCTCCTATCCTCACCACACTCACTCATTGGTCCCAAGAAGATCCGCAAGAGGTAGGACCAGACAGACCGGTCTTTGCTCTTTATTATCTCGGAAAATTGCAGATCAGAATGGACTCCAAGGCGAAGGGAGAAGCCACTCTGCGCCGCCTGATTAACGACTATCCCGCCCACCAACTATCTGGTCTCGCCGTTATCGCTGTCGCTCGGCTCAAGCTTGAACAGAGTGCCCCTGACCAGGCTGTACCGCTACTCACGCGATGGCTCGCGACGGACGCCAATAAGCGGACAGCCGAGCGCATTGAGGTAGAACAGACGTTGGCCGAGACCTATTTCAGAGAGGCCAAATTCAGCGAGGCCCACGAGCTTTATGCCCAGCTAGCGGAAACCGATCCGTCTATGCGTCAGCGTTTCCTTTATGACGCAGCGATTTGTGCTCTCCGTTTAGGGGATCGGCAGCTTTACCAGTCCGCTGTCCGCGGACTCACCGGCCCGCCGAGTAACCAAAGCCTGCTTGGCGATTTGGAAATTGCTCGAGCGACCATTGAAGCGAAAACCGGCCAAACCGGCGCCGATGCTACATTGGGGCGCTTCTTCGCCAATTTTCCTAACCACCCGCAGACCGCGGAGGCCCATTTATTACTAGCGGAAATCGCGTTGACCGAACTGCCGCCGAATCATATGACGGCGGAAAACGAACTGCGCCAAATCTCCACCAGTAACCCCGAAACCGCCGAAAATAAGGCGCGACTCAACTTTTTTGTGTTAGCTGATGATCCTCAACAGAACATCGCAGCGGTAGCCCGCGCAGCTCAGGACTTTATTCAACAGTATCCTCAGTCTACGGCTCACGCGGAAGTTCGCTTAAAGCTTGGAGAGGTTTATTTTCGGCAGAATGATTTCCCCAACGCTCAGACCCAATTCGAACTAGTTCCAGAAGAGCAACCCGATTCGCCGCTGGCCGAAACCGCGTTATTCTTAGCCGGAGAAGCCGCGCGGAAAAGTCTCAATCCGTCCTCAGTCGATCGCGCCGTCGACCTGTTCGAAGAAGTCTACAAAATGGACGGATCTCTGCGATTCCAAGCTCGCCTGGAACAAGCACTCACCAAGAGGCAGATCCAGCAAGAGAAAGAAGCCGTCGTTCTTCTGGATGACTTACTAGGGCAAAATATTCCTCCGGAAATCCGCGCTGAGGCGCTAGAAGCCAAGGGAGAATCGCAGTTTTCGCTGGGAGCAAAAGATCGGTCCCAGTATGACGCTGCCATCAAGACCTTTGATAGTTTGGTTGGACTGGAAGCAACCTCACCCGAACGGCGACAAAGCGCGTTATATCGAAAAGCCAAATGCTTCGAACAGCTCGGCCAGACGGACGAAGCACTCGCGGCACTCTACGATGTTCTGAGCGTCGGCGGCGAAATGGGCGATGAGCTCTGGTTCTTTCGGGCGGGATTCGACGCAGCCGAGATCCTGGAAGCAAGGCGTTCTTGGAGCTCAGCCGCTGCGGTCTACGAAAAATTGACGGCGGCTCCAGGTCCCCGCTCCGACGAGGCAAAGAACCGTCTCGAGCAACTCCGCTTGGAACATTTTCTCTGGCCGGATTGACCTACGATGAAAGCGCATCAGGAGCGTATCAGGGTCAGAAGCGGGACTAACCTGGAACGCGCCCATTTACTCAATCAGCGCGTTGTCCTGGAGACTGTACGTTTAAACGAGCCGGTATCGCGAATTGAGATCGCTCGTCTCACCGGTCTGACCAACCAAACGGTATTCAACATTGTAGAAGACCTGCAGCAGATCGGGTTGATCCAGAACTTCGGACGAAAATCGGCCGAGCGCGGCCAGCCGGCGAAACTCTTCGAGATCAATGCCGACGCTGCATTCTCGATCGGCTTGCATATGGAGCGCGATCACATCACCGCCGTGCTCGTCGACTTCAAAGGGGTCATTCGCTCGCGGACCTACCGGGGACGGTATCTAGCTACACCGGAAGAGGCGCTGAAACAGGTCTATAGCTCAATCGGAGAGTTACGTCGGGCCAATAAGCGCCGACGGATTTGGGGACTCGGAATCGCGCTACCTGGACCGATAGATTTCCGTCATGGCAAGGTTGTTTTTTCGCCAAACTTTCCAGGGTGGGAACAGATCAATGTCCAAGACTACTTTAGGAAGAAGACTGGTCTGCGCGTTTTGATCGACAACGATGCGACGGCTGCAGCCATCGGCGAAAGTTGGTATGGCACTGGTCGTCACCTAGATAGCTTTGTTTACCTCTATGTAGGAGTTGGCGTGGGTGGCGGCATTATTGTGAATGGTCGCCCCCACCGGGGTTTTCGAGGAGGTTCCGGGGAAGTTGGCCATATTATTGTCGACCGCGGAAGAAACGCCAGGCTGTGCGGTTGCGGAAAAAAAGGCTGCCTGGAAGCCTATCTCTCCCTCACAGCTTTGTCTCAACACTTAACGGAGTCGGGAATCGGTTATAGCAAATTGTCCCAACTGCTCGAACTGTATCAAGAAAAGAATAAGGTACTTCTGACTTGGCTGAAAGAGGCTGCTTTCTACCTCGCTGAGACCATGGGAAATCTGCATCTTTTGTTTGATCCCGAGGCGTTCGTAATTGGCGGTCACTTGCCCGGACCGCTTTTGGACTATCTGATTGAGTCCTGTTCCGATAGCATTGCGAAGGCAAGACGCTCGCAGAACACCGAGTTCCCGAGGGTGTTACAAGGACAATTGCAGGAGGAAGCGGCGGCGCTCGGTGCTGCTGTGCTTCCGATTGATGATCTGATCGCGCCAAACTACGAGCGGATTACCAGTGGCGACCATCCTAGTCTGCTCGATCTTTGGGGTTTCAATCAGTAACTGTAGCCATTGGGGCCAACAACGCGAAGCGTCCGGTCCCTGACGGATTCACCCGCTCCCTAGAATCTTTCAATTTGAAAGAATAATTACTTGCCAACTCTGTGTGATCTGGCTTAGACATGGACGTCTCCCCCCAACGTTCTGCCAGCACAGTACGCCTAAAAGCCGGTTTCTGGGAGCTGACTGGAGCCCCCCTTGCCAGCGCATCTCGAAAGGAACCGCCTTGGGAGATCTAACTATTCAATATATGAATTGCCCAGAAATGGATTTCTTACGGGCTAAAAGGTCCGGTATTTCAGTCGGCCCCATTTTTCTGCCGGCCGTTTCCCCCAGTTAATCAATCCCCATAGATGATTGGAGCATGGATGCTTCAGTTTTTTCCTTCGCCGAGAATGTTCCCGCTTCTGGTGGGGCACTCCGGCACGAGCATCGTCCCATGTCGATGCACCGTTCGCCCGCCCGTCCTGCCGGAATTATGTGCAAACCGGCGGAGGGAGAAGGGGTGTTGCCTAGGACGCTCGGGGCAACCCCTCGGCGAGGAGTTGCTAACCCAACGTCCGATTTCTTCCCTGTTCAGTACTAACCTTAACTAAGGCCACTTATCTCGGTTTATGAAACTAACTCATCTGTATCGTCTAATCTTAGCCGGATTGTCGATCTGCTCGTTCAACGCGCAAGGTCAACAGAGTCCCGCTAATGTTGAAGCGAGGGTTAATAAAATTCTCTCGCAAATGACCCTCGCCGACAAAATCAGCTATATCGGAGGCACGCCATTCTTCGATATCAAACCGATTCCCGTTCCGAACCTCAACGTCGCGGTGAATCCTCAAATCTTTCAAACTGACGGACCTTTAGGCGTGCGTCGCAACGAGCCAAGTATTCGCTTTCCTTCCGGTCTCCTATTGGCTGCGACTTGGAATCGGGATCTGGCCCGGGATCAGGGAATTTCCATGGGCCGTGATACCCGAGCGCGAGGTTACTTTTCCATCCTTGGTCCGGGCATGGATTTTTATCGTGTGCCGATGGGAGGGCGAAATTTCGAATACATGACCGGGGAAGATCCTTATTTAGGAGCACAACTAGTTCCGCCTCTCATCATAGGAATTCAAGCTCAGGGGGTATGGGCCTGCGCTAAACATTATGCCTGTAATGACGAGGAAGAAAACCGCACGAATGTGCAAATTCTCCTTAAGGAACGAACCCTTCGCGAAATCTATCTACCTCCATTTGAAGCGGCGGTAAAAGACGGACATGTCGCGACAGTGATGAGCGCATACAACGCAATCAATGGATTTTTCTGCAGTGAAAATCCGCTTCTTTTGACTGACATCCTAAAAAAAGAATGGGGATTCACCGGGCTCTTAATGTCCGACTATAACGCGATCCATGATGGATTGAGTGCCGCCCTCCACGGGTGCGACCTCGATCTCCCAGCCGGAAATTTCATGAACGCCAAAAACCTGCTCCCATTTATTCCTAGCCCGCTTTCGATGGCGACCATCGATGACAAGGTTCGCCGCATTTTGCGGGAAGTCATTTCCTTCGGTTATCTCGATCGTCAGCAATTAGATCCCTCCATACCACTGGATGATCCGTTCAGCGAAACCGCCGCGCTTAACGTAGCGCGTGAAGGTATTATCTTGCTCAAAAACGAGCACAACCTGCTCCCATTGCAGAAGAACCAGATTCGCTCGGTTGCGGTACTAGGGCCAGCAGCGCAAGACGCGCCACCCACCGGATTCGGCAGTTCCTACGTGACACCGATCAATTTTGTAAGTGAGCTTGACGGTATCAAATCGGCGGCTTCGCCCGGCACCAGGGTGGATTTCATCTCTGTCTGCACCCTTGATCCTGAGAACTCGCTTTGGGAATTCAGCAACAACGGGGAAATCACTCAAGGACTGCAAGCAGAGTACTTTACCTCAAACGATCTCTCCGGGACCGCCGCGGTAAGTCGCGTCGACAATCAGGTCGACTTTGATTGGGATATCGATCCCATACCGGTTTCGACGAACCAGCAGGGGTTTTCTGCCCGGTGGACTGGTCAAATTCGTCCGCAAATAAACGGCGATTACGTCTTCAAGATTCGTGGGGACGGTGGTCTGCGGCTTATTGTGAACGGTCAAACGCTGGTTGATAACTTCTCTTCGCCGACTCTGCCGCCGGTCGGCTATGGTCCGACAGTCTCTTATTCCGGCAAAATAACGCTCCAAGCAGGGCAGACCTACTCAGTCGAAATTGATTATCGACGCGTCGGAGGGTTCTTCGATACCTTCGAACAAGGTGGACTCACCGGTATTCAGGTAAGCTGGGCCTCACTGCAACCACCGCCCAACTTCAACAGCTATGATGCCGTCGTCATCTGTGCAGGGATTAACAATGAATACGAAGGTGAGGGAGAAGATCGTCCGTTCGCGTTGCCAGAGTTCCAGGACGAGCTAATCAAAAATATTGCCGCAGTGAACCCGCACACGATCGTGATTTTCCATGGCGGCGGTAACTTCGACTCGCGCCAGTGGATCAATCAGGTAGCCGGCTTCATGGAGGCGTTCTATCCCGGGCAAAACGGAGGACAGGCACTGGGCGAGATATTGTTCGGTGATACCAATCCTTCCGGCAAACTGCCGATCACAATGGAAAAACGCATCGAAGACAATCCGGCCGCTGCGACATTTCCGAATCCGGTCAACCAACATCCGGACGCTATCGCATATAGCGAAGAAATCTTTGTTGGGTATCGCGGTTACCAGAAGAATCATGTACAGCCGCTGTTTCCGTTCGGGTTCGGACTATCCTATACGAACTTTTCCTTTTCCGCTTTGCAGGTTCAGCCAGCGAAATTCACCGGATCTGGCGAGATTACCGTAACGTTCACAGTTACAAATACGGGCAAGCGGGCCGGCGCCGAAGTTGCCCAACTGTACGTTGGCCAGCAGAATGCGACGATTAGTCGACCGATCAGAGAGTTAAAGGGGTTCCAGAAAGTATTTCTCAACCCCGGCCAATCTCAAAAAGTGACGCTGAAATTGAATCAGCGCTCTTTTGCCTACTTTAATGAGACGACTCGCAAATGGGATGCTCTGGCTGGGAAGTACGGCGTCTTTGTCGGATCTTCCTCGCAGGATAGTGACCTCAAGTTGACCGGCGCGGTCGATCTCCCTTCCGAGATCACAGCGAACCCGTAATCCGTACAAACTATTCGTTGAATGGCAGCTCCCTGGGAAATACCAGGGAGCTTGGGATCTTTCATGGGCTCCTCCGGAAAGCGCGAAACTCCCCTGAACGGTAGGGCGAAACACTCCATTAAGCGATAGCGAGATAGGCGGGTGAGCCGCTCGCATCCAACCCCGAAACTCTTAGTGTGACGATGCGGGCAGGTCAAATAACATGACGGCTCACAGTCCCGCAGCCGCGGGACTGTTTCGCCCTACCAGCCAAGGGTTCCGGTGAATCTTCATCGAAATTGGATCGGCGCGGAACCGGGAACACAGGCAGCTGCCCTGCTTCCCAGAACGATTCCCAGAAACGACTCGATTTGCAGAAACCGCGCGGCTAGCCCAAGTTCACGCACGATTGCATGACGAAATCGATTAAACTCTTTATCCCTGGACCGGTCGAGGTGTCGGCCAAAACGTTCGCCGCGATGACTACGCCGATGATTGGTCACCGAAGTAACGACTTCAAAGAGCTTTACCGGGGTATACACCCGAAACTGCAAGAGCTCTTTGGAACGAAGCAACAGGTTTATCTCTCTACCTCGTCCGCTTGGGGGGTCATGGAAGGAGCCATCCGGAACCTCGTCGGCAAAAGCGTCCTCAACTGCATGTGCGGAGCATTTTCTGATAAATGGTTCGACGTAGCGAAGCGCTGCGGAAAATCGGCGAGCCCTTTGCAAGTCGAGTGGGGCGAGCCCATCGACCCTTTAGCAGTAGATAAGGAGCTGGCAACGGGGCGATTTGATGCGGTAACTCTGATTCATAACGAGACGTCGACCGGTCTCGTCAATCGGTTGCCCGAGATCAGTGAGATCCTTAAGAAATATCCGGATGTCGTCTTCATTGTTGACGTCGTCTCCTCTTTCTCGGCTCAACCGATTCCGATGGATAAGCTGGGAATCGATCTTTTGTTAACGGGAAGCCAAAAGGCGCTGGCACTCCCGCCGGGCTTATCCCTTTTTGCTTGCTCGGAAAAAGCGCTGGCGCGTGCCGCAACGATTCCGAATCGCGGTTATTACTTCGACTTGCTCGAATTCAAGAAGAACGGTGACGAATTCATGACTCCGAGCACTCCGGCCATTCCGCATCTCTACGCGTTACGTTCCAAATTGGAAGATATTTTCACGGAAGGTTTACCGGCACGATATCAACGTCACCGCGAAACAAACCAGCTCGTCCACCGATGGGTGGCGGAGAATGGATTCGAGTTTTTCGCGAAGGAGAGCTATCGGTCCATCACACTCACTTGCATTCGGAACAATCGCGAGATTGACGTGGCAAAGTTCGCCCAGCGACTGCGCCATGAGTTCAGACTCCAGATCGACGGCGGATACGGCAAAATAAAGGGCAAGACGTTCCGGGTCTCCAATATGGGAGATGAAACACTGGAGACGATGAACCCGCTGCTTGATGCGATGACCCAGTGCCTGGAGTAGGCCGGAACTCGTTACAACTCAGATGCGATGTGCCCTGCAAGGGCATCAGGCGCGGCGGGTCGCGCAGTCACATTGCGGAAGCGCTCGAATTCCAGCGACACTTTCAGCGTGCACCGTTTGGAAATGCGGTAACCCAGCCGGGAAAGAACATCCCCTAGCGGCTATGTTCTCATTGTAATTACAATGATTCTTAGCTACCCGAGAATGTTTCCTAACGAGGCTTGAGACCGGGATTCCGTCGATGCGGGCGGATTTATCGGTCAAATCTCGATTGTTGCGGCGTCCTTTACAGAGACCCTGGGTTGGCTCCGACCAGACCTTGTGTTTGAGATTGGAACGGGCCTTGGGTATCTATAGTAGTATCGGGAGGCTATTCTTCAGTTCGAACCAGCATGCCAATCATCGAGCGCTACCGACAATACGAAATCGTCAAACGCCAGGACGGCAGCCTTTGGGAGCTCGGCGCAGGAGCGATGGGAATCACTTACAAGGCTTTTGACACGAATCTGCAGCGCTTCGTTGCCTTAAAAGTCATTAACGATACCTATCTCGGCAACGCCACAGCCAGAGAACAGTTTTTACGGGAAGCTCGTTCCGCTGCTGCTCTGCGCCATCCCAACGTTGCGTCGATTCACGATCTGGGTACCGATCACGACTGCCATTTTTACGTCATGGAGTTGATCGACGGCACCACCGTGAAGGCAAAAATCGAACGGGACGGACCAATGTCCCCTCGGGAAGCACTGGAAGTTGCACTTCAGGTCGCTCAAGCCCTTGCTGCCGCGGAAAAGCAGAAATTGATCCACCGCGATTTAAAGCCGGCCAATTTGATGTTGGTAGAAGAAAATGCTGAATTCGCCGTCAAGATTATCGATTTCGGGTTGGCCAAAACAGCCCATCCACTCGGAGAAAGCACTGCTTCGTTTACCATCGGTGACGGGTTCGTCGGGACCGCGGAGTACGCCAGCCCCGAACAGATCCGGGAAAACGAACTCGATATCCGGTCGGACATTTATTCAACGGGAGCAACCCTTTTCTATATGCTCGCTGGACGACCTCCATTTACTGGTTCACCCGGCGAGGTGATGAGCAAGCATCTCTATAAGCCGGTGCCGTTGGAGCGCCTCACGGGCGTTCCACCCCTGGTCGTCGCACTGGTCGAAAGATTGATGGAAAAGGAGCGAGAGAAGCGCCCGCCAAATGCCGCAGAATTGCGGCGCTCTATCGACGGGTGCCTTCAGCAGCTCTCGCCGCCGGCTCCCGCGGGTAACGTCGCCGAGGAGGGTCGTTCGAGCTCTTCGATCGGCTCAACCCAGAAAGTCGCTCCGAAGGAACGGTATAACCTGCTTAAGCGCCTGGATGAAACACCTCGGGGCGTCCGGTCGCTCGCTCTAGATAAGCAGACGGGTAACGGGGTAGAAGTTTTTGCCTTCAATCACAACTCGTTGGCTAACGCAGAGCTACTGACCGAACTCAAAAGCGCCCTGGCGACGCTCCGGAGCGCGCCGCATCCTCTCCTGCGGACGGTTTTTGCATTCGAACAATCCGAGGATGAAGCGCATCTGATACAGGAATCCTTCGTTGGTCTCCCTTTGCTGGCAATCTTGCGGGTCCGCAAAGAGCTCACCCCGGTCGAGGCCAGTTTGCTGCTCGCTCGCTTGGCCCCACTGGCCGACTTCGCCCAGCGCTATGGTTTAAAGCAAGTCGATTTCAAGCTGTCCGGCATTTGGCTAGGCAGCTCTCAGGGCTCGACACCGCGTCCTGAACGCCCTCTCCAGTCCTGGCCCTCGCTTGAGATCAAAGTGGATCCGGTGGATCTCTCGTCTTCTCCATCTACCACTCGAAATTCGCAGAGTGAAGTGACCGCAATTAATCCGATCGCAGCAGGCGGGCCTCAAGGGAGCTACCTGAGACAACTCAGTTTGCTCGCCTACGAACTACTGGGCGGTCAACGACCACAGGTCGAAACCTCGGGGCGTTGCCCGCCCTTGAGCGCGCTCAACGAAGAAGCAAACGTAGTGCTCCGGCGCGGTATCATCGATGACTTCAGGTCGGCGGCTGAACTCGCCAACGCGTTCCAGCGGGCACTGCCAGTCCGAATGGGCCAAGAACCGCTGACAGAGCGCAGGGAGAAGGAACCCCACGAAATCGCTAGCCGTCCATCGCCAGCGAAACCGGAGCCCATCGAATCGGTTGCCAATCAGGTCGCAGCGCAACCTTCGCGACAAATAGCACACGAACCCGAGCTGACGCCCCAGCCCCTGGCAACACCTACTCACGTCGTTCCCGACCAATATCCAACCATCCAAGCAGCCATCGATGCAGCGGAGCCGGGTACGATCGTGTTGGTCAAACCCGGCGTCTATGGGGAAGCGCTCAAATTCAAGGAAGGAATTCAACTGTACGGCGAAGATCCAAACACAACGATCATTCGGTGGACAGAGCCCTCTAATGTGGCTGCTCCTGCGATACACGATCGCTCCGTGCTCGCGATCGTCGATTGCGCATCCGGCGCAATTCAAAATCTCTCGTTTGATTACGAGCGGTCAGAGCAGACCGAGAGTCCGGGTGAAGCTCACAAATGCGAGGCGATTCACATTTTGAACTCTTCCGTCACGGTCCAAAATTGTCGGGCGACGCGCTTTCCGAAATCCGGTATCGGAGTTTACGGTGACCGATCATCTCCCACGCTGATCGAAAATCAATGCCGTCTTAACGGAGAATCGGGCATTGCCTTTCACGATGGCGCCCAAGGCAAAGCTTCTCAAAACGTCTGCGAACAGAATGAACAGAACGGAATCGCAGCAACCGGTGCCGGTACAACGCCGGAGCTGGCGGGAAATCAATGCCGGGGAAATCGTCATGACGGGATCGTGTTCAAAGGTGGCGCTCAAGGCATTTCCTCGCGAAATGTGTGCGAACAAAATCTCGAGCACGGCATTCTCGTGACTGGCTCAAATACTGCCCCTCTCCTCCTCCACAATCAGTGTCGTAAGAATCAAGCTGCGGGAATCTACTTCATTAATGGCGCAAAGGGACGAGCTGAAAACAACGTCTGTGACGGCAATGCCTGGTGCGGTATTATGGTGATTGCTTCCGCACCGTACCTTAGCGCAAATGAATTGCTCAGAAACTTACAGTGCGGTTTGGCCTACGATTCCAAATCAAAACTGTCGCTCGGCAAAAGAAACACTTTTTCGGAGAATAAACAGGGAGAGTTGCTCACAAAGCCGATCATCCAGGATCGGTAGGTCCCGGCGGGCAGGATTGAAAAACGGGAGAGATCTGCCGCCTGCCGGTATTACCAATAGCAAATAGCAAAAGCAAATTTGGCGATTGGCTATTGGCTATTTTTCCTCGCCCGCTTCGCCGGCGCTCACGTAGTCACCTTCAACGTGCACAATCTCGATCAGATTCCGAAACGGATCCCAGGTGAAGAAACGCGGCCGAAATGGGAGCGCTCGTGCCTCTCTGATTTCATAACCGGCCTTGGTGAGCGCAGACCGGTAGCGGGCCAGATCGTCCACTTCGATACAAAAATGATGGATAGGATCTTTCAGTAGCGAAGTCGAATCGGGCACAGTATGCAATTCGACCCCTTCGGTCCCGGTATGGAACCAGATCCAGCCGAGCGGCTTCACCACCTTCGGAACGGGCTTTTCTTTAAACCCAAGAACATTGATGTAAAAGTCGCGCAGCCGCCGCTCTTCGCCAGGCGGGAACGTAACGGTCACATGCTGCAGCTTCGGCCAAGCCAAATTCGTTGCGGTCATGTTCTAACCTCCGTTGCTGCGGGCGCCATGGAAGCATTTGGTTATCGCAGATGGTACTGATTTATCGTCCTCACGCTCGTCGTCGCTGTTGACCTGTCGTCCTGCAGTCGCGCGTGTGCGGCATGGGCGTAGCAGCCTGTCGGGCTTGTTTGTTCAATTTGATGGGCAGGTCTTCAGCGGCGAAGCCGCGATTCAAGATAGCCTCTAGGGCGACGCCCTAGGAATCCGACCCAGCGATCACGCACTGAAGGTGCGTTCCAACCCTGCTAGTCCCACACATAGCTCGTTGCGATTGTTACGCGCCTTCAGCGCTGAGGCAATTGTAAATTCCGGTTCCTAGGGCTGCGCCCTAGGCTATCCTGGAGCGCGGCTTCGCCGCTGAAGACCTGTTGCGTCAAATTTGATCAAGCAAAGTCCGACACACTGCCAGGCTAAAATCCTGCCGCGCTTCGCGCCTTAAACCATCTCCTACGAAGTAATCACCGGCTTACCCCGAAAGCGACTCACGGTTTCCGGCTGGGCTGTTTTACAGCTCGTTGGTGGTAAACCGCGCAACAACAATTCAACGTCGCTCACGACCATATTGCCGATCTCCCGGAATGCCTCCGGCATCCCGCCCGCTCGATGGGCCGAGAGTACCACGTTCGGAAGATCGCGGATCGGATGATCGTTCGAGAACGGTTCATCTGGAAAGACATCGGTTGCGATTCGGAGATGGCCAGACTGCGCTGCAGCGGTCAAAGCATCGAAATCGACGACGCCAGCCCGGCTCATCAGCACAAAGATCCCGCCTGGCTTGATCAGCTCAAACTCTCGCTTACCCAAAAACCCTTGATTTTCCGAGGTGACACTCGCGAACACAAAAATCGCATCCGAGGAAGAGAGCACTTCGTCCAGACTCGCCGGTATACATTCCTGGTGCTGGATTTCACGCGCGGGCAACCACGGATCAAATACTTTCACAGGGCACCGAAATGGGCGGACCAGCGGCCGAAATGCGCGTGCTAGATCGCCAAAGCCGATGATGCCCACTCGGCACCCAGTAAAGAGCGCAAAGCCGTGATTACTCGTGAGGCCATAGGTCTCTTTTCGTTCCCGCATCGCCCGGTCGTTCTGGGTCACTCCTCGTGCCAGATCCAACGCGAATGCCAAAGCCATCTCGGCAACAGAAATGGCAAATGCCGGGCTAGCGATCAGCACCCGAATACCGCGTTCGAAGCAGTACTGGTAATCGATATTGGGAAGAAAGTTCCCTTCGACGTTGAAAATTGCTCGCAACTTAGTCGCTCGTTCCAACCTCTCCTGAGGCAGATCACTCTGGCCGATCAGAATCTCTATGTTTGGTAGGGCTTCCTCCAGCATAGCCGCGGGCATTGGGCCACTGTCGAAAACGATAAGATCGGCGACGTCAAATAGACGGCGCTGTGCTTCGGCATCGAAGATCATCTCAATCGTGCGCGGTCGCGGATCGATCAAAACATTTGGCTTGCTCATAAACTCATTGGGCGAATTGAGATCAATCTTCCGTGCAAGGTTTATAAACCACGAATAAACGCGGATGTACACGAATGAGATCCGATGGAATTCGAGTCGACGCGGCGCTTCTTAAACTCAGTCGGGGCCGGAATCGAAACAACACGAGATGTAAGACTCTAAGGGATTGCTTGAGCCGGCCGTGGCAGACGCGGGGCGCGTGGACGTTTGTCGAAGCGCTACTGACGTCCCCAGGTCTGCCGATTCTTGCCGAGACTGACCGTCACGCAACCGTAATCGGAGAGATCATCGCCGAGGTGCCGGACGGGACAGGGAATATCACAACCGGGCGCTTTGCCGGAGTTGTTCGCCAGCTACGCCAGGCTCACACAGCTCCTGCCTCCGCCGGATCTGCCGCCGTCGCTGCGCTCTGGCGCGCCTCAGCGGTGCGCTTGAGGAAAACCATACAGCTCCGGCCACAACGTAGGCTTCCGCTTTCGCCGAGCCTACGCCGCGACGGGTTGGGCGGCGTCGGGTTCGCCCTACCAGCGCTCGGGGCGTTGACGGATGAGCGCGCTGCATGTCTCATAGGGTGAACTATGGCGCGCGTCGATGAACTGCGATTAATGGCCAAGATCGCCATGCTGTACTATGAGCGTGGCCTCAAACAGAGTCAGATCGCTCAGCAGCTCGAAATCTCCCAAGCAACAATTTCCCGTCTGTTAAAGCGTGCGGAGGAAGAGCAGATCGTCCGAATCAATGTTCGGGTGCCAGCGGGCGCTTCTCCTGAGCTGGAAGATCGGATCGAAAAGGCATACGGCATTAAGGAAGCCGTGGTAGTGGACTGCTTGAGCGACGACGATCAAATCTTGCGAGATTTGGGTGCGGCAGCTGCATTCTATCTGGAAACAACACTCAAATCAGGCGAAGTCCTCGGGATATCGTCTTGGAGCTCGACCCTGCTCGCGATGGTGGACGCAATGGATCCGTTCCCACGGCATTTCCAGGCCCAGGTCATTCAGATCCTGGGCGGCAGTGGTAATCCCGGAGCGGCGCACCATGCCGTGCAATTGGTTCGTCGTCTGGCGAACCTGGTAAATGGGGCAGGTCATTTTCTACCGGCTCCCGGCGTAACTGGTTCACCAGAAGCACAACGCGCTTTTCTCGAAGATGCTTACGTGAAGGATGCTCTCAGTCGCTTTAGCGAAGTCACGCTCGCTCTAGTTGGAATTGGTTCCGTCGATCCGTCGCAATTGCTCGCTTTGAGCGGCAATGTCTTTTCACCGGAGGAACTCGACCAATTGCGCCGACAGGGTGCGGTGGGTGACGTGTGTCTTCGCTTTTTCGACGTGAACGGCAATCCGATCGAGAATTCGCTCGACAACCGGGTAATTGGCATGCAGCTGGAACAGCTTCGCCAAGTCGAGCGGTCTGTCGGGATCGCCGGTGGCAAACGAAAATTCGAGGCGATCCGAGGCGCTCTCCGCGGCAAGCTGATTAACGTGCTAATCACTGATCGCCGCACGGCCGAGCGTCTGGTCGAGAATGGGAAGGCAGAGGCGGGTTAAGCGGTTCAACTTTCGCTGTGCCACAGTCGGGCATTGGTTCCGCGGACGCGAGGGTCAACCTCGCGTATTTCCTGAACCGTCACAAGAAGGCGCAGATGGAGCCTAACCACGAAGCGCCGTCAACATTTGATCTCGTACGCTCGAGTTAAAATGGCGTTGGTTCCTCGTTCGTTCGACAGTCGCCGCATCCTGGCGCCGAAGGCGTGCTTCAGGAGAGCCTAGGGCAACGCCCTAGGAACAAGAATAGAACGGAGACCTAGCGCTGAAGGCGCGCGACCATGTGACACCAGCCTGCAGAATCTAAATTCTAGCTTCTGGCTTCCGTTCCCAACCGGGATTTCGCGACTGCTGCCAGCCAACCAACGTAAAGGTCCAGCCGTCGTTGCTCGGACATCTTCGGTTCGAATCGGTTGAACTCGCGTGGCAAGCTGGCCAGCTCATCCATTCCCGACCAAATACCGGCCGCCAGACCGGCGAGAAACGCAGCACCGAGAGCGGAAACATCCGGCGAGGTATTTCGCAGCACCGGGCAGCCCAAGATATCCGCCTGAAACTGCATCAGCTGATCATTGCGGGTTGCGCCACCGTCCGCCAACAGCGCTTCCAGCGTTCTCCCCGATTCGGTCTGCATCAGGTCGAATACGTCACGAATTTGATAAGCGATCGAGTCGATAACTGCTCGAGCCACATGGCGGCTGGTGGTGCCGCGAGTGACGCCGCAAATAATACCTCGAGCTTTCTCGTCCCAATACGGCGCACCTAAACCAACGAATGCAGGCACTACATAGACACCTTCGGTATCGGTTATTAACTTTGCCAATTCGGCAACCTTTTCGGCCGGCTTTTCCGCACCGAGAAATTGGTCAAACCACTGCACCGCCGCTCCGGTCACCGAGATGTTACCCTCGAGCGCATAAGTGATGGTATTTACCCCCCAGGCCACAGTAGAGGATATCCCCCGCTCGGAAATTCGCGGTTGGGGAGTCGGAGTCATCAGCGACGAGCCGGTCCCGTAAGTCGCTTTTATCGATCCCGGAAGGAACCCGCGCTGCCCGAACAGAGCCGCATGGGAATCCCCGATTAGACTACCGATTGGTAAATTTGATCGGGTTTCACCGACGATTTCCGATGAATGATGAATTTTCGGAAGACACTCGCGAGGGATCTCGAAAAGCCGGAGCAATTCATCATCCCATTGGGCCGTCCGCAGACTGAGCAATTGCGTGCGGGCCGCGTTGCTCACGTCCGTGGCATGCACTGTGCCGCCGGTTAACTTCCAAAGCAGCCAGCTGTCTACGTTGCCGATGCATACTCTGTCTCTGCTGACACCCTTCTTTTCAGCTTCTCTTAAGAGCCATCGCGCCTTGCTTGCTGAAAACAGAGGATCGATAGTTAGTCCGGTACGTTCCCGTAAAAGTGGTTCCAGCCCGCGTTCGCGTAGCTCGTGGCAAAATTCGGCGGTCCGGCGGCATTGCCAGACGATCGCCGGTCCGAGCGGATTCCCAGTGTGTCGATCCCAGATCAGAACGGTCTCACGCTGATTGGAAATGCCTAATATTTTGGGCACCTCCGGAGAGATCTGCTTCAAACAGGAATCGATGACCGACTCGACACCCTGCCAGATTGCCACAGGATTCTGCTCGACCCAGGCCGGCCGAGGAAAGGTAATTTCCACTGGCGTGGAAGCGCGGGCCAGAATTCTGCCACCGCTATCAACCACGATCGCCTTGGTATTGGTTGTTCCTTGGTCGATTGCTAGAACCAGGTCAGGCATAGCGCAAATCGTCCTCGTACTTCCGCCTTCGCGCAAGGCGATGGGGACTTTTCCCAACCGCGAACGGACACCAATGGACGCGAATTAAATCAGTCTATTCGCGATTCCTCTTCTTCGCCTTGGTTGCGGCTATGCCGCGCTGTGTTCTTTGTGGCTAAATTCTTCACCAGCAAATGAAGCCACCATCGACGATCAAATCGACGCCGGTACAAAAGGAGGCGGCGCGACTCAGCAAGAATACAGCCGGTCCGACAAGTTCGTCTACCGTGGCCATGCGGCCAAGAGGGGTATCCGCTTCGAACTGCTTACGCTGTTCAGCTACCTCCGGCCTTAGATTCATCGGGGTGAGCGTGTAACCGGGGCTAATCGAGTTAACCCGGACACCGCGGTCGGCCCATTCCACGGCTAGGCTCTTCGTGAGATGCATTACCGCAGCCTTCGAGCTGTTGTAGTGCACCTGCAGAATGCCTCGGTTGACGATGCTCCCGGACATCGATGCGATATTGACGATCGAGCCTTCGCGCCGCGGCAACATAACCTTCCCCTCCGCCTGGCAAGACAGAAAGACACCCGTGAGATTTACGTCAAGCATTCGTTGCCATTGCGTTATCGGCATTTCTTCCGCAGCTGCAGCGTTGGCAATCCCGGCGCAGTTAACCGCGAGGGTCAAGGGACCAAGCTCGCGCTCCACGGTTTCGACAGCGTTAGCCAAATCGCTGGCTTGAGTAACATCTCCGGTTACAGAAATCGCCGTTTTCTTAAGGCTCTCAATCTGCTCCAGGGTCGCTTTCAACCCGCTGCTGGAAGGCAAATCGAAACAAGCAACCGAGGCTTCAGCTTCGGCCAAACCGACTGCGATCCGTTGACCGATGCCGCTGCCGGCTCCAGTCACGAACGCGGTCTTTCCCTCCAAACTAAATAGGTTCATAGTCTGTGTAATCGGTGAAATCGGTGGCTCCAATTCTGACAAACACTACGCCGTCGCGAGGTGCATGATGGCAACGTTCGTGGCTTCCGCCGACTCTAGAATGCCTTTTTGCCGTCCGCGGCTCAAAACAAGCACGCGATGAGCCAGTCCAATCACTTCCTCCAAATCAGAGCTGACTACTACCACCGCCATTCCAGCTCGCGCTAGACCGGCAATTGTTTCGTAGATAGCGGCGCGGGCACCCATGTCGATGCCGCGAGTCGGTTCATCCAAGATAAACACTTTCGGTGAACGGGAGATCCAGCGGGCGATAACAACCTTTTGTTGGTTGCCTCCAGACAGCGACCGCACGGTTTGACCAGCCTGTCCTTTCACGCCAAGCCTATGAATCCCATTTGTCGCGAAATTCGTAACATCGGCTGGAGAAATCCATCCGCGCTTCATCAACAAGTCGAAATTTCCAAGCGCAAGATTGTTGGCTAGCGAGTGGCCTAACACCAGCCCCTGCGCCTTCCGGTCTTCCGGAACAAGCACCAGCCCTGCTTGGATCGCCTCGCTCGGAGCGCCTAAGCGCAGCTGTTTGGTGTTCACCGTCACAGTACCCGCGCTGACGGGGTCCGCACCGGCGATCCCACGCACCAACTCGGTTCGACCGGCGCCCACAATTCCCGCAATACCAAAGACCTCACCGGCACGGACCGAGAAACTGACGTCGGAGAAGGCGCCGTTATGGCCGGCCAGACCCTCGACCTGGAGGACTTCTCGTCCGCCAGGCGGATCGATCTTTGGAAAGATTCGGTCGACACTGCGTCCAACCATGTTCTCGAGAAGCACGGGCACCGGAACTTGGGCGGTCGGGTGCTCGGCCACCAGGCGTCCGTCGCGCAAAACGGCCACTCGACCAGCTATCCGCGCGATTTCATCCAACCGATGGCTGATATAAATAAAACTAACCCCTTGCTTTTGCAGTTGACCAACTTGGCTGAAAAGCCGCGCCGTTTCTTCTCTACCAAGTGCCGCGGTCGGTTCATCCAGAATGAGAAGCTTGGCATTCCGGGTGAGGGCTTTCGCGATCTCTACTAATTGCTGGGCAGCAACCCGGAGGGTACGGACCAGCCGGTTGGGAGCCAGATCTAAACCCAGCCGACGGAGCTGTTCCGCCGCCCTTCGGTTCATCTCATCTCGATCGATGAAGATTCCTTTCCGCGGTAGATGCCCAACGAAAATATTCTCGGCAATGCTCAGGTCGGGCAGCAAACGCAGTTCCTGATGGATCAAGCCCACACCCGAGTGCAGCGCATTTCCAGGAGAAGCCGGAGCGTAAGGACGCCCTTCCAAAATCATTTCTCCGCAATCCGGCTGAATGAGTCCAGCAATGATGGCGGAAAGGGTCGATTTACCGGCACCGTTTTCGCCGATAACGGCGTATACTTCGCCCGGGTAAACCGCGAGATCAATGTCGGACAAGACCCGGTGGCCAGCGAAGCTCTTGCTCACGCTGTGAACCAAGAGTCGCGGCGATCGCTCACTGTTCAAGGGCATCAGATTGTCCGACACTGGATGTTAGTAGTTGCCCCTCCTATGGGTGCTTTTCGATATACGGTCCGACATTGTCCTTGGTCGTCAGAACCGCTTCTTGGAGCTGTTCCTTGGGCAATGTCTTGCCATTGATCGCTTCGAGCGCGGAATTCAGAGCTAGTCTGCCCATGCCCTGCGTCTGCTGGGTCATGGTGGCCTCCAGAGTACCGTCTCGGACAGCCTTCAGTCCGGCCACATCACCGTCAAAACCGACGACAACTACCTTGTGATCCACATTCGCGACTTTGACCGCCCGAGCAGCTCCTAAAGCAAGTGCGTCCGCGCGTCCAAAAAACACTGTGATATCCGGATGCCGCTGTAGCATGTCTTGGCCAATAGCAAACCCTTCGTCTTGCATCCACGCTTTACTTGGCTGCTTAGCGACTACTTCGAGGCTTGGGAAGTTCTTCAACGCCTCGTTGAAACCCTTGTCTCGGTCCATCTCCGGGGTGGTTCCCAGTTGCCCTTGGAGGATGCCGATCTTGCCCTTTCCGCCAGTAATCTTGCCCACATACTCACCGAGGGTTCTTGCGGCCGATACACTGTCAGTCGCGATGAAAGTATCACCCGGAGCATCCGGCGGTGTGCGATCGACACAGATCACCGGGATGTTGGCGGCTTTGGCCGCTTTCACCGGCACACCCGCAGCGGTCGCCCCGGCCGGAATATAGATGAGGGCTTTGATTCCGCGCGTGATGAGGTCCTGCACCTGGCTGACTTGGGTCGCAGAATCTCCTTTCGCATCAACGGTAATGACCGTCACGCCTTTTGTCTTTGCCTCGGCTTCAACCGATTGTTTGATCTGGTTGAAGAAGTCGGCTTGCAGGTTGGCGACCGCCAAACCAATGGTGAGGTCCTTCTGTTGAGCGGAGCTAGACAGCGACGCTCCGAAGGATAGGCTCGCGACGATCGCCGCGACCAGCGGAGTATTCTGGAGGAACGTTAGTTTCATTTATCTATTTGGGGTTAGTAACTTCTAGTTGATTAAATCCTTCACTCGGCCTCCGTGCCGTCTGGCCAGAGAATCAATGCTCTTTGCGCCGCAGGGTGTCGAAGGTGACCGCTAACGCGATGACCACGCCGATGATGAGCTGCTGTACAAAAGGCGAAACACCGGAAAGGTTGAGCCCGTTATGGAGCACACCGATGATCAGTACGCCGACGAGGGTCCCGGCAATCCCACCAACACCCCCGCTCAAGCTGGCTCCGCCGATCACTACCGCTGCGATCGTGTCGAGCTCGTACCCGAGCCCAGCGCTTGGCTCAGATGAGTCGAGGCGGCTCGCCATCGCAATCCCAGCAATACCGGACAATAGGCCGGCAAGCGCGTAAACCCAGAGAGTGAGCCTCTGGACGTGAATCCCGGCGAGTCGAGCCACCTCCGCACTACCCCCAATTGCGTAAAGACTCCGGCCAGTCGCGTGATAGTTCAGAAAAATCCAACTGACGATTACTAAGGCGATAAACAGGCCGACCGTCACAGAGAGGAATCCGAAATTTCGAACCGCCGCGAGTGTTGTAAACCATTCCGGAAAACCAACAACTTGCCGGCCATCAGTCACAATGTTGGCGAGCCCGCGACCTACCGACATCATCGTGAGTGTTGCGATAAACGCCGGCAACTTTGCCTTCGTTACTAACAAACCGTTGGCCAGCCCACAGGCGGTTCCGACCAGCAGGGCAATCGCGATTCCAATCGGGAGAGGCACGCTCCAAGTGTCACGCAGCCATCCCATGATCATCATGGCCAACGCCAGAATTGAACCGACTGAAAGATCAATCCCACCTATGACGATGACGCCGGTCATCCCGATCGCGAGGATCCCCAAGACCGTTACCTGGTCGAGGATGTTCAACGCGTTTCGGACCGACAAGAACACGTTGGTTGTGCAGGAGAAGACAACGCAAAGCAATACCAGGCCGAAGAGCGGTCCCTGCACACCGATGACCCAGTTCGCCCAGCCAAATTTGCGCTTGGACTTCGCCTGAACTAACGCCGTACCGGCACTCGCCATATTTTCGAGCTGGGGGGGTATCATTGCTTGGATTTATTCGTTCGCAGCCGGCGGGCAGTTTCGGCCAGGCCTGGACCGGAGATCCCATAATGCCGAAAGAGTTCTACCTGACTTCCCGTCATCGTGTATTCGTCCGGAAAGCCAACAATCTTGAACGGCACCGACCGGCCCTGCTGCAACAACAGTGAAGCGCATGCCTCTCCCAGCCCACCGCACACACTATGCTCTTCCACCGTGATCAGGCCGCCGGTCTCACTCGCCGCCCGCAAAACTGCTGCATCATCCAGCGGCCTGATCGTGTGAAAGCTCAAGACTCGGCAATCGACCCCCTCTCCCGCCAGCAACTCGGCGGCATCGAGCGCTGGAGCAACCGTTTCACCGCAGGCCAGGAACGAAAGATCGTTTCCCTCCCGGATCAGCGCAGCGCACCCCAGTTCGAAGGGAGAGTCAACGCGCGGCAAATGCGGCATCACTTTCTTGCCGAACCGCAAATACACTGGTCTAGGGAGCCGCAAAGCCGCTTGGACAGCCTCTCGGGTCTCAAAATTATCAGCCGGCGCTACGATCGTAATGTTATGAATCGCTCGGAGGGCGGCAAAATCGTGGAGGGAGTGGTGCGTACTCCCGAGTGCTCCATAACTTACCCCGGCACTGATTCCGACGATCTTGACCGGCCGGTCGGAATAGCAAACGTCGTTTTTGATCTGCTCCAGAGCTCTCGCTGTCAGGAAACAGGCCGGCGATACTGCGAACACACTTTTTCCGGCTGCCGCCAGACCGGCAGAAATGCCAACCAGGTTTTGCTCTGCAATTCCAACCTCAATGATCTGCTCTGGGTGGACGCTTGCGAATGGAGCCAGTCTGCCTGATCCCCGGGAGTCGCTGGTGACGACGAGGATATCCCTATTCGCTTTGGCTAGTTCCTGCAGCGTCGCGGCGAACACGTCAAGATTGGACGACTTTCCCTCAATCACGCGACAGCCGCCTCCGCCTTTTCCAATTCCTGGATTGCTTGCTCAAATTCCTGGTCACTCGGTACCCGATGATGCCAACGCACGGAGTTCTCCATAAAGCTAATGCCACATCCTTTCCTGGTCTTGGCCAGTAACAGACTGGGCTGACCGCTTACGAACGGAACCGATTCCAGATGCGCCAGAAGTTCCGGAATATTGTTGCCGTCGCATTCTCGCACCGCGAATCTGAAGGCTTCAAACTTTGATCCGAGCGGCTCCAACTGTACGACTTCTTCGGTCGGGCCAGTGATTTGAAGACCGTTCCGATCGATAATTACGACTAAGTTATCGAGTCGATAATGGCCGGCGGTCATAGCAGCTTCCCAGTTCGATCCTTCTGCTAGCTCGCCATCACCGAGCAATGTGAACACCCGATAACTTCGCCGGTCGATTTTGCCCGCAAGTGCCGAGCCGACGGAGAAGGACAGGCCGTGGCCTAACGCCCCGGTGTTTTGCTCAACCCCATTCACATGCCTGGTTGGGTGGCCAATGAAGTGAGACCCAAACCGGTTCAACGTATCCAGCTCGGACTGTGGGAAAAACGCGAGATCGGCCAAGACCGTATAAAGAGCCTCAACGGAGTGCCCCTTGCTCTGCACAAATCGATCATGGTTCGGATCCTGAAAGGTAGCAGGGCTCAGACGCAGGATCCGGTTGTAGAGTACGTTGAGTATATCGATGCTCGAGAGACTGCCGCCGGTATGCCCGGCTCCCCCGTGTTTAATGATGGAGAGGACGGTTTTGCGATACTGAAGCGATTTAAGCTTGAGTTGTTGGACTGTTTTGGGAGGCTCCATCTGGCTTATGCATGTTTATGCATGTACGTGTAATTATGTTAAGGCTCGCACGCCACCACCACAATTGTCAAGAGGTTCGTGCGCTCGAATCTTTATTTTCTCGTCCCTGGCATGTCGTCCTCGTGCTCGTCGTCGAGCGCAAACCGTTCCAGTAGCCGTCGTTTGTGTCCTTCGGAAGACGAATAAATCGTCCTCGCCGTCGGTCCTTGGGTTAACGTTGGAAAGATCCGCTGAGAACTTTCGGAAGTCCTAAGAGTGAGAGCGTCAGCCCTTGGCCGTTAGCCGCAACAATCGAAAAATAGGTACTTTTTTTGGGTAAGAGATGTGGCAAACTGGTCGTCCTCATCTCTCGGGATGAGACAGCTCTACGGTCGAAAACGCGGACGACGCGAGCACGAAGACGATTGCGGAGACTGGTTGCGTTTCGCCTACGACATAAACAATCCGCCATCGACATTGATGGTCTGGCCCGTGATATAAGCTGCGTCGTCCGACGCCAGAAATGTCACCAGACCAGCGACGTCCTCAGCTTTGCCCACTCGTTTCAGCGGGATATTGTTCACCCATTCCTGCATTAGCTCGCCCGGTTTGTAATCACCCAGAAGCTTGCCCCAGGCCGAATCGTTGTACGCCCACATGTCCGTATCAATGATTCCAGGACAAAAGGCATTCACGGTGATGTTGAACGGAGCGAGTTCTTTGGCCAGGCTTTGGGTGATGCCCACGACACCGAATTTGCTAGCGGCGTAATGCGGTGTGTAAATGAATCCCTGTCGGGCCTGACCAGAAGCTGTGTTAATGATTCGGCCAGACTTTTCTGGCTTCATCCGCACTGCTGCGGCCTGGCAACACAAAAAGACGCCTTTGGTGTTCACCGCCATGATCTTGTCCCATTCTGCCTCCGTCAGATCCTCAATCTTAGCGATGGTGATTACGCCGGCATTTTGGATCGACACATCAAGTTGACCGTGCTCTTTGACAGCTCGATCGAACAGTTTTTCGACATCGGCTTTACTGGTCACATCGCACACCACTGCGACGGCTCTACCGCCGGAGTCATTGATTTCTTCGGCGACCCGGAGAACCGCATCTTCGTTGGCCGCTAAGGTGAGCGCGGCGCCCTCGGCGGAAAACCGTTGAGCCAAGCCCTTACCGATGCCGCGGCTACCCCCGGTGATCAGGACACTCTTATTCTCGAAGCGTTTCGTCTTCATTCTTTGCTGCACACAATCATCCGATTCATTCACGAAGACTTCTTCGCTAAGCTCGCAGGTTCGCCAAGGAATAATCCGCGGATTTCACAGCGGAGCATAGCCGCAAGCAAAGGCGACGAAAAAACAGCCGCGACTAGACACCAATGGACATGATCACTGGAGCCCGCGCTTGAGCCCCCGAAGATCGATTACGGAGTGGAGAACATGGGCGCTTTGGTTGGTCACATGAGCAATGCAAAGGGAACTGAAATGAATTACTCTGTGTAATCTGCGAACTCTGTGGATCATTCCCTTTCGCCATCCCGAGCCGCCCAGAGCATCCCCCGTAGGATCAATGTCCGCATTGGCGCTACGTCAAATTCTGTCGCGGTGTGACCCAACGAGCAGTAAAACACGTTGCCCGCCCCGTGACGCCGCTTCCAGACTACCGGCATAACCACACCCTCAATCCAAGAGCAGTGCTCGCCCCCAAAAGTAGTGGTCGCTAGCACTTCGTTACTTGGGTCGACGTGCATGTAGTACTGCTCCGAATGGTAATCGAAATCATCGATCCCACGCGTGATCGGGTCGTCTCGTTTTGTGATCGTGACCCGGTACGGGATGATATTGCCCGGATGCGCTACCCACTGACCCCCGACCATGAACTGGTAGACGGGTTCAGCACGGAAACTGTCGCCCATGCCGCCGTGAAAGCCAGCTAGTCCAGTCCCACGTGCGACAGTGGCGCTGAGATTCTGACATTCCTCGGGAGTGATCGTCGCCATGGTCACGATCGGCACGATCAGATCGAAACGCCCGAGATTGGAATCGGCAAATGCGGAGGTCGAGCCGGCAACGTCCACGTTGAATCTGGCCGCCGTTAGCAGGCGCGCGACGATGTCGGCGCATTCTCTCGGCTGATGGCCTTCCCACCCGCCCCACACGATCAAAGCTTCTTGCAATTCAGGTCTCCTATAAGGGAATCGGTTTTAATGGCCGGGGATGTTCGGCCAGCGAAATTGAATAGGAACGAGCTAATACCTTTCGGAGGGCGAGGCGCTTGCGCCGCCCAGATGCAACCCCTGATAAAGTAAATGCCTTGGCGCGGTTACTCGTTCGGCGTTCCACTGATCGGCGATTGCACATCCCCAGAATTCACCGACGCTTTCTCGGCATTGCTATTGACCCCGACGTTACTCACGGTCTTTAGCCGTTCCAGCGTCGCCGGTGTGCTGTTCAGGGTTGCCTGGTCATCCGCTGAGGTGGCCACACCGTCTTTGCGAAGTATTTCTTTTATTTGTACCGAGTAATTGTAGCAAAGTTGCAGTTGCCGATAAGCGTCACCCAATTTTGCTTTAACCGAATCTAATTCGGCATTTAACTCTTTCGCCTCAACATCCAATGTTTGCGACCGGCTGTTGATTGACTGGGATTTCGGATCAAGGATCGTTTTTTGTGCATCCAGATCGCTCTTCTCCCGATTCAATTCCGCTTTCTTTTTGTCCAGCCGCGCCTTCCAACTATTCAAATGATTCACTGTCGTCTGGCTTCTCTGCTGTGCGGGCAGGCTATTCGATTTAGCGACTTGAGCCCGCTGGTCGGCTACCTCCGAATCATACTGCGCCACTTGATTATTGTGCGGTGTCAACTTGGCGTTGTAGGCGTTTAACGCGATTTTATAGTCGCTAAGATCCTGATTCAATTGATCGATTGCCTTGTTATGAGTGGTGATCTTTTCCTGAATTTCTTTGAGTTCCTTTTCGTCGTCCGCTGCATCCGCCGTTACGCCCGCGAGGGCTAGTTGCGCGGTCCGATCTGCGCTTTGCCGCGCCGCTGCATCGATCAACGATTTCACGTCAGTCAGAACATAGGTGCCGTTGGTTGTACCGATCGCTTCGTCTCCGCGACAGATCGAACCAATGCACATCAAGCCTAATGCTACGATCAGGATTCTTGAGACCCGCTTTCGCCCGCTCGTTCCTCGCAGGCTACAGCGCGGCGCAGCCCGCCTTCGTCCAGCGTCAGCCGGGCGGAGGCGGGCCGCCATCACTATCCTCAAGGCTCTCCTTATCCAGCTGCGGGACGGCATTGCTTTCATAGCGCGCGATTTAGTGCATCAACTCCGCGACTCGGCCTTGCGATCAAGATGGAGAAGAGGCGCTGCTTTGCTCATCACTCAATGATCACTCTCGGATATTCTCCTTCTTCGCTTCGGACATCCAGCCAAAACTCCTTCCGCACTGGTGAATTGCTTGTGCGCGAAAATCTTTGAGATTGAGAGGCCATGGGCCGATCCGAAACTTGGCAGCACCTGAATCTCAAAAAACTCGCCGCCCAGTGGGCGCACGCGAATGGGTTTCGGTGCATCGGCATAGAAGTGCGTGCCCCCAGATCGCGCTTTCGGGTGGACGTGGTTGCGCATCGCTCTGGCCGAACGAGCGAATCAGGTGAGCCGCTCATCGCGATTTTTGAATGCAAACAGAGCCGACCGGATCTTTGCCGGGATATCGCCCAGATCGATACATTGCAACGTGAGTTACACGATCTGCAACAGCGGAGAGCAAGGCTCGAAGGGCTTCTGTGGGTGCATCACCCCTCCCTGCGACGGGGTGAAAGCCTGTTTCCGGAGTGGGATACCTTCGCTGGTGAACTTCTGGCCCACGCAGGCTACCAGCGACTAGTGGCAAGGATTATTCGGATCCAAAGTGGACTTCAGAACAGCACAAAGTTTGCTTGGATCGCTCGTCACCGGCTGGCCAACCTTCATTACCTGGTTGTGCCGGAAAAATTGGTATCGTTGGATGAGTTGCCTCCTGGCTGGGGCTTGCTGGAGCTAAATGGGGCGGTCGCACTGAGCCTATGCCAACCTCCCCAACTTATGCGAATTCTCAACGCTACTTCTTGGCTCGAACTCATTGGCCAATCCGCAACCAATCGATGGTTGAGGCAGGAGGGATTAATTGGAAAATCCGGGCCACTTCAGACTACGCTCGAGTTGTGACGCCAAGGGCAACCGCAATCGGAACGCCGAAAACCCGTAGGACGTAAGGCGTGTAGCTCCGCGAAATTTTGGTTGGGTGTGGCGGCTTGGCAGGGCGAGGCTCCTGCCGAGCCGAATCCATCACTGCGACAACAGCCTAGCAATTCGAAGCTAGACACCCGGAACCCGATTTGTTCTTCACGGTGAACGCGGCGGCTCGGCAGGGGGCCTCGGCTTACCAAGCCGCCTCGCCCCACCCAGTTTGGCACCGCTCAGTCCGTCACCGCACCAAGCGAAGCGGATTTGACCTGGCCAGCATACTTTGCCAGGACTCCTCTATTGTAGCGGGGCTTCGGTCGTCTCCACGCTTTCAACCGGTTTTTGATCTCTGTTTTCGCCAAAGCCAGGTTAACCGTCTTTTTGCCCGCATCGATTTCGATCGGGTCACCGTTCTTAACAACCGCCAGCGGACCGCCGAGATAGGCCTCGGGAGTAACGTGACCGATGACAAAGCCATGGCTTCCACCGGAGAACCGCCCATCGGTGATCAACGCTACGTCTTTACCTAATCCTTTCCCCATGATAGCCGATGTCGGCGCCAGCATCTCTCGCATTCCCGGTCCCCCTTGCGGCCCCTCGTAGCGAATGACAATCACATCTCCCTTCTTGATCTTGTCGTCGAGTATTGCCCGAAGCGCTTTCTCTTCCGATTCGAAAACGCGGGCTTTTCCGGCAAAACGCAGACCTTCTTTGCCGGAGATTTTCGCGACAGCGCCTTCCGGAGCGAGATTCCCATATAGAATGACCAGATGACTTTCCGGTTTGATCGGATCCTCGAAGCTACGGACAATCGTTTGCTCTTTCGCATACGGCTTCACCGCTCCCAGGTTCTCTTTCAACATCTTGCCTGTTACCGTGAGGCAGTCGCCCGATAGCAAACCCTCATCGAGTAAAATCTTCATGAGAGGCTGAATCCCGCCAATCTGGATGAGCTCCGACATGAGATGTTTGCCGCTTGGCTTGAGATCAGCCAGGACCGGAACCCGCCTTCCGACCCGGGTCCAATCGTCGAGCTTCAATTTCACTCCAGCCGCATGGGCCATTGCTAGCAGATGCAAAACCGCATTGGTTGAACCACCGAGCGCGATGACCACAGTCATTGCGTTTTGAAACGATTCTTTGGAGAGAATATCGGACGGACGAATACCTCGCTTGATAAGCTCGACGACTGCTGCTCCGGCCGCTCGGCAGTCCGCCAATTTTTCTCCCGAGATCGCTGTCTGAGCCGAACTGTTGGGCAAACTCATCCCGAGCGCTTCAATGGCGGATGCCATGGTGTTCGCGGTGTACATGCCGCCGCACGAGCCCGGTCCTGGAATGGCACATGATTCAACCCGTTCCAACTCGGCGTCGTTGATCTTGGCGTTGGAGTGCGCACCAATCGCCTCAAAAATTGAAACAATATCGACTAGACGATTATCGAGACATCCAGGCAGAATCGTTCCACCATAGACGAAGACGGAAGGACGATTTAATCGAGCCAGTGCCATCAAACATCCTGGCATGTTCTTATCGCAGCCTCCAATGGCAACCACCCCGTCAAAGCCTTCGCATGCGGTTACAGTCTCAATCGAATCGGCGATGACCTCGCGCGAAACGAGCGAATACTTCATGCCCTCCGTCCCCATCGATATGCCGTCCGAGACGGTGACAGTATTGAAGATCAGCGACTTCGCGTCAGCGGCGTCGACCCCGGCGGCCGCTTCGCGTGCCAGTTGATCAATGTGTATGTTGCAAGGAGTCACCTGACTCCAAGTGGAAGCAATTCCAACGATCGGTTTCTTGAAATCCTCTTTCTTGAAGCCGACGGCGTAGAGCATTCCTCGGCTAAACGCGCGCTCGGGACCATCAACTACTCCGGCGGAAAATTGGCGTGGATTGGGAGGACTCATTTTCATTGCTCAATCCTGTAGCGCGGAAAATAGCCAATAGCCAATAGCCAAAGTGTCAGATTTTCCAATCGGCCAGAGCCTGCTGAGCAAAGGAAGCTAGCTCTTCCACCGCGTCGATCGCATCGACGCGGTCTACTTGATCGATCCGCAACCGCAACGTTCCTTTGCCCCGAATGACCAACAGGTTCTGAAGCAACCCACTTGGCAAGCTCCGCAATCGAGCTGCTAAAGCCGAGGGAAACACTTCCTGGTCCAACGGTTGCGAGGAGGAAAGTACGTAATCGTGATCGAAGTCTGGAATGCCGGTCAATTGGATGTGAGCGTGTAACCAATCTGCTAGCCAATCGGGCTGGGCTTTTCCGGTAAACATGGCGGCTAGCAATTTCATCGACTCTCTACCCTGCCGTTCACGACGAGATATGAAACGCCAGCCGTCGAACTGCCGTTGATCGGGAAACACCAGTTCAAAATAAGAGGGCGACTCGCGCGCATTCCATTCCGCACTCCATCGGAGGTTCGCTCGGTTCCCTTCGATCCGGTACCATAAACCCGATCGGTCTTCTTCGAAGGTCCAATCCCTCCGTCGGGCAGCCAGACGAAGACGAGAGCTAGGGAAATGCGTGACAAACCAAACTTGCCAAACGAATAGGGCGAGTATACCGCTGGCTAAAACGACCACCAAAATGCTGCTCACCGCGTCTTAATCAATATTTGTAAAGAAAACCACGCAACGTGGCATTTGCAACATTTCGGTCACAAAAATAGAAACGCCGGGAACGCCGTACCCTGTTCGCAACTGCCAATCACTGTTCCCTGCTTACCGATCACCAACTAGTGATTGCAGATTGCCGATTAGCGTCATTTGCTATTGGCTCTCGTCACGCGCCGATGCTAGTAACCGCAATATCACGGTGGGCAAGAAGATAGACCTGCAAGCAATCGTTTCAGAACATTACGCATCGCTTTTCCGATTCGGCTTAGCCTTGGCCAAGAACGAGGCCGAAGCAGCAGACCTGACGCAGGAAACCTTTCTGATCCTGGCGAAGCACCAAGAACAAGTCCGAGATCCCGAACGAATCAAATCCTGGCTTTTTACTACGCTCCGCCGAGAGTTCCTACGGAAGGTTCGGGCCCATACCGCTCATCCCGAAATAGAGTTTCAAGCGGAGCAGCATGAAGTCCCGGCCATGGAGTCGAGCGCCCTTCGTTCGCTCGACGCAAAGGCCGCCTTGGCTGCACTTGGGCGGGTCGAGGAAAGTTATCGTTCCGCTCTGGAATTATTTTACCTGGGCGATCTCTCTTATAAGGAGATTTCAGCTGCCTTAGGGGTTCCGATCGGGACGGTGATGTCGCGACTTTCCCGGGGAAAGGAACAATTGAGGCAGGCGTTAGCTTCAGCTCTAGAGAGCAACACTAACAAGATCATCCCGCTTCCAAAAAAGCGGAGCGCTGAGGGTTGAGATGACCAGAGAACAGGCCAAAGAGTATTTGAGTGCGGTCCGAGCCGAGGGAGCTGATACCGCGGACCCAGCTCTCCGGGAAGCGTTAGAACTTCTCCAGGAGGACGCCGAACTTGCGCGTTGGTTCGCTCGGCAACGCGAATTTGACGAAATCCTAATAGAGAAATTCTCGTCCATCCAGCCGCCGGGCGGATTAAGGGAAAATATTCTAGCGTCGCTGGACGGAAGGGTGCGTCCGATGCAACCCGCGAGAATGGCTTGGTTAGCACTTGCTGCGACGGTGGTGGTGGCCGCTCTCGGGTTGAGTTATCAATTCGGGCTCCTCCCTGGCTCAACTCAACCGTTCCGCAAATTCCGTTCCGACGCCTTGGCGATGGTAGCAGTCAAACCGGGGCCGAAACTCGACTTAGAAACCGCAAGTCTCGGAACTGCCGAGACATTTATCGATGCGCATCAGGCACCCCGGCTTGACCAATTTCCGGAAAAACTGCAAGGCATGCCTACAGCCGGCTGCCGCGTTTTTCTCTGGAACCAACATCGGGCCTCTCTCACCTGTTTCTGCTTGCCCTCGGGCAATATCCTTCATCTGGTGGTCATCCGAGAAGAAGCAATCGGAGGTTCAGGTGTCCCGTCTGGCCCCTACTCGGAAAACGGATGGCATCTGATGTTCCAGAAAAAGGACGGCCTGATACTGATGTGGGCGAGCCAGGCGCCCATGGAGGAGTTGAAACAGCTGCTCATCGCGACCTGAGGGGGGAAGATGACCGATAGCAAATAGCCGATTGCCAAAATTGGCTATCAGCTATTGGCTATTGATCATCTTCCCCCCTCCCCTATGCCTAAACCTCGTGCAATCATTCTCATGGGAGTTGCCGGCTCCGGAAAAACCGCAGTCGGTTCCCGGGTAGCAAAACAGCTGGGCTGGCTATTCCTGGACGCGGACGATTTTCACCCGGCGGCTAATGTCGAAAAGATGAAGCGAGGCATTCCTCTGGACGAAAACGATCGAGCTCCTTGGCTACACCGTTTGCACTCAGAACTAAATCGACACATCCAGGAAGGTCACTCGGTGTTGCTAGCCTGTTCGGCGCTAAAAGACTCATATCGCGAAATCCTGAGGGAGCACCTGCCTGAGGTCCGATTTGTATTTCTTGATGTCGATCGAACAACGCTTCTGGAACGACTGCAGAAGCGCCAAGCTCACTTTTTTCCGAAGGAGCTTTTAGATAGCCAGTTGGCAACTCTCGAACGTCCTCATGATGCCTTTATCGTGAATGCCAATGGCACGATCGACGAGGTCGTTGGCTCTATCGTTGCCGCCATTTCGGCAGAGAAGGTTTAGTTAGGATATTCCAACCACGAATGGACGCGAATAGACACAGATCGCCGGCACTTGGTTCGCGTCCATTGGTGTCCATTCGCGGTTCCATTTCGCTCTCGGCGTCCTGCTCCTGGACTACCCCAACACGCCAATGTCCTCATCCTATTTCCTGATATGCCCCCCGAACTTCAACCGATCCTCGCCGCGGTTCTATCCGTCATCTCGCTGATCGTGCTGGTCACGCGCCTTCGCGTACACCCGTTTCTCGGCCTGCTTGTCGCCTCGCTCATCCTTGGCTTCCTGGCCGGCCTGATCCCAGCAGACATCATTAAAAATTTCGGCAAAGGCTTTGGCGATGTAATGGGTTCCGTCGGGATCATTGTGGGGTTAGGCAAATGCTGGGCGGCGTACTTGTCATCTCGGGAGGCGCCGATCGTCTAGCGACGAGTCTCACCTCCATCGGAGGCAAAAAATGGGTCCCTTGGACTACCTTTTTCGCAGCGCTCCTCATTGGTTTGCCGTTATTTTTTGAGGTCGGATTCGTCCTCCTGGTACCGATCGCACTGGTTATCGCTAAAAAAGTGGAGCTGCCGATTTTGCGGGTTGGATTGCCAATGCTCGCAGGGCTTTCTATCGCCCACGGACTAGTCCCTCCGCATCCCGCCCCCACGTTGGCCGTCGAGACGTTTCACGCCGATGCGGGCAAAACCATTCTTCTGGCGATCATCGTGGGACTGCCGACCGGGCTTTTCGCGGGACCTATCTTTTCGAGCCTCGCTCAGGCTTGGCTTCATCCTGCCGGCACTCCGGTGAATATCCAGGCGACTGAAGCTCCTCGCCCGGAGTCAACGGTTGGTAGCGTCAAGGAAAATCCTCCGGACCTAGCGTCCGTTCTGGTGACAATCCTTCTGCCGCCCGTCCTTATGCTTGGTCGGTCGGTCGTTGAACTCGCTAAACCGTCCGGCCCGATAAAGCAGGCGATCGACTTTGTGGGCGATCCGATCACGGCGCTCCTGATCGCGCTCTTTTTTGCAATAGGCGCACTCGGGTTTCGGCGCGGGTGGTCCGCTGCAAAAGTATTGGAAGTTGTAGGAAACAGTCTTGCTCCCATCGCCGCTGTTATTTTTATCGTCGGAGCCGGAGGCGGTTTTAAGCAAATGCTCATCGCCACGAAGATATCCGACTTAGTTGGAGTGTGGGCGACACACGCAAACATATCCCCGTTGATACTCGGGTGGGGTGTGGCCGCTTTGGTCCGCATTGCGACGGGCTCAGCCACGGTCGCGACGATTACTGCCACCGGGCTAGTCGCACAAATCGTGGAGCATGATCAGACAGTTAGCCGCGAATTGATGGTTCTGGCAACCGGTTCGGGATCGCTGATCCTCTCCCATGTCAACGACGCCGGATTCTGGCTGGTAAAGGAGTATTTCGGGCTAAGCGTGGTGGAGACATTCAAGTCATGGACCGTGATGGAGACCATCCTCTCGGTGATGGGTTTAGCGCTGGTGCTGCTGTTGAGTTTGGTGATTCGGTGAGTGGCGGCTCTGCATTAGTATCGGTTGTCAAAGTGTCAAGGTACCCGCAACGTCGCGGGTCGGTCCTATCCCAAGGCTCGTAGGGCGAAACAGTCCGGCAGGAGGCGCGTGCGGTAACGATGTGTCAGGGATGCGCCGGACTGTGAGCCTTTGCGCCGCCCACCGTTTGGCTCCTTCGCGTAGCGATTGCGGGCGGGTCACCCGCCTCATCTCGCTGTCGCTCGCCGGGCGTGCCGCCGTCGCTGCGCCTCGGCGCGCCCAGCTGTGCCTCTAACGAAAATCATAGAACTGGCCGCGACGTAGACTTCCGCCTTCGCCGAGCCTACGGCGCGACGGGTTGGGCGGAGTCGGGTTTCGCCCTACCTGCAAAAGGGGCTACGGAGACCGAGGCGAGTGCAAAAATCTTCCGCCTACCCCCCGCTGCGCAACTTCACGATGATCTGGTTGTTTTCGACTCGGATTGACTCAATCCGGTGAACTAACTGATCTCCTTCCGGTAACCGGGTTTCGATCCCTTTGTTCATCGCATCGGTCAATGTCTGCTTATAGCTTTGACCGGTAAAGAGCCATGCGAGCCGTTTCCCGTTACCCTCCACGTCAAAATTCTGGATCTTCAATTCGCCGTTTTCGATCGTTAACCGAGCCGCTATTCGTCCATTGAAATAGCGATTACGGATGGACGGGAGCAACGGCACGTCCGCCATAAACGAAAGCGGCACGCTCAGATCGGCGATCAGCCAATCAGCCTCCGTTCGAAAACGAAAATGATCTGCAAAATCAGCGTTCCGGCCATCGGCAAAGAACCAGGCATTTAAATCGTTTGCCGAAAAACGAATTTCTGTTCCCTGCCCTCGCGTTATCGCCTCCTGGGCAGCTTGGATCTTCAAGCGAAACGCCTTTTCCTCGGTCACACTAGGTACCGGCTCGAAAGTTCGCTGGGACGCCGACGTCATCTGGTAAGCGCCTTGGTAGGTCGAGATCGCACCCCAGGCAATTGCCGCAATCACCAGGAAGCCCGCGACCAGCAGCACCAAACAGCCCCCATTGCACGAGCCGTTCTCCGAAAAGCGATTCTTACGACGGAGGTGCGATCTGGTAATTTCCCACATGATCTTAGGCTGCGCTTCTCGGTCGAAGCACATCCCGCCACCACGGCTCGTTATTTCGATACCAATCGATGGTCGTTCGTAGACCAATTTCGAAATCGTGGAGCGGCTTCCAGCCAATTTCCTGCCGGATTTTTGTCGAATCGAGCGAATACCTTCTATCGTGAGCAGGGCGATCCTCCACGAAGCGGATCTGGTCTTCGGTTTTACCCAGGTACTGCAAGATCTTTTTTGCCACATTCAGATTCTGCTGTTCGGTACCGCTAGTCACGTTGTAGATCCCTCCGGCGCGACCTTCCATCAACACGTCAAAGATCGCGGCACAATAATCTTCTACATGGATCCAGTCTCTGACATGCGAGCCATCGCCGTAGATCGGCAACGGTTCACCCAATAAGGCGCGCAGAATCAACAGAGGAATCAGTTTTTCGGGATACTGGTAAGGACCATAGTTGTTCGAACCACGAGTGATTACCACGTCCTGGCCATAGGTTTTGTGATAGGCCAGCACCAGCAGATCGGCTGCTGCCTTGCTGGCAGAGTAAGGCGAGCTCGGATTGAGGGCAGCCATCTCGGTCGACGGAACTGTGGACTCGTTGGATCCATAAACTTCATCGATGGAGACCTGAACCAGACGCTTCACACCGTGATCTCGCGCGGCCTCCAGCAGGACCGTGGTTCCGACTACATTGCTGTGGATGAAATCAGCCGGAGAAACAATGCTTCGATCCACATGGCTCTCGGCCGCGAAATTGATCACCGCATAATAACTGTGCCTCGACATGATCTGTCGGATAGTTTGGCGGTCAGCTATATCGGCCCGAATAAACTCGTAGCGTTCGCCAAAACGCTGAGGAAAGTCTGCCGTGGTTACGAGCGAACCCGCATAGGTCAAAAGATCGACATTTGTGATGCTTTCAGGCTGATAATGCTCCAGAACGTAACGAATGAAGTTACTGCCGATGAATCCGCACCCTCCGGTAACAAACAATCTCATCCCTCGGCTTTTAACATGGAACGAGCAGCTTTCCAGAGAATGAAATAGCCAATAGCCAATGCCCGATAGCCAGAAAATTTGGTATTGGCTATCGACTATTGGTCATCATGATCAAGGTATGGGTGACTTTTCGATTCGTTTCGCAACCCCAGAAGACGCCGAAACGGTCTTCTGTCTCGTGCAACAACTAGCCGTATATGAGAAACTCGCTCACGAAGTCGTGTCGTCTCCGGTAGATTTCCAGAAGGCGCTGACCGGCACCGGATCTACGGTCGAGGCCCTGCTGGCGGAGTCCCGCGGACAAGCGGTCGGGTTCGCACTCTTTTTCGAAAACTTTTCGACCTTTCGTGGCCGGCCCGGACTTTATCTTGAGGACCTCTTCGTCCTACCGGAAATGCGACGGCTGGGGATTGGTACGGCTCTGTTTGAACGCTTATTTCAAATCGCTCGCGACAGAGATTACGGGCGGATCGAGTGGGCAGTCTTAGGCTGGAATACACCAGCGATCGAATTTTACACAAAGAAATTGCAGGCGCGGTTGCTGGCCGATTGGCGTGTCTGCCGAGTGGCGCTCCGGTGAAGGGCGCGAAACGGCGTGACGGCGCAGTAAATCCTGGGAGAAGACTTCTGCATCCCGACAGGCGCTGTTTGGTACTCGAATCCCGAGCTCCCACGGTCCATTACTCCAGCACTTCGTTTCGCCATCACGCCCTTCCGCCGTTTCGCCCCTTAGCCGTCACTCCATCTTCATTCGCTCGCGCATTACTTCCTCTACTCGCTTCCGTTCCGCTTCGAATTCCTCGCGAGTCTTAGTCGGTGGCACCTGGATCAAGGGTAGAATCGTGAGGTCAACTCTTGAGAATGGTTTCGGAATTGCGAAGCCGTCCCACGATTTCAGTCGCCAAAAGGAGTTGAACTCGAAGAGGAGCGGCACCAACGGAACTTGGCAATGCTGGGATAAGAGAATGACTCCCGGGGAAAGTTTATATCTCGGGCCACGCGGGCCATCGGGAGTTAAGCAGAGGTCGTATCCCTCCTTGACCTTCTTCACGAGATCCATGAGAGCAATCGCGCCACGACGTGAACTGGATCCACGGATCGAGCCAACCCCTAAATGTCGGACCAGTTCGGCCCCATAAGCCCCGTCCCGGCTGGCGCTGTTCAAGATGTATGCCCCTTTCCGTTTGGGGTAATGTCGCATGAATGCCGCGGCCATTCCCAGCATGCGATTATGCCAAATCAATGCGACGACCGGTCGCGGGTCGGTTGATTGGAAGAACCCGGCCTCATCCACGATCCGACAGCGAAGCGTCCTCAAATAAGTCTTAATCAGTAGTGCGGCGAACCAAAGCAACAGCTTCGTACCTCGCTTAAGCTGGCGAACTTCGGTCGACCTTGCCAGGGAAGACACGCCGCGATATCGCGCGGTGCAAAGAAACCGTCAACCAATTAAATAGCTCCGCTCAGACCATCGGTCGGAACTTGCCCACGACGTCGCTCAGTCGATTCGTGATCTGGCCGAGTGAACAATGCTCCACAGTGTTGATGAGTTCAGCGAATACGTTGCCGCCGCTCTCGACCACGTCGGTCAGGGCATTTAGGCTTCGTTCCGATTGATCTGCATGCTCCCGATGAAATTGCTGCAGGCGATCCAAGTGCAATTGTTTCTTCTCCTTCGGCGTTCGAATCATCTCGAGATTCGGCCATCGGTTCTCATCATCCGTGTAGCGGTTTAGTCCGATGATTGAGCGTTCGCCGGTGGAAATCTGGCTCTCGAGCAGGTGAGCAGCCGTTTGGATCTGGCTCCTCTGATAACGCCGCTCGATGGCTCCGAGAACACCTCCTTGTTCTTCGATCGTTTCAAATTCCTCCAGGATGCCTTCTTCCACCGCATCCGCCACCACTCGCATCCCCGGCGATCCGGCTAATGTATTCATCATATGCCGGAAAAGGCCGCTCTCTTCCAGTAGGATAGCCTGGGCGTGCGCGGCATAGCGAGCGTACTCTTCGCTTGGCGTGGTAAATGGCTCATCCGCCGCGTTACTGTGACAGGAATTGGTGGCATTCATGCAGGCAAGCACCAATTCAATGGCGGTCCGGGTCAGATTATTTTTCCAATCCGCTGCTACCAACGATCGCCCGCTCGTCTGGGTATGCAGCTTCAGCTTCTGGGCGCGTTCGCTCGCCCCAAAAACGTCCCTCATCCCGAGCGCCCAGATCTTACGACAGACGCGAGCCAGCGCGACGTATTCAACGTCGAGCCCGCAATCCAGAAAGAATGAAAGCCTAGGACCGAAAATGTCCACCGCCATACCCCGCTGCTTAAAATAATCAACGTAGGCAAACCCGTTTGATAGCGTGTAGGCCGCTTGCTGCACCGGGGTCGCACCGGCCTCCGCGATGTGATAGCCGCTAATTGAGATCGGATACCAGCGCGGCATTTCTCTCGCGCAGAAATCGACCATATCCGCCAGAAAACGCATTGACGGTTCGATCGGGAAGATGAGTTCGTTTTGTGCTTGAACTTCTTTGAGTACGTCCGCCTGAATCGTGCCTCGTAATTTTGGTACAACCGTCGGCCCAAAACGGCGTTTGGCCGCAGCAATGTACATGGCAAGAAGAATGGGCGCCGGACCTGAGATCGTCATCGATACGGAGACCCGCGGTTGATCGAGCGCAAACCCGGCGTAAAGCCTCTCGACGTCATCCACTGTGTCTACCGCGACACCGCCTTCCCCGATCTTTCCGAAAACTCCCCGCGCGCCAGCTCCAACGCCATAAAGGGTCGGTCCATCGAAAGCGGTGCTCAAACGTTTACTCTGCTGACTGCGCGACAAATAATGAAATCGCGCATTGGTGTCTTCGGGCAAACCAAGTCCAGCAAATAGGCGGGTCGGTTCCTCCCCCTGCTTTCTGTTACCGCCGGGCAGAGATCCGTTTGATCCTTCCGATGCCAGGTATTGCTCAGAATAAGCGGCAGACAAATACGGAAATTCCCCGGGCAGCCCTTCTTCCAGAACAAAACGCGTTATTTCGCCAGCTTCATCGAGTTCCGGCAACGCCAAAATAGGGAGTTCAATTCCGGTGGGCGTTTTGGTCCTCCCGATTTTCGCGCGGATTTCGCGCCACCGGTTCTGCACTTGTTCTGCCGCCTCCGGTTTCTCGCGCACCCGTTTTACTTCCGATCGCACAAAATTGCGGTATTCGCGCACTGACTGAACAACTTGACCTAGGGATGTCATGATCGGCTCCTGGGGCAGGTTAGAAAGAGTGTTGCGTAGCGGCTGTACATTCGGCGGTACCTTTCGCTTTTTCGGGAAACAGCATCCCAAATAGCTGGTCAACTCCGGGATCATCATGCCGATTGGCTTGCGTCCGGAGCAACCGTTGCCCGCGGCGATTGGGACCGATCCGAGCTTCAATTTCTGCCAATGCCGTCCGCGCGCCACGCAGGTCCGATTTATTGACGACGATTATCTCGGCGGCATCGAGCATCGCGATCTTCTGCAATTGCAGGCGACCACCGTAGTCCGGCGGCATCACCAGAAACGCAGCGTCGAGCCTCATTTCGGCAAAATCGAACGGCAATGCCTCCTGACCTGTGCCAACTGTCTCGACCAGTACGGCATCAAAGATTGCGGTGCCCGCCAGCAAACGCAGGCTCTGTTCCGTAACCAGACTGAGCCCGCCCGATTGTCCTCGAGTCGCCATGCTGCGAATGAAAACGCGATCGCTTTGGGAGTAAATCATGGTTGCTCGGTCGCCCAGAAGCGCGCCTAATCCAATTGCGCTGGGATCATGCGACAGGATAGCAATCCTCCGGTCTTGAGGGAATTGTCGGAGGAAACGCATCACGAGTTCGTCGATCAAGGTAGTCTTACCTGCTCCGCCCGGGCCGGTAAAACCGAACAATCGTGTCGTTCGCGGGGTTGGTAGACTTCCGAGTGCGGCCAACACCCGACTCGCACCGCCATTTTCGATGCGAGTTAACATCGCAGCCAGCGCGTGATCGCTGCCCGGATTCGCGAATTCCGCTCGAGATACCGGAGCCCCAAATTGCTTTCTTACGTAATCGACCATCTGCTCAAGCGAGGTTCCGGCAAAAAAGATCTGATCCACCCCGGATTGATACATCTGTTCCGCGTCCGCTTTGGTGATGGTTGCGCCGCCACCGCCGAATAGCTTGATGTGTCCACTCTCTCGAGCGCGGAGTTCCGCCAGAACCTCGGCAAAAAACTCCACATGGCCGCCGTTGTAGCTGGAAATTCCTATCGCACGTACATCTTCCTGTACCGCCGCCCGCACGATATCTTCTACGGACCGGTGGTAACCAAGATAGATTACTTCGATCCCGTGACGAATCAGCTCAATGTTGATCGTATTAATAGCGCTATCGTGCCCGTCGCAGATGGGGACAGCGGTCAGGATCCGGATTGGTTCCATAGTTGGGGAACAAAAAGATAACCTAGTTTCACAAAGCGACAAACCGAGTGCCGGATGCAAGCCTGGCTAGCAGCACTCGCTTTTCGCAAAACGTACCGGAAGTCATGATTTTTCAATCCTCCATTACCTCATCGGAAATCTCATTCTGCCCAGAGCCATCGGGTGGGAAATGTTTGGCCAGCATCGACCCGACTCTTTCCACGGCTCCGATGATCGCAGAGGTGAATTCTCCCTTTTTGAGATCCGGCTGCATTTGCCGAATCACTTCATCCCAAAAAGCTTCGTCGGATTTAGTATCAATAGCGGTGTCACCAAAGATTGCTACTTTTTGAGCGGCTGGTGCTACCAGTATTAACACGCCGTTCCGGTTCTCGGTCCGGTCGAGCTTTAGCTTGCGGAACGCCTTTTTAGCGAATCTGAGAACGTCTTTTGGTCGATGGCGCGTGACGAAAACTTTGATCTGCCCACTCGATCTATTTTCGGCCTCCCGAATCGCCGCCGCGATCCGATCGTGCTCGAGCTGCGCCAGAAAATGGGCCGTTTTCATGAGTTCCGGAGCTGGGGTCACCAGCTGCCTCCGGCACCACCCCCGCCGGTATCCCCGCCGCCACCGCTGAATCCACCGCTGTCTCCTCCCCCGGAAAAACCGCCTCCACCGCCTCCGCCAAATCCGCCGCCCCCGCCGCCGCTCCCCCAAAACCAAGGTCCACCCCCTCCGCCGCCGATGATTGTCCCGCCTCGCCTCCGGGCTGCAATCATGAAAAATAAAAGAAAAACGAGCAGAACAAAGATGGGAATAATCCAGGGAGTATCGTCTGCGGTGTGAGCTCGCTGTTCGTTGATCGTTTTGCCGGTGCCTTTGTATTCCCCCTGAGCGGCCGCCATCATGGCGTGAACCCCTTGCGTGAGACCACCATCAAAGTCGCCCGCCACAAACCGCGGAGCAATTTGATCGGATACGATTCGTTTGCAGATCACGTCAGGTAATGCGCCTTCCAAACCGCGACCAGTCGCGATCCAGATCTTCCGGTTCTTGACGAAAACCAAAAGCAACGCGCCGTTGTCCTTTCCTTTCTGTCCAATCTTTGCGGCGCGGTAGAGTTGGACGCCGTAATCCTCGACCGTCGTCGTGTCGGGGAGTTCGGGAAAGATGGCTACCACCAATTGGTTCGAAGTTGAGCGTTCGAACGCTTCAAGCTCGCTATTTAAAGTTGCGACGGTACTGGGCTTGATTAACCCAGCGTAATCGTTGAAGTAACGATTCGGCGGATTCTTAAGCGCATCCTCGGCAGTGACCGCTCGAGCGGCCTGGGATACCGCCAAAACGGTAACGATCAACAACCCGATCGCCACCAAATTTTGGCGGAGAGCAGCTGGATGCGGCAGCGACGGAGCATATCGCAACGCTCTCATAAAAATCATTATGCTGTGGTTGCTCGAAGGCAGCAAACCGCCCTATTTCGGACTGGCCGACGGACTAAAGGATGGGAATGAAACCGTCGGGGCATTCTCTGAGCCGGCGGCACTGGTGAAGTATGCTTTCGGGTTAAATCCAAGGAGGCCGGCGTACAGCACTGTTGGGAAGGACTTGACCATCACGTTGTAGGCTTGAGCAGCCTTATTGAAATCGCCCCGAGCGACGGTAATCCGGTTTTCCGTTCCCTCGAGCTGGGCTTGGAGATCACGGAAATTGGTATTGGCCTTTAGTTCCGGGTAGTTTTCGCTGACGGCTAAAAGGCGGCCAAGAGTGCTAGAGAGCCCGTCCTGCGCCTGTTGGAATTTTTTGATGGCCTCCGGGTCGGTCGGCGCCTTCGACATATCGATGGTCACCTTGGTGGCCTCTGCACGTGCCTTGATGACGTCTGTTAAGGTCGATTTTTCGAAATTCGCCGCGCCTTGAACGGTATTCACCAGGTTGGGGATCAAGTCTGCTCTTCGCTGGTACTGAGTCTGCACCTGAGCCCAGGCGGTATCAACGCTGGCCTGGGCCGGGACAAGCCGGTTATAGCCTCTAACAACATAAATGCCGAGTACTACGGCTACTAGAACCAGAGCTGCTACTAGACAGCCGCATCCGATCAGTACGTTTCTATTCATATTTTCAGAGAGGGGCTGAGGGAGTTCTTATCCTGTTTAGGTAGGGCTTTGCAACCGCAACCCGTCTTCCCTAGGGAAAACAGCCGCGGAGGAAGGTTTTTTCCTAGTTCAATTGACGGTCAGGGCAACTACGGCTACTATCCTGCCCTCATAAACTGTTCGAAGAAAAAAGATTTTTTATGCCTGAAGTAATTGTCCGCAAGGGAGAGCCTATCGACCGGGCACTCAAGCGTTTAAAAAACAAGCTAGACGCCGAGGGTATCATGGAAGAAGTCCGTCGTTTACGCGCTTTCGAGACCCCGAACCAGAAGGTACGGCGCAAGGCCAAGCTAGCGGCCAAGCGGGGTAAGCTAAAGTTCCGTTTCAATCCCTAAATCACTCATACACAGATGTTTATGAGAGCTTCGCTTTGCGGCGAAGCTTTTTTATTTTGGGGTGGAACCGTTTTACCCAAGGGCTTTCGCCGCTCGCTCCCCTCCGGGCGTCCACGGTTCCGTAATCCCAGGGTTGGTAGGGCGAAACAGTCTGGCCTGGCGCATGGTAGCGGGAGACGGTGAAACGCCGGACTATGAGCCTTGTGCGCCCATCGATTGGTTCCCGGCGCAACGCTTCGCGCAGCGATACGGCCGGGTCATAGACCTCTTCTCTCTGTCGCTCCAACGGCGTGCCGCCCTTGCTGCGCTTTGGCGCGCCCTGGCTGTGCCTCTCAACGAAAATCATAGAACTGGCGGCGACGTAGGCTTCCGCCTTCGCCGAGCCTACGGCGCGACGGGTTGGGCGGCCTCCGGTTTTCCCCTACCAGTCAAGGGGGTGTGACGACAGGTCGAGGGTAGCCAAGATCCGTAGCTGTAACCGAGACTCTACCTGCCCAGCATCCCCACAATCGCTTCGACTAGGCCATCAATATCGTGACGAACCGCCTCCACATCGACTTTGAGCCCGGCCTGCCGCATCGTTTCTGAGGTGATCGGTCCGATGCTGGCTGTCCGCAGATTACCCGGCCAAGGAAGTTTGAGCGCCAGAAAATTCGTTACCGTCGATGAGCTGGTAAATGTCACCAGATCCGCACTATCTCGTTCAAAGCGTTCGCGCGCACCCGCAGCGTCGCGGGTCTCGGCCACGGTTCGATAAGCGAACGCCTCGTCCACGATGGCGCCCAGCTGAGTAAGCCTCTTGGGTAGAACGTCTCGGGCATTTTCGGCTCGCACCAACAAGAATTTCAGGTTTTCTACGCTTTCAAATCCTCGCAGGGCCTCGACCACGGCTTCGGCTACGAATTCGTCCGGTTGCACTTCGACGGTCAAATGATAATCCCGAATCCGCCCCGCCGTGCCGGGGCCGATCGCCGCAATCCGCACATTCCCGATGTTGCGCGTGTCCTGGTAAAGCTTGAAGAACATGTCAAAAAAAGCGGTCACGCCGTTCGGGCTCGTAAAAATGAGCCAGTCGTACTGATAAGCGTCGTGGACCAGCTCGCCGAACTCCAACAAATCCTTCGGTGGCTCAATGCGAATGGTTGGCAACTCAATAACGTCTGCGCCGAGCAACCGGAGCCTATCGCTTAGTACTCCAGCTTGCCGACGAGTACGCGTAACCACAATCCGGCGGCCAAACAGAGGCCGTTTCTCAAACCAGCCGAGTTTTTGCCGATAGGAGACCACCTTACCAAAAATCGCGACGGCAGGAGGTTCAAAGCCCGCGGCACGATCCACGATGTTCTCCAACGTACCGGTGACCGTTTCCTGCCGGCCCATCGTACCCCAGCGCACGAGAGCAACCGGCAACGATGGCTCCGCCCCGTGGGTGCGGAGAGCAATGACAACTTTCTCGAGTCGCTCGACCCCCATCAACATCACCAGGGTTCCCCCACTCTTCGCCAAAGACTCGTAATCCAGATCAGACTCCGGCTGAGTCGGGTCTTCGTGACCCGTAAATACCGTAAAAGAGGAGGCAGCATCCCGATGTGTAATCGGGATGCCCGCATAGGCCGGAGCCGCGATCGCAGACGTGACTCCGGGGATCACCTCGAAATCGATCCCAGCTGCCGCCAAAGCCTCAGCTTCCTCACCGCCTCGCCCGAAAACGAAGGGATCGCCTCCTTTGAGTCTCACCACATTTTTGCCGACTCGGGCTCGCTGGATGATGAGCTCGTTGATTTCGGCCTGAGTCAGTGTCTGTCGACCCGCCTTTTTTCCGGCATACAGGATTTCCGCGTCCGAAGGAGCCCACCTTAGGATTTCGGGGTTGCAGAGGTAGTCGTAAACAATCACCTCGGCATGCTCGATCGCCTCTTTCGCTCGCAAGGTCACGAGTCCCAGGTCGCCTGGACCGGCCCCGGCCAGGATGCATTTACCTAACGTTGACATAAATCTTTCGAAACAAAGTTTGCGCAGCGAGTTCGGGCGAAGCGAAACTTCCGGCTACAGATCCCGTCCGCACTGAATCGTTCTCTTCAAAGACAATTGCTTCTAATACCGCTTCTTCTCTCAACAGGGTTCCCCGTACACCGATCGGCACCTCACAGCCGCCCCCCAGCAATCGCAAAAACTCGCGCTCTGCCTGGACACAAAACCAGGTGCCCGGATCGTTGACTGCCTGCAGAACGCCCCGGATGGACAACGACTTCTCAAGCGTCTCTAAGGCAATCGCCCCCTGGCCCGCGGCCGGCAGCATTGCTTCCAGAGTGGAGGCAAACAGCTCGCAACGGCCAAACCGGAGGCGACCAGCCTGAATTCTGAGGCTCAGACGCTCGAGACCGGCCCGAGCCAGAATCAATCCATCCCAATCGGACTGATTGATCAACTTATCGAGCCGGGTCGGAACATTCCCGCGCACATCGACCACGCTGAGGTCCGGTCGGAGGCGTTGCAATTGGCGAGCCCGGCGCGGACTGCTTGTCGCGATGACACCATTGGCGCGGACTTCGTCCAGAGAATCGGCCCGTTTGGAAATCAGCACATCGGCGGGATCTTCTCGAGGCAAAACCGCAGCGACCAGCAATCCCTTAGGCAACTCCGTAGGCAAATCCTTCAGGGAATGAACGGCTATGTCGATTTGGCCGGCCAGCAAGGAGTCTTCCAGCTCTTTGGTAAAAAGACCTCTTTCGAACTTCTTTCCGGAATCGCTTAAGCGAAGATCCAGACGTCGATCACCGGTTGTTTTAATGATTTGCAGCTCAACGACTTCAATCCCAGGTGCTTGCAGTAGAACAGTGCGCGCCAGCTCAGCTTGGGCCAGGGCGAGCTGACTCCCTCTGGTCCCCAGAACAATCTTCATCACGCCCCCGGCAATTCGACGGCGATTGGAGCGAGCCCTGACTGCTGCGTGCGTTCAATCCAAAGCTGAAAGTCATGCACATGAAGCTCGATCAGCCGATCGCAATTCTCAGCCTCTTGCTTGCGGACCTCCAGCGTTCTCTCGGCCATACTTTTCAGAGAATCGAGATCGTATAAATAAACGCCGTCCAATTTATGAATGGCAGGCTCGATATCCCGCGGCATTGCGAGATCGATCATGAAGAGGGGCCGGTGTCGGCGCGTTCGCAGGACAGGCATCAATTTTTCCAAGGTGATAATCGCATGCGGAGCCGCCGTCGAACTTACCAGAATATCCAGATCACCAAACTCTTGTTCCCAATCCTCAAAATGAATCGCTCGTCCGCCGGCCATTGCTGCCAGTGCTTGTGCCCGCTCGAAAGAACGATTAGAGACAAAAATTTGTTGCGCTCCGCGGGACCGGAAAGCTCGAGCCGTCCTTTCGCTGGTCTCCCCAGCGCCAAGAATCATGATCTTGCAGCCATCTAGATCACCAAAGATCTGCTCTGCCAAATCCACCGCAACTGAGCCGACGGAAACGCTTCCACGCGTAATGGCAGTGGAAGAGCGCACTTGTTTCCCCACCTGAAACGATTTTTGGAAAAGCCGATTCAACAGCTTGCCGGTCGTTTGTGCCCCCGTCGCGAATTCGTAGGCGCGTTTAACCTGACCAAAGATCTCCGTTTCACCCACAACCATCGATTCCAGACCCGAAGCCACTCGGAACAGATGACGAACGCAATGATTGGCCCAGAGGCGAAACAGATGCGACTCATCCCCCGTCCTCAGATTTTGATAGAAGCTCTCAAAGAAAGCCGGAGCCGGACTATCACGGAACTCTCCGGCGACGTAAAATTCGGTTCGGTTGCAGGTCGAGACGATCAGGCCCTCGGTCAACCCGGATATCGTTTTCAGCCGGCCCAACGCTTCGGGCAAAGCGGACTCCGGGATCGCAAACCGCTCCCGCACGTCTACCGCAGCAGTCTGATGACTAAGGCCAAAGCAAAATATGCTCATCTTACGCTCGAGCTATCCGAGATAAATCGAATACCCCAAAAAATACTTAAGAGCAGACTAAAAGCGATAATTGACAAGGTGGCAATCCACTTTGCCCCCATCGTGTGACGGAGACGACCGAGCAAAATGCCGCCGTACAGCGCCCAGACCAACACAGACCACGCAACTTTTCGCCAGTCAACCTCCTGTCCGATGAGGAAACCGGAGCCGAGGCCGATGGTAAAAAGAATGAAACCGAGCCAAAGCAGACGGGAATTAGCAATTGTGAGGGTACTGATCGGCGGCAGCCGAAAAAAGATGGAACCTGGGTTCCGCGTCTTTAGTTGTCGCTCCTGAAACAAATACATTAACCCAGCGACCCCCGCGAGAGCGAATGCTCCGCACGCCACGATCGAGAAGGAGGTGTGTGTTTCCAGCCAGGGATTGACTGCCTGACGTCCGGCCAAAGGTTCCCGATCAGGAACCAACAGCGCCCAAATATTAAGCAGGGAGACAAACGGAGCAGTGATAACACCCAGCAGGGACAGACGGTAGGATGAGCCGATCAGTAAGTAGATCAAAATCATCGACCAGCCCAGGAAGACCAGAAGCTCAAAGAAGTTCGAGATCGGGCAGCGACCGATATGATGGCCTCGATCCACCAGAAAAAGAGTTTGGGAAATGAAGCCGGCGCTGATCAACGCGAACGTCAATCGTGGTGCCATAAATCTACCGGTCGCGAGCGAATAAGCCGAGTATGCGGAGGCCAACAAAAACCCGCAGAGCGCGAGCCACACCCAGGCGTGATCGGAGTCAAAAATCAGAGAGCTGAGAAAATCCAGATGCATCAGGAAAACTGACCTGCTACGCTCCGCCATTCATGAGTGGAGTCAATCCAGAAGCGCTGCGTAAGGCAATTCGGGATATTCCGGACTTTCCGAAGCCAGGTATCATTTTCCGGGACATTTCGCCGATTCTCAGTAACCCGGACCTATTTCGTCAGGTCGTGGATGCACTCGCCGCCGAAGCGGAAAAATCCAATCCGACAAAGATTGTCGGGATTGACGCCCGCGGTTTCCTGTTTGGCGCGGCGGTGGCATACAAACTCCACCTAGGATTCATTCCCGTTCGCAAGAAAGGCAAACTTCCCTATCGCACCATCGGGTACTCTTACGTACTCGAATACGGGCGGGCAGATATGGAAATGCATATCGACGCCGTCGAAAAAGGGGAAAAAATAGTCCTGGTAGACGATTTGCTCGCAACCGGAGGCACTTCGGCCGCCGCGGTTCACCTCATTCGACAACTGGGTGCCACCGTGGAGTCAGCGTTATTTTTCATCGAACTGGTCGACCTGGGAGGCAGAAAACAGCTTTCCGGTGTTCCGGTGCAAACCCTCATTCAGTTTTAATGGGATCTGCGGATCTGACTACCTCGCCACGAGTTTCTGATCCCCGAGGAAGACAACGAGCACGAGGTCGAAACGGGAAGCCACAGCAAAAAGCAAGATCCTAGCCGACAGGAGCACGCCCACCGTGAGAAATGATTCTAAATTGCCCAGATGATCCGATTTATCGCCAAACGATTAGTCGGCCTCGTCATCATTCTCTTCTGCGTCGTCACAATTACATTCTTCCTCATTCGGCTCACGCCAGGGGGGCCATTCGATCGGGAACGCAAATTGCCCCCTCACATCGAGGCTGAATTGCTGGCTAAGTATAAATTGGATGGACCGCTATTCACCCAATACATCGATTATCTGGGCGATCTACTCCACGGGGATCTCCGGCTTTCCACGAAATACCGGAATCGTACCGTCAACGAAATTCTGGCGGACTGTTTGCCGGTCTCGGCGATGCTGGGGGGAATCGCGTTCTGCTTGGCCACTGTCTCAGGAGTTTTTTTAGGATGTTTAGCAGCCTCCTATCAGCATACTTGGATCGATCGTTCGGCCATGTTCGGCGCGCTAGTGGCGATCTCTTTGCCTTCCTTTGTTATCGGTCCGCTGTTGATTCTTATCTTGGCCATATACGTTCCTCTGTTTCCAGTCGGGGGATGGGGTAATCTGCAAAGCCTCATACTCCCTTCGGTCACGTTGGCGGCACCGTACGCCGCCTACATCGCGCGCTTGACCCGGGCCAGCATGCTCGAGGTTCTCACTCAAGATTTCGTCCGGACAGCCCGGGCAAAAGGTTTGCCGGAATCGCAAGTCGTATACAAGCACGCCCTGCGGGTGGCGATACTCCCGGTGGTCTCGTTTCTTGGCCCGCTCGCGGCTAACTTGTTGACCGGTTCGATTGTCGTAGAAAGCATCTTCAGCATTCCAGGTGCCGGCGGATTCTTCGTCAATTCGGTGCTCAACCGTGACGGTTTTCTTCTGGCCGGTGTCGTCATCGTCTATTGTTCGCTCCTCGTACTCTTCAATTTGCTGGTCGACATCCTTTACGGCGTCCTCGACCGCCGAATCATTTTGTATGACTGATCCTCGCTCCACCTGGACCAGACTGCGGCGGAATCCGGCGACAATTGTTTCGACTCTGATCGTGCTCGGAGTCGCGGCGGCCGCCGTGATCGGTCCGAGCCTGCTGAGCGCGAAAAGCGGCGAAGTGACAGCGCAAAGCTTTCTGCCTCCCTCTCCCGAACACGCTTTCGGAACTGACCTCAACGGTCGCGATCTATTCTTTCGGGTTCTGCTTGGCGCCCGTATCTCTCTGCTCGTCGGGATCGCCGGCGCGGCAGTGAGCTTCGCGGTCGGAATCATTTATGGAATGATCGCCGGATACATCGGCGGACAAGTCGACTCGTTGATGATGCGATTTGTTGATGTGCTCTACGCCATTCCTCGGTTGATTTTTCTTCTCGTGCTGATCAGCGCTCTTGACCCGATTCTGCGCGGCGCAATGGAAGCCCAGGGATTGCAGAACTTGGTCGGCTACTCGAAGATTATGATTTTGGTGCTTTGCCTTGGTCTTACGGAATGGCTCACCATGGCTCGCATCGTGCGAGGTCAGGTGTTGAGCCTCAAAAACCAACAATTTGTGGTGGCCGCCCGGAGCATTGGACAGAGTCATCGAAACATCATTTTTCAGCATCTCCTGCCCAATCTAATCGGTGTCACTGTTGTCTATCTGACGCTCACCGTTCCCTCTGTGATTCTCGATGAATCGTTTCTCAGTTTTCTAGGTGTTGGTGTGCAAGCGCCTTTGGCCAGTTGGGGTCTTCTGTTGAGTGACGCTGCTCAATCGATCAATCCGGTGAAAGGATATTGGTGGCTACTGGTCTTCCCAGCAGCAGCGATGTCGATTACCCTTCTAGCACTGAACTTTCTCGGGGACGGACTCCGTGATGCTCTTGACCCTCGGCGAAAGCAGTAAATGACCTCTTCCGCCAACCTTGGGCACCGCCGATAATGAATCGGAATTTGAGTGCCAGCGGCCACCACGTGAGCATTTCGACGAGGGGAACAACCCAAAGAAATAGATGACAAACCGGCCTCGCGGACTTTAGTTGGCCGCTAATCTGTGCGGGGAATGAACTTGTTGGAAGAACTACAGGCATCGGTCGTCTGCGGCGATGGTGCCATGGGAACAGAGCTGATGGGAGCCGGCGTCCCAATGGAGGTCTGTTTGGAGGAGTTGAATGTCAGCCAACCCGATCTCGTCTTCGGCATTCATGAGGCCTACATCGCCGCCGGATCTCGCGTGATCGAAACCAATACGTTCGGGGCCAATAGCATGCGGCTCGCGAAACACGGCTTAGAATCAAAGGTCCGTGAACTGAACTCAGCAGCAGTCGCAATTGCGAAGCGTGCGGCCTCGGGACACGATATTTGTGTCGCCGGCAGCGTCGGACCACTCGGTGTACCCACCGAGGAGGTCCGAGCTCAGAAGATTGATCAGGAATCGATATTTCGAGAACAAATCGGCGCCCTCCTGGAGTCGGACATTCACGCCATTTTTCTCGAGACGTTTTTGGATTTTGAGGAGATAAAAATCGCTCTGCAAGCTGCCAGGAAAGTAAGCGCGGAAATCCCGGTGATCTGTTCGATGGTCTGTTCTGAAGAAGGGCGGTTGCCATCCAGCTTGCCTGTGGTCCAAGCGTTCCGCGAGCTTTCCCGGCTCGGGGCGAACGTGGTGGGCGTAAATTGCGTGACTGGACCCCGCGCGATGGTGCACATTCTGAAGCGGATTCCGCTCGATTTCCTGATCAGCGCCTTCCCGAATGCCGGCTATCCCCGCTATCACGAAGGACGCTTCATATACAACGCCTTTCCGGAATACTTCGGCAAAGCGGCAAAGGAATTTGTCGCCGAAGGCGCACGGTTAATTGGCGGCTGCTGTGGAGTCGGACCTCAACATATCCGAGAAATCTCGAAAGCCCTCGCTGGGCTTAAGCCGGTCAAATCCAAACCAGTCATCAAGTGGCTGGCGGAACCGGAACCGATCCCGGCGAAACGGCCAGCGGAAACTAGTCTGCTCGATCTGATCGCGGGCGGCCATACCGTAATCATTACCGAATTAGATCCTCCAAAGACACTCGATCTGGATCGCTATTTTACAGCGGCCAGGCATTTGGCGGATGCCGGTTCTGATGCCATTACTTTAGCCGATAACTCGCTAGCGATCCTCCGAGTCAGTAACCTGGCCATCGGCGCGATCCTTAAGCAGCAATACAACATCATGCCGTTGTTGCATCTGAGTTGCCGGGACAAAAACCTCATCGGCCTGCAGAGCGAATTGCTGGGGATTGCGGCGCTTGGTATCCGGCATATTTTGCCACTCACCGGAGATCCGGCGAAGTTCGGCGACCAACCGGGTGCCTCTTCGGTTTACGACGTCAATTCGATCCAGTTGATGCAGATCATTTCGGGACTAAACCAGGGATACAATTTCGCGGGCAAGACGATCAAATATCCCACCGACTTTGTCTTCGGTTGCAGTTTCAATCCGAATGCAAAGAACTTGGATGCCCAACTCTCGCGGTTGGAGCGCAAATTGGCTGCAGGCGCCCGTTATGTCATGACTCAACCGGTTTTCGATTCTCAGCTGGTCAAGACATTGTTTGAGCGGACGCGCCACCTTGGTGTTCCAGTCTTCACGGGCGTCTGGCCCTTGTTGAATGGGCGTAACACCGAGTTTTTGCACAATGAGGTACCCGGGATTATCATCCCGGACCCTGTTCGGTCCCGAATGGCTGGAAAAGAAGGCCCCGAGGGGAGACGGATTGGAACAACTATTGCCAAAGAAGTCGCTGAGTCCATCCTCGAATACTTCCCCGGGGTCTACCTGATCACTCCATTCCTTGCCTATGATACCACCGCCGAGCTCGCGCAGCACATCCGAGGAATTACATCATAAGATTCCGTGGTCGCTTCTCACGCAAGGAATCGGGCTGCTCGTAGCCGGTGGAATCGTGTTTCTGTTGGCGGCCCATTATCCGTTACTTGATTGGATTGGGGACGCACAAAAGAGAATCGAAGGCCTCGGTGTTTGGAGTGGCATCGTCTATCCAATTGGTTACGCCATTTGCAACCTTTTCCTTTTGCCAGGCGGTGTTTTAAGCATTGGCGGCGGATTTTTATTTGGCCTTTGGTGGGGCTTTTTTTTGGTCCTGATAGGCAACTTGCTCGGCGCAGCCGGAGCTTTCGCCATCGCACGCAAAATCGGACGGCGAAAGGTTGAAAAATTGCTTTCCAATAATCGCCGCCTGCTGCTTCTCGATCAAGCAATCGAGCGGCACGGCTGGAAGATCGTGGTCCTCTCGCAATTGAATCCGCTCGCTCCCAGCAGTCTATTGAATTATTTATACGGTTTGACTCGGGTTCCGATTGGACGCTGTCTTTTGTGGATTGCTCTCGGTCAAACACCCGGCCTGTTTTTGTATGCGTTCATCGGGACACTCGGGCAATTTGGAGTCGAGATGGCTCGAGGTCTCAAGCGCCCGTTGCCAAACGACTATCTGCTGTGGGGCGGTGGCTTCATTCTAACTATCGGAACGACTTGGTTGCTCGCTCGCCTGGCCAAGAGGATCATGACAGAGGTCGGAGCTGATATGGGAGACACCGGCTTGACGTCCGAAGAATGAAGCATAACGTAGGGTTCGAGGTTGCTTTGCGCGGATGAAGTCTTCCCCTGCCAAACGTCGAAATGCTGATGTAATGATTTATTTCGACCAAACGGCCGACTGCCTGTTGGCGTATTTCAGCGAAATCACCCTCAACAATCACGGAATCATTTTCCGCTCTCGCTGGCAGTTTGACCTTGGCACCCAGCTAGCGCTCAAGGTTTGTGCAGAGCCCGAATATTCTGATTCTGCGCCGGTCTGTATCGATTTGACTGGGATCGTGGTTAGCTGCGAACGCATGTACTCCCAGTCCGCGCTGTTCGAAGTCACCGTGCTCTTTTTAGACCGGCGGGAGGAGCCCCCACAGTCTCTCAACCGGTTGACTTGTCGTTCGGAGCTGATGGGCAACCTCAATTGAGGCGGATCGTCGGCTTGGTCACGCCCAGATCTACGCCTTCGGCGTCTTGGCCAAAACAACGCTCTTGGCTGCACGGCTCTTTTTTCGGTTCGCCAGATTCTTGTGAACGATTTTGCGCCCGGCAGCTTTGTCCAGGTGGCTGGATAAAGTCGCAAACTCGATCGCAATCTGTTTCTGATCTCCAGCAGCGACTGCGGCATTCAACCTCTTCTGTTGCGATTTTATTCCGGTGAGAACGCTTCGGTTTTGAAGTGTCCGGGACTGAGTCTGCCGTGCACGTTTTGCCGCTGATCGGGTGTTTGCCATAGATCGATTGAAAAAGAGCAGGCACGTTACTCGGCCCGGCTAGATCGTCAACCTGGAATTGAGTGAGGCGCCAGCGGCGAAGCCGCGACTCAGGATAGCCTAGGGCGCCGCCCTAGGAACCAAAATAGAGTGACGATCCAGCGCTGAAAGTGCGCGCCAAGACATTACCATTGTCGGGCTTCGATGAACGATATGTATTGGAAACTGGGACGAGATCCAAACGCACCTTCAGCGCGTGACGGTCGAGGTGGCGGGATTTCCTAGGGCTGCGCCCTAGCTGTTGAAAAACGCTTGATTGAAGGAAACTGACAACAACAGCCTCCTGAGGTTTGGGATACGGCCCGAAGGGCCCAGAAAACATAGCCCAGGCTAAAGCCCATGCGCGTCAACATAAGGGCCCAGACCAGCAGCAGAGCTGTCTCCACAGCGTTGAGCAATGGGTCCCGGCCTATCCGCTGTAGTCCCGCAACGACGACGAAGGAGGAAGGAACGCAATGAAAGTAGCCGGAAAATCGTCCCGGAGGGACAGAGCGAAAGTAGCCCGGTACAAAGTGCCGGGAAACGAGAAAAAGCCCCTCCGTCCCGCTAGGGACGGCTGAAATGTTCAGGTCTCTTAGTGGTGTTTAGCTGCCTTCAATGCGACGTGTCTAAGCGACCCACTTGCGATCAAGCGACTCCTTTCCTCCTTCGTCTCGCTTTCGCGAGACCACGGCGGACAAGCCGGGACGGCAGAGAAGCATCCCTCAGCTCCTTATGTTGACGCGCATGGGCTAAAGCCTGGGCTATGTTTTCTGGGCCTTCGGGCCGTGTGCCGAGGCTTCCGGAAGCATGTTTGGAGCCAATCATCAAGTCTCATGGGTATTCAACGGGCTGCTTGGCTATCCTGAGTCGCGGGCTTCTGCCGCTGCCATAGTCGTTCGTTCGTCGTGCGAAGTCCGACACCCTACTAGCATTTCTTGACGCCAACCGTCGCCTCTACCCCTCCGCCTGCCGCTCCGCCGCCGAATCCGATTTCGAAGGACGATTGAGCAACGCATTAAATACCCGGCGCGGCAGACTGCTACCGTTCTCCTCGCTCTCGAGTTCTTCAACCGAGTTGCGCTTCGCTTCTTCCCATACTGCCGGAAAACCCGGGGAGCGGGATACCATGTAGCGCTCCGCCCGGGCATAGATTTCGATATCCCGCTGCAACCTTCGCTCGGGCAATTGACCTAGGCTTGCTACCTTGATCCGCAAGTTTTCGTTGTGCTGTTTCAGTTGTTCCAAATCCGTTTTCAGCCGGTTTGTGGCGTCGGCTTCCAGCTCCAATTTATCGGCTAAATGACGTTTGAGACGTTTCACTTCACGCCGGGATTCCCATAGGCGCAGCGTCAAGAGGATCATTCCCGCTAGACCGAGCAGAATCCCCAACGCCAGGCCCCACGCGAAGTGGTTGTGCATGACGTCCATATTGGACCAAACTAGCCGGACCCCCGATTAGCGCAACCAGAAGGTCGGGCAACACCCAAAGTGCCAGGGGGGAGAGTTGAACTCCCGACCAAGGGCTTATGAGTCCCCTGCTCTACCACTGAGCTACCCTGGCAGCGCGAGAAAAGTAGAAGAGGTGGATATTAAAACAGATCAATGTCGTTTCAAGGTCGATTTGGAAATGCTCCTTCCTCACGCCTTGCAGACGGCCTATTCTGAACGCGCTGACATCGCTGTGATAGAGGGTCGGCACACTGGTTCGCATGAAAATTGGTCTGATTCATTACACCTCCTGGCCCGTGGTGGGCGGAGCCGAAGCCGTGCTTCGTCAACAAGCGACTCTGATGACGCGGGCCGGCCACTCTGTTACGATAGTATGTGGCGCTGGAAGACGATTTTCTGACGCGATTCCGACTGTAGTTCTCCCAGAACTGAACCTGAAACAGGAGCTAGTGATGCAAGCACAGCAGGAGATTACCAGAGGGTATCCGGCCGCAGCCTATTTTCGGGCGGTCAATGCGGTGAACAATCGTCTGGGCCCGCTGGTCGCTGGATGGGATTGTACGATCGCTCACAATCTCATGACCATGCCATTTCACCTTGCTGCTACACAGGTCATTTCCGAACTCGCGGAGGAAGGGCATCGTGTTCTAGCCTGGACGCATGACCTGGCTGCAAACAGCCAAGATTACTCTCTACCGCGAAATCGTGTATTCGATATGATCCGTGAAAGACAACCCAGCATTGAGTATGTCGTGATCTCGGAGACCCGAGCCCAGGAATTCCGCAATCTGACTGGCACCTCGGTTGATGCGGTGGTCCCGAATGGCCTTGATCTATCGATGGTGCTTGAATTGACAGCCGAGGTTTCCGGTTTGTTGGCCGGCCTCGATCCCAGAGAGGCTATCCTACTCTACCCAACCCGAATTCTGCAGCGAAAGAATATCGGTCTCGCGTTGCAAATTTTGGCCGCCTTACTCGAAATCGACTTCCCGGCCTGGCTCTTTGTGACCGGCGCGACCAATGCGTTCACCCCCGGAGCAGAAGCCCATTTTGCCGGTCTCAAGCAACAGGCTGCCGAATTGGGTGTTACCAATCGGGTTCGTTGGGTGAACGAGCAGTTCTTCGTCGATGACGCCCAGCTCCGCAGCCTCTACCTCGTCAGTGATGCTTTACTGTTCCCGACGAAGCAAGAGGGCTTTGGATTACCCATATTGGAAGCCGCTGCATTTCGACTACCCATCATTTGCTCAGATATTGAGCCGCTGCGCTCGAATCTGCCGCCCGGCTCTATCGCGTTTGACCTGCGATCCTCTCCTCGAAATATTAGCTTAACAATAGCCGAATCGCTGAAGAAAGATCACGGGTATACTAGCCGGAAATTAATGCTTCAGCGCCACGCCGCCCAAGATCTGTATCTCGCAAAAATTGAACCACTGCTGCAAAGGAAAATATGATTACCACGCTCTCCCCGCACGACCTCCAGCTATTGTTGAACGCAGAACATCCGAATCCTTTCGGCTTTCTTGGATTGCAAGAAGTCGGCGGTGAATTAGTCGTTCGGGCGTTTCGTCCAGATGCAAAATCGTTGACGGTCGTTGATCGCAACGACCAGAAACGGCGTTTTCCCGCTGAGCGAATCGCGGAGGAAGGTTTCTTCGAAGCCCGGCTCGAAGGAGCCGGCTCGCGGTTCGATTACCTCCTCGAAATCGATCGATGGACCGGCGAACAGTTCCAGATCGCAGATCCATACTCGTTTGGAACGCTCTTGGGCGAGTTGGATATGCACCTCTTTTGCGAGGGTAATCACTATCAGATCTACCAAAAACTGGGCGCTCATTTGTCTCAGATAAACGGTCACAACGGAGTGGTGTTTTCCGTTTGGGCGCCGAACGCTCAACGAGTCTCTGTCGTTAGCGATTTCAACGAATGGGACGGGCGGGTTCATCCCCTGCGCAAAAGAGCGGAGTCGGGAGTTTGGGAAATTTTTATTCCAGAGGTGACCGAAGGCGCTCACTACAAATTCGAGGTGCGCAATAATGGTGGTCAGGTCGTTTTAAAGAGCGACCCATTCGCGTTTTTTAGCCAGCATGGCCTACAGACTGCGTCGCTCGTGTTCGATCTCAATCGCTTTACTTGGAGCGACTCTAACTGGGTCGAACTCCGCGATTCGAAGAAGTGGCACAAAGAGCCGATTAGCATTTACGAAGTGCACCTCGGCTCGTGGGCACGAGTCCCAGAAGAAAACAATCGATACCTTAGCTATCGTGAGCTGGGGGACCGTTTGATTCCTTATGTCAAGGACACCGGCTTTACCCATATCGAGTTGATGCCTGTGGCCGAGCATCCGTTCGATGGTTCCTGGGGCTACCAGGTCACCGGTTACTATGCGCCAACCAGCCGTTACGGTAACCCGGATGAATTCCGCGACTTCGTGAACCGGTGCCATCTGGAGGGCATCGGCGTGATCCTCGACTGGGTACCCGGCCATTTTCCCAAGGACGCCCATGGACTTGCCCAATTCGATGGCACTTGCCTCTATGAACACGCCGACCCGCGGCAAGGAGAACATCAAGATTGGGGAACGCTTATCTTCAATTACGGCAGGAACGAAGTCCGGAACTTCCTAATCGGGAACGCCCTCTTTTGGTTAGACGAATTTCATATCGATGGGCTCCGCGTGGATGCGGTTGCGTCGATGTTATATCTTGACTATTCCCGTACCGCCGGGAACTGGATACCGAACGTACAAGGCGGCCGCGAGAATCTGGAGGCGATCTATTTCTTAAAGAGATTCAACGAGGTTTGCTACGAACGTTTCCCTGGTATCGTTACGATCGCCGAGGAATCCACCGCTTGGCCGGGGGTTTCCCGACCGACGTTCCTGGGAGGACTCGGGTTTGGGTTTAAGTGGAACATGGGTTGGATGCACGACTTTCTCACCTATATGAGTCGCGAGCCCATCCATCGCAAACATCATCAGGGGGACATTACTTTTTCGCTGCTCTACGCGTTCCATGAACACTTCATTTTAGTCCTGAGTCACGACGAAGTAGTCCACGGTAAGGGTTCGCTCGTGAACAAAATGCCGAGCGATCCCTGGCAGAAGTTTGCCAACCTGCGCATGTTCTTTGGTTGGATGTATGCCTACCCCGGCAAAAAGCTCATGTTCATGGGCGGCGAATTCGGTCAGTGGCGAGAATGGAATCACGACCAGAGTCTGGATTGGCATTTGCTGGACTATCCGCTTCATGCCGGTCTACGACGCCTGGTTCAACACTTAAATTACCTCTACAAGACCGAACCGGCACTCTGGCAGTTTGACGATTCCTACGAAGGTTTCGAATGGGTTGATTTCCATGACGCCGACAGCAGCATCGTGGTGTTTTTGCGCAAGGGCGAGAACACGCCGCTCCTGGTTTTCTTGGTCAACGCAACTCCGGTCCCAAGACACGGCTATCGCATCGGCGTTCCGGGAGAAGGATGGTACGAAGAGGTGCTTAACACCGACGCCGAGACCTACGGAGGCAGCAATGTGGGAAACTATGGCGGAGTGCACGCTGACGAGATTCCGTGGCAAGGTCGCAGTTATTCTATTAGCGTGGCCCTGCCTCCCCTGGCAGTAGTGGCGTTCAAGCGGCATGGGTATGGCGGTTAAGGGTTACAGGTTACAGGTTGCGGGTTGCAGGTTAGAAGTTGGGCGTTGGGCCTTTTGACTTGACCTCTGAGCCAATTGAACCTGCCGGTGTTGGGTCGGCGGCAAGCCAGGGAACAATCACAACGCCGCTGTGCTGGTTTTTTTCAACGCGTCGGACCGCACCAACCCGCAACCTCTAACCTCTAACCTCTAACCTCTAACCTCTAACCTCTAACCGGTAACCTTAGCCGTCGGTGGTGGACCAGATGCTTCCGTCGGTCAAGATGGTCTTAAGTTTTTGGTTGGCCGCAACGGCGCTGACGGAGTGAATCACTTTGCCGCTTTCGTCCTCGGTAATCGAGTACCCCCGGCGAAGCGTTTGTTCAGGGCCTAACAATCGGATCGATTCGGATAATCGACTGAGATGATGCTGTTCCCGCTCAAACTGCTGACGCATGGTCGATCGCAATTTCTCTTGAAACAGCGTGATCTCTTTTCTCCGACGTTCGAGAACCTCGGCAGGTTTGAACATCATCACCAAGGAAGTCAGTCGCAATAAATGTTCGCGACGCTGTTTTAGCAGCCAGTCGCGAAACTGCACGATTCGAATCTCCAACTGATCCACCCGCTGCTGCCTTTCCAAGATCAAGCGGCTCGGCTCTCGAAAAACTGCTACGCTTTCGATGCGACCCACCTTGAGTCGCCTAATCTCAAGATGCTGTTTTAGCAACCGTTCCAAATGAACTTTGCGGGAACTGATCTCGTGGAACAACGCCTCGGCCGCAGGGGCCACTAATTCCGCCGCCGCACTGGGTGTCGGTGCGCGGAGGTCCGCAACAAAATCCGCGATCGTAAAATCGATCTCGTGACCAACTGCTGAGATGGTTGGAATGCGGCAAGCGAAAATTGCTCGGGCTAGTATTTCTTCGTTGAATTCCCACAAGTCCTCTAAGCTGCCTCCACCACGTCCAATGATGAGGACGTCGATGCCGAGCACGGTTTGGTGTTGGTCCAAGTAAGCGATGGTTCCAGCGATCTCTTCCGCTCCGCCCTCGCCCTGCACACGCACTGGGCAAATGAGCAAGCGAAGCCACGGGCTGCGACGCTGCAGAATATTCAACATATCCTGCACGGCGGCACCGGTCGGAGAAGTGACCAGCGCAACGCGCCGCGGAAAGGGGGGCAACGTTTTCTTATGAGCCGGATCAAACAACCCTTCGGCCTCGAGCTTGCGTTTCAAGGCCTCGAATTTGGCCTGCAACAGCCCTTGTCCCTTGGTCTGCACCAGCTCGACGATCAGCTGATATTGTCCCCGAGCCTCGTAGACGCTCACTCGCCCAAACGCTTGCACCTGAACTCCGTCCCGCAGAATGGTGCCGGCCTGCGCGGAGTAGGCCCGCGAAAACATTACACAGGCAAGTTGGGCCCGATCATCTTTCAACGTGAAATAATGATGTCCCGACGATTGCTTGCGATAGTTCGAGATTTCACCTTCGATCCAGACATCTCGCAGATGCCCCTCCAGCAAATCCCGCACCCGCCGAGTGAACTCGGTGACAGAAAAGATCGTAGCCATCAAAGAAACAGCTTACAGGCTTTCAGGCTGATCTGCGAATCGGCCTACAGGACTTAACCCGGAGAACACGGTGCAGCATAGCCGCAGCTAAAAGTGACGGAAAACCACGTTTCGGTCTCCTCCGTGCCTAAGAATCCAAATCTTTAAACAAAAGGCACCAAGGATAGCAAAGTTTCAGCCCATAACGGAGCATTGCCTGGCGTTAGATTTCGTTTTGTACGGATCGTTCAACCAGCGAAGGTATCTGGTGGCCGTTTTGATCTTTGGGCTGCTCGCCCGCTTCTAGAATTTTGATGTCCTCAAGTGGATCGTAAGCGTCAGGCGTAGCACCTCTTTCAAGGGTGGCGTAGAAGTCGTAGGCTCTCTGTTCGACCGGACAGAGCTGCTGGCGCGGGTCGCTTATAGTGGATCACTCTCACCGCGATCAAATCCGCCGAGGAGCTAATTCCTATCCCAATCAAAAAACCAGGCTTCCAGCTTGTGGCTGACCCTGTGTTCGGTCCCTAAAGCAGCTCTACGCCACTATCGGCACCCAGCACCTACCTGAGATCGCTCGCCGGAATTAACCGAACGAATGGCGTGGATCAGCGCGAGGCATCCGAGGACGTTCAGAGGTTCGTCACGGCGTTCCCCGACGCTTCCCGCTCGTGCGAGCCGGACATTTCGGTTCGTAGTGGCAGCATTTTGATCTTGAACCATGGAGTTGTCCCACTGTCTCGCTTTCTGTTTGTTAGACATAGCAAGATACCAAGCAGGAATGGTGCCAACACTGAAATATCAAGCATAACACCTTGTCTATGTGGCGCTTATACTTTTCAAATAGTGTTGACATACCACGGAGCTGGCCTCTTATTTTCCCGCTTTCGGGAAATTCCCGTCCCATTTTTAATTAGATTGCAGGCGATTCAATCTCATGCTCCTCAACTCTCTGTCAAAGGAAGGTAAGAAAACGGCGTCAGTTATTTTCTCGAAATGACCTCCGTGAACTTGCCCCCTAAGTCCTTTTCGTTCCTGGATAGAAATCGCACCTGATCGCCTCCGCGCAGCGCCAAAGCGCGGTAACCGTCGAATTTGATTTCGTAGATCCAATCGGCGGAAGGCATGGAGAAACGTGAACAGAGACCCCTGGCAAACGATTCTTGACCATCCAGGCTTTCAGCGCGCTCGCATTGACATTAGGGCTGGCATCAACTTATGCCGTGATTCGCGCCAATTTGCCTTGCCCCGCGTTACGGATGCTGCGTTGAGTCCAAACGGGAGAGTGCTTGCTTGGCATTAGCGATCCCATTGTCGGCCGCCTTTTGATACCATTCGCGAGCCTTTTCGTAATCTCGGGCAACTCCAAGACCATTTTCGTAGAGTACCCCTAAGTCGTTCATACCAATCGCATCGCCGCCGTCTGCGGCTTTCTGGAACCACTCCCGAGCCTTGACGTAGTCTTGGGTCACGCCCAAACCTTTAAGGTAGAGCAGGCCCAAGTTATTCATTGCATTCCTATTGCCGCCATCGGCAGCCTTTTGATACCACATAAGCGTTTTAGCATAATCTTGGGCCACGCCCTCACGATGGGCATATGCGAGGCCCAAATTGTACATACCGTCCGTACTACCGGCGTCGGCCGCCTTTTGATACCACTCCCGCGCCTTACCGTAATCTTGAGCGACACCCAAGCCGCTGCCATATAGCAGGCCCAAGTTATTCATGGCATCTTTTTGACCCGCATCGGCGGCCTTTTCATACAATTGGCGTGCCTTGGCGTAATCTTGGGCGACACCCTGGCCTTTCAGGTATAGCACGCCCAAATTGTACATGGCATCTTTTTGACCCGCCAGCGCATTAGAGATTTTTTCAGGCATATATCATTTTTTTATTCAGGACCGATCGGAAAAAGCTTTTTCTCTGCCGCCACCAGATCGAGTTTGACCTGAAAAATTCGATCGATCATCAGTTGGGCGCTTTTTGGGCAAGCTGGAAATTTGCTTCTTCTGGTTGGTTCATACGCTCCAGCGTAACAGGTTCCGTCATACCTAAGAATTTTTTTTCAAAACAGGATTTATCGCCTAATTTGCCTTGCTCTGCCATCCGATACAGGATCTCTTCAAAGTGGTTGCTAAATCTTTCGATGAGGAGTCTCGCGTACCTGGTCTCCTTTACCGTTAACTTACCAAATAATGGCTCTTCCGCGTACACCGCGGCACTCAGACTGGAGTCAGTTGCATACTCTTCCTTCACCCGGAAAGAGCCACTCCAAGGAATAGGGTCAAAAAAACGAAGGAAGGCGTCAACGAAGCACTTGCCAGTTTCGGGAACGGCACGGTACTCCGCCATTGTTTTTGTCAGCGCAGTTTTGGGCAAATCCGCAAATGTTGCGGATTTGAACCCGCTAGTCTCTGCCTCATAAACTGACTCCTGTTCCTTAGGTAAGAGCTTTGCATAGGCTTCGGACAAATCGGCAACTCCTTCCGATTTCAGGAGATCGCGGTTTTTGTAAATGCGAAGGTAATTTTGGACCGTTCTTTCCGAGAAGCGAATATTGTTTGCTAGCCACGGCAACCACTGGCCATGTTCTAGCGAAGCCTTGGCTTCAGAGAGTAGCTGGCCTAGTTCCAACGCTTTTTCCAGAGATGTTCGAGCTAGCCCTAAAAGCTCTTGGTGGAGTGTGTTGATACGGCTTACCGTGTCCCTGGTTACCGGTTGAATTATCTCAACTTCTGCGTGGTCAGGCGTCGCGGGCGAGCGTGTTTTTGGGGTGGGCCATGGTCCGCCTCTTTTGTCCGCCATTCGATTGGCCAATGCGTTTGCGATGATGTCCTCGACCGTCTCACCGGCAGCAGCCTCGGCATAGTGCTTAGCTTCTTTTTTCGATGCGCCTTGCGAGATCAAAGCGAGTGCCACCGTCTGGCGAATGTCCTCGCCGTCACTATTCTTGCTACTCATTTCAAAAATTCGTTGCCCACTTTCTTTGGGCGGGAAAAGGGACCGGGTCACCCGCCCAAGCGGAACGAATGACCCGGCCTTATCACTCAATTAACTAACTAAAGAACCCCGAACTTGCACACCGGATGCAGCTCAGAGAGGCGCGAAAATTATTGCACTTCAAAAAATTGTCAAACGTAAATTTTTAGACCAGCGCCGCCAATCCCAAACCCCTTAAAGCTAGATTACATAAGGAACCGCTGTCCTCACCAAATCAGCGGCACCGGCCAAATTCCTGGGAATCCTATAACTGACCAATTGGTCAGTTGCCCGCCCACCAGCTTTGTGCTAGGTGGGGACCATGAGGCATCCTAAACGCGACGAAGAACCGGATCTGCGGGCCAGCAATCCGGCTTATATCGAAGTCACGCTGGCGCTCCGCCAACAACAGCGCACCCAGTTTGATGAGGGGCGGCTCCTGACTCAAGTGTTGGAAGAACCAGACGCACTAGGCCCGCACGATAACTTCATCGAGTTCGTGAAGCACGAATGCGCCGGAATGAGTGAGCGTCAGGCTTATCGTTTGATATTTGCCTTCAGGATGAACGAGGTGCTCGCGAAAGCTAAGTGTCCGGTCATGCCGACCCACGAAAGCCAAGTCCGGCCGCTCTCGCGCTTGCCGGAAGAAGAGTTGAAGCTCAAAACCGAATGTTGGCGCACCGCCTGCCACCTCAAGAAAGAGGGGAAGATTCCCACTGCCGCCGATGTGAACCGCGCGGTACTGCAAGTCCTCAAACCCAAGCCCTCAAAGCGGTCCGGAGACACCATCCGCGAGTATCGGCAATGCCTCACTCGCGCGCAGAATCAGATGACCAAGGCCCTGGATATAATGGCAGATAGTGAATTTCAGAATTTTCTAAGCGCCAACGGTCGCGATAAGATTCAAACACCGGACCGCAAAGTCGCTGTGGAAAAGTTGAAAGCGCGTGTCGCCGACCAATTGGCTACTCTGGCCCAAAGCGTTGGCGAACAGGCTACCCAGTTTGAGCTGGAGTAGGGCGGGGACCAGCGCTAATGACCAATTCGTCAGTCGGACAGATTCATTATTATTCGTCGCTGCGTATGGACCCCGAAGCAGTGCGAAGAGGCCCTGAATTGTGCCTCGCAGGGCTGGATGCAGCCTGGTTCTCCTTCGCTTGTGTCCAGGGGCCATGTGCACTTCATTCATCTGCTGGACCGCCGCAATCGCTACAGCGATCGTGCATCACGTAAAAGTCGGCGATCGCCTGATTCAGGTCGTCCCACAGGACGTTCACAGCGGACCAGCCATGGTCATCGATCTCGCTCCGGCGTGATCGCTCCCGCTTGATATCGAAGACGAATTCCTCCTCTTCCGACAGATGCCACCAGTCCCGGCCGTGATAAAATTTCGGTTCTCGCGCAGATTTCTTTCGCCGTCGGCAATATCGGCTTCGATTTTCTCTTTCACTCTTTCGCTGGAGGTGCAACGGCCTCTCCTTACGCGCGATGAGTTTCTCCGTATGCCGGGACCAAAGAAAGACGCCCTCGGCCTAATTACTGAACCCGGCGACATGGTTGTTTATTGCGCCGGCTTCCCGGCAATCTATGGGCGTCAGCCCCTTTACTTTCAGGATGAAACGTTCGCTGCGCGCGCCCGATCCCGCCGCCAAAGCGGAGCGATTCACTTTCTAGTCTGCCTGTGCCGGGGGTTGAAATTGTGTAAAGTCTTATGAAGTGTTGTCGGAAGTGGTAGAGACTCAACAGGACCGGGCAGTGTCAAGCTTCGGTGTCACAGCGAATTTCAGGGCATAGGTGCGCCTCGGGCTGCGGCAAAGAGAGCATACCATTCTTCGCGGCTTAAAGAAACCGAAACCGCCTTGGCGCAGGCCCGCAATCGATCTGGACGGGAAGTTCCCAACACGGGCTGGATCTTCGCTGGGTGTTTGAGAAGCCAAGCCAGCAGGATGGCTTCTGCAGTGGTTTCGTGGCGTTGGGCGTACTTCTGCACCAAGAGGGCGGTTTCTTTCACGTTCTCGGGTTGATCGTCGAGCTTCCCCGTCAAGATGCCCTGAGCCAGGGGACTCCAGGCCTGCAGTAAAACACCCTTCAGCCGGCAGTATTCCATCGTTCCCTCCCAGCCATCGGGGTAGCGGGGCGAGCTTTGGTTGAAGGAGATGCCGACCTCGACAAAGCCGTGGTGCAACAGGTTCATCTCCACCATATTCGCCACCAGGGCTTCTTGCAAAAAGGATTGGAGGTATTCCATTTGGAACCGGTTCTGGTTGGAAACTCCGAAGTAACGGACCTTCCCAGAAAGGTGGAGTTTCCCGAAAGCTTCGGCGATTTCCTCCCCCTCCCAAAGGGGGTCGGGTCGGTGCAGCAAGAGGATGTCCAACCGGTCAGTGCCTAGGCGCCCCAGGATCGCGTCGACGCTTTCCAGGATGTGTTCCCGGCTGAAATCAAAGCGTTGCGGTGTTCCGGGCGGATCGTCGCCCAAGCGAATCCCGCATTTGGACTGAATCACGATTTTGTCCCTGAGGGAGGGTCTTTCCTTCAGCACCCTGCCAAAGACCTCTTCGGATCGTCCCCGCCCGTAGATGTTGGCATGATCGAAGAAATTCGCGCCGATTTCCTCGGCCGCATCGAGGAATTCCCGAGCTTGCCGTTCGTGGTCCGCCGTCAATTGGGTGCCGGAGCCCCAACCGCCCCCTAGGCCCATGCACCCCATGGCCAGGCGGGATACTTCCAGATCAGTGTGAGGGATTTTCATCATTTCCATAGGAATGCTCGCGAAAGGTAATTTGGATCTTAGGGGTCGTCTCAGAACGGTCTGTTGCCCGAACGCCTGGACTTATGGGTGTGCTGGCAGGAATCGGCGGCAGCAAGACTGGAGGTAGATCGAGTGTGAAAGGGCAGATCGGTGGTTAAAAGAGTGGTGAAAGCCTGCAGGAAGGAAAAAAGTGCATCGATTAAAGCGAGGTAGCTATTTTCCGACCCGTTGTGCATCGCCGCGATCAGTTTTCTCAAGTTTTGGACTGCCGCGATCAGTAGATCTTGGATCGATTGTTTGATAAGTCCGCGCCAACGAGCACGCTTGAAGCTGTGAAGGTTAGAGGCATCTGCAAAACTGCGTTCTATCAGATGTTGTCGACGCTTCCGATCCAGTTTTGCTTGCTTGGTGTTCGCTTGTCGACGAGCTCGGTCTAAAAGCTTCTGATCTCGATGACGCCGCATTGTTCGGCCAGTTCTGGATCGAGTGCAAAATTTCCTCAAATGGCATTTTAAACACACGCCTCGTTTGGTGACATATTCCCAGGTCAGTCGTACCGAGTGAAGCCGCCGCGGCTTCATCAGTTGCCCGTCTGGGCACAGGAAGGTGTCATTTTTTGGTTGGTAGCGGAACATCGACTCAGGGTAGATCCCGTCGCGACGACCACTGCCAGGGCTGCTTCCCAGGAGGTCAGCCATGTGCGTGCGTAGCTTTCGCTTTTGGCAGACGATGTAGTTCTCTATCGTACCGTATTTGCAGTCAGCGACGATTGTCTGCGCGGCGATCGCAGTATTGGCTTGATGCTGATCAACTAACTCCATCAGTTCATGAGATTCATTGATCCTGCCGGTCGTCGTGTGAACCGCAGTGATGACTCCGTGGGCGTCATCGACCACCCGGTGGTTTTTGTATCGTGGCCGAGTTTTGAATCCGTGCTGACGAACCAATGTGGCTTCTGGATCCGTGTTGCTTTGATACTTCTGGTTTATTTCGGTACGAGGACCTGGTCCGGGCCTATCCGGGTCTTGATCGTCATCGGCCTCGTTCTTTTTAGTGTCTGCTTCCTCGAGCTTCTCAGTTTGTTCACGGCAAGCTTGTCGGATTTGATCCAGAGTCGCAGCATCCAACTCACGAACCGAGTTCAACGATGCGTTGGCATCGATTAAGCTGCTGTCGGCATGGATCTTAGTGCCCTCTACCAAACCTGCTCTGACGCACTGCGCCACGACCCGGCTAAAGAGTGCAACGAAGACTTCTTGGCCCCAGCGCTTGCGGGCTTTGCTCAAGACGCTGTGATTCGCAACCGTGTCGTCCAAGCCATAACCCAGGAACCACATGTAATCGAGTCGTTCCGGGATAATCCGCATCAACTCTCTTTCGCTGCGCACATTATCCAAAAACAGCAACAGCATCATCTTCATGATGACGACCGGATCTTCTGAAACGTTGCCTTTGGTGCCGTAGAATTTTGCGACCTCCCGTCGCACGAAATCCAGTTCCAGCGTCTCGTTAATTCGCCGCAGCGGATGATCACTGCGCACCCGCTTATCCAAGTTCACCTGATAGCTCCACAGCTGCTTCTGTGGATCGCGTTCCCCCATCATGGGGACATAATGTTAGCCGCTAACTACCTTTTTTGTCGATGTTATTCCGTGCCATTTGGGCAACACGCCGAGAAAACGGAATATAAAGCCCGTTAAGGCCGGTGACCGGCGTCCAGAACGCCAGGTTACACAAACCGCCACCCGGAGCAGCTCGCCCCCTATCAGGACCTCTGGGGCACAATCGTCTGTTAGGCTGAGAACGCGGCACTCAGCTTGTCCTCGGTTACCTGGAGTTATTTATTCAAAACCGCTTCGCACGGGTACCGCCGCCTCACGCGCGCACGCACGCGAGGAGACACAAGCTTTGCAGACGATGGCTTCCACTCACCCAGCTCCTCGAATCGACGAAGAGCCAGGTATTCACGCAGCGAGATTGCGCAGCGCCCGGATGAGCGGCATATGCCTGAGTGTCTGCAAAGATTTATCAGCCAGCCGGGATGGGTCCTGAGAGACGATTAAGGAATTTGCCTGGTGAACAAGTGATGAGCCGGGCGCACCCGCCTTTCCAAAGCTTTACAACAAATCGCAGAGTAGCCTCTCGAAAGGATTCAAGCGGATCATGAAAGTGGTGGGAGTTGAAGCGGGGCTCGGCCGGTCGCGCGCTGGAGCCAAAGGCCGAGTTGCCAGATAGTTCCTACCATGCGTTTTCGCGAAACAGCTGCTCGGTTGGTGCCATCGAACCAATCGACACTCATGACCGCGACGAAGTTGGAAGCAGGTGCAATAAGAATCAGCGGTCTTCTGAAAGCCGGGTTTCGTAGGGCCGTCCAAGTGGAACTCTTAGTCATCACCCGGTTACAAATGGATTCAGTCTTCCGAGTTTCAGGACCTTTGCGCTCGCTTGGAATTTTGTTCCGAAACCTGATTTAGTGGGCTATCAGTGAAACACGCGATTCTTTGTGAAGCGGGAACAACTGCTTTTGTGGCGATCAGGATCGACGATCTGCCCGTTTGTTTTGGACAACCGCCGATCATCCGCAAAGACTTGGTCCTGCCAAAAAAAGCTTGTTGGCCCGAGCATGGCTCCTCTACTGTCGCCTCGTGGAGACCGCTGGCCTGAACTCCTCCTTTCGCCCGGAAAGCCGGGCCGCCTCACGCCGCTTTGCGTCAATAGCCGGAGTTTCGGCACAAACGCGCGCGAATCTTCCGCTTTTACCACCTTGCAGCCTCGCCGGCCGCCCGCAAAACCGATAGCAAGTTTCTGGCAATAATGAGGCAATAACCTCAAGGAGAATCCGATGCCCGCCCCCTGGAAATCACTTAAACACATCCCCTCGTTCAGTGTGGATACCATGCTGTTGCTTACCGATGGTTCTGTTTTATGCCATGAGTACGAAAGTCCCAACTGGCACAGGCTTGTCCCGGACGCCAAGGGGAACTATGTCAACGCGACCTGGCATGCCGTAACGCCGCTTCCGGCAAACGCCCCGCTCTCGCAAAATGGTCCTCTCGATGCCCCCCTTTACTACGCGTCAGCGGTCCTCAAGGATGGTCAGGTTTTAGTCGCCGGCGGTGAATACAACGCCTCCTTCGCAGCCGCGGCGGACCTGTTAGCCGCCGAAATCTACGACCCCGTGGCGGACTCCTGGACCTCTGTTCCGACTCCGCCTGGCTGGAACAATATCGGCGATGCCCCTGGCTGCCTGCTTCCCGATGGCAGATTCCTACTGGGCGACATTAATTCGACGCGGACCGCGATATTTCATCCCGGTAGCAAAACATGGTCTCAGGGCGGGAAGAAGGATGACAACAGCTCGGAGGAAACCTGGACGTTATTGCCGAACGATAGGATTTTGTCCGCTGAAGTCGATAATCATCCAAAGGCCGAAAAGTATGTTATCAAAACCAATAAGTGGGTGAGCGCGGGTTCTATTCCGGCCGGTGCTGATCTCGTCATCAACGTCCCTGGAGTATCTATTGAAATCGGCCCCGCCATTTTGATGCCGGATGGCCGCGTCTTTGCGGTCGGCGCCTCTGGCCATACCGCGCTTTATAACGTCAAAACCGGCGCATGGTCCGCGGGTCCCGATTTCCCGCCAGACTCCGGAGGCAATCTAATGCGCGCCTTCGATGCTCCAGCATCCCTGCTTCCCAGCGGCAACGTGCTTTGCGTCGTGGGTTCAGTTGTCACTAGCGGCACCGACACTGGTTGGGCGGGGTTTCCAATCCGTTTCTTTGAGTTTGACGGCTCGGCTCTGAACCCCGTGCCGGCTCCCACAAACGCCTCAACCACCTTGACCTTTAATTGCCGGCTGCTGCTTCTTCCGACCGGCCAGGTGCTCTATTCCGATTGCACCTCCGATCTGGAAATCTACACTCCAGCCGGCGGCCCTCATGACCATTGGCGTCCCCATATCACTCACGTCCCGAAGTCACTGCGTCGCGGGCGCTCTTACCAGCTTCGCGGACGCCAGTTGAACGGGCTGTCGCAGGCGGTCTCCTACGGCGACGATGCGCAGATGGCGACCAATTATCCGCTTGTCCAATTCAGGCACGCCGCCAGCAAGAAAGTCCACTTCTGCCGCACTTTCGACCATTCGACCATGGGCGTGGCAACCGGAAAGAAGATTCACCACACCCACTTCCATGTGCCGCACGGTATCCCAGTAGGTCATTACGAGATGGTTGTGATCGCCAACGGCATCCATTCGCATCCGGTCAAAGTGCACGTAATACCCTGATGCTTGATGTCAAAGCCGTCCCAGCACATCGCAAATCGCACCACGCCGCGAAAGAGCTCTCCCGAAGGTTCATGATAGCGGGCGTCTCACCAAACGCGCTAGAATCGGCTATTAGGAAGTTTCCCATCATATCGAACCATTATGAGTTCTGGATCCGTTAATAAGCAAACGGCATCACATGTTTTTGTTCTCGGTGATCGGAAGCTCGTCGAAACGGGAGAAACAACCGAGTTCGGAGACGATGCGACCCGGACGGACCGATAGGAACGGAGTCACCCCTGAGGTGGAAAAGTTATATCAAAACCGATAAGTCAGCCCCCCGCTCACAGCGTTGGCATCATAGCCGCCACGCCCGACATTCCCATCGTAGCTGACAAAGCTACTCCACCGATCGTTCCAGCGAACTTCGATAGCAGAATGGATCAAGGCGCTGTCGTGTCCGATTCCAGGACCGTGCACGGTGAAAACGCCATCCGCACCACTGGCAAATTGGGCAGTAATCGGCAGTGCGCTGTACTTAAACTCGTGTTGCCAACTAGCTCGCAGTTCGGGGATCACCAAAAAGGGTCCTACCCGCCAAGATGAAATAAGTCGTAGTCCCAGGTTGCTGCGTAATGATTCCTGGGTGTCGCTATGAATATCCAGCGGCGCCAACGATCCGCTTTCCTGGAAACCGGACAGATGCACGGAAGTGTACTGCAGCGAAGCGATCGGGCCGAGGGTAATGTGGCTACCCAGGTGAAAATCGTAACCGGCTCCCAAAAAGCCGTTGAACTCGGCTCCCTCGGTGCTTCCGGTCGCGAAGCCTTGCAAGCTCGCCCGCCGAACATCGTAGTTGTTGTAGCCACCGCCGGCGTAAGCATTAAGATAAAGGCCGTCGGTGAAATAGGTAGCATAGAGTCCGCCACGCCCGCTGTTGACCGTCGCCCGGCCGCTATCGACTAGATTGTTATCAGTGTAAGCGTATCCGCCGGCTAGACCGAGCGCAAAGTGGTCGGTCAACCGGTAATCGATCCCAATAGTGACTCCCGCGGTGGTGAAATTGTAACCGGGACTGTTGCTGTCGCCGCGCACATCCACAAAGTCACCGTTACCGGTCACGAATACACCCCAGCGATTGTCTGCCGCTGGCGTTAGGACCGGGTTCTTCTCTATCGTCTTACCATTCTTCCCATCGACGATCGGTGCCGGCGTACGAGCGAGGCTGAGCGAAGAATTGAATCCGCTAAGGCCCGAGCGAATATCACCAAGCCGGTTCTCGATATTGGCTTCCTGCACATTGGCAAATGAGAAACTGATCTCGTAAAGCGAGCTCAATTCGTCCGGCGCAATTTTATCAAAGTCAGCCGGCAGGTTGATCGTAGGTTCCTGGTATAGAAAACTTAGCAATCTGGACTCTCGCGGGTCAGTGGACACGCGGTCCAGAGCATTTGCTACCGCGATCTGATTAGGCGTCTTCGCAAAGGGAGTGAACGATGCGCTCAAGAAATCTAGGATGACCGAATTGCTTCCGTAGAGGAGCTCGGTCCGAAATACGCTGAACCCGTTCGCGAAGTTAGCAAACTCGCCTGAAATTCCTCCCGGAGCCGTGACTACGCTGAGCTGGTCACCTGGCTTCGGCACGAACCCGTTGGTCGGAACCAATTGCAATGTGCCTCCCAGGGTTGCGTGACCGCTTACATTCAGAGAATCAGGCTGGCCGGCTCCGGTGCCGCCGATAGCGAGCAGGAGGGTTCCGCCGGCATGTTGGGTGTAATTGCCGTTCACGTTGATTGTCTGCGGGTCCGCCGTCAAAACGCCGCTGTTCAAGATCACGTCACCAAACCCAAGCGCCTGCGGTCCGTCTACAACTAGCGTTCCACCATCTATAATGGTGCCTCCCGTATAGGTGTTGGTGCCAGACAAGGTCAGTGTGCCGGCACCGATCTTTGTCAGCGAACCTGAATTGATGATGCTGCCCAAGAAGGTTGCATCAAAGCCGTTCGTATCAACGATCCCGCCCTTAGCCAGGAGGGAAATGACACGCGAGGTCACCAGGCCCCCGGTGGCCTTCAGGGTTCCTCCGTTGAAGTCGATGAACTGACGAAAGCCCAGAGGAGTTAGTGCCGCGTCGCTGGCGACTGAAAGGGGACTTCCCTGCGCCACGATGATGTTTGGCCCAACGAAGAACCCGAAAGCAATTGGCAAACTTCCCACGGCAATTGGTGCGCCAAGCACGGTGTTTGTTGCCGTATTGATCACCGAGACCGTGCCGTCATTGCTGTTGGTCACATAAACATACTTACCATCTGGAGTAACGTCGATGCCTAAAGGCTTATTTCCGACTGTAACGGAGCGGATCACCTTGTCCGTCGCTGTGTCAATCACCGAAACCGTATTGCTGTTGACGTTCCCGCTGCCATTGTTCGCAATATAGACAAATCTCCCATCTGGAGTGATCACAACACCGGCAGGGCTATTTCCCACCGCGATGGGTGGGAAGACAGCCATTGAATGCGTGGCCGTGTTGATCACTGAGACCGTGTTGTCTCTATTGTTAGTTACAAAGACGTACTTACCGTTCGGCGTGACGGCAACTCCAACAGGGCTATTTCCCACTGGAATGGGTCGACCGAAAATCGTGTTCGTGGCCGTGTTGATCACCGAAATTGTACCGTCGTGGGTGTTCGCAACGTACGCATATTTTCCGTCCGCACTGATGGCAACACCAAGTGGCGCGGTTCCCACCTTAATGGAGCCGACGACAGTGTTTGTTGCCGTGCTAATCACCGAGACTGTTGTGCCGAGACTTCCAATCTTTGTAACGTCTGTGCTAGTTACATAGGCAAATTTGCCGTCCGGCGTGATCGCAACGCCTGCAGGTTGACTTCCCAAGGTAATGGAGCCAACTACCGTGTTGGTCGCAGCATCGATTACCGAGATTGTGTTGCTGCCGTTATTAGTAACGTAAACGTACTTGCCGTCCGGCGTGACCGCAACGGCGACAGGTTGGCTTCCCACCCCGATGGGCGAACCGACGACCCTATTGGTCGCGGTGTTAATCACGGAAACATCGTTTGAGTTACCGTTAGCGATGTACGCACTCACTTCAATTTGACCTTCACAGGGGCGGGAGGACCAAATACAAGCCGCAGCGATAGCCGCGAATACCCATGCCGGGTTGTCCAATCCGCGGCCGACTCGTCTGCCGCTTCTAAACGATCCAGTTCTTGCGAAGACAAAGCCAATAGGCGTTCTTTGGCTCATTGTTGTTGATTGCTGGTCAGATCGTTGTTCCGGTTAACGCCCATTTGAGTGTTTCGATGAGTGCCGTTACGCGAAGGCTACATTGCGGCGGATGAGGAGGCGAATCGGCGTCCTGTAATCGTTGTAAATACAGGAAATACCAGGGAAATACAACGAAAGGTCAAGGATCGTGTGAGATCGCGCGCACCTACCTGGTCCGGGCTGGAGTTCTTCTCCAGCCGCTTTTGTGAAGACATTACGGTACGTGGGCATGCGCTGGCGGAAGCGTCCCGATCCTGCAACGATGCGGCCCTTCACCAAGATCATAGGTTCTCCACCGTTCACGTTCAGCGAGCCTTAGATTGAGAGCGTCGCGCAGAGGTGCGCGCTCTTTATTCCTATTTGCCATTTGTAGCCGACCAAAGGAACCAGAGTGAAATCAACGCCTTTGCGTCCACTGGTATACAACAAAATTGCTGCCTCAAAACCGATAACCTGAGCATAAGTGAAATGCTGGCCCATCGGCTCAGAAGTGGTCAAAAGCAGCTCGCCTTTATCAAACGCGCCCATTTGTCGATCTAAGTGGATAATTATTCGAGTCGCATTTGGCACAGCCACGACTGCGGCCATCACCCTTTTGCTTTCGAGCACACGCGGACAGAGATCCCAGAAACTGTGCACCGGTTTTGTCGCGCCGATGACGGCTTCGTCTGTTAAAGAGCCGTTCGACTCTCCGGACTGGATTTTCGAGACCAAGGTGGATGGTTATCGAGCGATCGCCGTGATTGATTCAACTGGGAAGGCTCGGCTCTGGTCCCGTAACCGATTACCGCTTGAACCGAAGTTCCCGACCATTGGAGACGCGGTCAACCAACTGAAACTGCGCTCAACGATCTTAGATGGTGAGATTGTCGCGTCAGAAATGTAAATAGGTCACCAGTATCAGAGTCAGAGCGATCAACGACAGGATGAAGAGCACCAGCCACATCGTTCGCGATACTGGTCTTCCGAAATAGTTTGCGCCGGTTATCACGGCCAAGACGACTGCGATGAGAATTATAGCCATAGGGGATGCACCAAGTTAGTCCCCGGCGGCCAAATAGGAAAGAAGGTGGCACCGGGCGCTCGAACAGACGCCCCCTGATGCCAGAAGCCGGGACTGTACCCCAGAACCCAGACTTCACTAGCTTGTTCGTTAGCTGAGGGCGTAATGTGTGTATGTCAAGAGGCCCGGCCTTGAATGCTTCCGGGATAACGCGGTGTGGGTCGGCTCTATCGCACCTTTCAGTTATTATTGTCGGTCAATGCGGTACCACCGGAAAACGGCGTCGTGCAATTGAACGTGGTGTTAAACCGGTATTTGTCGCTGGCAGACAGGGCAAAACCGAAAGCGCAATTGCTAACCATGTTCTCGAGGCAATAATTATTGCCGAACGTATCGACGCCGGCGTCGAATCCGGAGATGACATTCCCGCTGACCAGGTTGCCGCCACTACCCGAGATAAAGATTCCAGCACCGGAGGTTCCGTTTGATGTCGAGGTTATCTGATTATTTCGCACGATAGATCCCGCGACTGTGATGAGAACGGCGCCATAGGTCACATTGGTCAGTTTCAGATTTTCCACAATATCGCCTGTGTTGAGCGCTGTTCCTCCAGTATGCTCGATATAGACGCCGTAGAAGAACACGGCGATGATGCCGTTCTGGATAATGACGTTCCCAGCATTGTGCACGTAGACCCCGACGTTCGAGGTCGGGGTGCCAGGGAAGTAGAGATAATGACCTCCCAGATCCAGGGTCACATTACTGCTGAGGATCGTGATGGCAGCGCCAGCGGCCGAAGAGTAGGTGAGGTTAGAGCCCAACACATAGTTGCCGGGAGCGGAGATGGTGTAGGGGACCGAGTTAATGATGGTCTGACCGAAGGAGTCGGCAGCGAAGGAGGCGATGGCTAACAGGGCTAAGAATAGAGATTTCATATGAGGATTTATTTTCAATTGAATTCCCTCCGTGGCGAAAGATCCATGGGAAGGCTACGCTCTCTTAGGCCGGGAAGCCAAGAGGAATAGGGCCTGCCAGACGACCGAACAGAATCGGCTCGGGCGTCGCTCAGGAGGTTGCGATTTTTTGATACCTGAAGTCAACGCGGCATTTCAGGCATGCATGATGGCGGCCACCATTATGGCGAGCACAAGAAGCTCGTCGAAAGCGAAACCTGGGCGGGGCCAGCGTTAAGCACTTGTCAACACACCCCAACGACCTCCAAGGCTTTTGAAATCTGCCGACGTCGGCAGATTTTACCGTTTAGCCATCACGCTACACTTGCGGCCCTGAAGCTTCAGCCGGCGATGGTCGACTCGCTTCTCGATTGGTGCGAAGCGCCGCTCAACGGCCGGGATCGGTTCCTGGTTTATCGTCGGTGACCCTACTGGCGCTTCGGGGCGAGCGAAGAACATAGATGTAACCATTATTTCAGAGATGCATGACCAGCAGTTTGTTAGCAACACTGGCTTGCCTTTTTTTCCCGAAGGCAGTCGAATGAAGCCATGGAATCCACGCGGGAGGGTGTCTTAAAATTTGTGTGTGGGTCACAACCTGAGATAAGAGATGGAAGTGACCAAGAAGAAGGAGCGAGTAGAGCAGGGCCAGGAAGGCAAGAAGCCGGAGATCGATCCGGCCATCATTGAAGAGCTGATGAAAGGGTACCAGCGACCGGAAGATCTGACCGGTCCTGGAGGGATTATGGAGCAACTGACCAAGCGCTTGTACGAACGAGTGCTTGGAGCAGAGATGACGCACTATCTAGGCTACGAGAAGGGCCAGGCGCCCAAGCTGAAAGCCGACCAGGAGCGCGAGACCCATCGCAACGGAACAAGCAAGAAGACGATTGTTAGCGACGATGGCAAGCTAGAGATTGAAGTACCCCGAGACCGTAGTGGGGAGTTCGAGCCGCAGTTTATCCGTAAGGGGCAAAGGCGGTTCGGCGGCTTCGATTCCAAAATCATCGCCATGTACGCTCAAGGTATGACGGTGCGCGAGATCAAGGCGTTTTTGGAAGAGCAATACAAGGTAGAGGTCTCGGCTGATCTGATCAGCCCGGTGACCGCTTCGGTCGTGGATGAGGTGCTGGAATGGCAGAACCGGCCACTGGAGAGGATGTATCCGGTCGTATTTTTTGATGCCTTGCGGGTCAAGATTCGGGACGAAGGAACAGTTAAAAACAAGGCTGTTTACCTGGCTTTGGGCATCCAGCGTGATGGCACCAAAGAGGTGCTGGGTCTGTGGATCCAGCAGACAGAGGGAGCCAAGTTTTGGCTAGCCGTCATGAACGAGCTCAAGCACCGCGGCCTAGAGGATATGCTCATTGCGGTCATTGACGGGCTGAAAGGTTTTCCGGAAGCAATCACGGCGGTTTTTCCAGAGACCCAGATTCAGACCTGCATCGTCCATCTGATCCGTAACTCGCTATCGTTCTGCAGCTGGAAAGAGCGTCGGCCGGTAGCCCTGGAACTGAAGCGTATCTACAACGCGGAGACGGCCGAACTGGCGGTCAAAGGGCTGGAAGAGTTTGCCCAGAGCCCATGGGGCAAAAAACTCTCCCCCATCGTGCAAAGTTGGCGAAGAGTCTGGGAACAAGTGATTCCGTTCTTCGCCTATCCGGCTGAGATCCGCAAAATCATTTACACCACTAACGCCATTGAGAGTCTGCACATGCAACTGCGCAAGGTGCTCAAAAACCGAGGGCACTTTCCTAGCGATGAGGCGGCGACCAAGCTGATTTACCTGGCCATACGTAACATCACCAAGAAGTGGAAAAATCCGCCGATAACTTGGAAGCTGGCGGCCACCCAATTTGCCATTCAATTCGGAGAGCGATTTTTCGCGGCTGACGCCGCCTAAAAAACATGAGAAAAGTCGAGAGTTGTTTCCAACGACTTGAACAACGCTACGCGTTGTTCACACCGGGCCCGGCTAGAGCCGACCACTTTTGGGAGATGGTCTCGCCGGCTCCCGCTGACGTCGTTAGAAACAACCCTCTTTAGTACTAGACAGCAAAGCCAAAAATCGACCCGCACACAGAAAAGCTGACACTACCCCACGCGGATTCCCAACCCCAGAAAACCACCATGAAAACGCTCTTTTTAATTCTCACCTTGGGATTTGTAACCGCCGTCTCCGCCTTGGCGGATCCCACCAAACTCACCCTCTGGGTCAACGGCATTCCTACCGTCAGCACCTACGGCAATTCCACCTACAACAAACACGACTTCGTGCAGCTCAAGAAGGTGGCGATCGTTACCACCATCGATGCGCCCTTGCCGCCCGGTTGGTCCCTGATCACCCGCCGCACGTACCGCACGGACGGGAATCAGGACTACGTCACGATTTGCCAGCTGCAAGCGGGACAGGGCGTGAGTTGTGGGCACAACGGGGAGGTTGTGAAGATTCCCCCCAACGAGAAAACGGTTCCCGACCGCATCTTTGCGAACGTTATCCACAACGGGGCCGTGGTGATGAACTCTGAAATGGCCATTACCTGGTATCCCTAAAAAAATCACCTTCCTTTAAGAGGAAACTAACCATCCCGCCAACGAAGCATTGGCCACGGTTACCATCTGAGCGAGGAACTGCGGGCAGTTAGAAAACACCGTCGCTCAAGTACCGCCGTGCGCTCGCAGCCCGCTGTGCTTGAACCCGGTCATTTCTCCGGCTTCAACCGCGGCCTTGAACGCTTCCGGTGGCGTCACGCATTTCCTGAATTTCTCGGGCGATTAGCTCATTCTCCCGTGGCGGCAAACTCGGGGCGTTGAGCATTATGTTGGACGCACGCCGGCAGGCATTTTCGATTCGGGTCAGCGGCTCAAATAGGGCAGGATTGAGCTTGGGCATGTAGTGTTCTATTGAACATAAAAACGGTGGTTGGGCAAGACAAAATTGAATCGTTCTGTTGGGATGCACGAGGCGAGATCCGTAAACTGCGCGCGAAGTCGTTCCAGGGTGTTTGCCCGAAGTGCGGCGCGAGCGGGCCAAGGCGCGAGAGCGATTGAACAGAGAATCCGAGCCGGTTACCGGAGTGATTCGTCTCACCCAAGCCCGAGCCCCGCGACTTCCGGCTCGCATCAAGCAACGCCTAAGCATAATCAAAAGGCGCATCGTCCGCCAAAGCAGCTCGGGAGAGACGCTACACAATCTTGACTCGCGAAACTGCTCTGATGACCACCGCTTAACGGTCAATATTGCCTGCCGCTGGCGCTACATGCCCGTAGGATCTTTCGACGACCGCAACACCATCGCCCAACCATTTGGCGACGATGTAAATGCCTTCGCCTTTGCTGACCAGGTTGGAGGCGAAGCTACGGCGCATGTCATGCCATGTGCACCGAACGTTGCACTTGCGGAAGTGCGAACGTACCCGACGATTGGCATCGAACCGGTAAACCCCTTTCCCTTTCCGTTTGTCCGGTGTTAGAACGTACCCAGTCCTTCCAGGTAGGTATTTTTTCAGGAATTCGAGAACTTCTTTCTTCAAAGGGATGGTGCGTCCGTCTTTGTCCCTCGTCGTGAAGTCTCCGTCACTGAAAACGTGGAGCAAACCTCTCTTTAGATCGAACCAGTCGACCCTTGCTTCACTGATTTCTTTTCGCCGAAGTCCGGCATTGAAACCGCAGTGGAGAATAAAGGTAAGATCGTCTGCTGCCTGTTTGGCTTTCGCGATCGTCTCTGGTTTTGCGCCTGCCGAATGTTCCGGCTTCACCGCCTCAATAACACTATCTACAACTGTTTGCTCGAGATAGTTTTTCCGACCAATCGGAGCATGGTCCGGAGTCTCCAGTTCCGGTAAGTCGGATCTGACCAGCTTGTGATCAACCAAGTATCGGCGAAACGCTTTCAAGTCTCGGGTGTAGCTGCGGAGCGTTTCAGAGGATCGGCCTTTTTTCTTTTGCGCCTTCAACCAATCTGGGAATGTGCGCGGACTGATCTCCCGTGCACTTCGTAGCGCGGATTCCTTGACGAACATTTCCAGCACGTACCGAATATTCTTGGCCGTTCCTAGCTGCATTGGTTTGCGTACCCGGCTTTTGGCGTCGTCCAAATACTGCCGGATGATAGCGCCCATCTGGCATAATTCCGCGCTATCAGGCTTGGTGCCATTGGAGCGGTATGCTTCCGATCCGCGCCGAGCGACCTCTGCCAGAATCGCCTTTTTCTTTAAGATCGCCGTCGATTCGTCCTCGGTTTCCAGGCTGACGGCAAAGCGCTTTCCGTTCTCGCTCCATCGGTACCAGAGCCACCGGGAACCGGGCATTCGGTAAACGCCTTTTGCGATAATGAGTTTAGCCATGCCCTCTTATAGCACAGATTAGGCATGTGGTTTACCAATAAGCGTTTTACTCTACCATTTTCGAGCTTTATGCGCTTTATGCGCCTTAATTTGAGGAAAACCCGTGACCGCCAGAAATCGGTGTAACCTCTTAAAAATCGGATTCTTAAGCCTCTTTCCTGGGAGAAATGCCGATTTTTTGGGGAGTGCGCGATGCAGGGTTCGAACCTGCGACTTCTTGCGTGTGAAGCAAGCGCTCTACCACTGAGCTAATCGCGCCCGGAGAAACGAGAATGTTAGAGTGGCTGAACGAGATTGCAATGAATTTTGCCGAGCCTATACGAGCACCCGCGCATGGAATTCGAGCCAATCTTCCAGATTGTTTAAGCCAATTGCGTCGTGCGGCGCCGAAGGCTCATCCGGTAACCCGTTTGCGCCAAGAATAGTCTTTCTGTCTCCATCCGAATGATCATAGCCGCGAATAGCGGCGTTACTCGCGTCGACCGAAGCGCGATCGATTTTCACTCCCGGCTGCTGCTTAACCCAGCTTTCAAATTGCGGGTAAGTCGGGTGCTGTTCCTTAACGAATTTCCGCACCGCTTCGGGATCCAGGTTCAGCGCCCGCAAAACCATGGAGTCAAATCCGGCCCCGATGTCAGGATACCCCGGACAAAGTTGACCTTTTGCTTCGAGTGAAACTTTCTGCCACAACCGTGGCAAATGCAGGACGCCCAAAGGACCTGCCACACCGGAACTAATGAGGGGAACATAAGTCAGGCTCATGCGGTACTGTAGAGCGCAGAACCAACGTTTCAAATTTTGTGCGCGGCTTAGCGCCAATCGGCGGTCATCGAATTGAATAGCAAATAGCAGATTGCCGGCATTTGCTATCTGCTATTTGCTATTTGTCATCGGGACTGGCTGATCCATCGAACAAAGAAGTCTGCCAGCGATTGTTTCGAGTCGCAGGTCGCGATCAACCCCAGGTCTGTACAGATCCCGAAGCCCGACCCAAACGCGCGTCCGTTTACGACACAGGCGTTCGTGCGGTGTTGTTGCATCTGGTGGACGGCTTCCAACAGGAGTTCATCCCGCGTAATCGCGTGCTCGTACTTCCAGCCAACGATGCGCGCCCCGGGAAAGTATCTTCTGAGGCTGGCTATCAACTTGGGTTGCGATACCAATTCGAGCCAGACAGAACCGGCATCGCTCCCGATCTTCGGTGTAAATTGTGGGGTTCGGTTCACCTCAATCCTGGCGACTCGAAAATCGGCCAGGGCCGCCGCATGAAACATGAAGTCGACGGTTTCTGTTTTTTGGACTTGCGCGAGCAACCGCTCCAATTCTTCGTTCGTGGCAAAGAGCTTGGCTCCGTTCCATCGAAAGGTGGCACCCTGCCCCAGAAATAGTTCTACCTTATGGCCGGCTCGCGCTAGGCTTTCGGCCAGCACAGTCCCAAGTTCCCCGGTCGATCGGTTTGTGATAACCCGTACATCATCGATCGGCTCACTGCTTGGTCCGGCGGTGATCAGCACCCGCATAAGCCGAGAAACGTAATCTGGAGAACCGCTTCCCACAACAACCTAGCGGCCCGTATTCACTCACTCTTGCTCTCCCGGATATTTCCACGGCTACTAGCACTGATATATATTTGGAAAACCTCGACCATCGGTCTCGCGGATGCTTTGAATCTAGCCGGGAACCTGTAGAGTAAGGCAATGACACTGAAGGCCGTCTCGCAACTGTTCGCCGGAACTTATTCTGAGCCGGACATTATCACGGTCGCCCAACGGCTAAGGGCAGAGCTCGGAGGAAATGCCGCTCTAGGCTTTGTTTTCGTAACGCCGGATTGGAGAGGCCATCTGGAAGACACCTTGGAATTGATCCGGTTGCACGCGCGGGTGCCCAGATTGGTCGGCTGTTCTGGTTCCGGCGTCATTGGCACCAAGACCGAACTGGAACATCGTCCGGGACTGAGCGTCCTACTGCTGTCGATTCCAGAAACTAGCTTTCAGATCTTTACGATTTCCGAAAGCGATCTCGAGGGAGGATCGGAAGCAGGATTTTGGCAGGAGTTCACCGGCCTTAAGCCGAACGATGTGAACGGCTGGATCGTGTTGGCCAATCCGGCGTTTCGTGAAATCGAGAAATGGCTGGAGGGATGGAACAACGCGTTTCCCGGCAAACCCATTGTCGGTGGACTGGCGAGCGCGAGCGAGGCTGATGATTTTCTTCTCCGTGACGGCGAGGTTGTCAATGCTCCTATCATTGCGGTCTCCTTGAGCTCTCCCGTCACCGTTCGAGTGCTGATGAGCCAGGGTTGCCGCCCCATCGGCGATCCTTCACCGATCACCAAGGCAGAAGACAATTTTATTCTCGAGATCGGCAACGTTCCTGCGTATCAGACGCTAGAAACCGCTTTCCTCACGGTGCCGGCCGAGGAGCGAAATGCGGTGCGCAACAATCTTTTCCTGGGCTTGGCAGCTTCAGAGTATGTCGATGAATTTAAGCGGGGCGACTTCTTGATCCGGAACATCCTGGGCGCCGACCCGCAAATCGGGGCATTGGCAGTGGGGGCGTATCCAAGGATCGGCCAGACTGTCCAATTCCAAATCAAAGATTCTAAATCGGCGCATCAGGATATGGTCGAGGGCGCAAAAAATATCGCAAGCCGGGGGGCTCGGCCATGGGCAAATCTCCTATTTTCGTGCACTGGTCGAGGACAGGAATTATTTGGGGTGTCGAGCCATGATGCGGTGACCTTAGCGGAGACTTTGGGCGCGTCGCCGCTCGCCGGATTATTCTGTAACGGTGAAATTGGTCCGATCGGTGCTCGCAGTTTCTTGCATGGCTATTCCGCCGCCGCCGTAGTGCTCACAACGGAGTAAGCGGGGTGCGATCGGCGTTGGAATCTAGCACGCAGCTGGTCTTGCGCGCGTTTCAGTACGCCGCGGTCAAGCACCGGAGCCAAACTCTGTCTGACGGGCTGACGCCCTATTTTTCGCACGTTGTCCGCGTCACTTACATTCTTCGCGATCTTTTCGATATCGACGACCAAGAAACCATCATTGCTACGATCCTCCACGATGTCGTCGAGGACACCGGGACAACCTTGGACGAAATCGCTCAGCTCTTTGGCAAGACGATTGCTGTGTATGTAGATGCGCTTACGAAAGACGATGCGCTCCCGAAGAAGATGCGAGACCGTGAGTACGACAAAAAACTATTTAATGCATCAGAGTTCGTGCAAATCGCAAAGCTCGCTGACATTTACGACAATCTTTCCGCTCGACTGGGAACAGCGAAACTGCCAGGCACACTGGAAAACGCAGAGCGTATCACTGCCGGATTTGAGAAGACCATCCGGACTAAGCGAGGAAAGAATGCTTTGCGCCAGGTACGCCTTCTCATGGCCGAAATCCAAACCGAGCGTCGACGGGCGGGCAAACCGGTTACGGCGGGCGGCGGAAGGGACCGGAGCCTGCGTTTCTAACGCTTTCATTACGAAGTAGTAAGGCGGTAACCTGAAAAATTGACCGATCTGTCGGTTTACAACTCCAGTCTTCCAACGTATTCTCTTACCTATTGCGCGATGGCAGGAAAACCGTTCCTCAAATTAGCCCATTGAGATACCGCTCGATCGGACACCGTTATGTGGATCGTAAATTTAGCTCTTCGTAGGCCTTACACCTTCATAGTCCTCGCGATTTTCATTTTGATCGCCGGCGTCTTGTCGATTCTTAGCACGCCGAAGGACATCTTTCCGAGCATCAATATACCGGTCATTTCGGTGATCTGGAACTACAACAGCCTCTCTCCGGAGGACATGGAGAGCCACATCACATGGCCGTACGAACGCGTGCTGACGACGACGGTCGACAATATCGAACACATTGAATCCCAATCTTTGTACGGGATCGGAGTGGTCAAGATCTTCATGCAACCGACGGCCAGTGTACCGACGGCTATCGCTCAGGTCACCTCCGTCTCGCAGGCCATACTGCGGCAGTTACCGGTCGGCACCACACCCCCCCTGGTCCTGAGCTACAGCGCGTCTAACGTGCCAGTTCTCCGCGTCGGTTTGAGCAGCAAAGAGCTCTCCGAGCAGCAACTCAACGACTTCGCGCTGAATTTCGTTCGAACCCAGTTGATCACCGTGCCCGGCGCGTCCGTGCCGTATCCGTACGGAGGAAAGCAGAAATTCGTCTCGGTCGACCTAAACTATCCGGCACTGCAAGCTCACGGCCTACAGCCGATCGACGTAATCAACGCCGTCAATGCGCAGAATGTGATATTGCCTTCCGGCACGGCGAAAATCGGTCCAACCGAATATCAAGTCGGCCTAAATTCCAGTCCGCTTACGGTGGATGAGTTCAACTCTATCCCGGTGAAAGTCATTGGGAATACAACGATCTACGTGAGGGATGTTGCGAATGTGCGGAACGGAAATATCCCCCAAACCAATATCGTGCGGTTTGACGGCTCCCGCGCAACCATGCTCGACATTCAGAAAACGGGTGATGCTTCAACGTTGGACATTGTTAACGGCGTCAAAACCAAGCTGCCCGAGATCAAAAAGACGTTGCCGGACAGTCTGAATCTCAGCTTTCTCACTGACCAATCACTATTCGTCAATGCGGCCATCGAGGGAGTGGTTCGCGAATCGATTATCGCCGCCTGTCTTACGGCGATGATGATCTTGTTATTCTTGGGCGACTGGAAAAGCACGCTCATCATCGTGATCTCCATCCCACTCTCGATCCTTTCGTCGTTGGTGGTATTGAGCGCCCTAAACGAAACGATCAACATCATGACGTTGGGAGGGTTGGCACTCGCTGTCGGTATTTTGGTCGACGACGCCACCGTGACGATCGAGAACATTGACCGCAACTTAGCGGAAGGAAAATCGAACTTGGAGGCGATCCGGGACGGGACTGCCCAAATCGCGGTGCCGGCTTTTGTCTCCACCCTTTGCATCTGTATTGTGTTCGTCCCGATCTTCTTTCTGTCAGGAACGGCGAAGTATTTATTCGCGCCACTGGCCGAATCGGTGATTTTCGCGATGCTCGCTTCGTATCTGCTTTCGCGAACACTCGTGCCGACGCTCGCCATGTATTTCTTCGGTAGAGACGGCAACCACGGGGCTCATCCGGCAGAAAAGAAGGGCGGCATATTCGGGTGGTTTGGAGGGTTCCATCGTGCCTTTGACCGACGATTTGAATCGATGCGCGAAGGTTATCGCGATCTTTTGAGTCTGTTTCTTCGACACGCTGGGCTCGTTGGCCTCGGCGTCCTGGTGGTGGTAGTGGGCTCCTTTCTTTTGGTGCCGTGGTTGGGCCAAGATTTTTTCCCGGCTGTCGACGCCGGTCGCTTCGACCTACACGTCCGGATGAAATCGGGCACTCGGATCGAGGAAACCGCGCGAACCGTGGACCAGATCGAAGGAATGATTCGTCAGGTGATCCCGAAAAAGCAGTTGCAAGGTATCATTGATAATATCGGCATACCGTATAGCGGGATCAATTTGTCGTATAACACGACTGGGACCGTGAGTGCGGCCGATGGCGATATTATCGTCTCACTCAACGCAGATCATGATCCGACGATCGGATTTATGCGACAGATCCGGGAGCACCTGCGGACTCAATTCCCCTCCGTAACTTCTTGGTACCCACCCGCCGATATCGTCGCCCAAATTCTTAATTTCGGATTACCCGCGCCGTTTGATGTGCAAATCGTGGGCGCCGATAAGGCCGGCGACGCGGCCGTTGCGAACAAGTTGGCCGATCAGATTAAACGGATTCCCGGCGCAGTAGATGTACGGGTGCAAGAACCGCAGGATACGCCGCGCTTAAACGTCGCCGTCGATCGAACTCGCGCTGCCTTGTTGGGAATTACCGAAAACCAAGCTGCTACCAGCGTGTTGGGCGCGCTGGCAGGATCGAATCAAGTTGCTCCCAATTACTGGGTCGATCCGAAAAATGGGGTGAGCTATCAGGTAAACGCGCAATCGCCCCAATACGACATCAGTTCGTTAAACGCTTTGCTGAACGTGCCAATCGTTGGCACGGCCGGATTACCGCCTCAGATATTGGGAAATATCGCCCAAGTCTCGCGCGGCACGACCGCGCCGATCGAAGATCATTTCAATATCCGTCCAGTGATCAACATTTACGGCAACGTGGATGGAAAGGATCTTGGATCTGTGAGTTCCCAGGTCGAAAAACTAATTGATCAGGCACGCGGTACGCTGCCCAAGGGTAGCAGCATCGTTTTGCGCGGCCAGGTTCTGACCATGAAGAACTCCTTCATTGGGCTGTACCTAGGGCTGGCTTTCTCGATGGTCCTTGTCTATCTGCTTATGGTCGTCAACTTCCAGTCTTGGTCGGAGCCGTTTATCATCATTATGGCGCTACCCTGCGCCCTGGCAGGTATTGTCTGGATTCTGTTCTTGACGGGGACGACCTTGAGCGTTCCAGCGCTCATGGGAGCGATCATGTGTATGGGGGTAGCAACCGCCAATAGCGTCCTGGTCATCACCTTCGCCAACGAACAGTTTCAGGAACATCGCGACTCGTATCAGGCGGCGCTGCAAGCCGGATACGTCCGGCTACGTCCGGTCTTGATGACTGCGGGAGCGATGATCATCGGCATGGTGCCAATGGCACTCGGGCTTGGCGAAGGCGGCGAACAGAACGCGCCGCTCGGCCGAGCCGTAATCGGTGGGCTGATTTTCGCTACCGTTGCGACACTTTTCTTTGTGCCTACCGTCTTCATGGTGGTTCGCAAGCGGATCGGTGCCGCTCACTCAGAGGCTTCCCCAGAACATGCGCCATCCTAACCAACAAACTTTTTGCGTATGAAGGAAAGCATTCTGGAAGCAAATCCGCGTCCCACCGCTCCGGCGGCGAGAACGCCAGTAAAAACCGGCCGCTTTGGTTTTCTCAAGGTCATTGCGTTAGTGGTCGTCATTTGTGCCGTCGGGTTGGCCGTTCTTGGGATCACCTCTCGCACTGCGGCTACTAAATTACTTCAGGACCAATCGGATGCTACATCGCTGGCTATCGTCACGGTCGTTAGTCCGGAGAGGGCTCCGGCCAAAGTACCGCTGCAGCTTCCCGGCGAAACCAGAGCGTACACTCAAGCGCCAATCTTCGCCCAAACGAACGGGTACCTGAAAAAATGGTATTTCGACATTGGTTCGAAAGTAAAAAACGGAGAGGTACTGGCTGAACTCGACACCCCCGAAGTTGATCAACAGCTCAATCAATCTCGCGCCAATCTCAAGCAGGCTCAGGCTGCGTTCGATCTTTCTCGTGCGACCTACGATCGCAACAAAGACCTATTCCAAAGGCACGTGATAGCGCAGCAGGACTACGATAACGCCAACGGCGACTTTCAGGTGAAGCAGGCCACCGTTACTGCCGATGAAGCCGACGTAAAACGGTTGGAGGCGCTCGAGAACTTCAAACTGATCAGAGCCCCGTTCGACGGCATATTAACCAACCGCACCACTGACGTCGGCGCACTGGTGAACTCCGGATCGGGCAATGCTCTTTTCACGATGGCTCAGACTTCTCCGTTGAGGATCTACGTAACCGTTCCCGAAGGCTTTTCTCATGCGGTGCGCGAAGGCACCCAAGCAGATCTGAGCTTCAACGAGTTTCCCAATCGGCATTTCCCAGCGACGGTGGTACGAACGGCTGGCGCGATCGATCCAACAACCCGAACCCTACTCACCGAGTTACAGGTTCCGAACGAATCGGGCGAGCTTTTCCCCGGTGCATATGCGCAGGTTCGGTTGCAAACGGAGAGCATTGATCGGGCGTGGTTGGTGCCGGCCAACGTGCTACTCTTCCGCGAAGAAGGGGCTGCGGTCGGTATTGTGCACCCAGATGGGAAAGTAGAAATTCGTCCAATTAAGATCGGCCGCGATCTTGGATCAAAGCTTGAAGTCGTGGATGGGCTGGCCGAAAACGACCGCGTGGTGGTCAACCCATCCGATAGCTTGGCCAATGGCATGGTAGTTCAGCTGGCTCAGGGCGAAAAAAACAAAAAGGACTGAGAGGTGAGCTAACCGCGATGGCGCGGAATGGAGTCCGCGCCCTACTACCGTTGCCAAAGGCTATGGCGGACAGGCCGATCCGTGGGCGCGGCGGCATTCTTGCTGCTCCCGCGACCTAATGCAAAGCCGCTTCGGTGTGACGAATGATTGCGGCGAAGCTGCGCGGATCCAGGCAGGCTCCGCCGACTAGCGCTCCGTCGATACCCGGTCGCCGCATCAATTCTTTGGCATTCTCGGGTTTAACACTTCCGCCATATTGAATACGGAGACGTTCTGCCACGCCGGTATCAAATATTTTCCCCAGAACTGACCGGATAAAACCATGCGCCTGTTCAGCCTGAGCCGGGGTCGCGGTGCGACCTGTCCCGATGGCCCAGACCGGTTCATAAGCGATCACAATCTCTAGAGCATCTTTGGTCAGAACATCTTTCAGACCAAGCTCGAGCTGTTCTCTCAGCACTTCCTCTACCTCGTCATTGTCACGCTGCGTAGCCGTCTCTCCCACACAAACAATTGGACGCAGTCCCGCTTCTAGGGCGGAGTGAACTTTCCGACTTACCATTTCATTCGTCTCACCAAACAACGTTCGCCGTTCGCTGTGGCCGAGGACGACATATTTCACGAATAACGTGCGAAGCATTGTTGCACTGATTTCCCCCGTATACGCGCCCTTTCGCTCCCAGTGCATGTTTTGCGCACCAAGCCGGATAAACGCCGCTTTTTCCAAAAATTGGGCCACCGCTGGAATCGAGGTAAATGGCGGAATCATCACGATCTCGACATCATTGACCTCCCGCAGCTCGTGTAAAAAAGCGTGCATGTAGGCCTCCGCCTCGCTATTGGTCAGATTCATCTTCCAATTGCCGGCCAAGATTTTCTTACGCATGACCACTATTTATCGGTGAGCGCGGCTACGCCCGGGAGTGTCTTGCCTTCCAACAATTCGAGCGACGCGCCGCCGCCGGTGGAAATAAACGTCATCCGGTCAGCCAAACCAAATTGCTTTACTGCGGTCACAGAGTCACCACCGCCAATAATGGATTTGGCCGATGAACGAGCCAAGCTCTCCGCTAAAGCTCTCGTTCCATTCGCGAAGTCAGGGATTTCAAAGACTCCGACCGGTCCGTTCCAGAGCACGGTCTTTGCTTTCTCGATCTCGGCTTGGTATCGCCGGATCGTTTCAGATCCAATATCTACCGCTTGCCAACCCTCGGTGATCCCGTGGTCTCTGGACAAGAGCGGCGTATTGCGAGAATGAGTGCCCGCCTTGAATTCGTCCGTCTCGATGTTATCGACCGGGAGTAAAAATGTAATCCCCTTTTTCTCGGCCAGCTTCAGCAGCTCTTCCGCGAGATGTACTTTATCTTCTTCTACGCGACTGGCCCCGGTCGGAATGCCGAGAGCGCGATAAAACGTGTAGGCCATCGCACCGCCTATCAAGAAGACATCTGCCTTCTCCATCAGTGCTTTGATCACTCCGATTTTATCCGATACCTTCGCTCCTCCCAGGATCACCAGGAAAGGTCTCTCTGGGTTGGCCAACTCATCCTGGAGGTACCGCAACTCTTTCTCCATCAACAGACCCATGGCGGCTGGCGAGAGATACTTCGCCACCCCCGTAGTGCTCGCGTGAGCGCGATGCGCCGCACCAAACGCGTCATCCACGTACAGGTCGCCAAGGAGAGCCAGTCGCCGAGCAAATTCCGGATCATTCGCCTCTTCCTGTTCGAAAAAACGCACATTCTCGATCACCAATACTCCGCCATCCGCCAGCTGCCGACTGGCCTCTTCGGCTTCCTGGCCAATTATTTCCGGAGAAAATTTTACGCTTGCGCCGATTAGCTCAGCCAAACGCTTGGCTACCGGACGCAAGGAGTATTTCGGATTCGGTTTGCCTTTGGGCCGACCAAAATGTGCGAGTAGAATAACCTTAGCACCCTTTTCGCGAAGCAGATCAATCGTCGGCAGGCTCTCCCGTATTCGCGTATCATCAGTGATTCGAATGGCGCCATCAACCTCCTCGGTCGGCACATTGAAATCGACGCGAAGCAGAACTCTCCGCCCTTTTACCTCTAACTCACGAACCGACAACTTTGACATGGAGACGCCGGCTTAAAGAATATGTTTCAGGAGGTCGACACATCGCTGGGAGTAGCCCCACTCATTATCGTACCAGCTAATCAGCTTAAAGAACCGGCTGTTCAATTGTATCCCCGATTTCGCATCGAAAATACTGGAACGACTGTCGTGGAGAAAGTCGGTCGAGACTACCTCCTCATCGGTGTACGCTAAAATGCCTTGGAGATAACTCTGACTCGCTTCCTTCATCTTGGCACTGATCTCTTGGTAGCTGGTTTCTCGCGTGGTGCGCACCGTCAGGTCGATCACCGAAACAGCTGGTGTCGGCACTCGAAACGACATACCCGTCAATTTGCCTTTTACCTCAGGGCAAACCAATCCGACTGCTCTCGCCGCGCCGGTGGTCGACGGGATAATGTTGATCGCGGCAGCTCGTCCTCCCTTCCAATCCTTCCGAGAGGGTCCGTCAACCGTCTTTTGAGTCGCGGTGTAGCTATGGATCGTTGTCATCAGGCCTTCTTCGATCCCGAACCCCTCTTTGAGGAGGACGTAAACAACCGGCGCCAAACAGTTGGTGGTACAACTCGCATTGGAGATCACGTGATGCTGTTTGGCATCGTACTTTTCGTGGTTCACGCCCATGCAAATTGTGATGTCCTCACCCTTGGCTGGTGCGGAGATGAGCACTTTTTTGGCGCCCGCTTTCAAATGTCCTCTCGCTTTTTCGGCCTCAGTAAACAGCCCGGTGGATTCGATCACAATCTCACAACCTAGTTTGTCCCAGGGTAGGGCAGCCGGACCTTCTTTCACAGCGAGGCAGCGAATCGGGTGGCCATCCACAATCAGCGTATCGTCGTCTGCTAACCCCGTGCTCGATTTTTCGCTGCGGACTTCCCCACCAAATCGCCCCTGAGTCGAGTCGTACTTAAGAAGGTAGGCAAGATTGTCCGCAGGGACGATGTCGTTCACTGCGACTACGTCGACTTCTTTTCCTAGTAAGCCTTGCTCAACGATTGCGCGAAATACCAAACGTCCGATTCGTCCGAACCCGTTAATTCCGATTTTGGTCATGATGACTGATCTTTCAAATAGATGAGACCGCAATTAAGCGGGCGCCACAGGAGCGTCAACTAAAGATGCTGCGCCCTGGTAGGTCGGCGATTCATCAGCGCCAGAGGCGCGTTTCAAGATAGCCTAGGGCGCAGCCCTGGGAAATCCGGTCCCTCGACGGTCACGCACTGAAGGTGCGTTTGAACCTCTTCCCGGTTCCAACACATATCGTTCATTCAACCGCGACGCGTGTAACGTCTTGTCACACGCTTTCAGCGCTTGACCGCCTGTATTCCTGTTCCTAGGGCTTCGCCCTAGGCTATCTTGAAACGCGCCTTCGGCGCTCACACCCCCATGCCAACTCTCCGCCCTTGGCAAGACTATTGCGGACCGGTTGGCTAAGTCAGGCTTTCGCCCCTTGTACCTTGCCTGGACCAACACTTTTCCCTTTTTAAGCCGCCCGAAAGGGCGGAACTCAGGAGGTGAAGAACTTGGCCGAGGAAGGTGGAAAACTGTTTCGCCCAAAGGTCGATAGAACCTGTTAGCTAGATTAGCCCACCTTCCTCGTGCCGCACCTTTCAAAAGACCGAACCGTATCTAAGGCCGTTCCAAACAGAGTTGGAACATTAGAGCCCGAGTTTACAAGGCTGTGTCCGAAAGGTACGCGCCCAAGGGCTTCATCAAACAAAAACCACTTCACTGATTAAAGTCTGATGAAAAAACGTTACTTCATGGGAATAGACGTGGCAAAAGCAACTTTTGACTTTTGCCTGCTCTCTGGCACTGAGGCCTGCCTTTGGCGCGGAGAGTTCCGCAACGATGCTCGCGCTATTGAGCGGTTCTTCCATCAACTCCGAGCTCGCGGCTGGAAGCTAGAGCAGATCCATTTTGCCCTGGAAGCCACCGGGGTTTACGGCCAAAGGTTGATCGCGGCGCTCCACCAAGCAGGCTTGGCCCTTAGCGTCCTCAACCCCGCTCAAGTCAAATACTTCGCTCTTTCGGTGTTGCGTCGGACCAAGAACGACACTGTCGATGCGCAGATCATTGCCCGTTTTTGCCGGGAACGAAAACCGCTGGCCACTCGACCGCTGCGACCGATCGAGACCCAACTCAAACTCTTGGTGCGCGAGCGCGAGAGCCGAGTGGTTGAACAGACTCGAGAACACAACCGTGCCAAAAAGGATCCCTACCAAATTGAGCTGCCCAAACTCATCGGCCGCCAACGGCAACAACGCTTAAAGCAGCTCCAAAAACAACTCGCCCAGCTCGATGCCGAGATAGACTCTCTCATTGCCAGCGATGAGCGCTTAAAAACTCAAAGCCAACTGCTTTGCTCCATTCCAGGCATCGCCAAGCTCACGGCCGCCAAGTTGCTCTCCGAGTTGGCTGGTAAAGAGTTCCAATCAGCTCGCCAGCTGGGGGCCTATGCTGGACTGACTCCGGCCGAATGCCGTTCCGGTTACTCCCTTTATGGCAAAACCCGCATCTCCAAAATCGGCAACGCCTTCCTGCGTAAAGCTCTTTACATGCCGGCCGCTGTCGCTCGGCGTTGGTGTAAACCCCTTAAGCCTTGGATCGCAATCCTTGAAAACCGAAAACTCCATGACCTCGCTATCCGCGGCGCCATCATGCGCAAACTTCTCCACATTGCCTTCGGCGTTCTTAAACACCAACAACCCTTCAACCCTATGCTGGCCTCTGTTCCCAAAACCCTTTGACTCCCAAGACCGTATCTACCTTCTTTGCACTGCTATAGTTGGGATTCTTGTTTTTTTGCGAGGATTTTCTAACCGCGACTGAACGCAAATAGACGCGAATAAAGGAATCAATTCGTAGCCTGTCTCGCCGTAGCTCGCAGAGCGAAGGAGGATCCATTGGTGTCTATTCGCGGTTTGTTTTTCATCGCTTTGGTTGCGGCTTCGCCGCACTGTGTTCTCTCCCCCAATTTCAGAAAACGAAACGAAGCGTCGCGAATCCAAATTCACGACGCTCGCAAGAATTTACGAATGAAACGGGTTAAACCGGCGCTTCGGTCAAACCTCCGAGACCTTCAGGTTCGGGTCGGTCATCTGGGCGCGGTTCAATGCGGACCGGCGGGATGGGAGGCGGAGGATTAATGAGTTTTCCGTAGTTAATAATTTCTCGCACCTGGGTGCCAGCCAAGGTCTCGTATTCGAGAAGCGCTTTCGCGATGCCGATTAAGACTTCCTTTCGCTGGCTAAGCGCCTTCATGGCGCGTTGATAGGCGTCATCGCACAAACGTTTAACCTCACGATCGATCTCTTGAGCGGTCGCTTCGCTATAAGCTCGAGAACGAGAGATATCCCGGCCCAGGAACACGAAATCGTCGTGCTCGCCATATTCGACCATCCCCAGACGTTCGCTCATTCCCCACTCGCAAACCATCTTCCGCGCAATTCCAGTGGCCATCCGAATGTCCCCGGAGGCGCCGCTGGTCACGTCACCAAAGATCATTTCTTCCGCTACGCGCCCGCCCATGATGACTACCAGCCGATCGAGCAACTCGTTCTTGCGGTTGTTATACTTTTCCTCAGCCGGCAAATACATCGTCGAGCCCAACGAGGGCCCTCGCGGAATAATTGTGACCTTGTGGACCGGATCGGTGTGGTCAAGCAGCTCACAAAGCAAGGCGTGACCGGCCTCGTGGTAAGCCGTGTTCTCTTTCTCTTTCTCGCTGATGGCCAAGCTTCGTCGCTCCTTGCCCCAGCGCACTTTGTCGCGCGACTCTTCCAATTCCGCCATGGTGATGGCCTTCAGGCCGCGACGGGCCGCCAACAAGGCTGCTTCGTTAATAACATTCGCCAGCTCGGCGCCCGAGTAGCCTGGCGTACCGCGTGCAGCAACGCCTAAATCGACGCCTTCTGCTAACTTCACGCGTTTCGCGTGGACCCGCAGGATCTCCTCGCGCCCTTTGACGTCAGGCAGATTCACTGTGATCTGGCGATCGAATCGGCCCGGCCGCAGCAGAGCAGGGTCGAGCACATCAGGGCGATTCGTTGCCGCAATAATGATTACGCCTTCCTGGGTATCGAATCCGTCCATCTCGACCAGGAGCGCATTAAGCGTCTGCTCCCGCTCGTCATGACCGCCGCCCAATCCATGCCCACGATGGCGTCCAACCGCGTCAATCTCGTCGATGAAAATGATACAAGGAGCAGATTTCTTCCCCTGCTCGAACATGTCTCGCACCCTCGAGGCACCGACACCGACAAACATTTCGACAAAGTCGGAACCACTTATGCTGAAAAACGGTACATCCGCTTCACCGGCGATCGCTCGCGCCAAGAGAGTCTTTCCAGTGCCAGGAGGCCCCACCATTAGGACCCCCTTCGGGATACGCCCGCCAAGTTTCTGAAACTTCTTGGGGTCTTTTAAGAAATCGACAATTTCCTGCACCTCTTCTTTCGCTTCCTCGACACCGGCGACATCCTTAAACGTCACTCGATTCCGGTCACGAGCGAGCATTCGCGCCTTACTCTTGCCAAATGAGAGAGCCCCTTTTCCGGCATTCCGGATTTGTTGACGAAAGAGCAGATAGATCAAAAAGAAAAACAGCGCAATCGGTGCGAAATTTAGCAACGCAGTCAGCATCACATCTGAGTCAGCGCGGATGTCTACCTTATAGCCTTTGCTTTCGAGCTCCGACTTGAGATCTTTATTAAATTCCAGGAAGACGGTGGTCTTGAATCGGTCTGGAGAGGTTGAGCCGGCGCCCGGCTTCTTCTCTTTGTCGAAAGCGCCACGCAGGATTTGCGTCGTCTTTCCTTCGGTGACAACGAGTTGCATCGGCTCATCTTTGCTGACGCGGCCCTCGTTCAGGTATTGTTGAAATTCGGTGAACGGAATGTCCTCTACGTTTCCGTAGCCTCCGTTCCTAGAAAAGAAAAACACCCCGAGCAACGTAATGGCAAAAGCGAAAAGCAGAATACCACGCCAATTGAAATTATTGTCGTTGCCAAAGTTCCGGGAGTTTTTGTCTTGTCTGTTCCTTGGATCTTGTTCTGGCATACACTAATAGATTTAAGAAGTTAGCACATCGAACCCCGCGTGCAAAGCAAGCGCATTCCCGATCACGTTTGGCCGAAACGGCCCTGATGGCAGGGCAAAGGCCTAATACGGCGCACAAAGGATCGGCTTAAGCCATTTTTGCTTTTACCCGGCTAGATCTCGATGAAACGACTGGACCTTGACCCTCCACTAATTGCCTAGCAATTCACGCAGTCTTTCCTGCGCTTTCATCGTGACGGGATAACCGTGTGCGAATGTGAGAAGCCGAACCGGAAGATTTCGGAGTTTCTGGATAGAAACGTCAAACTGTTTGCGGTCCGAACGATATTTTTCCGGAAGCAAGGCAAACCCATAGCCCGGCAGATGGATGAAAGCGTCTCCAAACGAAAGAATTTCCAGGTCTCGACGGTAGATCGCCACCTCGCCAGGGCTCGCACCGGACAGATCCAAGATTTCGAGTTGATCCCAGTAGGTCGCACCGGGTTTCAGTTCTCCATCGGGAGTAAACCCCAGGTCACGCTCGATGCCGGCCGGTGCGAAAATCGGGATTTTCCATTGGCTGGCAAATACCTTCGCTGCTCGACCATGGTTTCCGTTGGTCAACAGGATAGCTCGAGGAAGCGCCCGCTCGACTAACGCTGCCGCCGGCTCCGCTGCCAACCGAATCGGATCAATGAAGAAAAGCCCATCGTCGAGACGATGGGCACTACAGCTCAGATCGGTGCGCGACGCACGATCATATTCCTGCCAAAAAGCGACGGCATCGTTGAGCCACGCAAAATCGGCTGCGCACGGCCCGATTGCCATCAGCGGGCGTATTTAACACTGCAGCCGTATGGTCGGGTAGAGGTTAGCGCAACCGTTTGGCCGACCAGGACTGCGTCCAGTGCAGACTTCACGTAGTTCTTCGCCGTCTTTACATCTCCCAGCTCGGTACTTGGCTTGTCGTCAATCGCTCCCTGGTACACCAGCGTACCCTGCGGGTTGATGATGTACATGTCGGGCGTCGTCTTGGCTCCAAAGAGGTGTCCTACTTTGCCATCCGAATCGAGCAGAAGCGCCGTACGGGCAGACCCACTCTTTGCCGCGATCTGATTGAGTTCAGCCGGCGGATAATTTCCTTCCTGACCAGCAGCCGAAGAATCGATGCTGAGCCAGATGACTCCCTTGGCGACGTACTCCTTCTGGAGAGTCTGCATATTCCCGGAATTGTAATGCTTACGCACAAATGGACAATCCGGTTGGTACCATTCCAGCACGACGTACTTGCCTTTATAATCGGAAAGATGGTGGGTCTTCCCATTGGTGTCGGTCAGGGCAAAATCAGGCGCCTCTTTTCCTACCTGAACTTCGGCTAAACTGACGCCGCAGCTGGAAATAGCGATTCCAAGAGTGATCAATAGGGTGCGAATCATAGTCATCAATAGGTTTGTTTAAACGGATACGAATCGAAAGAAAATGTCGGACGAGTTTTCAACCTTGTTTGAGAGCATCTAATACAGATTGCGCGCTAATCAACTCCGGTAAAACGGCGGGCTCCCGGCTCTTTCCTCCCGGATAAACGAGATACATGGGGACGCCCGCTCGACCATGCTGTTTCAAGATATCGGTGATTGCCGGGTCGCCATTGGTCCAATCTGCCCGCAGTGTGATAACTTGTCTTTCGGTAAATGCATTTCGCACCGGAGCCGTATCAATGGCGAAACGCTCGTTTGCTTTGCAGGTAATGCACCAGTCGGCCGTAAAGTCGACAAATACCGGCCGGCCGGAATCCAAGGCTGCAGCAAGCGACTCTTGACTAAATTTTTGCCAAGCAAGTTGGCTCGGAGCCGTAAAAAAGCTGTATCCGGCGATCGCCAAGAGCACGACTGCAGCGATCGCTCCAGCAGAGATCCACTTGACCCTGGTAGAAGCGATAGGGCTCCAGAACGAACCTTTAATCCAAACAATCACGCTTATGACCAGGAGAAACGCGCCTAAAACCACCATTCCTTCGACTCCTTTGAGTTGGCCGACAATCCAGGCTAACCAGAGGACAGTAGCGAGCAGGAGAAATCCCAGGCATTGCTTGACGCGCACCATCCATCCGCCTGGCTTTGGCAAATATCCTAGCCATTTCGGGTTAGCGGCTAGCAGAAGATAGGGTGCCGCCATTCCGACTCCGACCGCAAAAAAAATCAGGAATGTGATCAACGGGGGCTGCGCGAATGCAAAGGCGGAAGCTGTGCCCAAGAATGGCGCGGTGCACGGAGTCGCCAATACGGTAGCAAATACTCCTTGGAAAAAAGCACTCGCGTATCCTTCGCCGCCCGCCAATCGGGCCAGCCACCCGGTTGAGCCGGCAGAAACCGTGATTTCGTAGACACCAAGTAAATTCAGGGCAAAGGCAAATACGATACAGGCGACAATCAATACGAATCGTTCATCCTGGAACTGGAATCCCCAGCCGACGTTGGCGCCCGCAGCCCGCAAAGCGACTACTCCGACCGCCAGCAATCCGAAGCAGGCCAAAATTCCCGCAGCAAATGTCAATGCGAGTCGAAACGCTTTGTCGGGGCGTCCACTGGCTTCATTGACGAATCCGAAAATCTTCAAAGAAATCACCGGCAAGACACATGGCATCACATTCAGGATAAGGCCGCCGAGAAGCGCGAATCCTACCGCCTGCATCAGCGCCGCAAAATCGAGCGTTTGAGCTCCGGCGGTCGCGGCGCCCGCGCCGGATTTATGCAGCGTCTGCATCGGCACCTGGAACGCTTCCGCTCTCGATCCGTCCGTAATCACAGCAACGCCGCCGAGCTGATCTAAAGGTTTGCCTTCCGAGTCGATCGAAAACGTGACTGTTTTTCCCGATTGCTTTCCATGCCCTAAGACGACTTCAGAGGGTGGCTCTGGGAAAAAATCAAGTGAAGCCGCGGACGGCACTCCAGAGAAGGTCACTGTTACCTGCTGATTCTGCCGAGAAACATTCAGCTGGTAGCTCGCGGGAAGTGTTTGGGGCACCTGGGGGACAAACCGCTGAAAGATAGCGGCGCCAGTCTGACCGGCTCCGGAATTAAGCTCCAAACTGAGGTTCGCTTCTCCCGGCACACAGGAGCTCTTGCAGACCAGCCATTTCGAGTCGGCCTTAACCGGAATCGGTCCGGCCGGCAACGTGGCTGGGGCTTCCACGTCGGTAAACAATAAAACTTCCGAGTCATAAGCAAAAACTTCCAAGTCGCCTGGTTCTTTGTCGCGGGTTGGTAACGGCCATTGCAAAGGGCCGGCTCGAAAGCCGGGCGGCAAATGCCAGTCGATTTGGGTTGGGATACCCGAGTCCCCAGCATACTTCCAATAGATGTGCCAACCCGGCTCCATCTTGTACAGAATGCCGATCCGGAATTTTTGGCCGGCCTGAATGGTGGCCGTGTCTGCGAGCAATGTGGCGTGCACCAGCTCACGACCGTCCTGGACCTGCGCCAGCGTGAGCCGAGCACCGCAAAGGAGCCAAAACACGAGCAAGCAGATTGAACCTGAGGCGACCTTTTTCATCGGTATCGGTATTATAGATTACAGCAAACTCGGCTCCAATTTATTCCACGAAACTCAGTTCCGCGAAGTTGATTTGAATGCGCGCGAATTGCAGAGTCGGATTCGGAGAGCCTAATTTTTGCCTGAATTGGATCGTAACCGAAATGCGTCATCAACGTCACCATACCAAGGTGACTTAGGAATTGGCGTCTCTGCTCTTTCCCATTCCGATAGAATTCAGGTACGCATGCGATCGGGCGAAACGATCGCACCGCGGTCGTTTTGAAGAGCCGTTAGCCAGGAGACCAAGCGCAGGCTGGGCTGAGCCCGGCCTGCGCCGGGACCTTGCAAACGGCATTGGGATCAATATGAGAGGCGCCAGCTCTTATCCGATGACCTAGCCCTGCAGGCTAGGCTATCCTGAATCCCGGCTTCGCCGCTGCCGTAGCCGATCGTTCGTCCATCGGGCAAAGTCCGACACCCTCCAGAAGGGACGGCTGAACCCTCGCTGGGCGGTGCACCTGTTAGCCGCGCCAATCCGGCGTCACCCTTTGTTTGCACTTTGCAAGTCGATTCGATCTCCTTGCAAAGTCGAGAAACGGCAAACAACGGAACCGCTTCGCTCGCTCCAAGGAGAAGCGGCCGTTTATCAATCTTGGCACACATCTAGCATTCCAGGATAAGCGTCTCTTGGTGACGCTATGGTTTCCTGGTTCTTGATTGGCTTGATCATCGCCATCCCAGGCGTGCTGGTCTGGTGCTCTGGGCCATCAACTCGCCCGCGCTGGCTATTTCGCGGTTTCTTCCTCCTGATCTTTTTGATCTTCGTCCTAACGGCTCTGTTGTCCTGACATGCGTCTTCCGCCTTCGCTCAGTCTTTTTGCGCAGAGCCGGGACTCATTCGTTCGGCTTTGAGCAGATCGCGAATCTCGGCCAGCAGCTGCTCCTCACCGGAAGGACCCTTCGGCGGGGCCGGCGCACGGAACCGGTTCACCTGTTGAATTACGACAAACAAGACAACGGCGATTATGAGAAACTCAACCAGGGTATTCAGAAACGCACCGTAGGCCAGCACCGCTAGCCCTTTGTCGGTGGCTTCTTTCAACGAACCGGCTGGCTTGCCCGACAGATTAACGAACAGGCTGGAGAAATCTGCCCTGCCAAGCAGAAGTCCGATCGGCGGCATGATCACATTGTTCACCAGGGAATTGACGATTTTTCCGAAAGCCGCGCCAATAATCACACCGATCGCCAGATCGATGACCGAGCCTTTCATCGCAAAGTCTCTGAGTTCTTTGACGAATGAAACAGCCGTTTGTCCGATTTTCCATGAATTCATTTTGATTGGATACGATTGCTAACAACCGAAACGGGATCCCGCCCAAGACCGCGCATTAATCCGTGGTAGATGGGTTGCATCCCCGACCTAGTACGTAATCACGGTCAGAACAAGACGCATGGCGAAGTCACTGGTAGCGGCAAATCGCTTCTATTGCTTGGGAATTGATGGCAGATGACGAAATACTAAGCCTAACCAGGCGGGTTAGGAATTCTGACGAGGCCGCCGCCAAAAGCCTGGTCGAACTGATGTACCCGACTATCATCCGAATAGTCCGGAATCATCTGCCCAGGCGCGAATCCGAGGAAGACCTCTGCCAGGAGATCTTTTTGAAGCTCTTTTCGAAGCTTCATCAGTTCCGCGCTGATATGCCTTTCGAACACTGGGTGTCCCGAATCGCGGTCAATACCTGTATCGATCACCTGCGCAAGCAAAAGATTCGACCGGAATTTCGCTGGGCGGATTTTACCGAGGAGCAGGAGGCGATGCTCGACAATTTAAAAAACTCAGCGATTCTTCCACCAGAGCGTTCCCCCGAAGAGGCGCGTGATTTACTCGAGCGCTTGATGCAAGGTCTTAAGCCGGATGAACGTGCAGTGATTACCTGGCTCCACTTGGAAGAAAAATCGATCGCGGAAATATGTGACTTAACCGGTTGGTCTGCGTCTAAGGTGAAGGTGATAGCCTTTCGGGGCAGGCAAAAACTGTCCTCCATTGTCAAACGGCTTGAAAAATGAAAGACGACGGTTTGGATCATCTTTTTGAGCGAGCCAGAGGCTCACAAACGCCTCGGGTTCCGACGCTTCCCGCTGGCTTTGCCGACCGGGTCGCCAAGCGTTATCAGCTCGAAGTGTATCGAGAAAGAACCGCGACGCGTGCCTCCTTCGTGTCACTGTCGGCGGCTCTGGTGATTTTTGCGGCAATTGTCGGCTTTAATTTCAATGCCATTACCTCTTTGGGCACGGATGATCAGGATCCCGCAGATGATGTGGCACAGGTGCTATGGGATTCGGCTGGAAACTGACGATCTCCTTCTTTCTTCTTTTCTTGATCGGAGCGCTTTGCGGAGTGGCATTGACACTCACCTTTGGCGTCTCCCATCCAATAGCGCAAACGGTACAAATCCCTCAGTCGTGGGAAGACAACGCGGTACGCAACCTGACCAACCACCTGAAGTTGAGCCCGGCTCAGCAGAGCCAGGTTCGCGCGACTATTCACGACGCGATAGTGCGCATCCGGTTCGCCCAGCGCGAGCAACAGAAGGAAAGTATGACGTTGTTCGATAAAGCCCTGCAGACGCTGTATCCTCTCTTAGACAGCGAGCAACAGCATCAGCTCGACCTCTTTCGGCAACACCGGAGAGAGGCTCTCCTGAAGAAGTTCGCCAAATCGTCGCCGTAGCCTTCCCCGTCGCAAAGTCTCGGGGCCAACCGGCGAAGGCGGAATCAACGGCCCGGCCGTGTTAGGCCGAAAGAACCAGTCGCCGGAAATCAGCATCTGGAAGGCCAGATTTCGAATGGCCCGCACAAAACTCCTATTCTGATTTGACTATACCGGATAAGTATTCTTATTTCCGGCATGGTGGTCTGGAGATTGTTTTTCTCGTTCATTTTGTGCGCCGCAACCGCCGGATCAATCTCCACCGCATCGGCCGACTCTGGAAAAGTGATCCGAATCGGATATCAAAAATCAGGGGTTTTCCTTCTGCTGCGCAACGACGGATCTTTGGAAAAGAAATTAACTCCACTAGGGTACACGATTGAATGGCGGGAGTTTTCGTATGGCTCGCCGATCCTGGAAGCGGTGAATGCCGGTAGCATCGACATCGGTCACTCGGGAGATGCTCCCGTGATATTCGCTCAGGCTGCGGGAATTCCCTTTTCCTACATTGCCGCCACCGACGAAAGCCCAGAAAGCGCCGGGGTTGTCGTCCGCAAGAACTCACCAATCCAACACTTTGCCGAACTTCGCGGCAAAACGGTCGCATTTGCCAAAGGATCGAGCTCTCATCATCTCCTGGCTCAACTGCTGATCAGCGCCGGAATGACCTTCAACGACATTAAGCCGGCTTATCTGCAACCGCCCGATGCCAGGGCGGCATTTGAGTCCGGCACCGTCGATGCCTGGGTTATTTGGGACCCGTTCTTCGCCGCTGCCGAGCTGGAGGGCGACGGCAGGGTCATAGCTACTGGGGCCGGGCTTAACGGACATCGGGAATACTACTTCGCGCGAAAGGATTTCCTGACCGCTCATCCCGAAGTGCTTGCCCCATTGATCGCCACCCTGGTCGAAGTGGGCGTAAGGGCCAAGCAAGATCCGAAAGGCACGGCCGACTTTCTCGCGGCCAAGCTTGGCATTGCGCCGGCGGTGATGGAGCGCTCCGAGTATCGCAAGCAACGGTACAACGCCCGACCGCTTGATGCCGGCATCATTCAGGAACAACAAGAGGCAGCCGATACGTTTTTGCGGCTTGGCCTGATACCACACCAGATCACCGTCTCAGAGAACATTTACCATGGAACCCAGTAGGATTGCATGAAGCTCTTTTGGTTTATCCCTACCCATGGAGACGGTCGCTACCTCGGTACGAGCGAAGGAGGCCGATCCCTCGATCTCACTTATTTGCAGCAAATCGCGGGAGCAATCGATCGGCTCGGTTTCTATGGCGCTCTGCTCCCTACAGGGCGCTCTTGCGAAGATGCCTGGGTTACGGCGTCTTTCCTGGCTGCGACTACCCAGCGTATGCGTTTCCTGGTCGCAATCCGTCCGGGATTAGTCTCTCCGACTTTGGCGGCGCGCATGGCCGCGACCTTTGATCGGCTGAGTGCCGGTAGATTACTCATCAACGTCGTGACGGGTGGCGATCCCGTCGAGCTTGCTGGAGACGGCCTGTTTCAGAGCCACGATGAGCGTTACGAAATCACCGACGATTTTCTCACCGTGTGGCGTGCCCTCCTTTCTGGCCAGGCTGAAGTGGACTTTGAAGGAAATCGCCTGATGGTTCGGGGAGCAAAAATACTCTATCGCGCACTCCAGCAACCCTATCCGCCACTCTATTTTGGCGGCTCTTCAGACGCAGCTATCGCCGTGGCTGCGAAACATGTCGATTACTATCTTACTTGGGGAGAACCGCCTGCTCAGGTAGCAGAAAAGATCGATCGCGCTCGCCAAGCAGCAGCTCAAAAGGGGCGTGAACTTCGTTTTGGTATCCGCCTGCACCTCATCGTCCGCGAAACCGATGCGGAGGCTTGGCGAGACGCAGAGAGTCTGATCAGCCGCTTAACCGATCAAACGGTCGCCGCTGCGCAGAAACTGATAGCCCGACATGACTCCGCCGGCCAACAACGAATGATCGCCTTGCAGAAACTCAATGGAGGCAACCGCACCCGTGCCGCGCTAGAAGTCAGCCCGAATCTCTGGGCCGGTGTCGGGTTAGTCCGCACCGGTGCCGGGACGGCTCTGGTTGGAGACGCTGAAACCGTCGCCGATCGGATTCGCGAATACCATGCTCTTGGGATCGAAACGTTCATCTTCTCGGGATATCCCCATCTCGAAGAAGCTTATCGGGCAGCGGAACTCCTCTTTCCTCGTTTGCCATTGGAGTACGAGGGGGGCGGAGTCACCCGACGGCTCGGAACCGCGACGAGCAGAAACAGTGACCAAAGGAGAGGTGGTCGCCAACGAACTGCTCCCAGACCGAACGCTCGCATGACGCCAAAATTTAGCGTGATTGATTTCGCCAAACGGAACAACCGTTGGAGCAACCAAGTAGTTCCCTGGTTGCTTCCGGTTGTCCTGATCGCCGCCTGGCAAGGCGCTTCGCTCGTTGGTTGGCTGCCGGGCAATGTGGTCCCGTCACCGTTCTCCGTATTGCTCGCCGGACTTCACCTCGCTGGAACAGGTGAGTTAGCGATCCATCTTTGGGAGAGTTTTCGACGAGCGATGATCGGTCTCTGCATCGGAGGATCAATCGGTTTTCTCCTGGGCCTGATTAATGGTCTTTTCACGATGTCAAAGCGGGTACTGGATTCGTCGCTGCAAATGATTCGTAACATCCCCCACCTTGCGCTGATTCCATTGGTCATTCGGTGGTTCGGCATTGGTGAAGAGGGCAAGCTCTTTCTGATCATCCTAGGTGTTTTTTTTCCGCTCTATCTCAACACCATGCATGGGATTCGTTCGACTGATTCCCGATTGCTCGAAATGGGGCAGGTTTACGGCCTCAATCCTTGGGGGCTGCTCACCCGCATCATCTTACCCGGGGCGCTTCCGTCCATTCTTGTAGGATTGCGTTACGCGTTAGGGATTATGTGGCTCACCCTGATCGTGGCAGAAACGATTGCCTCTGACAGCGGGATTGGCTTCATGGTGATGAATGCACGCGACTTTCTCCAGTTCGACGTGGTGATGTTCGGCATCTTGCTCTACGCCTTGTTGGGCAAGGCTGCCGACACCGCGACCCGTGGACTGGAGCGATGGCTCCTGCGTTGGAATCCGAACTACCAGAATGCCTAACCAGGACTTACTCATGCAGACCCTGGAAACTGCGACGACACCTCGCGCCAGCGATTTCGCTCCGTTTTTGAGTGTGCAATCCGTCTGTAAACGGTTCGGCGACCACGAGGTGTTACGGAATCTCGATCTCACCGCCCACGAAGGAGAAATGGTGGCGATCGTCGGGAAAAGCGGTTGTGGCAAATCGACTCTATTGCGTTTGTTAGCAGGTTTGGAAAAACCGACCGAAGGAACGATTGCTGTGGAATCCGATTCCATAAACGGTCGCAACCGGGCCGCTCGCCTAATGTTCCAAGATTCCGCACTTCTTCCGTGGGAGACTGTTCTGGAGAACGTCGCGCTGGCCGCCCCCGACCGCCGCCGGCGCGAGTTAGCCAGGGAGGCGCTCCGCCAAGTCGGGTTAGCCCACCGCGCCAAAGATTGGCCTGCGATCTTATCGGGAGGGCAGAGACAACGCATAGCGTTGGCCCGGGCTCTGGCCAGCGAAGCGCGTTTGATCCTATTCGACGAGCCGCTCGGAGCATTGGATGCTCTTACTCGACTGGAAATGCAGAACTTGATCGAACGGCTTTGGCAGAAACGGGGGTTCACCGCCATCCTAGTCACTCACGATGTAGAGGAAGCGGTCGCCCTCGCCGACCGGGTCTTATTGATGCGAGATGGCGAAATCGGACACGAAAGCCTGATCTCCCTCCCGCGGCCACGTGACCGTTCCAGTGTGGAATTTGCGACCCTGAAAGCGGGAATCCTATCTCGGGTACTGCACGAGGAGTAAAATTTTCGACCTGTTTTCGGCGGGTACCAACGGAACATTCCATCGATTCCTCGGTGAACCCTGGATTATTCCCGGGTGTCCCGCGGGCGCGCATCCGCGTCAACTATAAGGAGTGCCTGCTGAAGATGCTCAGGGATGCTGCTCCGTCGTCCCGGTGTCCGCCGTAGTCAGGAAGGACGAAGAAGGAAGGGACATCGCGCAAGCGCCCCGGTACGAAGTGCCGGGTCGCGCATAAAATAGCGATTCCGCCCCGAAGAGGACGCTTGATCCTGATGTTGCTGAAGGCGGCGGAATGGCGGGGCTAATAGGCGTATCGCCCCCAGCAAGGTTTCAGCCGTCCCTTCACGGCCTGTCGGGCTTCGCTTGATCAAATTTTGATGGGCAGGTTTTTAGCGGAGACCTGTCCGATGAAGCCTGCAGTGATATTCGGACTATCGCTGACCGAGTTGGCGAAGTCGGAAGCCGCGATTCAGGATAGCCTAGCCCGCTGAGTTAGGAACGGGCATATCCAAACGATCAGCGCCGAATGCGCGTTTCAATGCCAGACTCCCCGTTGCGCCATAACCATCCGTTGACGAGATTCAATGTGATTACGAAATCCGCGTTCCAGCCTGCCCTGGAACGCCCTTTCAGTGCTGATTATCTTCTCATCCGATGACCTAGCCCTGCAGGCCGGGAGTGTGTCGGACTTTACTTGATCAAATTTGAGGCAAACAGGTCTTCAGCGGCGAAGCCGCGATTCAGGATAGCCTAGGGCGCAGCCCTAGGAACCGGAATTTACAAGTGCCTCAGCGCTGAAGGCGCGTAACAATCGTAACGACCTATGCGTGGGACTATAGCAGGCTTGAAACGCACCTTCAGTGCGTGATCACTGGGGTCGGATTCCTAGGGCTTCGCCCTAGCAGCCCGTTGAAATACCAATGAGACTTGATGATTGGCTCCAAACATGCAGCCCAAGGCCTCGGCGTACGGCCCGAAGGGCCAAGCGTACGGCCCTGAATCGCGGCTTCGCCGCTGCCTTAGCCGATCGTTCGTCCATCGTGCAGAGTCAGACACCCTCCAGAGGGACGCAGCGCCTCTTCAACGCTTTACCCGGCACTTCGTACCGGCCTACTATCATTGCTTCGCTCCGGGACCGATTACTCAACGCGGAAGGCTACAGCTGTACTCCAAGGTTTCTCTATCCGGCCAATCCCGCCCGATAGACAAGCGATTTTAACGTGCAGTATCCGGAGCCGGCTCGCCGCTCACCGTCCCGCTCTTCTGTGATTCCGGAATCTTGTGTTCGGACGAATTTCGAGCCGGCTCGTTCGTGCCGTAAATATCGCCTACGTTATCCTCGCCAAAGCTGCAACCGGCCAGCAACAAGGTCGCTGCGAAAGCAACCACCGCTAAGATTCGACTGACTGAGTCGGACATACCGCACATTCTTGCGTGCAAATGAGCCGTTTTCAACTCTGTCCACAGTGTTCGAACCCAATGGCACGTTGACCGTCCGTCAAGGATCGTACCGAAACAAATTACCAGTGCCCTCAGTTATTTTTGGCTTTCACGCATTTCGATAAGTAAGTAGTTGTGCTGCCGTTGAATGCGAGGCGGCGCGCCAGTGCACTAAGTCTGTGGAAGGGAGAGCAATTCCCCAAACTTAGTGCATCAGCGTCCACGCGTTAAAAACATTGCACAGTGAGCCTTCCAAAGGTTTCCCCCATTCGCGCACTTGTCCTGGCGTTGGCAATTTTGCCGGCGCTTTATCTGGATTTTCTCGCATACCAATCGGGCAACGGTTGGCAGGGCCTTATCCTCCTGGCCATGATCGCCTTAGGCGCTTATGTCTATCTTAGTCCGCGCGCCTACGCTTTTCGCTACCTGTTTCCCGGACTCTTCGCTTTTGCGCTCTTTGTTGTTTTTCCGCTGCTTTACACCGTTTACCTCAGCTTCACGAAATACAGCTCGAGTCACCTGCTTTCCTACCAAAACGTGGCGGAACTGCTGGACGAAGATTCTTACATCGTCCCGAACACGCCTTGCTATGAATACACTCTGTATCGACAGAGTAACGGGAAGTACGTTCTTCTCCTTCAGGATCAATCAAACCCAGAAGACCGATTTCGGTCCGAGCCCTTCGACCTCCAACCTGGTCTGACGACACGCAATCCTAAGCCGGTCGGAACCATCGCAATCCCACGAGATCAGTCGATCGATGGAGAACCCCTGAAAATCGGCCAAATCACTCGCGAACTCCTTTTCATCCCGCTACGCGGCCTACGATTTCTTCTTCCGAATGGGCGAACGGTCGAAAAGGAAGGGTTAGACCAATTTTGCTGCCGCAACAGAATTTGGCAGCGGAACCCCGACGGCTCATTTACAAACCAGAAAGATAAATCCACCATCCGGCCCAATTTCGCGCGCGGCATTTTCGTCAACGACAAAGGAGAGCAGGTAGGAATAGGGTTTCGCGCATTTACCGGACTGGATAACTACTTTCAGATAGCAACTGATCCACAAATCCAGGTTCCATTTTTACGGATCTTTCTCTGGACGGTGGTTTTTTCGGCGATTTCGGCGGTAGGCGCTTTCGCAATCGGGATGCTGTTGGCGATCGTTTTAGAATGGAAGGAAATGCGCCTTCGCAGCGTTTATCGGACGTTCTTCATTCTCCCTTACGCGGTTCCTGCCGTTCTCTCGATCCTGATCTTTAAAGGCTTGTTCAATCAAGAGTTCGGGGCAGTGAATCAGCTCCTCCATGCCGTGTTCGGATTTGCGCCACAATGGGAGACCAACCCTTGGGGCGCCCGAGCGATGATTCTCCTGGTGAATCTCTGGCTGGGCTATCCTTACATGATGCTGATCTGTACCGGCATGCTGCAGTCGATACCGAGTAGTATCTACGAAGCAAGCGCGATCGAAGGCAGCAATCCGTTGACTGATTTCTTCCAAATCACGCTTCCCCTTGTTTTCCCGCCGCTGCTGCCGGTCCTGATTGCGAGTTTTGCCTTTAATTTCAACAATTTTTCCGTGATTTACCTGCTGACCGGCGGGGGACCAAGAATGGTGGGTGGCGGTGACGCCGGAGAAACCGATATTCTCGTGAGTTACACTTACAGCCTAGCGTTTCGAAGTGCGGAGAACAATTACGCGCTGGCCAGCGCGATCGCTACGCTGTTGTTCTTTCTGGTTGGCACGTTGGCCTGGATCAATCTGCGGATGAGTTCCAGGCGGATCACCTTTTAGCGGCATTTTCCATTCCGGCAGTTTGTCCAAGCATGAACCCCTCTCAGAAACTTTTGTTGAAAAAATTCGCGGCTCACGGGTTCCTGTTGTTCTCCCTGTCGCTCGTCGTGGTCCCTTTTCTCATGGTATTGATCGCCTCGTTACGAAAAGGCAACCTCCCGCCAAACAGTCTTTGGTTGGATCCCGGCAACTGGAGCTTGGAACACTGGAAATACGTTCTCAACATTCCGTACACCGAGATCGTGAACCCGAGTACTGGCGAAACCAGGCTCATTCAGCCTCCAACCCCGCCTCTCCACTGGCTCTGGAACTCGGTCGTCGTTTCGGCAGCATCCTCGGTGGGCATCATTCTGCTCTCCGGCACGGCGGCTTACGCATTCGCCAGAATGCAATTCAAATTTCGTGGTCACCTGTTGCAATCGCTGCTCATCCTGCAAATGTTTCCAGCAGTACTGGCGTTGACTGCCTACTATACGATCCTTGATGCCGTTGGACGACATGTGGAATGGCTCGGTCTTAACACCTTACCGGGCTTAGTCGCAATCTATCTGGCCGGGGTCTCAACCAATATCTGGATGATTAAAGGATATTTCGATACAGTGCCCGCCAGCATGGAAGAATCGGCTCGAATCGATGGCGCTTCTCCATTTCAGACTTTTATCCTCATTTTATTGCCGATTAGCGTTCCCATCTTTGCCGTGGTATTTATTTTGTCGTTTATTTATACTATGTCCGAGTATCCCGTCGCTTCCGCGGTGCTGGGAACCCCCCAGGCCTGGACGCTGGCCGTAGGTGCCAGCTCGCTGCTCCGAGAACACGAAAAAATGTGGGGCCATTTTGCGGCTCTTGCGGTCTTGAGCGGCGTACCAATTACGGTAATGTTTTTACTTTGCCAGCGTTTTGTTATTGGCGGGCTGACAAGCGGTGGTATTAAAGAATAAGCTAACTCCAACCCCCCTCGAACAATGAGTAAAGGATCAGTACAAATCAAAGATTTGGTGAAAACCTATACGGACGACCGCGGTCGACCGACATTCACCGCTGTAAAAAACATCAACCTGGACATCGACGAAGGCGAATTCATGGTACTGGTCGGGCCGTCCGGCTGCGGGAAGACCACTACCCTTCGGATGGTCGCCGGCTTAGAGAAGATCTCGAGCGGAACCATCAGTATCGGTGACCGGGTGGTAAACGATCTGGAACCGAAAGATCGCGGGATCGCGATGGTATTCCAAAACTACGCGCTCTACCCGCACATGACGATCTTCAATAACATGGCGTTTGGGCTGCAACTCGCCAAAAAGAAGAAAGACTTCATTCAGGAAACGGTTACCCGCACCTCGAAGGCTTTGGGCCTGAATCAGATGCTCGAGCGCAAACCCCAGGCGCTTTCGGGCGGTCAGCGCCAACGGGTTGCACTCGGACGAGCCATCGTGCGAAATCCGGTGGTTTTCTTATTCGACGAGCCGCTCTCCAACCTCGACGCCAAAATGCGCGTGCAAATGCGGTCCGAAATCTCGCGGCTCCATTCGCAGCTCGGTTCCACGATGATTTACGTCACCCACGATCAGGTCGAAGCCATGACCATGGGTGACCGGATTTGTGTGATGAAAGATGGCGCGATCATGCAGGTCGCCGATCCACTTACTCTTTACCGAAAACCGGAAAACCTGTTCGTGGCTGGATTTATTGGAAGCCCTCCGATGAATTTGCTCCGCGGGAAGGTCACAAAGCGGGACTCCGGCATGGTATTCAACGAGACGGCAGAACAGAACGCTATTTCGATCCCGATTCGGGGTCTGCTGGAACCTTTAGCGGCAAGATACCTGGATAAAACGATCGTCCTCGGAGTGCGTCCGGAACATATCACCGAAGAAAACAAGAACGGGACGCATGTTCCGGTCTCCTCAACGATCGATATCGCCGAGCCGATGGGCTCGGAGTCACTCGTATATATGAAGGCCGGAAATGGCACTTTTATCGCAAAAATTCATGGTGAAATTTTGTTCCACCAAGGCCAGCAGCTGACCGTGTACGTCAATCTAGAAAAAATTCTGCTTTTCGACGCCGAAACCGAAGACGTGATCCGCTAACCACCGCCTGTTACCTATATGCGTCAAATACTTGAGACCGAACAGTACGTTCAGGTGCCGCCAATGATGTTATCGGATCCGTTTTATCGGATCACTTACTTGATCAAGGAAGAAATCCGGAAATACAAATGGCTTGAGGGAGAAAAGGGTCGACAGCTCACCTGGGAACAAGCTCGCCAGGAGTGGACTCAACAGCACGCAGAAAAATACGAGTCATTCCTGATCGACACCCTCAAGCTCCTGGACAACGAACCGGCTCCGTGACCAGGGTCAGCGAACCTGTCGGCTGAGACGGAAGCGCGCTAGCCCGCAAATCTCACACGCCATCTGCATCCACCCGCTTATTGCGGGCTAGATAGCTCTTAAATAGACGTTGCGCGTCTGCTTAAGAGCCTGTCCTACAATACATGAATGGAAACAAACTGTTTCAAACTCTTCTCTCCAAAAAGCAGCGGAATTTTCCGGCGTAGCCGGAGAATTCCGCTACCCAGCCCGCATCGCTCACAAAATCTCTCAGGATTTGTGAGCGATGCAGGCTAGTTCGCTTCCGTCTTTTGTTTTGTCGCCGAAAGTGTAGAAGAGCCGCGGATGACATAACGCAGCTAGCTCGTGCTCACCGTCGTGCTCAGCGGCAGCGATCTGCGACAATGACTGCATCACATGGCTGAACCGCTATTTACCTGGCTCACTTCTCGGGGTGCCGGCGTGCTTCTTCATCCTACTTCGCTTCCCGGATCTACGGGCATCGGCACTTTGGGACGATCTGCTTTCGGTTTCGTCGATTTCCTCGCGGACACCGGTATGAAATATTGGCAAGTTTGTCCGCTGGGTCCCACCGGGTATGGCGATTCTCCCTACCAATGTTTCTCTGCTTTCGCCGGGAATCCCTATCTGGTAGACCTGGAAGAGTTCCTGGCAGACGATTTTCTCTCGCCGAGCGATCTCGAGCCGCTGAGAACGCTCTCAGAAACAGCGGTCGATTACGGTGCGCAATGGCAACTCCGCTGGCTCATCCTCCGGAAAGCCTTCGAGGGATTCCACGCAAAAGCCCGACCGGATCAGCAGGCAGCCTTTGCCGGATTCCGCCAAAACAATGCGGAATGGCTGGAAGCGTACTGCCTGTTCATGGCCCTCAAATCACAATTCGATAGTCGTTCCTGGCAGGAGTGGCCTACTCATCTCCAACACTACGCCTCGGCCAAGAGGCGGTACAGAACCAGGAAGCTGCAAGACCTGATCTCAGCTTATGCTTTTTACCAGTTCAAGTTCTTCGAGCAATGGGCCACGCTGAAGCGGTACGCGAGCGAACGGAAGATTCAGATTTTTGGCGATATTCCGATTTTTGTCGCAATGGACAGTGCCGACGTTTGGACTCGACCGGAACTTTTCCAGTTGAATGAGGGACTCAAACCGAGCGGGGTCGCCGGGGTTCCTCCCGACTATTTCGCAGCCGATGGCCAGCTCTGGGGCAATCCTCTCTACGCTTGGGAACGTCATGTCAAGGATGGCTTTGCTTGGTGGCTTGCCCGTTTGCGCGCTAGCTTCCAGCTCTACGACGTAGTTCGAATTGATCACTTTCGCGGCTTTGATGAATATTGCCTGATTCCTCCCGACGCAAAAAACGCCCGCGATTACCGTTGGGAGCCGGGTCCAGGTCTTGAACTGTTCCAGGTTATCCAAAAGCATTTTCACGAAGCTAAGCTCGTCGCGGAAGACTTAGGCATCATCACCGAATCGGTCCGCCGCTTGGTGAATCAGGCAGGGTTACCTGGGATGAAGATTTTGCAGTTCGGTTTTGAAGGTGCTACGGAATATCTGCCGCATAATTGTGTGCCGAACAGCGTGCTTTATCCGGGAACACACGACAATGATACCTGCCGCGGTTGGTTCAATATTCAGCCTCAACACGTGAAGGATTTTGTGCACCGATATCTGGGTACGGACACCTCAGAGATCGTGTGGAAAATCATCCGCGCCGGCTATGCTTCGGCTTCCAGGATCTTTATTGTTCCGATGCAAGATTTGCTAAATCTTGGGAGCGATGGCCGGATGAATATCCCGGGCACACCCTCCGGGAACTGGCGTTGGCGGTTCACGGCAGAACAGCTCGACGGATTGTGGAAAGATCGCCGGGAGGAACTTCGCGAATACGCAAGGTTGTACGAACGTTAGGATCTGGCTCCGGTCGGACCCAAGATTGGTCGGGCGAAAACCCGACTACGCACAAGGCTTCGTCGCCCGGCCGTTTGGCTCACACGGCTCACCTCGCTGTCGCTCAGCGGCGTGTTTTCGCCCTACCCGTCCGGGGAATCCTCATGGTCATGGCGAAGCCCCTATCCTGGCAAAGGATAGCGTCCCGTGAAGGCTCTTACTTCCTGGTGGACTCGCGCCAAAGTTGACTCATCTCCGCCCGAAGTAAGAGCGTGATCCATCAAATCGGCGATCTCCATCATGTCTTCTTCTTTCATCCCGCGCGTAGTGACCGCGGGAGTGCCAATCCGTATTCCTCCACCTTTTACGACAGGCTCGGTATCGAACGGAATCGAGTTCTTGTTCACAGTGATTCCGGCCCGGTCCAAAGTCTCTTGCGCTTGTTTGCCGTTCAGTCCTTTGGAACGCAGGTCGACCAACATGAGATGATTGTCCGTGCCTCCCGATACCAGGCGGTAACCCTTGCGCTCCAGACTTGCCGCCAACGCTTTTGCGTTCGTCGCGATTTGTTGCTGATATATCCGAAACGACGGTTGCAACGCCTCATGGAAACATACTGCTTTTGCGGCAATCACGTGCATGAGCGGACCACCTTGCACTCCGGGAAACATCAAACTGTCAATCGACTTCGCTTGTTCCGGCTTGCACATGATAATCCCCCCTCTCGGCCCACGAAGACTCTTGTGCGTGGTGGAGGTCACAAAATCGGCAATCCCAACCGGCGAAGGATGGATGCCGGCCGCCACCAGTCCGGCAATATGAGCAATGTCGACAAAGAGAAACGCACCAACCTCATCGGCGATCTGTCGCATCTTTTTGAAATCAATGATTCGCGAATAAGCGGAAGCGCCGGCCGTAATCATGCGCGGACGATGCTCCTCGGCCAGACGGGCAAGAGCTCCATAATCAATTCGTTCAGTCTCACGGTCTACTCCGTAGTGCATGACCTCATAAAAACGACCCGAGAAATTTGCTTTATTGCCATGGGTCAAATGACCGCCATGCGACAAGTCCATCGTCAAGATGCGGTCTCCCGGCTTCAGCACGCTAAAATAGACAGCCATGTTTGCCTGGCTTCCGCTATGCGCCTGCACGTTGACATGTTCTGCCCCAAACAACTTCTGTACGCGCTCAATCGCCAATCGTTCTACTTGATCAACGAATTCACACCCTCCATACCAACGGCGCCCCGGATAACCTTCCGCATACTTGTTGGTCAAGACAGAGCCTTGGGCTTCCATGACCGCCCGGCTCGTGAAATTCTCAGAAGCGATCAACTCAATGTTTTCGAACTGTCGCTGTCGTTCGCGTTCGATGGCGGCGAAAATTTCCGGATCTACTTGGTCCAAAGGCTGGTTTCCTGGCTGCTCGTTCATTGTCCCCCCTGATCTCAACTTCTCGTCGGTCCCCTCACTCATGACAAATTTCAGTAACCCAGGCAATGCATTCTCAATGGAATCCCGTGCATCTTCATATGCTTCGATCCCCATGCCGATCGGGTCGGCGATATCGAACGATTCAGCGCCCGGTTCAAACTCCCGCAGCAAATACGTTTTCTCCGCTGCTTCCGGATACTGATAAAAAATAGAATCAAGGTGACCTCGCGTCATTGCGATGATCCAGGTAGCCTCCTGCACTAGCCGCTCGGTGAGCGGCTTGCTTCGGATAGTTGAGATATCGATGCCCATCTTCGCAAGCACTTCGACAGCGTGGGGGCTCGGGCTCTGACCAGGATATGTGCTCACCCCGGCTGAGGAAGCCTTAAGACCAGGCCGACCTGCGAGCATTCGGCGGAAAAGACCCTCTGCCATCGGGCTCCGACAGACATTCCCAGTACACACGAACAAGACCGTCTTTTGCAGGCTCAAAGTCCGGAAAACTGCCATGCCCACACAGGCAGATCAAGTGACCAAGCCCCAGGGGAGCGTGAATCCTTCGCGCGAACCGATTCTTCCCTTTTTGCCACGGCCCGACCGCGAGATTACCGCTTGAGCGAGCCGGTTGAAGGAGATAACATTTTCCAGTTGAATTCAGTATCCGCTTACGAGTACATCCAGGCACTTTATCGATTGTGCCTTGTTCAATCGGGTTCCCGCGCAGCAGCTGAGAGAGCTGTTCACGACACCATGGTGGAAGCCTTCAGGACAGCTAATCGCGAATTGGGAAATGTCGATTTCGACGCTCTTTTCCGCGCGGCCTTTCATCGTCGGAATTCCTATACTAGTTTATCGGAGAGCGATCTTACCGACTGGCCGCGCCGCCTTCATTCACTCTCCGAACCTCAGCGTTCCACCCTCACGCTTTTCTATCTGGAAATTTTGTCTCCTGCTTTCATTGCCGAAATCGCCGGCACATCGCTCGAACAGTTGGCGGAGACTATTCGGGAAGCGCGTACAGCGCTCGGAGAGGCTCGCCAATAGATTCGTCCCATGCCAAGCAGACTGTTTCCGTTGATCCGCCCCGCTTATGAAGATGAACCTGAAGTTGATCTAGCCAGCGCTGCAGCTAGGAACAATCCTGATCTGTCGGCTGGTTTGCAACGCCAGATTGCCTTCGACGATGAGGTCGTAGCTCAGCTGCGGACCCTCGCACTCAACGATGCTCAGATCGGAGCACTGGAAGACTCGCTCCTCAAGGTGGACGCACCAACGGCGCCTCCGCCCACTCCGACACCTTCAACGCCTCCGACACCTTCAACGCCTCTGACAACTCCGACGCCCCCCACAACTTCAACGCCTTCGACGACTCCAACACCTCCGAAAACGCCAACCCCTGTCGCTGCGGCGAACGCGCCAGGTCCCGGCGCCCTTCGCCCCGGCACGGTAGTTGAGGCTGTCACACCGCCAAAACCAGAATCGCAAGATCTCCCGAAAACGGAAGAGGAAGCCGAAGATGAGGAAGAAGACCAACCGCGAGCACGCCCTGTCACGATCTTTTTCGCGATCGGCGTCTGTTTCATCGCCGCTATTGGAGTGGTTGGCTACATCCTCTGGGACCAAATGAATTCGTTCAAAGGAGCAGATCGAATCGCCGATCTTTTGGACTCCGCGAATGGACTCACTGGCGACGAATTTGAAGCCGTACAAACTACTACGGCCGCTTTGAAAGATTGGTTTCTACTTAAGAACGAGCACTTCACTGTACCTAAGGAGTTCGGCACGACTCGAACGATCCAAGCTCGGGTCTTTCAATTCCACAGTGCGAGCGTGGGTCAGGTCATGGCCAAAGACGACCGGCAGTTGCTCTATTTTCTTTTCGATCCGGCTTCGCTTGGTGTGAAACTTCACAAAGGAAAATGGGAAATCGTCGAAGGCGAACGCTTTGTCGGCGGCATCACCGAAGTCGAAGACACCTGTTTCATCGTCGCGTTTCCGGGGAAACATGACGACATGCAGACCTATCTCGCGCAGAAAGTCCCGAAGTAAGCACTAAGCAGACACCAGGGCAGAACGTCGAGGGCGCTCGGCTAAGTCTCCGTTTAGCTATCACTGATCAACGATGGGTGCTTACCGCTTGCTGCTTACTGGTTTACGATCCCGGCGTTGTGGGCGTTCCCCGGCGCTTCCATACAGATGGCGCACCATCGCGTGATACGGCCAGCCTACTATGTAGCCTACGCAACTTGGTTTGCGGCAAGCGCACGGAAACCGAGTGATCTCGGTTGGGTCGAATCCGTAATCGATTGTAATTTCTTCACCTCTCTCGATGGCCCGCGTACTTGCGATCAAAGGGACACCTTCCCGGTATTCGAGCCGCGCTGACGGATCGCAAGAATGGTTGAAAAAGCGTCCCGATCCGCGGCCGGTTGAACCATCCAGGACTCTTCCATCCGGCAGTTCCAGGAGATAGGGGTTGCCGCCACTTAACTCTCGTTTGACCCCAGCCGCGGTTAGAATCTTGCCCTCGTACCGCGCCAGAACCCGGCCGGGAGCAATTCGGACATTCGCGTAGACTCCAATGCCATGAATTTTGGAGTTTCGCATCGACACAAGCTTTCTTTCCAACAAACGCGCGTGTATAGTTTTGAAAATGGTCGAAGTACTTGGCATCTTCGGCTTCCTTGGCTGGTTGTTCCTAGTCTTCTGCGAATGGCTGAGCCACCTGCCGGTTTTCCCGGCGCTGGTTGTCGGCGCGGTGGCAGTACCGATTCTCGCCGTCGCGGACTTTCGAAAAAATCTCCGCAAATTGCAACTGCCAGGTCTCTATGCAAATCGTGACCCGATACCGCCGGAACGATTTTCCTGGCTCCTCCACCGAGGATGGTTGCAACGGTCGATGGGCTGGTCTCTGGTGATGGCTGCCGGTGGATGGTGGAACGCCGCCAGCTTACCGGCATCGCTTTCCTTCGATCTCGAGTCCATCGTCGGATGGCTCAGCGCAGTGATCGGTATGGTTGGTTCTGCTCGTTTCTTTGGTGCCTCGATCCTTTTTGTGCACGCCGCGCAGTGGTTCGATTCGATGAGCCCCAGTCTCATCGGGTTTCTCCGGCTGCTCATGTACCGTTTGTCCGATAACTACGAATACCTCGGCCAACGCAAAACCGACCCGGAACGAGAGAAAGTCTATTAAAGATCGGCGGTCGGAGTCCTCTCACTGTTCACAACTCGGTGAAATGATTTTAGTCACGAGTGACAAGTCCCACCATTGGCGGACGGTTTGAAAGAGCTTCAAGACCACCAATCCGTGCCTAGCCAAAGAGCGTCCTAAGGGCCGAGAGCGCGCCAGGATTGGCAGAACGCGTATCTGATCGATATACGTTCCGAAGCCGTCGTCTATGAGCTCCCGGTTGAGCCGCCGGAACTTTACCCGGGAGCGATCCGATACTCGCAGCTCAGGTAAAGAACCCGGATTTCCGGAACGCTTGAATCAGACCAGATCCCGATTTGGGAATATTAGAAAAACTTCCATTCTCTATTTTGGGCAAACCGATCGGATTTGGAGCCAGACAACTTTTTGCGATCCGAATGCCGGCCTCGGATAAAAACATGAAAAAAACGCGTGTACTGATACTCGGCGGCGGATTTGGCGGCGTCTACACTGCCCTGGAATTCGAAAAGCGGCGTGACCCGGATTTTGAAATCACCATGGTCAGCGAGGAAAATTTCCTCCTGTTCACCCCGATGTTGCACGAAGTCGCCGCGAGCGACCTAGACCTCACCCACATCGTCAATCCCGTGCGCAAAATCTTGAGGCACGTGAATTTCATCCTGTGCGAAGTCCAGACTATCGATCTGGCTAACCGGACAGTCACCATTCTCCACGGCTCTGATAGTCATGTGCACGCGCTCGAGTTCGATCACCTGGTTTTCGCGCTCGGTTCGGTAACAAATTTCTATAAGATCCCGGGCTTGGAGGAACGCGCCGTAACGATGAAATCTCTCGGCGACGCGATCGACCTTCGGAACACGCTGATCGCCCATTTGGAAGAGGCAAATGCCGATTGCGCAGTCGACAATCGTGAGCCGCTTCTCACTTTCGTTGTGGCCGGCGGCGGGTTCGCCGGGGTAGAAACCGTCGGCAGCATCAAAGATTTTCTGCATGACGCGCTTCCCTATTATCCCAATCTGCGGCCCGAGATGGTCAAGGTCGTCTTAGTGCATCCCGGAGATTTTGTGTTGCCTGAGCTGGGCGAAAGTCTCGGACGATATGCCTCCAGCAAACTGGCCGAACGAGGTGTTCAACTGCGCGCCAATACGAAAGTAACCGCTGTCACTCCGCGAGAGGTGACACTGAGCGACGGCACATCGATTACCAGTTTTACCCTGGTTTGGACCGCCGGCTCCTCACCTCACCCGCTGCTCGGTCAACTGAGTCTGCCAAAAGAGCACGGACGCATCAAGGTGAACGCCAGCATGGAAGTGGAACAAAGTCCCGGTGTCTGGGCTCTGGGCGACTGCGCCATGATTCCCGATCCAGCGGGAGGCTTTTGCCCTCCAACCGCGCAACACGCCTCGCGCGAAGGCAAGGTGCTCGCTTCAAATATTGTTGCCAGCACGCGCCAGGAACCGCTGCGAGCTTTCCGGTTCAAAACCCTCGGTTTACTTGCTTCCATCGGTCAGCGCACCGGAGTGGCCCGCATTCTTGGTGTTAACTTTTCCGGCTTCGTTGCCTGGTGGATCTGGCGGACGATTTATCTCAGCAAACTGCCGCGGATCGAGAAGAAACTCCGGGTAGCGCTCGATTGGACACTCGACCTTTTTTTCTCGAAGGACTTCGTCCAATACGGTCACGAACGTTCCAGCACAATCTCAACCGAGCACGAACACACGCGGGATACCGCGGTCGCGCTCTGCGTTCCACGTGTGCCGGAGGCGCGGCCATTAGCGCCGACTGCTTCCGTAAATGACGCCGGTGCAGGTTCAGAACATAGGTAACACTTTTTGGGCAGAGAGCGGTAAAAGAAGCGCTGATACCCTGGAAGAAGAGTGAACCGATGGAGCAGAGAGTAGAGTTTGTGCTGAGAGCGCCAAGGGCGGAGAACTTTCGGGCACTGTGCCTGGAATATGGGATAAGTGCTAAAGACCGGCTATAAATGGCAGGAGCGCTTCTTGCCCTTTGGGATCGGGGGAATGGAAGAAGAGTCGCGCCGGCCCCATAGCCATCGCTAATCATAGTAGGCCGGCGCAGGTTTGAAGCCCGGCCATGCCGTTGGGTCATGACCGGTCACGACCACTGCATCGGTTTGCCGTGCGATTTGACGAAGTCTCTTCACGGAACGAACCGCCTCGACGGTTGAGGTCAGGAAGCTGGGGAGCGCCCTCTCTTCCCATTGATCCATCGTATAGGCGGCATCAATCGTCTTATTGACACGCAGCAGACCCGCCCGCTATTTTTGCGCGCGTGACTGCAGCGGCGGATCAGCCAACGTTGGTCGACCGATCCGCCAAGCTTCCCCCGGTGAGGCCGGGACGGCCTCTCGTTGGCAGCGTTCAGGAGCTGTTGCATGATCCGGCCGGAGTGCTGGCAGACAGCTATGAACGCTTGGGGCCCGTATTTCGGTTGCGGGTGCTCTGGCACACCTACACCGTGATCGCTGGTCAAGCGGCGCTGGATTTCATGGGCCAGCGTCTCGATGAAGCGTCGCTTTCGCGGCACGATTTCTTCGGTGCCATTGAGAAGGAGTTCGGCCGCGCCGACTTGACCCTGGCGCAGTCCGGGACGCGCCACACGCGACTCCGCCCTCCACTCTCCTTAGCGTTTTCGCGGCAGGCCGTCTCGCCGTTTGTGCCGGGGATGGTGGAGGTCGTGCGTCAGAGGGTGCACGGGTGGGAGATGGCTTCGGTGCGGCCCGCGATGTCGGACCTGAAGCGCATGGCCTTCGAAGTTTACTGCTTTGCCTTGTTCGGGGATGCCGCCGCGATGCCGTATCGCGACAGCCTGCTGGTGACGGAGTATGGCATGAACGTTGGCGGACAACTCTTGCCGCGCTCGGTTTTCCGCCTGCCGTGGTATCGCGCCGCCCATCGGCGCGCCTTTGCTGCTTTGTGGGAGCAGGTCCACGCGCGCAGCGAGGCTAACGCAGCGCGGCCGCATGGGCCTGGCATTCTGGATACACTGCTCCGGGCGCCCGATAGCGAGGGCAAAACGCTCACGGAGGACGAGGTCGTGACGTACTCGGCTTACGGCATCGCCGCGGCATGTGCCTACGTGTCGCGACTCACCGGCTTCATGCTGTATGAGATCCTGAAGTCGCCGGATCTTCAGGCTCGCCTGAGACAGGAAACTGACGAAGTGTTCGGGCGCGGCTTGCGCGATGCCTCGGATGTGCGCCACCTGCATTTGCTGCACGGCGTCTATCAGGAAGCTTTGCGCCGGCACGCGATCTCGCCGGGCATGCCTTTTCATGCGAAACAAGATTTTGTCTTCGCGGGCTATCGAATCCACAAAGGCGAGAGTGTGGTGATCTCACCCGTGCCGCTTGCATTCTCTGCATGTCCGTTTCATCGGCCCCAATCCTTCGAACCGGAGCGCTTTCTGGGAGCCGAGAGTGCAAATCTGCAGGGTGCCTTTTACCCCTTCGGGCTCGCGCACCGCACGTGTGTGGCCACCGGCTTCGTGAAGGTCATGGCTTTGGTCACGGTCGCAACCCTGCTTCATGAGCGCCGCTTCACCCTGCATCCTTCAGGCTACCAGCTCCGGCAGACGGTCCGCCCTTTACCGTCTCCGGACCGAAAATTCCGTTTCCGAATCACGGAGCGTGCACCTCGCCTCACCGACAAAACCACCTCGCGGCCGCCGGCGGAGACGGAGGTGCTCGCTTCCTATCCCGGCTGGGATCAGCCTGAGATCATTGTCGCGTTGCGCGACGTCTCGCCTCGCGGGTTCGCTCCCGGCGAGGTGATTCTTCAGGAGGGCGCTCCGGCGGACGCCTTCTATCTACTCACCCGGGGCAGCGTGGAGGTCACACAGCGCCGCGGCGATAACGTGATTCATTTGGCCGGACTTAAGGATGGCGATTTTTTTGGGGAGCTAGGCCTGCTCCAAAACGCGCCGCGCAATGCCACGGTAACGGCTGGCTCAGCCGGCGCCGAAACGCTGGTGCTCGACCGCAAGAGGTTTCAGAGCATCGTGACATTATCCGACATGGTCGCCTCCGAAATTGCCGGGGTCGCCCGGCGACGGTTTGCGGAAAACTCGCTGCGGGAGACCGTTTCCCAGTTGGGCAATGAAACGACCGAGGCTCTATTGCCGGAGTTCACCACTCGCGCCTGCCGCCCAGGGGAGATCCTTATTCGGGAAGGCGATCCCGCCGCGCATTTCTTCATCGTGAAAACCGGCCACGTGCGCGTCATCCGGCAACGTGACTCGGCAGCGAACACTTATTCTCCAGAATTGGGCCCCGGCGAGATTTTTGGAGAGACCGGCCTGCTCACCGGTGCCCCTCGCAACGCAACCGTCGTTGCGTCCGAGGATACCGCAGATCCGACCGTGGTCTGGGTGACCGACCGGGAAGGTTTTCAACAGTTGCTCAGAGCCGCTGCGCATCGGCATGGCGAGCTGGGGGAAGCCCTGCTTACCCGCATGAAGCAAAGGCATGCGTAGTGGGCAATGACACTCCGTTTGCTCCGTCTTCCACGGCTGTTGCATCGATACCTTAGGTCTGCACGCAGAAGGGCGAAACGGTGCGCCGGATGATCTGATGCTGTCGACCACAATCTCGACCAAGCATGAACACGCGCGGGATACCACAGTCGCGCTCTGCGTCCGACACGCACGGAAGCACGGCATCAGCCGCCGAATTCTCCTTCTGCTAACTGCTTACCTTTTCCCGATCGGCTCTCCGTTCCGCGTTGCCAATCTCCGTTTTCTCACTATCTTCCCCGACTCGACCAAACGGAAGGGTGGCAGAGTGGTCGAATGTACCTGACTCGAAATCAGGCGTACGGGTAACCGTACCGTGGGTTCGAATCCCACCCCTTCCGAATCGTAAACCTCTCTAAATAAGCAGCTTAGCGTGAGCTCGATTTCGAGTCTATAGCACAAAATCGATTAGATATCGGATTTTAGTGTACCTAAAGTGGACTTATAAATCGCGAATCGGTCGATTTTTGCGCTCGGCAAGAAATCGCTCGACCGCCTGCTGAACGAGCTCTTCGATGGTGAGGTCCGTCGCTTCGCTCGTTATCGCTAGCGCTCGATCGAGAGCAAAACTTTTGAAAATGTCATGACAAAATCAGCTTTTCAAACGTACAGAAATCGCGTACAGGTTATTTACTAGTTATTCACGCATGTTTACCGAAACGATCTCTTACACTGAAGCGCGCGATCGGTTCGCCGCCGTACTGGATAGCGTCGAAGCGACGCGCGGACATATTGTTATTATCAGCCGACGTGGACACGCTAACGTCGCTGTGATTGACGCCGACGAGCTTTCGAGCCTGCAAGAGACTGCGCATTTACTTCGTTCCCCCGCCAACGCTCGGCGTCTGCTCGAATCGCTTGCGCGATCGATGGCCGGTCAAGGCACAGAAATGACCGCCGATGAGCTCGCGCGAGAGAGTGGTATCCTACACGCTCATCGTTGATCCGAATTTCTTGGAAGACTTGCAGTGGTGGGTCGCAAAAGAACCGCGTGTCGCGAAGCGCGTTCTTGAATTAGTCGATGATCTTCGTAAGACGCCCTTTACCGGGATCGGGAAGCCCGAACATCTGAAATATTTACCCGGTAAGCCTTGGTCGCGTCGGATTACCGAAGAGCACCGGCTCAGTTATCGCGTCGACGCAGGTTGTATCTATCTGCTGCAATGCCGCTATCACTACTAGCCTTATGCCCAAAGTCCCCATGACACCCAAAGATGTGCAAGCGATGGAAGCCGCTCGGCGCGAGTTTCACGAAGCTGTGAGAGCTCTCGATGCCGAGATTCAGAGACGTAACTCGAAGGCCGAGCTCGAAACGACGTTCGTTATGGTAACGCGAAAGCAGATGGCTTATCACGCGTTCGGCGAAAAGTTTTTCAACAAGTTCCCGCAGCCATAATCGCGAGCGCATTTCGCTTTTATTCGCGAGCCCGGAATCGCTACGCTAACGTATCGAATGGAAGTTAAACTTACTGCTGTATACGAACGCTGCAAGGAAGGCGGCTATCACGCTTTTATTCCCGAGATTCCGGGGGTTCATGCGCAGGGCGAAACAATCGAAGAGACGACCGAAAATCTCGACGACGCTTTGGGGCTCTTTTTCTTGGATACGTTAGAAGATAAACTCTCGGGCATAAAACCGAGCGATCGAATCGAGGTTGAACTAGACTTCGCGCAGAAGAAGAGTTCCTCCCTATCAGTGTGAAACGGCGCGCGGAAGTTAGATGCGCTACGCTTGCGCGTAGGTCGGCGAAGTTGCTACGATTTCTGCGAATGGCATGAGTGGCACTAAAGGCTCACCGGATCTTAAGAAGTCCGCCCTAGAAGGCGACGAGCACGATCAAAAAGCGAGGTGGGATTTTCATCCCGAAGAAACCTTCAAAGTCTGATCACGATTTCGGTCGAGCTTCTTAAAATGCTCGCACTCGTTAATGGCGGCGCAGCCGTCGCACTGCTCGCCTATCTCGGAAATCTCGCATCGCGTCAGGGCGTTACGCGGCCATCACCGAATATGACGTGGCCGCTGGTATGTTTTTCGGGCGGATTAGTTCTAACCGTCGTCGCGTTCATCTTCTCCTATTTAACGCAAATTACGTTATATAAAGACGATCGGGTGGAAGCAGGTTTTATGAAGGCCGAATTGGATATGGCTCGCGCTGTTCTGATCGCACCTAACCAAAAGCGGAGGTCTCGAATGAGGGCTCGTATTGCGCTGCTTCCGCATACCTTTTTCCTCTGGATCGCTTTCGAACTGGTTGTTCTGGCCGCGCTCGCTTTCGCTGCCGGTTGCGTCGTCGCTGCGCTAATCTTCGCGAACTAACCGAAACGACGCTCGAGGATTCGATTAGAGCGCGTTTGACGGCTCGATCCTTACTAGCTATTACCCTTTTGCGCGATGCGTTACGCTTGCGCTTGGAATTTCCCAGCGCCCATGTGCAGCTACTGAAGGCGCTGGACCGTGCGCAGGAGTTGTTGGAGGAGTGATTACCTCGTCCGGCGCGACGGCCCATCCGGCTATAACTGCGAATCCTGAGTATGCACGCCAAGGCGCGGCTATTGAACCCATGACCATTGAAGAGAAGATCCGACAAATCATGCTCTCCGAAGAGTTGTCGGACAGCGAGAAACTCGACCGATTGCACGCGCTCATCCCGCCCGAGGCCTTCAAAATCGATAACTTGAACCGGGCGACGCCGGCGCAGCTCAGACAATTAAGAGCCATAGAACATAAAGACGTTTCTAAATTGCGAGAATTGCTTGAAGCGAGAGGTTACAAAGATATTCCGCTACCAAATAGCACTGATTGTAATTTTGTTCTTGGGAACTCGCAAGGGCACAAGGTGGATGTGCATTCCTACACTTTTGGTAGTGATGGAAAAAACGTATATGGAATCGCTTATCCGCTCGAATCCTTAACAGGAACCGGATTGATAGACGGCCATCTGGTAAAGCGTATTTCGGCTGAGTGGGTTGTGAAATTCCACACGCAGTACGAACCTGACGAAAACGATTTCAAGGATGTTCATGCGCTATGTGCGAAATTGAACGTTCCGATGCCCGCCATATACGTTCGCTGAATTAGCAGTGTTCATTGGCTATAAAACGGCTAATTCCACGCCCTGAGCCGCTTCCTGGCAACTCTCGCGCTTCGGGTCCGGGCGACGCTCCGAGTTGGTCATTCGACGGGAATGCTCTCCCTATGAGCCTAGCAGACTGTTGAAAAACACCTTGGATTTTGGTTATAAAGGATGGGTGTTTGAAAAGAAGAAACCGGAAAGCCAAGAGGAGTTTTGGATTGAGACACGCCGATTGCCGAAGCTCAACGCTGGCCGATTTTTCCAGCGAGTCGCAGAGGTCTTGGGAGAGATTGGTTTTGGTGAGCAAGTCCACCGGCTCTGTCGGCCGGCCTACAGCCAACGAGCCGATGGCCGCCCTGGGATTGATCCAGTGGTGTACTTCAAGATGCTGATGGTAGGATTTTTCGAGAACCTGCCCAGCGAGCGAGCCATCGCGGCCCGCTGTGAGGACAGTCTGGCGGTGAGAGCCTTTCTCGGCTATGGGCTGGAGGAAGCCACTCCGGATCACTCCAGTTTGAGTGTGATCCGGCGCCGGTTAGCCCCCGAGACTTACCAAGCGATCTTTGAGTTGATCTTAAAAGCCCTCAAGGACTGCGGCCTACTCAAGGGTCGTTACGTCGGTATCGACAGCTCGGTCGTTGAAGCCAATGCTTCGCTCAAGAGCTTGGTAGAGCGCAACACCGAAGAGGCCTATTGGGATTATGTCAGAAATTTGGCCCAAGCCGCCGGCATTGATCCAGAGGATGATCAAGCAGTGCGCAAGTTTGATCGCAAACGGCCTGGCAAGAAGCTGAGCAATGAGCAGTTCAAAAACCGGCATGATCCCGATGCCAAGATCAGCCGCCAGAAAGGCAAGACTGATCTGATCTATAAGCCCGAGAACAGCGTCGACATGGACAGTGGCGCCATTATCCAGGCCCAATTGGTGGCAGCCGATCAGTGCGATTTGAGTGGACTTGCCTCAGCGGATCAACTCGGTCCAAAAGTCTTTAGAGCGACTGGAGGTGGAAAAAAAGATCCGGGCCGTGGTGGCCGACAGCAATTACCACACTTTAGCCAATGTGAGTGAGCTCCAGCAGGCGGGCTTAAAGGTAGTCATCGCCGATGCCAATGCGCCTAAACGTCAAGAACAGCGACTGGCCCAGCCCGAGCGCCAAGCCCTCCAAAGGGCTCGCCAAAGTCAGCAAAGCAAAACCGGTCGCCATCTCATGCGACTGCGAGCTCAACACATCGAGCGCAGTTTTGCTCATATCTTGGATTGCGGCGGCATGCGTAAAGCAACTCTGCGCGGCCAAGTCAATTTGCAGAAGCGCTACGCCTTTGCTGCGGCTTGTTACAATCTGAGCCAACTGCTACGCCAAAAGTTCGGTTGCGGGACTCTCAAAATGGCTCTGGCCACTACCTGGGCAGCTTTCCTTAACTATTGGCTCTCTTTTGCGTGCTCTAATAGAGCGATCGCTCCCCATACCGCCTCCAACCGCCCGTTTATTCTCTGGCCCTGCCCGCTGAGTCTTCTTGCCCTGAGTTTCCTATGACCCTCGTTTTTCAACGGTCTGCTAGGCACGGCGACACCGGCACAGGTCAGGCTTTTGAGAGATGGATTAATGGTTACCGATGCGATGGAAAAGATCAGGTGTGCCGATTTCTTGGCAAAAGAAGCTAACCCAAAGGCCGCCGAGAGCGAGCGTCAAATGCGGCGAAGAGACTGTAGCCATCGAGGATGTGGTTACGGTAGGGGCGGCCGCTAGCTCCAGCGCATGGTTAGGCGTTTTCATCTCTGCTCCGGCGAAAAGCACGCCGACTCGGATCGAGCTTTACCCACGGGAGTTTGTCTTCTGTCCATATCGCGACCTCCGGGTGAAAGGTCTTAGGATCATCGAGCGACGCTACTGTCACGTCAATCCATTCAGAACTGACTTCGTCCTGGATGAACAGAGGCGTGCCACAACAAGAGGCGAACGAGCGTAATCGGTCTGCATATGAGACTCTACGCAGTTCACCGCTCAGAACCTCTATCGCCTTGCTGGGAACGCTACACCAAGTCACATACGGAGCAGCACTAGCCCGTCGGCAATCTTCGCAATGGCAGTCACTCCCCTGCTTTGGCCTAACGTGTAGACGATAGCGGACGCCTCCGCATAAACACCCGCCCTCGATTGTGCTTGCCATACGTCTAACGAGACAGAGATAAGCCACGGCAGGGTGTCGTGACAAGCTCGCTGAACTTATTTCGCCAAGGGGTCGTTGGCTTCATCGATTGGTTAGGCCCAATTGCTTCGATGTCTCGGATGACCCACTTCCTGCCTTCTGCGGATGAGAATGTGTCGCAGCCAGAGAACGGCAGCACCGCTGGTGACGACAACAAGCACGTTCCGATAGCATCATGGTGATCGAGTATAAATCGTGCGCGAAAGATGCCAATGAAGAAACAGAACCAAAGTGTGGTGCTAACGAGTAGCGTGCTCAATGTGTGTGGCCAAGGCTCTTCCGCGCGCGAGAAAATCTACAGCCGCGATACCAAGCCCAATCGCGCAGCCCGGTAGCCATGCCAAGGTCGAGTGATAAACGAAGCGACCGACCAAATGGAAGGCAATCATTGCTGGAATTATGGTCGCAAACTGAACGGAAGCGCCTTTAAGAATGAGCCACAAGGTAGCAAAGAAGCGTCGCACGGGATGGGCCTAACGAGAACAAGCTGAGCTACGGCAGCATCCAAGGAAAGGAAACGATGAATATTGGCGTCGCCGGCAACGCGGCAACTTCTTGGTGAAATGAAAATCCAACAACCTCCCGACGTCGGGAGGTTTCAAAAACCAAACCTCCGCCGGCGTTTGGCTTTTTACTTCGCCGTCAACTTTTCGTACAGCCAAACCTTGATCAGCGATTGGCGAGTAATTCCGCGAAGGGCGGCTTCCTTATCGAGTTTGGCTAGCATGTGTTCGGGCAGATCCAGATTCAGGCGTTTGATTTCCAGGCCCGGTCGCGTCACCGAGACAGGATCAGCAATATCAAAAATGTCTTCGCCCGCATCAAAACGCTGATCGAATTCCTCAGCGGTTTTTGCTTTCTCTTTGGTTTTCATGTTCCGAAATTTCCTTTTTTCTGGAACGGCGAGCTGAGATGAGGCGAACCGTTTCCCCGCGCATCGTGTAAATAATCGTCCAAGTCTGCGAACCGAAGCGAGCGATCCTCGCGATACGGCCGAATCGCCTTTTTCCCCTAAAGGCAAACTCAACGACTACTGCATTCTCATCATCCCAGAACACCTGTGCTTCCTCGAAATCGATCCCGTGCTTGGCCTTGTTGCTCCGGCCCTTACTCGGATCGAATTCAAATTGCACCCAATCAATACTATTGGCCGGAAGGATAAAAAATAAATCAAAAAGATAATACTTTTTATCCCTTCCCCGTCTGGATTTATCTTTTCCGGTTTGGTTATTCGACGCGCACCGCCCCACGTGCTAAAAGGAAACCCGCCGCTTTTGCTCACCCCGGCATGGAATACTTCAACGAGGCCGAATTTCTTGACCCAGCGGATTGGAACGCAGCATCCTATAACGCCTATCCGATCGATTCGATCGAACCGCTTCCCGATCACCATACTGAGTACCGAGACGCCGCGCTTGAGTGCATGAAAATTCTAAGGTCCGTTGATGCGTTCATGTCGCGGGCCACAGATCCGCGGCTCGCTTGGGTTGCTGTCTCATGCACGATCGGATTGACATCGACCAGCAAATTGACCGAAGCCGAAATAGCCCGGCAGATTGGTGTATCCGAGCAATCGGTGCGTCGGGCCATGAACAAATTCATGAGACTAGCCAACCTCGATCCGGCAAGAGGACTCTTTCGATCGAACGGATCTGCCCTCAAAGAAAACGGTCAGCGCGGGCTCTAACGGAAGCTTCGAGGTGCCGGTTGAAGCCGGAGAAATGACCGGGCGACGCTCCGATTTGGTCATTTGACGGGAATGCTCTCCCTATGAGCCTAGAGGGCGTGTTTGTAATTTCACTTCCGATTTGCACGCTCAATCTCCCGGATATGTTCTGACGGGAACCCGGTGCCCCGAAGTATTGATAGCAGCATGTCTGTCTTGCCGTTGATGTAACTGTCGATATCGTCGGGAAACTCCTTCGCAAGCCGTTTTTTGAGTTCGCCGTATTCCGTCGCTGCTTCGGGATGCGTGCGTAAGTAATCGCGAACCGCCAGATGGTTTGCAAGGGCAGGGCTGTCGCACGGGCACAAATACAGGTTGTGCATAGGCAACCCTTCGGGACTGTCGAACGCCTCCCGTCCATCAATGCCAAGATTACCCCTATGCACATAGCCTAAAGTCGCCAGCCGTGAGATTGCCGCCGGCACATCCAGCTTCTCACGAACGACGACGCTGATGTCGATGATCGGCTTTGCGGCCAAACCGGGCACCGATGTGCTACCCTCATGCTCTACTGAAAACGCTACGTCGCTCACAGCCGCCCAGACTCTCGAACGCAAACCCTCAAACTCTTCTGGCCAGCCTGGGTCGTACTACGCGTGAGGCTTACGCTTCCATCATCGGTGCTGCCGGAGTACGGCCTTAAAGTGCCCATGGGGAGACGTGGCGGCGCATCGGGATCCGCTACATTGAAAAATGACGTGAAGTGTCCTGATCTCCTGATCTCGTTCGTCGTATGATTAAGACGCCAGGCGTGTGACACGACAATGATCGCAAAATCGGCGACATCAGAATACCTGTTGCTCTTCCGAAACACCAGTTGGCACAACGGTCTTTCTCCGGAAGAGATTCAGCAAAACTTGGCTCGATTCACTGCGTGGTTCGAGCAACTAAGGAATGACGGCAAGTTCAGAGGCGGGGGGCCTTTAGTCTATGACGGTAAAATTGTGACGGACAGGAAGGCAGTGATTGACGGCCCGTTTGCAGAATCCAAGGAAGCAATCGGAGGCTTCTTGATCATTCAAGCGGACAGTCTTGAACAAGCCGTGCAGACAGCCGAAGACTGCCCCGGTTTCAAGTTCGGTCAAACTGTTGAAGTGAGGGCCATCGGCCCGGACCTAAGCGCACCAGAAAAGTGAGCGATAAACGCACGCGCTAGACTAACTCCGTGGGAAACGTGCCCGGGTCGATTCAGGAGTTTTTCAGTTCTAAAGGAAAAGAAGAGTTAAATCTGACATTAGCCGCAGAAGGTTTTCCAGGAAGCGCGCTAGCGCACAGGTCTCGGAGCGATTCAAAATTTGGTTTATCGAACGATAAAAATCTCTATGGACAATATCTTAGAAAGGTACGCCGAGCGAGGAGCCAAGAGACTAATCGGATCAATGGAGGCAGTCACGCTGACCGAAGAAGAAAAAGCCTGGGCGGAAGAGGAGTCCAGAAAACCGCTACCACGCGAGGCCAATGAAATTGTGAAAGCCTCCGGGCGCTTTTGGCTGGTAACAATCGCACATAAAACCGTGACCGTGGCCAAACCGGAGGTAATGGCCAGGATGGTCAGCTCCCCGAAAAAAGCGGCAGCGACCCGCAAAAAACGCAAGAAGGGCGAGGGGCCAGAAAGCTAAGGCGATTTTCCGAAAACCGTCAGAGCGGGAATAAGAGAGGCGCTCGGGGCCACACTTGTTGCGGCGATCCACACGATCATCGAAACCTGTCGGCCACCGCAAACCTGCTTGCGGCCCTGACGAAATGGCTGGTCTGGTTCTCTCCCGCCGCAAAATCTTGAACTGCGAACGGACCAGCTTTCGCCTGGCCGATTTAATCACCGCACGTTCGGCCGATCATCAAAGTAATGCGACTGCGTTGAGTTCGGCGAGAAATCTGGTGCTGGAACACTACCTAAAAATTAGGTTGGGAATTCCGATCGCACAGCAGATTCGCAGAGATGAACTCGTCGCCAAACACCACGAGACGCTCTTGCCAGCGGTGACTGCCGTGCTTCCGTCACTCACCACCGCCTGGGAGAGGCTTTGGCTCCACACTCGCACTGGCGAGGTTGTGGACTGTGAGACGCAGCGCAACTCTATTTGCAAACACGTCGAGGTCTTGCGGACGCTCGGAGACAGCGCGTCGGCCCGAAGTTCGACAGATGCGAACGAGAGTTATCATGAGGAGAGCGCTGCGAGGGGAAGAGCAGAGGCCCGTCTGAGCTCCAGATGTAACATCTGGCTAGTGTTTGATTCCATAGTTCGTATGCATCAGACCAATACCACCTTACATCTGGGCTGGAAATCTGGTTCAGTTAGCCGACAATAAAGCGAAAGCAGGTCAATCCACAATTTACCGATTGGACTAGCCAGAGAACTAAAATACGGGCTCGGAGGGAACGCGAGGCTTATGTTGGACCGAAAAATCATTCGGGACCGCTATCCGGCTGGAAATCCGCTTTGGCCGCTCCAGGAGCTGTATGACCTCCGTAATCCGCCATTTGTTGCCGATCCCGATTTCACTCCCTTCGACATCAATGCTCTCGCATGTGACCCCAAAAGCGCCCCGGCGTCGCCAAGCGACCTTAAGCACCTTCGCCCATCAAAACACCGGGGCTGGTATACCGTTCGAAGGGAATTTCCAATTCCGGAGTTAGTCGCGGGGCTGCCCTGGCGCTTCGCTCAACACATTAAACCTCCCGTCGTACCCGAAACGGAGTTTGCTCCTTTGGATCTTTCGTACATCAGTCGACAATGAATCCGCCAGCTTCGGGTTATGCCAGATGCGCCTAGCTGATTGTCCGAGCAATAGAAGACGTTGGGTAAAAGCCTTGAAGCGCTAGCGAGACAAAAACTTCTTCAGCCCTTCGATCGTCTCTGCCTCGCTGGTCAACGTATTTGTCCTGAACGTCGCCCCTCGTTCGTCATTCCAAGAACGGCTTCACATCTCATCTGGGATTTCAGCCTCGACGAGTTTTGCCAGCAGCGTCAGCGATTCCTGCCAGCCGAGATAGCACGCCTCGACGGGAATGGCGGCGGGTATTCCTTCCTGCGTGATGTTCAATTCCGTGCCGCAGAACACCTGATTCAACGTGATTGCGGTTTGCATTTCGCCGGGCAGACCCGGGGCGTCGAATTTGTCCGTGTAGCGGATGCGTTCGTGGGGCTTCAATTCGAGATAGGTTCCACCGAAGGAGTGGCTCTTGCCGGTGTTGAAATTGGTGAACGACATCTGGTAGGTGCCGCCGATTTTCGCGTCCAGGTGATGAACCTTGCCAGTGAATCCATTCGGCGGAAGCCACTTTGTCATTGCGTCTGAGTCCAAGAACGCCCGGTAAATTTTCTCTGGTGTCGCTCGGAGCACCCGATGGAGACGGATCGTGTTTGCGGTGTTTGTTGTCATAATTCACTTCTCCTTGGTTTTCAATACCACGACGAATGCGGCGGATAGTTCAGGACACTTATCGAAATATCTCTTGCAGTGCGCAAGCCGGACCCGAACCCATTCACAGGAAGGTCGCAAAAGAGCGCAAGCTAAAGGGCGGTAGGCGCAGAGCTTTCATCACGAGTGGCTTTGGCGCACAGTGTGTCGTCCTATTTCTCAGCCAGCCAGTATTCCAGGGTGAATACCGAGGCTGGCGGTTTGAGCCTGGTTCTATCCAGGTTCTTCTTTTTACGAAGGTGTAAAGGGGCAGGCTCCGCTGCGGAAGTGGTTTAGCGGAAGCGCCGAATACCTGAAGTCGATTTAAAGGGCTCCTGTGGCGATAGCCGAATCAGAGTGGCCTCAAAACAAGCCCCACCGGCGTTGAGGTGCAGGAAGGCAGTAGCGTTGGCAGAGGCAACTGGCTCAAGAGAGGGCTCGCAGGGGGTGGCGACGGGAAAGGTATATTTTGATAGTGTCTCCCAGCGACGTAGAGATTGAGGACATAGTGATGGTGCACGGCATGCACACAGGGGTTGCCTTATCCAGGTTCTTTGCGATTAACTTTGCTCGCCTCATTTCAACTATTTGCTCGTTTATCGGAGCCCGATCCCGTCCAAATTCGCTGCTTTATGATCATCACAGATAACGAATTCATCGATATCCCAACGCCAGCCGGGCCAATGCGTACCTACGTTTTGTCTCCGGTCGCTGAAGGCCGTTACCCAGGGATCGTCTTGTTCTCCGAAATCTTTCAGGTGACCGGACCGATTCGGCGTACTGCTGCTTTGCTGGCCGGACACGGATTCGTGGTCGTCGTCCCGGAAATATTCCATGAGCTCGAAGAACCGGGCATTGTGCTTCCATACGACCAGGCGGGAGCGGATCGGGGCAACGCGGACAAAATCAACAAAGAACTCTCCAGCTACGATGCCGACGCAAAGGCCGCACTGAGCTATTTGAAATCGCATCCTAAATGTACCGGCAAGGTCGGCTCTATGGGTTTCTGTATCGGTGGACACCTTGCCTTCCGATCAGCAACCAACCCCGAAGTGCTGGCAGCGACCTGCTGTTACCCGACCGACATCCACAAGCGGAGTCTGGGCAAAGGCTTGAACGACGACACGCTCGATCGAATCCCTCAGATCAGGGGCGAACTCTTGGTCGTGTTTGGCCGGCAAGATCCGCACATTCCCCGCGAAGGTCGGGCAACGATTTACAATGCACTGGCCGACGCTGGAACAAATTTCAGCTGGCACGAATTCAACGGCGCCCATGCATTCATGCGGGACCAAGGCGCTCGATACGATGCGGCCGCCGCACGGACGGTCTACACCATGGCGCTGGATCTGTTCCGGCGCAAACTTAGCGAAGGCGACCTCTCGCAAACTCAAGCCTCCACCGAGACGCGCCATTAGGCGCATTTACAACTACCTTGCGAAATTCTTTGGCGCTTGTCGATCGCAGGTAAATCGCGGTCTAAATCATCTGGTTTTAGAGAACGCGTGTACTCCGATGAAGGGCTTTCAGGCGACCATGATAATGTTGCGCACCTTCAGCTATGACTCGGGTCATGACTCCAACCGCACATCGCGGAGGAATGCGACAGCGCGAGTTCGCTGATCATGGAAGTGGAGTCCGGAGGGATCGCGCTAGTGACCACGGTCTTCAAGCGCGTGGCTGGCAAACGCCTGCTCTATCGCCCACTGACCGGTACGACGGACGCGGCGCCGTCCGTTGGCATCGCCCGCGCCACAAAGGGTGAGGTGACACCTGCTGGAGAAAAATTTCGCGAAATCTTGCGGCAAAAATCTATTTAAGTGAACGAAAGCGACGCGCAGAAGCTCCTAGCCTGAGCATTCGTCGATCGCTTCACCGCGAAAAACAATTTGCGCGAAAGAGGCGAGCCACCACTTCAGCCGCGCACCTCGCGACTTCCACGGTTGTTGTCGAGGTTCTGTCGTGCTTGTGCGCAAGCATGGCCTAAACGAGTTGCTCGCCACCGCGGAGCCTACGGTAGTCTTAAAACTGATGATGGATTGGTTATGGCCAGGAAAGGGATCAGTGATTGAGCTGATGGATGTGAACGATCCGAAATTCGCCCTGAGAATTTTTGCGGATCCGAAGATAGAGGGTCGCATTGCCATGGGCATTACGGGAACCGTCAGAAACGGTCCAATTGAATGGCTGATACACGACAAACAGATTGGGATTCCTTGACCGCACCACTTTAGCCTCTCCGCGGGGCGCCCATTCCCGGATGGGCCACTCATCGTGGTAATGCCGCGTAGAAGCTTCAATATTCGATGAATTAAGGACACCTCTTCCGTAGAAATTGACCTGCTCCGCAAAGTACCGCTGCTGGATTGACGTATCATTGCTTGCAACCGTTCGAAGATATCCGAGAACAAATTCTTTCAAGAACTCCTCTTCCCCGGAGGCTTCGGCACTTCGATCGAATTGCGACTCTGGAGGATTAGATGTCTCGGATTCCTTGGTGGATGGTGACGGTATGGGAGAGACGTGTTGAGGCGGGTTGAGCCGGGCGTATTTTCCCCACTGTAGTCCGTCCTGCTTTTCTTCGGGATTAACCCCGATCATAAACCAGGCAAAAGTAGCGTCGGCGCCAATCCCTGGTTCCGAATTTCGATCTTTCATTGCCGGCCGAATCTTCAGTGCCCTTAGTGGAGTTGTAACTCGTTCGACAAGCCGCATTCCTCTAAGCTCGCTGGTCGCAAAATCTGCGTTTGCCTGGGCTTTTTGCGCCCTCTCTTGCTCCTGCCTTAGTTGAGCTTCCAACCCGCTTAGCTGGCTGGCCGCACGGTCCGCATTTGCTTGGACTTGCTGCAGCTTCACTTGTTCGTTCTTGAGCTGAGTTTCCAGTGCGATCCGCTGGCTAGTGGCAAGATCGGCATTCTGTTGCGCTAGCTGCGCTTTCTCTTGTGCTTTTTTGAGCTCGGTTTCCAGTGCGCTGCGCTGGCTAGCGGCAAGATCGGCATTCTGTTGCGCCAGTTGCGCCTTCTCTTCTTGTGCTTTTTTGAGCTGAGTTTCCAGTGCGGTCCGCTGGCTAGCGGCAACATCGGCATTCTGTTGCGCTAGTTGCGCTTTCTCTTGTGCTTTTTTGAGTTCGGTTTCCAGCGCGCTGCGCTGGCCAGTGACAAGATCGGCATTCTGTTGCGCTAGTTGCGCCTTCTCTTCTTGTGCTTTTTTGAGCTGGGTTTCCAGTGCGGTCCGCTGGCTAGTGGCAAGATCGGCATTTTGTTGCGCAAGCTGCGCTTTCTCTTGAGCTTTCTTGAGCTCCGCTTCCAGTGCGATCCGCTGGCTTGTGGCAAGATCGGCATCCTGTTGCGCTAGTTGCGCCTTCTCTTCTTGTGCCTTTTTGAGCTGGGTTTCCAGTGCGCTCCGTTGGCTGGTGGCAAGATCGGCATTCTGTTGCGCTAGTTGCGCCTTCTCTTGTGCTTTCTTGAGCTCAGTTTCCAGTGCGCTCCGCTGGCCAGTGGCAAGATCGGCATTCTGTTGCGCTAGCTGTGCTTTCTCTTCTTGCGCTTTTTTGAGCTGGGTTTCCAGTGCGATCCGCTGGCTAGTGGCAAGATCGGCATTTTGTTGCGCAAGCTGCGCTTTCTCTTGAGCTTTCTTGAGCTCGGTTTCCAGTGCGATCCGCTGGCTAGTGGCAAGATCGGCATCCTGTTGCGCTAATTGCGCCTTCTCTTCTTGTGCCTTCTTGAGCTGAGTTTCCAGTGCGCTCCGCTGGCTAGCGGCAAGATCGGCATTCTGTTGCGCTCCCTTCTCTTCTGAGCTTTTTTGAGCTGGGTTTCCAGTGCGCTCCGCTGGCTAGCGGCAAGATCGGCATTCTGTTGCGCTAGTAGCGCCTTCTCTTGAGCTTTCTTGAGCTCAGTTTCCAACGCGATCCGCTGGCTGGCAGCAAGATCGGCATTCTGTTGCGCTAGTTGCGCTTTCTCTTGAGCTTTCTTGAGCTCAGTTTCGAACGCGATCCGCTGGCTAGTGGCAAGATCGGCATCCTGTTGCGCTAGTTGCGCCTTCTCTTCTTGTGCTTTTTTGAGCTGGGTTTCCAGTGCGATCCGCTGGCTAGCGGCAAGATCGGCATCCTGTTGCGCTAGTTGCGCTTTCTCTTCTTGAGCTTTCTTGAGCTCAGTTTCCAACGCGATCCGCTGGCTAGTGGCAAGATCGGCATTCTGTTGCGCTAGTTGCGCTTTCTCTTGAGCTTTCTTGAGCTCAGTTTCGAACGCGATCCGCTGGCTAGTGGCAAGATCGGCATCCTGTCGCGTTAGTTGCGCTTTCTCTTCTTGTGCTTTTTTGAGCTGGGTTTCCAGTGCGATCCGCTGGCTAGCGGCAAGATCGGCATTCTGTTGCGCCTGTTGCGCTTTCTCTTGTGCCTTCTTGAGCTGAGTTTCCAGTGCGCTCCGCTGGCCAGTGGCAAGATCGGCATCCTGTCGCGCTAGTTGCGCTTTCTCTTCTTGTGCTTTTTTGAGCTGAGTTTCCAGTGCGCTCCGCTGGCTAGTGGCAAGATCGGCATTCTGTTGCGCTAGCTGCTCTTTCTCTTGAGCTTTTTTGAGCTCGGTTTCCAGTGCGCTCCGCTGGCTAGCGGCAAGATCGGCATTCTGTTGCGCCTGTTGGACGTCTTGCTCTCTGTTTTTGCGCCGGCTCGCCGGGTTGAATCGTTCGACCGCCGCAACCGCAGCGAAAACAGCCAAACCTGCGATAGCTGCCAACCCGATATTATCCCGCACCCAGCGGCGCCGTTTTTGCCTCGCAAGGCTCTTTTGAATGTAGTCGACCTGTCTTTCGCTTAATGACGACCCAAAATCTCTGAGCAAAGTCTCCGCTTCGGCCAGGCCGATCCCACGGTCGAGCAGGTCATCGCTTTTGCGGTCTCGACTAAGCCAAAGCCCTAGGCTGGCATTCAGCCGATCTCGCATCCGAAAAAAGTGTCGATCTTCAGATAACCATTGCCAGACTCCTGGCCATTTCCGAAGCAGCACCTCCTGGGGAATTCTGATCAACAGCTCTTGTTTCGGATCAGCATCGGCGCTCAACAGTCCCTCTTTGATCAAACGATCAACCAAGCCTTTAGCGCCTGCTCTCTGCCGCTGATTAAGCTTAGGCGATGAAACGAGATCACGATACGGGATGGTCCGACGGTTGAAGAGACCTTCTTCGCCCCGGCCGGGCGCTACCAGATGCCGGATCACGAATTTAAGCGCTTGCTGTTCGTCGCGCTTCAACGTTAAGAACACGGTCTCTGCGTGCTGGGCCAACGCATTCTGAAGTTCGCCCAATCCGCGATAATCAGACCAGAGTAGCAAACCATCTTTTCGGTCAAGCTGTCTCTGATATAACCGTGAAAGTAGGTGTTCGAGCAACGGGAGCGGTTCGGGGCTGGCTATCGCTGCCTTCAGTAAGGCCTCGTCCAAGCTTCGACTCGTTTCAGGATCCCGCTCGAAGCGCAGACCGGCTGCGTCTGCTGGGAACCGGATCATGTTCCCGATCCCGCGCGGTGTCGGAGGTTGAAGTTCGTATCTTCCGCCGAAGGCTGTGAGTTCGACCAATTCGGGAAACTTCTGGTAATGGGGGTAGAAATCGCTGCGCAACGTCGCGATAATAAAGACCCGTTCGCAGCTAGCCAAAGCACAGAGAGCGGCGATATATTTCCGCTGGAGCACTGGGGAAACCCCTGTAAACAACTCCTCCAACTGATCTACAACGAGCGCCAGCCGCATCTTCGGTTTTACCTGTGCCGGCCTCTTCGGTATGATGGCTGCCTTGGAGTGCTCAAACCTGGGCGCAAGCCTGACAACGGGACGATCCAACTCGTGGCGGGTGAGCTGATCCAGCACTTCCGTTATCCGGATCGCGGCACCGTCCGGATCTTTTTTTAATTGGGACGCGAGATTCCGCCAATCGTCGGGCGTAGCTGCATCCTGAAGCTCTGGCAGGGCGAATTTGGCAAGCAGCGCGGCGGCTAGTGGATCGAAGGGATCCCCGGCGACCCCTCCGGCCCCTGGTCGGGTCAGCGCATGACGCCAAGGTCCATTGCCCACAGGTGTCCCACCCTGAGTCAAAAGAGGAAGAACGCCGGCCCGAACCAGGGAACTCTTTCCAGAACCGCTGGGACCCAACACCAGGACGAAGGGCTTCTTGGCCGTCGCCTGGTTCTTCAACGCATCAAGCACTTCCTCGACGGCTTTCGTTCTGCCGTGGTAGAGAGCTGCATGTTCGAAATCAAAGAAATTTAAACCCCGAAAAGGGTTCGATTCCAAGTAACGGACCTTTCGCAGCGCTTTCCTCGAGTCAATTGCCCGATCCAACTGCCGTGCGAGGAAATCGCGAAAATGCTCTCGAAACAAATTTTCGAACTCTTCCAGGTCTTGATAATCATGGCAGCATTCGCGAAACTCTGTTCCACCATTCTTTTCCCATGCCGCGCAAAACTCCTGCACCGCATCCCACTGCCGGCACAAGTTTTCCCGTTTTTCTTTCGGTTCGAGCGGTGCAGCGGGAGTCGCTCGATTCCGGTAAACGTGCAACCCCGGAAACCCAGGAGTTCGCTTCGACTGATCCAATACCCAACCAACTTCGTAATCAGTTGCGGACCTCGGTCGACTGCCATCCGGCATGACACACTTCTGGACCAGTGCGGTTCCAAGCCGGGACCAGAGAATACAAATGACAAGGTCATATTGGCCCGGGTTCGGAATCTGTTCCAAGAAGTCATCTCCCTCCAACTCCGGATACTCCCAAAAGTATGGACACAAAACGAGGGTCGATTCGTCGCCGAAATCTTCACGCTCAACGCTAATCTCGTCCTCCTCCTTCGATCCTTGTAGTGGATTGGAATAGGAGACGTTTAACGGGAGATTAAACTCCGCGGCAACCGAACGAATCAATTGTTCCGCTACAGCACGTTCCTTTTGTACGTCTGCGGGGGAAGAAACGAATATGTCGATCGTTCTCATGTCGACGGGAGTGCCTCGATTCGCTTCAGCTCGCATTGAACAGAAATCCTTCCGAATTTGTGTTCTATGCGGCTAGAACGTCGCAACAAACCGGTACCCACCGGCCGCTATGTTTAAGCTGATTCGAAGGTTTCTCTTTCGGAACCTCCCCGTTTCTTTTTCTCTCCTGAGCTACCCCATTTTTTCTTCTCCTCAGCGCCGCCCCCATTTCATTTTTTCTTCGGCACCCCACTTTTCCTCAGAGTCGGCCCGCTCGGGTTCCCGAGAACTGAAACCGGAATCGAAGCCCGAGAAAAAAAACGGCTATTTCCGCAAACGCAAAACCTACCACCTTCCGGGAGGATAAAGCGATAGCCTTGCACTTTCTAATATGCGGGCCCGTATGAATGGTCTGGATATTGTATTCGGCTCCGATACCTATAGCCGATTGCGAGCAAATCTGGGAGCCGGGAGGGTGTTTTCCGGATCCCTTCTTCGATGTGCCCTCACGTCGCCGCGGCCGCTATCGAAGCCGATCGAGAGAATTTGAAGGATAACGTCTTTCGAATCAAACACGGCGCCGAGTGGCTCACGATGAAGGTGACTCCATGATCTCGCTCGATCACGTGCGAGCTCCGATCCTCAATCCGCCTGAACAGGTCCCCGGCCCGGCCGGCTGCCTTCTGCGATTTCGCCGGACCCGGTGACGAATCAGTGTTGGCCCTCTGCGACGGCAATCGAGCCGAAATAATCGACGCCTGGCGATCCCGGGACACGATGCATTTTCGTGGCCGAGACCTTCGGCTCAAAGAGACTCTTGGACGACGTTGTCGCCGGGATATCCGACACGCCCGATCTCCGCGAGGAACTGCTCGCCGGCCTGTCGTTCGACGTCACGCGTAGGCTGGTGGAGTGAGAGCAAATTTCCCACGGTGGGGAATTTAAGCCGATCAGGGCGCGAACTAGCGCTTTTCCGGAATTGGAGCAGGTGCTGTTCATGAAACGGTCCCTCGCTGCCGAAAAAGGAGCTCATCTCGCTTGCGGATAGCTGGGAGGCGAGTTGTTTCAGATCTGCCTCTGCCGCTCGAAGCGCGTCCTGCAACGAAAGTCCTAGTTCCAGGTACAGCCCGATCAACATCTCGTGAAGTTTTTGGCTGGTCATAACGAGCGTAAATGAACCCGGTCCCTCATCCGCAACCTAATGATTCCAACCGGACGCGGAAATAGGCCGACGAATGACGAGAATAAAAAGTTGAACGCGGAGTTCTGCGGCAGCTGGGGAGTTGGCAAACATCAAAAACGGAACCAACCGATACACAGATAGGTAATCCAGTTCGATTGCTAGCTTCGGCAGCACGCCAGGCGCACTAGTTCCAACCACGATCGTCCGCGTCCTATTTTCCCACCCCTTGACCTCCCCGTCACTCGCACCGTCCCAAACAGATGCTCGCGCGCAGCTTGGTCTCGAGTCGGGGCCATCAGTGGAGCTACGAGAAGTGTTGCCGAAGGTAAATCGATTCATTAGAAGCGAGTTGGCGTGAATAGAACGATCCGTTGGCTATCAAGTCTGCTGATGCTCGGGTTTGCAGTGTTTTCACTGCGCGCAGCAAGTCCCGATCTCTCATCAGCGCCGCCACCGAAACTTTCCGACGCAGCGTGGCAAGAGTTGCAGCAACCCCGCACTGGCACAAAAGAAATTGCGCTACACGCTCAAATCACCGCCGCAAAAGGCGCCATTACCGATGTGACGGTCAGAGAAGCCGCTCAATGGCCACAAACCTCAGCGGAAGTAGCAGCGTGGATCAAGCAACACTGGAAATTTGTGTTGGCCTTTAGCGGCACAGCCGACCAGCCAATCACATTTAAACTCTTGGAAAAACCCTCAGGCCAAACGCCCGCGCATACCGGTCGTCGGACCGGCTCGGCAAAAGACTTTTTTGAAAGCGCACCTAAGTCGCATTTCCCACACGAGCTCTGGGAGGAGGTGCGCGACTATAGAGAAAAACACAATAACTATGAACCGGGTGTGTTACTTTCAATTACTGCGCAAAACGGCGCAATCACTGATATTCGAGTGATAGACGTATACAGTAGGCTGGGTGCGGGCACACTGGCAGTTAAAGCAAAGCGTCAGCGGCACATTCAGAATCTCGGTATACTATGACTATAACCCGAGAAATCATTTGATCACGCTTCCATAGGGTTAGAGGCAAAAATGCGCGGCTCAGTGCGCGAACAGCGACCAAAGGATCTCGCCGGTTTTTATCTCTACACGCACGCGCGCTACACCCTCGAGGCACGAACTAAAGGTCGAAGTCTACCTGCTTCAGGCATTAGGGCGCGTCAGTGTCTGAGCGCCCTGATGTCACTTCTCCGGGCAAAGAAAGCCCGACTTGAATCGCAATCCCCTGACTGGACAGGTCTAAAGTGTAGTTCTGCGGTTTTTTAATGTTTTGGTTGGATGGCCTGTGGCAGTAGTCATCCTTGGAGAACGCTTCTATCATGGCAGATGTCGGCAACCGACTTGGACCGAAGCAATCAAAGAAATAGGATTTGCCATGATCCTTCCAACGGTGAACCTCAGCGAAGACAAAAAAGCTTGGGTGTTTATCTTCCCGCCACCATTGGATTACTCATTGGATGTTGACTGAGAGTACGTTCGAAGTGCCGAGAACTCCGATTTCGTTCTGAATGTACACCACGGAGAAAAAGTAAGTCGTACCGCTGGTTAAGTTCGATACCGTCCACGTGACGTCACTGTCGGTGCCGGGAGGATAACTCGCGCTCTTATACTGTCCGCTCTGCGTGCCATAGACCACTATGTACCAGCCACCGCTGCCGCTTTCTGTCCAGTGCAGCGTGGCGTCTCCGGGTGAGCTACTGATTGCCGAAATTAAGTTTGGAGCGAATCCTGGTGTTGGGGTGGGAGTCGGTGGCGGAGTCGCAGTTGGGCTTGGTGTAGGAGTCGGCGTTGGTGTGGGAGTCGGCGTTGGTGTGGGAGTCGGTGTTGGTGTGGGAGTCGGTGTTGGTGTGGGAGTCGGCGTTGGTGTGGGAGTCGGTGTTGGTGTGGGAGTCGGTGTTGGTGTGGGAGTCGGTGTTGGTGTGGGAGTCGGTGTTGGTGTGGGGGTCGGCGTTGGTGTCGGAGTCGGCGTGGGTGTGGGGGTGGGATTTGACGTTGATTTGCATATTAGAACCCAATCGTCCTGGCCGTCGCTGGTCTGACCGGGTGGCGCGATTTGCATGCTTCCGCTGTTAGCGAACGGCGATCCACCGATCGTTTGAGTCGCACCGTTGCTCGGATCAAACCATTGCAGGCTGACTGGTCCGCTGAATATGCCTAAATTGACGGTGATTGTGCGAATGCTTGGCAGATAAGCAATTCCAAGTGTGTTGTCGCTAGTCAGCGCTGCTGTGACAAAGTTATCGTTGGGGATCGTGCCAACAGCTGATGCTGCTCCTAGGTCCGTGTAAGGCGTGCCGTAGCCCGCAGTCACGAATTGATGATTTTGGTCAGGGATCAGGTTGTACCATTGCAATCCGTTAAACAGATTGACTAATAGCTGCAATTGCACAGTTCCCGCGTCATCGATGTTATTTTGCCAGCCGTTCGCAAATCGGTCGGTCCAGAAACTGCCAAATAATTGTCCAGCCGCTCCACTGGTCGCTACCCAATACTCCTGTCTTCGCAAGTTCTCGACCGATCCGCCGTCCACGTTGCCGAGGTGTTCCTGGTCGTAGTTGCTCTCGCCTAAAATCCAGGGCATGGCGCTGCGGTTGTATGCCTCGAGCCCTTCCGCGTAAGTCGGAAAGTAGCTGTAGACGAAGTTGAGGCCGAGTACACTGCTTAAATTGGCGTCGTCCAGGTCTTCACTGTTGAGATAGTTGAGTTCGAAAGTGTGCAGGTGGTTGCCGTCGACGCTCCTGATCCCATTGATGATGCTGAGGAAAGCACTATCGGCCGCTGGCCAGTCCTGATAGTCATTGCCGTGAAACCATTGAACGTTCGAACTGCCTTTGTAGCGATTGCCTAAGAACATTCCCCAATTCGTTAGCTTGGTCGCGCTGCTGTTCTGGTAGATGCTCTCCCAGCCGTAATTCTCAATTGGATTGAGCAGCAGCATGATGCCGTAACTGGCAGCCAGGTTGACCATCTGGTCCACTCGGGCGAAGTAAGCCGGATTGGGCGTTGAGATGTCTCCGGGGGTAGTGAACGGTACGATACCGTCGTAGGTGCTGAAGTCTGACCGGCCGAAAGCTCCCGGTCCGCATAGGACCGCCGTCATTACGGCATTGAATCCGTGAGCTTTCCGATTGGCAAAATACTGACTGGCGTCGCTTGTATTCAAGTTAACGATCAGGTTCCAAGCGCTATCCCCGACTAACATGACCGGTTTGCCCGTTTGATCGGTCAGGTAGCGGTTGTTGCCGGTGCGTTGCAGCGGGTAGGCGGTCTGACCGCTGGCGTGATCAAACGCCCAGATATAAGTTAGTGCCGTTAACAATGATAGGATGGCCACCTTTAAGCTTGGCGATTTCACTTGGCTCTTGGCTTTCTTTTCGGGTTTTTTAAGGTTGTGGTGATCGGCTTCGTTAGACCCGATCGTGCCGGCGATCCCTGTCTGCTTCTTAAACCAGAGATTAATAGTCAGCTGATCCCAAGCTAAGCTGTGATCGTGATTGATCGCTCCGGTCAGATAGGTGAGTTGTTGAGTATTGAGGATATTCGCCTTATGAGCAGCGACTAACACTCCCGCCAATAAGAACACATTGGGGTTAGTATGGGGACCGCTACGCGAGAAGACTTCTTCGCTTCCGGTATTCTGCAAGTCTAAACTGAGCACGTTTTGGGTCCGTGAGATTCCTGAGAATTTCCATAATAATAAAGTAGCTCATAGCACTGACATTAGAGAAACATAAACTCTTTAGTTCCTGTGCATTGGTCAGTTAGACGAACCGTTGAGTAACATTAAATTTTTATTCTGTGGCCCTGTTTCGGACAAATTTCTGGAGCAAAAGCTCTGGATCGGAACTCACCCGCTTGACTTTCATGTCATCGGGAGGACCCACGCTTTGTGGTTCGGCAAAGTTTAAATAGGGTGACGTCTTAACTTACAACGATCTCAAAAGCGTTGTATTCTTCGCGCCAAGTCTTTATCTGCCTTCAAAGGGTGCTCTAGGCGTTCGCCACTCTCAGGGCAAGCTACAGATTGTTGGCAGTTTCAGTTAACGCGTAACCCTATTTAAATTAACGTTTGCTGGAATATTTGTTACCTTTGCCGTTGCCGCGACTGGCGAGAAGAAGAGCGGAGGCAGGCCGCGATCGGTCCGATGACGGTGGGTCAGAGGTTTCGAGGGAAGCCTCGTTCGAATGCTAGTTGCTTTAACTTTTGAATGAGCCGCGGGAAATTTCTCTTCTCTTTTGCGTTACGTCGGGGCCTTCGGTGGTAGTGCGATCTTACGTCCGGCATTCTAAATAACCCAATACCTTGTCTCTTGGTAGTCTTGCGCGTCTTGTAATTGAATTCGGGTCTAGCATTTCCCGAGCTGGTTTCGGTGGACTAATGAACTCCGGTTTTGTGAAGGCTCCTCGTTGCGTTCTTACTGCTAGAGCAACGAAAAGCGCAACGGGCTCCTTGTCGGTATCAACGACAACGGTCCACTCCGGCTCTCGGACTACGTAAAAAGATTTTTCTGCGGACATTCCTGACTCTGCCGTTTTCGGAACTGCGAACAAGACGAATTAGCCACGAGTTCGAGCCCCGTACCCCTTTCTCTAGACGAAACCGTATCGCCTGCGCTTCGGTTCCATTCAAAGAAAAGAAAGGAAAAACCGACCTGTCCCAAAACGACTCTGCTCAATCGAAATCGATTGCAAGTAATCGGCAAGTCTTTAGATGAGTTGCATGGGCGAGACCATCGTTATCGACGCGGCGGGTTCAACCACCCCGTTCCCCCATTTTTGGGAGCACATGTTTGGCTCCTGTCATGCTTCGGTGACCCTTTGCGAGGACTGGCGAAACGACTTGCGAATACTCAAAGAGATCGTTGACGTAAAATATGTCAGGTTTCACGGCATCTTTGAACGGTCCGTTGGCATCTACGACCGCGAAGACAAAGACGATAATCTGATACTGAATTTTACCCGCGTCGACCTAATCTATGATGGACTACTCAAGAACGGCGTGCGTCCCTTCGTCGAACTCGGATTCATGCCAGAGGAGCTTGCCGAGACGCAAGCCGTTCATCCATTCTGGTATCATCCCATCGTGGCTCCTCCCCGCGATCCGCAGAATTGGTATCAGCTTATCTTTCTGTTCGCTCAACACCTGGTTGACCGATACGGACTAGCCGAGGTCTCCGATTGGTACTTCGAAGTTTGGAAACGAGCCGAATATCAATTTCTGGGCGGGCGAGCCCAAAGAAGAAACCTACTACGACCTCTACGACCTAACGGCACGCGCTCTCAAAGCGGTCAGCCCCCTATTGAGAGTAGGCGGGCCCGCTACCGCGCAAGCCGCTTGGGTGGATCGTTTCATCCAGCATTGTGGCGAAAACGATGTGCCAGTTGATTTCGTCTCGACGCATATCTATCCAAACGACACGGCGCTGAATGTCTTTGGGAAAGAGGAAAAGATCCCGCAATCGGAGATGGTCGCTCGAGCGGTTCGAAAGGTTTACAATGAAGTAAAGGCTTCGGTTAAGCCAGATTTGCCAATCATCTGGAGCGAATACAATGCTGGATTTGACCGCGTGCAATTGGATTCGCCATATGTCGGTGCCTGGCTCGCTAACAACATCCGCCAGTGTTCAGGAGGGCTGGTAACCGAGATGTCCTATTGGACGTTCACCGATGCCTTCTTTGAAGAAGGCGGCGTCTCTAAGAGCCCTTTTTCAAATGGGTTTGGCCTGATCGCGACAGGCGGAATTCCAAAAGCCTCTTTTTATGCTTTCAAAATTTTACGTCTCTTGGGTGATCAGCAATTTGCATTGAGCCACCCGTCGGCTCTGGCCACGGTTCGATCCGTCGATCATTCAGTTGTAACGGCTATCTGGAACTATACCCCTCCTAACGAGACTGGTTCTACGGAGAGATTCGATATCCAGTTAAAAGGAGCGCCTCAGACTAAGTATGCCAGGATTCATCTAGTCGACGAAGACCATGGATCGCCGCTCAAGGAGTGGGAAGCGATGGGGAGCTCGTTTTTTCCCTAGTTTGCGACAGCAAGCCACGCTGCGTCTGGTTGGCGAACAGTCGCTAGCTGAAGGCGTGACCGTGGTACAGAAGGACCCAACCAACCTGTCGTTAAAACTGAAACCGAACGCGTTAGTGGTGGTGGAATACGAAAGGTAGGAGAGCAGAGTTTGGAGTCGGGGAGACAAAGAAACCGACAGACCAAAAGCAGACTCAGGCCTGTTCTGGCGGGTAAGTCCAGTACCGGTCCGAAGGCAAATCCAGCTTCGGGCAGTTGCCGAGTTCGTAGATGAAGTCGAGCTTCGGCTCGGTGTTCAGATAATAGTGAACATCGATGTCGAACTGCCCTGTCTGCAAAACGCCGATGCCTTTGTCGCGATACTCCTGGAGGACTGCGTCAGTTGACTCATCTTGTATTTGCTCCTTAATATGGTGCAAGCCTTCTCCGTGTTTCTCTATGAATGCTTCATAGATGGTTGGACCGTAGACAGGCTGGATAATCTCAAGCTGCATGTCGCCAATCCATGATATGGCGATCAGGAACTTGAAAGGCTCACTGACGTGTTTGTCGTCAACCTTCAAGTACTTGAGTGATTTATCGGTAAAGGTCAGCACCGTCCACGGCCCGATCTTGAGGTTCTCGATCCACGCTCTCATGCTTTTTTCTAGATCACGGGTGACCCAAGCGATCTGATAAATTTTCCGCTTCTTGTTGAAATCGCGCAGCTCTTCGTTGTTCATATTTTTCTCCAAGTTTGATCGCCTGACGGGCAGCAACTGTGATGACCTTTTGCCGATCTCCAGCGATTTACACCTCTACATGGACCAGCGTCCATTACCTTCCGCAACTGCGAATCGGAAGGTTGGGGCTAAGGTACTCCGGCGCATCAGTTCGCCCGCTTTGTTAGCTCATCCAGGCCGCCCTTGGGCTCACGCGCCTAGCCTTCATCGACAGGCTTCTGCCTAGTTTCCCGGCCTAAGAGAGCATAGCCTTCCGCTGGATCTTTTCACCACGGAGGGAATTTAATTGAAAATAAACCCTCGTATAAAATCTCTCTTCTTCGCTTTATTGGCCATCACATCCTTTGCTGCCGACTCCTTCGGTCAGACCATCATCAACGCGGTCCCCTACGCCATCAATGCTCCCGGCACCTATGCGGTGGGCTCAAACCTCGTTTACTCTTCGGCTGCTGGTGCAGCCATCCAGATCCTCAGCAGTAATGTGACCCTGGATTTGGGAGACCATTATCTCTACTACCCGGCACCCCGACATCGAACGTCGGGGTCTACGTGCACCATGCTGGGAATGTCATTGTCCGGAACGGCATGATCGCCGTTTTCTATTACGGATCTTTTTCGACGACGCTGGAGGATCGACGCCCCACTCGGGCAACATCGTCCAGAACCTGAAACTGACCAATCCCGTATGGGGTATCTACCTCTTCGGCGCCGGCTCGTTCGACTGGGAGGTAACGAGAGAGGTTTTCGCTGCACGCTGCTCGGGTGCCCGATGCTGCTGCTAACCGTTTCTCTTCGTTTGCCGTTAGGCTCAATCGAAATAAAATCACTGACAAGACATGACCACAAAAAATAATCCTGCCACGGCGCCCGCAGAGCGGGAATTCGTCATCATCCGTGTGACCTACTTTCTGCTTCGGGTCGTGGCGGGTCTTTTATTCATCCAAACGGGCGGCTTGATCTTATTCGGCTGGTTTGGCGGAATTCCCGGTCAGCCTGGCACCCCGCCCCTTATGTCCCAGATGGGTATCGGCGGAGCACTCGAGTTCTTGGGGGGTATCGCGATCATGCTAGGCCTTGGAACCCGGCCGGTCGCGTTCATCCTCTCCGGCATGATGGCGGTTGCGTATTGGCAGTTCCATGCGCCGAATGGCGTGTCACCGGTCCAGAACCAAGGCGTGTCCGCCGTCCTGTTCTGTTTCCTCTTCCTGTACATGGCCGCGCAGGGCGGCGGCGACTGGAGCCTCGACGCGCTGCTCCGACGCAAACGCAACGACGCCACGAACGCGGCCATCAAGGCCGAATGAGTTGAGAGAGAGCAGCCGATGAGAGGGCACCGCAGGAGTGTCCATAAGCCGGCGCCGCAGGCACGACCTTGTGGCCGGTTAGCTCGAGCGCGGCGAGGTCTCCGTGCCGGCCTCACGACGGAGGTGCGGCCGGGGCACAGCCAAGAATTCGCAAAACCAGGAATTGATGATGCAGGCGGGCGAAGCGCTCTGCGGATATCTCGACAGCTTGAAGTCACCGTAAGTTTCCAGATTCTAGATTCCGTGTTCTGCACTCAAACCGTACTCCAATATCTCGCGTAGGTAATGACCCAGAATCCGATCCAGAGCGCTCCGGTGAGGCGCTGATGATTGCGGATCCAGCGTTGGAGAAGCCCTCCCAGGATGGTCGGGATCAGCCAGCTGAGGACCATTCGCTCTAGCCTCGCGAGAAAGCTGATGGGCACAAATGTAATCGGACTGCACACCGGCGGCGCGAGAACCGCATAGACTTTGTACGGAATACCAGTGCCCAGAGTGTAAAATATTCCGGAAACACCATGGCTTCGATAATCGGCCTGCACTTTGTCGAACATCTTAGTCCGAACAAAAGGCACGCCAGCAACCGCCGAGCGGGCCACCTCAGGCTGCCAGACGGCCCACAGGTACATGCAAAAACCGCCCACTATGGCTCCCCCAAGAATGGCTCCGAAAATCTTGATCCCGCATTTGGCCCCAGCCAGCGACGCCCAGCTTAACACGACGTCAGGGATAATGAAAAAAAGTGTCGCCTCGGCGAAACCCCACAGGAATCCAAGCCACGATGGAGGGCACCAAAGCGCGGTAGCTGAAGATGTTCTAACTGGTTGGCCCATGCCCATGATCGCAGAAAACGCCAGCAGAAAAGCCGTTTCAAGCAAAGAATAGAGAAGTTGCCTTAACTCAGAGAATTGCTCTAAGCACACGGCGCGATCCGGTGGAATCGAGCCTCTCATGTCGTGCATTGAACTGCAAAGCCGCTAAGCGCCGCGAGAGGCTTCAAACTTGTTTACCCCCGGCATTCTTCCAGATCCCGAAGCGAGACTTCCTGAAGATCCTCAAAGAGGGTTGCCAAAAGTCTGCAGGCGGAGGAGGACTACCGAATCAACCAGCCGATTCTTCTGGTGCATGGGAAGCGGAGAACAAAAATATGGTCACAACTCAAACTGACTCAGCTAGCATTAGTGCGTTTGGTCCCGCGAGGGCAACCGTTGAAGGCACGGCTTTAAGTCCTGAAGACCTCATCAACGTAGATGCTTACTGGCGCGCCTGTTGCTATTTAATCCTTGGGATGCTCTATCTGCGCGAGAACCCGCTGCTGCGGGAACCGCTCAAGGTTGAGCATATTAAGCGCCGTTTGTTGGGACATTGGGGATCCAGCTCCGGGCAGTCCTTTATCTGGGTGCATCTGAACCGCATCATCAAAAAATACGATCTGAACATGACGTATGTCTCGGGGCCCGGGCACGGGGCACCGGGTGTACTCGCACCGGTTTATTTGGAGGGGACCTATTCTGAGATTTATCCCGACAAGAGCGAAGACGAAGAGGGGTTGCGAAGGTTTTTCAGACAGTTTTCCTTTCCCGGCGGCATCGGTAGCCACTGCACTCCGGAGACCCCGGGCTCTATTCACGAGGGAGGCGAACTAGGGTACAGCCTTTCTCATGCCTACGGAACAGTATTTGATAATCCGGGCCTGATCACTGCCTGCGTCGTGGGCGACGGAGAATCTGAAACCGGTCCATTGGCGGCCTCATGGCACTCCAATAAGTTTCTCAATCCAATCACCGACGGCGCTGTCTTGCCAGTTCTGCACCTCAACGGGTATAAAATTAACAATCCAACTATTCTTTCTCGCATCAGCCATGAAGATCTTGAAGATCTGTTCGAAGGCTACGGATACAAACCGTATCTTGTCGAGGGTTCTGAGCACGACAGCATGCACCAGGCAATGGCAGCGACTCTGGATCGGTGCGTGGAAGAGATCAAAGCGATTCAGCAGGAAACGCGTCGCACTGGGTTGGCCAAATTCGCCCGGTGGCCAATGATCATCCTGCGTTCGCCCAAGGGATGGACGGCTCCGGCTGAGGTTGACGGACATAAACTAGAAGGCTTTTGGCGGGCGCACCAGGTCCCGATCGCGGACGTGGCTAAGAATCCTGGTCATTTGCGTTTGCTGGAAAACTGGATGCGTAGCTATAAGCCCGAAGAGCTATTTGACGATACTGGCAAGCTGATTCCGACGTTAAAAGAACTCGCTCCCAAGGGCGTTCGCCGTATGGGTGCAAACCCGCACGCGAACGGAGGAGTCGTGAGCAAGGATCTGCGAATGCCGGATTTCCGTCGATACGGGGTAGAGTCATCGAAGCCCGGCCAGGTTGAAGTCGGGAACACGCGGCCGCTGGGAGTTTTCCTGCGGGACGTCATGATGCACAACCCGGACAGCTTCCGGGTTTTTGGTCCTGACGAGACCACATCGAATAAGCTCGACGCCATCTACGAAGTCACCAAGAAGACCTGGTTAGAAGAATATCTTCCCGAAGATCTGGACGGAGGCGAACTGGGACCGAACGGTCGGGTCATGGAGATGCTGAGCGAGCACACGCTCGAGGGCTGGCTGGAAGGCTACATTCTCAGCGGACGCCACGGTTTCTTCGCTACCTACGAGTCATTTGTGCATGTGATTGATTCCATGGTCAACCAGCACGCCAAGTGGCTTGAGAAATGTGACGAGGTGTCTTGGCGCACGTCCATTCCATCGCTCAATTTGCTAATTACTTCTACCGTTTGGCGACAAGACCACAACGGCTTTACTCATCAGGATCCTGGCTTTCTGGATATAGTTGCCAACAAGAGCCCGGAAGTGACTCGCATCTACCTGCCACCCGATGGGAACTCGCTATTGTCGGTCGCTGATCACTGTTTGCGGAGCAAAGACTACGTGAACGTCATGGTTTGCGATAAGCAGCTTCACCTTCAGTATCTCGATATGGAGTCGGCGATCACTCACTGCACGAAGGGGATTGGGCTTTGGGACTGGGCGAGCAACGATCAGGGGGCCGAACCCGACGTCGTGATTGCAACAGCCGGCGATACTCCGACCCTTGAGGGTCTCGCCGCAACCGCGTTGTTGCGAAGCGAGTTCCCGGACTTGAAGATTCGGTTCGTAAACGTAGTGGACCTCTTCCGGCTGCAACCGGACACGGAGCATCCTCACGGGTTGTCCGATCGCGATTTTGATAGTTTGTTCACGCTCGATAAGCCGGTCATCTTCAATTTCCATGCCTATCCCTGGATGATCCACCGCCTGACTTACCGGCGTCACAACCATGACAACCTGCACGTGCGCGGCTACAAGGAACAGGGAAGCATTAACACACCGTTCGAGCTGGCGATTCGCAATGAAATCGATCGCTTCAGTATTGCGATCGATGCCATCGATCGCGTGCCCAGACTCAAAGTGGCAGGTGCCCACATCAAGGATAAGTTCAAGAACGAGCAGATAGCCTGCTGCGGCTACGCGTATGAAAACGGTATCGACAGGCCAGATATCGTCGACTGGAAATGGCCGCTCTAAGGATCGGCTATACCGGATTGAGCAAGGCGCCTCCCGAGGCTTCTCCGTCAGCGTCTCCCATTGATCAGGTTCACAGCTTTTGCTCCAAGAAGTGAAGCTGCCGCCTGCGTGGCCTGAACCGCGGTCAAAGCGATCGTGTAGACAATGTCGTCCACCAGGGCTCCTCGAGATAGATCGTTCACCGGGCGCTTCAAGCCTTGGAGCATCGGTCCGATGCTGATGACGTTGGCGCTTCTTTGAACTGCTTTGTAGGTCGTATTTCCAGTGTTCAGGTCCGGAAAGATAAATACTGTTGCTCGCCCCGCGACCAGACTGTCCGGCGCTTTCGTTTTCGCCACGTCCGGCATAAAGGCCGCATCGTATTGCAGCGGACCATCAATCAGAAGATCAGGTCGTTTCAAGTGCGCAAGTCTGGTCGCGTCGCAGACCTTATCCACGTCGGCGCCAGAGCCGGATTCTCCCGTGGAATAGCTGATCATGGCTACCTTGGGCGGGATACCAAACGCTTCCGCCGAATCAGCGCTTTGAATGGCGATGTCTGCCAGGGTTTCAGCGTCTGGGTCCGGAATCACGGCGCAGTCGCCGTACACCAAAACCTGTTCGGGCAGACACATGAAAAAGACCGAAGAAACTGCCCTTGCCTCTGGCTTCGTTTTGATAATCTGCAAGGCTGGCCGGATCGTATTCGCCGTGGAATGCACCGCCCCGGATACGAGGCCATCCACCTCCCCAAGCGACAGCATCATCGTGCCCAGAACAACGTTGTCTTCCAGTTGGCTTGCCGCCATTTCTAAGGAGAGACCTTTGTGTTTCCGCACTTCAAACAATGGATTGACATAGTTGGAACGGATGAGTGCCGGGTCCAAAATTTCCAGGTTCTCGGGTAGATCGATATCCTGGCTTTTCGCTGCAGCCCTCACTTCATGCGGATTTGCCAAGAGCACGCAACGGGCAATTCCGCGGCGGGCACAAATAGCAGCTGCTTTAACCGTTCGCGGTTCAGAACCTTCCGGCAGGACAATCCGTTTCTTTGCGGCGCGAGCTTTCTCTGTGAGTTGATGAAGAAAGGCAGCGGGAGAGACCCGGAACTCGAGTTCTTTTTTCGATTGTGAAATCAACCACTCGACGTCCAAAGCCGGTGCCACGTGCTCGATTGCGTTCTCGATGCGCTCGAGATCATCCGCGGGTACGGCAGGACTTAGCTGATACAGTTGGGTTGCCGTATCGTAGCTGCTTGTCTTAACGCGCAAGATTGGCAATCCGGTTCCCCACGCCGGCTTACAAAATCCCATCATCCGATCATCGATCTCGGTATCGCCGGTTAAAATGAGACCAGCCAGCGGAATATGGCTCAGCGCTGCCATAGCTACGGCGACGAGTACATCAGTCCGATCTGCCGGTGTCAGTAAGATCGCACCCGGAGCGAACGTGTGGAGCATGTTAGGAACCGTCCGGGCCAACAGATGGGTAACCTTCACGCGACGCTGCTGCATTTCTCCCGGATGGACCACTTCGGCGCGCAAATGACGCTGGATGTCGATCGTGCGACAATAGGTCAAATCATCGCTCTGCGGTATGATGCCAATCAGGTGCAGTTTCTCGCGCTGAAAAATCCGGCTCTCTGACCGGAACCGTTCCGCGGGCATTGGTGACACTGGATGATCACCGCTGGGATAACGATTGACGATGACTCCCAGGATCTTCTCTACACCACCGAATCCTTTGGCGGCATGCTCGATTTGATCATCCACCTGTTCGTTTGTCTTATCGGCTCGCGAAGCAACCAGAATCACCTGCGCGTTGAGCGTTCTGACGAGTTCCTGGTTGAGAACGCCTAAATCGGGATCGGCTGCTCCCGGCAGGAGTCCCTCGACCACCACTACGTCGGCCGCCTGAGTCGAATCGTGGTACGCCGCAATCACCTGGCCCATCAATTCGTCGAGTCGTCCTTCCGCGATCATCTTAGCCGCAATCGTAGGCGGGATCGGATCGGCTGGTCGCAGAATGGTTGTGGCCCGAATGAAATGGGTCGATCGTTCCGGGCCAGAATCACCGGCTGTCGATTGGCCAATCGGCTTAAAAAAGGCGATTCGCACCCCCCGACGATCTAGCGCACTCACTAGACCAAGAGCAACCGTAGTTAATCCAACCCTGGTGCCGGCCGGAGCGAGAAAAAATGCATGTTTCATGGAACAAGACGAGATGCCTCGCGTGCTATGAAAAGCTCTTCGTTTGTCGGAACGACTAAGCACGTCAGACCAGGACCAGCGGTAATTCGTCCGTTGCTCTCTTTCCCATTCTGTTCGTTCGACTCCGGATGGAGGTCCGGACGCAGAATGGCGAGATGGCCTAATACCTTAGCTCGGATCGATGCGCTGTTCTCCCCGATGCCACCGGTAAAAATCAGTGCGTCGATCGAAGAAAGAGATGCGGCCAAGCCAAGTACGGATCGCGCCAGCCGAAAACAGAAAAGATCTATCGCCAGTTGGGCTCGCGGCTCACCCTCTATTGCCGCGGACACCACAGAGCGCATATCGTGGCTCACGCCGGATACGCCTAACAACCCGCTTTTCCGCGTGAGCATGTCCGTGATTTCAGCGAGGCTGAAATTCTCCTGCTGTTGTATAAACAGATGCAGGCTTGGATCCACATCGCCGCTCCGCGTACCCATCATCAATCCCTCCAGCGGCGTGAGCCCCATGGTGGTATCTACGCTTTGGCCGTTTTTCACGGCAGCCGCACTGCACCCGTTCCCGAGATGGGCCGAAATAAACTGAGTCTGGTCGAATGGTTTACCCAATAGTCTAGCCGCTTCCGACGTAACGTAATGATGGCTGGTCCCATGGAATCCATAGCGCCGGACTCGATACTTGTCGTAATAGTGGTAAGGAATTGGATAATGAAACGCGTACGGCGGAAGCGTCTGATGGAAGGCCGTATCGAAAACGGCAACCTGCGCTTTGTCGGGGAAGAGCTCGGCCGCTACCCGAATCCCCTGAACGCTCGGCGGATTGTGGAGCGGCGCAAGGCTCGCTAATTCCTCGATCTTTTGCACAACATCATCGGTGATGACGACCGCCGAGCGGAAGTATTCACCACCATGCACCACACGATGGCCAATCGCGCGCAGATCAAATTGGCCACTTTTGCACAGTACCTGAATAATTCGAAGGAGGGCAGCGCGATGGTCCGCCTGCGGCAACTCCTCATCATGCTCGGCCTGCTCCAGGTCTCTGAGCTTCAGCCGTCCTTGGTTCGTACCGAGGCGCTCCGCAATCCCGGAAGCAATGACCTCCCCGGATCTCGGATCCAAAATCGAAAACTTCAGGGAAGAACTCCCGCTGTTGACAACGAGGATGTGGCACTGGTCGGCTCGCATGCCAGTCACGCTAAACGCGAATGCTCCCGAGTTCCAAGTTCCGAGTTGGCGAGTCCGGCGAGGATTTCGACACCGGTTAGGAAGAAGGCGGGCTTTTCAATAGCTTCCCGGCAGTACGAACCGGATCCGAAAACTGCGAGTTGATAGTATTGCTCGTGACTCTACGCGGCGCCCAGCGGCGGCTGGCCGCGCAAAAATTCTTCGTGATGTCGTAAAACCGCTTGCGCCACAATTTCTGTCGCCCGAGCGAACCCCAATCTTCCGGTATTGAGTACGAGATCGTAGAGCAAAGGATCATCGACGTCAGCGTCAAAGTAGCGCCGCAAATACCGGCGTCGCGCGTGATCCTCCTCTTTGACGAATTTGGCCGCCTCGCCAGCGTCTAGATTGTAATACTTAACCGCGTGCTGAATCCGCTGCTCCCAGGGCGCGACCAGACGGACGTGGAAAACATAGGGCAAGCGGTTGGTAATGATCTCCGCCCCGCGACCTACCACGATGACCCGGCCCAGTCCGGCCAGGCGGAGGATGGTTCTGGTGGTTTGCTGAGCAAGTGTCCATGGGGAGGGATGAAGCCCCAACACCTCTTCGACAATCGCTTCGACCGGGAGCCGCGCATCTTCAATCATGAATCGCTCCAGATTCAGCGGCAGCTTATGATCGACTAAGACTTGTCTCGCTAAATTTCTATCAAAAACCGTCCAAGAGGTTGCCCCTACCGGCGGCTTTGCGGCAACATTCAATCGTTCCGCTAGCATCTGCGCAATGGTGACCGCGCCGGAGCCGGTTTGGCGCGAGATGGTGACGGATGGCTGCTGTGGTTCTTGCCCTTCTTCTTGGGTTGTCTGCGACTGAAGATAACTTCCAAAGGCATGCAGAAGTGAAACTCGCATAATTGCCTCCTCCCTACTTTCTCGCGTCTTAGCCAAGACCGCAAAGCTTTTCGCGTGCGTGCCGGGGATCAACCGCTAGATTCGGGACGAAGCTGCCGAAGCTTTCGCGAATATGGCTCTTCTCGATTACGTACTCGGTCGTCCGCTCGCTTCCAGCGAAGACCAACAAGAACGCATCGGTGCGTTCGCAGGTGTTTCCGTGTTTGGATTGGACGCACTCAGCTCCGCTGCTTACGGGCCGGAGGCGGCTCTCACAATTTTGATCCCTCTTGGAATGGCCGGGGCCGGCTTCGGCATTCCGATCACCGCCGCGGTTTCCGCGATTCTGGTCATCGTATATTTCAGCTATCGCCAAACCATTGCCGCCTATCCGCAAGGCGCCGGGTCCTATACTGTAGCCAAAGAGAATCTGGGAAAAACCACTGGCTTGTGGGCCGCCGTGGCTTTGATGGTTGATTACACGCTTAACGTCGCGGTCGGAATTTCCGCCGGTATCGGTGCGCTAACCTCTGCGTTCCCCGTCCTACAACCGCATACGCGGCTTCTCTGCCTCGCCGTGCTCGCCCTCCTGACATTCTTGAATTTGCGCGGATTGCGCGAGACCGGCCTGGCTTTTATGCCGCCGACCTACCTTTTCGTGGGCTGCCTGCTGCTTATCTGTTTCATCGGCCTTGCTAAAACAGTGCTCAGTGGGGGACACCCGCAAACACTCACCACGCTTCCTTCCACGCCCCAAACACAAGCGACGATCACAGTGTGGCTCTTCTTGAAGGCTTTTGCCGCCGGTTGCACGGCCATGACCGGCGTGGAGGCGGTCAGTAACGGGGTGCAAGCATTTAAAGAACCGGTGGTGAAATCCGCTCGGCTGACTCTGACCTTAATCGTAGCGACCCTGATCGTCCTTTTGCTGGGCATCGCGTATTTGGTATCCGCTTATCAAATTGTGGCCACCGATCCCGGCTCAGCTAATTACCAAAGTATTCTTTCTCTCCTGACCGCAGCGGTTGTTGGGCGGGGCATCCTATACTACGTCACCATGGTCGCGATTCTGCTCGTGCTTTGTCTGTCAGCCAACACTTCATTCGCCGGTTTTCCGCGCGTTTGCCGGACGATCTCTATTGACGGATTTTTACCGGCTTCATTCGGGATTCGTGGCCGGCGCCTCGTCTACACCGAGGGCATCGTTCTGCTCACCGGGTTAGCCGGAATTCTCCTCATCGCGTTCAACGGCGTTACCGATAAACTCATTCCTTTGTTTGCTGTCGGCGCCTTCTTGGCGTTCACCCTCTCCCAGGCTGGCATGGTCGTCCACTGGCTGGGATCGCAGGAAAAGAACGCGCGATTGAGCGCAATCATTAATGGCATCGGCGCTTTCGCTACAGGCATCACTCTGATCATCGTCCTTGTCACAAAATTTGCGGAGGGAGCCTGGCTCGTCGCCATCGTGCTCCCGTTACTATTCTTATTCATGCAAGCAATCGAGCGGCACTACCGAAGAGTTGCCGCCGAGGTCGCGATCTCGGGTCCGATCTCTCTGCGCGAGCCGAACCCCTTGATCGCGGTCGTTCCTCTCGATCACCTTAACACGGTGGCCGCGCGAGCGCTGCAAGCAGCATTCACGGTTGCCGCGAAAGTGCGTGTTGTTCACGTCGAGCATGAGGACGGGGATCAAGATTTTGCCAGCGATTGGAATAAATATGTCAAACCTTCAATCGACCAAACGGGATTACCCGCACCCGAAGTTGCGGTTCTCAAGTCGCCCTATCGCAAAGTAGTCGCTCCAACATTGGATTATATTTGGAATTTGGAGCGGGAGAATCCAGAGAGTTCGATCGTGGTTCTCATCCCCCAACTCGTCGAATCGCATTGGTACTACAGCTTCTTGCACAATCAGCGAGCGGCAGTCCTTCGCACGGTGCTGCTATTAAAGGGACGGAATCGCATTCTGATCATGGATGTGCCATGGCATCTGAGTAGCCAATTGCAGACACGTGGACATCATCGCATGGAGCCTTGGGATAAAGCCCCCGTCTGGTTGGACAGGTAGAATCAATCGCCAATAGCCAATAGCCGAGATGAGAGCGGAGAACGCAGGGTACGCCGACTTGTCCGACGAAGCTTCCCGAGTTTCAGGCAACGGGCGAAGTCTGATTCGCCAACGCGCCATTATCGCCATTTGGGTTGAGTGGCAGTCTGATCCGTGCATCATCTACGCATGCAAGCGAACCCGGAGTTCACCGAAGAAGACCGCAAATATCAACGCTCGATAAGGCGCAAGATTGTTTGGCGACTCATCCTTTATTTGGGCGGCACCGCGCTGGTCTGTTTCTTGGTGGTGCTATTTGTCACCAAACCGACGCTGCTTTCTGGTCCGATGGAATATCTTCAGGCTCTAGGCCAGGGAAAATCGACCCAAGCACAGGCTCAAGGGAGCGCTTCCACGACTCCTGGATCGGAAAAGCCACTGAACACGGCGGAAGATTACCTGAATCTGATGACCACGGACGCGTCTAAGTTGTCCAAGGAAAGGTATGAGCTGGTTCAATTGTTTAATGAAGGTCTCAATCGGCTCACGATGATCGATAGGAGCGAAGCAAACGCCAAGGCCACCGCCGGACCCATTATCCTGCAAAGCGTTAGCACTGCCCAGAGCAAAGAGGACTTCGACAAGATCCGCGCAGCAGCCGATACCTTGAAAACGACAGCGACTAGAGACCTGAACTCCCTGCAATCATTCGAGAAGGATATAACCGTACCTCTCCAGGGGGCTGGCCTTAAACCTCCTATGGACGCCCAGGTGGCCGCCGCTCTGGCCAACAAAACAAACGTCGCGGAGAAAATACAGAACGCAAATAACGTGATTAAACTGAGCGACGATACCAAGAGTTATTGCGATTTCTTAGAGCAACACCGAGATAACTGGTCTTTCAAAGGGCAAGGTCGCGCATTCAAGGATAAGAAAATTCTCGAGCAGGCCTCTGTCCTCGGTAAGCAGTTTGGCCAATCGGCCGTCGACGCAGGCTATCGGTTTACCGTCGCGCAACAGTCCCCGTCCCCTGGCGCGCAACAGTCCCCGAGCTCACAGCAATCCCCCGAGGCACAGCAGTCCCCGTCTCCGAGCGCGCAACAGTCGCCTAGCTCGCAGCCGTCGCCAGACGTGCAACCGTCCCCGAGTGCGAATTAAGGGTCGGGAGGTGAAGATGATTAGACCTGAATAAGCAGCTGGTAGAAGTCGTGGAAACCGAATCAGCAGAAACTTTGAGCTGGCCCAAACGTCTCTTTTGATAATTAGATGAATGCGCGGCGTGCCGCCATCCGGCTAAACTGACGTAAAACGTTTGGTTGAGATGAAAGATCCTCAATCGAATCTGCTTTACCACCATGGATGCAGGCTTCTTGCTGAATCAAGTGTTCCGCGCCATCTCGGATTTTTGCTCTCAATTTTCACCGTCCGCGTGGCTTTTATCCGTCACTTTCGCCTTTGCGGCGTTCATCGCGGTAACCGGAACGCTCTTTGCGGCGCGCTGGGCTTATCGGAACGCGAGCAAAATTCAGTTTGAGGAAGCTGAGCTCCACCGTCTACGCGAGCGCGCCGATCAGCGCGAACGGATCACCGGCGTCCTCCACGCCGTCCGCGAAGAATTGATTCAACTTTGGTTGATGATGGCCGAAGACATCGCCAAGCCGATCGAAACACTTGATCCGAAGAGAAAGCTTCTCCCTTACTGGCCCTGTTACCAAAGCTATTTCAGTATCTTCGATGCAAACGCGGCCGAAATCGGCCTAGTCGAAAATGAAATGCTTCGCACCAGCCTGGTGCGAACGTTCATGCTGGCTAAACGGCTGATCGATCAATACCAAAACTATAATCGGATCGAGGACAAAATGACCGTGCTGACGAGTCAGCCATCCGGCGTTCCCGCCGACACGACGTACGCCCGCCATGCAGGTGCGTTTGCGCTGGTGGCAACTTACCAATCCCTGAAGGCCAGCGTAGAGCAGTCGCGAAACCTTTTGGATACCGAGCTTGGGCTGAAAAGGCAGCAACTACCGTTTATTGATTCTCCTGAAGAATCGAAGAACGGCTCTTAGTCATCAGCAAAGGCGGATCGGAACGGTCGGCGCGTGCTAGCTGTTGTATAAAGCGTTCTTTCGCGCACTTTCCCCTTCCACTCATGTGTTGTATCCGCCAACTGGTGTTCTACGGCTCGATCATTCTGGCAATCTCTTTGGGTAATCCAATCGTCGGCCTCGCGCAGGATCACATCGTTTTTGACTTCAACGCAACCCACCTATTCGCTGGGTTCGGTCTGCAAGTCTGGCCCCAGACAGACCACCGGACGGAACGAGATGCGTTGATTCGAGAGCTGAAAGTTCGCTGGGTTCGCTTCAGCATCACTCCTGAGATTCCGGCGGATCAGCTCAAAGATCATATGTCCGTAGCGGAGATCCTGAGTGTCATCACGAAATATGAAAATCAAGAGCAGTCGGATATGCTGCAGCAATTTCGGGAAGAACTCGGCGCATTAAAAGTTCAGTGCCATCTGGTTCTCTGGCAGATGCCACCGCCGTGGTGCATCACTTTTCACGCCGACGACGGCAAGGAACGCATGCACGTTGAGCCGGGCCACATCCCGGATTTTTCGAATTGGATCGTGGCTCATCTACTCTATCTCAAGCGATTTGGAATCACGCCGGCTGCAGTCGAATTAATCAACGAACCCGATGGAGCCTCTAACACCAACTATACTCCAGAAGAGTACGACTCATTGCTGTGCAGCGTGAAAGCGAACTTTGACCAGCACGGCCTTAAAATCGGAATCGAAGGGCCTGGCGTGAGCTCCGGCTTCACCATGGGCGCATATCTCGAGGAGTTGGAACGAACAGGGCACATCGCTCTACTTCAGCAACTTTCCTGGCACGACTACGATACGGCTAAGCGCCCGGAACCAGCTGGGTTCGCCGGTGTCCCGCTCGGCTTATTGAGCCAAGCCCATGGACTGCCGCTTGTGGTCACCGAGTTTACCAGCGAAAGTCCGCGCTGGAGCCGACTGCCGTACGACGCAGGACCCGAAGTCAGGAGTGAAAATAACGCCGCCAACTCTGCCGATTTCGGTGTTTCGGTGGCGGGCGAGGCTCTAAAGCTGATCGCGGATGGCGCAAGCCAGGTCTCCTTCTGGCAAGCCGAAGATCCTTCCTGGACTCACGATGCGTTTGGGCTGCTGGACGAAGTGGGCAAACCCAAGCCGGTCGCGACCGCTCTGCAATCCTTTCTTCAGTTGTTGCCCAAGGACGTGCAGGCAGTCGGTCCCGATAAAAACTCCTTTGGATTAGCCGGAGCAGCGTTTCGAACTTCGAAAATGGTAGTTATCGCCCTGGCGAATCTCACATCGACAACTCGAACGCTTCAGGTGGAGCTCCATGGCAACCCTCCTGTCGGAAGAGTCTCTACCGTCCAAGGATTCGATGCGAATGGATCGAACAAAGGCAGCCGCCAAGTAAAGTATTCACGAGGAGTACTCTCTGTTGAACTCGGTCCCCGGACTATCCTGACGACGGTAATTCAGTGAGATGTGCCAAGCCATCAGGGTAGAGCGAAAAACCCAGTCCGAGCGGGACTCGTACACGAGGCTCGGCATTGGCCCTATCGCGGAGAATTGGTGATGCCCACTACTTTAAAGCGCGGCTCTGAGGATCTCTGTCAGTTCTTCCACATCGAGCGAAATGGGATTTGCTTTCATGCTGTTCGCCTGCCGCGCTTTCTCTACTAACACCTGGGTATCCTCCTCTCGAATACCGAATTCGCCTAACGGCTTCACGTGCAACGTTCGACAGAGATCGCGCACCCAGTGTACGGCATCATCCGCTTGCGCGGTCGTTTTCTTGGTGAGTAGAGGTCCCAAGAAATCGTATCGACGAAGCGCGTCGCTTTCGGGCATACGGTGACGCAATGCACGGATGTTTATGTCCATGACGTGAGGTAATAACGCCGCGCAGATTGCTCCATGCGGGGCGTCAAACATACCTCCAATCGGCGCTGCAAACCCATGTACCGCGCCAAGTCCGGCATTTGCTAGAGCCATACCGCCAAACAAGCTCGCCAACGACATATCGGTACGGGCAGAACGGTCGCCCCCGTCATGGAAAGCTCGTGGCAATCCTTGAGCCACCCGGGGTATCCCCGATAGGCAGAGCGCGTCGGTGATCGGGTTTGCCCGGACAGAAACATACGGCTCGATCAGCTGGGTTAGTGCATCCATCCCAGTCGAAGCAGTTACGGCCGGCGGGAGCGGAACCGTGGTTTCCGGATCGACAAGTACCAAGCGCGGTAACAGGATCGGGCTGCGTAAACTCGCTTTCATGCGATGTTCCGGAGAGCCGAGAACGGCGTTTTTAGTCACTTCCGCTCCGGTTCCAGCCGTGGTCGGTATCGCGCAAAGCGGGAGAGCAGGGACTTCCAGCGACTTCCCTTTGCCGATCACTTCAAGATAATCCGAAACATCGCCCTGGTTGGTCGCCAAACCGGCAATTGCTTTCGCGGAATCGATTACGCTTCCCCCACCGAAACCGATAATGCCGGTTGCGTTTGAATCTCGCGCCAAGCGGATCCCCCGATCAATCAACCCGATCGTCGGTTCTCCGGTGATTCGAAACTCAACCTGTGCAACTCCGCATTTCGCAACCAACTCCGCCAGCGGTCTACCGCGGTTGGGATCGCTTCCTGTCACCACCATGATCCTTGGCCCGAGCTCACCGAGGAAATCGCCCAGGCGTTGAAGAACGCCCAATCCGAATATGATCCGGCCACCCGTGGCGAATTCGAACTGCATATCTACCAATCGCGGTCTTCCGGGAAAATGTTTTGGTAAAAGATCCGTGACCGTGGCTGGGTTAGCAGATTTTCCACTGTTACCTGCCATTTCGCGTAGTGAGCCGTCCGCTTATGAGACGTGGTGTCTGCTTCGGTCCGGTAGACCTCTACGAGCACAAACTGCGTCGGATCGTCCCGCTGCTGAATAAAGTCGAACCGTACAACCCCCTCCTCCTCAATGCTGTTGCGAGCGTTTTCGACAGTTGCCTCGCGGAAAGCGTCCACGCACTCCGGTTTTACCTGGACAAAAACATGAACGATGAACATGCGCGAATTTCCGTACATGGGTAGGCCCGCGCAAGGGAGGAGTTCAGAAATGGATGACCAATAGCCGAGGAGGTGCGCCCTCCCGGTCAGGGATGATTCAAACGGCCAAGGTCGGCGCCTCTCGAACTCCTTACAGAATCCCTAAAAGAAAAGGCGGACACATCATCCGCCTCTTGGCCAGAGTGTTGAAAATTCTTTCAGCCTAATCGTCGCTATCGACCTTCACGGTCCATTTCTTGCCCGTTCTTCGGTCAACGTACACCTCTTTGTTTCCCTTCTTCTCGATCAGCTGGAATCGATTCGTATCGAGCGAACGAACAAAGGTATCGACGGTCGGAGCTTCAGTTTCTTCCGTGACCGTCTCGGTGACAACCTGTTGTCTGTTTACTCCCACTGGTTGGGTGAGTGCAAAGGTTTGTTGACGAATGACCCGCCCGTAGGGATCTACGTAAACCACGTCGTTATCTGATTCGCGACGGACAGTGACCTCGTACAAACCATTTTCATCTCGCACGACCCGGGTCACTCGTGACACGTCAGGGATTCGAGTCTCACGAATCACAGCGGTTCTGACTGTCTCTGGCAGTGTGACAAATTGAACGTCGTCTGCCAAAGCCGCTACCATGCCACCCAATCCTACGGTTGCAGCTATAACCAGGAATTTCGCTTTCATAGTCATTCGTCGTGAGACGAGCTTTTGTCCGGGCGTATTCAAAATAATTTCTTCTGCGCCCTATCCTCCGCCTCAAATAGTTCTCATCGCGACCATAACTCCTTGAACTTCTTCTACTTCGCGAACTTGTCTCTCTGGAGCATCTGCCTTTCCCCGACTTTTCGGTTGCATGAAACCCGTTTATCCCCGATTAAATGCTGCTCGTTTGTTTTGGTTCGAAGCACGGAAGATCGTCAGTTGAGAATACTCAGTGGTGATTTGAAGCCCGATAGGCGGGTACGGCTCTGACACTGACATTCGTTCTCAATTGTTATGAAATTGTTTGTAGGAAATCTCGCGTTTACCACCACGGAAAACGATTTGGAAGATTTGTTCTCTGAGTACGGCACGGTAACCGAAGTTGGCCTGGTCACCGATCGCGCCACTGGCCGCTCCCGCGGTTTCGCGTTCGTTACCATGAGTAACGCCGCCGAGGCACAGGCGGCAATCACTGCGCTCGACGGCAAAGAGTTAGCCGGTCGCAATGTTGCGGTGAACGAAGCGCGCCCGAAGACGGATGGGCCACGCTCTGGCCCTCGCCAGAATACCTTCAGCCGTCCGCGACGTTAATTTGCTTCGTCATTTGGATGCGCAGCGACAGCTGCGCTCGCGCCAAGGCGCGGATCAATAAAACCTAGGGCAACGCCCTAGGTTTTCTAGTCCCACCGAGTCTAGCCCTGAAGGCACGTCTCAGTGCAAATTCCTTGCTCAGATGGAAGCGATCGTAGGGCTGTCGTCTATTTATCTCGGCAACATCGCAAAATTCGCGTTTGTCACGCGCTTTCGACGCTTCGGCTCCTCAGGCGAGGTTTCGCCCAATACTGAGGCTTAGAAAGAATGAAATGAACAGTGCAATCGCCAGCCACCAGGCAAGGCGGTTGAAATGGAGGGAAATGATTTTCACGGCGAGATTTTTCTGAGCAGACGTCGTCGCCATTCTTAATTGCGCTTTTTTTCTCGGACTCGCGCATCAATTCGGCGGAATCGGCGCACTAAATCTTGCGTCTTTTTTGAGAGCAGGGAAAAATCTGGAGAATGAGCAATTCCGGCCGGCTCGAAGTGAATACCAGCAATCGGGCTCGCATTCAGGTTCGGCGTTTCGATCCCACTTTCGACCTTGAGATCTGCCAAAAGATTTACCAGATCGCGCGAACGGCCGCTTTTTACTGGATCAATGCAAAACGGTTTCGCCTCAGCGATTTTTTGGTCGATACCAAAGGAGAATCCGTGGCAGTTGCCGAGGAGTCGAACCATGGAGTGGTCGGGTTCGTCGGAATTTGGTTTCCGGACGATTTCATCCACCATTTGTATGTTTTGCCGGACCGACATCGTTGCGGATTCGGGAAAGCGCTGCTCGAGTACGCGTTAACTCAAATTGGCCGCCCCGCCCGATTGAAATGCCAACAGCGCAACCGGAACGCATGTGACTTTTATACCCATCTCGGCTGGCGTCCAGGCGAGACCGGATATGATTCTATCGGTGATTGGATTGAATTTCTTTACGACTAGACCTCGACTCGGATGCCAAAAGCATTGGTGTTCGCGTTGGGTTCATGATTCACGATCCAACAGTTGCAATGCGCCCACCATGGTTAATACTTCAATATTCGTTGAAATATGGATGGCAAATACCCAATCGCTACGACCGCCGCGCTCTTTGCCGATTCGGCCAGAGCAGCAATGCTGATCGCATTGCTGGATGGCCGTAATCTCCCAGCGTCTGAACTCGCACTCACCGCCAAAGTTTCGGCTCAGGCGGCCAGCATGCACCTGGCCAAACTCCTGGCAGGTCGCCTGGTTGCGATGACCCGTTTTGGGCGGCATCGTTACTATCGGCTGGCCGGTCCCGAGGTTGCGACCGCGCTCGAAGCAATGGGCGCATTAGTCAATGTGCTCCGGCCAATCCAAGCTCCGCCCGACGACGCGATCCAACCGATTCGCGTTGCTCGCACCTGTTACGATCATCTCGCAGGCAAAGTGGCCATTCAGGTTTGTGAATCTTTGCTGGCACGCCAGCTCCTGGCGATGAGAGATGACACCTTCTTCCTCACCGCCCGTGGGGAGCGCTGGTTGGAAAAACTCGGGATTGATCTGGCTCCTCTGCGCGCCAACCACAAACGGTCGCTTGTACGCAAGTGTTTAGATTGGACCGAGCGCAAGTTTCACGTCGCTGGAACAGTCGGAGCGGCGCTCCTTGATCTTTTTCGAAAGCGAAAGTGGATCAACCAAGAGGTTGGTTCGCGAATCGTGACCATCACACGAGATGGGAGAGCGGCGTTCCAGACGCATTTTGGGATAGTTATAGACTAGAGCGCCTCGCCCTGGCTGCGCTTCACCCAATCACAGAGTGGATATTCTCGCGGATCAAGATCCACCCAAAGCATATAGACACCAAGATGGGTCGCGGCTCAAAATCGCTCGAATCTAGAATGAGTCTCCGGTTTTGAAGATCAACCAGGTGTATCCCTGGTTGCGTACAGCGCAACCGACAGAAAATTCGTTTCGGAAACCCTTTGCTTCCGGCAAAAAACAAACACCTTTCTTTGGCTACATTTACCTAATTGTGATGCCCGCAACCAAAGCTCCGTCCGGTCCATGGCCGTATCCGACCGAGTTCCCGGATCTTCTCCTTCGTCCACTCCAAGAACAGGATGCAGCAGAGCTTTTTGCTGTTACCGATCGCAACCGCGCACATCTGTTGCGATGGTTACCTTGGGTCGACGCTACGCGGAACGCTAATGATTCTTCTCTATTCATCCGCCATGCCATGGAAGAACAGGAGTCGCTGCGGGCGGTCCACTGTGCGATCACACTCAGGAACGAAATTGTTGGAGTCATCGCGTTTAATGGGATCGATCATTTTCACCGCGCTGGCACGGTTGGCTACTGGCTATCGCAAGCCCACACCGGACATGGATACATGACCGGTGCTGTCCGAGCTTTGATACAGTTTGGCTTCCAGTATCTGAATCTCAACCGGATTGAGATCCGCGTAGCCCCTGACAACCATGCCAGTCGCGCGATATGCCTTCGTTTGGGATGTCGCCACGAAGGAATCCTTCGCGAAGCGGAATGGCTTGGAGATCGGTTTGTCGATTTGGAGGTCTACAGCCTGCTGAAATCAGAATTGACGGCCCCCCGGGGAAATGCCTGAAGACTGAGTGGGCGATCCAACTCCTCCGACATTCTCAGGTACAGAATTCCCTCTTACAGACTTGCACGGACCGATCGATAGCACTCCAGGAATCCCGGCGCAAAGTCATCCGGCCGACGTTGCGTCCAGACATCGATTGTCGCAAGTCGAAAAAAGCCGCCCATCTCGATTTCCAGAGGATTGCTTTCGATCGCATCCCCGTGGCTGCCTCGATAAATCGATATGAATTCCTGCCCCGTTTTTTCGGACGCGGAGACGCTTCCGATCCGATCGAGCGCAACGGAGATGCCCAGCTCTTCCGACAACTCTCTGCGGGCACAGGCATCGTACGATTCGCCCGCAGCCACATGGCCGGCAGCACTGGAATCCCACCGACCAGGGTAGCAATCTTTGCGCCAAGAGCGCTTCTGCAAGAATAGCTCGTCGTTGCGATTGAGAATGAACAGGTGCACTGCCCGATGCCGCAGACCCTGGTCATGGATGATTTGGCGTTCCTCAGCTCCGATCGGGCGATCGCGTTCGTCCACCAACATCAGATTCTCCGTCGTATCAGACCCTTCCGTGGGAGGAGGCGTAATTCGGCGAGTCAGTTCAACCCATTTTTTCTGAGAGAGTTCCTCTGCCCGACAAGCCATGCTCAGGCCGGTGGCAGCGAGTGCTTCGTCGATCATATCGATCGGAAGAAGCTTGCTCAGATTTTTTCGCAGCTGTTTTCTCCGTTCCGCAAAGCCAGCTTTTACCAAACGACTGAACTGCGACCAATTGATTTCAGGGGATTCCTCTCCCGTCCGGCGCAACAGTCGGATCACCGCAGAATCCACTCGGGGCCGTGGGAAAAAGAGCGAAGGAGCGAGGACTCGGAGACGGGCAATATTCCACTTCGCCTGGAACAGCACACTGATTGCCCCGTACTCCTTGGTTTGAGGCGAAGCCACTAAGCGCTCTGCAACCTCTCTCTGCACTGTGAAAACCAGCCGCTCGAAAGGGCATGGATCGGCAGTAAAGTGAAAAAGGATCGGCGTCGATACATAATACGGGAGATTCCCGACCACTTTAACTATCCCAAGAGGGAAAAAATCTCGCACATCGCACTCGAGCGCGTCCCCTCTCACCACTCGGATCTGGTCTCCGGAAAAAGTGCTCTCAATGAATTCCGCAAAGAGTTTATCTTTTTCCAGCAGAGTTGCCGACACCCCCATTTGGGCAAAATTTGCCGTGAGTGCACCTAGGCCAGGACCGATTTCAACCACATGGTCCCGCGGTTCAATGGCCAGTCGACCAACGATCCATTTGGCCATATTTCCATCATGTAAGAAATTCTGCCCCAGCGACTTACGTGGAGAAGCTCCAAGCTGCTCCAGAGTTGACATGATGTTCGTGATGTTCACTATCCGAGCCCGCGGCAGATGTCACTTGCTAGCAGGTTTTTCTCAACAAACTCGCAGTTTTGAACAAGTTATTCACAGCATCTATTTGCCGGAATGGTCTTGACTTTTTTTCTCGCTCTCTAGCTGCTGGGATCTGCTCCGTTTTTTTCGCCGGAGCAATTTGCGGACGTCAGCCAGCGAAATTCCGTCGATGAAATAAGCGCACGCGGCTCGACCAATGCCATAGGTACCCGCTGCTGCTACCCCTCCGGAAATTGCATTTCCCCATCCCGGAAGGAATTTTAGGGCCGCTCGCGCACCCTCGCGAAAAGCCATCCCCACACCAATATTCATGCCGAGCGCGCCCAGAAATTCGCCGGCTGCTTTTAGGCTCAGTTCTCGACCGCTAATGTGCATGACGCCGGCTACCATCATGAATTGCAGTGTCGTCAATACCGGAAAATCGGCGAGAGGGATCGGCTGTGCTCCAATTGCAGCGGACATCGCGGTCACGGACCGGACCAACCGATTCGCGAGGTCTTTCTGCACCTGTTTGGCGCCAAAGAGCCGAGCCATCTCGACCTGAGCGTCATCAGGAAGCTCGCGACTGATGAGATCGGCCAGATCACGAATATTACGACGTTCGTCCCGCTCTGAATCAAGCGAGCCATCTAGCCGAAAGCGTACAAACGAAGAGACCGCGGTCACGCGGACGAAGTGAGAAGCCAGACTCGCCTGACCGCTTAGCCAGGCTTGTAACTCCATCCTCCGTTTTTCGATTAGCGCGGGATCGGTGCCGGCGGGCAGATCGACTACTCCGATCAATGGCACTCGCTTCTGGAATCGCTGATGCAGGAAACCGAGCACTCGAGTAGCCTGCTCGCACTCGAAGCCGAGATCCGCCGAGGCAGTCCCGCTAACCAGGAACAAGGCTAGGTCGGGGCCTTCTTCTGACAAGGCGTTCGCCAAATCGCTCCAAGACAAGGTCGTCTGATTTAAACGGCGAGCATCGATAATGCGAAAGCCGCCTTTCAGTCGTTGCTCATAGTTAATCCAGCCGGGGTCGGTTTGCGGAGCAATCAACGCCAGCTCCGAGCCAAGCAACGCTGATACTAGAGCGGAAGCATTCGCGCTTGCCTCGCCGAGCAACGTTAGACGGGCCGGCCGCTGCGTCAGAAAGATCTGTTTGATCGGGCGTAACTCCTGCAAGATCGCGTTCTGCAAAGGACCCGGCAGACGAGAAATCAGCGCTTCGATCTTTTCGTAAATGCCGAGTAGCGTCTGTTGATTCATTTCTCAAAGTCTCTGAGTTCGACCGCGCGAATGCCGGAGAAAGGCGTCCTAAACAGACTTGCCTGGCCCGACTGGTTTGGGACGCTCACAGCCAGAGAATCGCCTACGAGCTTCTCCTTTTGTAAAACCGAAAGATCCCCTGGCTCGCGGAGTTTCGGAGGTCACACCGTTTCTCCGACAAACAATGCCTGGCGAAGCGATTTCACGTGCTCCGAAGGTTTCACCTTTTTCAGGATATGAGTCACGCGCTGATCGGGCCCAATGATGAAGGTAGTTCTTTCGGCGCCAAAATATTTCTTCCCATACATGCTCTTCTCCGCCCACACATGGTAAGCCTTGACCAACGCTTTTTCGGAGTCGCTCAAGAGGGGGAAAGGGAGCCCGTGTTTCTTAATGAATTTTTGATGGCTCTCGACACTGTCGACGCTCACTCCGAACAATTCTGCCTTTGATTGAATATCGGCCCAGGTGTCGCGAATGTCGCACGCTTGCTGAGTGCATCCCGGGGTGTCGTCCTTTGGATAAAAATAAAGCACCAAGGTCGACCCTTTGAAATCAGCCAGCTTCACTGGCTGGCCAGCACCATAAATACCTCCGACTGCAATTGCTTGAAAGCTCGGAGCCGGATGACCAATCTGAAGTTCCATAAACGGAAAGCAAGCTGTCACGCTTAACGATCCCGCGCAATCCACTTCAGGGCGCCTTGCCCGGCTATCGTCCCGGTCACAAAACAACCTTGCAACAAATATCCCCCGGTCGGAGCATCCCAATCAATCATCTCACCGGCACAAAACATTCCGGGATATTTTTTTAGCATCAGGTCTTCGTTGAGTTCGTCCCACGCAACTCCACCTGCCGAAGAGATCGCTTCCTCGACTGGCCGTGGCGCCACGAGCTTCACTTCGCATTTCTTCACGTTGGCCAGCAATGTCCGAAAGTCGCTAAAACATTTCTTTTCTTCCAGCAAAGCGATCGCTGCAGCGCTTAATCGCCAACTTTTCGCAGCGGACTCCTTTAGAGAGTCGCTGTCGCGCCAGCGCCGACGCAGTTCCGTCTCGGCCAGATCTGGTTTGAGATCGATCTCGACTCTGTGATCCTGCCGTAACTCACGCGTCAGCTGATAAATAACTCCGCCCTCCAATCCGTAGCGGCTGATCAATAATTCGCCCCGAACGGTTCTACCTGCGCAGGTGGCCGCGACGTTCTTGAGAGGTTTACCATCGGCAATTGTCAGGAACTCCGGGGACCAGGAACATTCCCAGCCAACGTTCGACGGAGTGAACGGAGTTACGGAGATATCCATCGAGGTAAACTGCTCCACCCAGGTCGCGTCTGATCCAGTTTGGGGCCAGGAAGCTCCTCCTAGCGCGAAGATGACGACTCTGCCGGTTTCCAAGGCAAATTCATTGCCCTTCTGAAAGACGACATCAAATGGACGCTGTCCGAGGAGATGATGAAATTTGTATCCAGTCCTAATTTCGCAGCCGAGTTGGTAAAGCCGCTCTAACCATCGCTCCAGGATTTCGGGAGCGCGCCGCGTTTTTGGAAATACTCTTCCGCTGGTTCCGACAAAGGTCGGAACTCCCAGCTCCTCGAACCAGGCCCGAAGTTCTTCCGGTCGAAAGGATTTGAGCAGACGCTCCCATCTCTCGGGTGCATCATATCGAGTGACGAAAAGGTCGTGTGCTTCCGAATGGGTGATATTCAGGCCACCCCTGCCGGCAACCAGGAATTTGCGGCCCAAGGAAGGTTTTTGTTCAAAGATGCGGGTCTGAATTCCAGCGGTAGCCAAAATCTCAGCTGTTCTCAAACCCGCCGGCCCAGCCCCGATCACCAACGCACCTTCTTGATTCACCGGCTCAAATCCAGCATTCTTTCTATTGGCAATACGGCCCGCCGCCGAACCGTCTCCGGGACTTCGATCTCCGGTTGGAGAAAATCCAAGGCATCTCGAAGTTTTTGCAGAGTGTTCCGCTTCATATACCGGCAGTCGGCACAGGAGCAATTATCCGTCGGACCAGGAATAAAGATCTTATCAGGAACTTCCTTTTTGAGACGATGGAGCATCCCAGACTCGGTAACGATGATGAATGTATCCGCATGGGAGGATCGGCAGAAGCTCACCATCCTTTCCGTGGAACAAACCTCATCGGCCAGCATCCGAACCGCATAGGTACACTCAGGGTGAGCAACGACCGGCGCGTCCGGATAAGTTTCGCGGATCGCATTAATGCTGTTTTGGGTAAACTCGACGTGCACATAGCAAGCGCCCCGCCATAGGTCCATTTTTCTCCCAGTCTTTTCCATGACCCAGGAACCCAGATTTTGATCAGGAACGAAGAGAATATTTCGATCCGACGGAGCGTTCTCGACCACTTTTACTGCGTTGCCGCTAGTACAGATAATGTCCGAAAGAGCCTTCACTCCGGCGCTGCAGTTTATGTAGGCGATGACATAGTAGTTCTTATCCGAGTGCGCTCGCAAGAACGCTTCTAACTGATCGGCTGGACAGGAATCTGCGAGCGAGCAGCCGGCCTCCAGGTCCGGCAAAATTACCTTCTTCGTCGGGTTGATGATCTTGGCGGTCTCAGCCATAAAATGCACGCCGCAGAAAACGATCACATCCGCATCGGCCTCTTTCGCCCGATAACTGAGTCCGAGCGAATCGCCGACGTAATCGGCAACATCCTGAATTTCGGGCACCTGATAGTTATGCGCCAGAATGACCGCTCTTCGATCGATCTTGAGGTTTTTGACTTCAGAGGCAAGGTCGTACCCCTCTTTCAATGCAACCATGTCATGAATCCAATAATAGTTATAATACGGTTTCTACCCTCGGGTGTTCAATCTCGAATGTGCACCCAGTTCTACCCTTCACAGTTCGCCGAGGCCTGCCTTCTAGATTCTAGTCGCTGAATTCCTCTCTGCTTGCCCGCTTTCTGGTGTTCAGCCAATCACCAACGCTTCCACCAATTCGCCCTCCGCCACTTCCTGGTTCGGTTCCAACCGCACGAGTGCATCCGCTTGCGATAGGGCAAACAACGCGTGCGATTCCTGAGGGCCGACTAATCCAAAGGAATCCCCGGTCACCTTTCCGCGCAAGTAATGCGGACGTTCTCCTTCGTTCCGCAACGAATGAGCCGCTGCCACCCTCGTCCAAACGTTCGGTTCTCCGCTCGAACCCTGAAGACGAAACAACGCGGGTCGAACAAAAAGCGTAAATGTGACAAATGCAGAAACCGGGTTGCCCGGTAAACCGAAGATAAGTGTTTGCCCCAACCGCCCAAATAGGAACGGCTTACCGGGACGGACCGCCACCCGCCAGAGCTCGATTTCTGCTCCAAGTTTTCGAAGTATCGGTTTGACCAAATCTTTCTCTCCCACCGATACCCCACCGGCGACCACCAGCACATCCGAATGCAGCCCGTCGCTCAAGGTCCGGATATGCGCCTCTTCGTTATCTGGGATTGGATCGAAATGAACCGGTAACCCGCCGCAATGGCGAATCAATTCAGAGAGCATGATCCCGTTGGTCTCATAGATCTCTCCGGGCCCCAGGGGTTCGTCCGACTTGCGCAGTTCGCTTCCGGTTACGACAACGCTCACCGCTGGGCGACGGTAAACCGTCACCCGACTCAGCCCTTGCGAAGCAAACAACGCTAACCGCTGCGCGTTCAAGCGCGTACCGCATTCGGCAATCTTTTGCCCCTCGCAGAGGTCTCCTCCCCGCAAGCGAACGTTTTCGCCGGAATGCAGCTCCGTTCGCACAATAATTTCGTTTCCAACCCGTTCCGCGTCCTCCTGCATCAACACCGCATCGGCGCCTTCCGGGAGCGGCGCTCCGGTGAAAATTCGCAGCGCCGTACCAGGTTCGACTCGAAGCCGTCGATCCGGTCCCGCCGATTGTTCGCCGATCACCGTTAAGCGCGTTCCCGGCTGAACTTCCTCCGCGATCACCGCGTAGCCATCCATGGATGAATTGTTGAATGCAGGAAGTGCAATCTTAGCAAAAATCGTATTTGCCAGGATGCGGTTGCCAGCCTCGTCAAGCGCGAGCTCTTCGGTGGCCAGGGCCTGCGTCGCATCCAGAATGCGCTGCACGGTCTCTTGCTCAGTTAGCAACATCGGAGTCTCGCCTCAGTTGAAAGGTTTGGGTCAAACGCAGATCTCGGGAAGAGGCGCCCACTTCAATTTCGTATCGGCCAGCATCGGTCTTAAATTGGTGACTTGCCGGATCAAAGTATCGGAAAGCGTTCTGATCCACCGCAAAGCTTACCTCTTTCTTTTCGCCAGGCTGCAACTGAACTTTGGCAAAACCTTTGAGTTCGCGCGCCGGCCGCTCCACCCTCGACTCAATCGGATGAACGTACAATTGCGCGATTTCCGCTCCAGGTCTGTCTCCAATATTCTTGATCTCGCATTTTACTTGAATGGACTGACCTGCAGCCGCGACTGGGGGATCAACCTTCATGCCGGAATACTCGAATTCGGTATACGACAGACCAAACCCAAAGGGAAATCGAGGTTCGATCGCAAAGTGATCAAAACCCCGATAGCCCACGAAAATTCCTTCCGCGTAATTGACAGTTTTCCCTCCGTCTCGCGACGGGTAATTGGCCGCCGCCGGATTATCACCAAATGTCTTCTCGAACGTCACCGGCAATTTGCCCGACGGATTTATTTCACCGTCCAACACCGTCGCCACGGCAAGTCCTCCCTCTTGCCCCGGATACCAAGCGTGCAAGAGTACCGGCACTTTGTCCAACCAGGAGCTCATATCGACGTTGCCTCCGGAAAATAAAACTACTGCCGTTCGTGGGTTTTTTCCTGCTACATTTCGAATCAAAACGTCTTGCAGATTGGGTAGTGCGAATGTGCGATCTGCACCTTCCCCTTCTGTTCCGTCATCGAAACCGACGCCAACAATTGCGGCGTCATAGCTGCTGACAGCCTCCGGTACCGCCAGCGAGGCCCAAGCCAACTGGGCGACCGCCGCGCCGCTGCTGTTATGATAGTCGACGCGAAGCGCATAGGTCTTACCGGCCTCCAAACGACGTGTGGCAGCAACTGTTCGAGGAGCGTGATCGGCCCAGTCGTCAATGATTAGTTCTCCGTTCAAAAAGACGCGCATGCCATCGTCCGAACGCGCCCGGAAGACATGTGGACCAGACTCGGATGCTCGAATCATCCCCGTCCAGCGAACCGAAAATCGATCAGAGGAGAATTGAGGTATTGGCGCACCCGCCACCCACTCAAAATCGACGTGCGAATCGATTCGAGTAGAAACCGGCTGCCCGGATAAATTGGAATTATCGAAGTACTCCCCTTTCAATCCGGGCTCTAAGTTTCCGCCGTCGCCGGGATGAAGAAACTCAGCACCCTTGAATGAACCGACTCCCGCATCGAAATAGTCGATCTTAACTTGCGTACCAAACACCTCACGCAGTCCATCTACCAAACTCACAGAGTGCGCGGGGTAAACGAAAGAACTTCCCCAACCCGTCGGGATTCCGGGATGCGCATCAGGACCGAACACGGCAATGCGGTGAATGTTATTACGGTCAAGCGGGAGGATTTTCCCTTCGTTCTTCAATAGGACGATCCCCTCCTGCGCAATAGCCAGCGCGGTGGCAGCACTGGTTGGATCGTTTTCCGGAATCGTGGGGTCCAACTGCGGCCGATCCAGAAAACCATTGGCAACAATCAGTCGGAGAATGGTACGAACCTTGTCGTCAATTTGGCTCTGTGACAGTCGGTACTCCTTTAGCAGAGCCGAAAGGGCCCTCGGGGAAAAATGAGTTCCCGAGGGCATCTCCAGATCGAGCCCGCCAGTGGCCGCTGCCAATCCATTATGAGTGGCACCCCAATCGGACATCAACACGCCGGGGAAGCCCCACTCCGATTTGAGGACCTGGATATTCAGAAAACGGTTTTCCGTACAGAACGAACCGTTCACTCGATTGTAGGCGTCCATGACCGCCCCCACTTTTCCTTCTTTAACCGCAGCTTCGAATGCCGGCAGATAAATCTCTCGGAGAGCGCGCTCATCGACGACCGCACTGATCTCCATGCGATTGAATTCCTGGTTATTGACCGCGAAATGTTTCGCGGTTGCCACCACCCCCTGGCTTTGCACCCCGCGTATGAAGGGCACGACCATTTGGCTCGCGAGATACGGATCTTCACCGGCAAGATACTCGAAGTTTCTACCGCAAACCGGCACTCGGTTGATGTTCAGTCCAGGAGCAAGCAAGATGTGAATACCGCGCGCCCGACAATCGCGCCCCATGGCGACTCCCTCCTTGGCGGCCAGCAGCGAATTCCAAGTCGCAGCCAAAGCTATCCCAGCCGGATAACGCGTGCTCGGACGATCCTGACGCACTCCCACCGGACCATCACTCATCCGAATCTCGGGCAATCCGAGTCGGGGGATTGGCCGAATCGACATCGCGTGGATCCCACCGATGTACTCCAACTTCTCTTCCAGAGTCATTCGCCCGAGCAGATCATTCACGCGGTCGTCGACCGAGTCCGCGCTGAATACCTTTGCCGCGGACAAAACGACAGAGCATAGCGTCACCAATGCAAAACTATGGATGATTCTTCGGTGCACTGAGTTCTGGCCTCCTAACCCCTCATCTTATCGCCCCGTTTTCGGACTCTTGCAGAAATTTGACCTATCGGTACACTTTTACGTTGATTTTAAACTCGTCTGCCCTGAGGACACGCTAAGCAAGTAAACTAAATGGTCAAATATGGACTTAAGGCTTTCTGCTAAATTACTCCATCAAACTCAAAAGCCAGCTGGCGATAGAGGCGAGCTTCAGAACCTCCTGCAATCCGCCCGACGGTATGTTTTTCAAACATCACCAAAAATTACTCGGCGGCGCCCCTGATGGATTTCTCTTTGACGGTTGCCGTTGTTCCTCGCCGTCCATCCATGATTTCCGACTGGCCGAGAATACCAAAGCTTCTGATCCTGCCCGGTCGTGAATTCTCTTATTAGCCAAAACGGCCGGTCTCGTGGCGATGAATATCTACTATAATCAGCCGATCCTCAACGCGATTGCCCGTGATGCTGTTTTTCAGCGGTCAGAAGCATCTTATTCGCTCTTGGGCGTAGGAGTTCTGCTGTTGGATGCCGGAGTACGGGGAAACCAGATTGCCAATCAGGTGCGGGTCTATTCGCTGGATCGCTCGCTCCGTTGCGGCGCTGATAGTTCTCTGGCTCTAGTATGCGGACTCAGATGAATCGTGTAGCGACGAATTTGCCAGCGAGGAATTCAAAGCGGTTTGATACTTTCCGCGATGGCGTCCAGATCTTTGCCGTATTTTTTCGACCCTTCCGGCGAGCCCCAATAAGTCAGCAAAAGGCCTTTTTTGGCCGTCACGATCACTATGCTGAGACTCACTCGGCAAGCTCCTTCGGAGTCTTTACCGTCCCAGCTAATATCCACCACATCCATTCCGTTGATTTTGGCGTCGGTTTGTTTCACGGAGTCGGAGTTCACCGTGACACCTTTTTGGTGAGATACTTAAGCGATTCAGTCATCGCGCCTGAGACGTCTTTAGAGCTCGAGATATCGGCAGCCTCAACAGCGATATAAATGGAACCGTCGTCCGAGGTAGCCTCGACTCCATCTTCATACTCAGATGGACTCCAGGAAGCGGGAATGGTGAAAGAAGCAACGGGACTATCATCCGGCAGTTTGAAATCGCCGGCCCGCACGGAGACAGCTAGCGCTGCCCCAATAACTACGGAAAATATGAATTTTGCCACTTGGCGCTTTTTACCAGAGCGTTAACGAAGCGTCAAGCCAGGCCGCTTGAGAGCCGGTACCGAGCGCGCCGCAGAAAATGAGGACGCAATGCAGCGGGAGACCTGGCTCATGAAAGCGCGTCGTCCCCGGTGCGCTGCAAAGTTTCTAACCTTCGCGGGCCGTGCCTAAACCTGGGTCATTCTCGAGAAGTTCAAGACGATTTGACGTGGTTTAACCGGACATCGATCGATCGAGGCGAGTTTCGCTTCGTCGAGGATTGACCCATCTCCGTGACATGTATACAGGTCGCATCCAGAAACTAACCTGATTGATCGAAATACCGAGCCTTACGGAGACCGATCGCGGTCGCTGGGTCCGTTACCTGCCGAGCGGGGCGACACTCCCGGGCTGCATCTTGCGCTGGGACGAGCACCACATTTATGTGGTCTGGAACTGCAACGGCCAATGGCGCCACTTCGACTCGGGCGACTATGTGGTAAGTGCGATGAGCCCCGAGGATCTGGAATTCTTTGATTCAAAAGCGGCGAGTTCGTCGTCATCGAGAACTGACGCAAAGCCATCGATAACTGACATTGTGCCAACTCGCAGCCCTATGCGAAACCGTAGCGCATAGGCTTGCCGTGATCCGTTCGCGTTTCGTAAAATCGAGAGCGTGTCTGTTCTACAATTCCTGGCAGCTTTCTTCCCCTGGTTATTTCACTCGAAAGAGTTTTGGGCTGCGCTCATTGGCATTGTCGGCGCTTTCATCGGCGCTATTATCGGTGGTCTCATAACTGGCCGCTACGCCCTTCGCGCCCAAGAGCAAGCTGCGCAAGATCAGCGACAAAGGGACCAAGAAACTGAACGTCGAGCAGTCAACGGTATCCTGCGATCGATCGCGGCGGAGTTACTGGTTCTTAAACGCGATAACTTTCACCCGCTACATACGTCGTTAATTGACCGGTACCTGTCGCGGGAAGTGCTTCGACAAAATAACCTGCCGCAGAAATATTTGCCATCAGCAGCACTGGTTCGTTCCGAACAGAACTACTTCATCGTTTTTGAGTCAAATGCAGCCGCACTTAGCGGAATTAATGACGACAAATTGCGAGAGGATATTATCAGGGCTTACGGCCATGCCAAAGGCTTGGTAGATCTTTTGAGCGATACCTCCCGGGAGTTCGAGCTCTGGCGCAGCCTTCAAGAAGCTACCTATGATAAGCTGCTAACGATCGATAAGCTTGAGCGGTCTGAGACCACGATCCTAACCGGATTAGACGCCATTGAACCCGAGCTAGACGAATTGCTTAAGCAGATCGAGAAATACCTAAGCGCCTAGCGCGCTTCACTCGCTACGCTGGCGAAGAATCACGCCCGATGGATACCGAGCAACATCTTCGTCCCGCTCGAAGATGCAGTGGCTTCAGCACCATCACGGCGAAGCGGTGTACGAGGCGGTTTGAGGTGCTCTATTTCGCTCTGGCTTTTTCGCGACCTTAAAGGGCTTTTTAGTCGTTCGGAATTTCTGCGCGAATCCGCTCCCATTGAGTGCTAACGGTCGGGGCTAGTTGCCAGATCGATCCATCGTCACAGAGAGCTAGCAGCTTGGTTGTGGGTCCGGTTAGAGTCGCGATTTGAATGATTTTTCTCATGCCGAACAGAGAAACCAGAATCCTTGGGCTGAAGTCAAGACAGGCTCGATGCTCTCCGCGAAAAGGATGCGTTGCCGATTCTTCCGGACAAAACAGCGGAGTATAAAGCCATCGATGGGAGGCGACTTCTGACTGAAAATGGGCTATCTTCTATTGGCCTAGAATCTCGATTCTACGCAGTTGTCAGAGGCTGCTCAAGTGGCCTAGCGTTAAATCCACGCCGATCGAAGTCCCGGGGGGAACCGAAACGGCCAAAGGCCACGAAAGAGCAGAAAGCATCGAAATGGCGTTGTTACGCCTAGTAAGCATCAAATGAACGAATTCACAGCCAAAACCGAGCAGGCCTTTCTAGACGCCTGCGGAGCAATAGGTGTTGAGCCTAACGCAATGATTGAGCCGCATAAAGAGCGATACCTTGTGTCGGAATTCCTAAAAGATTCAGTGCCATGGCTGGAAACTGAGCCTTTGTATTACTCTTACACAACGCGAGAAGAGGCCCAGCAGGTCGCCAACGGCATCGATCGAATGATCAGTGGCCCAAATAGTGTTCATCGGGTTTTCATCGGGCGTGATCGAGCAGACGGGGCGCCGAGTACGCGTGTCCTTTGAAACGGTGGCCTGAAACTCGAGTGGATCGAATTTTTGACAGGGCAGGAGCACAAAACTGAATGGTTTTGTTTTTTGATCACCCATTGAAAGCAATTCGGATCTTGGCGGGAAGGGGATAACGAGACTTGCCGTATGAGTAAGCCGGTTATCGAAGTGCAGATTCGCGGCCTCGGTGCGACGAGCGGCGGCTGCGCGGTTTTTCTTGGCAACGAGGAAAAAGTTTTCGTGATGTTCGTTGATCAGAGCGTTGGGGCAGCGATCGCGATGTTCAATCAAGGCACGCAAAAGGAGCGACCGCTCACCCATGATCTACTAGCGAACATCTTGCGAGCGCTGGGAGCGAAGGTCGAAAGGGTAATCATTAACGATCTCAAGCGTGGCACCTATTTTGCGAGACTTGTCCTCAGTGCAGAGACCGAACTGCAACAGAAGAAGATCATCGAGATCGATGCGCGGCCGAGCGATTGTATCGCGATGGCGACTCAGCAGCCCGCGCCGATCTACGTAAGCCTTAATGTTTGGAATGAGCTTGAAGACATGACAGAGGCGCTTCGAAAGATGCAACAGGAAGGCTCGCACACTGAAGAGAGCGACGAGGAAGAGGAATCGTAGGCTCGGATCGAAGTCGACGGAACTCGGCCCGGAGTTTGATTTAATGACAGATGCCGAGTCCTGTGGATCTTTCGAAAGACCCCACTCAGTCCCACGACGAAGCTCGGCGTTGAACGGACGTCCGGTTGGGTTTCAGTGCCGGTGGATTAGCGAAGGCCGCGGCCAGCAAGGATCTGCTTGCCGGTGAGCCAGCCGGAGTCATCCGAGGGGAATTCATTGTTGGCCGGTTTGATCACTGAAACGGTGATAGCCGCCCCAACCTGGTAGAACGTTTTGGACGTCACCCTATTCGCATGCCTCCTTTTTCAGAAGCTCACCAACGGTCTTCAATATTTCGCGCGAAAGCGCTTCATCCGATACCGCGCGCGAGAGCCCGATTGCGCCGACCAGTGCGCTAAGGGTTAAAATTGCTCCGGATCTCGCCGGTCCCTCGTCCTTGCCGGGGGTCAGATCGGCGATCAACTGGAAGGCGTTTCGGATCTCTTCGGTCAAGAGCGCGCGGGTTCGCTTACCGCTGCGTGCGATCTCTCCCGTCAACGCGCTGATTGCACAGCCAGAACCAGGATGGTCGCGATGCGCCTCGCTTAGATAGTCGTCGACCAGCTTAGCGTAGGTCATTGGCGGCCCACCGGACGCGGCAGCGTCCGACTGACGTCGCCAGGTTCCAAACGCGCAGCGCCAGGCCGGCAAAATTAACCAAATGTTGGTTGACCGATGCGTACGCGCTTCTAGCGCGGAGAACGGAGCGCCAGACAAAGCGGCCAAGATTATGAACGTAGGTCGGAACCAGTTCACAAAGAGGGTCTGCCACGTGGTGGACCCTCTCAATCCGTGATCAGCGTGAAGAATACCTTTCAGTTATTATCGTCGGTCAGCGCGATACCGCTGTGGAACGGCGTCGGGCAATTGAATGTGGTATTAAACCGATATTTGTCGCTGGTATCCAGTTCAAGACCGACAGTGGCATTGCTAACCATATTCTCGAGGAAATAATTATTGCCGTCTGACTCAGCGCCGAACTCGAATCCAGAGACGACGTTCCCGCTGACCAGGTTGCCGCTACCACCGACGATATCGATTCCAATACCTAAGGTTCCGTTTGAAGTCGAAGTCATCTGATTATTTCGGACGATGGATCCGGAAGCAGGGGAGAGAGTGACGCCAAAGATCAGATTGGTCAGTCTCAGGTTTTGCACAATATTGCCCGAGTTGAGCGTCGATCCGCCAGCGTCGTCGAAAAAGACTCCGTAATAGAACACGGCGATGATGCCGTTCTGGATAATGACATTACCAGCGTTGTGCACGAAGACGCCGAAGTTCGAGACCGGGGTGCCAGGGTGGTAGAGATAATGACCTCCCAGATCCAGGGTCACATTACTGCTGAGGATCGTGATGGCTGCGCCAGCGGCCGATGAGTAAGTGAGGTTTGTGCCCACCACATAGTTGCCGGGAGCAGTGATGGTGTAGGGCACCGAGTTAATGATGGTCTGACCGAAGGAATCGGCAGCAAAGGATGCGATGGCCAATAAGGCGAAGAAGAGAGATTTCATATGAGGGTTTATTTTCAATTAAATTCCTTCCACGGCGGAAAGATCCGCTGGAAGGCTATGCTCTCTTAGGACGGGAAACTAGGCAGAAGCCTGCCCGAAATGCGGAGCGAACGGGAAAGCTACGAGGAAGCGCTCAGGGCGTGGAATGGCCTAGGCCGTGTACTCATAAATCGAGATTAGGGCGGCTTCACCTATCTTTATCCAAGCTGGACGTAAGGTTGAGCCCAAGTCGTGCCCAAAAGCGAACCTCAGCCCAAGTGGGAAATCAATCGCTAACCTGCTATCATGCACGACATGAGCGATCCGACGAGCACGGCAGTGTCAAGAGTCATCAATGCGCCACGCGAGGCCGTGTACCAAGCCTTCCTGGGGTCAGGGCGCGCTAGTAGCTTGGCTTCCTCCGGGTGCCATGAGAGGCGTGGTACATGCTTTCGACGGGCGAGAAGGTGAGTCCTTCAGGATGTCACTTTTATATCCAGAAGGTGACAGGTCGTCGCGGGGTAAGACCTCTGAAAGCACTGACACTTTCCGAGGCCGCTTTGTAGTTGATCCCCTACGAGCGAATCGTGTGGGCCATTGAATTCGAATCTGCGGACCCGTCTTTCGCTGGCGAGATGACAGTGAGCACAACGTTGGCACCTGCAGGCAGCGGCACCAAGGTCACCCTACTCTGCGAGAACATTCCTCGGGGCATACGGCCTGAAGACAATGAGGCCGGCTGCCGCTCCACTCTAGAGAAACTCGCCTCCTTCCTCGACGGATGAACGATTGCAGTGCACGCCGGGGCTGCAAAGTCATTCGCACTTGCCGGGCTGCTGGGGATCGATCTCGTCAATCCACTGAGGTCTGCGATATGTCCGGTTAGCGGACAATCTCGGAAATGCAGTTCGGTGTTGATGGCGTGCACCCTCCAGCGCGCGCTAGGCCGGCAGGCAAGACGCAACCGCTCGCTGGGTTAGGGAGTGTCCGATGAACCCAGATACGGGAAGAGGCCGGGCGGCAAGTCCGGTTCGACGCTTGGCGATGTGTGGAGGCGACGCGATCGCCCGAGCATCCCGCGTCATGCCAGGCTACAGTGCTTATCCCGAGGGTCGTGGCGGGATTGCGGCAAACGCGCCTATATCCAATCCTAGAAAGTCGGAACTCTCGACTTTCGCTCCGCAACTGAATAAAACCGCGCAAATGCAGGCTATGTACCGGTCGAAGGCTGCGATCGCGCTTTGTTGCGGCCCTCGTGGCCGGCATTGGGCAGACGAAGGTGACCAGACAAACACGTGAGGCAGACTTGCGCTACGGATCGAACAAGCTCATCATCGTAACATGAGCGTTTCCCCCCTTGGTTTTCTGCGCACCAAAGTGATTGCGCTGTCGGTGCGTGACTTGGATCGAGCAAACAAATTCTACGGTGAGACCCTGGGATTACCGCCGGCGTATGAAGGTAAGGAGCAAGTTGGTTATCTTCTGGATCAGGCCATTCTGATGCTGAAAGCAAATTGGGATGTGCTTCCTACCGCGACGCCAAATCCCCGTGTGACCATAGAGACTGAAGATGCACGCGAGACCGAAAAAGGCCTTCGCGCCCGAGGTATCGAGATTTCTGATGCCGTTCAGGTTTGCGACGAAGTCCATTATGTCGGCAGTTTCCTGGATAGCGAGGGAAACAAGATTTGGTTTTGTTCGTTTGTTTGATCATCGGTATCTAGGCTCGCTAATTATTCTAACCTGCAGGTGTCCAGTCGAATTTAGCCACAGTTCATACCCTTTATAATCTGGCCCGTTTGCCGGTACATTGGTAAATATGAGGGCAGCTGATGCCGGTTTTGATAGATGTTTTGATTGCAGCCATTACCGCCCATGGCTGCGTTCTTTCGTATTCTAAAACGTTGCCAACAATAAAGCCGCATTGCTGAGTAGCGTTAAAAGCCGAGTTGCCAGCATAAGCCGGTTGAATCCATGGATTTAATGGAGCACCCGATCGCAGGGCCGCGCTTAATGCGCTGTGGGCGTGGGCTGGTGCAACCCAAGTGGCCGGATATGTTCCCGGTGCCCCGGCAATCTGATACTCAATGCTGTTGGATTGAAGGTCAGGCAGCGTCCATCCTGCCCCTGGCGCAGTCGGAGTAGAGCCGCGCATACAGGCTATAAGGAAATCGCCAGCGCTTGTAGTCACGAGGTTTCCAGCGCCAGGATTTGCTCCTGATCCTGTTCCAGCAGCCTGTTTCTCGACTATCCCGGTTAAGCCGCTAACTTCAATTGCTTTTACCTGCGAGCCATGTACGCCACCGCTCATGGTGGCTGTTATGGTGCAGGGTCCGCCTTTTGCTCCAAAAGCTGCCCATAGTTGACCTTCAAAGTTGTTGCCGGTTGTTGGTTGTCCCAGGCCTGTGTAAAGGTTGCGCTGGCTATCTGATACGCTATAAGCTACCCCGCTGTTCGTGGTCGAACTGACGAAAGCGAGAATGGTATTCCCGGCAGTTACGGGTGATCCAAATGTAACGGTGGGAAGCGTTAACGTGCCGCCAAAAGTGGCTGCGGTTTGTACGTAAGCAGACATCGTTTCCTAACGATGTGCGATGTAGAGTTTAATTAACCCAGCTACTCCGCTGCTGCCGCGAGATGACGGGTCGTGAGCCGCTTTTTGATGCTTCGTCCATTTATCCGAATTTCTGTCCACGGCCGTCCGAGTTCGTCTACCAGCCAGGAATGGATCCGGGTTACGAGATTTGCCGCGGACCTGTATCGAGAGACGATCTTCACATTGAACGGGTGCCCGTGATCCTTTAGGCGAGTTGGCACGCCACGAAGCTTTCGCCTCACTTTGTTGAGTGCGACGTCAAAAGAGGAATCTACTCGCTGGTCATTTGCCGATACCTTGATTTCAACCGGATCGGGAAACAGGCCAACGGCCTGCGGGTGAACTAATATTGCATTCTTCGCAGCCGTCCGATCGATTGCCTTTCCAGATTCGAGCATGGAGCGCGGAGCCGAAAAACGACTGAGCTGGCCGCTGAGCAGAAACAACAAAGCCAACAGCAATAGAAAGACGAAAGCGTCGAAATGAATTGTGCGGTTCACTCTGGCTCGTGGTTGCGAGCAAATTATGTGCACTGACGCTGCCACGATCGGAACCTTGGTACGGTAATTCTGGATTTATGCAAGACATACGCGCCGCCCGCTAACAAGTCCCTTCCACCCGAGCGGCTCCGACCACACCTCTATGCAGACGGTGGATACCTCCTTGTTTTTCAAGAAATTAGCGACTCGCTCGAACACGATGTGGGCGTTCTCCCGGTCTACACTTTGCAATCGAAAAGGCGCCCCCGATACGATCTCGGCGATTAGCCACGCCATCTGGCCAAGTTGGACCCCAAAAACGTGCAAGCAGCGGGCAAGCACGATTGGCGCTAGATAAGGAGTCTCTCGTAAGTTCATCAGCCCAAGGCACACACCTGGCAGGAATCGAGACCGGGTCGTAGGCCGCAAGGATTTGCTTACGTCTCTTGCCGGCGTTTATGCCAAATAGCCTGTTGACGAATGGTTGACAGTTAGAATGCGTTTTTGCGCGTATGCATGCGCGATTCTGCTAATGACTCTGGTTGTCATGTAGTGGCGTCTCTCGGGCGCGAAGTGGCTCTGAGACTTATTTTCGAGGGAAAAGAGCGGTGAGGCAGGGATTCGAACCCTGGGTACCCTTTTGGGGTACAACGCTTTAGCAAAGCGCCGCTTTCGACCGCTCAGCCACCTCACCAGACGAAAGGCCAAAGGATATACCCCCGAGCTGCACCGTCAAATCAATCCTTCCTAACGCCGGGTCGGGAACGCCGATAACGCCGGTACGCCTGCGTCGATCTGCGCTGTTTCGAAAAATTCGCGTCCATCGGCGGTTCACCGCCCGACAATTTCGCAACTTCTCTCCCGCCGCCCGTGTCCTCTGTCTGAAGAGGAGGAAGCCCAGATGCAAAATAAAATTGTTCGTTTTCCGCTCACCACATCCCGGAGAGGCGTCCAGCGAATCACCGGATACCAGCCTACCACCGGAGCCGAAACGCTGATCGCAATCTGGCTCAGTGGGTGGGCTCTGTTGACCGCGGCAGCATGTTTTCGCGAAATCAGCGAAGCGCCGCTTTCGACCGTTCAGCCCCCTGAACAGGCAAAAGCCCGGACCTATTTAGTAGTAAACCGCGAAGGCAATTCAAACTCGCCGGTGAAAAGCACCTGCCCCAGAGAATCTTGCAACTTTTCCCCTACTCCCGGTGTCCTCCGTTTGAATTAACGAGGATGTGCATATGAACAATAAGATCGTCTATTTTCCGTCCACACCGGCCAGGCCAGGAGTGGAATGGATCAAAGGGTACAAATCGACCAATCGGGCCGAGACGCTCATTGCAATCTGGCTCTGCGGCTGGGCTATGTTGACCGCTGCGGAATGTATTCGCCAAATGAGTTTTCTCGCAATTTGATAGATCGCCGCAACAATTCTCACGATAATGGTTAGTACCGCAACCTTGCCGCTGGCCGGATTCAATCGCCAGCCTCTCTGCGGACTCGAGACCACGATGGCGCAAGTCCAGGAGTTCGAGACGCTGGTCCGGAACTACCAGAATATGGTGTTTTCGGTTGCGGCTAGGATTGTCGGCAGTATTGCGGACGCCGAAGATATAACCCAAGAGGTGTTTATCAAGGCATATGACCGCTTCGCTGATCTGCAACAGAGCAAATCGATCGGCGGTTGGCTGAAAACCGTCGCGACGAACCTATCCATTAATCACCTGAACCGTTATCGTGCCCGCTGGCGTTTCTTCTCAGAACAAGAGGATCAACCGGAATTGGCTGCGCCAGTCGAGAAGGTCGACGATCGTCGCGAATTGTTAGAACTAGCAATTCAGAAATTACCGGACGCACAAAGAGTGCCGCTGGTTCTCTTCCACTTCCAAGAATTAAGCTACGAGGAAATCGCAACCAAACTCGGCATCTCGCTCGCCAAAGTGAAAACGGATATTCATCGGGCCCGGGAAACGCTACGCAAATTGATAGGAGACCGACATGAATGATCACGATTGGTTAGATGAGGAACTACGAAATCTGCCGGATGTGAACGCGCCGGCAAACCTGCTCCCGGATGTAATGAAACGGGTCCAAGAACGGGCCGCTCAACCGATATGGATTAGGTTTTGGCGGGAGCATTGGGCATTGCTTCGCAATTCGAGCCTTGGACTGTCGATGGCGTTGCTGGTTCTACTGCTTTGGTTGAATCCGGCTCACCTGTTCTCTTCGCTGTTGGCCCTCTCTCCTGTCTTTCGGGTTACCTCTGAGCTTTTGGAGATCGCTGTAACGATGCTCAGCTCGGCGCGAGTATTTCAAGCGCCCCTTTGGTTGGTAGTTCTGGGGATAACGGCGGCCAGTTATGGGACCTGCATCGTGGCTGCCTCTACGGTCCAACGATTGGCTGCGACCAAATCATGAAATTGATTTTTGCGGCAGGGTTGTTGGGATTGACGCTGCTCCAGGCATCAGGAAATGAACAGAGTCAACGGATTGATCAATGCCTACAGACCAGACAATTCGACCATTGGCGGCGGGTGGTGCAGTGGCTTTCCAGCCGATCCGTACCGGTACAAATTTCTACCCATGGAGCCGAACAGCGCTGGGAGATTCGCTCGGACAAGCACGCCGGCGATCAACTCATTACTGGGCACGATTTTGTGCTGGAAAGGGGCGAATCGACTTCCGGAGACCTGGTGCTTATCCGCGGCCATGCAAAGATCGACGGAACAGTGAACGGGGATTGCGTCTTGGTCGGAAGCGATGCGGACGTTTCCGGAACGATTAACGGAGATACCGTGGGCGTGGCTTCGAAAATACGTTTTTCACCCGGGGCCGTTGTGAATGGCGATTTCACTTCCGTTGCCTCCGCTGTTACCGGCGCTTCAGATGTCCATGTCAACGGCGACCGGGTCAATCTCGATATCCTGCCAACCGATACCATCCTTGGACTTGATAAATGGTTTTCCGGAACGGTGTTGCTCCTCCGACCGATGTCGCCTGATTCAATGAGTTCCTGGTTCGGCGCGCTGTTCGTCCTCGCTTTTTGCCTGGGCGTGGGCGCACTCTTCCCTAGGCTTTTGACTGACACCGGAAGAATCCTGCAGGAACGCGCACCTGCTTCGTTGCTATCCGGTTTGGCTATTGTCCCGGCCGCAGCGTTGTTTTGCTTTCTTCTGCTGATCACAGTCTTGGGAATTTTCGTTATTCCCTTTGTCGTCGCGACGCTGGTCGTGTTTTCGCTCATTGGAAATGCTGCCGTTTTTCAAGCGATTGGTCGGCGGATAGCTCCTAAATTGGCAGAACAGAAACATGGTGCCCTTGCCTGGATTGCTCTCGGCGCGGTTGTCTGCTGGATTATTTATTGTATTCCGGTGGTCGGTTTCCTTGCCGGCAGCCTTGTTTTCCTGGCGGGATTGGGTGCCTTTAGTTTGTACGTCGTTGATCGGTCGCGCGCGACGCCGGTCGCCCGACTAAATGCTGCAGCCAAACCGGCGACCGACGGCCCCAGCCCGGAATCTGCCCCGGTTCGTCCAGCCTTAAACTTTGCCTCAGGAATCACCGCTGATTTCTGGAGACGCCTCGGAGCCAACTTAATCGACCTCGCGGTGCTATTCTCTTTGCTCCAATTCACGGGCATCATTCGGATCATGGTTCCGACTTGGGTGCTCTACCGCTTCGGTATGTATGTTTGGAGAAGCGCTACGTTGGGTGAGATAGTGCTGAATCTTCGGGTTGAAAAATTGGATGGCGGCAGCCTGATCGGCGATTATGGCACTGCCATGGTGAGAGCGCTTTCTAGTCTGCTCTCTCTGCTCCCTGTGGGGTTGGGATTTCTTTGGGTCTTATTTGATCCGCAGCGCCAAACCTGGCACGACAAGATCAGTGGCTCGGTTGTGGTGCCGATAGCTCTGCGAAGTGAGCCGAGAAGTCCGTCTTCGCCACGCGAACAACCGCCTACTGGATCTTCTTCTGATCACCCGCCGAGTTCTCCGCCGCCTGATCAACCGCCCCAAGTCTAGAGACCATGTTCGAGCCAGGCGACGGTGCAAGGGCGCGACGAAAGGGGACGACTTCGCGTGGGTTTTCTGCGAGTTCTTTCCTTTTGTAAACCGCGAATAGACGCCAATGGACGCGAATTAAAAGTCAGTGCATTCGTGTATATTCGCGTCCATTCGTGGTTTGCGAACGCAAAAACCAATGTTTAACACGATTCGAACGAGTTTCTTGCTGACCCTAGGTATGGCCGGTTCACTTGCCGCTTCGACTCCACCTCAGGCACCCCAGCGTCCTCACGTTATCACCGAACAAGGACAAAGCCGGAACGACCCGTTTTTTTGGCTTCGTGATAAGACAAATCCGGAGACGATCAAATATTTGGAAGCAGAAAACCGGTACACCGATCTCAAGCTCAAGCCGGTGCGGGCCCTTCAACAACGGCTGTATCGCGAGATGCGCGGACGGATCCAAGAAACGGATCTCTCCGTTCCCTACCGAATAGACGATTACTATTACTACTCGCGCAGCGAATCTGGAAAACAGTACGAAATCTTCTGCCGTAAGCGGGGCGATTTAAATGCCCCGGAGGAAATCCTTCTCGATGAAAATTCGTTGGCTAACGGATTCAAGTATTTCAGCATTGGAGTACTTTCGGTAAGTCCCGACCATCGCCTGCTGGCGTACTCGGTGGATACGAATGGCGGCGAAATATTCACACTTCGGGTGAAGAATCTGGAAACTGGTGAGCTGCTACCAGACATTATTAGCGGCACTTCCTACTCTTTTGCCTGGGCCAACGACAATCAGTCGTTTTTTTACGATCAACTCGATGCCGCTAAGCGCCCTTTCCGAGCAATGCGTCATGTACTCGGAACCGGCGTTCAATCAGACCCCACCGTACTGGAAGAACCGGACGAGCGTTTTGAGCTTTCGATCTCCAAGTCTCGGAGCAAGCAGTTCATTTTTTTCGAGGTCGAAAGTAAACTGGCTACGGAAATCCGATTTATTCACGCTGATCGTCCCACCGACCCGCCTCTCCTGATCCAGCCTAGGGAAAAAGAGTTGATCTATCATGTCGATCATCATGGCGACCGCTTCTTTTTCGTCACGAACGAACATGCGAAAAACTTTAAGATTGTTTCCGCTCCGATTGACAATCCGTCGAAAGAGCATTGGTCCGATTTCGCGCCCTACGACCCAAATATTGCTATCACCGGAATTGAGGCATTCAAGGACCATTTGGTTGTGCTAGAACGGCGACGCGGCTTGCCCATCGTTCGGGTTTACAACCTGGAAACGGCTGACACTCACGACATCGACTTTGCCGAATCTGCTTACGATGTGGAATTAGGGGAAAACCCCGATTTCGCCTCTAGTATCGTCCGACTCGAGTTCAGCTCCCTCATTACGCCGAATTCAGTGATTGACTACGACATGATTGCGAAGACCAAGACCACCCGAAAACAGATGCCGGTGCTGGGAGGCTTCGATCGAGATCAGTATGCCGAAGAGCAAATATACGCCAGAGCGGACGACGGTGTAGAGATTCCTATCTCGCTGTTTTATCGGAAAGGATTTCAACGAAACGGATCGGCCCCCATCCTGCTCACCGGTTACGGTGCCTATGGTCTCAGCGAAGAGTCGGAATTCAGCTCTGCCCGCCTGAGCCTGGTGGATCGAGGATTTGTCTTTGCGATCGCTCACATTCGTGGCGGCGGCGAACTCGGGAGAACCTGGTATGAAGACGGCAAGCTGCTACGGAAGAAAAACACGTTCACCGATTTTGTCCGCTGCGCGGAATATCTCCTGGAACAAAAATATGGTTCTCCGCATGCGCTGGCGATTACCGGCGGCAGCGCCGGCGGCTTGTTAATGGGGAGTGTGATGAATATGCGGCCGGACCTTTTCCGGACGGTGATCGCTGCCGTGCCGTTTGTCGATGTACTGAACACGATGTCCGACCCATCACTCCCGCTGACGGTCACGGAGTACGAGGAATGGGGGAATCCGGCTGATCAGAAATACTACGATTATATGCGGTCTTACTCTCCGTACGATAACGTCAAAGATCGACCTTATCCGAATCTCTTCGTGACGGCCGGATTGAATGATCCTCGGGTGAGTTATTGGGAGCCCGCGAAATGGGTAGCCAAACAGCGTACGTTGAAGAACCAGAACCGCCTGTTACTTCTCCAGACGAACATGGGCGCCGGCCACCAAGGCGAAAGCGGGCGTTTTGACCGCTTGAAGGAGTACGCGATGGAGTGCGGATTTTTGCTGCATACTTTCGGAATGACAGGATCCGAACCCGCCGCAATCCCGGTCAATAACTAGCGTTCCGCAGGGACGCAATGAAAGTAGCCCGGCACCTTCAATGGGGTTAAAACCTCGAGCGGAGTCCACTTGCCCCTTCGGGGCAAACAGCGTCCCAATCCTTATCTTAACGCTAATGCTCGCCCGCATATCAGATTTCCGGGGTAGTGCATCAGATTGCAGATTGACCCTATGGCAGTCGCCGGGTTAGGAAATGGTTTCTTTTTTGCGTCCGCCGTGAATCCAAGTGTTTCAGAGCCCAAACCTGTCAATTGGCCGTCCATCGAGGGCTCGCCCAACCCGCTTGGTGTCACTTACTTACCGGAAGAAGACGCTTACAACTTCGCGCTTTACTCACAGAACGCACGGGAAGTGACTCTGCTTTTCTATAGCGCAGACGATCTAGTAACACCGATGCTCGAATTACGGCTGGAACCGCTCAGTCACAAAACCAAGCGCGTGTGGCACTGCCGACTAACCCGGGAGCAGTTGGCGCACGCCCGTTACTATGCCTACCGCGTCAATGGCCCGGCGCCTCACGGGCCAAACCAATGGCATTGTTTTGATCCCGAAAAGATTCTGCTCGATCCGTACGCGAAAGCATTGTTCTTCCCTCCCGGGTTTAGCCGCGAGATCGCCAAAATGCCCGGCAGCAATGCGGGACGGGCGCCGCTTGGTGTGCTGTCACCACCAATAGAGAAGAGCAATCTGCCTTCCGTCCCTCCGCCGCGCCATTACTCGGACGCGATCATTTACGAGATGCACGTCCGAGGATTTACCGCAAGCCCTAGCAGTGGTGTTGCAATGGAACGCCGGGGAACCTTCACCGCCATCATCGAGAAGATCCCGTATCTGGTCGACCTCGGCGTCACTATTGTCGAGCTGATGCCGGTTCACCAGTTCGATCCGCAGGAAAATAATTACTGGGGGTACATGACCCTCAATTTTTTCTGCCCGCATCTCGCTTACGCCTCCCGACCTGAAGCCCCGATCCAGGAATTTAAGGAACTAGTTTCTGCCCTGCATGCCAACGGAATCGAAGTCATCCTGGATGTAGTCTACAACCATACGACGGAGGAGGACCAGACTGGTCCTACTTACTCCTTCAAAGGGATTGACAACGCCGGTTTCTATTTGATGACGTCGGATCCCGCTCGTCCTTATGCCAACTTCTCTGGTACCGGCAATACGCTTAACCCGAGCGACCCACTCATCCGAAATCTGATCCTCGATAGTCTCCGCTATTGGGTAACCGAAATGGGAGTTGACGGATTCCGTTTTGATCTCGCTACCATTCTGACGCGTAGGGAAGATGGCGGCTTCGATTCCGAAGATCCTCCATTGCTTTCGGCGATGCGAACCGATCCCGTGCTGAGTCAGGTACGCCTAATCGCGGAGCCTTGGGACGCCAGCGGCGCCTATCAGCTGGGGACCGGTTTTCCCGGGATGTTCTGGCATCAATGGAACGGGCAGTTCCGGGACGACGTACGCCGCTTCGTTCGGGGCGACCTGGGGATGGTGCCAAAAGTAATGCAACGATTGTATGGGAGCGATGACCTGTTCCCCGACCGGATCGAAGAAGCTCGACGACCGTTCTACAGCATCAACTACGTCATCGCGCACGATGGTTTTACCTTGTATGACCTCGTCTCATACGAAAAGCGCCACAACGAGGCAAACGGCCATCAAGATACGGATGGGCCGGTCGATGACTACAGCTTCAACTGCGGAACCGAAGGGGACGAAATGCTTACCGCGGAGATATTTTCTCTCCGTCAGCGGCAAGCAAAAAATCTTTTCTGTTTGTTAATGCTCTCCAATGGCATCCCCATGTTTGCCGCTGGGGACGAGTTTTTGCATACCCAACACGGGAACAATAATCCGTACAATCAGGATAACCCAACCACTTGGCTGGATTGGATCCGACTGGAGCGAAACGGGGATTTCTTTCGGTTCTCCAAACGGATGATCGCTTTCCGCAAGGCGCATCCCAGCATTTGCCGGAGCCGTTTTTGGCGAGACGATGTTCGCTGGCGAGGCGTCGGCGCTTCGACTGATCTCAGTTTCTATTCGCAGAGTTTTGCTTATTACTTAAAAGGCAACAGCTTCGACGATCAGGACCTGTACGTCATGGTCAATGCTTGTGCTGAACCGCTCGACTTCACCATCTTCGATGGATTATCGAAGCCATGGTACCGAGTACTCGATACGAGTCTGGCTTCGCCCGATGACTTCTGCGAACCAGGCGAGGAAGAAAGAGTAGTTGGTTCGCATCATCGAGTCGATTCGAGATCGATCGTGGTGTTGATTCACTAGGGCCGCGCCCTAGCAGCCCGTTGAAATACCAATGAGACTTGATGATTGGCTCCAAACATGCAGCCCAAGGCCTCGGCGTACGGCCCGAAGGGCCAAGAAAACATAGCCTAGGCTTTAGCCTGGGTAGACGGGAATAAACACGACCAGCCCTGTGGGGCGTCTGAAAAGGCAAACCAGATCAATCCGAAGATCGGATGTTCCTCGCGCAGTCGGCTCATGGGATTAGCAATGAATCGCTCCGCGATCAGGTGATGCACACCACATCTCCCGCCCCTACAGGGCGGTTGTTGTCGGGATGGAATTTCCCAGGCTAAAGCCTGGGCTATGTTTTCTTGGCCCTTCGGGCCGTATCCTAAACCTCAGGAGGCTGTTGTTGTCAGTTTCCTTCAATCAAGCGTTTTTCAACACCCTGCTAGGCTATCCTGAAGCGCGGCTTCGCCGCTGAAGACTTGTTTGCGTCAAATTTGATCAAGCAAAGTCCAACACCCTGCTAGGCTATCCTGAAGCGCGGCTTCGCCGCTGAAGACCTGTTTGCGTCAAATTTGATCAAGCAAAGTCCGACACCGTGCTAGGCTATCCTGGAGCACGGCTTTGCCGCTGAAGACCTGTTGCGTCAAATTTGATTAAACAAAGTCCGATACCCTGCAGGGCTAAGGTCTCTTACGCCTTTGGCGTGCATACCTCGCGATCCGTGTACCGTGTTTCCGCCTTCCCTCTCATTCTCACGACGTTTGGTGTTTGGCGTATCGCGCTCTCGACGTTCCCGGCGCTCTCGACCTTCGGCCTCCCGGCGTTCCCGGCCGCTCCCGGCCCTCCGGTGCTCCCGGCCCTCCCGGCGTTGTCACCTCAACGTCTATCGGCTATTGATATCTCGCGCTCCGTTCCGCGAGCCGTTCCCATTCCGGCAACAAGACCGCGAGCTCATCGGTCACTTGTTTCAACTCCAAACTGGTGGCTGCTTGGGAATCTCCTCCGTTCTGACTCTCGAGGGTGCTCACCAACTCGTTCTGTCTGCGCTCAAGCGCTACGATCCGTTGCTCTAGTTCCGACAGGCGGGTGCGCAACTCTTGCCGAAGTTGATATCTGGCTTGGCGCTCTTCTGCTTCTTGCCGCTTACGCTCCTTGCCGTCCTGGCTACTGTTTGACTGCGATGTCAAATAATCTGGTCCAGGACTAATGACTCCGTCGAAAACGACCGCGTCTCGCGCAGATTTGTCTAAATAATAATCGTAATCACCAGGGAAAAAGGCGATCTCTCCGTCGCGTACCCGAAGCACTGAGGTCGCTATTCTACGAATGAAATAAGCGTCGTGGCTGATGAAAAGCAGCGTTCCCTCGTATTGGTGCAGCGCGGCCATGAGCGCTTCGATGCTTCGCATATCTAAATGCGTCGTTGGCTCGTCCATCAGCAGCAGGTTCGGCGGAGCAAGCAGAAGCTTTGCCAACGCTAATCGGCTTTTCTCGCCTCCACTTAGTACTGACACCGGTTTGAAGACATCGTCACCGCGGAAAAGAAACGCACCCAGGACCGATCGCACCGCTGGTTCACCCGGCGGATTCGGAATTTCTGAGGCCTCAGCCAGCACGGTCCGCCTCAGATCAAACATCTCCACCCGGTGTTGGGAATAATAGCCGAGTTCAACATGATATCCCAAGATCCGTTCTCCTCGCTGAACCGGCAGCACTCCAGCCAATAGTTTGAGCAGCGTCGATTTACCAGCTCCGTTCGGGCCGACAAGTACAGTTCTTTGCCCGCGCTCAATCGTCAGATTCAATCCTCGGTAAACGCACTGATCGCCATACGCGTGATGGATTTCTTTTAGCCCAAGCACGCGAACACCGCTCCGCGCCGGTTGCGGAAAGCGAAAGCGCACTGAAGCCACCTCCGGTTCAGGGGCCTCGATCCGTTCCATCCGTTCGATCTGTTTGCGTTTGCTTTGAGCTTGAGACGCTTTCGTGTTCTTCGCTCCGAATCGATCAATAAACGTCTGGAGTTTTGCTATCTCCCGCTGCTGATTCTTGAAAGCCGCTAGTTGTTGGTCTCGGCGAGCTGCTCGCTGTACCACGTACGCTTCGTAGTCGCCCTGGTAGTGGAGCAACTTTCCCCGATCAAACTCGACGATCTTCTCCACGACCACATTCAGGAAGGCCCGGTCATGAGAGATTAAGACGATTGCGCCCACGTATTCGCGGAGATAATTTTGCAGCCAGGCAACCGACTGGAGGTCAAGGTGGTTCGTCGGTTCGTCCAACAACAGAAGGTCTGGCTCCGCCACGAGCAATCGGGCGAGATGCGCTCGAGTGACCCATCCGCCGCTAAATTCCGAAGCCGGTCGAGCAAAGTCGCGCTCGCGGAAGGCTAGTCCGCTCAATATTCTCTTAGCCTGGGCTTCCCGTTGATGATCAAGTTCGTCCGTCGCCATGGCGCTCCCGGCGTTTGCCGGTACTCCAAACAACGCGAGTTCTAAGATTGTTTCCTTGCCCATCGGCGAGCTTTCTTGAGGGAGATACCCAACGCGCGCGCTTTTCTGGAGCGCGATCGTGCCTTCGTCGGGGGAATCGTGACCGAGAACAAGCGAAAACAGTGTCGATTTGCCCGCACCGTTCGGGCCGATCAGACCGATTCGGTCACCGCGATTCACCTGCAGTGAGACATCGGCAAAAAGGATTCTCGCACCGAAAGTTTTGGTTACTTGCGAGATGGTGAGCATGGAGCGCCTAGCTTACACGAGAATGTGGGCCTGAAAAGTTAGCGGTTAGCGGCTAACCGTTGTGGTGGATGCGGGGCCACGAGAACCTGGGGACTCATATTTGGGTGACACTTTTGTCTCAGCAATAAGGTAACACTTTGTCTCAGTATTTGGGTAACACTGTGCCGATTAGAAGTTGTTCTGTTGATGGGTCGATGGAGGCGGTTCGCGCGTTTTTGCGCTTTGAGACCGTAGGTCGAAAAGGGCAAAAATGCGCGGCGGGAAGGTGACCCAGCAGGATGTCGCTGAGATAGACTTCGTGTATCTGGTCATTGTAACGCCTCAAGCCGAGTCGTTGACCTTGAAAGGCCTCTCCGATAAAGCGACGGTTATTGAGCCATTGGATATCGCCCTTGGAATTGACGGTTCGAACCTCAAATTCGGCATCGTATTCCACTGGCCAAACAGGGTGATATTTGAGCTCAGAAGCCAGGTAGATTTCGGCCGGAGTTTTCATACCCAAGGCTTCGTGCGGTCGCTCCTCATTAAAGCTCCTGAGCCATTTTGTCGTCCGACGTCGCTGAGCCTGGAGGCTACGCGCTGGCGGATTGGCTATCTCGAGCTTTAGGCTCAAATGCATTCGTTCGTGAGTGCCATTCTGGTAGGGTTTTCCCGGATCGATAAAATCCACTTGAATGCCCAGCAAGCGCCACCAAACGCTTAACTGGGTCAATCCCAACACCCAACCGCCTGCGAAGGGTTTACCATTATCGACCCGAATTGCTCGAGGCAGGCCATACTGCTGGAAGACCTTCTCAAAGCTCTGCCAGACCGCTGCTAGAGCCAAAGAACTCAAGTTATCGCAACGAATGATAAAGCGACTGTAGAGATCGCTGATCGTTAAGGGATGGCACTTCTGACCATCCCCGGTGCGGAACCAGCCTTTGAAGTCCACTCCCCAAAAAACGTTACACCATAGCGGCTCTAAACGCCTTGGATCAACACGCTCGGGACCAGCCTTAGCTCGACGCCGAGTTCGATGTTTGACTAATCCAAATTGCTTCAGAATTCGGCTGATCGTCGCTCGCGAGGGAACCTTTTCCGAGCCATGCAGGCGTCTCAAGCGAGCAAAGAGCTTTTTCGATCCCCAACTCGGATACTTTTTTTCTGTTCCAGTATCAGCAGCTGCCAACGAGTCTCGATGACCTGCACCGAGCCCTCCCGAGGACCTCGCCGTCGGTCTCCCAGTGCCTTGCTTCCCTCTTCCCGAGAGCGCTTGCACCACTTATATCCCGTCTTTCGACTTATCTGGTACTCCTTACACAGCTCCCTAAATGGCTTCTCCTTGCGGATTGCTTCTTTGACCAAACTTTCTCTCTGTTGTTGCAGCGCCTTTTCTTCCTTCCATGGCATCCCCAACTCTGTCTGGCTTACCTTCAAGGTGTCACCCTTTTTCTGATGCACCCCAGGGTTTCCTGCGCCCTGGGGTGTCACCCAATTAGTGAGACAAAAGTGTCACCTTAATTGTGAGATCGGACCAGAACAAAGCCCAGGCTTTAGCCTGCGCGCGTCAACATAAGGGCCCGGACCAGCAGCACAGCTGTCTCCACAGCGTTGAGCAATCGGTCGCGGCCTGTCCGCGGTAGTCTCGCGACGACGAAGGAGGAAGGAATGCAATGAAAGTAGCCGGAAATCGTCCCGGAGGAACAGAGCGAAAGTAGCCCGGTACGAAGTTCCGGGTAAGGCGTTGAAGAGGTGATTCGTCCCGCTAGGGACGCTTGATAGTAGCCCGGTACGAAGTGCCGGGAAGCGAAAAAAAGCGCCTTCGTCCCGCTAGGGACGCTGCGATAGAAGCCCGGTACGAAGTGCCGGGAAACGAGAAAAAGCCCCTCCGTCCCGCTAGGGACGCTGCGATAGTAGCCCGGTACGAAGTGCCGGGAAACGAAAAAGAACGCCTCCGTCCCGCTAGGGACGGCTGAAATGTTCAGGTCTCTTAGTGGTGTTTAGCTGCCGTTCAATGCCACGTGTCTAAGCGACCCACTTGCGATCAAGTGACTCCTTTCCTCCTTCGTCTCGCTTTTGCGAGACCACGGCGGACAAGCCGGGACGGCAGAGAAGCGTCCCTCAGCGTCTTTAGCAGTCACTTCCTTGTGTTGACGCGCATGGGCTAAAGCCTGGGCTCACCAGAAAAGAAGGGTTTCGGTCTGAAGGACCGACAGAATCGGCTCGATACGTCGGTTCACCTTGGGTTATGCCCGGGCGCCCCAAGCGGCGCGCCCTGCGACCGGTGGACCTCTCGCGCTTTCTTTGGTGGGGAGACCCTTGATCGGAAAGCCGCTGCGTGGATAAACAACCAAGTGCGAATCTGATTCGGACCCTCCGCCATGCCTAACGAAATCGGCTGACACGCCTCGCCTTGCTAGTGCTCAATGGCGTGCCGCCGTCGCTGCGCCGATATCAGTTTCGCAGTTATTCATGAGGGAGCGAAGCGGCAGGCCCTAGCCAGGCGAAGGGAGGTTGTGAATAACTGCGCCGCGAGCCACAATAGCGCTGGCGGACGTCCTGCCCTGGCTCGATCACGGTCATCGCTGCGTTACCGCAAGACGGTTAGCCAAAGACTACCGGGGGAGCCAGAGGCCCTTGCTCCGACATCTAATAGAACGAAGCCTCAAGAAGGCCATTATATCAGCTCGATGGAAGGCAGGGCAAAGCGGCGCCAAACTCACCAGCAGCAAAAAAAGACCATGAATGATTCCAAACAAGGATCAGAACAGTGGCAACAACACCGGGCATTTGGTGGCTTAGATTGGGCTAGCCAAAAACACTCCGTCATAGTGGTCGATCAAACTGGCAAAGTGATCGAAGATTTTGAGATCGAACACTCGGTTTTAGGTTGGAAAAAGTTTCGGGAAAAACTCCAACCTTACGGCTCGATTCCTTTTGCCATTGAGACCAGTCAAGGAGTCGCCGTCGAGCAACTTTTGGAAGCCGGCATGATCGTTTATCCCCTCAATGCCAAGAGCGCTCAAGCCTATCGCGATCGCAAAGCACCCAGTGGGCTCAAAGACGATCGACTGGATGCTCTCCAGTTTTGCCGACGCGGCGCGCGTCGATGCTCAAAACTGGAGAGCATTGCGTCCAGAGGATCCGCTGATCAAAGAACTACGCTTACTCTGTCGGGATGAAGTCAGCCTGATCGAACAACGCACGGCCTTTATCAACCAGCTGCGCCAAGCACTGGGAGAATATTACCCGGTCCCTTTAGAGGCCTTTGAGGATTGGACTTCGCTCTCGGCCTGGATGTTTTTAGAGCGTTTTCCGACCCCGGAGCTTCTGGCCCAAGCTGGCAAGCGCCAATGGGAAAAGTTCCTGCACACTCGCCGGCTCTGGGGTAGTGATCAGGGGCTCCGCCGCCTGGAGCTCTTTGCCCACGCCACCGAGTTTGCGGCAACGCCACCCACCGTCAAAGCCAAGAGCCTCTTGGCCCTGAGTTTAGTGCAAATGCTCTTTGCGATCGAAAAGCAATTGGCACTCTATCGCAAGCGAATCGAAGAGCTTTTCGCTCGTCACCCCGATCATGATCTGTTCGGTTCCTTGCCGGGTGCCGGCCCCAAACTAGCTCCTCGTTTACTCTCCGAGATTGGTGACGACCGGGAGCGCTTTGGCGGCGATCCTCAAAATCTGCAATGCTTGGCCGGAACCGCCCCAGTCACCATCCACTCAGGAAAACGCTGCCACCATCACCAACGCTGGGCCTGCAACAAACATCTCCCTCATGCCATCCATCTTTTCGCTGATCACAGCCTGTCGCGTTGTGCCTGGGCCGATATTTACTATCAACATCACCGCCAAAAGCATCAGAGCCACGCCAATGCTTTGCGTCGACTCGGCCACCGCTGGCTCAAAATCATTCACAAAATGTGGCTCGATAGAACCCCTTACGATCCCGAGCTTCATCATCGCAATCAACTCAAACACGGCTCCTGGATCTTTCAGCTCCAAGAATCCTAACCCCCACTTTTTTCCTTGAAGACCGATAGAACGTCTTTGGCGCGCCCTAGCGGTGCCTCTAACGAAAAATCATAGAACTGGCCGCGACGTAGGCTTCCGCCTTCGCCGAGCCAACGGCGCGACGGGTTGGGCGGAGTCGGGTTTCGCCCTGCAAGCCGTGGGTTAGCAATCGCCGCCTACCCATTGCTCGGCCGACTATTACGCAGATTTTTACCGGATCGCTCGATCGGATACTCGATGTTTCCCCTGAGCCCCGCCCAGATGATGCGGTTGAATGCATCAGGATCGCTGATGTTATCCTCTTTGGTAAAATCAAACTGCTTGGTCTTTTCCGCCCAGTACGCTGCGTCGTGCGTGGGATGAAGGGTGGCACCTTGCTTCTTCGGAACTGGGAGCCTTGTGTCCGCGAGGTATCTCGATGGTTCCGCATGGAAGTTCCAATCCTTTTGATTCAGATCGAATACCTCGACCATCGGTCGTACGGTTGCCGTGTGAAGGTTGAGATGCTCTAGCGCGAGTATGTCCTCGATCGTTCGAATCAGGCTCACCGTGGTATAAAACTCCGACACCACTTTCCCCTGCTTGACGTACGGGCCAATGATGTAAGCCGTCGAACGATGAGCGTCGACGTGATCCTCACCGGATTGAGCATCGTCTTCGAGAACGAAAATGAGCGTGTCATCTTTGTAGCGACTGTTAGCGATTTTCTCGACCAGTTTGCCCACCGCGTAATCGTTATCGGCTTGCTGCCGCTCCGGCGTGTTCACCTCATCGATCGCCGTACCAAATGACCCGGTATGATCGCTGCCCAATCGCACCAGGCTCAACGAAGGGAGGTTGTTGTTTTTCGTGAATTCATCAAATTCCCGTTCCCACTCCGCTTCCCGCCAATAATCTGGAAACGCCTGATCAAATCCGCGAAAATAAACATCGGTGGCGTCGAACAGTTCCGCCTTCGTCGGATAAGCGACCACCAGCTTCCTTTCAAACGGATGGCGTTCCAACGGAATGTTATCGGGTGGTGGAAGAAAGGAACGAGTAAGATCAAGGAAGAAGCCGTAATTGCGCACCGTCTTGCCTCCACGCAAAACGGCGTTCCAAATGTAACCCTGGCCGGGAGCATTTCCGCCTGCCCCGTCAGGGGCAGCCACGTCAGCTGTTCCTGGCAACAAATTGGGATCTTCTGGCGTAACCGGATTGGCCGCAACCCGAGAAGCCAAAGAACTCAGTCCAACATTGATATTTCGGTTCGTCCCCTCATAATCATAGGTCGTTCCCCGATTGGAGTAGTTTAGGAGAACCGATTTGACGCCGATATCGCTCTCCCGGGCGGACGTACTCCACGGCCACCCGTTTGCACTGACATCGCCAGAATCGTAAAAGTTGTCGAGGCACACAAATTGGGTAGCGATGTGGTGAAAGTTTGGTGTCACCGCGCTTCCATACTCGGCCAGAGCGGGGTCACCATTTCCGCGGTCAAGATCTCCTAGAATTTGATCGTAAGTCCGGTTTTCCTTAACGATGTACACAACATGCCTGATCTTGCGCCGGAGTTGAGCGATGAACTGCTGATCTGCCGGTCGCGGTTTCGCGGAAAGCAAATCGTTCTCTGCCACTTTGCGAGTCAGGTCGGCTAGCGCGCGAGCGTCGGGCACCGGGACGGTCACCAGCGAGGACTTCAACAGCTCTTCCACGTAGTGGGACGGAAGCTTACCGATTTGCTTGCCGCCATTGGGACCAGTGCGGCTTTTGCCGTTGAGAATGTACAGGCGCTGACCGTCTCCGCTCACCGAAACGGAATTCGGATAAAAGGCTGTGGGAATCAATCCGCCCACTTTCGGTTGCAGGGGAATCCCTTGAATCACAGCAACCGAGTTCAATCCCCCGTTGGTGACGTACAGCACATGTTCATCCGGCGACAAAGCTAGGCTATTGGGACTGGCGCCATGTAAATCCCAAAGACCTTCCGTGAGTTCATTATTCGTTGCAGCCGTCTTGATTGATTTAACGATTGCGTTCCGCGCAGTGTCGATTATTTCCACGCTGTCGCTGTTGTCCGCCGAAGCGTACAAATATTTGCCAGCGCGATCGAGCAGCAGCCGGTTGGGGTTCCCTGCGGTCTTAATCCGAGTCGTGATGCCAGGTTGATCGGCGAAATGGACTACTGCGATCTCGCGGTCTCGAATACTGGAAACGTAGGCGGTATCATTCCCTTTTAGCGACACCCAAAACGGATATTCGCCGCCTGGGGTGCCCGCTATCGTTGTATCCAGTTTACCGGGACGCAAATCCAATTCCTTCGTTACCCGCTCGGTCGCGACATCGATGATCGAGATGGAATCGTTGCAGAGATTCGCGACGACCAAGGTTTGGCCATCGGACGTGACGGCGATCCCAGCGGTCACAGGCGGATTTTGTTTCAATCCCAGACCGTTACCAGCATCATGCCCTAGCGCGATCGGAGATCCGGTTTCACTCCAGGAACCATCGCCTTGCAGGATGAAGATATGGACGTTGTCATCCTTTCCACCGCCAACGTAAAACTTCTTTCCGCCGGGGTCGAAGGCGATTCCGGCGAAACTGTTTGGCACTGACAACACCTGTTTCTGCACCGGATTGCCGCTAGCGATATTGAAAACAAAAATGTACTGACCGGCATCTTGCCGCTTCTCACCCTTTCCACCCAACATGTTGTGCCCACTGGTTAAAGCCAGCAGGATCTGTTGATCAGGACTGATAACCGTAGTGATTCCGCCGCTTGCGACAAACGTGGGGAAATCTGCGAGCCCCGGATTGAGCCAGTCAAGGTGGGCGCCAGGCGCAGCGAGCGGCGAGATGGTTTGACCGGTCGGCAGAACTTCGGGTTGCGCACCCTGCTCCCGGTCATCGCCTTCCGCCGACATGGGGAAGACCAGGAGAAGAAAACAACTGGCAATTGCCAGGGAGCAGTGTCGTACCTCGATCTTCATGGTCGCCTAGCCCGTCAAATCTCACACGCGAAAATAAGGAACCGAAAGCAACGGCTTTCGGGTGAAGCTCCAATGATATCGTTTCGCCAGTGGAGAGCGACGAAAGATTTGTAAAGAATTAGAGTCGAGCTCTAATTCTTGGACTGCGCCTTTTCTTTCTCTAGCAGTTTCTCAAATTTCTCCACCTTCGGCGCTACGACCAATCGGCAGTAGCCCTGCGTTGGATTCTTCGAAAAATAATCCTGATGGTAATCTTCGGCGGCGTAGAAATGCGTCAGAGGAACAATTTCGGTCACGATAGGCTTTGGCCACTCCGATTGGGTTTCTGCCTTGATCTTCTCCGCGGTTATTCTCTGCTCGTCGCTTGTGTATAGAACGATCGATCGATATTGAGTACCAACGTCGGGACCCTGCCGGTTCAATGTCGTTGGATCGTGCGCTTTGAAGAAATTTCTTAACAGATCTTCGTAGCCGACTTTTGCGGGATCGAATTCGACCTGGATCACTTCCGCATGGCCGGTCTGATCGGTGCAAACCTGTTCATAGGTCGGATTCGGCGTCTTCCCACCGGCGTATCCGGAGGTAACCTTCTGGACGCCGGGGATAAGTCTGAATTGAGCATCGAGGCACCAGAAACAGCCTCCCCCAAAAACCGCGGTTTCTGTGTGACCTTGAGTTTGGTTCATATCTGCAAACGATGTAACTGCCCAGCCGCCGAGGCAAGCAGCTAAGATAAAGCTCCGCAAAGCGCGCATAGGGATAAGATAGAATCTGCTTATTTGAAGAGCTTCAGGTATTCGCCGTACCCTTCAGCTTGCAATTTATCGACCGGGATGAATCGGAGCGCGGCCGAGTTCATACAATAACGTAGACCAGTCGGCTGGGGACCGTCATCGAAGACATGCCCTAAATGAGCGCTGCTCGCAGCTGAAACCACCTCATCGCGTACCATACCCTGAGTGGTATCGCTCTTTGTTTGCACCACTCCGTCCTTAATTGGTTTCGTGAAGCTGGGCCAACCCGTACCGGAATCGAACTTGTCTTTGGAACTAAATAACGGCACCCCGGAGACGATATCCACGTAAATTCCATCGGCGTGATTGTTCCAGTAGGGGTTGTGAAACGCCGGCTCTGTTCCGCATTGCTGCGTTACATAATACTGCTCAGGGGTCAGCTTTTTCTTGAGTTCTTCGTCGGAGGGTTTTGACATATCTGTTGCAGTTTGGCCCCAGACTGTCGCGGGAGCAATCGCTGCGATTGCAAAGAAAAGAACCGATATTCTCATATTTCGCTCTGCTAAACATACAGAGCACTCGATTCATTACTTATTCCAGACAGAATTTTGGGTCTCGTTCATTTCTAGCCCGCAACAAACGTTTGGATTCATATCGCGCCTAAGACTTGCGGGCTAGTAGGGCGAGGCTCCCGTACCGGCGAAGACCTTCGCAGCGCCCACCAATGGTTTGTCGACGCCAGCGGATGTGTAGCCGACGGCCGTCCGAGCCCTCCTGAAACGCTCTGGGGTGAATCAGACTCGCCGAATCCCGAGTCCGGCGCGGCGGAGAATACCCGGGATATTTCGGGCCGCGCGATGATCCTTATCTTTCTCCTCTTCCGATAATTCGTCGTAAGGAATCATGAGCGGATGCCGCTTCAAATCATTGTCCCGAATCTTCCCGAAGGTCCAACCCGCAAGCTGTCGATCGATTAACCACCGCGCATGCTCCAAGCGGGCCAAGCTTTCAACCTCTTGACTTCCAAACGCGGGCGGCGACTCCCCGGCGTTTGCCGGGAGCGGCTGGACCTGATATCCCAGCAGGCTAAGTTTGTACGTTATATGGTCCGCCTGCTCGACATTGGCCCGTCGTAGATCTTCCCCCAACTCCTCCCACGGTCGTATACTGGGATGATCCACGCTGAGCCGGCCCCGGGCAGCCATGGCATCGCAGTAATCAGCATGCAACGCTTTCGGCAGCCCAAATCGTCCGATCTCCAAAAACCGCGCGAGGCTCATCGAGCGTGACAAGCTGCCGAATGATCGAATCAGGTTCAGACCCGGAATTGCTTCGAACTCGGATTTCGTGAACCCCGCGATCTCTTCCGCGTACGGATCGGACACATATATTCGATAAAGCTGGCTGAGACCAAACGCTTCGGCATTCGCCAGCAGGGTCTCGAAATTGTGCGACGGATTGCAAATCACGAGCATCAGTGCACTGGCAGGCAGCAAGCGGAGGGTCGAAGGCAGCGATCCTGGCGGTCCGGCGCTGTGCAACCTCAGCGCGCCGCTCTGTTCGAATCTCGAATAGTCAGATTTGACCCCAGCCAGTACCTCCGGCGGCAAGATCCAGTCGACGCTGGTTCGGGAATTCTCCAATCCGCCACCTAACCTGGCAAGTTTGGTAGCGACCGCTTCCGCGAGCGGTCCGGATCCAAGCACAATAAATTGGCTTGAATTGAACCCTTCCGTGCCGCCGGCATTCTTGCCGAAGTGCTCGAAAACCAAATCACTGGCCGCGTCTTCAGCCGTCGAAAGCAACTGCAGGCGGAGTTTTGAATCTTTCGGAAACACCAACACGTTCTGCCGGACAGCTATCGCCGCACTCCGGTTTGGGAGAAAAGCAAAGACGCGCAGCGGAGCGCCGGCCTCAGCGAAGTCGTAAGTCTGCAACGCGGCGTTTAGCATCCGGAACATCTCCGATAAATCGGATGGAAAAAGGACGAGGTGACTGGCTAGCGAGGCGCCAGCCCGTTGCAAGAGGCCCGGTAAAGAAACTTGGCCCGCAAAGATCTCGACCCCGCCTTCTTCGGCGATTGCCGCCGCCGGCGAACTTCCACGGGTGACCAGTCTCACCGCGACCCGGGAACGACTGATTTGCAGCGCAGCGATCCCCGCCGCTTGGGAATGGCCGGCCACCACAAATCGTAAGTCTCTACCAAATGGGGATTTCGCTGGGCTCATGCGGCTCGATCGGACCGATTGATGTTAGCAGGCACCGCTGGGATACCAAGGCAAACATCGCGCACAGTTAGCGACTAGCCGCTTGGGCCGACGTAGGGCCAGCGTCGGCCTGTCCCGCCGTAGCCTCCGTTTATCGTTAAAAAGAACCAATCAATTCTGCGGAGGCGGAAGACGCGTCGAGAGGTGGAATCAATGGATCTGGCCGCCGTCCGCTTCGCGTTACAGTTCGGGGCGCAAATGGTTGATGAATCACGGTTCAGGGCAAAATCTCAACTCCTCGGCTTGATGCAATGCCGGGCCGCTTTCCAAGAGTCGTCTGTCTCCTTCAGCGACCGTGTTCGCAACTTATTTCCGGCCTTTCGACATCTCGTTCATTAGATCAAGCTGGATATGTTGCAGTTCAAGGAGTCTGCGCCACTGATGTTGGCGCAGTTGATCGATCTTCGCGATGAGCATTCGGATCTCGAGTTCGGCCTTCAGATTCACCTTATAGTCTTCTTCTGCCCGTAACCTATCGCGATGTTCCTGCCGATTCTGACTCATCATGATTATCGGAGCCTGAATCGCGGCGATACAGGAAAGGACGAGATTGAGAAGGATAAAGGGAAAAGGGTCAAATGGTGTCTTAATCCACAGGTTGAAAACAATCCAAACCGTCAATATCGCGGCAAAGCTTAAGATGAAACTCCAACTGCCGCCGAAATCCGCCATCTTATCCGATAGCATCTCGCTAAGTGTCCGGGGCCCGAGCTGCTCGTTGATGTTGCTGGCTAACAGATCCGATTCATGAAGGCTTTGCAGGACTTCCTCTTCTAACGCCGTGATCTCGCCTTTTTCCTCCTCAATCAAGCTCTGAGTATAGAGCCGGCGATAGCGATTGAGATCATCCTCACAAATTAGCCCTCTCTCTTCAATTGTCGGATGATCCTTGGCAATCAAAGCAGAAACTCCGGAGCGGACCATTTCCAACGGGACAAGGTCGGTCAGGTCGAAGGTCTGGCCACAAATCTGACATACGGGTGTGGCGGGATGCGGTGATAGTTCGGCAGATTCTTCGGGCATAAACAGTTCGCCCGGTTTTAGCCAAGATCCGCCAATGAGTCGAGAATTTGCCGTCTAACGAAAGCGTTGTACCCCAAAAGGATACCCAGGGTTCGAATCCCTGCCTCACCGCTCTGTTTAAGCGCTTTCGCGCTCCAGCACAGCATCGGCGGGAGGGTGTCACAAAAAAGCTCGACGCGCATCAAGCAGGTGAGTTGCGAAGCTGTGGCGCAAACTGTGCGGACTCATCCGACCCGGGATCGAGGTTTGCCCCACTCTTCTTTTGAGCATCAGCCAAACGCTGCGGCTGCCGATGCGCTTGCGGAGTTTACTGATAAAGAGCGGGCCGGCTACGATATGCGCGAACTCCCGGTATTGTTTGGTTGCTTCGAGGGCACACTCACCCAGAGGCAGGGTGCGTTCTTTTTGGCCCTTGCCCATGACCCGGATCGTTTCCTCCATCAGATCAAGATCCTCGATATTCAGGGCGACCAACTCGCTTAGCCGAAGTCCCGTAGCGTAAAAGAGCTCCAGGATCGCGGTATCACGAGCCGGCATCCATGCGGGCGCCTGCCGCTTCTTTTCTGACCGCCCCGGCACGCGTATAAGTTCATCGACCTGGGCCACCGAGAGCGACACCGGCAACGTTCTTTCCAGCTTGGGAAGCTGAATCTCTTTAATCGGGTTTACCGTGTAGCCTTCACGTTCTATCAAAAACTGATAAAAGCTGCGCAATGCCGCGAACGTCAGGCGGATAAAGGAACGTTTCCACTTTCTTTGCATGCAATCGCGCAGGAATGCCTTGAAATTGTCGGGCTGGCTGGTTCGCCACCGTACGTTGAGGCCCATGAAGCGCTTGAAATCGCACAGCGCCCTCCGGTACGCCAACACGGTATGGGACGACGCGTTCTGTTCGACCTCCAGGAAGCGGATGTACTTTTCAATCGTCTGATCCTCTAGCTCCATAACCGATGTAATAAAACAGCGTTCCCCATGGTTATGATACCGACGCGCGTCCGCTCTGCGGTTCTCATTCACGCTGTTGCCCTCTGAAGTGTCCCGCGACGACGGGACGCGTCAGCTTTTTTCCGTAGGGACAACGACTCGACCCGCGTTTTGAGGAGGGGTTTTCCAATCTTGGGCCCCATTGTGACCGCTCCCTGACTCAACCCTCTTTTGCCAGCAAGTCCTGCAGGAGCTGCTCATATTTTTTCGTATCCGGGTGTTCCGATCCCAGAACTTTGAGCGCTCCGTCTGCCGCCCGCTGAGCAAACATTCTCGCTTCCTGGAGTTTACCCTCGGATCGTAAACAATTTGCTAGATCAAAACACGTTTCCAAGGTGTCAGGATGGCCGACCCCAAGCACTTTTTCTCTCAGGATAATGACCGCACGAAATTCTGCTTCCGCCTCGGTAAACCGAGTCTGCGCCGCGAGCACTTCCGCCAGTTTATTACGTGTGTCTAATGTATTAGGATGCTCGGGGCCGAGCACTTTTTCTTCGAGCTTAAACACCTGGCGATCCTCCGCTTCAGCCTCGCGGTACTTGCCTTCATGAAGTAGGGCCTCCACCAGATTGCTGCGCGTATCCAGGGTGTCCGGATGCTCGGGACCCAGCACCTTCTCCTCCAGTTTGAGCACGTTGCGGCCCTCAGCCTCAGCTTCGGCGTATTTCCCGTCTTTGTTAAGCGCCGCTGCCAGGTTACTGCGGGTGCTCAACGTGTAGCGATTTTCGGGGCCGAACACTTTCTCTGCCACCATGACCAGGGCGCGAAACTCCGTTTCGGCTTCGGCATACTTGCCCTGCACACCAAGCACGCTCGCCAGATTGTTGCGCGACCGTAGCGTGGTTGCGTTTTCCGGACCAAACACTTTTTCTTTAAGTTTGACTACATCCCGAAACTCCGTCTCAGCCTCGGCATACCGGCCTTCGGAAAAAAGGTCATCGGCGAGATTATTGCGTGCCTTTAGCGTGTCAGGATGATCGGGGCCAAGCACTTTTCCCCGGATCGCCAGCAGGGTGCGAGCTTCCGCTTCGGCCTCGGCATATTTTCCTCCGTAATAAAGAGCGACTTCCAGACAATTCCGAGCCTCCAGAGTATCAGGATGCTCAGAGCCCAAAACTCGCTCTCGTTCCTCGAGCACAACGCGAAACGTGCGCTCGGCATCGCCATATTGACCCTTATCATAAAGGACAAATGCGATGGCGAACTGGACCCGCGCCCACTCCAACGGATCACGGGAGCGGTCGGTGAGCTTCTCAGCGTCGCGCAGCCGCGTTAACGCTTCGGCGTACTCGATCCGCTTCTCGGCTGCCCAGCCAGCCAGCTCAAATGCTTTGATCGCTTCTGCGTTGTTCGCAGGGCTGGAGCGCTGAGCTTCGTCAGCGGCAGCGAGCGCCAATCGCTCGGCCTCGTTGTAATCCTTGGCCACGTAAGCGGCGTTCGCCCGCTCATAAGTGGTGGCATTCGGCGCTTTCTTGAGTTCTTCAGCGAGGCGCGGCAGCTGTTCCTTGAGTGTGGCGGCGTCAAGCCCAAGCTGTTTACCGAGTTCCTCGTACGTGCGCTGCTCGATTTCCTCAGGCTTTTGGCCGGGCTGTTCCTGGCGCACTTTGTTCTGCACTTCGGCAAACGAGTTGACGCCTTGCCGCAGCTTGCCGAGTTCTTCCTGGAGAGCCTGGAGCTGCTGATTGGTTTGTTGCTGTTGCTGGTTGGCGTGTTGCTGGCCTTGCAAGAGCCAGATACTCAGAGCGACACTAAAGACTAGCAGCACAGCAACCAGAGCGGCCCATCGCTTGACGCCCCGGCGCAGCCGGCTGAGATCATCGCGCAGCTTGAGCACGCTGGCTTCAAGGCCTTCTCTGCTGCCGAGTGGGTGGTAGAGATGGACGTCAGCCTTGAGCCGGGCACGGTACTCGCCCTGCAGCTTCCGTTTTTCCTCGTCCTCCTCCTCATGCGGGTCGGTGGGAAAGCTCTCGTCCAGGAACAGATACCAGACTTTCTTTCCTTTGCTCCCGGCGTAGAGCGCCTCATACTGGGTGTAGCTAACCCGGCCGAATTCTTCATCGATGCTCGGCGGCTCGGCTCCGTAGCATTCGCCCACGAGTTGCACCACCCCTTTACAGGAGTCAATCCGCCGGCGCAGCATCTCCCGCAGGTCGCCCTCTTCGGTGCCGAAGATATCCTGCCACTCCGGCTCGTAGCCAAGAAAGGTAAGGGTGTTGGCCACAAGCTGCCGGGCGCTTTTCAGCTCGCGGCTGACAGCGGAAATGAAGATTATGGGACGTGGCGACATACCGGGTTGATGGGCCCTAGCTGTGCGGGCTTAAGAGATTGTTCGAACCGAGACGAAGAGTTGATGGCGTCGTGCACTTCAAAGCTCACACCCCATATTCCCTCAATCGTAGGGGAGGGCAAAGCACCGTTTAAGTTCCGGGAAAGCGAAACCATCCGGCAGCGGGAATGTCAGAACATCCGCTTTCGCTGCGTACTTAACGTTGGGGGCTGGTCTTTTGTCGCCGAATTGCCTAAGCCTCCCAGAACGTCATACCGTCTTGTTCAAAGACGGTGCACGTCCTTCGCGATAGCCGTCTAGCTTGGTTTCGAAAATCCAGTCTGGACTATCGAATGGCTCCTTCGCTGACGAAGCCTGCCGCCAGGAAGCGGGCTCAGGGCGTGGAACGGGAGGTAGAGTGTATTGCTGCAACGGCCTGGCCCGGCCGGGATGGGTGCCGAGAGATGATCAGGAATTTGCCTGATGAACGGTTGCGCTGAGTTTTGGACGGTTCACACGCGCTAAGCCGGAACTGTCGGATTTGTTGCGAAAGTTGCTCCGCTTCTAGATTGCTAACGGCATCTCTACTTTGCTACTTTTAGTGTTGCGCTTCGGGCTCACCCGATCGCTATGAGGAAATATCTTGAGTCTTGGCTTCTCTGTACCGCCGTCTTCGTATTCGGTATCGGCTGTTCTTCTCCATACGTGGCTCAGACACCGCCTCCAAGTGCCTATCGGCCGGTGCCGTCGATGTCACCGGTGCCGGATCAGCCGGCGAAAGCGAAAGTCGAGATCGTCTCTGAGCCGGCCGGCGCGCGGATCGAAGTTAACGACAATTACGTAGGTGACGCACCGATCACCGTGGAGATTCCCCAAGACGGCGGCAACTTCACACAGGAGACCGTGATTCGAGCATTGCCAACCGAAGCAGGCGATTACGTCCAGTCCAAGTACTTCCGGTTTACACCAGCAATAAGCTATGGCAGCGGCTACGGAACAGAAGCAAAAGGTGACCAAATTCCTTCGCGAATCTTTTTCGATATGCGTTTAGGTCCGGTTAGGCCCGCCGTTGATGTGAATGTTATTCCCCCGAATTAGGCGTTCTTCCACCAATCCGAATCGTCCTGGTCGTCGTCCGTTTCTTCGTCTTCCTCGCCGGAATTTTCCCGATTGCGCCACGCTTCAATCGCTTGGTGACATAGTTCTTCGTAGGAAATGCCTTGAAGCCGACAACTGAATTCGACCGCGTCCAACTCTTCTGGGGGCATTTCGAGAAGCGCTTCTTCGAAAATTTGTTCTAGTGTATCCTCTTCGGAGGAGTCTCTTTCTTCGGAGTTCATGGAGTCTGTTTTCGTTTAGATTTTGGGGTTGCATCCGTGCGGTTGAATCCTTGGAAATTCGGCCATCAGATGGGCACCGACCCCGAGCTGCTAGGGCTGCTGTTTGCCGCGAAGCCGCTTGCCCTCTTGTTTCAGTCGTCTCTTTTTGTGACGACGCTGCTTCACGCTAAGGCCGCTCAACGTCATAGGAAATTCGGTTCCTCGTTCGTGTGCCCGCATGATTCCGTCGTAGCGGGCCGCTTTCTGTTCCTGCTTAGTCGTCTTCGGATCAACAGGCGCTACGATTTCGATCTTCGGTTCTGCAAGCGGTTGGCTCTGAATCGTAAGCTCTCGATCGGCAGGCTCAATTTGGTCCCGTTCTTTTACTTGTTCTTTCGTGAGCCGCCGTGGTTTGTCGTCAGTTTTCATCATGCGGACAGGGCCACCAAGTTGGTTTGTGGTGCTGGTCGAATCTTCCAATACTTTGCGGCCTGGGCGGGCTTAACTAATTCCCGGTAATGCCGGAAGATAAGGTCTTGGCTTGTGTGTCCGAGTTCGAGCGCGAGTTTGGCCGCGTCCTGGAAGTGTGCCAGGTGGTAAGAAGCGAATGAATTACGGAGCCCGTTGGGTGGCCACGTCTTCAATCCGGCGTTGGTCCGGTCTATTCCCAAGAGCTTGCGCAAGTTTGGCGGGCAAACCATTCCGCTACGGTTGGAGTAAGGCGCGAGCCAAGCGGCTAGATTGGGCTGGATCCGCACAAAGCGCCGACTCGCTGTCTTTGCCTTAAGCGCCGGAACTTCAATAAGCGCCGAATCAAAATGAACGTCTTTCCATTCCAGGCGCTCAATCTCGGCGCTGCGCAGGCCGGCGAAACCGCCCAGAAGCCAATAGGAGAGGGTTTGTTCACTGGCCGCCTCAAGTAGCTTCGCCAACTCCTCAGGGGTGAGTACGCCGATAGTCGATCCGGTGGCTCGAATCTTTCGAACCTCTCTCACGAGATTCTTCTGGCACCAGCCGCGTTGCACTGCGTATTCGAATAGTGCGCTCAGACGAAGCCGGAAGGTGTTTCGCGTAAGCGGCCTTACTTGAAGGCCTCGCAGCCATCCGTCAATCTCTCCCGTGGTTAGGCTTGCGATCTTGCGCTCTCCAAAGGCTGCGGCGAACCGGGCAAGTCTGACTCTCAGATCCGAAAGGTATCGTGGGCGCAGATTATCGCGTTCTTTGGAGGTAAGAATCTCTTTGACGACAAGTGCGACGGGTTCACTTCGATTCACGCGGCGCAGGTGTTCGGCATAAAACTTTGCCGCCTCAAGGATCGTAGCTCCAAAGGGTTTCAGTAACGGAGCAGCAGCTAATGCCTCTGTGCGTAAGTGGTCGGGGATTGCGAAAGCTTTGGCTCCGAAGTTCTTGGCGAGGACGCGAGCCTGTTCAGCCGCCGTCTCGGCTTCCTGGTGGTCCCTGAACGTCTTGCGATTTCGACGGCCTTCTAGGCTTGGGAGACTAACCTGCCAGTAGAGCTCGCCATTGATATAGGTTTTGCGTGGCTCATACCGGTCCTTTCCGCGCCTCTTTTTTCGCTGCATCGCTCTGCGCATTGTGCCGCAACGATACGAAAAGGTTCGCAAAATGTCAAGTTTATGCCAAGTCGAGGACACCACTCTAGGCAGAACTACGCTTAACGAAAGCGTTCCCGCAAATGGAGCGATTTCGCCGTGCTTGGGCTTGACGCGATGATCGCATTCAGGTGCGCTTCTGATCCCGCGAGGCTTCGCAAGTAAATCTCGCGGACAAAGGCGTAAGCTTCATTGCCAATCCAGGGTCGAGGAAGCAGTTCGGCCGGCAGGAACGGATCGTGGAGAACGATGCGGCGAAAGGCATGGATCAACAGGGTGCGAATCGCGAACCATTCCTGAGGTGCAATCGCATCCGGTTCTTCCAGAAGCCGCCGAAGCCTCGAAAATCGCTGGAGAAACGTTCGATAATCTTTGATCACGGCTTTGAGATCCCAAGAACTCTTGACCAGATCGGGGAAACTGCGCGCACCCGAACTGCCGGATTCTACGACCTGACAGGTGATGACCTTTCTGCGGACGGTCAGACGATCCAAAATCTCTTCCAGCACCGCTCCGTTAATCTGAGGATGTCCGAGGAGATTGGGCGCGAGTTGACGTAGTCCTTGCCATTCCAACTCCTTGCGCAGACGCGTTCTGCGCTGTTGGGTGACACCGTTTGCCGGCAACACAATAAGCGTCCAGCGCCCGTCCCACCTCTCTTCCTGCCGGTGATAGATTTTGCCGTACGCGAGCGCAAAGCGTCGTTGCCCGGATTCAGTGAGTTGATACGAGCTCTCCCGGCCATGTTTACTCGGGCGAAGCCACTGTTCTTGCACCAAGCGGAAAACGCTGGTCCTGACCAGGCGATCGTTCATACCGAACGGCGCCAGTAGATCAATCAATCCTTTCAGTCGAATCGATCCTCCGCGCGGTTGGATCGAGTCACCGAAAATGGTCACAGCGAGTGATTTCGCTCGAGGGGGATCGTTCGCCAGGGTACGTCTGATCCATTTTCGGATCGTCTGACGAGTAGCAGAGAGAGAATCAGCGGCAGACACGACAATTTCCAAGACAACTCTAAGTGATACAGTATTTGCGTTGATACCGCAATTCTTGTATCATAACGGTACTCGAGCATTTCTTTTCTCCCATCCCCAGATTCAGGTCTATGTACGCGCAAATGGTCGAAGTCACACCCGAACAGAACGGAGAATCCGCGCAAGAACGGCGGTTCCAGGCGAGGATCGACGCGGGCGAGACGATCGAGGCTAAAGACTGGATGCCGGAGGGCTACCGGAAAACCCTGATTCGCCAAATCTCGCAACACGCCCATTCGGAAATCGTCGGACAGCTTCCCGAGGCCAACTGGATTACCCGTGCCCCCACCTTGCGTCGAAAGGCGATTCTGTTGGCCAAAGTTCAAGATGAAGCCGGGCACGGTCTCTACCTGTATGGAGCGGCGGAGACACTCGGGGTTTCCCGCAGCCAATTGATAGACGATCTCTTGTCCGGGAAGGCGAAGTATTCGAGCATCTTTAATTATCCGACGCTTACTTGGGCCGACATGGGAACGATCGGCTGGCTGGTCGATGGCGCTGCCATCATGAATCAGATCCCGCTCTGCCGCTGTTCCTACGGTCCGTACGCGCGAGCGATGATTCGGATCTGTAAGGAGGAAAGCTTTCATCAGCGTCAAGGATTCGAAATCATGAGCATTTTGTCGCGCGGCACGACCGCTCAACGGGCGATGGCTCAAGATGCTCTGAACCGTTGGTGGTGGCCTTCGCTCATGATGTTTGGTCCACCCGATGCCGAGTCGCCGCACACCGCGCAATCGAAGCGCTGGAAAATAAAGCTGCTGACGAACGATCAACTACGTCAGCGATTCGTCGATCAAACCGTCCCGCAGGCGGACTACTTGGGATTACAGGTGCCGGATCCTGCATTGAATTGGAACGCGGCTACCGGCCACTACGATTTCGGGCAAATCGATTGGACTGAATTTTACAACATCCTCAAAGGGAACGGACCTTGCAATCGAGAACGAATGCGAGTCCGAAAAGCGGCGCACGACGATGGCGCCTGGGTACGAGAGGCGGCACTGGAATATGCACGCAAGCGTAAGGCCGGAGCCGCTGCCTAAACTCATGTCGGTAAGAATAAGCGAGAAATTATGAACGATTGGCCGCTCTGGGAGGTATTTATTCGAAGTCAAAACGGCTTAGCCCATAAGCACGTCGGTAGCCTCCACGCGCCGGATGCCGAAATGGCCATCGAGAATGCTCGTGACGTGTACACGCGACGAAATGAAGGCGTCAGTATTTGGGCGGTGAAGTCGGTGGATATTTACGCCAGCGATCCGGGAGAAAAGGAGGAGCTGTTCGAGCCCGCCAGAAGCAAAGTGTATCGGCATCCTACGTTTTATAAGGTCCCCGAGGAGGTGAAACATTTGTGATGACCAATAGCCGATAGCCGACCCGTTAATTGGCTATCGGCGATTGGTTATCATCGTTCGGGCACGAGAACGAAAATCAGCATGAATCAGGAACAGCTCTTCGATTACCTCCTGCGCCTGGCCGACAGTTGCTTGATTTTGAGTCAACGCCTCGGCGAATGGTGTGGACGTGGCCCGGTCTTAGAGGAAGATCTCGCGCTCACTAATGTGGCGTTAGATCTGAACGGACAAGCCCAACTCTGGCTTGGCTACGCTGTCGAGGTGGAGGGGAAAGGGCGCACCGAAGACCAACTAGCCTTTCTGCGTGATGCGCACGAGCTCCGAAATCTGCTCCTCGTCGAACAAGCAAATGGCGATTTCGCCGCTACCGTCGCGCGACAATTTTACTTTGATACCTGGCACTCCTTATTGCTGACAGAGCTGCTTCACTCGAACGATCGGCAAATCAGCGCAATCAGTGAGAAAGCTCTCAAAGAAGTCCATTATCATCTTCGGCGAAGTGCCGGTTGGGTGATCCGCCTCGGTGACGGAACCGAGGAAAGCCATTCCCGGATGCAACGCGCTGCCGATGAGCTTTGGCAGTTCACTGGTGAACTCTTTGAGACCGACGCGATAGATGAGGCAGCGGTTCAAGCGAAAATCGGCCCCGATCTGCGCGCGCTGCAGATTCCCTGGACGAATCAGCTAAACTCCACTTTCGCCGAGGCTACCCTCGCGTTACCCCAATCAGATTGGATGCAGCGAGGCGGTAAAAAGGGGATCCACACCGAGGGCCTTGGCTATTTGCTGGCCGAGATGCAATTTCTGCAACGGGCCTACCCGAATGCGCACTGGTAGGAGAATCGAATCATGAAGGCGATTTTACCAACGCTCGACCAGATTTGGGGTTGGCTGGAAGATGTCGTCGATCCGGAGATACCGGTGGTCTCGGTGGTTGATCTCGGAATTGTTCGCGACCTCAATTGGCGCGAGGACCAAGGCGAACCAAAACTGGTCGTCACGATTACGCCCACCTATTCTGGATGCCCGGCTACTGCGGTTATTAAGGAAGATCTCGTGAAGGCTCTCCGCGAACGTGGGATCGCTCACGTGCAAATTGAAACCCGATTATCTCCTGCCTGGACGACCGAATGGCTCTCTGCGAAAGGGAGGAAACGTCTGCGAGAATACGGCATCGCGCCGCCTCGTCGTTCTAACCGGAATTCCGATACGATGCCGGCAGCGAGCGGTGGCTACAGCGCAGCAAATGCCGGGGACAGCGACCTGAACTCTGCGATCGAGTGCCCACGTTGCGGCTCAAAAAACACTCGGATGGTTAGCCAGTTTGGCTCGACCCCGTGCAAAGCGTTTTATTTATGCAGCGCATGCCTTGAACCTTTTGACTATTTCAAATGCCACTAAACGAAACGATGGCAGCACTTGAAATTCCGACCGCCAAAGGGTTCTTCCGATTGCGGGTACGCGACGTTCGCGCAGAAACGCGGGACGCGATTGCCGTGACGTTCGACGTCCCACCCGGCCTCGAGAAGCAATTCGCTTTTGCGCCCGGTCAGCACCTGACACTTCGCCAAGAGATTGCGGGTGAGGTGATTCGGCGGTCGTACTCTATTTGCGCCGCCGTCCAGGATAAAACCTTACGCATCGCGATTAAACGTATGCCCGACGGCATTTTCTCGAATTGGGCAAATGATCGCTTGGCGATCGGCGATCATTTGGAAGTAATGCCGCCGACCGGCAAATTCGGTGTACCGTTGTCGTCGCAAAACCAGAGAACTTATGCGGCCTTTGCCGCCGGCAGCGGAATCACGCCAATTTTTTCTATCCTGAAGAGCACTCTGTTGGCCGAACCGCAAAGCAACTTCACCTTATTCTTTGGGAACCGCGCAACCGGGACGGTGATGTTCCGGGACGAATTGGCAGATCTAAAAGATAGATTTCTCGAACGGCTGAATCTTGTCCATATCCTCACGCGGGAACGCCAAGAAAGTGAACTGCTTAACGGACGCATCTCCCGGGAAAAAGCGCAGCAATTGTTGAACCGATGGTTTGGAGACCGTCCCATCGATGTAGCCTTCTTATGTGGCCCCGATACGTTGATTCCCGAAGTCGCGGAAGCGCTTAAACTCCGCGGTTTAGCCGAGTCACAAATCCGGCGGGAACTCTTTACTAGCGGCCTCTTCAAGCCAAGGACAAGAGTAAGGTCCCACCCGGAGCAGAAGCTGTGCGAGGTGACGCTGCTGCTCGACGGCGCGGCACACCGATTCTCCATGCCCAGAGGCACGGAATCGATCCTCCACGCCGGCCTGCGCCACGGCATAGACATTCGCTACGGCTGTCAGGGTGGAGTTTGCTCAAGTTGCCGCGGCCACCTTCGAACGGGTGAGGTGGAGATGGACGCCCACTACGCGTTAGAGGATTATGAAGTGGCCCAAGGCTTCATTCTTACCTGTCAAAGTCATCCCCTTACCGACCAGGTGACTGTCGATTTTGATCGCGTTCACTAGATTGCTGACCGAATCCGGATTTTTCGCCCCCATAACGAATCAACAGAAGGAGCCCAAGTGTCCCACCTCTTTTTCCCCGAACACCGAGATCTTCTCGAAAAGGCGGTCCAGGCGATCGAAAAGCGCGGCTACTGGAGTCCGTTCCCGGAAATGCCCAGCGGAAAGTTATACGGAGAAACCGCGAACGACGAAGGAAAAACGGCTTTTCAGGCTCGGCTAAGGAAACCGTTTCCGCTGGACGAGCCCGGTATTGCGGGCCAGATCGGCTCAGAAATTTCGCCCTACGGATTTCCTTTGGAGATCACCTACCCCAAGGTTGATCTCGATCTCCTATTCCATGGAATCAAGGTTGCGGCAAAGAGCTGGCAATCGGCCGGAGCGGAGACGTGGGTCGGCGTCGCGTTAGAAATTTTGCAACGCTTAAATCGACGCAGTTTTGAGCTGGCGTACGCCGTCATGCATACCACTGGTCAGGCTTTCATGATGGCCTTTCAAGCAGGTGGACCACACGCCCAAGATCGCGGACTAGAGGCGGTGGCATACGCTTGGACGGAAATGAATCGCATTCCGAAAAAGGCTTACTGGGAGAAACCACAAGGCAAGAATGAACCGCTCAAAATGGAAAAACGTTATCGAATCGTGCCTCGAGGTATTAGTCTCGTGATCAGTTGTTGCACCTTTCCCACCTGGAATTCGTATCCCGGATTTTTTGCTAGTCTGGCGACCGGTAATTGTGTGGTGGTGAAGCCCCATCCCGGCGCGGTTCTGCCACTCGCCATCACGGTAGAAATTGCGCGCCAAGTGCTACAAGAGGCAGGGTTCGATCCCAACGTTGTTACCTTGGTTACTCACGCGGCCAATGACGGAGTTGCTCAGGCCCTGGCCCAGCGTCCCGAGGTGAAGCTCATCGATTTTACCGGGAGCTCCCAGAACGGCGAATGGCTGGAGCGAGAGGCGCGGCAGGCTTTGATCTTCACCGAGAAGGCGGGCGTCAATCAGATCATCATCGACTCCGCTGCGGACTTCCAAGGGATGATCAAGAATATTGCGTTTTCGCTCTCCCTGTATTCTGGACAGATGTGCACCGCCCCGCAGAACATCTATATTCCAAAAGCCGGTATCGAAACTCCGGATGGACATCTGTCTTTTGATCAAATCGTTGCCGGGCTAGCCGAAAAGATCAGTAAATTGCTAAGCGATCCGGCCCGGGCTGTCGAGGTCCTTGGCGCCATCCAAAACTCTTCCGTACTCGATCGGTTGGAGCGAGCGCGGGATTTAGGGAAGATTGTGGTGGATCGTCAAACGATCAGCCACCCTCAATTCCCGGAGGCAAAGATTCGAACGCCGCTCCTGGTGCAAATGGATGCGACCGAAGAGAGTAAATTCATGCAGGAATTGTTCGGTCCTATCGCGTTTGTCGTTGCCACCGCCGACACCTCTCAAAGTATCGCTCTCGCGCGGAAAGGTGCACTTGAACACGGGGCACTAACCCTATCGGTCTATTCGACAAACGAATTGGTGTTGAACGAAGTGAACGAGATTGCTGCCGAAGCAGGAGTCGCACTTTCCTGCAATTTGACCGGCGGCGTCTACGTGAATCAATCCGCCGCGTTCAGCGATTTCCATGGATCGGGAGCGAATGCCGCAGCCAATGCGACCTTGACCGATAGCGCGTTTGTGGCAGGCCGTTTTCGCGTTGGACAAACCAGGGCTCACCTATGATCGGAGAGCGTTTCTTTCGTGCCAATCCGAGGGTTAGTTAAACTTTAATTAGAAAAATCGGCTCTATGCCTCACATCTACTCGTTGGATGGAATCACGCCGGTCGTGGACGCATCCGCATTCGTACATCCCGCCGCGGTTCTGATCGGTGATGTGATCATCGGCCCGAACTGTTACATCGGACCGGGAGCCTCATTACGCGGTGACTTCGGCCGCATCATATTCGAAGAAGGCAGCAACCTGCAGGACAACTGTGTGGTTCATACTTTTCCGAACGCAGAGACGATCGTCGAGCGCGGCGGTCACATAGGACACGGAGCGATCCTGCACGGGTGTCGCATCAAACAGGACGCAATGGTTGGGATGCAGGCTGTCATCATGGATGATGTCGAGATCGGCGAGTCAGCGATCGTGGCGGCACTCACCTTTGTAAAGGCTGGCATGATCGTTCCTGGCCGCAGCCTTATCGCCGGTATTCCAGGGGAGATAATCCGCCAGCTGAACGATGAGGAGATCGCATGGAAGAACGAGGGAACCGCAATTTACCACGCATTATCTCTGCGTTGTAAGGCAGGTTTCCACGAAACTGAACCGCTCACCGAAGTCGAGCCAGGGCGTCAGCGAATGCGGGTACCTCAATTTGAGCCGCTGCAGAGATCAAAGAAAAACACTGTGTTTAAGAAGGATGACTTGAAGATCACATGAGCTACCAGCACGTCCTCGTAGAAACCCAAGAAAGGGTCGGGATCATCACTCTCAATCGACCGGAGGCTTTGAACGCACTCTCGAATGCGCTCATGCGAGATTTGGTCGAAGCCCTCGATTCGTTGGAAAGCAACAATGTGATTGGCGCAATCGTGCTAACCGGGAGCGAAAAGGCATTCGCGGCCGGTGCGGACATCAAGGAAATGCAAGACCAAAACTTCGTCGACATGTTCCTGGCCGATTTTCCATCCGGTCGCGGCAGCGCTTGGAATCGCATCGCCACCGTTCGAAAGCCGATTATTGCGGCGGTGGCCGGCTACGCGCTGGGTGGCGGATGTGAACTAGCCATGGCTTGCGACTTTATTCTCGCTGCGGATACCGCCAAGTTCGGGCAACCAGAGATTAACGTGGGGACGATGCCCGGAGCCGGAGGTACCCAGCGGCTTACACGCCTGGTCGGCAAATCGAAAGCGATGGAAATGTGTCTGACGGGGCGGTTGATCGGAGCGGAAGAAGCGGAGCGTATTGGATTGGTAAGCCGAATCGTGCCGGCAGCCGATCTGCAGAAAGAAGCGGTGAAAACCGCGGCCAAGATCGCAACGCTTTCGCGCCCAGCGGTCATGATGGTCAAAGAGGCGGTGAACGCAGCATACGAAACAACTCTGACCGAGGGGTTACGCGTGGAACGCCGGGCCTTTCAATCGACATTCGCTCTAGAGGACCGCAAGGAAGGAATGGCCGCCTTCGCCGAAAAACGGAAACCGGTGTTTCGAAATAAATGAACGCGGCAAAAAAGAAGTCTAGTTGGCAGCACCCGCTGGGTAGTTCGGGCGTCGCAAGCAACGCCCTCCGGCACCACCGACAGACTCGACTTCGCCTGCTAGGCTTTTGGTGAGAGGCGCCAGATGAGTTACCAAACAATCCTATATGAAGTGAAGGATGGTGCCGGTCGCCTCACGCTGAATCGACCGGAAAAGCTCAATAGCTTTAACGAACAGATGCACGAAGAAGTGCGCGAGGTTCTGACAAAGGTAAAGAGCGAAGCGATTCGGGCACTATTAATTACTGGAGCTGGCCGGGGGTTCTGTGCCGGGCAAGATCTAGGAGACCGTCGAATCGCGCCGGGCGACTCGAGCATCGACCTCGGTGCGACGATTGAAAAATATTATGCGCCACTGGTGCGTACGCTGCGGGCTCTGCCCATTCCCGTCGTTGCCGGGGTCAATGGCGTTGCGGCTGGAGCCGGCGCAAACCTCGCGTTTGCCTGTGATCTCGTGATCGCGGCCAAATCGGCCAGCTTCATCGAGTCTTTTGCCAAACTTGGCCTCATTCCCGATACTGGCGGGACCTATTTCTTGCCGCGGTTGGTTGGAACGGCGCGCGCACTCGGATTGGCAATGCTCGGAGACAAAGTTTCAGCAGAACAGGCGGCAGCATGGGGTCTGATTTTGCGCTGCGTGGACGACGCCGATTTTCCTGCGGCAATCAACCAGATAATGACGCAGTTGGCTTCAGCCCCCACTAAAGGGTTGGCGTACACAAAGCAGGCTATCTACGCGTCTCAAACCAATAGTTTGGACGCCCAGCTCGATTTAGAGCGCGATTTCATGCGAGAATTGGGAAGGAGCCACGACTACCACGAAGGTGTCGCGGCATTCCTCGAAAAACGAGCGCCGCGATTCACCGGCGAGTAGCTCATGCGTTGCGCGGGCCCATGACAGATCAAAAATCTAGAGAGGGTCTGTGGGAAAACGCTATCCCGATTCCCAACCACACACCGATCGGAGTTATCGGTGCCGGCACGATGGGATCCGGCATTGCCCAGGTTGCGGCTGCGGTGGGACATCCGGTCAAGATTTTCGATGTCCAGCCTGGCGCCATCGCGCGCGCGATCGAGAGCGTAAAGGCTAACCTACGCCGCAGCGTCGAACGCGGAAAACTATCGGAGCAAGAGGCGTCGAAAACAAAAAACAGAATAGTACCGGTTACCAGGCTGGAAGAACTCGGAGATACCGGTCTGGTCATCGAAGCAATTGTCGAAGACTTCGAAATGAAGCGGAGGCTCTTTCGGCAACTCGAAGAAGTCGTTCCAGCCGGCTGCATCCTTGCGACGAACACCTCTTCTTTGTCGGTAACCGAGCTGGCAGCGACCCTGGATAGGCCCGAACGGTTTGTCGGCATGCATTTCTTTAATCCGGCTCCGTTAATGGAACTCACGGAGATTGTCAGTGGTCTCGCGACTGACCCGGGTATAATTGCCACGATAGGAGCGACCGCCAAGGCTTGGAACAAAACTCCAGTACACGCAAGATCGACTCCTGGCTTTATTGTGAACCGAGTTGCTCGACCGTTTTATGCAGAGGCGCTACGTCTGCTTTCTGAGCAGGCCGCAGATCCGGCAACCATTGACGAGCTCGTCAGGGAATCTGGCGGATTTAGGATGGGGCCATTTGAGCTCATGGACCTCATCGGCAATGACATCAACTTCGCGGTGACCCAGTCGGTTTTTCGAGCCAGCTTTTTTGATTCTCGATTTACTCCGTCTTTGATTCAGCAAGAGCTGGTTCAATCCGGTTTTCTTGGTCGAAAATCGGGGCGTGGTTTCTATCGCTATGAAACAGGGGCGAATCGACCCCACCCGACGCTCGAACCGCACACATCGGCCCCGGGCGAGATTGTCTTTTCGGAGCCACGGCCGGTCACTGAGGCTCTGGTCGAGCGTCTGCACAAAAGCTTCCCCCAAGCTGCGCGCTCTTCCGGTGGCGTCCCCAGTCAGCTCGCTTTAGTGGATGAAGCTGTTCTTCGTCTAACCGATGGTAGGACTGCCTCCAGAGTCGCTTACGAGCTGGGCACGCCGAACATCGTGCTAGTCGATCTTGCGTACGATTACGGTAAGGCGCGCACTCTGGCGGTCACGCGAGCCGACCAATGCAACGATCACGCTTATCGCTCTATAGTGGGATTGCTTCAGGCCGCCGGATTCAACGTCGTGCGGCTCGAGGATCTGCCCGGTCTCGTCGTGATGCGGATCGTGGCGATGATTATCAACGAAGCAGCTGACGCGGTGCACTATGGGGTTAGCAGCAAGTGCGCTGTCGACCTGGCCATGCGCAAGGGAGTCAATTATCCGGCTGGACCGTTTGCCTGGGCGGCAAAATTGGGAACAGCGACACTCTATCAAGTGCTCAAGAATCTTGCAGCGCACTACGGCGAAGATCGTTATCGGACTTCGCCTTTGATTGAGCGTAGCTTCTGGAGCGGAAGGAGGCTAGATGAGCCGACAAACTGAGCGCGACGAACAGCAGACCGCAGATCGCGTTGCTGCAGCGATGTTCGCTGTTGACTCCGCCTCACAGTCTTTGGGAATCCAAGTAAAGGAAATGAGACCGGGCTACGCTCGCCTCGCACTAATCGTGCGGCCAGAGATGTTGAATGGCCACGCCATTTGCCACGGCGGAATCGTTTTCACTTTAGCAGACAGCGCATTTGCCTTTGCCTGCAATAGTCGCAACCAGAAAACGGTCGCGTCCGGCTGCTCCATTGATTTCCTGGCGCCGGCTAAAGCAGGCGATGAGCTAAACGCCGAAGCGGCGGAAAGGGCCCTATTGGGACGAATCGGTGTGTATGATGTTGCCGTGACCAACCAGGAAGGCCGAACTATCGCGCTGTTCCGCGGACGATCTTATCGCGTCACAGGTGAAGTGATCCCCTCGCCGTAATTTCATAACCAGTCGATTAAATATGTCCCCCCGGCAAACCGAACAGGCAACCGAACCGATCGAAAAAGCTAGCCTAGAAGAGCTGCAAACGCTGCAGATGCAAAGGCTACAATGGTCGTTGCGGCACGCCTATGATCGGGTGCGGTCCTACAAACAGAAATTCGAGGCCGCCGGTGTCCGACCAGAGCATTTGCAGCGGCTAATTGACCTTCAGCGATTCCCATTTACCACTAAAGACGACCTCCGCGAAAATTACCCGTGTGGGATGTTTGCCGTTCCTCGAAATGAGATTATTCGAATTCACGCATCCAGCGGGACAACAGGAAAACCAACCGTAGTTGGTTATACCCGGAACGATATCCATGTTTGGTCGCAGCTCATGGCGCGCTCAATCCGGGCAGCCGGCGGTCGACCGGGAGAAACCGCCTTGGTCTCGTATGGTTACGGCCTGTTTACCGGCGGGCTAGGCGCGCATTACGGTGCCGAACGTCTTGGATGTGCGGTGATCCCGATGTCGGGCGGCCAAACCGAAAAGCAGGTACAGATGATCAATGATCTGCGCCCGGAAATTATTCTGGTGACTCCTTCGTACATGCTGACGATCGCAGACGAGTTCGAACGACAAGGGTTGGACCCGGCAAAAAGTTCTTTAAAGGTAGGAATCTTTGGAGCCGAGCCATGGACTGAAGCGTTGCGTCACGAGATCGAAAATCGCTTGGCGATTGATGCCGTCGATATCTACGGATTGTCGGAGGTCATGGGCCCGGGAGTCGCATGCGAATGCGTTGAGACCAAGGATGGTCTGGTTATCTGGGAGGACCACTTTTACCCAGAAATTATCGATCCGATCAGCGGAAATGTGCTACCCGACGGTACGTTGGGTGAACTGGTGATCACTTCGCTCACCAGAGAAGCTCTACCGCTCATCCGTTATCGCACCAGAGATCTGGCCCACCTATTCCCGCCAACCGCGCGTTCGATGCGTCGAATCGGCCGGATCCTCGGCCGATCCGACGACATGTTAATCATTCGTGGAGTGAACGTCTTTCCGTCTCAAATCGAGGAGCTGATTCTCAAAGAACCACTTTTCGCGCCGCAATATCAACTTGTCGTTACCCGCGAGGGCCGGATGGATGATTTGGAAGTGCGCGTGGAGTTGCGGGAGAACCGAGACGCGGCGGAACAAAAGCGTTTAACCAACGAGTTGCAGTGTCAAATTAAAGCCTGGGTCGGAGTCTCCTGTTCTGCTACCGTACTCACTCCGGGTAGTATTGAACGGGTTCTCGTAGGAAAAGCAAAACGGGTAATCGATAAGCGCCCGGAACTGACGCCGAAAGCCACGGGGTCTGCCGTGAGTCCATCCACCAAACTTTATGAAAGTGTATGAAGCCATTGCCGAAGCCGTAAAACAGGAGGCCGCCGACATTCTGTTCGGTGTTTTGGGCAACGCCAACATGTACCTGGTGGCGGAGCTTTGCGGGAAGCACGGGTTCAAGTTCGTTCAAGCAAAACATGAACAGAGTGCTACTTCGATGGCGGATGGCTTTGCCCGCGCGAGCGGAAAAATCGGTGTTGCGACGGCCACTCAGGGCCCAGGTTTTACCAATACGATCACTTCATTGGTGGCAGCCCGGGCTCATCGCACGCCACTCCTCATGTTGGCCGGCCACGCACCGCTGAGTGATCCGTACAACATGCAGGGATTGGTAGACCAACAGGCGATGTCTCTCCAGGCCACCCAGGCGGCAGTAGTCTTGAACCATCCCAAGAGTGTCAATTACGCCCTCGGCGAAGTATTCCGACACCTCAAGGCCAAAGAAGGACCCTTCGTTCTCAATTTGCCACAGGACGTGCAGGCCTCTGAAATGCTCGACCCAAATTGGGTCTACCGTCCCTCCTACAAGTCGGCTGAGCTGCAACCGCCGGGCGCTGATGATCTGGAAGCTGCGGTACGTTTGATCGAAACAGCAACCGCTCCCGCTTTGATTTGCGGTCTGGGCGCTCGATCGGCTCACGCTGAAGCAGAAGTGCAGGCCTTGGCCGAGTATCTCGGGGCGCCGCTCGCCGTGACTTTACCGGCCAAGGGGATGTGCTCAGATTATCCTCTTTGTGTAGGTGTCAGCGGTGGACTCGGAACCCAATTGGCCGCTGAGGTGCTGGAGAACGCGGATCTTATTGTCGCAGTGGGTGCAAGTCTCAACCCTTGGACCACTCAGAACCGGACAGTCCTTCTCAATAAGAAATTAATCCAGATCGACCGAAGACATACCGCATTTGGCTTCTACACTTCGGTTGACGTTGGTCTGGAAGGCGACGCGCGGGTGACGGTTGCCGCTCTTTTGCAGCGCCTCCGCTCAGTCAATAAAAAGCCGCGACAACCAAACTCAGCGGTGGCTGAACGGATCAAGAGCTTCAGCCCAGTACGCCCCAACTTCGTGGATGGCGAGTTCATCGATCCGCGCCGCGCCGTTTGGTATTTGGAAGATAAGCTACCGAAGAAAGATCGAATCATCGTCATTGACGGAGGTCATGCTGGAATGGTGGCACAACAGATTCTCACTTCGCCAAATGCCGATAGTTGGGGCAACGGATGGGACTTTGGTTCGATCGGTCAAGGATTGTCTATCGCCATCGGAGCTAGCTTTGCGCGTCCAGGAAAGCGGGTCACTCACGTAACCGCGGACGCCGCTTTCATGATGAACGTCGCTGACTTCTACACCGCTGTCGCATTTAACCTGCCGCTCACAGTCATCGTGTTGAACGATCATGCCGTTGGTCAAGAGAAGCACGATCTCGTTCGCAAACAGATTGATCCGACTCTGGCGGACACGCCTCAGCCCGAGCTTGATCGATTAGCCGTTGGATTCGGTGCGAAAGGATTTCGCGTCCGCCGACCGGAAGATCTCGGTGAGATCGATAAAGCGTTTGCTATCACCGACGGGCCAGTGGTGGTGGACGTGCGAATCAATGGAGCGATGGAACTTCCAATCAGCAAAGAAATCGCTGAACAGTTTGCCAAAGGAGGTTAGCCTGCGGGTGGCAGGTTGGCTATTAGTGGCAGTTAGCTGTTAACCGTTTGGGGTGGATCCGGGCCGGAGAGCGATTGGGAACATTGGCGTTTGGCGTTTGGCGTTTGGCGTTCGGCGTTCCCGGCACCTATGAATTGCCGATTACCTTCCGACTGAACTAACGAGATCTCTAGAAAGCTTCGCGCCTAGGTATGAAGCGACCGCCAAACGCCGAACGCCAAACGCCGGGGACTCCGGGGCTAAAGCCTGGGGCGATGGCTCCGACTCAGAATTCCGTATCAGTTTATATAATTATTTACTTATATAACGATTGACTTATAATCATTTGATGGCGCTGAACCTCACAGACATCTATAAGTCTTTCTCAGATTTCTCGCGCCTGCGGATCTTGCACTTGCTAATTAAACAGCCGGTCTGTGTCTGCCACATCCAGGAAGTTATCGGACTGCCGCAGGTGAATGTTTCTCAGCACTTGGGCTACCTGCGAAAAGCCGGTCTCGTTGAGTTTGAGAGAGTTCAAACCTGGAAGATCTATCGGATCGTTTCCCCTCGTCCACCCGAGCTCGAGATCAACCTCAAGGCTCTGAGCGAATGTGCCAAATTTGATCCAACGTTTCGACAGGATCTCGCTCGATTCAGGACAGCTCTCAAGGACTCACGATTCTCAGCTTGTTTCAGAATCCTCTCAGCCGGCCAGCCCCGTCGGCTGGCCACGACCCATCCATCTCTATGAGTGTTCGTAAACCATTCAAAATCTTGTTCCTCTGTACCGGGAATAGCGCTCGCAGCATTTTAGGCGAATACCTCATCCGCAAACTCGGTAAAGGCCTTTTTGAATCCTACAGCGCCGGCGCGGATCCACGTCCACAAGTCAACCCCTATGCCATGCGCGTCCTGCAGGAGTCTTTCAAAATTGATGCTTCCGCCGCCAGGCCTAAGTCTTGGGACGTATACCAGGGCGTAGTCTTCGACTTTGTAATCACCGTCTGCGACCACGCCAAGGAAACGTGTCCCGTATGGCCAGGCCAGCCGATCACCGCTCACTGGTCTTCGCCTGACCCCGCAGAATTTGACGGCTCGGAGGAGGAGACCTACCGCTATTTCTGGAAGATCGCCCACCAAATTTACCGACGCGTTGATCTGCTCTGTAATCTTCCGATTGATAAGCTCGACCGACTCAGACTCGAGTACGCAACAAGAAAAATCGGAGACCAAGAGAAAGACCTTTAACGCGCTGATAAATATGGATATCGCTGGCGGCTTCGCCCGCACCTGCAAAAACTTTTGGCGCCTACGCCGCCGGTCTCCAGATGGCTCAAGATCATGTTTATAACCCTTTCAACAGCTACTGAGCGTAACGGCTTCGGATGCGGAGATCGCAAACCTTCGAGTAGCAATTCGCAACTTCGTTCGGGTTCGCGTCAATGATACAACGACGGCAGACGACCTGACTCAAGACGTCCTCGTAAGAGCACAGAGGGCGGTGTCTTCCTTGAGTTGAGCCCGCAAAAATGAAGGCATGGATGTTCCAAATCGCCTGGAATGTGGTTGCGGATCATTTCAAGCGTTCGCGAAGGCCAGTTGCGACCTTTGAGGGGAGCTCTTCCGGCGGGCCAGACCTCGCGTTGCCGGCCCGAAGGGCCATGAAAACATAGCCCAGGCTTTAGCCTGGGTAGACCCAATAAACGAATCAGCCCTGTAGGGGCGGAAGAGTTCTGTCGCAATCAAGATATATCTCGAAAACTTAATTACAATATGATAATATGTTGTGGTTTATGTCCCAATCACTCGCGCGCGTTCTTCTGCACGTTATTTTCTCTACAAAAAATCGGGAGCCTTATTTTGCGGATCGAGCAGTTCGGCAGGATCTCCATGCCTACCTTGCAGCCACTGCCAATCATCTCGGATGTCAGGCGATCCGCGTTGGTGGGATTGCTGACCACGTCCATCTGGTATGTTCACTAGGTCGAACGCTGAGCGTCGCTGAATTTGTGGCGAAACTAAAGGTCAGCTCCAACCAAGCCTTGCGTAAAAGGCATTTGTCACAGTTTTCTTGGCAGAACGGTTATGCCGCATTCTCGCTGGCTGAGTCGACACTCGAGGCGGTTACCGAATACGTGTCTAATCAAGAGGCACATCACAAAGGGCTTACTTTCCAAGAGGAATACCGAGCGTTCTTAAAAAGGCATCACGTTCCCTTTGACGAGCGCTATGTTTGGGACTGAAGCGGTGCATTTCTGTTTCTCCCGCCCTTACAGGGCTGATCGCGTTTGTTGGGGTCTACCCAGGCTAAAGCCTGGGCTATGTTCTCATGACCCTTCGGGCCGCAGACGCTCAACGATTAACCTGGGCATGCTTCCATGACCCTTCGGGTCGGCCTCACGCTAAAGCCTGGGCTACGTTCTCATGACCCTTCGGGTCGGTCTCACGCTAAAGCCTGGGCTACGTTCTCGTGATCTTTCGGGTCGGTCTCACGCTAAAGCCTGGGCTACGTTCTCATGACCTTTCGGGTCGGCCTCACGCTAAAGCCTGGGCTATGTTCTCACGACCCTTCGAGTCGACCTCACGCTAAAGCCTGGGCTATGTTTTCATGACCCTTCGGGTCGGCCTCACGCTAAAGCCTGGGCTACGTTCTCATGATCTTTCGGGTCGGTCTCACGCTAAAGCCCATGCGCGTCAACATAAGGGCCCAGACCAGCAGCAGAGCTGTCTCCACAGCGTTGAGCAATGGGTCCCGGCCTATCCGCTGTAGTCCCGCAACGACGACGAAGGAGGAAGGAACGCAATGAAAGTAGCCGGAAAATCGTCCCGGAGGGACAGAGCGAAAGTAGCCCGGTACAAAGTGCCGGGAAACGAGAAAAAGCCCCTCCGTCCCGCTAGGGACGCTGCGAAAGTAGCCCGGTACAAAGTGCCGGGAAACGAGAAAAAGCCCCTCCGTCCCGCTAGGGACGCTGCGAAAGTAGCCCGGTACAAAGTGCCGGGAAACGAAAGAAAGCGCCTCCGTCCCGCTAGGGACGGCTGAAATGTTCAGGTCTCTTAGTGGTGTTTAGCTGCCGTTCAATGCCACGTATCTAAGCGACCCACTTGCGATCAAGCGACTCCTTTCCTCCTTCGTCTCGCTTTCGCGAGATCACGGCGGACAAGCCGGGACGGCAGAGAAGCATCCCTCAGCTCCTTATGTTGACGCGCATGCGCTAAAGCCTGGGCTAAGTCCTCGTGACCTTTGGGCCGCAGAGGCGCAACGGTTACCTGGCTACGTCCTCATGACCCTTCGGGTCGGTCTCAGGCTAAGGCCTGGGTTATGTTTTCATGGCCATTCGTCCTACGGACTATGGCGGACAAGTCGGGCCGCGATGCGATTAGATGAGGCCGTTTCGGGGGTACAACCGAAACGGCTTCCGAAGAGCTTTTGCCGCCCCGACGAAATTTTTCACGTGCCACGCTCGAACCCATGGCATGCCATTTTATTCTTGGGCAAACCAGCCCATTCAAATGCAGGCAAAACTCACTTGGTCATAGAGAGGGTCGCGTTCGGCTCCCAGTGTCGTTGCGAGGGCCCAAAAAAACCGATGTCCAATGTATTAGCTTCCGCTTCCGCCCCGGCGCGTCCCACGTGCAAAAAGTCGGGGGTGCCATTCGGGTCGCTGTGCGTCGCGTACTGCGGCAGCAGGATCTTAGTGACAGGGTCAGCGGTAGCCGTGTAGAAGTCCGCCGTGCTGTCGAACGCTCCCGGAGTGAGAATGAAAGCATTTATTCGGTTGTGCGCATCGTAGGTGGCCTGAGTTATCCCGGCCTGACCGATGTTTGAAATGAGCGTTGCACCGATCGCTTTGATTCCATGGGAATGCAGTATTGCGACCATGTTTGCTAACGAAGCAATGCTCTGGTCGGGCAGAACTCCGTCGCCAAAGTCGTTGGTGCCAGCATAGAAGATTACATCGGTAAGGCCACTTACCCCGAGTATGTCACGGCTGAACCGTTGGGGCAGCACCTGGCGGGAGAGGCAGTACCTGAGGTATTCCTGCTGTATCGCCGCCAATGCCTTCATTTACCACGGACACATGATTGCCGTACGCAGCGTGCAAGCGACGCGACATCCAGTTGAGAAAACGATCATTGTTATCCGGCGTGGTGATCGATCCGTCGACAGAGGAGCTTCCAGCACCCACCAAAACGCGGGTATCCGGAAGGGGCTAATACGTCTATCGCATCGAGGAAGAACCAATGGTTAGTTTCGTACGGAAAATCGAGGTCACCATCCTCCCCGGTGAGATCGCCGGCAACTGGCTGGCTGAGAAAGGATTCTGCCAGCGCAGTTGAATGATAAGTCATGGGTCCGCTCGTGCCCTGCACAAAGATCGAGACGGCTAGATTATGACCGTCGATCACCGGATCGACTGGTTCCCTTTCATCGTCGCTCATGTCTACCCAACGCAGAAACACGGGATCACTAAATATTTCCTGACCCACCGGAATAGTTACCGATGGCCGGCCACCGAATGTTACGAGGGTGTTGGTCTGCGGCAGGAGGTTCCCCGAATAAGACTGGAGGCCGACGGTGACTCTTCCGAAGGTTACCGGCTGCGTTCCCCACGTGTTAGAGAAGCGCAGGCGAATCGTGTTCCCCCACAAATCGGGTTTTACAATCATGCGCAGCGTTTGATTGTTCGCTCCTTCTGTAGTCGGATCGGGAAAGGCGAAGTTAACTAGCGCCGAAGTAGAACTGCCGTGGAAGACATCTTGAGGGGCAGTTGTCCAGGTCGCCACCCATTTTCGATCTCCTCTGCCTCGTTCCTGAGCAAAGCTTGAATGGACGGCCCAAAGAATACCGAAAGCCGTGACAACGGTAATGATAAGCGGTGACCGCACGAACATCATGCTGACTTGAGGGAGGCGCGCGGAAAGGCGCGTATTTGATTCGACCGGCGAATCCGATCGACGAAGTGACACTGGTCCATGTTTAGTCTGGGGTTAACGTTAACAATCCCTGTTCAAAGCCGAGCGGCTTTGCAAACCCGCCAGATTCAAGCAATCACGGCGTTGGACAGTCAACTCTTATCGAATAAGACGCTTGTCCATTTGTGAATACCTCTTTCTGAAACGGCATAACGTTCATTTGGTTGAGCGGCGTGAGCTCCGAATATCGCTCGCTAATATAATTTCTCCGCGTCCCGCCTTAACTCGAGATCAGCTCCAAAGCTCTGATAGAATGTGCCAAACTTGATTCTACGTTTAGACAGCATCTCATCCGAATCAGGAAAACCCTCAAGGATTCACTGCATCCTTTTGCGCAAGACGGAGTCTCCTATTATGGAAACACATCCATGAATGAAACTGATATTCGAGAAAAAGTTCGCGAACACTATGCCAACGTCGCGGAAGGCGAGGCGAGCTGCTCCGAAGAAAATCCCTGTTGCGGAGGTGAGAATATTTCGCAAAAGCTCGGCTATTCGGAGAAGGATCTGGCGTCGCTTCCAGAGCAATCCGAGATGGGCCTAGGATGCGGTAATCCCCTATCTTTCGCCAAACTCCGCCCGGGAGAGACCGTCGTTGATCTCGGCAGCGGTGGAGGAATTGATTGCTTTCTTGCCTCGAAAGAAGTTGGTCCCACCGGAGCGGTGATCGGGGTCGATATGACTCCTCAAATGTTGGCAAAAGCTCGAAAGAATGCCGTTTCTGGCGGCTTTACCAACGTCGAGTTCCGCTTAGGCGAGATTGAATGTTTACCGGTCGCTGATCATACGGCCGATGTAGTGATTTCGAACTGCGTGATCAACCTCTCCACTGACAAACGCCGGGTTTACGGCGAAGCGTTTCGTGTGTTGAAGAAAGGCGGGCGTTTTGCAGTCGCCGATATGGTGGCAATCGCGCCACTTCCCAAAGAGCTCAAAGAGGACGTGGCGGCCTACACTGGCTGCATTTCAGGAGCCGCCTCAATCGACGAAACAAAAGAATGGCTTGTGGCAGCCGGCTTTGAACGCGTGGATATCGCAGTAAAAAGAAAGAGCAGCGAGTTCATCCGGAGCGACGCTTCGGCCGGCAAGCTCGACGATTATGTGGCTTCCGCGGATATCACCGCTTGGAAATCATAGCCGCGAAAGAACGCAGAGCTGGCAAAAGCATATCGGCCTACGCCTTGGTCGCACCTCCCACGTGCTCGTACTCTTCGTGAATCTCGCGCCGTGAGTATTCAGTCATGAAAAGCGTCGCGACAAACGAAATCACTGCGCAGAGAGCGATGAACCAAGAGATTGCCGTTCCAGTCTTGAATGTAGCCAATAACCAGGTCGCAATTAACGGGGCAGGGCCGCCCGCGATGACCGACGCGAGCTGATAACCGATAGAAGCGCCACTATAGCGCATACGGGGAGTGAACTGCTCAGCGATGAGAGCCGCCTGGGGTCCGTACAAGAGAGAATGTGGAATGGCGCCAAGGACAATGCCCAGTACGATCAACGCCGGTTCCTTCGTATTCATCAACGCGATAAAAAGGAATCCGACAACGAACACCACAACGGTGCCAATCAAGTAGGTGCGCTTGCGTCCGATCCGGTCAGAGACAAAGCCGGCCAGAGGAATTGTAAAAAACTCGATCACCGCGAATATCATCACGGCGTTGAGCAGGAGGTCCCTGCTTATCTTTAGCTGGGTACCGTAAGTGAAAACGAATGCCGTAAAGAGATAAAACGGCGCTTGCTCCGCCATCCGCACCAACGGTGAGAGAAATATAGGCTTCGGTTGACGCCGAACGACTTCTAACGCCGGAGCCTTCTCTATTTTGTTCTGCTCGAGTAATCGAGCGAATGTCGGAGTTTCCAGAATTCCCAACCGAATCCACAGACCAACGAGCACGAGTACTGCGCTTAACAAGAACGGAACACGCCAACCCCAGGCTAAAAACTGATCCTGAGGCAAGAAGGTGCTAAAACCAAGCACGGCGAGATTCGCCAGGAATAATCCCACCGGTACGCCAAATTGAGGCCAGGAAGCGACGAATCCGCGGTTCCCGAAACTCTTCGTCCACTCCATCGCCAAAAGGACCGATCCTCCCCACTCGCCACCAACGCCAACGCCCTGAAGAAAACGGAGCACAGTCAAAATGATCGCACCCCAAATCCCAATCATGTTATAGCCGGGCACAAAGGCGACCAGCAGCGTCGCAATTCCCATGAGCAGGAGCGTCGAGATCAACGCCGCCTTCCGACCCGCGCGGTCGCCGAAATGACCAAAAATAAACGCGCCCACTGGCCGAGCCAGGAAGCCGACGAAGTAAATGAGGAATGCTTGCAGCGTACCAACCAACGGATCGGAATTCGGGAAAAACAACTTCGCGAACACGAGGGGGGTAACCGTGCTATAGAGGAAAAAATCATACCACTCAATGGCCGTGCCGACCGTACTGGCGATCACGGCTTTTACCAACATCCCGCGATGATTCGAGACCTCTAACGGGCTTTCAGTTGAAGAACTCATAGCTGAACGCTTCCCGCATTGACGGACTTAGACGTAGTTTGAGCGATTACTAGAGTCGGATCGCACCATTTCCGGGAAGAAACTACAAGAGAAGATCGCGGCTTCTCGGCCCGGTCTTGGACAAGAGGAGTATGCATATAATGGGGGGATAGATGAGATTGGAATTCTTGCCGTAAATACAGTCCCTGACAATCCTGTTTTTCCGATGCGCCGGTCATCGAGCGTTCAAAAAACTACGACAGGCTGAACGCCTCCGCGGTAAGAATCCTGCGTCCGCCGATGCGGGAGCCTCGCCTTACCTTCACTTGTTCCGCGAATGGGGGAAGCTAATGCATGAAATGGCCGTGGCTGACAACGATCGATTGACCAGTCAATGCGAGACTCGGAAAAGCGGCCAGGAAAATCGCCGTTTCGGCCAGATCCTCGAGCGACGTAAACTCGCCATCCACGGTTGCTCCCAGCATCACGTTCTTGACGACCTCTTCTTCAGTAATGCCAAGTTGACGCGCTTGCTCGGGAATCTGTTTTTCGACCAAAGCGGTTCGAACAAAACCGGGGGAGATCAGGTTGGCGCGAATCTGGTGTTTCGCTCCTTCTTTCGCCACCGACTTCGTAAGACCGCTGAGCGCGTGTTTCGCTGCGACGTAAGCGCTCTTGTTGGGAGAAGCGATGTGGGAATGAATTGATCCCGTGTACAAAATGGATCCGCCGCGGCCGGCAGCCATCATTGCTCGCATCGCGGCACGAGTGGTCAGGAATGCGCCATGGAGATGCACCCCGATAATCTTTTGCCAATCCGCGAAGGAGAAGTCGACGATCGGATGGATGATCTGGATACCGGCGTTACTCAGGAGGATATCGACCGACCCGAATTCTTTGATGATGCTGGCAAACGCCGCGTCGACGGATTTTTCACTGGAAACATCCATCCGTACGGAGATCGCAACTCCCTTCCGGAATCGGATTTCATGAGCAACCGATTCCGCTCCTTCCAAATTGAGGTCGGCGATCGCGACGCGAGCACCTTCTCTGGCAAATGCTTCCGCAATCGCCTTCCCGATTCCCGTGGCAGAGCCCGTTACGACCGCTGATTTACCTTCTAGTCTCATGCTTTGATTCATAAAAAGGGACCCGAATATGCACGAGGAGTTTCGACAGCACCTACAGTACAGTCAACATTTGGCAGGTAGAGCGAAACAGCCCCGCGGCCGCGCCTGTGCGTCAATCTAAGGGCTCGGACCAGGAGTACTGCTCGCCTACAGCGTTGAGCAACCGGTCCCGGCCTATCCGCCGTATTCTCGCGACAACGAGACGAAGGAGGAAGGGACGCAATGAAAGTAGCCGTCCCGGAGGGAGAGAGCGAAAGTAGCCCGGTACGAGGTGCCGGGTAAGGCATTGAAAAGGGCATGCGTTCCAGAGGGATACTTAATCCTGATGCTGCTGATGACGGCGGTTTGGAGGGACTAATAGGTGCATCGTCCGGCAAGGTTTCAGCCGGCCCTTATAGGTAGTCCGAAGTTATTCATCAATCTGGGGCCAAAGCCCCCGATGAAGCTTTGGAGCGTGAGCGACCCCCGGATTGTGAGTAACTTCGCCCCAAGCGCGTCAGCCGGCTACGAATGGCCGTCCCATCCGCAGCAACGGATTCCCGGAGAGTTTCGAGCTGGCTGATTCTTGCTTGAGTGGAAAACAATACTCAGACCACGGCGAGATCGCCCCCCTGGCGATTTACGTCTCACTATAAGGGTTTGGTAATCACTCGGGCGGCGCGAGTTTTCTTATTTGGAGCAATCACGTTATGTCTTCAGCTGATAGAACTAATGAAAAACCAGTCGCCGCTTTTGTCGGCATCGACTGGGCCGATCAACAACACGCTATCGTGCTACGAGCAGCCACTAGCAACGCTAGGCTGGAACATCGTAGCATCAGCAGCGAGCCGGCTGCTTTAGCCGAGTGGGTATTGGAAGTGCGAGAGCGTTTCAGTGCTCAGGGCAAGATCCTGGTTTGCCTAGAGCAGAGTCGCGGAGCGCTGATTCACTTTTTGATGGGCTATGAGTGCTTTGCACTCTACCCGATCAATCCCAAACAATTGGCCAGTTACCGGGAGGCCTTTAGGCCCAGCGGGGCAAAAGACGACCCGGTTGATGCCGAGCTACTTTGCCAGTTTGTGAGTCTGCATCATGAGAGCTTACGCCCCTGGCATCCCGACGATGAGTTAACGCGAAAGTTGGCTCTGTTGTGCGAGAAGCGCCGGCAAGCCGTCGATGCCCGCACTGCCTTGAGCAATCAGCTCAAGAGTGAACTTAAGCAGTACTTTCCCTTGGCCCTAGCCCTACTGGACAACGATCTGAGCACGGCCTTAGCCGCTGATTTTTTACTCCAGTGGCCTAATTTCGAGTCGCTCAAAAAAGCTTCGGCCCACAAGCTGCGTAAGTTCTTTTACGGCCATCAAAGCCGCCGCGAGCAAAAACTCCAAACGCGCTTGGAACGGATAGAGGCCGCCCAACCTTTGACCCGCGACTCGGCCATCATTGAGGCGGGCAGTCTCACTGTGCAGATGCTGGCCCAGCAGCTCAAAGCACTGCTGCCTTACATCGCTCGGTACGAAAAAGAGATCGCTCAACTCTTCGATCTCCATCCCGACAGCGCCTTATTCAACAACCTCCCTGGGGCGGGTCCCACTCTGGGCCCTCGTTTACTGACAGCCTTCGGCACCGATCGAGAGCGTTTTCAAAGTTCGCTCGAAGCCGTGACTTTCTTTGGGATTGCTCCGGTGACTGAACAAAGCGGCAAATCTCAATGGATCCACTTTCGCTGGGCTTGTCCGAAATTCCTCCGTCAATCCTTCCACGAGTTTGCCGGCCAATCGGTTCGCTTCTGTGATTGGGCCGCACTCTTTTATCAACAACAAAGAGCCCGCGGCAAAGGCCATCACGCCGCAGTGCGTGCTCTGGCCTACAAATGGATCCGGATCTTGTTCCGTTGCTGGAAAACGCGCCAACCTTACGACCCTGAGCTCTACCTCAGCGCCTTGCTCCAACGTGGCTCGCCTTATTCTTCGCCGGTGAAAAACTCCCCCCAAAAAATTTGACAGACCACCTCAGACCTCTCCGGGACGGACCCGGGTTTTTGTCCTTTTCCCGGCACTTCGTACCGGGCTACTCTCATTGCGTCCCTCCGCCCGCCTGTCGGGATTCGCTTGATCAAATTTGATGGGCAGGTTTTCAGCGGCGACCTGTCCGAAGAAGCCTGCAGTGATATTCGGACTATCGTTGACCGAGTTGGCGAAGTCGGAAGATTCAGGATAGCCGCGCAGGGCTAGGAACGGGCTTATCCAAACGATCAGCGCTGAATACGTGTTTCAGTGCCAGACCTCCCATTGCGCCATAGCCTTCCGGTGACGAGATTCAATGTGAGTACGAAAAATCCGCGCTCCAACCTGCCCTGGAACCCACTTTCAGTGCTGATCATCTTCTTATCCGATCGGGTTTCGCCCTACCAATCAGGGGTATCTGCATCGCCACGCCTGATCGATTTTTAGGCGTTCCCGTACCGCGGCTCCTTGGAATGCGTTCCCTCCGATTAGGAATCGTGCCATGCCTAACGGGAGGGAACATTTTTCTGTTGTTTACTGCACCGCCGTACTCCCCTACTCGTTCTCAGCAGGCGAGGCGCTCGCTCGCGCAGCTCGCAGACGCTCTAGGCGTGCAGCATTCGCCGTCGCCCAACTTTTTTGCTGATCAGGAGTCAGGACGGCATTGATGTCGTTGACGTACTGAGTATGCAGGGTTTTTCGTTTCTCTTTTTTGGCTGCGCCTACCAGAGAGGTATCACTCTTCAATGCCACCACATCATCCACATATTTGCTGATGATAGGGGTGACCTTCGATTCCTGATCTGGGGTCAACGCAGCTTCTTTCTTCAACAGACTAAGTTGCCGTTTCTTGATCGCATCGGGTGAGGCCTGCCGTTTCTTGCCGCCGCTCTGGAGAGTTGCAGAAGAGTTAGGAACAGTTTGCGCAGTCCCGGGGTCCTGCCCGTAAGAAGGAGCAACCACAGCTGTGCTGAGCAATAGCGTTAAAGCACAAAAGGAGAATGTGTTTTTCATTGTTGGAGAAGACGTTTGCATAGATGAACAAGTTACACAACTCTTTTTTTTAATGTTTTATTATGTGTTACCTTTATCGGTTCCGACGTCTTCGAGCGGAGTCTAGGAAACAAGACGATACAAACTCGCCAGCACTGCGGCTTTACACGGGACACCATTTGGAATATTGACTCGTTCGACCGGTAGGGCGTGGAATGGGCAAGGTGCTGGTCCAGCCCACTACCCCAGAACTCGAATCCAAGGCAGAGCCCCACCCTCAGTTCGACGAAGTGCCTGATCCGCCGCTACCGCAAACTCAAGGAGACAAAGTTATGAATCTTGGATTTGATAAACCTCTCTACATCCTGCCTTTCGATCACCGTGGTTCATTCCAGACGAAGTTGTTTGGCTGGGAGGGGACACTGACTGAGAAGCAGACGGCGGAGATTGCTGCCGCCAAGCAGGTGATCTACGACGGCTTCAGGGCGGCCATCACCGCTGGCGATTTCAAGGAAAAAGCCGGCATCCTCGTAGACGAACAGTTCGGCGCAGCCATCCTTCACGATGCAGCGGCGCGCGGTTACTTGACCGCGTGCCCAGCCGAGAAGAGCGGGCAGGATGAGTTCGACTTTCAGTATGGCGAGGACTTTCCCAAACATATCGAGGCTTTTCACCCGACCTTCTGCAAGGTGCTGGTCCGCTATAATCCGGAAGGTGACGGGGCCATGAACCGCCGGCAATCGGCCCGTCTGAGACGGCTGTCCGAATACCTGCGCGCCGAAAATCGCAGTCTGTTCATGTTCGAGCTGCTCGTGCCGGCAGAGAAAGAGCAGCTCGACCTGGTCAAAGGGGACAAGAAGGCGTACGACCTGGAGCTTCGGCCCGGGCTGATGGTCCAGGCGATAGAACAGTTGCAGGATGCTGGAGTCGAGCCGGACGTCTGGAAGATCGAGGGGCTCGACCGCCAGGAGGACTGCGAGAAGATTGTGGTTGTCGCTCGCCGGGGCGACCGAGACAAAGTTGGCTGCATTGTCCTGGGTCGAGGCGAGGACGACAAGAAGGTGCGCGAATGGCTGACGACGGCGGCCGGAGTCCCGGGGTTCATCGGCTTCGCCGTCGGCCGCACCGTCTTCTGGGAGCCGCTCGTTGACTGGCGGGCCAAGAAAAGCTCGCGGGAAGCCGCCATTGCCGAGGTGGCCCACCGCTATCGAGAGTTCGTGGACATCTTTGAGAAGGCTCGTGCCTCGTGATGGACAGGCAAAAATCAGAAAACAGGCGAAGACTCGATGAATTGGCCGGACTGCCGGCCACCGACAAGCAGTAGTAAATTCAACTCAACGGGCAACCAGCTCTAACGAAAGGTATCTATAATGCAACTCGGAATGATCGGCCTCGGAAGAATGGGCGCTAACATGGTGCGAAGGCTTTTAAAGGCAGGGCATCAGGGTGTGGTCTTCGACATGTCGCCCAAGGCGGTGGAGGAGTTGGCCCAGGAGAAAGCTATTGGGACCTCCTCGCTTGCGGACCTCGTGCAGAAGCTCGCGAAGCCGCGGGCGCTCTGGCTGATGGTCCCGGCGGCAGCCGTGGACAAAACCATTGCCGACCTCGTAGCCTTTCTTGAACCGGGCGACATTCTCATCGACGGCGGCAATTCATACTACGTGGACGACATCCGGCGAGCCAAGGAACTCGCCGCGAAGAAAATTCACTACGTGGACGTGGGAACGAGCGGCGGTGTCTGGGGTCTGGAGCGCGGTTACTGCATGATGATTGGCGGGGAGCCCGCCGTGGTGAAACATCTGGATCCGATCTTCGCCACGCTGGCACCGGGCATAGGCGCTATTCCCCGGACTCCAGGACGCGAGAAGCTCGATGACACCTCTCAGGAGGGCTACCTACACTGCGGCCCAAATGGCGCCGGCCACTTCGTCAAGATGGTCCACAACGGCATCGAGTATGGAATCATGGCCGCCTACGCCGAGGGGCTGAGCGTCTTGCGTGACGCGAACATCGGCAAACAGGAGCACGCAATCGACGCCGAGACGACCCCATTGCGCGATCCCGAATACTACCAATATGACTTAAATCTGGGTGATATCGCAGAGGTGTGGCGCCGCGGCAGCGTGATCGCTTCGTGGCTGCTGGACCTGACGGCGACTGCACTGCTCCAGGATCCCGCCCTCTCGGGATTCGCTGGCCGGGTCTCGGATTCGGGCGAGGGGCGATGGACGATCAAGGCTGCCATCGACGAGGGAGTGCCGGTGCCGGTGCTCACCACGGCACTCTACGAGCGTTTCAGTTCGCGTGGCGAGGCGGACTTCCAAGACAAACTGCTCTCGGCCATGCGTTACGAGTTCGGCGGTCACCTGGAAAAACCCGCGAAATGAGCAGGAGGAAGTTATGACCCTTCCCCATTCGGATGCCTTGGTCTTCTTCGGCGCCACCGGTGATCTGGCTTACAAGAAAATTTTTCCGGCGCTGCAGGCGATGGTCAAGCGCGGCCACCTTAGCGTGCCGGTCATCGGCGTGGCCAAAGCTGATTGGAACCTTGGCCAACTCAAGGCCCGGGCGGGCGATAGCCTCGAGAAACACGGAGGACTCGATTCGGCGGCTTTCGACAAACTTAGCGGCTTGCTGCGCTATGTGGACGGTGACTACAAGGATCCAGCTACGTTTCAGTCCATCCGCAAAGAACTCGGCTCGGCCCAGCGGCCAGCGCATTACCTCGCCATTCCGCCTACGCTATTCGGCCTGGTCGTGGAACAGTTGGCGAGGTCGGGCTCGACCAGTGGCGCTCGGGTCATCATCGAAAAGCCCTTCGGCCGGGACCTCACCTCAGCACAAGACCTCAACCAGATCCTGCTTCGCACCTTCGACGAAAAGGCAATCTTCCGCATTGACCATTACCTCGGCAAGCGGCCCGTGCATAACCTGCTTTTCCTCCGCTTCGCCAACGCATCCCTGGAGCCGTTCTGGAACCGCAACCATATCGAAAGCGTGCAGATCACTATGGCGGAAGACTTCGGCATTCAGGGTCGGGGCGTTTTCTATGACGAAACGGGCACTATCCGCGACGTGATTCAGAATCATCTGTTCCAGGTCTTGGTCAACCTGACCATGGAGCCTCCTCCTCGCACCGACAGCGAATCGATCCGGGATGAAAAGGTCAAGGTCCTCAAGGCAATCCCGCCATTGGAAGAGAAGAATCTTGTGCGCGGACAGTTCTCTGGCTACCGAAACGAGAAAGGCGTCGCTCCAGATTCCAAGGCGGAAACCTTTGCGGCGCTTCAGCTTGAAATCGATTCCTGGCGCTGGAAAGGCGTTCCCTTCTATATCCGGGCGGGAAAATGCCTCCCCGTGACCTGCGCGGAAGTCGTGGTGAGGCTTCGTCAGCCACCGACGATGTATCACGGGTACAATCTAAATCCAAACTATGTCCGGTTTCGGATCAGTCCCGAGGTCACGCTGGCCTTTGGTATGAATGTGATAGCCCCAGGGGAAGAGTCGGTCAGTCAACCTGTGGAGATGATAGCAAGCCGTCACCCTCGCGCAGATGAGATGGATGCTTACGAGCGGGTCCTGGGAGATGCCATGGCCGGAGACGCGACCCTTTTTGCCCGGGAGGACTACGTAGAAGAGGCGTGGCGAATCGTCGATCCGGTGCTGAAAGCAGGCACTCCAGTCTATCCATACGAGCCGAACAGTTGGGGACCCAGTGAGGTCGATCAGCAAGTCTCTCCCGTCAACGGGTGGCAAAACCCGACCGTGGCAGGCTAATCCGCATAGACGGGGAAAACTTCACGGAGAAACAAATATGCGCGTGGGAATAGCGACCGATCACGGTGGATTTGGCTTGAAGGAGGAATTGGTTGCCCAGCTTCGCGCGGCGGGCCATGAGGTCGTCGATTTCGGTGCTCACAGCCTGAGCCTGGACGATGACTATCCGGACGTTGTCATTCCGCTCGCCCGCGCCGTGGTGGCGGGCCAGGTCGATCGCGGCATAGCGATTTGCGGCAGCGGTGTGGGCGCATCGGTCTGTGCTAACAAAGTTCCTGGCATTCGCGCCGCGCTGATCCACGACCACTTCTCTGCGCGACAAGGAGTCGAGGATGATCATATGAACATCCTCTGCATGGGCGGCCGGACGGTGGGGCCAGCCGTGGCTTGGGACCTCGTTCAGACATTCCTAGCAGGCGAATTCTCTCAAGCTGAGCGTCATCTTCGCCGCCTGGGCAAAGTGGCTCTCCTAGAGGCATGAGGAAACTAAGCCAGTCCAAGAGGGTAGGAGTGCTGAGCTTCAGCCCCGACATCTTCCTCCGGCAACCGTGACTGAGGCAACAGACGAAGCTACCTTGAATTTCTACGACCGAGAGGCCGAGCGATATTCCGAACGGACCGGGACAGCTCCTACAGCTAGTCTTGCAGAGTTTCTCAACCGGCTACCGGCCGGGACGTCCATTCTAGAGTTGGGGTGTGGTTCAGGGCGCGACGCCGCCGAGATGTTGCGTCAAGGATATGACGTGCTGCCTACCGATGGCTCCCCGGAGATGGCGCGGCAAGCTGAACGACGCCTCCATCGGCCGGTGACCATTCTCCAGTTTGGCGATATTGAAGGAGAGGCTCGGTTTGACGGCGTGTGGGCTGGCGCCTGTCTCCTTCATATCCCGATCGGCCGCTTAGGTGGTGTGATAATGCGTATACATCGCGTCTTGCACTCTTCCGGAGTGCTGTTCGCGAGTTTTCAAGGCCGGTCAGGGAGAAGGCCGCGACAAGTTTGACCGTTATTACAATTATCCGTCATTGGATGCTTTGAGAGGGATCTTCCAGCAAGCGGCTGCTTGGGCGTCGTTGCAAATCCATGAGGCCCCCGGACATGGATATGACGGCCTACCAGTGATCTGGCTTCATTGTACAGCAACGAAACTCTAGAAAAGCGGATTCGTACGGCTAGGCTTGCCACTCGATCGTGCGATCTAATTGCGCGATCGAGGCCTGTCCAGTCAGAGCCAACGCGTATTCGAATTCGGCGCGGAGTAGCCGGAGACAATGGGCGACTCCGTCAGCTCCTCCGACACTCAACGCGTAAGCATAGGAACGCCCGATCAACACTGCGGTTGCGCCACGGGCGAGGCTTTTCAGGAGGTCGGTACCCCGACGAATGCCCCCGTCGACAAGGATAGGGGCTCTTCCATGAATGCGCTCAACGATCCGCGGCAGGGCTTCAATGGTTGGCACTACGGTGTCTAGATTTCTCGCGCCGTGGTTGGAGACGATAAGCCCGTCGACCCCATGCTGCAGAGCCAGCTCCGCATCGTCCGGATGAAGAATGCCCTTTAGCACAAGGCGAATTTTTGTAATCGAACGCAGCCATTCAATATCCCGCCAAGTTGGATTTGAGTATTCCCCGGGATCGGAGACACTCTGCGAATCGGCGCGCAACTCGTGAATATGGGGAAGTTTCATTTCTGGCGGCAGTCGAAATTGAGCACGGAGCTGGCGCAGCCGAAGCCCAACCACCGGCGTATCGACAGTCACGCAGAGGGCATCGCAACCGGCCGCCTCAACCCGCTGAATCAATTCTTGGGTAAAGCCGCGATCTTTCTGCAAATAGAGCTGAAACCAGAGTGGTGCCTTGGCCTCGGAGGCAAGGCCTTCAATTGGGATCGTCGTGTTGGTGCTCACCACAAAAGGAGCGCCCATTGCACCAGCTCCGCGGACGGTCGCCAGTTCCCCATCCGGATGCATCAGACCCTGGTAGGCGACAGGTGCCAGCAGAATGGGTACTGACAACTTCCGGCCGAAAAGCGTGGTACTGGGGTCGACCGGCGTGACGCTGCGGAGAACGCGCGGGAGCAAGAGAATCTTGTCGAAGGCCGCTTGATTCGCCTGCAGGCTTATCTCGTCGCCAGCGCCTCCGGCCACATACTCATAAACCGCGTGCGACATGATTTGCCGGGCTGCCGGCTCGAATTCGGCAAGCGTTAGAAAATCGGAAAGGATGGGGCTAGGCCTTGAATCGGACACGGAATCCATTCTTATTAACACGCCGTTCGGCGAAGTGCGATCATCGATGCGCTAGTTGGGCAACAGCTGGCTCGAACTTAGGCGCGCAGAGATGGTTCAGCGCGAAGGCCACCAGATAGGCGAAGGCGCAGATCACGAACAGGATGCTGTAGCCGGCCGTGATGTTGCCACTAGCCTGGAACTTGTCTAATAAGAGACCGGTGACAATGGGGAAGATCATGCCACCGATTGAACCTGCCGCGCTTCCTATTCCGATCAGCGACGCAACCGCGTTTTTCGGGAACATGTCGGAAGCCGTCGAGTAAAGATTTGCCGACCACGCCTGGTGGGCAGCTCCGGCCAGTCCGATCAAGAGAACTGCACTCCAATCTCCAACTGACGTCGCGAATAGAATCGGGACCACGCAGAGCGCAAAAAGGAACATGGAGGTTTTGCGCGAGCGCGTAACACTCCAACCTTGCTTCATGAGATACCCCGGCAGCCAGCCGCCAATATTGCTGAGCACGGTCACGATCGCATAGATGGTCGCTAGGTGGATCCAACTGTGTTGAATGTCCAGGTGTCGCGTCTTCTTGAAATAGTCGGGCAACCAAATAAGAAAAAACCACCAGACCGGGTCGGTCATAAACCTCGCGACAATAATCGACCAGGCCTGCCGGTATTTGAGCAGGCTCAGCCAGCGGGTTTTTCCCGAATCCTCGCTGTGCGATTCATCTCGGTCACTTTGGATAAAAGCCAACTCGTCGCGGCCGAGCCGCCTCTGCCGCTCTGGTAGATCGTAAAACGGAACCCAGAAGAACAGCCAAACAAATCCGGCGAGACCCGCCACGACAAACGCCGCCTGCCAACCCCAGGTGAGCGCAATCCAGGGGAAGATCACCGGTGCTATGATCGGCCCGACATTTGCGCCCGAGTTAAACAAGCTGGTGGCGAAGGCCCGCTCTTTCTTGGGGAACCAAAGCGCGACCGTCTTGATCGAAGTCGGGAAATTGCCGGCCTCGGTTATTCCCAGACAGCCGCGAGCTACGAAGAATCCGCCCACGGTGGAGACCAGCGCGTGTCCGACAGCCGCGAGGCTCCAACCTACAATCGAAATCGTGTAGCCGACTTTGCTTCCGATCCGATCCACTAACCATCCAAAAACCAATCCGCCGACTGCATAGGCGCCCTGGAAGGTGGAGTTGATGGCGCCAAACTGCTCGTTAGTCCAGCCCATCTGATTATCGAGAATCGGCTTAAGCAGAGAAAGGATCTGCCGGTCCATGTAGTTGATGGTCGTGGCGAAGAACAACAACGCACAAACAACCCAACGATACCGACCGCTGGTGGTAAGTGGTGCCACACTTTGCTCAAGTTTCAGCTCTGGGGCCATGGCTTCTATCCATTCAAACGGGTTATCTAGGCAAAAATCGGCTTTAAGTGTCGCTCAAATAGATTTTCGGTAACGTTCCGGCCAATGATCGTTTCATTGGCCTCTAGCGCGTCTGTGAAACGGTTGCCGATTTCCGCCGCGACCTTAAACCCGACGTGCAGCAGCTGCCGAAGATGCGGGTTGTATTCGGGACAAGACTGCACGTGTTGCAGAGCGCTCACGTACTCGGCTGAGGTCCACCCCGCGACGGCTTTTGCGCTAGGCAGTTTGCCCCTATCCACATCGATCACTGCGCTGTAGGGCGCCGTCAGTTCAGCAAATCGCTCATACGATTGCGCGTAAATCTCTTTGGCAATCGCCAACCCTTCACCACCTGACTCGGCGAGTCCCTTTATTTCTTCAAGCCAGGTTGTGCCAGCCGTTTTGACATGCAGGCCCGCATCCTGTTTTTTGATAAGCCGATTAATAATGGGATAGAGCGAAAACTTGTCGCTGCCCGAATGAACACTGAGCTTGAGCGTCTCGGGCAGCTTGAATTCGCGGATGGCGAACGCGATGACGCTAAGATCTTCGGCAAACTCTTTCTCGAACTGCGCGATATCGCCGACGTATTCTACCCCCTTGTTAAACCGGCCAGTGAACTTCGGTGCAACCGTCTGCGCCGGAATCCTTTCGCGGGCGATCATCGCCAGAATGAGCAACAACTCCACGGGATTTTGCGGCGTATCGGTCTCATCGACGGAAACCTCGGTCACAAAATTGTCGCGTCCCTTCTTGGTTTCGATGTACCGGTAGATCCGGCCCGCCTCCTGCACTGCTAGCAGAAATTTACTAGCGGCAGCCCGAAGATCTCCGTTGCTTACTGCCAGAGGCTGCTCGATCCCCGGAATCGAGAACCCGGCGGATCGACCCACCTCCTTCACGAAGCTCTCGATCGTATCCGGATCCGCAGGTTTGCCCGTGTAGTCAGCCACATCGATTGTGTAGAAATTGCTTGCCTGAATGAAAGGGTCGACCGTCTTCAGACTAATGTGATCAGCGTCGACGTAGTAGGGTCCCTTCCAGCCGAGCGCCACCACGGCGGAGTCTGCTTCGACGCGGATATCGTGCGGCTTGCTCTGGATGAGCAAATGCTCACGATTCGATTTGTTCCAGACGGGGTAAACATCGATGCCGATTTCGCGCGCCCGCAAAATCGCCCGCAACTGAGCCTGTCCCTGATGAGCGAACCGGTCGCCAACGCCGAATGTGTATTTCTCAACGTTCACTGTAGCTGGGGGGTAAGTTCGGCCTAGCCGAACAGCGCAATTGGCCTTACCAGTTAACCAGTATGCGGCTGCCAGAGTTTGTCAAACTACTGCTAGTTTCTGATCCAGCGTCGCTCTGGGAAATTGGGAGTCGGTCAGCGGGATCGGTAGCGGTCCCTCCGGCTCGGCCTGCGCGTAACTTGCCGAAGTCTGAGGGACGCTGCTCCGTCGTCCCGGAGGGACGCAATGAAAGTAGCCTGGCACGAAGTGCCGGGAAACGGAGAAAAAGTCGAGCCCGTCCCGAAGGGACGGCTGAAACCTTGCCGGCCGGTGTGCCTATGAGCCCCGCCAATCCGCAGTCAACAGCGTCAGGATCAAGCGTCTCTCCGAGACGCATTGCCTCTTTTCAACGCCCTACCCGGCACTGCGTACCGGGCTACGTTCATTGCGTCCCTCCGGGATCGATTCCTTCATTCCTTAGCGAACCCCGTACGGTCTACATCGCGAGCCGTTATGTTGACCCGCATACGCGGGCGGCGGGATGCCCTGATGAAGCCAGTTTCCGCTCGACCGGAACACTTGGAAACCAGTGTAAGACAAAGTGAACTTATTTGACCTGACCGGTGAACTTGCGGTGGTGATAGGGGGCACTGGCGTGCTCGGTGGTGCAATCGCTGAAGGCTTGGCGATGGCCGGAGCGAAAGTTGCCGTGCTTGGACGTAACCAGGATCGGGGAGCTGTAAGGGTCCGATCCATCCGAGATAAAGGTGGGACCGCGGAATTTTTCTTAGCTGACGCACGCGATCAACAATCACTCAAATCAGTGCGAGAAAGCCTGACCACAAGGCTCGGTGTGGCGACGATTCTCGTAAACGCCGCCGGCGGGAACGATCCCCGCGTCACTGTTACTCCCGAACATCCCTTCGAAGGAATTGGCATCGAAGACTGGCGAGAAAATTTTGACCTGAATCTCATTGGCGGAGCACTGCTGCCCTGTCAGGAGTTCGGCCCAGGGATGAAGGAAAACGGCAGAGGTAGTATCATAAACATGGCCAGCGTCTCCGCTCATTTACCGCTTTCCCGGGTCGTAGCCTATTCGGCGGCCAAGGCGGCGTTGCTCAATCTGACACGATTCCTCGCCCGCGAATGGGCGCCATATAACGTTCGGGTAAACTCGATCACGCCCGGCTTTTTTCCGGGAGAGCAAAACCGTCCTTTGCTTTTTAACGACGATGGAACGGCAACGCCCCGTGGCCAAGAAATCTTGAACCATACATCGATGCGGCGTTTCGGAATCCCATCCGAACTCGCCGGCGCAGCCGTCTTTCTCGCGAGTGAAAAAGCAAGTGCTTTTGTTACGGGGATCGATCTTCGGGTGGACGGTGGATTTCTGTCGCAAACCATTTGACGCCCCGTAGATTTCCGTTCTCGTGCGCCGCGAAAGCCGACCGCGATGAATGTCGTATCCAAAAAAAGCGGTTTAGCTACACTGTCCCACATTCGAGTCCAAAGTACGCCTTGGCATTCTCGAAACAGATTCCCCTCACCAGATTGCCCAGCAATTCCTCATCCATCGGGATTTCGCCGCGCTCGACTTCCCGGCCTAGCAGATCGCAAAGCACGCGCCGAAAATATTCGTGCCGCGGATAGGACATGAAGCTCCGGGAATCTGTTAACATGCCAACGAAGCGGCTGAGCAATCCGACGTTCGACAGCGCATTCAATTGCCATTCGATCGCTTCCTTCTGATCTAGGAACCACCACCCGCTGCCAAATTGTAATTTCCCCGGAATCGAGCCGTTCTGGAAATTGCCGACCATCGTGGCGAACAGATAGTTATCGTTCGGATTAAGATTATACAGGATCATCTTCGGCAATTTTCCAATTGATTCCAGCTGATCGAGGTATCTCGCCAGCGGCTCCGCCTGCGGCCAGTCGCCGATCGAGTCGAACCCTGTATCCGGGCCCAGTTCTTTCAATTTGTGGCTGTTGGTGTTGCGCAATGCGCCTAGATGTAACTGCTTCGTCCAATCGGTGTCGGCATCCAGTTCCCCCAAAAAGCGCAACATGAAACTGCGGAATTTGATCGTCTGGGTTTCAGCGAGTTCCGTCCCGGATCTGGCGCGAGCGTAGACCGAGCTAGCCTCTGCTTCGTCGCAATCCTCTGAATAGCAAAATGGGATTCCGTGATCAGAAAGTCTTGCGCCGAGGGAACCAAAAAATCTGTGTCGACTTCGCAAGGCTTGCAGCAATCCTGGCAGGTCCGCACAACTGTCGCCACTTGCCTTCTCCAGTCGATCAATCCACTGATAGAAGGCTTCCGGTTGATCGACCGCGAACACTTTATCCGGTCGAAACGCGGGATAGACCCGAGTTGCCAGGCCACCGGAGCGGATCGCTTGATGGTGCGAAAGATCGTCGACTGGGTCGTCGGTAGAACAGATAACCGAGACTCTGAATTTCTCGAGAATTCGATGAGCTGTGAGCTCCTGCAATTGTTCGTTGGCCTCTTCCCAAATCCGCGGCGCGGATCGGTCATCTAGGAGTTCGGTAATACCGAAATAGCGTTGCAGCTCCAGATGGGTCCAGTGGTAAAGTGGATTGCGAACCGTCGCCGGAACCGTCCTGGCAAAAGCGAGGAACTTATCATAATCGCTAGCCTCGCCGGTGATATATTGCTCGGGCACTCCATTTGCTCGCATCGCCCTCCATTTGTAATGATCCCCGTAGCGGCCTTCCACCAACCAGATTTGCGTTAAGTTTTCGAAGCGTTTGTTCTGGGCGATATCCGCTGGAGGTATATGACAGTGGTAGTCAAAAATGGGTGACTCTTGAGCGAATTGGAAATACAGTTTTTCACTCGTTCGATTCGAAAGCAGAAAATTCTCGGAGAGAAAGCGATTCTTCATCGGGATGGGTGCGAGACTAGAGTTTCATTTTTTATAAGACCCGGAACCCATTTGGTCAATTGGTCAGGCCGCTCCCCGACAGCGAGATAAGGCAAATGGTAGGGCGAAACACACGGTTGAGCGTCAGCGAAATAAGGTGGGTGAGCCACCATTTCGCGGTGGACGCCTGCGATCTCATTTGGGAATGTTTGAAAGAGAGTAGCGCTGCATTTTTGATATCTGCCGCAGACGAGGTGATTATTCTTTTTCTAGATGCCAATAAAAGTCATAGAACCTCGCCGCCTTTACCTGGAGATCGCTGGCCAAATCCGGTCGCTGATTGAGAAGCGGGAGTTTCGGTTCGGGAGCCGGCTTCCGGCGGAACGTGAATTAGCGAAGCAATTCGGTGTCTCCAGGCCGTCGGTAAGGGAGGCGCTTATCGCGCTGGAAGTAGAAGGTTATGTCGACGTTCGTCCCGGTTCGGGGGTTTTTGTGACAATGCCGAGAAATCCCGCACCGGACTATTCCAAAACCGAAGGGCCGTTGGAAATTATGAGAGCTCGCAAACTAATAGAGGGAGAAATTGCCGCGGAGGCTGCCGCGCACGTACGACAGAAAGATATCACAGTGCTTAAACGGATCCTCGTGGAAATGGATCGAGCAGCTGCGGCCGCGGATCCCACGTCGTGCGTCTCGGCCGATCGCAGCTTTCACGTGTACATCGCGAAGAAAATCCGTAACAACGTGCTAGTGCGGATCGCGACCGACCTGCTCGATCAGCGGGGGAGCCCTTTGGGTATGCAATTCGGAGCACATTTCGACAATCCGAGGACGTGGACTGCGGTGATCGCTGAGCACCGGAAAATCGTCGAAGCGCTGGCGACGCGCGACCCCGAACAAGCTCGCGAAGCGATGCACTATCACCTGAGCAAAGCGCACGATCGTTGGGCGCAGCAGTTGGAGAATGGCAGGAAAACCAAATTGAACCGCCGCCTTCGCCGGTCTGGGGCGCGGTCGACTGCAACTTCGTTGCCCTAAGGGGCATTTCCCGCGCCGGCGATCCGGTTAAACAAACATCAGACTTTGCCACGCGCGTGTGGCCCAACGAAAATCTCATTTCAGGTTCACCGGATTTACGGACGACTCTTGCTCAAGAATATAAGCAGGGCCCTGTTGGACCGTGATCTGTACATCGCCCGTTGTGATAGAGGCATTCTCCACGACCACGCCGGTCTGAGCCGAGATTTGCACATCAGCCAAGAGAATGTCCGAATCAGGAGCTTCTGGTAGTCCGACGAATGAAGCCGCCTTCGAGCCGCCGGTAGCGTTCAAGCCAATGATCGCAATGTCGCTGTAAAACGGCGTCGTCGACGTAATCGGGGCGGGTTGCGGGTCGATCGGCCCAGTATAGAAACTGGTGAACGTGATAGCCGGACTTACGTTTTGCATCTTTATATTTCTATAAAGGATTCTTTGCACCTTCCCGCCCCGATCGCGTCCTGACTTGATGCGAAGGCCGTTTTGGGTGTCCTGCAAAGTGCAATCTTCGGCTAGAACATCGTGGATTCCGCCGGTTGTGACGCTGCCCAAAGAGAGCCCGTGTCCGTGCAGGAATGTGCAATGAGTGATCAGGATACGGGACGCATCCGCGGCGAGATCGGGATTAGCATCGGGATCGACGACTCCATCGGTTTTGACCGCTATATCATCATCGCCGGTGTCAATGGTGCAACCCGAGATGACGACGTCATGCGAGCAAATCGGATCGATCCCGTCGGTATTGGGAGAATCGGACGGTGCGTGGATCGTAACCTGTTCGACCCGCACGTCTTCACAAAAAAACGGAACCAGATGGAAACTGGGAGAATTTTGCAGCGTGATCCCGGTTACAACGACACCGTGACAATGAGATAGATAATCAGCTTTGGCCGCAACGGAATAGGCAGTGCCTTTTCGGCTGCATTCACCAGCGCCCACCAGGAGGCACCATTCCCATCCATTGTGCCGCCACCAGTGATGGTGATGTTTTCCTGATTCTCTGCGTTAATCAATGATGGCCCGGTCGAACGCGCATTGGCGTCCGGCGGTTCACCGAACGCAGTATGATCAGAGGAGGCCTGCAAAACGGCTGGCGGTTCAATATCGAAAATCACGTTGCTCTTTAGGTAGAGCGGACCGCTCAGGTAGGTACCGGAGGTCAATAACACGATGCCACCGCCGGCAGCGGTACAAGCGTCAATGGCGCTTTGGATGGCCTTGGTGTTGTCGCGCTGGCCATCTCCGAGAGCGCCAAAATCGTTAACGGGAAAATAGCGGAGGTCTTCTCTGGCCCATCCAGCCGAAGCGGACAGGACAAGCACAACCAGCAAAGCGATCTTACGGACAACGGACAAATGGGGGGAGAACATATAGATAGAAAGAAAGGGCTGGGAGTTACCTATTTTTTTGGAGGGGAACGCTGGCTACCTATGTGCTCCCCACACGTTGGGAAGCAACGCAGGAACCGGCTCAAATTGGCCTTACCACTTGACCATGAACACGGTGCATTGATTTGTCAAGCCGGACAACACGGGAGTTGCCACGCAGCCCAGGAGGCAAACACCTCTGGGTCTCCTGCCGAAAAAGCGCGGAATTTAAGACTGACAAGGCGAGGCGATGTGCTTCAATAACGCCAGCCTTTGCGCACTAATATGGCTGAGTTCTTCGATATTGTGGTCGTAGGCGGCGGGCCGGCAGGCAGTACTGCTGGAACTTTGCTGGCCAAACAGGGATGGAGTGTCGCGATTTTCGAAAAAGAAAAATTTCCTCGCTTTAAAATTGGCGAATCTCTCTTGCCTGGTAGCCTTCGCACCTTTGAACGCATGGGAGTCAAGGAAAAGATCGATCGAGCCGACGTGATCGTGAAGTATGGCGGAAAGATCGTCTCCGCCTGTGGCACGCGGAGCAATCGGTTTCTCTTTTGTGACGCCTTTCACTGCAAATATCCGACCGCCTATCAAGTCGAGCGATCGATGTTCGACCAGCTGCTCTTGGATCATGCTGCCGAGAGTGGTTGTCGGGTGTCGCAAGGTACACTCGTAACCGATGTGGCATTTAACGCGGACGGCGTAACGGTCCGCGCTGACGACAATGCATTTCGGGCTAAATACCTAATCGATTGTTCCGGGCGCAATAGTCTGATCGGCTCGCGTTTCAAATTGCGCCAGAATTATCCGCATCTTAAGAAATTTTCTCTCTTTGCTCACTTTGAAGGCGTCGATCGTGAGCCCGGGATCGATGGTACCTTGACCAAGATGATCCGCGGTAAGGATCGATGGATTTGGATTATCCCGATCACAGCGAAGAAGACCAGTATTGGGGTGGTGTTCGACGCACAGACGTTCAAACGGATGAAATTGGAGCCGGAAGAGGCTTTCCATCAGATTCTCCAGGAGAACCCCAAAGTGACCGAGCAGATGTCACGGGCACGCCGGATCACCGAAGTCCACGCGACCGGAGATTTCTCTTTTCGGAACAAACGCTTTACGGGTGAGCGTTGGGTGCTGGCCGGGGATGCGGCTGGGTTCATTGACCCGGTTTGGAGCAGCGGTGTTTTCATCGCCATCCTTTCTGGCGAAAAGGCAGCCGATATGCTCGACCGGGTATTGCGACAACCGGACCGGCGCGCCGCAGAATTCTCTCGTTACGAGCGCCAGGTTGGTCGCGTCATGGACCTATACCTAAAATTCGTCACCTCCTGGTATACCCAAGAGTTTGCCGAGGTGTTCTTTCATCCCCAGCGATTTTTCCAGCTCGTACCCGCGGTGAATTCAGTTCTGGCCGGCAGCGAAAAGCAGCTGCCCGAGGTTCGTTGGCGTTTGTGGCTTTTTCACTTCTTAGTATTTTTGCAAAAGCGGTTCGCCGTGATTGCGCCACGAATGAGCCTACAGCCGAGGAGTCAGTGATCGATAGCCGATACTAACGGATCCGCGCTGATCGAAACCACGATGGACGGAATTACAGCTATCTATTCGTGTCAATTAGCGTCCATTCGCGGTTTTTCCTCAGTTTTGGCGCGACCTGAGCTGGGGCCGAAGGGGTTGCCACTTTGCTACGCGGTGAGCGTCCTTGAGATCTGGCAAGTGAAAAGAGAAACGAGACAACGGATTTGAGTTTCCTATCCTGACCTGAAAAGATGCTTTTATGAATTCAGCGGTGAACTCCGAAGCGCCACTTTATGACGTCGTGCTGATCGGCGGCGCGCTTTCTGGCGCAGCGACCGCGACATTGCTGCTGAGGAAAAATCCCGCGCTGAACGTTCTGATTGTCGAGAAATCGACCCAATTCTCGCGACGCGTTGGTGAAGCAACTGTGGAGGTGAGCGCCTTTTTTCTAGGTCGGGTGCTCGGAATGACGCAGCATCTCAATGAGTCTCATCTGGTGAAGCAAGGGATGCGATTTTGGTTTACGAACGATGAGGTGGCTTCACTCGACCAAGCAAGCGAGCTAGGCGGCCGTTATCAGGTTCGTCTGCCATCTTATCAATTGGATCGAGCGGTGATTGACGAGGAAGTTCTTCGTCGCGCATGTGCTGCCGGGGCCAAGTTGCTTCGCCCGGCTAGTGTGGCCGAGGTGGAGCTTTCGCCCGGCGGTGAACAGACTATTACAATTCGAAAAGAGGGAGCATCAGAAACAGTTCGGGCGCGATGGGTCGTCGATGCCTCCGGATTTGCCGCGTTGCTGGCGCGGCAACAAGGATGGTGGAACAGAACAGCGCTCATCCAACTGCCGCGGCTTGGGGACGCTGGAGAGGCGTGAAAGATTGGGATGGATACGAGCTTGCCCAAAAATACCCGGAATGGGCTTGTGCGCCGTACGGAATTCGTGGCACCGCCACCAATCACGTGGTTGGAGACGGATGGTGGAGTTGGTGGATCCCTCTGAAGGGCGGCGATGTAAGCGTCGGTGTCGTTTTCGACCAACGCCTCGTACGATGGCCGCGGGACAGCGAAAAACTTGGCGATCGGCTCAAAAATTTTCTCATGCAGCACCCGGTTGCGTGCGAGATGATCGCCGACGCCCATTGGATCGAGGGCGACGTGCACTGGCGCAAAGACCTCGCCTATTATAGTACGAAGTTTGCCGGAGACGGCTTTGTGCTGGTAGGTGACGCCGCTGCGTTCATGGATCCGTTCTACAGCCCCGGCATGGATTGGATTGCATTTACTGCGACCAATGCGGCCGAACTCATCAGCGGTCAGCGAGGCGGCGAGCCGCTAGCCCAGCAGATCGAGCATTACAACAGCGTTTTCTCCATGAGTTACCACCGTTGGTTTCAGGCAGTTTACCAGGATAAGTACGAATACATGGGTGAGTTTGACCTCATGCGGCTAGCGTTCCTACTTGATCTTGGTCTGTATTATTTGGGTATTGTGTCTCAGCCCTTCAAGAAGGGAATCAAAGGGCTGCTCGCGCCCCTTTTTCCGAACCCGTTTCGCGACCGGTCTTTCGAATTATGCGCGCCTACAATCGCCGTTTCGCCCAGATCGCTCGTCGACGCCGCCGCTTAGGCCTACTCGGAAGAACGAATCGTGGCCGGCGTTGTCTGGCCAACGGTTTCACCCTGAGCCGGTCCGATATCCGACTGATCTTCAAGATACTTTTCCAATGGTGCTGCCTTGAGCTGATCGAAGGATGGCGCAGTTGGGGTCGCTCGCCTGCTCCTACCGCGTTGTCCACTAAGGGACCGGTTGTGGGCTAGGGGCTGTCAAGGACGTTTAGGATCGGCGTTCGCCGATTTGGCTCTGGTCTCTTCAAGAGTGGGTCAGCGCCAGCACCGAAGGTGCGTTTCAAGAGAGCCTGGGCGCAGCCCCAGGATACATGAATTAAAGAGGGGTGAGCGCTGAAGGCGCGAGATAAAGATGAAAGATGCTGTTCTAAGCACCAATCCGCCTTCATTCCAAAAGACCCGCGAGCTGAAGCGCACCTTCAGCGCGAGCGCCGGGATACGCATACCCCTAGGGCTACGCCCCAGGCTCTCTTGAAACGCACCTTCGGTGCTGGCGCATCAGCTCAAATCGGAGAGCCGGCGCCTGAGAAGATCGGCGTTTCGTCCTCGGATAACTTCTCGCGCTCGTTCGGGAGACCACGGATAGAAGCCTTCGCCAGAACGCAAACCAGTATGTCCGGCCGCGACTCGCGTGCGCATCAGTTCAAGCACATCTTCATCCTTAGCAAGTTCGGGCATCAGGTGGGAAGCTATAGTGAGAAACGTATCCAATCCGCCAAGATCGGCCGTTTCCAGCGGCCCCACGGTAGCGTACCGGCGCCCAAGAGACGCCTTCATCACGGTATCGACAGCTTCTGGCGAAGCTGCGCCGGAACGAACAATGGCGAGGGCCTCTCGCAACACCGCGTACTGAAGGCGATTGCCGATGAACCCGGGAATTTCCCTTTCCACCAACACCGGTTCTGCTCGAGCCGCCCGGAGCAGCGCAACGGTCCGCTCCACCACCGCTGGCGACGTGCGCGGCGATGGAACAACCTCCACCAATGGAATCGCATGCGGCGGATTCCAAAAATGCGTAACAATGAATCGGTCCGGAAACGCGAGCGCCGCCGAAAGTTTGGACGGCATCAAACCGGAAGTGTTACTCGCAAGGATCGTCTCCCTCCTCACCACAGCTTCCAATTCCCGGTACAACGCGTGCTTGATCTCGAGCACCTCTGGTACGGCTTCGATGATAAATTCCACCGCTCTCAGCTCGGCGAGCTTGGAAGCCGGTTTTATGTGAGAGAATATCTCTGTTTGAGAAAGCGACGTTAGCCCTGCGCCGTGCATTTCTTCGCAGATCTCGCCAATTTTCTGGGTGGCTTCTTCCAACCGCTTCGGGTCCTGATCAAATAAAAAAACCGTGCGGCCGGCAGCAGCAAATACCGCGGCGATTCCCGAACCCATCAGACCGGTACCAACCACCCCAATGAAGGAAATCTGTGGAGTCGATTCCATGAGGAAAAGTATCGAAACAAAGCTCTTAAACCACGAATAAACACCAATGTACACGAATGAGTTCTCTTTGATTCACGTTCATCGGTAGCCTCTCCACCATCTTGTCCGACGCAGCCTTAGCCACCATTGAAACTAACTATCGCGAATTAGTCGGCGAAGTCGGCTCACAGACCACTTTCGCTCTTCGAGCTTCCGCCCGTCCGCAGTTTTTCTTCGGTCGCGCCATAATGAACCGGAGGCGGAGCGAAGGAGGATCCATTCCGTGGTTCATATGAACTAGTTGCGAAAGACGGAGACTTTTTCCTGCAGGAAAAATAGTGTTAGTCCCATGCCCAGCACGCACCCGCCAATTGATCCGGTCGACATCCTGCCGCGAACCATTCGGCAGACGAGCGACCGCATAAATTTTGGTGGAACTCGAGTGGGCGAATGGAGCGGCTCCGCGTCTTTTGCTGGCAAATTCAGCGAAGGTTTTTCCGAAAACCGATCAGCGTTTTTTTCTCGCGTACGATCAGTTTGCTCGATTACTGCTTGCCTTGTTCTGCCTCGGTGATGCTCTCGCTGGTGATGATAACCGGAGCTAAGGTCGTCGCGGTAAGTGGCTTTTTGTCGCGCAAATGAGCGGTCATGGCCTCAATCGCTGTTCGGACCTGTCCGCCAAGGCGCTGGTCAACGCTCGCATACATCCAGCCCTCCTTGATAGCATTCAGTGCATCAGGCATCGCATCGCACCCAATGACTGTGACCTTGCCGGCGGGCAATTTCTCGCTGCGCAGAGCCTCGATTGCTCCTAAAGCCATGTCGTCGTTAGCGGAGACAATCACGTCAGGTTGATAGCCCAGCGATGTCAGGATGTTCTGGGTGACTCGAAGCCCTTCTGGTCTCTGCCACTTGGCTGTCTGACGGGCAACAACTTGATATTTCTCCTTCTCCTTTTCGATTACATCGAAAAATCCTTTCGCTCGGAGCACAGCAGAGCCGGAGCCGGGTTCTCCATCCAAGAAGATTAACTTGGCGCCGCCAGGAAACTTCTTCTTCAGAGCCTCGGCCATGGCTCTGCCCACTGCTTCCTGATCCGCACCGTAATGAATCGTTGGTTTCGTCGTACCTTTGACCACGCTACAAAAAGTTGCGACCGGTATCTTCTCCGTCACGACGTCATCAATGGCTGCTGCTGAAGCCTGTTCGTCGACGGGTTCAATGACGATTCCATCTACGCCTCTAGTGATGACACCTTTGAGATCGCTCGCCTCTTTGCTGGTATCACCTTGGGCGTCAATAATCACAATGTTAATGCCTAACTTTTTTCCTTCATCTTGCGCGCTGCGACCCATGAAAGCGGTCGCGGCCCAGGCGAGGTTTGGTAGACTAACCGCGATTTCCGGGTTTTTGGAATCTGCTTGCGCGAGTGGACAACTGGAAACAAACCCGACGAAAACCAGCACGCAGCTATTTTTCAGGAAACGTATATTCATGTTTAGGGGGGGAGAAACGCGGATCAGTATGTGGTCAACCGGTTGACCAATCAAGTAATTTCTGTTCGATCATTCACTTTCGGGTTACTCGCCCCTTGCCCCACCGCCGCCAAAGAGACTCCGTCTATTCTCTGCCACCCGCCATTTCGGGCCGAGGCCGCCATTCCATGAATGACCCTCTCGATTAAAATACCGTCCCCGAAAGTTGGAAACGCTTTCTCCTTCCCTTCAATCGCATTGAGAAGGTGGGCCGCCTCCATGATCTTCAGATCGTTGAACCCCAGGCTGTGACCCGGCGCCAAACAGAACAACCCATACGGCGGATGTGCTGGACCGGTCAGAATTCGGCGAAAGCCCACCAAGTCCCGCCTCTCTTCGGCCAGATAGAGTTCGAGCTCGTTCATCCGTTCTTGGTCAAACGCCAGGGAACCTTTTGACCCGTATATTTCGACCCTGATTCCATTCTTGCGACCGTGAGCTATTCGGCTGGATGTGAGCACTCCCGAGACACCCGTTTGAAATCTCACCAAGGCATGCGCAAGGTCCTCATTTTCTACCTGGCGCCGAACCGTCGAACCTGAACTTTCCGGCCGCGTGGCGTGCACGGTACGAACGATAGCAGCGAGACTCTCGATCGGTCCAAGGAGAAAGTGAGCGATAGAGACCAGATGGCAGCCAAGATCTCCTAACACTCCCAGACCGGCATTGGCTTGCTGTAATCTCCAGGTCCAGGGCAGATCCGGATCGGCCACATAATCTTCATCAATAAAGCCGCGGAATTCGAAGACCTCCCCAATGAGCCCTTCTTCGAGCAACCGTTTCGCAGCAAAGAGGGCCGGATTTTTGGCGAATGAATAACCAAGAAGCGTCACACGATCAGACGCAGCCGCAGCATTTGCCATCTCTTTTGCGTCGCTCAGAGAGACTGCCATCGGTTTCTCACAATACACGTGCTTACCTTTCTCGAGCGCGGCGACCGCCATTTCGCGATGCAGATGGTTCGGCGTGGTGATCGAAACTATTTCTACAGACGGATCGTCCAGAACCTCCTGCCAATGGGTGGTCCAGTTTTCAAAGCCGAACTCTTCGGCTTTGGTTTGGGTTCGCTTTGGGTCGACATCGCAAACGACGTGGAGTTTAGGACGCAAAATGTTGCCAAAGACGCTCGAGACAGCGTGGAATGCGATCGCGTGTGATTTTCCCATGAAACCAGTTCCGATGAGTCCGATACCGATGCTTGGCATATTAGGTAAATAGTTGGGGGGCAATGGATGGAAGTTAGGGCGGGGGCGGCCGCGGTTAGCCGGGCGAAAATCTGGTAAACCGGTTGACCGACAGCATTTTCTGAAGCTATGGTCTGCTTAACTCATACGCAACTCTGTTTCCTGCCTGTCACCCGCCCCCCAATGACTCAGCCTTCAGTTCCTCCCTTGTTGCAGCTAAAAGATATCAGCAAGCGATTCCCAGGCGTCCATGCGCTCAATCGAATCTCATTCGAAATATTCTCCGGTGAGGCCCACGCACTCCTCGGCGAAAATGGTGCAGGTAAATCCACCCTGCTGAAAATCCTCTCGGGCGCTCTCCAGCAAGATACCGGCTCCATTATGCTGGCCGGCAAGGCGCTCGGACGCGAATCACCTCTCGATCGGCAGCGCTTAGGAATAAGCACCGTCTACCAGGAATTCAATTTGCTACCCAACCTCTCCGTCGCCGAGAACATATTGGTTGGTCGTGAACCCAGCCGGTACCAATTCGTAGATTGGAAAACGATGTATCGGACGGCCCAAGATGCAGCTCGACGTCTGGAACTTACCGTAGATCCCCGAACGGTGGTGGCCGCCCTCAGCGTCGCAGAACAGCAGCTCGTTGAGATCGCAAAAGCTCTCCACCTGGACGCAAAAGTCATTATCCTGGACGAGCCCACAGCTGCACTAAGCAGCCGGGAAGTCGATCGACTGCACAGAATCATCTTGGATCTGAAGCGCGAGGGGATCGGGCTCATCTACGTTACGCATCGTCTGGGTGAAGTTCCCGTCATTTGTGATCGATTCACGGTTTTGCGGGATGGCAAGTTCGCCGGCCGCGGTAATGCCGCGACCACGCCTGCTCATGAGATTATTCAAATGATGGTCGGACGCGACGTTCAGACTAAGCCCCAAGATTATTCCCCCAAAACCGCCGACATCGTATTGCAAGTCCGGAATTTTACTCGCGCCAGGAAACTTCCCTCCTCACCCGCGATAATGTTACGCGGGATTAGCTTAGAAGTGCGGGGCGGCGAAATACTGGGATTAGCCGGTCTGGTCGGAGCTGGCCGAACGGAGCTCGCTCGAGCTATCATTGGAGCGGATCCGATTGAAAGTGGTGAAATCTACCTGAACGGTAAACGCGTCGAGATCAAATCGCCTCGGGATGCGATTCGAGCCGGTATCGCGATGGTTCCCGAAGATCGAAAGCAACAAGGACTCTTTCTGAGCCAATCGATTCGGCAGAATTTGACGCTGTCATCCCTTAACCGGCTTTCGCGATGGAAATACTTCGTCGATTCCAGCGCTGAGGATGAGGTCATCAGAGAATTCCAGAAATCATTGAATATTCGGATGCCGAATCCGGAGACGCCCATTGCGACGTTATCAGGCGGTAACCAACAGAAAGTAATTCTCGCCCGATTTCTCGCACTTTCTCCGATCGTTTTGATCGTCGATGAGCCCACGCGCGGAATCGATGTCGGAGCCAAAGCCGAGGTCCATGGACTACTCCGGGCTCTGGCCGCAAACGGTACCGCAATCCTGGTTATTTCGTCTGAGTTACCAGAGCTGATTTCGTTATGCGACAGAATTTACGCCATCAAAGAAGGTAAAATCAACGGCCAAATGGCAGCGAATACCGTTTCTGAGGAAAAGCTGATGCGCCTCATGACTCTCGGATCTCATGAAGCGCATATCCATGCCGCAATTGGTTAGCTCCCTTTTATTTACGCTATGTCCGCGATCACCGAAAGCCAACAACCTAACGCTAACGAACGGCGACAGATTACCTGGATAGTAATCCTAGAGAAATTTGGCGTTCTGCTGTTTCTCGTCGTTTTGATCGTTTTCTTTCAGTTGCAAAACGAGCGCTTCCTTTCGTTGCGCAATGTGCTGAATATTCTCTCCGATGTCGCGATTTACGGAATCCTGTCCGTAGGAATGACGTTTGTTATTCTTACTGCCGGAATCGACCTTTCGATTGGTTCACTACTAGCCTTCAGTTCGATGTGTGGCGCGGTTGCCGTCAAATCATGGCCTCCGGTTAGTGCAGCAGGAATCAGCTGGTTAGTCGCTCTGGCCATCGCGCTGATGGTTGGGTCGGCGGCAGGTTATCTCCATGGCCAAGCGATGACCAAACTCCGGGTCCCTGCATTTATCGTCACGCTGGGCGGGATGACGCTCTGGCGGGGAGCGACCTTGATGTTGAGCAACGGGTCACCGATAAGCGGTTTCGACTCTTCTTATCGCTGGTGGGGCCGAGGTGACTTCTTGGGAATTCCATCGTTGGTCGTGATCTCCGCTCTCGTCGCCGCGGTTGGCTACATCACACTTCGCTATACCCGTTTTGGTCGCCATGTCTACGCTGTAGGCGGCAATCCCGAAGCCGCTCGGCTCTCCGGGCTCGACGTTAATGGAATCCTTAGTTGGGTTTACGTCATTATGGGTTGTTTGTCCGGCTTGGCTGGCTTCATCCTGTCGGCTCGCCTCAGTTCCGCCGAAGCCGTTGCCGGCGAGGGATACGAGCTGCGGGTGATTGCATCCGTGGTAATTGGCGGCACCAGCTTGTTTGGCGGGCTGGGCGGAATCGCCGGCACAATTGTTGGTACCTTATTAATCGGCGTTCTGCTTAACGGTCTGGTGATAGTGAACGTGTCGGCCTACTCCCAACAAGTAATTATCGGCATTATCATCGTTCTGGCCGTCGCGTTCGATACATTTGCGAAATCTCGTCGAGGACGTTTGGCCAACAGATGAAAGGGTCGGCCAATCCTAAGTACTGTCGTTAGATCTGAATGGAAGGTCATGGACCAGATTTATCAGCGATCGATTAACCACGTCGGGGTAGGAGTCAGTAATCTCGATCAAGCAATCGAGTGGTACCGGAACGTCTTCGGATTCGTTCTGTTACGTGGTCCGTTCGAAATTAACGCGAATGATGGCTCGTATGAGGGCCGGCAAGCCGCTGATGTCTTAGGAAAACCTTTTCGGCGGATGCGAATGGCTCATATGACATCAGCCAATGGAATAGGATTCGAATTGTTTCAGTTGTTAGCTCCTCCGCACGAACGACGTTCACCTACATTGGAATTCTGGAAAAATGGCTTTTTCCATGTTTGCGTGACGGACCCCGACGTGGAGGGGGCGGTCGATCGACTCGTCTTCCACGGCGGGAAACAGTTGTCAAAGGTTTGGTCGGTTGATGAATCAGATTCCGCTTTCAAGATCTGCTACTGCGAAGACATTTTCGGAAACGTGCTCGAAATATACTCCCATAGTTACGACCAGATCTATGGTGGTTTGCCAAAGCAATGATTAGATTTGCAGTCCTTGGCGCGGGGAGGATTGGCACGGTCCACGCAAAAAATATCGCTCAGCACTCCGCTGCTCGGCTGAAATATGTCGTCGATGTTAACGAACAGCTCGCAGCCCAGCTCGCGAACCGGCTTAGCGTGCGGGCCGTCCCGCTGGAAGCAGCCTTGGACGATTTGGGAGTCGATGCAGTAGTCATTGCCACCCCTACCGACACCCATGCTGAATTGATCGAACGCGCTGCAGCAGCGCGGAAGGCAATCTTTTGTGAGAAACCAATAGATACCAGTGTCACTCGCGCGCAGGCTGCAGTGGATGTGGTAAAACGTCACCAGGTGCCATTCTTCTTAGCGTTCAATCGCCGCTTTGATCCTCATTACGGCGCACTCCGGGAGGCATTGCAGGTCGGAACGATTGGAAAACCGCAACTCATTCTAATCACCAGCCGCGATTCCGAGCCTCCCCCACTAGGATACCTATTATCCTCTGGAACTATTTTCCGTCACATGACAATTCATGAGATCGACCTGTTTCGCTGGCTTTCAGAAGAGGAGCCGAGCCAGGTTTTTGCTACCGGAAGCTCCTTTTTGTATCCGGACCTTTCGGCTGACTGCGGACCCGATACAGCAGTTGTCACTTTGAAGACTCATTCGGGAATCATTGGGGTTGTCAATAACTCACTCAGGTCAGCATTCGGTTATGACCAGAGGTTGGAAGTTCAAGGACAGCGTGGCGTGCTGCGAGTTGATAATCTGAAAGGGTCCGCTCTGGAAACTCTCAGCAAGACCGGCGTGACCACGGCGGGACCCGATCATTCGTTCATTGAACGTTTTGCCGCCGCCTATACGGCCGAACTGGACGCATTTATTGGCAATCTCCGCAATGAGATTCCAATGGAACCGTCAGCCCACGATGGTTTGCGAGCCAGCATCATAGCCGAGTGTCTCGAGCGCTCTTTCCATCAGCAGGTCCCGATTGAAGTTCCCGGTTAATTCGATGCGAGACCCATTAGGAATTTCATCGAGCCTATCATTCGGGGCTGAGCTCACCTGAACTGATTGATCACTTCGCTGAACTTTTGCGCAATGAGTAGCGTCGAAGCAAGTGCGATCAATTTCGCTCCGCGCTTCTGCCAGAGCGCAGCATCACTGGTATCTCGAGCGAAGGCAGCTAAGCCGAGTTTCGGGCGAGCCGCAGCAACGTTAATAACTCGTTCGATTGCCTCAACCACAGCGGGGTGATCGCTTTCTCCCGGGTAACCGAGTCCGAGCGACAGATCCGTAGGACCGACAAACAACATGTCGACGTGCGGTACAGCGGCGATCTCAACCACCTGTTCAATACCTTCCGGGTCTTCGATCTGAACAATGACTAACGTATTTTCAGCCGCCTCGGCCAAATGTTCTTTCACCTTGCCGAAAGCATGGCGTCCGGCGCGCGTCGTCATCGCCAGTCCGCGCCGCCCGATGGGAGGGTAATGGGCCGCTTCGACCACCCGCTCTGCTGCGCTCCGCGATCTTACATGTGGTACAATGATTCCGGCCGCCCCACTGTCGAGCGCACGAAGGATTTCGATCGGTTCATTCGTCCCTACCCGCACGATAGCCGACATGCCGAAGCTCTCCGCTGCGCGAATGTGATGCTCAATTTCCGCCAAATCGCCGCTTCCGTGTTCGCTGTCGATAACTGCAAAATCGAATCCGGCAGCTGCACACATTTCAACGATGGCGGGTGATGGTGCCTTAACAATCAATCCATACAGAATTTCCCCTTGGAGGATCCGTAGGCGCAATTTCTTCGAATCAGCACTTAGTTTCATATATTAGTTCCGGTAACATTCCAATCGCGGCCGATGTCGGCATAAGCCTCCCACCCATTGTCGGTCACGCCGACCGTGTCTTCGAGTTTCACAAAGCCAACTTTAGGATGCTTAATCCCGGTCTCGATGGAGAGAACCATGCCAGCCTCTAGCGGTCGATTAACGTGGGTACCCGGATACGGTATCTCGCCTTCGCCAGTCAGGTGCGGCGCTTCATGAGGGACCAGGCCCATCCCGTGTGCTACAAAGACCAGACCATCACGGTGTTCACATTCCTTAACGGCAGCTAATCCAATTTCATAGATGTCCCCTCCTCGTCTACCCGCGGCCACTGCGGAGCGAGCAGCACTTTGGACATGTTGAATCTCACTCAAAAGATCGTTCATCAAACCGGAGGGAGGTCCGAGCACCGCCATTCGAGCCATATCGGCCAAATAGCCGAACTGATACCCGGCTGTATCGAGCGAAACTACTTCTCCGGTGCTCAATCGGCGATCAGAAGGTGCTCGACCAAATGTTGGTCCCGACGTGATTAGCGCGTAGTCAAAATCCAATCCGCGCTGAATTTGTTCTTGCCGAAGACACTCCACAATTTTGTTTTCCGTAGTTCCAGCACGGATCGATGCGAAGGCCGCCAGCATGGAATCGACTAACGCCTCGGCAGCTTGCCGAATATATGATAATTCCTCTGCAGTCTTCACTGCGCGGAGCTCGTCAAGAACGAGCGCGGCATCAACCAGATCGTCACAAGCTAACTCGGCTTTCAGCCGGTTGGCGGCATCTGCAGTGAGAAAACTCGCTTCAACGGCTATTCTTTCCGTGTTTACGCCGGCCGACTTCAGACAATCCGCAGCTATCCGGGCCGACTCACCGGGGGTCCATGCGCGGTTGATGATTTTTTCAACCCAGATTGGAAACACTTCGATCCCCCAATCTTCGTTTCCTGCGCCGACATAGAACGCCGCCTCCGGTCGCCCTTTCACATATCCGACGATCGGCAAGTATCGGCTAATACCGATCGCGTCAGAATGCGCAAAGAAGAAGTATCGATATCCTCCCAGCAGGTATTGCACATTGTGCTTGGAAGAAGCTAAAAGGACTTCTACCTCTAGCTCGTCCAGCAGCGAATCGAGTTTGTCGCGGTTAAACGGAATATTCATATTGGCTTTGCTTCGATCCCCTTTTGCGCGGTGCTGGATTAACGAATTGATTTTTGGTCTACCAGTTAACCGGTACGAGCTTGCCGCGCTCGGTATAGTTCTATACCTTCAGTAGAATTCACATGGAACTTAAGCTGCCAAAGATCGCAATCACCGAACGCCCACCGGCTGCGCAACAAATCGCCCACCAGTTGTTGGAGTACTTCGTCTCCGGCAAAGTCAAACCAGGGGATCGTCTTCCTTCTGAGCGACAACTGGCTGAGGCCCTTGGTGTCAGTCGGTCCATTATCAGGGAAGCACTGAAATCTCTGGGCATGCTTTCGCTCATTCGAGTAAAGCCTGGTGGTGGTTATTATCTCCAAGATGTCCCTTCCAATCTGCTGCCAAAGTCGGTTGAATGGGGACTCCTCTTAGGTGAGCGCCATACAGCAGACCTCGTTGAAGCGCGAGGCTTCATCGAAGTGACCGTCGTGCGTCTGGCCGCGGAGCGCCGCGATGAGAAGAATTTGAGTCGACTCGACGACCTGCTCGCCCAGATGAAAGCGGCTCGAGAAAATCCGAAAAAATTTGTCGAAGCCGACATCGCGTTTCACATCACGCTGGCTGAGGCATCGCGCAATTCGGCGCTCCGGAATATTCTTTCCGGAATGCGGAATCTGCTCGATGTCTGGATTCGTCGAAATGTCTATGCAGCCGAGGATTTGGATCCACGGTACCGTCGGCACTTGGCAATTTTCGAAGCGATAAAGAAACGCAACCCGGAAGCCGCGGCTCGTGCCATGGAAACGCATATGACTTTTGCCGCCAAATATTTGCGCGAGACGCTGAAGGATGAAACTCGATCCATTCGATCATAAGGAGTCACCACAAGGTTTGGCCACCTTCAATTATCAAGTTGTGGCCCGTAACGTAGTCCGAAACCTCCGATGCCAAAAATACGGCAGCTCCGGTCAAATCCTCTAGCTCGCACAGCCTGCCCATCGGAATATCCTGAATCCATCGATCCACCAGCGGCGCTAGGCTCGGTGATTCCAGGATAAGCTTAGTCCGCAAGATTCCCGGAGAAATACAATTGACTCGGACGCCACGATCAGCCCACTCCGCTGCCAAGCTTCTCGTTAAGGTGACAACTCCGCCCTTGGAAGTGTTATAGGTAGCCTGCTTTTGCGGATGTGGAACGATGATGCTCGACATCGATGCGGTGTTAATAATTTTCCCGTAGCCAGCTTTGAGCATTACCCTGGCTTCGGCCTGGCAACATAGAAATACGCCACGCAGATTTACCGCGAAGGTTTGATCCCATTCTTCGAGCGAGGTTTCCTCGGCCGCGGAATTTTTGTTGATGCCCGCGTTATTGAACGCTATGTGCAACCCACCGAAGTAGCTGACGACCTTTCGGACCATCATCTCGACCTGGTCCGGCTGAGTAACATCGCAGGCGATCGCCAGAGCTTCCCTTTTGTCTGCCCGGATCGCCTTCGCAACTTTTTCGGCACTTGCGTCATTAACATCCACTACTGCCACGCCGGCACCAGCTTGAGCGAGGGCGTAGGCGAAGGCTTCGCCGATTCCTTGTCCGGCGCCGGTGATTACCGCGACGCGACCATCCAATCGGAAACGTTCAAGAATATTTTTTGCCATAAGGGGAAACTGCTGAAGTGCATCTGGGAGTTTGCCAATGTACCGCCGACTTCATAATACCATTCTGGTCCACCGGTCAACCAGTTTAGCGGACTAACTTTCATTCTCGGCAGCGTCACCTCGCCTTTCTACTTTCGGAAGCCGGATCCCGAATCAAATTCGCACCGAGGTTAAAGTCCCGCCGGTAACCTACCGTACTCTGGTTCGAGATATTCCCGCCAGCCATGGATTCGTTAGAACGTGGATTCACCGACCAAGCACTCATTTCTGCCCCCCCTTTCACTGTCGAACGGGTGCGGGGTCGGCGTCGCTGAGTCAGTCGCGACTGTGCTTTACAAAATGCCCCGGAGAAAGGCCATAGAGACGTTTGAACACCCGCGAAAAATGGAAGGCGTCGGCGAACTCTAATTCCGCTGCGACTTCCTTCACCAGCATGCCGCCGTCGACTAATAGTTCAGTTGCGCGGTTCATCTTTAGCCGCATGAGGAAACGGTATGGGGTCGTGTGACCGAACCGCTGGAACAAACGGCTCAGGTACGCGACCTCCACGTGGCAAGCGCGCGCCGCTTGTTCAGCGGTTCTGAGACGTGCATAGTGCTGCTCAATCCAATGTTTCGCTCGATGGAACGTCGCCAGTGCTCGCGATTCTCCAATAGCGTATGGTACGGCGCGGTCCGTGATTTTCGTGATAAGCACCGGCACAAGCGCAGCACAAATTCGTGCTCCATACTCGCTCTCGCTCGCGCCTTCGCGCTGAAGAATTTCAAATAACTCCACGACCTCCTTCGGAGAGGAAACTTGGACCGCCTTCCAGCCGCGAAGCGGACTCTCTTCAAGCAAGCGCTCGCCTTCTATTCCCGTGAACACGATGTAGTATTTCAACATCGGTCGGGAAGCCTCGGTGCGAATGGTGTGGTGTGCACCGGGCCCATACCAGAAGGTCATACCGGCCCGCAATCGGTAGCGGCGCCCGGCCAATTCAAGCCATCCGGTGCCTTCGGCGACAAACTCCAGAACAAAAAATGGAAAGGTGCTTCGATCAACTAAGTAGTCGGATCGCATGCGTTCGCAGCCGCCACAAACCACCGTGATCTGGCGAGTGAATTTCGGCGCCAAGTCGAGGTAATAGCGGCGTGCTTCCGTGACCTGGGTCGAGACGAAATAGGGAGGTTTGTCGGATTTGGAGTGCGCGGGGGCCATGGCGATAAGGTCAAGAATAGACATGCTATAGTCAATCCCCGCTATTTGCATGCTCACCTCCTGCCTCTAAGGTTGAGACCTTTGATTGATCGCGATCTTGCGGCACTCAGCATGAAGGACCTGTTTTAGTCAGGGATGGGTGAAGAAAATTCCGGAAAAATATCGATCATGTCATTGTCCAAGGGTGGAAAATGGAACAACTCAGAGGGAGTGAAGGCGAACTCTCAGTGGCTTCACGTGAAGGTAGACAAGCGAATTCTCGCAGAGCTCAAACGCGAGAGTGAAGCGCGAGGAGGCAGTCAGGAACGGCGAATTACGGAAGAAGCGCTGGCCGTCTATTTCCGCCTTAGAGGATTGGTACGAAGGAATGGAGTTTCGGGACCGCTAACGGTGGCCGGATACATGAGGGATAGCCAAAAACGCTCAAGGATCGTGGAGTGACATGACACATCTGGACAAAAACAAGCAGCTTATCCTCAAGAATTTTAGCCTATATCGGACATGACGTGCGAGGCGAAGGTGCTCCGCATCCGGCGCTAATTAACCCAAATAAATAGGTTTAATTCGCGCCAATTCGTATGCCGCGCGGATCGCGAGGACACGGACGTCGCCGAGCGCATGTGTATGCACCGCGAGCCTAACAGGCTTGGTCGGACAGGCTGCGATCCTTCGCACGGAAATCTGTGTAATCGGCGTAATCTGTGGTTGCTCTTTTCTTCGGTTTTGAAATGAATCGGTTAAGCGAGACGAGATAACCCGTTTGGATTTCATAGAGAGTTTCTAAGTAAGACGAAACACATTATGCCTCTTCTCGGCTGCATCGCGGATGATTCCACTGGCGGAACGGACCTGGCTAACAATCTGGTCAAGAGCGGCTTTCGAACCGTGCAAACGCTTGGGATCCCGCGCAGCGTCAAGATAATGAACGACTCGGACGTCGTCCTTGTTGCCCTCAAGACGCGCACTTGTCCATCTGAGCAGGCGGTGCGGGAATCGCTGGAGGCACTCAGATGGCTCCAGACCTTAGGCTGCACCCGATTCTACTTTAAATATTGTTCGACCTTTGACTCTACCCCTCGAGGCAACATTGGGCCGGTCATCGATGCTTTGCTCGGGGCGCTAGACAGCGATTTTACCATTGCTTGCCCCGCCTTGCCGGACAACGGCCGCACTGTCTATCGCGGTCACCTCTTCGTGCATGACATACTTCTGAGTGAAAGCGGCATGCAGCATCATCCGCTAACGCCAATGACTGATGCAAATCTCGTCCGTTTTCTCTCCGCCCAAACTTCGGCAAAGGTGGGTTTGATCCGATTTGATCGCATCAACCAAGGTCCCGAGGCGGTAGTTCAAGAAATAAAGAAATTGCGGTTGGATGGTGTCCGCGTTGCAGTCACCGATTGTCTTCGGAACGCCGACCTCATCACGCTTGGCAAGTCTGCTAAAGACCTCACATTGGTGACAGGTGGTTCGGGTTTAGCTCTTGGACTCGGCGCGAATTTCGGCCTTAGCGGAGCAGCTCCGATTCCCATTCCGGCTTTTCCGGGAGGTCGAGCCATCCTCGCCGGGAGCTGTTCGAGAATGACGCTGCGACAGATCGAGTACGCCAAGGCATCGTGCCGGCATAGACATATCTCAGTGACGGATCTCGCGGCGGATTCTGACGCCGTTGTTCGTGAGGTATTGTCCTGGGCAGCAGAGAAACGTGATGAAGAGCGACCACTACTGATTTACACGAGCGGGACCGTGGACGAAGTCGCCAAGAATCAAAATGAACTTGGCTTCGAGAATGCCGGCTCGCTTTGCGAACATGCTTTGGCGGAAATCGCATCCTCATTGATTGAGAACGGAATCACCCAGCTGATCGTTGCCGGTGGTGAAACTTCCGGGGCAGTCGTGCAGAGACTGGAACTCGACCTACTCAATATTGGACCGGAGATCGATCCCGGTGTCCCGTGGACTTTGGCCACCGGTCCAGGAAAACAACTGGCTTTGGCCTTGAAGTCCGGAAACTTCGGCAGCGAGGATTTTTTTACGAAAGCTTGGGAACGGTTATCATGAACCAAGAAAATAAGATTCGAGAGCGCATCGTTGAAATAGGTCTCAGCCTGTATCGCCGCGGACTCAGCCCCGGAAGCAGCGGCAATATCAGCGCCCGGGTTGAAGACGGTTGGATTCTGACCCCAACGAATTCGTGTCTCGGTGAGTTGGATCCAACCACGTTGGCAAAACTGGATTGGAACGGGAGGCATCTTTCGGGCGAGAAACCGAGTAAGGAATACTTTCTGCACCTCGCCATGTACGAAAGCCGGGCCCCGAGTGGCGCAATCATTCATTTGCACAGCAGCTACGCTGCCGCGGTTTCTTGTTTAGAAGACCTTGATCCAACTAGCTGCATTCCTCCGATTACACCCTACTTTGTGATGCGCGTCGGCAAGCTGCCCTTAATTCCGTATTTTCGGCCCGGCGACAAAGCGCTTGCCGTTGAAATTGCCAAGCAGGCCTCTCGGCACGCGGCCGTCCTGTTGGCGAATCACGGTCCAGTCGTTTCCGGCAGAGAACTCGATTCCGCCATGTACGCCGTCGAGGAGCTGGAAGAAACCGCGAAGCTGATGTTGTCTCTTCATGGACACAAGGTTCGGACCTTAACGGAAAGCCAGATCCAGGAGTTGAAGGAGACCTTTGGCGCCACGTGGTGAAAATTGGGAAACCGCGAATGGGACACGGCTTCGCAATAGCCAATCGCCAATGGATTTAACACTGACAGAAACCACGAATGCACGCGAATTGACACGAATGAGAGCGCCGGGAACGCCGGCAATGCCGAGGGCGCTTTTCACCGATTATCGGCTACTGGTTTTACCGAATAGTCATTAGTGAATTAACAGGGGGCACCAGTTTATTGAGACAGGAAGTAATCACCGGAACGTGTGGAGAAAACGCTTTCGTACGGTTACCGGCGATCGCGGCGTTGTCGGCATTCCCGGTGCTTTCATTGGCGTCTATTCGTGGCTAGAAAAATTCTATGCCGAAATTTGCCGCGAATTTGTCCTGGCTTTACCAAGAACTGCCGTTCCTCGATCGTTTCGACGCCGCGGCCAGATCCGGTTTCAAAGCGGTAGAGTTTCTTTTTCCGTATCAATTTAGCGCGGCCGAAATCTCGAGCAGGTTGTCCGAGACTGGACTGACAGCGGTGCTTTTTAACTTGCCGCCAGGAGATTTTGCAAGAGGCGAGCGAGGAATCGCAGCGATTCCTGGCCGGGAAAAGGAGTTCCGTGGTTCGGTGCAGCTGGCGCTCAGGTACGCAAACATTTTGGAGGTACGGCGCCTGCATGTCATGGCCGGAATCACGCAGAGGATAGAGTCAGAAAAAGCCCATGCAACATTCCTTTCCAATCTGGAATTTGCCCTTGGTCAAAGTACCGATCTGGATCTTCTCATCGTTCTTGAACCAATCAATAATCGTGATTTTCCCGGTTACCATTTGACCACCATCGAACAAGCCGCAGCGATCTTGGCCAAACTGAACCATCCCAGACTCAGGATTCAGTTGGATTGGTATCACGCTCAGATCATGGGCGGCGATTTAACTCGGCGGACAGAGCGCTTTTTCACGGACATTGGCCATATTCAGATCGCTGGGGTACCTGATCGCGGCGAACCCGACTGCGGCGAGGTCAATTTTTCGCACCTATTCAAGTTGGTCGACCAACTCGGTTACGACGACTGGATCGGTTGCGAATACAAACCGGCAGGAAGAACGGAAGACGGTCTCGCCTGGGTGAAACCGTGGCTTTAGCCGCGGCCCTTCCGGCCGAATGACAAATAGCAGATAGCAAATGACAAATTGTTCCGGGTAACCGATGCCCGGTGGAACGACAGGTTGCACATCTTCAATCCGTCGCCAAAAACATTTGCTATGACGTTGTCCATGGGCAACATTGGCATGTGAAAACCACCTCTCTTAACCTGCAGTTTGATCGGCCCCCGACCAAGGCCGATTATCGGCGTTACCAAGCGCTGGTCGCTGACATCGGGCGTCATCTCGAACTGGCCGGCCGAGCCTTGTATCGCTTGGGCGGGGCGTTGAAAACCATCCGTGACGAGCGGCTTTATCGCTGCGGCGGTTACCCAACTTTTCAGGACTTCTGCTCGAACGAGCTCGGCCTCGCACGGGAATACATATTCCGCACCATCCAAGCCTATGACTTGCTTTGCGGTCTCTTAGTGGCCGGAGTTTCGCAGCTCGAGCTTCCCTCAACCGAGCGAGTCTGCCGAGAGTTAGGTTCGATCCCAGCCGATCTGCGCGCGAAGGTCTGGAAGCAGGCGCGGCGGCTCGCCGAAAAACAGGGCCAACAGCCCGATGGCCGTTGCGTCAAGGAGGCGGCGGCACAGGTGATCGGCTCGCCCGAAATCAAAGAGCGCCAAGCCCGCGAGCTTGTCCAGAAATTCGAAAGTGTCGCCCGCTCGCTGCAAATTGGTCTGGCGCCCGACTCGCTCTCCGAAAACGACCGAGCCCGACTGAAGGCCACGCTCGACTCTATCGGGAACGCGGTCATTGCTCTCCAAAAAAAGCTCTAAGCGTAAACGGCTCCGACCCCAAGTCTAGGATCTTTCGAAATTCTATCCTGGGATGGAACGCGGTGCCCCTTGATCTCAAGGTCTATATCGGCCGTGTCGATACGCATTTTGACGTATCGGCTCCGGTTCTGCCTTTTGCTCTCTTCCGGCGAGGAGTAAACTCCTGGTAGTCCGACCCAAAAGAAATCTTATGTACATCGAGCGATTCTTCGTTCCCGGGCTCGTGCACGCTTCTTACCTCATCGCATCTGGGGGTGAGGCTGTCGTAATCGATCCGGAACGGAACATTGGCGGTTACGTCGATTACCTTGCACAGAACAAATTGAAATTGACGGGAATTTTTCTGACGCATCCTCACGCGGATTTTGTGGCCGGCCATGCCGAACTATCGTCGCGATCTAGGGCTCCGATCTTTGTTTCGGAAAAAGCTCCGGCGACGTTCATCCACCGTGACGTGAGAGAGGGTGATCGCATCGCACTGGGGACAGCGGAGATTGGTGTGATCGCTACACCAGGTCATTCGCCGGATAGCATCTGTCTATGTCTGTTCGAGGCCGGCGTACCCGTCGCGTTATTTTCCGGTGACACACTTTTTGCCGGTGACGTGGGCAGGCCGGATCTGCGCGATCGGGAAATTGCTTCGCCCGAACTCGCCGCGCTGCTCTACGATTCGCTTTTCCATAAGCCGCGGAAGCTTCCGCCTGACGTAAAAGTGTACCCGGCCCACGGAGCTGGATCGTTGTGTGGGAGACAGATTTCATCTGCGCCGTTCACGACGATCGGTCAGGAAATCGCCACCAACTGGGCGTTACAATTGAATCATCGGCATGCGTTCATTGAGGCCATGGCTGCAAATGTGCCCGATCGACCGCCTTACTTCAGCCGGTCGGTAACGATCAATTTGCGCGGTGCACCGTTTTTATCGGATTGTGCTGCGGCGGCTCACTTGGGGCTGGCCGAGTTCAATGCATTGAAGCAGCAAGGCGCCTGCATCTTGGATCTGCGTCCGGCGGCGCTTTTCGGCGACGCACATGCCGTGGGTAGCTTAAACATCGGGGTAGCCAGTCCGTCGTTCGCGGTCTGGTGCGGCTTTTTTGTGAACCCCGATTTACCGATCTCGCTGGTGGTCGAATACGAGGCGGAAGCGCAGCGAGCTCAGCTCGAGCTGGCACGTATTGGATTTGATCAGGTTGCGGGATTTATTGCCGCTGATGATCTGAACGAGACGCTGCAGATTACGCAGATGGGAGCCCGGGATTTCCTCGCCTCTTTGGAGAGCCCGCAGCGCCCGGTTATCCTGGATGTTCGATCCGCCCAAGAATGGAGTCACGATCATTTGGAGGGCGCTGTGAACGTTCCGTTACCGCACCTGCTTCGGCACATTGGACAATTTCCTCGAAATGCACCTCTGACACTCTTATGTGGGAGCGGATATCGCAGCTCGATTGCGGCTAGCCTTCTTGAATCGGAAGGTTTCGAACGACTAAGTAATGTGATGGGTGGCATGCATGCCGTTCGACACGCCAAACGTCCTCGGCTTCCTGCCATCGAGCTCGCCGAAAATGCCTTAACTTGGGAGATTTAGCGACTTCATATTGTGACCCCAAGACTCACGATTATCTTTTCGGTTTATGTATATACATTCTCCGTCTGGAACGCTTCCGCACAGTCCCAGTACGAGAGCAGTACGGACTTTGCCAAGTATGCGATAAAGTTACGCGAGAACGGACTTCTCACGACTCAGCCGAAACAAAAGCTGCCGCCCACGCAAAGGGCTCTTTCGGGTGATGGTCCACGCTCTGCGAACGGACCCTCTTTGCTCGGCCGAGTTGGGGCGCTCAATGACGGACCAGGGCGGTACCCGTGGCGACTGAGCATTATGACCACCATCTTTTGGATTGGGGAGCGTCCGAGCACCAATAATCCGGTACCGAACGATCGTAGCTCGTGGGATCCGAACTGGTCGTTCAATTATGGCGGTTACGACAACCCGGATCTAAAACTGCGAAAAAAGTTTATCCCGCTGAGTTTTCTACCGCGGCAGAATCCGTTCTATGTCGCCCTCCCTTACAATGATGTGCAGGGTGGCCGTACGAAACCCGAAGCTAAAGAAGTGATTCCTTGGTTTAAGGACGCCTTTGTCCACGAGGGCCAAACGGTTCTCAAAGGGCGCTGGCTCGCGATCCGGCATGGTAATCGAGTTTGTTATGCGCAATGGGAAGATTGCGGACCGTTCTACACCGATCACTGGCAATATGTGTTTGGCAACGAACGTCCAAAACCGAACCTGAACCAAAACGCGGGGCTAGATGTCTCTCCGGCGGTGCGGGATTACCTCGGTCTTGGCAATATCGAGGCCTGTGATTGGAAGTTTGTCGAATTCCGAGAAGTACCGCCGGGACCCTGGGCGATGTACGGCGATAACAACAGGTTTGTCATTGTGCGACGCCAGAGCAACGAGCGGTTTGGTCACCGGAACCTACTACTGACAGCACCAACGGACTAAATGGTGTGGCACGCTAATACGCAGCTCGGGGTGCCAAATTTTCTGATGTCGCGGAAAGCGCACAGCTAGCATCAAAAAATGAAAAACGGCTTCCAAACTGAGTCTGGGAGCCGTTCTCCGAAATTCCATTCTGCCGACTCGGCCGCCGCAGCTTCAGCGAATTGCCGATGGCGGGACTCGAACCCGCACGGCCCTTTCGGGCCAACGGATTTTAAGTCCGTTGCGTCTGCCATTCCGCCACATCGGCGCGCGAGCACAAACGAATGAAGCCGCGCGCCTCAAGACTGCAAGCGCAATTTCTGCCGGGAGAATTAAACCGGTGAAGTCTTCTGAGCTAACCGACTGCGCTCCGAAGGTCTGACGCCATCGGTCGACTCGGGGTTCGTCCGAGTCAGTTGATGATTGGGTTGATAGATCTCGGTCCGAAAAATCGGGATCTCTTTCGGTGCGTCGATTCCGATCTTCACTGCATCACCGTCAATCCGGGTGACTTTGATATGGATCGTATCACCAATCACTATGCCCTCGTTTACCTTTCTCGATAGAATTAACATCCTTTGTTTATTCCTTACTGTTTTTTTGCATCTGGGGGACCAGATATTGTCTCTGATAGTGCCGTCCCTAGACGGCAAGCTGTGTGCGGTACGATTTAAACGATCGAAGTCGCTTCGGACAGAAAACGGACCTTTAGTTGCTGGTTTTGCCGCAGACGCTCTTGCATGCGTCCGCTTAGTCGCTCTACTTCCGTAAAAAGGGCCTCTAGCAACGGCTGGACGTACTCCGGAAATCCTTTGACGATTTCAGTGGCATCGGCTTCCTCGCGTAAAGTCATCCGTGCAGCGGTCTCTCGCAAAATGAGTTCCCGGCGCTGAGTGCACCGAGAAGCCAATCGCAGTTGTCCACGGATTTGATCTTCGACTCGCTCGTTTCCGCCCGGATCGCGCTGGTACAAAAGCTCGGTTTGTTGGTTTAGCAAACGAATCAATCCTCCTTTTTCCTGGAGTTCATCTCTTAGCGAGTCGACGAGTTGATCCCATTCTACTTGCGTTTCCATGTGATTAACGATCAAAAAAGTGAGTTGCTTAGGCGAGCACGCTGAGAGCGTATGAACGCAATTGGTTGACGGCTTGGGTGTGAATCTGGCAAATCCGCGACTCAGTCAGTCCGAAGGCAGCGGCGATATCTGCTAGTTTCATGCCCTCGTAGTAGTACATGGCTAGTACTCTCTTAGGAACATCTGGTAGCTGGCTGATGCGCTCGGCAATCAGCGCAGTCATCTCTTTCCGTTCGAGAGTTTCGAAGGCAGAAACTCCCGAGTCGTCCGGAATAATTTCATGGAGCGAGTGCTCGCTTTCGTCCCATTCCTCTGGAACATCCAGAGATATGATTTTGATGGGCCGCACTTGCTCCAGCAGCGCATTTAGCTCTTCCTCGCTGATAGCCAGTTCTTCACAAAGCTGTTCTGGGCCGACGGCGCCTCCCTGCTCCTGCTCGATGCGAGATATCAGGCTGCCAAGTTGTTTTGCTTTTAGTCGTCCCGATCGCGACATCCAGTCCATGCGGCGCAGTTCATCGAGGACGGCTCCCCGGATTCTCGTCGAAGCATACGGGATGAAGCTCTTGTTCTTGGTCTCTCGAAAATTCTGGGCGGCGGCGACCAGACCAGTAACGCCGACACTGTAAAGGTCTTCGATTTCGATCCTGGACGGAAGTTGGCGTTTCATGCGGTCAACGATCGACTTCACCAAAGGAAGATGATTTTGGAGGAGGGATTCAAAATTTGCTGGGGCTGAAGGACGCTTGCTGGAATCGTGGGTCGGAACAAATTCGAAAGTTTCAGGGGCTATTGGCGCGGCGGTCATTTGTGTGAGATTTGGTGGCGGCAAGCCCAATAGCACCGATCATGCCAAGTCGTCGAAATGATGAGATGACAAGATATAACACTCTGATATTCAATCGCTTACACTATGCCCGCGAACCGATCGAGAGAATTGCAAAATGCGGAAGGGCGGCAAATTTTGCCTATCATTTGCGTGAAATTATAGGCACAAGAATCGAATAGGCATTTTTTGCCTATCAGGCGACCGCCGATCGCTGATTGTCATTCACGCAAGATCGGTGAACGAATCGCGAAGCCAGCGGCATGCGGCTGCCTGATTTAAGTGCAGTCGCTACAGCTAACTCTGGGCGAGTTTTCAGGCTGGAACCGCGAGAGTCTCTTTCCGGGGAATTGGAAAATAATAGCTGTCGCGTTGAATCGGCTCCCGATGAGCCTCCCGAATGGTCCGTTCCAAGGACGCAACTGTCTGTTGTTGTGGAGTCGTGGCGCCGGCCATGTGAAAGATCTTTTCCTCCATCAAAGTACCGTGCAAATCATCCACGCCGTAACTCAGCGAGATCTGAGCCAACGGAAGCGACATAGCGACCCAGTAACCGGTGATATGATCAAAATTGTCAAGGTAGATTCGGCTCACCGCCAGGGTTCGAAGCTGGTCGAGCGCCGAGGCCGGACGAATGTAGGATAGCTCCGTGGTTTGCGGAACGAAAGCGAAGGGAACAAAACCGGTAAAACCGTGAGTCTCATCTTGTAACTCACGAAGTTGGCGCAGGTGGTCAACGCGTTGTTCCATCGATTCGATATGACCGAATAACATCGTGCTGGTACTGCGCTCGCCCATTCCATGCCAGATCCGGTGCACCTCTTTCCATTCTTCGGCGGTCTCTTTGCCTCGGCAGATCTTGTCTCGGATGTCAGGGTCGAATATTTCGGCTCCGCCACCAGTCAATGAATTGAGGCCGGCTCGGCGCAATGTCTGCAAAGTGTCAGGAATCGGCAGCTTAAAGATCCGTTCAGCCAAATGTCTTATTTCGATTGCGGTAAATGCTTTGAGGTGAAGTTGCTCATCCAGAGCACGCAGCGTTTCCAGAAGCTGGATATACCATTCCGCGGGCAGAGTGGGATGGAGACCTCCTACCATATGGATTTCGGTGATTCCGTACTCCAGAGCGCTTCGGGCCGCGCTCTCAATTTCCGGGATGGCCATTTCGAATGCGTGCGGGTCGCGCCGGCGGGCGCCAAATGCGCAAAACTGGCAGGAGAGAACGCAAATATTGGAGTAGTTGATGTAGCGATTCAGGATATAGGTTGCCCGGTTGCCGTTTTTTCGTTCACGGACGATGTTAGCGATTTGGCCGAGGGAATTAAGATCGTTAGACCGGAAAAGAACAACCGCTTCTTGCTCGTTGATCCGTTCTCCATGAAGGACTTTCTCGTAAATGCCTTGCAGGGGCGGAGAGATCAACCGAGAGTTTGTGAAATTTTTCACAAACTGATTTTTACATACAACCGAACGTCCGGCAAGCAAACTCCCTGCCCTTCGGCATCACGCTGCAACTCCTATTTGCCCGCCCGGTTCATTGGAATACGATGAACCTCGCTTTCAAGCCTGCTGCTTCCCGCATGTCTTCATCGGAATCTGACCAGCCCGAAATTGAGTGGATGCGACGGATCCGCGAAGGCGATATGGAGGCATTTCGGCTACTGGTGGAAACTCATCAGGCTCGGGTCGTCGGCACGATCAGCAAAATGCTGGGCTCCGAAGTGGAAGCCGAAGATCTTGCTCAACAGGTCTTTATTCGCATCTGGCGGTCGGCGCCCCGATACCGGCCGACAGCCAAATTTACGACTTGGCTGTTTCGCATCACTCGCAACCTGGTTTTTAACGAGATGCGACGAAAGCGGCATTTCGTCGATCACACGGAAGACATCGCGGAACCGGCGGAACGGAAAGAACGAGGGCCCGATCAAGTGCTACTCGAGGAGGAGCTGCAGACGGCGATTCAGGATGCCATAAGCAAGTTACCGGAAGCGCAACGACTCGCAATCGTACTCCGAAGGTACGAAGAACTGCCGTACGAAGAGATCGCCAAAGTGATGGGCACGACGGTTCCTGCCGTCAAGAGCATCCTCTTCCGAGCGCGAGCCGAGCTACGCGAACGACTCGCGAAGTACTTGGAGTGAGTAGAAACGTGTCGGCGTTCTCGGCGTTGCTGGCGCTGGTGATCAGCGGCCACGCAGCTCCTCAAATGCTTTCCCCAGATAACGCAACGTGTCACTTGGGAGCATGGATTCCTCGGATTCGTCACGGAGCGTGAGTTCCGCAGCCCTGCCACAGAGCCAGGCGCCGAGGCGAGCGGCATCGTAGGGTGCGATCCCGCGTCCGAGTAAAGCTCCGCAGACGCCAGCCAGAAGATCACCAGAACCGCCAGTGGCCATGCCAGGGGTTCCGGTCGAATTATACGACAAAGGGCTCCCTTTCTGACCAACCAACGTTCGAGCCCCTTTCAGCAATAACGTGATCGGGTACTCGTTCGTGAACTGGCCTACCACCTCTGCCCGCGACAACCCAATAGTCGAAAAAAGACGGTTCATTTCTCCGGGGTGCGGTGTGAGCAGCCGGGAGCCAGCCAGGTGCGATAAGGTTTCTCGATACTCACTCAGGATATTCAACGCATCGGCGTCCACCACCATCGCGTTGGTAAACTCCCGGACGATCTGGACCACTTCATCGGCGCGAACCCGACCTAATCCCGGGCCAATCGCGATGGCATCAAGTCGATCAGACAATGCTTCACGAAGGTCGGCCACCGGCTTCACCATTACCTCGGACTCAGCTTTGGCCGCCACGATCGAGTAGATGTCGTCTGTGGTATAGAGCGTCACCAACCCGGCGCCAGCCCTCAACGCTGCTTTCGAGGCTAAGGCCCCCGCTCCAATGAACCCGCGCGATCCGGCAATAATTCCTACCCGTCCGAAATTGCCTTTGTGTGAATTAAAAGGGCGCCGACGCACCAAATGAAACAAGTCGCTCGGTCCGACTAATCGGCTGCGACTGGGATCATTGGGAGCCCGCGCCGTCAGTGCGTCCAGATCAACAACCCAAATAGTGCCAACCAAGTTGACTGCTTCATCCAGCAAGAGACAGTTCTTGGGAAATCCAACGGTCAAGGTCGCATCAGCAATGACGCTCTCCGGATCAACAGCGGAGTCGCTCAAACCGGTGGGTATATCAATGGCATAGGTTCGCGCGTTCCAATCGTCGCGAAGACGATTCATTTCGGCCGTAAAACTACGGTAGCGATCGCTTAAGCCAGGTCGGGCGCCTAGGCCCAAGAGCCCATCTAGCAAAATCACCGGTCGGTTACCGGTCGGGGCCGCCGGTTCCGATGGTATTTGACGGAAAAGAGTGCCCAGAGCGCGCCATTTTTTCTTTGGCAAAGGGTCGAAGGCCTCTTCGGCAGCCACCATTCGAGCGCCTACCGACCAGCCAGCTCGCTGCAACACAGAGGCTGCGACGATGGTGTCGCCGGCGTTATTCCCTTTGCCGAGATAAATCACGCAGACTCCGGGCACCGGCTCTAGCTGTGTGATCTTTTGAGCAATGCCGAGGCCAGCCAAGTCCATTAAATCTTCCTGCCCGACACCTTCGGCGAAGGCGCGCCTTTCCAGCTCTTGGACTTCGTTGGAGGTCAAGATGAGGTTGGACATCGTATTGGACCATGCAGCTTGGCCGGCGCTTGTAAAGCCGCGCGCAAGGCAATCATTTCTTTCGGTCCTTCAGACCGGTCGCTCCGTTTTTTCCGAGCCACGGGGCTTCTCTGAGGTCCAACCGTCAACCGCCAACCATTAACTGCTCAGTGCGCCGGCGTCACGATTTTCATCCGAATACTGATATCGTCGCCAACTGCTTGGGACGCTTCGATCAATGGATTCCAATTCAATCCAAATTTCTTTCTTTTCAGGCTGGCGGTAACCCCCCAACGCAGGTTGTCGGATAAGCTATTACTCTCATCCGACAATAATTCCACGTGGAGCAGCACGGGTAACGTCGTTCCATGCATGGTCAGATTGCCGTGCACGTCCGCGGTGCGTCCGCCGGTTGGATCGACGGACGTGCTCTTGAAAGTGATAGTGGGAAACCTTTGGGCATCCAGAAATTCCGCCGAGAGCAAATGGTGATCTCGGTCCTTGATACCGGTGTCGATGCTTGGCACCTGGATAATTGCTTCTACACTTGATCGCTCAGGCTGCGCTCGATTGAAATGAACGCTTCCGGAGAAATCCGTAAATTTGCCGGTGACCTGAGACACAAAATGCTGGACCTGGAAGCTCAACTCTGAGTGCGCCGGATCGATCGCATACAGTTCGGCCGAAATAGCGGGGTTATGCCAGGTCAGCCAGAACACTAGGAAGACAATGCGTCTCATAGCGGCACCTCCTCACATTCAAAACAGATATGATCGCCACTTATTCCGTGGCAAAATGAGAAAACCCGTTCGGCATGGTGTACCCAACGGGTTTTCTCGGTTACGGGGGGAAACGGAGAGCCCTTTAGATCCCTCGAAAATCAAACCTTCGTCTTAAAATCTTTGCCTGGAACAAACTTCACAGTTTTTGACTTTGGAATCTTTATCTGTTGCAGGGTTTTCGGGTTAACACCTTTGCGCGCTTTCCTTTCGACCACCTTAAAGGTTCCGAATCCCACCAGCTGAACTATTTTGTCTTTTTTGACACCTGCCTTGATGGCGTGAATCACAGCTGTTACCACCTTCTCGGCCTCCGCCTTGCTGGTTTCGGCTCCGAGCTGTTTCTTTACGGATTCAACTAACTCTACCTTATTCATGGATGGAGATGGCGAAGCTCGGAAGCGGTGGCCCTGGAAACCTTTACCTGAGCCGATTCGCGAACGACGCCTTCGATCCGTACCTTATCCACAGAATTGGCGAGGTTTGTCAATCTAGAAGCGCGGATTTTTCCGAAGATTTGAGCCAATTTTGATCCGAGCCGATATCCACAACTGGTTGAACCAGCAAAAAGCAAAGCAATCGAGTAGCTAATCGGTCGAATCGCTGCGGGCCCTGGTTCACCTGCGCGGCGGTGAACGCCAAAAATTTCATAGCGCAGAATAATCAATTGTCTTCAGCCGGCGCAAGCCGGCTCCCAACCTTGGTACACAATCGATCAACGCCCGGGTATAAGGATGCTTCGGCGTGTTTAATACCGCTTCGCAATCTCCGAATTCCACCAATTTACCGCGAAACATGACCGCCACCGTATCGGCCAATCCCCGAATCAAGCCAAAATTGTGGGTAATAAGGATAATCGACATCCGGAATTTTTGCTTTAATTGCGCGAAGAGGTCCAGAATCTGTTTCTGGATCGTTACGTCGAGCGCGGTCGTCGGTTCATCCGCAACCAGAACTTTCGGCTGGGCGCTTAAGGCCATCGCTATCATGACGCGCTGCTGCATTCCTCCGCTCAACTGGTAGGGGTAATCATGCAGTCGCTTGTCGGGTTCCACAATTCCCACCTGATCGAGCCAGAAAACGATTTCCTGTTTCACATCGTTTATCTCAGGGCGGTGAAGCCGAATTACCTCGGCCATCTGCTCGAGGATGGAGAAGACCGGGTTTAAACTCGTGGCCGGCTCTTGAAATATGTAAGCAATCCGTTTTCCTCGCGCCTGGCGCAGTTCTCTCATCGTTTTGCCGAGGAGCTGTTCGCTATCAAGAATAACCTCACCGCGGACGATGCGGGCCGGCGGTTCTGGCAGCAATCTCGTAAGCGAGAGTGCAGTGACGCTCTTGCCGCTTCCACTCTCTCCCACGATCGCGAGGGTCTGGCCGTCCGCTACGGAAAATGATACCGAATCGACAGCACAATTCTCCCCCTGTTCCGTCATGAAGTGAATTGTTAGGTCGCGAACCTCGAGCATAGATTTTCCGGTAGAGAGTCCCGCTATTCGCTGGATTGTCAATTTGGTCTGCGTCACCTCCTTTTTGACCTGGCTTTTGCATGCCGGGTAACCGGTAAGGCGGCCCTAAAGAATTGGTGCTGGCTGGTCGAGTGTTGAAACTCCGGGCACTGAGGAATAATAAGGCTACGTGAAATTGTGGATTCGCTGTCTCATAATGGCGTTCTTCGGCGTTGGCACATTGAGCGCCCAACAAAAGGAAATAGTAATCGGGATGGAGATGAGTTTCCCCCCATTCGAAATGTTGGATACCAGCGGACAGCCTGCCGGCGTTAGCGTGGAGATGGCAAAATCTCTTGGTAAATACCTACAGCGCTCAGTTCGCTTCGAGAACATCCCTTTCGACGGACTGATACCTTCACTAAAAACCGGTAAGGTTGACCTGGTAATCTCTTCGATGACCGCAACCGAAGAACGCGCGAAATCGATCGACTTCAGTGATCCGTATTTGAAGATGGGATTATCGATTCTCGCGAATAAAAACAGTGCAATCCAATCTATCGCAGACATCGACAGGCCGAATATTACGGTTGCCGTGAAAAAAGCGACTACAGGACACATTTACGCGATACAGCATTTCCATAGCGCGAAAATCCTCATTTTTAATGACAATCCGACCTGTGCGACCGAGGTCGCACAAGGCAAAGCGGATTGTATGATCTACGATCAGATCTCAATCTTTGAGGATTGGCGGAAATACCAAGAAACGACTCGGGCAATCCTGCAACCGTTTCAGACTGAAGTATGGGCAATCGGAATTCGGAAAGGGAACGACGAATTGCGCACCCAAGTGAACGCCTTCCTCAAACAGTTTAAAGAGAGTGGCGGATTTAACGATCTTGGAAATAAGTTTTTTGGCGAAAACAAGCGGATTTTCGAGCAGCTTGGTATCCCTTTCTACTTTTAGCGCACTTTGTAATGAAAAAGCATTTTGCGCAGATCAATGGTTGCAGCCTCAGCTTCGCATCGGAAGGAGCTGAAAGGGCCCCAGCGGTGGTACTCTCTCATGCCCTCGCTACCAGAGCAGAGGTTTGGGGATATCAGCTCCCGCTGTTGAGCCAGCGTTTCCGGGTAATTCTTTATGATGTACGTGGCCATGGCGAAAGCGAAGCGTCGGGAGATTGCTATTCACTCGAAGAGCTAGCGAATGACGTGGTGAAGCTGCTCGATCACCTAGCCATCGAGCGGATTGCGTTCGTAGGAATTTCACTGGGCGGGATGATCGGCCAGGTCCTGGCTCTGACTGCGCCGCATCGCCTCTCGGCTCTCGTGCTTTGCTGCACCGGAAGCGAAGCGAACGAGGCCATGAAGGCCAATTTCGATCTGCGAATCGAGACTGTGCGTCTGCAGGGCATGGAAAGCCAGATCGAACCGACGCTAGCGCGCTGGTTCAGCCTAGAGTTTTTGCAGTCGGCTCCGCGGACAGCAGCTTGGATCGCAGACTTGATTCGCACTACTTCGCCGGACGGTTTTGTCGGCTGCTGCAGAGCACTGCAAAAATTGAATGTCACCGAACGGCTAAAAGAAATAAGGGTCCCAACCCTCTTGATTCCGGCAGAGAAAGATCAGGGCTTTCCGCCTTCGGTGGCAGAATCCATTCACGAACGGATCCACGGTTCAAAGTTACAGATCCTGAGAGGAGCCGCTCATCTCGGAATTGTCGAACAAGCCCACAGTTTCAATGAAATTCTTTTGCCATTCCTTACTGAGCATCTCTTATCTTGACCACACTCATCGCCAGTTTTGCTGCCTTGGTATCTAGCCTGCGGCATCAAGTTGATTCGTTCTATTGGGACGCAGTTTTCTGCGCCACCGAATCCGATTGGGGAACTGCGGCAGTTGCGCTAATGCAGCCGCCAAAAACCACGATCACGCCAGATAAATAGATCCAGAAAAGAAGCGCCATAATAGAGCCGAAGACGCCATACACTGCGTTGAAGCTAATAAACTGAGTCAAATAGATTCCGAACAAGTGTTGGCAAAATTTTAATGCAAGCGTTGCAAACAGGGCAGCTGGCCAGACTTGCCTAAATGTTGTCGAGCGCCCCCGCGGCGCGAATCTGTAAAACATGAGCAAGCAATAAAAGAGAATTAACGTCGGGAGCAGATTGGTAAAAATTCCCGTCACCCAATCCTGGTTCCATGCAACCAGCTCAAGGATCTTCAGCAGGATGAGCGGAACGATTACGCCAAGCAGAACGGCACTCAGGAGAATGCTGATCATGAGAAGATTGCGCAAAGGGAGTCTCCACCAATCGTAATCTTTGCCACCCCAGGCCCGATTGATGCCGAGCACAAGCGCCTGGAAGAACCGCAAAGAACTCCAAAGAAGCGTCAAAAAACCTAGGAGTCCAACCCCCCAGCCGTGGCGTATCACCCCTTCGACCGTGCTCATTACGACGTCTCGGTCGCTCTGCTGAAGTGGTGTGTATTCTTCGATTTGGGTAACCAACCGACGAGCAGCTTGCTCGCGATCACTAACGAACAAAGTACCGATGGCGACGAACAGGAGAATCAACGGGAACAATGAGAAGAAGGCATAATAGGCGAAAGAAGCCGCGCATTGTTCTCCGTTCACTTCGCCATAGCGATTTATGGCTCGCAACAAGTTTCCCCAAATTCGACCAAAAACCCGCTTGCACATTCGCATCGTCTGCAGCCAGAGTGAGCCTTGTTGTTTCATGGTCAGAGCGCCTCGCTGCGAGATTGATCGTCGGCGAGCATTCTCAGAGTGTTAGTCGTTTAGTCTGATGTCTCCCGTACGGAAACGAGTCCGTTGGCTACGATACCTTCTCGGTGGGCTCACGGTCGCCGTTCTGTTGCTGATCGTTTTTTACCAACCGATTCTGTTTGGTCTGACAGAGTTCGTAGTTCAACAGGTGGCGAGATCGCAAAAATTTACGATCCAGTTCAAAATTCACGGATCGATTTTCTCCAATCTGCTCATTCAGGACCTGCACCTCGCACCGCTCCCGGCGAATCATACACTTCCGATAGAGAGATTGGATGTCCGCCGGTTCACAGCTCGGTACAGCCTGTTGAGCCTTCTCCAGCAAAAGCCCAGTGAAGTGGTGCATTTGATCGAACTGAAGGACGTTAACCTGGTCATTCGCCCGATCCCGCCGGCTCCTCAGGAGCCGCCCAAGAAAGGTGGGCGAATCTTACCGATTATCCCTCAGCGGATCGATATCAGCAATGTCAACGTCCAAATCCGGCGTTCCGACGGAGATTGGGCGATACGAAATTTCGGGATCAATCTTACGGCGGGCCAGCCAGGTACATTGACTTGCGACGAACTCGCGCTCCTACCGCTGGGCGATTGGAAAGCACTTCGGGCCGGTCTAACCGTACAAGCGGACACTCTCGGCCTCACTGGGCTCTCTCTTCCGCCGCTTCTGGCGATCGACCAACTCAATGTGGACGCGAGTCATCTCGCCATTGGTAAGCTGGTCGCCTCCATCACTGGGAAGGCGCTCGATGCCCCACTTCGAATCGATGCATCGCTCGATTCGCAAACGACCCAGAATCGGCTGGTGGGAGCAGTCCAAATCGCTGGTTTGAATCTGGAACCGCTCCAAAAAATCGTGAACTTGCCCGTTACCGGATCCATCCCGGTCATTGATGTATCGATCGATGGCGATCTTGATAATCCTCGGTCGATGGCTGGTCGCGCCATCATCATCGGCGACCAGATTCGATATCAGGCGTATCAAATTGATGACCTGCATCTCGAGCTTCGTTTAACCGATGGAAAGGGAACCATCGAGCGATGCCTGCTCAATGCCGGGGCGAATCGTGTTTCCCTCAGCGGTAATTTCCTCCTGCCGGCGCACCCAGATGGCTTTGCGAACGAGTTCGTCGCACACATCGGCCTGGCAGCAACGCTTCTAGATCCGGCAAAGTTTCTCCCCAAGCTGCAATTTAACACGCTGATTCTCGGCAATGGCCAAATCAAGGACGGCCAGGTTTCCGCGACGTTCCATCTTCTCAATGCAGGACTGAAGCAAACAGGGATAGAGGTACCCCAAACCGAAGCAACGATATGTGCTCTCGCTCAATTGCCTCTGCCGAACGATTTGTGGTCTGGCTGCGCGGCTCTGGTCGACGCTCGGATTAAGGACACAAAAATTGATGTAGCGCACATCGAAAAATTGGGAGCAATCGTCAAACTCCAGAGCGGTAAAGCGAAAACACAGGTTGAGTTGAGTTCTGGAGCGAGTCACGCCGAACTTAACGCCCAATTACCGCTGCCGATTCCCGGTGCAACGCCGGATCTGAAGCAATTAGAGGCTCAGTTCAAGTTTCACGTGGGTTCGATCACAGATTTTGTCCATGAACCTCCGGTTCGCGGCTCACTGGCGGGAGATGGCGACATTACGCTTAAGAATGGCCAGCCCCTTGGCACCGCCCAGTTCAACGGGGAAAACCTACGCTATAGTGACTTCTCCTTGCAGCGAATCACATTGGACGCAAATGCAGCCGATGGAATCGTGAAGGTTCGCCAACTGCACGCGGCGCTCGATGACTCCAACTACTTTGACGCCAGCGGGAATATAAGACTCACAGACAACTACCCGTACGAAGGGTCAGCGGCGCTGCGGCTGGTCGACCTCTCGAAGTTAAACACTTTGCTCACTGCTTTGCACCAGACTACCGGCTTGCGCGGCACACTGGAGATGATGGCAAAGGCAACCGGCGATTCCCAACAAGCCACGCCCAACACTGACATTCAGATGAATGGGCACGACATCAGCTATCGCGGCTTACCGGTGCAAAGTCTCAACCTGAAAGCGAAAGTCGCCAACGAACAGGTCTCGATTGAAACGCTCCTGCTCAATTTCGATTCGCACAACTCATTCGATCTCACCGGTGAATTGAAGATTAATACTCCCTGGCACTACGAGGGTTCCGGACGAATAGAGTTGGAAGATCTTCGGGCTTTCAATCCATTTTTGCAGACGATCGTCCCCGAGCCAAACCTCGCGGGGAGCCTGACCGCGCGGTTTTCCGGGAGCGGAGAGATCAAGGACAATCGCATCGCCAAAGCCGACCTCAACCTCGTCGGCACTCAACTCAAATATCGCGGCTTAAGTCTACAAAGCACGGAAGTGAACGGATCGGTGCAGGACAATCGGTTCACTCTCCCGATGGCAAAGATCATCGCCGACCGCAACAACGCGATTAATCTGACAGGGCAGGCTCAATTGGCTGAACCGTACGAATACGATGCCAACGCGAATGTCGATTTGAAGGACCTCGGCTTTCTCAATCCGCTTCTCAAATCGTTCGGTCAAGACGTTGGCCTGGGCGGTAAACTAAATCTCACTTGGACCGGAGAAGGCCAGATAAAGAACTCTGTTGGGAACGCACAACTGCACATTGCCGATCTTCAAGTGAAAGGGACCAAGGGAATCAAAGCGGACATTGAGGGGTCTTATGAAGGTCTCAAAGCGGAGATCACGCGTTTTCAGGTCCTCTCTCCGCTGGCCAATCTGGACACGACAATTCGGCTGAGCCCTGAGCTGTTTGAGATCCCTCACCTGGAGGTGCGCAAGGACCAAAATCTCCTGATTGGTTCCGTCAGCGTCCCGCTTGACCTCAATCAGAAAAAGCTACCGATCGCATTGGATCGTCCCCTGGCCATCGATCTCGAGGCCGACAAAATCTCTCTGGCCAGTTTTCAGCCGCGCGACCGGCAAATCACTGGAAACGTCGGACTCACTGTGAAGGCCAGCGGGACACTGAGAGATCCGTCGGTTCAAATCAAAACGAACCTCAGCGACCTTCGGTCGCCGACTGTTTCCACTTTCGCTGCTGCAAACGGAGACTTTGCTGTGCAATTGGCCAACAAGGTCCTGACATTGGACGGTCATTTTCAACAGGCGGAAATTCAACCTTTGCAGGTGCAAGGAAAGGTTCCGCTCAACGTAGCTCAGGTGCTGGACAGTGGGAAGCTTCCTTCAGATACTCCGATCGCTCTTTCGGTTCATTGGCCGGAGACGAATCTGCAATTTGCGCGCAAGTTGACACCTTTCATTCGGATCCTGGAAGGACGGGTTGCGATTGACGCGAACGTAGCCGGCACTCTCGACAAACCGCAGATCAGCGGCGCGGTGTCGGCCAATGTCACCCGATTTCGCGCTTCTACCGATGTCGTTCCGCCGGTCTCCGATTTCGCGGCAGACATCAATTTTCGGGACAACCATCGCGTGACGTTTGACCGGTTCAACGGACTAGGCGGCGGTGGTCCTTTCTCTTTGAGCGGTTCGATCGACGTTGCTCAAGGTACAAATCCCCAGTTCGATCTCGCGTTAACCGCTCGGAAATTTCTGCTCACCCGGAGCGATAACATCATCGTTCGGTCCAACATTGATTTAACTGTCCGCGGGCCACTATCTACAGTGGAAATCTCCGGAAAGGTCGGTCTGGTCGATAGCCGGTTTTTCCAAGACATTGATATCTTGCCGCTCAACCTGCCTGGCCGACCAGCGCCCCAGCCACCTTCAGTTCCTCCGCCCAGCAGTGTTTCCATAACGATTCCGCCGGTGCGGGACTGGAAATTTAATGTGAAGGTACAGACCGATAACCCGTTCTTAGTGCAGAGTAACCTTGCTCGAGGCCAAGTCACCGTCGACTTGCAAGTGGGCGGCACCGGACTCCAACCAACCGTCACTGGATTCGTGAGAGTCGATCAGTTGACTGCTTCCCTTCCTTTCAGTCATCTCGACATTAATAACGGTTATATCGACTTCTCTCCGGGCGGCAATCCGTTGAACCCATCTCTCAATATCACCGGGGTTTCCCTGATCCGCGACTACGAGGTTCGGATGCGGGTTTTCGGAGACGTTTCCAACTTTCAAATCATATTCGACAGTAGTCCGCCATTGGCCCAGGGAGATATCGCTACACTTCTCGCGACCGGTTCGACCACTACGGAGTTTGTGCAAAACCCGAGTCTCTTGGCCGGCCGTGCCTCCTTTGTACTTGCTCAACAACTACTCACCAAGGTCTTCAAAGTCCGCCCCAATGCTCAGCAACAATCCTTCTTGGAACGTCTCCAAGTCGACATCATTCCGGGCGACCGGCCCGGCACGCAGGACGTCAGCGCGCGATTTAGCCTCACTAACAACTGGCAGTTAATTGGAGAATTTGGTCAAGCAGGAGACGTGAGCGGACGGCTACGATATCTCATTCGGTTCCGATGAAATGTGTCGTTGCCGCTGCGTTCGTTGAGATGGTGATCGCGGCGAGCGTTCACGGACAAGCGCCACCTCCGGGCGGTCCCACGCCGAAGCCGGCCGACCAAGCTGCAACCACTGTGCAGATGCAGGCAACGCCACCGCCGGACACTGCCTGGAGGATTCATTTCGTGGGGAATCGCAGTTTTACTGATAAAGATCTGCGGGACGCGGTTGCTGATCCACTGCAGCAAATCCGCAACGAGGGGCTGAGCCTGCCACTGGCGGACGACACCGCCTATTACGTCGGCGTTTTTTATCGACGACACGGCTATCCGGTTGTGGATGTGAAATATAAAATCTCCAGCAACGGCCAAAACTTGAATCTGAATATTACTGAAGGTCCCTACTACAACTTGGGGACCGTTACTTTCAAGGGCAACAGTACATTTGCTCCGGATGTATTGAACGACTATATGGTCGGCACCACCAGGGCGCGTTTCTCGCAATTCCAAAAGAATCTCCCCTACGTCGAAGCAGATCTAGTTACTGGCACCTCACTCGTTCAGGGCTACTACATCTCACAAGGCTTTCCGAAGGTGCAGGTCGTGAAGTTGGAGACGCACCCGGATGACGTGCGTGGTGTCGTCGACGTGACGGTCACGATTCGCGAAGGTCCAAGATATTTCTTTGGGCCGATCACCTTCAAAAACGATCCAGAAATCCCAATGGCTCAATTTCAGCCGAAGATCTCGTCTCTCACCGACCAACCGGCTCCCTATTCGGAGGCTGAGCTGAATAATCTCCAGCGCGATTTGACGTTCCTCTATAAGGCTGCGGGTCATTATTCCGCCGTGGTGGCTGTCGAACCCGATTTTACTCGTGTTGGGAAGGGCGGAAGGGTGCCAATTTCCGTTCGCTCGACCCCAGGCCCAATCTATCGATTTGGAGAAATCGTGGTAGAGCAAAAACCTAAATCGCGGCTCAAACCCGATTTTTTGCCTAATCGATTCGCGGAGCTCCAAGGACAGATCTACCAACCGAAATCGCTTCAAACGGTGAACACTGCAATGGTGCAAACCGGACTTTTCGATACCCTTGGAATCCAGGAAACTGCTGAACCGGACAATACCATTACACTCACGCTCACCCCTTGGGAGGCGAAGGCGAAAGAATTTAGTGTTTTCGGGGGTTACCGGACGTTTGACGGGCTCATTTTTGGTGCTGGCTATGTCCACCGCAATATTTTCGGCGCGGGTCAGATTTTCTCCGTCTCCGCAGAATATACGGCGCGAGGGCCGGACGGCAAAATCTCTTATGAGGATCCGTGGTTCCTAAATACTAAGAATCGTTTCCGGGTCGTTCTCGGAATCGAAGACAAGATGGTGCAGGGATACTCATACGCGAACACCTACGGCCAAGTCTCACTCACGCGGAAATATGCAACTCATTTTGAGACCGGCCTATTTGCCGAATTCAAGAGCGTGACTTTGAGCGACGTAACTATTGATCCCGCCAATCTCGTCGGCCCAACAACCTACCAGATTGGTACGGTCGGGATTACCCAAACGATCGACTATCGCGATAGTCCGTTAAATCCTCGCCACGGCTGGATTCTGGCGCTGACCGGCTCCGCGTCCGAGCCGTTCGAGAATGCCAACGGTTACCTTCAATTCACGGAACGCTTCTCGTATTATCAACCGATTGGTAAGAGCCTTTTGGCGTTCGGGGTACGCTTTGGGTTTATCGCGCCTTCTTCAGGAGGTTTTTTGGGGATACCGATTCAGGAGCGGCTTTTCAACGGAGGAGATGATACTGTGCGCAGCTTCAATGAGCGTGAACTGGGCTTGAGGGATCGCAATAACAATCCGATCGGAGGTCTTTCGCGCTCGGTGTTCAACGTGGAGTACGATTTCCCAATCGTGGGGGACCTCGTCGGAGCGGTTTTCTTGGATGCCGGCGGGCTAGGCTCTTCACCCTTTTCATCGTTCAGTACCGGTGCAGGTGCCGGCCTACGTTACAATCTTCCGGTCGGACCCTTAAGAATAGACTACGGAATCAACCCTTCCCCGCGCTCGAATGAAGATTTCGGGGCATTCCACCTAAGCTTCGGGTTTGCGTTTTAGAAAAGCGGGGAAGCTGGTCTCCGCGATCTCGCGCGAGATGCGGGATGCGGGACGCCGGAGTCCTGCGCCCGCTTTTCTCAGCCAAATCGGCCGGAGATGTAATCTTCGGTCTGCTTTTGCGAAGGATTACTAAACAGTTTGTCGGTCTTATCGTACTCGATAAGCCGGCCTAGATAGAAGAAGGCGGTGAAGTCCGAGCAACGAGTCGCCTGCTGCATGTTGTGGGTGACGATGACAATCGTGAACTGATTCTTCAGCGAGAAAATCAGCTCTTCTACCTTGGCAGTAGCGATCGGATCAAGCGCCGAACAAGGCTCATCCATCAAAACCACCCGCGGTTTTACCGCGATCGCTCGGGCAATGCACAGCCGTTGTTGCTGACCGCCGGACAGACCAAGGGCACTCTCGTGCAACCGGTTCCTCACTTCCTCCCAAAGAGCGGCTCCCCGGAGGCTTTGCTCGACGGTCTCGTCGATCACCTTCTTATTCCGAATGCCGGCGATGCGTAAACCGTAAGCAATGTTTTCGTAAATTGTCTTGGGAAACGGATTCGATTTCTGGAATACCATGCCGACTCTTTTTCTCAACTCGATCACGTCCACATCCGGCGCATTGATATTTACTCCCCCGATGCGAATTTCGCCGGAAGTGACCCTGGCATGGTCGACCAAGTCATTCATTCGGTTCAGGCAACGCAGGAGAGTGGACTTACCGCAACCAGACGGTCCGATGAATGCGGTAACCCTCTTCTCAGGTACGGAAAGGTTTATTCCGTGCAATGCTTTCGCAGCACCATAATGAAAATCGACCTCATCCACTTCGATTACCGGGGCGCCTGGAATATTCGGCGCAATTTTGGTCGGTTCCGGCGAAAATTGAACGGTTTCGTCGGCTTTTTGACCAGGTTTTACATCTGTCTTCGCAGATTCCATAACGAGTTTTCTGGCAGGGTTGGGTCAGCAATAAACGGTTTAGTCTCGCAGAATATTCGGAGTTGGCAATTAGCGGTACACATCGCTCCGGGGTCGTTTCCCTCGGAACATATTAAAAAAAGAGCAGACCCGGTGGTTTCGGCCACCGGGTCTGCTAAATGTTTGTAACTAAGTCACTTGCGGTGCTCAGAACTTCAGCAACGCGTCGACCCGGATGTAATGCCAGCTGTTGTCGTCGGCGATACCGGAGCCGCGGGTAGCCTGACCCCCATAGAGGTTGGTCAGGTTCCAATCGACACGTCCACTGACTCCCAGGATGAAGTAGTCAGTGATGCTGTAACTGATACCAAAGCCGAAGCCTTGGAAGTTCAAACGCGCGTTCATCGCGTCGTCGAATGAGAGGTTCGGATCAACCGACGCGATGCCGACCTGGCGGTAGTCGCCATAGACCGAGATATCTCCGGCTTTCTTGTTGTCGCCGATCTTCAGCCCAACTAGCCAAGCCATCTTATCCTTGTTGGAAGGCTGGGCCAGATTTTTGAAACCGATCACGGTACCAGCAGCATTGGTGACTACTTCGCTATACAAGCCAGAAAACGGAAAGGTAACCGGATTGGTGCCATCTCGCTGCGTGGTGACGATGGTCCCTGTGCTGAGTGCTGTGCCATTGAAGAGCGTGGCCGAACTGGCTCGCTGACCGGCCGTTCCCAGCAGGCTGTAACGTGTGCCACCATCGAAGTTGTAGGCAAAGTCCCAGTAGAACTTCACCGGAATATTGGCTACTTTCACTGTGATATCTCCGGGCGCTTGAACGATGAACAGATCGCGTTCTTCGCCGGTGCCATCCAGGAACTGCAGGAAGTCGGTCTTCGCCGGTGCCGTAGATCCGCCGGTATTAACCGAAGAGAAATTTCCGGCCGGACCGTTGGCCACTGTGTCGTGGCCGTAGCCAGCTGCGTTGGCAATAAAGAGCGACGGAGCAACCGTAATCGAGAACCAATCGGTCTTGTAACGCGCCAACAACTGTTCTTCAAACAGGTAAGAATCGTTCTTCAGATCGCTATCGAAGTTGTATTCGTTGTTGTCGTAGAAGATGTATTGGCCGGCAATGAGACTCAACTCAAACGCTGAGTGATGTTTAGCCGGCGGTGGTGTTGTCTTGCCCTCCTTGCTGTAGCTGACCGGTTCACCAGCCGAGTTCCAGCCAAAGAGCTTATCAAAATCAATCCGTTCCACTAAACCTTGCGGATACATGTTCGGATCCCAGAAGAGATCGGTAGCGTAGAATGGGTTGTCCTGTTTACCCGCAATAACGGTAACGCCAGGATAACCATTCCAGCCCAAGAAGGCCTTGCTTATATAGATGCCGTAGTTCTGAAACCCACCCGTGTAGGTCTGATTGTTCGTATCGGAGAAATTGTTGGTCGTTAGGCTAAATCCGGCAAAGAAGCCACCGTCAAACTGCATCTCGGCATTCAAACGCAAACGAAAGCGCCACCGCGATCGCGTCGCCACATGATTCTTGCCATTGGGACTGCTAGCCAACGTAGGAGTGGGATTTCGCAGCGAGGGACTAGGCGTCGGAGTCGGTATACCGGGGGCAACCGACGGCTCCTGAGCCTGCTCTTCGTCCCACTGGTAACGGAGACGCAGGTCACCGCTCAGTTTCAGTTCCTTAATCCAGGGGGCCAACTTGAGCGGGCTGCTCGGAGCCGGAGTTACCACGGGATTTTTTGACACCTCGCTTTCAATCTTGTCGGCGTCTTTTTGCGACAAGATGCCTTTACGAACCAAAGCGTCAATTAGCGCTTGGTCATCTGCAAACGCGGCACTGGTGGTTAAGGCAACAAGGCCAGCCAGAGCCAAAGCACATTTATTTCTTCGGATCATTGGTTTTTCTCTCCTTGGACTTAGATCCTGCGAACTTTCGCCCTCTCTAAGTCGATGGTGCTCCTCACTGAACACCAAGCCGTGCATGGTTAGGCACGGCTAGGCGAAATTGACCAACTAGTGTGACGGTCGGATGGCAGCGAAGTAACATTTCGCTGGTTTTTCCGAAACGATCAGGCAGAGGATGGCTAAGAATACAAAAACCGACCCGGCATAGGTCACCGGATCGGCTAAGTATTTAAAAACAAGCGACTTGCGAAGATTAGAACTTCAGCAATGCGTCGACCCGGATATAATGCCAGGTGTTGTCGTCGGCGATACCGGAACCACGCGTGGCTTGGCCACCGTAGAGGTTGGTCAGGTTCCAATCGACGCGTCCACTTACTCCCAGGATGAAGAAATCCGTTACATTATAGTTGATCCCGAAGCCGAAGCCCTGCGAGTTCAAACGGGCGTTCATCACATCGGAGTTATCGAGGTTCGGGTCAATCGACGCGATACCGACCTGACGGAAATCGCCATACAACGAAAGGTCTCCGGCTTTCTTGTTGTCGCCAATCTTCAAACCAATCAGCCACGCCGTCTTATCCTTGTCGGACGGTTGGGCCAGATTTCTGTAGCCGATCACGGTACCGGCAGCATTGGTGACTACTTCGCTATACAAGCCAGCAAACGGGAACGTAACCGGGTTGGTTCCATCTCTTTGCGTGGTGATGATGGTCCCGGTACTAAGAGCTGTGCCATTGAAGAGCGTGGCCGAACTGGCTCGTTGACCGGCCGTTCCAAGAAGACTGTAACGTTTGCCACCATCGAAGTTATAGGCAAAGTCCCAGTAGAGTTTCACCGGAATATTGGCCACTTTCACAGTGATATCCCCAGGCGCCAAAACGACGAATAGGTCGCGCTCCTCACCCGTGCCATCCAGAAATTGCAGGAAGTCGGTTTTCGCCGGCGCGGTAAATCCGCCGGTATTGACCGAGGAGAAGTTCCCTGCGGGACCGTTGGCCACCGTATCGTGACCGTAGCCAGCCGCATTCGCTATGAAAAGAGACGGTCCAAACGTGATCGAGAACCAATCGGTCCTGTAACGCGCCAACAGCTGTTCTTCAAACAGGTAAGAATCGTTCTTCAGATCGCTGTCGAAGTTGTATTCGTTATTGTCGTAGAAGATGAACTGTCCGGCAATGAGACTCAACTCAAACGCCGAGTGGCTCTTGGCCGGCGCCGGAGGCGGCGTCTTGCCTTCCTTGCTGTAGCTGACCGGTTCGCCAGCCGAGTTCCAGCCAAAGAGCTTATCAAAATCAATCCTTTCCACTAAGCCTTGCGGATACACGTTCGGATCGTAGAAAAGATCGGTGGTGTAGAAGGGGTTATCCTGTTTACCGGCGATAATGGTCACCCCGGGATAACCATTCCAGCCGAGAAAGGCCTTATTTATATAGATGCCGTAATTCTGGAAACCGCCCGTGTAGGTCTGATTGCCGGAGTCAACAAAGTTGTTGGTTGTCAGGCTGAATCCGGCAAAGAATCCCCCATCGAACTTCAACTCAGCATTCAAACGCAAACGAAACCGCCACCGGCTGCGCGTCGCCACATGGTTCTTGCCATTGGGGCTGGCAGCGAGAGTCGGAGTAGGATTTCGCAGCGAAGGACTAGGCGTCGGAGTTGGTATGCGCGGAGCGACCGATGGCTCCTGAGCCTGCTCTTCGTCCCACTGGTAACGGAGACGCAGATCACCGCTCAATTTCAATTCCTTAATCCAGGGCGCCAGTTTGAGCGGGCTGCTCGGTGCCGGCACCACTGCCGGGTTTTTCGAAACCTCACTTTCGATCTTGTCGGCGTCTTTTTGCGTCAGGATACCTTTGCGAACCAAAGCATCGATGAGCGCCTGATCATCTCCAAATGCGGCACCGGTGGTTAAGGCAATTAGACCAACCAGCGCCAATGCATATCTGTTTTTTCGGATCATTGGTTTTCTCTCCTTGGGACTCAGATCTCGCGCATTTTCGCGTTTTCTAAGTCAGTGGTGCCCTTACCGAGCACCGGACGTGCGGGGTTAAGCCTTGGTTGGGCGCACTAGACCAATTTCATGTGACAGACGCGTGACGGCGACGTAACATTTCACTGGGTTTTTGCTCCTTTCCGAATGCTCTTTTCGCGCGGCTCCTCGCTGACATTAATAGGTCTTTGTGACTAAAGGCGGCTACGTTCAAGGGCGCCCAAGCCAAAGAAATCGACTAGCCTCAGCGCCCTGAGGTGACCAATTGCATGTTACAGAACAATGGCGTTTGTGTTACGTTTATGTGACAATCTCTCGTAATCACTAATTCTCACTAGATTTTAGAGTCTTTAGCTCCGGAAAGCCCTAATGCGGAACCGCCAATCGATAGCCGAACCCGCGCACCGTTTCGATATAACGACCACAGCTGCCCAGTTTATCCCTTAAGCGCCGCATGTGCGTATCGACTGTTCTGGTATCAATGATCGAGTCGTATCCCCAAACATCGCTCAACAGACGATCTCTCCCTTGTACCCTGCCCTCTCGTTCCATTAACAGTCGCAACAATTTGAACTCGGTCGCCGTACATTCGATAACCCGGTTAGCCGCCTTGACCTCGTGCCGGGAGCGATCAAGGAGAATCTCGCCTACTTGGAGGCAATCATGATCCTTGGGCGAAGCGGCGCGCCGCCGCATGATCGCTTGTATCCGAAGCACGAATTCGCGTGGACTAAAAGGCTTTACCACGTAATCGTCAGCTCCAAGCTCAAACCCCAGCACCCGGTCGATTTCCTCAGTGCGGGCAGACAACATCACGATAGCCATTTCTTTGGTTCGGGGATCAGACCGGATCGCCCGGCACAAATCGAGGCCCGACATCTCGGGCAGCATGAGGTCCAAAACAACCAAGGTGGGCGGCTGGTCTCGAATAGCAGCCAAGGCGGTCCTCCCATTGGTTGCCATCTCGACAACAAAACCGGCTTTTTTGAGGTGATGGGCGAGCAATTCAGCCACATCAACCTCATCTTCAACGATCAAAATCTTCTCACTCATCTAAGGCAGCGGCGACTCGGGCATGGTACAACCCTGGAAAAATTTGGCGCAAGCCTGAATCGTCATGAGGAACTGTTGATCGAGCGCTTTTGACCGAGCGGCAGGCCCGTGTTGCGAGACCCAATCCCCCATGGCGTAGATAGCACAACATGTTTAAATTGAACCTCTTATGGTCCTTTCCTTAGCGGAAAACGCAGTAGCGCTTCGGCTAAACCATCGCCGCCGATCCGGTCGGAGACATACCCCCCGCCCTTGCGAACCGCGATCTTCACTTCGGCAATGCTGTTAGAAGGGCACGCCAGATGGCGAGCGACTTCGAGTCGAAGCATTGGCAGATCATTATAGTTGTCGCCCGCGGCGAAGGTCTCATCCGGGGCGATCTCCAGGAGTGTCTGCAATCCTCGCAGGACGGATCCTTTATCGAAGCGGACATGACAGAAGCGCAGGTAGACGCCGTTTCGTTGGTAAGAAAACTCAGCGACCTGCCGCCGCTGGGAATCTAGAAAACTGATAATTCCGTCCATCTCCGGAGTGTCTTGGGCCACGATTCCGACTAAACGGCCGGATTCCCGGTGCAATCGGGCTTGAGTGCGAGCGCGTAAATGACTTTCGATATCGCTCAGCAGTGCTGAAGCATCGCGGTACAGCTGATCGTGCGACTGACGGCATTCCTCATTCCACTCGATGATCGGTTCCCAGCCGGATCCGTTAGTGCGATAAATTTCTCTTTCGGTCGTAAGTGCGTAATCCGGCCGGAAAGGAAAGAATTCGAGTGCCTTATCGACGAGTTCCAGCGTGCGACCGGTGTTCATCGCGATAATCGTTCCGCGTTGCCGGAGTAGATTCAGATGATCAATCAGGGATTGGCTGATAACGGCGCGTTCACCTTCCCACGGCGCTATCATCGTTCCGTCGAAGTCTAAGCTTAATAGTCGAATTTCGGTCATCAGATGGATAGACCGGGTTCGAAGCCGGTGCCTTGAAAGTTCCCTCCTAACGAGCTTGCAACCCAGAGACGGCGTCAAAAATGCCATTGATGATCGAGTAGGCAATTACGCCGACCATTCCAGCCATGACCAAAATGATGATCGGCTGAACCATTGACGTGAGCCTTTGAATGCGGGTATTGAGCTCCTTGTCGTATTTTCTGCCCACCTTGTCCAAGGCCTTAGCTAAATCTCCGGTTTGTTCGCCGACTGCCACCATGTCAACGAATAGGGAAGGGAAATCTGTGAACCGTTGCAGGCCACGCGAGAAAGCTCCGCCTTCCCCGACGTAATCGGTCACTTCCTTCAGTGAGCGACGCCAAAATTCGTTGAGAGTAGAACCTCGCATCAATTGGAGCGCGCTTAACAAGGGAAGACCGTTGCTGAGGAGGTTTGCTAAGGTCTGAGCAAACTGGGCATAAAACCGGCCGCGCAATACGCCGCCCACAACTGGAATTTTCAGCTGGACCCGGTGCCACCATTTTTTTCCGCGCGGATGCCGGATGAGTTGCCAAAAACTAAAGCCCGCCAATGCCACGCCGGCAAGAATCGCCCACCAGAAATGCGAAAAGAAAGCGCTGACCTCGATGAGAAGCCTGGTCAGAAAAGGAACGTTCTTGCCCGTCTTCTCGAACAGCACCGTCATCTGCGGAACCAGGTAAGTCATGAACAAAAAGATGAGTCCGAGACCGAGTACGAAAATCATTGCCGGATAGATGAGTGCCGAGATCACTTTCTTTTGCAGATCGTCGATCGTCACCAGGAAAGCGGCCTGGCGCCTCAACAACTGCGGTAGCGAGCCGCTAATTTCGCCCGCGGAGACAAGATTGCAGTAGAGATCGCCAAAGCTAGAGGAGGCTTGGCGCAAACCGTTCGAAAGGCTGCTTCCTTCTCGCACTCGCTGACGTAGATGGGCGGCAATCTGCTTGATTTTCGATAATTCCTTGCGTGCCTCCATTACTCGAAGAGCCTGTTCAATCTGGAGACCCGCATCGAGCAGATCACTCAATTCCTCGGTGAATAAGATTATCTGCCCACGCGAGAGACGAACTTTGATGAACCGTTGCGGTTGATCGATTAGTTGAACACTACTGCCCGCTCCGTCCTTTTCTTGAATTTTGATGGGCTGCAATCGATCGCGGTCGAGCTTGCGGAAAGCTTCGGCTCGGTTTTGCGCTACCACCTCGCCGCGAACCCGTTCACCGCCACGCCTCATGGCCTCATAAAGAAAACTTGGCATCGGTTTATTCGTCCGCCATTTCCAGGTCCGCCGCCGTCACCCGGACAACCTCTTCGATGGTCGTCAGACCGGCGACTACCTTGTTCCAGCCGTATTGCCGAAGCGGCACCATACCTTCCTCGATCGCCACGGTCCGCAACATCGAAGCCGGCTTGTTTTGGGTGATAAGATCCTGCAACCGATGCGACACCAAACAAATTTCGTAGATGGCAGCACGGCCTTGATATCCAGTCGCACGGCAGGCTTCACAGCCAGCCACGGTGAGAATGCTGCTGACTGATTCAAGGGGAAACCCAACCCTTCTCAGATATTCATTGGAGTACTCCGCCCGCTTCTTGCAGTGCCCGCACAAGACTCGAACCAAGCGTTGCGCAATGAATGCGCGAACGGAGTTCGCCACTAAGAACGGTTCTATACCCATATCGAGCAAACGAGTGATACCCCCAATCGCATCGTTTGTATGCAGAGTGCTAAAGACGAGGTGCCCGGTTAGCGCACCTCGGATTGCTATCTCAGCGGTTTCCCGGTCCCGCATCTCACCGACCATAATCACGTTTGGATCCCCCCGGAGAATGCTTCGCAGCCCATTGGCGAAGGTCAGGTCGATCTCTGGTTTCACCGCTATCTGAATGACCCCAGGGAGTTGATATTCCACCGGATCCTCTACGGTAACAATCCGGCGCTCATGGGTATTCAAACTGGACAGAAATGTATACAATGATGTCGATTTGCCGCAACCCGTCGGGCCGGTGACCAGGACGATTCCATTCGGAAGGGTGAGCAACCGTTCGATTCGTTGTTGAGAAGGTGGATCCAAGCCAAGGCGGTCAAAGGTGAACCGCTCCTGACCCAAAAGCCGCAAACTGACGCTTTCGCCAGAGACCGATGGAATCGTCGCTACTCGCACATCGATGGGTTGGCCCAGCAGCTCAAGATTGATCCGCCCATCCTGCGGTAAACGCCGCTCGGCAATATCCAGGTGAGCCATGACCTTAAGCCTCGATATGACCGACGCTTGGAGCAGTCGGATATTCGGTGGCACCGGTACCTCGTGCAGCACTCCGTCTATCCGATACCGGATCCGCAGATCATTCGGTAACGGCTCGACGTGAACATCGGTTGCGCGCTGCTCGAGCGCTTCACGCAAAATTTGGTTCACAAATTTGACGACCGAGGCTTCCGAATCGTCGAGATCCAACACATTGGTCTCTTGTTTGAGCTCAGGATTAACTTCTTCTTCCGAGCGCCCCTGGAGGATTGCTTCGAAAGTCTCGGCCCCGATTCCGTATCCCTGGCGCAGAGCCTGCAGGATCAAGGTGCGAGTCGACATAGTGTAGCGGACCTTCTCCTGCAGCGAGGCAGCGAGGGTCTGTCGCGCTAGCAAATCAAACGGATCATAGAGGCCGAGCCATATTGTACTATTTTCCTGCTGAAGAGGGACCACATGGTAGCGGAGAGCTAAACGGGCGGGTACCTTTTCCCGCAACTGTCCCGGAACGGAGGTCAACGCTTTCTCCCACCAAGGAATCTCGAGCCACTCACTTAGCCCGCGCAAAAATTTCGTTTCGTCGACAAGCTTGGAGTCAAGCACCGCCCGCACCAGCGAGCGCTGACCTTCTGCAGCACTCTGCAAGACCGTTTGGCAGGCATTCACGTCGGTGCATTGGCTATCCCGAGCGATCTTCAGCAATGTGTCAATTACGGATGCAAACACTGGTGCTCTAGCTTAGCGAGGAATCGGCCATCTACAACTCAGGTCGCTACCCAAAGAATCTGCATCCAGAATATAAAAGCGGAGACGAACCCGGCACGGCGAATCACCAGTCATCCACCCAGAACGGCGACCGACGAACCCGCCATCTCCTCCGGATTCTGGTTTTCTTGATTCCAACTTCTAAGTTCTTGATTCTAGATTCCGGGAGAGTGTCTCGCGCATGGCTCTTTCAGGAACGGGAGGTCCAAACCAATGCCGGAAAGCCTCAGTACCCTGGTGCAAAAGCATGAGCGAACCATCGACCGCAGTGGCGCCCGCGCTCCTGGCCCAGCTCAGAAAGAAGGTTGGCTCCGGACTATACATCATATCAAAGACCCGGTGCCGTCGGTTCAACCAGCGCGGATCCAAGGCAAGTGTATTCCCGTCTAGACCGATGGATGTAGCATTGATGATTAAGTCCGCCTGAGCGAACGCCTCGCCCAGTTGCTCCCAAGACCAGAAAGAGACCCTTACATCATTCCCGATTGCATTCCGTAATCGATCGAGCTTGGTCAGCGTCCGATTAACGAGAAGCAGCTGGCGCGGATTTTGATCAAGGAGAAAGATCGACGCGGCCATACCGGCACCACCGCCGGCACCAAGCACCGCGATCCGGACCTCGGGCAAGTCGACCGAAAGGGATTCGCGAAGTGCCGTTATCAGCCCAAAGCCGTCCGTGTTGAATCCAACCAAAGTTCCGGATCGACGAAAGACCGTGTTAATCGCACCGACCCGAGCCGCCGCCGGATCGATTTCATCGACCAGTTCGCAAGCGGCGACCTTGTGCGGCACCGTCAGATTCCAGCCGATGAACTCCCTTTTGCGGAGAAGGGAAAAGGCTTCGGCGAGTTCGCCACTTTTTATCCAGAGCCGCTCGTATCGGAAAGGCAAGGCCCGCGCGGCGAGCCCAGCGTTCTGCATTTCTGGAGAAAGCGAATGATGAATTGGGCTCCCGAGCACCGCCAACCGAACGTCAGCCGGTAAGCGATCGGGTGACGAGTCCCGCAGATCCTCAATGGTCCAAACGCTCACTGTTCAGGAGAATCGCACAGCCGTTTTTTCCAGACGCGTGAGCACCCGCTCGCGACCCAATACTTCCAACATGTGATACAGGCTTGGTCCAACGGATCGTCCGCTCACCGCCAGCCGCGTGGGATGAATGAGCTCCCCGATCTTGCAGCCAAGCTCCGAGGCGAGCTTTTTCAATTCTGCCTCGAGCACGTCGACACCCCAACTTGGCAGAGCGCGGTAGCGTTGGGCCAGCTGGCGCAATTTCTCGGTCGTTCCTTCTTTGAATGTCTTAGACACCGCATCGGGATCATACTGATAATCGTCTATGAAAAAATAGCTGATCCAATCCGGAACATCTTTAAAGAGTTTCACTTTCTCTTTGATGATCTCAAGCACCCGCAAAAGATAATCTTCGTCGTTAATCACCAGGTGAGCCGACTGAATAAACGGTTCGCTTAACGCACGAAATCGGTTCAGGGACATCTGGGACACATACTGTCCATTGAGCCACAAACATTTATCCAGGTCGAAGGCGGCGTTTCGGCGATTGATCTTCTTCAGATCGAATAGCTCGACCACTTCCTCAATCTCGATCTTTTCGCGGTTGTCCTTGGGTGACCAACCGAGCAGGCAAAGGTAGTTGCGCACCGCTTCGGGAGCATAGCCTTGCTCCATGTAGCCGGTCACAGTAGCGCCCGCATCGCGCTTGCTCATCTTGGATCCATCCTGATTCAGAATGAGCGGGATATGGGCGAAATGCGGGGGTTGCACACCCAATGCCTGGTACAGTTCGACATGTTTAGCGGTATTGGTCAGGTGATCTTCGCCTCGGATCACGTGGGAGATCTGCATTTCGATGTCGTCAATGACGTTCACGAAATGAAAAATCCACGAACCGTCTGGACGGCGAATCGTCATATCCGGTTCCAGGCTGCGATCGAACTCGATGCGCCCACAGACCTGGTCATCAACCACGACGGGACGTCGCGCCGACCGAAATCTGATTGTTCCCGCATCCTCGTACACGCAATTTTTATCCTGCAGCCGCTGCAAATACCGCTCGTAAATCGCGTCGCGCTCGCTCTGAAAATAGGGTCCAAACGGACCGCCTTTTCCAGCCCCTTCATCCCATTCCAAGCCAAGCCATCTTAAGCTGTCGTAAATGACCTTTACCGCGTTATCGCGCTCTCGATTCTTATCGGTATCCTCGATCCGCAGCACAAAGATCCCGCGGTGATGCCGAGCAAAAAGCCAGTTAAACAGCGCCGTACGTGCTCCTCCCACGTGTAGAAAGCCGGTGGGCGAGGGAGCAAAACGAACCCTGACGGGAGCACTCATCGGAGAAAAGATCCTCTACAACTTCTTCACGCAACTGAATTTTATTCTCGGACAATCCAGCGCTGGACCACCCGGTGGAGCATCCGGGGCACTTCGCCGAGACGATCTTTTCAGGAAACTGGCTTGGCTCAGATGCGTTGAATAGACAGAGACTTCAAACAGTCAAAATAACGTAACCCTCTTTATGACCAAGCCAACTCTCATTCTTCTTTGCCTAGCGGGTACGGCATCCCTTGTCTTAGGCAATCCCCAACCTCCGTCCCGGATGGTCGCGAAGGTTCCGCTCCGCCCCGGGACTCATATTTTGCCAAACCATCACGTTTTCCAGGAAGACGCTCAGAGTGACGATGACAGCTACGATGTCTTCTACGATCAAATGGCGGACGACGGCAGATGGTATTACGACGATAACTACGGTTACGTCTTCCAGCCGACCGTAGCCGTCAGTTCCTCCGATTGGCGTCCCTACTCCGACGGCCATTGGGAAGACACTGATCGCGGGTGGTATTGGGATTCGAACGAAAATTTTGGTTGGGCTACGTACCATTACGGACGCTGGGTACTCGTCGACGGGGAAGGCTGGGTCTGGGTACCAGGACACGAATGGGCACCGGCTTGGGTTTCCTGGCGCGACTCGGACGATTACGTTGGCTGGGCGCCGCTGCCGCCTGAGTGCGGAAGCGTCTCGGTCGGCTTCAGTGTCGGCGGCTGGTGTGACTCTTATTGGGGGATTGGACCAGGCTGGTATTCCTTCCTGCCCTACCACTCTTGGTACGCCCACAGCTACGTTGGAGCGTTCGCGCCGTTCAGCCAGAACGTAGCGATCATCAATCGCACCCGGAACGTAACGAACATCTATAATAATAGCAGCGTCATTAACAATTACGGTCCGCGGGCTCAACAGATCGCGCTGAAAACCAACCGGCAAATAACCAAATACAACATCAACTATACTGCGCAAAACGATCCCCGCGCGTTTAAAACGACAAAGAACGGCAACCAACTCAGTGTCATTGGACCGAAAACAACTCTCAAAACAACCGCGACCAAACCACCAACCGTCGCGAAAACACTCACAAATACGAAGGTCAATAAGGGTTGGAATAACGTGAATGCGACCGAGGCGAAGAGTTTGCAGACTAAGTTTGCCCAGCAAAACCCGGTGCCAGGAAATATACCCAAGACCGCTAACATGCTCGTGAAGCCGACGATTCTCGGCAACAAGACGGTTGGGGGAAATAACGCGTCAGGTACCAAAGTTGTAGGCGCCAATAAGAGCCCCGGCAACAACGTCGTGGCAAACAACAAGGGAGCCGGAAATGGATTATTGGCTAACCCAAGCCCTGGTAACAAAGCCACTGTCGGGAATAAGGGAACGGTCAATAATCCGGGAATCAAAGGCACCAAAAACAATGGAGCCGGATCCACCAAGCTAAAGGCGTTCAACAGCACCACCAATACCTCCATCAATAAAGGGGCTAAGGGTGGCGGTGGGGGAAATACTGCAGGCGGAAACAATAACCCAGGGTCAAACAAGCTAAAGTCGTTCAAGACCACGACCAATACTAAGACCACCAAGGGTACCGGTGGTGGTAATTACACTCCGCCGAAGACTCTGAAAAAGAGCAGTTTAGCAACGACGAATAGTGCGGGCGGAGGAACCCATCATACGACCTATCAGCCTAAGACGACTTATCAGCCTAAGACGACCTATCAGCCTAAGACGACTTATCAGCCTAAGACGACTTATCAGCCTAAGACGACTTATCAGCCTAAGACGACTTATCAGCCTAAGACGACTTATCAGCCCAAGACGACCTATCAGCCCAAGACGACTTATCATGCGCCTACCGCGGCCTCCCATCCGAGCGGTGGTGGCGGTGGCAACAAAGGCGGTGGCGGAAGCAAAGGCGGAAACAACGATAAAGATAAGAAGAAAAAGTGACGGCAAATACCGCCGGCCACGACCAACTTCCGGTTGATAGCTTCGGGTTTTGACCCGAAACTCCCGGAGCATGAACCGGGTAGCTGGCCTCGAGACTGAATACGGATGTCTGATCTCTGAGGATCAAGCGCAAAGCCAAGCTGACGCGTGGCCCGTAAAAATCAAAAATCACCTTTTCCGCAAGTGTCAGATCGGCGCGATCGATCTGCATTATCGCGATTACGAGGAACCGCCGGGCAACGGCGGTTTTCTTTTGAATGGTGGCCGGCTTTACCTGGATATGGGCCATCTGGAGTATTCTTCGCCGGAGTGTTTGACCGTTCGTGACTTGGTCGCCTACGACATTGCGGGAGATCTTCTCCTGTACCAGGCGATCAAAGAGCTAGGGGTCGAAGACAAGGTTTCTTTTCTAAAGAACAATATCGACCATCACACCGGGGCGACTTTTGGCTGCCACGAGAATTATCTGATGCGCCGGGAAGCCCAATTCACCCCGGAAATTCTCGCATCGTTACTCGGTTTTTTGGCCACGAGGCAAATTTTCACCGGCTCGGGGCGGGTCGGCCATGCAAACCCACTCGCCTTCGATTTTGAGATTCCAGATCGGCCAGGAAACATTCCGTTCCAAATCAGCCAACGGGCGGATCACATCGTGAATGACATTTATCAGTGGGTACAATTCAACCGGGCCATCATCAACGCCCGAGATGAACCACTGGCTGATTATCGCAAGTATCGCCGGCTGCATCTCCTGATCGGAGATTCTAACATGAGTCCATTTGCCAATGCGCTTAAGATTGGCACGACCGTCTGTATTCTGACCTTGTTGGAGGAGAATCTTCTCCCGAGGCAGATCGCCTTGCGGGACGCCGTTCTGGCAACGCGGGAAATCTCCCGCCATCCCGACGGAGACTGGGTAGTTGAAATGGATGATGGCTCCACCCAGGACGCACTCGACATTCAGTATCAATTCCTCGCCCACGCTCAGCGATACCTGAGTGGTTGCGACGAAGAAACCGACTGGATTCTGGAGATGTGGCAGTTCACACTCGATGCGCTTAAGGAGAAACCGGAATTACTGATTGGCGGGGTCGACTGGATTTCCAAGAAATGGCTTCTCAATATGTTTGTGGAAGATCAAGGGCTCTCCTGGCAAGATCCATGGTTGCAGAGCATCGATCTCGAGTACCACAATATACACCCACAGCGCGGACTCTTTTTCGCTTTGAAGCCGGCCAAAACCATTGGCGAGTTCAATGCGTCAGTTCGGCGGGCTGAAGCGAAACTGGCGCCGCCTGCGCACACGCGAGCGGCGGGCCGCGGCCGAGCCGTTGCTTATTTTCAGAGAAAGAACCTTCCCTATATCATCAATTGGGATTCGATCGCTCTGGAGAGCCAGGACTACCTTTCGATGCCCGACCCGTTCAATACCTATGCCGACGCCGTCGATTTTTTTTTAAGATAAAAAAGAATTCAGAATCCGGAAGTTGGTAGGGCGAAAGCTTGAGCGGTATCAGCCGCGCGGCTTGAGCTGTTTGTATTTCCCCGGATGTGCCTAGCCCAGCGTGTGGCCGAGACGAAGTGCCCCGCAGGCGCGGGGTGCGTAGTCGGGTTTTTCGTCCTACATCTGGAATAATTGGCTGCCGAGACCATCTAATATTTGCAGGACCCGCTTGTCGGGATCTGTTTGACCTGTACACGGACGCAGTAGATTTTTCCCTAAAGTAAATTAAGTATTCACCTATGATGAACGTCATTTCGAAACGCTCCGCTATCCGACCTCTGGTCCTGGGTATCGCGTTGCTTACGTTTTTCCCAATTGCTTCGATCTTTAGCGAGTCGCTACCTTGGCAAACGGACTACGCCGCCGCTAAGACGACAGCCACCCAACAGAATAAATATATTCTACTAGATTTTACCGGCTCCGATTGGTGCCCTTATTGCATCAAGATGGACAAAGAGGTCTTTGATAAGCCGGCCTTCTCCACTTTTGCCGGCGAAAAGCTTATATTGGTCAAACTTGATTTTCCTCGCAGGGGCGGGCAATCCCCCACTGAGAAATCTCAGAATCAAGAGCTGGCCAAGAAGTATAGCATTGAGGGCTTTCCGACTTACGTGTTGCTTGATCCGTCCGGCAAAGAAGTCCGCCGGCAAGTCGGGTACTTGGAAGGTGGCCCGGAGGCGTTCATAAGTTGGGCGCACGTGCAGTAAGATATCGCTAATAGCCAATAGGCGGCCATCCGCAGTCGATACGATTAGCCGATAGCAAATATTGGCTATCGGAGATTGGCTATTGGCTATTCATTTTGAGGATGGACGCTCAGGATCGGGCTTCGCCCGCGTTATTGACCGATCTGTATCAGCTGACGATGGCTTACGGCTATTGGAAGCAGCGGCGGCTGGATCAGGAAGCGGTTTTTCATCTTACCTTTCGCGAGCACCCTTTCCAAAGCGGGTACACCGTCGCTTGCGGACTGGCGGACGCGATAAACTATATCCTCCATTTTCGCTTTCGTGCCGACGATCTTGCTTATCTCCGGGGGCTCGAGGGAAGCGATGGCAAGAAGCTTTTTAGACCCGCCTTTCTGGATTATCTCGGTACTCTTCGCTTTGCCGGCAACGTTGAAGCACTCCCGGAAGGGACAGTGGTATTTCCGCACGAACCTCTGTTGCGCGCGAGCGGGTCCCTCCTTCAGTGCCAGCTTTTGGAAACCGCTTTACTTAACATCATCAATTTTCAAACACTGATCGCTACGAAGGCAGCGCGCATTTGCCTCGCGGCAAAAGGAGCACCGGTACTTGAGTTTGGATTGCGACGGGCCCACGGTCCGGATGGCGCGCTGGCCGCGACGCGCGCTGCCTACATTGGAGGTTGTGCGGCCACTTCCAATGTGTTGGCAGGAAAGGTGTTCGGTATACCGGTCCGCGGCACACATGCGCATAGCTGGGTAATGTCGTTTCCCAGCGAGCCGGAGGCATTTGCGGCCTTTGCGGCCACGCTCCCCGGCAGTACCCACCTCCTGGTTGATACCTATGACACGCTAACCGGTGTGCGGAACGCGATCGAGGTCGGTCGGACCTTGCGACAACAGGGACACAATCTGATGGGCATCCGGCTTGACTCCGGAGATCTCGCCTATCTGAGCATTCAAGCGCGCCGTCTGTTGGACGAAGCAGGATTCGAAAAGACCCAGATTTTGGCCAGCAACGATCTAGATGAAAATATCATCAGCAGTCTTCAATCCCAAGGCGCGGTAATCGATGCCTGGGGGGTTGGAACAAAGCTGGTGACTGCATTCGACCAACCTGCGTTGGGCGGAGTGTTTAAGCTCGGGGCAGTAAGATCGCGGGGCACTAATTGGGAGTACAAGATCAAATTATCTGAGCAAGCGGTAAAGGCCTCTAATCCGGGATTTCTCCAAGTCCGCCGCTTTGAGCGCGAGGGCGAGTATATCGCCGATATGGTGTATAACGAAATTGGCGGAATCAAAACGCCGCAGACAATCGTGAATCCCGCAGACATCACAATGCGGAAAAAAATCCCCGCAAATACCAAGCATCGAGATCTCTTGGTCCCGGTCTTCTCTGAAGGCAAGCTAGTCTATCGGCAGCCCTCCATTCATGAAATCCGGACGTCGACTCAAGCGGAATTGAAACGCTTTTATCCTGGCATCAAACGCCTACTGAATCCTCACATCTATCCGGTCGGCTTGGAGCTTGGGTTACACGAACTAAAGACGCACTTAATGGAAGCCTTGCGACCCAAACCGACGACAGACGAGGAATGAGAGTTAGGAATAGCCAAATGACATAATGACAGATGACAAACAGGCGGCACCACGAGAAGCCGCAGTCGCGATCGTCACTTTAGCGAGGTCGCAAATGTCGGATTTTGATACTGTAAAGATCTGGTTTATTCGGCACGCCGAAAGCGAGGCAAACGTCCGACGCATCTACGCCAATAAGGGCTGTTCGTTTCCTCTGACCGCCCACGGGCTCCAAAAAGCGCAAACTCTCGCGCGCCTGCTTTTCTTTGTGCAGGTTCGCGCCGTCTATACAAGTCCTCTCCTGCGAGCAACACAAACCGCTGAAGAGATTTGCAAAATCAAAAAATTGGAGATGCAAATCGTACCAGAGCTAAGCGAATACAGCATGGGAATCTACGAGGGTACTAGTGCTTTGCCGGATACGTTAGGAGCCATCTCTGATGCAGAAAGCAAAAAGCGGTGGTTTGAGCACAACGATTTCGATGCCAGGTCGCCAGGCGGGGAAAGCTTAAACGATATGAAACGCCGGTTCGCGCCTTTTGTTAAAAAGGCGATCGAGAATTGCGGGGGCGAACCTGGAATCCTTCTAATGATCACTCATGGGGGAATTCTGGGCGCCATGCTTCCCTTCCTGTTTCAAAACCTCGACTTCACCTTTGTGCGGGCCCACCCGATCGAGCACTTGAGCATTATAAAGGGTCAGCTAATGCGTGGCCAACTCGTTTGCGTGGAGTATAACGGTAATCCGGTTTTCGCTGAGTAGGAAACTCCACGTCACCATTTTTCGTTCTAGTCACCTGCGAGGGCTTGTTGTGCCGGTTGCAACGCCTCGTTAAAGATTCAATAGCGACTTCGTCTTGTCCTGGCGCTGCTGCGGATTTTGGTTGGGTGCGCGGCGCGAGGAGGGAGGAATACCCGCTGTGGTCTTTGACCGACCGGAACAATGTATCTGCGTCAACTGTGCCAGGGAGACGACGGTTATCGGTTACGAGCAGAGTGAGCAACTCGATGTCGAACCGGCCAAATACTTCGTGCGGGTGACCAAGCGGGAGAAGCGAGCCTGTAAGAGCTGTGAAGAGCAAGGAGTCCAGTGTGCGCCGCTGCCAGCACGGATTATCGAGAAAGGTCTGGCTAGCGATCGAGTGGTAATCGATGCGGTAGTAAGCAAGTATGCCGATCACGTTCCGCTTTATCGCCAGAGCGTGATTCTGGAGCGAGAGACCGGCTTGGAAATCTCCCGAGCGACTTTGGATGGGTGGGTAATGCGAGTGGGTGAATTGCTACGGCCCATCAGTGGAGCGATGACTCAAGAGTTGGTGAGTGGCAACTATATCCAGGCTGATGAAACGCCGGTCGGAGTTCAATCCGAGCGGGTACGAGGCAAAAATCATCAAGCCTACCTCTGGCAGTATAGTCGGCCTGGCGCGGCAGTGGTGTTCGACTTCCGACTGGGTCGGGAACGGGAAGGTCCGAAACGGTTTTTGGGTAACTTCGAGGGCATACTTCAAACCGACGGCTATGCGGCCTACGACCATGTGGGTGGACCTGCAATGGTGCATGCAGCCTGTTGGGCTCACGCTAGACGGAAGTTCTTCCAGGCCGTGGAGCTCAATCCCAAGGACCAGAGGGCTATTACTATTGTGGCGCAGATGGATGAGCTCTTTGAGATTGACGCCCAAGCGCGCCACGAGGCTTTAAGCCCAAAGGCCCGTCTTATGTTACGGTTGGAGAAATCCAAGCCGCTGGTCGATAAAATTAAGTCCCAGATCGAGACTGCTCGTGCGGCCGCCCTGCCCAAGAGCCTTCTGGCTAAGGCCGCTAATTATACCCTCACCCTCTGGCCGCGGCTGACCCGCTTCCTGGAATATCCCGAGTTAGAGCTTTCCAATAACTGGGCAGAGAACGCCATACGTCCGGTCGCTCTTGGTCGCAAGAATTGGATCCACATCGGCACCAGCAGCCGCTGAGTCTCCCGGTCCGGATTGCAGAACCAGTCACGGCTCCAAATCCGGTGCAACCGCCAGCCGAGCCCTTTGAGAACGGCCTGTCTGAGCCGGTCCCGGTCACGCGCGGAACGTGAGCTGCGATAGGCTGCTCCGTCATATTCAATACAGAGGAAAATCGTCCACGCTTCTCAGGATCCAACACTCCCAAATCGATCCAGAATGCGGAAACGCCAACTTGTGGTACCACCCCATAACCATTTCGCCGAATGGCGATTGCCGCCGCTTCCTCGAAAGGACTGTCGAATTCGCCGCCTGGATCCCCTCCTGTCGCAATTTTTCCGGTTTCAGCAGACTGAAGGAAATCCCGGAGCATTTTGGTTCCGCGGGGCTTAACATCAGCATAAGAATCGACAAGCAGGCTCCTGTCTCTTTCGGCGTAGACGCCATGGCCGGAGCCTACGACTTCTGACGCCCGCCCAAACAGAGGTGCTACGCATGACGCTTACCTTTGACCGACGAGCAACAAAGCACCCGGCCAAAATCCGCGCAGCCCAGAGGGTTGCGATGAAAATGGGTCGGCGGCCGCGTTGCTCCTCAGTCACGTATCGATTCAGATATGCTCCTTCGTCGCGCATTGCCGGCGGCCCATTTTGATCGCAACGCTGCTATACCAGTCACGGAAGTGGTGCACTAGCCCGATCACTGACCAGCTCTCGCCCAGCCTCTGCCAGTTTTGTCGAGGGCATTCTTCTTAGCGGCTTCTGCGCGCTAATGCTAGTCGACAGATCTCCTCGCAGAGAGCGCTAAACGAAATACCGACCGCTGCGGCCGATTTTGGAAGTAGACTCTGGGCAGTGAGACCCGGAAGCGTGTTCACCTCGAGGCACCAGATTTTGCCGTTCGCATCCATCCGAAAATCGGCTCGGCTGTAGTCCTTAAGTTTGAGCGCCCGATGTGCAAGCAGACCCAACCGTTGCATTTCTGCGGTTGCTTCGGTGGAAATATGAGCTGGAAAGATCTCTTCCGCTCCGTCTGGCTGGTACTTGCTCTCGTAATCGAAGATGTCTGACAGCTTAGGAATAATTTCGCCCACCGCCAAGGCCCGATCAGCCAGGATTCCGACCGTAAACTCGCGGCCGGGAATGAACTCCTCTAACATCACCTCATCGTCGTGCCGATAGGCTTCCGCCACCGCCGCAGATAAATCTTCCGGCCTTTGGACTACTGATAGTCCGACGGTAGATCCTTGTTTGTTCGGCTTGACCACTAAGGGAAGACCGAGTTCAGCACAAGCGTCTTCCGATTTCACTGGAGCCATTAACCATTTAGGTGTCGGGACACCTGTCGCCATGAACAATCGTTTTGCCAGATCTTTGTCCATTGCCGCCGCGCTTCCCACATGATCGCTCCCCGTGTAGGAGATGCCGGCAGCTGAAAATACGGATTGGATTGTTCCATCCTCACCCGTTCCTCCGTGCAATGCGAGAAAGACAACGTCGGCATCACCAAAATAGGAGGCTTGGACGATTCCGCCGGTTTTTGCTCGAACAACCTGAAGCTCTTGTTCGGTGGGCGGCGCTGGAGCAACACCGCGAGAAAGCAAACTTTGCTGTTCCAAGTCGGACAAAACACCGCGAAACGTATCTACGGCGATTACCCGATGACCCGCCTCGCGCAACGCCTTCGCTACTTGGGCCCCGCTGGCAATCGACACATCACGTTCCGAGCTATTACCGCCGAAGAGAACTGCGACTTTCATAAAAAAAATTCTAACAAAATCAATTGATAAAATCGCCCGGGATTTTCGCTATCGTGAAAAAACCACAAGGCAAATTCATCAGATCGCGCATTCGATAGAAATATCGACGGAAGAGACTTTGCGATACCAAGCGCTGCCAGCCCGGATTAGCTTGGGTTCGAAGCGATGATCGAGAGGCACTCGCACTCGGCGAACGCTACAGCCACATTGGAACAGGAGATCAGCCAAGTCATTGGCTTCAGATTGGAAAGCAGCAGGTTCGCGCTGGCCGGTAATGAGAAGGACCGGGTAACACGGAAGTGCGGGCAGCGGCTTGGGACGAAATGGCGATCTCGGTCGAATCAAGACTGCACCACCCAACAGTTCGGAATGCACAAAAAGGAGGGAGGCCGCCAGGGTAGCTCCATCGCCTATCCCAAACACGACGATTCGTCCCGGATTAAGATCGTACTCGCCGACCGCCCACTTCAGGAACCGCGAGATCCGGTCAGCTTTTTCGATGAAGCAGGTTTCTTTACAAATCGTTTCGTCGGGCCCGCCCAAAAAGGAATATCCTTCATTGAACGGAAACCACCCTCGCAAGCTCAACACGTTGGTTCGATGATCTCGAGTCCAGACCTCGGCTACCGAAAGCAGCTGTTCTTCGTTCGCACCGGAATCGTGGAGCAAAACCAAAGCCGGTTCCCGGCCCGGTTCCGCCTGGTCAGCAGAGATAAATCGATGAACACAATCCGTGTCGGTCCGAATACCGGCATCATCATGATTTAGGACGCTCATTTCCCTCCCAACATATAGCGGCATCTACTTTTGACTAACGGGAACCGGTTCGGCCGGCTCTTTCTCCTCGCGCGGCTTGCGGCCAAATATCTTCATGATCACCGAAAAGAAGACTGGCGTGAGAAAGATCCCAAAGAGCGTGACACCGATCATTCCGCTGAACACAGCTGTACCAATCGCTTGTCGCATTTCGGCGCCCGGGCCGACCGCAACAACCAGCGGCACCACCCCAAGAGTGAAGGCAAACGAAGTCATCAAGATCGGGCGAAGACGGAGCCTCGCTGCTTCAACCGCTGAGTCCATCCGATCGTGACCGGCATCCATTTGTTGCCTGGCGAACTCGACAATCAGAATCGCGTTTTTGCAAGCCAAACCAACCAGAACGACGAATCCAATCTGAGTAAAAATGTTGTTATCCATCGACCTGAGAAAGACTCCGGAAATTGCCGCAAACAGACACATCGGCACAATCAGAATGATCGCCAGCGGCAACGCCCAACTCTCGTATTGCGCGGCTAGCACCAAGAAAACGAACAGCACGCAGAGCGGGAAAATATACACCGAAGAGTTACCCGCGAGAATCTGTTGCAGGGTCAATTCCGTCCACTCAAAGCCAAATTGGCTTGGCAGATTCTCTTTGGCTAGCTGATCCATCACTTGGATAGCCTGTCCGGAACTCACTCCCGGCAGCGTATTTCCGCTGATTTCCGCCGACGGATAGATGTTGTAGTGCATCACCTTGTCCGGTCCGTTGATTTCCCTGATGTCCAACAAGGTGCCGAGCGGAACCATCTGGTTCTTGTTATTCCGCGTGTAGAGCTGCCCAATCGATTCGGGTTCGACCCGAAATGGTGCGTCACCCTGGATATTGACTTGATCGGTCCGGTTCAGGAAGTTGAAATCGTTGACATAAGTTGACCCAAGATACGCCTGCAAAGTGTCAAATACTGAATTCAGCGGAACATCCAGCGTCTCTGCCTTTCGCCGGTCGATATCGAGATAGAGCTGCGGAACCTGTGAACGAAAACTCGTAAACAGTCCGACCAGTCCGTGCCCGGAACTGCCCTTTGCAATGAGGAGGTCGGTAGCCGCTTGCAAGGCCGGCAGACCTGCGCCGCGCCGATCCTGCACCTGCATCTTGAATCCGCCAGCATTCCCGATTCCACGGACGGGTGGCGGTGGAAAAACGAGCACTCTCGCATCCTGGATTTGAGCAAATTTCTGGCGGACTGCCGCGGTTATCCCGGGCCCACTCAACCTGGGATCTTTAACCCGCTCCGCAAACGGCGCGAGCACCAGGAACGCAGTCACGGTGTTATTGCGATTTGTACCATCGAGCCCAGAGTAGCCCGTAAACTCCACGGTATGAGCGACACCCGGAATTTTGCGAGCGATCTCGGACATCTGTTTGCGCACTTCTTCCGATCTCTGCAGCGAGGCTCCGTCAGGCAACTGCGCGAATGCAATGAGATAGCCTTGGTCTTGGGTCGGAATGAACCCAGCTGGTACTTTGTCGAACCCCAATCCAGTCAAAACTAACAAACCCACGTAGATCAGCAAAACGATTACTGAGAGTCGTAACAATCGGTGCACAGCCCGAGTATATCCGTTTACAGTTGCGTCGAAGGTCTTATTAAAGAGACGAAAAAACCAGCCGAGGAGTAGATCGAGGGTCCGGGTCAAAATGTCTTTCTTTGCATCCCGTGGTTTCAACAGCAGCCCGGCCAGGGCTGGACTCAACGTGAGAGAGTTAAAAGCTGAGATCAACGTTGAAACGGCAATCGTTAACGCAAACTGACGATAAAACTGTCCGGTGATACCGGTGATAAACGCGGTCGGAATAAACACTGCGCTCAGAACGATGGCGATCGCAACGACAGCGCCTCCGACTTGATCCATTGCCTTCTCGGTTGCCTCCTTGGGCGGCATCCCCAATTCGATGTTATGTTCAACTGCCTCCACGACAACGATCGCATCATCGACGACAATCCCAATCGCGAGCACTAGTCCAAAGAGCGACAGGTTGTTGAGCGAGAAACCAAACGCGGCCATCACGGCAAAGGTACCGATAAGGGAGACAGGCACGGCCAGAAGAGGAATGATGGTCGCACGCCAGGTCTGGAGAAAAACCAGCACCACAATCAAAACCAGGGCCACCGCTTCAAAAAGCGTGTGGATGACTGCTTCGACCGATTGCTCGATGAATTGAGTCGGATCGTAGACTATAGTGTACTCCAAGTCTTGGGGAAAAGCTTGGGAAAGCTGTTTCATTGCGGCCCGCACGGCGTGCGCGGTCGCCACCGCATTGGAGCCGGGAAGTTGAAAAATGGCTAACGCCACCGCCGGTTCACCGTCCAGATAAGAAGAGATGTTGTAATCCTTGGCTCCGAGCTCGATCCGCCCAACGTCGGCCAGGTAAACGATCTGGCCATTGTCTCCACGCTTCACAATGATCTGCCCAAATTGGTCTGGCGTGATGAGGCGGCCCTGGGTATTGAGCGTCAATTGAAGGTCGGTGCCAGGCGGAGCCGGCTCAGCTCCAAGGCGTCCTGCAGCCACTTGTATGTTTTGAGCCTGGATAGCCGAAACGATGTCGTCACTAGTCAGATTGCGTGCGTACATCTTGTTCGGATCCAGCCAGACGCGCATGCTGTACTCGCGTGCTCCGAAGACATTGACGTTGCCAACCCCTTGCAGGCGAGAAAGCACGTCGCGGATCTGGAGAAAGGCGTAGTTGCTCATGTAAGCCTGATTATAGGTGCCCTTCGGAGAGAGTAGATGTACAACCATCATCAGGTCGGGAGACTGTTTCTGCACCGTTACCCCCAAACTTCGGACCGTTTGCGGAAGCTGAGGGTTCGCAATAGCGACGCGATTCTGCACTAGTACTTGGGCGATATCTAAGTTAGTCCCGAGCTTGAAGGTGACGGTTAGAGTCATCGTGCCGTCGGCGGTCGATTGCGACGCCATGTAAAGCATGTTCTCGACCCCGTTGACCTGCTCTTCGATAGGTGTCGCCACGGTCTCAGCGACCACTTTGGGATCGGCGCCAGGATAACTCGCCGTGACTTGGATCGTGGGAGGCGCGATCTCGGGATATTGCGCCGTCGGCAATCCGAGATAGGCCAGCATACCGGCGATGACGAATACGATGGAAATCACCATCGCGAAAATCGGGCGCTCGATGAAAAAGTGGGAGAATTTCATACCTGTTCTCCCGAGGTTACCGGCCGCCCTCGTGCTTCGGTCCGCTCGGTTGATTACCTTGGTTTGGCGAGGGTCCCGATTGAGGCTGGTTTCCAGCCGGCTTCTCCTTCCCGGCCCCGGACGATTCTACCTTCACGTTTTTCTGCAACTCGAGTTGACTGGACGTGAACTGGTTCATATCCCCCGGCTGGGGATTGACCTTCGAGCCAGGCCGGGCACTTACGAGTCCATCGATAATGACATTTTCGTCTCCGGTAAGTCCTTTTCTGACAACCCGAAGCCCATCCACAACCGGACCGAGTTCCAGAGGCCGCAGCTCAACGGTATTGTTTTCGCCCACGATCAGCGCAAACTTTTGACCCTGATCACTCCCGATCGCTCGATCGGTCACAAGAACACCCTGGTATCTCGGAGTTCCCGCGATACGGACTCTCACGAACGCCCCTGGAACCAAAAACGCGTTAGCATTGGGAAAAATACCTCGGACCTGAAGAGTTCCGGTGGATGGATCGTATTGGTTGTTGACGAAATCGATCGTTCCTTGATGCGGAAATCCTTTTTCATTTTCCAATTGAAGATAGACTGGCACCTGAGCACTTCTCGCGTCCGCGAGCTTGCCTTCTCTCACTAGCTGCCGATATTTCAGCTCCGAACGCTCATCGATGTTAAAATAGGCGTAGATCGGGTCGACGCTCACGAGCGTGCTAAGCAAGGTCGAGTCCGCTTGGACCAGGTTGCCGACCGTCACTTGTTCCCGACCGATGCGGCCAGTGACTGGGGCTTTAATTTCCGTAAAGTCCAAGTTCAGCTGAGCCGATTCCACTGCAGCTTGCGCTGCGATAACCTGGGCGTCGGAGACGTTCTTTTGCGCGACCGCATTATCGTAGTCCTGCTTGGCGATTACGTTCTTGGCCCGGAGCTCATCGGAACGGGCGAGATTCAAATTGTTGAGTTTCTGCTGCGCCTCCGCTTGCCGGAGTTGTCCGTTAGCCTGATCGTAAGCCGCTTGGTAAGGCCTCGGGTCGATGACAAAGAGAAGGTCACCCTGGTTCACCAGATCCCCCGCCTTAAAGGTGATATTGTAGAGATAGCCGCTTACCCGAGCGGTGATATTAACGCTTTGAACGGCGTCAGTCCGGCCGGTGAACTCGTCCCATTCGACGATCTCTTTAGTTACCGGTTTGGCTACAGTTACCGGTGGGGGAGGGGGAGCTGCCTGCTCGGTGCTCTGCTTGCTACAGCCTGCCCAACAAGCGCTGAGCACGCCGATGAGAAGGTAATTTGCCGGCTTCAAAAAGGCTCGATTATCCATCACGACTTCTTCCTTGTGTGTGCGCGCTTATCGAACAGGCATACAGAAAGCGTATGATCCCATTCAATGCAAATGATGCGGAAGCGAGTTTTAACCTTTGCCAAATCTCAAGCAATCATTTTTCTGGGACTCTGAAGAGGGATTCGTACTGGCAAAAACGATGGTAATGCGATTGCGCATTGGCAGGGATCATCCCAAGCTGGAGGAGCGTTTTGCCGCACCAATTTTTATAGCAAAATCATTGAACGAGACGGAATAGAGCTTGAGCGCCACATCCCGCCTCGATCGCTTGCCTTTCTACAGAGTCGCCCAAGCTCGACCCTCGCGAATTTTTCTCCGATCTTTGCCAGCAGCACCGATCGCTGAAATGCTCCGATCGGAATTGTGACGCTTCACGATGTCCTCCGATTGCAACACCAACTATCGGATGCAGCTTCGCTTGAGTTTGGACCGGAGAGACAGTCACGACGCTAGATGTCCCAGAGATTGATGCGCTGCCCAGCAAACGCGGTACAATAGCCTGCGTGGAACACCGCAGCTTAAAAGGCCGTACCTTGTTCGTGACTGGCGCCAGTCGCGGGATCGGATTGGCGATCGCATTACGAGCCGCGCAGGATGGGGCCAATATCGCGGTACTTGCGAAAACCGCCGAACCTCACCCTCGTCTGCCAGGCACCATCTACACTGCTGCAAAAGAGATCGAAAACGCCGGCGGCCGAGCGCTCCCGCTGCAGGTGGATATTCGGTCGGAAGAGCAGGTTGCAGCCGCCGTAACTGAATGCGTGCGGCAATTTGGCGGCATCGATATTCTGGTGAACAACGCGAGCGCCATCCAGTTAACTCGGGCGGATGCCACTGAACTCAAGCGCTACGATCTCATGCACCAAGTCAACGCTCGGGGAACCTTCCTCTGCGCCAAGTTGTGCCTTCCTTATTTGATCGGTCGGGAAAACCCGCACGTCCTAACGCTCGCTCCACCGATCTCGCTTGATCCACGCTGGTTTGTCCAACACACGGCCTACACCACTTCTAAGTTTGCCATGGCGATGCTCACCTTCGGACTTGCTGCCGAATGGGAAGCAGAACGTGTAGCATTTAACTGCCTTTGGCCGAAGACTGTGATCCGCACTGCGGCGATTGCGATGCTTCCCGGAGTTGATCCCCTTCGCTGCCGAAAACCGGAGATTGTCGCCGATGCTGCCCATGCCATACTAATCAAGGACGCTAGCACGTTTACGGGGCGATTTTGCATCGACGAAGATATTCTGCGTGAGAGAGGGATGACCGATTTCGCCGCGTACGCCATCGAGCCTGAACAAAAACTGCTGGCCGATCTTTTTCTGGAATGAGGAACGGGAAAACAGGGCATTTTCCGGTAGTGGTACAGTTTGAACCTACGCGGCAGGATAGTGGTGCCCGCTGCGGTGATCTCTGGAGGCAAGAATGAAAGCATCTATGTTTTATCGAATCGCTGCTGTTCTTCTGCTGCTTTTCGCAGTAGGACATACACTCGGCTTTCGCCAGTCTGATCCCAAATGGGGAGTTGATGCCCTTCTTGGCTCAATGCGGTCAATTCACTTTGATGTGCAGGGGTTCAACCGCACGTATTGGGACCTCTTTGTGGCGGCCGGATTCTCTGTCGGCGTGTTTTATCTTTTCGCGGCGATATTGGCATGGCAGCTAGGTGGCCTTCCGGCAGCGACTTTGGCGCTCATGCGCGGCACTGCGTGGGCGTTCGCCCTTTGCTTTGCCGCCATCACGGTTGTGAGCTGGAGATACCTCTTTATCATACCCATCGCTTTCTCAATCGTGATTACATTATGTTTGACTGTGGCGGCAGGGCTTTCAGCGAGGCAGGTTTCCATGCCTCCATTGCGATAGTAGGGTGAGAGGATTCAAACTGCGCCACTACCCATTTTCGCGTGATCTCAATCGATCGGGTTTGTGCGAAGCTGCGGCAAGCTGAAATTGGATGTTTTCCGTCGAGACACGAGCCGTGACGTCTCGCTGCCGTCACTCGATTTTGCTTGGCGTGCCGGGAATGCTTCGACTAACAAGTGGCAACGGAGTGCCACCATTGCATGAGTGAAAACAAAATTTCTGGACTTACCGCCACGAACATAGTGGTCGCCAACATGATTGGCACGGGTGTCTTTACCAGTCTCGGTTTTCAAGTTGCGTCCATTCACTCTGATGTTGCGTTGATCGCGCTCTGGGTCTTCGGCGGAGTAGCTGCTCTTTGCGGAGCTCTTTGTTACGCGGAGTTGGCTGCAGCCATACCTCGATCTGGCGGAGAGTATCGCTTTCTGTCACGAATTTATCATCCTGCCGTCGGTTTTATGGCGGGATGGGTCTCTGCGACAGTCGGTTTTTCTGCGCCTATCGCCTTAGCCGCAATGGCGTTCGGTCATTACCTCAACGCGATCCTACCACTGGGGTCACCTATCCTAATCTCGATCGCCATTGTCTGGTTGATTACTGTTATCCATTTGGCTGGCATTCACACCGGAGCAGCGTTTCAGGATGTTTCGACGATCGTTAAGCTTGCGCTGATTCTGGTGCTCATTGTGGCCGGATTTCTAGTCTTCAATAAGCAGCCGTTACAACTTGTTCCTCAGGCCAACGATCTCACTACTATTTTTTCCGGTCCGTTTGCGGTGAGCATGTTCTACGTGATGTACTCCTATTCGGGTTGGAATGCGGCTTCGTATATTACCGAGGAAGTTCGAAATCCGGCCAAGAACGTCCCATTGGCACTCCTTGTTGGGACCGTGTTCGTCGCGGTCCTTTACGTATTGCTTAACTTTGTTTTCCTGCTAGCCACCCCCAAGACGGCGCTTTCCGGGCAACTCCAAGTGGGAGAAATCGCTGGTCAAGCGATCTTTGGCGCAATCGGTGGAAAGGTCGCCAGCGCCCTGATCAGTATCGGCCTGATCGCTTCGATCAGTGCGATGGCATGGATCGGCCCACGTATAACGAAGGCGATGGCCGACGACTCGAAGAATTTGCGCTTTTTCGGACGCCTGAATCACCGAGGCGCGCCTCATATTGGCATCCTTCTTCAAGCCCTTATCATTTCAGCTCTCATCCTCACCTCAACGTTCGAAGCGATTTTGGTCTATATTCAATTCAGCTTGCTACTCTGTTGTTTCTTGGCTGTTCTCGGTTTGATAGTGTTGCGCTTTCGTGAGCCAAATCTGACTAGACCTTATCGCGTCTGGCTTTATCCGATCACTCCACTGTTATTCCTTCTGATGACTCTGTGGATGATGAAATGCGTTCTTCAGGATAAACCGACCGAGTCAATTCTAGGTTTGCTTACCGTGTTGGCCGGTTTGGTCGTCTATTTCCTCTCGGGCGGTCCCGACTCTCCTCTACCGGAACCGTCCGGCGCAGATGCCATCCGCTCGGACCGGTGAGGGTTGAGACATTGGTGATGAATCGCACTTTTTAATCTCTAGTATTTCTATGGTTAAACATTGGTGGGCGCTGCTCCAAATAAGCGCACTCATTTTGTCGCTTAGTTCTTCGGTGTTCGCGCAAAACGCCGAGCCAACACCCGCCACTCAGGGAGTTCCGCAGGCGACCTTGCCCGCAACCCAAGTACAATCGACGCCCGTCCCTAGATCATCTGATGCAACCGATGCGGCCCGCTACTTGGCTGGATTGCCGGTCTCAGACAGTTCTACGTTAAGCGCCTTGACGCGAGATTCCCGCTGGCAAGCGCATGCGGCAGCGATGAACACGGCGTTCGCTCAGCTCGAACAACGGCAATTGAGCAACATCCGGGTCTGGCGCGCCGATATGATCCCGGCGGGTGGCTCCAAAACCTGCCTTTACTATTTTAGTGGCCCCGATTTTTTGTACGCCGACACCTTCTTCCCCGATTGCACAACCTATATTCTCGGTGGCTTGGAATCGGTCGATCCAATGCCTGACCTCCTGACTGTGCCACAAGGCAGTTTGATCTCCACCCTACAGAACATCCAGATTTCCCTTAACACGTTGCTCCAATTTAGCTTCTTCAAAACCAAAGATATGCGGGTGGATTTCGAGCGTGGCCAGCTCAAGGGAGTCTTACCGATTGTCTTTGTTTTCCTCGCCCGTACTGGAAAGGATATTTCGGCGGTCGAGTATGTTTCCTTGAATGGGAACGGAGCGTTAGGCAATGGCAACCAAGGTGCCACCCGCGGGGTGAAGATCAGTTTTTCCGATCCGGCGACCGGAGCACAAAAGACTCTTTACTTCTTCACTGCGGATCTTTCCGATGACGGAGCCAAGAAAAATGCCGGTGTCTTACGGTTCTGCGAGCAGTTTGCGCCAGCCAATAGTTTCCTGAAGGCTGCCTCGTACCTGATGCACGAAGGCCACTTCAACACGGTGCGCTCCTCCATCTTAAACAGTAGCGGGTTAGTTCTCGAAGATGATTCAGGGATTCCGGTCCGCTACTTTACCCCCGACAAATGGGCTCTTCGATTCTTCGGAACCTACACGGGTCCGATCCAACTCTTTAAGCAATTTGATCAATCAGACCTACACCAATATTATCAGGCCAGTTCGCCGAAGAGTTTGACCTTCAGTTTCGGTTATCAGTGGAACCGCCACAATTCGACCCTGATCCTCGCCACCCGGAAATAGCCTCCTCCAGTAGCCAATCGCCGATAGCCAAATTCGCCCTTGACTATTCGCGTCCCCCGCAACGTTTCCCCGTGAGAGACGCGGGCGAAGTCTTAGTCATCCCGGTTGGGTTGCAGCGTCAGCGGAATGATTTGGTTTGGCCGAGGATAAGTCGGAGAAACTTCGCGTCAGAGAAACTAGCATCTCGTCCCTGGCGAACGATGATAAGGTTCATGGACGGAATAATGAACATCCGTTGATAAGCCGAGCCGATAGCTGCGATCATATCGCGGGGCGCATCCTTGCAGAGGCAATCATGGTGCCAATCCTCTCGCTGCCAGGGAATGTCCAACATCTTTTCTACATCGACCTCACGGACCACCGGATCATTCGCGGTTCGATTCAGCCAAAATCCCATGCCGAACATTGGATTCGCTCGGGTTCCGCGGAAACACTCGCCAATCAATTCACTCGAGACGATCTGCCGGCGCGCATATTTCCCCTTGTGCAGGACAATGATTCCGAGCGCCAACCATTGGCGAGCCGTCAATTTGAAGCCGGAGGCCAGAAGTGGATTCCCTTTGGTGTCTTCGCGAAAATCAACATCACCGATACCAAGCGGGCGCAAAACTCGGCGCGTCAGATACGCTCGCGGAGTGAGATGGCGAGGCAAGAGTTTGCGCCGGAGCACTTCACTAAAGATCTGGAGTTGACTTGGCCCGTACATGAATGACTCGCCGGGATTCCGAACTGCCGGCCGGTTAATGCTGTACCCGTTACGATCGCCGATGGCTTTTCCGTGCAAAGAAAAGACCGGCTCGATTCCGGCCGTAAAATTCAGCAGATTCCGAATCTTTATGTCCGCTTTGTCCGGCTCGTTTTGCCATTCCGTGATGGTATTTTTCACCGGTTCATCCAAATCCAAAATCCCGTCTTGCTCGGCGGCGATCGCTGCTACGCACCAGAAGCCTTTGGTACCGCTATAAATAGAAGTGACCCGATCGGATCCGTAACCGTTTGCATAGGCCTCATAAAAGATCTGATCATCCTGCATAACCAAGAGCGAGAGTCCCCGACGCGCGGCCGAATATTTTTGAGCTGCTTCGCACGAAGCGGTAGATATATCCGCAAATACGGATTCATCGAGACTCGTTAACGCAACAAGAATGAAGTACCAGCACGCGATTACTCTCATGGAAGCGGAGACACCTCTAGCGTCGGACACCGGAAAAGCAAGTGAGCGCCCGCTCTCTTTCATTGTCGGAAACCGAACAAGACCGGCGGTGAAAACGAATCCTATCATAACCAGGAGAAAATATCGGATCCTGCTCAACAGATTGTAGCGAAGGTCTCAATGGTGATGCTCATAGTCCGCTAGAAGATCGGCAGCACCGAACGTTGGATTTATCTCTGTTTAGGTTGTTCCTTTCGTTCAACCCTTCTCCCGAGATAGTCGCTCGTTTGGCCCAGGCTCAGAAAACTCTCCGATGTCTTCTAGAGCGCACGTATGGTGTCGAATTGCCGATTCGGTGGACTAGCTCATTGCAATTTCATCTCACCGTTCTTTTTTTTGGAAATACTTCGGCGAATAAAACGGATGCAATCCAAACTCACTTAGCCCAGCTGGTGAGAAAACGACCGGGATTTCCCTGCCTTGTTGCGCAAGGGTTTGGATGTTTCCCGGCGTTTCATCGCCCAAGGGTGCTCTGGATTGGATTCGCTCCCAATCCGTCGCTGCAGCGTTGGCAAGAGGTATTAGTTAAAACGTTCGCGAGTGACTTCCGATTAAGAAATCAAGATCGGTCTTATCCGCACGTGACGATTGCTCGGTTAGACTTTCGCCGACTGCCAGTTCGGTTTGGCAACCGCCTGTTTGAGCTCGCCCAGGAAATCGCCATGCCGAACTGGGATTGGTCGATTGATTCAATCTCACTCATGCGCGCTATTCCTGGACCAAAAGGATCAGAATATGTTTGCCTGGCAAATTTCCCTGGTCCCCGCCTGACATGAACACCGGGCGAGCTTTAAGGGACAAAGCTTGGGTGGGAGACGCCGTGCTGGCTCTTTACGTTAGACGTTGGCTGTTGCGCTCTGCGCCTAGGAAACTGAGCGATGCAGAGCGCCAGCAACTCTTCGAACTGTTCGTGTCTAACCAGTTTCTTTCCTCTTTCGGAGAGCCGACCCAAGTGGAAGCAGCGATCGGCAAAATATTTGAGCAGGAGGGTCTCGCTGCTGCTTTTGCGCACATTGAGAAATCGTTGCTCGCCGCGTTCTTGAGAACCGCGCGAAAGCGCGGGTACGTTCTTTCGAGTGCAAAAGCCATGCTGTAAGCGACATCCGCAGACCGGATGTGAACTGACCCGCGTCAAGCCGAGGAGGCTGCCGAGAAACGATCCACGCTTCCACTCAAGAATTGCCACGGGTTGCTAGGCGGCCCTGGTGCGAACCGCAGCAGTGTTCCCTAGAATGCCGGCAACACTTTTGCCCATTTGCTCAATCTCAAACGGCTTTCGAATCAAGCCGACGAAACCTTGGCCCCGGGCGCTCTCCTCGCTGACGGAGGAAACCAGTCCGGAAATTAGGACCAAAGGAAGATCAGGTCTGATTTTCTTGACTGCAAGAGCCAGCTCTGTACCCGAGAGTTCCGGCATCAAGAGATCGGTCAAAACCAGATCAAACATTGCCGGGTGTTTGCGCACAAGACTGACGGCCTCGTTCGGATCGGTCAGCGTCGTTACTTCGTAGCGAAACTTTTCCAGAATGCGCGCAGCCAATCGCCCGACATCTCGATCGTCATCGACAATCAATACATGCTTAGCCTTGGCGGACGATGTTCGATCCGGCTTCGCCCGAGTTAGAGCCCGAACATCCGGAGAGGCTTCCCCGGGCGCTGGAGCCGCTAGTTTTGGTAGAAACACCTGAAATCGCGAACCTTTGCCCAGCTTGCTCTCCACACGGATAAAGCCGCCGTGAGACCGCACGATGCCGTGAACAATGGATAATCCAAGACCCGTACCCTGATTGGATTTTTTGGTGGTAAAGAGTGGCTCGAAGATGCGTCGCATCGTTTCCTGGCTCATCCCTACACCGGTATCCGCAACGACTAATTCAACGTAGGGTTGTCCCGGCTGCATCTCCCGAGTCAAAGGATGGCGGCCGTCAGCAGGAACTAGCTTTGCCGTGATGGTTATTTTCCCGCCATCCTCCGGCATCGCATGGAAAGCATTTGTGCAGAGGTTGAGGATCACTTGCAGCAGCTGATTTGGATCAGCAAACAGTTCCAACCCGCTTCTCGGTAACACGGTATCGATAAAGACATTTGCCGGAGCTCCGCTCCGCAGCAGACGCAGGCTATCGTTTATCAACGCAGTCAAATCCACGTCGCGCCTTTGGGCCGGCTCCTTCCGACTGAAGGTGAGGATTTGATTCACCAATTCACGCGCCTGCGCACCGGCGACGAGGATTTGGGTGAGATCTTCGTGCATCGGACTGCCAGCTTCTACCTTTCGGATAGCTACCTCGGCATAGCCGAGGATACAGGTGAGAATATTGTTGAAATCATGCGCAATTCCACCCGCTAAAGCGCCCAACGATTCCATCCTTTGTGCCTGGACCCGATTTGACTCTTCGGTTTCCTTCAGTTCGGAGGCCTCCTTCCCCAACTCTTTCATCCGGGCCAGAACAAATTTGCAAGGATCATCGCCGTTTAGAATCGGGTAAAAGGTGATCGACGTGAGGTGAACGCCGGTCGGCAAATGCCACTCTTGCTCTTCGGTGAGTGGTTTGCGGAAAGCGCAGGCATTCCCGATCTGGGAATGGAGCTTCCAGTACAGATCCCACGGCAATTTCCAATCCTTCAACGCGAGTTCTCTGGTGTTGCGGCCGATGGCCTGATCGACGGAGGGGCTCAAGCCCCAATTCTCGGCCGTCTTTGTCAGCGCCCGATTCGCCAGCACGAAACTGTATTGACCCTCTCCGTCCACTCGCAACAAGGCCAGTGGTTCCGCGGAAGAATTGTAGAGAGGCCAAAGAAGCGCCTCGTTTTGCTGAGATAGACGCCGCTTATCAACGAGCGATTTTAGGGGTGGCAAATTAGAGAATGCATTGCTAAAAATCCGCTTCAATCGCTCGCGGCTTTTTCGGGACACGACATCCGCAGCGCCGGCCCGCAAAATTTCCACAAACCGGTCCTCATCGAAGTGATCGCAAAGCACAATGACGGGTGCGCCAGGATCCACCGCGCGGAGTATCGGCAAAAACTCGCTCCGCAGAAGACCTTCGTCGTCGGCTGATATCAGGATCAAATCCCGCCAATCCGGCGAGATCTCTCGTTTCGCGGCGGGAACTGATTCTGTCCGCAAAACGTTCAGCCGAATTCCGGCCTCATCTAGAACGTCTCGACAGAGAACAGCGTCTGTCTCTCGATCCGAGACAAGCAGCAATCTCAGTGGACGGTTCATGGATAATCCATATTGGGACCACGGAACCCGGGATTCCACTGAAGCGGCCTAACCCGCTCCGGCCCTTCTTGTTAATACTGGGATGGCAGTTTTTGAGCAACTAGATTTTACATAAAACCCAGATCAACTGGGCCATCTCACCGTGCTTTTCGCCACCCCATCTTTTCGGGCTGATCGGGCCTAAGCTGCTCAAAACAAATGAGATAACGATTTGCGCAAAAATGAGAAAACCGAGCCCTCATCGGCTCGAACTGGCGAGCGCGCCTGATCTGCAGCTAGGGGACAGACCTGATCTTAAGTTCTGGGTCACGCCCGATGTTCATTCTGACACAAGGCAATTTGCCGCTGTCGCTACTGGCAAATCGCAATAGAACTCCGTGGCCTCATTCACTTTGCTCAAAACCCCGATGCGTCCATCGTGCGCCTGAACGATCTGTCGGGCGATCGAGAGCCCTAGCCCGGCGCCTTCGCCGCCCGATCTAACTGACCGATAGAATTTATCGAAGACTTTAGATTGTTCCGGCTCCGAAAGACCGGGACCGCGGTTGACCACACTGAAACGAACAAGGTCCTGATTCCAGAGGCGCGCTCGAATGATTACCTCGCTCTCCGCAAAACTGTAATTCAGGGCGTTCGAGAGAAAATTGGAGAGAATTAAGCCAACCCGGTCGGGATCGACGGCAACGTCAGGCAGATCGGGCGCAAGATCGACACTCAACTCCAGTGAGGCAGCGGTAAACAGATCACGAAAATTTGTTCGAGCTTCCTCAACGATCTTTGCCGGAGACTGTGGTTGGAAACTTAGTTGCGCCTTGCCGCTTTCCATTTGGGCGAGATCCAAGATGCTTTTCAACGTACGCAATAAGCGTTCGCAATCGTCTCGGGCGGTAGTCACCAGCGCTTCCTGCGAATCCGTGAGATCTCCCATCCGCTTCTCGAGCAGTAGATGCAATACTAGTCGAATACCCGTCAGCGGCGTTTTGATTTCATGACTAAGAGTTGCCAACATATCCGATTTCATTTCGTCAAGCCACCGGAACCGCGTGACATCGATAAGCATTAGAGCGCGGCCGAAGATTGACCCATCCTCTAAGACCAAGGAAAAGATCCGGGGCAAAAAATAGATATCCTGATCATCGATTCGGAAACGGAGCGCCTGTTTAAGGTCGTCCAATCGGTAGTCCGGACCCGTTACCGATGCCTCTGTCACGTGGCTCTTAAGAGTGGGTGGTAACTCACCCGCGCTGTGAAAGCGGACCATTAATTTTTCTGCAGCCGGGTTCATCCGAGTGATCAAATTGCGCTGGTCGAGAATGAATAACGGATAGGGCAGCGTAGTGAGCATCGCCCGGATCACCTGGTTCAGTTCGATCAATTTACGGTCCGTTTCCCGGTAAAAATTGCGAAGCTCCAGGGCCATTTGATTGAACTCACGAGTCAATTCACTCAACTCATCATTTCCCTTTTCGGGTAGGGCGCGATCAAAGTCACGTGATCGCAACTCTCGGATTGAGTTGGTGAGAGTCTGCAGCGGCGTAATCAGCGATTGGCCCAGCCGAGCGTAGGTAAAAATGAAAACCACCACCGCGCTGACCATCGCCGTAAGCAGAAGCCGGATGGAATCTTTGGCTTTTCGCCGGGCCTTCGCGTTCGCGATAAACATTTGCTTTTCGTTTAGTCGGAGAATCTTCTCGCTCAGATCGGTGATCCGCAGCGTAATTTTTGGAATTTTTGCCCACGACTCCTTAATCGTGGGATCGTTGGCCTTAAACTGAGCGAACGTCTGGCGATAGACCGCCACATAATCGGCCGCGGCTTGTTTCAGTTGAGCAACCAAATCCCTCTCTTCCGGATCTCTGGCGTTGCGCTCCAGGATGGGAAACCGTTTGGCAAACTCGCTTTCCACGTCGTTGATCGGACCAGGTTGGTCATAGGGTGGAGCCGGCCGATCGAGACCTCGCGAGTAAAAGATGTTGATTCGCGCGGTAGCAACCCGCATGTAGTGGCAAGCGGTGATACTGTCATAATTATTGCGCAGCACATCATCGACCGCCCGCCCCAGATCATTAAACAACCAAACGCCGTAAACGCTCACCAGGAGCAGAATGATCAGCGTGGCCAGAAGGCCGAGCGTCAATCTCCAACGCAACATAGCACCGATCTATACCTACTGTAGGTTGAGGCGCTTGCGCTTGCGATACAAAGTCGCGGGGTCGATGCCTAAGGTTTTTGCGGCGGCATCCAGGCTCGGCGCTCTTTGTAAAACGCTCCGGATGTGCGCTTCTTCCAGAGTCTCGAGACTGACATCACTTCCGATAGCAATTTTCGCATCGACCTCCGGCGGAGGATTGTCGGGTATCAAATCCTCGGTAATCGTATTGCCATTCGAAAGAATGACCGCACGTTCCACCGTATTTCGCAGCTCGCGCAGATTTCCGGGCCAGCGATACGCTTTGAGCTTTCTCAGCGCATCCCCACTGAACCTCATAGAGGTGCGCCCAAGTTGTTTCGAAAAGAATCTTAGGAACCCGTCAGCAAAGCGCTCGAGGTCGCTCTCTCGGTCCCGCAACGGAGGGATCTGCACCGAGATAACATCAAGTCGGTAGAATAGATCTTCGCGAAACGTTCCCTCGCGGACACAGACTCTCAGGTCTTTGTTCGTCGCTGCAATCACTCGCAGGTTGCTCAACCGCGGCTTATGTTCGCCCAGCCTTTCATATTGTCGTTCCTGCAAGAGGCGAAGCAGCTTTGGCTGAATGTCCAGCGGCAGCTCTCCGATCTCATCAAGAAAAAGAGTTCCAGATTCCGCAGCTGCGACTTTTCCCCAAGTATCCCGCACCGCTCCAGTGAATGATCCTTTCACGTGCCCGAATAGCTCACTTTCTAACAGCTCTCTGGACAAGCTAGGGCAACTCACCGTCATAAACGGGCCCTCCCGATACTCGCTGCGATCGTGGACCGCGCGCGCGAAAACACTTTTGCCGGTACCGCTTTCTCCTAGTAGCAACATGGCGGCCTGGGTCGGAGCGGCCCGGAAGAGGATATCGATCGCGGCTCTCATCGAGAGATCTCCCGACGAGAAATCGATGGCCGGATTCTGCTGATCTATCTCCTGCTGCAGCTCGACGATCTTCGTTTCTAGTCTTCGTTGCTTTTCGATTCGGCCGAGAATTTGCCGCAGTTGCTCGGGCGTAAATGGCTTTTCTAAATAATCGAACGCTCCCTTCTGCATCGCAGACACAGCGGAAGAGACCGAGGCGTAGGCGGTAAAAACGACGACGACGAGATGGGGTTGCAATCGCTTCAGTCCCTCCAGAACTTCTAGTCCATCCTCATCTCCCAATCGGAGGTCGAGGAATGCCAAGTCATACGCCTCCTCTTGCAGCTTGAGCAACGCGACCGTGGAACTGTCAGCGATGTTTGCGTGGTGACCTTCGGCGCTCAAAGCCGCGGAGGTCGAACTCCGGATCGATTTTTCGTCGTCAATGATTAAGACCCGCATGGAATCAGTTAAGCGCGGCAGTGCGCCTAACCACGTCTCCATTTCCAAGAGCAACCTTTAAGCCGTACACTGACAAAATTGCTTGTTCTCTCCCGGAAGCTCGGCAACATCCGACAGGTCGCCCAACAAAGGAGCTACCATCCTCTTGCAAACTGCATGAAGACGCAATGCAAGATTACCGAAAATTTCACCCACGTTTTCCCAGATCGCCGCCAAGAGCCCTCTCGAGCCAAGTCGCTGTTCTAGAGAAAACATCTTCAATTTGAACTTGAATTGGTTCGACGCCCTCTTCCATAGCGACCGATTGACTAACTCTCAGAGCTAGCCGAACCCACTTCCATTACGCGGTCGGCTTTCAAAGGCACTGTCTGCAGGCGCGCCAGCAACTGACCATCCAGTCGGACAAGACTGCTCTCAGAATCGGGGGTTCCAAAATACCACGCAAAAACTTGCCTATTTCGCTAAGGCCTGCCTCACTTCGGGCAATCGGTGGGCCGATCCTAATTTTTCATTCTTGTGCGCGATGAATTTCGCGTATTCCCGAACAAACGTTTTGCCCGGCGGGCGAAAATCGAACTCCGCAGGGTGGTCGCGAAAGAACTCACGATGTACGCGCGTCCAAACCAGCCTGCCGTCGGTATCAATATTGATCTTGGTCACGCCCAATTTCGCAGCGGGTAAATATTCGTTTTCGTTGACTCCCCGCGCGGCGGGATCAAGCTGCCCGCCGGCTGCGTTAATTCTCTGCACTTCTTCGGCTGGCACGCTAGAGCTACCGTGCATGACCAGCGGCGTACCAGGAAGTTTCCGCTCAATGGCCTCAATCACTTCGAAGCGCAGCCCTTGGTTCCCCTTAAATTTGTAAGCCCCATGACTCGTTCCAATCGCGCATGCTAGAGAATCGCAATGAGTCTGATTAACAAACTCGACCGCCTCTGCCGGATTGGTCAGGAAGGCGCTACCTTCGTCCACCTTGACGTCTTCTTCTACGCCGCCCAGCCTTCCAAGTTCCGCTTCCACGCTAATCCCTTTCGTATGCGCTTTTTCGACAACCCTTCGGGTGGTCGCGACATTTTCTTCAAAGGGTTCGTGGCTTGCGTCTATCATCACCGAACTGTAAAAACCGGACTCGATACAGTCATAGCAGGTCGCTTCATCTCCATGATCCAGATGGACTGCAAACACCGCATCTGGATGAATCTGCTCAGCCGTTCGAATCATCGCCTCCAGCATGCGCTTATCCGCATAGCTGCGGGCGCCCTTTGAAATTTGGATAATGAAAGGTGCCTGCGATTCAATGCACCCGAGAAAAAGCCCCAAAATCTGTTCAAGGTTATTTATATTAAACGCCCCTATCGCGTACTGGCGATAAGCCAGCTTATACAGAGCGGCGGTTGGAACTATCATAACAAACATATCGCTGTTGGAAGTCCCCTGGTTCAAGCGGGATTTTTCAGCCGATGTCCTGTCCGAAATCAGCAAAATTTGTTGTTCTACTTTCGTGGCAGAGATTCGAAATGCGACGAGTGAATCCAGAAGGTTTGATCGAAACCGTTTCCGCGCTAATAGAACCCATGCGGATTCTCTCTCTCGATTGTCCTTCGGAGTTTACTGGCGAATCTCTGGTCGGCGCCTTGGCCGATCTTGGAGTAAGCCCGTCAACGTTTGAATGGGAACTAAATGGCATCGAGGTCGGTGATCATCATCTCCATTTCGATCGTCAAGAGATCCAGGGTGTGCACGCGGTTCGTTTCGGCGTGCACGGAGGCCTTTTGCACGTCGATCATCCCCACTCGGCTGGCCATCATCATGATCACGCTCATCGCGAAGATGACCATATTACTTACGCGAAACTTCGGACTCAGATCGAAACCGCGAAATTTTCGGATTTCGTTAAGTCCCACAGTCTTGGGGTATTACGCCGCATCGCCATCGCCAAGAGCGAATTATCCAGCGTCGAGATCGATCAGATCGAGTTCCCGGAGACCGAAGGACTAGAGTGGTTGTTGGCGACAATCCTCTCGTGCATCGGTCTGGAACAGTTGCAGGTGAGACAAATTTTCATTCAGCAAACGAGCCCGCGCCCATCACCCGGCCGACTGGCGTCGCATCGCGTTCTGAGTGGCGCCCTACTTTCCCAATTTACCGCGGTACATCTAGAAGCTTCCCCCATAGGCGCGGCAATACTTGCCGAATTTGCAGCTACGGTTGGTGCTCCGCCCCCGCTGAAATCCGCAAGAACGAGCTACGGTTTGAGCCCCGAGGGTGGACTTGGCCGCCTCTCGCTCCTCCAAGCCACGTTGGGTGAAATTGGCGATGGAAATCGATGAAACGCAGTGGCTAAGACGCAAAAACTAGTTGCTCTAGCGAATTAACCGGAGTTGGGTTGTACTTGCTATGAGCACCGCCACTCTGGAAAAACTCTCTCAGCTCGATCAGCTTAAAAAATTTACGAAGGTCGTCGCGGACACCGGTGATTTTGAAAGTATTCGGGAATTTAAACCGCAGGACTCCACAACTAACCCGAGCCTGATTTTGGCTGCTGTTTCCAAGCCGGAATACACCCATCTTCTGGACGAAGTGGTTACCGCCTTGAAAAATTCTCCGCTTAGCGGACCTGCCAAAGTCGAATCGGCTATGGATAATCTTCTCGTCGCGTTTGGCGTGGAGATCCTGAAAATAGTACCGGGGCGGGTTTCGACCGAAACCGACGCGCGCCTCTCCTTCGACACACAGGGATCGATCGATAAAGCTCGCCAACTTATCAGCCTTTACGAAAAGAAGGGGATTTCTCGCGAACGTGTGCTCATCAAGATCGCCTCGACTTGGGAGGGAATCAAAGCGGCTGAACAGCTGCACAAAGAATCGATCAACTGCAATCTCACGCTCCTGTTTTCCTTTCCTCAAGCGGTTGCCTGTGCAGAGGCGAAAGTTCGCCTCATTTCGCCTTTCGTAGGCAGAATTTACGATTGGTACAAAGCGAATACTGACAAAGAGTATCACGGCGCGGAAGATCCGGGCGTCCAATCGGTAACGATCATTTACAACTATTACAAGAAGTTCGGGCACACTACCGAAGTGATGGGAGCGAGCTTCCGGAACGTCGGAGAAATTTTAGAGTTGGCGGGCTGCGATTTGCTGACGATCAGTCCGAAGCTGCTGGAAGAACTAAGCAAATCGACGGAACCGGTCACCCAAAAGCTCTCTGTTGAAAAAGCGAAACAATCGAAGGCGGAAAAAGTGAGTTTCGATGAGAAGAGTTTTCGTTTTGCTTTTAACGAAGATCCAATGGCAGTGGACAAAACGGCCGAAGGTATTCGCAAGTTTTCTGCCGACATTGTCAAACTCGAGCAGATCGTCGCTGCTAAGGTTTAACGGATTTTCAATACGGGTTAACGAGGGCCGGCACTATCGCCGGCCTTTTTTGTCGGAATCGGGATTGATTCCGTCTGAGAGGCAGTATTCTCTTCATGTCACGTTTTCCCTATGATTCGATCCCTCTGGTTGCTCATTGGCTGCGCCACCTTTCTCTTTTGTCAGGCATGTGCCTCTTCTAATCGATCTCAATATACCGATTACTCGCTGGCCGTCGGGCAGGCTTACCCGGCCGAGCAAGCGGCGGCACAAAAACGGGTGGATCGCTACTTGGCTCATCTGAAGCCGGCGGAAAAGGAGCGGCTGGCAAAATTGGAATATATCGCAGTCGAGGCAACCACCGTTTCGATTAGTGAAATCCCAGGGCTAGCCGGCCGCATCGCCAGCGGACGCGCGCGGGCTGAAACCTCTATCACCAGCTCAGATCCGCATGAGGCGTTGTCCGGAAACGCAAAATTCATTATGATATTCGATCCGAAAACCGGCCAACCGTTAAGTCAAGAAGGTTATGTTGCCGTCGATACGCCTGGGAAAGGCAAGATGGGGATTTTTGGAGGCTACACCGCGCTATATATCGGAACTGGTCGATGAAAATCATTCCATTTTTCGCACTCCTGCTGACCACCACCAACGGCTTGGCTGAGAAACCAGCCCCCTCTCCGTCGCCATCGGAGCGCGACTATGCAGTCATGGCGGCAGAACCGTTCAAGGCCGAGATCCAGCTTGGCGAGAAACGATTAGACAAGTTTCTTCGCCATCTGAATTCGCACCGCCGAGCGCTGCTCGATCAAACACCCTATGTGGCCATCCAAGTCGGCGAAATGACGGCCTCAGAGCTCCCATATCTGACCCGCCGGATATATCGCGGCTCAATTACGGCGAGTCAATTTTATCAAGATGTTCACGCAGCGGGCGCGCTCTCGGTGCAGTATCTTCTGATCTTCGATTCGCGCACCCGGAAGATGGTAAATGAAGATGGCGTATTCATCACGGACACGCCTCCCCGAAATACCGTCGCGCTTTTTGGATCCGTTCACGCCGTGTACGCTGCTACCGTCTTTGGCTGGTAGGCTGGGGTGTGATCGGTGAGAGGTGAGAGGTGGCCGGTAATCACCGTCCGGTGTTGGTTATCGGCTATTGGCTATTTCCAGAGGTCCGCCAACCGCCTGAATCGGCACCAGCGAATGACTCAAGGTGATCCAAACGGCAATCGCTCGAGCGCCGTTCATCGAAACTTGCAAGGTCGTCCCGAACGCTGAGCCTTGAGACTCCAGCTTCGACGAAACCAGCGATAACGCGACAAAGTCATGGTTTAAATGGCGTCCCTGATTTTCGCCGGACTGTACCTCTGAACTCGCCTGCATCGCTAGTGGAGCAACAAAGACTAGATATTCTTTCGCCTTTAGTTCCGGCGTGAAGCCGACATCTACCGTGTCGCCTTTGACCGTCGCTTTCAAGTTTCCGACAACCTGCAAACCACCTGGAGGCAATCCGCCGTGAAACCATCCTTGCCATTCTTCCCCGTTCAAAACAAAGCAGGGCGTATAAACGGAGCGACGATTCCAGTTCGCAGAATAGAGCTGTTGGCGAGCGGTAAATTCCGGCTTGGCGAAACGATCCTTCCACCCGAGCTGATCCCAATAATCGACGTGGAATGCTACCGGAACAGTCGAACGCCACTGGGTTGTTCCCCCGTAGTGCTGTTGGATCCAAGCCTCGGCTGGGGGGCAACTGCTACACCCTTCCGAAGTGTAGAGCTCTAGTAACGAAACCTGCGTCTCTCCGCTTTCCAACCGGATTGCAGCCAAGCCGCTCGCAGCCGAAATACAAAAGAGAAAAACCAAAGACCGCAAAACCGCATGCTTCACATCGTCTAGGAGTCCAAACTACCCGTGCCTATTCCTCAATCGGAGACTTTCATCCGTCGCGCAGCTCGGATAATTCGCGACGCCGGCCGGCATCTTTGGTACACTACCAAACCGTAGGATGATTTCGGAATTCCTCTCTCCGACGACTCTCTGGATAGGCGGATGCTTCCTCGGTTGTTTACTCGGGCTCGGCCTGTGGATTTTTTGGCGTTCTGCCAAGCCGAAAGTGTACCTTTCGGTGGCAGAGAGTCTGCTAACGCCGGCCGAGCAGCTTTTTTATCGAAGCTTAGACATCGCAGTTGCCGGGCGACTTCAGGTGCTCTGCAAGGTACGATTGGCGGATCTTCTGCAGGTCGCGAGCAGCGACTCGAACGAACGCCAACGACTCTTTCGAAAAATCGCAGCTAAACACCTCGATTTTCTGCTGGCAGAACCAGGCACGCTGGAACCCATTCTGGCCATCGAACTGGATGACTCCTCTCACGACCGCTCCGATCGCAGGCAGCGCGATCAATTTTTGGACGAGCTATTTGGCATCGTGGAGTTCCCCCTGCTCCGCGTGAAAGCAGCGGCTACGTACTCGCCAAGACAGATTCTTCGGGCAATCGAAGAGGTCGCGGGTCAGCTCGAGTGGAATAGCCAATAGCGTGTCGCCAGCCAGCCAAAATTTGCTATCTGCTATTTGTTATTTGTCATCACCGTTCGGCGGTAGCCGGACGGTGCCAACGGCCGTCTGCCGTTCCTGCCTTTCCTCGCCGTGTTCATTGCGAGCTCCAACATCGGGCCCGGGAACCTGCGACAACCGGTCAACGTTTCGTCGAATGCGTTGACAAAGTAATCGACCTCCCGCTCGCCAATCGTAAGAGGTGGAAGAATTTTGATTACATCCATGTTGTGACCGGCAACCTGCGTCAGTATCCGGTGTTTACTCAAAAGCGGAACGATCACCAGTTGCGGAAACAGCGCTTTATCGATCTTGTGCAAGAGGCGCCACGCCATTTTTAAGCCCAGCTCTGGCGGCTCGTGAAACTCGATCGCAATCATCAGCCCCTTCCCTCGGACCTCTTTGAGAAACGTGTGCTTGGGCCGCAAGGCATCTAGCCGGTCCAGCAGCAGCTTACCGATGTGCGCCGAGTTCTCGATCAGCTTTTCATCTTCCAGGATCGCCAGACTGGCCAGTCCACATGCCATGGCCAGGTTGTTCCGGCCAAAGGTACTCGAGTGCACGACACAGCGATCCAGTCGGCTAAAAACTCTTTGATAAATTGCTCTTCGCGTGATGATCGCGCCACACGGGACAAAGCCGCCGCTCAGACTCTTTGCGACCGTTATAATATCGGGTTCCAAATTCCAATGTTCAAAGGCCCACCATTTTCCGGTCCGCCCTAAACCCGTCTGAATTTCGTCGCAGATAAAGAGTGTTCCATATTTGCGGCAAAGAATTTGCGCCTCTATAAAAAAATCATTTTTCGGGAACTTCACTCCCTTGCCTTGTACCGGTTCCACCAGAAATGCTGCTACGTTGCGTTTTCGGAGCAAACGCTCCAACCCGTCCAGATCGCCTAATTTCACGCGAGCCGTATCAGTCAGTAATGGCCCAAATCCTTCCTGAAAGTTCGGGATACCGGTCACGGACAGCGAGCCGTAGCTGAGGCCATGATAACCTGAATGCAGGCTCACAATCCCCGGTCGATCAGTCGCGGCCCGCGCAAACTTCAATGCGCCTTCAATCGCTTCAGTGCCGGAGTTACAGAAGAAGATAGCCTCCAAATGCGGTGGCGTTTTTTGTAACAAAGCTTCTGCAAGCAGACCGCTGAGTAGCGAACAGTCCATCTGAACCAGATTGGGCAAATCGAGATCCAGGACATCGCGGATCGCTTGCTTCACGACGGGGTGATTGCGCCCCATATTGTAAACGCTGTAGCCGCTCAAAAAATCCAGGTAGGCATTCCCCTCCGCGTCGTAGAGATAGGCTCCTTCCGCTCGAGTATAGACTCGGTCAAACCCGGTGATGCGCTGAACCTCTACAAGGGTGGGATTCAGATGGCTGGCATGCAGTTCGTAATTTTCGCCCATCCGGGCGGTGACCAGGCTTTTTACGTCGAAAGGCATTGAGGATCAGAAGTGCCGAAAGCTTAAGCGAGTTCAGTTCGTCGTCCAGCGTACATTACCAATCCGTTACCTGGGACGCCATTTCGTTGGCTGGCGGTTGCAGCGTTACTGCACCCCCGTATTTGACGCACGTTCTTAAGCGCGGATTTGAAATCCGCAATGATCCAATTTGGTTCCGCAAATCTGGAGGTAGCTGACCTCGAGCACGCGGACGATGACGAGGACGATTTGGTTGCGGCTGGGCCGCGCGATTGCACGCCTTCTAGATTCTAGTTCCGAGCTTCCTTTGGATTTTGGAGGCCGAATCGGAGTTTTCTGCAGGCGACACCTTTTTTGATTTGATCGAAGAACAAGAGAAAAAGACTTCTGCGGGGGTGTTCATCGGTGGACGGCGGTGTGACCGCCACCGACTCACAGTTTTCCCCGCTTTCAGAGGACGTGGCCCTGTTCGAGAGGTTGAGCCTTCCGACCAGCGGCCATCAGCCGTTAGGGCACGCAGATCACGTGGCAGTGATGACGGTGCGGATGGCAAGAATAATCATCATCGCAGTCCTGGTAGGTTGGATACCAGCAATACGAAGGATGATAACACGGATGACATCCACCAGGATGGGCGCTGGCGACGGGCGTCCAGCTTGCTAAGGCAACGCCCAACAGGGCGACGGTTAATATTAGTTTTTTCATTTTGGTTGGGTTCGGTTTGGTTGGTTGGTTGAGCGGTTTTGCGCTCTGTTCTTCTACTATGCATAGCCGATGCCAACCCCGGCTGAGTTACTCTTCTACCAGAGCAAACGAGCCCGTTTCTCGAGGAGAAAATAGTTTTTGGAAATCGACCGACACCCGGCCGCAACACTCCGGAAATTGGTGTGACAGAATTTCGAAAATGGGAAATTCCCCTCGAAAGTGGGATACCGAGCAGTCTCGCCGCCGATCACTGAAAGCTAGCCCGCAAATCTCCAAGGATTTGTGAGCAATCCAGGCTAGTCACTGGCAGCGGATTACTTTCCGAAATCACAGAAATCACTTTTCCCTCTGCATCCGCCTCTGGTATACGAGCTCGAACGGTTCGGGACTGACACTGATCTCTCCCCGGAATGGATTGTCCATGGCGGCCAGCAAAAAGATCAGCAGTCCCAGAAGCGCAGAGAACATGACCGTCATCCAGAAGTGCATGCTCTGGCTTTTCATATCGAAGAACCACGTCACCGCGATACTGAGGAAAGCTCCCGCCAATACGATGGTCCATAATGGTCCGGGCAGACCTTCGCGCACGCTCTGCAATCGCCTTCCCCGCAATTCCGCCAGGCGATCAAATCCCCGATAGGCTTCCGCATACAACGCTTTGTGGCCTTCGGTCTGCGGTTCAAAGTTAATCAGGTGGGACTGCAGAGTGCTCAACACGATGCCCTCGTTTTGCGGGACAATCCCTCGCCGCTGTAGGGGCCACGCGACGTCGATTATTTGGCGGGTGTACTGCCGCAGGTCTGACTGAAGTTCCGAGCGATTCGGTTCGGGAAAAATGCTGACATCTCTGTACAGCACCCCAACCGCAGCAGCTTCCTCGCCAACCCTGGTTTCCACATCCGAGTAGGTTTGCCATGTCCCCACCGCGAGCAACCCCAGCGTAATCCCGTAAAATACGCAGACCGCACCCAGGTAAAAGCCAACAACCTCATTGTGCGAATGCTCGCCGCCATGAATCCGCCGCACCCATTTCCGTGTCGCGTACATGCCGCCTAAAGCGATCACTTCGGTCAATGCGATCGTCAGGGCTCCGAACAGCCAGTTCGGAAGGTCGTACACCCAGTACATGTTCATGGTCGCGACTCACAATAGCAGCCTCCAGTAAGCGGCAAGTCAAGATAGCGGAGAAAGTGCGCCTCGATTTTGGTGGTTCTTTTCGCACGCACTGACGGAATTTGGTCAGGATTTTAGGACCTCATCAAAGCGAGGCATGGTGGCCCGATGAAGTACTTCCATGGCACGCTGGGTGCTTTTCCGGGTTGCGGTCCTTGCGCTCCAAATGCGAAAATTTCAGGACCCCCCGATGCCCGAAAAACGCGCAAACTACGGTTAGAATTACGAAGGGGTTGACTCGTTAACGATAAGCAGCAAGGCTCCGGCTTTTCATCCTTCTCTTCTTCGGCATAATATCCTCTCCCGCCATGCGACTTAGCCATTTTGCCCAGTCTTCTGTCGGACCCAAGCGCCCTAAGAACGAAGACGCGGTTGCATACTGGGAGTCCGACGATGAAGAGGTGCGGCGTCGCCAAGGCGCAATCGCGATCATAGCCGACGGTGTGGGAGGACAAAGAGGAGGCGACGTCGCCAGCAAGATAGCCGTAGATATCGCGCTAAGTATCTTCCAGGACACCGATCCTCGAGTTCCGACCAAGCAATTGTTGAAAGAGATTTTTGATCGAGCGAATCTCACCATTTACGAAGCCGGGATGAAAGATCCGAGCCTCGCGCGTATGGCCACGACTCTCACGGTCTGCGTGTTTCGGGACAAAGAACTCGCCATTGGTCACGTGGGAGATTCGCGAGTCTATTTGATCAGAAACGAAGAGATTCGCCGTCTCACGGACGATCACTCTTATACCGGTCTGCAATTGAAGCTCCGGCTGATCACGGAGCATGAGGCGCGAGCTAGCCACTTGCGTTCGATGCTGACGCGCACCGTGGGTCCGGAACCGATTGTGCGAATGGATTACAAACGGCTAAAACTTGCTTCGCACGACCGACTTCTCCAGTGCACCGACGGTCTCTACTGTTTCATGAACGACGGTGAGCTTTCCGAAGGAGTCGATCGGCTCAACATGGATGAAATTTGCTCCTATCTCATCGCGCTCGCGGAACGGCGCGGCACGGATGATAACCTCACTGCTCAGGTAGTACAGATTGACCGGCTATCCGAACCTTTGTATAAGTCCTCAATTTCGCTCCTGAAAACCTCTCTGCACGAACCCGAGAATCACATGCATAACGAAGTTCAAGTAGGTGAGGTGTTAGACAATCGTTTCCGGATCGAAGAGGTGATTAGTCGAAGCGGCATGGCCTCGATCTACAAAGCCAAGGACGGCTTAACGGAAGAAACTGTAGCAGTCAAAGTGCCGCATATGCAGTTTGAATCGGACCCAACCTCATTTGCCCGATTTCAACGGGAAGCCGAAATTGGGAGACGGTTAAATCATCCGAACATTCTGCGCTTCATCAACGTCACCAATCAGAGCCGTCCGTACATCGTGATGGAGTATTTGGAGGGACGAACGTTAAGCAGCATCATGAACGAGGTCCGACCGATCCCAATTTCGGACGCCGTTCAGATAGCGAGCTCCCTTTGCGACGCTCTCGCCCACATGCACGCACAAAATATTGTGCATCGTGATCTCAAGCCGCAGAACATCATGATTTGCGATGACGGGTCAGTTCGAATCATGGATTTTGGAATCGCTAAATCGACGGAAATGCGTCGGATCACTTTTGCCGGATTTAGTCCCGCCATGGGTACCCCGGACTACATGGCTCCCGAACAGGTAAAAGGAAGAAGAGGAGACGAAAGGACCGATATCTACAGTCTCGGTGCGATGCTGTACGAGATGACCACCGGTCGAGTCCCGTTCGAAGGACCGAATCCGTTCATCGTCATGAACTCTCGCATCACCGGGGATCCGGTTGCTCCGCGCAAAGTCAATCCCGAGATCAGCCCCGAGTTGGAGGAAATCATTCTCCACGCCATGGAACGGGAGCCGGCGCGGCGGTACCCCACCGCCGCCGCGATGAAAGCGGAATTGGACGATCCCGAATCGGTGAAAGTTAGCGGAAGACATGAGCGTTTGCAGTCCCCAAAAGTCTGGAAAACCCGATGGCAAGGAATCCGTTTGGTGGTTCTTTCGGCAGCTATTCCGATCCTCGTTTTTATAGTCGCATTGATCGCGACGCACTGTCACCGGTAGGTAGCGGACAATCACCCAGTGTAGTAGGGCGAAAGCCCGACTTCGCCGAGCCTACGTCGCCGGCCAACTCTACAGTATTCCTCAGATGCACTGCGAGGACGCGCCAAACCGTAGCGACGGCGGCTTGATACCGACACTCCTGCGGGATCGGCTTGCGGCGCGCCCGTGGCTTTAGGACGTGCCTATCCCAGAGTGTGGCCGCGATGACGTGTCCGACGAAGCCTCCTCTGATGCTCGAACCCGGCTAACGGTTGGCGAAGGCGGGAGCCCATGGCGTAGTCGGGTTTTCGCCCTTGTACCTTGCCTGGACCAACACTTTTCCCTTTTTAAGCCGCCCGAAAGGGCGGAACTCAGGAGGTGAAGAACTTGGCCGAGGAAGGTGGAAAACTGTTTCGCCCAAAGGTCGATAGAACCTGTTAGCTAGATTAGCCCACCTTCCTCGTGCCGCACCTTTCAAAAGACCGAACCGTATCTAAGGCCGTTCCAAACAGAGTTGGAACATTAGAGCCCGAGTTTACAAGGCTGTGTCCGAAAGGTACGCGCCCAAGGGCTTCATCAAACAAAAACCACTTCACTGATTAAAGTCTGATGAAAAAACGTTACTTCATGGGAATAGACGTGGCAAAAGCAACTTTTGACTTTTGCCTGCTCTCTGGCACTGAGGCCTGCCTTTGGCGCGGAGAGTTCCGCAACGATGCTCGCGCTATTGAGCGGTTCTTCCATCAACTCCGAGCTCGCGGCTGGAAGCTAGAGCAGATCCATTTTGCCCTGGAAGCCACCGGGGTTTACGGCCAAAGGTTGATCGCGGCGCTCCACCAAGCAGGCTTGGCCCTTAGCGTCCTCAACCCCGCTCAAGTCAAATACTTCGCTCTTTCGGTGTTGCGTCGGACCAAGAACGACACTGTCGATGCGCAGATCATTGCCCGTTTTTGCCGGGAACGAAAACCGCTGGCCACTCGACCGCTGCGACCGATCGAGACCCAACTCAAACTCTTGGTGCGCGAGCGCGAGAGCCGAGTGGTTGAACAGACTCGAGAACACAACCGTGCCAAAAAGGATCCCTACCAAATTGAGCTGCCCAAACTCATCGGCCGCCAACGGCAACAACGCTTAAAGCAGCTCCAAAAACAACTCGCCCAGCTCGATGCCGAGATAGACTCTCTCATTGCCAGCGATGAGCGCTTAAAAACTCAAAGCCAACTGCTTTGCTCCATTCCAGGCATCGCCAAGCTCACGGCCGCCAAGTTGCTCTCCGAGTTGGCTGGTAAAGAGTTCCAATCAGCTCGCCAGCTGGGGGCCTATGCTGGACTGACTCCGGCCGAATGCCGTTCCGGTTACTCCCTTTATGGCAAAACCCGCATCTCCAAAATCGGCAACGCCTTCCTGCGTAAAGCTCTTTACATGCCGGCCGCTGTCGCTCGGCGTTGGTGTAAACCCCTTAAGCCTTGGATCGCAATCCTTGAAAACCGAAAACTCCATGACCTCGCTATCCGCGGCGCCATCATGCGCAAACTTCTCCACATTGCCTTCGGCGTTCTTAAACACCAACAACCCTTCAACCCTATGCTGGCCTCTGTTCCCAAAACCCTTTGACTCCCAAGACCGTATCTACCTGATTGGGTGAGGCGGCTCACGCCACGACCCGGAGCAACGCGCTGCAGCCGGAACGATCTTCCCGGTTCTCTACCAGCAGTGTCCCCCCATGCGCCTCGGCAATTTGACGGCTGAGAACCAATCCGATGCCGTTGCCTCCTGGTTTAGTCGTGAAGAAAGGAACGAAAAGGTTTGCGGTATTTTGCAATCCTGCACCTTCATCCAGAACTTCAATTTCCAGATTTCCCCGCACTAGCGACCAGCGCACGCGGACTTCTCCGCGGGTTTCGGCTATCGCGTCAACCGCGTTCCGGATCAGGTTAATCAAAACTTGTTCAATTTGGTCCGGATCTAAATTGACCAATCCATCGTGGCCGGGCTCAACCACCACCGACATACGATACTCCAACTTGGCCGCGCGCCGCACCAACTCACCAATCTGACAGGGCCGCCGGCGTGGCGCCGGCAATCGAGCCAGTTGCGAATACGCCTCCATAAATCGGCCAAGCGCCGAAGTGCGATCTCGGATGACGTCAAGTCCCGCAACCAGATCTGATTCCCATTTTTCCGAGCGCTCCGGCGGCGAGCGCCGAGCGACCATACTCAAGCTGTCGGAAATCGACTGAATCGGGCCAAGTGAGTTGTTCAGCTCGTGACCAAGCACTCGAATCAGCCGCTGCCAAGCTCTCCTCTCTTCTTCCCGCAACGTCTGACTTAAGTCTGAAAGCACCAACAATTGATGAGGCCGTCCTTGCTGGCGAAAAGCAGAACGGCGGATTTCCCAGCGCGTCCCAAAACTGCCTGGAAAAGACCTTTGCAGCACACCGCTCCGATTGCCCTGAAGGCACTCGACCAAGCCAAGCTCAGACGCGGTACCACCGAGAAGTTCATTGCCCTGTCGGTTCAAAAGTTTGATCCCTGCATCGTTGACGAGGCGAAGTTTGTTCTCTTCATCAAAAGTGAAAACCGCGAGATCGATGTTTGAGATCACTGCCAGCAGCAGAGCATTCGTTTCCGTCGCTTCTTGGCGCTCCGTCTGGAGCGCTTGGCTCAGACCGTTCAATTCACGCATCACCTCCCCGAGCGCGTCGGGACGCCGCGCCGACGCCGCCCGCAAGGAGTAATCACCTTCCCGCAGCGCGGCCAGCAGATTGGATAGTGTACGAAGTGGGAAAAGAATTTGTTCGCGTCCGGCAATGACACAGCCAATCCAGACGCTGATAATTAAGAAGGCACAACTCCCAATTGCAACTGGCGACCACCCACTCCGCCAAAGCAGGGTGACCGCGATGGCGATGGCCGGAAATCCACCAAGCGCGACCAGAAGCTGAACCGTGGCCACCAGAGAAAGGCGTTGCGACAAAATACCGTGATGTGGATTGGGCATCGCCAAAACCTTTTGAAACGCCTTAGAGACCGTACTCCTGCAGGCGACGATAAAAGGTGCTGCGGCTCAAGCCGAGCGCTTCCGCAGCCCGACGCACGTTTCCGCCATACCGATCGAGTGCCTTTCTTATCAGCACCTTTTCAATCTCCTCGATGGTCATCTGTTCAAGATCGTTCGCCGTCGAGCCGGTAGCAGAGCTCACTAGGGCCAGTCCGAGATCATTCGCTTCAATCCTGTCGGAATCCGCCATTAAGACCGCCCGCTCGACCGTATGATCCAGTTCCCTGACGTTTCCCGGCCATGGATGGCGAAGCAGCAACCGATCGGCCTCCGTCGTAAAATCACTCAGCTGCTTTCGATAGCGCCCGGCGTGGTGCCGCAGAAAATACCGGCCCAGAATCGGAATGTCTTCCAGTCGCTCACGAAGCGCCGGCAAACATATCTCTACGGTTTTCAAGCGGAAATAAAGGTCGCGTCGGAATCTGCCAACTTCAACGTCGGTCACCAGATCGGCATTGGTCGCAGAAATCAGCCGCACATCCGCGCGCCGGGCTCGCGATGAGCCCAGACGCTCAAATTCCCCGGTTTCGAGGGTACGCAAGAGCTTAGCTTGCTGGGCGATCGGGACGTTTCCGATCTCGTCAAGGAACAGGGTGCCTCCGTCCGCTAACTCAAAACGGCCTGGTCGATCGGATTTCGCATCGGTGAAAGCGCCTTTCACGTGACCAAACAATTCGCTCTCGAAAAGGCTTTCACTAAGGCCGCCCATGTTAATCGTAATGAAGGGTTTGTCGGCGCGATCGCTCGCGGCGTGCAACGCTCGGGCCACGACGCCTTTACCTGTTCCGTTTTCCCCGGTAATGAGCACGTTAGCCTTGGCCGGAGCCACCTTTCGAATCATGTCTAGGACAGCCTGCATGGCGGCTGAATTCGCCACGAGCGCCTCCGATTCACCAAAAATATCCGAACCAGCTACCTCCTTTCTGAGGAGTTGGTTCTCTGCCTCCAATCGATTGGCCCGCCGAGTCACTGCCGCCACCTGCAACTGCGTTTGAATGATCGCGAGGACCCGGGCGTTATCCCACGGTTTTTGGATAAAATCCCGCGCACCGTTCCGCATGGCTGCCACCGCAAGGTCAACTGTGGCCCAAGCGGTCATCACGAGAAGAGGTGGGGCGCCCTCGATTTTCTGCAGTTGCTGGATTAACTCCAACCCCTCTTCGCCACTAGTGGTATCACGGGCATAGTTCAAATCGAGCAAAGCCAACGCAAACTCTTGCTCTCGGACTAATCGCAGCACCTCGCGTGGTGATGTTGCCAACTCGACGCGGTATCCTTCATTAACCAAGAGGATGCGAAGCGCCTCCCGCACTGCCGGCTGGTCGTCCGCCACAAGGATGGAAGAAGATGCGGTCATACTTGAAATAGCCAATAACCAACAATTTGCTATCGGCTATTGGTCATTTAATAGAGGCATCCTTTCTGCCAAAGAGTATGACGGAAAAGGTTCCTTCTAACATCTGGCTATTAAGCGTGAATTCGCGAATCCCGTTAGCAGAATACAACACCATCATCTCGGCCAAGTCGTACCCATTCATTTGCATTGGGAGTTCGGCAAATCGTCTTCCCTGCAACAAATTAAAGCAATACCGGGCAAAGGGAGAATTGTGCCTAACGGTGTGCACGAGTTGTGCTAAAAACGGCAGGCGACGGCGTACGGGAAAGTGCAACGCAATCACCCCTCCCGGATTCACGGTTTTCAAAAGCCGCCGGACGATATTCATTCCTCGCTTCGGCGGAATATGCTGAAGAACCAGACCACTGTTAACGAAATCGAACTTCTGGGTAAGCCAAGACAGATAGTCGTCTGACTTCACAAAATCGATGTTCCACACGTTGAAACGCTGACAATTATGTCGTGCCTCCGCAATCATGGCTTCCGATATCTCGACCCCCACGACTTTCTTAAAGCGCTGGGCAAGCGGAATCGTCAGCCGGCCGACTCCCGATCCAAAATCCAGCGCGGATTCGTGATTAAGCTGACTGAAATGGCGGGCCGCTATTGCCATCACGCCGGAAATGAATTCAGCACCGCTCTCGAAGAACTCTTTGCGGTTGGTTTCGATATTTTCTTTACGAAACCTTTCTTGGGAGAGTGCGGCGAAGTACGGATCCTGCTCTCCCCACGGCTTCCAATGGTCATCCGTGTTGTACATCAGGTGACTCTCTCCAGTTCGCGGCGAAGGAATTGCATCAGATCACGCACAGTTCCGACATCAAAGGCGAAACGGACGCCAACGGCCTCGAACAGTTCCGGCACGCTCTTGCTATTGCCCAACGTAAGGGCAGCCTTGTACTTCGCCAATGTCGCTTCCGGATTTTGCAGACTGTTTCGCCAGACCTGCAGGGCCCCCAGCCAACTCAAACCGTACTCGATGTAGTAGAAAGGCGAGGTAAATAGATGGTGGTAATGCCAAACCTTGGCTAGCTCGCGCTCAACCCCTGACCAGTCGGTTTGCGGCATGAAACGCCGGATTAGCTCACCGGCCTTTGCGTCGATACGGTCGATCGACGGAGCCGCAGATAACTCGGCGTACAACCAGTGCTGCAATGCGTCCATGAACCCGATCCAAGCCAATAGATGGACGATTTGAGATATCTGCGTCCAATAGACTCGCGCCAGCTCCGCATCATCATAAAATCCCCCGCGGTTCCTGTGCAGAAACGGTAAAGCCAGGACTTCCATTGCCTGCGAAGGTACCTCAACAAACTCGGTCGCGGAGAAGTGGTTCCAGACCAACGGTTGTGCCTGCATGCTAGCATAGCCGTGAAACGCGTGACCGAATTCATGCAGGGTAACACGCACGTCATTCTCCGATCCGACAACGTTCTCCAGCACGAACGGCATGCCCCGCGTCGGAAACGATGCACAATAGGCGTGCGACATTTTGTTCGGGCGTGACCCGAGGTCGACGAATCCCTCCCGAAAGCGCGCGAACTGTTGACCAAGTTCGGTATCAATTCTGGAGAAAATTCTTTGCATCCCGTCTTCGAGTTCGCTCACCGTCTGGAATGGTCGGAGAGGTTTTCGCCCGTATGGATCGACCGGTGCGCGCCAATAGAAGTCCCAGGGCTTAAGAACCTCAACGTGTAATCCTTTTCGCTGGATTTCCAAGAGCTCAGAAGCAAACGGAACGATCTCCTTTTCGATACTTTCATGTAGCTCGTAACATTGGTCCGCCGTGTAATCGTATCGGTAATAGTTAAGCCAAATTAGCTCCCGGTAATTCTTCAGCCCAGCGTTACCTGCCATCGCTGTACGCACAGCGAATAGCTTTAGGAACAACTCATCCAATTGAGGACTCAATTGGAGCCTAGCCTGTTGCCAACTCCTCCAAGCTCTCTCGCGAACGCCCCGGTTGGCGTCGCGCAACTTTTCCTGGATCGCCGGAATGGTGAGTTTTTCGCCGTCGTAATTCACCAACTGGCTGCCAGTTAGCCGAGAGTATCGGGTGATAAGGTGTGCTTGTTCCGCTTCGAGAGGAACGTTTTCCGGTCGGTAAGCCGCGGAATCGCTCCGCATCCGCCTCAGCACGAGAATGGCTTCGGTTGGAACGTCTGCCTCGCTCACTTCCAAGGCCCTGTTTCTCAATTTAGCGCTCGCGATCGTGATCTTCGGCCGGGTCACCTGATGGAAGTGCACCAACCGATCGTTCGCTTCTTCGTCCGCTGTATTGAGATCGACCGACAACGTCAAGAAGGTCTGCAGCTCTTCGACCTTTTTCTGCATTTCACTCCAATCCAGCAGAAAATCATACAAATTACCCGGGCTGAGATCGCGCTGACTCAAGGCGACATATTTCGGTTCCAGATCGCTCCAGGTTAGAACCTCAGTTGCGGGAATTATCATAGGACAACAGCTCATGAAGACCTAGCGTTTAGACCTTCGACTCGCGTTCTGGTCGAGAGTATTTAAGATCAGGAATTCAGAAGATAGGCGTTCCAATTGATGCACCTTGGAACACGGACAGTCCAATTGCGAGTCCAACCTGTAACTTCTAACCTGCAACCGGTAACTGTTTATGCATGCAATGATCCTCGAAAGACCAGGAACCGCCCTGCAAGAACGCGAGGTACCAACACCCTCTCCGGGCAGTGGACAGGTAAAAGTTCGGGTGCTCGCATGCGCGGTTTGTCGAACTGATCTCCACGTGATTGACGGAGAACTGCCCCATCCGAAATTACCGCTCATTCCTGGGCACGAAATTGTCGGCGAGATCGTTGAATGCGGTTCCGGAATGGAGGCGCTTTCCCCCGGTGCGCGAGTCGGTATTCCGTGGCTCGGATGGACCTGTGGCCAATGCCAATATTGCCTATCCGATCGCGAAAACCTTTGCGATCAGGCCAAGTTCACCGGCTATACGCTTGACGGCGGATACGCCGAGTTCGCGCTGACCGAAGCCGCTTTCTGTTTTCCTCTGCCTGAGTTGTATGGAGCGGTAGGAGCCGCGCCGCTCCTTTGCGCCGGACTGATCGGCTATCGGTCCTTAGCGATGAGCGGGACGGTAGCAGAAGCCAAACGGTTGGGCATATACGGGTTCGGTGCAGCAGCGCACATCATTGCTCAAGTGGCGGTCTACGAGGGACGCGAGGTCTACGCGTTCACCAGATCAGGAAAAACGAGAGATCAGGAGTTCGCTCGGTCGCTCGGCGCTGTCTGGGCGGGCAGCTCGGACGAACTGCCACCTCAGCGACTGGATGCGGCGATCATCTTTGCTCCGGCAGGCAATTTGATCCCAGCAGCATTGCGTGCCTTGCGAAAAGGAGGACGCGTTGTCTGCGGCGGGATCCATATGAGCGATATCCCGTCGTTCCCCTATTCCCTCCTCTGGGAAGAGCGAAGCATCCGCTCCGTCGCGAATCTCACGCGAGCCGATGCCCAGACATTTCTCAATCTTGCACCCAAGGTGCCAATCCGCACCGAGACCGAGCCATTTCCGATGTCACGTGCTAACGACGCGTTGGAGCATTTGAGAACAGGTCGCATTCAAGGTGCCGCTGTACTCGTCCCTGATTGGTGATTTTTTCGGCTCTTGAATCGTCCTGGTTCCCGATTGGCCCCAGAGGTTGTGATCATGAAAAACGAATCCCAGCCTTTTGCACTTCCTGGTATGGCAACAGCCAAACGAGAGATTCATCATGGAGATCGACTACATCGATTCGGTTTCCGAATGGATCACGAAAAACGCAGCGAAATCCTGGGATAAGCTCTAGCCCGTACTTCCCGGTGACTTTGTCTCGCACTTTGGCTAATTGCTCTTCGTCGCGAACAATCAGTCCGAAGTGGCGTCCATCCGGAGGTGATAGTTTTTCCACTGCGAACATGGCGAGGAATTGATGTTCTCCAACTTTGAAGAATGCGTCACCCTCACCGCCACTTTGTAACTCGAGATTGAAAACGTCTTGATAGAACGCTTTGGCCTTCTCGATGTCATTTACCTCAATGGCAACATGATTAACCCCATAAACGTGTACACTCATAGACTGGAATTGGTATCAGGCGCCTGGCCAAATCAGACCTGGCCAGGCGCCTCGAACCTGAAGCACTTCCTCACTGTCCGATCCACGCCGCGCCATCTAACTTTATAAATTCTTTCACGCCCTTCCTCCCCGTCAGGCGCAACCAGAGCGAACCTCCTTCCCGGTCCAGACGCAAGTCGATGTCAAAGAAAGGACAGCACAGGCGTTCTTGGATGGTCCACTCCCCTAAGATTTGCAGTGTCGCCGGGTCACCAGGAAATTCAAACTCATATCCGTCGTCGAGTTCCCGAACGTTCTTCTTCAGTGATACTAAGGCCGGACCGAGCACGTCAAAATGACGTTGCCTTTGCTCCGGAGTAAGTGCAAACGCGTTACAAGCTAAAGGACTTTCCTGATTTGACTTTGCGCAGCTATCCGCCGCTTCGGCGAAAGCTTGCCTTGGGGTGATCGGCGACAAGGCGGTTCCCCCCAGGGCTGTCATCGCTATCGCGTCTATCAAAGATTTTTTCATGCGTTCTCCCGATAATGACAAGTTTTTGATGTGCTCATAGGCATGTCAGGACGCGAGCACTTCAAGTCGGCTTTATCGCAAGCACTATTTTTGGGGGGAGTTTTGCACCAGTTGGTGTGGCAATCGAAATGGACTGGTCTATCCTGCTCGGATGCCCCAATTACTCATTTCTGAGGTGGCGCGACAGGTTGGACTTCGGCCGTCCGCTATTCGCTATTACGAACAGATCGGAATACTTCCGTCGGCTCAGCGAACCAGCGGGCAAAGGCGCTACGACCCCACAATCCTCCACCGGCTCGCCGTGATCCAGCGAGCACGACAAACCGGTTTCACTCTGGATGAAATCCGTGAACTGTTTTTTGGCTTTCGCAGCGAAGCCCGAGCGTCCGAACGGTGGCATAAATTGTCCCAGCGAAAACTTACCGAGCTCGAAGCGCTGGTTTCGCGGATCAAGACAATGCAGCGCTTGCTCACCGGGTTCCAAGACTGCTGCCGCTGCGACACACTCGATGAATGTGGCAAAAAGCTACTTCAGCGAGGTATCACCGGTGTTAAAGTGAAATCTCTGCCCACCAAAACCTAGCGTAGATTCTTACGCCTGGATCCGCTTTTCTTCGGCGTCATAGATGTCAAAGAAGTAGTCCACGTGGTGCCTCAAACGAGCGGGCACAAACTTTGGAACATAATCTTCCATGAACTCTTGGATCCCATCAGGCATCTCCGAGAGCCGTTTGTAGCGCCATTCATTGTTCCATTTAATGATTTCGATGCGCGGCCGCTGCTTGGCTTTTTGCTCAATCCATTGAGCCACCTCTTCGTCGGTAGCGCCGGTGCCGACGAAATCCTTGAAGTTGTCTCCAGAAATCTCTGTAAACCTAAAAAAGAAGTTATCCAGCGGGCAGTCGAAGTGGTACTCACCGGCAGTTCCGGCAAGCGTGGCACGGCATTTGTCCAGGGTTCGGCCAGCAATCACATAATCGGCTAGCGTTTCCCGCGGACTGCGCGGGAAGTCTTTGGTGAGATCTTTTGCCAGATTCTTGACTTTGTTTGTGTCCATATTGCTTACAATTTGAGGGTTGTTTTGGCTCTTGTTTCGCGTATTTGCCGTCGGGCACATCCGTGGCTGCGCGGCGGATCAATGTACGATGTGTGGGAGTCGTTGGCGCCTGCGCATATTCCTCACGAAAACAGATTCCGTCGGCACCGACCCACCAAGCGTCTCGCTGACGCTCCAGAGCCGTGCCGCTACCTCGGCATCGTGACTGATCCGGCTGGTTCGTCTTTCGCGGCATCCAGCAGGCAGTCGCAAAGCCAACACCGCTATTGGCACCTGTAACGAGAACGATTTTTCCATCCATTAAAACCCTTTCAGCTGCTCAAGGATTCAGCTGTGCTCACGCGGGGATTCTTTAGCTCGCGCCGTTGTTTACCTCGCTCTATCAAGATGCTGACAAGGGTTAGAGCAAGTATCACGAATTCCGGACGCAGTACCTTTAGATCAAAGTCATTCGCGCCGCCTATTATGATGCCGACGATTCTCACAGCAGTGATCACCCCGACCCATATGAGGACAAAGTACAGTCCCGTGAGAAGCCGACTCGGGGAAATCAGGCACACTACGGTGATGATCGCAGACGCAAGAGGCAATGCGCCGAAGCCGATCCGCAACCTGCTCACGGCCTCCGCCGAACCGAGGGATATGCCTGACGTTGCCGCCGTGTGAACAGGATCGGCAAGAAATGGCCATGCGAGGAAGGTAAAGAGAAGTGTCACCGCCAGAAGAATGAGCCGGCTTAGCCAAGGGGCAAAGCGCCAAAAAGTTTCCATTTTCTTTTTCTTTCGTTAGTTCTGTTTTCGATGCGCGGAATCCGATTCTTATTGGATCCCCATTTTCGAAATTCGCGTAACCGGTTCGGTCCCGAACCGCCGTGCGTTGACGTAGGTTGTCTGTGCGGGTCGATCTGCATCGGACCTTTCCTACTGCGCAGCGACTGCTGCGGGAGCCAGCGCCTTGGCCGTTAGCCGCTCACTCAGCTCCCAAAGCCGTGTGCCCTCTTCCGGGTCCCGCACACCGGCAGAAGGCGTCAGTCGCTTGAGTTTTTTAATCTTCAAGAACAGAGCGCCGGTGACTCCTTCGAGGTCTTCATCCAGCAGCAGCCTCAAGGCCGCTCCAGCCGCCTCCTGTGGTGTCTGCGCCAAGAATGGGTCGAGCAAAGGTACGAGCACCTTCATCCATCGCGGAAACTCCTGGCGGATGTTTGTCTTGACGACCCCGATCTTGAGACACGCGATCGTGACGCGCAGATCTGCGGTCAGCCGGCGCGCCAACTCGACATTGAAAATGTCGTTTGCCTGACAGAACTGCAACACGGCCCGCAGCGTGACGAAGTTCGCCGTCAGATTCACGTCATAGAAATGGATCGTGCCGTTCTGCGCGGCTCCGCCGACAATCACGATGCGGGTGGCCTTACCCGGCCGACCGGCAGCCTCCAGGAGAGGAAGCAGACGCGTGGTTAACACGAACCGGTTCAGGTAGTTTACAGCAAAGTTCGATTCGACGCCTTCAACCGTTAGTTCGCGGCGGCCGCGGACGATGCCTGCGCTGTGCACCAGGTAGTGCAACCCAGACCAACGATCGCTGACTTCTGCGGCCAGCCGGTTTGCCTCTCGGACGAGACCCAGGTCCGCATGGAGAAACTGGACGTTCGCGTTGCCGGTTGTCTCGCGAATCTCCTGTGCGGCCTGAGTACCCTTCTCTCCATCGCGACCAACCAAAGCCACGCTGTGTCCGGCCCGCGCTAAACCGCGAGCTACTTCTTTCCCGATCCCATCAGTACCTCCGGTCACGAGCGCTGTTTTACCACTGTGGTCATGACTCATCTCAAATTTCCCGGGCTAGATTTTTGGACCGCTCGCATGTGCGGTGTGAACTCACTTTGGGGGTTGCAGAGAGCGATTGAGACTCCACAGCACCTCGGGATGGCGCAGCCAGGCGCCCAGCCAGCAAAGGGACATGAAAAACGCAGGCGACATGGCGCCAACATATTCACCACCCTGCACATGAATAGCGATGGCGCCACCCAGGAAAGCGGAAACCAAGAGGAGCCCGATCGATCGAGTCGGCGCAAACAGGAAAAGCAGCGCACATACTAGCTCCAGGGTTGCGACCAACGTTATCTTCTCACCACCAAAGCCCGCGGAGGTGAGCTGCGCCACCACTGGAGGCACGTGGGCAAACTTCGTACTGGCAGCCGCCAGCAGCCCAAACCCGCTGAGAAAGATCAAGACGTTCCCCGCGATTCGGCGCACTCGGTTAGTTGACGGATTATTCGATTGCATCTTTTCCGGCCAGAAATTTGCGGTCGGGAGGAGGTCACATAAGAATACGATACGGTATCGTAGCTTTACAGGATGTCAAATCATGACGGAAAACTGTCGAGCCAGTGTCACAGCGACGTTTAGAACACGATCGGGCATCTTTTCGGCGGTTACTCGAAAAACTTTTCCCGATGCGGCCGGAGATCGAGCTCCAGACTCCAGGCGGAGCGATCCTGTTTGACCAGCCCCCAATAGGCTTCCGCGATGGCCGCCGGATTCATGAGCGGTTCTCTGGTTTGGTCTTCGGCCTCGGCTCCGAATTCATTCTCCCGAATCCCGCCGTCGATTACGATATGGGCGACATGAATTCCCTTGGGCCACAGCTCTCTGGCTAAAGCTTGAGCGAGGCCGCGCATCCCAAATTTTGCGCTGCTGAAAGTGATGGCGGCTCCCCTGACCGACGAAGTCGCGCCGGTGAACAGGATACAGCCGGAACCTTTCTTGAGCATGTCAGGAACGACTGCTTGCGAGCAGAGGAAGGAGCCTAGTACGCCAACCCGCCAACCGCGGATAAAGCTTTCCGGAGTGATCTCGACGAAGGGCTGCCCAAAAGGGCCACCCGCACTGGCATTATTGACCAGCAGATCGACTGAACCGAGCTGCTCGTGAATGCGCTGGAACGCCGCCGTCACTTGATCGGCTTCACCGATATCGGTGGGAATAGCGAGAGCCCCTTTTCCGCGAAGTTCGTTGGTTAACGTTTCGAGAAACTCGGATGACCTCGCCAGTAGCGCGACCCGGCAGCCTTCTTTAGAGAATCTACGCGCCAAGGACGCTCCAAGTCCTGGACCGACACCGACGACGACGGCTACTTCTGGGGCAAAAGGATTCATAAGGGAGAAACTCGTTTTAAATTGTTCGTGTGAGCGGCTCGCTTCCTCTGGAGTAAAGCTGCCAAACAATCTGAGCCGCGCTTACCATTACGATCGATCCCGGATCAGTGGCTGATGTAAACTGATTTCCTGACCCAGGTATCGTTCTTTAACTGCTCGATCATGAATGCTGCAAGGTCGTCGCGTGTCAGGATCTATTTAAGGCCTTGGCCGTCAAGGGATGCTCGCACTCCCCCCCGAATTGAGTAGCCGCCCGGTTCGCACGTTCACATAATCAAGGTCGCTGGCAAGGAGCAATGTTTTGCCGCGCTCCTTCTCGGCCCCTGACATTACGGGCCAGCAGCGGAATCAAGATGTTGCGAGAAAACGAAGTCAACCGCGCCAAGGCGGGAACGTTGTCGGTGACAATTCTTGCGTGCGTTAGTTTAATATTACATCTAAGCTTGCCGGTCATTATCTGTACGAGAGTCCCGGTTCACATGTAATACTACGATACTGTATCGTACTGTAATAGGGTGTCAAATTAGTGAAGAAAAAGCAGCTAGTCAAACCCGTTCCCGACGAAACAAATGAGGACGAGCGCGTGCGGCGATCAAAACAGGCTGTACTCACCGCAACTTTTCGGCTGTTATCGGAAACTGGCCTAAGCGGAGTGAGCATTGACGCCGTGTCCCGGCGTTCCGGAGTCGCCAAAACTACCATCTACCGGCATTGGCCTTCCCGTTCGGCACTGGTACTCGATGCCTGCTCTAAGCTGAAACCAAAGTCCGAAGCCGCCGACACCGGTAATCTGAAGGACGATGTCGCCGCCCTCGCCATGAACCTTGCGAGTCGGTTGCGATCCGCACGCTGGGCAACCGTTCTGCCATCGATCATCGATGCCGCAGAGCGCGATCCTGAGTTGGCCGACCTGCATTCCCGGCTTCACGCGGAAATGACGACTGGTTTTCGCTCGGTCGTCGAGCGCGCCCAACAGAGAGGCGAACTCACGCGCAACTGGCTCCCGACCGAGATCGTCGCGATGATCCTCGGACCTCTGTTTTATCGACGGTGGTTCTCCCGGGAACCGCTCGAGGAAGGATTCGTGAAACGGGTCGTCGAGAGCGCGGTCGATGGGGCGAAACCTGACCGGCCGCGGGTGAAGAAAAAGGAGAAGTTCCGATTTGAATAGTTTACCGGGATCTAAACTCCGCGCGGGTCAGACGAGCGATATGATCCGCGAACTGAGGATACTTTTGTTGTAACTCGTCACGATAACCCATCTCGAAATCGTCAAACTCAAAACCCGGCGCCAGAGTGTTGCCGAAAAATGAATAGGACTCGAGCCCTGCACCGATCGGCATTGAACCCTGCCAGACATTTCGCGGAACAACGAATTGCGGATGCTGTCCTTTGAATGCGTCAGGGCCGATGACGACGACTTCACCATGTCCATCCGGATAGAGCAAAAGCATTTGCAGCGGGTCTCCTCCATAAAAATGCCAAATTTCGTCGGTTGCCAATTTGTGCAGGGCGGAGAAATCCTCCGTGGTCTGCACCGCATAGATGGCTGTGCCGGCGACACGACTGCCCTCGTAGCGGGCAGGCAAACCATTGGCATCCAGCACATCCTGACTGCGGTAAGCGACAGTGAACCAAGGGCCCTCGGCTGGAATCTTTTCCATCTTAAAATGTTGAATGAGCTTTTGGGCGATGGTGGACTCTGCGGTTAAGGAATCAATCATGGTATTAGCAACGGATTAGTCTACGACGGAGATGCTCTCCGGGTCGAACTGATAGACACGTATTAGCGGCAGAGCTACAAGAAAAGCGGGATGAGTTCGGTAGGCGAAAGCCTGGGGCGGTATCAGCCGCGCCGGGGTTTTCGCCTGGCTCACAGATCCTGCATTCGCCGGATCTGTTTCGCCCTACCATCGCGTATTACCGCACCAGCCTCGCCTCTTTACTGCACTTGTTTAACTAGATCACCCCGCGATTGATATCCTTGTGATACAGATACCGCGCCGGGGTTTTGCCCATCGCCACGAACCATTGCGGACAGTAAGGCGCCATCCAGATGCAATCGCCGGCCGTAACGGGATACCAGGCGTTCTCCAAGCGATAAACGCCCGACCCATCGAGCATTAGCAGACCGTGTTCCATGATATGGGTTTCGACGAACGGGAGATGCGCACCCGGCTGATAATTAAAAATGTTTACGGCAAGATCAAAGCTCAGCCTATCGGGTAGTAAAACCTGTAGGCGCGCCGCCTCGTCGCCCAAAAACGGTTGACTCGCTATTTCTTGCTCTCGTCCAACAATCAACGGCGGTTCCGGCACACCGGGCAGTGCAACATACTTCTTTACAAAAAAAATAGCCTGCGTCCCTTCTTTGGCTTCGGTCAGTTCCAATGATTGGCCCGCTGGCGCAAAGGCATAGCTGCCTGCAACCAGTTCGCGTGACTGACCGGAAATTCGGAGTTTGCCGCTCAAAATGAACACAAATCGCTCGTTCTCATCTGCCGGAAACAACCCACCTCCTCCTTGGTTGAACGTCAGCAGAAGCTGGGTGAAGGCAGCGCCCATGGCGGGCGAGATCAGCACGATGGTCGTTGCATTTTCGACACCAGGCAGCACGCTCGGCACGTGACCATCCGGAGCGATTAAGGCGTGCCGGGCCCCCACGAAGGTCCGCGTGTTCCCGAGGACTAATTCTTTGGTCATAGGCTAACGTCCGACTATTCTATTCAAGGTCGTGGCGGCGACCAGCGCCGCGTTTCTCGAGGCGAGACGCGTGTAGATTTCCTCCCAATTCGGACCGCGCTGACCGCCGGCCAAATCGCTGATCCCGCGTATGATCAGCACCGGAACCCGATTGACGTATCCGACTTGAGCTATCGCGGTCCCCTCCATTTCGTGCAAGCGGACGCCCCAAGTGCGGAACGCGAATTCCCGAAAGTCGCGATTGTCCAGGAAAACTGGCCCACTCATCGCTGTACCGCCAACATAGACCGTGCGGTGGTTTCCTTTGGCGTCAAGCAGTTGAACGCGTTTGGCGGCGCTCTTGGCGCAACCCAGAAGATAAGGATCAGCCGGAAACGCGTGAACCTCACGACTCCTGGTCTCGCCCTTTCTCACCACTTCCACGTCAGAAGGAAAGATCATTTCGAAGTGCCCGTATTTTGGATGGAAGTCACCTGGGAGTACGTAGCTCCCGGGCTTGTTCGAATCCGGGTTCAGCCAATCCGACTCGAGTTGATGAATCCAGTGAGCCGGTACCACGACATCGCCCGGATGGAGTCTGGGATCGACGGCCCCGGCGATTCCTGAGAAGATGATCGCATCAAGTTGGAAATGGTCGATCGCCATTTGGGTCGTCAACGCGGCATTGACTATGCTGACGCCCGAGAGAAAAAAATAGAGATGCTTGCCGTAAAGATCGATCAATCGAACGCGGGTTCCGTTTACTTCCTCGATTTTGTTTTTGGCGTTCTTTGGGATGATCGCTTCCTCCACCGCGTTCAATTCAGGCTCGAACGCCGAAACGATGCCGATCCGTTGCAACTCTGTCGCGAAGCCAATTTCGGCCCAGAAGAAACCGTTAAGAAGTAGAGCGAACCAGAAGCTCGCGATCCTTGTCCTCTGTAGATGATGAGCGGTCCACAGGGATGTCGGCCGGTCTTGCTTGGTAACGCTCCGAATCCCCGGTTCGGAGGGGCGTTGCTTGCGACGCCCGGGTGTGACCCGCGATCCGCTTCGCCCAACTCGGAAGTTCATGCCGGCTCAAACAATGGAACGATTTTCATCGCCGGACATAAAACCAATCCTTTGTCAGTAAGCCGGATCTCCGGGATCACCGAGAGCGACAAGAGGTTGAATCCCATATACGGGAGTTGACACCCGACTTCGTGCCACACTTGCTTAAGCGTCGTTGTTTCTGCCGCTACCTGACTAGCTCGAGCATCCGATAAGAGTCCGGCGATGGGTAACCTGACCGATGCAACCAGTTTGCCGTCGCGAACGACGCAAATGCCTCCTTGTGACTCGTTCATGAATTGGAGCGCGATTCGCATGTCAGCTTCGTTGGTGCCGGCTACGATGATGTTATGCGCGTCGTGTCCAACCGAGCTTGCCACCGCCGCTTCTTGCAACCCGAAGTTTTTCAATAACCCGAAAGCCACGCCGCCGTTCTTCCCATGCCGTTCTACTACGGTGAGGAAACAACAATTCTCTCGACCCAAGAAAGCGGCCCAGTTTGCAGCCGGCTTGATCTTTGCTACTTCACGCTTAGTGGGGATGCTTGCACCATCTAAGGCAATCAAGTTCGCGCTGACTTCGGCCGCCGGGAGCGCTGGCATCAGCGGCACCGACTCCTCGATTGAGACGGTGTGATACGCACGGTCCGGATACCGATAGCGCTTCTCCAGGGCTCGTTCCAAAGCGTCGGTCGGCTTGCGTCCATCTACCACCAACCTCCCTCCGTACCAGGTAGCTTGCGGCTCCAAGTCGTCGTTCAGCAACACAATGTCCGCTCGCCGCGACGGTCCAAGGCCACCGAGTTCATGATCTAGTCCGTAGCGAGTCGCCGGATGCAAAGATCCGCAGCTCCAGGCTGTAGTAGGTCGCATCCCACATTCCATTGCTTCTCGAACGACCCAATCCAAACCAAATAGGAAAAGATCGTCAGCGTCCCGGTCATCAGTGCATACACATACCCGTTTTGGATTCGCCCCGGTGTCCGTAACAACTTTGATTGCCTGGGGCAGACTATTCCAAGGCGTCGTAGGAGGTCCCCCGCGCAGGAAGAGCCAAAGTCCTGACTCCAGCAGATCCTCCGCAATCTCTGGGTCAATGGCTTCGTGGGTGTCGGTCACGCCTGAAGCAGCGTAGGCGGCCACGAAAGCGCGGCCGTAAATATGCCCGCAAACCGGTCGCCCTCGACGTAGAGCCGTCGCCAGAATTGCGTGCGCTCGAGGATCCCCCTCGACCACTTGAATGAAATCCATTTTCTCTCCGAGGGCGATAGCTTCCGGCCAACGATCGAAGATCGCGCCCACTTTTTCCGGAGTTAAATCGCCGCCTGCCGTTTCCAATCCCGGGTGAGTAGCGGGAATTGTACTGGGCACCGTGAGAAAGATATTCAGCGGAGCCTGCCGCGCATCTTCGAGCATCCACTCGATCCCAACTTGATCACACACGTTTCCGATTTCGTGACTGTCACAGAAAAGAGTAGTGGTTCCGTTAAGCAAGGCCGCCTCAGCATAGGCGCAAGCAGTCATCATGCTGCTCTCGATATGGACATGCGGATCGACCAGACCCGGCGCAAGAACTCCCCCCTTTCCGTCATAGCGAGCTACGCTGGAATCTCGACATGCTCCGGCAGCTCTCACGGCTGCGATTCGTCCCTGGCTGACCCATAACTCGCGATTCAAGAGAAACCGTTCGCTGTACACAGAGAGCATGAGTCCGCCCGTAATCACAAGATCCGGCGGCAGCCGCTCGGCGGCAACGTCGGCCAGGTGACGGGTGACACTTGCCAAAGGTGGTACATCGAAACGAGTCATGATCGAGTCAGTTGGATTTCGGGCTGGACGATGGCTCTGAGTTTGAACCGGGAACTTGAGCCGAGTAAACATCCCAGTGATCGATTATTTCAGATGCAACTCGATCACCGACGGCGAAAGCCGCTTCCAAGCTGGAGAGATAGGCAGAATAATTGCCGATTTCCTGGTCCTTCAGGTCCTGTGCGGCGGTGACTCCGGGCGGTGGTGAATCAAAATTGCTTGCGGTGCGAAGTACGAGCACTCGATTAAGATCGACGCGACCGGACTTTGCTAAATTGGTCAACGCCTGTAGCGTCCCGGTATCTTCCATCGCCGTTGTGTAGTACTCCCCTTTGCCATCGGTCCAGTATTTTACCCAATCGTGCGCCCACCGGTTGAGCAGCTCGCCGTGCCAGTACGTGCTGCTGGAAAGAGTAGATCCGATCAGGACTTGCGGGCCGGCTATCGCTGCGGGAAAGCCCCGATACCGAGCTCGATCTCGTTGCGCCTTCTCGTTATCGCTTAGCCGGACTGATTTGGTGAGATCATAGGCCCAATGCAGCAGACCGGTATTCAACGAGTAGACTTCGCCGATCGATTGACGACGCGGCTGCTCAAACGGCACCGATTTCCCCAACGGCGTGAAGCCGTCCGGCCAATCGTTCGGAATTTCGCGCGCGTCGATTTCGTGAGCGAGATCACCATCCACGACATAATCTGCCCAGACCGCGCTTCCTATCGTCCCACGGTTCGGATCGATTCCCCCGATCCCAGCGACTAACCAGTACGCGTGAGAAAAATCAAAGCGCGGGTCGAGTCCCAATGCCATGATTGAAGTCGCCGCCTTCGCTGTGCCTTCACCGGTCACGGTCCCGATCAGGCCACTCCCATCCGTGCGCACGTCGTGATAAGCTGACGGCAAAGGTATGATGTGATCTAGTTTGCGGCGCTCCACCCAAAATTGGAATTCGCCCGGAACATCGCCCGTATCTGCGCCAACCTCGAACATCGTGACAACGACCACTTTTACTTTCATTGGATGGTCGGCCGTTGGTGGAGTAAAAGCAGTTGATTCGTCCGCAACACTGATGCCGTGAAGGATCGGGAAGAGCAGGATAGAGTAAAGAGCTGCCGACAACATTGGGCGCGGATTTAGCAGGTTACATACCACACCGTTTCGCAGTGATGACAAAATAACAGATTGCAAATAGCAGATTTTGACGATCGCTGATTGTAACCAGAAGGAACGTTTGAATGAACAGCAATCATGGGAATGAGACGCAAGAAATACCGGAATTTGCTATCTGCTATTTGTCATCTGTCATCACCGCGAAGCGGTGCTTTGGCACAGAAAAGGCTAACTCATTAACCGCTTTTGCAGACAATGGAAATCATCAATCGCGATTCAGTACTCGCCTTCGTTGGCCCGGATAAAGCGATCATTCGAGAACTCGCTTCCAGCAAAAATTCTTCAGCTCGGAAACAGAGTCTGGCCGAAGCCACTATCGCGGCGGGCGAGTCCGTCACCGAACACTTCCATAAAATCACTGAGGAATTCTATTACATCGCTAGCGGCACCGGTCTCATGAAAATCGATGGCGAAGAACAGCAGGTGAACCAGGGCGACACGGTTATCATTCTCCCGGGAATGCGCCACAAGATTACGAATAACGGCACCGCTCCTCTCGTGCTACTGGCCTGCTGTTCTCCGCAGTGGACCGCGGAAGACCAAGTACCGGTCGATTAAGGCGTATGGGCGTTGGTAGGACGAAACAGATCCAGCGAAGGCAGAATCGTGGGAGCCTGAAGTATTGGCAAGCTGCAAGCGGTACCCGCCTCTGGATTCTAAATTCTGGATTCTAAATTCTATCCTAGCTCCTACATTCTGGTCACGCATGGATTCACTTCCGATCACTCATTACTCTCGTTACAGTCCGGCCAAACCGCCGGAAGCCAGCATTTGCATCGTTGGCGGTACGAACGTCGCGCATGCGCTGGCAACCTCGTCTCACGTCTCGGCCGCGTTTACGTTGGAGACACCGCTCGGCTTATCTCCCGCGATCTATTACGGAGAATCCGATGGAACTCCTTTTTATCACGTCACACTCCACGGCTCCTCCACCGACAAATCGGGAGTTGTCGAACAGGATTCTCTGCTGACCGTTTGGGGCACCCTGCATCACCTCGCAGTCACTGACGTCCTTGGCGGCGCAACCGCTGGAGGCATCAATCCTGCGTACAAACTGGGCGACTGGGTTATTGCGGACGATTTCATCGATCTCAACATCGACCGCAAGCGTTCTATAGCGGCCAACGTCCTTGGCCAGGAGGCAGCCAGAATTCTGCCACGGCATGTTCCGGCAGATGACCCGGTCTTGAGAAAGATCCTGGGTGAGGAAACAGCTCGAGTCGCGGGAAAGCAAAACGTCCATGAGCGAGGCGTGATCATCCAGGCTGCAGGTGGACGATTTGAAACCGCAGCTGAGATCAGAATGTTTAAACAGCTCGGTGGCGACCTGGTAACCATGAACGTACCAACCGAGATGGCGTACGCCCGCCAACTGAACATCAACTACGCAAGTCTGATCGCTATTTCCAATCCGGCGGAAGGATTGGGAACGTGGGATTGGAAAACCTTGAGCGACCTCTATCCGCAGTTTCACGCCCAAAGCATCGAGATCTATCTCGCCGCGGTCCGGCGAATTCATCATCTGCCGGAGCGCCGGCGCATTGGTGATACGTTACGGGTTCATCCCGATTTTGACTGAGGGCTGAAAAGGCTCCCCGATCCCGCTGCTCTTGTCGTCCTCCTGCTCCCGGCCCTCGCGCAAGGCTATGGCGGACAGGCTGTCGTCGGTCTCGTCCTCGAGAGAGTCCCCGAATGTAGGTCTATCGATGACGAAAGGATGATTGCACGACTACCTGCCAAACAAGAAGTGCAGAAGAAACAATACCGCTAAAACGTAGGTCACGATTCCGACCTCTTTGCCTCGACCGGTTCCCAGTTTGATCGCGACGTAGGTGAGCAGGCCAAACGCGATGCCTTCGCTGATGCTGAAGGCAAACGGCATCATGATGATTGTCATGAATGCCGGCGCTGCTTTGGTAAAGTCGCGGAGGTCCAGTTCCGCTAGTCCCTGCAACATAAAAGCGCCAACGATCACTAGAGCGGGAGCGGTCGCAACCTCAGGGATAATCAAAATCAATGGTGTAAAAAGAAGCGCCAATAGAAAGCAGATTGCCGTGACCATGGAAGTCATTCCGGTCCGGCCACCGGCCTCAACCCCGGCGGCGCTTTCGATATAACTGGTCACCGTAGACGTACCCAGAATTGAACCGAACATTGCGGCACAGGCATCGGCCATCAACGCTCGTCCCACCTTTGGCAAGTTACCTTTCTCGTCCAGTAAGCCCGCACGTTTCGTAACCCCGATCAGGGTTCCCATGTTATCGAAGAGGTCAACGAACAACAACGCCAGCACCAGCGGTATCGAAGTGAGAAGATGTTGCCAAAAATAGCCAAGATCGAGTTTGAGAAAGGTCGGGCTTAACGACGATGGCCAATTAAGAATTGAATCAGGATGTCTCGTTAAAGTACCTGAGCGGTCTGCCGCCGGAACGAAGAGGCCGACTATCGTCAGGAGAACGATTACCAGAACAATCGCGCCGGGCGTCTTTCGGGCAACCAAAATGGCAGTGAGAATAATACCGATGATGACCAGCCATGGCGCCAGTTTGGTCAGATCGCCAAGAGCAACGAACGTCGCCGGGTTAGCGACGATCTCACCTCCGTGTTCCAAGCCGATCAATGCGATAAAGAAGCCGATACCGGCGGTGATGGCTAGCTTCAGCTCCACCGGGATTGCCGCGATCAGTTTTTGCCGTAGACCGGTGACAGATAGAATCAGGAAAATCAGGCCACTGTAGAAAACAAAGCCAAGTGCAGCCTGCCACGGCACCCCTTTGGCGGCGCAAATCGTGTAGGTAAAGAACGCATTAACCCCCATGCCGGGCGCGAGCGCGATAGGGTAGTTGGTGGCGAGCGCCATGATGATGGTCATGACCGCCGAGGCGATAGCCGTAGCGGTCACCAACGCACCTTTGTCGATTCCTGCCTGGGAAAGGATAGCTGGATTTACCGCCAGGATATAGGCCATTGCCGCAAACGTAGTAAGACCGGCAACGATCTCACGGGCTACAGTAGAACGATGTTCTGAAAGGGAGAAGAAGCGTTCGAGCATGGGAATATTGCAGCAGTTTTCGTGACAAATTAGAATCCTTCAAAACCAAAAGCCTTTGCCCCGAGCCCAAGAAATTGACTGATTTACAACTGCTTTTGGTTTTCAAGGACTCTGGCAACTTGCTAAAAAAAGCCGAAATATCGATCACTGAGACTAATATTGGACACTTGTCGCTTATATTGGACGGTCCTCTCCTGATCCAGAAATACAAAAGCCTGCCGGAAAATCGTTCGCTACCGCTTCCGCCCATTCGGCCGGCATCCGACCTAAATGTATTTGGTTAACTTTCGAAAACACTTTGCCGTCCCTGGATTCCAGGTTGGTACGCAGCATGGTCTTCATGGTGAGTCCAGTCGCCCGAAGCAAATGTTCTCTGCCTCGGTTCTCGCGTTTCTCGCCGATGGTGAAGATCTCGAGAATTTCGGCCCCAGTTTGCCGGATCGCTCGAACCAGCGCGACCAGCGTTCCCCAGTGCTGATCAAATCGTCCACCAGGATGATCCGATCGCTTGCGGTAACACCATTCAAGTAGATGTCGACGCTTCCTTCTGGCACATATTCATTGGCCAGCGGTACCCGAATCTCGCCAGGCGCGCCGGTCGGAGTCCAACGCGCCAATGTTCGCGGCAGATTATGGGAAAGCAAAAGATCGGAGATAATCATTGCTCCCCGATCTTCTTCGCCGACGCCGAGGGTTGCTTCCACGACGTGCTCGAGATGGAAGCGACTTAACAGGCAGACCGCGTGCGACAATCTTGGCTCGAGCGGCGGAATGTTATCCGTGATAGCTGTTGGGAAAAACTCGAATGCTCGCCCGCCGGTAATGACCCGAGTGGTCGCACGTCCATCAAAATCAGCCACGAGCAGGCGAATCGCGGCAATCAACTGGGCCGGCGCGGTTTGATCCGGCATGAAATGTGTTCTCATCGTCGCGGCGTCCGTGATACCACCATAAGAGATCATTTTGAGCATCTGTTATGCCGCATGCATCCTCTCAAGGAACAACGCCGTCATCGCCGGAAACTGATTCCGAGCGCCTTGGGTGTAGCGTGTTGGTAACTAGTTTCTGGCTCCAGCGGCCGGCGTCCGCCGTTTGTTTGCTGATCGCTGACCGTTTTGATTTTCGCGTGAACTGAATCGCGCTTTACTCCTACCCAATTGAAAGCAATGTCTAATTCCAGTCTTTGTCATACGCTTGGCCGCCCCCTTGCATCGCTCAGCGTTCTTTTCGCTGCGTTCATTGCGCCGATGCGCGCGCAGAGCGATTTCGGCGCGCGATTTGAGGAGATCAAGAAGTCGGCCACCGATGAACAACTCTACCGGTTCCTTTACGATCTGCCAAAAGGCGGAGACATCCACAACCATCAGGACGGTGCGGTCTGGCCGGAGTGGTGGTACCGAGTGGCTACCGACCCAACAAAAACGCACGGCGATACCTTTTATACACGAACGAAAATCCTTGATTCGAGCACCAAGGTTTCTCCGGTCATGTTCTACATCACGATTCCCAAATGGCAGTACGATCGTCTGCCGGAAAGCGCCAAATCGGAATATGAGCCTTTGGCCAGTCTCGACGCTGCGACCAAAGAAAAATGGCTCGGTTCGCTTTGGCTGGGCAACCCGGGGGACGGCCGGGAGAAATTCTTCGAGCATATCTGGCCCCGGATTCTCGGTATGCTCTACAGCCCTTCGGTAACCATCGAGTTACTGGTCGAAAATATGAAACAATTCGGAGCCGAAGGGGTGCGTTACATCGAAACGCAAAATCTGGTGTTCGGACTGGGAGGACCGACCGAATTTCACGACAAAGACGGCAATTCGGTCTCGGTGGATCAAATGGCTGACCTCTACCGAGAACGTTTGCGTCAGCCTGATGCGGTCGCCACCGGAGTGACCGTACGCTTCCAAGCGGTAGTCCTTCGTTTCACTCCAACCGCCGAGCAGGGCGTGGAAGATGCCTATGCCTTTGTGGACCGTCATCGTGACCTCTGGGTTGGAATCAACATGGCGGGTCGAGAGGACAACGAGAAAGGCTATCCGTCGCGGTTCCTTTCCGTTTATCGGAAAATGATGGGGAAATATCCGGCGATTAGCCTCTCGATTCACGCGGGAGAAAGCGATGAGCCGAATCACCACATTCGAGACACCCTCTTTCTTGGTGCCCAACGCATCGGTCACGGCGTTAATCTCCTATCGGATCCTGAAACGATGGTGGCAATGCGGGCCAATCAGAATCTGGTCGAGGTGAATCTGATTAGTAACAAGCTGCTTGGCTACATAAAAGATTTCCAGGACCATCCTTTTCCTCGTTTTCTGCGGTTTGGAATTCCGGTCTGTTTGAATACCGACGATCGCGGCATGTGGGGTTCCACCATGACCGACGAATACTTCGTGGCTGTCAAAAATTTCAACTTATCCTGGGATGAACTGACGCAATTGGGCACGAACAGCCTGGAATACAGCTTCGCGCAACTAAACGAAAAACAGCGGATGATTGATTCGTACACGGCAGCGCTCCAGCGCTTCGAAAACCGTTATTCCGGAGATTGGAAATCGGTGGTCACTGCGGTGAACGCCACCGGGAGTCCATACGCGGCGCGCGAATTTGGAATCACCCTGCCGTTTCAGTAGGAACGCCAACAACGCCTCCAACGTCAGGAACGCCGACAACGCCTCCAACGTCAGGAACGCCAGGAACGCCAGGAACGTCAGGAACGCCGGGAGCCCTGGGGAGCGCCAGCCTGTCCGACGAAGCCTCCAGAGTTTTCGAACGACGCGGCGAAGTCGAAGAACGCACGGGAACGAACGGTCCCGGAGGGACACGATGATAGTAGGCTGGCGCTTTAGCGCCTGTATCGACCAAAAAAACGCGACCCGTCCCGTAGGGACGTTTGAAAGGCAGCGATATAAAGAAACATAAAAGTAATACGTTGTGATATAGCGGACCGTACGATAAACCCCTGCATGGCCAACACCTTTTGTTCCCTGAATATCCATTGCATCTTTACTACAAAAGAAAGAGTTGCGATCCTAAGTCCGGAAATAAGAGAGCGCCTCTGGCTGTTCTTAGGCGGTATTGCCAAGCAAAACGGGATCGCACCCAGATGCATTGGCGGAGTTGCTGATCAATGAGGGATTCTTCCCGAAGGAAATCAGCGGGCGTCACCCCAAGAGCCCGACATATTTTTCCCAAACGCTTGATAGTGGGCGAAACCCGATCCAGTTCGATCTGCGAGAGAAAACTGGGCGAACAGTCCGCCTTTTCCGCAACATCGCGCAGTGACATTCGGCGTATTCGCCGATAAAACTGGAGTTTCTGCCCTAAATCCATCCCGTCAGCGATAGCGGAAGTTGTACCAGATGTGAGGAGAAACTGGACTTGTCGCAGATTTTGGGTGGGTTTTGAGACCAAGTTGCGTGGGGAAGCGCTCCCGCGCGTCCGTTGTGCCTCGTCGACAAGGCAGTCCTCGGCTTTGGGGCTACAGACGAGAGAGAGCGTGTCCATGGGCAATAATTAAGAGCTGAAAGCTCAGACAGGCGCGAAGCGCGATAAGATCTAAGCCTGGGCTGCCAGGCCCAGGATGGGGTAAAAGAGCGAGGAGCGCTGAAGGTGCGATAGGAGAGTACTCAAACGCAGGCCGTCCGCCATCGAATCCCTGCTTAGCCGTCTGTTCTGCGGGCGTATTCGGCCGCACACCTCCTACCCGACCGAAGAAAGGCGCGCCATTTCCTTTTCGAGAACTAGATCGATTCTGCGAGAAGCGACCTCCTCTTTCAGCAGATTTAAGAAATAATCCCGGATTCCGTTGGATGAGTGAGCGTCGAATGCAGCGACAATCGGAATTTCGTTGGGAAGATCTTCAATTGGCAAAATGCGCAAGCTGTCATGCGCCGTTTCTGCGATATGAGCGGGCAGAATCGAAACTCCCATCCCGCCAGCTACCAACGCCAAAAGAGAGTGCTTTTCCTTCACTTCGTGAACCGGCTCAAGATTGATGCCATGTTCCTGGCAAAGTTGGTCCAAATATCGCCAGTACTCGCCGTACGCCTCTCGATCCAAAGCGATGAATGGCAGGTTGGCATAATCCTTGAGGTAGATGGGAGGCGCCATCGGGCTGACGCCAATCGGCGGAATCAATCCCACTAATTTTTCCAATGCCAAGGTGACGGTCCCGATTTCTGGCTTGAACAAAGGTATACTACAAATTGCCACATCTAATCGGCCTTTGCTTATCCGCAGCAACTGCTCCGAAGCCGGAAGGTCGTCGAGAACGATTTGCACTTCGGGATGACGACCGCGAAAGGCAGCGATTGCGTCCCCCAAGCCTAGTCTCATGGCATAGCTGCAGAAACCGATCCGTAAGACGTTTGCTTCCTGTTCTGCCACGCTACGGGCTACCTCCACGCTGGTAACGGCCGTTTCGAGCGTTCTTTTGGCGCCTTCCAGAAAGCTGCATCCAGCCGCTGTGAGCGTGACGCCCCTAGACCCGCGGACGAGCAAATCAAATCCAAGTTCCATTTCCAGGTTTCGAATTTGTGCGCTCAACGCTTGCTGGGCGATATGCAACCGCGCGGCAGCGCGGGTCACACGAAGTTCTTCCGCAACCGCCACAAAATACCGCAAATGTCTTAACTCCATAGACGAATGGTTCAGAACTAGTACGCCACTTTTCCCCGTTGTCACAACCGGCAGTTGTTGACCTACAGCTTCTCCGTGTTGGATCTGCGGAAGGACGGGGTGTTTCTTTGACCCATGACTAGCAATCCGGAAACAGCTCACCCCGCGCTGCCAAAGCGAATACTCGGACCGAATCACTTATCTGTAGGGCCGATTGGTCTCGGTTGCATGACCATGACTTGGGCGTATGGAAGCCGAGACCGTGCGGAATCGATGGCCACGATTCGGCACGCCGTAGATCTTGGTGTGACGCTTTTCGATACCGCCGATATCTACGGACCGTTCGCCAATGAGGAACTAGTAGGCGAAGCGCTCCAAGGCTATCGCCACCAGATCGTCCTGGCTACGAAATGCGGACTCACTGTGCCGGACCCGAAAGAGTATCATCAGGACGCGAGTAAGTTTTCGATTACCCCTAATGGCAGGGCGGAGCATATTCGCGAAGCGTGCGAGGATTCGCTGCGGCGCTTGCGCACCGATGTTATCGATCTCTATCAACTCCATCGAGTTGATCCGAAAGTACCGATCGAAGAGAGCGTAGGGGAAATGGCTAGATTAGTCAGCGAGGGAAAGATCCGTTTTATTGGACTCTCGGAATGCACGGTCGAAGAATTGGAACGGGCGCAGCGCGTGCATCCGATTACCTCCGTCCAATCGGAGTTATCGCTCTGGACCCGCGATGCTTTGATGGAAGTCCTCCCATTTTGCAAAGACCATCAGATCGGATTTTTGCCTTTTTCCCCACTTGGTCGCGGCTTTTTAACTGGTGAGATCGAGCGCTCTACGACTTTTCCGAAAAACGATTTCCGCTCAATCCTTCCACGGTTTCGCGGAGATGCTTTGTCAACAAACTTGCGGATTGTCGATGGAGTCAAGGAGGTCGCCCAACGGCACCAGGCCACGCCCGCCCAAATCGCGCTGGCTTGGGTCTTGGCTCAAGGAGAACACGTCGTACCTATTCCGGGTAGCTCGAAGCGCTCCCACTTGGAACAAAATGTAGAAGCAGCGACGATCCGTCTGACCGCCCAAGATCTAGAAGAGCTGGGTGCGCTGCCGACACCGGTTGGCTCGAGGTATTAACGGTGGGGCGAAACTTCCGACTACGCCAGACTTTTCCCCGAATAACTAGCAATTGCGAAGGCTTCGTCGGACTGGCCTCCTGAGCCGATTCCTTTTCGCGACGTAAAATTTCAATCCAATACATACTACAGATGACAAACAGAAACCTTTTCGGTGTTTATCCGTTCCGAGTTGGGAGCCAAGAAGCTTGGGCGTTGCATGACGGCTTTCTCTGGGGCGAGCCAGTCCAACAATACGCTATCGGCGTTCCCGATGCGGAAATCGCGGCCCTATTCGAACCGTTCTTTCTGAACCCGCAGCGTATTCAATTGGGTATGAGTCCAATTCTGTTTCGATGGGGAACTGAATTGGTCCTGAGCGACACCGGGGTAGGATCTATCGTCGGCGATCCGACCGGACTTCTTGAGGAACGGCTGAGCTCGCTCGGTATTAGACCAGAAGAGATCAGTGTGGTACTGCTCACCCACCTGCATGTCGATCACGTCGGCGGTTCATTAGACAGAGCGAACAAGAAATCGCTGTTCCCGCGGGCCCGTATTTTTATCTCCGAGGTGGAGATTGAGTTCTGGCGAGTACCAAATCCGGACATTAGCGAGCTAAGGGATGTACCGCCGGAGTTGATTGATCTTACTATTCACTGTGCTCACGAAGCCCTCGGAATTTTGGCAGACCAAATCGAACCATTTGCTCCAGGTCAGGAACCCTTACCGGGAATTCGAAGTATTTCCTTGCCGGGCCACACCCCCGGTCAAAGCGGCTACCTTTTCCAGTCCGAAGAGTCGCAATTCATGGTGATAGGCGACGCGATGCACGATCCGGTGCTACACGTTCAGCGCCCGGAATGGACGAGCATGGGAGACGCGCGACGCCAGCAAACCGTGAGAACCCGACGCGAGCTACTCGCCCGCTTGGCAGCCGAAAAGCTTCGGTTTCAGGCGTTTCATTTCCCGTTTCCAGGAATCGGGTATATCGGTAGAAGCGGCGCCGACGAGTTCAAATTTGTGCCGGAGCGATGGACGTGGCTGGAAGAAGGATGACCGATAGCCGATAGCCGATGGCCAAGATCACTAGGCGTAATACACCCCAGACTGGTAGGGCGAAACACATCGTCGAGCGACAGCGATCTAAAATGTGTGAGCCACCAGACAGGGGCGAACCCGCGCGGACCCGCAGGGCTCACAGTCCTTAGAGACTGTTTCGCCCTACCCGCTTTAGTTGTTTTCTGCGAGGGACTACCTTCGTCAGCTAGTGGTTATTTTACGAGCGGCTTTACCATTTTTCCCCTTGGCTTCGGCTCGGTAGTTAGCCCTTCGCCATAGATTTGTTGTCCGCGCAGCCACGTTCGGCGGACCTGAGCTCGGAGCAATTTCCCGACGTAGGGGCTCATCCGGTGGCGGTAGCGAAGACTTTCCGCAAAGATCTCGCTCCCCTCGCCAAAAGCGACAAGCACGAGATCGGCAGGAAATCCGACAGCAATCGATCCTTTCGCATCAAGGTGAAATCGTTCGGCAACTCTGGCCGCAGTCATTGCGGTGAAACGGCGGAGTCCGTCGTTGCCCTCGGCTCTAAATAATTCCGCTAACACCAACACGAAACCATGTTGGCAGCCTGAGATGCCTCCCCAGACGGAAAAAGCGTCCGCGGAAATCTTCATATCTGGCGGTGCGGGTGAATGATCGGACCCGAGCGTGTCGATCGTTCCTGCCTGCATTTCGGCCCAGAGAGCCATACGGCGCTGCTCGTCTCGGAGTGGTGGCGCACACTTCGCCGGCGCACCAAGTTGCTTCAGGTCGCGCTCCGTCAGCAGCAAATAGTGTGGACAGGTTTCGAGAGAAACGTTGACGCCTTTGCGACGGGCCTGGGTAATTAGCTCAACTCCTTCCGGACAACTGACATGCACAATATGGAGCGGGCAGCCGGTTTCGCCCGCCAGTTCAAGAGCCGTTCGGATCGCGATTAGCTCAGCTTCTACCGGTCGCGATCGTAAGTAATCCTTCCAGCCAGTTTTCCCCGCACTGCGCAAACTCCGAGTGAGCTTAGTCGTCAGCTCTTGGTCTTCCGCGTGCACGGCGATCGGTAAACCTTTTCCTGCTGCCAGCTTCATTCCTTGCTTCAGGGTGTTTTCGTCTGCTCGCGGGAAATCGCCGATTCCGCTGTCACTCATGAACGCTTTGAAACCGATCACCCCGAGGTCGGCCAGATCCTCCATAGTGGCGAGGTTCGCCGGTGTTAATCCACCCCAGAGCGCAAAATCGGTCACCGATTTGGTTTCCGCAATCTGCCGTTTCCGGAGGAAACTCGGACCGTCGAGAGTCGGCGGAGTCGAGTTTAGCGGCATATCGAAGTAGAGGGTACCGCCGCCAGCCGCTAACGAGTACGAACCGCTGGAAACACCTTCCCAATCCGTTCGACCCGGTTCATTGAAATGCACGTGAGCGTCAATAAAACCCGGGAAAAGGAAGTCGCCGGAAGCGTCCACGATCTGCGCAGCGTCCCGTTCCAAATTGGGGCCGATCTCTACGATCTCTGCTCCTGAAATTCCGACATCAGCGACAAATACCTGTTCGGGTGTCACAACGGAACCGCCATGAATCAGGAGGTCCAAGGGTTTCATTTTGAACGAGCCGCTAACTGGTCGAGGAATTCGGCCGTGGCTCGCAAGGCAGCAGCCACATCCGGTAGATCGACGAATTCATCCGGATGATGGCTCAAGCCATCTCGACATCGGACAAACAACATGGCTATAGGACACACCCGGGAAAGCGTAACCCCATCATGGCCGGCTCCACTCGGAAGATCGACCACCTCACCAGCCACTTTTTGAATCGCGGCCCGGAGCGAAGCGTTCAGCGTCGGATCACACCGTGTTGCGTTAGTATTTTGAAGAGACTTCCAATCCAAGGCCAACCCGCGTTCCGTTGCGATCGCGCTAGCCCGTTCCTTTAATTTGTTTACGGCTGCCAGCCGATCCCCATTCTCTTGATGGCGTACGTCCAGCGAATGAGTCACGCTCGCTGGAACGACGTTGCTGACATTTGGTTCAACACGCAATTCCCCCACGGTCGCCATTAAACCCGGCCATTCATGGGCAATTCGATCGACCTCCTGGATGAAGGCCGCAGAGCCAACCAGCGCATCTTTTCGGAGATCGATTGGCGTGGTTCCCGCATGCGCCGCCTTCCCCGTCCACATGCAACGCACGCGAGTTTGTCCGGCGATCGCGGTCACCGCTCCAAGCGGCCGGTTCAGATGCTCGAGCATCGAACCCTGTTCCAGATGAGCCTCGAAATAGCCAATCAGCCGTTCCAGAGGAAAAGTGGGTCGGCGCAACTGGGACGGTTCTGCCATGCGGTCCAAAAGTAAGGAGCCGAGCGCAATGCCATCGGCATCGACGGCTTCCAAATCGGCACCAGGCAGTAGACCGCAAAATACGCTGCTACCGAGGAAGCCGGTTTTGAATCGTACTCCTTCCTCATCACTGAAAGCTACCACGGCAAGCTCAAACGGAAATTGGCGGCCAACGCTGCGGACCCAATCAAGCACCTCAACTCCGAGTACTACACCGAGCGGACCGTCGTAGCGGCCGGCGTTGCGGACCGTATCTAAATGAGAGCCGATCACCAAAACTGATGAACGATCGTGAGCAATTTGTCGTCCGATTAGGTTTCCGGCGTAGTCTTCCTGAGTTTCTAGACCGGCCTCCTGCATCCACCCAATCACTCGGGCGTTTGCCATTTTCATCGCCGCCGAAAGGAATGTGCGAGTAAGCATACCGGGCTCGTCGGTAATGCCGGCTAATTCCTGTAGGCGTCGTTCAATGCGGCGTGCCCGCTCTTCCCAGGAGTCGATTGCCATTCAACTGCCCCGGTAGGTGCTATAGGCCCAGGGCGAAACGAGCAACGGCACGTGGTACGACTCGCCAGCCTGATTGATTCGAAATCGGACCGGAACGTTCTGGAGGAAAGTCTCTTTTTCCATCCGCTCAAAATAAGCGCCCACCTGGAATACCAGTTCATACTCGCCCGCAACCATCTCTTCCGGGTCGAGTAGAGGTGCATCGGTTCGACCGTCCAGATTTGTAATCGTCGACTTTATCAGTTTTCTGGTATCGCCGTCCAATCGCCAAAGTTGGATGGCAACGCCTGCGCCGGGGCGGCCGACGGAAATATCGAGAACATGCGTGGAAAGTTTTCCTTTCATGACACGGCGTCCGTAAGCCGCAGTCTGGCTATCTTCGAGATTTCGCGCAACGCGATTTGAAACTCGGCTTCCGGACTCTGATCCAGTCGTATTTCCAGCGCGGCTACGATTGAGTCGGCATCATTGAGCCGAGCACAGATAATAAACGGGAACCCAAACTTATCGAGATACTCAGTGTTCAACCGATTCAACTTGGAAATTTGATCCGGTATCAGCCGGTCCAAACCAGCCTGACTCTGTTCGGATTGCGAAGCTTCCGTGAGCTGGCCGAGCCGCGCAAGCCTTCCGGCCAGTTCGGGGTGAGCGCGAACCAAGGCCATCTGTTCCGCGGCCGGTGCAGCAAACATCACAGAATCCATGGCTGCATGAAGCGCGTCGACTGAGGCAAACGGGCGCTGGCCCCAGGCGCCGTCTGCTACCCAGGGGGAGTGTTCGTAAACCGAGCCGAAGTGCAGAATAAAGGACGAGTGATCCATATTGTTCACATCGTCCAACTTGTGACAAACATTCGCCATGGGAGTGATCCAAAAGCTGATGGCTTGCAACCTGCTCGCCGCTTATTCTAGCAGATCATAAGCCAACCAGGATATCCTTCCGCCGTCGCCCCGCGAACGCAGGCCTATGGCGGACAGGCCGTCCCAGTTCTCCATTTTGATCCAGTTCTTAACTTCATGAAACTCCACTCTAATCAGTACGGAAAAGCCAAGGTTCGTGTCCTAAAAAAGCTGCGCAACAACGACGTACATACCTTCAAAGAGTTGGAAGTGAAAATCATCCTGGAGGGAACGTTCGACGCTGCCTACACGGCAGGTGATAATCGGGAGGTGGTCGCAACCGATACGATGAAGAACACGATCAACGTGCTCGCTCACGAGAAACTGGGACTGGAGACTGAACCATTTGTGGTGGAGCTGACCGGGCATTTCCTGGAAAAATATCCGCAAGTGACCGGCGTCCAAGTGGACACGGAAGAACGAGTTTGGGAACGGATGACGGTGAACGGAAATCATTCTCCCAGCAGCTTCTTCGCCGTCGGAAATATGAGACCTACGACCCGCGTGACTCGATCTCGCAATCACATCGAGATCAACTCAGGGATCAACGGCTTGGTTATTCTCAAGTCCACGGGCTCCAGCTTTGCAGATTTTCATCGCGACGAATTTACGACCCTACCGGAAACTGAGGACCGGCTTTTGGCAACGAGTCTCGCCAGCCAGTGGCTTTATCGCAGGAAACCGGCGGATTATCGCGCAACGAATATGCAGATCGTTGAGGCAATGTTATCCGCCTTCGGTTCCAAAGAGAGCCCGTCTGTCCAAGCTTCGTTGTACGAGATGGGAAAAGCCGCACTAGCGGACTGCCCAGAAATTGAACGAATCAGTCTGACCATGCCCAATCTGCACTGTTTACTCATTGATCTCTCGCCGTTTCATCGGAAGAACGAGAACACGCTCTTTGTGCCGACCGACGCGCCCCAAGGTTGGATCGAAGGCACCGTCGGAAGAGGCGAAATAGCAAATGACAAATAGCAGAAGCAAATAGGAGATGACCGGTGGCCGGTATTACTCCGTTACTCCAGACTCACAGATCCTGCTTTCACCCGATCTGTTTAGCACTACCATCACTCTGGCTGCGAACTTCTAGCCGCCGATAACAATAACCACCCTGGACACCGCAAGTGAGCGTGAGTCGATCAATCCTAGAAGAACTCCTGGAGGCAAAAGCTAATGGCAGGGAGTGCGTGTTGATCACGGTGGCTGCGACAAGTGGTTCGGTGCCTAGACAGGCCGGAACCAGGATGATTGTTTACGGCTCCGGCGAGATCAGCGGTACGGTGGGGGGAGGAAAATTCGAAGCGCTGGTCATTGAGGATTCGCTAGCCACACTGCAGACCGGCAAACCGAAATTGAAAACTTATGTTTTGCGCGAGGGATCGACGGATTCGTTTGGCGCAATCTGCGGCGGCGAAGTCACTGCTTTGCTGGAACCACAAACTCGGAGCAATACCGTTTATCTCTTCGGAGCCGGGCATTGCGCCGTCGCTATTGCCCGCCTCGCGCGGACCTGCGGGTTCCGGACCGTTTTGATTGAAGATCGACCGGAGATCGTCGAGAGCTTTGGACCAGCCGACCAAAAAAGGATCGAACCGGAACCGGCCAAATGGATCACTACACAATCGTGGCAATGTTCCGACGCATTGATCTTGGTAAACCGTAAATACGAACTTGATCGCGACGCTTTAGAAGCAGCCTTGAAGGGCCGGGGGTTTGGCTACATCGGAATGATGGGCAGCAAAAGAAAAGTCCGCCGCGTCTATGATGAGCTCAAGCTTCGGGGAATTGATCCGGCAGATTTCGAGCTGGTGCATGCACCGATCGGTCTGGATATAGGCGCCGATTCGCCAGAGGAAATTGCGATTAGCGTAATGGCCGAGATTCTGGCGGTGTTGCGGGGGCAATCAGGTGAGTCGATGAGGGTCAATCGTTGAATGGTAGGTGGAAGCACAACCCACGACGGCGCAAAGACATTTTCACTGCTTACTGCTTACCGCTCCGTCCCCTCCGCTCCCGTATTGCCATAAAAATTGCTTCACCCGTAGCTGGAGATTTCAATAATACCGGATCGTTGCCGGATCCGAATGCTGCTATCGCATCCCGGATCGCTTCGCGTACAGAGATCGCTAGCATGAGGGGCGGTTCGCCGACAGCTTTGCTTCCATAAATATTCCCGGCCTGCTCGGCGTCGGTCAAGAAGGCGACTCGAAAGTCTTTCGGAATATCACCAATCGCTGGGATCTTGTAAGTATCTGGGGAGTGGGTCAACAAGCAGCCGTCTTTGTCCCATACCAGCTCCTCAGTCGTTAACCAACCAAGCCCTTGAATAAAACCGCCTTCGACCTGTCCACGGTTGATCCCGGCGTTAATCGAGGTCCCCACGTCGTGTAAGATGTCCGTGCGCAACAATTCGAAAGCGCCGGTCCGCGAGTCTACTTCCACTTCGCTGACGGCAGCGCCGACGGCATAGTAGTGAAACGGTCTTCCTTTACCTAACGCGCGATTCCAGCTGATTCCCGGAGTGCGATAATATCCGGTTGCGGCCAGACTCACTCTGGCAAAATAAGCCTTCGCTACCACTTGAACGAAGTCGAGAAATACGCTCTCGTCCGGACCGGCAATAGCTTTATTCTCTCGAAAGAAAACTTGTTCGACCGGATGCCCAACTTTCTGAGACAACAGTTGCGTCGCAATCGGCTGGAGACGCTGGATGAGCTCCCGGCAGGCATTGCGGACAGCGGCTCCGTTGAGATCCGTGCCGGAGCTGGCCGCGGTGGCCGAAGTGTTTGGTACCTTATCGGTCCGCGTCGACATCACGCGAACTCGATCGGTAGTAAGTCCCAGCTCCCGAGCAGCAATGATCTGAATGTTCGTGTGAATCCCTTGGCCCATTTCGGTCCCGCCATGGTTCACCTGCACGCTTCCATCCTGGTAGATCAGAACAAGTGCACCGGCCTGGTTAAACTGCGTAGCTGTGAAGGATATGCCGAACTTCACCGGGGTGATGGCCAAACCGCGCCGGCGTGACGTTTGGTTCCGGTTCCACCCAGCAATATCTTTCCGTCGCGTCGCGAAGTCGCTCGAAGTGAACAGCTCCCGCCAAATCCGCTGAATGCGATTATCCCCAATTTCTTGCGCGTACGGAGTTGTGTTCGTATCGCCACTGCCGTGGTACAAGTTTCGTTCGCGGACTACTTCCGGTGGTAGTTCCAGACGGCGTGCTATTCTGTCGATGATCTCCTCAACCACCAACATCCCTTGCGGCCCGCCGAAACCGCGAAAGGCCGTATTTGATGCGACATTCGTCTTCGCTACCCGCCCGGAAAATTCCACGTTCGGCAGGTAATAGGCATTATCCAAATGAAACAGCGATCGGTCAGTGACGGCCGTCGAAAGATCGAGGGACCATCCGCCATCGGAAACCATGGCGACACGCAACGCGAGAATCTGGCCCCGTTGATTGAATCCCACTTCAAAACTAGCCAGGAACGGGTGACGTTTTCCCGTGATGATCATGTCTTGATCACGATTCCAGCGAACCCGAACCGGCCGTCCCGTGTGGAATGCAGCCAGTGCGGCTAACCCCGCATTGATGGCCCCTTGGGTCTCCTTGCCCCCAAAGCCACCACCCATCCGAGGCGCTTCGACTACGACCTGATTTGATGGAACACCCAATAGGCGGCCGACAATGTGCTGTATCTCGGATGGATGCTGCGTCGATGACTCAATAAACATCGATCCATCTTCTCCTGGCTTCGCATAAGCAACCTGGGTTTCCAAATAGAAGTGGTCTTGGCCGCCGAGAAGGAAAGTGCCTTCCGATCGCAAGGGCGCTTCGTCGATTGCCCGATTGACATCGCCTCGACGAATATAGTTCGGCTCGGTATGAAACGAGTTCGCCGCAATTGCGTCGGCAATAGATAAAATCGCAGACAATGGCTCATACCCAATTTGCAGGGCTTCCGCCGCGCGTCTGCACCAATCCTGACCTTCGCCCACGACCAGGGCCACGAGCTGACCGTGGTACCGGACTTCGTCGATCGCCAAAAGCGGTTCGTCACGTCGAACAGTACCAGTATCGTTTAATCCGGGAATATCTTCGGCCAGCAAAACCGCTTTCACTCCGGGCATCACGCGGACCCGGGAAACGTCTCGTCGGAGAATTTTTGCGTGAGCGTGCGGCGAACAGACCGGCCAGACCTCAAGGCATTGGCCCAGTGGAACCGCGTCATCAACATAGAGCGCCCGGCCCGATACATGCTTATGGGCACTCTCATGCGGAGGAGAGAGTTCGCAGCTCCCGGCGCCCGTCACCAACTCTCTGTCCTCACCCAGCGATTGAAATCCGGATTGGGTCTCTTCAAAAAATTTCTGAAAGAGTTCGGACACGAGCAAGCGTCGATATTGGGCACTCCCGCGCACATCGGAAATCGGGTCGAAGGAAGATCGGAGCAAAGGCGTGATCGTCTGTACCGTTTCTTCGTTCCAAAGTTTGCCGAGTAACGCTACTTCGACTTTGTTCGCCCTGGTGGGAGTCGGCGCAACTCCACCATAAGCGATGCGGGCAAGGTCAACACGCTGGTCCGAATCCAGCTCGATCCGAAAACAGCCTGCCACCGTGCTGATATCCATCTCGCGACGGCGAGACACCTTATAGAATTGACACCACGCGCTGTTCTTGGCCGAAACAGTGCGTGCGCGCGGCAAAACGATTTCTCGAAGAATCTCACCCTCTCGCAGAGCGGTCTTCCGATAACTGATAAAGAATTCGTGCAACGGGATACGACGCTCGCCTTCGAGAAAAGCGAGGACGATCTCAGCATCCAGGCAGAGCAAGACCGGCGCGGAGTCACCGATCGGTGAGGCCGTTACCAAATTACCACCTAATGTCGCTCGATTTCGAATCTGTCGGGAGCCAAACCAGCGAAGCATTTCGGCCAAGGCCGGGTACTCTTCGCCCAGGCGATCCCACACATCTGTTAATGTCGCTGCCGCCCCGATTCGCCATTCGGTTTCATTGCAGCCAATCGCTCGCAACTCGGGAACTGCCTCAACCGAAATCAGCACCGGAAAAGATTGAAAACCCTTCGTGATCGCCAATCCGAGTTCGGTACCCCCGGCCAGGAGTTTTGCGTCCGGAAATTCCTGAACTGTTTCGAGCAACGTCCTCAGATCGGTTGGACGAAAAAACGATTGATTCTCGCATTCGTACTTTACCGACAATTTAGATTCATCCAGGTCTGTTGGCGGCTGAGCAGAGGGTTCCGCGCGTAGGGCGAGGACGGCAAACGCCGCCTCCCGGATCGAACGGTAACCGGTGCAGCGGCAAAGATTGCCGCAAAGCTGATCATCGATCTGCCAGCCCGCCCGAAGGTCGTGGCGATGATAAGCCTCGAAGAGAGACATCACAAACCCAGGCGTGCAATAACCGCACTGCGAACCATGGCGTTCGACTAAAATCTGCTGCGCCGGGTGAAGTTCGCCCTTTTCTGAAGACAAGCCTTCTATCGTGACGATTTTACGTCCGGCCAGCGCAAGCAACGGAATGAGGCAGCTATTAATCGCGCGATAAACCGGTTTTCCGTCTGCCGACAATTCGATGATTGCTACCGAGCAAGCACCACAATCGCCCTCCGCGCATCCTTCTTTGGTTCCGACCAAGCCTTCGTTCCGAAGGTATTGAAGGAGGGTGAGATTGGTAGCAAGACTTCTGACCGTTCGTAGCCTCCCATTTAACTCGAACGAAAAAGAAGCCGCTACTTCACGAGAAATCTCATGCACAGAACTTACTATGAAGCGGACTCGGAATTTGGCGCAAATTAATTACCCGCGAAAACGCCAATAAAATCGGGTTGAAGTAAATGATTCTGCACATTAGCCGCTGGCGCATTGCTCTAATAGCTGAGCTAATACCAACGTACCTTTGTAGATTGCTTCGGGGGAGGTATACTCATCCGGACGATGACTGATTCCGTTGCGGCACGGAATGAATAGCATCGCAGTAGGGCAAACCTGGGCCATAAAGAGCGAGTCGTGATACGCGCGGCTCACCATGCGGCGAGCGGAGAAACCAAGCCGCACAGCCGTTTGCAAGGCGGCTTGGACGAGCGATGCGTCGCAGACCGCTGGCGGATCCTGGTTGATCGTTTCCAAATGTGCTTTGACGCCCCGGCGTTGAACTACCGCAGCGATGTTTTCTCGGATTCGCCGCAGCGCAATATCTCTGGCGGCAAGCTGCGTGTCGCGCAGGTCAATTTCCAGGAGCGCTCGGTACGGCACACTATTGATGGCGCCCGGCTCAATCCTGAATACGCCGGTCGTTCCGACAGTGTCCGGACTCTTGCTCTCCTTCGCTGCGCTCTCCACCGCTAAAGCGATTTCAGCGCCGGCCAGCAGCGCATCGTGCCGGTCTGCCATGAGCACCGCGCCTGCGTGCCCTCCCTCACCGCTTAGATCTACTCGGAGCGTGGCGGGAGCAGCGATCTGCTCGACGACCCCTAAATCGATTCGCTGTCGCTCGAGAAGCGGTCCTTGCTCAATATGCAGCTCAATAAAGGCGGAATAAGAGTTAGGAACTAACCGGACCGATTGAAGATCGCCAGGTTGACCGATCTCCGCCAACCAATCAATCAAATGCCGACCGCCAGGGTCGGTCAATTGGAGAGCCTGCTCCGGTGTTAACACCCCAGCAAGCAATCGGCTGCCTAAACAACCGATCCCAAACCGCGTCGGCTCTTCAGCAGTGAATATTACCAGCTCAATTGATCTTGTCGGCTTGAGACCCGCTCGCTGCAACCCGCGAATCGCTTCCAGAGCAGCGAGAACTCCGACCACGCCATCATATTTCCCGGCATTCGGAATTGCATCGATGTGCGATCCAGTCGCGACTGCTGCCAGATCGCGATCTTCACCTTCCCAACGAGCGAAGAGATTACCGACCGCGTCCTCCCGAAGAATCAGACCCAAATTCGAACACCGATCCCGCATGAACGCGTGCGCCTCCCGATCGGCTCTGGAGAAAAGCACTCGGGTAACGATCGGCGGTGGCGCCTCCGAAATTTTGGCCAATTCGTCAATGTCCGATTGAATCCGCTCTGAATCGATTTCTATCTGCATGGCTAATTGGAGAAGAATAGCGCGTTACATTCCACTATGTCTGACCATCCGCCCTATCCTTCGCAACGCTCCGCACGAGAAAACACACAAGCGCCACGGCGCCTCTGGACGAGAAAGAATATTTTATTATTCATCCGGGGGTACAAATACTGCTAAACATCCAAAACATTTCTGACTACTCCCACATGCGAATTCCTTGGCGGCATTATTTCTCCTTTCTTTGTGTACTGGGCGCTAGTTGGTTGAGCAGCTACAGCTCCCACGCGGAACCCGCTACTCTTTCCTACGATGACGCGCTCGCCAAAGTGCGGCAAAAAGTCCCGGCGGAGTCCTATTTCTCCAATGAATTCCTAAAGAAAGCGGCAGCGGAACGACCTACTGTCCCCCCTTCTCCCGACAAAGTCCGGATCGGAATGCCTTGGATCTTAAACGATGAGTGTGCCCTGTGGTATGTCGCCGTCGAAAAGGGCTACTTCCGAGACATGGGCATCGATGCAGAATTGGTGCCCGGGGGCCCGGGAAGGGATCAGCTGACTTTGCTGGCTGCTGGTTCACTCGAATTTGCCGTAACCGCAGCAGGTGGCTACGTGCTTTCATTGGTTACTAGCCCGACCGGGGCAAAAGTTACCGCGATTTGTACCTTGCTGAAGGATAGTCCGTACATCTGGCTGGCTCTAGATAAAACCGTTCCCGCCGATCAACCTTCGTCGCTTCACCTCAAGCCCGAGGACCTGATTGGCAAGACGGTTGGCATTCAGGCGGACGGCGAGCCATACGCGCGGTTCCTTCTGCAAAAGTATCACTTGCCCGCCGACAAAGTGAAATTGGTGCGTGCTGGATTCACGGCCGATCCGCTGGTGAGCGGAGCGGTCGACTTCTATGCTGCCTGGATCCAGAACCAGCCTCGCTTTTTGGAGCAGGATGGGCACAAGAATTGGACTGGACTTCGATTCAAGGATTTTGGATGGAACGAACACTGCGATGTTTCGGTCGTTAAGAAATCGCTTACCGAACAGAACCCCGCTTTAATCACGCGGTATGTTTATGCTTTGGCTCAAGCAATTCAGTTTCTTTTAGATCACCCGGAAGAGACCGCAGATATCAGCGTCCGCTACGGCAAAGACACCACCCTGAGTCGGGATTTGGTGCTGCGCCGGTTTCAGCTCGAGCGAGATCTCGTTCTCGGACACGATGGGCAACCACCTCTCTGGATGTCGGCCGATGTCTGGAACAATTCGGCCGCCCTGCTCACGGAGTACGGCGTGATTAACCCAGAATAGCCGGAACAAGATGCCGGCAGTAGCAGCGACTTCAGTTTGCAAATCGTTCGGCCACCAGCAGATCATCGCTCCGCTCGATCTGACGGTACAGCAGGGAGAGTTTGTCACCTTAATTGGTTCTTCCGGTTGTGGAAAAACCACCTTGCTCCGCCTCTGTGCCGGACTGGAAGAACCGACCTCAGGCACGATCAAAATCTTCGGAAAAATTCCGGCTGATGCCTGCGCCGCTCATGAAATCGGTGTCGCCTTTCAGCGACCCGCTTTGGTTCCATCGCGAACCGCCCTGCAAAATGTGCAGCTCACGGTGACAGTTACAGGGTCGGAAAGGGCGCTCGAACCAGTCGAGTTACTGCGTCACTTCGGACTGAATGAGGCGCTTAACCAATTCCCTCATCAACTCTCCGGCGGAATGCAACAACGCGTGAATATCGCCTGCGCATTGGTCCATCAACCCTCGCTCCTCCTGTTGGATGAACCGTTCGGTGCTCTCGATGAACTTACTCGAGAACGACTAGTAGATTGGTTGGCCGGGGTCCTGCGAGAAACCCGCCGGACTGCAATCCTGGTCACTCACAGCGTAGAGGAGGCCGTCACTCTGTCGGACCGGATCATGGTGATGTCTCAACGTCCCGCTACCATTGCCCATACTATTCATGTGGATCTACCGAATCTCCGCGACTTTGCGGTCCGGCAATCAGACAGTTACCTGAGTCTGGTGAAGCGAACCCGGGAGGCTTTGCACCAAGCAGCAGCGGTTTGAAACCCGCATTCATGAAATCGCGTACGGCTCTTCTCCTGTTTTTGGCTTCGGCCGCTGCGATTTGGTACGGTGTAATCTGGATCGGTCACCTCGCGCCGATCGTCCTGCCACCGCCTCATCTCGTCATCCTGATCATGATCAAGGAATGGTCTGACCTTTTGTATCATGCTGCAGTCACCTTGGGCACTGCTCTGACCGGCTATTTTTTTGCCAACGCGATTGCGATCCTGTTGGCCATCTCTTTTCTTTACGTAGGTTGGCTGCGATCGCTCGCCACTCCTTGGGTCATCATCATAAAGAATCTTCCGATCGTTTCCGTGGCGAGTCTTTTAATTATCACCTTTGGTGACTCGCCGACCCCACGGATTCTGGTGGTCATTCTGATCTGTTTTCATCCCCTGCTCGCTAATCTCATGAAAGGATTTGAAGAGGTTGATCCGAATCTGCTGGCCCGCTTTCAGACCCTCCACGCAACCCGTTGGCAACGGTTCCGTTATGTCCTCTGGCCAAACGCTCTCCCTTACTACGTTGCCGCCCATGAGATCGCATTCACCAGTAGCATCATTGCAGCGGTCATTGCCGAGTTCTTCTTTTCTAGGCAAGGGCTCGGATACCTACTCACCGAGGCGATGAACGATCATCGAGGCGATCGGCTTTGGGCGGCCAACGTCATCATCGCGCTCCTTTCGGCAGCAGCTTATCTTATTTCGCGTTGGCTGGAATCGGTGCTGATCCCATGGCGGCAAAAGGCGCGTTAGGCTGCATTGTCGAAATTTGCGCATATCGCTCATGGCAGCAGCGAATGATGCTTCATTTCAGGCAATTCCGAATACATGCGTTCAAGATACTGCTCATTATCAACGCCGTGAATGTGACCCGCCCAGGAGCTCCAAATTCCCTTTCGGGCCGATGATTCGTTGCTAAAAATCATCTTTTCGAGGGAACCTAGCGGCCTGTCAGACTTCACCTGACATACTCCAAAATCGAATGTGTCGAAGGAATCAAATAATGCCACCACTGGCATGAACGCTGCTTTGTCACCTTGGTTGCCTTTACCCCGCGGGTGATTTGTGCCTGCGGCTGAACCTTAAGAGAGAATAAGACAAGGAGCTCAACTCATGATCCGACGATTAGCGGGGATTCTACTCCCTAGCTTGAGCCTATTTCTCGGCCTGAGTCATCTGACTCGCGCCCAAGATCAAAGCTCGCCCACTAGCAGCCCAACCTCTGGAGGCACTCTCCAAACGATTGTGGTGACCGGTGCGCAGATACCGATTAACGAGGCGATCGTACCGACGGTCCGCCCGACCAATGCGGCTTATGGACTCGATCTGAACGTGATGGAAATTCCTCGTAACATTACGATCATTTCCCGCGCTCAGCTCGACGATATCAGCGTTCGAGATGTTCGAAATTTTACGAAACTAACGACCAGCAGTTTCACCACAACCAACTTTGGCGCTCCGGCTAACCCGAGTATCCGTGGTCAGACCGCCGACATTTTCGTTAACGGAATGCGCCAAGGTTTGACCAGTAACGGAAACGGTTTGCCGATCGATTTCAATGCCTTCGACTCGGTGGACATCATGAAGGGGCCGCCCTCGGTCGTTTATGGAGCTTCGAACTATGTCGGAGGTTATTTTAATTTTGTTACCAAGCAACCCTTCTTTGATCGGCTACAGACCTCGATAAGTGCAACGGTCGGCACGTACGAACAGTACCGATGGAACGTCGATATCGGCGGTCCAATCATCCCAGACAAGCTCGCCTTTCGCATCAGCTATTCGGGCGAAAATTCTGGTAGTTATTACGAAAACCAGGTCACAGAAACGCACTCGATTTACGCTGCTCTCACTTGGATCCCGAGTGATAAATACAAACTAGAGGCGAACGCCGACTTTTGGTTCGGGACCTACACGGAGAACAACGGATTCAATCGGCCAACCCAAAATCTCATTGATAATGGCCAATACTTTACCGGCACCGTCCCCGGCGCACCCAACTCGGTGGCATCGAGCAGCAATCCGATTGTGCCCGAAGGAACGGTAGGCTTGAACCGCAGTATTCGCTTATTTAATCCGGGCGACGGTTCCTACGGCAAAAGCTTCCACGGTCAGGTGATCCAAACATTCACGATCAATGATAACGTGCAGATCGTTAATAACACACTTGTCCAGTGGATCGACCGGCACACCAAAGACAGCGCTTACTATTCCGAAATTATCCCCCTCGCCTTCACGTTTGAGAATAGGACGGAATTGCACATCAACTGGGATATTCCTTTTGGAGGCGGTGGAAGCGTCAGCAAGGGTTATCAGAAAGACGACAAAGGCGGGAAGGTTCCCCTCACCGAAACCGCCAAGCCTTTTGTGCTCGGTAATAAGATCAATCTTGGTATTGATGTGAAGTACCAGGAAGTGACCGCCTTCGATGACTATTTCGATGAACCGTTGAATGCCTGGGATCTCAGCAAATCCAGATCGTTTATCCAATACCGGGGCTTTAGCGCGTTCACTGCGCAGCCGGTTCCGAATCAGCCGGGTTGGTCCGCTACCCCCGGCATCTTCAACAGTGACACCAATTACTCGAAGCTATTCACTCTTGCTCCGTTCTACGAGCATGTGTTCGAGTTTGGTGAACACTTCTCCGTACTCGCGGGAGCGCGGGCAGATATCATGTGGGTCAAAGTGAACGACCCGCTCTACTTTGAAGCGGTCAGAGCGGGCTTCGCCGGTCCAGGCGGCTCTCCGGGGGATCACACGGTGGTGGTCGAACCCAACTTCAATATCAGTCCTGTATTCAAGCCGACAAAATGGCTCACTACCTATTTCACCTATAACTACAGCCAGTCGTATGCGGCCGGCAACGGCGGCGGCTTTCCGGCCGGCAACGGCGGCAACGGCGGCACAAATATTCCCGTCGCGAATGAATTGCATGTCGCTAGCGATCTTTACGAAATAGGTGCCAAAGCCACCCTGCTTGAGGATACGCTCTTCATAACCACGGCAGCCTTCATTCAACACCGGAACGTACCAGGCATTGGCGCAGCCCTGCGGCGGGATACAGCCAAAGGCTTTGAAATCGAGGCAGATTATCAGCCAAGCCGGAATTTCTATCTGAGTGCCGGCTATAGCTACATAGACTCTTTCATCCATGGTTCACCAGGGTTTGTCTCACAAGTTTTCCCCGTCGACTCCCCGCAACAGGCAGGCCCGAACGGCACAGTGATCACCGATAACGGCAGAAGCTTAGGACACGGTATCTATCGCGAACCGGGTGTTCCGGCCCATGCGGTCAACCTCTTAGCCAAGTATCAAATTCCGACCGATTACGGGACTTTTGGTGTGATCTTTGGGGAGACCGTCACCAGCATGATATTCAACGGTTACAATGGTTATGTTCGGATCCCGGCCCAACACGAGGAAGACCTCACCTTTTTCTACAAGACGAAGTGCGATAACTTCGAAGCGAAAATAGCGCTCTTGAATCTGACCGATCAGAAGCTCTGGGGACCTCCCAATCCGGTGTACGGATATGATTCAGTTGTCGCCGAATGGCCATTCCATGTGGAAGGAACGGTCACGTTTAAGTTTTAGGCTGCTGCTTTGCTAAGCGCTGACTTCGGAGCGCGCGGGGCACTCGGGAACAAGCCAGCGGCGCTCCCTCCGCATCATCGATCGCGTGTCACTCATTCTTCGCCAGCGTAGTATTCCAACGGATCGGAGCGAATAAGTCTGCGGTCGGGCGAGCGCACCGCCCATTTCTGGCTGTCAGGAAAATAGTTTGACTCACCAATCGGATTATCCGCTACGACGTAAAGAACAAGATCCTCTGAGCCGTCGTTAGTGAGCTGATGGGGTTGATCCGGCGGGAAGATGAATGCATCGCCCGCTTCGATCGCGGTCGTTCCATCTTGGTGTCGGACGAGGCCCTTGCCCGAGATCACGTGGTAAAACTCCCACTGCGCGCTATGGGAGTGATACGGATAGGGGCTCTTGCCCGGAGGGATGCGGCAGATCTCCACATCAAAAGGATGCCGCTCCTGAAGGTCCGTTGATTGCGGATTCCGTCCCAATGCCTCTGAGACCTGCTTGCCCGCGCCGCAGAACTTCCCTTTTGGCGAAGACCAAGAAAACTCCGCAATATCCTTGGTGTTGATCTTACGCAAACTCTCTCGCTCAGTTAGCTGGCCTCACGCTTGTAGCCCGCTTCCGCCGCGCCTCGCGAGTAGCGCCGGTTCGCCGGCGGGACGCCGCAGGCCTTTGCGAGCGGTGTCTGATGGCCTTCCTTTGATTCAGAAAGGCTAGAACCATATCCACCGCCGTCGAAATGTAATGGTTCGCGGAATAGGGAGACCGTTCCGCTCGGCTGGTCCGCAGCCCATGCACAAAAATGATCGCCGCTAAGAGATGGACGACCAGATCGATCTCTGCCGCAGCTAATGAAGCGCGTGCCAGGATCTGGCGTACCTCCCTGCGCATCGGCGCAAAAACCTCGCGGAGGACATTTCTCTCTTCCTCCCCGAAATGCTCTGGCTCACCCACAAAAACGCGAATCAAAGGTAGGTTTCGGTCGATAAAACTAACCTGCGCCTTGGCACACTCAAGCAGCTGCGTGCGCAAGTCAGGCTGTACCTTCGGCGCGACCGGCACATGAGTCGTTCGGCTCTCCTCTAGCAGCAAGCGGTCCATCACCGCGGAGAGCAGCCTTTCCTTCGTGCCAAAACGCCGGAACAACGTCATCTCGCTTACTCCGGCTTCCGCGGCAATTTTGCGGGTGGTCGCGCCTCTCAACCCGCTACGAACCAGGACACGCCCGGCGGCGCTTTGTAATTTGTCCAAAGTGAGGTCCTTTGCCAGGGGGGCCTTTGATGGTCGACGAAGCACTCAATAGACGCTAGTACCTCACTGTTCGGAAGCCAAGCAGGAAAGCTCAATTTACTTGAATACTTACACCAATTAAACTTGAGAGGATCCGCCATTTTCTCGGACGTAGTCCGATCGACGGAGCAACTCGGAAACCAGGTAGCGAATCTTCTCAAGCTTCATTTATAATCAGGCAATGAACGAGGTGAGGTAGATTCCAAAAGCCATTACTAGAGCGGCTACCATGGTAATGACAGCTGCTACGTTAGCCACGCCATAGATCCGCTCGGTCTGGCGGTTAATCCCAACTACGTAGGCTGAGCGATCGACCTCGCCCAGATCGCTTATGTTCTGGGCAAGAGAACGTCGTTTCAGCAGCCGCGAGATCGCTTCGGGTCCACGTCTAAAATGCAGCGTTAGCTCGCCAGCGGACGGTATCAGTATGATTGTATTTTCCATAACTATATGATTGGTCGGTTGTTACATCGCCTACCGCTCAGTCGTCTTGATCGACTGCTCTTGCGGTTTTTTCTCTTTTATGCAGGTCCGATGCCAACCCGCACTGGGTCGACTTTCTCAAGCGATAAAATGGACCTGCTTCTCGAGGGAAAAATATTTTCTCAAAATTGAGTCTGTGCGGGCAGTCAAGCTATTCACCTTGTTCCTTACCGGTTCCAAAACTGGGAAGCTCCATTCGAAAACGGGATCGACGAAGCGAAACAGTCCGGCAAATCCACGCCTGCCAGGATAAAACTCGGAAAATCCGGACTGTGAGCCGTTGCACGGATCAACAAATACGCTGGCGTCTTGACAGCTTTTGGGTTCGCTATTCGACCCAGGCGACTTGGCTGACGAAACTGGCTTAGATCGCGATCTGATCTGTCTTCGAATCGTCGTCAGACTGCAGTTTCAGCACCGAGTCTGTCATCCAGCAATCACGATAATCTCCCTCGGTTTGCCGGGAGAGAATAAAGAGGAAATCCAGGTGCGCCCCGTTGGCGCCGGTCACGGTTGTGTAAATTCTTGCTGCGCCTCCCTGAACCTGGGCTCCACGTATCTCACTGGACTGCGAGTTCAGCAACGCCGAATAGGCTGGGCTGTGCACAATTTCCGAAAAGTGAGTGAGCGGGCCCGTCACCAGACGATTGGAAGGCGACGCGAAACGAAAGGAACGCTCAATTCCGGTGTCCGAAGTTGGCTCGTCGTTGTGCCTCAAGGCATCCAATTGAAATTTGACCACCTGCTCCGGCGTAAGGTTCGGGTTTGGATTCAGATCCAGCGACTCAGAGGACAGAGCCGACACACCGAAGAAGAACACCAACAAGCCGACCGCAGCAAAAATCCGATTCATATAGTTCCGTATCACCTAAAATATCACATCACCGCTCAATGCGAGACAGCACATTGGTTAGTTCGGCTGTAAGCCAAGAATGGACGCGACTAGCCGAGACGAATTGCCGTTGCTAGATCACTTGCAGCGCGGCGCGACCGGCCAAACACCGTTGCACGATTGTAACAATCCGAGATTCCCCCGACCTTAATCTTTTGGGAGTAATAGAGGTCTCTTATCTCACATGAAAACCACCTCATTCAGAGTCGCCCTCTCTCTCGTGGCCGCTTTCGCCGCCGTTTATTCAACCTCGGCACAGACGAAGTTGAGCGGTGCGGGTGCCACTTTTCCCGCGCCCTTATATCAGCGTTGGATTGCGGAGTTCGGCAAAGCAAACCCGGGCATCCAAATCAACTATCAGGCGGTGGGCAGCGGCACCGGCATAACCCACTTTGCGCAGGGAATTGTTGATTTCGGGGGAAGCGATGCGGCGATGACCGACGAGCAAATAGCGAAGGTGAAACAAGGAGTCGTATTAGTTCCCGCCACGGCAGGCAGCATCGTGCTGGCTTACAATTTGCCCGGTGTCGAAACCCTCAAGCTATCCCGCGAGGCTTATGCCGGGATCTTCCTCGGGAAAATTACTAAATGGAATGATCCGACGATTGCAAAAGCGAACGCAGGGGTAAAATTGCCGGACACGGCAATCACACCCTGTGAGCGCTCCGATGGTAGCGGGACGACTTTCGTTTTTACGAAGCATCTCAGCGCCATCAGCCCGGACTTCAAGAATCAAGTCGGAGAAGGCACGACTGTGACTTGGCCCGCCGGGGTTGCCGGCAAGGGCAATGACGGTGTAACGGCCCTGGTTAAGCAGACCCCGGGTGCAATCGGCTATGTCGAATATGGTTACGCGAAGGACAACAAATTGAGCTTTGCGGAGCTCGAGAATAGGTCCGGAGCTTTCGTTGCGGCTACACCTGAATCCGGCGCGGCAACTCTGAATACTACGCAATTTCCATCCGACACTTTACGCGCATGGCCGAGCGATCCGGATAGCAAAGATGCCTACCCGATCGCCACGTTCACCTGGCTTCTGTTGTACAAAAAATATGGTAAGAAAGAACAGTCGGATGCTCTGAAGAAATTCGTGGACTACGGCCTCACCGACGGTCAGAAGTTCGCTGGTGAACTTGGCTATATTCCTCTGCCGAAAGAGGTTGTAGGAAAATGCGAAGCCGCGCTAAAGTCGGTTCAATAGCACGTCATTCGCAGGAAAAATATGCGATTATGACGGATGCCTTTGCATTGGCGAAGCAAAGTGATCGACCGCTACAAAGAATATCGCCTCCGAAATCGCGGAGAAGATCTGAACGAAGGCAATCAAAAACAGCTCCTCGCTGAACTCATCCCTACGGCGACGTGGACACATGCCAACATCCCTCTAAGCGACGAGAAAAGAGAGGCTAGTGCGATGTTTCGATGCCTCGGTGCTAATATTTGGGACCACGAGATGCCAATCCGATTCGGGGGAATCCCGCTGTGGCATCGCATGACGGTGATTCGCCGGACTGCGGGGGCGTGGCGGATAACTGGCTGGAAACACTCAAATCTTCGCCTGGGGCTCTTCTTATTATCTCCCGGCTGTTCTAGCTACGGCAATAACAACCGAAACTGGATGGCCGCTTCCTTGGGTGGTGGGCGGCCTCTCTATAGGCCTACTAATTGCTGGTCTCATCTCGCCGATCGTTGGACGCGCGATTCAGGATTATGGAGGGCATCGGATTCTCGCCGTCAGTTCGATCCTTTTGGCAACCGGGCTCGTTGGGATTGGGCTTAGCCAAAACATCTTTATCTACCTATGCGCGTGGATCGTTATCGGCCTCGGGATGAGCGCGGGGCTCTACGACGCAGCATTTGCGACACTCGGCCGGATCTATCAAGAAAGGGCGAGAAGCGCGATTACGACCCTTACGTTGTTTGGCGGTTTTTCGAGCACGATTTGCTGGCCACTGAGCGGACTATTCGTTGGATTCGGTGGCTGGCGGACTGCGTGCTTCATCTATGGGGGTCTCCAGCTTGTGCTGAGTCTGCCGATCTATTTGCTCCTTTTACCGCGTGGCGTCGGCTATCCAGAGTCCGAATCTGTCGTCGATGAAACGGCAACAGTAACGGTGGAAGAGCCGCCCACAAGGAAGGGATTTGCTCTGTTTGTTCTGGTTGCTGCCGGGATAACTCTGGCGGCGGTCATACAATCAAATATGGCGATCCACCTCCTCACCATTCTTCAGTCCAGAAGCGTTGGCCTGGCGGCAGCCGTGGCGCTCGGGACTTTGGTTGGTCCGAGCCAAGTGTTGGCGCGAGTCCTCGAAATGATCATCGGCCGCCGCTTCCACCCGATTTGGACGATGGTTGCTTCTACAGTCTTGGTAGCTGCTGGTCTGATGTTTCTGCTGCTGAGGGTGCCGGTCATCGCAGTAGGGCTCGTGCTCTATGGAGCGGGGATGGGCGTCATGTCAATTGCCAGAGGAACAGTGCCTCTCGCCTTGTTCGGACCTTCTGGTTATGCAGTCTTGATGGGACGGCTCGCCCTGCCCAGTTTGCTCGCGCAAGCGATTGCGCCTCTGCTTGGGGCATTCCTGTTGGAACGCAGTGGTGCGACTCAGACGCTTTTGGTCCTTGCCGCGGTAGCGCTTCTTAACGTGGTACTGGTCGGAGCACTTTCCCAGGTCAGCACACGAAGCCGTGGCTACCAAGAAATCTACCACTGAGAAGGTATTCTACCGCGGTTTCGAATAGCTATTTCATCGTGTGATTCACACACGCGCACCAAAAAATCAGAAATCTGCAAGCGCTTTAGCGCAGAGGCTTTGTAGCTAATACGTCTGCTGAGGCTACGTAGTTATCGAGTTTACCTTGGATGACATCGGCCTGGATGAATTCGCTGCTGCGCTGGCGGACCCGAATTTCTATCTTTTCAAACCCAGCTTCAACTAGCCAGTTTTTGAGCTGATCGACTAACTCGGCTCCCGCCAAACAACCGGTATAGGCTGCGAGATCGTTTTTGAAATCGTCTGGCAGCGGCTGCAAAGCCACCATGTCCGCGACAGCGAGACGCCCGCCTGGTTTCAGCACTCGCCAGGCTTCCTTGTAGACTCGCAATTTACTCGGCGAGAGATTAATCACGCAATTCGAGATAACGGCATCGGCCATGTTGTCCGCTACTGGAAGGTTTTCGATCTCCCCTAGGCGAAACTCCACGTTCTGGTAACCGCCAGTGGTAGCGTTCTTCCTGGCCTTGGAGAGCATCTCGGAAGTCATGTCCACGCCTATCACTTTCCCGGCGGGACCGACAATCCTGGCGGCCAGAAAACAATCGATTCCACCGCCGCTACCCAAGTCTATAACGACTTCGCCAGGTCGAAGTGCGACAAAAGAGATTGGATTTCCGCAACCCAAACCCATTTCCGCTTCCTCTGGTAGTGAAGCCAGAGCCTCTTTTGAGTAGCCGATCTGCTCTGAGACATTGCAGCCGCACGAGCTATCATCGACGCAGCAGCTGCTCTTCCCCTCGGCCACGCTAGCATAGTGTTCTCTGACCTTGTCGCTGATATCTAAATTGGTTTCGCTCATTTTTTGTTCTCTAACGGAGGAAGACTCTGCATTTCGAGTTAGGTCGCAGACTTTTTTGGATCACAGCACGGCGATTGACGCTTTTTCCAATCAATGACCCGGCCACAAGAATCGGTCACTAATCGACAGCACTCCTCGACCGTTTTACGGAGTTTACCGCGAGCTCGACGCACTCTCGATTTGGCCGCGGTCAGAGAAATCCCGAGCTCGCCGGCGAGCTCTTCCCGGCTGAGACCGTCGAGTTCGGTCAAAGTGAGCGCTTCACAGTCCTCGGGTGGTAAGGTTTCGATTACCTTAAGAGCGTAAGAGAACAGCTGTTTCCGAAATGCATTATCAACCGGATCGAGGATTTCAGGGTTTTCCGTATCGCTAGCGGTCTGCGATTCTTCCAAGGGAACAAAGCGATGCGCTTCCTTAAGAAAATCGATAATTGTGTTTCGGGCGATCTGAAAGAGCCAACCGCGGAAATGCTCTGGCTCAGTTCCCTTTGCCAGTGCGTTCCCGACTTTGACGAAAGTTTCCTGAGTCAAATCCTCTGCCGTGGCCTTGTCGGCAACTTTGCTTCGGATGTAACCAAAGATTTCTGTCCGGAATCCCTCGGCGATGACCGGAACGCGGGCGGCCTGATTTTCAGCGATCTTCATCTATTAATGATGACTGCGGCAGCGTGTAAAGGTCGCAGAAAAGATCTGAAAGACCAGCGACCACCCGGTAAAGGATAGTAGCCTCTAGTCACGCGCTTTCCCCGCGGCGCAGTCCCGGCAGAAACTACAAATCTTTTTTCGTAAAATAGGTCGTCATTTCTTTCTTCAAATATGAAGACTGACTGGTTGCGAGGAAGTCGCTGAGAAATTTCGATTCGACTCCGAAACTCAGGTCTGATTGCCGGCGCCGATTATCCGCGAGAGGGGAGAATCGGGTCCAAAGCAGGGAAGAATTCCTGTTCATGGCCTCTATTCTGAGTTCCTAAAACAATCGCTGTCCCGAGGACCGACTCCTAGTATTTTGTCCCCGCTAGGGTCGCCGGCGGTGCCGCGATACAAACGACAGCGATTTGTTACGCAACTGTCACTTGAGGGACAGTGCAAATACATTTCCATGACTCTCACCCTTTGAGATGAAACCCACGCGCATTCTAGTCAACGGTTTTGGCCGGATCGGACGCCTTGCTTTGCGAGCAGGCTGGGATCGATCAGATTTAGAATTTGCCGCAATCAACGAGGTCAAAGGGGGACCGGCCGCCGCCGCTCATCTCCTGGAATTTGATTCGATCCAGGGACGGTGGTCACGTAACATTCAAGCTACCGATAACGGTCTGTGGATCGAGGGACGTCGTGTACACTTCACGGGGCATTCCTCTCCCGCAGACATTCGTGCAGAGAATATTGATGTTTTCTTAGAGTGCAGCGGTAAATTTCGAACCTTTGAGTCATTGCATCCGGTTCTTAAGAATGGAGTTCCAAAGATCATTGTGGCCGCTCCGATAAAAAGCGACGCACTGAATATTGTTCTAGGCGTTAATGATCACCTTTATCGCCCCAAAGAACATCATTTGTTAACAGCGGCGTCCTGTACGACGAATTGCTTGGCTCCAGTTGTGAAGGTGATTCACGAGAGAATAGGAATTCGGCATGGTGTTATCACCACGATTCACGATGCAACGAACACTCAGACGGTAGTTGACGCTCCACATAAAGATCTGCGACGGGCCCGGGCAGCCGGATTGTCCTTGATACCGACCACAACTGGCTCTGCGCTTGCCATCGGTCTAATTTACCCGGAGTTGGCAGGCAAACTGAACGGTTTGGCAGTGAGAGTCGGGCTCTTCAACGCCTCTCTCACGGATTGCGTTTTTGAAGTCAATCGTGATACTGAAATCTCGGAGGTGAATGGGTTCCTCAAGGAAGCTTCAGAGACCACTCTCAAGGGGATTCTAGGATACGAGACGCGTCCTCTGGTCTCGATTGATTTCAAAGGCGATTCGCGTTCGGCAATTGTAGATGCTCCGAGTACGATGGTTATCGATAATAGGTTGGTAAAGATTCTCGCTTGGTACGACAACGAATGGGGATATGCCAATCGATTGATCGAGTTGGCGGCAAAAGTCGGTCAACTGGGTGGACTAGCGCGATGAAAGAGCTCAAAAATTATGCGTTAGTCACCGCCGCTTATTGGACTCAAACCCTCAGCGATGGGGCGCTACGCATGTTAGTGCTCCTGCATTTTAACACCCTAGGGTATTCGCCATTCGAAATCGCGTCGCTGTTCCTTTTCTACGAGTTTTTTGGTATCGTGACTAATTTCGTCGGCGGATGGATCGGCGCGCGGCTGGGACTTAAGATCACACTTTTTAGCGGAATGGTTCTCCAGATTTTGGCGTTGGCAACATTGGCCATGCTCAATCGCGCCTGGCCGGCTTCGTTATCTGTTCCGTACGTGATGTTTTCCCAGGCTCTGTCGGGTATCGCGAAAGATCTGACTAAGATGAGCAGCAAGAGTGCGATCAAAGCGGTTGTGCCTGAAGGAACCCAAGGCGCCCTCTTTAAATGGGTGGCAATACTCACCGGCTCAAAAAATGCTTTGAAGGGAGTAGGTTTTTTCTTGGGGGGTGTTCTTCTAGCGTGGTTAGGGTTTGGGGTTTCACTGTGGTCAATGAGTGTGGCGCTCATTCTGGCGCTCTGCACATGCGTCATTGCCTTGCCAAATGAAATCGGGAAGGCGAAAGAAAAGGTACATTTCAGCCGTCTTTTTTCGATGAAGCGCGAGATCAATATTCTCGCTGCTGCTCGTTTCTTCCTTTTCGGAGCTCGGGACGTTTGGTTTGTGGTAGGTCTGCCTCTTTTCCTTTACGATCAGCTTAAATGGGACTTTGCCCAGGTGGGCGGGTTTCTCGCGTTGTGGGTGATTGGTTATGGCTTTGTTCAGGCTTCCGCTCCCACATTGTGGCGCGGGCGAGAAAAGCCCCCTGGAGGCGGTGCCGCGGTGCTCTGGACCTTCGTACTCGCTGTTGTGCCAACCTTCATCGCGCTGGGATTAGGCAGTAGCTTGCCTCGATACCTGGTCATCATTGTCGGCCTGATGTTGTTTGCCTTTATCTTTGCCATCAACTCCGCCGTGCACTCCTATCTGATTGTCGAATACTCGGACAAAGACAAAATCTCCCTCAACGTTGGGTTCTATTATATGGCTAACGCGGGAGGACGATTAGCCGGGACCGTGTTGTCCGGTTTGCTCTATCAGTATGGCGCCCTTCCGGGTTGCCTTTGGACATCAGTCGTTTTCACGCTCGCCGCCGCTCTAATCTCCCTAGCGCTTCCCCGCTCCTATCAACCTCTGATGCCGGCCGGAGCCGTCAGGTCGTAAATTGCCCTTTTTTTGCTTGGAATCACGGAGAAGTCGATTACGGAGATCGAATCAATGCCGCCCTGCTCGGCGAGAGCCTCACTCAGTCGGCTTGAGGCGTTGCTTTCCTTGCCTCGAAATCTGCCGGAGGAACAAACGTGTCGCTGATTGGTTCCATCGCGTCAGGTGCTCGGGGATGAGCGCAGGGAAAGTCTTTCTCGATGAAATACCGAATTAAGGGCTCGCTCTCCTGCTGGAAATAGATGCCCTCCGTCTCAGGGACACTCAGTCGATGACAGTCTGCAATTGACAAAGCAACCTGCAGCGCGCCTTTAATCCAAACTAAATTGGTAGTCGCGTCTGAAGGCACTATTGCAGTCTCCCAGCCTGGACCTTCGCCAAACTGAAGACGCTCAACGACCGGCTTGCCTGCTTCGAGTGTATCCAGTTCACCCGGCGTAATTCGCAATCGAAGACTGTCCTTAGCCCATCTTACTTTCATCCGATTTAATTCTTTGTTTCCGGTCCGTGTTTCGCTCTGTTTATAATGCGGCCTCTTTCACTTCTTGGTAGCCTGCTTCAGGTAAGCGATCACGTCTTCGATTTGTTTGGGATCCTTCAAGCCAGGGAAAGCCATTTTCGTCCCTGGGACTACACTTTGTGGGTCCGCCAAATATTTACGGAGAATTGCCTCGCTCCAGACGATTCCTGAGTTCTTGTTGGCATCGGAATAATTGAAATCTTCGACAAGGCCCGCCTTGCGACCGAAAAGCCCCGCCAGACTCGGTCCCTGTTTGTTGACATCTGGCTCGACCGAGTGACAGGCACCACATTGATTGAAGACCACCTGGCCCGCTTTTGGATCGCCGACTGCGCCACCTCCCTGGGTTCCGTTTGAGGGCTGGTTTGCCGGCTGACCCTGTGGCGGAGTGTTCTGAGTAGAAGGTGGGGTAACTACAGGACCCGCTGGATGCGGTTTGTTCGATTGCAGCTCGGCCAGGACCATTACCGTAGTGCGATCGATTGGAGCCCCAACCACACCTTTGCTCTTATCGACCCAATGGTATTGCCCCAGGATTTTCTCGTTCTCTGCATTCAAATCCGCGAGGATCTTCAGCCTTTGCTGTGCGCGTTCATCGTCGATTGTGGGGATGTTTTCCCGCAGCCGCACAAGACAGAACACCGGTCCCAAGGATGACAGAACCAACAACAGACCAATGAGGATCATCGAAATGGACGCCCTGTCTTTTAGACTATTTTCGGTCATTCGGGTGCGTGGATGAGAAGAAGCTCACCTAGTTACGACCCATTACGACACGGCTGTGGCTGCAAGGAGGATAATCTAGTCACCACCACGAATCAGATTTAACCGACTGAGTATTCAGGGGACTTGAAGGAGAGATGCTTCACCCCTTCCGGCGCTGATGCGATTTTCCGGATATTGGCCCAAGTCTGCTTGTAATTTGGAATGATAAACTCATTAACGCCTTTGGAAACCACGTTGCCCTGTGGGCCCCTTGGGTTGGCGAAGAGCATGAAGGTTTCTTTTCGGCGGACTGCGGTCGCAGGTTGTACCATCGCCTGCGTCGAGCCATTGTCATTGTACAGTTCGACAAGATCGCCGTCGGTGACGCCAAGCTCTTTCATATCATCCGGATGCATCTGGATGAAGGGATACGGCCACCGGTCCATGATGAACTCGTTTTGCTGGTCGAGATAGGACGACTGCCACGTATGGTTGACGCGCCCATTGTTGATCAAGTACGTGAATTTATCCTTTTCCGCCTGCTTGCCTGGCGCCTGGAGACCACGCCACTCAGTCGCCATGAATTTAGCCTTTCCGTCCTTGGACTTGAACTTGCCATCGGTATAAAGGCGCTTGGTTCCGATGATCTTAGCGTCCTGGAACCCTGTGGCCGGTTCTTGAAAACCGTTTGTGCCCATGGCGCGCAGACGTTCATAGGTGACGAATTCACCACCGTCAGCATGTTTGTGGTAACCGTCCATAAAGGTGTCTTCTTCGGTCTTCCAATCATACCCCTTAAATTTATCGGCGGTGTCGCTCTTGCCCGCTGCCCGCCAAGATTGCTCCAGCGCTTGAGCCAGACGTGCTACGATGAGGCAGTCAGGTAGCGCTTGGCCGGGCGGATCCATGTAGCGTTCGGTGATGCGCATCCGCCGCTCGCCGTTCATCGACGTTAGGTTCATCTCGCCGGAGGTGGCGGCCGGGAGAACAACATGAGCGCACTCCGAGGTTTTGGTTGGTATGATGTCTACATCAACTGCGAAGAGCCCGCCCTTTCGAATCGCACCCATGATCGCATCAACCAGACGCTTACGATCGCCATAAGGCACCTCAGCCATCGCGTACTTCACGAGGTCAGTGCGTCGCTTATATGCATTTCGATACTGCTGCGCGTTAAGCGTAGTCTTAAAGTTGTCACACGCCCAAACGTGATGCACGCCGCCCTTATCGTTGATCAGGAGTTGATCAACATATGCAGCAGGCCGCCCAACATGCGCATCGGAAGGCCTGACATAGCCTTCCTGGTGGCCGCCCATACGGACGCAGCCGCCGCCGGGCCGGCCAATGTTGCCTGTGGAGAGGGCTATATTCACCAGAGCGCCATTCGTTCTATAATTGTCGTTCCCCCAGATGAGGCCTTTCTCATAGCAAAACATCGTCCGGCGTCGCTTACCGCCCTCTTTTGGTTCAGCGACCCATGCCACTGCCTTATGGATCTGGTCAGGCGTGAGTCCGGTCACCTTTGCCGCTTCTTCCACGGACACTTTGTTGGCCGCGACCATCTCGTCGAAGCCTGCGGTTGAGGCGGCGATGAAGTCTTTGTCGAGCCAGCCCTTAGCGGCTATCTCGGTCATCATTGCATTGAATAGGATCAGATCCGTACCGGAGTTGATCTGCAGATGGAGGACGTTGTCCTTGCCCGCCTCGACCTCGCAGGCATTCACCGTTACGGTTCGCCGCGGATCGACGATAACGATTCGCGCCTTGGGATGCGGTTCGTCGGCAAACTGCTGTTTCTTCTTCTTTTGCGTTTCTCCGCGCAAGTTGAGAATCCAGTGATTGAGGAAGTAGTTGGTTTGGGTCTCGAGCGCATTCGTTCCGACCGCGAAGATCGTATCGGCGAGTTCGGCATCTTCGTAACAATTGTTGAGCTCGCCAACACCCATGTCGCGCGTCGCATGGACCTCGGAGTTGTAGGCGGGGCGATTGTGGATGCGGATGTTTTTGACCTTCATGCTCTCGAAATAGAGCTTTCCAGTCGCCCAGGTGAACTCGTATCCGCCGCCGGCGCCGCCGTGGTCCGCGGCCGAAACCAGCAGCCCGTCCTCCCCCTGCTCTTCGACAACGCGCCGCGTGACTTCAGCGACGAGGTCGATCGCATCGTCCCAGGAGGTGGGGTATAGGCCCGAGTACCGCCAGACGAGCGGATCAGTGAGCCGTTGCTCTTGGGTATTCCGCTGGCTCGAGAACGACATTTCGGCGATGCGAGAACCACGAATCGACGCGAGACCCGAGTTCACCTCGCACTCGTAATCTGGCTTTACGATCATGTGAACGTCTTGACCGTCCTGCTTGACGATGTTGTACATCGCTGGTGAGTACCACGCCGGGCTATCCGGACCCTGCTGTTTCGATAAATCGACGCCAAAGAAGTTCTGATCGGGCGTCGTGCCACCTTGCTGATCGATAGGCCAGGTGATGGCCTTATAGCCGCAGCCGACGATGCAATAATGGCAGACCACGGTCTGAACTTTTGCGCCCTTCGGGGGGATCGGCAACCGGTCGATGTTGCGTTTGTAGGCCATATGTTTTTTCTCCTCTTTTTCAGGCGAGTACGTTTCCGGTGCGGCCGTAGATAAGTTCGTCCACGCCCTCGGCGTAGACATCTCCTGTCGCGGCGTCTACCCGGAGCCTAAATTGGGCTAGGTTCTGAGCCGCATGTCCCCAGATCTCCAGGCCGCCTTTTTCAACGTCGTAAACCGAATAATGACCGGGACAGTTCAGGGTCCGCGAGCCGGCATTGTAATTCAGGGGATAGCCCTTGTGTGCGCAGAGTGTGGAAAAAGCAACAATGTCACCATCCGGGCCCGCTCCGCCTTCCACCCGGTTCCCAAGCTTTAGTAGTACCCCCGGGGATCCAGCATCGGGATAAGTTATTGCGATCGGTGTATTGAGCTTGAGGTCCTTCAAATTTCCGATCCGATTTGATGGATAATCGCCGCCGGCATGAGAAGGCGATACCGTCGACGTGTTCGCGGGAGGTTTTCCGGCTGTCTGTGCTATCCCCTTTGGCGCTATCGCAACCGCGGCTGCGAGAACGGCGCCCTTCAGGAAGTGGCGGCGGCCGACATCCGCCATATAACGACAGCCATTCCCTGGGCTTATATCGTCCCCTTTGCGCCCGACATTCGCAAAACAGTCTTCTGCCGATGGGTCAATCATACGGTGCCTTTCTTAGTTCCCGGCCAAGGGATCTTTTCTGAGAGGCAGCCGTGTCGCTGCCGCGCGTGCTTCGTAGTCTTCATGGAGAGGGGGGGTGAGTCCGGAGGCAGAACGCCTCCTGTGTTTCGACTTTTCTAGTAATATAGAAATGACGTTATTATTCAAGACTTTTCCGGGTTGTGATCCGTGATGCAGAGAGATGCAGTATTTCTCGCTCGGCCACATTGGATTTTGCTTGCGGCAGTTGCCAGATCGCTTCCCGCCTAATGGTCGTTCAAACTTTGTGCCCTTTCCCGTTCTTCGGGAGTTCTTGGGTGCTTGGCGTCCTTGTGAAAATGCCTCCACCCGAGGATTCCGCCCAAAAACAGCAACCCACACAAAACTAGGTAGAGTACTTCCTTCAGCGGCGAATGTTGGTTACCTGTTCCTTTGGATTCAGCCATAAATTCTCCTTTGATGATATCCAGAGCACTTCTACACACTTGACCTATGTTTCTACTATTCTAGAAAATACAGAAATATCGTTAATTGCCACCTGCCTAATTCGACTCCTTGAATGAGACCTATTCTTTTATGGGGCTGGCTGCGGCTTGCGATCGGACTTGCCCAGATGGGTTTTGTCCTGGCGGCAATTGGAATCTTTTTCTTCAACGGCTTCTGCCTACCGATGTGGATCTGTATCGGGTTCGCAACTGCCGCCACAATCTTCAGCCGGTGCCTGTATTGGGGCTGGAAGCGTCCGGTCGAGAGAAGCCGAAAGCAGGCGCCGAATGATTAAATAAAGCCGGAGCTCGCAAAGGCGATTGAGGATCCTATCCCCTCCGCGTACAAGGTTTGCTTGGCAGACGCAAAGAGCCGAACTACTTTCATTAGATATCCCGATGACCCACGATCAGATTATTGACTATGCCGATATGTTCGCAGCGCTCGGATCAGAGTCGCGCCTGCGCATTGTGCGCCTACTGCTCTCTGCGTATCCTGAGGGCTTGGTCGTCGGCGATATTCAGGCAGAGCTAGGTATAGCCAACTCCACGCTGTCTCATCACCTGGAAAAGCTAAAAAGCGAAGGTCTTGTCGAGGTACGCCGAGACGGGAATCGCCTTTGGTACTGTGCCAGGGAAAAGGTATTAGAAAATTTACTGTTGTTCCTGTTCGCCGAGTGTTGTACCCGGAACAAAGCGGTAAAACCGGCATCGATCCTGCGACTGTGTCGGGCGCGGGCGCGCTAAGAGAAACACTCAACCCCCGATTGCCACCATCTTCCGATTGGGCTGGTAATTATTGCGAAAATCGTGTTCTCGCGGTTTTCGGGCTACGACATCCAGAAAGAGCCCGCGCAGTTCTTCATCATTAATTCCACCTCGCAAAGGTCCCTTCAGGTCAAATTCGAGATAGCTTCCGAGACAGGGCCTAAGCTTCCCGTCGCAGGTCAATCGCAGTTTGTTACAATTTTCACAGAAGTGCAGATTGGTTATCGCACCGATGAAACCGATCTTTTGCCCACTGCCGGCGATCTGGTAGTAAGTTGCCGGGCCGTTCGTTTGAAAGGTGGGAACCGGAGTAAGCCGGCCGAAGCGAGCTTCAATCGAGCGACGCGCTTCAGCGATTGGCAAAAAATTCGCCTCATCGAGCATTTCGGTAGTGGTGACCGGCATAAGCTCGATGAAGCGTAAAAGCAAACCGCGCTCGCCGGCGAATTCGATCAGGGGCACAATTTGATCCTCGTTTTTTTCCCGCATGAGCACGCAATTGATTTTCAATTCGTTGGCACCGAAACCAGCGGCACGAGCCGCCTCAATCCCAGCAAGGGTCTGGAGTAGAAAATCGCGACCGGTGATGCGCGCATAGCTATCGCGATCGAGCGTGTCGAGGGAAATGTTGATCGTGCGAACGCCATAACTGCGCAGGCAGTTTGCCATGCGTTGTTTGCCATGCTCCGGAGCCGGTCGTGAGAGCAGCGCACCATTGGTCGAAATCCCGATATCTTTAATCGTAGGGATCGCGCGGATCAGCTTAAACAACTCGAGAACGCCGCGTCGGGTCAACGGCTCACCTCCGGTCACGCGCAATTTAACAATTCCCAAGGCACCAGCGACCCGCAGGATTCGAGCAATTTCTTCGTACGTCAAAACCTCATCATGCGGCAGCCACTCCTGTAGTTCTCGCGGCATGCAATAGAGGCAGCGCTCATTGCAACGATCAGTGATCGATACCCGCAGATAAGAGATCCGGTGACCGTACTGGTCTTGCATCGACACAGATTTCGACGCTATCCGCGAGCCGACGATTTTGCAAGATATCTGGGGGCTGCGCGGCTACCTTTGGAAAACACAACTCTTCTATGAATCCGTTTCGGACCGTTTTCCGCTCGCCGATTCGGGATGTCCCATTCTGAGGCATTTGCTCGGATCTGTCACACAATCGTAACATTTTCGGGGTCGCTTCCCGACTCGGGCAACGTAGGTTCAAATCGACTTTTGCGCTTATGTCGATACTCTTTGCATAGTCGACCAACTTGCCCACTGATCAAAAATAATATGGGCTCTTCAAACGCCGAGCGGAGTATGACCACCGTGGACTCAATCAATTCTAGGATCACCAGCCAAGAGAGCGGGTCCGATTCCACTACGAAAACGCCTGGCAGTGCGCAGGCTTCGAAATTCCTAGAGGTAGCCGATTACGACTTTTTCTATCGCGAAAAACAGGCGCTGTTCAACGTCAACATGGGGATCTCGGAAAAACAGATTACGGCTTTTATCGGGCCTTCGGGCTGTGGAAAAACGACTCTTCTCCGAAACTTCAATCGGATGAATGACCTCATCGTAGGTACACGTCACTCGGGCGACATTCGGCTTAAAAAACAAAGCCTTTATGATCCAAAACTCGATATTCTGGATTTGCGGTACAAAATAGGCATGGTTTTTCAGAAGCCTAATCCTTTTCCAAAATCGATTTTCGATAACGTGGTTTTCAGCCTACGTATGGCAGGCCAAAGAAATCACAATGTCTTGAACGAAGTGGTCGAAAGGAGTCTACGAGGCGCAGCGCTCTGGGCTGAGGTTAAGGACCGCCTTCACGAGAGTGCGCTAGGACTTTCCGGCGGGCAAATGCAGCGCTTGTGCATTGCACGGGCGATCGCCAACCACCCTGAAGTTTTGCTGATGGACGAGCCGTGTGCAGCCTTGGATCCGATCGCTACCGCCAAAGTTGAAGAATTGATGCTGGATCTGGCAAAAGATTATACAGTGGTGATCGTCACTCACAACATGGCGCAAGCGGCGCGCGTCGCGGATCGGACTGGTTTTTTTTACATGGGGAGACTGGTCGAATACGATCTCAGCACCGTGATTTTCGAAAACCCGAGAAATAAACAAACCGAAGACTATATAACCGGCCGCTTCGGTTGAGACAATTTTACGCTTCGGTCCTTCGATGCCGCTCCTGCTTGGCAGTCAGCGTTTAGTGGGCGTGGTGCCCGCCTCGAGCTAATATCAGCTTGGCGACGATATTGACCACTAGAATCAAGGCGAGTAGAACAAACCCAGCCGCCCAAGCTTGGCGGTGCCAGTCATCGTATGGCGCAACCGCATAGGTGAAAATCATGACCGGCAAAGAAGCCGTTGCTTGATCCCAGCCCGGACTCCAAAAACGGTTGTTAAAGCTAGTAAAAAGCAAAGGGGCAGTTTCCCCAGCAACCCGGGCCAAATCCAGCAACATCCCCGACACGATGCCTTGCATTGCGGCCGGGATCACTATGGTGGCGATCATCCTCCACTTAGGCGTACCCAGTGCGAGAGCGCCTTCTCGTAGTTCTTTAGGAACGGAACGCAAGTATTCTTCGGTCGTCCGGAGAGCAATCGGGATCATCATAATCCCGAGAGCAATGCCACCTGCCAGGGTGGAAAAATGTTTCACTGGGGCGACGAGCAAAGCGTAGGCTACAATACCTATGACGATGGAGGGCATCCCATTCAGCAGATCCGCCGCGTAGCGGACCAGAAAAGGAAACGTTCTTCCGCGGAACTCAGCCAGGTAGACGCCACCCAGGAAGCCGATGGGTATGCCAATCAAGCTGGCAATCAGCAAGAGCTTCCCCGATCCCACAATGGCGTTCGCCATACCGCCACCAGTCTGGCCGACTGGAGTAGGCAGCTTAGTGAAAAAATCCCAGTTCAGGGCGGTGGCGCCGTTCCACACCAAATAGCCAAGGATAAATAACAACGCGCCAATGGTCGCTACCGTGCACACCCCAGTCAGGGTGAACATGACGTTATTAAATCCTTTGTTGAATGCTCGTTGATTCATACCGTAGCTCTTGCGACTGCTTTCACCGTCGTCTTTGCGGTCACCTCATGCCGACGTTTTTGAGTGTCCATGATCAGCAAACGGGCCAGCCCATTGATGACAATGGTAATGAGAAACAAAACTAATCCCAGCTCGATCAGCGATTGGACGTAAAGGTCATCAGTTGCTTCCGTAAATTCATTGGCGATGACCGCAGCGATCGAGTAACCAGGAGCAAATAAGGAAGCGTTAATGTGAGGACTGTTACCGATCACCATGGTAACAGCCATGGTTTCTCCCAGCGCTCGAGCTAAGGCAAGGAAGACTGATCCAAAGATGCCGCGCCGAGCAAACGGAAGAATGACCTCCCAGACAGCTTGCCAATGGGTTGCACCCAAAGCTAATGCGGCCTCTTTTTGATCACGCGGCACTGTTAACAGAACTTCCCGCGAGACCGAAACGATGAAGGGCACGATCATGAGCGATAGGATGACGCCGGCTGAAAAAACGCTAACCCCATAAAATGTCCCGCTGAAAATTGGAAGCCATCCCAACACAATCTGAATGACGGGAACAATTTGATTGAGGATCGGCAACAAGATAAAAACGCCCAATAGTCCATAAATGACGCTCGGAACCGCCGCGAGCAACTCGATCAAGAAAGTGAGGAAATTTGAAATTTTGGGCGGAGCCAATTCCGCTAGAAAAATCGCGCACCCTATCCCAAGCGGCACCGCGATAACCAATGACAAGATCGAGGTTACGATCGTCCCGTAGATAAATGGTAAGGCGCCAAAATCGCCTGAGACTGGATCCCAAGTCTGGCCAGTAAAGAAACTCAGACCAAATTTTTTAATCGGCAACGTTGAAAATTGGTAGAGTTCGAACGCGATCAGAATGGTCAGAAATAGGGTCGTCGCAGCGCACGCCAGTACGAGAAGGAAAGACAGTCTGTCTCCATTGAAGATCCATCGCGATAAAGCGCTTCGGCGCGGCCTAAGAGCAGCGCCGAGCGCTATATCTTTGGATTGGGACACCATTTAGTGAATTAAGTCGATCGTCTTTAGTTCTTTGGCTACCACTTCTTTCGGTAAAGGAGCGTATTCCAACGGCGGGGCTAGTGCCTGACCTTTATCGAGAGCCCAGATCAACATGGCCTTAATCACTTTGAGCTTAGCCTGGTCTTTGATCTCTTCAGGGATGAGCAACCAGGTAAAGCTAGAGATCGGATAGGCGTCTGCGCCTGGCGCATTGGTAATGGAAACACGGAAGTCGTCCGGCATATCTTTCGATGCGCCGGCTGCGGCCGCGGTAATGGAATCCAGGCTAGCTGCAACGAATGTGCCCGACGCGTTCTTCACTTTTCCGGCAGGAAGCTTGTTTTGAACCGCGTAGACCAGTTCCACATAACCTATGGAATTAGGTGTTTGTTTCACCAGGCCCGTCACCCCTTCGTTGCCTTTTCCGCCCAAACCAACCGGCCAGTTGACCGAGGTGGCCACACCCACCTTGCTCTTCCATTCCGGGCTTACTTTCGCCAGGTAATCCACCCAAACGTAGGTGGTGCCACTTCCGTCGGACCGGTGAACTACCACAATGTTGGCGTCAGGTAGCTTTGCGTCTGGATTCGCTTTGGCAATTTCCGGGTCATTCCACTTGGAAATCTTGCCCAAATAGATGCCGGCAAGGGCTTCTGGGGTGAAGTTCAGCACACCAGTAACCCCAGCGATATTGTAGGTGGGAACGTCAGAACCAAGCGTCGTCGGGAAATGCAACACTCCGCAGTTCCTTTTTTCCTTGAACGCTTTGATCTGGTCGTCAGTCATCGGACCGTCACTCGCGCCAAAGTCAACGGTACCCTCAGTGACTTGCCGGATTCCCCCCCCCCGATCCAATCGATTGGTAGTTGATTTGGGCCGTGGGATCCACTTTGCGATATTCATCGAACCACTTCGAATACAGGGGATACGGGAATGTCGCTCCTGCGCCGGTGAGTGAAACAGTCTGCCCGAAACAGGGACCAGCAATCCCCAAGATCGCAATACCCAGACAGAGTGATTTAGCAGTAAATCGATTTTTCCAAGTCATCATATAGCCACGCTTTTAGAGGAAGCGAAAAGGCCGTTTCCAGGACAGAACCCTTTGGTGGACCTGCCTTTAAGCTACGGGCCTTTTCGTCGGCAAGTCTGCAGTTATCCGGATGGGTAAGCAAATCACGGCATGTTACAATACCGTGACAGGCCTAAGCCGCTCGGGTTACTAGTCACCCAAAGTCGTCTTTCTGTAAGCTACTCGCCCAGAATTACTTCCGATATGAAATATAAAAATACGGAAACACTCACGCGATTCAGGAAGACATTGCAGTCGGGCGCCGGTTGGTACCGTTTCTGGTCCTCATCTCTTGCCTTAGACAGTCCGGTAGACGTCCAGGCTCTAGGGCGTGCTTGGGGCGTCTGAGATCCTGGTCGAACGGTCCTCGGTTCTTAACGCACTGCTGCAACACACCAAGATTCATTTCGAGTTCCCGCCAGGCGCGTACCCGAAGATTGTAGATTTTCCAAGTCTGAAACGCCTCAAACTCAACAACGCCGGCCTTGCGTAGATACGCCAGGTGTTGAGAGGTGTTCACTTGGGGGAGGCCTAACGCTTCTTGCAGATGGCCAACGCTGAGTGGTTGATGCGATAAGAGATACACGATCCGCAAGCGCGTCATGTCGGCGAAAGCTCGGTAGATGTCCACCAGGCCCGGATTCATAGAGTGGATAGTACTAAATCTCCCGGGATATACGCCAATCATTATATCTTTGCTTCCTTATATTGTTCGGACTCAGGTACGAAGAAATCGCCGCGCGAGAGACTCCCTGAAGTTAGTCGGATGCGATGGCACGCACGCCGCGTCTGGAAGTTGTAACGATTTCGGTCTCGAATCGAATAGCGGACTCGTGTAAGCACAAACCGCCAGAACAGCGAACAAGCCATGAAGCTACCGAATATCTTTGAGAAGGAAGTACTTCCTTTGTCGTTTTCTGCCGGAAGGCTGATTTTTCAGGAGGGCGAAAAACGAGATTCTATGTACGTCGTTCAATCCGGGGAGGTGGAATTGAAAGTCGACGATAAAACCGTAGAGATCGTCGGCACAGACGGGTTCTTCGGCGAGATGGCCTTAATCGATCACGCCGCCCGAAGCGCCACAGCGATCGCGAAGACGGATTGTACGGTGGTTCCTATCAACGAAAGGAACTTCCTTTTTATGGTTGAAGAAACCCCGTTCTTCGCGTTGACCGTCATGCGCACGTTGACCGCGCGACTACGACGCAAGAACAATTCGCGCGGTAGCTAGACAAGATGTCGTTTTCGCCGCGGAACTCAATTGAGAGGATAGGTTCGTGCGCTGCCTCTATTTCCGAAGACTCACCGGCTGTTTCCCGGGTGTTTCCAGAGTCGCGCTCTCTTTCGGGCCACCCCATAAAAAGGTCACTGACGCGCTCGCGATATCGATCCCGGCATCATACTTTCCGCGGAGGATATGACCCTGGCCGTCGTTGAAATTCACCTGCGGGTCAGGGACAAAAAGATGCGCGTAGCCGACGTCGAAGGCGAGATAAGGCAACGGTTTATATTGCAGACCCGCGGAAAGAAAATAGCGATTATTATCGGGAATGCGCGGGTCACGCAGGCTCGAATTTTTAATCGGCGTTTCATCGTAGGCAAAACCGGTTCGCAAAGTCAGTTGCTTCGTTGCATACCACTCCAAGCCAACCGAGTAGCGGTTCGAGCTCTTTGTACTGCAAACTCAGGATGTTACTCGGAGTGCCGGGATTATCGAACGAGATGGTAACTTGCTGCAATCGGCTCCAACGAGCGAGTTCGATGTCGCCCATGATGGCGAAGTTGTGCAGAAATCGCTGATAGATGCTGAAATGGTAGATTTCCGGAAGATCTAACTGGGCGATCGCGCTCTGATTGAAAAAGACATTCCGCAACGCATTCCCGGCTGGGAATGCCGGAATCGGCAAGGTCACACTTGGTACTGGCGAAAATGTTCCGGAAGCTGTGATCACCGGCACTCCGCTGAACTGGGCGCTACCTCGCACGGTGTGATTGATGCCGGATCGGTAGCTGAAACCGATACGACCTTCTTGCAAGAACGATATTTCGTTTCCCTTTAGATACTCGAGGATTGCGCCGATGGTGAAGCCGACGCTCCAGTCGTCACCGTGCAACTCCGATATTCCGTCGCGTCCCTGCGGAACAAAACCGGCATTGGCGTAAGCCAATTCAGTCGCTCGCACGTACCCTGGAATAAAAGGAGCCGGTACGCCGGAGGCCGCAAAAGCCGCCGGTAAGGCCGGAAAGAATTGACTGTTTAGTATGTTCCCGCTGATCCCGCCGAAATCGACGGCCTGGCTGAGCCTGGCGGAGGCGTACTGAATATCGAGACCAGCACCAAGGGAGAGCCGGTCGAAAATCCGATAAGCGATGGTCGGCTGAATATCGAGGGTGACCAGTTTCGTCCGCAGCGCCGAGTAGCGCCCGACCCAGCCGGATTCGTAGTCGGTTTCCAGGCCAAAAGGAGCACTCAGCCCGACTCCGATCGCTAGATCACCATACTGCGGACTGTGAAAGACCGGCTGCGAAAGGTAAAGGTTTGGAATCAGGTGATCTACACCGCCATCACCACCGTTGCCGCCGGTGATCTTGGCTCCATTAAACGGCGTCCCGGGAGCAGTAATGCTCGAGGCTTCATTGGAAAATTTCGCGCTGGGAATGATATAGTGAAGGCCGGCTTGAAACTCGCCTTGCTGCAGCAATGCGATTCCGGCAGGATTAAAAAAGATCGTCGAAGCATCTTCTGCTTGGGCCGCGCCGCCGGCGTAAGCGCTACCCAACCCGCTGACGCTTTGTTCATTCAGGATGAAAGATCCGGCATAAACCGGACGAGGAGCGAATCCCGAAACAGCAACTAGCGTAGTTACAATAGAAGAGATGCAGAAACGACGTTGGGAGAACTTCATTTCGTGAGGGAGGTTTGGAATCTGGGGGAAGAACAACTTCCAAAAAGCAAAGCGTACTCGCTTTAAAATTACAACTTCATTTTCTGTTGAACAGAAATTCTCTTGCCAATTGTAAGTTTGGATTGATTTTTGCCCGGGGGATCGAAAATATCGTTAACTTTCATCAGGCGTTCTTCCCTCGATTGTAGTTATTCCCCATGAGCTGTACCGAACCTTTCTCGCCGTCGCGAGTATTCGACCTTCTGCTATACCAACAGTGCAATTTCCCAAAGTCCGACGCATTCGCTTACAAGGTCGACGGCGCATGGAAGAAGTTCTCCACAAATGAGTCCATCGAGATCATCGATCAGTTCGCCTGGGGTCTTCATCTTCTCGGAGTTCGGTCCGGCGATCGGGTGGCTTCAATTACCGATAACAGTCGCCCAGAATGGAATTTTTTGGATAACGCGGTGCTCAGTTTGGGCGCTGTCCACCTACCGATCTACCCAAATATCGCCCGGGAAGAATACGAGTTTATCCTGAAAGACTCGGGCACCTCGCTCATTTTTTGCTCGAACCACCGATTGTACGAACTGCTGCGCCCGGTGGTCGAAAAGCTGCCGTCGATCAAAGAGATCTATGTATTCGATCCGGTGCCAGGCGCAAAGTCCTGGAGTGAGTTGGTCGATGCCGGTAAGGAAGTTTTGGAGCAGGAAGAGCTGCGGAATCAACTGAGGGACTTCCGCGCGGCGGTGAAGCCCAATGATTTGGCGGTCTTGATTTACACATCGGGAACGACAGGCCCTCCTAAGGGAGTGATGTTATCCCATCGCAACCTGGTCACCAATTGTATCACCTCCGGCGAAATCCTCGGCAATACTCCGCATGATCGGGCTCTCTCGTTTTTGCCTCTTTGCCACATCTATGAGCGAACCGTAGTTAACCTCTACATTCATTCAGGAACGTCGATCTATTATGCCGAGAGTCTCGATCAAATTGGCCAGAATCTCCGAGAAGTGCAGCCGCAGATATTTAGCGCGGTGCCTCGAATTATCGAAAAGATTTATGAACGGATCCTGGCGCGCGGCGAGCAGCTTCCCGGGATCCAACATTCTATCTTTTTCTGGGCCTTGAATCTTGGTTTGAAGTATGACCCGGACAGGAAAGTGCCGTGGCACCGGCGGGTACAGCTTTGGTTGGCCGACCGGCTGGTGTTTAAGAAATGGCGCGAAAGCGTTGGGGGAAATATTCGCGGCATCATTTCCGGGTCAGCCGCCTTGCAACCAAGATTGGCGCGGCTCTTTTGGGCCGCGGGGATTCCTATTTACGAGGGTTACGGCCCAACGGAGGCGGCGCCGGTCATCGCAGTCAATCAACCGCATACGCCTCTGCACCGAATTGGAACGGTAGGGCCGGTGGTTCCCGGGGGCGAAGTGAAAATCGCTGAGGACGGGGAAATACTCTACCGCGGTCCCAACGTGATGCTCGGTTACTATCATCGACCGGACCTAACCAAAGAGACAATCGACAGCGAGGGTTGGTTACACACCGGCGACGTCGGGGAATTTGACGGTCCTTTCCTGAAGATCACCGACCGAAAAAAAGAAATCTTCAAAACTTCCGGCGGGAAGTACATCGCTCCCCAGCAGATCGAGAACAGACTGAAGGAGTCGAAATTGATCTCGCAATGCATGGTGATCGGAGAGAACCGAAAATTCCCTGCCGCACTGATAGTGCCCGAATTCGATGCCTTGAAAGCATGGTTCGAGTCGAAAGGATTATCGGTAAAGCCTCGGACGGAACTGGTGAAGGATCCGGAGGTAAACGCGCTATTCGCAGGTGAAATTGGACAATGCAACCAGCATTTTGGACGTTACAGTCAGATCAAGAAATTCGTCCTTTTGGCCGAGGAATGGACGATTGGGACAGGCGAATTGACGCCCACCATGAAAATCAAACGCAAAATCACTCTGCAAAAGTATGCTGCGGAAGTGGAAGCGCTCTACGCCGGAGAGGAACCGGCTAAAGCGTCGATAGGGCCGGTTGATGCACCAGCCGTCGATGCTTCCCCTTCGGTCCATTGAGGACGCCGTTTCGAGCCATTGGGCTTCGCCAGATTTGTGATATTTTTCTAGATCTACAATCGCTAACGCCAAACCTGGCACTCCGGTAAAAGTATGAACGAACCAATTTACATCGTTGACGGCGTCCGCACTCCGTTTGCTAAATCAGGAAGCACGCTGGCTGATTACGATGCGGTAGAACTCGGCAAAACGGTGGTCAGTCTGTTGCTGGCTCGTACCGGGATTGACGTCGGGAAGATTGAAGAAGTCATCATGGGGTGCGTCGGCCAACCGGCCGAAGCGCCGAATATCGGACGCGTGGTCGCGCTCCGCGCCGGAATCCCGGAATCGGTGCCCGCCATAACTGTACACCGCAATTGCGCTTCCGGATTCGAGGCGGTAACTCAAGCGGCAGAAAAGATGTTAGTCGGACGAGGAGATGTATTCGTCGTCGGTGGAGTGGAAAGCATGTCGCAAATACCTCTGCTTTATTCCTATGAAGCCGCCAAGAAATTTGCCGCCCTGGCCCGGGCCAAGAATCTCTCGCAAAAGCTGCAGGCGATCAGCAACTTTCGCGGCTCGGATTTCAAGCCTCGCATCGCCTTGCAACTCGGACTAGCCGATCCGGTGAGCGGACTCAACATGGGACAAACCGCCGAGAATCTAAGCCGAGACTTTAACGTGACACGGCAGGACCAAGATGAATTCGCGATGCGATCTCACCAGCGAGCACTGGCGGCGCGCGATCGGCTCCGGGAGGAGATTACACCGTTTTATCTGGTCAAATCGCGGAACGGTAAGGCGTACATGGATCAGGATAACGGACCCCGCGAAAATCAGACTATGGAAGCTCTGACGAAATTGAGACCGGTGTTCGAACCCAGAACCGGAACGGTGACCGCAGGAAACTCTTCCCAGATTACTGACGGCGCGGTGGCTCTGCTGCTCATGACCGAAAAAGGGCTTAGGGAATCGGGCCTCACCCCGCTTGGGCGCCTGATCGGGTATGCCTACGCCGGCGTTGATCCCTCCCGCATGGGCTTAGGGCCGGTGTTTGCGATTGATCGGGCGGAAAAGCGACTCGGGTTAGGAATTAAAGATGCCGCATTCATCGAGATAAACGAAGCGTTTGCCGCACAGGTCATCGCCTGCCAGCGCGCCGCCGCGTCGACGGAATATTGTCGAACGCATCTGGGTCGGGAAACGGCAATAGGTGAGATCCCTGATGAGATCTTGAATGTGAATGGCGGTGGGATTGCGCTTGGTCACCCAATTGGTGTGACCGGGTCTCGACTGGTTCTCACGGCGTTGAAGGAACTTCATCGCCGGCAGGCCGATAAAGCGCTTGTCTCGCTGTGCGTCGGCGGCGGCCAGGGGGGCGCGCTTTGGTTGAGTCGAAACTAACGGAGGATAAATTGTGAGCCAAAATATCCAACGCCAGATGATCGAATCTGGGATTGCGGTGCTGACATTTGATCGCCCGGAATCTTCGGCCAATATCTTTGATCAAGCGACATTCGACGAGCTGAATGAGCATCTCAATGTGTTGACCGGAGATTCAAGTGTTCGCGGACTAATCATTCGCTCGGCGAAACCGAAAATCTTTATCGCTGGCGCAGATCTGAATGGATTTACCAAGGATCTTACCGCCGAAAAGCTCGCCTTCCTCGTCGAGCAGGGCCAAAAGACTTTCGATCGGCTCGCGGCGCTTCCAATCCCGACCGTCGCAGCCATCCACGGTGTGGCCCTCGGAGGCGGTTTTGAAGTAGCACTGGCCTGTGATTACAGAATTGCGTCCTTAGATTCCGCCACCAAAGTGGGTCTACCGGAGACCATGCTTGGCATTCTCCCTGCCTGGGGCGGATCAACCCGGCTCCCCCGATTGGTCGGCTTACCCACTGCCCTCGACGCGATTCTTTCGGGCAAACAGTACGCTGCAAAAGCGGCCAAGAAATTAGGGATGATTGACGAGATCTCCTACGCAGAGCGCCTGATCGGACTCGCGACTCAACTGATCGCCTCCCAACCGGGAAAGAAACGGGAACTTAAACAATATCTCGCGAATCGCCCCCCGATCTCGACCTTCATTGCTGCGCAGGCGAAAAAAAGGGCTCTCGCTAAAACGCGAGGACATTATCCCGCTCCTTTGAAAGCGCTCGAAGTAGTGGTTGCTGGGCTGACAGCCTCTCACGCTCAATCTTTGGAAAACGAACGTCGCGCTTTTATCGAGTTGGCCTCCGGTGCCACCGCACAAAATCTGATCCGGGTCTTTTTCCTCCAGGAACGATCCAAGAAGCTTTCGGTCAAAACAGATCAGCCGAGTCGGAAAATCAACAGAGCGCTCGTCGTGGGAGCAGGGTTGATGGGGTCAGGTATCGCTCAGTGGTTGAGCGCTCGCGGACTGCGTGTCGTACTAAAAGATGTCGCTCCGGAACCGCTGGGGAAAGGGCTGCAATCAATCCATAAGATTTATCGCGACACCGTAAAACGCCGAATCTTCTCGGAAGCGGAAGCCCAAGCTGGAATCGATCGAATTTTGCCTGTCTACGAAGATATTCCTTGGCGAGATGTGGATTTAGTGATCGAAGCTGCGGTAGAAAAGCTGGATTTGAAACAGCAAATTTTTCACAGGATCGCGGAGCAGATCCCCAACTGTCAGGTTATCGCGTCGAATACCTCCGCGCTTTCCATCGATTCGATCGCCAACGGATTGGCCGATCCCGGCAAGGTGATCGGCATTCATTTCTTTAATCCGGTCCATCGGATGCAGCTGGTGGAAGTCGTCCAGGGGAGCAAAACATCTCCACAGACCTTGGCTACCGCCGTTCAGTTCGTGAAATCGATTGGGAAACTACCTGTGCTGGTTAAGGATAGTCCCGGTTTCCTAGTGAATCGGATCTTGCTTCCTTACATGATGGAGGCCTTCAATCTGTTCTCGGAAGGCTATCATCTGGAAAGAATCGATCGGGTCATGCTCGATTTTGGTATGCCGATGGGTCCGCTGCGTTTAACTGATGAAGTCGGCTTGGATGTTTCGCTGCATGTCGGTAGTGACCTTGCCCAGCGGGTCCAACATTTGCCCCCGCTGAACAACGCCATCGACCGAATGCTCGCCCAAGGTTGGCTCGGTCGAAAATCCGGAAAAGGATTTTACGACTACAGCTCGGGCGCGGAACGCCCCAATCCGGAACTGAGCGCCTATCAGCCACAGAGTGAACCAACCGACGGGGATGACACAGTCTTACGCGACCGTTTGGTGTTGGTCATGATCAACGAAGCCGGGCGCTGCCTCGAAGAAAAGGTGGTGACTGATCCAGCTGATGTCGACTTTGCCATGATCATGGGAACAGGATGGGCTCCGTTTCGCGGGGGACCGCTCCGCTACGCAGACTCCATTGGTATCTCGACACTGGTCGCTCGTCTGCGCGAGTTGAGCCAGAAAGGAAGAGATTACTTCGCTCCCTGCGCGTTGTTGAATGAAATGGCAAGTCGCGGTTCCTCGTTTTATCCCACCGGCCCGACTCAATCCGTTTCGGCATCATCCGCAGAACTTCAACCAACCGCGATATGAAGGAGATCGTGGAAAGCCCAACGGTCCAAACCGTGCCCGGCGACGACGTGGTCCGGCCTACGACTGGCGGTTCTCGTTATCCGCCGCTCGAGCAACAGCCGCTCAGCTTCAAACCAACCGCCATGCAGCGGATTCTCGATGGCGAACACCGAGAAGTGCGGCAGCTGGTTAAGCAGCTCATCACGCAGTCCGAATTCCGCTATTTTGAGGGAACAGATCACCACGCTTTCCGGAAGCAAGTTTTGGCTTGGACGAAGCGGCTCGCGGACGCCGGCATCGGTCGGATCTTTATGCCGAAAACTGTCGGAGGAGAGGAAGATCTGCCGAAGTTCATGGCTGCTAGTGAGGTACTTGGGTTTCATGATCTCAGCTTGCTGATCAAATTCGGAGTGCAGTTCGGTTTGTTCGCCGGAAGCATTCAACGCCTCGGTACGGAATCCCATCATCGCAAATACCTTATCGACGCCGGCTCCTGCCAGTTAATGGGCTGTTTTGCTATGACGGAAATTGGTCACGGTTCCAACGTTCAAGCGCTGGAAACAACCGCGATCTACGATCCCGACCAGGAGGAGTTCATCATCCACAGCCCGTCGTTCTCCTCCGGAAAAGCATACATCGGAAACGCCGCGAATGATGCCCGATTGGCGACTGTATTTGCCCAATTGGAGGTGAACGGGGAACATCATGGGGTTCACGCATTTTTGGTCCCGCTACGCGGGGAGGATAACCGCGTGCTTCCAGGAGTAACTATCGAGGATGATGGTTATAAAATGGGGCTGAACGGCGTCGACAACGGCAGGATCTGGTTTGATCACGTGCGGGTCCCGAGAACCGCGCTGCTTAACCGATTCGCCGACGTAAATAGCGCCGGGAAATACCAGAGCGAAATCAAAAGCGCCGGCGCGCGATTCTTTACCATGATCAGCACTCTGGTAAGCGGTCGCGTGGCGATTGCCGCAAGTGGGAATAGTGCCGCCAAATCCGCCCTCACGATTGCTATCCGGTACGCCGCTCGGCGCCGCCAATTCGGCGCAGCAAAACCATCCGGAGAAGAGACGCTTTTGTTGAACTATCCGTCTACCCAGCGCCGACTGATGCCGCTGCTGGCCAACATCTACGCAATTGATTTTGCGTTGAAGCAATCGGTTGTACTCAACGCCAAAGCAACTAATGGCGGGTCGCGCGCTGTCGAGACATTGGCAGCGGCCCTCAAAGCCTGGGCGACTTGGAATACAACCCGAACGATTCAAACCAGTCGAGAGAGTTGCGGAGGCGAAGGCTACATCGCGGCCAATCGATTCGCCGCGCTCAAGGCAGATACCGATATTTTTACTACGTTCGAAGGCGATAACACAGTGCTTATGCAGCTCGTCGCGAAGAATCTTCTGACCGATCTGAAAGATAAACTCACGGAGATGCGTCCGGGGAAGGTAACGGGATTCCTCGTCGGCCAAAAAGTGCGCGAACTCACCAAGAAGATGCCGCTCCTTACATTGAACACGAGTCGTTATCACTTACTTGACGCTAGCGTTCAACTCGGCCTTTTTAAGCACCGCGAATCTAGCTTGCTTCTCCAGTCGGCTGGCGCATTCCGGCGATTAACCCGGAACCGGCAAATGGATGCTTACTCGGCGTTCACCAAGCTGCAACCGGAGCTAATGGAACTCGCTGATGCTTATGTCGAATCCGAGATTCTCAAGAGCTTTGTCGCCGTCGTCCAAAACGTCTCGGATCGCACCTTGCAAACTCCTCTCAAACGTCTCTGTGATCTTTTTGCGCTCTACCATCTCGAGCAGCACAAAGGCTGGTACCTGGAGAACGGTGCAATGTCCGGATTGAAGGCCAAAGCGATCACGCGGTTGGTCACAACACTGTGTGCCGAGCTGCGGCAAGATGCGGTTGGGCTCGTCGACGCTTTCGGTATTCCGAATTCGTGTTTGGCCGCCCGTATCGCGTTGTAAGGTTCTTCGATTTTGCATCCCAGGGGGCGTCCTGAGACCCGATGCACCCTTTTATTTCGTCCTTGTTCTAGTCTTCTTCTTTATGCTGATTTAACCCGCAATTTGTTCGGCGCTTACAGCGGCGGATCAGCGGTTGGCAATTAATTGCTCCGCAATCGATGCACACAACATCTCCCGCCCCTGCAGCACCGGCAACCCCGCTGCGCGGGTGTTTTTCAGAATGGGCGCTCCGATCTAGCGCCTTATAGAGGGCGGTTGTTGTCTGGACGGAATTTCCCAGGCTAAAGCCCATGCGCGTCAACATGAGGAAGTGACTGCTAAAGACGCTGAGGGATGCTTCTCTGCCGTCCCGGCTTGTCCGCCGTGGTCTCGCGAAAGCGAGACGAAGGAGGAAAGGAGTCGCTTGATCGCAAGTGGGTCGCTTAGACACGTGGCATTGAACGCAGCTAAACACCACTAAAGAGACCTGAACATTTCAGCCGTCCCTAGCGGGACGGAGGGGCTTTTTTTTCGTTTCCCGGCACTTCGTACCGGGCTACTTTCGCAGCGTCCCTAGCGGGACGGAGGGGCTTTTTCCTGCTTCCCGGCACTTCGTACCGGGCTACTATCAAGCGTCCCTGCGGGACGAATCACCTCTTCAACGCCTTACCCGGAACTTCGTACCGGGCTACTTTCGCTCTGTCCCTCCGGGACGATTTTCCGGCTACTTTCATTGCGTTCTTTCCTCCTTCGTCGTCGTCGCGGGACTACCGCGGACAGGCCGCGACCCATGGCTCAACGCTGTGGAGACAGCTCTGCTGCTGGTCCGGGCCCTTATGTTGACGCCCATGGGCTAAAGCCTGGGCTATCTTTTCACGGCCCTTCCTCCTTCGTCCTTCGGACTACGGCGGACAGGTCGGGGCGTATCCCAAGTTCCTAGCAGTCTGTCCGGCTCGGCATGCGTTTCGATAGTGCCCAACACTTGGTCACACTACCTCAGTCACTTTGGGCGCCATTTGGATCGAGCAGGAGCCTCCCTTTATCCTCCCGACAACTGACTACCGGTCTTTTGGTAGAGCTCTCGTAAATCGAGCTTGGTTGATGGATCTACTAACACGGCTGGATCCAAACTAAAACTGTCCGTAATAATTCTGCGGATTCTTTGTAGATGCAGGTTTTCCCGGTCGAGCTGATTTTGGCTCGCCCACTGGGCGGCAGCGACGATCAAGCTGGACACTTGCTCGGCCGTCAGTTTTTCGGTATTGATGATTATATCGAAGTCGCTCCGATCGTTGATATCGATTCCGTAGAGTTGGAGATAACGCTTCCGGTTCTGCTCGTCCCGCTTGAGAGTGGAATAAAGCACCGCTTCATAGCCTTGAGACTTGCCCGGCTCTCGCCGAAAAATGCGCTTGGCTCTTTCCTCCAAAGACGCGTGCAACCAAACCCGGAGATCCGCCGCAACCAACCACGCGGCCAGACGAGAACCAACCACGACCTTTGGCCGGAGCGATGCGCGGATCTGAACCAGGTCCGTCAGAAAATCGAATATTTTGGTCTCACCGGCGTGCGCGTGAATTTCGTCGAACGTGATTCCGAGATCGTCTCCCAGATCGCGGAACGTATAATTGACGACTTGCAGCCCTAACGTTTCTCCGACGTTGCGAGTTGCTGTGGTGTTGCCGCAGCCGCTTTGGCTAGAGATGGCAATGCGCAGTTCTTTGGGATCGGATTTCACAGATTAGATTGGTGATATTTTTTCAGGAACAATCCGATTGACCATCAAAGAGTCATCGGGCAACCATCTCATTCAGCTACTCGGTTGGTTCTCCAAAAACCAGCGGTACGTCTCACGGATTCCTTCGTCCAACGTAATCTTCGGTTCCCAGCAGAGTTTCCGTAGTTTGGCGGTGCTCAATAATTTGCGCGGCGTTCCATCAGGCTTGCTGGAATCAAAGCGAAGTGTGCCGGTGAAGCCGGTGATCTCACAAATCATTTCAGCCAATTCCCGGATGCTTACGTCGGTCTCCCACCCTACGTTAATGATTTGGGGTTGGTGGTAGTGCTCCAAGAGAAAGAGCAACGCTTCTGCCAAATCGTCGCAGTGCAGAAACTCTCGCCGGGGAGTACCGGTCCCCCAAACTACGAGCTCCGAATCATCCCTCAACTTGGCTTCATGGGCCTTCCGCAGCAGTGCCGGCAAAACATGTGATTTCTCCAAGTCGAAATTATCTCCTGGTCCGTAGAGATTTGTCGGCATTACGGAAATGAAGTTAGCTCCGTATTCCCGCGCGTAAGCCTGACAAAGCTTGATCGCAGTGATTTTTGCAATCGCGTACGCTTCGTTCGTCGGCTCAAGCGGTCCAGTTAAGAGCGCCTCTTCCGGAATGGGCTGCGGAGCAAACTTTGGATAGATGCAAGAACTGCCCAGAAAGAGCACTTTCTTGACCCCCGCTTCGTATGATCCGGAAATGAGATTGTTCTGGATCTGTAAATTTTGCAGGAGAAACTCCACCGGATAACGGTCGTTTGCCTGGATCCCACCGACCTTGGCTGCGGCGATGATGACCGCCTCAGGCTTGGCCCTCTGTAGAAAATCTCGCACGGCGGCAGAATTCTCCAAATCGAGTTCCTGGCGGGTGCGCGTCAAAATATTTTGGTCGCCGCGGCGCTGCAGAGCTCGAAGGACCGCACCTCCCACGAGACCGCGGTGTCCGGCAACAAAAAGGGGCCCGAATTGCATCAATCTGCTTAGCTACCGCTAATCTCTTTCATGGTCAACGCTGCTCGCCGATGGCCAGAGAAACCAGTGCAGCAGGTCTGCGGCTGGCGCCCTGGGAAACCGATCGGTTTCTTGCTAGTTTCTCTATCCAGAAACAAAGTGTAAGTTGCATCTTGTATTTCTTTTATGAGTCTAGAGTTCGATCCGATTGACGAAATCCTGGAGTCGTTGCGCCAGGGACGGCCGATTATCGTTACCGACGATGCGAATCGCGAAAATGAGGGCGATCTGATCCTGGCTGCCGAAAAAGCCACACCGGAAACGCTCAGTTTTATGATCCGCTATACTTCCGGGGTAATCTGCGTACCGCTGGAAGGCAGTGACCTCGATCGTCTGGAATTGCCTCTCATGACACTCCGCAACACCGAAGCGATGCGCACGGCTTACACAATCTCGGCGGACGCGAAATCGGGCGTCAGCACAGGCATTTCCGCAGCCGATCGGACGAGGACGATCCGAGTGCTCTCCGATCCTAATACTCGCGCCGACGATTTGGTTCGCCCGGGACACGTGTTCCCGTTGCGGTACCGTGAAGGAGGTGTCTTGCGGCGAGCTGGACATACCGAGGCGGCGGTGGATCTCGCGCGCTTGGCCGGGCTTCGGCCGGCCGGCGTTTTGGCAGAGGTGGTGAATGACGATGGCAGCATGGCTCGTCTTCCGGAGTTATTTGCTTTCGCCCAGCGTCACCATCTCAAAATTTGCTCCATCGAACAACTGATCGCTTACCGGCGCGCCCGCGAAAAACTGATTGTGAAGGAGCAAGAAGTCGATCTTCCTACTGACTACGGCAACTTCCGCTTGCATTTATACCGGTCGGTCGTCGACGACGTTCATCATTTGGCACTGGTGCGGGGAACGATATCGGCGGCAGTTCCTACTCTCGTGCGAGTGCACAGTGAATGCTTGACGGGAGACGTTTTTGGCTCCCGGCGCTGCGACTGCGGGAACCAGCTGCACGCCGCACTCGAACAAATCGATGAAGCAGGAGCGGGAGTGCTCGTCTACATGCGGCAGGAAGGGCGTGGCATCGGCTTGGCCGCGAAGATCCAAGCCTATAAGCTGCAAGAGGAAGGCCTCGACACCGTTGAAGCAAACGAAAGACTAGGGTTCGCCGGCGATCTTCGGGAATACGGAATCGGGGCCCAGATTCTGGTGGACGTTGGGGTTAAGGAGATTCGGCTTTTGACAAATAATCCGAAGAAAGTGATCGGGCTGGAAGGCTACGGCCTTAACATCGTTGAACAACTCCCGATTAGGGCGCCGACGAACCAACATAACGAAAAGTACCTCCAGACAAAACGGATGAAGATGGGGCATCTTCTGTAGCGGTTACAGGTTCCAAGTTGCAGGTTGGCGATCGCAAAGGAAGCCAAAATCCGGAGCCCGCGTCGGCGCATAGTCAGCGAACCTGTAACTTGTAACTTCTAACGTGTAACCTATCGTGCCCCATCGATGTCCAACGAGTTTCCAGATCGGCCGCCGATTTATCATGACGCGTGGCGGCTAGCGATCGTCGCGAGTGAATACAACTCGACCTACGTCGACGGCCTGGTGAAGTTTGCCAGCGAGGAGCTCAATGCGCTCTTGCCGGAATCGAATTTCGCGGTCCTTAGGGTACCAGGTTCGTTCGAGATCCCGTTAGGAGCAAAAGTAGTAATCGAGACGCTCAATGCGCATGCGGTCTTGGCCTTCGGGCTACTTTTTGATGGGCAAACGTTGCACGCAGAATTGATCGCTGGCGCCGTAACCAAAGCCCTGCTTGATCTCAGCTTGACCCATCGAGTTCCGGTCCTGCATGAAGTTCTGGTCGTTAAAACTCACGAGCAAGCGAAGGAACGTTGTTTGGCGCCGGCGATGAATCGCGGAACGGAAGCCGCGCGAGCAGCGGTGCGCATGCTGGCTGCGTTGCGCTCGCTTCGAGCAGCCTAGCGATGGGAAAAAGAAGAGAAAGTCGAGAGGTCGCCCTGCAGCTCCTGTACCATTGGGACCTTAATCTCCACGAATCACTGACCGAGAATACGCTCGTGCTGTTTTGGGAGCTCCGCTCCACTACTGCGGTGATCCGCAGCTTTGCCACGCAACTAGCTCAGGGAGTAATTGCCCAGCAAGAAGTGGTCGATGAGAAGATTAGCCGGTACACAGCAAACTATGAGCTCAAGCGCATTTCGGCGGTTGACCGTAACATTCTGCGCCTTGCTGTTTACGAAATGCTATTCTCCGAGGACGTGCCACCGATCGTGGCCATCAACGAGGCGATCGATATAGCGAAGAAGTTCGGCACCGAAGAGTCGGGGAAATTTGTCAATGGAGTATTGGATCGGGTCAAACTCGATCTCAATCGGCCTCTCCGCACCGCTTTGAACGAGAAAAGGTGACGTATTTCCGCACTGGCTAAACGCCCGCGGAGCAATCTATGGCTTTTGGTTTCTTCAAGGATTTATTTGATCGCTTTTCCGGAAAGCCAGTTGATTGGGACGAACTCGAAGAGACTTTGATCCGGTCCGATATTGGCGTCCCGATGACTATTCGGATTATCGAAACGCTCCAGCAGCGCGGTTCCCCAGTCTCTGCGAAGGAGGTGATCGAGGTGACCCGGAGCTACATCGAACAGATTCTCCCCAATGCTAACCCTAGACTCCGGCCTCTTCCCGATCGTCCAAAGGTCATCTTGATGGTAGGGGTAAATGGGACGGGAAAGACGACTTCGACAGCGAAGCTGGCTCACCTGCTGCGCCGGGAGAGACATACTGTAATGTTGGCCGCCGCGGATACATTTCGCGCAGCAGCCATCGAACAGCTCCAGATCTGGGCGGAGCGAGTGAACGTCGAGATCGTCACCAGCGAATACCAAGCCGATCCCTCGGCGCTTTGCTTTGACGCCTACTCGGCTGCTCGCAAGAGAAATATTGAGTTTCTTATCTGTGATACGGCCGGCCGTCTCCACACTAAACATAACTTGATGCAGGAATTGGGGAAGATCGTTCGTACTTTGCAAAAGCACGATCCCGATGGACCGCACGAATGCCTGCTCGTCGTTGATGCGACAACCGGGAGTAACGCCCTGGTGCAGGCCAAAGAGTTCCGGGAAGCGGTTGGCTTGAGCGGATTGGTTGTCACCAAGTTGGATGGCTCCGGCAAAGGAGGAATAGTTGTCGCAATCCAGAACGAACTCGGAATAGCTCCACGCTTTGTTGGGACTGGAGAAAAGCTCGAAGACTTCGCCTATTTCAATAAGGAAGAATTTGTCAGTGGGTTGCTGTGAAAGCGATTGCCACACGGCAAAGCTGTCGTTCGGCTGAACTCCTATCGCGGGTACGTGGATATCCCTGGATTCTAGATTCTAGCTTCTAGATTCTTTTAGTTGGTCTTCCGCTTTGTTCTTTGGCGTGGATTGTTCTCGCTTGAAGTGCAGCTGCAAAATGCGGCGCCCGTCCGTCTGCGTAATGGTGACCAAATAACCTTCGATATGCACTTGCTCTCCCTGCCTGGGCAGATGCCCGAGCAGTTGCACAACGTATCCGCCGATCGTGCTGACATCGGCGGTCTCTACGTGGAGATCCGCAAGGTCTTGGAGCTCATAAAGGTTAAGCTGTCCTTGGACGACAAATTCCTCGTCGCTCAGTCGGACAAATTCACGGGCCTGTTCCTGATCAAACTCATCCTTGATCTCACCCACCAGCTCGCCCAAAACGTCGTCTAAAGTAACGATTCCGACCGCTCCACCATATTCATCCACTACCACCGCAAGATGCGCACGCTTCGCCAAGAATGCGTTCAACAGTTTTTCCAGCGGCATGAATTCGGGTACCGGCATCAAATCGCGTTTTACGCTGAGCAAATCCGGTTTCGGCTTCTTCATTTCCCGCATCAGGTCTTTGACGTGAATCAATCCGATCGTGTTGTCCAAATGTCCCTGCACCAACGGAAAACGTGTGTGCCCAGATTCGAAAGCGACCTGTAGATTCGTCTCGAATGAATCTTGAATATCTAAGTAGATGACGTCGCCGCGCGGCGTCATGATGTCGCGCACCACCCGCCGGCGAAAGTCCAGCGCGTTGATGAGCAGTTCGGTGCTGAGGGGTGTAACCGCGGCTTGCGCATCGCTTTCGGTCAGAATGAGTCGCAATTCCTCTTCGCTGTGACTCAGCTCATGCTCGGCTATGGGGTCCACTCGAAAGACAACTTTCAAGACCCATCTGGCAGAAATCTGCAGAAACCAAATGGCCGGCCGGAAAACGGTATAAAACAGGTGCAACGGCGCACTTATCAGCAAGCTGGTTCCCAGAGATTTGCGGATTGCCAAGGTTTTTGGCGTCAATTCGCCCAAAACGATATGGAGATAAGTAATCAGTCCAAATCCGACTGCGAATGAGATTCCGCTAATCACGGCCGGCGAAGTCACCCCGATACGGACGAGCAGCGGTTGAAATAGCTGAGCCACGTAAGGTTCACCAAACCAGCCTAGTCCAAGACTCGACAAGGTGATTCCTAGCTGCGTGGCAGAGAGATAAGCGTCAATTTTGGAGGTGATATGGCGGACAAAACCTGCGCGTTTGTTTCCCTCGTCTTCCAGAGCGTCCAGCTGACTGGAGCGCACCTTGACCAGCGCAAATTCCGACGCAACAAAGAACGCGTTGAGCAGAACGAGCGATAAGATGACCAACGCGTTCAGAATCACGACGCCCGGTGAGGCGAACTCCACCTGGACATCGAGCAGCTCTGACCCAGTACTGACCAACGAACCAATTGTCATCAATCTACGTGCACCCTCCTCGGCAAGACCCTGGAACCGCCGTTCTAGCGCCAATCCCAGCAGCTCAACAGAGTCTTGAAATAACAGATCCAGGCCGGATCCGGTATTTCAAAAACCTGTGCTGATTAACCTAATAGGTCGTCTCAGTAAGAGACGATGCACCAGGTGTCGGGTTTGTCGACTGAACGAACGTACCAAATGATCGATAAATCCGAACCAGGATAAATCGTCCGGTCGGCCCGCGAACACTCCAGCCAGGATTACCAACTCGACTTTGTAACCCCAGGGATCAAGCCCTGAGAAGCGCACTCGCGGAACGCGATTCGCGAGAGGCGAAAGCGGCGGATGAAACTACGGCGACGACCGCTTTGCTCACATCGATTGACCAAACGGGTTGGACTGGCGTCGCGCGGCAGCTGAGCGAGCCCTTCGTAGTCGCCTTTGGCCTTCAATTCGGCCCGAAGAGCGGCATACTTCTGCACGGTCTTTTGCTTGCGCTTATTCCTTTCAATCCAAGCTTTTTTCGCCATAAAAGAGCAGGGAAAGTAGCGGCAAACCAGCGATATGCAATGGAAAACTCAGGGCCGGCCGGAGAACCAGGAAGAGAGTTCCTGAGGATAACCAGGAGTTCCGTAATACTCAGGCGTCGCGGTCGCGACGTGATAACGAGTCTGGCCGACGAGGTAAACAAAACCGACAAGGTTGAGAACCCCCACTGTGACATATGCGATCGATCGGATCTTGATTGCTTTCATGATCGGAGCGTAACCGCGCTTTAATGTCATGTTAAATCGATAAAGAAATTACCAATATCTTTTAAATCAATGTTCTGCCGCTGACAGAGCGGCCAGGTTTCGGCTCAGCAGGGGCTTCGATCTACCGTTCGGTCAGAGCGTATCCACCGTTCAGACGTCAATGATCACAACGTCTCATTCCAAAATTGGCGAAACGCGTGGCTCCAGTTGCGGTCTTGCACTCGCTCGCGAGCGCGTTGTCCCATCGCACGCCGGACATCCTCGTCCACGACTAGGCGTCGCACCGCTTTGGCAAAGTCTTCGGCGTCGAGCGAGCGGGTCACCAACCCGTCTAATCCATCCTCTACAAGTTCGTGCGGTCCCCCCTGATCCGAAACGACACAAGGCAGGCCAGCCGCTTGGGCCTCGATTACTACGTTACCAAAAGTGTCGGTCGTGCTGGGAAAGACGAAGATGTCGCTCGATGCGTACGCAGTCGCTAGTTCCCTTCCCTTGAGATACCCGGTGTAACAGGCCTCGGGAGCAAACTCCATCAGTTCTTTTAAATACGGACCGTCGCCTACCACCAGCAACCGCACCGCCAAACCCTCCTGTCTAAGTTGCCGGGAAGCCGCCACCGCAATATCAAGATTCTTTTCTTTGGAAATCCGACCCACGTAAAGCAAGCCGAGCTCTTCTGGCTCTTTGCCAAAGTGAGTCCAGAACTTCGGGTTGCGGAGCTTCGGATTGAATTCGAGTTGATCCAAACCGCGTGGAAAAATCTTGAGCTTTTCGGGAGCGATCCCGCGGTCAATCCACCGCTGGCGATAATGCTCCGAATTGACGTAGACGAGATCAAGTTGGGAGTAGAACCATTGCATGAAGTTCCAGGCCAAGGTCTCCATGTAATTGTCTTGGGTCAGTATCCGAACATATTGCGGAAAATCGGTGTGATAAATGCCGGTAGTGTTCAGATCGAGCATCTTGCCTGCAAGAAGTGCGGTTAGGCCGACCGGTCCGGGGGTGCTGATGATCAATTCGGTAAAGCGCTCTCGCTGGATGTAATCAATCATGTGCAGCACTGGCGGAAAACTGAGTTTCTGCAGTTCGTATTCCGGAAGTTCAAATTCGCCGATTGGGATGAAATTTTTGATCGGGATATCGGTGAGACTGATTTGCTGTCGTGAGGTCACGACGATCAGATCGGCACCGCATTCAAGGCCAGCTGCGGTCATCTTGCGGATTGTGGTCGTCACTCCATTGACATCCTCCAGCGTATCCGTGAACCAGGCACGTCTGGTATTCTGCAGGACGTCCGGCACGAAGTTCACAGTACCCGCGCAAATATCGGTCAAACGCCGGCGGGAAGGCGCTTGGCTGTGAAAGCCGTAAAAATAAGGCCCAAGCAACATACCCATCGGCAGGAGCGCACTCAGGGTCTGCATCGCTTCTATCACGTTGCCGCCGGTAATCTCTTGAACAAATTTATCGAAGAAACGGAAACCAAGTTGATTGAAGATCAACGCAACGAGCAGAAACGCCCGCCTTTCCGGCTCTTTGACTCCCTCGGTTTCTCGAGCTAGCTGCGCCTGGACTTCGGCGCTCCCAAAATAGTTAGCGAGGGCGGGCCAAATCGAAAGGTTAGAAGGGCGGGCTAGTTCGAAAATTTTCCCGGAAAGGATACCGCTGAACATGAGCCCGATCTTTTCAGCGAGGCTGAATTGGGTCGGATTTTTTCCCTCCATAAAGCGGGAAAAGACGGCTTCGAGGAAATCGAGGTTCGGGCTAACCGCACCCGAAAACTTGTCTTTAGCAAACTGATACGCGGTGTTATACAGGCCGTGCGCAATAGTGAGCGGCGTGCCGCCCGGCCCGCGGACGACGCAGTCACCATGCTCGATGTGCCGGAGGAACTGGTCGACATTCTCGCTCGCCGGAGCTTCCGTGTAGGCCGATGCCGGGAAGATCCCTGCATGGTCATCCGAACCCGCGATCATGATCTTGCGCCAAGGCTCTTCGTGCGTCGGCGCTAATTTTTGTTTGTCCGCAAATTTCGTGATCAAATCAGGAGTTAGCGATCGAAAGACAAACCGGGCAACCTCGCTCAGCAAAGAGTCCCGCAGTCCGTTGACTCCTTCGAAATGCTTGAAGAGTAAGACGAGTTTCTGAACGTGATCAGCCGTCAATCGCCGATCTTTATCGTAAAACGGATGTGCGACAGCATGAACGATTTTTCGGCTCGCGAGATAAGCCTCCAGCTCATAAATGTTTCGGCGGGTTTGTTGAATCTCTCGATGTTCCAATTCCGTGATATTCCATACCAGCAAATGAACGACGACTTGGTCGTCAGGAAATTCCGCGGTGACTTCGCAACTCACGAAAGTGTCGGATTGATCGGCGATTTCGAGGCAGCCTTCGATTCGGTTGTGATCGGTGAAGGTAACGAACGACATCCCTTTTTCGCGAAGCCGCTTATACAGACTGCGAGGGTCGGAGTAGCTATCGGGAAATTCGAAACGTCGAAAGAGCCACTCCACCGAGCGATCGCTGAAACGCGAGTGCAGGTGCAGATCAACTTTGGCGGCCATGCCTGAATTCGCCACGAACGCTAAGAGTCGGTTGAATCGAGATGGTTCGCAATGAACTTCTCGTACGACAGGGGCCTGCGGTCCTCCAGGGAAGAAACAACTACGCTTTTGACTTGAGACCAGACCATCGGAATCTCTCGATCGGAAGGATGAATGGCGATCCGCAGCAAAGTCTTTTCTCGCAGGCGTGCTACCAGGCCCTGGTTCCAGGCTAAGCTGGCCATGCGCCGCCAGGAAGACCGGGTGCTCCAAACCAGCGACCGGGAGACGTATCGATGAACCCCATCAAATACGTTTACCGAGCCGATCGTCGTAATGTACCGGAAGCCAACCTGTCGCACCGCCGCTTCCGCTTCAAAACCGAGCAACCACGCCGGAGCCACGAATCCGGAAATCGGTCTTTGCAGGAACTCCAAATCATTCAACCCTAGCCGCAGTCGACGAGATGCTTCCAATCGGTCCAGATCATAGAATTCTCCCTCTCCGGCCGTGTAAATCTGATTTGTAAACTTTACGAGCCCGGCATCCGTATGCTTCGGACTGCGCGCGTGAAAATAGCCGTGCAAAATCGGTTCATGACCTTCATTCACTTTGGCCTTCAACCACCCTTGAAACTCCCGGTGGTCCGTGACCGGTGCGCGTTGATGGTGATTGGGAATGATAAGGAGCGACGCTATGGGTACGCCGATCTCACGCAAATCATCCAAGATCCGCGCGCAACTTGCTTGCGTCAGTGGCGAGACATCATGAATGGAAACGACGAGGTTCCGCATAAAACTTCTTCAAGCCTTCACTCAAGGCCAAAAAGAGCGCTAGGACACCCGCGGCAATCGGAAACCAATCGCCGTAAATGGCGTAGTAGGAAGAATCACCGCCAATCGGCGGATCAATTTCCCCTACCGTCGCTCCTTCGACTTCCGGATCTATTGATGCTGGAATTCGCCCGGAGCTAGTCATCAGTATGGCCCCCGCTCGACGCGAGTTGAACACAACTGGACGGCCCAGCGCAACCGTCCAGATCCGAAGATTTTGTTTCAACTGCTCTTCTTCTGGGGCCACAGCCGCTGGTTGATCTACCAGAACAACAAAACATTGAATATTTTTCTGGACGGCGGCCCGGAACAACTCGAGGGATCCCGCGCCCTGACCCAAAAACGGCAGCAGGGCAGCATCCTTGCAAGGGATTGGCTCATCGTTTCGCAAGTGCCCATCGGCCATCAACTGAAAAAGCGGATGCGATGAAAGAGCAAACACGCTCCGGACCGACCCTGGGGTGAACACAATATATCCAGTGAGCGGCGCGTCCGGGCCGGAAGCCGTTCCGGCAATCAGCGCAATACTTTGTCCCAAGGAAGCTTTCGTCAAAACTTGATAGTCCGCGCTGTGCAATTGGGTTCGCCGCCAGACGACCAAGTCGGAATGGGTATTCGGAGCGACGAGCGAAAGATCGGTCAAACGAGCGAGATCAGTCGATGGCGACGAAACCACACACACCTTAAGCCCCTTTGGTTGCGGGGCGGAACGCAATGACCAATATCCGGCCGTCGCTATGAGCAGCAGAATTGCCAGAGTCGAAGTTACATCGAATCGCCCCGCCCAATTCATTCGTCCCGGTTGAAGAAAGAGGCGCCTGGCGTTGGCCAGAAGGATCGTATTCGCGAATACGACAACGAAAGTTAGCCCGGTGGGACCCAACACCTTGACGAGTTGGAGAAGCGCTAAGTTATCGCCCGCCGGGGTTCCAACCTGGTTCCAAACCGGCAGAAGAAATCCTCGCGCCCACTCCAGCGCAGTCCAACTCGATGCCACAAACATTGCCAGGCGAAGATGTGCTCCCGAACCAATCCATGCCTCGGCTGAACGTCCGGAACCGACCAAGATTGGTTCGAGCGATTTCTTCTTGCTTCCGTTCCCTTTACGGAACTCAGGAAGCACACCAAATCTGCCGACGAACCATGCCCAAACCGCTCCGGCTACGATCAGCGTTCCGCCGTTTTGCGCCAGTTCATTCCAACGCCCTTCCGTCGCCAACCAATCGAATGCGATCAGACCGAATGACGCGGCAAAAATAGCGCCTTGCAGGAGAAGGACCGGCGCAGATCCTCTCAAAATCAGCAAACCGGCTAATATGGGAACCAAAGCAATCCAAACCAGCCAGGAAAAATTCCAGGGGGGAAACGCAAGTGCCAGCAATCCGCCACTCAGCAGGCTCAAGCCTATCTGCCAAACCACACGCAGCTTCATTTAGTGCACTCCTTCTGAACAGGTCTCCGGTAGAGCTCGATGGCGCAGCGCCAGCCAAGCAAAATCGTCAGCGGATAAATGGCATGATGAAATTGTTGTGGCAACCAGGGTGACGCGATCACAAATAGGGCAACCTCGGCCAGAGAGATGGCCAAATAACCGCGCAACCAGGATCGCCGACTCCCTCGAAAGAGGATCACGCAGACGCCGGCGAGCAGATGCGTCGGGCCCAACCAGCCAAGGTTCCAATTGTCGTAGGCCTCCCAGTGACGTGTGTTGGCCGCGAAGAGTACCAGGAAAGTTCCAACAGCGCCAAAAATGAAAAGAACTAATCCCGAGACCAGAGCGGATGCTGAACGGCGCCGGATGGCCCACCAAGCTATCCAAAGAACGAGCGGAACCCAAAAAACGAATTCCGGACGGAAGTACCACGGCACAGAAGGCAAAGGTTGCGGTCGATAAATCGGGGTGGGTTTGTTGCCTAGCGGGCCGTTTTCAGCCGAACTCTCCTGAACCGCTAACTCCAGATTAAATGGCAGGAAACAGGCTTCGCGGGGCGCCACCAGACGATCGACGCCCGCGCCCAGCAATAGATAAATCCCGAAACGTATCCAAGGGAGCCGCATAAAATAAGGATCCAACATTTGGCGGAACGTCATTTTCCCGATAGATGGATCGGCTACCGGATGGCCCCAAACCTTTTCAAACATATCGCGGACCCGGGTTGAGCAGTTATCCAGAAGAAAATCGTACCGATAGAAGCGATTTTCGGGTAGCAGGTTTGTCTCCAGAGCCAAGAATATTTCCTGTCGCTGATCCGTGTTGAGGTTCAAGATTGATTCGGTTACACCTTGTCCAAGAGCACCTCGCTCATTGATCTCCGCAGTAGAAAGGCCAACCGCCAATTGGTAGAGCAGATCGCCGCGAGCAAACTTCAGATAAAAAGCCTCCGTGTCGAAATCAAAGGTCCCGTAATTATAGAGCCGATCGATCTTTTGCGCGTCATCTCGCACACGGATCGAGCTGTGCCCAAATGCAGTATAGAGCTCGTCGCCAGGAGAATAGGTGACCAGAGAGATCGTGGCCTGATCCCCCAACCGTGGAAGATCGATGGTTGCCGGATCTGCGGCGTAGCTAGGACCACAGACGAATAGGCTCCAAGTAAGGAGAAAACAGGCGACCTGACCGCAGAAGTTCCACCGAATGTTCCATTGGCTACGCATCTATTGATCCAACCGACTCAAGCGAAAGAGTCGACACTCTGCCAAGCCTGCGCAGTCTCGCAAGCAAAAGAGAACATGGGCCGCCTAGCGCCGAAGGCGCGGTCAAGAAAACCTAGAGCGCAGCCCCCTAAGCGTTAACCTAAGTTCCGATTTTGTTGCCAACGGGCACGGGATGCGTCAAGACACATTTGTCCTGGAGACACATTTGTCTCGGAGGGACAGCATGATAGTAGCCTGGCACGAAGTGCCTGGGAAATGGGAAAAGACACAGCCGTCCCAGCGGGACGGTCGAACAGGCGGATTCGGCAGCCGGCTTAGGCACAGTCCCCAGAGGTCGCCGGTTTCGGTCGCCAAAGCGATTCAAATTATCAGCCTGGTCGAGAGGCTTTTCGAGAATTGCCAATTTAAGTTGGCAGCAGGGCTACGGCGCCTTCCGCGTAAATCTCTCAGTTGCCAGAGAGGATTAGCTCTATCTAAATTCAGGCCGAACAGCAGCGGACCCGACGCTTTCGAGAGGAATATCTGGCGTTGCTAAAGAGGCATCACCTGGAATTCCAAGCCACTATCCTGGGACTAACCGCTATTTCAGCCGTCCTCTACGGGACGCGTCGTTCTTTCTTACACCGAACCAGGCACTTCGTGCCAGGCTACTATCATGCTGCCTCTCCCGGACAAATGCGTCTCCGGGACAAATGTGTCTTGACGCATCCCGTGCCCGTGGCAACAAAGTCGGAACTTAACGCTTATGGGGGCGCAGCCTTAGGAATTCAGATATTAACGGAGCGAGCGCTGAAGTAGGCGCAGTTCAATTGGGACTCCTCGCAAAACGGAGGCAACTGGGAGGTCTTTTCGACGATTGCTCATCTCGGCAAAGCACGCTGTGATCAGTGTTGACCGCGCGCGTTCAGCGCTAGCCACCTCTTTTTATCCTTGTTCCTAGGGCTGCGGGACGGCTTTCCGCCTTCGCTTGCCCTAGTCTCTCTTGAGACGCGCCTTCGGTGCTACCCGACCCGTTTCTGCGCATCCGCTTGTAACCATTCCCATAGCCGGTTCAGCGACTCTCGCAGTTCCTGTTTCGTTCCGGGGAGAGTTTCCTGATTTAAGTCTTCTCTTTTACCGAATAGGTAAAATTTGATTTTGGGCTCGGTGCCGGAAGGACGAACCGCAACTTTACAACCGTCTACCAGCTCAAAGATGGTCATCTTCTCTTTGGGCAACAGGTCCCCTTCACTGTCGCGAATGGCGCCCGACGTGAAATCCAGAACCTGCGACACCTCTACGCCATTGAGTTCCTTCGGCGGCGTATGGTTATAAGAATCCGCTAAACGCCGAATTTTTTCCGCGCCTTCCGCGCCTTCAAAAACCAGCGAGCCACTCTGTTCCAGGTAATAGCCGTATCGCAGGTAAATCTGGTCCAAGAGCTCGTCCAAGGTCACGCTTTGCGACTTGGCGTACGCGGCGACCTCGGCAAACATGACGGTCGCGGCATTGGCATCTTTGTCGCGGACAAAATCCGCTCCGCTGTATCCGTAGCTTTCTTCGCCGCCGAAAACGAAGAGATAGGAATGTTCCAGACGAGCTTTCCGCGATTCCTTCTCCGACAACCCGCGATACGAATTCCGGATCGAATCCGGCAAAGCCTCCTCGTATTTCCGCAGCTTGGCTCCGATATACTTAAATCCGGTGAGCGTTTCGACGCAGTGGAGCCCCTCGCTCTGCGCGATTGCCTTTTGCAGATCGGTAGTCACCAGCGTCTTGATGATGACCCCCTTTGCTTTGTTGCGATCGTTCAGGATGCCCAGCTCTTTGAAGGTCCGTGAACGATAGTAGGTCAGCAATGATCCGATCTGGTTCCCGGTCAGCAGCACAAGTTCTCCGGCACGGTTCCGTACCGCTACGCCCATTCGGTCGCAATCCGGATCGGTCCCGATGACCAGATCGGCATTCTCTTTGCGGGCAAGTTCTATCGCCATCGCAAGCGCCTCAGCATTTTCCGGGTTGGGAGATTTCACGGTCGGAAATCCACCATCTTGGCGGTCCTGTTCTGGCACCGTGAACAAGTTGAAACCCAACTCGCGCAAAAGTGGCACGGAGATAACGCCGCCGGTGCCGTGGATCGGCGAAAATACCACTTTGAGCTCTTTCTGTTGCGCAACCACCGCCGGCTGCAGAATCACTGTGCGCAATCTCGTTTTGTACGTCCCGTCGAAATCGGCGCCAAGAATGGCCAGCTTACCTTTTTCGGTGGCGGCGACCGGCCCATAGTCTTCGCTCGCGAGCGCGTTCACTCGGTCGATGATGCCGGAGGCGTGCGGCTCGATCACCTGGGCGCCATCGTTAAAATAGACTTTGTAACCATTGTCGTGCGGCGGGTTGTGACTCGCCGTGATGACGATTCCAGCAGTCGCATTCGTCTGGCGTACCGCAAAAGAAAGCTCGGGAGTCGATCGCGCCGACTCGAAAAGGAAGACGTCACAGCCCAGCTCGGTCGCGACTTCCGCGGCAAGCTCGGTAAACTGGCGGGAGTAAAATCGGGAGTCATGCGCGATCGCTAAGCTGGGTCGGGCATTAGCTTGAAACGACCGCAGATACCCCTTGAGATAATTGACGAGTCCCTGGGTTGCGCGACTGACGTTGTAAAAATTCATAGCATTCGTGCCAACGCAAGGATGCTCCGGCGGATCTGCCTCGGAGTGGGACCCGCGCTCGGCTTCGGTGACTCGATTCCCGATCGATCGACCGCGTAGACCGCCGGTCCCAAACGCGAGCGTCTTGAAGAAGCGGTCATTCAATTCCGCCCACGCCTGTTCCTCCACCAGTTGCGAAACTGCCGACAAATAGATCGGATTTTTCCCAGCCGCTAACAAAGATGATATGTTACTGGCACTCGTTGCCAACAAATGGCCTTCTTCGACCGCTTGCTTTAGAGTTTCTCGCAAGGCGCTCATATATCTTTGCATTTATGCCCGCCTGCAAGGATACGCAAATCAGGATGTATCCGACCGAGAGAATCGTGAAGGCGATCGGCAAAAGATCCGGTTTACGCCAGGCTATGACCACCGCTTACCGGATCGTGGATGGCAGCGGCGACGACCTTCCCGGATGGGTGATCGACGATTTCAACGGAAACTGGCTCATCGAGGCAAAACCAGGTCAGAAAATCCCCGGCCTGGACGCAACTCTCGGCTTCCGCTCTTTGTATGGAAAGCTGCTGACCAACGAAGGGAAACAGTCACCGAAATTTTTGGCCGGCGAACCGGTCACGACCCGGTTTCTTATTCAAGAATGTGGTCTGGCATTTTGGATCGATTTCCAAGCAGGATATTCCCAGGGAATATTTCTCGATCAACGGATCAATCGGCAACGCCTGAGGGCCATTAGCTCGGGCCGGACCGTATTGAACACGTTCGCTTACACCTGCGCATTCGGAGTAACAGCGGCGGCAGCCGGCGGCGGGCTAACGACCAATGTCGATCTCGCGCGCGCCTATCTCGATTGGGGCCGCGCAAACTATCTGGTGAATGGTATCGACGATCAGTCGCACGAATTCATTTACGGAGATGTGTTCGATTGGCTCAAGCGGTTCGCGAAAAAAGGGCGGCGCTTCGATTTGGTAATCCTCGATCCTCCGACCTTTTCCCGCGATCGGAACGGACACATTTTCCGGGTTGAGACGGATTATGGCGAGCTCCTCGACTTGGCACTTTCCGTCGTCGCTAAGGATGGCGAACTGCTCTGTTGCATGAACGCGCGCCGTTTACCTCGTTCTCGATTTGAAAAGATACTGCGGACTAGCCTACCAAGAACCGCGGTTCTGGTGGCCACCGGAATGCCGGAAGATTTTCCTGGCAGCGACTATCTAAAGTCTTTCTGGGTAAAACGGGCCCGCTGAAGTTTCGGTTGAACTCGATCCGCGCACCGCGTTAGATCTAACGCAATTCCTATCCTTTTCGCACATGATTCGCCTCGCTTGCTCCTGCCTCGTCCTCTCTTCGCTATGCTTGACCAGTTGCGATAACCGCACCCAGGAAGACCGCCGCTGGGAAACTATCGCGAAGGATCTGAAATCAGGTGATAAGGTTCAACCTTGGAAACAAGCGGCAGACCCTTGGAGCAATGATGAGCACCACGCCGGTGTCGCCTGGTAGGGCGGTTCGCGGATATCTGATTCCGGCGTGCGGTCAGGCAGGCCGGGGGCGTTGGTAGATGCCATGGGTATTGCCAGGCTGCTGGATAGCCAGCAACCTGACAATATGAACAATAAAAGACCCCCATCGGCACTTACCGAAGAGGTTAAGGAAAACAACGATCCAAAAGGAGGAAAGGCCAAGCAAATTTTTCTTGGCATCGACGCGCACCTGAGGCGCAATCAGGTGGCGCAAGACGGACAGCGGTGGCATCCAAGGGGTGCAAAGCTTTGGTTTCCAAGAGCTGCTGCTCTTTGCCCAAAAGCAATTGAGCTTAGCGGAGGAAGTCTACGCCGTTTATGAAGCTGGGCCACTGGGCTACGTACTCTATCGGCGTTTGCGGGAGCTGGGGATTAAGGTCTACCTCTGTGCACCGGAATGTTTGGAGCAAGGCAGGCGCAAGTGTAACAAGATCGATGCGCGCAAGCTTGCTAGCCGGCTTTACAGCTATGTGCAGGGTGATAAGGACATGCTGCGAGTGGTGCAGGTACTCACGCTTGAGCAGGAACAACTCCGAGCCCAGAGCCGGCAACATGATCAGTTGGTCTCTACGCGCAAAGCGCTTGGGGCCCAAGGGCGAGCTCTGGTCTTGAGCCAAGGTTACGGGATGATGAAAGGCAGCTGGTGGCGGCCGATAGCTTACGCTAAATGGCGGGCGCTTTTGCCGGAGTGGATCCGAGGCCAGCTGGAAGTTTGGCAAGAGAGCTTAAGGTTACTGGATGCCCAGATTGCCCGACGCAAAAAAGAACTAGCTCAAAGTATCAAAGAAGCTCTGCCCAAAGGCTTCGGTGCGCAGAGCATGGCCCAACTGGATCGAGAGATATATTCGATTACGGCCGCTTTGGCAATCGGCGCAAATTGGGCTGCTTTGGCGGTTTTGTTCCCCGGGAGCATTCCACTGGAGACCACCACCGGTTGGGTTCGATTACCAAAGTGGGTTCGCCCCGGATCCGGACCCTGGTCATCGAGATGGTCTGGCGTCTGGTGTTCTTTCAACCCAACTACCCCCCGATTGTGCAGTGGGGCGAGCAGCTCCGCGGCACCAATAAAGTGCTCAAGAAAAAAGCGGCCGTAGCGGTGGCTCGACGGCTTTTAGTCGACATCTGGAAAATGCGCACCGGCCGCACCACGGCCCAAGCACTTCAACTCATCCTTAACCCGCAAGCTCCGGCCTGAAGCTTCTGTGCATTGTTCTCTTTAAAAAAATCTTTCTTTCATAAACGGCTTTGGTAAGCGGCGCGCGCCCGGCCTCGCCCTTGGGCAAAAGACCCGCTGGTAGATTGGAGCGCGCTCGCTTGCCTCGATCAATGCTCGCATAAAGGCATAATGTGAGCCGCGCCAGGCAGAGCCGGACACGGATCGCAGGTTGGACGGTCGAAGCCTAACAGCTGACCGCATACCCCGAGGCCAGACGCACCAAAAGCCAAACTACCAGAAAAAGTCTTTCCCAACCCCCATCTCATGAAGACCTAGAACTCAACCCTATCCAGCCGCTTTGACAACTCCCATAGCCAGGGCGAGGCCCGGCCTGCCGAAACCTCATCGCTGAGCAACAGTCCCGTCTCGATCAATGTAGGCTACTTCCACCCGGTTCGGCGCCTGCTTCGGTACTTCGTTTTTTTCACCGAGTCTGAGCGAAAGACATCCGCTTAAGAAAAGCGCCCCACTCAACAACAGGATGAATTTTGCGGAATGGGACCGCCAAACGGCAAGAGCGCCGATGGCGACAAGTAAAAGTACGATAGGAGAGAGATTGCCCATAGTGTTTAGGGAGTGAAACTATGATCCCGGTACGTTGGACTCTAACTAGTTCGATATTATTCGGATGCAATGGTCAAAAAGGACGCAGATCTTCGAATGAAATTGTCAATCGCCGCAAATAAATCTTGGCAATTGGCTACTTCATCGGTGCACTGCGACGGATGTATCTGAAAATCCGATAATCCGGTGTTTCTCGGATCTTTTCGGCAAGTGAGAAACGGGACTCATACTCCGGAAAATAGACGTCACCCGGATACTCGGTATTCAGTTGTGTAATCAAGAGTTCATCGCACCGGTCGATGAGTTGCTGGTAAATCTCCGCCCCGCCGATCACGTACACCTCCTCCTGATATTGCGCAGGATCGAACCGCGAAAGATCCCGAATCATTTCTACTCCGTCCCAACTCCGGGTTCGACTTACGACGAGATTTCGCCTGCCCGGAAGCGGTTTCCCGATCGACGCGTAGGTCTTGTTGCCCATCAAAACGCAGTGCCCCATCGTCACCTCCTTAAACCATTTCTGTTCGCCCGGAATCTTCCACGGAATCGTGTTCCCCCGGCCAATTACTCGGCTAGGGGTCATTGCTGCAATCGCCTTCATTCCATTCTCGCCTCCAGGCTCGAATAGAATAGCCAATAGCCAATAGCCGATAGCCAAACCTCGCCTGGATCTGCCTCGGCCGAAGCGTGGCGGGCGGGGGTGCTGTTGGTCATCGATGCTCAGCTAATCGGCGATCAAGATTTTCGGTCGACCCAATATAATACCTCCCGCCTGAGCCGCGTAGGATATAGACCCAAGCCATGGATGCCGACGCTAAGTAAATTGGGTTGGGTGGGACTCGAACCCACAGCCAACGCCTTAAAAGGGCGCTGCTCTACCATTGAGCTACCAACCCTAAAATTTCTATCTTTCCCAACCGTTCGCTCACGGACAACCAACCCCGAAAGCTTTCGGGGCTGCTCTGCCATTGAGCTACCAACCCGGCAAAGGGAATGGAAAAGTATAGTTGAAATCTTTCACCGCAAGCGCTTTTCCGCGATCCGCCTTCTTCGCCCGAAACTGCTCAGGACAAAGTACCTAGAATGCGCACCTGAACAGCCGACTGCTTAGTGCTTGCTCCTAACGGCCAACCCCTCAACCCTTCTCGACCATGGCATACGCGTTATGGTTGTGGATCGACTCGTAGTTCTCGGCTTCGACCCGGTACCAGGTAATCCGCGGATCCGCGTTTGCTTTGACGGCGATATTGCGCACCAAATCTTCCACGAAGACCGGATGCGCATACGCCTGTTCGGTGACCGCTTTCTCATCGGGGCGTTTCAATAGGCTAAACAGCTCTGCGCTGGCGGACGTCTCGACCATCCGCACCAAGTCCTCAATCCAAATCGGACTACTGAACCGCACACTGAAGATAACCTGACTCCGTTGATTGTGCGCCCCATGTTCACTGATTGCTTTGGAGCAGGGGCAAAGCGTGGTGACTGGAACCATGACCGTAACCTCAAATTCTGAATGGTCCTGGTAGGCGGTCGCAGTAAATCGCACATTGTATTCGAGTAATCCCGATGCTCGAGTCACCGGCGCTTTCTTTTCGATAAAATAGGGGAATTCGAATTCGACATGAGCCGCTTCCGCGTCCAGGCGTGTCTGCAATTCGCGCAAGATCACCTTGATATTATCGACGTGAATCACCGTTCCATGATGGTTGAGCACCTCGATAAAGCGGCTCATGTGAGTTCCCTTGAAGTGGTGCGGCAGATCAACGGTCAAACTAACCGTTGCTACCGTGTGCTGTGACGTGTGCGCCTTGTCGCGAACCAGGATCGGGAAACGCAGCTTCTTCACGCCAACGCGGTCGATCGGCACCTCCCGATGATCGGGAAGATTTTGCGTGTCGATCAAAGTAGTTTGCTGTTCCATAGATTTCGTGTTGTCATGAAGAGGAAAGCGCGGGCGAGATTTTTTTTCGCTTCGATTTAAATCGCTCACAGGCCGTGCAAGAATATCATCAATTGCTCCGTCTTGTCCTAGAAAAAGGGCGTCCCAAGAATGACCGTACTGGAACTGGAACTATATCATATTTCGGCGCACAAGTGCGCTTTGATTTGCGTCAGGGATTTCCACTGATCACCACCAAGCGGGTTCATTTCAAGTCGGTGTTTTACGAGCTGCTTTGGTTTCTCCGTGGGGAAACCAATATTCGATTCCTCACCGACAATGACGTGACCATCTGGAACGAGTGGGCGGATGAAAATGGCGATCTGGGACGAATCTACGGCGCACAATGGAGAGATTGGCGGACTTCGGATGGAAAGTCGGTCGACCAAATTGCTCGGGTAATCGAAATGATTCGAACGAACCCGGACAGCCGTCGCCTGATGGTGTCGGCCTGGAATCCGGGTGAACTGAACAAAATGGCGTTGCCGCCTTGCCATGCTCTCTTTCAGTTCTACGTGCTGGAGGGACAGCTAAGCTGCCAACTATACCAGCGAAGCGCAGACCTTTTCCTGGGTGTGCCGTTTAACATCGCTTCCTATGCGCTGCTCACCCAGATGATGGCAGCGGTTTGCGGTCTGGAGCCGGGAGAATTCGTGCACACTTTTGGAGACCTACACATCTACAAAAACCATCTCGACCAAGTGCGGGAACAGCTGAGTCGGACACCCAGACCGCTCCCGAGAGTGCTGTTTCAGCGGATTCCCGAGCGTCTGGAAGACTTTCGGTATAGTGACATCGAGTTGCTAAAATACGATCCCTATCCGCCAATCAAAGCGCCCATCGCGGTGTGAAATAGCAAATAGCTAATAGCCGAGGGCGCTTGTTCGTCATAGTCCGATGGCGGTTTGGGAGGCACGACCGAAGCCCAACTACAAGTGTTCTTACGGTGTCGCGGGAAAGTCCATTCGACTCATCGATTCGGCCAACCTTTGGAACTTGTATTACCCAAAGGGATGCCGAGTATTAAAGCGGCCCGAACCCTCGAGCGACACCTAAAGGCGAAGAAAAATCCTCGGGTCGCAGTTTTTCTGCTAAGTCACCAGATTGGTTGATCGCCACAGAGAGAGAGAGAGAGAGAGAGAGAGAGAGAGAGAGCAGCCCCGAAAGCTTTCGGGGTTGGCTGTGGGTTAAACCGAGCAAGATTCCTGAGCGCTCGAGGCACGGCTCGATTCGGCGGCGAGAAGCGCATGAGAAATGTTGAAGCTCAGATTTAGGCGTGACCCCTACCAACAAACAATGATAATGTCGAACCATCGAATAACGTTGGATAACCGCTGCGCTGATTATTTACTTGGCAGCTCTGACGCGGAGCACGAGCGCCTGATTCGACAGGCCAAACGCCTCGCGCCAGTTACGGAGAGGTTCTTCCGCGAAGCCGGGATTGGCCCCGGGCAGCGCATCCTGGATCTTGGCTCTGGCGTCGGAGACGTAGCGATGCTGCTGAGCCGCCTCATAGGTTCTGCAGGAGAGGTCGTAGCAGTCGAGCGTGACGCTCGTTCGATCTATCGCGCGCAGACTCGCGCGGCCGAGGCAGGATTGCATAACGTAACATTCGCTCAAACCGATATTGCTCAATTCTCGAGCGACGCACCGTTCGACGCAGTGGCTGGCCGGTTCATACTCCAATTTCTTCCCGATCCAGTTGGAGCATTGCGTTCTCTGTCTGAGAAGGTAAGGCCCGGTGGGATTATCGCCTTTCAGGAAGGGTCCTGGGCGCCCTTCGCTCTCCTTTCCGCGCATTTGCCGCTTTGGTCTGCAGGTGTTTCGTTGCTCCACGAAGTCGGCCCACTCCGGCGTGAATATGGAGATGGGGCCCGCTCTTTATAAGGTTTTCCAGGATGCGGGATTACCCGCGCCCAGCATGCGTTTGGAAATGGAGTTGGGACATGATCCAGACTTCACCCGATGGGTTTCCGATGTTGTTAGCAGCGTCCGTCCGCAGATTGAAAAGCTCAATCTCCCGCTTGAGGAGCTCGGCGATCTCGACACGCTACAGCAGCGGCTGCAAGAGGAAGTTGCATCTTCGAACACCGTTGTGCCCTGGCTCGCGCTAGTGGGAGCCTGGTGCCGCAAGCCCGTGAATTAGGTACCTTTTTCGAAGGTTAGGCCGACTCCGCTGGAGATTCGACACCTAAAGGCGAAGAAAAATCCTCGAGTCGCAATTTTTCTGCTGAGTCAGCAGATTGGTTGATCGCCACAAAGAGAGAGAGCAGCCCCGAAAGCTTTCGGTTGGCTGTGGGTTCGAGTCCCACCCAACCCCAATTTTCATAAACACTAGGAAAACCATTCCTGGAACCATTTCGCGAAGTGCTTCTCAGATCGATTGAGGTCGGAGATTGCTCCTTCGGCGTCCGATCAATACCGTTCCCGAGGGGTAAAGTGGCTTTAAGAAAAATTGCAAATCAAGTTCCAGGTCTCGTCAGTCGATAAAGTAATGCATGGCACATGCTATGGATACTGCATCAGACCAAAGCGCCCAAGAGCTGACTGGCCAACCACCAGCCCAAAAACTGCGTCACGCGGTTTTCATCTCTCATTCCAGCGAAGATAAATTAGTCGCAGAAGCGATCCGCGCGCAGTTGGAATCGAGCGGCATCGGTTGTTGGATTGCGCCGCGGGACGTGATGGCAGGCCGGCCTTACAGTGGCCAGATCACTGAAGCGATTCGCAGTGCGCAGGTATTGATCCTGATCCTGAGCCGGCAATCAAACCGTTCCAAGCAAGTCCTTCGCGAGGTCGAACGGGGCGCGCATTGCCAAATCCGTCTTCTGACATTCCGAATCGAACAGGTCGAACCCAACGATGATCTCGCCTACTTTGTCGGAGTTGAACATCGCCTCGACGCATTGCCCGGTCCGCCTGATACCTACTATTCGGCGCTCCTGCGCCAGACCATTGCGCTTTTACAGACCAAGCCAGAGCCCTCGGAAGAGACCGAATCAGCACAGCCAGAAACTTATGGTAACTTCCGCGTCCTGCGGCGTCCGGACGGTTCCCTCTATCGCTTAGGGAAAGGGGGAATGGGAGTGACCTGGAAAGCCATAGACGCCCACTTGGATCGTCCGGTCGCCCTCAAAGTAATTGGGGCCGATCTGCTGAGCAGCGTGCAAGCTCGGAACCGTTTTTTAAGGGAAGCGCAAGCGGCAGCCAAGATCCATCACCCGCATGTCGCTACGGTGCACCAATTTGGTCAAGAAGGAGACGCCTACTTCTATGCCATGGAGTATGTCGAGGGTGAAGACCTGGAGAAATACGTGGCTCGGCAAGGACCGCTCTCGCCGGCGAATGCTCTCCGGGTGGTGCTACAGGTCGCACAAGCGCTGGAAGCGGCCCAGGCCCATAACCTTATTCATCGGGACATCAAGCCAGCCAACTTGATGGCAACCGTAAACCGGGCCGGTAACCTCGAGATCAAGCTAATCGATTTCGGTTTAGCTAAAGGCGCCGGCGCGAAGAACTTGGACTTAGCCCGGATCACCCGATCTCAGGATTTTGTTGGCAGCCCGGCTTTTGCCAGTCCGGAACAATGCGAGATGGGCGAGTTAGACACCCGCTCGGACATTTACTCGCTGGGAGTAACGCTTTGGTACTTGCTCGCCGGCAAGCGGCCGTTCGCTGGAACAGTTGGTCAGGTCCTGATAGCCCATGCAGTCAAACCGCCGCCGTTTGATCAATTGACCGGCGTACCGGAACCGGTTTTGAACCTACTCAGGAAGATGTTGGCCAAGGACCCAAGCGAGCGTCCGCAGAACCCGCAACAGCTGCAAACCGAGGTGGAAATCGCAGCTGCTCAATTGGCCGCCGAATTTGGTTGTGTCCCAGATCGGAATCCGTCGCCAACGGTGCCGGTGAGAGAGGCATTGGATATGGAGAGTGCTCCAGAACCGATGCCGACCATTGCTTCCCCACTGTTCGATCCTTATCTAAACGCGTTCGCTACAGGAAACCTGGTAGCCGATCGCTACCGACTCGGTGACGAGGAACGAGAAGGAACTGGCGGCCGTTTTTTCGTCGCTCAGGATGAAAAAGCGGCTAGTGGCCAGCCAGCTCAAGTGGGATTGAAATTATTGCATCCTGGTATCGTCGATGACTCCAGCCTGCTCGATTTGCTAGAAAACGAGCTTGGGGTGATCGGCAAATCGCCGCATCCCCACCTCCTTCGATACATCGGTCTGGAACGCCATCTTGAAAATCCGTTCATCATCCGGGAATGGGTCCACGGCTTTTTATTGTTCGATCTGTTGCGTTGGCGAGGTTCTCTCCAGGCGGCGGAGCTTGGTCTCTTGCTCGAATCGTTGGGTGCTACCCTCGATTTTGTTTCCGGCCAGGGGTTCGGCCTGGTCGAAGTAAGCGTCCGCAAAATTCTGGTGGCGTGCCCGGAGGACTTACATCCCGACCATTTTCCGGAGTATGTGCGTCGCGACGCGCGCGATTGGAAGACTTGCACGTTGAAACTCAACCCGTTAAGCATCGCGCCACTCTTGTATCGACACCGGACGAACCGTCCTCAGCAAACGTTGGTGCCGACAAGTCAAGTCATGTCTCTGACCCAGGCGGAAGCTGGTATTCAGGGCACGAAAGCGGTCCGGCTCTTTGGCCAACTAATCTACGAGCTGCTCAGCGGACACGCCATCGTCCGACAACCGGGCAAGTACACACCGTTGCCCGCGCTGAACGAACCGGGCAACATCACTTTGCGGGAAGCCTGCGTCGTTACCGGGCAAAACGTTACTTTCCGTAACTGCCAGGAATTTTGGAACGCGCTGCGACCGAACCTTAGTTCCGCCCAGCGCTCGGTTGCTCAAACAGTTCCAATAACGGATCAATCCACCCAAAAACGGTCCCCCGTTGAAACACCCCCCGCAGCGGGTTACAAGCCCCCGCTCATCGGTCATCAACCGCCGCCAAAACCAGGACCGCCTCCGCTTCCAATCTCCGCAGCCTCAGGACCACGGGTCAAACGCAATTTGCTTCCCATCGCTGCAGCGCTTGCCGGGGGAGCAATTGTCCTGAGCTTGGTCATCGGCGGGATGATCTCTTTTTTTTCCTGGTCATGGTCGCAAATTGTCGCACCAAAACCGACTCCGACGACCTCGGTAGCTATCACTTCACCAACGGCTACCCCCTCCATTGCAATAACAACTCCCACACCGGTTGTTGGACCCACCGTGTCTCCGAGCCCCTCAGTCGTAACCAACGGGCAGTTGGCAAAGACGGCGTTTGATCGAGCCTATGCCGAAGCCGAAAAGAATGACTATCAATCCGCCATCCGGGATTATACCGAAGCCATCCGCCTAGATCCGGATGACTCTTCGGCTTACAACAACCGGGGAAACGCCTACCGCGAGCTGCAGCAGTACGACAACGCTCTCAACGATTACAACGCAGCCCTCCGCCTCAAACCAGACAACGCCTTTGCTCACAATGGCCGGGGCAACGTTTACGAGGATACGGGGCAGTATGACAAAGCCATCAGCGACTACGCCGAAGCCATCCGGCTGAAACCGGATTATGCCTTGGCTTACAATGGCCGAGGGATCGCCTACGACGACCTCAAGCAGTACGACCGAGCCGTCAATGATTATACCGAAGCGATCCGCCTAGAGCCAGAGTACGCCGACGCCTACAACAACCGGGGGAACGCCTACCGCGATCTGAAGCAGTACGATCGGGCCATCAGCGATTACACCGTAGCAATCCGGCTGAAACCAGATTACGCCTTCGCCTATAATGGCCGCGGTAACGCCTACGAGGATTCGGGGCACTACGATAAAGCTATTAGCGACTACACCGAAGCCATCCGCCTGAAACCAGATTATGCCTTTGCCTACAATGGTCGGGGGATCGCCTACGACGACCTCAAGCAGTACGATCGGGCTATCAGTGATTACAGCGAAGCCATCCGGTTGCGTTCGACTTACGCCGACGCGTACAACAACCGGGGCTGGGCTCACCACGGTCTAAGGCAATATGACAGAGCGATTAGCGATTTCACAGAAGCGATCCGCCTAAGGCCGGATTACGCCTTAGCCTATAGCAACCGAGCCATCAGCTATGAGGCTTTGGGAGACGCTCCTAAAGCCGAACAAGATCGCAGGAGGGCCAAACAGCTGCGGGGAAATCAATAGCCACGATATAAACTAGTTGAAAGCACTGTTCCTAAGCTCGTTGAGGAAACTCGCAAATCAGGTCTCGGGTCGGGTCAGTGGATAAAACAACACCCAGTTCATTGTATGGATCCCGCGACGCCAGACCAGAATGCCCAAGAGCTAACTGGCCAATCCGCAGCGGACAAGCTGAGTCACGCGGTTTTTATCTCTCATGCCAGTGAAGATAAGATTGTTGCGGAGGCAGCCTGTGCGCATTTGGAATCGGGTGGTATCGATTGTTGGATCGCTCCGCGGGACGTAATGGCCGGCCGGCCTTACAGCGGCCAGATCACCGAAGCGATTCGCAGCGCGCGGGTGCTGCTTCTGATTCTGAGCCGGCAATCCAACCGCTCCAAGCAAGTATTGCGCGAGGTCGAACGTGCGGCTCATTGCCAGATCCATCTCCTGACATTCCGGGTCGAACAGGTCGAGCCTAACGACGACCTCGCCTACTTTGTCGGAGTCGATCATCGGCTCGACGCGCTGCCTGGTCCGCCCGAAACCTACTACGCGGCGCTCGTCCGCCAAACCATCGCGCTTTTGCAGGCCAAGCCGGAGCCGTCGGAAGAGACGGAATCGGCGCCCCCCGAAATTTATGGTAATTTCCGCATCCTCCGGCGCACCGACGGTTCGCTCTTCCGCCTAGGACAAGGGGGAATGGGCGTCACCTGGAAGGCAATCGACACTCAGCTGGATCGGCCCGTCGCCCTGAAGGTGATTGGAACGGATCTACTGAGCAGCGCCCAGGCTCGAAACCGTTTCTTAAGGGAAGCGCAAGCCGCCGGCAAGATCCACCACCCGCATGTGGCTGGGGTTCACCAATTTGGCCAGGAAGGAGATGCCTACTTCTACGCCATGGAGTTTGTCGAAGGCGAAGACCTGGAAAGGTACGTGGCCCGGCAAGGACCACTTTCGCCGGCGAACGCTCTCCGAGTAGTTCTGCAGATTGCGCAAGCACTGGAAGCCGCGCAGGTTCATCACCTGATCCATCGTGATATTAAGCCAGCCAACCTGATGGCAACGATCAATCGGACCGGCAGCTTGGACATTAAGCTGATCGATTTCGGTCTGGCCAAGGGCATTAGCGGCAAGAACTTGGATTTAACGCGAATCAGCCGGTCCCAAGACTTTATTGGTAGCCCGGCTTTCGCCAGCCCGGAACAGTGCGAGATGGGTGAGTTAGACACCCGTTCAGACATTTACTCCTTGGGCGTCACACTTTGGTACCTGCTTTCGGGGAAACGACCTTTCTCGGGTACGGTTGGCCAGGTCTTGGTGGCCCACGTGATCAAACCGCCGCCGTTTGATCAATTGACCGGCGTACCTGAACCGGTCTTGAACCTCCTGAAGCGGATGCTCGCGAAGAACCCGGGAGACCGTCCGCAGAACCCACAACAGTTGCAAACCGAGGTTGAGATAGCGGCAGCTCAATTGGCCGCAGAATTTGGCGGCGTGCCGGATCGGAATCCAGCGCGACCGGAGCCAGCGGAACAGGCACGGGATATTGAGGCCGGCCCGGAGCCGCTGCTGACCATCGCTTCGCCGCTATTCGATCCTTACCTGAACGGGTTCGCCATAGGAAACCTGGTAGCCGATCGCTACCGCTTGGTTGAGGAAGAAAGGGAAGGAATAGGTGGCCGGCTTTTGCTCGCCCAGGATGAAAAACCGGGTAGCAGCCAACCATCCCAGCTGGGATTGAAACTTCTGCATCCCAGCATCGCCGGTGACTCCGGCATGCTCGATTTGTTAGAAAACGAGTTGGGGGTGATCAGCAAGTCACCGCATCCAAACCTTGTCCGATACCTCGGCCTGGAACGTGAGCACGAAAGTCCATTCATCACCCGGGAATGGATCCATGGTTTTTTATTGTTCGACCTGTTACGTTGGCGCGGTTCTCTCCACGCGACAGAGCTGGGACTCTTGTTGGAACCGTTAGCTGCTATCGTCGATTTCGTTTCCGCGGAGGGGTTTGGACTAGTCGAAGTCAGCGTCCGCAAGGTCCTGGTGGCATGCCCGGAGGACCTACATCCCGACCGGTTTCCGGAATTTGTCCGTCGGGACGCGCGCGACTGGAAAAATTGTACGTTGAAGCTCAACCCCTTAAGCATCGCGCCGCTCTTGTACCGGCACCGGTCGAATCGATCCCAACAAACCTTGGTGCCGACCAGCCAAGTGATGTCTCTGACCCAGGCCGAAGCTGGGATCCAAGGCACGAAAGCGGTCCGGCTCTTTGGCCGGCTAATCTATGAGCTGCTCAGTGGACATCTACCAGTCCAGGAAACGGGCAAATACACGCCGTTATCGGCGCTGAACGAACCGGGCAATATCACTTTGCGGGAGGCCTGCATCGTTACCGGACAAACCGTGACCTTTCGGAACTGCCAGGAATTTTGGAAGGCGCTGCGGCCCAACCTTAGTAGCGACCAGCACTCAGTGGCCCAGGCGGCGCCCTTAACTGATCAACCCACGCGAAGTAGATCGCAGGTCGAAACACCGATCGCGGCGAGTTATCAGACATATCCCCCAACGGATCAACCCCGCCCAAGGCCGGCGCCGCCTCCGATTCCTGCTTCAGCGACCCCGGGGCGAGGCGTTAATCGCAAGTTGCTCCTCGTTGCCGGATTACTCATTGGTGGGGTATTCGTCCTGGCGTTGGCGATCGGCGGGATTGCGTTTCTCATTTTCCGGTCATGGTCGCCGACCGCGGCTGCGAACCCATCGGCCTCGGTAGCCGTCGTCGCGCCAACGGCGACACCATCCATCGCAATTGCTACTCCTACTCCAGAGGTTGTCTCAACTCCAAGTCCGCCGCCGCTTGCTCAAGCCACACCGTCTCCTAGCGCCGGAACCAACGAGCAATCGGCCAAGACATCCTTTGATCGAGGTCGCGCCGAGGACGAAAAAAAGGACTATCAAGCCGCAGTTACCGATTACACCGAGGCTATCCGCCTGAAGCCGGATTACGCCGAGGCGTATAATAACCGTGGGTCCGCCTTCAATCGATTGAATCAGTTCGACAAAGCCATCAGTGATTGCGCAGAATCCATCCGACTAAAGCCAAATTACGCCGAAGCGTATAATAACCGCGGCTGGGCGTACATCGGTCTGGGCGAGTACGACAAAGCCATCGGTGATTGCACAGAATCAATCCGACTGAAACCAGATTACCCTTATCCTTACGTCAACCGCGGCGACGCTTTCTTCTCTCTGAAGCAATACGAAAAGGCTGTCAGCGATTACATCCAAGCCATTCGCTTAAAACCGGATGAGGCGGTCGTGTATAACGACCGGGGTGCTGCTTACTCGTTTTTGAATCGGTGGAACGAAGCCATCAACGACTACACCGAAGCCATCCGTCTAAAGCCGGATTACACCAAAGCATACGAGAACCGGGCTGGCGCTTACTTTGCTCTGAAGCAACACGAAAAGGCCGTCAGCGACTACACCGAAGTCATCCGCCTAAAGCCAGATAATGCGTTCGCGTACAACGATCGGGGTGCTGCTTATTCCTTTCTGGATCGGTGGAACGAAGCCATCAGCGATTACACCGAAGCCATCCGTCTAAAGCCGGATTACGCCAAAGCATACGAGAACCGGGGGAAGGCTTATCACGCAATACATCAGAAATCGAAGGCTGAACAGGACCGCAGAAAAGCGATCGAGCTAGGCGGAAAACCGTGATCACGGCCCGGATTGGCGGAAGCGTCGGCCAACCCTCACTATTGGGATTCGGCCAGTAAACTGACTCTCAACTCCTTCCAGCCACCATCTTTTCCCAGCACAAACGCTGACATCCCGATAGCACGAGCACCGACCCCGTCTGTTTCCTCCTCGTCCCCCACGTGGAGCGCCTCACTCGCAGCGACCTGAAATCGCCTGAGTACTTCTGCAAAGATGCGTGATGACGGTTTATCTGCTCCAACCTCGCTGGAGATAATGACGTGCTCAAATCGGCCAAGAATATTTAGGTTCCGGAGGATCGGGTAAAGGCGCCGGTCGAAGTTGGAAACAACTCCGAGGCGCATACCGCTTTGAGCAAGTCCAGCGAGCAGGTCTGCTACTCCAGGCATCAATTGCCAAATACCGGGACGAGTAAATTCTTGGTAGACGGCATCAAAATATTGCGGAAACGGGTCCACCTGACCTTCTGCGAAGGTCAGCGTTGCTGCTACGAGATCGCGCCACCGGGAGCGTCCATCGTCTGCGCGTGGACCAACTTCATCCGGAAGCGGTGGCACTTTCTTCCAGGCACGCAAAAAAGCCGCGTTCAGACGGACAGGGTCGAGAGCCACGCTAAATCGTTGCGCGACGTCAGCATAAGTTTGACCTACGGGGACAGCCAACCGAATCAGCGTGTTCGCAGCATCGAAGGTGACCGTTCGAATCATCGAAGCATTCCGGTTAAATCGAGGTCAACTTTGCTTCGGCGCGAACGGAGGTTGGCTTGACGCTCAACTTTTTCGCCTTAGATTGTTCGACTCGACCGAAATGGCTGGATCGTCGTGCGAACCATGGCGTTCCGTGCCGATCGGTCCCTTCTTGTTTTATGAACAGTGATCTAATAGCGGTGCTAGATTATATGGAGCGCGAAAAAGGCATCAAGCGCGAGGTTTTGCTTGATGCGCTATCCACCGCCTTGTTAACCGCCGCCAAAAAAAGCGTCGGCCCGGCCCGCGATCTTCGGGTGACCATTGATCCGCGCAGCGGCGAGATCACGGCGTTGGCGAGTCTCATCGTCGCCGAACGTATCCAAAATGTGCATGACGAGATTCTCTTGGCCCGGGCGAGAAAGATTAAGCCGGACGCAAACGTCGGCGATGTGATTGAAGTCGTAGTGACGCCCGAAGGATTTGGACGGATCGCTGCCCAAACGGCCCGACAGGCCATCTTGCAGCGCATCCGCCAAATCGAGAAGGAAATGATTTTCGATGAATTCAAAGATCGCGCCGGAGAAATCGTCAGCGGTACCGTCCGCAGATTCGATCGTTCCGACGTGATCATCGACCTGGGCAAATTTGAAGCCATCATGCCGATGCGCGAGAGAGTTGCTACCGAAGACTATAACATCGGCGATAGGATCAGGGCTTACGTTGTCGCCGTCGAAAATTCCAATCGCGGACCCGAGATTATCATCTCTCGCAGCCACCCCAATTTTGTGCGCCGGCTTTTTGAGGTGGAGGTAAGCGAAATCGCTGATCGAACGGTCGAGATTAAGGCTATCTCACGAGAGGCTGGATACCGCACCAAGATCGCGGTCTGGTCGGCGGACGAGAAGGTTGATCCAGTAGGCGCCTGTGTCGGGATGCGTGGATCCCGAGTGAAGAACATAGTCCGCGAACTGAATCAGGAAAAAGTGGACATTATCCGGTGGAGTGCGGATCCGCGAGAGTTTGTGGTCGAAGCGTTGAAGCCGGCCAAGATCAAATCGATCACGATCGATGAGGACCGGCATGCCGTGCAGGTGACCGTAGAAGAAGACCAGCTTTCACTGGCCATCGGACGGAGGGGGCAGAATGCTCGGCTGACGTCTCGCTTGACCGGATGGGAAATCAATATTTCGAAGGATGAATCAGTGACGCAAGCGTTCGAGCAGAAGTTTGCTCAAGCAATCTCGACTCTTGCGAAAACATTGAACATCGACGAAGAAATTGCCCGATTACTCGCTAGCGCCGGCGTGAACAGCATTGACGGTATCCTGGAAACGGATCCCAAGGACATTGCCGAAATCCTGCAGGTCGATCTCGACCGGGCCCGTCAAATCCACGACACCGCGAGGAAAGAGCACGATCGAAAAATGGCGTCCATCTGACGAAAGATGGAGCAATGAAAATTTTAGAGAGACAGATCATTCATGGTTACCCGCGCAAGCACTCGCAAAGACTCCTCCGCAAAATCGGCCGCCAAGGTTGAGCCTTCCGCTCACAAGAGCGCTGCGCGTAAGACAACGACCGATCTGATTTCTGCAAAAACCAAAAAGCCGGCGAACGAAACAAAGCCAACGGTCAGCGAATCCAGACCGCCGAGAAAGACTGGCGTTCCTCCGATCAGCAAAGCGAAAGCGAAAGAATCGGTGCCGGCCAAACCAGAGCCGCCGGCTACTCCTCCAGCGCCGAAGCCAGAAACCGTTTCGTTGATAGAGGAAAAGCGACCGAAGAAGGCCGATGCGACAACTGGTTCAGAAACCCGTTCGGTTTTACCTCCGATTTCAAAGATCCGGGCACCGCGTCCGCCCGTCGGTCCGCCAGTCCAGCCACCGGTCCAGCCTGAGCCGGAAGCGGCTCAAATTGCACCGGCGATCGAAGCAACAGAGCCGGCGGCGGTGGAGCCAAGTGCACCTGGGGCCAAGGTGGTTCATCTGAAACCGCCGATCATTGTCCGCGATTTGGCGCAGCAGATCGGTCTTAAACCGTTTCAGGTGATCAGTGATTTGATGGAGATGAACATTTTTGCTGCCATCAATCACACGATCGAACCAGATATCGCCTTTGCTATCTGTAAGAAGCACGGTTACATTTTTGAGGTAGAGAAACGCGAGAAAGGGGCTGGCGTCCACAAGACGGAAGTGGTGGTGGAAGAGCCGCGTCCTCCGCAACCACCGCCCCAGGAAGAGTTAAAGCCGCGTGCCCCGATTATCACGTTCATGGGGCATGTCGACCATGGCAAGACATCCTTGATGGACGCGATCAGAAAGTCGCGGGTAGCGGCGGGAGAAGCTGGCGGAATCACTCAGCATATTGCGGCTTACAGCGTCGTCCATAACGGGCATCCGATCACTTTTCTGGATACGCCTGGTCACCAAGCGTTCACCGCCATGCGCGCCCGAGGAGCGACCGTGACCGACATCGTCGTACTGGTCGTGGCGGCGGACGACGGCATCATGCCGCAGACCATCGAGGCGATCAATCACGCGAAGGCCGCCAAGGTTCCGATCATTGTGGCCATTAACAAGATTGACCTGGCGTCAGCCAATCTTGACCGAGTCAAAACCCAACTCCAGGAACGGGGCCTCACGCCGGAAGATTGGGGCGGAGAAACCATTTGCTGTCCCGTTTCTGCGACGAAGGGAACCGGAATCGATCATCTGTTGGAAATGATGCTCCTTCAGTCGGAAGTGATGGAGTTAAAGGCGAGCCCAACCGCATCGGCCAGGGCCACGGTGATCGAGGCTCAACTCGAGGCCGGCCGCGGGCCGACAGTTACCGCCATTGTGCGAATGGGCACCCTCAAGGTGGGACAACCATTCATCTGCGGGCATTACTGGGGTAAGGTCAAATCGCTGATCGGCGATACCGGGCAAAGTGTGCGTGAAGCGGGTCCGGCTACCCCGATCAAGGTGCTCGGCTTCACCGGGTTGCCCAATGCTGGAGACGAGTTGCTCGTAATGGAATCGGAGCGCTCCGCTCGAACCTTGGGCGAAGAGCGCTTGCTCGAGTTGCGAAATCAGAAGCTGGCTATGCCGCAACGGGCCACCCTAGAGAGCCTGTTCGACAGCATGGGCGATGGCAAGAAACAGCTGCAGATCATCCTGAAATGCGACGTCCAAGGGTCCGCCGAAGCCATCGGTGCCGCGCTCAGTCAGATCGAGAGCAAGAAGATCGATTTGGAAATCATCCACGCCGGGGTCGGACCAATCAGTGAGTCAGACGTTCTTTTGGCGACCGCGTCCGACGCCGTTATTATCGGGTTTAACGTCAAGACCGAGAACCAGGCTGCCGCAGCTGCCAAACGCGAGGGTGTGCAGATCAAGCTCTACAGTATTATCTACGAGCTGATCGATCAGGTGAAAGAGGCCATGGTCGGTATGCTCGACCCCGAGTTGCGGGAGTCGGTCGTCGGCCACGCGGAGGTACGCCAAGTGTTCCAGCTTTCCAAGGGGACGGTAGCCGGCTGCTATGTTTCAGACGGCCGGATTGTCCGTACCGGCAGAGCACGCGTTATCCGAAAGCGCCAACCGATTTACGACGGCGGCATCGCGACGCTACGTCGATTCCAGGACGACGTAAAAGAGGTGCGCGTGGGTGTCGAGTGTGGGATCAAGTTAGGGGATTACACCGAGTACGAGGTCGGCGACATCATCGAGTGTTACAACTTGGAGAAGTTTGCCCAGCAGCTGTAAGCTCCTTCGCGTTGGATCGCGGAACTTTTCGGTTTTCGAGAAGGCCGACAGAGTTCAACGCGTTCCAGAACAGTCCGGCGACAGGCTGGTTCTATGAAACATCGATTACAGCGGGTAAACGAGGTGCTCAAACGGGAGGTGAGCGAAATTATTTCACGGGAGATCAACTTCGACGCGCAGGTCCTGGTTACAATTCCTGCCGTCGCTATCAGCCCTGATCTCCGCCAATGTCACGTTTTCGTGAGTGTCATCGGGCAGGAAGCACAGAAGACCCGCGTGCTGGAACAGCTAGAGGAACATCGCACCATCATGCAACGTGAGCTTGCCAAGCGGGTCATTTTAAAATATACGCCTCATCTGTACTTCAAGTTAGACGATTCGATCGAACGGGGAAGTCGCGTCCTCAAGATCATCCAGGATTTGGATGAACCGCCCGCGAGCCAATGAACGAGGGATTCGCTGCCATCGCGGAGCAGATCCGCAAATCTCACACCATCGCAGTCCTGACCCACGTTCGACCGGATGGGGACGCTATCGGATCCCAGCTGGCATTGACCCTATCTCTCTCCGAGTTGGGCAAGACAGTGAGTGCCTGGAACGAGGATGGGCTCCCTGAGGCGTTCAATTTCCTGCAGAAATCGGAGCTGGTAGTAGTCCCGCCCGTAGACGCCAGAACCTTCGACCTCGCAATCGCTCTGGATACAGCCACGCGTGATCGATTGGGGACTCCTCTCCGAGCGATCCAACAGGCGAATTGCTGGATCAACATCGACCATCACGCGAGCAACCCCGGCTACGGGGATCTAAATTATTTAGACATAACGGCCCCCGCAACGGGGCAGATCGTTTTCGAATTGATCCAGAATCAGGGGTATCCCTTAACCCCTGAAATCGCGGAAGCTTTGTTCGTGGCGATCTCGACCGATACCGGCTCATTCCGCTATCGGAATACGTCAGCCCACACGTTTGAAGTGGCTGCTGAACTGGTGCGACAGGGGATCGATAGCGCGCGCATCTCCCAATATTTGTACGAAAGCCAGCCGAAGAGGCGCGTGCTCCTTCTGCGCGAGCTCTTACAGAACGCCCATTTTTACGCCAATGACCGGATTGGAACGATGGTGCTGACATTGGAAGAAAAAAAGCGACTGGAGATTCAAGCGGCCGACACAGACGGGCTGATCGATGTGGTTCGCGGAATCGAAACGGTCGTAGTAGCGATCCTGTTTGAGGAATTGGAGAACGAGCGCGTCCGGTTAAGCATGCGCTCCAAACGCGCCGAAATTGACGTGAATAAAATCTGTGGCGAGTTCGGCGGAGGTGGACACCAACTCGCCGCCGGGGCTCGGATTCGCGGGCGGCTGGATGAGGTTGAAAAAAAGGTAACAGACCGGGTGAGCAATGAAATTGCACGACTCAATTGACGGACTGCTTTTGGTGGACAAAGCCAACGGCATGACGAGCCACGATGTCGTAGCGCTCGTCCGGAGACGATTAGGTGCGCCGAAAGTCGGTCACTGTGGCACGCTCGATCCGCTCGCTACCGGTTTGTTGCTGATCGTGGTCGGCAAGGCGACCAAGATCCAGGACCTGCTGATGAGCGAGGATAAGGAATATGTGGGAATCATGAAGCTCGGCGAAATTACCGACTCGCAAGACTGTGATGGACAAATCGTTGAGAAGCGGCCGGTTGAGTGTATCGATGCGAGCAAGGTGGCGGCGGCGTTCCAAAAGTTTCACGGCGATTTTTATCAAACGCCCCCTATGGTTTCAGCGATCAAGAAAGATGGTGTTCCGCTCTATAAGCTAGCGCGACAAGGCAAGATTGTTGACCGCGAGGCTCGCTTCGTGCACGTCTACGCGCACGAGATTCGAGCGATTCGTCTGCCGGAAATCGATTTCCGTGTCATCTGCAGCAAAGGTTTTTATGTACGAACCTACGTGCACGAAATCGGACTGGAACTCGGCTGCGGGGCCCATCTGGCTACGCTGCGCCGGATTAAGTCGGGCCGGTTCACAGTCGAAGGGTCGCTGACGGTGGAAGAGCTGAATGCAGCGCCACCCGAGACCCTGGCGCGCAAGATCATCTCTCTGCCGGACGTTTCGCGAATGCGCGGTGCCTGATGGATATCCTTCATTAGGCAATACCAAACTTCCAAAATGAAGGTTCTCCACTCTATCGAAGAGCTCCGGCGCATCGAGGGACCAACCCACCTGGCGATCGGAGTATTCGATGGTATTCATCTCGGACACCAAGCGGTGATCCGGCAGGCTGTAGAAGCGACGCAGAGATTGGGTGGCAGCTCGGTTGTCCTTACTTTTCATCCTCACCCCGTCCGAGTGCTTCGACCGAATGATGCTCCCCGATTGCTTACCTCGACCCAGCATAAACAGCAGCTCATTGAACGGCTTGGCATCGACGCTTTTCTCATCCAGGAGTTTTCGCTGGCGTTTGCCAAAACCGAACCCGACGAATTTATTCGCCGGCTCGTCCAAGGTTCCAATCAACTGAAAACGATCTGCGTAGGCGAAGGCTGGAGTTTCGGTGCAAATCGTAGCGGCAAAGTGTCGCTGCTCCGAGCTTTGGCCGAATCTTATCAGTTTCAGTTGCAGGACATCGCTCCGTTTGCCATCGACGGGCAGATCGTGAGCAGCACCCGAGTGCGCGAAGCAGTCGAACAGGGCGATTTCACTCTGGCAGAGCGATTGTTAGGCAGACCGTTTACTATTCTGGGCACGGTGGTAGAGGGGAATCACCTCGGTCGAGAGCTTGGATTTCCGACAGCAAACCTCCAAGCGCATAATGAGCAATTCCCACCGAACGGGGTCTACGCCGTCACAGCATTGCATCGCGGGACAGAGTACGGAGCGGTGGCCAATATCGGTTTCCGCCCTACGATCCAAGAGCGCGGCGGCGAGCGATTGCTGGAAGTGTATCTGTTTGAATTCGATCGCAAAATTTACGGAGAGGATGTGGAAGTTCGATTTCTCCAATACCTTCGCCCCGAAAAGAAGTTCTCGAGCCTTGCCGATCTGGAAGCACAGATCAAGAAGGACGCAGAATCAGCCCGCGCCATCTGCCAGTCAGTGCCCAACGCCCGACTCGTCCGCCGTAGCCTAGGCCGCCGTTAAGAGCAATTACGCCGACTATTTCGCCTCTACCCCTAACTGACTCAGGGTCAGCCGATCCAGGAGGCCGGTAGCAGGCCGATTGGCCTTGAGTTGATAATTCTGCAAGGCGTCCTGTGTGCCGGAGCCGAATTGTCCGTCCACTTGACCATGGTAATAGCCTAGCTGTCGTAGCGCAGTTTGCACCTGCCGTACTGTCTCACTGCTATACCCCAGACCAGCTCCAGGCTGAACCGACGTTGGCTGCGTTCCGGACTGAATGATACCCTGCAAACGCGCGATATGATCGGCCGGATTCTCAACGGTCTGATTTCGAGTAACGTCCCGTTCGTAGGTGTTGCGATACAGATTGTAGTTGTTGCTACGCACGGCATTATCAAGTGCCTTAGATTGCGCAGCACTGAGTCGTTGCAGGTGAACGGTCATCGGTGGTTGCGTATAAAGCGGCTTAACCGGCGACACGTTGCGAACTATCGGACTAACGGCCGTCACGCTCCTTGGGATAATCACCGGATTCACTCTGGCAGTCACAGGCGCGACGCTTCTTTGGATAGTGACCGGTCGGACTTGAAGTTGCGTTTGAGCTCTTAGCTCGCTCGCGCAAGTCGCCATCGCGAGCACAAGAAATATTAATCTCATAAGGAACCCTTCCGGCAACACTTTGGTCCCATTCGCTCTGAGGAAGTAATCGGATATCTTGATTGGATATCAGACGCCCTGATAGGGCGGTTCTCGCACAGCTTTCTCATTTAAACCTCCCGAGCGAACATGCCGTGCCCGACAAAGCCTCCCGACTCGGCGAGGGGGGCGAGGTCCGGTGCACGGTGAGGGGATCGAACCCCCGACCTACTGGGTGTAAACCAGTCGCTCTACCGCTAAGCTAACCGTGCCTGGGAGATTTTTCCACCGCGAGCGGAGTTATTAGTCTCTTTTTGCGTAACGGTCAAATCCCGAGAAATACGCGTTCGGGTAGCGATTCGAGCGAGTATAGTAGCCGCTAGGACCGTGGCAAATTTTGTACATTCTGCGCGATCTTGTACTTCCAAGGCCATTCTTCTCCGCGCATCTGGAACGAAAAAACCTTGCCTGCCTATAGCGAATGTCCGCGGAAAGGCGCAAGGAGACTGGATGTGTCACCCGAAAATTTCGTCTGGCACGCACCATGCTAACCAGCGGATAGACGCCGGTTCGACGGTTGCTATGATTCAGCTCACGTGCTAATGGCGCTCTGTCGTTTGTCGGTTAAGTAACCCATTGTCTACCCAAACTTAGAGCAAACTTCTAACTACTTATCGGGTACCGCCATGCTTGACCGTCCTGATCGCGCCATGTTGAAAATACCAGATGGGTGTATCTATGACTTTTGACCTCGGAAATTTGCGACAGTCCGGACCTCAGAAATGAAAAAAATCGAAGCAATCATCAAACCCTTCAAACTCGAAGAGGTAAAAGAAGCGCTGTCAGATCTAGGGATTGAAGGAATGACCGTCTCCGAGGTGAAGGGATTTGGACGCCAAAAAGGCCATACGGAAATCTACCGAGGCAGCGAGTATACCGTCGATTTTCTGCCCAAGATCAAAATCGAAGTGGTCCTCGCGGACAGCATCGTCGACAATGCAACGATCGCGATCGTGAAAGCTGCAAAGACCGGCAAAATCGGAGATGGGAAGGTGTTTGTCTACAACATCGACGAGGCTATCCGGATTCGTACCGACGAGACTGGCGAAAAGGCAATCTAAAGCACCGAAGGTGCGCGTCAGGAAAGCGTAGGGCGCAGCCCCAGGGTGTTTAGTCGCCCCAAACGAACAAGCGACGAAGGCGCGCCTCTAATTTAATCCGTTTTCAAGTATGACGGCGCCTTCCACCTTCGCGGATCGTTCATCACGATGTTACGAGAACGAATGGTTCAGCGGACAGGGCGCTGCTACTCGCTCGTTCGGGATACTATGCTATGATCACCGGCGTTGATGAAGACAGCGTCCGAACATACTGAAGAGACTAACGCGAGCATTCTTGCTTATTCCGAAGATAAAGTTTTGGGATTCGTCCGGGAACCGTTTCGAGAAATCGCCGAACTGTCCGGTATCAACGAAGGACTCGTCATCGCCAGGATACGTTCGATGCTAGAGGCCGGCACAATTCGCCGAGTTCGACAGACGCTTCTAGCGACCAGTCTAGCTCAGGGCGCGCTGGTCGCCTGGAAAGTCGATTCTCACAACCTAGACGCCGCCTTTGACTTCATGTATCGGCAAGATCCGTTTTCCGGTCATGTAGTGATCCGTTCGACCGATCAAGAGACCACCGGAAGCGAGTATCGGCTTTGGACAACGATCAAAGTGCCTCAAGGTTACTCCCTCGACGAACATGCCAGACTACTGGCCCAACGGGTCGGTGCGGCAAAAGTGAAGTTGATGCCGGCGAAAGGAATTTTTGCGCTCGGGGTTGGGCACGTGCGCCGTAAAATTTTGGAACCAGGCGCACGATCGGAAGCGCCAACGCAGATGATAAATACCGAAATCGTTGGGTTGAGCGAAATCGAATGGCGGGTATTACTCGCCCTAAAACGAGAGTTTGCCGTGGATGAAATTCGTTCCAATCCCTGGGCCAGCCGCGCTGCCGAATGCGATCTGCCGCTGGCGACGTTTTTCGAGGTAGCCGAAGGCTTAAACGAGAAAAAAGTCATCGGCCGTTTTTCAACCTTTCTCGAGCATGTGAAGCCTTCGGCCAGCGGTATCCGGGTGACGCGTTTCAACGCGCTTTTCCATTGGGCCGTACCTGCCGGCCGAGAGATGCAGACCGGGTCGGAGGTTGGCCGTCACGAAATTCTTACCCATTGTTACTGGCGCGAAGGCGGTCCGGAATTTGGCGATGTAAATATCATGGCCGTCGCCCATGGCACGGATAAACAGTGGCTCTTAGCTCACAAGGCGGCGATTGACGGCCATCTGAGCCAATGCGGGATTCCGGTGACCTATACCAACGTATTCTGGGGCGGACGATCGGAGATTAAACCATCCGAGATTTCTCCTTGGGCCTACCGGGACTGGCTTCGGACGCAGCAGGCAACGACGTGACCTGGAAAATGATAGCGGTCGGCAAACCAAAGCTTCGGTTTGCCGCGGAAGGAATTCAGGAATATCTCCTGCGTATTCGCCGCTTCGCTCCGTGCGAGACTTTGTTTCTTGCTTCTGCGAAACCAGAACATCTGACCGCTCGCATCCTCGAGGCGAGCGGAAGAAGTTTTCGAATCGTACTTGATGAACGCGGTGAACAAAGCTCGAGCGAGGAATTGGCTGAGCTTCTTTCGGAACAACAACTTCGCGCCACCCAAAGAATCTCACTCATCGTGGGCGGAGCAGAGGGTCACTCCGACCAGATCCGGCTGAAAGCGGATTGGCTCTGGGCTCTAAGCCGATTAACTCTGCAACACGAGTTGGCACTCATGATCGCCCTCGAACAAGTCTATCGCGCTTACTCGATTCTGAGTGGAGCGCCATACCATCGCGTTTAAGCGCAGAGAATTCCATTGCTTCAGGTTGGCGATTGCCTCTACTTTTTCCCGGCACCCTGCAACCCTCTCCCAATGCAAACTCCGCTCGCCCTCCTGCTGCTGGCACTGGTGACGTCGGGAGGTAGTGCCCAAGAAAAATTCGTCTTCGAAAATACTCCGGGAAAACTTCCGAAGACCCTGGTGCCGCGACACTACGTTATCCATCTGGAACCTGATCTTGATCAGATGACGACGGAGGGCGCCGAGGGAGTCGAGATCGAGGTGCTTAAGCCATCCGGCCAGATCGTGCTGAACGCAGTGGAAACAGAGATTTGGAATGCTTCGCTTTCGCACGAATCCTCGCGCGAAGAATTGAAACCGCAATTCGACGCCGCAAACCAAGTCGTCAGGTTCACCCCTTCGATGCCTCTTCCGCCGGGCAGTTACACTCTCTCGTTCTCATTTCGCAGCAAGATCAGCAATGGTTCGCGCGGTCTGTTCGTACAGTCATACGACCTCCGCGGCAAGGCGGAATCCTTGCTCGCGACTCAGTTCCAGCCGACGGACGCGCGTCGGGTATTTCCTTGCTGGGACGAACCCTCTTTTCGAGCAACGTTTCAGTTGTCGGTAAAGACTCTAAAAAGGAACATCGCGGTCTCCAACATGCCGACCGTCGCTGAGCAAGCGTTCGGTAACGACCAAAAAATCGTTATGTTCGGACGAACGCCGCCGATGGCCAGCCATCTGGTTACCCTGGTCTGCGGCAAACTAGAGTGGCTCGAGGATCAAGTCGCGGGTATCAGGCTCCGTGTGCTCACCACGCCAGGCAAAAAAGAATTCGGCGAGTTTGCTCTCGAGAGCACCAAGAAGCTGCTCGAGTACTACAACGACTACTTCGGAATCACCTACCCGCTGCCCAAACTCGACCAGATTGCGCTTCCCGTAAATTTCGGAGGAGCGATGGAGAATTGGGGAGCAATCACCTACAACGAGAACCTCTTGTTGTTTGATCCGGCCAATAGCTCAAGCGCAACCCAGGAACAAGCTTTCACTGTCGTGGCTCACGAAGTTGCGCACCAATGGGTGGGTGATCTCGTCACGATCGCCTGGTGGGATAATCTTTGGTTAAGTGAAAGCTTCGCCACTTGGATGGAGCGCAAAGCAGAGGAGCACTTGTATCCGGAATGGCGAGGTTGGCTGCGAGCGAGTGAGGACCGCGAACGGGCAATGCTGCAAGACGCGCAGGAAAACACTCATCCGATCCAGCACTCGATCAACGGCGAAGATGAAGCGCTCGATGCATTCGATGATATTACCTATTGGAAAGGACAGTATTTCATCCGCATGCTCGAAGGATTTATCGGGGAAGATGCATTCCGCAACGGAGTTCGCCTCTACTTGAAGGAGAATGAGTTCTCGAATGCGAACGCCACAAATCTTTGGAGTGCACTGGAAAAGAGCAGCGGACGCTCGGTGGCGAGGCTGGCCTCGAGCTGGATCGAGCAACCAGGATTTCCTTTGATCAAAATGACGGCTGAGTGCGTGAACAAAAATCGGGTTGTGACGCTGGAACAATCACGTTTCTCCTTTGAACCGAACGACGGCCTTACTCAGCCTTGGATCGTTCCGATTGGTATTCTTTCAACGGCCGATCCCCACCGCCCGAGGTATGCATTGCTGGAGAAGATTACCGAAAGCTTTGACTTCCCGGGTTGTGACGGAGCGCTCAATGCGAACGCCGATAGCTTCGGCTTTTATCGCGTCTGGTATGATCCAGACTTGTTGGGCCGGCTCGGCCGGGAATGGAACCGTTTGAGCGAGGAAGAACGAGTCGATTTCGTTTCGGACACCTGGGCAATGGTGATGTCAAACCGCACGCCAATAACTTCGTATTTGGCGCTATTGGATCGGTTGCGCTCCGAATCGAGTTACAGCGTTTGGCACAATGTGATCCAGGCACTCATGTTGATCGATCGGCTGGAACGAGGAGAACCCGGAAGGGCGGCCTTTCAGGCTTATGTCTGTACTTTGCTCGGACCACTCTTCCAAAAGATAGGTTGGGATTCGAAATCGGACGACGAACTAGTGACCAAATTGCTCCGCAGCGATCTGATTCAGACGCTAGGAATATTCGGCGATCGGGTGGTGATCGAGGAAACATTCCGACGATTCGAAGACTCTCGCAAAGGACAAACCGAACTATCCCCCGATTTGCGCAAAGCCGTTACCCAGGTGGTGGGGCGTTATAGCTCGCCGGGAATCTACGAAGAGTTACGCAAACTGGCGCAGGAAGCCCCTCTGCTGGAAGCCAAACAAGATTTTTATCGTGCCCTCGAGGTCGCCCTCGATCCGGAGCTAGCGAAACAAACGCTGCGACTCACTATGACCAGGGAGATGTCTACGGTAGAATCGACAGCCGCGTTTTCCGGGATTGCGCTGGCCGGTGAGCACGCCGACATCGCCTGGCGATTCACGAAAGACCATTTGGACGATTTGAGTGCGCTACATGCCGGGTCGCTTTGGTCGGATCTTCTGCCGAAGATTGCGGAAGGTTTCAACGGCTCCGAGTACGCCGATGAATTCGTGCAACTGGCGCGAACCAAAGGATCGGCCGACTCTTTGACCAAGGCCAAGGCCGCCGCCGACCAACTCCATTTCCGGGCCAAGCTGAAAGATCATCTCCTTCCCGAAGTGGATGACTGGGTGCTTAAGACATTGGATGGCCACGTCCAAGCGGCAGTGAACGACCATTAGCCCCCTTTGGTGGGGCGAAAATCCCGGCGCGCCGTGGGAGATCTTAAGACCCCTCGCGTTTGTGCGCCGGTTTGAGCCGCACCAACATGATCGACTCGTTCTTGTCGCTTTTGCCGCAAATTACCCTCGCCTGTTTGCTAGTGGTTCTTCTCAAGTTAACGCTTACGGGTGAAGCCCTAGAGGCTATCCTGAGTCGCTGCTTCCGACTTCGCCGACTCGTCACTCATCGTCCGAATGTCACAGCAAGCTCCGTCGTGACGAGTCGCCGCTGAAAGCCTGCCCAGCGATTCCATCAGCCTAAGTCGGACAGACTTCTACCGGAACGTATCGTTTTCAGCTGCAGCAACCGCGGATGGCCAACGCTCTTGGAACAGAATCACGGATTTGGAGTTTGCCGCACGCTTTCAGCTCGCGATGCTCATCGCAAAAGCCTCTCTAGCGTTTCACCCACTAGGTTAGGATTTGCCTTTCCTTTGGAGGCTTTCATGACTTGGCCTTTCAGGAAATTGATCGCCGCGGCTTTTCCGGCCCGAAAATCTTCGACCGATTTTGGATTAGCCCGGATCACCTCTTGGCAGATTGCTTCAATCGCTCCCAGATCACTTTCCTGTTTGAGCCCTTTGGCTTCGACAATCTCGGTGGGAGAATTCCCGGAACTGAACATTTCAGCAAATACTTCCTTCGCTTGCTTACTATTGATCTTCCCCTCTTCAACGAGATTAGCCAACGCTTGGAGATGCTCCGGAGGTACTGGACATTCTGCGACCGATTTTGCTGCAGAGCTCAAGGCGCTTAGCAAATCATTCAAAACGTAGTTAGCTATTGCCTTCGGTTTCTTTGCTTCTTTTGCGGCCGACTCGAAGTAGCGAGAGAGCGCCAAGCCGTCAGCCAAGACCCCGGCATCATAGCTGCTGATCCCGTATTGTCGTACGAAACGCTCGCGTTTCTCCCACGGCAGCTCGGGGAGCGCGTCGCGGACCTCTCGCATGAAAACCTCCGTCTTCACCGGCAACAGATCAGGATCAGGGAAATAGCGATAATCGTGAGCTGACTCTTTGGTTCGCATCAAAATTGTTTCGCCCAGATCGTCGTCCCAGCGGCGGGTCTCTTGCCGCAGTTTCTCACTCCTAGATAAGGCTTCCATTTGGCGCTCAATCTCGAAGGCCAACGCACGTCGCACGCCGCTGATTGAGTTGAGGTTTTTCAGTTCGATTTTGGCGCCATATTCCGCCTGTTCACGGGGACGAACCGAGACGTTGCAATCGCAACGCAACTGGCCTTTTTCCATGTCGGCGTCGCTCACCGCTCCGTAAATCAGCGCCTGCTTCAATGATGTGAGATAGGCAAAAGCTTCCTCGGGCGATTCTAGGTCTGGCTCGGAGACAATTTCCATAAGCGGCGTACCCGCCCGATTGAAATCGATCCCACTAGTCGTCTCAAAGTGGGTGCTCTTCGCCACGTCTTCTTCCAGGTGAATCCGAGTCAAGCGAACCCGCTTATCCGGATTGCGGATACTCTTCTGAGAGTCCTTCGGATAGGCTAAGTCGTACAAAGGCACCTCACCGTTTTGGCAAAGCGGCAGATCATATTGAGAGATCTGATAGTTCTTCGGCATATCCGGATAGAAGTAATTCTTGCGATCGAACTTACAGATCGGTGCGATATCGCATTTGAAGATCAGGCCAGTCAGTGCCGTCATCTTGAGTGCAACGAGATTCATAACGGGCAGCGAGCCAGGAAGACCGAGACAAACGGGGCAAACATGCACGTTCGGATCCGCGCCATATTCCACAGCGCACCCACAAAACATCTTTGTCCTGGTCTTAAGCTGCACATGCACTTCTAACCCAATCGTTGCTATGTAATCGCTGCTCATGCCGATGATCCGCCTGACAATAAATGACAATGAGCAAAGCAAATAGCCAATAGCAAATTTTGGCTATCGGCTATTGGTTATTTTCGTAAGGACGACTCCGATTTAGTTGTGAGCGCAGTTGCAATTGCCCGCAGATCCGATCACCGCGCCGTTTCCCCATTTGCATAATCGAGGGCGGCTTGGATCTGGTTGCCGGACAGCAGCGCCCGGACATTCGGATCGCTCCACAAAGCGATCACTTTCGGATTTGAGACAAGCGACAAGAAGTCACCTCGTCTCACCCCTTCCAGTATCTCTGGGTCAGTTTGCAACGCACGAATCTTGGGATTTTCCCAGATGCTGCGGAACGCCGGGAACTCAAACAGACGTCCAATCGCACGCGGACTCGCCAACAACCGGCTGCCTTGCCCTATTCGTTGATAAACATCCTGCGGAACAGGATCCACGGAATCAAGGATTGCCCGACCGGATCCTAGTTCTAAGGAATTCTTCAAACGGGCCAGTCCCACTACGAAACCGTGAGGCGTAGCGGCACGAGACGACTGGATCGCAATCTGGTCCTCAGCGATTCGGCCAAAAACGCGGATCCCGACCGTGATCAACCAAATCTGAAGTAATGCATAGATGATGGCAACGAATGCTCCCCCTGCGCCAAAAAACAGGCGGACGAGCGTAACATCTTGGTCTCGGGTTCGCTTAAAAATTATCCCTCCGACGAACACCAACAAGTTGTAGACGAAGAACCAAATGACAGCACCGACCAGCAACATCGATAAGGGAGCCGGCAGCCGCGTGTTATCACGAAAATAGCCGGACGCGACGGGGCCGATCAAAACCACGGCTACCAAAGCACCAGCCAGCGCCAAAGGTGCCAGCAATTGTCGCAGAATACCCTGGGTCCATCCGCGGAAAATTGACAACATAACCCAGGCCCCAGCCAGCGCGAGAAACAAGGTTCGCCAATTTTCCGAGCCATCTGGGCCGATGCCCGTCATATCTCTTTTTGAGTCAATTTCCCGTCAAGGCTTTCTGGCGAAGCCAATGGTCACAGAGGACGAGTAAAGTCATTGCCTCCACCATCGGGACAGCGCGGGGCAAAACGCAGGGATCATGGCGACCGCGGGCCGCCAACTCGGTCTTGGAACCAGTGACGTCCAGCGTTTGTTGTGGTCGCAAAATTGTCGCGGTCGGCTTAAACGCCACTCGAAAGAATATCGGTTCACCATTCGAGATCCCGCCCTGAAGGCCACCGGAATAATTGGTCTTAGTGGCCACTCTCCCTTCGCGCATCTCGAAGAGATCATTGTGCTCACTTCCGGTCATCCGGCTTCCGGCAAATCCGGAACCGACCTCAAAGCCTTTGGTCGCCGGAAGACTCAGCATCGCTTTGGCGAGATCTGCTTCTAGCTTGTCGAAAACCGGTTCGCCCAATCCGACTGGGACGCCACGCACTACGCATTCGATCACTCCTCCAACCGAATTACCTTCCTTCCGCATGGTCTTTATCAGCTCAATCATCGCGTCCGATGCCTTCGGGTCAGGGCAACGCACGATCGATTGCTCAACGAGTTGAGCCTCAACTTTCTCGGGATTTACCTCAGCCTCTAGATGGTGGACGCTTTTCACGTAAGCAACAACCTCCAGAGCGGGAACAGCTTCCGTTAACACTCGCTTGGCGATTGCTCCCGCCGCGACGCGGCCGACGGTTTCACGAGCGGAAGCTCGCCCTCCCCCTTGCCAATTGCGAATGCCATACTTCGCCTGATAAGTGAAATCGGCGTGGGAAGGCCGGTAGGCCGATTCTATCTCTCGATATGCTTCTGGCCGGGCATCCTCGTTTTTCACGAATACGGAGATGGGCGTCCCCAGCGTCTTCCCCTCAAACACTCCGGAAAGAATCTCACAACGATCCTTCTCCGCACGCGGCGTGACGATCTCGCTTTGTCCCGGCCGGCGGCGATCCAACTCTCGTTGGATATCTTCTGCTCTGAGTGCAATCCGCGGCGGGCAGCCATCCACTACGACACCAACTCCCCCACCGTGTGATTCACCCCAGGTCGCTACCCGAAAAAGAACGCCAAATTGTGAGGCCATTAATAACGTTTACCAATCTTTAATAACGCTTACCAAGAAGTGTTATACAAGACCAAGCCTCCGACCGCAGCAAGCCGATTGGTGGAAGCGAAACACGCAGCCACCCGACAAATTTGGAGGAAGATAGGTCTTTAACGCTTTTCGTTTTAACCCGGCCACATCGATTGCTAGTTTGAGGCGCCGTGAACGTCCATCACCTGGAGCTTTTCTTTTTTGTTGCTAAGCATGGAGGAATCAGCGCCGCTGTTCGCCACATTCCTTACGGTATTCAGCAACCGGCTGTGAGCGGGCAAATTCTGCAACTGGAGGAATACCTCGGCCAAAAACTGTTCCAACGACGACCGTTCCTTTTGACCCCAGCCGGCCAGCGATTGTTTCGATTCATTCAACCGTTTTTCGAAAATTTGGAAGTGGTCTCCGATGAGCTACGCAGCCAAGGCGGTAAGAAACTACGCTTAGCAGCCTCGACCGCGCTACTCCGAGAATACGGCCCAACTCTGCTTGGACGCCTGCGGAAAAAAGTGCCGGAATTGAAGTTGGTGCTCCGTGAAGCGGACCAATCTTTGGCGGAAGCGTTCTTGTTGACGCAGGAGGTCGACTTGGCCATCACAGAGCTTTATAACAAACCTCCCAGCGGTATTCGCACCGAAATTTTGGTGGAATTACCTTTGGTCTTGCTCGTTCATTCGGCAAGCCCGCTCAAGAAGCTTTCCGAAATTTTGGACCAACGCCCCCTACCTTTGATCTCGGTGCCGCCCAACTCGGCACTGGCGAGGACATTTCAAGACGGCCTGCGCACGCGAGGAACCACCTGGGAAATTGGTATTGAGCTCTCCACTCTGGAAATGGTCCAGACTTACTCCGCCGCCGGCTATGGCATTGGCTTGTCGATTCTTGCCCCGGGCATTCATTACGGCTCCGATCTTCGGGTAATCGGGCTAAAGGACTTTCCGCTCTTGAAGGTTGCTGCATTTTGGCAGGAACCTTTGCCTCCGGTACCGGCACTTTTCATGGAAGAAATCAAGCAGGAGGCCCTCAAACAAAGAGGGATATCCGGCCGAGAGAGACCCGGCTGATTAATCCACATTTCAACCGCGACATGCTGAACAGACGGCTCAAGATCGAGAGGGAATCGTACTCTGCTGACATAGGGCTGTCACAGGCCTGATTATATCCTGCCCGTGGCAATCAATCGGATGCGCTAGCCGCGATCTCATCGGTTGCGGCTAAATCTCCAAACCAAAGTAAATCCTATGACTATCGCTTTCACATCTCTACAATCGATTGGTCACTTCGCGGATCCGAACGAGTCGCTGCTCGGTTCGTCCCATTGCGTCAGCAACTTCACCGTGCCGGCAACCGCGACTGAGCCGGGGCATCCGTCGGCTAAAAACCTCCGTATCCTACTTGCTTTGTCGTGTATCTAACCGTTGTTAAACCAACCTAGCGGAAAAACGCTCCACTATGTCCACTGTATCAGCTGCAAATCTTACCGTTCCGAAGTCATTCCCGCCGTTTAGCTTAGCACGCCTCCTCCGCACCGTCTTTCAACCTAAGGCCAGCGAAAAGGTAGCGATTCTTATCGATCTCGACGATCCGCATGAGGTCCGCGATTTCGGTTTTCTTAAAAACCCTGATCTCACAATTCAGAAACATGCCTACGAAGTTTTCTATCAAGGATTGAGAAATGGTGTTCTAAAGGACTTGAATCTCACGGGAGGTGATTTTTTTGCTTATAAGATCACGGGCGGAAGTAATCTCGATCTCCCCGACCTGGCCGTTACGCCGGACGGAAAAGAGGTGAGCCTGGAGAAGGATGTCTACCCCAACTACAAGCTCATCCTCTGCATCTCGACCTATTCGGCCACCGCTCCACTCACGGCGTTCGCGAAACAATATGGCTTCCGCGGGGCTACGTTGCACGGCGTCAACCAGACCATCTTGAACAGCGGTTTGGCGGTAGACTACAATGAGGTCAGCCGGAATGCCGAAAAGTTGAGACTCGGCATGACCAAAGCAGACTGGGTGGAAATCGATTTCGTCTGCTACGGGGAGAAGCACACGTTGCACCTGCACCTCGCTCAGCAGGAGGCGCAAAAGAGTCATGGCCTTTGTCGAGGCGGCCCGGATATCGCTAATTTGCCAGCCGGCGAAATTTATTATGTTCCTACCGACGCTTCCGGCAAATTTCCGCTCAAATACGAGGACGGTACAATCGGTCTGATGACGGTGCGAAATGGGCGAATCGTTGCGGCCGAACTGATTCGCGGAAATAAGCAAACGATCGAGGAGCACCAGGCGAAAATCTCTGCTGATCCAGTGACTGGCGAAATCGGAGAGTTAGGATTTGGTACGCAATTGTTGCCGGTTTCGGGCCGGGATATTCAGGATGAGAAGATTCTCGGAACCATGCATGTCGCCACCGGTCGCAGCGATCATCTGGGAGGACATCTGACTCCTGACAAGTTTGCCGATCGTAAGAACGCGACGCACGACGATATTCTTTTCGCGCCGCATAAAACGCCAGAGATACAGGTCCCCCAGGTTCGGATGCATCGAAACGGCGTCACAGAAATATTGATCGAGGATTTCCGTCCCGCCCTATACCTGGCCCAACTTCTCGCCTAGTCGACCAGGTCTGAGGGCTGAACTCGTGATGACCAATAGCCCATAGCCAACCTGGCTATCGGCGATTGACAATGGGCTATTTCATGCGCCATGAGTGTCTACGAAACCAATTCGCTAGTTGATCAGTATTTGCTGTTCCACTACGGAGAGGCAGAGGATCAACTCCCGTATCAATTTGGTCCTCAGAGCGCGCTCTTTTACCCAATCCGTTGCATCACGGAATTTATGCCATTGGCGGGCCGGGTGCGGAGAGCGCTTGATTTGGGTTGCGCCGTGGGCCGCTCAACATTCGAGTTAGCGCGAACGGCCGATGAGGTGATCGGGATCGACCTCTCTCAGCGATTTATTTCGGCCGCCTTGGAGATCCAAAGAACCGGCAGAATTCAGCTGCGCCGGCACGAGGAGGGCGTCATTTACACGGAGATTTCGCGGCAACTCGACCCGACTATCGATCGAGACAGATGCCGATTCGAAGTTGGCGACGCGCTTGGGCTGCGGTCCGATCTTGGCACATTTGATTTCGTACTCGCAGCGAATCTGATCGATCGAGTGCATTCTCCTAAGCAATTGCTCGCCACTTTCCGCCGACTGCTCAATCCCGGTGGTCATTTGCTAATCGCCTCGCCATACACTTGGCTGGCGGAGTTTACACCGACGCAGGAATGGTTGGGCGCACAAGGGTCCTGGTCGGACCGGGCGACGCTCGGGGCCATCCGGGAACAACTAGGAAATGAATTTGAGCTCATTAGCCTCAAGGAACTCCCTTTCCTGTTGCGGGAGCACGCTCGCAAGTATCAATGGAGCGTGGCTCAGGCCAGCCTTTGGCTGCGCGGGTAGCCTATTTGATTGGCTCTAGGTTGACCGACATATGCATTTTGTCGTAGCCAACGATCATCGTTTCGAGAACATAAGACCGCCCGGCCACCATGTCTCGGGTAGAGATAGTACCGACGAATTCGGAGCGCTCCTTCGGATTGACGATTACATAACCTGGGTTTGGATTAGCCGGTTGATCGTCCGACCATTGCACTAGTTTTTTCCCATTGCTGTCCCGAAGAACAAAATCGTATTCGCGCCCATCGTTAAAAACCAGATTCACGGTTTTCTTCACCCTATTGATCAGTTGAATACGGACTTCCAACGATCGGGTATCGCTCAGCTTAATCGGGTCCGGGCTCACAATTACTCGCATCTCCAGACCATAATTTACCGGTCCGGTAACCGGCCCAAACGGGTTATTCGCTTCCGACCTCGTTCTGGTTGGGACCTGATCCTTCTTCTGGTGCCCAGCAAAGGGAACCCATCGATAGAGCCCGTGAGACGAACACCCGGCCAGGCATAAGACCATCACAGTCCACAACTTCAGACGAAAATTCATGAGCACCGTTTAGCGAAACAGTAGGTTGGTTGCAAATCCTATCCATTCCTTTATCAATCGTGCATGCCGACCGGAGCTGGTGGATTCCCTCGTATCTATAATTCCCAAATTCTCCCGAAATCGGGCATCACACCGCATCCGGCCCGTCGGACAAAGCTGAATAAAATCTGGTGGACTGCTTTTCGATGGCATAGCCGGACGAACGTTCTTGGCATCATAATCGGCTATATTTGGCTCGCTCCGAATTTAGGCCAGGGCCAGCAGCCCATGCTCATTCTGCCCACCGAAAATCAGGGTCTTTTGCACGGTGATCCCGCTAGCTTTTATCAGTATGTGCAGCGCGACTTCGAGGGACAGGTCAGCCAAGCCTGGGAAGGAGGACAGTACGGTTTTGTCCGAAATCCGAGGCGATTCGGTTCAGCCATCGTTTTTACGCGTTTTCACGAAGGGATCGATATTCGCCCGTTGAATCGGGACGCGGCGGGTGAGCCGACCGATGTCATCCACGCTATCGCTGCGGGCAAAGTGGCCTACACCAACTGCGTCGCTGGCTATTCCAATTACGGCAGGTATGTCGTCGTCGAGCATACATTCGACAATTGCTCCTACTACAGTCTTTACGCCCATCTTAACGTCATCATGGTGAAACCCGGAGACCCTGTGGCTCAGAACGCTCCGCTGGCTATCATGGGCCACACCGGAGAAGGAATTGACCGGGAACGAGCCCACGTTCACCTCGAGTTAAACTTGATGCTCAACGGCCATTTCAGTGAATGGCAAACCAAGTACTTCCCAAAAGACGTTGATCGCCATGGGATATACAATGGAATGAATCTTGCCGGGCTCGACATCGGGCGTTTCTATCTCGAATTGCAAAAGAATCCCGCCTTAGCGATCGCCCAATTTGTTCAAAAGGGAGAGGCTTGGTACCGCGTAATAGTGCCCCGCTCGCCAACGATGGATCTCCAGGAACGTTACCCTTGGCTCCTCCAGGGCAGTCACAGCGGTCAGTCATGGGAGCTAACGTTCGACCGGACTGGACTGCCGCTGCAAATCCGGGCGGTCGAAGAACAGGTCACAGCGCCGTCACTGACCTGGGTGCATCCTTCTGCTTATCCCCAAAACCTAATGACCAAGGGCCATATTCAGAGTGGTGGCTCGATACCGGCGTTGACCTTGGAGGGACAGCGCTTCATCGATCTAGTCTGCCCGAGTAGCCCGTGAAATAGAACGCTCTTCCGCCCGTGAAACTCCTGGCACTCATCCTCTGCTGGATTACAGCATCGGTTCATGCTTTCGCCGCGTCACAACTAAGCGGCACAGTGACTCAATTAATTGTCGGCATCGCGCCAACTTGGGACAGCATGACTGGCAAGCTGCAGCGGCTACAGAAGGTGAACGGCAAGTGGGAACGCGTGGGTGCACCAATGGATGTGCTTTTCGGTAAACATGGATTGGCTTGGGGACGTGGGGAGATCGTTGGCCAGGGGGAAGGGCCGATCAAGGTGGAAAGAGACAATCGGGCGCCGGCCGGGATTTTCCAGATCGGCACCATTTATACTTATGACCAAACGTTGCCGTCCGGCTCTGATTATCCATACCACACGGTCAAACCCGGAGATGCCTGGGTCGATGACGTAAATAACCCAAATTACAACCAGCACGTCACTATTGATCCAAAAAATCCGCCGGCATGGTACGAAAAGGCGAGAATGCGTTTGGGGGATTTCGCCTATCGCTGGCTGGTGGAGATCCGGCACAATTCCGATCCACCAGTGCCGGGATACGGGAGCGCAATATTTTTTCATATTCGCCGTGGGCCGACTCGCCCCTCGGCCGGATGTACGACCATGGCAGAGCCGAACTTGGCAACGCTCATTCAATGGCTGCGGCAGCCGAGTAACCCGCATTACGTCTGCCTTCCGCGAGCAGAATACTTGACCCACTGGCAAGGATGGGCTTTACCGGATCCCGGAACGGTAGGACTGTTTTAGAAATTGGTGCGCGCGAACGCTCGCGCCAAAACGTTTCTCAGGGAGTGATCTCAGCGACTCAGCGAACCAATAAAGATACGGTGCCGGCCGGGCTTAGACCGCAGAGTAGCCTCATCGTGGTCGGCCATGGCTCCACGGTCAATCCGGATTCCAGCAGGCCAACCTTTGATCACGCCGACATGATCAGAGGAAAAGGCATTTTCTCTGACGTGCTTTGCGCGTTTTGGAAAGAAGAGCCCAGCCTGAGGGAAGTACTCCGAATGGTCGAGACCGAAGAAGTTTACATTGTTCCGCATTTCATCAGCGAAGGCTATTTTACCCAAAAGGTTATACCGCGGGAGCTGGAACTCACGGGACCGATCACCCGGCGGGATAACAAGGTGATTAAGTATTGTGAGCCGGTGGGAAACCATCCTCGGATGACGGATCTCCTTCTGCAGCGAGCTCGGCGGATTGCTCCGAATATCCCACCTGATCAGACTACTCTGGTGGTCGCCGGACATGGAACAGGTCTGAACGAAAATTCCGCCGTTGCGGTGAAGCAACAGGTCAAGGAAATTAACGCGCGCAAGATCTTTGGCCAAGTATGCGCGGCTTATATGGAAGAGGAACCGCTGATTTCCAACTGGCCTTCGCTCGCGCTCTTGCCGTACGTAATCGTCGTGCCATTTTTTATTTCCGATGGTCTCCACAGCTACGAAGACATTCCGGTGCTTCTGGGAATCCAATCGGAATCGACCGGGGCTGCCAGCCAGCAAGAGGTTTTTCGCAGAAATCCGTATTTGCTGAACGGCCGTACCCTCTATTACGCAAGCGCAATTGGTACCGATCCAATGATGACTGAGATCATTCTGGAAATGGTCTACCGGTTCGATCAAAAGCATCTGGCGCGGGTTTAGCAATTGACATGATCCGCGATCAGCTTCAGCGCATCCTCGCCGCCGGCAATCTGGAAATCGGAGAAATCATTGCGCGGCAGATCACCGATACGCTTTTCGTGGTGCGTCACTGGCTGGACGCTGCGCCAGCCGAACCTGCTCGTGCTGCTCTCCGGCTTTACACGGGACCGTCGGCCGCTCGCGATTTGGTCCGATTCGATCGCGAAGGTCGATATCGTCCCCTGAAAGGGGCTCCAACCTTGCCCACCGGTTGGGAGCTTCAACTTGATTCGATCGCTGCAGTGAAACTCGCTCTCGATTTTATTTATCCAGGCGCGCTCGCCAGCTGGTTTGCCTGGCACGAAGAGCAGGTCAAACCGGTCGATCTGCGCGTCACCTTGAATCGGCAAACCGGTATGTATCGGGTGACTCACAAATTGACCAGTACCGCAGCCGAGGAACTGGCCGGGCGATTTTGCAGGTCTGACCGCGCATGTTTGCGAACAATTCTGTGGACAGTCGACGGAAAACTTCCCGACGGAAACCTGCCAGTGGCGAAGTTTAAGCCACATCACGATCAGCTTGGGCAAGGGCGGCCGGCAGTTCCGTTTCTCTGTATCGAAGCCTGTAATCTCTTTGTTGCGGAAGCACGAAAGACCGTCAAAAAGAGCCCATCATGACCGCCTATCGCTGCCGGAATTTGATTACCATGGACTCCGGCGAATTCGTAGACGGAGCGTTTGTGGTGGAAGGAAACCGATTTGGCCGCGTTGGCAAAGCGACCGATGTACTCCCTCATCACAGCGGGGAGGTGATCAATCTCGGCGAGGTGATTGTTCTGCCTGGGCTCATCAACGCGCATTGTCACCTCGAATACACACTGTTGCGGGGGACCATCCTGCCCTCGCGTAATTTTCCACGATGGATTGAGCGGATTAACGCCCTCAAACGGTCGCTGACCGACGACGATTATGTCAGAGGAATTGAACTTGGGTTGCAGGAATTGCGCCGCTACGGAGTTACGACGGTGCTCAACATTGTCTCGGCGCCCCAAGTAATGCCTCGGCTGTCTCCGCCGGCGATTCGTTCCTGGTTCTGTCTTGAATTGATCGACGTCCGGCCCCGGCCATGGTTAGACGAATACGCATTTGGATCCTGGTCGTTCTTTGAGTCACCCCAATTTTGGCTGGGTGGATTCGGCCTAAGTCCGCACGCGCCGTATACTGCCTCCGCCGATCTGTACCGCCTCAGCAATGAGTCCGCTCAGACCTTTCAAATGCCTTTGACCACCCATGTCTCGGAGTCCTGGCCAGAGTATCAGATGTTTGCCTTGGGACGAGGCGAGCTATTCGACTTTCTCCACCGGATGGGACGACGAATGGACGATTGTGGGGCGATGTCTCCTCTACGCTATTTGCTCTTGTCCAATCTGATTGATAATCAATGCATCATCGTGCACGCCAACGAATTGGATGAATCCGACTTCGCATTGCTGGCCCAGCCCGAGTGGCGAAATCTTTCCATTGTGCATTGCCCCAAGAGTCATCGATTTCTGCATCACAATCGTTTCGCGATGGAGAAACTTTGCCAGTTGGGAATGAATATCTGCATCGGAACTGACAGCCTCGCGAGTAATGACTCGCTCAATCTCTTCTCCGAAATGCGCATGGCGCGCCGAAACTATCCTTCTCTATGTGCGTCCGATCTCGTGAAAATGGTCACATTAAATCCCGCCCGCGCCCTGGGGCAGAGTAACAGTCTTGGAAAAATCGCTTCCGGTTTTCTTGCCGACGCCATCGCGATTCCGTATTCTGGCAGCGCCGAGAAGGTCCACGACGCGATCGTGGAGAACCGAAGCTCGGTCGAATGGATGATTGTCGACGGAAAATTGGTAGATTAGTCGCCGCACTGCTGGTTTGCGCTGCTACCCCGTTATTCGGGCAAGGGCTCACCGTGATCGCTCAGAGTGCAGCCGTAGTCGACTCCTACAACGGCGACATTCTTTTCGCCAAGAACGAAAACGCCAGACAGTATCCGGCGAGCTCTACCAAAATTCTTACCGCCCTCATCGTGATCGAATCGGGCGACTTGGATCGTCTCGTGACCGTCGAACTAGCGGATACCAAGGTGGAGCCCAGCAGTCTGGGTTTGAAGCCGGGCGAGCAATACACGCGTCGACAGATGTTATACGGGCTGCTACTGAAGAGTGCGAACGACGTTGCTATGGCTTTAGCCCGCGACAATGCCGGATCGGTGACGGCATTTGCGGAGAAAATGAATCTTCGCGCTGCGCAATTGGGAGCAACCTCCAGCCACTTTGTCAACCCACACGGGCTGCATGACCCCAACCACTACACCACCGCGCACGACTTGGTGCTCGTTGGTCGAGCAGCTATGCAACAGCCGCTTTTCCGTGAGATTGTGTCCACCATATACTTTACCTGGAAGTCTCCATCCGGACAGGTCGATCAACTGCGAAACCACAATCGGTTGCTTCGTCATTTTGCTGGGTGCAACGGTTTGAAGACGGGTTACACGCGCATAGCTCAACAGGTGCTGGTGAGTTCCGCGCTTCGCGGCGGGCACGAAGTGATTTCGGTCGTTCTCCACACCGACAAGCCGGGTATTTGGAACGATAGCAAGGCCCTGCTTAGCTATGGACTGGTTAAGTTAGGTTGCCCGGCTGAAGCGATTGTCGATACGACCGATCGCACGGACGAACCTGGCTCGCCGGACGAGGGGCGATGAGCCATTTTGGCACTCACGAGGCCTGCTAAAGAACCCGTTTCAAAGGGTATCTCGGCCTCATCCTGTAAGACCAGTAATTCTCGTAAACTAGAAAATCTATGTCGTTTATGTGTTTACATTTATCATAATTTATATAAAAACAGGGTGTTCCGATGGCAAAAATTCTTATCATAGACGATGAACCCGCCATGGTTGAGGTAATTTCCAATCTTTGTCGCGATCGTGGCCATCAGGCTTTCCCGTTTAGTGCCTCCGAATCCGCCCTGGATGCCCTCCCCCGGATCGACCCGCAATTGGTGATCGTCGACGTGAAAATGGAGAAAGTGGGCGGCTTCGACATCCTCCGCGAATGCAGAGAGCTTTTCCCGAATACGACCGTGATTATGATCACCGCATACGCCTCGGTCGAGACCGCCGTGGAAGCCATGAAAATGGGTGCCTACGACTATATCACCAAGCCGTTTAAAATAGATGAGCTTCAGCTTTGTGTGCAACGCGCCTTGGATTACCAAGCCACCCTGCGAGAGAATAGCCAGCACAAGCGCGAACTTAAGGATCGCTATAAGTTTGAGAACCTGGTCGGCACAAGTTCCCGGATGCAGGAAATCTACAAATTGATCGGGAAAGTTGCTGACACCGAAAGCACCATCCTGATTCAAGGGGAGAGCGGAACGGGGAAGGAACTTGTCGCGCGGGCACTGCATTACAACAGTTCCCGCCAACACCTCCCATTTGTGACCGTCAACTGCAGCGCGCTTCCCGACAGTTTGTTGGAGTCAGAGCTCTTCGGCCACAAGAAAGGGGCCTTTGCCGGCGCGGTAACGGATAAAATTGGCCTCTTTGAGGAAGCGAACCACGGCACGTTGTTTTTTGATGAAATCAACTCCATGTCGCTGCAGCTCCAAACCAAGCTGCTGCGCGTCCTCCAGGAACGCCAGATCCGCCGCATTGGAGATAACCGCAATATTCCGGTCAGCGTCCGCGCCATTGCTGCCTCGGTTGAACCACTAAAGAACAAGGTCAAAGCCGGCGGGTTTCGCGAAGACCTCTTTTACCGTCTGGCGGTCATCCCGATTGAGATCCCACCCTTACGGGAACGGATTGAAGATGTCCCTCAACTTGCTCAGTATTTCCTACAGAAATATGCTCTCCAGAGCGCTACCGAACAGAAGAAGATCGATCCAAAAGCGCTTGAACAGCTAATGCGCTACAGTTGGCCCGGCAATGTCCGCGAACTGGAAAACGTAATCGAAAGAGCAAGCGCCCTTTGCGAGGACGGCATCATTAAGTCGGAGGATCTACCCCCGCCGTTGCTTTACGATCGCGACTCTTTCGAAACCGTATCGGAAGCCGACTGGCAAGTCGGGCAGCCCCTTGACAACTTCGTGCGGGCGCAGGAACGAAGATATATCGAACTGACTCTGAAGTTTAATCAGGGCTCCCGCGAAAAGACGGCCAGTATGCTCGGGATCAGCATCGCGACCCTCTATCGCAAGTTGGACCTCAAACACCATAAGGTCTAGCGGTTGATGGTTTCCGACCCTGATGTGGGAAGCATTTCGTCCTTGCTTCTTCTGGCGGCCGATCGCCGTCGATAGATTCCGCCGATCTCTCATTGATCATGGCTTGTGTTCGAGAGCTCCAAGCAGCTGCCCCGCTTCACGAGATGTGAAGGCCGAATCAATCCCAAAAACCGCTATTGGCTTTATTTGTCCGCAAACTTCTGCGGTACTGCCCTTGCAGTTTCTGTGCCAATCTTTTACTATCCATTCTCTTTATGGCTGGACCAGGCATGCAACAGATTCAAGGGCTCGCGATGCAACAGGTGCTTGCGCCCCAGTTGCAGCAGAGTCTTCAGATCTTGCAGGTCCCAACGCTGGAACTCCGTAACCTCGTTCAACAGGAACTACAGACGAATCCTGTGTTGGAAGAGGATGTTAGCCTCGACGAAGGCGAAGAACGTACTTCCGAAGATTCTGATTTCCAGGAAGAATTCGAGAAACTGGCAAAGCTTGACGAGGAATGGCGGGATTTCATGTCCCAGAGCGTAAGCTACTCGTCGCGGAACCAGGAAGATGAAGAGCGCCGCCAGTTTTTTCTCGACTCAATCGCGAACACGGAAACGCTGCAGCAGCATTTGCTGGAGCAGCTTAATACGGCAGACGTCAGCGAAAGTGACCACAAAACCGGCGAACTGATTATCGGCAACATTGATGACCTCGGCTTTTTGCCAATCAGCATTGAAGAAATAGCGACGACCTCGGATCAGCCGATCGATCGACTGGAGGCTATGCTTAGCCTTGTCCAGACGTTTCATCCGGTTGGAGTAGGCGCGCGCGACTTGCGCGAATGCCTGCTTATTCAGCTGCGGCGGCTGGGCAAAGAACAGAATGCGGAATATCGGATCGTTGACCAGCACCTGGATGAATTGGGGAAAAAGAAGTTCCCGGACATCGCGCGCAAACTCGGCATAACCGTTGATCAAGTCCAACAGGCGGCAAATTTCATCGCCACTCTTGACCCGAAGCCCGGACAGATTTTTTCGCCCGAACCGAACAGTTACGTTCTTCCGGATGTGATGGTGGAAAAGGTAGCAGGCGAATACGTCGTTTCGTTGACAGGAGATCAAATCCCTCATCTCCGAATTAATAACACCTACAAAGAACTGATGGCACAGGGGCGGAATGGCTCAGAGGTTCGGGACTACGTTCGCGAGAAGATTCGTAGCGGGAAATTCCTGATTAAGAGCATTCACCAGCGGCAGCAGACCATTCTGAATATTGCTATCGAGATTGTGAAACGACAGCGGGAGTTTCTCGACGAAGGTACCGCCTTCCTGAAGCCTTTGACTATGGTGCAAATTGCTGACGCTGTCGGCGTTCACGAAACGACGGTGAGTCGCGCCATTTCTGGCAAATATATGGCTACGCCTCAAGGCGTCCTGGAAATGAAATTTTTCTTCACGCCAGGCTATCAGACCGCGGAAGGAGTATCCCTCAGCAACACGAGCGTGAAGGAAGCCATCGCTGATCTAATTCGCAACGAGCATCCCCGCGATCCGCTGAGCGATAAAGAAATCGTCGAAATTTTGTCGGAACGCGGTATTCCGATTGCGCGGCGGACCGTCGCGAAGTATCGGGCGGAACTAAATATCCTGCCAAGCAACCTGCGAAAACAATTTTGAGTGCGATCCACATTTTTTCTGCTTTGGACAAGTGTCGCGTTAGCGACACTAGCGAACGCAAAACCATTCCGTTTTCCTCAAGATACTTTTTCGTTTTCGAACCAGCTCTATTTCGATTACCAGACCACTCAAAGTGGCGAGCTTCAGATCCACCCGCGCGCAGAGGGGAAAATTCCTGACTATTCCCGTCATTGCTTCGTTCTAGTTCGCTCGGTCTTGCAGTTTCAACGTTTCGCCGAGTTTCGTCCGGACTTGGGCAAGTTGACGGAGGACGAGTATCGTTCCCGCGTCAAGAATCTCGTTCGGATTCCAACCTGGAGCAAAGGACCGGCGAACAAGATTCAGTTCCCCGGTTATCGCGATCTCTATAGCTTCTCGTCTGCATATTCTTTGCTGCTGCAAAAAGCGCTCGGCGCCTGGTGGCCGACCTATTGGCGCGTTGGCAATTGGCGCATCGTCTTTCCGGTTCCGCGTTCTGGACAGGAGCGGATGGCGCTGTGGCTGCAGCACCGCCTCGACGCCGGAGAAATCGAGGGAATTTACATAACCAGGATGAAGCCGATCAACCATTGCTTGATCGCTTACAAGTACCTAAAGCAGCGAAACGGCGACCTGCTCTTCTTCGTCTATGATGTGAATCAACCGGGAAAGGATGTGCACGTCCGTTATCAGGCCTCCAATCGTAGCTTTTATTATGATCGTACCTGGTATTATCCGGGTGGCTTGGTCAGCGTCCTGAAAATGTACGTATCGCCACTTTTCTAGGCCGATCGATTGGTTATTTAGAATGCGAATAGAATGCGAATAACTCATCCAAAGGTGTCCGAATTAAGGCGGTTGTCGGCGATTCTTGCCGAAAATTGGCGTCGTAGCCTAAATTTAGTGCTGTTTGATACGCAAAAACGCGATTAATATCGCGAAAAACCGTAATGCGAGGTAAAATCCAGAGGATTTTGTGTTAGTGCGATGTTAGTCTATGCCCGTTTTGTACCATGGCTTTCTTTTCTTGGTTTAAGTCGAGATCGGGAAGTTCGGAAGGAAATGAATCCGAGCAGGAACCCTCGGCAAAAGCCGTGGCGGAATCAGACCCGCTCCGGTCTGCGCAAAATATTGCCGCACGCCAAGGGATCCCGCGCTTCCGCGAAACAGTCCCTCATTCCGGACGCGCTATTTCTGGTCGCTCTACGTTTCAGCGAATATCGCGTCCGACGATAGACATCCCGCTGTTAACGCTTTCGCAAGCGGTCCCCGAGGGCCTTTCGCAAAACAACCCGTCGTTAGATTCCAAGCGCCGCATTCAAATCCCGCGCAAAGAGGTGCGGATCAACGACACGGACCATACCGGCACCGTGAGTCTCTATGTCCTCCACTCAGTTTGTCCGGAGATCTTCGTTGCTCCGATTCCGGCCAATGACAATCGCTCCGTGCGGTTTCCGCTACCAGCCTGGGAACGACTGCGAACTGTCGAGATAGTCGACATAAAGCCTGGTTCAGAACCGGAAAAACTACCGACTGAACCTCCCCTCGAGGAGAAACCTGATCCAATCGCGCAAACAATTGGTGATGGGAACCAAAAAAGTAGCGACGAGAAACTAAGCGACAAGGGCTACTCGTCTTCAATAGTGAGCCAGGAAGCGCCGCCGACCGAAGCCAAGCCGAATCGCGCCGAATTTGGCCAAAGTGTGCGAGTTGCGTTAACCCCGATTTTGCGAAATCTGCCCCCGGAACTTGGTCGCGCGGCGCTTCACAGCGTCTCCGGATCAAACACGGAGATAGAACTTCCTTTTGAGCTGGTCAAATCGCAGCTGCCCGACGGCCGGGTCACAGTGCCGATCCCGATTTTTTTAAGGGCGCTGCCCGAACCCATGCGCGGCGCGTTCAGCGAGATTGATCAATCGGTGCAAGTACCGATTCCCCTCAGGGAGCTCTTTCGCCATCTTCCGAGCGATGCGTTGCCGTTGCGCGCCGACCAAGAGATGGACGAAATTCCTGATCCAATCGACACGCCATTCACCACCACGGCACGGGAGGAGGCTGAAAAATTCCAACCGCCGACGATTTCCAGCTCCTCTTTCGAATCAGCGACGGACGACGCCCGGCTCGAATTCAGTGACTCTGCTCAAAGCGACAAGTTCGAGACGCCTTCCAGCGCGCCCGAACCAGCGGTACAGACCCCTTCGACAAAATCGGAACCCGATTTCTCCGCCCTCCAGTCGGTTTTTCTGACGGAAGAGCGCCTCGATTTGCCTACTATCATTCACAAGATTTCGGCTCTCCCCGGCCTGCAAGCCGCCCTGCTTCATTCCGCCGATGGACGCCAACTGACGGGAGGGTTTGGCGACGACCAATTCGAACGGACCGCACTCACGCTGTTTCCGGTTCTTTTTGGCGAGGTCAGGACGCGATTGGATGGGAGGGGGTGCGCTGGTCTTGAGACTCTTACGCTCTGCTGGCGGCAGGAACAGGTCAGTATTTTTTCCGATGGACGACTTTGTTTGTCAGTTCAGCACAGCCGTCGGCCATTTAAGCCAGGGGTCCGCGAAAAACTGTCATTGATCTTTTTGCGCTTAACTGAAGCTTTATCGACATCCGAGATCTGACTCGTCCATGCCGATCATTAACTACGGTAGCAAAGAGATCCAACTTAAGGTGGTTTACTACGGGCCCGCTCTTTGCGGCAAGACGACCAACCTCCAGTACATTCATTCGCGAATCTCACCGAATTACCGCGGCGATTTAGTATCGCTGGCCACAGCGGCTGATCGAACGCTCTTTTTCGACTTTCTTCCGGTGAACGCGGTCGTGCTCCAGGGGTTCAAAACAAAGTTCCAGTTGTACACCGTCCCGGGCCAAGTGATTTACAATACTACTCGACAACTCGTCCTGCGCAGCGTGGACGGAGTGGTCTTCGTGGCGGATTCACAGTGGGACAAAATGCAGGAGAACGTTGAGAGTTTCCGCAACCTCGAAGAGAACCTGGGCCGTCAGCACCTGAAGCTGGAGGAGCTGCCCTATGTGCTTCAGTATAATAAGCGGGACTTAAGTGACGTCGCACCCGTCAATTACCTAGAATTCCTTCTGAACAACCGGAAGAAACGGGTACGTTTTTTTGAGACTGTCGCCACCACTGGTTTCAATGTGTTCGCTGCACTGGATGCGGTGACCCAGCTTCTATTGCACAAGTTCAACCGAGAGCACCCGACACTTCGCCCGCTGCCGGTTCGGGAAAGCAGCACCGCAGGAGGTTAGCTAACTTACGGGGCGGTCGCCTGAATGCCCCCATTTCGGGTAGAACGGACCTTCGAGGCGCTACGAACGCAGAGCGCCGATCCCTGACGACGGGGGGAGTCCCGCCAGGGAGTCCCGCCAGCGTGGATGCACTTCAACGTACCAGGTGTTGCGCTCCGAGGCAGGCTTGGCTATAAGTCCCGAATGGTCGACTACATGCAAAAGGGCGGACCGCTGATGTGGCTCATCCTGCTTTGCAGCGTTGTAGCAGTCGCAGTCTTCGCTGAACGTCTCCTGCATTATCATCGCGCCAGCATCAACGTTGAAGAGCTTCTCCAAGGACTGTCGAACTTAATCCGCAGTCGGAATTTCGCGGAGGCACGGGTAGAGTGTCAAGCTTCACTCATCCCGGTGACGCGAGTGATTCAGGCCGCACTAAACCGTCCGCATTTTTCTCGGTCGGAGCTCAAAGAGATCGTGCAGGAGGCTGCTCAGTTGGAAGTCCCTCGCCTCGAACGTAATCTCGGAATTCTTGTTGCCATCGGATATATTTGCCCTCTGATCGGTTTGTTAGGAACTGTGACCGGTCTCATTCAAGCCTTTGTCCAGCTTTCTACCAACAACGGGTATGCGACTTTGGCTGAGATTTCCGGGGGCATATACCAGAGTCTATTAACGACAGCAGGAGGTTTAGCGGTAGCCATTCCCGCGATCCTCGGCTACTGCCATCTTTCGGCAAGGCTTAATCATTTGATCCACGACATGGAGAGAGCCGGCATTGAGGTGGTGAATCTTCTCACCGATTCCCAAGAGCGCTCATCGATCATCGAATTTGATTCCGCATCGAAGGTCGCTGGCGAGCAGCGATGAAACTGGAAAGGTCTGTCCGACTGAGTCCTTACCTGCTTTTCATCGTTCCATTGATGGACCTTGTTCTGTTGTTCCTGCTTCTTTTCGTCGTGAGTTCTACCTTCCTGGTGAACCCTGGGATCAGTATTAATCTCCCATCGTCCAAATTCACCCTCGGTCCGGAAAAGAATCCATTGATTGTCGCGATCACGGCGAATCCCATCCCCTCCATCTATTTTCGGGACCGACAGGTTTCGCTCGAGGAGCTCGGTCGGGAGTTCAATCGAGACCGCTCGACCGATCGATCCATCGTTATCCGCGCGGATCGGATGGCTCCACAAGGTGTGGTCGTCGAAGTGATGAATCTTTGTCTCGACCATGGCTATTCTGTCGCTCTAGCGACCTCCCCGCAAGGCTCTTGAAGAACAACCTCCTTTTATCCCGGCCTCTGATTTTTGATTGGACGCCGCACCGATGGAATCAACCGCTCATCGGATTCCTGGCGGCTTCGCTCCTTGTCCATTTCGCGGCGTTCTACGTCTTCCACGTAGTTTACCCGACAACCAACTCGTTGCTGCCGCCAACGGCGCGAGTTTCGGTTCTTAATCCGAAAAATTCCGATGACCATCGTATCCTCAATTGGGTCGAGTTACACGATCCGTCCACGCTAACCACGCCAAAGTTTCGGAATGATCTGGTTCCCAACTTGGTGCCTGGCTATCGTCCAAGTTTTTCTACGACTGCTCCAGGCCCGCTGGCAGATCCTCAACCCAGTGTCTCACCGAGGACTCCGAATCCGTCGCTGTTTTCTGCCGAAACCCTCTTGCCGCTGCGCGGTCAGCCAACCATCACGCCGATCAAGCGGTCTTTTCTTACTCGCTTGGAATTTGGCAACAACCTCCAGACCCGGCAGCCGGTATTTTCGGGTTCTCCTCCGAGCGCTTCGGAGATGCTGGAGCCCTGTACGTTTTTCGCCGGCGTGAATCCCCGAGGAGAAATTGAATACCTGTTTCTCTGGCAAAGCTCCGGAAACGATCGCCGTGACGCGCAGGCAGAGCAATTTGTTCGGCAGATTCATTTTCTAGGGGCCCCGACGTCGACTTGGGATCTTATCACGCTTCGTTGGGGGATGACCGCTCCGTGATGGCGCGACCGATATCTGGATACGGCATTAGCGGGAACTCGCGAGATCTCGAGCTGGTACACCAAGTCTGCCGAATTGCCGGCCATTTAGTATCCACCGGCTTACCTCTCTTTCCCGTGCTCGAGCCATGATACGCGTCGAACTACCGGTATTAGTTCTCATCTATTTTCTTGTCCTTCTGTCGGCCCTCTTTTCCCTCTCGATTCTCTACGAGTGGCGAAACCAAAAACGTGAAAAAGAAGTCTTGCGTTACCGGGTCCACTGCACGATCTGTGCCTCTATTTTTGAAGATAAGACCGACGCGGACCTTGCCCGGTGCCCGCGTTGCGGGAGTCTGAACGAGCGACAAAGAACTGGAGGACTTTAACTATATGGCGATGTTCATCGGCCGAAATCGCAAAGCTCGGGTGACCTACGGTTTTGACGAGATTGCGCTGGTTCCTGGGAATGTCACCATCAATCCTAACGAAGTTGATATTACCTTTCAGATACCCAATCCCAACGGCAGCCCCGTGCAGCTCTCGATACCGATTCTAGCGAGTGCGATGGATGGCGTAGTCGATGTTGGGTTCGCCTCGGAGATGGGCAAGATGGGCGGACTAGCAGTTCTTAATCTGGAAGGGATCCAGACCAGATACAAGAGCCCTGAGGAGGTGCTCCTCAAAGTCTTGGACGCCGATAAAGAGCATGTGACTGCTCTGCTACAAAAGATCTACCAGGAGCCTGTGCAGGAGGATTTGATTGCTGCTCGGATTCGAGAAATGAAAGCGGCCGGCATCGCCGCAGCGGTGAGTTCTATCCCGCAAAAGGCGGAGCGTTACGGGCAAATAGCGCAAGAAGCCGGGGTCGACGTATTTGTGGTCCAGAGCACTGTCTCTACCGTTCGACATTTCTCGACTGAATATCAATCGCTCGATCTCAAGCAATTTTGCCGCGGCATGCGGTGTCCGGTGATCGTCGGCAACACGGTAGGTTACGATGTCACGCTGGAGATCATGGAATGCGGGGTTGCCGGTGTGCTTGTCGGCGTGGGACCTGGCGCTGCTTGCACGTCGCGGGGGGTTTTGGGTCTCGGTGTTCCCCAAGTGACAGCCACCGTCGATTGCGCCGCAGCCCGTGATTACTATTTCAAAAAGACCGATAAATACGTGCCGATCATTACCGATGGTGGCATGAGCAAAGGAGGCGACGTCTGTAAGGCGTTGGCGTGCGGCGCAGACGCGGTGATGATTGGCAGCGCATTCGCGAAGGCGATCGAAGCTCCGGGTAAAGGGTATCACTGGGGTATGGCTACCCCTCACGCCAACCTGCCAAGGGGAACTCGTATCCGGGTGGGCACAACCGGACCACTAAAGCAAATTCTGTTTGGACCGGCAGAAGTTGATGATGGGAGTCAAAACCTCGTTGGTGCAATCACGACCTGTATGGGCAACGTGGGCGCCGCCAACTTGCGGGAATTTCAGGAGACCGAGATTATCATTGCCCCCTCAATCCGTACCGAAGGAAAGCTTTTTCAACAGGCGCAGATGGTTGGTATGGGTTCGCGAAATACCTAGATTTCCTGTAGCCTGAGAGAAGCGTGCAAAATAACTCTGTGTCGGACATCTGATGAGTAATCGACGTGTTGTAGTGACCGGTATTGGGCTAATTACGCCGATCGGGAGTGATCTGAAGACTTTCTGGGAAAACGTGGTGAGTGGGAAGAGTGGTGTACGTCGTATTACTCAATTCGATTCCTCGGTGTTTCCGTGCAACATCGCTGGGGAAGTGCCGGATTTTGTGCCCACCGCCTATCTTTCGAATCCGAAGGACGTCCGACGAACGGATCGGTTTGCGCAGTTTGCCCTCGCCTCGGCGAAATTGGCTTTGGAAAATAGCGGGATCGACCTCGAAAAAGTGGAAAAGACCCGGGTCGGCGTTCTGGTGGGAAGCGGGATCGGTGGTCTAAAATCGCTGGAAGACCAGCACATCAGTTTTCTCAACAAAGGCCCCGGCCGCGTTTCTCCGTTCATGGTTCCGATGATGATCGTCAACATGGCGAGCGGTCTGATCGCAATGGAGTATGGGTTCGAGGGACCCAATTACTCGATAGTCACCGCCTGCGCCACCGGTGGCAATTCGATCGGAGAAGCTTGGCGAATGATTCGAGACGATGAGGCCGAGGTATTTCTTGCTGGCGGGTGCGAAGCGGTAATCAACAATTTGGGAGTCGGCGGTTTCTGTGCAATGCGCGCGATGAGTACGCGCAACCATGAGCCGGAGCGCGCCTCTCGTCCGTTTGATCGCGATCGAGATGGTTTCGTCATGGGTGAAGGGGGCGGCATCATCATCTTGGAAGAGTATGAACACGCAAAAGCGCGCGGCGCCGAGATCTATTGTGAATTGGCGGGATACGGCCTTACCTGCGACGCCTACCACATGACGGCACCCAAGCCGGACGGCCTGCCGGTCGCTCGAGCCATGAAAATTGCGGCCAAGCGGGCAGCGGTAAATGTGGCAGATATCGATTACATCAATGCCCATGCGACCTCTACTCCGGTCGGTGACGTGTGCGAGACCAACGCCATTAAAATATTTGCCGGGGATCATGCTCGAAATGGACTGCTGATTAGCTCCACGAAATCGATGATCGGACATTTGCTCGGCGGAGCGGGCAGCGTGGAAAGCGCAGTCTGCATCCTGACGATGAAGCATGGAGTGGTACCGCCGACTATAAATCTGGAAAATCCGGACCCAGAATGTGATCTCGATTATGTGCCGAACATCGCCCGCGAGAAAAAAGTCCGGGTCGCGTTAAATAATTCGTTCGGATTTGGCGGACACAACGCGACTCTCGCGTTTAAGGCCCTGTAACCTCAGTTACCGGAGGCGACGAGCGGTTGACTCTTGCCGCTCTCCACGATGAATCGTCACGTTCTCCTGCTGATTGTCACCGCCATCCTTTGGTCGCTCGGCGGCGTTCTCATCAAATCAATCGAATGGAACCCCTTAGCGATTGCGGGCGGCCGAAGCGGGATTGCCGTTCTTGTCCTTGGAACTTTCTTTCCCTCACTCTGGCGAAAGATTTCCTGGAAGGCGTTGCCCGGTGCTCTCGCTTATACGGCAACCGTTACTTTATTCGTTTTCGCGACCAAGCTCACGACCGCGGCGAACGCCATTTTCCTTCAATACACCGCCCCGATCTACATCGCATTGCTGGGACCATGGCTTCTGCAAGAACGCGCTACCAGACTTGATTGGGCACTGATTTCGCTTGGTCTCGCAGGCATATTGCTCTTTTTCTTTGATCAGCTCAATCTTACCGGCATTCTTGGAGTCATCCTCGCCCTAGCGAGCGGCATTTCGTACGCCTTTCTAGCAATGGCGTTGCGACGGGAGCGAGACGGCTCACCGGAAGCTGTCGTCCTGCTCGGTAACCTCCTCACTCTCGTAGTTGCGGCTCCGGCGATGTTTCCGGTTGAAAACCTCAATCGAAATTTTCCCTGGCTGCTGGCTCTCGGGATTATTCAGCTCACTATCCCGTATCTCACCTATTCAGCAGCAATCCGACATGTTCGTGCTCTTGACGCAGCCATTATCAGCTTCATCGAACCAATTTTGAACCCGATATGGGTGCTAATCGTCACGCATGAGCGCGCATCTGCCTGGACGTTAACCGGCGGAGCGATCGTTCTTTCGACATCATTGATCCGCAGTATTCTAGCCTCGAAAACCGGAAAAAGCTCAATCGGTCCAGCGCTGTCCGAGGTCCACGATCCTGAATCGTGAAGCCGGGATCGTAGGGCTACCGCTTGGCGAGTAGGGCGAACCAGCCTACCCGGATCCAACTTTCTCTGTGCCAACAGGCTGTGAGCTGCCGTCTAGGTTTGGTTCAAAGGTCCCACTATGCTGGATCGACACAGCCTCTTCGGTTTCGTCAATTCTCGCGTAATCAACGGTCCATTGGCCTTCCTCATTCTGGTCATAAATCTCGACGAATCGCCGACCCCACTGTATCTGATCATAGTCGTAATCACCGGCGCTTTGCACTGGAGCCGCAATGACATCGTCTACGGCGGCAATGGATACCAAGATGCGGATTTTGTCTCGCTGAAAGTCTTCCTGGGTCATCCCGTAAAGCGGGCTCTCTTCATCAATCCGGTGCCGCAGCGTCAGGGCGACGGGAAACACAATGGAGTGATTAAATTCCAGTTCGAGCGTGCGAAAACGCCGCATCTCCTCCCCTTCTAGTGTGATGTGGCTTCGCAGCATTATCATGCGGAACTCCGCCTCGATCATAGGTTGGTGCCGCAAGTTGGCCACGCGAACCATCAGATTCGGCACTCCATCAAACGGCGCAATGACCGCAACCTTGCTGAAATGGACGCGCGCAGTCGGCCGAGAAAACCGCACGAAGATCAAGCCGGTGATGACCGCCAGTCCAAACATTCCCACCATGATCTCGAGCATCGTGATCACGTGTCCATAGAGAGTTTCAGGGTACATATGGCCGTAGCCGACGGTTGCCAATGTTTCAACGCTAAAGAAAAAGGCATCAGAAAAAGAACCCGGAGACATTTCAGCAATCGCGTGTGCGCCCAGCAGGTACAAAACGGCAAACACCAGATTGATTGCAAGGTAGACGCCGAAAACAAACCCGGCAAACTGCGGCCAACTCAGAGTGAGGATGAGATGATAGGCGTCGCGCCAATCGAACTTCTTGGCATTGAGCTTAACAAATTCGAAGCTTCCGGACCGGACCGATATCTGGCGCGGCTTTCTTTTCATAAGCAGATCAGCTGGGGAGAAGTATGAGAATAGTAATGACCGATAGCAAATAGCCAATAGCAAATTTTGGCTACACAGTTGAACGAACGTGGAGAACCTCTGCAAGATCGAACGAAAGGCCCAGCGCGAAAACGATGTGATACAAATTTGCCTGGTTCGTGCCGGGTTTAAGCCAAAGATGATCGATCGGCGACTCTTGACAGAAAGTGGTCGTTGACGAGTTTCACTCCACCGGAGAAGCTTTTCTCATGTCGGAACAGGAGTCACCGATCAGGGCGGATATCTCCATTGAGCCTTCGTCCGCCGGCCTGCCTCCTGATGTTCACACGATCGGTGAGACTCGGCTGATTTCCTTAATCAGCAACCATTCGGCCGAATCCGATGTCTGGCTCGGTGAACGCGCAAATGGCGAGCGAGTTGCGGTTAAGATTTATCGACATGGTCGGATCCCTGGTTTGGTGGAGGAGAGCCAGAAGTGTGCACTGAGTCACCCCAATCTTCTTCCGGTCATCGAGGCTGGAGAAGTTCAAGGACGCTACTTTGAGATTAGTCCTTTCATTTCCGGAGGAACTTTAGCCGATTTTATTCAACGCCGCGGAAGAGTCCCGGAGACAGACGTCGAATCTATCCTCAACCAGCTTTCGGAAGTAGTCCATTATTTGCACAGCCAGCATGTCCTGCATCGAGATATTAAGCCTCCAAATATTTTCATTATTCGGGAATCACCTCTCCAAGTCGCCTTATCAGACTTTGGAACGGCACGGCTTGGCGCTTATCAGACGATGCTAACGGGCAGTTTCGGTACGGTCGCTTATTCCTCCCCTGAGGCCGTGACAGGAATTCAGTCTGAGGCTGCAGACTACTGGAGCTTAGGGGTGGTGTTGCTGGAGGCATTAACGGGCCGGCGACCGCTCGAAGGATTGGACGTTAAACAGCAGCTATATCGGGTTGCGAGCGGGAAAATAGAGATTCCAGAGGCACTTCCCACGCGTTGGAAAGCACTTCTCGCAGGTCTCTTACGAGCGGACTATACCGAGCGCTGGAGGAAACGAGAGATCGAGCGCTGGCAGAAGGCTCTGGAAACCATTTCGACAGACCAGGACAGGGAGGCGACGTCCGATCCTCGTGCGCCGCGGGTCCCGGAGACCCGACCTCGCCAGGCGCAAGACGCCGAGGATGATCCATCAAGAGCTCTGTCGGACAAGCCGCGATCCCTCCCCGCCGTTGGTGAGAACAAGACTCCCATTCCAAAGGGAACTCGAGCGCTGCTGGTTCGTGAGCCAGAAACGATCCAGCTGACGGCCTCCGACGTTGCGGAGTTAGTATTCAATCGTGCGTTCACCACGTTGAGCCGGTTTTTCTGGCTTGCGTTCTTGGTTAATTGGCATCGGCACAATGCCTTGGAGCCTATCCTTTTATTGGGAACCGTGGCTGCGATTGGGATCGGGATCGATTTCCTCCCGCATCGCTTGGAACGCGTGAAGCGGGAAATGAGGGTGAATCGCCAACTCGCGGCGTTTTCGCACCAAGATCGACGATTTCTGCGCCGACTGGTACGTTCCTGGATGCGGTCCTTGCGCCGTAGTAGATCGAGCGATGACTAGGCCGCGAATCTCACACGCGATATAAATCCAAACGCTTATTTCGGGCTAGAGGGGTCGCAGTCCGGAGCACAATCGCGATTCGTTGAATTGCGTCGCCGGACACCGCTTGGGCACCTCACTGCGATGCGCCTTGCAAGACACCGGTAATGGCGACGATTCCAATCGGCACAAGTATCCATCCGAGAATGCGGTGAATCCGGAAGTAAAACCACTTCCCGATTCGATCCGGTTTCGGACACCAGACAGAAGCCTCTTCGAGATCGATTATGGGAGCAAAAAGATCCAAGCTAAACCAAATCGGATTATACTTGCGCCCGACAAACTTCTCATCTCTAAGCTCCATGTCCGATGATCGCCAAAAGAGAACAGAACCGATAGCCACTACTACCGCCGACCAAACGAGTGCCAGCCAGACTTCCCGGCCGTAACCGGTTACTGCGCCCCAGACCCAGTTCCTCAGATGCGCAATGCCTTTAAGACGAGCGTGTCGGTCTCGAGTCTGTTCGTGGATAAAAACTTGATCCGCTTCAGCTCCCTCGCCCTCCGCTTTCAAGAACGATTCGAGCTTAGTGTAAATTCCCGGATCGAATTCTGAGCGATCGATAAAGAGCAACAGGTCTTTCGCCGATCGCCCCTCAAAACGTCTGATCGTAGCGCCTATCAGGCTCGTCATCCTTTTGCCACGAAGCCATGGTTGTATGCCCTCGATATCAAGATCTTCAAGGTCGCACGCCTCCAAGGAGAGGAGACCCGAAAAGGTAGCGTTATTGAAACGGGTGAGTCCTCCAACCCCGGTTCGCCACAGATCCACATCAATCAACCCGTTCTCCGTTGTGGCCCTCACCGAGGTATCTCGCGGCTTTAAGAACTGAGCGCTTCGCAAATCGAAGTCTTGCCCAACGCTGTCTTGCCGGAACGAAAACCGATCGCTAAACGTACAGTTCCGGAACGATACCGACCGCGAAATCGTGTTGCTGTCAAAATTGCACGGGCCAGCAAATTTGCATTCAGTGAAATAGATCCCTTTCCCGTCAGCAAAGTCGAATGACACTGGACCTCCGAAAAGAACCGTGGTTCCAAGAATGTCATCTTCAGCTTTGAGATTATCGAATAGCACCCGCTTGCCGCTACCCGAACTCGCATTATTCAGATACACTTGCCCCTTAGAGTGGGTGTGGAAAAAATTGGCGCCGCCAAAGAAAAATGCCTGGTCTAAGCGAAACTCGGATTCCGTCGTGAGGCGTTGGAAATTGACTTCGTGTTGATCGTCCAAAAATTGAACTCCACTTAACTCGAAATCCCCTTCGATCGTCGCGCCTTGAAACGTCGGGCAGCGCTTAAATGTGCTGCTTACGAATGAAATGCCGCGGTGGGCAACGGCACGTTCGAAATTGACCTCTCCGTCCAGCGTGCAATGTTCCAAACTCACCTCGCTCACTATTTCGCGATCCGATAGATCGAGATCGTCAATTACCTCCGCCCCCAATACCTGAATTTTCAGCGGAACGGATCCCTTATTGGAAGACGGTGCCGCTATCAATTCAAAGAGAACCTGCGCACGCACCACGTTATCCGGTGGCACCAGGAACACCGGTTGACCGCGAGGAATGGCTTCTTGAATCGCTTTCTCCGCGCGAGAAAGTTCGGCAGTAACACTTTTGTCTATTTCCTGACAAAAGCTTGCCACGGTAATTACACCGGTGACGTAAAAAAACGTAATTGCTCTCTGCAGAGAACGGTCGCTCCGCCATCGAAATGTGGCCATGTGAGATCTCCGGGTTGCTGGTGGGGTAAAGGTTCGAGACTACCACTCCACTCGGTATGAAAAATCCGCGGCCCTTTCGAGCAAAATTGGAGAAGAATGCTGAAGGCTCCGCTCATCCAAATAGCCCGCAAGCAAGCTGCGGCTAGCTTGAAGAAGTAGTGAGCTTTGCCGAACGGCCGCCGAGCCAACTGTCCACCTAGCCGACAGCGTCATTGAACCATGGTTTCATATTTCTTGGCCAAGGCGGAACGCCGAAAGTGACCGGAAGCCTTTTCAGTTGCGGCAGCGATCGGCAAGCTCTGGTCACACTTTGATCCGCTCGATGTGAGCTCCCAAGCCGCCCAACTTCTCGTCAATCTGCTCGTACCCGCGATCGATGTGATAGACACGGTTGATCTCCGTCATACCCTCGGCTTTGAGACCAGCCAGCACGAGCGCGGCAGAAGCCCGCAAATCGCTCGCCATTACAGGTGCCCCGCTCAGCCCGTTTACCCCGTTTATTTGCGCAGTCGCTCCGTTTAACTCGATCGATGCACCCATGCGTTTGAGCTCAGAAATGTGCATGAAGCGTTGGGGGAAAATATTTTCGGTTATTGCACTCTCCCCTTCCGCAGTGGCTAGCAAAGCGCACATCTGCGCCTGCATATCGGTCGGAAACCCGGGATAAGGTTCGGTGCGCAAATTAAGCGGTTTGAGCGTCCCATTCGGTCGAATGGTCAAGGAACCGTTGTCACCGGTTACCTTGTATCCCGACGATTCCAGAGCATCAATTACCGCACTGAGATGTTGGCGGTTTGCGCGAGTGATTGTTACCTGTTTCCCGGCGATCGCACCGGCGATCAAAAACGTACCCGCTTCGATCCGGTCAGGAATCACCTCATGTTCTGCCCCATGTAATTCCGATACGCCTTCGATGACAATTCGGGCTGTGCCCGCGCCTTCAATTTTGGCGCCCATCTTGTTTAGGAAATTTGCCAGATCGACGACTTCCGGTTCTGAAGCGGCATCCTGTATAACCGTAACCCCATCGGCCAGAACCGCGGCCATTATGACATTATCAGTACCGAGCACCGTTGAACCAAACTTGCCTTTGAGAGAAATGCTCGCACCCCGGAGCTGAGGGGCAAAAACCTTTATATCGCCGGCGTGAACCCGGACAGCCGCCCCCAGGGATTCAAAGCCGCGCAAATGGAGATCGATCGGCCGGTCTCCGATGACGCACCCACCGGGAAGAGAGACAGTCGCCTCTTTTTCTCTACCCAAAAGGGGACCCAACACGCAGACTGAGGCGCGCATCTTTCTCACCACTTCGTAGGGCGCAACGGTGCTCACCTTTTCAGCCTTCACTGTGACCACGCCGCTTGCTCTCTCTACTTCGGCTCCCAGGTGATTGAGGATCTGCAGCATGTAATGCACGTCGCTCAGATCAGGAACGCGGTGGATGATGCACGGTTCCTTTGTCAGCAGAGTCGCAGCCAAGATGGGCAACGCGGAGTTTTTTGATCCGCTGATCTTAACAGTCCCAGTCAAGGTTCGGCCCCCATGCACGATGATCTTATCCATACCAAGCGGTCACGAAGCGCCGCACTCTTTGGTAATCGTTTTCCACTGAAATGTCGCGAAATTTTTGCGCGACCAAAAGATCGGAAACCCGATCCGCTTGGTCGATACCAACCTCTAAAATCAGAAAAGCATTTCTCGTCAAGACGTTTGGTGCGTCATGCAGGAGCCGGCGGATGACGGCTAAGCCATCCGTTCCTCCATCGAGGGCCAGTCGCGGATCATGCTGAACTTCGCGAGCAAGTTTCGATAATTCTTCACTCGGGATATACGGCAGATTTGCCGCCAGGAAGTCGAAACGTCCATCCACAGAATCGAGTAGATCTGACTCAATCCATTCGATTCGATGATCCAGCCCCTGCCTCTCCGCATTCTCCCGGGCGAGGTTCAGAGCCCAGGGAGAGATATCCGAACCTACGACTTGGAGGTTAGGACATTCGAGTGCGAAAGTAATGGCCAAGACGCCAGATCCCGTGCCGATATCCAGTAACCGCTTTCGCGACTGCGGCTGAGTTCTAATGATCTTCAACGCAATTCCGACCAGGATTTCGGTCTCCGGTCGCGGGATCAACGCCCTTTGATCGGTTCGGAAAGATCGGCCGAAGAAATCCCAAGAACCGAGGAGATATTGTAGTGGTTCGCCCTCGGCGCGGCGGCGCACTTTATGCCGCAGTGGCACCAATTCCTCCTCGGACAGCATCCGATCGAACTCCAAATAGAGATCAATCCGCCGCTTACCAAGCGCATCGGCAAGAAGATACTCAATATTTAGCCGCGGCGACTCGACACCTTTCCGGGCAAGATAACCCGCTGTGTTTTGCAGTAACTCGAGAACGGTCACTGGAGAATGCGAAGCAGCGTTCAAACAGGCTTTCAGTCTCAGGCCCACCGCGTCATTCTCACGCGGGAATAGGTTCCAGGCCGGCCTCTTTGAGGCGCTGCTCCAGGTCGCTGCTTTGCAACGCCAAAAGCATCTCGTTCATCTGGCCCTCTATAAAGAGATCAAGATTGTAGAGCGTGAGGCCAATTCGATGATCCGTCACCCGGTTTTGGGGGAAATTGTAAGTCCGAATCTTTTCCTCTCGACCACCTGAGCCGATGAGGCTTTTGCGATGAGCAGAATATTTCTCGGCCTCTTCCTGCTCCTTTTTCTCCAGCAGGCGCGACCGCAAAATAGCCAGCGCCTTCTCCTTGTTCTTCTGCTGGCTCCGGCCGTCCTGACAACGCACGATGGTGTGGGTGGGAATATGTAATATTTGAACCGCCGAATCGGTGGTATTTACTCCCTGACCACCGGGACCGCCCGCTCGGCAAACCTCGATTCGGAGATCTTCCGGCCGAATTTCGATATCAACTTCCTCGGCCTCAGGCAGCACCGCGACGGTTGCCGTTGAAGTATGAACCCTTCCTTGGGCCTCGGTCACTGGAACGCGCTGTACCCGGTGTACTCCACTCTCGTACCTCAGCGCTCGAAAAACGTTCTCCCCACCTACTCGAAAGATTACTTCTTTAAGGCCACCGAGTTCCGATGGGCTGCTTTCCAATTCTTCGACCTTGTACCCGCGAGCTTCCGCAAAACGGCCGTACATTCGGTACAGCTCTGCTGCGAACAGTGCGGCTTCGTTACCTCCGGTCCCCGCGCGAATCTCCATGATTGCGTCGCGATCTTCGTGCGGCTCCGGCGGAAGCAGTGCAAACTGCACCGTTTTTGCCAATTCCTCCGCCCTCTTTTCTAAAACCGGTATCTCAGCGGCCGCCAACTCGGCCAGATCAGGATCACTCGATCCGGCAAGTTCGCGATTCTCTTCAAGCTCTTTTTCGATTTTTTGCAGAGAAGTCCAGTCATCAAGGAGGCTCTTGAGGCGCGAATGCTCACGCATGACTTCGCGCGCGCGTTTCGGATTTTCAAAAAGCGACGGAGCTGCAATCTCGGTTTCCAGTTCCTGAAACCGCCGCCGTTTTTGCTCAACCAATGGAGCGAAATCCATAAAATCCTACGGTCGCGAGGGATCAAAGGCAGAAGCCGCCGTCGACCCTTTACTTATTTTTCCCTTTGGAGAGAAGGGTCTTACCATACCGTCGGGCAAATTTCTCGACCCGACCAGCCGTGTCGACAAACTTCTGCTCTCCGGTGAAAAAGGGATGGCAAGCGGCACAGATACCGATTTTGATATCCCGGCGAGTCGATCGCGTATGATACACCGCGCCACAAGCGCAAACGATCGTGGTCTCTTGATAATTGGGATGAATGTCTGCCTTCATGTCGAAAGACGGTTAGACTAACATAGTGTGCATTTGACGCAAGTGGATCCAAGTTTTTCAACCTCCTGGCAAACCGTGCTCGAGAGGCGCGGCTCTGAAACAGCAATTTTCTCCCAAGAAGGGCAAACTATTCGCACGTTTGCCGATATTGAATCCGAACGCCGGACGTGGCGAGAGAAGCTTGCACTCTTTCGGGCCGGATCAGTGCTCCTCGCCCAGGTCGGCAATGAGCCGGGTTGGCCGGCGCTGTTCCTTGCCTGTCTCGATCTCAATGTCATCATGGCCCCACTCGAACCGGAGATCGCTAGTTCGACGCTTGAGAAAATTCTGCAGGTGACCCAGGCCCAATGCATTGTTCGCCACACCGCGATTGAGGCTCTCGATTACCCGCAGATCGATTGGAATGAACCACGGCCCGATTTTCTCAAGTTGACCTCTGGAACAACCGCGCTTCCTCGAGCCGTGCGATTTCGAGAAAGTCAACTGCTGGCTGACTGCCGCAATATCTGTCGGACCATGGGGCTGCATCCCGGCGACATCAATTTCGGGGTGATCCCGTTCGCTCATTCCTACGGCTTTAACAACCTGATTACCCCACTCTTATATCAAGGCATCTCCCTGGTCTGTTCCAGTGACCGCCTCCCGCGCGCGATCCGCAAGAATTTGCAATACTCGAAAGCGACTGTGCTTCCGGCTACTCCAGCGATTTTTCATGCGTTGAGCGCTTTAGATGACCCTGATGCGCTCGGGTCGATCCGACTCTGTATCTCGGCCGGAGCTCCCCTTCCAGCGGAAACGATTCGGCAATTTCACCTTCGATACGGGCTCCGAATCCATAGCTTCTACGGCTCGTCCGAATGTGGCGGAATAGCGTTTGATCGGGAGGGAAACCTAGACGCCCCTTCCGGCTTTGTCGGCACACCAATGGACGGCGTCGAAATCCGGCGCCGTGAAAATGACCGGATAGAAGTTCGCGGCTCAAATGTCGGTGACAGCTACTTTCCCAGCCCAGAACCCGAGGTCCTCGATGGTATACGCTTCGTTCCAGGAGATCTCGTCCGCTGGCTCGATCGTGGCGCCCAACTTTATGGTCGAGCATCTGATTCCATCAATGTCGCCGGTAAAAAGGTCCATCCGTCGGTCATAGAAGAACACTTGCGCAAGTTGCCTGGGATCATCGATGTGATCGTCTTCGGAGTGCCATCGCCGAGTCGCAATGAAGATCTCGTGGCACTGGTTCTCACCCATAGCACAATGACTCGGCAACAGCTGGAAGCGCATTGCCGGACTGGATTGGTCGACTGGCAGGTGCCGCGCGATTTCCAAATCGTGTCTTCTCTCCCGGTCAATGCCCGGGGGAAAATGAAGCGGAGCGATTTGGCTCAAGAGTATCTGGCTGAGAGGAAGAAGCCGGAAGCCAAAAGCTAGAAGCTACGATTGGGAATCCAGTAGATAGGACCTGGGAAGCTTAAAGCCGGAGCCTCGATCGCTACTCGCGACTATCCCACTAAGTCCCATGGCACGCCGGATCTGAGTACCTGCACGAAAAGTCCCCTCGGATCGGCATAACTATCACGCGCAGTCGCCACCGCAGTTTTTTCGCGTCTAGTCGAACCCATCCATGCTCGATGCTTCACGCTTCTAGCTTCCGGCTCCCCCCGTCACTTCTCGATCAGCTTGAAGTCGCGAAAGCGAAAAGTCGACGGATCGACGGAAAGATCGCTAATGGTGAGTCGGGCGGGATCACCATTGATGTTTGGATCCAGGACGATCGTGCACTCCGTCCATTGCTCTGGAATTTTCAGGGTCGTGCCTTCCGCGATCGATTCCTGATTACCCGAGTCTTTCTCCGCCACGAAGTACACATACTCTGCCGGTGAGCTCTTGGCCCGAAAGGTGAGTTCGTAGTGTTTACCAGTTTGGAATTGGAAACCAGGTGCGCGCAACTCTACGCTCCAGAACTCCGGACCAGGCTTCGAAACCGTGACAACTATGGCCTTTTGACCTTCATCTGGATCGTCCACGATCTCTGCCTGCGCCTGCGTTCCCTTCTCAACCTGCAATTGAAACCGGCTCAGATCGATCGCTGTATCCGCGAACAGCTGAACGGGAAGCCAAAAAACCAGCGCCAATAACGGAGTCGGGACGTTCATGGGAGTGATCCGAGGCAGACTAAAGCGAGTCGCACCGCCTTCGTCAACCCGAGGTCAACGTTTCTCCCTCCAGCCAAATCGCTTGTCGGTTCACCGGAAACCGGCGGTGCCCGAAACCCGACCAACCCGCTTCGGCCGCCGCTACCGCTAACTCTCGGAAGGAAAAGGCGCGACGGATCGAAAGCCGTGCGTCAAATCTGTTCATCGGGTGCTTAATCAAAAGACTGGTCAGGAGATAAATACCCATGATGCCGAAATCGGAGCGCGCCAAGTCCGCCACGACCGCGCCACGACGGGCGAAACTGCGGATCCGTCGAAGCAAATTGATTGCATCGAAATACGCAAAATGATGCAAGGCCAGAGAACAAATGACGAAATCGAATGGCTCGGCCGGTGTAAAGTGAAGTACATCTGCCTCCTCGTAAGTAATCTCCGGATAAACCACCGATTTTGCTTGGGCGATAGACAAAGTCGAAGGTTGAAAGTCGATGCCGTGAACTCTGACGATTGACTTCTGTTTTCGCGACCAGTCCGCCACATACCGCGGGATGTCGCCAGAAGCGGTGCATAAATCAAGCAGTGACACCGATTCGCCCGGAGCAATCCATCGACGCAGGAAGAAACGGATCAACTCATAACTACCAAAACTCCGGTTGAGTCTCTCGATATTGTCGAGATCGATCCGCAGATCATCTGAAACCGGCTGTGGCCGGTCCATGATCTCGCTGAGCGACGAATCAAAATTCCGGCGGGGTTGAAGAAAATTTGTCACCACGTAGTACAGATCTCGCAACCAACGGCAAAACTGCTCTCTTTCAACAGAAACGAAATGGAATAGTCTACTCTCCAGGGGGGAACTAAATTGTGGAACAGGGAATATTTGCCGGCCGTTGTGGGACAGGGATTCCGATCGATCCATCCTGGAGGGATCGCGATCCGCGGCGCTCGAGGATTCGACGCCGCCGAGCGCTTGAGCACGGTGCGCGAGGCGTCCAAAGAGCTACGTCGGATAGGCTGCGCGCGCTTCCTATCAAAGGCTGATCAGCGAGCAGCCTGACGAAATAGTGATTTTTGTATGCAAAGCCTTTGGAACCCTTCAGAGAGCGACCGGTGGAGCTCAAGTGATCTTGAACGCCGAATTTATTCCGCAAGGGTATTGGGTGCCGAACCTGATCTCGGCAGTTCTGTCGGAGGCGCGATCTCGGTCAAAGTCTTGGAAAAAAATCTCTTCGGAGAGGTTTCCGAGCTCTTATACGTTCACGCTGCCGATACGAATTTCGCAACTCTAGAGGTCGACCAATTCGTGCCCTTGCGCCGTGATTACTTGCTCCGATTGCTCAGACTTCCGGGACTATCGGAACGGGAACTGGCCCGCCAGCTTCGTCTTGCGTCGAACGAACCGGATTCCCCAGCGCCGACGAGCAATGCATTGCTCCACGCAATAATCCCGGCCAAATACGTCGACCAGACCAGCGCAGATGCGATTCTCAGCCTCACCAATACATCGCGCGCAGCAGAACTGATCCAGGCCGTGTTCGGCGAGAGCGTACTTTTGATCCCTTATGCGCAATCCGACTTTGCACTAGCGAAAATGGTTGCCGAAGCATTAGAAAGTCGGCACACCGACACGCTAACCGGCTTGGTGCTAGCAAAACGGGGTATATGCACGTTTGGCCAAACCCCCGAAGAGTCGTATCGACGGATGCTAGGCTTGGTGAATGCCGCGGAGGACCGGATTCAAAAATCGTTGACTCCGGCACGTGTAACGAGAACGAACGTCCGTCGTTCGTTCTCGCGCACTGAGGTAGTGCGACTGAGGCGTCAGATTTCGGAGTTTGCTGGCAGACCAATGATCCTGGCGTCCCATCAAAGTGAGCTGCTTCCAGAGCTTATAGCACGGCCCGACGCGCTCATGTTGCTCAATCGCGGTCCAGCCACACCTGAGCACCATCGCTACTTCAAACTGTCACCCTGGGTCGGACGAGATATGCAAGCGTTCGCCAAACGCTATCAAGCTGACTTCCTCGGCCAGACCCACCACGCTGCGCAGGAGCGTGCCCCGACGCCGCGAGTCATTCTTGATCCGACGCTTGGACTCGTGACGGTGGGACGCGAACCTGCGGAAGCCGACCTCCTAGCTGAGCTGTTTCGACATACGATCAAAATCATTCTCCAAGCGGAAGAATTGGGTGGTTGGCAGCCCATTTCCGAGTTCGATCTTTCGCGTCCTGCCGTCGAGAATACCTTTCAACCAGGATCCGCGCGGGAGTTTGCCGGAGAGGTTGCTCTGATCACCGGAGCAGCCTCGGGCATTGGTCGAGCAACCGCTAAGACTTTTTTGGCAAAGGGAGCAGCGGTTGTCGGGTTGGATCTGAATCCGTCTATTTCGGCTTTGGCCGATGTCCCCGCCTTTCTTGGTCTTCCGGTCGATGTCACGGACGAAAATCAACTAAGTCATGTGCTGAACCAGACTGTCCAGCGGTTCGGCGGCCTTGATATTTTGATTTTGAACACAGCATATATTCCTTCGACCAGAAAAATCGTTGACCTGGAACCGAGCGCTTGGCAGCACGCGATGCGAGTGAATCTGGACGCCAACTTCAATTTATTGCGAAACTGCTACTCGTTGCTCCAAGAATCACCGGGCGGTGGCCGGATTGTAGTCATTTCGCCTCAGAATGTCGCGCCCCAGGGACGGGGAGCTGCCGCCTATTCGGCAGCGAAAGCGGCGTTGACGCAACTCGTACACTCCGCCGCCGCAGAGTGGGGCGCGTCTCGAATCCGAGTGCAGATTGTCCACCCTCACGCCGTTTTTGATACTGGGATCTGGACACCGGAAATTCTTTCGCAGCGCGCTCGTGCTCGGGGAATGACAGTCGACGACTACCGGCGGGACAATTTTCTGCGGACCGAGATCAGCAGCCAGGATGTGGGAGAACTTGTGGCAACTCTCTGCGGTTCCGCTTTCAGGAAGACGACAGGTGCACAAATCCCAATCGATGGCGGATGCGAGAAATCGTTCTAGTGCGCTGGATGCGTTTCCAGGCAGCGCAAGCGCGGCCCCCGCGATGCCGGACTATCTCCGCAGTGCCAGAAAGGCCAGCATCCGCCCCGTGCGACCCTTTTCCATCCGATAGGAGTAGAAACGATTGAGATCCGAGCCGGTATTCTCGCCATCATCGTAGATCTTGCCCACGTTCTCGCCCCGCAATTGCGCCACGATACCTCCGGCAAAATCGATTTCGTAATGGGGCGGGCGAATGCAAGGACTTAACACGGCGATCAGGTCGCGTGGTTCAGAATGAAACTCTGTACGGAATTTTTGAATGGCAACGCCAACTATATTTTGCTCCGTCCCTTTTTTGCCCGAATGCACGAGGCCAATCACGTGGAGAGTCGGGTCTACGAGGAAGATTGCGCAGCAATCCGCGACATAAATCCAAAGGACAATCTGGGGATCCGCAGTGATTAACCCGTCGACCGCCTTGCTCTTTGCCGGCGAGCCGGCATCGACCATCGCGACGCCGCTACCGTGAACCTGTTCAGCTAATTTGACCGATCGAGTTCCAATCCTCGACAGCTGTTCGCGATGGCACCTCTCAAGCCGTTGCAATGCGGACTCCCGGTCGGTCTGCACATCCAAGCCAGGAATCCGAAGAACAAAACCATGTTCGACAAATCCCAAATCGGACAACGCAGGAAAGAATCGGACCGGGATCGTCTCCTCCGCGCGCATCAGAACCAGCCCCTAATCGTTGGAGAAAATGACTTTGCCCTGCGGTGGGGTCAAAGATTCCTTCTTTGCCTTAGAGGTCGCAGGCTTGCAGGGATCCAAGGGAGAATCGTAGCGAGACCGGAGCGCTTTGTTTGCTTCGCTGTTAGTTAACGTCGACGGCCGCTTACTCGGATCGTCGAACATATCATTGTATTTGGTCTCGGTGCCGGTCGCGAACTGGAATTGAGCCACCGCAGCAATGTAATTGAACTGGGATTGGACCAAATTGGAACGAGCGGTGGTCAACTGCGTTTGGGCGTTTAACACATCTAACTGAGTGCCAGTACCTGCGGCTAAACGCTCATTAGACAACCGGAGCGACTCCTGTGAGACTTGAACTGCTTTTTCCGACGCCACAATCGTCTCTTGCGACTGGCGAAGATTGTCCACGGCGGTCGCTACATCGAGCTCGACCTGTCGAGTCGAATCGTCATAGGTGACCTTGGCTTCTTCCAGACTAGCGCGAGCGGCCTTCAGATTTCCATAGGTCAAGCCACCGTCAAAGATATTCCAACTCCCGGTAAAGCCGAAAAACCATCCCTCTTTGGTATCATCCAGGTGGCTGGTTCGAGGATTTTTTTCCTGCTCAAGCCCGGCGTTAGCCGAAAACGTAGGTTGAAAGCCGGCCGCCGCTACCGTGACCTGCTCGACCCCGGCGAGTATATTGGATCTTTGTACTTTGAGGAAAGGACGATTTGCCCGCGCCGTGACCAACGCGCTGGATAAATCGTATTTGATCGGCGTGTAAGTGAGTCGACCGGCGACCGGCAGCGGTTCATCCGTGGCGTATTGGCGTCCTGCCGGGATGCCAAGCGTCTTGGCGAGCTGTACCTGGGCGATCCGATAATTGTTTTGAGCTTGAATGAGCAACGGGATCTGATTCTGCAGCTGGGATTGGGCCTGCAACACGTTGAATTGAGGGACGGTCCCGGCCTCAAATCGACTCTTCTGATCTTCCAATTGGCTCTGGAGCAGGTTGACTGACTCTTCCTGGACCTGAATCAATGCCTTATCGAGCAGGATCGTGTAAAACTGTGTCCGTACGGTTTCCACCGTCGAATCAATCGTATCCCGCAGACTGTAGTAGGCTCCATCCTCGTTGATCCGGGCGGCTCTCCGCGAGGCGATGGTAGCCCCTCCGTCCCAAAGCAGTTGTTGCACTTGGATCTGCACCAACCAATTCTCAGTCGCGGTTTGTTGGCCGGAAAGAAGCTGGTTAATCGGAATAGAGACAATGTTCGAGGTACCTCCAGGTCCAATCACTACGGACTGACCGCCTGGCACGCCGAGCAAATCTAAGTTGGCTCCTTTGCCCCCGGTCGAGCTTCTCACCAGCCCTGGATCGTCCTGGGTGTAGCTACCGCTGCCGATGACCTGTGGCAACAGTTTCGCCTGCGCTTCGAAGACCAATCCTTTGTTCCGTTTCAATTCCTGAATCTTCGTCAAAATCGTCGGGCTTTGTTTGAGTGATAGCTGGACCGCATCATCTAGCGTCAAACGGTGACTACGGTAATCTACGTTTGACTCGCCGGCCAAAAGCGAGGCAGTGAGTCCGGCCAATGTGGTTAAGGCGAATAAAGAGGATCTCATTCTTTGTTTACTGTTGTATCGCAAAACTGCGTAATTTTTCGATAGACCTCCAACCAGGTCCTTCCTTGTTCCGCGGTAAGATGTTCTTTCAACAAAAGTGTGATCGTGTCCACCATGTCTTGGCGGATTCGCGCTACCAGGTTCGACCCTTTCCGGGTGATTCGTACCATCACTTTGCGCCGGTCGTCCAGGGCATGTGCACGCTGCACGTACCCCAGGCGTTCCAGTCGGTCGACTAAACCGGTCGCCGCAGCGGTCGTATGCCCCATTTTCGCGGCTATCTCCGACATGCTGATCACTTCCTTGTTCTCTAGATAAGTTAAAAGGAAATACTGTGGGAAAGACACGCTTCCTCGGCTCAATTCCGCAGAGAGGTTCGCCAGAAAACAGCGCTGCAGCTTCATCAAGATCTGAGCCAACTCCTCCGCCTGCGCGTGCACTTCGGTCTCCTCCCGCGGCTCAGTAACAATCATAGCAAGATAGAAATTTAACGAGGTTAACTTATTGCCTGGGCATTAAAGCACAGGGGTTGGCATTTGCAAATTTAGCGCGCGGACCCTGCGACAGGGATTACCTTCTCGGACGAAAAATTCAAACACTGTCCAGGGCCTGAACACTTCACGGTTTCTATTTGCGTTGGTCTATTTTTTAGGTGACGGAAGAATTCCCCGGTTCCGGGGTGCTTGGCTTTCCATATCTTATGTCATATCAAACTGTGCAGCCCCCCTCTGGCGGCAAGGTCACCATAGAAAACGGTAAGATCTACTGTCCGGACAATCCGGTGATTCCTTTCATCCGCGGTGATGGCACCGGCAGCGACATCTGGGCGGCAAGCGAGCGGGTATTTAACGCGGCCACCGAGAAAGCTTACGGAGGCAGAAAACATATTTCCTGGTTCGAAGTGTTTGCTGGAGAGACTGCCAAACAAAGGTTCGATACCTGGTTGCCCGACGACACGGTCAACGCATTCAAAGAATTTTTGGTAGGAATCAAAGGCCCGCTGACCACCCCAGTCGGCGGCGGTATCCGTTCGCTAAATGTCGCGTTACGCCAGCTGCTCGATCTCTACGTCTGCTTGAGACCCGTGCAATGGTTTGAGGGTGTGCCTTCTCCAGTCCGTCATCCCGAAAAAGTAAACATGGTTATCTTCCGAGAAAACACGGAAGACATTTACGCTGGTATCGAGTTTCAAGCCGGCTCACCTGAATCGCAAAAGCTTCTCAATATTCTGGAAAGAGAATTTCCCAAAGAGTTCACGAAAATTCGGTTTGGAACCGAGAGCGCAACCAAAGGATTCCTCAGCTTCGAACCAACATTGGGTCAGACCGAAGTGGAAGTTGGTATCGGGATCAAACCCGTAAGCCGCCTTGGATCCAGGCGTTTGATCGCGGCCGCGATTCGTTACGCAATCGAACAAAAAAGGAAATCGGTCACGCTGGTTCACAAAGGGAATATCATGAAGTTTACGGAAGGGGCGTTCCGAGATTGGGGATACGAATTGGCAGACACCCAATTTCGAGATCAGACCTATTCCTGGGCTCGCTGGGAAAAGACCAAAGCTGCCAACGGCGAAACGGCGGCCAACAACGAGCTCGGAGCCGCCCGGGCCGAAGGTAAAATTATCGTGAAGGACGCGATCGCTGACATCACCCTGCAACAGATTCTGACCCGGCCGGACGACTTCGACGTTATCGCCACCCTGAACCTCAATGGCGACTATCTTTCCGACGCGTTGGCAGCTCAGGTCGGAGGAATCGGTATCGCTCCCGGTGGAAACATCAATTACCACACCGGTCATGCGATCTTTGAGGCTACGCACGGCACCGCGCCGAAGTACGCTAATCTCGACCGGGTAAATCCGGGTTCGGTGGTGCTTTCCGGCGAGATGATGTTACGTCACCTTGGCTGGACCGAAGCGGCGGACCTGATCGTCCGGGGTTTGACCGGGGCCATTGCCAGCAAAAGGGTCACCTACGATTTCGCCCGTCTGATGGACGGAGCGACCGAGATTAAGTGCTCTGAGTTCGGCAGCAACATCATTGCTCACATGTAGCTAGATTCTTCCCTAGGTGGCGATTTCGATCTCGCTGTCCTCGTCTTGATCTCTGGGCTCGACTTTGTTGAAAAACAGATTCCGTTGACGCTCCCAAACGTAGCGCTTCATCAATACTTTGACGGTAGCGGTGAGCGGGATTGCCAGCACTGCGCCCACCAAGCCACCAAAAACCAGCGTCCAGAAAAAAACCGAGAAAATCACTGTGATTGGGTGAAGACCCACTGAATTGCCAACGACGCGAGGAGCCACGACCATCCCGTCAATTTGAGACACAATCAAGAAGACCACGGTAACCCAAAAGGGGTGCGCAAAGTCATTGAATTGAACAAAGGCAATGACCATCGCCGGAATGTAACAGACAACATAGCCGACGTACGGAATGATCCCAACGAAGGCGAAGAAAATCCCGATCAAAAATCCGAACTGGACGCCGACGATCGACAAGCCGACGGCAACCAGCGTGCCATCAATCATGCTGACGACCAACTGCCCGCGAAAGAAAGCGATCAGGTAGCCGTTGATCTCTGTGATCAAACTGACGACTTCATCCTTAAACTCAGAGTTCCGGATAGGTAAAAAATTGCTCCAAGATAAGGCAATCCGCGGGCTTTCCCTGAGAAAGAAGAAGAGGTAAATCGGTATGATAAAAAGGCCGAAGAGATAGCCGAAAACACCAAACACCCCGGTCAAGCTGTTTTGAATGAACGTCCATGTCTGTTGGGCGAGAGCGGGCAGCTGATCTTTCAAGTATTGCAACGATTGCTGGACGTACGGGTTATCCCGGTAACGCTCAAACGTGCTGCCGGGGGTAGCAGCCGCGGTCGGGTTAGGAGAGGGTGCGACGCCGGCGGACGGACCTGGCGTGGCGTTAGCATCCGGCTGGTGCTGCCCCAATTGGGGCAGCTTGTTCAACGAGGTTTCCAGAGAATCGCCCAACAAACCCCAGCTTCTCTCCAAATAACCGGGCAAAGCCGTGAAAAACTTTTGGCTTTCCGTAGAGATCGACGGACCGATGCCGATGACGAATAGGCCGCCGCTTGAGCAGAAAACCGCGAACACGATAATCACAGCGATCAGTCGAGGTAAGCCGCGGCGCGCAAGCCAACTGACCAGCGGCTCCAGGAGATAGGCGAGAACTCCGGCAATCGCGACCGGCAGCAGAAGGGGTTGCAAGAAGAGCACAACGCGAGTCGCCACGAGCACAGTGAAGAAAATGACCGCGACGATCACCACGAGAGAGACGCACGTGATCGCGCTCCACAAGGTTTTTCTCTGCCACGGGGTCGGATACAAAGCCATTTCAAAATGCGGGGTTTTCAGTAGGGTTTCAACCCAAATCCAATCGGCCGCTCTCCGCGAAGATATAAGACCATGCGCAAAATTTCGCTCCGCCGGTTCCCCCTATCGGCACTCAACGGTCGTTTGCGTTTTCCCCGAGAAGCCTTTTGGTGCATTCTAGGCTAGATTTTTATGACGATTTCTACAGAATCGCTAACGGAGGAAGTAAGGGCCGCGGGAACCTGGATCAGCGCCGTACAGCACGAAATATCGCGAGTCGTAGTCGGTCAGAAATATTTGATCGACCGTTTGCTGATCAGTCTGCTGGCCAACGGGCACGTGTTGTTAGAAGGCGTTCCTGGACTGGCCAAGACCTTAACTGTTCGAACATTGGCCGGTTGTATTCAGACCGGATTTCGGCGGCTTCAGTTCACGCCGGACCTTCTTCCCGCCGACATCGTCGGGACGTTGATATACAACCCTCGAGACGGCGACTTCCGGCCGAAATTAGGTCCGATATTCTCCAACCTTATATTGGCGGACGAAATCAATCGTGCGCCCGCCAAAGTGCAGAGCGCCTTACTAGAAGCCATGCAGGAGCGGCAGGTGACCATCGGCGAGCAATCGTACCGTCTAGCGGACCCTTTTCTCGTTTTGGCCACGCAAAATCCGCTCGAACAAGAAGGCACTTATCAGTTACCGGAAGCGCAGCTGGACCGGTTCATGTTGAAGTTGAACGTCGAGTACCCTACCAAGAATGAAGAGCGCCAGATCTTGGACCTGATGGGCACATCTGCTCCAGACTTTTCCGTCCAAGCTGTTGCCAACCCGGAGTTGATCATTCGGTCTCGTGACGTGGTAAATCGGGTTTTTATCGACGATCGCGTGAAGGACTACATCGTCGATCTTATCTGGGCTACACGCCGTCCTGGCGACTACCAATTGGGGATGGATGGATTAATCCGTTACGGCGCCTCCCCGCGAGCCACGATTTATCTGACACTGGCGGCGCGAGCTCACGCCTTCATGGAGGGCCGAGGATATGTCACACCGCACGATGTAAAATCCGTTGGGCCGGACGTTCTTCGTCATCGAATCATCGTTAGCTACGAGGCGGAGGCAGAAGAAGTGACGAGCGACACCATCGTTCAGCGGATCTTCGCCGGCCTTCCGGTGCCTTGATCTCGTGCGCTCCACCAAAGAGATTCTCAAAAAGATTCGACGACTGGAATTAACCACTCGTCGCATGGTAGAAACTGCCTTTGCGGGCCAATACCACAGCGTCTTCCGAGGAAGAGGGATGGACTTTGATGATTTTCGCCCTTATCAGGTCGGCGACGAAATCCGCTCCATCGATTGGAACGTCACGGCCCGAATGGGAGAAGCCTTTGTGCGGAAATATGTGGAGGAACGCGAACTCACCGTCTTATTACTGGTCGATATCAGCGCTTCCGGAGGTTTCGGAAGCATCTCCGCGAGCAAACGCGAGGTGGCCGCTGAAGTCGCTTCGCTGCTGGCCTTCTGTGCGATTCGAAACAACGATAACGTTGGCCTTTTGCTATTCACCGATCGCACTGAACTTTATATACCTCCGAAGCGAGGACGTACCCATACTCTTCGAATCATTCGCGAAATCCTTTTTTTTGAGCCGCAGGGCCAAGGCACCAACCTGGCGCGGCCGCTGGAATTCATTAACCGGGTTACCACCCGGCGTGCAGTTATTTTCCTTCTATCCGATTTCCAAGCAGACAGCTTCGAAAGACCGCTCTCGATCTGTGCGCGCCGACACGACCTGATAGCCGTCCCGATCGAGGATCCCGGAGAATGGCAACTCCCGTCCGTCGGGATCGTCGAGGTGCAGGATCCTGAAACTGGAATCAGATCGAAGATTGATTTTTCTAATTCGGAAACACGTCGTGAGTTCGCCCGAGTAGCCGATGAACAGCGCAAGGGTCGGGATGCACTCCTTCGGCGCAGCAAAATCGGAATGATACCGCTGAGAACGGACCAAGACTATTTTCCGGCATTGCGAAACTTTTTCCTTCGTCGACAGCGGCTCCTCAGGAGTGCAGGATGATAAACTTTTTGTTGCTAGGTCTATCTGAAGTCACTCAGGACCTCGAGGATATTAAGCCGCCGATCGTCGAGCATCCACTATGGGGGATCATCGGAACGCTTGCTGCCCTTCTCGTGGTTGCTTTGCTCGCTTACGCCTTCTGGCCAGATCGCAGAAAAATGATTTCGCCACCGGCTCTCCCAAAGGAATGGGCGCGCTCCGAATTGGCCAGAGTAGATACTGAAATCGCGGCGCTCAACCCGGATGAGGCGGCTTTTCAGCTTTCGCAAATCCTGCGTGGATTTCTGGAACGCCAATACGGATTGCGCGCGCGCCGGCAATCGACCGAAGAATTTATTGCAAGTACGGCGCAGCAGCACCTATTCGATCCCGTGCAAAAAGAGCGCCTCCAGGACTTTCTACAGAATTGCGATCGGTTGAAGTTCGCCCGGGCGACGACCGCAGCAACCCCGGTGAGTCTAATGCGTCAAGCGACGACCTGGATCGATGAAACGGGTTGACCATGCATTTTCGATTTGAACAAAGTTGGTTCCTGTTGGCTGTCTTGCTGCTGCCCCTGCTTTGGCTCTGCCAGCGACAGACGAAATCGCCTAGCCTGCAGTTTGCCCCGGCGCGATTTCTTCGAAGCGGCGTGAAATTTGCCGGATTGAATCGTCTTTTCATCCAACGAACATTTTTTTATACTGGCGTTCTCAGTCTCGTGCTCGGATTTGCGCGTCCGCAGTTTGGGATCACCGGCTCTCAAATGCACGCCAGCGGGATCGATGTAATGCTCCTGCTCGATGTGTCACGATCCATGTTGTCGGAGGATTTCACCATCGGATCGGAACGAGCTAGTCGCATCGACGTGGTGAAACAGGTCACGGAACGATTCATCGAAGGTCGACCTAACGATCGAATTGGAGTAATCGCATTTGCCGGTCGACCCTTCCTCGTCAGTCCACTCACCTTGGATCATTCCTGGTTGCTGTCCAATCTCGGTAGACTCCAAATTGGGCTTACCGAGGATGGTACGGCGATCGGCTCCGCGCTGGTAAGCGCGGCCAACCGATTGCGCGATCGTAAAGCCAAGAGCCGAGTGATTGTCTTGTTGACCGACGGTGACAATAACGCGGGCTCCGTCCCTCCGTATACAGCGGCAGAGGCCGCGGCCGCGATCGGTATCAAAATCTATACCATCGGCACAGGAACCAACGGACTAGTCCCCTTCCCAGAGACCGATCGATTTGGAAATAAATTTTACACCGAAGAGTATATGCCATTCCAGGAGGACACCTGCCGACGAATCGCAGACATCGGACATGGGCAATTCTTCCGAGCTACTGATACGCGCGGGATGGAAGGGATCTTCAGTTCGATCAACAATTTGGAGAAGACCGATATGGATGTGCGCCAAATTCAACATTATCGGGACTTCTTTTCGTGGTTTGTTGGGGCAGGAGTTGCTCTGCTTGGACTCGGCAGCCTTTTAGGTGAAACCATTTGGAGGAGCGCACCGTGAGTTTCGGACAACCTTTTGCGCTGTTGCTCCTTATTCTGGTTGCAACCATTGCCATTCTGATGCGGCGAGGAGATCGGCTCGTGCGCACCCGCCTCGAAAGAATTGTCGCTTCCAGGCTGCTGCCATCCTTGACCGACGCAATCGATGAAGGTCGCCGCCGTCAACGACGCTTTCTCTTTCTAGCGGGTCTGACTTGTTTTGTTTTTGCGCTTGCGCAGCCGCGATGGGGAGAGGTTCAGGAGACTCAAAATTTTCGAGGACGCGATATCCTTCTCGCCATAGATACGTCGAAAAGCATGCTGAGCACCGACGTATCGCCGAGTCGTCTGGCCCGAGCTAAGCTCGCTGCCGAAGATCTGATCGATTCAATGCCAGGAGATCGATTCGGACTGCTGGCATTTGCTGGCGAAGTTCAGGTTGAGGCTCCATTAACGATTGATTACGACACGGTGATCGCCACCATCAATGAACTGACTACAAATACCGTCGCCCGCGGCGGTACCGATATTGCCGCGGCGGTCCGAGCCAGCGAATTGATTCTCGGCCGCAACGGCGAAGGCTATAAGGCCTTGGTGCTGATTACCGATGGCGAAGAGCTGGACGAGGATGGTCTGGCGGAGGCCGAACGCGCTGCTAAAAATGGAATTCGCATTTTCGCTGTGGGAGTCGGCTCGTCCGACGGAGCAACGATTCCGTTGCCCAATGGCCAACTACTCCGCGACAGTAGCGGCAGAGTCGTGAAAACCAAATTGGACGAGCCTCGCCTCAAGGCGATCGCCGAAGCTACCGGGGGCTTTTACCTTCACCTGGGGCCCGATACGGTTTCGTGGTTGGTCCGTGACGGAATCAATCGTCTAAGCGAGGAAAATCTTGGTAAACGCACTTTTCGCACGCCCATCGAACGATATCAGTTGCCTCTTGCCTTAGGCTTATTGCTCTTGACTATATCCTTTATCCTCAGCGAACGTCTGCGTTTTCAGAAAACTGCCATCGCGTCGATGCTCATTTTTGGTTTCGGCGCTGGCACTGTAAGCAAAGCATCCAGCGCCTCCGAATTCTATCAACACGGAGATTACAACCAGGCGCTGAAACAATGGCAACAGGAATTAGAGCACACGCCGCACGATCCGGTGCTTAATTACAACGCCGGCACGGCCGCTTACCGAATCGGCAGGTACGACCAAGCGTTTGAGAATTTTTCTGAAGCCTTGCAAAGTTCTAGCCCGACTCTTCGCGAGAAAGCGTACTACAATGGTGGCAACGCACTCTTCAAACAGGGCGACCAGCAGGACGATGTCGAGCGCCAACTGACCAATTATCAAGACGCAGAGTATCTTTACGAGCAAGCACTCGCTATCGACCCTAACGACGAGGCCGCAAAGAAGAATTTAGCTCTGGTCAAGCGGCGAATCGAAGAAGTGAAAAAACGGAAGCAACAGCAGCAGCAAGGCGGAGCGCGGAATCCGGGCGGCAAGCAACAGTCAAAGGGACCTTCTTCTGGCCAAGGCCAGTCGCAAGGAAACAGTGGGCGGCAACCAAACCAAGGTTCTGATCCATCCACTCAAGACCGCTCAGGAACAGGTCAGTCACCTCCTCCGGAAGCAGATTCGAGCCCCGAAAAGAAGAAGCAGGGAGACTTACGCGCCATCGAACCGAACGAGCCAGGACAGGAAAAACCAGGAAACGAGATTCCAAATGGACAAAAGATGACTTCGGAGGAAGCAAACGGACTGCTTGACTCGTTCCGAGGGGACGAAGACCACGTTGATCTTTCCCACCGCAAGAAGGGCGATCGTCCGGTGCTCAAGGATTGGTGAGATGAATTCTAGCGTAGCTTTACTCTTCATGCTTTGTGTGGTCGCGAGGACCGATCCAGGCGAACCGAGAGTCCAAGCGACGCTATCCAGCGATCACACCACCGTGAGCCAAGCGGTCCGACTGGAAGTCGAGGTCCGAAATGCACGTCTCGCAGAACCTCCTAGCATTTCCGTGGAAGGTCTTTCAGTTAAATTCACGAGCCAAGCGACGCGGATGCAGACCTCAAATGGAGAGATCTCGTTCACCGTGAGTTTCACCTATCTCGTTACTCCCCAGCGGGAGGGAACATTCTCGATTCCTCCCGTCAAACTGAACCTCAACGGTCGGGAAATTCAAACCTCGCCTTTGACGCTCGCAGTCGTGAAAGAGGAGACGACGAAGCCCACCGAGCCAAACAAATCCTATTTTGGTGAGTTGGTCGTTCCCAAGGACTCTGCCTACGTCGGTGAACCCGTCCCGGTGGAACTCCGATATTATTTTGATCGGCGGATCTGGTATCAGCCATATCCGCAGGGACAGCTTCCGATCATCGACGGGGACGGCTTTGTAACCACCAAATATCCGGACCCCGCCGAAAAAGAGGTCCAAGTGAACGGCCGCTGGTATCGCGTGCTCATCTACAAAACGGCTATTACGGGGGTTCGAGCCGGACAACTGGATCTTCACTCCGCGACTCAAGAATTCCTGCTGCATGTTCCGGTCCTCCGCAACGCTCCCCCCGGCTTCGACAATGATTTTGATCAGTCGCCCTTCGGCAACGGCTTCAACGGGTACGAACGGAAAGATGTATCGATTGGTACTAACGGCGCTACTCTCGAAATCAAGGCGTTACCGACCGACGGCCGGCCGGCCAACTTTAGCGGAGCAATCGGAAGATTTACAATGACCGAATCAATTCAGCCAGCCCATGTCAACGTCGGTGATCCGCTCGATATGCAGATCCAAATTTCCGGAAACGGGAACTTTGATCGAGTCCAGGCGCCCACCCTCGCGGCAACGTCAGTCTGGCATGTCTACCTGGTCAGTTCCGAGATTGAAGCTCAGGATGATATCGGCCTGAACGCTGTAAAGACTTTCCGGTATCCCCTAGTAGCCAACGCGCCGGTCCGCGAAACACCCGCCGCGAGCTTCTCCTACTTTGATCCAGAGCAGGAGAAATACGTGACATTGAATCTCGACCCCAAAGCCATCAGCGTTGACGGCCAACCCATTTCGCAGCCAACTTCTCAGCCGAATCTGAACGCTTCCCCTGAGCAGGCGAATCCGTCACCTTCCCCGAGTTCGGCGATGACCGACTTTGTCGCCAAGAGCGGAACAAGTGCCTCCTTCGAGCCACTGCGGGGAAACTCCATATTTTGGTTGATCCAGCTCCTTCCCGCCGGAATCGTTGCCGGTTTAGGTATCGGATACTGGGGCAAACTGTGGTCGCAGAGGCGCGCTCCTCTACGGGTCCTCTTAGCCGATCGGCGCTTTCAGCGGCGAAAACTCGATTCACCGCAGGCCGAGGAAGCACTTTCCGCTGCTGTCCGTCTCATTCAGCTTGATCGATTAGTGCGAGCGAAGGGCGCGCTTCGTCACATCGCTGTGGAAGATGCACTACAAGAAAAGCAGGTACCAGAAGATCTTCGTACCGCTTTGGCCCGCGTGATCGAGAAACGGGCAAACTGGGTGTACGCTCATCAAGCGCAGGCGCTCTCTCCGATCGAGCGCACGGAAATCAAATCGTTGATCGACGCATGGGAAAAGGCGCCATAAAGCGAATGCTGATGGCGTTCGGCGCCTGCGTTTTCCTGGCCTCCCGTATTGCATATGCAAACGAATCGATCACGCTGGAAAAGGCCAGTCAAGCTTTCCGCGACGGGAAATATGAAGAAGCCAGAGCCAATTATTTGCAGCTGATCTCCAACGGGGTAGTAGCCCCCGAACTTTTTTTCAATCTGGGCAACATTTGGCTGAAGCAGGGAGAACCGGGACGAGCCATACTTAATTTCCGTCGTTCGTTGGTCTTAGATCCTGATTTTGCGGGTGCGCAACAGCATCTCGATTCTGCCCTCGGCGCGATCGGTAGCACCGAAGAGCATTCGCTTTTTCGCTGGTTAGCGTTTCGATCAGATTTTTTGTTTGCTCTCGCCGTCACTTCCTTTTGGATAACGGCAATTGCGATATTAGGGTGTGCAACCAGTCAGCGCCTTCGTTCTCCCGGAAAAATCTTGCTGCTCGCTGTCACTCCCGTTTTTGCCCTGAGCTTGGGATTGACCATTTGGGTGGGCGACGGGATGAAAGATCCGAATCTTGCGGTGGTTGTCGACCCGAGCGCTGATGTCCGCTACGGGCCCGCGGCTAGCGCGCGCACTGTGATAACCGCCGGCGCAGGTCAAGAGTTGTGGCTGATGGCCGAACGCGGTGAGTGGACTTTTTGTCGATTGGAGAATGGTTTGAGAGGTTGGATTCCCACCCGAAGCATCGAACACATCATACCAAAATGAAGATCGCCCTTCCCTTTTTCTTTTTAACTTTCCTCTCAGTGAGTTGGGGCGTTGAGACCCCTCCTTGGGCCGATTCGGTCACTACCAGCAAGGGACCCGGATCCTTCCCGTTCCCTCCGAATAGTCATCTGACCTACCATTTTGGTTGGAGCGGTATTACGGCCGCCGAAGCGGATGTGCACCTCACCAGCGAGGGGGATGTGGTGAAAACGAAAGCGACTGGCGGAACAATCGGCTGGCCTCGCGCCCTATTTCGATTAGACCTCGAACATGAATGCCTTTCCCATCGGTCGACCCTCTTACCATCGCGTGTCGTTCAGGACGAAAAATACGCGGGGGAAAGCATCAAGACGACGATCAATTTCAGTGGCAAAGCAACTACCAGTCTCCGGGATGTCACTCCTGCGAAAGAACCGCCGAAAACGCGCACCCTAGAGTTTGCACCGGTATTCAGTTTCGAGACTGCATACTTTTGGTTGCGCAGTCAGCCGCTCACAGACGGCGAGAAAGAAGTAATGGTGGTCTACGCAAACAACGCCGGTTACTTGGCTACCTTTCAAGTGGTCGGTCGGGAAAGGATTCGCATCGGCGACACGGAGCGCAACGCGATCAAGATTAATTTGAGCTTCAAAACGATCGATCAACATTTGCAACTCAAGACCTATAAGCGTTTCCGGAGTGGCCGAGGATGGATCTCTGACGATAACTTTCGCATCCCGTTGCGAATCGAAGCAGATGTTTTCATCGGCTACGTATTCGCCGAATTGCAAACATTTGAGCCAGGTTCACGAAAAGAGTAAGACACGAGGTTAGCCTGTACTACACTGGTTGCGATTCTTGTTTTTTTGCGAGGATTCTCTAACCGCGAATGAACGCAAATAGACGCGAATAAAGGAATCAATTCATAGCCTGTCCCGCCGTAGCTCGCAGAGCGAAGGAGGATCCATTGGTGTCTATTCGCGGTTGCTTTTCATCGCTTTGGTTGCGGCTGCGCCGCGCTGAGAAATCCGTGGTTAAAGCTTCGGTTGCGGATCAGCCGGAAGTCGGAGCCGGTGACGGACTGGTTCCCTTTTTCCTCGCCTCCTGGAGAAGCTCGTCGACCCGGGAAATCGCTCCGCTGTGCGGAAACCTGGCCTTAAACTGTTCCAGTAACGTGATTGCACGATCCGGTTCGTTCAATGACTGCAGATAGAGGGTTGCCAGATTGAACAAGCTATTTTCGTGCTCCGGGTTCTCGCGCTGCGCAATTTCGTACTCGGTTGCTGCCGCTGCGGGTTGATTGCTGAAACGGAGCGCACTACCGAGATCGGATCGAACGTCGGCATTGTCCAAACCCAGCTTAATTGCCTTTCGATACTGTTCGGTCGCCCTCGCCCAATCATGATGGTCGAAGTACCAGTTCCCGAGCGCTATAGCCCCTGTGCTTGGAGTAAGAGTCGAAATGTCTGGAAGAACATCATTTCCGCTTTGCTGAGGGGTCGATGTGCGTCCAGACAAGTGCGAAAGAATTGCCCAGGTCAAGATTGCGCCCGCGACGAAAGCGATCGCTCCCAGAACAACAATGCCTATCGCCTGAGATTTGTTATCTTTCGGTTTCACGGGCGCCAGGCAATTGAATCAGTCAACGATTCAATTGGCGCATAGTATCATAGGAATCTGCCATGCGGCAGCCAACGTTCCGGGAGGGATCGCAGCCTGTCCGTTGAGGTTGGTCAACGGTTTGTCAGCGCCCTGAGATCAGGAGAAGAACAGTTCTCCCTGGCTGCGCGCTGCGTTCGCCGCTTCTGCCCGAACTTCGTTCAGCAATGATTTGAATTCGCACTGCTCGATGCCCCGCAAATACTCGTCGTAGATCGGCTGCATCTTGAGATCGGCGATTGGCACGGGCAATGGATGGTCAAGATCAAGTTTGACCATTTCGCGATTTTGCAGAATCTGCGTCCGTCCCTCTTCCAATCGTTTCCTGAGCTTGTCGCTTGGCACTTCCTTTAGATTGGCCAGCAGATTTTGGATAGTGCCAAATTGCCGGATAAGACCTGCGGCGGTTTTCAGGCCAATGCCGTCAATCCCCGGAATGTTGTCGACTGAATCTCCCGTCAGAGCCAATACTTCCCCAATTCCGGCCGGAGGTACTCCCCACTTCTCCGTCACTTCTTCTACTCCGAGAAGCGCGTGCGAGTCTTTCGGCTGTTTCAAATCCGTCTTATTGGTCGAATATATTCTGACTTTGTCGCCGACCAGTTGGAAAAGATCTTTGTCGTTCGTCGCCAGAACAGTGTCGTGTTGATCCCGGGCCGCGGCCAAAACGTAACACCCCATCAGATCGTCTGCTTCGGTATTGGGTAGCGCTATGGATGTAAGTCCCATCGGTCGCACAAATGCCCTGATGAAGTCCAACTGCGGAATCATTTGCTCCGGCATCGCTTCCCGCTGCTGCTTGTAGCTCGGTTGCAGTTGCACTCTCTTTTCTGGCATTCCTTCATCCCAAAAAATCGCGGCGAGATCGGGCCGCAAATCCTTGATCATTTTGCGGATTGTTTTGACGAATCCGTAGATTGCATTCGTTGCTTCGCCCCGCGAGTTGCTCAAGGTTTGGATGGCATGAAACGAGCGATAGACGTAGTAATGTCCGTCGATAAGCAAAAGAGTCACGCCACTTCTTTAGTCCAAAAATTTCATGTCCGCCGAATGAAATTTTTCAGGTTTGTTGATCAGCGCGAGAATCACAGGAGCTGGCCGCGCGATGGATTTCGCGTTTGTTCCGATCTACCCAGGCTAAAGCTTGGGCTATGTTTTCCTGGCCCTTGAGGCCGTATCCGAGGGACCTAGCTAAGGCAACGCCTTGGGAACAAGAATAGAGAGGAGGTCTAGCGCTGAAAGGAGGTCCGCCGGCGAAATTCTCGCCTTCGGCGCTCAGGCCAACTTCAGATTTGGATCGGCGTCTTCGCTCCAGGAGGTGAATGATCCGGATTGAAAACGTTCACCCGCAACAAAAGCAATCATTGCGGCATTATCGGTCGTCAAAGCCGGAGCGGCTAAGAGTAAGTCAATCCCAGCTACCATAGCGGCCGTGGCCATCTCCTGACGAAGTCGCAAATTACAGCTGACTCCACCGCTCACGGTCACGGTCTCGCTACCGACCGATTGAGCCGCCGCAATGGTCTTCCGCACCAGGACCTGAACGACCGCCTCCTGGAATGAAGCGCACAAGTCGCTCCGGTAGTCGCCGCATAACTTGGGCAACAAATAGCGAACCGCCGTTTTGAGGCCGCTGAAACTAAAGTTAAAATCGCCGCTTCCTAACATGCTGCGGGGAAGATCAAAACGAGTCGGATCACCATGCGCCGCACAGCGTTCGATACTCGGGCCGCCCGGATAAGGTAGACCCAACAACTTCGCGACTTTGTCAAAGGCTTCCCCTGCGGCATCGTCGAGCGTAGAGCCCAATATTCTATATCGGCCCACCGCCTCCATCGCAACGAGTTGAGTGTGGCCGCCGCTGACGATCAGGCCGACAGATGGTTGTGGTCCGCCTGGCTCATTGAAGTAGGGCGAAAGCAGATGCGCCTCGAGGTGATTGACCCCAATGAACGGCTTGTGCAGTCCAATCGCGACTCCTTTTGCTCCCGCGTAGCCCACCAGCAGAGAAGTGAGCAAGCCAGGTCCCCGAGTCGCTGCGACACAATCCACCTCCGCCGGTCGAACTTGCGCCTCGGCAAAAGCGGACTCGAGCAACGGCGGTAACTTGATCAGATGATTCCGCGAAGCGACCTCCGGGACTACTCCACCATAGCGCTCATGGATCGCGCTTTGGCTAGCAACCTTGGAAACAAGGAGTTGATCTCGACCACGCAGCAGCGCAACCGCGGTTTCGTCGCAGGAAGTTTCGATCGCCAGGACGAGCGGCCCGCCATTTGCTCTAGTACTCTCTATCATGTGCTCTGATGTGCGGTCGCGATGCTGTCGATCTACTGACCACACTACGGTTGATCGTAGCCATCGCCCCCAAAATCATCGCCAGCGCTGAATCTAATGCCCGGTTGCACCCGGCCATCGGGCCCGATCAACTATTTTACCATACTCTCGCGGTTTGGTTCAGTGTTCTATCATTGTTGATCAGCAAGCGTGAACGGCAAAGTGCAATCCCGCCATGCTGCTGGGGCGCCAGGAAGCCGGAAAAAAACGGTCGACCCGGTCAGCGATTGGGAGGAAAATTAACGGCACTCTCCGGCACTAAAATTATGCAAACTCGAATCGCGGTAGTCGGCGAATACGATCCAAGTAACGGCACACATCAAGCAACTACAAGATCCCTTGAGAATGCGGCACGGGGGGCTCGCTGCGATCTTACCCTGAACTGGCTTTCAACGGAGGGCATTAATCTTTCCGATCTGCGCGAATACGATGGCCTTTTGATCGCTCCTGGAAGTCCGTATAAGGACCTGGGAACGGCGGTCGCCACAATTCAATGGGCACGCGAAACAAAACTTCCTCTGCTTGGCACTTGCGGAGGGTTCCAACATATTATCCTTGAGTTCGCTCGAAATGTGCTCGGCATAGAGGACGCAGCGCACGCGGAGTACGATCCGTCTGGGTCGCGCCTTTTCATCTCCAAGCTGGCTTGTTCCCTCGTTGGGAAAGCGCTCGAAGTAAATTTGGTGCCGGGAAGTCTGGCTGCTTCCCTTTATCGCGCTGAATCCGTAATCGAACAATATTACTGCAATTTCGGCATCAACCCCGATTACGCCGCCGAATTGCAAGCGCACGACTTAAAGGTATCGGGTTTGGATAGCGACCACGAAATCCGGATTGTTGAGCTAGTCGATCATCCCTTCTACATCGGAACGCTTTTTGTTCCCCAGATGCGCTCCACTCTCGAGCAAATCCATCCGATTTTATCAGGCTTTGTGCAAGCCGCCCGAAGCATGGCGCTTCAAACTGCGCGTCAGGGTTAGTGGCCCTGTTCCGTGTTGCCGTTGTTCTGCGTGTAGATCATTACGCTTTTTAGCGCATCGACTGCCCGGTCCAGTTGTCCATCCCGCTGCTCGTTCACGAGCTTCTGTTCCTCGGTCGACAACGGGCCCTCTCGACGCCGTAAAAGGAGTGCCTTCTCCTGATCCGCGGTGAGCGAAGCCTTGATGTTTGGGGTGATCCCGTTTTGATGGATTACTTGCCGGCTGGGTGTGTAATATTTGGCCGTAGTCAACCGCAATCCCGATCCATCCGGAAGTTGAATCACGGTCTGAACCGAACCTTTGCCAAAAGTGGTGTCGCCCACAACGATAGCGCGATTCAGATCTTTCAGGGCCCCGGCAACAATTTCGGCGCCACTGGCGCTCCCGGAGTTGACCAACAAGACGATCGGCAAATTTGGTACAGGCTTCGCATTCCGATCGGTGAAATACTCGCGGTGCTGAGATCCTCCGCGGCCCTCGGTATAAACAACCATCGTTCTAGGAGGAAGAAAGTTCGCGCACACATCGACCGCGCTATTGAGCAATCCGCCCGGGTTGTTTCGAAGATCCACCAGCAATGCTTGCATGCCCTTCGCTTGGAGCTCATCCAGTCTTTGTCGCAACTCCTGCGCAGTCGGTTCGTTAAATTGAGTGATTCGGAGATACCCTATCTTAAACTTCCCGCTGATCGCTGGATCGAGAATTCTTGAATCCTTCACGCTCGCCACCTTGATGACCTCACGCTGCAGATTAAATTCCTTCGTTTCCTTTGCTGATGGACGATAGATGGTCAACGTCACCCGTTGTCCTGGTTCGCCCCTGAGTTGGTTGAGCGCATCCTGCAAGCTCATTCGGTCGGTCACCTTGCCGTTGATCCGCAAGATTTCATCTCCTGGCATGATTCCCGCCCGAAAACCGGGAGTGTCTTCCATCGGAGTGACCACGGTGATTATCCCGTCTTTGGTGGAGACGATTATCCCTAAACCGCCAAATTCGCTGCGCGTATCGTCCTGCATGTCCCGAAAATCTAGCGGCTCCATGAATTGACTGTGCGGATCCAAGCTATTGAGCATTCCGCGAAGGGCCGAGTAAGTAAGGTCTTTGATCGCGACTCTGTTCTCGTCCACGTAATCTTGGCGGACCAACTGCAGAGCGCGGGTAAAGATCGTCAGATTACTGTATTCCGACTCGCTCGATTCGGCCGACGCATTGCCGGTGAGGATTTTGTAGCCTACAGCTAAATTAAAACAAACCAGCAGCGCTAAAGCCACCAACGTAAACCGGCGCATCATTTCGGCACCACCCTATCACACGTCCTCATCGAAGCGAGCGGGTTCCCTGCGCTCACCTCTTGCGATGGCGGACCAGCCGCGTCCCATTTTGGCTCACCAGTACTAATTCGTCGTTGGTCAAACTTTCGATTTTTTCTTCTACCTGGTAGGTCTCGACCGCCGCCGAATCACTTCGAAACACCTCGCCGGAGGCCAGCAGATTTCCGTTGCGTACATCCCACATACCGGAAAAGCTCCACTTCGTTGTGCCACCGCCGGCGTGCATCACTTCATCCGCCGAGTGCATACCGTCACGATGGAAGCTGTTCTCGCCATAGAAACGATAGGTGCCACCCGCTTCGTCCGTGATCCAGGTTCCAACCAAGCGATGAGTTAGTTCCTCATCGCTCACCATTGAGGCTTTCTGACAGCCGCAAAACAGGACGACCCCGCAAGCCAGCGAGATCCAAGATCTCACGCCGCGTCCTTATCCTGTTTGCGACGAATCAACGGCGCCCGCTTGCCCTCCACCACGGCCCGGTTAATCACGACGTCCGCAACATCTTCGCGACTTGGGACGTCGTACATCACATCGAGCATGATTTTCTCGAACATCGAGCGTAGAGCACGGGCCCCAGTCCCTTTGGTGGCAGCTTGCTGCGCCATGGCGCGCAAGGCGTCCTTGGTAACAACCAGATTGGCGCCTTCCATGGCCAGCAGTTTCGTGTACTGTTTGACCATCGCATTGCGTGTCTCGGTCAAAATCAGCATCAACTCGTCTTCCGTCAGGGCATCCAGAGCTGATACGACGGGTAACCGCCCGATAAACTCCGGAATCATGCCGAACGAAAGTAGATCTTCCGGTTCGGTATGCCGCAACACTTCGTGCAATTGCACCGTCGACGCAGTCGACATCGCCGCTTGAAATCCGAGAACTCGATTGCCTAAGCGCCGGTTGATGATGCGGTCAAGCCCCACAAAAGCGCCGCCGCAAATGAAAAGAATCTTTTCCGTATTTACCTGGATATATTCCTGATGGGGATGCTTACGGCCGCCCTGAGGCGGAACATTACAACTACTGCCTTCCAGGATCTTGAGCAGCGCCTGCTGTACTCCTTCGCCAGAGACATCGCGCGTGATACTCACATTATCCGTCTTGCGACCGATCTTATCGATCTCGTCAATATAAACTATCCCGATCTCAGCCCGCTTCACGTCGTAGTCGGCGTTCTGTAGCAGCCGCAAAATAATATTTTCAACGTCCTCTCCCACGTATCCGGCTTCAGTCAGCGTCGTGGCATCGGCTATGCAAAATGGCACATCGAGAATCCGAGCCAGGGTACGCGCGAGCAAGGTTTTTCCGCAGCCGGTCGGCCCAATGAGAAGAATGTTGCTCTTTTCGATTTCCACGTCAGCGTAAGGATCGAGCGCCAGATCCTTCCCCCCGCCCGAGTGTAATATGCGCTTATAGTGGTTATGTACCGCCACCGAAAGCACCTTCTTAGCCGGTTCTTGACCAATGACAAACTGATCGAGTTGTCGCCTGATTTCCGCCGGTTTGGGCACCCGCAGCGTAGTAGTTTGCCGACGGGCATCTTCGTTTAACTCTTTGTCGAGGATGCCCTTGCAGACGTTGATACAATTGTCGCAGATGTAAACCCCGGGACCGGCAATGAGCTTGCGCACCTCGGCATGGCTTTTGCCGCAGAACGAGCACATGGTGAGATTGGAGGCCCGAGCCATCTTACTTCAGCAACAGAGTTTCGCGAACGTCAGGAAGATACCACAACTCCACTGGTCTGGGGAAGCAGATCTGCCTTGATGTCTTTGCGGGATTTCACGACCTCGTCCACTAACCCGTACGCTTTTGCTTCGTCGGCGGACATCCAGTAATCCCGATCCGAATCGATCTGCACCTGCTCGTCTGATTTCCCGGTGTGGGCCGAGAGAATATGGATGAGCCGCCTCTTTATCTTGAACATCCATTCGACCGTTCGCTCCACATCGCTCGCGGTACCTTGAGCTCCGCCGGAAACCTGGTGAATCATGATGTCGGAATTCGGCAAGGCGTACCGTTTTCCTTGGGTGCCAGCTGCTAGTAAAACGGCTCCCATACTGGCCGCAATTCCCATGCAATACGTCGCAACATCGCAGGTCACGAACTGCATCGTATCGTAGATCGCTAGACCGGCTGTAACGGAGCCACCCGGAGAATTGATGTACACGTTAATATCCCGTTTAGGATCCTGCATCTGCAGAAACAGCAGCTGAGCGACGACGCTATTGGCTACAAAATCATCGATCGGAGTCCCGATGAAAACAATGCGATCCTTGAGCAATCGGCTGTAAATGTCGTACCCTCTTTCTTGATTTCCGTCCCGTTCTATGACCGTCGGAGGGTAGTAGTTGCTGTGCGGTGGGTAAACAATCTTGGACATTCGCTTGGGTCTTCTAAAGCAGCTTCTCAGGACGCTTCCGGGCTGTGGTCGACGTTAGCATTCGAGGTCAGGAAATCAAGGACCTTGCCGACCTGGATCTCTTCGTAAATCTGAGGAATAGCCCCTCTCCGATCGAGTTCGGTCATCGCTTTTTCGGGACTCATCCGGTACTGGATGGCAAGTTCCGCCACTCGCCGTTTCACGTCATTCGCCGTCACCTCGATCTTTTCCTGTTCTCCGATGCGGGTCAGAATAAAGCTGGCCTTGAGTCGATCTTTGGCGTTGCGCGACGCGGTGTCGACGATCTCCTTTCCGCTTTCCCTTAACAGGTCCTCGCTGACTCCTCTTTGTTGGTTGTGCTCAACGATCTCGGACATGATGCGCCGGGTTTCGTCTCGCACGTAGCTTTGCGGCAATTCGCATTCCACCTTTTTGACCAGGTAATCGACGATCTGCGTGCGTATTTGCGAATTTATCTCTCGAACGCGTTCCTCCTGCAACCTTGACCGTACCAACTCACGCAACTTTTCGGCCGTTAGGCCCTCAGCCACTTGACCAGCGAACTCATCGGTCAACTCGGGCAGATTCATTCTTTTCAGAGCCTTCAAATTAACCCGAAAATGAATCAATTTCCCCGCTAAGCTCGCGGTGGGGAAGTTGTCTGGAACAGGCAAATCAAATTCCCGGGTCTCGCTGACCTGCATCCCGAGTAAAGATGGCATGAATCCTGGCAAGAGGGTGTCATCCTCCGTGCGGATCCAAAAATCCTCATTACCGCCCAACAGCTTGGGCGCATCCGGAAACGCCGCCAACAGCGGCTGCCCTTCGACCGAGGTGATAAAGTCGATTACAGCAAAGCCGCCAATTTCCAGCGCCTGGCCTTCCAGTTCACTGAACGTCGCGTGACGCTCGCGGAGCCGATCCAGGGCGGAGTTCAATTCTTCCTCGGACACCTCGCCGCTCGGCGCTTTGACTGGGATGCTCTTGTATTCGGGCAGCTCAAATTCCGGGGTTGTTATCAGGGTGGCGGTAAACCGCATGGTGCGGTCCGGTGCGAACTCCACCTCGTCGACATTCGACACCGACAGCACTTTCAGCCCCTTTTCGCGGATTGCTTCCTTGGTCGTCTCTTGGACGAGCTTACGCGTGAGCTCTTCCTGAATTTCTTTGCGGTATTTGGCTTCGACGACATTTTGTGGAGCTTTGCCCGGCCGGAAACCGGGTATTCGGGCAGCCTGGCGAAAGCCTTTGGCAACTTGATCCCATTCTCGTTTTACCCGGTCGGCCGGCAACTCCACGTGAATCGAGGCTAAACAATTCGGCAAGTGTTCTACTTCTACATTCATGAAATCGGAAGAAATCGGGAATCCTAGTCCTGATCATGGCGGCCAGCAAGTCGTCTGGCGCACCCAGCGAAGCGCTGACGTAATGAGCCGTTGAAATAATGATCCGGCATTTGGGCAGAGCGCCGAAGGCGCGTATCAGGAAAGCCCAGGGCGCAGCCCTAGGAATTCGATATTGCATGTGACCAGCGCTGAAAAGCGCGTGACAATGATAACGATGGGTAGTGCGAGCACTACGTACGGTTGAAACGCGCCTTCGGCGCTTTGCCCAAATGGCAAGGAGCAACCTTGGTCCATGGAGCCGGCCCCGGAGCTGATCGGCAGCCGCTCACATCTGGTTCTCCGCCAACCAACGCTGGACCTTGTCCTCTTTCACCGCGCCGACTATGGCAATGCCCATGCGCTCCGGGCAAAAACAGAGACGAGCCACGGACTGAACAGATTCGGGCGTCACGCTCTTCACCTTGGCTTGCACCTCCTCCGGATCGATCACATAGTCGTAAGCAATGAGCGATTCGCCCATCCACATGATCTGATTCGTCGTACTCTCCAAGCTCAGCTCATTTTGTCCCAAGGTATACTCCTGCGCTTGTCGCAGCTCCTTTTTGGTCGGCGGCCGTTCCCGGAATTTTTCTAACTCCCGGTTGATCGCACGTAGCGCGCGTCGCAGTTTGACCGCTTCGAGTCCGACACAAATACTCACTAATCCGGAATCCTCGAGTACCAGGGTCCCGCTGTTGATCGAATAACAGAACGCATAGCGTTCGCGTAGTTGCTGGAACAATCGCGAGCTCATGTTTTCACCAAGAATCACACTGAGCAATTTCAGCGCGTGCCTTCGATCGTCGGTGCGACTGATAGCATGATAGCCGAGCGCGAGATGCGTTTGCTCGGTATCTTCGGTAGCAACAATCAGGCGCCGGTTTCTCTGTGAGCCGTTCCAAGGCTCAAACTGTGGCGATTCTCCGGTCGGGAGATCTTGCAATCCATCTTTGAAGATTTCGACCACCTCTTCATGCTGGCAGCGTCCAGCTACGGTTACGACGGTACTGCTGCCGTTATAGTTACGGCCCACGTAGTCGAGCAACTGGGTGCGTTGGATTCGCCCGATCGATTCGGAGGACCCGGTTAAAGGCCGCCCCAAAGCATGAAACGGCCAGATTGCCTCGCTCAACAATTCTTGCGAAAATTGGGCCGGCTGATCCCGATACATCAAGATCTCTTCTCGGATGACATCCCGCTCGCGCTCGATCTCATTCTCCGCAAACACCGAATTCCGGAACATATCGATTAGGATTTCTGCTAGAACTGGCAGGTGGGGCGCCGCCGCTTTGGCATAAAAGCAAGTGTGGTCTTCGGTGGTAAACGCATTGATAAACCCGCCCAAGCCTTCGATCGACTCCGTGAGATTGCGAGCGGTCCTGGTTTTGGTGCCCTTGAATAAAAGGTGCTCCAAAAAGTGAGAAATCCCGCACATCGGCTCAGGCTCGTGTCGGCCTCCGACTCCAACCCAAACGCCGACGCTGACGCTTTTCATTTGGGACATTTCGCATGTCGCGATTCGGACCCCGTTTTTTAGCCTACTGGTTCGATAAAGCATCAGACGATTACCGAGCGGGAGAACCTCAAATGGTTACACCCTTTTTATCACACTTTGCTAGACTCCAAATTGAACAAGATTTGCGCTAAATCTAGATCTTTTGGGTAGGTTATCTTTAGATTCCAATCCGGATTCGTCAACAGCCGCACCGGAAATCCTGCTGCCTGGACAGCCGAAACCTCATCGGTAACCGGAACATCGCTCGCCAACACCGCCTCATAGGCTTGGACGAGCCATTCGCGGCGAAAGACCTGAGGGGTCTGCATAGCCCACAAACCGACCCTTTCCACGCTCCCGATAACCTCTTGTTCTTCATTCGCCCGTTTGAGTGTTTCGACAATTGGGGCGGCCACCGAGACCGCACCGTATGCGCGAGCTTCCTGAATGGCTAAAGAGATGATCTCCGAAGAAATGAGCGGTCGGGCTCCGTCGTGTACCGCGACCAGTTCCGTCGCCGGATTGACCGCTTGGAGCCCTGCATTCACCGAGAGATGGCGCTGCCCGCCACCCGCAATCACTCGATTGACTTTGGTTAGACCGTGGTCTGCAGCCAATGAACCGAACTGCTTCAAACGATCGGCGTGAGCGACCAAAATAATTTCTTCGACGTCCAGGCAATTCTCGAATCGTTGGAGAGTACGGATAAAGACCGGGCAACCGGCCAATGAGGCTGTGAGCTTATCAAATCCCATCCGCTGGCTAGTCCCAGCGGCGACGACGATCGCAGATGTCATGACATACCGGTCCTCGCCTTGCTTCAGAGCGTGCCGGATCGAAACTCGTACACATCAATCATTTTGCGAAAATAACAAGAACTAACTTAGTGCTTTTTGCACTGCCTCGCTCAACGTTTTACCGTCCGCCCGACCAGCCGCTTTCTCATTCACAACTTTCATGACTTGACCCATTTGCGCCTTGGAGGATGCCCCGGTCTCAATGATGGCTGCTCGAACGATGCTTGTTACTTCTTCGGGGTTAAGCGGTTTCGGCAGATACGCGGACAAAATTCCAATCTCTCTGCGCTCCTTTTCGGCCAGCTCGAGACGGCCTCCCTTCTCAAATCCTGCCACCGAGTCGTGCCGCTGTTTCACTTGCTTCCGGAGCACCGCGATCGCATCAGAATCCACCAACTTACCTCCGGCACCATATTTCTCGATAGTAGCATTCATGATTGCCGATTTAACCATACGAAGTACGGATAACCGTTCGGCTTCTTTAGCCCGCATAGCCTCTTTTAGATCGGAATCGATCTTTTCTTGGATCGTCATAGATCAAACCTAGAGCAGAATCCAGAATTTAGAAACCGGCAGCTGGAGAGGGAAAAGGGAGTCAGGGCATCGGTGACTGCCAACGGCCAACATGCGAGCTGTTGTGCTTCGACCACTGAATCTTCTGGCTCATTTCGGCGAATATTGCAAAATAGAGCAATGCGTTGGCCGTTCTGTTTTATAGCTCTTTTGCTTGTTTCCAGCGGATGGCATGCGACCGCTGGAAGCCTGCCTTTTTCAACAGTTTTTAGGGGCCAATCCAAGTTCGCTGCACTCGTGGCGGAGGCCCAACAGCAGAACTGGCGAGCACTTCCTCTTGGCGACAGGGTAATAGCTGTAGCGAAGGCTTTCTTGGGTACTCGTTACGTGAACTATACCTTAGAAATCGACGATCACATCGAGGCCCCCTCGGTCAACATGGACGGACTTGACTGTTGGACCTTTTACGAGATCTCGCTCGCGTTCGCCCGGATGCTGGAAATGAAAAGCAGCAATTACAGCCCGAGTGACCTGCTCGCGCTGATCGAGCTCGATCGTTACCGCGACGGACGCTGTAACGGCAGCTACACCTCCCGGCTCCACTTTCTGGAGGACTGGATATACGACAATGAGCGCCGCGGGTTAGTCAAGAATCTGACTGTCGCCCTTGGAGGTGTGGCCATGCGAGGACGTTATCTCAACGAAATGAGCCACCACTGGCGTGAATCCCGGTATTTGCGCCACAATCTTGAGCTGGTGCCACAGATTGCGGCAATTGAGCAACGGATCGCGTCGCGCAGCATCTATCAAATACCACGCGAACAGGTCTCGCGCATCGAGTCAAGGATTCGTAACGGTGATGTGATCTGCATTACCGGCCGCGGGCCTGAAGGCTTTACGGAGCATGTCGGTCTGGCCTATCGGGACGGGGCTGGTACCGTCCATTTCATGCACGCGTCGAAAGACGAGAGGCGAGTGGTAATCGACGTTGCGCTCCACCAATACGTTTACCGATATCGGAAATTTGCCGGTATCATGGTCGTGCGACCACTGGACGTATCCAGCGCTGGCCTGTCCCGAGTAGCGGAGAACTAAGAGCGGAGCGGCTCTGCGGTGGGCAGGCGTCCGACTCGCGACGACGAAAGATCCTGACGGGTAGGCGAAAACCCGACTCCGCCCAACCCGTCGCGCCGTAGGCTCGGCGAAGGCGGAAGCCTACGTCGCGGTCAGTTCTATGATTTAGTTAGAGGCGCAGCTAGCTGGGGCGCCGCAAAGCGCAGCGACGGCGGCATACAGTTGAGCGACAGCGAGATGCGGTGTGTCAGCCAAACGCTGGCAAGGGCTTGACTCGCAATCCGGCGCTTTGACCCTATCGCCCCGTCATGCGTGATCCTTGCCGGACGTTTCTCCCTACCCGTCAAGGATCGGTGACGCGAAACGGACCGGCGGGGGCCGGTCCATACCGGCGTGCTGGAAAATACTTATTATGTTCGCTTGAACATATTCTCGTTCGAGTCGATCCTCTTCCATGAGCTCGGTTGTCGACTGTTCCGAAAACCAACCTGCGTTTCGCGGGCGCGGTGCGACCATGAATCCCGCCGACCGGTTTACGGCCCTGCGGTACGAGCAGGACGAGTTCTCCGCCGCAGAGGATGCGCGTCCTCTTCCGACCCAGTTTCTGCGTGATGACACCCAATCAATCATATCTCGAAACAACAGCCCTGATGTCGGGTTTGCTACCAGCGTAAACCCGTATCGCGGGTGCGAGCACGGATGTGCTTACTGCTACGCCCGGCCAACCCACGAGTACCTCGGGTTTTCGGCTGGCTTGGATTTCGAATCTAAGATTCTGGTGAAGCTGCATGCTGGATCCTTACTTCGCGAGGAGCTGAGCAAGTCGAGTTGGACCCCGCAAGTCTTGGTTCTAAGCGGTGTGACCGACTGCTATCAACCGATTGAGCGGAAACTGAAATTGACCCGCTCGTGCTTAGAGGTTCTGGCGGAGTTCCGCAATCCCGCTGCGATCGTAACCAAGAATTTTCTCGTCACCCGCGATATCGATCTGCTGCAAAGCCTTGCCCAGCACCAGGCGACGCTCGTCACGGTATCGATTACCACGCTTGACGCAGATCTCGCGGCAAAATTGGAGCCCCGCGCTTCGACTCCCCGTGCGCGCTTGGCCGCCGTCCGGGAACTTGCGCAAGCCGGTATCCCGGTCGGCGTAAACGTCGCGCCTATCATTCCCGGCCTAACCGATCATGAGATTCCGCACATTCTGGAGGCCGCAGCCGAGGCAGGAGCCGGCTACGGGCACTACACGATCCTGCGACTTCCTCTGGCCGTCTCTCAAATTTTCCCAGCATGGCTGAAAACCCACTTCCCCGATCGAGCTGAAACGGTTCTGGGCCGGATTCGTTCGATGCGCAACGGTAAATTGAATTCTTCTCAATTTGGGCAGCGGATGAGTGGCGAGGGCATACTAGCCGAACAAATTCGTCAGCTATTTCAGGTGGTATGCCGCCGCTTCGGCTTAAATGAACGAGATTTCCGATTAAACTGTGACGCGTTCCGGCGCATCGAGAAGAATCAGCTTTCGTTGGGCCTATAGGCCACGCCCATCAGGGCAGACCGCAGACGGCTCAGGAAATTAAGCAACCGATTCCTTGACTGTTCGGCCACCAACGAACGACTTTAGAGAATGCGCGCTCTTGGTTTGGCGATTTTCATCTTAGCGTTCGTTCGGGTCGCCCCCGGCCAAGACTCCATCGACACAGATTGGACGAAGCTCGGTCAACTTGACAAGCGCTGCGAGGAAAAGCCAGCAGCCGGCGAGAACGCTGTCGAGTTTTACGCCCAGCGCGAACGGGATCTCTACGGCGCGGCGCGAGCCTTTGTGCACAATCACCCGAATGATTCTCACGCCGGCACTGCGCTGGAATGGGAACTCGAGAACGCCGATTTCTCAGGATCCGCTGCCGAACGCAATAGTTTGCTCGATCAATTGGAAAGTGAAATGCGCAGCTTCATGGCCAGCCATTCATTGCCGGACGCGTTGCGGCAACAAATGACCGCTACCTTGATTCATGAACGACTCAATAACGATGACTTAATCAAGACTCCAGAATCGGCTTTGCAGCTGGAACAACGTGTTGCCGATTACTTGAAAGAGAATCCTGCAGATCCGAAAAAGATTCCCCTCCAACTGGCGCGCGCCAATCTGCTTTACCGGGTGGATACAGAGCAGGCGAAGTCCTTCTTAGAAGCGCTGGTCCGTGACTCTGACCAGCAGCTGGCGCAAGCTGCACGAAACCGATTGGCCAAGGCTGAGCTCTTGGGCCGGCCACTCGATTTACGCTTCACCGCGACGGACGGAACTACCGTCGACCTGGCGCAGCTGCGCGGAAAAGTTGTGCTCGTCGATTTTTGGGCTTCGTGGTGTCCGGACTGCGTCAGAGAGCTACCCGAAATAAAAAAACTCGATCAGGCTTATCGAGCCTCCGGCTTGATAATAATCGGAATTTCGCTCGATCGCGATCGGCTGGCGATGGCGAACTTTCTTGCCAAGAAAGCGATTACTTGGCCGGTCTATTACGATGGAAAAGGTTGGGACAATACCTACGCCGTGCAATATAGCGTTCGCCAAATTCCGGAGACTTGGATAATCGACAAGGAAGGGATGGTCGAGACAACCTCTGCCGATGTTTCAGACCTTGATGCCACCGTGCAAAGGCTCTTAAAGACTACGCGGATAGCTCACTCCCCCTGAGGTGGATATCACTTAGCCAACCTGCTTTCGCTCTTCTTCCGCCCATCATGAATGACGAACCTGCCGCGATCGGTGTAATCGGCGGGAGTGGCCTTTACCAGATCGAGGGTCTCGACTCGCCGAGAGAGGTTCACGTCGAGACCCCATTCGGAAAGCCGTCGGACGCTATCATTTCCGGAACCGTGGATGGGCGCTCGATTTTCTTTCTCCCGCGACACGCCCAGGGACACCGGATATTGCCGACCGAACTGAATCATCGGGCCAATATCTATGCGCTTCGGTCACTCAACGTACGCTGGATCATTAGCGTCGGAGCAGTAGGCAGTTTGCAGGAGCAGTATCGCCCGCGGGATATCGTGTTGCCGGATCAGTTTTTTGATCGTACCAGCCAGAGAGCTAACTCGACTTTCTTTGGTGAAGGAATAGTAGCCCACATAGCACTAGCCGATCCGGTTAGCTATGGGCTGCGCACGATCGTAGCCGAAGAAGCCGCGGCTCTTGGGTATCGAGTTCATAACGGCGGCACTTATGTCAACATGGATGGTCCCGCATTTTCAACGCGGGCGGAATCGGAATTTCATCGGCGAATGGGGTTTGATATAGTTGGGATGACTAATTCACCAGAAGCAAAGCTATCACGGGAAGCAGAGATTGCGTTCGCCTCTATTTGTTTCATAACCGATTATGACTGCTGGAAAGTCGACGATGAGCCAGTGAGCGCGCAGATTGTCATCGGACATCTGTTAGCAAATGCCGATGCGGCTCGTCGTATATTGTCAATCATCATTCGGAGAATTCCGACCGAACCGGCCTGGCCTGAACATCGAGCCCTTGACTCCGCGTTAGTGACCGATCGGAAACTTTGGCCGGAATTGACGGTTAAAAAGTTAGAAGTCATTCTCAACCGTTTCCTCTAATCTCATGCGCCTTCCTTTCGGACTTTTTTTGGCCATCGCCGGCGTCGCCCCTTTGCTTCTGGCAGAAGAGCCGGCAGCTCCCACTCCGTCACCCGTCAGTTCTCCGGCTCCCACCGGCTTGAAACCGGCGACTTACTTCCAGGCAAATGTCGATGGTCCCTACATCGCGATGACATTCGACGACGGACCCAGTCCGGAAACCACGCCGCGGCTTCTCGATATCCTTAAGCAAAGGAACATCAAGGCGACCTTCTTTATGATCGGTCAAAATGCGGAAAGGAACCCTGAAATCGTCAAGCGTATCTTGGCCGAGGGTCACGAAATTGGGAACCATTCTTGGACTCATCCGCAGCTGGCGAAGCTCTCAGATGATCGCGTTACCGAAGAAATCACCAAGACACAAAACGCGATTAAGAGTGCCGCCGGCTATACACCAACGCTGCTCCGACCGCCGTACGGATCGATTACGGCTCGCCAAAAAGAGTGGATCGAAAGTCAGTTTGGTTTGAGTGTCATTTTGTGGTCGGTAGATCCGTTTGATTGGAAGCGACCCGGAGCTTCGGTCATTGAGCAACGCATCTTGGCGGGTGCTCAACCTGGAGCCATCATCCTCTCCCACGACATTCACAAACAGACGGTCGATTCGATGCCCGCTACGCTCGACGCGTTGGCGGCCAAAGGTTATAAGTTTGTGACGGTCAGCCAACTCATTGCGATGAACCGACCGAAGGCGTCACCGATTCCCGGTAGTACTGCGGTTTCGCCAACAAAGCCGAAGTCGAGAAAGGCTGCGGCGGAAATCAGGTAACGCCGCTTTTGCAAACGACCTTCGCTGCTTCAAATCTCAAACGATGGTCGTAGAAAAATACCTCGAATCACGAGCGCGGCTCAACCAAGCCCTGAGCGCACTCGTGACGCTATCGCAGCAGACCGGCGAACCGGACGCCACCATCCAGAATCTCCGAAGTTTAACCGCCGGGCTCAACGAACCGCTTTTGTTTGTTGCGGTTGGCGAAGTAAAGGCCGGCAAGTCGTCGCTTCTGAACGCATTATTCGGGCAGGAATTCTGTAAAATCGACGTGCTCCCTGCTACGGATAAAATCTACGTATTCAAGTATGGCGACTCCGAGCGGGACATCTCCATCACTGAGAACCTGACAGAACGTTATCGCTCGATCGAGTTCCTGAAAAACTTCAACGTTGTTGACACTCCGGGCACGAACACAATTGTTGCCAGTCATCAGGAAATCACTACCAGCTTTGTCCCGCTGGCCGACCTAATCGTTTTCGTCTTCTCGGTAATGAATCCTTGGGCAGCCTCTGCCTGGGATTTTCTGCGATTGCTGGGCCATGGATGGAAAAAGAATATCGTGTTCGTGCTCCAGCAGGCCGATCTCCGCAACCCGGAAGAGGTGCGCTCCATCATCCAACATCTGGAGCAAACGATTCTGCAGCTACTGGGATCGAGCCGGCCAATATTCGCCGTGTCTGCCAAGCAAGCGCTCCAAGCTAAGCTAGAGGGAAAAGGCAAGGAAGATCCTCTCTGGCAAAATAGCAATTTCGGCGCGTTAGAAGACTGGATTTCCACCACCGTGACGCAGAGTGAAGAACGGGGTGGGAAGCTGCGATCTATCGCCCAAACCGGGCAGGTAGTCTTGCAGACGATTCAGGCGAAACTCCGAGGCGCTCTTGATCTTCTCAAATCGGATCAGGAAAGGATCGCTTCGATCCGAAACACACTCTATGCGCGAAAAGATCAGACGTTGCGGCAAGTCGGTGGGTTCATTCGTGAAATGGAGATGGCCTATGACGCTTGTCGGGAGCGTGGCGAGAAGCTACTCGAAGAACGGCTCGGCTTTTTTCAAACCTTCAAAATGATTTTCTCCGGCGGACGATGGGAAAAGGACTTTCAGGATAAAATCGAAAGTGACGTTCGGACGAAAGTCCAAGACCAGATCGAGCATGCGCTTGAGCTCTTGGAATCCGACCTCCGGCTGATCTGGCAAGAGCTGCAGGATAAGGTGCACGCGCAGTTTGATTCAGATACCAGAAAACAGGTCCGTCCGGCGGTTCCTGGATTCCTAAGTCAGCGCGGAATTGTTTTACAGAAGCTTCAACTCACGCTGCTGGAGCAAATGTCTGATGCAAAAATCAAGCAGCAACTCCAAGAGTGGTTCGGAGAGACTGCCCGCTGGCTGCGGGTGCCGGCGGGGGTGGCTGCGGCCGGCGGAGTCTTCACGATTATCGCCGCCCTCGCCCACACTGCGATACTCGACGTCACCGGGACGGTCGCAGGCCTGGCGGCGTTTACCGGCACCGTCTACGCCGTATTTCGGCGCCGCCACATTCTCCGAGAATATCGGCGCCGCATGGACGAAAAAAGAAGAGAATTGGCGGGAGCTGTCGAAACTCAACTGCGGCATGCCATTACCGCGTTTTATCACGAGGTGGGTCAAACCTTTGCTCCGCTCGAAAGCTTCTGCCAAGCCGAAACCCAAAGACATCTCCCTTTGCAAGAACGCGCAATAGAGATCGAAAAGTCGCTTTTGGAGATCAAAAGCCAGCTGGGGTGATAGCCGATTAGCAAATTTTGGCTATTGGTTATTTGCTATTGGTCATCACCTTGTGGCAGGCTCGGCTCACGTTCCGGATGAGTCGGTTCTTGCGAAGATTGTTTAGCGCGGTCGCCATGTGGCTGATCGCTCTATTGGCTATCTTTTCCGGTAACGAACTATTTTTTCTTTTGCTGGTCGGCTCGCTGGGACTCCTGGGGCTTTGGGAATACTTCCAGATGATCGAACAATCCGGGATGCGCTGCTTTAAGGCCTTCGGCCTCATCTGCGGAGCAGCCTACTTTATTGGCAGCTTCGTATTCTTCCATCTGAACGGCTATGGCTCCGCTTATGACTTTGAGATGGTGGTATTAGTGATTTTCCTTTTTGGCGTATTCGCTCGCCAAATGTTTCGGCCGACTACCAAACAGGCACCTTTGGAGACGATGGCCTACACCCTTTTCGGCATCTTGTACGTGGCGTGGCTCTTTAACTTTCTCACCAAGATTGTCTACGTCACGCCGCTGACCTCAGCTGGAGCAACGACTGGGCAGTTTTACGTTCTTTACTTAGTGGTAGTGACAAAATTCGGCGACATGGGAGCCTACCTCGTAGGCAGCCGGATCGGCCGACACCAAATGATGCCGCATATTAGTCCGGCCAAGACCTGGGAGGGATTTGCTGGATCGCTCGCGTTTGCCATCATTGGTAGTTATTTGCTTTTGTTCATCATTCCGGATCGCTTAGCGAAACTGAATTATCTGCACGCAACGATTCTGGGATTGCTGATCGGGGCAGCGGCAGTCGTCGGTGACCTGGGAGAATCGATAGTCAAACGGAGCACTGGCGTGAAAGATTCAGGAAGCGTACTCCCCGGCATTGGCGGAATTATGGATCTAATCGACAGTTTGCTGTTTACTGGTCCACTCCTCTACTTCTATCTGAGATTCCTGGTCCGATGAGAAAACGTCGCGTTATCCTTCTTGGGTCGACTGGCTCGATCGGTGCGAGCGCCATTAAGGTTGCCCAAAGCATACCGGACCGGATGGAGATTGTCGGCATGGCCGCTCGCGGGAACGCTGCCGCTCTCGCGAACGCCGCTAATCGGCTCCGACCTTCTCATCTTTGTCTGGTGGATCCGAACCAACTCCCGGAACTCCGTGCCCAGCTTGATTACCGTCCGGAGATTTTCACCGGCGAAGATGGTCTCGAGACTTTGGCCCGAGTCGAAGGGGCAGATTTAGTTCTGGTAGCAATCCTCGGCACCGCCGGATTCCGGCCGGCCATGGGGGCAATCGAAACCGGGAAAGATTTGGCCGTGGCGAGCAAAGAAATTTTGGTTATGGCCGGTGAAATCGTGATGCAGCGAGCGCGAGAAAAAGGCGTTCGAGTGTTACCGGTCGACAGCGAACATAACGCAATCTTTCAATGTCTGGAGGGAAAGCCGGGACATCACGTAAGCAATCTAATTTTGACTGCCTCCGGTGGCCCATTTCGCACTTGGCCAGCAGAGAAACTGGCGTCGGTCACTGTAACCGATGCATTAAAGCATCCGACCTGGAGCATGGGGCAAAAGATCACCATCGATTCGGCGACACTCTTTAACAAGGGCCTGGAAATGATAGAAGCCCGGTGGCTCTTCGATGTTCCGATGTCGCAAGTGCAGGTCGTCGTCCATCCGCAAAGCATTGTCCACTCGATGGTGGAGTTCGTCGACGGCTCAATCCTGGCCCAACTCAGCCATTCCGATATGTGTTTCCCGATCCAGTACGCCGTCACCTGGCCCGACCGTGTCCCTCATACGCTTAAGCCGTTGCGCCTCGCCGAGCTTGGCCGTCTCGATTTTGAAGAACCGCGTTACGACGTCTTTCCCGCACTCAATCTCGCTCGACGGGCCGGCGAAAATGGCGGAGTTTTGCCGGCTGTTTTGAATGCCGCGAATGAAGAAGCAGTCAAAGCTTTCCTACAAGGCCGGATTCCGTTTCCGCGAATCTGGTCTTTAGTAGAGAACGCGATGGAACAGGTCGAGAGTTTTGCCAGAGCGAGCCTCAGTGATATACTGGAGGCCGATAGAAAAGCTCGCGCGTATGTTCAAGGGACGCTCGAACATCATTAGTCTATGATTCTCAACATCTTACGTATAGGCCTCATTATCTTGGAGGTCGTTCTCATCTTTAACCTACTTATTATCGTCCACGAGTTGGGCCATTTCCTGGCAGCGCGCTGGCGGGGCCTCTACGTCGATAAGTTTGGGGTTTGGTTTGGGAAGCCGATTTGGAAGAAAGTCATTAACGGAGTCGAGTTCAGCCTCGGTTGGATCCCGGCGGGGGGATTTGTCCTTTTGCCACAGATGGCTCCGATGGAATCGATCGAAGGAAAACCAGGGACTGCGCGATCTGAGCTGCCGCCGATCAAACCGCTAGATAAAATTATCGTGGCCTTCGCTGGCCCATTCTTCAGTTTTCTTTTGGCGCTAGCTTTTGCAACCCTGGTTTGGGCCGTTGGTCGCCCAATGCCGGAGTCGGAAACCACGACCACCATCGGATACGTGACGCCCGACGGCCCTGCGGCTAAGGCCGGTTTCCTGCCCGGAGACAAGATTCTGGAAGTCGACGGCCATCCGGTCTCTCGTTTTAACGGGATGGTCGATAGCATCACCTGGTACGTCGTTCGCAGCGAGGGATCGACCATCCGTTTCAAGGTACAAAGAGGGGATCAGATTTTGACTTTGGACTCCGAGTTTGAAAGACCGGAGACCACTGGTTGGGAGCGCAAATCGCTTCGCCAAGTCGATTTCTACGCGGCGACCACACCGGTCGTTGCGAAGGTTGAACCTGGCTCGGCAGCGGCGGAGGCCGGATTGAAACCGAATGATCAGATCATCGCGGTTGACGGGCAGAAGATTTATTATCCACAGGGAATCACCGAATGGGAACAACAGCATCCGGGCCAGCTCATTCCGCTGACGGTGCTGCGGAACAACGAACGCTTGCAGATCTCCCTGCGCGCAAGTCGCCCCATCATCAATAGTGTGATCAGGAATAGCCCGGCCGAAGTTGCAGGCATCCGAGCCGGAGACCGAATCATCGCTCTGAACGACGAGCAGATATATGACTGGGGAACCGTGGTAAAGCATGTCGAACAAAGCCCTGGCCAAGCGTTAACTTTGACTGTTCAACAAGGTGAAAAACAGCTCAAGGCCCGTATTCTTCCGCAAACGCCAGACGGGCAAAAGCAAGCCATGCTGGGCATTTACTCCTCCGACTCCTCCAATGGCATCACTTGGGATGCTGGCGGGAGAATGACCATCACGCATACTCCGCCACTGGAACAGATTTCGGCCGGTGTGCAGACCCTAACCAACACGGTTGGCGCTCTGCTCTCTCCGCAATCGGATATTAAGCTCCAGCATATGAGCGGTCCGATCATGATCATGCGGACCTATTATATTCTTTTTCAGAGCGATTTCGGTTGGCAGTTGGCTCTCTGGTTCAGTGTCGTCTTCAACATCAACTTGGCGGTCATCAATTTGTTGCCCATCCCGGTTTTGGATGGAGGACACATTCTTCTGGCGATTTTGGAAGCAATCCGGCGCCGTCCACTGAATCTGAAGCTGCTTGAGATTTTGCAGGGAGCATGCGCCATCCTCTTGATTGGATTCATGCTCTACGTCTCGTTTTACGACGTGCAAGACCTTCCCTGGAATAGCAGCCAGAAACCGATATTCAGCAGTCCGGCGAAAGCCGCGCCTCCAGAAAATCCATGAGCCGCTTTTGTCCCAACCCCTGGTCTTACCGGCGGCGTGAGACCCGCGCGGTAAAAGTAGGAAAGGTCGGAATCGGTGGGGCAAACCCGATTCGCGTCCAATCAATGTTGACGTGCGATACGATGGATACAGAAACCTGTATCCAGCAAACGCTCGATCTGGTCGGAGTCGGATGCGAAATTGTGCGCATTACTGCCCCGACCGTAAAGGATGCGAAGAACCTGCAGCCGATCAAGGAAGGGTTACTCGCGCGCGGGTGCGACGTTCCGATTGTAGCGGATATCCACTTTAAACCCGAAGCAGCAATCGAAGCGGCTCAATGGGTGGACAAAGTTCGGATTAATCCCGGGAACTACGCCGATTCGAAAAAGTTCGCTGTGAAAGAGTATAGCGACGAACAGTACGCAGCCGAGTTGGATCGGATACGAGAACGATTTACTCCTTTGGTGAAACTTTGCCGGGAACGGCGAATCAGCATCCGGATCGGCACCAATCACGGATCGTTGAGCGACCGGATCATGAACCGCTATGGGGACACGCCGCTCGGAATGGTCGAGAGCGCATTGGAGTTTGCCAGGATCGCGCGCGAGCTCCATTATCATGATTTAATTTTCTCGATGAAGGCCAGCAATCCGAAGGTGATGATCGCCGCCTATCGGTTGCTGGTCTCACGGCTTTATCAAGCCGGACCTGATTGGAATTATCCGTTGCACCTTGGCGTTACCGAAGCGGGCGATGGCGAAGACGGCCGGATCAAGAGCGCGATCGGTATTGGTTCTCTATTGGCAGACGGATTGGGCGATACCATTCGCGTCTCGCTCACGGAAGACAGCGTGCACGAGATACCCGTTGCTCAGTCGTTGGCCGAACCCTATTATCGCCAGGTCGATCACCCGGCACAGGTGAATCCGATCGCTTTGTCATTTGACCCATTTCAATACAACCGCCGCCCTACCCAAAAGATCGACGTCGAGGAAGTCCGGGTCGGTGGCGATGAGCTGATTCGGGTCGCGATTCGGCAAAGCAATTTTGATCAGATCGCGCACAAGATCGATCGAATGGGCGATTTCAAACCGGAATTCGTAGTCGAGCAACAGACGAACCTTGTCGCACTCGATCCGCGAGACGACGCCGCGGTTGCCAACCTAAACGGAAGTCGTGATCCAAAGCTCATCACGGTGCGTGACGGGATCAATCTTCCGCTTATCACCGCTTTCCGGCTTCTCGCCGCCAGGGTGCCATCTCGTCACCCAATTTTGCTCAAGGATACCCTTATTCCATCCGCCGATCCGCAGGGCGACTTCATTCGAACGCTGCTTACCTCGGCAACAAACCTCGGAGCACTGCTCTGCGATGGAATCGGAGACGCTATCTTGGTACAGGGAGAAGAAGCTCCGGGGCAGTCGCTCCGCTTGGCCTACAACATCTTGCAGGCGGCCGGCAGCCGAATTTTCAAGACCGACTACGTAGCCTGCCCTTCCTGTGGCCGAACATTATTCAATCTACAAACCACCACTGCCCGTATTAAGGCTGCTACCCTTCATCTCAAAGGCGTAAAAATCGCCATCATGGGCTGCATCGTGAACGGCCCGGGTGAAATGGCGGATGCTGATTTCGGTTACGTGGGCGGTGCGCCGGGCAAAGTAAATCTCTACATCGGCAAAACGCCAGTAAGGTTCAATATTCCGGAGGCGGAAGCAGTGGATCGTTTAGTCGATCTCATCAAAGAGAACGGGCGTTGGCTGGAGCCGGCCGCGGACAAAGCTGTACCGGCTTTGGTCGAATAGGATCCGCGTTGGCACCGGGCATTTGCTTCCCAGTCGTCCTCCTTCCCCGCGACTGACCGGGTTAGTGATTTGCCCCGAGTTCCTTGGCTTTCGTGCGATCCTGCTTAGCTTTGGCGGTCTCACCTAACGCGTCATAGGCGTTCGCTCGGTTGTTATACGCTTGGACAAAGTTCGGCTTGAGCCGGATGCATTGCGTGTAATCGCGGATTGCTTGGTCGTACTGCTTCAGGTGGTAGTAAGCGTAGCCGCGGTTGTTATACGCCTCAGCATAGTCAGGCTTGAGCTGGATGGCTTGGTTGTAATCGCTAATGGCTTTATCATCTTGTTTCAGATCGTCGTAGGCGATGCCTCGGTAGTTATACGGGAACGGTTGATTTGGATTGAGCTGGATGGCTCGGTTGTAATCGCTGATGGCTTTATCGTACTGGTGTAAATAACCATAGGCGATGCCTCGCAAGCCATAGGAGACTGCGTAATCGGCCTTGAGGCGAATGGCTTCCGTGAAATCACTGATGGCTTTATCGGATTGCATCACATTTGTGTAGGCGATGCCCCGGTGGTTATAGGTGTCGGCATCATCTGGCTTAAGCCGGATCGCTTCAGTGTAATCGGCGATGGCGGCTTGATAATTTCCCTTTTCGACTTCCTTGTGTGCTCGATCAATATATGTATTTGCCGATTGGTCGGCCGTCGGGGTGGCGCCGGGAGACGTTGTCGATTCGACAGTTGGCGAAGGAGTAGGCGTTGGTGATGTGCCAGGGGTAGACTCAGGGGTCGGCGTCGGCGAAGGAGTAGCCTCGCGACGAGCAACGACAGTGATCTGGATAAAGGTAAGGACGCAGATCGCCTGGATAATTGTCACTATTAGAGTTGCTATACGCGTGCTGCGCTTCGATTGGGTGACACCCGGGGAGAGGGCGATGCCAGTTCCGACCTTCTGACTTGCCGAACCGAAAAGAAGAAACCGGATTGGTGCGACCCAAGCCAGACCGAAAAGGAGCGTGGACCAGATCTGGATCCAAAGCGAACCACTCACCCCGTTGTCGCCCAGCCAGAACCCGCCGTGCGGAATCTGAAACAGACCGACAATACCAGACAACACGACCAAAAAGAAACTGCTCACAACCAAGGCTGTGCTGGCTATGACTGAACGCCATCCGGTCTCAGCCCAACAGACTCGCAGCAGGCACAATACGTTCAAAACGAGAAGCGGAAACGCACCGTATCCGATTAAGGCCAGCAACACCCAAAAAGGTTCAGCGTAGCCAAAGCATGTTTCCGCCGCAAACGCGCAAAAGACCGCGAGCTGATAGATGCCCAAAACCAGCAACGACAAAGCCGTATACCAACTGATCCAATCCCGAGGGATTCTGATCCAACGGACCAGAACGATTCCGACTACAATCAAGAAAAAAACGGCTTCGAGGACGATGTAAGCGTTCCCTAGATTTATTGCCTCCGGGCTAACCGGGTGCGGTAACAGGTGGGCACCAACCAAGAGATTCTCGAGGTAGGTAAGAATTGGAAAGAGCTGAATCAGGATCAGCGGCAACCATCGACCTGTTTTTCGATCTTTGGCCGGCTCTCGGACAGCTCTCATCTGACGGTCGCTTTCCGCCCGAGCCGGAGGTGGCGGTACCGCGGGAGATTGAGGTTGGATCGGAGGCGGTGGTATCGCGGGAAGCTTAGGGAGGGTCGAAGATATTGGCGGCGCCGGCAATTTCCGGTTCGGTAGAGCCGTGCGACCATCGAGATCCGAGCGTAGCGCAGTCCAAAAATCGGTGCACGTCTTGTAAGCAACCGGTTCTTTGGTCACCACAAGGGCCCGGCGTAGCGTTACGTTGCCCGCTTCGTTCAGTTCCGGCAACGGTGTGTATTGACCGCGGTCTGCCTGGGCGGTCGGCGGATGACCGCTCAAGAGTTGATATACCAGCCGGCCGAATAGTCGGACCGCTTTGGTCCCTTGAATCCCGGCCTCCGCTTGGGTAAGGGACAACACCTGGCTCGTCGGCACGAGAGTCTGCTGTGGTCGATTCACGCGATACCGATAGAGTAATGGCGCCAGGCTAAGCGGATTCAATTTTAGTTCGCAGCCGGCCCATTCTCGCACATCTTTGCGCCCCAATTCCGCGAAGCGGCCTGGGTGCAGTTCAAGCGGACAAGTGACCAAGATCTTCCGCGTGCTCACCTCAACTAATCCAAACCCGTTCTGCGAGACGAAATCTACTGAGGCAGCCAGCGGTCCCAGTAACCCCTTCAGTTCGGTCGCCGCCAGCGAGCCTCGCCAGCGCAGCAGGTCATAGAGCAAAAATCCGTGCACCCACTCTCGCACCAAGAACGGGTTTTCCTGATTTCGTTCCAGGCTGAAGTACCGGATTACACTTGGGTGCGGAGCGTTCTTGATGACTCCGAGCTCGTTCCCGAGCAGATCGAGCAGGACGGAGTCGCCGCTCAGGCCAGGATGCAAAATTTTCAAGGCGACTTGAGACGGCTCAGCTCGGCCGGCGTTCCGATCTTCCGCGAGGAAGAGTCGTCCGCCGATTCCTTCCCGTTCTTCCTCTACCAGCAGGTAACGACCGGCAATCAATCCGCCGGTTTCGATTTTCAGATAGGGATCAAACAACGGTGAAGGAATCGGCGGCGTACGCCCGGGTTCGACGTTCATCATGGCCGCCGGCATCGCTTCGCCCGAGATCCGTTCGGAGACTGTGCCAAATTCAGCTGCTAACCGCGCTGCCACCGCTTCCATTTCGGCTTGGAGTTGCTGTGGATTTTGTGGTCGTTCTTCCGGATTCTTAGCCAGCATCCGCTGCAACAGGGCAATCACCGGCTCCGGAACGCTGTTCAATTGATCGAACGGCGGCGGCTTGACGGCGTGCGCGATCAAGACCTGGCCAACTGTCCCGGAAAACGGCCGCTTGCCCGAGAGAAGATACCAAAGTGTGACCCCGAGCGAGTAGATATCGGATCGAGTATCGAGCTCGCCCATTTCGCACTGCTCCGGACTCGCGAACGCGGGGCTGCCTACAAAATCCTGTGATCGCGTGATTTTGGTCAGATCAAGGTCCTTGTTCGAAATCCCTTTCGCCAAGCCGAAATCAATGAGCTTGATATCAATATTCCCATCGCGGTTTATCGTCGCCATTAAGTTCGCGGGTTTGATGTCTCGATGGACCAAGTGGTATAGTTGAGCCGCTTCCAACGCCTGTGCCGCCTGCAGGGCAACTCGTAAAGCGAGGGCCGGCGACAAGGGTCCATGCCGGGCGACATAACGTTCGAGGTCTTCCCCCTCCACGAACTGCATCGCGTAGAAATAAGCATCCCCTTCCTGGCCGAACTGGTACACCGTAGCAACATGCGGGTGATGAATCTTGGCAGCAGCTTGTGCCTCCCGGAGAAAACGTTGGCGCGCCGAAACGCTACTAAGCAAATCGGCTCCGATAACTTTGAGAGCCACCGGCCGATCCAAATGGATGTCAACGGCCTTCCAGGTCACGCCCATACCGCCTTTGCCTAGGCGTTCTAGCGAGCCGTCCGGTTTTCGCAGAATCCGGAAATGAGCGAAAGTTTCGGGAGCTGCATCAGCCTCGATGTCTTCATTTGGGTTGGAGCTGGGCTGGAGCAGTGCGAGCGTCTGACGGAAAAGGGCCGGATGATAGACATCCGGCGGACCGGGAACAGCATCGAGCCAATGATCGACTCCCAGAAAATAGGCAAGATCGTCGTTTGGCTCGACTTTCTCGATTCGGAAAGTCAAGAGGTGGATCTGGCAATGAACGGCTCGCTCCACTTCCCGCAAGACCTGCTTGGAGCGATTCGATTCTTTGCCAAGGACCAGCAGAAACACCTGCGCGCTTCGGATCGCTTCGGTGATCTGGCCGCCGTAAGGCCGGCCTGCCATTACATCACGGGGCGCCAGCCAACACTTGATTCCTGCGCTTTCCAGGTACGCACAGACCGCCTGGGCGATCGCCGCGTCCTGGCTGGAATGGGAGAGGAAGACGGAGTGGCCCGGCGTTTCGGCAAGTAACCCGACCGATTCTAGCTTTTTGTCGTCTGCCTCAAACTCAGTTTCCATAAATCAGGTACACGTTTTGGTTGAAGCAGCAGAACCGGGAAATCCGACGGCCAAGTCGACGCAACCCGCCCCCAGTGGTATCCGATTCAACCCGGATTGTCAGGTGCGGATTGTCGCGATCAGGTGAAAGGTTTTCAAACTTGGCCATTTGTTAAGAGCAAGACGCTAAAGGCCATCAGAATTGCGGATTGTCGCGAGGGAACGCCGGGAACGCCAGGAACGCCAGGAGCGTACGGTCCCGAAGGGACACAATGATCGTAGGCTGGCGCTTTAGCGCCGGTAAGCCCAAAAAACGCGATCCGTCCCGTAGAGACGGTTGAAAGGCGCAGAACGGGATCGCACCCAGATGCATCGACGGAATTGCTGATCAGGTTCACCCCCTGCTTTCGTTCCCGACAACGATCACCGTCGCAAAGGCTATCCAGCTAATAAAGGGTGGCTCACCTAGCTGACTCCATCAGACGTTCCCGAAATTGGGCAACAATGGCGCCTTCGCGGTCAGCGTTTCTCACTTTCCGGGCACGATAAATTACATCCACCATGAGGCCGAGCATCACCGCACGCGAACCTTCAGAGAGGAGTACCTAGCAATTTTGCAGAAACACAATCTGCAATTCGAGGGACAAATATCTCTGGAACTAAAACGCGCTTCAACCGTCCCGCTGGGACGGATCGCCTTCCTTTGGCCTTACAGGCGCTAAAGCGCCAGCCTACTATCATCTTGTCCCTCCGGGACGGGTCGCGTTCTCGACGTTAGGCGTTCGGCGTTCGACGTTCGGTTCGGCGTTCGGTGTTCGGCGTTCGGTGTTCGGTGTTCGGCGTTCGGCGTTCGGCGTTCGGCGTTCGGCGTTCGGTGTTCGGCGTTCGGTGTTCGGCGTTCGGTGTTCGGTGTTCGGTGTTCGGTGTTCGGTGTTCGGTGTTCGTGTTCGGTGTTCGTGTTCGGGGTTTGGCGTTGGGCGTTCGAAACTCCGGAAGCTTCGTCGGACCGGCCGGCGTTCCCGTGCGCTCTCGGCGCTCTCAGCATTGACCGATTCGGTAAAAGCCGAATACAACATTCACTCTGCACAAGCTGCGACCCAGATTTTTCAGAGTTGGCGATATGCCAACCTCACGGATCGAGGCGTTCAGCGATGGGGTCTTCGCCATCATTGTTACTCTCCTCGTGCTGGAGATTCATGTTCCTCAGGTGCAAGACAAGGACATATCCGCTGCCCTGGGACGCAGCCTGTTGATCATGGCGCCGAAATTCCTGAGCTACATCCTAAGTTTCGTGATCGTCTGCATTTGGTGGGTGGCACATCACCATCTATTTCATATCCTCAAGAGGTCCGACCGGGGGTTGTTGTGGCTTAATAGCCTGTTTCTTTTGTGGCTCGCATTTATCCCGTTCCCGACTGCCCTGATGGGAGACTTTCCGGGCGAACGAGTCTCAGTGATGTGCTACGGCACGGTGACGACCCTGGCCGGGGTGAGTTTCTGTCTTATGCGCTACTACGCATTTTACGTGGCCAAACTGGTGGACCAGAGGATCGACCGGCACCTCCTCAAGTTAGCCATGTTAAGAAGCGTGTTGAATCCCTTTCTTCACTCCATTGCTGTATTGCTCGCCTTCGTGGATACGCGGTTTTCCATAGCCCTTTATATCATCCTTCCGCTGATGTTCTTCGTTCCGAGCAAGTTGGAGAGACATGAACACTCGACACAGACCGGGTTACAACCGTAGGCGGAGTTACGTTGATCCACGGCTGGTAGGGCGAAACAGTCCGGCAGATGCCGTGGGTGGTGAGATCTCGCAACCCGCCGGACTGTGAGCCTCGCGCGGTCCCATTATTCGGCTCACACGCCTAACCTCGCTGTCACTCGTGGCGTGCCGTCGTCTCTGCGCTTGGGCGCGCCCTAGCGGTGCCTTTGGCGAAAATCACAGAACTGGGCCGCGACGTAGGCTCGGCGGAGTCGGGTTTCGCGCCACCCGTCAGGGTAACCAATCGCGATTCGCTACCTGCCGAGGCTCTCCGAGCCGAGGCCAGCGCCAATTAAATCAGGGTCGGCGTCGTGTTGCTTCGTCAGCCTGACGCCCACCAGCTTGCTGATCCCGTGCTCTTCCATCGTAACCCCGTAAAGGACATCGGCTCTCGCGATGGTCCGCTTGTTGTGGGTGATCACAACAAACTGGCTTTGGCTCGCAAAACGATCCAAAATCTTGATAAACCGACTGATATTCGATTCATCGAGAGGCGCATCCATCTCATCCAACACGCAGAATGGACTCGGTTTGACCATGTAGATGGCGAACAAAAGCCCGACTGCCGTCATCGTTTTTTCGCCGCCGGAAAGCAGAGAAATCGACTGCAGCTGTTTCCCCGGCGGCTTCGCAATAATTTCAATTCCACTTTCCAGCGGGTCCGCATCGTCCACCAGCAAAAGATTGGCTTTGCCACCGCCAAAAAGCTCGATGAACATCTCCTGAAAGTTCTTGCGTACCCGTTCAAACGTTTCCGCGAAAAGCTCTTTCGTCGTCTCGTTGATCTTATTGATAACGTCGAGTAGCTCGGTCTTTGACTTGATCAAATCAGCGTTTTGCTCCTCCAGAAACCGTTGCCGTTCCTCCAGCTCCTCGTACTCCTGGATGGCCTCAAGGTTAACCGGCCCCATGGCATCCATTCTTTCGCTCATCTCGGCTACGATCGCCCTCACCACGTCCCATTCAGATTCTGGGATTGAATCTGACTGATCAATCGAGTCGGTCAGCCGTTCGGTTTCCAGATTGCCCAAGTTCGATTGATCGAGCCGCTTGCGCTGCTCGCGGACTACGGAACCGAACACATCCCAATCAGGCCGAAAAGTTTCCAATTCCGTCTGATAGCGATGGGTGACGTGCTCGCGCACGCTCTCCAGCCGGAGCTTGTGCTGAGTAGCTCGCACCTCTTGTTCGCCGCGTGCCTCCTGGCATTCGCTGAGCTGCTTCCGCAACTGTCGCAAGCTGAGTTCGACCGCCTCCACCGATCCGATCCGTCCGCCGCGTTCTTCTACGAGCGCTACCACTTCGGCCTCCGCCTTTGACTGATCCGCTTGCAGCGCTTCGATTTTCCCGCCCAGCGATTCGTTCTCGGCAACAAACTGTTGGGTTCGAGCTTGGCAGTTCGCTATATCCTGTTCCCGACTGAGAATAAGATCCTGAAGTTCTGTTAAACGACTCGCCATCGGTTGTCGCTGGCGTTGCAGGTTTTCCCGGCGTTGCCGTTCCGTAGCCACCCGCACTTTCAATTCATGCAAGGTCTCAGTGAGCGATTCCTCATCGGCCCGGAGCGAATCTACTTGCGACAGCGATTCGGCAAGACGCTCGTGCCATTCCGTCAACTGCCGGGATACGGCTCCGAGTTCTGTCTCGAGTGTAGCTGCCCTCGCCACTGCGCTGTTTAACCGTTGCTCCGTATTTCCTTTTTCCCAGTTCAGGCTTTTTAATCGCCCGTCGATCTCGCGAAGTTCTCGGTCTAGCATCGAGATGCGGCCATCGAGAGTCGACGCCGTAATTTGGGTTCGGTGTACTTCTTCACGTTGTTCCTCGACCCGATGGAGCATTTGTTCCACTTCCGACTCGAGCACCGTCCTTTGCTGGTCAGCGTGCGCCAGCTTCTTTCGCATTTCAGCGCACTCCGTCTCCAAATCGCGTACCTGCGCCTTTCGTTGAAGAACCGAATGGACGTTTGCCTCACCAGACGTTCCGGCAAAAATAACACCGATCTCTGAGATGAACTCCCCGTTTAAAGTCGCCACCGCGCACGTCGGTATGGCCTCTTTGATTCGAAATGCAGTCTCCAGATCAGGAGCCAAAACCACGTTTGTCAGCAACCGATTCACGAAAGGAGCGATCTCGCCGTGGGTGCGCACCCGATCCAACGCCCAAGCCAATGCTCCGGGCGGCAACCCCTCTTTTTGATTGGGCGATGAAAAGGAAGATGCGGTTCTAGCGCAGATCGCCGCCCTTCCTTGTTTGCCGGCGGCAAGTGATTTGGCGAGCGCTTGCGCGGCTTCCGGATGGGCAATCAAAATGGTCTGCAATTGATCGCCAAGCGCAGCCTCGATGGCGGCAATAAAGTCGTGATCGACTTCCAGAAAATTTGCTAAAGTGCCCAGAATTGAGGTCCGGAATAAGGCGGGATTCTCGAGGCCTCTCAGGACCGCTTGGGTCCCCACTTGCAGCCCCGCCCCTTCCTCGTTTAGCTGATTCAACAGCTCGAGTCTCGATTCGCGCTCGACCAAGCCGCGTGCGACCCAGGCCAAGTCGCGTTCGGCCTGCTGGAGCTCCCTTTTGAAATTATTCAGGTCGTGCTCGCGATCCCGGAGAGCGTCCCGCGTACTTTGAGCTAGTGCAGCTGCTTCCTCCGATTCCTTGCGCACTCCTTCGATTTGCGACACACGTTCTGCTCGAACCGATTCTCCCTGTTTCAGCTCCTGCTCGAGGAGACCAAGCCTGGTCTCCCCCGCTTCTCGTTGATTCACCGTACTGGCAAGCTCTCCTCGCAAATTCGCCAGCCGGCTCTCCCGCTGCTGGATATGCCGTTGGCTCTCTTGAGTCACTATTTCTTGGTGGGCCCGGCTCTCGCGCAGGTGGTTTACCTTGTCCTGGCGCTCCTTCAACTCGCTTTCCTCGACCTGCAGCGTTTGGAACAGTTCGCTCAGTTGGTGATCTGTATCATCTAATTGATTCCGTTGGACGATGACTTTTTCCTGAGCAGCAGCCACATCAGCAGCGTAACGTTGGGTAAGCTCCTCCGCTTCGCGCACGCGCTCTTCGTTAAAACCGACTCGATTGGCCGCGCGGTCCGCTTCGCTCTTGAGCTCCTGCACGCACTGCCGCGCGGCCAAAATCTGTTCCTCCAAAACCTCGAGAGCCTCGCGTTGCTCGGTTAACCCAAACTCCTGCGACTCGACTTGCTCTTCGAGGGAACGCTGGACTGACCGCAGCCGTTCAACCTCCGATTCCGCTTCGCGAATGTTGTGACGCATTTCCTCAGCGTTCCGGTGCGCAAGATGCAGGTCCAAGGTTTGCAGGTTTTCAAAGAGCGCTTGATAGCGGCGCGCCTTCCCAGCCTGGCGCTGCAGTGACCCAATTTGCCGTTTGACCTCTTTCAAGATATCGCCCAATCGAAGAAGGTTCGCGTCCGTGTACTCGAGTTTGCGCAGGGCTTCTTTTTTCTGGGCTTTGTATTTTGTGATTCCCGCAGCCTCTTCGAAAATAGCGCGTCGGTCTTCCGGTCTTGAGCTCAAAATCTGGTCGATTTTCCCCTGCTCCATAATCGAGTAAGCAGTCCGGCCGATGCCTGTATCCATGAACAGCATCTGGATATCCTTCAGTCGGCACGGAACCTTGTTTAGGAAATAGTCAGATCGCCCGTCCCGGTAGACCCGGCGCGTGATGGTAACCTCGTGATATTCCAATCCCAGTTCCTTTTCGCACTCTGTGAACGTGAGGGATACCTCAGCCACGCCGACCGCCTGTTTGCTGTCGGTTCCGCTGAAGATAACATCAGCCATCTCCCCGCCGCGTAACGCTTTCGCTGATTGCTCTCCTAAGACCCAGCGGATCGCGTCGAGGACATTCGATTTTCCGCATCCGTTCGGGCCGACAATCGCCGTTACTCCACGATGAAAATTGAGTAACGTCTTGTGAGCAAAAGACTTAAATCCGATGAGCTCTATCGATTGGAGATACATACCGCGGTTGGATCCGAAACTAGGCTTCGCCAACGGCTCTGACAAGGCCAAAATACAATCCCTAGATTAAGCCGCTGACAAGACCTCAATATATTGGGGTTCACCCTCCATGGTTGTCTTTGCTTTTCTTCGATCCTTTCGCACGCCGGCAATACTTTATTGGGAGGTGCCTACCCGAACAGTTTTGCTGCAATTGACGCCCGGTCCGTTCGTCTCATTCAACAAGAAAGAGAAATGATAGCGACTGCCGACCCGGAGGCTAGGCACGCAGGGCAACAGGACCGCTCTCGTCGTGTATCCTATAGAATCTACCAGCTACCCCGTGTATTGGTGTTAACTTATGAATCGGGTTGATGCTCTTGATGATCTTTTTGAATTTCTACGGTTCCCGTCTGTGTCGGCCGATACTCAGTTCAAGCCACAAGTCGAAGCGTGTGCAGACTGGCTCCTTCAGCGATGCAGAAAGGCGGGCCTGACTTCAGAAAAACTCCCAACCGGTGGCAACCCGGTTATTTTGGCCAGGAATGATCACAAACCTGCCAGGAAGACCGTTCTCATCTACGGGCATTACGATGTGCAACCGCCAGATCCCTTAGAACTTTGGGAAACGCCTCCGTTTGAACCGGTGATCCGTCACGAGCGAATTTTCGCGCGAGGCTCGACGGACAACAAAGGCCAGATCTTCGCTCACCTCGTCGGCGTAGAGAAAGGTTTGCAAACCGACGGTGACCTCCCGGTGAATGTTACCTTCTTAATCGAAGGAGAAGAAGAAACGGGAAGCCCGCATCTCGAAGATTTCTTGCGAAAGCACGCGGCAGCCTTATCCGCCGATGTTGTTGCGATTTCGGATACAGGAATGGTCGCGCCGGGCGTCCCGACGTTTACCTATGGGCTTCGAGGGATTCTCTGTCTGGAGGTGCGGCTGAAGGGTCCGGCGGCTGATCTCCATTCCGGGATCTTCGGCGGCTCGGTCGCCAATCCGGCCACCGTTCTGACTGAACTGCTTGCCAAGTTGCATGACGAGCACGGGAAAGTCGCAGTGCCAGGTTTTTATGATCGCGTCAAATCGATTGAGTCTTGGGAAAAGGAACGATGGGCGGCACTGCCGTTCACCGATCAAGAATGGCTAAAAACAACCGGAGCCCCTGCTCTTTACGGCGAAGCCGGTTTCAGCAACTTGGAGCGAGTTTGGGCTCGACCGACCGCGGAGATTAATGGTCTGCAGAGCGGGTACCAAGGAGAGGGACCTAAAACCATTGTGCCGAGCCAGGCCACAGCGAAGCTCTCATTTCGGCTGGTTCCTGATCAGGACCCGACCGAGCTCCGGGAGATTATCACCCAATTCCTCAAGGAGAATTGTCCATCTAGCGTGTCAATCGAGGTTATCTTCCAACACCAAGGAAAACCATATTTAGTAGAACCGGGATCATCATTCGGGCTGGCTGCGCAAAGAGCTTTGGAAAAGACGTTTGATCGACCAGTCGCATTTATTCGCGAAGGAGGCAGCGTTCCCATAACTCAAAGCTTTAAAGATGTCCTGAATTTAGATACGCTGTTGCTTGGTTTAGCATTGCCGGATGCTAAGGTCCACTCACCGAACGAGAACTTTCCGGTAGAGAATTTTGAGGGAGGCATTCGATTGAACCAGCGATTGCTCCAGGAAATTGCCAACATAAAATGAAAAGATACGTAGCGCTGTTTGTCAGTTTACTGCTCGTCTTCTCGATTGGACCAGCGTTTGCGGGACCTTTCGACACACTCAAGGGATTCTTCCTGGGGCATCAACATCAAGAGAGGGTCGTCCATCCCAAACCCAAGCCAACCCACAGAGGGGACAAGGCCGACAAAGGCGTTCAACCCGGGGAAAGCCCCGCGCCAAATTCGGACGCCTCTCCAGGGCCAGGGCAATCACCGGGACCAAGTCCCACCGTAGTCGAGTCTCCTGGTCCGAGCCCCGAAAATAACCAAGCCGTTGAAGGGGACCAATCGACCAAGCCGGCGTCCTCGCCAACCGTCCTGCAGAACTCTCTGGCGCAAACAGTCCCTGTAGAAATCGATCCTCCCCCGCTTTTCTAGCGTACTGAGAGTAAGGAAAGCCAGTGGGGCGCGGCCCCAAAATCGCCGAGTTTGTTAGTCATTGTGGAACTACCCTTGATTAGACGGCGACCTTTTTCCGTCTTAAATTCGGGTATCAGGCTGACAAAACCGAAACCGTATGAGGAAAGCTTTCCCTCCGCTCATTCTCGCGGTCTTGTTCGCGTTGATCACTGCACGCGCTGCGCAAGGTCCATGGCCTAGCATTTACCGCTCGGTTAACCGGTTAGGCGTCGAATTTCGGCGCAGCGTATCTTCTGAGCCTGATGCCACGCCTTCCTTGCTCCATGCCTCTAAGAAGAAACATCATTCGTCGCCATCTAAAAAACAGTCGGACGACGATTCCGATGCGAAGGGTTCCGCGACTCCTAAGCCCAGTCCCAAATCCTCTGCCGAAGACGCCGACAAGCAGAAGGCACCTGAGAGGAAAGACAACGACAATCAGGGAAAGGAAGAAGAGAAGAAACCCGTCCCGGCTTCCGTGGTGAGTCTGCAGCCTACCGATCTTCGCGAGTTCAACAGCCAACCTCCGAAAGTTCAGGAGTTCATTCGCTCGGCGTTGGCCTTGACCGAGCGGAATCTGACCTACACTTACGGTTCATCGGATCCGAATGGTGGAGGTATGGATTGCTCTGGGTTCATCTACTATGTGCTCACTAATGCCGGCTACAAAGACGTCCCTCGGCAATCGAGCGATCAATATCTGTGGGTGCGGAAAAACAGTGACTTCCATGCGGTCCTGAGTCGCAGCAGCGACACCTTTGAGCTGAAGCAACTTCGCCCCGGAGACCTGATGTTCTGGTCGGGGACCTACCAGGTGGACCGCGACGTGCCGATTACCCACGTAATGATCTATCTGGGGACCGAGAAAAAGAACAAAAAACCGGTGATGGTTGGCGCTAGCGACGGCCGTTCTTACGATGGGGTGAGACGATTCGGGGTAAGCGTCTTCGATTTCAAGCTGCCAAACGGCACACCGAACAAGAGCGACCCAGATCTCATCCCGCGTTTTGAGGGGTATGCGCCCATCCCCGGGGTTGGAGATAATCAGTCAATCGCAAGCGACCAATCCTATCCATCGCCGACTCCGGTCTCACCTCACCTCAAGCTCGCGGAAAAAACCAAACCATTAAGCAACGGTGATTGATAGGGCCATTGCCGTGTGTCGCCCGTCGCTCTAATTTGGCGCGGCCAGAGCGGCTTTGCAGTCGCGTGCCCGCGGGACAGGGGTCGCGCCGAAGGCACCAGCTCACTTGAACCTGCAACTCGTAACTCCCAACCCCTATTCCGAGGGGCGGATGAAGATCTCGTCTCTGCTGGTGTCCGGTTCGAGCAGGACTTCTTTCGCTCCCAAATCTCTCGCCTGAAGAAGCTGACCGGCCAGCATATCATCCAAAATGCGCTCCAATTCTCGAATACCAAAACGGCTGACCTTCTCGTTTGCCGCCAAGGCCTGCAGCAGCAACTCCGGTGCGACAAACTTGACTTTCAGACGGTATTGCTCGGCTAACTTGGTAATTTTTAGCAGCGCGATTTCGGCGATGACCATGCCGCCCAGCGGCTGAAAAACGTAAACCCGATCGATTCGGCCTATGATTTCTGGGCGGAATACTTTCGAATCAGCAAGGTGGCTCTTAACGGCGTTCACCATTTCATGGTAGTCGGTCACTTCCCGCTGTATTTTTCCTATTTGTTCCGCATCCGCGTTACTGGTGAGGATAATAATAGACCGCGAGAAATCAGCGGTTTTTCCGCTCCCCTGCTCGGTCAAACGAGCTTCCCCCATCATCTGCAGAAACAGGTCAAAGATGGGCGGATAAGCTTTCTCAATTTCATCGAACAGAATCAGCCGTTTCGGATTGGAGAGCACGGGCCGGGTTAACTGGCCACCCTGCTCCGACGCAACGTACCCCGCTGGGGTGCCGATGAGGCGGTCTTTCGAATGCGCCCCGTTGAGTTCCGAGCAATCGAAACGCAACATGGATTTTTCCTCATCGAACAGAAAACTGCCAATTGCCTTGGCGAGCTCGGTCTTCCCGGTTCCGGTCGGCCCGAGAAACAGCAAATTACAAATCGGACGGGTCTTCTGCTGTTTGGCGGCCTGCAAACGAATCAAGCGAGCAACATCCTTAAGGATCGGATCCTGACCTTTTACCCGTGCCTGCAGATGGGCAAGAAAATCGGATTCGTCGATCGACATCGTCGAACCGTCGTCATCCTGCTTTTCCAAGAGCTGTTTGAGCCGCTCCCAATCGGTCATGCTGTGGAGATCGCTCATATACTAAAGAAGGTAGTCGATCGGCGCCGGAATAGCATTAGTGATCGCGCACTAAGGCGGACGGATCTTTGTGAATTTGCGTCGTCTGTTCGTTATACGTGATAGCCGTCAAGACTAATACAGCTCGCTGGACCGCTGAAACTCCAAAAGTTCGATTCGAGCTAATCGTGCAATTTTGCATCGTCAAGCTGGCGTTGTCGTGCGAATCGGTCGCATCGCCCACCTCGGCCCCAATATCATTCTGTTCCAGTGTGCAGGAATCCAGAGTGGCCCGAGCGCGGCTGCGAACCAACACGCCCGCGTTCTGAAAACCAGAAAACTTGCAATTCTTTGCGGTCACCTGCGTATTCGTACCAACAGCTTCCAGACCGTGTTTCTTGCCCCCTTGAGCGTCGCAACCAGACATGTCGATACTCCCTCCGGAATCCAGATAGATCGCACCGTAATAGGCATCCATAGAGTTCAGTTTGCAATTGACCATCTGCAACTTGCCGCCACGCGTCACTCGCACGCTCTGGCCGACCTGTCCGGTAAGAGTGACATTTTGTAAGGTGGCAACGCCTCCGACAGTCCCTTTCTCCTTTGTACAACCCAGATCCACTCCATACTGACCCCCGCTGACCGTCGAATCTTGCATCTCCAATTGGCCTTCATCCGCGACGAGAATTCCCGCGTAGCGGATATCGGAGAAATCGGTCTTTTTTAGGGTTGCCTGCGAATTCTTGTCTTGAATCAGTAAATTGGAGCGAGAAGGCGAAAATACGGTTTTAGACGGCTCTCCGCATTTATCGAATTTGCAGCTATCCATGAATAGTCGCGAGCTATCTTTAATGACAACGGGCCTTTTGTTCTCAGTAAAAGTGCAGTTACTTATGTGCAAAGTGGCTCGGCTATAAGCTTGAATGATTAAACTGAGTTCGCTGCCTCCATTCCTTTCAAAGGTACAATTATTTAGTGTGAGATCGGATTGGGCGACTTGGACCGGCGCAGCATTCTCATTATCCAAAAAGTGACAACCATTCACTTGGGCGCTCCCGGTGGAAGCCACAAAAACGCAAGACCCGGCTTTAGTCAGCGAATTTTTCTGAAAGGTACAATCGTTCAGAGTGAGATAGGCGGCGCCTTCACTGTGTGCGCTCTCTTGGTTTTCCTCAAAGGTGCACCGCTCCAACGTGCCATTGACATTCTCCTTGATGAAAAAGCCGCAGCCTTGGCTGAACGATTGGAATTTGGAGTCTTGGGCAACAATGCGCGCTGACCCCTGGGCGAATATGCAATAGCTTCCCCGAGTGAGGAACGCACATTTGCTGATCTGGACCACGGTCTGGCCGTTAGCGACCACGATCCCGGATTGACCGGCTGAGGTCTGCGTAAACTCGACGTTCTCAACCGTGAGTTGAGAAGCTGTAACCGTCATTCCCAAGCCGGCCGTGTAATGAATCGAAGCACGTTCCCCGGAATTTGCGGTCTGACCGACAATCCGAATCGATCGCGCCACCACCGACGGCCCATTATAGACGCCAGGTTTGAGCTCAATCGTGTCGCCTTCGGCTAGATTGTTCATAATGTCGGAAAAATCCTTTCCATCCGACCCCTGACCACCGCTGGCATCCAGCACCCAGTTCTTCTTCCCGCCGGCGGTCGTTTTTTGGGTGGAAGTTCCTCCGAACCGTCCCGTAAACAGATCGATCACAGTGGCACTCAAGGAGACAAGCGCTACCAGGGACAAGACCAGCACCCACTGATTTTTGATCAGTGCACGGAAGTCGAATGTTTTCACGAGGGCGAAATAGATCTTTCCTGTGGTATCGGCTCAATGTGCACGTCACGATCGGAACCGACCACCAAGCGGACGCGCGAGAAGCCTTGCGTGCGCGCTTGTACGATTGCAGGATTGGTCTTCTGCTTCAGATAATGCTCCAGTTGGCGCACCCCGTATTGTTTGAACTCTACGTTTTGCGCAACCGTATCAAGGAGCAGTTCCGGCGACGTATAGGTCAATTCGATGCCGTATTCGCGCCAGTACCGCGAAAGTTGCAGACAGGCCACCTCCGCGACGTGATAAGGGGAAAGTTCATCCATCAGGAGGATGTGCCCCCACCGTGCCAAAAACGAGCGTTCGAACCCCGCGTGTTCTACCAACGCGTCACGGCTTTGTCCCAACCAGAGCGCAGGATTTTGGGATGGATTGATTTGTTGGCGGAGCCGGCGTAACACCTCTACCCCCGAATTGCTGGTACCAAAAAAAACGCACCGGCTGAAATCGACTTCTTTGCCGCTACTCTTTTCGCGGCAAGAAGCGGCATCGAGAATATCGTAAAGGCAGTGATGAATGTCCGGGTGCGCTTTTTCTAGCTCATCGAGCACGATGACGCGCCGGGGATTCTGAAGTACCGGTCGGGTCAGTGCACCGCCGACTTCATAGCCCGGCATGCCCGGAGGGGGTCCGAGCAACGTTTGGACGTCGGTCTGACTCTTGTACTGATTCATCCGTAAAATGATTGTTTCGCTGTCCGGATAGAGCGCTTGGCCGACCAATTGGGAGAGGAATGTTTTCCCGGTGCCGGTTGGTCCGACCAACAAAAATGCGCCCAGAAGCTGACCCGGCCGCGCGATCGCCATTTCGCTCGTCAAGGCGGAGACCACGGTTTCGATTGCTTCGTCCTGACCCCGCACGTTCCCTTTCAACCACTCTTCCCGCTGCCCGAAATCAGTCGAAGAGAGCTTCGTATAATCTTCTGCCCGTTTCGCGGCGGGGCTAGGCTCGCCAGATGTTTGCCTCCAGGCAAAGTATGTCACTCCGCCGACCGAGCAGAGGAATAAAACGGGTGAGAACCAGGCACTCATCTGATTGAGCACGACGACCGCACCGACAAGGGCGATAATGACCCCAACCAGCATCGCCGGAGCCAGGGGACGCTCATCGGTACCGTGAAACCAGGAATTGGGAAAAGCCATACTGCTATTCCGGGCTCACCGCTCAGTTACCAGCAAATCGCTTTGGGCTCCAGTTGTTAACGGGCCGGTTGAGACCACGGTGCCGGAAGCGGACGGAACGGAGAAGTTCACCGTCCCGTTCGGACCGGCAGAGTCGACGACATAGTGAAATCGCGTAATGGTATTCCGGCTGACTGGAAAAACAGTGGACTTCGTATGCTCGGGTGTTAGCACTTCGTTAATCGCGGCCTGACCGTTGATGCTGATATAAACGTGCACCATGGCGCCAGCAGATTGTGTCGAATCGACGAGATTTTTTTCCGCCAGATCCATCTCTCCATTCTTAATCTTGCTGAGGAGTTCAGTACTCGCGTTGCCCAAAAAGCTTGGTACCTCACCCTGCAGGAGAGACGTTCTCGCTGATTGAGTAAGCTGCTGATTTATGTCGGCCGTCGTTAATATCAGCAAATTTCGCGAATCGTTATTGCTAAAATGATGCCAGCTCCAGATCGATGCACAAAGAACGACACCGGCGGCAACCACAATAATAATCCAATAACGGGCTATCACTTTCTTGCCCTGCGTTGGAGTCGACTTCTCGGGCTGAAGAGCTGGTTGTTCTTCTGCGTCCGGACCCAAAGGTATGTAAGCACGCCCAGAGCGCGTTCCGCGGTAGGAATCACCGGATTTCTTGCCAGGTCTGGCATCAGGTCGCAACCCAATGTGCGGACCCGGCTTATTCGCAGTGGAGGCGCGCGGGAGCTCCCTTCTCAATGGCTCGGGGGACGGGATTTCTGGATTGGGGCTCGATTCCATATACAACAACTGTTTACAACTCAGCTCATACTTCCGAGAGATTCCGATCTAAACGCGGCGCCACTGGGAAAAGCGACTGGAGTCTATCATTTCGCACTTGAATGTCCATCGGGTAGGTTAATTGGTTTTTCTCGCCTTTGTGGAAAATCAGATTTTCAACTAGAAGACGGTCGGACGGCGGCGGTTTGCGTGAAAGTTGCGAGAATTTCAGCCGACTTTGAACGATTTTCGCATTCGCGGGCGGGCAAAGTTGGGTTATAGCGTCAAGGCATGCTCGACATTCGTCTCTTGCGTGAAAAGCCGGACTTCGTTCGCGAACGCTTGGCCACACGCAGCGACGATTTGCCTGCTCAAGTCGACCAGGTGCTCGCAGTCGATACTGAACGCCGGCGCACCGAGACCGAATTACAGAAACTCAACGCCGAGCGAAATCGATTGAGCAAAGAGATTGGCCTGCTGCGCACTCGGCAAGAACCAAGCGGTGATTTGGAGGCCAGGGTTCGCGCGATCGCCGAAGAGATTAAGGCCCAGGACGCAATGGTCACTGCAGCAGACGAGAGACAGCGCGATCTGCTCCTTAATTTGCCGAATCTGCCGCACTCGCAGGCGCCGATCGGCAAAAGCGTCGATGACAACCCAGTCGTTCGCCAGTGGGGAGAAAGACCTTCTTTCACTTTCACGCCGCGGGATCACGTCGAACTCTCAACCGACCTCAAACTGATTGATTTCGAAAGAGCCGCAAAGATTAGCGGAAGTGGCTTTGTTTGTTTCACTAACGTAGGTGCACGACTACAGCGCGGTCTGTTGCAGTTTCTACTCGATCTGCATACCGTCGGCGACGGCTACATCGAAATAAGCCCCCCCTTTCTGGTTCGACGCGAGGCCATGATCGGGACAACGCAGCTCCCCAAATTCGAACATGAGATGTGTTACGGGTTAGAAAGGGATCAACTCTTTCTCATTCCTACGGCGGAAGTGCCAGTCACGAACTTGCATCGCGAGGAAATTTTAAGTTTAGCCGAGTTGCCCAAAAAATATGTCGCCTACACCCCCTGTTTTCGGCGAGAGGCTGGAGCCGCCGGAAAAGAAACCCGTGGTCTGATTCGCATACACCAGTTCGATAAGGTCGAGTTGGTCAAGATTACGACTCCAGAAACATCCTACGCCGAGCTGGAGACGTTGACTGAGAATGCCGAGAGGGTGTTGCAGATTCTAGGGCTTCACTACCGAATTATCGAACTCTGCACCGGCGACTTGGGCTTCGGAGCCGCCAAGACCTATGACATCGAGGTTTGGGCGCCGGCCCAAGGGCGCTATCTGGAGGTGTCCAGCTGTTCTAATTTCGAGGATTTCCAGGCGCGCCGGATGAACCTTAAGTACAAAGACGACGCCGGCAAGAACCGGCTTTGTCACACGCTCAACGGCTCTGGTACCGCGCTGCCCCGGCTATTCGTCGCGTTGATCGAAACCTATCAGCAAGCCGATGGATCGATTCAATTGCCGCCACCGTTGCACGAATATGTACACACCAAAGAAATTCGGTGAGAATTTCGTTTTTCGTGCGCGGATGAACTGATAGCAACTTTTGGCGATCGGCCATCGGCTATTGATAATCTTCTAGGCCGGCACGCTAGGCCTCGACCACGGCACCGCACACGCAGCCGTGATCAGCGGACCATTCCAGGTTTTGATGGCGTGAACCTCTCTCTCGTATCCAAGGATCGATAGCGTGCTGGTGCCCAGCAGAAAATGGCAGCCATTCTGGGGTGGTAAACCAATCCAGCGCGAAACCAGGACTCGGAGCAAATGACCATGGGAGAACAATGCTACGTTGCCATTGATCTGTTCGCAGTGTGCGATCGCCCGATCGGCTCGGGCGGCCACCTGCGCAATAGTCTCTCCGTTCGGGCAAGGATGGGTCCAGACTGTCCAGTTTGGCACCTTCTCTCGAATCTGCTTGGTCGTGATCCCTTCGTAATCGCCGTAATCCCATTCCCGCAGGTCATCGCTTACTGCGACCCGGCCCTTCAGGCCGGTTAAATGCGCGGTATCAAGCGATCGCCGCAGCGGGCTGCTGATGATTGATTCGAATTGCACATCTTCAAAGATCGGACGCAAAAACTCAGCCTGCAATCGGCCGGTCTCGGTCAGAGGTATATCGGTGCGACCGGTGTGCCGGCCATCGCGCGCCCACTCTGTTTCGCCATGTCGAATGAGATAGATCTGATGTTCCGGATGATCTGCCATACGAGTGCCCAAAGATAAGTCAGGGAGGGCTGCTGCCAAGCGCTTAAGAACCGCGCATGCCTACTGCTGACCGTTAGAACGTAATCAGTGTGCCGGTGCCAACTCGGATTTTCGTTTCCCCCGGTTTTTGATTCGCGCGTATTGACGATCCACCCACTCTTGCAGATCCTCGAAGTAGAGGTAGATGGCCGGAGTGACATACAGCGTGATCAACTGAGAAACGATCAATCCGCCGACCAGGATGAGCCCAAGCGGACGCCGAGAGGCCCCATCCGCTCCAAAACCCAAAGCAATCGGTATCGCTCCCATCAGCGCCGCCAGAGTGGTCATAATGATCGGCCGGAAACGTTCCACGCTTGCTTCGTGCACCGCTTCCACAGAATTTTTGCCGGCCCGCTGTTGTTCCACCGCGAAGTCGATCATCATGATTCCGTTTTTCTTCACGATACCGATGAGCATGAACATTCCGATATAAGAATAAAGCGACAGTTCTGACTGAAAGAGAACCAGCGTAAGCAAGCCTCCTACCGCCGCGACCGGCAGAGAGGAGAGCACTGTGATCGGATGGAACCAGCTCTCGTAAAGAATTCCGAGTATGACGTACATGATGAAGACCGCGACAAGTAACAGCACCCCGAGCTGGGCAAAAGTGTCGCTGAAGGTTTGGGCCTCGCCCTGGAGCGCGCCACGTATAGTGGGCGGCAGGACTTCGGCCGCGGTCTGCGTAATAAACTTGGTAGCTTCGCCCGTCGACACTCCTGGCTTTAGATTGAAGTAGAGCGTTACCGCCGGGAATTGGTTGAGATGATTCACCGAGAGCATTCCGACCGAAGCTTGGGGATCCGTCACTGTCTCATTCGGGATGATGATCTGACCCTGGCCGCTGGCAGGTTTGTAGTAGAGCTCGTTAAGGTCACTAGGCTCACTGCGCTGTTTGTCGTTCGCTTCTACAATGACCTGATACTGATCGATCGGGGTCTTAATCAGATATGTGTAGTTTTGGGAATACGCATTTTTCAGCAATTTCTCGACGTCGACATTGGTTAAGCCGTACGACTGCAGCTGCAGTTCGTTCAGATTAATCCCAATCAATGGTGTACTTGCGAAGTAATCGGAGGAAACGCTTTGAAAACCGGGAAATTGGCGGCACTTGGCGATCATTTGATTCGCCGCAGCGAATACTTGAGTGGGGTCGACTCCTGATATGGAAAACGCGTATTGGCCTTGGTTGTTTTTCGTCGCACCCGTACTGATCTGCAGCACCGGATCAGGGCGGACCAAGGGGATGATCCCTGGTATCTGTCCGAGCTGCTGAATGAGCTGGCCCACCACGACATTAATGGGCGCGCGCTGGCTGGTATCCTTCAGAAAAGCCAGAGCTAACATCTGATTTGAGGATAGACCCTTCGAAAACCCAGATAGAGTAAATGTCTCATCCACAGCAGGGTTCTTGCGAAGCACTTGATCAACCTGAGCCTGAATTTCACGAAACCGGGCGGGCGAGATACCTTCAGGACCAAGAATAATTCCGCGGATGAACGAACTGTCTCCCGCCGGAATAAAAGTCTTTGGCAACAGACCGAACAGCCAAACCGTAAGCAGCAGGCAGCCCACCCAGGTTACTGCCGAAATCCAACGATGATGCAGGAAAAAATAGAGGCTCCGCCCATAGGCGCAACTGACCCGTCTAATAAAGCGGCTGACGTTGCGTTCCATCCAGGTTTGGTCGTGTTCACCGCGCTCTCCCAAGATCCGAGAGCACATCATTGGCGTAAGCGTGATCGACACAATGCCCGAGGCAAAAATCGAGACGATAATTGTGACTGAAAATTCCCGAAATATTCGTCCGATTAATCCGGTGACCATCACCAGCGGCAAGAAGACCACCGCGAGCGAGACGGTCATAGCGACGATCGTGAAGGTGATTTGCTTAGCGCTACTAATCGCCGCTTCGAGTGGTTTCTGACCCGCCTCCATCAAGCGAACGGTGTTCTCCAGGAAAACAATCGCGTCGTCCACGAGAAACCCGATGGCCAAAGTGAGTGCCATCAGGGTGAGGTTATTTAAACTGAAATTTAGCGCGCCCATCACGAGGAAAGTGATGAGCATCGACAATGGGAGAGCGACCACCGGAATAAACGTGTCCGTCGCGCGACCTAGAAAAGCGAAGATAACGAGGACTACAAGCGTGAACGCGATGAGGAGAGTGTGTTCCACTTCTTCCGCGTTCGCGATAATCGTCTTGGAACGATCGTAGAGCGGGATCAACGTGACCGATCCGGGAAGCTGCTTCTGAAATTGAGGCAATAAATCCTTGACCCTTTGAGCCACCTCGACCGCGTTCGCTCCGGCTTGGCGACTTACCGCCAGCACCACTTCTGTCGCAGCTTCGCCATACTGCCGCGCCCAGAAATTCCGGTTGATCCGCTCATCCTCCACCGATTGCACAACATCGGCGACATCCTTCAGATAAACTGGCTGACCGTTTGGGCGAGCAATAATGACGTTTTGATACTGTCCAGGGGTTGTCAGTTGACCATTCGGACGAAGCAAATAGGTGCGATATTTCCCGTCAAACTGGCCAGCGCCCTGATAGGCAGTGCTTTGGCCCACAGCGTTGGTGACGTCGGTCATCGTCAATCCAAGCGACGACAGCTTGTTGACGTCGACCTTGACCCGGATTGCGCTCCGCGCACCATAGACGTTGACCTGACTGACACCGTTGATAATTGCAATCTGCTGGCCAAGCTGAGTATTGCCGTAGTCAAAAAGCGCGCCTTCCGTCAGCGTATCGCTGACCAATGCGATGTAGAAGATCGCTTGATCGTTCGGATTTGTCTTGGTAAACGACGGAGGTTGCGGCAGGTCGGTGGGAAGAAATCCCTGAGCCCGTGAGATAGCAGCTTGTACATCTGTAGCAGCGTCGCCAAGGCTCTTATCGAGCGAGAACTGCAGCACCAAGGTAGATTGACCAGTCTGGTTGGTCGAAGTCACCAAATCGAGGCCTGGGATTTGGAGGAACTGCTTCTCCAGTGGCGTGGCAACTGTATTTGCCATCGTCTCCGGACTGGCACCGGGATAACTTACGCTGACCTGGATGACCGGGTAGTCCACCGCAGGCAGATCGTTCACCGGAAGTTGTCTGAAAACCTGCACACCGAACAGTGTGAGACTGATCGTCAAAAGCAGCGTCATGATTGGACGCCGGATGCAGAGTTCGGAAATGTTCATAAAGCTGGCTTGGGACTGGCAGGTGGATCCACCTTGCTGTTTGAATCCCCAGAATGTTGGCTCTGGGTAAGACCGCTAGCGGAAGGCGACCCACCTGGAATACCCGCTCGATAGGGAGAGGGATTGACTTTCGCTCCGTTACCAATCGTCAGTTGTCCTTCTACCACCACCGTCTCGTCTGCCTTGAGGCCATCGGCTACGACGACCAAGTCTCGGTAGCGGACCCCCTGGGTCACTAGTCGTTGTTCCACGCTGTTGTCAGGCTTTACCACAAACAGATACGGACCTTTTCCACCTAACTGAATTGTCTGGCTGGGTACAACGATCGCTCCCTTTAGGACTTGGAGGGTTAAGGCTACTTTCACGTATTGTCCGGGCCATAAATAATGCTCGCTATTCGGGATCGTCGCGCGCAACAGCACAGTCCCTGCTTGAGCTGAAACGGCGTTGTCAAGAAAGGTCAGTGTCCCCGATTTTGTGATATCCGGTTGGGAAGGAGCGATCACATCAACGCTGAGCTGGTTGCCAGGCATGCTCTCTCGGAGCCGGGCAAGGTCGTTTTCAGAGATGTTGAAATCGACGTAAACCGGGTCTTGGCGCTGAATATTAACCAAAATGACTGCCCCTGTGCTCACATAGTTCCCGGGATCAACCAACCTCCGGCCGGTTCGTCCGTCTGCCGGGGAACGCACGTAGCAATATTCTAAGTTCAGTTTCGCTCGGTCGATCGACGCCTGGTCTCTGGCAACGGCCCCCTGATAGTTTTTTACGTTCGCCTGGTCAGTATCGATTTGTTGTTCGGAGACGAAATGCTGGGTCCCGATCTTTTCGTCGCGCTGAAGATTACTCTGATTGAGCTCCAATTGAGCTGAGTCGGATTGAAGTTGCCCCTGGGCTTGGTCCAAATCTGCCTGAAACGGCCGTGGGTCGATCACGAAAAGTAAATCGCCCTTTTTCACATCCTGTCCTTGCGTAAAATGGACTTCCATTATCCGCCCACTACCTTGCGGTTTCACATCGACCGATTCGGGAGAACTAATCCGCCCAAATTCGTAGAGCTGGACAGGAACGTCTTTGCTCAAGGCGTTTGCCACCAAAACATTTTTGGCAACCGATTGAGTGTTGCTTTGGGTGCTCGAAGGGCCGCAAGAGGCGAGCGCCCAACAAATCGGGAGGAAAATCCAAATTCGGGACATAAGGGGAATGCAAAATCGTGCGGTTTACCTACGCGTTCATGCGTTTCTCCGCCCTGCAACGTTCGGCGACGGCACAAATAGAATTAATGGGGGCGCGCCCTCAGCGCAAAGACAGACTTTTCACTTCCCCGGGGTAATCAATCACCGGCCGGCCAGTGCACAAGTCCAGAGTACGCATTGTCGGGCAGCGAGAGCTTCCAATTAGCCGCTTTCATGCCAGCCGCCCGCTTCAGCCTGCCGGTAGAGTTTCTTGATACCCTAATCGGAAGATTTCGTAAGAGCCATCGTAAGACGCCCAGCTCGTCTGCGGACCGTGAGCGGCGCACCAAATGCTGCGGTCATCAATTTAGTGACCACCACTTGCTTCACCGGGCCCCGCGCCAGAACCCGCCCTTCCCGCAACAAGAGCGCACCCGAGAAACAAGGCAGGATTTCTTCTACATGATGGGTGACAAGGACCAGATTTGGCGTTGCTTCCGAGGCAGCCAGACGAGACAAAAATTCCAGAAACCGCTCGCGTGCCACGGGGTCAAGACCGGCACACGGTTCGTCAAGGATTAGAATCTTGCACCGGGCCATTAATGCCCGGCCGATCAGAGTCCGCTGACGTTCGCCTTGAGAGAGATAGCCCCAGGGTCGGTCAGCCAATCTTTCGCATTCGACTTGGGCCAAGAGTTGCCAGGCTTCCTCGCGTTCCACGCCCTTGACCGGGTGCCAAGAATTAATTTCGGCTCGGCGCCCGCTGGCGACGATCTCTAACGCAACCTGGTCGTCTTCAATCATCTGACGTACACTGGAACTCACTAGGCCGACTTCCTTACGCAGCTCTCGCCAGTCGGCTTTGCCGTACTGCTTTCCCAGGACCTGAATCGTTCCGGCCGATGGAGTGAAGTACCCCGTGATGCAACTCAACAACGTGGTTTTACCTGAACCATTCGCGCCGAGAATCACCCAGTTTTCCCCAGCTTGAACCTGCCAGCTTAAATCCTGAAGAATGCGGGTTTTGCCGCGACGCACTTCAAGATGTTCAATCAAGACGGTAGACATGCCAGCGGCCCGACTACGCACAAGGCTTCGTCGCGCGCCGCGCTCCAAAACACACACATTCTAAGACCTCGGACGCGCCGTAGCCTGCGAAGGCGGCCTGTCGTGAGGGCCAGAGATTTTTCATATCAGATCAGCAAGTTACCGTTTAACTCAGCCTTCGAATCCGACAGGCTGCTGCTACTCAATCAAACTGGCAATCCAATGCAAGCGCCTGCTTCAAGAGCCGCATATACTTCGCCTTCGCGATTTCGACGGCGCCGAATGACCGGAGATGTGGAGTAATATACTGCGTGTCCAGCAACCGAAATCCTTTTTCTTGGAGCCGTTCAACCAGCGCAACCAATGCCACCTTTGAGGCGTCGGTTTCTCGATGAAACATCGATTCCCCAAAAAAGGCTCCGTAAACGCTGACGCCGTATAACCCGCCAACCAACTGGTCGGCCCGCCAAGTCTCCACCGAATGAGCAAACCCAAGCTCGTGCAGGTTCAAATAGCTCCGAACGATCTCAGAGCTAATCCAGGTTTCCAGGCGATCTCCGCAAGCGCGAATGACTGACTCAAACTCCGTGTTGATTCGTACCTCAAAGCCCTTCTTTCGGAGACTCCGCCGGAGCCCATGCGGTACGTGAAATGAATCAAGCGGTATGATAGCGCGCGGATCCGGCGAAAACCAGGCAATCTCACCGTCCTCGACCGCCATTGGAAAAATCCCGCGGCAGTAGGCCTCGAGCAGCAATGAAGCCGGAATAATCTGAGACCGTTTTCGCTGGTGCACGACCCTCCAGGATACTGTCTCGACGTGATTTTTTCCACGGAATCGTCGTCGTCCTGGGGCTGCGGGCGTGCCCATGATGGCAGGGCCCTACCGTTCGTGGCTTTACCTCGCGCCGCGGCTTTCGTCCGGTTCTGGACCAACGGTCTCACCCTCGCGTCTTGGCGTCTTGGCGTCTTGGCGTGAGTTCTTCTGTTTTCTTTACGTTCTTTTGCGGCTAATTACTCAGTTTCGTGCCATACTGACCGCTTGTCGCTATGAGCTCCGGTCAAGCTTTTTCCCATGCTCGGATTGCCATTCTGGATTTCGGATCTCAGTACACCCAGGTCATCGCGCGACGTGTTCGTGAGAGCCGCGTCTATTCAGAGATTCTGCCACATCACTCTTCCACCAAGCGGCTAAGCACCGGTGGTTTTGCCGGAGTCATCCTTTCGGGTGGCCCAGCAAGTGTCTTTTCTCCAGGCGCACCTCAGTTAGACCCGGGGATTTTTTCGCTAGGACTTCCGGTTCTGGGCATTTGCTACGGGGTCCATCTCATGGCTTTTCACTTGGGCGGCTCCGTGGAATTCTCCGGTCGCCGGGAATATGGAGCTGGGACTATCAAGATCGTCGACCAATCCGATCTATTCCAGAGTTTGCCGAGCGAATTTCAAGTCTGGAACAGCCATGGAGACAAGGTGACTGCCCTCCCGCCCGGATTTCGCACCGTCGGAACCACCGAAAATTCTCCTTATGCCGCGGTGGAAGATACAGATAGGCGATTATTTGGAATACAGTTTCATCCGGAGGTCGCCCATACCCCGCTCGGCAAGGAAGTATTGGAGAACTTTCTCTATCGAGTTTGCGGCTGTAAGCCGGATTGGACGATGGGATCTTTTATCGAAGAAAGCTGCCGCGAAATCCGAGAGAAAGTACAGGAAGACAAAGTCGTTCTCGGTCTCTCTGGCGGAGTCGATTCTTCGGTAGCGGCTGCTTTGATCCACCGCGCGATTGGCGATCAGTTAACCTGCATTTTCGTCAATAACGGGTTACTCCGAGCGCGGGAAGCCGAGACTGTCCAGAAATTTTTTGGCGAGAATTTTCGCATTCGTCTGAAGTACGTCGATGCCAGTCAACGTTTCCTCAACCGGTTGGCCGGTGTCGCTGATCCAGAGCGAAAACGAAAGATCATTGGCGAAGAATTCATTAGGGTGTTCGAAGCAACTACCCAAGAGCTAACGGCCGAGCACGCGCAAGGCCACCGGTACCGCTATCTCGCCCAAGGAACACTTTATCCGGACGTGATTGAAAGTGTGGCGATTGACGGTAACCCAGCTGCCGTGATTAAGAGCCATCACAACGTGGGCGGTCTGCCGGAGAAAATGCATTTCGAGCTGCTCGAGCCGTTGCGGCAACTTTTCAAAGACGAGGTGCGCCAAGTCGGTCTTGAATTGGAGTTGCCGAAAGAGATCGTTTTCCGTCAACCTTTCCCTGGCCCTGGACTGGCAGTGCGAGTAGTGGGCGAAGTCAGCGAGGAACGGCTCCGAATCCTGCGACAAGCAGATGAGATCGTCGTCAGCGAGATGAAGGCTGCGGACTGGTACTACAAGGTATGGCAATCCTTTGCAGTACTGTTGCCGGTTCGGTCAGTCGGCGTCATGGGCGACCAACGTACCTACGAAAACACGGTTGCTCTCCGGATCGTGGAAAGTCAGGACGGCATGACCGCCGATTGGGTCCGCATACCGTTTGAAATCCTGGCCCGGATCTCCAATCGCATCAGCAATGAGGTAAAAGGCGTTAATCGAGTCTGCTACGATATCTCGAGTAAGCCCCCCAGCACTATCGAATGGGAGTAGGGAAGCAAGTGTCCGGTAAACAGTGAGCACTGGGCGGCAAACGTCGCGGTCAGGACATCGGTAACCGAATGAATCCGTTGGTTTACGTGGAACTTCACGGAACTGCTGCCAGAGAGGCAGGCGTCTTCACACGCCGAATTTTCGATTCTTCGAACGAGTTATAAATCCCGATGACGAGTTCTTAGCGTTGCTTCCTGCTTACTTCTCACTTCTCGCTTCTCACTGCTTACAGCTCTGGCTCGCAATAGTTCCCCTGGACAGCCAGCGGAGACAGAGCGACCAATCGCCTTGGCCTTCTAGCTTCTCTATTTTAAATTCTGGATTTTCCTCGATTTCTCCCCCATGCGCCGTGCCATCTATCCTGGAAGTTTCGACCCGATCACGAACGGACATCTCGATGTCATACAGCGGGCCGGCCATCTGTTCGATGAACTCGTGGTCGCAGTTGCGCTGAATGATCAAAAACATAAGTCTTCGTTGTTCAGTCTGGAGGAGCGTTTCACCATCCTGCAAGAAGTCTGCCGGGAAATCCCCAACGTCCGCATCGCCAAGCTGGAGGGCCTTCTGGTGGATTTCGCCCGCGAGCATGGTGCGTCGGCCATCGTGCGAGGCATCCGCGCCGTTTCTGACTTTGAATTCGAGTTTCAAATGGCTTTGATGAATCGAAAGATGGAGCCGACCATCGAGACCATTTTCTTAATGCCCAAAGAAGATTATTCCTATCTCAGTTCCCGTATCGTAAAGGAGATCGCCAGACTGGGCGGCAACGTGTCCGCCTTCGTGCCCGCGTGCGTTGTCCCGGCCCTTCTGCGCCGTTTTTCCGAGCCGGACTGCGCCGAATCTTCCTAGACACCGCTCGGCGCAAAGTTATCTGCCCGATACCCACGAGTCCTCGAACTTGTGGGATATTCAGATTAGACTAAATAAATAGAAGGCAAATCCTCCGGCAGCCTCGGAAGCGTTCGTTTGCGAGGCCCGGCAAAATGGGAGGCGTAGATCATGAAAATTCATTTGCAACAGATCCCCGAAGGCGGTGTTCACCTCGAAGGTTTGGAAGCAGCCGATATTCTAGAACTGAATGATCCCGCAATTCGGCCGCTGCAAAATGCCGCCTATGCGCTCCTTGTTCACGCCGAGAAGCGTAACATCTTGGTAACAGGTCAGCTCTCTCTGGAACTCGAACTCGAATGCGTCAGTTGCCTGCAGCCGTTCCATTATTCGTTGCGCGTACCGGATTTTGTCTATGAGACAGCCTTAGAAGGGCGCGAGACCATCGACTTGACGCCGGTTATGCGGGAGGATATTCTCCTGGTCCTTCCTTCGCACCCACGTTGCGACTGGGACGGGCATTCCGTATGTCCAGGTCTCCGGATTGAGAAGGGAACCTCGATCGAAAGTATGCCTGAAGCTCCGAATGCTTGGGATGCTCTAGACGAACTAAATTTGAGAAAACAAAGCTAAAGATCATGGGCGTCCCAAAAAGAAAAACCTCAAAGATGCGCTTACGCACTCGTAAAGCGGCAAACCGCTGGCATGCGCCGCAGCTCACCAAATGTCCTCAGTGCGGCAGCCGGGTTCGTGGGCACATCGCTTGTCCTTCGTGCGGTTATTATCGCGGCCGGCAAGTTCTATCAGTTGAAGTTGCCTGAAGCTAATTCCCGGGAGCCGCACGTGTCCGACGACGTGTCCGGAATTTCCTGTTGCTCCAGCGTTTTTCTTGCGTTAAGCACCCGTTCAGGCTCTCTTACCCGGCCTTGAGACGAATCTTGCGCTATGAGGATCGCTTTGGATGCCATGGGCGGTGACTTTGCCCCAAAAAATAACGTCGAAGGAGCAGTTCTTGCTTTAAAGGAATATCCTCACGTCGAAAAGCTTTTCCTGGTCGGGGATGCGGTGTCCATCGGGAATGAGTTGAAACGGATCGGATTTCAAGACGACCGAATCGAAATTTTCCACGCTTCCCAGGTTGTCGCGATGAACGACTCGGCTGCTAAGGCGATTCGCCAAAAAAGAGATTCTTCGATATCTCGATCAGTCGATCTGGTAAAAAATGGATCTGCCCATGCCGTGGTTTCCGCGGGCCATACCGGTGCTGCGGTTGCGGCTTGCATATTAAAGCTCAGAGCCTTGACCGGAATTGAGCGTCCGGGGGTAGCCTGCCTGCTCCCAACCGAAAAAGGTGTGTTCGTATTGTGCGACGCCGGAGCCAATATCGATTCGTCTCCAGAGAACTTGCTGCAATTTGGCATCATGGGCACCGTCTTTGCCGAACAGGTGCTCGGAATCAAGCGCCCTACGGTTGGGCTTCTCTCCATCGGTGAAGAAGACGTCAAAGGAAACGACACGACCAAAGAGGCATTCAAACTCTTAAAATCTGCCAATCTCAATTTCCGCGGCAACGTCGAAGGCCATGATCTCTATGAGCATGGAGCAGAAGTGGTTGTGTGTGATGGGTTTGTCGGAAATATCGTTTTAAAGACATCCGAGTCGATTGCCTACGCGATTTTTGGCTGGTTGCGGCGAGAATTGACAAAAAATCTCATTCGAAAGTTGGGAGCCCAACTAGCCCGTGGAGCTTTCCGAACTATCTACAAGAGGACTAATTCGGAAGAGTACGGTGGCATGCCGCTGCTCGGCGTGAACGGAACTTGCATTATTGCTCATGGTTCGAGTTCGCCAGTTGCTATCAAGAACGCAATCCGCGTTGCCGCGGAGTCCATTCAACACGATCTGAATCCACATATCATTCGCCAAATCCAGGCTTATAATGACAAGTTCGCCACCGCTGCCACGACGGTCCAGTAAACCACGCCGGACTGTCTCGATCATCGGTACAGGGAGCTACGCGCCTGCCCGGGTGTTGACCAATCAGGAGTTGGAAAAAATGGTCGATACGACCGATGCGTGGATCCGAACGCGAACAGGTATTTCCGAGCGCCGCATTGCAGCGGAAGGAGAATGCACGAGCGATATGGCTGTCCACGCCGCTCGAGCAGCGATGGAACAGGCTGAAGTGCGTCCGGAGGAGATCGATCTCATTATCGTCGCTACGGTCACTCCCGACACATTCTTTCCGGCTACGGCTTGCTGGGTTCAGAAAAAATTGGGCGCGTTGAATGCAGCCTGTTTTGATGTGTCTGCGGCGTGTTCCGGGTATCTATACTCTTTGGAGATCGCCCAACAATTTATCTCCACGCACGTTTACAATACCGTTTTGATCATTGGAGCGGACAAGTTGAGCGCAATTACCGATTGGACCGATCGGAATAGCTGCGTGCTTTTTGGTGATGGTGCCGGAGCAGCCATCCTGCGCAATCGCCCCGATTCCCACGGAATTATCTCGACCAACATGGGCAGCGACGGTTCGTTCACCGACATCCTAATGATGCCAGGCGGCGGAACTCGCTGCCCAATCACCAAAGAAAATGTCGATCAACGCCTCAACACGATCAAGATGATTGGCAAGGAGGTGTATAAACAGGCGGTGACCTCCATGTTTAATGCCGCGAACAAGGTATTGGAAGATGCGGGGCTGCGGTACGAAGACATTGCTTGCGTGATTCCCCACCAAGCCAACCTCCGGATCATCGAAGCGATCGCGGAGCGTATGCAACTGCCGATGGAGAAGTTTTATATTAATTTAGACCGGTTCGGGAATACGTCCGCGGCAGCCGTCGCCATGGCTCTTGACGAAGCGCATCGCACCGGGCGAATCCGGGTCGGGGACTATATTCTCTTAGTCGTTTTTGGTGGTGGTCTCACCTGGGCAAGTACCGTGATTCAGTGGTGAGAGACCGGTTGATCGATAAAATGCCTTGTCGTTGCGCTACCGCAGGCTCCAAAGCAGTAGAGGACCGAGACCGTCACCATCGTCAGTTCCGATTCGCACAAACTTCCCGTCGGGCGAAGCTGCTATGCTCATAGCACCATATTGGTGTTGGTCTGCCCGTTGAAACGACGGGCTTCTTGGCCGGTGTTTTTGTCTCGCAGTGGTACCGTCCCGCCCAGACTCCCGGATAAGCGGCGGCGGTGATTATCAATGCCTTTCGTCTTACCGGAACCTGCCGCCCGGTTTCTGCAGAAGCGCAGACAGAGCTATCCTTCGGTTTGGTCGTACGCGGAAAGGACGTTTTTCCTGGCATGAAGGTGCGCTTCATTTTTCCGCAATCCGGCAAAGGGAAATCGCACGAAGACGACTTGAAAAGGAATATTTGTACTCCAGCTGTTCTTGACCCTGGCTGTTATTGCGACTTCGGCGAGGGGCGATCCGCAATGACTCGGAACCCGCCAAACTTTCTGGTTGCTTTTAGCGCTTGCGCCATCACGTTCAAACGCCAAACGCCAAACGCCAAACGTGCCCCCCCTCATCGACACCCACGCTCATCTCGATTTTCCGGAACTTGTGTCCGAGCTTGACGAGATCATCGAAAGGGCGACGACCGCAGGTGTCACCCGTATCATCGCCATTGGGACGACGGTAGCCTCCAGCCGGAAAGCGATCCAGATCGCGGCAAAATATCCCGGCGTCTATGCAACGATTGGAGTGCATCCCACACACGCCGCAGAAGTCTCGGAGAATTTCATCGACGAACTTCGGGAGCTAGCCGCCCAACCGAAAGTGGTCGCGATCGGGGAAATTGGCTTAGATTATTTTCATCTCCCTAGCCGCGGCGAGAAGGAGGACGTGATTCAAACCACCTATCGCGCACTTTCGGCGGGATCAGTTGAACTCTTGCTGCGTGACCAATCGGAGAAAGCAACCCAGGCGGTGGTTTTCCAGGAACAGCTCGAGCTGGCAGAAGCTTTGGATCTCCCGGTAGTCATTCATCAGCGGGATTCTTTGGAAGATACTTTAGCTATCATCCAGGAGTACCCAATAACCGCTGTGTTTCACTGTTTTAATGCCAGCCCCGCCCAGGCACTCGACTTGGTGCAACAAGGTTATTACGTTTCTTTCACCGGCATTGTGACATTCAAGAAGGCCGGAGAAGTGCGCGACGCTGCAGCCGCGATCTCTACCGACCGGCTGATGGTAGAAACCGACGCACCCTATCTTGCGCCTGTTCCGTTCCGCGGTAAACGCTGTGAGCCTGCGTATACCCGCGAGACCGCTCAGGCAATCGCGCGGGCCCGAGGTATTTCATTCGAGATGTTAGCCGAAGTCACGACTCGGAACGCCAATCGTTTCTTCCGCCTTCCTGAGATCTGAGGTCGGCGATTTGTCTGATCGCTCTTCGGGCAGAAGGAGTTCGGTCGTCTCCTGGGCCCGGCTTCGCAGGCCGCCTTCGCAAGCTACGGCGCGCCCTCGCTCTCAAGATCTGCGTACTCAGCGTGCCGCCGCGACGAAGCGTTGCGCGTAGTCGGGAGCCTCGTTTTACCAACGAATTTTGCATTTGCCGCAAAATCCAGGTTAGTTTGCGGCATGGTTAAGATCGAGATTGAATACCAGGGCCAGCTGCTCACTGAAGTGACTCACGCTCCGTCCGGAACAAAAATCGCGACTGATGCGCCGCTTGATAATGGTGGCAAGGGTTCTTCGTTTTCTCCGACTGATCTCGTCGCGGCGGCGCTCGGCAGTTGTATGGCGACTATTATGGGCATTTTCGCCCAGCGCCACGCCATCCGACTCGAAGGTACCAAGATTGAGGTAGCAAAAACGATGGTCCAACTGCCGATACGCAGGATCGGCGAACTCAAGGTCGATATTTTCTTACCTGTTGCGGTCGATCATCCTCAACGGACCGGACTAGTAAAGGCTGCGCTGACTTGCCCGGTGCATCAGAGTCTTCATCACGACGTCAAGATTCCGGTGACCTTTCACTGGGGCAACAGCAATCCACCCGAGTCCCGGAGCAGCGCAAAACGAATTACTATTCAAGCGCGATAAGATTTCCAAACTCACTTCACTAGTGAGCCGCACATCTGCGAAATACCCTCCCATTGCCTGATGAGTATCGGTTGTTCTCGGGACCCACCTGAGTCGGTCACTAGCTCGTATTTTTGATACAAACGAGTTGATCCTCGCCTCCTGTTGATCGGTCGTTCAATTGTTCTGCTCTCGAACAACAGAGGTCCGCCTAGAATGACACAAAAAAGGCGCTTGAAACACCGCAAAACCTGCCGTAGCCGATAACCTGACTTCTTTTCGTTCGAGGTAATTGTCAGCAGTCGAGGCTCGTTGACGATGGAGTCCGGATTGGACTGGCTTGCTCGAGGAGGCGTCCCTGAAGAACTCACAATATGTCAGCAAAATTATACGTAGGAAATCTTTCCTTCGCTACGACCGAACTCGATCTGCAGGATCTGTTTGGACAGGTCGGAACGGTCGTTGATGTTAAAATCATCCAGGACAAATTCACCGGAAAATCTCGGGGGTTTGGCTTTGTAACTATGGAATCGAATGAGCAAGCCACCGAAGCGATCGGCAAATTCAACGGCTACTCACTCGATAATCGCCAGCTCACCGTGAATGAGGCTCGTCCTCCGGAACCACGGCAGGACCGGTTTTACACGAATGAACCCTCTTCGCGCGGAGGGGGTAAAGATAATCGACGCGGACGGGATCGCGATTTCCGCCGCCGCTAAGAGCCGGTCGAACACTCAATTGTCTCGCAAAGCGCGATCAAATCGCGAGCGAGCCGTCTGCTTAAGTTGCCCATTTCGCCAGGGCGGGTGAAGTTTGCCGACTAACCAGGCGGCTCGAATGATTTCGACTCTGCTGGAATCTGTTTTAAGATGTCTGGAACTAGACTGGGACCACGGTAAATAAGACCGGTGTAGATTTGAATGAGGTCGGCGCCGGCATCTAGACGCCGAAGCGCCTCTTCCGCGCTCATTATCCCGCCTACCGAGATGACTGGGAGTGGCGAACGCCGTTTGATGAATTTCAAGACTTCCGTGGCGCGTCGCTGCAGCGGCAACCCACTCAATCCGCCCTCCGTCCGAAATCGCTCGGGAATGGCTGCACGATCGACTGTGGTATTCGTTGCGATCACGCCTGCCAAACCATGTCCCTCCGCCACGTCCAAGATATCCTCGATCTGTTGCCAATCCAGGTCGGGAGCAATCTTGACCAATAGCGGTTTCGATTCTGCCTCGTGACGAAATACCGAGAAGAGCTCTCTCATGGCATTGGGTTCTTGCAATAACCGCAACCCTGGCGTGTTCGGCGAACTCACGTTCAAAACGAAATAGTCGCCCAGGTGCGATAGAGCTTTAAACGATCGACGGTAGTCCTCCGCTGCAGCTTCTAAGGGAGTAGTTTTGGATTTTCCCAAATTAATTCCGACCGGGATCTTCGGCCAGCGACCCGATTTTCTGAGTGCTTCCAGGCGTAGCGCAATGCGCTCCGCTCCTTCGTTGTTGAACCCTAGCCGGTTGATTAACGCCTCTCTTTCCGCGATCCGGAAAATGCGCGGCCGAAGATTTCCAGACTGCGGCAGGGAAGTGATCGTTCCTACTTCGACAAAGCCGAATCCCAATCCAGCCCAAGCAGATAAGGCGACGCCATTCTTGTCAAATCCGGCTGCTAGTCCGATCGGGTTAGGAAAATGAAGACCGAAGAGCTCTTTGCCAGTGCCTTGCTCTGCTTTCGTCGGAACGAAATGCCAAACGGCGGGCGCCCACGAAGATAGTTCAAGGAATTTAATCGCCAAATGATGCGCGGTTTCAGGGTCAAGCAGAAAGAGCAAGGGTCGTAACAAGCGTTCGTAGATCAAGCCCATGGGATACGCGACTATTTGCCGATGCAGAACTCGCTGAAAATTTTCCCGAGCAGATCTTCCGTATCGTGCTTGCCAACGACGTCGCCGATTGCATCCAGCGCGCTACGCAAATCGACTGCCGTAAGTTCCGGCAACTGATTCTGTGATATGCCGGTGATGGCCTTTTCCACCGCCTCTTCAGCCTGCCGTAAACAGGACTGATGGCGCGCACTGATCGCAATATGGGAATTTTGCAGCGAGACCTCTCCACCCATTACTCGATTTCGAATCTCGCTTTCCAATGTTTCGCGGCCAAACCCTGTTTTACAAGAAAATCGGATTCCGCTCTTCCAGTCAGGATGCAGGCCGAGATCGACTTTGTTTAGGATCAGGAGCCGCTTTTTGTTCGAGTCAACATTCTCCGTTCGCGGCCTGCTCCCATCGACCATATGCAGGATCAGATCGGCTTGTTCCAACTCAATGTGCGTGCGTCGGATTCCTTCTTGCTCCAACCGGTCACGCGACTCTCGCGCTCCGGCGGTATCTATGAGACGGACCGGGATGCCATGGAAATTGATCGTGTCCTCAATAGTGTCACGCGTTGTACCGGCAATCTCGCTGACAATAGCCCGATCGTAGCCGAGCAGCAGATTCAGTAAGCTTGACTTCCCTACGTTCGGTTCACCGTAGATTACCGTGCGCAAACCATGCCGCAAGATGCGCCCTTGCTCAGCGGTACCTAACAAGCGCTGCAAACGGGTCGCAATATCCTTCAGCCTCTGGCTGAGTGCAGTTCCCGTTTCCGGATCGATTTGTTCGTCTGGGAAATCGATGTAGGCCTCGACATGCGCGAGCGTGGTCAAAAGTGCGTCCTGTAATTCACGAAGCTCCGCTCCGAGGCGACCGGCAAGCTGCTCATTCGCGGCTCGCAGAGCCAATTCGGTCTGCGCATGGATGACATCCATGACCGCCTCAGCCTGGGTCAGATCCATCCTTCCGTTTAAGAATGCGCGCTGAGTAAACTCTCCGGGCTCGGCCGACCTGGCGCCGTGACGCAACAGCAGCGCGAGAATCTGGCGCGTTACCAAAATCCCGCCGTGGCAACTGATTTCAATGACATCTTGACCGGTGTAACTGCGGGGAGCTTCGAAAAACGTCGCCAAGACTTCGTCAACTTTTCCATGTTCATCGTTCACTTCGCCAAAATAAAGCCGACGCGGCTCCCACTTCGAGACACTCCCACGTCCCCGGAAAACTCGGCTTACGATCGATTTCGCCTCACTTCCCGAAAGGCGGATCACCGCGATCGCTCCCTCCCCTCCCGGGGTGGAGATCGCCGCAATCGTGTCATCGAGAGTCATCACGCGCAAGTAAACCACCGAGAACGAATCTCTGTCGTTTCACTCCGCCAGAATCGCGTCCAGGTCCGCAAAGAATCTGCGGTTCTGGTCCATGGTGCCAACGCTGACGCGTACCCACTCCGGCAGCTTATATTCGCCCGTAGCGCGTACGATCGTGCCCCGTCGCAACAGCTTCTGGAAAATCTCTTGACCGTTGCCAACCTTTACCAGAACGAAGTTTGCCGAACTCGGTACATACTCCAAACCTCGCTGTTTAAATCCCTCTTCCAAAAACCGTCTGCCTTCAAAGGTAACTCGGCGCGTCCGCTCCTGATGCTCCTCGTCCTGCAATCCGGCAATCGCGCCGACCTGACCGATTCCGTTCGCGTTAAATGGCTGTCGGCATTTTTGCACAACTTGAATTAACCGAGGATGCGCCAATCCGTATCCGATCCGGAGTGATGCCAACCCTTGTATCTTGGAAAACGTGCGTAGCACGATCACATTTTCGTGATCCTTAATGTAACGCAGCGTCGGCGGCGGATCCGGCAAGAACTCGTAGTATGCTTCGTCCAAAACAATGACCACTTCCTGAGGAACTTCTCCGATGAGTCGCTCGATCGCCGCGTCGTTTACCATCGTCCCGGTCGGGTTATTGGGATTGGCAAGGTAAATTAGCTTCGTCCGCGGAGTCACCGCTCGCGCCATCGCATCGACATCAGCCGTCAGTGCCGGATCCGGCACTTCGATCGCCTTCGCACCAAAGAGATGAGCCATCAGCTTGTATATGACGAATGCGTGGTCCGCTACGATGATGTTGTCACCGGGCTGCAGAAAAGCGTGTCCTAAAAATTCGATGATTTCGTTCGATCCGTTCCCCAGGACGATGTTTTCCAGAGTCAGCTGAAACTTTTGGGCGATGGCGACGCGCAGATGGTAACCTCCTCCATCGGGATAGTAATGAGCTTTGAGCAACGCTTCCTGCATCGCCGCCACCGCTTTCCGCGAGGGACCGAGCGGATTTTCGTTCGAAGCCAACTTGATGATCTGTTCCGGCTGCAGACCAAGCGCTCGCGCCACGTCCTCGATCGGTTTACCAGGAATATAGCTGACAATATCTTTTAGCCACGGATTAGCTCGTGGCGGGAAGGCAGGGTGCGTCATGAATCAAACCTGTAGTCCGAAAACCTCTTGGGGCAAACCGATGTCTTGCGCGGGAATTTGCTACGTAATCCGCGAATACCTTGCGTTAGTATAGGCGCAATCCTAAGTTACCACGATCGGGGCGGCGAAGTGCGGTGAGGTCGGCGGTTCTTAAAAAGTTAATTCTCCTATTTGGTTACTCGAGCGGCAGCGCCATTTGCTTGGGTTCCGCATTCGGGTTTGTCGGATTGCTTTACAACCAGGCCGCGCTAGTCAACGTCCTCGTTTACCTTTTCTTCACCTTAGCTGGTACCATCGGTGGGTTTTACCTCTATTATCGCGCTTTGAGGGTCGTCTCATCGAAACGCAGAATATATAGCTTCCCTTCTGCGCATCGTCCGAAGTACTGAATAGGGGCGGCGTTGTCCGGAAAATTTAGAAAGCACCTCTTAATTCGGTTCGCGCGGGAATGTGACCTTGCCGAACGGCCTTTATTGCAGAATTTGACTAACCCGACGAGCGTCGACCCGGAACCGGCGTAAACCCGGCGAACTGTTCCGCCGCTTCCAGTACAGTCCGAAACGGAACTTCTGCGAGACTGCCAAAATCCGGGTGTTTGTTGAGCTTCGTCTGGGTGAGCAACGGCGAACTCATTCCGCAAAAGAAACGGGCGATCTGTCTGGGTGACGTCAATGCTTCTGTATGTTGCCGCTGTAAAGCGGCAAACTTCACCTGATCGAGTTCCGGTGGCTTCGTCTCTTTGATGATGCGAATACGCGAAACGCCAGAACAACTGCTGCAATGTCCGCAATTTCGGGCGAGATCTTCGCCAAAATAGTGAAGCAGACAGCGGACAACGCATCCGGAATGTTCAGCCAATTGAACAACTTCACGGACACGGCCGACGTCGTTACGTTCTCTGGTCGCGAAGCGTTCTATCAGTCTGGATTTGAGCGCCACGGGATCCTTCGGGCGGGTCTTTATTCGGTAACCTTGCCGTAAGCCTGCTACTTTGAGGGTCAGGTCACCGCGCTCTTCCAGAAAGGTGAGCGCTTTGATGATCCGTCCACGGGTCGTCCTTAGTCGATGCTGCGCCTTACTCAAATCGATAGAAAACCATTTTTGGGCCTTCACCGCGCTCGAAAAAATGCCGCCCAGAAATTCTGCGCGTCCAGCATCGAAGCCGGCGAGAATTTCCTGAGACGGTTTGAGCGGCATGAATTGGTACTCATTGTAGAATGGCTCAGTTGCTTGAATGACATCAGCCAGTTCGAGATAGGTAAGCAATGTCTCAACCACTAGGGGCCGAACATCATGAGTGCGCGACAGCTCGTAAACTGAGATATCAAATTGGTTGCCTTTCGCGAGTATGCTGTCCACGATGGCGCCGATACTTGCCGCCTCGGGAGTGTCGCCGAACGTAAAGTTTTCCAGAACAGTCACATCGCTGGCGCAGGCTAGCATCTCGCAAACGGATTCTTTTCCGTCACGGCCTGCACGCCCGATTTCCTGAGAATAATTTTCCAGGCTTTTCGGTAAATTATAGTGGTACACATAGCGGATATCGGCTTTGTCGATGCCCATGCCGAAAGCGATCGTTGCCACCACCACTGCGTCCGAGGAATCCATGAACCAATCCTGCACCGCGTCTCGTTTCTCGCTTTGCATACCCGCATGGTAGGCTCGCGCTGGAAAGCCCTGCTTATCCAGTGCTTCGGCTACGGTTTCGGCGGTGCGCTGCAGCGTGACATAGACAATGGCAGGACCTCGGGGACGATCTTTGAGACGGTTCAGCAAAAAGGCCAATCTTTTCGTTCGGATGACAGGCGCTTACCTGCAGCGTCAGATTTGGGCGGTAAAAACCGGTATGAATAAAGGCATCTCTCTCGATACCAAACTCGCGGCAGATATCTTTAGCTACTGCGGGGGTTGCTGTTGCCCTCAGCGTGAGAACTCGCCCGATGTCGAGACTGCGCCGCAATTGCGCCAACTTTAAATAATCAGGCCGAAAATTATGACCCCACTCAGAAATACAATGCGCCTCATCGATGACCATCAGCGAAATCTTGAGTTGACGCAGCTTTTGAATAAACCGCTCATTAGAAAACCGCTCCGGCGCCACGTAGAGTAGTTTCAGTCGCCTGGCACGTAGGTCCGAGTCGATCCGGCGGACTTCTGCCAGTCCGATGGTGGAATCCAGTCGAGCTGCCGGAATGTTGCGTTTGTGCAAGAAATCGATTTGGTCTTTCATCAGCGCGATCAGCGGCGAGATGACCAAAGTCAGACCTTCCAGATGAAGAGCGCTAAGTTGGTAGCAGAGGCTCTTGCCGCTCCCAGTCGGAAAGACCGCGAGCACGGGTTTGTTTTCCAAGATTTTGCTAATAACCAGCTCTTGGCCGTCGCGGAACTTGTCGAAACCAAAGACACTTTTCAGCGTCGAGTAAATGGATGGATGGGACGAATTCACGATCTGAGACCATCATCAGTGTATTTTATAGAACATGCAATAATAATGTTACTTTATTTTGATTTTCCTTGCTCCATCATCGAGAAATCCTCCTGGCCCAACCCGCCACTCGGAGGCACGCGTCGCTTCCACCTCGCCAATTTATCCGTTTTGAGTCTAGCCTTGGGGAGAGGCTTCGTCGGACGCGTGCAGCGTCCGGGCCTTCCCCACCCGCATTGACCTGCTCTCTTGAACGCCTTGGCTTGAGTCGTTGACAAGCTTAATTTCATTGCATATACATACATGTATATGCATCTATGTTCCTTTCACCCACACGCTAACCGGGTTTCGTCATCCGTTCCTATCTTCAGATAACATGCCTCAATTTACCTTTCTCACGATCGAGATTGTCGGGGTGGATATCGCTATCACCTTGATTCTATTGCTCGGCGTCCGCCGCTCCCTGCTCGACGCCGGCCGGCCCGCTAGCCTTCGGGCCGTTGCAACCTTGAGTATCGTCCTCTTTGGTTGGCTGGCCGTCGCGCTATTCCTCGCTTCGCAGGGCCTCTTCCGTGCCGCGGCAAATCAGCCCGTACCTTACATTGGGCTGGCCATTGGCGTGCCCGTCGCTTTCGGTGCACTCTGCATTCTCGGATCGAAACAGGTCCGCGACATGATCGCGGCCGTACCTCAGAATTGGCTCGTCGCGTTTCAATTTTACAGAGTAGTCGGCGTTACCTTTCTGATCCTGCACGCAATGGGCCAGCTACCCGGAATCTTTGCTTTGCCGGCAGGATACGGCGACCTTTTCGTTGGATTGACTGCTTTGCTGGTCGGTATCGCTTACGCTCGAAACCATGCCAAACGCGATCAGTTCGTAACGCTGTGGAATTGGTTTGGTATCGCTGATCTAGTGGTCGCGGTGGCAACCGGGTTCCTGAGCTCTCCCGGTCCAGCTCAACTTTTTTCCCTCGATGCACCCAACGTCCTCATTGGTTCCTTTCCGCTCGTAATGATTCCGATCTACGCGGTCCCGCTATCGATCGTGCTTCACATAGCGTCACTAACGAAGGTACGCGAAGCACGAGCCGCCTCTTCTGGAAACGCCGGGAACGCCGCGATCGCCAGGAACTGAACCACTGCGGATTTCACACTCCGCAACTCGCATTCCCGGAATTACTAGGTTTCCTCTCACACTACCCACGAGCTCCACTGTTTGTCGAACTGCGCCGATCACCGACTACTCTGCCCCCGGGTTGCCAGCCCTATCGTTTGCTCCATAGTAGGATTGATGCCTATTTCTTCCAATACCTGGGCCAACTTCGCGCTCGTGTCGCTCGCCGTTTCATTGGTGCCCGGGCCCGCCTTTATTATCGTGCTGTCCACCGCGCTGCGACGCGGGTTTCGCGCTTCCGTTTATGCCAACGCGGGTGTGGTAGCTGGCGATGCCTGCTATTTCTTCTTCACTGCGCTCGGTCTCGGGTCGTTATTGACTGTCTCCTATTTGGCGTTCACGGCAGTGAAATGGCTTGGTATCGGCTACCTTGTCTATCTCGGCTTACGGTCGCTGCTATTTCCAGCAAACGCGATCATCCAGGAGAACCGGCACACAGGCTCCGGACGGCAAGCGTTTCTTACGGCGTTTACCATTCAACTGGCAAATCCGAAACTCTTGCTCTTCCTGGCCGCTCTGGTGCCGCAATTTATTGAGATTGGACGACCTGTAGCCGCCCAGTTTGCCATCCTGGGCGGAACGTTCATGCTTTCGGACGCCATCGTCTATTTGATTGTTGGGCTGTTCGCGGCACGCGCGAGGCCGCTCTTATCCACTCCGCGAGCGGCACGTCTCACCAGTCGAATCACGGGGGCCGCAATGCTCGGGGCAGCGGTGCGAATCGGCGCGGAACGTTGAACCGGAGAGACCCCAGAAGCCCTGGTTGGGAGTTTTCGTCCTCGTGCTCGTCGTCGTCCTCGAAATATTGTGCGGGCCCGATGGTCACTACTACCAGCCTTCGCTTCTGCCCAAATAGAGCACGCTTACTGGCCGTCAACGCCCAGCGGTCATCGCCACTCCGTCGGAACCTCCAATCGAGGACGAGGACAATTTAAGCTGTGGATTCACCGCGTTTATGCGGTCGCGGATGTCTCCTCAGCGAAAGGCCGCTGCATTCTCGTGGCACCATGCTTCAAACGTCCTGGGCGGACGTTTCGTCACTTTTTCCACTGTGTCGGTAAGCAAACCACGGGTACCACGCCGCCGTTCCTTGAATACTTCGACCAATGCATCTGCGACCGGTCCGGGTATACCACTCTTTTTCATTCCCTCCCCAGCCTTTTCCTCAGGTACATCCACATATCGGATCGGTTTGCCAATGACTCGGGCTAAGATTTCAACTTGTTCTGCTACCGTGAAAAGTTGCGGTCCGGTGAGCTGGTAAGCCTGGCTCTCGTGCCCTGCCTCGATCAAAGTAGCCGCTGCAACGGCTGCGATATCCTTCGGATGAATCGGGGAGACACTGCCTTCGCCGCCAGGAAAGTAGACCGTGCTTTGCTGTTTCACGGTCTCTGCCCAACGCAACGCATTCGACATAAATTGCCCGGGCCGAATAAACGTCCAGGCCAGACCGGACGATCGGACTACCTCCTCTTTTTCGTGGTGCCAGCGATCGAGCTGGAGCTGCGGACGTCCCGCGTTAAACGTGGAAAGCTTCACGACATGCTTAACCCCTGCATCGCTTGCCCCCACGACGATGTTCCTGTCCTGCTGGGTTCCCATGTCGAGAACAACGTGAAATACCTTGTCCACGCCGCGCAGTGCTGCCTCCAACGTTTCCCTTTTATTCAGATCTCCCACTGCGATCTCCACCCGTTTCTCCAGACCACTAACCTTTTTGTTGTCCCTAACGAAAACCCGGGACTTGCTCGCCCGCTGCGAGAAGCTGAGGAACCAGTTCTTTACCCACGGTGCCAGTCGCGCCGGTAACCAAAATCATAGAGGATTTAACCACAGAGGACGCAGAAATCCCAGCGCGGCATAGCCGCAACCGTTCGGCTGAGCTCAGGTCGAAGCCAAAAGCGGCGGAAAAGAACCACGAATGGACGCTAATGGACGCGAATTAAATCCGTTTATTCGTGTCTATTAGCGTGCATTCGTGGTTAGAAAAAATCGTCGCGAAAATGAGCGAATTGTGTGGAGGCACCGCTAAAAGGAAAACTACCGTGGTCTCGGAAATCGCCGTCTCACGGCTTGGCCACCGAGCAGTGGCACTGGAGCATGATGGTGCTGGATGCCACCACATTGAATATATGAGTCGCCGATTGTAAGAGCGTATAGAAGAGAGGGAAAGATGAAATACAGAACCAGGCGACGCAATAATAGGATGGACGGTTTTTTGACGTTCCGGCGCCGCGGGGAATCCGTTGACCAACCTTACAATTGAAGAAAACCAACGAGGAGCATATTGAGCAGACCGCTTGAGAGAAACTCTGACCAACAGATGAGTTATGGTCAGGTTGATGGCGTTGCGAATCCGGTATCGCGTATTGTGTTGGGTTCGGTGATGCTCTATGTAGATCAACAACCGTCTTCGTACGCGCTGCTAGACTTCTTTTTTGAGCGTGGCGGAAACTGTATCGACACGGCTTGGGTTTACCGCGAAGGAGCCGCTGAGAAATGCGTTGGAGCATGGATCGAACACCGAGGAATCCGAAAGAATATCGTCCTTATCGGCAAAGGCGCAGCGACCGCCCGTTGCACACCGGAAATGGTAACTTCGCAGCTGTTAGAGTCTCTGGAACGTTTGCGCACCGACTACGTCGACATCTACCTGATGCACCGCGATAACCTCGATGTTCCGGTTGGAGAGTTTGTCGAGTGCTTGCACGAGCACTTCCGTGCAGGACGCATTCGTGCGTTCGGCGGCTCGAATTGGACCACAAAGCGGCTTGAGGAGGCGAATGCCTACGCCGCGGCGCACAATCGCCGCAGATTCGTTGCCAGCAGCCCGAATTTTTCACTGGCCGTTTGGAACGAGCCGACGTGGATCGACTGCGTGAGCGCATCCGACCGCCTGTCGAGGGAATGGTACTCTCGCTCCCCGATTGCCTTGTTCGCGTGGTCCAGCCAAGCCGCCGGATTCTTCACGGGGCGCTATGACAAAAATGATGCGGAAAAACCGACCGCGAAGAATATGGCCAGAGTTTGGTTTAATGAGGGTAACTTCCGGCGGTTGCAGCGAGACCGCGAGCTTGCCCAAAGCAAAGGCGTCACGCCCAACCAGATAGCGCTTGCTTACGTGCTCTGCGAGTCACCGAGCACGTTTGCGCTGATCGGTCCGGAACGCACCGAGGAGCTTCGAGAATCCATTGCAGCGCTCCAACTGCAACTCTCGCAGTCGGAACGACGTTGGCTGAACCTCGAAGAATAGTCCGGAGTAGGAAGATTTGGCCGCAGAAACCCGAAGTCCACAGAACAATCGAAAAGGATCATCCGCAGATTACACAGATTACTCAAATAGAGATCCGCACAAACGGTTAGGCCCCGACTTTTTGGGCAAATCTCAGTTAGCTTTGAAGCCCCTGCATTATGTACCGAGATTTCCCTCAAATTGACGGATTGCAGGAGCCGGAAGAACCAATAACCAAGGGCCAATTCCCGCGTCGGCTACTATCGAACTACGATAAACGTTCATTCAATCTGTGTAATCGGTGAAATCTGCTGATGATCTTTTTCGATTTCTGGATGATCTCTGCGGTTCCTTTCACCACAATTTCCGATCCAATGCGCGATACTGAACGGCCTCCGAGAGATGCTCGACACTGATCTGATCACTCCCCGCCAGGTCGGCGATCGTTCTCGCCACTTTGAGGATGCGGTCGTACGCGCGTGCGCTCAGATTCAAGGAGCTCGCTGCCTGTTTGATTAATTCGAGGCTGACTGAATCAAGCTGACAATGCTTATGAATGAGACGAGTCGGAAGTCTCGCATTACAACGAACCCGGGGTTCGCTCCGCAATCGCTTCCGTTGCACCAAGCGCGCGCGAGTCACTCGGTTTCGCATCAGCTCTGAGCTTTCCGATTCCGGTGTTCCGGTCAGGTCTTGAATAGCGATGGCCGGGACATCGACATGGATATCGATCCGATCAAGCAGCGGTCCAGAAATACGTCCCCGATACTTTTGCACCTGCACCGGGCTACATCGGCATTCTCTTCTCACATCGCCGTAGTGACCGCAGGGACAGGGATTCATCGCCGCGATCAACATGAAACCTGCCGGGAACGTCAGTGAACCGGCGGCGCGCGAAATGGTCACTTTGCCATCCTCTAACGGTTGCCGGAGCACTTCCAGCGTCGACCGGTGAAATTCCGGCAACTCGTCCAGAAAAAGGACACCGTTATGTGCCAGACTCACTTCTCCGGGCGTCGGATGCATCGACCCGCCGAGAAGACCGGCATCAGAAATAGTATGATGGGGTGACCGGAATGGGCGCGTCGTCACGAACTGGCGATCACCGTTGAGCAATCCGCAGATGCTGTGAATTTTGGTGGTCTCGATCGCTTCTTCTAAACCAATGGGCGGCAGGATCGACGGAATGCGTTTTGCGATCATTGACTTACCCGAGCCCGGGGGTCCGATCATCAGCAGATTATGACCACCCGCCGCAGCGACTTCGACGGCTCTTCGGACATGGTATTGGCCCTTTACTTCGGAGAAGTCGGATTCGTCCCGGGTTTTGTGAGACGTCCAGGGCTGGGCAGGAGCGGCGGTTAGTTCCTTTTCCCCACGCAGGAATTGCACGACCTCCGAAAGACTGGTCGCTCCATACACGGACAAACCATCCACCACAGCCGCTTCAGCCACGTTCTGATGCGGCACGATTAACCGTTCCCGGCGCCGTTTTCGCGCCTCTAGAGCGATCGCCAAAGTTCCTTTGACGGGCCGCAGTTCCCCGGAAAGCGCCAGCTCGCCGCATAAATAGCAGTGATCCAGGCCCGGGATCCGATTCTGCGCGTTCAACTGCAGCATGGCGAGCGCGATAGGCAAATCAAAGCTCGGTCCCTCTTTCCGTACCGTAGCCGGAGCGACGTTGATAGTAATTTTCCCGCGCGGCCAGCGCAGCGCACTGCTGCTGATCGCGCTGAGCACCCGATCCTTACTCTCTTTGACGGCTGTGTCCGGCAAACCAACGACTGCGATTCTTCCTTCGTTGCCCCAACCCGCATGCACTTCAATCTCCACCTCGAAGGCATCCACCCCTACGACCGCTGCAGAATAGACCTTCGATGGCATAACAGTGTTAGAAAATGTTCGTTCATCGTAACATTTGCAAGAATTGTTTTAGGAATTGAGCTATACAGACTGGATTCCGGCATAGAACCGCCTGCAGCGAGGTCCGATCGCAATCTATGAACAGGCGACAGCCGTTGAGCCAGTAATGATGACTCCCAAATTATTTGAGAGCGCTACAGCCATAGCTGGCCGTAACCTCAGACCTAACGGTAAAAGGTCATGCTAGCGTTGTCAGCCTTGGCGGACAAGTTTGAGCGAAGTCGGAAGCCTCGCATAGCCGTATTTTGTATGAGCATTGAGGGGATCCACCGGTGCAGGCGGATCCACGTAGGTTTGGATAAACTTTGTCTTTCCGACGCTAATTTTGATGTGCGGATTGTTTGTTGAATCGCTAGAACCTTCCGCCGGGTCAAGATGCAATCCGGGCCAACGAAAGCGTCTTTCAAGTGGGAAAATAGCCCTTTTATGCCGGATTGTTTCTTGACCACAGAGTGTTCTGAAGGAGGTCGCTGTCACTTTCCCGTCGGAAAAGAGCGAATCGACGCGCCCTTTTCACGGCGAAGCGACCCTCAGGTTGCTCTCGCTGGAACGAGCGATTGCTTGTGGTCGCCCGCCGCTTTTGGTTTACTATTATAACAGTCATGCCGGAGGCCGAGCGTTATCAACACTACGAGGTGCTTCGGCGAGAGGACGGTAGCCTTTGGGAGTTGGGTCGCGGGGCGATGGGGATTACCTACAAGGCCTTTGATACCAACCTGCGCTGCGCGGTTGCCTTGAAGGTGATTAATTCCACCTACCTTCAAAACGATACTGCCCGGCAAAGATTCCTGCGCGAAGCCCGGGCGGCCGCGGCACTCCGGCACCCGAACGTTGCCTCGGTCTTCAATCTCAGCACCGATCAGGACAACTATTTCTACGTCATGGAGTTTATTGACGGCGAGACCGTCGAGGCTTGTGTGAAGCGCAAAGGACGCCTGGAACCTGCCGAGGCGCTGAACATCACGCTCCAAGTAGCTCGTGCGTTGGCGGCTGCAGCCAAACAGCGATTGGTGCATCGCGACCTGAAACCATCCAACTTGATGCTAGTCGACGAAGATGGCGACTCGGTCGTCAAAGTCATCGATTTTGGACTGGCGAAGACCGCAAAAGATGCAGGTGAAGACACGGGCACACTCACTATGGCTGGATTCGTCGGCACACCGCACTTCGCTAGCCCGGAACAGGTAGAGGAAGGCGATCTGGACATTCGCTCGGATATCTATTCGCTTGGCGCCACGCTCTATTACATGGTGGCCGGCAAGGCGCCGTTCTCCGGGTCGGTTGGCCAGATCATGAGCCAGCATTTGTATAAACCGATCAGCATAGAGCCGCTAACGGATGTGCCGCGCTGCTTGATTTCATTGATCCAATGGATGCTAGAGAAGGATCGGAATCAACGACCGCAAACGCCGCGGGATTTGCAGAACGCCATCGTTGATTGTCTTGAAGAACTTCGCGGCCACTCGCCCTCCGACACTCGAGGGAGCCTTGATGAGGCGGTCCCGCAATCTTTGGGTCCGGGAGCGCTCCTAGCGCAGAACTACCGGCTGATCGAGGAGCTTCGCGAAAGCCCCCAGAGGCGGCAATTCCTTGCAGAGGACGTTCGCGGGAGGCGCCTGGTGTGCCTGTTGATCTTGAGCCAGGAGTCGGTCTCAGATCCTCAGTGGTTCGCGCAGTTGCAGGCAGCGGTAGAGCGATGCCGCAACGCGTCACATCCAATGCTGCGAGCGATCTATTCGTTAGAAAGGTCCGGTGGCCACGGTATCCTCGTGCAGGAACATGTGGCGGGACCATCGTTGCTAGATTTACTTCGGTCACGCAGTGTTCTTATGGCGCCGGAGGTTGTCCGGCTGCTAAGCCTTTTGGCACGTCTAGCTGATCACGCACGTGCTCACCAACTGGAGCACGTTGACCTGACTTTACCGGGTATTCATTTCGTTGATCGACACTCGACGTCAACCGGGATTCAACCCGATCTTTTGCGGCGCCCCCTCACCGCTTGGGAGCAAGTTGAACCCAAAATTGATGCGATCGATTTTTCGTTCGCTTCTTCACAGATCGACACTTTAGCTGGCCAGGAGACGCTGGCGGAGAGGGCCCCTGGCGGAGGACCGCGTGGCAGTTATGTGCGCTCGTTGAGCCTGCTCGCTTACGAATTGCTTGGGGGACCGCGAGCCAGCGTGGAGGAGACGGGTCAATACAAACCCGTCGCGGCGTTGACTGAGGAGGGAAACGCCGTCTTGCGGCGCGGATTGATCGATGAATGGCCATCGGCAGTCAACTTGGCAGACCAACTGGCGGCTGCAGCCGGCGTCAAGAAATCGACAGCAATCGTCTCTGCAAGAACCGACCCCAGCAAAGTAGAGCCGCTTACCCGGATTTTGCCGCCGGAAACTCCAACTGAAGTTCCGAGGAAGCGCTCATCGGTGGTCAGCGCATGGCGTTTGATTCTGGCGATCGGTTTCATCGCTTTAGTTGGAATCGGCGGTTACCTTATCTATTTGAGATTCAATCAGAGTCAGGAAATCGCCCCGCAGAGTCAGGAAATCGCCCCGCAGAGCCGGGAAATCGCTGCGCTCTCAATTCAAAGTGATCCACCGGGCGCCGCAATTCTTCTGGACGGCAAAACTCCGCAGGGACCATCCAACACCTTCACCCATGTGCCGTTTGGAACCCATCAGCTTACGGCCACATTCAATGACTATGAGCCGATCAAGCAAGATATTGAAGTTCGCAATGGGATGGTTCCCGAGATCCATTTGAAACTCAGGCAGAGTCAGGAAATCGCCTCGCTCTCGGTTCAAAGTGAACCCGCCGGCGCTGCAATTCTACTGGACGGCAAATCTCCCCAGGGACCATCCAATACGTTCACGCATGTGCCGTTTGGAACCCATCAGGTTACCGCCACTTTGAATGACTATGAGGCGATCAAGCAGGACATTGAAGTCCGCCGAGGGATGACTCCGGAAATCCATTTGAAACTCAAGCAGAGTCAGGAAATCGCGGCACTCTCGGTTCAAAGTGAACCCGGCCGGCGCCGCAATTCTTCTGGACGGCAAATCCCCACAGGGACCATCCAATACCTTCACCCATGTGCCATTTGGAACCCATCAGCTTACCGCCACTTTGAATGAGTATGAGCCGATCAAGCAGGAAATTGAAGTCCGCCGAGGGATGACTCCGGAAATCCATTTGAAACTCAAGCAGAGTCAGGAAATCGCGGCACTCTCGGTTCAAAGTGACCCGGCTGGCGCCGCAATTCTTCTGGACGGCAAGCCCCCACAGGGATCATCCAATACCTTCACCCACGTGCCATTTGGAACCCATCAGCTTAGCGCCACTTTGAATGAGTATGAGCCGATCAAGCAGGACATTGAAGTCCGCCGGGGGATGACTCCGGAAATCCATTTGAAACTCAAGCAGGATCCTGTTAGCGCCTTATTGACGGAGGCGAAGAAGTACGATGAAGGTACTCCCCAACAGCTCACTGCCTATGTGCGACTTGTGCAGCTCTCAACCACTTCTGGGGCAGCAAATTCTGGAGAGCATAGCAAAGAGCTTGGACGCATCATAGAGCGACTCCGGTCTAAATCTCCTCCGATCAGCAAGGACGAATTCGACCTTCTTTATAAACAGAGCGTTAAGGACGCGGCGAACCTTAACATTCTTCCTTCCATTCTATGGTGGGCCGAAAACGAGAAGGGAAGCGAGTCGTTTACCTTGTTTCTTCGTGCTGCAAACCTTGGAGATTCCTACGCGATGATGAAAGTCGGTCGACTCTACCTGAAAAAAGGGACGACGAACGATGACGAGGCAGGATTTGGATGGCTCAACCGGGCTTATAGTGATCCTAACCGCAATCTGGAAGCAGGTGCGTATATAGGCGATTGCTACCTTAGCGGTAAAGGAACAAAACAAGATATACAGAAAGCCGAAGAGATAATATTGCCATTGGCTAACCAAAAAGTAGTTCCCGCGATGACGTTAGCCGGCAGAATTCTTCAATACCAAGCAGACCTTAAACGGACTGAAGCTGAAAGTAGTACAACTCCACAGACGCGGAAACAGCTCAATGCGCGGGCAAGCGAATTAGATCGACAGGCCAGACAATGGTGGGAACGTGCGGCTGAGAAAGAGGATTGGAATGCTTCGGCGCGCCTGGCCCAGTGCTATGCCGAGGGTTGGGGCGGTGTTGAAAAAAATGAACAAGAGGCAGAGAAACGCTACCAGGAAGGAGTCAACCACGGAAATGCGTTAAGCATGTTTTTCTATGGTCTCTTAATCGAGAAGAAGCCAGACCGTCGCGCTCAGGCTGAGACATTGATAAGTCAATCGGCCACTGCCGGCCTTCCGTCAGCGATCAAATGGTGCAAGGAAAATAAGGTGAATTTTAGTGAAGCCAAGTCCGATGATGAGCACCAATAAGAGATGCCGGTTGCGATAGCGGTGGGTGCTTTTTTTAGCAACCTCTTTTGCTGAGCTGTACGGCAGTGAAGTTTTGAATAAATCGACTAACAAATCACCGCTGCAATGAAATAACCGAGTTCCTGAAAACTTGGCCCTTTGTCACATGCCAACGTATTCCGCATCGAGGCCCTGAACCTTCGCAATCGTTCCAGCTTGTAGCGGAGTTTGGAACTCATAAGTGTAATTATCGATCAGGGATTCTCCCTCGAGATTGTAGCGCATCCTGACCTCCTTCGCCTCGGGTGAGGTCTGCGGGCTTCGAACGGTTGGAATAAGAACAGCTTTGATCTTCTTTTTCTTAAGTTCCAACTTCTTCTCCGGCGTTAGTTTCTTGAAGAAAGCCTTCGCGTTCTGCTCGGCGACGCGACGTTGGTATTCGGTCGCCGTGTGCCGGATGAACGTGGTCTGCGTCTCAATAATACGCGTGGTCGCGTTTTCACCCCACGCGAGGATGACCGAAGCCGGGAGAGAAATGCAGGCCGCGAGCGCCGCGCATCTGAAAATTCTACTTTTCATAGAATTGAAACAAGCCAGTGGCTTGTTTCATTTTAGCCGTTGTCCTGGCCGACAAGCAATCCCAATCTCTTGTCGGTACGCCCGCCACAAAAAGATTAGGCGTTGACGACGCAAATGTTGCTATGTCGGGAGGAATTTTGATATGACGACTATTTGTGCAGCTCCCCACGCGGTTTCTGGTGGATTTTCTATCGGCCAAGCCCTGGTCGGTTATGTTCAGCTTGATTTTGATCGGATCCTCGGCCTCGTACGCACAGGATGTTTGGCAAAGTCCCTCCAATAGTAGCTGGTTCGTTCCCGGCAATTGGTCATTCGAACGACCGCCGACGAGCGAGCAAACCGCTCTGGTTGATAATGGTACCGTCGCGCAGATTGGACCGCAAGTTGAGGGGGGAACAGCGACAGCTGGTACCCTGACCATTGGATCTACAGTTGCCGGTAGCACGGTTCAATTGCTCCCTGGAGGCAGACTTGACATCATTAATCCTCTGATAATTGGAGCGGATGGAACGCTTCTGTTTAGCGGTGGGTCTCTCGTTGGCGGCGGCAACGTTATTCATAATGACGGCACTGTCGCGTTTGAAACTCCGTCTACCCCGGGTATCGAGCAGCTCGTTCATAGTATCGATGGCTCCGGCAGATTAATTGTCGATTTGGAGGGTACCAGCACCTTACGGATATTTTCCACTAATACTTACAGCGGTGAGACTATTCTCAACTCCGGAACGCTTGAAACAGAGTCTGCGACGGCGCTCAGCCCAAATTCGGCTTTTATGGTAACCTCCACGCTGAATCTCAATGGCTTCAGCAATACGATTGGTTCGCTTTCCGGAACTGGAGCCGTGTTAAACAACGGTGTAGCGACCGCGACATTAACCGTCGGCCACGACAACAGCAATTCGACCTTTAGCGGAGTACTCGAAAATGGAACGAGCGTCCTAGCGCTCATAAAATCGGGCACTGGAGTGTTAACCTTGACCGGAACCAATACCTATACCGGTGGAACAACGATCAGTGCTGGAACACTTCAGCTGGGGAACGGTGGAACGACGGGGAGCATCACTGGAAATGTGATCGACAATGGAGTATTGGCTTTTAATCGGAGCGACTCGGTCACCTTTGATGGAGTGATCAGCGGCCAGGGCACCCTGGTCAAGCAGGGTGGTGGTACGCTGACGCTCACTGGCATGAGTACGGAGTTCACCGGCCCGACAACGGTGAATGATGGAAGCTTGATCGTAGACGGGTCAATTGCGAGCACCCAGACGCTGGTTAATCCGGGCGCGTTGCTCGGGGGTCACGGGTTTCTTGGTGGAGACCTGGTGAGCAGCGGAATCGTCAGCCCAGGGACGCTAACCGTGAACGGCAACTATACTCAGAACGCGAACGGCACTTTGCGCATCGAAGTGGCGGGGCTCGCCCCGAGTCAGCACGATTTGCTGGTAGTAAATGGTCATGCCTCCCTCGCCGGCACGCTCCAACTTATTCGTCTGGGCGGCTTCCAACTCCATATCGGCGATCAGTTTACTTTCCTCGTCGCGAATCGCGGCGTGAGCGGGACTTTCAGCACGGTCCAAAACCCGTTCATCAGCGATACGCTTGTAAAGGCCCAAATCATTGTTCTACCGAATGCCGTTGTGGTGCAAGGGACTCAGGGGTCTTTCACGGAGGTTGCCATGACACCGAACGGCGTGGCTGTAGCTCGTGCGTTGGACAGCGCTGTTGGCGACCCGCGCGCGTCTACGCTGATCAACTTCCTTAATACCGAACCGCTTAATAAACTTTTCCCCGGCGACTTTGATCTCATTTCACCTGAACAGCTGGCATCGGTCTTCAACATTGCCGTCTCACTGGCGAACGTGCAGAGCGCGAACCTGGAGCGGCGTATGGATGACGTGCGCGCGGGCAGCACCGGTTTTAACGCAGCGGGCTTCACAATGAACGGCAGCACGCCGAATTTCGGCGGTGGCCTTGCCGGTCCCACCGGGGCCGAGGGCAAGAGCGGCCCGTCCGTGCTAACACCTATACCGGAGAATCGCTGGGGCGTTTTCGCTGCGGGCCTCGGCGAATTCACCCATGTTGACAGCACCGACAACGCGCGGGGCTACGACCTCCAGACCGGCGGGGTAACCCTAGGGGTCGACTATCGGATTGGCTCGAATTTCGCCGTCGGTTTAATCGCCGGCTATGCCCACACCAATGCCGACCTCCCGAACAGCGGTAACATGGATGTCAACAGTGGAAAATTTGGCCTCTACGCGACAGCGTTCACCGGTGGATTTTACCTGGACACCGCAGTGACCGGCGGCATCAGTGAATACGACTCCCACCGCACCGCACTCCTCGGCACCGCCAGCGGAAGCACCGACGGGGGCGATCTCAACGTTCTCGTCAACGGCGGCTACGATTGGAAAAAAGGCAGCCTGAGCATTGGTCCAACCGCGAGTTTCCAATATACCTACGTCAGCTTTAACGGCTTTACCGAAAGCGGTTCGCTCGCGCCCCTGAAAATTAATGATCAACACGTTGACTCGATTCGCACCGCTTTCGGGGGGAAAGCGTCCTACGATTGGAAAGTTGGAAATGTCCTTGTAAGACCTGAGCTCCGCGCTGCTTGGCAACACGAATACGGGAACAGCGCCTACTCGATTGTTGCAAGCTTCGCCAACGGCGCGGGTAGCAGCTTTAGTGTCAGTAGCCCGAACATCGGCCGCGACAGTCTGCTTCTCGGCGCCGGTGTCGCCGTGCTATGGACCGACCGCATTTCCACCTACATCTATTACGATGGCGAACTCGGCCGCACTAACTACGACTCCCACAACGTAACCGCAGGCGTCCGAGTAACATTCTAGCCTGCGATGAGCGCGTCGATTCCATTATTCAGTGTGATATTTGGGGACTAGGCGTCGAAAGAAGGCGGTAGGAGGATGGCCGCCGGGCATACATGCGCGACCATCTTCACTTTCAAGGAACTAGTGTACCGTCTCGCGACTAGGAGGCATACCGGATGGAAGTGGGACAAGATAGTAGGCGCACCTTCCAGGTGCGGAACATTGGCAACTTTCGCAGCTAGAAGCTGCGGCTACCTTCCCGCCACGTCACCCGCCCGCTCCGCCCGGTATGCCCCCTCCTTAGGGTGCGCTGTACTAGGTGCAATCGCATTTTGGGGGTTGTTCTGCCTCGCGCCAAACACCGTCGCGCACGCAAAAGACGAGCTCGGCACTTTTTCTCCGAAACCACTCGATATCCATGTACAAGTTAACGGCTTTGGGAAAGTTAGTTCGGCGGATATCGCCGCCGCGCTGCAGTCTGCGGCCTTCGAAATTTGGAAGCATTGTCCGCACACTCAACTCGATGGGATCGACGTTTACTATCGCGCCGATCATCCGCAAACCGATTTCAAAAGAACGCGGAGTGGCCGCATCGGGATCGGACTATCGGCTCGCGATACTCACTGGGCGCAGTACGGCTTCCAATTTGCGCACGAATTCTGTCACGCGCTTGCCAACTACGGCAACAATCCGCGACACTTAATGCGTTATCCGCGGCAAGCGAATCTCTGGTTAGAAGAAAGTCTTTGCGAAACCGCGTCTTTATTCGCTTTGCGAGCAATGAGCCGCTCTTGGCAGAATGCCCCTCCCTATCCGGCCTGGCGGAGTTACGCTCCCTGGATGAACGATTATGTCGAGCGGCGACTGGCGTTGGCTGAGCACGATCTGCCGGCGGGAACATCATTCTCGGTTTGGTTCCACCAGAATCAATCTGCCTTGCGCCAGAACTCCGATATGCGTGACCGGAATACCATTATTGCAACCCAATTACTGCCTATTTTCGAATCACAACCCCGCGGTTGGGAAGCGGTCGCGTTTCTCAATCGCGATTCCTCTAACCCGGAGGAATCGTTGGCGCAGCGTTTTGTCGAATGGCGCTCCCAATGCCCGGATGATCTTCGTCCATTTGTTACCAGACTAGCGGCAGTTTTTGCGGTGAAGTTAGAGCGGCTCGGCCCGCGGAGGCGGGAAATATGACTCAGAATGTACGCTAGTTCGCGAGCGAACCGACGCGGAAGCGAGCATCGTTATTGTTCTCGACGGACGACTTGGAACTGGCTTCAGTTGCCAAACGACTAGTCTTGAGATAATCAATGCTTTGCCGTCGCTTTTGCGTAACGTCCGACAAGAGATCGAGAGACATGTATGACGGAAGAAGAAGCACTCCAAGATTGGTTCAAAGAACATTGGCGGTACGCGTCGACCACGAACGAAGTGCGAGCGCGGCAGGCATGGCTCGCAGCGAGGGACGCTTTTATCACCAGTCAATTGTTGGATGATCTCCATATTGATCCGCAGCGCGCCGAGATGGCGGAGAATTTCCCGCGCACCGGGACTTTTGTTCGAGCCAAAGATCAAAGCGGGAAACATCAGAGCGTTGATATTGCGCTACTGAATAAAGCGAGCCTGCTCGCTTTGCTACGCAGTCGCGGCGGACGAAATGAATGGGCCGAAAACATGGTCGGCCTGTTGCTCGGACACGGAGCTTTTCACGATCGTTTGAGTGAGCGTTACGGGCAAAAGAAGAAATAAATGAGCACCGGCGTCGCTTACGAGCTTCCGGCGCGATCGCCGACCGCGACATTTACGGCGGAGAAATCTGCGTGGACCGCACAAGATTCCGCTTTTACATCTCAAAATAGGTGTTAGAAAATGTTCTTTTCTTGTAACGTTTGCAAGAAATGTTTTAGTCCTGGCTTGTTTCGGAAGAGTCGCGCAACGGTTAGCAAAAGTTAGTTGGCCACGCGCCTAGAAACATCATTTCGAAACCTGGGAGCTCAGCAAAGCGCGAACGTGGTCAGATCTTAGGCTCAGCAGGGTGTCGGACTTCGCTTGATCAAATTTGACGCAAACAGGTCTTCTGCAGCGAAGCCGCGATTCAGGATAGCCTAGCAGACTGTTGAAAAACGCTTGGTTGAGGAAAACTGATAACAACTGCCTCCTGAGGTTTGGGATACGGCCCGAAGGGCCAAGAAAACATAGCCCAGGCTTTAGCCTGGGAAATTCCATCCCGACAACAACCGCCCTGGAGGGGCGGGAGATGTGGTGTGCAATCAGCCGATCGCGGAGCGATTCATTGCTAATCCCATGAGCGGGCTGCGCGAGGAACATCCGATCTTCGGATTGATCTGGTTTGCCTTTTCAGACGCCCCCACAGGGCTGGTCGCCTTTATTCCCGGCTACCCAGGCTAAAGCCTGGGCTATGTTTTCTTGGCCCTTCAGGCCGTACGCTTGGCCCTTCGGGCCGTACGCCGAGGCCTTGGGCTCCATGTTTGGAGCCAATCATCAAGTCTCATTGGTATTTCAACGGGCTGCTAGGGCGCAGCCCGAGGAACCGGAGTTTACAAGTGCTCAGCGCTCGAGGCGCGTAACAATCTTGAACTGCGCGCAGCCGCTCGCTAATCTCCGGACGACGTTCCGATTAGATCTAGCTAGAGCTTCATGCTTTCCGCGCAAGCGCCTTCTTTTCTCTCGTCTACCAATAAACCAATACGATCCGGCAAAAACGATGAACCAGGGACACAGTCCAGGCGCAGGACAGCCGGAAACGCCAAAACTGCCGCACGCAGTTTTTATCTCTTATTCGAGCGAGGATAAGGTGACCGCCGATGCGCTCTGCGCCGCACTTGAAGCCGAAAATGTTAGCTGCTGGATCGCGCCACGCGACGTAGCGGGCGGCCGTCCGTACTCCGGACAAATTACCCAGGCGATCCGGGAATCTCGCGTGCTGCTCTTGATTTTGACCGGGGCGTCCAACCGTTCCAAACATGTGTTGCGCGAGGTAGAGCGAGCGGCCCATTGTCAGAATCACCTCTTAACTTTCCGGGTTGAACCGATCGCGCCTGGTGATGATCTCGCCTACTTCCTCGGGGCCGATCAGTGGGTCGACGGTTTCCGACCCTTGCCTCCCTCCCAGCATTTCCCGGCTCTGGTCCAGCACACGCGCAAGCTGCTCCAGAGCAGCGTTGCGGAACAGCAACCGGAGGAGCAATCGGACCCAACTCCTGAAACCTTCGCGCATTTCCGGATCCTGCGACACGCCGACGGCTCCCTTTTTCGCCTTGGCAAAGGCGGCATGGGCGTCACCTACAAAGCGATAGACAACGTGCTGAACCGTCCGGTGGCCCTGAAGGTGATTGCCGCCGAGCTGTTGCGCAGCCCGCAGGCGCGGGCTCGGTTCCTGCGCGAGGCTCAGGCCGCCGCGCTCATCCATCATCCCCATGTCGCTACCATTTACCATTTCGGGGAAGAGGAAGACGCATACTTCTACGCTATGGAGTTTGTGGAAGGCGAAGACCTGGAGCGCTACGTTGGGCAGCACGGTCCGCTTGCTCCGGCCACAGCGCTCAGAGTCGTCTTGCAGGTCGCCCAAGCTTTGGAAGCAGCTCAGGCCCGGCAACTGATCCATCGCGACATCAAACCTGGAAACATCATGGCGGTGGCCAATCGGGCCGGCACTCTCGATGTCAAACTCATCGACTTTGGTCTGGCTAAAGGAGCTGGACCGGAAACTCTTGATGCGGCGCGTATCACGCGTACCCAGGATTTTGTGGGTAGTCCGGCCTTTGCCAGTCCGGAACAGTGTGAGGCAAAGAAGCTCGATATTCGCTCCGACATCTATTCCCTGGGGGTAACGCTTTGGTACCTGCTTTCCGGCAAGCGGCCCTTCTCCGGCTCGGTGGGAGAAGTAATGGTCGCGCAGATAATCAAGCCTCCACCCTTTGATCAAGTGACGCACCTCTCAGAGCCAGTTCTGGAGCTGCTTCGCCGGATGCTGGCAAAAAGCCCGGATGACCGGTTCCAGACGCCTCCAGAGGTACAGGATGCAGTTGAAACAATCGCGGCGCGCCTGGCTTCTGAGTTTGGGGCGGTCCCTGAACGGATCGTCGCGAAAGCGGATCCCGAGAAGAACAAATCTCGTAATGACGGCGCTTCACAAAAGGAATCAGCGGTGGCAGCTGAGCCGGTTCGATTGGCAACGCTCGCATCTCCGCTCTTCGACAGTTATCTTGGGGTACAAGTGGGTGCTCAGGTAGGGGGTCGCTATCGCCTGGTGGAGGAAGAGCGGGAGGGAAATGGGGGCCGCTTGTTTTTTGCTCAAGACGAAAAGGCCTCTGGCGGACAGTCGCCCGAGGTTGGACTCAAGCTACTACATCCTGGCATCACCGCTGATCCTGCGCTGATCGACCTTCTGGAAAATGAAATCGGGGTAATCCGGCAAGCGACGCACCAAAATCTGGTTCGATACTTTCGGCTGGAGCGTGGCGCTCCCGGCCCGTTTCTGGTGAGGGAATGGGTACACGGTTTTTTACTGTACGATCTCTTGCGCTGGGGGCGTTCGTTGAGTGCGACAGAATTGGAGAGCCTTCTAGAGCCGCTGGCCGCCACCCTCGATTTTGTTTCCGACAATGGCCTCGGGCTGGTCGATGTCAGCGTTCGCAAGATTTTGGTGACCTGTCCTAAAGAGATCGCCCGGGAAGATTTCCCGGCTCTGGCGCGAGGGAACGCGCAGGACTGGGAACGGTGTACTCTGAAGCTGAATCCTTTGAGCCTAGCGCCACTCCTGTTCCAGAGCCGGAACGGCTGGGATCGTCAAACGGTTGTACCGACCAGCCGGGTCCTTTCCATGACCCAGGCCGAAGCGGGTATCCGGGGAAACAAAGCGGTCCGGCTTTACGGACGGCTGGTCTACGAGCTCTTAAGCGGCCACGCGTCAACGCGAGGCGACTCGCAAACCTATAGCCCACTGCCGGAACTGGATCAGGCCGGGAATGAAACCTTGCGTCGCGCATGCGTCGTTATGGGCTCTGGCACAGCCTACCGCAACTGTCAGGAGTTCTGGAATGTGCTGAAGGAGAACATAACAGCCGCAGGTCGGCCAACCAGCGTACCTGTATCGCCACTGGCGACCTCTACGCCGTCTGCGCTTGCTCCCCCGCCAGCACCCGTACCTCCCCCAAAACGAAGGCTGATGATCGGGGCGATCCTGGGTGGAGCCCTCATCAGCGCTCTGGCGATTTTCGGTGCGATTCGCTTTGGCGGATCCCGTACGACCTCAGTTGTGACGCCCATTCCTTCCGTTGCGATCGTTACACCGACTCCCACTCCGGTCGTGCCAGCGACTCCTCCGCCCTCGGTCGCGATTACTACTCCGACCCCCGTTCCAACTGCATCGTCGAGTCCAGTGGCGGTCGCTACCCCGACGCCCACTCCAGTCGCGCTGGCGACTCCGCCACCCTCGGTCGCGATTGCTACTCCGACCCCCGCTCCAACTGCATCCTCGAGTCCAGTAGTAGTTGCTCCCCCGACGCCCCCTTCGACTATTCCGAGCCCGACCGTCGAGACGACCAAAGAAGAGCCGGCGAACAAGAGCTTCGACGGAATCTGGTCGGCCACGTTGAATATACACGATTACAAAGACCCTGGTACGGGTGCGGTTGCTCAGGGTTACGTCAGCTATTTCGCCGCGAAGGTAAAAAATGGGGTCCTGCATGGTGAGCTCGGAACCAGAGGTGCAGCGGCATTCTTTGAGATCAATGGGAAAATAGAGGCTGACGGGACGGCAATTTTACATCTAAACGGCATCAGGGGAGCGGAGAAGTACAATATGTCGGTTGGCGGAGAGAATCATGGGCGATCTGGTACGCCATATGCCTTTGACCTAACCGCCCAATTCAAAAGCCGGCGCGGAACCGGCAAGCGGATCGGCCCCCGTATTGGTATCATCGAGTTTGTCCAAAATTGACTTGCGACGAATCAGGGGCCCTCTCACGCATCCCCTTTTGTGACCAGTTCGTCTCGCTGATCAAAAACATTGAAGAGTCCAAGCCGACATTCTGGATGTTGCTTTTGGGATGACCTACGAAAGGGGAGAAGGGCACTCTTATTGTGTTCGCGAATGCCGGTGTCGCGAGGCATGCCCCCTTCGGCACGATAACATCCTGACTCTAAACTAATGACTTCGCGAATCTTGAAATCGTTCTAGCGTCCTTGTCTCGATTCTTTCCAGGATACGCGCACCCTTTAAGGGTTTCATGGGTCCTTGAACGCTAGCAACTCCAGCGACAAAGTACATCCGACATGGCCCGTTGTCGCTGTTTCAGTCTGCGGCGATCCCTCATTGTAAGCCGGATTTGTTTGGGGCACTTTGCGTGGTCGGTACTCTCGATATGAGTCAGTGCGCTAGACTGCGACATACGTAAAGGAGTCACTCCGATGGAGCTCTTCATTTTCGCCCGTTTCCATGCCCTCGTGGGGCAGGATGCCGCCGTTGCGGCGGCGCTGCGCGAGCAGGTCCCGGCAGTGCGGGCTGAGCCGGGTTGTCTGACGATTGCGGCCTATCGTTCCGTCCGCGATTCGCGGCTGTTCTGGATCTACTCGCGCTGGATCGATGAAGCGGCCTTCGAGATCCATGCCGAACTGCCGCATACCCAGCGCTTCGTGGAACGTGTGCAACAGCTGATCGATCATCCGTTCGACGTGACGCGGACGCACCCAATCACCTAGGCGCGGGGCCGCCTCCCGTCTTGGGAATCTCTTTTCCAAGCTGGCGCGCAAATGCGCACGAGCGCTCATGGTCTGCTCTTCTTGGACCTTCCGTTGAATTCTTGCTGCGTGCGAGCGAGCACGGTCGAGTTCCTGTTGAAGTTTTGAGAGCTCTTCGCCAACGTCAGAACTTTGTTTTGCGCGTTTTGAGAACGCAGCAGCGGCAGGGATACCACCGTCGAAGGTCTTCTTCGGCGGGGCTTTTAGTTTGGTCTTACTGAAGGTCGTCAAGACCGCCCTAAACTCCTGGAGGACGGCCAGGCTCTTAGACGGGACTGCTTTGAGTTTTCCAACTCGTCGAGCAGATTCTGGATGGGCTGAGGGTTCCTTTGGCAGCGCTGCCTAGGTCACTTTCAAGCGAAGATTACGACCGATCGCCGCTAGGAGTATACAGGACTCCTTCGCCCCTCCGTGAACCTGCGTCGTTTCTCTTCCTCAATGTGTACAAGCCAGGACTTGGTCCGCTCCCAGTTTTCTGGAGCGAATGCGTCGTTAACTTTCTGAAAATAGTCGTGAAACGACACCAGGGACTCGATCTCCGGTTTTAGTGGGATCGCTAGCGCACGAGCGACAACATCCCAGTTGAACCAGTCGGATTCGGGTGTGTCTTGAGTGAATTGGATAACAGGCATCAAGTCCAAATTGACACGTCCCCGGTCACGGATAATACGGAGCGCCAAATTATGGCCTGTGGCGATTAGGATCCAGTTTCCGAAGTGTTTCGTATCCGGCTCACTCTGATCCCTCAAATTAAACCCCCAATCCTTTAGCGTGAGGCCTGTTGCTTTGTACCAAGGATCTTTCACCGTGCTACCTCCCAATGATCGTCTATCTGCCTAGGAGGTTACCCATGGCTGGCGAGATCGTCCAGTTCCTTTCCAGAGTAGAGCCCATGGGAACCTTTTCTGGGGCGGTCTCCAGAATGATCTGCTCGCCAGCTGCGATAGCCGCATCCAGGAATTCCCGGTTGATCACCCATTTTTCGTCAGGTGCCATCGCGTCCCACTCGGCCTGTGGGATATCGAACACTTTGGCTTTTAGCCGATTACCTAATTCCAGGTAATGTGGGTAGCGACCAATCACAATCATGCGGAGGGTGGGATTGGCATTGGTGGCTCCGGCGGCGATTGGCAAGGTGTAATATTCACCTCGCCTGCCGGTCTTTGCGTCACTAACAGTGTCAGAAAATGTTCTTTTCTTGTAACGTTTGCAAGAAATGTTTTATATATGCCTTGTTTGGGAAATCGCAGAACGGCAGACAAATGCTTAATTGGGCATGTGCCTATAGCATCATCTTAGGGCCCGGAAACTCAAGAAAGCGCGTAGCGCGATCAGATCTTAGCCCGGGCTGCAGGCCCAGGATAGGGCTAACAGGAACCCGGAGCGCTGAAGGTGCGATCGCAGGTAACGGCGCTCCTTGACACAGCCAGGTCAGATCGCAATGTCCGTTGTTAACGGCGTGTTGCCCAAATAACGTCAAAATAATGTAGCTATTAGAGTTACATATTTGGTAGGATCTTTTTACCATGATGGGAGAACGAGAGCCGCAGACACCGCTCTGGAACTATCGAGTTAATCTCGATAAGCGGGTGCGGGGTGATCATCCGCTGCGGCGGATCAATGAGGTGCTGGACTTAAGGTTCGTGGGTGCACAGGTGGCGCACACCTACGGTCGGCGGGGTAATAAATCAGTGCCGCCGGAGGTGATCCTGCGCATGATGCTTTTGTTGTTTCTGGAGGACATTAAAAGTGAACGGGAACTGATGCGAATCATCCCCGAACGGCTGGATTACTTATGGTTCCTGGGCTACGGGCTGGACGATGAGATCCCCGATCATAGTGTGTTGAGCAAGGCGCGTAAGCGCTGGGGTAAAGAGGTCTTCCTATCGCTTTTTAGCCGAGTGGTGCAGCAATGTGTTGAGGCTGGTTTGGTGGCGGGTCGTAAAATTCATGTGGATGCCAGTTTAGTTGATGCCAACGCCTCGTTGCACTCGGTTAAGCCGCTGGGAGCCGAGGTGGTCAGTGCCATTGAGCGAACCGCGCGCGAGCAGCTTCAAAAGTTGGATGAGCCCGACGGAGAGGATGAACCGCCCTCGGACTCTGGGGGTGGCGCTCCACCGAGCCAAGGTGGGAAGTTCTACAAGGCCAATCGCCAATTTCGCAGTACGAGCGATCCGGATGCGACGCTGGTGCGCCAAGGTGGACTCAAGAGTCGCCCGCGCTATAAGAGCCATCGGGTGGTCGATGATGCCCATGAAATTATCACCGCCGTAGAGACCACCACTGGTGCGGTCGACGAAGGCCATCGCCTGCTTGCGTTGATCGAGGCTCATGAAGCTAGCACCGGCCAGGCCGTTAGGACGGCCATCGCCGATGCACGTTACGGTAGCCTCAGTAACCTAGTGGAGTGCCAAAAGTCTCGGATCCGTCCGCACCTCAAGCTGCTGGGCGATTCCCACCGAGGCAAGGGACGCAGCGCAGGTATTTATGCCGAAGATCGCTTCATTTATGATCCCCTTACCGACACCTACCGCTGTCCGGCCAATGAGACAATGAGACCACGTCGATTGCACCCCAAGCGCTTGAGCTGGGAATACGTTACGGCCAAAGGAACTTGCCTCATTTGTAAGTTGCGAGCCTTCTGTACACGCTCTCGCAGCGCTCGCACCATCCACAGGCATCGAGAGCAAGAGCTGCTGGATCGGGCTCGCCAAATCGCTAACTCCAAGGCGGCTAAAGCAGACCTCAAACGACGGCAACATCTGATAGAACGTAGCTTTGCCGACGCTGCTAACTGTCACGGTTTCAAACGGGCTTGGTGGCGCGCACTCTGGAAGCAGGCCATCCAAGATCTGCTCATTGCCACAGTGCAGAACTTGCGAAAACTGGTCAGGCACCTCTGCCAAACTAACCCACAGCTAGCTTACCGCTGCATTGAACTGCTCCGACCGCTCAGCCGGCTTCTCCTGGACCGAGTACCGGATCTTTTGCCGATCTGAGATCTCTATCATCGAGAAAAGCTGGTTTTTAGATTTCGCTCAAAACACGACCCTATCGGGCAACAGCCCGTTAAGATACGTCCCTTTAGGATTTACTCTATTGACGTAATCAATATAGATGAATTTATCTCCGTCGGAGGGCGGGCGTCGAACCGGCAATGGGTAGTCGTACTCTTCTCTCAGGACCATAAAAACGGAAGCCGAAGAGCGAAGGCGGCATCCTGACTTCCGACTTCGCCGATTTGTCCGCAAAGTTTAAATCGAAAGTTGGTGCTACGTTGGACAAGACCGCGGACAGGCCGGGACGGATAGCTCTTCAAAAACGCTAACCCAGTCCGGCAGGTGCCGGATACTGGGCTGCTTTCGTCAGGTCCCTGCGGGACCGATTTTCTCTAACCCCCCCAACGAACTTATCGACTCTGTCCATTTGCGCGAGTCAGGCCAATACGCTCGCGAGATACTGCCCGATATTAAGAAACAACCCCTAAAGGCGCTGACTCCGCATGCTTTGGACCCGGAGGTTAGAATGTTAGCTTCAGACCGCCGGCAAAGGACGGTCCGTAATACTCATTCTGAAGAGGGTGACTGGGGTCTCCCGCATAAAATCGAAGCGGTCCATCGTTCAGATTGTTACCTTCAAAATAAACGGTCAGATTTTTATTAATGGCATACTGGACTTTGGCATCTACTTGGAGATAGCCGTCGAAATAAGTGTCGGCTGACGCAGGTATAAAAGTCCCATTTGCCAAGGTTCGCGAGGGCGCTCCCACGGCGAGCAAGTTATGCCCGGTGAAAGTCGCACCGACCCAGATCGTCCAGTTATATTTCTGATAGAAGATACCCCCATTCCAAATGACCCCAGCTTGGCTGGGCAGACTGGTTTCTTCCCTCCCCAGGTGAGTCTGGCCCTGCGAGAAAATGCGGGAAAAACTGCCTCTTACACCGAAACCATCCAAAGGGCAGGGCAAAAACCGGAATTGTTGTTCGTACTGCAGTTCGAAACCATAAATCCGTGCATGATTAATCGATGAAAAAGAGACATTAGCTCCACCAGCCGAATTCAGGAAGTAGTCCTGGATGATGTAGTCGCTAATTTCTTTGTCAAAACCGGAAATGCTAAAAATGGCGCCTTCCGCCGGATAGTATTCTATGGAAGCATCAAAATTATGCGATCTGGTCGTCGGCAGGTTCCCGTTGCCGAACGTCTGGCTGGCGGTTCCCTCGGTGCCAGGAATTGTCGCCTGGAGATCGCCGTTCTCAATCGCCGGAACGATTTGTTGGAAGGTTGGTCTGGCGATCGACTTAGAATAGCCCAAGCGCGCGACCAAGTTGGGCGTGATGCCGTATTTCAATTGCAGGTTAGGTAGAACATTCACATAGTCTTTTCCACCGCTGATCGGACGGGTACCTACCAGATTATTATTCGCATCAAAAATTCCTTGGTTAACATTATAGGAGAAATTTGTCCCCTCGACGCGCGCGCCGCCCACGATTGTTAGTTTATCGATCGCAATCGTATACATTCCATAGCCAGCGTATACGTTCTCATCAGCCGACCATGTGCCAACCTTGTTTGCCAAACTTTCATCCACCGCCGTCGAATATTGCGGGTTATGAGCCAGAACCGACTCGACGGAAGTAGATATCTGCGGTCCGATACGATACTTGTGCGAATAGATAGTCGCGAATTGATCGCTCAGTACTTGGTCTAGAAACAGAGAATTACTGGTTCCGCTCGGATCATTGGCCGTGCGTCCGGTATAAGTTTGGTCAAAGCTCCGATTCCGTATCCGGGTGCTAACTCCGAATTGGAGTAGGCCAGGATTATTTAGCATCGCTAGCGGAATCTTTAAGTTGCTTTGAAAGCTAAAGATATCGTCGGACGAGGAAAAGCTTTGGTTGACCGAACTGTTGAAAGTGAAATTGTGGGGATCGTTTTGACCGCTCAAACCGTTCAAATTAAAGGTCGGGCGGTCCCCTCCATGTCCCTGGTTATTATAAGTGACGGTCCCGTTAATCGAGCCAGGTAGGCTATTGAACTTGTAGATGTTGTAATAAGGTTGATCCTGAGTGGCTTCGGAAAAGGAAGCCTTGTAGTCCAAATCGAGATCACAAAACTTGTGTTCACCTCGAGATATTGTCAAAAGTTGTGTACGGGAAGTAGGCGCACCCTTAGTTAATAACAGTTAGGCGGCTTGTTGTTCGAACTCCTCTCCGTCGATAAACTGAACGCCGGTGACCACTTTGGGGAGTAGGGCTGATCCGTTGAGCCGACGCCAATGTTTCTGGGCTTCTAGCCCGAGCTTGAAGACCATGGTCAGTGTCGCGATCCGCGAGCCGCATCCCTTGGTTCTCTGGGTACGAAGTCGCACAGTGGCAAAGGTGGATTCTATCGGATTGGTCGTTCGCAGATGTGACCAGTGTTGGGCCGGGAAGTCATAAAAAGTGAACAGCCATTCTTTGTCTTTTTCCAGACACTCGGTCGCTTTTGGGTACTTGGTCTGGTAACTAGTAATGAACTGATCGTAGGTTGCCAGAGCGGCTTTGCGAGTGGGCGAGAGATACATCTCGTGGATCAGCTGCTTGGCGCGGCCCTGCACGCTCTTGGGCATTTTATCCAGGATGTTGGCTGTTTTGTGCACCCAGCAACGCTGTTGCGGCACTGGACCATATTCTTGCTGGAGCGCGAGCCAAAAACCTAGTGAACCGTCACCAATGGCCAGTTTGGGCGCGACCCTTAACCCGTGACGCTTCAGTTGCTGAAGCAGTTCCCGCCAGGATTGAGTGCTTTCCCGGTAACCGTCAACGACGGCCAGCAGCTCTTTGGTGCCATCTGCGAGCGCACCCATCAAAACCAGGACACAACTGCGCTCTTCGTCGAGCCGGACGTTGAAGTAAATGCCGTCGGCCCACCAGTAAACGTAAGCCTTCGCGCTCAAATCGCGTTGGCCCCACGCCTTATATTCTTCCTCCCAACCGGCTTTGAGTCGCACCACATTGGTGGCGGATAATCCGCTGGCACGCTCGCCCAAGATCGCCGTCAAAGCCTCGCTGAAGTCGCCGGTGGAGATCCCTTTGAGATAGAGCGCTGGAATCAACGCATCGATACTCGGCACCCGACGCATATACGGTGGCAAAATCGCGCTGCTAAACTTCTGCCCATCTCGATGGCGGATCCGCGGTTGACGAACCTTGATCGGGCCAACCCCGGTCACCAGTTCGCGTTCTGGATGGTGACCATTGCGCACAATCATTCGCTGGCCTGCATCGGTGCGCCGCTCTCGATGTGCTTCCAGGTACTCGAGCACTTCGTTCTCGATCGCCCTCTGGAGCAGCTTCCTAGCTCCTTCACTGAGCAACTCTTCCAGGTAAATCTTGGCTTCATCTTGGGCTCGCTCTTGGAGCGAAACCACCTTATTTTCAATCACTGGTGCATCCTTTCTTTTTGGCGCCTCGAGTGAGCACGCCGTTTTCTTTTGCTTACAGAAAGGATGCGCCTTTCTTTATCCTGTCATCCACAACTTTCGGTTATAGCTCCGGAACGCCAGACAAATGCTTAATTGGGCATGTGCCCTATAGCATCATCTTAGGGCCCGGAAACTCAAGAAAGCGCGTAGCGCGATCAGATCTTAGCCTGGGCTGCAGGCCAGGATAGGGTTAACAGGAACCGGGAGCGCTGAGGGTGCGATCGCAGGTAACGGCGCTCCTTGACACACCTAGGTCAGATCGCAACGTCCATTGTTTAAGATACGTCCCTTTAGGATTTACCCTATCAGTATACAAGATCCAAGGTGGATAACCGGCCACTCAAACGGGTCAACCGTGATCTCCAAAGCCCTTTTCGATCACGTACGAATCCAGCGAACCATTTCCAGGTAATCGGACACGTAGCAACAAAAAATCCACCATAAATACCGTATTTACTGGAACACGACCACCACCCGTAGTGTTGTACCACGGACTACAGCCACTAAATATTGACAGTTACTAAAAGTCGTGGTACGGTTTCACCGGTCGTTAGTATGAAACATCCAGAGAAAGTTTTTCGGCCTTTAGAAACCGAATTGAGGGCCTCTGCCCCCTTCCATTTTTCACTACTCAGGAGCTTAAGCGGCTATTACGAGGAAGACGGGAAGCTCTGTCTGGAACTGCCAGCCAAAAGCCTCGCTTGCCATTACCTAGATACTGAGGGTTTCCGAGCCTATTTAAGGGACTTCTCACAAAGAAATGGCGATGAAGTCTTTCTGAAAGTGGCATGATGCTGCTGACGTGCCCGATCGGCTCGTAAGGAAAGACACGATGCCGGGAGCAAACGCAGAGCGCCAGCGTTGGCCTGGACGTAACGTCAAGCAGAAGCAGGAATTCCTCGCCTTGGTTCAAGGAAAACTCTGAACTAAAGAAGGGACTAGCGCGGCATAGCGCAATTCTTGAACCGCGCATGGACGCGAATTGGATCCATTCATTTGTGTGCATTCGCGTCGATTCGCGATTTTTTGTCGCCTTTGGCTTCGACGTGAGCCTCGGCGTCAGCGTTCGACCGAACTCCGACGCCTTGGACGACGCTCAATCCACTTCGCGACTTTGCTTCCTTTGCACTACAGCCCTGACGATTCGCTCATCTTCGCGACGATTTTTCCTAACCTCGAATGGACGCAAATAGACACGAATAAACGGATTTAATTCGCGTCCATTAGTGTCCATTCGCGGTTCTCTTCCGTTGCTTTAGGTAGCCTTTCGGCTAAACAGATCGTCGAGAAATTTGCGGAAAGCGGCGGGATCGGTCACCCTAAATCGAGCTTGGGTCGGCCCACTGCCTACTTTGATGGTCAGCATGCGTGGGACATTGAGTTCAAACATGCTTTCGTCGGTGAGGTCGTCGCCAGCAACTATTATCACTTCATAATTATTGTTTTGCTCGAGCACTCGGGCGACGGCCGCTCCCTTGTTGTTTTCGGCCGCCGTCATTTCCACCATTTTTTTTCCGTGGCGCACCTTAATTGGATGATTGGCGGTCAAGGCGGATAATTCTTCTGTTAACTGGTTCGCTTTCCAGGTTCCGAACTCCTCATCGGCCTTCCGGTAATGCCAAACGAGAGAAGAATGTTTCTCCTCAATTGCGCTGCCCGGAGTGGCCTGTTCATAATTCCGCAGAATGGGTAATAGCCTCTCCTTCCAGGAATAATTAAGGTTTTGATCCAGTCGTTCCCATTCGTTCTTGTCTGGCACCCGCCAGCTCGCTCCATGCTCGGCAATCAGACGAAAAGGATAGCTGCCCAGAAATGCTACAAGGTCCTCTTCGGACCGGCCACTGAGAATAGTAATGTCCAGGTTCGGCTGCTGACTGAGGCGGTGGAGCAAATCCTCCACCGCCGCATTCGGCCTGGCCGCTCGAGGTTCACGCTCGATTTCTCGCAGTGTGCCGTCGTAGTCCAAGAAAAGAGCAATCCGTTTACCGGCTGCGACAGTTCGTCCGACTTGCTCGTGGACCTCTTTAATGTCGCTTTTCGCCGTACGAATATCGTTAATGGCGCCCGACATGAGATCGTCGAGGAATGAGCGCGCCCAGTGCTCGGCGTCATATCGCAGGACGTGTTTCCGCATTGGTAGATTACGCTGTCGTCTTTCTTCCTTGGGCAAAGCAAGGACCGCCGTCAGAGTCTCAGCCACCGCCGCCGAGTCATAAGGATTGACCAGGAAGGCGTTGAAGAGTTCCTCGGCGGCGCCGGCGAATTCGCTCAAAATCAGAGATCCGGCGTTTTCTCGCTGGCAGGCGATGAATTCTTTCGCGACGAGATTCATTCCATCAATCAACGGTGTCACCAAGGCGATATCGGCCAAGGCGTACAATGCACATAAATCGACAAAAGGAATCGAGCCGTGAACGAAATGAATGGGACTGTCAACTAACGTAGCGTATTTGCCATTCAGCTGGCCGACCCGTGATTCGACTTCCTCGACCAGCTTCTGATATTCTTCAATCCCCTCGCGCGAAGGCACACTGACGAAGAGGAAACGGACATCATTAAGCTCGGATTTGGCCAGAAAATTATCGATAGCCTCAAGCCGATGCAGAATTCCTTTAGTGTAGTCCATGCGTTCGACGGACACGACAAGGCGTTTACCTTCGTGGGCGAGACGGAACTCTTCCTGACGCTGATGAAACTCTTTCGAGTCGAGTGTTACCTGAAACTTAGGTGCATTAATCCCAATCGGATAAACGCCCAAGGCGGTGGTGTATCCCTCATGTGAGATGCGCGTTAGCTCTGATTCCACGCCCAGCAGACGTTGAACGGTGCTGGAGAAGTGCCGCAAATACCCGAAGGCGTGAAATCCAATCCTGTTCGCACCCAGCATTCCCGCAACCAGTTCGCGGCGCCGCGGATGACAGCGGAAAATTTCGTAAGCGGGAAAAGGTGTGTGCAAAAAAAAACCTGTTTTCAAATCGGGAGCGGCCGCTCTAAGCATAGCAGGAACGAGCATCAGCTGGTAATCATGTACCCAGACCAAGTCGCCATCGTGCGCAGTCTCTAGCACCTTTTCGGCAAAGGTTCGGTTTACCGTTTGGTAGTGCTCCCACCAGACAGGTTCGTACCGCAAGAAGTTGGGCAAATAATGTAACAAAGGCCAGATACTGGAATTGGAGAAACCTTCGTAGAAACCAGTGGATTCTGCTTCGCTGAGAAAGACCGGAATGCAGCCATATTCTTCGGAGAGTTTTCGGGCGATTTGCTGTCTCCGTTCTTCTTCCGGAAATGCAGTACCTGGCCATCCGATCCATTTCGTTTGAAATTGTTCTTCGGGCAGTCCTTCCAGAGCAGCTACAAGTCCGCCGGACGACTTGGTGATCTGGTCCTCTTGCACGGTGACGGGCAAACGATTGGAAACGTTGATCAGCGTGTTGGGCATTGATCTGAAAATGTATTGCTTGGGTCGCTTCTTGACTGCACTCGATTCGCGCGCTCCGCGGCGGATGATCTCAAATGAAGATCCAAGAACGCAACTGCCAATAGCGGCCGGTTTTCGGTTTGTACTTCTCTGTTCGCGATTGCTCGGACTCCTGGCCGGATGCTTTGCTCAGCTATTATGCTGCCAACGTCGGGTCAAGCGTACCCTACGGGACGCAGCGCTCTTTTTACTGTAACCTGACAATAATTTGCCGGGCTACTTTCACGGCGTCCCTGCGGGACTAAGCGCTCTTTTTACTGTAACCCGGCAATAAATTGCCGGGCTACTTTCACGGCGTCCCTGCGGGACTAAGCGCTCTTTTTACTGTAACCTGACAATAAATTGCCGGGCTACTTTCACGGCGTACCCTACGGGACGCAGCGCTCTTTTTACTGTAACCCGGCAATAAATTGCCGGGCTACTTTCACAGCGTCCCTGCGGGACTAAGCGCTCTTTTTTCTGTAACCCGACAATAAATTGCCGGGCTACTTTCACGGCGTCCCTGCGGGACTAAGCGCTCTTTTTACTGTAACCTGACAATAAATTGCCGGGCTACTTTCACAGCGTCCCTGCGGGACTAAGCGCTCTTTTTTCTGTAACCCGACAATAAATTGCCGGGCTACTTTCACGGCGTCCCTGCGGGGGGCAACGCTTTTTTTCCTGACCGGGGGGTAGAAGCTTACGGATCGCTTTCCGTGCCGTCGATTCGTATGATTTGTCCCGATGAAGATTTTGACTCTCCTGGCAGCGGCGTTCCTGTTCGTCTCCTCGGAGAGTCTGGCAGAGCCGCCCGGAGAAGAACTTCCCGCACCTTTGCCCACCCCTTCGGTGACAAAGCAGAAGCTGATTGTCGGGCTGGCGGTCGATCCGCCGTTCGTGATGCGGTCAGCGGATGGTTCGTGGACCGGTATTAGTGTCGAGTTGTGGCAGCAGGTGGCAAAGGAAGTTGGCCTCAACTATGAATTCCGCGAAACCGATCTAAAAGGTCGCTTCGACGGACTCGTTCAAGGTTGGCTCGACGTTACGGTCGGACCATTGACCATCACCGCGCAGCGGGAACAGTTCTGCGATTTTACTCACGCCTATTTTGTCAGCGATCTCGGGGTGGCAATTTTGAAGGATAGCGCAACAGGCGGAAGTTTCGGCTTTAATCCGGCGTTTTTGAGGTTTATTTGGTCCGTCTCCAAAGTCGCGCTCGCCTTGCTGGCTGTGCTGGTCGTCGTAGCGATCTTGATTTGGTTTTGCGAGCGGCGAGCGAACCCGGCGCAGTTCAGCGGGCAAGGTCATTCGGTCAGAGGTCTCGGCGCATCCTTGTGGTGGGCGGCGGTCACCATGGCGGCCGTTGGTTACGGTGACTTAGTTCCCCGAACCCTGCTGGGTCGGACCATCGCCATTATTTGGATGTTCACCAGCCTGGTCTTAGTCTCCGCGTTTACTGCAACGATGGCATCCACCTTAACGGCAGAGCGGTTAGCTTCGGTTGTTACTATCCGGGGAATCGAGGATCTCCGCCAGCTTAAGGTCGGGGCAGTCGAGAACAGCTCTGGCGCCAATTTCCTCGAGGCCAATCACATCACGTTTACCAAACTGACGTTTGACGAACTCCTCGATTCAGTAAAGCACAAGAAAGTGCAAGCGGTTGTCTATGACGAGCCGATCCTGCGCTACACCGTGAGCACCCAAGCGCAGTTTACTGTATTGTCGCTACATTTGGATACGGAGTTGTACGCGTTTGCGCTGCGCGAGGGAAGCCAGTTACGCGAATCGATCAATCGGACGCTTTTGCAAAAGATTCATGAGCCGGCCTGGAACAATCTGATAGCCAAATATCTGCCGGGTTATAAGTAATTCCCTGAGCAGCCCGTTTCCAGTCAACACCGTGTCTTGCGGGTCTTTCAACGGGCTGCCAGGCCTTCTATTTACCTTTCGTGAGTTTGGCACGCCGCTCTTCTTGAAGGGCCTCGAGTTTCTTTACCTGATCGGCGTTCAGATATTTCGCTGCATCATTCTTAAAATCTTTTTGCAGTTGGACCGCTTGCTTGAGCTTTTGCAGCTTGCCCATGGACTTGTCGGCTTCCAGCGCCTCTGCCTTTTTGTCCCTCTGCGCAACCAGCGGAGCTATCTGCTTTTGTTGCTGATCGGTCAGCTGCAATTTTTTGGTGAGTTCCGCCATTTGCAGCTTAGGCACAGTTTGCGCAAGTGAGAGTGCCGACACGCTTAAGCAGAGGATCGCACAGGCCAGGCATCGCAGGATTAGGTTATTAGCTTTCATTCAGTTGTTTCTATCGTGGTTGATTTTGAGGAGACGCGAATTAAAGAGCCGGAGGGCAGGAGCTAGCTATCAGGTACTGAATTCGACCGAAGACCGGCACCGGGACGCCTCCAGCAAAAGGCGTTTAGGGAGAGGTAAATCGACCGAATCAGACTAGCCCGCAGCTGTAGCTTAGGGGACTAGGAACGGCCAGAACAAGCACCAAGTGAAGCGTTCGCCGTTCCGCAGAAATCTCAATTCTCCGGAGCGCATGCCCCCTCGTATTAGGCTGGTAAAACCGGTACAGAGCGCGCTAGGTTCGTAGCAACTGGCGCGCGTTTGCGCTCGATGGACTACTTCTTCCACAGCTATCCAAAAGAACTAGCGAACCGGATTGTTTCTCAATGGGTGACTGGTTCAGACGCGCCAGGCCCATTTCCTCCGGAAGAGGCGCTGGCTTCTTTCTTAAGTGAGGCGTACCAGGCGAGCTTACTTCGCGAGGAAGGTCGTTCTGTCATCTGTCGCCTGATCCTGATCGATCCGCATGAACTCAGTGACGAATTTGGACCGCCGACGGGACTACAGGTCTTAAAACTGCGCGAAGAAAGACCGCTGCATGAAGAGGAGATCAGGCGTCTCAGCCCGTCCGCGACTTTTCATCGGTCGTTGATTGGAGTCCGCTGGGACACCAGCAGAGGTTTTCTTATTTGGGGGGTCATCAATTCCGGCTCGCGGTGGATAAACCGGACTGACGGCGGACGCCTGCGCAGCCCGGCCGTTCCGAATCGGTTGATCATCCATGTCCGCGGACCGGGCAGTTTAATTGCTTTGCGAGGCGACGAACGCATCGCCACACTGCTCAACGGAAAACTGCAAGGGCACGGATTCAACATCTACGAAGCGAGTTGGCTGGCGAAGCTGCAAGAAAGATTCGCAAAGTGGGCGATTCGCGAATGTTTCAAGAACGAGTGCTCTGGCGCGACGGTGGAATTGGATTTCATCCGGATGCTTGCCCAAAATGTAACCAGACGAGTAATTAGCCAAGTCAGACACGCACGGCATGGCGGCATGCTGATCATCTTAACGATCCCGGACGAGGAGAGACTCGTCCGGCCCGATGGACCAATTTGCCCGAAGTATTGGATTGAGGATACCAAGGCGCGCCGGCGCTACCGCGAATTGATTTTTGCCGCTATTCGAACACTTTCGGAGGTCGGGGCTCAGCACGGATTGCAGACCGTGGGCTGGAAGCAGTACCAAGAAATCAGGGACGATCGTTTAGCCGAACTTGATGAAGCCATTTTTGAATGTGCCCATCTACTGTCAGATCTCATGGCGGTGGATGGTGCGCTCGTCCTGACCGGGGCGCGGGATATTATCGGTTTCGGTGCGGAGATACACGTGCCGACGCAGGAAAACGAAGTGGTCCACCGGGCACTGGATATCGAGGCTCGCCAAGTCGTATTAGAACGCGCGGACAACGCCGGAACGCGGCATCGGGCCGCCTATCGGCTGTGTCGAGACTATCCCGAGTGCCTGGTCACTGTCGTATCGCAAGATGGCAGCGTGCGTTACGTCGGAAATCACGATGGAAAAGTCACCTACTGGGATATCCTTTCAATCTAGGAGACTGCTGAAAGATGCTCGGTTTCGGCAAACTGGGGACAACCGTCTCCCGAGATCGATCGACTGTTGGAGAGAGTGGTCGATCAGAGCAGCGACAGCGCCAACGATCGGTCTTATTTTTGCTAGCTGTGCTTCCACCGAGCCGCGATCGATTACCGCCGAAACACCGGCTCCGGCGCTACAACAAGAGCTTTACCGCGCAGCAAGCAGCAGGCGAGACAGTCCGCAGCAATTGGCCGACTATCTGCAAATCGCGGAAATCGCCTCGCAACGCCTGGAAAGAAAACGGACAGCGCTAGACCAAGCAGATAACGATTTGCTCGTGGCGACTTACAATCGTGCGGTGGCCGATTTTGTTGCTGGCTGGTCCAATCAAAATCGTCCCTCGGAAATCCGTGACGATAGGAACGGCCGGAGAACGCGCCTATTGTTGTCGGCGTCTCCGAATGCGGAGTGGTCACCGGACTATTTCGCGAGCTTTCAAAGTGCGCGCCGCGCCGATCGCCGGCGCTTCTGGAGATCCAACGTTCGGCCGGGATTAGGTGGAACCTTGATCGGTGTCCATCCAACCGTGACCGCCGGAGCGGCTCCCTCACAGCTAGAGCCTCCTAAAGGATTCCGGATTGCCGTGACTGCACTTCTCCGGTTTAGCAAGCGCCCCAATGCGGACGAAGCAGAAGCTCGACTCGAATTGGCAAATCCTCGAATCCGCGACACTGTCCGACTCGGCGACCGATCTTATCCGTTGGCCGCAGATTTCACCGCGCCTCTGGCCTCCTACTCAAGAGTCAACGAATTGTGGGCAGGCTTCGTTAATATGGTTTGGGGCGAGAAAACGGAAAGCAAGTCGGGGCTTTACCTGCTGGAGCCGTATGACCCCAGTCGCATTCCGGTGGTTTTCGTTCACGGACTATTGTCATCGGGATTTACCTGGTTAAATGTCAGTAACGGCGTTCGATCGGACGCAAAGATCCGGAAACGATACCAGTTTTGGGTCTTTTTTTATCCGACTGGAAACCCCATTTTGTATTCCGCGCTGAGGTTACGGGAGCATCTCGCGCTAGCTCAAAAAAAATATGGCCTGCAGCACGGGATTGTTCTCATCGGGCACAGCATGGGCGGTATTCTGTGCCGGCTCCAGGCGACTGAGATCGCGGCCGCGGATTGGACCGCGGTCTTCCCGGTACGCGCAGCGGCGGTGCTCCCGATGCTGAAATCAAGACCCCGGTTACGGAGCGCATTGATCTTCCGGGCAAATCCGCTCGTCAAAAGAATCATATTCATTTCGACTCCCCATCGCGGGAGCGCCATTGCCTCCGGTGGTATCGGCGCGCTGGGTGATCGACTGATTCGATTACCGGCAATGCTCACTAGCGGGATAGTCAGACAAGTGGTGCAAGCGGGAAATCCGAATACCAAAGGGGCGAGTATTCCTACCAGCATCGACGGGTTATCTCCGAAGTCACCCCTGTTTAAGGTAACCGACCGGTTAGCGGTTCGTGCGCCTCATCATTCCATCATTGGCGATCGAGGCAGAGGTGACACGCCAAACAGTTCGGATGGCGTGGTGCCCTACTGGAGTTCACATCTCGATTCAGCGTCTTCTGAATTGATCGTTCCCACCGGGCATGGCGCGCTGAATAGCCCGCTCGCGATAGCGGAAATCCAGCGAATTTTACTCTTGAATGTCGGCCTGCCTGTTCGCTAGCCCATCTTCCTTCGAGCTCTCCGCGCTAAGATACAAACTACGCCCGGCTGAAGATCGAAAATGATTTCGATCGATTAACGGATGCAATCGACCCGCAGAATCCTCTGGGCCGATTATCTGACCTCCCAACAAATCTTGGAAAACCGGCTCAAAACAGCGGCTCGTTTCCAGTCAACCATCATCTCTCAAGGCTATTTCAACAGGCTGCTAAGCCGATTCGCCGAACACCGAAGCCATCGTTTGCAGGATCAACGCTCCGGAGGTTGCTCCGGCATCGAGCACCCCGCGGGAGCGCTCGCCCAACCGGCTAGCCCGACCGATCTTCGCGACCAGATCGCGCGTCGACTCTTTCCCGTTTTCGGCGGCGCCCACCATCTCTGCCAATGCGACGTCGAACGAAGCTCCGTGCACAGCAGCCGACTCATAGGCCGTCACGGCCGGCACCAGAACGTCCATGATAGTTTTGTCGCCGACCTGGGCTCCGCCCAATTCTTCCAGTCCAGTCCGAGCGGCTCGGAGCATTTCGCCAAATGCCTTTTCGTCGATCTCCGGTTTGTCTTTTGCTCGGAGACTCATTTGCAAAAAGAAGGTGCCGTAGAGTGGGCCCATTGAGCCGCCGATCTCGGTCAGCAATGTCTGGCCGATTAATGCCAATCCTTCACTTACGGACACCTCCCGTTCACCCAATCTCGTTTTAGCCAACGCAAAACCCTTGGCCATATTGATACCATGGTCCCCGTCACCAATCTTACCGTCGAGCTCGCTGAGGTACGCCTTGTTCTCCTCGATCACCTGGACGAGCGCTAAAACCAGTTTTCTACCTTCCGAATTCGGATAATTAGCCATCTGCTATTTGCCATTCAGCTCGTAACGGGAGCTGCGAGCTGTTTGAGTCCCATACTATCCGCCTCCAGCTCAATCAATGACCATATTTCGTCGTCGAGCTTCGTCACAGTAAATGTGATCTCATCATCTCGAGAGAGGCATTGCTGAAATCTGCTTAGGAAAAGAACGTCGCGAACGGTGATTGGTGATTGATGATTGGTGATTGGTGAGAGGTCGGGTGTGGGATGTGGTCAGGACATAGGTAACACTGTTTGTTGTTGAGGTTACACGTTTAGGTTGGTCTGCCCAGTTTTCAGCGAGTGGATGGCGGCCGCGGCGCTGTCGACGATTCCTAACTTGCTGGCGGCTCAATCGCTCCTAAAGCACCGGCTAGACCAAACACGACGAACGCGAGCGCGCTCTCGGCACAAACGTTGCCGAATAGTCGACCGGCTTTACTGCGATCCATGCCCTGTTCTTCGTTCTGCCGCCGAATCTTCAGCATTCGTCGGTTTTGCGCGCCTAAACCGATCATAATGAGAAACAGGATGATCTTTCCGGTAAGAATTTGGCCGTAAGTTGTCGCATAGAAGTCGCTCAGTCTCTTTATCATGAAAAGGCTGTTAAGCAGACCGCTAACGGCAAGAACCATAACCGCTCCCAGGCTGAGCGCTGAGAATCGGTAGACTACTGCGTAGTCGACTGGCACGTTCCATCGCCCTCTCGCGTTGACGAAAAACCAAACGGCCAGCGGCAAGAGACCTCCCGGCCAAACCGCGGATGCCAGCAAATGCACGAGATCCGCTAGCAAATGGAGTTCCGCAAATGAGCCGGCGGCGGCACCGGCATGACCCGCCCATGCTAAGGAGGCCAGATTAGCGGTCGCCAAGGCGATCCTGAGCAAATCTGAATGCGCGTGAGATATTTTTCTCAGCGAGTTGTGCAACAAACCGCCGGCAATAGCCAAACCGAGGAGCGAACGAAACAGCCAGAGCCGACCAAATTGGGTGACACTGAGTACCTCTCCCACAGCGCCCAACTCAATGCCAGAGTCATAGATTGATGCGACAACCGCCAACAACCAGATGATCCCAGAGATCGACATCGCAAACCAGCAAATCCACGTCGCGGCATCTAGATATCGCCCATCCGGCCAACGCTTGCTTCGCTTCTCACGATCCAAGACCGGAACTACATACAAGCGCTGAAAAGCGAGGAGGCTCAGCAAGAGGGACGATGAGTAAATGTTTGCCCATCGTCCAAGTAAGAGGCCCAACATAAACCTGACAGTTAGCGACTCCGGCTTGCAGAGCCGAAGCTGCGGGATCGGTTATCCGCTTATTTCAAATTCGAAGCTGCCATTGGTTACGTGAGTATCCACGGATACTACTCGCCAGGTGACTCGATATTTCCCGGTTTTGATAACGGACAACGAGACCACTAAGAGTTGTCCATTCTTCGGATCTACTTTCGTGTCTCGTTTATCAACCTCGGTTCCTTGGCTATCGAAAACCTGGATTCTACTCAACGCAGGTTCCAATCGCTCAGTAAACCAAATCTTCACCGCAGGGGGTGGCGAAGCGAGTTTACTACCTACAGCTGGTTCGGCGTGGTCAATAAACGCGTGGGCCCAGGCGGACGGAATGAAGACTGACATTGCTACTATGCTTAAGATCGTTTTCATGGGTCACGGATTGATCAACGGTTTGCCGAAAATCTTCGGTAAGATGTCGTCTAAATAGAAGTGAAGTTGCGCGACGACTCCGACGTTGTTTCCGGTATGGGAATTAATCGGGATGACAGCTTCGACGCCGAGCTGAAAATATTGCCCGGACCAAATGACTCCTGGATTTACGGTTCCAGTAGTTGGACCAGATACTCGGTTAAGCGGTGTTTGCATCGCAAACTCAACCAGCGGAATGAGACGCTTCAAAGGCGCGCACAGGCCGATGTCTTTCACGTGTTCCTCCAAGTAGATTAGACTGTACTCAACCGCGAGCCCCCACCGGAGGTCGTTAGGTATTTGTGTGCCTTCGACACTTGAGCTGGTTGGAAACGACACGCCAACCTGCCCAGTTAGAGCGAGCGGCCGGAGCGCCCAGACCGAGTCCGGCAGGTCGCCGAGACCCTTGCCGAAAAAAAGACCGGGCGTAATTGTGCTGAACCGGTCGGTGCCTATTGACGCCCGCCCGGTACCGCCAATTTCAGCGTTGGCGCCAACAGACACGATTATTTCGTGTTCAGCATTGAGCAGAAACTGATACTTGCCGCCGACTACGACATTGTCGAAACCCGTTCGGAGCCGCGAACCGGGCGACTTTTGCAGCATGTATCCATCGGCAACCTCAATCCCTAAGCTCGGAGTGAGCTTGAGGGCGATATCTGCCGATAAATCAAACGTTTTGGTCGGCGGGGCGCCGGGTACCCGAATGGCCTGAAAGGTTGGAAGCGACAACTCATCCGCGACGAAAGGATCATCGGTTGAAATCGTGGCAGGAAAAAAGCGATCGCCGGCGAACCCATGGGCATCCGCCCAATTCGGCATTGCGACAAGCGCACACATCCCGAGGGGGATGTAAAATGCAGTCGGAATAAGATTTTTAAAATTCACGTTTAGAAAATGGATGGTTGAGGGCGGCTAATGGCCACCTCATGGTTAAAGAAAGGGGTTGGGAAGTAGCAGTGCCGGGCACGCGGTTTGCCCAGGCTTTCCGCGCAGAGGCGTGCCTTGCAATGGCTGGCGCTCAGGCGGACAAACGAACGCGAAGACTTCTGTATTCCTCGCGTGGTTCTTAGCTCACCCGATTCGCGGAGGTGGGATTAACGGCTCGAGCGTAATGCCCACGAGATCGCGATAATACTGCCCGTAGTCACGCCAGGTAAAATCGCGCACTACCTCGAAGAGGAAACTTCGAATGATAAAGTCTTTTTTGAGTTCCAACTGCAGCGCCGGCGCCTTCTTCTCTTCCTGTTTGCGGCCATCCTGCACCGCGCAGCAGAGGGGACACGGATGCTTCCCGTCAAAAGTCTTGGAGATTGCGGTAGAAACATCTGCATCCTTTGAGTAGGCAACAATCATTCCCATCCATGCACCGGTTTGGAGAATCGCCCAATGCCCGCCAGCGAGAAGGAATAACGCGAGAAAGGCAAGAGCTATGGCGAATCGATCGCGCACGACGGGAAAGATTTCCGTCGACCGAGTCGTTGAGCAAGCGAAAAATGGAGTCCTCCAAAAATTCCTGTCGAACGCGCGTATTGGTTTGTTTGGCTCATCGGCGTCTCGCATGCGTTACACGTTTGTCGGTTTATTTGTGCAAAAACATGACGAAAGGAGCCGCGTAATCAGGACATTTTGCGCCATTTTTTCTTGCAGCAGATCGCACGGATTAGATTGTCCACGAAACAAAAATAGGATTTTGCATAAAAAGAACGGTTGTCTCGCGCCTACCCGTTTGTGAGATTGCGGCCTGCTGAAATGTCGAAGCACTCTTTGCCCACGGCTGGCGATTATCAGAACGAACCGGTGCGATATCCGGCCCTCGAAAGATTGGATATCATCGTCGAAGCTTCCAGCGTCGAACAGCAGTATCGGAATATCGTTCTGAATCAGGTGAATAATCACTGCCTGCGACTCGCCGTCATAGAGGGCGATTATCCGTGGCACTCTCACCCGCATTCCGACGAGCTGTTTCTTATTGTAGAAGGATGTTTGTTTATTGATTTGGCTGACGGTCGCGAACTTCGACTGGGGCCTTGGCAGAGTGTCACTATTCCCGCGAACACAGTTCACCGAACTCGTGCCGTAACGCGCACTGTCAACTTTTGCTTCGAGGAATTGGCAGCCGAAACCATTTTTCTGGAGACGCCGCCCCTGAAGGAATGACCAATAGCCGATAGCCAAACCGCTCGCGTCGCTGCACGGAGCGTTGCTGGCAGGTTGCTATTGGCCATCGTTTAGCTACATCACTATGAATATTCCGCTTTCGGTGTTGGATTTGTCTCCCATTTCAGCCGGACAAGGGGAAGCACGAGCCGTTCGCGATACGGTCGAGCTTGCACAACTCGTCGAGCAGCTCGGCTACTCCCGGTATTGGGTCGCTGAACATCATAATATTCCGAGCGTCGCGAGTACCGCTCCGGAGATCATGATCGGGCAGATCGCCGCGCGGACATCGCGCATTCGGGTTGGTTCCGGTGGTATCATGCTTCCGAACCACGCTCCGTTGCGGGTAGCGGAAACGTTTCATGTTCTGGAAGCACTCTATCCCGGTCGGATCGATCTGGGGATAGGTCGCGCGCCCGGCACCGACCAACTTACTGCCTTGGCGCTGCGGCGCAGCAAAGAGAGACTCGGAGCAGCGGATTTTCCGGTACAACTCACCGAACTTATGGGCCTTAGTAGCGGCCAACTACCAGAGAGCCATCCCTTCGCTGGTATTCGCGTGATTCCCAGCGATGTTCCTTTGCCACCTATCTGGATACTTGGGTCGACCGAGGACGGCGCGGCAATCGCCGCGGACTTTGGACTCGGGTTCGCCTTCGCCCACCATATCAACCCAATCGGAGCACTGTCGGCGCTCGACGTCTATCGATCGAGCTTTCGGGCATCGCGCTGGCTTGATCGACCGCGCACGATTCTCACTGCCCAGGCCATTTGCGGTGAAACCGATGAGGAGGCAGAGCGCCTTGCGTCGACATTCGGATTGGCCTGGATCCGCTTACGGAGCGGACGGCCGGCCCCACTTTCCTCACCTGACGAGGCGTCTGCTTACCAATACTCGGTGGGCGAACAGGAGATGTTGAAATACGCGCGTCTTCACTATTTTGCCGGCGGACCCGCGACGCTCCGAGAAAAATTGTGGGAACACGTGAATCGGGCTGGAGCTGACGAACTCATGATCATTACGACCATTTACGGGCACGCCCAGCGGATGCATTCCTACGAATTGATTGCAAAGAGTTGGCCGACAATTGACTAAGCGCCGAAGGCGCGGCTCAATCTGTTCTATTGGTACGGCTTGCATCAAAAAGTTGGCGCCGGCCGCCTTGGTGCGAATTCGAAGCGCCTACGCCGCTCCCGGTTAATGAGAAGAATCGTTGCTCCATTTCCGCGGTCGTATGTTTCCCTGGCTACCGTTTTCCAGGAGCCATCCCTCATCCGATATTCGAATGTGGTCCTCTGGAGCAAATACCAATCGTCCGATAACGTTTTGACTTCGCGAAATTTTGATTCGCTGACTGTCTTTTATCATGTCGCTAGGCGGTAACAGAATTTATTTCCGATGCGGCGAAATAGACCGACTTGCCAGCGGCTCGAGCTAATTCGACCATTTCGTCGGCTCCTGCGGATGGTCCGCCGATTCTCAGCACGGCATCAACCCATGCTACCAGTCTTCGTCCAACTGGATGAAATATTTCGTTCCAGGTGGTATCGCCGATCGCGCGAGAACCAGCAATCTCAATGAGCGGGAGCGCGATTGCCTCACCAGTCACAGCCAAGTGTCCCATTCGAAAAATCTGCAAAGCGACTTCATTCATGCGACGATAATTCGCGGCAATGAGTGAGGCATCATCATTGGTGTTGGAGCGATATGGCCCGGCGATCAGGATTATTTGTGGTCGATTCGTTGAGTTGGGCATGTTCTTGCGATATTTGAAACACTCGGCTCAGAGTACGAGCGCTTTCGGCGAGATTGGCCAGAAGTATTTTGGCGAAGGGAAAACAGTCGAGACCAGCGCCCTTTGGCAATGAAGCAAAAGCGCAAAGGTTGATTACTTTGCCGTTTTGCTCTATTTTGGCGTCGAAGCGATGAGTAATTACGCTACAACGGTGGTCGAAATCCAAAGACTGATCGAGCAAAAGCGCAAAGAGGTTCCTTACCTCGATTTCTTGCGCGCACTGGTGAATTCAAATCACGCCCGCGAGAACAGCACGGCATCGCAACAAGCCGAAAAAAAGGCCGTTACCCGAGGGCTCGTTGCTCGACGAAAGTTGACCGAAGCGGAGGGAGGTTCCTATTCATCGGAAGAAGTTGCCAAATTGTTAGGATACAAGCATCGGCAGTCCGTCGATTACCAGCGTGAAGCGAAGAATCTCGTCGCCTGGCGCTCTGCCAACAAATGGCGCTACCCGGTTTGGCAATTTACGAAGGACGGGGTGTTGCCCGGTATCAAGGAATGTCTGCATGCGCTGAATGCCGAGGAGAATTGGGACGGCATGATTTTTTTTCTGGCAAAACGACATTCTACCGGCGGTACGAGCCCGTTGGACTTGCTCAAGAACGGTAAGCCGGAACAAGCGATTGCCGCGGCACTAAGAGACCGAGGCCATGGCGCTCAATAAGCCTCTTTTTGACATGGGGCCATATGATATATGGCCAATCTGCTTCAAGGGACCGGCCCCATGACGCTCTGTAGGCCGCCCTCTGATTTCAGTCAGAGAAAGCTCAAATTGATCAGAGCGCCTCGTACGCTCTTCCGGCTCTCCGACCGGCGACACTCTTCTCCCCTTTTTTGGGGGAATCAGGGGCGGTATCGATTCGACTCACCTGGTGCGCCTTTTGGGGTTTTGTACACCGCTTCCAGTCTGAAAGGCGCAATTCTCGAAACTTTCGGCGATCGCTGGTATGAGAACCGATACCTCGCGCGGGCAACCGCAAAGTCCTACAACGTATACCGACTCACCGTACGCCCAGCCATTGAGGTTGCGGATGCGACGGGTCAACAGCTGAGCCGGCTCGGAACGGATTCGAGTCTCTTTGCCAGCACGGACTACTCAGATAGTCAGGCTTGGGGAGTCGCCTTTATGCAGCACCCGATGGCTCCCGAAGGCATTCTTTATCATTCGAGAAAGAATCCGGATCTGAAGAATTTCGCGTTGTTCAGTAGAAAAAAAACCAAGGAGAAGGTTAGCGCAGATCATGGAATGAACCTGCTTCAGCATCCGGATTTCTTCCTCATCATCGACCAGTTGGACGTGGATTTGGTCTGAGCGTTCTGCGGATGGGGTGTTTTCTTAGCTCCTTCCTCCTTCGCAAAGCCTTCGGCGCGACAAGTCAGAGCGCTCTCGCTTTTTGTTGGTTTACCCAGGGTTCCACCAAGCCCCGGTCGCAGCGACTGACAAATTGGCAAATTGCTAAGAAGAACGAACCGCGAACGAACACCAATGGCCGCGAATTTAGAAAGCTATTCGTGTCCATTCGCGTCCATTCGTGGTTTCTTCTGTTGGCCTAAGTCCCGCCCGCAACGCTTCGCGTAGCGATGCGGGCAGGTCTCTCACGCCTTCCGGCGGCGCCAACTTGTTACTCACACGACTTAGCCCACGGTTTTCCTTCGGGCGCACCATAGCGCCGCGAGGCGGATCCTTTCGCGGTTGGCAAAAGCGGCTTCTGGACTGGAGTGCGGCCTAGCTCGCAGCGACGACCGGATTTGTCAGTGTGCCGATTTTTTCCAGCGAAATCGAGACGGTATCTCCCGGCCGCAGATAACGCGGCGGCTTGGCTGCCATTCCGACTCCGTGCGGTGTGCCGGTGAGGATCACAGTTCCCGGAAGCAGGGTAGTGCTTTGGCTAAGAAACGAGATGAGCGTCGGAACATCGAAAATCATGTCATTGGTGTTCCAATCCTGCACGATATCCCCGTTCAAAATAGTCTGGATCTTGAGCGCGTTCGGGTTGGGAATTTCGTCGGCGGTGACTAACACCGGACCGAGAGGGCTAAAAGTATCGAAGCTCTTTCCGCGAGACCATTGGCCGCCACCCCATTTCAACTGCCAATCTCGAGCACTGACGTCATTGGCGCAGGTGTAACCAAACACATAGTCGAGCGATTTTTCTGGCGAGACATTCTTGCAAATCTTGCCGATCACGACGGCCAATTCACATTCATAGTCGACCTCCTGGCTGGAGTTCGGCAGTTCGATCGGATCGCCCGGATTCTGCACACTATTCACTAATTTGATAAAAACGATCGGACGCTCCGGAATTTTGGCACCGCTCTCTTCCGCATGCCGCCGGTAGTTGAGGCCAATACCAATCAGACTGACAGGTGCTATCGGCGCGAGTTGCTTCTTTACTTCGGCCGTCCGGTCAGTTGGCTCTGGAGAAGAAAAAAGGTTGCCAGCGAGCTCAATTGCTTTTCCATCTGCGTCTTGGCTGCCATAACGAATCGTGCCAGATGAATCCTCGTATCGTATGATTTTCATGTGTTCGCTGGCAGACAGTATTCAAGTCCCGGGCAGAGTCGACGACACAATTGCGTGGGGGGGATTTTTTTGGGCGATGCTCGGATTAATCGCAGCCTGCGAAACTAAACGCCGCACGTTTTGATCTCGGAACGTGTCTCGTTGGAGCGCTGAATCAGTTAGTTGGGAGACTTCGTATCGCGGAAAGTTAAAGCATCGGAACGATCTTCTGCGGACAGCAGCTTCCCGGACAACATCCGGTTCAGCGCTTCAACCGACTCACTAAGTAACTCACAACAATGGCGCACAGCCTGCGCTTGCGGAGACCCCTCCGATTCCAGCGCAAGTTTCACATTCTCCGCGGCAAATATTGCCGCGAGAATCTTCGGTCCGACATCGTCATGCCAGATTTTCAATAACCGGTTACGTTCCTCCTCACCATTGGTCGCGCCACCGGACTCGAAGTCCGAGGTTGGAGCAGGCTCCAAATCGAACATCAGATACTTAATTCCATCATCGTCGAGGACGGCGTAGCCGGTTAACCATTCAGGGTTGGTCGCATGTCGCATTCGAACAGGACAAATCGCCGGGAAGGCACGCTTCGGAGGATGACGTTTCTGTTTGGGCAAGATCGTGAGGAAATCGCTTGCTCGCATGATGGCTAGGTCCGAGCCGGAAAAACCACTGATCTGCAGGAAGCGAGTATTCCACCCAATGAATGCGTCTCGATCGGAATCGACAACCGCACGCGGCAAACCAAATTGGTCGAGGGCGGCACAGATTTCAGCTTTATCGGACGCTATTTTTATCGTTGGCATCTGCACGAAGAGAAGGCTCGCTGTCATGCGGTATCAGGTTTGCTTCCGTTGAGCGTCCCGGAATCTTCGTCATCAAAGATAACATTTCCGCCAGGAAAACTCCTGCTACGATCGAGGCCCGATCGAGCGCGTCTGCCGCCGATGCCGCCTCCCCGCTTTGCAATCGCGAGATCCCGAGATTCAGATGGCGCAAAATCGAGTGGAACCACTGCAGCGCGAGATTGCATTGTTCGGTAGGCGGCAACTTGTCCGCTTTCTCCAAGCGCTCAACTTTGGCGACATAAGCACCGTGCAGGGAAACGAGACAACACCGGCAAAAGAGCAGGAGGAATTCTTGCGTTTCCGTGATGGTCAGGACCCTGGGATTCGCCAAACCCACGATGATCCAGAGAATCGGCTTGCCGTAATAGGCGAAATAGATCTCGATCGCCGCGCGGCAATCGGCTGCTCTCAGTTCACCCCGCGCAGCCGGGTCGGAGCGGAACGATCGGAGCGATCGGTGCAGCGTAACCAGGAGATTGTCGGACGACGCGGCCAGGATGTCATCGAGTTCGGACTCGACTTGGGCGGCGATCATCGCTCCTCGGTTGATGACGCCGTCCACCAGGGAAATAGGGCTTCGTTCGTGGAGCTGCCGATCCGGCTGCCAGCTATAGCCGAAGAAAACACGGCCGTCTATGAAGTGGGCCAGCGTTTGGATAAACGCGTCGACGCAGGTATCAACAGTAAACCGCGGTGTAGCGTGTTTTAGGAAGAGATTAACGGCTGCCGCGAGTTGCCGAATGTCAGGTGCTTGTTCTTTTAGCCGGTCCTCACTCATGCCAAGGTATTGAAACTCTCCAACACATTGGCCGACTCTCGGAAGCACAAAGCGGTTAGAAGTTTCGAGAACGCATGCTCACATTCTTCTGATCCTTTGACAACCTGCAACCAAGACAGTTGACGGGTTAGCCGTTTGCCGGGCGATCGCCGATAGCCGGCAGTCAATAAGAGATAAGCTCGATCCAACGCCCCACCGGAACCGCATATCCGGTGTCGGCTCCCTTGCGTCGATCAAAACCGCCCACCTCGTACTTTCGGTTGTTCAATCTCTTTGGCCGAGCCGGTGCCAAAATCGATCGAGAAGATCGTAAAGATCTCCAGGTGAGGTGAATCGCTGGTCGCCCCGAATAACGGCGCCACGTCAAAACGGGTATGAGGGCTTGGCTTGAACGTGAAAGATGGACCGAGTTCGAAAATGTTCCCGGCTTTGCTCCGCTGGCCATGTTGGGACACGTTGCGATAACTCGTTTCGAGTCCGACTTTCAACGCTTCCCCTCGGATGGCATATGAGCAAGCAGTCGAGAATCCCATTTCCCGTTCACGATCTCCGCCGGTGTCTTGGTCGTAGAAAATGTTGGCAGCAAACTCGACATTTTTTCCAATTTCTTGACCGAGCAACAATCGTACTTCCCAGGAATCCGGGACGTCTTTGGTCGCTTGCCGCAGCGTATCAGCGATAACTGCATTGTCGCCTGTGCCTCCGCTTTCTTTCTCCTGATTCTGTCCAGGCTGCACTGGATACGCTTTTCCGATACCCCAGCTGTATTCGGCTAGTAAGGTAGGATTCAACGGGATCTTGCCCCAGTCCGCCAGAGCGTAGCGCCCTTCCACCACAGCAAAGGGAATCTGCCGCTGCCCATCCTGCGATTCTTCGTCAAATTCGAAGGCAAACTGAATACGGCACGGCAAACCGAGTTCATATTCTTGGGTAAAGAGGTGGTCAGGTTTCCCTTGGCGCGGGAACGTACCGTGATAGTCAAGATCCAAGTAAAAAGAGTAAGGCGGTAAGACATAAACATCGGTATCGGCCGAAAATCGGCCGCGGGCCGACCATCGAGGCTGATGGTACGGTCCGACAATCTCTTCGCCGTAGGGACGACTTTCGACGTCTAACTCCGGGAGCTGCTGAGCCCGCTGTGCGTGCGCCAGTGGCGGCATGAGCAACGAGGAACTACCAATCAGAACGCTGATAGCTAAATATCTTGAGAATTGCATGTGACCTCCTTGAACGAGCTGCGCGCCGGCAGATTAGAAGTCACTGTGAAGACGACTCAACCACGAAAAAGTGACAATATTGCCATAATCGAGTTCGGTAGAATGAACTCGATCGGTCCCGCCCAGCGAGAGGCCGTTGGGGCAGCGCTTTTGAGCGTCAATCGATCACACTCACCTAGCACTGAGACTGCGCGAACCGACGAACCAGCAATCACAGTTGGGGTGGCCGACGGGGCTCGAACCCGCAACAGCCGGAACCACAATCCGGGGCTCTACCATTGAGCTACGGCCACCGTAATTGAATGAGCTTGTAGCCTAACCGATGTTCTCGATTCGCCAAGCCCATTTTCTCCCCACTCCCAACGGAGGGGTAGCGCCATGATGAAGCGGTTCTCGGACAGCATTTTGTTTAGTTTTCTGCAACACTGTGATAAGTAAGAGATTTGCGACTCTTCCGTGAGTAACTAGCGCGCCAATCTGACGCAAAAAGCCAATCGGCGCTTAAGTTTGCGGCGCTCCCGTCGCTTTACTACTGGAGTGTGCGCCATTCAGTGAATTGTCCAAGAAACATCGGGCATCTCGGCCCCTGCAGCGCTCTTGCCGTAGGGTTAGCGCTCGTCCTTGTTTCTCCCTCGGCCAAAGGTCAGTTTCTGCTGCAGGATCATGCCGTGGATCAGAATGAGATCCGGATCGGAATGATCAACCCACACCCCAGCGGTCCCAAGCAATCCGGCGGGGAATTCAGGCAAGGTTATTTTGCTTATTTTTCGCGAGTGAATCGGGAGGGAGGAATATTCGGCCGCCAGATCCGCGTGATCGACTACGACGACCACTATAAACCGCTGGAAACCATATTTTATACGGAAAAGCTAATTGACACAGACCGGGTGTTTGCTCTCGCCGGGTATGTCGGTACCGCCGCCTCCATGGCTGCCGTCTCAATGAGCAACGAGGCGGGTCTAATCCTTGTGGGACCGAAGACAGGAGCGGAGAGTCTCAGAAACCCGGTTTTGCCGCTCGTATTCAATGTGCGGGCCAGCTACGGAGACGAGATCGAATCTCTGGTGGATTATCTGGTAAGCGACTTAAAGCTTAAGAAGATTGGCGTCGTCCGTCAGAACGACAGTTTTGGCGATGATGGTTTCAAATGGTTAACCCGCTCGTTGGAGCGCCGCCAACTCCAGCCGGTGGTCGATTGCAAGTTCATCCGCAACTCGATGGACATGCAACCGGCACTCGATCAAATCATACCTACTCGTCCGGACGCAGTGCTAGTATTGGGTACTCTTCGCCCAATTGTTTCGTTGCTAGATCACGCCCAATCCGCTGGTGTTCATGGCACGAGGTTTTGTGCGCTTTCGACGGTTCCGGATCAGTCCCTGATCGAGAGCGCAGGAAAATCGAGTGAGGGGATGATTATCTCGCAGGTGGTGCCTTCGCCGCAAGACATCTCCATCCCGCTAGTCCGAAGTTTTCAGACGGATATGCGAACGAACGGAGCCAACAGCTTCTCGCACGGTAGTCTGGAAGGCTATATGGGGGCGATGCTACTAGTGGACGCGATCCGGCGGGCGGGCCCGGATTTGACTGAACAACGGTGTGTCGAGGCATTGAATCAGACAGATCTCGACCTGCAAGGTTTACGGATCGCCTGGAATCATAACGACCATTCGGGTAGTCACGTCGTTTTTCTCACCGAGATCAAGAACGGGAAATTGGAGTCGATCGAGAGGCTTCAACGGACACCGGATCATCGAGAATCGGACCAATAAGGAATGATTGGAACAGGCGAGAAAACCAAATCGGAGACTCTCGACATTCTCCCTCGCGGGTTAGGGATTCGGGATAAGCTTCTCGTTTTCACGCTTTCGATTGCGTTCGCAATCATTTTCGGGCTTGCCTCGACCGCATTTTTCTTAACTGCGGAAGCTTTACGCAAGGTGCGGCTCGACGGCTTTCGCTCCTTGCGGCAATCGCTCTCCGAGGTAATCACTCGATTCTTGGCGGACCACAGACGGAATATCGCTACCCAGGCAGAAAGTCAGACCTTTCGGTACGCCGCCGCTGAAATATGTGCAGGCTATAAGAACTTGGTCAACGATCTGCAAGACTCCGGACTACGGGTAGATGCGCAGCTTATCGAAAAGCTCCGGGAACAACTCCGGGTGGGCTACCGGCAATCTTTTCGGAACGACCCGGGAACTAGTAGTACGGCGGTACCCGGGATAGAGTCGATCGACCAGCTCAGCTGGGAGGGCGTTCTCGTCCAGTATGTCTATCTTCTAAAGAACCCGGCTCCGGTCGAAGCCAAGGACCAAAACAACCTTTCAACCGAAATCGCGGCAAACCCGAATCTCGATCCCGACATTCGAGCTGCCTTTGTGAAAACCATGTTTGCCGAAGTGATGGACCGGTATCATCCGGCCATCCAGGCAGTGGTGCGACGGAACGGCTATCACGATCTTCTGCTGATCGACAATGCTGGAAACGTCGTCTACACCTACAACAAGCGTTGGGATTTCGGGACCAATGTTTTCCGCGGCTGGCAAGCGACGTCGACTCTCAAGAAGGTTTATCTCGGAGCATGGTACTCTCCCACTCCGGACGATCGTCTCGATGAAGTGGATCGAGTAATGATTACCGATCTGGAACGCTATCCGGGCGCTTACAATCTTCCTGTTGTTTTCATGAGTTGCGCGATTGCCGATCGACTGGGCAGTCGGCAGGCTGTCTTAGTGCACGAGGTCGATAGCCGCCAACTTACCGATATCGTCACCTTCGAAAAACATTGGCCGGAAGTCGGATTGGGCAACACGGGTCAAGCATATATCATTGGACCAGATCATTTGCTGCGGACGGAGTCGCGATTCTTAGATCAACTACCCAGTGCGTCAACGGTTACCACCAATAACCTGGATGGAACATCGGGACCTCGCAGCTCCATTCTGGCAGCGCCTTTGCACGATCTGACAGCAGACCGGTTGTTTTCGGACGAAGCAAACCTGAATTCCGGCGAGGTCAATTTCATTGATGAACGAGGCCATCGCGCGCTCGGGCTGTTCGCTCCACTGGCAATTCCGGAGTTGGATTGGGGATTGGTGATTCGCATTGATACGAGCGAGGCGTTTCAGCCGGCTTCTGATCTAGCGCGATCGGTCGCCACTGTCGGATTGGTCATTTTAGTCATCGGCATCTGCGGCACGCTGGTTTTCGCTCACTACCTGCTTAGACCGATTGGAAAATTGGTAGCAACGGCCGAACAGATCGGTTCTGGAAATATCGGCGCTCGCGCTCCGGTGATCACCACCGACGAAGTCGGCTTCCTGGCAACCCGGTTTAACTACATGATTGCTCAAGTGGAAGAGCGAAATCAGCAAGTAAGAAAGATTCTTGAAACGGTCAATGAAGGCTTACTGCTGGTCGGACCCGACCTTGTGATTCAACCCAGCTATTCTCGCGCAACCCGCACCATTTTCCGGCGAGAACTGGCCGGCCTTCATTTCCTCGATCTCCTCCACCCCAAAGATAATTGGGAGATGGAGCCCAATGTAACCCCGGATATCCTCTCTGCGACTGCCGGGTATCTTGATCTGCTCTTTAACCCTAAGATCAAAGACAAATTGATCCAGCAAACCAATCCCCTCACCGAGATCGAGTATCATGAACACGCGGAGGGCGCACGATCGCGGGTTAAGTTTGTCGAATTTCGGTTCAACCGAGTTTTTGACCAGGGAAAGATCACGCAGATTATGGTGACGGTGCTGGATTCCACCACCAAGATCCTGCTTAGCCGACAGGTCCGAGACAACGAAGCCAAGGCGAAATCGCAAATCGAGATGCTTTTTGGGATCATTCACATCGATCCCGCGGTTTTGGCCGACTTTCTCGACCAAACTGATACGCAAATAGCCGAGACGTTGCGCGCTTTGGAGTCGGAGCAGTATGGGAGCGCGACGGGCGAGTCAAGTGTTGACCGCACGTCCCGTTACAAACGGTTACTGGAGAAGATTGCGAGATCAATTCATCTCCTCAGAGGGAACGCCTCGATGATCAAGCTGACCTATTTCGAGAAGCTGGCAGGCGATCTCGAAGGAAAAATCGGGGCTGTCCGTGCCGGGAAAACGATCTCCGGGGAAGATTTTCTACCCATCACCACAAACCTTGCATTCATTGTTGACCAAGTCGGCATGACCCGCGACCTGATCCAGCGGCTGGTTGCCATGCAGATCGCTTTTGGCGGAAAACAAAAAATGGGGGACAGATTTGGTCGGCTAACGGACTTTGCCCGGACGGTAGCCGAACGGAACGGGAAACGAGTGCATGTGGTTTTCGAAATGTCGTTGGACGGGGAAGGTATTCCTCGGGATCTCATTGACCCGGTGCAAAACATTTTGACTCAGTTGGTGCGGAATGCCGTAGTCCATGGGATTGAATCGCCCAAGGATCGTCTGACCAAAAAGAAACCGCCGGTTGGAAAAATCCGTATTTCGGCTTATCGGAGCGCCGATGGATCCCTCTCGTTCGACGTATGGGACGATGGAAAAGGTCTGAACCCGCAGGAGATCAAAGATCGAGCGGTGAAGTTGGCGTATGCATCTGCGGATACGATCCAAGATTGGACGGGCGACGAGCTAAAGGAATTGCTATTCCGATCCGGTTTTACTACCCTAGAGTACCCTACTCGCGACGGAGGTCGGGGTATCGGTCTAGATGCAGTTCGCGATCTTGCGGCTCAGATCGGAGGTTCAGTGTCCGTAAATGCTGAGCAGGATGTTTACTGTGAGTTTCGGCTGAAGATACCTGGGAAATGAAATTGCTGATCGTTGATGATTCAAGCGTGATACGGCGAGCAATCGAGCGCGGGATCGAATCAGGGGAAATCACCGAGGTGGATCAAGCGGAAGATGGAGAGCAAGCTATTCTGCTGTATACGGAAAAGCGGCACGACATCATTACGTTGGACATCACAATGCCGAAGATGGACGGCTTGACTTGCCTAGAGAGGTTGATGAAGATTAATCCGGAGGCAAAGGTGCTCATAATCTCTGCCCTGCGCGATAAAACAACCGCGATTAGAGCTATTAATCAGGGCGCGACGGGCTTCCTCTGCAAACCGATTAATCCGGATGAGCTCCGCGAAGCGTTCCAATTGCTGCTTAGCGACTAGGCAAAAATGAACGACCAAGACATTCATGTCTTCATTTCTACTGCCAGTTGGTATTTTGCCTCGCTGGAGGAGAGGCCCTCGCTGGTGATTGAGCCTCCTTTCGTCCGGGAAAAGCTTGGGCCGTTCCTGGAATACACGGGAATAATCGGTGTTTCCGGTAGGTATCGGGGGGTCGTCTGTTTCACTACGACAGGCAAAATGCTGGGCGAGATCCTCGGCTTACTGAAAGAAGCCCGAACGGATGAGGAAGCAAAAAAAGATCTCGTAGGTGAGATTGCAAACACGTTAAGCGGAAACGCCAGGGAGGAATTGGGCAGCGAATTTCGGATTTCCGTGCCGACGGTCGTAGTGGGGCCGGGACCCCAATTTAGCCAGCGCAATGATTCCCGAAACTACGCCATTCCACTCAATTGGCACTCCGAGACCGCTTACCTTCTAGTCGCCTTAGAGTAGAGGAAACCGCCCAAAAAAGCGGAAAACCCTTCTTTTTATTGGCAAAACCGTTCAACTCAAAGCACAAAATTTGAACGGCTGGCTTCTCCGGCCTGTCTACATCTACGGTTAAGGCGATTCGGGTTTGCGCACGATTTCTCTCGACTTCTACTCCTTGGCGTGCGCAACCCGGATCATTTTTTTTGGCATCCTTGATCCAACAGAGGCTATCCGATAGGCTCGCGGTACAATGCGGGAAACTATTCTCGTCGTCGATGATGAGGCGGACGTCCTTGACTTGGTCAGATACCACCTTACCCGGGCCGGATTTGACGTAGACGTTGCCTCGACCGGGATGGCCGCCCTCCACGCTGCGCGCCAGCAGCGGCCCGACGCCATCGTTTTGGACATAATGCTACCTCAAATGAGCGGTACCGAGGTATTGCAAAAATTACGACAGGAACTCGACACCGCCAAGATACCGGTGTTGATGCTCACCGCAAAAGGTCTGCTGTCAGAGCGGATCGCAGGCCTAGAACTCGGTGTTGACGATTACATCACTAAGCCTTTCAGTCCGCGAGAATTGGTTCTGCGAATCCAAAACCTTCTCCGGCGGATTCGAAACAATCAGACATCTGCTATTCTTGAGGTGAACGGATTCCGCCTCAACAAGACTAGCTTTGAGATCACCGTGGAGGGCAAACGTCTGGATCTGACCACGACGGAATTTAAGCTGCTCGCGACGCTGGTTGAGAGGCGCGGACGGACACTCAGCCGAGAGATATTGTTGCAGGATGTTTGGGGCTACGAAAACGCGATCGATACCCGGACCGTCGATACCCATGTCCGCAGGCTGCGGGAGAAATTGGGGATGGCAGCGGGCCGAATAGTAACAGTCCGCGGAGAAGGATACCGTTTCCTGCCGCAAGCGCCGTGACTACCGTTTGGCTCATCCTTTGGCCGTTGCTTTTTGTAATTTCGGCGGGCACAGCGCTGATCCTGCGGCATCACCTCGCCCAAATTCGTCGGGCGATTGGGCAACTGGCAATGGGAGGTCAAATTATGTCAAGCAGCTCCAGACCTGCCATTGTTCGCCAGATCTACCATGATTTACGCAAAATCGCAGATCGCCAGCGCAAAATCACCCAACTCATCGCAGACGAGGATTTCAGTTTGCGCGCCATCCTTGGAAGCATGGTGGAAGGAGTGCTGGTAGCCAACCGGGATCTAACCGTTCGGCTGGCGAACGATCGTTTGACGAGGATGTTTGCGCTTTCGCGTAGCCCGGTTGGTCGAACGGTCATGGAAGTGTTTCGTAACCACGTTTTGCATCAAATGGCCAAGCGAACGGTAGAGACCGAGGCTCCCCAATTCGCGGAACTTCCCGTGGATATTCGGGAAAAGGACGGATTCATGCCGAGGCATTTCCAGGTTACCTCAGTCGCGTTGCGGCCACCTACGCAAGAGGGTATTGCGGGCATCCTATTGGTTTTCCATGACGTAACCCAGATTCGGTCTTTGGAGGGCGTCCGCAAAGACTTCGTCGCGAACGTGTCTCACGAGCTCCGAACCCCGCTTTCAATTATCACGGGATACCTTGAGACTTTATTGGAAGCGCCGACGGATCGCGCTACGACCAAGAAGTTCCTGGCTACGATGCATAAGCATGCGCAACGCCTCAATCTCTTGGTGGAAGACCTCCTCGAATTGTCTCGGCTGGAGTCTCGCCGTCTGCCCCTCAAGTTCCAACCGGTTCAGCTGCGAGCTTGCATTGCCAAAGCCCTCGAGCGGTCCGACAGCTTGATCAACACGGTGGGCGCCTCGGTTATCGTCGACATTGCCGAAGAGATCCCACTCGTAGAGGCCGATCCGGTGAAACTGGAGCAAGCTATCTTTAATCTGCTGGACAACGCTCTTAAATATGGCGCGAAGCCCGATCTGAAGGTTTGGGTCTCGACCCAGCGCTCGGGTTCGGATCTCGTCCTGGAGGTGAAAGATAACGGGCCTGGAATACCGCTTACGGACCAACCGCATATTTTTGAACGATTTTATCGCGTGCACAAAGACCGGTCCAGAGACGCAGGAGGAACCGGGCTCGGACTATCGATCGTCAAACATACCATACAGGCACATGGAGGGACCGTCTCTCTGGAAAGCGCTCCTGGCTCTGGCTCAATTTTCACCATTCGCCTGCCGTTCATGCCTTCCGTTTGGCAGCTTCCGCCATCGCCCGATCAATGAGAAAGGTGGCCAAATGCTGAGTGCCTTCGTCGAGGGCGGCGTTTGCCAATTTGAGACGCTGATGATCATGGCTCTCCAGCGCCGCTTCGACCGCTCGCACCAACGCGTCGATTTCTAACCGCTCGGCCGCAGACAGCTTGTCTCCGACCAGGGTAAGCGCACTCCGGACAGCAGGTAGCAACTCATTGCTTTTCAATGCTGCCTCAGTCCAAATCCGTTCCGCCATATCTTCGAAAGCATGATCCAGCGACTCCGCGATCATCTTTTCCACCGCTTCATCCGAAACATCCACAGCACTCGATAAGTCGACCAATCTCTCATGCCCGCTTTGGGTATCTCGAGCCAGAACATGGAGAATCCCGTCCGCGTCGATGTCAAACTGGACGCCCACGCGCGCGACCCCTTTGGGTACTGGCGCAAACTCAAGCTCAACATTTCCTAGCTCCCAGTTATCCTTCGCCAGTTCGCGTTCTCCCTGAAGGATCTTGATGCGCATCGCGCGCTGGTTAGCGACGGCGTTGGTAAACATTTCACCGGCTCGGCATGGAATCGTGGAGTTCCTGGGAATGATCACGTTCATCAATCCACCGAATGTTTCTACGCCAAGCGAGAGCGGAGTGACGTCCAATAAAACAACATTTTGCACTTGGCCAGAGAGTACACCGGCCTGGATGGTCGCTCCCACGGCTACCGCTTCATCAGGATTTTGAGTCAGATTAGGTAGACGCTGGAACACTTCCGCCGCGAATTGACGGACGACCGGCATCCGGGTGACTCCGCCAACCAGGATCACCTCATCCAACTGGCGCGGATCGAGTTTCGCATCATCGAGCGAGCGCAGACAATGTCCTCGAGTTCGCCGGAGAAGTGGGCGGACCACGGCGTCAAGCTCAGGTCTGGTAAGCAGGTAACTAAACCGCTTATTTCCTGGCAAGAACGGGATATCCACTTGCACTGTTTCCTCGTCGGAAAGGCGAAGCTTAGCCTCATGACTGAGCTCGCGCAGTCTTGCCGTAAAGAGAGGTTCGTCGAGATCCGCGCGAATTTCTGGATGGCGCGCGGTGATTCGGTCCTTGAGCAAACGGATCAATTCGCGGTCGATATCATCGCCCCCCAAACGCGTATTACCGTTGGTGGAAAGGACGCGAAATACGCCTTCGTTCAGCTCCAGAATCGAGATATCGAATGTACCGCCCCCCAGGTCATACACCGCGATCTTTGAGCGATCTTTTAACCGATCCAGGCCGTAAGCCAATGCCGCAGCTGTCGGTTCATTGATGATCCGTTCAACGACAAATCCCGCAAGTTCGCCTGCCCGTTTCGTTGATTGACGTTGCAGGTCATTGAAATACGCCGGCACTGTGATCACTGCGCGGTTAATCGAACGATCGAGCGCATGCTCGGCATCGCTCTTCAATTTCCGTAGCACAATGCTAGAGATTTCTTCGGGTCGATAAAACGTGCCTTCTAGATCGATTGTCGTCTGGCCCTCTCGAGAAATGACCGGGTACGCGAAACTCTCTTTTTCTGATTCACCGGTCCTTCGACCAATCAAACGCTTGACCGAATAGACCGTGCGAGAGGGTTTTAAGATGCGCATCCGGTTCGCCGCACCACCGACTATCGGTTCGCCGGCTTCCGGAAAATAGACCACCGAAGGAGTCAGCCGAGTTCCTTTTTCGTCTGCAAGCAGGATCGGGAAACCTGCGTCCATAATCCCGATCAACGAATTCGTGGTGCCCAGATCGATGCCGACAATGTCACTCATAAAATGGCTGAAATAGAGATAGTTGGAGCAAAACTGCCGGCAAACCTATCCCAATTCATCGAATCGAAGTTTGCGCTCTCTCAACTCATCGCTCCATTTCTGCGTGAACGTGAGATCCAGCGCGAGCTGAGCCAAGCGAGGAATTGCCTCCGATCGATTGTTCGGCCACCCCTCGTCGATCTCCCTAAGCTGCTGCAAAAGCGACTCATGTAAACCGCTCAACCCGGCAGTGAGCTCTTCGATGACGGCTAAACTCTCTTGCATTGATTGAAGTTTCACCGCCCTCAGTAAGTGAAGCGATTCCTGAGTGAGTTGATAGTATGTCTGATCGAACCGGTGCACGGTCTCGGCCATTCTGCCAAACCATCTCTCGACTTCCGGACTTATCACTCGGTCGTGCAAACTCGCCGACTCAAGCGCGAGCAGATGACCAAGTCGGCTTACGGGATCGGCTAAAATTCGAAAGGCTTCATTGAGCACAACCGGATCGTCCTTTTTCTCCTGGTGACGGGCGGTCCTGCGAACGTAGGCTTCTTTGAGTTTGTCCAAATCGATCCTCGGACGCCGGGGAAGATCGAACAACAAGAAATAATCGGTCATGCAGAAAAGCTCTCGCCGCACGAACAATGGGCCACCGCATTGGGATTGGTGACCTTGAATCCGCCCTTCTGCAGATCCTCACTGAAGTCGACCGAAGAACCGCTGACAAACAAAGCGGTTTTTGGGTCTACCACGACTCGCACGCGATTTGATTCCACCAATATGTCGCGGTTCGCTGGCCCATCGACTAGATCCATCTTGTATTGCAGCCCGGAACACCCCCCGCCGATCACGGCCACCCGAAGGGCTCCCTGCGGTCGACCTTGACGCGACAATAGCTGGGAAAGCTTAGCCGCCGCACTCTCCGTCACTTTGACTAAACGTTCGTTCCCTACCTTGTAGCGGATTTCAATACCAGCACTCACGCGGAGAATATGGAAGTCCAGTCAACAAAAAGCAACCTTTGCGCCAACATCCGATTGACGAACTGCGGTTCCAATTTTGCAAAAAGGCGGATAACCATTTGCCTCGGGCCACGATCTCGGTTTGCTGGTTGGCCTATGCCCGCCCGACGGACGCTCTTTCTCACCGAGTTGCGAGCAACGCTTGCTCTCGCTGTACCGATGATGATCGGGCAGTTCGGCCAGATGCTGATGGGCGTAACTGATACTCTGGTATTAGGGCGGGTCGGTGTGGTTCCGCTCGCAGCCGTCGGTTTTTCCAACACGCTTTTGGGAACCCTTTATGTCACAGGCATCGGGCTATTGACCTCCATTGGTATCTTTGCGGCCCAAGCGCACGGGGCACAATTGGAGAAGGCGAAAATCGAGGTGATGCGATCCGCAATCTGGCTATCGCTCTTGGCTGGAGCCTCCGCTTCCTTGCTCGTCTGGATTCTGCTACCGGTTCTCCGCGTCTTTGGTCAGCCCATCGCGATCGAAACGGCTGCTCGGCCTTATCTAGCGATCGTTGGACTCTCCTTGATTCCGGCGCTGGGATCGATGGCGGCCAAGACTTTCTGTGAAGCGCTCGGCAAACCGGTGATGCCGACGCTAATCCTCTACGTTGGAGTCACTTTGAATCTCCTTTTGAATTTACCCTTGGTCTTCGGTTGGATGGGGATTCCAGCACTCGGCCTTCTTGGTTCGGCCATCGCCACCTTGGTCTCACGTCTCTTCGTATTGGTAGGCACTTTGGGCTACGCACTTTTCCTGAGCCGCTTGAAGTGGTCCGCGCTGGCGCCTTCTCGGGTAGATTGGGGCAGGGTGAGGACCCTTTTCCGAGTCGGGTTGCCGATCGGCTGCCAATACCTCGCGGAAGTAGGGGCCTTCAATTTTGGTGCCGTTATGATGGGATGGATGGGAACCGTCGCGTTGGCCAGTCATCAAGTGGTTATCACGTGTGCCGCCACCAGCTTTATGTTCCCACTTGGAGTATCGATCGCGGCAAGCGTTCGCGTCGGCCATTCGGTCGGGTCTCAGGCACACACCGCGTTGCGCCGGATTGCATTAGGAGCGATTGCGATTTCGACCATCGTAGGCGCCGGCTTCGCAGTCCTTTACTTCATGGCTGGTCGCGAAATCGTCGGCTTATTCACAAACGAGCAAGAGGTCGTAACCCTCGCAACTCGACTCATGATCGTAGCGGGAATCTTCCAAATCGCTGACGGTGTTCAGGTCACTGCGGCCGGTTGTTTGCGCGGTCTAGCCGATGTTCGGCTCCCAATGCTGATTGGCTTCTTCTGTTATTGGGCCGTCGCTATTCCGACAGCCTTTATCGTCGCATTCACGGCCCGGATCGGACCAATCGGCATTTGGATCGGGCTCGCCAGCGGTCTGTTTGTCGCCGCGACTTTGCTCACCTGGCGTTTGGTCGCGATGACGCGTCCGGGCATCCAGGACCGATTTGTTTTTTCTGGAACCGAGACCGTTGAGACATCTTAGCGGCCCCGGGGAAACACCGTTGAGACAGGAGAACGGACTGGAAGATGGGATGATTGCCGGGCTACTAGGACCTGGAGCGAATCACGATCTCGACGCGACGATTCAATTGCTGCTGTTCGACTGATCGGTCGCCAGGCACGAGCAATCGGGTTTTGCCGAAACCCTGGCTCTGAATGCGCCCTGGATCTAATCCCATATTTTGCACCAGCCAGGTTTTCACTGTCTCGGCCCGTCGCTGGCTGAGATCGAGATTGTACTCATCGCTTCCGAACGAATCGGTATGACCTTCCACCCGGAAGACGGCCTGCGGATTGCGTTGAATCAACCGGCCTAATTTCTGCAGGCTGGCAGTCGCACCGGGACGCAGATTCGCCGAATCATAATCAAACAAAAGGTCAGTCGGCATCAAGATCGGAGAGGTCCCGTTGCCGACTCTCCCCGAACCGGAAAGAAGCTCATCTAGATTGCTAAAACCTGAAGGAATTCCGGAATTTCCGGCGATCACGCCATCTCCGGCATCCTGATTTTCTGTTTTGCCCGGATTATTCTTATTGCCGCTGGAAAGCTTCGGACGCGTCGAAACCGTTGGCTTGTCGTCCATTAACTTCTGCCGCACATCACTCAATTCTTTGTCCAGAGCTAACGCGCTCTCCGCCTTTGCTTTGGCTGCTGCTGTCCGCGACGCCTGGGTATCAACGCTCGGCTTCTCTTTGATATCCGGCACTTCCGGGGAAGTCACCTCCGGAGTAGCTCGAAACTCTTTCATGTCATCTTCAAACGTGCCATCGAATTGACTGAGATTCTTGACACTCCCAGGGTCGGCGGTCCTGGAACCTGGCGTGTCGGTCGGTTTGCTATCTGGCTCGAGCAATTTTTGGTCGACCTGAAGCCGGTTCACACTAAACACTCGCGGCACCAGACGGGGCTTGTCCGAAGAGGCAAAATTCTCCAACGTTTTTTTGCTCAGCCCATAGAAGAGCCCCGCGTGGAGCAACAACGAAGCGAGGACTGCCGGAATCAAAAAACGCCGTAGCGATACGGAACTGTCCGAAATTACGTCATCGGAATAATAGCCCATTAGGTTCGGGAATCATACCACGGGATCATTCCGTGCCAAGTAGGAGGCATCGTGTCATCACCGGGAACACCGTCATCGTCGTAATTCTCCTCCTAGTCATCCTTGCGATCCGTCTCAATTATGGGCGGGTGGATCGTTACATTCCTTACACGAGACGATCCTACCAGGATTCGATTCATGTGCTCGATTCGGCTCGCGGCGTTCCCGGCGCCCTTGAGCGTTGTCGGCGCTCTTAACGCTCCTCCGTTGACGCAGCGCCACCCCATGCCATTGTTGCCCTTCGCTATGGCTCAGCAAAAGTCTGGCTCTGATCGCATGGAAAAGATCGTCAGCCTCTGTAAGCGCAGGGGGTTCATCTTCCAGTCGAGCGAAATCTACGGAGGCCTCAATGGCTGCTGGGATTATGGGCCGCTCGGAACGGAATTGAAAAGAAATCTGAAGGACTTCTGGTGGCGTCGCACTGTGAGAGAACGAGACGATGTCGTTGGCATGGACGGCTCGATCCTCATGAATCGACAGGTCTGGGTCGCGAGCGGACACGAAAACACGTTTACCGATCCTATGGTAGACTGCCGGAACTGTAAGTCTCGACTGCGCGCCGATCAATTATTGGAAAAGAATGGTCGGAAACAGTGTCCGGTTTGTGGCAGCTTGGACTTAACCGAACCTCGCGCCTTCAATTTGATGTTTAAGACCTATGTAGGCGCGACGGAAGACGAGTCGGCTGTCACCTATCTTCGGCCAGAGACGGCTCAAGCGATCTTCGTTCAATTCAGAAATATTTTAGAGATTGCTCGGAAAAAACTTCCATTCGGAATCGCCCAGATCGGCAAAGCGTTTCGCAATGAAATCAATCCGCGTAATTTCACGTTTCGGTCCCGCGAGTTCGAACAGATGGAGCTCGAGTACTTCTGCCGGCCTGAGCAAGGCCTTGAGCTATTGGAGTATTGGCTGCAAGAGCGACTCCGGTTCTATCGCGACATCGGATTGTCCTCGGATTCCCTTCATGTCCATAAGATCCCGCCAGAGGAATGCGCGCACTACTCCAAAGGAACTTATGATATCGAATTCCGGTTCCCGTTCGGTATCCAAGAGCTGGAAGGCGTCGCGTATCGAACCGATTATGACCTGAGCCAACACCAGCGGGCCAGTGGAAAACCGTTGGAATATTTCGACGAAGAATCGAAGCAGCATTTCATACCGCACGTCGTAGAACCGAGTGCCGGAGTCGATCGAACTGTACTGGCACTGATCTGCGCAGCTTACGACGAAGAAACGATCACCGACGAGAAGGGCAAATCGGAGGTCCGGACTGTGCTACGCTTTCATCCGCGCATGGCTCCGGTTAAATGCGGAGTGTTTCCTCTGCTCAAAAATAACGAAGCGCTCGTGAAACAAGCACGCGAAATCGTCGAGCTGTTGAGAGGTGAGATGATGGTGTTTTATGACGAAACTGGCGCTATCGGTCGGCGGTACCGTCGCCAGGATGAAGCTGGAACACCTTTTGGGGTGACCGTAGACTTTGATACGATCGGGGAAAACGGTCCGGCGCTCCGCGATACCGTTACCGTGCGACACCGGGATTCAATGGAACAAGAGCGAGTTGCAATTAAGGAGCTTCCCGTTTTTTTGAGTGAACGAGTCCGGTGATGTAGTGTAGCGCGGGCTGGCTGGTGAGCCGATGGCGACTCAGGTTAATCCGCGGCATTGCAAATGACTGGCAAATCGGCTGTTATAGCCTGAATCATGTCGAGCGACCGAAGGCCATCCGGAAGGAGAATCTTGAATACCGGATTGCAGAACTATCCAGGACCAAAGAAGACGCCCGCAGGGGTCTGGATTATCGTCGGCCTAGGAATCCTCTTTGCGGCGGGTGCGCTGGGCATAGGCGCTTTTATTGCGATCAAGGCTTTGAAGGAAAAGAGCGAAAATTCTCAGGCATCGGGCAGCCCATCGGCGTCGGCCCAAGGTTCACCCATCGTCAATGCCTCTCAGGGAGTCGCGCAAGCCGGAGCATCCGTATCACCTGAAGCAGTCAGCGCAGATGCCAAGGAACGGGATGAGACTCGGAAGGAGGTGTTGACTCGAATTGACGTGATGAAAAATCTCTCCCAGAAAGAAAAAGATGAGCTATATGCGCAGGTAGAGCGAGCACGCAGCTTTTCCAAGATTGCGGTAATCTCGTTCGACACAGGTAAGGTTAATCTCGCAAGCTCGCAGATTGGCGATCTGGTGAAGCGCTTCCAGGAAACCGACAACAAAAAACTTCTGGATGATCCCACCGTCGTTCTTTTCTTCGTCGGATACGCAGACAGACAGGGTGATGAATCGAAAAATCTCGAAATTTCCCGATCCCGGGCCGAGGCGGTGGAAAAAGCGCTCTCCAAGAGCACGAAAATCAATAACATCACGCACTCCGTCGGAATGGGGGGGCAAGATCTATTCGATAAAGCAAATCTGGTAAAGAACCGCCTAGTGGAAGTTTGGGCTGTTCAACCATGAGCGGTCCGTCTCGAGGTCCTAAACCGAAGCAGTCGGGCGGAGGTCTCAAGATCTCGTTGACGCGCAATTTGAACGGCTACTGATAGAGTTCCATGGTCGGCTCGTTCGGTCGGGCGATACCTGTAGCATACTCACTGCACTGGATTGAAAGGTTCCGCTCGTACGGGATGAGCGTGGATCGGGAGATGGAGTGTCTTCTCCATCGCCATCACACGACGAACGTTGTGCTGGATGCGCTCCAAATACGGATTCGATCCGCCCTCCGTTTCCAACCATCGGTACACGCCGCCCAATTCACCATCCAGAGTCTTCAGCACGTAGTCTGAGTAAAACTTCTCCGTACCAGCCAGCAACTCCAGGAGACTCAGGCAACCCGGCGAGCCGCTCTGTTCTAAGTGGGAAAAAAGGGCAGCTTCTCTCAATTCCAGGTAAAGGGCGGGAAGCCGTTCCGGATAGTCGTCCGCTGCCATTTGTCCCAGCATGTCACCGGTTGCTACCAAGGCACCAATTAGCCATTCTGACTGGGAATGAAACCCGATTTGATCCAGTTTCGCGCCGAGGGCGGTCGCGCAGATTGCTCGCTGGACAAGACGAAGTTCATCCGTTTCTAACCCAAAAGCAGGCAGCAGATCCCAAGCAAGGAAACAGCTCCGACCGACGTGGATACTGGTATACTTGGCGCCTGAGCCTTCGTGATCATCCCGACGCTTCAGATATCCTGTATCGTGCAATAAAACGGCCGTAAGAGCGATTTCCCATTCGCGATCGCTCAATCGGACCTCGTTCACCAACTGATCGTGCGCCGCCAGAAGTCGCAGCACTACTTCCGTTGCTTCCATCGTGTGATCAAAATCGTGGAACGCCGTGTCGCACGGTTCGAAGCCCGGATTGACCCCGTGAAATAGGTCAAAAGTGAAATCAATCAACCGCCACGCAATCGGAGCCAACTCTTTTCTCTCCCTAACGCAAATGCTTCGGACAGTCTCAATGGTTAGATAATAGCTCCGGGGGTGAAACATCAGAATAAATTCCACGTTGAAGTCGAGGGGCGCCTCAAGCAACCGAAAAGGCGGTCTCAAAAACGGAAAGGCTTGACGATCTTTTTCGGCAAAATTGCGAAGAAAAATATTGCCAACCGCTCGACGGCGTTTAGTGTGACGTCTGCCAGCTCGATTGGCCCCCAGAATCGTGTTCCCCCTCTGATCGAGCTGGTTTTCTCTTTTCTCGAGAGGGGCGGCTCATTTTCACGGCACCAAACGCCTCTTGCTTTCTATGAACAGAGCATGGAGCAGCCGTACTGCCTCGGGCACCTGGTCACGGACAATCATCCAAGTAATGCGAAATGAAGAAGTCGCCAGCCCAAATGACCGAATTTGCGCTTTGCTTAGGGCTTCGGAACCTTGCCGTACCTTCTCGTGGGACGCGTTGATGCCAGCCCCGACCACGCTGACGGCTCCCAGTTCGTCATTCCAGACAAGCTCAGACCCTAAGGTCTCAAGTTGCCAGCGCAGGCTCGATATTTGGTGCAAGTTTTCTTTCGAGATCACCAAAGTGAGTCCGTCCTGATTGCTCCCGATCGTCGCAACGTGAAGCTGTTTGCCCGGACATCCAAATTCATCCATCACAGCAAGGAGCTCATCCACTTTTCGACTCTGAATTACGACCACTTGCTCTTCGCTGACCACCCCTACGACTGAGCCTGGCAGCCGCGGCGGCGACTTGCGCACTACCGTGCCATCCTGGGACGGATCTGGACCAGGGAGAGGTCCCGCCGTTGCGCGCGCGTATATTGCGATACCCTTCTCTTTGGCAAATTCTACCGCTTGTGCATTTAACACTTTCGCTCCCGATTCTGCCAGTTCCTGGGTCTCTTCGTAGGAAAGGACGCCGATTCGTTTGGCGGATGGGACTACTCGGGGGTCGGCTGTATAAACGCCATCTACATCCGAGCAAATCTCACACCATTCTGCTTCTAAAGCCGCCGCCATCGCGACCGCGGTCGTATCACTTCCTCCCCTGCCCAGAGTGGTGACTTCCCGGCGGTAAGAAACTCCTTGATAGCCGGCGACTACCACAATCTTTTTGCGAGCGAGCTCGTCTTGCACCCGGAACGGTCTGACCTCGATGATCCGGGCGTCGACATGCCGATCGTTGGTAATGATTCCTGATTGGCTTCCGGTGAAGCTGATCGCATCCCCTCCGAGCTCTCTGATAGCCATGGAAAGGAGCGCCATGGAAATGCGTTCTCCCGCCGACAGCAACATGTCGAGCTCTCGCCGATCCGGATTGGCTGAGACCTGCTTCGCCAACCGCAAAAGATCATCGGTCGTATCCCCCATTGCAGAAACGACCACCACCACATCGTGACCCTGATTCTTCGTTCGCATGATCCGCTCAGCGACGAGCCGCAAATGATTGACGTCAGCAACACTGCTCCCGCCATATTTTTGGACCACAATGGACATAAAAAACTGACTGTTTCAGACGCAGCTCCCGGATAGCAAGCCCGGAATAATGGCCGATAGCCAAGTTCGACTTCGCCAACATATCCGCCAAAGTTTCAATTCGAGATGCGGCTTGCGACTTGGCCACCCTTTGCCATGGTTCGGACATCGGGGAAGGCTCGGCTAAAGCTATGGTGGACAAGTCGGCGTGCATTGTCTCTCGCCGTTTCGCCCTTGCGTCTCTCGCCGGCCTAGCGTCGCAAGAGCTTGCCATTCGGCGTCCTTGGCAAACTCGGTACTCTTTTGAAGGTATAAGGAACCTTTCGCGGGTCCAGGCGATCGCTCAACCGTTCTGCCAACCCAGATATCACCGTCTCATCTGCTACCAACTCGGCAACGAGAGAACGGGTCTCGGTATCCAAGAAAACTCGACTCTCTGTTACACCCGGTATCGCGTCGATAACCGATTCGACCTCTTCACAAAAGAAACTCAGGCCGTCGACTTCCACTCGATTTTTGTTGCGACCCGCTAGTACCAGATATTGCTCCTGGTCGAGGTAAGCCATGTCGCCAGTCGGGTAGCCGTACTTCGTAAGAATTTCCTGGCGCCTTCGCCAAGGATTGAGATACGCATCGAGCAATCCGTGACCTTGCACGTATAGTTCACCAATTTCACCTGGGCTCACTGGGGACCCCTCCGCTCCGACCAAAGTCACTTCGTAGGCCGGCATCGCCGGTCCCACCGAGTTTACCTTATCCGAACGAGTGTTCAGCGTCAGTAGACCGACCTCAATGATGCCCAACGCCGGGTTCAGCGGCCGGCCAAACCGCGCCCTGAACAACTTTTGCAACTTCTCAGAAAGAGACGTCGTGGTCGAAATAGCCAAACGGACGGAATTCAGCTCTCCCACCTCCTCTTCAATGAGAGCGCGATAGGACTGCGGAGACCCATAAATAACGGTCGGATGGAAGTTGGACATTACGCCGCGGATTGCGGCGGGCGAGTCTTCTTGCGTCAAAATCAGCGTGGCTCCCCGCGACAGGTACAGGAGCACCGAGACCACGAAATGATCGGCCATCGGCAATCGAAACCAAATGCGATCAGCAGGCCTGATTTTGAGCACCTCGTCCGCGGCCGCCAAGCGATCGACTATGGTGGAGTGCCCCAGGAGCACGCCTTTGCGGTTGCCTGTCGTACCCGACGTCAGCCGAATGTAGGCAGGGTTGGTTGATCGAAATGACTCGTCATTGGCGAGGTCGACTGAACCTGCGAAAGGAATTCGGATCAATCGCCGTTGGGGACTGAGCAACCAGTGCAGCTGCGCCGCATGAATGACAAAGTCGACCTCAGACTGCGGCACAAACAATCCGACCGGCGCAACACACAGTCCAGCCGATAACACGGCAAGCGCATAGACCGGAAACTCGAGCCCCTCAGGACAGAGCAGCCCACAGCGTTCATGGGTTCGGCAGCCGCGCTCCTGGAGCCAGCGCGCCGCCACTTCAACGCGCTCCCACAACTCTGCGTAGGTTAGTTTTTCGTTCGTGTCGGTAACGATAAAAGCCAGACCATCGGGTCGCTGTTCGGCTTGTTGCCGAATAAGTTGCAAGATACTCACTGCGCCTGATCTATCAGCCAGGGCTAGCATTCTGGTCAACTAGGAGGCTGTTGAAAATTATGGGCACTTCGAGCTGATGACAACAGCCCGACTTCGCAAAGTCTACGTCGCGGTCGCTTTCCAATTTTCTCCGACTCAATGCTCGGTGGGCGCGCCAAAGCTTTGGCGGCGGAGGCCTCCTGAAGTTTTGGATTTTGAGTATCAACATGTAGAGTAGGCAGGTATTCCGCTTCCGTTATGGCAGATAAACGCAAGAGGGTGGTTATTAAGCTTGGTACAGGCATTCTCACCAAAGCGACCCGAGACGGCCTTGATACAGGCCAGTTTCGGCGGCTGAGCGGAGAAATTGCCGAGTCAATCCATGCTGGCACTGAAACGGTCGTGGTCACTAGTGGAGCCGTGGGCGCTGGTCTCATGCAATTGAAGCTTACCGAGCGTCCGTCTGATCTGCCATCTGTTCAAGCCGCTGCCGCGATCGGTCAATCTCGTCTGATGCGGTTGTATGCAACCCTGTTCGGCCGGCATGGGTTACACGTCGCGCAATTGTTGCTGACCCATCAAGACCTGGACAGCCGGACAAGATGTCAAAATGCGCGCAATACACTGGAGCGGCTATTGCGTTTCGGGAACATCGTTCCGATCATCAACGAGAACGATTCGGTTGTGGTCGAGGAACTGCGGTTCGGCGACAACGATCTTTTGTCCGCAGAAGTCGCCATACTCAGCCGGGCCGATCTGCTCGTGATCCTGACCAGCGTCGAAGGTTTGCTCGGAGAAGATAACCAGCTCATTCCGGAGGTAACCGATATTGACGCGGTCGCCGGGCTGGCTAAACGAGAAACGGGCGTCTATTCCCGCGGTGGGATGGTCACCAAACTGCAAGCCGCTAAACTTGCTGTACGAGCTGGGATACCAGTGGTGATAGCGAGCGGGCTCCGCGAGAACGTTATAAGAAGTGTCGTTGGCGGGGGGATGGTTGGAACGCGATTTGTACCATCGTAATACTGTGAGTACCCAGTGCGAAGACCGAGTGCTCGAGATTGGGGCGCAAGCGCGAAAAGCCGCGCGGGCGATTGCCCGAGCTACTACTGCCCAAAAAAATGGCGCGTTGATAGCCGCCGCGAACCGCATCGAACGTTCTACCGAACGCATCCTTGCCACGAATGAGGCCGATGTGAAATCGGCAACCGCCTCCGGGCTAAGCTCGGCTATGCTCGATCGGTTGCGGCTCGATGCCGCGCGAATTAGCGCGATGGCGAAAAGCATTCGGCAAATCGCGACTCTACCCGATCCCGTTGGGTCGGTTATTCGTGAGTGGGATCGAGGAGATGGTTTGGCATTTGCTAAAGTACGGGTGCCGATCGGCGTGATCGGTATCGTCTATGAGGCGCGACCAAACGTGACGAGCGACGCAGCCGCGCTTTGCCTCAAGACAGGAAACGCCGTCGTCCTGCGCGGCGGAACTGAATCTCTGGGCTCAAATCTGGCGATAGCTCAAGCCTTACGTGAAGGCTGCGAAGAATCCGATACAATCGCCGACGCAATACAGATCATTGATTCGACTGACCGGGCTGCTGTCCGCGCCATGGCCGAAATGGATCAGTACATTGATCTAATAATCCCCCGCGGAGGGAAAGGACTCATCGAGACCGTAAGCAAGCTCGCGCGCATGCCAGTGATCAAGCATTACGACGGAGTCTGCCATATCTACGTCGATCGAGCCGCCGATTTCGCGATGGCGGAGAGCATCGTACTTAACGCGAAATGCCAACGCCCTAGCGTCTGCAATGCCGTAGAGACCCTCCTGGTTCATCGGGACATCGCCGAAAGTTTTCTGCGCGCATGCGGACGAGCGCTTCAGGAGCGTCGGGTAGAACTGCGCGGAGATGAGAGGACTCGCGCCATACTCGGATCAAACGTCGGATTAGCGACCGAAGAAGATTGGCGCACCGAATACCTGGATCTCATCCTATCAATCCGGATAGTCGACTCGGTGGAATCAGCGGTGGAACATATTGAGACCTACGGCTCCCATCATAGTGATGCGATCGTCACGCAGGACGAAGCCGCAGCTCAGGCTTTCCTTCGAGAAGTGGATTCTTCCGCGGTGTTTTGGAATGCCTCCACGCGTCTTAACGACGGCGGCGAATTTGGCTTCGGCGCCGAAATTGGCATCAGCACCAATCGACTGCATGCGCGCGGGCCGATGGGGCTGGAAGAGTTGACCACCTATAAATATGTCGTTCGAGGCAAAGGCCATGTCAGAAATTAGCCGCTGGCTAAGTCGTTTTGCCGAGCCCACCGGGCCGACGAGGTGTAGCTTCGAACCGGTACATTCTTGGTAGCACAGCGGCTTGTTGCTGGCTCCGACCAATCAAGCCGCTCGTCTGGATTTGCGCGACGGCGTTTGCGTCAACGATTGCGAACTCCCATCCGCGATCAGTTGTCTCCCCTAAACCGCGAAGTAATCTGGTTACGCTGTCGAGGTCGGCCATCATCTCGGCTTGGAAAATGGTTATAGCCAAGAAATCCTCTCCCCGAATTTGTGCGCGATTTTGCAGTTCCTCGATCTGGTGCTCGAGCGCCAGAGCCTTTTCGGTAAAGAATGTGAGGCGAATCGCTTCGGCGTTCCGGGTAATGGTGTGAATCTCGTCAGAGGCAATGCTAAGTATCCGTCTGAGTTTATCCTCGCGATCTTGATTTCCTTGCGCCGTCCCCGAGCTGCAAAGAGCCAGGTTGACTCGCTGCAACGCGTTTTGCGAGGCGGCGACAAATGGGGCGAGAACGTGTGGCGCAACCTGCAACACTTCCAACGAGAGTTGCAAGTGACGCTTTTCTCTACGCTCCGCGTCGAAGAGTTTATTCTGTAGCCCGACTGATTCAGTGACGTCATTTATTGAGACGAGCACATGGCCGACATCTCCTTCGTTTTGGACGCGGTTAAACCCAAATTCAAAGAAGCGACGGGTAGCCTCTCGGTCTGAAGCCGGGAAGGTGATCTCGGCCCGCGTGAGCGGATTGAACCTCACCAACAGAGATTCCTTCTTAGTCTTATCAAACATCAGTCTCAGATAATCTCCTGTGAGGCCGTGAAGTTCTTCCGATACGAGCGGACGCATCAGATCCAGGAAATGCGTGCCGGCCAAATCGCTCCGATGAAGCATTCCCTCTAACGCCCGCGAGTAGTCACCGCGAATCCGCAGATCTGGCGCCACAAGAAAAAGGCCTTGGCGGACCGTTTCCAAAATCAATGCTGTGTCTTTTTGGGCCGACGCAAGCTCGGTCTCCAGCTTGCTGAGGCGATTATGTTCTTCGGCTGCCAATCGAAACATTTCGCGGCGGCCTAATGAGATTGAGAAGAAAAGAAAGATATCTTCAAACACCACCCAGCCGACATGTTCGAGAACCCGGCCAAAGCTACCCGTGTTCACGCCAAAAACCGACGCGGGCCAGAAGAACGAGCGAAGCCAATGGTCGAGTCCGACCGCTACTGTTGCGGTTATCAGTACCCGCGGATCGCGGTAGAATGCCAGAAAGGCCAATGACCCGAAAACGTGAAAATGAGTTTCAATCCGTCCGCCAGTCAAGTGGATCAACAAGGCTCCGAACGACATCTGGGCGACCGCGACCACTTGTCGCGTGAGCGAGGCTCCTGGCATGAGGCGGATGAGAATCATCGGAAGGCTGACGATGAGTCCTCCCAACCCAACCGCAGCAAAGAGATGTTCGTGGATAGTCATCCGCGTACCCTGCCAAGCCACGGGTGAGACAGAGCAGCAAATCACGATGCCGCCTACCCATTGGACCAGGAACAGCCAAAAGAAACGCTTATCCGTCTGAATCCAAAGTTGCCGCTCCTCATTTCGGAAAAGAGCTTCAGCCGAAGTCGTAACGCCTGACGAAGGCTCCGAATTAACCGCGGCGGGGATTACTTTTCCGAGCCGGTTCCTCATTTGTGATTGTTCCGTCGATCTAACGCAGACTGCATCCGTAAACTGGCGTGACCGCAACCTCCGACGCCGGAGAGCGGCAAACCGAAATCGCACGCTGAAGATTGTCGTTGTCGCCCTCGTGGCCTCGCGACTCAGTGATGCCTCCCTTAAATAGAAGGCGGCGGTCCTTGTCGAAGATCAGCACCTGTCCCGAGGTCCGTGCTCCGAATAAATCGATTTCGCGCCCGTCGGTATCGCGAAACAGCACCGCGTCTTTCCAGGCGCTCGCTTGGTGAAAATTGCGCGACTGGGAAAGATTGAATGCAGGATCAGCTGCAAAAACGACGATTAAGTGGAACGACTCGCCGACGAGCGTCCGCAGGCGCTCTGTTTCCGCAAGGCTGGCCGAAGTGCAGGGACATTCTGGGTGGGCAAACAGCACCACCGTGTAGGTATCGGAACTCGGAACGAGGTGTGATTCCTGGGGCCAATCCTGGTGAAAGTTCGTGGCAACGCCCGGGCGAAATCCGTGTTCCGTCAGAAATAGAAACCAACAAAGAATCCCCAACAGCCAAAGTGCGGCCGCGGCTATGACAATCACGAACGTCCCAACTGCTGGCCGGCTCGCGAAAAGGCTCTTAGCGCGGAGCAGTTTGTCCACTAGGCTTGGACCTCTCGAATCGGGCGTATTTTCCACAATTACTGGATATTAAATCGGATGTTGTGAGCCCCGATTAAACCGATTCTGTCAGATTTCGCGTCCACAGGCTGAGGAAATTTGGGAAAGGTGGTTGGCTGGTCGCAAACTATTGAAAACGAACGGCTTTTGCAAGCCTGCTGACTATCGGTAGAAGCTCGCGGCGGCACTCGGAGTGACTAATTCTATAGAAAACCATAATTACCGTAAAAATGAGAATGATTCTCCCTGGTTCCGGCGCTCGCCAAAAAAAGCGGCTCCGCCCGATGGCCGTTGTTCGTGCCAGCCGAAGTCAAACGCATTGTTCGCCAAAACCGAGCGCTAGTATCTGTTCAATTCCGGCATGGAAGGTTGGAAACCGGGGCTCCCAACCGAGCGTTCGCAGTTTCGCGTTCGCGACCTTTTTATTTGTCCAGGCCCGCTTTCGGGCAAGATCACGCGGCGCGAACGGTGGCATTGGTTTCCCGATACGCTGAGAGACCCAACGAAACCACTCGAGCTGAGAGATGGGACAGTCATCAACGACGTTGAAGATGCCCCTGGGCCGTAGCTCTGCCAGGAACAAGAGTGCGCGCACCGCGTCATCTCTATAAATCGAATTCACGATCCGCTCGCCCTCTCCTCCAATCACAGCATCGCCAGCGACCAATCGACGAAGCGGCACACAGCGCCCCGGTCCGTAAATTCCGGCCAACCTTGCAACCGTTCCACCTCCACTCAAGACGAGATCCTCGGTTGTGCGCAGGATCTTTCCGGTCTTAGGCTTCGGTTCCGCAGGCGAGCTTTCGTCGACAGTAAGACCATCGACTTGGGCATAGACGGAGGTCGAGCTGGTGAAGAGCAGGTGTCCGATCTCGAGCTCGGCGAGCAAGTTTCTTGTTCCGCGTTCGAATAACCCTTGAAAGGAATCACTCCCTCCGCCGCCAGAACTGGCGCAATGGACGACCAATGAAAAGGCTCGAGTTTTCAGGCTATTCGCGAAACCGGCCTCGCGGATGTCAGCAGCTAGTACGTTCAAGCCGCTAGAGCGTAGTTTAGCGGCGGCGCCGCCCGACAACGTTAAACCGACGGCCTGCCAATCCTTATCTGAGAGGGCTCTCAACAACGGCTCACCAATGAACCCGCAGCCCATGACTAATGCTGTCTTATGCGCTTCCAAAGTCTAAACGTATAATCTTATAGAGTCTGTTATAGCTAAGACTTTCGTCCTCTTTGCTTCGGCCGTCGTCCCGCCCAAGGCGCGCGCAGATGCCGACGCGGGACTTCCGACGTCGCTGATTTGCCCGCCATAGTTTTTGGACGTCTGCAGAAGCTATGTCGGACGAGATTGCGCATAGGCTGTCGTCTCGTCCTCGAATAACGAATTTGCCGATCGGCGCACTGGACAACCAGAAACCGATTCTCTAATTATGCCCAATCATGAGTCTTCGGAAGACGGTGCTTCTTGCCACTATCGGCGCCCTGATCGTGATCACGGCGCTTCACCTGACGTTTAATCTGCACGTTTTTTCCGGGCTCACCGGCAATGAATCTTTCCGGGTGGGATTCCTGCCGGTCACTTGTCATCTCACCTGCCCGGTCACCGATTTCATAAACAAACAAATATCCGGGCGCTCCGAGTTTCAGCCGCTGCGATTTCAGGGCTGGCCGGAATTGAAAGAGGCTTTTCTTTCTGGAGAGACGCCGGCCACTTTCATCCTTGCTCCCCTCGCAATGAAGCTTCGGGAGGATGGTGTGCCGCTCAAGATTGTCTATCTCGGACATCGAGATGGGTCGGCAATGATGGTCAGTAAAGATTCGACCATCTTTTCGATTGACGATTTGAAGGGGAAAACGGTCGCGGTGCCCAACCGATTCTCGAATCAATGGTTGCTCGTGATCAAAGCGCTCAAGGAACACAATCTCTCAGTGAGCGATATTCATGTGGTCGAGATGCCGCCCCCTGACATGCCGGCTGCTTTGTTCAGTCATGCGGTGGATGCGATCACCTCGGGCGAACCATTCATGGGACAGACCGAGTTAGATGGTTACGGCCGGATCCTTTATCTCACCAAAGACGTCTGGCCCAATTTTATTTCGTGCGTGCTCGCGGTAAATGAACGCGCGATCAAGGACCGGCGCGAGACCGTGCAACGTCTGGTCGACGGGATCGCTCGCAGCGGACAATGGTTGGACAAGACGATGGATCATCGGATGGAGGCCGCGCAGTTCGTGTCAAAATATTACTACAATCAAAATCCTCGCTTACTTCAGTTTGTGTTGAGTAAGCCGCCAGATCGAGTGAAGTACACCAATTTAGCCGTACGCCAACCCGACTTTGAAGAAATTGAAGCTCTAGGAAAAGAAGCCGGTGTCCTAAAGGGAACCGCCCATTTTAAAGATTACACCGACGATAGCTTTGTTCCGCCCGGAAAAAAGGTTGACGCTTACAATTGGGATTATAAGCCGTGAAGAAGTGGCTGCCTGTATTGCTCCCGGTCGTTTCCATCACCGCAGCCGTCTCCCTATGGGACCTCCTTGTAGTTCTGTCCCACAGCGACATCTTCCCGCGACCTCATGAAGTGATTTTGGCGATCGGCGAACTGATCAGCCGCGGCGTACTTTTCAATTACATTGTCGCTTCTTTGTTTCGAGTCGGTGTCGGGTTCACTCTCGCCACATTGATCGGCGTACCCCTTGGTCTCATTCTGGGCTGGTTCCGTCCCGCCCTTTGGGCGATCAATCCGATTATTCAAATATTGCGCCCCATCTCGCCAATCGCCTGGATCCCGGTCGCAATTCTATGGTTCCACGTGGATGACCGGGCGCCGATCTTTCTTATTTTTCTGGCCAGCGTCTTTCCGATTACTGTTTCTTCATTGGCCGCCGTGCAAAACATCCAACCCGTCTACGTGAGGGCGGCCGAGAATTTTGGCCTGCGCGGATTCGCGCTTTTTCGGAGAGTCATATTCCCTGCCTGCCTTCCCCAAATCCTCACCGGCATACGCATCGCCATGGGTATCGCCTGGCTCGTCGTTGTGGCCGCCGAAATGATCGCGGTCAACTCGGGGCTCGGTTACTTGATCATTGATGCACGAAACGCTGGGAAAAGGTACGACCTGGTGGTCGCAGGCATGCTCATGATCGGACTGATCGGTTTGTTCCTGGACTTTCTGATTCGCCAACTGGAACAGTTCGATGAAGTGAAGTGGGGCTATTCGCAAAGGAACTGAGACATTGGATAGGCAAGGACCGATCATCGAGGTGCGCGGTTTGCAGATGCAATTTGCTGGTAAGGCTGCGCCCATCGCCGTTCTGGAGAGTATCGATCTAGAGGTGTTCCGCGGAGAATTTGTCTGTATTGTGGGCCCCTCGGGATGCGGTAAGTCGACGTTGTTGAACATTATCGCCGGTTTTCTTCGGCCGACGGTTGGAAAAGTGTTGGTGAACGGCACGCAGGTAGCAGGCCCGGATCCGCAACGTATCTTTGTGTTCCAGGAGAACGGTATATTCCCGTGGTTAACGGTGGAAGAAAATATCGGCTTCGGACTACACCAACTTTCGCCCCCCGAGAAAGCACCAATCGTTCAGCGTTACATCGAAATGGTCGGCTTAACGAAATTCGAAAAATTATATCCGCGCGAACTTTCCGGTGGAATGCGTCAGCGGGTCGAAATTGCCAGAGCTCTGGCCGCCAATCCCGACATCATCTACATGGATGAGCCATTCGGGGCGCTTGATTTTCTGACCAGACTGAAAATGCGCTCGGATTTGACCCGGATTTGGCAAGAAGAGCGGAAAACGATTCTATTTGTGACCCACGACATCGAAGAATCCGTACAACTCGCCGACCGGGTAATTGTGTTGAGCCCGCGTCCCGGAAAAATCCAAAAGGATTTGCCGGTCGATTTGCGACGCCCCCGCGATTTGGATGCTTCCGCTTACCTCGAGACTCGAGACGAAATCTTCCATACGATGGGGATGAGCCTCCGGGTCGGTTCGGAAGCAGATTTGCAGTCGCGTGATTCGACGGCCGGTCAGACAGACTCCAGCAGCGCGTTGAAATGCCCTTGAGACATAATGATTGACTCGAACGGACTGCTAGGTGAGTCGCGCTTGATTCGAATGAACGAGACGGAGAACATTGGCTCGCTTGAAAGAACTCGCTGACCAGCTCCGGGCCAAAGTCGATCTCACTCGCTCCCAAGTCCGCTTCGCTTCTGAGCGGTTAGCGAGCCCGAGCGTCAGCGATGAGGATAAGGCCGATTTTCTAGCAGCCTTGCGGGATAAGGGCGAGACCGGCGAAGAGGTAGGCTATTTCGCGCAAGCGTTTCTGGCGATGGCCGTCGCACCCAAAATTGAGAGCGGAGAGAAACCGACAATCGATCTTTGCGGCACGGGCGGTGACCGCCTCGAACTGATAAACGTTTCCACCACCGCGATGTTTATCGTGGCGGCCGCCGGAGTCGTCGTGCTGAAACATGGCAATCGCTCAATTACTTCGCGATCGGGAGGCGCCGACGTCTTGGAAAGGCTGGGAATCCCAGTGACCTGTTCTGCTGAGCTGATGGTCGCGTGCATCGAAGAAACCGGCATCGGTTTTCTTTTTGCGCCCCTCTATCACCCCGCGTTCCAGGTGATTGCACCAGTGCGGAAGCGACTGGCGGAACAGGGCATCGCGACCATCTTTAATCTACTCGGACCGCTGCTTAACCCGTTGCACCCGCAATTCCAGCTAGTGGGTGTGTTTTCGCACGCCATTTTGGAGAAGTACGCGATCGCGCTCAGTCAGCTCGGACGCCGCCGGGCTTGGGTAATCCATGGATCGGTACCGGGCGGATCCGGCATGGATGAAATCTCGTCGCTGGGAGAGACCCAAGTCCACGAGGTAAAAGAAAAGTCGTTTAACTATTTTCATCTCTTTCCGGAACAATTAGGCATTCGTTCCACGACCCTCCGTGAATTGCGCGGCGGTGACGCTGAAACGAACGCGAAGATATTGGAGGCGACTCTTTCCGGGCATGAACGAGGCCCGCGACGCGAACTCGTGCTCCTGAACGCCGCGGCCGGACTAGTCATCGCGGGTTTGGCACCCAAGATGGAGAGCGGGCTGCGATTAGCCGCCGATCTAATTGATTCCGGGAAAGCAGCCGCTAAACTGGCCGAGTTTCAGCGCTTCTTTATGTCAAAGGAGTAGGTTCATGAGGATTACGTGGTGGGTCCGACCGTACGTTCCGCAAGACCGCAAAAAATCCTAGCCGAGGCCATCAACGAAGAGGAGGTGTCGTTAAGCTTAGTTTCCGTCTTCCGCTCCTACAGAGCGTGACGCGTTGTTTGGGATTGACCCAGGGTTCCGCAAAGCCTCCACCCTGGGCTAAGTTCTCTTACGCCTTCGGCGTGCATCTATGGCCCCATCGCCGTCTTGCCCCATCGCCGTCTTGCCCCATCGCCGTCTTGCCCCATCGCCGTCTTGCCCCATCGCCGTCTTGCCCCATCGCCGTCTCGCCCCATCGCCGTCTTGCCTCATCGCCGTCTTGCCTCATCGCCGTCTTGCCTCATCGCCTTCTCGCCCCATCGCCTTCTCGCCTCATCGCCGTCTCGCCCCATCGCCGTCTCGCCCCATCGCAGTCTCGCCCCTCGCCGTTTCGCCGTTTCTTGGCTATCTGCTATTGGGTATTGCTTTCAGCTATCGGCTTCGGCAAATGCTCGATGCAGTACTCCTCGCCGTTTAGCGATACGCGAAACTCAAGGTCGGCATCGTCCCTTTCGGTCCGTTTGCAGACGACGCACCGGTGCAACGGTTCATCCGTTCGAACAGAATCTGAGCCAAACTTCATGCGTCGACCCTGCACTTCGCGTCGCTGTCTAACGCTAGAAATCGCTGACGGGAAGAAAAACGCGGCATAATTCAGGAGCGAGAAGATGATCGCGATCCTGTCGAGCCAATCGCCGAGAAAGATTACCAGCAAAAGTGCGGCTAAGCTGATAAATGCCAGCCACTTTATTCGGACAGGAAAAATCAGCATTACGTAAACCTGTACGTTCGGAAAGACTGTGGCGAAGGCGAAAAAGAGCGATGTATTAAGGTAAAATGGGGAGACGTTTCCTTCGCTCTGGCCCCAATTGAGGAGAAAGGCGGCAATGGTCACCCCTAGCATGCCTAGCAAGTAATAGATGGTCAGCCGAAAAGCTCCCCAAGCTTGTTCGAGCGAATTCCCAATCCAAATCATCATCCAGATATAAAGGAGTAACATGATGGCTTGCATCCCATCCGGGGTGCCGTGGGGCAGAAAAAGTTGCGGAATAAAGATATACGAAAAGATCCGCCAAACTTCCCCATGCAGAATCCGAGTCGGTTCCAGCGTGAGATAACCAAGGTACGCTGGCTGAAGGAGAGCGAGCAAATAGACGAAAGCGTTCAGCAGGGCAATCGTAGGTATCAGCCGAGGGATCGCCAGGAACCCCAAACGATGTTCCAACCAGTTCAGCCAGGACATAATTTATCTTTCTTACTGATCACTCGACAAGCCGTGGCTGCGACGCTGGACCGCTGGCTCACCAGCATTAGCCTTAACGTCCTCATGGCCGATTCGTAACGACCGGATCACCGCCGGTTGCGCTCCGCAAGGCGAAATCAGCCACATTCTCTAGGGCTATTCCCCAATTTGTGCACGATAGGCGGACGAATCTTTCAACCCCTTTAATTCATCTTGGTTGCTCAATTTCAACTTGAATAACCAGCCGGCACCGTAGGGATCGGTGTTGACCAGTTCGGGACTCGCTTCGAGATTTTTGTTGATCTCGGTCACTTCCCCCCCGACGGGGGCATAGATATCGCTCGCTGCTTTTACCGACTCGACAACGGCCGCCGTTTGCTTTTGCTGCAGCTTTGTACCGATCGAAGGCACTTCCACGTAGACGATATCATGGAGCTCCGCCTGAGCGTGATCAGTGATTCCGATCGTCCCCAGTTCTCCGTCCAAGCGAATCCACTCGTGCGTTTCGGCATATTTTAGATCGTCCGGGACTAACATGGTCTTTTGTATAACGGTTTTTTTTCAACAGTCGCGGGAAATCTTCGACCCCTTACTTCAACCTCCAACTGTTGGCCCGGCTTGGTGTAGCCGCTTTTTAGATAGGCCAACCCGATGCCGATCCCGAGCGTCGGCGACTGGCTTCCGCTCGTGAGCTCTCCCACCTGCTGGTTTTCCACATATACCGGATAATGGGCTCGCGGAGGCGCGGACTTGGGAGCTAACCGGATCGCGCACAACCGTTCCTTCAATCCTTCAGTTTTCTGCTTGAGCAGCTGTTCGCGACCAATAAAACTGTTTTTGGCAAGATCAACAAAAAACCCTAGGCCAGCTTCAGCCGGCGTTCTGTTCGGAGAAAGGTCAGCCCCATTGAGCGGATAACAGGCTTCCAGCCTCAGCGTGTCTCGTGCACCCAATCCACACGGCAATATTCGCCATGGCTTGCCTAGCTCCAGAAACTGATTCCAAACCGCACTCGCAGAATCTGCCGGGAAAAAAGCTTCAAACCCGTCCTCTCCCGTGTATCCGGTCCGAGCAATAAGGACTTGAGCCGCTCCTAATCGATAGGCTCGGATTCGGTTGCGATCTGGCAGTTCGCCAATCGGACGGAAAAGTTCCGATGATTTTGACCCCTGCACCGCGACAGCGGCAAAATGATCGCTGCGGTTCAACAGCGTCACCTCTCCGGCGCGATGCTCATTCAACCAGAGAAAATCTTCCTCGATTTTGGCAGCGTTTACGACCAGGAAATAGTGGTTCTGTTCCAATCGATAGACTATTAGATCATCGATCACCCCACCATCGTCGTTCAGCATGAGAGTGTACTGGCCTTCTCCCACCGCTAGTTTGGAGAGATTGTTAGTTAACAAACCGTTGAGCCACTGTTCGGCCTCTGGACCGAATACCTCGATTTCGCCCATGTGAGAAATGTCGAATATGCCAACCGCGTTACGCACTGCCTGATGCTCGTTGACGATGCCGCTGTAGTAGACCGGCATTTCCCACCCGCCGAAGGGAACCATCTTCGCATTGAGCTTCACATGTTCGGGATATAGCGCTGTCCGGCGCAAGCCACTTGAAGCCATGGCAGCAACATAGAGAACTTTGGTAAACGTCCAAGCACCGAAACGCCGCAGGAGCCGCGATAGCGCCGAGAGATGAGAGGGCCAATGGGCGTTTGGCGTCGGGCGTTCCCAATTCGTGACTGGCCATTTTCACCGCGAAGCGGTTAGAGGACTCAGCCTAGCAATCTGTCGGGCTTTGCTTGATCATTGATGAGCAGTTTTCAGCGGCGAAGTCGCGCTTCAGGATAGCCTAGGGCCAAGCCCTCGGAATTTGGATTTCCCACGAGTCACGCACTGAAGGTGCGTCTCAAGCCTGCTGGTCCCACACATAGGTCGTTGCGATTGTTACGCGCCTTCAACGCTGAGGCACTTGTAAATTCCGGTTCCTAGGGCCAAGCCCTCGGAATTTGGATTTCCCACGAGTCACGCACTGAAGGTGCGTCTCAAGCCTGCTGGTCCCACACATAGGTCGTTGCGATTGTTACGCGCCCTCAGCGCTGAGGCACTTGTAAATTCCGGTTCCTAGGGCCAAGCCCTCGGAATTTGGATTTCCCACGAGTCACGCACTGAAGGTGCGTCTCAAGCCTGCTGGTCCCACACATAGGTCGTTGCGATTGTTACGCGCCTTCAGCGCTGAGGCACTTGTAAATTCCGGTTCCTAGGGCCAAGCCCTAGGCTATCCTGAGACGCGGCTTCGCCGCTGAATCTAGCGCTCTTTCGGGGCGAATCGCCTGGGTGATCCAGTCCCCGGGGTTAAATCTCCGGGCTGAGTCCTACTGCCACTTCGCGTCAAATATCCCGACTGCAGTTGCTGAAGTCACAAACTCGTTTCATGTTTTCCGATGTCGCAGATTGGAACTGAGGGCCTTAAACTGCCGCCTTTCACCGGACGCCACGTCGGTCCGAGTCCCGAGGATCTTGAAAGCATGCTCAAAGAACTCGGATTCGAAACACTCGAGTCTTTGACCGATACGGCCGTACCGGAACGTATTCGGATGCGGGATCGCCTTGATTTGCCACCGGCACAAAGCGAGTTTGAGGTTCTGCAAACTCTCAAGGTGTTTGCCGGCGAAAACGAGGTGGCGAAGTCGTATCTGGGGCTGGGCTATTATCAGACCATAACTCCCCCCGCAATTCAGCGTAACATCCTAGAGAACCCAGGTTGGTATACAGCCTACACTCCGTATCAGCCGGAGATCGCTCAAGGGCGGCTGGAAGCGCTGCTCAATTTCCAGACTATGATCACCGATCTCACCGGTCTGGAAATCGCGAACGCTTCCCTGCTTGACGAAGCGACGGCAGCAGCCGAAGCAATGCACCTGTGCCAGGCCGTCTCCAACTCTCCGGCGGCTAATCGGTTTTTTGTTTCCGCGGACTGTCATCCGCAAAACATTGCGGTGGTCCAAACCCGCGCTCAGCCTTTGGGGATAGAGGTCGTTATAGGAGATCATCAGTCGATTGACTGGGGCTCCGGATGGTTCGGTGTTCTCATTCAATACCCCGACACCAATGGCAGTATACATGACTACCGTTCCCTGGTCAGAGACGCCCATGCACATGGCGCCCTTGTCGTAACCATAGCCGACCTTCTTAGTCTGACGTTATTGACTCCACCCGGGGAATTCGGCGCGGACGTTTGCGTCGGCTCCTCCCAGCGGTTCGGGGTGCCGATCGGATTCGGCGGGCCTCACGCCGCCTTCTTCGCAACCCGCGACCAGTTCAAACGCCATCTGCCGGGTCGCTTAGTCGGAGTTTCCAAAGACTCCGCCGGAAGAGAATGCTATCGCCTCGCATTGCAGACTCGGGAACAGCATATTCGACGGGATAAGGCCACGAGCAACATCTGTACTGCTCAAGTGCTGCTAGCGGTAATAGCGTCGATGTACGCAGTCTACCATGGCCCCACCCGCCTCCGTGCGATCGCCGCGAGGATCCGTTGGCAAACCGAAAGATTGGCTTCAGCCCTCAGCGACCTCGGTTACCGGGTGCTTGAAGGTCCGCGGTTTGATACGATCAAGGTTGACGTTGGACCACTCCGCGCCCGAATCGTTGAACAAGCGGAGGAAGCCAGAACCAATCTGCGCCTGTTTCCAGATGGCGCATTCGGGGTGTCTCTCGACGAGACTACCTCCGAGAAAGACCTGCAGAATCTGGTCCGGTTGTTCGATCCGGAACAGCAAATCGATTTCCCAGAATACTCGGTTCTAGAGGAAGAGCTGCCAGCCGGAATTCGGCGAGAGTCGACCTACCTTCAGCATCCAGTGTTTAACCGATATCATACGGAGACCGAGTTGATGCGTTACCTGAAACGGCTCGAGAACCGAGACCTTTCGTTAACCACCTCGATGATTCCGCTCGGTTCTTGCACGATGAAACTGAATGCCGCGGTCGAAATGCTGCCGGTCACCTGGCCGGAGTTTTCCCAGATCCATCCTTTCGCACCGCAGACGCAAACCGCTGGTTACCGCCTCCTCATCAAGCAACTGGAAGATTGGCTAGCAGAAATTACCGGATTTGATGCGGTGAGCTCGATGCCCAACGCCGGATCCCAAGGAGAATATGCCGGCCTCCTGGTGATCCGTAAATATCACGCTCGCCTCGGTTTCCCGGATCGCAACATCTGTTTAATACCCACGTCGGCCCACGGAACCAATCCGGCATCCGCCATCATGGCCGGATTTGAAGTCGTGCCGGTGCAGTGTGACGCCGAAGGCAATATTGATCTCGTCGACCTGCGCAGCAAAGCAGAGCATCACCGCGACCGACTGGGAGCCTTAATGGTGACCTATCCTTCTACCCATGGCGTTTTTGAGGAGGCGATCGTCGAGATCTGCGACATCGTTCACGCCAATGGCGGTCAGGTGTATATGGACGGTGCGAACATGAATGCGCAAGTTGGTCTTTGCCGGCCAGCCGATTTCGGAGCTGACGTTTGCCACCTCAACCTTCACAAAACCTTTTGCATACCTCACGGAGGGGGAGGGCCAGGAGTTGGCCCGATCGGCGTGAAGTCTCACTTGACCGACTTTCTGCCGACCCATCCCTTCGTGGATTTTGGTCATTCCGATGGAATTGGCCCGATCACGGCGGCCCCTTACGGTAGCGCGAGTATCCTGTGCATTTCCTGGGCGTACATCGCGCTAATGGGGGCGGACGGTCTTACCCATGCGACCAAAGTAGCGATCGCAAATGCTAACTATGTCGCCAGAAGTTTAGAAAAATACTATCCGATTCTTTTTCGCGGCAAGAGCGGGCTGGTCGCTCACGAGTGCATAGTCGATTTGCGGCAATTCAAGAAGACCGCCGGCATCGAAGTCGAGGATGTTGCTAAACGACTTATGGACTACGGATTCCATGCCCCTACGATGTCGTGGCCGGTTCCAGGCACTATGATGATCGAACCGACCGAAAGCGAGTCGAAGGCGGAGTTGGACCGTTTTTGTGATGCGATGATTTCAATTTATGGGGAGATCCGAGCTATCGAAACCGGAGAAGCCGACCGGCTGGACAATGTTCTCAAGAAGGCTCCGCACACCGCGCAAGATTTGTTGGCAGAATCGTGGGACCGAAGTTATTCGAGGGAGTCTGCCGCTTTCCCGGCCCCTTGGACCCGGCAGTATAAATACTGGCCTCCGGTGGGCCGCATCGACAATGTGTATGGAGATAGAAACCTATTTTGCACTTGCGTTCCGGTGGAAGCAGCCGAGACGGATGACAAATGAGACTCGGAGCGAATCTCCCCGATGTTCAAGATTGTTGATCGATACGTCAGCGGCCAGGTGCTCAGCACGGTCACCTGGTCGGTGGCTATGTTGAGCCTCATGTTAGTGGTCGGTAACGCGCTGCGCGACCTGCTCAACTTACTGATCAGTCATCAGCTGCCAGTCAGCTATATCATTAGCTTTATCGGTTATCTGTTGCCGTTTTCGATGATCTATTCGATCCCTTGGGGGATTCTGGTGGCCGTGCTGCTCGTATTCGGTAAGCTATCGTCGGACAATGAATTGGTCGCGCTCCGAGCCAACGGTATCGGCATCCTACGGATCTGCTTTTCGGTTTTCGTCATAAGCGGCATCCTTCTTGCCCTCTGCCTATGGATTAATCTCTATCTCGCACCCATCTCCGAAGTGCAGGCGAGAGCAACGTTGGTGAACTTGGCCTCACAAGATCCGCTCGCTCTATTCGGAAGCGACGAAGTGATTGACCAATTTCCAAACCGGAAAATTTACGTTGGCCGAAAGAATGGTTCTTCTCTGGAAGATCTACACATTTACGAGATGAACGGCTACCAAGTACCGGTCCGGGTGATTTATGCACGAAAAGGCACCCTGGAAGTGGATAAGGAAAACGAGCGCATTCTCCTGCACATTTACGATGCACGCTATGAGGAGCGGGACGAAGCCGATGTCAATGACCTGAGGCTCATGCGTTACGGCATTAGTCTGAAAGAGGGTGTTCTCCCAATTTCTTTGCAAGAATTGATCGATAAAGCAAAAAATAACCGGCGCCCAAATGAGCTTACGCTGGGACAATTGCGCGACACACTTGACCAACAGAAAGGTGAGGAAAACGCACGTCAGCGAACGATTTTGCGCACCGAAGTGAGTAAGCGGTTCTCGAACGCGCTGGTGGTCGTCACGTTTGTTCTGATCGGAATCCCTCTCGCCATCACCGCGCAGCGGCGCGAAACTTCGATCGGAATCGCCATGAGTATCTGCATCGCGTTCACGTACTTTATTTTCGTGGTGTTAGCTGACACGGTAAAAGGGAAGTCGAGTCTCCACCCGGAAATACTCATTTGGTTGCCCAACTTCATTTACCTCACGCTGGGAAGCGTGTTGTTTTACCGGTTAGCGAGACGGTAGGACCTAGCCTGATTGTCCCTGGCCTACTTGCCAGGGGGAGCTGGCTGCTGCTGGGTAAGACAATGAAAAGCTCCGAGACCCCAGACTAGCGCGCGACAATCAATTGGAACAATCTTACGATGCGGAAAGCACTTTTTTAATGCGGATATGGCTTTGCGATCCGCCGCTGTACCGAAGACCGGGAGGAGGACGACTTTATTCGCAATGTAAAAATTCGCATAGCTGGCCGGCAAACGCCTGCCTTCACGTTCGATGCGCTGCGGCATCGGTAGTGTCACTATCGTCAGGGGAGAGCCATCGGAAAGCCGCACCGCCTGAAGGCGTTCCAGATTTTTCTGCAGCGGGGCATGGTTGAGATCCTGCAGATCCGTTTCCAGCGCAGTTACCACCGTAGGCGGCGCAACAAAGCGAGTGATATCGTCGATGTGCCCGTCCGTGTCATCACCTTGGATTCCATCACCTAACCAAATGATTTGAGAAATACCGAGGTAATCCCGCAGTGCCTGTTCGATTTCTGCCTGCGAACGATTAGCGTTTCGATTGGGGTTAAGGAGACAAGAAGAGGTTGTCAGCAACGCCCCTTCTCCGTTCACATCGATTGAGCCGCCCTCCAGAATGAGCTGGGGGTGGTAAACCGGTAGCTTGAGCCGTTCCGCAATTCTTGTCGGTACGACTTCATCCAGATCATAAGGCGGGTACTTCCCTCCCCACGCATTGTAATCCCAGTCGACGACTGCCAGTCGAGGTTCCTGCTTGCGCACAAGAAAGATGGGTCCGTGATCGCGGCACCAAGGCTCGTTTGTTGGAATCCGAAAAAACTCAACGTGAGCGATATCGATATCTTTCAGGGTAAACCGAACATCCTGTTCGTGATCGTGGTCCATCACGTTGATCCGCACTTTCTCCGACCCACGAAGCGCATCCACCATTTGAACGAATACCGGCATTACCTCGTCGTAGGCATCAGGGAAACTGATTCCGTCTCGACGAGGCCACGAAAGCCAGGTGGCATCATGCGGTTCCCACTCAGCCGGCATCCGGTAGCCCAGCGCAGCGGGTGAATCTGCTGTGAAATTACTCATCCCCTGGAAACCCCAAGACTTAATCGATGAACCGTTTGGTTAACTCCGCGTAAGCATCGACCCGGCGATCGCGAAGAAAGGGCCAATGTGTGCGCTGCGCATCGATCAAAGACAGATCAAGATCCGCCAAAAGAACCTCTTCCTCCGCTTGGCTTGCTTTGGCGATGAGTTTTCCCGTCGGGTCAGACACAAAGCTCTGGCCCCAGAATTCGAGCCCATCGCCGCCATCCGGAGCTTCATGCCCCACCCGGTTTGGCACAGCCACGTAACAACCATTAGCGATTGCGTGACCCCTTTGCACGGTTTCCCATGACAGGTGCTGACGTTCACCGTATTGCTTTTTTTCTGAAGGATGCCAGCCAATTGCTGTCGGGTAGAAAAGGATTTCAGCACCACGTAAGGCCGTCAGCCTGGCAGCTTCCGGATACCATTGGTCCCAACAAACTAAGACGCCGACCTTGCCGAACTTGGTATTCCAGGAATGGAAACCGAGGTCACCGGGCGTGAAATAGAACTTTTCGTAGAACAGCGGATCGTCTGGAATGTGCATTTTCCGGTATTTACCCAGGAGCTTCCCATCAGCATCGATGATCGCTGCCGTGTTGTGGTATAGACCGGCGGCCCGTTTTTCGAATAGGGAAGCGATGATGACCAATCCCAGCTCGGCCGCCAACTGCCCCAGCCGTTCCGTGGTCGGTCCCGGAATTTCTTCGGCAAATTGAAAATATTTGTGATCTTCGACCTGACAAAAATAGAACGTCTGAAAGAGCTCCTGCAGACAGGCTATCTGTGCCCCCTGCGCCGCCGCCTGCCGGATCAACGCAACGGCCTTTTCCAGATTCGCCGATGGATCCGACAAGCAACGCATCTGAATGAGCCCTATCCTCAACATGCCCTTCCTTAGGTTGGAACTACTGCCATCGCAAAGACTCATTTGTGAAAATTGAGAAATGGCTCAGAAGAAAATAATCTCACGCAAAGACGCAAAGAGTTGGGAAGCGGAATCCAGTGTTTGGGACAGAAGCAACCGGAGATAGCAAAGAAGGCCGTTCGGCTGAGTTCAGTCGAAGCCCTCTGTTTTCCTCCCTTACCTTCTGTTCAAATCCGTCCTGGCGTCTTGGCGTGAGGCTCCATCAGAATCATTTGGATTCTGATAAGTCTGAGCGAGTGTCAATGATTCATGCTCAACGATATCCGGATTAAAATTCACACCGCGAAGGGCCATTTGGAAGCAACGTTGATTCCTACCGATGCACCGATTGCTTCGGCAAATTTCCTGAATCTTGCCCAGCGCAAATTTTACGACGGCCTCATCTTTCATCGGGTTGTGCCAAAATTTGTGATTCAAGGAGGCGATCCGGCCGGAACGGGCAGGGGTGATCCAGGATATCGATTTGAGAATGAACCTCGCAAATCACTTTCCCATGAAACGGTCGGTGTCCTGGCCATGGCTAATGCTGGCCCTAACACCAATGGATCGCAGTTTTACATCACTCTGGCGCCACTCAACCCGACGCAAGTGAAAATGCTGGACGATGGTTACACAATATTCGGCCGACTTACTCAGGGTGTCGACATTGCCAATCAAATCGCTCAAGGAGACAAGATCTTCTCGGTCACGATTCTTGATTCGGCTACAGCACTTTTCGAGGCCGAAAAGGACCGACTCCAACAGTGGAACAAAATACTCGATCGCAAATTTGGATCTCGACTCGCACCTGCGGTCGAAGCGAATGGCAAATAGCAGATAGCAGATGACAAATGAAGACCAGGGTCAGGCCGCTAACTGGGAATTACGCAGTTATTCGGCCAGAACGGTTGGCTAAGCTCTCCCACGCCCTCCGCGCGCGTTCGCATTGTGCATCGGCCCTTTCGCGGTTTCGCCGTCACGCTGTTTCGCCGTCATGCCGTTTCGTCATTTGTCATCGGCCTCCGGCCGCCGGCCTATGAGCCTTCGCACGGAAGACTACAACTACGATCTTCCCAAAGAATTGATTGCGCTCCGACCAACACCAGCCCGGGGTGATTCAAGACTGATGCTGGTCGACCGACGACAGGGAAACATTACGCATCACCACTTCACCGACTTCCTCGATCTCGTCACCGCGGAGGAGTTGTTGGTTTTGAATAACACCCGAGTGATCCCGGCTCGCGTCCGACTCAAAAATCGCAATGCAGAGATCTTCCTACTTCGGCAGATTGACGCGCACACCTGGCGTTGTCTGGTACGGCCGGGATCTTGGTTTGCTGCAGGTCGCCAACTCGCGGAACCGGGATTCCGTGGCGAGGTCACTGCGATTTATGAAAATGGCGACCGCCAGATCCGCTTTAGCGAACCTTTGCATCTCGAAGAGGTCGGTGAAATTCCGCTTCCGCCCTACATTGATCGTGAACCAGAAGCTTCTGATAATGAACGATACCAAACTGTTTATGCTTCCGCGCCCGGAGCAGTCGCTGCGCCGACTGCCGGTCTCCACTTTTCACCCGAACTGCTCCAGCGGATGCCGCATGAGTTCATCACATTGCATGTCGGAGTCGGTACCTTTAAACCAGTGAAAACCAGTCTAATCAGGGACCACGAAATGGAAGCAGAATCTTTTGCCATAGAGCCGGGCGCTGCTCACCGAATCAATCAGGCGCGCAGACTATTAGCGGTCGGAACCACCACTGTGCGAACGTTAGAAGCGTTAATGCAAAATCATGGTCGGATTGTTCCGGGTACGGACGAGACCGATATTTTCATCTATCCACCGTTTGAATTTCAGCGGGTGAATAGTCTGCTCACTAACTTTCATCTGCCCAAATCGACGTTGTTGATGTTAGTCTCCGCGTTTGCTGGTCGCGAATTCATCTTAGAAGCCTACCGGCAAGCCATCGCAGAGCGCTACCGGTTTTTTAGCTACGGTGATTGCATGCTTATTCGTTGACGGGGAAAGCAAGTGCTCTTCACGCCCGGCGTCAAAAAGCCTTCAGCAGCGAAGCCGCGGTTCAGGATAGCCTTAGCAGAGAGTTGGAAAACGCTTGGTTGAGGAAAACTGATAACAACTGCCTCCTGAGGTTTTGGGATACGGCCCGAAGGGCCAAGAAAACATAGCCCAGGCTTTAGCCTGGGAAATTCCATCCCGACAACAACCGCCCTGTAGGGGGCGGGAGATGTGGTGTCCAATCACCTGATCGCGGAGCGATTCATTGCTAATCCCATGAGCCGGCTGCGCGAGGAACATCCGATCTTCGGATTGATCTGGTTTGCCTTTTCAGACGCCCCCACAGGGCTGGTCGCCTTTATTCCCGGCTACCCAGGCTTTAGCCCATGCGCGTCAACACAAGGGCCCGGACCAGCAGCAGAGCTGTCTCCACAGCGTTGAGCCATGGGTCGCGGCCTGTCGGCGGTAGTCCCGCAACGACGACGAAGGAGAAAGGAACGCAATGAAAGTAGTCGGAAAATCGTCCCGGAGGAACAGAGCGATAGTAGCCCGGTACGAAGTGCCGGGAAACGAAAAAAAGCCCCTCCGTCCCGCTAGGGACGGCTGAAATGTTCAGGTCTCTTAGTGGTGTTTAGCTGCCGTTCAATGCCACGTGTCTAAGCGACCCACTTGCGATCAAGCGACTCCTTTCCTCCTTCGTCTCGCTTTCGCGAGACCACGGCGGACAAGCCGGGACGGCAGAGAAGCGTCCCTCAGCGTCTTTAGCAGTCACTTCCTTATGTTGACGCGCATGGGCTAAAGTCTGGGCTATGTTTTCTTGGCCCTTCGGGCCGTATGGCGAGGCCTTGGGCTCCATGTTTGGATCCAATCATCAAGTCTCATTGGTATTTCAACGGGCTGCTAGGGCTATCTTGAATCGCGGCTTCGCCGCTGAAGACCTGCTCAGCAATCACTTTGGTTGCGGCTTGCCGCACTGTGATCTTCTGTGAAACTAGCTCGCCATTGCTGTGCTCAATCTTCTTCTCTTAATTGCCAGCGCGCTTTTCGCTGGATTTGTTGACGCGACTGTTGGCGGAGGCGGATTGGTGCAGATACCCGCGCTATTCGCCATTCTGCCGGCACAAACACCGCCGCTATTATTAGGAACGAATAAGCTCGCGGCGATCACCGGAACGATAAACGCGAGCATCGCATTCAGCCGACGGGTAACGCTCCCCTTTCGTTTCATGATTCTGACCTGTCTTACCGCCGGCTTCGGCTCACTGGTCGGTGCGCAAGTCACCCGATTCATTTCGCCCGAACTTTTCAAGTTAGCATTGCCCCTGTTCCTTCTTGGCCTTCTTCTCTACACGGTTAAACACAAAACCCTGGGCCACCTATCAACAGCAGCCTCTTTCGGCCCGCAAACACTTGCGAAAGGCTGCTTAATCGGCGCGGCAATTGGATTTTACGATGGGTTTCTCGGACCGGGCACCGGAACTTTTTTGATCTTTCTGTTTATTCGAGTCTTCCGGTTTGATTTTCTGCACGCATCTGCCGCCGCCAAACAGGTCAACGTGTGCACTAATCTCGGTGCGATCCTCTTGTTCGGATTTACCGGAAACATATTGTGGCCGGTGGCAATTCCTATGGCGATCGCCAACGCAGCCGGCGGGATTGTGGGGGCCCGTTTTGCACTCTGGAAGGGCAATACGTACATTCGCCGCTTCTTCGTCATCGTTGTGTGCATCCTCCTCGTGAAAACCGCGTTCGACGGCTGGAATGAGGTAGTGAAGATAGTTGGGAACAGATGAGCAGGTTTTCAGCGGCGAAGCCGCTGAAAACTATTGATCCGACGGACCCCGGACCTACCGTTTTCTAGTCTCGCTTCGTTCGGAAGAAGGTTTGCAGGATTTGGCTACATTCCGCTTCTCGCACCCTCGTCGTGATCAAACAGCGATGGTTCAGCGGGGGCATCTGTAAAAGGTTTATCATTCCGCCGGCAGCCCCAGTTTTGGGATCGGGACAGCCGAAGATCACACGACGAATACGGGAAAGAACGATGGCGCCAGCACACATGGGACAGGGCTCTTTCGTAACATAGAGATCGCACTCCGTGAGACGCCAATCTCCCAGCGCACTCTCCGCCTGAGTGATAGCAAGCATCTCCGCATGGGCCGTGGCATCCTTCAGAGTCTCGACCTGGTTCCAGGCACGAGCGATAATTCCCGACTGATAAACGATGACCGCGCCAATCGGCACTTCCTCCTGTGCTTCGGCCTTCCTGGCCTGCCGCAAAGCTTCTCCCATGAAGTAATCGTCACTCGCAAAATCTAACATTTCAGCCATGCTTACCAGGTGTTTAACGGAGGCAAAAATGCGCAGCAATCCAATCATCGTAGCTCCTTCGCTTCTGGCCTGTGATTTCGCCAGACTGGAAGAGGAATGCACTCGGATCGAAAAAGCCGGCGCAGATTGGCTGCATCTCGATGTGATGGATGGTCACTTTGTGGATAACATATCGTTTGGGCCCTCGATCGTTGAGGCCGTCGCGAAATTCGCAACCAGGCCGCTGGATACGCATCTCATGATTTCGCGGCCAGACCATTATTACAAACGATTTACACTTCTCGTAGAAAACGTGACGATCCATGTCGAAACAGAAGTGGACATTGGCGCAACGCTGCGCGGTATTCGGGCCGAAGGATGCACGGCCGGTCTCGCCGTAAGTCCGCCAACACCATTCGAGAGAGTTCTACCGTATATCGATCAAATTGATCTTCTTTTGGTAATGACAGTCAACCCCGGATTTGGCGGCCAGGCCTTCATGCCAGAGATGATGGAAAAAGTTCGCCGGGCTCATCAGCTTAGACAAGAGCGAGATCTCAAATATCACATTGAGGTTGACGGAGGTATAGACCTAACCACAGCGCCAATTGCCGGCCGAGCCGGAGCGAATATTTTCGTTGCCGGGACATCAATTTTCCACGCAACGGATCCGGCGAAAACAATGGCTGAGATGCGTGCCGTGCAAACACCAGATAGTTGAACCTGGCGCATGGTTTCCCATTCCAAGGGATCGCGATTCGTTCAGCCACTCCTTTTCCTCCTGGCACTACTTCTGCCTTGCGCTTTCCAGTCGGCGACAGAGGCTTATCAAGAGGTTGACCAGACTCCAACTGCCGACCAAGTCGCCCTGACCAAATGGGCGTTCCGTCATATCGTGGAGCGGCATTGGCCCGATAGCTCCGCGGCAGGCGCCGGCAAATTCCAGAGCGGTATCACGGAAGAGAGTTTACGCGTTCTGATCAATCAGGCCGTACAGTATGGCCACGGTCGCACCAATACGAATGGACGCCCTGGCCTGATCTACGAGTACGATTTCCGGCACCAGATTGGCACGAACGTCAGCGGCCAACCAGCAACGCGGCTTCGCGTTGTGGTGAACAAACGAAATCAAGTCATCACCGCCTTTCCATATTAGCCAAGCCTATGCGCCTCGATTTTCGTTTAGCAGATCCTGCCCCAGACCTGGCCCACTGGCCACACGCCGACGAAGAAGATTTCCGTTATCGCGTTGCCCTCGGTGATCTCATCTTAGAAATCGGGTCCACTAATTTCAGTACAAATTGGGGATGGATACCTTTGATCGATCTCGCGGCAGGTCTTCGACGCATTGCCAAAGTGCTCCAGCATCCTGGCCGGACCGAGATCTTCGAATTCACCGAATCGGAGTCCTGGCTGAGATTTGCGCGACACGAAGGCCAAGTTGTCGTGACTGCCAGCTATGCACCTGGGAACGCTCAGATCGAGTACTCGCGGTTTGTCCACGCGATCGAGCAGTTAAGCAAGCAGCTTCGAACGAAACTGCTGCGGATTAATCCTGCGCTTTCTGAGAATGTGACGTTCCAGCGGCTTTTGCCGGAATGAGATCGTAGGGCCAGGCTCCTGTCGGGACGAATGTTCGGCACAGGCTATGTTGCCTTAGGCCTTCCGCCGTCGCCAACCTGTTAGTTGTAGGGTCTTAATGGGCGCAGGCTATGGCGGACAAGTCGGTGTGGAGGAGATCCTCTCCGTCCCTAGGACATCCTCAAACTGACCAAATTATCCGGATTGAGCCCTTTCAGCTCCTTCTTCACAAACAAGCCATCTTTCCGGATGAGTTGATCATCAAAAAAGATTTCGCCGCCGCCATATTCCGGACGCTGAATAGCGACAAGATCCCAATGGACTTGGCTTCGGTTGCCGTTATCCGCGGTCTCGTAAGCTTGGCCCGGCGTAAAATGAAAGGATCCGGCGATCTTCTCGTCGAAAAGAGTGTCGCGCATCGGCTCCAGGATATAGGGGTTGAATCCGAGCGCGAATTCTCCGACATAACGCGCACCCTCATCCGAATCGAGAATCTCGTTAATTCGTTTGGAGTTGCTGCCAGAGGCTTCAATCACCTTGCCATTTTTGAAATTCAATCGCACCGAATCGAAGGCTGAACCTTGATAAATGGTTGGCGCGTTAAACTGGACCTGACCCTCAACCGAATCCTTCACTGGGCAGGTGAAAATTTCGCCGTCCGGGATGTTATGTTCGCCGCTGCAAGCGATCGTCGGAATACCCCGAATACTAAACCGAAGATCAGTGCCCGGACCAGTGATGCGCACGCGGTCGGTATGGTCCATCAGGTCCTTGAGCGGTCGCATAGCGCTTTCCATCCTGGAGTAGTCAAGCGTGCAGACCCGGAAGAAAAAATCTTCAAATGATTCGGTGCTCATTCCCGCCATCTGCGCCATGGAACCGGTCGGCCAGCGTAACACCACCCACTTTGTTCTGTTCACCCGCTGCTCCAACACAGGTTGGAGCAATTTCAGGGCGAGCTGCATTCGATCCGGCGGAACATCCGAATGCTCGGTGATATTATAACTTCCGCGCAGAGCGATGTAAGCATCCACCGCTCGCATTCTCACCAGTTCATAGTCCGCAATCAGTCGGTACTGGTCCTCTTCGGCACCACGCAGCAATTCTCGGTTAACGGCGTTACTCTGCAGATTGACCAAAGGGACCGCCCCTATGGCGCGAGTTCTTCGAATCAGAGCGACCACCATCTCCGGCGGGATATCAAAAGAGTCGATTAGTACCTTCTCTCCTTTTTGCAGCCGGGTCGAAAAATCGATCAACACCTCCGCAAGGCGGTCGAAACGAGGATCTAGCATGATATAATTGGTATAGACTTACTTTGGTAAGCTGCTACTGCAAATTTCAACTAAACGGCATGCTTCCTAAGATATTGCTAGAATCTGCGGCAGCGGCGCTTCGTGAAAACTACGCGCCGGAGCAAATTGTTTTTACGAACGGGTGCTTTGATATACTTCATGTTGGTCACGTGCGCTATCTGCAGGCGGCTAAGGAATTGGGGGGACAACTTGTGGTCGGACTCAACGGCGATCAATCGGTGCGGGCGATTAAAGGGCCCGGTAGACCGATCAACAACGAAGCCGATCGCTCGGAAGTCTTAGCGGCGTTAGCCGCGGTCGACCACGTAATAGTTTTTAGCGATCCCCGAGTTACTCGATTGGTAAACGAGTTGCGGCCGCACATCTACGTCAAAGGAGGAGATTATACGATCGATACCTTAGATCCGGAGGAACTCGGCGCATTGCGGCAAGTCGGCGCGCAGGTAAGAATCCTTCCTTTGGTACCGGGCAAGTCGACGACGGCATTGCTTCGCGCTATCCAAGAAAAATGAAAAAACGACTTCAGCTCGGAGTGCTCGGATCCGGCAAAGGCTCAAATTTTCGCGCCCTCGTGGAACAAATTAACGACGGCAGGCTAAGTGCGGAGGTCCGGATCGTAATTTCAGACGTCCCCGACGCCGGGATTCTTTCCTACGCTCGCGACTATCAAATCCCAGCGCTTTACGTGCATCCGGGGAAATACCGAACCAAGTTAGCCGAAGAAGTGGAGCACGATATTGTTCGGCTATTGCAAGAAGCGAACGTTGAATTGGTCGTGCTGGCCGGATTTATGCGAGTCGTGAAACAACCGTTACTCAACGCTTTTCCCCGAGCGATCATCAATATTCACCCGTCGCTACTGCCAAATTTCCCCGGTCTCGAAGCCTGGAAACAGGCTCTGACAGCTGGCGTAACAGAAACCGGTTGTACCGTACACTACGTCGAAGCCGGCGTTGATACCGGTGAGATCATAGATCAGCGAAAGGTTCCGGTCTTGCCGGGAGATAGCGCCGAGTTGCTGCACGCCCGCATTCAAGCGGCGGAACACGAACTTCTTCCAGCCGTAATTCAACGAATAAGCCTAGACTTCGGAGGAGCCTCGTCTTTTTGAAATTCTGAACTTCTGAACTTCCGAACCCCTCGGAAACCTTGCATTTTTGCGAACGCTACCTCAATTTGAGGCGGTCATGAAGAAAATCGAGGCGATCATCAAGCCCTTTAAGATGGAGGACGTCAAAGAAGCCCTTACGGAGATTGGGATAGAGGGAATGACCGTCAGCGAAGTGAAGGGATTTGGCCGCCAAAAAGGCCACACAGAAATCTATCGCGGGAGCGAATATACGGTAGATTTCCTACCAAAGGTGAAATTCGAAATAGTCGTACCGGATGACCGCGTACAACGCGCCGTAGAGACCATCGTTCAAACCGCTCGGACCGGGAAAATCGGAGATGGCAAGGTGTTTGTCATCTCCATCGATGAGGCAATTCGAATACGAACCGAAGAACGGGGCGAAGCAGCGATCTAGCGAGTGACCTGGTCGTTTCCCTCTGGCCGAGCGAGATTGGTGGATTATGGATGCCGATAGCGTGTTGCCTGATTTGCAAGCCTCCGTCATCTGCGAAGATGTCCGCCAGGAAGTGAATGGCATGCAAACGTTAGTCGGAATCGTGAACCTGATCCCGGCGCGGATGTTGCCGGTGGCCTTGCTCAAGCTTTGTGTCTGGACGCGGTGGTGCAGTGGGGTTGGGCGCTTCCGGCAGGTGGCGCGAATATTGGGGACTGATGACCGGCAGGTTCTGGCGGAGTCCCAGATCGATTTTGAGCTAAAGGAACTGGAGGGGCATGTGACCAATGTCAACCTATTCACCGGAGTCCAATTCCAACAATACGGATTGCACCACGTAGAGATCATATTGGAGCAGGAACTTCGACTGCGCTATCCGCTCCCGGTCATTCAGGTTTAGCGTATTGGCAAACCTGGCGATTCGCCGGCTCCCGATTTATTAAATACCAAGGTTAAGGTTCCGAGAAATCGCATTTAGTAGCGGAAACATTCAAATCCCTCCCATGAGCAACCACATCGAATCTCACCTCGTCGAGAATCGGGTTTTCAAACCTTCCAAGTCTTTTGCGAAGCGTGCCCTGATCTCGGATTTTGACGAATACGAAGAGCTTTACCGAAAATCGATTAAGAACCCGAAAAAGTTTTGGGGTCAACAAGCCGAGGAACTTCTAGTCTGGCGCAAAAGGTGGGACGAGGTTTTGCAATGGAATGAACCGTTCGCCGAGTGGTTTGTAGGAGGTAAACTAAACGTTTCAGAAAACTGCTTGGATCGACATCTGAAGGGACCGCGGCACAATAAAGCTGCTATCATCTGGGAAGGAGAACCGGGCGAAAAGCGAACGCTTACCTACAACCAGCTCTATCGGGAAGTCTGCAAGTTCGCCAATGTCCTCCGGAGAAATCAGATAAAAAAAGGCGACCGAGTCCTTATCTACATGCCGTTATGCCCGGAGACGGCAATCGCCATGCTGGGATGCGCTCGAATCGGCGCAATCCATTCTGTTGTCTTTGGAGGATTCAGTTCCGCAGCCATCAAGGATCGGATCAACGATAGCGAAGCGAGGTTGGTGATCACCGCCGACGGCGGTTATCGGCGTGGCCAGATAATGCCCCTGAAGAAGAGTGTCGACGAAGCGTTAAGCGATAATGAGCAGATCGAAAAAGTCATCGTGTTTCGGCGGGCGAACAATGAAATCTCGATGAAGGAGGGACGTGACGTCTGGTGGCATCAGGAAATGGAAAACGTCGAGCCGCATTGTGAGCCGGAAGCGGTCGATTCTGAGCATCCGCTGTTCATTTTGTACACTAGCGGTTCCACCGGTAAGCCGAAAGGAATTCTGCACACCAGCGCCGGTTACCTCCTCGGCACCACCATCACTACCAAATATGTCTTCGATCTGCAGGAAGATGATGTTTTTTGGTGCACTGCCGATGTGGGTTGGATCACCGGCCACAGCTACGTCGTGTATGGGCCGCTTAGCAACGGCGCAACAGTGCTCATGTACGAAGGCGCTCCCAACTGGCCGGAACCGGATCGTTTTTGGAAATTGATTGCAGAGCACGGAGTTAACGTCTTCTATACCGCGCCGACGGCTATTCGCGCATTTATACGGGCCGGAGACGAATACCCGAACCGCCACGATTTGTCTTCGCTCCGGTTGTTGGGAACGGTGGGCGAGCCGATCAATCCGGAGGCTTGGATGTGGTATCACACGGTGATCGGAGGCGGCCGTTGTCCAATCGTGGATACTTGGTGGCAGACCGAGACTGGCGCCATCATGATTACTCCCCTGCCCGGTGCAACCCCACTCAAACCTGGCACTGCGACGCTCCCGTTTTTCGGAATCGATGCCGCCGTCGTCGACGATCGGGGAAAAGAAGTAGACGCCAATCAGGGCGGAAAGCTCGTCATCCGCAAACCTTGGCCGGCGATGCTAAGAACCATTTGGGGTGACGAACAACGGTACAAAGATACCTATTGGAGCGAGTACAAGGGAATCTATTTCACCGGCGACGGAGCCCGACGCGACAAAGATGGATATTTCTGGATAGTCGGGCGCATCGACGACGTCTTAAATGTCGCCGGCCATCGTCTCGGCACCTCAGAAATCGAAAGCGCACTCGTCAGTCACTCCTGTGTTGCTGAGGCGGCCGTTGTAGGACGCCCAGATGAGATCAAGGGCCAAGCGGTCGTCTGTTTCGTTACGCTCAAACAGGGAGAATCGGCGTCGCCGGAATTGCAAGACAAGCTTCGGCAGCATGTCGGTAACGTCATCGGCCGGTTCGCCAAGCCGGATGATATCCGTTTCGCCGAAGCGCTGCCCAAGACGCGGAGCGGCAAAATCATGCGCCGGCTTCTGAAAGAGGTGGCCGCCGGCGGGCAGGTCACTGGCGATACAACGACGCTGGAAGATTTCGAGGTCTTGGCCCACTTAAAAAACGCCGAGAGCCCAGAGGAGTGAGTGATGACAGGGGCTGAGTAAGCAGTCAGCACTGCTTACTGCTCGCCGCTTACTAGTTTCATGCGAGCTCCGGCTTCATTCGGTGCCAGTCGGTGCTTTGCTCATAGGCGTGCGCAACTTGTAAAATGGTAGTTTCGTCGAGTGCTTTCCCCAGAATCTGGAGACCAACCGGAAGATGTTTTTTCCCGGAAGTCGTAAACCCGCACGGGATACTGACTCCGCAAATGCCGGCCATGTTCGCAGCCAGGGTAAAGATATCGGCCAAATACATGCTGAGCGGATCGTCCGTGCGCTCTCCCAGCTTGAACGCTGGGGTAGGCGAAGTCGGACACACGATTGCATCGACCTGTGCGAAAGCGTCACTGAAATCGCGCCGAATCAATGTCCTCACTTTTTGGGCTTTGAGGTAAAAAGCGTCATAATACCCGGAACTCAGCGCATACGTTCCCAGGATAATCCTACGCTTCACCTCTGGACCAAAACCCTCTTCTCGCGTTTTTCCGTAGTGGTCGAGTAAGCCGTTGATTTCGCTGGCGCGAAATCCGTAACGCACCCCATCAAATCGCGCCAGGTTGGCGGATGCCTCCGCTGGGGCGATCAGATAGTAAGTGCTCAATGCATATTCAGTGTGAGGGAGTGAAATTTCCGAAATCTTTGCGCCGAGTTTTTCCAGATGGTGCACCGCCCGACGAACGCACTGCTCGACCTGAGGATCGAGTCCTTCGATGAAGTACTCCTTCGGCAAGCCGAGCCGCATTCCTTTGACGCCTTTCCCTAAATGCGCTGTGTAATCCGGTACCGGCACATCCAGGCAAGTTGAATCGGCCGGATCAGCTCCCGCGATGACGTTCATTAACAGAGCCGCATCCTGAACATCCTTGGTGAGCGGCCCGATCTGGTCGAGTGAAGAGGCAAAAGCGACCAGCCCGTATCGGGAAACTCGCCCATAAGTCGGCTTGAGTCCTACGCAGCCACAAAGAGCCGCCGGCTGCCGAATCGATCCGCCCGTATCGGAACCAAGCGCCGCTACGGCCTCGTCCGCCGCAACGACCGCCGCCGAACCACCACTCGATCCGCCTGGAATTCTTTCTGTGTCCCAGGGATTTCTGCTTGGTCCAAAGGCTGAGTTCTCGGTGGAAGAGCCCATGGCAAATTCATCCATGTTGGCGCGCCCAAACGGAATCGCCCCGACCCGTCTCAGACGGCTAATCACCGTTGCATCGTACGGCGCTACATAGCCCTGCAGAATCTTAGACCCACAGCCACACGGATGACCGGCGACACTGATGACATCTTTGATTGCGATCGGCACGCCGCCCAAAGGCAGATTGATATCCGCTTGGTTGGCGTTGGCAATCGCTTTCTCAACGTCATAAGACAAGTATCCATTGATTTGCGAGTCGACCTTTTCAATCCGCGAGCAAAGGGCCTCGATGACCTCGCGAGGCGAAACTTGTTTTGACTTCAGAATATCGCGGGTTTCGTGGAGCGTGAGCGAACTAATTTCCACCGTTCTACTCCACAACTTTGGTCACCATGAAAAGCCCGTGCGCCTGCTGCGGCGCGTTCGCCAAAGCCAGGTCACGCGGCAGGCTCGCTTGCTCCTCATCTTGACGGAACACATTGTAAATCGGAAAACTGTGCGCGGTCGGCTCGACGTTTGTCAGATCGACCTGATTCAATTTCTCGACGTGTTCCAGAACGTGAGCAAGCTGAGATTGAAATGTACTAATCTCTTCCGGAGTCAGCTTAATCCGAGCTAACTCGGCTACATACTGAACGTCAAATTTCGTGGAACTCATGACTGGTGATCAGTACAACCAAAAATAATAAAAAGAAACATTTCGTAGGGTTTAGAAAGACCTCCAATACCAATTAACACGGACAATGATTCTCGAACGTCCCTTGGCGGGACGCTTCGCTTTTTTGAATTGCCTCTCGAGGTCCGGCGGCCGCGTGGCGGCCGAGCGCGACACCATAGGGGAAAGCCTATTTTCTCCCAATGAAGGGGAAATAGATCTTAGCCTATTGCCTTCGGAAACGGCCCGAAGGGTTATGAAAACATAGCCCAGGCTTAGCCTGGGAATTCCGTCCCGACAAAAACAGCCCTGTAGGGGCGGGAGATGTTGTGTGCATCACCGGTTGTGGAGCAATTAATTGCCAACCACCCATGAGCCGGCTGCGTGATGAATTTCGGATTTTGGGTTTGAGCTCGCTGGCCTTTTCAGACGCCCTTACAGGGCTGATCGCGTTTATTCTGATCTACCCAGGCTAAAGCCCATGCGCGTCAACACAAGGGCCCGGACCAGCAGCAGAGCTGTCTCCACAGCGTTGAGCAATGGGTCGCGGCCTATCCGCTGTAGTCCCGCAACGACGACGAAGGAGAAAGGAACGCAATGAAAGTAGCCGGAAAATCGTCCCGGAGGGACAGAGCGATAGTAGCCCGGTACGAAGTGCCGGGAAACGAGAAAAAGCCCCTCCGTCCCGCTAGGGACGGCTGAAATGTTCAGGTCTCTTAGTGGTGTTTAGCTGCCTTCAATGCCACGTGTCTAAGCGACCCACTTGCGATCAAGCGACTCCCTTCCTCCTTCGTCTCGCTTTCGCGAGACCACGGCGGACAAGCCGGGACGGCGGAGAAGCGGCCCTCAGCGTCTTTAGCAGTCACTTCCTTATGTTGACGCGCATGGGCTAAAGCCTGGGTTAGGTTTTCATCGACCCTTCGGGCCGTTTACAAAGCCCGACAGGCTGCCAAAGTGGAGGCTTGGCGTAATCCTGGGTATGTTAAAAAGCGCGGTTCGTCCTCATAAGGCGCTCGATCGGAGCGCCCGTTCTGAAAAACACCCGCGCAGCGGGGTGACCCCTGCTTCTTTGGCGGCATAGAGGCCGGCCAGGGTCCGGTCCAAATTGCCGGTGCTTTAGGAGCACGAGGATCGGGCCTAACCAAAGTGCAGGCTAAAATCCGGGGCCCTGCGGCAAGAACCACCCGTCACCTTAGGTTGACGCAGATGCGCAGCCGCCGGACCGGGCCACTTTCGTTGTGTCCCTTCCTCCTTCGTCTCGTTGTCGCGAGAGTACGGCGAACGGGCCGGGACCGATTGCTCCGCCCCAGCTCTCCTCATAGCCGGTTGGCCAATTGAATTGCTAGAAAAATGACCAAGGCGCCAAGAATCATTACAGTCAGGACCAGTGCAACCAGCCGCATTCGCGCCGCTCTCCGCTGGGCCCGCCGGGGTCGCCGCCGCCGCTCCGAGAACAATCCCTCGTCGTGGCGCACGTCCTCCAGGATATCCGGCGAATCGAGCGGACCTCTGCGGGTCGAAGCGCGCGCGATCTGCTCTTGTCGCTGACGCTCCAGTTCGGCCTCCGCCAGCTTGGGAGCATCTGCGATAAGCCGTTCCAGATTTTCCATTTGCTCACGCAGAGCGGATTCCTGTTTAGCCAATTCCTCCCTTTTTTCTTTTATGGGAGATCCGGTAGGGCGTTTGCGCGTCATCACTTCGAGAGGACAAAGTGAAAAACGATAGCGACAGTGAACGCAATCAGACCGAAGAGAATAAGCGGCAAAGTGAATGCCAATCCACGCTTAAACCACGCCGCGAAGTTGCCTTCTTCACCGGGCAGATATTCGCCATATTCGTGTGATGCGAGCGGTTCAATGACTTCATCTTCGGATCCTGCATTTATTTTCGTAATCGATTTGGTGTATTCGACTCGAGCATCGTCGACCGAACTCAGCGCCTTGCTGAGCTCTTTGTTAAGGTCGTCGCCGTTACTCCAACTTTTTGGATTGATTCGCTCCAGCGCCCGCAGGTGTTGAGAAAAGGCGACTGCCGAGGTTTTCAGTTGTTCGACCCGCTTCTCGGCATCGTAGGTCTGTCGCTCAATCACAACCAGGGAACGGCTGAGCTTTTCGATCATCTCCGCTCGCCCCTTTTCGAGCTCGTCCTGTTTGCGACTTAACTCTTCCAGCTCTCTCTTTTGCTTCTCGATCGCCTCTTGTTGCCGCTTGAGCTGCAGCAACTGCTCTTGAGCCCGTTGCACCTGAGAATCAAGCTCGTCCGACGATGGATTTTCGCCCCCGCGGAGATCGAGAAACGGCTCTTTCATGCTGTCCGACATCGCGCCTTCATCATTCCTGCAACCAGAATCAGCTGCAACTGAAAGCTCGTTGTCAAGTTCCTATCATATCAAAAGCCAATAGCCAATAGCCAACTGAAGCGAGGACGCCGACGACGCCGGGAACGATTAATCCGCCAGGCTTACAACCCTCGCTCTCGTGGGGAAACACTTAAGATCGTGCTGCGCTTCGCGTCGGCGCTCCTATCGGCCTGGCAGTCGCTGGAATATGAATCCTTTCAGGTATTCGGTTTCGGGTAAATGCGGTAGGATCGGGTGATCAAGCGACTGCCCCAGTGGCTTGATCATTCGCAGATGCCGTTTTGCATCAACGCTCGCTTCGACCACCACTTCGAGCAGCATCTGTCGTGTTACGTGATGAGAACACGAAAACGTGACAAGTAATCCTTCTTCAGAAAGAAGCTGCAAAGCCCGCAGATGAATCTCTTTGTAACCGCGCCAGGCATTGCTCAGTGCTTCCCGCGACTTGGCAAACGATGGAGGATCGAGCACCACGAGATCGTACCGGGATTCCCGCTCGATTTCATCCGTGAGGAAGTCAAAAACGTTTTCGCTTCGCGCGTCAATTTGAAGGCCGTTCAATCGAGCATTCTGCTCAATCGCAAGGACTAGAGTTTCGTTGCTCTCCACTGCTGTGACGGCGGCCGCGCCGCTCTTGGCACAAGCAAGCGCAAAGGCGCCCTGGTTAGAAAAACAATCGAGCACGCGGCGCTCAGTCGCTAGCTGGGCAACCTCGGCATAGTTGTCAATCTGATCTAGATAGAACCCCGTCTTTTGCCCGCTCTGGAGATCGATTTGAAACCTCAAACCGCCCACATCGATTTCCAGCATTTCAGGAACCTTACCGGAGAGTACGCCAACAACCAAAGAAAGGCCCTCCGCTTTGCGCACCGGTACATCGTTGCGCTCGACAATGGAATCCGGTGAAAATAGCTGTTGGAGCGCCTCAACGATGAGATGCTTGCGCTGATCCATGGCCAGGGTCAGCGCTTGCAGGACGAGGTGTGAACCATAACGATCGATGATCACTCCCGGAAGACCGTCACTCTCACTCCAGACGAGCCGGCTCGGGTTGCGGTCATTGACCCAGTTTCTGCGAAAAGTAGCGGCTTGTTCGATACGCCGAACAAAGAAATCGAGATCGAGTTCCTGACGCTGTCGAGAAAATCGTCGCGCGACAATCTGCGATCGAGGATTATAAATTGCGCTGCCCAACAGCCGATCCCGACCGTCCTTTATCGAAATAACCTCCCCGGGAGCCGGCTCGCCAAAAGTTTTCAGTACCTCAGTTTGATAGACCCAATCATGACCATGAAAGATCCGAGATCTCGGCCGAACAACAATTCCTGCCATCGAAACAGATTAGCCTGGATCTCATAGCAAATGCAAAATAGACGGTATCGAACATGGCCCACCATGCGCACCAAGCCAAAGGCTCGAGATCAGGAACGCAGCTCCCGGAGAGGTCTGAGGTGGTCTGTCAAATTTTTTGAGGAGAGTTTTTCACCGGCGAAGAATAAGGCGAGCCACGTTGGAGCAAGGCGCTGAGGTAGAGCTCAGGGTCGTAAGGTTGGCGCGTTTTCCAGCAACGGAACAAGATCCGGATCCATTTGTAGGCCAGAGCACGCACTGCGGCGTGATGGCCTTTGCCGCGGGCTCTTTGTTGTTGATAAAAGAGTGCGGCCCAATCACAGAAGCGAACCGATTGGCCGGCAAACTCGTGGAAGGATTGGCGGAGGAATTTCGGACAAGCCCAGCGAAAGTGGATCCATTGGATTTGCCGCTTTGTTCAGTCACCGGAGCAATCCCAAAGAAAGTCACGGCTTCGAGCGAACTTTGAAAACGCTCTCGATCGGTGCCGAAGGCTGTCAGTAAACGAGGGCCCAGAGTGGGACCCGCCCCAGGGAGGTTGTTGAATAAGGCGCTGTCGGGATGGAGATCGAAGAGTTGAGCGATCTCTTTTTCGTACCGAGCGATGTAAGGCAGCAGTGCTTTGAGCTGCTGGGCCAGCATCTGCACAGTGAGACTGCCCGCCTCAATGATGGCCGAGTCGCGGGTCAAGGGTTGGGCGGCCTCTATCCGTTCCAGCCGCGCTTGGAGTTTTTGCTCGCTGCGACTGTGATGGCCGTAAAAGAACTTACGTAGCTTGTGGGTCGAAGCTTTTTTGAGCGACTCGAAATTAGGCCACTGGAGCAAAAAATCTGCAGCTAAGGCCGTGCTCAGATCGTTGTCCAGTAGGGCTAGGGCCAAGGGAAAGTACTGCTTAAGTTCACTCTTGAGCTGATTGCTCAAGGCAGTGCGGGCATCGACCGCCTGACGGCGCTTCTCGCACAAGAGGGCTAGCTTTCGAGTTAATCCATCGTCGGGATGCCAGGGGCGTAAGCTCTCATGATGCAGACTCACAAACTGGCAAAGTAGCTCGGCATCAACCGGGTCGTCTTTGGCCCCGCTGGGTCGAAAGGCCTGCCGGTAACTAGCCAGTTGTTTAGGATTGAGGGGATAGAGTTCAAAGCACTCATAGCCCATCAAAAAGTGAATCAGCGCTCCGCGACTCTGCTCTAAGCAAACCAGGATCCTACCCGCAGAAGCGAAACGCTCTCGCACTTCCAATACCCACTCGGCTAAAGCATCCGGCTCGCTGCCAATGCTGCGATGTTCCAGCCTAGCGTTGCTAGTGGCTGCTCGTAGCACCACAGCGTGTTGTTGATCGGCCCAGTCGATCCCGACAAAAGCGGCGACTGGTTTTTCATTAGCTCTATCGGCTGAAGTCATAACGTGATTGCTCCAAATAAGAAAACTCGCGCCGCTCGAGTGATTACCAAACCCTTATAGTGAGACGTAAAGCGCCAGGGGGCGATCTCGCCATGGTCTGAGTATTGTTTCTCTCACTCAAGCAAGAATCAGCCAGCTCGAAACTCTCCGGGAATCCGTTGCTGCGGATGGGACGGCCATTCGTAGCCGGCTGACGCGCTTGGGGCGAAGTTACTCACAATCCGGGGGTCGCTCACGCTCCAAAGCTTCATCGCGGGCTTTGGCCCCAGATTGATGAATAACTTCGGACTACCTATAAGCGGACGGCTGAAGCGTTCCAACTCTCGACGTGTCATATCCAAGACAACGTGATAGTGCTGCATTTGCGATCAAGCGTCCCTTGCGGGACGCCTCGCTTCTCTAACGTACACTCCCTGTAATAACTGGTTGCGATTCTTGTTTTTTTGCGAGGATTTTCTAACCGCGAACGAACGCAAATGGACGCGAATAAAGGAATCAATTCGTAGCCTGTCCCGCCGTAGCTCGCAGAGCAAGGAGGATCCATTGTTGTCTATTCGCGGTTATTTTTTCGGCGCCTTTGGTGGCGGCTGTGCTGCTCTGTCTGTTCCCCCTCCGGGGGGCGCCTCAAGAGAAAAGGAATTCGTCCACCGGCTCCTGCACCCGGAACGACGTCACAGGTTGGTCCTGCTCCGGATATTCGAAGATCTTTCCTTCATAGTTCCGGATGACGATTTTTTCGTAATCGTGAAACAGAACGTAACCGGGATTGATCGGCACTTTGCCGCCGCCACCCGGAGCATCGATGACAAATTGAGGGACGGCATAACCGGAGGTATGTCCGCGGAGCCCTTCAATGATCTCGATGCCTTTTGCCACAGAGGTGCGCAAGTGGGCAGATCCGTGAATCAGATCGCACTGGTAGAGATAGTAAGGCCGCACCCGACAAAGTAATAGCTTGTGCACCAAAGCCCGCATCACTTCGACATCGTCGTTCACACCTTTGAGGAGAACGCTCTGGTTACCCAAGGGAATGCCGTGGTTAGCCAAACGCTCGAGCGCCCCTTTGACCTCCAGCGTCAATTCGCGCGGGTGATTAACGTGTACACTCATCCACAGCGGATGAAACTGTTGCAGCATCTGACATAACTCCGCTGTAATCCGTTGGGGCAAGAAGATCGGAACGCGAGTACCAATCCGCAAAAATTCGATGTGCGGAATCGCTCGCAGGCGCTGCAAGATACCTTTCAATTTGTCGTCGGAAAACAAAAGGGCGTCTCCGCCGGAAAGGAGGACATCGCGCACTTCAGTGTGGGCCTCGAGATACCGGTAGACCTCTTCGAACTCGGTGTGAAGTTCTTGTTCTCCGACACCGCTGACAACCCGGCTCCGGGTGCAGTATCGACAGTAGGAAGCACATCGGTCAGTGACCAGGAACAAAACTCGGTCCGGATAACGGTGCACCAGGCCCGGAACAGGCATGTGGCTGTCTTCGCCGCATGGATCGGCCATTTCGAGCGGAGATCGAATCGATTCTTCGATCCGGGGAATAACCTGCCGCCGGATCGGACAATCCGGGTTGATGGGATCGATAAGGTTGAAAAAGTGAGGAGTTACGGCGAGGGCAAGTTTGTTCCCAGAAAAGAGCACGCCGGCCCGTTCTTCGTTGGCGAGGTCGATTTTTCCGGCGAGCTGCTCGAGAGATGTGACCCGATTCTTGAGTTGCCATTTCCAGTCGTTCCAGAGATTTGGATCGACCTCGGGCCAGTGACCTGGCGCATGGGAGACAAACCGCGTATCCGCGGTTTCAGCTGAATGATGCATGATTGGTTGACTAGTCGGTACAATACCTACTGCGTAAATTCTAGATGCCCCTCCTGGCTTGTCAATTGCATGGAAAGTTTCCGCTTGTTTCGCAGGCAAATCGATTTATCCCTATGGCAGCTCCATGAATCGCCATGGCTGACGAATTCGGCAAAGACGTTGTGGGCTAGATTTTGAATATGAGGATCGTCATTGCACGCGCTCTTTTCTTTTCGTTGAGCGGATTGGCCGCTGTGGTTCCTAGTCAAGTCCCAGCACAGACCGCCGAGGCAAATGCCGGCAAAGATCTGGTTCATCAGCTCAACGAAGCGTTCGAGCAAGTTTACGACCGAGTATCGCCCACGGTTGTGGTTATCGATGTCGCTAAATCCAGCGCGTCCAGCAATACCAACAACCCATTTGAGGGCTTTGACTTCTTTTTTAAGGGCCCAAAAGGAGACGAAGGCAGCGAACAACCCGACCAAAGCGAGGGCTCTGGATTCGTCATTCGCGCGGACGGGTATATCCTTACCAATAATCATGTAATCGATGGAGCCGATCGGATCCAAGTAAAGTTCAAAGATGGGCGGGTACTATCGGCAAAGGTGATCGGCGCCGACGAGCGGACCGATATAGCAGTGATCAAGGTCGAGGCAGCCAATCTACCAGTCGTTGAGCTGGCTAACAGCGACGAAGTGAAAGTCGGACAGCTGGTTTGCGCGATCGGTGCTCCCTACAAATTCGAGTACACCTTTACCACTGGCGTAGTAAGCGCCAAAGGGCGGAACGAGCTTTTGGCAGACAAATATGAGGATTACATCCAGACAGATGCGGCCATCAATCCGGGCAATAGCGGAGGCCCACTTTGCGATATCGATTCGAAGGTGATCGGCATGAACACCTTGATCCATGGTTTGAATCGTGGACTTGGTTTTGCCATCTCAAGCAATCTGGCCCAACAAGTAAGCGATCAGCTGATTAGCTCGGGGCGGATCGTTCGGCCGTGGCTGGGTATCATTATCGAATCGCTGACCGAACAGAATCGAGGCGACCTGTTCAAAGGGGTAGATAAAGGGGTTCTGGTCCGCACGATTCAAGCCGATACGCCGGCAGCGAAAAGCGACCTCCGGCCCGCCGACGTCATTACCGAAGTCGATGGAGTACCCGTGGCTTCAGCCAAGGAACTCCAGCGTGAAATCTTAAAGAAAAAAGTCGGTGACCAGGTGAGTCTCGGAATCTGGCGGAGCGGGAAGAAGGTTACTGTTCCGGTGAAAACGGAAGAGCTGCCGACTGAGAGTGAACATGCATCCGTTGCGCCAAGCGCAGTTCCATCTCCTCAAAGCAGCAACACCTCGTTTGGAATCGAAGTGCAGGATGTGACCCCCGAATTGCAGAAAGAATTGGCGCTGAAATCCGACACCGGTGTCGTGGTGACAGACGTAGTGCCAAACAGTCCGGCTGCCTTGGCCGATATCCAGCCGGGGGATGTCATTACTGAAGTGGGCCGCGCGGCGGTCCTCAACCTCGATGCCTTTCAAAAAGCGTTGGCCGAGCAAAAAGGGAAAGCGAGTCTGCTTCTTTTGCTGGACCGTAAAGGCATAAAGACCTACTCTATTGTGAAGACTGGTAAGTGACCAGTTCCCCCTAATCTCTCCTTAGTCGGGCGGCCGAAGCCAGGACCGGGGCGTTACATTTACGCCTCGAATTGCACCGGGCAAGAACAGTAGATACCCTGATTGCCGTTCCTGTGGCTGGATCTGGCGCGTTCTGATGCCCTGAAGCGATACAGACCTACCCAAAATGAGCTAGGGCCATTTCCGCTCGTTTGTGGGCTATGCACGAGGGAAATCAACGCGCGGTCAGCAGAAGGTCAGCGGACCGCGCGGAAAGTGATACTCTTGGTGCCGAAGGACAGGTTTCCATTCTTGTGAGCATTTTGGTAGAATCCAACGTAGCGTGAAAACTTTAATGAAGCGTTGGCTTCTCGGGCCTTTTGCTCTTTTGTTCGTAGCAGCGGTTTGGATTATCACTTTCTTATGCTTCAACGCCTACAGAGGATGCGATAGTGGTCAAGGTCTAGCCAACCTGGGTCAATTTTTCGGTCTTCTGAGTGCTCTTTTTTCAGGACTAGCTTTCGCGGGAGTTCTCTGGACGATTCCGTTTCTAAAGGACCAAGCAGCGGCCGCTCGCGAACAAACCGATGCAACCGCTCGGCAAAATCTTTTCTTATCACTAAGTCAGAGGGTTGGGGAGGTAATTTCCGATCTAGAAATTTCCCGGATGCCAAGAAATAGCGCCTTCCTTCAGCTTGTTGAACCGGGCATTCCACAAATCATTTCAAGGTCCGACTCAGATTCGAAATTCTTGGACCTTATATCTAAATTGCTGAGGAGTTATCAGGTGCCAGTAAATGACAGATTTCGAAGGCAAGCTCTATTCCGCGCACTTCAAAAACTTTTCTCTTCCTCATCCGGTTTCCAGCGAGAACTATTTCGAGACGCCCTGAACGCGCAAATACACGACCAAGCCGCTTGGATGATTATCCTTAAGTCTTTGGCCGAAGCGGATGGCGAAACGTTGAGAATCTATGGAGAACTCGGCATTAGCTTTGACGCATTGCATCAGTCACCGTCTCTGTGCGCAGAAGTGAAGAAAAGGTTTAGTCCGCGCCTTCCCCGGCTAAATCCGTAGTATTTTTACGCCAGCGCTCCCAAAAACTGAACGTCCTGGCGCCTACCCCACACTGCTGGAACCGTCCAGCCCTCGCTAGTAATAATCTCAATAGACGGCTCAGATTCAGTCATCGCCGATAATCGGTTAAACTCAGCTCGGAGCTTCTTACAATTATCAAGGCACATATCCAATCTAGACGGCACCCAGATAAAACGGTCGTGCCCGTTGCCTTCCACTTCATCAACTAGCAAACTGAAACTAGCAAAGCGCTTAAGTTCCAAGAGCACATTAGGCTTAAATAACTGAGTAAGTCCTTCCAACACGCGCTCAGTTCTCGAAGCAACTAGAGCGTCACGCAAGGCTCCGATAAAATTATTTGCATAAAGCCCGAGTGCGATCGCTTCTCCCTCGATCGCTGCTATCTCGTTCTTGAGCTTCGAGAGATTCGAGGCTTTCACCTCGCGAATGGTTCGCGCTTCGATAAGCTTCTTGGTTTTGATCTCGTCGGCTTTGTTGCTCGCCAGAATATCTTGTTCACCTTGCGTAAGGGCAGCGATTTCTTGATCCAGTTGTGCGGCTTTTTGTTCAAGGTCTGTTAACTCTTGGAGTTTGCTTTCGACCGCGACTACTGCGGCTTCCGTTTTAGATAGGACTTCGTTAGTATTCATGGGTAATAAAGGGATGCTCGGCGGTGTGATGACTTCCGCTTGTTTTGAGAGCGCATCAAGCTGCGTGAGTTTTTCAGTGACAGCGTCGACAGCGCTTTTCGTGTGCGTGATAACATTTTCTTTATGCATTTGTTGGTTTCTATCTGTAATTAAAGGGGGAGCCCTCGGGCGATGAAACAGGCGAATGAGGCGCCCTCCCAGGCGCCCGAGAGCTAGTTTTTACCCTGGGAAATTATTCAGTCACTAATCGAAGAGCCTTTTTGGCCTTCGCTGCTTGTGGGTTGATTTGCCGGTCAGCAAAAGCGCAGTAGGCGGAGTTGCGTGAGGCCTTTGTGAAGAGCCGGGTCAAGTCGCCCCGAGCCGCCCCAGCCTCTTGAGGCAGAGAATCGCGTTCGGCTAGATAGCTAGCGGCCAGCTTGCCATATAAATCAGCCAAGGCTCCCGGTGCCTTCTCGCCAGCGATCGCGGTTAGTAAGCTCTTCCTGGCGTCTGCTCTTGAGGTTCCTGCGGACGGACCGGGCGAAGGGTCACGTTTGATTGGGGATGCCGGAAGGCTCGCGCGTTTCTCCGCTTGTTCTACCGATTTCTGCGCCTGCTTGAGGCTCCGGAAAATGCAGCGTTTTTGGCCTAAGGCGACTAGGCGATCATTGGCCTGTCCCATTGTCTTGATTTGTGTTGGCATAAAGGAAAAAGTTTGTTGGTTTAGATTTCTGGCTCAGACTGTTTGATCGGGTGTTTGGCGTTTACAGAGACTGCCGGGAGAATCGAAGCTTCAAACAGGTCCACGGGATGTCCTCCGAGCTCGATCCAAGCCACGGGCCGGAGGTTCTTGAGGAAGTACCTGCGCCGATCGACGCCTAGAAATTCGGCAATTTCGCCTCTGGTAATGAGTTTCGGAAGCCCGTCAATGCGTCTGGCCATGATTTACCTTTGGCTAAAATGTCAACTGGAAACTGCAAGGGTGTAGCAGTTTTGACAGCCCAGCAGACGAGCTCAATGACGACACCGGCCCGGTGGGATAAACGCGATGGCGAACGCTTTCATTCCCGATACCCTTCAAGCACAACCCATAGCAGCTGACCGGCTTCCCCTAGCCATTTTACTTCTTCAGCCAGCATCCCGGCTTCATCCTCCTGGCCGCTGAGTTTCGTTGCTTTTTCCAGGCGAAGGTCCAGGGCGTCGCGAAGTGCTTCAATGGTCCCGAGGGCCGATGCCGCTTGAGTGAGCAATCTTGCGAAAGTCGTCGTCGGCGCTGCTGTGACGCCCGACATGCCCGATCGGTTCAGCACTTGTTGAGCAGCTGCGCCTTTCGCTCTTATGTCCATGTAATCGGCTTGCTCGCGCAAGGCGACTTCATCCCAGATGTTCACGCCCGCTGCCTTCCAGCGGAAGAGCGTTTTCGTGCTTCGCCCCATTCGGCGGGCTATGGATGCCACGGACTCCGCCATTTTAGCGCCATCCGTTCAAGAGTTGCATCGCAAAGCATCTAGCCTCGAACTCGCTCTGAAATTTCTTGCGAAGTGTAAGGTTTCCGATTTGCAGCTCATATTGGTCGTTATCGTCCGGGCCGGTGATATTGACCGTTTTTGATCGAAAAGTGAACGTCTCAGACATAACCGGGCCACCGAGTCAAGTCCCGCCCCACCAAATCAAAATTCGGTTCGCGTACCCTACCTCGGCACCGGACCCTAGGTCGTTGATACTGAGGCACTTGCTAATAGATGTTCCTACAACCAATAATAGCCTCTTTATCAGCTACCGTACGTTGATTGTTGCGCGTGCAACTCTTCAGACAGCTTCCAGCCGGAGCTTATCCCGCTTGGCTAAACGCACTTGGCTTGAATGGCATCCGTCCCGAAGCGCTGCCTTTTGCGCATGCCGCATTCTTTCTGTTGTTTGCTTCAGCGGCAAAATTCCATCTAGCTCCTCCCGGAGAAGGCAGACGGCTTTCGAAAGAGCTGCTCTAGTCACACCAGCATCGTCCGCGATCTCGGACAAGCTGGAATATAAGGCGTGCACAGGATCTAATAAAAAAAGTAAGCTATTGGCCCGGGCGCCCGACATCGTCAGATTCGGCTTTCGCGCATGCTTGCTCTGGTTGCTCCCAACGACCCACTGAAGCACGAGGCTAAAGCTGGCCGACATATCAGACCAAGTGACTTTCTCTTCCGCTGGCTCGATGCCTGATAAATTCCTCTCGACATGATCATAGTCAAAACCGATTGATTCAACTGGCCGTTCATCGTCACCCCACTCGCCCGGCTCCAAATATACGTGCATATCCCCGAAGCGGCTTGTCCACTCTGGAGCTGCGGGCAGCGGGTGGCTCTTTAAATCTTAGTCGTCAAATCAAGTCTGGATCAGCCTTGAGCCTATTGCCATCGCGTATCAGCCTTCCGGATGCCATCAGCTCACGCACGAGTCGTTTTGCATCGAAATTGAAACCGATCTTCTTGACTAGCCATTTTTCAGCTTCAGATTCGTGCATTGACGGCATTCGCTCGAAGTCATATTTAGCTTTTTCCGACATCATCTTTCGGCTTCCGGGTTCGCCGATCCAAAATTCATCTCCTCCTGAATCATATCCTCCATCGACTAAAGGAATGTATGTATCTATCGGGTGGAAGTAACTATTACCTTTCTGCGGCCCGTCTCCGTGCTCGTGGTCGTAACGATCATCCGGAACAACCGGAGCCGTTGGAACTACCGGAGCAGCTTGCTCAACCGGAGCTTTGGCTTTCGGAAGTTTCTCTTGCTCAGCTTGCCAAGTCAGGATTCCGAATGAATCGCGACTTTCTATGTCATTGTCGAACTTGATCGCGCCCGCCTGACGGGCTCTTCTGAGTTCTTTTTCGAGCCACTGGAAATCGGTGCTTCCCGATTTCTCGCTCATCCACTGAAGAACTTGTGAATCCTCTGGCCGGTACGCATCTCCAGGGCGATGCTTCAGGCGCGGCATTGCGCCGTAAAGTTGAGCATACTTCGAGCAATTTAGAGCGGCTGTCTCCGCCTCAATAACTTCCGATGGCGGCGGCGGAGTTGTCCAGAAATGCCAGAGGGGATGAGTGAACCGAATGAACTTCTTTGATCTGGCTTGTTTCAGCTTGCTTTCCGCTTTCTCTGCGCCAAACAACGACACAGCTAACGCAAGAAGAGCTTCGCGGCCAAGATAGCGATTACCGATCGCGTCTTCTATCGCGTTCCGGAGCGATGCTGGATTATCGTTCCTCCGGCGAATACCAAACATCGCACCCGGTAGACCGACTTCCCGACCTCGCCATGTGTCGGTCGTCTGGTCATACTGAATTCTTGATTCCTCCGGAGCACGTCGATAATGGTTGCAATCCTGGTGGAATATACCAGCGGCCTGTTTGCTGTCGCAAGCCAGGGCTGTCATGTAATGCTCGATTATCCGAGGATCGCCAGATTTATATGCTGGCATCCACTTGATCCATTTGCGCGGACGGACTTTTATGCTGGCAGCCATGCGCTTAGCAGTCATACGCTTAGAGCTTCCTTTCTACGGAAGCTTCTTTCCCTGACAGGCCATTGAAGCGATTTGCAGCTATTGAAGCCACTAGCCTTCGGAACACTGAAGCTATTGACCTTCGGAACAGCGAAGCAGAGTGCCGGAGCCGTAGACGTAGGCGAAGGCAGAGGCACGGAGCGAAGCAGAGGAGCGCTAGCCGCTTTTTGGGCTAGCTCCTCTCTTTCCCTTTTATTCCAAGAGTATAAGGGGGTGCTACGCACCATATCAGGAGATGTTGGCACCGGTGCTGAAATGTCCTGAGGGGTGCTACAGCACCCCTCAACACGCGCGCGTCCGCGCGTTGATATGGTTCTGGCACCCCTAGGGTAAATTGATGTTTTCATGGCTTGGCATAAAGGGAATAAGCTCCTACGGTTTCGGTCTCTTGTCAAAATGTTTTCCGATTCCGTTGACATCGGCAAACTCCTTGCACGTTGATCAAGAGCTTCAGCTTTTGCAGCGATGCGAACAGAGAAAAACGCACGAATGGCTTGGCAGCTCTTGTGCAACCTGGTTCTGAAAAACAAAAAGGCCAGTAGCCTAAAAACTACTGGCCTTTTCGTTTCCTGAAGCTGACCTCGCTTAGGATCGATTAGCGGCTGCACTCATGCGCGACCTTCCTTCCCTTTTTTACTGCGCCGTTTCGCCTTCAGAATGTATCTGATATAGGAATCAGTAGGCATAAACTCCATGGCGATCCAATCATGCTCTTCGTGTGGTATGTTATCGTATTCTGTCAGATCCTTAGCCGATATTCGTCTCATCGCGCTCGGGGGCCGTCCTTTCTGCGTTGGCTGTTAATTGGGCTACTTTCCCGACAAAAGATCCGTAGTTAGCTCGCGCGGTGTGCATCGGCTTAAGGCCGACGGCGGTTAGTTTTTTGAGGAGGCGCCATCTTCGGATGCTATCTTTGCATTGCTCGTAATGCTTCTCTCTATATCGGTCAGAACTGGCCATTCCTTTTTCTGATTGGCTGTAGGCTTTATGACAGGCTCTTCCTTTTTCTGATTGCCTATAGGCTTTCTGGGAGGCTCTTCCTTTTTCTGATTGCCTATAGGTTGTGCCGTAGGCTTTCTGGTAGGCCTTGCGTTCTGGCGTTTGCTGGTAATGCTTCTGGCATAATCCCTTTGCTAGAGGCTTCCTGCCGCATCCCTCAACGCTGCACATCCGCATAGTCCCGCCTTTAGTTAGTTCCGCTCCTGTGCGCTCCAATCGCCAGCGACTTCAATTGCATCCAGACCTAGCTTTTGACAGATGAAGCCGAAAGCCATAAACGCCCGGTGGCGCTGTTCGCTGTATTTCGGTAGATGGTCAAAGCTGCGATATTCGTTGTAATGCAACCTCGCCAGCTTGAGCGAAGTGCCGAGTTGAAGTGCGTTTGTTTTCATATCTCTTTGCGTGTATGTGCGTGGCAGTCTAACACGGCATTTTTAAGTCTTGACCGATCGGTTTAGAATAGCTCTATCCAAAGGATCGAGTAGGGCGCCTATTGCTTTGTGTTGCCCAGTGTGCCTAGCCGTAGCAAAAAGCTTGAATAAAATTCAGCTTGACGGCTTCAAAACATGAATCCTCGCATGGTGATCAGGGTAGCTCGCCGGTGGCCGTAATCATTGATCCGTCGGTGGTTAATACGACGATGCGCGTGGCTCCGTTGACGAACTTGACCAGCGCGGCTGTTTGCTTTTCGGGCCAGCCTTCACCTGTAATAAATTGGCTGTTGAAGGCAACAAACTCGATCCGATTAACCTTCCGCCTAATCTCCTGGCGAAGGCGAGTTCTCGTTTCTACGTCGCGTTCGTCGGCCAGCTTGGAAAACACAACCGAATCATCGAGCAAATCCATATTCTTGCGCCGTCGCGTTTCAAGCCTGTCGGTTACGGCCTGTAGTTGCGCTCTGTCAGCTTGTGCCTGTATTTCCATAGCGGCTAGCCGGTCTTTTAGGGTCTGGCTGGGCGTATCAACCAGCAGATCAATAACTCGCCCTATTTTGGATTCAGTCTGATCGATTGCTGCCTGAATGCTTGCGGCATCTGACTCAAGGGCGTGAATCTCGGCTCTTTCCTCTACGCTTAGAATTTTGAGCCAATCAAGGGCGTCCAAAAATTCAAGAAAGGCTCGCTCAAATCGATCATACCTGACGCTATTCGGCTTTTTGTCGTCTGTCTTAATGGTGGCCAAGTAGCGCTGATCGCCCTTGCCCTTATCGATGAACCGCATTAGTTCCGGGCGCTCTCCGGTCGCGTCAAATACCAGACCGGAAAACAGGTTCCTGGCTTGCCCGTTTCTGCCCGAGAACTGGCCAGACCTGCGGCCCGAGAGTGTATCTTGCACCCGATTCCATTGCGCCAGATCTATGATGACCGGATAGAAGCCTATTCGGGCCTCTCCCTCCGGTTTGCGCTCTGCCCGCTTGCCAGTATGAGGTTGATACTCTCCGAGCACGGATCTATTGACTAAGATGTCGCCGACGGAGCTGTGCGCCCATATTTGCGACCTGCCCCAGGTAGGTAGCCCTTGCTCGTTTAGTCGGCGGGCAATGAGTCGCTTGCCCAGTCCAGTCTCGGCGAGCCGAAAGATTTCTCGGACAATCCTAACCCGATCTTCGTTGACTTGAAATGGCTTTCCGACCTCGCCTATGAGCCATGCGGGCGTGATGGACGTAATGGCGAGCCCGCTTTGGTGCTGATGCTTCTTCTTATTCCATGCGGCTCCGACACGCTCCTTTAGTTTCTTGCTGTAGTCGTTTGCGAAGTGAGCCGAGATGATATTTTGCAGGGCTGTCAGTAGGTCGTCGCCAGAGCGAATAATTCGGTTCTCTTGTGTGATATGAACCTCTACCTGTCCCTTGTGAAGACGGGCCAGCAGGTCATTGGTGCCAGCGATACCCAGCCTTGATAGCCGGTCCATGTGCTCGATAATCAGGGCTTTCCCTTTATGCTGCCCCTGATCAACCTCTTCCAGGAATAAACCCAGCTTGCCCTCTGACAAGTGGTGTCCCGTAAACGCGGATAAACCCTCGTCTATTAGAGTTTCGGAGATTCTGAGCCCGGCGCGAGCGCAGTATGCCTTTACGTTGTCCAACTGCCGTTCTATAGAATGACCGTCCGCCTGCTCTTCACTGGAGAATCTGATATATGCGATACCCTCTTGCATGGCCAAACAGATACCACGGCGATTTCTAACATCAAGGAATAAATGTACGAACGTGGAATGGCTTCGGCCGCCTCATTTGAGATGCTATTACGTTTCGCGCAGCCGGAAGAGCCTGCTCAACAGCAGCGCGTTTCGATCGGTGCCAATCCGAATTGATGAGCCAGGAAATTAGAAAACGAAAGGCACGGAAACCAACCCGACGGTTCAGCGAACTTGGCAGGTCCCAGCGGCTGCGGATTATCCACATACTGAAGAAAACCCAGGGCCTGGCCATCGGAGAGCTGGCTGGCCGATTAGACCTGAGCTACATGGGCGTGAAACAGCATTGCGAAGAACTCGAGCGTCAAGGCTTTCTCGATACCAGGCGCCGTCCCAAGCCGATTGGACGTCCCGAGATCGTTTATCGCTTGACCCCCAAGGCCTCATCGTTTTTTCCGACCGCCGCCAATCCGGCGACGATTAAGATTCTCCAAGCGGCGCGTCAACTTTACGGGCCAAACGCGCCCGAAAAACTGCTAGTCGCGCTTTTTCGCGAAAAGACAAAGGGTTATGCGGAACGTCTCAAGGAAGGCGACTTAAAGACCCGGGCCGCGCGATTGGCAAAAATCCGTGAGGAGGAAGGGTGTCTTTCGGAATTCGTCGAGGCTCCGCAACTTTTAATTCTCGAATATCACTCCTCGATCATGGACTTGATCGAAGCGTTTCCGTTAGTCCGCCGGTTGGAAAAGGAAATGTTCGAAAAGCTTTTGCAGACTCAAGTGGAGAGACACGAGGAAAAAGCCTCGGGCCTGTTTCTTTGTACTTTTGTGCTCGGCTGAAAAGATTCGATCACCTCCTGGATACGGGCTTGTGCAAGAGCACATCTTCGTGATTGATTGGCAGCGTCGTTCTGCAGAGACTTCTTACCGCAAAAACTATTCACGAAGAATACCCCCCTCAGGACCGCCGAACCAACGGTTACCTGGGTACTATAACCTGTTCAACCACATCTCCAGCTATGTTACATGTCATCTGGTATATTATTATTGGGTTTATTGCAGGATTGATCGCGAAATTGATCATGCACGTTCATATGGGATTGCTCGCAACGATTCTCCTCGGAATCGTTGGATCGATCGTCGGCGGTTTAATTGCTCGGATCTTCTCCAAACCTGCGGACGGCGCGCCGTTCCATCCGGCCGGGTTTATCTTGTCCATCATCGGGGCGATTGTAGTGTTGTTCATTCTCCAGCGCTTCTTCCCGTGAGCCGTTAACGACGCCTTTGGGACGGTCAGCAAATTAACTCGTGGCCGCGCACGGTCGATGGCAATGACCGATAGATAAAAGCCGCCCGCAACGCTTCGCGTGAACGATGCGGGCGCGTCTGCTACCGGCTATTTGCTATTAGTCATCTCCATTCAGCGACAGGCGCATGGAGCCCTAGTATTCGGTCGCTGGAGGGGCGATCAGAAAAAGCGCAACCAAAGCGAAAGCAGCGACCAAAAGGACGATGAGCCCACGCACCAGCAGCCGCCCGATCCGGTTCTTGCCAGCGAACGTCGCCGGTGCGCCAACTAAAACGCCAAACGGAGCGATCCAAAGCAATCCGGATGTTACCCAAGGGAGATCGGAATAAAGCGAGCCAATGAGCAGCAAGCTCCCGAACACCAACACGTAGATGAGAGGGAGGATTGGGCCCGGATGAGCGAGCGGCATCAGAAAGCTCAAAAACGTCAGACCGGCTAAAACCAGACCGAACACGCCGCAGATTTGACCAAGGGTCGCCGTGCCACCGAGGAACAGAGCAATGCCGCCGAAGCCAACGGCAAGAGCCATTCCCAGAAGTATCTCAGGCGTTGTGCTGCGCGAAGCTCCCCACCGCTCAATCAGCCGCGACGTCGCAAACAGAATAAGCGTAACCGCCGCAAGCCACTCCAGCGAAATGGGGAGGGACCAGTTGCCGAAGATTTGCGATTGAAGAATCGTCCAACCCACCGCGAAAGCCGCGATTAAACGAGCGATGATCTGGACAAAACCGCCTGTGGTAAGCAGCACGATGCCGAAGAGCAACGCGCCGATCGCGGTATAGGGAAGCCAGTGCGTCGCCTCGCGAGGCGGAAAAGTCACACCTCCAAATGCGACACCATAACTGATTACGAAACACCCAACGATGATGAGCCCGACTAACGGCCATTTGCGATCCTCGCCGACAGCCGAGAGCTTTAAGACCAGACCATTAAGAATCAGTGCTAAGAGTGCAGGGAAAATCACTCCAGCGATTCCCTGGCCAATCAACGAGCCCATCGATGGTCTTGCTTTATTGTTTGATGGCTTCGACCGCGATCCTCAGCTGCACGTCGTCAGCGATTGCCGGCAAGAAGGCCTTCAAATCGAAGCCGCTCCGTTTTAATGTCACCGTAGATTCTGTGCCCAATCTAGGTTCTCCTTTTGGTCCCGGTCCAGATCCGATCACCTGCACCGCCAGCGTCACCGGTTTGGTAATGCCGCGCAGGGTAAAATCGCCCGTAACCTCGTAATTCTTATCGTCCACTTTCTTCACCGCGGTGCTCTTGAATGTCGCGGTCGGGAATTGTTTGGTGTTTAGGAAATCTGGGCCCTTCAGGTCTTTGTCACGAGCCGCCGAATTAGAGTCGATGCTCTCGGTCGTGATTTCGACTTTCACCGAATCTTTGGTCGGATCATTGGGGTCGAACACGAAATCGCCCGAAAAGCTATCAAAACGGCCATAGATGTTCCCGACTCCGAGATGTCCCGCCTTGAACAGGATGGCGGAGTGAACAGGATCAATCTTGTAGTTATCGGCTTTAGCCGAGCTTAGGCCCGCTACAGCGAGCAGAGAGCAGAACAGAATGGCACATGCAGTCATAAGTTTGAACTATTAACAGACAGTGGCTATTTAAGCAACGGTTGTTGTCTAAACTGCATTAGACGTTTAGTTCAACTGTTGTATTATTTACTGAGTTTATTGGTTTTGTTCTGAGAGGGAGAAACCTTCAAACCTACTAGTGCATAAAGTCTATGGAATTGATAGCAGCTTCCGGCAATTGCGGGAGTTTTTACGATCTTACATTACGGGATCCGTCCCATCATGAACTGCGACCTTTCGCAAACGTCTCGGCGACAAACTTACAACCTGCTCATTGGCTTGGTTGCTCCCCGATTGCTTTAGCCTGAACCTCGAAGGCAGGGTGAACGCGGCGCCATTTAGCGTCTACAATTACCTCGGTACCGACCCGGCAATTGTCGCGATCGGGATAGGAAATCGGCTGGCACCTGACGTCATCGGAAAAGACACTGCGCAAAATATCCGCCACGTGCACGAATTTGTGATCAACGCGGTAAATGAGGAGCATGCGGCGGCGAGGAGCATTCCCACGTTATTTTTGATCGGCGAACCTTGGAGAAATAATTATTCTTCTTCGCAGAAAGGGTGAGCAAGAAGAGAGGCTTGTTTTTTCTGGAAAACGGGTTGACTTTAAACGGCTTTCGGTTTTTAATGACTGTTCGCTTCTGCGCATCCCCCGGCGTAGCCGCTTCCCGGCACTGAACGTCTCGGATCGCCGAAGAAGCGTAGAGCTGTAGGAAGTGCAGGGGGCGTCGGTAGAGCGTTCAAAGAGAATGGATTCTATCGAAAGTTAGTCTAAGCACAACGCAGATAACTCGTTGTGAGGACTATGATACGAATATATATGATGGACCGCGAAATTCGTTGAACACTAGGGAGGGTGTGGCTGTCAAACGTCAGGTTATTTAAGGTGGTTAACATTTTATTCTCTCCAGGAAGGCGAGTATAAAAGGCTGTTAGGACGAAAATTAAAACTGCAAGCATGTATGGCTGGTGAAGATTCAGATACGGGCATTAAGATTTACCTTCGGGAGATCGGGCAGATCCCGCTGCTGACCCCGCAAGAGGAGATTGATTTGGCCGCGCGCATCAAAAAGGGCGACCGAGAAGCGCGAGCGCTTATGATCAAGGCCAATCTCCGTCTGGTCGTGAAAATTGCTCATGATTACGCGAATTTGGGTTTGCCTTTGTTGGACCTAGTTTCGGAAGGCAACATCGGGTTGATGAAGGCGGTCGAGCGATTCGATCCTGCAAAGGGTGGGAAGCTCAGTACCTACGCGGCTTGGTGGATTAAGCAGTCGATCAAGCGAGCTTTGGCTAACCAGAGCAAGACTATCCGGTTGCCAGTTCACTTGGTGGACAAGATTTCCAAGATGCGTCGAGTTTCTTTGCAAATGAGTGAAGAACTTGGCCGGGAACCTACCGATGACGAATTGGCGGAAGAGATTGGTATCTCGAGCGGCAAAGTCTCTCAACTAAAAACGGTTTCGATTCGTCCAGCTTCGCTGGATGCGCCGATCAGCGATGATGACTCGACTGAATTCGGTGAAATCGTCGGCGATGAAGACGCGCAAACGCCGTTTGAGTTGCTCAGGGACAAGAACCTGCGCGACGAAGTGAGCGAACTTCTCGAGGTCTTAGATGATCGCGAGCGCAAGATTATTTTCCAGCGTTTCGGATTGGACGGTGGAAAACCGAAGACCCTTGAAGAGGTCGGCAAAAAGTTCGGGGTTACTCGGGAGCGCATCCGCCAGCTCCAAAATATCGCCCTCGCGAAATTGCGTCGGGCCCTGAGTAAGAAGGAAAAACCGATCGATATCCCTCAAGAAGTCTTGGAGTTTAGCTAATCCGGCTTCCCCTTTTGGCCGTCTCCTGTTGAGGGAGACGGCCTTTTTTGCGTGCGCCCAAGTATCCGCTTCCCCGCGTGCTTGACAGCACAATCATTCTCACGTACGAATCTCCCCCTGCCTTTCCGAAGGAGATCCGCATGGCTGTCACCGAAATCATTTTAAAAGAGAACGTACCCGGATTGGGCGCAGAAGCCGACATCGTGAGTGTGCGCCGCGGTTATGCTCGCAATTTCTTAATTCCCAACGGCAAGGCGTATGAGATAACGCCCTCCAATCTCAAGCGGCTGAACGTGCTTAAGGCTAAGCGCGCTGAAAGAGAGGCCACAGAACTGAATGAAGCGGAGGAACTAGCCCGGAAAATTGGTAAGCTTAAGCTCGATTTCGTGCTGGAAACTGGAGAAACCGGTAAGGCCTTTGGCTCTGTGACTGCGAAGGATATCGAAGACAAACTCCGGGCGGAGGCAAATATCGAAGTCGACCGGCATCGCATTCAACTCGATCGACCAATCAAAGAGTCAGGGGAACAAGAAGTCGCGATCCGGTTGCACGCCACGGTGAGTGCCACTTTAAAGCTAGATATCAAGGTTCACACTGCTGGCTCGATCAAAGCAGAAGAAGAAACGACGGACGCGAAGTCGCGGCCGAAGCGAAAAATCAAGTCTGTTGGGTAGTTCCGCATGGCAAAAGGTTCTCAAGGTTTGGTCAAACCTGCTGAGAGCCCCTTGAGCAGTCAAGGGAAGTACCAACCGGAAGATAAACGCAGTTATTCACAAGTTTTTCACACCGCGCCAGGCAAGGAAGTCCCGAGGTCACTTCCCTACAGCGAGGATGCAGAAAAGGGAGTACTCTGCTCGCTCGTGCTCTTACCGAGAGAGGTCGGCGATCTCTGTATTCTGCGTCTCCATCCGAACGCTTTTTATGCGCCCGCTCATAAGATCATTTATGAGCTGGTGATCGAATTCAGCGACAAGAGCAAACCGATTGATTTCATTTCTCTCAAGCAAACTTTGAAGGATCGCGGTTTTCTTGAGGAGATCGGCGGACCCGAGTTTCTCAACGAGGTCTATACGTTCATTCCGACCGCGGCCAACGCGAGCTACTACGTCGACATTGTTCGGGAGAAGTATTTGCTGCGCCGCTTGATCCTGGCGTGCAATGCCCTGGCTACTCGCTGCTACGATGATCAGGAAAATGTCGAGCCGCTGCTAGACGACGCCGAGCGCCAAATTTTCGAGATTACCGGCGACCACGTGGAGATCGACGTTGTGCCGACCAAAGATCTGGTGATGGAGGCGATCGAACAAATCGAGAAGATTTACGAGAATCGCGGCTCGGTCACTGGATTGCCCACTGGCTTTACTGAGTTCGATCGCATGACGAGCGGATTACATCCGGCCGAAATGATCGTAATCGCTGCGCGTCCCAGCATGGGGAAGACTGCCCTGGCGATGAACATCGCTGAACATGTCGCGATCGATGCGGGTAAACCAGTGGCAGTATTCAGTCTGGAAATGAGCAGCCAGCAACTGGTGCAAAGGTTGCTCTGTTCTCGAGCTAAAGTGGATCTCCAGCGCGTGCGCAACGGGTTTCTGTCGGAGCGAGACTTCCCTAATCTTACGACGGCAGCGTCTCGACTAGCCACCGCTAAACTCTTTATCGATGACACTCCCGGGTTAACCGTTACGGAACTACGAGCCAAAGCTCGCCGGCTCTATTCCACGCATCAGATACAACTTCTCGTGATCGATTATTTGCAATTGCTCCGTTCGACGAGTCGTCGTGCCCAGGACAATCGGCAAATCGAGATCTCAGAAATCTCTGCCGGCATCAAGGCTTTGGCCAAGGAACTGAAAATACCGATCATCGTGGTCGCTCAGCTCAACCGCCAGCCGGACACTCGAGCAAAGGAGGGAGGAAGGCCGCGACTAAGCGACCTCCGAGAATCTGGTTCAATCGAACAGGATGCGGATTTGGTCGGTCTGCTCGTTCGCGCAGAGTATTACGAGACCGATGATGACGCGAAGCAGGAAAAGGCTGGTGAAGCAGAGTTGATCATTGCCAAGCAACGCAACGGCCCGACGGGTGATATACCGCTTACCTTCCTGAAACAATTTACGCGTTTTGAAAATCGAGCGCGTGAGCAAGCTCACTGAGCTGTCGAACCAGTGTCCGCGGCGCTTTGAGCGAAATCGATTTTGTAAACAAAACTGATTGCAAGTCGAGACGTGCGAAGATCGCTATTTCTAGGCGAAACTTTTCATTGTACTTTTCGCTAGACAAACCACAATATCTTGTGGTGTTAACTGCTCACACTTTGGATGCGTTGCCCGAAATGCGGTAATCTGGAAGACAAGGTGATCGATTCTCGTTCCGCCAAAGGGGGAGCGGCTATTCGACGTCGACGGGAATGTCTGAAGTGCCAATATCGATTTACGACGTACGAAGAGATCGAGCGGCGGGACTTACGAGTCATTAAACGAGACGGTCGACCTGAACCGTTCGATCGCCAGAAACTTTTGGGAGGAATGATTAAGGCCTGCGAGAAGAGACCGGTGAGTTACGACGCACTGGAGCGAGCAGCAGAAGAGATTATTCAAGAATTGGAACAATCCTTTGATCACGAGGTTCCTTCGCGCGAGATCGGGGTCAGAGTCATGGAACGGCTTCACTCCTTGGATGAAGTCGCCTATATTCGGTATGCGTCTGTTTATCGGCAGTTTCAGGACATAGGCGAGTTTATCGACGAGATCGAGTCGTTGAGCCGAAAAGCCAAAAAGAACGCCCAACAGGCGGAGTTATTCATACCATGATCGCGTTGCGCAATTTCTTACCCATGCTTCGCTTGGAGGATTCCAGCGTCCAAGCCATCCGTAAGGGTTGGTTGGCGGTATGCCTCCAGCGGGCCGCCGACCGAGCGGGCTACAGCAAGTGGTGGCTAGCCGATCACGTGGCCGAGAGCGCAATCTGTTTCTTGTCCACCCAGTACGAAGCCCCGATCATTGGCCGCCCGCAAATCGACGAGATCATGCGATCCGTTCTTCAGGCGATTGGTTACGGCGAGATCGCAACCCATTACCAAACTCTGAACCCTCCGTACGAGATCTCACTTTTCGAGTTGGCGCATGAAGCTGGCCCGGGCTACGAATTGGCGTTCTTTCAATTGCTGAAGGAAAGGATTCAACCGGCGTTTGCTGAAGGGGCTTCCAGTATAAACGTGCATGGCTTGCAGCCTTGCGTCCGTTTTCTGCAATCGGCTAAGACCTGGAGTCGCAGCTGTTCGCAATTACGAAATGAGATCGTTGACTATATTCGAGCCCAAATGGAACGTGGCCAGGCACCTCCTCAGTTGCTGTTGACGATCCGATGACGATCTTCGAAAAGATTATCGCCCACGAAATCCCGGCAAAACTTGTCTTCGAAGACGAAGAAATCGTTGCGTTTCACGACATCAATCCCCAAGCGCCTGTCCATTTTTTGGTAGTCCCGAAGAAAGTAATTCCGCGGATTGCTGAAGCCGTAAAGGATGATCAAGCGTTCCTGGGAAGATTGTTGCTGGTTGCTCGAGACCTGGCTAAGGAACTTGGTTTAAACGAAGGCGGTTTCCGCATCGTGATCAACAACGGAAGAAATGGCGGCGAAACGGTCCCCCATCTGCATGTCCATGTTTTGGGCGGCAGACATATGGCCTGGCCGCCGGGGTAGAAGGGTTGGCAGTCAGTCAGCAGTAGCCTGATCGTCCGTCTTTGCGTCTTTGCGTCTTTGCGTGAGATAATTTCGCTGATTTCCTGCGTCACCCGCGCAACGTCGATTCCAGCCAGGCATACACCGGTCGGTATATTATTGGAAAAAATTGCCATACGAGGACGAGCCCCAGAAAAGCTGGCAGCGCGCTCCGACTGAGGCGTTGGTAGACCCGAGCCATTTCGTCGTGCAGAAAGAAGAGAGGCAAAGCGCTGCCATCAAGTGGTGGCAACGGGATCAGATTGAAAACACCAAGCAGCATATTGAGCGAGAAACCAAGGCTCAATAAGGTAGCAGCCAAATACCAGATTCCTGGTTCAGCCGACATGACCGTTTCGGAAAAACGCCATCCCGTTCCGGGAACAAAAACGCCACTAGCCAAGCCCAACTTCAAGCCAACCCAACTGATAAACGCAATCGCAAAATTGGCTGCGGGGCCCGCCATGGCCATGAGTCCGGCCCGCTTAGGATACTGTTCCGCCCAAGCGGGATTGTATGGAGCACTGGCCCATCCAATCATCCATCCAGAGGAGAGATACGATGCGATCGGAACGATCAGCATGCCGAAGGGCTCCCGCTTGACGTGCGGGATAGGATTAAGCGTAATTTGTCCACCCAGATAGGCTGTGACATCGCCGAGTCGCTTGGCGGCAAAAGCATGAGCAGCCTCATGCGCACTCAGAGAAAAGAGAAACACGACCAGCCAGCAACCGAAATCAAAGAGAGAAAAAGTCATGTTCTAAACGGTCAGCTGCCCGAATAAATTCGCGGCGAGAAGTCGCAAAAATATCCGGCTTGGTCGCGCAGCGGAAGGTACTGGAACGCTACCGGGAAGTCGACCGAGTTTCCGGACTATCTCAAAGAGAAAATTCCAAGCTCTTCCCCGTCACACCTCGCGTGCCATAGCCGATTTCCGAAATTTGCTATCTGCTATCCGTCATTTGTCATCGCCATTCGGCGTCAGCCGAATGGTGTCACGATGTGCTCGTACCACGCGAGAAATTCTTTGCCATAGAAAATCCAAAAGATGGCAGCGATTGCCAGATACGGTCCGAACGGGATTTTCGAAGACCACTCTCTGCGGCCGATCAGAATTGTTCCCACGCCATAGATAGCGCCCACCAGGGAGGCCGCCGGAATCGTAAACACGACGCCAGGCCAGCCGGTAAACGCTCCGATGGCCGCGATCAATTTTACGTCCCCAAGTCCCATCGCTTCACGGGGAAATTCCGCGTAAGCGGTTCGGCCCGCTACGGAGCGAAGGTCAGTCAACGGGATTACGCCGTGGACGGTTTCGAGGCGATCGCAATAAAAGGTCAGATCAACTCTCTGAAAGTTTTCGCTGTTGATCGTCACTTCCTCGGCTTGAATCCGAATACGATCCTTTTTTCGAAAAAAATGATCTTCCCATCGAAACGGTTCGCCATCGATCAGGATGCATCCGTCGTCCGGGGGAACCATCTCGAAACTGAATCGAGCCGGGGCGGACAGAATCACTTTGTAGCGGCCGAACGCCAGTTTACCGAGTTCGCCTATGAGAAAGAGTACGCCGCCGCCCATCAAGGCGCCAGCGATCGAGCTGCCACCGGCCACCAGCCGCGAAGAGGTAGCGTGGAGTTCCGGGAAAAGCAGGCTACATCCGATTCCGATTACAATACCGGGCTTACTCAGAAGATCGGGTATTAAGAAGAACTCGATGTCGATGAAGGTTGCTAGGATCAGGAGCGAACCAAAAATCCAGATAGGGATCACGAGCGGAAAACCGAAACGACAGAACGCGATGATAAAAAATAACGCAGTAATCGCTTCGACGAGGAAATAACGCGGACTGATTCGTTCGCCGCATTCATGACAGCGCCCCCGTAGCCACAGCCAACCGAAAACGGGAATATTGTAATACCAGGCAATCGATTTTTGACAGGTGGGACAGTAAGAGAATGCGGGTTTGAGGAGCGAAATTTCGCGAGGTATCCGGTAAACGCAGCAACCGAAAAACGAGCCGAATGCCAAACCGATCAGGACGCTAAAAACGAGTTGAGTAATTTCCACGGTTAGGCTCTCGACAGAATCAAAAACTATTACCCCTCTTTCAGTAGCGCGAAAGCCCCGCAATGTGCACGTGGGTCGCCCAGGCTTGTTTCCGCGATCCCGCAGGCGTTAACGTACGAGGTGGAGACCGACGCCCCGCTCATGGCGACCCCTTTGCAGGTAGATACGGTCTTGGGAGTCAAAGGGTTTTGGGAACAGAGGCCAGCATAGGGTTGAAGGGTTGTTGGTGTTTAAGAACGCCGAAGGCAATGTGGAGAAGTTTGCGCATGATGGCGCCGCGGATAGCGAGGTCATGGAGTTTTCGGTTTTCAAGGATTGCGATCCAAGGCTTAAGGGGTTTACACCAACGCCGAGCGACAGCGGCCGGCATGTAAAGAGCTTTACGCAGGAAGGCGTTGCCGATTTTGGAGATGCGGGTTTTGCCATAAAGGGAATAACCGGAACGGCATTCGGCCGGAGTCAGTCCAGCATAGGCCCCCAGCTGGCGAGCTGATTGGAACTCTTTACCAGCCAACTCGGAGAGCAACTTGGCGGCCGTGAGCTTGGCGATGCCTGGAATGGAGCAAAGCAGTTGGCTTTGAGTTTTTAAGCGCTCATCGCTGGCAATGAGAGAGTCTATCTCGGCATCGAGCTGGGCGAGTTGTTTTTGGAGCTGCTTTAAGCGTTGTTGCCGTTGGCGGCCGATGAGTTTGGGCAGCTCAATTTGGTAGGGATCCTTTTTGGCACGGTTGTGTTCTCGAGTCTGTTCAACCACTCGGCTCTCGCGCGCGCGCACCAAGAGTTTGAGTTGGGTCTCGATCGGTCGCAGCGGTCGAGTGGCCAGCGGTTTTCGTTCCCGGCAAAAACGGGCAATGATCTGCGCATCGACAGTGAGATGTCCTCGAATTTGCGGACAGGTGTAAACTAAGCCTGAACCGTGCGAGAGAAAGATCAGAGACTAAAGAGTAAATTTGGCCGGCGCTTTGACGAAGAGTTTAAGCGTGACGCGGTTAGCATGTTGGAATCCCGGGTTCGGACGGCCGAGCAGTTGGCCGGAGAACTGGGAGTGTCGGTCTGGAGTCTGAAACGCTGGGCGAAGTTTTATGCTCAGGACTCGGCTGCTGGCGGGCCGCCGGGGGGTGGCGGCCCGCTAAAAGCCGACGCGGCGGCTCTGGTGCTGGAAAACGCGCGATTGCGACGGGAGCTGGAAACAGTTAGCCGGCAACGCGACATACTAAAAAAAGCCTTGGGCATCTTGGGCCAGGAACCGCCGCATTCTACGAAGTGATCATCAAGATGAAAACCGAGCGAACCTGCTACAGCGTCGCGCAAATGTGCCTGGCTCTTGGGGTCAGTCGCAGCGGCCTGTACGATCACACCCAGAAGAACCAACGCGATCGGCGTCAAGAGGATGCTACGCTAGCCGAGCAAATCTCGGTCATCTTTTTGCAAAGCCGCAGTACTTATGGCTGCCGGCGCATCCAGCAGATGCTTCGACGCCAAAAGATCCAGTGCGGAAAGAATCGCATCGGCCGACTCATGGCTGAGCAAGGACTCCAAGCCGTGCAGAAACGCCGTTTCCGGCCTCAAACCACCCAGAGCCGTCACGATCAACCGATCGCTCCCAATTGGCTCAAGCAGCTTCCAGAGCCGCCACAGCGACCCAATCAGGTCTGGACAGCCGACATCACTTATCTGCCAACTTTAGAAGAAGGCTGGCTCTATCTGGCCGCAGAAATGGATCTTTGTTCCAAGCGACTGGCCGGTTGGAAGCTGGACCACTCTTTAGCCGCGCCGCTGGTCGTCGAAGCCTTTGAGCGAGCGGTGCGAAGCTGGTCAACGGTTCCCGCGCTGCATCATTCCGACCGCGGCGTTCAATACGCTGCCCAGGACTTCCGCGAAGCGCTTCAAGCCTATGACGTCACCCCCAGCATGAGTCGCAGGGCCTGTTGTTACGATAACGCTGCCATGGAGAGCTTTTTCGCTACGCTCAAAACCGAATGCTTCCAGAATCGAATCCCAAAAAATCACGCCGAAGCTCATGCCCTGCTCTTCGATTACATCGAAACCTTCTACAATCCCAAGCGCCTCCACTCAGCGCTCGGTTACCTCTCCCCACTCGAGTTCGAAAAACTCTTGAATAACCAAATAAACCTACAAAACTAAACAACTGCTTGTCCGCATTTTCGAAGACAGATCAACAGTGTCGTTCTTGGTCCGACGCAACACCGAAAGAGCGAAGTATTTGACTTGAGCGGGGTTGAGGACGCTAAGGGCCAAGCCTGCTTGGTGGAGCGCCGCGATCAACCTTTGGCCGTAAACCCCGGTGGCTTCCAGGGCAAAATGGATCTGCTCTAGCTTCCAGCCGCGAGCTCGGAGTTGATGGAAGAACCGCTCAATAGCGCGAGCATCGTTGCGGAACTCTCCGCGCCAAAGGCAGGCCTCAGTGCCAGAGAGCAGGCAAAAGTCAAAAGTTGCTTTTGCCACGTCTATTCCCATGAAGTAACGTTTTTTCATCAGACTTTAATCAGTGAAGTGGTTTTTGTTTGATGAAGCCCTTGGGCGCGTACCTTTCGGACACAGCCTTGTAAACTCGGGCTCTAATGTTCCAACTCTGTTTGGAACGGCCTTAGATACGGTTCGGTCTTTTGAAAGGTGCGGCACGAGGAAGGTGGGCTAATCTAGCTAACAGGTTCTATCGACCTTTGGGCGAAACAGTTTTCCACCTTCCTCGGCCAAGTTCTTCACCTCCTGAGTTCCGCCCTTTCGGGCGGCTTAAAAAGGGAAAAGTGTTGGTCCAGGCAAGGTACAAGGGCGAAACACGCCTTTGAGCGTCAGCGAGATAAGGCGTGTGAGCCGTGAGCAGCGCAAAGGCTCACAGTCCCGCGGCCGCGGGACTGTTTCGCCCTACCAGCCGGTGGTACGGGCGAAAGTCTGATCAGTGTTGCCCCGGAGACGTCCCGCCAGTTGAACCCGACCGTCCCTGATTCATTTGCGATCGATTGTTCTGGAGAGTAACCGAGAGCGCAAACGCGGATTTTTCCATCAACTGCGCAACCTGGAGAAACTCTTTCCGCCGTTCGGGAATCGCCTGCCACAACCCTTTCTGTTCCAGGTCGCGTTGGCAAGCTCTGGCCGACTGAATGTAATACTTCATTTTGGCGAGGGCCGGCCGCCCGATTTCCTCGAATTTCTTTCGCGCCTCCTCCGATTTTTGCCGGTTCGAAACGTCCGGCGCCAGCAACAGGAAACGATTATACCACATCACCGCCGCGGTCAGAAATCGTTCGGGATCTTCGGTATTCGGTCGAAACTTTCGGATCGCCTCGTCCGTGATCTCGATCGCCCGCGTGTGCCGGCGTTCGCGTTCCTGGCCTGCCCATTCCTGGAAGGCGTTCATCGGCTTTTGTGATTGGGGGCTGTCTTTATCGGCCTCGCTGCGCGTCCCGGTCTCGGAGCCATTAGGATGCGCTTGAGTGTCACTGTCTGCGTCTGCATGCCCGTCGTCATCGTCCTTCAACTGAGTTCCATTCAGCGATGCAAACTCGGTTTGAGTGACCTGGGTTGTCAGGAAAAACAGATAAACATCGTAGGCCGTATAGTTCCCGGGATCGAGTTCAAACGCCAGACGCAGATTCTTCTCCGCCTGCTCCAAAGCTTGTTTCACCTCATAAGGACGAAGCGGATACTGTTCAACCGGTCGATACTTAAGCCTTCCGGAGAATCCCAACGACGCCGTTCCTGCGTCGAGCCACTGCGAAAGCGGATTTGCGCCGTTCGGCGGACGTTGTTCAAACAAGCCGTGATGGTACGAAGTGTTCGCTTGCTCCGTCAGTATGCGGGCCAGCGTTCTGCCAAACCCGCTCTCCTTGATCGCGAACGGATTCCAACGAGGCGCATCCGCGGGCACCCACCGGTAATGGCGGATGTTCATCCATCCGGCAAAGCAAAGCGCAAGAGAAAGGGCAATCAGAACCAACCGGCTAGCAGCCTGTCGGACCTGAAGTCTGAGCTGAAATGGCTTGTAGGTCTTAGGTGAAAGGTCGCTGACCATATCGACAGGCTGTTTAAACTCCGCTTCGCGGAGAGGGAATAATTCTCATTTTCAGCACAAATACCTCATCCAAGCCGACGACAGCCCCGTATCTTCATGCTCCTTCGCGAAGCGAAATCTAGCAGCCCGTCTACATGGCTCGCTTTTTTCTCACTTCATTTACTATCTACCGTGCCGCTCAACGCCAAATCCGACGGGGTGCTTAAGTATTGCGATATTTCCACAACCGCAGAGCAATCAGACTTCCAATGAGGAGCATGCCGCAGAAATACATCGATGCATTCAGGAACGGAGTGAGCGGCAGAACACCCCAGAAAAATGTCAGTCGAGCGGTAAAATCGGCAAAGTGCAGATGTGGTCCGATGCTCCACAGAAAATCCCCTAGCACCGCGAACCCGCGATTGCCGCCGCGTCGCGCCAGATCCACAATTTCAATGCCGTAGAGTCCGTACAGGTTGAGCAAGAAGCCGCAGGTAAAGGATGGCGATGCGCCCAAATAATTAGTCAGCGCCAAGATCACAGCCGAGATCAGCGCCTGAGCCAACGCGGCAAAAAGCACACCTTGCAGATTCACCGCCACCCATTCACCCAGCGGGACATCGGGCGCTTTTCCTACCACTATGCTGAGGAGCGCTGCCGAGAGGAATAGCCCCGCGTTGAGAATGTTCGGGATCGCGAATAAAGCGCAAAAATATTTGAAATCACTAACCCCCAGACTCTTCCAAAATTCTCGCAAATGATTTTGCCGTTGCATCGAGCCCAGCTTCGCCGCAACGAACCCGACCCAGAAAATCGAGCACAACCAAGCACAGATCCAGATGGCCTGGGTCCGGGCGGAATAAATCAGAGTCGGATCATCGTTGGTCGGTGCGAGATACTGTCCAAATACCGCGCAAAACAGAAGAAGCAGCACCGGAAGAATCCAGTCATTGTCGCGCATGACCTGCTTCAAATGGAGAGAAAGGATCGATCTCATACAGCTGAGGCAGGCTTATACCGGTAGGCTTATGCTGGTAGGGCAACGCTCCGACCGAGCCGCTCAGCCGCTGGTTCAGGTTTCTGCAGCGACGCTCGGATCTTCGGCCAAGGCGTCGAAGACGGCACAGTCCAAATTTCACCGCGGGAGACCAGAAGAATTTGCGACGGTTCCACCGCGATTTCAGAAGGATGCATGCTCAGCAGCAAATGCCGCTCCTGATCAGCGTTTTCCATCCATCGGCCAACCAGGTATTCTCTGGCCGGGAAATCCAATCCGGAGAACGGTTCATCCATACCCAGGAAATTCACGTTGCGGGCTCGGGAGACAACTTCAGCAAATACAATGCGGGCTTTCTGACGGTTACCCTTGGATAGAAGGCCGTACCTCTTGTTCTCGACTTCCAAGCTGGCCAGCATTTCCAACCCTATAGCCCGGAATTTGGCGTTCGGCCCGAGAGATTTGACTATTTCGGTCGGCGTAAGGTTTGCCGGAAAATCGACGTCATCGGACAGGTAAAGCACCTGAGCTCGGGCCAACTTTCCTGCCATCGGAGGAAGCAATCCGGCCAGGGTCTTCATGAAAGTCGTTTTACCCTGGCCATTAAGGCCGAGCAACAGGGTCACGCCTCCTGCCCGGAACAGTAACTCCTCGATTACCGTCGCGACAGGCCTCCTTTTATATCCAACCGTTAAGCCCTGTTCTACTTTCAGAATCATGCCAACGCTCTGCTCTCCTTCCAAGAACCATCGGCAGCCAGCTTCCAGAATTTAACAAAATCTATGGTAATTGTAAATTCCAAGATAAAAAACCAAGGGAGTGTCTCATTCGCGTTCATTCGTGGTTTTTCGTCACACTTAAGCTTCGGCCGTGAGATCAGTCGAACGATGAAGTGCTTGCACAATGGTTGCACAGATAGTACAATCTTCTGTACAAGATGAAAACGCTCAATCTTTACGAGGCGCGGGCCAACCTCTCCAGGTTAGTCGATGAAGCGGCTAACGGCGAATCGATTGTTATCGCCAAGGATGGCAAACCGTTAGCGGCTCTTGTTCCTGTGGCCAGGGTCGCCCAAGCGCCCTTCGAGTTCGGCACGTTAAAAGGCAAGATCCACATCGCAGACGATACTCCCGAAACCGACGCCGAAATTGAGCGGCTCTTTACCGAAGGAAAGATCTTTCCCCGGTGAAGATCCTCTTGGACACACCTATCTGGGTCTGGATTTTCAGTGGCGATCCCAGGCTCAGCCCAAGAGCACGGCGGCAGATCCTGGATGCGGAGGCACGCTATTTTAGCGCCGCCAGCGTTTGGGAGCTCGCGATCAAAGCCAATAAGCGACAATTTGTGGGCGATCTCGAACTGCTTTTGAGCGAATCAGAAAAACTGGGCCTTTTGCCGCTTCCTGTCACTCCGGCCCACGCAATTGGCGTGCGTGATCTTCCCAACCATCACTCCGATCCGTTTGATCGCTTGCTAATCGCCCAGGCCTTATTCGAGCCGCTCATTTTGCTTACGGCCGATAAGAAAGTCAGCCGCTACTCCAAACAAATTCGATTGATGTAGCGCCCGGAAAGGCTGGAGAGAACAAGGCTTTCGCTGCAGCGTCTGTTTAAGAGCTTTCCAGCCGGCAGTAAGCGTTTGGATTCATAGCGCGTGCGAGATTTGCGAGCTAGGGCGCGGTCTTGCCCAGCTGGCTGTTGACATTGAAGGCACTGTTGACCACCGTAAAAGCGGCGGCGGTCAGACTCTCCTGCCCGTAAGGCGACCTATTCTGGAGCACCTGGACCGTGTAGACGCCGGGAGACGGAATCAACAAAACTCCTGAAGTGTCCTTCGCAGTTCCGACTTCAAAGAAAACAACGCGCAAGGGGATCAGGTCGGTTACGGGTGCAGTGACGCGGCTACCGGGAATCTCCTTGGCCGTTCCCGGCGGGCTCGCAGAAGGGTTTCCGGGATAAACGACGATCCAGGTGTCGCCGCCCGGGTACGCATTGGAGATTTCAATTCGCAGCCGCGCCTGATCTCCCGTGAAACTGTTCCCCGTGGCGGGCAGCGGGTACGGAGCGGGACTCGGGTAAGGAGAGGGGGAGGCAACCGGAACGGGATTCGGAGCGGGATTGGCAGCAAGTGCGAGATCGTTGAAAATCTTTGCCGTGGACTTCGGGTAGACCAGGATTTGTTGGCTATCGAACAGAGTTTTCAAATTTCCGAAGGCGTCAGTCGAGTAGAATGCGAGCGTTTCGCGCCCGTACGGGTTCTCGGGATGCGGATAGACTATCAACTGGGTCACACCGCTGGCGAGTTGCGTAGGCCCATTAGGCTGAGCGCCTACCCCAGGCGAGGAAACCGGTTGAGGTGCTCCGTAGACATTGTTCGGAAAGCGCGGTTGGAAAGTTCGAAGGATTTGGAATTGGGTCGGATCAGAAAAGTAGTTGAGGTACAAAGCCACCACGCACGTATAAGGACCATAAGGGGATCCTGTGCCGGCCAACATTGATCCGTCACGATATTGCAGGTAGGGAGCTTCGATAGTGGTAACCCTCATGTAAGTGGGTGAAGCCGCCGGCTTAGCCGGATAGGGCGGGGTCGCTGCAACCGCTGGAGTCCCTGGCCAACCTGGCGAAATACCGAAAGCTGTATTCCAGAGTGCCCCAGTGAAGAGGATCAAGAAGCCGGTGATCAACACCGGTCGAATCATGTTTTTACGAAGTGACATATTTTGTGGTGAATAGATTATCCGCGCGGCGCCTTAATTAGTTCGCTCTTTATCGATGGTGAACAGCAGGGTCAGACGGGTGATCGGCGGCATCTGCGCAGTAGGATCGGTAATCTCGTTGAGCTTAAATTGATTGCTCGACGAACTGACCGAGATCACGGTGCCATCCGCATCGACAAAATTGAGTGGACCGCCCACGGAACTGGAGGTCGAATCAACGGAAACCTGTCCCGTAAGAACCAGGGCTGGATTGACTCCCGAAATTCCGTAACGAATATCGGGCGCATAAATACTCGTCGGCGGTTTTGCGGCTCCCTGATTAAAAGAGTCGAGAAGATAGAGCGTTTGATTTGTGACGATCGATAAGCCAGAGGTGAACGCGCTGAGGTCAGAGGTACCGGTAATCGCAATGCCGGGATCACTCGCCGTAGCCGGACTGGCCGGTTCGGTGGTCGGGTTGGAGCCGATGTAGATCGAATAAAGCTGCGAGGGACTTCCCAGGGCAGTGACCATGGCCCCGATATCGATGAGAAGGACGTTGCGGTCCTGGCTGGTTCCAGTACCGGTACTGGTGTACTTCATGTACGAAGAGGGCCACGTAGCAGGGTTGGTGGAGGTGTACGTGGTGGTCGTTCCTCCACTGTCCGGAAAACCTAAAATCTGATCCGGGTGAGCCGAAGTATCCGGCAGAACAATGATTGTGACGGTGATAGCCCCCCCCAAGGGATTGAGCTGGGAAGTTGCCCGATTGTAGACCAGAGTCGAATCGGTCCCACTGATAAGGACCCGGATCCGGCATTTGTAATAAGGTCGCGCATAAAGGTCCCAATGCGTCGGGGTCCCGGGAGCAGCCATGTAAAAGTTGTTCCCCGGCATCACCGGCACCAGCAACACCTTGCCGTCATTCCCGGCCACCGAGACCGGAGCAGCGCCAATTGTTAGCCGAGTCAGGTCTCTCTGCTCGCGCGTGCCAAGCTGATCAAACGTGTTGTCCGAATAAGTTTCTCCCGCAACGGTTGCGGTGCTTGTGACGTTGACCTGCTGGTGCGAGCTGACACCTCCGGCATACGTTCCGCCGGCCAACTGAATCTGGCCTCCGTAGATCGAGCCGGTGATCTGGACCCCGCTTCCCCAAGTTGTCCCATCAAGGTTCTTGCCAATCTGTAGATTCGCATTTCCGGAAATCGGAAGCTGAGAGGGAATCTCGTACACCGATAGGATGTAATTGGCTGGAGCGCTCGGGTAACGCACAACACCGTTCAGCGCCTGGATCTCTTCAACCGTCTGTTGAGTGGTCTGGTAGACAACCGGGATGCGCCACCACACTCGGCGGGCAATAAAATTAGTGTCACCGGGCCGTTTGTATCCGAACCGAATATTTGGGTAGGTAATCCTCCCCCAGCGATTCGAGAGAGACAATTTCGTGACAGCGGCCGAGAGCGCGGTGTACTGCGACCCGAGGAAGAATTCTTGGGGGATAGTCACAGCGTTTGACGATGACAAAGTCGTGTTGCCCGACCAATTCATCAAAGGCGGTTGCACCGTCCCGTTGTAAGAGGGCACAGCGTTCGCCAGCCCCGATGTTCCGCCAAACGGCACCTCCTGGCTGTACCCTTGGAGGATCCCGAGAGCAGTTCCGCCGGTGTCTCCCGTGTTTTCGGGAGTCACGCCGTTCAATCCCGGGATCGCCGCGAGCTCTGCCGGATCCACATACGTCGTCGCGCGCAGCTGAGTGACTGCATTGGTCATAATCGTAGTCCAGCTCTGCGGAGCGCCCGTGATGCCGTTGGTGCCTGGCAAAATCCCTGACGCGCTCTGCTGGAGAATCTCTCGCATCAACGCGTCTTCTCGAGTGGCAATGTCCACTTTTGCCGAAGCGAGCCGGGCAGTGCTCTGCCCGACGGAGGCTGACACGAGGAACGCTGCGACTGTCACGATAAACGCGAGACCGATGATCGAGACCGCGAGGATCAGCGCTGCCCCACGCTCACTTCTTTTCTGCGGCAAACGTGTACCAGTCATTGTAAGATCCATTGAGGGTTGCAACCAGAACTCCCGACGATGCGTCAAACGTCGCACTGCTCAACTGGCCACCCGCCAATTCCCAATTCGGCGTTGCCGAGAACGCTCCCGTGTTGTCGGCCAGGAAAAAATAAATGGCAGCATGGCCGCTGACCGTCTCATAAGAGACGACGGCCTGCCGAAACGTGCTGTTAGGCTGGCGCATCCAAAGTCGTACCGCCGATCCGGTCAACGCTGGAGTGCCGCCAGAACTCCGTGCTACCGGACCCGATGCATAAATCCGATAGTCCTCGGCATTGCCGATCGTCTTCGTCAGCAACAGTCCTATGAACGGAGCATCCTCCGCCAGAAAATTATATTTAACGGCTTGATTCAACATCGTGACATGCGCCTGGAACATGCCGATTAGCGTAGACGCGATCATGACAGAGATGCCCATCACCAGCGCCAACTCGATCAACGTGAAACCCCTCTGCCGGCGTCTTTTCATTGGTCTCGATACACCTTACTGACCTTGCAATAGTTCCGTTGCCCATCTTGGTAGACGACATAGGACTCGAGCAGATAAGCATTCGCACCCGTGACCGGATCCTGGAAGGAAGCCGCGCCCGTGGTTGGATCTGTAAAAGGCGGTTTGCAAGTCCTGATCACCTGCGCCGTAACCGGCCCTTTCGGTGTCTGTCCGATCGTTACTGTGGTTGTCGCGGAGGCTGGGTAGGTTGGCCAGCGCGCCGGTAAGGCTGGTATACTGGCAAACACCCACCGCTGCGCGTAGGCTGTTTCGATTCCAGCATACGCATCAGTCATGCTTTGCTCGATCGACCATTTTTGCAGCATCCAGGCGGAGACCATTGTCTGCATACCGAACAGAGCGATCCCCAACAACAGACAGAGCGTCACGGTCAGTTCGACTAAAGAGACTCCGCTTTGGCGAAAGCGCCGTCGATTCCTAGGCAGAATTGGGCGGGTCTTATCCGCGAAGCCGGTCGAACCTCGACCCCGACCAGCATTCCTATCTAATATTTCCCAACATTCCATAATCCATCCGTTGGTGATCCTGAGGGATCGTAAGTCACTCCACCGAGAACTGCTATTGGCGGAAACAGGGCGCAGTTGATCGTGGGAGTTTGTCCGTTCACCGAAGGTAAGGTCGGCCAGGTGCCGTTCGGCATATACGGCAGGAGCATGGCTTGGGTCAGCGAGGTGACTGGAGTCGCGGGATTATCCGCCAGGTACATCACCTGCGCCGCTTTAACCGACCGCAGCATTTCACCGGCGGTCCGCCCATCTCGGTAGGCGTAGTAAGGGCCAACGCTCAAGGACACGATCCCTGCCAGAAGAAGAAGCACCGCAATGATGACTGAAAGCTCCACCAGCGTAAAGCCGCTCTCGGAACGACTCGCGTGCATGAGTTTCATAGGCCACCGGTTTCAGCCACAGGTTTTTGATCTACGCTTTTTTGAAATACTCTGTTTCGCGAGTCATCCACAGCCCCAAGAATGGCACGGAGCAGATCGACCGACGCCAAGCGATTGGAACTCGGCGCCAACTCGGAGTTCTTGCTCAAGATCGGCTCAAGTTTCTCAGCCAGCGCGGCGTCAAAATAGCCGTCTCCTCGGTAAATCCGGACGATTCTCGTTTGCACCGGTTCTTTGGCGGACTGATACGAAGAGTTTCCGGTGATGGCCGGCTGAACCGACCGACTTGGCGTAGCCGGTTTATTCGCGACTTGGGGTGGTGAAGTCGGCACGGTTTTTGCCACGGGCATCTGGGCATGAGCCGGTGCCTGGGGAATAACCGGCCCAGCAGCCTGGGCAGCAATCTTATGGACACCGGACAAACCAAAAGTCAGGCACCCTACAAAGATAAGACCGGCTCGTTTCATACTATAGACTCCATGATTATCAGACTAACTATCTTTACTATCGGCAGAATTGATCATGGATTAAGGCAGAACAGTCGGATGTTTGCTAGGAGATGCATCCCGACGAGGGGATGCTCAATTCGTATTCGTCCTCGAACTGTTTTGGCGCCGCCCCCTCGGAGCCGGTCATCGCGAAAAACTCTCATCAAAACGCCGACTAAACGGAGATAGTCTGCATCCATCGTCTCTGGGATGCCCGATCGGGAAGGCGAACGCCTGTCGGACTTCGCTTGATCAAACTTGATGGCAGACTTTCAGCGGCGAAGCTGCGACTCAGGATAGCCTAGCCCGCAGGGCTAGGTGATCGGATAAGAAGATGATTAGCACTGAAAGTGCGTTCCAGGACAGGCGCGGAACGCGGATTTTCGTAATGATATTGAATCTTGTCAACAGGTGGACTGGCGCCATGGGAATCTGGTATTGAAACGCGCTTTTCAGCGCTGACCATTTGTATATGTCTGTTCCTAGCCCGCAGAGCTAGGTGATCGGATAAGAAGATGATTAGCACTGAAAGTGCGTTCCAGGACAGGCCGGAACGCGGATTTTCGTAATGATATTGAATCTTGTCAACAGATGGACTGGCGCCATGGGAATCTGGTATTGAAACGCGCTTTTCAGCGCTGACCATTTGTATATGTCTGTTCCTAGCCCTCCGGGCTAGGCTATCCTGAATCGCGGCTTCGCCGCTGAAAAACCGCCCATCAAATTTGATCAAGCGAAGTCCAACAGTCTGCTGGGCTAAGATCTGGATTCCCCTGCGGGGCATGAACACACATATGTTGACGCATGTGCGCGTCGGCGGGACCATGTCGGACAGGCTACGATCTCTTCCCGAGTGCGTCCTCCCTCACATCCCGCCTGCTCAGCCTGTACCCATCATCTTAACACCCGACATGATAATCGGCAGATAGGTACCGAGGTAGATCCCGGCAATCAGCAACACGGTAACAACTTTGCTTACGAGCCCGACGAACGCCGTAAAGAACTCGATGCGTTGGGCGGTTTCTTCTTCGTACAAATCGCGCAGCAAACGAAGTTGCTCGGCCAAATTTGAGGATTTCTCGCCGATCTCCACCATATGCGATAACTGCGGATCGAACGTCGTATACCTGCGTACCGCTTCACCGAGATTCATTCCGAGCGTCAGCTTTGCTTTTACTTCCTGGAGCTCTTTCTCATGCGGCGTATTTTTCAGAGTCCGAGCGGAAGTATCCATGGCATCCAGAATGGGGATATTGTTTCCAATCAGCATCTCGAACACGCCGATGAAGGTGAGTTGACGGAAACCCCGGATGATTTCGCGAAGCAGTTTCCAGCGGCTCAGAAGCAGCTGGAAGGTTTTGGTTCGAAACGATAGACTGCGCCAACACAGCAGCGAAAACACGATAGTGATAATCGTGGCGGGAATATAAACGGCCTGGAAAAAATGACTGAACGCAAACACCGCGCCGCTGAAAGGGTCCGGTTCGACCCGCATATCCTTCAACATCTTTTCGACGTTCGGAACTAACCCGGTCATGGAATAGATGAGCAGGCACCACAGAAACACGAGGACTCCGCAGGGTGTCAACAAGGCCTTCCGCAGTTTGGTCTGAAATTCGGCATTAGTTTTCAGGCGGCGGGCCAAAGCCCGGAGAGCCGCAGACAAATTGCTGGCCATCGTGCCGGCACGCACGAGCCCGATAAAGGTCGCATCGAATCGGCCGGTTGCAGCGAACGCCTTATGGTTGTCGTCGCCGCGATCGACTGCCGCGGCGATCGATTTGAGGGTCAGCCTGAGATCCTCTTTGGTAAGCCGTGCGCTGTAAAACTCCAGCGCTCTCGGCAATGGGATCTGAGCATCCATCATCGACGCCACACTGGTGCACATGAATATCAATTCTTTTCGCGGAAACGGATTGGTCCTCTTATTTTCTTTTTCGGCTTCCGCGACCGCTTTGACTGCCGGCCACTCTTTCGTTTCAGCAATCTGCATCGCGCTTTTGCTGTCCGGCGCACTCACTCGAACACTGCGCTTTTCGCGGCGGGGCTTGCCGCCCTTCGCGAATCCCTGTTGGAGCGTTACGACGTAGGTTGCCATTTTTTGTCCCTTTCCGAAAGGAGGCCGAGCCGGACCGAGTCGGCCGCACTGAGCAGATCGATCACTCCTTGGTGCAGCAGCCCAAAAACCAGAGTCCGCAGGGAGGGCACCTGGTATTGATCATAGACAAAATTCGCAATCTCGATCGAAGCAAGGTCCCGCCGCATAATGAGTTCGGTGACCTCGTCGGTGATCGGGAGAATCTCAATCATCGCTTGGCGGCCGGTATAAGCGAGTTGGTTGCAATGGAGGCACCCTGAACCCGCTCGACAGATCGAGTGTCCGCAAAAAACTTCGGGTAACCCGAGCTCATCCACCATCTTATCTGTCAGAAGCATTGGCTCTTTGCAGTATTTGCAGAGCTTTTTTACGAGCCGCTGGCCACACGCCGCCTTCAAAGTTTCCGCTACATAAAATTTTGGGACGCCCAGCTGCACGAGACGAATGATGATCTGGGCCGGCCAAGTGGTGTGAATCGTCGATAACACCTGATGGCCAGTGAGCGCGGCTTCAATGGCAAGTTCGGCCGTTTCCCGATCTCGAATCTCGCCGACCAGCAAAATATCGGGATCGGACCGCATTCCCGATCGGATATAGAGCGGTCCGTTTTTCACATCCTCCATATTGACATGCGTGACCATCGGCACCTCTTCTTCCACCGGATTCTCCATGGAAATGATGTTGTATCGGGTGCGGAACAATTCCTTGATCAGCGCGACGAGCGTGGTGCTCTTGCCCGAGCCGGTCGGCCCGCTCATCAGAATCATGCCATCCGGAAGATTCAGGGCTTGCTTGATATACTTCATCGTCGTCGGATGCAGAGAAAGAGAGCCTTGGCCTAGCTTAGCGCTGACGTGCGATTTATCGAGAATTCGCAGTGTGTAATGGAAGCCGCGATAAGACGGAAGGCGTTCGGCCCGCATCGCGATGCGCCGGTCGCCAAGTTTGGCCGTGAAGCGTCCGCTCAATGGCAAGCCACGGTTTCTGTCCATCGCCTCAAATCCCATGAGCAGAGTTAGAAGATTGTCGGTCCGGCCGACCAGCTTCAGATCCAGGTCTCTCCGTTCGACCAAGTCGCCCTCAAGCCGGTAGGTGTAATGAAACCGATCTTTCTCGGTGAGAAGGTGGATGTCGGACGCACGCCGGTTGATCCCTTCCTGAACGATCGATTGGAGGTTGCGCACCACGCTATCATCCGAGGGAGAGTTCAAATCGAAATCTTTGACTTCATCTCGGGCATCCTCGTCATCGAGTTGGCGAATCTCGTCCTGGGTAATCTGTTGGATCCGCTGGTTCTGCATCAACTCGGCGTTGATTTGCGCCGCGTGCGTCAGAACAAGCGACAGCTCGATCCCGGGGAACCGCTTCTCATACAGCACCTTAAAGTTGCCATAGGGATTCGAGATCGCGACGGTCATCTCGTTGTTGCAGCGGGCCAGCGGAACCGTTCTTTCTCTTCTCAGCGCTTCGATATCGAAGCCCTCCATAAGGTCCGGATCAACGAGACCCCCGAGGCTGTGCAATACCGGTATTTGTCTGATGGTCCCAAGAGCTCCCAGAACGTCGGCCGCCTCCACGCGCCGCACAATCTCTTCATTGGAGTACTCTTTCAGAGACGGAACCTTCTCCCGCAATGTGGCGGCGAGCTGTTCCTCTATCGGTTTCGAAAGGGGTATGCCTAGTTCAAACGCCATACGCAATCCGAAAGTGTGCTTGGACAATGGCATCCCAATGTCGTGGTGGGATAACGACATGGAAAAAGAAACGCGCGCGCGTTTCGGCTTGGGTCCGTTTCCAGCGCCGATTGAATCCAGTTAGCCAAAAAATCACCGGCCAACGGATTGATACTCCCAGTCGTTAGCGTAGCGGGCGTTCCCGCATCGAGGACAACAGCTCCACAGAGTTTGCAGGCCTCAAGAATCTCCGGGTGCGCTTTGTAGAAGGATTTCGGAGGAGCGATCCGAGGGGCCATCTCCCAGACGTGAAGTTGAGCTCGGTTGTTCAGCCAGTTCACAGTCATTGCCAACTTACCTTCGTCCGGTATCAAAAAACGCAGAATCCCGTCATGGGCGAGCTGGTCCTGGCTGAGGTGATTCCCGTAGGCTTGCAATGACTCCGGTGCTGTGCCCGGATCGAGCATTTCGCCTTCCACTAACGCGTTGACGGTATGCGATGCGATCGCTTCGGCGAGCAGGCGCGGTCCTACCCGGCCGGTAGTCGCGTCGCTGGCGCGTAGCGCCTTAGGCTGCTGCGAGCCAGCGGATTCATTTAATTTAAGGCGAACTGCTCCAACCGTCGATTTCATGATAAAGCTACCGATCGGCGGGAAGCGCTCGCTCCACTGGGACGCGGTACCGCTCCTCGAGCTTCTTTTGTTTCTGTTCCTGCTTGGTGGTGACCGGAATAGAGCGTTTGTTGTCCGGGTTCCGCTCACTCAGCGGGTTGGTATCAATCTCACGTTCACTTGGCTCAGCCAGCGCATTGCGCAGGGCCGGCGGGTAGATATCCGCGTTGTGCCCTAGTGTTTCCGGATCGGCATAGTTGTCGTTCGGTCTCGCGGAATAATTCTGTCGAATCTTTTCGTTGACGCCGATCGCTTGCTGAGGGGACTTGGCATCGTAAGCAGTCGGAGTGATGATAAAGACGAGATTTGTCCGCGACTTGATATAGTTCTTGCTGCGGAATGCATAGCCCAACAGCGGTATATTGCCGAGAATCGGCACTTTGTTCCTCTGCTCGGTTTGCGATTCATTGATGAACCCGCCAAGGATGAGGCTGTAACCGGCCGGGATCCGTGCCAGGTTATAGAGACGGGACTCGTTCACGATGGGGTAAACGTTGTTGGTAGTGGCGCTGACCGGGACCGTGACCGAGCCGGTTTGCGTGGCGACAGTGCCGTTAATCAGCAGCCGGATTGTCCCATCGGGAAGAATCGTCGGCGTCACCGCGAGTTGGGTACCGATTTCGCGACGATCAGCCGGGGGATCGGTTTTATCTGCCTTGTCGATCTGGTAGCGAACCTCGTTAGTGGTGGTCGAGACGGTGCCGGTGGTCGTGACCGTACTAGTCACGATCGGTGTCCGAGTCACCACGCCGAGATTGGCGGGTTCGTTATCTTCAGTGACGACCAACGGCGCATTCTCGATGGTTACTCGGTTATTGCCGTAAAGAGCCCGCAGAATCGCAGTGACAGTAACTGGACCTACAGTGACGGCAGTATTTGTGCCGCCAGTACTTGTGGGGGTCCCCCCAAAGCGATTGATCTCAGACGTGGTTGAGGCGAACGGATCAAAGCCGAAAAGACTGTTCAAGTTTGCCTGCGCCGTAGCGTTCAGCGAAAGGCCGTTGGGTCCGAGTGTCTGGGACCAGTCTAAGCCGGTTCCTTTGCTGGCTGTATTGTCGATGCTGAGAACTCTCACTTGAATTGCAATCTGGTGCTTCGGCCGATCGACGGTGCTAAGAAAAGTGGAGATTCTTCGGATCGCGCTTTCATTGTCCATCACCACGATGGTGTTGACCTTTGGTTCGAAGGTCACCGAGCCGCGGTCAGGCGTCAGGAAGCGGCCTAACATCCGTTGCACGTCATCCTGGCTCGGATGCAAGTACTTCAGTTCATAACGAAACTCCTGCTGAGGCAGATTGACGATCTGATCCTGCGTCAGCGCATAAATGGTTCGTCCTTTCTGGTAAAGAACGAGATTATATTGAAGCGCCAACTCGCGCATGTTCTCGACCGGATCTCCCCCTTTGAATAGCTGGCCGGTCACTTTGATCGGTTCGAGAAACGTGCTGTGAAAATACTGTAGGCCGGCCTGGGTAGCCAGGTATTGGTACAGATCGTTCAGAGGATAATTGTCAAGCCAGTAACTGTTGCTGGTATTTCGCATCGGATCGCCCGGTTCGGTCACCTCGGGCTTGGGTGTTTCCGTTGGCACCGGCTCCTCCGCCTGCATCCTTTCCAAGGAGACGGCGGGCAGGCATACGGCCACAACGAGTAAAGTAGGTAGTCTCGAAAATCTGTTAGTGCCCATCCTGTCTCAAAAAGTCTCGGATAGCCGTTTGACCCCCAGCCGAATCGCCCGGCAATTCACTCGGCCCGAATCGAAATGGTTTCAGCGTTTGCCGTTGCAGAGTGATATCGCAGAACCGCACACCGCGCCGATCGATGCTTTGAACCCAAACGACGAATTGGCGACCGCTAAGTTCCAGGACCAGCAGATCGCCTTCGTGGACGGATCGGAGCCCGATGAGAGCTTCGCGATCAGCAACGTTTACTGCACCGATTGACAACTGTTGCACTGCTTGTTCGAGCGTCGGTTCATCGGGGGCAGTCAATACTTGCATCGGCTTCGTTGCCTGACTCGACGGGCTCGGAGCAGCCGTCGGATGCTCGGCCACGAGCGGAATCCCTCTGAATTTGCCACTCATCGCAACTCCGAAAGGGTCCGTTGCACGCCGGTGCGCTAGCAGCTTGCTGTCCTCCAATGAAATTTGTTGATCGGCTTCTCCTATGTGATTAACGACCATATAGGAGGTCGTAGCAGGAACGGATGTAACTGGCGCTTTACCATCGCCTTGTGCTGGATCTCCTAAAGCCAACGTTGCGGGCGCGAGCATGGCAAACGTGCCGACCAGTGTCAACGCAAGTTTATGAAAAATGCTTTTGATCATAGTATTTCCAATTTTTCAATCCTCGTTATCCCAAGGAATCATGCGGCTCGGCGGGAGCCTCGCCCTTCCAAGTTTCACCGGGCGGATCCGCCAGGCTCCGGCAGACGTTCGCGCGCCAACCAATCTGCTATCTGCTATCTGCTATCTGCTATCCCCGACGCCTCTCTCTAATTCTCCGTGACGATGAAGTACGACAACGTCGACTCCAGGTAGGGCGCGGAAAGCTGTTGACCGCCAGCTCGGCGTACCGACAAGGTTTCCAATAACAGGTTTGGACACCTTGTCTCCCAATCCAATGCCGCGGCATTGAGCGGCTCCCAACGAGAAGAAAATTTGAGCGATAAACGGCGACCTTCACCGATGGCCTCGCCGATGGTCGAGGTGCCATATTGCAAGTCGTTCAGCGTCCGCTCGATTTCGTCCGGCGAAAACTTTGCCACCGCGATCAGGATGCTGTGATCTATTCTGGCCTCGATATCGTTACTGGACAGCAAGACGTGGAGCAAGGGCACCTTCGCTTGCACCGGTTGCAGTTCCCGATTGAGCGCTTCCACCAATCGGACGCGATCTTTGTGCGCGTCGAAGTCGTTGATTCTGGTTTGGACAAAGCCTTGAAAACTAGCCAATGCCCAAAGAAGCAGACAAACGGGCACTCCGAGAAGCGCCGCCGGCAGCAGCCCATCAAAAAGCAGAATGGCGGGAAGGTACTTCTTCATGGTGATGTGGCGCTCTTCGTTAGCTTCGGCAGGACCGGCATAGCTAATGGGTCATTGGCCGGGATGTTCTGGGTGACAACGAGCCGAAATTTGTACGGTAAAATGCCGCTCTGCATTGGCCGCGCCAACTTGAGAATTCGCTTCTTCCCGAAGATCTGCTTTCACGGTGCGATTGCCGGAGACGGCGAAGCTGGCTTCATTCAGCCGAGCCGTAGCGGAGGAAAAAATATTTGTCAGGGTCGCAGTCTCTCTGAGACGCTCCAGATCGGCGCGCCCCTGATCGTTGCAAAGGCCGTCGATGATCCATTGGCGTGAAAATCCGCCAGGCGCAGCGACCCCTTGTCCGCTGCCGGGTTTCGAGTTCGCCTGTTTAATCGCGTAATCAATCTGTTCCCAAATAACGTTTTTCCCTTCCGGCAGAAGACCGAGCAGAAAATCCATGGTTGACCAGGCCTGACTGCGGGGTGTCAGAATTTTCTGCCATTTCGTCAGATATTGCTGCGTGCTGCTGAGCCGTTCGAACTCGGTTCGTTTTCCGCTCATGATATCCGGCAGGATGCGCAGCGCTTCCCCCTGGTTGGCTGTTGTGACCATCCAGGCAAACCAGGCACCCAACCCAATCAAAACCAGCACTCCCAAGAGCCGGGCGGCTCGCAGTCCAAGCATCAGTATCGCTAAATTCCTCGGTAGCATCTTGTCCCGAGACTCCTGATTGTCGGGCCAGAAGGTTTCGCGGCTCAGGATGGCAAATCGCTGCGCATCGCCGGCAATGCTCAGTGTCAGCGGAAATTCCGTTCCCGACCATTCGCGGTACTCCGACAAAAATTCGGCACGTTGCACAGTCGATCGTTTGAGTTGCCCATGGGCAAAGTCGTTCAACGCACCCCAGAGAGTTTCCTGGTCCGGGATTTGGATATCGATGCCGTCGGCGCTCTTCTGCTTGCGCCCGGCGTACTCATCCAGTTCATGAAATAACAGCGTCGGTTCGTGCGTGCCGCATTGGACGAGAAGCAACACGCAGGAATCGACCAGTCCAAGCTTTTCCAGTAGAGTGAATACGTCGTCGCCAAACGTGGCGGGTACATCCTGCTGACGATGCGGCAGCACTTTGAAGTCGAGGACGCCATGATGAACCGGCACGACCACGGTGAAACGATCGTAAAAGAAAACAAAGCAGTGCGCCTTTTCCGCCATCGGCTGTTCGTAGAGCTTCAGGAAAAGAGCGAGCATCTCCACCGGAGCCGAATGGAGCGCAACTTTGACGTCCATATTGGTGAGAATTTCGAATGCACTGAGAAACTCAAATTGGTGTCGTAATACGACCGCTCGCTGACCACTGAGCAGCGGGTAATAACGCCATTGGATAGCTGGATCCAAATCCTCCGAGAGATCGTTCACCACCTGGGCCGGATTTTCCCGCACCAGAGCTCTGGCGTGTTCGAACAGCTCAGGATTTTCGAACTCTTGCCGCACGATCCCCTCATCGAGCTGGTCAGCCAGATGCAACACCACGCCGAGGCCGGTGTTCTTCCCCTGCTGCAACAGTTCCTTGGCGCGAGCCTGCAAGAAGTCCGCCTGTCCTAACTGCGCAGCGCTCATGAGAGGACCCGCGGACCACGAGCGTCTCTTGTCTGTCCCGAAACAGACGACCGATACGACGCGCTTTCCATCGTAGAACAGATGCCAACGCACTGGCTGACCCAACGCACCAGCAAAGGCGGATGGAGAAAGTACTCGCTTTAACCTCGCCTGGCGCCGGGCAGCGCGATGGGCTGATCGGAGACCGGAAAATTTCGAGTTAGCCTGCTGAGACATAGAGGCTTGGTAGGCGGGGTTCTGGTAGGGAAAGGCTCCCGCCGAGCCGAGGATCGATTTACGATCCCGCTGAATGCGTGAGAACGACGGCCGCTCTCACGCACGCGTGGTGGTTGGTGCAGCTTACCAGTTGGCGGTGCTCCCAGGGACGTGGCCGGCGATAGAGCAGGTCATAGCAGCAGTACCTGAAGTAGGGATGGTTGATGCCAAGGTGTAAGAGCCCCCTGCCGGGCAGGTCGGCATCACGCTGAAGTAGAGTCCCGTACCGACGATATTCGTCGAGGCGAGCGCCGCACCGAAATTCAAGCCATTCATGTTCTGGTATCCGCGAACGGCCTTTTGGACCGAGGCTAAGGTCACGATGCAGGCCGCCTTATTGGCGCCGTCTTTCCAAGCTTGCACGCCAATGAAGAGCACTCCGACGAGCAGTAGAATCACTGCAATGACGACGGATAACTCGATCAGCGTGGTACCGCGTTGGCGAGCCCGCTGAGTGTTGGTTTTGATGTAGTTCATATTTAGTATTGCTTGTTATAACTTGTTTTTGTTTGTTGATGCGTTACTTGTAACTGATTGTGGTCGACTGAAACTGCTTTCTTTCTGTGAGCGCTTCACTGACCTATTTGTTCTCCAGGCCAGTGACCTGGTAGAATTGTTCGTACACCCCCGGTGTAATTCGTTTCGCATTGAGCAATGCTTTGAGTTCCGAGTTCCATTTCCGGTTGTAAGGCTTATTCAGCCGTTCCTCGACGTCCTGGAATCCGCCCTCGGCGTATTTGCGAATGGCGTTGCGATCTTCGATCTCCTGCACCGCGAAATATTCGCAGCAGAGCACATAGCGGCCGTTGATGTCCGGCAAAAGGCCTTGTGACAAAATGAACGACCCGACATCGGCATATTGCTGCAAAATCCCGCGCGCTTGTTCGAGGCTGAACATCTGGCGCATCCGTCCAAGCGTTTTGCCGGCACCGCGAGTGTGCAATGTGGAAAGAATAAAATGCCCGGTCTCGGCCGCCTCCAGCACGATGCGGAGAACTTCAGCGGTCCGGATTTCGCCGACCAGAATAATGTCGGGTTTCTTCCGGAGCGCATCGGTCAGACCTTGTTCGAAGCTGCCTACATGATGTCCGATCTCCTGCTGGGTGACTAGTGCCGGCGCCGGGCGCAACCCGTCCGGAACTTCGATGGTGTCCGCGTAACAATATTCGATCGGATCTTCGATTGTGACGATATGCTTGTGATGGTGACGCCGGAGCCAATCAACTAGCGCGGCCAGCGTGGTCGTCTTACCAGAACCGGTCGGTCCAACGACCAATCCGATCCCCTGCCTCTTGCTCACCTTCTGGCGCACTGACTCGACCACATCGGCCGGCAAACCGAGCTCTTCCAGCGCAGCAATCTTGTTCCGCAGCACCCGGATGGTGATCCCGAGCCCTTGATGGGAGAAATGGGCCTGAACCCGAAACCTTCCTTTGCCCAGGGGCCCGCCCGGCTCTCGCCCTTCACAAGCAAAATCGACCTTCCGCTCGGTGATCAGACGCTGCCAGAGGTCATTATGCGTATCCTCACCCGATTCGAGGCCGTCAACAGTGCGGCGCGAGTACAACAATTCGAGTATCTCCGGGAGAGCGTCCACGGGCAGTCTACCCCATTGCTCATAGGGACGGGTCGACCCGCCGTTGTTCGCGTAAACGAGTTTCTCGGATTGAAATTGAATATCAGAAAATCCTTCCTGCCGGGCTAGTTCGACAACCTCAGCCAGAATTTCCAGAGTTCGCTCCGGCGCCAAAACCGCATTCTCGGGACCAGCGTCCTCGTAAACTGCATTCGTGGAGATACCGGGCAGCGGAGGCGGCTGGCTGATCCGATTAGTCCGCGCCTTTATCGCAGAATCATCCTCTGACTCATCGGGTTCAGCTGGGTCCGTAGTAACAAGGGTCGCTGAATCGGCGCTTCCCTGGCCGAATTTTAAGGAAACAGACTTCATCGATTGGACATTACCGGTGCCGGACATAGAGAACCGTTATGGTCTAGGTATCTCATTCGGCATAATTCCCAGAAATATTAGTACTTTCTGTAAAAGTCGTTTACTTCACACCGAAGTGGCTGGTCGATTCGGTGAAACCGGGCACGCCCGGCAAACGCTTCGCGAGACTACCAGTTGGCGGTACTCGCAGGAGCGTGACCCGTCTTATTACAGGTCAAAGCGGCAGTACCCGCAGCAGGAATGGTTGATGCCAAGGTGTAAGTGCCTCCCGCCGGGCAGGTCGGCATCACGCTGAAGTAGAGTCCCGTACCGACGATATTCGACTGGGCGAGCGTCGCACCGAACGCATAGCCATTCATGTTTTGGTATCCGCGGACGGCCTTCTGAACCGAGGCTATGGTCACGATGCAGGCCGCCTTGTTGGCGCCGTCTTTCCAAGCTTGCACGCCAATGAAGAGCACTCCGACGAGCAGCAGAATCACTGCGATGACGACGGATAATTCGATTAGTGTAGTACCGCGTTGGCGAGCCCACTGGGTGCTGGTTTGGATGGGGCTCATATTTAAGTAGCGGCTAGCGACCCGTTGGCGATACGATAGCCCTGCTGCTGATCATTCGGCATAATTTCCCAGAATTTTAGTAATTTCTTATAATTCTGAGTTTTTTACTTAATCCTGGCTATCAACCGCCGCATTAGGTGTTATCAGGAAAACTCGTTGTACGCGCCATCACCCTGATCGAGCAGGTTTTGATCGCTGTTTACTGGCCTTTTGCATGCAGGCGAACCCTTGAAACAGGAACACGTTTCGGGCATGAAACACCGCACAAAATGCATTCGATCCAAACTGAATATCAACCATCGTAAGCGAGGTGCTCGCTGATGTTCACGCTAGTCTGGCAACTCATCGCGATGTTCGGCTGCTGCCTGGGCGTGGGCTTACTCTTGCGTTTCCTTTTACCTAACGATTTCTCGCCTTTAGCCAAGACCGTCTCCACGTTTGCTCTCGGACTTTTCCTGTCGGTTCTGCTTCCCCAGAACCTCGTCTACCTGGGACTGCCAGTGCGATTCTCCGCCTGGCTCGTACTGGCGTTAGCGGTTTTCCAGCTCTATCGGTTTCGACGCGAACTCCGCGGCTGGTTGCGAAATTTGCGTACGAACGCCGACATCAAAGCGCTCGGCGTCGTGGCGCTGCTTACCGCCGCATTTCATGGGATCGTGCCGGTCCAGCAAGGTCTGGACGCGTACTACGGGAAAGCCGGACTTGATTGTTACCCCTATACAAATCTTGCTCAATACCTGAGGGACGAATCGTACAATACCGACGCGACCCAGTTTGGATTGCGGCCCAGCGCATTGTTCACAACGAAGTATAAGCATGAAAGAATCGGGCAGAGCATCGTTCAGGCGGAAATCAGTGTCTTCTCGCAAACCAATGCTCAGAGCGGATTCGCCGCAACGATCATTGTTTTCTTAACCGCCCTGGCGATCTGTTCCTACGGCCTGCTCCGTGATATGGACGTGCCGCGCTTTACTGCCGCGGCCGGTGCATTTTTGCCGACAATCTTTCAAGCCGTTACCCGGCTCTCGATCGACGCCTATCTTTCCCAAACGTCCACCTTGTTTGTGTTTGTCTTCCTGACGCATGTCCTGTTGCGCCAGGATCTCAATGCGCGGAGTTTCACGGTGTTTTTCAGCCTCGGCCTCGCCTATCTGATCTCGGCGTATTCGGAATTGATGCCGTTCGGTTGCTCCGCCTTGATTCTGGGGATCGTCTTTGCCCGCCGAGATAGTTTTCAGACTAAACGGCTCACACTGCTCTGTGCCACCCTTCTGGTTGCATTGATCAACCCGTTCTATATCGCCGACCTGATCAGATTCCTGGAGCTACAATATCTCAACGCGGTGAGGTCCGGGGCCATGAATAGCCTTATACCTGGCGTCTTGACCTTACGAGGCTGGTCGGAAGCCCTGTTTGGAGTCGTGTCGGCTCCCGTAGCGCCACTGTCCGAGATTTGCGCAATAGCGTTTGTCTTACTCGCAATACCTGGTTTTATTTTCCTCAAGAAATTTCAAAGACTCGCATTTGGTTCGGTGCTTCTGCCTTTCATCGCAGTAGCCTTTTACTTTGCCACGAAGACGCCGCTGCCTGTCTACCCTCTTACAAAACTCATTTTTTCGTTCTTGCCATTAATCTCAATTCTTGCCTTTGCAGCTATCGCCAAGTTTACGTTACCAAGGACGGAACGTTTGACTACCCTGTGCAGAGCCGCGCTACTACTGTTGTTTGTTGCGGTAGCTGCGAGAGGATCAATCCAAGAGTATCAAAAGACCTGGAATGATAACGAGTTGATTGAATCTCCATTGATCAGGAATCCCAATTTTCTTGGCGTTTGCCGGCAACTGGAAGGGATAAAAAACAAGAGGGTGCTCCTGTTTGAGGCAAATCGAAGCTTGTTCTTCTGGCTATGCTATCACGCCCGGAACAATGATGTGTTTACGATGCTCGATCCGGCAGAGATCTTCCTGGCAAGTGAACCTGAAAAATTTCCATTTTGCGAGATTCCGAAGCTTGATGATGTCGACCTGGTTGTCACTCGCAACCGAATTGTCGATACAAAGAGTGGACACGGTATGTGCCTCTCAGTGATCGATCCATCTCGGGGAGAACAGCGAGAGAATGGCAACAGCTTATATTGGCTGGGTCCGCCGACTACGAAGGTGTATTTCCTCGGCTTTCAGCCTGTCTTGGCTAACTTGCAAATGCGGTTTTCGCCCGGACAAGAGGCGAGAACGTTACCTGTGCCATTTTCGATTTACCAAGGTCAAGACAATGTCTTTAACGGTGAGATAGATCGCCAAACGACTGCGTCTGCGCAATTAGGCATACCACAAGGTATTTCGGAAATTGAGCTTCGCGTGACTGGGCTGGCGGCCGGACTGCAACCGGATGACCCATACCAATGCACCGTCAAGCTTGATAACCTCGACGTTACCGGCACCGAGCCACTCCCGGCCGGGCCCGTGCCTCGACTCAACGTGCACATGAATCGCGAAGCACATGCCAGTGTCCCCGGGCTTCTTACTGGCAAAGACTTATAAGCTAGCCTGGAAATCTCACAAGCGCGCAAGCGCTTGTGAGATTTCCGGGCTTATGCTCCGACCCGCCGGCTGAGCAGTTCGTCCACCACTGCCAGGAACTTCTGCAAATCCAGCGGTTTCGTGAGATACTCGCGCGCCCCTGCGGCCAAAAGTCGCTCAATTTGAGCCGATGTGGCATCTGCGCTGAGGATGACCACCGGAATGTCGGCAGTGATTGGGTCGGACTGGAGTTGCTCCAGCACCGTGTCGCCTTGCATGTCCGGCAGATGCAGATCGAGAAGAACTAGGTCCGGGCGATGCTCTCGCGCCAGATCCAAAGCTTGCGAACCGTGCGTAGCGGCCACTAACTTAGCCCCCGGCCGCCGGGCGAGCGCGTGTTCGATCAGCTTGAGATTGGAAAGATTATCCTCGAACAAGAGCAGCGTGCAGGCTTCACTGGATGCTTCGATTCCGCCAATCACCACCGTTCCGGGACGTTCGAGCCGCTCAACCCCTCTCTCAGCCAGGGGCAACTCGATCCAGAAACTGCTTCCCTGATCTACCACACTCTCGACGCCGATCTCTCCACCCATCAATTCGATGATCCGCTTTGAAATCGCCAGCCCTAGACCGATGCCTTCGGTCGCTGTCTCGGCTGCGCGCAGCCGCTCAAAGGGCATGAACAGCTTCTCGATTCCTTGTGTAGATATGCCCTTACCGGTGTCGCCAACTATCAGCCGTAGCGTACCGCGGGAGGTCTCTGCGGCGGTGAGGGTGATGCTGCCGCCATCGCGGTTATATTTGACCGCATTGGAAAGCATGTTCAGGAGCACCTGCTTGAGCCGCGACAGGTCAGCGAGAATGTATCGATCGCATGCTAGCTCGCCAATTTCGACGCGGCGGTTCACCGCCAGCGGCCGCACAAGATCCACGGCTTCCTGGACAGCGTCGCTCACCAGCACCGGCTCAATCAATAATGCCAAACGACCCGCCTCGATTCGCGAGATATCAAGCACTTCATTAATCAACCCAAGCAGGTGCCGTCCCGCCTTGAGCACTTGACTCACATTTTCCTCCTCCTCAGAGTTGTGCGCATCCATTTCCAGGAGCTGTGCAAATCCGAGGATGGAATTGAGCGGCGTGCGCAATTCATGGCTCATGCGGGAAAGGAATTCGCTTTTGGCGCGATTGGCTCGCTCGGCCTCCTGTTCGGCTTGCTGGCGCACGACGACCTCCGTTCGCAATTGCCCGTTCACCGTCGCCAGCTCCAGAGTCCGCTGCCGGACACGCGCTTCGAGCTCCTCATGGGCTTGTCGTAACTCCTCTTGCATTCGACTCCGCTCGGCCAGCTCGATCCGCAGACGCTCATTTGTCTCGGTGAGTGCACCGCGCGCCTCGGAGAGACCTTCACGGGCACCTTCCAGTCCGCTGGCCGCGCGCCCGATCTCCTCTTGCAGTTTATTGAAATGCAACGCCATTTGACCGACCTCGTCGCGTGAATGGGCGACCACCGGGGTGAAGGTGAAGTGGGCTTTTGCGGCGTTGAGGTCACCAGCCGCCAGCGCATGCATTGCTCGAGTGAAATCAGCGAGCGTTCCCCGGACCAGTTGTTCGGCCGCCTTGGAAACCTCGACCACGGAGTGCGCGATCATTCCGGGCAGAACAAGCCCGACGCTGATCGTAAGCAGCGCAACGACCACAAAAATGTCCTCGAGCGCCACGATGAGCGGCATGTTATCCCGCGGGACATGGCTGACCGCCAAAAGGTATCCGGCGCCGTCGAGAGCGAGCACCAGGAACATCGCTCCGGTGAGCTTCAGGTGCAGAGTGCGAGGGAACAGTGGTAGACGCATTTTCCGACGCTCAGAAAGTTTCCGCCACGCGTAGAGCGCTGCGCCCGCGTAGGCAAAGCCGATTCCGGCAAGCACAGTCGGCAACCCAAATTGTTGAAAACCTAGAACGGTCGTGAGTCCCCACGTGCCCGCGGCTAACAGCCCAAGCAGAATCGTGCCGCGCGGCGCCCGATAGGGTCGCGCCATTTCCGGATGATTCTTTCGCAGGAGCCAGACAGCGACGTTGGGCAGGCCGATACCGATGAGATAGGTCAAGTTTGCGGCGGCAATCAACCAGACCGGATCACCAACGAAGAGAAACAGGATCGCCATGCCTGCAGTAATCAAAGTCGTGACCCAGGGAGCGTCCGTGCGCGAACGCTTAGCCATGAATTCGGGTAGCAGTCCGTCTTCAGCGAGCTGTGCCAGCGTCCGAGCCGCGCCGGCCAGCGGAGCGATCGTACCGTGAAACATGTTCAACATCATGAACCAGATGGCGGCTCCCTTCGCCGCACCGCCGAGCAATGGCGCAAACGTCGGCCCAAGTGTGAGCGCGAGATCTCCCGCGATCGCCTTCGGTCCGAGGGTGCCCAACCAAACTACCGGTAACGCAACGAAGTAAAGCGACGCGAGTCCGGCGCTGGCGAACATCGCCCGGGGAACATTCTTGTTCGGATTGATCGTTTCGCCCACGTGGCAGGCCGCCTGTTCGAAAGCGGGCGCGACAAACCCGATCAAGTACAACCCGGCCATCACGCTAGTCAGCTGACCGAACCAACCTTCGAAGGGGACGGTCAGCTGAAACGTGAACGCCTGATGCCAATCCACGCGGCCGCTGAAGATCGGAATCACCGCAGAGAGGAACGCGAGGCCCGCCGAAGCCGTGGCAATTGGCATCGACATTCGCATAACCCACTTCACCCCACACAGATTTACGGTGGTGAAGATCAGGACGAGGCATATCGCCAGAAGCGGTATCGGGAACCAAGGCAAATACCATTGGTTGATCGCCGACGCTGAAAGCAGGGCCGTGAGCCCGCAGGTTGGCACCCAGCCCCACCAGTAACAAACGCCGGTGAGATTTGCGAGCACCGCGCTGTAAGGCCGGAACGCCTCGGCGCAGGTTGCCGCGATGCCGCCGACCCGGTGTGGGTACATCAGGATCAGCTCGGTCCAGCCGGGCGTTGCCGCCCAAGCCAAAAGCAGACCGGCAGCCAGCAATGGCACAGCTGCACTTCCCTGGCCAGGAATGCTACCTTGGCCGACGAAGAGTGCCCCGATCAAGAATAAGCTTTGATTGATGCCACCCATCGCGACGGCCGTGGTGCCGAACCATCCGACGGTGCGTGGGTGAGTCTTTTGCGGGACCGTACAATCGTGGGAAATCGACGGAGTTGCGTGCATGAGGGAGTTAGATACCCAGCCGAAACAGAGATCTCAGTATTTCTGGCAATTACAGTTTCTTATCGGCCATGAGCGCCAACGCTTTAGCGCTGTTTTGAAGGTGAGTTCCGCTCCCGGAAATTCCTACCTTGTCCAAGCCCGCAAATCTCACACGCTTTATTGATCCATGCGCCGATTGCGGGCTAGCCCGAGCCTGGATCGACCAAAAACCTCTCAGGATTTGTGATCGATCAGGCCAGCTGCTGAGATAGCTTGCTTTGCCTATACGATAAAAGCCATAATGCTCAAAAATCTCGCTCCGATGGGAGACACCGATTTGGCAAGTGGCAAGGATTCAATCATCGCCGTTCCCGGCGCTGCAAACAGTGCCAGAGATGATGCTTTGCGCCAAACGAAAATCCTGATCATTGACGACGAGTTGCCCAACGTCCAACTCCTCGAGCGTATCCTAAAGCGGGAGCGCTTCCAAAACTTCATTAGCACGACTGACTCGCGTGTTGCGGTCTCCCTCTTTCAGGAATTCCGGCCTGATCTCGTTCTGCTCGACTGGCTTATGCCGCATCTGAGCGGCCGCGCAGTCATTGAGCAATTACGCGTTTTGAGTACCGGCGAGGAGTATCTCCCCATTGTTGTCCTGACCGCGGATGTGACTCCAGAGGCCAAGCGGCTAGCGCTGACCTCCGGCGCGACCGAGTTTATAACCAAACCCTTTGACGCCATTGAAGTGGTGTTGCGGATTGTCAATCTGCTCCAGACGCGGTTGGCTCATCTCAGAATGTATGAGCAAAAGGTGGCGCTCGAGGAAATCGTGCGCCAGCGCACACTCAAGCTGGAGCAAGCAGTTGCGGAACTCAGAGCCAGCCAACACCAACTGATTCAGGCGGAGCGCCTGTCCGCACTTGGTACGATGGCTAGCGGTATAGCCCATGATTTTAACAATGCCCTCACTCTCATTATTGGTTTTGGTGAAATACTGCTTCGCGACGCGGAGCGCGGGCGGCTAACGAAAGAGAATACAATACCCTCTCTGACGGACGTTCTCGCTGCAGCTCGAGACGCCGCGACCACAGTGCGCCAGTTGCGCGAATTCTCCAGGTTCGGCGACACCGGCGATGTGCATAAAGCGGTTAGTCTAAACAAGGTGATTGAGCAGGCTGTCTCATTTACCAAGCCGAAATGGGAAACGCAGTCGTTTGCGGAAGGTACCCAGATCAGTGCGCAAGTCGATTGCGGTGATATCCCGGCCATTCTGGGCGATGCCGCCCAATTGCGCGATGTGGTGATTAACCTCATCTTTAACGCGGCAGACGCCCTGCCGCAGGGCGGCACGATCACGCTGCGCACTCAGGCCGAGCCTAAAGCCGTCTTACTGCAGGTCAGCGACACCGGTACGGGCATGACGGAGGAAGTGCGCCGGCGTTGTCTCGAGCCGTTTTTCACCACCAAAGGCGACCAGGGCAGCGGTCTCGGTCTGGCCATGGTTTTCAGTATCGTTCAACGTCACTCGGGAACCATCGACATAGCCAGCGAACCGGGCAAAGGAACGACATTCACTCTGCGTCTGCCGACGGCATAAGGGCTCCCGATAGGCCGATGCTCCTTTCGCGGGAGTTCTCCATCCGGTGAGCCCCTGACTTGGAACGGATACTTCGGTGTCACCAGATCTCGGTCGATCCCGGATGTTTCTCAGGGAGCTCGCTTACTCAATAGACTCGCAATGTCGTTCCACTCGAACGGCACGAAGGCGCCGTCCTTCAAAATGGTCGGCCAAATGCGGTGGCTTGCCTGGTGTCCAGTCGGACTCAAACTAAGTGGTTCGCCCAAACCGATATCAAACTCGCCCAGCCCTTCGAGCGCATCGATGATCGCTTCGCGGGTGGGTGAGCCGGCAATTTTGTCCAGTGCGAGTTCAAAAATCCGAGCGGCAATGTATCCTTCTAAATCTCCAAATCCGGCTTGGGCGGAAGGGTCGAGTGTCTTTAAATCGGTCTGATATTCGCGAACGATGGGAATCGAGTTATCAGACGGATACGGGACAACTTGGGTGACGATTACATGGGCGTCCGTCTTGCTGAGTTCCTTTGCGAGCGGATTGCTGCCGACAAACGAGACGTTCAAGAAGACGGCATCAAGGCCCGCTTCACGGCACAGCTTAATGAATTTGGCGCACGGCGCATACGCTCCAACCATTACCACGGCCCGCGGCGGAGGATCAGCCAGCACGAGGTCGGCCACGGCATTTTCTACGGCCAGCGTGTTGCGCTCGTAAGACACATGGACAATTGCTTTTTCGTCCCGCAAACCATGGCGTTTCAAAGCCGCGATGCTACCGGCATAACCGGTGTCACCATAAGCATCTTGTTGGGTAAAAACGGCGATCTCCTCCGGCCTCAGCTCTGCGCTAGAAACGAGGGCATCGATCATAGCTCCTGTCTCTTCGGCATAACTGGCGCGGAAATTGATTATGTAGCGGTCAGGCGGACTGTTGCGCAGCATCGCGGCTCCGCTAAACGGAGCGAAAAAGAGCGTTTTTTGTTCATCAACAATGGGGCGGGCGGCGATTGCCGTCGGAGTGCCCACATTACCGATTACGGCCAGAACTTTCTCCTTCTCAATCAGCTGCCGCATATTGGGCGCAGTTCGAGCGGGTTCGTAGCCGTCGTCGAGCGCGATGAGCCGGAGCTTGCGACCATGCATGCCGCCGCCGCGGTTGGCATGCCCCAAACCGGCTAGAACCCCTTTTTGCATGTCTTTGCCCAGGTCCGCTGCCGGGCCGCTTAAAACAGTGGACATACCGAGGACGATTTCGGGTGGTGCATTGGATTCGGTTGCCTGCACGATTCGCGTTCCGCAGAGGAGACAAAGTGCAAATTGGCAGATTAGACGAACAAGTTTCATAACTGGAGTTGGCTTGCTGTTGGCAAAAGCTCTGTGCGAAGGGTCGGCTGCACCGCGCTGGGTTCGCCCAAGAATCGAAGAATCCTACATCGACTCAACGACACCAGCCAGGAATCGCTGGATGCGATTGAGTTGATGGTTCGCATCCGCGTACAATTGTTCAGCTCCACTTAATTGGCCCGTTTGTCCCATCCGCTCTAACTCCCGCAATGGAGAGACGATGGCCGTCATCCCACAGTTCGCGCTGGCTCCCACGTATTTGTGAGCCAGGTGTTCTACATCTTTGGCTGCGCCGGCCTGAATTGCCGCACCCAAATGTCCAATCAGGTCCTTCGATTGCGCCAAATAGAGATCAATCATTTCGCGCAGCAGTTCAGGAACGTCGTCGCACACCTCCCTTAAACGGCGCATGTCGACGGGGCATTCTTGCGGTGGCGCCGACACTGCAGACGTTCCGGTCTGGATGGCAGAAACGGCGCTCGATTTGTCTTCATCATGAACGGATGGTTTCCAGCGTTCCAACGTTGCTTGAAGCTCGGACGACCGCACCGGCTTGCTTAGATAGTCGTCCATCCCCGCCGCGAGGCATTTTTCGCGATCGCCCTCCATGGCGTTGGCAGTCATGGCAATAATGTGAACCGGCGATTTCCAACTACAACCACCATTGGAGCTTTGCTCCAGTTTTCGGATCGCCCGCGTCGCTTCATACCCGTCCATCTCAGGCATCTGACAGTCCATGAGAATGATGTCGTAAGAAACTCGCTCAAGAGCCTCCCGAACTTCCAGACCATTAGCCACGGTATCTGCCGCGTAACCGAGTTTGCGTAATTGGCCTAACGCAACTTTTTGATTGATCACGTTATCCTCCGCTAAAAGGATGCGCGCCTTGCCTAGGTGAGGAGTGGGCTCTGAGGAAATCGAGGCAGATCCGGGCGGAGCAGAGGTAACCAGGGCGCTTTCCGCCGCGGCTTTCCCTATAGCATTGACCATACAGTCGAGGAGGCGCGATTGTTTGACCGGTTTGACGAGGTACGCGTCGATATCGGCCTCTTTTAGTTCTGCGGAGCTTAGTGCTTGTCCCAGGGAGGTCAAGATAATCAGCCGAGTGCCGGCGATAGCCGGTTCGGCCTTGATCGCGGCGGCCAGAGTGAAACCGTCCATTTCGGGCATCTGTACATCCAGCAGCGCCAAATCGTATGGTCTGCCTCCGGTTGCGGCGACTCGCAGCATCCTCAGGGCTTCCTGCCCGCTGGCAGCGCTGCTCGGTTGCATCTTCCACGAACGAATCTGGTGACGGAGGATTTGGCGATTGGTGGCGTTGTCATCGACCACCAGCACTCGCTGATCGAACAAATCGCGACTATAGGAAGCTGGAGGTCTTGCATTAGCCGCCTGCTTTTCGAGTTGGGCAGTAAACCAAAAGGTTGATCCTTTTCCCGGTTCGCTTCGTACGCCAATTTGACCGTGCATCATTGCCACCAACTGCTTGGCGATCGCAAGTCCCAGCCCAGTGCCGCCGTATTTGCGCGTAGTAGAACCATCGGCCTGACTGAAGGCTTGAAACAATCGCGCCTGCGCTTCTGGCGAAATGCCTATGCCGGTGTCATGAACGGAGAAACGCAACACGGCATCGGTCTCCGTTTCGCTTACTCTGGAAACCCGGACAACGACCTCTCCTCTTTCCGTGAATTTGACGGCATTCGCAATGAGATTGGTGAGGATTTGCCGCAGCCGTCCGGGATCGCCGCGCAGTCGGGTAGGCGCCTGGGACGGTATCTCGCAGGCCAACTCGATCCCTTTGCCATGGGCGCGTTCGGCGAGGATATCTAAGGTGCCTTCGACCGTGTCAATCAGGTCAAAGTCGAGGAGTTCAAAGGTGAGTTTGCCGGCCTCGATTTTGGAGAAATCCAGAATATCATTAATGATCGTCAGGAGAGCCTCCGCACTGGTGCGAATGGTGTCGGCGAATTCCCGCTGCTGCGGGCCCAGTTCGCTGTCGAGCAACAAACCGACCATGCCAATAACACCGTTCATCGGTGTGCGGATCTCGTGGCTCATATTGGCCAGGAACTCGCTCTTGGCGCGGGCGGCTCCTTCAGCTGCTTCCTTGGCCAACTTCAGGTTTTCTGCCGCTTGTTTGCTCGCGGTAATGTCCCAAAACATGCCCTGCGTTCCGATGGTCTGGCCACTCTGGTCGACCACCGCGAGCTTAATGATTTTATTCCATTTCTCTTCGCCGCGAGAGCCAATATTGACTTCCTCGGTTTCAAATGGTTGGTGTGTTTCCATTAAGCTTTCATCAAGCTCCCGATATTTCTGCGCCAGCGCTGGTGGATCGATGTCGAAATTGGTTTTCCCGAGAATTTCGGCTAACGGCTTGCCTTTGTATTCGCAAAAAAGCCGGTTGGCGAAGGTGAATCGACCCTCCCTATCTTTCCGGAAAACGTTGATCGGAAGATTTTCGACCAGAGATTGGAGAAAGGCCTCTGAACTAGTGAGTACTCCTGCCATCCGCTCAAGTTCCTGGGTTGCAGCTTGTTGTTCTTCCATCAACCATTGCGCTGTCTGCCGTCCTGACTCTGCATCCGACCTCGCCAACTCAATGGCCTTGACCTGACCGCGAATTGCTCGGGAAATCAGCCATGTAAGCCAGAGAAATAGTACTGAACAGCCGGTCCCAAAGACAATCATCTGGTGCCAACTTGCAGTGAGGATCTGCTCCATCTGCCGGGTTAATTCCTGGGAACGGGTCTGCACTGATTGGGCAAACGCCGCTCCCGCGGCCTCGATTTCGTGTGAAATGGAGGTCAGATCGTCCTTGAGTTTCTCGCGCTCGCGCCGGAGTAGCAGTGTCTCTCGCCAGAGGGTGTAAAGGCCGCCTAGGCCAACGAATGCGGTCTCCCCACGCACCTCGCCCGGCGCGCCTCCTTTGCCGAAAAGAGCAATTTTCAATTCCTCGACCGGTTGCACTGCGCCAACACCTTGATCCGGCGAGTCTGCCAGGAAGCCCACGTTGTAGCTTAGACGGTCAAGGGCGGGCTTGAGCCTGTTATCCTTCAGGTCGGCCAGGTCGTCGACTTTCTGTTCAGCGTTCAACACCTCAACAAGTCGCGACACCTCGGCTAACTGATCTTTAAATTCGCTGACCCTCCAACTCCGCCGTTTCTCTTGCTCAGTCAAAATGACCTGAGCCAAGCGCGCCGCCTCTTCACCCTGCGCTGACCGCCAGTGTTTGAATTGGATTGCCTCCTGTAATCGTTGTTTGCCTTCCTGTGTTTCTACCGCCGCGCGCAACTTAGTGATCGATTCGCGCACCAGCGTCAATGTTCGTTGTTGGCTGACATCGTTCCAAACAGGATCGTATTTGACGCTCCAGCGGTATGCCCGTTGCGCAACATCCCCCAGGTCATTTTCCGCCGCGTCGATCCGCTTTAGCGCTGCGGCGGCGAAAGAGGCGTTGATCGATTGGAGTAGCCGGTTAACGCCATCTAAAAAGGTGGTGATGGTTCGGGGTTTATCAGATAACGGGATGTTCTCATCCAGTATCGCACGAACTATCGTCCGTGCCTCCGTAGCGATCTCGACGATGTGCTGTGACTCCAGGTTCAGCTGCTGCTGCTCCTCCTGGAGCCGTACCCGATTGGCGCGGATTGATTGTAGCTGGAAACCGACCAGACCGATCATAACGACTACCATTACCAGGCCGAGACCCCCCAGTAGACGTACCTTCCAGGCAATACGCTGTTCCCCTTGCGTACCTCTGATCTGTCGAATTGGCTTGTTGCGGGTCAAAAGCATTTGGCGGGAACGAATTAGATCTTGCGTGCGCAGCAGAGAGCGTCAGGCTCACCAGGTTTATATTCGTCATAATAGCCATATTCTTTAGGTGCTTACGCCGAAAAAAGTTCCTCGCGGTTTCCGATCAAGTTTGTGACGCGCCCCGGAGAAACTCGGCGATTCGAGAGGACGAGAAGCACGGAGGCGATCCCTCCGTTTAAAAGATGCGCATATTGCTCAGGTGGAAGAGCGCCCAACCGCAAACGAGCGATTCATTACACCGACGACGGCGCATCGCGTCCAAGCATCGATCTGCAGCTCTTCGTGATACCCACGGCACCCCTGGACCGCTGCGCTACGGCGTTTTCAACGCTTCTTCTCCGCGTTTCTGCAAGATATAGATCAATGCTTTGACTGCCAGTTCGCGGATGGCAAAAGGCTTGTTAATGAAATCGCTACCACCGCTCCGGGCTGACTCTGCGTGTGCCTCCAGCGAATCCCGCGACGTGATGAACACGACGGGCGTATCGGCGTATTGCGGCAACGCTCGGATCTTCTTGCAGAGCTCAAATCCATCCATCTCCGGCATATCGACATCAAGAAAGATTAGCTCGAACCGGGAGTCCTGCGCTTGTTTGAGTGCTAATTCCGGGCTGCCAAAAACGTCCGGCCGCAGCTCTACCTTGTGCAGCGCGTGGGTCAGCACCCGGCGACTTATTTCCTCGTCATCAACTGCCATCACTGCCACTTTAGCGGGCATAAATTCATCTGCTTGCCCAAACAGTTCTCCCATCAGATGCACGGCTTGACTCAGCGTCTTCCGAACAGAGTTCGAGAGCGGTTCTGCTTTCGACTGGAGATCTTCTACCAGAGCCGCCGTGGCCGACGCCAGAGAGCCTACCCGCGCCAGCCGCGCCAGTCCCGCATTGCCGACCACTGCGTGGAGCTTCCGATCCAGACTCAAGAAATTCTCCGCTGAGGCTTCCCGGTTCAAGGCATCGAGCGCTTCCTCTAAATCCTGCACCAGGACAGGGGCTTCTTGCAGAAGTGATTCCTGGATTTCCGCGAAAAACACATTATCGCCCTCCGAAGTGGTCGTTCTGGCCGTTGATTCGCCGCCGGCGAATTTGGCCGCTGTAGAACCTGGAGCGCCCACGAGCGATTCTCTGCCCGGGCCTGACTGCCTGCGGCCAGCCGGTCCCAGAAGCTCCTCGAATACCTCCAGGATTTTTTGCGGTCCCGTTTCGGACTTAAAGAAGACGCGGGTCGCACCAGCTTCCAGAAGTTGTTTTTCGGAGAAAGAACTAAATCCACTGGTTGAAACAACGATTGGCGTCTGGCGGAATTTCTCCAACGCCCTGATTTGTTTGAGCACCTCGACCCCACGTAAGCCCGGCACAAAAGTATCGAGCAGGAAAGCCTGCGGCTGCGTCTGTTTCAACACCCGAAGCGCTGTCCCGGCGTCGAGAGCGGTCTCAACCGTGAAACCGTGATCTTCCAGCATTTCTTTGAGAATGTTCGCAACGGTAGCATTGGCCTCGAGAACGAGAATCCTCTGCTCGTTCGACCGTCCCGCGGTTGTTGGGGATTCGGTTTTCGTATCCGATATCAAGACTTTCCCGAATCGACTCGGTGTAAGCGCGATCTTCAGCCCGATCAATATTTGCGCTGCGCGTGCCGGTGTTGGCTGAAAAACCCTGGAAGCACCGGCTTCCAGCAGGGGCTTGGCGATCGCGCGCATCTGATCTGGAAGATGGGCGATAGCTCCGACGAAACTGTTCTGCAAAGAATGAACCTTACGCAGGAGAGTAACCAGCTGGATCGCTGCTTCCGGCTGATCGCCCGGGTCGATCAAAATCGCGTTCGGGGATGCGGCTGCGATTCTTTCCATGGTCGGAGAAAGCGTCTCAAGCACGGTCGATCGATAGCCGCGTTGCACCACTTCCTTGACCCAGTTGGCGACCAAATGAGCGGATGGAGTACAAACGACAATCTCGCCCAGACGGGTTCCTCCGGGCGGATCGAGCGAAACATCCGCGGGCGCCTGCGCAGTTTCGGATGGCGGCTTTTCAACCGTGTCTTCCCGCCGGGTCCGAAACAGCCGGGGCAACAACGGTTTCCACTTAAAGTCTTTGGGCACTTCCTAGATGTCTCAAAAAAAAGTACTCAGGCAAATGATTTCCCTCGGAATATGTGTCAGTCTTTGGTCCCTGTTCGCTCTGGATAGAGCTTTTCTGCGCACTCTGGACAGATACCATGACTGAACTCGGCGCGGGAATGGGCCGTAATGAAGGTTTCCAGGCGATGCCAGCGGCCGTTGTCGTCCCGTATCCTTTTGCACGAGGCACAGATCGGCAAGAGCCCTCCGAGCTCTCTCACGCTGGCAATGGTAGCTCGCAACTCCTGGACGAGTTTTTCACGTTCGGCTTCCGCCTGTTTGCGGCTCGTGATGTTCCGGAAAATGGAACGAATGGAGACCGCGTGTCCTCCTTCGACCTCACAGTCGCTCGTGCCCTCCACGTTGATCTTACCTCCCTCCGAGGTCACAAAGACTGTCTCGATTTGTAATCCGATTTTACCAGCGAAAATCTGGTGAAACATGTCGCGGCATTCGTCCCGCCGATCTGCATCGACTATGTCGAAGAACGAAACACCGGCTAACTCGGCTTCCGTGTACCCAAGCGTCTCCCGCCATGCCTGGTTGACAAAGAGAAATTGACCGTCCGGCCCGACACTCTGGATCAGGTCGCTCGCGCTCTCAATCAGATCACGATAACGTTCCTCGCTGAGACCGAGTTCCGTTTCTATCCGTTTCTGTTCGGTTACGTTAACCGACATTCCCGCCACGTACGAGCGTCCGCCTTCGTCCTGCAGCGGAAACTTATAGGAAAGCCAATAGGTTGTACTTCCGTCCAGGGCAGGCGCCACTTCGGTCACAACGGAGGTGACACCACTCTTGAGCACCGCCAAATCATTCTCCCGGAACATGCGAGCGACTTCCTCTGGAAAGAGGTCCTGATCTGTCCGCCCGATCCAGTCCTCCTTATTCGTTCCAAACTGACTTGCCCATTGCTGGTTGAGATAGACGTAGGCGCCGTGCTCATCTTTGACGTAGCAGACAGCCGGTCCTTTTTCCATAAATGCTGCGAATCGTTCTTCGCTCGCTCGCAGAGCTTTTTGGGCCGAGGAAAGGACGCGCCAGGAACGTATCGCAACAAACAGCCACACCGCTAAAAATAGGATTCCCGCACAAACGATGTACAGCGTCTGGCGGGTGAAACCCAGGGACGAATGCTCGATGTCCGAGGTCAGAGTATCAGCCGCGGAGCGGAATCGGAGAGCGGCCTCCAATCCGATCCGCGACTTGGACGCCATCTCATCGTCGATGGCCTGGCGGGCTGCATCGGTCTTTGCGACCGCCTCAGGAAAGCTCGCCCGCAGCCGGGCAACGATCCGAGTTATCTCCTCCATTTGGGCCCTCGAATCGATGCCTGTGTCTTCTGTCGCCGAGATGTAGAGTAAAAGAGACCGGTAGCGGAGCGACCCAGACAGGTTCAAATCAGTGAACCGTTCGTCTATGTGGCGCAGAATCACCAGTGAGAAAGCCAGTAGCGCCGCCGGGAGCAATATGACCAGGATAATCATGGCCAACGAGACTCGGCGAGAGGATTGACCCACCGCATCCCTTACCGGGCGTTTCATATTCAAAACGTTACCAAGTTCCCCGCAAAATCGCGAGTCAAAGAGACACGTTTATTGCCGGTGTGGCGGCCTTGAGATTTACTCATCTAGTTCGAAGCGCACCTTAGGGCCCGCGGGTGAGCAGATAAATAGCAAGACCAACTACGATAAGGAGAAAGATAACCGCCCCGATTATTATTGCGCTTGTCGGGCGTCTCTTCGGCGTGATCGCTTCCACGGAGGTTGGCTTTTCCGAATCGGCGCCATTTGGGCTATCGCCATTTGTTCGCCCGATCGATTTCCTCACCGCATCGCAAATCGTGTCCCGGGCAAAAGGTTTCTCGATGATATCAAATACCCCAAGCGATTCTGCTTTCTCGGCGATGCTACTCGAGTCATAACCGGAGATAAAAATGATTGGAGCTTCGCTCCCTTTGGAACGGAGCAGTTGCGCGACATCGAGCCCACTGCCGTCCGGCAACCGGTAGTCGAGCACATAAGCATCAAAAGGTTTCTCTTCGATCGCTACCACCGCGTCCTTGACCGACTGGCTCGTCCGGACCTCATACTTTTCTTCGGAAAGCATCCGGTTAAGAATCCGGCAGACCGCGACGTCATCATCTAAGACGAAGACGCTAGAAGCATTCATAGAAAGTCACAGTCCTCGCAAGATTGATACAAATGCGGCGCCTCCGCGATCTTCGCGGCTTTTGCTGCTCGAGCCGATACCGGCATGGGATAACTATGCAGAAAGCCTGATCTCGAAGCAAGCGACACCGAACGATTCTGGGAACTGAGACACAAAACCGTGCTCGAGCGAGAACAAACAAAAAAAAGAAAGGGCGCCCTGAGATGGGCGCCCTCTTGAGTGTTTGCCCCGCTGATGCCGTTTTGGCGAAGCTCCCATTCCCCTCCAAACAAGGGTGGATAACCGTCGGCGCGTTCGCTGACTTCCAATCAAGGCCTGTCATTAAAGCGCGCACAACCCAGCCTCCATGGGATAATTCATATCGGGTTTGGGGCATTGGCCAGAAATCCCGAACACCGCAGGGCAAAAGTATCTCTCCCCTTCCGTAGAAGGTAAAAAAATCAAAAAGAACTATGATTCGCGAAGTGTTACGCCGAGACCCTCGACTAGTAGCGACTTCAGTCGTTGATGCGCCGCGTTCACTTCGTCTTGCGTGAGGGTCCGGTCGGAAGCGCGATATGTCAAACTGCAGGCGATCGATTTACGATCTTTCGGAATCTTCTCCCCGGAAGGATCGATAAAAAGATCGAAAATCTGAATGTCCGCTAATAGCGGTTCATTGCCCGAGTTCAGCGTCTCCAGCACCGTCGCAAATTTCAGGTCTCTTCGGGCAAGAAAAGCGACATCTCGCGTGATCGCCGGAAACCGGTCGAGAGCGCGTGGTTGAAATGGCTTGGATTCCCTGTCTTTGGTCAGCCCCAACTCCGCGACGAAGACCGGGTAACGCGAGCCGAAATCTCGCGCCCTAGTCGGACGCAATTGTCCGATGCTTCCCAGCACGGAACCATCTGCTCCAATCGCTTCGCAAATCAGTGCAGCCAATCGACTAGGCTGCGTTCGACGAAGATGAATCGCAGCGCCGGCGGCCTGTTGGACAAACGCTTTCAAATCAAAGAGGTCGAAAGGGCGAGGATGCTGATTCCAAGCGGGTGCAGAATTCTCGCCGGCTAGCACGATCGCCAAGTGGGTGGATTCTTCGTCTGCGCCTGGTCGAAATACGCGGCCGACCTCGAAAAGGGCGACGCTGTTTTGACCGCGATTGAAGTTTCGTTCGGCAGAACGCAGTAATCCAGACAACAAAGCAGGGCGAAGTATCTTTTGATCCTCCGCTAAAGGATTCTTCAGACGAAAAACATCTCGGGCCGGGATGAGCGTTTCTTCCAACGCTTCTTCATCTACGAGCACCAAGCTGCGAGCCTCCAGTAAGCCGAGCCCAGCAAGTCGGCGGCGCAGTTGTAGCTCTCGATCGTGAGAGTGATCCACGGCGGAACTCGGAGTAGCGTGGCCAGAGATCCGCCCCGGGATATTCTGGATCCCGAAGTAACGGCAAATTTCCTCGATCAAATCGACTTCCCGCAGCAGATCAGGACGGTAGCTGGGTGTTTGCCACCGCTGGTCTCCTACCGGCTTGAGTCCAATGCGTTCGAGCAGCCGGGACGCGTCCGGGACGGTGACGCCGAGGAGAGCGTCGCAACGTTCTTGTCGGAACAAGACAGGCTTTGTCACGGTTGGCGGCTCACCAGCGATAACGATTGGACCGGCCGTCTTTCCTCCGCCGATCTGGAGTATCAGGTCGGTGGCTCGCATCGCGGAAGTCAACACCGAAGCGGGATCGACCCCGCGTTCGAATCGAAAGCTGGCATCCGAAATAAGCCCAAGGCCTCGACTCATGCTACGAACGACCGCCGGTGCAAAATACGCACTTTCCAACAGTATTGCGGAAGTCCGATCGGTAACCCCGGTCATTTCGCCACCCATGACTCCGGCGAGCCCAATGACTTTTCGCTGGTCTGCAATTACCAGGTGCGACTGATTCAATTCGTACGCTTTGCCATCCAGCGCGAGGAGTTTTTCCCCGCTCCGGGCCATGCGCACCTCAATTCCGCCTTCCAGGTTGGCGAGGTCATAAGCGTGGAGTGGTTTGCCGGTCTCCAGCATCACGTAGTTCGTAATGTCGACTATATTATTGATTGGGCGTATTCCGGCTGCAGATAGTCTCGAACTCAGCCACGCCGGACTCGGTCCCACCTTCACCCCACGAATCTCCTGAAAACTGATGAATGGACACCCATCCGGCGCAATGATTCGGACCCGAGAAGGATCGGCGACTACCGATGGATCTGCTCTGGCCGGCTCTTCTCGAACGGTAATCTGAAATATCAAGGCGAGTTCGCGAGCGATCCCGCGATAGCTAAGCAAGTCGGGGCGATCTGGGGTAACCTCGAGATCCAGAATTGTGTCGCTCGGGTAAAGCTCTGATAAGGGTTTGCCAATCGGCACGTCGGGCGCAAGAATCATTAAGCCGGAAGAGTCTTCGGCCAAGCCCAGTTCCTTTGAGCTACAGAGCATTCCCTCCGATTCGACCCCGCGCAGCTTGCTGGCCTTAATCTTCAAGCCACCTGGCAATACCGCGCCGGGCAACGCGAGCGGAACTTTATCAAGAGGTTTGAAATTCTTCGCACCGCAAACGATCTGGCGCGCCGTGTGAGTCCCGTCGAGTACCTGGCAGACACTGAGTCGGTCCGCATGAGGATGCGGTTGGAACGACTGAATCTGAGCCACCACAACCTTTGGGTAGTCTCCGCCTCGTCGCTCCACGCCTTCTACTTCGATGCCGGTGAAGGCAAGGGCGTCTATTATCTCTTCGGCGGACTTTTTCAGGTCCAGGAATTCAGTCAACCAACGCAACGAAAGTTTCATGAGTTGAACTGAGCTAAGAACCTTTGGTCGTTCTCTATTAGAAGACGAATGTCGGGTAATCCAAAGAGCGCCATAGCCAATCGGTCAAGCCCCATCCCAAACGCAAAACCGGTCCAGAGCTCGGGATCATAGGCCTGATCGTGGCGACGTTCGTTCACCTGCTCGAACACTGCCGGATGCACCATGCCGCAACCGAGCAGTTCCATCCATCTGCCGGTATTAACACCCGGTAGACGCACGTCCATTTCGAAGCTCGGCTCCGTAAAAGGAAAAAAATGGGGTCGCATCCGCGTCTCGACTTTGGGACCAAGCAATTCACGCACGAAGTATTCGAGAGTTCCCTTCAGATCGGCCACACTGACCTGGTGATCAACGTAGAGTCCCTCTAGTTGGTTAAACTGACTGAGATGCGTTGCGTCCATCTCGTCACGCCGATAAGCGGCACCCGGCGCGATAACCCTGATCGGAGGCGCTTCGGCGACCATCGTTCGAATTTGGACGGTCGAAGTATGGGTGCGCAGAAGTCGGCCGTCCCGGAAATAAAAGGTATCTGACTCGTTCCGAGCTGGGTGATTAGGCGGTGTGTTGAGGGCATCAAAACAATGCCATTCGGTCTCAATATCAGGTCCGGCCGCCATCGCGAATCCCAGGCGTCGGAAAACCTGAATCGCTTGATCCTGCAGCTGCGTAAGTGGATTTAACGCCCCGACCCGGACGGGAGTCGCCGGTAACGTTTCGTCCAAATCGTCCAGAGCGGCTAAGTCCTGCTGCGCCGCAAAAGCCTCCGATTTTTCCGTCAAGGTACGATCGAGCACTGACCTTACTTCATTTAGCAGTTTACCAATCCGCGGACGTTCTTCTTTCGGCAAAGAACGCATGCTTTCGCTTAGTTTTGAGACGAGTCCGCTTCGACCCAGATACTTCACGCGCACCTGATCCAACTCAATCACATTGTGCGCGCCAGTGATCTCGGAAAGCGCTTCGGTCTGCAGAGTGCTTAACTCGTTATCCATAGCCTGAAATTAATAGCCGATAGCCAATAGCCGACAAAATGGCAAATGACACGCCAAAGGCGTAAGAGAACTCAGATGAGGCTTAGCGTAACCTTGCGTTAGGTCCCAAAAAAAGCGATTTCGCTCGGTATGAGCGCATCGGGCCTAACAGGTTTGGTCGCGCTCCTGATTCCACCTTCGCCATTTGTTAGTCCTAGTCTTAGGACGGGGAAGGCTATGGCGAATAGGTCTGCGGTCGCGCCCTACCGGGAAACGCTCCACCGGGAAACGCCCTACCGCCGCAATTTGTCATTTGTTATTTGTCATCAGGCATTGCGCGTAGCGCTCAGGCGGCTCGCTTCTTCTCTAAAGCATCCGCTGCCTTTTGAAAAATTGCCTTGAACGCCGCCTCATCTGTCACCGCGAGATCGGCCAATGCCTTCCGATCGATCTCGATTTGGGCGGCCGCCAAGCCTTCCATAAATCGGCTATAGGTGGTTCCATTTTCGCGGCAGATTGCGTTGATTCGCTGGATCCAGAGGTTGCGGAAATTGCGTTTGCGCGTCTTTCGATCCCGATAGGCCCAATACTTGGCTTTCATGGTCGCGTCCTTCGCGTACCGAAAAAGTTTGGATCGACGCCCTCGGTATCCCTTTGCTTTTTCTAAAACCCTCTTACGACGTTCTCTGCTGGCGGGAGCATTAGTTGCTCTTGGCATTTCTATTGTGCCGCTTAAATGGCATCCTCGTGGACAGGCTGTTTTTCTATTTTCAGCTACCCGACCTCGCCTGTCGCGTTAGCCCCGAAATGCTTCGGGGCAGATGGGTAGCGATCCGTTTTCTAAGCAAACGGCAAATTGTCTTTAATCCGTGCCTCGTCGGTCTTATCCAAAACCGCGGTCTTCGCCAAATGTCGTTTGCGCTTCCCACTTTTCGACACCAGTAGATGACGCTTTCCGGCGTGGCTCCGCAGAACTTTGCCCGTACCGGTGATTTTAAAACGTTTCGCCACTGCTTTCTTCGTTTTGCGCCTGGCAATCGACTTTGGCATAAAGAGCCGGGAAAGTATGCGCTAAGCCAAGTTTAGCAAGGCGAAATTTGAGCCCTTAGAGGCCCAAAATGACCAATAGCAAATAGCAGATAGAAAATTGGCTATGGGCTAGCGGGCTATTTCCTTGTTTTCTTCGCTTCATCTCGTGAGATACGGGCTACCGGCGAAGATGGCCCCATGACGGGTACGGCGAAACACACCGCTGAGCGACAGCGAGGTGAGGCGTGTGAGCCGAACAATGCGCGATGCAAGGCTCATAGTCCGACGCGCTCGACGCTGGCTTATCACTCGCGGTGCCGGCCGGACTGTTTCGCCCTGCCCGCGCCAGGGTACGACTCAGTCCGAACGCGCGTACACGCGGCCTTTCCAGGTGGAACGCCGCCCTCTCCAATAGGCCAACGCGGAAGACCAAGTCATCAAAAGGTAAAGCGTTGCGACGAGCGGCAAGGTCACTGTCCAGAGTAGTGAGAGCCGGTAAAATCGGACTGTCGGCCAGTAAGCGCACCCCATACAGAACCAACCAACGATCGCCAGCGCTCTCAACATCCAAGAGTTTGTCAAAATCGCTAAGAACGGACCCCAGAAAACCACCAGCATGAAACAAGTGGTCGCCAGCAACATCACGACAGAGTAGCGCAGCTGCGTATACGCTGTCCGCGCTACCATTGCCCAGAAACTTGATAGCTTCGGATAGTGACGATGACTCCGGACGCTTTGACTTAACCCAATCCAGGTTCTGCCGCCTGCGTCCTTCACTCTTTGCGCCAGCGCGCAATCATCAATCACGGCACCACGGACCGCTTCGAATCCGCCGATCGCCGATAGAATTTCCGTCCGAAGCAGGATGCAACCGCCAGCAGCAACGCCGAGTCTGCTTTGGGGATTGTTTCCGCGCGAAAACGGATAGACCAGCTTGAAGAAAAACACGAACGCCGGAGCCAGCAATTTCTCCCAAAAATCCTCAGTGCGGAGCGTAGCCATGATGGAGACAAGATCGAGGTCTTCCTGTAAAAGCTTGTTGCGCAACGCTCGCACAATGTCGGGCGCAAGTTCGATGTCGGCATCCAATAGAAGCAACAGACTCGACGCGACATATTTCCGTCCTTGCTCCAGAGCCCAAAGCTTACCGGTCCACCCAATCGGCAGCTCTCGCCCTTCGATGATTGTGAGATTCGTCAGCCCGAGGCCTTGAGCTCGCTCTCTGGTGTGGTCGCCTGACTGATCGTCGATCAGAAAAATTTGCAGGTTCGTTTCTTGGTTTTGCAGTCCGCGCAATGTTCGTTGGATGCTTTCTTCTTCATTGCGCGCTGGGACCAGGACGGCGATATCCCCGTTTTCGACGGATTCTTGATCGGTTGCTTCCAGCCGTTCCCGCGTACTCCAAGGCCGCCAGGGAAGCAGAAGTAGTCCTATCCAGGCAACCGATCCGAGAACGATGATCCATTCCATGCGAAACTTGAATGTACAGAATATAGGACTCGGTCACACGGATCTGTAGCGGTTTAGGATTACAAACCCTCTGATGAACCACGAATGGACACTAATGGACACGAATTAAGGATCCCCTTATTCGCGTCGATTCGTGGTTTAGGCGACCGGGCCGCTATTCTCTATTAGATAGAAATAGATAGGAACGGGAAAAAGATGAACGCTATCATCCCGGAGAAAAACAGCTACTGATGCATCTAGTGCAAATGCCGTCTTTGCCGGAAAACGCTTTGGCGGACCTAACTAAATTGTGTGCGCTCGCGGGCAGTCTCTCCTCTCCTCTCGTGGAGCATCTCCCGCTCATGTTGAAACGTCTTGATGAATGGCTCGACCGCGTGGACTAATAACGACTCGCCTTGGACTTACGTACACAGAATAAGCAGGTTCCGGATTTCAGCGTCGTCGTTCCATTCTTCAACGAGGAGAGCAATGTCGGCCCCGTGCTGCAGGAGCTTCGTACAACCCTGGAGAATCAGTCAAAAGTCTACGAAGTAGTGTTGGTCAACGATGGGAGCGTCGATGGAACGCGCATCCAAATTGAACAAGCAACCGCAAATTGGCTAAACGCTCGGCTACTTCACCTCCCGCAGAACGTGGGACAGGCGGGGGCACTTCTGGCAGGAATACAGTGTGCCCAAGGGCGAAATATCGTTCTACTGGACGGAGATGGCCAGAACGACCCGAGCGATATCCAAAGGGCACTCGGTCAGCTCGATCGGTACGATATGGTCATCGGACGCCGGGTTCATCGTCACGATAGTCTCAAACGCAAATTGATTTCCCGATTGGGGAATTCTGTTCGCCGGCTTTTCATTAATGATGGCGTGTCTGACGCGGGATGCGGTCTGAAAGTTTTTCATCGCGAAGTGATCGAAGCATTTATTCCCATCCGAACGCTTTACTCGTTCATGCCCGCGTTGGCGAAGGCAGCCGGCTTTTCGATCGGAGAAATCCCTGTAACCCATCGGGCTCGCCTATCTGGAACACCGAAATATAATCTCCGCGTTTTCCTTTGGCGCCCTGCAATCGATCTTTTGGGTGTCTGGTGGTTTTCGCGTCGTCGTTGCCCTCGGACCGAACCAAATTCATCCGAGCTGAAAGAGCAGGAACCGGCGGTTAGCGGGTAACGGTTTGCGGTTGGCAGTTAGCCGCTCGCAGCTTTTTGGTGCAGCATCCTTCTGTCGCCGAAATTGCAGCGGCCGGGGGCTCGCTCCTTGACTATCGGCTATTGGCTATCGGTTCCGCCTCCTTCCGCAGGATGGTGAATGTCTTTTGCTCGCTATCAACTACTTGTGAGAGTGTGTCGAAATGTGAGCCAGCCCATCGCGGATTCTGCATGAATCTCCCTGCTTCATCCTTCGGTAAGATGAAGTAGCGGGCATCGGAGGAGATGTCGTTCGGTTTCAGAAAATATTTCACGTCCGGTTCCAGGTAGTACCAGAACGGCCGGTATTCGCCCTCATGCACCCAAAGGGTTGTCGCGTCGGGAAGTTTGCTGCGGATGGCCACAGCGGCTTCACGCGCTCCGTAGCTCATGGAATTCGCGCGCGGAACAATTGCCATCGCATAGAAAAGCATTGCCACCATCAAGATAGCGGCCGTCGTGAGAGCCTGTCGGAGAACGCGGACTGAGGCAGGCGAATCCTGCGAGCTCGAGCGACAAGCAATAAATGCCAGTACGAGAATCAGTGCGCAACAGAACAGACCGCAGAAGGTCACAAGATTCAGTCCGGCGAGAAAGGGCACAGACAAAATCGCTGCGACAGCGAGCCCCAACAAAAAGGTGTTAGCCACCTTCCAGAGATTGAGGGTCTTCTTGCGGAAAGCATCTTGTCGGTCCACCGCGAGCACTTGAGCCAGCAATAGACAAGGCACCACGAACAACGGATAAAGGTATCGGGGAGAACCGTTAGGTAGGAGAGACATCACGAGACAGGTGACCACCATCCCTAACCTCGCCCCATGAAACCACGCCTGTTTCCGTGCCATTGCGACTCCCTTTGTCTCGCTGCCAACGTCGGTTGGTTTGTCTGCCTCTCTGGGCCAAAGGAAAAGCAACAGCGGAGTCCAGGGCAGAAAATTTTTTAGTGTCATTGGAAAACTCAGCAACCATGCTGCCAAGTGAAAATGTTGCGCTTCGGATGCCGAGGCGCGCGAGCTGATCTGACGAATCCAAAATTCCCACACCCCCATCGGGTTATGCTGGCCAACCGCTAACGAGCAGGGCAGGGCCCAAGCCGTGAAGAGCCCAACCATTAGTGCGAGTGCACTCCAGTGAGCAGGATGAACCAAGAGACGAAGATCCTTCGCGAAAGCCAAGGTCGAAATCACCACTCCGTAAAAAAAGATGAGATGGGTCGGCCCTTTCGTCAGCATCGCGATTGAGAGAAAGACGGCGGGCAACAGCCAAAGTCGCCATCCCCGCTCGCCGCGTAGCCATTCCGCAGCCCAGATCAGCAGTCCGATTCCGGTAGACCCAACGTAAACAGCCTCGAGTTCGGCCAGTCGGCCGGTCTCCAAAATAGCAAAATTTGTCAGGAACAAAACGGCAGCCAGCAGACTCCCCTTTGTTCCCAGCCAATTGGCTCCAATACTTCCGATCGCGAGGGCAAGAGCAAGGGTCGCCAAAGCCGACGGAAGCCGGACGGCCCATTCTGATTTTGTACCGGTAATCAGAAAGCTGGAAGCGATCAACCATTGTAGCATCGGCGGTTTGCGCAAGAAGGGTATGCTGCCGACTCGTGGTACTAGCCAATCTCCCGAAGCGAGCATGTGAACCGCGGGTAACGCCCGACGAGGTTCCTCATGCTTCAGCTCAACTGAACCTAGCCCCGGAAGATAGATGCCCACCCAGATAAGCGCGATCAGGACGAGGACCTGCAGGCGGGTCGGACCAAATGTGATCTGGTCGACAACCCTGGTAATCGATGGCATCAGAAGGCTCTCGTTACACCGATTACGGACCCTCGGCAAAAGAACTGTTGGCAGCTCCCAGCGCTCGACGGCGGCAAACAAACGCGTAAAAACTTTTTACCTTTCGACCGTTCTCGCTGGTAACGAGTGCACCTAACGGTTCGATACTGGGAAAATCTTCATTCAGAGAAGTTGGCAACCGATTGAAATCCGACACGAAAATGGCGTCATCAGCTGGGTGAGTTTGTCGATAGCTCGGCCACAGGATGAGCTGATTATAGGGAGCACTGGAGACCGGCATGAATGTGTCCGGCTGGCCTGGCAAGTAAAAGGAAAGCAAAGCGGCGGTCATGTATTTGTTGGCTATCACAAAGTGTGCACCTGTCTTTGTCTCGAGCGCAGCTACTTGCGCCGCGAGATCTCGCGATCCCCGCGCGCGATCCAGAGGATCTTTTCCAGGCGGCAAATGCAGCCAGTTCGTTTCATGCAGTCCGACGACAATAATCAACGCGACCACAATAGCAGTAGCGCCTAACCATCGAGCCCAGGCGTACCGGGTGGCAAGTCGTCTCCATTTCGCAGCTAGCAGGATGAAGCCTCCTATATAAGCAGCCGCCGCCCAGTTGGCCTGGCTCGCCTGTTGCAAACTGATCAACAGGTAAAACAGGAACAAAGGTAGAAAAAGAGCCAACAAGTAGGTGACCGCAGTTCCCGACTCCAGTTTGGCTAATCCGGGCCAACAGATGACCAGCATCAAGCCAAAGAAAATAAGAGGAGAAATGACTCCCGCCTGACCGCCGAGGAAAATGAGCACGTTGAAAGGATTGATATGCGGCCGCTCATCCAACGCTCCGCGATGAAAGAGAAACCGGGTGGTGGGCCATCCGTGTGCCCAATTCCAGTAGGCCGGCACGATCAAAAAAAGTGCGACAACCAAAAGCATAATCCAGAAACCCCCTCTGAAAAAATGCCGCCGACTCGGGGGATGGCATGCACAAAAAGCCGCGAAGGAAATCAACTCTACCGCCTCGGTGTATTTCGATAGCATGCCGAGACCAACCAGGAGTCCGGTGAGAACCCAAGGCCCCCATCGCGTCGTATCTTTGGCCCACCAAAAACTGAGCGCGGCCAACGTCCAGAAGAATATGTACGGTGTATCGATCGTCATTAAGATCGCTCCCACCGCGAACAGCGGCGCGACCGCGGCGATAATCAAGGCCCAAAGAGCAACGCGATCGCAGAATAGGCGTCTGGCCAACAAGTAAATACCGATCCCCGTAATGGTTGAAAGGATGACAGCGAAGAAACGAATCCCGAAAACCGTTTGCCCAAACAAAGCTGTCCCCGCTGCGATAATCCAGGCAATTACCGGACCCTTGTCGAGATAGCAGAGATCTAGGCGTCTTGACCAAAGCCAGTAGTACGCCTCATCGCCCACCAATTCGAGATGCGTGCAGTACCACAAGCGAAAAAGGGTGACGGCAAGAATCGCAACGATCAACCAAATCAATCGTGAGCGTAAGAGCTGAGTCATTTTGATTCGAGAATCGGTGCAGCTTGACGGGCGGCCGTCCGCAATCGCTCCGCTTGCCCGATCCAAGCGAGAACGAATCCGGTGAATAGAAGCGCGGCGATCGGCTCCACTGCGTGCAGGTAATTATTCTGGCGAATGGCCGGAACCCAAGCATTCACGGCGTCCGCTCCGACTAACAGTAGATAGCTTGCTGCAAGCCAGGAACGATAAAGGCCCAGTTTGCTGCCCCCCGGTTGGCCCGACCTCCACGTCGCTGCACCGGCAAAGGCCAAAGACGGAGCGAGAAAAATGTAGGTCGCCTGTTCGGTCGATGGACCAAACAAAGTGACCCAAAGACAGCCTAACGTGAACGCCGTCCAAATCACCCGCCGCTCTTCCCAGAACGCAATGCGACGCATCCACCAGCAAAAAGCTGCGGCGACGCCCCCGGCGAAGACTTGCAGCAGCGCGTAGAGCGGAACCGTGATCGGCAGCCGAGCGATCCGAAGCAGCAACCAGAAATCTCGCCAACTGCCCAACTCTCCAGAAACGCGGCGTTGATCTGCCCCCAAACAGGCAAGCCAATTCTGATATTGTTGCAGGACATATCCTGGTCTCTGCAAAATCAACGACAACAGCCACAGCCCAAGAAGCGACAACAGCAATCGCGGCGCCAGCTGCCGGGGGTAGATTACGACGAACAAAAGTCCGACGACCAAGGGATAAATCTTGAAAAATGTCGCTAGCGCAATCAGGAAAGCAGTAAGAGTCCAATGCGATGCTTCCATCGCTACGCCGGCGAACAGAAGAAGGCCAATCACGACGAGGCTCGCCTGTCCGTTGTTCATGTTCCCCACCGACATGGGTAAGAGCAACAACATCGCTACCGGAAAAAACTCCGCCCCGCTGAAATCCTTCCCAAAACGCCGAAGCCAAAAGATAAATGCCAACAAATAGACAGCAACGATAACCAGGCGCCAGAGGGCGGCTCCGACGGCGTCAGGGATTAACGCAAACGGCGAGAAGAATGCCGCGGCCAACGGACTATAGAGATACTTGCCGACTTGCGAATAGAGATTGCCTCCGGACAGCCATTGCCCTCCGGCGTCGCGAAAAACAATAAAGACCGTGTTCTGATGGGGAGCAACGATCGCTCGCACAACGACGGCCAAGGACACGACTCCCCAAATTGCGAGCACAAACGATCCCGACTTCATTGAACCCAACCGACACCAGATGCGAGAAGCAGGGACGGTTTGCATCGAGTCTGATCAGCAGGCGAACAGGTCAGGACCGGTTAAGACTTCCTCCCCAAAGCGCCGTGCCAGGCGTGAAAAGGCCCATAATCGGAACGCCGAGCGCGCCAAGAAACAAGGAACCTAAGAATGACTGTTTTCCACATTGCTTACTCCGTTGGAGCCAAAACGTACGCTAAGGCCCGCTTGCCCGAAAGATTTTCTGGGCACAATCCAACCGGCCGCAATCCTTGTAGGTGCCTTCCGGAAGCTGGGTCAAGACGCAGGGCGTTTTCGGTGTAGCCGAAGTGACCAAAAATTGGCTTGGCCTATCAGGATCGGCTATCGTTTCGGACCAGGGAACTGATGAAACGACGCGAATCTCTTACCCGCACCGACGAAACTGCGCTGCTTGGGGAAGTGGAAGCTGTCTACCAAGAGCTTGCGGGTCGACCAATCGAACGTTCATGTATAACCAGAACCAATTGCTGCCGATTCAAGCTTACCGGTGAAATCCCCTACCTCACGCGTGGCGAAGCGCTTTTGGCCGCACGTGCTTGGCGCGCTGCGGGTCGCAAGATTCTCGAACAGTCCTCGGACCCCGACGGTCGATGCCCCTTCTTGAGTGGCAGCGATCAACGGTGCCGGATCTATACGGCGCGTCCATTTGCCTGCCGCACCCACTTTTGTGCAGCTGCCGGCGGGCCCTACCGTCGAGGCGAAGTGCTAGATCTTATTCGACGTTTGGAACATATCGATCGCCAGCTGGGTGGGACTTCCGGTCCTCGCCCTTTAATCTCAGCCGTGTCCGAGGCGTTGCGGGAGACGGCGCATTGATACCGTAACCGGCTATCTTTATTGGAAGCAACCATTAGCACACGACAACCGATGCACGCTTTCCCTATCGACTGGGTACGGAGCCAATTCCCCTCCTTACAGCTTTCCCTGAGTGGTCGGCCGGCCATTTTCTTGGATGCGCCTGGCGGGACACAGGTTCCAAACGCTGTCACTCGAGCCGTTAACGACTATTACCGCAAAAGCAATAGCAACCTCGGCGGACGGTTTATTACCAGCAAGCAGACGACGGAAATGGTTCGCGAAACCCGAACCGAACTCGCCGGGTTTTTTCGGGCTCATCGTCCGGAGGAGATCGTTTTCGGGCAGAACATGACTAGTCTGACCTTTGCCCTAAGTCGAGCACTCGCCAGAACCTGGTCTCCGGGATCTGAGATCATCGTCACTTCGCTGGATCATGATGCCAATATTTCTCCTTGGAAATTGGCTGCGGCTGATCGCGGATGCACGGTGAAAACCTGGGAACTGCGTCCCGAAGACTGCACTTTGTCGGTCGAAGATCTGCGTCCTCTACTTTCGGAGAAGACCCGCCTGATCGCGGTGACGCTTGCATCTAATGCGGTCGGCTCACATGTGGATGTCGCCAGTGTCGTTAAGCTGGCCAGCGGCTTCGCCGCCAAGGTGTTCGTCGACGCGGTGCATTTCGCGCCTCATGGACGTATCGACGTGCGAGAACTGGGATGCGACTTTCTCGTCTGTTCGGCCTATAAATTTTTTGGACCGCATATCGGTGTGCTTTGGGGGAGATACCAATGGTTGGATGAGGTGGAAGCCTACAAAGTGCTCCCTTCCTCTGCCTTGCCTCCAGATAAATGGGAAACTGGGACCCAAAGTTTCGAGGGTATCGCGGGAATCTTAGGCGCGTTGGATTACCTGCAGGAAACCGGATATAAAGCCAACGGCAGTTCCGGCAGCGGCGAAGCGATGGATGCCATTCAGGAATATGAGAGCCATTTATCGCTGCGGTTTTTGAACGGGTTACCCGATCTCAAGCGCGCAACGCTTTTCGGCTTAGCCGATCCGATCGAGATCAGGCATCGCACCCCGACTTTCGCGATCCGCCTGGAGGGTATTCATCCAGATGATGCCGCTGCGAAACTGGCTGATCGCGGCATTTTTGTCTGGAGTGGTAATTTTTATGCGGCCGATCTCATCGATCGGTTAGGGCTCGCCGACTCGGGTGGCGTAATCCGCATCGGTTTCACGCATTATCACACGATCGATGAAGTCGATCGAACGCTCGACGCACTAGCCACGCTCTAAAAGGGGGGGAATTGCGCGGGCGACTAGATCGTTTTCTAAGAAGCGGCATGGGCATCATCCATCGGAGGTGCGCCGCCAATCTTTGTAACAACGGTCCAGGCGCGAACGTCAATTCAACGATGCACCAACCGAGAATCGTCTCTGTTCCCTCGGCCGCCTTCAACAGGTCGCCAAATAGACGAGAACTCACCCGCTCTTCCAGAAGCTTCAACCACACTCTTTCGTTGCTCCGGGATTCCGGCAGATTAGTTCGCGCAGTCAGTGTATTTCCGTTGATTTTCTCCGTCGCTCTCGTATTCGCGCTCTTCCCGAGAACGGTAAATGCCCAGTCGGGATGTGAAATACCGATCGACCACTTTATCTACATCATCCAAGAGAACCACACGTTTGATAGTTATTTCGGGACTTATCCCGGAGCGAATGGCATTCCACCCGGAATCAAACTCGCCGAGAAACCTGATGGGCCGCGCATATACAAGCCATTTCATTTTACGGGGAATGCTATCCCGCACGACTTAAGTCATAGTTGGCAAGCCGCGCGCACTGCTTGGAACAACGGTTGCATGGATGGTTTCGTCTGGGCCGAATGGCCAGCAGCGCTCCGATTCTATTGGGGAGATAAACCAGTTCCCCAGCCCGATCCGCACAAGGTTCATCCAGTACCTACGCCTACTCCCGGCACTGCCGCGGTGAATCAGCTGGTGAGCGACGACGAAATGGAACCCGGAGATGCCCCAGATCCAACCCCAACCGGAACACCCCCGACCAGTCCGCCGCCCGGGCCCCCGCCCAGCTGGGTACTCAACACCTTGGGATACATGGACTATCATGAGATTCCCAATTATTGGGAGTACGCCCGCAAATTTACTCTCTGCGATTATTTCTTCTCGTCGCTGATGGGTCCGAGTGAACCAAATCATCTCTATGCGCTGACCGCCCAATCCGCCGGTCTCGTAAATAATCCGGGACCCGGTCTGGCCGGCGAGCCAGGTGTTTACACATTCCCAACGATGGCCGAACTCTTGCAGGCGTCGAAAGTCTCCTGGAAGTTTTACGACGAGAAACCGGATCCCCATCAGCACAGTTTGTGGAATCCCCTGCCGGGCTTCCGGCAATTTCAGCAGGATCCAAAGCTCATGGCCCATCTCGTTCATACCGACGAGTTTTACGCCGACTTAAAAAATGGATCACTGCCTGAGGTCTCGTGGCTCGTTCCGACTCCGGTGGACAGCGAGCACCCGCCGCAGGACGTCAAGACGGGTATGTGGTACGTCACCCAGCTAATCAACGCGGTGATGCAGAGCCCCTATTGGGAACACTGCGCCGTCATCCTTGTCTGGGACGACTACGGTGGTTTTTATGACCACGTCCCTCCGTATCAAACCGATAGATACGGATTCGGTCCGCGGGTTCCTGCGCTTATCATCTCGCCTTACTCTAAAGAGGGTGTGGTGAATCATACACGCTTTGATTTCACCTCCCCGCTAAAACTTATCGAGACCCGATTTGGCCTCAAACCGCTAACAGATCGAGATGCAGATTCCGACAACATGCTCGACTGCTTCGACTTTGGTCAGAAGCCTCTGGATCCCGTCGTGATAACACCGGAGACTAAGTTGGATTTCAGTAACCTCGTGACCACTCAGCCGTGAGCGATCCGCGACCTGAAACAGCAAGATCGTCCAACTCTTGTTGCACGATCTTGTTTTTTGAAGCATACGGCTTGCGGGTGGCCAGACTCGCAGATGCAAGGTACGATATTCAGTTTGCAAGCTCGAAAGTGCGTGATGCAACCGCCGAGTAATGGGGATGGTTTTCTCTTGACCAAACCCCCACCCCACCCCATGTTTCCGCCTCTTTTTCGAAGGGCTAAATATGTCAAGAGTTTGCAGCATCACCGGGGCTAAGCCTGCGAGAGGCCACATCATTCACCGTCGTGGTATGGCTAAGAAAAAGGGTGGCGTCGGCCAGCACGTTACAGCAAACACGCCCCGGCTCTTCTTACCGAATTTAAAAACTCGGCGGCTTTGGGTGCCGGAGCTCGACCGCTATGTGACCGTGAAATTGAGCGCACGGGCATTGAAGACTCTGGCTAAGAACGGAGTTTATCAAACTCTCAAGCAGGCCGGGCTGGTCTAGCGGTCAATTTTCGTTAACGTCGAGGCGATCCGGCCGTGGCGGGACCGTCTTTTTTGTTTATGGGCCAGCGAAAAATCATTCCAGTTAGCGTCCTCACCGGTTTCCTTGGAGCAGGCAAAACCACTCTGCTGAACCATATTCTCCGCGAACAATCCCAATACAAGTTTGGGGTATTAATCAATGAAGTGGGCGAGATCGGTATCGATGGACAACTCGTCGAAACTCAGAGCGAAGATGTCGTCGAGATGAGCAACGGCTGCATCTGCTGCACCGTTCGAAAAGATTTGGTCAAAGGAATCCAGAAGCTTCTGAAGAAAGAGGATTTAGATTACATTTTGATCGAGACGACGGGCGTCGCCGATCCGGGCCCAGTTGCCCAAACCTTTCTGAACGTCCCGCAGTTGCAACAGCATGCGCGACTGGATTCCATTATCACTTTGGTGGATGCCGAAAATCTCCTCGACCATCTAGAGGAAAACTCGGTGGCCCGTGAACAGATCGCGCTAGCAGATTTTCTTCTCGTCAATAAGACCGACCTCGTCGACGACGCGACTCTGAAAAAGGTGGAGACGGAAATTGCCGGCCTCAATCCCCATGCGCGAGTGTTCCGGACATCGCATTCGAAAGTGAATCTCGGCGAGGTGCTCGACGTGCACACTTTCGACCTCGATCAGAAACTCTCGGTGAACCCCGAGTTTCTAGATGAATTTACGAACAACCATAGCGACATCGAATCGTTCTCCTTTCGGTTCAATCAGCCTTTTGATTTGGAGAAATTCGATTCGGAGTTACGCGCAATCTGCGAGGATGGCCAGGTCTATCGTTCAAAGGGCATTCTCTGGGTTCACGGCACACCGCGGCGCGCAGTTTTTCATGGGGTAAACAACCGTTTTACCGTCTACTGGGACCGGTTGTGGGAAAAGGCCGAGACCCGATTCAGCCAGCTCGTTTTTATTGGGAAGCGTCTGAACGAGGACAGACTGCGAGAGTGCTTAAGCCGATGTTTGGCAGATTCTGGAGTTAGCGGTTAGCAGAGCGTAAGCGCCGAAGGCGCGCTTCAGATAGCCTAGCAGTCTTTTGGACTTCGCTTGATCAAATTGATGAGCAGGTTTTCGGCGGCGAAGCCGCGATTTCAAGATAGCCTAGGGCATAGCCCTAGGAATGAGATCATAACAAAAATTTCGAGCGCTGAAAGCGCGTACATTGTGAGCCTATGGTAACGTTGAGACGCGCCTTCGGCGCGTGACCGATTTGGGGGTAATTGGATTCCTAGGGCGTTGCCCTAAGCTATCCTGAAGCGCGCCTTCGGCGCTCCCTGCTTACCGCTTACTTACTGTCTTCCGCTGCTTGGCCGCCCCAGACCCTTCGATACCCTGTCGAACCTGCTCCAGATCGGCATCCACCATGATTTTGACGAGCTCCGCGAAATGCACCCTCGGCTCCCAATCGAGTTGTTTTTTTGCTTTCGCCGGATCTCCGATCAGCAAGTCGACTTCGGCCGGGCGCTCGTAACGGTCGTCATACTTGACGTATTCTTTCCAGTCCAGGTTCGCGTGTGCGAACGCGCTCTCCGCAAATTCCCTCACCGTATGAGCTTCGTTGGTGGCCAAGACGTAATCATCAGGCTTGTCCTGCTGCAGCATCAACCACATCGCCTCTACGTATTCGGGGGCGTACCCCCAGTCGCGGCGGGCTTCCAGATTACCCAGATACAGAGTCGAGTCTAATCCGTATTTAATGCGGGCAACCGCCCGGGAAATTTTGCGGGTGACGAACGTTTCTCCCCGGCGAGGGCTTTCGTGGTTGAACAAGATTCCATTGCTAGCGTGTAATGCATAGCTTTCCCGGTAATTCACCGTCGCCCAGTAGGAAAAGACCTTAGCAACTCCGTACGGACTCCGCGGCCAAAATGGCGTCGTTTCAGTCTGCGGCACTGTTTGTACCTTTCCGAACATTTCGCTACTCGATGCTTGATAAAAGCGGGTCTTCACTTCGGCTTCGCGGATCGCTTCCAAAATTCGAATGGTTCCTACAGCGGTCACGTCCGCCGTATACTCCGGAATGTCAAAGCTCACGCGAACGTGGCTTTGGGCGCCGAGATGATAGATCTCATCGGGACTTAAGTTGTACAGCAGCTTCACTAAATGCACAGAATCCGCGAGGTCTCCGTAGTGGAGGAAAAGACGGACGCCGTGGACGTGGGGATCTTGGTAAAGGTGATCAATTCGCGAGGTATTGAACGTACTCGCTCGCCGAATGATCCCGTGCACCTCGTAGCCCTTCGCTAACAAGAGATCAGCCAGGTAAGACCCGTCTTGTCCGGTAATCCCGGTGATTAATGCTCTTGTCATTGGAATTTAGTATTCCGGCAGGTTCGGGATCGCATCTCGCAAAAACGCTCGCTGCCGGTCGATAATCCGGGAAATTGCCGGCGCCGCGACCCCGAGCATCTCAGAAAGATCGTTACTTGAGAAGGTGGCTTCTTCCCCAGCTCCCTGGATCTCGATGAACTCGCCACGACTGTTCATCACTAAATTGAGATCGACTGATGCGCGACGGTCCTCTTCGTAGTCCAAATCGACCAGCACCTGGCCATCCACGACACCCGCGCTCACGGCTCCGACCAAACAGCGAACGGGCCATTCGCTTAACGTTTTGTTTTCGAACAACTTCGCGCAAGCTAGCGTAATCGCCATCGAGCCCCCGGTGATCGCTGCGGTGCGCGTGCCGCCATCGGCCTGGAGAACGTCGCAATCGACCCAAAGCGTCCGCTCTCCCAGACGATCGAGATCAATTGACGCTCGCAATGCTCGGCCGATCAGCCGTTGGATTTCGACACTCCGTCCATCGAGTTTGCCTTTGGTAATGTCGCGGGGACGTCGAGCCAGCGTGCTATAGGGTAACATCGAATATTCCGCAGTAATCCAACCACCGGCAACATGCTGATCCTTCATCCATCGTGGAACAGCGTTCTCGATCGTGACGGCGCAGATAACTTGCGTTTCGCCCGTGGCGATCAAAACCGAACCGTCAGCGTGGGGAGCAATTCCGGCTGACACTCGCCACTCCCGCAGCCTTTCTTCCGTTCGACGTGACGCACGGAGAGGTTTATCGGGATTCGAGCTGGCTTCCATATTTGGCTAACGGGCAAGAAAGGAAAGCGGTCCGAGCCGAAAGTCAACGAAAAGCCGGAATGGGCCCGCCCAGAGTCCGCATCGCCGGAATCCGAGACGCGTCTGCGGGGCAAATTGTGTAGAGTTCCGGGTTGATCCACGCCCCGCACTGGTTCAGTTTGGAGGTTCGCCTTATGGGTGTAACCATTCAGATACCGGCGTCTACTACCAATTTTGGTCCGGGCTTCGATTGTTTGGGCGCCGCTCTCCAGCTCCATAACCGAGTTCAGGTTGACTACGGCAGTGATTTGGCGCCGAGCACTCATCCTCCGATTGTTAACGCCGCTGCGAAGGCTTTTTTTGACGCCACCCGATTGGACGCTTTCGCATTCCGGTCCAGAATCTCGGGGGAGGTGCCTTCCGCCCGCGGACTCGGAAGCAGTGTCACAGTCCGGCTGGGAGTGCTACTCGGATTGAACGTGCTAGCGGGGTCACTGCTCACTCGCACTCAGATCTTTGAACTCTGCTCGGATTTGGAAGGACACCCGGACAATGCGGCTGCAGCGCTTTACGGTGGATTTGTCGTCGTGAACAAATCTGGCAACCAGGTTCATCGGTTCGACGTCGATTCAACCGTGATTTTTGTCCTACTCATCCCGGATTTCGAGGTGCGCACAACCGACGCGCGCGCCGTCCTGCCGGATACGTATTTGCGGTCTGCCGTGGTTTCTAACCTCGCTCACAGCAGCCAAATTGTTGCGGCGTTTGCTTCGCGCCGATACGCCATGCTAGCAAACGCCTTTGTGGACCATCTCCACCAACCGTACCGGGAACGATTTGTTCCCTTCTTAGGAGCTGTCCTTAATGCTGGGCGCGAAGCCGGTGCTTATGGCGGTTTTTTAAGCGGATCCGGCTCGACGATCGCTTGCGTGACTTCGGGGAACGCCGCAGCGGTGGCCGAGGCCATGGCGAGTGCCGTCCCAGACATTCGGTCGACGACTCTGCTTGTCAGCGTAGATAACAGCGGAGCGCAAATTTCCTGAAGCTTATGCGGGAGTGGCTCGACGAATTGGAACAGTATGCAATTGAGGTCATTCTCGAGCGCAGACATGGCCTCCGCCCAACTCTGCTCCGATTGCTGTTGCGGCTCCTTTCCGCGATCTACCTCATGATCGTTCAGTTTCGTCTTTACCTTTACCGGCGTCGCATCCTCAAAGAGCATCAGCTTGGGTGTCTGGTGATTAGTATCGGCAATCTAACGGTAGGCGGAACGGGCAAGACGCCAATTGTCGAAAAATTTGCGCGCGCTCTACAAAAAGGCGGCCGACGGGTCGCTATTTTGAGTCGCGGCTACAAGAGCGTCGATGCCCGGAAGAGACGAACTTGGCTTGATCGACTGCTGCGACGTGGGCATGAAAATCCACCCAGAGTAGTATCGGACGGTAGAAGAATTCTGCTGGATTCGGCAACCTCAGGCGATGAACCTTACATGTTGGCCTCGAATCTTCGCAACGTTGCCGTCGTGGTCGACAAAGATCGAGTAAAGGGCGGATCGCATGCGATTCGAGAGCTGAAGGCCGACACCCTCTTGCTCGATGATGGATTGCAATATCTTCATCTGAAGCATCGCATCGACATCGTATTGATTGACCGTCAGGCTCCGTTCGGAAATGAGCACCTTCTGCCTCGCGGTACGCTGCGGGAGCCGCCTAGCAATCTTCGGCGGGCAAACTATATTTTCATCACAAAGTGCAACGAGGAGTCGAACGCATCGCTCGTTAGCCGCATCCGGAGGTACAATCGAACGGCCGAAATCATCGAATGCGCTCACAAGCCGCTCTACCTTCGGCACGTTTTCAAGGACGAAAAGCTTCCGCTCGATTATCTCAAAGGCCTTTATATTGGGTCACTCTGCGGAATCGCCGCACCAGAAAGCTTTGAGGGCGGTCTACGGCATCTCGGTGCAAACCTCGAGCTTTCTCGATCCTTCGCGGATCACCACCGCTACGGGGTAGCCGAGGTCACCGCATTTCTCCAACGCTGCATCCGCCGCGACGTCAGCGCAGTGATCACTACCGAGAAAGATGCAGTTCGGCTTCCGGTCATCGATCCGCTGCCGCTGCCAATCTATTACCTCCGAGTGGAGATCGAGATCCTGAGCGGACACGAAACGTGGGACCGCTGCATTCAGCGTATTTGTCAGCCACCCGTAACGGTCGCCCGTTCGTCCGCACTGACTTAGGTCCGAAAGAAACCGAGTGATTCTGACGGCCCGCGCGAGAAAACTCTCGATCGCGTCAAACAATCTGTGCTTTCTCTTGTCAGACACTGCATTTCCATGCCAATGCGTCGCGCTAAATTAAATATAGGTCTCATCGGCGCCGGGAATATCGTTAAAGAACGCCACCTGCCCGCTCTCAAAAAGATCGAGGATGTCCGGATCGTCGCGGTCTGCAACTCCTCTTACGAAAGCTCGGAAAAGTTCTGTTCCGAGTTCGTTCCCGATGCAAAACCGTACGGCAACTGGGCCGAGCTCCTCGCCGAGCCGGATATCAATATTATTTGGATCGGTACGCCCCCGTATCTCCATTCCACCGTCGCTGTCTCCGCGCTGGAAGCAGGCAAGCATGTTTTTTGTCAGGCTCGAATGGCAATGACCCTGGCCGAAGCGGAGGAGATGGTTGCCGCGGTGCAACGACATCCGCATCTCGTTACAATGCTTTGTCCGCCTCCCCACGGGCTGCGCGGCAGCCGTTTCATGCAAAAACTGATCGCGGACGAATATATTGGACGGCCTCACCACCTCCGCCTGCAGAGCCTGACCAGCGCTTACATCGATCCCGAAGCCCCACCCCATTGGCGACAGCGTGACGAATACTCCGGACTCAATGTACTCACTCTTGGCATATATGCCGAGGTGCTCAACCGTTGGTTCGGTCCGATTGCGCGACTGGTTGCGCACAACAAGACAATAAACCCCGTCCGGCAGGGCTATGAGATTCGCATTCCCGACATGGTAACGGTTCTTTGCACCTTCGCCAACGGGTTGGAGGGCGTACTGGAGTTCAGCGGGATCGCGCCCTTCGCCAGGCCTGACCGACTGGAGTTTTACGGCAATCAGGGAATGTTGGAATACGATTTTTCAACGGATCGCATCTCCGGAGCTCAGATCGGTGACGATGCGTTGGCTCATCTGCCGACGCCCCCTGAGCTCGAGCAAAGCTGGAATGTAGAAGCGGATTTCATCGCTGCAGTCCGATCCCCCGGCGGAATATCTCCGCAGCCAGGGTTCAATGAAGGGCTCCAATACATGAAAGTGGTCCAAGCCGTCGCGGATTCCATCGAGCAGCAGCGCGAAATCGAAATCCTATGAATCTTAGGGATGAATCGCGGCTGGGACCATTACGGCATCCCGCATACCGTGCACGATTTTCTTATCAGCAGGTACAATGGTAGCAAGCACGCCTCCCAATTTTACTTCGTGCTCGGAAACGACGAAGTAGTAAGGACATAAACGCACTCTACCGCGCATCGTTTCAATCTCACCCGTCGCTGGATTGAGGAATCGCTGCTGGTACAATTTGCCTTTGTGAAAGCGCTGTAAAATGTACGGATTCTTCGGGAAAGAGCGAAGCGCTTCGTCGATTCGATCCGACCAAATTTGGTGTGAAAGGTCAGTCCCTACAAAAACTCCTCGGCTCCCCCAAGACTTCTCCGAGAATCCGCTGATTTTCAATACGAAGTCTCGCTGTTTTTGACTGAATTTTTTTAACTCATTCCAATCCTGAATTTCCAACTCAGGGATCACCGCGTGGTGAGGGATCGGCGCAGGATCAAGCACCCAGGTGCGCGGAATCAAGCGACGCAAGGCTAACCAATGGCGCTCGCTCAATTGGCGTCGCCAGAATTCCTGCAGCGGCCTCGACCAGAATAGCGCCAGAGAAAGTTTTTCTTCGAGAAACGGTTTCAAAGGAGGCGTAATCTCCAGATGTCCCGCCCTGGCCGCCGCTAGTAAACTCTCTCGTGAGGGCAAATTCGGCAGATCAAATAGTTCAAAAAAACGATAAACCGACTCACGTCGCGAAAAATCCCATTCCTCCGCCTGGACCACTTGCCAAAATGAATCCGGATGTTTAGCGTTTAGATTTTCGGCCAACCAATTCATCTCCGGTCGATAAGTCTGAGATTCGGTAGAAACCGCAATTACGCCGGCTGGGAATATTGCGCGAAATCCCTCGATCATCCCCTCGGCGCCACCAATCACGTCAAACCCGAGTTGGCCATAGGTTCGGTTCAGCCAGGCAGTGAGTCCGATCCCGCCAGGAACCGAATCGAGTTCTGAAATCTTCCATCCGTCGTCACCGAGAATGATGTCCGGCCGAATGACTCGAGGTATCGCCTCGAGATTTTTGCGAGAAACCTCGATCAGATCCTGCGGTTTGCCCGCCTCGTAGTATTCCGCGATCCAGCGAGGCCTAAGACCCCTCTGGCTCTGCCGATACAAAAGATTCGTCGCTCGGACAAACTTGGAAAGCCAGTGACCGAGGCGTTCCAACTCGTCGGCAATCTTGGCATCGAGAAAAAAGGGTTCCGGTGCGATCAGCCATTCCTTTTCCGCGAAGAGACCTTCCTTCGGGAACCGGTCGCGAACGCTCCGAACTCTCACAAGGTCAACCGAGCTCTCCATGGCGCCATTAAGCCAGTTTTTTGAGCGCCAGGCGCACTAGCTCGTCCGTGTTGAGATTCTTAGTTGAATCATAAATTTCGTGGAGCGCCTTTTGGGCTTCAACCTGTTTAAAACCCAATGAGATCAGCGCCAGCAAAGCGTCATTGACCCTGACCTGGTGATCTTCTCGAGCGGTGACTGCGGCTTCCCAGGCCGCAGCCACTCCCACGCGATCCTTCAGTTCCAGAACGATACGTTCGGCTGTTTTCTTTCCGACGCCGCTTATCTTAGCAAGCCCAGTTACATCCCCCCGAACAACTGCAGCTTTGAACTGCGAAACCGTCATCCCGCTCAAGACCGCCAGAGCGAGCTTCGGACCAACGCCGCTGACATGCTGCAAAAGCAGACGAAAGAGATCGCGCTCGGCTGAACTGGCAAATCCAAACAAAAGATGGGCATCCTCTCGCACGACTAAATGAGTTAAGAGCCGAACACGTTGGCCAACCGATGGAAGCTGATCAAAACTTGAAACAGGTATTTGAACCAAATAACCAACACCCTGAACCGAGATGACGACCTGGGTCGGCCAAGCCTCCGCCAGCTCCCCCTCGAGAAACGCTATCATTATGCCTTCTAGAAGTAACTCCGCTCGCCAAAACTGCAAATCCCGCCGATCATCCGTCCGATCTCTTTGTACTACTGCCCTGACGATCAGCTCATTTTCGCGACGATTTTTCCTCCCCACGAATAGACACCAATGGACGCGAATTAAATCCGTTTATTCGTGTCCATTAGCGTCCATTAGCGGTTCTTTTTCGTCCCTTTGCGGTGCGGCTATGCCGCGCTGCGTTCTGCTTTGTCTAAGCTACCTTGCTCCGTTGACTTTCGGAGAGCCGGTCATGATTCTCGAACCTCATTTTTACCGGACCCCGGTTTGTCTGCCGATCGCCGGCACTGCGCGAACAGTCATCGCATTTTACGATGAGGCCAGCGATGGAATGGTCACTCCAATTTCGGCAGCTTCACTGGCGGAACACCCTCTCCCAGAGCTCCAAAGTCTCGCTTCGGCCCATGCCCGAGCCCTCCTCCAGCACGTCGCTCCCAAGATCACTCGTGATAAACATGGCGTCGCGATTGATATCCGAATCGAGAGCACCGATCCATCGCTGTCGTCCCTCTGTCTCCTACCAGGGTTTCTGGACCAATTCGCCGATATCTTGGGACACAATTGCATTGTGTCGATTCCAAATCGTCAGGTGATTTTTCTCTTTCCCCGCGTAGGAGGAAACATCGATGAGTTCGCTTACGCACTCCGGAGCTTCTATCACAACAACCCGTGGCCGGTCTCGACCGAACTTTTCGAATGGAGGAATGGCGCCCTGTTTGCGACGCGGGATTTGGAATCCCGACATTGACGGGCGCCAATAAGGACCTGCCATTATCGAACATGGAAGGGATATTCGAGAGGTCGTCGCGTTTCTCAGAAAATTCCGTTGTGCATTACAATGTGCTTTGGTAGACTTCGCGCCCGATAGATTTTCGAAACACTGGAATATCCGATACTGAGACCGTCCGCCAGCCATGCACACGCTTTCCCGCGCTCTTCTGTCGGCGGTTTTGTTCCTGATTTCTGTCACGTTGTTGGACGCACAAAATGCTGCGACCATAGTTGCGCCATCCAACTTCCCTTTGTTCCGCCCAAGTACGGATCTGGGTGAAGGGATCTATACCGATCTTCCGTTGCGGATCTCTATCTTCACGGCGGTTGGATACGACGACAACGTATTCGCTCAGCACTCCGATCGGATCGGGAGCGGCTTCACCCTAGCCTCGCTCGATATAGCCAGCCACATTGGCAACGCGCGGACCAGGCTTGACGCCGATTTGGGAGCGGGGGCCGACTTTTATTGGAACCGGCCAGGTGAGTCTGTCGATCCAAACATTAGCCTGAACCTCAGTTTCTCGCATCAATTGAATCCGCGGACGCTGATCACTTTCACCGACTACCTCGCTTACGCAGCCCAACCAAACTTGCAGCTTGGGGTCGGCGCGGTAAATCAAGTTTCCAATTATTTTTATACCTCGAATCGGTTGGCTCTTGGATACCAATGGACTCCACGCTTTTCCACGATCACGAGCTACACGGCGAACGTGCTGTACTACGACAATTCATCTATCGGCAATTCGCTCAATCGATTGGAGAATTTGGTCGGAGAGCAATTTCGCTACCTGGTTCTGCCGACGATAACCGCAGTGGCTGAGTATCGATTTGGGTACATCAATTACTTTTCTAATAGTAGCCTTAACTCTTTCTCCAATTTCGCTTTGGGCGGAGCCGACGTGACCTTGAGCCGGCGTCTGACGTTTGGCTTCCGCGCGGGAGCAGAGTTTAGGCAGTACGAGCACGCACAACCCGGACAGCAACAAGACCTGGCGTATCCTTTTGGGGAAGCGACCCTCGCTTATGAGTACCGGCCTGGCTCCTTAGTAGAATGGTACAACCGGTATGGCCTTGAGGAATCCGATTTGGGCATCGGCTATCGCCGAACCTTTCGGACCGGGCTCAAGATTTCTCACCTTTTCGGACAGAGACTGCGCCTCATCGGCGCGGTCTACTATTCCTACAACGACTATGTCAATCCGTCGTTCACCGAGAACGTCCTCGATCTCAACCTCGGCCTGACTTACCAGATCAATCGCGCCTTCGCGCTGAGTGCCGGTTACACCTTCGAACGCGATTTTTCGGAGGTGGTCACTCGTGATTATTATCGGAATCGTGCATACCTTGGACTCTTGTTTACGTTCTAGTGCGCTGTGGGCAAAGCCCCCTCATTTGTTTTTGGCGCTAAGGTTTTTTTGCTTATTGCCGTTACTTAAAATGATACCCGCCGGCTGATGGGTACCAATTGTCCATGAATACTGCTCAAGAGGCGAAGCTTCACTTTCTCGATTATTGGCGCGTGATCAGGATCCGTCTGGGACTAGTCGCATTGATATTTCTCCTGGTCGTCATCACAGTGGGTGTCACGACTTTTTTGATGCCGAAGGAATATTTGTCCTTCGCCACCATCGAGGTGGAGCCGGACATGAACACGCTTCGCATTTTCGCGAACTCCTCTGCGACAGAAGTGAACGACCCGAAATTCACGCAAACCCAGTTTCAGATCATCACCAGGAAAGGAGTACTCTACCCGGTCATTCAACGTCTGGATCTGCAGAAAAGATGGGCTCGCCAAGGCGAACCTCTGTCGCTGGAAGCGGCTTTCAATAAGCTCCATTCCATGCTGCAGCTTGCTGAGGTTCGAAATACCAATCTCATTCAAATCAGCGTCTACAGCACCGATCCGCAAGAGTCAGCACTGTTAGCAAATACCATCGCTCAGCAGTACATGGAGCAGCGGATTTCCGAATCCCAAACGATTATTTCGAAAGGCCTGGACCAGCTCCGTGACGAGGTAGCGCAAAAAGAGCACGCGGTAAGCGATGCCTATACTAAAGCATCGCGATTGCGGACCGAAGCGGGAATCATCGATCCAAATCCCGACAGTTTTGACTCAAGTGGCCGGGTTGAGGATTCGAGCGTTCTCTCCAATCAGGAGAAAGTAAACGACTCTCGATCGCAGATTGCTACCCTGAGAAGCCGAGTAGAAGCCCTGGATCGGTTAAAGTCCGATGATCTCATGCGGGCAGCCGGGCAACTGAATCTCAATGATCCGATTGTGGAGGAAAAATTACCTGTCTACCAAACTGCGGTTTCCGAAAAAGCCAGACTGTTGAGTTCCGGCTTGGGACACAACCATCCTGATGTCAAAGCGATTCAGGCTCAGATCGATACGATCGAACAGCAACTCCGTCAGCAAATCGACAGCATTCGCAAGGGCATGCTCACTCAGCTCGCAATTGCGGAGAACTCGCTCAAGTCGATGGAAGGCAATTTGACTACCAGCCAAAACGCTCAGCAGGAGAAGAAGACGGCTAGTGCCCAATATTTGGACGCCAAATACCGGTATCTCCAGGAGCGAAAACTACTGGAGACCGCGAAGACGCGGCTTAGCAGCGAAACGATGGAACGCACGATGCCCCAGACGCCGGCCACGATCAGGGACCGCGCCGAGCCTCCTACCTTTCCGAGTCGCCCAAAAGTCATCCTTAATCTTTTTCTGGGGGTTGTTGCCGGATTGGTCCTGGGCGTCGGCTTCGCGTTCTTTCTCGAGTATCTCGATACCAGCGTGAAGACTATGGACGAAGTGGAAAAATTGCTGGATCTACCTGTCCTAGCCGTCATTCCCAAAAGGATCCACGTTTTACCGCAAACGACCGAAGATAGCCCGGATGCAGAGGCGTACCGTATCCTGAAAACCAATGTCGATTTTGCCCGGCAGAAGATCGACGCTTCTCTAATCAGCGTGGTCAGTGGTGGACCGTCGGAAGGCAAGTCAACGACGGTTTGCAACCTCGGTACCATCTACGCTGCCTCTGGCCAACAGACGCTGATCATCGATAGCGATCTCCGTCGTCCTGCTCAACACCGGCTCTTCGATCTCGATAACCGAGTCGGTCTCAGTGAATACCTCAATGGCAAAGCCGACCTAGATGCAGTGATTCAAGTCGGCCCTACCCCAAATCTTTCCGTCATCACCAGTGGCGGGGGAACGAATAGCACGGTGAGCCTGCTGAATTCGGACAAGATGCGCGAGTTGGTGGACACGGTGAAGGGTTGGTTCGACCTAGTGCTTTTCGACTGCCCGCCGATCCTCGGCGTCAGTGACGCCCTCGTAGTGAGTGCGCTGGTCGAAGGCTCCATTATCGTCGCCCAGCACCGCAAGTTTCCTCGCTCCATTTTGGTCCGAGTAAAAACAGCGCTCCAGAATACCGGAACCAAACCTTTGGGGGTCGTCCTAAACAACGTCGATGTTAGGCACGACGAGAACTACGAGTACTACACGAGCTACAGTCAATATTACACAAAGCCTAAACCAAAGGAAAAACCGGCCAGAATCGTACCCGCACAATTTAGACAACCCAAGCGCGATCTGTTAGCTAAGACTACGTCGGTCAAAGATTCAGTCGAGAAAGCGGTGGCTGAGACTTTTAACGAAGATGTTTATTAGCAGTAAACTTCGGTCTTGGATTGCACTTGCGGTCCTGACAGCTTCTTGTGGGGTTACCTTTGCCGGAGAGGCCGTCCTGCGGCCGGGTGATACGATAGAGCTGAAGATTGGTGGTGTTCCTGCCACCGATACGACCGCGGTCAGTGGGGCTTACATGATTGACGGCCAGGGATACGTGAACATGCCCAATTTGGGTAAAGTCAAGATCGGCGGTCTCACGACCGGCGCAGCTCAGACAGCAATCGAGGGAGGATATCGATCCCGCGATATCTATACGAATCCGACCGTGATCATCACGATGCAGGCGCAATCTCGCTGGGTAAACGTTGGCGGGGAGGTAAAAACTCCGCAGCGGGTGCCGTATACGCCGGACCTGACGATCCTTTCTAGCATCAACGCTGCCGGGGGATTTTCCCCGTTCGCTGATCAACGCAAAGTGCGATTGTTACGAGGTAATGACGTGATGGTAATCGACATAAGAAAAGCTCGATCCAATCCATCGCTGGACATACCGGTAGAGCCCGGAGACCGCATCGAGGTCCCTCAGTCGATTTTCTAATATCCTGATCGGCTATTGGCTATTTTGGAGCAGATCCCAATTTTTTGCCAGGTACCCTATTCCGGAAAACAGCGTCAACGCTACCGTGATTCCGAGCAAAGCAAGACCCACGGAGGCCAGTACGGGATTCCCGGCGATGGTCCAATTGGACCCGCCAAGCTCTTGTCCACTACGCAACAGCAGAAAATAGATAATAGTGGCCATTTGCCAGGCAGTCTTGTGTTTGCCCAACTTCTCCGCCGGCAGCGTCCGACCGCGGGATGCGGCGATTAGACGCAGACCCGTCACGAGAAATTCGCGACTCACAATTACAATCACGACCCAGGCAGGGATATCGCGTAAGGCCACTAAACAGACGAAAGCCGCTATTGTCATTACCTTGTCGACAAGCGGATCCATTAGCTGGCCAAACACGGTCACAAGATTGTACCGGCGGGCAATGACTCCGTCCGCGTAGTCGGTCAAGCTAGCTAAGAGAAACAGGAAGAGGGCGGAGGTCTTACTCCCGGGCCAATCGACGCTTAGGGCCGCTACGAAGGGCAGAGTAGTGACCAACCGGGCCAGCGTCAGCTGGTTAGGCAAGTTCATGCGCGCCGTGTCTACGAAATGCCGGATGCTTCCAAATAGGTACTCTGGCCTTTAGCTGTTCGATGATATGCTGGCACCCGGCGAAGGCCGTATCGCGATGAGGCGCCGTGACTCGAACGAATAGCGACGGTTCACCAGCGGGCACGAAACCGATGCGATGATGGATGAGCACTAGCCCAAGCGCAAAGTCTTTCCGGGTAGTTTCGGCAATTCGCTTGAGCTCAATCTCCGCCATTTCCGCGAACGCCTGATAATCAATGCCGTCAATCGGTCGCCCATTTTCCGTTCCTCGTACCACCCCGAAAAAGTCGACCAACGCTCCCTCCCGATCCGAAAACTCCGGATTGAATCCGGTCAACGATTCTGTCGTCAGCTTTACATCCAGCGCCCTCATCAGAGCCAGTGTAGCAGCCTGTCGGACTTGGAGGTCAAGCGAAAGGATAATTTGCGGTCTGGTTGGGCAAAACGGCCGTTTTGTCACTATAACGGCTATCTACCATGCCGCTCAATTCTTAAGTCCGACGGGCTGCTGCACTCTTTGACAGCTTGCGCGAGTAAAAAGGCTAGGGTAATGCCAAAGAGCGGCAGATCCGCGATCTTCGCTTGCGACGAGCGATCGCGCGGACCATTTCATCTCAGTTTCGCTAAATCGGATTATGAATGCATCGGATATCGGACTCGTTGGTCTGGCAGTGATGGGTGAAAACCTCGTGCTCAATATGGAGAGCAAAGGGTATACTGTCTCGGTTTTCAATCGAACTACGGAGGTCACCGACAAATTTGCCGCTGGCCGGGCTAAAGGAAAAAAGATTGTTCCAACCAGATCAATCGAGGAATTCGTGCGAACCCTGGCTCGTCCGCGCAAAGCGATGATTATGGTAAAGGCAGGTAGCGCGGTTGACGCGGTCATCGATCAGCTTTTGCCGCATCTCGACCGTGGCGATGTCATCATCGATGGCGGCAACTCGCTTTACCTCGATACGCAACGGCGAGACAAAGCGCTCGCCGAGAAGGGCCTGCATTTTATGGGTATCGGCGTCTCCGGAGGCGAGGAAGGTGCCTTGAAAGGGCCTTCCATGATGCCCGGCGGATCGGAAACCGCCTGGCAGATCGTCGCTCCTATTTGCCAAAAAATTGCCGCCCAGGTCGACGGAGAACCGTGCTGTCGATATATGGGACCGGACGGAGCCGGCCATTATGTCAAGATGGTGCACAACGGCATCGAGTACGGAGACATGCAGCTCATCTGTGAAGCCTACGCCATTCTTCGCGACCTGCTTGGCCTTTCCCCAAAGGAGTTGCACGACGTATTCGCCGATTGGAACCGAGGAGACCTGGATAGTTTTCTGATCGAAATCACCGCGAACATTTTCCTCAAGGAAGATCCGGAAACCGGCGAAGCTTTGGTCGATGTAATCCTTGATCGAGCGGCCCAAAAAGGAACCGGGAAGTGGACTCTTCAGTCCGCAATCGATCAGACGATCGTGGTTTCGACCATTAACGCGGCCGTCGAAGCCAGGATTCTCTCCTCCTTGAAGGAGCAGCGAGTCCGCGCCTCAAAACAACTTTCCGGCCCAAGCAACGGTGTCTATGAGGGTCACCGCCATGAACTAATCGATGCGGTTCGTGACGCTTTATACGCGTCGAAGATTATTTCTTACGCCCAAGGTTTTACGTTGTTTGGTGCAGCTAGCCAACAGTTTCGCTGGAACCTTCATTACGGGGACATAGCGACGATTTGGCGCGGAGGCTGTATCATCCGAGCAAAATTCCTTAACCGGATTAAAGAAGCTTTCGACCGCGAGCCGAAGCTGGAGAACCTATTACTCGATCCGTTTTTCAAAGAGATCCTCGGGCGAACGCAAAAGAATTGGAGATTCGCAATCAGCCAGGCAATTCAAGGCGGCGTCGCCGTACCGGCGTTCAGCGCCTCGCTCGCATACTACGACAGTTATCGGCAGGAACGGTTACCTGCCAATTTACTGCAAGCCCAACGCGATTATTTTGGCGCCCACACTTACGAACGCATCGATAAATCGGGATCGTTCCACACGGAATGGCTCCAGCATTAGCAAATGACAAATCCCAGATGACAGATCCTTCTTTGCTATTTCTCATTTGTCATTTGTAATCACTATTCGGCCGAAGGCACGAATGGTGTTTGCCTAGCGCCTCATGGAACTCATCGACGGAAAGGCGATCGCCCGGAAAATCAATGACGAGACTCGAGCGAAGGTCGCCGAGCTAAAGCGTCTAGGAGTTGTGCCTGGTTTGGCCGTTGTTCTGGTCGGTGACGACCCGGCCTCCGCGACTTATGTACGCAACAAGGACCGGACCTCGCAAGAGCTTGGACTCTATTCGCGAAAGATCGAGCTGGACGCTAGCACGTCGCAGGCTGAACTACTCAACATTGTCCAAGAATTGAATTCGGATCAGGAGATTCACGGCATTCTTGTGCAATCGCCGCCTCCACCCCAAATCGACGAAGCGGCTATCGTCCAAGCGCTTAATCCGGCCAAGGACGTAGACGGACTCCATCCGATAAATGTCGGGAAGTTGGCTATGGGTGATCCAAACGCGCTCGTTTCGTGCACTCCTTTGGGATGCCAGCGACTTCTTCTCGAATCCGGATTTGATCCTGCGGGAGCTCATGTCGTGATTGTCGGCCGAAGTATGCTGGTAGGGAAGCCGCTGGCATTGTTGTTGATGCGGAAAGGAAAAGGAGGCGATGCCACGGTCACAGTGGCTCATTCGCGCTCCAAAGATTTGGCGGAAATAACCCGCTCCGCCGACATTCTCGTTGCAGCTATCGGACGCAGCCAGTTTTTGCGAGAGGAGCACGTTCGCGAAGGCGCGATTGTCATCGACGTAGGAATCAACCGCATCGCTGACCCCAGTCGAGCGAGCGGTTACCGACTCGTCGGTGATGTGGCTTTCGATGAAGTCGCGGCGAGGACCAAAGCCATTACTCCGGTCCCGGGAGGAGTCGGGCCAATGACGATCGCGATGCTGATGCAGAACACCGTGTCGGCCTGCCAATATCAAACCGGCATCGCGGGCTAGTCCGAGCCTTATCCTCTTTCTCCATGCATTCCTTTCATTATCTACTGGGAAAACTCTATTGCGAATCTACCGATCTCGGTTCTCTCGCAGAGCAACATGGGACCCCGCTGTACGTTTATAGTGAACAAACTATTCTTGATCATTATCGCCGACTGAACGCAGCCCTGGAGCCGCTCGATCGCGAAATCTGCTATGCGATCAAGGCAAATTCCAATTTGGCTATTCTCCGGACCCTCGCAGATGAAGGCGCCGGTTTTGATATCGTTTCTGGTGGCGAGCTTTATCGAATCATTACAGCCGGAGGTGACCCGGCGAAATGCACTTTTGCCGGCGTAGGCAAGACGCGCGACGAGATCGCCTACGCGCTGTACAACAATATCGGTAGCTTCAACATTGAATCAGAGGAAGAACTTCTCGCCATCGACGATGTGGCTCGCTCATTAGATCGCAAAGCCCCTATCGCGGTCCGAGTCAATCCGGACGTTGACGCCAAGACTCACAAATACATTTCGACTGGCAAGAGCGAAAACAAATTCGGGATCGGTCTTGATCGGGTGGAATCCGTCTACGAGATGGCTACCGGATTGAAGCACTTAGAGCTCAAAGGATTACAGACCCACATTGGCTCCCAAATCACCGAGACCAAGCCATTCGCTGATGCAATCGATAAGATCGTTCCGGTTGTCCAACAATTGCGCGACCGTTTTGGGATCCAATTCTTCAGCATTGGAGGTGGAATCGGAATTGTGTATGAGGGATCTTTAGAAAGTGGCGACCAAGTCTGGTGGCAACAGAAAGAAAATCAAGCGATGAGCATCGCGGAATATGCCGGAACGATCGTCCCCCGGCTGCAACCACTGCAAATGCGAGTGCTGCTTGAACCGGGTCGTTTTCTAGTCGGCAATGCCGGAGTATTGCTCACCCGCGTCCTCTACCTCAAGAAGACTCCAAATAAAGTTTTCGTTATCGTTGACGTCGGGATGAACGATCTCATTCGACCGGCCCTTTACCAGGGATACCACGAAATCGTTCCGTTGAATCAGAGTACGAAAATGATGCGAGCCGACGTCGTCGGCCCCGTTTGCGAGAGCGGAGATTTCATTGCTTTGGATCGAGAAGTCGCTGAAGTCAAAGCGGGTGACTTCCTGGCCATCATGAGCGCAGGCGCGTACGGATTTTCCATGGCTTCGAACTACAACTCTCGTCCCTTTCCGGCCGAGGTTTTAGTACGAGGAGAAAAGCATCAGGTCATTCGCCGCCGGCAGAACTACGCCGATCTCGTCCAACTGGAGATCGATGCGGGAGATGAGTAGGAGAGGAGCCTACCCGCCGCGAGCGCTGCACCGATTTCTAGGTAACCTCCTGCTCCTGCGCACCCGCCTCAATATAAGGCTGCGGAAGCTCGTTGAGCGGACCCGTCTCGGAGCAGGGGTGTCGAGCTTTGCATGATGAACGAACCATCGACTATCGCAGCGAAACCGTCGCGAGCCCTTATTCGACGTGCACACGCCGCCGGACTGGAATGTGCCTTCTTCGTCCCATTTTCAGGACAAGCGATCCCAAAATCGGGCCGGCTGGCACTCGCCCACTCGGATCGAGTCTCTCCGGCAGATGAACGAGCACAAAATTATTTTCCCTCGGGAAAACCGAGAACCCGCAGCATCTTCGACGCGGTTTTGATCGGGTTGGCATCACCCCTGCTTAATAGAATCCCGACGACCAATTAAGAGTCGCCAATTCTAAGAATAGCCACCACGCCAACAGCAGGGGTCGGTGCCGGTCCAACCGCCGGCACCGACTTTCTGTTTCAGCTAACTGTGACCGCTGGAAGCGCGGCTTCGGTAGGACGAGGTACCGAACCAAGTCAGGTCTAAACGCGGCTCGGCGAAGCTCACAAAATCCTCAAGACAACCATACCTTCTTGCAGACCATTTAGACTTAAGCGGAGCGGGGGCCTCGCCTACCAGACGCTCCGCTGCACTCTGTCTAACGCGCAGCAACCACGGTCGATGGTTGATAATTCAAATACGGCCCCAGCCAGCGCTCTACCTCTTCCAAAGAAAGCCCTTTGCGGGATTGGTAGTCTTGGATCTGATCGCGCCCGATCTTTCCGACCCCAAAGTATTTCGCATTCGGAGCAGCAAAATAAAGCCCACTTACCGAAGCGCCAGGCCACATGGCATAGCTTTCCGTTAAACGTATACCGGTCGCTCTCTCTGCCTGTAGCAGCTCGAACAGCGTGCGCTTCTCGGTGTGGTCCGGACAGGCCGGATATCCTGCTGCCGGCCGGATACCCCGGTACGATTCTCGGAGCAAATCTTCCTTGCTCAAATTTTCTTCAATGCCAAACCCCCAGTCCATCCGTGCGTGTTCATGCAGATACTCAGCAAAAGCCTCTGCCAAGCGATCCGCCAAGGCTTTGGTCATGATTGCATTGTAATCGTCATGATCGGCTTCAAACTGGCGCGCTAACTCATCTGCCCCGTGCCCGGCCGTGACTGCAAAAGCCCCAAGATAATCCGTCCGCCCACTGGGTCGCGGAGCGATGAAATCGGCTAAGCAATGATTGAATTGAGCCGACGGCTTATCCATTTGTTGGCGAAGCATGTGAAATACTGAAAGCACTTCCCCTCGCGTTTCATCGCCATAAACCTCGATATCATCTCCAACACTGTTCGCCGGCCAAAATCCGTACGCCCCCTTAGCAGTGAGCAGACGACTGTTCACGATATCCTGGAGTAACTTCTGAGCGTCTTCAAACAACTGCCGCGCCTGCGGTCCGATCTCCGGCTCGTCGAGGATCGCCGGAAATCGTCCGCGTAATTCCCAAGTATGGAAAAATGGAGACCAATCGATGTAAGGAACGAGTTCATCGAGGGGTTGGTTCGCGATCGAGCGCGCTCCGGTGAAGCTGGGTCGATCGATTTGGACCGCACTCCAATCGATCGGTTCTTTCCGTTCCCGGGCAACGGCGATCGGCAGCAACGGTTTGCCGCTGGTCTTTTGCTGAAACTCGATCCGAAGTCTATTCTGTTCTTCGAGATTTTTGTTGATGAAGGTAGGTCTGAGATCTTCGCTGAGTAACGATGATACCACGCCAGCGGCTCGTGAGGCGTCCAACACATGAATGACGGGTCCGGAATAGTGCGGTGCGATTTTCACCGCGGTGTGTGCGCGACTGGTGGTTGCCCCGCCGATCAACAAAGGCTCAGCATAGCCCAGTCGCTCCATTTCCTGGGCGACGTGTACCATTTCATCAAGGGACGGAGTGATTAGTCCACTCAAACCGATCACATCGGCATTCTGCTTTCGAGCCTCTTCCAGAATTTTCTCGGCCGGCACCATGACACCGAGATCGGTCACCTCGAAATTATTACAGGCCAAGACGACGCCCACGATATTCTTTCCAATGTCGTGAACGTCTCCTTTGACGGTCGCGATCACAACTTTGCCTTGAGAGCGGCTCTCCGGGTTGCCCTGCCGCTCCTCTTCCATAAACGGCGCGAGATAAGCCACGGCCTTTTTCATCACTCGCGCGCTCTTGACCACTTGAGGGAGAAACATTTTGCCGGATCCGAATAAATCGCCGACGACGCTCATACCTTTCATTAGAGGGCCCTCGATCACAGACAACGGCCTACCGTATTTTTGGCGTGCCTCTTCGGTATCAGGATCGATGTAGTCGACGATGCCCTTGATCAGCGCATGGGCGAGCCGCTCTTCCACGTCGGTAGACCGCCAAGCCTCGTCTTTCACGTCAGCCTTTGCGGTTTGCTTCACCCGCTCGGCAAAATCAACGAGGCGCTCGGTGGCGTCCTTACGTCGGTCGAAAAGCACATCCTCAACCAGCTCAAGCAGATCAGGCGGGATTTGTTCGTATACTGCGAGCTGGCCGGCGTTCACAATTCCCATATCCATCCCGGCGTGAATCGCGTGATAAAGGAAGGCGGCGTGCATCGCCTCGCGCACGACGTTATTGCCGCGCAACGAGAAGGAGATGTTGCTGATCCCTCCGCTTATTCGACAGTGCGGCAGATGCGCCTTGATCCACCTCGTGGCCTCGATGAACGCTTTCGCGTAAGCGTTATGTTCCTCGATCCCGGTCGCAACGGTTAGTACGTTCGGGTCGAAGATGATGTCCTCCGGCGGAAAACCGATCTCATCCACTAACAGTCGGTAGGCCCGGGCACAGATCTCGATCTTCCGCTCGAACCTATCGGCTTGTCCGCGCTCGTCGAATGCCATCACCACAACGGCGGCGCCATACCGGCGGACCAACTCTGCGTGGGCTCGAAACTTTTCCTCTCCCTCCTTCAGGCTGATCGAGTTAACGATGCCTTTACCTTGAATACATTGCAGACCGGCTTCCAACACGGACCACTTGGAGCTATCGACCATAATCGGCACGCGGGTGATGTCCGGTTCGGCCGCAATCAGGTTAAGAAATTTCCGCATGGCCGCCTCAGAGTCGATCATTCCTTCGTCCATGTTGACATCGAGAATGTTCGCCCCGCCCTCGACCTGCTGGCGAGCGACGGCCAAGGCTCCGTCAAAGTCTCCTGCTAAGATCAATTTCGAAAACTTCGGTGAACCAGTGATGTTGGTTCGCTCCCCTATTACAGTAAAAGTTGCGCCCAGTTGATAAGGCTCCAGACCGCTCAATCGAGTTTGGATTTTCTTTTCCGGCAGTTTGCGCGGCGGCAGCCCGCGCACAAGATCGACCAACGCCGAGATATGGTCAGGTGTAGTTCCGCAGCACCCGCCGACTATGTTCAGCCAACCTAACTCCGCCCACTCCTTCAGCTGAGGAGCAAGTGATTCCGGCGTTTCTGGGAAGCCAGTCGGCGAAAGCGGATCGGGAAGTCCGGCATTCGGATAGCAAGAAACATAGATCGGAGCGATCCGGGCTAGCTCCTCAATGTACGGTCTGAGTTCCTTGGGCCCCAAGGCGCAGTTGAGGCCAACGCTGAGCAGAGGAGCATGTGAGATGGAGATCCAAAAGGCTTCTGTCGTTTGTCCTGTCAGCGTGCGGCCGCTCGCGTCCGTAATCGTTCCGGAGGCCATCACCGGAATTCGATATCCTGCCTGCGCAAAGACCTCTTCAATGGCGAATAACGCTGCTTTCAAGTTGAGTGTATCGAAGGTCGTTTCCACCAAAAGCAAATCGACACCTCCTTCGAGCAGCGCTTCCGCCTGTTCACCGTACGCTTCCTTCACTTGCTGCCAAGTCACCTCTCTCTTTCCCGGGTCGTTCACATCGCGCGAGATCGAGAGCGTGCGATTCAAGGGGCCGATCGAGCCGGCAACGTAGCGCCGCCGGGACGGATCCATTGCCATACAATTTGCGACCGCAGTTTTCGCCAACCGAGCTGCCGTCCGATTCATCTCGGTTACCACCTTTTGCAGGCCAAAATCCTCCTGGGCGATAGCGGTGGCGTTGAAGGTGTTGGTTTCGATGATATCGGCGCCCGCGGCCAGGTATTCGCGATGAATCTGTTCGATGGTTTGGGGTTGGGTCAGACTAAGAACGTCGTTATTGTTCTTGAGGCACCTGGAATGGTCTCGAAAGCGGTCACCGCGATAATCTTCCTCTTGGAGGCGAAACCGTTGGACCATTGTACCCATCGCTCCGTCTAGGATCAGGATGCGCTGAGCGAGCGCCTGCACGATATCGAATGAACTGGATTGAGGAAGATGAACCGGCATAACGCGAGAAGGCAAAAGCTAACATGATGAAAAGCGGGTCGCAAACAATAGATTGATCTATCATGATATTTTGATGGATCACTGTGAAATGACCAATAGCCAAGTTTCTCTTGTTGGTCATCGATTCCGTCTGGGCGGAATGAGGAGCGGAATCTTTTGTCGCCGGTTTCGGCGATAGATCTGGAAATCGCTATCCAAGGTAAAAACTGGGAGTTGCGGATGCAACTCGGACGATCTGACCAAACAAGCGTCAGCCAACGAGATTGGCACATTCTTGAATCGATCTAGCAGCCTGAAAAAAAACTGGTCCAATTTCTTCGGCAAGAGAAAAGTTGATCTCAAGAATTCTCTTTTCTACCAGATCAGCAATTGCAACCAACGCTCTGGGCTGCCTTCTGAGCAGAAAACAAACCTCTGTCAAGACCGCCTCGCAAGTAATCAGCGGCGGCTGGATCATCTTTAGACTCTCGGCGGCCCAAAGGTGGAGAGCATCACTCGCGTCGAGAATGGCGACGATGGGGCCGGTATCGACGATGACTTGGGCCATCAACGACCGAAGCCTTCCATATGCTTGGGATTCGAGGCCAAGTCACCAATGCGTGTTTTGACGATTCCGATCTGGTCCCGCATTAGATCAAAGGCAGACAGATCGCCGGTGCGTCGGCGGTGGACTCCTCTGGAGAGTATCTGTCTAACAACTGCTGACTTGGTCCGACCGTGTCGGGATGCCAATCCCTCGAGCTCCATTTCCATCTCATCAGGGATTCTTACCACTAAGGTTTTCATTCGCCTTATCTGTATTACAGAGCGCATACAAAGGCAATACACTGAACCCACATCTCGAGCCCGAATACGCTGACTGGGCGCCCTAGCGCACCATGAGGTCCACAGCGATCGCCACGACAAAAACGACACTGACAAACGCATTGCTCTGAAAGAACGCTTGATTAATCCCCTTGAGATCAAGTCGCGCTGCCGCCCGATGCTCATAGAACAACGCGGCGCAGACTAACAATAGCGCGCAATAGTACACCCAGCCAAGGCCGCTCACGTAACCAAACCCGATAAGACAGAGCAGTAGAATGCCATGCATGATTTGCGCGAGCCGGAGACTCGAAGCAACCCCATACTTCACCACCATCGAGTGCAGGCCCGCTTGCTGGTCGAATTCGTAGTCCTGAATCGAATAGATCAGATCAAACCCACCCACCCAAAAAATCACCCCCAACGCCAAGACCAAAGGTGGCAAGGCAAACTCGCCCCGAACTGCTAGCCAAGCTCCAACTGGCGCGACCGCGAGCGACAAACCGAGCACGAACTGAGTAAACGACGTGAACCGCTTGGTGTAGGAATAGAAAAAAATGATCGCTAGTGCGACCGGCGAAAGTAGAAAGCAAACGGGATTGATGAACCAACACACGACAAAGAATGCGACAGCCGAGACAATGACCAGCAGTATCGCAACCGGTTTGGAAACCAGCCGGTGCCGACCGGCGGTGCGGGGATTGCGTTGGTCGAGCTCCCAATCGGCTACCCGATTAAACGCCATCGCAGCAGTCCGAGCAAATACCATGGCCAGCAGGGTAAGTGCGACCAGCGACCAGTCCGGTAGCCCACGCGCCGCCACGAGCATCGATCCGGCGGCAAACGGAAGAGCGAAGATCGTGTGAGAGAAGCGGATAAACTGGAGAATTCGACGAATCTGATCGAGCACGGGCATTCGGGAACGGTGGTCAGTAAGACAGTAAGCGTAAGCACCGATCGCTCGTCAATCTGCTCGGCAGGGAACTTTCCGCATCTCTGTCTTCATTCGGAGAAAGCCGCTTTCGGAAGTCGCTCAGGCAAGAAAGCTCGCCCGTGTGCTTACTGCTTCTCCTCCTTCCGCCCCGCCTGATCGACCGGCGGTCTGAATGCGCCATAGATCAACCGCGCTCCCCGCGCAAATGTGAAATAGGCCCAAGTCCACTGAAAAAAAACCAGCAATCGATTGCGCAGCCCGATTAAAAAGATCAGGTGGACGAAGAGCCAGGTTAGCCAAGCAAGGTATCCGCCGAAGCGAACAAACTTGAGGTCGGCAATCGCCTTGTTGCGGCCGATTGTTGCCATCGTGCCTTTATCGAAATAGCGAAATGATGCCGGCTTCTCGCGTCGCAGCAGGGAAAGAATGCTTTTCGCGGCATGCCGGCCCATCTGCATCGCCACTGGAGAGAGCGCAGGCAGTGGCTGACCGGTCTGGTGTTTGAAGCATGCCATGTCACCAATCGCGAAAATCTCTGGGTGGCCGGGTACAGACAGATCCTCATTGACCAGCACGCGACCGGCTCGATCCGTCTCCGCGCCCAAGCTCTTTCCAATCGGTGCGGCAGCGTTTCCGGCCGCCCAGATCACGGTCCGACTCGCAACAAATTCTTCGTTCACCGTCACTCCGCGGTCGGTCACATCCTTGACCATTGCTCCAGTGCGCACCTCGATGCCCATACCTTCCATTTGCTTCAATGCCGAGCGAGAAAGAGCTTCGCGGAAAGCCGGCAGAACGCGCGGCCCGCCCTCGCAAAGCAAGACACGGGTTGCCCGTGGATCGATGCGTCGAAAATCCTCGGAAAGGCTCCGGCGAGCGAGTTCGACAGTGGCGCCCGCCATTTCGACTCCAGTGGGGCCGCCGCCCACGACGACGAAGGTCAGAGCGGCTCGCCGATCCTCTTCCGAATTTGCCATCTCAGCAGCTTCGAAAGCCAATAAAATGCGCTGCCGCACTTCGAGCGCGTCCTCCAAACTCTTCAGACCGGGTGCGAGCACTTCCCATTCGTCATGGCCAAAATAAGAGTGCCGCGTCCCGGCCGCGACGATCAAGTAGTCGTACGAATAGGTCAGACTCTTTGTCGTGTGGACCTGTTTTGAGTTCGTGTCGATCTGATCAACTTCGCCTAAAACGACTTCGACGTTCTTGGCCTCTTTCAGGATGTGCCGAATCGGTTGGGCGATATCAGCCGGTGAAAGTCCAGCCGTGGCTACTTGATAAAGGAGCGGCTGGAATAGATGGTGGTTCGTTCGATCGATCACGGTCACGCGCACGTCTTTTCCCGCGAGTTCTTTTGCGGCATAGAGACCGCCAAAACCTCCACCCACAATCAAGACCTGGGGCAACGATTCGGTTTGATCTACGGATGCTTCCATAAGAATTTAGACAGTATTTGAGGTATTCCCGCCCTTCTCTGTTCCGGCAGAGCGGGTTGCGGGGTAATGGTCTGCTTGCTCCTCCGATTTCGCAGCCGTTTTCTGCGGCTTGTGAAAGTTTTCACAATAATCGCTTGCGACGCCAAATAAGAGGTATGTAACTTCGCCCTACCCGCATCCTATGGCCACCTCGCGCGAAATCGAATTACCGGACGCATTGACCCGAACGGCCAGATCGTTGGATGCTATCAACGAGGCCGATTTTCTAGGCGAAAAATTGGTCATCAACATGGGGCCCTCCCATCCGGCCACGCACGGAGTGCTTCGCGTCGTGCTTGAACTCGACGGCGAAATTATCACCAAGGCCACCCCGGATGTTGGTTACCTGCACCGCGGCGACGAGAAGATCGCCGAAAACATGCAGTATAATCAGTTTGTTCCTTACACCGATCGCCTTGATTATCTCGCCCCGCTTTCCAATAACGTGGCTTACGCATTGGCAGTGGAGAAACTGCTGGGTTGGGAGCTTCCTCCGCGCGGCAAAGCGATCCGAGTGATTTGCTGCGAAATGGCACGCATTTCGGCTCATCTTCTCGGCCTCGGCGCCTTTGCTATGGATGTTGGCGCCATGACCGTATTTCTCTACACGTTCACCGAACGCGAGAAGCTTTATAATCTGATAGAACTGCTCACTGGGGCTCGGTTCACCACATCCTATACCCGGGTGGGCGGGCAAACCCGGGATTTGCCGGATGGGTTCTTGGCCAGCCTCAATGAGTTTCTCGATGAGTTCTTACCGCAACTGGATGAAGTCGATCGGCTGTTGACGCGCAATCCGATCTTTGTCAATCGCACTAAAGATCTCGGCGTCATCTCGAAAGAGGATGCTATTAGTTATGGGATCACGGGGCCAAATCTTCGCGGCACTGGAATCGAATACGATGTGCGGAAGGCAAAACCTTACCTTGATTACCAAAACTACGAATTTGACATTCCAATCGGGACGGTAGGCGACGCGTTCGATCGTTATCTGGTCCGTATCGAAGAAATGCGACAGAGCGTCAAGATTTTGCGTCAAGCGATCAAAAATCTCCCTTCCGGGCCGATCAATGTCGCCGATCCAAAGAATATTCCTCCGCGCAAGCCGGATGTTCTGATGAAAATGGAGGAACTTATCCATCACTTTATCATTCACACCGAGGGAGTGGATGCGCCTGCGGGCGAGATCTATTTTGGAGCCGAAAATCCGAAAGGTGAACTTGGATTCTACATCCACAGCAAGGGCGGCGGAGTCCCGTACCGCCTGAAAATCCGAGCGCCGTCTTTCGTGAATCTTAGTATCCTCCCGAAAATTTTGCTCGGCCATATGATGTCAGATGTTGTCGCGGTTCTAGGAAGCTTGGATTTTGTTATGGGTGAGTGTGACCGGTGAGTCTATGGTCTTCCGGATCATCATCGTGGCTTTCACCGCGCTGTTTTTCCTGGAAGGTTGTAAGCGCGAAATCGCTAACCGGAATCTGGAGCAGGTGAGACTCAACATGAGTCCCAAGGAGGTAGAAACGATTTTGGGCGAACCCAATCGGATGGAAAAAAAGGAGGAGGACGGAGAAACGGATAAGAAACCGACCAATCTGCTTACTTATTATTACGAGCAGAGTAATCAGACGATCGTTCTTCGTTTTCAGAATGGCCATTTGGTCAAAGAACCGGACCGCCTAACTCAACTTGATCATGGAAATCCCAACTGAGCTGGAGTCTCGGATCGACGAGGCAATCAGTCATTACCCTGTTTCGAAGCGGAGTGCTTCGCTTCCACTTCTTCATCTTATTCAGGAACACTTTGGGTACATCAGCGACGAAGCAATCATCTGGGTCGCCCGAAAGCTGGAATTAGAACCGATCAACATCTTGGAATTGGTGACGTTCTATCCGATGTTTCGTCAGGAACCATTCGGGAAGCATCACATCAGAGTATGCCGCACCTTATCTTGCGCCATGGCCGGAAGCTACTCCCTGCTCAAGACATTCTGCCGTTATGCCAACATTGAGGATCAGCCTGATCACGGCAGCCACGTTCTGAAGAGCCCTGACGGGAAATACAGCGTCGAATTTGTCGAGTGTCTAGCGAGTTGCGGTACCGGTCCCGTTTGCATGATCGACGATGATTTTTACGAGGCCACAGCGGAGGAAGAAATCCCGGAATTACTCCAAAAGTACCAATAACCATGGCATCGATCGACCGAACTCCTCATCCTCGCGAAAAGCGTATCATCTTCAAGAATATCGACCGCGCAGGTTGGACGCCCGACATTGATTGCTACGAAAGGGATGGCGGCTATGGCGATCTGCGTGCCGCCTTCCGGATGACCCCGTCACAAATCGTTAACGAGGTCAAAACATCTGGTCTGCGGGGGCGAGGCGGCGCCGGCTTTCCTTGCGGCGCCAAATGGGGATTCATCAAGCCGGGCGGTTCCAAGCCGGTTTACCTGATTTGCAACGCGGATGAATCGGAGCCGGGCACATTCAAAGATCGCTACATTATTCACCAAGATCCGCACCAGTTGCTCGAAGGAATGATCATTTCCTGTTACGCGGTGAACGCTCGCTTAGCCTATATCTATATCCGGGGAGAGTTTCCGCTGGGCGCCAAGATTCTTGAACAAGCGATCGCCGAAGCAAAAGATCACGGCTATCTCGGCTCGAACATTTTGGGAAGCGGCTTTGACCTTGAGATGTACGTACATCGCGGGGCTGGCGCTTACATCTGCGGCGAGGAAACAGGTCTGATCGAATCTTTAGAAGGAAAACGTCCTTACCCGCGCATTAAGCCCCCTTACTTTCCGGCAGTCCTCGGCCTGTACATGAGCCCGACGATCGTTAACAATGTGGAAACACTTTGCAACGTGAAGCACATCGTGCGGATGGGCGGGGCCGAGTTTGCCAAGATCGGACGCCCGAATAATACCGGCACTCGCCTTCTCTGTGTAAGCGGGGACGTGCAAAAACCGGGATACTATGAGTTGGAGGTGGGCGCACTAACCATGGGGGAACTGATCTACGACATCTGTGGTGGATTGAGGCCCGGGCGTAAATTGAAGGCCGTAATTCCGGGAGGTAGTTCCGCCAAAGTGCTGCGCGCTGATGAGCGTCACAAGATCAAGAACAAGCAGCCCGACGGTACGATGAGTGAACAGGAAATCGGGATCGAAGACATTCGGATGGATTTTGATTCCTTGGCTGCGGTCGGCTCCATGGCCGGTTCCGGAGGAGTCATCGTGATGGACGATTCCCGCGACATGGTCTGGGCGCTCAACAACATTAACGAGTTCTATGCGCACGAAAGTTGCGGCCAATGCACTCCGTGTCGCGAAGGCTCCCTTTGGATGAGCAAAATGACTGCTCGGCTTCTTCAAGGCGGCGGCGATAAGAGAGATCCGGAGGTCTTAAAAAGTGTCGCCGACAATATTGCGGGCCGAACAATTTGCGCCTTTGGCGAAGCTTGCGCTTGGCCAACTCAAAGCTTTGTCGACAAATTTAGTGACGAATTTGCCGCGTATGCCGCAAAGCATGGTTCCGTTCAGACTTGATACAACGTTATGAGTGCATCCGCAGAACTTTTGAACGTTCAGATCGATGGCGTCTGGCATCAGTTCCCCAAAGGAACTCGGGCGATTGAAGCATGCGCTCAAGCTGGCAAGTTCGTTCCCCACTATTGTTACCATCCGAAGCTCAGCTCTCCGGGAAACTGCCGCATGTGTCTGATCGAGATGGGCCTGCCCAAAGTCGGCCCGGATCGTAAGCCGGAGACTGGAGAGGATGGCAAGCCAGTCATTAATTGGATCCCTCGTCCCCAGATTTCTTGTGCTCAGGATATCGCGGAGGGAATGGGCATCCGGACCGACTCGCCGATGGTCCGCGAATGCCGGCACGGTGTGATGGAATTCCTCCTGATCAATCATCCACTTGACTGTCCCATTTGTGATCAAGCGGGAGAGTGTCAGCTCCAGGAGTTCAGCGTCGAGTACGGCACTGCTGGCTCGCGGTTTCTCGAAGAAAAAGTCAAAAAACCGAAACGAGTCGAGCTCGGACCACGGGTCACACTAGACGACGAACGTTGTATCCTTTGTTCCCGGTGCATTCGTTTCATGAAGGAGGTGGCCAAGGACGACGTCCTTGGATTTGCCAGCCGGGGAAGCCACACCTATCTCACCGCCTATCCGGGTCGGAAACTGGATAGCAATTATTCGCTGAACACCGTAGATATCTGCCCGGTCGGAGCACTGACCAATACCGATTTTCGTTTCAAGATGCGCGTGTGGTTTCTGAAGGAAACCAAAAGCATCTGCACAAGTTGTGCGACCGGCTGCAATACAGTCATCGGCAGCCGGGAAAATATCATCTATCGACAGACGCCTCGCGAAAATGACAGCGTCAACTCTGCGTGGATGTGCGATTATGGTCGGCTCAATTTTCATTACGTCAACTCTCCGGAGCGGCTAACTCAGCCAAAGGTACGACTGGGTTCAGGCCAGGAAGACACGAGTTGGACTGCGGCGATCGCTCGCGCCGCCGATGATCTGCGCCGATTTAAGGGAGACGAGATCGCCGTAGTTGCCTCTGGTAAAATGACCAACGAGGAGTTGTGGCTCACCAAAAAACTGATCGAGACTCTTAGCGTCAAGTATCACGACGTCATTCCGCGCACGGGAGAGAGTGACGACATACTTCTCAGCAGCTTTCGCAATCCGAATACTGTGGGAGCTCATCTTTTCGGTGTCTCCCAAGAGGAACCAGGCAGCCTGCTACCGGAAATTGTTGAGCGAGTGAAGGCGAGAAATATTAAAGCGGTTCTGGCCTTGAGTGAAGATCTAAGTACGGGACTAAATAGCAGTGATCTCCAAAAACTCGAGGCATTGGTGGTGGTCGATATCCTTCCGAACGCCACCACTGAACATGCCACAACGCTGTTGCCCGGTCTCTCCTTTGCTGAAAAACGGGGTTCAATGGTCAATATCAAGCGCCGGCTACAGCGGCTAAACCGGGCCATTCAAGGACCCGGAGAAGCACGGGATGATTGGGAGATTTTGCGAGACCTTCTGCAAAGACTTACCGGTTCCAACGGCGTTTATCTCATTGAAGATGTCTTTAAACAAATGGCTGAAACGGTCACGGAATTGCACGGACTGAGCTTGAGCAAAATAGGAGACCTCGGGGTTCAACTCGAGGCTAAGACCGCCCAAACGGGCACACCGGAAAACGTCCAGGTATGACCGATTTTCTAGTGGGAGCCGGCATTTCATTACTGAAAACGCTTGGGCTATTGTTCGCCGTCATCCTTCCCATGGTCTCTTACACGGTGTACGCAGAACGCCGAGTAAGTGCCATGATTCAGGATCGGGTCGGTCCGAACCGCGTTGGTCCGATGGGTCTAATTCAACCCATTGCCGATGCGGTAAAATTACTCTTGAAAGAGGATTTCACGCCGGCCCACGTGAACAAGTTCTATTATTGGCTGGCGCCAGCCTGCGCGATGGCGCCTTCCATCATGGCGCTGGCGGTTATTCCTTTTGGCAGCACTTGGTTTGGCCAACCGATGGTCGTCGCCAACCTCGACGTCGGAGTGCTCTGGGTGTTCGCGGTTTCCTCGCTCGGAGTTTACGGGATCGTTCTCGCCGGCTGGTCGTCAAACTCCAAGTATCCATTTCTTGGTGGCATTCGTTCGAGCTCTCAGATGATCTCGTACGAGCTTTCGCTCGGCTTGTCGGTCATCCCCATCTTCCTCATCTGCGGCACACTTAACTTGCCAGCTATCGTAAAATACCAAATTGATAATGGCTGGCTTATCTCTCCGATCTGGCTGAAAGGTATCTCATTCAGCGGGATCAACTTTGCCGAATTGATCGGTTCCCTAAGTATCTGGAAGATTCTGCTTTGGATCCCGCTTTTTATTTCTTTCATCGTTTTCCTGGTTTCGATGTTTGCCGAAACTAATCGCCTTCCCTTTGATTTGCCGGAGTCGGAAACCGAACTGGTCGGCGGCTACCACACCGAGTATTCGTCGATGAAATTTGCCTTGTTCTTCTTGGGCGAATACGCCGCGATGATTGCAGGGTCCGCAGTGATTGTGACGTTGTTCTTCGGCGCGTGGCATATCCCTTTGCTGCCGACCGCCCCCGAACAACTCCCTTTCTGGTGGGGCTTGCTCCTTGGTCTGGTTCACATCGCCGCTTTTTTCGTCAAAGTCGCGGTGCTCTTATTTTTCTTTATCTGGGTCCGTTGGACCTTGCCCCGTTTCCGTTACGATCAGCTGATGCGGCTCGGCTGGTATTTCTTCTTTGAGATTGCGCTCGTGAATATCCTGCTCGTGGCTGTCATTCTCGCAATAATGCCGAAGTAAAGGACCCATGGCTTACACCGTTTCTCGCCCGAAATTGACTTTGGCCGAAAGGGCTTATCTACCGGCGTTGGTGGCCGGTCTCGGTATCACGATAAGACACTTTCTCGCGATTCTCTCTGGTAAGAAAAAAGTTACGATGCAGTATCCGGACGAGAAATGGGACTCGCATTTGCCGGCTCATTACCGCGGCGCTCCAACCTTGGTGAAAGACGAGCATGGTCACGAACGATGCGTTGCCTGCCAACTCTGCGAATTTATTTGCCCACCCAGAGCGATCACCATCAAACCGGGGGAAATACCAGAGCAGGATCGATGGAGCAAGGTGGAGAAATATCCCGAAGAGTTCGAAATCGATATGATCCGCTGCATCTATTGTGGGCTTTGCGAAGAGGTTTGTCCCGAACAAGCCATCTTTTTGCGAAAGGATTACGCCATTACCGGGCTCACCCGTGCCGAAATGGTGCACGATAAGCGACGTCTATACGAATTAGGCGGCGTAATGACGGGGCTAGTCAATAAGTGGGACGAGAAGAAGTAACATTATGGCTCCCGCTCTCTTCTGGACGTTCTCCGCGATCATGTTGTTTTTCGGTCTGATGGTCGTCGTCCATCGCAATCCGGTAGCAAGCGCGCTCAGTCTGGTTGTCTGTTTCTTCGGCCTGGCAGCATTGTATATATCGCTCGACGCTTTTTTCATCGGAGTAATTCAGATTTTGGTCTACGCCGGAGCCGTGATGGTGCTTTTCCTCTTCATCATCATGTTGCTGGATCTAAAGGCGGAGACGCGACGAAGGTTGAATTTGCCGGCGCTTTTTGGCGGGATCGTTGTCACGGCTTTATTCGTTAAGATTCTTTTCGACGTGAGCTACGGCTTCCAAGACGGATCGGCCTCAATTCCGGCTCTCCAGCCTACCCAACACGGGGACGTCTGGTTCATCGGCCTCACCATATTCCAGCAATATAAGCTACCGCTGCAAATCATTGGAGCCTTGATCGTGGTGGCGTCCATCGGCGTCGTTGTACTAAGCAAGCGAGAGTTGAAATAGACATGGTCACCTTAAATGACTATTTGATCGTCAGCGGGTTACTATTCGCAATTGGCTTTGCCGGGGTCATGCTGCGACGCAATCTGATTATTATTTTCATGGCCCTGGAGCTGATGCTGAACGCAGCAAATCTCTCCTTGATCGGGTTTTCCAGGTTCAATATCCAAAACGGATTGCCTGACTACAACGCGCAGATTTTGGTCTTCTTCACCATCACCGTGGCCGCAGCCGAAGTTGCGGTCGGACTCGCCATCATCGTGGCGCTCTACCGCGCTCGACAAACGATGCACGTGGAAGATCTCAACTCGTTGAAATTCTGACCAATGAACTCGGCGCCCTGGATTATTCTCTTCTCGCCTCTCGTGGCAGCCGCGCTCATCACCATAGCCACCCATCCGTTCAGAAAAGCGAGTTCCTATCTATCGGTAGCGGCGGTGGCACTTTCATTTGTTGTCAGTCTCACTGTTTTTGCGGGCCCAAACCAAAGTGCTGGTTTCAATTGGATCGATCTGGGGGATTTTCAAATCCAAGTGGGCTATCTGATTGATGAATTCAGCAAGATGATGCTCCTAGTAGTGACCGGCGTTGGCTTGCTGATTCATATCTATTCGATCGGTTACATGAGGGACGAGCGCGGTCGGTCGCGTTATTTCGCCGCCTTATCGCTATTCATGTTTTCGATGCTCGGCATCGTTTTGGCCAACAACTTCATCATGATGTTCATCTTCTGGGAGTTGGTGGGCGTAAGTTCCTATATCCTCATTAGCCATTGGTTTACCCGCGCGAGTGCGGCGGACGCCGGGAACAAAGCTTTCTTGGTGAATCGCATCGGGGACTTCGGTTTCATGCTCGGGATCCTGATGGTCTGGTCAGCCTCCGGAACCGTCATGTTTCAGGAGTTGGGCCCGAAGTGGTCCACGCTCGGTCTTAGTCCGATTTATCTTAATGCAGCAGCTATCCTCGTTTTTTGCGGTGCAGTTGGGAAATCCGCTCAATTCCCTCTCCACGTGTGGTTGCCTGACGCAATGGAAGGTCCGACGCCGGTCTCCGCGCTCATCCATGCTGCGACCATGGTTGCAGCCGGCGTGTTTATGTTGGCTCGAGTCTTTTTCCTCTTTGAGGCAGCATCGGTCGCTTTGAGCGTGGTGCTTTGGATCGGTCTGATCACCTCCCTGCTAGCCGCTCTGATGGCGACCCAACAAGATGATATCAAGCGCATCTTGGCGTACTCGACGCTCTCCCAGCTTGGTCTAATGGTCGCTGCCTTGGGTCTGGGCGTGCCGGAGGCTGCTCTGTTTCATCTTTTTACTCACGCCTTTTTCAAGGCACTCCTTTTCCTTGGTGCAGGCTCAGTGATTATCAGTCTTCATCACGAGCAGAACATCTGGCAAATGGGTGGCCTGCAGCGCAGAATGCCGGTGACATTCTGGACTTTCCTGATCGGCGGGTTGTCCCTTTCCGCTTGTTTTCCGTTCGCCGGATTTTGGAGCAAAGACGGCATTCTATCCACCGCCTTTGAGGAAAACGTCGTCGCCGCGCTGCTGATCGCGCTGGTGTCGTTTTTCACCGCGTTCTACATGGCCCGCCTCACTGTCGTGGCATTTCTCGGCGATTACCGCTCAGATGCCGCCAGCCACGCGAAAGAGTCGCCTCCGGTAATGACTACTCCATTGGTGTTGCTGGCGGTTCCTGCTTGTGTGATCGGCTTTCCTTGGTTCGCTAAAATCTTCCTCCAGGTACCGGAGCGCGGAGGTTTACCGATTCCAGCGATGCTGACTTCGTTTGGGGTCTTTCTGGGTGGTAGCGTTCTCGGGTTCTTCCTCTATCGGGAGAAATCGAAAGATCCGGTAGTCATTCCGTTGTTCGCTAATCGTTTTTACATCGATCAGTTCTATTCCTCGCTGGTCAAGTGGACTCAGGATTTGCTCGCTCAGATCTCCGGTTTCGTCGATCGCTGGATCATTGACGGCGGTATCGTTCGCGGACTCGGCGGCGTCACCTGGAGCTGCGGATTTGCCTTGCGGTTCCTGCAAATCGGAAACCTCCAAGCGTACGCGTTCCTTTTCGGTATTGGTGTGGTCCTGCTGCTCTATCTTATTCTTTTCGCGTCATGATCACTATTCTGGTTCACCTCACTTATCTGGCGCCGTTCCTTGCCGCGCTTACGATCCTGGCTGGCCTTTCCCCTCGCAAGATGGCCGTCACCGGATCGGTGGTGGCACTAGTTGCAGCGTTGATCGTTTTCCTCCGCTACGACCATCACGCCGGTGGCTACCAATTTGTTTCCGGGATTCCTCTGGTTGTCCCGTGGGATTTGAAATTTATCGTCGGTGTGAATGGTTTGAATGCCACGATGCTTCTGCTCACTGCGCTGGTGACACTCGCCGCAACCTGGGTGTCACCGGTCGTCGAGGACTATTCTCACCGCTACATGGCGTGCATCATGTTCATCGCAGCAGCTGCAGCCGGCGCGTTCGCGTCTCTTGATCTTTTCTTTTTCTACGCGTTTCATGAACTGGCGCTCATTCCGACCTTCCTGATGATCGGCATTTGGGGAACCGGAAATCGGCAGACTGCTGCCTGGAAGATTACGATCTATCTTTCGGTCGGAAGCATCATCTTATTGATAGGACTGATTGGTCTTTACCTAATGATTCCGGATAAGCAGCGCACCTTCGATATTCCTCGGTTACAGGAGATGGCTAGTTCGGGAGTTTTCGCTGGCCCGGGAGCTAATTCGATATTTCTCATTCTCCTGATTGGGTTTGGCACGCTCGTCTCCCTCTTCCCTTTTCATACCTGGGCGCCGCAAGCATATGCTTCAGCTCCGGTACCGGTCTCGATGCTGCACGCCGGCGTTCTTAAAAAGTTTGGACTATACGGACTGTTGCAACTCGCTCTACCGTTAATGCCGGAGGCGGCCCGACATTGGACATGGCTTATTCTTATTCTCCTGGTCGGCAACATTATCTTCGTCGGACTGGTAACAATCGCTCAGAAACAACTCGATCTCACGCTCGGGTATTCGAGTGTGATGCACATGGGCTACATCTTTCTTGGTATAGCCAGCGCGAATCTGATCGGGGTTGATGGCGCCGCCTTGCTCATGTTGGCGCATGGATTGTCGATCGCCGCTCTGTTCGCCATCAGCGGTGAGCTGAGAAAACAGACCGGAACACTAGATTACCGTGATCTGGGCGGTCTCGCCAAGTCGATGCCGTTGTTGAGCTTTCTTTTTGGGCTCGCTACTTTCGCCTCGATTGGACTGCCAGGCTTTGCCAACTTTGCTTCGGAACTCCTCGTCTTTTTCGGCGCGTTCAAAACCGCCACACCAGGAGCCGCGTTCAACGGTTATCAATGGGCGGCGGTCTGTGGACTGTGGGGCGTCGTTCTGTCTGCTGTTTATATGCTCCGAGCCTATCGCGGCATCTTCTTCGGTGAGCGCTCCGCGCGGTGGAGTGGAGTGAAAGATGTTAGCTGGTCCATGGGTTGGCCAGTAGTTCTTTTGGTCGCGACGCTCCTCTTCCTTGGCTTCGCCCCTCAACTTATCCTGCAAGCGGTTGAACCGGGATTTCGCCTCTTCGTCCAATAACCTTTATGTCGCCTCTCGTTCTAGAGCTTTTGGTTCTTGGTCTAGGATTGTTCCTTCTGTTGTTTGAGGCGTTTGCTGAAAAACAAAATCGCAATCTGATTGCTTGGCTCGGCATCATTGGATTGATCGCCGTGCTTCTGCTTTTGCAGTTCGCCAAATTCTCTACCAATACGGGAGCGACAGGTTACACGCTGGATGGCGCCGCGCTTTTTTTTAAGAAATTTGTAGTCCTGACGACAATCGTCGTTTTGGTGATGTCAATCGATTACGCAGACACTTTCCGGGCCTTTGTTCAGGGAACGACCCCGCAAGCCGGCCTTGGCGAATTCTACTCCTTACCGATTCTTACTTGCGCGGGAATGATGTGGATGGCCTCCGCTACTGACTTCATCTTGATTTTTGTCTCGCTGGAGTTGGTCACGGTCTCCTTCTACACCCTCGTCGCGTTCACGCGAAAAAACGCTGCTTCTTTGGAAGCAGGCGCGAAATATTTGATTCTTGGGGCGTTGTCGACTGGGTTCTTTGTTTACGGCGTCACTTGGATTTACGGAGTCACCCGGCACACCAACCTGACAGCGATCGGTCAGGGGCTCAGCTCGATCCCGGCCGGGAACCTGCATGGCTTACTGTTTGGCGTGATGCTGGTCGTCGTAGGTCTTGGATTTAAAGTGGCGGCTGCTCCATTCCAATTTTGGGTTCCGGACGTTTACCAAGGCGCACCAACCCCGATCACGGCGTTTCTCTCGGTGGGATCCAAAGCGGTCGGTTTTATCGTCCTTTTGCGCGTCGTGGATACGTTCCAACGCTTACCCGCAATCGGCGATAAGCTGATTGTAGCGATGGTCGTCTTAGCCGCAGCGACGTTGATCTACGGCAATCTAGCAGCTCTTCCCCAGACAAATTTCAAGAGACTCCTTGCCTATTCGAGCATTGGGCATGCCGGGTACTTACTTATGGCAGTAGCCAGCGTGGGTGCCTTCGATGCTGGCATAGCAGTCGTCGTTTACCTGGCTGCCTACCTGTTGATGACTCTGCTCTCGTTTCTCATCCTGATAATCGTGGCGAAGCATTCCGAGGGCGACGACATTTCCCACTTCAACGGGCTGGGCAAGCGATCTCCTTTTCTCGCTTTCGGTCTCCTCGTCGCGATGATGTCGCTTGCCGGCATACCGCTGACCGCCGGCTTTTTTGGAAAATTTCTAGTGTTTAAAGTTGCTTACGAATCGCGACAGTTTCTCCTTCTGATACTGGGCATCATCACTGTCGGCTGCGGATTTTACTATTACCTGAAAGTCGTGAGAGCCATGTACTGGCAAACCGCAGTTGGCAACAATTCGGTGATCCCGGTGAGCCGGCTCTCCATGGTGACCATTTCAGCACTAGTGCTTTTGATTTTTCTGTTTGGGATCTTCCCCCAGTTTGGCCTCGGTCTGCTCGGTTAGCTGAGCAACCCGATAACTTTTCGGATATTGAAGTAGCCTTCGATCCATTCAGCCTGTTACCTTCAGAACCGGGCAAAAAATTTGCCCAGATAGCCAGCAATACGACCGTATGCGGACTCTTATTATCATCCTGCTGCTCTTGCCCGTACGGCCCCTGATGGCAGCGGATAGCCTGCCTTACGGCGAATGGACTTTCGATTCCAACAAGCCTTTAGCGCCGTCCCTCCCGCCGCAAACGGATGATCAGGAAATCTACGGCGTAATCAATCAGATGGTAGCGCTTTGGAATGCCCACGATATTGAGCATTACATGGAGTCCTTCTGGAAGTCGGCCAATCTCTTAATTGTATCGGACGGAGAGCAGATCATTGGCTGGAACAACCTCCTAGCGACTTATCAGCGGAGTTACCCTGATCGTCGAGATATGGCGATCTGTTCAGTCGAGCGAGTCAAAATTCAAAGCCTCGGTCCAGATTTAGCTCTCGCTCTTAGTTGGTGGACTGTTCGAACCGGCAGCCGTAATTCGTACTCAACGGATACGGCAATTTTTCGGAAATTCCCGGATGGCTGGAAAGTCGTGGCTGATCACGCAACTTTCATAGCGCCGTAACCCTGGCGCGCAGTAAATCCTTCGGCCAGGATCTGGCGGGCATGGATCCTAAAGCTAAACTTTGGCGGAGTGCAGTGGTCCAATGAACGCAAAGCTGCCTCTGGGATGCAGTGGTCCAATGAACGCAAAGCTGCCTGTGGGATGCAGTGGTCCAATGAACGCAAAGCTGCCTGTGGGATGCAGTGGTCCAAGGAACGCAAAGCTGCCCGTCGGATGCAGCGGTCCAAGGAACACAAAGCTGCCCGTCGGATGCAGCGGTCCAAGGAACACGAAGCTGCCCGTCGGATGCAGCGGTCCAAGGAACACAAAGCTGCCCGTCGGATGCAGCGGCCCAAGGAACACAAAGCTGCCCGTCGGATGCAGCGGCCCAAGGAACACGAAGCTGCCCGTCGGATGCAGCGGCCCAAGGAACGCAAGCCCTCCTGTCGAGCGCAGAGCTCCCAGAGAGACGCTTTTATCGGTGACGCCGCCGCTGGGAATTACTACCGTGCGCCGGTCGCCTTGCCGATCGTGATTAATCATCGCCGAGCCTAAAGGCCCCATGGCGTTCGCGCTGCTGACAAGCACCGTGATTGATAATAAGCTGAGCAATAGTCTTTTCATGGCGCTGTCACTCTAAACACGGATTCTCGCCTTTGCCCGCCAAATCGGCGCCCAGGCTTTGCTTTGTCATTGAAAAATGGGGTTTCCGTGTCCAACTTCTTCCTCCTCATATGTTGGAGACCATCCGGAAACGGCAACGAATTCTGCTGACCATCGTCACAGTTCTTACCATCGTGTCATTCGTCTGGTTTTTGAGTCCCTCCCGGACGCGGGGCACTCCCCAGGCGGTGATTGGTAAGATTAACGGCAGATCTATCACGGTAGAAGAATTGGAAAAGGAAGTTCGCTCGAAACAGATCGCCTATCGCCTCCAGTTTTCCGATCTGCTGCAACAGTTGGCGGTTTCGGGAGGATCCACGGCGCAGCAGAGCGAGGTTTTCGCCTGGAATATTTTGCTGATCCGCGACGAAGCGAAGCGTCTCCAGCTTGATCCCTCAGCAGAAGAGATTCGTAACGCCGAAAGAAGTTTGGCAGAGTTTCAAACCAACGGGCAATTCGATGCCGCGAAGTATCAACAAATGGTCAACCTGCTTAAAGGGAATGGACTGACTGCCGCGGATCTTGATGCTGTCGTTGCCGACCATCTGCGCTTTCAAAAAATTTCGGCGTTGGTTCGGGGATCCTGTCCGCTTCCGGAAGCGATATACCGGCAGACTTACGAAAAGGAAAATCAGCTGCTGCATTGCTCTTTCATTCGGTTGAGCAGCGCTGATTTTCAAAAAGACATCCAAGTTTCTGATCAGGACATAGAGAAGTATTACCAAGAGAACACAGCACAGTTACAGACGCCGGAGAAGAAGAAGATAGAATTCGTAGCGTTCACGCTGACGGACGATCAGAAGAAGTTGGACGATAAGGAAAAACAGGCGGCCCTCAAAACGTTAGCTGATCAAGCCGAAGCGTTCGTTCAACCACTGGGAGAACATCCCGATCAATTCGATCAAGTTGCTCAGGAGAAAGGTTTGAAGGTTCAACAGACGGGACTGTTTGAATCCAACAAACCTGATCCGTTGATCATGACCTTACCCGAGGTCGTGCAGCAGGCACAAAGCCTCACCAAAGATCAGCCACTCGACGAGGTTCAGGCTAAGGATGGATTTTATATCATTCGGCTTCTTGAGCTTGAACCAAGTCGTCCGCTGACCCTCGAAGAAGCCAAAGATCAAATCGTGGCCGGCATCCGGAAAGCCAAAGCCCAGGAAGCAATCTTGGCGAAAGGTCAACAGGTCCGCAGTCAGATCGACGACGCCATCAAAGGAGGAGCAACCTTTGCTGACGCTGCTCAGAAAGCCGGTTTTAAGGCTGAGACCGCGGCGCCGTTTGCGTTGATGGGAAAGCCCGACATGAAGAACCAGGCTTTCGTTGCGTTACGTCAGAACCAAGTAGAACCGCAGGCAGGACAGACATCAGGGGTGCTCTTTGAGAATGAGGATGGGCTGCTGGTCCACTTGGACAGCAAAGAACCGATCGATGAAAACAAATACCAGGCGGATAAGAAGACGCAGTACCCTGCCTTCAATGATTATTTTGCCGGATTGATGTTTCGCGAATGGCTCCGGGTGGCAACCCAAAGAGCCGGAGGATCTCCTATTACCGGCTCCCAGAACGGCTGAATCGGCGATTGACTATCGGCTATTCCATCTTATGGAGGATATTCCTAACTCCGTTGAGCAGCTCTTCGATGATGCCAATGCGGACTTGGCAGTTGGCGACTTGCCGGAGGCCATTGAGAAATACCGGCAGTGCGTCGAAATCGAGCCCAACTTCTTCGATGGCTGGCACGCCCTCGGCATGGCGCTCATGAAGAACGGAGATCTCGTGGCAGCCATCGAGGCGGGCAGGAAAGCCGTCGAGCTGCGTCCGAATGACCAGCTGGCTTGGTCCAGCCTTTCTTTACTTTATGTCCGCAACAATCAGATCAAAGAAGCGGAAGCAGCCGGCGTAAAAGCGCGAATTCTTTCCTGGGGTGGGAAAATAGCTCCCGAATCCAAGCCCTAAAACTGTTTTGATTTTTCAAACGTGAAACCAGCGAAGTATTTCGTTACTACAGCTATCGCATATACAAATGCGGGTCCCCATATCGGCTACGCTTACGAGGTCATACTCGGTGACGTAATCACTCGGTATCGCCGCGTCGCGGGCCAATCTACTTTTTTTCTAACCGGGGTCGATCAACACGGCCAGAAGGTGCAACAGGCGGCTCAACGTGAGGGTGTTGAACCGCTGCAATTTGCGCAGAGATTCACCGATTCGTTCATCGACCTCTGGGATAAGCTCACGATCCAATATGATGGATGGGCCGCTACCACCGATCCGCGGCATAAGCGAGCGGTGCAAAACGTACTTCAGGCGCTTTTTGAAAAGGGCGAACTCTACAAGGAGAAGTACTCCGGCTACTACAGCGTTCGTCAGGAACAATTTCTCACCGAAAAAGACCGGGATGCCGACGGCGAATTTGGACCACAATGGGGCGAAGTAATTCTTCTCGAAGAAGAAAATTGGTACTTCAGACTCGCCAAACACAAAGAATGGTTGAAGAAGCTCGTGCAAAATCGCCGGGATTTCGTCATTCCAAATTTTCGTCGATTGGAGCTTTTGAATGCCGTCGATCGGATCTCCGGTGACCTCTGCGTTTCGCGACCCAAAGAGAGGCTTTCTTGGGGAATCGAATTTCCGTTCGATCCAGAGTACGTGACTTATGTTTGGTTTGACGCGCTTCTCAACTACATCACATTTGCCGGCTACCTCGCTGAAGCCGGAGGAGGGTTGCCTAATTTCCCGGAACTTTGGCCCTGTCAGGCTCATATCATCGGAAAGGACATTCTCGTTCCGGCCCACGGCATCTATTGGCCGATCATGCTCCACGCGATGGGATTCTCCGATTTGCAGATGCCTCGACTGGTCGTGCACGGCTGGTGGAATATTAGCGGAGCAAAGATGAGCAAGAGCCTCGGCAATGTCGTTGACCCTCTGCTTCTGACGGACCAGTACGGCGCCGACGCCGTGCGCTATTACCTCATGCGCGACATCATCACCGGCCAAGATGCCGACTTCAGTGAAGCGCGCCTAGTGTCGCGCTTTAACAGCGACCTGGCCAACGATCTGGGTAACTTGGTGAACCGCACGATTAATATGGCCCAGCGCTATCGATCCGGAGCGCTTCGAAACGCCAAAGTAGCGGATACCGACTTGAAGCGAATAGAGACAGGCGCTCAGTCGGCGATCAAAAAATACGAGGAAGCGTTCGAACAATTTCAACCGCACGCTGCGCTCGAAGCGGTCTGGGAACTCGTGACCGCCGCGAACGCGTTGGTCGAACAGAAAGCCCCGTGGAAATTGGCGAAGGACCCGGCCCAGAGCGACCTGCTCGATTCGGTCCTATATACGCTAGCCGAATCCGTTCGGTTACTGGCTCAATGCATGAGCCCGATTATTCCCGTGGCCAGCGCGTCGATTCTTGGCCAGCTAAATGTCGCCAATGATATCGGCTTTGAGTGGGGCGTACTAAAGGATGGACACCAAGTCGGCACTCCATCTCCCGTGTTTCCTCGGATCGAGGCTGGCGCGAACTAGCTTTTGGGCGACGCTCAGATACCGGACAACGCGAGCGCCAGGTTTGAGCCACGCGCATCCACTCATTCGGTTTCGGCACGCGGAGCTGCTGGCGACGGGTACTTCGCCTCGCGTGGCAACCAGACGTAAAACGTCGTTCCGGCGCCGCTTGCCGTATCAAACCAAATTTTGCCTCCGTGTGCTTCCACACACGACTTGGCAATGGAGAGCCCGAGCCCAGTACCACCTCGCTTCTGAAAGGTAACAAAAGGGTCAAACACGCTGCCGCGGATCTGCTCCGGGATACCAGGCCCACTATCGGTAACCGAGATCAACAACCCCCGGTCTCGCGAGGCGAAGGTGAGGCAAATGTCTCCACGATCCTTGAGCACTTCCCGCGCGTTCTTGATGATATTCGCTAAACAACGGGTCATCCTTCCCTCGTCGATTAAGAACTGGTCGGATGTTCTTACATCGATTTGGACATTGATCGGGGAGAGCCGTACCTGCTCTAAGATTTCGCGGTCAAGCAGCTCGAGAAGCCGGTCTGCGGTCGTCGAGGTTGGTCGAAGCCGGGTGGTGCCGCGAGCGAAATCGAGCAACTCGTCGGTTAATAGCATCATGCGATCGGCCGAACCTCGAATGATCTCCGCCGCACTTTTCGTAAATTCATCGGTTGCTTTCTGTTGGAGATAGCTGACCGACGCCACAATCGCTGCCATCGGATTCTTCAGATCATGGACGATCGAACTAAGCATTGTCCCGAGTAGGGTAAGTCTTTCGCTCCGTATCAATTCATCGATGAAGCGCGCGTTAGTGGAGCGAAGTCGCTGCACAATCACCCGAGTGAAATTGATCGGGAGAACTCGGGGTGCACTCTCCATCAAGAGGTCTAAAGCCGCGCGATCGATTTCCCCGATCAGAGTTGGCTCTAAAGCGATGGCTGTAGCCGACCGAGGACCATGGTCTAGAATCGCGAACTCGCCAAAAAAGTCGTTCGGCTCAAGAATTGAGAGAACCTCAGCCTGTCCTTGCCGGCCCGCTTTGGAAATCTGTACCTTGCCGGCACCGACCAAGAGCAACGAATTCCCGGGTGCTCCCTCTCGAACAATCTCTTCCCCTTGTGGAAAATCCATCTCCCGAATCGCGACAGATCGCAGAACGTCCGCGCTCACATCGGCGAACAGGCGATTCTGGAAGAATGCGTCATTCATGAATCAACCGGAGAATCAAAACACGGAGATGGCCGGAATTTAGCGCACTGTATCACGAAGGTTCCCAATCTTGTTCTTTTGCGAGTGACGAGAACGATTGTGGTCGCGGATTCTGCGGCGCTCTAACAAACGCACTAAAACCTTCGAGTCCAGGCGTCCGTTCCATATTTTTCTTTAGCGATATGCGCGGCTTGATTGATTGTCACGGGCAAAACCGGCTGCGTCCGGACTACCGCACCCAGTTTTTCCGCTAGGCACGTCCCTAGACCCGGCCAGAGATCAGTCTGTTGGATACTACCTTGCAAAAGCAGCCGGTCGCGCAGTCGGCGGATCGCCGCTCCTGCTATTTTGGTCCCCTGGAAAGTCACGTCGTGCTGAACCGGCCTATCGAAACAATTCACCCATGGACCGTCGTCCAAGCCCTTCGACAACGCGACTGGTTTTCCGTGTTCTCGGAAGGTTTCCGCTATGCTGAGATGGAGCGCTCGATACAATGCCCGCGCTTTAAATAGCTTCTCTGGACCCGAAATAATGAGAGAATAGGTGAAATCGCCTCCGTGCTCCACCGCACCTCCGCCGGTCCAGCGACGAACCAACTCCCGATCCGGATACTGCTCTCTTACTACCGCCCACTTCGAGAAGTAGCCAAAGGAAACACTGGGAAACAACCACCCATAGCTGCGGAAAATTGGCGCTATCGAGGGCTGCCTGAGGAGGGCTTCATCTATTGCCATATTGAGAGCCGCCGACCTGGGGCACAAGTCTTCGACCCAAATGAGTTCACCAAAAATCATACGAGTTCGCGCGGCATCAAGGGAGCTTCGACTTTGTGAGTGCGCACGCCGCGGCAAGCAACGACGAGGAACCAGCCGACGAGGCAGACGCTTGCGAGAATCAGGTAAGAGAGATTTGGTCCCCAATCCGTGAGCAGATAAGTCACGAGCGCAAGCAGAGCCGCGCGTAACAAACGCTCGATCGCACTGTAAAACAGATTGACTCGGCCAATAATCTCGTTCGGTACAGTCTTCAAAACTAGGATGCTTCGAGCGACGCGCGAACCGGCGTTACCCCACCCCTGTAATAGGAATGAGAGAAAGAAGATAGCGGCCACCGGGAGTACCGGATTCAGTGCCACCGCGATCGTGTAAACTCCGATAGTGAAGAGAAGCGTAGGAATCAAACCGATCCTTCCATACACAAACGGCACGGTTAATCCAGCGGCTATAGCGCCAACCGCGTAACTGACTTCTCCGGCGGCGTAGACTTCCGAACCCATTCTTAAGGTATCTTTAACGAAGATTGGTGAGAGATAGTTCGCAACCATTAAAGCCAGAAAGGGCAGGAAGCTGGCCAACATGACAACCGAGAGACGGGGCCGCTGCCGCAGATAACAGACGCCTTCCCACATCAGTCTGATGGCGGAAGCATCAGAAGCAAGCTGGTTGGTGCGCTGATAGGCCAAACGCGCGATTAAAAGAAAGCTGACCACGTACGTTGAAGCATCAATCGATAGGATAACCCAAAGCGGCACTCGCGATATCAGATACGCGCCGACGGCTCCAGCAATCATTGCTCCGGCTTGCCACTGAATTTCGATCGCCCCGCTCAGCCCTTCGTATTGTTCTGGAGCAAAAATCTCCTGATTCAGAGCAAATTGGGCCGGGTAATAAACACTCGCCCCCAGGGAGCCGTAGCAGAAAACTACGAGAAGCTCCCAGATCTCGACCTGGCCCCGCAACAGCATGGCTAAGACCACCAAAATGTTAACCGCGAACCCACAACCTAGAAAAATCAGAACGACCGCTTTCCTCGAATTGCGGTCCACCAGTTTGCCCAGATACGGCAACAAAAAGAGGATAAGCAGCGTAACGACAGCATTAGTGTAGCCCAGAATGGCTTTCCCCTGGGGTTGCTGGATCAGCAACCAGGGAATCGCCATAAACGTGAGGCCCGCGCCGACGATCAACAGAAAATTCGCGGTCAAAACAATGCGGGCCTTCGGGTCACGCCAAATGTTCACCCTACCCTAGAAGCACCGCTTGAAGGAAATAGCCAATAGCCGATAGCAAAATAGCCAGCGGAGATCTGGCGAGGGTGAAAGAGGGCGCCGGAGCATTGACTGATCCTTTGCGTTAATGGAGAGGGTCTGTTAGCATCGAGATTCTATGGCCAAGGTCGTTTTAGGTAAAGGGCTCGGCGCACTCATCAACACGCCAAAGCCGGCGAGTCTGGAACCCGGCGATCGAATCGAAAGGATAGCATTGGCGGAGATTGTCCCTAGCCCCCTGCAGCCGCGGAAAGAGTTTCGGTCTGATCAATTGCAGGAACTGGTCGATTCGATCCGAGAGCACGGTATCATCCAGCCGCTCATCGTCCGCCGAGTCAACGGCAAGTGCGAACTGATCGCCGGCGAGCGCCGCTGGCGCGCCGCTGCACTGCTCGGTCTGAGCGAAGCGCCAGTGATCATTCGGGCGGCGTCCGACCAGGACGTTCTGGAAATGGCGCTGATCGAAAACCTGCAGCGCGAAGATCTCAATCCCATCGAAGAAGCACAGGCTTACCGTCGGCTTGCGCAGGAGTTCTCGTTGCGGCAGGAAGATATCGCCAACCGAGTGGGCAAGAGCCGATCGGTCATCGCAAACTCGTTGCGCTTGCTGGAGTTGCCTGACGAAGTCCAAAGCTATATTTCTCAGAACCGATTAAGTGTAGGTCACGCCAAGGTCTTACTCACGTTGGAGAACGCGGAGGAACAACTAGCACTAGCCGAGCGCGCCATCCGCCAGAATGCGACGGTCCGAGCAACTGAAAAACTCGTCGCTGATCAACTCGCCCGCCATGGTTTAGCGCGCAGCGGCAAAACCGGAGCCCGCCCTTCTCCCCCAACGGTGAATCATGCGGTTGCTCACCTCGAAAATCGTCTGCGAGAAAAGTTGGCAACGCACGTGACTATTCACCATCAAGAGAAACGAGGCCGAATCGAAATCCAATATTACGGAAACGACGACCTTGAGCGCGTCCTCGTTCTTTTGGGTATCAAGGCGGAGTGACGCCGGATCATGCGGCTATCGTCTGCGCTTCGGCGCCTACCTCTCGCACTCTTTGCCGTCGCCATTTGGTTTCTTTGTTCATGCGAAAAGAAACCAGAAAATGAAGAATCGAATCAATCTCCAGGAGCCAAGCAGACGCCCGCTATACCGCCCCGTCAAAACGCAATTTGGAAAGAATTCAACGGAGAACGCGCTCTTGATACCGCAAAGACTATACTCCGTTTCGGTCAAAGAATCTCTGGCACTGAACCGTTAAACCAACTCCGTCCTTACATCATCGAGGAGCTCAAACGATCCGGCTGGCAGGCGGAGGAACAACGGTTTAGTGAACAAACTCAGGCGGGTCACCAAGTGGAGTTTTGCAGTCTGGTCGCCCACTCGGGCCGGCTTCCGGTGATCACTCCGCGTCTGGTTGTGGCCGCGCATATCGATAGTCTTGACCTTGGCATCGCAAACGACCCGGGAGCCAGCGATGGCGCAGCCAATACTGCCATTCTCATCGAGATTGCGCGGACCTTGGCGGCCGATCCACGGTTGGCAGCTCATATTGAACTTCTCTTCTTGGATGGTCATATGCCGTTTCGTCAGATCGGTCCGAATGACGGGCTTTTTGGCAGCCGATTTTACACCCAGACGTTGCGCATCAATCAACACACGAAGGATGTACATGCAGCAATGTCTTTAGAGAACCTCGGAGAGCGCAATGCGACCCTCGCCTACCCACCAAACTCCGATTCCGGGCTAATTGCGCAATTCCGGAGCGGCGCAGAAGCGCTCGGCCTGAAGCTGGAACCCGGAACCCGGCCCCTTTTGCTCGACCATGTTCCGTTTCAAGAGGCCGGCATTCCTGCTATTGCATTGCTGGATGCCGATTCTCCTATTTTGAATACGGCGGATGACACTGGAGAGCATCTCGGAGCAGAAGCACTTGCGAAAGCAGGCTATCTCGTCCTCTATATCCTTTCCAAACAAATAACCGATCAGCGCTAATGATTCCGAAAGAGTTGATTCTGTATGTGAAACCGGGCTGCCCGTGGTGCCGCAGGGCCGAGAACTACCTGCGTGAACATGGTTACACATACAAATCGGTTGACGTGATCAGTGACCGCGTTTCGTTCGCTGAAATGAAACGGCTTTCGGGCCAGACCTATGCCCCAACCCTGGTCGTCGGCGATCTCGTACTAGCGGATTTCGGCCCGGATGACCTTAAAGAATTCCTTCAACAACACCAGATAATGCCGTAAGCTTCCGGCTCGTTTTCGCTTCCTACCATGTTTTCTTCCATTTTGCTCGTGCTCGGCGTCATCGTGTTAGGTGCGGCGTTTCGCACCTACCATAGCCCGATCTGCCAGCGACTGAGCGTTACCTGTTTTGTATCAGCCTCATTTCTCATCGGATACTTGCCGACCGGGAGTTGGTACCTGGGATTCGCCGCAATCTCTTTGTGGTTCCTTTTGCCCTGGCTCGAGATTTTGACGCGAATCCGCCGGATTCGCCTACCGCTCGATCGTTCTTTTCGCGAGAAAACACCGCCGCGCACCGATCTCTTTCCTTTTTTGGAAGACTTAACCGACGAAATTGAAAAAGAGGATTTTCAGCTGGCCGAAGATGTCGGTTATGATTCGGACGTACAGGAGCAATTTTTGCGATTGTTCCATCGGGCCTCCGACCATGTGCAAGCCTCCGTATGTTTAGTGAACCAGCGAGAATTGGCGTTTTATTACGTCAGTTTGACGACTCGCTCTCGTGACGGACAGCTTTTCGTAACTTGGAATTACCCGTTTTCCTACTCGCTCAAATTCGCACCCAAGACTCGCGTTCGCCGTGTCAGGTCAACTCTCACAACTCGTCAAATGTGTGAAGCGCATCGCTCTCTGTTGAAAAGAGAGAGGATACGCGACGGCGACATTCTACCGCTCAACCCGGAACAGTTTCGTGACCTTTTGGAGCAGGATCTCCGAGCCCAGATCGATCACAACGTAAGATCCGGCCTCTTGAAACCGGCCGGCACCCAACAGGTCCGTTATACGTGGCGCGGAATGTTTTATCTCTGGTTCCAGTTCCTCCGCGATTTCCTTCGGCTGTAAAGGCGATTTCTCGTGCGCGTGCTTCCGCCGCGGCTAACGGCCGGGGCTCAAATTCTCACCTCGCGATCGGCGTACCTCCCTGGCTCAATCCACCGGGTCTCGGCGCTACGATTCACGAAAGAAACATCTCCGACTAATTCGACCCCGGCGCGAAATCTCCAGGGACCCTGAATCTTGAGCGAATGACAGCGCACCAAAGAAGGGACTCCTTCCTCAATTAATTCCTCGAGATGATCGACTAATTTATATTCCTCTGAAAGGCGGATGATCGGTGCATGTCCATGTCGTTCCGATCGAACCACCAAGCGCCACTGAGCATCCAACTCGTACGCATCGGAGCGCACCGCCAACAGGTCCGCTGTCGTCTTGACAGGCGCGAAACGCGATCGAGGCACTTCCATGGCTCCTGCCCCGGCGAAGCATTCGATCGCAGCACCCATCGCAGTCTCAAGTTGATAGACCGTTGGCGAAGTCTTGTCCCGAGGATCGATATTTTTCTGGTTCCGAATCATCGGCAACGGAATAAACCTGTTGCCGGCGGCGAGCGCGTCCCGGAGAGCTTCTAAGCGGATCCAGAGGTTATTCGTGTTAAAGAAACGGTGTCGCTTGATATCCTGAAAGGCAGCCTCATCTTTATCACAACACTGCGCCGACTCGCGCAAAAGCAAGCGCCCATCGCGATTCCTTCTCGCCAAGTGTCCCCCTTTTCGATCGACTGCGGTCCTCCGGGTCACTTCCATCAGAAACGGGGCCTCAGAACCCGCAAAGTAATGCAAGATACGGAGATTAAGCGTCGCCCCCAGATTGTCGGAATTAGAAACAAAGAGAAACTTCTTGCCCTCGCTCAAAAGCGATTTCAGGAGACCTGAACCAAGCAGCGAAGGGTAGATGTCTCCATGTCCGGGTGGACACCATTCCAGTTGCTGGTTTTTCGGCCACGTGGCCGGCAGCAAAGTTTTTGCATCGATTTTGGGAGCCTTGCTTTGCAGGAGCTCCATCGTTGCCGGGTCACCCAGCTTCGGATAGTGCTCGAGCGCGGCCTTGGTGCCCACGCTCGTGTTGAAACTGTTCATAAAATAGAGTCCAAGCTCAGCCGAATGCTCCGACCGCGTTCGAAGAAATTGACGGACGATTACATCCAAAAAAGTGAGCCCCGGACGAACCGCCAACAGGCTTTTCGGCCCTTCTAATCCCATGCTGGTCCCGAGGCCGCCGTTTAGTTTGAAGATAACGGTCGCAGCCAATAGCTCGTCCGGAAAGCCGGACGCAGGCGTATCATCCAGGCTCGGTAATTGTTCTATCGGCGAAATGGAATCTTCCGGGATCAATCCAGTGTCGCGCTCAAGCAGTTTACGGTACTGATAGAGAAACGCGTCGATAGCGGCAGGGCTGATGCCAGCCTCGCGCATTTTGCTTTCCACGAGCTTTGTTCCGTCTTTCTCCATGACGCAGCGTTACAACTAAAGCGGCTTCTTCTTGCTTCAGCTAGCAATTTGTCCTTGGGGTTTCGTCCTCGTGCTTCCACCGCCGCTAGCGAACTGGCATTTTCGACTTCGAGAAAAGCGCGCTTTTCTTGTCGACAAGCCACGGCTCCTCCGTGACGGGTACGATGAGTATGAATAAGATGCGGGTATGGACAGGCACACCTTATCCCCTCGGAGCAACCTGGACCGGGACCGGTGTCAACTTCGCTATCTACTCTGAGAATGCCACCGGAATAGATCTCTGCCTCTTCGATGAACCAGATGCGGACCGGGAGAACGTCCGCATCCGTTTTCGGGAAAAGACCGATCATGTTTGGCACGTCTTTCTCCCAGATGCTCAACCCGGCCAGCTTTACGGCTATCGAGTTTACGGCCCTTATGCCCCGCAAGAGGGCCACCGCTTCAATGCTTCTAAGGTCGTCATCGATCCGTATGTCCGGGCGATTGCTGGAAAAGTACTTTGGGGACCCGAGATGTTTGCCTATCCGCTGGGCAATCCTGCCGAAGATCTGAAACGCGACTATCAGGATAATGTAGCGCTCATGCCGAAATGTGTAGTCATTGATCCCGCGTTTGATTGGCAGGACGACAAACCACTCCAAATTCCGCTAGCAGATTCCGTAATCTACGAAGTGCATGCAGTTGGATTCACGAAGCTCTGGGAGGACGTTCCTCAAAAAAACCGCGGAAGCTATTCCGGTGTCTCCTCGCCGGCCGCCATCAGCTATCTGAAAAAGCTGGGTGTCACAGCAGTCGAATTGCTGCCGGTTCATGAGCATTGTGACGATGGTTTTCTGCTGGACCGCGGCGTGACCAACTATTGGGGATATAACACGCTCGGATTTTTTGCCCCAGAGAGTGGTTATGCCAGCCAGGGAGTCACGGGCCAACAGATAAGCGAGTTCAAGACGATGGTGAGGGAACTCCATCGAGCCGGGATCGAAGTGATTTTGGACGTTGTCTACAATCACACCGCGGAAGGCAATCATCTTGGTCCCACTCTGTGTTTCAAAGGGATCGACAACGCGGCCTACTATCGATTGGTGAACGGAGATCCCCGTTATTACATGGATTACACTGGCTGCGGTAACACGCCAAACACCCAAAACCCGCGCGTTCTGCAGCTCATAATGGACAGCCTACGTTATTGGGTGAGCGAAATGCACGTGGACGGCTTTCGTTTCGATCTCGCCCCAAGTCTAGGCCGCGAAGAGCATCTCTTCTCCCGCAATTCCGCCTTTTTCGACATCCTGCTGCAGGATCCGATCTTATCGCAGGTCAAGCTCATCAGCGAGCCTTGGGATGTGGGAGAAGGGGGATATCTAGTGGGCGGATTCCCAGTTCCCTGGTCTGAATGGAATGGCAAGTATCGCGACTGCGTGCGCCGCTACTGGAAGGGAGATGATGGCACTCTAGCGGAGCTGGGCTATCGGATCACCGGGAGCCCCGATCTGTACGAGCATCAAGGCAAAAAATCGTATGCGAGTATTAACTTCGTTACAGCACACGACGGTTTCACGCTCAATGATCTCGTGAGCTACAACGATAAACACAACGAGGCGAACGGTGAAGAAAACCGGGACGGCGACAGTAACAACAATTCGTGGAACTGTGGCATCGAAGGACCAACCGACGACCCAGAAATTAAGAACCTGCGAGAGCGTCAAAAACGAAATTTCTTAGCGACCCTCTTTTTGTCGCAAGGAGTTCCGATGATCAACGGGGGAGATGAGTTTGGACGTACGCAACAGGGCAACAACAACGCTTATTGCCAGGACAACGAAATATCCTGGTTCAACTGGGACTGGGCGCCGGAACAGCAGGCGCTTTTTGAGTTCGTTCGGAAACTCTCTGAATTCCGGAGGAACCATCCCGTCTTTCGCCGGCCGAAATATTTTGCCGGAAAGAGAATCCGCGGATCAGATGTCAAAGATATCGCTTGGTTTAGCCCTAATGGCGCGGAAATGAAGGAGGAAGATTGGACGAACGGCTTCTCGAAGTGCCTCGGCATGCTCGTCAGCGGATCAACCCGAGATGTCCGTGACGGAGAGGGCGAGCCAGTCCTGGACGATACCTATTTGCTGCTGATGAACGCTCACTACGACGCGTTGACTTTCATTTTGCCCGGTCGCGATGAAATTCGGTGGCAGACTGTTATCAATACCGCCATACCGACCGGGTTCCTCGAGGAAAGCGAAATCACGCCGGCCAGTGAAGAAATCGAATTGCCCGAACGCAGTCTCCGCCTGTTGAGACTCTCGGAGGGCGCAGAGCCATTTGCCCATGAGGAATCGAAGAGCACACGGGAGGGAAGAATGCCATCCAAGATTCCGACTAAACGGGAAACCATTGAATGAAGAATAGAACCTATTCCCAAGGCGCAGAGTTGGTCGGGGGCGGCGTTTCATTCCGGACCTGGGCAAGCGATAAATCGACGGTCGCGGTCGCTCTGATGGACGCCGCCGGCGCTCTATCCAAAGAACTCCCGATGACCAAAGACGCGGAAGGTTATTATCAACTGGAAAGCTCGGAAGTCTCGGCCGGCATGCTGTATCAATATCGGCTCGACGAACGTCTATTTCCCGATCCGGCGTCTCGCTTTCAGCCCCTCGGCGTACATGGTCCCTCCCAAGTCGTCGATCCATCGACTTTTCGATGGGCGGACGACAGATGGCGTCGTCCCGGCATCAACGATTTGGTTATTTACGAATTGCATGTAGGCACGTTCACGCCGCAGGGCAGCTACCTCGCGATTATCGATCATTTCGAACACCTCAGCCGGCTCGGGATTACTGTGGTCGAACTGATGCCGATCGCCGACTTTCCCGGAACTCGGAACTGGGGTTACGATGGAGTGAGTCTCTACGCTCCATGTCACTCGTACGGTACCCCTGACGAGCTCCGTCATCTAATAAACGCTGCGCACCAAGCCGGCCTAGCCATCATCCTGGACGTTGTCTACAACCACCTAGGCCCAGACGGAAACTATCTCGGCGATTATTCACTAAACTATTTCAATGCCAGTCACCATACGCCATGGGGTGCGGCATTCAATTTTGACGCGACGGACGCCGGCGTCGTTCGCCAGCTCTTTATTGAGAACGCGATTTATTGGCTCGAGGAGTTTCATTTTGACGGCTTTCGCTTAGATGCCACTCAGGCAATCCCGGATGACTCCGCCAAACATCTGATCCAGGAGATCGCCGAAGAAACGCAGAAACGCGGCGGCTTGGTCATCTGTGAGGATCCGCGCAACGATAGCCGAATCGTGACTCCGCGAGAGAAAGGTGGGTACGGATGCGACGCCGTCTGGGCCGATGATTTTCATCATGTGGTTCGCGTCCATATGACTGATGAACAGGAAGGTTATCTCGGCTACTTCAAAGGCACGCCGGAAGAGTTGCTCCAGACAATGCGGGAAGGCTGGCTCTTTACTGGCCAGATTCAAAAAGATGGAATCCCTCGCGGTACGCCTGGGACGAATATCGAGCCGCCGCGTTTCGTTCATTGCATCTCGAACCACGATCAGGTGGGCAACCGAGCGTTTGGCGATCGGCTACACCAAATGATTAGTCCGGAGGCTTACCGCGCAGCATCTACTCTACTGCTGCTGTCGCCATACACTCCGATGCTTTTTATGGGGCAGGAATGGGGCTGTTCATCGCCGTTTTGTTATTTCACCGATCATGAAGCACAACTCGGGCACAACGTAACGGAGGGAAGACGAAAAGAGTTCGAACAATTCTCCGCGTTTCGCGATCAGGAAAGTCGACAGAAGATTCCCGACCCCCAAGCGGAAGAAACGTTTCTGAAGTCCAAACTTGCTTGGAACGAACTGATCAATCCCGAAAACGTTAGGCTTTTTCGTCTTTACCAGGATCTCCTCCGATTTCGTCGGACAAAGTTAACGGAGCGTCGTCGAGGAACTTGGCAAGTTGAGCTAGTCGCTCCGTTCACATTAGCGCTGCGCTACCACTCTGACTCTGCCAGAGTCGGAGTCCTGGCGTTGATCCAACTGGTTTCAGCCCAAACCATCATCGGCGCGGAGGCTCCAGTGTTGCGACCCCGTAAGCGCCTCGGTTGGCAATTTGCGATTTCATCAAACCAACCGATCTACGGCGGCGAACAACCCGGTTTGTACGACCCAAAGAAAAAAGAGTTCTCACTCAATCAATCCGAGGCGATCGTTTTCTTGGAGGAAGGCGCAATCTGACAACAGCCTAAAGCGGCAATGGCAGCTCAACCACTAATTCCAACGGCAACCTATCGATTGCAACTCAATCGGAACTTCACGCTCAACCAGGCGAGTCAAATTATTCCTTACCTGGAAAAGCTGGGCATCAGTGACGTCTACAGCTCGCCTTTCTTTCGCTCACGTCCCGGCAGCACTCACGGATACGATGTGACCAACCACAATGAATTAAATCCGGCGATTGGGACGACCGAAGACTTCGCGGCTTTTAATGCAACGCTCAAAGAGCGCGGCATGGGTCATATTGCCGATTTCGTGCCCAACCATATGGGTATCGCGGATCCTAGCAACGAATGGTGGATGGATGTTCTCGAGAACGGACCAAGCTCAACGTTCGCTCCCTTCTTTGACATCGACTGGGATCCGATCAAAGAAAATTTGCGCAATAAGGTTTTACTCCCGGTGTTGGGTGATCAATACGGAAAAGTTCTAGAACGGGGCGAGTTCGGTCTACGGTTTCGAGATGGAGCATTCTTTGTCACTTATTACGACTTCGTCTTCCCCATCAACCCGCGCACTTATTCGCGGATCCTCCGGATCGCGCTCGACAAATTGGGCCGCTACAGCGACGAGGATATGTATTTCGAGTTGGAGAGTATCTTGACTTCGCTGGAGCATTTGCCACAGCGAACTGATACGAGCGAGGACAAGGTACGTGAGCGAGCTCGAGAAAAGGAGGTCGTAAAGCGGCGGATCGCTCGGCTTTGCGCCGAGTATCCCCAAGTGGGTGACGCCATCGAAGGTGCTCTCAATCAACTCGAGGGCAGAGTCGGCAATCCGAGATCCTTTGACGGATTACACGATCTCTTGAGTACGCAAGCCTATCGCCTCAGCTATTGGCGCGTGGCCGCTGAGGAAATCAATTATCGCCGTTTTTTCGATATTAACGAACTAGCCGCAATCAAAGTCGAAAATCCAAAGGTCTTTGAGACCATCCATCAATGGCTGTTCCAAATGATGAACGACGGAACGGTAACCGGCGTACGCATCGATCATGTCGACGGGTTGCATGATCCAAAAGAATACCTGGAAGCGTTACAACGGCGTTCCCTTTCTGAATCGGACACCGATGGTGATCCGGAACACCCGGGTAAGCGTTTCTATCTGATCGTAGAAAAAATCCTTTCCGAAGAAGAAAGACTACGCCCCGATTGGCCCGTACACGGAACTACCGGTTACGATTTTGCCGCGGACGCCACTCAGCTCTTGGTGGACGCGAGCCATGCCGATCGCTTTTCCCGGATTTATCGGGACTTCATAGACCGGTATGTCCATTTCGAATCGCTGATGTACGAGAAGAAGAAACTGGTGATGGACGTCACTCTGTCTAGCGACGTGGAATCGCTCGGACATCTCTTGAGCGGGCTAGCGGAGCGAGACCGCATGCACCGCGATTTTACTCTCGACTCGCTGAGCGGCGTGGTGCGCGAGTTAATTGCCTGTTTTCCTGTCTACCGGACATACATTAACGACGGTGTCTCGGAGACCGACCGAATGGTTATTCTTCGAGCAGTTCGAGCCGCCAAGCGGCGGAATGCGGCCATCGACACCTCCATATTTGATTTTCTTCGCAGCGTCCTGCTGCTCGAGCCGTTTGAGGGGGCTGATCCGACTTTTCGACCGCTGCAGTTAGAATTTGTTTACAAATTCCAGCAATGCACCGGTCCGATCATGGCAAAAGGGCTCGAAGATACTGCATTTTATATCTTCAATCGCTTGACGGCGCTGAACGAAGTCGGCGGTAACCCGAAACAATTCGGCATTTCGATTGAGCATTTTCATGAACGTAATCGACTTCGCATGATCGAGACTCCTCACACTCTGCTTACCTTAACGACCCACGACACCAAGCGAAGCGAGGACGTGCGAGCCCGCATCGCTGTGCTCAGTGAGATTCCGGCGGAATGGGAAGCCTGGCTGAAACGATGGCGGAAACTAACATCCCACGCTCGCACTGATCTGGAGGGCGAGACAGCCCCCAGCGCCAACGAAGAATATCTGTACTACCAAACCTTGCTGGGAACGTGGCCGGTTGACCAGGGCCAAGAACGCGATACCTACGTGGCGCGCATTCAGCGTTACATGGTGAAAGCGATTAAAGAAGCAAAGGTTAACAGTAGTTGGATTCAGCCAAACGAGGACTGGGAGAACGCCGTCAAGCACTTCGTTGAAGAAACGTTGAAGCCGGAGAGTCCACTACCTTCTTCGCTCCTTCCGGCCGCTGAGAAAGTGGCTTGGCATGGAATGTTGAATTCGCTGACTCAAACGATCCTCAAGTTGACTTGTCCAGGTGTCCCCGACTTCTTCCAGGGCTCGGAACTTTGGGATTTACGGCTGGTGGATCCGGATAACCGCGACCCGGTCGACTACGCCGCCCGAGAAAAGTGCCTGGCCCGGGTGGAAGCGAGTGACATCTCCTCTTTGTTTAAGGAATGGAAAGATGGCTTGATCAAACTCGCGATCGTTCATCGCCTACTGCAACTCCGCCGGCAAGAACCAAGGCTTTTCCAATCCGGCACCTATTCCTCCTTGTATGCGACCGGAAGCAAGAAAGATTGCTGCGTAGCCTTTCTTCGGCGCATCGAAGACAAATCGGTATTGGTGATCGTACCGCGTCTCACCACTAAGCTGAGCAAACCGGGCGAATCTGTGGATTGGGATGACACTCAACTGCTGATCGACGAATCGTTGCCCGCCATGCAAGATCTGTTCAGCAAACGAATATTCGCCAAGGGCGCCGATCAAATTCTACTGAAGAATTTAGGGGAGCTGCCGTTTGCGGTTTTTCATACGGTGGACAGCGAGTAAAACTGCAGATGGCAGAAAGTCGCCCCAGGTTGGTAGCGTATCGAAGTTTCGACGTTGTCGGCGATTTTTTATTGTAGCCCCTAAATTCCAGATTCTTGGTGTCTCTATCTGTGTTAATCTGCGAATCTGCTGACCTTTCCTTTCTGAGGTTTGGGTTCAATGTCGACTGCTGACAAACACCGACAATTTCCCTGGATGAGTTCCGTCCGGAAAGCGTTGGTGGCTTATCCGAGCGATGAAGCTTATCTCGTGGGTGTGTCCGGTGGACTTGACTCACGGGTGCTGCTCGATCTTTTGTTGCGTTTCGGCTTTTCCAGACTGGTGGTTTGTCACCTCAATCACAATCTTCGAGGAACGGCCAGCCGCCAGGATGCAGAGTTTGTCGAACGGTTGGCCAAACGGCTACAGCTTCCCTGTTTTTCCAGAGCGATCGACGCTTGGCCAAAGAATAGGTCGATCGAAACGGCAGCCCGGCTGGCTAGACACCGTTTTTTCTCCGATGCTGCTAAAGAATCTGGCACGAATCACATTTTCCTGGCTCACCATGCGGACGATCAAGTCGAGACGTTTCTCTTCAATATTCTGCGCGGCACCGGTTCGTTCGGAAATGCCGTCATCGAGCCAGAGATCACTCTGACCGTAGACGAACATCCGCTGTCGGTGATGCGGCCCCTGCTAGGAGTTTGGAAAGTGGATTTGCAGGAATTTGCCAGACGAAATCGCCTGCGCTTCCGCGAAGATGCGAGTAATTCCGAGTCGCTGTATACCCGGAATCGCATCCGGAACCTTTTGATTCCGGAAATCGAAAACATCCTGGATCGTCCAGTGAAGCGCAATTTGCTTCGGTTGAGTCAAATCGCTCGAGAGGAAGAAAAACTGCTGGAAGCAATCACTCCGGAAATTTGGGAGCGAGATTCGATGTCGGTACGCGAAATCCGCGCGCTGCCGGCGGCTCTGCAGCGAAGAGTCATTCACCGCTGGCTAAATCAACTGGAAGTTCCGGATATCGGATTTGAGGAAGTTGAAGCCGTGCGCGAATTAATTGAACGGGAAAAACCGGCAAAGACAAATTTACCGCAAGACCACTTCTGCCGCCGCAAAGAAGGTCGACTCTTTCTAGAGCGAAAACGGCGGTGATGCGATTGTCGTTACGGCAGGACGATTTACGACATGATTCCTCCGCATTGCTTCCAATAATTTTGGAACGCACACCTTATCGACTCAAACGTGTTCGTGGACATTGGTGATACCAAAACCCGTCAATTTGTAATCCTTTCCGGATTTCTTAATGGAAATGAAACTCATCTACCCACTCAAGCCTAGGATCTTCAATCCTTAATTTGACTCAAAGGGGCACTCGCCGGGCCAGTACCGAGCGCGCAACTCTATTTTGCGCGGCGCGATTCCTGGGTAGAGTGGCCTCTCTCCATCGATCATGAACAGCGAAGCAATTCAATTCCTCTTTCATCTGCTCAACACGCCGAGTCCGACCGGGTTTGAAGCTGACGGCCAGAAAGTCTGGTTGAACTATCTGAGCCGGTTCAGCGATTCGGTAGACAACGACGCGTACGGGAACGCCTGGGCGACACTGAACGGCGAGGAGGAGTCGCTTACGGTGATGCTCGAAGCGCATGCGGACGAAATCGGGTTCATGGTCCATAATATTACCGACGAAGGATTTATTTATATCACTCGCATTGGCGGGAGCGATCGAGCGATCGCCCGGAGCAAACGCATCAAGATTCTGGGAAGCAAAGGGCCGGTGCTTGGTGTGATCGGTAATACCGCTGTCCACCTTCGTGACAAAGACGACGATAAAATTCCGGAGATGCACCAACTCTATGTTGATATCGGAGCCCGTTCCCGCAAAGAGGTGGAAGAACGCGGCATCCGGACAGGTCATCCCGCAGTGTATACGGATTCAGCGGAAGAATTGGTGCCCGGAAAAATCGTTGGACGGGCGATCGACAATCGCATCGGGGGCTTCGTTATCAGTCAGGTTTTCGCGAGTCTTTCGGCACTCGAGGCCAGGTGCCGTGCAACCGTGTATGGACTCAACGCGGTACAGGAGGAGATCGGCGGATTTGGCGCTCGAATGGCGGCTTTTCGCCTCGAACCAAATGTGGCGATTATCCTCGATGTAACGCACGCTACCGACTCGCCCGGTATCGATCGCAACAAGCATGGCTCGGTGAAATTGGGAGCTGGCCCTTCCCTTACCCACGGCACGTCCAATCATCCTTTGGTGGTCGAGCGTCTTACGGAGATCGCCCAGGAATTGGAGATTCCCGTTCAGCATGAAGCCTCTTCTCGCACGACTGGCACCGACACGGATCTGATTTTCCAATCGAAGCACGGCATTCCCAGCGCTCTCATTTCTATTCCGATGCGGTACATGCATTCGACGGTGGAGACGATCGATCTGCAAGATGTGGAGCGTTGTATTCAGCTGCTTACGGAGTTTGTGACGCGGTTTACGGACATTGGAGATTTTCATCCGAAGTTGGGCTGAGGGAGTGGCGTCTTGGAGGAGTCCAGCAGCGCTTCCGCCGAGGCGGATGCGGACGGGTCCTTTGCGGCTATGATACCGCTCCCGCACTCCTCACCTCCATGCCCAGCTGGTTAGCCGAGATTGTTCAACGCGAAGGCGGCAAGATCCGCTTCGACCGATTTATGGAACTTGCACTCTACCATCCGGTCCATGGCTATTACTCCACCCAGATCCTAACGATCGGCAGCCGGGGCGATTTCTCGACCTCGGCGACATTGGACGACTCGCTCGGACGAGCGATTAGCCACTGGATTCGCGCCGAAGCCAACGCCTTGAAACTACGGTATCTCACGGTTGTGGAATTAGGCCCGGGAACCGGACAGCTCGCGCGCACCATTCTCCGACGCTTTCGGCCGTGGGAGAAGTTGCGTTACTACACCGTCGATATGAACCGACCATCATCGGACCACCTCGCGAGAACGTTTCGTCGGATCAAGCAATTCGACTCGATAGGGGGCGCGCTGAAGGCCATGGAAGGTGTTGCGATCGTTTTCTCGAACGAGTTAGTCGATGCGTTCCCTTGCCGCCGATTTATACGAACAGATTCAGGCTGGGATGAAATCTGGATTGAGTTGCGGGATGGTCGATGGCTCGAACGCCCAGTGCCGACTCAGCTTTGTCCTGAGAGCAGTGCGTTATCTCCGCCATTCCCGGTTGGTCAATGCGTCGAAGTTCACGAGAGTTACCATTCCTGGCTAAAGGAGGTTTGTTTTCGGTTGCGGACGGGTGCCCTGCTCACGATCGACTACGGTGGTTCTGCCACCGAGATTTACCGGGGAAAACGGAGTGGATCTCTCCGCGCCTTTTTTCAACATCAACGCCTGGAGGGAATGGAAATTTACCGGAGACCAGGACAACAGGATCTGACCGCCGACGTGAATTTCGAAGATCTACTCCGTTGGAGTGAACCACTGGGCTTGGGGGAAGTGGCCTACACTACCCAACGCGAATTTGTCCAAAAGTGGTATCCGCGGGCGCTCGCGCTGGAGAATCCGGCGACACGTTTCGTTCTGGACCCGGCAGGTGCCGGGACTGCGTTTAAGGTTTTGCACCAGCGGAAACTGTCGGAAAATCCTGCGCGAGGAAAACGCTAGGCGATCAGTCGTCAAAAGGCGGGCCGAGATCTGTCACCGAAGTATTGCCGAGAAGTTTCAGCCCGAACTCGGTGCCAACCGGAACGTAGAGATAGAATCCATCACGATAAATTGCTTTCTTAATCTTGCCGCTATCCTGCCCAGTTTCGCTCTCTTCGCCCGAGAGCCCTTCGTTTCGAGCCTCATCCAATAGCACGCCTTCCACGCTAATCTGGTGGTCTCCGACGTAGAACGTTCAGCGTCGTGATTGTTAAAACTGTAGTGTTTCATTCCGCGCTCGGCTCGTACATCGCATCGAGAGCTTTCGCGATATCGCTGATTCGTTCTCGCATGCCCGGCAAAAGTCCTCGCCCTTCATGTGCGATCAGGATGCAGACCTTGCGTTCCAGAAATACGCTGATCGGAACGTCGGCCAGTAATGTAACAGCAGCCACACTTGATCCGTTTAGCGCGCCCACAAATTCACGGCTGGCCCGGAGCAATCCCGGTGCAGCGAACGCAGCATCCCGATGGAAGCCTTCGGGAAGGTCCCCACCCATTACGGTCCCATCCTCCAGTAGGATCAAGGCTCCCTTTACTTTGGGGAAAGCACGCAGAAGTTTCGCCACGTGACGAGCATCAAGAAAATCGTCGGTGAGAAAAATCTCTTGCAGGCGTTCTAGTGCTAAACGGCGTACCGGTTTATCTGCAGGCTGCGGTGCCAATTCGGCGCTAATACCCGCTGCGGCAGATTTCCGCTCGGTTCGAATCTCAAACTCTCGCGAACTTAAATCGGGGTGTCGATCACCGCGATGCGGACCTACCTTGGGTAAGTCCTTGAACGGATCCTGGCGTGTCTCGGTTGGCGGTGGAGCGGCTGTCGGCGAAGGCGGCCAAGTCACCTGAATCGCCGGAGGGTTCGGCGGCGTTGCTAAAGGTTTCTCCCGAATCAATGGGAACGGACTCACTCCTTCCGAGAACTGAGGTTGATCCGGTATCTCGGGTCGAGACAGATCATCCTGGGCCTCCCGCTCCAGTTTAAGAAATCCTTCGTCCTCACGCGCAACCTGCGCGATCGGCGTGTCGAAATCAGTCGGACGCCCCGCTGACGCTCCCGGGTTTTCCCTGCGTAAGCAATTCTGGAGTTGAAGCACAACGGTCTTGAGCGAGACAGGAAACAGCACTTCATCCTTAATCTCCTCTGGAACTAGCTTCGGATAATTGCGACGGAGGACGCCCGCGGCAATCACCACACGCCCTTCCATGAGACCTTGGGTATCTCGAAATTGAACGCGAATTTCCGGAGGATTCAGGCTCGGCCAAGCGAGAGCGCCGGCGTCACTGTCAACAAAATCTGCCGGCCGCAATACAATAGTCTGGTCGGCCAACTCGGCTGCTTCTTCTAGACTCGGTGAGTCGGTTTTCGCGGCATCGCTCTGACCTTTCAGGTTCCGGAAGAGGTAATTCCCAAATTTAGGTGGCATCAGCTTGTTTGCCGTTAAGGTTGTTTAGGAGCGTTGCTCAATCGATGGGTTCCCGCACCGAAAGAGACGCACAGCGTCGTTAGCTGCGAAGATAGTCGAGCGGACTTTCACACGCTAATCTTTGAATTCAAGGGCACGTTCGAACCCGTTGAGCGTTTCTTCGGCCGGCCCGTGCGCGTGTGTTTATTGGCCTGGCGGGTGCGACCCCCCGGGGCTTTCTTGTTTTGCTTCTCGGAATGAACCTTGGCTAGCTCACTCGCCACAACCTCAGTTTCCGTGGCTAGCTTCGTCATTTTTTCATTTCGGGGCGGAGATAGCCACCGAGTCTCGGCAGTCGGTTTCGACGCCTGCGTCGTCCGTTTTCTTTTGACCGTTCCCGCCTTCCGGGCATCATGCTCCGCGTCGATGCGTCGGCGGCGTCGGATCCTCGCGATCGGTTCTTCCGGCGCACGAGGATTAGGCGTGGCTGAATGCTCGCGCATGGTGGACAAGGAATCCACCGAGCTCTGTCGGACAAGCGGTGCGCCCTCCCCATCGGGGATGGCTTTCACTGGGGCAGGCCGGTCTTCCGCCCCAGTAGCGGAAATCCCAACCGGGAGCGCTGAAGACTGATTTACCGGAGCATGAAAGGTCCCAGAACGGCCCAACGTTTTCCTGATCCATTCCACGCCGCAACTGAAGGTTGCTCGCACGACATTTGTGAGGGCTCGTAAAATGTGTACCACGGATCGGCAGGCAATCGGGATCAAACCTTCGGCGGCAGGATTTAGGTGACGGTAATCGCGGTTGTTTTCGCCGCGAGTGCCCCGCTGGTAATCACGATTGCCATACAAATTGGGGTGATTCGTTACGGCACGCCAAACCTGGTGCAGACAGGCGACCGCCACGATCCCCAACCAGAGCGCCACCGCAACACTCGCGAAGGAAAACATCATTGTTCGTCGCTTCTAATCAATTTGTTAGTAACGTACAACAAAAATGTTTTATATTTTGCGAGCCTTAGCCCGCCTGGGCTTTCTCTTGCGGGTCGCCTACCTGGTAGAGCCGACCTTTCCACGTGACACCCCGGCCGAGGGATCGCCGCAAACTGTTCAACGCGATCGCCAGCGCCAGCAAATACCCAAGCGGGTGAAGCAGCACGCTGAGCCAAGAAGTTCGAAAACGGAGCGTTATCAGAATGCGGAGCAGCAAGATCAGGCCGACTAGGGTCCAGAGCTCCCAACTGAGTATCCAAGGTGCCACGAAAAACGGCAAGGCGAAGACGACGATCTGTCCCAGCACCAAAATCGCAAACGCAGCAAAATCGTTCTCAAACAGCGGCCAAAGATTTTTGGTAAACCCTTCCCAGAGATCGGGAAATGACCGGTACATCCGGCATCTGACGAGAGCGGTGCCGTCGCAACTGGTGAGGTGCATTCCTTCGGCAGTCTCAGCAGCTACGGCCCGAGCGAGCGCCACATCTTCCACCAAATGATTTGCTGCAGCCGCGTGGCCGCCAATTCGTTGATAGGCCGCTCGACGGAAACAAAGGAACTGGCCGTTGGCGGTTCCAAGATTCCGGAACCACTTTGCGCCAATCAATCGAGCGAGCCCTGTGTACCGTTGCGCTAGAGACAATAGCCAGTGCGGCAGGCAACCGGCCGCGGCGACGAACAGGAATGGGATCATCAGTTTTTCGCTAAACGTGCCGGTAATCTGGTATGTCCACGCGGTGAGAAGGTCCGATCGCTCCCGCAAGGCCGCGGTAACCACGGCCGAGATCGTTCCGGGATGATGAATCGTATCCGCATCGGTAAACAGCAGATATTCCCCTCGCGCCACCCGCGAGAGCTGATGGCAAGCCCACGATTTTCCAGTCCAATTCACTGGCAACGGATGGCCCGAAATCAGTCTAAATTGAGAGAACGCTTCTGTCGAGAACCCGAGCCGTTCCACCAACTCAGGCGTACCGTCGTCAGATTGATCGTCCAGAACGATGCACTCAAAATGCGGATAATCTTGCGCGAGAAGTGACTGCAGACAGGGGCCAATGCGACCAACCTCGTTGCGAGCGGGCACCAGTACCGAAACCAGCGGACGCTCCCTCGGAACGGGTCCGGCCCGAAGCCGTACCAAAACTCGCAGGTTAGCGGTGAACTGGGCCAAGAGCAAAAGGACGATCCCAATCGAACCCCAGAGCCAGAGATGGATGAGCCAAGACATTTCCTAAAAAGGTGCCTACGGGGAAAGCAACTCGCTGATGGTCTCTCGCGCAAAATCGAATCCATCATCCCATTCGGTCGCACGCGGTCCGGCTATATTCAGCACTTCGATTCGATGTGTTTTAGAAAAGCCTCTGATCCGCTCGGCCGCGGCTTCCGGCAAACAGAGCTCCGCATCAATCAAGAGATAAGGTCGTTGCAGAAAGAGGCAAGCCTCCAATGTCTTTTCCGTGCCGCCGGACAACGATTCGAAGTAGAGAAGTACGGTGCCGTCGGATTCCGCGACATTCATCAAGGTGCGTTCGAGAGGACCGCCCCGATCCAGCTCGGTAAGTGGATAACGGTCGGGAATGATCCCATCCTCGGCCGCTCGGCCGCTCGGACAGTATCCGCCAACCGGAAACCCGGCAGCCAAAGCCGCGTCTAATGCCCCTCGGTCTACACCGGTCTGGCCTCCCGAAATGATTCGGATCAAAGTCGGTTTCTCCATCAAACTGCGCGATCGCCTTGAGCAACGTCTCACACGGTGGCATAAAGGGCGGCGATGCACAGGCTTTTTTCCTTGACGGCGGTCGCAACCCTGTTTTTGGCGAGTTGTTCGGTGGTCGAAAATACCGTCTACGATGTTCGCGGGCTGCCGCCAGGAAAAGTCGCGATTGTGATCGATCTGGCGGATCAGCATGCTTATCTGTACTCTGGGCAGGAACAGGTTCTCAGCGCACCGATCTCCTCCGGCCGGGAAGGGCATAACACCGCGCCCGGGAAATACCACATTGTCGAGAAGGACATCGATCATCGATCGAGCATATACGGTGCGTACCAAGAGAACGGCGTGATCGTGAAAGAGGATGTGAACGCGCTGAAAGATCCAAAACCGCCTGGAGCCTATTTCGTGGGCGCGCCGATGCCGTATTTCCTCCGCATTTATGACGGAGTCGGAATGCACGAGGGCTATCTTCCCGGCTACCCCGCATCACATGGGTGTATTCGGATGCCGGGATCGAAGGCGAAACGCTTCTTCGCCGCGGTCAAAGTCGGCACCCCGGTTATCGTGCGGAGATAGCCGCGAGTAAGCGGTTATCGCTTCTCTTTGACGGTCGGCGCCGGGCTGGAAACGTCGATGTTCGTTCTGATCCAGGATTTCAGCAATTCCTGCTCGAAATAGAACTCGTCGTATTTGAGCTGGATATCCTCAATCGTGAGGTTTGGGCTAAAACCCACATACGATGCAGCGGTCGCCGCGCTCGACCCGTGCATCAGCACGCGGCCTTTGGCGTCGGTCAACGTGTAGCTGAAATAGAGCCTTACCGGGTCCCGGCCGTTCCCGTTGTAGAAACGGATCTGCCGAAAATTGGGGCCCAGCCGAGGTTCATACCGTCCGCCCAGATCGATATCGGTGAACTGAAAGGTCAGCGTGCAACCAGGCGCTACTTTGGCCAGCGCGGGCCCTAGCTTGGAAGGCATTTCGCCGGCAAATCTTGCGGCTGTCTCTCGCTCACTCCGATCTTGAACCACAAAATCGGTAAAATATCCAATCGACGTGCCGCTGAATTTCTCCGGGTGAGCGTAGGTAATAACTACATTAGCCGGAGAAGCAGCCAAGGCGGCGGAAGAGGCGGTCACCGCTAGCAGCAAAGTAAGAGAGCGCCACAGGCAATTCTTTTTCATAACCTATTGATTCTATAGAACTAGTCTACCGTATTAGACAGATTTCGCATTTGATTTATTCCCGGCTAAGCCCTCATTTCAGGACACTTAAAACCCTTTGCAAACCACGGCGGTCTAGGATACCGAAACATTCCCGGCTTTATGTATCCCAAAACGGTCAGTATTTACGACACCACTCTGCGGGATGGTACGCAGGCGGAAGGCATCTCATTCAGCGTCCAGGACAAGATCCGGATCGCGGAAAAACTTGACGCTTTCGGGATCCATTACATTGAAGGCGGTTGGCCGGGCTCCAACCCAAAGGACATCGAGTTCTTTACCGAAACGAAAAAGCGGCGCTGGAAAACAGCGAAAGTGTGCGCTTTCGGGAGTACCTGCCGAGCAAATCTCCGGCCGGAGGAAGACACCCAGGTCGCGCTGTTGATTGAGGCAGAAACTCCGGTTGTGACCATCGTTGGGAAGGGCTGGCGCTTTCACGTGGAGGAAATCTTGGGCACTAGCGTGGAAGAAAACGTTCGGATGATCCGGGAGACGGTAATTTATCTGAAGTCCCGCGGGAGAGAGGTTATCTTTGATGCCGAACATTTTTTTGATGGTTATAAGAACGATCCGGCCCACGCTCTCAAATCGATCCAAGCAGCTGCTGAAGGTGGCGCTGACCTCGTCGTGCTCTGCGATACGAACGGAGGGGCGCTCCCCGATGAGATCGGCCAAATTACCCGGTCTGTCGTGGAGGCGCTGGCTATTCCGGTCGGCATTCATACACACAACGATTGTGAACTGGGCGTAGCCAATGCGCTGGCCGGGTTACAGGCTGGCGCTGTTCAGGTGCAAGGGACGATAAACGGCTACGGGGAACGGACCGGTAACTGCAACCTGACGAGCGTGATTCCGATCGTTCAGCTCAAGCTCGGAATCGAGGTAGTGCCGGATCTCCGAAAGCTACGAGAATTGTCGTTGTTCGTAGATGACCTAGCAAACTGCCAACACAACATTCGAGCCCCTTTCATTGGTTCCACCGCATTCACGCACAAGGGAGGGCTGCACGCCCACGCCGTAGCCAAGCTGTCTAAGAGCTACGAGCACATTGCACCGGAGTCGGTGGGTAACTTTCAGCATATTGTCGTCTCAGAGCTTTCCGGCCAGAGCAATGTGATTGCCAAGGCTCGAGAGCTCGGTTTTGCGCTGGAGAAAGCTTCCCCCGCCGTGACCGCTATTTTGCGAGAGGTGAAACGACTCGAACATCTCGGCTACGAATTTGAGGCCGCGGAGGGATCCTTTGAATTGCTGATCCGCAGAGTATTGACTAAACCGGAGCCCCTTTGGGAGCTGCTGGAATATCATTGCACCTACATCCGGTCCGTCCGCAACCGGTATGAGACCTGTGAGGCGACCGTTAAGTTGCGCGTTGGCAAGGAGAATTACTATACGGTGGCAGAGGGAGATGGTCCGGTGAATGCCCTGGACGCCGCGCTGCGCAAGGCCCTGACGCCAGTTTATCCGGAGATTCAGCAGATCACGCTCGATGATTACAAAGTCAGAATTATCGGTTCACATGTCGGCACTGAAGCACGAACCCGGGTTTTAATAGATTCAACCGATCATCACGAGAACTGGTGCACAGTGGGCGTTTCGGACAACATCATTGAAGCTAGTTGGCTGGCATTGGTAGATAGCTACGAATATAAGTTGCGCCGCTCTTGATGCTTTAACCTCACAGCCTGCCGGTTAGCCTTAATTGTCCTGACAATACTCTTTATGGCGTCGATTACGTTCCTCGGCACCGCACCCGGATATCCCGCAGCTGGCAAAAATCACACTGGCTTACTGTTGGATACAGGAGACAAGAAAGTCTTGATTGATGCCGGAGAACCAAGCTGTCGCACGTTAATCGAGATCGGGGTCGACCCGGCCGATCTCGATGCGATTGTCGTGACGCACGGTCATTCGGATCACACGGGCGGTTTGCCGATGGTTATCCAGGCGGCTTGGATCGTTGGCCGACAAACACCATTGTCAATATTCTTGCCGGCGGAGCTGATCGATCCCCTGCGGAATTGGCTGGATGCATGCTACATCGGTCCGGACTTTTTACCGTTCCAAATCCATTTTCGCGCTTGGGAAATTGCGCCGGTCCACGCCGTTGGCGGTTGCGAAATTACACCGACAACCACAACCCATCTCCAGGCATTGGTGGACCGGTTCGGGAACGGACGATTTCACTCATTTAGCCTCGCGATCCGGCATTCGGCATTTGAGTTTGTCTTTTCTGGCGATATTGGAGCGCCTGACGATCTCAATAAGCCGCTCAAGGTCGGGACCGATCTTTTGGTGTGTGAGATCGCGCACTTCGAGCCAAGGGTGCTCTTTGATTTTCTTGCTTCTCGAAAAATTGCTCGGTTAGTCTTGACGCACGCCTCCGCGGAGGTCGCTGCAGAAATTGAGACCGTGCTTGCCGCTGCGCGAAAGTCGCTTTCTCACACGGAAATTTTGTATGCCGCCGACAAGATGCGGCTAGAGCTGCGGCACCGCACTTGAGCTTTCGCAGCTCTCTATCCGACACGGGCCGTGGACAGCTGCGGTCGGCTGCGTTTCGGAGATCTCTAGCTGCGCCGAGGAGCAGCGGCTAAGGCATTGCGATCGACGGATGACCCGACCGATAGAGCGCCAAGAAATCGCATATCGCAAGGGATCAGTAATTAACCCGCGAGCGTTCTCGACAATAGACCTCCCATTTGGCCTCGATTGATTCGAGGCTGCGAGGCAACCAATTGGTTGTACCCAACAGCATTATTATTAGTTTGCTATATTTGGCATCTAATAATAAAAACATAACATAAAAGAGTTATTTATCTCTCGGATTCGATCCAGAATTCCTCTAGCCGGTCTCTTTATTTCGGCTTGCGTGGGTGTTCTCTGGTCGGATACGCATTTCGATTCGTGGATAGTCTTTGGAACCTTGTTTTGTCTGTTTGGGCTGTTCGCACTCGTCTGGCGCAAGACCTTGTTGACGCTCGCGGCCACCGCCTTCTTCTTCGCCTTCTGGCATACGTTCCTAATTAGTCACAATCAAGGCTTTCAGCTCTCCCGCACACCTCAGTTGAGCAATCATGTTCACCGTTGCCTGCTCTGTGCGCAAAGTGAGTCCACTCCTTTCCATTGGACCGCCCAAATGAAACAGCGGCTTTTGGCAGATGTTCGCGAAGTGGATGGGTTTCCTGTCCATTTCCGCGTTTCAGCGGAGCTGAACGGAAGTCCAACGCAATACGGCGATCGTTTCGTTGTCGACGGACGTTTCGCACTTCCCGATGAACCGCTCAATCCTGGAGAATTCGATTACCACGGTTTTCTGAACCGGCAAGGTGTCTATTTGCTCTTACAGGCAATCCCGGGCAACAGAACACAGTTACTCTCGCGAGGCGGCGCAAACCTGTTCGTCGGGTTCGCTCTCCGCTTACGTCACAGTATCGAACCCATTCCGATAGCGTCACTCGAAGACGATCCGACCATTCAAGCGTTGATTCGCGGAATCCTCTTTGGTGATCGTTCGACCATTCCGCCGGTTATCCTGGATGAACTCCAGGATACCGGAACACTGCACCTGTTTGTAATTGATGGACTAAAGGTGACCTTACTGGCCGGCTTCTCTTGGGCGGTGATGAGAACAGCGCGAGTCGCCCGCCGCTGGACGTTCATTCTGATTGTTCCGCTTCTCCTCTATTGCGCCGGAACTGGGCTTTCGATTGCAAGTCTGCGGGCGACGATTATGTCCGCAATACTACTCTTGGGAATCGCTTTGGAGCGCCCCGTGCTCGCCAAAAATATTCTCTCGGGCGCAGGTCTGTTTTTGCTTACATTGGATACTGAGCAGCTTTTCCAGCTTGGTTTCCAGCTTTCGTTCGTCACCGTTGCCGCCCTAACCATCGCGACAAAACCGTTAGCCCATCTCCTCTCTCTTCCGTTTCGTCCGGATCCTTGGATTCCGCGGCGACTCCTCCACCCGGGACAGCTGGCCTTCTGTCGAATCGCTCAGCACAGCTGCGAGCTGTTTTCTGTCTGCTGTGTCTGTTGGTTGGCGACGCTGCCGTTCGCCTGGTCGATTTCTCATCGCGTCTCGTGGTGCAATGTGGCGGCCAACTTTGCGACGGTTCCCATAGGCGCTTCCATTCTGGCCCTGGGCGTCTCGTCGATCGTGGCCGCTCCCTTTTGCCGCTGGGCGAGTATCTGCCTTAACAACACAAACTGGCTCCTCGGTCACTTGTTCCTCGGCGCGGTGCATGCCTTCGTCGCATTGCCCTATCAGAGCGTAAATGTCGCTGAACCGGGAACGCGAAGTCATCCCAAGCTGGTGATATTGGCCTCCGGACGATCCAATAGCATTTATCTGCATGCCGGAGAAGTGGATGGCTTCATCAACCCAGGCAGCGACGCGAAATACCGACGGGTGACTCAACCATTTCTTCGTTATCAAGGGGTCAACCAGCTTCGCCTTTTAGAAAGTACCCGTCGGGATCCGGATCACGAAGGGTGTTTGAAGCAATTAGAACGGCAATTCGCCTGCATGCCCGCCGAAAACCCGATCGCGAACACGTTTAAACTCGCCAATCGAAGTTTTGGCTGGGGGACAAATCCAGCGGTCATCGATCTGGACGAGACCGGAATTCGAGGCGGAGTACCGAAACCATCTCCCGATCGCAGCGGGTCCGGCACATCGATCATGGTGAGAATGGGAGGGTATCGGATTCTCCTGATCGCTGATAGCCGCCGTGGATCTTGGTCAGACACCATCGATCCTGCCGCCAATCCGCCAATCGGAAGATCGATCGATTTGGTCTGCGTTTCGAGTCCGCGCTCCTTTCGGGCAGCGGAGCTTCAGCGCGCGTTTGATCCCCAAGTAATTGTTTACGCTCAAGGCAAACAGAATCAATTCGAACGATGCGATCCCGGCCCAATTATTTTCCTCGGCGAACAAGGAGCTGCTATTCTGGAGCTCCACGGGGACACGCTGAAGCTCCAAGCGTTCCGCGGTGGTCAATTCACCTTCCGCAAACGCAATTGATAAATCGGAAGACTTTGCGACCGATAAGTCTCTTCAAAATCAGTCGTTGGATATTCTTCCGACCAGGGAACGCGACCGAAAATATCTTTCTGAGAATCGACCGCTTTGTTGATGCCCTGAAAATAGTCTGCGTGATCGGTCTTTATCCACAACTCGCCGTCCGAAGCAAGAGCGCTGGCTGCAGTCGCAAGGAACTCTTCGTCGATCAAGCGACGGCCATGATGACGCCGCTTCGGCCAGGGGTCTGGAAAAGAGAGGTGCAGACGGGAAACCGAGCCGGGCGATAAGAGATAACGAACTGCGTAATCGATTTCCAAGCGCAGTACCCGAACATTCGACAAATCCAACCGCGAAGCCGAACGAAGTGTTTTGCGTACCCGACCAAGTAACCGCTCCACTCCGAGGAAATTTCTTTCCGGATACCGGCGACCCGCTTCAATCAGAAACCGGCCGGATCCAGACCCCAGATCGAGCTCGATCGGACGCTCGTTTTGAAAAATATCGAGAAACGAAAGCGGCTCGAAAATGTCAACCGGAACGACTTCCCGCTCCTCTCCGGAACGTGAACCGAGATTGGCCGAAGCACCGCGAGGATCGGTCATTGCGGTTATCGATCCGCCAGAAAGGGATTGTGCGCCCTTTCGTTGGCCACCGTAGTCATAGGGCCGTGACCCGGACAAATAATGGTTTCCGGTAGTAAGGACAAAATTTTCTCTCGATTGTTTTTCCTAGCTTGTTCATACGCGTTGGGTGCCCCACCCATTGAGCCGGCGAAAATCGAATCGCCGACCACGACCACGGGCTTAGCGAGACCAAGCACGAGATAAGAAGTGCCCCCAGGCGAATGCCCATTGGTGAGTTTGGCTTCGATTTCCAGCGATCCTAATTTGTACCTGAATCCTTCGTGCACCCGCTGGGAGTGACCGACCGGTTCAGTTTCCGGAGCGAAAACGGGCGCCTTGCACAGCGAGACGATCTCGGCCAGGCCGGCCACATGATCCTGGTGCGTGTGCGTAATGAAAATAGCTTTCACCTTCAGGTTCTCGGCTCGAATGCGCTTAAACAACTGGTCAGCATCGACGCCAGCATCGAAGATCGCGGCTTCTCGAGAGGAAGGATCCCAAACCAAGTAGACATTCACCGTCATTCCCAAAAGGTCAGTATTAAATTGAGCCAACCCTTCCAACGTGATCTCTGCCGGTTCCCAGCTATTCTCGAACGACTCCAACAAAGCGCCGGGGGCCAAGTCCAGCGCGGTGGCCAGCGCCACGATCTCGTTTCGATCACCGGACCCGGCCTTTAATCGCTCGATCTGGGCGCGTTGTAGTCGAGAACCTCGCGCCAGCGCAGTGTCGTCCAGATGAAGTCCGCGTTGCGCCTTACCGATGATATCAGGAAAAAAATCCTCCAATGGAATTTTCATATTACTCTTATCGGACATTCTTTTGGAGCGTCCAGACTTCATTATCGTCCAGCCGCTTTACGACGACTTGAGTCGGGCGGATATCCAATACTCGATAGGTATGGTTCGGATCGTCCGGCAGAGTGAAATCACGGTCGAGCTCCACCTTCATCGTTGCTCCGCTACTGGTGAAGGAGAGAACCGCGTAAGCTCCATGTTCCCGAGCCGGAACTCCTTTGATCAAAGATATGGTCTGGCCGGTGCGGATATGCCGGAGCTTTACGACGGAGGCGTCAACCGCGTTGCCGTCTTTATCGTTAACCTCCCGACTCTCAATATCGATGACCTTGTATGCTAATCCCTTCAGCTGATCACCAATCCCAACGATATATTCAGACCCGTCTGAACCGCGTAGCGTCGCTTTCTTGCTTTGCACCTCTTCCAATGTAACAGGGAGAAATGCTTCCTGAACCTCCAATACCGTAATCTTGCTCGCGAGCCCGCTGGAGGGGTTCTGATCGAGGCTGGGATTCGGTGATCCGGTGGCAGAAGCCGATGGATTCGGTTGCTTGAGTATGTCGGCGTCCGAGATCGCAGTATTTGGCGAAGAGGCTGATGGAGAAGCAACGGGAGATGCAGACGGCGACGGAGAACCCGAAACAATGGCTGGAGTACCGGCTGGTTTCGATCCGGCATGACTGCGAAGCAATTCGGCTATTTCGCGAAAGCCTTTGGCCGCGGCGGTCGACTCGGCAGTCGCTCCGCCTTGGTCGGTGAGCAACGGATCGGCTCCAGCCTGCAATAACATATTTACAATTTCTTTATTTCCCTTACTGGCTGCCAGCATCAGAGGGGTACGGCCATCGGGCGACCGGCTATCCACTTCGGCGCCGTAATCCAGCAAGATCTTCACCACGTCTTTATGTTCGGACAATGCGGCAAAGAGAAGGCCGCGACTCAAATCTGTCTTCGACCGGTTGGCCAAGATCTGCACGCATCTTGCGCTTCCATGATAAGCCGCAGTCTTTAGGGCAGTCCAACCGTTGTTATCTTCCAGGTCGGGATTAGCCCGGTTCTCGAGCAGGAGTTTAACGATGTCTGGCTGATCGTTTTGGGCCGCCAAGATCAACGCGGTTATACCATCGCGACCGGCTACATTGGGATCGGCCTTGCGGTCAAGAAGCTGCTTGACCAGGCCCACTTTGCCCCGTTCGCACGCGACCATTAAGGCCGTCTTTCCGGCCGTATTCAGCGTGTTCACATTAAATCCGCCAGCAAAGAAAAGAGCCAGGGCCTTTTCGTCATCTTCGGCCGCGGATCGGACGAAATCGTCCGCGGTGAATTGCAGGTTCATGCCGGTCAACTCTTTCAGCGCTTCTTCTTTGGTTTTGCTACAACCAAAAAAAGCGAGCGCGAGCAACGCCCCGAAGATAAACCAGACGGCTTTTCGCATGTGCCGAGCTATATTATTCATCCCGGTTCGGAGCGCGAGTCCCTTTGTGCAAAGAACAATCCGAGCGATCAAGGGTGGTAGGGCGAGCTCCCGCCGAGCCGATAGTTCTTTATCTCCGGAATAACATGCTATTTCACGGACAGGCTGCTAGCCAAAAACCTTCCCTGCACCGTCCCGGCGAATACGGAAAAGATGGGCCGGTCGAGTATGCGGATCAAGAATTACGAAATTCCTTCGGCCTCGCCAGCCAAACTGTTCATTGGTCAAAAGGTCTTCCACCTGAAACGGTTCGTTCTCTCCCAGGCCAAAATCTTCCAGCGGCACGTACGCAGCCCCGCTCTGCGAATGGAACGGATCGAGTGTAACCGCAAACAACAGGATATTGTCCAGTCCTGCGGTCGCCCTGGAATAGAACAGAATCTGGTCGTTTTCGATCGTATGAAAGCGGAGGTTATCATACTGATGGAGAGCCCGGTTTTCGTGTCTGATGCGGTTCAGTTTTGTCAGGTATTCCTTGATGTTGCCTGGCGCGTCCCAATCTCTCTCCTTAAATTGGTATTTTTCGGAATTCAGGTATTCCTCGCGATCCGGGATGGCGACGTTCTCGCAAAGCTCAAAACCGCTATAAATGCCGTACAACGTCGAGAGCGTGCTCGCCAAAAAACCGCGGATCAAAAAAGCCGGACGCCCGCCGGTCTGGAGAAAAAAGGGAAGAATATCCGGCGTATTGGTAAAAAAATTGCCGCGGAAGTAATACTTCATTTCCGTTAGGCAGAGCTCGGTGAGATACTCGGTGAGTTCTGCCTTCGTATTGCGCCAGGTGAAATAGGTGTACGATTGGGTAAAGCCGGCCTTGGCCAGTGCCTTCATCATTTTGGGCCGAGTGAAAGCCTCAGATAAAAAGATTACGTCCGGATACTGCGCGCACACTTCGGCAATGAGCCACTCCCAAAACGCCAGCGGTTTGGTGTGCGGATTATCGACCCGAAAAATCCGGACGTTGTGGCCTGCCCAAAAAAGAATCACGCGCTTCATCTCTTCCCATAGTTCTCTCCAATTTTCGTTGTGGAAATTGAGCGGATAAACATCCTCGTATTTCTTAGGAGGATTCTCGGCATACTTGATTGTGCCGTCTGGCCGATGGAAAAACCACTCCGGGTGTTCGCGAACGTAGGGATGATCGGGCGAACAATTGATGGCGAAGTCGAGCGCGACTTCCATCCCACGAGCTTTAATCTGTTTAACCAGCCAATCGAAATCATCCAGCGTGCCGAGCTCCGGCTCCACCGCCGTGTGCCCACCAAACTTACTGCCGATCGCGTAAGGCACACCGGGATCGCCTGGCTCGGAATTCACCGAGTTGTTCTTACCTTTCCGCTTAGTAAAGCCGATGGGATGAATCGGAGGAAAATAGATCACGTCGAATCCCATTGCTTTGGCGTCATCCACGCGAGGGAGACAGTCACGGAACTTCGATCCCCGGTCTTTCCCTTCGGCTGACCTCGGAAAAAACTCGTACCACGCGGCAAACAGTGCTTCCGGTCGATCAACTACGACTTGCACGTAGGGTTTGGCTTCCGTCGAAAGCGAACGATCCGGATAGGCGGACATCAGGCCTATTAACTCAGGAGTCTTCGCTATCTCCGCTCCTTTATCCGGCGTACTGCCACGAAGCTCCGCCGCGAATGCAGTAAACCGCTCCTGATCGGATTTGGGTTTTGCCCGCGAGGCGGCACGCTCGAGCAGAATCGCGCCTTCTTCAATCTCCGTTGTTAAATCCGTGATTCCGGCTGCGAACTTCTTCTGGAACTCTTGGGCCCAGGAATTGAATTCGTCGCCCCACGCTTCAATGGTGAATTCGTAGTTGGCGTTTTTAGTGAAGTGGCAAACCGCGGACCAACGATCGTTTTCACCTTGAATCATCGGCGTCTCCAGCCAAAGCGCGCCGCCAGCGACCCGCCATTTCAAAACCGCCGCAATTATATCGTGCCCATCCTTGAAAACGTCCGCAGAGACGCGGAGGTCTTGCCCGACTACGCGCTTTACTGGATAGCGTCCAGCATCAATGCAAGGTTCAATTGCTTCGATGATCACGATCGAAAGCCGTTCCATGGATTCTTCTAGTTTATTCACGATTCGGGAAGAACAGGTCGAATTTTGTCTGGGAGTTCGTCTAAGAAGTCCGTAAAGAACTTAAAGGAAGGAAGCGTCGAAGCAACCTGCCGAAGGCTTTTAATTGCGGGCGAGATGTGACGGAGAAACTCGGGTTTGCCGCGCAACAATCCTATCACGCCATACGCCCCCAACGCTTGCAGCAGACGCTGAATCGCGCAGCGCAGGAAGATGTCCCGAAACCTAGCACGATCGACCGAAGGATCTAGCCGTTCGAGATAATAACTGAGCAATTCCTCCCGCTCGGCGTCAGTAAGACTGACGTAGGGGTCGTAAAGCAAAGAAGCCAGGTCATACTCGCCCAGCCCGGGTCGCATTCCCTGGAAATCAATCAAAAACGCCTCGTCGTCGCTGATAATAATATTCTGCGATTGTAAATCCCGATGCACGAGTACTCGCGGGTAACTCGCCAGATCTTCGCCAAGTTGGACGAGTTCCGGACGTGAGAAAAGCTCTTGGATGCGGTTCACCGATACCTGGAAGCAACGTCGAAAACAGTTTTGCAGTCCGTACTCCTGCTCCCATCGATAGAGCGCAGCATCAAAATCCGGTGGGCCGTCGGAAATGCGAGCCAAGGCCGGATCGGTTTGGTGTAAGGTGACCACTTGATCCAAAGTTCGCTCGTAAAGGAGTTTTCGGATCGGCCATGATTCGGTGCGGTGGTGCCAGAGGTCTTCCTCACCGAGATCTTGCATCCAGATCAAGCCTTCTTCGTCGTCGTGAAAATAAATCAAAGGCGCGTTCACACCGATTCCGTCCAAAAAATTGGCGACCGCCACGAATCGAACATTCTCCAGTTTTTCTTTCTGGTATTTTACGAGAATCAATGACGAATCGGCACTGGATCGAATTCTGTAGTATTTGCGATCGGAGCCTCCTTTTTCGAGAGGACGGATATCGAACTTCGAATCGTGATAATGAGGAAATCGCTGGCGCGTGTAGTCTATGAGTAAGTTCAACGTCATACGAAATCCCTCCGGCAGAAGGTTCCGGGCCCTACTTCCGTGCCAGCCACTACGCATTCGCTGAGGTGCGCGTCCGATCGAACGGTCGAACCGGACCAAGCCACCACATCCCGCAGCAATGCCCTCGGTTCGATCCGGCTTTGCGGACCGATCCAGCAGGCACCGGCGATTTCTACTCCCTCGGAAACCACCGCCGAATCGGCGATCGTCGTCGGCCAATCGGACTCCGTCAAGTAACTTGGTCGCCAACCAGTGGTGATAGCGGTTCGATGGATCCCTAGGTATTCATCCCGAGAGCTGATATTGAACCATTGTTGCTCATCCAGGACGATCCCGTTTATCCGATCACCATTTCGGATCGCGTCCGCTAAGACAGGGATAAAGGAGATTTTGCGATTCGCTGGGATCCTCCAAATCATTTCTGGATTCCAGACGGAAACGTTGGCGAAATCCAGATTGCCCGGCAGACCAGAAGCTAGCTGTCCGCGAACGTCGACAACCCGACTTGTTTCAACGTCGAATGAGAGATCGGTGCTTAGCCCAGTATGGCGTAGGGCCAATGTCACATTGCTGCCAGAATGGAAATGAGAATCGATCAAAGCCCCGAGGTTTATATCGGTGAGAATATCTCCGCTATAGACTAAGAACGGTCCCTGTTCGAGGAAACTGGCAGCGTTGCGAATCCCGCCTCCGGTCTCGAGCAGGTCTGGCTCATGAACCAACACAACTTGCTTGTGGCGATACGAGGCATTCGAAAAGAAGTCGATAAATTGTTCCGGTAAATGGTGAGTGTTGATGACGAATTGCTCCACCCCGGAGGCGATCAAGTGATCTAAAGCAAAAGTGATTAAGCGTTTTCCGAAGATCGGTAGCAACGGTTTCGGAACGACATTGGTAAGCGGTCGAAGCCGGGTACCCAACCCTGCTCCAAGCACGAAAGCGGTGCGAACGCGCGGGACCATGGACGCCTGGAAACCTATCGAGTCGTTCTGGTAAATGTAAAGTCGGCAGTTTGTGCGGCCGAACAACTGCGGGTTTGTCGAACGAGAACGCCGCGATCAAAGTTTGACTTGTCGCATTGCCGCGGTAATAGGGCCAGAATTCGTGCTTCAGAATGAAACCGTTTGTGCTTTTTCTAGGTTATCTCCTGCTTAGTGGTGTGGTCCTAGCGCAGAACTCGGGCTCTCCTGTTATCACGATCCGCAAAGGAACGGCTGTAATCGTCGCCATCAAAGACGCTTCCGGTCCGGCTGGAGCGGTCTTGAAGAACGATATCGAACTTTCGGGTGTATTGACGCTGGGCGACAGTGCTTCAGCCACCGTGGTCGTGAGTGTGGCCGCCTCGGCTAACGGCGTGAGCGGACAGGCCGTGGATAAAACGGGAAGCATCGTTCTGCAAAAGAACTATGGAGGAGATTCCCGCCGAGCCGTCCACCAATTTGTTGATGACCTCGTTGAAACCTTGACTGGGCAAAAAGGAATCGCGACCTCGAAAATCGCGTTTGTGTCTAACCGTAGCGGACACAAAGAGATTTATACGGCGGACTACGACGGCGCGAATGTCGTCCAGTTGACCAGAGACAACGCGATAAGCGTCAACCCCAATCTTTCAGCCGACGGGCGCAAGTTAGCCTACACCGGTTATCAAAGCGGCTACGCCGACATCTATCTCGTTGATTTGACGTCCGGCGCGCGAAATCGCATCATCAAATATCCTGGCACCAACTCAGGGCCGGCCATCTCGCCCCAAGGCAATCGCATCGCCTGCACGATGAGTAAAGACGGCAACCCGGAGATTTATGTCACGAACATCAACGGCGATTCTCCGCACCGTTTGACTCGCGTGCGCGCCGTGGAATCATCACCGAGTTGGGCACCAAACGGGGCTGAAATTGTTTATTCTTCCGACGAACGGGGCGGACCCCAACTCTATCGGATGTCAGTTGACGGCGGATCGAGCCGGCTACTGTCAACGGGGTTCGGCTACTGTACTGAGCCAAACTGGTCGCCCGATGGAAAGAAAATCACTTTCAACGTCAGAAGCGGTGGGACTTTCCAAGTGGCCGTGCTCGATCTTGATGGCGGCTCGAGTCACGTCATTGCAAATGACGGTGAGAGGCCGGTCTGGGGTCCAGACTCCCGCCACGTGCTATTTGCTAGAGGAAGCGGCCTTTTTATGATTGATAGTGTGGCCGGGCGTGAAGCTCGGATCGTGGGCGATCTCGGCAGAGTTTCGGAGCCGACTTGGGCTCGTTAGCAGCCCGTTGAAATACGTTTGAGACATGAGGATGACTGGAAACGGGCTACCTTCGCAAGCTTCCGCGCGCCCTAGTTTTGAGGATGTTCGGAGCGTAGCGTATGGTGGCGACGAAGCCTCGTACGTAGTCGGGCTGCTCAGGTTTTGGATTTTGAGTGATCGACTTAGTTGGACTGGAGGGTCGACATGGCACCTGCTTATGCGGTTATCTGAGCAGGTGCGTGAGCCATTTAATGTCTCTTTCCTCACCCACGTCATACTCAAAATCCAAAACCTCAGGAGGCTGTTGTCAATACCTGGAACCGGCGGCCTTTTCCAAGAGCCTCCTCACCCGTCTCCATCCACCTCATGAAAAAGATCTTCTTCTTTGGTTGCGTACTCATAATCGGTCTCTGCGGCTGCCAAAAAAAACAACAACAGGAATACGCCGGGGTCGAGGGCGATACCGTGAACGGAACGCCGCTCTCTCAGCGGCAAGAAGGCGTTTCCTTTTTCGGCAACAACGTCAACCGGGGCCAATTCCAGCCTGTCTATTTCGCCTTCGATAGCTTTGAGATACAGCCGTCCGAAGCTGGAAAGCTCCGCCAGATCGCCGACTTTATGAAAGGGGCTTCGAACAATGTGATCTTAGCTGGATTTACCGATGAACGTGGGACCGAGGAGTACAATCGCGGCTTAGGTGAACGACGCGCCCAAGCAGCTCGTGATTATTTGATTTCGCTGGGGGTTTCAAGCAGCCGAATCCAAACCGTTAGCTTTGGACTCGAAATGCCGGCAGACCCTGGCCACAACGAGACGGCTTGGGCCAAGAATCGTCGAGTCGAAACTGGCGTGGTTCGGTGATAATCGCAGGATAGAACTTGCCGGATTCTGAGTCATTTGCCGCAATTTTGGGTGTTCGAGCGATGAAGAAGACGCGAACGCTCTTTCCTGGGGTCACTACCGGTTATTATTTTACGCCCGCTATTTTACGGATTACTACTCAACGAGATTCGCTGGCCTCTGGTTTGTGCCTGCGGCGGCATGGAAGATCCCAACTTGCTTGATGACGAAGTCCTTGTTCGCCGCACGCAGAGCGGCGATACGCAGGCGTTTGACGGTCTTTGGCAAAAATACAGCTCTAGGATCTACTCGCTGATCTACAACATGACCTCAAACCACGAGGACGCGAACGATCTGCTTCTGGAAGTTTTTGCCAAGGCTTACCGGTCGATCAACGGTTTTCGCGGAAGATCAAGTTTTTATACCTGGATTCATGCGATTGCCGTGAATATGACGATTAATTTCGTCAAGAAACGCGGTCGCCGGTTCCAGATGAGCCTGGATGACCTCGATTCCAACGTCCGCAACGACAAAGAATTCATCGAATTAACCGCGGCAAATACGCCGACCCGCGAAGTGGATCTCTCAGAATTGCAACAGAGATTGAACGAAGCGATGATGAAGCTGTCTCTAGAGCATAGAACTGTCGTAACGATGTTCGACATCCAAGGGATGCCGCATGCGGAGATTGCCAGGATTTTGGGCGTACCAGAAGCGACGGTCCGGTCCCGGTTGTTCTACGCACATCGGCAGTTGCAGAATTACCTCGAAGAGTTTAGAAAGAAATGATGCTCGACGAAAAGCAGCTACAACAGCTTCTCAAACTTAAGCGATTCGAGCAACCTCCCCCCGGCTATTTTGAGAGAGCGCTCGAGGATTTCCATCGTCGGCAACGCTCCGAAATACTGCGTCGTTCGGCGTTCCAGATTTGGCTCGAAAGGGTATCGTCAAGCTTTGGAACTTTTCGTGTGCCGGCCTGGGCTTATGCGAGTGCTTTCGGGATCTTCGCGGTAATTGCTACTCTTTTGGGAACCGGAATCTGGACACCGGAAGCATCAAATCGAAATTTGACCAGTGGACTTGCGCAAACGGATGTCTCCGACTCCGGTCTGAGGCTTACCTCTCGCGGTGAAATTCAGCTCTCAGGATCGGAAACTAAATTCCAGAAATTTTTCCCGACGATTCAACCTTCGGACGCGAGTCGCCCCCGTTATATCCTTGATCGTCAGCCCGTGAGCTACCAACCACCGGCCAGTTTTTAATTGATTACTAGCCGCCCGGCCACGGTGTCGGATTGCGGCTGTCACTTAGAGTTCGATGCCGAAACAGTCGGTTCTCTCTTTTCCAAACATTTCGGCTGCTCGGGCGGGAGTCGGCTCTCTCACCACTTATACCGCCTGCGCTCCGCTTTTTGCCGCGCTCACGCTGGTCGGGCTCTGCTTTTCGTCTCACGTGACTTCCGCAGAGGAAACTTTCGCAGCCATCGCAGCGGACGTGAAGAAGGTCTTTGAGACCGCTAAGGGCGCCGTGGTTCGTATCGAGTCAGAGGATCAGCACGGGCGATTGGCCGGAACCGGATTTGTCATTGATCCCGCCGGAATAATTTATACGGCGTATTCCGTGGCGGGAGAGTCACACGATATAATCGTCGAGCTAGGGTTAGGCCGTTACCCGGCGGAAAGATTGGCTGCGGACCCTCGAAGCGGCATCGCCATTCTGAAGATCGATGCAGAAACGCCGTGGCTTCCTTTAGGAAACTCCGACGAATTGGCGACTGCGTCTCCCGTTGTCACGATAGGTTATCCGCAGGGTTTGCCGCTGACGCCGAACTTCGGCATCGTCGGAGGCCTCGACGAAGGCGATCTCCAGCAAATCTTCGCGACCACCCTCATCCGGGCAAATATTCCGCCGCAAAAAGGTGAAGGCGGAGCACCACTACTGAATCTCCGAGGTGAAGTCGTGGGTATCTTGATCAGCAGCGTGGATAACAAGACGGCATGCTATGCTCTTCCGATAAGGGCCGCAGAAAAGGTTCGGGCTGATTATGTTCGATTTGGGGAGGTTCGACCTGGCTGGGTCGGCGTCAATATTGAAGACGGAGATAAGGTGCAAAACGAATCGCGTGTTGTGATCACTGGTTTTGCGGAGAACTCGCCCGCTTCGGAAACTGGTCTCCAGCCCGGGGATGTGCTCATGCAGGTTGGATCGGTGAAGATCCATTCAACCGCTGACGTTCGGAGTGCTGCCTTCTTTTTGTCCGCTGATCAAAAGGTTTCCATTTCCGTATTTCGTGACGGGCAAAATCTCACATTTGACGTCACTCCCACTCTTCCGCAGCGGCCTAGATTCCCGGTTTTTGCCCCAGGATATCTCTTGAACGGGGACAACGCGTTGAGGTTGAAGCTAGAAAATTGAGTCGGTAGCAGCCCATCGCGCCTCGGCAGGCCGCCTCGCCCTAGCAAAATCCGTATTTTGTCCTCTTGTGCCCTCATTGGGGCTTCGGCATTAGGTAAGCCGCATCCAGAGGGGTTGGTTTTCATTGGCTTTCTCTCGGCTGCTGCATAAGGTTCGCGGTTCACTAAATGTCAAAAGTAGACTCTCAGATTACGGAATTGTCATTTGAAGCAGCTATGGAAAGGCTCGAACTGATCGTCGAACAGATGGAGTCATCCAAGCTGCCGCTGGAAGAGCTACTGGCCCGCTACGAAGAAGGGACCAAGTTGATCGCGGTCTGCAATCAACGGCTAGAAGCGGCGCAAAGCAGAGTAGAGACATTGGCCCGCGACGCCACAACCAAACCCCAGACGTCTCCTGTGGAACGACCTAAGGATCTCAAGAAATCTCCAAATGAAGAAATCAGCCTCTTTTAATGTTTCCTGCACGCGCCTGCTCGATCAGATCGAGTCCCCGGCGGACTTGAAGCGGCTGGAGGAAACCCGGCTACCACAGCTTGCCCAAGAAATCCGGGACGAACTGATTTCAGTTCTCTCAAAGACGGGAGGGCATTTGGGTCCGAACCTCGGGGTAGTCGAACTCACCTTGGCTTTGCATCGGGTTTTTGACACTCCGGAGGATAAGCTTCTCTTCGATGTCAGCCATCAGGGTTACGTTCACAAACTTTTAACCGGAAGGTTGGATCGCTTTGGCACGATTAGACAATATCAAGGATTGAACGGCTTTTTGCTGCGCTCAGAAAGTGAGCACGATTGTTATGGAGCCGGGCACGCCGGCACCGCTTTGTCGGCTGGCTTAGGGATGGCGGTTGCCCGAGATCGCCGAGGAAGCAAGGAAAACGTCGTGGTTGTTGCTGGTGACGCCGCCTTCACTTGTGGCATCAGCTATGAGGCACTCAATAACGTCTCGCACAATACGAAGCGGTTTATTGTCGTGCTCAACGATAACGAATGGTCGATCGCGAAGAATGTTGGAGCGATCGCCAACTACCTGAACCGGATCGTGACCAACGACGCCTACAGCCATCTGCACGAAAAGGCGGCCAAGTTTATGGAAATGATCGGGGGCAAATTTGTCCAACAGCTCGCGCACAAGGTGGAAGAGGGCGTGAAGCATCTCCTGCTGCCGAGCGTCATTTTTGAAGACCTTGGTCTGCGCTACTACGGACCGATCGATGGGCACGATATTCCCTTGCTAATTCGTACGTTCGAATTTTTGAAGCGCCAGCACGAACCGGTATTGCTTCACATTATTACCCAGAAAGGCAAAGGGTATGCTCCGGCGTTGGCTAAACCGGACAAGTTTCATGGGCTCGGAAAATTTACCCTCGAAACCGGCGAAACCGCGAAGGCCTCAACTCCGACCTACTCCGAACTGTTAGGCCAAACTTTGACTAAGTTCGCCGACAGCAATAAGAAAATCATGGCCATTACCGCCGCGATGCCGTCGGGTACTGGTCTGTTTCACTTTGCGGCTAGTCACCCGGATCAATATTTTGATGTTGGCATTGCAGAAGAGCATGCAGCTCTTTTCGCCTGCGGTCTGGCAACGCAGGGTTTTAAGCCTTTCCTCACGATCTATTCAACTTTCATGCAGCGCGCCTATGACATGGTCATTCATGACATCGCGCTGCAGAATCTGAACGTCGCGGTGTGCATGGACCGGGCGGGATTGTCCGGCGACGATGGACCAACTCATCATGGACTATTCGATATCGGTTACCTGCGCCCGGTTCCGGGAATCGTCCACATGCAGCCAAAGGACGAAGAGGAATTTGTCGATATGCTCTGGACGATGGTGAACTACAATCAGGGACCCATTGCCATTCGCTATCCTCGAGGAGCTGGGACGGGAGCGCGTCCGAAGGCTCAGCCCAAGTTGCTGGAAATTGGCAAAGCCGAGGTGGTACGTCACGGTCAAGATGTCGCGCTATTCGGACTCGGAAACATGTTCGCGCTGGCCGAGGAAACCGCCAAGCGCCTGGAAGAACAGGGGGTCTCGGTCGCACTGATTAATCCACGATGGATTAAACCTTTGGACACCGGCACTCTCGAATTCTTCGCTCGCCGAGTAGAGGTCATCTGCACCTTTGAGGATCACGTGTTGCACAATGGGTTCGGCTGCGCCGTCGTGGAGCAGCTGGCAGATAGTCAGATCGCGACGCCAATTGTCCGAATCGGCTGGCCCGATCAATTTGTCGAACATGGCTCCATACCGATTCTCCGAGAGAAGCACGGCATTACCGTGGACGCCGCGATCGAAAAGATTCGGCCGCTTCTAAAAAAGGCTCTCGGCAGCAAGCAACCTCGCACCGCGGCGTAACGGGTCAACCAGCAGTTCGCGGCTTCGGGTTGAAAACGCGCGAAGAATCGACGACAGCAATCTGTCCGCGCTGCCCCTAATGAGCGGTTGTCTGTTATGGATCCCACGATCGTTGCCCGCCAATTGACGAAGGTTTTTCGGACCTATAACAAAAAAGAAGGACTCTTTGGCGCCATAAAGGGTCTCGTCAGTCGAGAGTATCAGACCACATCCGCAGCCAATCAGGTGTCGTTTTCAATTGGCGAGGGAGAACTCGTTGGCTTTCTCGGACCGAACGGAGCGGGCAAAACGACAGTACTGAAGATGCTCTCCGGTCTGCTCGTTCCAACTTCCGGATCGGCCTCCGTCTTAGGATTCACTCCGTGGGAACGCAAAACGGAATTTAAGCGTCAATTCAGTTTGGTATTGGGCCAAAAGAATTCGCTCTGGTGGGATCTTCCGGCCAGTGAATCGCTCGAATTGAATCGCGTTATCTATCAGATCTCTCCGACTGTATTCCGCCGGATCGTGGACGAGCTCGTCGATCTCCTGGACGTACGCGATAAGCTTAACGTGATGGTACGAGAGCTGAGCCTGGGCGAACGGATGAAATTAGAACTGATCGCCGCCTTGATCCACCAGCCAAAAGTCTTGTTTTTGGATGAGCCGACGATCGGCCTTGATGTGATCAGTCAGAAAACCGTGCGGGACTTTCTTCTTCATTATAACGAGCAGGGAGGTGTTTCCACGATTCTGACTAGCCACTACATGCAGGACATCGAAAAGCTGTGCCGCCGGGTCATCATCATCGATCATGGCAAAGTATTCTTCGACGGTGAATTTGCGGAGATCACTGAACGGTTTGCTCGGCACAAGTTTCTCCGCTTCAGTTTCAATGCGCCGGTCAATCGCGCTCCGCGGCTAGCCAGGGTGATCGAGCAAACTCCCACATCGTTGACCTTGAAAGTGGACCGCGACAAAGTAGCCGAGGTTTGCCGAGAGCTTTTATCGACGGGAAACGTTCAGGATTTCAGTGCGGAGGACGAGCCGCTAGAGGATATCATTCGGCAAATATTCGAAACCCATCAGGCAAGCGAACCCGCAAGCACGGCACATCAAGGAGTTTGATGGGACCTGCTTCTAATGACAATGCTCTAGTTCTAAGCCGAACCTCCCTCAATATGAGCAGCCGCCGCGGTCCCAAGCCAGAGGCGCATCGGCACCATCGCGGATCTCTGGAAGCCGTGCTTCTCGAAGAACGAGAGAGAAGGTTCGCTGATACGGTCGGTGAGCAAAGTAATACGAAGAAAATCTTTTTGCTTCGCGTAATCGATCGCGTATTTCAAGAGTTCGCTGCCCAGACCTTGGTCGCGAAAATTGCGGTCAATAATTAGATCCTCCAGCAGGATTACGAAGCCCCCTTCGGCTGTGCTGATGGTAAATAACAGATTAATCATCCCGATTATTCGGTTAGCGCTTCGCAGCACAAAAATCCGACCTCGGTTAGGCTGTTCGAGCAACAAACGCAATCCGCGCATCTGGGCATTATAGTCTGGGCGAAAGTCCGATTCCTGCGCAAACAGGTCCATGAGAAGTTCCGTGAGCGAAGGCAGATCTTCGATCGTGGCAGGTTCTATGCGCGTTAATCCCAGCATGCCACGGTTAACATGCCAGAATCGGACGGTTTCTAAAAGTGGAAAACAGGCAATGGCCGATCCTAAAAACTCGCGGTGTCGTCGTTTTGCCCGCAATCACTTGATTCGATAACAGTACAAAAGACTCGCTGAGCTGGATCGAAACAGCAGTTGTGCAATCTCCCGCGTTGGACGAAAATTCGCGACAGACTCGACCGAACGATTCCCCCAATGATCTGGATCTTAATCGTAATCATCAGCTATTTGTTGGGTTCGATTCCAAGCGGTTATCTCGTTGCTAAATCCCAAGGAATAGACATTCGCCAACACGGTAGTAAGAACATCGGAGCAACGAACGTACTCCGAGTTATGGGCAAGAAATGGGGTTACTTCGTTTTTTTTTGCGACGTGCTGAAGGGATTCGTTTCGGTAAAGCTAGGCTTTCTGCTGGCAGGATCGTTTGACGCCAATGTGACGCTTGCCGGTGTGGTCGCCGCGCTCTGTTGCATCCTGGGCCACAACTATCCGGTCTGGTTAGCCTTCAAAGGCGGCAAAGGCATTGCCACATCCGCCGGAGTTGTAATCGCCTTGTTCCCGCCATTAATTGTTTTGTTGATGGGGATCGTTTGGCTCCTCGTCTTTTGGCTGAGCCGCTACGTCTCGCTCGCCTCGATTTCTGCGGCGGCTGCCCTGCCGATCGCAGTCGCGCTGCTCGGTCCCTATGTCGGTATTAACGATTATTGGCTCGTGCTCTGTTTCTCAGTAGTAGCTGCCGCCTTAGCTGTGTGGAGACATCGCACGAACATCACTCGCTTGTTGAACGGTACCGAATCGCGTTTCGGCCAAAAAAAATCAGAATCGTGAGTCCCCGGTTCCTCGGTTCTGGGGAAACCAAAGACTCAAATTTTCTCCGTCTTTTGGGTTGAGATGGCTGCGATTACCATAGTTGGTGGTGGTGGTTGGGGCACCGCGCTCTCAGTGTTACTAGCAGAGAAAGGTCATTCGGTGACCCTATGGGTCCGCAACCCGCAGGTCGCGGATGTGCTGCGCGGTGACCGAACCAACGTTCGCCATTTACCAGGCGTTATTTTACCTCCCGCTTTGCGCATCACATCCTTTTTTGACGAGATTTCATCCGCCGATTATCTGCTCTGGGCGACTCCGTCCACTGCGCTAGCCGAGATCGCTCGCTCGTTGCTTGAATCCGGACCGATGCCGGGGAATCCGGTGATGGTCTCCTGCGTAAAGGGGCTCGACCATCAGCGGTACCGACGTATGACGGAGATTCTTGCGGAAACATTTCCACAATTACCAACTGCGGCCCTTTCCGGACCCAACCACGCTGAAGAGGTGGCCCGCTCTATTCCTACGGCAACCGTCGTCGCGAGTCAGGAGCCAGAAATTGCGGAGCGTTTACAGTCGATTCTCTCCACCGGGACTTTTCGGATTTACACCAGCACGGACGTCATCGGAGTCGAAGTCGGAGGCGCCTTTAAGAATATCTTCGCTTTGGCCGCCGGTATTTGTGACGGGCTCGGCCTCGGCGATAACTCTAAAGCTGCGCTGGTCACAAGATCTCTGGCTGAGTTGACGCGCATTGGCACTGCTCTGGGAGGACGACGCGAAACTTTCCAAGGGCTTAGCGGCCTGGGCGATCTCGTAGGCACCTGCTTCAGCCGACACAGTCGCAACCGGCGAGTGGGCGAACGCCTGGCCAGAGGTGAGCCTCTGAACCACATCGTCGATTCGATGGGCACGGTGGCAGAAGGCATCCCCACCGTTCGAAGCGCCATTGACCTTGGGGAAAGACTGAGCTTGCAAACACCTATTATCCGCGAAGTACACGCGATCCTCTATCGATCAATGCCGCCGGCAGAAGCCATGCAACGTCTGCTCGCGCGCGATTTGCGCCCTGAAGAAGACTAGGGAACCACTCGAGCCGTGCTCCCATCAGAAAGCCTCTGGTCCGACTGCACCGCAATGCAGATCAGCTGGGTGAGCCGATCAGCCAAAAACCGGGTTAAATGTAGCATGCGAATGGCGAATTGGCCGGCCGCGATCAGATCCCGTGGGTTGCGAAGCTTTCCCCCAGTGAAAACAGCAGGGATTTTCTCATCCCGGCCATCAGAAATCATGCGAGCGGTGATGAGCGGAGTACGACAGCGGTCGCACGCTGCGGCGATCGCCGCCGATTCCATGTCAACGGCAATACTGGAAAGCCCTTGTCTCTCCTTCTCGCCCGGATCGCTAACCTGGTCGACCGAGTGGAAATTGCCGGTAGCATCGACGACACTCTCCAGCGGGTGTCTGAGTTCAGCAGAGGTATAGTTGCTGGCCATCAGGAAGTCTCCGGGCTCCAACAGCACTCGAGTTGCCCCCGCAAACCCCGAACTAATGACTAGCGGCGGGCGGACTCGCCGGATTGTTTCTTCGAGATCAGCGATAGCGGTCGCCCGAATACCGACAAAACAGATGCCGATACTCGTGCCGCAGACGGTCCCACAAAGTAGTTTGTCTCGTTTGGTCTTCTGCCCCAAACGTCGTTGGAAAACCCAAGCCTCCGCTGGAAGCGCGAAAACAACCAGCAGCATACGCTATTTCACCGCCTGCAATTTCACTTCGATCACTTGAGTTTTCTCGCCCGAACCCGGTGAAACTTCCGCGAGAACCTCCCCGCGATTTTGCACCGCTTCAATAAATTGTGGTGCGAGAGTTTGAGGAATTTCGATGAGTAAATCTTGATCAGGTCCTCCCGAGAGATTATTCACCACCGCGTTGCCGCCAAGCTTCGCTGCTAAACTCTTGATCCGGCCTACTTCGGAATCTATATCCTGTTGTTTCACAGGTAATTCGATAAGGTTCTGGCTAAGTGAAGGCTGGCCAATTTCGCTCTCCGTCGCACGTTGTAAACCTTGACCAAACAAGCTTAGATCGGGCGATGATGTCCGGTGATCTTTTGGCAGCGAAAGATAAATCGCTACTCCCGCTGCGCCTAACAAACCTAAAACGATGACGAAAAGAATAAACCTAGGCATCAGATCTGGGTTCTTGCGTCGTGAACCAAAAACGGGTTGAGTGGAAAAGCTTAAAACCGTGATTGATTTAGGAAAAGGTAAAATCCTCGTGACTGGCGGCGCGGGGTTCATTGGCAGCGCATTGATCTGGGCGCTCAATGGCCGATCTCTCGACAATATCCTGGTGTGCGACGAGCTCGCGATCGACGAAAAGTGGCGCAATTTGGTTCCACTCCGATTCGACGACTACATCGCCGCTCCAGATCTCCTGGGGCTAGTGACGGGCGAAAGTCCCTTTCTTAACGAAGTCCGGACGATCTTTCATTTGGGTGCTTGTTCCGTGACAACCGAACGGGATCTCGGCTACTTGATGCGGAACAATTATCAATTCACCAAGGACCTGGCCGAATGGGCGGCAAGACGTCGTTTGCGCTTCGTCTACGCGTCCTCTGCGGCGACCTACGGAGACGGTTCCGCCGGGATGAGTGATAATGAGCAACAACTGATTCAATTTCGTCCTTTGAATGGTTACGCGTTTTCCAAACACCGTTTCGACGTGTACGCCAAGAAGCGCGGGTTACTCGATTCCTCGGTCGGATTGAAATATTTTAACGTCTTCGGCCCGAACGAAGGCCATAAGAAAGAGATGCGCAGCCTTGTACACAAAGCTTTTGAACAGGTCCAACATACCGGCAAGATCCAACTCTTTAAAAGCTATCGACCAGAGTACGGACACGGGGAGCAACAAAGAGATTTTCTGTACGTAAAAGATGCGGTGGAAATGACTCTCCATCTGGCGATTAATGTTTCTGCTCGCGGACTATTTAACTTAGGCTCTGGACGGGCTCGGACTTGGAACGAGTTGGCGTCCGCGGTGTTTGCTGCGCTCAAGAAATCACCTGAGATCGAGTTTATCGAAATGCCCGAAGCGTTACGGGACAAATACCAGTACTTCACAGAAGCGAATATTGGGAAACTCCGTTCTGCGGGATACGCCGGTCCGGATTTCACTCTTGAGCAAGGGGTGGCGGATTATGTGCAAAACTACTTACTCACAGGCAGGTCACTGGAGCCATGATTGCCCCTGATCGGGGTGCACAGCGATCCCTCCCCGTCTTGGACGTCGCCTACTACCACAGACAGAAATTACTGGAGATCTTCCGTGAGAACGCTGGTCTTCTCGCGTGAACCCAGGAGATTTGCCTGCCGGATTACTGCCGCAGGATCTTCCTCGAATCGATAGCCGTGGCAGTTTGGGCAGGTTGAGACCCGACGAGTAACAATCGAATCGCAACCTTCGCAGATCTTGTAGAGTTCCGGTTCTTGGGCAATTTTAGCAGCTTTGGCCGCTCGATCAGCCAGGGACATATTTAAGGTAATTTGCCTGATTTAGATAGATTTGGCAAATGGCGCAGCGTGCCGGCTAACGCTTCGGCAGAAATTCCGACTCCAGAGCCAGTGATGCCGCGCCGATGATCCCGGCATCATTTCCTAAAGTAGCCGGAACAACCTCGAGATTTTCCCAAAATGTCCTTTCGCAACGATTTTCTATCGTCTCGCGGATATATCTGAAGAGGCGATCTCCTGCTTGGGCGACACCTCCTCCGATAACGATACGATCAGGGTTCACCAGCCAAATCACGTTTGTCAATCCAACCCCTATCTTGAGCCCGATATCTTGCCAAACGGCTTCGGCTAATTTGTCGCCTTGATCCGCCGCAGCAGACAACCTTTTCGGATCGGCTTCTTCGTTAGTGATTTCCTGGCCGGCTGCGGAATAGATTTCCTTGGCTCGGTCCGCTATTTTGTAATGGCCGACATAAGCTTCCAACGCTCCCTTGTTCCCATACACAAAATCTACGCCTCGGTAATCAATCGACATTTGGCCGATCTCTCCGGCCACAAAGGTCGCACCTCGATAAAGCTTCCCATTCAAGATTAGTGCGCCTCCTACGGCCGTTCCTAACGTGACGCAAACCACATTTGAAACCTGCGCGCCAGCACCATGCCGCCACTCCGCGTAAGCCATGGCCTTGGCATCATTCTCCAGGTTCGCCGTTAATCCCGTTCTTTCTTGAACGATGGAGCGCAGAGGAATCTGCTTCCAGCCTTTGACGTTCGTGAGATTAATTACTACGCCCTTGATTGGATTGATGATGCCCGGTACGCCGAAGCCCACGGCTTGGGTTTCCGAATGCTTCGTTCTCAGGGCCTGAATTTCGTCGATCATTTCCTGAATCAAGGCGTCGGTATTGCCGTCTTGCCGAGTCTCAATGACCTTGCCTTTTTCCAGAATCGACCCATCTCGAACGACTCCTGTCTTGATAGTTGTCGCGCCGAAATCAAATCCGATTGCCGTAGCGGAACTCATAAAGGGGTATTGCGTAATGCGATGATGCGAAGGCCTTCCAGGGTGAGGTCAGGATCAACAATTTGCAACTCCGGAAGTTTAGCGGCGATCAAAGAAGCATAGCTGCCGGTGGCGACGATGTGAGCTTTTCCTTCCAGTTTGCCGACGATCTCGGTAACGATTTGGCGCACGAGTCCGCGATACCCATATATTGCTCCGGCTAGCATGGCCTCCTTGGTCGATTTCCCGATGATGTTTGTCGGTTCCGATAAATCAATCCGAGGGAGCAAAGCGGTCCTATGGTAAAGATAATCCGTCATTGCGCCGAGTCCCGGCGCGATCACCCCGCCGATGTATTGCCGCAAATGAGAAATGATATCAAACGTGACCGCTGTGCCAAAGTCTACTACGACAGCCGGCGCCCCAAAACGAGACGTTACCCCGACCGCGTTCGCCAGGCGATCGGCTCCGATGCTTCGTGGTTCTGGAAAATCGACGCCGATTCCCAAGTCGAGTTCAGTACTCACCTCAATGAGACGTCCTCGCAGTTTCTTCCGAAATATCCCGGTTTTGTTTGGGACCACCGATCCGACGACGGCATAATCGAATGCCCATTTTCCAATCACCCGATCGATGGCCGTCGGCGTCAATTTGCTGGTCGGAATCACGCTTTTCCTCAGCAGTTTTTCTTGGTCAGACAAGGCGATCTTGGTTGACGTATTGTTCAGATTTACGAGCAAAAGTCGGTTCATTGTCCGGAGAGGCGTTCGCTAACTTATACACATTTGCGTTCAACCGTCCGGCAAATAGACTGGACTATGCTTGATCTGCTCCGCCGGCCACGACGTCTTCGATCCGGCGCATCCCTTCGGCAACTGGTCCGAGAAACCACAGTTGAACCGTGGCAGTGCATCTACCCAATGTTTGTTTCGGAAAAGGTAAGCGGTCCAACCCCCATCACGAGTATGCCGGGCGTTTTTCAATTTGATGTAGAGCACTTTGTCGAAGAAGCCAAAACGGCGTATGCCGAGGGAGTTCGTGCCATTTTGGCCTTTGGGATCCCGGCCGCAAAAGATGACGTCGGCTCAGGCGCATATGCCTCTGACGGCATTGTTCAGCGTACCGTTCGTCGCTTAAAACAAGATGTTCCAGATCTGATCATCATTGCTGACGTTTGCCTCTGTGAATATATGGAGCACGGCCACTGCGGAGTGGTGCAACGATCAGGGGACCGCTACGAAATCTTAAACGATCCTTCGGTTGAGTTAGTTGCACGAACGGCGGTCAGCCTAGCAGAGGCGGGAGCCGATATCGTCGCACCAAGCGATATGATGGACGGCCGGGTATCTGTGATCCGACGCGAGCTCGATCTTCGCGGGTTTCAGTCGACTCCGATCATGAGTTATGCTGCGAAATTCTATTCGGCTTTCTACGGACCTTTTCGCGAAGCCGCGGAGAACGCTCCCCATTTTGGGGATCGCCGGACTTACCAGATGGATCCGGCTAACGCGAACGAAGCGTTGCGCGAGGTCGCTCTCGATCTCGAAGAGGGCGCAGACTTGCTGATCGTGAAGCCGGGCCTTCCTTATCTGGACATACTCTGGCGGGTCAAAGACCGATTCAAGATGCCTACCGCTGTTTTCAACATCAGCGGTGAATACGCGATGCTTAAGGCAGCCGCGCAGAACGGGTGGTTGGACGAAAAAAATGCAGTACTGGAGTTGATGACCTCCTTCCGGCGAGCGGGCGCTGACCTGGTCATCACCTACTGGGCACGAGATATCGCTCGGTGGATTGGATAGACCGGAAGGGCGTCTCCTCGAGAAGTATTCCCTCGTCTATCTAGAGGCCACTCCTAGAGTTGACGGCTATGAGCGGCGCCGGATGCAGGACCTCAGTCGCCCCGGTATGACTCTTGACCAACATCTATTGGCCGCTGGATTTCTGTTCGTTCCACTTTTCGCAGTGTCAGGCCGACGACGAAGGCCAACGCCATCACGAGTCCGCCAATCAAAAAAGGTGTATTCCCATATTCGATAGGAGGTCGAGTGTGGTCACTCGCCAGGAGAAATCCACCCATCGCGGGTCCGCAAACCCGGCCAAGACTCCCGGCCGATTGAAGGGCGCCCAATACCCGCCCTTGGGCTCCAGCGTGGGCCGCCTTGGAAGCCATCGCGTTGATCGTTGGCTGAGATAGGCTATTGCCAACTCCTAAACCGATTGTGAACAAAAGAAACAACGGGATTGTCGTCCCGAACGGCATAAGCGCCATGCTTGCCGCCATCACGGCCAATCCGATTACGGCCAATTTGTAGTCGCCAAATCGCTTAGCTAATCGGCCGATCGCTCCCCCTGAATCAGTGCTCCCACCAGACCCAGAATAACAAAAAGCCAGCTTATTTGCGCCTGGCCAAGATTGAAGCGCCGATTACAGACTTGGGGAAAAATCATCGTGACGATGGCGAATCCCGCGATTGCTATAAAGTAAGTCAATACCAGAACGGCCAGCCATCGACCGAAAGATCCAGACCAGACCTCTCTGGCGTTCTCCAAATTTTTAAGCCGGTCTACGTGCTCTTTCGGTTCCGGTAAAAACGCGATCACCGCCGCCCCGTTCGCTAGCGCGATCGCTGCGGCGAACCAAAACGGCGCTACCGGTGAGATCAGGCTAAGGAGACCACCAATAGCCGGGCCCAGCACGAATCCAATTCCAAATGCAGCGCCGATCAGACCGATGCGACGAGATCGGTTTTCCGGCGGCGTGATATCTGCGATGTACGCAGAGGCGGTGGCAACGCTCGCACCGGAGATTCCGTCGATTATTCGGGCCGCAAACAGCATAAACAAAGAGTGGGCGTTGGCCATTAAGATGTACCCGATCGCGGAGCCGAGCAGACTGCAAAGCAAGACCGGTTTCCGACCGAATCGATCAGAGATTCCCCCCAGAACTGGGGAAGCAAGGAACTGCATGAACGAGTACGAACCGAGGAGGAGACCGATTTGCCATTCCGAAGCTGCAAAACCCTGCGCGTAGAGCGGCAGAATCGGAATGATCATCCCGAAACCGATAAGATCGATGAAGACTACTAAGAGAATGATTACCAATGACGATTTTTTCATCCGTCGGCGCAGAAAGAACTCACACGAAGACGCTAGGCTCGCGCCCCGCGCAAGCTTGTGCTTCATCTCCTGAGTAGAAGCAACTGATCTCCGGCGAGCGAACAACGTCAAGCGGTTCGGCCAAGAACTTCGTTAAACAAACCCTCGCCGCCTCATTTCGCAATCACCGATCGACGAAACTCGCGAGGAGATACGCCCAGCTTTCGCTTAAACATAGCGCTCAAGTATTCCACCCCGGAAAATCCCACCTGACCTGCGATCTGAGCGATTGATAGATCTGTGATCGTCAGCAACTGTTTCACTCGTTCGAGGCGAAGACGAAGGATCTCTTCATAGGGCGATCGGCTGAGAAATTTTTGAAAACGACGTTCCAGTACTGTCCGAGAAATCGGAACCACTTTTAATACATCCTCCACTCCGATCCCCTCGCAAGCGTGATCTCGAATAAACCTCACTGCTTGTGCGATTTCTATATCGCCGACAGCAATCGCCTCGGTCGATTTCCGGGCGAAAACGCCGATCGGCGCGATGAGGCGCGTTTGCAGAGGCACATGCTGACCCTGCATAATCCGATCGAGCAACTGCGCTGCCTCGTAGCCTGCTCGCCGCGCGTTGGGAATGATGCTAGAGAGTGGAGGATCACAGAGTTCGCAAAGAAGTTCATCGTTGTGATGACCAACCACCGCTACTTCATCCGGCACTTGGATCCCGGCTTGTCGGCAGACGTCAAGGAGCTGCTGCCCACGGATATCGTAGCAAGCAAAAATCCCGATTGGCTTGGGTAGACGAATCAGCCAATCATTCAGCTTTCTCTGTTCATGCGGCCAATCTTCGGCATCGCCAATTTCCGAATCAAAGACTTCAAGATCGAAACCGGCCGCCCGCAAATGCTTGCTGAAATTGTGCTCATGACGCAGGGACCAATCAAAGCGTGCGTCTCCGCAATATCCAAACAACCGAAAACCGCGCTCGAGCAGATGCTCGGCCGCGACCGTACACAGCGCCTCACTATCGCTGGCCACCGTCGGAAAGCTTCGCTTGACCGCGTTACTGCTAACGTTGACCACCGGCAGTCCAGCGGCTGCGACGGCCTCTTCAATAGCGCTGTTTTCGATGCGCGCAATGACGCCGTGTCCATGCCAATTGTGGAACCAAGGAGGTGGTTCGTCGCCTCTACCCTGCTCGGTAAAATGAATCTCCCAATTCGCACCCTCGCGCATGTAAGTTCGGATCCCCCGCAGCAGCCCTCGACTGTAAGCATTGGAAGTTTCAATCAACAACGCTACTTGGGGACGCAAAGAAGAAGTGATCGAAGTATTTGTCACTGTAGTGTGGCGTCTCGCACCCAGCGAGCCGCAGGGCTCAACCAGATCGTTTTCGATTACCCTTTCGGAGTCAACCAAAAGCGACCCCGCTTTCGACCCGCGATTTGATCTCAATTTTACTTCCCTGGTCTCCGGATAACCCGTTAGAAGGGAGGATGTCAGCGCGCGTCACACCAAGTGTCTGGTACATTGTGTTGGCGCCGTTCGCCACGTTAATCCTGGTTGGGTTGGGCTCGGTCGAAGGGCTTTTGGTCTTGTTGTTTGCTCACCTGATACTTCTCGCAACCACTCTCATTCCTTCACTTCAGGGTTTCGGGCCGGTTATCACCTATTTCGATCAAGACGGGGATGAAGTCTGGTTGACTATCGACGACGGCCCGAATCCGCAAACAACACCGGCGATTCTCGATCTGCTCGATCGCTTTGGGGCGAAAGCGACTTTTTTTCTGATTGGCCAGAAAGCAAGGAATGCTCCCGCCCTCGTTCGGACGATCCTGGATCGAGGCCATTCCATTGGCAATCATACCCAAACGCATCCGCAATTCCGCTTCTGGAGCCTTGGGCCGCGGCGCCTGCGAAGAGAAATTGACAGCTTTGAGAAGACGATGGCAGGCTTGGGTCTCCCCATTCCATACCTATTCCGAGCACCAACGGGAATGAAAAATCCTTTTCTCCACCCCATCCTTTCGGTTCGTAATCTCCGTCTCGTGGGTTGGAGCGCTCGAGCGTACGACACCCGCGTCAAGGATGCAGCAAAGGCAGCAGAGCGATTGTTACGTTCTGTGGAGCCTGGAGCGATTGTGTTGCTGCACGATTGTTCCCCGGTTTCTCTGCCGACACTCGAAATCCTGCTTCAGGAATTGCGCCACCAGCAGCTGCGGAGCGTAATCCCACGACCGGAACGGCTCCGGGCCAAGCGATCAGATCGAAAATATCTTGATTGCGAACCCTCCTGCGCAACATTTTGGGGATGGCGAAGTATTACTCAGAGTTGGCATCGGCTTTACAAGAAAGACTTGAAGTAATCTCCAATCAGGATTTGCGAACCAAGGATCCCGAAGCTCAATTACAGCGACTTCGCTTGGCGTCGGAGCGGATCGATCGACTGAAACAGGGTTTACCGGCAGATGCGGATCCTATGTTAAAACACTTTTTGGATCGCATGAGCCTGGCCAAAGCCTTGGAATTGATTCAGAGTCGGTATCTGGAGGCGAACAATTAGGTTGTCCGGATTACGATGCGGATAGCCGTTTTGGCCGATATACACGCTAACCTCCTCGCGCTGGAAGCGGTCATCGCGGACCTGGAAATCGTGCAACCGGATCGGGTCATTGTGGCCGGTGACTTCCAGAATAGAGGGCCTGCTCCGAAAGAAGTGTACGATCGGCTACTAAAGCTGGAGTGGCAGCTCTTGCGCGGCAATCATGAGGATTACGTAATTGAACAGAGCGAATCCGCACCTGAGGAAGCTCACGCAGTCGATCTTTATGCGTGGCAACCCGCCCGCTGGACTGCAGAGAGAGTTCCAGAGACAATTCCTCTTTTGCGAGCGCTTCCGATAGCCGTCCAGCTTACTGGGCCTGACGGTTCATTCGTCTGCATCGCTCACGGTTCTCCTCGCTCGAACGCCGAAGGATTCTTTCCTTCCACGGCCGACGCAAAGGCGTTCGCTATGCTCGGCGAGCCCTTGCCAAACATGCTTTGTTGCGGGCATACGCACATTCCGTTGCAACGGCAGATCGGGCCGACCCGGGTCTTCAACGTCGGTTCAGTCGGTTTCCCTTTTGATGGTGATCTACGGGCAGCGTACGGCATCCTGAATTGGAATGAAGGCAAATGGTCAACCGAACTACGCCGAGTGCAGTACGCCGTCGAAGCAGTGGTGGATAGTCTCGGGTCGCCGGAATTTCATCAAGGATTTGGTCCGCTGGTTAAGATCATTCAGCGAGAGCTGGAGACGGCTCGTCCGCATCTGACACTTTTTACACTAACGATCTTACCGCGAGTGCGTTCCGGAGAATGCACCATCTTCGAGGCGGTCAACGACTATCTTGGGTACAGTCAGGCAGAAATTGAAACCCTGTATTTGGAATTGCGTAAACGGCTGGCATAACCCTCTTCGAGAAGGCTTCCTTCCGCGGCAGGTAGGCGGAATCAACGGGAATACAACTCAACGACCAATTGCTCGTTTACAATCGGCGCAATTTCTTCGCGGGTAGGTATCCGCACCACTTTGCCTTGGAATTGGTCCTTATCGACGACCAACCAATCTGGGATCGGCTGAATTTGGGTTAATTCGAGATTGCGAGTAGCTAACCGGCGCGATGCGGGCCGATCCTTCACGGTGACGACATCGCCCGCACGCAGATTGAAAGATGAAACGTTAACCTTTCGATTATTCACAGCCACGTGCCCGTGCGAGACCATTTGTCGGGCGGCGTTTCGAGAATTCGCAAAGCCAAGCCGGTAGATGACATTGTCGAGCCGTGTCTCCAACATTTGGAGCAAGGTTTCACCGGTAACGCCGCGCTTGCGCAGCGCGGTCTCGAAATAGCGACGAAATTGCCGTTCCATCAAACCATATTGGAATCGCAGCTTCTGTTTTTCCGCCAAAGCAGCCGAGTAGTCAGAGCGCTTGCGCCGGGATCCTTTGGGCCCGTGCATTCCGGGTGGATAGTTCTTACGTTCGAGCGCTTTGCTCGGACCGAATAGGGCAACGCCGTAGCGGCGACTTATTCTCGATTTAGGACCTGTATAGCGAGCCATGTAAATTCCTCGTCAGACGCGACGCTGTTTTGGCGGGCGACACCCGTTGTGCGGCACCGGCGTGACGTCCCGAATTACCGAAATGTCGAGGCCGATGGCTTGAATGGCGCGCACGGCCGACTCTCGACCGGCACCCGGGCCTTTGACCAAAACCTCTACTTCTTTCAAACCGTGCCCCATTGCCTGGCGGCAAGCATCTTGAGCAACTAACTGCGCCGCGTACGCCGTGCTTTTCCGAGATCCGCGAAACCCAACCTTTCCAGCGCTAGACCAACCAATCACGTTGCCGGTCAGATCGCTGATCGAAACAATCGTGTTGTTAAAGGTGGCCAGGATATGTGCTACGCCCGTATTGACGTTCTTGCTACCCTTGGCCTTGATGATTTTAGGCTTATCGGGCTCCGACGCGGAGAGAGAAAGGGTGGGCTTGGCCCCGACCGCTCCAGTCGTTGTGCTCGCGGCTTCCTTCTTGGTTGGTTTGGCCTTGGTCGCTTTCGAAGTTTTCGGCTCGGAGGTGCCGGCGCTCGTGGGCCCAGACTTTTCGGATGCCGATGTGGTTTGTTCGTCCGCCATGTTCTAAATGCTTTCTTACACTTTCCCGGCTTTGGCGTCCTTATTCCGCTGGACACCTACGGTCTTGCGCGGGCCCTTTCGCGTGCGCGCGTTTGTCGAAGTTCGCTGACCGCGGACCGGAAGTCCCCGAATATGTCTGATGCCTCGATAGCAACGAATCGCCTGCAGTCGCTTCAGGTTTCCTTGGATTTCCCGCCGGAGATCACCTTCGATGAGCAGCCCGCTAGCGTTGATCGCGTGCACGATCTCACCCAACTGCTCCGGTGTCAGGCTTTTCGCGCGAACGTTCGGATCAACGTTAGCCTGTTCTAAGATCTTTTTCGCGGTCCTGGCGCCAATGCCGTAAATGTAGGGCAAAGATGCTTCGATCCGCTTTTCTCCAGGAATTTCAACTCCGAGTAGCCGTGGCATAAAATTCTTTTATCTCGCTCCGTTTGATAACCACGGATCAACCCTGGCGTTGTTTATGACGCGGATTTTTACAAACCACACGCACAACGTTTTTGCGTTTGATCACTCTGCAGCTCTCACAAAGCCGCTTCACTGATGGTCTCACTTTCATCGCTTCAGATTCGGCTCGGTAGGAGCCTCGCCCTACCGGGGGACAAAAAAACGCACCCCGAAGAGCAACCCTTCCGGGAGCGTTTTCTATCCAACAACCTTACCTTGCCCGGAAGGTTATCCGGCCTTTCGTCAGGTCGTAAGGTGACATCTCTACCATAACTTTGTCTCCTGGCAAGATCCTAATGAAGTGCAACCGCATTTTTCCGGAGATATGAGCCAATATCTTATGGCCATTCGGCAGCTGTACACGAAACATCGTGTTAGGCAGCAGTTCCACTATCTTGCCTTCAGCTTCGATGACGTCTTTTCGCGCCATGTCAGAATTTCAGGTTCCCCTTTCGTCACTAGTACGGTGTGTTCGAAATGCGCAGACGGAGAGTGATCGGCGGTGACTACCGTCCAATCATCTTGCAGCAATCTCACCGCTGCGTTGCCAAGGTTTACCATCGGTTCGATGGCCAAAGTCATTCCGGCACGCAATTTCGGGTTGACCCCCGAAGTTCGGTAATTCGGAATTTGCGGCTCTTCGTGGAGGCGTCGACCAACGCCATGGCCCACAAATTCACGAACGACACTAAACCCGTGGTTTTCCACTTCGTCTTGGATTGCTGCACATACTTCGCTCAACCGCCGACCATCTCGGGCTTTTTCGATGCCGAGATAGAGTGCATTCTCCGCCACCTCCAACAGTCGCTGAACATCTCCGTGGATGATTCCAACCGGGACGGTCGCTGCCGTATCGCCGACAAAGCCGTCGAGGATGACGCCAATGTCCAGCTTAACAATATCCCCATACTGGACTCGCCGGGACCCGCCGATTCCGTGTACTACCTCGTCGTTGAGTGAAATACAGATCTGGCCCGGGAACTTCTTGTAGCCGAGAAATGCGCTGCGACAACCGGCATCCGCCATCAGTTTTCCGGCGGCCTGATCGATTTCCCGGGTGGTTACTCCCGGTGTGAGCAGCGACGAGACCTCCTCCAGGATACGACTGGCCAAACGGCAGGCCGCCCGCATTTTCTCTATCTCTGAACCCGTTTTGATCGGAATCATCCCTCTATCACTCGGCTGATTTGTTCAAACACGGTGTCGACTTCCCGATCGGCGTCAACCATTGCTAACAAGCCTCGTTCCGAATAGAAATCGATCAACGGCAAGCTCTTTTTTCTGAACTCCTCGAGACGCAAGGCCAAAGCCGAACGATTGTCATCGGAGCGGATCTCGAGCTTTCCTCCGCAGTTTGGACAGCGTTCCGTCGCGCTCTGCACGTGGCGTCCCAAGCTCACGACTTTACCGCACTGCGAACAGGTCAATCGATGCGCCATTCGGAAAGCGATGGTCGCCTCAGAGACCTCCAGAAAAATGGCCACGTCCAGCGGAATCTGCCGGGTCGCAAGCTGCTGCTCGAACGCTACAGCCTGCGGAACGGTTCGCGGAAAACCGTCAAATAAGAAGGTTTGTTGATTCTGATCGAGCCACTGGCCGACCAGCCTGAGAACTAATTCGTCCGGCGCGAGCGCACCCTTGCTGATGATGCGATCGGCTTCATGACCCACGGGCGTTTTCAGCTTCGCTTCTCGTCGGAGGATCGCTCCGGTGGAGGTCGCCGGGATATGGTATTTTCTCTGAATTAATTCAGATTGGGTTCCCTTTCCGGAGGCGGGCGGACCTAGAAGCACAATTCTCCTTTTCACCCTCGGGCGCTAACGCTGTGTCACGAAGATCGAAATCGCGACTCCCGCCACCGCTAAGGCGGCAGCCCCTACGCACATCCAGAGCAAAGCTCCTTCGCGTACGGCGTTCCCGTGACCGCCGCCAGCCCTTTCAAAGCGCCCTCGAATCTTACCTTTGCGCAAGAATCCATCATAGTGCCGTTGGATGAGGTGAGTTTCCACTTGCCTCATGGTGTCTAGAATCACCCCCACGATGATTAAGAGACTCGTTCCGCCAAAGAACCGGGCGGTAAGGCGAGGAACGCCGAACCAAGTCATCAATAATTCTGGGATCACTGCGATCAGGGTCAAAAAAAGTGCTCCAGCGAAAGTGACCCGGGATAGCGTGTATTCGAGGAAATCTGCAGTCGGCTTCCCCGGTCGAAATCCTGGAATGTAACCATTATTCTTTTTGAGATCGTCCGCGATCTGCGTCGGTTGAAATTGAATCGCCACCCAGAAGAAGCTGAAAAAGAAAATCAAGAGCGCCGTGACTAGATAGTGCACCGGCCCCTGCGCCAGCGAAACCGCCAAAGTGTTGGCCCACTCGGAGTTCCGGAAGGCCATGCTGAGAATCGTTGAAGGAAAGAGGAGAATCGCTTGAGCAAAAATGATGGGCATCACGCCGACAGCGTTGACCTTCAGCGGGAGGTATTGTGTTTGACCGCCGTATACTTTCCGCCCAACCACTCGCTTGGCATATTGAATACTGATCCGCCGCTGTCCCTGCGAGATAGCGATAACCCCGGCAATGACGATGACCAGGAAAAGCACCATCAAGACGAGCGCAATCGGGCTCACTTGGCTCGGGGCACCCGACGGTGGAACGAACGTATTCCAAACCTGGACAATTGCTCCTGGCACACTCCCCATGATGCCGACCGTAATGATCATGGATGTTCCGTTCCCGATTCCGCGTTCGGTGATTTGGTCACCGATCCACATCAGGAACATCGTCCCGGCACTCAAAGTAATTACTGCGATGATCTGAAATCCCAGGCCGCTGTCCGGCACCAATGGACCAAACTTGGCAATCGAAGTGCCGATCCCTTGGAGAAAGGGATTCGACGTCGGGTTCTCCATCGAAACCGCCAAGAGGAATCCCTGAAAAATACAGAGACCCAGAGTAACGTAGCGGGTGTACTGGGTAATCTTCTGTCGCCCACCAGTTTCTTCTCGCGCCATTTTGTTCAAGCGCGGAATCACCGCGGTTAGCAGCTGCATCATAATCGATGCGCTGATGTAAGGCATGATTCCAAGCGAGAAAATGGCGCAGTGTTCCAACGCGCCACCGGCAAAGATGTTTGCTAATGCCGCAATTCCGCCGGCAGTCGGATTCGTCGTCTGGCTGTGAAACCAATCATTCAGCACGTGGGCATTGACGCCAGGGATCGTGATCGCAGCCCCAGCTCTCACGACAATGAGCATGACCAACGTGAAAATGATCCGTTGGCGTAGCTCGGGAATCTTAAAGATGTTGAAAAAAGCGGAGATCATCTGAACGGCCGTTTAAGCACGTACTACAATCGAACCCCCAGCTTGTTCAATTTTCTGGCGCGCAGATTCGCTAAACTTGTCGGCCTCGATTGTCAGTTTCTTGGTTAGTGCTCCGCGGCCGAGTATTTTCACCCCATCAAAATTCCCACTGATCAACCCCTTTTCCCGCAATGACTGCTCGTTAATTTCGGATTCGGCGGCAAAAGCTTCCAGCTCGTCCAGGTTCACGACCGCGTATTGCACTTTGAAGGCGGCATTATTAAAGCCGCGCTTCGGTAGGCGCCGGATCAAGGGCATCTGTCCCCCCTCAAAACCGAGTCGAATGCTACCTCCAGATCGCGCTTTCTGTCCCTTATGACCTTTGCCACTAGTTTTTCCATGGCCGGAACTTTCGCCGCATCCCAGGCGCTTCACGCGATGTTTCGACCCGGGCCGAGGCTTTAAATTATGTAGTCGCATAAAACGATTTTCAAAATTGGAAACCGTTGATGGCTCTCGGAGCCTCAACTAGTGAGAACCATCCTTCCCGCGGAGCTTCAAAATATCCTGACGTCGCCGCAACGCCAACAACGCTTCCATGGTCGCCTTCACGACATTAGCGTGATTGCTCGAACCCAGCGACTTGGCCAACACGTCCCGAATGCCGGCGGCTTCCACCACAGCCCGAACACCGCCCCCCGCAATCAAACCAGTTCCAGGCGAAGCCGGTCGCAACAAGACGCGTCCGCCGCCAAACTCACCGATCACTTCATGCGGGATCGTATTTTCGTGAATTGCCACGGGCACCATCCCCTTGCGAGCGGCTTCCGAAGCCTTACGGATCGCTTCCGAAACCTCGTTTGCCTTGCCAAAGCCATACCCGACCCGACCTTTGTGATCGCCAGCTACAATGAGTGCACTGAAACTGAAACGGCGACCACCTTTAACAACTTTCGCACAGCGATTGATGAAGACCACCTTCTCGGTGGTATCGCTTTTCGGCTGATTACGCTCCGAACTGTCGCTGCGGCGATTTCTCACTTCGTATGCCATAAATTAGAATTCCAACCCGGCCGATCGTGCCGCATCGGCTAAGGCTTTGACCTTGCCGTGATAAGTAAATCCACCTCGATCAAAGACGACCGCTTTGACGTTTTTTTGTAAGCTTCGCTCGGCCACCAATAGGCCGATCTTCTCTGCCATGGAGACGTTTGCATATCCGCGCCGCTCTGCGCGAATTCCTTCTTCAACGGTCGACGCAGCCGCCACAGTTTTGCCGGCAGCATCATCGATGATCTGCGCGTAAATGTGTTGTCCGGAAAAGTGGACGCTTAAGCGAGGCCGTTCGCTGGTTCCGAACAACCGCTTACGAATGCGGCGGTGCCTCATTTTAATTCGGTTAATGGTCGCCATGATATCGCGCTCCGTTCCTTATTGAACCGTCTTTCCTTCTTTACGCAGAATTTGTTCGCCAATATAGCGAATACCCTTCCCTTTGTAGGGCTCCGGCGGATAGTAAGCTCGGATGTCAGCGGCAACTTGCCCGACCTTCTGCTTATCGATTCCCTCAATTAAAAGTTTGGTATTCTCCTGCACCGTAATCTTTATGCCATCCGGTATATTGAATACCACCGGATGGGAATAACCCAAGTTCAGGTTCAGATTCTTACCCTGTAGTTGGGCGCGGAACCCCACCCCGTGAATTTCCAATTCTTTCTGATAACCTTGACTGACCCCGGTTACCATGTTCTGAACCAAGCTTCGAGAAAGCCCGTGGAGCGCCCGAACGCTACGCGCTTCTTCAGAGCGCTCAAGCCTGACTTCTTTCCCTTCGACCCGCAGTTTGATCTGCTTAGGCAAGGTCCATTCGAGCTTTCCTTTCGGGCCTTCCACAGTGACGGAGCCGGACTGGGAAATACCCAGTTTCACCTTCTCGGGAAGTAGTACGCTCTTTTTACCAATTCGTGACATTGTGATCTCCCTACCAAATCACGGCCAGCAATTCACCGCCGACATTTTCCCGTTTTGCCTCGCGTCCGGTCAATAGCCCACGGGACGACGAGATAATCGCGACACCCATTCCGCCCAAAACTCGCGGCACCTCTTTCGAGCCGACGTATTTGCGCAGACCAGGACGACTTACCCGTTTGACTCCGGTTAACGCCGGGGTCCGATGGACAAACTTCATCGTCAATTTGAGCAAAGCGGGTGTCGCGGTATGATCAACCTCGAAATCGGTGATATAGCCTTCCTGTTTGAGGATCCGCGCAATCTGCTCCTTCATCCGGGAGTAAGGAGCCGTTACGTCGGATCGGTGCGAACGGGAAGCGTTGCGAAGCCGCGTCAGAAAATCCGCGATTGGATCGGATAAAGTACTCATTTGCGAATTTCTAATCTTTCTGTTGCGATACTAGTTTGCGGTCGCTGAAAGGAACTCCCAATTCAGTCAGAAGTGCTTTCGCTTCCTCGTTCGTTTTTGCGGTCGTGACAATGGTGATGTCAAAACCGATGTTACGCTTAATCTTGTCGAGTTCTACCTCTGGGAAGATTGATTGATCAGACACTCCCAGGGTATAGTTCCCCCGACCATCAAAGGCTCGCGGCGAAATGCCACGGAAATCGCGAATGCGCGGAAGGGACATTTTGATCAACCTCTGTAAGAACTCGTACATGTGCGCTCCTCGCAGCGTAACCTTTGCGCCGATCGGCTGGTCCTTGCGGAGCTTAAAGTTCGAAATACTCTTTTTGGAGCGCGTTTCCGCCGGCTTTTGACCGGTGATCAAAGCGAGTTCGGCCTTTGCGTCCTCTAGCCCTTGTTTCGCGTCACTCGACTGCGTCGAGATACAGGTGTTGATGACTACCTTCTCGACCCGAGGAACCTGATACAAATTCTTGTAACCGAGTCTTTCGCGCAAAGCCGGCACGACCCGCTCTTTGTACTCTTTATACAATTCGACTTCCATCGTTTACTCCCCTTTGGCCTTCTTGGAGCGTTTAGCCGGTCTTTTCTCCACGATCTTAACGTTCGAGATATGGATCGGCCCTTCCCGATTGATCAAAGCGCCGTTTGGATGGTCTTGAGATTTTCGGACAGTTTTCTTGATAATGCGAACCCCTTCGATCAACACCTGTCGTTTCTTGGGTAGAACTTGAAGGATTTTTCCGGTCGCACCTCGATGATTGCCGGAGATGACCTCGACATCCTCTCCCTTTTTCACATGAAATTTCAACCGGCTCATAGAACCTCCGGAGCAAGCGAAATAATTTTCATGAAGTTTTTTTCCCGCAATTCTCGAGCAACCGGCCCAAAAATGCGGGTGCCGCGCGGATTCCGATCCTTGTCGATGATCACGATCGCGTTGTTGTCGAAGCGAAGATAAGAACCGTCGTCTCGTTTTACGGGTTGTTTGGTCCGCACTATTACGGCGCGAACCACATCACCTTTCTTTACCGTGCCGTTGGCCGAAGCCTCTTTCACGTTGCAGGTAATCACGTCACCTATCGACGCGTATAAAGACGCCTTACCGATCACGCCTATCATGGTGGCCATCCGGGCGCCGGTGTTATCGGCAACATCCAGCCTTGATCGAAGTTGAATCATAGCGTCGCCCTCTAATGTTTGAGCACCTCGACCAATTGCCACCGCTTCAAACGGCTCAACGGTTTCGTCTCTTCCACTCGCACCAAGTCACCGATCGCGCACTGATTGGTGGCGTCGTGAGCATAGAGTTTTTTGGTTCGCTTGACGATCTTCCCAAACTTAGGGTGCGGTACCCGCCGGATAACGGCGACGACAATAGTCTTATCCATTTTGTTGGATACGACTTGGCCGACCCGCGTTTTCCGAAGATGCCGCTTCGGAAGCTCAGACTGCTGCGTCTGCAAAGCAGGCGCCGTGGCAGTACCTTCAGCATGCACAGTCTCTTGATTCATTTTACTATTCTCCTCAGCGAACCGGTGCGGCTCATATAGCCGTCTTTTGCACTCGCTCGCTCAAAATGGTTTCGATGCGTGCTACTTCGCGACGATGTGCTCGCAGTACGCTCGGTTTTTCGATGCTCCCGCTCTGTTGTTGGAGCCGGAGATTGAAGTTCTCTCGACGCAATTCTCGCCGGCGAGAGACCAGCTCATCATTACTTAATTCACGAAGTTCTTTTATTTTCATTTCGATCTCCGGTCTAACCGTTATGCCGCGATCGCGTGCTGTCGGGCTATAAATCGGGTCCGGACCGGCAACTTCGTGGCAGCTAAGCGCAGAGACTCTCGCGCCACGCTTTCAGGTACTCCGTCGAGCTCGAAAATCACGTTTCCCGGGCGCACCGTCGCCACCCAATATTCCGGATTTCCCTTCCCTTTACCCATTCGAGTTTCTGGCGGGCGAGCCGTCACCGATTTATCCGGAAAAATCTTAATCCAAAGTTTCCCTTTTCTCTTCATGTTGCGGGTCAACGCAACCCGCGCCGCCTCGATTTGAATATTCGTAATCCAGGCGCGCTCTAGGGTTTGGAGCGCATATTCGCCAAAGGCAATCGACACGTTCCGAGAAGCACTGCCCGCGCGGCTTCCGCGTTGGGTCTTGCGATACTTCACTCTTTTCGGCATTAAAGGCATAAGAAATCCTGATCTAAACTCTAGGCGCCCTCAGAACTACCGGCCTCCGGCTTCGCTTCTTTTTTCTGGTCGCGATCAGCCGCCGTTTCTACCTTACAGATCCAACATTTCACCCCGATTTTGCCATACACGGTGTGCGCTTCAGCAAATCCGTAATCGATCGGTGTACGCAAAGTGTGCAGGGGGATTTTGCCGTCGCGATACCACTCAGCCCGCGAAATCTCACCGCCTCCCAGGCGGCCGGAGCAACGAATCTTTATGCCTAGCGCGCCAAAGTCTTTCGTCGTTTGCACCGCCTTTTTCATTGCCCGCCGAAACGAAATGCGGCGTTCGATCTGGAGCGCCACATTTTCGGCAACCAACTGTGCATCGAGCTCCGGCGTTTTGATCTCTTGGATGTCAATCTTGACCTGTTTCCCGCCAGACATCCGAGTGATCTCTTCAGTCATGCGTTCGATCTCCGCGCCGCGGCGGCCAATCACTATCCCAGGACGAGCCGTGTAAATAGTGACGCGAATGCTATTCCACGCGCGCTCGATCAAAACCTTCGAAACTGCCGCTAAAGCGAGCTTCTGCTTCACAAATCGGCGGACCCGCAAATCGGTGTGGAGAAACTCGGGAAATTCCTTGGTCGAAGCGTACCAGCGGGATCGCCAGTCCTTATTCAGCGCCAGGCGGAAACCGATGGGGTTAACTTTTTGTCCCATAAAATTCAATCTTTCTTCTTCGACGGTTTTTTCTCCGCCTTCTTCTCTGCTGAAACTTTCTGATGCGCCTTAGCGCCTGGCTTTTCCGAGGTTTTCTTCTTCACCTGAGCTCTGGGCCCTCCCTTGCTCCTTGTGCGACCACCCGACGATTTTTGCGAACGAGTCTGGGCCTTGGTCGCATCTGTAACGTCTGTCCCCGATTCGACTGAACCGACTTCGTCCAGATCTTGGGCCGGCTTTTTCTGCCCATCCGGTCCGAGATCGTCTGCGAGAATGATCCGAATATGGCTGGTGCGCTTGCGCAGCGGACTGGCGCTACCTCTAGCCCGAGCACGAAATCGCTTGTAAGTCGGCCCCTCGCCAACCACTGCCTCTTTAACCAGCAACGTATCGACTTTGAGCGAAGCGTTATTTTCGGCGTTCGCAATCGCGCTCTTTAAGGTTTTTTTTACCAGGAGAGCTGCTTTTTTCGGACTGAAAGCGAGTAGATCCAAAGCATCTGAAGCAGAACGGCCTTGAATCGCCCGAGTCACTTCGCGTGCTTTGAAAGCCGAAATACGAGCGTACCGATAAGTTGAGGTTACCTGCATTCTGTCTGATCTCCTTCTTACTTCGCCACCTTGGCGGTGTGGGCGCCGTGCTTCTTAAATGTGCGGGTCGGAGAAAATTCTCCCAGTTTGTGTCCAACCATGTTCTCCGTCACGAAGATGGAGTTAAAAATCTTCCCGTTGTGGACCAAGAACGTGTGTCCGACAAAATCGGGCGTAATCATCGACCGACGCGCCCAGGTTTTGATTGGCTTCTTCGCCGGGCCTTTGTTCATCCGATCGATTTTCTCCAGCAGCTTCGGCTCGACGAACGGGCCTTTCTTAAGTGATCTACCCATAGCTTACTTCTTTTTGGCCTTTTTCTTGCGCCGCTCCACAATGAACGCGTCGCTCGGTTTGTGTTTCCGACGAGTCTTGAACCCTTTAGCGAGCTGGCCCCACGGACTCACCGGATGATGCCGGCCGCCGCCGCCTTTGCTTTTGCCCTGGCCGCCCCCCATCGGATGATCGATTGGATTCATGGCCATGCCGCGCACGCGCGAGCGTCGTCCCAGCCAACGGGTCCGCCCGGCCTTACCGCTCGAGACGTTCATATGGTCAGTGTTCCCGACTTGCCCCACCGTGGCGTACGCGTTTTCATTGATCCGCCGAATTTCGCCGGACGGCAGCCGAACTAAAGCGTAACCCCCTTCCCGGTTGTTTAGAACAGCCTGCTGACCCGCACTCCTTGCCACCTGGCCTCCACGACCGGGATTGATTTCGACGTTGTGGATGACCGTTCCTAATGGGATTGCCTTCAAAGGAAGAGCATTGCCAACTTCGGGGGCTGCCTCCTCGCCTGCTACCACTTTGGCGCCCACTCTAAGACCGTTCGGCGCGAGGATGTATGCTTTTTGACCATTTCCGTAATTCAAAAGGGCTATGCGGGCGGATCGATTGGGATCGTACTCGATTCCTTCGACTATCGCCTCGACGCCTCGCACCTTTCTCTTGAAGTCAATGATCCGATATTTCTGTTTGTGTCCTCCGCCTATATGGCGAGAAGTCAGGCGGCCATGGTTGTTTCTGCCACCGGTTCTCTTCTTCGGTTCAAGAAGGGACTTTTCCGGATGATGTTTGGTAAGCTCGTCGAAGCCCGGCGTCTGTTTGAAACGCTGCGTCGAAGTTAATGGGCGAAAACTCTTGAGTGCCATGCTTCAATCCTCCTAAGCGAGGTCGATCTTCTCCCCTTCGGCCAAAGTGACTATCGCCTTCTTCCAATGTGGACGACGACCGAAATCAGCCCGACGTTCGCGCTTCTTCTTCCCCGCGTATTGACAGGTGTTTACTCGGATCACTTTTTTTCCTAGGAGCTGCTCGATAGCTCGTTTGATCTCGAGTTTATTCGCCTTTGGATCGACGCGAAAAACATACTGATTATGCTTTTCTCCCAATAAGCTCGCCTTCTCCGTGAGCCGGATCGTCGAAATTACCTGCGTCGGTTCGTTCATGCCAACCTCTCTGCTAACTTCGTGAGCGCGTCTTTCGTCACGATGATCTTTCTAAATGCCAGCAACTGCTCCGTATTCACTTCTGCCGGAGTGCTCAAAAGAACCGGCTGAACGTTGCGCGCCGCTTTGTAAGTGCCCTCGTCAAAATCGGTGGCAACGATCAAAACTTTCTCCTCTTCTGTGTGCGACCGAAGCAACTTGATAAACTCCTTAGTCTTCGGTGCCTCTACCGCCACGGAATCAGCGATCAGCACGTCGCCATCAATGATTCGCGAACTAAGCGCTTTGAGAAAGGCCAAGCGCTTTACCGATTTGGTTACTTTCTTCGAATAGTCGCGCGGTTTCGGCCCAAAAACGACTCCACCGCCCGTCCAGATTGGCGACGAAACGTAACCTGCGCGCGCCCGGCCGGTTCCTTTTTGTCGCCACGGCTTTTTCCCGGAAGCGACTACCTCGGCTTTGGTCCTGGTGTTCGCCGAGCCGCTGCGTCGATTCGCCCGCATCGCCACTACAACATCATGAACCGCTTGGGTTCCCCGCCCATTTTCGATCACCGAAATTTTCGCTTTCTTCGCGGCGGCGATGGTTAAGACAGTCGCACTCATGATCGCTTGACCCCTGTAATCTCAGATTTTTTCTTGGCCGGACGTATGACGACATAGCTACCGTTGGCGCCGGGGATTGCTCCCCCGACCAAGATGACATTGTCTTCCGCTCGGACCTGGATAATTCGCAGGTTTTGTACGGTCACTCGATCGTCCCCAAGGTGGCCCGGCATCCCCATGTTCTTCCAAACGCGACCGGGAGTGGATCGATTACCGATCGCCCCGTTTCGCCGATGAGTCTTGGAGCCGTGCGCCGCGGGCTGCCCGGCGAATCCGTGCTTCTTTACGACTCCCTGGAACCCTTTTCCTTTGGATCGCCCAACGACGTCGACAAATTGTCCCGGTTCAAACTGGGTAACAGCCAAATTGAGTTCGCCTTCGAGCTGATTCCCGTCTGGAAGCCGAAATTCGCGTATGAACTTTTTCGGTTCTGCGCCTGCCTTCTTGAAATGGCCAAGAAGCGGCTTCGGCAGTCGAGATTCCTTTTGCGTGTCGAATCCGACCTGAATTGCCTGATATCCGTCCTTTTCTACCGTTTTCGACTGCAGCAATGAGTTGCCGCGGGCCTCAATTACGGTGACGGGAGTAGCCTTCCCGGTCGCGTCATAGACCCGCGTCATGCCGATCTTTTTTCCTAAAAGTCCTAGTTTCATTGAGCAGCCATCCGTCGTTAAATTTTGATGGAGATATCCACCCCGGCCGGCAAGTTGAGCTTACGCAGCTCGTCCACGGTTTTCGCCGTCGGCTCGATGATGTCCAGCAGCCGTTTGTGGGTCCGCATTTCAAACTGGTCCATCGACTTCTTGTCGACGTGCGGGGAACGATTCACTGTGAATTTTTCGATCTTCGTCGGCAATGGGATCGGACCAGCTACTTTTGCTCCGGTGCGTTTAGCCGTTTCTACGATTTCGGCCGCCGATTGATCGAGCATACGAAAGTCGTAGCCCTTCAGGCGAATGCGGATGCGTTGACCGTTTGCCATATTAAGTTTCTTTCTGATCGAGCACAGCCGCTACGATCTGGGCCGGCACCGGTTCGAAATGGGAAGGTTCCATGGAGTACGACGCACGTCCTTTCGAGAGCGAACGAATGGCGGTCGCGTAACCGAACATTTCCGCCAGCGGCACTTCCGCATGAACCAAGGTCGCGAGATTCTTCGTCTCCATGTTCAGGATCCGACCACGGCGCCGATTGAGGTCGCCCATAATGTCGCCCTGATACTCGTCCGGCGTCACACACTCCACCTTCATAATTGGTTCCAGAAGGATGGAGGTCGCTTTCTTGAAAGCATCTTTCATCGCGAAGATCGCGGCCAGTTTGAAAGCGAGTTCGTTGGAATCGACGTCGTGGTAAGAGCCGTCCACAATTTCGACATAAAGATCGATCACCTGATAGCCGCCGACGATGCCATTTAGGACCGCTTCTTCGATACCTTTTTTCACCGCAGGGATGTATTCCTTCGGGATCGTACCGCCGACGATTTTGTTCTCGATCGAGATTCCTTTCCCGCGCTCGCGCGGTTCAACATTCACAATCACGTGACCGTACTGTCCCCGCCCGCCCGACTGTTTAATCAGCTTGCCTTCGCCGGTGGCCTTCTTTGTAATCGTCTCACGATAAGCGATTTGCGGTTTACCGGCATTTGCGTCAACCTTGAATTCCCGGAGCATGCGATCTCGAATGATCTCGAGATGCAGTTCGCCCATTCCGGCGATGATCGTTTGGCCCGTGTCCTCATTAGTATAGACTCGGAACGTCGGATCTTCTTCGGCTAGGCGTTGCAAAGCCATTGACATTTTTTCCTGGTCCAATTTCGTCTTTGGCTCGATTGCCATCGATATAACTGGATCAGGGAAAGAAGGTGGCTCCAACAAAATCGGGAAATCTTCATCGCAAAGCGTATCGCCGGTCGTGATGTTCTTAATACCCACGATCGCAGCGATATCTCCCGCATAGCAGGTATCGATGTCTTCCCGTTTATCGGCCTGAATCTGAATGAGCCGGCTAATGCGCTCCCGTTTGTTCGTGCGCGGATTATAAACCGTGTCGCCCTTAGACAATTTGCCCGAGTACACCCGGAAAAACACTAGTTTCCCGACGAACGGATCACTCCAGAGTTTGAATGCCAGAGAACAGAATCTGGCGTTGTCATCCGTGATAGCTTCTTTCGTTTCCTGCGTATCCGGATCGATACCTTTCGCTGGAGGAATATCGAGCGGGCTCGGAAGATAATCCACAACAGCGTCGACCAGATATTGAACTCCCTTATTCTTGAAGGCAGAGCCTCCGGCGACCGGAGTAAATTTGTTAGCAACGGTCAAGCGTCGAATCGCCGCCTTCAGTTCTTTGGGCGTGACCGGCTTTTCTTCCAAAAACAGGGTACCAACTTCATCGTCGAGATTACCCACCTGTTCGACCAACTCATGGTAGGCTGACTCTGCCCGCGCCCGATATTCCGCCGGAATCTCGGCTACTTCGTAGGTCGAGCCGAGAACGTCGTTATCGGAATAAAGGATGGCCTTCTGATTAACCACATCGATCTGGCCTTTGAGCTCATCTTCTCGGCCGAGCGGGATTAGCACAGGCCAAGCATTAGCACCGAGTTTTTCCCGAATTTCCTTAACCACGGCTTCAAAGTTCGCGCCAGTCCGGTCCATTTTGTTGACAAAACAGATTCGGGGGACGTGATACTTGTTGGCTTGACGCCAGACAGTCTCCGTTTGGGGCTGAACACCGGCAACACCACAAAAGACCAAAATTGCTCCGTCCAGAACGCGGAGCGAGCGCTCTACCTCCGCGGTAAAGTCGACGTGGCCGGGGGTATCGATAATGTTGACCCGCTGCTTCTGATTTTCGAATAGCTTAAAAACCCCTTCTTCTTTGCGCTGATTCCAAAAACAGGTTGTCGCTGCCGAAGTGATGGTGATACCACGCTCCCGCTCCTGTTCCATCCAATCGGTCACGGTGTTACCGTCGTGAACTTCACCGATCTTGTGGATCATGCCGGTGTAAAACAGAATCCGCTCAGTCAGAGTCGTCTTCCCGGCGTCAATATGCGCACTGATCCCGATGTTCCGGGTTCGTTCCAGGGGGTAAGCACGATCGGGAGAATTTGGATTCGTCATGGCCTTAACCTTATCTAAAACGGGTGCAGACATATGTTTTACCAACGGAAATGCGCAAAGGCTCGGTTAGCCTGAGCCATCTTGTGAGTATCGTCTCGTTTCTTAATAACGTTGCCCTGTCCGGTAGCGGCGTCCTTTATTTCTGCTGCAAGATTGTCGGTCATCGTGCCGCGGCGATTTTTCGCGTAACTCACCAGCCACCGCATTGCCAAAGAGACTTGCCGATCCGACGATACTTCGATCGGAACTTGATAAGTGGCGCCTCCCACCCGACGCGATTTCACTTCCAGCCGCGGTTTCGCGTTATCGACCGCTTTATGTAAAGCGTCGAGAGGATCGACCGCATCGGAGCCTTCGCGGCTCTTTTCGATCGCTTCGTAGACAATCCGTTCTGCGAGGGACTTCTGCCCACTCCGCATGACCGTATCGATTAACCGCGCTACCACTGGGCTAGCGTACCGGCTATCGACCTTCAGTTCTTTATGAATAACTCTGCGACGTCGGGACATAGAAATTATTTCTTTTTTCCTTTGGCTGCTGCCGCGTCCGCTCCACCTTTTTTTGGACGTTTGGCTCCGTATTTTGAACGGCTCCGGCGACGACCATCAACTCCAAGGCTATCCAACGTGCCCCGCACGATGTGATAACGGACACCGGGGAGATCTTTCACGCGCCCTCCTCGCACCAGAACGATCGAGTGCTCTTGTAAGTTGTGACCTTCGCCCGGGATGTAGGCAATGACCTCGTATCCGTTGGTCAGCCGGACTTTGGCGACCTTTCGCAAAGCGGAATTTGGCTTCTTTGGCGTCCGCGTCATGACCTGTACACAGACCCCCCGCCGTTGCGGGCAATCCGCCAATGCCGGTGATTTGGACTTCACCGCCATTTTCTTCCGACCTTTTCGGACAAGTTGGTTAATCGTTGGCATTCAATAAATCCGTTTTAATCCCCGGTTCAGGGCTAAAAAAAGCCGCAGTCGCGGCTCCAAAGCTTTCTCCCGCCAGAGGCGGGGGAGCGTGGACTATATTATTATTCCCAGGCGGCGCAAGAGGTTTTTGGCCAGTTTCCGTCCGCCAGGTCGTCTTAATATCGCCTCGTAATGAAATAAATCTCGTGTCATGTGAGTTCGTTTTATGCTTGCTTGCAAACCGAGATGAAGATCCACGTTGAGCGCCAAGTCAGTGTCGCCTTAGAGAACCAGCCAGGGCAATTGGCGGCGATCTGCAGCATTTTAGGCGCGAACGCGGTAAACATCGAGGCTGTAAGCGTGATAGACAGTATCGAACAAGGCGTCGTCAGGTTGATCACCAGCGACCCAACCAGGTGCAGACAAGCTCTACAGGCAAAAGGACTTTATGTGATCGAAAGCGACGTTTTGGTGCTGGACCTTTTCGACCGGATTGGGAAATTGGCGGAGATCTGTTCGGCTCTGGCAGAAGCAAGGATCAATATTGATTATGTCTACGGCAGTGTGGAACATGCTGGGTCGCCGCTCCGCTTGGTCCTTAAAACGACGGACATCGTGCGCACGCACGCCCTCCTTGATCGCCTCAGGGATTAGTAATCTTGCCTTAGGGGCGAGGCCGGCGGATTTTCCGCCGACCTCGATTTGTGGCATAAGCCGAATTCTGTCCGGCCCGTAGGCCAGGGCGATCATTTATCTCATCCGCCAGTGACGGATGTTCCGCTTAACGGAACGCGACTAAAACCCGAGAGCTCTCGGTTGCCCGAGCGGGAAAGCGGATCGACTCTCTGTTCTGTCTTGCACCGCAAGGGGTTTTTCTTGCGACCCGGCTCACGCCGGACCCGGTGGGCTCTTACCCCGCCATTTCACCCTTACCCAGCACTATTTTGAGGTCGAGTAAGTTCCTCTCAATTATGGGCGATCAACCTCAAAATGGTGCTGGGCGGTATATTTTCTGTGACACTATCCGTCAGCTCGAGCTTGCGCTCTGAGCTGCCCGCACTTTCGCGCGGCATGCTGCTTTCCTGGTGTTCGGACTTTCCTCTACTCCACCTGTGAAGGTGCAGCAGCGATCGCCTGCCAACCTGAGCAATTTAAGATGTCAGCGAATTTCCGCAACGAAACTCTACGGGCACGCCCCCTCGCGACCTGGCAACCCGTTTAAATACGATTGGGACAGGAGCGCGGCTCGCGAGGATCCGATCACTCCTCGCCCAGGAGGTTGAATCATCCTGGATCGGGAGGGCACACAATTCCCCTAACTCGGGAGGAACTGGTCCAGCTTCTTTGCCAATTGAAAATCTAGGGTAGTGAGGCCACCGGCCGAATGGGTAGCCAGGGCTAACCGGACCGTGCGCCAGCGGATATCGATATCCGGATGGTGATTCATCGATTCCGCCTCGCGAGCAATTCGGTTCACCGCATCTACGGCCTCGAGAAAGGTCGGGAACTTAATCGTTCGCGAGATTAAATTTTCTTCGAGTTTCCATTGAGGAATCTCCATGAGCAGCGTCTGAACCGCTTCAGGTTTTAATAGTTCTGGCATAGATCTTCTCCGTATTTGGCCTACTCTCGGATTTTGAGGCTAGTTCCTTCATTACTTGCACGGGGGAGCGGTTCGTGTATGTAAGCAATTCTCGCCTGTTCCACCCTAACTAACCCGTGGCAATGCAAACTTCTGGGAGACTCTATAATAACATAGTCGAGACCGTCGGCAGCACTCCGTTGGTCAAACTCAACCGAATTACAGCCGGGCTTGAGGCAACGATTGCTATAAAGTGCGAGTATTTTAATCCGCTTGGCAGCGTGAAAGATAGGATCGGAATGGCCATGATCGAGGCTGCCGAACAACAGGGCATCATCAACAAGGATACAGTTATCATCGAGCCGACCAGCGGCAACACCGGAATCGCGCTCGCCTTCGTCTGCGCTGCCAAGGGCTATAAGCTCGTTCTGACCATGCCGGAAACGATGAGCCTGGAAAGACGCACGCTCCTGGCATTGTTAGGCGCCAAACTCGTGTTGACTCCAGGGTCGGAAGGGATGAAAGGAGCCATCGCTCGGGCGGAAGACCTTCTCAAAGCGACGCCCAATTCTTGGGTCCCTCAACAGTTTAACAACCCGGCGAATCCAGAGATTCATCAAAAGACAACGGCGGAAGAGATCTGGGCAGACACGAACGGAGCCGTGGATATTCTGGTCTCCGCGGTGGGCACCGGCGGAACCATCACCGGAGTCTCGGAGGTGATCAAAAAGCGGAAGCCCAGCTTCCGCGCGATCGCCGTCGAGCCGAGGGATTCATCGGTAATTAAGCAAACGCTAGCTGGCGAGCCACTCAAACCAGGCCCGCATAAAATTCAAGGCACCGGCGCCGGATTTGTCCCGAAAAACCTCCATCTCGACATGGTCGACGAAGTCATCGCCGTCACCAATGAAGATTCATTCGTTATGGCTCGGCGCCTAGCCAAAGAGGAAGGAATTCTGGCTGGAATTAGCTCGGGCGCGAATGTTTGGGCTGCGATAGAAGTAGCAAAGCGGCCCGAAAATCGTGGAAAATTCATTGTCACGATCGCCTGTTCAACCGGCGAGCGCTATCTGAGTACCGCGTTAGCTGATGAAGCTAGGGCAGAGATCGGCGGTTGAGGGGTGAGTAAAACAACCGGAGTGACAACTGCTACGGAACCGAACTTCTCGTCATTCAATCAAGAAGTCTTCTGGGCGCTGCACGGTAAGAAGGTCGTTTTCGGATCGATTGCCGCACTGCTGATCCTCATTGCGTTTGGCGCCTATTTCGGATGGCAGGCGCTTCAGTCAGCCCAAGCTGAGACTGCGTACGATTCGGCGACGAATACCGATGGCTGGCAAAGCGTCGCCGACCATTTCCCGGGATCGATCGCAGCCGGGAATGCCCTCCTGCGGATCGCCGCACAACAATCTAGCGACAGTCATTTTCCAGAGTCCGACAAAACCTATCAAAAGTTTGTTCGCGATTATCCAAAGCATCCATTCGCTGTAAACGGTTTGATGGGTTTAGCGACCAATGCTGAAGCGGAAGCCAAACCGGATGACGCACTCACCTATTGTGCAGAGATAGGAAAAAAATTTGCCACGACCTATTTGGCTCCGATCGCACTCCTTAACCAAGCGAGACTGACCGAAGGCAAGGATCAGCTGAAAGAAGCTCGCCAACTCTACGAAATGGTGGTGCAAAGATATCCTCAAAGTGTAGCCGCCCAGATTGCTTCGGCGGAAGCTTCTCGACTGAGTGACAAGCTTGGCGGCGACGAGAAACAGACTGGCCCGACCATTTCTCTGACCGCATCGCCGCAGCCTAGTCCTTCAGGTCAACCCTCCGCATCAGCAAAACCCAAGCAACCGCAGCCAGAGCCCTAGCTAGCAGCCCGTCGGACTTGGAATTGAGCCGCGTGGTAGATAGCGAATTTCGGTGAGAAACAAGCGGGCGTGTAGAGGGGCTGCTGAATTTTCGCTTCGCGAAAAGAAAATAAAAAAACGTTCCTTCTCCGCGCAGCGGAGTCTGAGCAGGCTGTCGAGAGGGCCAGAGATTTCAAATCAGATGAGCGAGCTAGCGTTCAGCTCAGCCTTCAACCCCGACAGATTCCTTTTGCTTTCGGCGGTAGAACTCGTCTTTTCTTTCTTCGAACTCGATCAGGTCGAAATACGTTTCCACGCCAGACTCAGCAGTGCCTCCGACTTCCTGTAGAATTCGCCGAAATCGAGCGAGCTTCTCGGGGTTATTCGGGCGTTTTTCAATCTGCATTTGGTTCCACGCAGCGATCTCTGATTCGGTGTGGTTCACACCTTGGGAGCGGATCCAGGCCAGGACTGCCTCGTCGGTCTCCAGAGTGTTAGCGACCTCTTCGAACTTGTCTCCATCGATTCCGAGGAACGCTAGGAGATGCTTGTCGAAGCCTAAAGCTTTGTAGTTGTACCCACGCAAAGATCCCTGGCGATACAGCCGAGCCTTGTCGATTAACCGCGGAAGGTGAACGTAACGGCCCAGCGTTGCATATGGGCTCCGGGGGAAGATTTTTTGGGTCATGCGGGTGCCAGGCTAAAATCGGACCCGTGATCCGATTCTTGATCGTGGACCGACTTCCCGCTCAGCGGGCTCAAAAGCTCTCCCTGGGTCAACTGGGTTTGCCCGATCGATAGATCGCCATAAAATTCGCCTCCTTTATCGACGACAAAGCCTTTAGCGTTCACCGCGCCGCGGAGTGTGCCGCCTCGTTTGACCACAACCTTACCGTTGGAAATGATACGGGCCGAGATCACGCCATAAACTTCAACCAGATCGGCTCGAATTGGCCTCACACATTCCACCTCGGATTTTTTGTCGATCACAACCAACGGAGCTTCGATGCTTCCGCTAAGTTTTCCTTTGAGCTTGATCCGAACATCGGTGGCACCGGTCAGTGCGCCACGCAGGTGTCCCTGAATTTCAGCTGTCTCACAGATTGCGCGGTTGCTGTTAAGGTCTCCCTTGTTGGTGATAAAAATGACGCCGCGGGTGCGAATCGAGCGACTATAAGTACCGACAATCTTATAATCTTGCAGATCGATGTATGCGCCGCACAAAGGGCAGATGGTAGACGTCGCATTTTTTGGGACTTCGCGCTTTCCCGGACATTCGAAGCATCGGGCACTAATCGTCCGCTGAACACCCAGCAGGCCCTCAATTTTTTGAAGTACCGAAGGTGTTTTTTGAACGTCCTGCTTCGGCCCACCAGTTCTGCCACCTTTACTTATCTGGATGTACCCGCTGCACTTGCGGCAGTAGGTTGACTTCGCCAGCTCAGGCTCTAACTGAATGTTACCGCAGTGAGGACATTGAACTTCGACTCGTCCTTTTGCCGGCACCCAGTACTCCTTTAGCGAGGAGCATGTGCTTCCTGCGCCTTCTCTTTAGCCCCGAGTTCCCTAATTGTGTTCTTGTTGGGAGTGACCTCCGACTTACCCACAAACGTCGCGCCTTCTTCGATGATCAATCGAGAGGCACGGAGATCGCCAATTAAAGCTGAACGCGATCGCAGTTCGCAACGTTCGTTGACCGTGATATTTCCCTGCACTTTGCCCATCACAATTACAGATTTTGCTTTGATCTCACCGTGGACATCCCCATTCTCGCCAACCGTCAAGATCCCCTCTCCAGAGGAAATCTCCCCCTCGATCTTTCCATCAAATGTAAACTCATTTGCGAATTTGATGGAACCTTTGAGCTCAACGTCGTTGGAAAGGAGGTTCTTGTTGTGTGTATCTGCCATAACGGAATTTTTGGGTGTTTGAGTTTTCGTTGGAACGGTCTGCAGAGGCGCCGGATTCTCCCCGGATGGTGTGTCTTCAGGGGCCTGGGCGGATCCTGGTTTTTGGGGGATGAACTTCTTAAGCACGGTCGCAACTATGAATTTGCAAATTAGATTGTCAACGCTTTCTACCCAAGAAACCCGATTCGAGTGAATCCGCAACAAGCACCGTCAAAGGAAACCGAAGTAAGTAGCTGCCCGACGGTATCACGTTTTTTTTCTATGGTGGAAATAAAGGGATTCACGGGATTGGGCTAACTATCATGGACCGTTTGCTATTCACTATCGATGTTGCCTATTCCCGCGAGTGTAATGATCTCGACATTATCCAGAGGCGGCCAACTCCTCAGCCGGAAAAGTCCAAATTTCACTTAAGGTGGGATGATAGTGTGGTATAACGGCAAGATCCGAGGCTTTCGCTCGGAAATGCATTGCCACCACGATTTCATGAATCAGCTCCGCAGCTTCCGGTCCGACAATCCCACCTCCCAAGATCTCCCGAGTATCGGCGTCGGCAATCAGCTTGACCAGTCCATCCGTCTCTCCCCGGATCATCGATTTGCCGTGATCGTCGAATGGGTACGTCGCCACCCGCACTCGCCTGCCGTCGACCTTAGCCTGCTTCTCGGTCAACCCGGCGAACGCCAGCTGCGGATGTGAGAACATGGCAAAAAGGCGGAGACGATAGTCAATTGCGCTCAACTCCTCGTTCTTGAGCCCTCTAGCCGCGTTCCGCGCTGCAAGTATGGCTTGTTCTATTGCTATATGCACCACGTCGAATTGGCCAGTGACGTCTCCGGCGGCAAATATGTGCGGCTGACTAGTCTGCATTCGGTCGTTGACGGAAACAGCAGCGTTTTCGCCAATCTTTACAGCGGCGGCATCTAGATGCAGGCCATTAATCGCCGGTCGTCGTCCGAGCGCATAAAAGATTTCCTCCGCGGAAATCTGGTGTTCCTGCCCATCCTTTGTGAACCTTACCACTTTGCGACCTTCCCTTTTTTCAACCGCGACCAATTTCGTACCACGGATCATTTCCACGCCGCGCCGTCTGTAGGCTTCGGTGAGCGCGTCGGCCAGATCAACATCAGCTTCCTTAATAAACTGTGCACTACGTTGCAAGACGGTGACCTTGGTGCCAAGCGCATTGTAAAAATGAGCGAACTCAAGAGCGACCGCGCCACCTCCGAGTAAGATGATTGAGGAGGGTACCCGATCGCTATCTAAGGCGATGTCGCTATCCAAATAGCCAACTTCCGTCAGGCCCGGCAGATCGATCAGATTGAGTTCGGACCCGGTAGCGATGAGAGCGGTCCGAAAAGTGATCTGGCTGTTTGAGCCGCCTAGTCCTTCTAGTCTGAGTTGGCTAGGAGAAATAAAGGCAGCACGCGCTCGAATGAATTCAAATTTGCCTTTTTCTAATTGAGTCTGCCGATAGTCCGCAAACCCATGGATCAGCTTTCGTTTACGTCGACGAATCGCTCCGGCGTCGAATCCCATATGACCTGCACTCAAGCCGAATTCTTGAGAGCGACGGAGTGTAAGGAAGCGATTGGCCGATTCCAGGAGAGTCTTACTGGGCATGCACCCGCGGAGAATGCAAAGGCCGCCCACCTCTGGCCCTCCTTCGATACAGATCGTACGGAGGCCCAACTTGGCTGCCTCTGAAGCCGCGCCGAACCCAGCGCTTCCTCCTCCGATCACCACGAAGTCAAATTCAGTCGTCATTTTCTCCGCTAATCTAATCGCCGATAGCCGATAGCCAAAATTTTGCTGTTACTATCGGCCCCACTCACAACGCTTCCTTGACAGAAGGGGCGACGTATTGTTCGTCCGGCTGGGCCCCCAAAATATTGAGGCGGTGTCCATAACAAATACCAGATCTTGGTCTTCTACTCGCTTGCAAAAGGGTTTCGCACCATCTAAACTATTCGTTCAAGTTCGACTTGCTTTTGATCCGACCGTTTCCGGATCGCGTTCGCAGTATGTCTGATATCTCGAATTACGGCGCAGCACAAATCGACAAATTAGAGGGATTAGAGGCCGTTCGGAAACGGCCCGCGATGTACATAGGCGACCCGGACGAGCGAGGGTTGCACCACTGCGTTTTTGAGGTGCTCGACAATTCGATAGATGAGCACTTGGCCGGCTTTTGCACGAGGATCGAGGTAACGATCCATATTGATGGATCCGTTTCGGTCCGAGACAATGGTCGCGGCATTCCCGTCGATGTTCATCCGAAGTTTCAGATGCCGGCAATCGAGCTGGTCCTCACTAATTTGCACGCCGGCGGAAAATTCGGCCAAGGCGCGTATAAGTTTTCCGGGGGGTTACACGGGGTTGGCGCCAAGTGTGTAAACGCACTTTCGGAATGGTTTAAAGCCGAAGTTACCCGGGGTGGCCAAGTGTACCATATCGCTTTTGCCCGAGGGAAGACGGTCCGCAAACTGGAAATCGTTGGCGAAACTCAAAACAAGCAAGTGACCGGGACTTTGATCACTTTCTTGCCGGATACGCAGATTTTCACGATTACTACAGAGTTCAAATTTGAAATCTTAGCGACTCGATTACGCGAACTCGCATTCCTCAATAAAGGCCTGGAAATCGTTTTGACCGACGAGCGGCGTGATCCGCAACGAAGAGAGGTATTTCTCTTCAAGGGTGGTATTCAACAATTTGTTAAAGAGCTGGGACAAACCAAGCAGCTCATTCATCCTGACCCAATCGCCATTTCCGGGATGCGCGAAATTCTGGTCGACGATAAACCCGAGGTCGCGTACGTCGACGTTGTTCTCCAATATACCGATTCCTATACCGAGCAGATTCAGTGCTTTGCGAATTCGATTCCGAATCCCGACGGGGGGATGCACCTGGAAGGTCTCAAAACGGGATTGACCAGCGCGCTAAAAAACTACGCCAAGGCGAACAACGTACTAAAGGAGAAGGACCCGGATATCACCGGGGAGGATCTTCGGGAAGGACTAGTCTGCGTTCTGAGCGTGAAACTCACTAATCCGCGATTCAGTTCGCAGACCAAAGGGAAACTGGTGAACAACGAAATGAAGCCGATTGTTCAGTCCGTGACCTACGAGGGGGTGAGCCGGTTTTGTGAAGAGAACCCGAGCGTCGCCAAGAAGATCATCGACAAATGTCTGATGGCGGCTCGAGCTCGCGAGGCTGCACGCAAGGCACGCGAAGCGGTCCGGAAGTCTGCGCTCACCGGAGGTGGATTGCCTGGAAAGCTGGCCGATTGCTCGGAGCGCGATCCGGCAGCAACGGAGCTTTACATCGTAGAGGGAGACTCGGCCGGAGGCTCGGCCAAGCAGGGCCGCGATCGCCGTTTTCAAGCCATCCTTCCGATCCGAGGTAAGTTGCTAAACGTCGAAAAAGCGCGCTTGGACAAGGTTCTGCAAAATCAGGAAATTCAGACGATGATCACGGCGATCGGGACCGGGATTGGCGATGGAGAAGGCGAAGGATCGTTCAACTTGGAGAAGCTGCGGTACGGCCGGATTATAATTATGACGGATGCGGACGTCGATGGCTCTCACATTCGCACGTTGTTGTTGACGTTCTTTTATCGCCAAATGCCGGAGTTAGTTCGCCGGGGCCATATTTACATTGCCCAACCTCCCCTCTATCAGATCAGACGGAAGAAGAGAGAAGAGTATGTCGACGATGATGCCGAGCTAAACAAAATCTTGATCTCGCTCGGAGCAGAGGAAGTTCGCCTGAGGAATCTGGAAGACGGGCGAGAGTTCTCTCAAGAGCAACTTCGCGAGATTTTGGATCTTCTGGAACGACTGGCGAAACTCAGCGATTCGATCCGGCGACATGGCGGCGATTTTGAGGAATACCTCGCTCACCGGAATTCGGAGACCGGCCAACTGCCCGAGTACTTGGTTGCGATTCGCGAAGGTAACCAAGAATACGTGAGATATTTTCCAGATGAGACCGCCCTTACGCGTTTTGCGGACCAAAACCGAGATTTGAATTTGTACGACTACGAGCCGGATTCCCAAGATGGTGAACTCCCTCTTTTCGCCAACGGAAACGGTGACGTGCCGCCGCATTTAAGACGACGGGCGCGGCGAGTCGAACTCCACGAATCGAACACCGTCGCGAAGATCTTCCAAGATTTGACCGATCGCGGCCTGCACTTCGCGCATTACTCGGCCCGGGAACAACCCATCTTTGAGTTGATCGAAGGAGAAGGGGAACGCGCGTCTGCCATGCCGCTGTTTTCGATTCCCCGGATCCTGGAGACGGTCAAAGAGCTTGGCCGCAGAGGCGTGCAAATAAAGCGATTCAAAGGTCTCGGCGAGATGAACGCGAAGGAACTCTACTCCACTACCATGGATCCGGCTCACCGCCGGCTGCTGCAGGTGGAGCTAAACGAAAATAACGCTGTCGAAGCCGACAAAATGTTTACGATTTTGATGGGAGACATTGTGGAACCACGACGCGCCTTTATCGAGGACAACGCGTTGAATGTCCGCAACCTGGATGTGTAACTGATGTGTCCGTTGGCGACCTGGTTCTGCGAGGATCTCGCCGGGCCGGTTTGCCTCGGACACCTCCTTTGTTGAAGCAGATTTGCTATGCCTTTTCACCCCGATGAAAAAGTCGATCCGGTAAATGTAGCCGAGGAGATGTCCAAGTCGTTTTTGGATTACTCCATGTCGGTAATCATCTCTCGCGCCCTGCCGGACGCTCGCGACGGCCTGAAACCTTCTCAGCGGCGGATCCTGTATTCGATGAATGGCCTCGGCGTACAGCCGAACCGCAAACATACTAAATGCGCCAAGATCGTCGGCGAAACGATGGGTAATTATCACCCCCACGGCGATATGGCTATTTATCCGACTCTCGTCCACATGGCTCAGCCATGGGCCATGCGGGAAAGGTTGGTTGACGGACAAGGAAATTTCGGATCCATGGACGGCGATCCTCCTGCTTCCATGCGGTATACCGAAGCCCGGCTCACTCAGCTCGGAGCCATTCTGATGGAAGATATGGAACGGGGCACCGTCAATTTCGTTCCAAATTACGACGAGACAACCGAAGAACCGACCGTCTTTCCCGCAGCGTTTCCTAACCTCCTGGTAAACGGGGGTACCGGGATTGCCGTAGGAATGGCAACCAACATCCCCCCTCACAATCTTGGCGAAGTGATCGATGCGATTTGCGAATTGATCGATAACCCCGACATCTCCATCGATCGTCTCCTGGAACTGATCAAAGGGCCCGATTTCCCCACCGGATGCACCATTTGTGGGACCAGCGGTATTCGCCAATATTTCGAAACCGGCCGCGGTAGCATAAAAGTCCGCGGCCGGGCGACGATCGAAGCTGGAAAGCAAAATCGCGAGTCGATCCTGATCAGTGAGATCCCTTTCAACGTCAATCGCGCGGAACTGATCAAACGCATCGCGGCCCTGATCCAAGATAAGGTAATCACCGAGATCAGCGATGTGCGCGATCTTTCCGATGAGAGCACTCGGATCGAACTCGAGTTGAAGCGGGACGCGAATGCCAATGTGGTGTTGAACAACCTGTACAAGCACACCGCTTTGGAGAGCTCTTTCGCGGTGAACATGCTGGCGATTGATTACGGGCGACCGAAACTGCTTTCGATCCGCGATGCGTTGCACTGCTTTATTGAACATCGCCGGGAAGTGGTCTTGCGGCGGACGCGCTATCTTTTGCGTCAAGCTGAGCAACGAGCCGAGACCTTGGAAGGTTATCTCATCGCGTTGGCCAATCTCGATGACTTCATTGATATTATTCGGAATTCGGCGAACCGGGAAGAGGCTCGGGTCAAGTTGCTCGCTTACGAGTTTGGCCAGCAACAGGTAGAGCATTTCGGCATTCGAATCCGCAACGAAGCCCGGCTAGTGAACGGTCGGTATGCGTTCAGCGATATCCAAGCCGATCAGATCTTGGAGCTGCGACTATATCAGCTGACGGGCTTGGAGCGCGAGAAGATCGTCACGGAATACGGTGAGTTGCTTCTGCGCATTGATGATCTGACCGACATCCTCGATCGAGCAGATCGGGTGATGAATATCATCAAAGAAGAGCTGCTGAAGGTGAAAGAGAAGTACGATTCACCGCGACTTACGCAGATCGTGCCGGCGGAAGGTGATATCGATATCGAGGATCTCATCGCGAACGAGGGATGCATTATTACGATCACCCACGGCGGATACATCAAGCGGACACCCGAGAGTGATTTTCGCGCCCAACGCCGCGGAGGCCGGGGAGTAATCGGGATGGCGACTCGCGAAGCGCAGATCGAGGGGGAGGAAGGTGACTTTGTCGAACACCTCTTTACCGCAAGTACTCACGATTCTCTGATGTTTTTCACTCGGACGGGCCGCTGCTACGTGGAAAAAGTCTACGAAATCCCGCAGATGAGCCGCGCCTCCAAAGGGCGTTCGATTGCCAATCTTTTGGAATTGCGCCCGGACGAGAAAATCGCTGCGACGCTCCGGATCGAAGCAAAAGGGGAAAACGGAACATCCGAGACGAGCACCTGGAACCCCGACCTTCATATCATGTTTGCCACCCGTAGTGGGCTGGTTAAAAAGACCAACTTGTCGGACTTCGCAAACGTCCGGAAGGGTGGAATCATCGCCGTTCAGATCGAAGAGGCCGACGAGCTGATTGACGCGCTGCTTACCAACGGCAACGACGAGGTTGTGCTCATCACCCACAACGGGATGAGTATTCGGTTTCATGAAGAGGAAGCCCGCGATATGGGCCGGAATGCTGTCGGAGTCTGGGGCATCCGCCCAGTGGAAGGAGATGAGGTAGTCGGGATCGCCAAGGTTGTCCCCGATGCCATGCTGCTGGTTGCCGGCTCGAACGGCATCGGAAAACGAACCGGATTCGATGCTTACCGAAGACAGTCGCGTGGCGGGAAAGGGATCATCACGATGAAGACCAGTGACCGAACCGGGGACGTCATCGGGGCCCTTACTGTCCACGAATCGGACGAGGTCATGCTGATCACCACTGGCGGCCAAATGGTCCGGATCCGGGTAAGCGAAATTCGGGAGGCTGGACGTAATACGATGGGCGTGAAACTCATCAACCTCATCGAGGGAGAAAAGCTGCAGGATATTGCCCCCGTTGTCTCGCAGGATGAAATGGAAGAAAGCGACCCTCAGGCAAGCTGACCGGATCCGCGGCACTTCGCGTCCTTCGTTCTCGAAGACGAACACGAGGACAATGTTTTCGACAATCCGTTAAGCGCTCCCAAAATGGGTGTCGGCTTGCGTCATAGTGACACACGCTCCACGGCTTTCTATTCGGATTCGTCGATTTTTCATCCCAAATGCGCCATTTAGACACAGTTTGGAACTCGGGGAGCCAGAACTTTTCCAATTTCCGAGTTTTTGCAGGTTGCCTGCCCGAATTTGCTCTCTAGAATTTAGGCACTTCTTCTTATGGGAAAGCGAAAGAGGAAACTGTCAGTCAAAAGGCTTCCACTTCAGCGGCAGCTCGAGTTTTTTCACGAGGGCGAGTACTTCGATCTCAAAGCGATTTTCAATAAGCTGAACGCCGAGTATTTCAATAATGCCCTCAAAGGATACGCCATTACTTGGGGCAGACGCCGAAGATTGCCGCCGAAAGAATATTTTGTCTTTGGGACGATCCAGGAAGAAGACCGCATTATCAGAATTCACCCTCTTTTGGATGCGCCCTTCGTGCCTACCTGGTTTTTGGAGTACGTGATTTACCACGAAATGCTCCATGCGATCGTACCGGAAGAGATAGATGAAACGGGCAGGCGCCGAATTCACACTTCGGAATTTTATCGTCGGGAACAAAAATTTCACTGCTACCAGCGGGCGCGTCGCTGGGAAGACGATAACCTCGACCGTTTTCTTCGCTGATCCGGTGATGTGTAGCGATGTTCGGGTGGTTCTCTGCACGTTTCCCGATTACGAAACGGCCTATCGTATGGCCCGAGAGGCTGTGGAGCAGCGCTACGCCGCGTGCGCCAACCTCGTTCCAGGACTGCAATCAATCTATCGGTGGCAGGGGACGGTCGAACAAGCCGCGGAAATTTTGGTGATCTACAAGACCTCGGTTGTTCGCTACCCTGATTTGGAAGCATTCTTATTAAGGTCTCACCCTTACAAAGTTCCCGAGATCGTCGCTCTGCCGTTAGCCGCCGGATCCACTACTTACGCTCAATGGGTACTCGACAATTCAGTTCCTGAGCGGGGATCTTAACGAGAACGGCAGCAACGACCAATTCAGGCGGGCTCACGCCAAAAAAAAGGACCGGCTTTGCGCCGATCCTTTCTCATAAAGCTCGAGTTGCCCATTACGGCTTCTTAGCTGGGCTGGGGAATCCGCCTGCACCGGTCGTGGTAGCGGGAGTTTTCGTTCCCGAGGGTTGAGCTGAAGAAACCGCCTTCGGACTCGGCGTACTCGCCGGACGATTCGCGTTCAACTTTGCGATCACCGCATCGCTAAAATCCATGTTGTCCCGGCCGTAGACCAGCACGGTGTTTCCCAGACCGGCACTGCGTCCGGACTTATCGAGAATGAGATCGTAGTTCTGAGTCTGCACCTGGTCTTTCACAACTTTCATGATGTCTTCCACCAAGCCAGATACCATATGATTTTGTTCTTCCTGGAGCTGCTTGGCGCGAGAGTCGCGGAATTCAGTCATCTCTTTTTCCAGACCCTGTTCTTCCGAAATCTTCGCATCCCGTTCTTGAGCTTTCTGATCTTTCTGCGCAGCGCTGACGTCCGGCCGATTCATTTCCTCGTTCAGCTTATTGATCGCGTCGATATCTTTCTTGCGTGACTCCATGCGCTGACTCAGCTCATCGTTCGCGGCTTTTTGTGCTTCTTCCAGTTTGTCCTTTGCCTCCTGCGTTTTGTAATAGGCCGCGAGCACTTTCTGCATGTCAATCGTGCCTATCTTAAGTTCCGCTTGGGCTGGAGTAGACAAAAGCGCGCTGGCCACAAAGAGGCTGGCGATCGCAACGAATCGGGATTTCTTCATATTAATACACTAAATAATACTACTAGCGTAGCTGGTTTGGATTCAGACCGTTGTCGACAAATTCCGTTCAAAATTGGTAACCAACGCTGAACTGGAACCGCCCACTGGAGTTGTTGAACTTGTCGGCCTGAATAGGAATACCGTAATCGATCCTGATTGGACCAATCGGTAGATCGAGACGAAGGCCAAAGCCAAAGTCTGAATTCACATTGCCGGTGCCGAAATTCCAGGAACCGGCATTTACAAATCCTGTATCATAGAAAACGGCGGCTCGCACTCGTTCAACGATCGGGATGGTATACTCAACCGTCAGCCGGGCGAGTGAATTTCCGCCGAGATCGTCACCAAAGCTGTCCTTCGGACCGACATCTTGGAACTTGAATCCGCGCAGGTTGTTCGCGCCACCAAGATAAAGGCGGTCGTAGATCGGTACAGCACTGCCCCCTCCCCAAGTGGCTACTGTTGCGAGCTCCGCATCAAAGAGCAGAATGGTATCGAAGGGTAGATGGAAATATTGAGAGGCCGTCAGATCGAATCCGTAGATCTGGACATCGCCACCCAGAGGACCGCCCGCTACGTAGGTCGAAAAGTCGATGCGAGTACCTTTACGGGTTAAGAAAGCATTATCCCGCTTGTCGTAGGTCAGCTCAAACGTCAGCCGGCTCTCTAAGGTGTTCCCAGCTTGCTGGAGCACGAGCGGATCGGTAGTTGAAATGCCGTAAATATCTGTGTCCTGCAGTCGATACTGGACGCGAGCCGCTAGGAAATTCGTGATCGGCTTTCGCAGAAATATGTCGAAGCCATAATTTCGCTCGTTGTAGACATTACTAAAAAATTGGGAATCGGAATAATAAACCTCTTCACCGAGCGCTAAACGTTGATCGAGGAAATACGGCTCGGTGAGCGAGATCAGCGCTTGCGTCTGCAGAGTTCCGATCTGGAAGCGCGCGCGGAATTTTTCACCGGCTCCGGTAAAGGTACGCCAGTTAGTAATATCGAAATTCCCTTGGTTCAATTCAGCGAAGCCGACCAGGCCTTGGTTGGAATCAAAACCAAGTCCGAAATTCAATGAACCCGTTCGTTTTTCTTGCACCACCACATTCAGATCTTTTCGGCCGGGCACGAGCGTATCCGAGGCATAGGTATCGACTTTTTCGAAGTACTGAAGGCCTTCGAGACGCTTCTTACTAATATCTACTCGGACCGTATCGAACACATCGCCGGGTGCCAACACGAGTTCCCGGCGGATGACCTTATCCTTGGTGCGCGTATTCCCACTAATATTGATCCGTTCCACGTACGACTTGATACCTTCCTCGACCTTGTAATGAAGATCGACTAACGCCGGTCCGGCGGGGGCTGTTTGGACCGTTACCTTGGCGTCGGCATAGCCCGCAATGCCGTAAGCATCTTCTACCGCTTTGATGTCCTTCTCCAATTTACCCGGCGAGAAAACCTGGCCCTCGACTTCCTTAATCACCTTCCGAAAATTTGCCTCCGTAACGATCTGGATACCTTCGATCGTCACCAGGTTAATGTGGTATTGCGCCCCCTCAGTGATGTAGATGAAGATGTCGACTTTCTTAGGATTAACTCGTTCGATTTTGACATCAGTGATCTGCACGTCAGCGTACCCATTGTCTTGGTAAAGCGCCTTTAGCTTCTGAACATCGTCATCAAGTTGTACGCTGCTCAAGCGCCCCGCACCGGTGATGAAGCCCAAAGGATTGCTCTGTTTGGTCTTCATTTCCTTCCTTAACCGGCCGGCCTTGAGCGCCGTGTTCCCATAGAAACGAATATGCCGGACGGTCGCCTTCGCCCCTTCACTAATTGCGTAAGTGACGGTCGCCGTTCCCTGATCTTCGTTGGTCGTCAATTTATATTGAACGTCTACATCGGGAAATCCACGCTTCTGGTAGAGATCGACGATTTTCTGCCGAGCTTGCTCCAAAAGCTGTTCGTCCAAAGGAGAATTGATCCTCAAATTAATCTCCCGGCGGATTCGGGCAACTTTCACCTTTTCGTTCCCTTGAATATAGACACCCGCCAGCGTAACCCTCGTTTGCACAACTACGATGACTTTGACTCCGTCCGGTATCGGTTCGCCGTAAATGCGTACGTTGGTGACAAGCCCAGTGGCGTAAAGGGCACGAACATCATCTTCAACCGTTGTTTCTGCATAAGGCTGACCAACCGTTGTCTTCATGTTGGTCAGAATCCGTTGCCGGCTCAACGTAGCCGGACCGGCGTATTGAATCTCAATTTGGCGAACAATCGGAGAAGCCTGCCTGGGAGCGGGAGTCGGTACAGCACTCGGCGGAGGAGTCGGCTGCTGGGCAGCGGGAGGTTCTTGCGCCCGGGCCGCAGCCGCAAGCGAAGCGCACAGAACCGCGCACAAAATCCAGTTCCGGCCGAGGGGACTCTTTTGATTCATAAATGAATAGCTGAACAGACGAAGAAGGCGAATGGTCCGTAATTCATGGCAAGGCTGCCTTAAAGGTCAACAGAAAAACCTTCATTAAACCAGAGCGGCCCTGGCGTTTCGGACGAAATTGAAACGCAAGGATGACAAAACGGTAATCGAGATGTCACGCACAGACTCGAGGCAGACGCTGAGATTCCGTAAATTCCGCAGATGCCAGACGACCGCATGCGGCCGTGCAGTTTTCCAGAGTTCGCTTGATCAAATTGAATGGACGGGTTTTCAGCGGCGTAGCCGCGATTCAGGATAGCCTAGCGCAGAGAGCTAGGAACAGGTTTATACAAATTGGTCGGCGTCCGTCGTGCAAAGTCCAACACCCTGCCAGGGAGTTTCTAGTGCACTAACTCATAGCGATTATTCCGAGCATGCGGCTCGTACCCCGCCTCGGAAATAAGTCGTTCAATTTCTTCCCGAGTTAATCGAAACGTGGTCCCCGCGCTGCTGACCACGTTCTCCTCCATCATTACTGATCCGTAATCGTTCGCGCCGAATCGTAAGGCAACCTGGCCGATTTTCGGACCTTGGGTTACCCAAGAGCTCTGCAGGTTCTCGATATTGTCTAAATAGATTCGAGCGAGCGCCTGCGTCCGCAAATATTCAGCGGACCCCACCGGATTCGCTTTCAACACCACATTCTCCGGCTGGAACGTCCAGCAGATGAACGCTGTAAACCCTCCAGTTCTGTCTTGGAGGTCTCTGAGCCGTTCCAGATGCTCAATCCGATCGGTTATCGTCTCCACATGTCCAAACATCATTGTCGCGCTACTTCTCAGGCCTTCTTCGTGAGCTATCTCCATGACTTTGAGCCACTGTTCCGTATTGCATTTGAGCGGCGAGATCCGGTTCCTGACTCGATCAACCAGTATTTCGCCGCCCCCACCCGGAATCGAACCTAGTCCGGCTGCCTTGAATCGGACGATAACTTCTCGCAACGACATCTGGAACACTTCCGCGAAGTGATTGAATTCTGGCGGGCTGAATCCGTGGATGTTTACTTTTGGATATTTTTCCCGAAGGTGGCTCAACAAATCGAGGTAATAGTCAATACCCAACTTCGGATGGTGGCCGCCTTGCATTAAGATTTGAATGCCTCCGATCGCCACCAGTTCGTCGATCTTCTGGTCGATATCTTCGTGCGTCAGGACGTAGTGGTCGCTATCTCGTTCCGTCCGATAGAATGCGCAGAACTTGCAGTACACATTGCAGACGTTTGTGTAGTTGATGTTTCGCTCGACAATATAGGTAACGATTTCGTTTCCGCGCTGATCGTACGCGTTCGTTTTCGCCAGGTTCCGCCGATGATCGGCCAGCATGCCCAGTTCCTGCAGAGGCAGATAATAGAGTTCGAGCGCTTCAGCAGAAGTAATCCGCTCACCAGCGAGAACCTTATCTACGATCGTCGATTCCTGAATCCCAGCATTCATTAGGTGACCTCACAGTAAGATGTTTTTCGATGTCCTCAATCAGCGTTTGCACACGGAGAGGTGTCGCGGAATTTCTGGCAGATCCTTGATTGTATTTTGCATCAACCCAAGAGTAATCTCGCACAAGCGGAACCAATTGCGTGGCTGAAAACTTTTATCAGGAAACCGTCGAATCACCGAAAAGCGCATTTGATGTCTCCTTACGCCCGCCGCTTTTCAGCGAGTTTCAAGGCCAATTGCGCGTTCGCGAACGCTTGGAGCTCATGGTGACCGCTGCAAAGCAACGGGAAGACGTTCTAGAACACGTGCTTTTGAGCGGACCCCCGGGGCTGGGAAAAACGACCCTTGCGTTCATCCTGGCTAACGCGATGAGCGTCAACATTAAGAGTACGAGTGGACCAATGATCGAAAAGGCCGGCGACCTTGCCGGTTTGCTCACGACTCTGGAGCGAGGCGATATTCTTTTCATCGACGAGATCCATCGGCTTCAGCCGGCGATCGAGGAGTACCTTTATCCCGCGATGGAAGACTTTCGTCTCGACATCATTATCGACCAGGGCCCAAACGCCCGAAGCGTGCGGCTCAATTTGCCAAAGTTTACGCTCGTCGGCGCCACCACCAGAGCCGGGCTGATCAGCGCACCGCTCCGTTCCCGATTCGGAATGACCTCCCGTCTGGACTATTATGCGGCAGCTGACCTCCGCCAAATTATCGAACGGAGCGCAGGTTTGATCGGGATCGGTGTCAACGCTGAGGGCGCACTGGAGGTGGCAAACCGATCTCGAGGAACCCCCCGGGTAGCCAATAACCTACTGCGCTGGGTCCGCGACTACGCTCAAGTGAAAGGCAACGGGTTTATCGATCAAAATACGGCTGATCTTGCTCTGCAAATGTTGGACATCGATGACGACGGATTGGATGAAATGGACAAACGTTTGTTGGAGGCATTGGTCTCTCGCTTTCAGGGAGGGCCGGTCGGAATCAGTTCATTGGCGGTGGCGGTGGGTGAAGATTCTGGAACGATCGAGGAGGTGAACGAGCCTTATCTCATTCAGGAAGGCTACCTCAAACGCAGTCCCCAAGGTCGCGTGGCCTTGCCGAAAACCTACCAAAAACTTGGTATTAAGCTTCCGCCGGGACGGCAGAGCGAGCTATTTTAGTTCTGCGCCGACTTCGCTTTAGGTTTATGCGGAGGTTCGACCGGATTGGTCGGCGGATACTTAATAGTGCTAGGCCAAACGATCCGCCAAGGCTGACTCTTCAGTTTGCCGGTTAGCTCACTGAGGTCCGAAAAAATAATGTCCAGATGCGGTAGCGCGCTATTCAAGGTGCCTTGAAGCTGGATCAATAGAGACTTCAAGCGTTCTGAGGCCGAATTCAAGTTTACCAGGGTTTTCTCCAGATTATTGTCTTTGCCGATCTGGGCGGTCACTTGCTGAACACCTTGCAGCGTAGTTTGGAAACCATTGAGCGAGATGTCCACGGCTCCTCCTTTTTCGGTCAACGTTTTCAGATTACCGCCCACCGAACGGAAGTTTTCCAGGGTCCCATTGAGCGTCCCAATCAGTTTGGAATCTTTGGCAGTGAGCTCAGTAAAATTCTGCGAAGCTCGGCGCAGCTCGGATAGCGTGGAGGTGGCCTCTCTCAGCACGGGATCCAGCTTCTTGATAATAACCGGGCCTATTTCACTTAGATCGGGCTGGCGTACTCCGACAAACGAGTCTCCATTCACCGCCCGTTCTGATTTGATATCCCCGTTCGTAAAATCGACCACCAGCTCGGAGAGCAACCCAAAAGTTCGCATCGAAACTTCATTCGCCTTAAAAATCTGCGCCTCCGCCGATACCTCCACAGTGATTACCACCTCGCAATCCGGCCTTCCTGGCGGCCGTTGATCCAACGGGACAGGCGACTGAATGTACTCGACGGTTCCAATCTTCCTCCCGGCAAGCAGCACGCTCGAACCGGGTTTGATCGCGGCGGCATCGTCGAAAAAGACTTTGTAGTGAGCGATCGGCCTAAAGAGACCAGGGGCCGACAGATAAAGAACCACCCCAATCGCTAGCCCGATGGTAAGGATCACCAGAATTCCGGTGCGAATTTCGTCACGAAGGATCTGCATTCTCTACGATTTCGGTAATCGGTCCGATCACTTCCCCGCTGACAAACTGCCGCACAACCGGGTTCTCGGTATTTCGAAATGTTTCCGGAACATCATCTTGGATGATGGCACCCTTATACAGCATCGCTATCCGAGTGGCGATCCGAAAGGCGCTCTCCATTTCATGCGTGACAATGATCGAGGTAGTGTTTGTCTTCTCCGATAAGGAGATGATCAGCTCATCGATAACCGAGCTGATCACCGGATCGAGTCCGGCCGACGGTTCATCGAACAGAATCAACTCCGGTTCCAACATCAAAGCTCTCGCCAAGCTCACCCGCTTCCTCATGCCCCCACTCAGCTCCGATGGCATTTTGTCCTCCGTGCCGCTCATCCCGACCAGCGCAAGCTTTTCCTTCACCAATTCATCGATTTGTTTCCGCGACTTGCGGCCCAGTTCCTCCATCGGAAGTGCAAGATTACCGCGAACGTTCAACGAACTGATAAGAGCAGAGTACTGGTAGACCATCCCAATCCGCGACCGCAGAAGATTGAGTTTACTGCGGCTCAAACGATGAATTCGCAGATGCTTATACCGCACATCCCCGGACGTCGGTCGCAAGATACCGAGAATCAGACGAAGCATCGTACTCTTTCCTCCGCCGCTTTGACCTAAAACAACCAAGCGATCTTTTGGAAAGATCTTCAAGCTGATTTTGTCAAGAACCGTCTTGTCTCCAAAGCGTAAAGTGACGCTGTCGAGATGAACGAGCGGAGTTTCGTTCATTGGTTGTATTCCGTAACGACAATATTAAAAATCGTATCAAATCCGATAACGCTCGTGATGGCAACAACTACGCTATCGGTCGTTGCTCTTCCGACGCCTTCGGCTCCGCCGGTCACTGTCAACCCTTTAAAGCAGGCAATCAACCCGATAACCAACCCAAAGAATGCGGCCTTGAGCAGGCCGATGACTATATCTTTTACCAGCAGGCTGCTGAGCACCGCGTCAAAATAGAAAGCGGGTACAAGATTTAGGGTTGTCCAGGAGATGAGGGCGGAACCAAGGAGAGCGGCTATACATGAGCACACAGAGAGGCAGGGCATGAGAAAGGTGATTGCCACCAATCGGGGAGCAACGAGCAAGCGGAGGGGGCCGATCCCCATCGCTTCAATTGCTTCCACTTCTTCCGCTACTTGCATCGTGCCAAGCTCCGCCGTGAATGCCGCTCCGATCCGCGCAGCCAAAACGATACCAGTCAGGAGCGGACCAAGTTCTCGAGTGAAAGCTATTGTGATAAGAGCCGGTACCAACCGTTCAGTACCGAATTTCTGCAGTTGGTAGCCAGTGAGCAAGGCCATCGTGAGGCCGAGGAAAAAGGAGACCATCAGAACCAAAGGAACTGACCCGACTCCGGTCCGATCAGTCTGAGCAAACAGCGCTGACCAGCGAAAGGGTAGACGACCGCGTCTGACATTGTCGCCCACTTCCTCCAAGGTGTTGAGCAGTAGCCAAAAGATGCTTCCTATCTGAAGCAGCGCGAGGCGAGTCAGGTAACCAATCCGATAAAGCAACGGATACTAAATAGGCAGTGGGCGAAATGACGCAAGCCCGAAACGAGACGTCGCTCGGCAGAGGCTCCCGAATCACGACAAGACTTTCGCGACCCCACTGATGGATCTTTGCGATAGGGATGTGCCTGTCGATACGCCCGCCGAGCCGCATCCAGGACGGTTAGGACCGAAGAACCTCGCTCGTTTCAGCGAATAATCCGCTCTCGTACAACCGGCGATAGGTGCCGCCCAACGTCAGCAATTCGTCGTGAGTTCCTCTCTCTACAATCTCGCCCCGGTCGAGTACCAAGATCTGGTCCGCGTTGCGAACCGTCGACAGCCGATGGGCAATGACGAAACTGGTACGACCGAGCAACAAACGCTCTAAAGCAGCCTGAATTTCCCGTTCCGTCTGCGTATCGACGCTCGCGGTGGCCTCATCTAGAATCAATATCGGAGGATCCTTCAAAAGAGCCCTCGCGATCGATAGCCGTTGCTTTTCGCCGACGCTGAGGCGGATACCCCTCTCACCTACCGGAGAGTTTAACCCTTGGGGCAATCGGGAAACGAAGTCGTAGGCGTGGGCAGCTTGGAGCGCAGCTTCGATCTCAGAATCTTTCGCATCCAGTTTTCCAAATAATAGGTTCTCCCGAACCGTACCGTTGAAGAGAAAGGTTTCCTGCGACACGAAGCCGGTGACCTGCCGAACCGTTTTTCGCGATAAATCGCGAATCGCACGCTGGTCGATCAGTATCTCGCCGGACCCTTCCGGAATGTCGTAAAGCCGTAAGAGGAGACTCACCAGTGTCGATTTTCCCGCTCCAGTCGGTCCCACCAACGCAATCGTTTGGCCGGGCGAAGCGATCAAGGAGATGCTTCGAAGGACCTCTCTGCCCGGCTCGTAGCCAAAGGTTACATCCCGATACTCGACTAAGCCGAGCGGATCAAAAGAGTCTGCCGGCGCATCGATTCCCTCTTCCACCGGAGAATCCATCATTTCAAACACTCGTTCGCCGGCCGCTCGTCCGCTCTGGAACATCTGATTCAAGCTGTGGAGCCGGCCGATCGGTTCATACAAAAAACGCACGAGAATTAAGCTCGCTACCAATTCGCCAAGACCCATCTTCCCTTGCAATACTGCCATGCCGCCGAAACCGGTAACGATGGCAAGTCCGCACGATGTGACAAATTCCATGGATGGCGTATAGATTGCCCAGGCTTTCAGTACGACCAACGTCGCGTCCTTTAAGCGGGTACTGGCCTGATTAAAACGGCGATGCTCGGACTCCTCCCGCGCATAGGCTTTGATTTGTCGCACTCCGGCCAGGTTATCGTGCAGTAGAGAATTCATCGCTGATGCAGCTTGTCGCTGCCCGGAGTAACGGGGCTTTGCTGTGAGCGTGTACCATAATGCGCCAACCGCCAGCAAAGGCACGGGGATGAGCGTCAACCAACCGAGACCCGGTTCTTTCCAAAACAAAAGCGTACTGACGATAATCACTTGGAGGATCGCGACGCTCCCTTGCTCGATCCCATCGATCAGCACCCGCTCCACGGCAGTCACATCCTCCAAGACCCGGGTCATGATGTCGCCTGTCGCCCGCCGGTCAAACCATGAAAGGGGCAATCGCTGAATGTGATCGTAAAGATCACTACGAATGTCAAAAATCACTTTCTGCTCGAAAGTGTTGTTGAAAATGATCCGAAATCCGTTCGCCAGATTTTGTACGAAGAACGCAGCAATCGCTAAAGCAACCAGCGGAAGAATTAACTCTGGACGATTCCCTCGAATCGCATCATCAATCACGCGCTGCGTTACAGTGGGGAAGACGATCACCATCAGCGTAGCCAGTACCGCGAATCCAATCGTACTAGCAGCCAGCCATGGATAGCGCCGAGTGTAGCGAAATACGCGTAGAATGGTTCGCATAATGTAACCGTTCTTCTTACACAAATGTGAGGACGTCGCAAGCGCCGCGCGTATCCGCCCTTATCGGTAGGCGAAACCCGCCCTTGAGCGATCGCGATTTGGCGTATGAACCAAACGACGGGAGACGCAGGCTCACAGTCCGGCGCCCGAAACGTCGTCAGGCCACGCTAGGCATGTGCCGGACTGTTTCGCCCTACCAGTCACGGATCGTGCTACACCTTCGAAATCGTTCAACCAACCTCAGACCCTTCAATCTCCTTCCCGTCTCCGGACAGCCGCTCGCTGTCTCTTGCGCAAAGCTCCGGTATTCGGGCGACCTCGGATCCTCGTGCGCCGCGGATCGCGAGGACGCGATCCCTCCCTTGTTTGATGACTTCGACGACGAGCCCGAGGACGATTTGTTTTGAGTTCTGGCGTTGATGGAGAATGAGTGTCGCACCGTGGAACACAGTCTGCCGATCTTTGAACTAGAGAAAGACATCATCAATGATCTCACTGTTTGTCCCCGGCTCATCCTGCAAGCGCCGACCGGCTCCGGAAAATCGACTCAGGTGCCTCAGATCCAGTTAGACAGTGGGCTGGCCGGCTTAGACCAAATCGTAATTCTCCAGCCCAGACGGCTTCCGACCCGGATGCTGGCAGCCCGGGTGGCCTGGGAACGCGATTCTGAATTGGGCGCTGAAGTCGGCTATCAAATACGGCTGGACAACGTCAGTTCCAGGGAAACCCGGATTCGCTTTGTCACAGAAGGAGTATTGCTTCGACAAATGGTGAGTGACCCCGAGCTCTTCGGAGTCTCTGTTTTGATATTCGACGAATTCCATGAACGCCACCTCTATGGCGACATTGCGCTTGCTCGCGCCATGGAGATTCAGATGCAGAAGAGACCCGATCTCAAGATCGTCGTGATGTCGGCAACGCTCGACACCGGACTACTCGAGACCTATCTCCGCCCCTGTAAAACCCTTACTTCCGGGGGAAGAACGTTTCCGGTGACCATCGAGCATCTCAAGCGCGAAGTCGTTGACGAACCTCCGTGGGAACTCGCGGTGGACGCACTGACTCAAGCCCAAAACGACGGGGGCGACGTTCTCATTTTCATGCCTGGGGCCTACGAAATCGCCCGCACGATCGAGGAAATTAAGCGCACTCGCTTCGACGGTATCGTTCTTCCATTGCACGGGGATCTTTCGCCCGGTTCCCAAGACGCCGCGGTCGCGAGTTATGATCAGCGAAAGGTGGTTGTCTCGACCAACGTTGCCGAAACCTCACTCACGATCGATGGAGTCACTCTCGTCATCGACAGTGGTCTGGCCAAGATCGCCAAGTACGATCCGCATCGCGGCATCAACACCTTGATCACGGAAAAGATCAGCCACGCTTCGGCCGATCAACGGGCCGGCCGAGCCGGACGCACGGCTCCGGGGAAATGCCTTCGTCTTTGGTCCGAGCGAGACCATCTCAACCGTCGCGCTCAAGACCTTCCAGAGGTCAAGCGCCTCGATTTGGCGGAAGTCATTCTCAATCTGAAAGCGGCTGGGATTTCCGACATCGAACGGTTCGGTTGGTTAGAGAAACCCGATCCGAAGTCACTGCACCGCGCGGTAGAGTTGCTCGTGGACCTTGGCGCGCTGGAACGAAAATCGGAAATCGTCACTGGCCTTGGCCGCCGAATGCTTTCGTTCCCAGTCCATCCCCGTTACTCGCGCATGCTGCTTCTGGCGGACGAGCTCGGGTGCGTACCGACGATCGCTTTGATCGCGGCACTTACGCAAGAACGCCACATTCTTCGGCGAAGCGACGGCAGCCAGATGGATCACGATCGCGAGTTGTTGCTCGGAAACGAAGCGGAATCGGATTTCTTCGTAATGATCCGTGCCTGGGTCTATGCCCATGAGCAAGGAGCAGAGCGGTCTCGACGCTTGGGCATTCGGTATGCCGTGTCGCAGCAGGTTGGCCGTCTGTTTCGCCAGTTTTTGGATCTCGCGAAAAGTGAGGGACTCAAGATATCCGGGCGTCCCGATGATTTCAACGCGGAGGCTCTTGGCCGATGCATGCTGGTCGGTTTTTCCGATCACCTTGCCCGGCGGATCGACGCAGGAACTTTGCGTTGCGATCTGGTTCACCACCGTCACGGCGTGCTGGCGCGCGAAAGCGCCGTCCAAAAAAGCCCCTTATTTGTGACCGCCGAGATCCGGGAGATTCAGGGACGGAACGAGGATCTGCTGGTCTTGCTCTCCTTTGCCACGGCCATTCGGGAAGAGTGGCTGCAGGAAGTATTTCCCAAGGACTTTCAGGTCTCCGAGACGCTCTTCTACGATCCGGCAACTCGGCGGGTCGTCGCTCAATCCAATGAACTCTTTCGGGACTTGATTCTGCACAGTGCAAAAACAGAGCCAAAAGCGAACGACGCGACCGCCGCCGTGTTGGCCGCAGAAGTTGTCAGCGGTCGTTGTCCGCTGACCAAATGGAATCACGAAGTGGAGCAATGGATCACGCGGCTCAATTGCCTGACCGATTGGTATCCGGATCTCGGCCTGCCCAGGCTGGATGATGAAGGGAAAAAATATCTGATCTCACAGATTTGTCAGGGCGCACTCGGCTACCGCGAGATCAAAGATCGGTCGGTTTGGTCAACCGTTAAGGCGTGGTTGTCTCCGGCACAGATCCCTTTGGTTGATCGCTTCGCTCCGGAACGATTCGAATTACCCGGGGGTCGTAAAGCCAAGCTGGTTTATTCGGAGCGCCAGCCCCCGGCGTTAGCAGCGCGGATCCAGGATTTATACGGCGTCGAAGGATCGCTTAAGATCTGCGATCACCGCGTCACCGTTTTGATTCAGGTGCTTGCTCCTAACCATCGCCCGATCCAAATAACGCAGGATCTCTCGGGGTTTTGGCGAGAGACTTACCCGAAGCTGAAACAAGAACTGCAGCGAAAGTATCCGAAACACGAATGGCGCTGAATCGGCAGGCAAGGAGAACAGACGTTCAGGAATCGATAGCGTGTTGTCGCCCAGCGTCCGATAGGGCGAAGCACACCGTTGAGCGATCGCGAGAAAAGGTGTGTGAGCCAAGTATGAGACAACGGAAAGGCTCACGAACCTCTGGCAAACCACGTGCCCCTTTATTGAGTTTCGGGCTGGAACCCAATCACTCCTTCGCGAATCCGCTGCGAGAATTCTGGGTCCCGGTCGGCGGCCTTGGCTTTCTCATTAATCAAAGCCTGCTTCTTCAGATCAGCAAAGGCTAGCTGACCGACAAGATCACCACGCTCATACAGCATCTGGTCGGCATAGCCGTTGATTAGGATCCGCCAGTCCCAGGGTACAGGTTTATCGACTGCCGTCGCTGCTGTATGAACACGAACGTTCGTCGTGCAGTTGCTGGTTAACGCATTGTAAAATTCCGGACGTTCGTGAAGGGCATTCACTCGCCGGAGGTAGTCAAGAAATATGGCGCGCGCACGCGCCGGCTTTACCACAGTTCGGTAGAGATAAATGTCTTCCTCACGATAGTTGGTTCGGACCCGTATAAGATCGCGCTCGTCACCTACGAGATAAATAAGGCCGTAGCTCTTATATAGCCCTGCCAACGTGGAAGGTTTCTGACCGAGTTGCGGCCGAAGTTCGATGGAAAAAACCACATGATCGTTGTCTCCGAACTGGAAACTGACAACCGGATGGGCCATCCATTCTGATCCCCAGTAATTGATGAAGAGGTCGACGCCTCTGACCTGAGCCAGGTCAACCGTTTTGGTCTCCCAATTCGGAATAAAATCGGTTGAGGTCCAGTAATCGAAATCGCGGAAAGTGTGAATGGTCACCTTGTCGCCATCAATTTTTGCCCAGGCCGTCTCCGCCACCTCGGGTTGCCAGCGCCCATCGTTCGACGAGTGAATTGTAAAGGTCCAGGCAAGTACCAGGATGAACAGAGCCCCAACACGGTGACCGCCCCCTTCCACAATGGGCGGATGGCGACCAGAACGACGAGTACGGCCAGGGCGTAGATCGCCGCCGCAAGTCCACGAAACTCGTTTAAGGGAAACGTGAAAAAAAAAGCGCCAGCCGCCCAAAACGTAAGACCCAGTAGGGTGACCAGTAGTACTCCATTGAAAAAAACTAGCCCAACCAGTCGAAGGAAGCGTCGACGGTTCAGCTCGGTCATGATCGTGAAGCCTGTACAAAGAAAGCGAACTAGAGCAAGGATTGTCCTCTCATTCCTTCCCGCTTGTACTGAAATGAGCGAGTGACCGCCTCAGTTCCTTGCCGGATCAGAAAGGGTTACACTCGTCTTCCAATCGTTTGCCGAAATCACACAGCGGAAGCCTGTATGAGAGGAGCCGGTGTCCGGAGGTGTACCGCGCTCGGACGATAGCTCTCGCAGTAAGACGGATTGCAAAGGAACGATCCGCCCTTCACCACGCGTTTTGGCGCGGCTGGAGCTGCGTCCTCTTCCCTCGTTGGGGAACTGATCGTGCCGAATCAGCTAAGAAACTTTTACCGATTTGAGCCACTTCTCCAACATTCGTTTTTCGTAATAAAGAGGCTTCGAGCTGCTCTGGCTGCGGAGTAACGAGCTATGGTGCGAAGTGTCAGTAATCCTGGCTGAGCCATTCGCTAACGTCCGGCCGGTCCCATCTTGCAGTAAAAACTCGAACGACATACGTGCAGGCGTCATTTCACCGCGGACGACTCTGACGTCTCGTCCTCCCCGCCGCGAGGTTCGGGAACTGCCGGCCAGATCGATGTCGGTAAACCGGAGCGTGAGTTTACTGCCTGGAAATTTGCGTTTCAGCGCTGGTTTAAGATCGCCGCTGATCTCGCTAGCGAAATAAGAGGCCGACCATCGGGAGTCGCGACCGTAAATGCTGAAGTCAGTGAATTTTTCGGGTTGAACAAACTTGATTGTCACATCGCCCGGTTGTGCGCCGGGAACAGGCGAGACCGCGCCGGGTTTTTCCGCGGCTTCGGCGGCGAGTGCGGCGCCGGAGATCAAGACATAAGTCGTGCCAATAATGGCCATCAGTCTGCTTTTCATACTTCGCTATTGGTTTGGTTAGAACCAGGCCGGACGGCTGGTTGAGTTCATGCGCCAGGGAAGCGGCTATTTCGCCCATCAGAGCCAACCGGCCTAGGTGGGCGTTTTGTTGCGTTTGACCTTCCGTTTCCAATGCGTTTCCTCTCGTTCCGCTCCATCGGATAAGGCTCCAGTTATCTTCAGTGGCCCTCCGTTGGCTGACGGCGTCGACGATCGCAGGCATCGAAAAAACAAACAAATCGGCCAGCGGCGCAGGCGATGCCGCGTAGCCGTCACTGAGAGAGTCCGTAAGTCAGCCGGGGCGCCAATACCGTGTTAGCTTAGACTATAATGACTGTAAAGAAGAGTATGCAGTACTGCAAAAGCCCGGAGCCGCAGCCGTTCGATCAAGTTCTCGCGAGAGTTTACGGTCGACGCCAAATCGTGCTCGTCCTCGAAGAGGTCTCATTGGAAGGCTGGTGAAACCTATCCAGAGTTCAGTCCTCACCGAGAAAGTCCGTTTCTAGTTCGCTTCTCCTATTTCCTGATCGTCCCCCCCGACCGAGAACGAGGACGAAGATCTCCCGAAAATTACATCGGAGCTTTCGATCCATCTTTCTTCGGGTTGTCCATCCCTTCCGGCTCAGATGCCTGGATGACTTGAGGCGCGTTCGCGAGGGCAATCCTAGATTCGGCCAGCCTTTTCACTATCATCTGGCGCAAGTCACTTGCCACGCTATAAACCGTCGGCTTTGCTCAAATCGAGCCAGTAGGACAAGGTGAAGACCAACCCTTTGTCCGCAAATTCAGTCAGGCTGCTGTCGGTATCGGCTTCTCCAACACTAGGCCGTGCTCTTTGGCGATTTCTTCGAGAATCTTCGATACGGCCCGAACGTCGGACCCGTAGGGAACCGCTACCGTGAGGGATTACTGCTTGTTTGGGGTTATCGGGCGTCTGCCGTCAGAATATTGAATCCGGGACCGCTCTGAGTTTGGCTGCCGACCGGTGCGCTGGTGAGCACCAGCGTCGTTCCTGGCATGATCAGCGCGCGGACGTCCTGGAGAAAGGATGAATCAATTGAGATACGCTCTTCCAGGTCCTTCAGGTTCGGTGCTTTTCTGCCGACGCTGGTGGTGGAGATCCAGTCGCGCCGGCCGCTGGCATCGATAGTCGCATCAGCCGAGTAAACGTAGGTACCGGATAGGCGAGCACTTTCTAATCCTGTGACAGGCGCGCGGCCAATCTCCACACCGTCGCGGTAGATATAGATCCTGCGATCCGCAGCACTCACGATGATCGAAACCGGCCCCTTCGGCGCCTTGTCCGGCGCCCACACGAAGCCGCCCGCTGGTGGCGTGCCCGTCTTTCCGGAAAAAAGCAGGCCAGGACGGACGGTGTGGTTTGGAGCGGACTTATTGTCGGCGATGATGACGGTGGTGCCGATACCGGTTACCAAGTAGAGCTTCGCCGCGAAATCGACCGGCATTCGCACACAGCCCGCTGACGCCGGATAGCCTGGTAAATACCCGGCGTGAAGCGCGATACCACCCCAGGTGAGCCTCTGCATGTGCGGCATCTGGGCGCCTTTGTAAATGCTCGATTCGTGACGGACCTTCTTTTGCAGAACGGTGAACACGCCCGTCGGTGTGTGCTTACCGGGCTTACCGGTGCTTACGGTCGAGCGCCCGATACGAACGCCGTTACGATAAACGTACAGAGTTTGGTCCGGCAAACTCACCAGCACGACTACCGGTCCGGCCGGCGAAAGCTCGGGATGCCAGACATAATCTCCTGGTTTGAGAGTCGGAGTGAATGGCGCGACTGGGGTGCCTTTGGTGTGGGCCTGGGCTCGAGATTCTGGCGTGACAAACAGAAAACCGAGTGTAACGACAATGGTTGTGATGATGAATGGGGGACGCTGCATCGAGAAGATGTTCGTTAGTTGTCGCTCAATTTACGAGTTCGCACTTTGCCGGGTTACCAAGATCATATGCGCGCAGATTTGCCGCCTCATGGGATCAGGAGTGCTGATTGACGCTACTGAGAGACCGCTTTGTGCGTCGGCTCGGCTTTCAGGCCCAGATGGAGCCGGAGGATTCGCAATAGTTCCTCGATTGCTTCCGGGCTCTGGTAGCCGCTGTGACCGTACGGTATGATCTTTTCGGATTGAGCGGAGTCGAGATGGGCACTCCGGTAGGGAACGACACCGTCGGAGACGTTCGGTGAGTCTCCTCTGCCGCGGTCACCAATGATCGAATGATGCGGAGCCTTGATTGGGAGTTTATCCAACCCGATCAGGATCGGTGAGCGGGGCGAAAGGCCCGAAATGCTGGTGGGAAGACGTAGGCCTTTCACGCCCGTAACCTTCTCCAGGGAGTCGCCAAGCGTGGTTCTGATTGTTGAAGTCACGTTTGCTGGAACACGAATCAAGCTGGCGCCTAGTGCGCCGACCGTGCCTACGGCGAGAAAGCTGCCGCGATGGGGAACACACTCAAATATGATTCGCTTCACGTCAGGGTCTGCGTGAAACACCAGCGTTTGTTTAAGCAGATTGTCGGCCGGAATTTTCGCGTAAAGTCGATCCGCATTCTGATGAAAGCATTCGTCCCAAAGAACTCGGCCGGTATCAACGGCCTGCATCCGGGAGACCAATCCGCCCATGCTGTGACCAACGAGCACGATGCCGTGCTTGGGACGGTACAATCGTTCCGCAGTCGCTAAATCCTTCCGAAATGCCAAGGCGGAGAGCGCCGGCGGGTTGGCGGTCGGATAGTAGAACACCCAGAACTGATAGCGCGCTCTCAGCTCCGGGTCCGCACGGACCGCATTCACGATGTTGAACCACATGTGAGGTGTCGACAACAGTCCGTGGACCAACACAATCGGAATGCGATCAGGATCAAAAGGCTCAACCATATAGAGCCCGGTACGTTGAGTAATCTTATCGGCGCGTAAGAGTCCCCTAACGGCGACAATCGCGGCGTTCGTGCGCGGATAGTGTCCAAGCGGAGCCGAAAGGTCGTAAGCCAGGGGCTGGGTCTTGCCACCAAGCTGCACCGTTTGCTGGAAGGTGGGATCATGCAACGCAACCAACACCCCATGCGCACTGGATTTGGTTCTTCGTTGTGACGAGAATTCTAGAGTTGTCGTAATTGGGCATACGTAGCCCACCTTCGGCGCAAACGGATCGCCAGATCGGCCGCTTCGAATCCCGACAAGAGTACCTCCGAATCCCGGTCCGTGAACCCAAAGACGGAGGTGTCGATGATCGGCATCCTTGGTCCGTTTAAGCTGATCGAAATAACCAGGTGACCAGAAGCCGTTGCCTCCGTCCGGTTGAAATCGAACCTCGAATGACGAATCGGGGCTGCCGATGCGCTCGTTGTGATTCCAGTATTTGCCCCCATCCGCCTGCTCGAGTAAAACGGTGACCTCGGCGGACGCATCATTATAAATCTGCTCCGCCTGCTGCTTAACCTCCGCATTGCGAGACTGGTTCACGGCTTCATTCTCGGTGATTTCTGCAGCCTCGAAGTAATCGCTAATCCTTGCTTCTGTTGGAAGCTTTTGTGAGCGGGCCGCAGCCAATTTTGTCTGAGCCACCCCAAGCGCGCCGGGTGCGACCGATTGCTGGGTCGCGCAACCGGCAAGCAGCAGGACTGCCGCTAGCAAGCTCGTCGTTCTCATCCTCATCGTCGTTCCCTCGTAGTGCAGTTGGTCAGAATCTTGGTTCTTTTGCGAGGATTCTCCTGACTACGAATGGACCAGCCATCGCGCAAGCTATGGCGGGGCTGCAAATGGACGCAAATGTTCAGTATTTAATCGTGTCCATTCGCGGTTTTTTTTCGTCGCCTTTGCTTGCGGCTATCGCTTCAACTCTTTCAGGACAAATCTGCGCCTACTTGCTGCGTGTACTCGGTGATCTTCGTTCCCTGCAGGCCCAATCCACCCATCAGACCTTTCTGATTGAAGAAGAATACATAGATGCCCTTCTGCAGCGTGGTGGTGCTAAGCGATTTTGCGATGCCGGTATCGACCACAACCAGGCTCGGGGCAGATCCAACCTCCCAGCCGCCGCTCTTGTGCAAATAATTTAGCGACGCGTCGGTCATAAAGAACATGGCGTAGCCGTACTTCTGAAGACCAGCCTGGAAGCCATAAGAAACCGCGACCGTTTTGTAGTAGCCAACTGTTTTACCGCCAACACGCAGGGCTCCGTCACCGTGCTGCCCGCCGATCATGAAGCCTCCCTTCACAATGCTCGGAAAAACGAGAATGGCCTTTGCCTTCTTGCTGACGGTCCGAGCGGCTGGACTGCTGGCATAAAGTTCGCTCAGTCCGCTGGTCACGCTCTGGTCGATCTGGGCTGCGCTCGCAGCCCCTGGCAGAGTTAGGCAGCAAGGTTGTGGCGGCGCCTAGGACTAAAACAACGGCGGTGAGCAAGGTGGGATGTTTCATGGAAATGAGATTCGGGGCCGCAGGGTGGACGCCGAGGCGCGGCGGCGCGCTTCCTCGACGGGAGCTGATCTACACAGTCATTCTGCGAAAAACGGGGCGCTCCCGCTATTGGACTTTGGTCTTATAGCGGCCTATGGCCTGCTCGGGAACCCCGAACAGGAGTCGGAGTTCTACACTCAAATCGACGAGCGTACATCGGTGTTTCATAATGCTTCGGTTCGTGGATTTCTCTCCAACCGAAGTAAACAGTTTGCGAAAACCTGCGACGACTCCTGGCACTCCGAGGTCAGTCAAACTACCGCCTGCGAGTCGCTGGTTTGGGCAACAATTCTCCTGGATTTCGCGAGACCCCTTGAGCTAGAAGCAAGCCCCTGCTCCGGCAATGTGACGTCCTATTTCGAATTCTCCCGCCACGGTTTGTTGGCTTGGTAAAATTGCAGACGACGCTGGTAATAAGGAATATCCTGGGAGTCACCCGAAAGAATCGCCTTCCCTTCCCACTGCTGCGCGAGCGAAAAATTGCCCTGCTCAGCATAGGCGGCCGCCAAGACGTCGAGGATGGTCGCATCCTTTTCATGAGAAAGCTTGGCTGCTTCGGTGGCCAGAGTGACCGCCGTCGCTCCGTTCCGAATTTGAGCGTCAGCCGCGGTAGCATAGATCCAGGCGGCTCCGGCTCGGCTATACGGATCCTTCGGCGAAGTGTTTGCCGCTTCGACAAAGGTGCTGATGGCCGCGCTTTTTTGGCCCAGCCGGCTCTGTGCATTGGCCTTGAGCACCTTGAGCTCGGTCAAATTGCCTCGGTTAGCGTCTCCGTTATTGGTTCGAATCGCTTCATCGACCGCCGCGATCACGTCCTTCGGGCGGTTCAAGTTGGCTGCGGCTGCCGCCCTGGCTGCCTGAAGCCACCAACGCTCGGGATGTTGTTTCACGGATTTAGTAGAAAGTTTATAGGCATCTTTCCACAGCGAGTTTGCAAAATAGACTCCCAGCGTACTCGCCTCCGCCTTTTCTTCGGGAGTAAATTTGTGACCAGGTGGAAAGACCTCTTCAAAACTCTCTTCCCGGGCCGGTCCCTGGCTTTTCTTTGCGGCGCGGTGCTTGGTTTGCGACCGATGTTTCGAGGCCGACGTACCAGCTTTCTTTGTCAAAAAAACAGAGGTATTTGCCGGGCTCGGGTTCTCACTACCCGCGGTAACTATCTGAGCCATAGTGGTCGGCAGGACCAGCCCCGTAAGGAGCCAAAGAGCACTCGTAATTTTCGTAAAAGGCATCGGCTTGACCAACTTGGACGGCTTGGATTGATTCAAAACTGACACTCGTTTGACGTTTGCTCAGGCACTCTCATTCGTTCTCACTCATGACACGGTCGAGAAATCGTAGATCTAAGCACGTTCCCAAAAACTCGCAGCTGAAAAAGGATTTAGTCGGTCATCAGTCTCAATTGTGAACATTTAGTTCGAGAAAACGAATGCGGCAGCTGACCGTTGAAATGTGACTGAGAGAAACAGTTGCGTCACCATTTTTCCTGATTTTCTTGTTTCTCTCAAAACAATAGAAAAAGGACATGATTGCGGTCGATTCGTCCTTGCTACTATACGGGCTGGAGGCGATAGCGCTGGCCGGGCGGCAACGCTGGGATCCTGGCTCGGTGCTCATCTCGCGATTCAGGCGATTCCGCGCGAATGGCGCAATCGTTTGACCGCAGCCGCGCGAATCAATGCGGCACTCGACAAGATCCTTCTGGATTTAAGGCGGTAGCGGCGAAACGCATGACAGATGACAAATCTCGAAAGGCGAGATTGTGAACGAGGGTTCTGCGGACAAAAGCGGGATTCGGCAAGATCATGACTGATTCGACGGCTGCGGGTTCAGCGCCTCCTAAATTCGTCATTTGTCATCTGTCATTTCTTAGCGGCCATAACGACCAAACGAGTAGCCTCGGCTGGTGCGAAACCCTTTGACCGGGCGGAGCGGCTTCTTTCCTTCATCGAAAAGAGCCGTGTAGACGTAATTGAATCCGTCCAGCCTCAGGCGCGGGACTTTTTGATTGATAAATTTCTCGATGTCCGTCATCGCCTTGAGTTCCTCGGCCGTAACCAAAGTAAACGCGTCTCCGGCTTGTTCGGCCCGGCCGGTGCGACCGATGCGGTGCACGTAGTCCTCTGGATGGAGCGGGATGTCGTAATTCATCACGTGCGTCACCCCCGCAATGTCTAAACCCCGGGCCGCAATATCCGTCGCCACCAGAACTTCGTATTTACCACTCTTAAAACCCGCGAGCGCCGCTGTGCGCTCGCTCTGTTTCCGATCCGAATGAAGAGCCGTTACCGAATGCTTGAGCGCCTTCAGACGATCGGAAATTTCGTCGGCAGCCTGCTTGGTTCTGGTAAATACTATCACGCTCTCGTAATGGGTCTGCTCGAGGAGTGCGACGAGCAGATCGAATTTCTGAGCGGACGCTACCGGATAAAACGCGTGCGTGACAGTTTCGGCCGCCGCCTGGCGAACCCCGATCTCCACAATCTCCGGGTCCCGCAAAACCCAGGAAGAGAGCGATTCGATCTCAGGGGGAATCGTCGCAGAAAAGAGGAGTGTCTGGCGATCGGTGGGACAGAATTTGACAATCCTTTTGACGTCGGGCAAAAATCCCATATCGAGCATTCGATCGACCTCATCCAGAACCAGGATTTCTATTTGATCCAACCGAAGTAAACCCTGCTGTTGCAAATCAAGCAGGCGACCCGGAGTGGCGACGACCACATCGACTCCAAATTGGATTAATTTCTTTTGTCGGTCGTAACCAACTCCGCCGTAAACGACTCCGATCTCGATTTCAGTGAAGCGGGCATAATGCTGAAAAGCAGTTTCAACCTGAACCGCTAACTCGCGCGTCGGCTCTAGAATGAGACAGCGCTGCCCCTTCCGATCCTTGAGTCTAGATAAGATCGGCAGAGCAAATGCAGCCGTCTTTCCGGTCCCGGTTTGGGCAGACCCGATCACGTCGCGACCCTGCAGGATCAGCGGGATGCAGCGTTCCTGAATCGGGGTGGGTTCGACAAAACCCAAAGACTGCACCCCGTGCACCACCGCATCCATCAATCCCATTTCTTGAAAACTCATTTCGCCCTTGAATTAACGGGTATTCCTGAGAAAGAGCAAATCCGTTACATAAGCCGTCTGGGAGGTTGTTGAAAAACGAGCGGCGCCGGAACAACGGATCCTGAGGATCCGACGTCGTCCTGCGTACGCGCATGCACGTCAAGCATAGGGGCTTGGACCAGGAGCACAGCTGTCGCCTACAGCGTTGAGCAATCGGTCCCGCTGCTCGGTCGTCCCGCAGGGACATCGCGAAAGTAGCCCGGTACGGACTGGCGGGAAAGGGAGAAAAGGCGGGCCCGTCCCTGAAGGGACGGTCGAAACGCTCCCGTCCTGCCCCCATGTTTATGGGCGATGCGCCCCGTCGTGACGGCGATTTGATCAAACGTTCCCTACGGGACGCATCCTCCTTTTTGCATTACCCGGCAATAAATTGCCGGGCTACTTTCGTTGCGTCCCTCCGTCTCTCAGCATCTTTAGCCGTCACTCCCTATGCCCTATGTTGACGCGCATGCGCGCGGAAGCGGGACTATGTCGGACAGACCGCCTTCGCGGAGTACGGAACCCGCTGGTTTTTGAAGATCCGCGAATTCCAGGACCTGGCCACGACGTACGCTTTGCGCAGACGGGCTGCGATCCCTCCCGTTCTTGGGCATTGAATCAGGCTAAGCTTTGCCTTCTGCACGGTTTCAAAGTATGCGAAGTAAGTGGCCAAAACCGTCTTGTTCATCTGCACAGGAAATTTTTACCGGAGCCGATTTGCGGAAGCCGTCTTCAACTATCACGCCTCGCAAAACGATCTTCCTTGGAAGGCAATTTCCCGCGGGTTAGCCATTCATTGGGCCACGGGTCCAATCTCGGCTCACACCGCTGGTGCCCTCTCCGCCCGCCGTATTCCCCTCCATCACACCGGCCGAGAACGCGTGCAATTGGCTGAAAATGATTTGAAATCGGCTGACCTCCGGATTCTGATGGATCGAGCCGAGCATTTCGCCATGATGCAGGAACAATTCCCCAGTTGGGTCGACAAGGTTGAATATTGGGAGGTGCCAGATTTGCCGATAAATCAGCCAGAAATAGCGCTTCCGGCGATCGAAGGAAAAGTATTGGAGTTGCTTGATCGCCTCGCCAAATGACTGCCGTCCTAAACGTCGCGATCCCACAGGCGAGAAAGATCCGGAGCGGAAAAGTTCGGGAGCTGTTTGCGGCTGGCGAAAACGCGATCATCGTCGCAACCGATCGGATATCAGCTTTCGATTGTATCCTCCCCCAGGGTATTCCGGGTAAAGGCATAGTCTTAACTCAGCTGTCCGCATTCTGGTTCCGCTACTTCAGCGATGTGCCAAACCATTTTCTCTCCATCGACCCCCACCAGTTTCCGGCCCCTTTCACCGAAGTCCCCGAGCTGCTCGCCGGCCGCTCCATGTGGGTGAAACAAGCAGAACCAATACCAGTGGAGTGTGTCGTCCGCGGCTATTTGGCCGGTTCGGCCTGGAAAGAATATCAAGAAAGAGGCACGGTGGCTGGAATTCCTCAGTCCCCCGGACTGAAATTGGCCTCGTCTTTCGAAAGCCCGCTTTTTACTCCAGCCAGGAAAGCGACCTCCGGGCATGACGAGAATCTTACTTGGGCTCAGTTTGAGGAATCCGTGGGAGCCGATCGGGCCGTTCAGCTAAGAGACCTCAGCCTCTCGCTCTATCGACGCGGGAGTCAACATGCGCGCAAACGGGGAATCATCATCGCCGACACCAAGTTCGAGTTCGGTATTCGCGACCACCAAATTCTGCTGATCGACGAATGTCTAACTCCCGATTCCTCTCGATTTTGGCCGGCCTCCAGCTACGAAGTGGGCGTGAGTCCGCCGAGCTACGACAAACAATTCGTGCGCGATTTTTTGGAATCAATTGCCTGGAATAAGCGGGAGCCAGCCCCAATGCTTCCACCCGAGATTGTGGAAAAGACAGCTCTGAAATATCGGGAAGCGCTGGAAAATCTGACCCGGTCAGGCGAATAGCTACTTTGTTCGCACCCTTTCCCGCTCCAACTTACAACGCACCAACATGCTAGACATCGAGCATTACCTTTCAAAAAAATGTGGTTTCGACTTCGGGAAAATCGTAGTGAAACCGAGCCAGACCGTTTCATTGGCCAAGGAATTCGATTCCGACTATACCGGAGATTTTCAGGATAAAGCCGAAGCGGAAGACGTATTGCGGAGCAACATCGAATTGTTGATGGAACAACAGGACATTCTGTACGCCAGCTCAAGTCAATCGCTGCTTTTGATTTTTCAAGCGCTGGATGCCGCTGGGAAAGACAGCACGATCAAGCACGTGATGTCCGGCGTTAATCCGCAAGGTTGCCAAGTTTATGGTTTCAAAGGCCCGTCATCTGAAGAACTTCGTCACGATTATTTGTGGCGAACAACCAGGTGCCTTCCCGAACGCGGACGCATCGGGATCTTCAATCGTTCTTATTACGAAGAGGTGCTCGTCGTCCGAGTGCATCCGGAACTTCTGGCGAGCCAACATCTGTCCCCTAAAGAGGGCGGACCCCACCTCTGGAAACGGCGCTTTGAAGAGATCAACAATTTCGAGCGGTACATCACTCACAACGGAATTGTGGTATTGAAGTTTTTTCTGAACGTATCCCGAAAGGAGCAGAAGAAGCGCTTCCTCAAGCGAATCGAACAGAAGGAAAAGAATTGGAAATTTTCGGCTGCCGATATTCGAGAGCGCCAGGTCTGGGACAAATACATGATCGCGTACGAAGAAACCTTTTCCCACACCAGTACCCCCTGGGCTCCGTGGTTCGTCGTACCGGCCGATCACAAATGGTTCACCCGTCTTTGCGTTTCTCAGATTATCGTAGCTACGCTAAAAGCGTTGGCTCTCAAGTACCCGAAACTAACGAAAGAACAGCTGGACGAGCTGGAAAAGGCTAAACAAGAGCTGCTCAAAGAAGAGTGATGACTGGAACTACAGGCACGCCCGAACTATCGAACCTGGCGATTACGCTTTGGCTTAGACCCAGCGATGAATCTCGGATGTCACCCCTGATCGTGCGTTTTTCGGTGAGCAGTCCCACGGGCCGAAAACTCCAGCGCTGACCCTCTCATGGGATTTGAACTGCTTTCCACCGATTTAATAACCCGAGCCCGCAGAGGCCAACTGCAAACCCGGCATGGCGCAATCGAGACGCCGGTTTTTATGCCGGTAGGCACTCAGGCGACGGTCAAGGCAACCACACCGGCCGAACTCCACGAAGTTGGCGCGCAGATCATACTCGGCAATACTTACCACCTCTTCTTGCGCCCTGGACTCGAAGTGATCTGCGCACTGGGGGGGTTGCATCGCTTCATGAATTGGAGTTCTCCCATTCTGACTGACAGCGGAGGGTTCCAGGTTTTCTCTCTTTCCAAATTGCGCCGAATCACCGAAGAAGGAGTTCATTTCAATAACCATATCGATGGTTCACCCTGTTTTTTGGGACCAGAAATCGCGATGGAAATTCAGATGACTCTCGGTTCCGACATCGCCATGGCCTTTGACGAATGTCCCCCTTATCCATGCGAACACGAGTATGCTTCGGCCAGCCTCGATCGGACGTTACGCTGGGCAGAACGGTGCCGGAATTGGATGGAAAAACGACCGGTTGACCAACGTCCACTCACGTTTGGCATCGTCCAGGGAGCCGTTTATCACGACCTTCGGCAGCGGAGCGTGCGCTCGCTGGTCGAGCTTGATTTTGACGGATATGCCGTGGGCGGAGTGAGTGTCGGAGAACCAGAGGAAGAAATGATGAGGGCGATCGAGAATTGCGAGCAGTGCCTGCCAGCGCAGAAACCGCGCTACGCGATGGGACTCGGCACGCCGCCGCAAATCATCGAAATGGTTGCCCGCGGTATCGACATGTTCGACTGCGTCTTACCCACTCGCTTAGCCCGTAACGGCACCGCCTTTACCGCTCGCGGTACAATGAACTTGAAAAATAATCCATACCGGGCCGACGCGCGACCGATCGAAGAGGGCTGCCGATGCTCGACCTGCCAACAATTCTCCCGGGGATACATCCGACACCTCATTAAGGCCGAAGAAATTTTAGGTTTGCGCCTCATCACGATTCATAACCTGCACTTCTATCTTCATCTGATGGCGCTGATCAGAGGAGCCCTGGAAGAAGGAACGTTTGCGCGATTTCGCGAACAGTTCGTCGCGAATTACGTCAAGCACGAACCACCGCAAATGTCTGAGAACGAGTCGCGAGATTGATCCGGCAAAGCCAACTTCGATCTCGATACCGAGATGAAAAATTGCCGTCTACTTAGCAGCCCGTTGCAATACCCGTGAGAGATGAGGATTAACGGAAACAGGCTGCTCAGGAGGCTGTGGTCACCAGCTTGAAGCATCGACCGTTTTTCAACAGCCCCTAGACAATCCGAGTTTCCAGAACATGGATCATTGAGATAGATTCAACCGCGCATGAAATGGATATCGCTGCTCTCATTTCTTTGGTTTTCCTCCGGTTCTTTGGTTGCCCAGGATACCGGGAACGACGGTAAGATTATGCTCACGGTCATCCTCCGCCATGACCAGAGTAAGACGTTGGACGAAATTGATGATCACCTGGCCCAGACTGGATTTATTAAGAATTTTCCACCCGAAGGCGTTGAGATTGTTTCCTACCGCATCGTGATGGGGATTGGACATATCATCACACTCCGGCTTCCGTCCGAAAAATTGCGCGAAGTAAACGTTGCTTTTGAAAAGGGAGCGTGGGGTGCGTTTCGAACCGAATTCTATCCGACCTATGATTATCTGCAGATCTTCAACGACCTGAAACAGAAGTCAGCAACGCCGGAAAAGACTCCCAGCGAACAGAAGAAACCTTCCGTGGAGAGCTCGCCGACGCCCACCGCTACTCCCAAGCGATCGGCCCGTCACCGAAGCTCATGAACCAATCAATCTGTTGACAACCGACACCATCGAGCGGAACCTCTGCGTTCCGTCGATGGTCAGGCCAGAAAAGGGCGCCTGCTAACTTACGTATGTCCAGTTATCTCCTCGAAGAAGCGTCAAAAGTGATCCCTAATACTGCGATTCTTGTAAACCTGGTCTCCAAGAGGGTCCGTCAACTCAGCAACGGACAAAAGCCAATGGTCGAAGTCGGTCCCCGCATGTCGAACGCAGACATCGCGTTACAGGAAATTATCGAAGGTAGTCTGACATTCGAGTATCTGACCGAGAATAACAAGGCTGGTTAGCAGCCAGAAGCAGCTGAGTGGCCATGAGTGCGGATATCGTCTCGAATCGACGAGCATTTCATAGCTACCAGATCTTGGAAAAACTGGAGGCCGGTTTGGTTCTAACCGGGACCGAAATCAAGTCGATCCGAGCCGGATTGGCGAATCTCAATAACGCTTTCGCCCGGATCGAGAAGGGCGGTGTCTACCTCTACGATTCGGATATTCAGCCGTACGTCCGTGCTAGCCACACCCAACATGAGCCGAAACGGCCTCGTAAGCTGCTTTTACATAAATCGGAGATCCAGCGATTGTTTGAAGCCACTTCCGTGAAGGGTCAGACGCTGGTCGCCCTCCGTCTCTATTGGAAAAATCATCGAGTGAAGCTGGAACTCGGCATCGGGCGCGGCAAGACCCATGGCGACAAACGCCAGGATCTCAAAGAAAAGGCAGTGGAACGGGAAGTCAGCCGAGCCGTTGATTCCTTTAATCGCCAACGAGGGTAGACGGGGCTATTCCCCTGATTGGTTGGACGATACACGCCCTTGGCTGGTAAGCGATACACGGCGTCGAGAGAGCGAGATAGGCTCTGTGGGCAATGCGTGTGAGCCGAACGGTCGGGATGTTGCATCTCAACCGCTCAAGCAGAATTAGGTTGCTCACTCCCCGCCCATTTTGTTATGCACAAACGGAAGTTTTTTCGGCTCGATACCCGCCCCCGGCTGCGCTGACTTCCATCACTCACCCCCTTTTATGCCTACTTCATGGAAAATCGCCGGATCCTACTTTGAGGCCTGTAACTGCGAGGTAGCGTGCCCGTGCATATTTACGAGCCCGCCTACGAGCGGGGAATGCACCGTCTTGGTTGCCTGGCACATCGAACAGGGCCGCTTTGGAGAGATCGATCTGGATGGACTCAACGCCGTGCTTGCGGCCCATTCCCCGGGCCACATGCTTGAGGGCAAATGGAAAGTCGCCCTCTATGTGGACGAACGGGCAAACCAAAGTCAGCAGGACGCTTTGACCCAAATCTTTTCTGGCCAAGCTGGCGGGCATTTGGCGAATCTTGCGCCGCTGATAGACCAAGTCCTTGGAGTTAAGGCCGCACCGATTGAGTATCGTTCAGAGGGAAAACGACGCAGCTTGCGTCTCGGCGGCGTCGCCGACGCAGAGATTGAGGGACTATCCGGACAAGACGGTTGTGATGTGACGATCGCTAGCCATCCCTTCACCGCGGTTCCAGGCTTTCCAGCCGTAGTGGCAAAATCCAAGCAAATGAGATTCAGTGATTACGGCTTGAAGTGGGAGGTGTCGAACAAGAATGGATTCTTCTCCCCGTTCGCTTACCAGTCTGCATGAACCGGCATGTCCACGAGTCCTCCCGGGAGAAATGTTCAAGCGCGATCGTCGCGTTGGGCCTGAGCCCGTGCATCGTAAACGTCGGCTCGGACGTCGCGGTCTAGGGCCTGTGACTTCGTGTCTTCGGGTGAGAAAATCCATTTACGTGCGCGACTGCGAATGCACCTGCTCTGCCGCCGCCATTGCCGCGTCTTTTTCCCTGCTCCTCTGCAAATAGGCAAAGGCCGGCACCATATAGAAAAACGTCGTCAGCAAACACCAGAAGACTCCGACCGCGCATACTGTACCGAGACCGCTCAAGGCCGGATTCTGGGCCGGAATCAGCACGGCAAATCCAGCCAAAGTGGCCAGTCCACAGATGAGTAGCGGCTTCAGGACGTTGATGAGATTTTCGCGAAGATCACCTTCTCGACGGCTCACTACTAAGAACTGAATGCCGTAGTCAACACCGATGGCGAGCACCAACGGAAAGGCCAAAGCGTTCAACAGATTCACGGAAAGGTGGAGAAGCTTCAGAGAAGCAACGAGTCCCAGCATCGAGAGGAGAAGCGCGGAAGCGTGTACCAGCCAGAGAGACCGTTTCCGATAAACAATGCCCAGCAAGACCAAAATGGCGATGCCCACCACACTGGTAAATGCTACTAGCTCACCCTGGGCCCATGGAACCAGGTCAAAAACGGTGAATGACCATCCCGTGATTTTCGCCTGTGGATCGAGCCCATGAATCAAATCCGAGATCTGCTTTTGCTCAGCCGCCGTCTTAATTGGATGCAGCGGCTGTACGTAAGCGGCGGCACGCGTTGGAGGGTTGGAGAAGTAATGCTCTACCAGAAACCACCAGCTGGACTTCGGCGGAAAAAGTGTGTTCCAGTCGGGCAAACCAGTCGCGTCTTTTTGCTGGTCGAGTGAATGCAGGAGCGTGAAAGCATTCTGGAACGCGGCTAAGTCGAATCCGTTCTGTTCGAGGACGGACGTTAAGTTTGCTTCGATTCGGGAAAAATCGAGGCTCTTCAAATAGGCTCGATTTTCGGCAAACCGTTTGGGGGAAAAAGCTAGCATCGAGAGCGTACTCACGGATTTGATTCGTCCGTCGGCCTGCGCCTTTTCCAGTCCTTGGCTGAGGCGTTCCCAACGTTCATGAAATGTTTCGGGATCCTCGGAGTCGATCAGGATAGTCACGGGATCAGACTCCTGGTGCATTTTGTCGGCCATCTCTTGCAAGGCGATCGATGCCGGAATTTGCTTCGGTTGCAAGGAGCGCGGGTTCGTGTCGAAATTCAATGGGATACTTGGGAGCAGGGCGATGATGGCAGCGCCGAGCAGCACCGTGGCGGAGATCCAGAGTACCGGGCGCGGTTCGCGAAACATCGCGTTCACAAACCGGTCCGCTCCAATCAAAATAAAGTCCGGTTTAGTAGGTGGTTTTACCGGCTTAAAGAACATGAAAAGAAATAGGACCATGAAGAGGCCGGCTGCGGCTACGCCAAGAGCGACCAGAACGCCGAGCTGCGCAAATCCTGAGCTCTTACTAAAGCCAAGCACCAGAAAACCGATCGCCGTAGTGACCACCACATAGAAAACCGCAGCGCCAATGTCGCGGACTGCTACAAACACCGCTCGCGCGTGGTCTTCTCCCGTCCGGCGCGCTTGCAGATAACGACCAAACAAGAGCAGGCTGAAATCGACTCCAAGTCCTACCAGAATCGAACAAAAGCCGATCGCTATCATATTGAGATCTCGGAAAATCAACATTCCGAGCGCGAGCGAAACCAGAGCCGAAAGGGCGAGAATCAAAACGATCCCCAGGAGCGGAAGAAATCGGCGGAATGCCAAAAAGAAAAGAGCACTAACGATCAGGATCGAGAATGTGGCGCTCAGCATTCCGTCCCGATCCATACTCCGGGATATTTGCGCGACAAACGGAGTACGCCCAGTCACCATCACGCGCGGCTTGTAGCCCTCCCACTCCTGCAGGGCTCGGTCGCGGAAGGCGTTGAGCTGATCCATCACATCCTGGCATTCCTTGGTACCTAAGCCGGGCTGATTGGTTGTCGCGAAAGCGATCTGCATTAAGCCATCGGAGGAGCCGAGCGAGAAAGCGCTGCCACCGCTGGCCAACGAACTTGACGCATACGGCTTCATCGCGCGAGTAAGCAATCCCAGTGGATCCATCGTCACCTCCATCTGCGATCGGATCGACAACGCGTCGTTCAGCATGGTCCTGATCCGCGTCAGGCGCTCCTCGATTGCTGCTGGTTGGAGCAGAGTCATAGCGTCACGAAATTGATCGGGCGGTAAGTTCAGCAACAGCCGAGCCCCAACATCTTGTAGTTCGTTGAGTCCCTCATCGGTGTCGACCGGAACTTGATCGAACGTCCGGGCGATCCAAGGCTGCTTTTTCAGCTCAGAAATAAAGTGGTCGCGGAACAGCCCGAGATCATCGGCGTGTCCGTCCTCCGCCAGAAAGACAAACACAAGTTGCCGAGCTTGAGAGAATTCATTGTTGTACTCTTTGAGGCCTGCTACCGACTCGAATTGGCTCGGCAACAGATTCAGGACCTCAGAATCTAGATTGTGCCGAGTCAAGATAATCAATAGAGCAACCGCCAAGATTGCGATGGCCACCCCGATGAGCGTCCTCGTCCGGTGAGCGATGGTGGTGGCCAAGAACTTGGTGAGGGCGCTGATCAATTTAGATTGGGGCGTCGGCGGTCTGGCATTCATTGGTAGACGGGAGAGGTGAGGCAGGTGGAGAAGAACTACGTTATCGGATCGTGACGCGCAACCGTCCCCGAGGGAAGCAGCACCTATCCGACGAAGCCTGGCCCGTCGACTAGAAGATGGCGGGCAACCGTCTGCTAGTGGTCTTGGCCGCGAGCCACGCTTCGTCGGACAGGTGCGACACCCGGGCATGATCCAACGCCAACCGAGGAATCGAGACCAAGAATTAGCTGGCCAAGGAGTTTCTCAACGGCTGCGACCGCGTCGGCTACCTTGACGCCCTCCATACATCGAAAATCGATTGGGCAAGTTCGCAGAAAACAGGGACTGCATTCCACCTGGTGACGAAGAACAATATGCCGTGTGCCGATCGGACCGGTCAACACCGGTTCCGTTGAGCCAAAAATCGCTACGGTCGGCACTCCGAGATGAGCAGCCAAATGCATGGTCCCGGTATCGTTGGTTAGTAGAAGCTGACAACGCTGAAGCTCGCAAATCAGATCCGCTAAGGAGGTCTTTCCCGCCAAGTTGGTCGCCGCCGGACCAATGCGCCTGGCCACATCCTCCGCTAACTCTCGCTCTTTGGTCGTGCCGAAAATGAGCCAATTGAGTTGATGTCTTTCCGCCAGGATTTTCGCGGCTTCACTAAAGTAAGGCCAGCGCTTGGCCGGCCCGTATTCCGCGCCCGGGCAGAGGCCTACGGTGCGAGATTCTGCCACGCTGCGAGGTATCTCAGGTAACCGCTCGTCCAGATCAGCACCGATCCTTTCGGCGATTCGCAGATAGATTTGCGAATGGTGCATGCTTCCTGACGGTTGCTGCGGTTCCGGGATAAATTGATTCAAGAAAAAGTCTCGCCACGGCCTTCGGTACCCGACTCGTCTCGGGATTCCGGCCAACCAAACCTCCAATCCCGACCGCGGTGAGTTCGGGAAGAGAATTGCAACTTCGAATCGGTTTCTAATCTTCTGCGCCACCTGCCAGGCGTTTTCACCGGACTCGATCGCGATGAACTCGTCGACTTCCGGAACAGTTCGCCAGAACTCGACCAGCTTTCTTTGAGTGAGGATTGCGACGTGCGCGTCGGGTCGACCTCTTTTGATCCGGCGCACCGCTTCTACCGACATCACAGCATCTCCCAGCCAATTGCTGGAGCGAATCAGAATCCGGAATAGCTGCAATGGCTTGGCTTCGGCCGGCACGTAAATACCGCGTTTGTAGGTCCGCAAAAGAAAGCGCGGCGAAGGCGTTTTCCACCGATTGTGCAGCCAGAACCAGTCTGGGGGATTCTTTTTTATTTGTGCTTCCACGCGCCGATTCAATTCCGCAGTGATCTCCTCAATCGAAGCTTTCTCGTTGAGGTGGAGATAGCGAATTACAATCCGCCATTTTGCAGGTCCCAATGTTTCCATTGCCCCGGCCAGGATACGCGCATGGACTCGTTTCGCCAAAATAGATGGCAGGGATGACGTGGAAGCTAGGCGGCCGAACAGCGGCACCCAAACGCCTTTATCGCCGGCATGCTGATCGACCAGCAGAGCCAACAAACCTCCCCGCTTTAAAATCCCGACACTGCGAGTGAGCCCTTCGCTGCGATCAATCGCCTCCATTCCATCTCGAGATCGGCTTTTCCTCACATGTTCGTCCAGGAGGCGATTTCGCTGCCTTTGATAGATTACACCAAAGGCTGGACGACTCATCCAGTGGGGCAAAGTGCTGAGCAATTCCCAGTTTCCGATGTGAATGACAGCGCTCACTATGCACTCCGCTCGAGCCGTTTCTTCTGCCGTCTCTTCGACAATTGTAAAATCGATGAACTGCTTCACTTCGTCCCAAGGTTTCTCCCCTAAAACAAATCCACAAAGCAGGTTTGCAACGAGATTTTGGAAGTGAATCCGAACGCAGCCCTCAACTTGCGCCGACGACCAATCAGGAAACGCGATCCGGACATTTCGTCTCGCCAGCCGCCGGTAAGGAAATAATAGGGCATATCCGAGAAAACCGACGGCCTGACCTCCCCGGAAAATCCAGATGACGGGCAAAAGCGAGAGCAAGAAGGCAACCAAACGGTAAACCGCGAACACCAGATGATCGCCGATTGTGGCCCTCTCCTTCCGGCGCTTACTCATTCAGAAACCTGTAGTCGAAGGCTACCAAGTAAGTCCAAGGCTTTTCTTCAATCCGTTCGTCAACCGCGCGGATGAAATCGCCGATGGATCGATTTGAGTCTGCCTTGGTCCACATGCGTATACACTTGAGTCGTTGAGATGTCAGCATGACCAAGCAGTTCCTGAATGATGCGGAGGTCTGCTCCATTGCTCAGCAAGTGCGTTGCGAAGGAGTGCCTCAATAAATGCGGATAGATGTTGACCTCAAAGCCGCCAGTTTTGGCGATTTCTTTGACTATTTGCCAAATCCGCTGGGTAGTCAGCCGGCGCCCATGTCTGGCCAGAAAAATTTCGCTCCCAGTGCGTTTGCCCACCAGAACGGAACGTTCTGAACTCAAATAGATGTTTATAGCCTGGCAAGCCTGTCTGCCGACTGGAACGATCCGGGTTTTGTTTCCTTTTCCGACGACCCGAATGAATCGTTCTTCCAGGTTCAAATGTTCCAACCGTGCACCGGCTAACTCGGAGATGCGCAACCCGGAAGCATACAAGAGCTCAAGCATCGCGCGATCGCGCAGCGGAAACGCCCGGGTTCGCAGGTCTACCGCCAGTAACCGGCCAATCTCCAATTCGTTGAGCGTTTCAGGCAGGTAACGAGTAAGTCGCGGGAGCACCAGCAACTCGGCCGGGTCACTGGCAATCTCTTTCCGAGCCTTTAGGAAACGGAAGAAGATCTTCAGGGCGACCACGATCAATTTCAGCGACGCTGGTGCTAGTCCACCGCTTTTGCGGTGCGCAAGATAGCTTGTGAGATCCTCTATCCGGATCTCCTCTGGTTCCCCTCTCTTCTCCCGTGTCCACTCAGCAAATTCCTCAAGCGATCGCCGAGTGGAGAGCTGATAATTCTCCGAAAGCCCACGCTCGGTGGCCAGATAGAGGATGAATTGATCGATCGCTTCCGGAAATTTGCTGCCCAATCTCCTTGATCATAGACGGCAGCCAACCGTTTGGCTAGCCCCGCGAGCGAGCGCATACCGAACCGCATCCAGAACGTGATCGACCTTGGCGGCCCGCAAATTCGGCCGGGTAAATGTCGGCGACAACGCACCCTTCTAATCTGGAAGCGGAGTGGTAACTGCTAGATGGCAGAGCCATCTAGCAGGCCATTGCCGTTATCTCACGTAAAGACAATGAATTTACCTCACGTGGGCGACTTAGCCGAAATCACCCACCGAAGCGCCCTCAAGGAGAGAACTTCGATGGCGCATATATGAGCATGCCAGGAAGAATTCTCAAGAATGAATCAACCGAGCGGAATGAAATTGCACGACACTCCATAAATTTCGCATTTGCAAGAACTAACAGCGGAAAAACAGTTCTGATTCCCCCCAAAGAGCGAAAACAAATTTCCCGCTTGAGATCTGGGCAAAACGGTTCACTCTTACAAACACTTTTCGTCGCGGGCATAGCTTAATGGTAAAGTTCCAGCCTTCCAAGCTGGCTATAAGGGTTCGATCCCCTTTGCCCGCTCCCGCTCAAAGGTAACTAGTTTGATGGGCCATAGCGGCCAGAAATTCTGTAAATGCGCTACAGGAGAATAGTTTACATCCTTTCCCTCTCCCTCTAGTCTCCGCTTCGAATCTCACGTGCCAATGATTAAGTCCGTCGTGTCCGTATTGTGTCTACAGCTCCTTCTTCTCGTCACCGCTCTGGCCTCGCCAGGTGACGATCTGCTCGTTGCGAAGCTGCCGAAAGATCTTCAAAATGCGTCCAAAGTTCCGGAAGCTCCGCTCGTCCAAGCCACAACGGATGCAGTGAAGGGAAGTCGCTCACTCGCGCCGCAAATCACAGCTGCCGCCGTCCGACGAGCGATGGATTGCGCCGCCGCTGAGGCTGTACTGCGAGCCGCCCTGCGGCAACTCGCCCCCACGCCCACCGCGATGGAACTCTTCGCGATTACTCGAGCTGCGATCGGTGCTGCTCCCCACGACGAAAGTACTTCCGTGAATGACACTGGCCAAAAGGTCGCTTCCGGTAATTGCTCAGAAGCACTCCTGGCAGCAGCGGCTTCAGAGTATCCGAATCTCGCATCAGTCCTAAGCGACTCAGGCAAACAGGTCGCGAATAAGCAGGTGGCGGGATCGGAGGAAGGCATAGGTCAATCCCCGGAACAAGGAATCGGTACAGATCCCCTAGCACCCATTATTCCGCCGGCGGTCACGTTTCCGCCGACCGGAGGCGGACTAGTCTCTACGACGACTCCAGTCACAGCAACTCGATAGGTAGGATCGAGGGGCGCCGACTAGACGAAGACGCGATCCACGGTTACGCCGGTCGAGCGTAATCGCTTTCAGCCGGATTGCAGCTAGATCGAATCGCGGTATAGCTACACCGATGGAAGTGCTCCAAACGTTGGCCGTCGCGCTCGGCTTAGCGGCCCTTTCCGGCTACAGCCTGTATCTGACAGTGTTCCTGACCGGTTTGGCGGTTCATTTCGATTGGATCCATTTAGCGCCCCAGTACGCCTCCCTTTCGGTCCTGGGCGAGCCGACGCTAATCATTGTTTCCGGCGCACTTTTCGTGTTGGAATTTTTTGTCGACAAGATTCCTTGGCTTGACTCTATCTGGGACGCCATCCACACCTTCATCCGTCCGGTTGGCGGGGCCCTGCTTGCCGTTCAGACGCTGGGTCACCCTCAGCCGGCCTTCGACGTGATTGTGGCTTTGCTAGCTGGAGCTGTGACGTTCACCGCTCACAGCGTGAAGACAGGAACCCGCCTGATGGTGAATCAGTCGCCTGAGCCCTTCTCTAATGTAGCGGTAAGCCTCGGCGAGAATATTATCGTCGGAGGGCTCTTCGCCCTGCTCTGGACTCACCCGCTGATCGCGATCATTCTTCTTCTCCTCTTTTTCTCTCTCGCCTTCTACTTCCTACCGAAGATCTGGCGAGCAATAGGGGTTCGGCTTTGGTTCATCCGCCGAAAATTCAGACAGCCGGCTCGCGGGCAATCGGAACTCGTCCTACCCGCCAAGCTGCCAGGACGTTACCAGCATGCATTGAACCGATTACCGGACCCGCCGCAACATCTGGCTTGGGCGGTCCCCTGCATCACCGGGAAAGGGAAGTTTGTTCCAACCGACCGAGTTGGATATCTCGTTGCTTCCGCAGACCAACTTCCAAAAGTTTATTTCCTGGTTAAAGGCTGGTTTGGCGCCGCCAATTTGTACGAGATTGAAGAGTTCAGCGCCACTTTACGCCAAAGATTCCTGTACGATGAACTCATCCTCTATACTCCCGGCAAACGTGATCGCTACACTTTCCGATTTGATCGGAGTATTGCCGGTCTCGCTCCCTTAATTGCAGCTGATCTGCAATCGCGGATCGACGCACCGAAGCCGTTAAGTCTAATCTCCTCTGCGCAACCAGCCGGCGACGAGCCAACCGCCAGTTGACCCGGTCTCTTCTGTGCTCATGCTCTTGTGAAATAGCCGGCGCCGACTTGCATCTCGGTGGCGCCACGGCCGCCGCAATAGCAAATACTAGACAACCGCATCGCTGAAACGCGAACCCTTTGAATTTGTTCGGTGCGTGGTCCTTCAAACCGGACGCGCTGAGAAAACTCTAACCCAGCAGCCCGTCGGGCCTCGCAAACGATCCGAAGGCCCTAGGCTAAAAGCCTGGGCTTATTTTCCCACAGCCTTCCTCCTTCGTCCCGCTGTCGGTTCGCTATGGCGCGGCCTTGTCGTAGTGCGGGCGCGCCGCAGCTCGAAGAGCGGAGGCGGCCTCCGGACTACGGCGAACGAGTCAGGCTGCCCCTCCTTTGGCTATTTGCTATTGGTCATCACGACGGGGCGGCTGAAGCCGCCCCCTTTGTCTGCATCAAATAAGAGTTACGCTTTAGGCTAAGCCGTTTTCTTTCAGAATCTGATCACAGTTTGATTTGTCGACGGCCATCGTGGGAAGCGTGATCTTCTTCTCCACCTTTTCCCCTTTGACAACCTTCAAACCTTGGCGAACACCCTCTGCACCTGGCGTCGCATAAACAAAGGTCGCGGTGAGTTCGCCTTTGCTAACCCAAGTGACGCCTTCGTTTGGCAACGCATCGATACCTAGGAACTTGATCTGCTTTTCGCGGCCGGCATCTTTCGCGGCCAGATAAGCTCCGTACGCGATGGGGTCATTGTGACCGTAAACCATGTCAATCTTGTCGAATTGTTTGAGCGCGGTCGTCATCGTGTCGTAACCTTTGGCCTGCTTCCAATCGCAGTCGATCGGCTGAAGTAACGACTTAATGCCCGGCTCCTTACTCACGAACTCATTAAACCCCTTGTGCCGATCCTGAGCCGGCGCGGTACCCATTCCGCCCCACAGCTCGATAATATTTCCTTTCGCAGCTCCTGCTCCGCCTAGCAGCTTCACCGCGTATTGACCAGCCGTCTGGCCTATCACGACGTTATCGCCGCCGATGAATTGGGTGTATTTGTCGGTATTGACGTTTCGATCGAGTACGATCACTGGAATTTTCGCTTCAATGGCTTTGAGGACGACTCCCGTTAAGCCGGCAGATTCCTTCGGACTAACCAGCAGGATATCGACAGCCTGTTGAATCAGGCTTTCGACATCAGCTACCTGCTTCTCCGTCTTATCCTGTCCATCCGTAATGATCAGTTGTATCTCTGGATGTTTGTCCGCCTCTTTTTGCATATCCTTGTTGAACTGGACGCGCCAAGGTTCAACTATGGTCGCTTGCGAGAACCCGAACACATATTTCTTGCCCTGGGCTCTCACTTGGAATGGCTTAAACACCGTCGATGCTGCCGCAGCAGCAATGCTTGTTTTGATGAACGTTCTTCGTTTCATGGGGGTGGGGTATAACAGTTCTTCTTTTTCTGATCTGAATCCCAAATCCGGGGACCCAGAAATTCGCTTTGGTTATCTAGGATTTCTGCAGGGAATGGACTTCATCTTTCCGTGGCTCGTCTGTACCCAGTTTCTTGGTTCGGGCGCGTAAACGTTTGCCCCAGAGTCCGACCTGCCCTTCTTGCAGCAGCACCGCGGCAAGAATAATTGCACCTTTCAAAACGAACTGGATGTTGCTGTTAATGTTCTTGAGCAGGAGGATATTGGTGAGAAAACCAAAGATGAGGACGCCGACGAGCGTTCCGGTCATCGAGCCTTTCCCGCCCATCAAATTAGTTCCGCCAATCACGACCGCAGCAATCGCGTCGAGTTCAGCTCCGGTGCCGGCGTCGGGCTTACCCTGCCGGTATTGGGCGGTGTAAAGCACACCGGCCAACGAGGCTAACATCCCGGAGATCGCGTAAACCGCTACTTTGATCTGGTCGACATGGATTCCCGCCAACCGCGCCGCTTGTTCGTTTCCCCCGATTGCGTAGATGTACCGACCAAACGCGGTGTACTTGAGAATAAACCCAAACGTTAGCACGACGACCAGGAAGAAGATTCCGGGCACAGGCACAATCTGCAGCACCAGGGCCCGCAGAATATCGAATTGGTCAGTAGCGTTCGACCCCGTATAGACAGGATAAACAGCCGCGGTCTCGCCACCTAGCAAGCGCGCCACGCCCAGGATAGCTACCATCATTGCTAGCGTCACAATGAACGGCTGCAACTTGCCTTTGGAGATGATCAGACCCGTCAACCCGCCAATCGCTAAGCCGACAGCCGGGACTGTGATTAAGACGCCCAAAACCCCGAACTTTGCTTGGAGCTGGCCTGTAGTCCACCAAACCAACAGCCCGGCCACTATCAGCCCCAGTCCTATGCCAAAAAGTCGAATCGTCCAGGCCGCTTGCTCAACCGGTTTTGCTGACCCGCGCCGCAAGTTTGTGCTGATCAGCGGGACTAAATAGCTACAAAGAAAAACGGATATTACCGCTAAAATCGGAATCGAACTGACGGAAGCCGTCGTCCAACCCTGCAAAGTCAAAAGCATCGCACAGAGCATGCATCCGAGGGCCATCATCGAGCCGACCGAAAGATCGATCCCTCCGGTCAGAATGACCAAAGTCATTCCGACGGCGATCATTCCGTTGTTCGAAACTTGCCGAAGAACGTCGGCCTGATTTCCCGGCTCCAGAAAAATGTTTGCCCCCTTGCGATTGACCGGAGACAGTATGATTCCCGCGCCATAAAGTACCGCCAATCCCCAAAATAACTTCGTCTTGAGCAGGAATCGTCCCGCCCCTGTAAGTAGCCCTTTCACACCGTCGCCTCCAGCTTCAAAAATTCGGGTTGGATCGCGCCTCCCGGCGAAGCGTATTCAAGAATCATCTCCTGGGAAAACTCCGATCGATCGAGTAATGCAGTTGGACGGCCTTCCCGCAGCACTAGGATGCGGTCGCTCAACAACATCAGCTCCGGAAGCTCAGAAGAAACCAGAACAATGGCCAGCCCCTGGTCCGCCAATTCCCCGATCAATCGATAAATTTCTGCTTTCGCGCCCACGTCGATCCCGCGCGTGGGTTCGTCGAGCAAGAACACCCTTGGCTCGGTAACCAAACATTTCCCGACCACAACCTTTTGCTGGTTACCGCCGCTCAGCGAACCGGTTATCTGTTCGGAATCACGCGCATGAATATTAAGCTTGCGGATCATCGACTGCGCCAATGCCTTCTCTCTCCCCGGTATGACAATGCCCAGATGGGTGAGCGTCCGCATTACCGGCAGCCCAATATTTCGATCAATTCCCGCGCCCAGGATCAATCCGTCACGTTTTCGGTCCTCGGTGATCAAGGCGATACCGCGCGCCTTCGCTTGCACTGGACCAAGGATTTGAACCGGTTTGCCATCGATCCTGATGTCGCCATCAGAGGTTCCCGGGTGCAGGCCGTATAAAACCTGTAAAATTTCGGTCCTTCCCGCCCCGAGCAGTCCGCCGAGTCCGAACACTTCTCCAGCCCCGACTGAAAAGCTTATGTCTTGGACCAACATCGGCCGGGTGGGTGTCGGCGACGGATGTTCTAACGAAAGATTCCGAACCTCCAACATCGGCTTCGCCGTCCTCGTTGTGCTCTTGTCCTCGGCCAGCATCTCCTGAATTTCGCGCCCGACCATCATCCGGATGAGATCCCGTCGATTCGCCTCTCTTCCCGGCACCGTCCCAATGTGTCGTCCATCGCGCAAAACAGTCACGGTATGGGCAAGGGCAAAGACTTCCTCCATGCGATGGGAGATGTAGACGATCGCAACTCCCTCGGCGGCCAACCGGCGGATCACTTGGAACAGCCGCTCGGTCTCATTAATGGAGAGCGCAGAGGTTGCTTCATCCATAATCAGGATTCGAGCTTTCGCTACCAAGGCCTTCGCGATTTCCACCAATTGCTGTTCGCCGACGCGCAGCTGTGACACTGGAACCTGAAGCCGTCCCTGAAAGTCGAGCGTTTTCAGGACATCCCGAGCGGCCTGGATCTGACTCTTTCGATCCACCAGAAAGAGCGATTGCAACTTCTCTTGTCCTAGAAAAATGTTTTCGTCTACTTGCAACTCTGGCACGAGACTGAGCTCTTGATGAATCATCGCGATCCCGACCCGAGTTGCATCGCGTGGAGAGGCGAGATGGACTGGCTGACCGTCCACCAAGATCTGACCGTCGAAATCTTCAATGAGCCCGGCAGCGATCTTCATCAGCGTCGATTTGCCGGCGCCATTCTCTCCCATGAGCGCATGAATCTTTCCGGATCTCAGTTCGAAATCGACATCGCGAAGGACCTGGGTGGGCCCAAACGACTTCGAAATTTTCCGCATCTCCAACGCAAAATGTTGGGGCAGATGGTGAGTGGAATCAGACAACGACATAGGCAATAGAGGGAGGATAATTGCCAGAGGACGAATGGGTCGGAGTGGAGAGAGGCACTGGATTACTGGGAGGTTTTTATTGATACGCGCGGGTCACGGCAATGTAAAGCTTTACATTCAATTTTATCTCTCGCATGCTCTCACTATTCTAGCAATCCGGAGAAACAGCGGTTCGCCGCCACGGCCACAATGACTCTCCTCGAGCTCGCCAACGAATTAAACCTCAGTATCGCCACGATCTCCCGAGCACTGAACCGTCCCGATGACGTTGCTCCCGCCACTCGAGAACGGGTGCTTGCCGCCGTCCATCGCAATGGCCATTACCAGCCGGGCCGCCCTCGCTCCCTCCGCGCCCAACAGACGCGCACTATCGGAGTGGTGATCTCGGATATTCGTAATTACTTCTTCGCTGCATTTGTCAAAAGCATCGAAGATCAGGCGAGAGCAAACGGCTATACGATCCTGATTTGTAACGCGGATGAAGACAAAGAAAAGGAAGAGGCCGCTCTTCGCATGCTGCTCGATCGCAAGGTCGCCGGAGTGATCAACTGTTCGACCGGCGGCAACCTGGAGATGCTTGAGCTGGTCCGCCGGAGCGGAGCCATTCTAGTCGACTTTGACCGCGAGTCCGGTCTCGATCATACCGATACTGTAACGATCAATAACCACAAGGGAGCAGAACTTGCCGTCGAGCACCTCAGCGGACTTGGGCACACCCGCATCGCGACGATCGCCGGTCCCCAGCATCTTTCGAACGGAAGGGCGCGCCTTCTCGGGTTTCAAGAGGCTTTGGCCAAACGCTCGATTGCTCTTCCAGCCAACTACATTCAAATTGGCAATTTCCAATCGGAATCGGGTTACGTTTGTAGCCAGCGGCTTCTCGGTTTGAAGCACCCGCCTACCGCGATTTTCACTGCAAACATGGAGATGGCCGCCGGCCTTATCGCACTGGTCCGAGAGCGGGAGATCAAACTACCTGAACAACTTTCCATCGTATCGTTCGATGATGGTTTTTGGGCGCGTTACATCGATCCCCCTTTGACCGTGATCGCTCAACCCGTCGAAGCAATGGGCCGTTTTACTATCGATCTTATGTTGAAACGTCTCCGCGGGAGCCGCGGCGTTCAGCGAAAAATGTTCGTCCCCAAACTGATCGTCCGTCGCTCCACTGCGCCGGTGCAGTATCGGTATGCATCGGCAAATTCATGGCGAAGCAAAGTAGACTGATGCTTCCTCCTTCGTTCCCCACAACCCTGGATGCGGCTCGGCAGGCGTTTCGATCGTGCTCACCACGTGTTCCGAAAACCGCAGCTACTTTGCTCGCCATTCCGACGATACGAGAGCGTCGCTTTACCCGCACGCTGTGGTTGCAGTCACCTTCTGGAGGAATCGCCTGAGCGCGGCGTTGAACTCGACCTCGCGCTCAAGGTTCGGCATGTGCCCGACCCCTTCCATCCAAACGAGTTCTGACCGCTTCAAGAGAGCGTGCATCCGTTCGGCGGCAGCTCGGGTCGTGAACGCGTCCTCATCACCGACGACGACAAGCGCCGGAACGCTAAGATCCGCCAATGTGTTCTCATAGTCGGGGCGCTCTGCCCGGCCGCGCAGAGCCGCCGCAGCGCCAGCCGGGTGCGTCGCCCTCATCATTGAGCTGACATGCTCAGCAACGGTCGGAAGCGCGGCTAGATTTCTGGGGGCCAGCATTTTTGGCAACGCTTCGTCGGCGTACGTTTCCATTCCCTCGCGCAACAGTCGATCGGCCATTGTGGCTCGAGCTCGCTTACCCGCATCCGTTTCGGCCTGAGGAGACGTCGCAGCCAATAAGATTCCGCGCACTCGCCCGGGGTAGAGCCGGCAGAACTCCATCACGATCTGGCCACCCATCGATAGGCCGCCAATCACAACTTCTCGAATGTTGAGGTGATCGAGCAGCGCCGCGATATCTTGGGCAAAGAGGTCGAGCGTCGTCTTGCCTGAAACTACGGAACTCTTTCCATAACCTCGCAGATCAGGTGCAATCACCCGCCAGCCCGACGTCGCCAAGCCTACGTCGCGGCTAGGTCTATGGCCTTTCCGAACCCGAGTGTTCGGGCGCGCAAAACCGTAGCGACAGAGGCTGGCCTGTACAAACGGCAACCGGTCGTTAATAACTCTCTGTAATCTCAGCGTCTTTGCGCCCGCCCGCATCGCTACGCGAAGCGTTGCGGGCGGGTCCTGGCGGGAGATTTTTTCGACCTGCGGTCGCCACATCGAGCGATCAAACGGGTGACCGTGGACCAGGACAAGTACATCCTCACCCCTGCCCACATCGTCGTAGCCAACCGTTATGCTATTTACTGAGACTGCGCCCATCGTCCTGCTGCTCCTCCAGCTCTAAATCCGTGACCTTGAAGACTCCAGCGTGACGCAGCGACCGCGATCAGCAAAAGCGCTAACACAACCCAGAGCTGAACTTCGACGTGCTCGGCCAAAATCAATCCCGCCGCCAATACCGCTAGCACCGACTGAAATTGCTGGATCTGGCTCATTTTTGCCACGCCACCAAGAGCCAAACCACGATAGTAGAACGCGAATCCGAGGAACTGAGAGACTGCAACTTGGTACAAAAGGCCGAACCACGCTGAGGGAGAGTCGATGTGATTAACTCCGCCCCGCCATATCAGGTACGAGATTAGCAAAGCCACCGCGAGGGGCGTTGCATAAACCAACATCCAACAAATCGCTCGCCACCCGCCCATCTCCTGGGCTAAAAGGCCGCCTTCGGCATAACCATAGGCGCAAGCTACGCAAGCGAGCAGTATGAGAATATCGGCTTGTTGAAATTGCAGGCCATTTGATCGCGAAACGAGAAACCACCCAACCACCAAGGTGCTGCATCCTGCAATAATCCAAAACACGCGTGGCGCTCTTTCCCGTTTACGCAAGACTCCAAATAGCGCGGTCAAGAGCGGTAGCACCGCCGCTATCGTGGCGGCATGACTTGCGGGCACCGTTTGCAGCGCGACCGTCGTAAAGATCGGGAAAACGAAAACGATACCGATCGCCGCCAAACATAGCCTGACGATCTGTCTCCTCATCGGTCGCGGATATTTTCCTGCCGCGACGCAGAGTACCGCGACGAGACCAGCTCCGGCGCCTCTGGTCAATGCGATCAACCCTGGATCGAAGCCGCGCAGCGCAAGCCGAGCCGTTACAAAGGAGAGGCTGAAACATGCCACACCAATCGAGGTGAAAATCCAGCCCTGCAATTCGTCCGATGCAGTAGCGCCGGGTCGCAATTTCGCTGCCGGCCAAGAGGAACTCTTTGCTTCCATTGGAGCATCTTCCTCCAATTCCTCCACCAGAACAGATACAGATCCGGTGAAAAGCGACCAGAACAGATTGCGGAGTCAGTTTTTTCAGGGCAGGCTGTGTGGGATCTCCATGCGAAAACCGCTTCCGCTCGCCTACAGCCAATTGGCGGAGCTTCTGAGCACCCAAATCGCCGGGAATACCTACTCGCCCGGCGATCGGCTCCCGTCGGTTCGAGAATTGGCCCGACGCCACAGTCACAGCATTGAGACGGTACTCCGCGCCTTTCGCTTGTTAGAGGATCGCGGGCTCGTTGAACCGCGCCCTCGCAGCGGATTCTTTGTACGCCACAAGGATTTTCGGGCTTTGCCCGCACCATCCACCCAGTCCACGGTATTCCAGGCAACCAACGTCGAACTCAGCGCACTTCGCCATCAAACCATTCTATTCGGCACGGCGGCCGATTTCATTCCTTTGAGTCTCACGCTCCCCAGCCCCGAAATTCTTCCTACGCGCCAACTGGTCCAAACCATCACGAGCGTGGCGCGACGTTTCCCAGCGGAGGTTGTCCGGCAAGGTGAACCGGCAGGCATTATTAAGCTCCGGCAACAGCTTGCGCGTCGCGCTTCCGAATGCGGGTGCTTTCTTAATCCGGACGATTTCGTGGTAACGGTCGGCGCATCCGAAGCGATCAATCTAGCGCTTCGCGCCTGCTGCAGACCGGGTGACATCGTCTTGGTCGAATCGCCATCTTACTTCGGCACGCTCGAGATCATCGAAGGCTTGAACCTGCGCGTGGTTGAGCTGGGAACTGACCCCGAGCGTGGAATCTCGATCCAAGACGTAGAAACAGCTCTGCGCCGATTCCCCCGGGTCCGGGCGTGCCTCCTGGTAACAAACCAGAGTAATCCACTAGGATGCACGCTGAGTACCGAAACCAAGCAGCGCCTCGTCCAATTATTGACGGAACACCAAGTCACGCTGATCGAGGACGACGTTTTCGGAGACCTTTATCAACCGGGCCAGACACGGCCAATTGTCGCGAAAGCATTCGACAAGTGCGGATCAGTCATTCTGGTGAGTTCGATCTCAAAGATCTTGGCCCCGGGCTTTCGGCTTGGCTGGATCGTGCCAGGCAAGTATCGGGATCGTATTCTCGAACTGAAATCGGCAAACAGCCTGGCGACGCCTTCTCTGACGCAGCTCACCGTCGCCGAGTTTCTCAAGAGCGGCTCGTTAGACCGGCATCTCCCCCGGATGCGCGCATTTCTGGCAGAACAAATCTATCGTTTTACGAACGCTGTTGCGGAATCCTTTCCTCCCGGCACCCGAATTTCCCGTCCGAGTGGCGGGTTCGTACTTTGGATCGAGGTTCCATGCGACACTCTCGAGTTGGCCAAACAAGCGCTTAATCATCACCGGATTGCCATCGCCCCAGGTAAAATATTCTCCGCTCGCGGTGATCGTTACGGAAACTGCTTTCGGCTCAGCTGTGGCTACCGATTTTCGCCCTCTTTCGCCGAAGCAATAGCCACGCTCGGGAAATTAATCAGGTCGCTACGGTAGGGATGCGCTCCTGCGCGTCAGTGAGTGATCGTCCGACTCTGGAAGCCACCTCCGGCTTGGGCACGGCTTAGTGATCCCACGGGAGCGGGACCCTACCCGTCGTGGGCCATGGTCGAATCGTCGGTAGGAATGGTCCCGGAGGGACGGAACGATAGCAGCCCAGTACTTTAGTGTTGGGTAATGGGGAAAAAGGCGCGTCCGTCCCGCTAGGGACGGCTGAACACAATTGTGCCCGCACTTTCCAATCAGAGACCAAATCCGTTGGACTTGATTTCCCAAGCAATCTTCATGACGATGCTGCCGCGTTTTTAACCGGTATGACTTGGTACTACCTCACGGCCGGCCAACCAAAGGGTCCCATCGATGTTGCCGAATTGGAAAGGCTTTTCCAATTCGGCGCTATTCGCCTTGGAACGCTGATTTGGCGTCAAGGAATGTCAGGGTGGACCAGTTTCGCTGACGCGTTTCAGAGGCCCGCGGTGAAGTGCAATCAGTGTAAACAACTCGTTCCCCAAGAGCCGGTTATCCGGTACGGAACAATGACGATTTGTCCGGAATGCAAAGAATCGTTTTTCGCTCAAATCCGTGAGGGCTTGGCACCAGATCTAAAAGCAATTTACGGCGGCTTTTGGATTCGTTTCGGCGCTTACCTGGTTGATCAGGTGATCTTATTCTTTCTCCGGATACCATTCCAAATCGCTTGGCAGATCTACTCTTTCTCTCTGATGGCAGGTACGACGAGGGCGAATCCGTACTTCCCGTTTGGCGGCGCTCCCGCGACATTTTGGATCCTCTACGGAATCTATGCTTTGATCCTTTTCGTGATCAGCCTTGCTTACAACGTTCTCTTCGTGGGCAAGTACGGAGCGACCCCGGGAAAGATGGCGTTGAAATTGCGGATCGTCCGTTCTGACCGATCGAAGCTTACTTATCGGAGAGCGACCGCTCGATACTTCGCCCAGATAGTAACTGGTCTAACCGCTTCTCTTGGCTATGTCATGGCTGCCTTTGATTCGGAGAAACGGGCGTTGCACGATTATCTTTGCGACACTCGCGTCATAAAACGAAACGCATGAACGGAGGCGCATTTTGCCCACTTTGCCGGCGTCCGCTTGGGCCTGAGTTCTGGAACACAGGTCAGTTCCAAGTCTGTCCGGGTTGTTCGAGCCAAATTATGGCGACGACTTTTCCCGCAATCGCCCCGTCGTCCGGCGCCACCCCCATCTTGGCGGTCGCAGCCGGAGAGTCGAGTTGCTTCTTTCATGCCGGCCACCAGGCAGAAACCATTTGTGATGCGTGTGGGCGCTTTCTGTGCGGACTGTGTTCAATCAACTTTGGTAAACGCAAATATTGTCCGGACTGCATCTACCGAAATCGACGCGAAAGAAACGATGCGCTGCTCATTGACCAAGCCATCCTTTTCGACAACATCGCCATTTCGATTCTGGCACTTTCGGTTCTCACGTTGAGCTATCTCTTTTTGGGTCTGGTAATCAGCCTGTTGGCGCTTTGCTTGGTGTTCATCGGGTGGAGATATCAACGAACGCTCGTTCTTCGATCGCGATTCCGATTTGGGATCGCTCTGATCCTGGGACTAGTCGGGAGCGGCGCCTGGGTCTTACTCCTCCTGTTTGTTATCCAAAGTCTGCCTCGTTATGCCTAATATGGAGAACGCCTATCGCAAGATCGCCTCTACCAGTTGGCTTTTCCGATGGCTGCCCGGAATGCGGAGCACACTTTACCTGGCCGACGATCACCTCTTATTGGCCACGCAAGTGGTGATTTTTGAGAAATACCATCGCTTCTTTTTTAGCGATATCGAGGCCATCATAGCAGCCAAGAGTAACCGTTGGATTTGGGGATCAGTTGTTTGGGCGTTCGGCATCCTCTTGAGCACGCTCTGGTATCTGACTCGCTCCCCGTGGGGTTATGTGGTCGGCGCGGGTTGCGTCTTAGTGACCGGAGCAATTCTGATATGGAACCTGTTGGCCGGCCCGACCTATATCGTCAAAATCCAAACCACCGCTCAAACTCGACGGCTAAAAGCGGTTGAGCGCGCGCGCAAGTACGAAGCGTTTCTGGCCCTCGTTATTCCTCTGGTCGCAGCTGGACAACAATCAAACCCCGTCTCACCGCTGGTCCCATGAAACTCGCGGCTCGCAGATGCTTCATTCATTTGGAACGGGAGGCCGCCGCTCGCTGCCCGATCTGCCATCAATTTTTCTGTCGCGAATGTGTCACCGAGCACAACCATCGTTTTGTCTGTGCCTCCTGCCTGCGTGAACTCGTCCTCAAGAAAACGATCCCGAAACGTTCGTTCATTTGGCTTACTTTGCCATTTCGGCTCTGCTTCGGGTTTGTACTTGCGTGGGTCGTTTTTTATCTGATAGGCCGTTTGCTCTTATTTGTTCCTCCCTCGGTGCAGGATGGATCCTTTCTGTTCAAATTAGCGCCATGAGCCGAACGCAGCACCCCATCGATCTCATGGAGGAAGCCATTCACTTGCTCCGGCGTGCTCCGATCGAGACGTATGCGCTTTTCCTGGTAGGCATCACCCCTTTTGTGCTGTGCCTCTTTAGTTTTTGCTCAGAGATGAGTTACAGCGACCTCGCTGGGAGCAATTTACCAACGTTTGCCTCCGCTTTGGCCCTCTTCTACTTGTGGATGAAAGCATTTCAGTCCCTGGCCTGTAGGCAGCTTGTGGCTGTCTATTCGGGTGAACTACCCAACGCTGGAAAACTTGGCCGTGGATTAAGAACTTGCCTTTACCAGGCGGCGATCCATCCCATCGGACTGTTGGCCAAGCCGATGGCTGCGCTCGCGTCGATTCCGGGATTTTTGACCTTCGTGCCGCCGCTCATGCTTCCTGCCTTAGTCACCTTTTCTTTTTTCCAAAACGCCAGCATTTTAATTACCGGGGAACGAGGCGACTTCGAGAAGTGCTGGCAACTCAGTGTGAATCGCGTCCGAGTGACCGCATCGCTCCTCCTGCTCTCGACGTTCTTGCGTATCATCATCTTTTTGAATGTGTTTTTGACGGTCGGGATTTTGCCCTACTTGCTCAAAGCGCTTTTCGGAATCGACACCTTTCTGAGCCGCGACTATCACTGGCTGATTTCCTTCGCCTATTTTGCCGGCATCGGTCTGATTTCCTATTTCGTGGTCGACCTATTGATCAAAGCAATCCACGTCATTCGAGTTTGCCGGGCCGATGCGCAGACTACCGGCAAAGATCTGCAGCGATCTCTTCGTACTTTCAGCGCCGCTAAGAGCGTAAACCTGCTCGCTTGCTTTTCGCTATTGGCTATTTGTTATTCGCCTCCACCCGCAGCCGCCAGGCTTCCGATCGAGGACTGTGACAGATCCGGTCATGAGATCGTACTCGCGTCAGTGAAGCGTGCTTCGCCTCCTTCCCAATCGGATCCAATCCCTGATGCGGAGCTGAACGAGCAGATCGATCGAGAACTCAACGGTTCGGAGTATAATTGGCGGAAACCACAACACCATCTGACTTCGGCCAAAACCAACTGGCTGCAGAGCCTAGGCGCCTGGATCAGCAAAACTCTTCTCAAAATAAACCGTGCGATACGCCGTATCGCTGAAGCGATCGCAAAATGGTGGAGATCACTTTTTCCGAATTCCGGGGGTTCGACACCGTTCTCTGCTCATGTCGCGGCTCCGACTTGGATCAGCCAGCTACTGCTCCTGGCGACAATCTGCGGACTGGTGATCGTGGTGGCGCTCATCGTCCTCCGCGTACTCGGTCGCTCGAGAAAACCGAAACCGCTTTCGGCCGCTCCCCAGGTTCCGGTCATCCCCAATCTCGAGAGCGAATCAACAATTGCCGATGAGCTTCCGGAAGATCAATGGCTGCTTTTGGCTCGACGCAAATTGGAGGAGGGAGAACCGCGATTGGCGTTGCGCGCACTGTTTCTTGCGGTACTCGCTCTGCTAGGCGCGCAGCGTCTGATTATAGTCAGGCGATCCAAGTCGAATTCAGACTATGAGACGGAGCTAAGGCGGCGCAGATCGGCCGATTTAGCCGAACTATTTGGAGGTAACCGTCGGCTGTTTGAACGGTGCTGGTACGGGGATCATCCCGTCACCGATATTGAAATCGAGCAGTCCAACAGCTTTTATCAGCGCCTGAGACATGCCTGCCTCGTGGAAAAATAAGCTCTTGGCCTATCTGCTGGCCTCCGCAACGATCGCTACGTTTATCGTGATCGCGCTCCACACCTTCGAGGTGCGACTTGAGACGCAAGAAGGTTACCCGCCTTCCTCCAGTTATCGCGCTGATGCGAGGGGATGCCGAGCACTCTACGAAAGTTTGCATCGCGTATCGGGTGTCCAGGTTGCCCGCTTTCTCCGTACTTTCGCTAATCTGCCGCCTGCCGAAGGTCGATCTTTGGTCATCGCGGGGATAAATTCGGAGGCCAATGTTCTGCAGGTGCAAGATAAAAAATCTTTGAACGCTTGGGTAGAAGGAGGAGGGACACTCATTGTTGCGCTACAGGCCCCAGATGGGAGCGAAGGCAGGACTGGGTCGTCGGACTACGAATTATCGCCTCCTCGCAAGGAATCAGGATCGCCGTCTAAGAATAACAGGTCGACGCCGCCCACCGCTGAGACCTGGATCGAGGCTCTGCAGGCTTCCGGGGTGCGCATTTTCCGGCACGCGGACGCTTCAGCTCGTCACCATTTCGAGTCCGGAGTGTTTAAACCGTCCGGATCCTGGCTGGGGCCACTTTATTTCCGAGACTTGTCATCTGCCTGGCGAATTGTCGCCGAGGCCGACCACCTCCCAGTATTGATTGAGCGATCGTTCGGCCGAGGAAACACTATCCTGGTAGCTGACTCCTATCTCCTCACCAATGGATCATTGGCGAACGATCGAAACACCGCGTTCCTAGGTTGGCTCTTTCGAAAACAGACAACCCTTCTCTTTGACGAAAGCCATTTCGGCATCACCGAAAATCCGGGCATTGTCAGTTTGGCCCGCCGCTATGGGCTAGAGTCTGTCTTCTTCACGCTTTTGATTCTGGCCCTGCTCTTCGTTTGGGCAAATCGCTATAGTCTCATACCCATACCGGTGAGACCGGCTTCCGGAAGTTTGCTCGTTCCAGGAGAAGGCGGAGAAACGGTCCTGGTGAATCTTCTTCGCCGAAGTTTGCCGACCAAGGACTTGTTATCGACCTGCACAGACCTCTGCCGCAGAGGACCGCCTGATACCGCTAAAGCTAGAAAGCTCGACCAATTGGTATCCACTCTCGATCCTCGCAGTCCAGTCGTCGATCGATACAATCAGATAAGCCAACGTCTGAACCAACGCACATGAATGCATCCTTGGATGAATTGAAGGAAATACTCAACCGCGCGCGCCTAGAGGTCGCAAAGGTTGTGATCGGTCAAGAGGAACCGATCCGCTACGCCCTCATCGCTATTTTCACCAATCAGCATGCGCTGGTTGAAGGAGTACCGGGAGTCGCTAAAACATTGCTGGTAAAGACACTGGCTCACATCCTCGGCAGCCCTTTTGGTCGAATCCAATTTACTCCGGACTTGATGCCCACCGACATTATCGGGACCAACACGTTTCACCTGCAGAAGAATGAGTTCACCTTTGTACCCGGCCCCATTTTCACCACGTTTCTCTTGGCGGACGAAGTCAATCGAGCCCCGAGCAAGACCCAATCCGCGCTGCTGCAAGCGATGCAGGAGCGGCAGGTAACGGTTGATCGGCAGACCTACTCTCTCGCCAAGAATTTTACGGTATTCGCCACCCAGAATCCCGTGGAGTTCGAAGGCACCTATCCATTGCCGGAAGCTCAAAAGGATCGGTTCATGCTAAAGATCCGCGTTTCCCTGCCAGAGCGGGTAGAAGAATTGGATTTAGCGCAGCGTATGCTATCCGACGATGCGCCCGAGGCGGTACTGGAACGGGGCATCGTCCAGCAGGTGGTCTCAGAAGAAGACATCGAACGGCTTCGGACCACTCTGTCGGAAGTACTGGTCAAACCCGAGCTGCTGGCCTATTTGGTCGACCTGGTCCGCGAGACTCGACAGCATGAGAGCGTCTTAGTCGGTGCCGGCCCACGCGCAACCCAATCACTTCTGCTGGCCAGTAGGGCGAATGCCGCCATTGATGGACGCGACTTCGTAACCCCCGACGACATTCGAACCTTGGCCAACGGCGTACTCGAGCACCGCCTGATTCTACGCCCGGAATTTGAGATCGAAGGTACGGACTCCTTGTCGGTCATTCGAAAGATTCTCGACAAGGTTCCGGTTCCGCGATGATCGCTCCGCGCTTGGGTTTGATCGGATGGGCGGCAGCAGTCGTCCTGCCTCTGACAGTGATTTCAGCTCTGTTGCCTGGTTGGCGGGCGCTCACCCTTCCGGCGATTGCGCTTTTTATCCTTATCGCGCTCGTCGATCTCCTTTGGAACTGGAGAAAACATCGCGACCTTGAATTTATTGTGCCAGACACCATTCGCACGATTGCCGGACGCACTTTCCAGCTCTCTTTGTCCTTGTCAGTATCTCCAGCTCGTTCGGGCGAAATACGAATCGCTCCCGCTTTGCCTGCTTCCCTCTTTGTCGCTGTCGGCGATGGTGGGCTCGCCTTGCGATCAGGTGAACAGCCGCCGCCCGTTCGGGTAGAGCTTCGCGCGGACGCGCGCGGCGTTTTTTTCATTTCCCAACTTTTTTTCGATTGGAGCTCACCCCTGCTTTGGTGGGTCTACCGCGAAAGGCAAACGATCCGTTGCGAGGTTCGAGTTTACCCGAATCTCACGGCGGAAGGGCGCCAGCTTGCTCGTTTTCTTAAACGAAACGAGGTGGGAATCCATCATTACCGACATCTGGGACGAGGACGCGAATTCGAAAAGTTGCGCGAATACGAACCCGGCGATGGTTTCGACACGATTCATTGGAAGGCGACCGCAAAACGTCGGCATCCGATCACCAAAGTCTATCAGATCGAGAAGGCCCAAGAGGTCTATGTCGCACTCGATAGCTCTCGTCTGAGCGGTCGGCTGGTCCCAAACGCGTACGGTGTATCCGGACCAACCGATCAGGAAGTCCCGACTCTCGAACGAGCGATCGCCGCTTCTCTGCTATTTTGCGCGACCGCCCAAAGCCAAGGCGATCTCTTTGGATTGTTAACTTTTAGCGACAAGATGGATCACCTGGTCAATGCCCGAAGCGGACCGGCGCACTTTAACCGATGTCGCGACGTGTTAACCGGGCTCCATCCTCGCTTGGTTTCACCCGACTTTGGGGAAATTGCGAGTACTATAATGGCCCGGATCAAACGACGCGCCCTCATTGTGTTTCTGACCTCGTTGGACGATCCGGTGTTGTCGGAAGCATTTCTGTCGAGCATGGACTTCGTTGCCCGGCGCCATCTGATTCTAGCCGTAATGCTGCTAGCGCCTTCGATCCGGCCGCTATTTTCTCCACCTGGCGTAAAGAAAGTGGATGACATTTACCACGACATCGCCGGGCATCTGCGTTGGACACACCTCACCGAGCTCCGGCGACAGCTGCTCCAGCGCGGCATTCAATTGTGCCTCGTGTCCAACCAAAGCCTGAGCTTGGAGGTTGTGAGCCAATACCTCAGATTGAAACGTCGCCAAGCGTTATGATCATCGATCTTCGCCAATTCATCGAGCGAGAGCGCAAAATCTGGGATGAGCTTTCGCATCGGCTTCAGCAATTGGAAAACAATCCGACTTCACCGCTGTCAGTCGCCGATGCCGAGCGCATTTACTACCTGTACGAGCGCACAAGCTCGGCGTTGGTACGAATTACCACTTTCGCAGCCGAACCCACTCTGGTGCTTTTTTTGCAGTCCTTGGTCGCACGG
>CAWDQF010000006.1:0-563011 GCA_963804425.1 uncultured Verrucomicrobiae bacterium | reverse complement strand
ACTCTCATGTTTAAAGAAGGATTAAACGATTGGGAGTCGGTTCCCCTCAAGAAACGCAGTCCTGACTGACGTGCGGGAATATTCGAAGCGCGCAGGATGGCCCAGGCTCGACGTTTCGGAGTGACCCGCTATCCTGACACCCGACGTTTTTTAGATCGTGATTCGCTCTATCTCGTCGAGCGAAATCTCGTCCTGCCGACGGTCATAAAGCTTGGTTGTCCGCGGCGATTCATGGTTGGCGATCTGCTGCGCGACTTCGAGTTTGCCGCTGTTCTTTAGATAGGCGGTGATCCCGGTCGCGCGGAAGGTATGATTGCCGATGCGCGTTTCGATGCCGGCCGCTTTCGCGCGCCGGCGGATGATGCGGTGGGCGTCCTGCTGGAAGAGGGGATTGGTTGTAAGCTGGCCGGTCTTGCGGCGGGCGGTGCGGAAGAGATAGCCGTCGACGTCATCGGTGATGCCGGCCGCTTCGATATAATCGTGCAGACATTGATCGAGGCGATGATGACAGGGAACGTCGTGCTCCTTGCCGCCTTTTTCGTGTAAACGCACCCAACGGCGGCGCCCCTGGACAAAATAGTCGCCAACCTTCATCTGAATGACGGCGCCGATCCGGGCGAAGCTAAAGACCATCATCGCGATCAAAGCGCGATCGCGCAGCCCGAGAAGATCAGGCTGATCGGCCGCCTCTGGATCATTGGCTGGTTTCTTGGTAATGGGGATGCTCTCGAGCAGCGCATGGGCTTCCTCGACCGTCAGGACCGGCGTCTTGCCTTTCTTGACCGTGTAGCGCGGGCCCCGGACGGAATGGGCCGGATTAGTGTCAATAACATGGCCGGTCACAAGCCAGTCGAAGAGCATGCGAATCGCGGCCAGGTGCTGTTTGACGGAGGGCGGCGATAGCTCCTCTTGCAGGTCGTGCACGAAAGCGGCGACATGGAAAGGCTGGACCTGCGCGAGCTCGTGAATCTCTTTGGAGGCGCACCATTCGGCGAAGCGGCGGGTGGCGTTTACATAGGCCCGTCGCGTATGGGCGTTGTTGATCTGTGCCGTGAAAAACTCGAGGAAGCGTCGCGCGGCTTTTCGCGTCGGCGTGAACAGCGGCGCCGGCCGAAGGTCTTGTGAAGGCGCGATAATCAACTCGGTTGTGCTATCCCCTGCTGGTTTCATTAGCGTGTGATAAAGGACGTTATCACACATAATATGCCCCGGGAAGGGGATTCTTCCCCAATGCTACGGTCGCTTTTGCAACCCCTTCCTATTGGCTCGAGCCTGTGGGAATCGCGCTTGGCGAATCTGAACCGGATGCATTCTTAAGCTGAGTCGTCCGTTCTCCAGCGGCTTTGTTGCTTGCCCACCATTCGTTGTATTTTTGCACCCACCGCTCGATATCCCCTGCTGTTTCATCTTTCGAAGGCACCCATGACGCCAACGGATCATCTTTGGCGGGTTCTAAATAGTCGAGCCTCCGCAAGTCAGTCAAAGTTCTATTGATGCGCAAGCGCAAATCCGAATCTTCGGTCCTCAGTGCCTCGATCAAGTCCGGTATTAGATCGCTATCCTGCGCGTGAAGCTCGACAAGAAGGCTTAAAATCTCTTCGCAGATATGACGATCGAGATCGCGATAGAGTAATAGTTTGGCAAATGGCCCAAGCAGGTCTTTCTCCGCCGAATCCGGGTGGCCATTTCGAGCACCTTTGGGATTTGCCGCAATTTCGATGGCCCGACGTTCCGCAACTGCGGTGGCCCGACTTTCGAAATATTTGCGCGCCCGAAAACGGTCCATTTCGGTCGCGTTCATTTTCGTAAAGCGCCACCGGTAGTAACCATCCTGGGCGAACTGCCAAAAGAGAAAACCGCCCCCGAAAACTAAAAGCACCAAAAGACAGACCGCGCACGTTACGGCCGTTTTCGATTCCCAATGGCCCTGAAAAGCCCATCTATGGGCGGGTTCAATCAAGTCACGCTTTCGCAGAACGTGAATCCAAGTTTCTGGAATGGCAGACCGAATCGCATCCACACAGATGTCCACCTTTCGCCGGATCTTGTAAGTTTGAAAATGTTCCTCGTCGACGTCATTTGGTTTCGTCTCGGCGCTTACGGCGTTCAGGTCATTATTGAGTTTGGTGCGATCCGCGGCATTAGTGGTCTTAAGGAAGGCGATTTCGGCAAGTGTATTAACTTTCTCGGGGCTTCTGGTTAGGGAATCACGCAGATTTTCTTCTAAGAGATCGCTGCGCCTTTTACTCTGCGTGACAATGTGATCTCTGACTCGAAGCGCCCACGCTTCAAAGGGGCTCCAGAGCTTGGAAACCCCCCCAGTCACCGTGATCGATTTCAACTCGCCAGTCAGGATTTGGCGGTAGCCGATCGCTACAATCAGGGCGCTGAACAGAGAGGTGTCATGCAGCGCTCCCGTATAATCCAGAAACCAGAAAAGGCCGAGCGGCACAGCCATGTAGGCGCCGAAAACGAGCCACGTTTGAAGGAACCCCCATCGCCCGGGCGAAGATGCCATAAGAGTGTTGACCTTCATGGCTCCAACAAAAATCCCGACAGCGAATATTATCAGGTAACACAAAAGGGCCGGGATATCTGGAGAGCTGATTTCCACTCGAGCGAGACGCTTGAGCAATTAAATCGGTCTATGGAAGGCGCTGCAACAAAAATGCGGCCTGCGGCGAAGCTTGATACCAAGCCTTCAGAAATCCCTCACCGTAAGTTTCGCCTTTAACGTTTATAAGACCGCTCTGGCTGAGGAGTTTTATGGCCTGTTGCAGTTGTTTATCGTCGGTGAGTCCCGCTTTTGCCCGCAGCGTGTAGCCGTCCATGTCTCGCTCGGCAATAAGCTGGAGAACAAGCCTTTCCTCAGGGTTGAGATTCGGAAGCGTCGGCAACATAACCGAATTTACGGCACAGGAAGGGTTCGCGTCAAATTGGGTTGTCCGTCGGCCGCCGCAGGAACGAATTCCGGCAACGATTCCGAGTTGGACCGCCGCACATAGGTGAGCGCAGAGCCCGGCAATGTCGAAGGCTATGCCAACCCGATTGGTGCTTGGCAGAAGAGGTCGCACCCACTCAAACGGGTATGACGACGTAGCCCGTTCTTGGAATCTATTGGAGTCAATTGCGACGTTGACTTTCAAAGGCGTATCGGCGCTCTGGCAACTCACGAAGGGTTACGAACATCTGTCGGGCGCTGATATGGGTCACCACACGTTGATCGCATACGATCGCGCCGGTCGAACCGGATCCACTCAAGACAAGTTCCGCCGAAATGTACTCGGGCGCTTAGCTAACTCCGATGATAGGAAAACCTTACGGCTTGTCGCGAATGCGCAACGATGCCACTGCGATGATTCAGATCGGCGCTTTCGTTCTCCGAACGATAGGCCAAAACGAGTCGGGGTACTTAAAAGGCCGCGGTGTCAGAACTCTTAAGTTGCGCATCCAAAAACGCCTTAAGCTTGGGCCGGACGATCAGGCATTTTAATGGCATTTGAAGCAACGCCGGCACGCCCAAGTCTTTGAGAATTCCGTCCACCCGCTGCATAATCGCCCGGAGGAGTTGTTTCTTCGAATCGACGTCGGCCAGCACGGATGGCCTCTGCACCAATCCTTTCTCGACCGCATCTTCGAAAGAGTATACGTCGGCTGGGAGTGTACAAAAAATTGGACCTATTTCAGGCAACAGATTAGCTGACTGAGTTCGTCTCCTGCGAGTCGGGGACCTATGGCTCTGAAGAAACTCCCTGGCCTTTGTACGACCAAGATTGTAGTCATGAAAGCGAAATCGAAGGTCGAAAAATCCCCGGAATGCGAAGAATTGGTGCCCTTGGAGCTCGTCAGGATCTGCAATAATGTCGTAAATCGTCATCTCATCTTTCGTGCTAAGTTGAGCAGCGGTTTCTAGCACCAATATTGAATCGATCCACGCCTTTGCAGCCGCCTCGGATTTTTTTGAAAGGTCGGCAAACTCGTTTTTAAACTGGGATTCCAGCCGTCTTCTGGCGTCGTCGGATGTCTCAGTATTAGCTTGCGGTGGCCGGAGCTGAAATAGATGTGGAAGGAGAACGTCGGCTGCTGGCTGAAGATTGCCTGGGTCGATCGCTCCCCCTAGAATACCGTTGTAGAGTTGCTCGGCTCGAAGATCGAAAAGCTCGATTTGATGGTTTACGTCTTCGGCCTGAATCCAATCATGATATCGCGCCTGGTTGAAAACCGCTGCTGCGATGGCTTCTGCCGTCCTAACGAATGTGCTTCCTGCGGCATTGAACTGAGAGTTAGCGGTACTGGCTTTAGCCCCTGGGGCTACAAAAAGATAGAATCGGGAGTCACTGTCGGCGTGCTGATCTATCTCATCGACGAAGTCTTTCGCGATTCCAAGTGGTTCGTTTTGGAAAAGACCGCCATCGCTGTACGGGAACGGTCGAGGTGTGGAGGCCCATTTGGTTATGCGAGGTGAAGAGGCATATTCAGCGAAGTCTCGCACCAGCTCCCTAACCCGGAATGCGAAAGGAAAAGCTCCACACGCCACCGCGGCGTCACGCCACTGCTCCCATTCTTTGGCCAGCTCAGGGTGAGTTCCAGAAGAACTAACATCACCGAGTTTCTGATCTTGAAAGCGGGTGTAGTCAAAAAAATCCTTTCCTGGTTGTCCCTTCTTTCTGGCTATCGGGTAGGAGAAATCGACTCCGGTCAGGTTGGAGAGCGCTAAGCCCAGTTTAATAGTTTCGGCGGCCGCCGGGTGGGAACGATAGGGTATTTTTGGCGCGAACTTTCCAGTGATATAATCGTCTGCAATTGCTTGAATCGCGTTTGAGGAAAAGAAAGAAAGCTTGGTGTCTTCAGGCGGTTGTAAAGCCAACAAGCGATCCAAGCTAATCTCTTTGATCCAGGTGTTGAAAAAAACATTGTCATACGGCTCTTTGAGCGCGTCGGCATCAAACAAAAGTTTTTGTGCGGCTGTAACCGCTGTCATTCCGCCCGCGGAGGCTCCAGTCAAAACGTCGATTTCAATTCTATCTTTTGGATTTTTGGTGTTATGCTCGCCCAGCGCGCGAAGTATCTCGAATAGAACACCTGCTTCGTAACTTCCGAGCGAGACTGCGCCGGCTATTGTAATTGCTAATTTCTTATTAACGGGAGATGCAACGTGTTTCTCGCTCATTGAGTAGTGTTTCTTCGTGTTGGAAAGTGCCGATTACCGGGGCTTTAAAGCGATCATTGCGAGCTTCAATCAGGCTGAGTACGGCCAGGATGTTGGAATTCACACCTTTTATCCCTTTCGGCATTTGCGGATGTCTATTTGACACCTCCATCGTGACCGTGGGAGCTGCGATGAGGCAATACGTCAAATTGCGTATTGATCGCATGTTCGCGTCTGACTCTCAGCTCGAACGAAGCAGCCCCACGATTTAAGCGAAAACGGTTTTTGAGCAAAATCGAGGAACCCATCACGGATTCGTATGGTTTTGTGACCCTAAATTGCGGAAATTGAATAGAAATTCGCTATCTGCCAACGCCCAGGGGTACGTCAACCTACGTATAGCCTTAAGTCGTCGAAATTGATATCTTCTACGCGTGATCCCACAGTTTTGGTGGAAATTCCCCCTGACGCGAATCCACTCGATTGGCCATTAGTCTGCCAATCCGTCGTGTTGGAGATGGTAGCCTTGGTAGGTGTTTCGGCCATCGTGGTTTCCTCGGCGGGAATCTTTCAAGGGGAACCGGGAGATATTTTTATGCGAATGAATTGGATCGGCCGGCCTGCGTGGATTCTTATCACTTTTGCTTTGACGGCGTTCTTTTGGAATCGATTTACCTTCGCTGAAAGCGGGGTGGATAAACCGAGTTACACGGTTGCACTGCCAGAGAGACTCTCGAGTGAGTTGCCTTACGACGTCGATCCCAAGACGGTCCAAGAGTTAGTGCGCGAAGGCAAAATTCTTGAAGCGCAGCGCCTCTTCGACCTATTAGCCTGGCAGGCCTTTATTGCGCTGAATTGGCCGGCGGACTCCCATGGCGCTCCAGATCCTTTGAAGAACATCGCGGACACTGCAGAACCGCGAGTATGGAACTTTTGGAGAACACCGGACACCATCTTTCTCAAAGACGGAGCAACCCCGGAACCTTGGAGCGACGTTCTAGTCAACTCAACACAGCTAAGATGGAAGGCGGCTTGGCGCCAACACACGACTCAAGCGAGCAGCCTGGAGGCCTTTTCAGGCCCCCTTGTGGACCAGAATGGCAAGTGGGTCCGCTACCAGATACGGATCAACAAGGAAGAATTTGATTATATCTTAAAAAATGAACTCTTCAGCCAGGACGGGCAGGCGAAGTTTAGCCAAAAAGAGCAGGACAACGAAATAAAACTTCCGATCAATGATGGTCAGAGCCGCCATGGAGCAATTGAAATCAAACTTGCGTGGAAGGAGCTTGGGAAGAATGACGACCCGACCCGCTTTTACGTTACAGATCTCGTTTCAGATCTGTCGGAGGCGACAAAGCCGGGTGAGCCCGTTCCACAGAGAACCGTGCATGTAGGCCTTGTAGGGATGCATATTTCAATGCGTACCGAGTCGTCGCCGGAATGGATTTGGTCCACTTTTGAACAAGTGGATAATGTGCGAGTTAATTACGTCGACGGAGAGCCCACTCATCCCAATTTTTGGGATCCGGCGCGACCTCAACCTGTCAATGTTATTCCTGCTCCCAATGCGATTCAGGATGCGCAAGGTAAGTTGCATATCGTCGATAGCGTGAACGAATCGGCTTCAAAATGGGTTGAAAGCCTAACGACAACGCCAGTGCAGGTAGTCCGGATTCAGGTGCCTACACAGCCTGCTCTCAATCCTTGGGACGCGAAGACCGCTCGAATTGCGAAGGAGGTCAACACCGAAGTGCAGGCACTCCTGCAGAACGCTCACTCCGTATTCCGATACTATGAATTGATTGATGTCCAATGGCCGGTGCACCCGAACGCGCCGGCGGCTGCCGGTGGAAACGACAGTGCGCCGGAGAGCATCACTAACAAGACCCCGGGCGATGTGATCCCTGTCTTTCTTGTAAATACCACTATGGAAACCTATTTTCAGAAGGGTCCACAGGCTGCCGGAGCTTTGGAGCAGGATGACCGCCTTGCCCCCAACTCGGCTCCTATAGATTCGAAGCAGGTCTTTGGCACAGAAAGTTGCGTAGGTTGTCACTATTCCTCCGGTGTTGCCATTGGATTCAAGAAAGATAAGGATGGCAATGAGGTCCTGACGGACGGATTACCAACGGCAGTCTTCGGAGAAAACAACCACTTCGGCAAAACCGGGGGGGCTAACTTTAGCTGGATGCTCCAACTCGAGCCACAACCTAAGCCTCGTAACGTCTCCACCTCGACGAAAGCAAACCTTGTTCCCAGCACGACAACGCCGAAACTACCAGGCGTCCAGAACTAGATACGATTACTACCGCAATGCTGCGATTCGTTCGAGTCATCAAAGAAAAGTTTACCAGATTGGATAACGGCGTCAACCCGCGGCGCCATGGAACAGGATGACCGGATCGGCAACAACTCAGTCATCGACAGCACCCCAATCATTGGCACGCAAAGCTGTGTGGGGTGCCACTACTCCGCAGGCATCGCCACGGGCTTTGAACAGAGCCATCGAGCTACACCGTTGACATGATCGCAGAGGCTAATAACCCCAGCCTATTTTCGGTGAAAACAATCACTTCGGCCAAAACCGGCGGAGCAAACTTTAGCTGGATGCTCCAACTCAAGCCGCAAGCCCGCAAAGGAGCCCGACGCCGCTTCCTTACAACGTAGATCTTCCCGCGACCGGCACCGGCAAGTAACGGGCCGCAAAGAACCAAAATCTACGGCTCCTATATATGAGTAATATTCCATTCGATTCTTCCACTTCGAGCTACCAATTCGTCCCGGTAGACCAATTCACACCCAACAGCCCCGTAGGCTGGACCCCCTTTGGCAATGTTACGAGCGCGGTTTATGATGCCACCCAGAAAGGGTTTGTCATTACCGGCGTCTCGCAGTCCGGCGGAAAAGCCCCTTCCCTGGTGATCCAGATTCTCGGGCCGAGCGCGTTCCGTGTCTGGTTCAACCGCAGCGGCAACTACGTCCGCAATTTCAACTCGTACGCGGTCGTCAACTGGAATCTTGGGACTCCCTCCATCAACATTCTTCAAAACGACAACGTCAAGCTCTCCGTCGATCTTGGAGCCCTTCGACTGGATGTTCTGAAAACGCCATTCACCGTTCAAGTGTACCGGCATGACGTGCTCATCAGTTCGGATACGGCGCAAGGTCTGGAATATATCGCCGGGACAGACCCCACCAAGGCGGCGGTCGCGAATTTCAAGAGTATTCCCGCGAACGCTCACTACTTCGGCTTCGGCGAAAAAGGCGGGTATCAGCTCGATATGAACGGCTCTTCGATGACGTTCTTTAACTACGACAATTACAAATACGGTGGGGACATCGAATCAAACTACGGCGGCGTTGTGCCGGATTTAAGCAGGCCCGGTCCGCTGAACTATGCCGAACCGCTTTACAATTCGATTCCGCTTCTGATCGAAGACAACCCCAACCCGGTGAGCGGCCCTCCTTACAGCTACGGTTTGTTGTTTGATAATGAAGGGCAGACGTATTTTAATCTGGGTCATTCGTCCAATTACGCCGGCAATATGTCCGGCAAGTATTACTTTGGCGCGCTCTTAGGAGATCTCGATTATTACTTCATGGCTGGCGATAGCACCGCCGATGTCGTAAACCAATACACCTCGCTGACCGGCCGCGCCTCCCTGCCTCCGATGTATACGCTGGGTTACCACCAAGGGTGCTACGGCTATTATGACCAGAATCTCGTTCTACAAGCCGTGAACAATTACCGCAGCGCTGGAATCCCGCTGGATGGCGTGCACATTGACGTCGATTTTCAGAACAACTACCGCACCTTCACGGCCAGCCCGATGAAGTTCCCGAACGGCGGGAAGGACGTCTTCGATCAACTCCGCGCGATGGGCGTCAAAGCCAGCACCAACATCACGGGCATCGTCTCCATGGTCCCGGTCGACGAGTCGAATAATACAGAGCCTCCATACGCGGTCTTGGTCGACGGCCTCGCGAAGAAGTATTTTTACGAGAACGTCCGAGTGGACGATCCACATCCTCCGGTCGATCCCAAGCCGCTGGTCGTGAACGAGAGCTACGGTTGTAACAGCAACGGCTTCAATCCGTTTCCGTCGCCGGGCTCGCCTTACAGCCCGAGTTGCAGCGCTCCGCTCGGAACGTACGGCCACTATGCCGACCTGGGCCGCCCGGAGGTGCGCACCTGGTGGGGCCAGCTTTACCAGCCGCTCATTGAAGCCGGGCTGTCGATGATTTGGCAGGATATGACCGACCCCGCCACGCAACAGAGCAGTGACGACACAATGAAGTGGAAAACGCTGCCGCTAAACCTCTCGGTTTACGATGTCACAACCGACTCGATGGTCCCGCATGCTCAGGTCCACAACGTCTTTGCGCTCAACCTGATCAGCGCCACCTACGAAGGGCTGCTCCAGATCATGGGAGATGCGAAGCGCCCATTCATTATTGCGCGGGGCGGTTACACGGGCGTTCACCGATACGCGGCGAGTTGGACCGGCGATTCCGCGTCGGATTGGGATTCCCTCACGATTCTTATCGCCGAAATCTTGAACTTCGGCCTCTCCGGACAGCCGATGGCTGGCGCCGATGTCGGCGGCTTCGCGGCCGTCACCGGCGGCAATGACGACCGTGCGGCTGGCGTTGCCGATCCGGAATTGCTCACCCGCTGGACTACGATGAGCGCCTTCATCGGCTGGTTTCGCAATCATTATGATGGTTACAACAAGGCGTTTCAGGAGCCATACGCCTACGGCGGCCTGAACCCGGGCGTTCTCCCCGCCTGCAGGAAGTACATCGAGATTCGCTACAAGCTGCTTCAGTATTACTACGACGCGATGTATGAGTGCACGCAAACTGGCATGCCGATCTGCCGCCCCTTGTTCCTCACGGACCGGAACGACCTGAACGTCTACAATGACCAATACTTGAAAACGCAGTTCATGGTGGGTCACGATATTCTCGTGGCCCCCGTGGTCGCCCAAAACACCTACTCCCGCGACGTCTATCTACCGGCCGGGAGCAGTTGGTATGCGTATCAAGACGATACGGCGCCGCTCATCGGCCCGAATGTAGGCGGCGGCACGCCGATTACCTGGAGCGTCCCCTGGGACGTCGTTCCGGTGTATGTCCGCGCCGGGGCAGTCGTGCCCCGCCGCGCGTTGGAGCAATATGTGGGCGAGAGCGTTGACAAGGGAGGCTTCTGTCCCCTCACGTTCGACATCTACCCCGGTCCAACCAGCACGCACACGTTGTATCTGGACGACAAAGTCTCGAACATGAACAAGAAGGGGGCGTATCGCACTACGGATATCACGCAGTCGATGAGCACCACCGGTGTGCAGTCGGTGCGGGTCCATCGGACTTACGATGGTTACACCCCGGCGGAGCCGTTCTACTACGTGGCGCTGCTGTCCCAGAAGCCCACCAATGTTCAGCTCGATGGCGTCGCCCTCCCGTTGGTCGACGCCGGAAACGACAACGCGTCGGCCAACACTCTCGCGGCGTCGACGGTGAACGCCTACTATTACAATGCCAGCCTGAAGGCAACGTTCGTGATTATCTTCGACACGAGCGCCGATGTCACCCTCACAGCTGCGTGACGTCCCTTCGATTCGTCTCTCCCGTTCTTTTCCAAACTCTCCACGTTTGACTCTCAACTTATGAATGCCCTCGGCGCATCCTACACACCTGACGGAACAGCGGTCGTATTCAGCGTCGTCTCTTCACAAGCAACGCGCCTGGAAGCCTGGATTTACGCCGACGGCGCCGACCCTTCGGAGCGCCTCCGGATCCCGATGTCATTGAGCCCGGGGAATTCGATGGTATTTGAAACGACGGTCACCGTGACGGCGCTGACGGCGGCCGGGGTAACGGGCGTGGTTTTTTACGGATATCGGGCCTGGGGTCCGAACTGGAATTACAATCTAGCTTGGACCCCGGGCTCCGCCCTGGGCTTCGTGTACGACTGCGACGCCATGGGGAACCGGTTCAACCCGAACAAACTGCTGCTCGACCCCTACGCCCGCGAGGTCGCACACGATCCGCTCACGCTCACCCATCCGGATCCGAGCGGCTACATGAGCGGCGCCGCCAATCGCTACGTCGATACGGCGCCGTTTGCCCCGAGAGGTGTCGTTCTCCCCCTGGTGCCCGCCGCGGCGGCGCGGCGCCCGGCCGCCCCTCAACACGCGTTTAAAGACGACATCATCTACGAGGTGAACGTGCGCGGGTTGACGATGAACGACCCGAGCGTGCAGGCGAACCTGCGGGGAACTTACGCGGGAGCGGCAACCAAAGCCGCTTCGCTCCAGGCGCTGGGCATCACGGCCATCGAACTTCTTCCCGTCCCGCAGATGCAAAACGAAACAAACGATGCGCTGCCTCTTTCGACGAGTAACATGAACTACTGGGGCTATGAGCCGTTCGGTTTCTTTGCGCCGGATCGCCGTTACGCCCTGGATCAAACGCCCGGCGGCCCCACGAGCGAGTTCCGGGGCATGGTCGACGCGTTTCATGCCGTGGGAATCAAAGTATATTGCGATTTCGTCTTTAATCACGGAGGCGAAGGCGACGTCGACGTGTTGACTGGCGCCCAAGGCAGAATCTTTACGTGTCGCGGGCTCGATAACGCCACCTATTACGAGGTGCAAGACCGCAACGACCGTTACGCTGGCGTCCCAAGCCAGATCCCGTTCGTGAACTCACCCGGCCATTTTTACCGGAATGACAACGGCGTGAGCGGGAATCTCAACTGCGCGAACCCCATCGTGCGCAACCTGATCATCGACGCCCTCAAATACTGGCACAACGATCTCGGCGTGGACGGCTTCCGCTTCGACTTGGCGGAGCTGCTCGGCAACACCCAAACCCGCAACGGTTTCTCGTTTTCGGCAACCGACACAAACAACGCGCTCAACCGCGCCGTGGCGGAACTCCCCGCCCGGCCTGCCGCCGGCGGCCCTGGCGTCGACCTCATCGCCGAGCCCTACACGGCTGGCACCGACTTTCAGCTTGGGCACTTCCCGAATGGCTGGGCTGAATGGAACACGATGTTCCGCGATACCTTCCGCACCTCACAAAACAAGCTTGGCATCCAGGACGTTACCCCCGGCCAGATGGCCACGCGTTTCGCCGGCTCGCAGGATCTCTTCGGGAGCCGCACCCCGTCTGCCTCGATCAATTTCATTACCTGCCACGACGGCTTCGCCTTGCGCGATCTCTACTCGTTCACCCAGACGCAAAACAACCAGACGTTTCCGTTCGGACCGTCGAGCGGCGGCCGCAGCGCCTGGGACGAGATATGCTGGGATCAAGGTGGCCTCGCCGATCTCCAGCGACAGGCTGATAGAAACGGGCTTGCCATCGTGCTCCTGTCCACCGGGGTTCCCATGTTTTGCGGAGGCGACGAGTTTTACCGCACGCAATACGGGAATAACAACATGTTCAATGTCGATACCGACAAAAACTGGCTCGACTACACCGCCGGCGCCATGTTTGGCCTACAAACCGAATTCACGCAGAACCTCATCGCCTTTCGCAATGCGCACGTCTGCCTGCGCCCGCTCAATTTCTTCACCGGCGCCGATCACAACGGCAACGGGCTCAAAGACCTCACCTGGTATGATGACAGCGGCAACGAAGTTAGCCAGGCGTACTTTGCCGACCCGATGCGCCATTACCTCTCATACCGCATCGACGGCTCCGAATTCGGAGACGTCAGCCCATCCGTGCTCGTCTTGTACAACGGGGGGGCCGGCGATATCGCCGTTCACCTGCCCGGCAACTTGCCTGGCCAGCGCTGGTACGTCATCGGCGACACCTCCTCGCTACTCTCCGCAGCCAATAACTTCCTTACAGCGGGCGCGGGTCGGCTCGTATTCAATCTCACCTACCTTATAAAGGGCCGCTCCGTCGTCGTTCTCATCGAGGGAGCGTAGTAGCAGGATCAATGTTCCGCGACTCCTCACGATGTTACTTCTTTTTCAGCGCGCCTTGCGCCCCGCCCGCGCCACGGAGTGGAGCATTGACCCAAAGCGTCTCGAGTCATCGGCTTTTCGCATGGTGACTGGCTGCTTTGCTGGCCAGACACCAACCTTTCGCAGTGGGGGCAGCTTTTCCCCGCTTATCCTACAACTAGGTTGGGAGCACATCAACCTGACCGGGGACTATGTCTGGCGGCCATACGGTGGCGTTCGGAACAGCCGCCTCCGGCCTTTACGCCTCAAACCTCAACGGTTCACTCCTTAACGTACAATTTTTTACAAATGGAGGAGTGCCCCAAATACGGCCTGGAAACGAGCATCAGCGCAGCGAACAGCAGCGTGATCGCATCTTTGTCACGCCGATCCAGTACGCTGAGCAAAGAACCAATCTGCACGCGCAGTCCGGTTTCCTCGTGAACTTCTCTTTTCAACGCCTTAACGAGGGACTCGCTTCGTTTTACCTTGCTGCTTGGAAAGGTCCAAAGCTTCGATCCCGTAGCCTGACGGACTAGCAGAACGCCCTTGGCTGAGTCTTCAATCCAAGCCATGACCGACACTTCCTTGATTGGACGTAGTCTGCGAGTTTTAGGCGGAAGTTTGGGCATCCCTTACGGGGAGACTACACCTAACGTTTCCCTTATTGTCTTGGCGAGCAGATCTTTTTGGCGATGCAGGATCGCCTCTCGGACTCGTGGAACCTGGTTTGGATTTAGATGTTTCCAGCTGCACGCCTCCCTAATCCACAGATCGATCCGGTTTTGAATGTTTGACCACAAGCCTAGCCGATCAAAGTTGATCACGCCGGACTTTTGCTTTGCTTGAGTAAAATACTCCCGCATCTCCTTCACAATCTCCGCCTCTTCGGTGTCACAGAATCCTTCGTAGAGGTCTCTCTCCGTCCGGCTGACCCGGAGATGAAAGTCGCCGATCTTTTCGGTGCGCGAAAGCATTCCCTTCTGTTGTGTAGCAGTTTCCCTATCGCAAAGCGACTCTGATTTAGTCTTTGCCAACGCCTAACCTCCACCGCAAAGCGGCGTGCCCCTAGTGACCAGTTGCCCCTTAGAAGCGCAACCGGGCGGGCTTTGACCAGGATTTTAGCCCATCATAAAAGGGGTTATGTAGGGCAATCATTAGGGGATGCTAATTATTGGCGTGTCACTTTGTTGTCACTTTCCAAATTATTTGGCGTCGTCTTTTCCACGTTATTTGGCGCATGATGCCCGGCTAGTCAGTGCCTATCCGATTCGCCATTTGAAGGGTGAGACAATAATCGGTGAACCCCACTGCTCTCCAGAATTCGATACCAACCTGGTTCGGGCACAATACGTCTACCGTAATGCGCTTATCTTTAGGCCAGACTTGCGAAAACAAGATCTCCATGCAATGCCAACCAATGCCGAAACGGCGCTTGTGGCGTTGGACGAAGAATTGACGCAAGTAGATGTGGTCCTCCTCATCGCGGTACAGGGCGTAGGCGACTATATCGGAATCATCCTCAAAGATAGAGGCCCGGTAATCAGTCTCTAGCCAGCGCCGCATTCGATCGATCAATTCTGGAACCGTCATCCGATTCCTATGGCCTTCATCGTGAATCAATTGATAATTCAGCTCACCAAGAACCTGAGCGTCCTCAATCGAAGCGAAGCGATGCAACATACTCAGGAGGCCTCGGCGATATCACGGATTTTTGGGATTACTTCCTGGTAGTAAATCACTTCAGGATCCCCGGCATCCAGATTATAAACGATCCCGCTTTCCGCAAAGCCGGGCTTCAGCAAGAGCGCCTGCATGGGGAGGTTGCTCCGGTTGGTAGAGGAAAAGAGCTTTGCTGTACGACAGATCGAGATCAAGTGACGCAAGAGCATTTCGCCAGCTCCGGTGCGACGCTCTTGCCCTTTTACGTAGATCAACGAAACAAAGCCCTATTCGACGAAGGTGTACTCGAGAACACCAATTGCGATCACCACGTCTTCCTGTTCGACAACGTAAGCGTCGCCCTGAGTCACGGCTCTTTCGATAAGCGCCTTGCGGCCCGGCACACTTGATTTGGTGTCAAACGCTAGGATTACCTGAATCTCATCCGGATTCGCTTTGCGTATAATTCTGTGCGGCACAACCTTCATCGATTACCGTCCTCTTAAGGGATCGCTAGAGAAATCTGGATGCGCCTTCTGCCTCGTAGCCGATTCTGTTGGTCTGGGTCACAAAGCAGCGCAAACGCAGGATGGTAACGGAGAAGCCCGGTTACCTTCTCAAGCGCATTGGGAACAAGTTCCAGTACCATAAACGCTTCCGGCGACACTCTGTATTCGCAAGTGATGCCATGTTCATGTGCAGGGCGAAACCCGAATCGGGGATAGTAGGAGGGATGACCCAAAACAACTACCCACGCACACTGCTTTTCGCGCAACGACTTGAGGCTGGCATTTATCAGGGCCGCGCCGATGCCGCGGCGTTGGAGGAACGGCGTTACCGCCATCGGCGCAAGGCCAAGCCCACGGTGGACACCTCCGATCGCAACCGGGCTAAACGCGACATGTCCGACAACCTCATGATTGTATTCGGCAACAAAAGAGAAGAATGGCTCGGCGCTCCTGCGCAATGCTTGGACAAGATCTGCTTCTGCGGTTCTGGCGAAAGCAGCCAGATTCACTTGATAGATCGCCTGGACATCTTCGGGTGACTCATATCGGACTGCGACCATGGATTTGGCACAAGACATTTAGAAAGTCCGTTGCGAGCCTCGATCCAGAAAACCCGGTATACCAATCGCTCGTCGAGCCAATGTGGACGCTCCGAGCTACCCGCGATGTTCCAACCCCAGGATCGAAGCAGTTGCGCGGTTGACCTTTGATGATGTTGGCCGGGGATTTTTTTCTTCGTTGCAGGTATCAATGATCAGTTTTCCGCCCGGCGCTACCACGTGCTCGAGTATCTGTTGAACTAAGTTCGATTGCCGGCTCAGAGGCACATATTCGAGACGGTTCGAAAGAAATCAAACCGCGTCGTCGGCTCCCAATCCATTGCGTTTCCGACGTATAGGCGGTCTGTCCACTGGGGTAACCGTTGCCGCGCCACTCCGATCAACTCGGGAGAAATATCCAATCCGTAGGGCTCGAGCCGATAACCCCTCTCTTCGCTCCACCGTACGATGGACTCCATTAGATATCCATTGGCGCAGCCAACATCCAAGAACGTACCCGCCCGATCGATTGCATCCGCAATGATGCCCCGCGCCTGCATCCAGTGAGCTTCATCGCCGATAAAACCGGATTGGGCCCTCGGATTATCCGATGAAAGATAGGCTGGTGTGATTTCAGCGGCGATTGCTCTATACCACTCCGTCTCGTTAATTTCGCCCGAAGCAAGCCTTTTCTCCCAGGCTAACAGTAGCGGTTCAGCCCGATTGGTTAGCGGTTCCTCGGAATTCATCGCAGCGAGTGAGGCCAATTATCGCACTCAGCGAGCAAGTACATCAGATACCGTGGAAAGTTTAACCTCAAATAGCGTGGGAAATGACAGAGGTGAAAGGCGGCGAAGCTTATCCGCCCGTTTCACCGTCGACGGAAATCTCGGGCAGAGCTCCGAACTTAAAGCGAACATTTAGTTTATCTCCGTCGAACGTAAGAGTCCAGGTTTGGGTTGGTCCCTGCCCGAGGATCAGCCTGTTCATCACAAAAGTGTGATCGTCCAGCCAACTCCCCTTGACGGCGTTGATCCCGCGAATTCCCAACGATTGAATATAGGTTGGTTCTCCTTCTCGATACCGTCCATCTAGTCCGATTGGACCAGCAAATCTGGGAGCAGGCTCCGTTGGGTGGTTAGGATATACCTCGATGTCGTATCTTGGTTGCGGATCAGTCAGCATCAGCGACACTGACTTTACGTCGATTGGGTTCGGCGCGAAGCGGTACACCTTGCCGGATATGGTGCCCGCCAGCTTTGAAGTCGGGCCGACTTCAGTGGGCTTCTCGGTCGAGGCATCGGCTATTTTACTTGCAAGCAACTTCCCGCTGGGTACGTCATCCGGGATCGCTTTGTCCGATTTCACCGACCTGACGATAGCGTCGTCCCATTCAGTTAATGCGTAATTGTCGACACGGGCTGTCGTCACTGTCACAACATCCAAGTCCGGAAAAACCATGATCACTTGGCGATAAGCGCCGAGTGCTACATAGACATGCTTGTCCGGTAGAACCCAGAAAAGGTTGGAATGCTCTGTGTTTGAGTGGGCTATCTTATCGATCCACTGAGGAGGAAGCAGTTGCTTACCTTCCCACACGCCGTCCCGCAGATACAGATAGCCGATCTTCGCCATGTCGCGAGGCTGCAAATAAAGCCCGTATCCGGCCATTAAAATGCCTTGCGGATCGTGCGCCCAGAACATTTCCTTGATTCCCAAGGGACCAAAAAGCTTGGCTTTGGCCTACTCCATGGCGCTCACTCCTGTCAGCCTCGTGATGATAGCCGAAAGGAGTTGCGCATCGCCGTCGCTGTAATTGAAAGCGTCCCCGGGAGTATTCGACATCGGTCGATCGAGAATAAATTTGACCCAGTCAGGGCTATGCAACATTTCGGTCACCGAAGGGGAACCACCGTACGGCGGTTGAATCCAGGCCAGACCAGAGGTCATGTCCAACAGGTTTTGGACCGTGATCGATTCCTTTCGATCGTCGAGGTTGGCAACCCCTCGACGGTCTAAAAGATCCAGCACTCGATGGCTTGGGCTGTCTAGCAAGCCCTCCTCGGATAGGATTGTAACCAAAGTACTGATAACCGCTTTTGTAACGGAATGTACTGCGTGAAGAATCCCCGCCGCGTAGGGCGCGTAGTATGCTTCAGCGACAATCGTCCCGTGTCGCACTACTAAGAGGTTGTTTGAAAAGTCCTGGCAGTCACCAGGCGAGTGAGTAGGCTGCGCTCCAAATTTTGGAGACAGGAATAAGGACATACGCAACGGATTTGACGGAGGCGCAATGGGCCTTGGTGGGTACGATAATCCCGGAAGGGAAACCTGGGGGTCGACCCCGAAGCATTGATGTACGGGCGGTAGTGAACGCCATTTTCTATTTGCTTCGGACCGGCTGTCAGTGGCGTCTGTTGCCGCGTGAATTTCCACCTTGGCCGACGGTGTACTATTACTTCCGGCGCTGGGAGCAAGAATCAGTTTGGCTCACGCTCCAGCGCTCGTTGTACCCTCTTACGCTCCTAAAAGCGGGTCGCCGTGCGACTCCTTCGGTTGCTATCATGGATGGGCAGTCGGTCAAGACTACCGAAAAAGGGGCGTTCGGGGTTTTGACGCCCATAAGCGGATCAGAGGAAGAAAACGACATATCCTGGTCGATACGCTCGGCATTCCGATTGCCAACCGAGTCGAAGCTGCCAACATGTCAGACCGGCGCGCAGCCGCACGTTTGCTCGGCGGTCTAGGCCCAATCTTTCCGACGATCAAAACGGTCATCGCGGATGCCGGTCACCAAAGCCGCAAGCTCACAAGGCTCATCAAAGCCGAAGGCTACGAGCTTCGCATCGTCAAACGCCGTAAACGGGCGTTCGAGGTTGTGGGTCTCACATGGATCGTCGAACGCACCTTCGCGTGGATCGGACGGTACCGTCGCATGAGCAAGGATTACGAGCACCGTGTGCAGACTTCTGAGACGCTGATCGATCTAATCGCTATTCGCCTCATGCTTAACCGATTGACCAAATCATGACTTTTCAAACACCCTCTTAGCCATCGCTCATCGGACCAGTGTGGTCGCTCTGAGCTGCCCGCGATGTTCCATCCCCAAGATTGAATCAAGTGAGCGGTTGAGTGTTCATGATCATCCCCAAGTAGTTTCTCTTCGTTGCAAGTACCGATGATGAGTCTTCCAGCCGGTGCGACCACGCGCTCGAGTAAGCGCCGAACTAGTCCCGCTGCCGCCGCCGCGGTACATACTCAAGACCGATCCGCGCGAAATCGAAGCGCTGCGGCGGCATGATTCTAAGCACCGTGCCAATGAAGCGGGAGGCCGAAGACTCTCCATCAATGGGAAAGAAGGAGGATGCGCCCCGGCTAGGCCCTATCCTTTGACACCTGCAGCCTTTTTTTACTCAAGGTTGAATGTGCCTAACTCCATTGAACCGTCTTGAACATGGACTTCTTTTGAACCGGTTGAAACGGTAATTGAATGACCGGGTGGACAGGTAAAACCAGAAATCAAGCGCAAGATGCGCGATTGACCGTAAGTGCTTTGTACATGCATCTCCGTTTGCGTCGCCGATAGCACTTTAGCCGTCCAAGGTTGATACATTTCAAAATACGATCTCCAAGCTGAGGTATAAGGCAATTGCCAAGCGATCCCGATTACAGCTATCACCACGAAGAGAATCCATTTTTTGGAAGTGAACATTCTCACTACGAGCGTTGACACCACTGCAGTGAGGCCAAACCCGATGGTTGTGATCAACGAAATATTATTAGCTGCAGTTTTGGCATCCGCTAATTGACTGAAGAAAAAAACCATCGCATCAAGTTTCACATTAATAGGGCCGCTCGGAGTCATTGGGTGTTTTTCAAAACGACGGAGTTGGCTATCTGCCAGAAAAGCGGTCTGAACTTCTCGAAGACTGCGGGCCGCGTTTCTTCTTTCCCTAGTTCGGTTCCCGCCAAGAATGTGAGGGTTAAGCCTTTACCTCGGTAGATGGTGGAGAGAAGCATAACTCTCATGGTCAATAGCAAATCGACGCGAGCAAGGGTATAATCGTAATAGATCAACGCGGCGGGCTGCGTATCTAGCATCGCTGTCTTGCCTTCGAGAAAAGTCGCGCCGGGGGGTGCCATCTCTTTTAGGTCCATATTAGCGTACGTTTCCGCTAGCAGCGCCTTCTGATCGGCGTTGGCTGCTATGGCTTGCTCCTGCGGGGTCATTTCTAAAACCACGATGTTCATGATCTGTAAGCCTCGGCCGTTCTCGCTGGTCATCATTTGAATGATGTTGGGTCTGTTGCCAGGCTCCGCCTTCCAACTCGCCGGGTATTTGAGCTCAAGATCTATGCCTAGTGCGGCTGGATCGTTAGCGGTAGAATAGGTTTTTTTGAAACCCTCGGAAAATTCCTGTTCAGGGGCATTGATGAATTCCGGCGTGAATTCCAAGATCGTTTCGTATATTGGACTTGGAAGCGGGTTAAGGGAACGATCAGTCATCTGCTGGAGAAAGCTAAGGGCATCTTGTTGACTGACATGGGCAAGGTTAGTCGCGGTTAATCTTTTAAGGATTGCCGCTTGCGTTTTTTCAAATCCGGACGGGAATCTGGTTTTGAAGATTCTTTCGATATTCGTCAGCCCTGTCTTGTATTTAAGGTTGAAGTTAGACAGAGGAGTTTGGAACTTGGACTGCAGATTCGGGTACCTCTTGCTGAGCTCTCCAATGCTATAGGTCTGTCCTAACCAAAAGCCGTATGCGGCGGCCATGTCTTTGAGAACGGGGTTGGTGAGTGTCGGTGGCTCTGTGAGCTTGGCGATTTGCTCGCTTAATTGGGCGCGGGCAGGTAGACCTGGACCTGGATTTCCCGGCGCTGTATTTCGCTGTTGGGCCGGGGTCGATAGAGTGAGGCAGGAGCAGAGAACAACGATCAAATACCTGCCGCTCCATGTTTTTGGCAATAGTACAGAAATGACGGCTTTGCCATAAGCGGGGAGCCGATCGAGAGGATCACCTTCGTGACGGCCCAAGTGCCACGATAGGCGCGCATCGGCAAGAGTGCTTTCGGAATCCATCGGCGGGAACAAAGAACCACCTCTTAGCTGATAAGATCGACCTATAATTTCTAGAGTTTAGGGAATTTTGATGTGTGCGTTGGGTCGTCGATCTAAAAGGAAGTTCCTATTCCCCATTATAGGCCGATAATGTCTCAATTCGCTTTTTCGTGAAGGCTACGCACGCTTCCGGATCGCTTTTGAGGCTTTCTCTTTCTGATAACCATTTCCGCTCATCGTCACGCAGCTTGATCTTTTGTGAACCGGAAAGGCGTTTCCGGACCTTTTGATAGGTGTCATTGAGGGCCGCTTCAGTTTGCGCGTAATCAGGCTGATCCTCTAGATGGCCGTAAACGCGTTTGTTTTCGGTTGGATTTGGAGTAGCCGATGCCTTTACAACGGTTTATTTACCCGGCTTGAGACGGTTCTTATTTTCATCGCCTCGGCTGGAAACGGTAGCAAAATCTCCTTTCCTGCTTCTCCTGTCAGCCACCGCTCGTGGGTTTCCGGTGGCAGAACAACGGGCATTCGAGTGTGTATTTCTGCGACCAACTCGTTGGGTTGGCCGGTGATAACGGTGCAGGTCCGCAGCCATTCCTGAGTTTCCAGGTTCTGCCAACCCTCCCAGAGACCTGCGAAAACGAACGGGGAATCGTCTTTCATCTCGATCGAATACGGAATCTTCCCTCCAATGACTTTCTTCCACTCATAGAAACCGTCCGCAGGGATCAGGCACCGCCGTTTTTTGAAGGCGCTACGAAACGAATGAGCAGTGTCAACCGTCTCAGCCCGCGCATTGATTGTTTTGAAGCCGATTTTTTCGTCCTTGGCCCAATACGGGACTAAACCCCAGCGCAAGCGATCCAGACTGCGTTTCTTGGTTTCTGGGTTGAACCGAATCGCGAGGACTTCCTGACTCGGCGCGATGTTATAGCTTATCGGCAAGTCGGGCTGAGACGGGATCGGAATCCCGTAAATCCGTGCTAGCTCTTCTTCCCTGGTCGTTCTGCGGTACCGGCCGCACATGGCTTTAACTTTGTAACAAAACCTCCGCCCGGTCGAGGGCCCATGAGGAGTGCCTGGTGCGCCGGTCCGAAATCTGCCGTCGATCCAAAAGCCGCTTTATCGACCTGCTTCGCGGCATCCGCGAGTTGAGCCAGAGCCGCTCTTTGATCTCGAAGACAGTCGCTCAAAGCCTGTTTTAGGATTGCTCCCTCGGCTTCGAAAGTTTTTCGCGAAGGAACCTCTATCGTGACGTTTCCGAGGTTTGTTAACATTGCCCTAAGTTCCTGCACAACGAGCTAATCTCCTGACTGTCGGTTCGACAATTGATCCGTCCGGGAAACTCCGTAAACTGTTTCGCGCTCTATGCCGCAGCGTCATTCAACGCTATCGCCTGGCTAAAGAATTGGGAAATCTCGGCCACTAAACGCTCAAACTGGCCGCGCCGGCATAGTTTATATCCCGCTTAAAATCTAGATGGCTAAGTCACCCGGGTCGCAGGTGACCTAGCCATTTAGCCCGACGGGGCTAAGATAAAACTCTGGTTTCGTGCTATTCGGACAGGCCTCCATTTCAACATTTACTGACCATTGACATATTGGAACAGTATCCTGTCGGACGCTCGAAGTAGGTCTCACAGTTCGGCGCTCGAAATATATAAAAAAATAAAACTTTTTTGCGCAGTTTTTAAGCCAATGGGGGTTTTATTACTTGAGTAAACAAAGAAAACTTATGTTCAAACTGTTTGGTATTAAAACTGCGGACGAGGCGTCGATTGCTCCCGATTATGCAGAAATCGTAACCGGGGATGAGCGTGCCGTGATCCTGCAGTTTCGCTATTTTGATGAATCTCAGGTAACAGAACTGCACACCAAATTTTCAATCTCTCAAATTCGTAAGTTCCTGTCGTTAGCCCAGGAATCAGCGCTAATATCTGAAGACTATCAAGCATTAGAGGCCCATGAATTGCTTGGCTTGGCGGAGATTCTCTTCTGCGCCACACCAAATACAACACACTTTCAGAGCTGGTCAACTAAGGGACCGGATTCGGGTGACTCTACGCCCTCCATTTCAGGCAAGACCATTTAAGACTAATACTCTACAATTCGGTTTATAGGCGCGTTGATTTGGCTAGCTGCAAAATGATCTGGGCCGGTTACGTTAGCCCGCGTGGCGGGCTCTGGAGAGCGGCAATCACGGGTTTATAACCTTGGCTAGCGCCTTTCTTTGGCGGAACTGGAGGGCAGTATATTTCTGCAGCTTGGGTTTGGTAGACTTGGTACGGGTACGAAGAGATGAACGCCGCTCCAATTTGTTCCAGACGTTTCTCCAAGATCTGGGCGAAGTGGCCACTACTCTGGAGATATACTCGCTAACTCCGAGGATCTCTTTTGGCGAGAACGCCTCCAGCGCTGCATATAAGGTTCCAACTGAGGACGAAACCGAAGGTATTGGGCATGGAAATGGATAAGCTGACGATGCTGAAAGAACCAATGAGGTCCCCAAGCACCAACCAGTTCGTCCAGAGAATGGAGTTTATGAAGCTGAGCATAGGAAGCTAGTGTCCGTCGCCACTCCTTACCATGGGAATCCAAACGAGAGAATTGGGTAGTGGCAGTACGGTGAAAGTTTTGGGAATAATTAATGACGCGAGCGTGAGGGAGGAGTCTATCGCTACGACCGTTTGCCAAGTCTTTGGTCAGATAATCAATGATGCCGTAACCTGGTAGATCGGGTGTGGTCCCTCTACCGATACTCCAGATTAGTTCCACCGTAGACCGAGGACCGATACCATAAGCCGGAGCATGGGTACGGACCCACTTCTGAATCTTTTCTACTTGAGAATAAAGATCGTGGTTACGGTAGCCACGAGCAACGATGTGGTAATGAACTCGCTTACTACGTTGACCCGCCTCTAAAACTCGAACATTGCTATCAAAGAGCACAAACATGCACCGGGACCAGAAACGATTAAGACGTCTGCTAGCAACTAAAGGAGTGAGTTTCTCTCGGAAGGTAATGCACAAATGAAGAAAGCAGTGGTATTCGATATCCTTATCATTGAGGTAATTGGTGAGATTGGTCACGAAAGCTTCATTGCGTTTCTTCTTCTCTGAACGGATATGAGGTTTCCGGTTGGTCATGGTATACCTTTTACCTACCTAGAAAGAGGATAATGGGAGCCTTTTGGTGTAATAGATGTTGTAGTATATTAATACAATATACTAGACAAGGTATAAGGACAAGTATCACTGGAGTTGGTTGCTGAATTTGGCTCGGGTAGCCAGACCTCCCGTAGTCCGGACTGCGCCGACCTCATCGCACCAGAGGAAAGTGCCGTCATTGAAATAGAGTCGAGCGAACCCGTGCTTCACCCAGGGCCGAGCTTGATTACCCAGCAGGGCGTGGATGCGCTCAAATTTCTGTTTAGCTCGGACCGGAGCATTGTACCATTGACTACGATCTAAGGGTCCCGGTCTATCAAGACTTTCGGGCTCAGGTGCTAATCGTTTCTTCATTGCAGGGCCTCCTTTACCTCTTCTCCAGTTAAGCCTTGGAGTTCGGTGGTGCTGACTCGGAGCTGATGGTTAGGTAGGCGGAGTAACTTAATCTTATTCCGTCTCTCCCAGTGGTGAATAGTGCGTTCGCTAATGCCCATCCGGTAGCAGGGTTCATAAAGGTTGACTAACATAGGCGTGGAACGTATTGCAAGTTTTAGAGGCGTCAACTGCGAAAATAACTAACTGGCTTCTAACCGAAAGAGATAGGAATGTCTGCGTGTTCCAAAGTTAGTAAAAGAAGTAACTCGAGTGTTTAAGATTAGCTATGGCGTAAACATCCCAAAACGTCCGCTCACCGGCTTTAGTGCGGAGACCAGGGAGACGTTCCTGGCCTGTAAGGTGGGCGCTAGTTTTGACATCGATAGCAGCGCCAAACAGTCTGGGCTGTACACGATCGCTCGAGATCTTAAAAGCCGGATTACGCAGCGGCGACTAGCTCCTAACGTCTATCGGGTCTGGATACGAGCCCGCTCCGATAGAACGCCTCCCGTGAGAGCTAATCCGGTGGTTAAGCGAAAAATGGCCGTGGACGCATTGCTTGCGTTCGGTATCAAAAAATTCAGGCTGAGCAATACGTCGGTAACGCCAGCGGAAACACAACCGAGCAATTGATCGCGAATGCGCTGGCCGCTCGGAGTGCAGACCAGGAGATAAAGAAAGCGGAACCGTTCCTAGCGGTTGAAAAGGTGACCACGGTTGCACCGGTTACCAAGGCGAAACGCGCACGGCCCCGCAAGGTAGTTGCCGCCGTGACTGCTCCGGTGATCGCGGAGCCGAAGCCAGAGGAAGAGAAAGACTTAGAAGCGATGGCAGCGAATGAGGATGAGAGCGAAGACTTGGAATTGACGAAGATGAGCTGGGGGGAGAGCAGTGGATTCGATCAGGACGAAGACGAAGAGGAGACCGAACCGGTTACCGTCGAACTGCTCCGAGAGAAAATGGAATGCGCATTGATCATTCTGCCGGAGTTTGACCGCCGAGTTAAGATTTTGGCCGCCCTTTTGAGAAACTGGAGCTGTTACTAGAGAGCGACTCGATTACCATCCAAGACCATGAGAAATCTTACCGCGAGCTAGGTAAGAAACAAAAGATTGGAGCGCAGTAATTTTCAGAATATGTCTGCCAACGACCCGTTACCTTTAAAGTGGCCGACCTGCCCCAAGGACGATAACAGTGGAATCAAGCGAGGTTGGGATGCGCTTTCCCGGTTCGCGACGCACGCCAGTAATGCCATTGTGGAACTGCAGAGACAGTTAGAACATCTGTTACGGATAGTGGGAAACCTATCCACCGCACACGATGCGAAGATTAGGAGGACTCGCACCGCATTGAACGCCCACACCAAACAGATCAGGCAAATCATTAAGCCGGTAAACGAACCGAGAAGCCAGGGCCGGATTATCCGAGTGAGGCTTGGCGAAAAGGGGGGAGACCCATACGGGGTATGGGGGATCTCAGTAAGTAAGGGCGCGAGGATCGCTACGAATTGCACGAATTACACGAAATGGACGAAATTCGTTCTTTTCCGTTCTTTTCGTTATTTTACACGACGGTCCACGGGCTCTTGGGTTTGGATGGATGCACTGGTACAGCCAGACCGGACTGGCGTAGGATTTTGAGCGCTTCCTCGATTTCTGACCTCTCCGTGTTTCCCTGAAAAACGTTCGAGATCTGCGTACGCGTCATTCCCTCTGGATGGGCTCGGAGCGCGGCCAGAAGCCTGTCCACTCTATTTTGTACGACGCGAGGCAATTCCACGAACCGATTTTCATTGGTGTCTGGGAAAGCCCACGTGATCGAGTCCGAGCAATATCTCCAGATTGCCCAGGCTGCGTTGAGGTGGACTAGGTCCATGGTGCGCCGGTTGTCTAAGATTGCGAAGAGCAACGCCAACCGCTTGACGTGCGCCTCGCAGCGCGAAGACAATTCCATAGACGTAAGCTGCCCTTTGATGTCGCGACGCTGCGATCGTCGCTTTCTGTACCAGTCGCCCCAGGCGTCTTTGGCTCGTGGCGTGAGAGGGATTTTGACTGGCCCACGAAAAGCTTGGACGATGTTCCGCAGTTGTTTAATGAGATCACGGTGAGCCCCAAACCAATCGATTTCCTGAGGATGCGGCACGTCTTTGAAACCCTGGGCCGCGCACCACAGAAATCGATTGCCGAAACCGTTGCTCATATCCTGCGGACGAAAGGCTCGGCGTAGTTCGCCCGGTGTGATATGTCCGATTACCGAAATGTGCGGGCCGGTGGCAAAGATTGGATCGACTTTGGTCCGGTTTTCGAGATTGCGCGAATCCCAGCTGTCCCGCAGGTGCTGAGATAACATGCCTTTGGCGATGTTGTGCAGGACTGCTGAGTATTCTTCGCAGCGATACAGCACTCGCTTGTCGGGCACGCCTGCATCGGGCTTTTTCATTTCGGGCCGAGGATCGCGCACATCAAAAACCAAGCCTTCGCCCGTTCTGAGTCCGCCGCCCACCCTCCAGTCTTGATCGATCTGCCGGACGCAATCCAGGACGTAAGACAAGGAAGTGCCTTTGCGAGATAATGCGCTTTCACCGCACACGACCAAAAACTCATTCGCGTGATGCGCAACCACCAGACTACCCGAGTTTACAGACCTGGCGGATAGGGTGCAGGGTCCTCTTCCGACCACGCTGCCGATGCTAACCAGGAACTGCAGCAACAGCGCTTCTGGATTGATCTCATTCTGGGGCTCCATGATCTTCACGATCTGACCAGCCAGTCCGTGAAAGGCTTCCTTCGCCATCGGTTCGGGGAAATTGTCCGCCGGTCGTTCTGCCGCTGCATCACCATTGTGCCGGTGAACGGTTGGTTCGGCTTTCGCCGTCGGGACTAAGGCGTCGGGGAGCCGCGCCGTCTTGGGCGCGACCTTCTTCTCTAATACTGCGTTTCTCGACATTCTGACCCGCCAGCCCAACACGGGAAAAGGGCTGCTCATTCCACCCGGCGTGTTGATTGCGGAGGCGCGGAGATTAACCCCTCCGGAGACCGCGTCAAGGGTCTCTATTTCCGAAAGGTTTGGTCCTGAGGAAAGGAGGTAAACCAATCACCAGAGCTACGCATCCACACCTATCCAGTAACCGTTAAAGCTATATTATATAATAACTGCATTACAAACCGTTGGCAGATGCCACCTTGCTACCCGATTGATTGTGCCATAAATTCGGTGCGCCGGATCTTCTTAAGTCAAGATTGTTCTGGCCAACGGCTAACTGGAGCGCGATAGTTCCCACTATCATGAATTTGGTAAAATTTGAAATAGGAACATTTCTGAGTCGGATGTCCGGTATGATGGCGAGCATGCCTGCGCGCCCCCCTTGGATGCGCCGAGCCAAGTACTGGGCGGCAGTCAGAGGGATCACCAACCACACTAGACTGCCAATCGAAGAAATCAGGCGGGCGATTCGGCGCTCGTCGCAACGATGAATCTGCTTTGCTACTCGGCGCAATTCGTGCAGACGCTGTCGGTTACCGCAGACTTTAACGTCTCTGAGAGTTCTGTACAACGAGTGATGGGATGAGAGCAAATGCCGAACCAAAACAGCCGCCGAGCACCGAAGAGATCGTTGCCGCTCTGCGCGGTCCGCTCGCCGAACTGGAGGCACGGCTGCAAGAGCGATTGCGGGAACTGATTGCCGACCGGCAAGGACGAGCCCTGAAACCAGACGTGCCAACCAGCGATGTCCTTAACCTGGCTCAGGCAGCAGCGTACCTGCAGATGAAGCCGGAACGGTTGCGCCGGTTATGCCGAGCCAATCGCATTGCTTTCATTCGCTTCCATCGCCGGTACACGTTTAAGCGGGTTGACCTGGATGAATTTTTAGCGGTGTACCGGCACCCCCGGAGATCAGTCTTTCACTGATCGAATCTGTGCCTTACCCTCCGCGTTCGGGTAGATGTTCCAGAATCGTACCGTCTCTTCCGGTGACACGATTGATCGGTAGTGCTCGAACAACATTTTGACGCTGTGACCGGCATTCTCTGCGGTCTGGTCGGCGCTGCCGTTCTTCTGGTAAAAGTATGAGCAATAGCTATCGCGCAGACTGTTGTTCGACCACTTGGCGAAACCAGCGGCTTTGGTGGCCATTTTGAACGCATAGTCGATGATATTACGTGCGTACTTGCCATTCTCATCGACCGGTGAAACTGGGCCGGATGGTTTGCGGTAGAGTTGCAGGAATGCTTTCAGGTTCGGTTCGATCGGGATCAGTCTACGGTGGCCGGTCTTCGAAATGTGGGCGGGTAGATCGACGTGCGCTTCCTTGACGTGTTCCCAAAGCAACTGGTGTCGCTCTTCCGCTCTCAATCCGGCAAAACCACCGAACAATACAAACACCTTGATCTTATCGGTACAGCCATTGATCAACGCAACCATTTGCTCGGCGCTCAAAGGTGTCGGCGGCTTGATGTTCGTTTTGCTGTTGGTGAAGGGTTTGATGCCAGCCAAAGGATTGGAGTCGACCAATTTCTTTTCCTTGCCGACATTGAAAGCCAGACGCGTATAGACCAAGTAATTGTTGCGGGTGGTCGGCGTGGTCGGCATTGCCGTGATCCAATCTTTGATTTCCAAACCCGTGATCGATTTGATCGGGCGATCTTGGCCAAAGGCTTGGGCAAATTTGGTGATCTTTTGTTTCAGGCTTTCGTAGTGACGGGGGATGACCTCGCCCTTGGCCGCTCTGCGCTCGAACTCCGAAATGATTACTTGGGTGAACTCTTTGACCGAAACCGAAGCAGTTACGTTTGCTTCATGCTTCAGGAAAAAATTGACCGCATCGGTCAAGGATTTGCCGAAGGGTTGCAGACGGGTAAGGCAGACGCTTGCTTCTAGACGAATCTCTGGGGGCAAAGCAAGCTGCGAACCATGGGCCAAAAGCTCTTCGTTCCGATCAGCAGCGGCTTTTTTGGCGTCGGCCTCCGTCTTATAATAGAAGCGCTCCCGCTTTCCGGTTGGCTTGCCGACGATCATCCACGCGGATGACATACCGGTACTGGCTTTTTTGGCTACGAAAAGGGAAGTCTTCACGCCCAGAATATAGCCATAAATAGTCAGAAATCAAGAATATCGACGCGTAAAGAAGTGTATTGGAGGACATTACTCCCTGGGAAGCCTCTGAAATAGAGGGTATTCCAGCAGATCAGCCATCTTGGTGGAAGAATGCGGCGAGCGGGCTGGTCGCGGAAGCCAACCCCTGACTGGTTCCTAGCCCAATCTCGAAGGCGGTTCTACCGGCTTCGACCGCTTGGCGGAAGGCGAATGCCATGCGAACGGGATCCTCAGCGATGGCAATGGCGGTGTTTACGAGCACGGCGTCCGCCCCCAGCTCCAACGCCTCGGCTGCATGACTCGGTGCACCTAAACCCGCGTCTACAATCACGGGAACCGTGGCCTGATCTAGAATGATGCGTATTTGGTCGCGAGTCCGTAAGCCTTGATTGCTACCGATCGGCGAGCCGAGTGGCATCACCGTCGCCGTGCCGACCTCCTGCAACCGTTTAGCCAGTACCGGATCTGCATTGATATAAGGCAATACCGTAAATCCTTCACGGACGAGCTGCTCCGCGGCTCGCAAAGTTTCGATTGGGTCAGGCAGCAGGTAGTGCGGATCCGGGTGGATCTCCAGCTTGACCCACTTGGGCAGGCCCGCGGAGGCGGCTAATCGGGCCAAACGGACCGCTTCCTCGGCGTTCATCGCACCGGAAGTGTTGGGGAGGAGGAGGTATTGCTCCCGGTCGATATAGTCCAAGATATTGGCAAAGGGATCATGGTTGCCCGTGAGATCAGCTCGTCGCAACGCCACCGTCACAATCTCGGTACCGCTCGCCCGCAACGCGTCCTGCATGACGGTGTTACTGGAGAATTTGCCTGTACCCACCAGTAACCGCGAACGAAATTCCCGATTGGCGATAACGAGAGGAGAAGAAGAAATCATCAGCGAGAAAGCCGCGTCATAATCGGCGCCTTTCGATAATTAAGCGACTGATCTCTTGAACGGCAAGTGATTGATTCTTAAGCTGGAGGGTGTGAGACCGTCCGATACTTCCCGCAGACCGAATCTGACCGGCAAGCTTTTGCTTTCTCATCCGGCGCTTCGCGATCCGAGTTTTCGCCGCACCATCGTGTTCTTGCCCAATTACGATGTGGAGGGGGGAGCTTTTGGATTAATTATCAATCGGCCCACCAGCGAAGTGCTAGCTGATTTTTTGGTGGAACCGCCCGCTCCGTCACCCCTTTCAGAGGTACCGGTTTACACGGGTGGTCCAGTCGGGACGGACGAATTGACGTTGGCTGCATTTTCTTTCTCCGAGAGCACCGGTATCGTCAGCTGCCAAACGCATCTTACGCTCGATCAAGCTGAAGCAATGAAGAGCGAAGGTGGATTGATCGTGCGAGCATTTCGAGGATATGCTGGCTGGAGTTCCGGCCAACTCGAAGGCGAAATTCATCAGCACGCCTGGCTGGTCAAAGAGCCGGAACCCAAATTGATCACTGGGGAGCTGAATGAACAAACCTGGGTGGGCCTGGTAAGTTCCCTCGGTCCCGCCTACCATCTGCTAGCGCTTGCTCCGGACGATCCATCCCTGAACTGAGGGTTGCCGCGTCGCGCCTCCGGAGATATATGGCGGCATGAAAATAGGTGTTCCGAAAGAAATCAAACAACAAGAGCACCGAGTGGCGTTGCTTCCCTCCGTCGTCTATCAACTCACGCGTATGGGTCACGAGGTTTTTGTCGAGCGCGGGGCTGGTACCGGCGCCGGTTTTCCCGATGACGAGTATGCTCAAGCGGGCGCTAAACTATTGGATGATCACGCTGCTGTCTTCGAGCGAGGGGATCTGATCGTGAAGGTCAAGGAGCCGCTCCCATCAGAATATGCACTACTGCGACCGGACCAGATTCTATTAACCTACTTGCACTTGGCAGCGAATAAGGAATTGACCGTGGCGCTGATCGATTCGGGAGTGACCGCGATTGCGTACGAGACCGTAGAAGTCAATCGGCGATTGCCGTTGTTGGAACCGATGAGTGAAATCGCGGGACGCATGTCGATCATAGTGGGTGGATTTTTCCTCACCAACAATTGTGGCGGAAAGGGCGTTCTTCTGGGCGGTGTTCCGGGGGTTTTGCCTGGCAACGTAATAGTCATCGGCGGCGGGACGTCAGGCGTCAATGCTGCACGCATGGCTACTGGTCTCGGTGCCGATGTGACGATTCTCGAAGTGGATATCGAGCGGATGCGTTTTCTGGATATTACGATGCATACCGCCCATACGCTTTATTCCAGCGAGGCGCATTTACTGGAGATTCTGCCGCGGACTGATCTGTTGATTGGGGCAGTGTTGGTGCCAGGCGCTCGCGCGCCTCGATTGATTTCTCGCGAAATGCTGCGGTCCATGAAACCTGGAAGCGTCCTGGTAGATATTGCAATCGATCAGGGTGGCTGTGCTGAAACCTCGCGCCCGACCACGCATGAGGCTCCAACGTACGTGGAAGAGGGAATTATCCATTACTGCGTCGCCAATATGCCGGGTGCTTATGCGCGGACGGCAACCCAGGCTCTTACGAACGTGACGGCACAGTACGTCGAATTTCTTGCTGAAGGGGGATTGGCTGGGACCCTCAAGAAACAGCCTGCTTTGGTCGGCGGAATTAATGTGATGGATGGGAAAATCCGAAATAAGGCAGTCGCTGAAGCCCACCAATTGCCTTACGCGCCCCTGGAAGTCTAGCCTGGCGAGTGTTCCGCTATTCCAGATTTGTGCGGTTGTCGGACAAGGCACCCATGGGGAGCGAGTCGCGTAGGCGACAAGGCGCGAGAAATCTATCTTCAAGAACTTCGACGAGCTATCAAAGAGTTCGACAAACATCCGGTTCTACCGCACCTGCCTACTACGGAGTTTGATCCGGAGAGTTTTGTCGACCGGGCAAAGCGTCTCATTGCGCAATGGCGCGTGACCGCGAAAAAGGCGGAGGACCCGAGTGGGCTAGTTCGCCGGGAGACGCCTGCAGTCCAGGAGCTCTGGCGAGCAGGAATAGTCGTGCAACATTGGATCGCTCCCGATCAGACATCCGGGTGGTTGATCGTTCGCGCGGAGTCGTTCGCCGCGGCGAATGCGATTCTGACTGAATTGCCGCGGTATCGTTATCTCGATTTTTCGGTCTCTGAGGTGGTGAAGGCGATCTGATTACAGAGGAGACAGAAAACTGGATTCCCCGAAACCGGAGGTTGCTACTTGGTTCCTCGACGTTCGATCCCTCGGATGTATTGCTAATCTGCCGATACTCGCACTACTTTCGCACTCTGAATGGCCGGGTTAGAAAGAAGAGCTTGCACAATCTCTTCGGAGGGAGCCGAATCGAGATTTAAGACCGTGAGTGCTCTGCCGCCTAGTTTGTCCCGGCTGAGCGACATATCCGAGATGTTGACTTGGTGATCGCCGAGAACGGTACCAACCTGTCCGACGATTCCGGGGACGTCGTTATTCTCCAAAACTAGCAGCACGCCAATCAACAAAGCCTCTACATAGCGGTCATTGATCCGCACGATGCGGCCCGAGGATCCGACAAACGTGCCGGCTACCGAAGATTCCTCATCGCCAAAGTACGCGCGCAGCTCAATCAAATCGTTGAATTCGCCGGTCACACTCTCCCTGGTTTCAATGACTTTGAGGCCGAGGGTTTGAGCGAGAGCGGCGACATTCACCTGATTGACTTCCTGACCCCCCACCTCTTCCAGAAAGCCTTTCAGCACATAACGAGAGATCGGCGAAGTCTCGGTCTCGTTGACCTTGCCGCTGTAGTTGATGTGCAACTTATCATAACGTCTTGGACCAACTTGGCGAAGGAAGCGACCAAGTTTTTCTCCAAGATCCAGATACGGACCAATAATTGCCAAGGTCTTGGCATCCAGATTTGGGACGTTGACCGCGTTGCGGATGACGCCTTCGATCAGAACGGAGCGAACGGCTTCGGCAATTTCAATGCCGACGCTTTCCTGCGCTTCGAGGGTCGAAGCGCCTAAGTGTGGGGTAAAGACGACATTCTGCAGCCGGCGCAATGGGAGGTCGACCGGCGGAGGTTCTACTTCGAAAACGTCAAGAGCGGCTGCTGCGATATGACCCGACTGCAATGCATCGTACAAGGCCGCCTCGTCGATCAACCCGCCACGCGCGCAGTTCACGATCCGCGCACCTTTCTTCATACGGGCGAGGCGGTCGCGGTCGAGAAGATGCTTTGTCTCGCTGGTCATCGGCATATGCAAGGTGAGGAAATCTGCTCGAGCGAGTACTTCGTTCAGATCTTCGAACAGCTCCACCTGTAGAGATCGGGCGCGGGAAGGCGAGAGATAAGGGTCATACGCGACTGGGCGCATACCGAAAGCAATCGCGCGACGGGCAATTTCGGTTCCGATGCGGCCCATGCCGAGAATGCCTAGCGTCTTTCCGTTTAGTTCGACGCCTTCAAAGTTTTTTCGATCCCATTTTCCCGCTTTCACGCTGGCGTCGGCTTGCGGGATGTTTCGCGCGATGGAAACGAGTAAAGAGAACGCATGTTCCGCCGTGGAAACTGTGTTTCCCGCGGGGGTATTCATGACGATAATCCCGCGCCGGGTTGCTGCTTCGACATCAACGTTATCAACTCCTACCCCGGCGCGACCGATCGCTTTGAGCGCGCGCGCCGCATCGATGATTTTTGCGGTCACCTTGGTCTGCGAACGGACCACCAAGGCAGCGTATGCTGGGATTATCTCGACGAGTTCCGACTCTTGCAGGCCAGTCCGGACATCAACGATGAGATCGTCGCTCGCGGCCAGCGCCTCAACTCCTCGAGGCGAAATTGCATCAGCTACTAATACCTTTTTCTTACCCATGGTTGAGCTTAGTCAGAATATCTCTGAGTAACTCGATGCCAGGGAGCGAGCTAATTCCAGAAGCCAAGGTGGCAAAAGCTGGTTCGAGCGCCGATTTAATGACAGTGCGACGCTCGGCCAGAAGAACCGCTTTTTCCGGAGCTGTCGCATTGGCTAGCTTCTTTGCGCACAACGATAGGGCTAACAGCGGCCAATTATTCCGGTACATGTCGTACTTGAGATAAAAGACGCGCGGGAATCCGGTACCGGTGATCAAGTGTTCGTCCCATGATCCGTCCACATTTTGCAGAGAGAGCAAGTACTCTACACCACGGCGTATGCTGGAGCGGTCTACCTCAGCGAAAGAAAGCAATCCCATCAACGCCCAAGCGGTTTGAGAAGGAGTGCTTTTGCCCCGGCCACGGAGCGACGGATCTTCGTACGATCCGCAGCTTTCTCCCCAGCCGCCGTCCGCATTCTGGTGGCGTTCGAGCCACACCCGCCCCCGTTGGATCCACGGTTCATGCATATCTACGCCGATTGCGCTGAGGCCCTTGAGAACTTGCCAGGTTCCATACACATAGTTTACACCCCAACGTCCGTACCAGGCACCGTCAAATTCCTGCCGTTTGCGAAGGAAACGAAGAGCTCGCGAAACGATCGGATGCTTCGGCGTAAATCCGTAAGCGGCCAAGACCTCAAGTACTCGAGCTGTGATGTTGCAACAGGTCGGATCCAGAATCGCGTTGTGATCGGCAAAAGGAACCTTCTCCAATAAAGGATTGGTGACATCCTTATCGAAGGCAGCCCATCCCCCGTCTTTGCATTGGAAGCTGAGCAACCAATTCAAGCCGCGCTCGTAGAGGCCTGGATCTTCTGGGACATAGCCGGCTGTCCGCAGCGCGAGCAAGACCATCGCAGAATCGTCGACGTCGGGGTTGTACGGATTGTTGAATTCGAAACACCAGCCGGATGGTTCCGGTTCCGGATTACGAACCACCCAGTCTCCGGCGATCCGGACCTCTTGGTTCGCCAGCCAGTCGGTCGCCCTTTTGATTGGTTCTTCGGCAGCACTCAAACCAGAGCGCGCCAGAACGAACGTTGTAATAGCTGTGTCCCAGACCGGGGAAAAGCAGGGTTGAATGCGAAATCCTTTTTCGTCTTCAACGAAAAGTTCCTCAAAGTCTGTTTCAGCCTTGCGGTAAAGCGGGTGATCGCTGGAATAGCCAAGGCATCGGAGCGCTACCATGGCATTGAGCATGGCCGGAAAGATCGCAGCCAAGCCGTCGTTACCGTCACCGATCCGTTCAACCATCCATCGCTCGGCTTCCTGCAGAGCCAGCCGGCGAAACGGATAGAACTTGTGTTTTTCGCAAAACTTCAGGACCTGATCGACGAATATAAACAACTTTTTCAGTCCAGATGCATGTAACCGAGGTGCTTTGTCCGGCTCCAGGTACAGTTCTTTGATCCCGAGATGTTCCGGAACTTGATGAGTGATTTTGTAGTGATTGATGACGGCAAGCGGAACCACCATCGAACGCGTCCAAGATGAGACGGTGTACAGATGGATCGGCGACCAATGCGGTACGATCAAAAATTCTACCGGAATCGTCGGCACCGCTTCCCATGGGACTTGACCAAGCAGGGCAAGGTAAAGCCGCGCGTACGTGTTCGTCTTTTCCACCCCGCCCAATGCACGAGCGCGTTCCCGCGCTTTAACTAACCGGGGATCGTTAGTCGAAAAACCGGCGAGCTTGAGAGAAAAATACGCTTTTACTGTCGCATTGACCTCCGCGGGACCTTCCGCATAAATGTTCCAGCCTCCATCGGGAAGCTGGCTCTCCAGGATGTGATCAATGCATTTCCGCTCAAGCTCGGCATCGACCTCGCCCGCCCAGTGCATGAAAGCGATGTAATCGGAGCAGAGCGTCGAATCGACGACCAACTCTCCCATCCAGTACCCTTCCGGTGATTGGAGGTCGAGAAGATGTTCTTGTGCTTTCGAGATCGCCGAACTGAGTTCGGACGAAAGATCCGAGAAATTCACCATGTTCCTGCCTTGAATTCGAATCGACCTAGCGCTTGACCAGCTCCGCTTTCTCGGCTGGTTTGGCTGTCTTCGCCGATACCCCATTGAAGACTTTGGTCAATTCAACATCGCCCTTTGGCTTCGGACGCGGTCCAAAATTGAAGGCGATATTTTTCCAAAGATCACCAGGTTTGCTCTGTTTACCCAGTGCCGCCGTCGGCTCATATCCACAATGCGTCATGCAGTTCTCGCAACGCGGATCCCTGGCAACCCCGTCCACGACTCCGTAGTCATCCCAATTTACTTTTTCCAGAAGTTCCGGATAGGAGGCATAATGTCCTTGCCCGTCCGTCAGGAAGTAGCAGGGCGCTTTCCAACCCATGATGTTGCGAGTGGGAATCGCCCAAGCGGAGCACGTAAGATCACGTGCGCCAGTGAGGAAATCCCAATACACCGGGGTCCCAAGTAACGGATATTTTTTGCCCCAAGACTTTGCCTGGGAAAATTTTTCGATCGTGTTGCGGCGGGTTAAGAAAAATGCGGACGGATCGATACCTAGGCGATCCGCCATATCTTTCTTAGCGGCGTCATATTCATAGCCCGGCGAAATCGTATGTCCGTCCACACCGAGCGTTGCCAGGAAAGCTAGCATCGTCTCGATTTCATCCATTTCCGTTTCGCGATAAACCGTAGTATTGGTCGCAACTTGGAACCCGAGCAATTTTGCCATCCGAATCGCCAGAACGCATTCAACGAAGACGCCCTCTCTCTCGACGATGATGTCATGCACCTTTTCGAGGCCATCCAAGTGCACATTCCAATACATCCATCGAGAAGGCGAGATCACCGGTTTGTTTGCGTCCTTCGGACCTTGTCTCACCTGTTCCGCTTCTTTTGGAGTCATGAGCCGTTCGTCGAGCAGGCGTTGGAGCAGCGGCTCGGTCTGGCCGGGGCGGTGAGAAAATTCGACAGCCAGATAATCCCGCATTTTACGCCTCATGAACATCGCATTGGTGCAAATGTAGACGATGCGTTTTTGTTCGCGGAGCCCGTTCACCAACGCTTCGATGTGCGGGTAAATGAGTGGTTCACCACCGCAAATCGAGACCATCGGGGCGTCGCACTCTACGGCGGCCGATAAGCAATCTTCCAGGGACATCACGTTCTTGAGGGATGTCGAGTACTCCCGAATGCGGCCGCAGCCGGTGCAGGTCAGATTGCAGGTGTGCAAAGGTTCAAGCTGGAGCACGGTAGCGAACTTTCTCGTGCGCCGCAGTTTGTGCCGAACAATGTGCCCGGCGACTTTAAGAGTTAGAGCCAATGGAAACCGCATAGTGAAAAGTTAAAGCGCGGCATAGTAACAGGCACCTCCTCACTTTCAAGGGATAGCGCGAGCCGCAAAGGGTAAGACGAAGACGCAGAGTGCACGAAATTTAGACGATCTATCGCGGTCGGATCTTGTGCAAATCGGCTCATAGAATCGCTCAATTTTCAATTAAGAGAGATAGAGTAAGGAGCCGGTCCGGAGGGCGATTTCTACTGTCGATTAAGACATATCTAGCTCTGGAGCAATGAGTTGCATTCGAAGTGATCATTTGAGTGAGTCGATCAATTGGCCGATTGCGAGCTGGAGCGCACGACGATCAAGTTAAAGAATATTAAATTAGTAGACATTAGCTTATCTCCGTTCTAGACTGCTGACGTTGACCCGGCCAAAAATTTCAAAGCTGTCATCTCCAGCCAGGAGGTTTTACCAATGTTTTCGCGTCAAACTTTTGCAACCACTGCTAAGTTGAATCCGTCAATAGACCTTTTGTCGGGATCCAAAAACATTCTAGCGCTGCCGACTTCGGCGCTGGGTGAACAGAATTCACCAGGTCTCGTCTTCGTAGGGATGCGACAGGAGCAGGTTCCGATGCGGCTGGTGATTTTCGCTGGGAACGACCAGAAAGATGCGGTCGGAAGTTTGGCTTTATTGAAGCTCTTGGTGGATTTGGATCTGGCACCGCTGCTAGCGCATGACTACGCTTTATTTTTCTATTTGAGTATTCCGCGAGAGGCGGAGAGCTATCGTGATTTCGAGCGTTGGAACGTGCACTGGGGTAAGAGACCCTTACCGGAAGAGCTCCTGGCCACGGATGCGGATGGATTCATTTCAATTCACACGAATGATTCCGTTGGTGGTCTTCAGATCGAAGCTTCCGATCGAACGATCGCAAACGAGGTAGCTTGGCCTGCCGTGGTACGAGCTAGTAAGATCCAGCCGTCGGACGCCGAACCAGTCCGGTCCGTTCCTGGCGACGCAGGCGCCTGGTTTGACTATGACGGTTTGCCGCCTAATGCGTTCAAGTTGGCGATTCGGACCCCCTGGGTAGCCGAGCCTGAGAATCAGATCGCGGCGATCGGGATAGCCCTCAAAGAAATCCTTCTTCAATATCGCTCTCTCAGAAACTTCGCGAAAGCGTTGTGAGGTTCCCTAGTAGGGACGTCTAGGCATGGACATGCTCCCGGACCAATTCTTGCGCCCTATTAGAGAAACTAATAGTTGCAAAAACTACGGATTCGGAGTTTGTTTACGACCCGGCGCAAGTTGGGCGTCGAATAATAGAGCGGGGTTGGCGTCAAATTACGTAGTCAGCCTGCAGGGAGGAATCACCACAGTATGAAAACTAAAACGCTATCGGATTATCCGTTGCTGATAGGCGAACTGATCAGACGTTCCGAAATCCGTCGCCAGAAGAAAGAGCGCTGGAAGAATTTCTGGCATAAGACGGTTCGGCTCACAAAGTAGTGCTTTCGCATTACCGCCCGACGTGGGGCTGGCGCGCAGCGGCGTCGAAGCGTGGGGCGGCAGAATTTTTGAATGACAAAACCGGGCCACAGGGCCCGGTTTTTGTGGGTAAAAGCCTCTCAATTCTCTCTATTCGACGGTTTTGGCACAATCGAACCCCGGTAAGAACCGGTGTATTGCATTCGTCAGAGCCGCAACCTCGCCGGGGGAGTGTTCGGCCGAGAGGGTCAACCGGAGTCGCGCAGACCCTCTGCTTACACTTGGAAACCGAACCGCCGGCACAAAAAAGCCGTCCGCCTGAAGCTGATTGGCGATCTCCAGGGCAGCATGCTCATCTCCGACAATCAATGGAACGATTGGGCTAGGGTACGACTCTAAAGACAACTGAAGGTCCCGCCGAACCTGGTCTATGTTGCGCCAAAGCTCGCCGCGTAGTGCTTCACCTTCCGCTGAACGAACGATGGCCAGCGCCGCACTCGCGCCCGCAGCCACCGCCGGAGGGGACGCGGTTGAAAAAATAAAGCTGCGGGCCCGGTTGATCAAAAGATCGATCAAAGCACGCGGACCGGCGATAAAGCCACCGCTGCTTCCCAGGGCCTTGCTGAGAGTACCCATTTGAACTTCAATACGACGACTGAGTCCCAAGTGGGCGGCCAGCCCTTTTCCTTCTGGTCCGATCACGCCGGTCGCATGCGCTTCGTCCAAAAAAAGGTTTGCTCCGTATCGATCTTTAAGTTCTACGAGGTCGCTCAGGGGAGTGTAGTCGCCATCCATGCTGAACAACGATTCCGTGACGATCCAAATCGTTCCATTCGGCCGATGCTGCCGCGCCCACTGCAGGATTTTCGTGAGCTTGGCTAAATCATGGTGCGGAATAACTCGCAGTTGGGCTCCGGAGAGGCGAGCACCATCGATCAGGCAGGCGTGGGCCAATTTGTCGAGAATGATGACATCGTCTTTATTGGCAATCGCTGTGATTGTGCCAACGGCGGCGGCATATCCGCTGCCGAAGGAAACGGCTGCTTCCGCGCTCTTGAATGCTGCGAGCTGTTCCTCCAAATCAGTATGAGGTCGCAAAGTCCCGGTTAGCAGACGGGAAGCGGTGGCACCCAAACCGAAGTCTTGGATTGCTTGAATCGCAGCGTCGCGAACAGCAGCGTGCTGAGAGAGCCCCAAATAATCGTTGGAGGCAAAGTTCAAGTATCTTCGGTTCCGTGATTCCAATAGAGTACCGTCGACAACGTCGATCGAACGTAAACGGCGCAAAAGCGAACTGTTTTCCAGCTCTTGCAGAATCGATTCGTACGAGTTGGGGGCGGGCATCAGGACACCTATTTCGTTTCCGGCGAGCGTTTCAGAAACTTCTCTAGGTCGGGATCGGCCGCAGCGCCCAGGGCCAGGGCCCGGTAATAATGTCTGCGAGCCAGCTCAAGCGCTGGAGGAGTTCGCTCTGAGTAGATGATTGCCAGATTGAACTGTGCTTCCGGATAATTCGGATCCAACTCGACGGCCTTGCGGAGTTCATCCTCCGCGGCGTCCAGCCAACCCCGCTTTCGCATACAGACACCGAGATACATATGTGCTCGCGCGTTATTCGATTCGAGATACGCGGCCTGACTGAGCGCTGCGAGCGCCGCTTCTGGTTCGTCTTTATTGTAGGCTACGATGCCGAGCGTTAGCCAGGTTTGCGCAACCTCGGGGTCGAGGTGGACTGCCTTGCGCAGGCTTTTCTCGGCTTCGTCTAATTTACCCAGTCGATATTCGACTGAGCCGAGGTTGATCCAACCCATCGGATGATTCGGAACCATCTCGGTGACTTTCTGAAAAGTCTTTTCGGCTTCGTCGAATTTATTGTCCCGGAACTCCGAAAGTCCTTGCTCAATTGCGCTCCGCGCCTCCGGTGTGAGCATGGGTAGTGAGTTGATATCTTCACCTCGAAGAGGAATCGCCAGCAGAAGCGAATTGGTCGCGACACACAAAGCAAGAGTAACTCGCCAACGGTTGATGATGCTCCCTAGAAACACCTGGGCATGAGTGAAGACATTCTGCATAGCGACGTCGACCAATCTTCCGCGTTCTGCGGGTTCGGCAATTTTCGGCTGACCAATGGCTTACCTATTTGGTCGGGCGAGGCTCCCGCCAAGCCGCGGATCGATTCCGGCTCAGCAGGAGCTTCGCCCTACCAATCAATTAGCCGCGGCCCAGTTGCTGCGCCCGCTCAGAGGCAGCGCGAACCGCGGACATAACCGTATAGCGAAAGCCCCGGGCTTCGAGTGTTTCCAGCGCGGCCATCGTCGTACCTCCCGGGCTTGCCACCATTTCTCGCAGTTCCGCCGGGTGCCGATTCGTTTGGCGGATCATTTGAGCTGAGCCGAACACAGTCTGTATCGCGAGGTCCAAAGCGATTTCTCTAGGTAGCCCCATCATGACTCCGCCGTCTGCTAAAGCTTCCACAAAAGTAAAAACGTAGGCGGGACCGCTGCCGCTTAGGCCGGTCACGGCATCAAGTGCTGCTTCGCGCACCCGGTAAACAACTCCGACAGACGAGAAAATCCTTTCGGCGATTTGCGCATCCTGCTGAGTAGCATGATCTCCAACCGCGTAGGCAGTGGCACCTTGGCCAATGAGAGAGGGAGTGTTTGGCATCGCTCGGATTAGCCGGGTTCGATGGCCCGCTGCGTCTTGCAAATGGTCGAGGTCGATTCCTGCGGCCACAGAGATCAACAGTTTGCCATCGAGTGTCGATCGTACCTCTCGCAGGAGTTGCAGGGAGTCGGCGGGTTTTGTTCCTAGGACAATGACTTCAGATCGCTCCACCGCACTCTGCGGATCCGGTGCGAGTTGAATACCAAGTTTGATGATCTCTTCCTGCACCGATTCGGGATGGCGATTGATCACCAAGATTTGCTCCGGTTTGCAAGAGCCTGCCTTTAACATGCCCGCGACAAGGGCTGATGCCATCTTCCCAAAGCCTAAAAATCCAAAAGTCATGTGCGCGTTCGGAATCGACTAAGCGGTGGTTACCTTAGTGTCCTGCCGGTGAAATAGCATGACTTTTGTTGCGATCAAAATCTGCTGCTGGCGCCGCGTCTATCAGAATTGATACATTGGGAGCAAGCGACAGGTCTCAATCATTACTTTCTAAAGAAGCTCGTGCTTTGGACGAAAATGCGTTAGGAAACCGGGTATGCATCGCGTTCTGGCGATCCCTGCGAAAGCTGAAACCTTTCCCGAGATTGAAGTGTTCTCCTGGCGGACGCCGCCTTACTTTCAGAGTGCTAGGGATAACCGACCTCTCGCCGCGCAATGAGGACATTGGAAGAGACTGCAGGAACTGACATGCACAAACAAGTTTCAGCGCCTTCGAAAGCCGTCACCCGACCCAAACGTCGGAAGTGGAAGCGCTGGGTTTTTCTTGTCCTGGCTGCCTTGGTGATAGCCGGGGTCATTTTCCAATCTACCCGGGGCCCTGCCACGACGGTGATTACGACCGATAAGGCCGCGGTGAGGGATATCACTCAAACCGTATCTGCTACGGGGAAAATCCGACCGGAATCCGAGATCAAAATTTCGCCCGAGGTCGCCGGCGAAATCATTGAGCTGCCGGTCATTGACGGCCAAGGCATTAAGCGTGGGGATGTCTTGGTAAAAATTAAGCCGGATAATTATATCGCAAACGTTCAACAATCGGAGGCATCGCTCAGCGCGGCTGAAGCCGATTGTCTGCAGCGAAAGTCGCAGATGCTTAATGATCAGCTCGATCTCCGCCGTGCCCAGGATATTTACCAAAAGAAACTGCTGTCCGAGACCGACTTCAAAGCAGCGCAAACCAAGAGCGAGGTTTCTGAAGCCGCTTATCAGTCGTCCGTACACCGGGTTGATCAGGCTCGTAGCGCTCTCGATCAAGCCAAGGTGCTGTTAGCCAAATGCGTGATCTACTCTCCGATCGACGGGACCGTCAGCGTGTTGAACAGCGAGCTGGGTGAGCGCGTTGTGGCAACCGGGGATTTCGCCGGTACCGAAGTGATGAGGGTGGCAAATCTCGACGCATTGGAGGCGCGAGTAGACGTAAATGAAAACGACGTCGTGAACGTCAAGGTGGGCGACTCCGTTCGGATACGAATCGACGCCTATCCCGGGCACGAATTTCATGGTCAAGTGAAACGGATCGCCAGCACCGCGACCGTTCAGAATCAGGGCACCCAACAGGAGGTAACCAACTTCGAAGTGCGCGTGCAAATCGTTCAGCCGGACCGAAAGATCCGGCCAGGCATGAGTGCGAGCGTTGAGATCGAAACCCGAACCGTGCGCGATGTCGTCTCGATTCCCGTTCAATCGGTAACAGTTCGCAGCAAGGACAACGGGAAGACGGCGGAGCAATTGAAAAATGATCGGCTCAAGGACCAAGGCGGCGTCTCGACGGCAGATGCGGAGCGCCTGGACAAGAAGCGCTTGGGAAGGGTGGTGTTTATCAAGCAAGGAGACCAAGCCAAGATGGTTCCCGTCGAATCAGGAATCGCCGACGATAACTACCTCGAGATTCAATCGGGAGTGAAACCGGGCGATGAGGTGGTGTCGGGTTCGTACACCGCGATCAGTCGCGATCTAAAAGATGGTTCCAAGGTGAAGATCGAGCCGCCCAAGGATATTAAGTAAACTCTGCTCCTCTTTCGCTTCTTGCCATCAACATCGCGGCGTCGTCAACCGCCTACTCGATTCCTATGATACAGTACAGGAGCTCGGAGGAAGAATTGATGCGCCCGAAGGGTAGCTTGGTCATCGAGATCGCCGGCATTACCAAAGAGTACCAGATGGGGCATATGCTGATTCAAGCGTTGCGGGGCGTCGATTTGTTGATTCATCGCAACGAGTATTTGGCGATCATGGGTCCGTCGGGCAGCGGCAAATCGACGTTGATGAACATGGTGGGCTGTCTCGATACGCCGACCTCCGGCCACTACCATTTCAACGGAAAGGACGTCGCCGCCATGGAGGATGACGAATTGGCCGAAATCAGGAACCGTGAGATCGGCTTTGTCTTTCAGACCTTCAACCTGCTGCCTCGCTCAACCAGTTTGCAGAACGTCGAGCTCCCGCTGATTTACGCTGGGCTTGGTTCCGATGAGCGGATCGGGCGAGCGGAAGAAGCGCTTGAGGCCGTCGGATTGGGCGACCGCATGTACCATAAGCCCAACGAGTTGTCCGGTGGACAGAGGCAACGAGTCGCGATTGCTCGAGCGCTCGTGAACAAACCCTCCATTATCCTGGCCGACGAACCGACCGGAAATTTGGATTCGCGGACGGGCGAAGAGATCATGGCGCTCTTCGAAACAATCTATCAATCCGGGAACACGATCGTTCTGGTGACGCACGAAGAGCAGATCGCCGACCACGCCCGCCGTATCGTTCGCTTGCGAGATGGATTGATCGAAAGCGACTTGGAAACCGCTTGAATCGCCGGTTCGAGAAAAGGAGAGCAACAGATAATGCGGATTTTATTAGTTAACCGCAAATCACTCAGATTCGAGGCGAGAACTACGGAGCGCAGAACCGAAAGAATTAACCACGAATGGACGCGAATTGACACGAATGAGTCGATCAAATTCGTGTCCATTAGTGTCTATTCGCGGCCATTTTTTCGTCGTCTTTGGTTGCGGCTATGCCGGGCTGTGTAGTCTGCGGCTAAAGTCTTGTTATCTGTGGGTTGAGTTTATGCGGCGGATCTGGTTCGAGTTTGCAGAAAGTTGCCGAATTGCCGGGCAGCAGCTGGCGGCAAACCGCACTCGATCCTTTTTGACGACTCTGGGAGTGATCATCGGCATCATTGCGGTGACGCTGATGGGCACCGCAATCCGTGGGATCGATACGGGTTTCGACAAGAGTATGGCGCTGCTCGGAGATGACGTGCTCTATGTCGAACAGTGGCCCTGGACGCCGGGAGACAATGATTTCTGGATCTATCGAAATCGGCCCGACATCAAATTGGCGATGGCCGATGAGCTTGATCGGCTGATCGAGGCTACACCGAATTCTTTGCTGGGGAAAGCTATCGCGGCACCGAGCACAATCGAAACCGTAACATTTGCTAAACGGCAGGTCAGCAATGTGTACGTGTTGGGCACCACTAGTGATTATACCACGGTCGGCAACACGGATTGCAAGGTGGGCCGTTTTCTCAACGACTCGGAAAGCCGTGGAGGTCGCAATGTTTGCATAATCGGGCTGGATATTGCGGAGTCGCTATTTCCGGGGCAGGACCCAATAGAAAAGTTGCTCCGAGTCGGGGATCAGGAATTTCGGGTGATCGGCGTGTTTGAGCGGCAGGGTTCTTTCCTTGGACTATTTAGCTTTGACTCTCAAGTCGTGATCCCGCTAGCCGCTTACGCCAAGTATTTCAAAGCCAACGCGGAACATGCCTCGATTCGGGTGAAAGTACGAGATCGCAAGAAGATGGCGGAAGCGCGCGATGAGTTACGCGGCGATTTTCGCCGGATCCGGGCCCTGCTACCGGAACAGCCCGACAATTTCGAGATTAACGAGCAGCAGGCATTCCGTTCAGTGTTGGGTCCGGTGAAAGCAGGTTTGGCAATCGCCGGACTGTTCATTACCGGGTTGGCACTTTTCGTGGGTGCGATCGGCATCATGAATATCACGTTTGTGAGCGTCAAAGAACGCACCCGAGAAATCGGTACCCGCAAAGCGCTCGGGGCGCGTCGTCGCACGATCCTTTTGCAGTTTTTGATCGAAGCGGTATCCATCTGCTTGGTCGGAGGAATCATCGGGCTGGGTCTGGCCGTTTCTCTTTTTGTGATCGTCGCAAAGGCGTTTCCCTCCTTCCCCATCGCCTTTGCGCCCGAGTTGGTTGTTGTCGCTATCATCGTTTCCATTTTGACCGGAGTGCTGTCTGGATTTGCTCCAGCGTGGCAGGCCTCGCGACTGAGTCCGGTTGAGGCGTTGCGGTATGAATGAACTCTGGAAAATAGCCAATAGCCAAGAAACAGCGAACCGTGAATTGCCAACCCTCACCGGCAACTGCTAACTGCTAACCTTCATGCTTCTCTGGGAAATCATCGCGATGGCCTGGCGCTCATTGGGAGCGAACAAATTGCGGTCGGCCCTTACGACCTCTGGCATCACCATCGGAATTTTTTCGGTCGTCAGTGTAATGACCACGATTTCCGCTCTCCAAAATTCTATCGAGACAGGGCTAACCTTTCTCGGCTCCAACATCTTTCAGTTTTCGAAGTGGCCCGCCGGAACTTTCAATACTTTCGGAGACGACCGCTTCAAGAATCGCCGCAATATTGATTACCCCACGTACCTCGAGTTTGTCCGCCTGATCGGCAATACGGTTGATCTCACTGTACCGAAGGTTTTCGACCAGGGCGTTCAGGCGGTGTACGAAAATAAGAAGACTAATCCCAATCTCACCCTCGCCGGAACTAACCAAGGATTTATCACCTCAAACGACTTCAAGATCGCCACCGGCCGTAACCTTTCACCGGACGACGTGGAATTTTCCCGCAGCGTTTGCGTGATAGGCGACGAGATAGTGAAACATTTGTTTGCCGAAGGTGACGCCGTCGGCAAAACCATCCGTCTCGATAACCGGACCTATGAGGTAATCGGAGCTTTTGCGCCGAAGGGCGGTTCCTTTGGCGGAAGCGATGACAATATGGTCATCATTCCGATCACCAAATTCTTTGAAAACTACGGCTCGCATAATCGCTCAATTAACGTCGCCGTACAGTCGCGAAATCAACTGGTCTATGAACGGACCATGGGTTTTGCGACCGGAGCATTTCGGAAGGCGAGGGGACTCCATCCTGAAGATCCCAATGATTTTGAGACCTACGGCAACGATTCGCTGGCGGTCGCCTTTCGGAACATCGCCGGGGTGGTAAGGGTGGGCGCTTTTGTTATCAGCACCATCGCGTTGGTTGCGGCTGGAATCGGCATCATGAATATCATGCTGGTTAGCGTCACCGAGCGAACTAAGGAGATCGGCATACGTAAATCGCTCGGCGCGCGCCAGCGAGACATTCGCTTGCAGTTTCTACTGGAAGCGCTTTTTCTCTCGCTCCTGGGGGCGATTGCGGGAATCGCCTTAGGCATTCTGGCCGGAGACGCATTAGCCGTATTCTTGAAAGCTGAAGTGGTGATGCCGTGGGACTGGGCGCTGGCCGGTGTGGTAGTTTGCTCCGCGATCGGGATTGGTTTTGGCCTCTATCCTGCCCACAAAGCAGCATCGCTGGACCCTATTGATGCGTTGAGGTTTGAGTGATGTGGGAGGCTAGAAAGCTAGAAGCCAGAAGTTGGCAAGCCGGGAGTCGGAAGCCGGAATTTAGACGGTTGGCCAGTGACCGTGAGCGGCTAACGATCAGCCGGAGACACTTAGAACTTACTTTTAACGGCTCGATTGCTTAAAACAGCGATGGTGGCGAGATGGAGTTCCTCCCGAAGCGAGCCGTAGAAGCGCGGCGCGGCGGCGAAAGGGAGCGTGGGGGAGAAGGCGGGATCCAGAATAGGGGAGAGGCAACTCAAAAGCCTCCACCCTAGGCTAAGGTCTGGAGCCCTTGCAGGGCAAGAACTATGCGTCGCGCGAAGTCGACGCTTAACGTACAACCATCAAACCGCTAACTGCTAACTGCCATCGCTGGACCCTATTGAGGCGTTGAGTGATGCGGAAACCTTCGTAAACCACGAATAGACGCGAATGTGGTGCTTGTTGCGCGTCGCGGGGGGCTTTTTTTTGGTCGGTGGTCCGGTGGTCTCTGTTCGCGGCCCCGAAGACAACATCATCGAGCTGCCGGCGTGGTCGGGGAAAGGGACTAAGGGAATCTAGAATCGGGAAAAGCTCTGCAGAACGGCCCGCCTCGGTTCGGGCTGGCAACTTGCCGCGAATTGAGACGCACCTTCAGTGCGAGGCCGCCCGGGGGCCGTATTCCTGGGGCTGCGCCCCAGGCTGTCCTGAAGCGCACCTTCGGTGCTCATGGTCCTTCCTCCTTGGTCCCGCCGTCGCTTCGCTGATATCAGTTTCGCAGTAATTCATGACCGAGCGAAGCGGCCCTGCATAGCGAGGCGGAACGAAGTTGTGAATAACTGCGCCGCAAGTCACAATAGTGCTGGCGGACGTCCTGCCCTGGCTCGATCACGGTCATCGCTTCGCTACCGTAAGACGGTTAGCCATAGACTACCGGGGGAGCCAGCGGCCCTTGCTCCGACATCTAATAGAACGACGGAGGCGGCCTACGACGGACAAGTGGGGCCGTTTTATGCCGTCGCGAGCCGCAAACTGCGAACGGATAACTGCGAACTTCTAACCCGCAACCTCTAACTTCTAACCTTTAACCTCCTCCGGGCATGGCGCGTTACTCCAGCCGGAACGGAACGGTTCGATGTCACCCTTTTCGGGATCGAACTTCTGCCGCACTACGCAACCGGTATCATTGGCCAACAAATGGAGACTGATCGATGGAACGGGTGAGATCGTGCGCACGCGGTGGACATCGTTGTAGGGAGGAATAAGCTCATAGAATTCTCCTTGTTTCAGAATCCGCCGGGCACGCAATTTAATCGGGGTCTGATGGGACGACGCCCGATGATGGTAGTGATCTTCTGCAACATCGAATTCCTCTTCCTCCTGTTCGCCTTGATACAAACCAACTAAGCCCCAAGCGAGATGATTATGTACCGGCGTCGCGACTCCAATTGGAACGACCAGACTGAACAGAGATAAGTCCCTGGCCTCTGATCGATACAATAACCAGGACGCAATTCCGCCTCCCATCGCGCTGTTGAAGTTTGGTTGGCGAAATTCATCCGGCAACCACGTTGGATCATTCAATAGCTCGCTATATGGTCGACGCAAATGCCAGAGCCGATCGGTAACTTCGTTCTGCTCTTTCAGTATTGACTCGGTCGTCGCGACGAAACGACGCAAAATCGGATGCTCCACGAAAAATTCTCCCGGGCTCATATCGATTGAACTGAACGGCCATAGCCGCGTGTTTGCAATCTCAACAATTCCCCCGCTCTTTTTGCTTCTTCGTCAGGCCATCGCGCATGCGGGTCAACAAAAGGGCTAGGAACGACCGTCGAGAGGACTGGTCCCGCAGGGACCCAATGAAAGTTGCCCAGCACTTCAGTGCTGGGTTAGGTTCTTTTTAGCGATACGTTCCGCTAGGGACGACCGATTACCGCTTGCACTCGTGCAGTTGCGTTGGAACCGATGGGCCCAACGCTTCCTTCGTCCCTACGGAGGGTGTTGGACTTCGCACGATGGACGAACGATCGGCTATCGCAGCGGCGAAGCCGCGATTCAGGATAGCCTAGCCCGCAGGGCTAGGTCATCGGATAAGAAGATGATCAGCACTGAAAGTGCGTTCCAGGGCAGGCTGGAACGCGGATTTGGTAATCACATTGAATCTCATCAACGGATGATTATGGCGCAATGGGAGTCTGGCATTAAAACGCGCATCCAGCGCTGATCGTCTGTATATGCCCATTCCTAGCCCTGCGGGCTAGGCTATCCTGAATCGCGGCTTCGCCGCTGAAAAAAACCCGTCCATCAAATTTGATCAAGCGAAGCCCGACAGGCTGTGAAGGACGGAAGCGTATTTTGCACCATTTCCCAGCATTGAAGTGCTGGGCAACTATCAATGAATCCCTTTGGGATCGAACTTCTCACCCCTTGGCGGAACCAGACGATCCAGATGGCGAGACCTTATGTGGACGTGCATGGGCCATCACGGGACCGCGGCGGACCGGTCGGACGGATCGAAAGGCGGTTGTTTTGGTCCCGGGCGATGCGTATTTTTCGGCTATTGCCCAAGCAGGCGTACTTCGCGCCTCATCGTAAAACGCAATTCGGGATCGCGCAGATGGGCAAGCTCTACCAAGGAGTGCTGCTTGGCGAGCTTGGCTACAATCTGATAGCCGATGAGATAACCCATGCGGGGTGGGGTCGAACCGGTCGTTCCATAGGTCAGATATTCAGCAGTCTGTATGTCGTCGGTAGATTGCAGGTCAATCAGCAACTGTCGCGCGACCTGTTTTACATACTTCGGTCCTTCGGCCGCAAGGCGCGGATCGAATAGGATGTCTCCGAAGGAAGCGGCCGGGTTCATGACGCCGCTCACGTAGCAGGCGAGGCCTTCCTGCCATATGAGTCGATATAACGGCACCTGGTCGGGATTCGCAGCCGGCGGGTTCACTTGGAAATGGTAAAGATGGAACAGCTCGTGGCTGAAAATCACCGCTATCGGAGCATTCGCTCCGTGAAACTTTGCGACTCCGTCCAGAGCGAGCAATAGACTATCCAGGCGATCATGAGGAACCTTCCCGTCGAAACGAAACCGGGAAACAGTGAGGTAGACCGTTGTTCGCGACGGACGAAAATCGGGAAAAGTCTGATCGAACCGTTCTTCGAGGCCTGAGTGCATCGCGGCGAAACGGCGCGCCAGCGACCGAATCGCGAAACTCCGGCGCTGTAACTCGGCCAAATAACGCTCCGAATCATCGGAGGTCATATCAGCAACGTGCAAGCGATCGGCGATCTCCGGGCACTCTCTCCGCAAATAATCCACTAGTCTGGCTGCTTTGGCAGAGCCGTCCACGGAGGAATTGGTCAGCAATTGAAAGATCGCCGGCCAACGATCTTGGATTCGAAGCTGTTCATCAGCGTTCGCCAAAGACGCTCCAGCCAGGCAACAAAAGAGGCGCGCAACGAGACTCCACGTCAAGACCCGGAGTAATGGAGTATTGGAGCGATGCAGTGTTGGAGAAATGGAAAGCACGAAGCAACCTACGTTCCACAGCCAGATCCTAAGGCTGCCAACCCAATAAATTAATCGATTGCAGCGTCACTGCTCCACCACTCCATTACCCCGCCGCTTCACCGCTGCTCAGAACAAGATGCAAGAGACCTGGAAAACGTTTCTCGAGCTCAGTTGTACGCAGAGAGGTCATGCATTTTGTGCCCTCCACCCGCGTGCGAATGAGCCCGGCGTCGCGCAGCACATCGAAGTGATGCGAGCGGGTGGCCTTCGAGACGGCGAGTACAATATCGTTGCAAGCAAGTTCCTGCCCGTGAGACTGGAGCAATGCGCGAACGATCGCGACGCGACACGGGTCAGATAGCGAGTGCATCACCCGGTCGAGTGAAATCTCGCGCAATGGGGGGTGGGAATAGGTCTTCATGCAGGGTCAAACGAATGTGCCACAAGGTTCGATAAATTCCGAACTTTTGATTGACTTCAGCGGACCGGAACCAATAGTTCGATAAAGATCGAACCAAGTCAAAACTACTTCTTATGTTGACACTTCTGGATCCTATCCGAGTCGGCGATTGGGACCTTCCCAACCGCGTGATTATGGCTCCGCTCACGCGGTGCCGAGCCAGCGCAGGCCGGGTACCCAACGAACTCATGCTGGAGTATTATGTGCAACGCGCGGGCGCCGGCTTGATCATCACGGAAGCCACCTCCATCTCGGCCATGGGGGTCGGCTATCCCGAGACGCCGGGCATTTGGTCGAACGAGCAGGTTGCCGGTTGGCAACGGATCACTCAAGCAGTGCACGATGCGGGTGGGCGCATCATTTCTCAATTGTGGCATGTTGGCCGCGTCTCCGATCCTCTTTACTTAAACGGCGCTCTAGCCCTCGCGCCCAGCGCGATCGCTCCGTCAGGGCACGTCAGTTTGGTCCGCCCGGAAAAGCCATTTGTGACTCCGCGAGCTTTGGCCTTGGATGAAATCCCTCGGATCGTCGCACAATACAAAGGGCTGCCGAGAACGCGCTGGCGGCAGGATTTGATGGAGTAGAGCTCCACGGTGCGAACGGATATTTGCTGGATCAATTCCTGCAGGATTCGAGCAACCATCGGAAGGACGAATATGGCGGATCAATCGAGAATCGCGCCCACCTCATGATGGAAGCGGTCGATGCCGCAATCTCGGTTTGGGGTCCGGGCCGAGTCGGCCTACATCTTGCGCCGCGCGGTGATAGACATGGGATGGGGGACTCCCACCCAGCTGCGACCTTCGGTTATATTGCGCGCGCGAAGTCGGAAAGCGCGGGATCGCGTTTATTTGTGCTCGGGAGGCTGTGGCCGGACCCCGGTTCGGCCCCGAACTCAAGAAGACGTTCGGAGGCGTTTACATCGCTAATGAGGGACTAACGAAGGAGATTGCGGAAGGGTTATTGGCTGACGGTGAAGCCGATGCGGCCGCCTTCGGTAGACTCTTTATAGCGAATCCAGATCTGCCACGGCGGTTTGCCCGAAACGCCGTTTTAAGTGAGCCGGAGCCTGCGACTTTTTATAGCTCGGGCCCACAAGGCTACGTTGATTATCCTGCCTTCGAACTAGAAGAGGCAGCGTAGGGGAATCGTCCTCATCCTCGACCGGGGCAGCGCAGAACCAGCGCATGCAGAATGAGGGCTGTCGAATTGCATCATGGAAATCATTGGACTTGGCGTTGCAACAGCCCTGATGTTCGATCACGAAAAGCTCGATATTATCGGGTGGAGCGGAAATTCCCCGGTAGCTCAATCTTCTACCGCCAGGTAGCGGATCAGCTGGAGTGTGGAGTACCTTCGATGACGAGGACGCCGACGAGCACGAGGAAGAAAATGAAACAGCCGATCGCCAAAATCTGTTCTCGGCTATTTGCTATTGACCATTGCCATGTCTGCTCCTTTGGCAACTTGACGGCAGAGCAGGACTAACCTGCGTACCTCCGGCCTGGTTTCGTTTCGCCGCGCGACAATGTAACTGCTGATTCGGGGGGTGGGACGAATGAGTCGTCGATAAACGGTGCCTTCTGCGACCAGGTAGCGCAGGGATTCGGTTAGCGTAGTGATGCCGATACCGCAACTCACAAAAGCAACCGCTCGTTGGCGCGGAGTGGCTTCCTCGACAACATGCGGACTGAAACCGGCCTTGCGACAACAATGAATGAGTTCGTCGTAGAGCAACGGATTCGCCGTACGCGGGAAGAGAATCCAGCGTTCGTCGGCTAATGACGCCAAGGTGACGAGCCTTTTTTTCGCTAAGGCATGATCTGAGGGCAGTACGACCCCGATCTCCTGGTCGTTGAGCCGATGGCTCACCACGGCCTCACTTTCGGAGGGCAGAAACGGAAACGCGCAACTTAGCTCGCCGGAGACAACCGCATCCAAGTAACCTTGGGAAGTGTTTTGCACTAGATCGATCGAGATGCCGGGATACTCTCTTCTTAAGATGCGCAGCGCGCGTCCCAGAATGGTCGAGGTAACGCTTCCGGCATCGCCGATCCGGATGCGGGCCGGAGAATCGCCTCGGGTGGCGCTGCTTTGGATTTCATCAAGCTGGCGGAATAATTGCGGTAAAAGCTGCTTTAAAGTTTGCCCGGCAGGGGTGAGAACCGCTTTGCGCGCGGAACGATCGAAGAGCTGAACGCGCAACGCTTTCTCCAGATTTTGGATCTGACGGGTAAGGGCCGGCTGCGCGATCCGCAGACTTTCCGAGGCCATCCGATAACTGCTCAACCGAGTGATCTCGGCGAAAGAAACTAACTGACGAAGACCAAAGGGGTAATAACGCACGGTTATCAAATTGTACTAGAATGATATTAGAAATCCATGTTGGGCTGCTGGTAGACTCATCGCATGACGAGATCACAGATCGAAAACGGATGTTCCGCGAGTCAATTGGTGCTCGCCTGGGTGCTCCATCGCGGTGCAGACATCGTGCCGATCCCCGGTACCCGGGCGAGTCAAGTACCTGTAAGAAAATCTGGGTGCATTGCAGATTAATTGAGTCCGGAAGATGCGAAAACGATTAGAATACCTGGCGTCTCCAGATTCAATCATTGGAGATCGTTATACAGCTGATCGGATGAGTTTTTTGAACCGTTAGGCGAGGGTTGGAGGTTACAGGTTGCGAGTTACAAGTTGTGGGGGTCGCTGTGAGTGATGCCGATCGCTCGGCAGGTGCCCCGTAGCCGCAGCGATCGTAAGGATCATAGGCGGAGACGGAAGGGCGCGCTGCTTCCAACTTCGCCAAACTGCGCGCGGAAGCCTCGCCGGCCCGGGGGCCTCGTCGGCCACGGCCGGCGCCTGGGAGGGAGATCCGGGACTCACCGAAAGGGGTCTCGAGACAAGGATCAACTGGACTTTGTTCTAGTCCTGGGCCGTTCCCGGGAGGTTTCCAGAGTACGTTCCGGCCCCCCCTGCTAGATTCTAACTCTTAGCTTCTAGATTCTGGTTTGCGAAGCGTATAGATTCCCTCCATGAGGATCGACCGGTTTACCACCAAAATGCAGGAGGGTCTGCAAGAGGGTCAAGCGCTGGCATCTCAAATGCAGCATCAGGAGTTGACGCCTGAGCATCTGCTTTTGGCGCTCCTAAGGCAGCAGGATGGGTTAACCAGGCCGCTGCTCGAAAAACTCAACGTGCGAACGTCTGAGATTGAAGAGCAGCTCGACCAGGAGCTGGCTCGCCGTCCAAAAATCTCCGGCGGTACCGCAGAGCAATATATCAGTGCGGATCTCCGCAATGTTTTGAACCAGGCAGAGTCGGAAATGACGCGGTTAAAGGATGAATACGTTAGTGTCGAACATTTGATTTTAGCCCTGGTCGATGCGCCAAAAACGGCGGCCGGACGGATTCTCAAAGAGGCAGGAATCAATCGGGACAGCGTCATGAAATCGTTGCAGACGGTACGCGGTTCGCAGCGCGTGACCGATCAGAACCCGGAAGGCAAATACCAGACGCTGGAAAAGTACGGGCGCGATCTCACGGAACTTGCTCGGAAAGGAAAGATCGATCCCGTGATTGGTCGGGACAACGAGATTCGCCGGGTTATGCAGGTGCTCTCGCGCCGAACCAAGAATAATCCGGTGCTGATCGGCGAACCGGGGGTCGGGAAGACCGCGATCGTCGAGGGATTAGCTCGCCGAATCATCAGTGGCGATGTGCCTGATTCACTGAAGCAGAAACGAATTATTGCGCTTGATCTCGGATCGATGATCGCGGGAGCTAAATTCCGGGGCGAGTTTGAGGACCGGCTGAAAGCGTTCCTCAAAGAGGTCACCGATTCCCAGGGTGAAATCATTCTCTTTATTGATGAGCTGCACACCATCGTTGGAGCGGGGGCAGCCGAGGGAGCAGTCGACGCTTCGAATCTTCTGAAGCCGCAACTAGCGCGAGGCGAGTTGCACACGATTGGGGCTACCACCCTCGATGAGTATCGCAAACACATCGAAAAGGATGCAGCGCTCGAACGCCGTTTCCAACCGGTAATGGTAAACGAACCGAGCGTGGAAGATACCATCGCGATTTTGCGCGGATTGAAGGAGCGTTACGAAGTGCATCACGGGGTCCGAATCCAGGATGCGGCTCTGATTGCAGCGGCGACCTTAAGCCATCGATATATCTCAGATCGTTTTCTACCGGACAAAGCGGTTGACCTCGTGGATGAAGCGGCTTCCCGGCTCAAGATTGAGCTGGACTCCATGCCTACGGAGATAGACCAGATCCAGCGGCAGATCATGCAGCTGGAAATGGAACGCCAGGCATTAATGAAAGAGAAAGATGAAGCGAGCCGCCAGCGATTAACCAGACTGGAGAAAGAGCTTTCTGATCTGAAGGAGAACAGCGACCAGCTCAAAGCGCAATGGCAAAGCGAGAAGCAAGTAATCGAGAAATCCCGTAAACTGCAGGAGCAGATCGAGAATCTGAAACTCGAATTAGATCAGGCCCAGCGACGAGGCGATCTGGGGAAGGCCAGTGAGATCCAGTATGGGCGTCTGCCGGAATTGATCAAGGAATTCAACGCTCACAACCAACGACTAGCGGAGCTGCAGAAGTCGCAGCAGATCTTGAAGGAAGAGGTCACCGAAGAGGATATCGCGGAGGTGGTGGCCAGTTGGACCGGAATTCCGGTTTCGCGCCTGCAGGAGAGCCAGCGGGAAAAACTGATTCACATGGAAGAGCGTCTCAGCGAGCGAGTGATCGGACAACGGGAAGCGATCAAGGCGGTTTCCAACGCGGTGCGCCGCGCCAGAGCGGGTCTGCAGGATGAAAATCGGCCCATTGGCTCATTCATTTTTCTTGGTCCCACCGGAGTGGGGAAGACGGAGTTGAGCCGCGCTTTGGCTGAGTTTCTTTTTGATAACGAAAACGCGATGATTCGGCTCGACATGAGCGAGTATATGGAAAAGCACACGGTTGCTCGTTTGATCGGTGCGCCTCCAGGCTATGTCGGTTACGAAGAGGGCGGGCAGCTGAGCGAGGCGGTACGACGAAAGCCATATTGCGTCGTTCTGTTCGATGAAATCGAGAAAGCCCACCCCGACGTTTTCAATGTGCTGCTGCAGGTGTTGGACGACGGACGAATCACGGATGGCCAGGGAAGAACCGTCGACTTCAAGAACACGGTCATCATCATGACCAGCAACATCGGCAGCCAATTCATTGTGGATGCCAGCGATCGAGATGAACGAAATCGCCGAGTCATGGAGGCGTTGCGCAGCCATTTTCGGCCGGAGTTTTTGAATCGAGTCGATGAGATAATCATCTTCGATCGCTTAAGTGATAAGGAGTTGACAGCGATCGTCGATATTCAGCTTACCCGCGTGTTTCGGCGATTGGAACAACAGCACCTTGAATTGACCCTCAGCGATGCTGCCAAACGATTGCTGGCCGAAGAGGGATACGATCCCGTGTACGGCGCGCGGCCACTGAAGCGGGTGATGCAACGGCGTTTGCTGGATCCGTTGAGTCTCGCTTTGTTGGAAGGAAAATTTGCGCCGGGCGATCGCATCCGAGCCGACGTGGAAAAAAGGGAGCTGGTTTTTCAGAAGCAGTGACCTTCCAGGGGACGGTAGCGGCGACTTGCCTGAGCAGTTACAAAATGCTTTTGCGGCTCCCGTGTTTTTCGGTTTCAATATACCTATGAAATCGGCTTACGAACTCGCGATGGAACGCTTGCAAAAGGATACCCCAGTCGTTCCGTTGACCGAGGAACAGCGAGCGCAGATCGCGGAGATTGATTCGACGTACAAAGCAAAAATTGCGGAGAAAGAATTGCTGTTAAAAGATCAAATTCAGAAAGAGATCCAGGCCGGACGCTTTAAGGAAGTGGAACCGCTGCAGCAGCAACTAACCAGCGAACTGCGCCGACTCAAAGAGGAGTGCGAATCGCGGAAAGAAAAGGTGCGGAATCGGAATGCGAAGTGATGCGGGGCCGCCGGTGGTGCGACGTCTCGGAGTTTCAAACGACGGGGCGAAGAAATCGCGGCCGTTCTTGCTCGAGGATGTGATGTCGAAGGAATGCCCGGCCCGAACCGCTTTTGAGGTAATGCTCGAACCGACGTGCCTGTTCTGGCGAAGGGAAGCTGAAAAGGGCACCGTTCGTGCGTCGGCGACCAATTTTTCCGTTTCAGGTTCAAACCGCCAAAACCGAACGCGCCTGAATGGCCGCACACGCGTTTTGATTCAAGTCTACTTCTCTAATAAGGCCTGGACTGGTCGTAGGTATTCATGCGGATCTTCCAAGTATCGCCCTCAAGGACACAAACCGATGTAAAGTGCCCGTCGAGGTCTTTAATACTACCGTCGGTTTCTTAGACGGTATTACTCCATGTTCCGATCGCACGTACCTCGTCGCCGACCGAAATTACCCGATCGACATTGATGACCTCGTTGTTGCTGTGCCATCGCTGGAAATGGTATTTTGCCATCCTTTGTTCGATGGAGTGCCGACCGTAAAATGTTCCCTGCGGCGTCCTCCAAACCGCGTCCTCCGTGAAGAGCGCGGCGACAGCGGCCGCGTCGTGCTCGTTGAATGCCTTTTCATACTGCATAGCCAAGGCACGAATCTGTTGGGCTATTTGTGGATCGACCGTGTCTTTCTGTTGGGCGAAGGTCGGCAGAGCAAAGCCGATCGCGAACCCTGCTAGGGCGAGCAGTGAGCGTATTTTCATTGTTTCTTTGCGGGTCTCTTAAAGGTCATGATGGCGGACATGTCGTCGTCGGGGGTCCAGGTCTGCCATATTTTGGAGGTTCGTCGGACAAGTAGAGGCCTTTGGCGAGGTGGATGCGTCTGCGGAAGCGAAAGGGCGTTGCGCGAATTTCCTTACTGATTCCGGCTCTAGGGGTCAGCTCCCGGCAATCCTGACACGATATATTGCAATTGCTCATTTAGCGCATCGGCATAAGCGGGAGAGGCAATCTTGCAAGAACTCGTATCGATTTGAATCCTGAAACAGTTTGTGTCGAGGTTTCCGAAGTCGGCAATCGTCATCGGTAAACCGAGGTCAGCTAGCAGGTTTCTCGCTGCGCGTTCGAGGCCTTCCAGTGAATCGAGGGTCCTAAACGCGTGCGTCATAAGCTCTGCCGCCCGATCGCGTTTGCCGCCCTGCAACCCTCCGAGCCTAAGGGCTATTCTACCAACATCGAATCCCACCTCCAGAGTGTTTACTGCCCAGAGAATCTGATAGCAGACTAGAGCTTGGCGAGTTGCTTCGAGCTTTCGTTGCTCCGCTTCGTCAGCATCGTCGCACGCCCTTAATTTGGCGGCCCACGAAGTACACAAGGCTGAGTGAACGTCCAAAGCGATCTCGACCAGGTCAGGATCTTTGCCTTGGTCGACCGCCGCCTTCTTCAGTGCAGCGTCGAAACGCGTGTCAAACACTTCGTCACTCATCGGTTTGATCCTTTCTATCGGTTAGGCCGCCGTTGCCTTGAGCATTTCTGCTTCTTCCGGGCGAGTCGCATGACGGCTGCGGTTTGCCCGCGCGAGGAATTTCTGGCGCCGGCTCGGCGGCGTCTGCCGGTACCCTTGAGGCGGAGCTGCATCTCAGTTTTCGGCAGTGCCTCTTTAAGCTGACGTCTGAAATACCCAGTTCTCGAGCCGCATGAAGCAGTGGGTTAGCCCACAAGAGGGCGTGTAATTTTGCGCAGTTCAGCGCCAGGTGCGGCTCTTCGGAAGGCAATGGCGGCGGTTCTTCGCCGTTCTTTCGCGTCACGCCAACATTGATCTCATCGTCGCTAAGGATCAGGTTGCCACAATGTTTTTCAACCATGGCTACCGAGTTCCTTTGGCTCCGATGAACTCCGCTATGAGAGAAAATTCCGCCCCGCACTATCGGTCGAAAGTTCGATCTTTCTTTCCGCAAGTTGTTCCAAAATTAATCGCGAAATGCGGAACCATTCCATCCCGGAGAAACCATCACCACCCAAGCGCAGCGTGGAACTGGGCGTCCGAAACTTCCAACGCAGCCCGTAGACCCGGGCGAATGACGCCCAGCTCACTTCCGCCCATGCAATTTGAGCGCTCTTGCCGTTACGAAACTCCAGCTTGAGCCCGGAATCTGTGCACTCCACTCTCTTCGGAGCAAAAAACAAGAACCGGCATGTATAAAAGGTGAACATCAAGAGTGCACCGGCGACGCCGGAAAAGACCGCATATTGTAGGGAAATCCCGCGCCTCATAAAATAGACAATTACCGGGACGAGGACCAGCAGACCAAGACTAACCACGGCATTCTCCCGAAGGTCCTGCGCCAAAGAAGGAGTAAAGGAGGTTGATTCCATATCGCTTACGGGAAAATTATGTCATCCGGATTGTGCGTATGCCTCCGATCCCCGATCATTTCAAATATTGCGAGGGCGTCGGAAGTTTAGCGAGACCCCTCCAGAATAGGAAGATGGAGCTTTTCGAGGTTTAATCTGATGCGTGTTCTGGGTTTACCGGTTTTTTTGCTTATTCCGGGTTTTCCTGCCTGCTGCCCAATGACGCGCACCGTAGACAAAAAGAACATCGTATTCCGGCCGTCTAAGAACAGAAAAACATTATAAAGGGCGAAATTCAGAGCAATCGAAGGAAAGAAAAAGAAAATTGAAGGAAACCCCTCTTGTTTCTGCATTATCTTGGGGCTCAGCGATTTATCGAGTTTTTGTGAGGGTGGAGGTAAGGGGACTCGAACCCCTGGCCTTCTCATTGCGAACGAGACGCTCTACCAACTGAGCTATACCCCCAATTCGGGAAAGGCTGGATAGTTACAGCACAAAATGGCCAATTGCAAATCTCGGCTATTGGCTATTCCTACAGGTTCCCGCGACGAGCTTGTTCGCGTTCTAACGCTTCGAATAATGCTTTGAAATTGCCGACACCAAATCCCTGGCTGCCGTGCCGCCGAATGACCTCGTAAAACACAGTCGGCCGGTCCTGGATTGGCTGACTGAAGATCTGCAGCAAATAACCTTCGTCGTCCCGGTCCACCAAAATGCCGCGCTTCGCTAGCTCGCCAATATCCTCGTCGATCGGGCCGACCCGAGCCGGCAACTCTTCGTAGTAGGCGGGGGGTATGCGGAGAAAATCAACGCCGGAGGCAGCCAGCGCATCAACCGTCGCGATGATATCTTTGGTCGCGAGAGCGATGTGCTGTACTCCGGGTCCGCCGTAGTGGATCAGATATTCTTCGATCTGGCTGCGTCGTTTTCCCTCAGCGGGTTCATTGATCGGAAATTTGATTCGGCCGGAACCGTTCTGCATCACCTTGCTCATCAAGGCTGAATATTCAGTGCTGATAGCGTTATCGTCGAAATGAGTGAGCTGGCTAAAACCCATCACGTCGCGGTAAAATGCCACCCATTCATTCATTTTCCCGAGCTCAACATTGCCGACGATATGATCAATGGCGGCGATGCCGGTATCAGGGGCAGAAGGCGGATTTTCAATCCTTTTGAAGCCCGGGAGGATGCCGCGATAATTATCTCGTTCGATGAAGCTGTGAACAGTGTCGCCGTAGGTAGCGATGGTTGCGCGAACAAAACGTCCAAAACCGTCCTCGAACTCCTGCGGTTCCTGGACCGGTTGACCGCCGCGTCGGACTGCTTCGTTGAACGCGGCCCGGGCATCGTGCACACGCAGCGCGATGTCCTGAACACCATCGCCATGAGTAGCGATGTGACGGGATATTTCCGGCGCGGAATCCGGAACTAGTGGTGAGGTGAGAAGAAACTGTACCTGGCCCCGTCCTACTAGCCAAGAGGCTCGATCGCGTACACCGGTTTCAAGTCCGGAGTAGGCGATGGGAACGAGACCGAGAGCAGTCCGATAGAAATGTGCTGCCTGCCGGGCGTTTGATACGTAGAACTCGACGTAATCGATGCCTTGGAATTCGAGAGGGTCAGAACTCATAGGGATGTGGGAGGTTGCCGGTCCCGGATCCGGGGGACCGAGTTGCGGAAGGCTTCAATTAACCGTCAAAGATACAGTCCGAGCGGCTGCTGAAGCAAACGAAAAACGGAGGCGGCGCTGGTCTTGCTTCATTCCGATAGTTGGAATGACGTTCCGCAATACTGGGCAAAACCCATGGCGGGTAGGCGAAACACGCCATTGAGCCTTGGCGAGATCGGGTGGGTGAGCCAAACGGCGTGGCGGCTCAAAGCCCATCGGCACAGCGGAACCCGTGTCGCCCTACCCGTCGGGGGTTGATCGCGCGATACCGATGCCTCGCAGTAACATCGGACGGCCGGAGAGCGTCTCTACCGTCTCACCAGCCCTTCCGACGCTCTCTTGAGCGTCGCTATGATCTTAAGCGCTTTTGTCCGGTCTATTCTCGCTTCAGGCGCAACTGCGACTAAGACCAACGGCGCGCGACGGTGCAGAGTGTCTTTCCAGCTCACGGGTACGGCCAAGCCAACGATCTCTTCGCTGTATTCGCCGTGCTCGATCATGTGTCCTTTTTGCCGAACCTGGTGAAGCCGCCGCATAAACTTTGGGGGATCGACGATCGTGCGCCCGGTGTATTTGGGTAGCTTCTTGGGTAAATAGTTCGCCCAGCTCTCTACCGGAAGGTTGGCCAGCAACGTGAGCCCGGTCGCTCCAAACAGCAGTTCGCGGCGGAAACCAGCTCGCGCCGCTACGCGCAAGGCGCGCTTTGACTCGGCCACGGCCAGGTAGAGTAATTCTTGTCCTTCCACGGTCGCAGCCAGCACAGTTTCACCCAGTTTTTCCGCCAATGATTCGACGGTGCGATTAAGCTCGGTGCCAAAGGAAAACCCTTCTCTCGCAATCATGCCGAGCTCAAAAAGGCGTAAACTCGGGCGATAACCTTCTGCGGTTCCGAATAATATATCGCATTCCACCGCAATTTTAAGGACCCGGAAGACGGAGGTCTTTGGCAGCCGGCAAAGGCGAGTTAACTCAGCCAATGACAGAACCGGATGGTTCAGATCGAACTGCTCGAGAATCCGGCTCAGTTTCTTAAGAGTACCGGTGGCGTCTGCGCGTTTTTTGGGCATGGCAGAGAGAGGCGATGAGGGCAGAATCCAGAAACCGGAATTTAGAATGGGGGAACCGGCAGTCTCTACTTTAATCAACAAAATCGCCTATCAGCGATCCAATCGTGGCCGGCTGTACCGCTCCTCGTTTATCGATCGCGGGTCGCCAACAACGACCTCTACATTCTAGCTTCTGGCTTCCGGCTTCTCATACGGCCGCGGGTTGCGGGCTTTCGATCGGGTAATACCAGGAAGTCGAGTAGGCTTCCACAGCGCCCTTCAGCGCATCCGGGGTAATGAATAACGGCTCAACTGTATCCAGCGCGATGGCGTATTCGTTCGTCTGTTTGGTCAAACCCTTGCGGTCGCGCTCCCAAGCTTGGGGGTGTGGACCGTGATCGATACCCATCGGGTGTAGGGTGAGCATCCCGGGTTCAATTCCCCCGCGCGAGAAGAACGTTCCTTCGTGATAGAAGATCACTTCATCGTAATCAATGTTGCGATGATAATAGGGCAAGCGTAAAACCTCGTCGTCGCCGAGGAATCGAGGGGCAAACGTCCCCACAAAAACCTCGTCACTAGAGAAAGTTGCGCCCGCGGTTGGCGGAACGTGATAACGCATGCTCGCCACCGGACGGAAGTCGCGCACGTTCAGCTTACTAGGAAGAACAGTTCCCTTGTAACCCACTACGTTTTCGATCGGATTGTAGTCGAAGAAAAGCCGCGTACGGAAACCCATACGCTTGATTTGCAGTTCAAACTCCTCACCCCTGAGATCCGATCGTTTCTGGTCAAAGTCGGGATACTGGATGACGCCCGGATCGAAGAGAGCGTGCATCCCGAGGATCCCTCGATCTGGAATACCGTAAGGAGTGCGAGATTCCGCGATGAACGCGAGGGTATCATCGGAATGCGGCACCAGACGATAGATGCATCCTTTAGGAATGATGATGTAATCGCCCGGTCGATAAGGTAAAATTCCGAACTCGGTCTCAAAGACGCCTTCGCCTCGATGAAAGAAGTAGAGTTCATCGCCATCGACCGTCTTGTAGAGATAAGGCATTGGCTCGCGCCGGCGGGTCAGAAAGATGGACATTGATCTTTTGGCGCAGGCGGCCATCGATTGCAGTAGCAGCATCGGCAAACCGCGTGCATTTAAGCTATCTTCGGTAACCAGTTGCCGGCAATCCAACGCCATCGGTTTAAGAGGGCCCTCGATTCGTTTCCAGGCGGAAGGCATCTCCCGAGTGTAGAGATGCGTTGCTTCACCAAAAAATCCTTGGCGGCCGTACTCCATCTCGTACGTGCCCTCAGGGACCCGCACATGAGCCTGGTTCGGATAAACACCGTTTTTAAGGGGAAACCTTTGCATAGAAGAACTCCGGTTGACCTGGGAGAATACCAAATAATAGCACACTATTCCAACTGATGGAACGGGGAAAAAGGGGTCCAAGATTTGCGCTGATCGCTTGCCGAGCTGAAAGGATTCGGTCACATCCTGGACCGTCAAGACGCCAAGACGGATTTGAAACAGAAGGTAACGGAGGAAACAGAGGGCTTCTGCCGAGCTCACGCCGAGCTCTCAGCCGAAGGGCTTATCCGTTATCTTCGATTGCTTCTTTGCCAACATTCTAGATTCTCATTCCCATTCTTTGCGTCTTTGCGTGAGGTTTTCCAACCGCCGATACTTCGTTGCCCGCACTTCGCTCTCATGACGACCCTTATAGTAGCTCCGACTAATCTCGGCCTTCGACCGACACCGGCTGGCGCAGAGCCCGGATGTTGGGCGGCGCCTAGTGTTCTCGAATCGGCCGGCCTTACTCAACGGCTGGCTTTCGCAGCGCGTATCGAACTGGTACGCCCTAAGTATTCATTCGAAGCGCAACCCGGCATGCGGATTCGGAATGGGCTTGCCATTCGTCGATTCAACGACGCGCTTGCCGAACAGGTCGCAGGTGTTCTTCGGACCGGCGATCGGCCCTTAGTCCTTGGGGGCGACTGCAGCGTGCTGCTCGGCTGCCTCGCTGGCGTGCGCGCCCTGGGCCTCTGCGGGCTAATTCATGTCGACGGACACAGTGACTTTTATCACCCCGGCAACTACGATGCGCATTCGAGGCTCGGATCTGCTGCGGGAATGGACTTAGCGCTTGCCACCGGACGGGGTGAGTCGCTCTTAACCGTTTACGACGGACTCGATGGTCCGCTGACGGAGGATGATCTCATCGTTCAAATCGGCGAGCGGGAGAACCGTGACCCGGACTACGCGTTCCCTGACATTTTGAGCACAAGTATTACGCGGCTCGACATCTTCAGAACGCTTGAGCTTGGCATTGAAGCGGTCGCCCAAGACGCGCTTGTCACACTAAATGCCGGACGGATCGATCGGCTCTGGTTGCACGTAGATCTGGATGTCCTTGACCGGCAGATTATGCCGGCCGTGGACAGTCCTGGTGAGCCCGGCCTCAATTTCGACGAACTGGCGCACCTGATTGATTCGATTGCCCGATCTGGTTGGCTGATCGGTATCGATGTGACGATCTATGACCCGGAGCTCGATCCGAGGCGTCGTTTCGCGCAGCAGATTGTGGATTGCCTGGTAACGGGGCTGCGAAATTGGTCTTAAGCGAACCTTTCCTATGAGTATCATCAATCGCTATAACGAGTTCAATATGCCGGAGCCACCGTTGTCCTCGTAGTAGTCGTCGTGCTCGGTACGACGGGTTGGGTAACGGTCGTACGCCTCACTGTGGTGGTGGTCGTTGTCGGAGGGGGAGTGGTGTATACTGTTTCGTGACTGCTGCAAGCACTGAGCAAGAGTCCGGTGGCTAGCAAAAACAGCGTTATTTGTATCTTTGCCATACCCGGTGTGTTCGTATGTCATTGAGTAGGCGGCCGTACCGATCTCAGCTCGAAACTCCCTCGCCTCTCGAACGAGGACACGCACTAGAGCTGAAAGTAGATAAAAGGCTGCGGACTCCTTCGAACGAACAACCAGAGCGCGAGAAAGCCGAGCGTGAGTCCGGCGAATTCTGCCTTCGGTGAGACAGGAGAACTCCGCTTTGCGAATCGCCACCGAACATCGCAGGTATCTTCAATCAGATCTGCGCCAGGGCCATCTCCAGATCCGATTTCAAGTCTTCGACATCTTCGACTCCGACCGACAGCCGGATCAAAGTGTCATCGATCCCGAGTTGGTTCCGCTGCTCTGCGGGAACTGAGCCGTGGGTCATTAGCGCTGGATGTTCGATCAGGCTTTCGACGCCTCCGAGACTTTCAGCCAGCGCAAACAAACGCGTGTTCTCCAAGAATCGACGGGCACCGGCGAGATCGGAATCCAAATAAATCGCAATCATACCGCCAAAGCCTTTCATCTGCCGTCGAGCCAATTCGTGCTGAGGATGGGAAGGGAGTCCAGGGTAACGCACCTGTTTCACTTTCGGTTGTTTTGCCAGCCAAGCCGCGAGTTCGGCTGCGTTCGCGCAGTGTCGTTCCATGCGGAGAGCCAAGGTCTTTAGGCCGCGCAGCGCCAGGAAGCTATCAAAAGGCCCAGCGACAGCGCCCACCGCATTTTGCAGAAAGGCCAAGCGTTCGGTTAAAGCCGTTCTTCCTGGCGCCACCACGACGACGCCACCGACCATATCGGAATGGCCGTTTAGGTATTTCGTCGCTGAGTGAACGACGATGTCGAAGCCGAGGTCGATCGGACGTTGGATCGAGGGGCTGGCGAACGTATTGTCGGCGACAGTCACCAAATTATTTTCCCGAGCAAACCGGGCAACCGCTTCGAGATCGATTAGCTTCAACAACGGATTGCTCGGGGTCTCGACCCAGGCCATGCGAGTATTTTTTCGAATTGCTTTCTTCAACGCTGCCGGATCGGTGAGATCGACGAAACTGAATTCGAGGTTCGCCGATTTCGCGCGAACGCGTTCGAACAGGCGAAAAGTGCCGCCGTACAGATCGTCGCTGGCGATCACGTGCGAACCGGCTTCCAAAGTTTCCAGCACGGTGGCCATGCCAGCGAGTCCCGAAGCAAAAGCGAAACCGCGATCACCGTTCTCCAGGTCGGCCATGCAACGTTCGTAAGCGAGGCGAGTGGGATTGATGCTGCGTGCGTAATCGTAACCTTTGTGTTTGCCCGGGCTTTCCTGAACGTAAGTAGACGTCTGATAAATCGGAGTCATGATTGCGCCAGTCGAAGGATCCGGTTCTTGACCGGCGTGAATCACTCGAGTGGCGAAGGCGTGTTTTGGCGGATTGCTCATGAGATGCGACGTCGGAGATAGTTGAGAAGATCGATGCGCGTAATGAGACCGACGAATTGGCCGTGCTCGACTACGATAGCGACTTTTCCGTTGTCGAGAATACAGCGGACTGCATCGAGGGAGTCGGACGGTTCCAAAGTTTCCACGCGGTTAGTCATGGCTGTCCGGACCTCATCGCGAAAAGTGCCGCCACCGCCCTGCACTCGCGTCAGCAGGTCGGACTCATCCAGTATGCCAATCAACTGCTCTTTTTCCAGCACCGGCACCTGCGAAATATCGGCGATCCGCATGCGATTGAAGGCCGTAAGGAGCGTATCGGTCGGTCCAACGCTCACGACTGTTCCGTCTTGATATCGGCGTGAAACTGCGTCGCGAAGATCGCCAAAAGTCTCTCGCTGCAGGAAACCTTGATCGGTCATCCAGATGTCATTGTACATCTTGGAGAGGTATTTGTTCCCGCTGTCGCAGGCAAAAGTTACTACCCGCTTCGGACTGCTCTGTTCTCGGCAATAATTAAGTGCTGCGGCGAACAGTGTGCCCGAAGACGAGCCGGTGAAGACGCCTTCCTTGCTGAGCAGTTCGCGAGCGGCGTGGAAGCTTTCTTGATCCGAGATGCTGTAAGCCTTGCGGACCCGGGAGAGGTCGGCAATGGGTGGAATGAAATCTTCGCCGATTCCTTCGACCAACCAGGAACCTGGTTTGTTCATGGTTCCCTTCGTGACATAGTCGGCCAACACCGACCCGGCCGGATCGGCCAGTACCATCTCGCATTGGGGCGCGACCCGTGCGAAAAAGCGGCTGAGCCCAGTGAGGGTGCCGCTGGAACCGACGCCGACCACTATCGCGTCAACGCGTTGCTCCATTTGTTCCCAAATTTCTGGTCCAGTCGTTTGCTCGTGCGCCAAGGGATTAGTTTCGTTGCCGAATTGGTTCACGTAGAAAGAGCCGGGTGTCTCGTGGGCGATCCGCTCAGCCAGATCCTGGTAGTATTCCGGATGACCTTTTGCGACGTCGGATCGGGTGATCACCGTCTTGGCGCCGAGCGCTCGCAAATGTAAGATCTTTTCCTGGGACATCTTATCAGGGATCACCAGAACCAACCGGTAACCCTTCGCAGCTGCGACCAGGGCGAGCCCCAAGCCAGTGTTACCCGCGGTAGCCTCGATGATCGTTCCGCCGGGTTTCAGATCACCGTGACGCTCCGCGGCTTCGACCATGGCAAGGGCCATTCGATCTTTAATGGATCCGGTAGGATTTTGGATCTCTAATTTGAGAAACAATTGGCAAACGCCAGTGTCAAAACGGCTGATTTCGACTAGCGGTGTTTTCCCGATCAATGAAAGAATCGCAGGATTTGCGATCTGGGGAGGGAACGAAGTCGGGGCGGAGGCCATGAGATTCAACTTCCTGTGGCCCGTTCCCCTGCGTCAAGTGGATACGAAGGTTATTTCGTCGGAGCGACAGAGACCTGCGTTGGTAGACGCCATGGGTATTGCCAGGCTGCTGGATGAACAGCAACCTGACAACATGAACAATAAAAGACCCACATCGGCACTCACCGAAGAGGTGAGTAAAAACAACGATGCAAAGCGGATAAAGGCCAAGCAAATTTTTCTCAGCCAAGCCTAATTCGGCGTGCGCCCATGCGCGTCAACATACGAGAGCGTCAGGAACGCAGGCGCTCGCAAGGTTTGAAGCGATCTGTCCCGGCTTGTCCGCCGTAGTCTCGCGACAGCGAGACGAAGGAGGAAGGGATGCGGTGAAAGTAGCCAGAGAATCGTCCCGGAGGGACTGAGCGATAGTAGCCCGGTACGAAGTGCCGGGTTAGCGTAGAAAGAAGCGAAGCGTCCCGCAAGGGACGCTTGATTCCACGTGGACCGCTTAATCATGCGCAACCTCATACGACAAAAGAGAGCTGAACATTTCAACCGTCCCTCTACGGCTTGTCGGGCTTCGCTTGATCAAATTTGATGAGCAGGTTTTTTTTCAGCGGGAAGCCGCGATTCAGGATAGCCTAGCCCGCAGGGCTAGGAATGGGCATATCCAAACGATCAGCGCTGAATGCGCGTTTCAATGCCAGACTCCAATTGCGCCATAACCATCCGTTGACGAGATTCAATGTGAGTACGAAATCCGCGTTCCAGCCTGCCCTGGAACGCACTTTCAGTGCTGATCATCTTCTTATCCGATGACCTAGCCCTGCGGGCTAGGCTATCCTGAATCGCGGCTTCGCCTCTGCGATAGCCGATCGTTCGTCCGTCGTGCAAAGTCCGACACCTTCCGCTGGGACGGCCCTGTCTTTTCAACCCTAACCCCGCAATAAATTGCTGGGCTACTTTCACTGGGCCCCTGTGGGACGATTCTCTGGCTAGCGCGTCACGGCATCTGTGAATCGGGCTTTAGCCCAGCAAAACAGTCCAGATATTTTAGTCCGGATCCAGTGTTGAAAAGGACGACTGATTCATGGGGCTGGATTTGGTCGCTTGCTCGTAAGCGTTTCAGCGCCGCGTAACAGGCACCTCCTTCCGGAGCGACAAAAATACCCTCTGAGCGACCGATCTCCCGAGCTGCTTCAAGCATCTCTTCATCGCGTACCGCGACGGCCGTGCCGCCTGATGCGCGAATCGCATCCAGAATGAGAAAATCGCCAATTGCTGTCGGCACGCGCAATCCAGATGCCACGGTTGTCGCGTTACGATGTTCCTCGGCAAATCGCTGGTTTGCAGTCAAGGCGGATACGATCGGCTGGCATCCAGTTGCTTGAACCGCGACCATACGCGGCCGATAAGCGTCGATCCAGCCAAGTGCTTCCATTTCGGCAAACGCTTTCCACATTCCGATCAATCCAGTCCCACCGCCGGTCGGATAAATGATTACGCTGGGCAATTTCCAATCAAGTTGTTCCGCGATTTCGTATCCAAGCGTTTTCTTGCCTTCGACTCGATACGGTTCTTTGAGCGTCGAGAGATCGAACCAGCCCTCCTTTTCTTTGCGCGCTGCAACCTCCTTTCCACAATCGTTGATTAACCCGTTCACCAGTGTCACGTCTGCGCCCATCGTCAGGCATTCGATGATGTTTGCCTGCGGCGTATCCTTGGGCATAAAGAGATAGGCTGATAAGCCCGCTCGTGCAGCATAAGCGGCCAGCGCCCCGGCGGCATTCCCCGCGGAGGGAGCGGCTAGCTTCGTCGCCCCAAGATATTTGGCCATCGCCACGGCTACAGCCATGCCGCGCGCTTTGAAACTGCCGGTGGGATTTTGCGATTCATCTTTTATCCATAGTTTGTGGAGACCGCACCGCGCGGCCAGATGCGGTGCGGTGAGCAGCGGCGTCCAACCTTCTCCGAGCGTCAATATCTCTTGGTCGGCTGGCAGCGGCAGCATCTCGCGATATCGCCAAAGAGAAGGTGAATGTCCTCGCAGCGATGTCTTAAAGTTTTTTGCTTGTTCCGGACTCAATTCGTATCGCGCCAGGAGTGACCGGCCGCATTCTGCACAGAGGTTTTGTAACTGCTGCCATGTATATTTTTTTGCGCAGAGAGCGCATTCGAGATGGGTAAGCATCGGCAGGAAAGAACGGGGTGTTGAAGTATTGGAGTATGCGGCCCGAAGGGTGCCTTGGAAACATAGCCCATGCTTCAGCCAGGGTAGCTATTTTTATAACGCGACCGGTCTGAAGGACCGTGGGAAAAGACTGATATGGCACAATCGCAACCCGCACTCGCTATTCATCGCAAAGGTCGTTTTTGCTTGGGAATTTGTGCCCGCCCGACCTGCGGTCCTTCAGACCTCGCGGGCAAAAAACACGATTACCCGGCGAATGATACGTCGGGAAGGCTCACGTGTTGAAGTTCGGGAGTAGGGGAGGGCGATGCGTGTCGGCGTGAATCAGCCGACGATTGGTAGGGCGAAACACACCCGAGCGACCGCGGGGTCAGGTGTGTGAGCCAAACCCATGGGCTAATGCGAGGGTCACAGATGCTGCCTTCGCTGGATCTGTTTCGCCCTACCCTCAGGCGCATACGCCCTCCCGCCGCTACCCCTCATAGCAGCATAAACGCCGCGCCGGCGATGAGAGTGGGGACTAACGCGCCGAGGAACAGACCCAGAGGGGCAATGCCTCCATCGCCAAACCGAGACGACAAGATCGACACGCCGGCCGGATTGGGAGCGTTCGCAATCACCGTCAGTCCGCCTCCGGTGATGGCGCCGGCCATCACCGCATACTTTAGCGGATCGGAAAAATCCGGCACCAATGAGGCCAGGTAAGTGATGGCAGCGTTATCGTTGAATGCCGTCAAAATTGTGGCTCCAATCATCATGGGCCACTCGGTCAATTGCCGCAAAACCGGGACGATCCACCATTCCTGACATCCACCATGAATGACCAGGGACCCAAGGAAGAAACCGACCAGCAGCGCCTGTCGCAGCGCAATCTGGTGCTGACTTCGGCGCGTGGCGGTGACGAATGCCAGGAAAAAGAGAAAGCCGAAGATGACCAGCACCGGATAATGCGCATTCACCACCGTCCAAACCAAAAAGAGCAGATGGATGAGGGTGATCGACCACGGAACCTGCCGGTGTTCCTGAGCTGTTTCCTCCGAAGCCGGCTCGGCCGCGAGCTGAGTGAGGCCTTTCCGAAAAAGCAGGAAGAAGAGGGAGTTCGAGATCAAAATCGCAATGACGGCCTTCCAACCAAAGTTCTGTAGCATGAAGAGGAAATGCCAATTCCAGTGGCTTGCTACCATCACGACGGGCGGAGCTGCGAAATGGCTCAGGGTTCCGCCAACCGAAATATCCACGAAAAGGAGACCCAACGTTGCATACTTCAGGTGGGTACTTGGATGCAGATTATAGAACCGATGGCGGAGTAAGAGCGCGCTGATCGTCATCGCTGCCGGTTCGGTAATAAAAGAACCGAGAAGAGGGCCGATCGTTAGGATCGACAGCCACCACATCGCCGGGCTACCGCGGCCGACGGCCGCGATCCGGGAAATCGCATTCTCTGCTAGTCGGAGGATTGGCAGCGAGCTGGCCATCGACATGATGACCACCACGAAAATCGCCTCGGCCACATTCACGTGGCCCACATAATCGACCATCGCCGACCATCCGTGAAAAAAGATGATGGCGATCATTAGCGGAACGAGCCAAATGCCGAAGACGGCTTCAATCTCGCCCATAAAATGGAAAAATTGCGCGCGAAAGAGTAAACGATCCCATTCGCGATCCAGCTTGTGACGCTCAGGAGGATCTAGATTCTCGATGGCTCGGGCTCGGACATCGTAAGCGTGCGCGATCCTCTGAAATCGGGAAGCAAGGAAAGTGTGGATGATCGCTACGAAAAAGATGATCGTGGCGGCTACGTTAAACGGTTCTTGTTGAATCCGGCCGAACAGTTTGCCGCTCAGGGTGGAAATCGATTCGTCGTCATAACTGCCGCTCGAGAGCGGAAAATTCTGGTTTTTCAGAGGCTGGGCTGCGTGCGCCGGCGCCGCGCTAAGCGTCAGGCATGGTAAAATAACGACAAGCAGGCACCAGAACTTTATGGGAGAGGATCTGTGTATCGGCGTGCGAATGGGCGAATGGGTGTATCGGCGTGTCGGCGTATCGATGTATTGCTGCATATTCTTGGCGATCTTCGCTACCTTCTTCGCAAATTAACAACTGGTATCAGATCTTGCTCTCTGGCAGAGCATTCGCGTCTATTCGTGTTTTGAGAACGATCGACTCCGCAGTCTCGTGCTCCGGCCTAACAGGATTCGGTCACACTCTCGATTCGGCGGTCCGGGAGGACACGCCCGACCGACGTCGGGGATTCTGGCCCGCCCACCCGACGACACGCCCACCCGACGACGCGCCCATACGCATTTCCCGGCCTTCCCGGCTCCCGTATCCCTCGTCGATTCCCTCATCACAGTCCCTTCGCTTGCAGTTCGGCTAAGCAACGTTCGATCGCGTTGAGCGCGTTCTCGGCATCTGGGCCTTCGGCAGTGACCAACACTTCGGCCCCGGAGCGGATATCGGCCGTCATGATATCCATGATGCTGACCGCAGAACAACTCCGTCCATTGGCCTCCAGGGTGATCGCACTCTTAAAGCGCATCGCGCAACGGACGATCTCGCTAGTCGGTCGGGCATGCAGACCGGTCGGGTTTGTGATCCGCATTTTGCGGGTCAATTTTTTCACTGAATTGGGGGCAGAAGGCATGAGGCAGTGCGGCGAACGATTCAGATAGCATGAGAAGGTGCTTCGGTGAATTCATCCTCACTGATCTCTTCGATCTTTAGGACATGTGGATTCTCGCAGCAAAGCTCCAGAAAACGGTCTCTATCGGCATCACCTTTTAGTTCTACCAGAATGAGCTGGGTACTGGCATTGCGTTTACGCGCCCAACCGGAAACCCAGGGGAGGTATACGACTGGCGGGAACACGTGAAACTGGTAGAATGCCGCCTCTTCGTTCTGAAATGTGATTCGAAAACAAAACCGATACATCGAGCGCTAATAAAACCGCCCAGCCCGGAGACGCAAGGCTCGGTCGAACCTCGCCCAATGACAAATGACCGATAACAAATGACAAATAGCCTCGCGGAAGCATTACGGCCGGGACACAAAGATCGCAAGAATCGACCAGGACGCGCTCGAGAATCACACACGGGGAGCGTGTCCTTACCGGCGTTTCCGCCTTCGTTTGGCTGCTTTAGCGAGTCGGCTTGTCGGTCGCCAGGTATCGCGCTGATCGAGTTCTTGCAGGACCAAACTCGCGGCGCCGCGTGCCCAGACGGCATCACCCCAATGATGGATCACTAAATCAAGATTGTTCTGGAGCGGGGCAATCACGCGGTTGTTGATGGTCGCACGCATCGACTTCTCAAAGAGGTGGGCACAACTCACTGCGCCTTCGCAAATCACGACCCGTTCCGGGTTAATGAGGCTGACGAAATTAGCGATGCCTAATCCGAGATAGTTACCCATCTGCTCGAAGATCCGACGATACCGACGATTTCCCGCTTCCGCTTCTTGAACCACCTGGCGCAGAAGCGCGTTTCGCGCCTGGTAATCCAAAGGCCGCGCCGGTAATCGGAATCCGGCGTTTTGAGCTTCCCGCAAGATGGCAAATCCGGCAGTGTGCGTTTCCATGCAACCGTGTTGACCGCACTGGCAAATCGGCCCATCGAACACCAGTTTGGTGTGCCCAAATTCAGCACCAATTCCGCGGGCGCCGCGGAATAGCCTGCCATTTAGAATCAAGCCGCTCCCAGTTCCATGCTCGATGGTGATGACGATGACGTGTTGTAAGCCCTTTGCGAGGCCGAACCAATGTTCGGCCAAGGTCACTAGATTCGCGTCGTTCTCGATAAAGACGGGAGCATCAAAACGACTGCGTAACAGCTTGCCAAATTCTACATTTCGCACTTTGAAAACCGGGCTCCAAAATACCTTCCCGGATTCCGCCTCGACAAAGCCAGGCAGTCCGACTCCGATTCCGCTGACTTCGTCCAATGTCTTGTTAGCTTGCTTTAGACAGGCGCGGACTGCCCTAGACACGAAAGTTGCCAATTGAGCGGGGGATAGGTCGAGCGGTTCGCATGCGATGTTTTCCGCGGCCAGCACGTCCCCGGTAAAATCGGTCAATGAAACGACTATCTGATGGGTCGCTATCTTGACGCCGGCGACGTGCATATAGTTCGGATTCAACCTTAGGGCGACGAGCGGACGCCCACGTCCCCGTGCGGCAATTGGCAGCGAGTCCTCTTCGAGCAAGGCCCCTTCCTCGATCAGATGACTGACGATACTGGAAATCGTGGCTTGGCTCAGCCCAGTTACTTCGGCCAGCTCTGATCTCGAGATTTGGTTATCGTGGAGCCGAATGGCGTGCAATACGTCAAACCGATTAATATTTCGAATAATCGCGGGACCTCGAGAAGCCATGGGGTGAGATCAAGTGGGGGGATCGGTCCCTTTGTACGTGAGGAGGCACTTGAAGAGCAAGAGGCGAATCGAGATGTAACGTGAGATATAAAGAAAAACACAAATGAATGCTCGGGAACAGTTTGCTTCCAACCTGGGGGACCGGTTTAGACATCAGTTGGAGTTTATTCTTGAAGTGGATCGGCTAAAGGAGGTGTACCGCCAAAGTTATGTATTGCATGCCAATCGACACGAGAACTCTGCCGAACATAGCTGGCACCTGGCGGTCGCTGCCGGACTGCTGGCCGAACCCGCGAATCAACCAATCGATACCGCGCGCGTCATCCGTATGCTACTCGTCCATGATCTGGTCGAGATCGATGCAGGAGATACGTTTATCTACGACGCGGCCGGTAATCTCGAGAAGACGGTCAAGGAACAAAAGGCAGGGGATCGGATATTCGGATTGCTTCCGCCTGATCAACGCGATGAGTGGCGAGCGCTGTGGCAGGAATTTGAACAGCGAGAAACTGCCGAAGCAAAGTTTGCTTTTGCCCTGGATCGTTTAATGCCGATTCTACACAGCTATTTCACGGAGTGTCGCAGCTGGAGAGAGCACCGGATTACCCGAGAACAAGCCTTAGCAAAGAATTTACCGATCAGCGAGGGCTCTGAAACCATTTGGAAGATCGCGGAGGCGTTGATTCGCGATGGGCTGTCGTAGGCGGATGTAGGGAACGCCGGTAGTGTCAGCTTTTCTGTGTGCGGGTCGATTTTTGGCTTTGCTGTCTAGTACTAAAGAGGGTTGTTTCTAACGACGTCAGCGGGAGCCGGCGAGACCATCTCCCAAAAGTGGTCGGCTCTAGCCGGGCCCGGTGTGAACAACGCGTAGCGTTGTTCAAGTCGTTGGAAACAACTCTCGACTTTTCTCATGTTTTTTAGGCGGCGTCAGCCGCGAAAAATCGCTCTCCGAATTGAATGGCAAATTGGGTGGCCGCCAGCTTCCAAGTTATCGGCGGATTTTTCCACTTCTTGGTGATGTTACGTATGGCCAGGTAAATCAGCTTGGTCGCCGCCTCATCGCTAGGAAAGTGCCCTCGGTTTTTGAGCACCTTGCGCAGTTGCATGTGCAGACTCTCAATGGCGTTAGTGGTGTAAATGATTTTGCGGATCTCAGCCGGATAGGCGAAGAACGGAATCACTTGTTCCCAGACTCTTCGCCAACTTTGCACGATGGGGGAGAGTTTTTTGCCCCATGGGCTCTGGGCAAACTCTTCCAGCCCTTTGACCGCCAGTTCGGCCGTCTCCGCGTTGTAGATACGCTTCAGTTCCAGGGCTACCGGCCGACGCTCTTTCCAGCTGCAGAACGATAGCGAGTTACGGATCAGATGGACGATGCAGGTCTGAATCTGGGTCTCTGGAAAAACCGCCGTGATTGCTTCCGGAAAACCTTTCAGCCCGTCAATGACCGCAATGAGCATATCCTCTAGGCCGCGGTGCTTGAGCTCGTTCATGACGGCTAGCCAAAACTTGGCTCCCTCTGTCTGCTGGATCCACAGACCCAGCACCTCTTTGGTGCCATCACGCTGGATGCCCAAAGCCAGGTAAACAGCCTTGTTTTTAACTGTTCCTTCGTCCCGAATCTTGACCCGCAAGGCATCAAAAAATACGACCGGATACATCCTCTCCAGTGGCCGGTTCTGCCATTCCAGCACCTCATCCACGACCGAAGCGGTCACCGTGCTGATCAGATCAGCCGAGACCTCTACCTTGTATTGCTCTTCCAAAAACGCCTTGATCTCGCGCACCGTCATACCTTGAGCGTACATGGCGATGATTTTGGAATCGAAGCCGCCGAACCGCCTTTGCCCCTTACGGATAAACTGCGGCTCGAACTCCCCACTACGGTCTCGGGGTACTTCAATCTCTAGCTTGCCATCGTCGCTAACAATCGTCTTCTTGCTTGTTCCGTTGCGATGGGTCTCGCGCTCCTGGTCGGCTTTCAGCTTGGGCGCCTGGCCCTTCTCGTAGCCTAGATAGTGCGTCATCTCTGCTCCAAGCACTCGTTCGTACAAGCGCTTGGTCAGTTGCTCCATAATCCCTCCAGGACCGGTCAGATCTTCCGGTCGCTGGTACCCTTTCATCAGCTCTTCAATGATGGCCGGATCGATCTCCGGCTTCTTGCCTTCCTGGCCCTGCTCTACTCGCTCCTTCTTCTTGGTCACTTCCATCTCTTATCTCAGGTTGTGACCCACACACAAATTTTAAGACACCCTCGGAACGCCGAGAACGCCGTCATCGCTGAGAACCCCGGTAACCGATCATCAGCCTGCAACGAGTACTTTGCCCCGTTTTCCTTCCTCCACCAAACACCCAAGTTTGCTCGTTTTACTTCTCACCGCTTGGCGCTTGACGTTGTCGGCGTTCCAGGCGTTGCGGGCGTTCCTAGCCATTTGCTATTGGCTATCAATCCCCAGGTCCTTATGGAGCTTCTCATACGCCGCTTGCTGTTCTTGGCTCCACGGTCCCGTCTGATCCACAAACCAGTGTTTGGCGACGGCAGCACGCCCGATCTCCGTCTTCGCACAGCGTTTCTCTAGGATCTGGTAGTAGCGATTACCGATTTTGTCGTCACGATCCTTGACCCAAAGGCCCGCCGTGTTCACGACATCAGCGAGCTCTTCGGAATTATCTTCGAGAAAGCCTGCCGCTCGCACGGCCAAAGCGCCCGCAATCACTCGATAATGAAACCGTATATCCGGACTAATTTTGTTCTTAGCCAGACGCTGCAATTCCAGCTTCGATGCCTTCAGCGCGATCGGAGCAGTGACGGTTTTCTCCTTGCCCTTTTCGTACCGCGTAATCTGATAGACGCCCGATTGCCGCTGCTGAGCCAAGTCGGTGAATTCAAAGTCGCCGCCTTCCGCGAACCCATCCGGGGATCCTTCGGTGCCCATCAACTCCATACCGTCGTGCCGGGCTAGCCACGCGGCGGTGAACCACGCGCGGGCGCGCTGGAGTTTTGGCAGTTTTTCATCCGCCCCATCCTTGAGGGCTTTCACATACTGTTCCAGGACCTTGTCGTAGGGAGTTTTGAGGTAACGGGCAGCCTCTTCGTAGCGATCCTCCCGAACAAGCCGGCGCCCCAAGAGGTATCTCAACTTTCCCGTGTCATCTTCGGCCGCGGAATTTTCCGCGATAGGCGCGACCGGCTGCTGATCCACGTAACCCTTTAGTTCATCCGCGGTCAGAATTCGCTCTGCCACAAAGGCCATATCGTCCCATAGGCCACCCTTGCGAAAAACATCCAGGGCAGAGACGAAATTCGCCCGCCCCAGATGCAGAGCGCCGAGATCGCCACTGGCAGACTGGACAAAGGACCAACTCCCACCCTCGCCATTGTAAATATATTTGCGCAGTTCGTCCTCGCTCTCATCGGACGCTCCCCTCCAGCCGGTGTACGCCGTGATCGGCACGATCGACTGCCATGCTTGCACCATGCTCTTGGCAGCGTCTTCCAGCTTTCCGGCGCGCCGTTGCAGCTTGGCCCGCAGCCAACACGTCGCTGGGGTATCGCTTTTCGCTAGCTCGAGCCAATGCGCCGCGTCTTGGTAGCTTCCATTGGTGTAGGCAACCCAACCGAGGTACTCGGCATCCTCCACTTGATCGACATGTGTCTCCTTAATGGCCGAAAGCCATCGGGCACATCGATTTACCCGTGGGGTCTCTGGCTCCACTCCCTCCTCAGGCCGGGTACCGGATTCCGTTGCCAGAATATGCGCCGTCACCAGCCGACGGAGAAGCGGATCCTTTGCCGCCGTCTCCAGACCGATAAGAGCTTTTTGTTCCTCGGCCTTCTTTTGTTCTTCGGTCCATCGCTGCCTTTCGTCCAACTCCGGACCGTAGTTCAGCATCCCCTCAATCGGCTCGCGGTCTGGAACCAGCGCCTTGAGCGAGACAATCGCGCTCTCATCGCCGAGCGCTAGTTGCGTCAGAAAGAGTCGAGCCGCCTTTTCCGGATGATGCTGCTTCCATTCGCCGCGCCCTTCCCAGCCGTAGCTGTCCGCGGCCATTCCGAGGGAGTCCGGAAACCCTTCTTTGGCCAGGTCGCGCGTCCGCTCGAACCACTTCACGGCGTCAGGATCGCCGGTCTTTAGGGCCAACTTCCCGAGCATGAATGCCGCCCAAATTGTCCGGTAGCGCCGCTCCTCGGCCGGACGATTCAACAAAGCTTCCCATGCCTGCCGCGCTTCGTCCCATTTGCCAAGCCGATAGGCGAACGCCCCGCGGTGATAGTCGGCAAACTCGGACTCAAACTCTTCCGCGAGCGTCTCGGTCGTTTTGTCGTTCGCTGTTGCAATGAGCTCGCGGGCCTCCCTGTGCTGCTTTGTCACTTTCTCCGAGTCACTCGGTTTGATCCTGCCCTCTTGCAAAGCGGCCGCAAAGTCCTTCAGATCGGCGTCCGCGGTCATTTTACTTTGCGGATCGTCCGCAGCGTCATCCGTTTTGTTCTGCTCATTGCCGGCTGGAGGTACAGATCGATGCTCCGGCGGCGTGAAACCCTTAGCCAACCGCTTAACTTCCAGCTCCCAGTAGAACTCCGGCGATTCGATTACATTCTTTCCGCCCCGGTCCAGATAGACGCTGGGACCGTAGTAGCCAGTCGCACCACAATGGTGCAGGGGGATGGCCGATATGACGGTTAGCCCCGAGAACGCCTTAGAGATGAGCCTCAGCGAGCTCTTCCACCTGCGACCGGACGGTCGTGACATGGTCATAGCGGAGCCATCCTATACTACGCCGCCCGCCTGGCGGCAATGCGGAACGAAGGCCGGTCACCGGCGTGAATATCGCTCGCTCCCTTTCGGCACGAATGGTCCAACCCGGCAAAGCATCCCACGCCACTAGCGAGGCACCGCTCCACGTGATGGTGACAACGATATCGTGTTGTTCGTCGGCCTCTCCCGCGTTCGAAATCGAAAGATCAACCGGATTATTTCCCTCCTGTAAAATCTCTAGCTTATGCGAAGGCGTCCGGCCGGCCATCACTGCCGACAGTGTTGCCCATCGCCAGTTGCGGACATCCGTCGCCACCGGCACCCGATACCAGAGCAGTTCCCGCAACTCCGACGGACGCGCTGCCTGCCATTCCTCTACCAATAAGGCGACGGCGTCCGCATCTGTCCGGAACTCCAGGACGCGGGTGCCGCGCGGCCATGCCGGGTCCACGCTGTCCATAGCCACACCCAGCAGGTTTCCCGTCGGATCGTACCCCGCTAGACACCGGTAGGTCGGCAACGCCACGGAAAAAGGGAGTTTCAGCTTCGCCGCCTTAAGCACCCACTTTCGCGCGAGCCCGGTATCGCACAGAACCTCCCGCCCGCTTTCCGCCAAGGTCGGAACCGAATGCACCTGCAGCACATAGCCATCCACATCGTGGGCCAGCGCCGCGAATTCCGGTTCATCCAACCACACTGGAAGGGTCGTGATGACAAACCGCACCGGCCGAATGAATGGCCGCAGTGTGTGCAGCCACTCGCGATACCCGGCCAACTTCTTTTGCGCGCAATCGAAATCGAGCTGAAACTCGGTCAATTCGACTCCATTAGCCTTCGCCTGGGCGAGCAAGGATTTCGCTGTCTCCGTAAGGTGGCGCACCGGTGTATCATCCGCTGCAAAAGGACCCGGAAACGGCGCGACCCGTAGGGCGATCGTTACCGGCTTTTCCAAATTCTTCAGCGTCTCCCAATCAATCGTCGCCCGGATCGTCTGTGGGGTACTTCCGGTCCAAACGATTTCTGCCCCCAGGATCACCACTCCATCCAATCGTTTCCCCGCCTCCGTCAGCGCATCGACCACGGCCGGGGTCCAGGCCCGCTGCCAAAGGTAGCCACGCTGGGTCATCGGTCCGGATGCGTTCGGCGCCGCCTGATGGCACCCGATCAACAGAGATGTAACCAAGGCCATCAAAATATTCGCGATGGCCCAGCTTCTCGGCGCGGCGCCCTTACCTTGCGGCTGATAGACGAGGGTCATTACGCGGATCAGAGTGATTAAGTCTCGAGCGCTTGTAGGATCAATTCTAACGCGGCTGCGGCCTGTACGGTCCGGGCTACCTCGATCAACCCGTCCGCTTCGGGGTGAAACCATGTTTGTCCCGTCGCCTCAATCTTTACGATTCCGGTCTCAAACTCGAACAACTCCCGCCGGGTGAGAGCCAAAGCAGCCAGCGGATCGTGAAGATGGCAGCGCTGGCGCCGCAAATTTTCCCACCAGATTCGGGTTTGTTGATCCAGCAATTGACCAAGCCCATCCGGTAGACCAGATAGACGAAGCAACTCCCGTTCGCTGATTTCCACCTGCAGCGTCACATCAAGCCCTATGGCTGTAATCGGAATCCCTGAGTTGAAAACGAGACTGGCTGCCTCCGGATCAACTTGGATATTGTGCTCGAGGTAGGGCAACCAGAATGCTCCGCCCATCAGGTAAATGCGTTCGACATTGCGGACAAACGTCGAACTATGGCGAATTGCTAAAGCGAGATTGGTGAGGGGCGCAATCGCGAGTATCTCGATTGTTCTCTCTGCTGCGGCTACAGCTAGGAATTCTGGAGCGCTCCACTCCGTATTCACGCTCACCGCGTCGAGGTCGGGGAATCCCTCGGCGTCGGGTTCTTCCCAAATAGTCGAGCGCGAGGCGATTGGGGAAGTTTCTCCGGGGATGATTTGGATCGATCCGCGTCTGAGAAGCTGACACACATAACGCGCGATTTTTGCTCGAAGCAAGGTGTTCCCATGGACGGTTGTCACGCCGCCGAGTTCGATTTCCGAACTCTTCAGAAGCATTACCAATGTGTAGAGATCATCGACATCGGACCCGATATCGGTGTCGAGCAAGAGCGAACGCATGGGAAAGTAAGCAGAATACAAGATACAACGCTAAGATAAATAATTGCGTCAATCGCTCGCGCTCGTGTTGGTGCACTTCATCTTCTCTACCAAAAACCGAAGCATGGCATTCTTTCGGTGGGCGATATGTCTGGAGCTGACCTTGTGAACCTTACGCCCTTTCAGGGCAAATCGTTCGATTGGACGTTCCCGGGATTAAAACCCCGAACTAAGTCCCACTCCCCTTTTGGGAAAAAGACTGCCCAACTTGCGGTTGCAGTCGAGACAAAAACAGGGATTTGATTGCTCAACAAAATGCGAATTCCTCCTTTGCTGCGGTCATCCACTTGGTTGCTCACCCTGCTGGCGCTGGCACAAATTGCGCAATCTATCGAACTGAGCGATTCGCAGGCCCGGACGGTCGGGAAGCGCCTCTGGCAGAATGAATCTGGGGCAAGTATCGCTGGCCTCACAGCCTGGAATGCCGGAGAAGATTTTGCTTCGCTGGGAATCGGCCATTTCATTTGGTATCCAATCGGTAGACGTGGTCCTTTTGAGGAAAGCTTTCCTCCTTTGCTGGCTTTTCTGCGATCATCCGGCGCGCCGGTTCCAACTTGGCTCGGTGAAGCAAAGGGATGTCCCTGGGCGACCCGTGCCGAGTTTTTAGCGGCGACAAACAGCGCAAAAATGAAGGAATTGCGCGATCTTCTGGCCAGAACGATTGGCCTGCAGGCTCGGTTTGCCGCGAATCGCCTCCAACAAGCGCTACCAAAAATGCTGGCGGCCGCGCCATCGGACGATCGCGCGACGATTGAACACAATTTCACCCGAGTAGCTGCGCTCCCCAACGGAGCGTATGCGCTCGTCGACTACGTCAATTTCAAGGGTGAGGGGACGTTGACGACCGAACGCTACAAAGGAGAAGGTTGGGGTTTACTCCAAGTGTTGAAGACGATGGGGAACGGTCCGGCGCTTCAGGAATTTAGTCGAGCTGCGGACAAGGTTCTGACGCGGCGCGTTCAGAATGCTCCGGCCGAGCGGGGCGAACAGCGTTGGCTACCGGGTTGGCGTAATCGGGTGAAAAGCTATGCGGGAGGGGAGTAATCGGTAACGGCTAATCGCTGAGGGATGCCCCTGACAGGTAGGGCGAAACACGTCGCTGAGCGACAGCAGACGTGTGAGCCGATTTCCGTGAGACAAGGCCGGGTTTGGTCACCCAACAGCGACCAACGCTCTGAATGGTAAAGCTTACAGCGATTGGGCATGCCTTCGCTCCGGGGGTTGGGGGTCGACGACAGGATCACAGTCCGGCGCTTTCCCGATATCTTGCCCCATGTTGTTTTGACGGACTGTATCGCCCTGCCAGCCCGGGGGTAAGATCAACGATGCCGATGCGCGATCATTATCGATTACTAGTCCTATTTCCTGTGGCTCGCACTATCCAGGGAATAGCGGTCCCAATTAGCGGTTGCTAATAGGCCAGTGAAGAAAGCGACGTAAATCATTTGTTCGCTCGCCAGGGTCCAGTTCTGAATCTGGGTCGCCCCGAATGTTAGGAGGCACATGAATAGCGCGCCACCAATCAAGGTAGGACGAAGGTACCATCCCACGATGAGAACGATACCAAAAATTAGTTCAAGTGGCGGAATAATGTCGCCTGCCAAAGTCACCAAAAAACCAGGTAACCAGGTTTTCTCGAACGTCTTCTCCAAGCCGGCGGCAAAGCCAGGAATATTGCCGATTCGGATGATACCGTGACCGAGCAAATTAATGCCGAGTGCGACCCTCGCCAGAGCATGCGCGAGGGAGAGATCGTTAGGCGAAAGAGGGGCATCGGATCGTTCCATGACAACTGATCATACGATATCCGCCGGGGTCTTGTCGTGAGAGAAGTGCACGGGCTCGGCTAAGCCTCACCGGATGACAAATGACAGATAACAAATGACAAATCAGCTACCGAGGCTATTTGTCATTACCGCCGGGCTCGGCTATTGGCCATCCATTCCGGCGGTTGACGCGCGAGACGCGGTGCGGTAGCAATCCGCTCCTCGAATGGACATTCGCATTCCCACCTCATTTGGCGAAGCGATCGCACTCGATCACGTTCCGGAAGCGGATCAATCCGGGTTTGTCTCAAGCTTTGCCCGGTACGCTGCCGACCATCGTTACTACGAAATTACGCAGGCGGCATTGGGCGATCAGTTCGACCACCGATACTTGATCCTTAAAGATAGGGAAAACCGCACCCGCGCGGTACAACCGTTTCTGATCGTCCGTCAGGATCTGGTAATGGGAACTCCGACTTCCGTGAGAAAGTCAATCGATACCATTCGCAAACGGCTTCCCGGTTTTTTGAAGCTACCGATGCTGATGGTTGGCTGTTCAGCGGGCGAAGGTGATATCGCCCTGGACGCGGTATCCGGAGAGACAGACTGGACGATTGATGCGTTGCGAGAGGTGCTCCCGCCGCTGGCGAAAAAGCTGAGGGCGTTGATGGTGTTGTTCAAGGATTTTCCGAAATCATATCGAACAAAACTCGACCGGCTCTTGGGCGCGGGATTTACCCGAATCCCGAGCATGCCGGCAACCGGCTTGAAGCTCGATTTTCGCGACTTCGACGAGTACCTGACAAACAAGCTGAGTCACGCCATGCGCAAGAATTTGCGACGCAAATTCCGCAAATCCGAAAATGGTCCCCCGATCAGGACGGAGATAGTGGCTGATATCACACCTTTCGTCGATGAAATTTTGCCCCTCTACCAAGCCGTGTTTAGTCGAGCCAAGCAGCGGTTTGAAGAGCTGAATCGTACTTACTTTTGCCAACTCGGTCAGTGCATGAGCGATCGTTCACGGTTTCTCATCTGGCGGCGGGAAGACAAGATCGTGGCTTTTGCCTCCTGCCTCGTCCATGACGGCGTCTTGAAGGATAACTATATCGGACTCGATTACTCGCTTGCTCTGGAATATCACCTTTATTTCGTGACGTGGCGGGACACAGTCACCTGGGCGGTTCAAAACGGTTGTCACACCTACCACAGCGCGCCGCTCAACTACGATCCGAAGTTCCACTTTCGAATGCATTTGGAGCCGCTGGATCTGTATGTCAGAGCGACGCATCCCATGCTGAACGCGTGCTTTCGGCCGTTGCTGCCAGTTCTCGAGCCGACCCGATACGACAAACCGATCCAGAAGTTCGAAAACGCGGGGGAACTTTGGTGAGGGGAGGAATTTAAACAAATTGCCGATGGCGCGAATCGACCCCTGATCGGTAGGGCGAAAACCTCGGCGCGCGGGAAACGTTGTGATCTTTCTTACATCGTTTGCGCCGGATTTGAGCGGTTGCTCCCGCGCCGTGGTAACCCACGGCGAATTGCGTTTCCTAAATCAGCGCAAGCCCTTTTTGCAGAATTTTTGCTGCCTTTGATTATCGTATATTCCCCTTGATTTCATTGCTGAATGCGGATTGCCCTTGCCCCGTTCCACGGCCCGCGCCTACCCTGATCCCCGGGCATTGAGGCATCACCAGAAGAGATCTACAAGTATTTAACTGAGACCGAGAAGCTCGCTCAAAATGAAGTTGGCTAAGCTGCAAGAAACCAAGTCAACGATTCGCTTCAGTGCCAAGTTGCTTCGGCCTAAGGAAACCGAAGAGATTGGATCGTGGACCCTTCTCACGCTGCCCAAGAACGCGAGTGCGAAGCTTCCATCACGAAGTATGACGATGGTTGAGGGAACTATCAATGGCTTCCCTTTTCGAGCCGCTCTCGAACCAAACGGCAAGGGAAGTCACGGGCTCAGGGTTAACAAAGCCCTGCGCGATGCGGCAGGCGCAGACGAGGGAGACACGGTAACGGTGGAGATTGCGCGGGCCGGAGAAGAACCGGAGATCAGGGTGCCAATGGATCTACGCCAAGCCCTGGCAGCTGCCCCGCTGGCGCACGCTTTGTGGGCGGATATCACGCCAAACGCGCGCCGGGACTGGATTCTGTGGATAAGCTCAGCCAAGCAAACAGAAACGCGCGGGCACCGGATCGAGAAAGCTTGCGACATGCTTGCAGCTGGAAAGCGACGAGTATGCTGTTTTGGCGGCTTAAATTGGCTTAGGAAAGATCACGCAACAACAGGCGGAACATGGCTTCCGTTGCCGACTTCTGAAAATCGTTTTTCGCCGAGATCGACAAAGTAGAAAACCGCGAAGATTTGGAGAAGCTGCGTTGACACTCCGAGGCCAGACGAAGAGTTCAACGACGAGATCGGCCGCACCACCCTGCGCTTCTCCGAGTGGTGCTATAAGGTCGGTAGTGAGCTGTGGCGTCAGCTTGCTTTAGCCAACTGATCCGAGTCCTTTCTCAACGCCATTTTAGCAAATAGGGCTTGGGGGGTTGACTCTGGCACACGCTCCAAGAATTCCGCGATCAGCCCCTGTGGATCACCCAACTCGTTTTTGAACACTTCCCGACCCATTGCCTGTGCCGCCGCCGCGACGTATTTCTCAACCGGCACGATCTGGACTGCTTTGTTAACTTGCCCCCAAAAGACCTCGACAGGGTTTCGGACGCCCACCAGGGGTAAGAATATTTCGCCGGAGCCTTCGTCCAGAGGCTCTCGGATTCAGAGTTTTTCGTTTTCATGGAAACAGTATCAGATGGCGGTTATCAGATGGGGTGTAATGAAATCATTACAACTTTCAGATCCCCTTTGTTTACGAGGCCATCTTGTTACTCACCATGAGGAAGGCTGCGCTGTTTCCTAATTGCGAAACCGATCGACCGGCCGGTCCTTCAGAACCTGCCGGTGAAAGCGCCCACCAAGGCTGAAGCCTGGCTATGTTCCGATGGCCCTTCGGGCCAATCGCTCCAATACTCCTGAACTCCTTGAATTTCTGCCGCCATTCGTGGCAATCTCCGGGTCGTGTTTTCCATTCGTCGAATCTTCTACTGGCTGGCCTTGATTGTCCTCCTCGCGAGTTGTGAGACCACGCCGCCGTACACATACCATTATGTTCCTGGCCGCACGGCTACCGCGCAACTCGGGTATGCGGTTGCTCCGGCGCAGGCGCCGACGGCGGTGCAACAGGCGATTACGGCGGGAAATGAGATCGTGGGTCGGCCTTACCGTTATGGAGGAGGGCATGCGTCGTTTTACGATAGCTCTTACGATTGCTCCGGAGCGACCTCGTACGTACTCCACGCGATCGGGCGGCTAAGTACGCCCAACCCTTCCCATGAGTTTCGGAAATATGGCGATAACGGCCCAGGGAACTGGATAACCATTTATGCTGCAAACGGCCACGTCTTTCTCGTTGTTGCGGGCCTCCGTTTTGATACCGGTTGGGGAAACGGAGGCGAGGGACCGCACTGGACAACTCGCAGCCGGCCGGCTGACGGATACGTGCGGAGGCATCCCCAAGGTCTGTGAGCGAAAAAGGCTGGTAGGCGAAAGCCCGACTACCCAAAGCGTACGTCGCGGCCAGCTGTATAGTGTTCCTCAAACGCACTGCCAGGGCGCGCCAAAGACGTTCTATCGGTCTTCAAGGGAAAAGTAATGGATAGGATTGCTGAAGCTGATAGTAAATCTCTGCCCAGGTTACAACTTCACCCATCTTCATCTCAAGCTGACTACCACCCGTCCAATAAAAATATACAATTAAGGTACCTGATCTCGTCTAAACTAGGCGACTCGCTCGTTGATTGAAGGCGGCTTAACAATGCGGAAGGCTAAGGAGCACCAAAATGAATTCCAATGATGCAACGGCTTGGTATCAGCGCGGAACGGCGTCTTACCAAAAGAAGGAATACAGCGCGGCTATCGCAGATTTCACTGAGGCGGTTCGCTTAAACCCCGATTACGCCGAAGCCTATCGCGCTCGCGCCATCGCTTACGAACAAGAGAATCGATTGGCAGAAGCAGTGGCCGATTACAGTGCAATGATCCTGGTTCAGCCCGACAATCCCACCGCCTATTATAGTCGCGGAAACTGTTATTATTCACTCGGTCGATACGATGCGGCGATCGCGGACCATACCGTGGCGATCGACTTCGATCGCTCGGATTCACTCGCCTATGTGCATCGAGGCAACGCTTATCGGGCAAAAGGCGAGCAACACCGAGCCCTGGAAGATTACAATCAAGCGATCCTGCTTGATGCGAATGATGCTTTGGCCTATCGGCAACGGGCGACGCTGTACCAAGAGTTGGGAGAAGTAGAAAAGGCATCGGCTGATTTCCAAGCAGCCGAGCGCGTCGTTCAAAGGGTCTAGCCGCCGTTGGACGTTTTCATCAGCTACGCGATGGCGGATAAGCTCACGGCCGATGCCGCGTGTGCCGCTCTTGAGGCTTCCGGGATCCGCTGCTGGATCGCGCCACGCGATGTGGCGCCGGGAATGGACTATGCCGAGGCCATCATCGATGCGATCGAAAACTGTCGAGGCACGCTCTTAATCTTCTCGTCAAGCGCGAACCGTTCAAATCAGGTAAAACGAGAGATCGAAAAAGCGGTGCAGCATGGTAAAACAATCATCCCATTCCGGATCGAAGATGTACCTCCATCGCGAGCTCTGGGATTTTTTATCGACGCTCCTCATTGGCTCGACGCGCTAACGCCTCCACTCGAACAACATCTGAAGCGATTGGCAGCCACGATCCAAGTCCTGTTAAATCGGACTTCGGCTGAATCAGCGGATCATCCGATTCGTCCGGGAACAGATGCACGGATTTTCGGTGCAACATCAAACGCCGCCGGGGCGTCCCGTTCATTCAGGCGACTCATTTGGATTCTGCTTTTTGGTGGTTTGGCGTTTGTGCTGCTGGCCGGGCTTTGCTTCGGTGGACTACTCCTGCTTTGGTCTGGCCCAAGTCCAAGCCGTACTTCTATTTCTAGAGAACTATCGACAGTGACTCCGGTGTCTTCGGCGATCGCGCAGGGGACGTTGTCGGCTCAACCGCGGATGTCATCGGGTCCGCAGCCTGGCGCATCCACAAAGCCCGAAGTTCGAACGTTGCTCAATGAAGCGAGCCAGGCAGAGAAACAAGGAGACAACCAAAAAGCGCTCGCGATGTACAATGAGGCCCTCCAGCTTGATCCCGATTCTGCTGATCTCTACAACGCGCGTGGGATAATCTATTCTGATCGCGGAGAGTACGACAAGGCGATCGCGGATTATACGGAGGCGATTCGGTTGTTTCCGAAGCACGTTGCGGCTTTCACTAATCGGGGCAACGCATACGAGCGCAAACGCTTATACCAAGCTGCGTTAGCCGACTTTAATGCTGCGATCGGTTTCGACAGTAAGTATTTCTCTGCCTACAACGGAAGAGGAATCATTTACGATGACGAACACCAATACGAGAAAGCCATCACTGACTACTCCCAAGCGATTCGTTTGAACCCTAATTACGCCAACGCTTATAACAATCGTGGAAATGCGCTAAGCAACCTCCGGCGATATGAGGAGGCGCTAAATGACTACAATGAAGCTCTACGCCTTTATCCAGAGTATGTGTACGCTTGTAACGGTCGCGGAGTTGCTTACTACGACAAGGGTGATTACGACCGAGCGATCGCAGACTATACCCACGCAATCAGTCTCAATCCCAATTACGCGCTAGCGTACAAGAACCGCGGCCTGGCTTACGAAAAGACCGGTGCAAAGGACAAGTCGAAAGCGGATTTGGCAACGGCGCACCGGTTGGACCCGAGCCAGTGAAGAAGTGCAGTGATGGAGTGATGACGTGTCGGCGTATGGAGTGCATTGCCGATGGCGTGATCACCCCGTAATCGGTAGGGCGAAAAGCTCGGCGCGCTGCAAACGTTGCGATCTATGCTGTATCGTTCGCGTCGGGTTTCGGCCGGCTCGTGTGTCGGCCTTGATTCGTCTTTCTTGTGACTCGCCAACCGCCTCAGCAGCAGCCCGCCGAAACGCCGACACGCTCTTCACGTCTCCTCGAGGAACGAGAATTTTGATTGAGCTTCCAGAGCAAAGCCTTTAGACGGATAGAGCGAAAACAGCCGCAATCGGCGTTTTCGCTCTCGTCTTTGAATTATCATGGCATTAGATGTTTTTATAAGCTATGCGATCGCCGATAAGTTGACGGCCGACGCGGCGTGTGCCGCGCTCGAAGCGGAGGGTATTCGTTGCTGGATTGCTCCGCGAGATGTGCTGCCGGGAATGGATTATGCCGAGGCGATCATTGAGGCGATTGAAAAAGCGCGTGGCATGTTGCTGATCTTTTCGTCGAACGCGAATCGCTCAAACCAGGTGAAGCGAGAGGTGGAGCGCGCCGTCCACCATGGCCTTCCAATTATTCCGTTTCGGATTGAAGATGTCCCGCCGAACCGAGCTCTAGAGTATTTTATCAGCGCTCCTCATTGGCTCGACGCACTCACGCCCCCTTTGGAGCAACATCTGAAGCATCTGGCGTCAACCATCCGGATGTTGCTCAACCGAGCTGATGGAAGCGGAGAGGGTTCGACGTCGGCTACTTCCCCCGTGGGATCGATCGCCGCCGGAGCGCCGGCTAATCAGCCATTGAGCGGTGCTGGATCCGGCAGTGCTGTCGGCTCGGGATATCAGTCTAATGTTCGTCCGGACACGAAAACTGGCGTCACCGGCGTTCCCGCCGCAACGGTTCCGCGCAAGTCGAACGCGCCGTTACTGATTTTGGTTCTGGTCGGAGCGGTGGGAGTGATCGTAGCCGGCATGCTATGCATTGCCGTGGTAGCGTTTTTGCTGTTCCAACACTCCGGTCCGAAACCTTCGCCAATCGCCAACTCAACGCCTACTCCGTTGCCTCTGGTTACTCCGACGAGTACGCCGATCGTACGGACGACTCCAACGCCGGTAACGATTCCGCAGGACAGCTATGCCGATGTGCAGAGCGCGTTGACGGCCGCGGAGAGCTACGAGAAAAGTGGGAATTATGAAAAAGCGATTGCCGCCTACAGCGCCGCGATCGGGTTCGACGCCAAGAATCCCGAAACGCTCAGCAAGCGCGCAAATTGCTACAAGCAGCTTGCCCAATACGATAAGGCAATCGAGGACTTTGATGCAGCGATCGAGCTCAATGCAAAGAATCCTAATTACTTCAACGACCGGGGCATTGCTTACTGGAAAAAAGGAGACTGTGACCGAGCAATTGCCGATTACGATAAAACGCTTGAGCTCGATCCCAAATATGCTTTCGCCTACAACAATCGAGGGCTAGCCTACTACGATAAGAAGGAACCTGCGCGTGCGGTGACCGACTACGAGCAGTCGATGCAAATCGCCCCCCGATATGCAGATCCGTATTATAATCGGGGAATCTACTATTACGATAAGGGCGATTACGAATCCGCGATCAAAGACTACAGTGCTGCCCTCGAACGAGACGCTAACTACGCGAACGCTTTCTACAATCGTGGTTTGTGTTACCAGACGCTAAAGCAAAACGAGAACGCGATCAGCGACTATAGCTCGGCGGTCCAGATCAATGCGAATTTCATCGACGCATACAATAACCGAGGACTGGTGTACGCCCGCATGCACGACTACGATCGGGCGATTCAAGATTACAACGAAGCCATTTCCCGGAATGCCAATTACTATCTTGCGTACTACAACCGGGGGATCGCCTACGCGAACAAGAAGCGATTCGACGACGCAATCACTGATTACACCGAAGCGATTCGCCTGAATCCGGATTACGAAAACGCGTATTTCAACCGGGGCGATAGCTACAGCGCTAAAGGCGACTACAATAAAGCGATCAGCGATTACAGTGTAGCGATCCATTTAGCTCCGCGGAATCCTGATACTTTCAATGATCGCGGAATCGCTTATTTTCATCTGGCGCAATATGACAAAGCGATCTCGGATTACACGCAGGCGATCGCGTTGAACCCAAACTATGCAGACGCCTACTACAATCGGGGCAACGCATATACCAATACGGGCTCTTACCCTCTGGCCATCACCGACTTTAACGATGCGCTCCGGCTCAAGCCGAGCAATCCGGACGCATATAACAATCGCGGTATTGTCTACTACGACCAGGGCGACTACGATCGGGCGATCGACGATTACAACCAGGCTATTCGCTGTGATCCAAACTATGCGCGCGGGTATCAGAACCGCGGACTCGCCTACCAGAAAAAAGGAATGGCTGAAAAGGCGAATAAGGATTTTGAGCAAGCGCGGAAGCTCGGCTACAAAAATTAGCGCAGATCGGTACGGGCGAAGCTCCCGCTGAGCCGCCTTCTTTCGGCATGATCAAGAAGCGATGCGCTACCTCGACCTGATTGCCAGTCCTCTTCTGGTGGCAGCCTTTGGTGCATTGGCTTGGCTACAGTGGCGTCGCCCGTTACGAGTTCAACATTTCGGTGCTTTGGGCCGGATCGTGCGGAATTTGATTCTTTCGGTCCCCGCATTTTTGATCGTCCGAGCCGTGCTACTGCCTCTGCCGCTCGCTATAACGGTTCTTGCCGAGCAGCACCGTTTTGGATTGCTTCATTGGCTGTCCGCTCCCGATTGGTTGGGAGGAATACTCGGACTCCTACTGCTGGACTACGTTTATTGGTGGTGGCATTTTGCCCTTCACCGGGTCTCATTCCTCTGGCGTTTCCACAATGTTCACCATACCGACCTGGACATGGACGTCAGCACTGCGGCTCGCTTTCATTTCGGTGAGATGATCCTGTCAGTATTTTTGTTTCTTCCTACGTTGCCCCTCATTGGAATCTCACCGTCGATGTTTATTCTTTTTTGGATCCTGTTCGAAGTTGCCGTGCAATTTCAGCATTCCAATTGGCGTCTTCCCACGGACTTGGAGCGGGTCCTGAATCGGGTGATAGTAACGCCGCGGATGCATGGGATTCATCACTCGATTGTCGAACGTGAGACGAACTCGAACTGGGGCACTATTTTCGTTTGGTGGGATTGGATACACGGAACACTTCGGCGAGATGTCGCCCAGAGTGCGATTACGATTGGTGTTCCGGCGTACCGTGACGAGAAAGAGCTGACCATCGGACAACTGCTTGTGCTGCCCTTTAGAGTTCAGAGGCCATGGCGGCTGCCCAACGGGGAAGTCCCGGATCGACCGGCACGGCGAGCCGACGAGCTGGCTCCTTGAGCATGCGTCTTTCTTAGAGGCGAGAAGCAACTTGTCCAACCTCTGTTAAATTGAAGAGCGGAAAAGACCAAACCCTAATCGGTGTTGGTGATCGGCGCACTCAAACGAAACAACGGGTAGCGTCCGTAATTTTTTGCGAAATCGATCTGTCCCAAATAATCGAAGCCGAATTCCAAAATCTCTTCGCCCCGCTGTTTCCGAGCTTGATTCGCGATAGTAGCATACGACATGAACGCTTCCGTGGCCCAGACCTCGCCTTCGCGAACCATTGGTTCAACTCTAGCTGCATGACTGACGTGCGATCCGGTAAAGCTGATCTGGCGAATCACCGGATCTACACAGAGGGTGACTGGGCCAGTGTGCAGACCGATCCGCAGGTCCATCTTGGCGGTCAGATGTGTGCGCCAAGTCGCACGTTGCATGATTCGTAAGAGGCGCAAGGCGACTGTGCCGGCCGATACCGGATCATCGAAAACCAGGTAAACCGCATCTCCCCACGTGTTGGTAAGAACCGGACGGGGGGGTTGAGCGATCAACTGCGAGATCATCCCCAAAAACTCGGGCGCAAAATATTCGATCTGCTCCTCCGGGATCTTGCTGTATCCAACGACGTCCGCGAACAACAGGGTTTTCACGGCTTGCTGGCCCTGGCTTACTTTTATTTCGTCGAAAGCAAATGAATGGTGTTCTTCGGGAGCTTCTTTGTAGGAGATGCCGCTGATGTGCGAAAGGTCAATTACTTCTACCGTGTGTTGCCGAGACCTCCAGAAATGAACAAAACTCGACGTCCCACCTAACCCGTCACCCTTTTTTCCATCCCAGACCGCGATGGGCATTACCTCGGAACCGATAGTCTCGGCGCGATAAAGCGCCATCCCATTCATGCAATCGTTGCAGTAAACGTACCCGAGATTGCCGCTCGGTGCGCTCTGTTGCGAAAGGTAGGTTACCGACGTGACCTCTTCCAGGAGTTGAGCAAATCTCTCTTGCCAATAGGGGTCGCCGCTGATTGCGACACTGGTGCGCAGAAACTCTTCTTTACGCCATGGTAAGACGACGTGGATCTCTGCGCCTCGCTCGAGCATCGCTTCGATGAAAAGGAGGTCGGAGCCACAAGCGGCGGACGAGATGCCGATTTGTGCATCAAAGCAATTCAGCCGCTCTTTCATTTCTTCCGCGACAGCCGGTACGAGATGAGCCGGGAAACGAGGTCTCGGGCGATCCGGCGCATCAATCATGTGCCCGGAGAAGATGATTACATCGGGCAAAGCGAAGATCCTCTGGAGCGACGAAAAATCCCAGCCGGCCATTTCGCAGGTCAATTTGGCCTGCCGGCGAGTAGAACTCAGATCACCCCAGTGGCGGAGATGGTGAGCGATGGCGGCCGCTCGCTGATAGTGAGCGAGCGCAGTGCGACTTAGCTGACCTTCCTTAATCGAGAGGATTAACTCAGCTTCGGCGATAGTGGCGGCGGCCCAGTAGTCCTCCTGATCTTTCTGCAAAACTGAGCGACACAAATCTTTTACCTTTTCGGCAAGCTCGCACGCTGTCTTTTGGTTCTGCAGCCAGAGCGCGACCGTAGCTGCGTTAATCGCCGGGTAGTACGCGCCGCTCAGCTCAAATGCTCGCAAGTAAAAGGAATGTGCCTTTTCCAGGTTGGCGTTTCGAATTGCCGGTTCACTTGCGGCCAAACCGAGATCTTTAAAGGTGCGTCCGATGGCGCTCAAAATAGCTGCGTTCTCCGGCCGCTTATTATGGAGTGCCAGCAACGTTTCCCGGGCTTCGCCGATTGACCCTAACCGGGAAAGCGCGATGGCCTTTTCGTATTCGAGGTCATCGAGCCGTTCTTCGACCAGCCCAGTCTGACCTACCCGAAACGCGGAGAGGGTATGGCGGCCTTCGAGAGCGATTTCCAGGGCGAGAAGGTTCTCGCCAAAGCGCGTAGCGACTTTAGTGAGGTTGGCATAAACGGCGCTGGCCGCCGGAAAGTGCTCGGTCAGTTCAATCTGCCAGGCGGCGCGCTTACTCCAGAACTTCCGAATGTTGGGAATCGATTGGCAAGCTGTAGTTACTTCTTCGAGGAACGACATACTTTTGGAGTCCCAAGTGAGAGTAACGAAAAATTTCCGGGGCTACAGAAAAAAAGCGAAGGCGGTTCGACGGCCAGGATTAGGGAGGAACCGCGTCCCGACTACGCCCGAGGCTTCGTCGCGGCCAGACACTGAAATAGGCGCGTTCTTCCAACTTAGGGCGCGCCGTAGCTTGCGAAGGCGGCCTCGCGGTCCGGCTTTCATGGCGCGCGAGTACACGGCGCCCTCCCGGCCCTCGGGTTGTGCGATACGGATTGCAGCCTGTTGAGATCAGTGAACCAGATCAACCGGAGAGTACATATACCCCGTGGATGTCCACAGGTACATAACCCCCCGGGCAAAGCCGGTCAGCGCTTTGTTTGCGTCCTGACTCGTGGCGATGATGCTGTCGTCCACCTGGCACAAAACCATCCCGATTTTCAGGCCGAGCTTATCAGCGGCGCTACCCATCTCGACCTGGGTTAATAGAGCGCCATGGACCTTCGCCGGAATCGCGTAAGTCCGCCGGGCCTCATCGGTTAGCTCGGCAAAGCCGAGCCCAGCCAACAACGATTTCGGTGCAACGCCCGATTTTTCGCTCCCCGGTTCCTTTAACCGCGCGAGCCGTATCCGGGTATTTAGGATTGATCCACCTCGGTAGGTGACGAATGAGACCTCCGAGTTTGGCCGAGAGAAAGTAATTAATTCGCGAAGCTGGATAGAATTTGAGACGCTTTGACCATTAAACTGTTGGATCACATCTTTCACCCGAACCCCGGCCCCTTGGGCCGGACTATTCGGTGCTACCTCGGTGACCAGTACGCCGATAGTTTTCTGTGGGAGCGAAAGCATCGCCGCCAAATCTGGCGTCAGATCCTGAAAAGCCAAGCCGGCAAAGGCCCGATCGACTTTCCCGTTGGCTTTCAACTCCTCGTAAACGTTCTTGACTAACGCGGAGGCGATCGCGAAGCCGAGTCCAGTATTCACTTTGCTGTTGAATACGGGCACGTACATCGAGTTGATTCCGACCAGTTTGCCGTCCACGTCTATCAAGGCACCTCCAGAATTGCCCGGGTTAATCGCAGCATCAGTCTGAATGTAGTCTTCGTTAGCGGAATTATTCAGAGAGCGGCCCACCGCGCTGATGACACCCAAAGTAACCGAGTTTGCGAAGGAGAGAGGATTACCGATCGCTAAAACGAAATCGCCGACGTGATAGGTTCCGGAGTCCGCAAAGGGCAAAGTCGGCAAGTTGCTGTCGTTGATCTTGAGGACAGCGAGATCGGTCGGTTGGTCCAAGCCGACGACCGTGGCTTGATAATTCTTGCCCACATCCTCTCGTTTGACTGTGATGTGCGTGGCGGTCTTTATGACGTGATAGTTCGTGACGATGTAGCCATCCGGAGACAATATGACCCCCGACCCAGTGACCGAGTCTTTACCGCTGGAATCATCGTCTTCGTCGGACTCGTTGTTGCTAGCTCCCTTAGTTCCCATCCCAGAGGCAGTGATTGAGACTACCGCCGGCGCAACACGTTGAATGAGCGGAGCGAATCCACGACGATCTGTCGCCGGCAAATCCGCGCGACTTTCGCTGGTGAATTGCAGCAGCCCAACCGCGATGCCGCAAATAGTGGCCAGTCTGCGGTGGCGCATGGGTGTCTTCGAAAGACTCGAGAGACTACACGAACGGAATATCTTGCCGATTTTCAAAGGTGGCTAGTTCTGTCCCGTGGGGGTGCCGATGCCAGCCGGTGTAGTATCGACCGTCGCTCGCGATCGCCGTACCGAGAAGCACGTCCGTGTGTGGCCCGTAAACCCCATCGGCGTTTACAACGAAATGATGACCCACAACCTCCGGCGGGGTGGCCGGTGGGTAGGGAGCCAAAGGGAGATGCCCTAGCTCTTCAACTCGCGCCTGCGTGATGCGATACCTTTTGGCGACCTCTTCTGGAAGCTCGTAGACAAAACCGTCTAGCCCGGCGAGAAAGATCGTTTCTAAGGGTTGTGGGAACAAACTTGGTTTACTCATACCTTCTAAAGAGATAGACGCGATTGCACAGGCAACTTGCAGATTTTCCAGGCGGAGCGACGAGCATACCTGAAGCGGCGCGTGGGAAGCAAGCAACCGCCGAAAATCAGGAGCACCAGCCCGCGGTAAGACGAGGCTGAATCAAATAGCCGGCAAGGTAGGTTGGGTTGAGGATGTGATGCGCTTCATCGACAGGCCGCCGAGCAGGACCAAGGAGCTGATCCTGGAGACCTCTACAGCCCGTCGTCCCGTAGGGACACTATGATGTAGCCCGGTACTTCAGTGCCGGGGCAGCATGAGAAAGACACGCGTCCGTCCCGCAGTGGACGGCTGAAGCGTTCCAACTCTCGACGTGTCATATCCAAGACAACGTGATGGTGCGGCATTTGCGATCAAGCGTCCCTAGCGGAGGGTGTCGGACTTTGCCCGATGGACGAACGATCACTGCAGGCTTCGTTGGACAGGTCGCCGCTGAAAACCTGCCCATCAAATTTGATCAAGCGAAGCCCGACAGGCCGCGGAGGGACGAACGCGTTTTCTTCAGGCCTTGAGAGATATCGCTTTCTCGTCTCGCACCCAGAACATTTTGAAGTCAATCTTGTTCCCGGTATTTATGAGACGATGCGCTCGGCCCTGACGAGTGCTTATTTCCAGAGACCCATGGCCTTGCACCAGCCGAAGAATTCGCAGTCTGACGTCAGCCTTCTGCTTCGTTTTCGTCGCTATTTCATTCCTTTCCTGCTTCCGGCGGCGGCCCTTCTCATTTTCGCGCTGCTGCAGGCAAATCTGACTCTGGCAGCGACCGGTACCGGTCAGCGCCTGCTCGATCACTTTCTGCATATCGGTTCCACCCTGTCCGGGGGACGAACCGGAAGTGCTTTCCTGAGGGATGAGCTTCGAGGTGCGTTGGAGATGGCTGCTTGGCTGCTCGCCGCCGCAGCTGTCGGGGTATGCGCAGGCCAGGCTCGCAGCGCGATCCACGAGAAATTCACTTTGCGACTGCAAAGAGAAGTTATCGATAGTCTGGTTCATGAGGATGGTGAAACCCGTGCTTCCCGGCAGAGTGGAGCCACCCTGCGCACCTACGTTTCCGACGCACCGAGCCTCAGTGCTCTTCTAATATTTGGTATCGTTGGGATCGGGGAACACCTGGTTCGACTGGTCACTTACCTGGTCGGGCTGGTCGCCATACCCGGTGGCTGGAAAATCGTAATGGTCGTCGGCGGCCTCGGGATTCTCTTTCAGGCCGTCGTGGTCAAAGCATTTGCGCAGAGCGAGCGCACGACGGGGGAACGCGCTGATCGGCTGGGCGAAAATCTCTTCAACAAGGCTGGCCGCTATTTTGAGGTACTTGAGCGACTTCTGTTCTTTGGCGGCGAACAAGCAGTCTCACAGGAAATGAGCGAATGCGCGCAGGCCGGGGCGAAGATCAAACGGAGGTCCCTTCTGCTCTCCGCCAGTCGCGAAGCGATATCGGGGTTGCTGGCCACGATCTCCTTGCCGCTCACGGTGCTCCTGCTCCTAGGCTCCCCCGGTTTTTCTCCTGGATCGGTTGTCCAAGCTCAAATGCTTATCAACCTCTTTTTAATGTCGATTGCGGCGCTCTGCGCGGTTCCAACTACACTTCGACAATTTGTTCCGAGCCTGCGCAGAATCAGCACGTTGTTCGAAATTCCGCGTGTCCCTGAGCCGCCGGTTGCAGTGAATCTCCTGGCGGGCGGGCACGGAGGTGCTGCTGTCCGAGTACGCGGACTCCGGTTCGCATTCTCCGGGAACGGAAAGGAACTGTTTCACCATTTCGACGTCGATATTCCGGCCGGAGCGATTGTGGGCTGGGTCGGCCGTTCTGGCTGCGGGAAGTCGACTCTGGCAAAACTACTGGTTGGAGACCTGCGGCCAAGCACCGGGTCGATTTGGCTCGACGAAGTGGAGGTGACGGATTGGCCGCTTCGTTGGCGGCGTCGCATCATCGGATATCTACCGACTGGGTTTGGCTTTCTGGATGGAACCTTGGAACAAAACATTCTTCTCGGTCGTCCGAAAGAGGAGGTCGGCGATCTGCGGGCTGCCCTCGATTTGGCCGGAGTGACCGAATTCATGCAGGAGCAGGCTATCGATCTGAACTACGAAATCCGTAGTCTTACTGGTGAAGGTTATCTTTCTTTTGGCCAACGCCGCCGGGTCGGTCTGGCCCAACTTTTGTGCGGCACCCAGCGGCTCGTGATCTTCGATGAACCGGGCGCGAGCCTTGATCCGCAGTCGAAGCAGAAGATCGCTCACGGCCTGCGCTGGGCCCTGGCTAACCGCACCGCGATCGTTATTACGCACGATCCCGATATCTTCGAAACGGATTTCAACATTTTCTTCCAGGGCGGCAAGGTCGCCGATGTGGGTTCGCATGAAGATCTGTTGCTGCGCAACGCGCAATATGCAGAGCTGATGAATACGGTCATTGCGGACCGGCAACGCCATCGACCCTAAGGGAGAGATGCTGGAGCGTGCAGTAAGGGAGGCGGTGGCGGTAGATCAGGGTCGGGGACCACCATGGCTGGTAGGTCGCGGCCGTTTATCTTCCGGCTCCGTGGACTTCAAAGTTTTTTTAATTATTATTGCAATTGGGGTGCTTCAAAGCGTCTAGACTAGGCTGGAGAGGCATCCGTCGTGAAAACCAAACAGAGCTTCGACAAAGATAGGGACGTACGCTTCCACACTACTCAATGGGAGCTAGTTCTTAACTCTCAGAATTCTGACTCGTCCCAGCACGACCATTGCTTATCGGAACTTTGCTCGCGCTATTGGTATCCGCTCTATAACTATGCGCGGTTCATTGGCCTTTCCAACGAGGACGCGCAGGATCTGACGCAAAGTTTCTTTCTGTATCTTCTGGAGAAAGAGAGTTTGCAGTACGTCGATCCGGCCAGGGGGCGATTCCGTTCCTTCCTTTTAGCGTCCTTCCGCAATCACCTGTCGACGCGGCGGCAATATGCGTCCGCAGCGAAACGCGGCGGAGGACAACCGCTGGTCGAGCTCGATGCTCACGAACCGGATGAGCGTTATCATCTAGAACCAGTTGACGCACTGACCGCTGAGACTTTTTTCGATGCGAACTGGGCTCAGCTGTTAATTGAGCGGGTAACGCTTCGGCTGAAAGACACTTATCGGCAACGCGGTAAGGCCGAACAATTTAATCTTTTGCAGGGCTACCTTGAGATCGGATGCGAACCGGACGCCAAATCGTATGAGGAAGCGGGGCGGGCGCTGGGCATGTCTGGCAACGGCGCCAAGACTTTGGTATTTCGGATGCGGCAACGGTTTGCCGCCTTGATGCGGCAGGAGGTCGCGCAAACGCTGCTTGACCCGGGCGACATCGACGCGGAAATCCATGCACTCTACTCGGCGCTGCGGGCCACGGAGGGTCGTTTGAGAAATGAGCTCGCAAATCGATGAAAAAGCGAAAACGCCTGACGGCCATACGGTCGCAAATCCAGAGGACAATCGAGATGATCACCCGACCGAACCGATCCAGCCGACCCCGAACCATCTAGATTCTGCTTCCGCTGCGCGACCGGAGGGGTGGGCAGCTCAAAGAGGGGGGGATGAATCGCTGTTTCTGGCTGAGCCACGCACTATCGTCTCTGAGGTAAGTCAAAGTCGGTACGCGCATTTTGCGATCGAAGTTGCCGCAGATGGCCAACTCGTAGAGTTGGGCAGAGGCGCGATGGGCGTGACTTATCGGGCCATCGATACGTCGCTCCAACGCCCAGTCGCCTTGAAGGTGATCTCCTCTCGTCTGATCGACAATGAAGTGCTGAAGAGTCGATTTATCCGCGAGGCGCGTTCCGCCGCCTCGTTACGGCACCCGAATGTGGCTTCTGTCTATTACTTGGGCTCGATGGAGTCTTTCTACTTCTACGCGATGGAGTTGGTGACAGGGGAAACGCTGGAACAATTAGTTGAAAAACAGGGCCCGCTTGACCCGGTGCTAGCGCTGGATATAACAGCGCAGATCACCTCGGCGCTGGTGGCAGCAAATCAAGCCGGTCTGGTCCATCGCGATATCAAACCGGCCAATCTGATCTTAACCACGGATGAGAAGGGGCGAGTGACTGTGAAGGTGGTTGATTTCGGGTTGGTAAAGACAGCTGCGGAACAGAACGACGATTCTGCCATCTCCGATCCCGGTACCTTTCTAGGAACAGCGCGTTATGCCAGCCCCGAACAGTTCAGCGGTGGCAAAATCGACGCCCGTTCTGACCTTTATGCGGTCGGGATTACCCTATGGGAGATGTTGACTCAAGCGACGCCTTTCCATGGGACGCCGACCCAGGTAGCGGCCCAGCATCTCCAGTCTCCGTTGCCGATCGGCAAACTGCGTCATTTACCTCACCCGCTTGTTAGTTTGTTAACTCATTTGCTCGAGAAAAATCCGGATGATCGGCCGCAGACCCCGGAAGAATTGCTGATAATGCTAAATGCAACCCGCCGGGCAATCGGCGGGCAGGCTGGAACGATTAGAGAGATTTCTTCGGGGCCTCAACTGAAACCGTGGCCGGCGAGATTTGATAGGAAAGCTTATCTCCTAGCCGCTTTTATGGTCCTCATTGCTTGCGCCGTAGTGTTCATTCGGTTGTTTCCGGCTCATCCGGCGTACGATCCAAAGTCTGTGGCGGTGTTGCCGTTCGATAACGTGGGCGACGATAATCAAAACGCCTATCTCAGTGATGGCTTCACCACTGAAGTGATTTTTCAACTTTCGAAGATCGCGAACTTACGAGTGATCTCCCGTGATTCGGTTCTGCGCTACAAAACGACACCGGGGTCCAGTCGCAAACCGATGCGGGAAATCGCCGATGAATTGGAAGTCTCGACTTTGCTGGAGAGCAATATTCAGCGTTTAGCGGATCGATTGAAGGTACGGTCAGTACTGTATGATGCAAATTCCGGGAAGCAGCTCTGGAGCCAATCATATGATCGCGAAGTGAACGATCTTTTTGCCATCCAAAACGACGTTGCGCAAAACATCGCTGCGGCGCTGCAGGTGAAGCTTTCTCCGGACGAACGGGACAATATCCAGCGTAAGCCGACTGAGAATTTGAACGCGTACGATCTCTATCTGCGGGGCAAAGAGTATTACGAGCTCCGCCAGAAAGACGATAACGAGAAGGCCATCGCGCTGTTTAAGCAAGCCATCGAGCAGGATCCAAAGTTCGCGTTAGCGTACGCTGGTCTAGCTAACTGCTACATCGAGCGGAAGGTGCGGTTCGGCGGAGAATCATTCTGGCTCGATTCAGCCATAGACCTTTGTCGGACGGCTATTGCCGTAGACCAAAAACAGTCTCGGGCGTACACCGTTCTCGCTCGGGCCATGATCGTTAAGAACCGCCCCGGAGAAGCCCAAGAGGCGGTCAACAAGGCGCTCGAACTCGCTCCGAACGACAAAGAGGCGAACTTCAGAGCGGCTAGCCAATTACCCTATTCAAGTCTGGAGAAATACTCCCTCCTTTTGAAATGCCGTTTGCTTGATCCAAACGATCCTCGAATCCCGTACCTGCTCGGGGAGGTGGGCGTATTCTTGGAGGACAGCCCGCTGAGGGAAAGGTGGCTACAGCGGGCAATCCATCTCGAGAACAACGAAGATAGAAAGCGCCTAATGGGATGTGAGCAGCTGGTTTATCAGAAAAAATACCAAGCGGCTCTAGATAAACTACAGTCGTTATCACCGAAGTTAGTCGGCTACGGACCGTATGTCGAAGAACTCGTGTGGGGCTGCTTAGAGCATCTGGGTCGGTGGACGGAGCTGCTGCAATTAGTCCGTGCGAGCGATGATATGGAGAATGAGCAATGGTCCTTACTTCACCTTACTTTGGCGTTCAACGCAATACATCAGGATAGTGACGCCCGACAGAAAGCCGAACAACTGCTGGCGTTGGCAAAAGAAACCTCGGCGGCAAACCCAGGCAATAGCAGCTCAGTTTATTTTGTAGCGTTCTGTTATCGTTTTCTCGGGGAAAAAGATCAGGCTTACGCCTACTTGCGACGAGTGTTTCCTGAGGTAATCAGTCGGTTAGCTCTTGAACGTGATGATTACTCGTTGAAAGTGTTCTCGCAAGATCAGGAAATGCAGGAATTGATGGCGGACTTTGAAAAGACGAATCAGGTGAAGCGAGGTCAAATTCAGCGAATGGCGGATAACCTGTAATTGATAGCAGGCACGAAAACCAACCGAGATCTTTTGGAGTGTACCTGTTCCTTGGCGAAGCAGACGATGCTTTGGCTCGAAGTCTCCGGGCGGCTTTAGAAAAGCGGGGCGCTCAGGTCCGAGCTCTTGCCGACCCGTTTTGTAAATCTACTCGTTTCTCTTTGCGAGTGGATTCAACTAACACGACCTCCAGATTGGCTCTCGAGGACGGCACCTGTCTGGTCGATTGCGATATAACTGGGGTTTTTCTCCGCCGAAGAAGAGCAGCGGGAATTGCCGGCCCGAGTTCTGACGACCACGGTTATATACAGGCCGAGATTGAAGCGGCTACCCTCGCTTGGATCTGGAGTCTACGCTGTCCGGTGGTTAATCGACTTCCTGCCTGGCTATGGTACAACCCCATGCCGCCACTTCAATTTTGGAGTCAGCTACTTCAGATGAGCGGATTACCGGAGATCGACTTGGATACAAGCGAAACCGCATCTACGGGTCGGAAATGCGCTGGCCCGCTTGGGGCCAAAGATCGGCCGATGGTTGACGGTCGAGCGTGTGTCATCGGTCATTTGGCAGTTTGGAACCGTGTTCGGCCGGATAATCTTGGTCGATACGAAACCGCATTGATCGAATTCACCCGGTGCGCAGGACTATCTTTCCTCGAGGTCGCCCTTGTGGAAACAAGCGATGGAATCAGGGTGAAAGAAGTAGATCCTTTTCCCGACCTCAGTCGATTTTGCGCCTCGAGCAGCCGTGCGATCACGGAAGCGCTGGCCATGCTTTTCAACGACTCAAACCGACAGTTCCCTCAAAATGATTTTGATCTGTGGTAATTCCGCCGATCCGGTTATCCGGTTTCTGCGAGCCCGTTGGGATGCAGATCACCTAGCCTATCGCGTGCTGGACTTGGCCTGTGTCGAGAGCAAGTTAGCTGTCGGGGAGGGTCGTCGAGAACGGTTGGAGGAGAGCTTTATCACCGGGGGAAATTGGCGACTGGAAGTGAGCGAACTGACCGGGGCGTTTTTCCGTAACAATGTTTGTCGGCCCGAAAGAGACGCCAACAGCTCCTACGTAGAGTGCGAACCGGAAATAGCTGCGCTGCTAAACAACTTGCCTTGTCGGGTGGCTAACCGCCCGGCTGCCGGAATGTCTAACCGGAGCAAACCGTTCCAGGCTCTCCGGATCCGCGAGTGCGGTTTCCGGATTCCTGACACTTTAGTTACAAATGATCCTGTCGCAGTAAGGCGGCTCTATGAGGAATATGGCGGAGAAATTATCTTCAAATCAATCAGCGGAGTTCGCTCGATTGTGAGAAGGCTGCGCCGGGAATATCTTGAGCGTTTGCCTCTTTTGCGTAACGGGCCGACCCAATTTCAGGCCTTCATCGCCGGGGATGATATTCGTGTGCACATAGTGGGCGATCAATGTTTAGCCACTCGGATCCGGTGCGCTAGTGTCGACTATCGATTCGCCTGGCAGGAAGGAATACCGCTGAAAATGGAACCGACGATGTTAAGCGCGGAAGTTACATCACAGTGTCTCCGGTTATCGCAAAAACTCGGGCTCACGCTGGCAGGTATTGACCTAAGGGAAAGTCCGACGGGAGAGTACTTCTGTTTCGAAGTGAACGCGGCACCCATGTTCTCTTTCTACGAGAAAGAGACCGGTCAGTCCATTAGCGCGGCGCTCGGTGAATTGCTGCGACAGCGCCAATCCTAATGAAAAGCGTGACTCTGAAGGGGCTCCGTACGGTTAGTATTTGACGTAGTCTCCCGAAGCAGGCTTGTTAAATCCGAGAGCTTTTCCAAATCTAACATCGATATGAGTCCAGACGACGCATTTATACCTCGGACTGACCGGCCTCAGTCCTTCGACCCCGACAAACAAGTTTCGAAATACACAATCAAGGAGTTAGCTGGCTTGTTTGAGCATCTAGAGTTTCGGACCAAGGATTTACCGACGGGCAAGCTTTCTGATCCGATTTTCATCACGGTTAAACCCCATGACGACCAGGTTGAGCGAAAGCTGGGCGGCTTTACTGTCCAAGGCTTACTGGACGCCATTGAGCACCTGGAATTCAGCATTTCGCACGGGCACCGGAGGTTTCATGGCAAGGTGCACGTCCTCCGGGCTAAAAAGGACCAAGGAGAATAGGCGCGGAACAAGCAAAACGAATCGCCTATACATCTATTGTACCATTTTCGCTGCTATCCGAACCTCAAAAATGGCGCAGTAATTTTCTTCACGTTCTTGAAACCAAGCGATCTTTTCCCCTTTTGTAAGCTGACGGATGGTCATTGATCCAGGTATTCGGACCGAGGACTGGCCCACAACGTGGTAAATAATTTCTCCGATCGGGGGACTAATCGGGCCGGAGAACTCTAATCTCGAGGTTTTCCGGATGGAGCAGTAGCAGACCGCGCCTGAGTTCGTGCCGACTCAGGCGTGGAGGCTTTTTTGAGTTTGCCGACGCAGTAACGGGTATTGGTAGCAAAGGGGTGATGAAATGACGTATCGGCATTGTCGGCGTGTCGGTGCCCTCAGCTCGGTAGGGCGTGTCCTCCTGGACCGCCGAATCGAGGATGTCGCTAAGCCTTGTTAGGCCAGAGAACGTGGTACGCATTGGATTGTGCCCGGGCGTCGCAAGCGAACGCCCCTCCGAGCGCTGGGCATCGCTCCAGCGATACGCCGATTGCGCCCTACCTCACCGAGGTTTCCGCAAACTGCTCACTCCAAGGTTTGGCTAGTTGGTGCAGCAAAGACTTAGCCTGCAGCGGAGCAAGATCAGGATAGACCGATAAAATCCGTGCTAGGAGCGCTGCCCCATGAGGTGCTGCGAAGCTGCTTCCGCACAGCCGTCGTCGCCTTTTTCCTTTCCAGGCTGCTTCAAAATCCGTACCTCGGGCGATGAACTCCACCAAATGCCCGGGCTTGAAATAGAGGTCCTCTCGGTTCTCTACCTTTCCGTAATTGACAGTGATGACTGATGGAAAATATCCCGGCCACTCCGGTTTGGTGAAATCTTCGTTGTTGCATGCTGCCACAACGTGAATGCCCTTCAAATAGGCGCGGTCGATCCAGGATTTGTACTGATGAATATGGTCGGCAACTCCGCAGCCGAAACTGCAATTCAGGATCTGGTAACCCCGCTCAATTGCCAGGTTCACGCCTTCGCAGATGATTTGTGTGCGTGATGCGTTACTAGCGTTCAAAACCCGAAAACTGCCGACCTCGACTTCAGGAGCTAAACTGTAGATGATCCCGGCAATCGCCGTGCCGTGCCCGAACAGATCAGTTCCATCGCCCGGACGCACATGGAGTTGCAGATCATCGCCGATGACGTGCACATCTTCGACAATTTTGAGCCCGGCCAAGTCTGGATGATCGGTTTCTACGCCCGAATCAATGACTGCCACGCGGACTCCGGTTCCCCTGCCGATGACCATCGCCTCCCGCGCCTGTTCAACGGAGATCCAAGACTGTGTTCTCATCAGTGCCCGTCCCAGCCAACTGTAACCCGCAAAAGACGATAATCGATCAAGTCGCTAATTACCAAGGAAGCACGTTTGATCACGTTGAGTTGCTCCATATCAAAACCCGCGGGAACCGGTCCGACCGGCACTGCTCGACCGGCTTCTCGACGGACCTTGAAGAGCTGAACGCAGGAGATCACCCCGCGACACGCATTCAAGAAATAGAAAGGGACCACGATCATCGCATAGGTGGTGAGGCTCAGCTTGTCGTCCAGCAGGCGGCTATGCAGTTCGTGTTTGTAAACCTCGTTTTCCGCGAATCCTTGTTCGCTAGCCAGCGAAGTACTTACAATCCCGGAGCCGGCCGGCTGTTTGAAGCCGACAATCTCGGCAGCATGCGCTCCGGTATTGTAGGCGATGACGAGATGCTCTCCCGCAGGATCTAGTAACCAAACACTGCCCTCGTCGGCGCCGACTCGAGCAAATGCATCGCCCAATACGTTTTCAATTCGTGAATCGAGAATACCGCCGAGGTTTTCTGGTGTGAGTACCTCGGCCATTTTTTGCAGCCGCTCTTTCAAGGCGGAACGCAAAGGGAGGAATCGTTCGTCCGGCAAAAAATTGACTCGACCGTTCATAGATAAGCTTTCACTGAAATCGCCGGTAGCGCTGCTGGGCCGGCTTGGGGTACACTATAACTCTGTAGAATCGCGGAAAGGGAATTCGGCAAGGCGATCAAAGCTAGTGCAGCGTATCAGGAATATTGTATTTACCGTACTTATTCTTATTAGATCTTGGCGCTTCACCGCTGAAGGAAGTCTTGTTGGTTCTGAGTCGGCCGACGAGTAGAGTTTACCTGAAAGTCTTTACCATAGACTTTGGAAGGGCAGCTGGTTATTTTGCGAGGCTTAGGTTTGCGTATGGGAACTTACAACGATCTTTCGGTGGCCAGTCAAGCGATCGACGGGAACCAGGAGGCGATAACCAAAGTACGATCTGAGCTTTCCTATGTCCTGGGGGTGCTTTTATCGAAATGCCGTGAAAAGGACTCGGAGGAAAAGGCGAGGGAGATCGTAGAGAGCCTTCCGGCTGATCTTATCGCTGGCGTTCCTCGAGACGGCAAGAATGTTCCGCTCTTGGAAATGTATCAGGGACGGGCACCATTGCGATCATGGCTGACGGTAGTAGCGCTCTCCCGTTTAAAGAGCTGGTGGCGCAGTCCGGATTATAAGAATCGCGTCCGCTTGCGGGAAGAGGATGACGGCCGGAATTTCGCCGATACATTGGCTGCTGGCGACGCTGAATCCCCGGGCGACTCCGAGGTCGTCGCGATGCTCGGCGACGCGCTCTCGGATGCGCTGCGTAGTTTACCTGCACGTGCGGCGGTTTGCTTGCGTCTGGTTCATATCCATGAGGTGGAACAACAACGGCTTGCCCTGATGCTGAATTGCCACGCCGCGACGATTAGCCGAGATCTGGCCCAAACCCAAGAGGGGATAAGGAGGCGCGTTATGTGGGACCTGAAAGTTTTGGACCCTTATCTAGAGATTAGTTGGGACGATTGCATCTCCCTCATGGAAGAGAGGCCAGGCCTAATATCTGAGGCACTGTGATTCACGGAAGAAAAAACGCAACCCGCGCCACCTCAGCCGTCCATTAAACGAGAATGAATGGGTTATGCTGGGACCTCCGGAAGCAATCCGTCGAGTCTAGCGAGACCGGTAGGAGAATTACAAATGAATGAAAAGCAACAGTTTAAGACAATCTTTCGGTTCCTGGATAACCTGAATTGGGAAGTAAGCGGACGCATGGTGAGCGCTGTCGATCCAGAACTGGATACTCGCTTGAAAAAACTAGCAGCGGGAAGACTCGATGCAAAAAGCCGAGATCTTCTTTTGGAGGATTTGGCCAAGGATCCGGCGGCAGTGAGGCGGTTAGCTCAATTTCTTTCAGACGGCCAGGATTGATTTCCTCGAGGTAGGTGCCTGCGATATTTGATCCTGACACCGCAATCCGATTAGCCGCTCGAATCCTCGCTCGGATTTTCGAGTCTTCTTCCCAGAGCTCCTGACTGTGCCGGAGCAATCACCAGGGTGATTTCTCCACGCGGGGGGTGATCCGTGAAGTGTTTCTTGAGTTCCTTGCCACTACCACGGTGAAAGGTTTCGAATTGCTTGGTGAGTTCCCGGGCGACGCAGATCGGATGATCGGGGGCCAATGATTCCAGTTCCGCTAGCGATTTTAGCAGACGATGCGGTGACTCAAAATAAATCGAGGTGCAGTTTCGGGAGACGGCAGCGGTAAGCTCTCGGGTTCGTTGTCCGCTCTTGACCGGCAGGAAACCACCAAAAAAAAAGGTGTGAGTGGGCAGACCTGAACCCACTAACGCGGTGAGGACCGCGGAAGGCCCTGGGATGATAGTCAGCGGCAGATTGGCTGAGCGACAAGCAGCGATTAACCGGAATCCCGGGTCAGAAACCGACGGTAGGCCGGCGTCGGTCAGTAACGCGATGCTCGCGCCGGCTCGAAGTCGTTCGACGAGTTCAGCTGTACGACGCGCTTCATTGTGTTCATGGAGACTGGTGAGCGGCTTTTTGATCTCATATCGGTGAAGCAAAATGCCGGTGTGACGGGTATCTTCCGCAGCGATCAGATCTACTTGGCGGAGGACTTCCAAAGCCCGAATCGTGATGTCGGCCAAATTGCCGATAGGAGAAGCAACTACATAGAGCACGGAGTTACCATCCTTCAGTCACGAAACTGGCCGCCTGCACGGCCGCGTCTTCCGCCGCTAGCGGAATCGCTTGGCGTTCCTGGGTGGGAAGATCATTGCCGACGGGAAACGTCGTCTGTCCTACGAAATCTCGCACACCCAGGAATGCGCCGGATCGGGGATTTACGACCTGCACACGAACTCTCACCTGGAGGTTGAACTGAGACGAGGCGAGTACGTTGCCGATAACAGCGCGCGCTCTGACTCGAGTCACGGCCATGATAGTGCCGCGAATTTCGGCATCAGCTTGGTCTAATCCCGTGACTTCGTAGGTGCCATCTTGCTGCAGCTGCTTGATGAACGTGTCCGTAATCAGAGTCTGGACCTGGGGTTCGTAAGTTGTGTTTTCAAATATCGGCACGGCCACCTTGTGCACACCTTTCATGAAGGTGGGCGGAATCGGACCTAAGGTATAGCCTGCACAACCCGAGAGGAGAGCGACCACCAGAAGAATGATTGCTCGACCCATCTTGGGACTATTGCGTCGGGAGGGTAGGCTCGGTAGGCGCGACGTCTTTTTGGGGAGTGAGCGCTGGTTTCTTCTGGGCGGGAGTCAAACCCGGTGAAGCGGAAGGCGTCGGAGTGGGAGCGGGCGGGCCGACAAAGTCCGGTCGCGCGGCGGTATCCACCTGAGTCTGCAGCTTACGTCGGTCAGCTACGGTCTGGCCCGTCTCGGCCGTCTCGGTACCAATTTGCAGAGCGGAATCGCCGAGTTTAGAACGAATTTGATCCATTCTGTCCTTGGCGTGCTGCGCCTCCTGCGAATCGGGCTGCTGCTGCAGAACCTCATTATAGTAGACGTAGGCGGCCTTGTAGTTCTTCTGCTTATCGTAAAATCGCGCAATATTGTAGGAATCGGTCGATTTGCGACCCTGCAAGGCTTTCAGATTATCCTGCGCCTGGGCCACCTTGCTGCTGTTAGGATACTTAACCAGGAAATCCTCGAACGCCTCCTGTGCTCGAACCGCTGCCGTCTGATCGTAACCAGTTTCCCGGCTGGCTTGGAAGTAAACGTACCCAATTTGGTACATGGCATCCGCCGCGATGTCATTATTCGGATATCGGTCGACTACCTGTTGGTAGGCGTTTACCGCAGAGACGATCGAGCCCTGTTTTTCCAGTGCCTGCCCAATGCCGTATTGGGCAAGAGGAGCGATCTTGCTGAAAGGTGCGTTGGTTACAATCTTCCGAAACATCTCCTGAGCTTTAGGCATGGAGGGGAGAGTTGGAACCCCATATACGTCGACTCGCTTTCCATCCAAATACGCCTTGGCAATGTTGTATTCGGCCTCCAGGGCCGGTTCGAACTCGCTACTCCTGGGATATTTTTCGACCAGCCCTTGATACTCATTGAATGCGGCATCCAATTTACCCTGATGCTGATACATGCGGCCCGAATTGTATTGTGCGGTCGGAGCGATATCGGCTCGCGGGAAGCGCCGGACCACCAGGCGGTAAGATGCTCCGGCACGAGCAAAATCGTGGTTATCTTCGTAACGTTGAGCTAGATCGTACTGCTCTTGTGCGTTTTTCTTGATCTCGATGTCCTCGACCTCGCTCGGAAGGATCCCTTCCCCCTCACGATAGATGATTGGCGCGGGGGAACGGCTCGGCAACAGAAACAGGAAAATCGTCAGCGGAAGTACATACCGCAGCGTGGTCTTCATAAACGGCCGAAATTAGGCATCACCATTGTCTACGTCAAGACTTGGTCGAGTGGCCGTAGCATATTGGCCACTCGAGGTTTGTCGAATAAAATCATGGGCTACCGCGTGGCGCAATAGACCCTCCGAGTTGGATCAAGGATAAACAGTCGGACCAAGCAGGCCGGTCCAGTCAATCCTTGGGAGTATCTCAACGGGCTGCTAGTCTTAATCGCGGTCGACCACTTCGCCGTCGGGTAATCTTGAGCTTCACCTTTGCGTTGCTTTGACCGTAGTACGCCCGATAGGCAGTTCTGATTAGCCAATGCAGCAGAATGCCAAGGTTTTTCTGTTATCCGCGATCTTGTAAAAATCTGTGAAAACTATGGTTATTCCTGCTCAGGAAACGCTTTCGTTCGCCGACAACCGAGGATGATAATCGTAGGACCAGGTTTCCGATAGAATCTCGCTTCCCGATTTGAGGAAAAGGCGCATCTCGACCGGTTCTTTCCCCGTGACAGCGAAGTCAAACTGCGCTCGCCAATGACCGGGGACACTGTCAGGAACAGCTTCCGTGAAAATGTAAGAGAAATCGCCGCGCGAAGCCCACAGGACCGGCTCCGGCTTTACCCCAAACGGCAACGACGCAAGTGTACCTCCTAGAAACTCGATCATGAACTTGCGCACACCCTTCGGCCGCGGCTGGCCCGGTTGACCTCCGTTTCCCAGTCGAGTCGCAACACAGCATGCCACCGCTGTCGGACAAGGCTGGTTCGCAACCCAGTGCAGTCGGTAGCGAAAGCGATAATTTTTTCCGGCGGTTGCTGCCTCCGCCGGCACCCACATAGCCACTATGTTGTCATGAATCTCGTCATCGGTAGGAATTTCCACCAATTGTACCGAACCTTTGCCCCAACGTTCAAGCGGCTCCACCCAGAGGCTGGGCCTCAGTTCGTAATGAACCCCGTCAAGATAATGGTCAAACTCGCGGTCGCGCTGAAGCAGGCCAAAACCGCGAGGGTTTTCGTCGCTGAAGGAGGAAGCGACAGTGGCTGCCGGATTATTCAAGGGCCGCCAAATCCGTTCGCCGATGCCGGTCCATAGAGCCAGCCCGTCGGAGTCGTGTACTTCCGGACGCCAATCGACGCCGCTAGGTTTTATTGTCTCGGAGAACCAGTACATCGAGCTCATGGGAGCGATTCCGAGACGACTAATATCTTTCCGCAGAAATAGCGCTGATTCCACCTCCATGGTCACCGCTTTGTCTCTGCGCATATCGAATCGGTAGGCGCCGGTAATACTGGGACCATCCAGCAACGCATAAACCGTGACGAGGTCGCTATCGGGTTTTTGCGGGGCAAAGTAGATGTCGCTAAAAATAGGGAATTCCTCTGGGCGATCGGCCACAGCGACGTCGACTGCGATGCCGCGTGCCGAAATACCATATTGATAGAGCTCTCCGATGGCGCGAAAATAGGATGCGCCAAGAAAAGAGACCCAATCGTTTTTGTGCCAATCAAGCTTGGCCTGTTCGCCGAGCCGGCTTTCTTGGAACCTGAATCCGGCGAACCCGCTGCCCTTTGCCAAAGCGTGGGCCGGACTATCAGCCGGCATATCGAAATACCTTTCGTCGTACACGATTTCTCTTGCCATAGCGCCCCCAGGGCGATCCTCCACCACATGTATTCTGACCGGCGTTCGGCTGAATTTTCCCATGTGGAAGAAGGTCGCGGGATAACGACTGGCCTCTTCGGCAAAAAGGGCACACTCAGTTTTAAAACTGATCTTGCTCTGGGCCTCGTAATCGATCTTATCGAGGACATCGTTGGGGGGCGTTGGCACGGAAACGTATGGTTGGCCGCTGAGCTTGCGAGCCCTGTCCACCAAGGCGTCAAACGAAAAGGGTGCACCCGCTGCAAACTTCAAACCCGACTGGGCAAATGCTGAACCCCTAAATCCAATCGTGGCCACGGCGGCGGCGGCGGAAACAAGAAATCTGCGACGATCGATCATTACTATTGTTGAAGATTCTGGAATTCGTTTATGCCGACGCGACCCATGATCCGCAGGTTGGCGTCAGAATCCAAAAGGCTAGATTCTGCCGGGCGGCATCCGCAAACCGTTAGCGGGGAACGGCTAACGGTCAACCGGAAATATCGTGCGGGATAATGAACACAGAGCAGAGTAAACGGGAAGCCGAGAGAGGATATCGCGCCACCCAAAACTGATACGGCGATCAGGGGTATCCGCGACGCTTATCCTGTCTACCGCAACTCGTTGGTTCAGTTCCTCAAGCTGGCGCTGTCTATCACAAATCGGTATTTCACATCCCCTTTCAACAGCCTCTCATACGCTTCGTTGATCTGTTGGATTGGGATGATTTCCACGTCGGAGGTAATACCGTGTTCGGCGCAGTAATCCAACATTTCCTGGGTTTCCGCAATCCCGCCGATGAGTGAGCCGACGATGCTTCGACGTTGCAAAAGGAGGCTGAATGCCGGAATCGGTGTCGGTTCAGGTGGAGCGCCCACACAGATCATTACGCCGTCAGTGTCGAGGGTGTTCAGATATTTACTGTAATCGTGAGGCGCGGATACGGTGTTGACGATGAAGTCGAAATGGTTGCTCAGCCGGTTCATCGCTTCATCGTTTGAAGTGAGTGCGAAATGATGTGCGCCGAGCCGTTTGGCATCCGGTTCCTTAGCAGGAGAACCGCTCAGCATCGTCACTTCCGCGCCAAATGAAGAAGCCAGTTTCACCGCCATGTGGCCCAGGCCGCCCAATCCCAGTACACCAACCTTATGCCCCTTACCCACCTTCCAGTGGCGCAATGGGGAGTAGGTCGTAATGCCCGCGCACAGCAGAGGCGCCACCCCTTCCAGAGGTAGGTTGGGGGAGATTTTCAACGTATATTTTTCATCGACCACGACCTGAGTGGAATAGCCGCCGTAAGTAGGGGTCTTACCATCTTTCTCGTAGCCGTTATAGGTAACGATCAGGCCGTTTCTGCAATACTGCTCTAGACCGGCTGCGCAGTTAGCGCATTCGCGACAGGAGTCGACGAAACAGCCGACGCCGGCGAGGTCGCCCGTTTTGAATTGTTGTACCCGATTGCCAACCTTGCTGATGCGGCCGACGATCTCGTGTCCCGGGACCATGGGATAAATGGAATTGCCCCATTCGTTGCGGACCTGGTGTAAATCGGAGTGGCAAACGCCACAATAGACGATTTCGATCTGAACGTCGTGAGGACCTACCTCTCGGCGGTTCAAGGTGAACGGTCCGAGCTGTTCGGTGGCACTCGGAGCAGCATAAGCTTTTGTATTATAGGTCATATTGAACTGTTACAATGTTTGTTGCTTTCTGGTTCTGGGGCGATCGACCAACGGATCGGAACGAAACGATTCGTTTCCGTCGAGCGCCCGGATACGCGAACTAAGCACGATTTGACCAAACGGTCCACTAGCGATGAACGATCAGACCCTATTGCAACTCCTCGACCTCGAGCGGCAGACAGTTGCTGACACCGACTTCATATTGGAGAAAACTCCCTATGTGGTGCGTGCAATCGGCAAGGAAGGCGCCGGGAACTGCATTGTCTATTCGCACTTCTCGAAATCGGAAGCGGAACAAGTGATCAACCACGAAATCGACTATTTCGACAAACTGGATCGAGGTTTTGAATGGAAGGTCTATAGGCATGATGAACCGTTGGATTTGCTCGCGCGTTTGCGTAGCCGTGGCTTTAGGATCGGCGAAGAAGAAGCACTCATGGCTCTCGATTTGAACGAGTTGCCGCCTGCGCTACTAGCGCCGGCGGCGGAAAGTGTTAGCGTAAATGCGGTAAAGGACGATCAAGGGATTGCGGATTTCCTCGCTCTTGAATCTGCGATCTGGAACCAGCCGCATACGGCCCGCGAGCTTCTGCGAGGTAGCCTAAGCGATCCGCTCCCATGCCATCTTGCATTCGTCGCCTATTCGGATAAGAAGCCTATCGGTTTTGGGCGGGTCACGGTCTCGCGGCAAGGCTGCTTTGCTGGACTCTGGGGCGGAAGTGTTCTACCGGATTTTCGCGGACGCGGGGTTTATCGCGCGCTCTTGTCAGCCCGGATTAAATACGCTGAACAATTCGGTTCGGTTCGCTATTTGCGGGTTGACGCGCTGCCCAGTAGTCGGCCGATCCTCGAGAAGTACGGATTCAAGGCCATCGGATCCACCTGGCCCGCTGAGTGGCCTCCAGTCTCGCATAGCCTGGATTGATATCGAGAAATCCTCGTTGCGAAGCCGGAGCTTGCAAGCCGATTCTGAGAATCGAAACGACAATTGGCGTGGTTACGCTGGCCGATTGGACCGCAACCTTTGCCAGTTCGAACTGAGCTCTTCTGCATCCGCCGGGGTGAAGTGGACGGCGACATCCCACCCTTAAGGTATCTCGGCGGCTTGGTGCTCGACCAATACGCGGTAGATCGTAGTCGCCTGCTGCGTGCCGATATCTATGACTAGCCGCTTTTTTACTTCGCCGACGGGGGGGATCTCAAGATCAGGCAGACCGTTTTCAAAGAAAGGAAACCAGGAACACGCTTACGAGACATATAACTGTTTAACAGGCTCTCTTGGAAGATAGATTGTCTCTAAAGCCTGCATTGGTTTTCTTTGCAATGACGTGTCCATTGATCAGTTTAATCGTTCCGATCTGGGGAGACGACGATCTCGTCGTCGATCTGGTGAACAGTTTGCGAGTAGCTCCTGAGCTTGCCGAGTTGGTGGTCGTGGCGGTTCGTCCTGGACAATCGCTCCGCGATCTGGATCGGCATGGTGTCATCCGACTTATCTCCTGTGACCATCCTTCCCGGGGTAGACAGATGAATGCTGGCGCTATTGCAGCACGTGGGATTCTGCTTTGCTTTCATCATTGTGACTCCGAGCTGCGTCCCGAACACCTAAGCGCACTGGAAAGAGTAGCAGGCAACGACGCGATCTTAGGTGGCGCGTTTCATCGCCGGTTTCACCCTCAACGTGCGATGTGGCGGGAACCCTTGGTCAGATGGATGAGCTCGTTGGGCGGACCGCTGTTCGGCGACCAGTCCATTTTCGTGAAAGCATCGGTGTTTCAAGGGTTGGGTGGCTTCGCCGACATTCCTCTCATGGAAGACTTGGAATTTTCCCGCCGACTTCGACGGTTGGGCGGCGTAGCCCTGTTAGATCCGCCAATTTGGTCACCTCCCAGACGCCTTGGTGGACTCGGATCCTGGTGGAGGACTCTGCGTAACGCTACCTTTATCGCCCTTTTCTATCTTGGCGTGAATCCTCAGACCCTGCATAAGTGGTATTATCGCGGATCTGGGGCGCGATCGAAGCAAGACAGCAAAACGAATAACTTGAAGGCCTTCTGAAAATGATACGCACGCCGAACCTTGATCGCCCGACTGGTCCGAGCTTCTCTTCGACCCTCGCCAGTCACGGCCTGATGCTCCAGCGTGCGCGCACCGAGATCTTCCAGCTTAACGTCGGCAAGCTCTGCGACCTTACCTGCATTCATTGCCACGTGAACGCAGGGCCGAAACGCAAGGAAATTATCGCCCGCGACACTGTCGATCGAATCCTCGGCTGGTTGGCAAACACTCAGTTTACTACGGTGGACCTGACCGGAGGTGCGCCCGAGATGGTTCCTGACTTTCGTTACCTGGTCGAGCAGCTCCGGGCAATCCCTCACATCGATACGATAATCGACCGTTGTAACTTAACTATCCTCCTTGAACCCGGCTACGATTGGCTAGCTGGCTTTCTCGCAACCCACCGACTGAAGATCGTCGCGTCCATGCCATGCTATCAACCCGGAAACGTCAACGCTCAGCGTGGCGACGGTGTCTTCGATCGCAGCATCCGCGCGCTCCAACTCCTCAACAGCTTTGGTTATGGTCGCCGGGCCGAGCTTGCGCTCGATCTTGTCTACAATCCCAATGGCGACTTTCTCCCACCTAACCAGGCAGAGCTTGAAGCAGACTACAAGTGCGAGTTGAAAAAGCACTTCGGCATCGATTTCCATCGGCTGTACACGATCACTAATATGCCCATCGGCCGCTTTGCTTCCTGGCTCAAACATAGTGGGAAATTGAGTGACTACATGCAGTTGCTAGTCGAAGCCTTCAATCCGGCCTCTGTCGCTGGCCTGATGTGCCGGAACACCCTAAGCGTGGGTTGGCGGGGTGAGGTCTATGACTGCGACTTCAATCAGCAGCTTGGCATGCAGTGGAAGAGGCCGCTTTTCCTCTGGGATCTTGATCCGGAACAGCTCCAAGGGCGTCCCATCGCCGTAGGTGAACATTGCTTCGGGTGCACCGCCGGTTCCGGTTCCTCCTGTGGCGGTGCTCTAGTCTAGCAGCCCGTTTCCAGCTAATCCTCATCTCTCAAGGGTATTTCAACGGCCTGCTAGGGTTCGTCGCAATTCTCCCGGGTAGGGCAACCCCTGCCAACTACTCGTGCTCGTCTGGGGAAGCTTTAGAAATGAGCGTGGTCCCCGGTCTTGAATGCGGCGATCAAGGCAGCGAACGCTAAGGCAATAAAAAATACGCGGATGGCATTGAGTGTGTCCCACTGGCGCCGTTGGATTTCCCAATCCGCTGGAAGCTGAGCGGTATCCCACGCCTTGACTCGGTTGTTGATTGGTACGGGACCGATAACACTGAACAGGATGATAAGAATCCAGAGGGTAACCGCTAAAGCGAGGTATACCGTCTGGCTACCCGGCCAACGCCACGTCAGCCAAAGCAAAACGAGGTGAAGGAGCAGTGTCGTCGCCATCCAGATTGGCATTACTTTGCCGAAGAAGCGCGCAAACACCTGAATGGCTGGCAGGAATTTTCTGTGGTCGGCCCGAGTCAGTGACGGATGGATAAAGAAACCAACTGAAAACTCGTTGCCCAATAAGAGGGCGGTCGAGATGATCAGGATGAAGTAAAGCGCGATTGTCATCGAGAATCACTGTGTTTGCCTGGTGATCCTGTCAAGAATCAAGCAATGAAGAGGGAAACCGGTTTGGCTCCAATTGCATCCAATTCGGCTCTGCCCTTGGAGATCTTAGGAGAGTCTTCATTCGCAGCCGGGTTATCTATAATATCAAAACATATTAAAAATATGTAAAGATATGTTGACCACCTCATCCCGGTTTTACAACACTACTTCTGAAAACGACGTTATGATAGCTCTCTTACGCAGGAAGGGGGGTCGAATAGGACCGATGAGTCGTCCGCGACCTATTCACGATGAGGGATAATCCTGGTTTCATTCCGGCGCACGGCCATTACCGGGAACTCCTTTCTTATCGAAAGGCAGAGATTGTCTATGATTTTACATATCGCTTCTGCCAGCGGTTTCTTGCCAAGCGGGATCGCACCAACGATCAGATGATCCAAGCGGCCCGATCTGGGAAACAAAACATCGTGGAAGGCAGCAAAGCGTCCGGAACCTCCAAGGAAACGGAAATCAAGCTGGTAGGCGTTGCTCGCGCAAGCCTTGAAGAATTGCTGGCGGACTACTACGACTTCCTCCGCGTACGGAATCTTGATATCTGGGAAAAGGAGAGTCGCCAAGCCCGATTTGTCAGACGCCTGGGAACTAAAACTCAAGTGAGTTTCAAGGACTATCGTGAATTTTGCGAGACTCGCCCGGCTGAGGTGGTGGCGAATATTGCCATCTGTTTGATTCACCAAACGAACTTCCTTTTAGACCAGCAGATCCGCCGCCTTGAGCGAGATTTCGTTAAAGAGGGCGGGCTCCGTGAGCGAATGACTCGCGCCAGGCTCCAACAGAGGAGCGAAGGAAGCGATAGGGGCACATAAGACCTATGAGTCCCATGAGGACCTATGGGCCCCATGAGGACCTATGAGTCCTATGAGGACCTATGAGGACCTATGAGTCCCATGAGGACCTATGAGTCCTATGAGGGTCCCATGAGGACCTATGAGTCCCATGAGGACCTGTGAGCCCCATGAAGGACCTATGAGTCCCGTTCCGATACTCCCACCGCTCGTTCCAATGAGCCTCGACTGCAGCGTGGTTTAATGACTAGCCCGAGACAGGCACCACCTCGTGGACTGTGTCGGGTGGATGGACTGCCCAATAAGAGGGCAGTCGAGATGATCAGGATGAAGTAAAAACACGATTGCCATCCGGCATCACTAAGGTCGAAAAGGCCGACCTGAGAGCTATGTTGAAAGCCGAGACACTAGTGGTACAGGCAGTAGTTCTTGGACGGGATCCTCTCCTTTTCTAGCGGCCAGAAGCCCCCGGCAGATAGCGCCGTTGAACTCAGCATTCATTCTCACGCCGCGAATCCGGCGTAAATGCTTCGGAAAATGGCTCACCTCCAAAGCCGCGCCTTCGAGCGTCGTGAAAGCCGGCGTGTCCGGCCCGTAGTTGGGCAGTACCTTTCGTCGAGCGAACAGGTAAAGGTTTCTTAAGCCGATCCCTTCCGGCGCAAGTGCTAGTTTGATCAGCCCGCTCAGCTGCAGGTGGATGAGGTCTTCCGGGAGGTAATGTTGGACCAGCAGGTACGCCATAAGCAGCTCCTGGCGGCGTTCAAATGCCTTCCCGAGAAATGTCTTTCTGAGATCATCCAAATCGCCATCAGTCTCTCCGGGGAATGCTTCTCGGAAATCTCTTTTCAAGGCGATGCTCCGATTAATCAGCGCAGCGCTGAAATGATCTAATAGCTCCACGGAGACTTTTTTGACCCAAGGCAGTTCGGAAACTGCATCGCGCATATCGCTTGCCATCAGGAACGCGAAATTCGGAGCGCACCAATAGGTCGGCAATCGAAATTCGATCCGAACATCCGCATCGGTACCAATGCGAACATCGGTTATGAACTCCAACGAAGTGACCGGTTCATCGATTTCCGGATCTGTTACCGTATCAAGGGCTCGCCAAACTTCCTGAATTCTATCGTCGCAGATCATTAGCAAAAGCTTCAACGGGATTCAGGCAACTGCGGCTGCCGCTCGAGCGACGCTTTTCGCCGGAAGAGTTAACCCCAGCTTCTTGGCTCGGTCTGCGATATCGATATGGTAAAGACGCGCAGCATTTTCACCGAGTATCTTTTTCTTGGTCTCCAAAGTCAGTTGCTGACCAATCTCCGAGGCTACCTCTTCCGGTAACTCAAGGGCCATGAATTTTTCAATAATCCATTTGGGCACCCAAAGGGCGTAGTCGCTTCCGAACAGGATCCGATCCGGCCCCAACCAGAACAGCAGTTCGCTGATGATCTGAGTGAAATAGCGAGGCCGAGCGTGAATCAGGGCGATCGCGACAGAGAGCCCTGCGTACACATTTCGTTCCTGAGCAGCTATAAACGTAAAGTCATCCAGTCGAGGCAACCCTACATGTTCAACGATGAAATTGAGGTCGGTAAAACTCGAAGCCGCATCGTCGACGTCGCCAACATCAAACGCATCCTTGTTCAACGGAGTGATGGTAGGTCCCTTGTGAACATGAAGGTTCTTGATGCCTAATTCCCGCGATTTTTCCAAATAGCGATAGGCCCAGGGATCACTTAGCTTCCAGCCCTTAGACTCTCCTTTCCACTCGGCCGTATAAAGCTTCACTCCCTTCCACTTATATTTGGCGACATCCTTCTCCAGTTGGTCGAGCCCTGGCTCACCGTTCCGGGGATCCCACCAGCCATTGGCGATAACGCGATCAGGATGTTTTTGTCTGAACTTTTCATTTCGCTCGACGTTGGAAAAACCCTCGTAAAAAAAGTCGCCAAGATACTGTGGATTAAAGATTGCCATGTCGGCGTACCCATCGCCGAAGACATCCTTTTCAAAATCTTCGTCGCTGTACTTCTGGTACTTTTCGTATGGCCAGACGTATTCCTTTGGACTGAGTTTGTGGTAGTCGTAGAAACACTCGATAAACTGTTTCCCATGGATGTTCTTCTGATTCTTGTCGCTGCCATCCCAGAGATGCACGTGCGCATCGATGACGAAAATGTTTTCTCCCGACTCTGTCGTATACATGGATTTTAGGCTTTCTCGATCGATTCTTTGGAGGACTTCAATTAGTTGGCGAATAGCGCTAAGGAACTAACACTGCGCGTCCCTTAACTTTGCCCGCATTAAGATCGTGCAGTGCCTGATTGGCATCCTGCATCTTGTAGTATTTCGTCGCTAGGTTGACTTTTCCTCGGTCGGCTAATTCCATCAGTTCGACTAACTCTGCATAGTTGCCGACAAGGTTCCCGATAATGCGCCGCTCAGTCGTGATCATATCGAGCGCCGAAATCCGGATCTCACCGCCGTATCCAACGATATAGTAAGCACCATTGTCCCGGGTCATGGCCAACCCCTCAGCAATGGAGCTACCTTCTCCGACGAAATCAATTACGGCCTCGGCCCCTTTTCCGTTCGTCAGCTGCTGAACCGCTTCCACGTGATTACCATCGGCTTTGATGCTGTAGTGTGCGCCGCATTCCTTCGCGAGAGCAAGAGCGGTATCCGAGCGGTCCAGTGCGATAATATCCGCTGAGCAGAGCGCATTCAAAACTTGGATACCGATGTGTCCCAGACCGCCCACACCGATTACGACGACCTTTTCGCCAGGGAGAAGGTGTTGGGCCGCTTTCTTGGAGACATGGTAAGCGGTTAGCCCGGCATCGGCATGAGGAGCAACGTCCTTCGGCGCGAGAGTCTGCGGGAGTTTAATGAGTGCGTTCACTCCGGTCCGGAGTAACTCTGCGTAACCGCCATTGGTATTGATCCCCGGAAATTCACTCCCTTCGATGTGCATGTCCTGCCCGCGTCTCGCTGCCAGTGCATGGCAGTTAGAGATAAGCGGATGGCAGATTACCGGATCGCCTTTCTTGAACCCCTCCACTGCTTTCCCAACATCTTCTACCCACCCGGCATTCTCATGGCCCATGACATACGGCAGTGCCATGTGCGTTTTCTCATACCAGATACCCTCAATCACATGAAGGTCAGTACGACATACGCCGGCGCCACCTATTCGGACAAGGACATCTGTATCCTTTTTCAGTTTCGGTTCGGGAACCTCTTCCCAGAAGACGAACTCGGGATTGGTCAGACTACTGTCATATTTGTGGAGAACAGCAGCTTTCATAGACTAAGTGCGGTGCTTGCAGATTCCAATGGTGCCGAATCCGTAAAGGCCAGGAAGCCGAGACATCCAACATAGGGTCAGGGAGGACCGAGACGCTTTCTCAGACGCGGTTATTTCAATTTTTCAGGTGGCATAGGTCGTACCAGGCAACTCGGAACGACACCTCCTCTCCGTCGCGACCCGGCAAGAGGGAGAGAAACTGCACATCACTTTTCCACAATCCGATCCAGCGGGTTGATCCATTATGGAACATTCTGCGAGACAGAAGTGCTCCAGGATGAAACAGCTCGGCTAAACTTCATTCCTGGTCCGGGAGCGCTCGGACCGGCCGGAACCCGTTGAATTCCAGGTATGAGCAGGTAACATTCGGCTGTAACCCCCCAAGAACCGGAGCTGATCATGCTGACTACAACGGCGCGGGAGTATCCTGATGCCCGAAAGTTTTTGATGAAGCGGCGGCTGACCGACCTGCCGCCCGACTGGATCCGCGAAGAAATTCGGACCTCCTGGCAGAGGTGCCTGGATGCGAATCTGGATCCTGATTCATCGCCAGCACCGGAAACCATTCGACGATCTGAACTGAAGGAGCTGAGGGAACAGAATGTAAAACTTTATGAGATCGCGAAGACAGAGGTGCGCAATCTCTACTCGCAGATTGCCGGCTCGAACTTCATGGTGGCATTCGCCAACCCCAATACAATCATCCTCGACGCGATCGCGGACGACTCATTCCAGCACTTGGCACGACGGGGAGGTATTCTTCCCGGAACCGGGTGGGACGAACGCCTGCGCGGGACCAACGCGCTCGGGTGCTCAGCCTTTACCCACTCGCCATCGGTAGTCCACGCTTCGGAGCATTTTTTCAGAGAGAGCTGCAACCTGACCTGTGTCGCGAGTCCGGTATTTGATCATGAGGATCGTCTGCTTGGTGTAATCGATGCATCATCAGATTGTCACTCAAGGCAGGTCCACACCATGGCGCTCATCCGGATGGCCGCTCTGCAAATCGAGGCCGAATATTTCCGAAATATGTTTCGACAGAACATTATCCTGCAATTTCATAATCGGACCGAATTCGTTCACACTTTTGAGGCTGGACTGATTGCGCTCGCCCGGGATGGGCGCATTCTTGCGGCCAATCGCCAGGCTCGATTCTTTCTTCACGATCTTCCAGTAGTGCCTGGGCGAACCTTTGCAGCGGTCTTCCAACTTTCGTTTGATCGCTTTCTCCGTCAAACCGCAGCCTCCGGATCGGGCGACTTGATCGACGGACGTGGGAGCACTTATAAGGTTTTAGTCTCCAATCTCCGCCGGCGAACGGGGATTCAACCCGGCCTAACCTTTCCTAAGCCCTCTTACCGGAAATTTCATCAACCCACATTTGTCTGCCAAGACCAGGCGGTACGGGAAGCGCTCCGGTTAATTGAAAATGCAGTTGCCTGGAAGGTTCCGATTCTTATCCGCGGCGAAACCGGTTGCGGAAAAGAATTGATGGCCAGGCATGCGCACAACGTGAGCAAGCGAACCGGAAAATTCGTTGCGGTCAACTGTACGGCGCTGCCGGAAACCTTGATGGAGTCAGAGTTTTTCGGGTACCGCGAAGGAGCTTTCACTGGCGGCCGCCGCGGCGGTGCCCCCGGTCTGATTCGCGATGCTGACCACGGAACCTTGTTCCTTGACGAAATCGGTGACATGCCGGGGGCTCTGCAAGCGAGGTTGCTGCGATTCCTCGATCAATGGACAGTGCGGGCCGTCGGTTCGTCGATTGAAGAGGAAGTCGACGTGCAGGTGGTCGCCGCCACCAACAGCCCGTTAGAAACAACTGTGGCTGAGGGAAAATTCCGAACCGATTTGCTCTACCGGATTCAGGGTATCGAAGTCACGATCCCACCATTACGAGATCGGTCTGATTTCAATGCGATCGTCGACGCGACTCTCAAGGACCTTGCGGTTGAGATATCGATCTCGGATGATGGTTTGGAGATGCTGCGTCAACACGATTGGCCGGGTAATTTTCGGGAATTGAAGAATATCCTACTTCGAATGGTGATCATGGCCGGGTCGTCGGTTCTTGATCGTTCAGACGTCCTCTCAGTCCTCAAACCCCGGAATGCAATCCGGCCCTTGGCTTCAAATGGCGTTAGTACCGCTCAATTGAAGGAAGGCCGGAGCAAGATGATTCTGGATGCCTATTACCGCTGCCACGGGAACATCGTGGAAACAGCCCGCGGTCTCGCCGTCTCGCGGAATACTGTTTACCGCGAACTTCGGAAACACGGCATTCGGGGAGGCCGATAAATCGGATTTCTGGGGGCGTCGCGGAACTAGGCGCGCTGCGCAGAGCAGTTCCGGCGGCGTTTGCGATTACGATGCGATGGTGCAGGCCGGCAACGCTGTGCGGAAGTGTACACGGAGGCGGAACAATTCTATCTTACAAACCCGTGATGCGCCGAGTAAGTCGATTCGTTTTACTTCTTATCTTAGCTTTGCTTTCCAGCGGCGGCATGGCCCCAGGCGAGCAAGCTTCTGCCTCACCGGCGAAACCGAATCCGGCTCCCACACCCATCCCGATAACCACAGTACCTGTGGAAGCGCATTCGGCGATGACGTTTCTAGAGGAGATCGACGCGAATGTGTCAAGGGGTCAGTCAAGCGCGCGCGTCATCGCCGGGAGCCTTTCGAATCTGACGAGTGAAATCGATACAAGCATCGCCGAGGACATGAAACTTCTGACGGCGAGTCCGTCCCTCGATATGCTTCATCGGCTCAGGAGTACTTGGCAAAATTTTGCCGATAATCTGTCGGCATTAGCTCGAGAGCTGGCACAGCACGCCGCCAGTCTGGAAGAGGAACACGCGCGTCTGGATCAGTTGAACAAGACCTGGCAGGCAACGCTCCAATCGGCGAAACAGCCCGACACGCCCCAGCCGGTCTTGCAGAGCGTCCAAAATGTAGTCGCCTCCGTCGAGCGGGCGCGACAGGCGGCCGAATCCGGCCGCGTCGACGTTTTGACCTTGCAGAGCCGCCTTTTCGAGCAGGAAGCCCGGGTGCGAACTGCTCTGTCTTCAGTCGGGCAGTTGCAAAATCGGGCATTGAAAAGTCTTCTGACTAGAGACAGCCCACCCATCTGGAGCGGTGAGACAAGTCTGGCCAGCGAGTGGGAGAAGCAAAGTGGGGCCTGGTTTTCTTCGCAACTGAAAGCATCAACCGCGTTCACTAAACGACACCCTCTTGCCCTCCTGGTCCACGCTCTTCTCCTTGTGCTGATTGCGACCGTGCTTCAATTGATGCGGCGCAGGATGCGAAAAGTGACGGAGGAAAAACCAGATCTGCAGCGCGCGGTGCCGATACTCGATCTCCCCGTCTCAACGGCCTTCGTGCTTTCTTTCCTGATCAGCCCATCAATCTATCCGCAAGCTCCGAGCTTGATTCAGGCAATCATTGGAACCGTAGCACTAATCCCTACCGTGGTGATTCTTCGGAAGCTACTACAGCCTAATTCGTATCCAATCCTGTATGCGCTTGCCATTCTGTATTTCGTAGGTCAGCTCCGAATACTCGCGGCGGCGTCTCTACCACATTCGGGCCGGCTCCTGTTCCTCGGCCAAATGCTGGGCGGGTCTCTCTTTCTTATCTGGCTGCTTCGAAGTTGGCATCTACCGACGGCAGTTGCTGAAAGCCATGGTCGCCTCTGGCGAGGAATCCGAGCGATTGCCAAAATCGGGCTTATTTTTATGCCGGCGGCATTCCTCGCAAATATTTTCGGATACGTGCATTTGGGAAACCTCTTGGGACTCATATTTCTCAGGAGCGTTTTCGTCGCAGCCATGCTCTACACCGCCATACGGATCCTCGAAGGCTTGATTATTATTGCCCTGCAGGTTCGACCACTTGGCCCGTTGCGTGTTGTTAGTCTGCATCGCTCGATGCTTCAGCGGCGGATTTGCAGCGTACTGGGTGTTTTGGCTTTCTTGTTCTGGTTGAGTCTGATACTGAACTTTTTTGGTTTACTAACTCCGTTGACCGCGACAGCTGAAGCGGCGCTGCACGCGAACCTCGCAATCGGCTCCCTCAATATATCGGTGCGCAGCATCCTCGCGTTCTTGATTGCGATTTGTGCATCCTTTCTGGTCTCTAGATTCCTGCGTTTTCTTCTGGAAGAAGACGTCTATCATCATTTCCATCTCGCCCCCGGCATACCATACGCAACCTCTACGATGCTTCACTATGCAATCCTGCTCTTGGGATTCTTCATCGCCTTGGGAGCCCTTGGCATTGATCTGACAAAGATTACCATCCTGGCAGGAGCATTGAGCGTGGGGATCGGGTTTGGATTACAAAACGTGATCAATAATTTTGTGTCCGGCCTGATCCTGCTTTTTGAACGTCCGATCAAAATTGGTGACATGATCGAGGTAAGCGGTATTGCTGGAGAGGTCCGCCGCATCGGGATCCGGGCCAGCGTTATTCGTACCGCGGACGGCTCTGAAGTCATCGTGCCGAACGGGTCGCTCATCTCGAGTAATGTGACTAACTGGACATTTTCGGATGTACTGCGCGCAATCGAAGTCTCCGTCAACGTGGTTGGGGGTGCCGATCCCCAACGCGTGTTCGAACTGTTGAAAAGTACTGCCGCTGGTCATCCGGGTGTGGCAAAAGAACCGTCCCCCCAAGTGTATGTAGTTAACTTCACCGCCGGTGCGGTAACCTTTCAACTCCGAGTTTGGACGGATCAGTATAATGAGTGGGCTCAGCTGCGAAGTGATCTTTCGGTTGCTGTGAACGATGCTTTAGCCCGGGACAAAATTGCGATCGCGTGATGCTCGTACCGAGACGCATAGATTAGCGTAAGCCCCTTTTTACTCACGAAGAAACGCGCCCGATGAAGAAACAAGCCTTTAACCCAATCAATCGCCTTTCGCCATTTTTTCGCGAACGAACAAGTCGATGACACCGAGCCAGCAAAGCCTGAGCCTGTGATATCGCGGCAGCCTGTGATATCGCGGCCGTTGCTTTTTTAACACACCCCGCATAGGAACCTGTCGATGTCCAAGTCGCGCCTCCTCGCATTCGTCATCAAAGAGCTCAAGGAACTCCTGCCGCCCACGGTGTTCTTCGCGATCAGCTTCAACCTCCTTGTGCTGACTACCCAGCTCATTCTCGCTGATTACCTGGTCCACTTGTGGAACTTTATGCTCGCAACCACGGCTGCGCTGGTGGTGGGCAAATCGGTGCTGGTGGCGGATGCACTGCCCTTCTTCCGCCGTTTCGACACGGCCCCCATGATTCAATCGGTCCTGTTCAAGACCATCGTCTACTGGACGGTCGTCCTTCTGGTGCGGTTCCTGGAAAAGCTCGTCGAATACCTTTTTGCCGGAGGAACGCTCGGTGGGATTCCTGAGTACGTCGCGACTCACTTCACCTGGCACCGCTTTGCCGCTATCCAGATTTGGATCTTCGTTCTGTTTCTGATCTACACCTCGGTCGCTGAGCTTAATGCGCGGTTGGGTAAGGGCGAACTCGTGAAGATCTTCTTCAATAGACCTCCATCGGAACGGAAGCAGACCCGCCTGACTCCCTCTCACCGGGCAAACGACGGTCATTAAAGAACAGGTCGCCCCGGTCGGGACGAGGCCTAGGGATTCAGCTATCTATGACGATGCAGGAGGATGCTTAAGTTTGTCTCCCATCCCGGAAAACCCAAAAATAGAGCAACTCACGAAAATCACACCGGTGTGAACAACACCGATAATCCAAGTTGTTAGCTTTGTCGTAGCGATCTTACAGGATCCGCTGCTTTTCGGCACAACCAAGAAAAATCCGTAGTGTTAGAAGCTCCTCATAGGCGAGAGCTTTCGGAGCCAATCATACTATGTCGAACTAACAGTTTAATTCTGATCGCGTAAGGCGGTTGACTAGGGCGAGCCTCCGCCCTGCGAGCTGACCGACTGGTATGCGGAACCTCATTTGAGCAAACATTTCTGTAGCAATTCGAGAGATCGAAATGTTAGCCTCGCAGAAAGTAGGAAACGATGGGATTGGGACCGAGGCGGGACAGCGGGTGGGGGCCACCAGTTTTCTCCACTCCGGGAGATTCGCACCGATGAAAAGTTTAGTCTCGATCGCCGAAGTAGTCAGTCTCCTGCTTTTGGCCGTGCCAGGATGGGCGGGTCCACCCGAAGATACAAAGGTCGTTGTAGAGCCCTCACCCAAACCGACTTCGCCTTGGGAAATCAAAGTAGGAGCTCCTGTGTGGCTTTCTTGGGTCACCGGCGACATCGGAGTTCACGGAATTACCTCCCATGTCGATGTCGGCCCAAATACCATTCTAAGGCATTCCAATTTTATAGCGTCTCTCAGCGGCGACGTGAGAAACGGGCGATTTGGTGTAACGGGGGACTTTCTCTACCTGAACGGGCAAGCCGGCACCTTCACGAATGGGCTGACTTCGAAGATTGATTTGCACCTCGAAGAATTCCTAGGAGAATTCGGGGTTTATTGGCGGATGATCGAAGGACCACGGGGATACCTGGATGCGCTGACCGGGTTCAGATACACTTATACCGGCACACGGTTAGGCCTACAAGCTAATGACCAGGCGATCACTACAGTTAGTACCGAACTGGTAAACCGATTCGCAGCGCAAGTAGCCACTGCTGCGTTTGATGTGGGTGCACTCATCCGGCAAACTATCGATCAGCGGCTCACCGCCCTGCGAGGACGCAATCCGGTGTTACCGGTACCTCCTTTGGCCGGGCTGGAACCGGGCAGAATAGACGAATTGATTCGAAGCATCATCGAGAGTCGGCGCGAAGCACTTGCCGCTGCGATCCGGGCGGGAATCCAAAGCAGAGTCGATCAATTAAAGAGCCAACTCACCAATCAAATCACAGCTCGTCTAACAACCGAATTAAATCGGAGTTTCTCTCTTTACGAAAATTGGGTCGATCCGATTATTGGCTTCCGCGCACGATTTAACCTGACCAAGGCGTTCTATCTCACCGGTGAAACCGATGTGGGCGGATTCGGCATCGGATCTGACATCGCTTGGCAAGCCCAAGCCGCTCTCGGTTGCCAAATTACTCGCAACATCTATTCGGAACTTGGTTACCGATTTCTATACGACGATTACCGCGACACCAACTTCCTCTATCAGGTCACAATGCATGGCGCTCAAATCACGGTAGGCCTGAACTTTTGAGCGCTTGCCAGTACAAATTCCTGCCCAATAAGCCGGAAAAATCACAACGAAAACATATGACCCTCAAACTAAGATACTCCGGCTTGTCGGTGCTGGCCGGCGCAGCGGCACTTTTCTGTGCCGCCAGTCCCGTTCACGCGGCAGACAAGAAACCAAACATCATCGTCATCATGGCGGACGACATCGGCTACTGGAACGTCAGCGCCTACAGCCGCGGCATGATGGGCTATCGCACGCCGAATATTGACAGCATCGCCAAGGACGGTGCAATTTTCACAGACCTCTACGCCCAGCAGTCCTGCACCGCCGGACGCGCCGCGTTCATCACCGGCCAGTCGCCATTCCGCACTGGACTCCTTAAGGTCGGTCTGCCGGGCGCCAAGGAGGGATTGTCGGAAAAAGACCCAACGCTCGCCGAGTTGCTCAAGCCACAGGGCTACGCCACCGGCCAGTTTGGCAAGAACCACCTCGGCGACCGCAATGAGTTCCTGCCTACCGTCCACGGCTTCGACGAATTCTTTGGCAACCTCTACCACCTCAATGCCGAGGACGAGCCGGAGAATCCCGATTACCCGAACCCGGCGCAGTATCCGCACTTCAAGGAAAGATTTGGCCCGCGCGGCGTGCTCAAGTGCGTCGCGACCGATGTGGACGATCCTACGGTGGACCCCCGTTTTGGCCCCGTTGGCAAGCAGAAGATCGAGGACACCGGCCCGCTGACCAAAAAACGCATGGAAACAGTAGACGAAGAGTTTCTGGGTGCCGCCACGAACTTCATCGATAGAAATGCGAAGGCCGGCAAGCCGTTTTTGTGCTGGTTAAACACGACCCGGATGCACATCTACACCTTCCTTAAGCCGGCGTCGGTTGGCAAGACCGGTCTAGGCATCGAAGCCGACGGCATGGTCGAACTCGATGACATGGTCGGGCAAGTCCTCAAGCAGCTTGACGACCTCGGCATCGCGAAAGACACGATCGTCGTTTTTACGACAGACAACGGCGCCGAGGTCTTCTCGTGGCCCGACGGCGGCACCACGCCCTTCCGTGGCGAGAAAAACACGAGCTGGGAAGGCGGCTATCGCGTCCCCGGAATGATCCGCTGGCCAAGCGTTATCAAGCCGGGCACCGAAGTCAACGGCATCGTTTCCCACGAAGACTGGGTGCCAACCCTGGCGGCGGCGGCGGGCGAGCCGGACGTCAAGGAGAAGCTGCTGACCGGCTTTGACGCGGCAGGCAAGACCTTCAAGGTTCACCTCGACGGCTATAACCTGATGGACTATCTCGCAGGCAAAGCGGAGGACCCCCGTAAGGACTTCTTCTACTGGACGGACGACGGCAACCTCGCCGCCCTGCGGTATGAACGCTGGAAGATGCTGTTTATGGAGCAACGGGCCGAGGGTTTGGACGTGTGGCAAGACCCGCTCGTGACGCTGCGCTTCCCGAAGCTCATTGACCTCCGCGGCGATCCCTTCGAGATCGCCCAGGCGGAGGCTGGCGAGTACGGCAGATGGCGCGTCGAGCACGCTTTCCTAGTCTTGCCGGCGGTTGCGATTGTCAGCCAGCAATTGAAGTCCTACGTCGAGTTTCCGCCACGACAGAGACCTGGCAGTTTCAACCTTGACGAAGTGCTCCAGAAACTCCAAGAGGGCAGCGCTGGCGGCAATAAGTAATCCCGCGCTGACCCGGAAAGTTGAGTCAACTCACCGGGCCGCTTCCCGTTCCAAACTGGTCCGGCTTTACGTTGATAAGATCTGACATGCTCAGGAGTATACGCACGCAAGACAAGAAACCACGCGCTTCGCAACAGCGTGCTGGGTTCCAACGCGCCGTCGGGAAGCGCATCGGATCGGGTGCCATCTTGTGGCCGGCGTTTTTGCTCATGGCATCCGGCACGGCAGCACTGATCTTTCAGGTGCTCTGGATCAAGCAACTTTCGCTGATCGTGGGCGTTGACGTTTACGCGGTCACGGTCGGCGTAAGCGCCTTTTTTGCGGGACTTGCACTTGGCGGACTGTTTATCGGCCGTTTGGTGGACAGGGCGCAAGCGCCGCTGATGTTGTATTCGGTGCTGGAGATCGGCGTTGCCCTGGTCGGTGTCGCAACGACCATCGCACTGGCGCATACGGCATCCCTTTTCGCGATCCTGGATGCGAAGAGCGTCTTTCTTGGCTGGGGCCTCGTCTTCGTGATGATCGGCGCGGGTCCGTTTCTGATGGGCGGTATCCTGCCGGCAATGGTTCGATCTCTTGGGCTTAGTGCGAACCGGATCGGCTCAGGTGGCGGGAGTATGTATGCTGCCAACACTGCCGGCGCAATTATAGGCGTACTGGTTTCCTCGTTTTTTCTGATTCCAGCGTTGGGAATTCAGGGCACGGCGCTGGCCGCTGCCGGCATCGGCGTGCTGGCCGCAAGCGGCGGATTCTGGCTCAATCGTCGTGTGCCACGCCCGACCGAGGCGGACCCAAAACCAGATTCCACGCCGCGCGCAAACTCAGGGGTCATTGCGATTCTGGTCTATTCGATCGCTGGCGGCTTAGCGCTTGGATATGAGGTGGTCTGGTCGCAATCGATCGTACAGTTCATGAGCACGCGCAGTTTCGCCTTCTCGGTGATGCTGGCAACTTATCTTTCAGGTCTCGCTCTTGGGGCAGCGATTTTCGCGCTCTGGGCCGACCGCGTCCGCAACCTCTGGGGCATATTTGGTCTTCTGATCGCGTCGGCCGGGCTGGTTGCCTTACTTGAAATTTCAGTGCTCGGGCGTTGGCTTGGGCAACTTCAGACCCTAGGGGAGAATGCAGCAATCTCGCTGACCGCAAGCATTCTTGCCGGAATGTGCGTCCGCTTTGCGGTTGCGGCGATTTGCATCGTCTTTGTTCCGACCTTGCTTCTCGGCGCCGCCTGGCCGGCCGCGTTGAAACTAACTGTCGATTCCGGGCATGTCGGCCGCGATATCGGGAAGGTGGTCGCCCTAAATACGATCGGCGGAATTGGTGGCACGATTATCACTGGCTTTGTGCTGGTGCCGCGATTCGGCCTCGTAAGAACCCTGGCAATACTTGCCGTCGGCGCTGCGCTGCTCGGACTGTTTGCGGCGTTGCGCGGCTCCACCGGCAGGCGCGGCGCACGTTGGGCCACGATCGCCGTTGCCGTGGCAGCGGTCGCTGCGACTCTGCTGACGCCGTCTGATCGACTGGCGAGTATGCTTGCCGGCGCGCGCGGCGGCACAACGGTCTTCTACGAAGAGGGGAAAGGCGTCACAGTAGCGGTTCTCGAGCAGACAGCGGGACAGAATCGCTTTCGCCGGCTTTATATCCAGGGCGTCTCCAATAGCGGTGATACCATACCCTCGCTGCGCTACATGCGATTGCAGGCTCTTCTGCCACTGATCATCCATGGTGGCGAACCGAAATCGGCGTTGGTCATCGGGCTTGGGACTGGAATAACCGCCGGCGCTCTACTGCGTTTTGACGGACTGGACCAGCGCGTGGTCGCGGAACTTCTGCCTGAAGTCTTGCGGGCAGCCTCGAATTTCCAGGGCAATTACGGCGCGGCGGGGGACCCCAGGTTGGACATCCGCTTGCACGATGGCCGTCGTGAATTGCTGGGCAACAAGCAGACGTACGACCTTATCACGCTCGAACCGCCGCCGCCATCGGCAGCGGGCGTGGTGAATCTCTATTCGAGCGACTTCTACATGCTTGCGCGCGCAAGGCTGCGACGTGGTGGCCTGGTCGCGCAGTGGCTGCCGCTGGCGACCCAGAATGACCAGGACACCAGGTCGCTGGTGCGCAGTTTTCTCGACGTCTTTCCGCACGTTACTTTGTGGACGACTGAGCTTCACGAGATGCTCCTTGTCGGGTCGCCCGAGCCCCTCGATCTGTATGTGCCGCGCATTAACGAACGGTTCAATCAGCCTGATGTCGCCTCCGCCTTGCGCGATGTTGGCATTTCGTCGCCCCAAGCACTGCTGGCAACCTGGATCACGGACCGTGCGGGCCTGGAAATATATGCCGGCGGCGCGCTCCCGGTTACGGACGATCGGCCCCGGATAGAGTACGCGCCCTGGGTTCGTCGTGATGAGATTCTCCGCGTGCTGCCCCGGCTGATCGAACTTCGCACCGATCCGCCGTTACGTGGCGCGGACAATGCCTTTTTGAAATCGACGGTTGCCGAACGTCAGCGCCTCCTGGTCTTCTATGAAGGTGCGCTGAGCGCCTACGCTGGCAATAAAACGCTTTGGGCGCTGGACATGCAGCAGGTGTTCAACGCGGATGGAGGCAATCCCTACTATCGATGGTTTTAGGAGATGGCCAATGAGAAGCGCTGCAAGCTATTTTGAAAGGAATAGACAATGAGTATGGCGAACCGCTTTTCGAGATTGTTCAATGGGCTCGTGAATAATGAAGGCAAGTGGCGGCTCCCCAGCGGCCGCGGAGTGCAGCGGAAAATCAACCGACGAGTCAAACCTCTTGCAAGTTGGGTCGCAACCTGCGTTTTGCTTTTCAGCCCGTGCGTTCCGGTGCACGCAGGATTGCTAAAAGGAGATGTCGACTTCTCGAACTATAATGCGCCGTTATTCCAGCAGATCGTCAACCGCATCAAGGCCAAAGTTGCAGCGCGTTTGGGCGAGGGCGTAAATACACAGGACCGCTATTTTATTGTTCCTTTCGCTTACCAAAACAAATGGAATAACCCGAAGTTTTCGCACACGTTCATCTCGGTGATACGCGTGCTCGCCGACGGCAAGCAGCCCAGCCGCACATCGGGATTCAGACGAGGGAGATTCAAGAACCGAGATTTTGAAGCATTTACAATCAGTTGGCTGCCTCACGATTTTGATACTAATCCCCACCTGTGCGTTTTCGATGGCGTCGGCAGCCGCGTTGTTCCGAAATGGAACAAATGCCCTATCTCCGTCGGGAGAAGCTTCAAGCTGGAGGAGACGCTGAAGCTCGCGGTGGATGACAAAAATGCCGTCGGCATGTGGGGACCCTACGAAATCAAGAAAGAGGCGTTTGATCTTGGCGTGAAACGGAAGCGGTTGCTCGACGGAGGAACTATCGGTTATAAGGCCGATGACCGCCTTTCTCGCAAGGATCGAGTCGCGATCAATTGTTTCCATGCGATCGCGGGGCTGGAAGAACTTTATCCGAACGGCGGATTTCTTGGGACAGGATTTAGGATGTGGGGCATCGATGGCACCGCACGAGTTCTGATCGAATACACCAAGAAGGTTCGTAACAAAGGCCTGCTCCTCGAGCCGGTCGATATCAAGAAAGATCTCTACGGATTTGTGTACGCCCCGCAGCGGAATAGCCGAGGCCTCTATGATCCTTTCCCGAACGCATCTGCGTACCACCAGTAGTTTTTGAAAGCTGTAACCTAGTGACAGCTTTGGTTCTTCGCCAGATCAGACGCCTTCAATCGTCTGGCGAGACCACGTACGATCCGTTCTCGGCGTTGTCGGCGATCACGGCGTTACCCCTGAAATCACGCAGCGAAATCCGGTGTGCGACGAACCAGTATCGGGTGGCGTGCCCCGGCGAGCACTGGGCCGATAACTCTCGCAGTAAGATGGATTGCAAAGAAACGATCCGCCCTTGACGACCCGTTTTGGCGCATTGGGGTCATCCGGATCCCAACTCTCGCTCGGACCTCCAGCATCCCGGCACACGTTTTTGCTTGCGAGTTCGGTAAAGGCATCGACCCGGTACCAATCGCTGCACCACTGCCAGACGTTGCCGGCCATGTCATAGAGCCCATAGCCGTTGGGTGGAAAGGATTCCACCGGTGACGTTCCCACAAATCCATCGTCTGCAGTGTTCGTAACTGGAAACAAACCCTGCCAGGTATTTGCCTGGTATTTCCCATTAGGACGGAACTCATCCCCCCACGCATAGCGTTTCCCTTCCAAGCCGCCGCGCGCAGCGAACTCCCACTCGGCTTCTGTTGGAAGCCGTTTACCAGCCCACTTGGCGTAGGCAACCGCGTCATCCCAGGAAACCTGGACGACCGGATGATTCTCTCTTCCTGCGATGGCGCTGCCGGGGCCTTCCGGATGACGCCAGCACGCACCCGGTACCCAGCGCCACCAGACAGAAAGATCGTTCAGTGGCACCGGACCCGAAGTCGGTGTGAATACTAATGAACCCGCTACTAACACACGGTCGTCTGGCTTGGGTGTGCCTGGTGGAAGTTCCTTTTTCAATTCTTCCCAATCCGGTTTTTTCTCTGCCGTCGTGATATAACCGGTCGCTTCGATGAATTTGCCGAACTCAGCATTCGTTACATCGTGAACATCGATCCAGAATCCATCAACTCGCACCCGATGCGCAGGGCGTTCGTTGGGAAAACTACTCACATCGTCGGTGCCCATGGTGAATTCACCGCTCGGGATCAGCCGCATGCCTGGAGGAGCAGTCGGATGGCTCTCTTTCGTGCCTTCAAGAACCTTGGCAGATCTCGCCTCAGGGTTGTCCGTAATCTTTTGCGCTTCCCAGCAAAACGTGACGTTCCCGGCCGCCGACATAGCGAGCACTATGCCGCCTAATTTCAGAAAAGTCTGTCCACAGCTCATTGGCTGATGCCGAATGTTTTGATTTGGCTAAAAGGCCGCACCCGCATCGCGAGCACCGTAGTCAGCTGAACCACGCCGATTTCGGCATTTCGGGTTTCGTCAGTTGCGCACGGCCCCAGCGCCGCTTGTCAGCTTATCCATCACCTGGTTGATGCTAAAGCTGGCATTGTAGCCATTGTACCACGAATTCCAGCGCAGGAACCAGCAGGAAAACGCGCTCGACGCGCCGTGATCGAGCCAGGGCAGGACGTCCGCCAGCGCTATTGTGGCTCGCGGCGCAGTTATTCACAACCTCCCTTCGCCTGGCTAGGGCCTGCCGCTTCGCTCGCTCATGAATAACTGCGAAACTGATATCAGCGCAGCGACGGCCGCAGATCCGGCGAAGGCAGGATCTGTGAGCCTGGAGTGAGGGAGTAGTGGGAATGATAATGATTATTAGCTCCCGACTCCCATTTTCCTGGCTTCAGGCCATTGGCTGTTGGCGGCCAGTGTCATGTCCCAGGGGTATCGTTTTCCCCAGTTGGCTGCTCGTCTCCCCGGGCAGCGCCAGTCATGATCGCGACCACTTCGGACATCGAATGTCGCTGCGGCGTCGTCAGAGCTGCGCGGCGGCCGAGACGCATGATCTGAATGCGGTCCGCGACCTCGAAGACGTGGGGCATGTCGTGGCTGATGAGGATCACCGGCAGCCCACGGTCGCGGATCGTTCTTATCAGCTTGAGCACCTGTCCAGACTCGCGAACACCGAGCGCAGCCGTCGGTTCGTCCATGATTACCAACCGGCGGGCAAAGATCGCGGCACGGGCAACTGCGACTCCCTGACGCTGCCCGCCAGAGAGTTTCTCAACGGCACTGTCGATCGAAGGAAGATGGAACTTCAGTTCGTCCATTTCTCGTTGGGCTTCGCGCCTCATTCTACTCTTATCCAGTAGCCTGAAATAGGTACCGAGCGGCCCGCTCCGGCGCACTTCCCGACCCAGGAAGAGATTCGTCGCGATGTCGAGCGCGGGAGCGACGGCGAGGTCCTGGTACACTGTCTCGATGCCCAGTTTGCGTGCGTCCAGGGGGCTACGAAAATGAACGGGCACCCCATCGAGTAAAACTGTTCCTGCATCCGGAACGACCGCGCCGCATAACACCTTAATCAACGTACTCTTCCCGGCACCGTTATCGCCAACGATCGCAAGCACTTCACCTGCTCGTAACTCGAAGTCGGCGCCGTCGAGCGCAGTGACGTGACCGTAACGTTTAACGATGCCACGCGCCTCCAAGACCACTGTTCCTCGCGGCGGCAGAATAGGCTTCTGTTCGATCTCTGTTTTCATCGTTGTCTCCTTCTTGAAATCTGATCCAGAGCGACCGCACTGATCACCAGGATACCGGTTACCAGATCCTGCCAAAGAGGGTCGATCCCAGTGAGTGTTAGGCCGTTTCGCAGGACGGCCACGATCAATGTTCCGACGAGAGTTCCCCAGAGATTTCCGCGTCCGCCAAACAGGCTGGTCCCGCCGATGACGACAGCTGTGATGCTGTCGAGATTGGCGTTCTGCAGGGCGTTCGGATCGGCATTTGGGATGCGACCCAGCGCCAACCACGCCGCGATTCCGTAGAGTAAGCCAGCGAACGTATAGACCGAGAGCAGCCGCGACTGCACAGGGATACCAACCAGCCGGGCAGCTTCCCGGTTATTCCCGATTGCGTAGACGTGCCGGCCCCAGGCGGTCTGAGTGAGTAGGTACCAGACGAGAAGGTACAGTCCGAACATGATCACCATGCCATAGGTGATCGAGGTGTCTCCAACTGCGAACGCATTCCCCGGCCATCCGAGCAGGTCGTCGGTCACGGGGAAAGCACCGCCCTGCGCTACTAGGCGCGTGATGGCCGTGATGATCCCTAGCAAACCGAGCGTAACGATGAACGGCGGCAACATCAGCCTGCTTACGAGCAAGCCGGCTGTTAACCCGAAGCAGGTGCACAGCACCAGCGCAAAGAGTAGAGAAAGCGCCGGGTTTTGCTGCTCAGCGACCAACCGTCCCGCGATGATTGTCCCGAGGACTGCGATACCGCCATTGGCCAGATCAATCCCCGCAGTGAGGATAATCATCGTTTGGCCAATCGCCAGCGTGCCGACAATCACGCTCTGTTGTACAACTAGCGAGAGGTTGCCTGCGGCCCAGAACGTCCGCGTGGTCAGCGAGAAAATCGCGCAGAACACTAGCAAGACGATCAACGGGCCAAATGTCGGAGTCGTAACAAGTCGGCCGAACCCACTAATGGTGCGTCTCGACGTTGTTAAGCCGCTTGCGCTCATGGTTTTCTTTTCCTGCAACCTAGCAGCCCGTCGGACTTGGATTTGAGTGGCATGGCAGATAGTGATTTAACTTAGAGACAAGCGGGCCGTGCAGACGGGCTGCTGAGATTTCGCTTCGCCAAGGAAAATAAAAGTCAATCCTTCTCCGTGAAGTTTGAGCAGCCCGACTCCGCAAAGCCTGCGTTGCGGCCAGCCTTACAGTGTTTCCCCGAGATCTTTGCCAGGGCGCGCCAAAGCGCAGCAACGGCGGCCTGTCGAGAGGGCCCCGGGTTTTTCATATCAGATCAGCAAGCTACCGGTTAGCTCAGCTTTCAAGTCCGACGGGCTGCTAGGCTACGGGCGCGAGCTCTAGGGTTCGCTCACTTGGGCAATGAACTTGTCCAGAGTAGTTGCTGGGGCTAAACCCCAGCAATTCTCCAAGCCCCATTTCGTATCCTTTGTAGGAAGATCCGGGAAAGGCTTGTCGCTGATTAAGCTGGCGCCAGTGTTGATAAATCCGCTCGGCTTCTTTTTTGTCTTTACGTACTCAACGACGTAGTCGACACCCTTGGTGGCCATGATCTTGGGGAACTGCATCACCGTGGCCGCGATCTTGCCGTCTTTAACGTACTGCACACCGAGGCGCCCTCCGTCGATCGAAGTTAAGACGATGTCCTTCAACTTGCCACGCGCCTTGATTGCGGCGTAGGCGCCCTCTGCCGCCGGCTCATTGATAGTGTACACCACATTAATGTCGGGATGAGCGGTGAGGAGATTTTCCATCGCGGTCTGCCCCTCGTCCTGTGCGCCGTGCGTATTCTGCTTACCAACGATTGCCGGATCACCCTCCTTCAAACCAAACCCTTTCAGAAACCCGTCGTGCCGCTGCACGTCCACCGTGCCGCCGGGCGTGCCGTCGAGCATTGCGAGCTTGGGAGCCTTGTCGCCGAGCGCCTTTTTGGCATACTTGCCCTGCAGAACGCCAGCCTCAAAGTTATCGGTGGCAAGAGTAGCATCGACGGCGCCCGCTGGGTCCGTTGCTGTATCCAGAGCGATGACGAGAACGCCCTTATCGCGCGCCTTTTTGATTATCCCGAGCATTCCAGTGGAGTTGTTCGGCGTGATCAGAATGCCCTTGACGCCGGCGCTGATGAGGTCCTCCACTGCCGCAACCTGCCCCTCATTATCACCGTCGAACTTGCCGAATCGGGCGATCAGTTTCGCCCCCTGTTTCTCCGCCTCCGCTGTTGCTGCCTGCCGCAACTTTACAAAGTACGGATTGACTTCGGTCTTTGTGACTAGCCCGATCAGGATTTGATCACCGGCGGCATTTGCTGAAGTCGCTCCACCGAGGATTGCCAGCGTGGGCAACGCAGCGACGGCAAAAGTAAGCATCAGGCTGGTGCGCAAGTGATATCCGCCGCGGCCACAGGGTTTTCGTCTTTTCGTCCGCGTCCCTGGTCCGAAATCGTGAGTTTCAGCACCGATTACTCCGCCGGTGTGAAGCGCCGCAGCGCGTGTAGTAGCAATACGCATGTGATTTACCTTTGTCTGGGGGTTCATTTCAATTCAGTCAATAGATGGGAAAAGTCTGAGGCCTACTCGAGAGAAACGGCTTCGATTGGATCGACGGCTGTTAAGAGGGGACTGCCATAGGAATTCTTTACCTTGCACAGGCTGTTTTGGGGAGCGCCTGAATGTCAGGCAATACTTTTGCACTTGAGAACACAAAACTGTCAATACATAAATAAATCGGGATGATTTATTATTGACCGCGCTCATTCCTGTCCTCTAGGATCTGAAACACTGCTGCGACCAATCTAGTCGTCGCAGCTACCGACGGAAAGATCATCGTCGGAATGGAGCTGAAGAGAATGCCCGACTGGATATCGTCTGTAATCCGCCCCAGAACTTTCGATGCGAGCCGCGGAACGAACCAATCAGGCGTCAAACTCTACAACGAGCGCTTGATTCTTTCGCTGATCCGCAGCCATGGAAGTCTCTCGAAAACTGAGATCGCCCGGCGCACCGGGCTGTCGACACAGACCAGTTCCGTAATCATGAAGCAGCTTGAGAGCGAAGGCCTGCTGGTGCGGGAAGAGCCTATACGCGGCAAGGTCGGCCAGCCCTCCATCCCGATGTCGCTGAACCCGGAAGGTGCATTCTCCATCGGTTTCAAGTTCGGCCGGCGCAGCGCAGACCTTGTGCTGATGGATTTCGTCGGAACAGTTCGCCGGATGGTGCGAGCGACTTACGCCTATCCGGTGCCGGATGAACTGGAGCGGTTTATTCGCTCGGGCGTGGCCGAGATCACCGGGGATCTGAACGAACAGCAGGCCGGAAGAATCTGCGGTCTTGGCATCGCGGCGCCGTTTGAAATGTGGGGCTGGGAAGACGAAGTCCGTGCACCGCATGAGGTGCTCGAGGCGTGGCGCAGCTATGACATCAAGACCGAGGTTGAGAGGCTCGTTCCCTGGCCTGTACACTTCTGTAACGACGCAACTGCGGCCTGCGCGGCCGAACTCGCCTTTGGCAACCGCGCACGCTACACGAATTTCCTCTATATCTTCTTTGCGACCCTGATTGGAGGGGGCGTCGTTCTCAACGGCAGCCTCTATCCGGGACGGGCCGGCTACGCCGGTGCTTTCGGCTCCGTTCTGGTGCCTGGACCCAGTTCGGGCAGCCCCGCAGTCAAGAGCCTGATTCGCTGCGCGTCCATCTACATCCTTGAGAATATGATGAGGAACGAAGGCAAGGATCCTTCGATCTTATGGCGATCATCGGACGACTGGAGCGAGGTGGGCGAGACCCTGCATGCCTGGATCGAACAGACGACCGACAGCCTCAAGACGGCGATCGGATCAGCCATCTCCGTGATCGACTTCGAGGCGATTGTGATCGATGGAGCTTTCCCGAAGTCGATTCGATCGACCATCGTCGAGCAGACTCGCGAGAAATTCGGACGCGTGGAGATGCAGGGCGTCGCATCCGTAGATATCGTCGAAGGCATGATCGGCAGCGACGCGCGCGTATTGGGAGCGGCCAGCTTGCCCCTTCTCGCCGGCTTCTCGCGAGACCGGGACCTGCTGTTTCGAGTGGATGCATAAAACGTTGAGAGTCGCGCCAGCATCCAAAATGCGGTTCGCAAAAGACAGAAACTAGCAGAACTCACATGTTTATCGGCATCGACTGGGGTGGCACTAAGATCGAGGGCATCGCCCTTACGCAGGAAGGGCAGGAGATCATCCGCCTGCGCGAGGACACGCCCCGCCACGACTATCAGGGCTGTATCCGCATCATTGCTGATCTGATTGAACGCATCGAAGAGAAGGCTGGGCGGACCGGTACGGTCGGCATCGGCATCCCTGGATCACTCGAGCCCAAATCGCGTCTTGGCAAAGGCGCGAGTTCCACTTGGCTGCTAGGGCAGCCGGTGGAGCAGGATTTGCGCGCTGCGCTCGGCCGCGAAATCCGAGTCGAGAATGACGCGGACTGCCTGGCTGCTTCTGAGGCGGTCGATGGTGCAGGCGCGGGCTACAATGTTGTCTTTGCCGTAATCCTTGGCAGCAGCGCCGGAGCCGGCATCGCCATCGGCGGAAGAGCGCATCACGGACCCAACAACTCCGCGGGTGAATGGGGTCACAACCCGTTGCCTGTCCCGGATGTCACGGAAATTCCGGGACCGCCTTGCTTCTGCGGCAAGCATGGTTGCCTTGCGAGCTGGGTCTCGGGCCGGGGATTCGAGGCCGATTATGCTCGCCACGCTCAGACCGAGCTGAAAGCTGCAGACATTGTCGCAAAAATGCATAACAGAGATCGCCTCGCCCGTTTGATCTGGCAACGTTATATCAACCGTGTCGCACGCGGATTGTCAGTGGTCGTCAATACTCTGGATCCCGACATTCTCGTTATGGGAGGCGGCATGTCCAATGTGGACGAGCTCTATATTGAGCTTCCGGCGGAACTGGCCCGATATACTTTCTCGACGGTATTCGAAACGCCTATTCGCAAAGCGGTGCATGGGGATTCGAGCGGTGTGCGCGGCGCCGCTTGGCTCTGGAAGGAAGATTGACGCAGCCATTTTTCACTTCGGTTTCATCCATACCTAATGCCTTTCTATGAGTCCTTCATCGATCCATGAGCGCTTTGATTTCGCGTCCCACCTCATCCAAGAGGCCGGCGAGCTCGCCCTCGGTTACTTCCGGCGCCTCGAAACGTTGACTGTGCACAGGAAAAGGCAGCAGGATATGGCTAGCGAGGCGGACCTCCACACAGAAGTCCTCATCCGCGACCGTCTCAGAACACGGTTTCCGGAAGACGCCTTTCTCGGTGAGGAAACGGGGCGCACTGAGCTCGGTTCCAGCGAAGGCATTTGGGTGGTTGATCCAATCGATGGCACTCAGCCCTTCATTAGCGGTATGACCGGCTGGTGTGTTTCAATCGCCTTCGTGCTCAATGGCAGATTGGAGATGGGCTTGGTCTACAGTCCTGCCCGCGCAGAGCTGTTCGCGGGACGCCGCGACGCGGCGGCGACGTTGAACGCCAAGACCATCGAAGTTAGCGCAGCAACCCATTTGACGGATGGCATTGTCGGAGTCGGCTACTCGCCGCGGGTGCGATCCGAGGAGTTCCTGCCGCTCTTCTCCCGACTGCTTGACCGAGGGGCGATGTTCTACCGGGAAGGCTCCGGTGCCCTCACCCTGTGCTACGTCGCATGCGGGCGCCTGATTGGGTATGTCGAGCCACATATCAATTCTTGGGACTGCCTTGGCGCTCTGGCAGTCGTCCAGGCTGCGGGCGGCACGATCAATGACTTCCTTTTGGATGACGGGCTCTGGAACGGAAACCGCGTGATCGCCGGACCGGCGGCACTGTATCCCACCTTGATGTCCTTGTTTGAGGCAGAGACTAACGTCGAACAGAACCGCCTCTGAACGAGCACGAAACACGGAAAGTGTCATTCCGTCATCTCGTGCAATCGATGATGTGCGGTTCGAAGTTGCCCATAAAGATCTCGGTAAACTTCCTGGTAGCGCGCCTGCAATCGCTTAGAGCGCTCCAAATCCGGTTCCACGGTAATCTCTTCTCGGCGCGCGACGTGCAGCGCAGCGGAAGGATCAGAAAACATTCCACAGCCAATTCCGGCTAAAAGAGCGGCTCCTAAGCTGACCGTTTCCCGAACCGGATTAACCTTGATCGGGAAACCGTAAACGTCCGCCTTAATCTGGGTCAGAAGCCGGTTCTCGAATGAACTTCCGATGGTGAGGATCTTTTGAAACGGAGGTAGACCGGCAACGCTAACCATCGCGTCGGCTATCGCTCGCGCCTCGAAAGCCAGCCCTTCCAAAACCGCCTTGAACATGGCTCCACGGGTGGTGGTCGATCTGATCCCGACGAACGCTCCCGAAGCCTGGGCGTCCGGATAGGGTGTCAGGCTACGCAGCAGGTGCGGCAGGAAGACGGGCACCGAATCATCGACTAATGTCGCTTCATCCACTAGCTCCGCGATGCCTGCCTTGCCCCCCAGTTCCCGGCGAAACCACTCGACCGCAGCTCCTGCCGTCTGAAGTCCACCCGTCAGGTAGTAAATTGGTTCGTCGATCCAGATCGCCCCTTGCGCAAGCCCATGCGCAGCAATGCGTTGGTCCGAAAGCGGTTTTTGAAAAACCGAGTTCAGCGATTCGGAAGTCCCTATACTGTCCGACAATACCCCGGCGCTTAGTCCCCCGGCGGCAAATGCTCCGCTGATGTGATCGTGAAGGCCGACGCTCACGACCGTGGTTATCGGGAGGTTCGTCACGCTCGCGCTGGACGACGTGATGCCGCCAAGCGGCGTTCCGCTTTTACACACTGGAGGAAAAGAGGAGAGCTCAACACCAGCGGCTTCTATGATTTCGCTTGCCCAGGCCCGCCGATGCACATCGTAGGCGAGGGTGCGACAGGCTAGGCTGGGATCAGTCGCGGGTACGCCACAAAGGCGGAACGCCATGTAGTCGGCCAGATGGAGCCACTGACGCGCCTTCTGAAACGCTACGGGGTTATGATTTTTGACCCAGAGTATCTTGCACAGCCCGAACATCGGGTCGGGGTTAAGGCCCGAAACCTTGAACAGAGTTTCGTACCCGACCCGCTCGCAAATCCATTCGAATTCCGCCGCGGTCCGAAGATCAAACCAGGCGATGGCAGGCGCTAACGGTTGGCCTTGCGAATCGATCGGCACAAGCGATTCTGCGAGGCTCGAGACGGCAATTCCCTTGATCGCTTCGGGGTGCTCCAGTTGTGAGACAACAGCCCGAATGGCTTGACAGGCTGCATCCCAAAGGGGGACAGGTTCAAAATCCGTCCAACCCGATCGCGGATGAGACCGCGGGGTCAGTTCGGACCCCTGAGCGACAATCTTTCCAGCTGAATCTAGGGCGAGGCACTTGATGTTGGTGGTTCCTACATCGAGTCCGAGAACCAGGTCTTGTTGAGGCATAGGCGTTGGGGGGTGAGCAAAGTGAATGGCTTTGGATTTGCCCGAGTCATCGGGCTTACTTGAGGTGCATCTCTCGCTATCTGCTATCTGTCATCGGGTCCCGTTATCGACTGCGTTTTTCTGATAACCGGAACCGGGGGCAGCACGATTGCACTAGCATGATCGGTCTGGCCGTCTAAACGTTTCTTGATCACCGCGGTAGCTGCGCGTGCTATCTCCTCCCACGGAATCCCAATCGTCGATAAGCTGAGTGTTTCCGCAACGGGTGCGTTATCGAATCCGATGATAACTGGCGGAAGAATTTGAAACTTCTGGTAACAGATCAGCGTCGCCTCTGCCAGCCGATCGCTACAACAAAACAGAGCGTCAGGCCGAAGCGAATGGAGCGACGGAGCAATGTTTCGTACGGCAGAGCGGAAAAACCATGTCCCCGCCTCGATGACTTGAGCTGCCGTAAAAATCTGGCGAAATCCTTCGATTCGGTTTTGACTTCGCACGTCCAAACCAGGCCCCCCAATCACCACGGGTCGTCGCGGAGAGTGGCGCGAGAGAATTTGAGCGGCGGCGATGCCCCCACTGAAATCATCGACACTGATTGAATCAGTGAAGAGGCTGCCGATGCCAGCTGGCGGTTTATCGTGCAGAACCAGCGAAAAGCGATAGTCGGTTGAAAGATCGTGCATCAGACGGGGCGACTCCCAAAGAACAGGATAGAGATCCTCCCGGATATGCTTTGACGCCACGCTTCCGAACATTACCTCGAAAGGCAACCCCATCGTCTCCAGTTTGGCGACAAGCTGCCGCAGAAGAAGGTCGCCAAAACTCCCGGGACGTTTTGCGCGACTCGCAAAAATCAAGAGAGCGGACCGCAGGCTTTTTTTTTGCCCAGCGATGAAGCTGCCTGACCCGGCGCGCCGGATGATGAGACCGTCGCGCTTGAGTTCTGCCAGGAGACGATGGGCCGTTTGATAGCTAACTTTAAACCTCTGTGAGATGTAACGTGCGGAAACGAACCTCTGGCCTGCCCGCCGTAATTCGTCCGAGACCATGCCGCGCAAGGTCTCGCGAATCCGCTCTATTTCCCCGCCTGGTCGTCGCCCCATCGCGCCCATAATCATATCAGTTTACGTGAGGAGCAATCTCTTTTAGTTGCATCTCGTTCTGCCTTCAACAAATCTGTCAACGTGCAGGCAAAGGCAGCGATCGGACTCGATGTCGGTGGAACCCGGGTCAAAGCAGTTGTGGCCGAAGATGAGGGCACTGTTCTTGATCAGATAGTTCGTCACTCCCTCGATAATGGCGCGGAGCGCTGGGCCGAAGTCGCGCAAGGCCTTGTGCAGGAGCTGATCGAGCAGTACGGGCAGGAACTATCGGTTGGCGTATGTGCTCCTGGACTCGCGGGAAGCGACCAGAACTGCATTTGGAATTTGCCAAATCGCATGTCGGGCATTGAAGGCCTGAATTGGCAGCAATTCCTCGCTCGGCCTCAAGCCGTTCCGACGCTGAACGATGGCCATGCGGCCCTTTTGGGCGAGCGATGGCTCGGCGCCGCAGTGGGGCGAAAGAACGTCATAATGTTGACGCTCGGGACAGGTGTCGGCGGGGCAGCGATGGTCGATGGCAGATTATTGCTCGGTGCTCGGAGTCGAGCGGGACATTTTGGGCATATCTCCATAAATGAAAGTGGTTCGCTGGATATCGTGCGGACGCCGGGCTCCCTGGACGACGCAGTGGGGAATCAAACATTGAGTCAGCGTTCCGGTGGGCTCTTCTCTGATACCAAAGAACTGCTGGCCGCCTGCGAGCGGCAAGAAAGTAAGGCAATCCAGGTTTGGGATCACATGCTCAGCGATTTGGCTAGAGGCCTGGTTTCACTCATCAACGTTTTGGACCCGGAACTGGTACTGCTGGGAGGAGGCATTTCAATTGCCGGAAACGAACTCATCGCAGGTCTTCGTCAAAGATTGGATCAGTGGGAATGGAGGCCGGGAGGCCTAGGTGCGGAGCTGGCATTCGCGAAATTGGGAGAGTGGGCTGGAGCGTTCGGAGCTGCCGCTCGCGCGATGCAGATCTGCTGATTTTAAACGGAGCAATTTTCATATGATCTCAACGAGATTCGCAGGATTAGGAGATATAAAACGTCTCGGGCTTACGGTCGGCGCGGCTGCACAAAGACTGTTGTGTTTGGCCTATGTCGAAAAACGATTGATGTTCTTTTGTGCGGCGAAGGTGATCTCGGTGCCGCAGCGCGATCTGAAGTTGCTGCTCGGGCGTCTGCAATATAACGCAGCTGGCCGTTGCCACTCGCTGCGCAATAGGCTTAGGGAAATGCGCACCGCCAAGGTCCGAATCGACGGCGTTCCCAACGAGGCGCTCGCGATTCTTCTGGATGAAGCTTTGGATAGCGACCCAAGCAGCCAAGTCGCACAGATCGTGTGGTGGATCCATCAGAAGCTGCTCGCAAGCTATGAGGACTATCTGGTGACGACCAATCCGCTGGCCGATGCTCCGAGTTGCGAACTGATTGAAACCTTTCTTATCCGGCTGCGGGCCTCGGTCGCCTGCCTCTGGGATTATCTCGATCGGCTTGGTGTTCCTGAGTCGGAAAGAAATTTGCCACCAAGACTTGAGAAATTCGCAGTCGCCGCTGGAAGCATCGATGGGTCCAAAGGTGGCGGGCCGGCCCCAGCCCGCGAAAGATCGAGTGAACCGTTTGCCATACCGCGCGTTGCCGGTCGCGATGCTGGTTCGAATCGAGTCTGGGACTACGTGAAACCCCCAATGGAAAATGTGGCTGACCATATGGCTTATATGTTGGGAATCAGGCTGTCGGAAATCAACGTTGCCGAGGGTCTCGCAGTCGTGCTCTGCGAAACGAAAGAGATGCCTTGGGAATTTTATTGGGATATTTCTCGCCACCTTTGGGATGAAACCCGGCACTCCATGATGGGCGAGGCGGCAATAGAGGCGACCTTCGGTACGGTTAACGCTATCCCGATGCGAGACTACGAGAGCGTTTACTGTATGGAAGCGCCCGCACTCGAACAGTACGCCACCCTCGGACTAGAGATTGAAGGCGCTCAGATGAAGTATCCGATCGGTAAGCGAGGCGAGTGGGAGTTCTGTCGAGATGCGGCTAAACATCCGCTAATGACCATATTTCAGGATTTTGATTGGGCGGACGAGGTCTTGCATGTCACCATCGCCAAGCGACAACTGAACGAGTGGTCTCATAGCGCGACGAACGAGTTGAGCGCTCTGGCGGAAGCAGGTAAACAGAATCGAGCAAAGGTGAAGGAGCGCCATCCGCCGGTTCGCCTTAGTCCCGCAGGGACCCAATGAACGTGGCCCAGTCCCGCGGCCGTGGGACTGGGTTGCTTTTTCTTAAAAGCGATGCGTCCCGGCTTGGAACGCCGGAACATCGTTTTAACCGGCAGTCGCGTTGGAGGTCGAAATGCCAACATTGTTATCGTCCTTTTCGGGGACGGGCGCGGCATTTTATCCTGGGTGAAAACCTGGAACAGTCCGCGAGTTAAATATGTTTAAACAATACTATTGACTAAATAAATAAAAGTTACAACTTATCGAGCGACAATCTGGTTTTCTCCCTTGCTCAATTGCGACGATGACAACCAATACTGGTGGCAGCCTCCGGATTTTTCGAGAAAGGCGGTTTCGAGAACGACTCGGCGAACGCCCGGCCCGATGGGAGTTGGCCAAATCTCGTTCGCTCAAAGGAGCTGCTGTGATCGGTGGAACTAACTTGAGCGGCGGCGAAAACTCCGTGCTCGGATGGGAAAGGAACCCGCCAACAGTGCTGAAGACCATCCTAACCGACACTCTGGAGATGGCCTATGAAGAAAGCGGCCAAACCAATCGGAAGCCCGTCATCCTCTTGCATGGCTTCCCTGACGACCCGAGAGCGTGGGATAGCGTTGTCGGCCCTCTGACGGCAGACGGCTTTAGGACGATCGTCCCTTATCTGCGAGGCTTCGGTCCAACCCGATTCCTGCATGCCGATACCCGTCGGTCAGGTCAACAAGCGGCCCTGGCATACGATCTCAACGGGTTAATCGACGGTCTCAAACTCCAGCGACCGATCCTGGCCGGTTACGATTGGGGTGCCCGAGCGGCATGTACTATGGCCGCTCTCTGGCCGGCGAAGGCTGCAGGACTGGTTTCAATTGGCGGCTACAACATCGAGAGTATCGCCCATGATGGAAAACCGGCCCCCGCCCGGCAGGAATACAGGGGTTGGTACCAGTGGTATTTTCAGACCGAACGAGGTAAGGCCGGACTTGAGCAGAACCGACGCGAGATTTGTCGTCTGCTATGGGAACTCTGGTCTCCCGGCTGGAAGTTTACCGACGCGCTCTTTGATGAAACGGCCCGCAGCTTCGATAATCCGGATTTTGTTGAGATAGTTGTACATTCCTATCGACATCGCTACGGGGCGACGGCTGGTGATCCGAGCTTAGAGGCTATTGAGCGAAAGCTTGCTGCTCAACCAAGGATTAGCTTACCGACAATTGTGCTGCACGGTGAGTGCGATGGGGTGCACCCATTTGGACTGTCAGAAGGTCAGGAAAGGCTCTTTTCCGCGCGCTATGAGCGGCGGCTCATTCCCCTTGCCGGACATCTCTTTCCGCGTGAGGCGCCCGAAGCGGTGATCGCGGCGATTCAGGAATTGGCTAGCTAGGATCAGCTCCTGTTTCAATCATATCAGTTTTTACGTGAATTTATCTCATAAAACTTGTTGAATAATTCTTTCCAATCCTAAATCAGTAAGTCCGATTACCGGATTATCCCCCCAGAATATGAGAACACTTGTTCGAACGTTGAATTGCGCAGCCCGGTTTGGACTGCGGTTAGATAGAGGGAAACCCATGCTAAAAAAATTGGGCCTCTTTACGCTGATTCTCGGTGCGATCGCGGCACTTTTTAACCCGGTCGCCAGTTCAGCCGCAGACACTAAAGCGATCTACTATTGGGTTTCCCACGGATCACCGACTGACCCGGTCTGGACCTACTTCCTCCAGGGTGCCGAACAGTGGGCGAAGGACACCGGAAACGATGTTCGCACCTCCTTCCACAGCGGCGATGTTCCGTCGCAGCAGGAAGCTGTCCGCGCGGCCATCTCGGCTAAGGCGAGAGGAATTGTCACCAGCACGCCTGATCCAGGCAGCCTGACCAAGGTCATCGTCGAAGCGCATGCCGCCGGCATTCCGGTGATTATCATGAACACCGAAGATAAGACCAGCGGTCGTGACGCGTACGTCGGCGGCGACAACGTGGCGATTGGCCATCGTTGGGCGCAGTATCTGGTCGATCACAATTTCGTGAAGAAAGGCGATTTCGTCTGGATGCCGGTGGAAGTCCCCGGTGCGACTTACCAGACTCTCGAAACCCAAGGGATCGACACCGTATTCAAACCCCTCGGCGTAACCTACGAGATCACGGAAGCCAAACTCGATCAGGCTGAAATCATCACCCGGATGTCGGACTATCTGACAGCCAATCACACCAAGATTAAAGCGATCATCGGTCTAGGTGACCTGGTGACCGGAAGCATCAAGCGAGTTTTCGACCAGGTTAAAGTGAAAGCCGGTGAAATTCCGGTCGTTGGTTGGGGCAATTCGCCCGACACCGCCCAGGAAGTTTTGGATGGCTACGTTAACGCGGCGATGTGGCAGGACCCGCTAGCGACCAGCTATCTGGCTCTCTCCATCGCAGCAATGGCGGCGAGCGGTATTCCGCCCGGATTCGATGTCAGCGTCGGCACGCTCTACGAAAAGGACAAAGCGGCGACCTATCTCAAAATCCTGCAGGGCTCGGGGCACAAGTAATTGGGTACAGTGTGCCGTCTCGCATATACCGATGATGTCGCCGCAGGCTCGTTTTGAACGCAACGACATCATCGGTATATGCGAGACGGCACACTAATTTCATTCCTCCGAAAGCTCGTCTCCAAGCCTGAGTTCGGGCCGTTTGTCTTGCTCGTCGGTGAAATTGTTGGCTTCACCGCGCGATCGCCGGCATTTCTTTCAGCGGGTAACATCAGCAATTTTTTGGCGTTCACTCCCGAGTTGGGCATGATCGCTTTGGGCATGACCCTGCTGATGATCTCCGGTGAATTCGATCTGTCGGTGGGCTCGGTTTTTGGCTTTGCCCCGATCGTGATGTGGACTTTCCGCAACGCTCACATCACTTCGCTGGAAGTCGGCTTCCTGATTGCGATGGCGATTGCAGTGGTGATCGGTTTCGCCAATGGTTGGCTGGTTACTCGTCTGAAGATCCCGTCATTCCTGGTGACGCTCGGCATGCTGTTGGTCGTGCGGGGAACCGCGCTCTACACTACCAGCGGTTTCCCGCAGCGGACCTGGACCGCTGACTCGCTTCTGGCGAGGATTATCGTCGGCGAATTTTCGATCGGCGAACTACGTATCCACACGTCGCTACTCTGGTTCGTTCTGTTCGCGATCATCTTGGGATACGTGCTGACGCAGTCCAAAGCCGGCAATTGGATTCAGGCTTCGGGCGGCAATCCCGAGGCGGCGCGAGCGCGTGGCGTGCGCGTTGGGCCTACCAAGATTATCCTGTTCATCTTGACGGCGGTCATCTCCGCCTATGCCGGGATCACCAGCTCGATCCGAGTCTCAGCGGCTAACCCTAACAGCGGCACCCAATACGAACTGGAGGTCATCGCGATGGTGGTAATCGGAGGTACGGCGCTCAGCGGAGGGCGGGGTACGATAATCGGCACGGTCATCGGCGTGCTGATCCTGCGTCTGATGCAAAACGGCATTGTCCAGATCGGCGTCCCCGGCCTTGCCTACAATATTTTCATCGGCGCCATCATCTTAGGCATGATGGCGCTCCACTCCTGGCTTGAACGCAGACACCGCGCGGGAACTTGATTACTATGGCAGACGAACTGGTGCGGATGGAGCACATCAACAAGTTTTTCGGACGCGTGCAGGCGATTAATGATGTCACTCTGTCCGTCCGGCGGAATGAAATCGTTGGTTTGTTGGGAGACAACGGCGCTGGCAAATCGACGCTGATCAAAATCCTTTCCGGTGCGCTCAGAGCCGACAGCGGAGACATCTACATGCGTGGCAACAAGGTTGATATTCGCAATACGACGGATGCCATAGCCCAGGGAATTGAGACGATCTATCAAGACTCAGCGCTGGTGACCCAGCTCTCGATCGCCCGCAACCTGTTTTTGGGACGCGAACCCGTGAAAGGGCCGCGCCTCCTCGATCGGCTGGACCAGAGCGCGATGGATGAAGTGGCGCGCCGCTTGCTGAAGCAAGTCGGCATCACGAAGGATATTCCGCCGACCACACCGATCAATGCGCTATCTGGCGGCGAGCGACAAGCGGTCGCCATCGCACGTGCCATGCACTTCGAGAGTGACCTGATCATCCTCGATGAGCCAACCAACAACCTCGGTGTCGACGAGACCAAGGGCGTGCTGCGTTTCGTCCGCAGCGCCCGCGATTCCGGACATTCCTGTGTCTTTATCGCCCACAACATTTACCATGTGTTTCAGGTGGTCGATCGCATTGTCGTCCTGCGGCGGGGCAAGAAAGTCGCCGACGATATCGATCCGAAAAAGACGACCATTGAAGCAGTTGAGAGTCTGATCACCGGAATGACAATCAGCGGGTAGCCGCCAATTAGAACCTGATGTCGTGGCCTTCGGCTGGCCCAACAAACTCGCAGGGGGCCCAGGGATATCGGCAAATCCAGCCGTGATCGGAAGCGCCGAATCCTTGAACTCATGCTCCCAAGTCGCTTTGAGGAAATGGCCCAAAAACGATCTTTCCAACCTGCCACTGGTAAGAGGCTCTGAATCCGACGTCGCTACCCAGCGATTCTTCCGAATCGGAATGGATAAAGAGGCCCCGTCGGTCCGCGGAGGTCGAGGGTATGAGAGAACTGAACGGCGCAGGAGCCTCGCCCGATAGTATGCGACAGCTCACCGGTAATAGCTTATCCTAAGGTCAGGATTTCGAATCTCCGCCGTTCTCTCCAAAGCTGCCCAGAGTGAGCTAACCGTCAAATCGACGTAAATCGAAGTTCGGAGAAGCTAACGCCGCCCGAGGCTACAAAAGGCTTGAAAGCCTCAAAGTGCGTCTTACGCCGAGAAGGTACAAAAATGAACGAAACATTATACAAAAACGACCAGGCTTTTCTGAGCGGCACCAGGAGAAAAGACAATGAACCGGATACCGGTGATTTTTTCTATGATCTCAAACCGACTCGTGATGCAGGTGTTGGCCTGACCGAGCAAACGATCGATTACATCGTCGATGTGAAAGGGGAGCCGGAGTGGATGCGCGAATTCCGCAAGAATGCGTTCCACGTCTTCAACAGCAAGCCGCTGCCGACGCATTGGGCAGGCGACGAGCTCAAGGAAATAAACTTCGACCTGATTCGTTATTACCTCGCTTCTGGCGGTGCAACAAAGCGGACGTGGGATGAGGTTCCGGACGCGATTAAACAAACATTCGAGCGCCTCGGTATTCCTGAGAGCGAACGGAAGTTCCTGGCGGGGGTGGAAGCCCAGTTTGATAGCGAGGCAGTCTATTCGAATATCAAGAAAGCGGTTTCGGACCAAGGCGTAATTTTCATGGGAAGTACGGAGGCCCTGAAGGAACGGCCCGATCTGTTTCGAAAATGGTTCGGCAAGGTCATCCCGACTGGTGATAATAAATTCAGCGCCCTCAATAGCGCTGTATTCAGCGGCGGCAGTTTTATCTATGTTCCGCCCGGAGTGAAGGTAAAGCATCCATTGCAGGCGTATTTCCGAATCAACGCGGAGAATTTTGGCCAGTTTGAACGCACGTTAATCATCGCGGACGAAGGTTCAGAGGTGATGTACATGGAAGGCTGCACTGCGCCGAATTTCACTACGGCAACGCTTCACTCTGCGGTGGTCGAACTGGTCGCTCTGCCGCGAGCCAAAATCCAATATGTAACGGTTCAGAACTGGTCGCCGAACGTGTTCAATCTGGTCACGAAACGGGGTTTGGCGATGGAAGAAGCCGAAATCAGGTGGATCGATTGTAACATCGGGTCACGCTTGACGATGAAGTATCCGGGCGTGGTGCTGAAAGGGCGCAAAGCCCGAGGCGAGGTGATCAGCATCGCCCTGGCACGTGATGGTCAACACCAGGATACTGGGGCGAAAATGATACACGCGGCCGATGAGACAACGAGCAACATTGTTTCCAAAAGTATCAGTGTAGGAAAAGGGCGCGCGACCTATCGCGGCATAGTTCATATCCCAAAACATCTTAAAGGTTGTAAGAACAATACCGAGTGTGACGCGCTATTGATCAACTCAGCCGGCCGGACTGACACTTATCCCGCCATCACAGTCCGTGGTACAGGCAACACCACTCAACATGAGGCATCGGTCAGTCAGATTAGCGCTGAGCAGATTTTTTATATGCAGCAGCGCGGACTAAGCAAAGGTCAATCAATGAGCCTGGCGGTAAACGGATTTGTCAACGACTTAGTAAGCCAATTCCCGATGGAATATAGCGTTGAGCTGAAGAGATTAATCGACCTCGAGATGGAAGGTTCGGTCGGCTAAGGGATTTCGGAGGCAGACTATCGTCAGCCTGTTCCGCGCTGCCGTTACTCTGGTTGGCGCTGGCGCAAGCCCGGCAGCCGGAGGGCGTTGGTGGCGACACGAATTTCGTTGCGGAGGGTGGTGAGCATTTCGCGAGTCACTTCGAGCTGCTCTGCCTTCCGCTGTGTCCACTGTTGAGCAGTTTCTCGCAGACTATGGTAAGCATTCGCGATGTAAGCGGCGGTAGCGTCAGGGAGGCCGGGGTTGGCGAGTGTTGCCTCGAGCTGGCGCTGCGCTTCGGCGAGCTCTGCCAGGACGATCTTTTCCGTGGGAACTCGGCGAAGCTTGCTGACGAGGCCGACCTTGGACAGGATCCAGATGATCCATTTCGTCGGATCAATCTGCCAGGGTTTGACTCCATTCCGGTAGTCATGCTGAAACTCGTGGTGATAGTTATGATACCCTTCGCCGAAGGTAACGAGGGCGAGGAGCCACGAGTCGCGAGCACTACATTTTGAGGAATACGGCTGCGACCCGAGGTAATGACAAAGCGAATTGATACAAAACGTACAGTGTTGTAGCACCACGACGCGTAGAACGCCCGCAATCAGGAAGGCGCCGAGAGCCGCTTTCCAGCCTCCCCAGACAAAGCCGATGCTGGCCGGGAGCGCGAAAGCAACTAGCGCGGCAATCAGATGAATGTAGCGATGTTGCCACGCCACGAGTGGGTCTTTTTTGAGATCAGCCACATTGTCGAAAGGTGGCAGCGGCTTGAGCTTGAACATCAACCAGCCCATGTGGGCGTAAAAGAGACCTTTCGAGATACAATAAGGATCTTCATCGTGATCCACATGCTTGTGGTGGCTGCGATGTTCGCAGGACCAAAGGAGTGCGGAATTCTCAAACGCTCCGGCTCCGAAAACAACCGTGAAGAGCCGCACAATCCAGTGAGCCTGGAAGGTTAAATGAGAAAAAAGTCGATGGTACCCGAGCGAGATGGAGAATCCACACGCACCAAACATCGCGCAGAAAAGTGCGATCTGAAACCAGTCGATGCCGAAAAACCAAAGATACAGGGGCACTGCCGTGACCGACAGAAACAGAGTGCCGATGAGAAATGAGCTGACGATCCAATTGACTCGGCCGAAAGGAATTTGTGGAAACATAGTATTGGTTTGTTGTCAGGCGGATGCTTTTCCGGATCGGCTCAAATGAATCACTCCTTTCGAGGACTCCGACCGTCGCACCAGTACGTTCAGCCTCGCCTCATTCTGTCAGGGTCTCCCATATTTTTTTAAGCAGTTAGCTGAAGTGTTTTGTATATGACTGCAGTTGAAACTATTTCTGTCGGCGCGATCCGGTACGGCATACGTAAAGGACCGAATAACTCTTCCAAAAGAGTATTGGTCGAAATCGGGTCGCCGAGCAAATGTGAGAGAACTCGAAAGTCGCCGATCCAGCTACTCCATGCGACGCGCAACGGTACGCTGCTTTCGCGGCTCCGTTTCCCATCATTCCAAACAAACGTTATCGCATCATAAGCTTTAGCTAGAACATCAAAAACGGCGACATCTTCCAGGTAAGACACCTGATTAGGTTCGAGGCTACAATAAGCCTATGAATTACGATAGTACGATAGACACGACCTTGCACATCAACCGGGTGCGCTTCCTCCTTGGTCAGTGTGCCATTATCCTCCTAGAACGCGGGGCAAGACACGACGCCTCCAAATTGGAAGAACCAGAGAAAGCAATCTTTGATGCGGTTGGCAACCGGCTGGCTGTCATCACCTACGAGGGCGAAGAATATAAGCATTCGCTCGCTGATCTGAAAACAGCACTTGATCACCACTACGCCCACAATACCCATCATCCGGAGCATTATCCCAATGGGGTCGGTGGCATGTCGCTTTTCGATCTCACCGAAATGCTAATGGACTGGAAAGCGGCCAGCGAGCGGCATCCAGGTGGGATGAACATTGTTCGCTCCATCGAAATTAGCAGCGACCGGTTTTCGGTGGGTGAACAGCTAAAAAAGATTTTGATGAACACGGCGAGAGAAATCGGCTGGATCTGATTTGCTCCAGAAGTAAACAGCCAAAGCCGGCTCGGCAAAGAAGTTTTAATCTGAAACCGCAAAGCGCCAGAGCGACATTGCTGTATTCGCCTGGCTCGAAATTCCGGCCGCCCTGCTTCGTCGTCGAAAACCGGCTGGCGTACGTTCCTACCATTGACAGCAACGATGATCTTCTGACTTAGGAACCATCGCTCAGGGCGCGAACGTAAGACGCCCGCGGAATTCCTCTTGTCACATTGGCAATATCGCAGTGAAGTCCGTTGCAAATCTTGCAGAGGACCGCGAAGGTCAGATTTCGTTCACCGCGTTCGATTCCTCCAAAGTAACTCCTGTTCAGTCCACAATCCTTAGCCAAGCCGTCTTGGCTAAGCCCTAGGACCTTGCGTTCGGCCTGAATCCTGTGGCCCAACCTTAGGAGTTCGACGTTGTCATTTGCCATATTTGGAATCCGGTTTACCACATAGCCTACTTAGGTCAGAAGCTGTTGATTTGGCCGTGAGTGTCGCTTGGCGCGTGACCGTCTGGCTGATTCTTGGCGCAAGTGCTGACTCATTGGGCAAATAGAACTTTATCTCGTAGAGCCAAGTCGCCCCGGTTGAGGAAGTTTCCCAATACTCTTTTTGAAGCGTTCCCAGTTGCTTTCCGTTATGGCCAAAGTATGCTCCTTGAAAGGATCTTTCTGTGCTCGGGTTGATTCAACGAATCAGGACGAATCGATGGCCCAAACGCCGGCGGACGGACCTGAGCCGCTAATGAAACTTCGCCACCTGGAATATTTTGTCGCTGCCGCTGAGGAGTTAAATTTTACCCATGCCGCCGATCGGCTGCACGTGTCGCAACCCCCCTTCAGCAAACAGATCCAAGACCTGGAGGGCGAGCTCGGAGTCAACCTGTTCCAGCGAGAACGGAAAGGAGTGGCACTGACGGCAGCTGGAAAAGCGTTTTTGATTGATGCGCGCGGGATCTTGGCGTCCTGCGATCAGGCAGTGAAAAAAGCCCAACGCATCAGTAGGGGAGAGCTCGGAGAGTTAACCGTCGGTCATATGGCAGCGTTGACACACGACTTTCTAGGCCAAGCACTGGAGCTTTGGGAGAAGGTTTCGCCAGGAATCGTCGTCGACTGCGTTGAGATGGACCCAGCAGCCCAAGAACGCGCGTTGCTGGACGGGCGCATCGCAGTGGGCATCTTAGTCCTCAGCGATCGGCCAATCCTTGAATTGTTGAGAGTTCAGGTGCTGATGGAGCACCCGGTCACGGTCGCGTTGCCCAAATCCCACCCGCAAGCAGTCTTGCCGGAAATCCGTTTGCCGGTCCTCAAAGAGCAACCGTTCATTGGCTTAGACCGGATGTACCCCGCGTACGGCAATTGGCTGCAGAGAGTCTGCCAACAAGCAGGGTTTACTCCACGGATTGTGAGGGAAGCAGACGGGGCGGCCAGTGCCCTCGCTCTTGTGGCGGCTGGCTTTGGCGTCGCCCTGGTCAGCCAGCCGATTAAAAAGTTTCCAGCCAGGCATGTTGTTTTCAGAGATTTGGTGGCGCCGCAACCCGTAAGGATACCGCTGGGGGCTGTCTGGAAGAAAAACGGACTCTATTCCGGGGTCGTCTCGAAGTTCGTGGCGACCTTGAGCCAAGCCTGTGCCGCGACTGTCTGACTGGGAGCATGTTCATTCCGGTGAACGGCTGCTTGAAAATTTAAATCCCGCCGAAAGCATTAGCCACTCGTCGCCCTTTGTTCTCCGGCGATATCTTCAAGCGTGACAATGCCAACCATTCGCCTTTCCCGAGTCAGCACGGGCAGTTGGCTGAGATTTCTTGCACGCATCAACTTTTCAGCTTCGGCGATGGTTTGGTCTTCAAAGCAATAGATCCGTTTCCTGATTCATTTCCGTTTGCGCGAGTTCGATCTTTGGATCGTGGCCGAGACCGCCGACTTTGCGGTTAAGCTCACTCTCCGACACCGTTCCGAGTAACTGACCGTTCTTATCGGTCACCGGAGATGAAGTTGTCCCCTCAGATCGCAGCTGGTCGCAAGCTTGCTGGACCGAAGCCTCGGGGCCCAAAGTTTTTGTCTCGCTATGCACAATTTCTTTGAGCGTTCTTGGCGCAAGTTCTTCGACCTGGCCAATGGCCGCTTGGATTTTCATAACACTGTGGTTTTGCCAAACCTCTTCTGCAGCCAAGCTTCCACGTTCTAATCGGTCCTCCGAAGCGGAAACGCTTCGCCGGTCTTGAATCCGGGATCTTTGCGGTAATCAAGCGTAAGCCAGCTTTTGGTGCGAGAAGTACCAAAGGAACCGCAGTAGGGATTTTTCTTGAACCTCAGCTTTTCGAACGGCCCCAGAAACTCCGAAGGGACCAATTCGATAATGAGGCGATATTGATCGCCGTATTTCTCGGTCGATAGGACGTTTGCGTGAATTGCTGTCATACTGGTACCGCTTTAGTCCTTCAAAGATAGTTCCTGCTGGAGAGTCTTTTCCGCCTTCCCCGATCATTCGATCGATTCCATCGGCCATTTCCTCAGCTTCCCAGAGCGGCTGAACGCCTGATGTTCCGCAGGCGCCAACAAAGGCTTGCTCATTTTCATCTGTGGACTCGTTCATTTGCACTTTCTTATTTAAAAAGTGTGTGACCATGAGCCGGCTGATTTAGTCCGTTATCCAGAATCGAAAAGTACTCATGTTGGTAGTTCGTTTTTAGAATTCCGACTTGACTGATTCGCGTTTGGGCGGTGGTGCAGTGGTATAGAACACGGTGCGGTGCTTTTCCTATCCACCTGTCAGCGGAATTGGCAGCCCAAAGCTTCATGGACATTCGCTTTCGTGCGACCGTCTTGCCTCTAGTCATTCAGCGTTTCTTTCATTCCCCGGCTAGTCCAGATTCGCCGTAATCGGAGAATCTACTATCTGGAATTACGAATCTCGCCCGGATCGCTGAGCTTCTCCCATACCCTTCTCGAAGTATTACCGTTGCTTCCGAGTATGACTACGGCAAGAGTGGATGAAGAAGCAGGTGGCGGATCTTAGTTTGCTCTGGTCCAAATGTAGTTTCGGCCCATGAGTGCGATACCAATATACCCGCGGACCTTGATCTTGTCTGGTCCCTGTAGTTCCATCAAACAGGAGTAGGTTTGGCCGCTCTTCGGGTCGTAAACCGTCCCGTTCTCCCAGCGAGTGTCACTTTTCTTCGTAAAGCCAGATATGAAGACAAGCCCGATGATCGGATGGCAGCGTTTCTTTGGATCCGGGTTGTAAATATCGGTTTTTTCTTTCCCCTCAGTCGTCTTCGGCTCGCTCAAAGCCACGATCCTGGCACTAAGTTTGCCGTCACTTTCAAACATCTCAAAGGTGGCGTCTTGGCCCTTCCAGAATCCAATCGGGGATGGAGGGTCGGTTGCATGAACTGCGGTTGCTCCAAACCAGCAGGGGGCCAACACCAATAGCAGATAGGGAAATCGGGAAGCATTCATCGGTTCGTTCTACGCTCCCAGCTCGGACGTGCGGTTCCGGATCACTCCGGCGAGTCACTGGTCGGTTGCTGGTTTCAATCTAGAGCATCCTCCCGATTTGCCGTCCCGAGAGGATTGGCTAACTAACATGACGAGTCTCGTTCGGATCGATGCGTTTCTCCCATACATTGCTCGAAGAGTTACAATTGCCTTCGGGTATAACAACGCCTGGCGAGAGAACGGAACCAAGGTGGTTGGAGACACGAGCGCCATCAAACAATATTCGTTCACGGCGGCGCCCTCGTTTCAAAGTCTTCGTGCGTTCCTCCCCGTCGCCCGTCGTTATACTCAAAGGCGACAGTAACGCATCGATAAGAGTATGGCAGAAGCGAATGAAGCCGGGCGAGCGTCAGCAGGTTAGTTAAATCGATTCTCTTACGACGAAAAATGGCGTGGCCTCTGGAGTTAGTCCAGAATCGGCCAGTGACCCGTCGAAGCAACTAGAATTCAAAGACAGGAAATTTACATAAAGACAAAGGAACATGATGCGAAAGTTTACTAATTTAGCCATAGCGATTGGGGCTGGTCTCTGCTTCGGTGCGACCGCCCAAGCAGATGATCTTCGATTTACTACTTTGCCGCAGACCGTGCAAACTACCGTAATTCGAGAGACGCGAATTCCGGATGCATCGAGTGTCACTGGGATTGTCCGGGACAGCAGCGGAATCTATGTTGTTACCGTGCGAGGCACAACGGGCGAACAGGTGGTCTACGTGAATGAGGCCGACCTCATTGTGCCGGCACCGGTAACCACTACAACCGTTCAAAAGTCAGTTGAGACGGTGCTACCGGCGGTCGAGTCTTCGCAGACGGTAGTGACGTATGACCACGTCCAACAGGACGTGTCGCGATACCAACTGCTCGAGAAAAAGGGCACGAAAGAAGTGTATCGGGACAACCGGACCGGACAGAAGGTGACGGTTAAACGCGAAAACAACTAAGCCGTACGCGGTGTGCTTCCGCCAGAGTGGAGACTGTGGCCGGAGCACTCGACCGCAGCCGGTTGAGTAAAGATCAACCGCTGGCGGTAGATCGATGCGAACATCTTAAGGAAGGCATTTATGAGCAAAACAAGCGATATTCCGGAGACAGCAGACGACCTGAACAACCACCCAATGGCTGCTGTGGAAGAGAAAAAAACGGAAGCGGATAAAATCGGCCGCGCAGCGCAAAAAACGTTAAACGACTGGCAGGGAGGGGCGGAGAGCGCCCAGATCGGCTCCGAATCAAAAGCAAAGACTTTGCGATCCAGGGATAGAGCGTACGCGCGTACACAATCGTTATCGACAATTCTGCTGACCTTGGTGGCAGTTCTCTTGGTGGGTCTGCTTTTCTTCTTTGCGCGCGTGGTATCCCTCTTTTCAGGAAGCAGAAAATCAGGGAATCGCCAACGGCGTCGATAGCCTGATCGAGGAAGGAGAAATTGGCGCCGATCAACCTAAGCGCATGCTTCCATGCGGCTCATTGCATGTCCTTAGGTTTTCTCTTCAGCGACATAGTGAGAAGGACTCCGAGCGCGAATCCGGCCGCGGAGGCGATGAAAAGCAGAACAGCGTGAGGCATGGCGACCGTTGCAAATAGTAGGTGCGTTTCTACCGGCTCCCTGTTCTGAACGACGAGGATTGCTACCAAAATGGCCAAGACAGAAGTCATGATGAGTTTAAAGTTGCGCATAACGTTATGATTGACGATTCGGGGTTACCCCACCAACCGAAAAAATTTGTCCGCTTCTCTCTTGATTCCCGTGTGGTAGATCAAACCGTCCGCTACTAGATGATACTGCGCTTAGCAACAAGTTGCTAAACGCCAAGTTTGACTTGTGGAAGCCGAGGAAAACTGGGCAACAGCCTGGTAGTTACCTACCTGCCTTATCGACGATCGGAGACTGAGCAAGCTTGCCGTCGATGGATTCCCAACCTCCCAACCGTCCGATGCTGCGCCGAACAAACATTGGCCGCAGCGGGTAGCTGACAAAGATTCGTTTTTCGGTCGTCTCATGACCTGAGTCGCCCGAAGCGACTCTCATGAATAGCGACCCTCCGACCGCGTCATGAGTCCGAGGCTTTCGCGGAGACCTATCGCCCGGTCGGTTCGACGAAACCGTCCTCGGCATACCTGTCGTGATACCGCACCCAATCCATCCCATGACCCTTTTCTTCCTGCCGACCGAGAGGCGCTAGGTCGAGGTAGTTGTATGTGCCGATTAATAGGTCGCCTCCGCGCGCGTATGAGGAATAGGTGTGGAAGATATCGCCCCTCTTGTTCTTGTGGAACACACTGATGCCGGGTTGTTCCTCGCTCTGGAATTCCACCATTTCGTAGTTGTAATACATCTTGCCCTTCGCTATTTCATTCTTTGTGGCCGACGCGTGATAGTCGAAGTTGAAGTCGCTGCCGAACGACGATACCCATCTGAAACGCCAGCTCATGCGCCTCTTAAACGGTGCAATCTCGCGCAAGGGCGCACGTGAAACTACCACCAACGACACATCGTGATGCTCGAGGTGCACGAGGGCGCCATCGACATGATCGACTAGAAACGAACAGGCATCGCAGCCCTCTTTCCAGCCAGGACCGAGCATGAAATGGTAGATGATCAACTGGCTGCGTCCGTCGAAAAGATCCGCAAGCGTTTCTTTGTCGTGCGGGGTGTCGAACACGTAAGGCTTTTCGACTTTGACCCAAGGCAGCGCGCGGCGCTGTCGGCTAAGTTTATCGCGTTGTCGAGTGAATTCTTTCTCCATTTTGAGCAGCTCTTTACGAGCCTTAACCCATTCTTCTCGCGGAACGATCGCATGTGCTAGCGGACGTTTTCTCGCCTCGGGGGTCTTTGTCTGCGTGTTCATATTTGTCTTTTCCGCAAAGTTCATCGTTGGCTCGATCGTTTGGTTAGGTTCAAGTATGCGGCGAACGAGCCGGCGCATTCAGAACATTGAATGCTGACTTTTTCGCGGTACCGATCCGGCCAGCCAACTTACTGCTCACAGACGGCTTGCGGAAACTTAGGTGCAAGCCGTCTCCCATGGTTCAAAATGGAAACTGTGCGCGTCCGGAGGTTTTTTTACCTGCGTCGCGAATACCAATAACCGCCGCCACCGCCAAATAGGATAATAAGGACGATGATAAGAACTATTGTCTCGATGCTCATTGTGTAATAAGTCTCGCCCTGTTTAATCAGCTGCTCCCATACTTTTCTCCACGGATTAGCGTTGCCTTTAGGTATGACGAAGGACAGTCGAAGCTGACATCGCGGCCTTCGGCGCTGCGGTCACGGATCTCCTCACCAAGGTTACCATATCCGCAAGCAACTATAACGCTTCAAAAGAAGTCTTGGAGAAGTTCAAACACTCGTGCGAAAACAATCCCAAGAAACGTTATTCGTGCAATTTCCTTCTCCCCTCTGAAGGCCGGTATTTGTCGCCATCGCTCGGTCTAGGCTTTAGCTCGATTCTAGGTGGGGTGCAGATTGCTGCACACGTGACTATTTAAAATCGGATCTTTAATAATCTTTATTACAATGAAACGCCTCCTCTTAATTCTTAATATATTTGCCCTGGTGTTCGGCGCATTAGCTACGCAATCGTGCGAGGATACATCTGGTGGGTACTAGCACGGTTATTACAACCGGAACTACAACAACGGGAACGCCTACAACAGCGGGGAGTACAACGGACACCCCTACAACGAAGGCCGCTACACCCGCGGATACATTCCATCAGACCGCCCGTCGATCGACGTGCATCTTTGAACAAACGCCTATCGGCGAGTGAGCTCCTCGAGCATCTGGTCGTAAAGACAAATCGATCTGGTCATCGCCTACGTGCAGCTTTCGCCAAACCGGAAGTGAACAATAGCGGCCTGTTAGGCGTCTAACCTTTTATGAACAAGCTTCAAATCAAAGGCTCGTGGAACGAGCTGAAGGGCAAGCTTAAACAGCAGTACGGAAATCTCACCGATGATGATTTGGTGTTTTCGGAAGGTAAAGAAGATGAAATGCTTGGACGGCTTCAGAAGAAGCTTGGAAAGAGTAAGGACGAAGTCCGGCAGATGATCGAGAAATTGTAACCGCTAACGAAGGTTTGAGAGGGGAGTCCCAGTGACTCCCCTTTAGCATTTGTGGCAATCTTCTCAAATCGCTTTACTAGTTTAGCTTTCCTTGGCCCCCTTTGCGGACGAGCATAGCCAATCCGTAGTTGCTTCCGCGTCTTGCGCTGGGCGGACCTGCTAGCTTTTTATCTCTCGGCGGACCCAAGGCCGTCCCGTTCGGACGTTTTGATCCGCAGTGATCCATCCGCAATAGCGCTGGGTGAAGTTACTGAAACGCTATCGATAGACGAACTCGATGCATCGAAGCAATCTACTCGCCTCGAGACGTTCGTACCCATGTAAGAAATCACACAGTATTGGATTCCTAATCCGAGGTGCTGACATCCGCTTGAGCAGGTTTGCCTTTTGATCCCTGGGCTCCAGGCCTACAGACCACGACCTGTCACGAGCTTTACTATCAGCACAATCACAGCGATCACCAAAAGAAGGTGGATTAAGCCTCCGGCAACATGGAAAACCGAGAAGCCGAGAAGCCACAATACGACCAAGATGACGATAATAGTCCAAAGCATACCCGCGATCGTAATTTTCGGGCTGCGATGCGTTCAAGCTCTTTTTTCCGTTCAAAAAAGATGCCTCACGGAGGTGGATGAATCGGCAGTCTCTGGATAAGCGCTCATTCAGGTGACGCGAAACGGGATTGACAAAGCTTGAAATTCGCCAGAGAAACTTTTCAGATTTGGCACGGAAAAAACAGTCGGGTCGTCCTAAGCTCGACCCCGTCATCAAAGTCGCGGCTGCGGAAGGCGAAACAATAATCTCTGCCGTGCCCCGAAAAGCCGGTCCGGGCAAACGCGATTTCTGGGTACGGAAAGTTCTAAAAATCTTGGGTCCGGGACTGGTTACAGGTGCAGCGGACGATGATCCGAGCGGCATAGCCACTTACTCCAGCGTCGGCGCGCAATACGGGTATTCGATGCTGTGGACGATGCTTTTTATTTATCCGTTCATGGCCGCCATTCAGGAGATTAGCGGACGTCTGGGTCGCATTACTGGTCGAGGGATTGCCGGTAACATTCACCGATTCTATCCCCGATGGGCATTGTACTCGGTCGTTGCGCTGCTATTGCTGGCAAACATCATCAACATTGGAGCGGATATCGGAGCAATGGGTGCTGCGGTCAATCTGCTGATTGGCGGCCCCGCTTTGGTTTACTGCGTGATGTTCGCTGTCATCTCAGTACTTTTGCAGGTTTTCATCCCGTACAAAACATACTCAACGGTCCTAAAATGGCTCACGCTGTCACTTTTTGCTTACGTAGGTACAGTCTTTGTCACACACATATCCTGGACGGAAGCTCTGCGCGGAACCTTCCTTCCAACCCTTTTGTTCGATCGTGAGTCTATGGCAGCCCTGATAGCTGTTTTGGGAACGACCATAAGTCCATACCTATTCTTCTGGCAGTCTGGCGAAGAGGTTGAACAAATGCATGCCACTCCGAAAGAAGAACCGCTTAGAGAAGGGTCCCCTCAAGCCTCGGAGAAGCCGATGCAAAGGATCGCGATCGATACTTATCTTGGGATGGCGTTTTCCAATCTGATAGCCTACTTCATCATTCTGACTGTAGCAGTTACTCTGCACGCCCACGGGAAGAACGATATCGACAGCGCCGCCCAGGCTGCTGAGGCTCTTCGTCCGATTGCAGGACCCTTTGCTTCTCTGCTTTTTAGCCTTGGGATTGTGGGGACAGGGCTACTGGCGCTGCCAGTTCTCGGTGGCTCGGCAGCCTACGCCGTAGGGGAGGCATTTCGATGGCCAGTGGGACTGGAGCGAAAGCTCAAGGCAGCGAAAGCATTTTATGGGGTACTGGCAGTAGCAACGCTGATAGGGCTGATAATTAATTTCACCAAGCTCGATCCCATCAAAGCGCTGGTTTGGGCGGCAATCGTCAATGGGGTTACGGCGGCCCCGGTGATGTGTTTTATGATGCTGATGGCCAACAATCGAAAGATCATTGGTAAGCTGCATCTTCCCGTGTACTTAAAAGCTGTTGGATGGGCGGCCACCGGTATCATGGTATTGGCCGCAATCGGAATGTTTCTTACTTCGGGGAAATAATCATTTTTACCTGGTCCTCAAGGCGGCCAAGACCATTTAGATTTGGCAGTCCTGGAGGAAATGCATGCATCTCAAGAACTGCCCTTTCGACGTAATTTCCTCTCCTCTTTTGTCTGGACTTCTGCTGAGATTGCCCGACGAGGCCATATACAGCTGCTGGCGCGAACTTAGAAGATTTTTCTCTTGCCTTGCCGAACAACCTCGTATCTGAAAAGCCGGTCGAACTCGGGAAGCTAATCCAGGTAGCCTACCTAGTTGTCATTCTCTCCGCTTTTGCTTGGGCGAAGGAGTTTTTGCTGCCGCTAATTTTGGCGATTCTGATCAGCTTTTTGCTAGCGCCCGTTGTGTCTCGCCTGGAACGTTGGAGATTTCCCCGCGCAGTAGCCGTCCTTAGCGTCGTAGCGATTGTCTTCGCCCTTATTGGAGGCCTCTGCTCGACGCTTTCACTGGAGGGTCTGGACTTAGTAAACTCTTTGCCCAAGTACCGCGATAATATTCATGCTAGATGGGCGGCCATTCAGCAGGGGCCGCCCGGCCCGCTGAATCTGGCCCTTAGCAACGTTGACGCGTTGATTACCGACCTTGGAAAAGTCACGGCATCTGGAGGTGTTCAACAGCCGGAGGCAACAAAGGTCCAGATTGTAAGCGGTGCTGACAATGTACTTGCAATTGTGAAGAACAGCCTGACGCCGGTAGCGGGTCCGATAGGGGAATTTGCCGTGGTTGTCGTGCTCGTGGTTTTTATGCTCCTAGAGCGAAAGCGACTCCGCGTTCGGTTTCTTCGACTGATTGGACACTCGCACGTTGCGACCACAACTCTCGCAGTGGACGAGGCCGGATCCAAATTAAGCCGTTTTCTATTGGGGCAGTTGCTGGTGAACACCGGATATGCACTACTGGTTGGGCTCGGACTTTCTCTGATCGGTATACCGAACGCCCTGCTCTGGGCAGTTCTAACCCTGGTATTGCGGTTTTTGCCTTACGTCGGCCTCTGGATATCTGCATTTTTTCCGTTGCTATTATCTATTGCCATTTCCACAAGCTGGCGGGAACCGATACTGACTCTGGCCCTCTACGGGTCTCTGGAAGTGTTCACTAACAATTTTGTGGAACCTTTTGTCTTAGGCAGTAGCACCGGAATGTCACCGCTGGCCATCATCGTATCCGCGCTATTCTGGACCTGGCTTTGGGGTCCGATCGGTCTGTTGCTCGCGACGCCCCTCACCGCTTGCCTCGTAGTGTTGGGTCGCTATTTTCCCGCATTCCATATTTGCAGTGTTTTGCTTGCAGCTGAGCCACCCTCCTCCTCGGAAACAAGATTCATTCTCCTCCTTACCGAAAATCGCCTTCCGGAGGCCAAGGCACTCCTGCAGGAATTGGGAGGGATGCAACTTTCGGTAGGAATCGCCGAAGGACTCATTTTGCCCACCCTCCGAGCGATCGAAAACGATCTTTATCCGGGTGCAAGTAATCCAACAAAATCTCGGATTTACGCACAACTGCGCGAACTGATCGAGGAAATGACTGTCGAGCGCTCAACGGAATTAGAGCAACCACCGGAACAGCCCGGAATGGCTATCGTGCCTTTCATGGGAGAAGGCGACGAAATTGTGGGGAGAGTTATTGCGCGCTTGCTGGCTGCTAAAGGGATCGGCACGGATTTGTTATCCTGGCGAACTCTTATCGCGGAGAAAGTGGAACGCTTGAGGGAATTAAAAGCACCTTGGATTTTGCTCTCCGCGATCGAGTCAAGATCGGTAATCACCGTGGGTAGAATGGCGCATTCCATTAAGCTTGAGGTCCCCGATGCTCTGATTCTTGTCGGCCTCTGGAGCCTGCCAACTGAAGGCGCCGCGCGATGGGTCAAAAGAATTAAGGAGTCTTCCGGAAGCGCTCTTTACACCAATATCGATCAGGCGGTTGGAGGGATTGTTTCCCTGGTTCCGCAAGTGGGCGATGAACTCCAGGCGCGCGCGGAAAAATGAAGCAAAACGAATGGCACTGAGCCCTTCAATAGTTGCAAGCAGAACGCTCATCCTTCGGCGCGGCGTCCGTTACGAAACGGGACGAATCTCGATTCGCTCGAGGCGATGCTGAACAAACATTCCAAACTGCCCCGAACGCCTGGTGAAGTTGCCGCCGGTCCCAACGGCCACACAGTACTTCTGGATTTAACTATATCTACGGTCGCCCAAGGAATGAGCCCACCCGTCTCAGTGGCTCAATTCGATCGCAGAATATTTTGAAGGTCGCCAGGAGGGGAACAGCGAGCAGAGTGCCGGCCACACCCCAGAGGTAGGACCAAAGAAGAAAAGTCAGCAGGATGGCGACCGGGTTCAGGGTTAACCAGCGCCCAAGAAACAGCGGCGTCGCTAGGTTGCCCTCGATCATCGCACACAAGACATAGGCCAGAGGCGGCAAAAGGGCGTACCAGGCCGAATCAAAATGGATGAGTGAAACTAGCGTCATTGCCACGATACCACCCGTTGCTCCCACGAAGGGGATATAATGGAGCAAAAACGCAGCAACACCCCAAAGCAACGGATGGGGTAGTCCCAGCAAACCCACGGAGATCCAAACACTCACCCCTAAACCAGCATTGATCAGCGTGACCGAAGTAAAGTAACGCGCTGCGGTTTGCTCAATCTCGGACGCGATTTCGACGACGTTTTGTTTCTCTGACACACCCGGGATCATATCGACGAGTTTTTTGAGGAGCCGGGCTCCGTACAGCAGAAGGAAGAAAGCCAGCACGTGAACAATGACCAGAATCGCCAAAAATTTCGGCGCGTTCTTCAGAGCCATCTCCACAAAGCTTGGCCCGCGGATGTTTACCTGAAGGATGTTGCCCGAGTTCAACCAGGCGCCCAGGCGGTCGATCGATGGTGAGCTTTTCTGGACGGCTTGAAGGATTGGCGTCAAACGTTCCTGAATGTGATCGAGATAGCGGGGGAAATCAGGTTCGAACCTGGCTAGTGATACACACAGTGCGGCAAAAAGGCAGATCAAGATGGTCAAAAAGCCGAGGGTGCCGAGGAGCGGTGCCCAAAAGTTTGACAAACCGATTTTCTTTAACCATCTGGTGACAGGCGTTAGCAGGAAACCGAGAAAACCTGCAAGCACGATCGGAAGAAAAAGGTCAACAGCTACCTTTAGGATGTAGAAACAGGCAAAGACGAACAATCCGATCACAGCAACTGCGAACCAGAGATTGACAAAATTTCCGAGATCCTCGGGGATTGGACCATCTGAACTGTCGTTTGGGTGGCGCGTCGCTTCCGATGGTCGCAGTTTCACCATGAAAGATCTAGTCTGGTTTGGCGTCCCCATCTTTGGGATGTGACTTTACGCGAAGTCGAACCCAGATCGATTCGCTGATGGCCGACTTAGCGTACTATATCGAAAAGAAACCAACCTGTTCCCTATCATCCAATCTGGGATCGAACAAGTTTGGCATACCGGCAGCGGCAGGTCCTGAATTCATCCCGAACGGGATTTTTACTGCTGGCTGTTAATCATCATCTTGCCAATGGTGCGGCGCATAATAAGGATGGTGATGGTGGCGGTAATGGTAATACCGGTAGCCGTGCTCACGGGAATAGTAACGATCGTCGGAATACCCTTGTCCTACGGTAACGGTAATCGCCTTAGATTCCGGAGGAACCAAAGCGAAGAGCCCTAACGCGGCTAGGATCGGGCAGAGATATATTTTCATTAAGTCCACTTTCTATAACGCACAGCCCTATCAGCGGTGCGGCACTACATGTAGTAGTTGTTATTATTTTCGTGAATGTCGCCTCTCTTAGTCGATTTCTCCCATACTCTTGCCGACGGGTTGTTGTTGCTTTCCCGAGATGGCACAACCGGCGGCACGGGATCATTCAAATCCCATAACGGTTTCCTTCCGGCGCTCGACTTTTGCCATACCCAAAAGCGACGACAACACTTCGAGAACGGTATTGGAGAAACTTATGGGAGCGGGCAAGAATCGTAGCGCCGTTTCACATCCGACTACGGGGCTTTGAAGCGGTTAAGGGACAATAGTATGAAGATCGGAATTATCGGAGCTGGGAGAGTTGGGGGTGGCCTTGGAAAATTGTGGGTTAGAGCCGGACATCAAGTCCTCTTCAGTTCGCGTCATCCAAAGCACCTCCGAGGGCTAGTCGAAGAAGCGGGATCAGGAGCCTATGTCGGCGACGTTGCAGATGCAGCTCTGTTTGGCGACGTAATCTTGTTCTCGCCGAATTTCTGGGGGGTGGACGATGCATTGGAGGCCGCGGGACCGATGAAAGGGAGGACGGTGATCGATGTCACAAACCCGGTCGAGTGGAATCCGAACGGCAGAATGGTGCGTTCTCTGCCTCCGTCGACCACGGCGGGCGAAGAGCTGGCTAAAAAGCTTCCAAATGCTCGCGTCGTTAAAGCATTCAGCACGATTCCTGCCTCTTTCATTCCGCACGCGATTTACCGAACCGGGCTGCTTCAACGTTTAGTCGTGTTTTACTGCGGCGATTACCAAACTTCCAAAGTAATTGTTCATCAATTAATCAAAGATAGTGGATTTGTCGGTCTTGATGCTGGCCGGCTGCGAATGGCCAAAGAACTTGAGGCTCGAGGGCGAATGAATCGAGCGGGTCTCATAGGGATCGCCCAAGCTAAGCGTCTACTGAATCAGCTCACTGGTCTGGTCCCAAATGAGTCGCTAGCGTCTTACGTTTCTCACGAACCAGCATTCGTTGAGGAAGCGAGCGCGTCTGCGAACTAGATCTAGGGACCGTCCGCTTGACCGGGAGAGAACGAAACTAAAGGGCGAATGGATCGATCATACGCGCTTAGAGCTGGCGTGATTTGGAGTGAGGGCTCCCATGGAGTTTCAAATCAGATGTCATCTGGCCTACGAACTCTCCGGACCGGCCTCTTTCTTATTTAACGTCGCGGTCGCACAAAATTCGTTTCAGCGCATCATTACAGAACATCTCGAGGTTGGCGGAGCAGAGTACTGTCAGGAGATGGCTATAGGTGGCCAACGCTACCACCGGGTCACTGCTCAAAGTGGTCCGGTCGAACTGGTATACGATGCAGTCGTGGACGCCACCCATGAAGTACTCGGAGATCCGTCCCGGCTTCAGGTGCCGCTCTTCGAACAAATTCCTGCTGAAGCGTTGGTTTTCATTTACCCGAGCCGTTTTTGTCAGTCTGATCTACTGGCTCGACTGGCGAAACGGGAGTTCAACCAAGACGAGTCCGGGTTCTACCGAGTTACGCGGATATGTAATTGGATCTCCGAACGAATTGAGTATCTGTCCGGGATAACGACTCCAACAACGTCGGCCTTCGACACGGTTACGCAGCTAGCCGGTGTCTGCCGGGATTTCGCGCATCTCGCAATTGCCTTTTGCCGCTCCTTAGGAATCCCAGCTCGGTTCGTGAGCGCATATGCCTATGGCCTCAATCCGCCAGACTTTCACGCCTATATCGAAGCTTTTCTTGGGGGACGCTGGATTCTGTTCGATCCGACGCGCCTTGCTCCTCAGTCGAGCTTCGTGCGCATTGGACAGGGCAGAGATGCTGCGGACACGTCGTTCGCAACCATTTTCGGCGGCGCAGTGATGAATAAAATGGAGCTTGCGATGCAGCCTAGAACCGGCCAATGGAATTCTCCCCAGTATACGACTGCTCCGATTTCGAATTATCCGAGCGCAGCCCAGCCTGAAAAGCAATCTAGTGCAGCATCTCCGTGACTTATATACCAGCGCTGCTGCGGATCTTGGCTTGGTGCGCGGCGGTCCGAGCCGGGGGGGTGGCGGGGAATACCCGCTGGGGTTTTTGACCGACGAGCACGACGATTATCACCTATAAAAGTGACCAAGCCACGACTCTTGTGATACTCTTTACAAAATGGTCGTTTTGGAAAAAAGAGAAACCCGGCAAATTAGTTTTTCCGTTCGGGGCTTGAGGGCTGGTGGTCCTGTGGATTCGTCGAATCTGGTTAATGAGAGGGTAAATTATGACGAAGTCACTAGCGTTGATCTTGGTAGTGCACCCCAAGGATTTCAAATCAGCGCGGCGACCGATCGACTTCAGGTGAAGTTCTTCGTGCAAGAAGAATGGAGGGCTCAAGACGCGGTGGATGCGTTGGATGCCAAACTGATCTCGTCCATTGATACGGAGCGCTTGGGCGCTGTTTGGATAGAATACAGGTAACAAAGTTAAAACGGATGCGCTGGTCCCTCAAAGTTGCCTCCATTTCCGGGATCGAGGTGCGAATTCACCTGACCTTCCTGCTGTTTATGGCATGGATTTGGGTCAGCTACTACCGGGTGGCAGGATTGGCCGGAGCCGTGCAAGGGGTGCTCTTCGTTCTGGCTCTGTTCGCTTGCGTACTCCTGCATGAGTTTGGCCACGCCTTTGCGGCACGCGGATTTGGTATCGCGACGCCTGACATTACTTTGCTGCCGATTGGCGGTGTGGCGCGACTCAGTCGGATCCCGGACGAGCCTTGGCAGGAATTCGTTGTCGCCATCGCCGGGCCACTAGTGAACGTGGTGATTGCCGGAGCGCTGATCTTTGTGGTTCACCGAAGCGCCGAGCTTCAACAACTCGAATACCTGGAAAACCCAAGAGTCGAATTGTTGAGCAGACTAGCATCCGTCAACGTGATGCTGGTTTTGTTCAACTTGATCCCGGCGTTTCCGATGGACGGCGGCCGAATCCTGCGCGCACTGTTAGCGATGACGATGCCGTACGCTCGAGCGACACAGATTGCGGCTTGGATTGGCCAGGGCCTGGCCGTTGTCTTCGGCATCTACGGGCTTTTCGGTAATCCTCTGCTGATCTTCATCGCATTCTTCATTTTTGCCGGTGCCCAGCAAGAAGCCAGGATGGCGCGAGCCAAGGGGTCACCCCCCTGAGACAAATTTCTAGCACCCTCACACAACCTTATGGCTGGGGAGACGCCTACCCGCGTGAGGAGGACGCCGAATCCAGAATCTAGGGGCGATCAGATGGAAAATTTGATTATTATGCCGTCCATGGAACCACCTGACTTACCGAGAACTCGTGAGGCAAAAGAGATCAAGCAGATTGCAACTCTTGGCTCTGGCGAGATCGTGGCCCTTTGCAGTGACAGCACAGTTTGGATTTATGCCGGCAGCAGCTGGCAAAAACTGCCAGAGCTCCCGAAAGAAGCGGATAAGCCAATCCCTAGAGCAGGGGAGTGATGGAGTAAGGAAATGCCGGAGCACTGGCGTGGTGGAGGTGTTTCGGGCCGCCATTTGCCACCGGCTATTTGCTTTAGGCTCCCAGATGGCTACTGAAAGGGTCACAATCAATACTCCACTACTCCAGCACTCCATTTCTCCAGCACGCCACTGCTTCAACACTTCATCTCTTCACCATGTTCGTCACAAAACCGCGATTATTTCTCAACTACATTCTCAAGAACAAGTTTGCTGTTCCTTCCTTTAACGTAAGCAATCTGGAAATGGCCCGAGCTGTCATTGAAGCGGCCGAACGCGAAGACGCTCCAGTGATGGTACAGACCGACTTCATTAACTTCGAGTATGCTGGGATGACCGAACTTTCCGGAATCATTCGAAGCCTGGCCGAGCGGACCTCAGTGCCCGTGTTGATGCATCAGGATCACCCCGGCAAGGATGAGAATATCTATCACAGTCTTCGGCACGGTTATTTTTCAGTGATGTACGACGGTGGACACCATCCTTTGGCGGATAATATCCGGGGCACCATCCGGTTTGCGGAAGCAGCCCACGCATGCGGTGCGATTCTCGAATCCGAGATTGGCCAATTCGGCGGGGAGTACCAGGGCGGCCGCGCCATCCGGGCCGCTGCGGAAGAAACCGCGGAAATGGCGCAAAAGAGCGGAACCGATACCTTGGCAGTTTCGGTCGGTTCCGAGCATGGCCAGAAAACACGGCTCGATCTTGAGCTGTTGAGCGAGATCGCCAAAAGCACACGTATTCCCTTGGTTTTGCACGGCGGCAGCGGCATCCATCCGGAAGATGCGAAAGCGGCGACCGAACTCAATGTCTACAAGATCAACATTGGGGCAGCTTTGATTAACGGCTTCGTCGATGCGTTGGCGGAAGGAGCAGCATTGCCTTCGGCCCACGATCCGAAACATCAGATTATTCTTCGACACGTGATCGAAAGGTTGCGAGAAATCGCCCGGACCCGGCTCTCATTGTTTGGAGCGTCCAGTCACGGAAAGAAGTTACTGCAAGAGCTGATTGTCGCCGAGAGTGATCTGCCGCATCGGATCGAGCTTCCAAAAATATGATTTCCCTGGCACGTGTAATGAGGACTTTTGTGGTACGAAGAGCGTCCAACTCTGGGATTTATTGATCTCGGCAGTCAGTGTCTCAGCACACCGTCGGATAAAGGTGGAATGATTGGCGTACTGCAACGCCTTGCGTTTGCACCCGCGAGAAACCCCGGAGTACTCCAATCTTCACAATGTCCGCAACCTGCCTAGCCTTACTTCGAGGAATAAATCTCGGCCCGAAAAATAAGATTCCCATGCCGGGCCTGGTCGAGATATTTACCAAGGCTGGATGCGACAATGTACGGACCTATATCCAGAGTGGGAACGTGATTTTCAGCGCGACCCCCGAGATCTCGACGCGCCTTCCAGACCTGATTACGACGCAAATTCAGAAACGCTTCGGATATCGGGTGCCGGTCATGTTAAGAATGACTGGTGAGATGCGCGAGGTCGTTCGCAGCAACCCTTTCATCAAGGAAAGAGCAGCGGAAGATACGCTCCACGTTCTGTTTCTGGCGGACCTGCCGAAGGTGAGCGCGGTGAACAGCCTTGATCCGGACCGATCGCCGCCTAACCGGTTCATTCTCCGCGGAAAAGAGGTTTATCTGCTGTTTCCCGATGGCGTATCGCGGACTAAGCTGACCAATGCCTACTTTGACTCAAAGCTCGGGACGATCGGCACCGTGAGAAGCTGGCGCACGGTAAACAAACTCCTCGAGTTGATGGAAGGAAAGATCATATGAGTTCGCGCGATTCCAATGCGACCATGGCGGTATTCCTCGACCTGGAGAATATCGCTCTCGGCGCTCACGATGCCCACTACCCTGCTTTCGACGTCCGAAAGGTGCTCGAACGTCTGCTGCTCAAAGGGCAGATCGTCGTTAAGAAGGCGTACTGCGACTTTGATCGATATAAGGAATTCAAGCGTGGCCTGCACGAGGCCGCCTTCGAACTCATTGAGATTCCTCACTTGCGCCAATCAGGCAAAAACTCAGCCGATATCCGAATGGTGGTGGACGCTCTCGACCTCTGCTATACCAAGGGTCATGTAGATACCTTTGCCATCATCAGTGGCGACTCTGACTTTTCGCCACTGGTGAGCAAGCTGCGGGAGAACGCCAAAACTGTGATTGGCGTAGGTGTCAAGAATTCCACATCCGATTTGTTCATCAACAATTGCGACCAGTTCCTGTATTACGACGACTTGGTTCGCACCGATCCATCAAAGACGCGCAAGCGGATCGCAGTCATCGGCTCGGACTCCAAAACACCGGTGCGCGAGAACAAAGGTCCCCCAGTCGCCAAAGCGCTCGACCTCGTGCTGGAGACACTGGAGGCGATTACCGAGGAACGCGAAGAGGACGAGAGCATCTGGGGTTCTATGATCAAGCAGGCCATTAAGCGCCGCAACCCCGGCTTCAACGAGCGCGCCTACGGGTTTCGTTCCTTTAACGAGCTGCTCTTAGAAGGCGAGAAGCGCGGTCTTCTGAGGTTGCAGGCTGACGAGAAATCCGGCGGCTACACGGTCCGGGTGGTGGAGCAACGGAGTGATGGAGTAGCGTAGTAATGGAGTCGGTGGGGGCGAAACCCGACTCCGCCCAACCCGTCGCGCCGTAGGCTCGGCGAAGGCGGAAGCTTACGTCGCGGCCGGAGCTGTCTGGTTTTCCTCAAACGCACCGCTAGGGCGCGCCAAAGCGCAGCGACGGCGGCAGATCCGTCGAAGGCAGGATCTGTGAGCTTGGAGCAGCCGTTCGCGCCTCGTGATCTGCTATCTGTCATCTGTCATTAGGCTGACGGTCTAACGCTTCCTTTTCCCAGCCGTTCCTCCAGTGAACGGGCCAGCCGCACGAACGGAAGGCCGAGGAGTAGGTAGACCAACGCGACCAACAGGCCGGCACCGAAGTAGTCAAAGGTTTGGGTGGCGAGCCGGTTATAAGCGCCGGTCAGCTCTACCATGGTGAGCGCGGAGACCAGCGAAGAATCCTTGAGCAACGAGATGAAATCGTTCGTGAGCGGCGGCAGGACGAAGCGCAAGGCCTGCGGCACGATCACCAAGCGGAGCGTTTTACTTTGCGTCAAACCGAGCGCGAGCGCTGCCTGCCACTGACCCGCCGGCACCGCAAGCAATCCGGCGCGATAGTTTTCAGCTTCCGATGCGGCGTAGTTCAAGCCGAGTCCGAGCACGCTGGCGACAAACGGCGACAACCGGATCCCGATGTTGGGCAGGCCGTAAAAGATGATCAAGAGCTGAATCAGGAGCGGAGTCCCGCGCATCACTTCGATGTAAGATGTGGCGAACCAGCGAAGCGGCAGTGGGCCAAAGACGCGGCAGACAGCGAGCAGAAAACCAACGACGACGGCCACCGCCATGGCGGCGACTGAAACGGTCAGGGTGAGCAGCGCAGCCCGGCGCAGGAGCGGCCAGGCCTTGACGTAGCTTTGCAGGTGAGACCGAAAGCTTGTCTTCGGGGTTTGAGCGGCAACGAAAGCTTGATATTCAGTGTCCGGTGCCGAGGGTTCGACGGCCTGGTTGAAAGCTTGCGCGACCGCGCCTGTCCAAAGGCCCCAACGCGATAGGATGTTTCGAAGTTCGCCGCTGGCAATCAGATCACGTAGCGCGGCGTCAATCTCCTGTTGCAGCGCGGTGTTGCCCTTTTCGACGGCAATACCATAAGAGACTTGACCAAAGGGCGAGCCGCTCAGTTCCAGCCTGGGGTTAGGTGCCGCATAATATTTGGCGATCGGATAGTCCAGCAGCACGCCGAAAAGACGCCCATTGATGATGTCCTGGTAGGCGCTCACTTCCTGGTCATAGGTTTTAGCGATTACTCCCGGTGTCTCTTCCAGCATTCGCAGGGCTGCAGTTTGATCGAGCGTGCCTATCGTCCGGCCGCGGAGTTGGTTGAGAGAGGCAATTGGCGGCGTGCCGCGCAGCCCGACGAATTGTTCGAAGGTGAAGTAATAAGGAACGCTGAAGCTTACTTCATCTGCTTTGTCGGGCGTGATCTCTATGCCGCAGATCACGCAATCATAAAGACCGCGATGCAGACCCGGGATCAGTCCGTTCCAATCATTCTGGACGAACTCGGCGCGTCGTCCCAGCCGGCGAGCGAGGGAATTGATGATCTCGTACTCAAATCCCGCCAATGCCTTGCCCGGCGCGAAGAACGTGTACGGGGCGTTACTATTGGGATCTGCCGCCCACCGCAGTACCGGTTCAGCGTGCACGCAGATCGAACCCAGGAAGAAACAAACGAGGAACCCGGCTGATCGCATCATGCCAGCCCTTCTAGCAGGCGGGGGATGAAATAGCCAATAGCCGACGACAAATGACGAACGACAAATGATAAATGACGCATTGACGAATGACGAATCTGCAACGCGCAACCTCTAACCGTGATGCAGAGTGGTGGTCGATTGATCGTGGGAACTGTACCGGGCAAGTGTGGCGACGGCTGTCCCGGATGGACGCAATGAAAGTAGCCCGGCAATTTATTGCCGGGTAACGCGAAAAGCGGGGACGCGTCCCGTCAGGGACCCTTGAGCAAGTCGCCGTCACGACGGGTCGCATCACACGTAAAACAAGAGCCTGGAGTGATCCAGTACAGAGCTGCCGCATTTTTTCTGACTAACCCAGCGCCAAGCCCCGGTCGAAGCGAATGACACATAGCAAGTAGCCAAGAAGAACGAACTGCAAATGAACACCAATGGATCCTGCTTCGCTCTGCGAGGTACGGCGGGACAGGCTGCGAATTCAGGAGGCTATTCGTGGTTTCTCTTGTTGGGCTAAGTCCCGCCAACCCGATCGAAGACACGACTAGGGTGGCCGTCTCCGCGTTTGCCGGCACTCCAGCCACTCGTCACCTTTAGCCTCTCCTTTGAAAATCGTGTAATGAGCTTGAAATGGGCCTCCCTCGCCGATATGTAAAGCTGCAATCGCCCCCGTTCGAGAGCGCAGGGCAACCCATATGTCTTCCGCGAATGTGTCATTAAAACAACGCTCGTTTGGTGAGACCATGCGGCGTGACGCGTGGTGGATGCAACCGTTGTTCGTATTTCTGGGGCTTTCCACTTTCCTGGTGTACACGACTTGGGCGGCATTTCAGGGAACGCATTATTGGCTCGATCAAAATGGCGCCGATTATCTTTCGCCGTTGTATTCACCGGAAATTTTCGGTAGCTCGCCGCACGCAATTTTTGGACCGAAGCCTGGCTGGTGGCCATTGTGGTTCTTATTCTCGCCCGCTCTTTTTGTTCTGTGGGCGCCGGCGGGTTTTCGGCTCACCTGTTACTACTACCGCGGCGCTTATTACAAAGCGTTTTGGGCCGATCCACCCGCCTGTGCCGTCGGCGAGCCGCGCAAAGGATTTCTGGGCGAAAATTCCTTTCCGCTCATCATGCAAAACATTCACCGCTATTTTCTTTACCTCGCGTTGGTGTTCATTCTCATTCTCGGGCACGACGCCTGGAAAGCGATGTGGTTTGCGGATGCGTCCGGAACAAAACATTTCGGTATAGGTATTGGAACGATTGTGCTCACGCTGAACGTCGTCTTGCTGGCCGGTTACACGTTTGGTTGTCACTCGCTGCGCCATTTGATCGGCGGTTTCCGAGACGAAATTTCCAAAACACCAGTTTGCGCCAAAGGATACGCCTGCGTGAGTTGCCTCAACCGCCGCCATATGCTTTGGGCGTGGCTGAGTTTGTTTTGGGTCGGTTTCACCGACTTGTATGTGCGTTTGTGCTCAATGGGCGTTTGGCACGATTGGAAGATTTTATGAACATCGAATCGTTGAACCGTTAGATCATTGCTTTTCCTTTATCCTCACTGCTTTTAACCCTTCAACGTTTCGGCGGATCAGGTGGCCAATTACGAGACTCTCGAATACGACGTACTCATCATCGGCGCAGGCGGCGCGGGGTTGCGTGCGGCCATCGAAGCTTCGGCTGCCAGCGTCAAGGTCGGCTTGGTCTGCAAATCGCTGCTCGGCAAGGCGCATACCGTGATGGCTGAAGGCGGGATAGCCGCAGCGCTGGCGAACGTCGACGACCGCGACAATTGGAGGGTCCATTTTGCTGATACGATGCGTGGCGGCCAATACGTCAACGACTGGCGCATGGCAGAGTTGCACGCGAAGGAAGCACCCGATCGCGTGCGCGAACTCGAAGCCTGGGGCGCCGTGTTCGATCGCACGGCTGATGGGAGAATTCTTCAGCGCAATTTCGGAGGTCACCGCTATCCGCGACTTGCCCACGTCGGCGATCGCACCGGCCTAGAAATGATTCGCACGCTCCAAGACCACGGCATCCATCTGGGCATCGAGGTCCACATGGAGCACACGATCGTCACTTTGCTTAAGGACGGCGATCGCGTGGCCGGCGCGTTCGGGTACGACCGCGAACGCGGACGATTCAAGGTTTTCCGGGCGAAAGCGATCGTGCTTGCCACCGGCGGCATTGGTCGCGCCTATCGAATCACCAGCAACTCCTGGGAATACACCGGCGACGGACAGTCGCTGGCGTATCATGCCGGCGCCGAATTGATGGACATGGAGTTCGTGCAATTTCACCCGACCGGCATGATTTGGCCGCCGAGTGTCATGGGCCTTCTTGTCACCGAAGGCGTGCGCGGCGAAGGCGGCATCTTGTGCAACAAGAACGGCGAGCGGTTCATGTTTGCAAATATCCCGGACAACTATAAATCGCAGACTGCCGACAACCCAGAAGAAGGATGGCGTTATACCCAGGGCGACAAAAATGCCCGCCGTCCACCCGAACTTCTCACCCGCGATCACGTGTCGCGCTGCCTCATGGATGAAGTGAAAGCCGGCCGGGGCAGCCCGCACGGCGGCGTGTTTCTGGACATTGCGTGGATCAAAGAAAAAATCCCGAACGCGGCAGAACACATTAAGAAGAAGCTGCCGAGCATGTATCATCAATTCATGCAGCTAGCCAACCTGGACATCACCAAGGAGCCGATGGAAGTTGGACCTACCACCCATTACATCATGGGTGGAGTGCGCGTGAACGCCGAAACGCAGATGTCCAATGTGCCGGGACTGTTCGCCGCTGGTGAGGTGGCTGCCGGATTGCACGGAGCGAACCGGCTCGGTGGAAATTCGTTATCCGACCTGGTTGTGTTCGGCAAACGCGCGGGCGAATTCGCCGCGATCTTTTGCCAGGAACACGACGCCGGTCAAATCGACGACGCCCAAATTGAAGAAGCCGCGCGGGAGGCGCTGGAACCATTCGATCGCGCCGGCAAGGCCGATAGCGCCGAAGGCCCTTACCAGGTGCAAAACGATTTGCAGGAAATGATGCAAAACCTTGTTGGCATCGTGCGGCGGCAAGAGGAAATGGTTCGCGCGCTCGATGGACTGAGCAAGCTTTGGGAACGCTCCCAAAACATCGTTGTCCATGGCCATCGCGAATACAATCCCGGCTGGCACACGGCGGTTGATTTGAAGCATTTACTCACGGTTTCAGAAGCCATCACCTGCGCGGCCATTGAGCGCAAGGAGAGCCGCGGCGGACATTTCCGCGACGATTTTCCCAACAAGGACGCGGCGGAAGGCAAAGTAAACATCGTTCTCCGTAAAGCTCCGGACGGCTCGATGCAGGCGCGACGCGAGCGGATTCCCGCCATGCCGGAGCAGTTGCAGCAGGTGGTCGAGGAGATGAAATGAAAACGGCGGTTTTTAGAATCTGGCGGGGCGACACGAACGGCGGCGATTTTGTGGATTACACCACGGAAATTTCCGAGGGCATGGTCGTGCTCGATGCCGTTCACGCGATTCAAGCCACCCAGGCCAATGATCTCGCCTGCCGATGGAACTGCAAGGCCGGCAAATGCGGCTCCTGTTCAGCGGAAATCAATGGCCGGCCGAAACTCATGTGCATGACGCGAATGGACGAGTTGCCGCTTGACGAACCCGTGACCATCGAGCCGATGAGGGCGTTTCCACCCATCCGCGATTTGGCGACCGACGTTTCCTGGAATTATCGGGTGAAGAAAAAAATCAAGAAATTCAAACCACGCCCGCCCGATGCACCCGACGGCACCTGGCGCATGGCGCAGGCGGACATTGATCGGGTACAGGAATTTCGCAGGTGCATCGAATGCTTCCTCTGCCAAGACGTTTGTCACGTGTTGCGCGACCACCACAAGTACGAGGAATTCATCGGCCCACGCTATTTGGTTTTTGCCGCTGCGCTGGAAATGCACCCGCTCGATACGGAAGACCGGCTGGCGGAACTGAAGCAGGCTGACGGTATCGGCTACTGCAACATCACCAAGTGCTGCACCAAGGTCTGTCCCGAAAACATCACCATCACAGATAACGCGATTATTCCATTAAAGGAGCGCGTGGTTGACGAGTTTTACGATCCACTGGGGAAGTTGCTAAAATTGTTTCGTTCAAAACCGGGAACCTAGATTCTGAAAGTGGCACCAAAGATTTCTTAGCGCGGCCTGGCCCGCAACCAAAACCGCGAAAGAATCACGAATCGATTCCTTTATTCGCATTGATTCGCGGTTAGAGATTCCTCGCTGAATGGAGAAAATCATGTTTGAACTCAAGCGACTTTCCGAAGAAGCCATTCCGGCGGCCCTGGAAAAAGCCTTACGCTACCGCTTACTCAACGAACCGGCTGAGGCCGAGAGTATATGTCATGATGTCTTGGAGATCGATCCGGAGAACCAGGAGGCTCTGGTCATGCTGTTGTTGGCCCTGACCGACCGCTTCGGCAAAGGCTACTCCGTCGGCGTCACCCAGACCCAGGAAGTTCTCTCTCGTCTGCGCGATCCGTATGAGCGAGCCTATTACGCTGGTATCATCTGCGAGCGCCGGGCCAAGGCCCAACTCCGTCAGGGCCATCCCGGCTCCCGGCATAACGCTTACGAATTCCTCAGCGAAGCGATGAGCTGGTTCGAAAAAGCCGAAACGCTTCGTCCGCCCAAAAACGACGACGCGCTGCTGCACTGGAACACCTGCGCCCGTATTATCATGGGCAATCAGCTCACTGCCCGGGAAGAAGAGAGGGTCGAGTTGCCGTTGGAATAGTAGAGTAATGGAGTAATGGGCCATCGGAAACCGGTAGGGCGAAACCCGATTCCGCCCAACCCGTCGCGCCGTAGGCTCGGCGAAGGCGGAAGCCCTACGTCGCGGCCGGAACAGTATGGTTTTCCTCAAATGCACCGCTCGGGTGTGCCAAAGCGCAGCGACGGCCGCAGAGCCGTTCGAAGGCGCGATCTGTGAGCCTGGAGCTTGGTAGGGGCGAGGCTCCCGCCGAGCCGATGGCTTGTCCGCCACAGTCCCGCGACCGCGCATGCGCGTCAACATAAGGCTGTGGACGCGCTCGTTGAGAGTACTCGTCCTGGAGAGACCAAATGAAAGCAGCCGGGTTAGGTTTAAAAGACGCGTTCGTCTCGGAAGGAGGGTGCCGGACTTTGCACAATGGACGAACGATTGGCTATCGCAGCGGCGAAGCCGCGATTCAGGATAGCCTAGCCCGCAGGGCTAGGTCATCGGATAAGAAGATGATCAGCACTGAAAGTGCGTTCCAGGGCAGGCTGGAACGCGGATTTCGTAATCACATTGAATCTCGTTAACGGATGGTTATGGCGCAATGGGAGTCTGGCATTGAAACGCGCATTCAGCGCTGATCGTTTGGATAGGCCCGTTCCTAGCCCTACGGGCTAGGCTATCTTGAATCGCGGCTTCGCCGCTGAAAACCTGCCCATCAAATTTGATCAAGCGAAGCCCGACAGGCCGCGGAAGGGACGATATAACGCTCGGCTTTTTCCCACGCGACTTCACGAGCACAAGCGGTGATGGATCGTCCCTAACGGGACGGATCACTTCTAAAAACTGACCCAGCACTGAAGTGCTGGGCTTCTTTCATTTGGTCCCTCCAGGACGGGTACTCTCAACGAGCGTCCGCAGCCTTATTTTGACGCGCATGCGCCAACCCAGGACCGAGGCAGGAGCTTCCCGATGTTCGAACCATGGCTAACGGTTGGCGAAACCGGAATTCGGATCTGATGCGCAACCCGCCTCCGCAGGTGTATCATCTTCTACCGATGGCGCGAGCGATTGAATCCGGTGAGAGCGCGGCAAGCGCGTTTTCCGTTGTCATCTCATTTTGCGGTGATCTCGGGTTTTTCATGAAACAGCAGGAGCGGGAACAGCCGATCAGCCGGGTGTTGGCCCATAAGACCTCGGTAAAAGATGTGATTGAGTCGTGTGGCGTGCCGCATCCGGAAGTGGACTTGATCGTTTGCAACGGGCAGCCCGTAGATTTCTCGTTTCAGTTGCAAGCGGACACTGCTCTCGATGTTTACCCGATCTCAATCAAACCTTTTCCAACGTTTCGGCTCCAAGAACGCGGCGTACGCGCCTTTGTCGCAGATGGTCATCTTGGCAAACTCGCTCGCGAGCTGCGTTTACTCGGCATGGATGTGAGTTACCGTCATGAGGCTAACGACCGGGAGCTGCTTGCCACGATGGTAAAAGAGAACCGGGCGCTCCTTACGCGCGATCGGGCGCTTCTGATGCACCGGGTGGTACGAACCGGGTACTTTCCGCGCTCTCAACATCCGTTTGAACAGACCCTGGAAGTGATTCGGCGCTTTGAGCTTGCTCAAACGCTGACGCCTTTTGTCCGGTGTTTACGTTGCAACGGCTTACTGACCCGCGTCTCTAAAGAATTTGTGATCGAACAGCTGGAACCGCTGACCCGTCTGTACTACAACGATTTTCGGAGGTGCTCTCAATGTGGACAGCCTTACTGGCGCGGTTCGCATGTCGCTAAACTCGACAAACGTGTTGAATTGATTCTGAGCCGGCTGACGGTGTAGTCGCGTGTCGGAATAGCGGAGAGGTTCTCTAGGATCATTAGCTATTTGTCATCTGTCATTTGTCATTTGTCATCCGATAGGCGCTGTAGGCGCCTATCGGCTGCTTCCGAGCGCGATTCCTTCAGTGAAAAATCGCTGAAAGCAGAGAAACACCACCACTACCGGCAACACGACCAGACAGGAAGCGGCCATCAGCAGGTTAAATTGAATTCCATGCATCGTTTTGAAAAGTGTGAGGCCCAGCGACAACGTGTATAATTTATCATTCTGCAGATAGATCAGGGGGCCTAAGAAATCGTTCCATGCATTGACGCCAGCTAGCAACGCGACCACGACTAACGCCGGGCGGGTCAACGGTAAGATGATGCGATACATGATTTGGAATTCGTTAGCTCCATCGATTCTCGCCGCCTCAGACAGATCGTCGGGAATCTGCAGCATGAATTGACGCAAAAGAAAGATGAAAAACGGGTTACCGAAGAATGTCGGCAAGACGAGTGGTAGAAAAGAATTGACTAACCCAAACTTGGCAAAGAATGAAAACATCGGAACCATCGTGATGGGATTTACCGGGAACTGGATAAAGATGAAGATGGATGCGATAACGGGATAAAAAAACAGGTCGCGCCCAGGCCACTTGATCCGCGAAAATCCGTAAGCAATAACAAAATTCGACAGTGCGCTTCCGAACATGGTGAGCGCTGCGTAAAAGATGGTATTTTCCAGGTATGGGAGAAAAGGGAATGTTCTGGTGGCTTGATCAAAGTTTCGCCAGACCATCTCTTGTGGCCAGAGCGTCGGCGGAAACTCAGCCAGATCTTTGTCTGACTTCAGTGCAGTGACGAGCATCCAATACATAGGCGAGATGTAGAAGAGGCACGTCCCGATGAGAAAGATCCGCGAGACGAGCTGGCGCGACCCTTGGGGCGGAGCCGATCCCTTGTTTGTCGTCGGGGGAATAGAATCTTCCATCATTCAAGGTGGTAGTTCACCCAGTACTTCGAGGACCAAAAAGTAGCGACGGCGAGTGCCGCATTGATCACAAAGAGGATTCCTGAAACTGCGGCAGCCAAGCCAACTCGGCTGTATTCAAAGGCGTTCTTGTAAATGTACAGCGCGGTGAACATTGTCGAATTTAGCGGCCCGCCACCCGTCATGATGTAAGCCGGCGCAAAAACCTGCAGTCCCAGACCGATCCCGATGATGATATCGTAGAGGATCGTCGGCGTTAACAACGGTAAGGTAATGTGCCAAAACTTCCTCCACGGTCCCGCACCGTCTAACGAGGCGGCGTCGTATAAGCCCGAGGGAATCGCTCTGAGAGCTGTTAGAAAAATCAATCCGATGTGGCCGGCGCCAAACTGGGCAACGAGTACGATCGCGAGTTTCGACCACCGGGTATCGCCGAGCCAGTTAATTGTCGGGATGTGCAGGAAGCCGAGCAGGTAGTTGAACAAGCCGAATCGCGGATTCAACAACCAGATTAACATCATCGACAGCGCGAAGACCGGCGCGACGCTCGGGATGTACAACAGTGCCCGGTACAAAGTAACCTCTCGGACCTTTTGGTTCATGGCTAGCGCCAGGGCAATCGCCACCGCGACGCCCAAAGGAACCGCCAGGATCACGTAATAAAAGGTGTTATAGAGCGAAGTCCAGAACAGCGGATCTCGAATCAGTTCCTGATAGTTCCGAAACCCAATCCATTCGGGTTCACCAAACCCCGAATATTGAGTCATTCCGAGATGGAAATTGGATATTACCGGATAGACCAGAAAAAGGAAAAAGCCGACGATCCAGGGACTGATAAACAGGAGCCCCAGCAGCAAATTCCGAAGGTCCCTCGGGATGACCCTTTGATGCCTCCTCTTCATCGTGCGGCTATGCCACGTTGTACACTATTGTTGCGAATGTTGCTTTTTCCCCGAGGAATCGCACTCGATCCTCGCGGTCATTTCTCCGATTACGGTAGGGACGAGCTCCCGCTCGTCCGTCAGTAACTACCATTATCGGCGAAACGGGCACGAGGGCGGTTTGGCTGCGTTCGCGTCGCGCGAGGCTCCTTTGCTATTTGCAAAACCGATCCATCTGCGGCTGCACTTCATCCACAACCGCCTTGAGAGCGGCATCGGGCATTTGACTGTTCGTGATGACTGCTTCCTCCGCTTCCTTCAGCTTGTCCCAGTACAAGGCGCCAACGGGTACCGGCGGCCGCGACTTGGAGACCGGCAACAGACTAAGGAAAAACTCGTATTCCGGTGCATACAGATCCTTACGCTGTTGCAGAGTTTTCAAGGTAGGCAGCGACGCTGCTTCTTTTACGAGGAACGTTTGACCTTCTTCTCCGGTGATCAAACGCAATAACTGGTAAGCAGCGTCTACATTCTTGGCACCCTGCAGGATCGCTACCGACCATCCGCCCGACCAGGAAGTTTTCAAACCGTTCGGTGCCGGAATGTAGGTCACACCATATTCGAGATTTGGCGCAGCGTCTTTCATCGCAGCGAATACCCAATTCCCGGTGATAACGAATGCGACTTTCCCGGTGAAGAACGGCATCTGCGCGGGCGGCAGCGTCCCGGTGGAGGGCCATTGCCAATAAGTGTCGACGAAAGTCCGCGCTTTTTGCGGATCCAAAGCCTTCGCCCAATCATACAAAAACTGGTAACCTTTGACGACTCCAGGATCGGCGGCCGTCACTTTGCAACTCGCGAAGTCAAAAAAGTTGCCGCCGAAAGCGTATCCCCAGGTATAACCCCAGCCTTGTTCGAGCCACGGAACAAATCCGATCCGGGTGTAGGCGCCGGATGAGTCAGTTTGATTAAGCTTAAACGCGATCTCCTTGAAGCGATCCGGTGCCATCGGCCCTCGCGCCGGATCGAATTCAGTCAAGTCGATGCCGGCTTCCTTCAGGATTTGCTTGTTGTAAAAGAGGACGCGCGCATCGGTGTTGGTGGGAAGCGCGTAGACCTTGTTCTGATAACTCACTTCCTTCCATGGTCCTTCGGAGTATTCCTGGCTGAGATCTTTGCCTTCCTTCTTGATCAAGGGAGTCAAATCAGTCAATAAGCCGGCCGCCGCTCGCTGGGCGATGGTGAAACGATCGATCACCGCGAGATCCGGCCCGGCGCCGCTTCGGACGGCAGTCATGAGCTTGGCTACATCGGTTTCGGACCCGGGGACAACTTCAACGTTGACCTTGATATCCGGATTTTTCTGACTAAAGGCTTCTGCCGCTTTTTGATAAGCAGCCTTTTCGTGGGCATCAAGCGAGGAGGGAAGCCAGAGTTTGAGTTGGGTCTGCCCATAAGCTCCTGCCGAGAACCAGAGGCAGGAACCGATTGCTAGCAACGTTTTGTATTTCATTTTCATCGGAGGGGAACGAGTTTCGGATTGAAAAAGGAACGAGCACGTGGATTGAGTATCACGGCTTTGACAGACAATCCTATCAATACAACGAAACTGAATTGGTCGGTCAAGAATTGATCCGGTGGAGATTCGTCGCGATTCCCTCCAACAGTCGTTAAGACGGCTCTCAACCCGTTTGTTGGAGCTCGGCGCCTGGCGCGATCGAGAGTGCATCCTGATCTCTAAGGGCGAATTCCGCGTCGGCTCCGATGCTCCTTGGCGTGCGATCCGGCAAAGCGATCTTTGGCCGATTCAAGCCGCACCGGTCGAGTTCCGATTCGATGTCTCAATCCCGGAACACTGGGCGGGATTTCCCGTCCGTTGTCGTTTTCGCTTGGGCGGCGAAGCGCTCCTTTTTGTCGATGGCCAGCCCGTCGCAGGCTTGAACCCATTTCATGACGAACATCCAGTACTGAGTTCGGCTGGGGGCGGAGAAACGCTTCATTTCAGCGCGCAAGCTGTTTCCCACGGACTGTTCGGAACACCCACTGCCGAACCCCGGATCGAATTGGCAGCTGTGCTGATTCCCGAAAACGATGTCCGATCTTTCTACAACGACCTCGCTGCTGCATTGGACGCCGCCCGCTATCACTATTTCGCCGGCCGGCCCGCGATAACGGAATGTGTGGTGGACGCACTTCATCGGGCTTTTACTCGGATTTCGCTTCCGCGAAATGAGACTGAAGAATATCTAGCCCGTTTCGCTACCACTTCTCAAAATCGTTCTGCCGAGAATTTTTATGGCAACGAGGAGAGCCTGGCTTCGCTCTGGGAAAGGTGGGATTTTCGTTCGCCGGCCAGCTCGCTGACAATGGAGCAGCGCCAGCGATTACGCGAAGTAAAAGAGCAGTTCACCGAAGAGCTCGGCCAAATCCGAGCCCGTTTTCCGGCGGAAGGAGGCGTGTGGCTGACTGGTCACGCCCATATCGATCTGGCGTGGCTTTGGCCGCTGGAAGAGACGCGCCGGAAAGCTCGCCGAACGTTTCACACCGTGACAGGCTTAATGGGTCGGTATCCCGAGCTGCATTTCAATCAGTCCAGCGCACAACTCTATTCCTGGATCGAGCAGGATGATCCGGCCCTGTTTGGAAAGATCCAGAGCTACGTGCGGGCAGGCCGCTGGGAGCTCGTGGGAGGAATGTGGGTCGAACCGGATGGCAATCTTCCTGCCGGCGAATCCTGGGTTCGCCAACTGCTGTTTGGTCAAAGATACTTCGAGAGCCGATTTGGCCGGCGCGCCCAAGTAGCTTGGTTACCAGATTCCTTCGGATTTACGGGGAGCCTTCCGCAACTGCTTGTCTCCGCCGGTATTCCCTTCTTTTTTACTCACAAACTCACCTGGAACGAACGAAACCCTTTCCCTTACGATCTCTACTGGTGGGAAGGTATCGACGGCAGCCGTGTCCTGGCCCACAGTTTCAACAACCCGGATGCCGGCTATAATGCGCGAGTCACGGCTCAGGAGCTGGGCGAGACCTGGCGCAAATTCCGTGGCAAGCGGATACACGACTTCAGTTTGCTCGCGTTCGGCTATGGTGACGGGGGCGGCGGTCCGAGCGAAGAGATGCTGGAGCGCTTCGCGCGGTTGAGTGATTTTCCGGGTTTGCCGCGCCTCAAAATTGGACGGGTCACCGAATTTTATGAAGGCATTTCAACCCGGTCGTTGCCGATCTGGGTGGGGGAGCAATACCTCGAATACCATCGCGCGACCTTCACGACGCAGGGCAGGATCAAATCTCTGCATCGACAATTGGAACACGCGCTGGTGGAAACTGAAACGGCCGCGATTCTGGCGTATGTTTGGCACCGCCAGCGTTATCCGCAGGAAGAGTTAGGCCGTTTATGGCAGATACTTCTTCTCAATCAGTTTCACGATATCCTGCCGGGGTCGAGCATTCACTCCGTCTATGAAGGCGCGCACCGCCAGCTAACTTCAGCTTTGGATGAAACTGAGCGGCTTCGGGAGGACGCGCCGGCGTCCATGGAGCTAGCTAAGGCTCCGGGAAAGCAGCCAAATCTGGATCGTCTGGTGTGGAATTTCCAGCTTCACGACCGACCACTGTTTGTTGAAATAGCGGGTGTCGCCGAAGAGGAGCGCATCAGCGTTAATGGACGCGAACTTGCCGCCCAACGACTTGAAAACAATCGGATGCTTGTTGCCGCTGCCGACCTCACTGTACCGGCCCTAAGCGCTGTGCCCCTCCGTTCGATGCATGGAGAGCCCGCCAGGACTTTCTCGCCCATTCGAATTAGCCGGCAGGAAATCGAAAATGAGAACTTGCGCATTCGCGTAGATGACGATGGAACTCTCGCTTCGATCCACGATAAAATTTACGGAAGAGAAGTCTTGGCTGACCGAGGGAATCAGCTCTGGTTATTTACGGATATCCCTCGTCAGTTCGACGCGTGGGACGTCGATGTCTCTTATGCCGATGAAGGTGTAGAACTTCTCGCCCAGGGCGAGCCGGAATTAAGCGAGCAGGGCCCGTTGCGGGCTGCTCTGAGAGTGCTCCACCGGAATGACAACATCGAGATCGTCCAAGACTATCGCCTTAGTGTGCACTCGCGACTTGTCGAGATTTACACCAGGGTTCGCTGGCGAGGGAGACGCCGGCTTCTGCGAGCGCTTTTCCCGTTTGAAATCCGCACCCACGAGGTTTGGGCGGAGACAGCCTTTGGGGCGGTTGCCCGGTCCAACCATCGCAATACTCCGTGGGATCAAGCTCGTTTCGAAGCGCCAGCCCATCGTTGGGTGGATCTGAGTGAGCCAAGTTATGGAGTCAGCTTATTGAACAACGGGAAGTATGGTTATAGCGCACAGGGAAACGTGTTAGGAATCAGTCTGCTGCGTTCCCCAGTTTATCCGGATCCGTATGCGGACGAAGGCGACCACGAATTCGTTTACGCGATCTATCCACATGCCGGCGACTGGCGAAATGGGACTGTGCAGGCGGCTGAGGATATGCATTGTCCACTAAGGGTTACCGCGGCACGCGACGCGGCAGTCCATCCTTCGCTTTTTCGGTTTAAGGCAAATCCGCTTAGATTAGCGTGCCTCAAAAAGGCCGAGGATTCCGATGATGTAATCTTACGGCTCTACGAAGCCTACGGAAACCGGGGCCAAACGACTCTGGAAACTGCGCTGCCGCTGAAAAAAGCTGCTATCGTCAACATTTTGGAAGAACAAACCGACGAACTCACTGTCGGAGACGAGCAGCGAATCACCATTTCATTCACACCGTTTCAGGTCATTTCACTCAAACTAACTTTTGCATCCTCAAATTGAGACGCGAATATTTGGAGATACGGAGAAAGGTAGGGCGAAACAGATCCGGCGAACGCAGGATCTGTGAGCCGGTAGGCTCCCGCCGAGCCAGATCGAGAGGATAATCCTCGCTCCGTGCGTATTCGGCAGCGGCGATTGTCCGATGCTATCTGCCTCTGCTATTGGCCATCCGTGCGGAGTGCACTGCGGCGTAACTATTTGTGAAATCTGCGCAATGAATCTTGGCGTTGCGTCCGCGTTCTGACACAATGCATCCCTTCCGACCGTGCCGAGCTGGATGTTAGTCCGCTCGGGAATGTGCCGAGATAAAATCCGATAGCCCCAGACTTGGCCATAACCATTCAGGAATCTGTCGTAGGAATTCGTTTCTTCTTGCCAGGATTCGGCCGGAGGAAGCCTCTGAATTGACTTGAGAAATGAATCTAATCTCTATTCGTCCGCCTTGCTCAACCGCCTTCGGTACCGTCCTTGTTTGCACGCTCCTGGTTGTGGGCTGCAAAAAAGAAAAGACCAGAGTTGCGCCCATCCAGACGATCGAGGTGACTGCGGTGAAGGTCGAGCCGCGTGATGTACCGATCACTTTCGAATGGATCGCCCAGACGGAGAGTTCGCGACAGGTCGAAATTCGAGCACGCGTCGATGGCATTTTAGAAAAGCGGGTCTATAAGGAAGGCGCGGTCGTCCAGGAAGGGCAGGTGATGTTTGAGATGGAGCGCAAACCATTCGAGGCGCGCCTCGACGCGGTAAAGGCGGAGCTTGGTCAACAGGAAGCACTTTTGGCCAACGCCAGACAAACTCTCGAGCGGGTGCAAGGCCTGTCGGAAAAGAATGTGGTCAGTCGCCAGGTCCTCGATGACGCGACCAACTCGGAACGGGGGGCGGCAGCGTCGGTCGAGGCTGCCAAAGCGAAGGTCGGCGAAGCAGAGCTCAATCTCGGTTACACCACAATCCGGGCACCGATCACTGGGTTATCATCGTTCGCGACCAAGCACGACGGGAGCTACATCAGCGTTGGGGCGGACAGCATGCTGACTTACGTTGCAGCACTCGATCCGATGCGGGTTAATTTTAGTATATCGGAGAATCAGGTGTTGCGAATCCGGGAAGAGATCAGAGCGGGCCGGCTCGTCGTTCCACCCAATAATGAGTTCGACGTCGAGGTAGTGCTGGCCGATGGCAGGGTTCATCCGCAAAAAGGCGAACTCACATTTTCAGATTTGGCTTTCAGTCGCGAGACAGGGACCTTTCTCATGAGAGCTGAAGTGCCAAATCCAGAGGGCGATTTGCGCCCCGGTCAGTTTGTGCGCGCCCGCCTACTCGGTTCGATGCGCCCCAAAGCGATCCTCGTACCCAAGCGCGCCGTGCTTCAAGGTGCACAGGGGAGTTTCGTGTGGGTGGTGGGCCCGGAAGGGAAGGCGGAGCTGCGCCCGCTTGAACTCGGGGACTGGTATGGGGACGAATGGTTTGTCAACGAAGGGTTACAAGCCGGCGAAATGGTGGTGGTAGACGGAGGTATTAAGGTCCAGCCTGGTGCAAAACTTAAAGTCGTTGAACCTGCTACTCAGGCCGCAACAAAATAGAAAACCGCTATGATTTCGCGATTCTGCATCCAGCGGCCGATCTTCGCCATTGTTTTGTCCGTCGTGATCGTGATCGCCGGTCTCGGTGCGATGATGAGTCTACCCATTGCGCAGTATCCCGAAATCTCGCCACCTCAGGTCACGGTCTCTACCTCCTATCCTGGCGCCGATGCTGACACCATTGCACAGGCTGTGGCAGCGCCAATCGAGACGCAGGTTAACGGCGTGGATAACATGTTATACATGGAGTCTTCCTGCTCTTCGGCGGGCCAGTACTCGCTCTCTATTTCTTTCCAGGTTGGAACGAATCCGGACACTGCACAGGTCCAGGTACAAAACCGCGTAAGTCTCGCCCTCCCGTCGCTGCCGGACACGGTGCAACGAGGGGGCGTGCAGACGGAAAAAAGATCGAGCACTTTTCTGATGATTATCGGTGTCTACTCCCCCGATAGGCGCTACGACGAGCAATATATAGGCAATTACGCCAACCTCTATGTGTTGGACGCAATCAAGCGCATTCCAGGTGCGAACCAGGCGTCGATTCTTGGTGCCCCGGACCTGGCGATGCGAATCTGGCTTAAGCCCGATCGAATGGCCAGCCTCGGGATCACGCCGAGCGACATTGCCCATGCGGTTTCGGCACAAAATCAGCAGTTCGGCGCTGGCAGTGTTGGTCGCTCGCCGACCAATGGTCCCGTAGCTATGACTTTCCCGATCGTAACCGAAGGACGGTTCAGCACGCCCCAGGAATTTGAAGATATCATCTTGCGCGCAGACCCGAATGGCGTGGCTATCGTGCGGCTCAAAGACGTCGGACGCGCCGAAGTGGGCCTGAGGGACTATCTTCTGCGTTCGAAACTGAACGGCAAGCCGGCTACCCTCATCGCCATCTATCAGCAGGCCGGCTCGAACGCGCTGGCGGTGGCAAAGAATGTGCGGCAGACGCTGGGAGAATTGAAACACAATTTTCCCCAGGGGCTCGACTACACCGTCTCGCTCGACACGACAAAGTTCGTTAAGGCATCGATCAAAGAGGTGGAGCACACTTTGTTCGAGGCGGTGCTTCTCGTCTTGGCTGTCGTATTCCTTTTTTTACAAAACTTTCGAGCCACGATCATACCCACACTTGCGGTCATCGTATCGCTATTAGGGGCTTTCATCGGGATGATGGCGCTGGGTTTCTCTATCAATCTTCTCACACTATTCGGCTTAGTCGTCGCAATCGGAATCGTGGTGGATGACGCCATCGTGGTTGTCGAAGCCGTTGAGTATAACATGGCGACCCGTAAGCTCTCGGCGCGCGATGCGGCTTTCCGCGCAATGGAAGAAGTTTCGGGACCGGTGATCGCTGTGGTGCTCGTGCTCGCAGCAGTCTTCCTGCCAACGGCAGCAATTAGCGGTACAACGGGCCAGCTTTACAAACAATTTGCAGTGACTATTGCCGTCTCCGTGGCGATCTCTGGATTTGTCGCGTTGACTCTCACGCCGGCGCTCTGTGCACTTTGGCTCAAACCGCATCATGGTCCGCGTAGAGGGTTCTTCGGATGGTTTAATCGCGGCTTTGATCGCGTAACCAATCTCTACGGCTCTGGCGTAAGCCACACGATCCGACGGTGTGTCTTAGCGCTCTGTCTGCTCGCAGTAATGCTTTTTTGCACCTGGAAGCTTTTCACTACTGTGCCTGGCAGCTTCGTACCGCCCGAAGATCAAGGCTACGTGCTGGTTGCGGCGATTCTGCCTGACGGCGCGAGCTTGGATCGCGCCGAGAAGGTCTCGGATAGCGTATCGGAGATCTTCACCAAAGAGTCCGCAGTCAAAGACTCGTCTGTACTCGCCGGCTACAGCTTGCTTGACGGCCAATTTAAAACCAGGGCGGGGACGCTATTCGTATCATTGAAAGATTTCGACGAGAGGAAGGGTGCTGAAAATAGCGCCTTTGCCCTGATCGAGCGAGTTCGGCCTAAGCTGGCTGCAATTAAAGAGGCGATAGTCATCCCGGTCAACCCGCCGTCGATCCCCGGTCTCGGTGCCCAAGGTGGATTCGAATTTTGGATACAAAGCCGCGGACTAGGTGACGCAGCGCGACTCCAGGAGGTCGTACGTGCATTCTTGGCTAAGGCCAACCAGCGACCCGAACTTACCGATCTCAGCGCAACACTTGACGCCGCATCCCGTCAACTCCGTCTTCAGGTGGACCGAGCGAAGGCCGAGACTCTCGGCGTTCCGGTGCAGGACGTCTATGACGCAGTGCAAACCCTCTTCGGTTCATTATTTGCCAGCCAATACAACAAATACAGTCGGGTTTGGCAGGTTGTGCTCCAAGCAGAAGCCCAATACCGCGCCAATCCCGGTGACATCGAAAACATTTACGTTCGTAGTCGTTCAAACAAAATGGTGCCGCTTTCCGCAGTCGTCACTACTCGCTACAGCATTGGGCCCGATCTCCTCCAGCGCTTCAACAACTTCGTCTCCGTGCGCGTCAACGGCAATGCTGGCAAGGGTTTCAGTTCTGGACAAGCGATCGCGGCGATGGAAGCAGTCGCGCACGAAGTCCTGCCCGAAGGTTACACCTTCCAATGGTCCGGTCAGGCACTCGAGGAGAAGAAAGCAGGCTCATCCTCGACCCTCGTCTTCGTCTTTGGCGTGGTCTTCGTCTTCCTCATTCTCGCTGCCCAATACGAGTCATGGGGACTACCAATGGCCGTTATCACCGCCGTGCCATTTGCGATTTTTGGCGCGATCGTGGGAGTCTGGCTGCGCGGATTGGAAAACGACGTCTATTTTCAAATCGGTCTGGTGACGCTGGTCGGTCTCGCCGCCAAAAACGCGATACTCATCGTTGAATTCGCGGTCATCAGGCGCCGTGAAGGATTGTCCATCCGGGATGCCGCCATCGACGCCGCACGGCTGCGGCTTCGGCCGATTATTATGACCTCGCTCGCTTTCATTTTTGGCATGGTGCCGATGTTCATCGCGGGGGGCGCCGGGGCCAATTCTCGACACTCCGTCGCCACTGGCATCATTGGCGGAATGATTGTGGCCAGCTCAATCGCTCTCTTCTTTATACCGATGTTCTTTTACCTTATCCAAAGTTCCGGCGAGCGCTTCGCCTCCGGGAAAAGCGCTTCGCCTGAAACTCCGCCGACGGCGGAACCGGAAACACCGCCCGGTGGTCTGCCAGCCATCGAGGGGTGAAGGTAGGGCGACTCCGCCAACCCTACGTCGCGGCCGGAGCTGTATGGTTTTCTTCAAACGCACCGCTAGGGCGCGCCAAAGCGCAGCAACCGCGGCAGATCCGCCAAAGGAGGATCTGTCAGCTTGGAGCGTTGGAATGGCTCAGCGCAAAATGTCGTCGTCGTCCTCGATTTAATCGGGTGATTAAGTAGCGGAGCAATGACCGCGATGGGTAGGGACCGGGTTCCGACTTTGCCAAACTTGTCTGCGATCGGATTGGTGATAGTAGAGGCTTCCTCCTCAGCTAAAGCTTTGGCGGACACATCGTCGGACCGGCATGTCGGGCTGCCCACCGATGCGTTGATTGATCTCGATAATCCAGATTGCATTGCTTAGCCTGGGACGCGCCTATGAAATACCCACGCGCCCTGGCGCCGGTTTTCTTTCTGCATGGTCTTTTGCTTGGTCTCGGTGTTCCAACGATTCGAGCCGAAGATGGTAATGGTTTACCAGTCCGTTTATACGTGCGCGAGGTGTCACTATCGGTGTTGGGGAAGCCGGCAAAAGTACTGGCGATCGAGCAGGATAGCGGCGTTCAAGGCTTTGAGCCGCAAACGTCATCCGGATTCAATGTTGAGGTAGTGAACCAGCTAAAGGAGCCGACTTCTATCCATTGGCACGGACTCGTGCTGCCCGCTTTGATGGATGGTGTACCGTTTGTGAGCCAGGAACCCATTCCGCCAAATCGAAAATTCAATTACCAATTTCCGCTCAAGCAAAGCGGTACGTACTGGATGCACTCGCACTTCGGTCTGCAAGAACAGTCGTTAGGTACCGCGTCGCTCATCCTTCAGACCCAAGAACAACAGGCCAAAGCGGATGAACAATACGTGGTTCTGTTAGGCGACTTTTCATTCAAGCCGTCCAGCCAGATTCTAAAGGAACTCAAAGTCGGCATGAAAAGGATGAAAGGCATGGGCGGCATGAAGGAAATGCCAAAGAATCAAACATTAGTTGCCCAGAAATGGGACGATGCCGCGCAACGCTTCACCGTTACTTCGGTTGATGGCGAACTTCCTGATACAGACGTCAAATACGATGCGCTTCTCGCCAACCGCCATACCCTTGACGATCCGCAGGTGTTCCCGGTTAAGCCTGGCCATACGGTATTGTTGCGAATAATTGCTGGTTCATCCGCGACAAATTTTTTCGTCAATACGGGAACAGTGACTGCAGAACTCACGGCCGCGGACGGGCAAGACATCCTGCCGTTAGCGGGCAATTTTTTTCAGTTAGGGATCGCTCAACGGATCGATCTGCTGATAAAAGTCCCTGAACAAGGGGGCGTCTTCCCCATCATCGCGCAGGGCGAAGGGACTAGACAGCAGTGCGGTGTTGTCCTGGCGACGGAGGGAAACGCGGCTCCTAAGGTGCCCGTTGAAGCGAAATTTCCAGCGGCTGGATTGGACAACACTCAAGAGTTGAGATTGACGGCAAAGAATCCTTTGCCGGAAAGGCCGGTAGACCGGTCTCTGCCATGCGTCCTGGGCGGCAACATGGCAAATTATAGCTGGACGATTAATGGCTTCGCCTATCCCAATAACAACAGTCTCGATGTAAAGGAGGGCGAACGCGTCGAAATCGTCATGCGCAACGACACCGGCATGTCGCATCCAATGCATCTGCATGGCCACGACGTCCAGGTGATCGAGATTGATGGCAAAAAGGTTAATGGTGCTGTGCGGGACACGTTAATCGTCCCGCCACGGTCAACCATCAAAGTAATCTTCGATGCGAATAATCCTGGCGTCTGGGCTTTTCATTGCCACATCCTCTATCATCTAGCGGCAGGTATGTTTACGGTCTTGAAATACGAGGGAGCCAATACAGAATTCTGGCAACCCGATAAGACGCTCAGCGAACTTGCAACTCTGGGACCGGAGCGCTGATCTCGCGATCGCCCGCGTTCTCGATAAACCGAGATTCAGCTGAGCAGCTTAAGGATTTTGTCGGCAACTCTTCGGTCGGCGTACAAACCGGGACCGACGAGGTTCAACTCGATTGATGGACCGGGTGCGCGCGTTCCTTGATGCGGAGTTCACACGCCCGGTATCCTCGCCGGAGCTGGAACGTCTAACCGGGCTAAGTCGCTACGCGATTGCTCGCCATTTCCGCGTTTGCTTTGGAGCCAGTCCTTATCGTTATCTCGTGATGCGGCGATTAGCAGAAGCCAAACGGCGAATCATCCAAGGAGTGCCAATCGTTACTGCGGCGATTGAGCTCGGTTTCGCGGATCAGAGTCATTTGACCCGCTGTTTTCACCAGATGTTTGGACTGCCCCCCCGGTCGCCTGCAGCGTCTCTGCCGGCAGCGTGTGGGCGAAACGGCGAAACGGCGTGATGGGAGGAATGGCAGGTAGATACGGTCTTGGGAGTCAAAGGGTTTTGGGAACAGAGGCCAGCATAGGGTTGAAGGGTTGTTGGTGTTTAAGAACGCCGAAGGCAATGTGGAGAAGTTTGCGCATGATGGCGCCGCGGATAGCGAGGTCATGGAGTTTTCGGTTTTCAAGGATTGCGATCCAAGGCTTAAGGGGTTTACACCAACGCCGAGCGACAGCGGCCGGCATGTAAAGAGCTTTACGCAGGAAGGCGTTGCCGATTTTGGAGATGCGGGTTTTGCCATAAAGGGAGTAACCGGAACGGCATTCGGCCGGAGTCAGTCCAGCATAGGCCCCCAGCTGGCGAGCTGATTGGAACTCTTTACCAGCCAACTCGGAGAGCAACTTGGCGGCCGTGAGCTTGGCGATGCCTGGAATGGAGCAAAGCAGTTGGCTTTGAGTTTTTAAGCGCTCATCGCTGGCAATGAGAGAGTCTATCTCGGCATCGAGCTGGGCGAGTTGTTTTTGGAGCTGCTTTAAGCGTTGTTGCCGTTGGCGGCCGATGAGTTTGGGCAGCTCAATTTGGTAGGGATCCTTTTTGGCACGGTTGTGTTCTCGAGTCTGTTCAACCACTCGGCTCTCGCGCTCGCGCACCAAGAGTTTGAGTTGGGTCTCGATCGGTCGCAGCGGTCGAGTGGCCAGCGGTTTTCGTTCCCGGCAAAAACGGGCAATGATCTGCGCATCGACAGTGTCGTTCTTGGTCCGACGCAACACCGAAAGAGCGAAGTATTTGACTTGAGCGGGGTTGAGGACGCTAAGGGCCAAGCCTGCTTGGTGGAGCGCCGCGATCAACCTTTGGCCGTAAACCCCGGTGGCTTCCAGGGCAAAATGGATCTGCTCTAGCTTCCAGCCGCGAGCTCGGAGTTGATGGAAGAACCGCTCAATAGCGCGAGCATCGTTGCGGAACTCTCCGCGCCAAAGGCAGGCCTCAGTGCCAGAGAGCAGGCAAAAGTCAAAAGTTGCTTTTGCCACGTCTATTCCCATGAAGTAACGTTTTTTCATCAGACTTTAATCAGTGAAGTGGTTTTTGTTTGATGAAGCCCTTGGGCGCGTACCTTTCGGACACAGCCTTGTAAACTCGGGCTCTAATGTTCCAACTCTGTTTGGAACGGCCTTAGATACGGTTCGGTCTTTTGAAAGGTGCGGCACGAGGAAGGTGGGCTAATCTAGCTAACAGGTTCTATCGACCTTTGGGCGAAACAGTTTTCCACCTTCCTCGGCCAAGTTCTTCACCTCCTGAGTTCCGCCCTTTCGGGCGGCTTAAAAAGGGAAAAGTGTTGGTCCAGGCAAGGTACAAGGGCGAAAGAGATCCAGCGAAGGCAGGATCTGTGAGCCTGAAGTCAAGGCGAAGGCAAGTGATGACCCAAAGGGTCTTGGGAACATAGCCCAGACTAGCCAGACTAAAGCCCATGCGCGTCAACATAAGGAAGTGACTGCTAAAGACGCTGAGGGACGCTTCTCTGCCGTCCCGGCTGTCCGCCGTGGTCTCGCGAAAGCGAGACGAAGGAGGAAAGGAGTCGCTTGATCGCAAGTGGGTCGCTTAGACACGTGGCATTGAACGGCAGCTAAACACCACCAAGAGACCTGAACATTTCAGCCGTCCCTAGCGGGACGGAGGCGCTTTTTTTCGTTTCCTGGCACTTCGTACCGGGCTACTATCAAGCGTCCCTAGCATTTCAGAGAAGCGGAAACTCTTCCATGACACCGCGACTATGATCTATGGTTTGGCGATCCCGGATCAGGCGGAAGACGCTAAGCTTTGTCCGAAAGGCGGAACGATCTAATACAGGCCCAGGCTAGGCTGAGAAAAACGCGATGCTGAATCTCCTCTTGGACAACGTAAGTGACAAGCTTCCGCACAACGTCGCTTTGATTTTCGAGAATAAGACGTACACCTATGCCGACCTCTCTAGGCTTACCCAGAGCTTGGCGGCTAGCTTGGCAGAACGAGGAATCAGTTCCGGAGATCGAGTTGCCTTCCTGTTACCGAACTGCCTCGAAATAGTGTTGTGCTACTACGCATGTTTCAAGATAGGGGCAATCGCCGTACCGCTGAACCTTCGCTTTTCCCCAGAATTACTGAAGTACATCATCGAGCATAGTGGCGCTCGTGTTCTGATCAGTGAGCCAGAATTATTCGCACAGATAGAAAAAATCAGATCGTCACTTCCCGAAGTCGAACAATATTACCTCATCTCTGGCGAATCGGAGTTCGCCGGAGTCACAGCGTTCGATAAGTTACTGGAAGCGACGTTAGATGCGGACTGTCTACCGGTACTCGACGAGAGCAGTCCGGCAGCGATTTACTACACGTCAGGCACAACCGGGTGCCCGAAGGCGGTAATTCATACTCACGGCAGCTTGGCGTGCGCGACGCGCAACCAGATAGAGCAGATTGTCATTTCTCCTCACGACAAGACGCTGATCATGTTTCCAGTATGCTATTTGATCGGGTTTGGCTCGCAGATCCTGACTTTCCATACCTGCGGCGCGACTTGTATCCTGTTACCTTATTTTCGGCCACAGTTGGCTCTCACCGCCATCGAAGTCTACCAGCCGACCAAAGTATATGGCTTTCCGAAGCTATATAGTGATTTAGCTAACTATCCGGACGCTGGCCAGTATAACCTTCGTTCGCTCGACTTCTGCTTCTCAGCTGGCGAAGCGATTCCGGTTGCTATCCAGCAGCGATTCAAACAAATGTTCGACGTCGAAATTACAGAGGGCTGCGGGATGACCGAGTTGCAGATCTACAGCATGAATCCTCCGTACAGCAAAAGAAAGATCGGCTCTATCGGCAGACCGATCATTGGTATGGAAGTTTCTCTAGTTGATGATTGCGGTCGCCAGATTTCACGACCTCGGGAAATTGGTGAGATGATTGTGCGGGGAGGGAGTATGACTGCAGGGTACTGGCGTGATCCCGAGTTAACCGCCAGGAATATCATGGAGGGGTGGTTTCATACCGGCGACCTTGCCTATAAAGACGAAGAGGATTTTTACTGGTTCGTGAGTCGCAAATCGGAGATTATCAAGCATCAAGCTGGTTTGGTATCACCCATCGAAGTCGAAGGGGTGCTATACGAACATCCATCTGTTCGGGAGGCAGGTGTCATCGGTGTGCCCGATGGACTCGGCCACGAACTAACCCGGGCGTACGTGGTTCTCGAAAGGAATAGCGCTTCGGTTACGGAACGACAATTAATCGATTTTGCCAGCGGGCGTCTGGCTGAATATAAAGTTCCCGTCCAGATCATTTTCACGGAGAACCTACCGTACGGGCCTACTGGAAAGATTGACCGCAAGACATTGAGGGAGAACGCCGGACAAGTAAAGATCGCATCCTAGCTCCAGAGTCCATTCCACGGTTCGCTTCCCCTGGCTGCAACCAAATGCGATCGAAGCCGCCGAGGGAATAATCCGCAGATTTCGCAGATTACACAGATTGCTAAAGTCCTCACAGACTCTCAGCGGAGAACCGCTTTACCCTAAGAGATCTTTGGTTGCGAGGGTCAAAGCCAAAAGAATATGTCCAGGTATTGGTCCGCTTTGAACGCATGAGCGGCCCATGGAGAAGTGAAATAATTAAATCTGTGCAATCTGCGAAATCTGCGGATCATTCCCTCGGCGGCTTCGACCGCCTGGAGTTGAGCGTGCGGGAAGGCGAGTCTGGGTGCGGCAAAAGTCGGAATCGTTCGGATTTTCTACTAGCCGCTCGGGTTGTGTTTGAGCTGGCTGATCCACGAGTTTGTTGCCCCTCAACCGAACAAACCCCGATGTAATCGAAACCGCAGAAATGAAAGACCTCCCCCCGAGCAAAAGAAGTCAATCGAAATGGTGGAGCGGCTCTGGGTTGATCTGGTGCAAAAAGGCGCTGTGTCCCGCAATGTCGTGAACTGGAACCAGGGCGATGTCGCCAACCAGTTCATCAGCGGTCAGGCAGTGATGATGGTGATGGGTCCGTGGATGTTACCCTCGGTCAAGCGGAGTGGGGTGGAATTCGGCATAGTAACTATTCCGGTCCCGCAAGCGGGATGAAACCGGTGGTACCGCTAGGCGGTGAGGCCTGGTGTCTTCTGAAGAATGATAAGAAGGTCGAGGAGGCGGCGACTGAATTCGTCAAGTTCGCCCTCCAATCGGATCAACTTCTGAAATGGTGTCTGACCAGCAACTACATTGCGGCCTATCGCAGCGTTGCCGAGAAGGAAGGTCAGATGCTTCCAGATTTACAACCATTTATCGCTCAAATGGAAACCGCGCGGGCGCGGCCAAAGGAAGACGGAGCAGAGTATCCGGCGATCTCCCTGATCACGCGCCAGGCGATTCAACAGGCATTGACCGGGCAAAGCAGCGTCGCTGCGGCGCTGGACGACGCTGCCGCTCAAGTGAAGAAGGTTGATTTGAGCAAGTGATTCCCCGGGATGGGGTGTGATCGCGGGGAACAGGCAACGCGGCCTCGCCGCGGAGCCGTTCTCCGCGCTCCGGGGTTAATGGCGTGACAGCGTATCGGCGAAACGGCGTGCCGGCGTAAGAGAGCAGCGGAGTGACGGAGCGTATCTGCTATCTGCTATTTGGCTATCTGCACTCCCTACCGGTAGTTCCACGAAGCTGGTACTCTCGCCGGCATCGAAGATCTTGATAGTGGCCTTTTGGTAATCGCTTGGCTTGGCCAGAAAAATATTGCTCACATAGGTCTGCGGATTGCGGTCATAGAGCGAGAACCAGCTTGACTGCACCTGAATCATCAAGCGGTGGCCGGGCAAGAACATGTGGTTCGCATCCGGTAGGTTGAAACGGTTGCGGCCGGTCTCGATTCGTTCCCCAGGGATGTTCAACTGGGTGCTGGGGAATTGGAGCAGAACGAGAACCGGTTGACCTAAATATTCTATATAATATAGATAATGCTGGGGGGTCGGGTTGGGTTCGACCATGAACAGCTTTCGCACCACGCGATAGATGCGACCGTTTCCGTACTGTCGCTATCCCGCTAACCAGACAATGTTATGAGCACACAGAACAAAGTCGCCCTGGTCGTCGGAGCTCAAGGGGTCATCGGCCGCAACCTTATCAATCACCTCGCGACGCTCGGCGATTGGGAGGTGATCGGCCTGTCGCGGCGCGGCGGAGAGCCGGCGGACCGAGTCCAGCACGTGGCGGTCGACCTGCTCGATCAGAACGATTACCTCGAGAAGCTGAGCGACCTCACCCAGGCCACGCACATCTTCTACGCCGCGTACCAGGATCGGCCGACCTGGGCCGAACTCGTGCCGCCCAACCTCGCCCTGCTGACAAATCTCATCGAGGCGGTCGAGCCAGTCGCGTCGAACTTGCGGCACGTCAGTCGGATGCAGGGATACAAAGTCTACGGCGCGCATCTCGGCCCGTTCAAGACGCCGGCCCGCGAAACCGACGCCTACCACATGCCGCCTGAGTTCAACGTCGATCAACAAACTTTCCTGGAGCATCGGCAGCAGGGCAAGGCTTGGACCTGGTCGGCGATCCGTCCCTCCGTCGTAGGCGGCTTCGCATTGGGCAACCCGATGAACCTGGCCATGGTCATCGCGGTCTATGCTGCGATCTCGAAAGAGCTCGGCTTGCCTCTACGCTTTCCAGGCAAGCCGGGAGCATACGATAAGCTGCTCGAAATGACCGATGCGGGGCTTCTGGCGCGGGCGTCCGTCTGGGCGGCGACCGACGAACGATGCGCCAACCAGGCGTTCAACATCAATAACGGCGACCTTTTCCGGTGGAGCGAGATGTGGCCGAAGATCGCCCGCTTCTTTGACCTGGAGGTGGCGCCCCCGTTACCGATGTCGCTCGAGATCGTCATGGCCGACAAAGAGTCGCTCTGGAACGCCATGATCGAGAAGCACAAGCTGGAGCGGCACTCCTACCGAGAGGTGTCGTCCTGGCGCTTTGGCGATTTCGTGTTTTCCTGGAATTACGATATGTTTGCTGACGGCTCCAAAGCGCGCCGGTTTGGTTTCCCTGAGTACGTGGACACCGAAGCGATGTTCCTGAACATTTTCAACGATTTCCGCCGGCGCAAGATCATTCCCTGAGCCGGTCACTGTGAACAAAAACTCTCCAAACCATTATGAAAATCTTTTTAACGGGCGCGACCGGGTACATTGGCGGTTCGTTGGCGAGAAAGCTGATCGAAAAGGGCCATCAAGTTCACGGATTGGTGCGATCGAAAGAGAAAGCAAAGTTGCTGGAAAAAGAAGGCATCAAGCCGGTTCCAGGGTCGCTCGACGATGACGCCACGGTGGCAGAGGCAGCGCGGGAAGCCGAGGGCGTGATCAACGCGGCCAGCTCAGATCACCGGGGAGCGATCGAAACGTTGGTGAAAGCGTTAAGCGGAACCGAAAAGCCTCTCATTCACACGAGTGGCTCAAGCATTATCTGCGACGACGCGCGCGGTGAGTTCGAAAGTCCTACAATTTACGCGGACGAAAGCTACTTCGTTCCGACCCCGATGAGGCAGGCTCGTGTCGCCATCGATCGGTTTGTCCGCACGGCTGGGGTAAACCAAGGAATCCGTGCTCTCGTCATTTGTCCCACGATGATCTATGGCAATGGCCGCGGACTCCGGAAGGATAGCGACCAAATTCCCAAGCTAATCAAACGTTCGAAAGAGCGCGGAGCCGGCGTCTACATCGGGCGAGGTTTGAATCGTTGGTCAAACGTCTATATCGATGACATCGTTGATCTCTACCTGTTGGCGCTGGAGAAGGCAACAAGCGGTTCATTCTTCTTCGCTGAAAATGGGGAGGAAGCTTTAGGGAAAATCGCCGAGTCCGTCAGTAAACGGCTTGGCTTCGGTGGTCGGACCGAGTCTTGGTCGGCTGACGAAGCGATAGCGGAGTATGGCGATTGGGCACGGTTCGCACTCGCATCAAACAGTCGGGTTCGTGCTATCAACGCAAGACGGCTGCTGGGATGGACGCCCAGCGGACCCACAGTGCTCGAAGCGGTAGAGAATCACCTCTAAGCCGAGAGAGGAAGATGGATCTCCAGCTCAAAGGTAAAACAGTCTGATTACGGGCGCGGGAGCTAGCGTCGATCTGCTCGAGGACGGGTTGTCGCCATCGCCTGGAACACGGAGTCCAAGAGGCCTGGAAAAAGCTCGTTCAGTTCCTGGCGGCGCAATGAATTGATGCAGACAACGCCCTGTGGTTCCATGCGGATGATGCCGGCCTCCCGCAAGACCCGAAAATGACGCGAGGCTGTCGACTTGCTGATATCAAGCTTAATATCGCAACAATTCATGTTCTCGTGTTCACCAATTGCCTTGACAATCCTGAGCCGGGTTGGATCGCTTAAAGCAAAGAGAACGTTAGGCAAAGAGATCTGGCTTTTGGTCGGGTGCAGCGACGATCGCATAAAAGAATAATAACGCAGAGTTGCGTTATTACCATTGTTCGTTTATAGGCGAACAATGGAAACGATTCCCGGGTCCCGTACGCGCCCTCTCGTTCGTCGGGTAGTTGAGCCCTACCCAAATCCGCTGGCCAATTTCCCGCGGACACCAATAACCCTTCCATACCACCACCTGCCCTCGATAGGCAGGACCAGTTCGATATCTCCTGACATAGGGTTGTCAGCGCGCGTGCCCATCCTGATCCGCTAACCGAAACTTTCACATGAAGAGAGAAGAATCGCTCGTACTACTGAGAACAAGGGAGGGAATCCGAGCCGGTCGCTTGGCACTGACTCTCGCTTGGATTGTTTCCGCAACCGCTTGTAACTTCACTCCGGGGGAAACCAAAAACAATGCGCCTCCACCGCCTACGGTAACCATCGCATCAGGCGAACAACGTGAGATCGTCGATTGGGAGACAGCTACCGCCAGGGTTGATGCCGTCGAAGCGGTTGAGGTGCGTCCTCGCGTTTCCGGACACATTACCGAGATCCATTTCCTGGCAGGCCAAATTGTCCGCAAGGGCGATGTGCTCTTTGTAATTGATCGCCGTTGGTACAAGGCTGACTTGGATCGGACAACGGCTGAGGTGGCCCGGGCCGCTGCCGCATTGGCCAACGCTCAGCGGATCAGCCGGCGGGCGGACGAGTTGCTGAAGACCCACACTATCTCGCAGGAAGAAGCAGACGGCCGTCGTTCCGAACTAGCCGAAGCCGAAGCCGGCCTAAAATCTGCCGAAGCTGCCCGAGATTCCGCCCAACTGGACTATGACCAAAGTGAAGTACGATCTCCGATTTCCGGTAGAATCAGTCGAGCACTTCTCACCGAGGGGAACTACGTCAGCGGTGTACCGGGATCCAACACACTGCTCACAACAGTCGTCAGCGTTGATCCGGTCTATGTCTACGCCACACTGGACGAGGCTGCCTACTTGCGCCTGACGCACCTACAGGCAGTCGGACAACTGCCGTCAGATGAAAAAGGAAATCTTCCTGTTCAGATGGAGCTGAGCGATGAAGAGGGTTTTCCTCGCAGCGGTTCTATTGAATCCTTTGATAATCGGGTTAGCACGGACACGGCGAGTATTATGGTTCGCGCGGTGTTTCAAAATACCGATGGGAGGTTGACGCCCGGTCTCTTCGCTCGTGTCCGGATACCAGCCAGCGCACAACATCCCGCTCTACTGATATCGGAAAGGGCCATCGGCACGGATCAAGGCCAAAAATATGCTCTCATCGTCGACAAAGATGATGTTGCTCAATATCGGAAGGTGACTGTCGGCGCTCTCTTTGATGGCAAGAGAATCGTGACCGAAGGCATCAACTCAACCGATCAGATCATTGTGGATGGACAAGCCCGCGTTCGGCCTGGGATGAAGGTTGCCCCTCAAGCAACCAACAGGAGCGCTTCTCTACTGCACAAGGAAAAGGAGTCGTAAAAAGGGCGGTTTATGAACATCTCTCGATTCTTCATCGGGCGCCCAATCTTTGCCTGCGTCCTTTCGCTAATCATCTTGCTGATCGGATTGATTGCCCTAAAATTCTTGCCGGTCAGTGAATATCCGGAAGTAGTACCTCCGACCGTGGTAGTGCGAGCAACCTACCCGGGGGCCAACCCAAAAACGATCGCCGAAACTGTCTCCTCGCCGCTCGAGCAAGTCATCACGGGCGTTGAGAACAGCCTCTACATGTCTTCTCAGGCTACAACTGACGGAGTCATGACGCTGACAATCACGTTCAAGCTCGGTACAGACCTGGATAAAGCTCAAGTGCAGGTACAGAATCGTGTTTCCCAGGCCTTACCAAAGCTGCCTACAGAAGTTCAGCGACTGGGCGTGACCACACTCAAGAGTTCGCCTGATCTGACGATGGTTGTTCACCTCTTCAGCCCGAATGGGATATACGACGATATCTATGTTCGGAACTACGCGACGCTTCAGGTCAAAGATGTACTCGCCCGGCTCCCTGGTGTAGGGCAAGTCCAGATATTCGGTTCCGGTGATTACGCCATGCGGATCTGGCTGGATCCAGGAAAGCTGGAGGCCAGGGGTCTGACAGCGGCCGACGTGGTCACGGCGATCTCGGAACAAAACGCGCAGGTAGCTGCCGGCAGCATTGGCCAAGAGCCTCAAAAATCAGGATCGGATCTGGCGTTGACGATCAATACCAATGGACGCCTGATCGACGAGCAAGAGTTTTCCCGGATCATTGTGAAGACCGGATCCCATGGTGAAAATATCCTCCTGCGTGATGTTGCTCGGGTTGAACTGGGTGCGTCGGATTACTCACTGCGAAGTCTGCTCGACAATAAAGCAGCAGTGGCTCTGCCGATCTTTCAGTTGCCGGGCTCAAACGCCATAGAACTCTCGGATAACGTGCGCAAGGCGATGGCGGAGTTGAAACACGATTTTCCGGAAGGTCTTGACTACAACGTTGTCTATGATCCCACGATCTTCGTTCGACACTCGATCGAGGCAGTTGTACATACACTCTTTGAAGCGCTGATTCTGGTGGTGATCGTTGTCATCGTCTTTCTGCAAACTTGGCGCGCCTCAATCATCCCTTTGGCTGCCGTTCCCGTCTCATTGATTGGAACGTTTGCGGTGATGTTAGCGCTTGGGTTTTCTATCAACGCGCTCTCCTTGTTCGGGTTGGTCTTAGCCATCGGGATCGTGGTGGACGATGCCATCGTGGTTGTCGAAAACGTCGAGAGAAATATTCATCTCGGGCTATCGCCTCGCGACGCTACCAACCAGGCAATGAAGGAAGTCACCGGACCCATCATCGCGACCGCTCTAGTCCTTTGCGCTGTGTTCATTCCGACCGCATTTATTAGCGGTCTGACCGGTCAATTCTATCGGCAGTTCGCTCTCACCATTGCGATCTCGACGGTGATCAGCGCCTTTAATTCCCTAACGCTCAGCCCGGCTTTGTGCGCAATCTTGCTGCGTCCGACGCACGCTTCAGAAGATAGAGTCACCCGGATCCTGAATCTTCTGTTTGGCTGGTTCTTTCGGCTGTTCAATCGAATCTTTCGTGGGGCCGCAACATTCCATTCGAACATAGTGCAGGTGTTGTTGCGTCGAGCGACCTTTGCTCTGCTCATTTACGCTGCGTTAGTGGTGTTGACGTTCCAAATGTTCCGGGTCACGCCAACCGGATTCGTCCCGCTACAAGACAAACAATATCTCGTTGCTTTTGCTCAGCTGCCGGAAGCGGCTTCGCTTGATCGTACTGATGCCGTGATCCGGCAAATGAGCGAGATCGCTCTGCAGCATCCGGCAGCGGAGAGCGCGGTGGCTTTCCCAGGGTTGTCGATCAATGGATTCACGAATAGTACCAATTCTGGCATCGTGTTTGTGACACTAAAGCCTTTTGAAGAACGGCGGACACCCCAGCTCAGCGGGGGTGCGGTAGCGAACGATTTGCAACAAAAATTCGCGTCCATTCAGGGCGCGTTCATCGCCATTTTTCCGCCTCCACCCGTTCAGGGACTTGGGACGATTGGTGGTTTTCGACTCCAGCTGGAAGATCGGGCCGGTCTCGGCTACGAAGCGCTCTACCGTGCTACCCAAGAAGTACTGAAACGTGCTTCGGCGACACCGGAACTGGCGAATCTCTTTACCGGATTTACGATCAACGTGCCGCAGCTGAGGGCGGACATCGATGTCGAAAAGGCGGCTACTCTTGGTCTGACCAAAAGCGATGTCGCGAATGCGCTGCAGATCAATCTGGGATCGCTTTACGTCAATGATTTCAATCGGTTTGGACGGACCTATCAAGTCATTGCTCAAGCCGATGAAAGATTCAGAAAGAAACCATCTGATATCGTGGCGCTAAAGGTGAGGAACAAGCGGGGTCTGATCGTTCCGATCGGATCGATTGTAAAGGTCAATGAAAGCTACGGTCCGGATCGGGCCGAACATTACAACAGTTACCTCACTGCCCCGATCAATGGCGCTCCGGCCAAAGGGTTCAGCAGCGGACAGGCCGAAGCAGCGATGGCTCGCGTGGTTACAGATACCTTGCCGAAAGGCATGTCGTTTGAGTGGACCGATCTCACATTTCAAAAGGTGATCGCCGGGAATACGGCTATCTATATCTTTCCTCTTTGCGTCTTGCTGGTGTTCCTGGTGCTGGCAGCTCAATACGAAAGCTTGCGTCTACCGTTAGCCATTGTGCTGATCGTTCCGCTCTGCTTACTTTTCGCTCTCATGGGCGTTCGGATTGACGGGGGAGATAACAACATCTTTACCCAGATTGGTCTGATTGTGCTGATTGGTCTGGCCTGCAAAAACGCAATCTTGATCGTCGAGTTTGCTAGGGCGAAAAACCAAGAGGAAAATCTGACTCCTGAGCAGGCCGCTCTATCAGCGTCCCAGCTGCGTTTGCGGCCGATCCTGATGACTTCGACCGCGTTTATTGCCGGTGTCTGGCCACTTGTCGCATCGCATGGTGCTGGAGCCGAAATGCGACACGCCATGGGTATCGCAACCTTTTCCGGTATGATCGGAGTCACGCTCTTCGGGTTGTTTCTGACTCCTGTCTTTTACGTGATCGTGACAAAGCTCGGGCGGAAAAAGAAGCTCCACGAACGTCCTAGGCACAGCGAAACGCGAAAACAGCAATTGGCAGCAGAAGGTGCGCGTTAGGAGAACAGGAGTAACGGAGTAAGGGAGCGCCGGCCGATCGGTGTGATGGAGTCTCGGAGCGTTGGAGTGGAGTTGCTCGATGGTGTCACGAAAACGAAAATTCACAGCGAAGGCGTAGGAGAACGGGACGCGTTCTGAGTCTCCTGACATAGGGTTGTCAACGCGTCGTCTTATCCACTTTACGGCATTCGAGCGGCCAATCCCTCTATCACCCCGTCGGCGGCTCTGAAAACGCTCAATATAGAAGCCATCATGAAAAGCTATCACGTGGATTCAGGCGCCGGCATTGCCGGACTGGGACGAGCCATCGCCGTGAATCGGCTGAAGCCCGTCATCGACCGAGTTTTCTCTTTCGAAGACGCTATCGCGGCGTTCCGTTACTACGAAGCCGGTCAGTTTTTCGGAGAGGTGGTCATCGGTCACCCTTGCCCCGGACCGATGCACATCATGCTCGAAAGCAATCTCGAAGTCATGAATGTCGACGATCTTCTACACTGAGCTCGGTCTCGCGGTGCGTTTCAGATGAAGAACCTCATCCTCTATGTGCTTACCGTCGCTATCTGGGGATCAACCTGGTACGCGATCAAGTTTCAACTGAACGGAATACCTCCCCAGGTCTCCGTGACGTATCGATTCGCGTTAGCGACACTAATTTTGTTCGTTTGGTGCTGGTTTCGCCGGCTGCGTTTGCGGTTTTCCGCCCGACAACATTTTCTACTGGTGCTGCTTGGATTGACCTTATTCTCGAGCAACTACGTGTTATTCTACGAAGCCGAAAAGCATCTCGTGTCGGGCAGCGTGGCGGTCATTTTTTCGCTCCTGGTCGTTTTCAACATCTTGATTGGTTGGCTTCTTTTCGGATCGAGACCGGATCGTCAGGTAATGGCCGGCGCCGTGCTCGGCCTCTTGGGGATTGTTCTGACGTTCTGGCAAGATCTGGCCACCATGAATTCAGGTTCGGAGAGTTTCTGGGGCATTGTATTGAGTCTCGCCGCCACTCTCATTGCATCGTTGGGAAACCTCGCCTCATCCAAGCTGACAGAGTATGGGATTCCTGTGATCCCGGCGAACGCCTTCGGGATGTTATACGGAACAGCGTCGCTCTTGGCTTATTCCCTGTTATCGGGTGCGAAATTCAGTTTTGACACCTCGACTAGCTACGTTGTGTCGCTTGCCTATCTCGCGCTTTTTGGTTCGGTGATAGCGTTCAGTTGTTACCTGACGCTCATCGGGCGAATCGGCGCGGATCGCGCCGCATACACAAGCATCCTGTTCCCGATTGTCGCGTTGTTCTTTTCCGTGGCGTTCGAAGGATACCGATTGAATACCCTTGACGCATTGGGTATCGGATGCGTTCTCGCGGGAAACGGTTTAGTCCTCTTGCGACGGCGCACGAACGCTCCAATCCCGATCCCGATCGCGAATCGAACTGACGGGAGGCAAGTCTCGGTATAATTGGCTCCTCCGCATCGCTACGCGAAGCGTTGCGGGTCATATGCTTGACCTCGCGCCGTTGAGGGGCGTGGTTCGCGTACCTCTACCGGGGGGGTAGGCGATAGCTAGAATCCCGGAGGAGCACAATATGCCCTCCTAGATTCTAGCTCTTCTGGCTTCCGTCTTACTGCCTCGAATCAAGCCGTGGCAAACTGCTTCTGAAATGCCTCGGCGCGTTTCCTGAGCTCTGCGGGAGCGACATCTTCGATGTGAGTAGCGATCCCCCAAAAATTACCAAAGGAATCCGTTACTGCGGAAGTGCGATCGCCATAGAACATGTCTTCTGGCTCTCGGACCGACTTCGCTCCGGCTTGGATCGCACGTTGATAAGTGGCATCGACATCTTTGACGTACACGTAAAGTGAATTGGATTTGGCCGGCCATTCGGGCATGGTATCCGCGACCATGATCGCTGAATCGCCGATCTCAAACTCGGCATGCATGATCTTTCCGCCGGGTCCATCCATCCGCATGCGTTCCTTCGCATCGAAAACTTGTTTCAAGAAACCAACGAATTTCTGGGCACCGTCTACACAGACACTAGGAGTGATCGTGTGATAGCCATCTGGGATATATTTGGTTGTCATAGGATTATTTAGTTGGGAGTCAGTGCTATATGTTCACGCGAACATCTATGGTTGCGAGTGAACATTGTCAAGGTGCGATGGTGAACTTTAGAAAACCTGAGCATCGCCAAGGGCAAATGACAAATTACAAAATAGGGACGACCAAGTCGCCCTGGTCGGCCGGAGAGAGGACGGAGTCACCGTCAACTGCATCGCTCCTGGGATTGTTCATTCGGAGCATTAAGTGTGTTGCAAATGAGTGTCGTTGAACCGGGTTGGATACTTAAGACCGAAGCCTAGGAGTCGGTCGATGCCGATATGCGAGGTCCATACCAGCCCATAGGGCAACAGCCAAAGGCTCTTTTCCAGAACGGCATACGCAATCAATAGAAGCGGCCCGATCAACGTGTGCACCAAGTTGTAGAAAATTGTCCCGATCCGTATTCCGCCGAAGTAACCGAGTATCGCAAGATCAGGCACAAGGAACAACGCCACGAACAGGATCCAACTGGTGTGTATCTCTCGATAACAAAGAATGCTGAGAGCAAGGACACAACCACCTTCGATTCGGAGAAGAATGCCCGGCTTGGTGAACATCCGTGAATTTAACACGGCAACTAGTTCTAGCTCCCAGATTCTGGATGCCGCTCCAGTGCCACTGTGTAGGTCATTGCTGTACCGGACAAGCAGAGCACACCGCGAATTGTCCCATGCCAACCGGGCGTTTTCATTTTACCAGGTTTCGTATTTCAGACTGCGTGGAGCAAGGAGTAGTGGAGTAATCGGCTTCCACCTTTCCTCCGAAACTTCCGCACGCCGACACGCCGACACGCCATCGGAAGCGCCTCCAACACCCGCTCCTTCCACGTGTGAAACGCGTGATCTTGCCGGACTCGTGGACGCGGTAAATCGATCTGAAATTGATGGCTAACCCGTCCCGGGCGACCCTTGATCACAACGATGTGATCCGCTAACAAGACGGCCTCGTCGATATCGTGGGTGACGAAGAACATCGTCAGCGAACGATCCGCCCACAGCTGCATCCAAATGCTCTTGTAAACGGCTACGAGTAGAAGCATCCAAAGCGCTGAATGGCTCATCCAGAAGGAGCAAAGAAGGCTTTTTCACTATGACAGGCGAAACGGCGTGACGGCGTAACGGCGAGAGGGCACCTGGGCCAAGTGATCGAGAAACGGGTTAGTTGAGCGACGGCTTTGCCGTAGCGCCGAAGGCGCGCTTCAGGAAAGCCTAGGGCAACGCCCTAGGTAGGAGAATCAGAGCGATTTAGCTGCTGAAGGCGCGGGACGACAGCGTCAGTTCCGCGGCGTGCCTTTGGGCGGTCCCGGACATCCGCGCCTGCGCACGCCGGGTTTGAGCCGCTTACCCACGGCACTGATCGCTTCTTTCGGTCCTTCAGACCCAGCACGTGAAAAACGCCACCACCCAGGCTGAAGCCTGGGCTCTGTTCCCGCGGCCCTTCGGGCCGAATATTCCCTACGCCCCCGCGCCGTTTCGCCGATACGCCGTTACCGCGCCGGCTTCAAATCCCCAAACGGACCTACGTAAGAAGCGGGCGCCTGTTGGGGCAAACCGTCGATGGTGAGCAGCGGAAAGAGAAGTTCAGCTACCCGGTATGCTTCCTCCAGGTGAGGATATCCCGACAGAATGAAACTCTCTATGCCGAGGTTGGCGTACTCTTTGAGTCTCGCTGCAACTGTTTCCGGGTCCCCCACAAGTGCCGTGCCTGCTCCACCCCGAACCAAGCCCACGCCGGCCCAGAGATTCGGACTGATCTCCAGACGATCGCGCTGACCGCCGTGGAGCTGAACCATTCGTTTCTGGCCCTCGGAGTCGAAACGAGCAAATGTTTTCTGCGCGGCGGCAATGCTTTCGTCGGAAACGTAACGCAAGAGATCCTCCGCAGCTTCCCAAGCTTGCTTTTCGGTTTCGCGCACGATGATGTGCACTCGCAACCCGAAGCGGAGCGATCTCCCAAAAGTTGAAGCAGCTTTTCTGACCGCATCGATCTTTGCGGCAACATCAGCCGGCGGTTCTCCCCAAGTAAGATAAACCTCGACATCTTCAGCCGCTATCTGTTGACCGGCCGGAGACGAGCCTCCGAACCAGAGTTCGGGGTGCGGCTTCTGAACACCGAGCCGGTAAAGCTTGGCATCCTGAACCTGAAGATAGTCGCCGGCAAAATCGACCGACTCCCCGGCCAGCACTCGTCGAAAAATATGAAGAAACTCGCCGGTTAACTCGTAGCGTTGATCGTGTTTGAGATGCAAGCCGTCCCCCGCCAGCTCGACCGGATCACCGCCCGCCACGACATTGATCAACAACCTGCCGTTAGAGATTTGGTCAAACGTCGCTACCATTCGCGCCGTGATTGTCGGCGTCATGAGACCCGGCCTGACCGCTACCAGGAACCGCATTCTCTGCGTCGCCGGAATCAGCGCAGCAGCTGCGATCCAGGCGTCATCGCACGTGCGTCCGGTCGGGAGCAACGCCCCATAATATCCGAGCGAATCAACGGCCTCAGCAATCTGGCGGAGATAAGCGTAATTCGTTTCTCGCGCGCCTCGGCCTGAACCGAGATAGCGACCGTCGCCAAATGTAGGAATGAACCAGAGGAGATTCATTGGGCATGTTCGGCTGTAGCCACGTGGGGAAGACGAAGGACGGCGTCAGCGACGTGAACCTGTTTGGGAATCAATTTCAGCGAGAAGAATGTATCTGCGATTGCTTGTTGGTCGGAGGCAACTTGATCGCTGATCGGTTGGAATCCCCACGATTGGCGCCGGACTACTGTATCGAGCACTTCTTCACTCATACCTAGTTGCGGCGCGAGATAGCGGACGATTTCACCCGGTTTGGTTTTCGTCCAAGTAGCGCATCGATCAATGGCTTCGCGAAGCGAGAGCAAAACGTCTTGGTGTGCCTGCGCAAAGTTTCTATCGGCCAGGAAGAACTCGCGATTAGCTATGACATCTTTAGCGTCTTGCAGAACCTTCGCTCCGGTCTTCGCGATGGCTGCGGTTAAGAATGGATCCCAGATCGCCCAGGCATCAACGCTGCCGCCCTCGAAAGCAGCCCAGGCATCGGAAGGCGGCAAATAGGTCGGAACGATATCCTCGAATTTCAATCCATTTTTTTCCAGTACCTTTACCAGAAAGAAATGAACATTGGACCCTTTGTTTAGCGCGATGCGCTTACCGCGAAGATCCTGAACGGCGTGAATCGGAGAATCTTTCTTTACTAAGAGAGCTTCACCTTCGGGGTAGGGCGGTTGGTTGCCGAAATAGACAAAATTTACGCCTGCTGCTTGCGCGAAAACCGGCGGCGCTTCCCCGGCGTTACCAAAATCGATGCTACCGGCATTCAAAGCTTCCATCAATTGCGGACCGGCTGTGAACAGGATCCAAGTAACTTTCACTCCTTTATTGGTCAGAGATTTTTCGAAACTTCCCTCCGCTTTAACCACGTTGAGGGTGCCATATTTCTGGTAACCAACGCGGACTGCTGAGGGTTGGTTACTTTCGCCGTGCGCAAATGCGATGAGGCAGAGTGTTGCGACCGCGAGCCCAAGACTGGTAGGGCGAAACACGCTTTCGAGCGAAAGCGAGAGGAGGCGTGATGGTAGGGCGAAACACGTCGTTGAGCGACAGCGAGATGAGACGTGTGAGCCAGGCCGTGCCGGTTTTAACGCGGGGTCCCTTGCAAGGGGAGGAGGATGCAATGCCGCGGGGCTGAATCGAAACCTACTCATCTTGGACGACCCCTTCTAGCGCCACTTTCAGGGCGCGCTCTTTGGAACACGTTCCCAGGGTCAAAACCCTGGGCTGAGTCCTGCTGCCCCTCGGGAGCAGGCTTCTCTTCCTCGATCTATTGAGATTACTCATGCTGCCACCGGCTGATCGAATGCCTGCTTCCGGATCAGTAAGAATGCCGGTCTGCGTGTCTCGCACGACGGCGTCATCCTCGCAGCTAGTTTCCCAAAGTTTATAGCAGACCTCCATACAGTCGTCGGCGACCCGTACCGATCATCGTGCCTAACCTGATGCTTCATCCCGAAATTCCGGGCCAATGATTCAGTAATGGCAGCAGACATAATCGGATTCAAAGTATGTCTACTGTTTCAGTAGCCAATTCAACCAAAAAGTCTACTCAATTAGGGTAGTTAAAGGCTTTGTGCTAAGGCCGCGCGAACAGTTTGACGTGCGAACAGTTTAAAATAGCCAAGCCCAAGTGCCTAGCGTGATAGATGCCATGGGTATTGCCAGGCTGCTGGATAGCCAGCAACCTGACAATATGAACAATAAAAGACCCCCCATCGGCACTTACCGAAGAGGTTAAGGAAAACAACGATCCAAAACGAGGAAAGGCCAAGCAAATTTTTCTTGGCATCGATGCGCACCTGAGGCGCAATCAGGCGGCGCGCAAGACGGATAAACGGCGGGATCCAAGCGGCGCAAAGCTTTATCTTTGAAGAGCTGCTGCTCTTTGCCGGAAGCAATAGCAGTTGGCTGAAGAAGTCTAGTCGCCCGCCGCGCGGCTAGTTCGTCCGCGCCTTACCTCTCCAGGCGCTAACCGGTTTTCCAGGTAACTCGTGAGTAGCAATTCCATTTCCTGCATCACGGCTTTCGTGTCTCGGCGAGAGACGTGCTGGTTGAGGGCGTTTGCCGCTTTGGTCAGTTGCACGGTTACGTCAGCCAGATTTCGCAATCGTGCCGTTGGCATACCGGGCGCAAAGGCCCGCAAGAAGCGTTGAACGTTTCGCGTGAAAATCGCCCGCGCCTCGGCACGAATCTTCGGACGCGAGAAGAGTGAGGTTGCTTCAATCAATTTGGGCTGGCCAACCAGTTTCGCGCGCTTGGGGCAGCGGTTTTCCAGCTTCTGCCTGCCAGCGAACCGGAGGGATGGTATGATTCGGCGCTGGAGCCGCAGGAGACGACATCCTTATTCTGAAGAGGCATTGGGGCGCTTCCTACGGCACCGAGCTTGATCTGCAATTGAGACGCAGGCACATCGAGACGATTGTGCTCGGCGGGATAGCGACGAATTTTGGCGTTGAATCGACCGCTCGCAACGCTCACGAGCTCGGGTACCAGCAAGTTTTTGCCGAACATGCCGTGGCTAGCTTCAGCAAAGTGAATCGTGAGTACCCAGTACAAACCATCTTTCCGCGTCTGGGACGCGTTCGTACCACTGATGAAATTTTGAGGGCGTTGAGGGAAAGCAAGTGGAGTTAGTTTTACTCGCTCTCGCTATTCTGGCCGGGTTTGCTCTTGGCGCGCTCAGTTTGCCGGCAGCGTTCCTGACCGGACCTCTCCTGGTGGCTGCCATATTTTCGGTTACGAATCGACCGGTCATCCGATTTCCTCTCTTTGTCTACCGTCTCGCTCAATCGGTGATCGGTGTGATGCTCAGTTTTTCCATCACGGCGAAATCATTGCAAACGATCGCCGCTCACTGGGGTGCCCGTAGTGACGTTAGTGCTCGCGATGCTAGTTCTCACCACCCTGATATTCTGTTGCAACGGTTCGCCAATCTCCAGCCGGGGACCGCGCTCCTCGGCACATTGCCGGGCGGTGCGGGTGAAATGATCGCCATAAGCGATTCGCTGGGAGCCGATGTGCGTCTGGTGACCGTAATGCAGTACGGCCGCTTATTGGCCGTTCTCGCCACGATCTCGTTCGTTGGGCATCTAGCGGGCGCCGGTGGCGGGGCAGGGCAAACGGTGCCGGTAGCGGACATTCGTCATGCAGAACCCGTGAACTACTTGATCTCCGCGATCATTACTATGAACGGGGAGAATAGTGTGGTCGATGCTGCGGAGCCAATGATCCAATTCCCATGTCTTAAAAGTTACCGTCAGACACGGCATATCGTTCCTTCGGTGGCTCTGTTATAGACATTCGAGCGGACGGATTACCACACAAACGGAATCACCGCCTTCGTCCGTTTCTTGTAATCGGGATATTCGTTCGGAAATTGTTGCTCCTCGTTGGCTGGAATGACGGTCGCAGTCTAGGCGAGCGCGATCGCAAGAATCGTTTGTGAAATGACGAGTAAGGCGAGAACCCGTAAAAGGTGTCTCATGGATTTACCGCACCTCGATCCACACCACGCTTGCCTCGCCGCCACCCGGCCCTCACGCTTCGGCCAGCGCACACTCGATAGACATCGATCGATTAGCCTCTCACTCTCGCGGCGCTAACTCGGCTAACAATTTCTCGAAGCGCGGATCTTTTCGTAGCGGATCCCACTGAGGATCAAGTTTCAAATCGCCGTAGTAAATACCGAATGGCGTTTTTGTCAGAGGGATCAACGTTTCAAAAGCAAGGTCCAACTCGTTGCTCCACGTATAGACCAAAGCCAAATTGACCACAATCCCTGGACCGTTCACCGCGTCCTTAGAGACCGGCAACATTTCGAGGGCGCGTTTGGCTTCCGAAATAGCTGCTTCTTTGTTGTTAAGCAGGGCGTCTAACACCGCTAATTGGCTAAGGAGCTTGGCATTGCCGGATAACCTTTGGACCTTTTGGTTTAATTGCTCTCGCGTCTCAGCAAAACCGGAATTTGTGCCGAGTTGTTCGCCTTGAAGTCGGGCTAGAAGCACCGAAAGACAGCCAACTGGAACCGGTGCATCTCCGTAGGCAAAATCGTCGGTGTCTTCTCCGCTGTTCTTCTTGTCGACGAGATTTTTTGCCAATACCCAATCGCGACTGTTCAAGGCGAGGGATAGCCGCGAAGAGAGTACCTCGTCATCGTCCATCATTGATGTGGGGAGTGCTGTTAGTGCTGACCGGACCGCAGAGTCGTCTCCACTCTGAAAACTTTTCCACCATGCCCAATCGAGCTTGAACTTCGACTGGTCGGGTAAGAATTCAGTCAACCTGCGGTATACTTCTTCTGCGGCGCGAAACTGTCGTGTGACGCAAAGGCTGTGATACAACTCTGCGATAGCGAATGTGTTGTGCGGATCGACTTTAATCGCCTCATTAAACTCCTGGATAGCTTTCGCGAAGTTACCCTGTCGACGATCCATCAGGGCTGCAAGTAAAACCGCTTCGGTATTATTAGGCAGGCCGCGCCTAGCAATAGTCAGTTGTACCCACGCTTGGTCGTAGTTGCGATCAACAAAGTATAGGTAGTGCGCGTAGGCCAGGCGAACCTCCGGAAGATCTGGTTGTGTGCGCAAGGCACTTTTTACTGCCGCTTCTGCCAACGCTCGGCGTTCTGGGGTGGTATCTGCTAGATGATAAAGAATGTCGTTAGCCTCCGCGGACACACAGTAGGCGAGCGTGAACTTTGGATCGAGGCGGACCGCTTGCTCCAGAAGACTCACGGCCTCGCGCAATGAGTCAGAGATGTTTCCGACGATGACGGTAATTTGAGTATCCATAACCAACTGTTTGCCTCGGATATAAAGGTCATACGCCTCGAGGTTCTCGGTCGGCTTTGCTTCGATGCTCTTCTTCTCTTCTAGCGAAAGCTTGGCGGTCAATTTGCTAGCGATCGTCTGAGCTACCTCGCTCTGGATCGCGAAAATGTCCGTAAGGTCACGGTCGTAGCTATCTGCCCACATCGTGTTGTCATTGCGAGCATCAATTAGCTCTGTACTGACGCGCACGTGATTTCCGTCACGACGGACGGTTCCTTCCAACACGTTCGCCACGCCTAAAGCATTGGCGATTTGCCGCAGGTCGCGTTTTGTATCTGCCCGATACTGCATCACCGAAGTGCGGCTGATGACTTTAAGTTGAGCGATCTTGGCGAGGTTGTTGAGAATCTCGTCCTGAACTCCATCAGCGAAATAGCTGTCGCTTTTGTTTTCGCTTAGGCTTTCAAAGGGCAGCACGGCAATACTTTTTGCCGGAATCTCCGCAACCGAGGCGCTCGGAACCGTTTTCGGGCTCTCGATCGAAGAAGCTGTTTGTTGAGTGCTCCGATTCGCCGAGGTTAAGACCCAAGCCGCCGCCGCGATTACAACAGCCGAGCCGACCAGGCCAGCTCCGATCATCCAATGCCTTCGTTTCGACGACGTAGATTGTATTGGTTGAGTTTTCGTTTCCGGTGCGATCTCTGACGTAGCGGCAGCGGATTGGTTGTCATCGGCCAACAATCGCTTCACCCGCTCGGTTAAAGGGCCGAGATGTTTCTGCAAAGGTGGAGTGGTCGCGTCTAACCACTGGACCGTTTCTAGGAAGTATCCCAGGTTCTCTCCCGGGTTGACTGCCTCGATGCGGAAAGGGATGACTGCCAGACGCATGGAGAAGGCCTTTGCTACTTCACGACCGACATGCTCCGAATCGTTGGCATGAGCGGTAAACACCACAACCAATACCCGGCAGTCGGCAAGGCCGCGCATGATGCCTTTGGTCCAGTCAGATCCTGCTTCGATGTTGCGGGGAGCGATCCAGCATTTGATCCCAGCGGACTCGAGATGGTTACAAATCGCGTCCGCGGTAACCTGATCTTTACTCGAATGGCTGATGAACACCATCGACGGCATGCTTCCTCCGCGGTATCAGGATTTTAGTCGATTTGGTCGCCGATAGCTTGCACAAAATCGTTTATGTTTGGGGGGAACACACGGGAGAAAGAGCGGCGGATGACCTTCCGACCGAACGTTGAAAAAATGGGAGCCGCAAAGCTACGAGGACCAACCCGCGATAGTCATCGGCAGGCGCTAAGGGCGTGGAATGAGAGAGCCCATACCAAAGTAGGTCTCTTTGCCTAGCCCGAGTTTGGCGCAATCGCGTCCTTTAAAAGAGTTTTGAAATCGCGGTCAGTGCGATGCTAAAACTTGATGCCATGACGGAGAGGAATATCATCCCGCTAGATCTCGCCGTCACTCGTGACTCAGTGCAAGCGATTAAGGCTGACCGAATGCTTTTCTGTTTGTGTATATATCATTACCATAAGTGCGTACAACTTCTGCGGCTGTATTGCCAGGGGTAACCACGCCGTACGTTATGGCGTTCTCGACCACGGATGGGGGACACCGCGGCCTATTTCGCCCGTTCTAATCGCTGAGATTTTGTCGTCCCAGGGACAATTGCGAGCACTTGCTGCGCTTGAACGGGATTGGTAAGTTCGCGACTTACAACTTCGCGACCGAGCTTTAGCCCCAATGAGGCGCAGTGCGGCTTGAACGCTTTCCACGGGACGCTGTTCGGACGACGGCGGCGTTCTAAATAAAGATAGGTAACCGGAGTCCCGCGCCGTGATTTGGTTTTCTTCGTTCCAAGAAGGAGAGCAGCCTCTTCGACGTGACGAGCAGTGTGTTCTTTCGTGGTGGGAATGATGATATCGCCTTTACGAATTTGACTCAGGAACCGCGTTTTTCCCGTCCAGCGAACCGGAAAGACCTCGAACTTTCTGGCGTCGGCCAGCTCGCGTTTCGCTTCTATTTGGCCTTCTTCTGCAACTGCCTCCTCGTCCTTCGGAAATTCGATGAATTTTATGCCCAGCAGCCAAAGGCCGGTGCGTGTGTGCTGACGAGTGCGTTTGCCAGTTTGCGCCATGCCTCCTTTTGGAGGTTTGTATGCCTTCTCGCAGATGTTAAGCCACTCAGGTCCTACTTCGTTTATCATTCGTTGATCGAACCATTTGCTAACCTTTTTGACTGTGGTTGCATCGGTTGTCAGCAGACCTGCTTCGTCCAGATGATCGAAAGAGGTCTGCGAGAGATTCGCGGAACTCACAATCGCCCTGCGCCCGCACAACAGGACCTTGGCGTGGAGGTCTTGGGTAGTATAGACTTTGACTCCTTTCTTTTGTAATCGCCTTATTTCGGCCGGACAGACTGAGCCGTTGCGTGAATTTGGCAAGGTTAAAGCGACAACCAGAACGTCATCCCGCTTTAGACGGAGCAATTTGCCTCCAATCGCGCCTACGAATGGAGCGGCCACAAAGTGAGGAGAATTGCGCCTCCGTGAGATTGTCTGTAGCTCTCGCCAGAGGTTTTCTCTGTGGAGGAACTGGAGCATAGCAGCGTAGATTAATTTAGAGTGGGAAGCGGTCTAAAGACAGCTTTTAGTTTTAGGAACAGGTAGGCTAAAGGAGAATTCCCAGATCAGTTCCCAAGCCGAAATCGCAAATTGATCGAGAGGCTAGTTTGGGTCCCGATCCAGGACGTAAAGTTTAAGCTTTCCATTAAAAAATGAGTGACGAACCTAACTTTTGCTGCGCGTTCATCATTCCGGCTAATGAAGCAGCGGCGCACGTCACGCGAAGTGCGCATCCGCTTTGAGAAGTTCGGCGACCGCTTTTATCCAATCCACGCTAACGACGAGATCATAAGAACAGCTTTCAGCGCTGTGCTAAGGTCTTCTGCAGTCACACCGCATCCGGCGGCACTCCCGAGGTCTATCTTTAGAGGCATCTCTATAAGCAGCATGATGAAGTTTTAATAGTAAACCTGTCGAGATCAGCTTCGAATCTCTGGCCGGTAGTGAGGCTCAGCTGATCGCTTCGCTTTTCCCCTGTAAAGCTCTTTCTTCCCGCCTTTTCGGAAGCGGTGACTAATAGGTCCCGAGCGTTCGCTTCGTGAGACTCCAAAGCAACTGTAACTCGTCGATAACAGTATAGCAGAAGCGAATGCAGTGGGTAGATCCTAGCCATTACCATCACGGTTATGCGGACTGTCCGTTCTACGAGGATCGGACTGCCAAAGCAAATTTAGGACAATCGCGTTCGCTCGAAACGAAACCAGTAAGGACCAAGAAAGGGAACTTATGAGCACCATCACAGCCAAAGACGGCACGCAGATTTACTATAAGGATTGGGGCGAAGGTCAGCCCATCGTGTTTAGCCACGGCTGGCCGCTGTCAGCCGATGATTGGGACGCGCAGATGCTGTTCTTCCTCGGCAAGGGCTTCCGCGTGATCGCCCACGATCGACGGGGCCATGGCCGCTCCACCCAGACCGGCGGCGGCCATGACATGGATCATTACGCCGACGACCTAGCGGCGCTGACCGAACATCTCGACCTCAAGGATGCTGTGCATGTCGGCCATTCGACCGGCGGCGGCGAAGTGGTGCACTACCTAGCGCGCCACGGCGAAAGCCGGGCGGCAAAAGCGGTGATCATCAGTGCGGTGCCACCACTGATGGTAAAGACAGCGACCAATCCGGGCGGGCTGCCCAAGGAGGTTTTTGACGGGTTTCAGGCGCAACTCGCCGCCAACCGAGCCCAGTTCTATTACGATGTGCCGGCTGGACCGTTCTATGGTTATAACCGGCCTGGTGCGAAACCCTCTCAGGGGGTCATCTGGAATTGGTGGCGCCAGGGTATGATGGGAGGCGCCAAGGCACATTATGACGGCATCGTCGCCTTCTCCCAGACGGACTTCACCGAAGACCTGAAGAAGATCACCGTGCCGGTCCTGGTGATGCATGGCGATGACGACCAGATCGTGCCTTATGCCGATTCGGCACCGCTATCGGCAAAGTTGCTGAAGAATAGCACATTGAAAACCTACAAGGGCTTTCCGCACGGCATGCCCACGACCGAGGCCGATACCATTGACGCCGACCTGCTGACCTTCCTGAAAGCGTAACGCCGCGTCGCCCTGATCAGGTCTTTCGCAAAATGACGCACCATGTTAGTTGGGCTGGAGCTTTCTCGTCGGCCACCTTGACGTTCACCAGCGCGACCCGCCTTAAGCCCAGGATGGGTCCGTTCGCGAAAAACATTTCGTTCAAACTCGGCCGAAGCGGCAACAAACTCTGCATATTAAATCTTTAATGTACCGCTACCCAAACTACTAACCGATCAGTGCTAACTAAGAATATGATAACAGACAGCCCATTCGTCCTTGAGCAATATCCAGTGCGTTACAACACAATTCGTGTGAATGAACTGGACATCTTCTATCGTGAAGCCGGTGCAGACGACGCCCCGACTATCCTGCTTTTGCATGGATTTCCGACTTCCTCGAACATGTTCCGGAATTTGATCCCGCGTCTTGCCACGTCCTTCCGCGTCGTGGCGCCTGACTATCCCGGCTTCGGTTACAGCAGCATGCCGAGCCACAAGGATTTCGCATACACTTTCGAGAATCTAACTAACGTGGTGGAGAAATTGGTAGATAGCATTGGACTCACCAGTTACTCGCTTTACGTGATGGACTACGGTGCGCCGGTGGGTTACCGCCTGGCGTTGCGGCATCCCGATCGGGTGCAAGCGCTCATTGTCCAAAATGGCAACGCGTACGACGAGGGCCTTCTGGAGTTTTGGGACCCGATTAAGAAATACTGGAAAGATCCGACGCCTCAAAATCGAGAGACCATCCGCTTCCTGGTCGATCCGAAGTCGACACGATGGCAGTATGAAAACGGCGTCGCAGACCGCACCCTATTGGATCCAACAACCTGGACACTAGATCAAGTTGGGTTGGATCGGCCTGGGAATGCCGAGATTCAGCTAGATCTGTTCCTCAGCTATGGGACGAACGTTCCGCTCTATCCAGAGTTCCAAGCCTTCTTCAAGCAGTATCAACCGCCGACTTTGATCGTCTGGGGTAAGAACGACTTCATCTTTCCACCAGAGGGCGCAGCACCCTATCCACGCGATCTGAAGGATGTGGAGACTCATTTACTGGACACGGGTCACTTCGCGCTCGAAACCCACGGGGAGGAAATCGCGAGCCGAATCGAAGAATTTCTCAGGAAACACAAACTGGCAGCCTGATCCTCTCCGATTGGGGGGCGGCGCCAGTTTAAACCCGTCGTATCCGCCCGAAAACTTGAACAGAAAATCACTATGCAAATTCACCCAGAAGATACTGCGGTTGTTTTCATTGATCCGCAGAACGACGTCTTGAGCGAAAAGGGCCTCTCTTGGCCTCTGGTCCGCGAAAGTCTTCAAGAGAACAATACCATTGAGAACATGGAGCTGATCTTCAAGGCTGCCAAAGGGCTTGACTTTGAGGTCTTCATCTCGCCTCACTATTTCTATCCCACGGACAAAGGATGGAAATTCAATGGACCGCTTGAAACCGACGAGGCAACCTCTGGTTTGTTCGCTCGCAAAGGAGTCTTGAATCTCGATGGCCTCGAAGGTTCAGGCGCTGACTGGTTGGAGCGTTTCAAGCCCTACATCGAGGACGGCAAAACCATCGTGGTCGCGCCGCATCGCGTCTGGGGGCCGGAAACAAACGACCTCGTTCTTCAACTCCGCAAACGCAAGATCAGCAAGATCATTCTTGGCGGAATGCTCGCCAACATGTGCGTCGAATCTCACTTGCGCGAATTGCTTGAACAGGGTTTCGAGGTCGCTGTCGTGAAAGATGCGACGGCTGGGCCAAAGCACCCAGAATGGGGCTACGGCTATACGGCGGCACTCATCAATTACGCGTTTCTAGCACACGCGGTCTTGACAACGGACCAAGCCGTCAAAGCGATGGCAAAGGGTGGTCAGTAGCCGCGACTCAAGTGTCTAGCCTCGAAGCGATCGTTTCGAACCCGGCGTTCGACGAATAAAAAAGGAACGGACGCGTTGCGACATCCTGAGAATTGGAGGAGGCGAACGGATGAGTGATTCCGAGAAATATGATGCCATCGTCATCGGTGGTGGGAAGGGTGGCAAAACCCTGGCGATGTACTTAGGGAAACAGAAATACAAAGTGGCCCTCATTGAACGCGACCCCATGATGATTGGAGGTGGTTGCATCAACGTTGCTTGCATCCCCACAAAAACCTTCATCGCAAGCGCTCGGCTTGTTCATTCCATTCGTCGCGCCGCAGAGTACGGTATTAAGGTAGAAGGGGTCTCCGTCGACTGGCAAGGCGTTCGGAAGGGGGTTGAAGAGGTGGTGTCAGAAATGCGCGCGTTGAATTTCAAAAACTTCACGTCGCTTCCAAGCCTCGATTTCATCTTGGGGACCGGTCGTTTTCTCGATCCGCAACTTGTCGAAGTGGTGCAAAACGATGGCGTGGTTCGTCAGCTAACCTCGAAGCGCATTTTCATTGACACAGGTACTCGGCCCGCGATTCCGGATCTCCCTAGCTTGCTGGACTTCCCGTTTCTGACGAGTGAGACCATCCAACAGCTGGATGCCGTTCCTTCACGTTTGCTAGTACTAGGCGCGGGATACATTGGTCTCGAGTTTGCTCAGATGATGCATCGGTTCGGCAGCAAGGTGACCGTTTTTGAGCGGGGCGGACAAATCTTGGGCCATGAAGATGCAGACGTTGCTGAGACATTGGCAAACTGTTTTCGACGAGAAGGGATCGAGATCCAGCTCAACGCGGCAGTAGAACAGGTTCGTAAGTTTCCGGACGGTCAAGTGGGTGCTAGCTTCCGAACGCCCAAAGCAAAACAGGAATGGAAGGGATCTCATCTGTTAGTCGCCATGGGGCGTGCGCCCGTTACCAAGGATCTGGAATTACCCGCTGCGGGGGTAGAAACGACCGCCGAGGGTTTTATCAGAGTTAACGACCGCCTAGAGACAAATATACCAGGCATCTGGGCGATCGGTGACGTGAGCGGCGGACCACAATTTACCCACGCCTCCCTGGACGACTTCCGGATTCTTCGCGAGAACGTTTTTGGGGATGGTTCCCGCTCCAGGAGTGATCGGTATGTGCCTTCCACTCTTTTCACCGATCCTGAACTGGCGCATGTCGGCTTGACGGAGAAAGAAGCGGTTTCACAAGGATTGGAGGTTCGAGTTTCTTCAAGTTTCGATCACTCCGCTCACGGTGCCCCGGGCAAGAACCACCGGCCAAATGGACGGGCTTCTGAAGGCTACGGTCGAAAAGCCGACTCAACGAATCCTTGGATGCACTATCCTGGCTGCCGAGGCCGGTGAGATGATTGGAACCGTGCAGGCATTCATGATTGCGGGAATTCCTGCGACCAAACTCCGTGACGCGGTCCTCTCCCATCCGACCATGGTCGAAGGGTTTAACGCCCTCTTTGCAGGCCTCTGAGCCACCGTCACGGCGGGTTTAGCATACCTGCTGATACTTCACTACCAATCACCAACCAGAAGGAACCCCATGAGCCAGAACGATAGCCTTCGCCTTGCACAGGAGTTTCTGGGCCGCATGGGCAGCGGCGCTGAACCGGCCGAGATCGCCACGCTGTTCAGCGAGAATGTGGACTGGGAAATAGCGGGTGATACCGGCGCTCTGCCGTGGATCGGACGAAAATCGGGCAGGGCCGCTATTACCGATTTCGTTAATGACTCGCGCGCCATGATTGAGCGCATAAGCTTTGACGTCCTCGACATTCTGGCTGGCGACGATCGAGCCGTGATCCTTGGCTCGCTCGAGTCCAAAATCAAACGAACCGGCAAGATCATCAAGACGGACTTCGCGATCGTACTCACCGTCGCCAATGGTGAAATTGTTCGCTTTCAGATGTTGGAGGACAGTTTCGCTGTCGCCCAGGCGGCTCTCGGCTGACCGGGTTTTATGGTCGTCGACAGCCTGCCGGATCGCGCTTCGACCAATCGCTGAAAGCGTTGACTCCTCGATCCGGATTCGATCAAAAGAATCAGCAAACCCAATGCTGCTTGAATGTAAAAATTGCGAGGCTCTGGTCTATGCGAAAGAAATCGCTGCGCACCAGTACCAGGAGGAGTGGGGTGGAGAGCCTCTACCATGGGAATCGAAGGAGACGCTCGATAGTTGCCCAAGGTGCAAGGAGCCGATGCTTGCGTATGAAACGGACTGGATTGAGGAGGTGAATTATCCTGGGTATCGCGTGGTTCCGGAGGTCTCGCGACTCCTCAAACGGCCCCGCTAATCCTGTTCCGCGCATTCATCTGCCCGGAATAGGGAGTGGAGATGCTCGGGTCGAATGGCCATGACAAGATTGCCGCAAAATGCCCACCACGGATTCTTGGTAGTTCGCCTTCCGGCTTTTAACTTCGACACTGAAGGTAGAGGCGCTTTCAGAAACGAAGTGCCAAGACTAGGTGATATTTACTATGGTGGCGTATTTAGAATGCCGTGGTTCGATTTGGACGAAGATCATTACGCTGGGAAATTGCCTACTTCGCTTGAATCCACCCGACGAAAGATAAAAGAGGCAAACCGCGATTCTTGTGGGCTCGATGTTTGTGACGGCTACAAAGATGCAGAGACTATTTTGGAATACTCGAACCGAGATTTTGAAAGGAATGAGATAATCGCTATTCGCTCCGAGAGGCTCCAGGAGATCAAAGGGAGCGTGCTTTACACGGATACCGAGATCGATTGGATTGGGGTAGACCTAGTCGCTTTGGGTGCTTGGTCCTTACTTGAAAACGGCCTATTCCCTGCCCCGTCTTACTTCGCCCGTTGGACGACATGCTTAAATTCAGACGGGCTGTTAATCGATTCAACAGACTTTGATAGCTTTGTCCGGGATTATTTCGTTGCCGTATCAAAGGGAGGTGCTGAGGAATTGCCTCCAAGTCTGTACGCGATCGATCCTATCGAAGTAGGAAGGATACGCTGATTGGTTTTAGTAACGAGTCAGCCGGGAACGATGTGGTTCCAAAGGGACCAGATTGCGCAAGCACAACCTGAATTCCAACCGCGTGGCTAGAACCAAGGATCGCTTTTCACCCATTTTCACTTCTGAAATAAGCATGAACCTTGAATTGGAAAATAAAACAGCCCTTGTTACGGGCTCGACAACCGGCATCGGATCGGCAATTGTCACGAGTCTGGCGCGTGAAGAAGCGACTGTCATCATCAATGGTCGTACAAAAAAGCAGCACCGTTTGATGTCGCTTCGGGATTGAATTGAAAAACGAATTTAGTCTTGTGAATCAGTGCAAGCGATTAAGGCTGAGCAGGCGAATTCCTTTCTGTTTGCGTATATATCATTACTGGTATCAGATAAATCATCAACGATTCATGCCTCCCGCTGCTTACGTCGTAGTACCTGAAGTCTCCATACCCGTGTCCGCTGTTTTCCTTCAGTCCTTCGGCGCTAACTCGGCTAACAATTTCTCAAAGCGAGGATCGTTTCGGAGCGGATCCAAATAAGGATCGAGCATCAAATTGCCGTAGTAAATGCCGGTCGGAGTCCTTGAAGCACTAATTGCTTATTGGCATCAGTAAAAGAACATTTTATGACATTGTTGTGCTATCGAAGGTCTATTCTGCAGCGGTAGTCGGAGTGGATGCCTTCGAGGTGGAGATCGAAGTGTCGAGCGCGCCCAAACAAGCGTGACGTTCTCGTTGTCGTGCCGGTTGTGCGAGGCTCATCAGAGTGCGAGATCGTTAAGCTCACACGAGGGTTGGCCCGTTCTTCCTGAAGAAAACAACGCAATTAAAGCCGCCTATAGTAGGCGACGTCTGACTGAAAGTGGGCTATCTTCTGATGACCTAGAATCTCGATTCTACGCGGTTCTCTCAAAAGCTGCTCAAGTGGCCTAGCGTTAAATCCACGCCGATCGAAGTCCCAGGAACCGAAACGGCCAAAGGCCGCGAAAGAGCAGAAAGCATCGAAATGGCGTTCTTACGCCTGGTAGGCATCAAATGAACGAATTCACAGCCAAAAACGGGCAGGCCTTTCTTGACGCCTGCGGAGCAATAGGTGTTGAGCCTAACGCAATGATTGAGCCGCATAAAGAGCGATACCTTGTGTCGGAATTCTTAAAAGATCCAGTGTGGTGGCTGGAAACTGAGCTCCTGTATTACTCTTACACGACGCCGGGAGAGGCCCAGGAAGTGGCCAACAGCATCGATCGATTCATCAACGAAGGCGGAAATAACGGGCGCCGGTTCAACAGGGAAAGCGGAAGATTTAATCCTGAATCAGGGAAGCGACGCGTACATGAAACCCTACAGTAAATCCAAAAGGAGGATGCGGAACATATGGCAGTCAACGTGAAACCTCTCGGCGATCGCGTGCTGATTCAGCCGCTCGAAGAGAAGGAAGGCAAGAAGGGAGGCATTATCATTCCCGATACGGCGAAAGAGAAGCCTCAGGAAGGCAGCGTCGTGGCTGTCGGTACCGGCAAGCTCGACGACAGTGGCAAGAAGATCAAATTCAACGTCAAAGTCGGCGACAAAGTCCTCATCTCTAAATACGGCGGCACCGAAATTAGGATCGACGGTGAGAGCTACCTGATCATGCGCGAGGACGATATCCTCGGAATCATTGGATAACCCCCGAACTTTAAAAACGTTAATTAGTTAAGTCTATGGCAGCAAAACAACTACAGTTTGATGAAGGAGCCCGTCATGCGTTGCTCCGCGGCGTGGAAAAGCTCTCGAAAGCAGTGAAAGCCACGCTCGGACCCGCTGGACGCAACGTCATCCTTGACAAGAAATTCGGTAGCCCAACCATCACGAAAGACGGCGTCACCGTGGCGAAGGAAATCGAGCTCGAGGACCCGTACGAAAATATGGGAGCCCAGCTGGTCCGCGAGGTCGCTTCCAAGACGTCGGATGTGGCCGGTGATGGCACGACGACCGCAACCGTCCTGGCCGAGTCCATCTTCCGCGAAGGGCTCAAGAATGTGACCGCCGGCGCGAATCCGACTTCGCTGCAGCGCGGTATCCTGAAGGCGGTAGATCTGATCGTCGAGGAACTCAAGAAGATCTCCAAGAAAGTCTCGGATCGGAAGGAGATCGCTCAGGTCGCAACCGTTTCGGCCAACTGGGATACCACGATCGGCGAGATCATCGGCGATGCGATGGACAAGGTTGGCAAGGACGGCACGATCACCGTTGAGGAGGCAAAAGGGATCGAAACCACCCTCGAAGTGGTGGAGGGTATGCAGTTCGATAAGGGTTACCTGTCGCCGTACTTCGTGACGAACGCGGAGAACATGGAAATTGTGCTCGAGAACGCTTACATCCTGATCCATGAGAAGAAGATCTCCAGCTTGAAAGACTTGCTTCCGCTGCTTGAGAAAGTGGCCAAAGCGGGTCGTCCGCTGTTGATTATCGCCGAAGATGTGGAAGGCGAAGCCCTTGCCACCTTGGTGGTAAACAAGCTGCGCGGCACGCTGCAAGTCGCGGCGGTTAAGGCTCCTGGTTTCGGTGATCGTCGTAAAGCAATGTTGGAAGACATTGCGGTTTTGACGGGCAGCCGTTGTATAACCGAAGACCTTGGGATCAAGCTCGAAAACATCACACTCGACGATCTTGGTAAGGCCAAGCGTGTGACGATCGATAAAGAAAACACGACGATCGTTGAGGGCGAAGGTTCTACCAAAGATATCCAAGGCCGGATTAACCAGATCCGGCGTCAGATCGAGGAAACCACTTCGGACTATGATCGCGAAAAATTGCAGGAGCGTTTGGCTAAGCTTGCCGGTGGTGTCGCCGTAATCAATGTCGGCGCCGCGACCGAGACCGAGATGAAGGAGAAGAAGGCTCGCGTGGAGGATGCCTTGCATGCGACCCGCGCAGCCGTTGAGGAGGGTGTCCTTGCCGGCGGAGGCGTTGCCTACCTTCGCACCCAAAAGGCACTCGATAGCCTCAAACTGGAAGGCGATGAGGCCGTTGGTGTGCAGATCGTTCGCCGGGCACTTGAGTTTCCGACGCGCCAGCTGGCTGACAACGCCGGCCAGGAAGGCGCTTTGATCGTCCAGGAAGTCAAGAACCGCAGCGGCAATGAAGGGTTCAACGTGGCGACCGGCAAATACGAGGACCTGGTGAAGGCCGGTGTCGTCGATCCGACCAAGGTGGTCCGCTCGGCGCTGCAGAACGCCGCTTCGATCTCCGCTCTCATGCTCACCACAGAAGCATTGGTGACGGAGTTGCCTCAGAAAGAGAAACCGGGGTCGGCTGGTCCGGGCGGCATGGGCGGCATGGATTATTAAGCTGCACACTCCAAGCTGAATTCGAAACCCGGTCCCGATTTTCGGGGCCGGAAGTCAAATAGACTGGTGGAACATGCTTTTTTCGAGGCGATAGAAAACTCCGTTCATCAAAAGGTCCGAAAGCCCAACGCCGAAAGAGCCGTAGCCGGCACATCGAATCAGTCGCGAGCAACAGAGCAGAACGTTTAGACCCGCGTCGGCGAGAGCGAAAGGGTGCCTCTCTAACCGCCGCTCTGACCAGAAATATTTCCGACATCTACGTCAAATACGAAGCCACCGTAAGCGTGACGCATAGCGTTTGGCGAATTTTCGTGAAGGTACCGAAAGCAAAAATTGAACAATACCGGATAGACCACGGCGACCAAAGCTCCGACGACACCGCGATTGCCCGGAAATTATCAGAAGCGCCAGCCAAAGGGGCACCGTATCTTTCTCAGCTTGGCAGCTATTCGCTTGGTGTTTCTTATTCTAGCGCTCTCCCATCAGTACTCGAAGGACGTGAGCCGTTCTTTGAACAAGACGGAATGACGTTCTGGGAGGCTTAGGCTGTCGGCAGGACTCAAAAAACCACCTTCGATTTCTCCCCCCAGAACCAATCTATCAGGCCGAAGGCCTCAAATCGTCCTAGAGGCTTTTTGAACACTGCTCAGTCGAACTCGTGCGCGCTCGAACATCAACCGCTTCCATTTGGTTTGGCCTCTCATACCGTCCATAGTTAAAGATGCCTGAACCAACCCCCGCAGAGAATTTCTACGACCACTACGACAGGTATCAAAAAGCGAAATCCAGAAAGAATGTTCATCTGACGAAGGTGTACGCAATGTGGAGCATAGGCCACGTGCATGAACTCGTCGGTCAAAACTATAAGGACAGGAATGAGTGTGCGAAGGTCATTGCAACCTTATTCGCTCGCATCGCAATGACTCACCAGCAAGCGCTGGAAACCTATCAAGAACTCTACGACGACAGCAGACCGATCTAGCTACGCGCAGTTTTTTTTCTGGTTCACACAGTAAACCGCAGAGGAGCGAGCCGGCAGCAGCGAAAGGCTTTTCAAAGGCGAAAGGCTATGAACCTCCCTATCTCGAATGGGAAAAGGGCGGCGTCAGACTGATGCCAAAGGGAGGGAGCCTGGGGACACTGCATTTTCTAACCATGCCGGTTTTGGCTCGAATCCATTTCGATTACCCAATGGAGATGAAACGTTCTCGAAATTTATCGCGGACGACCCGCAAAAGGTCATTTTGGATTGGCTCGAGTTGGAATCGAAAAAGCCCGTCGATCTAGAGATCGGTGGGAAACATCTGCGATTTGGCCGCTAAGCCTAGCATGATAAGGGCTCGGAGGAGCCCGATATCGACAAACGGGTCCCTCAATGCTGTCCTCCACCACAGCCGGCTATCTACCGCCAAAAAAAGCGTCCAAGAAGTGTCCATGCAAACTTCTTTCTCTCAAAAGGATCAGTTGCGCTAAGCTGCGTCCAATACGCCTGAGATTTCTCCAAGCCAAGCCCGCCCACTCGCCTTCCTCGCATCTGCAGGCAAGCAACTCGCTGCAGCGATTAATGCCCGAGCTATGCACTGGAGCGACATCTTGCTTTTCGCTCGGGTTAAGTGCTCGGTTCGGACTGGGTGAGTTGTCCCACGTTATTGGAATTCTGTTCTTATCTGATGGCGTATACATCATTGCGGTGATTGGAGCGACGCTGGGCGTGCGTTTTCGGATTCCAGCCGGCACCATGATTATACCTGCCGTACTGGCCGCCTTGGCCGGAATCATTCGAGTGCCAGCTGCTCCTTGGCCACCAGCGATCCTTGGGGCCGCTTACTTGGTTCTGGGCTTGCAGATCGGTGCGAATTTTGATGCTGCAATAGTCGGGCAGCTCAAACGCCTCGGTTTATTTGTCCTGCTTAGCAATATCTTTCTTCTGGCGGTGTCGGCTCTCTTGGCGGCCTGCTTTTTGCCGTTGTTGAAGATGGACCTGTTAAGCGCCTATCTGGCTGCGACTCCGGGAGGATTGGATTCGGTCGCAGCGATGGCTACGGACCTGAAAGCGGATGCGGCACTGATCCTGGCGGTTCACTCGCTTCGGCTGATTAGCGTCCTAGTACTTGGTCCGCTTCTTGCGCAGTTCGTGGGACGGCGGTTAGCGGAGGAGTGAGGGCGTGTCGGCGGAACGGCGAGACGGCGCGTCGGCGAGAGGGCGAGCGCCCCAACGATCGGCCGCCGTTGCCCGGCATCACGCACGTACGCCAGCGCGCCGTGTCGCCGTTGCGCCCTCGTCCGCTGTTTCCAAATTAAAACCTCGCGTATCACTTGCTCCTGTGCCGACTTGGGCGGAATGAACATCCCATATGGTTATCGTTACTGGAGGATCCGGAAAGGTTGGTCGTTACTGCGTCGATGATCTGATGGCCCATGGGTACGAAGTCACATCGGTGGATGTGGCTCGGCCGAACAATCCGGCTGTCCGATTTAGCCAAACTGATCTGACCGAGTTCGGTCAAGCTTTCGCCGCGTTGTCAGGGATCGACGAAAGAGTCGGGAAGGTGAGCGCCGTCGTACATCTGGCGGCGATCCCCGCGCCGGGATTAGCGCCGAACCAGGTGATTTTCGAGACAAACCTGATCAGCACTTACAATGTGTTCGAGGCCGCTCGCCAACTCGGTATCAAAAATATCGTCTGGGCCTCGAGTGAAACGGTCCTGGGGCTGCCTTTCGATACGCCGCCTCCCTATGTGCCGGTCGACGAAGAGTATCCAGGTCGGCCGGAAACCGCGTATTCGCTGTCGAAACATCTGGGTGAAGAGATCGCTCGTCAGTTTTGCCGATGGGATCCGGATTTGAAAATTATCGGTCTGAGATTCTCCAATGTCATGGAGCCGCACGAATATGAGCGTTTTCCCTCCTTTCAGGATGATGCGCGGAAACGCAATTGGAACCTTTGGGCCTACATTGACGCGCGCGACGCGGCCCAAGCGATCCGGCTTTCCCTGAAAGCTGATCTCAAAGGGCCGGAAGTATTCGTGATCGCTAACGCCGATTCCGTAATGGAGCGATCGAATGAGGATCTTTTAAAAGAGGTTTATCCCGGTGTTCCGCAGAAACGGAAATTCGGTGCACACGAAAGCTTGTTGGCGATTGACAAAGCGAGACGTGTCCTCGGCTACGAACCACAGTTTGGTTGGAGGAAATCGCGGTGAATCTGTACGGTTAACTCGAATGCGAAGTGTGGTCAGCGGTTCCCAAGGAAGTGGCAGAGATACTATCTCATTCGGTTGTCCCTGATTTCCATCAGGCGACGGGCCTCGTAGACGGAGTAGGACCTGACGGACGCGTTGCCGGAGTGTGGATCTTCGGGCAACCAGCCCGCTTGATCGAGGCCCGGAATCTGCAGCAGTTGGAAGTTGCCTGCGCGGCTATAGACGAAGCCAGCCGGTCTCATCATGCCGTGCTCTTGGTGGACTATGAGGTTGGGTCGTGGTTCGAGCCAAAACTTAATTTCTCTATCGTCGAGCATCCTTGGGCACCGCTGCAGGCGTGGCTATTCAAAGAAGGCACGTGGCTGGACCGGGTAGCGTTTGATGATTGGCTCAACCAGAACCTGGAGAAGATCGGCGCGGACAAGCAGCCCTCCGGGATTGCCGGATTGTGCGCCGAACTGAGTGCGCCCGAGTACGCCGCAGCCGTTGAATCGGTTCTCCAGCACATTGGATGGGGAGACGTTTATCAGGTCAATTTGACCTGGAGAATCGATTTTACATTTTTCGGTTCGGCGCTGGCACTCTATCGCAAGCTGCGCCGGGCTCAGCCGGTCAACCACGGAGCCTACCTGCTACTTTCCGACCGGGTCTTGCTCTCGCTTTCTCCGGAACTCTTCCTGGAGCGAATCGGTGATAGGCTCATCTCGAAGCCCATGAAGGGAACGATATCCAGGGCAACTGAGAACAGAGCCGATCAAGCGATGGCTCAGGCTCTGGAGCAGTCGGAGAAAGATCGAGCCGAGAATCTCATGATTGTCGATCTGATCCGGAACGATCTGGGCAAAATCGCGCAAACTGGCTCAGTCAGAGTAGATCAGCTCTTTGGCATCGAACAATATCCGACCGTGTATCAAATGGTCTCTCAAGTAAGTGCCAGAGTGCCTGATCGATCACTGTTTAGCACACTAAGGGCGCTTTTTCCGTCCGGCTCAGTTACCGGCGCACCAAAGATCCGGGCCATGGAAATTATCAACGACCTCGAGCAGTCCCCTCGGGGGATCTATACGGGAACCATCGGCCACATTAAGCCGGGCGGCGATTTCGCCTTCAATGTTGCCATACGTACCATTGAATTAACGCCTGAAAATCGTGGCCACTTACACGTCGGAAGTGGGATCGTTGCCGATTCATCCGCAAATTCAGAATACCAGGAATGCTGGTCGAAGGCTCGTTTTCTTACTGAGTTACCGGCTGATTTTGCGCTTCTGGAAACTTTGCTGCTCGACGGAGGCGAACTGAAGCGTGTCGATGCTCACTTAAAACGTCTAAAGGAGTCTGCTGAGTTTTTTGGATTCAGGTACTGCGAATCAAACATTCTCGAGAAGCTGGTTAACATTCGACGGACGAGGCTCGCGGGCCAGCATCGGGCAAGGCTGACTCTGGAGAAGAACGGACAAATCGAAGTACAGACTCAGCCTCTCGGGTTGCTGCCAGCGCCGTTGTCCTTTGCCCTTGCTCCGGATCGGGTGGATTCCGGCAACCTTCTACTGCATCACAAGACAACCGCCCGCGTTTTATTCGATGAAGTTTTGGACCGGCTCAAGCTGCATCCCGGCTGTTTTGATGCGTTGTTCTTTAACCAACGAGGGGAATTGACCGAGGGAGCAAGAAGCAATGTTTTTCTGGTGAAAGACGGTATCTGGTTTACCCCACCGCTCGAGAGTGGATTGCTTGACGGCATTATGCGCCAGGAGATTCTGCGCACCCGGCGAGTACTTGTGCAAAAGCTCTATCCCGACGATTTGCTGAGTGCGGAAACAGTTTATCTGTCCAACGCTCTGCGAGGCTTAGTCCGGGTATCACTAGACTCTTCAACGGAAAACTATCTTCCCGACCCTGGTGCTTCCGCCCTGATTCCGGGGCGGTAGGGTCATATCTCAACTTCGTCTGAATTCTGCGTGCCGTCTGGCGCACCCAGCCCGCGTTGCCAGAGCTTGTCGCGATGGCTAGAATGAAATGATGCCGATCATTCAATGCGATATTCGCGAAGGTAGAACCAAGGAACAAAAGAGAGCGATGGCTGCAGCCATTACGAAGGCCGTTCATGAGACGATTGACGCTCCATTGGAATACATTTACGTCCTGATCCGGGAGACTCCCGGTTTCCACCACATCAAAGCAGGTAAACATTTGCCGGAATACACCGCGAAATAGGCTCTCGGGCTACCGACTCCCGCATGCTGAATCTGTGTTCGCGTCCATTAGTGTCCATTCGCGGTTCTTGTAGACTTAACCAGTGAAATCTTTGGTTTCGCTGTGCTCCGGTTCGCGATTCTATTCCTCATCGCTTTTGTTTATCCGCCGACCATCGGTGGATGATTAGGTCACGCGTGCGCTAAGTTCTCGGTCGTTGCCGGATCGAAAAAGTGAAGCTTGTCCTCAGTAAAAGCGATACGAATAGACTCGTTCAGCGGTATGCGAGTGGTGGGCGGCGCCGTGGCATGGATGAGATGATCCGCGACGCTAATGGTCAAGATCATTTCAACGCCGTGATCTGCGGCACCGTATAAAGTACCTGCGATGCCGCCCGTGTGAACGATCCTCACGTTTTCCGGTCGTACGCCGACCCGCACTGTAGTGCGCGACCCGGCGAGCTTATGGAGCCGCGAATGGGTAGCTGGTTGAAGAGCAACTTCGAACTTTTCCGGCACGACAACGATTTTCTCTGCGGATATCATGGCATCGAACAGGTTGATGGGGGGAGTCCCGACAAAAGAAGCCACGAAGGTGTTGCGCGGGAAATTGTAGACGTCGTACGGCGTACCGACCTGCACCAATTGTCCTTCGCAAAGCACGCCGATTCGATCCCCCATAGTCATGGCCTCGATCTGATCGTGGGTGACGAATACCACGGTCGCTCCCAGTTTTAATTGCAGTTCCTGCAATTCCGATCGCAACAACTCGCGCAGCTTTGCATCCACGTTGGAAAGCGGCTCGTCCATCAGGAACAATCGAGGCTCCCGCACGATCGCCCGGCCGATGGCTACCCGCTGCATCTCACCGCCCGACAGCCGGTCGGTGCGCCGCTCCAGCAAGTGCGAAATGCGCAAGGTTTCTGCCGCCTTCTGCACCCGGCGACCGATCTCGTTTGCAGGAATGTTGCGCAGCTTCGATTTCAAGGGAAACTCCAGGTTCCTGCGCACTGTATAGTTCGGATAGAGCGAATATTGCTGGAACACGAGTGCCACGTCTCGGTGGGCCGCGCTCCAGTCGTTCACCAGGTCTTCGCCGATCCAAATTTCGCCGCTTTCGGGCTTTTCCAGGCCAGCAATGCAGCGGAGGGTGGTCGTCTTTCCGGCGCCGGTCGGTCCTAACAGGACAAAGAATTCCTGGTCGTGAATGTCGAGCGAAACGTTGCGCACGGCCGCGACATTGCCGTAGCTCTTGCACAAGCTCTTGAGGGTTAAATTTGCCACGTTACTGTTCCATCCGCAGCGCGAGGCCGCTCTTCTTGTCAAAAAAATGTGTCCGCGCTTCATCCAGCTGCACCCAGACCGGCTCGTGGAGTCGAGTCACGAACTGGCTCTCGGTGCGTGCGCGCACTACAGTTTCCCCAACGCCGATATCCAGAATGTCGTAGGCGCCTTGGGGCTCGATTAAGTGCACCTCTGCCGGTATATAGCCAGCCCGCTCGGTGCGCTCAATGAGTACGGCTTCGGGGCGTACTCCCAACGCAATATCGTCATGACCCGTTGCGGCTATGCGCCGGTATACCTCCAGGCCAAAGACGAAGGGAGATGGCATTCCCTGGAAACGTACCTTGGCTGTGGAGTCCGACGCTTCAACCCGGCAATCAACCACATTCATGATCGGGCTGCCGACGAACTGGGCGACGAAAAGATTAGCAGGTGATGAGTAGACCTGCGTCGGACTGCCCACCTGCTGCAGGACACCGTCATTCATGATGGCAATTCGGTCCGCCATGGACATCGCTTCGACTTGATCGTGAGTCACGTATACAGTCGTAGATTTATTTTCGACATGCAGCCGCCGTAACTCGACGCGCATTTCTTCACGTAATTTCGCGTCCAACGCGCCAATGGGTTCGTCCATTAGGATAGCTTTGGGCTGGCGGACTAGGGCCCGTCCAATGGTTACCCGCTGCATATCTCCGCCCGCCAGCGCGGAGGGCCGCTTGTTCAACAGGTGTTCGATGCGTAACACCCTGGCTACGGTCTTTACTTTGTCGCGGACTTCCTTATCGCTCATTCTGAATACGCGCAACGGAAACGCGATGTTTTCAAATGCCGTCATGTGCGGATAGAGCGAATAGAGCTGAAAAACAAATGCGATGTCGCGGTCGCTTGCCGGCAACGATTCCACGCGTTTCCCATCGATGCGGATCTCGCCACTATCGATCTCCTCCAGCCCGGCGATGGCGCGCAGTGTCGTCGTCTTGCCGCACCCAGACGGTCCCAGGAGGACCACGAATTCGCCCTGACTGATTCGCAAATTGAGCTTGCGGATAACCCAGTTGGTGCCGAAGTGCTTGTCGACGTCGATGAGATCTAGGTCGGCCACAGGAAGATCGTTGTTTTAGTTTTTTTCAGTCGGAGAACGAGCGTTCCACCGGCGGCGAATGCTTTGCCTGCGGCGGTTTGATCCGGGAGAAAACGTTGAACAAAATGAGTCCGGCCAGAATGACTGTCGCACCGTAGCTGTGCAGAAACAGGTTCCAGGGTTGGCACAGGGCGATCACCCCAAGTATCATCACCCACATCGAGAGCAGTTCGAGTTTTCGGGCGTTCCGTTTCATCGTGAGTGTCCTTTACTTCCGCACGGCGCCGAAGGTAACACCGCGCAATAGATGATTGCGCAGTAAAAAGGTAAAGATCATCACTGGCAGGAGAAACAGAACGGCTCCGGCGGCGATGGTTGTCCAGTCCGTCAGTCCGGAGCCCAATTGAGAGGGGATGTAGGGGGGCGCGGTCTGGGCTTTTCTAAGGGTCATGATCAGGGCAAAGGCGTATTCGTTCCAGGCGGTGATAAAGCAGAAGACCGCTGTGGCCGCGATACCGGTAGCAGCCTGAGGGAGTACGATTTTCAAAAACGCCTGCATTCGGCTATAGCCGTCGACCAACGCAGCTTCCTCGTATTCCTTGGGAATCTCATCCATAAACCCTTTCATCACCCAGACCGAGAACGACAGATTGAAGGCGGTGTAGAGGATGATCAGTCCGGGGTGCGTATCGACCAACGCCACAGCGCGATACATGAGATACATCGGGATAGCCACTACGACCGGAGGCAGCATGCGAGTAGAAAGGATGAAGAAAAGCCAGTCCGCCTCTCCCGGCATCTTGAAGCGGGAGAATCCGTACGCAGTAACTGTTCCCATGGCTACGGCCAGGAAAGTGCTCGTTACTGCGATGATCAGGCTGTTGGCGAACCGGCCCACATAGCCGGAGCTTTCGATGTTGCCCTTATCGTCTCGAATGAAGCGCTCGCCTCCGTCCATCACGAGCTTCTCCCACCATGGCGCTTTGGCATACTCCTGCTTATCGGGCGCGCTTCGCCGCTCCACCCGAGAGGTGAAGAGCTTGATGAAGGGAGTAATCTCCGGCTTGAAGAACACCGTCGGCGGCACGGTGGTGGCATCGGCGCGCGCCTTGAACGCGGTCGAGCCGATCCAGTACAGCGGAATCAGCGTGATAACGAGTGCGACGAGCACCAAGGCGACCGCAACGCGGTCCCAGAGGCGCTGCATTTTTGACTGAACAGCCGCCATATCTAGCGCTCCCTGAGCCTGTTCAGGTACTTGATATAGATAGTCGTGATCGCCAGCACTGCCAAAAGCACGATATAGGCAAGTGCACAGGAGCGGCCGGTCTGCCACTCCTGAAAGGCCAGCTTGTAGAGCCTGATAGAAACCAATTGGGTTTCATCCAGACTCGCCATAATGAACGCGATATCGAAGGTCTTGAATGCCTCCATCGTGCGGAAGATGATGGCGATTAGCAGCAGTGGCGCGACCAGGGGCAGAGTGATCCGCCTGAACACGAACCAGGGAGGTGCGCGATCGATGGCAGCTGCCTCGTAAAGAGAGGAGGGAATAGCCGAAAGCCCGGCGAGGCAGAGCAGCATCACGAACGGTGACCACATCCAGATATCAGTGATCGCGATCGCATACAAGGCCACGTCTGGGTTGGAGAGCCACTCCATCCTTTCCAGGCCGAGAAGGTAATTCACAATCCCCCACGATGGATTGTATAGCAATTGCCAAAACAACCCCACCACCGCCGCCGACATCATCATGGGCAGCATCAGCACCGTCGTAAGCAGGCCCTTAGCCGGGATACGACGGTTAAGCAGCAGAGCCATGCCGAAGCCCACGATGACCTGACCGGCCACCGACAAAATCACGTACTGCGCGGTAATCGTGAAGTTGTTCCAAACTCCGTCATCGGTCAGTAACTCTTGGTAATTTTGCAGGCCGATGAAGTGGGCCGGCCGGTTGCTCGCCGCCCGATAATCGGTGAACGAAAAGCCCAACGAATAGAGCAACGGGAAGATGTTGAAGACGATCAAGAAAACGATCGTTGGAATGATGAACCAGTTGCGGATCGCCAGATCGGACATCCCCTGCCGCGCCAACGACGATCCTCTGCTTTGAGCCCTATGCATACTAGACAGCGTGTGAATAGAACGCGGACGCAACGACCCGTGCCCACCAGCCGGGAAAGAAACGAAGGGTTAGGGCGGAAGCGAAATGCTTCCGCCCACCGAAAACTACTTCAGGAGACCTCCGTCCTTGAGAATTTTTTCCCAATCCTTCAACAGCGCATTCTGTACTTGTTCGGCGGTTCCACCTTTATTGGCGACGATATATGGATGCCAATGCTTTTGCGCCGTCGACAGCATCTCGGCATATTGCGGAACCGTCCAGAAATCTTTCACCATCTGCATCGACTCATAGAAGGCTTCGTTGTAAGGGGTAGCCTTGCGGAACTCTTCGGATGCCAGAATTTTGGCGTCGCAGGTAAAGCCGCCCAGTTCGCCCCACTTCTTTTGCACGTCCTGGCGAATGAACCACTCGCAAAATTTGAAGCATTGATCGCGCTTCTTGGAGTAGCTTATGAGCGAGAGTCCCTGTCCCCCGAGCGCCGCAAAGCGCTTACCGGTCGGGCCGGCCGGCATGGCAAAGTATCCGGTGTCTTTGGCGTACTTGTTCGTGGCCGGATTGGCTAGTGCTGGAAAGAAGGCAAAGAAATTCATGCTCATCGCCACCTGGCCATTGGCGAACGCCTGGTTTGCTTCCTGGAAAAACGCTTTGCTCCAGTCAGGAGGACAGAATCCGTAGAGCTCCTTGTACAGCTTGAGCCCTTCAATCGATTCCTTCGAATTGGTGATGCCTTCCACCCGATTGGTGCTGTAGTCGCCCATGTCACCTCCATAACCGAAGATCGTGTTCATGATACCCATCACGAGCGCGTCGTACGAGTTGTCCGTATAGACTGTGACGCCATAGCGTTTCTCTTTCGGCCGGTAGAAGAACTCGGCGATATCCCGCAGCTGCGCCCAGGTCTTGGGCACATCCAGCTCATAACCGTATTTGGCTTTGAAGGCCGCCTTCTCCTTAGGATCCTCGAACCAGTCTTTACGATAGGCCCATCCGTTGGCGTCTCCTTCCAGCGGAATTCCCCAGTAGTGGCCGCTCTTACCTGGATATTCCGCGTACCCGACGACCGTGGCAGACGCCATTTTTTCGGCGACGTTATTCTTTTTGAAGAAATCGGTCAGTTCGACGTAATGGCCAGCGGTCGAACCCGCGCCCAGCCACTGCGAGTCTCCGACCACCATGTCGTAAGCGTCGCCATGAGCGTTCCATTCGGTAAATGCCTTTGTCTGGAAATCGGCCCACGGCGTGGTTTCCACCACGACCTCCACGCCAGTCTCCTTTTGATAGTCTTTCACCAGCTCCTGCAGATAGTTAGCCGGATCCCATTGCGCCCAAAGGATTGTGATTTTTTCCTGTGCGTAGCTGGCCGTACTCAGCGCCAAAAGCACGGTTACGCTTGATATTTTGAGAAGCCACCTGATCATACTGCCTCGTTTTCTGGATATTATTTTGGGGGGAGAAGAAAATGTTCGACTGGAGCCGTGAACCATGTTCCAGCCGGACGACCTTCAGAGTAGAAAGCTCGAAAGGCGCTGTCAAGACTAGAGGAGCTTCGAACCGTAAGAGCAGCAAAAGAAGGGCTCTAGCCAGCCTTTTCCCACTTGCCTGATCGAGCTGACCGGAGCACCGCGTCCACCACGCGCTCCGTCTGCATCGCATCCGCAAAAGTCGGTTCCGCCGGTTCCTTTTCGTCGAGCGAGTTCAGAAAATCTGCCACCTGGTGGATGAACGAATGTTCAAATCCGATCGACAAGCCCGGCACCCACCAGTTGGCCATGTACGGATGATCACCGTCAGTGACATGGACCGATCGCCAACCCCGGAGCGATCCTTCATCCCTGTGATCGAACCACTGCAACCGATGCAGATCGTGCAGATCCCAGGCGAGCGAGCCATGTTCTCCGTTGATCTCGAGGGTATAGAGCGCTTTATGACCGCGCGCGTAGCGGGTTGCTTCGAAAGTCGCCAAGGAGCCATTCTTAAAGCGGCCCAGAAAGGCGCTCGCGTCATCGATCCCAACCTTTTCCTTTTTGCCGGTCAAATTGTGCTTCCGCTCCTTGATGAATGTCTCAGTGACGGCGGTGACGGAGTCCATTTCGCCATTCAACCAGATTGCTGTATCAATGCAGTGAGCTAGCAAATCGCCCGTCACGCCGCTTCCGGCCACGTCTACATCCAGCCGCCAAGCTGCACCGCCTTGCGGCACATCGGCCGAGATCGTCCAATCTTGCAGGAACTTTGCCCGATAGTGAAAGATGCGACCGAGTTTACCGGCTGCGATAATCTGTTTTGCCAGGGTCACCGCGGGAATTCTGCGGTAGTTATACCAAACCATCGTGCGGACACCCGCTTTCTTCACGGCGTCAACCATCTGCTGCGCTTCCTGCAGATTTCGCGCCATCGGCTTGTCGCATAAAATCATTTTGCCAGCCTGAGCCCCTGCCACCGCAATTTCGGCATGGGTATCATTGGGGCTGGCAATGTCGACGACGTCAATTGCTGGATCGTCGATCAGTTGTCTCCAGTCAGTGTAGTGAGACGCGTAGCCCCATTTGTGGGCAAACTGCTTTACCTTTTCAGGATCCCGCGCGGCCACGGCCTTGAGCACGGGTTTATATTTGAGATCGAAAAACTGACTGACGGTGAGATACGCATTCGAATGCGCGCGTCCCATAAAGCCATAGCCGACGAGGCCAATGTTGAGTTTTTTCATATCGAGGTTGAATCTTGCGTTTCAAAATCTGGTCAGGAAAGGGACTGGGTATGGATACCTTCAGTTCACGGCGTTCACAGCGTTGTGGGCGTTCCCGGCGATCTACCCCTCCCATCCGTGCGCTTCACGGACCGAAATCATCGCGCTAAGAATGGAGTTCCAGGTCTTCGGTTTCAGCATCAATTCATTGGGGAACATGCAACCGTCCCAGCAGATGTGTTTGAACGCCTTAGTCAATTGTCCTTGATCATCCCGAAGCCAATACCCGGCATCTCGAGCGATATTCAGTTTCCCATTAGGATCATCGGGCAGACAATGCCGTCCAGTCTTGTCATGCGAGCCGCTGCCTTTGACCGTGGCATCGTTCTGGGCGACGTGAAAATCGATGGTCCAGGGACGCAGTGCGTCCGTCATGGTTTTCAAAGCCTCTTGCCATCTCCCTTGGTCTTTCCAGTCAAATCCTTGAGGGAGTATGGCGTCTTCCGGAGCGTTATAGCCCATTGTGTAAAGTAACGTGTGGGCCATGTCGGCCTGGAAACCCAGGGTCTGAGGTCGATCAACCAGTTCTAACAGGTCGACCATTCGCTTCCAACTGTGCATGCCGCCCCAACAAATCTCGCCCTCGGCCGCCAAGCGTTCGCCGTGATCTTCGGCGATGTTGCAACACTCCCGAAAAGTCGACGCGATCTTCTTCGAAGCGTCCGGGTCATTCGCCCAAGTCCCAGGATCTGTCGCGGAATCGACGCGGACTACTCCGGACCGTCTGATCCCGAGCTCCCGCAAAGTTTTGGCGATCCGAGCAGCCTTCCTAACCTGTTCGACAAAACGATGCCGATCTTCCGGATTACCCATTGCGGATCCGCCGCCGGTCGGGGGCCAGACCGGGGCAACCACTGAACCGACAGCCAGATTCTTGGAAGAGATTTTATCAGCAAGTTTCTTTAATTGATCTTCGGTCGAATCGATACTGATATGCGGATCGGCCAGGAATAAGTCGACCCCTTCAAATCGTTTGCCATCGCTTTCGGCCGACGCCGTGAGATTCAGCATCGTATCGAGATCGATAAAAGGTTCCGAGTCGGGCCCTTTGCCAACTAAGCCAGGCCACATCGCATTATGCAATTTGGGAAAGTTGTTCATGGGGGGGTTCTGAATCTATTGCCAGCTACATAACTGACGGGGGCATATCGGCGGCCACCCAGTGCCCAAGGCTACTCGCCGCCCCTTTTTGATATTAGACTTTACCGATCCGGTTTCAATCCTCATTGGTATCGCCATATCGCAATCCATTTTCAAGGCTTGGAAAATAGATGCGCCTTCGACTTCCAAATTCTTTTTTCGCGTCCTATGTAATAAACTATTTCAGCTTACGCGATAAATCGGGAACTCGTGCACCAAGGTTTTCCGAGGCATTGCCTCAGAGCGAAGCATCCACTACCCGAACAACTATGAAAATCGGCATGAATTTGCTGCTTTGGACGACTCACCTTACCGAGGAGCACTACCCCCAACTCGAAAAGATCAAGTCTACCGGATTCGATGGCGTCGAAATCCCGATCTTTACCGGAGACGACGGTCACTATCACAAACTGCGCAACAAATTAGACGAACTGCAGTTAAAGAGCTCCACGGTGACCGTGGCCACCGCCGAGACTAGCGCTATCAGCCCCGATCCTGCGATCCGAAAAGCGGCGGTGGAACGATTGAAGACGATCGTTCGCCATTCGGCTATTCTCGGTGCGGACATCTTGTGTGGGCCGTTTCACCAGGCTTTAGGAGTGTTCTCTGGAACTGGACCGACGGAGGAAGAATTCAAACGAGCCGTCGAGGTTCACCGTGCCGTGGCAGATGAGGCGCAACGCCAAGGCGTACGTCTTGCCGTCGAATTCTTGAACAGATTTGAATGTTACTTTCTTAACACGACAGCGGCTGCCGCTGCTTACGTCCGCCGGGTTGGTCATCCAAACTTCAAAGCCATGTTCGATACTTTCCACGCGAACATTGAAGAGGAAAATCTGGTCAAGGCGTTTTCCGAGAATGCGGCGGAGATAGCGCACGTTCATGTGTCAAACAACGACCGCGGCGTACCTGGCCGTGGTCACATCGATTTCTTGGCCGTGTTTCAAGCAATCAAGTCGAGTGGATACGATGGTTGGTTGACCATCGAGGCTTTCGGACGGGCGTTGCCGGAATTAGTGGAACCGACTCGGGTTTGGCGCGACTTCTTCAAACAACCGGATGAGGTGGTGACAGAAGGTTATAGGTACATCCGGGACACCTGGAATGCGGCTTAGACTAGCAGCCCGTCTAGACGGCCGTTTCTCTCTCACTGAATTCACGGGCTCTACTATGCTGCTCGATTCCAAGTCCGACGGGCTGCTCCCCATTTTTCTTGACAGCATTAGAAAAAAGCGACTGGATCAAGCCACTCGAAAAACCCCAAGTTTCGATCCTTGATCGCACTGCCGACTCAGGAGCTTGGGCTGAATACCCCCGGGAGACAGAGAATTGCTGACGAGTGCAATGCGATCAAGACTACGTTCGGCTTCGCACGTGGCACCGGGCCGTACGTTTCGCGTACGTTTCAAAAAGAAGTGCTGGGAACGGCCCGTGACGAGCGATGCGGCACCGGTTATCGGCCCATGAGCGAGATCCTTCAACTGAGAAATATATCGAAGACCTTTCCCGGCGTGTTGGCGCTGCAGAACATCTCTTTCGACTTGAACGAAGGTGAGGTGCATTGCCTCTGCGGAGAAAACGGGGCTGGCAAGTCCACCTTGATTAAGATTCTCTCGGGGGCATATCAACCGGACGAAGGCGGAGAGATCATCTTTGAAGGAAGAAAGGTGATCCTGAATCCGCATCTAGCCATGAGGCTGGGCATCCAGACAATATACCAGGAGCACGTCGTCTTCGAGAATCTGGATATTGTAGAGAACATCTTTACCGGATCAGAAATCGTGAAACGGGGGTTCCTGCAGAAAAATGAAATGAGGGAACGGACCGTTGAGGTTCTGAAATACCTCAAGAGTGACCTGAGCCCCGACACGAAGATAGGCGAGCTCAGCAGTGGCCAGCAAAAGACCGTCGAGATTGCTAAAGGTCTGGTTTTCAAAAGGAGGATGATCATCCTCGACGAACCGACGGCGTCATTTTCCTCCGTTGAGATAGATCACCTGCTCGAAATTATTCAGACCATCAAGCACAGCGGCCTGGGAATCATCTACATTTCGCATCACCTGGAAGAGGTCTTCAAGATAGGAGACCGCGTAACGGTATTGCGGGACGGGCGTAAAGTCAGCACTCACCGCCTCGATGGCTTAACCAAAACCGCACTGATCAGGGACATGGTCGGCCGTGATCCTTCCACCTTTTATCGAAGGGAAAGCGTGCCGATTGGCGAAGTCGTCTTTGAGGCCAGAAATGTGACTGGCAACGGCGCAAAGAATGTCTCCTTCCTCCTCAGAAAAGGCGAAATACTCGGAATCGCGGGAATGGCAGGTTCCGGCCGCTCGGAGCTGATGAACGTCCTGTTCGGTAGCGCGCGTTTGGACTACGGCGAAATCCTGATTCACGGAAAAATCGTCAAGCATTCAAGTCCAAAAGCGTCGATCAAGAACAAGATGTGTTTCATCACCGAAGACCGGCAGAGCACCGGTCTTTTTCTGCCTCAGTCCATAGCGCGGAACGTGACCATTGCAAATCTTGTGAACACCAAAAAATTCGTTGTTCAGCAGGCCGATGACTGCCGGACTGGTGACAGGTTCGTAAAGCTGCTCAATATCAAGACACATGATTCGCGCACGCGCGTCATGAATCTCTCCGGCGGCAATCAGCAGAAGGTAGTGCTGGCAAAATGGTTCAATACAAACGGCGAGATCTTCATTTTTGACGAGCCGACGCGGGGCATCGACGTGGGCTCAAAGCAGGAGATCTACAAGGTAATGGTTGATCTGCTCAGGCAAGGCAAGGCAATCATTATGGTATCCTCCGACATGCCGGAAGTCATCTCCATGAGTGACCGAGTCATCATCATGAAGAATGGACAAAAAATGGCCGAACTCAGCCCCGACGAGGTTTCAGAAGAAAATATCCTAACCTATTCGATAGGAGACAAGGAAATATGAGTAATGGGGGGATTGCAGAGCAGAAACAAGTGGTTCGGAAATCTCTCTTCCAGCGACACGAGAATTTGACGGTGTTGTCGATCTTTGTGGGGTTTGTGATCATTATCGTTCTTCTGCAACTGATAATGGGGGGCGGAAACCGGTTTCCTACCTTTATCAGTCCCGTGAACCTGCTGAACATACTCCAGCAGGTAGGAGTGGCTGGAATCGTCGCCGTCGGCATGACGATTGTCATGATTTCCGGGGGAATCGATCTCTCAGTCGGAATGCTGGCTTCGCTCGTCTCCATCGTGACCGCGCTAGCAATATCGAAGTGGCACCTCGGGGTTGTTCCTTCCATACTGGTCGGAGTCATGACAGCTGTCGTGCTTGAGACCACCATGGGTTACATCATTTCCCGCACGAAGGTGGAGCCCTTCATTATCACGCTCGGCGGTATGATCGCTTTTCAGGGAATAGCGCTCCTTCTCTGCAATTCACGCGAGGTGATCATGAACGGGGAGTTGGACTTTTTTAAGGCTAACCTGATACAGGGAGCTAAGGATCCGATCAGTCATCTCAATCTGATCATTCCGCCCTATGTCCTGATTTTCTTCCTGATAGCGCTGCTTGGCGGGCTGCTTCTGAACTATACGAAGTTCGGTCGAAGGATCTACGCCGTTGGGACCAATCCCGACGCGGCTTATCTGGCAGGTATCAGCGTCAAGAACATGAAGCTCTCGGTGTACGTCATCATGGGCTTCCTGGTCGGTATTGGCGCAGTCATGCTTCTTTCGCGCGTCAATACCGGTATCATCACCCTGGGGCAAGGTCTGGAGATCGACGCCATCGCCATGGTTGTCATAGGCGGGACGGCATTGAAGGGCGGCAAGGGTAACATTGTGGGCACGTTGATCGGCGTCTTCTTTCTGGGGTCGATAGGCAATGCCATGAACATGCTCCGTCTCCCGTCAGAAGTGCAGTTCGTCGCAAAAGGCCTTGTCGTAATCATCGCGGTGTCCGCGGGCGACGTTTCGGCCAGAATTTCAGGGTTCATGTCAAGGAGGAGGGAGCTGCGTTGGCGCGCAGAACAACGGATCGCCAAAGGAGAAAGACTAGAATCGACAAAATAGTTATAAACAAGATGAAAGAAAGTGTGCACAAACAATCAAAGGCGAAGCAGATGAAACGTCTGCCGCTATTGTTAGTATTTTTTGCTGTTCTGTTGGCCACGAGCTTCCCAGGCGGCAATACCCAAGCAGCGGATAAGCCGAAGGTCATTGGTTACTACATGGACGCCTCCGACGACTACTACAAGGCAGGCTTCCAGGTATTCAAGGCTCTCGCAACCAAAGCGGGCTGGCAGGTATTGGACGTCGTGGGACAGGGAACTGCGCCCGAGCAGGTTTCTGCAGTTGAAAACTTCATCACTCAAAAGGTCGATGCTCTCGTTGTCGTTCAGAACTCGCCGCAGACTACTTCCGAGACTCTGAAAAAAGCCCATGCCGCGGGGATTCCCGAGTTTCACCTCACGCATAATCCGCCGAATGAGCCCGGGCTCGGAGGCTTCGCCGGATTCGACTGGGTCTACGACGGAGAGCTCGCCGCCCAGTCAGCAATGAAGCACGATGTCAAAAGACTGATCATGATCGAAGGAAAGCTCGGCCAAGGAACCGCTGCCGGTCAAACTCAAGGCTTCATTCAGGCATACAAGAAGGCGGGCAAGGATATTGGCAACCTTCTTGATAGTGTCGGCGTAAAGGGTGCAGGTGGAAAGGATCTTCAGGTCGTGTTCTGGGGCTCCGGCGGCTGGTTCGCGGATCCTGCCAAGAAGGTTATGCAGGACGCCATCACCTCCCTGGGACCAGATGGATTTGACGGTGCGTACGTCCAGAATGATGAAATGATGACCGGCGCACTCCAGGCCATGCAGGAAGCCGGACTCGACCCGAGCAAGTATTGGCTCGGAGCGAGTAACGGCAAAGAGAAGTCCTGGGACTGGGTGGCAAAGGGATTGACGACCATGGATGTCAATCAGTGCCCGACGCTGGAAGCGGATATCGCGTTTCAGCAGATCACCGCCTACTTTGCTGGAAAGCCGTATAAGAAGGCCGTCTTTGTAAACTTTATGCCCTACGAGAAGGACACAGTTGACAAGTCTAAGATGATTCCGTGGATCCTGGATGACTACATGGCGAAGAGAGCAGCGAACGCTTTCAAGTACGACATCGACGATCCCGTCTTCAGGGCGAATCCGGCTTACCAATAGCGCAGGGAAACGTGACGGAAGACGTTGCCCGATCGTCAGATCGAATGACAAAAAGGAAGGCTGTTGCATACAGCCTTCTTTTTGGTGCGTCGACGGGCAGCTAGGTTAGCGGTTTCGAAACGAAAGCTCGGGCCGAAGCCAAACTACAGCGTAGTAGCTCTCAGTAATGCGTAAGCTGCTCCTTTTAAGGATAATACGTCGGAATTTCGAGAATTTGCGGCTATTTCGTCTTGAAATTCGCTCGCAAGACAGGATCATATTTGTCACGAGCATCCCCCAGCTCGTCCAGTTGGAACAGACCCTCCCGGCCGACGGCTTAGCGTGGAGAACTAAGTTACGGCCATACTCTTACCGAATCGAAACAAGTCCATGTTGAAAAGGCTCCTGGGCGTCCTCTTCTTGGCGCCGTTACTATTCTTCTCGTTTGCCGCAGCAACCTACGCTCAAGGCGATCATTATCGTTTCGTCATGGTATCCCACATCGGATCCAATGACCCAAACATGAATTGGCTCACTACTTCCATGAAAACTTTTGAAGAGAAGTACCCCGATGCCAAAACTGAATACCTCTCGACGAACGAGTACAGTTTGCAGAACTTCATCACGATCTTGAACCAGGCCATAGCCACGCACCCGGACGGCATTGCGGTTCCGATACTGAACAGTGAGGCGCTCCAGCCTATTTTGGACAAGGCGGTCCAGGATGGCATTCCGGTTGTCGCCTTTAATATTTCGGATCCACGACCTCAAGAACAACGGATTCATTATCTCACCTACGTGGGCGGCGACGAATACCTCACTGGCCTAAAGCTCGGCCAATATGTGATCGAGCAAGTCAATGCCGGCAAGGTTCCGAAACCAACCAAGATCATGTGCGCCAACCATGATGCCACCCATCAAGGTCTCAAGGCTCGCAGCCGGGGGATGACGGACGCTATGAAGAAAATTGGTGTCACTGTCGAAGACCTGATCATTGGAGCAGATCCAGCCAAGGCGCGCAGCGTCATGCAGTCGTACCTCAGTACTCATAAGGATGTGAACTACATCTTTTGTCTTGGCACGTTGTCGGTACCGTGGGCGTACGGCGTGGCTGATGAAATGGGCCTGCATCCGAAGCTCTCGGACAAGGGTCTGACGATTGTCGGCGTAGATGATAGTCCCAACTCACTGGAAGGCATCAAAGATGGGAAAGTTCTCGCTTCCCATAGTCAAGGTTTTTGGCTCCAGGGTTATCTTCCGATGGAAGTCCTCTATTTCTACAAGAAGATGGGTATGGCGCCCCTGGATGATATCATCACCGGACCGATAGTGATTAATGAGAGTAACGTGGATGCTTGGATAAAAATCGTGAAAGGCATTATCGGGGAAGAGGCTTACAAAAAGCAGATCACGTGGTGAGCAGTCGCGGGCTTTCGGCTGTTCGCGAAGGCCCGACGAATTCGCCAGGGTGTCACCCTCGAAGTGGGAATGCAGCGTTTCTTCAGACGGACTGATATCGGTATCCTGATCGGCTGCACTTTTATCTTCGCGTTATTCAGCCTGTGGAACCACGAACAGTGGTTCAATTGGTATACCTTTACCAGTATCAGCCGGTACACCGCCATCCTGGGTCTCCTGGCGATCGGACAAACCTTTGTCATTCTCATTCGGGAAATTGATCTCTCCGTCGGCTCGGTGTACGGCGCGGTCGGGATTGCGTTTATTAGTCTTGAGCACCAACTAAGTGTGCCATTGTCGGCCTTTCTCGCGCTGATATTTGCTCTCATCATCGGCTTGGTGAACGCCGTCATCGTGATTCGTGGCCGGCTCTCTTCGATGATCGTTACCCTCGGCGGTCTGTTCTTTTATCGCGGTCTCGTTTACGTGTCGACCCATGGTGGGGTCAGCGGACCGCCGCGAGAGGCGCGGCAGGACTGGTTTAATCAACTCCTCGGCGGGCACTGGTTCCGCATGGAAAATGGGTTCTTGCTGTTGCTGCTGCTTGCGCTTCTAAGCGGCGTTCTCCTGTATCACATGCCGTTCGGTAATCATTTGCTCGCGTTGGGTGGAAATCCGGCAAGCGCTGAATCGCAAGGTGTTCCCGTTAACCGGGTGAGAACCTGGGCATTCGCGATCTGTTCTCTTTTCGCAGGTTTATCGGCGATCGTCACTCTCGCTAATGACCCGCAGACCAGTGTTTCGTTGGGCACCGGGTTCGAACTGGAATCTATCGCTGCGGTGGTGATCGGCGGAACACTCCTCACCGGTGGAAGAGGCACCATTTTGGGTACGGTTCTGGGCGCGTTTTTCTTTACCGCGGTGCGCTCTGAAATGATTGCGTTGGGCGCGCCGCCTTCGTGGTACACGTCGTTCGTTGGCGTCGCTCTTTTGCTGGTTGTGACCCTCAATACGCTCTTGTCAAAGAGACTCAGATCTACCTGACCACATCCATGGACGATAGGAGCGAGCGCGATGGCTAATACAAGCGACGGGACCGGAGCCGGCGGCAAACCGCTGATCAGCGTCAAGGATATTTGCCTCTCTTATGGCAACTTTCGGGCACTCAGTGATGTGAGCGTTGATTTCTTTCCGGGCGAGCTAGTCGGCTTGGTCGGCGATAACGGAGCAGGTAAGACCACTTTAATTCGCATTCTTTCGGGCATCAACGCCCCGGACTCGGGCGAAGTTTATTTCGATGGTCAGAGGATCACTCGATTTTACCCGAAGCTGGCAATCGCTCTGGGGGTGGAATCAATCCAACAAACGATCGGATTATGCGATAACCTGTCGGTGGCCCGGAATTACTTCTTGGGACGCGAACTGGTAAAGCGAGTCCTTGGGCTTCGCTTTCTTGACAAGAAAGCGATGCGAGACGTCTGCGCCAAGGTGGTCCGCGACTTTGGCTTGCGAGAGAGTATTGATGTGGAAGATGAGATCTCGCTGTTGTCGGGAGGAGAGAAGCAGACATTCAAAATCGCTCGAGCAGTGAGTTTCCGTAATCGCGTGATTATCATGGATGAACCTACCAATCATCTTTCCGTGCGCGAACGGGGGCGGGTCAATGAGCTGGCGGTGCAGTTGAAACAACAGGGGTTGCTCGTTATTTACATCACGCACGACATCTTCCAAATTCATCGCATTGCTGACCGGATCGTCATTCTCGAAAACGGGCGCAAGGTAGCGGATGTCCTGCGGGACGCGATGAGCGCCGAAGAATTGGAGGAAATTATTCGGCACGGAGGGGTGGGGCCCAAAGTCTCATGAGGTCAGCAGCGCTACGCTTCCTCAGGAGACATCCGGAGACGGCCACAATTGCTCTGGTCGTTCTGATCTCTTGCGTGTTCGTGGCAATGACGCATGGGCAGTGGCTCTCGGTCGGCAACCTACAATCCTTGCTGCGACTCGCGGCGGTGCTAGCCATCATGTCGTTTGGTGAAGCGATCGTTATCGCGACTGGCGAAATTGACATTTCGGTCGGCTCCACCTTTGGGATCGGCGCACTCACCTTTCTGGGATTAGCTCCGATCGTCGGGAGCGGACTGGCGATGATAACGGCGTTCTTATCCGGGATGTTCATAGGCGCGATCAATGGTGTTTTCGCCCCGTTACTCGGCCTCCCATCCCTCATCGTTACGCTGGGAACCCTGTTCCTTTTTCAAGGCATCGCTTATGCCATGACCTATGGTTTTTCGTTTGCCGCGACTGACGTGGTTCGCCAACAGCTTGTTTATAAGGCATTGGGCGGCGGAACGCTCGGCGGGCTGAACCCCGCAGTGGTTTGGGTAGTCGGCATTTTTGTCGTTTTACAACTGGTCATTTTCGAAACCTCGCTGGGAAACCGAATCCTTGCCGTCGGCGGAGATGCTATCTCCAGCTACTCGCGGGGAGTGAACGTAAAGAAACTGAAGTTCGGGGTGTTTGTCTTGAGCGGGCTTCTGGCGGCATTCGCTGGCGCGCTGGAGGCGACGTATATCGGTTACGCCGATGGCAGTTTTGGAGCGTTGATGGAACTTTCTGCGATCGCTGCCGCAGTGTTAGGCGGGTGTCATTTGGCGGGCGGCAGAATTTCCCTCGTCGGCACACTGCTGGGAGCCTTTCTGCTTTGTGGCATACAGAGCTTTCTTATCATTCTCGGGTTTCAGCCCCAATGGTATATCTTCACGCTCGGGATCATCGTGGTTTTCGCCAGTCTGTTGGATCGGACGCTTAGCCGATTGATTACTCGGAAAGCGGGGTAAGCTTTGATAGGCGCGCGCTCCCATGCGCATTAACTTAAGCGGAAGGTTCGATGGTCGGCGGTTTTAGCGCCAACCTGTCCGACGAAGCCCGCCGTAATCCAGCACGACTACCGGTCCGGCCGGCGAAAGCTCGGGATGCCAGACATCCGTACACTACGTCGAGGCCGGCGTTGATTCGAACTATCGCTCATCGATTTGGCGAAGTCGGAAGCCGATTCAGGATAGCCTAGCGGGGTGTCGGACTTTGCTTCATCAAATTTGACGCAACAGGTCTTCAGCGGCGAAGCCACGGTTCAAGATAGCCTAGGGCGCAGCCCTAGGAACGAAACGACGAGAGCGATCAAGCGGTGAAGGCGCGTGACAATAACAACAATGTATGTGGTGGGACCAGCGCATTGTTGAGACGCACCTTCAGCGCTCACCGCTCGGCAGAGAACCCTTCCTTCTCAAGATAAGCCAGGCTCGCTGGTAAAGCCGCTGCGATGTTGTTCTTGCCCTGAACGCTTTCGGCAAACGGCTCAAAAGAGAAATAGCCATCATAACCGCCGCTCCGGAGCGCATCAATTTGCGCAACGTTACCAACGATGTCGGTCGGTCCAACCAGCACGCGATACACGTCGCGGAGCTTAGATACCTGACGATCTTCGACACCAGAGATATGAACGAGGCCGGTCCACTCCGGAAAGACCTGGGGCTCACCTGCCACATGATGATGGAATGTGTCGTGGAGGAGTTGAAAAGTACGCTCTTCGCCAACCGCAGTGATTGCCTCCACGGCTTGACGCTTGCTTCGAAGCGAGCTCTCCGCGAAACCGAGTGGCTCAACTAACCCGATCACACCACGCTCGCGCAAAATAGGTGTGAGCGCATGCAGAGACGCCTGCAGATCCTCGAGGCGTTGTCCCTCGCTTCGTCGATCCGCATGGTCACAGACCGGGCACAGAACCAAAGCCGGGGCACCGCACTCCTGGGCGTATCGGGCAAGTGAGATGGCTTCCATTTCTCGTGTCGTATTCCACTCGTTGAATCGTTGCAGAGCATTGATTGAGAGGATGGTAATCCCTTCCGTCGCAGCTTTCGCTTGGGTCTCGGCGGGAGGGGTGCCGTCCGCGATGGCCACACCGGGGAGGTCATTTCGAATTTCGACGCAAGAAATTCCGGCTTCGCGGGTTAAGCGAAAGAACTCCTGAACCGGAAGGTTTGGCGCCACCATGTGATTGAGCGCAAAACGAGTTTTAGTTTTCATGATCCCCGGAATTCTGGCAGCTAATTATTCTCACAGATTTGGAACCGCGAATAGTCTGGAGGGCGGGTTCTATTCGTTTTCCGAAGCTGAGCGCAAAAAAAGAGCGTCGTACGCCAAAAACTGGTGTGCGAAACCTGACAACGAGTCTAGTTTTTCAGCGTTAGCGAATAAGAGCGGCCGGCGGATGATCCGGTACTAGAGCTTACTCTCTGCCTGGATGTGTGCGCGGCCAGAACAAAACTGGAGGTTTCCCATATGCTGCATCTGTTGGCACGTCATTGGTGGGCTTTGGCCGTGCGCGGTTTGGTTGCTGTGTTGTTCGGTCTGTTAACCTGTTTCATTCCTGATATCACCTTACTCTCTCTGGTACTGCTGTTCGGGGCTTACGCCATCCTGGATGGCATCTTTGATCTAGTCTCAGCTCTTAGAGCCCCCGGTCACCATTGGCCTCTAGTGCTTGAAGGAATTGTGGGAATTATTGCAGGGATCCTAACCTTTATGTGGCCGGGAATTACGGCCATGATCCTGCTCTACCTCATTGCCTTTTGGGCCATCTTTACGGGTGTACTCGAAATCGCGGCCGGGTTTCGGCTGCGCAAAGTCATCACCAACGAGTTGCTGCTCATCCTAATGGGCGTGTTTTCTCTGCTGTTCGGGTTTCTCATTCTTATCTTTCCGGGCGCAGGCGCTCTGGCGATCGCAATGTGGATCGGAGCGTACGCTTTCGTGTTCGGGATTATGCTCATCGCACTGGCATTTCGTCTTCGTAGTTTGCACCGGTGGGCAGTTTCGGCGACCTCATCGCCGCTGGACGCAGCCATGCGCTAAAACCACTTCTGAGGGGATAGACCCCGCAAAGAAGAAAATGGGTTGCGCGATGTTCTTTTGCGGAATCCGTTGGCCTATCGGTGATGCGTCCCCGCTTCACCAAACCTGGGAGACTTGACCTACGAAAAACAAATTACTCCTTATTATCGACCTGGGGATGCTCAAGGCCTATAGGCTTGAGTTTACTCAGCAAAACACGCCGCGCCTCGAAGAGCTGGAGAAGGTGGTGCTGGAAGAAGCGCATACTCGATTGGTGGACACTGTGAGCGACTTGGCCGGCCGGCGCGCCGCGCCTGCTCAAAGGAATTGGGGAGCCCCTTTAGGCGACGATCACAAACTCCAACTCGAATCTAAGCGGCGTCTTATCCACGAGATCAACAGCCACATGGAGCGGCTTATCCAAAACAGCGATTGTCACATGTGTTGGCTGGCCGCACCCAAGGAAATTATTCACCAAATTCTGGACGAATTGGCGCCGCCGGTGCGCAAGCGCATAAGGAGAGTAATCCCGTGCGATTTGACTAAGACCGGACCAAAAGAGTTGCTCGATCAATTCCTGAACTCGAACTTCTGGACTACCTCAATGTGAACACGGATGCGGATTCCAACCAGGCCGAAATGGGGCCGGTATCAGCGAAAGCATTCGTCGTGCAAGAGTGGTCGTAGCCGATCTTAGTCGGGTCGAATCGTAGGACTAACTCGTTCAATCAGACATCCAAGCTGTCTGCTGACGTCTGTGGTACTCTGAATATCGAAGGCCTTGACTCTGACGGCCAAAGCATTTGGGTAAAATTTGCACGCTGGCTTTTTCTGTTTCCGGTGCAATGCTCGAAGAGGGGGGATCGTTGAACGAAAGGAGTCGCTGTGATTGGATTCTGCGAACAATTCTTTGTGCCTGCCTTCATCAGAGGGCGCGGAAGTGATCAAGTATGAAGCGACAACCACGCATCAATCTTCCCATCAAGAAACCGGCCAAGGTAGATCAGCCGGAACCGCGATGGCGGTTTGGCATCGCGTATTTTTTGTTTGCCCTTTTGATTCTCTGGGGCTGGCAAGACCTCTTTTACCAGCTATCCGTTCGTACTATTCCCTACAGCGATTTCAAAAGATATCTTGCCCAGCACGAGGTCGTCGCTGCGGTCGTCAAACAGGACGAAATCGATGGTCGTATCGTGCCAGTAGCGGCTAGCCAGTCGAAGAATCAACCGGCTGAGCCCAGTCCAACTGTGGCTCCTAACGCCGAAGGGCAGCGATCGCCGGCGGAAACTAAGCCGTTCCTTTTCCGCACCGAGCGCGTCGAGGATCCTGATTTGGTAAAGGAGCTTCAGGCCGGAGGTGTCGAATACGGAGCCGTACGCCCGGGATTTATTTCACAGTTTTTGGTTGGGTGGGTTTTGCCGATCGTTGTCATGATTGGTCTGTGGACATTGTTCGCGCGTCGACTGAATCCGACCGGCGAATCGATCTTCTCGATCGGGAAGAGTCGCGCGCGGCTCGTTGCCGATCGCGACACGGGCGTCACGTTCGAAGACGTTGCCGGCTGCGACGAAGCGAAGTTCGAGCTGAAAGAGGTTGTTGATTTCCTCAAGAGCCCACAGCAGTACGAGAATGTCGGTGCCCGTATTCCTAAAGGCGTGCTGTTAGTTGGTCCACCCGGAACAGGCAAAACATTGCTGGCCCGCGCCGTAGCAGGGGAGGCCAAAGTAACCTTCTTTTCGATCAGCGGTAGCGACTTCGTAGAAATGTTTGTGGGGGTAGGCGCAGCCCGAGTGCGCGATCTGTTCAAGCAGGCCAAGGAGCATGCGCCTTGTATCATATTCATTGACGAACTTGATGCCATCGGCCGGCAGCGTGGGGTCCACGTGGGCACCGTAAACGACGAGCGCGAGCAGACGCTCAATGCGTTGCTGGTGGAGATGGATGGCTTCGAACCTAATGCTGGGGTTATCATCCTTGCCGCCTCCAATCGTCCGGAGGTTCTCGACCGGGCTCTGCTCCGCCCAGGTCGCTTTGATCGTCAGGTCGTCGTGGATTCACCCGATCTCGACGGCCGTGAGGCCATTCTGAAGGTGCACTCCAGAAACAAGCCACTCGCTGCTGATGTTGACTTACGGCGCATCGCCGCTGCCACCGCCGGGCTCTCCGGCGCTGATCTGGCAAACCTCCTCAATGAAGCAGCCTTGCTGGCTGCGCGCCGGCAGGCGAGAGAAATCACTCAACGCGATCTGGAGGACGCCATCGAGAAAGTAGTGGCCGGGCCGGAGCGCAAGAGTCGTCGCCTGAACGAGGAGGAGAAGCGCCGGGTCGCCTACCATGAAGTGGGTCATGCGTTGATGGCGGCGTATACGCCACATGCTGACCCCGTGCACAAGATCAGCATCGTACCCCGAGGGCGAGGAGCGCTTGGGTACACCATGCAACTGCCATCCGAAGACCAATTCCTGCTCACCCGCAGCGCATTGTTGGACCGCATTCGTGGTCTGCTCGGTGGACGTGCCGCCGAGGAAGTCGCATTTGCCGAGGTCAGCACTGGCGCCCAAAACGATCTCGAACGGGCCACAGCACTCGCTCGTCAGATGGTAGCGATGTACGGAATGAGTGAGCGGCTGGGCCTGCCCAATTGTGTTCACCGTCAGCCGACGTTTCTCAATGGTCAGGAGTTCCAATTTCAGCGGGACTGCAGCGAGCAGACCGCCAGGGAAATGGATGAAGAAGTCAAGCAATTGCTCGCCCTTGCCTACGACGACGCCAAGCAGAGCTTGTCTGCGCATCGCGACCAACTCGAGCGCGTGACAGCCGAATTGCTTAAATACGAGTCGATTGACGGACCGACATTTTACAAGCTGGTTGGTCGAGAAGTGCCGCCTTTTGCAGAGCCCGCAAACTTGGCTGGTGTTGCCGCTCAGCCTAAAGATAAGACCACAGTCGCACCTTTTCAGGTATGAGCTCGCTTGGAGGAAACGATGAACATGCTCAGCCCTTCGCTGGAAATACCCACTAACGCGCTGCAACCTTTCGAACCCGATTCGCGCGGCGTTTACACAATCGAGACGACAGCGAACCTCGCGCAAGTGCCCCGTCGCCACATTGTCGTCTATTTCAAATACGGGCTGGTATCTCCGGTGACGGATCCCGCGTGCGTTGGCTGGTGCTTTAATGACGAGGCGATTCGCGCTTTACGCCGAATCGAACATCTGCGCGCCGATTTTGGTATCAGTTTGACTGGCATCAAACTGATCATGGAACTGACGAAGGAAGTGGAACTGCTGCGCCAAGAAGTTCGCTTTCTCCGGCCGCAATAGCGGAGCGGCTGACCGCTAACCCGCGACTACAACTCTCAACTTCTAACCTGTAACTTGTGCGCAAACCGATCCGAACGATGGAGCTGCGTTCCCTGGTATGAGCCGACCTCTCAATCCCGATGATTACCGAAGTGCCGATTACCCAATCGAGCCAATTTTTGTAAGACGATGGTCACCACGCGCCATGAGCGGTGAACCGATCACCGACGACGAAATGATGAGGCTGTTTGAGGCGGCGCGTTGGGCGCCCTCAACCTACAACGAACAGGAGTGGCGTTTCCTGTATGCCAGGCGGGATACGCCCCAGTGGCAAACGTTCTTTGACTTACTGGTCGAGTTTAACCAGTCCTGGTGTCAACGGGCCGCGCTGCTTGCAGTGATTCTGGGGCACAAAGTGTTTCAGCAGAGCGGCAAACAAAATCCCGTGCATCTCTTCGACTGCGGCAATGGCTTTGAGAACTTGGCGTTACAGGGTACGGCTATGCAGTTGGTCGTGCATGGGATGCAGGGCTTCGATTTCGAGAAAGCGCGGACCGCGCTGCGCGTACCCGACGATTATGCGGTGGCAACCATGTTTGCGGTGGGTCGTCCGGGCAACCTCGATGACCTCCCGAAACCGGTGCAGGAGCGAGAAAAACCCTCCGGTCGAAAGCCAGCGAGAGAGTTCATCTGCGAAGGCGCCTTTGCCTTTACTCGATAGCTGCGAGGTCTCAATCGTTCCTTCGTTTCCGCGGTCCTGCGACTGCACAGCTGTGTGTCAACATAGCGGTTCTCGTGATCAGGATCGCACGGACCTCGCCAAGGTATCAGAAATCGAGCCAGGCCTGTCCCGCCGTAGTCCCGCGTCGACGCATGCGCGTCAACATAAGGGCTCGGACCAAGGGTACAGCTGTCGCCTACAGCGTTGAGTAATCAGTCCCGGGTTAGCGTAAAATAAAAGAGCGATGCGTCTCGGAGGAGACACTTGAGAAGGATCTGTGCGAAATCCTTGAGGGACCCTGGCGCTTCAGCTGTTCCTGCGGGATGTGGCGGGCTCGCTTGATCAAATTTGATGGGCGGGTTTTCAGCGGCGACCTGTCCGACCAAGCCTGCAGTGATAATCGGACTATCGCTGCGATAGCCGATCGTTCGTCCATCGTGCAAAGTCCGACACCATCCTCCGGATGGGCCCGGCTTTCTGGTGTGTCCCGGCACTTCGTACCGGGCTACTTTCATCGCATCCCTCCCGAACCCTCCGAGAAGCGAAACTCCGCATAGAAAATCAGAGTTCTCCGGACTGGCACAAAGGCGTAGCATAATAGAATGCAACTGGCTAGAAATCGCATCGAAGCGCTCACCGATGGGGTGTTTGCAGTCGCGATGACCCTGCTTGTGCTCGACATCAAAGTGCCGGAGTTACCGCAACCCATGGCCACAGATGAGATGCTCCGGCAGCTGTTGGCCCTCTGGCCCAAGTTCCTGACTTATGTAATAAGCTTTGTTATTTTAGGGGTCTATTGGGTCGGGCATCATGTCCAGCTTTCGTTCATCCGTCGGGCCGATCGGCCTTTGCTCTGGATCAACATCCTCTTTCTCCTTTGGGTTGCGCTCGTCCCGTTTTCCACTGCTCTTCTCAGCGCCTACTCCCGATCGCAGGCTGCCGTAATAATTTATGGAGCCAACCTGATTGCCATCGGCCTGTCGCTCGCGCTTCACTGGTGGTATGTCACTACCGAACGTCGTCACGTGGATCCTGATATTCATCCCGGATTGGTGCGCGGTGCGATGTACCGAACACTCATGGGGCCAGTCGTCTACCTAATTGCAATCGCCGTCTCTTTCTTCACTACCCAATTGAGCTTGGTGTTGTACGCGCTTGTACCGATTCTATATATCGTCCCGGGAAGAATCGATATTCACTGGGCCGGGCGCCATGGCGGGAAGCCCGGACCAGAGTAGCGCCAAATACGATTGGCTATTGGCCATACTCCGGCTAGCCTGTTTCCAGCTCTAGCCAAAACCGGCTGCCCTGGTCAATTTGGGAGTCAACTCCGCAGGTTCCGCCCATTCGTTCCATGGCCTTTTTCACGATCGCTAGGCCAATCCCAGTACCTGAAAACGTTTCAGTTCCATGAAGACGCTCGAAGACCTGGAAGATCCGATCAAAATGGCGTTCTTCAATGCCGATGCCCTCGTCCTGCACGTACAGGCGTGTCTTGTCTCCAGTTTCCTGAGCGAACACCTGGATCCGGGGAGTCTGCCCCTCCTGAGTGAATTTAATTGCGTTGCTCAGCAGGTTTTGAATCGACTGGACCAGCGCAGAACGCTGGCCGACAACCGCTGGCAGCGGTTCTTTCACAGATATTTCCGCTTTGCCAGCTTTGATTTCCCCCTCGAACGGCCTCAACGCTTCCTCCACCGCAGAGCTCAGCTCGACCGTCGTTAGTCTGAATTCGGCCCTGCTTAGCTGACTATGTGCAAGCAGATCTTCGACGAGAGTCTGCATGCGGAGGACACCTTCTCCGATCCTTCTCAAGTAGTCACGCGCCCGGTCGTCAAGTTTGTCGCTGTAGTCTTCGGCCAAGGCTTGCGAGAAACCTCGGATCCCGCGCAACGGAGCTTTGAGATCGTGAGAGACCGTGTAGGCGAACGCCTCCAGTTGAGCGTTGGCATCGGTCAGTTGCGCCGTCCTCTCCTGAACGCGGTTTTCCAGCTCCGTCAGGAATTCGCTCTTTTGTCGGTCGGCCTCCTGGAGTGCTTCGAGCTTCCTGCGTAGAGTCACGTCCCGGGTGATCTTTAGGAATCCTGCTACTATGCCATCCGTACCATGAAGCGCCGTGACCAGCACGCTCGCCCAGAATCGGGATCCATCTTTTCGTATTCGCCATCCCTCTTCCGAAAACCTACCCTCGGCGACGGCTGCGCCGAGCTCGTGTTCCGGCCATCCCTTCTCGATGGCATCCGAGGGGTAGAAGGTCGAAAAATGTCGACCGATAATCTCGTCCGCCTTGTAACCGTAGTTGCGCTCGGCTCCGGTGTTCCAACTCGTGAGGTACCCCCGAGCATCGAGAAGGAAAATGGCATAGTCCACTACACCGGCGACCAAATAACTGAAAGACTCCTGGCTCAGAGTATTTCTGACCTTTTCGAGCTCGCTCGGGTATTTTGATGGGATCCGTTCGGTCACAATGTACGCGTTCTTGTGGTTTTCGCGGTTTTCACCCGGCCAAGCTTTGCAAACACCGCCGCTGCCGCTATGAGTTGACTGATTTGGCGATCCTATATCAGAAACGAGAGCATCACAAGGCTACGACGTCTACTCGAGCGTTCTGCGTCTCTTGCTGAGAATATCAGGCGCAGCGTAGCAACCCGCTGAAATTGCCCTTGAGGATAATTAACCGAAAACGGGCTGCTCAGGAGGCCGTCGTCGCTAAAGCTGATATCAGTTTGGCAGTTATTCAGGACCGAGCGAAGCGGCCCTGCACAGCGAGGCGGAGAAATATCCTAGTGCGGCCGCGACGGACGCTTCGCAAAGTCGGACCGTTGTCACGACCTTGAAGGACCGATCGTTCTTCAGCTCCCTCTTAGACCGAGATTTCGGGTCCTTGGTTCAGGGTCAGCCAATACTTCTCGAGCTGCGAGACCATTTGACCTAACGAGTCCGTGTTCGGAGGCTTGACCAGATAAGAGTTTGCCCCTTCGTCGTACGCCTCTGAAATGTCTCTCCGCTCACTGGACGAAGTGAGCACGATAACCGGCACCCGTTTCAGGCCGGGTTTATTCCGCAGCCACTTCAATACTTCGTGGCCTGATCGACGGGGTAGTTTCAAATCCAGAAGGATCAGATCGGGCAACGGATATTTGATGCGATCTTTGTATTCACCAACGCCACGCAGAAAATCGAGCGCTTGGTCACCATCGTTAACGACGTGAAGTGGGTAAAGAATTCCTGCCCTGCTGAAGGCGCGCTCAAGCAAAAGAACATCGTTCGGATCATCCTCAACCAGCAAAATATTTGTCGGCGAGGCGTTCATTTAAAGTCAGCCCGCTTCCTGGGTGCAGATGATAGCGCAACGGGATAGCTCTCGGCACTGTAAAGGCGCTCGAAGACACGAAAAGTCCAACCTTGCTGCTTCTTCGATGTGCCCGCTCTGACATCCTTCATCCAAATTAAACTCATTTTTACTTCTGTCTTTGTCCGCAGAATCTTTGCAATAGCCTACCTCCCGTCGCAACGAACTTCAGCTCGTCCGCCAAAGGTTAACCACCATTTGCAAAAATGTACTGACGCGTCCTGACGCACGAAAAAGCATCCTTATCAAATTACTTCGGCGGTAAGCCGAAATGCTTTAGGGAAAAATTCGAAATTCTCGCATGCGGTGACCGGAGATAAGTTAGGGCGAAGCTTGCGTGGTATCGGCCGCGTCGCTTGAGCCGTTTTGCGCCTTTTCCCATCTTCATCTCCAACCGACGAGCACATTCGCTAAGACGATCGAATCTAACCCACTTCGAGAACGAAATTGTAGGTCGCGATTTGGCCGGCCGTCGTATCTCGCATCTTGAGCAGCAAGTCACGTTTGAACAACGAGTCGGTGGCGTTGCGTGCCTCTCTCGGAAAGTACAGCTGGGTCGATATGATCGGACCATGCGCTGCTTGCAGCCGAACATGGTAATGGCGCGTCCGACCCGGGTACAAGCCGGGTATGACTGTTTCCAATGAGTATCTTCCGCCTGAATCCGAGAACTGATGGCCACGGCAGCGAAACCCATTCAAATCGTATTGGCCGTCCCCATCGGCATGCCAGAAATCGAGTAACGCGCCTGGGATCGGTTTCCCTTTTCGATCAAGGACAAATCCGGTCAACTTCAGCGGCGCTCCGGCTATGCCCGGATCGCGGAAGTTGTTCTTGATGGGCGAGTTCGGTTTGAAGAACGGGCCAGCCGTTTCTTCAGGGGTCAGCTCTAACTCATCGCCCACAGCGGGGGTCGGCTCAAGATCGACGGTTTCCTTGTCCTTGCCAATGGTCGCCTGGACCCGAGCAAGAAACGCAACCGGAGCGCCTGCAACCGCCACCGCGTAAAGAAATCTGCGTCTGGAAAAGGCCGACGGAACAAGATCAGCCATGGATCAAAACTCGCCGTCGCGGATCTTTTTTGCAACTGGAAGAGAATACAGGAGTCAAAATGTAATCAGAAGCCGGAAAGACGGGGCTATCCTCCGTCCGCATTTGATATCAATTCAGCCGAACAAATCGTTTGCGGCCGATTCGAAGCAGACCACTACAGAGCGTTGAAGTGCACGGGTCCGATGTGTGACCATCTTTGGTACAGCAAACATTTGGCCCTGGCGCAGCTCAACCGTTCGATCCTCCAGGTCTATCGAGTATTCACCTTGGAGCACGAGGAACAATTCGTCTTTGGGATGATGGTGCCAACGCGAGGTAGTCTCCTGCACGACTATGCGGACGACGTAATCATCCACCCGCGCGGCGATGAAGTTCACCCATTCTTTTTCAATGCCCGACGCAAGCTGCAGAATGTCGATTTTCTGGGAGGGCTCGTCCATAGGTATATTTTACTTTTCGCAAATTACTGCCGCTTAGTAGGAATGAGGATGCTGTTTCCCTCAAATCAGTTTCCGATCGCCGAGTTCGCGCTTCAAGTAAGCGTAATAGATGGGAGCGACGATCAGGCCGCCAAGCCCGAACGCAACCTCCATCACCAGCATCGCTACCAGGAGTTCCCAAGCGCGAGCGTGAATGCTGGATCCGACTATCCGGGCGTTGAAGAAGTATTCGAGTTTGTGGATGACCACCAGGAATATGAGAGCGAACACGCCCGCGAACACTGAGACCGAAAGACCGGCCACCACGATCATGGTGTTGGAGATCAAGTTACCCACAACCGGAAGTAAGCCGGCGAAAAACGTAATCGCGATCAGAGTTTTAGCGAGCGGCAAATGGATACCAAGCGATGGCAGTAGTCCGAAGAGGAAGATCGCCGTCAGGACTGTGTTTAAGGCGGAAATGCGTACCTGAGCAAAGACAATCTGGCGGAATGCGCGTGCGAAACGCGAGATCCTTTCTATCAGTGCTGCCGCCAACGGTTGATGTCGGGTATGCGGAGTTACCTCGAGGAGCGAAACCAGTGCGCCGATGATCATGCCGACAAAGCCTCGCACGATGAGGTGCAGAACGTCCTTGCCGATCTTTTGCAGCTCGCTGGAATGTTCATCCAGCCAGCCAGAGGCTAGTGTCCGAAGATCGTCGACATTTCCCGGAAAGCTATCTAGCAAGAAAGGAGGCAGCTTGCCGCGCGCTTCGGTAATGATCTGATTCAGTTTCTCCGATAGGACTTGAGGGCTGCTAGTCTCACTTCTCAGGAAGGCGACGATCCCAAATCCCGCTAAAATCAAAATAACAATGATCAATATCGCAAGAGTCGCTACTGCCAGCCAGCGAGACCACCGATGCATAAGGTGACGCTCCATGACCGGCGCCAGCAGGTTAACCAGTTCGTAAACGAGGAGCCCGGCGACCAGGGCGGAAACGAGGTGAAGAAGAAGAATCGTCAGGAGAGCAACCCCTGCCAGAATCCAGGAGGCAATGAGCGGTCCGGTAACCGGCTCGGATCCCGCAGACTGAATGATCTTGTCCTCGGGTGACGTGACGCTATCCATCGCTTTGAACCTGAGATAGTTGCTCGGAGATTGCAACTCGCGCGACGGGGACGATTTTAGAGATAGAGTAGAAAATGCATATCATGATCCTCGGTGCAGCGGGAATGATCGGCCGGAAACTGGTCCATCACCTGACGAGCACCGGACATCTCGGAGAAAAGGAGTTTGCTGCGCTATCGCTCGTTGACGTGGTCGAACCGGAGAAACCCGCTGGTTTTTCGGGTGATCTAAACGTAGCGGTAGCAGATCTTTCCGCTCCAGAAGCGGCGGCCCGCTGCATCGCGTCCCGCCCGGATCTGATTTTTCACCTGGCGGCCGTCCTCTCAGGAGAAGCGGAAGCGGATTTCGAGAAAGGTTACCGAATTAATCTCGATGGAACCCGCCAACTTTTTGAAGCCATTCGACAGGAGGGCCTGAAAGCACCTTACCAACCTCGCGTGGTGTTCGCATCTACCATCGCCGTATTTGGCGCCCCGTTTCCCCTTGCGATCGAGGATGAATTCTTCACGACCCCTCTGACCAGCTACGGAACGCAGAAGGCAATGGCTGAACTGCTGCTTGCCGACTATTCTCGCCGTGGGTTCTTTGATGGAGTCGGTATCCGTCTTCCGACTATTTGTATTCGGCCAGGAAAGCCAAATAAAGCCGCTTCTTCCTTCTTCTCGAGCATCCTGCGCGAACCGCTCGCCGGACAGGAAGCTGTTTTGCCTGTCTCCGAAAGCGTCCGCCATTGGCATGCCAGTCCTCGGTCAGCTGTCGGTTTTTTGACGCATGCCGCAACCATGGATTTGCAGCCGCTCGGCGCCAGACGTGCGCTGACGCTGCCTGGTCTCTCCGCCACAGTGGGAGAGCAGATCGAGGCATTGCGAAAAGTTGCTGGCAATAAAGCAGTGGCCTTGATCCGTCGCAGGCCGGATCCAACGGTGGCGACGATTGTGGCAGGATGGCCGCGAGCTTTTGCGGCCAATCGAGCGCTTGCTCTCGGGTTTCGAGCTGACAGTTCATTCGATGAAATTATTCGCGTTTACATCGAGGATGAACTCGGTGGACGTATCCCTGTGTTGTCGTGAGAATACCGAAGCTACTGAGTGCCGATGCTGCTCCCGGCCCTCATCTGCTATTTGCTATCTGCTATTCCAAAGGGAAGTAACCCTGTATGTCTGAGAAAGTCGCTCTCGTGACCGGCGCCGGCAGTGGTATTGGGCGCGCGGTCGTGCTCGCGTTTCTGGGTGACGGCTATCGGGTTGTGTTGGCGGGTAGGCGTATGGAGGTGCTACAGGAAACCATTGATATTGCCAAAGTAAGCGAATCCCAGTGTCTCGCAGTTCCCACCGATGTCACCGATCCGGCCTCGGTGCGAACCCTGTTCCAGCGAGCGGAGCAGGGGTTCAATCGCTTGGACGTACTGTTCAACAATGCCGGGGCAGGAATACCCGCTGCCCAACTCGAGGATGTAACCTATGAGCAATGGCAGCGGGTCGTCGAAACGAATTTGACGGGGCCATTTCTCTGTACTCAGCAAGCATTTCGACTGATGAAGCGACAGACGCCTCAGGGCGGCCGGATCATCAATAATGGGTCGCTCTCCGCGCATGTCCCGCGTCCGAGTTCGGCGCCCTACACGGCGACGAAACACGGCGTGACCGGTCTGACGCGATCGACCTCACTCGATGGGCGCGCTTATAGCATCGCCTGCAGTCAGATTGATATTGGAAATGCCGCTACCGAGATGGCTGTAAAGATGGCCCAAGGCGTTCTGCAGGCCGACGGATCAACCCGAGCTGAACCTCTGATCGATGTTTCGCTGGTTGCCGATGCGGTGCTGTATATGGCGAACTTGCCACTAGAGGCGAACGTGCAGTTCATGACTGTCATGGCAACGAAAATGCCATATATCGGCCGGGGCTAGGCTATCGGCTATTCGATGCGGGAAATCGGCCGGTGAGCCCCCGGGGAAAAGCGCTTGATCCCAGGGTGCTGGCGAAACGTGCTGTCTGCATTAATTGATCTTTTCTTGGCTGTCGGCCATTGCCCCACCTGGGACTCTGCTGATCTTGCGACCCTGTACTGCAAGCTCCTGGCGCGAAGTTTCCACTTGAGCGGCGAATCCGAGTGAATGTTCTCGCAGTAACCTCGCTGCCAGCTTCGCGTCACCGCGTTCGAAGGCGTCCACGATCGGCTCATGGAGCTTAGCGATTTGTACCATATCAAACTCCTTGGAAGTAAGGAAAATGCGGGTTCGAATTTCGAAACCCAATCCGTCCCAAGCACGAAGCAGGAAAGCGTTTTGCGCCGCTTCGACGATTAGCCGATGAAACGGGAGATCGTGTTGGACATAAGCTTCGATATCTCCGGCTCGGGCTGCTGCGAGCATCGCTAAATAGCGTTTGCGCAGTGGCTCAACTTTTCCTTTAAAGTTACGAGCTCCCTTTTCTGCTGCGTAGCATTCCAATACGGCTCTCAATTCGTAAGCTTCTATCAATTCATTTGGCGTGATCTGCCGGACACGGACTCCTTTGTACGCTTCCGACTCGACCACCCTTAGAATCGCCAACTCGCGCAAAGCTTCACGCACGGGAATTGGACTGGTGTCGAGCTCCCTGGCCAAGGCAACTTCTCTTAAGCGCTGGCCTGGCGCGTACCGGCCCTTTAGAATTCGCTCCAGTATTTTTTGCTTGACCTGGTCTTTCAGAGAACGTCTTTGGACAGGCATATCGGGATGAAGTTTTTTGCGGACACGAGGATATTCTATTGGATCGGGGCAAAAGCAGCAGTGCGGTAAGTCATCAGTGTAGAACCCGTCTGGTACGGAAAAGAAGCGTTTAGAGATTAAATATTCTATCGCATATGCGCCGGTGCAAACTTGATAAAAATCGGAATTGAAACGCCTAAAGATCCCTCCGCCAGTCAGCCGTCGATCATTGCCGCTTCTTTCAGCCAAGCAGAGAAACCTCTACGACGCATTGAATTCATCGAGCGTCTTGACATCTTCAGGGGGATTACGAAAAGCAGTGCATGGATCAGGCCGATCGTCCTGGGTGGGTCGACTGGATTTGGACTTCTGAATTCTGCCTTTTTTTTGTTCTTAATTCGCGTCCATTGGTGTCCATTCGCGGTTATCAATCAATCGCAGGTCGCCTCAATCCGAAGACCGAAAGTAAAGTGAGACAATCCTTATGAATCGTTGGATAAGCACGTACATCGTTCCGCTGATCGCCGTTCTGACGGCGAGCGAAACTTCAGCTCAAGGAAACAGGCTGGCCAGCGCCACGGATGTCGCCCGCTACCTTGCCGGAATGCCCGTCTCCGAGGGGTCGTCCCTGGCGCAGCTCACACGTGATCCTCACTGGATCGCGCACTCCAATGCGATGAATAGTTCGTTTAACACGTTGGAGCAGCGGCAAATCAGCAACATCCGAATCTGGCGAGCCGAGGTGTTAGCCTCGGTTACCCAATCGACTCATGTGTGTCTCTATCCTTTTGCCGGTCCCGATTTTCTGTACGCGAATGCTTTTTATCCGGACGCAACGACTTATGTCCTGCAAGGTCTAGAGACAGTCGAATCCGTTCCGGATCTGTTCACGCTCCCCATCCAATCTCTGGATAGCACGCTGGAAAACATCGAAATATCCTTAAATTCGGTTTTGAACTTCAGTTATTTCGAAACCAAAGATATGCGAGCGGACTTTTCCAGATCCCAGCTCAAAGGGGTTCTGCCAGTCATTTTCGTGTTCATTGCTCGATCCGGGATGGACATCGTGAAAATGGATTACCTCTCTCTTGATTCGAGCGGCAGGCTCGTGGATGGCTTCCGGGGAGCTGTGCGCGGGGCGCGGATCATTCTCGAGGATCCCGCAACGCATATCCAGAAGACCTTGTATTATTTCAGTTCAGACCTCTCCGATGATTTTCTGAGGGGCAATCCCGCGGTGTTGCGCTTCTGCGAGCGCCTGGGACCAACGAACACATTTTTGAAAGCCGCTTCCTACCTGATGCATCAAAATGGTTTTAACAGCATTCGGAATCTCCTGCTTCAGGTCAGTGCTACTCTTTTGCAAGATGACTCGGGCATCCCCGTTCGTTACCTGACATCAGATAGATGGACTCTACGATTCTTCGGCTCATATGTTGGGCCGATAGATCTCTTCAAAAACTTCTATCAACCCGACCTACGCGAGTATTTCGCAGCGAGTAGTCCGAAAGTGCTGACCTTTGGCTTGGGATATCAGATTAATCGTCGCAGCTCAGCCGTGATCCTCGCGGTCCGGAAGCGGTGAATGGAGAAACGGAGTAGTAGAGTCGAAGAGTAGCAGTTATCTGCTATTGGCTACCCGCGAACTGCACGCTCAATCCTAGAAATCGGCCATAGCGTTCCGCGGCGGCTGCGACGGCGCGAGTTTGAGTTTTGTCCAACGAAGTGAAAGTGCTCGGCGTAATAACCACCGCATTTTTCTTGAGGGTGCGTTTCCAGGTGCCCGCCACGCGGCCACCTATGACGATGGTGGGGGAAAACCTGCCGTTATCGCCGGGGGTAATTTTTGGGGCATGCTGCGGATCCAGCGAAGCGCTGCGCTCTTTGTAGCCGAGCATCCATTCGTCAAACCCAGGCAAGAGATACGCAGTCGGCGACACCTGGCGCGAGAGCGAAACGCCTTGAGGCATCCAGTAAACGTTACCGTCGATAGTCTCGTGCGCCAGTTGGGATGAAACCATTTCGAGACCGGTTTGGGCATCCGCGTTTTTCAAGCCCGACCACCGGACAAAATCGGGCAACGTAGCTGGGCCGTGGCCGGTAAAATATCGTCGAGTAACCTCCGCCAAGGCTTCGTCGTGGGCCAAACTTCGAGCGTTGGGCAACCATTCATCGAGTAAGACAAACGTCGGCTGCTTCCCCTGGCGTGCACCGAAACAGATGACCCCATCGTGAGCCAGCCACCATAAGATATGATAGCCGCGCTGGTTGGCAGTAGAGATATGGGCGCGCTCCAGCAACTCGGACAATTCGTTACGAGTCAGCCGTCTACCGCCTTGCAGTGCGCTGATGAACAGCTTTTTGCTCCGCGCAAATACAGCGTCGTCGAGTTCGAGCTGCTGATGGCGACGCGCAGCGCTGGCGATCGTGCGCGGAGCTAGAAGCTCGAGCATCCAGCGTACATCTCTGGCTGCCAAGAAATGCAACGTGCCGCGCATTGGCCAGGTGCGGATGATAGTCCGGTCGGCAATTGCCTGCTCGATGTCGGCCTCGGTGGCATCGGCCAAGCGGAGACCGATGCCCCAGAGCGCACCAAGGTAATCCTGAGCTTGCATGGCGCCGAGCGAGGCCACCACCTCGTGCGGTTTTTTGCCCGTCGGTTGGGCAATCTGCTGATTGACTAATCGAGAGTTCGCGATATCACGCGGAGTCATTGCCGCTCAGCTTTGTGTAAGCGTCGCCTCCTATTTGCAAAAATTTCGCCCCAGAACTCTCAAAAGAAGACCGTTCGGTCGAAGATCTTACAGAAGGCCGCAACGAGTAAGCGGCATGACGCAAACACATTAGGACGGTCGCTGGCAGACTATCGACTTGGTCCCAGTGCTTCCTTGCTTAATCGAGAGGGGTAGTCGATTTCCTCGGTCTCTTCAGCAGCCGAGTGTATTTCTCGAAAATCTCCTTTGCCGCGCCGTCAACCTCTGTGTTGCCCGCGTGGTGCTTCGGCGGTTGGATCCTGATCGGTCGATCACTCTTTAACGCTGTGAGTAATGCTCGCTGTCGATGAAGCAGCTTCTGAGGGGTACACATTATGGTAGCGGAGTTTAGCACGAGAATGCGCGAAGACCAAACGTTGCGAGCCGCCGCTTGCAGAGATGAAGAACCTTGCCCGACTCGCTCGAGCCTACTCGCGTTCGTAAATCTCAAAGAAGGGCCCCAATTTTGGGTGTCATAGACCCGGTGTTAAAGGGACCTCCCATTTGCCAGATTTGGCTGAGCGGAAAATAGCCTCGATTACCGCCATGTTCCTGACCGAGCCTTCCAACGGAACCGGCAACTCCGTCCCTTCACGTATGCTCCTCGAGAACACATCTCCTTGAACTGTGTACTGATCGCTTGTCTCGAATTCCACAACCTCGGCGCTTCGACCAGACGGATCAGCTCCCTCATCTACAAATATCCGGCATGGCCGATCGGGCGGAGCATTGAACGGTATTTCTATCTCTATGCGGCCTTTCGTTCCGAAGATCTGTACCTTCTGATAAGGTACAATCTGGGTGCTGCAGGTGAACACCGAATGGCCGGAAGGAAAATGCAGAACCCCGGAGGTCAGCGCATCGGTTCGCAGCTCCGGATCCTCTTCGATTACGCTGACGACTCTCGTCGGTTCTTCCCCGAAAATGAGGCGCGAAGTAAAAATAAGATAACACCCTATGTCCATCAGCCCACCGCCCCCAATTTCAGCGATGTTACGAATGTTCTTGGGATCTTTGTTGTAGTAGCTGAAGCATCCGGAGATAGATCGGACCTTCCCAATCTTGCCTGTTCGTACCAACTCGACGGCCCGGCGCCACTGCGGATGCGAACATACCATGAACGCCTCCTCGATCTTCACGCCGGTACGATCCCGGGCTCTCAACAAAGACACGGCTTCTTCCACCGTGAGACTGATCGGCTTTTCGCAAAGGACATGTTTGCCAGCTTCCGCCGCTTTGATGGACCAGGGAACATGCAGATGGTTGGGCAGCGGATTGTAAATCGCCTCGATATCGGGATCGGCCAAAAGTTCCTCATACGATCCATACGCCTTGCGAATGCCGAGTTGTTTTGCCGCTTGCTGGGCCCTGTTGAGGTCCCTGGAAGCAATCGCTGCTATTTCGGACCACTCGCCTCGCTGCATGGCGGGAATGACTTTCTTGACCGCGATATCAGCGACGCCCAATACTCCCCATTCGACTTTCTTCTTCATCTCTTCCTTAAAACCATTCGATTGGGGGCATAGCAAGCCATTCGACAGGATTGTCTCGAGTTTCGTTGAGAAGCTCGCGCCTTCGGTCGTTTCGAGTCCATGAGCGGTTCATCGTCGGCATTTATTGCCCTAAGTATCTTGGCAGTAATTCATCTTCTATTACCTGCGAGCCGCTAAGCCGCACGGCATAAGCGCGTGCGTTGATTCTCGAGCTAATGATCTGCTCAAGCCGAGTGCCAACAAATTGCAGCGCGACGCCATCGTCCGCGGCGTACCCGGAGGGGAGTAGTCCTTTCTCGATCATACCATGGTAGGAAGGTCGTCGACCCGGTTCACTATCGTAGTGAGGACAATTGCTTCCCGGCAGCCAACCAAGACACTGCATCGGAAAGAATGCTCCCGCCGCCAGGGAATCAGTGAGTCCCGACTGGAACCAGCAGATAGAACCGGCGCTTACACCGCAGAGAATTGTGCCATTTTCAGCGGCTTCCCGAAGGATGGTATCAATGCCGCGCTCTCTCCAAATCAACAACATGTTCGAGGTATTACCCCCACCGACATGAATCACATCCTGTTCCAGGAGGAACGCCCGAATATCGGGGATGGTGAGTCGGAACAAGGAGAGATGAGATGGAACGGCTGCTAGCTGGTGAAACGCAGTGTAGAATTGTTCGATGTAATTTTCAGAGTCTCCGCTCGCGGTGGGAATGAAACAAACTCTGGGTTTGAGATGAGTTCGCGCCAGGCTCAACACATACCTGTCCAGCAGCAGATTTTCCGGCTCGATAGCGAACCCACCACCGCCCATCGCTACAATGTGTGTTTTCATCTCGATCAATAGTTGTGTCTCAAACAACCGAGAATGCACACTCATTCTGCTTCATTAGGTCATCGTTCGCTCGTCCGGCCTGCCTATGTTAGAACGAAAGCATGGCAGCGTACGTAATATCCGAAATCTCCGAGATACTTGAGCCCGCGCTACTTGAGGAATATCGATCATTGGCGCAGGCTACGATCGAACAGTATGGCGGCCGTTACGTCTTGCGGGGTGGCGGCATCGAAGCAGTCGAGGGCCGTTCCTTGCCCAAACGGATAGCAATAGTTGAATTTCCCACGATGGAGAGGGCACGCGAGTGGTATTACTCGCCTGAGTACGCTCAAGCTCTGCCAATCCGCCAGAAGGCCATGAACAGAAGACTGATCTTGGTCGAAGGCGTGCCTAATTGAAATCTGATCCCCGGCTACGAAGTGGCGGAACAAAGGAAGCGGTGCAGAAGAACTAGCGCTCATCTTCTCTCGAGGCTATTTCAACGGGTTGCTAGCTTTTCCGCAATCCGGACAGGGTCCCGCGTCTTATCCCAAACATCATGATTTTGAGGGTTCTCCGGAAATTTCAACTCTGCCTGTTTTCGATTCTCTTGACTGGTAGCGCTGCGCAGGCTGCCACGAACGATGATAACGGTTTGCTTGGGACTGATCTCACCACTGCTCGAGCTCACTCCGATTATTTTCAATTCTTCAATCTCGAGCCAACTGGAAGCGCTCAGCCGTCGGCCAACGAAACAAGTTTCAAACCGGTTGGATCCGATTTTCGTCAACTCGTGACCGTCTACGTCGAGACTGATTCCAAACAATTAATCTCCGGACTTCGGGTAGTGATTGCTCGGTCTTTTATCGATGACCCGAAGAATGGCGTCTTTGCGCGCGACCTCATCAAGAGCACGCTGCTTGCCACAGTGAATGCCACCGATGCCGCCAGTCTGGACGATCTCGGGACGGAAATTCTTTACCGGGACCGGAAGGGAACGGTTCTGACTCGGAACGAACCACAATTATCGGCAACCCCTTCCGCCGCGTACTTAGTCGTGTCCGGAACCAGTAAAAGTTGGGAAACCAAACTCCGATCAAGCCAGATCCGGCTGAGTAATCAGACCCAAGAAAATCGGCCGTCGTTGGTCATCACGATTCATACCCAGTAGTGCAAGAGCGCGCGGAAATCGCAAACCTCGGGTCATTGCACACCGCGAGTAGGGCACTATGATCTGCGGACATGGGAACATTGCGCGTTCGCAAATTAGCCGTGACCGTTGGGCTGGGGTTTGCCTGGTTGGCTCTTCTTCTGCTGCACACGTGGGCGACGCTTGCGATCTACTTCACCAATTTTCATCAACCGCTCGCCAGGATTTTGCTTCCATTGGTCTACGTTTTGTTTCTTGTCGCCCTGGTGATCTTGGTTCGCCGGCAGCTCCTTCGTTTGATCGTTGTTACCGTTATCTTTGTCTTGGCCGCCGGGTGGTGGATGTCCATCCAACCGACCGGGCGCGGTGAATATCTGCCGCCGGTCGCGAGGCTGCCCTATCCGGAGTTTCACGGAGATCTTGTGACCATCCGTAACCTGCGTAACTTCGATTATCGGGCGCGTGACGATTATGATATTCGTTACGAAGATCGAACTTACGATCTCCGCCAACTGAGGCATGTCGATTTCCTGATCAATTATTGGGATGGCAAACGGGATACCGCGCACACTGCGTTGAGCTTCGGTTTCGATGACGGTCAATACGTTGCCGTGTCGGTCGAAATTCGCGGTCAGAAAGGTGACACCTACGAATTTCTTCGCGGCTTGTTCAAACAGTTTGAACTCTTTTACGTCATCGGTGATGAGCGTGATGTGATTCGGGTCCGAACCAATTATCAGAACGAAGAGGTTCATCTTTACCGGACAAACTGTACCCCGGAGAATGCGAGAACCCTGTTTGTGGATATTTTGAAAGGCGCAGACGCACTGCGGGCGCACCCCCGCTTTTACGACACGCTTTTCTGTAATTGCACGACGACGCTCATTGAGCACATCAATCATGTGCTACCCACCAAGGTCCCTTTTTGGCAACGGCGGATGATGAACGGTTATACCGATCAGGCCGCATTTAAGAATGGTTGGTTAGCCGGTCACGGAAGTTTCGCGGAGCTTCGATCGAGATCAAACATTAATGAGCGGGCGCAAGAGGCCGATCAGGACCCCGATTTTTCGCAGAAGATCAGAACTCATTTCGACTAGTATGAAATAAAAAGAGAATCCGATTTTACGCGGTTTCAATCCTGATCCTTGCCTACTAAGACCCGCCCGATGATTATTACATTGCCGCCAGCACGTTCGAATGGTGGCGCGGTGTTCAGATCCGTCAGTCCCGTGACCTGCGGCATTGGCGGCTGCTGACCGTCCGTTGGATCGCTTGTCCCAATTAATCGCAGAGGAATAATCCGCAGATTTCGCAGATTACACAGATTATGTGTTGTAGGGTCGACGGGGCATTCTTTTGGGCAAACAAGCGTCGGTGGTTGGAACCTATTCATTGAGCTTTCAGCTTCCCACACGGAGAACCAAACCTGCTTCACCTCAAGCGGCCCACCACTGAGGGCTTGTGAGGTTTTTAGGAAATCTGTGTAATCTGCGAAATCTGCGGATTATTCCTCTGCGGTCGTGGCGCGAGATCCGAGAAACTAGCGCGAGATCACGCCTTATCTCGATGGACTGTCTCCGGCGAAAAAGCCGGCAGGCAAACAGCAATATATTCCGCGCCGTCCGAACCCGGAGTGCTGTAACGAACCCATTCTCCGGATGCAACCCAGACGGCCTGACCCGCACGCACTTCATGCACAGTGTCTCTTGTTTCGACCCGGAGTTGTCCGCGTAAGACAACGGTAAATTCGTCAAACAATGGAGTTTGTCCCGGTTCGGACCAACCCGTGGGGCTGACCATTCGCGCGATGCTTACCGCAGAGGTGCCAGAGTTCACCCGACCAAAAAACTCCTCAATGATTTTAGGCGGTTGTCCTTCCGCGTGAATTCGGCTGGGTGCAGGAATAATATGGGCCATACGATCAAACAAGTTCTGCCCTCCTAACCATGACAACGAGCGGCTGTAAAGAGCAGCCTGGCAGACTTGACGTGAAAACAGTTAGACCTAGAAAGACGCAGCGATAATTTGGAGCATCTCCTCATAGGTCGGTACTCTGGGATTGTTCGTGTAGTCGGGGAGAACCATCGACTGCTTTGCCAGTGCTGGAATTTCTTCCTTTGAGACGCCAAAATCTTTTAGCGAACAGGCCAGACCTATCCCTCCCATGAACTCGTCCACTAAGCCCGGACACGCTGCGGCCACCTCTAGGGTATCAACATCCTTGAGGCTCGGCTCAAGGATCCGTGCCAATTGGGCGAACGCCGAAACGGCCGACTTCCAAGTAAATTCGAGACACGCGCGATAGACAGAGGCCAAAGCCATCCCGTGAGGTGTTTTTGGAAACATACCACCCACCGCCATCGCGATTCCATGTGGTAGAACAACGCCGGCCCGGCAAATTGACATCCCAGCGAGGGTGTCGGCCCAGGCCAAGCTGCTGCGTGCGGGCAAGTTGGCACCCTCCTGAACGGCTGTCGGTAAATCGTAGATCACACGACGCGCCGCTTCCCAAGCAAACAGCTCGGCCACAGCATTGCTTCGCGGGTTCAGAATTGACTCGAAGGCATGGCAAAGGACATCGAAGCCGGTTGCCGCGGTCACAGCAGGAGGTACGGAAAGAGTAAGCTGCGGATCAACGATCGCGGCCCGAGGAATCAAATGATCGTCCGATAAGGCGGACTTATCTCGAGAAACGGTATTTGTGATAACCGCTACCTGAGTGGCCTGTGATCCCGACCCGGACGTGGTCCCCACGGCAATGACCGGCAACGTTTTGCTGGAAGGCTTTCTCTTAAAGAACAGGTAGTCCCAACTTGAACCCTCGTGCGTTGCTTCCACCGCGATGGCCTTCGCGGCGTCCAGACTGGAGCCACCGCCGATACCAAGAATCACATCGGCCTTAAACTTCTTTGCCACTTTTGCTCCGGCAGAGACTAGGTCTACTGTTGGGTTTGGCGTCACACCGTCAAAGTGCTCCCATTGCAGTCCCAGGTGTTCCAGCAGGTCGCCAATGATCGGATACAGATCGCGGAGCGCACCGGTATTTGGTCCACTGACAACCAGGCATCGGCGACCGTATCGACTCACTAGCGTGCCGACCTCGCTAATTCGGCCATTGCCGAAAATGATCTCACCCGCGTGTTGATATTCGAAAGCTTTCAATGTCTGGACGTCTTTAGAATTCCGGCATGATCGCCGCGGGTCGCGACATTATCGATCCCTCGATGATCCGACCGCCCGAGAGCGCCATAGTGCCGCCCTCGTTTTCTTGATGATTTCAGAGGCGCCAAACACGATAAGGGTCACAATCAGCACAGCGCCCGTGACGATTTGCTGTTCCTCAGGCGTTACGCCGGCGAGACCCAACGCGTTCTGAACGAAAGCAAGTACCAGGAGCGCGATAAGGACGCCGGTCATCGTCCCGGACCCGCCAAAGATGTTTACGCCTCCGAGGACAACGGCGGTTATCACGGGGAGTTCGAGTCCAACGGCGGTATCTGACCGCGCACTTGCTAGATATGCAGTCAGAACGATCGCTGCCAACGAAGACATAGCCCCGGAGGCGACAAACACACCGAGCATAGCCCGCTTAATATTAGTTCCCGAGAACCGAGCGGCCTCCCGGTTGTTACCGATTGCGTACAATGCCCGCCCCCAATGGGTAGCGTGCAAAAATACTGCGAACCCAATAAAGAATAGGAGGAAGATGATCGAGCTCCAGGGGATCGGTGTGCCATCGATCGTTCCAAACCCAATGCTTTGATACCACTCTGGGAACCCACTTACGCCGCGTTCGTTGAGGATGATCTGGGCAATCCCTCGATAAAACGCCAGCGTTCCAATGGTGACGACCAGCGAAGGCAGTGCCCCATAGACGACGATCAATCCGTTGACGACTCCCGCCAGCGTTCCGACGACAACGCCAAGCAACATGGCCACCTCAACGGGAAGCCCGCGCTCAAGACATACTGCCATGCACGATGCACAGAGCCCGACAATCGACCCGACCGAAATATCGATTTCACCGGTGACAATGATCAGTGTCATGGGCAACGCAACGATTGCGGCAGGTGTCATACCAGCGAGCGCAATCGAAATGTTCGAAGGTGTCAGGAAATATCGAGAAACCTGAGCACCGCAGATAAAGGTTCCGAATAGGACAAAAAGGAGAAACACCTCCCAGCGCGCGAGTGAACTCTGTAGCCGGGTCATTGTGCGGGCCTCCTCCGCGCCGGCTGCCCACGGCGAGACTCGCGCTCGACCCGCTCAGCTCGCCTCGCCAGATGGCTGTAGAAAACAACGGTGATAAGGATCGCTGCGCCGACGACGGCTTGAAGCCAAAACCGATTAATCCCCAGCAGCTGAACTCCATTCTGCAAGACCGCAAAGATGACCGCGCCGATAGCCGCGCCGTATACCGATCCACTGCCTCCGAAGATGCTCACTCCTCCTACGACGACCGCCGAGATTGCTTGTAAATGGAGATCGGGAGCGATCACGGCATCCACCGTTCCAAACCGAGCGCCCCAGAGCACACCGACCAGGCCGCACAATGATCCGGATAGGACGAATACCAAGGCGATATGCCACTGCTCGTTGATGCCGGCGAAGCGCGCGCTCTCCTGGTTACTGCCGAGTGCATACAGGTTCCGCCCTGTCCGCGTGAAACGCGCCGCCAATCCGAACGCAACAGTGAACAAGACCGCCAGCCAGACGAGTAGCGGCACGCCCGCGACGTGAACCCGGGCGATGTCCCCATAGCTGTCGGGCAACACGGTTGCCGAGATCTGTCGACCGCCCGCGAGCACGATCACGCCGCCACGATACATCGCGAGCGTTCCGAGAGTGGCCACGATCGCTGGGATTCGAAAGACCGTAACTAACAAAGCGTTCACGACGCCGAGTGCGCCCCCGACTGCACTACCGAGGAGGAGTACAAAGAGGATCGAGCCATCGGGATGATGTTGGAGCCAGTCGGCAGAGAGGAATGCGCTCGTTGCGACGATGGCTCCGACCGAGAGATCGATCTGTCGAGCTATGATGACCGCTGCTTCGCCCAGGGCGACGATGCAGACCAGAGTGGCCGACAGGGTGACTTGTTCGAGATTTGCTCCCTGCAGAAAACGAGGCTCGCGCATCGTCACTCCGAAACAAATGATGAGGAGAGCCAGAACGAGCATTAGCTCCCGGATGCGCATCAGCCGTCCGAGTAGCGAACCACCAGGCGACGCCGCTCTGGTCTCTGCAGGCTTTGTGAATCCGGCGCCCGAAAGATCGAACGCGTCGTGGTCTCGCACTGTGTGAGCGGCAGCGAGTAATATCGCCTCACGATCAAATGAAGCACGGGCGGATTCGGCAGCGATCCGACCCCCACGAAAGACGATGATCCGATCGGCCATCCCGATCACCTCCCGCGCATCGTCGCTAATGAGGATCACGGCGATCCCCTGGGCCGCCAAGTGGGAGATGATGCGATGAATCTCCGCTTTGGCCCCGACGTCAACGCCCCGCGTCGGCTCGTCGAGAATGAGGACTTTTGGGGATGGAATCAGCCATTTCGCCAAAAGCACCTTCTGTTGGTTGCCGCCAGAGAGAGTGTTCGTCAGTTGCTCGACCCCGTTGGCAACGACTCGCATTCGGCTAGCGAAGTCTCGGGCGATCTGCGTCTCTCGCGTGCGGTCGACCAGCCCGAATCTGTTGGCGAGCTGCCGAAGGATTGGTAGCGTCTCGTTCGCGCGAATCGGAAACTGAAGCACGAGTCCTTGTTGGTGGCGATCTTCGGGCAGGAACGAGATTCCCAGCCGCATCGCGTGCCGCGAAGAACGAAGTCGAACGATGCGGCCTTCCACTCGGATTTCGCCCCGGTCTGGCCGCGTGATGCCAAAGAGCATCTGGGCGACCTCCGAGCGGCCGGCGCCAACGAGGCCGAAGAATCCCAAGATCTCTCCTTTTCGGACCTCAAAGCTAACGTCTTCTACGAAGCCAGCCCCAGAGAGCCCCCGCGCGCTGAGGACCGGCTTCCCAATCTGCGTGTCTTCCTTCGGGAAGAAGGCTCCGGGTTCAGTGCCGATCATGTGACGAACGGTTTGTTCTGGGGTGAGCTCGGCGGTGGAAGACGTGATAACGCGATTGCCTGAGCGCAGGATCGTCACCTCATCGCCCAATCCGAGAATTTCATCGATGAAGTGACTGATGAAAAGAATGGCCACACCTTGCTTCTTCAGCCGTTCAACGATCTCGAAGAGACGGTCCACTTCGCGGCTTGAGATCGTCGATGTGGGTTCGTCCATGACGAGTACGCGTGCATCGATCGACAGAGCTTTAGCGATCTCGATGGCCTGACGTTCAGCGATACTCAGCATCTTCACTGGCAGGCCAACGTCGACGTCGATGCTTAGACTGGATAGCAGCTCCTGCGCCTGGCCCGTCATCGCGGCCCAGTCAATCCCGCCCATCCGTCGTGGTTGGCGGCCGACAAAGACATTCTCGGCGACCGATAGATCAGGAAAAACGGCGGGGTGCTGGTGAATCACGGCGATGCCCTGGCGCCGGGCATCGGCGGCGCCCAGGATCGTGGTATCGACGCCATCTTTCAAGATCCGGCCGCTGTCTGGCTGATGGATCCCGCCCAGGATCTTCACGAGCGTGCTCTTGCCAGCCCCGTTCTCGCCGGCCAGAGAATGCACCCGCCCGGCCCGCAGGATGAGATCGACGTCCTTCAGAACCGGGAAGGGCCCAAAGTGCTTCGTGATCCCGCGAAGTTCAATTACAGGAGCCACTAAACTCCACCCTGAATTGGTATCGTTCAGGTTCCGTGCCCAAGTGACCTCCCTGGGCTTTCCTGATTGCGCCGGTTTCACGTCGATATTGGCGCGGGCCTGCAACTTCCTGGCTACATCCGCGCGTCCTTTCCGGACGATGGCTAGAAGCTGTAATCCTTGATGTTCTCCGGGGTGAACTGAAGCGGCTCACCGGTGATGATCTGTCCGGTAGAGTCGATCTCGTATTTACCGGGCCACTTGCCGCTCGTGATGGTAAAGGAGTCGCCAGCCTTCCCCTGAATCTTCCCCTCGGCGAAATACTTTGCCGCATAGTACGTGACATAACCGAGTTTGATCGGATCCCATAGGTAGAATCCCTGGATCGTGCCATCAAGCATGTATTTGCCAGTGATACTCGGGACGCAATTACCGGAGACCTTGATCGCGCCTGCTTTGTGCACGGACTCGAGAGCCCGCGCGACTGCGGGTAGACCGGGGCAGGTTGGTGCAAAAATTCCTGTGAGATCAGGATACTTCGTAGTCAGCGCAACCGTTGCGTCAAAAGCCTTTTGTTCGTTATCGTACCCATATACTTCATCCACAATTTCGATGTCCTGGTACTTCTTGATTTCGTCCCGGAACGCTTTGATCCAAGCATTCTGATTCGCGGCTGTGGGCTGGGCAGATACGATAGCGACTTTGCCTTTTGTTCCCATAACCTTGACCAGTAATTCGGCGCCGAATCTACCAATTGATTCGCTCGTCGCCTGATTGACAAAGAACGGACGTCCGTCGGGGTTCGAATCCGCGTCGAAGGTAACGACCTTGGCACCGAGCTTTTGTGCCCGCTTCATTGCGGGCACGACCGCATCAGGATCGCTCGGAGCGATCGCGATCGCGCGGATATGGCGATCTGCCAAATTGTTGATCAGTTCGACCTGCGCCTGTCCACTCGATTGCGTTGGGCCATAGTTATTGGCGGTTCCCCCGATCTCTCCAGCGGCAATCCGGGCGCCTGCCAGCGTAGCGTTATAATACGGATTAGTTGTTTCCTTGATCACCATAGCCAGCTCGAAATCGTCGGCCTTGGCCTCAGTTGGGCTAACGGCCAACAATGCGAACGGTGTTAAGAAGGTTAGTGTCACTAACACGTACCGTTTAATAGTTCTTGCGACTATCACCGTCTTTGTCTGCGCAAACGCGGAATTTAAGCCCGCAATGCCGATCGCCGGCGCTGTGAGCAGCGAGTTCAGGGGGGAACTTATCTTCATATTGCTCGGTTCTATTTTTCTAAGATTGATGGAACATAAGAACGTTGCCCTTCAGCGGACCGGGGCGATGGATGGGAGTCTGTCCTCGGTCGCAGTGCCTGGGTTGCTAGATTAAGAGCAAAGGAGCGCTGGCGTGAACTGCTAATTTACGCCAGAATTGTCGCAAAATGCGCGCGAAGCAAAGGAAACCGACCATCCTGTTGGCCTTAACTTCAACCCACCACGGATTCTATCATGGCGCAGCGCGGTACGCCGCCGAACACAATTGGCACGTTGTCGCTGATATGATCTACGACGCTACGATACCGGTCGGATGGAAAGGCGATGGTATCCTCTCCTTTGTCGGGCATTGGGAAGAATTGGCCAAGTTCGTGGTCTCGGCCCATATTCCGGCCGTCGAAATTTCGTCGGTCCGAAAGGACCTCGGACTTCCGTGTGTCATGGAGGACAATGAGGCCATCGGCCGTCTCGGCGCGGAGCATTTGCTCGAAAGAAATCTCAAGAATTTCGTCTGGGCGCCGTTTTGGGATGATGCGGTAAACGAGGAACGATTTCAGGGTTTTGCCACCGCCGTCCGCGCGGCCGGGTTCGACTGTGTCCGACTGCTGCCGGTAAACACTCGCCGGAGTGCCCGCGCAAGCCGGCACATGAACCGGACGTTACGCCGCAGGTGGGTGATCCACACTATCCGATCGCTGCGCTATCCGCTGGGCGTTTTTTGCTACAACGACTGCGTTGCCGCGGACATCGTGGACGCTTGCATCGAATCCGATATTCGAATTCCAGACGAAGTTGCGGTTCTAGGCGTAGATAATGATCCGGTTATTTGCGATTGCGTGCAGGTACCGCTCTCGAGCGTCCGACACGATTTGGAGGGAATGGCTTATGAGGCAGCGGCGCTGCTCGATCGTCTGATGAAGGGCGAGCTTCCACCGCACATACCGAAACGAATCGCGCCCAAGGGAGTTGTCACGCGAAAAAGCACCGAGGTCCTCGCGGTCGAGAACCCTGACGTTGCGGGCGCGCTCGGCTACATTCAGGAAAACTTTCCCAAAGGCAATTTGTCAGTAGACGACGTTGTTGCCCATGGACGGGTTCCGCGCCGATCACTCGAACGAGCCTTTCGCGACGAACTCCAGCGCACGATACTTCATGAGATCCTCCGGGTGAGAGTAAACCACGCGCAAAAGCTCTTGGAGACGACGCCAGATCCGGTCACCGATATTGCCATCCGCTCTGGATTCGCCAGCCTGAACCATTTCTATCGAGTGTTTCGTGATCGGACTGGCTTGACGCCGCGGGCGTTCCGGCTCGCGCGCCAGCTGACTCCATAGCAGTCCTTCAGTTTATGCTTGTTGGTGCTTTTCTGCATTTGACGCAGATCACCGGACGAAGCTAGGAGGGGGCAATGCGCGCTTGCACGATCACCATCCCCGCCGCTTCCGCTGCAGTCAGGGAGTTATCCACTCTTGTCGTCAAACCTGACTCTGACCAAGCCACCGCTCCGGTTCTCCTGTTTCTGCATGGCAAGGGCGAAGCTGGCTCATTACTTGGCGCACTTCCGTCGGTGTGTATTCATCAGACGCCTCCGTTTCAGGCTCTACTCGGTTGCCTGCCTGGAACGCTCGTTATCGCACCCCAAGCGCCGCCCGTTCCGAACTTGGATGACTGGAACTGGCGCGAATACGTGAAGGCGCTAGCTGAATTCCTGGCCGATCGGTACGCCAAGCAGCGCGTGGTGGCGACTGGTTTTAGTCGCGGAGGGCTGGGCGTCCTCCAGTTGGTGTCGGCGTACCCGGATTTGGTGCAAGCGTGGGCCGTCGTCGACCCGCAACCAGCGCGGGACCAAGCGGAGACGAACGCCATCCTCCCAAGTCCTGCGGTAGCTGAGCGTGGATGGCTTCGATACGGTTTCTTTCGCAACCGGGACGACTCGTGGAAAGCCTTCAGCTCTCTGCTCTTCGACCGGTTACCCGAGGAGAACCGTGACACAGCCGAACTGCCGCACGTCGAAATGGCAGTGCATGCATACCGCGGCTCCCCATTGAGCGCAGGTGTCGGCAAGAAGAATCTCTACAACTTTCTGGGTTTGAAATTTGAGCCTTCCCCTATTGCCTAAGTCCGGCGTGCACCTTTGGTCATGTCTAAGAGACACAGTCTGATACCGAAAGGGTCCTCGATTGCTGCGCACTTACCTATCTTCACGGAAAAGGGTGGGATGAGCACTTTACATCCGTCGCGCTCATACTGGCTAACCGCTTCGACGACATCCTCAACCAGATAATGAACCTCGACTTTAGACGGCAGTGCCGGATCGTTGTGCAAGACGATCTCTGCATCAGTTTCCGGCATGCTTAATCCAACCGCGCCGTCGTCAGTCCAGTATTCGCTCAGTCCAAAGACGCGACAGTAGAAGTTCTTGGCTTCCGAAAGATTTTCGACGTAAACCATCACGCAATCGATTTTCTTTAGTGGGACCATGGCTGGCAACGTAGACTGGGCTGTTCCTAGGAGCCTCCTATTCCTGCAACTATTGGACAATGCTTACCTGATCGCGAGACGTGATTTTGATTTCTGGCTTACCGCCGTACACATCGATTCTTCCGTGGAGATTTACGGTCTTGCCACTAAAGCCGTTAAGCCAGGTATCATCAGCGACTGTCTTTAAGGCTGCGATGTAGCCGGTGATTAGCTGATGTGGATACAAGGCGCCCACTCTCAAGAACGCTTCACCATTCTTAAGAATTTTGACCTCTGCTATTTTTCCCTGAATTGTGACGGTTTGTCCGACATGGGTGGCGGCCTCTGCCGCAGGTATCGGATTTGCCGCCTGGACGTTTGTCACCATTGCGAGAAAGGCTAGCGCGACCAACCTAAAAATAAATTTCATCGGGGCAGAAGAATAATGGCTCTTTGGCGATCCCGTTAAGCCAAAAAATAGAAGAGTGACTCCGTCCGCTCGCACTGATCGTTCGTTGACGTTCGCTGAGAAGTTCGTAGAAGGGACAGGTCACTGGTTGTCGACTGTGCAAATAAGGCTTGTCCCCAATCCAGTAGAGTTTTACGTACCTCTGTTGGAGGACCTTTGTCGCGGTGTTTGCGTGACCGGTCCCCGCAGAGAGGCCGGTGGAGCTATCCGATGAGGAAGCACGTTGACACAGCAGACGCTTCGGCGACCAAGGCGCTAACCGTCTTGCAGTTGCTGCTGCGCGATTATCATCCGCGCAACTTCGCCATCCGCCTTTGGGATGGAAGCCACTGGCCGGCCCAGACCAGCTCACCTCGCTTTACGCTGATCCTCAATCATCCTCATACCTTGCGATGCATGCTGGAGAATAGTTCGTCCGATCTCGCCATCAGCGAGTCCTATATCCGGGGTGATCTTGATCTCGAGGGAGACATTGAAGCGGCTATGCCGCTCGCTACTCACTTGATGAGTCGCCGCTGGCCCATCTCGACAAGGGTGCGGATTGGTTGGAACTTGTTCCGCATACCCGCCGGTGGTCGGTCCGGGCGAAACGGGCAACAACCGGCGAAGCTGTCCGGTGAACTTCACTCGATCGAGCGCGACCGGCAGGCGGTGACTTATCACTACAATGTGTCCAACGATTTTTATGCGCTGTGGCTCGACCGGCGGATGGTCTATTCGTGCGCCTATTTTGAAACCGCCGATGAAGACCTGGACAAAGCTCAAGTGCGCAAACTCGATTACTTATGCCGCAAGCTGCGGCTGCGACCAGGCGAGCGCTTGCTCGACATTGGCTGCGGCTGGGGCGGTTTGATCCTTCACGCCGCCCAGCATTACGGCGTGGATGCCCTCGGCATCACGCTCAGCGACAACCAGGCTAAGCTGGCTAACAAGCGAATCGCGCAGGCCGGCCTGCAAGACCGCTGCCGCGTGGAAGTGCGCGATTATCGTGACCTGAACGAAACAACCCGCTTCGACAAGCTGGTGAGCGTAGGCATGGTCGAGCACGTGGGCAAAATCCGGCTCCCAGTCTACTTTCATCACGCGTGGCAACTTCTCAGGCCAGGCGGAGTTTTCCTCAACCACGGTATTGCCCTGCGCGTGAACGAGCCGTGGCCCACGGGTCCCGCCTTTATCACTCGCTACGTCTTTCCGGATGGCGACCTGTTGTCAGTCAACGCGACGCTGCGTTACGCCGAAGAGGCCGGCTTCGAAGTCCGGGACCTGGAGAGCTTGCGCGAGCATTATGCGCTCACGTTGCGCCACTGGTCGCGCCGCTTGGAACTTCATCGAGACCAGGCGCTGCAAGTGGTGGGCGAATCGACCTATCGCGTGTGGCGATTGTTCCTGTCCGGATCAGCCTATGGATTTGCCGCGGGAGCACTGAACGTTTACCAAGCCTTGCTGCTCAAACCCGATGAGGGCCGTAGCGGTCTGCCGCTGACCCGCAGCGATTGGTACACGCATGAAATAGCCAATAGCCAAGATGCGCAGCCCGAAGGGCTTTGAGAGCCCAGGCTTAGCCTGGGTCGCGGTTTTATCGCGCGGCCGGTCTAAAGGAGCATGCAAAACACAAAATTCCACGGTGTTTTGCCGATTCGTTACCGGCTATTGGCTATTCTCCTTGCAGCTTTGGTCGGGAGCGTTCCAGCAGTAGTGCAACGCCATCGTTCGACCGTAGCGTTCCGAAGACTAGGCCAACGTTCTCACTGAGACGCGCGCTACAGAAAAGATCGGCAATTGCTTGATTGCCGCTGCGGATCAATGCGGCCGCTTGCAAAGCGAGCGCAATTTTTTCCACGAACCAACGAGCGCCAAATGCTGTTTCCATCTGTTTTGCTGAGGTCAGGGATCCAACAAATCTATCGAAAATCGAATTAGCTCCGGTTGCTGACGCGATCTCCTCTTGAAGAGCTTCGACGGTGCTTGGATCTTTTTGCATCGCCCTCAGAACATCCAAGCATTGGACATTGCCTGCGCCTTCCCAGAGCGAATTCAGCGGAGCATCTCGATACAGGCGGGGAAGCGGGGATTCCTCGATATAGCCGTTTCCACCCAAACACTCCAAAGCCTCAGCTACGAGCGCTGGTGTCCGCTTCGTGATCCAATATTTGGCGATTGCCGTAGCTATCCGGGCGAATTTTTGCTCGCGCGCATCTTCGTTTGAGCGATCAAACGCATGCGCGAGACGAATCGCCAGCGTGGTTGCCGCTTCCGATTCCAGGCACAAATCGGCCAGGACATTACGCATCAATGGTTGATCAATTAAGAGGTGACCGAAGGCAGATCGATGGGCTGCATGATGGGTTGCCTCGGCTACCGCCTTTCGCATGGATGCCGCCGAGCCGACGGCACAATCCAGTCGGGTATGACGCACCATTTCCATGATCGTCGCGACTCCGCGGCCTTCTTCGCCAACCAATCGAGCCGAAGCGCGCCTGAACTCCACTTCGCTAGATGCATTTGAGCGGTTGCCCAGCTTCTCCTTTAAACGGAGAAGATGAAAGGCGTTTCTGGTTCCGTCCGTCCGCCAGCGAGGTAGTAAAAAGCAGGAAAGTCCCGCAGGTGCTTGAGCGAGAATCAAAAAGGCGTCACACATCGGTGCTGAGCAGAACCATTTGTGGCCCGTGATGATATACTCCTTGCCCGGGCCGGTCCCATTGACCGGTTCCGCCATCGTCGTGTTCGCTCGCACGTCGCTCCCTCCCTGGCGCTCGGTCATGCCCATCCCGAAAAGAACACCGCCTTTTCCGGAAGCCGGCATCGATCGAAAATCGTAAACGGATGAGAGAGCCCGTGGTTCCCATTCCGTCGCGAGTTCCGGCTGCAATCGAAGTGACGGGATGGCCGCAAATGTCATCGTCAGCGGACAACTCGTACCTTCGTCGACTTGATGCCGAAGTATCGCCAGAGCAGCTCGCGCGACATGTGCTCCTGGTCTCTTTTCTATCCAGGGCAGAGAATGGGTTCGCGCCTCGATCCCGATGCGCATCAGCTCGTGGTACGCCGGGTGGTATGCTACCTCGTCGATACGATAACCGAATCGATCGTGGGTTCGCAGTTCCGGTGTAAACCGGTTGGCCAGCACGCCCAGATTGATAGTCTCCGGCTTGCCGAGCAACTCTCCAAGCTTGCGCGCCTCCGCCTCAATCCAACCGCCACCCTCTCGATGAACGGCTTCCTTCAGGGCCCAGTCGCTGTCGAAAAGGTTGTAATTTTCCAACGGCGGCGGCTGGTTGAATACGACTTCGGGGGAATAAGTGGCGCCCATGGAATCGGGGAAACAAAAGACCATCGCGCGGTCCCGACTTTGTTGCAACACGCCGGCGTCAGCCGAAAAGCAGGGAGAGAAATTGGGACGGCTCCATGGGTGCCATCTACGCTTCCATCGACCGCCTCGTTGCCGGTCACGCGCGCCAGGGGAGAGATAGGGACAGGTCAACTGTGTGCGAAATGGTGAAAGCACGACAAATGAGCGACCTGTTTGAGCGTTCAGCTGCTCGCCCGTTCGACGGCGACCATGCAAACGTCGTCATCGAAATGCTGTCGCGAGGAAAAACGGCAGACCTCATCCACAACGGCCGGGAAAAGTTGTTCGACCGGAAGAGCTGCAAAGCGACGAAGGCTGGAGATCAGAGCGTTCCGTCCAAATTCCTTTCCTTCCGGAGAATCAACTTCGTAAAGCCCGTCGGTGAAGAGTATCAAGCAGTCGTTAGACTCGAAGGGACAACTGAACGTCGCGTAAGCGATTTCGTCAAAAAGGCCTAGGGCCGGGCCGATTTTCGCCTTGTCATCCGTGATCAGTTCAGCGGCGTTTGCCAAACGCCGCAGCCGCACTGGAACGGGATGGGCGGCGTTGGCATACTGGACTTCCTTGCTCGCCGCATCGACGATCAAGTAGAAAGCCGTCGAGACGAACGGTTCATCCACGCGTTCCAGAATCGCGCGGAGGCGCAGGTTCAGCACGCTGAGAAATCGGCCTGCGTTAGTCATGACCGGCCGCAGCTCTTCCAGCAAAGCGCGAATAATGGCCGTGACGAGCGCCGCCCGCAATCCGTGTCCCATGACATCACAGATGAAGACGCCGAGTCGGTTTTTGGAAAGCGGGAAAAAATCAAAAAAGTCGCCACCTACCGCCGCCGCCGGTCGGTAATAGTGAGCGAAAGTGAACGGGGGATGACCCGAAGCAGTGTAGCCGGCGATGGTGGGGTACTCGCGCGGCAACAGGGCAAGTTGGAACTCTCGCGCCATGCGAAGGTCGGCCTCGAGTTGTGCGTTTTTGGCCTCAAGTTCGGCGGTCGCAATCCGGAGCCGCTTGCTTTCCTCTTCTAAAGCATCCTCCATCCCCTTGATAGCCGTAAAATCCTTGTTGATTCCACAGATGCCGATGATTTTGCCCCGAGAGTTCTTTAGCGGTAATTTGCTGGTGTAATCCCAGGTAACCCGGCCGTTGGGATAAACGAGTTTTTCGACTTTGCCAACGAGTGGTTGCCCGGTTTCGACGATCCGTTTTTCGTCTGCTGCCGCCTCCTTGGCCGTTTGCTCCGACCAGAAATCAAAGTCACTCTTACCGATGAGGTCGCTGGGGTTCTCCACTCCCATGAAGTCCGCCACCGCTCGGCTGGCGCAGAGGAACCTGCCTCTAGTGTCTTTGAAGTAAATTTGATCCGTGGCACTCTCGAGCAAGAACGCGAAAAGATCCTGCCTGAGAGCAGCGTCATCCGGGCCGAGAGGGGATAATTCTTTCACGGGCCTGGAAGAATCTAGCCCGCCGGATCGGAATGGTCACGCCGAATCGTAACAGTCTGAACACCGCTAAGACTGTCTTTCTAAAGTACGGCGCGAACTAAAGTTTCCCGACGCAAATCGGGTAGCCGCATAGGTTTGCCAATGGTGTCAGCGCTTGCTTGACGGTCTTGAGCCGGTACAAGCACAATCGGAAAATGATTGCCTTCCTTCGATACCCGTCGCTTGCAATGGCCCTGGTCCTTTCCGCATCGGTTTTGCCTTCGCGCGCTCAAGATAAGGTGCCAGCTACAACGGAGGAGGCCAAAAGCGCGTTTGAGGCAGCAGATACTGAGCTGAACAGCGTCTATCGCCAATGTGTTGAGCCAGATCGTAGCACTGTGCAGGCTATTGCCGCTCTCCAACAATCTCAGCGTCTCTGGGTTCAATATCGAGATCTAAACGCGGCGGCATATCAAACCAGTCAGAGTTCACGCAAAGTTATTAAGGATCAGTATTATTACTATGGCGCTACAGTGATCACTCGAAGTCGGATCGCCGAATTGAAGACTCTTTTCCTGAACGATTGACGGCTGTGGCGATCCGAAAACAGGCTCCGGGCATTAATTCTCATCCGCCTGGTCGAAATCAGCGAGAAATTGGGCGCGCAAATGGGGACAGGTCACCTGCGGCGTACGGGTTGACCTGCAGGAAATTTGCGTCACAGAATTCCCGGATCAGTAGGACTTGCAACGATGTGCGGCGTTAGGACATCGGCCGGACGGTGAGCGGGCTGCTCACCAATGCTTGCGACTTGATACCGGGAGGCGTCAGAGGTAGGAACGCAGCGAAGTAGGAGAGGAAGAGGATTTACGAAGCGTCAACCGATGGGTTGAATGCGCAGATCGCGGAGCACCCAGATGTGTTGATCCGCGACGCCGCGCAGGCGATGCGCACGATTGGAGCGGGGCGGACTCACGAATTGTTTGAAGAGAGCAAATTGGTCTTGGACAAAAGCACGGCTACCGAGGATACCGCCGTCGGTAAAGTAGCGCACCCGGCAGCGTAGCAGTTCTGTCAATGGAATCTCACCATGCTGTTGCTCAACGACTTCGTGGGCGCGTTCGAGATCGATTGTGGCAGAAGCTTTGGAGGCCGAAGTTCCGGTTCGAAAGAGCAGTTTGCGATATTCACGACAGATTTCTCGCCAATGTGTTTCAGGACCAAAGCCTAGTGCCTCAGCCAAAGCATACTTGGCCTTTGTGGAGTTCTTGGCAACAGCTTCAGCATAGCCGCTGTAGCGGTAGTCTTCAGGATCTTCGCATAGGCCGGCTCTAAGTGGGTTGAGGTCGATGTAGGCCGCGACTGCGCTAAGAGCCTGACCTTGCTCGATCAAGACGCTTTTGAAGCGCTCGGCCCACAGCACACCGTAGCGGTGGTGACGCCGGTTATACCATTGGGCAAAGCGCCCTTTGAGCTCTTTGATAAACACCGACACATCAAAGAGCCGGTTCAAATAACGATCTCTGAGCTCGTTACCAGCGGCTCCCGAGGATCCTTCCTCCGTCCGGGCGGCAAGCCGTTCAGCGACGTGCCTGCGGCGCTCGGGACCGTAGCCCGCTTCGATGTAAGTGAGTAGTTCCGCGTCGGAAAGTTCACGCCGCTCGGGCACTTTGCACAGAATATGAAAGTGGTTGGACATCAGTGCGTACGTTAACACCTGGACGCCGCAGGCTCGTTCCAAGTACCTCATCAAATGCACGAAGTATTCGGCCTCAGCAGAGCCAGGGGACAGCGTGTGGAAAAGTGGACGTCCTTCTACTACGCGGGACACACAATGGTAAAAACTGGTCCCCTGACCCTTGATTCGCGCCTGTCGCATGGAATGAACGAACTGATAGTAACATAGTAAAAAGATGTAATCAACATCGCACTAGCCAGTAGTTGATCTGTCCCTGAAAAGAGTGGCGGTTGCGGATCTGCTCAAGGGGACACACGGATTGGTGCGGCGCATTTTACCACTTTCGGAGAGGGTCTTGCCTATCCGGGGGCGAGTGGGTCGCTCAGGGGGAGGACGGTAGGAGGTTAATCTGGCCTTCTACCGGATGGCGGGTAGAGCGATACGCTGCGCCAATTTGTTCATACCGCGTTGCAATGTCGTGACCGGAAGAAATTGCCGCGCTGCTTTGGTTTTCCTGTGTAGCCCCTTAGGGGCGATCTAGAAAGGAATGTATGTCCGATTATCTGAGGAGCGGCGGAAAATTACTACGATCTATCGTTCGGAACATAGGCGGACTGTCGAGACTGCTTTGGAATCCCTGCGGTCCACAGATTGGACGCCGTCAGGAGGCGCGAAATAATTGACCTGTCCCTGGGTTCCGGCTTATCTGGGTTCCGGCTGTTTGCGGATAACTGGGGAGCGAGTGTTGACCGGTACGTGCCGAATGTGACGAGCGAACAGTTCAATATGGAAACGCCCATCTTTGTCTTTGCTCACGGAGCCGGTGCGCCTTCCTCGCATCCATGGATGCAACGGTGGGTAAAAAGGCTCGAGACGATCGGCGCTGTTTCCACTTTCGACTATCCATATATGAAAGAACGAAGGAAACGTCCTGATCCGCTGCCGAAGCTGATCACTGCCCATCGCGAAGCGTTGGCTCAAGCCCGGGGGGCACATAGCGGGCCGACTGTTCTTATCGGAAAAAGCCTTGGGGCGCGGGTGGGATGCCATGTCGCACTGACAGAAGATATGGCCGCAATCATCTGTCTTGGTTACCCGCTTTGCGGCTGGGGTGACCCAGCGAGGCTGCGAGCCGAGGTGCTCCGCGCATTGTCGACGCCAGTTCTGTTCGTGCAGGGAACTCGCGATCGACTCTGCCCGTTGGACATGCTGGAGCGCGTTCGACGAGAAATGACAGCAGCAAGTGAACTCTACGTCGTCGAAGGTGGCGACCATTCGTTGCTCGTCGCCAAAGGCCAACTCAAGGCGAGCGGCGAGACTCAGGATAAAGTGGATGAGCACATCCTCGAGGCGATCCGCCATTTTGTAGCCGCCAACCTCCGATCCTCGCTCCCTCGTTGAACAGGCGGCCAGCGGTTCAAAGCCACCTGGCGACAAACACGCAACATTTTTCTGACGTAGGTTTGGAGCGCGGGAGATAATTGACCCGTCCCTAAAAATGCGCCGCTACTCTTTTTTATTACCGTACTCAGTTTCTCGTTCCATTCGAGGCGATCTCCATACCGCTTTACAATGTGATCAAAATGTTTGGCTGGATCGATTCGGACTACGCCTTGATTATCCCAGGGCTGGCCAACGGAGTCGTTATTTTCCTGTTTCGGCAGTTCTTTTCCCAAATTCCTCGGGAGTTGGTCGAAGCGGCCAGAATGGATGGCGCGGGTTGGTTGACGATCTTGTGGAAAATCTATCTCCCTCTTTCCAAACCTGTGATTATCAGTGCCGGGGCTATTAATCTTCCTCTTTCAATGGGAATCATTCCTCTGGCCTCTCATTTGCACGCGATCTGAGCATCTGAAAGTGATTCAGGTGGCGTTGGCGGGATTCCAGCAACGTTATACAACGCTCTGGAACGAGCTGTTTGCTGCGTCCACCATCGCGACGCTGATCCCATTGATCATTCTTTTGCCGCTCCAACGTTTTTACATTCAAGGAGTCACTGCGTCAGGCTTCAAAGGCTAACGCGCATTGTCACCTGTTATTACTACCAAAAAGTAAATCGCAAACGTATGAGACCTGTTATTTTCGATACTGACATCGGAACGGACGTGGACGATATTCTTGCGCTCGTTCTCTTGGCTAACAGCCCTGAGCTTGATGTGATTGGTGTCACAACCGTGTACGGCGACACCTTGCTCCGAGCTAAGATTGCACAGGCCGCCTGTGACCTTCTGAAACGGCAAAACATAGTCGTGGTTGCCGGGGAGCAGAAAACACTAGAAGATCGCCAAATCTATTGGGCTGGCCATGAGGGATACGGCGTTCGCGGACTGGACACGCTACAAGTTTCAACATCGCTTGCGGCTGTTCAGTACATACTAGAAAGTGCCCAGCGCTACGCCAATGAACTTGAGATCTTGGCAACGGGACCGCTGACCAATATTGCTAAGGCCATTCTGAATAATCCAACTGCGTTTTCCCGAGTTAAGCATCTCTACCTCATGGGAGGTGCCTTTTGGATGGATCGGGCCGAACACAACATCAAGTGCGATCCGGAAGCCGCAAAAATCGTTTTTGACTCCGGCATTCCGATCACTGCCATTGGACTTGATCTAACACTCAGGGTGCTACTGGAAGAGAAGGATGTCCGGATGATTGCCCAGGCAGAAAACGGAGTAGGAGCCTTGTTGGAGGATCAGATACTGCGATTTTGGGAACATAAGCAAATTAAAGGGAATCACCCTCACGACCCCTTGGCCGCAATTGCCATGGTACGTCCTGATCTTTTCGTGTTTGAAACATGGAATGTCGAAGTGACCAGCGAAGGTCGGATCGAAGGACTCACGCGTTTGGTTGAGTCCAAAGCGGGTAATACCAGGGTTGGCTTCGATGTTCTCTCGCGAACCGCCGAGAGAGAAATTGTTCGACGGATTACGGGAAAGCCAAGAGCGTAACCGCAATCGATTCGCGGTTCAATGGGCCATCCCGAGAATGCGGGGTTTAACCGACCTGGTCGCGCAGCATCGTTCCGCAGCTCATGATCCGGGAGAGCGTTCGATCTTTACGCAGTCAGCGGCCCAAGATTGGCCGTTGAGCGGCTGCCAGCGGAAAAAAAAAGGTAGGACAGGCCAATTGTTAGCGAACACTTTAAGAGCGAGGCGTGTCTCGCCGTCAGTCAGAGTTTTCGTACCACGGTCAGACCATCGCCCAGGGTCAGCATCACGGCAGAGACGCGTTGGTCGTCGCGGATCTTCAGGTTGAGCTCGCGCATCGATCGGGTGGCAGCGTCCCTCACCTTTTTATCGGCGACATTTCCGCCGCGGAGAACGTTGTCGAGTACGATGACACCGTTGACTCGGACTAACTCAAGGCATGCCTCGTAGTAATGATCGTAGGCCGGCTTATCGGCATCAATGAAGGCAAAATCGAAAGAGTTCTCGCCCAACTCATGCTTCAATTTCTCCAGGGTTGCCGCGGCAGGTCCGATGCGCAGGTCAATCTTTCCGACAACCCCGGCTTCTTTCCAGTAGGGTTTGCCCATGGAGGTCCAATCTTCACTGACGTCACACGTGACGAGTTTGCCTCCAGCCGGGAGTGCCATGGCAACAGTGAGAGCGCTGAAGCCGGTGAAGGTGCCGATCTCCAGCACGTGCCTGGCGCGGATGAGTTGTACGAGCCAGGCGAGAAACGCTCCCTGATCCGGGCCGAGCTGCATAGTGGCCTCTGGGAGCTTTTCCGTTTCTCTGCGGAGTCGTTGCTGGACGCCGGTTTCCTTCGTTGCGACCTGTGCCACGTAGTTCTCGACGGGCTCCGGGAGCAGGGAACGTTTGATCATCGGGTCTCAACCTACGGGCAGAGGACATCCCGTCAATCTGCACTGGTTGTCGCGTTGCCCCTTACCCATCGGAAGAGCAAAGAAAAGGGGACAGGAAGAGCAAAGAAAAGGGGAGAGGTCAATTATCCGAACGGGGTTGCTCGTTTTCTGATTATTGACCTGTCCCGAATAAATCCAAAGTTGATGTCGAGCCGATTGCTGTCCGAATCCCAGGTCAAAAAGAAGCGCTCAATACTTTGAGCGACGTTCGTTTACCACCAAACTTGCCAAGGTCCCCAATCGGGTCCCCAGTTGAGCGAAGCCGTCTCGTTTATTTGGGCTGCCTCGAGTTGACTTTGAGCGACTGACTGTTGGAGGGCGAGCCGCTTGTACTGTTGATACTCGGTTTCGCCTCCTATGTATACGATGCCCTTTTGCTTATCCGCGTAGGTGTAAAGAACCTTCCCATTTTTTTCCCGGCGTTCGAGCTTGTATGCTGTTAACTGATTATACAAGGCCTGCTGCTTAGGGGTCGACGGAGTGCGCGAACGGAACCCGGCCGCGGAAAGTAGTGATTCCGTATTGGATGCATCCATTGACGCGCAACCCTGGAAACATCCCAGAGCAACGACCGACAACAGAATGGTAAGTGAGATATGAAACGGTCTGATCCTGTTCATGGGGGTTCATGGTGGTTGAACAGATCCGGTCAGAAAAGTCAAGCAGCGTATGGCGCGTGGCCCTTGATCCAATGTAAATTGGGATTCTGTGTCAGTGGGACTTACCGCGAGCCGAAGAGTCAGGAGTTCAGGTGGCTCGCCCGAGCTCACGAACCTAATCCATCGAAATTCTCTGGCTCCGGGGATACGATTCCCGCCGCGGCTAGCTCGTTCTCACCACTTGCGAGATCTTCAGCGCATTCTCTGCAGACAGCGCATTCTAACAGGGAGTCGTAATAGCTTAGCTCGCGAACGCGGCCGCAAAATTCGCATATCCCAAGGTAACGATGAACCTTCTTTATTGTCGTTCGAGAAAGATTCATATTCCTCTCCACCAAATGAGTTCGGGGCTGAGGGTTTGGAAGGATATATCGTTTCTCCAGATATTCATTTACACTTAAGGTAAGATCACCGGTTGGCTAGACGCTTACGCAAACCTTACAAACGCGAAAGATTACGCTCAGGGAGGATAGGGACAGGACAATTCTTGGCCCGCCGCTTCAGTAAAGAAATTGGCTCACGATAAATAGTCGAGCTGTCCCTAAGGACGTCGCGATGAAGTCTGTTAGACGTAAGACCACCCTTTGAGGTGAAAGATTACCGCCAGCATACGGGTGAGGAACGCTCCCAGAATGGTGATGATTACGCCGAACAAAATCTCTTCCGGCTGCAATCGCGCGGCCTCCCACTCAAGAAACAGCGACAGGGCGAGACCCCAGATGACAGCTATCTCCGGATAGAGTTCACCGCGGAGACTCGGAACCAGATGGTCTTGGCGAAACAAGTCGCGCATCAAACCGCCGAATGAGCTGGTTATACCGGCGGAGATCGGCCCCCACAACCAGAGCGGCTGCGCCGATGTGTCAAGGACCACAACCACGCCGACAACCAGAAAGGCGGCGAGACCAAGGGCGTCGAAAACTTGGATCAAGTGCGTTCCCAGACGCCCGCTCAATGGCAAGGATTGAGTGAAGCGCTTGGTACCAGCCAGCGACATGATCTTGATGACCAGCTTCCCTGATAGGACCGTGCCGAATATCGTCAGCAGGATCACCGGATCCTGAACAATCCCGAGCGGTTCGCGATGCAGTAGGAGATCGCGAACGACGCCACCGCCGACTGCGGGAAGGCTGGCCAGGACCACAGCCCCGAACAGCGTCGCGCGACCGGCATATGTCAGCACGACGCCAGACAGTGCGAACGAGACGGTGCCAAGGGAGACGAGGATCCGAAACCAATCGCTGTCGAGGGTTTGGTGGATCAGGATTGGTATGGCATACGCACTAGCAACACGTTGGAATTCGCCGTTCCGCTTTATTTGGTCGATGGCGGCATCGAGACGGCCCAGCATTGCCGTGGTCTGGGATACACGGCTCAACATGAAGTGGATATCGGTGGATAAGCGAAATGGATGTTCTTCGACCAAAGAGCTCTTTTGCTGACGCCAGGCGGTAGTGGCGGCGACGATACGATCAGCGAGGAAGCCATCGATGCTGCCATCCAAAAGGTTCTGCAGGTTCTGGAGGTCGTCGGGGACCCTGACGATCAATTCGCCATTCGCCGGATCGGCAACAAACTTATTGACCCGGTCATCGGCATAGACGTACCCGGCGATCACGCCGAGCCGGAAGCGCTGCTGCGCGAATAGGTCGAGCATCTGCTCGATGGTTTGGAACGGATATCGGGAACTGGCCCCCTTTCGGTCTCGTGGCGATAGGGCTTGGAGAAGTCGCGTAGCGGTCGCGTTCGGGACTGTAAGTAGCGCCTGCGGCGATGTCGGCGCTGCCAGCAGCGAGGGCGGCCAGATGACGATCCCAGGGCATGTCTGTCAACATCAGGTCAAGACCCATTACCCGAGCAACGGCGCGCTCGATCTCCACGTCGAAGCCGGTCAGGATCTGAACGCCATGGCGATATTCGCGGTACTGGTATGGATCCCACAAGTACCAGCCGCCTTGCAGGAGCTTTCTCTCGGACCTGGTTGTGTGTTCATCCAGCTGCACCGAGGAGGGAGACGCCCCGGTGGGGGGGCAGCTGCGACGACGCCGGCATGCCAAGCAAGAACCACCAACGCCAGAGCGCAAAAGGAATCCGGCGAGTGTTTGCGTGACAGATGCCAATCATCGCCGAGGCGCTGCGGCCAACCGCTTGACATCATAATCTGGAAAAGGCGGGGAGCATCTAATAGGCTCAAGTCTCGGACTCATCCTGATGAAAAATCAGAATTTTCGAATGTTGTTATGCTAGAAATGAGGCAGGCAGACAAGGAAAAGGAGAGTCGATAACGACCCCAGCGCTGTAGCCTACGATCAAACTGGCAATTGCGAACAAGTTGATTGACCGATGTTGGGACGTAATCTAGCCTCTAAGTTCATCGCTCGAAGCACTCTTCTTGGTCGGGGTGAGCGGACACGGCGCATGTAGCGGGACCAGCTGCGCCACCCCCCGAACCCATTTCTCAAGCACCGACTGGAGATCATTCATGAACAAAAGAACCTACGGCTCGGCTTTGCTGATCGCCCTGGCGGGTACTGCGCTGATTGGCACAGCTCACGCCGACACCAAGAGCATGCGCATCGCATTTTCCAACAACTATGCGGGCAATTCTTGGCGGCAAGCCATGTTGAAGAGTTATGACATCGTAACGAAAAAAGCCGTTGCGGACGGAATCGTCGCTGCCGCCGACGTGTTCACCACGGCCGACAAAGAGGTGCCAACCCAGGCAGCTCAAATCCAGAACCTGATTCTTCAGGGTTATAACGCAATCGTCATCAATGCGTCCTCACCAGATGCCTTGAATGGCGCCATCAAGCAGGCCATTGATGCGGGCATCGTGGTCGTATCCTTCGATGGGATCGTGACCGAGCCTGGCGCGTGGCGGGTGGTTGTCGATTTCAAGGATTATGGGGCGGAGGAAGTTGAACATCTGGCTAAATGGCTGCCGAAGGGCGGCAACCTTTTGGAAATCCGCGGCCTCGCCGGCACCTCGATCGACGACGCGATCCATTCCGGGATCGCCGAGGGGGTCAAAAAGCATGCGACCTTCAAGATCGTGAACAGCGTCGAAGGCGACTGGGACCAGACCACCGCGCAAAAGGCGGTCGCGACTGTTCTACCTTCGCTCCCGGAGATCATCGGTGTGGTTGACCAGGGCGGCGACGGCTACGGCGCCGCGCAAGCCTTCAACTCAGCCGGACGCAAACTGCCCATCATCATCATGGGAAACCGCCAAGACGAGCTCGCCTGGTGGAAAGAGCAGAAGGCCAAGAACGGCTACACAACGTGGTCGGCATCGATCGCGCCTGGCGTATCGACGCTCGCCTTCTGGGTCGCGCAGCAGATTCTCGACGGTCGCAAGGATATCCCGCATGACTTGCTCGTGCCTTATCTAGCCTTTACCCAGGATGACTTCGAGGCTGCGCTTCCCAGCATTCCGGTCGGCGGCGTTGCCAGCCACGAATACACGCAGGACGAGGCTAAGACGGCCATCGAAGCTAATATGAAGAAGTAATGATGCTCAGGACATGCCGGCCTCTTCCGTGCGATTGAGTCATTTCGAGTCATGTCCGAAGCATCAATGAACATCGTCAAGTTGGACGGAGTCGAAAAGCATTTCGGCGCCGTCCGCGCGCTTGCGGGAGTCGATTTCACTGTCGGTGTCGGAGAATGCGTCGGTCTCGTGGGTCATAACGGCGCCGGTAAATCGACGCTGATGCATGTGCTGGCCGGCACGCTCATCCCCGACAAAGGACAGATCATCATCGGCGGTGAGCCGCAGAAAGACTATGCCGTGGTCCTTGCCCAGAAGCTCGGCATGCGTTGCGTCTTTCAGGAGTTGTCGCTGTGCCCCAATCTCACCGTTGCCGAGAACGCGCGCGTCCTTCATCCGTCCATCGCGGGATGGGGCTGGCGGAGCCGTGCCGGGGAACTCATTCACAGCAAACTCGACGAAATCTTCCCCGGCCACGGCATCGCTGCCGACGCCGTCGTCGGTGACCTGTCGATCGGCAAACGCCAGATGGTCGAGGTGGCGCGGGCCTTCACTATTACTGAGGCTCCCCTGCATCTCGTCATCCTGGATGAGCCTACTTCGTCTCTCGATAGCCAAAGAGCCGGTCAACTGCTTTCCCACGTGCGGCGAGTTGTAGCGACCGGTGCCAGTTGCGTCTTGATCTCTCATCTTCTCGGCGAAATTCTCGAATATTCCGACCGTATTGTGGTCATGCGCGATGGCCAGGTGGTCGCAGCCGATCGGGCTTCCGGCTTTGATCGCAACAAGTTGGTGACTGCGATGGGAGCTACCGCGGCCAGCAAGATGCGGTCGGCGAACGAAGCCGCCGCGCCTCGCGGAACAACCCCGATCCGCGTTCGGGCACGCCTAGCGAAACAGAGCGACGGCATTGAACTGGTGGCCCATCAGGGGGAGATCGTCGGGCTCGCCGGTCTTTCCGGTCACGGCCAGACTGAGCTTTTGCTATCGATTTTCAAAGGCGCACGGCGACGTGTCCCTCACATCAAGGTCACTGATCCGGTAGCGCTTATCGCTGGCGACCGACAAAGCGATGGGATATTTCCGCTCTGGTCGATCGCCGAAAATATCGGTATCCGCTCGATTGGGTCACTGCGCAGAGGCCTCTTAATTTCTCCCGAGCTGGAGGAGCGCTTTGCGGAGCGCTGGCAGAAGCGCATCAATATCCGCACGCCCGATGCGCGCAACAACATCTTGTCGCTTTCCGGGGGAAATCAGCAAAAAGCTTTGTTCGCCCGCGCGCTTGGCTCGGAAGCGAAGATCGTGCTCATGGACGACCCCATGCGTGGCGTCGATATCGGCACCAAGCTCGAGGTCTATGATCTCATTCGTACCGAGGCTAATGCAGGACGCACCTTCCTCTGGTACACGACCGAGATGGAGGAACTGGAGAATTGCGACCACGTCTATGTGTTCCGAAACAGCCGCATCGTTGCCGATCTGCGCCGCGGTGAGCTGAGCGAGGAACAAGTCATACAGTCCTCCTTCGAGGAGGTTGCCCGACCATGAGTTCGGTCAACGGCGCGAGCGCCGTACAAATTGCTTTGGCTGGCTCCCGGACGCCACGCCGATTCCTACGGGCAGTCCTGCCGGCCCTGTCCCTCGCGCTCGTTATTCTCGGCATCGCCTGGCTCAATCCCCGGGCGATGAGCTATTTCGGCCTCAACCTGATGCTCAACCTGGGGATTCCCGTCGCACTCGCCACCATCGCACAGATGTTCGTCATCACGGTCAACGACCTCGATCTCTCGATCGGCACCTTCGTCAGTTTCGTCGGTTGCGTGGCCGCAACCTGGCTACGCGACGCCCCGCTTGTCGGCATCATCGTTCTGCTGGGCGCCATTGGCACCTACGCGTTCGTCGGGGCAGTGATTTATTTGCGGAACGTTCCCTCGATCGTGGTGACACTCGGCATGCTGTTCGTCTGGCAAGGTCTCGCCATTCTGATCCTACCCAAGCCCGGGGGCAAAGCCCCCGCCTGGCTGCACGATTTGATGAATTTCCATACGCCCTATGTTCCCTTTCCGATCATTGCTGCCATCGTCATCGCAGCGCTCGTTCATGTAGGTTTGATGCGAACCTCGTACGGTGCCATTTTGCGCGGATCCGGCGGCAACGCGAACGCCATCGCCCGCGCGGGGTGGTCGCTGCTGAAGACCAAAGTTATCATGTTCGCGCTGGCCGGCGTTTTCGGAGTCCTTTCGGGACTGGCCCTGATCGGCTTGGCCACGTCCGCTGATGCCAACATCGGCAAGGGCTACACCCTACTTTCCATCGCTGGCGTCATCCTTGGGGGCGGAGAATTCGTCGGTGGACGCGTATCGCCGATCGGTGCGGTGATCGGCGCGCTGACACTGACGCTTGCCGGTACACTCCTCAACTTCATGCGTATCTCACCCGATTGGCAGGTCGGCGCGCAGGGTGCCATCCTCATCATTGTTCTCGCCGCCCGAGCGATCATCAACCGGGTCGATTGGAGGGGACCGTGAGACCGGCTGGATGGAGCAGCGCTTTCGCCCAGCCATGGATCTGGTCTTATCTCGGCGCTCTGTTGGTTTGGTTGGCGGCGATCATATTCACGCATGGATACGGCGCAGGCGGCATGCTAACGGGCGGGCTGGCGCTTGCTGTCTTTTCCGTGATCGCCGGCGTTGCGCAGATGTTCGTGATCACGCTCGGACCTGGGAATGTCGATTTATCGTTACCGGCCAATATTGGATTGGCCAGTGCCGTCGCCATGAAGGTGATGGGCGGCTCCGATTCGATGATCGCGACGGGTCTGCTCGCCGCACTCGTTTCCGGCAGTGGCATCGGCATTGTGAATTATCTTCTCATCTGGCTTCTGCGCATCCCGCCGATCATCGCGACCCTTTCGGCGAGCTTCATTATTCAGTCCATCGGTATCAGCTACGGCCGTGGCCTGCAAATTAAGCCACCACCCGGCTTCGCCGACTTCACCACCGCGCAATTCGCTGGGATCCCTTTCCTGGCAATTGGCGGCGTGATTTTCACGATCGGAGTGGGAGTCCTCTTGCATCGGACCATCTACGGCCGATCAGTCCTGGCAATTGGGCAGAATATCCGTGCCGCTTGGCTTGCTGGAATTGCAGTGGAGCGGATCCGGTGCGGAACCTATGTTTTGAGCGGTGCGCTGGGCGGGATTTGTGGAGCACTCCTGGCCGGCTATTTCCGGGGATCGTCGCTGGAGATCGGCGACGAATATCTCCTCACTTCGATCGCGTTAGTGGTGATCGGCGGAACCTCGGTCAGTGGTGGCAAAGCCAATGTATCCGGATTGTGGGGGGCTGCGCTCTTTCTCGTACTCTTGCTCACGATGCTCAACACCTTCGGGGTAAGCGCAGGTATTCGCTTTCTGGTGACCGGCCTGGTCATCATCGGAGTAATCATCGCGGCCGGTGGACAAAAGACGGCGAGGTAAGACGGTGTGAAGTCGGATGGAAAAATCCTCGCGAAAAAACAAGATTTTGGACCAGTGTGGTGCAATGAGCACACCCAGATCGAAGATCGGCTGACGAAGCCCTTGACTGGTAGGGCGAAGCTCCTGCTGAGCCGAATCCGGAGCGTCACAGAACCCTGTTAGCCGGGAGACGTGAATACGGAATTTAGAACCCAGAATCTAGAAATTTTGGTTCGGCTTGTCCGACGAAGACTTCGCAATTGCCAGTTAGCTTTCAGTCCAGGAATCAGTGTAACCTCGATCCTATGGCGTCCGGCGATATCTACGTTCAAGTGACTGCAACGCCGAATACTTCTGGGGCTCCCAAGTCAGTCGTTGTATTGGTCCCTGAGACGAACATCGAGAATTACAGGTTGAAGATGTCGAGTAAGAAGTCCGACGACAACCTGATTGCCCAAACCCTTGCCGACCGTTTAGCTGTGAATGTCTTCACTCATCGGGCGAGCTTCGGCAATTTCCAAGTTGCTCACTTGTTCTTTCTCACTCCGCCGCCTGAAATAGAGGGCAGGTCGCCAGAATTCGCGCAGAGTGGCCTGCAAGCATGGATCCTCTAAGGAGAAGACGACTAACCCGCCCCGCGGAAGTGATCGAAATTCTCAGGATGTTGCAGCGAAGATAAGGACGCGCAGTCAGAGCGATGAAAGAAGCGATCCGATAAAAATGTCGGATACTTACAAGCACGCCGCGGCGCCATCTGCCGGCTGCGAATCGTGCGCCGATTACTTCTTCGGAACTTGCTTGGCGCTGGTTGCGTTTTTCTTCTTCTGGTTTGCCGCGTCGGCCTTTGCCTTTTTCTGCGCCGCCTGCTTGCTAGTGGCTTTCGGAGATTTGTCGCCCATAAACATAACGCTAAGGTGCACGGCAACAGGCGTCAACTCGGAGACCGGCGACATTCCCGGTGGTCCCGCCGATATCCGAATACCCAACAATTGACCTGTCCCTAAGAATACCCTTCGGAGTGGTCCGACAGTTTGACCTGTCCCTAAGCATGCTTCCAACGGTCATTGGTCAAGGCGGCGCCAGACATTTGCCATACGCAAAAGGCGAGAGCAACACTTTGAGAAAGGTATTGGAGAAGCGCGTCGATGCGGGCGAAACCGTACCGCCCAAAAAACTAAAACTATGCTTCGGACAATAACCGTCGTTCTGATGACCAATCCTGCTCGCGGGCTCACATTCTATTTTCGACCCAGAGACGTCGAGCATTATGACCGCGTTTTCAATCGGTGCCGGGATATCCTGACATGGACTCGTTACGAACCCCTCCAGATCGCTGCTTAGCTCATTATGGCGTACCCAGGAAGAAAGAGATAGGGACGGTCAATTGCAGGCGACGGGGGATCTAGGTCGGATCGTTTTACGAGTGGCAAGTATTGGGCGATCTAAGGCTAAGGAAGGCCAGACTCTCGAGCTGTCCCCAATTCGATGGCCCGGAGGCTCGACCAGCCCGGCTGATTCGTCAAAGCGGGCAAGCTAAAAACACAGGCAGCATTTCCGGGCCTAAGTTGGCCCATGATAAATTATTGACTGTCCCTCAGAACGCTCCCCTTGATAAATTATTGACCTGTTCCTCAGAACGCTCTCTAGAAAACTCGTTGGCTCATTTACTTGGAATCTTCGAGGAATTTTCGAATCGTTTCCGACGCAGAGCGGATTAAGGATTCCCCGGAGACGCCCTCCATCGGCGCTGTACCACCTAGAGGTGCCCATTCGCTCGCGTGTAGACCGCCCAGTTGCGTACTTTCCGGGACGATAACTTCCTCAACGTATGGTTTATCGGTTGCGACTTCCTCAAAATTCATTTCGCAACCCACGAATTCGGATTCAAGAACCTTCGTTAGCTCATCTTTCTTCGAGTAGCTGGCCGGTAGTTTGACCCGGAGAGTGCAGTTAGTGTAAAGAGCCATAGCTTACCTCTCAATCTTCGTAGATCCGCATCAAGACTGTGCCTTCCTCGTTTTTGCGTTGATCCGTCGACGCACAGAATGCAAAAAAAGGGGGCCAGGTCAATTGTCCGATGGAGGGGTCGTTGGGAGGCGCAAGCGCCTGACTATCGACCTGTCCCCAATTCGGGTGCCATGGCTTCAGTAATCCGTCCACCACCCCGTCGGATTGCATCAGCGATCAATAACGCGGAAAGAATGGGGACAATCCTTGGATCGCTGAATTGTCCGGCTAAACGCTTTGCTCGTTCAAGAAGTTCGTCGTCGTTTTGCTGGTCTGGGCTTGGCATATCCGGCGAGATTACCAGAGTTGTGCCCAGAGACTATTTTTTCCTGAAGATGCCGGGCGTTTTTGACCTTCTTTGAGCCGTTCTTAAGCGACTGTTGCTTGCGTTCGCATTCATTCTGTGAGGAATCGGTCAGCTTCTGCCGCCGAGCGGTACAACCGCCGTTCTGGGCGACGTCGTGATCGTATTTTATAGAATTGACCTATCTCTCGTCATAAAAACCCTCATTCAACGCGAGGATTGGAACACCCCTTAAATTCCTTGCTTCAATTGTTCTAGACGACGGGAAACTGGGTCCCGGCAACCCAAGCGAAAGAGGCGTGCGAGCAATCTTACTGTTCCGGTCCTACGGGCTTAGTTTATGCGCGCTAGATGCCACAACAAACTGCCCGAATCTAAGTTTATGGAACCTGCGTCAGGGCCTGGGTCTGACTGCAAATACTGGCGCGCTGCTTGCTCAGTAATAGGCTTAAGCGTCAGGTTTCTACCGAACTGTTCTTTGAGAGCGTTTTGCGCTTCTATCTGGAGAGCTTCAATATCCGCATCCTGAGGAGCCTCGAGCTGGGCGATCAGACGACAGTCCTGCTGTTGGTGATTTGAAATCGGCTCTTCGGCCAGGAGATAGGAAGTTGCCATTCGCCAACGTGGGTCTCAGCTGCGAACGCCGCAACCGGTTTTAGGTCGCTACCAAGACGGTGGTCTTCGCCTGGATCGTTTTCGAGTCGAAGTGATCTGGCAAGCGCTAAAATGGGTGCGAGGAGAACTAGAGCGCTGAGGTACCGTCGTGTGCCCGCATTCCTCCGTGTTGAAATTCCGGTCATTTCGCCAGCTTCAACCGCAGCCTTGAAAGCTTCCAGGGCGTCCCGAATTTCCTGAATCTCGCGAGCGATCAGCTCATTTTCCCGTGGCGGTAAACTCGGAGCGTTCAGCATGATGTTCGACGCACGCCGGCAGGCATTTTCGATCCGTGTCGGCGGGTCGAACAAGGAAAAAAAAGTGGACAGGTCAATTGTCCGGGCGAGGGGGGTGGTCGTGCGGCGCAAAGCGCCTGATTATTGAGCTGTCCCCAATTTCCTCAATCGCGAGGCGCTAACTCAACTAACAACTTTTCAAAGCGCGGATCTTTTCGAAGCGGATCCCAGACTGGATCGAGCATCAATGAGCCGGCATAAATTCCTCGCGGCGTCTTTGCTAAGGCGTCCAACTGGGCAAAAGCCAAGTCCGGCTCATTGCACCACGCATAGACCATAGCCAAATTCACTAAAAGGGGATGCCCACCCAACGCTTGTAAGCCGGGCTTGAGATTCCGAACCCGGCGCGTATAAGGTGGAAACTCGTCATGGCAAGTTCGCAAACAACAGAGGAACCGCCAGGAACGAACGTGCTTGTGGGCCCACTTCAAGGGGCCGATCTTTCTGAAGCGGACCGGATCTTTCGGCTGGCCTTTGGGACTTTTCTTGGCCTTCCCAATCCGGTCGAATTCGCCGGCGACGCAGATTATATTCGGACCCGTTGGACGGCAGATCCGGCTGCCGCGTTTGGAGCTTACTCGGGCAAACACCTTGTTGGTTCCAACTTCGCGACTAAGTGGGGCAGTGTTGCGTTCTTTGGACCGTTGACAGTCCGTCCCGACCTCTGGAACCGAGGCATCGCCAAGCGACTGATGAGACCAACGTTAGAGCTTTTCGCGAAATGGGCCGTCAGGCACGAAGCTCTATTCACCTTTGCCCATAGTCCGAAGCACATAGCTCTATACCAACAGTTTGGCTTCTGGCCGCGCTTTCTTACCGCCATTATGTCGAAACCGGTAAACAAGGTACCGCAAGTGATAGAGTTTTCCCGGTATGCTGAAGTCCCCGCGAATCAGCGCGAAGAGTGCCTACGCGCGTGCCAAGAGCTGACAGACGCCATCTACGAAGGCTTGGACGTAGAGCGAGAAATCCGGGCGGTTGACGCCCAGGCGCTTGGCGACACCGTATTGCTCTGGGACACAGCTCGGTTAGCCGCTTTAGGGGTGTGTCATTGCGGACCCGGTAGCGAGGCAGGCAGCGACGGTTGTTATATCAAGTTTGGCGCGGCGAGATCGGGATCAGCGTTTGACCACTTGTTGGAGGCCTGCGAAATGCTGGCTGGCGCAAAACATCTTTCGCGCCTCAGCGCCGGCGCCAACGCCGGCCGCGAAAAGGCCTATAGGCAGATGATCGCGCACGGCTTCCGCACCGAGTTCCAAGGAGTCGCTATGCAAAGGCATAACGATTCTGGGTATAACCGGCCCGACACCTTTATCATCGACGATTGGCGCTAGCTAGCGGCAGCTGTGTAGCCGCCATCCACTGTGAAAACCTGTCTAGTGATCAGCGATGATTAATCGGATGCGAGAAAAAGGTTTGTCAAGACAGTTCGTTAAGGGGTCGCGACTTAACGGGCTGTTGCCCGATAGGGTCGTGTTTTGAGCGAAGGTCTCAAAATAGTTTCTTCTCCGTGATGGGATCTCAGATCGGCAAAAGATCCGGTAACCGGTCCAGGAGAAGCCGGCTGAGTCGTCGGAGCAGTTCAGCGCAGCGGTAAGCTAGCGGGGATGAGTTCGGCAGAGGTACCTCACCAGTTTCCGCAAATTCTGCACAGTGGCTCCGGCCAGTGTATCCAGCAGCCCCTCGTTGAACCCGCCCGGGGACTGCGACTGTTCCCAGTCCATTGCGGTTGAAGACGAATTGTGGGAGGCTGCAGTTTGAATAGATCTTCTGAAATTTTGGTGAGCAAGGTGCCGGAAGTCACGGTGGCCTTTTGGATAATCAAGATCGCCGCAACAACGGTTGGGGAAACGGGCGGAGATGCCCTCTCTATGACGCTGAATTTGGGCTACGCCCTTAGCACTGGCGTTTTCTTCGCCTTTTTTATCGTCACGGTCGCGGCCCAGATCGCTGCAAAATCCTTTCACCCATTTTTGTATTGGGCCGTTATTGTCGCGACAACCACCGCCGGCACGACGATGGCAGACTATGCGGATCGTTCGCTCCATATCGGCTACGTGGGCGGCTCAATATTACTCTTCGCGCTACTGATGATCGCTCTAGCAGGGTGGCGAATCTCGGTGGGTTCTGTGTCGTTCAACCACATCGTCTCGCCCAAAGTGGAAGCATTTTATTGGCTGACGATCCTCTTTTCCAACACGCTCGGGACCGCCCTCGGCGACTTTTTCGCCGACGATTCGGGGCTGGGGTACGAAGGAGCTGCTGTCGTTTTCGCTGGCGCATTGGTGCTCATTGGGGCCGCCTACTTTTTCACAAAGATTTCCCGCACGTTGCTGTTCTGGTCGGCGTTCATCCTCACCCGGCCGCTTGGCGCAGCGCTGGGTGATCTTCTCACCAAACCCCTTGCGACGGGCGGATTCAATCTCAGCCGCATCAGCTCCTCTTTGATCATCACGATTTTCATTCTGGGCTGCATTGTGTTAACCTCTCAGAGGGTCGGCAACCATTCCCGGGAGGACGTCAGCAATGACCCCGGTTAGGGCGAAGTCTTGATCTAAGGGCGAGTCAGCTATTTCGGGCTTTAACGCTGGGACCGTCTTATGATGCTCAAATGAAAGCATGTCACGTCGCCGCGACGTGCCGAACTTCTGGCATACGGATGCTGCGTTAGCACACGTTCCGAATGTAGGGTCATTCCACTCCTCGCTCTCAACCAGCTGCTTGCGCTAGCCGTAGCGGTGCAACCATCATGCATGCCTGAAATGCCGCGTTGACTTCAGGTATCAAAAAATCGCAACCTTCTCGCCGACGCCGAGCCAATTCTGTTCGGTCGTCTGGCAGGCCTACTCCCCTTAGCTTCCCGGCCTAAGAGAGCGTGACCTCCCGATGGATTTTTTCACCACGGAGGGAGTGTAAATAAAAATGATTCTGTCACATGAAATCTCTCTTCCTAGCCTTATTGGCCATCGCCTCCTTCGCTGCCGACTCCTTCGGTCAGACCATCATTAGTTCGGTGCCCTACACCATCTCTGCTCCCGGCACCTATGTTCTGGGCTCAAACCTCACTTACTCATCGGCCGCCGGCGCAGCCATCACGATCCTCAGCAGTAATGTGACCCTGGATCTGGGAGGTCATTATCTCTACTACCCTGGCACCCCGACCTCGAACGTCGGCGTCTACGTGCACAATGCCGGCAATGTCATTATCCAGAACGGCATCATCGCCGTTTTCTTCTACGGAGTCTATATCGAGCATACTGGAGGAACAGCGCTCAACTCGGGTGATATTGTGCAAGACCTGAGACTGACCAATGTGACCTATGGCGTCATTCTCTCCACAATCGAGGGATCTATCGTACGCAATAATCAGATCACTTGTGGCCCAACGATGGGTATTGGAATCGATATCTTCGGTGGTGGCGGCAACCTGGTCAGCGGGGATGTCATCTCTGGATTCGGGACCGGCGTTTTTGCGAGCGGCAACAATTATTCCCTTGAGAACATGGTTAGCAATTGCGTTGATGGTTTTTTCCTGTCTGCCACCGACAAATACCGGTTTAACACGACGTTCAATTGCACGACGCCGTTTACCGGTGGTACCGCACTGACCGACAATAATAACTGAAGGGTATTCTTCTCGTAGCCTCCGAGCCGATTCTGTTCGGTCGTCTGGCAGGCCCGTTCCTCTTAGCTTCGCGGCCTAAGAGAGCGTGACCTCCCGATGGATTTTTTACCACGGAGTGAGTCTAACGAAAAAATGATTCTTTAGCATGAAATCTCTCTTCTTTGCCCTATTGGCCATCGCCTCCTTTGCTGCCGATTCGTTCGGTCAGACCATCATTAATTCGGTGCCCTATACCATCACTGCTCCCGGCAACTATGTTCTGGGCTCAAACCTCACTTACTCATCGGCCGGCGGCGCAGCCATCACGATCGTGAGCAGTAATGTGACCCTGGATCTGGCCGGCCATTATCTCTACTTCCCTGGCACCTCGAGCACGAATGTCGGCGTCTACGTGCACAATGCCGGCAATGTCATTATCCAGAACGGCATCATCGCCGTTTTTCATTACGGAATCTATTTCGACCGTACTGGAGGAACAGCGCTCAACACAGGCGATATTGTGGAAAGCCTGAGACTGACCAATGTGACCTATGGCATCATTCTCTTCACAGTCGCCGGGTCTATCGTGCGAAATAATCAGATCACTTCTACCGCGACGCTGGGTATTGGAATCGATATCTTCGGCGGTGGCGGCAACCTGGCCAGCGGGAATGTCATCTCCGGATTCGACGTCGGCGTTTCTGCAGGGGGCGATAATTATTTCCTCGAGAACATGGTTAGCAATTGCAATTTCGGTTTTGACCTCTCTGCCAGCGACAAATACCGGTTTAACACCACGTTCAATTGCTCGACGCCGTTTGCCGGTGGTACGGCACTGACCGACAATAATAACTGAGAGCTACTCTTCACCCTGATCGCAGCTTGAGAGGGTCCACCATTGTGGTGGATCTACTTTCGCGGCCCGAAGTTTTCAGTTCCAGGCCCTAGCGTACTTGGCAACCATCGCATTCAATTCTATGACAATGTGCGAGGCATGGGCGAAGCTCGGCCTCAGCCGGAAAAGCCAAAGGTAGCGCGCCGGTTACTGCGTTCCGTTAGGAAATTCATGCTGATTCGGAACCCTCAGGGAGCCTAGCCATGGCTCCTTATCGCTTGCGCGCGGTAGCCATGGCCAGCAGGACAACCGGTATAAGAAATGGTTTCATTCCAGCGCCCTGTTTCCCTCCCTTTCTCTTTTATCGACGGAATTTAGCCGCGCTAAAGCGCATTCGCGCACAGCTGACCGGCTCAGAACCGAGAATGGAATGATTTTCACGCGGTCCTCAAAAGCCGCCTTTAAAACAGTCAATGCACGGGCTGGATCTTTTGATGGCGCCTCTCATTTCGTACCGCCTTCAAAAAAACGGCGCGCGAAACCACTATTAGAGCTCTATATTTCCCAGTCGAAATCATTGCCGTGACGCTTGTCTGTCGGGTCAGCGGCGAATGGCGACTGGATAGAAATCGGCTAACGAATGAGGTGAACTCTTGCTCGACCACGTCTTCATAGCCGTCAAAGATCTCGATCGATCGATTGCCTTTTACGAGACGGCTCTCAAGCCGCTCGGTATCGTGCATGCCGCCGATTACAACGGTAAGGATGGCCCCGAAGGACATCCCGACCTCAAGGGTTTTGGACGAGACGGTCGCGTTTTCTTCTGGCTGAGACAGGGCAATGCGGACGCCAAGGCTGCACATATCGGCTTTGTCGCCAAGGGCGAGGCCGAGGTGAATGCGTTCTACGACGCAGCGATGGGGGCTGGCGCGGCTGATAACGGCAAGCCCGGCGCGCGCCTCTATTACGATCCTCGCTACTATGCCGCGAACGTTTTCGATCCCGACGGCTATAGCCTCGAGGCGGTCTACAAGAGTTGGCAGCACCCTCAGGCATAACGCTTTTGGTCCAACTTGAACCGAGAGCGCCTCTTCACGGTAGCCTCAGAGCTTCCTGCTCAAATAGCCAGCGAACGCGCTGCAAGGTAACTAGCTCATTTCGACCAGGCCTCTCTATACGTCTTCAGGGGCTAAAAACGGCTAAAATCAAGCCACAGGAAGCGCTAGGGCCAGTTTCTTAGAAGCTAACCTTAGCCGCCATCGCAACTGAGTGCTCGTCGCGCAAATGGCCATAAGTTTTCATCGCCAACGCTCCACCGTTGTTAGGTATTTTTTGTCGAGCTTGGAATGAGGATGCCGATATCCGAAAAGGGGTAATTGCCTATCTAGATTCTAAGCAGCACGTGCCTCAGCTCCAGACTGAACGACGAATCCTTAATGGACAATCAGTCGACAGCCTGAACGGGATATCAGTTCTCAGCCAGGACGGGATATACAGAGCGACATCCGTGCTAGGAACTGTTCATGTTTTCAATGCAGACTATAGCGCAGTGATCGCCGCCTTCGAGACGGGTATAGACAACCCCAGCGCGATGTCTTTTTCCCGGGATAACAACAAATTTATTGTTGCTGGCAACAACTCAGTTCAGATTTTGGATGTGGTAAAGAAGGCTACGATATTCATCTCTCTGCCATGGAATCCAGACGGTGCAAGATTCTCCAACGACGGAAAGAAGGTCATAGTTCGCCACCTTTTCGACCTGCATTTTTTCGACGAAAACGGCAACAAAGTTGATTCTACGGGCGGGGAATAATCACCCCGCTGGTCCAATCAGAGCTTCGGCCCGCCCCAGCTCTCGGTAAAGATTCTGGTGTGTGTGAGGGAAATCATCCTTCTTTCCATCGGTCAGGGTTGCGTCTCTAAATCGGTAAACCGCTCGCACAAGGCTGCGCATAACCATGTCTCTGGCTTCAACCGTTCGCCGAAGTCCCGACTCGACTGCTTCACCTTCGCTTTCGAAGGTTCGCTCTTCTGGCGTCCCGATTTTTGTTCCATTTTCTTCCAGAAACTTGCACAAGCGTTACAGTGTTGCCCAAGCATTCTTTCGGCTTCGTCGATTCAATTCCAGTTCGTCCAAAAGCCGCAAAATCGCGTCGGGAGTCACGCCCGATGTACTAGGAAGGTATAGGACCGGCCAGGAGGGGCATCTTGGAGCAGGAAAGCGGCATCTCCGAGAATTTTGCCAGCATGTCAAAATAGTTTCCCTGCTTTTCAATCCCCTTTCGGCAGAACAGGCGAAGGGAGCATTCTATTCGGATTCAGGAAGGCACAAAATATTTCGCCAACCACGGAAGCTATAGAGGGCATGTGTGGTAGTGTATTGGTCTACATAGGGAGATAAAAGCATTAGTAGTACTTGTCTTGTTGCTTTGTCCCTTCGCTCTGGATTTTCTTCACTTTTATCTACTTCTTGTTGAAGCTTCTCGAATAGGGCTGCGGCATTCGATTTGGTGGGGTTATTAAGAAAGTCTTTTAAGTCGGGAAAGATGTTTTGTTCCCATACGATTGTAGACGTAAACCGGATCTGCTTTAGTGTCTCTATGGCTCGTTGTGCTTCTTCATTCATACTCGAGTGGAAAAGCGGCGAACAAGATTCCGCAGAGCTTTTTTTCGGTCATACTGCTGCGACGGAATTCTTAGCAGTTTCGTTCGACGCGGTAGATTTTTCTTTTCCTTATTTCTTTATGAACCCGAAGTAGAAGGAAATCAGAAATAACGCGAAGTGTATGAAGCCTCATATTCCCCCAAGGAGAGAAGGTCGTCAACGCGCTCCTCGAAGCTTCGCAATCAATGAACGAGCAAACCTCACTCGTTTTTCACAAGGTAAACCGCCTCATCGTGACGCAATAGAACTTGTTCCAACTTCTCTTTTGGCAGATCCTCTTCCTCGATCTTGGTAAGATCTACCGGGTCATCGACGCCTCTACCGAGCGTTAAATTGAAACCTTCTCTGGCTCGATCTTCGGGGTGACCCTCATATGGGTTGCCGTTAGGATCGTGCGTTTGAACCGCAATGATATAATGCAGTGTTAACCGGCCCCGTTCATTGGCGATGGGTGCTCGCGTTAGCTTGGTTTCGTAAAAAACTTGTTCGCTCATGGGGGATGACTTGGGTTTCACCGGTTATTTGGCGCTAACCAATTGAATCTTCCAACGTCCCTCTAATGCGCCAGCGGCTCGGACCAAGGTTTCAACGGTGGTTGAACTTTGCTCAGGCGAGAGCAGCCGGTGAACCTGCGAACGGCTTGTTTCCATGCGGCGGGCTAGCTCGGCTTCATTAATCCCGAGCCGCTTCATTTTGATGCGAAGTTGCTCAATGACAATTCGCATCACGGCTCGGGAAGTCACTTCCTCATAAATGCCCTCCTCTTTAAGGAAGTCATCAAAGTCACTGCCACGATGCGGGTTAGATTCTTTTTTCATATTCCTTTTTTCTCTTTAAGGCTAAGTCCAAATCTGCTTTGGTGTTTTTCGAGTCTTCTTGGTGAAGCCGTGAACCAGAATCATTTCGCTGCCATCCAGAAAAAAGAGAACCCGGCTTGTCGTATAAAACAGACTGGTGCGCATCTCGAAAACTCCATCTCGCAAAATGCTTAACCAGTTGCCCTTTCCATTCTTCAGCGAATTGAACGGTTTTAATGTCCTCGCCGATCAGCTTCATCTCGCTTTTGGAGTGTTCTTTGATCCAGTCCCGCACCGGCTCAGAACCGCTACCGGTAGTCTGGAAAAATCGAACCTTCCTTGGCAGGTACTCTGACGGCTTGGCTATGTACCAAAAATGGTACAAAAGTAACGATAAGTCAACATGAGTAACGATAAGTACCGACAAGCACCAATAACTACCAATAGGTCCCCGGAAAAAGTGCGATCTTTGCGGGCGTTTATTCCGTTGTCAGATCCGGCATTTTATCCGCGCGTGCTTCTGCGGCCAGAAAGGTCCGCTCTTAACGCCGTTCATCTTTGCTGGGCACATACCTCCATGCCCATTGAGTGCCCACCGAAATGAATGTGTTTCCGGTTACTGAACACTCTTCAAAGGCTCTTTTGACTAAATCCCGAATTTCATCGGCCATTTCTGCTGCATCGTCCCCGTTAAATTCTGCCGCCACTGTTGATTCTGGCAAGGTTACAAGGCTGCCGCTTTCGCCTTTGATCTGTCGATCGAGTCCGCGTGCTCCGAGTGCTTTGTAAACAGTGGGGTAATGCGACAAAGGAACTTCGTGAAGGTCGAACGTTACGGTAACAAAGTAGCTCATGTTTGCAATGCTAGTATGCTCACACGAACACTATCTTGCAAAGCAAAGCCGCGAAATTTTAGCGTGACTATTCCGTGACTAAAATGGCATAACACGCAGATGATCATGTTACTTTGTCGCCGCATTTGCTTTATTATGTGGCACTTACGGATGGCTGCCTCGCATGGATTCGAACCATGACAAAGTGATCCAGAGTCTCATTTATGCGATTTTACGCCCTTCTCAACATCTTGCTTGTCTTTGCTTCTCCCAGATAGACAGGCATTTATCGCTTCACCGTGTAACTCCATTTTACACGGAAAAAGGCGAAAAACGGATCGCTCGACCGTATCACCCGGAACCGACGTGACGAAATATCACTTGGTTTATTTCCACCTTCGTTCACCCCCGTCTCCTCCGCATCCGTAGCCCGAGTTCATTGCGGTGATGGCGTGGGGGTTACCTTGGTCCTGGCATAGTTTCTGATACAAAACCGGTGGCACCAGCCTTGAGAGGGCGAGCGTTCTACGATGGGAAGCTCAAGCCGAACCGTTGACTTACCGTAGTTTGAACCCAATTTTAAGGCGCACGCCCTGCATCGCTCAACACTTTCTCTCGCGGACGATAATCTCCCGGGAAGAAAGTGTAGATGGGCAGTACGGGCAACCGTAACCAAACAGGGCAGGGCTTGTCCTCGTAAGCGAAGTTGTCCGCAAAGTAAGTAATGTCGGTCAACCTATTATCGGGAGGAGGCGAATCGAAGGTTAAAACAAACCCAAAAGGAGGAAAGGTTATCTCCGAAAGGAGATGCTTTTTTGAAGCACCATCGAATCCCGTAAGAAGCCCAGAAACGCCACAGGATCGAGAACGATCGCTAATGGTGAAGAAAGCATAAACGCGAACGTGACTCGGCAGATGTCTTGCACGTCGATTCAATACGAATCGTGCAAGCTCGGGTTGAGCTTCTTGGAATTTAGGACCGTTCGCGCTCATAAACATGCAGATCACCTGCTTAATGACACGGAGAGGTTGGATTTTGAAAGACAGGTTCATATAGTACCCTGCCGCTTTGGCAGTTTGGAGATATTGCATTCCCTGCTTCGCCAGGCTTACAAACGCAGCCCCGTACCAGCTTCCAGTGTGATTGTTGCAAGACTCGCAGAGCGTGTAGGCTCCTGCTCCGCGCTGGTGGAGCTCTCCCGTCAAAGCGTCTATGTCGCCGCCGGCGAGCAACGCTTGCATCTTGGCGTAAAGGATCGAATCATCATTGAAGGCCTTCTCGGGTGGTGAATGTTCGAACGAAAGCTTTCCAAAACCTCCGCAAAGGTGGCACTGGCCCGTAACCGGTGATGATCCCATAAACTTCGTTTTGATCGAAAACCGGAAATTAAGGCTGAACGAACGGCTCCGCAAGGGGGTATCCCCAATATATAGCGGTTTTGACCTGAACGAGACACCAGAGAAAGTATTCTCCGGGCTAGCCCTCGAGTTCGTGTCGGTGATGCCGATCGTCTAGCCAGGCGGTCCCGGTTTCCTTTTGAGCAATTGTGCGAACGTTCGGCGCATAAGCGCATCCAATGCCGAACCTCCTACCCTGCTTTGTTTTCTTCCCTTAAGAACTCCAAAATTTTGTCTGCTTGCTCGCTGGTAAGTTCTCCGTTCCCCTCCGTCCATCCCGTAAGCGTCTCCGGCGAAACCCCTATTGCCTCGGCGATTTTGGAGCCGTGTTGGATGATTATGTCCCGATAGTTTCCTAGAGCGGTGAGTTGTTCTTCGGTCGGTTCCATGCGGCCAACGATACCAGAAATCGGAGCCACACGCCCAAACATGATCGCGGCCGGCGATGAAGACCTTCGGTTACTTGAGCGTCTTCCCTGCAGTAGAGGAACATGAGCTATCCGAGGCACTGCAAAACGCCATGCAGAAGACTAGGCCTGCTCGGCGGTGATTTCCGAACCACTTCGCCCGTACGTCAGGGCTTGCGGTGGAGAGTAACGGTCACGCGACCGAGCGGCGAATATGAAGTCCGCCTGGCTCGCCGTGCGCGATCTGATAGCAATGAATACATCAGAAGAAGAGAACGATCGACGACCTGATGACGCTGAGGCTCCGATATTAAATAAACTCATAGAGCCTCAAGTGAAACCCTCTGATCAGGGTAAAGAAGAGCAGGATGAAGATAGTGGGGAAAAGGAAAGAAGCCCAAAAGAAAAGCTTCCGCCTGGTATGCCACCCGGGGCATAGGTCGAAGTTGCGGAACACGCTAGCGGCAACCTCTCCGTGAGGTCTATATGAAGGAAAAGGTCTATTCTGTCGAGCTGTTCGATTCCATCCCTCCGATCATCAGCGCTGGGTTCGCTCGCTATCAGTTCATTATTCACTTCAATGAATCGACTGCTGGAATACCGGCACATGTTTTTCACAACCGTGCGATACAAATCGCGCGCAGTCTCAGAGAATTGGATCGTGGAAACCCTTACGGAGTGGAATGTCCGTACGTCAATGTCGAAACGAAAAAGGTAGATCTGGACCGGCTAGGCGACTCGCTCGGAATTCCCGGTGACGAAGGTTCGACAGATTGGGCGCTGCGAGCTCCATTCGGAAGCCATATACGTGTTACGGTGCCTAAGACCGACTTGAGTAATTCTTATACTCCAGCCGGATAGCCCGGCGGCTTTTCTGAAAGCGTTACGCCTGGAGCGCTCGCTCCACTGCTAGGCTTTGCCAAGCGCGAGGGCTCCCGCGCCTAGCCTTCATTCAACAATCTTCTGTCTGGTTTCCCGGCCCAAGAGAGCATAGCCTTCCCGTGGATCTTTCCGCCATGGAGGGAATTTAATTGAAAATAAACCTCATAATGAAATCTCTATTCTTAGCCTTATTGGCCATCGCCTCCTTCGCTGCCGCCTCCTTCGGTCAGACCATCATTAGTTCGGTGCCCTACACCATCTCTGCTCCCGGCAACTATGTTCTGGGCTCAAACCTCACTTACTCATCGGCCGCTGGCGCTGCCATCACGATCCTCAGCAGTAATGTTACCCTGGATCTGGCAGGTCATTATCTCTACTACCCTGGCACCCCGACCTCGAACGTCGGCGTCTACGTGCACAATGCTGGGAACGTCATTATCCAGAACGGCATCATCGCCGTGTTCTTCTACGGCGTCTATATCGAGCATACTGGAGGAACAGCGCTCAACACAGGCGATATTGTGGAAAATCTGAAACTGACCAATGTGACCTATGGCGCCGTTCTCATCACAGTCGCGGGATCTATCGTGCGAAATAATCAGATAACCTCGACATCAAACGGAACCTCCGGTGCTGGAATCTTTATCTCGGGTAGTGGCGGCAACCTGGCCAGCGGGAATGTCATCTCCGGATTCGACGCCGGCGTCGATACGTTCGGCAATAATTATTGCCTCGAGAACATGGTTAGCAATTGCGCTTTCGGTTTTGCCCTGTCTGCCAGCGACAAATACCGGTTTAACACCACGTTCAATTGCACGACGCCGTTTTCCGGTGGTACGGCACTGACCGACAATAATAACTGAAAGGTGCCAAAGTAGCGGCCGCCCTCATCAAAGCCGTTCTAGCGCCATCCTAGGAAGCTTTCTTGCGGCGTTAAAGGAATGGAGTCAGCCCAAACACATCAGTTTTGGCTCCAAGCCAGTTTCATCCGTCACGAAAGCTTCCTGTGCGGATCCCTTCCAGCGCCACTTCTTTCGGATTCTTGTCCGGCCGAAGTCCCAGAAATGTTGTCTGTCGCATTTGTCCGTCGCTAGTCCATTCAGCAAACACTACTTCACAAACCAGCTTCGGGTTTACCCATTGAATTCGTTCGGGTATTTTGGGTGGATTGTCGAAGGGAGACTTGTCCGTGAACAATGGCCGTAACTGTTTCAGGATCTCGTTAATCATCTTGTCGCTGAAGCCGCTGCCGGAGTGGTCCGAAATACCGGAACTTGCCATCCTCATAACGCACCCAGGAGCAATGCTCCGAACTGCTTGCGGCTTCCTTTGCCCTCTATAAATCCACCGATCACAAACTCCTGTTGCAGCCGCGCCTTGAACTTCAAGCAATCCGGCGAGCGTCTGCCTGCCTGATAGGTACTGGCCGCACGCTTCGCGATTATGCCTTCGAGCCCCTTTTCCTTGGCTAACCTGAATAGCTCGATCCCGTGCCTCGCTATGAAGCCACCGACCCGGACTGAAGTGTCCGGCCTGATGATCTTCCGTAGCTGATTTCTTCGTTGCAGAACGTTCTTGCCTGTCCAGTTCCGACCGTCATACCGTCGAATGGATTGATGAGCGAGTACGCCTTCTTAGAATACAGAGCAAAGCTGACAAATACCCCTCATGTTGAAGAGCAAGGCGAGCCAATCCATTGCTTAATTAAGATGAAGATGGACGCTGGCCACGGACGCTCGCGAGAACTCCTTGAGCAGGAAGCTGGGGACTTAGTCCTTTTCAGTGCCAATCCAGGACCTCACCTCAGAATCAGCCATTCGAGCATCTTCGAGGTGGATGAAAAACGCCTGCGCGAGCTAGGTCCTGCCACAGATTTCAATCGCGTCGAGAACGCTGAGATTTACTTTTATTCATCCTGATGATGCGCGTCGATGTCCTCGTCGCTATCGGTGTGCTCTACAGATCGGCAGGCGGATAGGGTGAAACCTCTCTTCGAGGCGGAGCCGCAGTTGCGACATCCATCGTCACTGACTAGAGTAGCCTCCCCCGGCTATGTACGACATTGAGGCGATCGTCACGACCGCAACTCCCACGGAATTGAAGTTCACCACCAATTGGCCGAGTGATTGGCTACAAGCACCCGAACCATCGACCGAAGTTTTGCGCAAACTTTCGCCGGGCGAGATGCTGTCACCCCCATCGGGGCCACTCCAACAAATGGAACTCCTAGGCAATCGAGCTCTTTGGCCGAATCTGCAACTTGGAGACCACGTCATCATTCGATGTTTTTTCAAGGACGAATCACGCTAGTGGTGACCGCGGAGAAATGACCGGGTTCAAACATCGGGGTTGCGAGCGCGTGACGGTAATTGAGCGCACTAATTTTCCTCGCACCATTTCAGCGCTTGCCAGATGACTTCGTTTTCGTCCGAAGCCCCGCCAGGCGTGCAAGTGGATCGAAAACGGACCGTGATCTGATATTTTGCTGGAACGATAGCGAATTCCTTCAACTTGGCCTCCGACATACGCACATCACACCCTCGGCTAACGAACTCACTAGTGAAGTCTGGGGGATACTCCCGGCTTCTGGCATCAGGGTGCGTCTCATCCCGCGCACCCGGTGCCACCTTCTACAGGACCGGCGCCTGCCGCTCTTAATCGATTTGTTTGCGAGGCTTCGCTAACCAATCCAAGTGGACCTTCAGTGGCGAACATGTCTCAACAAAAAGGAATCGGTGAAGAGACTAATCTCTCGCTCTAATGAGCGAGATCCCTGATGAACACTGTGTGCCTCCTACGGAGGACTCAGAACGCCTGGTTCAGTATTTGGGTGCTGCTCTTTTTGATTCAGTGCGTATCTCGGTCTTACTCGCTCACTGCCTCATCGAAGATATGATCGACGACTTCATCAAAGAGCTTGTTCCAAACCACGAGTTCTTAACCCTGCCTAAAGCGAGATTTCCCGACAAACTTCGTTGGGCTCGCGCTTTGGACTACGCGGGTAGTGAAGAACCGTTCTGGAAGTTTATTGAAACGTTCACTGAACTCCGAAATGCCGCAGCTCATCGAAATTGGAGCGAGAAACGATCGGCATGCTTCGTAAAACTCCGACAAATAACGAGCCTTAAAAGTGGTGGATATCCAATACGAACACCCGACGACGACCAGGAGTTTGTTCGCTCGATCATGGTCCACAGCTTCGGATACTTATGGGTGGCTCGACGTCACTATCAGCGACTGAAAGCCGGGATAGCAAAACCATCCTAGCCTTTGCCTCTTACTCGACCTCGAGCTGTTCCGCAGGCATTGATCCGAATTTACGCTTTCTCTTATACACCTCAATTCTGGCCGTGTCCTTGATCGCCTGTATCATCCGCTAAGACAACCAGGATGCTGATACTGGAAATTTGGAGTCTGACGAAAACAAAGCCCCTCGGCAAACGAACTGACCTTGGTCGTGATACTCAAAGGCGACAGTAACGCATCGATAAGAGTATGGGAGAAGCAAATGAAGCAGGGAGAGCTTCATGATGTTAGTTAAAGGACCTCAACCCTCAAAACCCTATGAGCCAACAAAGCGCAGAACATCATACAAAAGCGGCCGAGCACCATGAACATGCAGCCCACCATCACAAAGAAGCCGCCAAGCACCATGCCAGCGGCAGCCATGAAAAGGCCGGACATCATGCCCACATCGCGCATGGTCATCACTTGCATGCCACGCACCATGCGGAAGAAGCCGCAAAGCATCACGCCGAAGAGCACGGTTCCAAGTAAAAATTCCCCTTATGAACAAGCTTCAAATCAAGGGTTCGTGGAACGAGCTGAAGGGCAAGCTTAAACAGCAGTACGGAAATCTCACCGATGATGATTTGGTGTTTTCGGAAGGTAAAGAAGATGAACTGCTTGGACGACTTCAAAAGAAGCTCGGAAAGAGTAAGGACGAAGTCCGGCAGATGATCGAGAAATTGTAATCCGCTAAGGAAGGTTTGAGAGGGAGTCCTAGTGACTCCCCTTTAGCATTTGTGGCAATCTTCTCAAATCGCCTTATTGTTTAGCTTTCTTTGGCCCAACATTCGAGCGCGACGGCTTGACCCGCACGAGGACCTTCGGGGAAGGTCATGATAGCGGACACCTCTCCATTCCAGGATTGCTCAAGCAAATACCCCACCGAACGTTCAGGTTCGGTACATGGCGGCGTCAGATTCTTGTGGAATAGCAAACCACGACACCGGCGAGATGATCGTACCGACTGCTCCGAGGATGGTCTCGAACGTGTCCAGAATTTTCAAGACCGGAAAAACTGCAAGACATTTGGAAAGCTAACCCCCCGGACCATTTCCTTCGGCTTTTGGCGGTGAGCCGGAAAGATGAGATGCATGTTTTATGGTTCAGGGGGTGGCTTTTTGCTGAAAACTAAGTTCCCGTTGGTTTCTTGGGCACGGGGTCTTTGATCTGTGAGCTGATGATGCTCAAGTAATCAGTCGTGTGAAGGGCCTTAGTGATCAGGTCCTCAAGGTGGGTCAAATTCGGCCTCTCATCTCCGCTCCGATGAGCTTCTGTGTGCGCTTGGCGGATTAGTGGGAAGAGCGGCGGCCATGAGTCAAACGATTGACGCAGATATTCCAAGACTTTTTTTGGATCTGGTGCAAACCAGGTCCTCCATTCCTTTTTCTCGTTGCTGGCTTCAACTAAAAGATAGGTATACGCCTTGTTCCGGAGAAGTAGCCAGCCTTTGGGTTCCTGATGGTTGATTCGCACGCAGTGTGCAGCCGGCGAAAAATCGTATACGCATTCCAAATGATCGATATTCTGGACGCCTGTCTGATCACTGAAGAATTCCGCAAATTCGTCATTGAAGTCGATTAATTTACCCAGTGGTAGCAACATAAGAGCGGTTCTAGGGGTGAGTTGAGTTTCATTGGTTCGGGGGAGACATAAATCGAAGCCGCCATTTGCGCTTGGCGATGAAGTGCCGGTCCGTTTTGCGCAGGAATTCAAGCACGCCGACTATCCGGCATGAGCATAAGAACTACTCAAGTCGGTCTTAGGCACCGTAACACGTATATGGCTTCCGAATGGAGCTCGCAGCGCCCAATCTGTCGAACCTTCGTCACCGGGAATTCCGAGCGAGTCGCCTAGCCGGTCCAGATCTACCTTTTTCGTTTCGACATTGACGTACGGACATTCCACTCCGTAAGGGTTTCCACGATCCAATTCTCTGAGACTGCGCGCGATTTGTATCGCACGGTTGTGAAAAACATGTGCCGGTATTCCAGCAGTCGATTCATTGAAGTGAATAATGAACTGATAGCGAGCGAATCCAACGCTGATGATCGGAGGGATGGCATCGAATAGCTCGACCGAATAGACTTTTTCCTTCATATAAACCTCACGGTGCGAGGTAGACTATCTCTCACTTAGAAACCCCGATCAGCGCCATCGCGCCTCCCGTGTTTAGCTTCCAAAGCGATCTAGTCATTCACCGGAGAGGAGCGGACGAAGCGCCACAAATAGCCTTGCCTCTACTCGACCTCGAGCTGTTCCGCAGCATGACCAAGGGACAGAAGGTGACCCAACTTCGATCGCGCATCATCAGGATGAATAAAAGTAAATCTCAGCGTTCTCGACGCGATTGAAATCTGTGGCAGGACCTAGCTCGCGCAGGCGTTTTTCATCCACCTCGAAGATGCTCGAATGGCTGATTCTGAGGTGAGGTCCTGGATTAGCGCTGAAAAGGACTAAGTCCCCAGCTTCCTGCTCAAGGAGTTCTCGCGAGCGTCCGTGGCCAGCGTCCATCTTCATCTTAATTAAGCAATGGATTGGCTCGCCTTGCTCTTCAGCATGTTGGCCGCTCATCAGCTTCGCTCTGTATTCGAAGAAGGCGTGCTCGCTCACCAACCCATTCGACGCTGGCTCAGTGGTGCGGATTCAGAATCTTTTAAGAGGCCTATTTCTTTTTGTTGGCGCGACGCCCTTTCTTCGTTTTACCTGCGTCGCGAAAACCAATAACCGCCTCCGCCGCCCAATAGGAGTATAAGGAGGAGAATGATAACTATTGTCTCGATGCTCATTGTTAAGTCTCGCCCTGTTTAATCAGCTTCTCCTATACTTTTCCCAACGGATTAGCGGGGCCTTTAGGTATACTGCTCGCGAAGTATTCGCGGAACTCGCGGAGCGTTGCGATGGGGGTCCGGTTCACTCATGAACGGGTTTGACAGAGCCTGATTCTTCTCAAACCGTCACTGCGATCTGGAACTACTTCCCTTTACCACGAATAATGAAATAATTGTTCCCGAAAGGCTGTGATCGTCCAAAGATTTAGGCGTCACCCTATTTCTCAAACGCTTGATCGATGCAAGACCAGCCCGCCCCATGAAAACCAAAAGCCCGTTCGAACAATCAATGCTTGTCCGTTAGTTCCTTCGCTTTTTTTCGATCCTGCAGAGCCTCAGAGGATTTCCCTAGATTGGCGTAAGCAATGGCGCGGTCCTCATAGAACAGGGCATTATCAGGCTGGAGCCGGATTGCCTCGGTGTAATCGGTGATGGCTTTGTCGAATTGCTTCAGATTGTCGTAGGCAATGGCGCGGATCGCATAGACCACGGCATTATCAGGCTGGAGCCGAATCGCTTCGGTGTAATCGTTGATGGCGCTTTGGTACAGCTTTAGATCAAAGTAAGCGATGCCCCGGGCGTGGTATGCTTCGGCCCAACCAGGCTTGAGCCGAATCGCCTCATTGTAATCGGTGAGTCCAGTTCGGTAATTTCCACTGTTCACCTCCTGAAATGCTCGATTGAAGTAGCCCTCGGCCGAGCTTCCCGCGGCACTTGGTATGGGCGTCGCCGCGACGACAGGGCTTGGGGCTGGCGTGGCCGCTGTAACGAAGGGTGTCGGCGTGGCTTCTGCCTGGTGACTCATGGCGAGGGCGGCAATCACCATCTCCATAGTGATGGCAAAGTTAAGGTTTTGACCCTCCTTGTAAATCTGCGTCGCGATGCCGATCGCGTTTCCTGACTCGTCAATAACAGGTGAACCGCTAGAACCGGGAGAGATCGGGGCAGTGATCTGGATCATCGATCGATTCTCACGGAATGCCGAGATGATACCGTCTGAGACAGTGCCTTCCAGCCCCTCAGGATTGCCGATAACGAGTACGCGCTGCCCTTCAACAGCCTTTGTCCCAGAGCCCAAGTTCAGGTGGAGTACATCTTTTGCGTAGAATTCCAGCATGGCTACATCGGATTGCTGAGAAGCGTCGCGAATTGCTTTAAGCGTGTATGTCGCACCGGTTGGAGTTTTCGCTATCACCGTTGCACCTCCGGAAATGACGTGATAGTCAGTCAGCAACAATCCGTTCGCCGAAACGAAGAAGCCAGTGCCGGTTTTTAGCAGATTGTTTTGCTGGTCGAACGTTAGAATCTCCACGAGTGCGGGCTTCACTTTCTGGACCAGCGCGGGAATGTCCGTTGCATGCACCTCAATCACTGCCAAAGGGGAAACCACTATCAAAACGCAGAGCCCGAGCCGTGCTAACATGATGAAGGAGAATCGGATACCTTTCTACGAACTTTAGCCGGTTGGAACCAGCACAAAGAATGCGAAAAGACGAGTGCTTGATAAGCTAAGCGGCCATCCAAACTGGAAAAAGCTGCCCGGCATCACCGGTGTGAACAGCTTCGAAGGAAAGCACGTCAAAATCACTGGTCGAATCGAGATGTATAAAGGCAAGCCGGAAATCCGGATAAATGCTGCGGAACAGCTCGAGGTCGAGTGAACCGCGAAGGTTTATTTCAAGCTGGGGCGCTCCGAGACAACCGAGTGGGCTTTCAGTTTACCTTCTCGCCGAGTTCGATGATGGCAGAGTAATGAGGGACTCGAACCCTACAGGGTTGCTTGGTTAGGGCGACGCTGCCACCATTGGAATACTCATTGGATCTTGACTGAGAGTGCGTTTGAAGTGCCGAGCACTGCTCCGGTTCCGTTCTGAATGTACTGCACGGCGAAAAAGTAAGTCGTACCGCTGGTTAAGTTCGATACCGTCCAGGTGACGTCGCTGCCGTTGCTGGGCGGATAACTGTACTGTGCGCTCTGTGTGCCATAGACGACTTTGTACCAGCCACCGCTGCCGCTTTCTGTCCAGTGCAGCGTGGCGTCTCCGCGTGAGCTACTGATTGCCGAAATTAGATTAGGAGCTAATCCTGGTGTCGGTGTGGGCGTCGGTGGCGGAGTCGCAGTGGGAGTTGGCGTAGGTGTAGGGGTAGGGGTAGGAGTAGGAGTAGGAGTAGGAGTAGGTGTAGGGGTAGGTGTCGGATTTGATGTCGCTTTGCATATTAAAACCCAGTCGCCCTGACCGTCGCTTGTTTGACCAGGCGGTGCAATTTGCTTGTTTCCGCTGTTGGCGAACGGCGATCCACCGATCGTTTGAGTCGCACCGTTGCTCGGATCAAACCATTGCAGGCTGACTGGTCCGCTGAATGTGCCTAAGTTAACGGCGATGGTTGACCTGACTGGCAGATAAGCAATTCCAAGTGTCTTATCACCGGTCAGTGCTGCTGTGACGTAGTTGTCGTTGGAGATCGTGCCGACGGCCGATCCAGCATTTAAGTTCGTGTAAGGCGTGCCGTAGCCCGCAGTCACGAATTGATGACTTTGGTCGGGTACTAAATTGTACCAGGGTAGTCCGTTAAACAGATTGACTAACAGCTGTAATTGGAGCGTTCCCGCGTCATTAAGGTTATTTTGCCATCCGTTTGCGAACCGGTCGGTCCAGAAACTGCCGAATAGTTGTCCGGCCGCTCCACTGGTTGCTACCCAATACTCCTGTCTGCGTAAGTTCTCCACGGATCCGCCGTCCACGTTGCCGAGGTGTTCCTGGTCGTAGTTGCTCTCGCCTAAAATCCAGGGCATGGTGCTATGATTGTATGCTTTGAACCCTTCCGCGTAAGTCGGAAAGTAGGTGTAGACGAAGTTGATGCCGAGCACGCTGCTTAAATTGGCGTCGTTCAGGTCTTCACTGTTGAGATAGTTGAGTTCGAAGGTGTGCAGGTGGTTGCTGTCCACGCTCTTGATCCCATTGATAATGCGGAGGAAAGCCGTATCAGCTGCTGGCCAGTCCTGATAGTCATTGCCGTGAAACCATTGAACGTTCGAACTGCCTTTGTAGCGATTGCCTAGAAACACTCCCCAATTCGTTAGCTTGGTCGCGCTGCTGTTCTCGTAGATGTTCTCCCAGCCGTAATTCTCAATTGGATTGAGTAGCAGCATGATGCCGTAACTGGCAGCCAGGTTGACCATCTGGTCCACTCGGGCGAAGTAAGCCGGATTGGGCGTTGAGATGTCTCCGGGGGTAGTGAACGGTACGATACCGTCGTAGGTGCTGAAGTCTGACCGGCCGAAAGCTCCCGGTCCGCATAGGACCGCCGTCATTACGGCATTGAACCCTCGTGCTTTCCGATTGGCAAAGTACTGACTGGCGTCGCTTGTATTCAAGTTAACGATCAGGTTCCAAGCGCTGTCGCCGACTAACATGACCGGTTTGCCCGTTTGATCGGTCAGGTAGCGGTTGTTGCCGGTACGATGGAGCGGATAGGCGGTTTGGCCGTTGCTGTCTACGACTAAGATGTAGAATAGCGCCGTCAGTAACCCGCTGATAGCCACTGTCCAGCTGGGTTGTTTCACTTGGCTTTAGACTTTCCTTTTGGATTTTTCAAAGTGTGATGATCGCCTTCATGGAACCCAGTCGTCCCGGTCGCTTCTATTTGCTTCTTAAACCACAGATAATAGTCGGCTTGATCCCAAGCTAAGCTGTGATCCTGATTGATCGCTGCGGTCAGATAGGTGAGTTGTTGAGTATTGAGGATATTCGCCTTAGGAGCAGCGACTAACACTCCCGCCAATAAGAACACATTGGGGTTAGTATGGGACCGCTACGCGAGAAGACTTCTTCGCTTCCGGTATTCTGCAAGTCTAAACTGAGCACGTTTTGGGTTCGTGAGATTCCTGAGAATTTCCATAATAATATTCAACAGCGGTCCTCTCTACATCGTCCTATTTCGTATTAACGGGACTCCTAGTTCTATTTGGATGGATGTTTTTGCGGTCGATGAAAAACGAGGACGGAAGGACGGGCACTGGGAGAACATTGCCTGAATTAACTGCAGCACCACGCCACCAACCTCGTACCGGAGCATCTTCTTGCGGCCAAAGATCGTCTGATCCTGACGCAGGCTTTCCTGGGTTTATGCAGCCGCAATGCTCTAAGCACGCGGGTGCGGGGATGTGGCGCATAACTTTGAGTTGGATGGCATGAGTATTACCGACAAAAACGTCTGTCGATTTAACGTTCGCAAGAGTCGGAACCCTTTTAAATAGTAAAAACAGCTGACTCAAACATGGCCACTTGTTTCTCCTCGGTTTTATGTATGATCGGATCGATCCTGACGCTCCATCCACTCGCGGAAACGCAGCTTCACTGGATCCGTAGGCAGCCGTCACATGTCTTTATTTCTCAACCATATGACCAACTCGCTGCCGTTTTACGCCGATGGGTCTTGGTGAGAAGGCGAACATTGCGCTGATTGCTAAGGGCAGAGATGACGGTCGGCATCGGAAAGCGCCTTGGGGAACTGGTTTGGTTCAAAGGACTGGGCGAACTGATCGGTTTCGGTTACCGTCCTTGGAACCCACTCTTTCTGAGTATCGGGGTCATAGGGATTAACGCGGCTATTTTTGAAATCGGGCTCCGAACACAAGTGATTACGCCCACATTTGACTGCGCACGGCGTCGTTGGTGGATGGAAGCAAGTGTTGGAGTTATACCCAAAGTTCAATTCCTTGATCTACTCGCTGGAAACATTCGTGCCTCTTGTAAAGTATGGAGTCGCACAGTATCGCATTCCTAGCGCGAACCGGACGTGGGGAGGTGTGCTGCGTTTTTGGCTTTGCGTGCACAGCGCCCCATTCTGCGAAAGCTGACACTTTAGCCTCACCTATCACAGATTAGGAAGGGAAACGCGGTTTGCAAAAATTTGTCACTACTGTGAAAATGGGGTCGTAACGCGCCCGCATCAAAAACCGCTACAGGAGGACCCGCGATTTAATAGGCAGGGGTATGTTAGTGTCGCTATCACTGGCCGCATGGTTAGGCTGCATTGTTGTGGTATGATCGCAACCTCCGAAGCATTCCTGCAGCCTGGGTGCGCCCAGACATGGTAGTGATTACTAACATTTGCAAACGCACCATCCCATTGATTCCGTTACCGCATGACTTTGTGCCTGGGCTCTCTTCGGTGATATCAGGCTTCGAGTGTTGCCAGTTTATTGAGTTTATCAACGGCCGTTTGGGCATGGGAAAGGATCTGCCGTTCATCTAGAACGTTGTTATGCAGGTACTCACCGGCGGCACTCAATCGCGTAGCAATCCCCAAATCCTAACGACCCGCATTCCGGTGCATTTCTGGCTGCATCGCTGATTATCAACGCTGCCTCGCATGGATTCGAACCATGACAAAGTGATCCAGAGTCACGTTTGTGCGATTTTCCTGGTCTTTCTCTGTTTGACTCAGCCGCGCTTCTCCCAGTGCGAGAGGCACTTATCGTTTCACGGTGTTACCGCATTTTACACAGAAAAAGCCGAAAAACGTATCACTCGAGCGTATCACCTAGCAGTTTCCTAATCTCCGCGACGGCGGCCGTAAAACCAGTCTGCGTTAGTCGATAACCATCCTTGGCACTGCCCTGGGCGAGCTTCTTATTGTGAAGGTCCCGGAGTCGATTTCGCACAGTGCGGGCAGCGTTACGGCTCAGGCTGTTGAGCGCCTCGGAAACAGAAACTTGGGAGGGGTATTTGCTGTGCAACAATATTAGTAGCTCCGTCCGAACAGGGACGTCAGCTAGCACTAGACGAACTCCATCAAGATCTTCAACGAGAGATCCCACAGGCACATGGACAAATGCAATCAGCTCGCCAGCCTCCTGCATCTTTATGCTCATCGCGTTCCGGAGTAGCTCTGCCATAATCCATATGCTGGCATGGTGAGCGAAAGCGAGATCGATTGTGTTGGGATCTAATTGCCCTTTGTGAGCCACGTTTCGCTTGTTGCGTAGCGTATACATTGCCCTTGCAATGCGTGCGGCACAGATCCGCAAACCGTCGGGCAACCTCACATCCTGCTCCGCCTTGTTCTTGAGGTAGTCGTCTACTGCAGGCTGTTGATCGTAAGAACCAGTGGCTATCCGTTGAAGGCATTGGACGACCGTCTCGACAAACTTGCCCGAAGAAGCTCGCTCTAGGGTCTTCGTGGCGAAGTCCTGTCTGATTTTGACGAAATCGTCTACCAGTTCTCGTGCGAGTTTCGGACCGACAAGCCCCGACAATGCTTGGGCTAAGCGATTCGCGTCCACCAAATTAGGCCTTCTTGGAAAGCATCGCCTCAACGGCCTTCATACCCTCGTCGGTGATTTTGTACTTCTTGCGCGCCTGTTGACTAGTTCCCCCCTTTTTAAGTTGAATAGCTAGCGCCGGTTTCAGCTTCTTCAGTTGGGAAAATGCTTGTGTAATGTTGCTTACCGCGTGCCCGAGGTCCTTCAACTCACGGTTGATAGAGTAGCCGTCAAAGTCGGCGGCGCCTTTAGCCTTGTGCATCCAATAGCCGACAACTAGCGCCCTTTGTGCGTCCGTTTTGGGATTAGCCGCGGCCAAAAAATCACCTAGCGTCGGGTAGCCATCGAGAGCCGCTCGCGAATCTTGGGACTTGTCCGGTGCGTTGGCTCCAGTACCGAACTTTTCTCCGGGTTTTGTGGAATGAATGCCAAGTCGGTCAACCACCCAAGAGATTACTCGATCGCGCGCGTCCTGTCCGAGAGGCTCGAGCTGAGCCAGTACCGAGCTCATCGCTTCCAGTTCAGGGTCAGTAGCCATGGGGTTAGCTAGCAAAAGGGGCGCTGATTAGCTTGTAATGAGTTGCATCATACTCGGCAATACTTATTACTCATAACATTATTTATGCACTTGGGGCCAAACCGAAGCGAGCATTAGGCTCGGCGGCTCAAAAACTCCCGCACGATGAGGATCTGCTCCGCGGTCGGCTGCTGCCTTCCCGAGAACCAATTGGCAAGAGCCTGCGGGCTGATGCCGATCAGCCCCGCCGCTTTCGCACGCCTGCCGCGCTGTTTGTCACACCAGCCTTGTAGAGCGTCCAATAGTTTCTGAGTTCTCTGCGGCATGTGTAGCGCGATTGTACAGTATTACGAAACAAAGTCAAAATACCGATGGACAGAATATACAGTATTGCTGTACTTTTAAGACAGAGAAAGATACCCATACCGAGAAAACAAAAACCATCCATGAAAGTAACAATTGAATTCGAACCATCCGACGAACTCACTGAGTTAGGACTAAAGTTCCTTGCCGGAAGACTAGGGCAGACCCTCGAAGAGTACGCTCTTGATTCTATTTTGTGTAGTGCGCGCAGCGACGAGGAAGGCGGCTGCGCCGAGCATTTCGGACAGCTAGAAGACGAGCTGCACCGAATAAGAAAGCTGAAAGAGGCCGAAGAGGCAGCGCAGGAGGAGCAGCAAGCGTTGCCCGAGTAAACTCAATGAAAACCATCACAATCCAGCTCGAGGAGCCATACGTCGAAGGGCTGAAACGGCAGGCACGCGGAGAGCGGATGAGCCTTCAACGGTATATTGAGACATGGGTGAAGGGCTCTGTGACGCTTGAGTGGTCGATCGACAAAAAGGGGCGCCTTAAGCAGCGTTACGAGGAAGGAGAAGCTGCGGTCTAAACCAATTTTGCTCTGCTTGTCCGAGGCCCCCGCTGGCTGCTGCTGGCGGGGGTTTGGTTTTCTACAGGCCGCTCACTCCTGCGGCTAACCGGTTTCCTGCTACCGTGCTCGTGATTATGTGCTTTCCTTCCGGATGCTTGAGGATGTTCCGGCGAAGCTCCGTCATATCGGTGTAGTGATGCACATGCACTTGCAGACCGTTTCCGCTGCCAGAGCCACCTCCAACGAGGCCACCGCTCTCGTAGCCGCGCACGTTGCCGCTAGCGATCGACGCCAAATTCCCGACGCCGATTCTCGATGTCTGCGCAGCCGTAAGACGTATTTTCCCCCATGAACGATTCCGGCAGGCTCGTGGGACGTGCCTTGGCCGGTGTAACCGCCCTTCGTGAATGTTCCTAGGCCGCTCAACGCCAGGGCGTAGGTCGTCGCGTACGCGATCGGGCTTAGAATCCATCCGATGTACGGAATGTCGGACGCGGATGCCATAGCCGCTGCTGCGCCCTTGGATGCGTCGGCTTGAACTTGGCTCGTGGCCATCGTTCTATGCAGCGCGTTCATGACGAGCTGTAGCGCTAGATGTTCGAGCATTTTAGCCCCGATGTTAGCCCAGGTGCTAATTGCTTGGCTCTCGATCTGCTGCCAGACCTGTTTCCAAGTGGTCGTCCCGTTAATTAATCCGGCCATAGAACTGCCTAGCGTCTGGAATGGTCCTTGGACGAGCTGCGTGATGTCAGTCCCTAGGTTCTTTCCGGACAGCGCGGTCGCGTCCAAGGCTTTCTGGAATTGCCCCATGAGCTGTCCCTTAAAGGTCTGCGACTCCTCTAGAATTCCTAGCTCCTTGATCTTCTGTTTTAGCTGCTCAATTTTGTCGATTAACTTCTGCGCTTGCTCTGGGTTGAGTGACTTGGCTTGCGCCTGATATTGCCTTTCGTATTCCGGAAGAATCGCCTCGAGTTCCTGCTTTTCCTTCTGCGTGGCCTGTAGCGAAATTTGTCGCTTTTGCTCTCCGCTGATTAATCCGGCGCTCTCCTGCAGGTTGGCTATCTTGAGCGTTTCCGAATACTCTTTCTCTGCGGCGTTGACGCGCTCTTGGCTAGCGGCCAGCTCTTGGTTGGCTGCTCCTTTGCCGCCGCCGCCTTTCGCTTTCGACTTCTTCTCTTCGTCTTGTACGTCCGGCTCTTCGTCCAATATTGAGGATCCAACTCCCGCGGTCGGGTTTGTGCTGTCGCCAGCATTGCGAAGAAGTCGACCGTGGTTAGGAAGTCCAGCGTTTACTCCCTTTGGCTTGAACCGCTCAGATTGCGCGTTCGCCTCTTCCGCCTGCCGCCTCTGCATTGCGGCCAGTGCGTCGGAGGTGGTGTCTCCCTGAGGCGCTTCCCCTTCCCGCGCCGGCAGGTTAATGACTGCCTCTATTGCCCCCTCGGAAAAGCCCCGAATGCCCTGACTGCAGACGCCACAGCGTTACCTAGTTTTATCAGGAGGTCGTACGCCTTCTCGACGGCCTGCGCGGAGCCAGAACCTCCGAGAAAATCCGCGAAAGCCTTGAACGCTCCGTCGGCGATCACCACCTGCTCATCCACGAAATTTAACGCATCACGAAATGGTCCGCGACGCTGCCGCTACCGTCTGTGCGGCCGCCGTGACATCCCCTAGGCATCGCCCATGTCCTGAAAAAGCTGCTTCATCTGCCCGCCACGCATGAAGTCGTTGAGCCATTGAAGAGCCTCCTTGACCGGCTCAAAAATCGGTTGTGTCAGTATGGCCTCGAGATTGTTCCATGCGGTCTGCAGCGACGTGAGTTCGACGGGTATAGTGTGAAGGCTTGCTGCTGCGGCGTCGCCGTATGCCGCCAGTTTCGCCGAAAGGACTTCATAAACGTTTCCCTGTTCTCGGCCGCTACGATCATGTCTTTCGTGATGCCAAGCGATCGCGCCAGAGGATCCGTGACGCGGAAATTCCCGCGTAGATCTCAGAAAGGAAGGTCGGAAGGCGCGACTGTTCCAGGCCGAGAGCAGCGGTTGCGCGCGTTGCCTTATCCAGAATATCGATCTGCTCGTTGATGGAAACCCCGGCCCGAGTTGCGGCGCTTGCTGTGCCCTGGAAGTTTTGAATCAGTTGACCGAGTGAAACAGGCAACGTTTGCTCGCGCTGCCGCAACTGGTCCACGACGTCGGATGCGATCTGAAGCGATTCCGTGAAACTATGAATGTCGGGATTCGCCGCTTTCAGGTTCGCTGCAATGCCGATCTGCGAAACTTCCAGAAGCGAGTTGAAATCAATGCCGCCTTTCAGCGTGGTTGCGATGCCCTGAATGATCTGTGTCGCGATCTGTGTTCCCAACTCGAGAGCGCCTTGAGCGAACTGTTCAATCCCGCTCGCTGCGAGGAGCTTCTCAATCGTCGAAGGCACAACGTCGCCGACAGCTTTTTGGAGATCAGAAAGTTGGCCCCTTACTTTCTCCAACTCCTCGGTTTGGGCCTTCACGGCCAAGAGGATGTCTATGGTTTCTCATTCGCGATGCTGCTAGCCCTCCTCTCTGTTGCGCTTCTCGTTAGCCATTATGTTAGTTCCTAGCTAAAAGTTATGCTGGTTTTTCCCGCTGAGGCGCAGAGAGCCAGCTTCCGCGAGGTAAGATATCCCCTTGTGAGGGGCCCGCTTAGCCACCGGGCATGATCGACAAATTTGCTCGTTTATTACCCACTCAGGTAATTCGGAGAGCAACGCCGGAAATTAGGTTCTTCTTGCTAGCTTTGTGCGCCGCCACGGCTCGATCTATCCCGCGAAGCTCGCTTGCCGAATCGAAAGGCACGGCTCAAAGGTCTCCTAGCGTCTACACGCTCTAGGTTTGCAAGGCGGTGAGCGGCGAGCGCTTTATCAAAGCCGGTGGCGTGCTTCACCATGAGCCTCCTGATCGCTTGCTCGATCATTTCGAGCCTTTCTCTAGAACTTTGGCTAGCTGCTTAGATTCCTCCACTAACAGGTCACGTTTAGCCGTTAGTTTTTGGATGGCCCTGTTTAAAACCAGCTTGCGCTGCTCACTGAATACTAGAAGCTCGAGCGCAGAATAATGCCGCTGCCGCGCGTGTGGGTCTGCGTACCCGCTGCTGAAGTTCGGTTGCCCATCCAGAAAATTGCTTGCTGAAACCTCGATTAGCTCCTCGCGAGCTTCGGGAGAACATGTGGAAAGCGCCTGCTGAATCTCATGTAGTCCGCCATCTACATGATTCAGTTCGCCCTCTACGACTATGAGCCGAGATTTAGACTTGGTTATTGTGTCTTGTTCCGTACGGGCGTGTTCAAGTTCATGCTCGAGCCGTGAAACTTGCTGACTGTGTTTTTGAAACTCCGCGATTCTATTGAGAGCGTGAGCCCTTGCGGCAGTCGGGTTCTGGAATTGAGAGACGTATGCATCGTAAATCTTTGCTGCAGTCCGTGATGGGTTCCTATCAACCGGGGGTGTTCCAGGTCTTCAACAGCTGATTCGATTTCGCTTTGAATCGCCGCTACGATGATAGGTCTGGGTCTGCCACCCTTTCGGCGCGGAGGAGTTTGATGATTAGGTCGTTGGTCATATTATTGCGGTGTCCGGGTTGGTTCGGCTGAGTTAACACCAGGCGCGCCACACTCTGACGGCCACAGTGGTATAGTTCGGCTACCCATAGAAAGTTGAGCAGCAGGAGCGCCTAATCGGCGTTTCAGCGTGCGCGGGTCGAGGCCGCGGCGCCGTGCTAGTTCTGATAACGTGCAGTAGGACATAAATTTTTATTGGATGATCGACGCGAGCGTCTCTGGATCGAGCCCGCGGGCCTGAATGCGCTTCGTCAGCAACGCCTCTGTGTCGGTAAGACCGAAAGTCCCTCGTCAATTTCCCTGAGCAGCTTCGCGTGCTGGCACACTACCTCTGAGCGTTTCTCTAAAACCGCGTCGATGTTGCGCAGGGTCATCGAACGCGTTTCGACGATAAAGTTTAGAATCGGGTCGTCCTCCATTTCTAAGGCGCGGCTTGTCAACTTGCGGGCATGCTGCATGATTGCGGCGGGCTGCGTGCCAGCCTGCCCCTCATTCGCGGGAAGTGTAGGAAGTGTTACATTTGTGAACACTCGCAAGGTTATTAACTGAGCGATATGAATGAACAGAAGCAGGTCTTTTAAAACGGACAAACACCGCTGGGAGCCGGTTCTGACGGAGGACGAGCTAGCGGTGGCGCTGGCCAAAAAGGAGACGGACCGGCTGATGGCAACGGAGCTGGAAAGAAAACTGCTGCGCCTTCGAGCAAGACGGCTCGCAAGGTGAGTTGCGCTCTGACGGCAACCAGCACAGTGCATTGAGAGAGTGCATGGGGCGGCTTGAATGCACTCTGGCGGGGCGGATACCTAAATCGGGCCGTAGGTTGGTCAAAATTTGTTAACTACGCTAACATTCTTGGTTCCAGGCACTAAGCGGGGCTGCCTCAAGGCGGTGAAACCGGAACAATTGTTCCCAAAAAACCAGAGCCGCTATTGGGAATGCACTCGGCATTTTTGTAAAAAAGTGTCCAAACGCGGATGGCCGGGCCGCCGACTCTGCGGCACCCTCCCATAGGAGTCTCCTAACAAGGGGGGGTAGCCTGATAGTCAAGGTCAGTTAAGCATCGAAGCCGACCGCTGCTATCAGACTGAAACAACGCACGCCGTTGCCTCAGGATTGTGTTTGATGAGTCGGGACGATAGACGGGATGGATAGCTAATCGCCCACCGCGTCGAGCCGAGCATTCCGGTCGGTGGGTGTCCGATGGCCGCGCTTAAGATTCGCCATCCGAGTCTTCCACCCCTCGTGAGCAGCTTCGCGGTAGGTGGCGCGAGTCGTCTCCTGCTTCACGTGACGACAATGAACCCATCCGGCGCTATCTCGTAAGTGCAGTAAGGCCTTGGACAGAGCTTGCTTGGTCACTGCGCAATGTCGTGCTATCGCAGACAGCGAATCGAATCCTGCAATATCCGGGCGCAGCATGTAGGCGACACCTAAAGCGCGCGAAGATATCCCGAACGGGCTGTCTGGATCCCCTGGTGTGTCTCCGACAATGAAAGCCAGCAAGGCAATGAGAGCTTCGCCGTACGGTGCAACGGTGTCTTCTTCCTCCGATGTTCCGAGTAGCCTATCCAATTCCTCAAAATCGAAGTGAGTGACCGGTTCTTTGTGGTCGCGGCCTACGCCGCCCTCTTTAGTCCACGCGTATTCGCCCTGCACGTCAAACGGCATGCTTTGGCGGGGCAAGACAACGGCGAGAGCCGGAAGGAAAAAAAGGGAAACTGAGCCGGACTGCTAAACAGCGCCGCGGCCGCTAGCTCTGAGGAAACGGTCGCGGCAAACAAGTATGCAACACAATTGAACTAACAGCTCAATCTAAAGACCTATCTGGCGCTTTGCAAGGGCCTCTTGTCGATAACCCCATATAGGCAAGCGTTATCTATCCCCACCACAATACGGGAGAAAGAAAAAGCTGGTCTCTCTCATGCTCTGCGCAAGGTCGGAAGCGATTGGGCATCTCAGGAAATCAGGATCTTGCAAACTTTCCTGGCTGCGTTCCAGTCCGTGAGCTTGCAATGAAGCTTTACGATAGGCTGTCCGGTTTCGCCGCACCAAGGCAAGCCCACGACAGCGAATATGCCAGCTCTCATGCTGCCTCTGAAGATCGAGCACGGGCCGAAATTGCTCGGCCTGGGTTTGGGTCAGTCTGAGTTCTACGTGGGACATTCGGCTTTGTTGTGTTCTCTGATCTCTCGCTGCACGCTCTCTGGCAGCAGCTTGAACCGTGGCGGAATCTCGATGCCGACGACAGCAACCTGCAAGTCGCGTTCGTTCGGGTACAGTTTTCGGAGCGTATCGCGCCAGCCGTCGGGTTCTTGAGGCTTCGGTTTTAGAGCCGCGGAGACACCGTTCGGCTGTTTTGGTAATATTCCCGCAGCTTTCCACGATCGGATCGTTGCTTTCCAATTAAGTATTGGTTTCCCATTGTTCGTGAATCTGTTCGCTTGCCAGTGATTCCAGAGATAACACGCGTCACTGTCCGGAAGTCCCTGTTGTTTGGTGTATTCCGCTATCTCAGACTCAGAGAGAGGGAGAGAGTGTTTGCGCGAAGCGCCCTTCTCTTTCTCTTGTTCTTCTTCTTGTTCTTTATCTTCTATCTTACTCTTATTCTTTATGTCGCGGGAATCAGTCGGGATTCCCGATTCATTCCCTACTGCTTTCCGCTCCCGTTTTCGGTTGGTTTCATAGGAGGTCGCCCGATGATCTTCCCTCATCCTCGGGTCGTATAAATTCCCGTCACAATCCTGACACATGGCTCCGATCAGCGTGAGTTGCGCGAGCCAAGTAGCGATGTTTCGCTCTTTCTTTCCCAGAAGAAGGCTTAGGGCGCGCGTGTCCATGGGGTTGCCGGACATAACTAATCGGCCCGGCTCTTCGGACTGAACCAAGACGCTCTGAAGGCTCACCCAAAGAAGCTTTGCGCCGTCCGAAATTCCTGACGATTCGATCTGGCGCCATTGGTCGGCCCATAGTTTGGACCACGGCATGCGCCGACGATCCTGCGCGAAGGTGGACGGCGCGCGCATTTGCCGCTCGTTATTCATAGGTGCGTCTGAAGATTCTGATAGAGGGCGCGAGGAGAATGCGGTCCAGGTCGCGAAGAATGCCGTCCAGGTACCATCGTGTGCCTCTATGACCGCAGCGTTGTCGTAGGTGACGATCCTTTCAATGAGATCGGGTTTACCACTCTCTCTAATTATCTCTGTAACAAATACTCTTCTGTGTCCGATCAGAAGAGGAGCGACGGTTTCAGGGGTTCCTAAAAGCATGTCGCCGCCGTTAAGCATTGACACCCCCGGCAGTAATAGCTTTTCGGTTTCTCGGGGTCGGGTCGATTCGCGTCGCCCGGCTCTTTCCGTTTCTGGCCCCGGCGGTAATTCAGCACTCATTGGACCGCCGCCACCTTTCTGGCGCGCTTCCTCGGCTTGTAGAAAACGACACGCCCGAAGAATTTCTGAAGCTCTGAGCGCGGAATCAAGATTCTCCCGAATCCCTGTAGAACTTTAAGATCGCCGGAATAAATACGCCGATAAATTGTAACCGGACTGACTGGTGGCTCAGTGAGCCTTGCCGCTTCCGCCACCGTATAAGCCTCTTTGGTTAGGCCGATAGGCGACTCATTTGTTTCTGAGTTTAACATCCTAAACTTATAGCAAAACGAATTTTGCTGAGATCGGGTGCTAAATGCTATGTGTGAACGTCTTTTGTCCGGTAGAACTGGCTACTTCAGGCATGAACTGGTCGAAAGTGGGGCGAACAGGTATAGGTTTATCGCGCCGAAGCCTGTCAAGCAGGATCTTCACACATTTCTAGAAGCTCACCTTCGCCGCCATCGCCTGCGAGTGCTCATCGCGCAAATGGCCGTAGGTTCGCATGGCTAATGCACCGCCGTCCCTGTGCCCGAGCCAGCGCGAGACGGTCGGAATATCAACGCCGGACTCGATGCAGCGCGTCGCGAACAAATGCCGCAAATCGTGATGCGTGATGCGATGCGCTCCGGCTTTCTCACAAGCTTTCGTGAGCGCCTTTTCGCATTCGGCTACGGATAGAACGCAGCCGCGCGCTTCCCGATAGTGAAGCCGAAAACATCGCGGAAAATTGTGCATCCGTTCCAGAAGATCCTTCATCGAGTCGAGTAGCGGAATGAATCGGCTTTGACTGTTCTTTCCGGGCGCGACGTAGATCCGCCCGCGCTCTTGATCAATATCGGCCCATGTAACGTTTCCGGCTTCGTTGATCCGACAACCGGAGTAGGCAAGGAATTCAACCAGATCGGCGCAGCCTTGAGAATGTGCAGAGCCGCCGTTCCGGACATGCTCCACGATCGCTCTGAATTGTTCGGAAGACGGAAGCTCTAGCTTCTTCTGTGGGACTTTCACCTTGGCTATAACAAGCGCTGGATTCCGCGCAATTAATCCGCGTCCGATGGCTAGCGCGAGGATGTGCCGTAGGCTATCAACCGTGTTGTTGTATAGTGTTTCGCTGAAGCTCTGGTGATAACGAGAGGCCCATTGCTTGCACTCCGCCTCGGTAACCTTCGCCGGGATTCGCTCTTTAAGCTCGGGCCACGATCGTAGCAAATATTGAACAGTTTTCCTTCGGTACTCCTTTGAGGCTGGCTTCAGATCGTTGTGGAGATCAACGCCGTGCAGATAGATAGCGGATAGCTCGCCGACTGTTACGGTTCCGCTTCTGGTCGATGCCTCCGCCTCTCGCACCGCGTATGAGATTTGAAGCCTCTTGGCTAGCTCGATCTTGGCAACAGTCTTGTTTCTGGTTTTAAGTGATACCCATTTCGTTTTGCCGTGGACGTAGAGCCGAGCATAGTAGACGCCGAGAGGCTGGCGAAGGTATAGTTGCTGCTTGTCGGTGGGCTCAAAAACCGTTTTCACGCCTTCAGCGTATCACCGCCCGTATCACTTCGGCAAGCCTGTAGTCGTAAGTCGTTGATACTGAGAGCTGCCTCGCATGGATTCGAACCATGACAAAGTGATCCAGAGTCACTTGTGCTACCGTTACACCACGAGGCAAGAAGGGAGGAAATTTGGTACCTCAGAACAGGCCAAAGTCAACTGCCCTGTTTAAGCGGAAGGCCAGTACTACGGACGCGCCGATCAGCGGCAATCAACTCCCGAACGGGGTCGTGACGTTGGTTCCGGCCGGTGGATTGAACTGGTACGTGGATTCGGAGACGCTGTCCCGTTTAACGTTCGAGTAGGTGATGTTGACCTTTTCGCCCCGCGCGGTTTCGAGGTCCACTGCCGTAGGAGTTAAATCTTGTTCGACCGTGAGAGTGACCGCTTTCACCAATTTCCGAATAGCGGCGGTTTTCGGGGTCAAGGTGACTCGATACGTTTTACCTTCTTTCGTCCCTTCCACGTTGTAGTAATCGGTGATGTGCTGAAAGTTGAGCCCGGCGGTAATAGCCTGCAGCGAGCTTTTCAACTCCGGCCGTTTATCGAGGTTGTAGCGTTCGGCGGTTTTTAGGTTGGGATAGTAGATCGTCATGTTTTTGCCATCGATGATGGTGGTGCTCGGCTGATTGCCTTCGATTTCGCGGCGTACTTTATCCGGGGGTGTAAACCAGAGTTTGCCCTGGTTGACAAGCGCGTCCTTCAAGATCGACATATGGCGTTCTTCCCGAAAGTTCGCCTGGAGCGAGACCTTGTTTTCGTAATGCGTCTCCAGGCGCTTTACCAGGTCAGTGATTTCGTCCGATGTCATCGGGGATGCAGAGGCGAAGGAGGGGGCGACGAAGGAGATCAGAATGAGGAGGAATCGAATCAACATAAGCTTTCGTTAGGCGTTCCAGATCGGTACGAAATTAAACCATTGGTCCGGAAATTCGCGAATGATGGTCTGAAAGACATCGGCTATTCGCTGGCTATTCTCTTCCGGACCAAGTTCAGCGGTCATTTCGATCGGGGGATAAGCGTAGCAGCCGTATCGACCGGGCTGCAGCTGCAATACAAATGCCGGCATGATGGTTGCGCCGGTGTGTTGCCAAATGCGAGCAGCTGCTGCCGAAAAGAGGGTTGGCCGCTCAAAGAATTTAACCTCGACTCCGCTGTTTAAGTAAGGCCGGTCGACCAGCATCGCCACCAGCTCGTTTCGCCGAAGCGCCTGCATTATCTCAAGAAACGCAAATTTGTCGGACCCCACGGTGATCGTCTTGATGCCGAACCGAGCGCGATACTTCCGCCGCCAGGCATCCAGCTCGGGGGTCGGTTCCTCCAGGGTCACGACGTTGACCGGAAATCCCGCAGCGGCGAGAACCATCCCGCCAAGTTCCCAAGCTCCGAGGTGTCCCGTGAGCAAAAGAGTTCCTTTCCCTCTTTTTCGTCCTGCTTCCAGGAATTCGAATCCGCGACGTTCCACGATCAGTTGATTGAGCTTTGGTTCGCCGCCAGCCGCCGAATCGCAGAAGTCATGGAGCATCCGCAGGAAATTGATGAAGCAGGCGCGACAGAGTTTTTCCTGGGCGGCCCGGTCGCTAGTAAGAACAGCGAGATTGCTTATGACCGCCCCCCGTCGTTCCCGGCAAAATCGGTAACCCAACTCGCCCAGGGAAACAGCGAACGCCAGGCTGAGCGGGCGCGGAACATAACGAGCGATCCAACTGCCGATCTCGAAGGAAAACGGTGCGTACCACCCGTTGCGCGGCAACGGCTGAACGCCGGTCGGCGCTTCGAACTCAGTGATTGGCTGGGGCGCCGTTTCGTGTAGACCGCTCATTGGGCAAAGCTGAAGATCATGGACTCGTGGCGGGCAAAGTCAATTTTTGCACCAGTTAGTTTACCGTTTTTCCGATCGAAAGTTGCAGTCCATTTTTTGGCGTTGCTGGCGCTGGTTTGGTTGGAATCAAAATAGGGAACGACTTGTTTGAGCAATGCCCAACTGTGGAGCGGACCGATCGCGCGATCGACTGGTCCTTTCCAACCGCTCCTGGCGAACAGACCAGTCGCAACCAATTCATTGCCATGGCCTTGCAACTGCAGCACCGCGACACCGCCTTTAGAAAAAGCTAAATCATAGTCGCCGCTGGAACGGGTGCGCAGGATCACATCACCGACTACGGACCTTCGATTGGTGGTGTAGACCATCTGTCCTTCATGAGTTTTGGCGTCGCTTCCCAGGCCGGGAAGCTCGTTCACGGTGCAAGAGGAGAGGAGTAAAAGCGAGAGGAGGAGGGGAGTGAAACGATGAATCATGAAAAGTTCTCTCCGCAGTGGACGCTACAGGATTTCGGTTGAGCGTGACGCTGAGGATTGGCGATAGATTGGTACGAGACAGGTGCGGCGGCTACCTGGGCTAGACCGATTCTTCATCGGGATGGGTTCGGGATCACCTTGCTCATTTAGAGGATAGATTAAAAAGGGAGCTACAATCTTCGACGCAAGATTCTGGGTCACTATTCTGCAATTTATCAACTATCGGCCATTGGCGGCTCAGGAGGACCTTCACCCTACCACGGAGCTTCGCGCTACCGCGGAGCCGTTGCGTGTTTTTCGAGTTCAGGCTCGGTGGCATTAGGTCGGAGCGATAGCTTGTTGACCAATTTCCCGGTACGACCCTGCAAGTACACCAAAAGATAGAACAATTGCAGGCGGAGTTTAATTCCCAATTTCCGAACCGGATTGCCGCCTAGAACGGAGCTGATGGCGGGCGCCAGTTTGATACGCCCTCTGGGCTGAAGAAAGATCTCGATGAATTCCTGAGTGTACCAGCCGGAGGACAATTTGAGATAAGTAGCGAACCTTTCCTCAACCAGACGCTGGTACCGGCGGAACGCTCGGTTGCGGGCGCGTGGCCGTTCTAAGGCCGCTTGTACAGCCATCGCCGCCTGCTCACCCGAATAGGTCGCAATGTAAACGCCGCTACTAAACACCGGGTCGATGAAGCCGGCCGCATCGCCGGCCATCAACCAGCGATCGCCAAACATTCTTCTGACTCGGTACGAAAAATCAGCCGTAGCCCGCACTGGAGTGAATCGTTTGGCCTGACCGATGCGGTTGTAAACCTCCGGCTGTTGCCGGATGCACTGCTCGAACGCATCTTCCGGTGAAACCTGGAGAGAGCGAAAGCGCTCATGATCCATGACTACGCCGACGCTCCATTTTCCTTCCGCCATCGGGATCACCCAACACCAACAATCATGGGCGCGGATCATCCGCGTTAATGAAGCGTCGGGATCGGGTGGCAACGGCGGACCCTGAAAATAAGCGAACACCGAGAACTTTCGCAGATGCGAATAAGGCTCTTTCAGTTGAAGATGATTGGCCAGAATGGCGTTTCTGCCGGAACAATCGATCAGATACCGGGCTTGGACAGTCTCGGCGCCGGGATCGCAGGAGAGGACCGCCACGTCCGTGCCAAAGGTGAAGCTGGTTACGCTCACTGCATACCGCACTTCGCACCCGCAATCGCGCGCGTGGTCCAATAGCACCTGATCGAACTTCGAGCGATCGACTTGGTAGGACGTTTTCCAGCGGACGTTTAAACCGTTCCGGAAAAAATAGGTACCGCGGGCGGTGCCGCAGGCGGAGGAAATTTCGCCGCCATGCTTTATCAAAAATCCCGCGCGATCGAGTTTCTCCTTTACGCCAATCCGGTCAAACGTATCTGAGCTGGCCGGAAGCAGTGATTCACCCACGCGGAATCTGGGGAATTTCTCTTTTTCAAGGATCACCACGCGGCGCCCACAGCGGGCTAATGCGGCGCCAGCGACGCTTCCGGCGGGTCCGCCACCGATGATTGCGACATCATAACTCATCCAGTGCTTCTATGATGCTCAAGATGGTCTGGGTAAACCAGAAAATAGTAGTTGGAGTATACGGGAGGCGAACGGCGGCAGGGCGCATAGCGGATAACGGATACCAGATCGCAGATAGCCAAGAGGTATCCCATGTGCGCACTCTAGGGAATCGGTCAGGAGCGTACGGTCTCGCATGGCGGAAAGAAATCGGTCCCGCAGGGACGAACGAAAGTAGCCCGGTGCTTTAGCGCCGGGAAATCGAAGAAAATAGGACCCGTCCCGGAACGGCTGAACGTTCCCACGGTGCTAGCGTATTTTCGCCTCGGATGCCGCGTTCAAGTGTCCCTGCGGGACGCCCCCCCTTCTTTTTTTGTCTGACCCAGCACTGAAGTGCTGGGCTACTTTCAGTTATCCCTGCGGGACGAGCGACCTCACACCAACTGTCGATTGGCGGCTATAAGGAAAGGTTTTAACTCAGCGACCAGGTCGCCGAACAGATCAAATCCAATTTGCTGTTGGCCGTCGCTTAGCGCTTCGGCAGGGTTCGGATGGACCTCAATTAAGAGGCCGTCTGCGCCGACTGCCGCCGCTCCGCGACAGAGTACCTTGACGAGGTCGGCGCGGCCGCAACCCTGGCTCGGATCGACGATCACTGGCAAGTGGGTTTCTTGCTTGGCGACTGCCACCGCGGATAGGTCAAGCGTGTTGCGGGTGTAAGTCTCGAATGTCCGAATGCCGCGCTCGCAGAGCATCACATTCGGATTGCCCTGGGTAAGTAGATATTCGGCGGCCAACAGCCATTCCTCGATGCGCTGGCTCATACCTCTTTTCAGAAGTACCGGTTTTTTGGATCGAGCACATTCGATCAACAACTGAAAGTTCTGGGCGTTGCGGGCACCGATCTGGAGGATGTCTGCTGTCTCCGCCACGATGCCGACATCGCGTTCGCTGAGCACTTCGGTGATGATCTTCAGGCCGGTCGCTCTTTTGGCCAGTTCCAGCAGACGGAGACCTTCTTTCCCGAGTCCCTGGAATTCGTAGGGTGAGGTTCTCGGCTTGTAAGCACCACCACGGAGGATGGTCGCGCCGCCTGCCTTCACCGCGTGAGCTGTGGAAAGGAGCTGTTCTTCTGATTCCACGCTACAGGGGCCAGCCATGACAACAAAGCTGTCTCCTCCGATTTCGATGCCATCCACGTTGACCATGCTATTTGCTTGACGGGATTCGCGGCTGACCAGCTTATAGCGCTTTTGCACTGGGAGTACACGCTCCACCTGCGGCAGCGCGGTCAGCGATTCGAGCGTATGATGCGTGCGTTCATCTCCGATGGCGGCGACCACCGTCTGAAGTTCTCCTCGAATTGGGTGCGGCGTATATCCCAGCTTGGCGACTTCCTGCATCACGATCTCTACTTGGTCGCTGGGTGTATTTGGTCGGAGAATGATAATCATTGCAGAACCGGAGCCATAGCACAGGAGGATGCCGATAGCCAATCGCCGATCGGTAGCGGATCGCGGTCCCACGGAGGCGGGGGGACCCTATCGTTCGCGGGCTGCGACTTTCCGGGAACGCGCGTCCGCAAGATTATTTGCAATCTTACGTCCTTTGAGGGTGCCACGTTCAACTGAACATCCGGGTTTTAAAACTCCGGGCTAAGTCCTGTTGGCCCTTCGGGACAGCAATCGCGCGGGCTACGCCATGAGGCCCGATGGGAACGTGACCCTGCCGTTATCTTCACAGAAGATCACAGCGCGGCCGCAGCCAAAGTGAGGAAAAAACCACGAATGGACGCTAATGGACACGAATAAAAGCTTGTGTCGCCATAGCGTAGCAATGGCGGATGGATGTAATTCGCGTCCATCCGCGGTTGGAAGATCCTCACCGAACCGCAAGGTTCTTGGCGAACCGTGGTGCAGAGATCACGAAGCCGATTTTTGAGGAACCTTCCTTTTCGTGATCTTCGCGTCCTTTTGTGCCAATGAATCTTTTCCTTCCTCAGTCAACGTCCGATCGATATGATCTATCGATCCCCCCGCCGCGCCATGAGCCAACCCGTGACAACTCCCCGCCGCGAAAAGCCTCAGGCGACTCCTACCCGCTCCCATCGTTTTCTGCCTCCGATTGGATCTCCAGGTTATCACGTCCTGCTAGGGGCTGTGGCGATTCTCATCCTCGGCCCGCTCGGAGGGATTTCCGCCGCTTTCATGAATTTCTCGATCGGCTTTTTCATCGGCGGTCAGGTGTTGGCGGGAATTCTTGGCAGCGCCGTCACGCTGCCGTACGGCCCGGAGGGAAAACATGGTGCCAACTACATTCAAACCATGGCCGCCTCTGTAGCGGGTATGTGCGCCATGGCGGTGCTGATCCAGGCAATGGTTTGGTTGGGCTTGCCCGAACCGCCCGCCTGGCAACTTGTGCTCTACTTCCTGTGCATCGGCATGTTCGGTGTCGGTGTCGGCATGCTTTACACGCCCATCCTCGTCGATCGGATGCAACTGACTTTTCCATCCGGGTTCGCGGTAGCCAACATTTTGCGTGCACTCACGGACAAGAGCTTGCTCAAACGCTCTATTGCCAAATTGGGTGGGGGAATGGGGACCGGCTACCTCATTGGAGTGTTCTCGCTCAACATTTCCTGGTTTGCGCGTTTCGGTGTTTCCAGCTCGGTGCTGGCAATCCTGGAGAAAGCGAGCATTTCTGCATCCACTTTCGGTGCCGGCATGATCGTCGGTGCTCGCATTGCGATCCCGGCGCTGGTGGTTGCTCTTATCGGCCTTTGGCAGAGACCTTACCTGGTCAGCATCGGCTGGCTTGGGCCAGACGACCCGTTTCGGAAAATCGGTTTTATTATATCCCTTGGCACCATCCTCGGCGCGGCCATTGTCGACATCGTTTTGATTTTGCTGCAGGCTGCCCGGCGGTGGCGGGAAAAGAGCGCGGCGCTATCTGAGCCCGAGGACTGGAAGCGTGTCAACCAGGTGGGTCTGGTCGTGTGGGTTTTGTTTTGGGGCGCCGGCACGGTGTTGGTCGGGAGCCAAGTACTCCATCAGCCATGGTTCTTCCTGACGGTCGCTGTTGGCCTCAGTGTTTTGTTTGTCCTGATAAACGGCATTTCGCTCGGTATTTCGGACTGGAACCCAATTTCCAGCGCGTTTGTGATGAGCGTTTTCCTCCTGGCTGCGTTGGGGTTGCGGGACGCTGGCGTCGGTCTGTTAAGCGCTTCCATTCTGCTGATTGCCTGCAGTGAAGGGGGCGACATGCAGCAAGATCGTTCGACGGGCTGGCGGTTGGGCACTAGCCGCATTGTGCAATTCCGTTACCAGGTTATCGGCATTGCCATGGGCGCGGTGCTCGCCGTGGTGCTGGCCAAGGTGTTCATGAGCGCTTATCCTATCCTGACCCAGGACCAGTTCAGTCATCCTCATCTGGAAGGCGCTCAAAAATGGCAATCGGCTATGACCTTCAAATTTGTCGGTGCGCTGAAGGGTATTACTACTTCCCAGCCGCACGTCCTGAAGGCGTTGCAGCTCGGTATTCTCTTGGGCCTGCTTATCGAAATCGCCCGCAAGCTGATAAAAAGCCGTCCACGCTATAAACAGTTTGTGGCCGATTCGCGGACCGGTCGCGTCGCGGATTTCCTTTTGGACGCGGTGCTCTTGTCGAGCCCTTACGCCTCGTCATTCGGTGGATTTGTGGAGTTGCCGACAGTGCTCTGGTGGACCGCCGGTGGCGTGGGCGGATCGCTGTACAACGGGCTTACCGCGAGATTTAGTTCGCGTGCGACGAAATCTGGCGAGGTAGGTCTGCCTCCGGATATGAGTACCGTGTCGCTGGTGGGCGGCGGATTAATCGCGGGCGATTCGTTGGCCGCGTTGAGTGTGGGAATCTATGGACTCTTGACCACCGTGCTTTGAGGGGCTTTGGCGCCGAAGGCGCGCTTCAAGATAGCCTAGGGCAGAGCTCCATAAGCGTTAACTTAAGTTCCGATTTTGTTGCCAACGGCACGAACTGCGACGCATTTGTCCCAGAGGGACTTCATGAAAGTAGCCTGGCACGAAGTGCCTGGGAAACGGGAAAAGACACAGCCGTCCCATCGGGACGGTTGAACAGGCGGATTCGGCAGCCGGCTTAAGCACAGTCCCCAGAAGTCGCCGGTTTCGGTCGCCAAAGCGATTCAAATTGATCACAAGTGCATTATCAGCCTGGTCGAGAGGCTTTTCGAGAATTGCCAATTTTAAGTTGGCACCAGGGCTACGGCGCCTTCCGCGTTAACATCTCTCAGTTGCCAGAGACGATTAGGTTTATCTAAAATCAGGCCGAACAGCAGCGGACCCGACGCTTTCGAGAGGAATATCTGGCGTTGCTAAAGAGGCATCACCTGGAATTTCAAGCCAATATCCTGGGACTGACCGCTATTTCACCCGTCCCTACGGGACGCGTCGTTCTTTCTTACACCGAACCAGGCACTTCGTGCCAGGCTTCTATCATGCTGTCCTCCGGGACAAATGCGTGTCCGGGACAAATGTGTCTCCAGGACAAATGTGTCTCCAGGACAAATGTGTCTTGACGCATCCCGTGCCCGTGGCAACAAAGTCGGAACGTAACGCTTATGGGGCAGAGCCCTACGGATCCGACCCAGCGATCAAGCACTGAAGGTGCGTTCCAACCCTGCTAGTCCGAACAAATAAGTCGTTGCGATTGTGACGCGCCTTCAGCGCTGAGGCACTTGTAAATTCCGGTTCCTAGGGCTCTGCCCTAGGCTATCTTGAAACGCGCCGTCCGCGCTGCGTTCTTAAAGATTTCGGATGCATCCGGCGGTTTCCCGCCTTACAACTCAGCGTGCAAGATTTTACGGCAGGCGGTATTAACGCCCTGCGCACTTCATTTGCCTCGTCGGGAAACGAGGAATTTGATCGGCGAATTCGCGAGTTGGTGAGCGATTGGGGTGTTAGGGAAAACCAGGATCTGGTTGCTGAGATGATCGTGACGGCCCTGCGAATGGGTAGCGATGCGGTTCCTGTCGCGGATCTGAAGCTGATCAACCGGTCGCTCAAGGAACTGCGGCTGGCATCCAAGGTCTTTGCTCCTTATCAGGGGATTCGCAAGGTCGCGGTATTTGGCTCCGCTCGGACAGGAGTCGACTCGGCGGAATTTATCGCTGCAGAGACTTTTGCCGCGCGGATGCGTGACCTTGGCTACATGATCATCACGGGGGGCGGGGATGGGATCATGGGGGCAGCGCAACGGGGAGCTGGCCGCGAACACAGCTTCGGGCTCAACATTCGATTGCCGTTTGAGCAACGGGCGAATGACGTCATCCATGGGGATCCCAAGTTGGTGTTGTTTAACTATTTCTTTACTCGCAAACTCAATTTTCTAAAAGAGACCCACGCCGTCGCGCTTTTTCCAGGCGGGTTCGGCACAATGGACGAAGGATTTGAGTGTCTAACCCTGATGCAGACCGGCAAAGCCCGGATCATCCCAATCGTGTTGGTGGATAAGCCGGGTGGCGGTTACTGGAAGACCTGGACGGAATTTCTGCATCAGCATCTGCTGGGAAAAGGACTGGTGTCGCCGGACGATTTTCGTCTTTTCCGAGTGACAGATAATCTGGAGGACGCGATCGCCGAGATTCTCCAGTTTTATAAGAACTTTCATTCGTACCGTTGGGTCGGAACAGCAATGGTGATTCGTTTGCAACAGCCGATCAGCGATCGAGCGATCGAGGAGCTGAATCGAGAATATGCGGATCTGTTTGAACGAGGGCCGTTGCATGCGGGAAAACCGCTGCGCCCGGAGCAAGATGAACCTGAGCTCCGTAGGCTTCCCCGGTTGATCTGCGCACCGCACCGAAGAAATTTCGGAAGGATGCGAGAATTGATCAATGCAATCAATTCGGCAGAAGTGGTGCGGTAGGAGAACCGATAACAGATAGCCGAGAGTCGATGGTGTTGGACTTTGCACGATGGACGAACCGTGCGCTATCGCAGCGGCGACCTGTCCGACGAAGGCTGCAGTGATATTCGAACTATCGCGCTGACCGAGTTGGCGTAGTCGGAAGCCGTGATTCAGGATAGCCTAGCCCGCAGGGCCAGGTGATCGCATGGGAAGGTGATCAGCACTGAAAGTGCGCTTTCGACAGCCTTCGAGGCAAGGCATTCCTCACGCGCTTTGACCAGTTTGCTCGACGATGTAGTCGTGAATGGTGTTCACGGAAGCGAGCGCGACCCTGGCCACGTCTGAGCTGGGTACTCCGACCCCAAAGGTCTTTTCCATGCTGACCACGAGCTGCAGCGCATCGATGGAATCAAGTCCCAAACCGTCCGGACCAAAAAGCGGCAGATCATTGCTGATCTCTTCTTTGGGAGTGCGGAGCATCAAGTTGGTGATCAGCATATCCTTGATCTTCTCCTTCAAATCTTCTGACGCCATAATACGTAAACCCCGAACGGAAGGGAATAGATTTGGCGGATTAAATCTTTAATCAAGCGTAAAGTTGCTGAGTAAATCAGCGGAGAAAGCGAAAACATGTCGCCGACTAAGCGCGTCCGATTAGATAAATTGCTGGTCGATCATGGATATTTCGATTCGCGACAGCGAGCACAGCGAGCCATCCTGGCGGGTGAGATATTTGTCCAGGAACGGGTTTTTGATAAACCCGGCTCTCTGGTCTTACCTGGTGCTGCGATCCGAGTTACTGCTTCGGAGCGATACGTCAGCCGAGGCGGTTATAAGTTAGAGGCCGCCTTGGATAATTTCGCAATTGATCCGGCCGGCCGGCACTGCCTTGATATCGGCGCTTCGACCGGCGGGTTTACCGATTGCCTGTTGCAACGAGGCGCTAGCGAAGTCGTGACCGTCGATGTTGGGCACAACCAGTTGGCCTGGAAAATACGATCCGATGCCCGAGTGAAGGTTTTTGAAGGGATCAACGCCCGTTTCCTCTCGTCCGAGCGCTTCGGCGCAAACTTTAGCTTGGCTGTCGCCGATGTTTCATTTATCTCGCTCACTTTAGTGCTTGGGCCCATATTTGAATGTTTGGAGAAAACCGGTGAAATCGTGGTGCTGATTAAGCCGCAATTTGAGTTGGATGCAAAACGAGTGGACAAAGGAGGGATAGTGCGCGATGCGACAAACCGGGCGGCGGCTGTGGAGAAAATCCAGAACTTTGTGACCGGAACACTTGGTCGACAGTGGCTCGGCGTGATCGAATCGCCGATTCTCGGAACCAAGGGTAACCAAGAGTTTTTAGCATGGCTTCGCTAACGCTAGGGATCTACGCCCATTGGCGAAAGCCGGGCGCGGCGGAATCGTTACATGAGCTCTGCCAAGCGCTCATCGACAAGGGCATCAACGTATTGCTCGAAGCCAATACGGCGGAGTTGGTGGGAGAAAAGGGGCAAACACTGGAGAGGCTTCGGCATCAGGTCAATCTCTTCATCGCGTTGGGCGGCGACGGAACCTTGCTCCGCCTGGTCCGAGACCTGCAGGGAGGATTGAAACCGATCATCGGGATCAATTTCGGCTCACTGGGATTCCTTACCGGATTTGGTGGTCCCGATTTTTCTGAAGTAGCCGGCGCGTTGGCCACCGAGAATTATCGGATCGAGAAGCGTACCTTGCTTCAGGCCATCATCGAAAGTGGTCACGAAACAGTGAATAGCGCGCTTGGGCTCAATGACGTGGTGGTTAGCCGGGGGGAACGATCGCGCTTGGTGCAAATTGGTGTCACCATCGACGAAACTTTCCTCACAGAGTACAACGCCGACGGACTGATCGTTGCGACCGCCACTGGGTCGACCGCGTATTCGTTGTCAGCTGGCGGTCCTATTGTCGTGCCGAATTCCGGAGTTTTCGTGGTCACGCCGATTTGTCCTCACGTCTTAACCAATCGCTCGGTGATTGTGGCGAACAGTTCGGTGATTCATCTACGCGCGAGTCGCGGAGATCAGCCGCTGTTTCTCAGTGTGGATGGGCAGGAAGCGATGCAGTTTCACCCGGGGGACTCTATCACAATTCGGAGAGCAAACGTCGCCTTGCCGTTAATCTTTCCGAAACACCTGAACTTCGCCGATGTGCTACGATCCAAGCTGAGCTGGAGTGGGAGTGCTATATGAGTCGAATCAGGGAAATCCTTTTGCCGGAACAAATCCTTCTCGGATTGGCTGCGGGGAGCCGTCAAGAGGCCGTTCATGCGGTGGCTGAATCGCTCCGCGGCGACAGTCGGGTAGCCGATTGGGCTCTTTTCTTCAAGACACTTTCCGAGTCCGAGCGAAGCGCCAAATGCAATCTCGAGCTTGGCCTCACGATGCCGCATGGTCGAACCAACGCAGTGACCACAATGGTGATGGCCTTTGGGCGGCTGGAGACGTCGGTGAGAATTTTTGCCGAGGAAATTCGCTACGTTTTAGTGATCGGCATCCCAGAGACGATGGATGCAGACTATCTCCGTTTAGTCGGCGTTTTGATGAGAGTTTTTCGCGATGACCGGCTCCGAGCAACGCTTGACTCAGCGCGTACCGCCGAAGCCGTCCTGAAAATTTTTGAAGAGGGAGAGACCAAATTGCAGTAGGGACGGAGCAATACCGATAGCCAATAGCAAATAGCCAAGAAACACGAACAGAGGAGCAGGAGTCTTAATACCGACCAACCGGGGCAACATTTGGCGTCGACCCATAGCGACCGGAACTCCTCAACCTCTGAGCTCTTAAGGAGATGCAAGAGCAGCCGCGTTTCCCTGAATTAAAGATCCGATCGGCTCGTGCTGCCGATCGGTCGATGATCTGGAGGATCTTTCGATCTGTAGTTCAGCCGGGTGATACGTATGCTTTTTCGCCCGCCCTGGATGAGGAAAGTGGGTTAAAGAGTTGGTTCAGTGCTGGCGCCGAAGTCTTTGTCGCGGAATCGCGCGGCACTATTGTCGGCACTTTTTTTGTAAAGCCGAATCAGCCCGGCCTTGGATCGCACGTCGCCAATGCCGGATTTATGGTAGATCCCGGTGCACGTGGCGGCGGAATCGGCCGCGCCATGGCCGAATACTCTCTGGTTTGGGCGAAGGAGCGGGGGTTTCAGGCGATGCAATTCAATTTTGTAGTGTCGACGAATGGGGGTGCGTTGGCGCTATGGGAAAAGCTCGGATTTGCAGTAATCGGTACGATCCCCAAAGGTTTTCGTCATGCTCAATTGGGGGATGTCGATGTGTATATCATGCATCGGGAGCTTTGAAGATAGCCAATAGCCGATAGCCAAGAACTTGCTTTCTGCTATTTGCTATTTGTCATGCACTTGCGTGCCTAGTGCCAGATGAGTCGTAGCGCAGCCAGGAGGGCTGACAACAGCAAGAACCACTCAAACCAGAGCTGAGGAATCAGCTTGAGGAGCTGCCTTCCGGATAACGCGCCAAGGGCGACTACGGGCAGCAGGAGCAGGTTGAACCCCAGTGTGTGCCAATTGATGACGCCCAAAGTGTAACTGAGGGGTAATTTGGAAAGATTGATGATACAAAAAATCCAGGCGCTGGTACCCACAAACTCATACTTGGCTAATCCGACGGCGAGAAGGTAGACAGTCATGACGGGTCCGGCCGCGTTGGCCAGCATCGTTGTCACGCCGGAGAGCGCTCCGAGGACGATGGCGACAATTCGGCGTCGGAGCGTGGGGTGTTTTCCTGCTTCCTCGTTGATCTCAGTGAGGCTCAGTATGCTGGCAAACCGTCCATTGCCCAAACTGCGTTGGGCTAACTGAAGCAGGACGAGAATGAGCACGATCCACCCGATAACGGGAGCAAACGACGCAGACGGTACGAGTCCAAAACAGAGAAATCCGAGGAATATCCCAACCAAAGCCGGTGGAAGTACCCGCCAGACTTCGCGCCAGAGCGCATGTTGCGAAAAAAAAAGACGGCAAAGAAATCGGCGAATATCAGCATCGGTAGAATGACTCCGGTAGATTCGCGCGCTGGCCAGATCTCCGCCATCAGGGCGACGCCGAGGAGACTGATGCCACCGAATCCGGTCTTGGACATGCCCAAGCAAAGCGCCGCAATGATGGCAAACGTCCATTGGAGCGGCGTGAAATGATAGGTGGAGAGCAAGTCGATGAAGGGGTTCAAGAAGTACAACGAGTACAAGAATTCGGAATCTCTGCAACGAACCTTTTGCTGGAGCAACAAACCAATAAATTGGGGGACGAATTGAGCTCGGCACTTCAGCGGCGGATTGGCGTTAAAATAAGCGAGACGTCCTTTCAGGGCGCTTGATTGGTCGGGGAGGGTGGGACGTTTTCAGCCGTCCTCTTCGGGACGGAACCGCTATTTTTATAGGCGCCCCGGCACTGAAGTGCTGGACTATTTTCACTCTGTCGCTCCGGGACGCCGACCCTACTTCGAATTCGACGTTTCGGTGGCTGGTTCGTCTAATCCGACCGACCGACCGGGGAACCCTGCTGCGTCGAAGTATTTCGTCTTACCAACTTGCTGGTAGTTCAGTCTGGTCACTTCGCCATTGTTGGCAGGCTCCGATTTCATTGATTTGGTCTCGAAAGCAACGTTTTCCGGCCCGCCTTTCAATGCCTCGTTCAGAATTCTGCCCTCCAGGGTGCCGTGAACGGGAAGCTGTAGTTTCAAGATATGGGCGAGTGTCTTCGCGACATCTGCGTTGCTCACCGGAGCTGGATCGATATAGCGTTGCTTAAAGTCCGGGCCGAAAGCGATCATGCTATTGAGCGTATCCGCTCGATTGAAGCTGCCATGCATTCCTTGCCCTTCTTGCAACGTCGTGTCGCAAAGGGTGATGGCGTTCATCAGAGGATTGGTGGAGTCGGTAGCGAAGCTGCGAAAATTGATGACCAAGGCTGGAGTCGGCAGCACGCCGATGCCTTTCAACTCAATGTCATTGAGAGTTAAGGCGCCCTTGACCGAACCGTACTCCGGGTCGGTAAACAGACCGCTCACGTAATCTTGGGTGGTGAGAAACTCGACAATTTTTGTGAGAAGTTGAGGATCTTCAAGCGGCAAATAGACCAAGTCGGAACCGCCGTTGGCGGCTACGACCACTTTTGCGTCGGCTGGCGTCAAAGCCCCGGTTCCGCCGATCAAACCATCGCCGGTCACTGGGCGTTGCGCGGATGTGTCGTTGCTCGGAGTTTCGGGATTCACCGGCTTGTACTGCTTCTTACCGTCGATGGTGACGACCTTGTCGGGATCGAACAGCGGGAGATCCAGAAAGTGCGCGAGGTCGATGGCCACAAACCCAGGCGGTAAGAATCCGGCCGGCACCTCTTGGCGTCCGGCAGCATCCTTGTAGGTTTGGGATGCCGCATAGCTTTTGACTACGCCTTTACCAGCAGTATCAAGCTCGTGCTTGCTGATGGTTGCGAATCCATGATCTGAAGTGACGAACAGATCGGTTTCTGCCGCCAAGCCTGGCATATTGTTAATGAAATCAAGGATTTGCTTGAGGTTGGTATCTGCATTCCGGATTGCCGCGATGGAAGTAGGCCCATTGATACCGGGTCGCAGCTGATTGAGACTGTCGCCCTGATTGTGTTGTGTCCCGTCCGGATCTCGACTCCAAAAAACAACGACAAACGGTTTACCCGATTTGAGGAAACCAGGAAGAATCGCTTTGGTGAGGGCATCAACGAAAAATTGTTGCTGTTTCAGGTTGGGCGAGAGCGTTCCCGGATTATCGCTGTTACCCGGGGTACCGTTATCTTCCTGGGTCTTGGGACGACCGTTCGACCGATCAGGAGTAACCAGCTCGAGCCCGGCATCTTTCAGTTCCGCCGCAATCCCGGGGTCGAGCGGAATACCCCCATCTTTGCCCGTTGTATCGTCGATAATGACGGTCTCGGGAATCGGAACCACTCCATCCTTTGCGTTCCCGACGGCAATGTCTTGGATCAGCGTCGGACCGAGTTTTCCCACAGCGGCGGTGGCGAAACCGTGCTTGCGGGCTATTTCCAACAACGTTTCTTCATCGAGAAAGTTACCGTTGAAGTGCTCGTCCATGCAGCCGAGCACAGCATCGTTTTCAATAAAGGGAGTTCGGGTGTTAGGGACTTGAATGCCGGTTCGCTGAGGGATCGAAAAACCGGCGTAGAGAGTATTACCGAAGTCACCGGTGTCGCCGAGGTAATGTCCAGTGGCAATAGCGGACGCGTTCGGCGTCGTAAATGTCGGGAACAACGCGTGGCTATTGGGGAAGTCGACCCCGAGTTGCCGAAGCGCATAGAAGGTGGGGGCATCGGTCTGATTCACCGATCCGTTGCGAAGTCCATCCGCGACAAAAATGATGACGTTGCGGCAAAACCCGGTAGCAGAAAACAAAAGTAGCGCCGCGGCAACCAATGCTGCGCTTTGATTCCTGAAGAGTTGACGTGTCTGCGGGCCAACGGATAGCGAGAAGAAGTTCATTGGCGATAGTAGTGCACTGGTTTCAGCTCTCGGTACCATTAGCGCAACCGAGGGCAGTAAGACAATTGCTCGGTCCGATTGTAGCGATTTTGTAACAATTAGCGCTAAGGCGCGAAGCGTGGCGAGATTTTAGCCCGACAGATTGCTCTAGGCTAAAATCTTACCGCGCCTCGCGCTTAGGTGGTGGCGTGTCCCTGTGTGTTGGTTCGGCCTGAAATGGAGAGGGCGCTCTCCGTTAGTGAGTATTCCGCCCTTCGGGGCGGGGATTTTCAAGGCATCAAGGTCCACCGATCAGATGAGGATTTGGAAGCAGCGCAAAGAGCAGGTTCCGGCGCTGCCATTCATCGTTTCGATGAACCCACCAGGCTATCCCTCTGCCTGGTTGCGTCCCCGCAGAGCCCGCTCCGTTTCGCCCGGCAAGATCATTGTAGCTTCAACACGTCCAGCCGTCTCAACTTCCGGATGGGCCGTAAGCCACTCGGAACGGCAGCAAGCGCAAGACCGGGTTGACTGATGTGGTAAACTGGGTCCGCGAATGTTCAGAAGGTAGTACGTGAGAGCGCCAATTCTTTACCGAATCTCTTCTGTTTTTCTGTTGCTTTTTGCGGCTGGTCACACACTTGGGTTTCGCCAGACTGACGCTAAATGGGGAGTCGATTCGCTCATTGGCTCAATGCGGTCAGTTCGCTTCGATGCGCAAGGGTTTAGCCGTACTTATTGGGACTTCTACGTTGGGTTCGGTCTTTTTGTCTCCGTATTCCTTGTATTCGCAGCAGTATTAGCGTGGCAGCTGGGGGGCCTTGCGCCAGAGACTTTAGCGCTCATGCGCGTCCCTGCGTGGGCGCTTGTCATTTGCTTTGCCGCCGTGACAATTTTGAGTTGGAGATACTTCTTTATCGTGCCTGTCGTATTTGCAATCGTGATTACGGTGTGTTTGACTGCGGCGGCGTGGCTCTCAGCGAAGACAGGCTGAACCTTGATAGGGAAAGCGACAGGTCCGATCTTGGGCGGATCGCCGGCCAATCGGAAGTAATCCGTTTCAACGGTCACGCGGCCCGCTGGCGGCGATTCTTCCGCTGTTCCCTCGCCGCTTCCAATTTCCGATCCCGGTCGGCCTGAATCTCCTGCTGATGCCCGGCGAGCATGTCCTTCGGCGTGATGTAGCCGATGGCGCTGTTCAAACGGATGTTGTTGTAATGCTCTACGTAACCCTTAATCGGACGGCGCGCATCTTCCAGCGACAGCGGCGTTCCGGGACGAATGCAGTCCCCTTTGAATGATTTGGTCCGTCCTCGCTGCTGAAAAGCCGCGGCTCCGTTCTCGAAGAACGCCTTCTGCCAGCGGTAGAAAACCGTCGGCTGGAGCCCCAGCTCGCCACACAGATCCGAGATCGGTACCCCTTCCACCAAATGCCTCCTCAGAGTGGCGACCTTCTCTTCCGGCGTGTAGTGCTTCCTTTGCTTCTTCATGTGTTCGCTCCGTTATCCTAACGGATGAACGCTTTCTCCATTTCCAGCTGAGGCAGGACACCTGCCGCTTCCTTTCACGTTTGTAATCTTCGGGCAAGGATCCTGTCAGGTGGGCTGTCCCATACTCTCGCAAAACATTGAACAATCTATTTATGAATCCTAAAAAAGTTATTCTCCCGCCATTAGCAGCATTGGCTGCGGCCGCGTTACTCGCTGGTGGTACGCTGGCCTTCAGTGCTACCGGTCAGAATGACAGCGGACCGAAGGCGAGTCTCGACCTGAAAGTCGATAATTCGCCTTTAAACCGAGACGTCAAACTCGGGAACTCTTTCGCTCCCATTGTCAAGTCGGTCACTCCGAGTGTGGTGAAGGTCTTTGTTACTACCGCACAACGGCAGCTGTCTGGCTCGGACATGGAGCAATTCCGAAAATTCTTCGGGCCGATGTTTCCCGATTTCGATCAACAGCAAACCCCTAACCAACACGCGTTGGGTTCGGGCGTCGTAATTTCGGCGAATGGTTACATCCTGACCAACAATCACGTCATTGAGAATGCGAAAGACATTCAGGTGGCGTTGAACGACGGCCGGAGTTTCACGGCGAAATTGGTCGGGACAGATCCCCAGACCGACGTTTCGCTGCTGAAGATCGAAGCGAACAACCTGCCGGCTTTAACGCTGGCAGACAGTGATGCCGTAGAAATCGGTGACGTCGTGCTCGCGATTGGTAATCCGTTTGGCATTGGCCAAACCGTTACTGAAGGAATCGTCAGCGCGAAAGATCGGATGACCGAGGGCGATAAAGATGAAGACTTCATCCAAACGGATGCCGCCATTAACCCGGGCAATTCCGGTGGTGCGCTGGTTGACACGCAGGGGCGTTTGGTCGGAATCAATACGTCTATTCTTTCGCGAACCGGTGGTAACCAAGGGATCGGCTTTGCGGTCCCGTCCAATCTTTGCCGTTGGGTTGTGGACAGCCTCATCAAAAACGGAAAAGTTTCCCGTGGATTCATGGGCGTTGTGATTCAGGATCTCACTCCCGATCTAGCGAAGGCTTTCAAAGTCGATCGATCGATCGGAGCGCTGATCTCGGAAGTCAGTCCGAAAGGTCCCGCCGATGATGCCGGACTCAAGAATGGCGATGTCGTACTACAATATGACAACAAGCCGGTGGAGAACTCGATGCAACTTAAGTTGAGAGTTGCCGAAACAAGCCCGGGAACCAACGTGCCGATCCAAATCGATCGGAGCGGTGAAACGAAGACAGTGAATGTCGTCGTCAGGGAAAGGACCGGCGCATCAATCGCTAAAACCGAGACTCCCAAAAACTCGGACCAAGGCTCGCTCAACGGGGTGACGGTCGGTGATCTGAATCGAGAGCTGCGAGCGGAGTTGAAAGTGCCGGACACGGTTCAAGGTGCCGTGATCGAAGAAGTTGATCCCTCCTCGCCTGCTGCGGAAGCGGGTCTGAAGGCGGGTGACCTGATTACGGAAATCAATCATCGTCCGGTCAAGAATGCGCAGGAAGCGGTGGACGCAACCTCCGGCAAAGCGAACGGTGAAACGCTGGTGAAGATCTTCCGGAACGGTGGGAGCAGGTACGTTGCGGTCAACGAAGGTAGTTCCGAATAAGCTAGGAGGTTGGTTAGCAAGAAATCGGAACCGGTAGCCCGCATCCGCTCAGGCGGATGCGGGCTGGCCGCAGTAAAAGGCCTGAAAATGGAGAACATAAATCCCCCTGGGAGGCTGCGATCCCTCCCGCTTTGGGCACACTGAGCCTTCACCCATGATGACAATCCTTCTTTCTGAGGCGGAAAATCTCTGCCATGGTGAAACTCAGTCTATGCGCGCGCTCGTGGTTGAGGATGACGAAAAGATCGCCTCTTTTGTTAGTAAGGGACTCAAACAAAACGGATTTGCGGTAGATTGTGCCAATGATGGAGAACGGGGGCTGGATTTGGCGAGCACGATTGCTTACGATGTGGCTATCCTCGATCTGATGTTGCCCAAATTGGATGGGCTCTCGTTGCTCCGCCGCTTACGCCAGCAAAAAGTACAAATACCGGTGTTGATTCTCAGCGCGCGGGCCAACGTCGATGATCGAGTCATTGGTCTCCAATCTGGCGGAGATGATTATGTTACGAAGCCGTTTGCGTTCTCGGAATTGCTGGCTCGGGTCCAGGCGCTCATCCGGCGGGCCAGTCAGTCCCAGGAACCGACCCAACTAGGTGTTGCCGATCTGTCGATGAATTTGGTGACAAGAGAGGTAAGTCGAGACGGTAAGACGATCGAATTACATCCTCGCGAGTTTTCGCTGCTTGAGTTCTTACTCCGTCATGTAGGGCGCCCCGTAACCAAGACAATGATTTTGGAACATATCTGGGATTTTCACTTCGATCCCCAGACCAATGTGGTTGATGTATTAATTCATCGGCTTCGGGCTAAGGTCGACAAGGGCTTTGCCGTCAAGCTAATCCACACCATTCGAGGAGTGGGCTATGTTATTAAAGCGGGTTGAACGGCTTTGGCACAGCTTCACGTTTCGACTGAGTCTTTGGTACGCGGCAACGTTCACGTTTAGCGCAATCGTACTCTTTGCGCTCCTTTACTTTCTCCTCACTTCGTTCTTCGAGCGGAGTGAACGCGAAATCATTCAGGAGCGGCTCAAAGAGTGCGGTGCCGTTTATGAAAGCGGAGGGTTAGGAGCGCTTCGGGATTTGGTGAGCCAACGCAAGTTCACGGAAAACGAAGGTCCGTTCTTTATCGAAGTGACGGGCGCACGGGGTAACGTTGAGTACTTGGTCGCGCCAGCGGATTGGGTCGATTTTAATAGCCTGAATTCGATGTTCGGTGGTTCGAATTCCGTGTGGCTTCGCATTCCGAAAGACAAACGCAGCGATTTTATGATCGAGTCTGCGCAACTCTCGGATGGCGCTACCTTGCGAGTAGGGCGGAGCACTAGTCGGCCGGAAACATTGCTTGGACCATTCTTCACTTCGTTCTTGGTAGTCATCGTCCCGACGTTGATCCTGGCGATTGCGGGTGGAGCGGTCTTCGCCTATCGCGCGACCGCTCCGGTCCGGCAGATGTTGAAGACAGCGCGCTCGATTCTCAGCACTGGAAATTTGGGTGAGCGCGTTCCAGTGAGCCAGGCCCAAAGCGAATTGGCCGAGTTGGCGCGTCAATTTAACCAGGTGCTAGACAAGAATCAGACGTTGATCCGCGGGATGCGGGAGGCGCTAGATAACGTGGCGCACGATCTGCGGTCTCCGCTATCCAGGTTGCGCGGCACGGCCGAGCTGGCTCTACAGGCCGACACCCCAGAAGCGACGCGGGAGGCGCTGGCGGACTCGGTCGAGGAATCGGATCGCGTGCTGACCATGCTCAATACTTTGATGGATGTGACTGAGGCAGAGAACGGGATGATGCGATTGCGCCGAACGCACTGTTTGGTCACCGAGTTGTTGGAGGAAGTTTTGGAGATCTACCGAGTGATCGCGGAGGAGAGAGCAATCGAGATAAAAACGGACTTCGGTGAAGAATGCTATGCTGAAATCGATCCGAACCGGATGCGGCAAGCTTTTGCGAATCTGATCGATAACGCGGTCAAGTACACTGAGCCGGGAGGAACCGTTGAGGTTGGCTGTTACCGGATCGGCGAAGGAGTTCAGGTGACGATTCGGGACAATGGCATCGGTATCCCGTTGGCCGAACAGAGCCGAATTTGGGATCGTTTATATCGGGGTGATAAGAGCCGGTCGCAGCGCGGTCTCGGCCTGGGGTTAAGCCTGGTGAAAGCTGTGGTCGAGGCGCATGCCGGTGTGATTACAGTCCGGAGTGAGAGCGGCAAAGGCTCGGAGTTTACAGTCCTTCTCCTTGCGGCGCACGACACGGCAAAAGCGATTCCGGAGCCGGTTGCGATAGCAGATAGCCGATAGCCAAACCCTCCAACAACGCAGAGTGGAACGAAGGTGGCGTCATTGTTCGTTTAGCCTCCTAGAGAGTAACGCGGTTGCATCGGTTTCATCCCGGATGGATAGCCCAAACGGGTGCCGGGGCGAATCACACGACCCCATGACCGGTGCAGCGATTGATCTCGATCGTCAGATGAGCCAGTTCCGCGTGCTGGCGCAGGCGCGCTTTATACTCTTCGGGAGTGCGGTTTGGATTGTCGGTGACGACGGCAACAATTACCGCAAATTCGTTCAAGCCGACCCGGAGAAGATGCAAATCGGCGACGCGGCTGTCGCCGTCGCCCTCGATTGCTTCGCGGACTTCGTTTACGGATTCGGGATACATTTCCCGGTCAAGTAAGATCCGCCCGCTGTCACGGATTAAGGAGTAAGCCCATTGTCCAACGACGCCGGCTCCGGCGATACCGACTACCGGATCAAGCCAGCTCAACCCGAGAAACTTCCCGAGGGTGAGCGCAGTGATCGCAGCCAGTGAGGTCGCGGCGTCGGCCAACACATGAAGATACGCGGCGCGCAAATTGATATCTCGTCCGGTGGTCGGATGATTGCGATCATGTTCATGGCCGTGATCGTGTCCAGTACCATGGTGATGATGGTGGTGACCGCTGTCCTTAAGGAGCCACGCACTGGTCAAATTCACCGTGAGTCCGATGCAGGCTATGACGATCGCTTCGGTAAACTGGATCGGCCCTGGGTGAAGTAAGCGGATGACCGATTCAACCAGAATGAAAATGGCGACGCCGGCCAAAATAAGAGCACTCGAATAGGCGCCAAGCGGTCCGATTTTAGCGGGACCGAAAGTAAATCTTTGGTCCTCCGCATGCCGTCTGGCGAGCACGTAGGCCAGCGCGGATATCCCGAGCGCAACGACATGGGTCCCCATGTGCCACCCATCCGCGAATAGCGCCATCGAATTGAAGAACTGGCCGGCTACGATCTCGAGAATCATCATTACCGCTGTGAGTGCGGTGACAATGAGGGTCTGACGCTCCCCAATCGGACTTCCGGTCGTGAAGCGATGGTCATGCTGCCAGGGCGACGTATCTTGCTGATGCATTAGAAGGACGAGTCTGAACGATAGGAATCTTTTCGCGGGCAGAGTGCGCAGCCTTTGGTAGGGCGATTCGGCTCGGCGGGAGCCTCGCCCTACCCGAGCCGAATCGCCCTGCGCGCCTTCTTGATCAGGTTTGATTCACCGCCGCGGTGTCGGTGTGCGGTTCGACGGTGATCGGGAAATTGACCGAGTTAGCGATGAAACAGAACTTGTGCGCTTTCTCGTGGAGCTGCTCAGCCAATTTGATTCGCTCGGCCGACGTGATGGTCACGTGCGGACGAAGAACGGCCTTCGTGAAACGCCCGTTGCCATCCGCAGCCACTTCCATGGTTGCTTCGGCCTCATCCTGATAGCTCACGATGATGATTTGGCTATCCGAACAAAAGTGAAGATACCAAAGCATATGACAGCCGGAGATTGCCGCTAAAAGCATCTCTTCCGGATTGTGCCGGGTTGGGTCACCCCGGTAATGCGGATCAGACGAAGCAAGGAGAACCGGTTTTCCGGCAATACTGATTTCGTGATCGCGACCATAGGCTTTATAGCCGGAGGTGCCGGAGCCTTGGTTGCCGGTCCACCGGTTCGTCAGGCGATAGGTATGACTTGGCATTGCCCAATCTACATTCGGCTAATCGGATCGCGAAGATTTCCTTCCTGCGATCACCGCCATCGGACCGTACCGCCATAAGACGTCGCATTCGCTGAAGCCGGCCCTGCGTAGGAGATCCAGTTCGGTTTGCAATGAATAGTAAAAATCCTCTTTTCTCCAGCTTTGGAGGTGGCTCAATGCTTCTATTTCGGTGAAACCGGAGGAGACGAGATGCGCAGCCCAACGTTTTCTGATCTGGTTCGAATCGGACTCATCGAACATGGCGTCAGCGTTCACAAAGATACCACCGGGAACCAATGCTTCGCAGATTTTTTGATAAAGCGTTTGTTTGGACGGAAGACGAACGACGTGATGCAAGGCAAGGGCCGCGAAATACGCGTCTTGCGCGGCCGGGAGCTCAGAGAAAAAGTCCTGCAATTTCAATTGCAATTGCTCGCTCTTTTCTGACAACCGCCGCGCGGTTTCCTCCAGCATCTTCGGATCAGCATCGATCCCGATCACGTGCGCTTCGGGAAGCAAGTGAAGTAATCGCTCTGCTAACGATCCGGTTCCGATCCCGAGATCGACAAATTTTCCTCTCTCCGCGGTTGAGCTACAGATGAATCGGACGGCTTCATCCAACATTTCGTCGTATCTCGGAATGAATCTTCGAATCTGAGTGTCGTACTCCGAGATAGCGACTTGAAGGTGCGATTGAACCGAGTGGGCCATGGCGGAGGATCCGATAGCCAATAAGCAATCGCAAACGGTGAACCAACCTCCAACCTGCACCCGCCTAGAACGACGCCGCTACCTTCCCGGAATCACGCAACACGGATTTTTGATGAAATTTCTCTTTAAAGATTGTCCTGATCTGTTCCACCCGACGATTTGCTGTGAAGGAGTCTGCGTAAAGAATCACTAGAATCCGGGAATCGAGCCTGCGCACCGCTCCATGCTGATCCTGCCATTGGCCGTGCACGTCGTACCAGGTGAGGCCCTGAGGAAAGCGAGGAGTAACCACCGCGGCCAGAAATTGGTTCCAGTCGGCGAGCGAGACGGGACCAAAATAGAGCTCTGTACGGATCAACCGTTGTTCTGGCAAATTTGACGCCTCGGTACTTGCGGCAAGAAAGCAAAACAGCAAAAACGAAATGAGATAGGCTCTAACCATTCCCTTACTTTTTTCGGCCGAGACTCGCACTGCAAGTCAAACCGGCGAAGTTGCTCACTTTTTCGGCGCGTCGGGCTTCGCTTGAAAACCGGTTGATCAGGAGCTAACGGAGGAAACAGAGGGCTTCGATTGGAAAATCTCACGCCATGACCTGCCCGCAACGCTTCGCGTAGCGATGCGGGCGGGCGCAAAGGCGCAAAGGCGCTAAGAATGAGAAGCGGAATCTAGAATGTTTGGTACAGAAGCAGACGGAGATAACGCAGAAGCCGTTCCTCTGAGCTCAATCAAAGTCCTCTGTTTCCTGTTTTGCAGATGAACGTTGAATACCGATTTGCAAACCAAATCATCATGAAACGACGTTCAGGCTTGGTATTTGCGTTGATGATGTTTCTCAGCGCACTGCCGCTCGGCGCACAATCTGTTTCCTCGGTTTTGCGCAAGGATTTCTATGTTGAAAGCGAACCCGGTATTCGCATTTACCTTCGGGAAATTCGTAGCGAGTCGGCCGGCAACGCCAATGGTCCGATATTGTTGGTTCACGGCGCCCGGGTTCCTGGGATCGCCTCTTTCGATCTGCCTGTCCCGCGAGGATCGCTCGCCGAAGACTTGGCGAACTCTGGCTTTATCGTTTACGTGATCGACATCCGAGGCTATGGGCGCTCAACCCGGCCAAAAGAGATGTCAGAGCCTGCCGAGAACAACGCGCCCTTGGTCCGCTCCACCGAAGCCGTCCGCAATATTGACGCAGCCGTCGATTTCATTCGGAGACAGACCGGACGGAAAGCGATTTCGGTCCTGGGTTGGGCGACAGGTGGGCAGTGGGCTGGCTACTACGCCACGTTGCACTCAACCAAGCTGAGTCATTTAGTCATTCACAATGCCCTCTATGGGGCCGGCACCGCTCAGCTCTTGGTCGGTCATGGATCGGACCTGGAAGATCCGGCTCGTCCTGGGCAATTTAATTCAACTGTCGGCGCCTATCGTTGGAACACAGCCAATTCCCTGCTCGGTGTTTGGGACAAGAGCATTTCCCACGACCGACAAGAACGAGTGGCGTGACCCGACGGTGGCTGACGCCTACGTGCGCGAAGCCCTCGGCAGCGATCCGACAGCAGCAGAACATAATCCGCCCGCCTTTACGTCTCCGAACGGTGCACTGGAAGATAGTTTCTACCTGGCGACGGGACGCCAACTTTGGGACGCTTCATTCATTACGATTCCGACCCTGGTGATTGCCTCCGAGCGGGATATCTGGTCCCACCCCGGGGATCGCGAACTATTATTTGCGCACCTGGTACACACGCGCACCAAACGCCTGACGATTATTCCCGACGCAACGCATTTTGTTCACCTTGATCGAAACGAACATGGACGGAAACAATTTTTGGATGAAGTGGTTCAGTTCTGCAGCTCGAATTAGAGGTGAGGAGAAGCGACATACAATCGACTCGATCAAATAGCCCGCGGAGAACCCAGCGCGGCGTAGCCGCAACCAAAAGCGAGGAAAAACAACCGCGAATAGACACCAATGGACACGAATTGATTCCTTTATTCGCGTCTATTTGCGTTCATTCGCGGTTAGAAAATTCTCGCAAAAAAACACGAATCGCAACCAGTGTAGTACAGAGATCGCGAAAGAAGAACACAGGGTGCTGAGCCACAAGCGTTCGGCTGAACTTAGGTCGGAACCAAAGCGAGGAAGAAAGAACCGCGAAGAGACGCTAATGGACACGAATAAACTGATTCAGTTCGCGTCCATGGGTGTCCATTCGTGGTTAAGAAAAGTCCTCGCGAAAATGCGCGAATTGTCAGCGCAGTGGCATGGAGAAACACAGAGCAGCATGGCCGCAACCAAAGGCGGCGAAAAAACAAACGGCGAATAGACACCAATGGATCTTCCTTCGCTCTGCGAGCTACGGCGGGAAAGGCTGCGAATTTGATCGATCCATTCGCGTCAATTCGCTTTGGTTGCGGCGGTCAACTGTACCTGAATCTCGCGCAATCTAGTCTTTTCTGAGCTCGTCGAGTTCGTGGATCGTTTTTTCCAGTAGAGTCAGAAGACGCTGCTCCCGTTGGGAATCACCGGCAGCCCATTTGGCGGCGCGGAACGTCGCCTTGACGAGTGCGGCGAGGGGACGAAAGAAAGCAAACGATTCCGGTCCGCTCCAGCGACCCCAATCGCCCCAGCGTTCTGCTTTTCGCCAAATGCGCTCGATCGTTTCCTTTTCTCTTTCTACTTCCTGCAAACCTTCTTCGGTCAGGGTGTAGAGCTTTCTTCCATCCTGTTCTTGAGAACGAAGGAGCTTTTCATCCTCCAATTGTTGCAGGGTGGGATAGACGGTCCCGGCGCTGGCGCGGTAGAGACCTCCCGATCGTTGCTCCAGTTCCTTGATCAGTTGATACCCGTGTTTCGGTCCCTCCTTGAGGAGGGAAAGGATCGCAAGTCGCGCTTCGCCGAAACCGAAAAAGCGGCCACCGCGCGGCCCGCCGGCAAATTGGGCAAAGGGACCCCAATCTTCCCACGGTCCCCAACCCCCGCGGCCTTCTTCGCGGAAGTGTCCCATAAAATCTCTGAGGGACTGTGCGAAGCGTCTTTTGGCGTACCGCATGCGCCATTTGGCACGGTGACGCCAATCGGAATGACAAGCGTGGGCGAAATGTCCGCCATCATATTCGTTCCAATCTGTTCTCATAAGCTATATCGGAAGATATATATCGGACGATATACAAGTCAAGCGAGTTCAAGGTTGGAAATTGTAGCTCATAGATTGGCCGTTTCGCCGGATTTTGTCCCAAAGGGACAGGATGAAAGTAGCCCCGACAATTCATTGCCGGGACGTGTCAAAAGAAGGGAGCGTCCCGGAGAGGACGCTTGAACGCGACTGTTCCACTTCGTGTGGGGGACAAGCAGGTTGAAGGGAGCGGGCCGTTTCAGCCGCCCCCCGGAGCGGCCTGTCGGGCTTCGCGTGATCAAATTTGATGGGCAGGTTTTTTCAGCGGCGACCTGTCGGACGAAGCCTGCAGTGATCGTTCGCGCGTCGGGCAAAGTCCGACACCCTCCGCTAGGGACGCTTGATCGCAAATGCCGCACGATCACGTTGTCTTGGATACGACACGTCGAGAGTTGGAACGCTTCAGCCGTCCAATCCGGGACGGACGCGTGTCTTTTTCATGCTGCCCCGGCACTGAAGTTGCCGGGTTACTATCATAGTGTCCATCCGAGACGAAATCCGGTTAGTGCTTATCATAATCTCCGCCCGAGGCGGTGCGACGGAAGCCGGTCCTATCGATGTTGGGATAGCGCCCCACTCACAAAATCCACTAACTTGCCAACCCGAGCCTTCCAGCTTATTTCGCGGGCGCGAGCGAGTGCGGCGAGGGTCGCTGTTTGATAGGTTTTGGCGCTATCGAGTAAACTGATCGCCTCTTGAGCAAAGCCGTGCGGATCGCCGGCGGCGACGTAACGAGCTGCGCCGTTGGAACCAAGGAGCCCACGAGTTGAGGGCAGATCGCTGGCGATGATCGGCAATGCGTGGGCAAGGTAGTCGAGCCCTTTAGCGGGACAGGTGAGATAGCGGTTGTAGTAGTCGTCCTCCAGAGGGATGAGCCCGGCAGTCGCTTCTGTGGCCAAAGCAAGGGCGAGCGCTTCCGGAGATCGTGAACTTACGACTTCGACGCAATCATCAGACCCGAATTCGCGCGCCATTTGTTTCACCTTTTGCCCCTGGGCCTCGTTGCCGCCCCAGAAGGCCAATTGGATATTGGCGGCAGCGAGCCGAGAGGTAGAGCGAAGCAACGATTGCAAACCTTTGCTTTGCGTCAGTCGACCAACATAGACCAATCGGCGCTGCGCTCGGCGTCGCTCGATCTCGATGCTCTGCTCGTCGGCATTCAGTTCGGCGCCGAGTGGTAAATAGATGCAAGCCAACCGCGGAAACTGCTGGGCGTAAAGATCGGTCTGTTCGTTGGTGATACCAATCACTCCGTCAATGCCCGGGAGGAAAAGCCGTTCCAACCAGCTTTGCCGCAAATCGCTCGATTTGATCTTCTGACCTTCCCGTTTCTTCCAAGATAGATCGGCGTAATAATCATGCGCTTCGTAGAATGCGCGGATACGATCGGCGTAACGCCGGCGCAGCCAAACGAGTCGCGGCAAGATCGACGCCTCGCGGGTAAGGATGATTACTGGATCGGGCCGCTCGGCCAGCAGTCGCTTTACCAAACGGGAGACCTGAGAAAAAATTCGGCGACTGGTAGTCGCTTGATATCGTCCGAGCCGCAGATCAACTAATCCTTTCCGGGCGATGCGATGAACGTGCAGGCCAGGAGTCGGATCGAGCCTATAAAAGGTCTTCAGATCGTCGTTGGTGTCAGAGTCTGGGCCAGCCCCCAAACAGAGGTGCGTTTCGAAACCGGTCTCGGCAAGATGGTAAGCGTTCCGCAGACCGACATTGACGATCGGACCCGGGTGTCGCCAATCGCGTTTGTTCACCCAAAGAAAGATCATCGGCGTAATTGGATAGATGAAATCGTTGATGACCAATAGCAAATAGCGAATGACAAATGACAGAAGCGCCCTGCCGGTGCATCACATAAATGCAGCGTTCAAGAAATGAGGGTACTAGCGCCGGCGCTCCAGGAAACTTGCATTGAGAGCCGAACGGGCTACCATCGCCAAAATAGGCGTTCTGGATGAGGCGAAAACTGAGCTTGATTTTTCTGGTTCTGTTAGTCGGCTTAGACCTCCTCTTCGGAGGCAGAATACTTACGTCCGGACGTGCGGATGACTCTGGCCAAGAGATCGCCGCGAGGCTCGGACTGTTTACCAGAGCTTTGCAGCTGATTCGGCAGGATTACGTCGACCCAGAAAAGACAGACACCAGATCCCTTCTGCGCGCAGGTATCAAGCAGATGCTCGCGAAGTTAGATCCGCACAGCATCTATCTGGACGCTGCTGACTTCAAGGATTCCCAAGAGGAAAACAAAGGAGAGGTGACTGGAATCGGGATCGTCGTCTCGGCTATCAACGGGTTAATTACCATTGTCTCGTCGATCGAAGATGCTCCGGCTTTCAAGGCCGGGTTAATGGCAGGCGATCAAATCCTGGCGATCAACGACGTGAATATCGAACGGAAGACGATCGAAGATATCGGACCGCTACTGCGAGGTGGACGAGGAACAGCGGTAAAGCTGAGCGTCTACCGGCCTTCGACAAAAACGGGATGGGAAGTGTCGGTGACCCGCCAAGTTTACAAAGTAACGAGTGTTCGTGACGCCCATTTGTTGGAAAGCCCTGTCGCCGGTGGAGTGAAAATTGGATATGTCCGCATCACCGAATTTAATCAGCCGACCGCGTCTGAGTTGGGAGAAAAAGTGGACGCATTGCTTGAACAAGGGATGCGTGCCCTCATTGTGGATCTCCGATATAACCCGGGAGGGTTGCTGCAGAGCGCGATCGATACCTGCGGAGTTTTTCTGCCACCGAAGACGATGGTAGTATACACCGAAGGACGGGACCCAAGTACCCATCAGGAATACTTCACCGATCCTCGCAGCAAACAACGAGGCAGTTTTCCAGTTGTCTTGATTGTGAACAGCGAAAGCGCCAGCGCCTCCGAAATTGTTGCCGGGGCCATGAAGGATTGGCGGCGAGCGATTATTGTCGGTGAAACTACCTTCGGAAAGGGACTAGTCCAAGGCCAGTTTCAGCTGCCGGACGGATCGGGCATACGCTTGACGGTTTCGCGCTATTACACGCCCAGTCGTGAGACCATCCAAGAGAAAGGTGTCGAGCCGGACATCGTGAGCATTTTGAGCCGGGACGATGAACGGGCGCTACTAATTCGTCGACGTGGCGCATTTTTGAGCACGGCAGAAAAAGAGCTAGTAGCGCACGCGCACGATTCGCAACTCGAGCGAGCGGTTGATGCTCTCAAGGGACTGCTGGTCTACTCGGGATAGCGGCGGAACGCAATAGCCGATAGCCAAGCCCAGGCTTTAGCTCATGCGCGTCAACATTAAGGAAGCGACTGCTGAAGACGCTGAGGGACGCTTCTCCGCCGTCCCGGCTTGTCCACCGTGATCTCGCGAAAGCGAGACGAAGGAGGAAGGAGTCGCTTGATCGCAAGTGGGTCGCTTAGACACGTGGCGTTGAACGGCAGCTAAACACCACTAAGAGACCTGAACATTTCAGCCGTCCCTAGCGGGACGGAGGGGCTTTTTCCCGCTTCCCGGCACTTCGTGCCGGGCTACTATCGCAGCGTCCCTAGCGGGACGGAGGGGCTTTTTCCCGTTTCCCGGCACCTTCGTGCCGGGCTACTATCAAGCGTCCCTAGCGGGACGGAGGGGCTTTTTCCCGTTTCCCGGCACTTCGTACCGGGCTTCTATCATGCGTCCCTAGCGGGACGGAGGGCTTTTTCCCGTTTCCCGGCACTTCGTACCGGGCTACAATCATGCGTCCCTAGCGGGAAGGAGGGCTTTTTCCCGTTTCCCGGCACTTCGTGCCGGGCTACTATCGCTCTGTCCCTCCGGGACGATTTTCCGGCTACTTTCATTGCGTTCCTTCCTCCTTCGTCCCGCCGTCGCGGGGACTAGCGGACAGGTCGCGACCCATTGCTCAACGCTGTGGAGCCAGCTGTGCTGCTGGTCCGGGGTCTTATGCCGACACGCCAATTCGTCTGGTATCGGCTAGTCGCCTCCGTCGCTTTGCGCCTTGGCGCCCGCCCGCATCCCCATCCGAAACACTTCGTGTGACGATGTGGGCGGGGCTACGCGAAGCGTTGCGGGCAGGTCTTGGCGTGAGATTATCTCCGGTTCGGGGTTCCCGGCGTTCCCATCGTTTCACTCCCTCCGCGATAAGACGATGATCGCAACGGCTCCAACGACCAGGCAGGCTCCAATGATCGTCGTCATCCCGATCGGTTCGGCTCCGAGGAGCCAGCCGAGGAAGACAGCAACCGCCGGATTAACGAACGCGTAGGTTCCAACCAACGCAGGTGAGGCCACTTGGACAAGCCACACATAGGCGCTATAACCGATAACTGCCCCAATGGTGACTAAGTAGACCCAAGCTAGAAGCGAGCGTTGGGTGATTGCTCCGAGGTTCAGTGGGGCCGGCTCTCCGGAAGATATGGAGGCAAGGAACAGAAGCACACCGCCTACGAACATTTGTAGTCCGATGTTCAACACCGCCGACTCAGCACGCTGCGCTCGGCGGGCGTACAAGGAACCAAACGACCAGATGACGCAACCGACAAGGATGACGATGACCCCAAGCAAGTGCTGCGCAGGGGATGCCTGGCTCGTGCCTGCGCCTGCATGAGCGAGGACGCCGACACCCGCCAGGCCGAGTGCCATCGCCAAGAAAATCGGGAAGCCTGGGCGTCGAGTGATTCCGCCAAACCAGGCAAAGAGCGTCATAAAAATCGGTACGCAGCCGACTAGCAAAGCGGTCTCTCCGGAGGGCACATATCGCTCAGCGAAAGTGACCGCACCGTTCCCACCGAGTATCAAACAGCCGCCGACGACCAGTGCGTCTCGCCAAACGGCGACACGTGGCCAACGTGCGCCGCGTAAGCATGCTGCTGCGACCATGATCAACCCGGCGGTTGCAAAACGGCAGCCGGCCATGAAAAACGGAGGCGTCGACTCAATTGCAAAGCGGATGCCGAGATAGGTGGAACCCCAGACAAGGTAGACCGTGATCAGCGCTAAGCAGATTAATCCTCGCGATGGCGAATTTTTCGCTGAGGACTCGGGCCGTGCTTTGTTATCTTCGGAGCAAGTCGCCGCCGAGCTCATCGGGAACTGTGTGAGAGGCTGTTTGAGAGTCGGGAACGTTCCGTCCTACCGCTGTGAGTCAAAGAGGGCCGGATATCCGGCAAACGTCGGAGCGAGCCACGAGAGGAGTGCACGAAATAACATGATATCGACACGTGTCGTTGTCGCGCAGTTTTCGGCCAAATAATTCCAAAGCGGCCCGTTGGAGATACCCTTCAGTCATGATGATTGAGTAGAAGCGGGCTCATTCCTTGCCCACCAGACTCACTTTGATTGATCGGCGCCGATCCGAGGCCATCTCGAATGCTTCGGTTGCTCGCCCCAAGGGCAGCCGGTCGGTGATTAACGCTTCGACTCGGATCCGTCCTCGCTCCAGAAGTTCGACGGCTTGCCCAAATTCCTCGTGAAACCGAAATGTGCCTACGAACTCGATTTCGCGGGAAATCAGTCGGCCAAGCGGCAGTACGGCTTTGGAAAGCATTCCGACTTGAACGATGCGGCCTCCGGGCTTCACCGATTCAAAACAGTTAAGCAATGCCGCTGAGGCGCCTGAAGCCTCGAGCGCAACATCGAAACCGCCCGCAGCTGCGTGGACCAGCGCACTTTCCGTTTCGGCGACGTTCAAAGCGCGGTCGGCTCCTATTTGTAGCGCAAGATCCAGCGGTGCTTGGACGCGATCGGTCACCACCACTTCAAGCGCGCCGGCGTAACGAGCGGCCATTGCTACCAGTAGGCCAATGGGGCCCGCGCCGGTAACCAAGACCCGTTTGCCGGTCAGCTTACCGGCTTGGTTCACTGCGTGGAGCGCGACCGAGAGCGGCTCCGCGCAAGCAATCACCGGAAAAGAGATGCTGGTCGTGAGTCGGATGCACTGGGTTTCAGCCGCGCAGAAAAATTCTGCAAAACCTCCAGAAACATGAGGAAATCGTGCGGCGCTTCCAAAAAAACGAACCTCTGGACATAGATTCGGACGACCGGTCCGGCAGTGGTGACACACTCCGCAATACCGGGCAGGATTCACGGCGACACGATCACCCACGGCGACGGAGGTCACCTCAGGCCCAGTGGTTACGACTTCACCGGCGACCTCATGACCCAGGATCAACGGCTCGCGCAAACGGAAGTCGCCTACGCCGCCGTCATGATAATAATGCAAGTCGGATCCACAGATTCCGCCGGCGCCGAGTCGAACGAGGACTTCACCGGTTTTTGGTTGAGGAATCTCGCGCTCCTCGACGCGCAGGTCGTGCGCGCTATGAATGACACAAGAGAGCATGGGTAGAGGTTACAGGTTGCAGGTTATAGGTTACAAGTTACACGATTAAAATGGATCTCATTCTCAGGCACGCCAATCTTCCAGACGGTCGTTCGAACGTCGACATAGGAATCGTCGGTGACCGCATAGTCGCCGTGGAACACGGCCTGACCGCGAGCGGTTCGATAGAGATAGACGCCGTTGGCCGGCTGGTTTCTCCGCCATTCGTCGATGCTCATTTCCATCTGGACGCCGCCCTCTCTCTTGGGTTGCCACGCCTCAACCGTTCTGGAACATTACTGGAAGGAATTTCTTTGTGGGGCGAACTGAAGCCACAGCTCACTGCGGACGCAGTGAGCAAGCGCGCCTTGGCCTATTGCGACATGGCTGTTGCCCAAGGCTTATTGGCGATCAGGAGTCACGTCGACGTTTGCGATGACCGTTTGTTAGCGGTGGAAGCGTTGCTCGACGTAAAGCAAAAAGTCGCGTCTTACCTCGATCTTCAGCTGGTGGCATTTCCGCAGGATGGGTTGTATCGATCGCCGAACGCGTTTAAAAATCTGTTGCGTGCATTGGACCTTGGAGTGGACGTGGTCGGTGGGATTCCGCATTTTGAGCGAACGATGGCCGATGGCACAGCTTCGGTGCACCAGCTCTGCGAAATCGCGGCGGAACGCGGCCTCCGGGTCGATCTGCACTGCGACGAATCGGACGATCCGCATTCCCGACACATCGAGACATTAGCAGCAGAGACCCAACGACTCGGGTTGGGAGGTCGAGTCGCGGGTTCACATCTGACGTCGATGCATTCGATGGACAACTATTATGTTTCCAAGCTGCTTCCGTTGATCGCTGAAGCGGAAGTCGCAGCTATCGCGAATCCACTGATCAATATCACTTTGCAAGGGAGGATTGACAGTTACCCGAAACGACGCGGGCTAACGCGGGTTCCGGAGTTAATGGCGGCGGGAGTGATCGTGGCGTTCGGACACGATTGTGTCATGGATCCCTGGTACTCGTTTGGCTCTGCCGATATGCTCGAAGTCGCCCACGTCGGACTGCACCTTGCGCAGATGACGTCGCGGGAAGCGATCCAATCTTGTTACGATGCGGTCACAACGTATCCAGCCAGGATCCTTGGTCTGGAACGCTATGGAATCGAGCCCGGATGTTACGCTGATCTGATATTGCTTCAGGCGGCTGATCCCTTCGAAGCCATCCGGCTCCAGGCAACCCGGTTGTTAGTCGTGCGGCGCGGGAAGATTATTGCGCAGACGCCAGAGAAATTTACTAGCCTCAATTTGCCTGGACGACCGGAAAGGCTGGAATTGAATTTCACGCCTGGGTCGATTGGTTAGGCCTGGCGGAGTCGGATTTCGCCCTACCAATCTTGGGCCCGCTTCGCCCGACTAACGATCTGGGGCGCCTCATGCCTATTCTATGGAGTTGCGGCAAGGACTAAGTAAGATGAATTGCCAACTATGGAGGAGATTATGGCGAGCACGACCCACTATGACATCATTATAATCGGAACCGGCGCTGGCGGAGGAACGCTGGCGTTCCGTCTCGCGAGTTCAGGCAAGAAAATCCTGCTTCTCGAACGCGGCGATTATTTGCCTCGAGAAAAGGAGAATTGGGATCCGACCGAGGTCTTTGTGAACAACCGGTATGTTTCGAAGGACAATTGGTACGACAAAGATGGAAAAGTATTTCAACCCGGCGTCCATTACGTGGTGGGGGGCGCGACCAAGATGTATGGCGCTGCCCTCTTTCGCTTGCGTAAAGAGGATTTCCGCGAAGTCAGGCATTACGACGGAGTTTCCCCGGCATGGCCTCTTCGATATGAAGATTTTGAGCCTTACTATACCCAGGCCGAGGAACTCTATCAGGTACACGGCTTGCGCGGCGAAGATCCGACTGAACCTCCTGCCAGTAAGCCCTATCCCTATGCTCCGGTCGCCCATGAACCACGCATCCAGCTGTTGCACGATGATCTTGTCAGGGCGGGGTATCATCCTTTCCATGCACCCACGGCCATTCTGCTCAATGAAGAGCATCGCGCCGAAAGTCACTGTCTGAAATGCGATACTTGTGACGGTTATCCCTGCCTGGTCCATGCTAAGGCCGATGCCGAAGTCATCGCTGTTCGCCCCGCGTTGAAATATCCCAACGTCACTCTCCTCGTTAATGCCGAGGTCACCCAGCTAAAGACCAGTCCCTCTGGACGCGAAGTGACTGAGGTGGTCGTTAACCGCGACGGCGCAACCGAATCGTATCAGGGAAGCGTCGTCGTACTCTCCGCCGGAGCGGCCAACACGGCCCGTCTGCTTCTCATGTCGGCCAACGACAAACACCCGAATGGACTGGCGAATGGGTCGGATCAGGTTGGTCGCAATTACATGTTTCACAATAGTCAAGCTGTCGTTGCTCTATCGGTTGAACCCAATCTTACCCAGTTCCAAAAGACGATTTCGCTGAATGATTTTTATTTTGGCGAGAAGGGGTTCGATTTCCCAATAGGAAACATACAGATGATCGGGAAGTCCAAAGGTCCCATGTTTCGGGCGGACGCGCCCTTTTTTGCGCCGGGCTTTAGCCTGGATCAGATGGCCAGGCACGCGGTCGATTTCTGGTTAACGACGGAAGATCTCCCTGATCCAAATAATCGGGTAACCCTTAACACCAAGAAAGAAATCGTCCTTAGCTATACCTCTAACAATGTGGTGCCGACCAAGCGGCTTTATGAACGCCTTAAGTCGTTGCTCGAGCATCTAGGTATGCACAAACATCTCATTCCCAATTCGGCCTATATGGGCAAGGTGATCCCAATCGCAGGCGTGGGCCATCAGTCGGGTACTTGTCGCTTTGGCGCCGACCCCAAGACTTCGGTTTTGGATGTGAACTGTAAGGCCCATGAACTGGATAATCTTTACGTCGTGGATACCAGCTTTTTCGTCAGCATTGGAGCCGTGAACCCGTCGCTAACAGCTATCGCGAATGCCTTGCGCGTCGGTGACCACCTGTTGCAACAGGTCCAGTGAGCTCGACAATAGCATGCAAGAAGACTTTACGATTCCGTTTCGCCGAATCAACCACGTCACGATTGCGGTTCCCGCCGGAGAGGAACAGAGAGTACGCGCTTTCTATGGCGGGCTGCTTGGACTAAAGGAAATTCCCCAGGCCAAGGCGCTCGTTGGTCATTACACGCTCATGTGGTTCGTTCTTCTGGATATTCAAATACACATTGATTTCAGTCCGCCTTGGTTCGTTCCGGCAGAGAATCGGCATGTCGCCTTGGAAGTAATCGGTGTTGAAAAGGTCCGTCGATATCTGGAGTCGAAAGGTGCAACGATCCGCGAGGCTGTACCGATGCCAGATCGTGTTCGGTTTTACTTGCTCGATCCGTTTGGGAATTACTTTGAGTTCATGGAATTCAAATGATGAATGACCTGAATACAGATAACTCAGTGACCTCTTTCAAGAGAGCCTCTTTATCTGAATCGCTGCAACGCCATTGGCCAGAATATCTGATGGAAGCTGCAGCGCTAGGTATCTTCATGATCTCCGCCGGAGCGTTTACCGCACTACTGGAATATCCGGGTTCACCTGCTCACCAAGACATTCCCAATGGGGACGTGCGCCGTGCGCTGATCGGGGTGGCTATGGGTACCACAGCAATGGGGATCATCTATTCGCCCTGGGGGAAGCGATCAGGTGCGCACATGAACCCGGCCGTCACTCTGACTTTCCTTCGTCTTGGCAAAATCCCGCCTTGGGATGCCTTCTTTTATGTCGTGTTTCAGTTCTTAGGCGGTCTGATGGGAGTTTTGCTCACGGCTTGGGCACTGGGGAGATGTTTTACACAGGCTCCGGTGAATTACGTTGTGACCATTCCAGGTCACTTCGGAATCTTGGCTGCATTTACGGGCGAATTCATTGCTGCGTTCATCATGATGGCCATGATCATTTACGTTTCGAACACACCTTCGATTTCTCAATTCACCGGGCTTTTTGCCGGAATACTCATTACCTGTTATGTGACGTTTGAAGCACCTCTTTCCGGGTTTGGAATGAATCCGGCCAGGACATTCGCCTCAGCGCTGCCCAGCGGCATCTGGACGGGGATTTGGATTTACTTTGCGGCGGCTCCAGTCGGCATGCTTTTGGCAGCCCAAGGATATCTGTTTGTTAAAGACCACGACTCTATTCAATGTTGCAAACTCCAGCATCATCCAAACCGGAAATGTATCTTCTGCGGTAGCTCTGCAAAATTCGCAGCAACACGCGCCCCGCAATGATGGCTCGAAGCACGCCTTCCGTATCCGCCTAAAGCTCGAATCCGGTTCCGCCCGCTTTGGCGGCGTATTCGCTCAGTTAAGTTCCGGGGTCAAATGAAAGCAATGGAGTGCGTGATAAGGGAGTGGTGGAGTACTGCATTTGCCCGTCATCGAGCCATTGCAAGAAGTCATTACTCCAATACTCCCCGCATTCTTTCTTTTCTTTATGCGCAAATTTATCCGTCGGCTCAGCGTCTTGGTCGTCTGTTTCGCCGTTCTGTGGCTAATGGCTGCGTTGATCCTCATCGTCAATGGTCTAAAGGAACGGGTCGAACGTTCGGATGTCGCCGTCATTCTCGGTAACGAGGTTTACCTCAACGGCGAACCGTCGCCGCAGCTTAAAGCACGCCTCGATCGCGCCGGGGAATTATTTCGGCAACAGGTGTTCCCGACTATAGTGGTGAGCGGCGGGATCGAGACCAACGGGACGGACGAGGCTGTCGCGATGCGGCGATACCTGGTCGATCATGGCGTCCCCGCCGGGGCGATTATTCTTGATCCTCGCGGTGCCGATACAATGGCTACGGCCGAAAACACGGTCGCGTTGATGAACCGACACGGCTGGAGGCGAATTATGGTCATTTCTCAATATTTTCATCTGCCTCGTTGCAAACTGGCGTTTAGGAAAGCCGGCATAAAACACGTCTTGGTGAGTTACCCTCGCTTTTTCAGCTGGCGCGACTTGTGGGCGATCACCCGCGAGCTGGTGGCATATCCGGTCTATTGGCTTGAGACTCCGGCCCAACTGACTCGACAACACGCTTGAGCCGGCCGCCGCTCGCCTTCATCATGTCCTTCGTGCGAGCAGAAACACTTGGGAATCGAAATGTCCGTCTGCGGGCAAAAATCGTGGGTGTTCTTACACTACTCATTGGAACGAATCTGACTGCTTGGATGTGGGCGGTTTTGGTGTTTCATCCTTTCCCAATTCTGCTGGGTATAGCGCTCCTTGCTTACAGCTTCGGGTTGCGGCACGCGGTCGATGCTGACCACATTGCAGCGATCGACAACGTCACTCGGAAGCTAATGCAGAATGGCGAGCGTCCGGTTGGCGTGGGGTTATTTTTTTCGCTTGGTCACTCGACCGTAGTTATCGGACTTTCCGTCGCTCTAGCTGCGACGGCTTCCGTAGCGCAATCGCATTTCAATATCTTCCGAGAAGTCGGTGGACTCATCGGGACAAGCGTGTCGGCGATTTTCCTATTCCTCATTTCCGCCGCCAATATTCTGATTCTTATTTCGGTTTATCGCACGTTTCAGGCGGTGAAGGGCGGAGGCCAGTTTATTGAAGCGGATTTGGACATGGCGCTGACAAACCGGGGCGTGATGGGGCGGATTTTCCGAAGATTGTTTCGATTGATCAGCCGCAGTTGGCACATGTATCCGCTCGGGCTCCTTTTTGGTCTCGGGTTTGACACTGCTACCGAAGTAGGACTGCTCGGAATTTCTGCGACGGAAGCCGCGAGGGGATTGTCGCTCTGGTCTATTCTTATCTTTCCTGCGCTGTTTACGGCTGGAATGCTGTTGGTTGATACGATGGACAGCATCTTGATGCTGGGTGCTTATGGATGGGCTTTTGTGAAGCCGATTCGGAAGCTCTACTACAATCTGACCATCACTTTTGTTTCCGTGGTGGTAGCCGTCATCGTGGGAGGGATCGAGGCGTTGGGTCTGGTCGCCGGCAAGTTGCACTGGGAAGGGCCGTTCTGGGATACAATCGGATCGCTAAACGACAATTTTGGCGTTCTCGGTTACCTGATCATTGGCATTTTTATGGCGAGCTGGGTTTTAGCTTTGATGGTTTATCGGATCCGCCGGTATGACGAGATCGAGGTGAACCCGGAGCGATAAAGAAACCGGCCGAACTAAACGCAAATCGTTTGCAAAAATGATTTGCCCCTGCTTGAGTCTCTTGATTCGTGGCAAAAATAGGCGCTCACCGCAGAAAGAACTCGATCGGGCTAGCTCAGGTGAGCCTGACGACGATACTCATCGTATCGATCTTCTGGGCGTTCACCCTCACGGCTTGTCCGGAGCTGCATGAGTGGGTGCACCCGGACGCCGATCATGAAGATCACGATTGTGCGGTCACGTTATTCGCCAATGGCGGAATTCATTTTGTGCCGGCCGATCTGGCTTACGCCGGGAAACCCTCTGACCTCCCCTTTCTAGCCGGTCTTATTTGTCTTTGCTCGCAAGTCCTTGTCTCGGCTCAAGCCGAGCAGCTCATTCCGGCCCGTGGGCCGCCTCGAGGTCAATAGCGGTAAGCGAAAGTCTTTATTGAAGACTGCCGCGAGAAAGGCACGACAGCGATCCGTTTGTGCACGCGGCTCAAGCCCGTCCGGCGCCTGCTGGACGAGGTTTTCGCCCTAGCATCATGGGCGACAGCCGAGGCAAACCTGTTTGACCTGACCGCAAAGGTGTAATGCCCGAACTCATCCGAAACGCCTATTCAACACTTTTTTGAAATTTAGTATGTACACTATTCTCTATTTGTGCGCTGGCTGCCGAGCTAAAGGCTGGCGCACAATTCCCTGCTTGCTTTCTCTCTTTATTCTCCCCCTCATGTCGGTCGGTCAAAGTGTGACGCCAACTGCATCGCCCGAAGCTGCTCAAACACTCGATTCCGTTACAGTCGTGGGTCAGCTCAATGAGGCTCGTGACCAGATTGTTCCCTATCTGGGAGCCACCAAATATTCTATTGGTCAAACCCAGATCCAGACCCAATCACAAGGGGATAACGCATCCTTCAATCAAGTAATCCTCAGAGCACCCGGCGTTTCACAAGACTCTTTCGGCCAACTGCACGTGCGCGACGAACACGCGAATTTGCAGTTCCGAATTGATGACGTCTTAATCCCTGAAGGGATTACTGGTTTTGGCCAGGAGATCGATACGCGCTTGGTGGACAATGTGGATCTCATTACCGGATCATTGCCGGCTCAATTTGGTTTTCGCACGACCGGGATCATCGATATTCATACCAAACAAGGGGCGGCATTGAACGGCGGTGAACTTTCCTTCTATGGCGGCTCGCATGAGACGATCAATCCCAGTTTCGAATTCGGCGGTGCGCAGGGGCAGTTCCACTATTTCACGACAGGCAGTTACGACTCGAACACCCTGGGAATCGAGAGTCCGACTAGCAGTCATCATCCCATCCACGACCAGACGAAGCAGTACAAAGGCTTTGGAGATTTTTCCTATATTATCGATGATTCGAGTCGGATTACGTTGTTGATCAGCGGCACTTACTCGGATTTTCAAATACCGAGTAATTCAAACCAAACTCCTGTGTTCAGTCTGGCGAACGCCGATCCGAAAAGATTCGACTCGCGAAACGTGGACGAGAATCAACACGAACAGAATGACTACTTGATCCTAGCTTACCAAAAGTCGTTTGATACCCTCACTTTCCAACTGGCAGCATTTACCCGCTACAGCGAAACACTATTTACTCCCGATCAACAGGGTGACTTGATTTTCAATGGCATCGCCGGTCGAGTGGATCGCAGTCTCTTCGATAACGGCGTGCAGTTCGACGCTAGTTGGGCGGTCAATGACTGCAATGTAGTTCGGGCGGGATTTCTGGTCACCCTGGAGGCAGCGAGAGCGTATACGACTAACCTTGTCTTTCCCGTTGATGCCACGGGCGCCCAAGCCTCGGATGTGCCGATTTCGATCACGGATAACAGTAGGAAGACCGGCCTCTTCTATGGTTTTTATCTCCAGGATGAATGGAAGATTTTTGAGCCGTTAACCGTCAACTTTGGCGGAAGATTTGATATCGTCGACGAATACGCGCACGCTTATCAACTCAGTCCCAGAATTAATGTGGTCCTTCAACTCACCAAGAGCACCACATTGCACGCGGGCTATGCGCGTTATTTCACTCCGCCACCTCTGGAGTTGGTACAAAACACCAGCCTGTCAAAGTTTGTCGGTACAACGAATCAGTCGGCAGTCCAGCAAAGCTCGTCAGTAAAACCGGAACGAGCGCACTATTTTGATGCCGGCATCACCGAACAGTTTACCAATTCGCTTTCCGTTGGTGTCGACGCGTATTACAAGGAATCTCGGGATCTGATAGATGAGGGGCAATTTGGCGCGGCTCTCATTTTTTCACCGTTCAACTACGCTCGCGGGAATCAGTACGGAGTTGACGTGACGGCGAACTACGTGCAAGGCGGGTTTAACGCGTACGCTAACTTTTCGTTCCAACGAGGAACTGGTGAACAAATAACCTCTGGGGAGTTCCTGTTTGCGCCCGACAGATTAGCTTTCATTAAGAATCATTACGTCTTTCTTGACCATGACCAACGGTACACAGCCTCAGCTGGGGCCTCTTATACCTGCCGTGGCACGACCGTCTATGCCGACATGCTCTATGGAAATGGCTTGCGTAGCGGATTCGCAAATACGGACGAGGTGCCGTCCTATTATATCTTCAATATCGGGCTGACGCACACGATCGACCTGCCCCAATTTGGCAAGCTCCAGTTGCGATTCGATGTAGTGAACCTCTTTGACAAAGGGTATCAGATACGCACCGGCTCGGGAATTGGCGTGTTTGCACCTCAGTTTGGTGCGCGGCGCGGATTTTTTGGCGGCGTTTCCTGGTTGTTTTAGGTCGATGGATCTTTAGTGTGGATTTTGCAGCTGACGCGAAATCGACTGCGTCGGGATCGACTCAGGGAGTCGAAACTAATAGGTTTGGCAGACGCCGCCACTTTCTCTTAAATTAATCGGAATGAGGGCGAGAAAGGCTGTCTAGAAATCAGGAGCCCTTCTCGTCACGCTCAAATATGGCCGGTCCCAATTCGCCGCAGATCCAGTTGGAAAAAACCTACAACGCCGCAGCAGACCATTACGATCACCCTGCGCTGTCGTTTTGGGACCGATTTGGCCGGCGCACGGTCGAGCGTTTGGCGCTGACGCCCGGTATGAAGGTGCTCGATGTCTGTTGTGGTATGGGTGGTTCGGCGTTGCCGGCGGCAGAACGCGTCGGCCCCGCTGGTTCGGTCGTGGCCGTAGATCTCGCTCAAAATCTCTTAAACAAGGGAACTAATCTGGCTGCAGAGCGCTACCTCAAAAACATCGAATTTCGCCGCGCCGACCTCGAGGATCTTCGGTTTGCAGATCGATCCTTTGACGCCGTGATATGCGTCTTCGGTATCTTTTTTGTTCCAGATCTGTCCGCGGCGGTTCGAGGGTTGTGGCGCCTGGTCCGTCCGGCCGGGTTGCTTGGGATCACAATCTGGGGCGCGAAGCCGTTCGAACCAGCCGACGGCATCTTTTGGGACGCACTCCGCCAGGAGGATCCCGAGTTGCTCAAATCGATTAAACCATGGAGCAAAATCGTCGAGCCTGAAGCACTTCGCGAGCTCCTCATTGAATGCGGGATAGCTGATCCTGTTGTCGTCGCAGAGCCTGGAATGCATCCGCTCACTAGTCCCGAAGACTGGTGGAGGATCATTCTCGGGTCAGGATACAGGTCGACCGTAGATGCGCTTTCTCCTTCACGTCGGGAGCGAGTCAGACTGGCGACAATCGAAGCAGTGAGACGAGAGGGGATTAGAGAAATTCGCACCGATGTTGTCTACGGAGTAGCTCGGCGCAAGATTCAAAAATAGGCGCCTGACCCAGAATGGCCCTGCAGCGAATTCACAAATTCATCCAGTTTGCCCTTGTCTTTTGAAACGACGATGTAATTGCAGTCCGCATTGCTCCAGGTGCGGACATGAAATCCTTCGATGAAGTGGTCTGCGCTTGAGAGCTGTTCCTTGGTGGAGGGCCAGCAAAACAAGGAAACAACGTTTTCGTCGTGTTTATAAACAAGCGCCGCGACCGGACGATCTTGGATGACGTCTGTCCGCCCTCCCAGGAGGGCGTATCCCGAAGCAACGAGATCAACTAGCGGTGGAGTAAAGTCGAGTTGGGCGGCGAACCAAGGTCTTAGCACCTGCTGCTCCGCCGAAGCAACGTCCACTAAATGGTCAACGGCGACCGACTGAGTATGGCGCAGAACAGCCGGTCCGGAGAGCTCGCTCGAGAGTTCTTTTCCTTTGTCCGGAGCAAAGATGCTGAGGCCACACAACCCGAGGACGACGACTGCCGCCGCATAGGCCCATGGCCGGCACAAGAATGTCAGCGCAGGCGTTACTCTTTCGCGCCGAACCATGGCCAAAACATTGGCCTTAAGCTGAGGAGGTGCTTGATATGCCGGTGCGTTCTCTTTAAAGAAGGACCGAAATTCCTGACACTCCTGGGCGAGAGACTGGCAAGCCGGGCAACTGCTCAAATGCTGCTTCACCCGAAGTTGCCGGCTAAGTTCGAGCTCGCGATCGAGGTAGGGATCTAGAAGGCAATCAACTTCTTCGCAATTCATTGTTCTAATCCCTTACCCCGTTGAACCCCAATTAATTCCCGGCGCAGGCGCAGGCGCGCCTGGCTCAGCCGAGATGTCACCTTAGCCGCTGACAGCTTCAATGCGGAAGCCAATTGTTCGTTGGACCATCCTTCGACATCCCGCAGTGCCAAAATTTCCCGAAATTCGACCGGCAATCTTCTCAATGCTTCATGGAGATCTCGTTTTCGCTCTTCTGAGGAGGGGTCGAGCAGGTGTCTTTCCAATGGTACCATATGAATCGCTTCCTCCAACGGAATCATGCTTGACTGATTGCGGCGGCTGCTCCCCGTCCAGGTGTAGGCAATCTCTCGGACGATTGTCAATAGCCAGACTCGAGCGTCGGCTCCGCGAAATTGCCCAAATTCCGTCCGTGCTTGGATATACGCCTCTTGGACAATATCCTGCGCGTCCTGATCACTCTCTACCATCCAGCGGGCCAGATTGTATGCGCCGTCCAGGTGAGGCAGGAGAAGCTCTTCAAAGCGCAACGGTTTTTGTCGCATGATGGATGAGAGGATTTCGGGTTGCCGGCTTTAACTGGGTGGGTTGTTTGACGATGCTGCGTGCCTCATCATTGCGGTTGTTTTCTGAATTTTTTTAACTACAAACCGAATCGCGTTCACAAAACTTCTGTTTGCAACCCGAAAAAATCATCAACCGTAAATAGGGCGATCCCAATTCTCCGCAGGTTCAGCTGGAAAAACCCGCAACGCCGCAGCGGATCACTACGATCACTCTGCACTCTCGTTCTGGCATCGCTTTGGTCGGCGCACCGTCGCGGTTGCAGCACTTTCCGCTCCGGATCGCGAGCGAGTCAAGAGTGGCGACTATCGAAGCTGTGAGACGGGAGAAGATTCGAGAAATTCGCGCGGATGTCGTTTACGGAGCAGCACGGCGATTGTCAGGCAGAGGATAGTCCCTTTGGCGGTTTCGGTCCCCTGCTGGGAGAGAGAAATCAAGTTTTTAAGGAAACCGTTCCTCTCGAGCAGATCGATTCAATACCGCCATGCTGCTCCGATGAAAGTAAACAGGTCATTCGCCGCCTTAGTAACTCCAATTTCGACACCTGCATCCAACTGCCAGTTGCTTGCGGGCTGATAGACGAGACCCGTATCAATGGTACCGATCCAGTCGGAATGCGCCGCGGTACTGACATCGGTAGCGAGTTCGATGTAGGTGCTCAGTTTCTTGGTAATTGCGTGGCCGAGGCTAATAGAGTTGAGATAGTCGAAGTGGGAACCACCTCCCGGTTCGTGGACCGTTTGAATAGTGGTTTCGATTCCTAGCTGAAAGTCGGCAGGCAGAGCAAACTGGACCGGGAGGCCAACGCCGCCCGCGAAACCCCGATTGCCTACACCATCTCGGCCCGTGGGAAATGTAACAAAGGGAATGAGCCCGATGGCAACGGGACCTCCATCATCTCCAAGGAAATTGATTTTGGATCTTACAGTGAGATCGCAAAATCCGCTTTGCTTTAGGTGTGCGCCCGTGTCTTTGTCCTTAGTGCGGATGTAACTGTAAGCAGCAAACAAGAAATCCAGTTCCGCAAAGCTAGTCACACCGAGCCGAGCATTCGTGTCACCGAAGGCCAGGCTATCAAGGCGGATGCTCTCACTATTGTAGCGATCGCGCGCATACTCGAATAACCCAACTTCCAACAGCAAATGACCAGGATCAATGGTATATGGACCGTCGGTGACGTTGGGACGGTCTGGGGCGAAGTCTCGCATCTGCGCCGCCGGGGTAGGGTTAAAGAGATTGTATTGGCTCTTGTCGACGGTTTGGCTAGCCGGCTCTGACGATCCGGCAACGGCTTTGTGCGTGGATGCTAAGAGCATACCAGAAACAACCCAACAAAGAATCCACAGGCTAAATGGGGTAATGCGTTTCACAACTCAAGGATAAAAGGAAACATTGGACTTGTCTCTCCGATCGACAGCCTCAGAATGTGACGTCAAATCTCAAGCCGCTCACAAATGCACTCGAGTGGGCACCAAAACCGCCCGTGTGAAGAATGTACTGCATGTCAGGTTGTAAGTAGAGATGTTCGTTTAATTGTATCCTGTAACTTGCCTCGATAACGGTCTCGTGGCCGGAGTGAACGACGCTACCACTTCCGACCACGGCATCGCCAAGTTTGGTATAGCTGGCAGCCACGCCGAAGATGTCATTTTCTCGAGAGGGCAGCAGGCCGAGATAATTGCATCCGACGTCTAGATAAAGAGAGACCAAATTGCGATCACTTGGAGCGGCGGCACAACTAGAGAAGATAGAGAGACCTCGCTTACTCGTTTTCTCGTCCACGTAAGGTTCTGGATGGTAGACTATTTGATCGACAATCGCATACAATCAACGAGGCACCCTATACCGGCAACGATAAGTAACTGCGTTCGCAGGGCCAAAGTGCGAGGGGGGAGATGAATGGCGGGGCATGATCCCAATTTTCTCGTACGGTTCACAGGCGAGCGAGCAGCGTAACTTTGATCAGGGGTACCTATCTTCGGCACTCTCATCAAATTACCATTTGGAAAGCTTTGGCGGCGGTACGCCGGACTCGTATCGAGCGCCCAGCACGGATTGCGATTTTAGTGAGAAGACGACGGGCGCCGTGTGTGCGGATTGCTCAAGCTTTCGCTTCGCGAACAAACATCATGTCCCCACGAAGCGACGTTTGATCGCTTTCCGATCTGGAAATCATTTGCTACGCAGACATTCCCTTTTCCAGACCGCGCGCTGGGAAAAGAAGGCTCTCCTGGAGAACCTCCGGATGCCCTCGTCCAAGGTAATCGCGGCAAGGATCGCGTGTGCCGATGTAGCCGATTTCGTGATCAAGGCTGAGGAGAACCGTGCCTCATTCGGGAAAATCGCGGGGGCGTACAATTGACCGGATCAATGGGGGCGCAGTTTTGCGATACTGGATCTGGAGACGATCCGGATTAATCAATTGTATGCTTTTGCAGGTGGAGGGTGAAAGAGTCCCGCAGCGCCGGTAGTTCGGCGCCTGGGTTAGATTGGTCATGGGCAGCGAAAAACTCTCCTATCACCGTTTTCTCACTGATGTCGACGGTTAAACGCAGGAAGCCCAATTCCTTGTCGTTGTAAGCGACCACCTTAGCCGAGTCCCCTTTTGCTAAAGCCGAACCGGAAGGGAGTACGACATCGAATGGTAGGTCTGAGAGTGCAACCGTGTCACCCGAGCAGGTTTTGGAGAGCGGTTCGACCGGTGCATGACCTCCGCTGCCGGCGATCAGGTACGGGATTTGCCAGCCGCTGGCATAGGTGTAGGTGATTCGCTGATAAAGATGGGCGTGAGCTGAGATAACCACATCAGGGTATTGGGCGCTCTCGTGAAAAGCTTGTTGCAGAATGTTGCCAAGCGGTTGCAGGACGCCGGCCGGAGGGGCGCGGCGCGGCGTCGGACCCAAGTTTGGGTCGCCGCGTTCGGCGAAATTAGCTGCACCGGAATACGGAGGATAGTGCAATGCCAGGAAAATCACTTTTCCATCGGCAGCGTCCTTAATCCCCTTCAAGGTTTTGACAAGCCACTGATATTGCGGGTTGTCTGTACTCATGGGGTCGTCCAACTGCCCTCCATTGATGTCATTCGTGTATAGACCAACAACGTAGGCGACCGAGGTTTCGAACAACCAGTAGGGAAACGGCTGAGTCATCGTCAGCCGACTGTCTGTTTGATTGTCTGGACTTGCCTCTCTTTTCGAGTCGCAAAAGTTCTGCAGAAAGTGAAGGATCGCCGACTTCCTCCGATGATCGGAGCTCTTGCAGTCGTGGTTACCGGCAATCGCCAAAATGTTACGGTCATAGCTTGTGAACTGGGCGTAGAACTGTGAGTTGTACATCGCCGCCTGGTCCTTGCCTTCCGGATCCGAGGGATCTTCGTCCTTGTAAACGACGTCGCCCAAGTGAAACAAAAACGACGCCCCAACCGCCGTTGCACTTCCACCGTTTACGCGAGGATTGGAGATCTGAGCCGCCATAGCCTTAGCTACTCGCAGCCCGGGCAAATGATCCTTAAAGTCGCCGGAACATCCGATTGCATGAAAGCTCAGGACACCTCGTTGCTTAACGGCGTGCGATTCGTCGGGATCGATGTCCTTCAATGTGAGGCGATGGAGACCACTTGGGGGAGGGATAGGGATCCATACCCCGTGCTCGACGCATGCAGGGTACGCCGGGGTAGCGTCACCGGTCGCCGTTGGAGGCTCAGTTGCCATACTCCGATTGGTTCGTTACAGAGCTTTGATTAACCCGACAAGGAAAATCAGCCCCCTTCGCCGGGTTTCTTGCGGCAAAAAGAATCTCAGGATTCCGGGGAAGTAGCCTAGTCCGCAAAACTCACGCGCAATATGGACGAATGCGCTTCTGGCGGGTGTGCGGTTCGGAATGAAATGCGCCGACTAATATTGGAAATGAAAGCGGGCCATGAAAACGTTGATCGGGCCGCGATCCTGATTATAAGCGGGGTTAACGACCAGCTGATAATCTAACGTCACGTTCACGCCCTTAAAAACTTCCAGATTATAATAGGTCTCGATTACATTTTCCAAGCCGTAATGGAGTTTCCCGTCTCCAACCAGGATTCCTAGCCCGCCCGCGCCAAAGTATTTTCTCTGAGCATGGCCCAATCCATCGAGGGCGTCAGCCAATCCGAAAGTATCGTTCGGGCGACACCAGGCGCTGCCTTTGATTTGCAGTCCAAGTGCAAGGCTTCTCGAGATGTCGGTATACTGCCAGAACTCGTAATTCGGATCGCGATATCCGGCGCGCAGAAAAGCTCCGATATCCTTACTAATCTCTTGCTCGAAATTGATGCCAAGCCCGTAGGTATAACGAAAGCGGCGCGTTTTGGTAATGTCTTCGTGCAAAGAAGGATTATCGAGCGTTGCCGGGAAGCTGCCCATATTGGCGCTCTCGAGGTAACCGAGGAAACGAACCTTGCCTGGATGGCCGAACAATTCATAACGCTCCTCTAATTCAGCAACTTGCTGCCAGGCCTTCAGAAAATGGCCGTCGGTGGCGAAACCATTGCTAACGCGCGGCACTGTAAAAATCCCCCAGCGTGCAGCCCAGAGCTTTTGGTTTAGTTCCAGTGTGAGGCCGTATTCGTAACCCAGCGAATCGCCAGCAAAGTCAAAACTGCCCTGATCCACCACGGCCCAGTTCAAAAACTGAGAGCTTGGGTCGTGGGCGTAGGAGTTGTTGTCGAGCTGGTCAGTGACAGCCATCTTCCCAACCGTAAGTGTAAAGCGGGAAATATCCGCCTTGCCCGCAAGCTGAAGCTGGCTGCCGTCGATTTGTTCCTGTTCTCCGCCAAAGCCCCAGACTTGCCGCAAAAAAAGATGGGGAATGAAAAGATCTCCGCGGTACTTCCCTACCTTGGAGGATTGAGCATTCGGAAACGCGGCGATGCCGTGAGTTATCCCGAAGCTGAAACCCTGATAATACTCCGGGTTAAAATAAACCTCGCTTCCCGGCAATAGGCGGGCACCAAAAAAAAGGTCCGCTGTCGTCGTCTGTCGAAAATTGTCGCCCGAATGTAGACTATTGATTCCACTATAGGGATCATGAAAGCCAGGCTGCCCTTGAAGGATCTCGGTTCCTTGGAAGTGGAACAACCAGTTTTGGAGCTCGGCGGCCTCTTCCTTTTTTTCGAGCGGTACCGTGGACTGAGATTTTCCATCGTCGGTCGCCAGATTCTGCTGGACATTCTCGTCGGCTCTCGTTGACAGCGGGTATTGGGTTTCGGTGACGAAAATGATTCCGAGTACAGCGAAGAGCCTTGCACTGTTAATCATAGAGGAGGTTAGAGACTAACGATCTGGGTTTATCGACTGCGTAATTTGTCGGGCTCCCGTGGAGCGGCATCCGGCTCTCACTTTGCCGAAGGACGAATTAAGAACAATAGGAATCGACCGTTAAAAAACGCTTATGGAGCGTAGACGTCTGAGTTGTTGCATACAGGCGTGTGCGCGGCCTTAGCGTAGCTTCAATCTTATTGGAATGTTCGGACGAGATTCCGATCCCCTTGCATCACTCCAATTCCGCAGGCTTCATTGTGGAGCTGATCCGGCGAAGGTTTGCCAGAGAAGAAAGGCGTTCAGCGAAGCGATCACGATGCCCAGGGTCCAGCCGCCGATTTTAATCCAGCGTGCATTCACAAACTCGCCCATCTTTGTTTTATCGCTGGTGAACATTACGAGGGGAATGACGGCGAAGCTTAACTGCATGCTCAGGATCACTTGGCTCAGGATCAACAGTTGAGCCGTGCCGTTCTCTCCCAAAAGAGCCGTAACAATGATAGCAGGGATGATCGCCAGAAGCCGAGTGATCAGGCGGCGCAGAACGGGAGGCAGTCGCAGGCGCAAGAAGCCTTCCATCACGATTTGACCGGCCAGAGTTCCGGTAAGCGTCGAGTTCTGGCCCGACGCCAACAGCGCGACCGCGAACAATGTGCTGGCGGCTCCGACCCCGAGAAGCGGACTCAGCAGCTTGTAGGCATCCTGAATTTCGGCGACCTCGTGATGGCCGCTTCGATAGAACGTAGCAGCGGCCACAATGAGAATTGCGGCATTGATGAAGAGCGCAAAAAAGAGGGCAATCGTTGAATCGATCGTGCCGAACAAAATGGCTTCCCGTTTGCCTTTTGGCGAGAGCTCGTAGTGGCGGGTCTGCGCGATGGAGGAGTGCAGATACAGATTATGCGGCATGACCGTCGCTCCCAGGATCCCAATTGCCACGTAAAACATCGCGTGATTGTGAAGTATTTCCGACGAAGGCAAGCAACCTAGCGCGAGTGCGCCGAAATCGGGCTTCGACAGAAAGATTTGGATCCCGAAGCTGACGGCGATCACGCCGATTAGAGTGAGTACCAGCGCCTCGATGATGCGGAACCCTCGGTTTTGAAAATAAAGGACGACGAGTACGTCGCAGGCTGTTAGACAGACACCCCAGATCAAGGGCAGCCCGAAAAGTAAATTCAGCGCGATGGCCGAACCGATGACTTCGGCGAGGTCGCAGGCAGCGATGGCGATTTCGCACCCGACCCAAAGAATAAAGTTGATGACGGGAGCGAAGTGGTCCCGGCAAGCTTGAGCAAGATCGCGTCCCGTGGCTACCCCCAGCTTTAGAGCCAGGTGCTGCAGGAAAATAGCCATCAGGCTGGAGATGATGACCACGGAGAGCAGCGTGTAGTAGAACTGAGACCCGCCGGCGATGTCAGTGGCCCAGTTGCCCGGGTCCATATAACCAACCGCGATCAAATAACCGGGACCGGAAAAGGCGAGCAGCTTCCGAAGGATACCCCACCAATTTCCGCTTATCTTAGGTATTTTGACCGAACGATATACTTCCGGAAGGGAGGGACCAGTTCGCTGGGAGCGCCACCCCGTTTCTTGGGCCACCGGTTCTACTGTATCGCAAGATTGGTTCATAACGGCATCGAGCCAAACGGGGAGCAGTTTAGGTCACTCTTAGATACTTAGGCAGCACTAAGTTCAATAGCAAGGCTTAAAATCTTTTTTTGTTCCCGGTAAAAAACCGTTCCGTTGCCGTACCGGAAACCCGCTGAACTGTGTCGCCACCAATCGTGGGTCAATCCACGCTGTCGGTGATTGCAAAAAAAACCGTGAGAGCGGACGCGCAGGAGCGCATCCCTACCGCGCCTACTTGGCCGCTGCTTTCTCGACTTCTTCCCATTCCTCCTGGGAAAGTTTCAGATCGGCCGCGGCCACATTTTCTTCCAGATGATCCACCGAGGAAGTTCCGGGAATCGGTAGAACGACAGGTGATCGATGGAGGAGCCAAGCCAGCGAGAGCTGCGCGACCGTCGCGTTGTGTTTCTGGGCCGCGTGATCCAGCCGACCGCCCGGTTGAGCGAGGTCGCCGGCTGCTACCGGAAACCAGGGGATGAATCCGAGATTGTGCTTTTCGCAGTAGTTGAGCACCTCTTCGTGTTCGCGATCTACCAGGTTGTACCGGTTCTGCACGCTCACGATCGAAACAATCTTTTTGGCGCGTTTGATCTCCTTGGTAGATACCTCCGAGAGACCGATATGGTGAATTTTGCCGGCCCGCTGCAGCTCCTCGAGCGCTCCCAGAGTTTCCTCGGCCGGAACTTTCGGATCGATGCGATGCAGTTGGTAGAGGTCGATTCGTTCAAGTTTTAAGCGCCGAAGGCTCATCTCTACGCATTGCTGGATATATTCGGGCCGGCCAACCGGCGCCCATTGTTCGGGGCCCTGTCGGGTTAAACCGCCTTTCGTCGCGATGACGAGACCAGCCGGATACGGGTGTAATGCCTCTGCAATCAATCGTTCGCTGACCTCCGGACCGTAAGAGTCGGCCGTATCGATAAAGTTGACGCCCAGTTCGACGGCTCGCTGTAGGACTCGACGCGCCTCTTCCGGATTTTCGGGTTCGCCCCAAATACCTTTCCCGGTTATACGCATCGCTCCGAAGCCAAGCCGATGGATCGGTAAATCATTGCCCAAGTTGAAAGTACCGCTCGCGGCGGCGTTTGCAGAAAGTGTCGTGGTTGTCATGAGTCCGTTCGATTCTTTTTAGCTGGTGGTTTCGGTTCTGCGCCTTCCCGGCGACAGGATAAGGCGTTCAAAACGCTCGTCTAACAGTGAGTGTCTCGCAACGATTTCATCTAGAGGAGGGCCTCGATTCGACTTACGATGCACCCGATGGACACGCCGGCAGAGTATGTTGTCGTATCAGCTTCACTTCGGGAGGCGAGTTTGAGTCGGGCTTTAGCCAGCGAACTCCTTGCCTTCTATCGTGACTCGAAGCTGAACAGCCAGTTGCTTGATTTGCGGGATGTGAAGCTCCCGTTCTGTGATGCCGACGCTGCGTATAATGACCCAAACGTTGAAACCTGCCAGACTCTGTTGAACTCGGCTCGCGTGATTGTCGTAGCGACGCCGATCTACAATTTCGATGTCAACGCGGCGGCGAAGAATCTGGTAGAGCTGACAGGGGACGCCTGGGAAAACAAGGTGGTTGGATTCTTGTGTGCAGCCGGTGGAACGTCCAGCTACATGTCCGTAATGGGACTGGCAAACAGCCTCATGCTCGATTTCCGCTGCGTGATTATCCCGCGCTTTGTCTATGCGACCCGTCACGATTTTGCGGACGGACTCAATCTTCGGGACGAGGTGCGAACTCGAGTGCGCGAGCTGGGAGAAGCGTCACAGAGAATTCGGGTCAGTTAGTCATGGCCTTCGCTTCGTGCCCGACTATGAACCCTCCCTCATGGCGGGAGGCGACTGTAACGCGGCGGCAATGTACAGCCCGGCGAGCGTAACGCTCCTATCGTCATCAAACCACAATACGACACGGCTTGTTCGTGGATTGATCCCTGCACCATCGGTATTCTCTGGGTCTATGCTCTCAGCCTTGCAGCAGTTATTGCGCTTCGCATTATTTGGAGCTGTTTCAACGTGCCGGAGTGCAACCACGACCCTTGAAGTAAATCCCCCAAACGAACTCCTTGCCACGGCGAAGTTATCGGTGGTAGACCTCGCTTCGCGCGGTGTCTAGTCGGGAATACACAATCGCACTGCAAGAACATGCCTCCCAAGAACAGAATCCGTCACCGCTGTTCTGGGCACCATCATTTTAGGAGCTGCCTTGCTGCAGCGTAGTGGCACGACGCGTTAATGAATCCCCCCGAAAATGACTATGTTAACCCAATACCTGGCATTAGTGCCGTTTTGTGCGGCCAGTCTCATCCCCGATTCGGCAAGGGCTCAAGAGACCATCAAAATTGGCGTCTCTATTCCTTCTGCGGACAACGGCTGGACTGGTGGCGTCAATTATTTCGCGGCCGAAGCGAAGAAACGGGTGGAGTCAGCCTACAAGAACGTGCAGGTCTCCGTCGTAACTGCCGCCAACGCCAGCGAACAGGCCAAGAGTCTGGAGGACCTCGCGGCGACCCACCAAATCAAGGCACTGGTCATTCTGCCGTGCGAGTCCGCTCCACTCACTGACCCGGTGCGTCAGGTGAAAAAGAAGGGCGTGTTTGTGACAGTTGTCGATCGAGCTTTGACGGATCCCGGAATCCGGGATCTCTACGTCGCGCGTGACAACCCGGGTATGGGAAAAATCGCCGGCCAATACTTCCTCGATAAATTAGGCAGCAAAGGAAATATCGTCGTCCTGCGCGGTCTGCCCACCGTCATCGATAACCAGCGTTTTGATTCGTTTATGGACAAAATAAAGGGGTCGCAAATCAAAGTGCTCGATTGCAAATATGCCAACGGGAATCGCGAGGACGGCTTCAGCGTCATGCAGGATTTTCTGAGCCGGTTCCAACATATTGATGCGGTCTGGGCTCAGGATGACGACATCGCACTGGGCGTTCTCGATGCTATGCGTCAAGCGAAGCGCGACAAAGAGATGTGGGTGGTGGGTGGCGGGGGAATGAAGGAAATGGTCAAGCGGGTTATGGACAAAGACACCCAGACGCCGGTCAACATTGTTTACTCTCCAAGCATGGTCGGTACCGCGATCGAACTCACGGCGCTTCATTTCGTAACGAAACTGCCGATGAACGGTACCTATATTCTGGATTCGCCGCTGGTGACGCCCGACAACGCGGCGCAGTATTATTTCCCGAATTCGCCGTACTGATTGGATTCGCGATGGGATGCTCGGAATAAACCCAGATCGGTAGAGCGAAACCCGACTTCGCCCAACCCGTCGCGCCGTAGGCTCGGCGAAGGCGGAAGCCGCGGCCAGTTTTACGATTTTTATTAGAGGCACGGCTAGGGCGCGCCAAAGCGCAGCGCCGGCGGCACGCTGTTGAGCGACAGCGATATAAGGCGTGTGAGCCGAACTTGGCGGGCTCACAGCCTGTCGGCCGCGCATGCGCGTCAACATAAGGGCTCGGACCAGGAGTACAGCTGTCGCCTACAGCGTTGAGCGATCGGTCCCGGCTTGTCCGCCGTAGTCCGAAGGACGAAGGAGGAAGGGATGCAATGAAAGTAGCCCGGTACGAAGTGCCGGGAACAGGAGAAATGGCGGACCCGTCCCGAGAGGGACGGCTGAAACCGTACCGGGCGATGCACCTATTAGTACCAATCCGCCGCCATCAGCAGCGTCATGATCAAGCGTCCCGCAGGAGGTGTCGGGCTTTGCACGATCGACGAACGATCGGCTAAGGGCAGCGGCGAAGCCGCGATTCAGGATAGCCTAGGGCGAAGCCCTAGGAATCCGACCCAAGCGATCACGCACTGAAGGTGCGTTTCAAGCCTGCTAGTCCCAGGCATAGGTCGTTACGATTGTTACGCGCCTTCAGCGCTGAGCACTTGTAAATTCCGGTTCCTAGGGCTGCGCCCTAGGCTATCCTGAAGCGCGGCTTCGCCGCTGAAGACCTGTTTGCCTCAAATTTGATCAAGTAAAGTCCGACACACTCCCGGCCTGCAGGGCTAGGTCATCGGATAAGAAGATGATCAGCACTGAAAGTGCGTTCCAGAGCAGGCTGGAACGCGGATTTCGTAATCACATTGAATCTCGTCAACGGATGGTTATGGCGCAATGGGAGTCTGGCATTGAAACGCGCATTCGGCGCTGATCGTTTGGATATGCCCGTTCCTAACTCAGCGGGCTAGGCTATCCTGAATCGCGGCTTCGCCGCCGAAAAAACCTGCTCATCAAATTTGACCAACCGAAGCCCGGCAGGCCGCCTCAGGATGCACCGCGTTTTCAACGCTTCCAGAAACGGGTGATTAATCGCGCTTCGGGGATTTGTAAAACGAACGTAGCACTCGCATAAAGCACTCCGTACAAAGGCAAGAACACAGCTCCGGCGATCAGAGGATGAAGATCCGGCCAAATCAGTTTGAGAGGAAAAACTGCCGCACCGGCAAAAATGGCGGCTCCCCAAATGCGCAAAGCAATCGAGGCTGGGAGTGGAAATGAGCCGATCCGACGTTGCAGAGCTCCACGTAAAAGAAGAAATTCCACCCAACCAGCGATGCCGGCCGACGCGGTCAATCCGGGTAAACCGCATTTCGGATCGAGATGCAACAGGCTCGGTAAGGGAAACGCGAAAAGGTAGCCGAGCCCGACCGTCAGCACGACCCGAATAATCGCGAAGCGCAGCGGAGTCCGCGTATCACGCAACGCATAGAAAGCGGACGAACAAAGGCGACCGAAAGTAGACGCCAAGAGGCCAACCCCGGACCCGGCCAGCAAAGCCCAAACATAGAGAGTATCTTCACGCGTGAATCGTCCCGTCTGGTAAAGCACAGCGGCAATCGTGTCGCCTAGAGCGATGAAAGCCATAGCCGCTGGAATGACGAAGAACGCCATCCGCTTGAGCGCAGCCGTAAGGCGGGCGGTTAGCTCGGAGCGCACTTGTTGCTCATCTCCCGCGAGTGCGCGGGACATGGCCGGCAGTTCCGCGGCGGAAATCGACATGCCGAACAAGCTGATGGGAAGGAGCCCGATGTTTTGCGCGTAACCAAGCAAGGCAACTGACCCGGAGGGAAGAAGGCTGGCCAGGACGGAGTCGAGGTAAGCACTGAGCTGCACCACTCCGCGACTGATGAAGACAGGCACAAAATTGTGCAGAACACTCTGGACAGGCGGAGTTGCCAACCTCAAAGAAAAGTGAATATGTCGGGTGACCTGGAGAACAGTAGGTACCTGAACGAACAGCTGAGCGAGACTTCCCACGACGGAGCTCCACCCGACATAGATAACAAGCTGAGAAAGCGAACTCGCATTTCGAAAGATTAAGAGACCTGCGATGATGCAGAGGTTCCAGGCAACCGGCGCGGTGTAGGAGAGAAAGAAGCGGCCGTGACTATTCAAGATGCCAAGACACCAAGCAGACATCACTAAGGCACCCACACCGGGAAACATGATCTGTACCAGAGTCATTGTGAGTTGTCGTTTGTCGCCGCTGAATCCGGGTGCAACTACCTCGATCAACAGAGGCGTCGCCAAAATGCCGAGGATAACGCACGCAGAAACAACGACTGCGAGCAAAGAACCGATCACGCTTGCGACGCGATCGGCCTCCTCTTCATCGCTGCTGCCCAAGAGTCGGGCGTAGGTCGGGATGAATGAAGCAGAGAGAACGCCTTCGCCAAAAAGGTTCTGCAGGATGTTCGGAATACGGAGGGCCGCGCGGAATGCGTCCGCCGCATCGGTGGTCCCAAGGAAATGAGCGAGGGAGCGATCTCGAATCAAGCCGGCGATCCGGCTAAGCATAATCCCAGCGGCTACCAAAAATGCGGGACGACCGGAAGGAGACTGCGAGGTGGCGGACTTCAAGGCCAGAAAAGGGGAGAAACGTTGCTGATTAATGTCCGGCGGTAGCGTGGAACAAGATAGCCGATCGACCATCTGCGCGATTCGCAAAGAAGGAGAATGAACGAGGGATCAATTTGACACAGGAAATCAGTGCGAAGTTGAGATGCATCAGGATGAGCTAGGAGTACATGGACACAGGGAGGAGTTCAAGGAGTAGTAAGGAAGGAGTGCAGCGTGGCTTGGTCCCCACTGCTGCGCCTATTGAGTGCGTTTACCTGAGCAACCAGTTCCCGCATAGCAAACGGTTTGGCTAAATAGTCATCCGCTCCGGACGGGGTGTGTGTCGGCGAAACGGCGTATGGGCGTAACGGCGGATGGGCGTAACGGCCGGTGGGCGAAAGGGCGTGTGAGCGAAAGGATGAGGCGACGTGATGGAGTGATCGGCCCGAAGGGCCTTGGAAACATAGCCCAGGCTTCAGCCTGGGTGGCCGTGTTTTTCACGCGCTAGGTCTGAAGGACCGACAGAACGGGGTAAGGCGACTCAAACATGACTGTAGTAAACAGATTCCTCCTCGTCCGGCCAAGTGGGCGACGATCCAGATTCTTCTTCCGCAGATTTCACGGATTACACAGATTTCAAATTTATGGATACACGGGCGCGCGTCGATGCTCAAAACTGGAGAGCATTGCGTCCAGAGGATCCGCTGATCAAAGAACTACGCTTACTCTGTCGGGATGAAGTCAGCCTGATCGAACAACGCACGGCCTTTATCAACCAGCTGCGCCAAGCACTGGGAGAATATTACCCGGTCCCTTTAGAGGCCTTTGAGGATTGGACTTCGCTCTCGGCCTGGATGTTTTTAGAGCGTTTTCCGACCCCGGAGCTTCTGGCCCAAGCTGGCAAGCGCCAATGGGAAAAGTTCCTGCACACTCGCCGGCTCTGGGGTAGTGATCAGGGGCTCCGCCGCCCTGGAGCTCTTTGCCCACGCCACCGAGTTTGCGGCAACGCCACCCACCGTCAAAGCCAAGAGCCTCTTGGCCCTGAGTTTAGTGCAAATGCTCTTTGCGATCGAAAAGCAATTGGCACTCTATCGCAAGCGAATCGAAGAGCTTTTCGCTCGTCACCCCGATCATGATCTGTTCGGTTCCTTGCCGGGTGCCGGCCCCAAACTAGCTCCTCGTTTACTCTCCGAGATTGGTGACGACCGGGAGCGCTTTGGCGGCGATCCTCAAAATCTGCAATGCTTGGCCGGAACCGCCCCAGTCACCATCCGCTCAGGAAAACGCCGCCACCATCACCAACGCTGGGCCTGCAACAAACATCTCCCTCATGCCATCCATCTTTTCGCTGATCACAGCCTGTCGCGTTGTGCCTGGGCCGACATTTACTATCAACATCACCGCCAAAAGCATCAGAGCCACGCCAATGCTTTGCGTCGACTCGGCCACCGCTGGCTCAAAATCATTCACAAAATGTGGCTCGATAGAACCCCTTACGATCCCGAGCTTCATCATCGCAATCAACTCAAACACGGCTCCTGGATCTTTCAGCTCCAAGAATCCTAACCCCCACTTTTTTTCCTTGAAGACCGATAGAACGTCTTTGGCGCGCCTTAGCTGTGCCTTTAGCGAAAATCATAGAACCGGCCGCGACGTAGGCTTCCGCCTTCGCCGAGCCTACGGCGCGACGGGTTGGGCGGAGTCGGGTTTCGCCCTAGCATCGCGCATTGCTCCAACACTCTATTCCTCGGTAAAATTGAGCGCCCCCGACTAGGATGATAAGCTCTGAAACTACGTGACGGTTGCTTCGGAAGTTCCCAGAGCTGCGAGATGCATGACCTTTTCTTCCGTTGCGTTGTCCCGGGAAAGTTCGCCGGTCAATCTGCCGTGCCGCATGATGAGGATCCGATCCGCCAGGGCCAAAACCTCGGGTAAATCACTTGAGATGACCAGAATGGCGATCCCTTCTCGTACCAGCTCGTCAAATAATGCGTAGATCTCGGCCTTGGTCCCGATGTCGACACCTCGCGTTGGCTCATCCACGATGAGCACGGCGGGTTGGACCGCGAGCCATTTGGCCAAGAGCACTTTTTGTTGATTGCCGCCGCTTAGAAGCCTCGCCATCTGCTGGAAACTCGGCGTGCGCACCCGTAGTCTGGTGACATATTTTCGAATCAACCGGTTTTCAGCAGGGTGATCGACGAAGGGGCCGCGGGCCACGCGCCGCAAGGCTGCACTTGAGATATTCGCACCGACTTCTGCCCCAAGCACTAACCCCATGTTTGCCCGATCTTCTGGCACAAAGGCGATGCCGGCCATCACCGCATCCTTCGGTCGACGAAAGCGTACTTTGTTCCCCCTCAGGAAGACGTCGCCGCGATCTGGTGGTGGTGAACCAAATATGCCCAGCGCCATTTCACTCCGGCCCGCGCCGATAAGGCCGGCCATGGCCACGATTTCGCCGCGGCGCAGTTCAAAATTGATATCCTCATATTGACCTTTCTTGGAAAGGTTGTTTACCCGGAGAACCACATCACCTTTTGGTTCCACCGGATGGCGATGAAAGGCGAGGAGTTCGCGACCGACCATGAGTCGCACGGCTTCCGCTTCTGTCGTGGCCTTGATCGGAACTGTGCGCACATGCTTGCCGTCACGCAAAACGGTCAATGTGTCACAGAGTGAAAAGACCTCCGGAAGCCGGTGAGAAATATAGAAAATGGTGACGCCGTGTGCTTGGAGATCGGCTATCACGCGAAAAAGAATCGTCGACTCGGTTTCGGAAAGACTGGAGGTCGGCTCATCCAAAATCAATAAGCGCGGGTTTCGTACGAGACTTTTGCAAATTTCGATCAGTTGCTGTTGGGCTACGGTGAGCGTGTGTACGATAGTGTCCGGATGATGCTGAAGTCCCAACCGATCGAGAACGGCCCGAGTCTCAGCCCTTAGTTTCTCCCGATCTAAGAAGAATGCCGAACGTTTTGGCTCGAGGCCGAGGAAAATGTTTTCGGCAATGGAAAGGTTGGGAGCCAGATTCAACTCTTGGTAGACAATGGCGATACCTTTCGCCTGGGCCTCCGCCGGGTTCGTGAAATGGACGGTCTCTCCCGAGAATTCAATGGTTCCGGCATCGGGCTGGTGAACCCCGGCAATAGTCTGCATCAGTGTGCTTTTTCCCGCACCATTCTCGCCGATCACGGCATGGATGCTCTCCTGTTCTACCTCGAAGGTGACCTCCTTCAGAGCTTGAACACCGGGAAAATGCTTGGAAATCCCGTTTATTTTCAGGATCGGCGGCATTTTTTAACACCACGAAGGGACGCTAATTGTCATTATTCAATGGGTCTCATTGGCATCCACTCTCGATCGATCAGGAGAGCTCGCATTTTTCAAAACCACGAATAGACGCGAATGCACGCGAATAAGATTCTGGTTCATTCGTGTCCATTAGTGTCCATTCGCGGTTGATCAGGAGAAGTGCGCATTTTTCAAAACCACGAATAGACGCGAATGTACGCGAATAAGATTCTGATTCATTCGTGTCCATTAGTGTCCATTCGCGGTTGATCGGGAGAAGTGCGCATTTTTCAAAACCACGAATAGACGCGAATGTACGCGAATAAGATTCTGATTCATTCGTGTCCATTAGTGTCCATTCGCGGTTGATTAGGAGAAGTGCGCATTTTTCAAAACCACGAATGTACGCGAATGTACGCGAATAAGATTCTGATTCATTCGTGTCCATTAGTGTCCATTCGCGGTTGATTAGGAGAAGTGCGCATTTTTTCAAAACCACGAAGACGCGAATGTACGCGAATGAGGTTTCTTTCATTCGTGTCCATTGGTGTGCGTTCGCGGTTAGAAAACTCGTCGCGCGGGAAGAAATCATTACGAACTGTAGAGTAGGCGAAAGCCCTGGCTTTTGCGTTTCCGAGCCACTGCAAACGCTGGAGCCTCCGCCCACCCAAAGTGACTACTTCAAGAATTGGTCAACATTAGCGGAAGTCACCACATCGACCCCCGTGTCCACCACCGCCGGGACCGTTTTGCCTTCCGTGAGGTCGTTCAATATATCGACGCTCTTAACGCCCATGGCGTACGGCCTTTGACCGATAAGAGCGTTGCACGTTCCTTGTTTCAAGATCTTCAACTCCTCTGGCAATGTATCGAAAGCAACGACCACAAATTTCTTCGCTTTGATGTCGTCCGTGTGTTTGCTGATCGCGCGAAGGTAAGCCTCCGGAGCACCGAACAGCGGCCATCCGCCGGAGAAGAAGAAGCCGTTAAGATCGGGGTATCGGGTGAGCGTATCCTGAATAATTTGGATCGACTTGGCAGCGTCATCGTTGCACGGGAAGGGCGAACCGGAGATCTCGGTGTATTCGCCTCCTGCATCTTTGAGCGCTTTCCGGAAGCCATCGCCGCGTTGGTTGTGATTCACCGAAGCCAGTCCGCCGGTTATGACTGCGAACTTGCCTTTCGGCAGTGCCGCCGCGAACGCTTTGCCGGCTTCAACTCCTCCTTGCTCATTGTTCGTGCCTACGAAACAGACTCGTTTCGACTTGGGAGAATCGGCGTCGAAAGTGATCACCTTGATTCCTTTCTTGATGGCAGCTTCGATCACCCCGATTACCGAATCGCCATCCATTGGCGCCACGGCAAAGCCATCCACGCCGCGGCTCACCAGGTCCTGTAAGACCTGGACCTGTTTCGCCGCATCAGCGGTGTCAGGTCCAGTATAGATAACGTTGACGCCCAGCTTCGCTCCTTCCTCTTTGCAGCCCTTTTCCACATCGTTGTAGAAGGAGATACTGATCGATTTAGGAATGATAGCGAACGTCTTCTGTTTTCCGGCAGCCTGCGCGCCGGTCAGCAGAGCGAGTGAGCAAGTCACAACGCCTGCGAAAAGAAACAATGGACTGTTTTTCATTTGGATTATTGGACAACGTGTTCTTGGTGGGATGCCAGCCACCTCCGCCATCCCGGCGGCATTACCCGGTTCGAGAATCTCTCAATCATGACGTAAGAGCTTCCGAAAATAATCGATGGACACGGCGAGGATAATCACCGCTCCAACAAAGACGCCCTGCCAGTACGGATCGATGCCGAAGAGCAACAGACCGTTACGCAATACTTCTAGAATGATTGCGCCGATCACCGTGCCAAGAATCGTGCCTTCGCCGCCGGCTAGATTCGCTCCGCCGATTACGGTGGCAGCAATGACCGCCAGCTCTTCTCCGGTTCCTAAGTCTGCGGTGACGCTCGATAAATAACTGTACTGCACGAGCCCGGCGACCCCAGCGACCAGCGCCGATAGGATATAGACAATGATCTTCAGTCGATCTACGCGGAGACCGGTTAAACGCGCTGTTCGCTCGTTTCCGCCTACCGCGTAGACGTAGCGTCCCCAGACTGTACGCGATAAGAGGATCCAAAAGAAAAGGGCGGTAACACAGAAGATAATAAACGGATTTGGGATGCCGAGAATGTCGCCGCCACCGATCCAGAGAAAGGATTGGTATTCGTCACCAAATATCGAGATCGGCCGTCCGTGGGTGACGATGAGAGCGAAGCTTCTAGCGATCGAAAGAGTCGCGAGGGTTGGCACGAAGGGCGACATCTTCAAGCGGGTGATGCAGAGCCCGTTCAGGAGTCCGATTCCGGAAGCGGCGAGCAGACTGAGAAGAATCGCCAGAGGGACGGGCCATCCGTGCGTAAGCAAAAAGGCGACAATGACAGCCGTCATTCCCCAGACCGATCCAACCGACAAATCGATGCCGCCGGTCAGGATGACCAAAGTCATGCCCATTGCGACGACCCCAACAAAAGAAAAGTTCCGGGTGATGTTGGTCAGGTTCTGGATGTCTCGGAACTGCGGGACGAAGATGGCCAAGACCAGAAGCATCAACCCGAGCGCACCGAGAATACCGATCTCGCGCGGAAGCCGGAAAGTTCGTTGCGGTACTGCCTTTTCTGGATGGGGTGGAGCCACCACTTCGGAATTCATCTGGGGGATCGGAACGTAAATTAAATCGCTCTGGAGGATTCTTGTCGAGATTCAAACAAATTCATTCTCGTAAGGAAAGCCTGATCCGGCGGGCGCAGGATCGGCTTTAGCCGTGTGCGGTTTTACCAAAAAAACCGCTTGCGTTCGTGCCGCACAGATCAACGTCACTATGCAGTTTGACCACACGGCGCAAACCCCTTGCAGGCGCAGAGAGGCCGCCTCCGCAAACGGGGCGCGCCTCGACCAGATTTGTCCCGAAGGGACCCAATGAAAGTTGCCCAGCACTTCAGTGCTGGGTTAGGTTCTTTTTAGCGATACGTTCCGCTAGGGACGACCGATTACCGCTTGCACTCGTGCAGTCGCGTTGGAACCGATGGGCCCAACGCTTCCTTCGTCCCTACGGAGGGTGTTGGACTTTGCACGATGGACGAACGATCGGCTATCGCAGCGGCGAAGCCGCGATTCAGGATAGCCTCTAGGGCGAAGCCCTAGGAATCCGACCCCAGCGATCACGCACTGAAGGTGCGTTTCAAGCCTGCTATAGTCCCACGCATAGGTCGTTACGATTGTTACGCGCCTTCAGCGCTGAGGCACTTGTAAATTCCGGTTCCTAGGGCTGCGCCCTAGGCTATCCTGAATCGCGGCTTCGCCGCTGAAAACCAGCCCATCAAAATTTGATCAAGCGAAGCTGATTCTTCAAAGAAAGAGATCTTTCGTTTAGGCTAAATATCTCGACAGGCCGTGAAGGGGACGATCGAAGTGATCGCATCTTGCTCTTCTTATGTGGCAGGCGGGCGCAGGGAATATTCAATCGTTCATAGCGGGGCGCTTCGCTTTTAAAAAACTAACCCAGCCCTGAAGTGCTGAGCTTCTTTCATTGCGTCCCTCCGGGAGGATGCAACGCGCGTTCCTTCGGTCTTCGGCAATTTAGCCTTAGGTTGACGCCTATGCGCGGGCGCGAGATGCGGAGTCGGATTTTTGGCCTATCCGCCGTCGCTCAGCCCACAGTGGACCAAGTCCCGCCGCGGGCCGCAACTATGGTGGACGAGCCCGTCACCGAAAAAGCTATTACCCCGGGATCAGCGCGGTCTTGATACCTTGACGTTTCCAGGCAAGATCGAGCGCTTTCCCCCAATCTTTAAGCGGAATTTCTTGGGTCACGATCTCGCTCACCTTAATCCTGCCGTTATCGAGGTAATTGAGGGCGCGTTCGAACGAGTCAATCTGAGCGAACGAACCCTTAATCGTCAGTTCGTTGCGAAACACGTCAAACGGATTGATGGATATGGTGGCTTTCTCCGGGTAGACCCCATAGATCAGAATGGTGCCGCGTCGCCGGACAAAACGGGTAGTTTCTTGACAAACCGAAGGCGCACCGGTCGCTTCGATGACCGCGTCGAATCCCTTCGGACTGATTTCCTGTAACCGTTTCCGATGCACTTCCGGATCGTTACGGTCCATGGCGACGATCTGATCGGCGGCTAATTTCGCAGCCAAGTCGAGTTTAGGGCCGGGCGGTGCTGCCACCACAAGATTGGCTGCGCCGTTCAGCTTAAGGAGTTGGGCCATCACCTGTCCGGTTGGCCCTGCTCCAAAAAGTAGGACGTCGCTCCCCGGCTTCAAATCGAGCACCTCGACTCCATGCAGCGCACACGAGGTCGGCTCGACCATGATTGCTTCGCGAGGGGAAAGGTTTTTGATCGGATAAATCCGATCCGCCTTGATTTTTAAGTATTCCGCAAATCCTCCGTTCAACGTAACGCCATAGCTGGTCATCTTTTCGCACAGCAGATAATCGCCCCGCAGACAGTAAAAACATTCGCCGCAAGCCATATTGCTGTTGCCGACCACGCGTTGTCCTTTTTTCAAGCCGTCAGCCTCGGTTCCGACATCAACGATTTCTCCCGTAAACTCGTGGCCTGGAATGAGAGGAAAACGGGGGCCGAATTCGCCTTCATGAATGTGCAGATCGGTGCCGCAAACCCCGCAGGCATGCACTTTGATCAACACTTCGTCGCTTTCCACTTGGGGGTCAGGCACTTCGCGATAAACGAAATTTCTGGGAGAATCGTAGACGATTGCTTTCATGTAGGGAGGACTTGGGAAGAGGTTACGTTGCTACAACAAAAAGTTCAACTCCCTCAGCGATTCAGCATTGGGCATGGCGAGGCAAGCTGCGGAAGCAGACGACTTGTTCCCCGAGGTTTGTCCAACCGCGAATGGACACGAATGAACGCGAATTAAATCCATTTATTCGCGTCCATTCGTGGTTTGTTCCTCAGTCTTGGCTGCGGCTACACCGCGCTGTTGTCTTCTGTTTAAGGTCTAGGGAAACTCAGCTGTGATGCGAATACTTGGCCTATCAATGCTAGTCGTCCTCTTTGGTCAGAGCTCGTCGTCGGGCATGGACGCGTTTTCGACGCCTTGGATAGCAAATCTGACCGAAGAATCGATCGAGTTTAGCTTGACTGACTCCCAAAACATCTCGGGGAGCTTTCAACTCCGGCCAGGTACGATATTGCAGTACACCGTGGGTCCTCAGCAGATCGTGACACTGAATGTGGCGCGAGTTTCTGGGGAAGTGCAATCCTACGATCAAGCTACTCTCCAACAGCTTCGCTCGAGAGCAGGTGTGCGGAGAGATTATCTGCTCATTTTACCGGACTCCGTTCAATTTGTTTCCAAGAAGGAATTCAAATCCCGGCTGACCGAATTCAAACGGCATAAATGAGGTTACGGTTGCTTTCGTTTGTTCGGGCGGCCAAAATTGCAAAGCCGCCACCATAGTGGATCGCGGAGAAGTAAGAAGTGATTGATCCCACATCCGCGAAATTGGAAAATTCGAGTCGATGGGGACAATGGAATAAAGGCAAAACCGAGAATAGACGTAAATGAATCTGCTAATTCGCGTCTATTAGTGTCCATTCGCGGTTCAATCTTTGCCTCCTGCGTTGCCGCTCAGAGTCTGCCGTTCGTGCCGACGCCGCTACCTCGACGGACCGGGCTCAGTCGCCGGTAACTAGGCGCGATTAATCTCGCTCGATTGTCCAACCGAAATAAGCTCTGCGGACAATGATCGCTTTAAGATTGAACTTTTCGTGGTTGTTCCTGCTCGGTTGGTTTTGTACTGCTAAGCTACAAGCCGACGAAACGCTTTCTGACGGCTTGTACGCCGAGATCTCAACCCCGCGGGGGATCTTTACCGCGGAACTGTTTTACAATAAAGCGCCGCTGACGGTGACTAACTTCGTTGGGCTGGCCGAAGGAACTCTTGGGCCCGAGCCGCACAAGCCGTTCTATAACGGACTAACCTTCCATCGAGTCGTCCCTGGTTTTGTTATTCAAGGAGGCGATCCTTTAGGAAATGGAGATGGGGGCCCCGGCTATGAGTTTACTGACGAATTCGTGCCGGGATTGCGACACGACGCAGCCGGTATGCTTTCCATGGCAAATGATGGACCCGATACGAATGGTTCTCAGTTTTTTATTACTTTGAATGAAGAAAACCGCTTGAACTATCTGCACAGCGTTTTCGGTCGGGTCATCCACGGACTCGATGTCCTACCAAAAGTGCAACAGGGCGATCAAATGCAGGTGCGTATTCTACGGATTGGATCAGAGGCCAAAGCGTTTCGAGCGGATCCGGAAACGTTTTTCAAACTTGCTTACGCGCAACCTCGCGCTGTCGTGGACCATTTCGACGATGCCGACAACCTCTTGCCGATTGATCCCTCGCGAGCGAGGGGATTTGATCGCAAACTGAGTAATTTCCAGCGTTTCACCGGAGAAAAGATCTTTGCGCGGATCTATGCGGATTTTCATCCGATTGGATCTGTCCAAACGCCCCATGATTTTATCGAGGAATTGGCTCAAACGTTGGGTACGAGCCAGAAGGGTATGGTCGCAGCCTATTTCGCCAAAACCGACGAATGGCAACTCTGGGTTGGGAATCTGGATGTGGAGAAATTTCAGAAAGTGAACGGTGCCGAGGCGATGCACGACGCCAAGGAAGTATTTTTCAGGTCTGTATTGGCGGAGGCGCAACGGCATTGGGAAAACCTGCCGAAAGGCACATCTGAAAAAGAGAAATTGAAGCTCAAGTTGGATGCGGTTTTCGACCGTCTGATCGATTTCCTTGAGCCGAGATAGGGTGGCAGCTATTCGTATCTTCAAGGGCGTTATTTCACCCCAGGCAGGTAGGGCGAAACAGTCCAGCGAACGCTCCTTGAGGTGAATGTCGGTAAGGGCCGGACTGTGAGCCTCGCGAGCGCCCGCTGTTTGGCCGCGCCCACAACGCTTCGCGTAGCGATGCGGGCGGGCTCGCATGCCTTACCTCGCTGTCGCTTGACGGCGTGTTTCGCCCTACGCGTCAGGGGTATCTGCAGCGACACGTGGCAATCCGCACCGCGCCAACCAATTGAAGAAAACGTGTTTCGCCGCTCGCGACGAAACGAGAACGGGTTAGACTGTCGGAGAAGACGAAACGACTGCGCTAAGAGCCGAGTCCTATGTACACCGACCCTGAGGAAAAGCAGCCAACGGATAAACCGACGGACGCAGAGCCGTTGTCAGAAGAAGACCTGGACGAAAGCTTGGAGGAGAGTTTCCCGGCAAGTGATCCGCCCGCCTGGACGCGAGGGAGGGAAAAGAGCTAAGATGGAATCGGGCCCAACGGGTTCGCCGGAAGCAACGAAACCGGACGACTACGCGAGCGATTCGCTAGCGCCGGCATTTCTCTTCGATTTGGATGGTACGCTCGTAGACAGCGTGTACCAGCATGTTCTCGCTTGGCGTGAAGCTTTGGAGCAACTTGGGATTGAGCTATCTGTTTGGCGGATTCATCGCCGAATCGGGATGAGCGGTGGACTCTTTATGAATGCGTTGCTGCGGGAAACGGGAAGGGAGATTAAATCGCAGGATGCGGAACAACTGCGGCATTTGCACGCGGAAGCTTATCGGCGCCAAGAAAAGCAGATTCGTCCATTGCCCGGCGCACGAGAGCTGGTTCATCATCTTTCCAAACGACAAGTGCCTTATGCGATTGCCACCAGCGGGCGCTGGGAAACAGCCGGGCCGACGCTCGAGTTGCTTGATCTTGCGCCGGGCACCCCAGTGGTGACGCGGGACCAAGTGCGTTATGCCAAGCCGGACCCTCATCTGTTTTTGGAAGCGGCGGCGCGACTCGGGGCCCCGATCACGAATTCGATCGTAGTCGGTGACAGTGTCTGGGACATGTTGGCCGCCAGGAGGGCAAGAGCCTTAGGAGTCGGGTTGCTTTCCGGGGGGTATGGAGGTGAGGAATTGGAGCGAGCTGGGGCTTACCGGGTTTATCAGGATCCATCTGATCTTTTGAATCATTTGGATGAGGTCGGAGTGCGGCCGTAAGAAAATCGCCGATAGCCGAGAAAACGGTAGGGAAACGGTTACGGACGCGCTCGTTTGTGGAGGCGCTCCTGCATCTCTGGTTTTTGCGCGGTGTTAGCTTACCCCTTGACCGGTAGGGCGAAGCAGTCCGGCAGGAACAGCGAGAAAGTAGGTGTGGGGGAGAGCCGGACTGTGAGCCTTATCGCCGTAGCGTTTGGCTCGCACGCCTTAATCTCGCTATCGCTCAATGGCGTGTTTCGCCAACCAAGCAGGGGGTTACACCGCGGCATCTGGGATGCAAACCCCATCAGGCGGACGCGCTGTAACCTAGGTATCACCTAATTACGCAATATTACACGATCTAACCGTAAAAACTCACCGACTGACCAGGCCTGGAATGGACAACCGCGAGGCGTGTACGGTTCGGTCGCGTCGGTGATTTCTGGCAGGTGATTTAATCCGGCAACAGAGAGCAGCGATCGCAGTGGTGCCAGAAAGCGCTGCCTAGCCTCCTGCTTTGCTTCGGGTGTGCCGCCGCGAACTCGTACCCATGCTTCGATAAACGGACCAGCTAGCCAGGGCCAAACTGTCCCTTGGTGATAGGCCGAGTCGCGGGCAGGAACATCCCCTTGGTAACGCGGCGCGAAACCCGGTTCGTTTGGCGCAAGGGAACGAAGGCCCGCCGGCGTCCAAAGTTGTGTTTCGACGGCATCGACTATTTGCCGAGCACGTTCCTGCGGCAACAAAGAGAGCGGTAGCCCGCCGATCGCGAAAATCTGGTTGGGCCGGGTGAGCGGATCGACTGCACCAGGTCGATGGTCTACATCGACGACGTCAAATAATTGGTGCTTTGCTTCATTCCAAAAGCGGAGTGGGAAAGCCAAAAGCGCCTTCTCGAAGAGTGGCTCCCACTTAGGCGAGAAAATTTTGGCGATCGCGAGTGCATTAATCCAGAGCGCCTGGACCTCGACTGGCTTGCCAATGCGCGGTGTGATTACCCGGCCATCGACCTTCGCGTCCATCCAGGTGAGCTGAACGCCTGGAACGCCGGCAGCAAGCAATCCGTCTCTATCAACTCGAATATTAAAACGAGTTCCGGTGTAGTAACCGAGCAGGATCGCTTCGATGGCGTTTCTGAACCTCTGCTCAGAAGGCGCATCGATTAGCCCGGGGCGTGCCGAGGCTGCTTCGAGAAAATCGTGAACCGCGATGACGAACCAAAGCGAAGCATCGACCGAATTGTACTCGGGCTCGGTTCCACGGTCCGGGAAACGGTTGGGAAGCATGCCCTGGGAAACTGTGCCAGCCCATTCCAGGAGAATGTCGCGGACCGGTTCAAGGCGACTGACCGCAACGCCCAGCCCACGAATCGAAATGAAGGTGTCCCGGCCCCAGTCAGAAAACCAGGGATATCCGGCAATGATAGTTTTGCCGGCGCCTCGCTGAACCAGATAGCTATCAGCAGCTTGCTCGACCGAGTCAGAAATGAGTTCCCGACGTTCGCGTTCAGAACGGCGAAGGTCGGCGATCCACTCTTCGAGATCATTCGGGCCGGTCTCCGCGAACCCTTCCGCCGTAAATGTGAGTACAGCTTCCCGATTTTGATCGTTTAGCTGCCAAGTGAAGGTTCCTGGGGCTGCCAGGTCTTCGATAAAATCCAAACCACGATCGCGTTCCGCTGTGTACAGAAAATTTCGATACCAGTCCGATGTCTGGCGATACTTGCCGCGCGAGCGAGCAACAATGGCTGGCACTCCGGGATACGGCTGCCAACGCACTGTGTCTGCCTGAGTCGATGGCTCGAAACCGAAGTTACTGTTCTCGTGATGAGTTGCATGGAAATCTCGGCCGGATAAAAACGGCTTAACCGAGAGGGTAAAAATCTGGTTTATCCGACCAGAAAGGCGCCAGCTCAACACCACTGCTGATTGTCCGCGCGGGACAAAGATTTCATGATCGAGCCAGATCTCATCGGTGAATCGAAAACGCCAACGGGGCCACGGTTGAAGGTCAAAGCCATCTAAGCATTCATTTGGGCTTACGACGTCGGGAGCGTACCGCTGGGATGACAGCCAAACCTGTTTTCCCTCGGTTTCGATCCAGGCGTCAAAGCCGTTGACTAATACCATCCGGCCAGATGGGGGAGTCGTCGCAGTGAGAAGCAGCGCGTGGTAACGGCGAGTTCGAATTCCCGAAGTGGTCGAGCTGGCGAAGCCTCCTAACCCGTCTGCTTCTAGCCATTCGTGCGTATCGGAAATTGGTATCATTCTAGCAGCCTGTCGACAGGGTCAGAGATTTTTCATATCAGATCAGCAAGCTGACCTTCAGCTAAGCCTTCCATTCCGGCTGGCTGCTCGCTTACGCTATACTCGCCGCAATCAGTTTAGCGATCACGCCGGTCCAGCCGGTCTGGTGTGCCGCGCCAACACCCCGTCCGTTGTCTCCGTGAAAGTATTCAAAGAACTGGAGATAATCGCGGAAGTGGGGGTCGGTCTGGAGCTTGCGGTTAGTGCCGAAAACCGGTCGCTGACCACTCGGGTCGCGCAAAAAGAGCCGGCAGAGCCGGTTACGCAATTCTGCGGCAATTTCTTTAATGGTCAGAAATTTCCCGGAGCCAGTTGGGCATTCGACGCGAAAATCGTCACCGTAGTAGTGATGAAAGCGTTGCAATGATTCGACCAGCAGGAAATTCATCGGGAACCAAATCGGCCCGCGCCAGTTTGAGTTACCGCCGAACAGGCCGGAAGTCGACTCACCTGGTTCATAATCAACGCGCGTATCCGAACCGTTCCAGTGAAAGACATACGGATGATCGAGGTGATAGCGCGAGAGTGCGCGAACGCCATGATCGGAAAGAAACTCGCTCTCATCCAACATACGTTTCAGCAACAGCTTCATCCGATGGCCGCGCAGGAGCGAAAGAAGTCGTCGCTCACCGCTGCCCATTACGTTCCACCGAGAAATCAACGCAGCGAGATCGGGTCGATGGTTCAAAAGCCATTCCAAACGACTCTTGAAGTCCGGCACTTGGTTGAGCAACTCAGGCTCGAGCGCTTCCACGGCGAAGAGCGGGATCAAGCCAACGATCGAACGAACCCGCAACGGAATCATCTTACCATCCGGCAGATTCAGCACGTCATAGAAAAATCCGTCTTGGTCGTCCCACAGGCCTACTCCGCAGGCGCATTGGTCCATTGCTTCTGCGATTTGCAGGAAGTGTTCAAAGAATTTGGAAGCGATATCTTCGTAGACGTGATCTCGCTGGGCCAATTCGAGCGCGATTCGCATTAGATTCAGGCTGTACATCGCCATCCAACTGGTTCCGTCCGATTGATTGATGTAGCCACCGGTCGGCAACGGTGCGCTGCGATCGAAGACACCAATATTGTCCAATCCGAGGAAACCGCCCTGGAAGATATTCCGATCGGCGATGTCTTTCCGATTCACCCACCAAGTGAAATTGAGCAGAAGCTTGTGAAATACCCGCTCGAGGAACGCGAGGTCTCCCAGGTCGTCCGGATTTTCACAGCGTCGTTGTTTGCGGTCGATTTGAAAAACTCGCCAGGCCGCCCACGCGTGCACCGGAGGATTCACGTCACCGAACGCCCATTCGTAGGCGGGGAGTTGGCCGTTTGGGTGCATGTACCACTCCCGGGTAATCACCACCAGTTGCTGTTTGGCGAACTCCGAGTCGATCAGTGCGAGCGGGAGAGTGTGAAAGGCGAGATCCCAAGCCGCAAACCAGGGATACTCCCATTTGTCCGGCATTGAAAGTACCTCGGTGGCGTTGAGATGTCGCCAATCATGGTTGCGACCATTCTTTCGTTCGCGAGGCGGTGCGGGTTGCGAAGGGTCGCCATTAAGCCAGCGTCGGACTTCGTAACGAAAGAATTGTTTGCTCCAGATCATTCCGGCGAGCGCCTGGCGCTGAATTCGGCGGAGATCGTCGTCTGCCACATCGCGTTGGAGATCCGCATAAAATGCATCGGCCTCTTCTCGCCGGGAGCTCAGAATTTCATCAAAGTCAGCGAACCCAACATCGAGCGTTTGCGGCGACAGCCGCAGACGAACAATTTGCTGAGCGCTGGCGCCAACGATCAGTTGATAATGCGCTGCGGATTTGGTGCCCGTTTGCGATGGATTAACCGCATTTCCGTTCTTGCGAATTAGCCATTCGTGAAACCCATCCTTGCAATAAGGTGAGGGATTAGGGGCGGAGAAGAGACGTTCACAATTGGTTTCATTTTCACAGAACAGAAGTGAGGGCGACCCCTCCGTCCGGAAAAGATAACTCCCCGCCTGCACATGCTTCGCCGACACCGTGTGATCGTCGATTGCTGTGAGCACCGGCTTCGGTCTGCCATCACCCCAGGACCAAATGTTACGAAACCAAAGCTGTGGTAGCAGGTGAATGATTGCCGCTTCTGGCCCACGATTTGCGGCGGTAATCTGTATCAAAATGTCATCCGGCCCAGCCTTCGCGTACTCCACGAAGAGATCAAAATAGCGGTCGTCGTCGAACACCCCGGTGTCGATGAGCTCATACTCGGGATCTTGTTTCCCGCGCCGCCGATTCTCTTGGCAAAGCGAAGTGTAGGGAAACTCTCGCTGCGGATATTTGTAGAGCATCTTCAGATAGGAATGCGTTGGCGTCGCGTCCAAGTAGTAGTACAGCTCTTTGACGTCTTCGCCGTGGTTTCCTTCTTCGTTGTTCAGACCGAACAAGCGTTCCTTAAGAATCGGATCCTTCCCGTTCCAGAGTGCCAGGGCGAAGCAAAGGAACTGATGCTCATCACAAAAGCCAGCGATGCCGTCCTCGCCCCATCGGTAGGCACGGCTGCGCGCGTGGTCGTGCGGAAAGTAATCCCAGGCGGTTCCGCCTGCGCTGTAGTCTTCGCGGACAGTGCCCCATTGCCGTTCGCTGATGTAAGGGCCCCAATGGCGCCACTTACCTCCGCCACTGTTCATCTCCTTTAGCCGTTGTTTTTCTGACATAGGGATCTCTCCTGGTCTACGCCCAAACGCCGCCCCTGCAACACGGGCGCTCCGTCCATCTACCGAAGTCGGCTGGCAGCGTCAATGATGCTCTTTGTGAGAATGAACCGCGAATAGATAGCTTTATTCCGGGACCTTACCGGACGGCTTTACCAACAGTTCGCCTTCACCATCGCAATGATGATCCGCATTTGCATCGGTATGAAAGCCGCAAAAGAAGGTAGAGATTATCGCACTGTCTCGCCCAGGCAGGAGAAACCTGTCCCTGCGGGACGACTGAAGCATCCTCAGATTCAGCGCCTGCACCTTATGATGATGCGCATTGCGCGGCATCTGCTGGACTGTTTGACTCCCCAGAATGTATCTACCGGCACGGGATGTGTTCCTGGGGTCTGTTGAGTTCGTGTCGAAGGGAAATTTAGCATTGACTTAATTAAGATATGGCTACAATTAATGCCCGGTGAGCAGCTTTACGGCGCTAGCCGATCCGACACGTAGAAGCATCGTCGAATTACTGGCCGAAGGAGAATTGTGCGCCGGAGAAGTTGTTGATCGTTTCGCTATTACCGCTTCCGCAGTCTCCCAACACCTGAAGGTATTGCGGGATGCTCGCTTGGTGCGCGTGCGGGTGGACGCGCAACGGCGAATCTACCGACTGGATCCAGCAGGGATCCAAGAGATCGAAGCGTGGCTCATCCATATCAAACGGTTCTGGAACAAGCGTCTCGACGAACTGGAACGACAACTCCGCAAACCCCCAAAGCCAACGAAGGAGAAAAAATGACTGACTACGGTACGTTTATCGCCCCTGACACGGTCCGCTTTCAGCGGGTTTTACCCGGGCCTATCGAACGGGTTTGGGATTTTCTGACTAAGCGCGAGCATCTCCCTACTTGGCTTGGTGAAGGCGAAATCGAATCTAGGGTTGGTAGCCGGATTGAACTGCGTTCGATTGGGGATGAGGATCGTCCAGGTAGGGTGGTGCGCGGCGAAGTGAAAGAATGCGAACCCCCTCGTTTGCTAAAGTATTCCTGGATTGTTGAAATCCCAGATAAGGGGTCCTTGGAGTCGGTCGTCACTTTTGCATTGGCTCCGCAAGGCGAGCAAGTGCTGCTTATACTTACCCATCAGGGCGTATTGCCAGACTTCCGCGCGCTGACACTTGCCGGCTGGCATGGCCTACTGGATTCCTTGGGGAAATCCTTAGGCGGACAAGCGCCCGGGCCATTTGGCCAAGCCTTTGAGCGAGCGTTACCCGAATATCATCGGCAAGTCGGCGGTTTGGATAAACCGCCTATTTAGGGGAACGACCCGGCGCGCCCCCAAAAATTCTCGCAAAATTACGGGATTCCAATCAATTGCCGTTCAATGGAATTTGCCACTCTTCGATCCGAACTCGAGGTGCTGCGGTGCTTCCGGCGGCCATGGTTTGTGGCCGGTGGCTGGGCTATCGATCTATTCCTCGGCCGCGAGACCCGGACTCACAAGGATGTCGACATAGCAATCTTCCGAGAAGATCAGTTCGAACTGCGAAGACATCTTCCTGATTGGGATTGGGATAAGGTGGTAAATGGAACGCCAATTCTGTGGCAAGCGGATGAATGGCTCGAATTGCCGGTTCACGAAGTGCGGGCCAGCAGAGCAGGGCAGCAACTGGAGTTTCTCCTCAGTGAACGTCGGGGAGATTTCTGGGAGTATCGACGAGATCGAATCGTTGTGCGACCGATCTCGCATTTCCGAGGAGAAGGCGAAGGCGACTTACCGTTCTTTCCGCCGGAAGTCGTGCTCCTCTACAAATCTAAAAGCCCGTCGGAAAGAGATCTCTCCGACTTCCGTGAGGTCTGGCCGCGACTGACCTTTGAGGCGCGAAAGTGGCTGGCTGACGCGATGGTGAGGGTTCGTCCACGAACCTGGAATATGGTTGAAATTGTCGATTACGATGAGCGATGGCCGGCGGATTTTGGCCGGATTGCGAGTGAGGTGAACGACGCCCTGGGTGAACTGGCGATAGCGATCGAACATGTCGGAAGCACCAGCGTTCCCGGACTCGCGGCCAAACCGATCATCGATGTCGATGTCTTGACCCGAGAAAACGCGAAATTTGGCGAAATTCGCGATCGGCTAGAGCGGTTCGGCTACATCCATCGAGGGCCGCGCGGCGTTGAGGGGCGGGAAGTATTCCGCTGCGTTATCGATCTTCCGAAGCATCTCCTTTACGTCTGCGAGCAGTCCAGTCGACCAGTCATTGAACACTTACGGTTTCGCGATTGTCTTCGAAATCATCCGGAAGTGGCAGCCGCCTACGCCAAATTGAAAAAGGATCTGGCGCAACAATTCCGAACCGATCGAGAGCGTTATACGGAGGCAAAGACCGATTTCATTCGAAATATTCTGGGCGGCCAAAGGATTCAGTGAGAATCGTTCGTTTGCCCTATGCCGGGAAAGCCTCGGTCCTGACCTGTTCTTCCGCACGCGGGTTTGCAGTGAGGGCGTTGGCAACATAGTTTCCAGGTCAGCGAATGAACGAGTCTGAGGCGAGGTCGGGCAATACTTCCTATAACCGAATCGCCGGTCAAAGTGTAGAACGTCTGGCAGCCGTCAGTGACGGGATTTTCGCCGTGGCGATGACCTTGCTCGTGCTTGATCTCCACGATCCGGCTCGAGAGAGCATTCACAGTGAGCAAGACCCTCTGGCGCGCGCTTGCTGCAATGTTTCCCCAATTCATCACCTACCTGATGAGTTTTCTTACGCTGGCCATCTTTTGGAACGGTCAGCAGGCGCAGCTGAACCGCTTCACCCAGACCAACCGGCACCTCACTTGGATTCACCTGGCGTTTCTTTTCGCAGTTTCTGTTATGCCGTTTTCGACGAGGCTACTGGCAGACTTCATTAACTACCGGACAGCACTCCTGGGTTATTGGGGCAATATATTACTGCTTGGAGCCGCCCTTTATTTCAGTTGGCGATATGCGAGCCGGGCAGGTTTGGTAAACGACGATACACCGGCCGAGCTGCGAAAGGCGATCGAGCCGCGCATCGTGGGAGCCCAGGCGCTTTATGCGTTGGGAGCCTTGCTATGTGTGGTAAACACGTCCGTGAGCATCGCGTTCATCGTTTTAGTGCAGCTCAATTTCGCCGTCGCGCCCCGGATTCGGTGGTTGTCCCGCATTTAGCAGGGGATGTTATGGGCCCGAACCGCTTACGTTTCCGGCTCTACAACTCCCCGGGTAACACTCGAGCCAGTGCCGAGAACTTTTTGACGATAAAATCGAGTTCTTTGTCCGAGAAATGCGTGCCGAATAGTTCGTGAATCTGCCTTCGATAGATTGGCCAGGCGGATTTCAACGCGGTTTCGCCGGCAGGGGCGAGTTCGATGATCAGACCGCGCGGATCTTCCGGACAATCAAGTTTAGTCACTAGCTTGGCCTCGGCTAGGCGGTCGACGCAGCGGGAGAGCGCGCTGCGCGAAAGCACAATCTCACCGTTCAGGTCACGAAAACGCCGACGCTTAGAGGGAGCATAACGGAGGTGGAGCAGAATGTCATAGGAGCTCAGTGGCACCAGATGCTCCTTTTCGAGCTCTCGCTCGACGGCTCGAACGATTCGGGAGTGACAGATCAGCAACTCTCGCCAAGCGTCGAGTTCTTTTCTGCGGAAGGAACGATCCACACCCCAGGATGCGTGCATATTGTTGCAAAAGCAACAATATTCATTATGTTGCACGTGCAACAATGGATAAACCTATGCCCAAATTAATCGACGCAAAAACCGTAAAACAGCATCTGGAAGATAGTCATCCGTTCCTCTTGGTCGAGGCCCTCCCGGAAAAGTACTATCTGGACGGTCACCTGCCGGGAGCACTCAATCTGACGGGCGAAGCTTCCGACCAAGAGCTTCGCCGCAAGTTACCGGATCCCGCCGCCGAGATCGTGGTCTATTGCGCGAGCCGAGGCTGCTCAAACTCTTCGTTTTTGGCCCGGCGACTCGAGAGTCTCGGCTTTCAAAACGTAGCTGTGTTTGAAGACGGGAAAGACGGCTGGCAACAAGCCGGTTACGAGCTGGTTCGCGCGTGAGTTTTCTGCTGCGTCCAGAAACCGCGAATTGACGCGAAAAGCCGCAAAAGGAACACAGCGCGGCATAGCCGCGACCAAAAGTGAGGAAAAAACCGCGAATGGACACTAATTGACGCGAATAAATGCATGTAATTCGCGGTCGGAAAAATCCTCACGAAAAACAAGATTTTGGACCAGTATAGTCAAAGATCATAGCGCACAAAGCGGCGCCGCTTTTTGGTGGACTACCCAGGGTTCCGCCAAGCCTTCGCCCTAGCAGTCTGTCGGAATTCGCTGGATCAAATTGATGAGCAGGTTTTCAGGGGCGAAGCCGCGATTCAAGATAGCCTAGGCGAAGCCCTAGGAATCCGACCCCAGCGATCACGCACTGAAGGTGCATTTTAACCCAGCTAGTCCCACACATAGGTCGTTGCGATTGTTACACGCCTTCAGCGCTTAGGCACTTATAAATTCCGGTTCCTAGGGCTGCGCCCCCTAAGCGTTAACTTAAGTTCCGATTTTGTTGCCAACGGGCACGGAATGCGACGCATTTGTTCCGGAGGGACAGCATGATAGTAGCCTGGCACGAAGTGCCTGGGAAATGGGAAAAAGACACAGCCGTTCCATCGGGACGGTTGAACAGGCGGATTCGGTAGCCGGCTTAGGCACAGTCCCCAGAAGTCGCCGGTTTCGGTCGCCAAAGCGATTCAAATTGATCAAAAGTGTATTATCAGCCTGGTCGAGAGGCTTTTCGAGAATTGCCAATTTTAAGTTGGCAGCAGGGCTACGGCGCCTTCCGCGTTAACATCTCTCAGTTGCCAGAGACGATTAGGTCTATCTAAATCAGGCCGAACAGCAGCGGACCCGACGCTTTCGAAAGGAATATCTGGCGTTGCTAAAGAGGCATCAATATCCTGGGACTAACCGCTATTTCACCCGTCCCTACGGGACGCGTCGTTCTTTCTTACACCGAACCAGGCACTTCGTGCCAGGCTACTATCATGCTGTCCCTTATGGGTAGTCCCAAGTTATTCATCAATCTGGGGCCAAAGCCCCCGATGAAGCTTTGGAGCGTGAGCGACCCCCGGATTGTGAGTAACTTCGCCCCAAGCGCGTCAGCCGGCTACGAATGGCCGTCCCATCCGCAGCAACGGATTCCCGGAGAGTTTCGAGCTGGCTGATTCTTGCTTGAGTGGAAAACAATACTCAGACCACGGCGAGATCGCCCCCCTGGCGATTTACGTCTCACTATAAGGGTTTGGTAATCACTCGGGCGGCGCGAGTTTTCTTATTTGGAGCAATCACGTTATGTCTTCAGCTGATAGAACTAATGAAAAACCAGTCGCCGCTTTTGTCGGCATCGACTGGGCCGATCAACAACACGCTATCGTGCTACGAGCAGCCACTAGCAACGCTAGGCTGGAACATCGTAGCATCAGCAGCGAGCCGGCTGCTTTAGCCGAGTGGGTATTGGAAGTGCGAGAGCGTTTCAGTGCTCAGGGCAAGATCCTGGTTTGCCTAGAGCAGAGTCGCGGAGCGCTGATTCACTTTTTGATGGGCTATGAGTGCTTTGAACTCTATCCCGATCAATCCCAAACAATTGGCCAATTACCGGGAGGCCTTTAGGCCCAGCGGGGCCAAAGACGACCCGGTTGATGCCGAGCTACTTTGCCAGTTTGTGAGTCTGCATCATGAGAGCTTACGCCCCTGGCATCCCGACGATGGATTAACGCGAAAGCTAGCCCTCTTGTGCGAGAAGCGCCGTCAGGCGGTCGATGCCCGCACTGCCTTGAGCAATCAGCTCAAGAGTGAACTTAAGCAGTACTTTCCCTTGGCCCTAGCCCTACTGGACAACGATCTGAGCACGGCCTTAGCTGCAGATTTTTTGCTCCAGTGGCCTAATTTCGAGTCGCTCAAAAAAGCTTCGGCCCACAAGCTACGTAAGTTCTTTTACGGCCATCACAGTCGCCGCGAGCAAAAACTCCAAGCGCGGCTGGAACGGATAGAGGCCGCCCAACCCTTGACCCGCGACTCGGCCATCATTGAGGCGGGCAGTCTCACTGTGCAGATGCTGGCCCAGCAGCTCAAAGCACTGCTGCCTTACATCGCTCGGTACGAAAAAGAGATCGCTCAACTCTTCGATCTCCATCCCGACAGCGCCTTATTCAACAACCTCCCTGGGGCGGGTCCCACTCTGGGCCCTCGTTTACTGACAGCCTTCGGCACCGATCGAGAGCGTTTTCAAAGTTCGCTCGAAGCCGTGACTTTCTTTGGGATTGCTCCGGTGACTGAACAAAGCGGCAAATCCAATTGGATCCACTTTCGCTGGGCTTGTCCGAAATTCCTCCGCCAATCCTTCCACGAGTTTGCCGGCCAATCGGTTCGCTTCTGTGATTGGGCCGCACTCTTTTACCAACAACAGCGGACCCGCGGCAAAGGCCATCACGCCGCAGTGCGTGCTCTGGCCTACAAATGGATCCGGATCTTGTTCCGTTGCTGGAAAACGCGCCAACCTTACGACCCTGAGCTCTACCTCAGCGCCTTGCTCCAACGTGGCTCGCCTTACTCTTCGCCGGTGAAAAACTCTCCTCCAAAAATTTGACAGACCACCTCAGACCTCTCCGGGACAAATGCGTCTCCGGGGCAAATGTGTCTTGACGCATCCCGTGCCCGTGCCAACAAAGTCGAAACTTAAGTTAACGCTTAGGGGGCTGCGCTCTAGGCTATACCCAAGGCGCGGCTTTGCCGCTGAAGACCTGTTGCGTCAAATTTGATCAAGCAAAGTCCGACACCCTAACTTCTCCGGGACAAATGCGTTTCCGGGACAAATGTGTCTTGACGCATCCCGTGCCAACAGAGTCGGAACTTAAGTTAACGCTTAGGGGGCTGCGCTCTAGGCTATACCCGAGGCGCGGCTTTGCCGCTGAAGACCTGTTGCGTCAAATTGATCAAGCAAAGTCCGACACCCTAAGTTCTTTCACGCCGTCGGCGTAGTGGCGGCTGCGCCAACCGCCGGCCTAGTAGATGAAAGGCCAGAGTCGCCAGGTCTTTTGCTGGTAGACGCGATACTCGTTCCCAAATTCCGCTGCCAAGAATTTTTCTTCATCGGCAATCCGGCTCAGCAGAAGCAACAACAGAATAACGTTCAAAGCCAGTCCTACGGCACTGCGGAAAACAAGCACCCAACCGATCATCGCCAGGAGTAATCCGGCGTAGCTTGGATGACGAACGTACCGATAGATGCCGTTGGTCTTCAGCTTGTGATCCGGCTGGATTGCGACCAAGCCACTAAAACGGTGCCCGAGCGCGAACACGGCTATTAACCGTATGACTGAGCCGATCCAAAAGAGAGCCAATCCGAGATAGCGCGCTCCGTCGCTATCAATCGTCCAGAGGTCGTGCCGGTCGGCGTACGGAGGAATAAGGATCATGACGAGAAGCACGACGATGAACAGAAGAAGAATGTGTTTGCTTGCCCGCGAATACGATTTGCCGGAGCTGATCCCCGAGGTACCAGAGAAGCAGGCGACGGCGCTCAGCAGGACCGAACTGATTATGAGCTCGATCCGGGCAGGGTGCGCAAAGAATGTATTCCAATCACCCCACGCCAAGATCGTGAGAGCAATTTGCGCCATCACACCAATACCTGCAGCGAACGCTATCCGTGAGTCAAAGCGCGCCATAAGTATGGGTAAATCAAATCCGGTTTGGTGACAAAGTCCCGATGGGACTCAATGAAAGTAGTCCAGCACTTCAGTGCTGGGTAAGCGATACATATAATGCGCGTCGTGCTGGAGGGACGATCGAACGTTCTTGGACGATGTACCGATTTGGTTTCGATATTGGGCGCGATCGTCCTGACCGGACGTGTCGCTTTCTTCTAGTGGCAACATACTCCGCCGCGGCGGACTGGGCACTTTCATCGCATACTCGGGACGACTTTCCTGACAGCGCCAATCGTCTCTTGGCGGCAACGCGCTGAGTCGACCCGGGCGGCCCGCTGCCGCCTTTTTGGTTGCGTCTGCACCGCGCCGTGAGAATGCGTTATCTGAGCGAACGAGTGCACTGACTATGAATACTTCCATCAAAGCCAAAGCAGCTGCTTTTCACGAATTGCATCACGCGGATCACCTCCTGGTGCTGCCGAATTGCTGGGATGCATTGAGCGCTCTGATCTTGCGAGAAGTTGGAGCGAAAGCCATTGCCACGACCAGTGCCGGGCTCGCTTGGGCGCACGGGTACGGTGACGGTGAGAAGCTACCGGTGGATATCCTAGTCCAGGCAATCCGAGAAATTACGCGGGTCATCGATCTCCCGGTGACAGTCGATCTGGAAAGTGGATTTAGCGATGATCTCGCCGCGTTCGCGAGAACAATTGAGGCTGTCATCGATGCCGGTGCGGTCGGCATCAACCTGGAAGACGGAAGCAAAGCACCGGAGTTATTGACCGCAAAGATCGGTGTCGTCAAAGAGGTCGCCGGTCGCAAGGATGTTCCGTTTTTTCTCAATGCGCGCACCGATGTGGTTCTTCGCTCGATGGCACCGGAGCCGGAAGCCGTAACGGAAGTGATTCGACGCGGCTCTCTTTATCGAGAGGCTGGGGGCGATGGCTTCTTCGTGCCTGGACTGGTTCAATTGGACAAGATTCGCATGATTGTCGAATCGGTGAACCTCCCCCTCAATGTACTGGCGACTCGCGGAGTCGCCACCATTGCCGAGATAGAAAAGAGCGGGGCGAAACGGTTGAGCGTGGGTGCTCGATTGTCGGAGGCGGTATTCGGTCGGCTAAAGCAAATCGGCACCAAGCTACTACGCGACCGTTCGCTGGAAGGCCTGTTCGTCGGGAGCCTTTCCTTTGCCGAAATCAACCAGCTCTTGAGCTGAATCCTACCGGACGATTTGCGCTCGTTAAGCTGGATTAAAGCCTAGATACGATCACTTCTTTCGTCCCTCAGGGGACGGAGACGTATTTCACACCCTACCCCGGCATCCGCCGCGGCGGGCTGGGCAATTTTCATCGCGTCCTTACAGACCGGAACCGCTAACCGCCAACCGCATCTACACGTCCGGTTCGATCGGAGTACCTTGGGCTGAAGCTAAGCGCCATTGCGATTCTTGCCGAACATAAACATGGGCGTACCGACTGTGAGCCGTAAAAGGCACATCCCCAAACCGGCCGTACATATGCGTACGACCGGTGGCTATGGCGGTGTCCCCGTAAAAGCGAAGACGAATTTCCGCAGGCTCAATCGTCTCAAATCTCAGGGCACCGGATTGAATCACCTCAAGCAGTGACGCTTTGTCGACTTCCGCGCCTCTCATCACGTCGATCAAAATAAAGTCATCAAATAAAATGCGGGCGAGCGCGGTGTGGTCGGATTGGATCAACGCAGAGAAGAACTGCTGCTCGATCTCTCTTGGACCCGATTCATCCGAGATTTTTGTGTCCATTTTGTCTGAAACCTACTCGCTCTCGTCGTGTTCGCTAAGGGGAGCGGCAAATAGCTTCAATTCAAGGCGGACCGCTTGCGGGAGCCGCAAGCGGCGCACCCTCCGAGGTCTCCCAATATCTTACTAACGAGGACGAAGACGACGAGGAAGTGGATGCACGTCGATCACCGTCCCGACCCGAGCTTTTGGATAAAGTCGTACGGGTACGGTAGTTCAGGCTCGCTCGCAGCATCGAGTTTCCGCACCTGGTCGGTTGTGAGTTCCCAGCCGATCGAGCCGAGATTCGTCTCCAATTGTTCAAGGTGGCGAGCGCCGATAATCGGTGCAGTGACACCGGGCCGGCGCAAAAGCCAGTTGATGGCCGCTTGAGCCGGTGTATGGGCCGACTCCTTTGCCACTGAGTGCAACGCATCGAGCGTGCGCCAGGTTGATTCCCGATTGTATGCACTCCAATTTTCCGACCAGCCTTTCTTTTCCGCAACCTCAATCCGCGAACCGGCTGGTGGAGCTGTCATGCCACGATAGAATTTTCCCGATAACCAACCGCCGCGGAGAGGGCTCCACGGAATGATGCCAAGTCCCTCCCGCAATGAAACCGGAATAAGCTCCCATTCAGTCGAGCGGCAGAGCAGATTGTATTGGGGCTGGAGACAAGCAAATGCTTCCCATCCGTTCGCCCGACTTAAGTCGATCGCTTTCTGCAGCTGCCAGCCAGTAAAATTGCTAGCTCCCACATATCTGACTGTGCCCCTTCGAACCAGATCGTTCAGCGTCGAAAGAGTCTCTTCCAATGGGGTTCCGGGATCCCAACAATGGACCTGATAGAGATCGACGTAGTCCGTCTGCAGTCGCTTCAGGCTTGCCTGAACCGAAGACAAAATGTGTTTGCGACTCAAGCCGACATCATTTGGCCCGTCGCCCATCGGAAAGCGAACTTTGGTTGCGATAACGAGATTGTCACGCTGTTGCCGCTTGAGCCAGCGACCCAGAATCTCTTCGGAGACGCCGGTTGTATAAACGTTTGCCGTATCGATGAAATTGCCGCCGGCCCCGACGAAATGATCGAGCATGGCGTGGCTCTCCGCCTCGCTTGCCTCATTTTCGCGACCAAAGGTCATCGCGCCTAAGCAAAGTTCACTGACTCGTAATCCAGTCCTTCCTAGATATCGATATTCCATAAGTCGAGGAACCTAGGGCGGTCGATGAGCAATCGCAATCGTTGACGTGCTGGTCGTCGAAAAGATTATCTAGGGGAGGAACTCAAGAACGAAAACAGTGACCGCGGTTTGTGCAGTGCCGAAGACGCCCAAGACTGGTAGGGCGAAGCTCCCGCTGAGCCGCGGCCTCGATCCACGGTGATGAAAGGAAACCGCCAATGAACGCGAATAGACACGAATGAAAGCGCTTTGATTGGCAGCCATTGGTATCCATTCGTGGTTGGCTTGAGACAATCGATCCGCGGCTCGGCGGGAGCCTCGCCCTACCATCAATGCGCCTTGCGCGCGACGCTCGCGAACGAGGGGCCAGATATCCACGATGTCCAGATCCGTCCGATCGTTGTCCTCTTTACCCCTGGCATGATTGACAAATCTCCTCTATCTACTTAAGCGGATATTCATTGTCTGCTTTCGTTCGAAAAATTTACTACTATGTCTCATTCTGTCCTACTTGTGGTTGATGTGCAGGATTCGTTTAAGGCTAACCCAAATCGTTGGCAGCGCCGCAACAATCCGCAATTCGAATCCAATCTATCCGCCCTGATCTCGGCCTATCGCGAAGCCGGAGAACCGGTCTTTTTTGTCATGCATCAGGATTCGGATGGTGGTTTTAGTCCGGCAAGTCCGCATCATCGATTGATGAATTTCTTGGATGTGCGTCCGGGCGATGTGGTGCTGCACAAGACCACCCGCAGCACGTTCGCCAGCACGGATCTCGAACGCCGGCTTAATTTGCTGGGAGTGCGACGATTGGTGATCACCGGCATCCAAACGGAACAATGTTGCGAGACCACAGCGCGAGACGGGGGCGATCTCGGGTATGAGATAGATTTTGTGACTGAGGCGACGCTAACGTTTCCGATTCCGCATTGGGGAGGCGGCCCGGAACTGAGTCCGGAAGCGATAACGGAACGCACCGAGTACGCGCTTGCCGGACGTTTTGCAAGAATCCGTACGGTCGACGAAGTCGTGGCCGCTTTGCCCGCCGATCAAATCCCAGCCATACAGTCTCGGTGACTAGTTCGCTCCAGCGTCGCGTCGTCTTTCTGTTGCTCCCGGGTGTTCACCTGCTGGATGTAGCCGGGCCCGCTCAGGTGTTTGATTCGGCGAGATGTTATGGAGCAACTTACAGATTGTTGTTTTGCTCCCACTCGATCGAAACGCCGACTGCGCAGGGGCTAGTCTTAAAGACCGATATGGAATTGCCGGAGGTTGGCCCGAATGACCTTGTCATCATCCCGGGGTTGCGGGCGAGATTCATCAGCTATGGTCAACAACTGCTGCCCCTAAAGACCCGGGCTTGGCTACACCAAGCGTACAAATCGGGAACACATCTGGCGTCGGTCTGTTCCGGCGCATTCGCGCTGGGTGAAGCAGGTTTTCTGAATGACCGTCGCTGTACAACCCATTGGATGTTGACGGACGAACTTCAGCGACGTTACCCCAGCGCTCGCGTCGCCACGACTGCGCTTTTCGTGCATGACGGGAAGGTGACGACCAGCGCCGGAATCGCATCGGGCATTGATATGGCCCTCTCCCTGATCGAGCTTCACTTTGGTCCGAGTCTGACGGCGAAGGTTGCGCGGGAACTTGTGGTTTTCTTGCGCAGAGATGGTGAGCATGATCAAACGAGCGTTTACTTGTCGTACCGCGATCATTTGCACCCGGGCGTGCATCGCGCCCAAGATTGGCTCAGTGCGCATTTTGCCGAATCAGTCCCACTGCCGAGACTAGCCAGATTATCGAACATGAGCGCACGGAACCTCGCTCGGGCATTTAAGACTGCAACCGGTCTCACACCATTGCAATACCAACAAAAGTTAAGGCTCGAGTTTGCCAGTTCTCTGTTGCGCGATTCGCGACTGACCCTCGAGGCAGTTGCCGAAAGTTGCGGATTTGCAGACGCCCGGCATTTCCGGCGACTCTGGAAATCGACATTTCATGCGCCTCCGTCCCAAACACGCAGGGCCTAGAACTTCTTCTCTACCTGGAAATAGAAGAAGCGCTGAATGTAATTTGCGTAGCTGGTATCGAATCCTTCGGTGCCGGTTGCCGTTGCCGCATCCGCGAAAGGTGGCCGGGTATCGAAGACGTTATTGATTCCGACAGTGAGCGTCGTTCCAGCCAACCATTTTCTCCAGCCTGCGTGGGGTCCGGATGGAGCCGGGGCGATCGCCTTCTCCCCAATGATTCGCTTGCCTTCTTTGTCGTAACCGGGTTTTGGCGTTTCGGTAGTGCTCTCCTCCGGCTTACCGAATTCGTAGGAAACTTGCCAGTCGAACGTAGTCCAGTTTCCGACCGTCGGCGTCTGTCCGATGCCTTGGGCCTGCAATTCCTGGAGAGTGATGCCTAGTCCACGAAAATCGTTCCCGTCGTGCTCAGAATCGAAGAAATTGAGCGTGATGCCGGTTCGGAAACGATCTACGCCAAAAACCCGCTTGCTGTAAAACAGACTGGCGATGAGATGAAAATCTGGGCCTGACCCAGTGGCTGGGGAGGCATCCGTGACGTCCAGTACCTGACCATTGGGTACGTTTTGCAAGGCGAGATGATAGAAGTAAGTGGCATCTAGCTCAAAATCGAGCTTACCCCAGTCAAACTCCTTGGTGTTATAAGTTCCGCCGAAAGAGACGCTGTCGACGCGGATTGATCCCAGGTTTTGGAAGTTAGCCGCAACGTTCAAGATAGTACCATCCGCTCCCCGAGTAACGGCACCAGGAAACAGCCCAGGGTTGTTGACCACGAATTGGACGGGCACGGTAGCGATCACGCTGCGCTTCGAGATTTCGACCCAGTCCGCGTACAAACTCAGGCCGTTCGCCCAGCCCCACCAGCTGTGTTCCGGATCCGTGCTTCCCGGGTTCCAAACTACCCCCGCATAATAGGAGTAAGATAGCTCCGGTTGCAGATGGGGATTGCCGCCACTGGTGGTAGAGACTTCATAGGTATTTGGAGAACCTGGAGGCGGAGTTGGATCAGTCACAAAGATGAATCCCTGAATGGTCGAGGCAAAGAGTTCCGAGAGTGCCGGCGCTCGGAAGCCTTCGGAATAGCTGGCGCGAAAGGTGAGATCATCAAAGGGTTTGTACCGGGCTGAGAACTTCGGTTTCCAGGCTTCGCCAAAGCTGCTGTAACTGTCATAGCGCTCGGAAAGCACCACTTCCAAAAGGCGCATACCCGGGAATGACCATTTCCCGCCAAAAATCGGAATGGTCAGCTGTGCGTATCCTGCTCGATCGTAATCCCATCCACCCTGGTTCGGGCTATCGCCAGCGCCAATGACGTCACCAAATCGGGAAGCAGCATCCTTGCCATCGACGTAAGTTTGACTCCGGTACTCTAACCCCCCGCCCAGGGTGATCGGACCGGCGCACAGATCGAATAGCTCGCCGCCGGCTATTAAGAGCCACTGGGTCAAATCGGTCCGGGCATCTTGTTTGGTCTCGTAACGCAAGGCATTCAACAGAGCACTGTTGACCGGGTTGCCAGTTTGGGTGTCGAAAAATGGATCGAAGAAAACACCGGTAAAGCCCGGCAGAGTGCCGGCTAGCGCCTGATTGAGGGCAGATTTCTTCATGAAATTCTCGCCGAAAATGGTCCCATCCGTCTCCGCATAGAGGAAATTTGCGTCGACAAACCAATTCTTGGGGAGATTGAGCAGAGTGACTCCAACGATGTTACGAAAGTTGCTAATTTCGGCGATCGATTTGCGCTGACCTAGGTTGACCAGCCGGCCACGATCCCAAAGTAAGTCCTCACCAAAGGGATTGAATGGATTGAAGACGGGAACCGTGATTACGTCGGTATTGGAAATTGGAAATGCCGTGAAAGAAGCGGTTTCCTTAGTTCGCTCGAAGGTAAACTCATCGTAAAATTTCAGGTTTTCAAACGGCTGGACATTCACTTTGACGAGCGCGCCGAGGCGTTGTTCGCGCGGAACCAACTGAACACCCGGTACAGTATTGTAATGAAAGGGAGAGACGTTTACTTGAAAATCACCCGGCCCGGGAACCAGGCCGGAAAAACCGGGGTTGATGACAAAGGCATTTCCAGAGGTGTCTCCGATGAAAAACGGAGAGGTGCTTTTGCTCGAAGTGTGATCAGTGTAGTCGAAGTTAAGCGGGTTGGCCTTGGGTAGGTGGTTAACGTTTGAGGAGAAGCCACGATCTGCCGAATCGATTGGACTGTTCTCAAAGAAATCAATCGCTCCCAAGATGCTAAAGTGAGCCCCATTGTCGTTCAGCTTTTGGGAGATCCCAAAGGTCGCTTGTTGGTGAAACGTTTCATCGTCTCCTCGCTGGCTAATGCCGTAATAGGTCCAGATATCCGCACCGCTGTACTCATCTTTTAAGATGACGTTGATCACGCCGGCGATCGCATCAGAGCCGTAGACCGCACTCGCGCCGTCTTTGAGCACTTCGATCCGATCGACAGCGGCCAACGGAATCGTATTAATATCAACAAACGGGATAAAACCGTTTTGGGGAAACGGGAATGCGGTTTGGCGGTGGCCATCGATCAGCACCAGGGTCGAGGTAGTCCCTAAACCTTGCAGGCTCACGCCGGAGCCGCCCGGCGAAAACGAAGCGCCGGCATTTACGAAGGGGCTGAAACTTCCGACGTTTTCGGGTAACCGGAGGATCACGTCGCTAACCGTTTGATCCCCTTGTTTCTCAATAAAATCGCGATCCAGAGTGGTCACCGGCTGAGCACCGTCGCCCACGTGCGGTATCACATAACCAGTAACGGTGATTTGTTGCAATTGACCTCCTTGTTCGGTCGCGGTGGGGGAAACCGCTGCCTGTTGGCCCAGAGCCGAATAGCCGACGTGGAAAAGTAAGAAAAGAGACGCCACGGCTACCTGGCAACTCGTCCCTGCTTGTGTTAACATAAGTTTACTCCTTGCTGCTACCGGTTAAGGAGAAAGCTACATAGGAAGTCAAGAGAGTACGTTTTACGTGGCAGAATGCGTCCGATAATTGGCTGGTTTAACCCTGGAGGGGATCTCCCGGTAATTGTAAGCTAGCTAACAGTCAGCTATCCTTAAGTGTTAGATCTAACTGTCTGTCACCTAACTACTAGTGTCCTTACTATTAGCGACCTAACTACCAAGACTGTAACCGAGTTCCTTCGTAGCCTAACGAGATCTTACCGAGTCGGCCTTTTGCTGTACCGGAGTGACGTCAGGGTATGGGCAGAGAATGAAACCCGTGAAGTATGCAGAACCGCTCCAACGGACAAGGGAAAAGGAGAAGCACTAACGGAGAAGGGAGTGCGCAGAACAATCAGAGAAAAGGCGGGTACGGAGCGCGCCGGGTCCGGGAGTGGCAAAGCAAGCAGGAGAGAGGGTTACAACTCGCTAAGAGATTGGAATCTTTCTTATGCGAGGGCAAAACGATAAAAGACTTCGCCCTCCATGAGGGTTTGTCTCGGTCGGCGGCCAGCCGCATCTTTTCGCGACATCTTGCTCACCTGAGCTATCCTCGATCGAGTTCTCACTTTTCGGCAATGGTCCGAGATCAAATTAGAAGGTTGCGGGCCGCGGGTCGACCGGCTCGAGAAATTGCCGAGTTACTGAAAATTAAACCGCAGTGTGTCTACAATATTGTTCACCGATACGGACCGCTAACTGAAACTGGGCGCACCTGCGTTATTCGCATTACGACACTAGCGGAGCGACGGATAGAGCGCCGCGCAGCGAGAGATCGATTCACGCTTGGGATCGCCGAGCAGACAATGAAGCTCAGGCAAATCGGATACACGTTTTCTAAGATTGCCGCTCAGTACGGGCTTTCTTATCACGATTTTTACAATCAGCTGCGCCGAGCGGAGCGATATTTTCCCGATCAATACGGGCAGATCCGATCGGTCGGCAGAACCGAACAAAGAGGCCGCGGGAGAACTCGGGGCCGTTTCCGCGTGATGGGCTTACCTGCTTTGTCGTACGCAGGTGTATCGGCGGAAACCGATCGCGAGCTCAACCGCGAAACGCAAACCGAGGTGTCCTAATTCACGTTATCCAGAAATCTGCGGATCAACTCGCGAACCAGGTCTGGTGCTTCGTCGAGGGCGAAGTGGCCCGCATTCAAGAGGTGGATCTCGGCGTCCGGCAGATCTTTGCCATAGGCGAGCGCTCCTGCCACGGTGAACGACGGATCGTATTTACCCCAAACAACCAGCGTCGGCGGATGCTGTTCGCGCAAATACTGTTGCCACTTCGGGTACGAAGCAACGTTAGTCTGGTAATCGTAAAATAGCTCCAACTGGATCCGGTCCATGCCGGGTCTCGTCAGGAAGGCGTACTCGTCGGCCCAGGTATCGGGATCAATGTGCTCCGGGTGCGGACTGTTTCCGACATGACGTTGGCGGGTCGCGGCTAACGAAGTGAGATTCTTTCTGACCGCGTCTTCGTTCGCCGGACGGTTCCGCCAGAATGCGCGTCGCGGTTCCCAGAGAGCCGAAAGTCCCTCTTCATGCGCTACGGCATTCTGAATGATCAGAGCCACTACCTTTTCCGGCTTCGCCAGCGCTAACCGAAAACCGACCGGACCGCCATAGTCTTGCACCAACAGCACGTAATGCTCGAGATGGAGTTGTTCGGTGAGCTTTTCTATGATGTCGGCGAGATGATCGAACGTATAGGTAAATTGTTCCGGCGGCGGAGCGTCGCTGTGACCGAATCCAGGATAGTCTGGAGCAATTACGCGATAGCGGTCGGCGAGTTGAGGAATCAAGCCAGCAAACATACGGGATGAAGAGGGGAAACCATGGAGCATCAGAACCGGGATTCCGTCCCTGGGACCGGCTTCACGGTAGAAGACATTCACATTATCGATCGGGATGGTGCGGTAACTCGCAGTACGATTTTCGCTAGTCATGGGGCTTGTCGAGTTTGCCTGTTCCGAGCTCGCGCTTTGAGGCCAAAATTGGGCGATTGAGCAGGCGAGGGTGAGCAATGAGGACGTGATTCGCATGGCTGGGGATTTGCCGGGTTAGAGAGGATTGATGCTCCGGTATTCCTGAATCTCTGAAAATTCGCATGATTTGTGGCTATACTCTTTATGGCCGAATTTACTGTTAACCCCCAGAGGTTTGATCCGTACAAGAACTTCAAGTTTCGGGTGAAATGGGATGGTAGGTATGTTGCAGGTATCAGTAAGGTTGGTCCGCTCAAACGGACCACGGAAGTAATCAAGCACCGGGAAGGTGGCGATCCAAGCACCAGTCGAAAATCGCCCGGCGTTACCGAGTTTGAGGCGATAACCTTAGAGCGCGGTGTCACTCATGATCAGGAGTTTGAGCAGTGGGCCAACAAAGTCTGGACGCTTGGTGCTCCGCTCGGTTCCGAGGTTTCCCTAAAAGACTTCCGGAAAGATATTGTGATCGAATTCTACAATGAAGCAGGACAGCTCGCGTTGGCATACAAAGTCTTTCGCTGCTGGGTTTCGGAATACACCGCTTTGCCGGACTTAGACGCGAACAACACGGTGGTCGCGTTCGAAACGATTAAGCTGCAGAACGAAGGTTGGGAACGGGATACGACGGTCCCCGAACCCAAAGAACCGGTCATTCCGGGAAAATAGCCGCGAAAGTGCACGGCGGGCGGATCGCCCTGAAATGAGCCGCGAATGGACACTAATGGACACGAATTAAGAGGGTTCATTCGCCTCCATACACGATTTACCGATCTCAATGTAGGCAAGCGCAGATCGCAAGAAGAGAGAACCCAAGGCCGCGCACGCAATACAGAAGTCTCTGGTCCACTCTGCTCACTCGCCATCTCGATGATCGCTGTTTGTGAAGGGCGGGTTGCTGTCCGAATTGCCGGAGCAACACTACTCAAAAGAAGCAAGAGTCAATAAAAAGCTCCGATCGCAAATCGACGCTCCAACTTGGTAGAATAGACCACGGCCTGGGCTTTTAAAGCCAGTTCACGGCTCGACAGATCGAAAGAACGGCGATGCCATCAAGCTGTCTCATTTCCTTTTTTCGGTAGTATTATTTCCGAGTTGATTTTTGCCGCGTAACACATAGCCTCGCGTTATCCCCCCGTTGCTAGCTGGCGAAAATCTTCCACCAGTCCAGTGCGGATGTGGAGTTGAGCGATATGAATCCTGAAAACTCTGATCTAATCCGTCAACCGATCCCCCGGAGGACGTTTATTCGTCGCGCCGCGGCCGTAACCGGCGCAACTGCAGTTTTAACGGCTATGCCGCGCAAGCTGTTCGCCGCAGATAGCAAGCCAGTCTTGGTAAATTCAATTCGATCCCTGGCTAATCCGTATCACGCGACCTGGAATCAAGGAGGTGCTGATTTCGCAAAAGCGATTGGCTGTGAGTACGTAACATTGGTCACCGAAGGAAATAGCGAGAAAGGAATCGCTGATATCCGCGCCATCTTGGCGAAGACCGGTGGCAATTTGGTTTTGAACGTTGATCCAAACGACTCACCGGATGCTCGAGCAATCGTCGAAGCGTGCGTGGACGCGAAGGCCCATGTGGTGACGCAATGGAATAAACCGGACGATTTACATCCGAAGGATTTTAACCCGTATTATATAGCCCACATCATTTTCGACGGAGTGACCTATGGCCAGCAGACAGCCGAGGCGTTATTTAAGGAATTCGGCGGATCCGGCGGGATTGTCGGTTTGGGTGGTATTATTTCTAATACACCCGCTATTCAGCGTAAACAGGGCTTGGAAAAAGCGCTAGCCGCAAACTCGAATGTGAAGCTGCTCGATTTCCAAGAGGCGCACTGGAAGGCATCCGAAGCGTTTACGATTACCGGTACCTGGCTGACGCGGTTCGGGAAGGACATCAAAGGCATCTGGTGCGCGAATGACGACATGGCGAGTGGAGCGCTCGAAGCGTTGCGAGCTGAAGGCCTGAACGGCAAGATTCCCGTTTGCGGGACCGATGGCATCAAACTCGCCGTAGAGGCCGTCAAGACCGGCGATATGGCGGCTACCGCTTCCTGGAATCCGTACTGGCAGGGAGGAATGGGACTGTCGATTGGTTATGGCGCGCGGACGGGCAAGTTTGATGTGACCAAAGAACCCGACAACCATCGCAACTATAACGCGAAAGGCATTCTAGTCACAAAAGATACGGTCGACGGTTTCATAAAGAATTACATTGACACTACGCCCAAGGTCGATTGGAACGATTACTGGGGTAACGTCGCGAGCTGAAAGCGTCTATGGCGTTTCGAAAGCCGTAACCACCCTCGTCCGCGTCGTTGTGCTCGTCCTCGAGAATCATCCATAAAGCTAAGGCGAAAACCTCGTCCGGCAGGCGCCGGACGGGTTTGAGCCGCGTACCCATGGATCGAGGTTGCGCAGGATATGTTTGAATCCGTTCGTCATTTTAGCCAAGTTCCGGCAACAATGGTCCTGAGGGTACGATCGGCCAAAGTGCGTGATCAGGCACAAACGGAGTCGGTAGGGACACGCTTCCGCGTGTCCGTCTTTGGGCTACAAGTGTCCAGAGTAGACGCCGTTGAGGAGCCACAACGGACGCGGGGGAGCGCATCCCTACCAGGCTTTTGCGCCACCATTTTTGGCGAGTTTCCGCGACGAGTCTGATTACGCTTATCAGGAGAGCCAGGAACGAGAATCTTTCGCGAAGTGAACAAATCTTCAACGAGCACAATTGCAAACGCCGGGTCGGACCAGGCGAAGTCGACGCAGCCGAAAGCGCGTTCTGGCAAATGGTTGGAACGGATCAAATCTTTTGCGCCGCTGCTCGCGCTGATCGTCCTGTCGCTCCTAATCGGTCTGCGCAATCCGCGATTCTTTGACTTCTTTAATTTTGTCCGGATCGCCAATTCTGCCGCGATACCGCTGGTTCTTGCGCTGGGAGCTACCTTCGTCATCCTGCTCGGGAGCGTGGATCTCTCCGTGGAGGGGATACTCGCGCTCGGGGCAGTGGTGGTTGCCGTCCTGGTTCGCAACGATATGAACCAGAATTCTTTCGGCTGGATTGCGCCCGTCCTTGCTATCGCCGCGGGTGCGGCCATCGGATTTTTGAACGGGTTCATTCACGTAAGAGTCCGCATCCCGTCGTTCATGGTAACCCTCGGCAGCTGGTTTGTCGGGATTGGGCTAGCCACACTGATCTTAGGTGGTACCAACGCTCGGGTACTCGACCCAGAAATTCGCGCGCTTGCGCTCACTCGCTTTTTCAACTTTCCGCTAGCGGTTTGGGTTTCATTGGGTGTGCTAGTGGTTGCTTGGCTGATCGAAAGGTTCACGATATTTGGTCGGCATGTCTTAGCCATCGGTGGCGGTGAAGATCTCGCTTTGCTTTCCGGTATCCACGTCAATCGAGTCAAAATATTGGTATTCACCCTGGCCGGAGCATTTTATGGAATCGGCGGAGTATTAGCTGCAGCCCAGCTAGGCCAAGGAAATGCGACCATCGGCGACGGCAGACTATTTTCGACGATCACGGCGGTCGTAGTGGGTGGAACCTCATTGAGCGGTGGCGCCGGCGGCGTGCTGAATACTCTCGTTGGTGTCCTGATCATCGCGGTGCTGGGTAACGGAATGGTATTGCTGGGTATTTCCCCCGACATCCAACAAGCGGTTCAGGGGCTGATAATCATCATCGCGGTAGCCTCCTCGATCGATCGCAATCGGATGAAATTTGTAAAGTAAGCTAATGGCGGAAAAAGCGTTTCTCAGCCTGACTAATGTGAGTAAGGCCTTCGCCGGGGTCCAGGCGTTGGACCAGGTATCGATTGAAGTGCGGCCAGGCGAAGTGGTTGGTTTGGTTGGCGAAAATGGTGCAGGTAAATCGACTCTGATTCGGATCTTGGCGGGAGTTTATCGACCGGACCGCGGAGCGCTGCTGCTCGACGGCAAACCGCTAACTCTGAATAGTCCCCGCGAAGCCAATCTCAACGGCATTGGGATCGTGTTTCAGGAGCAATCACTGCTTCCTAATCTCACAGTCGCGGAGAATATCTATCTTGGTCAGGAGAAAGAATTTAGTCGATGGGGCGTCATCTCCTGGCCGGCGCTGCACGCGGCAGCGCTTCGTCAGTTGGAAAAAGTCCAAATAAAGATTGATCCGGCGGCGCGAACTGCTCGCTTAAGTTTTGCTGAGCGGCAAATGGTCGAATTGGCTAAGGCCCTGGCTCTGGAGGAGCGAATGGAGCGCCAGCTTGTAATCCTGCTCGACGAACCAACCTCCGTACTCGAACAGCGGGAAATCGACATTCTTTTCGAGCGAGTGCGTGCTTTGCGCAGCCGCGCGAGTTTCGTGTTCGTGTCGCATCGCCTGGACGAGGTGTTGCACATCTCTGACCGCGTCTATGTTATGAAGGATGGCAAGGTTGTGGCGGAGATGCCTGCCGCAGAGACGAGCGTTCCGCAATTACATCGGCTCATGGTGGGAAGGGAACTGCACGCCGAATATTATCGCGAGGCCCGCCAACATCCCCCTGGCGAGAATGTAGTGATCCGGGCAGAGCGCCTGACTGCGGATCGTTCCTATCGTGACGTCGATTTTACTCTGCGGAAAGGGGAAATCCTGGGGATCGCTGGGGTGATTGGTTCAGGGCGCGAAGCGTTAACCCGAACCCTTTTTGGTTTTCTGCCGCACTCTTCCGGTAAGCTCACGGTTTCCGGGAAGCCCGTTCGTCTGACTTCGCCAGATCAGGCGGCGGCTCTGGGCATCGGTTATATCCCTCGCGAGCGGAGAGTCGAGGGACTCGTACTGACGTTGCCGATCGTTCCCAACATATCCCTGGCCAGTCTGGCGACCGTGATGAAGGGAGGCGCAATTCAGACAAAGCGGGAGCGGGAAGTCGCCCAAAGCTGGGTGGATAAGTTACGAGTTCGGACCCCTAGCGTCGACGCGCTTTGCCTCAACCTAAGCGGAGGCAACCAACAAAAGGTCGTCCTCTCGAAGTGGATGAACGCGCAATCGAAGATCCTGATTTTCGATCATCCGACTCGGGGTCTCGATGTCGGGGCCAAGGAAGAGGTCTATGATTTGATGCGATCGCTTTCCGAGCAAGGGATTGCGATTGTGCTCACGGCCGACACGTTGGAAGAAACAATCGGGCTTTCCCACTCGATTATCGTCATGCGCGACGGCGAGGTGACCGCGCGTTTCGATGCGCCGCCGGGAAACAAGCCGACGCAGGTCGATCTAATCCGACACATGGTATAAGAATATGCCAGCACCATCGACGACCTTGAGGAAAGCCAACTTCGCCGAGCAGATTCGCGCGTTTGCGCCTCTGCTCGTGTTAGTCGGGTTGGTATTGGTGATCGGCACCTTGCGCCCCGGTTTTTTCAATTTGGAGAGCTTAATCGTGACTGTGGCCGACACGGCCATTCTGTTTATTTTAGGCGCGGGGTCGACCTTCGTGGTGATGCTGGGAAGCATTGATCTTTCGATCCAGGCAATCTGCTCTTTCGCCAGTGTGATTGTCGCCGTCATGCTCCCGACCTACGGCTACGGTTTTTTTGTGGTGGCGTTAGCGATGGGCTTGTTGGCCGGCACTATGAGCGGCCTGTTTCACGTATGGCTCAAGATTCCTTCATTTATTGTGACGCTGGCCACGAGTGGCCTGCTGGTCTCCGCTGCCCTTTTGCTGTCGCACGAGCGCGCTATAAGCATTGAGGAATCGGGTCGTGCCTATCTTACTTGGGTCAATGGCCGGGTGATCGGTATGCCGAATGTGATTTGGATTGCGGCGATGGTCGCTGCCATAGGTGTCTGGTGCCAAAAGTACACACCGTTCGGTCGTTATAGCATTGCGATTGGGGCAGGTGAGCCGGCAACCTGGGCGTCTGGGGTAAGGGTGAATCGCTACAAAGTGCTCGCGTTCGCGATCTCGGGCGCTCTGGCCGCTCTAGCTGGCGTTCTGATGGCCGGTCGGCAGGGCAGCGGGTCTCCCAATCTCGCTGATCAATTGTTGCTACCTGCAATTGCTTCGGTGATCGTCGGTGGTACGGCGATCACAGGTGGGGCGGGGGGAATTGGCCGAACGGCGGTGGGCGCTTTGATCATCACGATTGTGCGAGTCGGGATGACCTTTATCGGGGTGAACATCTTCGCTCAACAGATAGTGTTCGGGCTGGTGCTCGTTCTGGCTGTAGCCCTCACCATTGATCGAGGAAAGATTGTAATTGTGAAGTAACATTCTCTAACGCAGTACGATATAAGATTTCTTATGAATTTAGAGTTAAAAGACAAAGTGGCCGTCATCACCGGCGGCAGTGTCGGAATCGGACTGGCTGTCGCAGAAGGTTTAGCGGCGGAGGGTGTCCACCTGGTCTTGGCAGCGCGACAGGCGGATCGGGTTCAAACAGAGGCAAAACGGATCGCCGAAAAGTTCAAAGTGACTGCAGTCGGGGTAGCGGCGGACGTGGCTATGGTTACCGGAACAGATGCCCTGGTCCGCGCTGCCGAGAGCGAATTCGGTGGTGCTGATATCCTGATAAACAACGCCGGCACCGGCAGCAATGAAACGGTCATGGAAGCGCCGGACGAGAAGTGGCAATATTATTGGGAACTGCACGTGATGGCCGCCGTTCGCCTTGCTCGCGGTCTGGTGCCGTTCATGCGTAAACGCGGAGGGGGCGTGATTTTGCACAATGGCTCGATCTGCACGGTTCAGCCGCTTTGGTATGAGCCGATTTACAACACGACGAAAGCCGCGCTCTTGATGTTCTCGAAGAGTTTGGCGAACGAACTGATTAAAGACCATATCCGCGTGAACACGATTAATCCCGGGTTGGTACTGACGCCCGACTGGATCAAGACTGCCAAGCAATTGACGGCGGATAAAGGTGGCGATTGGCAGGCTCACTTAGATGGAGTCGCGCGGGAGTACGCACCGATTGATCGTTTTGCTACGCCTGAAGAAATTGCGCATTTCTTCGTCTTCATGTGTTCGCCGAGGGCCAGCTATTCGGTCGGTTCCGCCTACTTTGTCGACGGTGGAATGCTCAAAGTCGTGGCATAGCCTTGAAAGAGAGGTCCAATCCAGAACCTAGAATGTGGAAGACTCGCAGCGTCGCAATTTCTGTCTATTCTTGCTGACGGATCGTCGGTCGCCGAAGAACGGATCGCGAGGATCCGACGCCGTCCTGCGGTGGGTGTCGAATCTCCCCCTGATGGGTAGGGCGAAAAACAGCGTTGAGCGACAGCTGCAAAGGCTCACAGGTGACACGAGCCGACACTGTAGCGCTCCGCGCTTTGCTGTCGGCTCATGTCATCTGTATCGCCCTAACAGCCCGGGTGAAGGTCTGCCCGCGACGATGCGCCCTGCGCTCCAAGACATCCCGAAAGCATTTAATCAATGTTCGAAGCTGCTACCCCAAAGTGGGCGACATATTCATCCAGCTTCCGATAATATGGCTCGGCATCTTGGTAGATTTGGTCAAACAGCTCACCCAGCTTTTCGTAGCGAGGAACCCAATCTGGGTTGGGCACGATCTCTTCGTCCAATCGGATGAGTCGTTCCGATGCGTCGGCGAGAGACGGATAAATGCCGACGGCCGTTCCAGCGATCATCGCGCAACCGAGAATACTGGATTCGGTGTGTTTGGTGGTGCGAATCGGTGTTCGATAAATGCTGGCTTTAATCTCTAACCAGAGCCGAGTCTTGGCTCCCCCACCGCTCGCTATCATATAGCTGAGCGTGTTGCCGCTTTGCTCCATGATCGACAGATTTCGGCGAGAGGCGAAAGCCACTCCTTCCATGGCCGCCCGGTGCAAATGGCCAGTTCCGTGACCATAAGTAAGACCGAAAAATTGGGCTCGCGCGTTGGTTCGTGGACCGAGACGTTCCCCATTCAAGTAGGGCAGGAAAAGAACACCGTCTGAGCCGGGCGAAATGGATTCAGCGAGTCTTACTATTTCTGCATAGCTCACCTGATTATCGTGGAAGGCTCGGCGAGCCCAGCGCATCGCATCGCCGCCCGCATCCAGAATGGTAAACGCGCTCCAACCTCGGTCGACGCCGGCCACATTGCTGATAATGGGGTGCAGAACAGGTTTTTCGGCTTGCAGCGTGAGCAACGTAGAGGTTCCGGTGGAGTCGGAGCCGACACCGACCGGACTGACTCCGGACCCGAGCAAGGTGACCGGGAAATCTCCAGCTCCGACTGCCACGGGAGTTCCCGATAGAAGGCCGGTTTGTTGCGAGCACTCTTTGGAAATTGAGCCGACGAGTTCGCTGGGCGACTTTAGCTCAGGCAGCAGATTTTGTTTCAGTTCTAAGAGATCGATGATGCGGTCGCTCCAAGCGTGTGCTCCGACGTCGTAAAGATAAGTAGTAGAGGCTTCCGGATGGTCGATTGCTTTGTTGCCGGTAAGTTTAAAATTGATGAAGTCTTTGACGATCAGGACAGAGGCCGTCCGCTCGTAAACCTCAGGGTGCTCCTGCTTAAACCAGAGAAGCTTAAATGCTGGCCAGGCGGTAGCGGCCGGATTCCCGGTGATAGGCAGCAGCTTTTCCTGGTCGTGCTTCTCGAGGAATTGGTCGAGAACTCCGCGGGTCCGTTTGTCATTCCAGAGGGGAGCATAATCAACGACAGGAATGTCGGACTCATCCAGTAAGACTGTTCCGTGCATCTGTCCACAACACGCAACCGCGGCAATACGCGTAGGGGCTGCTTCTACTTTCTCCAGCACCGAGCGGATGCAAAGAACGACTCCGTTCCACCAGTCCGAGGGTCGCTGCTGAGACCAGCCGAACTGAGGCACTTGTTGATCATGTTCTGCGGCGTGAAAGGCGACGATCTCACCTTGCAAATCGACGAGCGCGGCTCGCACGCTACCGGTGCCGACATCGATGGCGAGCAACAGATCTTTTGTTCCTGGGGGCATAGAGATTTCTAAGAAACGCAGATTACACAGATTTCGCAGATTGAGTATCGTCGTTTTTCGTCGGCCTGCTTTGCCAGCTTGACGGTGTTCCTTGCGCTTAGTGCCGAAGGCGTGCTTCAGAATAGCCTACCAGCCTGTCGGGCTTTGGCCACGGCCCGAAGGGCCACGAAAACAGAGCTCTGTTCCAAGGCCCTTCGGGCCGCATCCGCGGCCTAGGAAAACGAAGTATCTCTGTAGTATTACTACTCAGTCTCCACCGAGCAAGCTATTTGGTAACGAACTATTCTGTCTTCCAAAAGGTCGGTTCTCTGGAATTGCGTTCCAGAGACGGACTCGGATGGTGGAAAAGGCCGCATTAATGCTGTTCAGCGAGTTGAGCGGCCGTAGCGCGAAATGAAAAGTGCGTCCGACGTGGTGAACTGGAGTTTTAGCCGTTCGACGATGGCGATCCGGAAAAAGGAAGTTTTACTGTTGTATTACTACAGAAAAAAAGCCATTTTGCGCCTAATCTCTCGCGCCTGCTGTTATCCCATGCCCGATCACGTTTCTGCATCATGAGTGCCGTCGATTACCGCCCACCTTTTCTCGGTTTCCTGGATGCCGCAACATTCGAGATTCAGCCGAATACGGGAGGATACGTGAAGCTTTTCCGTCATCTGGACGGGATCTATGCCGACGAAAAGAGCTTTCGACAGATAGTCGAAGATCGAGGTGCTGAAATTGCTTACCGCGTCCACGAACTTCGATTTACTGGGCAAAGCAACGACCTGATCACCGGGATAAGCGTTTTGAATCCAGGGAAAATTGGGTCTGAGTTTTTTATGACTCGAGGCCATCTGCATCAGCGCGCCGACCGACCGGAGACCTACTATTGTATCTCCGGCCACGGCATTCTGCTCCTGGAAACCCTGGAGGGAAAGGTGGAGGCCCTTGAAATGCGGCCGGGAAGTCTTATCTACGTTCCGCCATTTTGGGTTCATCGCAGTGTGAACGTCGGCTCGGAGATTTTCGCGACCATCTTTTCGTATCCGGCCGATGCGGGCCAGAACTTCGAGATCGTTCGCCAGGCCGGCGGATTCAAGCTTCTCGTGGTAGACAACGGCGAACACGGTTGGAAGCTGTCTCCCAACCCCAGGTACGTCGCTCGCACCGTGAACGAAATAGAAGCGTACAGTCGAGTAGGATAATGGTTTGGTATCTTTGCTATGACTCACCCGCTCTTCTCCAAGATCGCAGATCATCGTTTGGTCCCAGTTGTCGAGCTGGATCGGGCAGATGATGCTCCATTCCTGGCGGAAGCATTGATTCAAGGTGGGCTGCCGGTCATCGAGTTTACCTTTCGCACGACCGCTGCGGCAGAGGCGATTATCGCGACCCGAAAACGTTTTCCGGAGATGCTGGTGGGTGCCGGTACCATCGTCACCCGGGAACAGCTTCGCCAAGCCTTGGATGCGGACGCTCAATTTCTAATATCGCCAGGATTTGAACGGAGATTGGCGGAGGCGGTTCTGGAATCTGGCACGCCCTACCTACCCGGTGTCGCGACGGCGTCTGAGCTGCAAGGCGCGCTCGCACTCGGTATCACCCAGTGTAAGTTTTTCCCGGCTGAGGAGATTGGAGGAACGCGGCTGTTGCGCATTCTGGCCACAACCTTTCGGGCGTTTTCTCCTACCTTCGTTCCCACCGGTGGCATCAACCTGAATAATCTGGAAGTATGGCTAAAGGAGCCGGCAGTTATAGCGGTCGGCGGCTCCTGGCTGGCCGCGAAACAGTGGATCTGGGACCGAGACTGGACGGCCATTAGGGAATCCGTTTCGACCAGCGTGAGAATCGCGAAATTGGTGATCCAGACATGAGCTTGCAGGTGTCGCCGGCCGGGGCTCCGACGATCCATTTTATCGGTGTCTCGACTGGCCAATCGTCGATCATGAAGGTATTCCCGGAATGGGCCGCGGAACTGGGTATAGACGGCGCTGTCATCCATGGAATCGATCTTCCCCTCAATGCGCCGCCGGAGTCTTATCGCGAGGTGGTTCACTTCATCCGCAATGACGGTGGATCTCGGGGAGCGTTAGTGACCTCTCACAAGATGGATCTATTTCGAGCCGCTCGGGAGCAATTCGATGAACTCGATTGGTTTGCCACGGCGATGCACGAGATCAGTTCGATCTCAAAACGGAACGCAAAATTGATCGGACAAGCGAAGGATCCGGTCTCGGCCGGCCGCACGCTGTGCTCCATGCTCCCGCCACATCACTGGGAACGCGAAGGTGGTCCGGTTTTCTGTATGGGAAGCGGCGGGGCGGGAGTAGCGATTACCTGGTTTTTGCTGAGAGGGGAACATAAACTCGGGCGGCCCACTCGGGTTATCGTTTCGGATATATCCCAGAACCGGCTGCATCACCTAGGGCGGTTAGTCGACTCATCGCAACTCGAAACGCGATTGATCAGATCCGCAGAAGATAACGATGCCATCATGCGGACGCTCGCGCCCGGCTCTCTCGTCATCAACGCCACCGGACTGGGAAAAGATCGTCCGGGATCACCGATTACCGATGCGACTCGTTTTCCGACCGGATCTATGGTGTGGGAGCTCAATTACCGCGGCGCGCTCGACTTTCTTCAACGAGCTCGTAGCCAAACAGAATCGGCAAAACTCCAGATTCATGATGGCTGGGACTATTTTATTCACGGTTGGACCTGTGTCATCGCGGATGTGTTTGCCGTAGAGATTCCTGCTGACGCCGCGACGTTTGAACGCCTTTCGCGGGTGGCCGCGCGCGCCAGCGGAAGACAATGAAGCGCATCCTAATCACGCCTCGGTCTTTGACCGGGTCCCAACATCCTGCGATCCAACTGCTCCGGGATCAAGGTTGGGAAATTATTTTTGGCCCATCTGGTCGCCTTCCCGATGAAGCAGAACTCTTGCAGTTGGTGCCCGGTTGCGAAGGATGGTTAGCGGGCGTGGAACCGATCACGATTCAGGTGTTGAACGCCGCAGATCAGTTGAAGGTAATTAGCCGAAACGGTAGTGGCGTCGACAATATCGCCCTGGAACGCGCGAAAGAACGTGGAATTGCGGTACTCAGCGCTGCCGGAGCCAACGCCCAGGGAGTCGCAGAACTCACGCTCGGTCTCGCGCTGGCAGCAATCCGCCAACTCCATTTGGCCGACCGGCGGCTCAAGGAAGGCAAATGGGTACGGAAATTGGGCCGCGAACTGAACGGAAAACGGGTGCTCGTGGTTGGTTTCGGAAAGATTGGGAAAATCGTTTCGCGTCTCTTCGCAGCGTTTGGCTCCTCAGTTTCGATCGTGGAACCTTTAGAAGTTACCCCCGAACCGTTCCCCCAAGTGGAGTTGCTCGATGGTCTGCGTTCTGCCGATCTCGTAACGCTACACTGTCCGCCGCCGGCGGACGGGGGCGCTTTGCTGACGGCGGAGCGACTCAAAACCGTGCGCCCAGGCTGTATTTTGATCAATTGTGCGCGGCGCTCACTAGTCGATGAGAAAGCCCTTTTGGCTGGACTTGAAGCAGGCGCCATTTCGGTCTACGCGTGCGATGTATTTGAGGAGGCCGGTGTGGACAGCGGTGCGTTGATCGGACATTCCAAGGTGATCGCGACACCTCATCTAGGCGCCTACACCAGCGAAAGCGTCGATCGGGCTGCGCTTGAGGCAGCGGAAAACCTGATTAGGTTCTTTGCGCATGCCCCCCGTTAACGTCACGCGTTTTGGCGGATCTTTGGCCGATGCGCTTCGAAACCCCATAGAACAGCTCGAACTTTATTGGTTAGGTCAGTCTGGTTTTCTCCTTCGCACGCGGAAGGTGACCTGGATCATCGACCCTTACTTATCCAATCATCTCGCAGATAAATATCGGGACCACGTTTTTTCGCATGAACGAATGAAACCGGCGCCGATCGCTATCGAGGATCTGTCCGCACTGGATTACGTATTCTGCACTCACATTCATGGGGACCATCTGGATAGACCTACCCTTGAGGCGATTGCCAAGAATCAATCGAAGACTTGTTTTGTTCTGCCGGGCGGAATCGAGAGCGAAGTGTCGAGTTTGCAGATTGATCATCACAGGTTCATCTGGGCCGAGGCAGACAAGTCCTTTTGGTTGGAGGATGAGATAGAGGTTGTTCCGCTCAAGGCTGCGCACGAAGACTTCGAGTACGACACGAGAGGCCGGCACCGTTTTCTCGGTTATGTTTTCCGGTGCGGCGAAATGACTCTTTATCATTCTGGCGATTGCATTCCCTATCAGGGATTAGCGGAGAAACTACGAGAGCTTCGGCCGGACGTTGCTCTGTTGCCGATAAATGGGCGAAGCAAGGAGCTTACCGAAAAAAAGATTATTGGAAATTTCTCGTTGGCGGAAGCGATCGAACTCTGTTTGCGAGCGAAGATTCCAGCGATGATGGCCCAACATTTCGGCATGTTTGCGTTCAATACGATCCGGCCGGAGCTGATCGATCAGGCAGCGTTGGGAGCATCGAAGGAACTTCAGATCTTGAAGGCAGAGGTGGGTACCCGTTACACTCCCAATTCACTTATCCGTGCCTAGACGACCTCGACCCCCGATTCCGAGCGATCTCAATCGCAATCTGTTGGAGATTATTTCCACTTATTTAACCGACCTTCGTCCCTCAGATCGGAAGGTCGCTGAGTTAACCCTGGCGGCGCCTCAATTTATACTCAACGGCACGGTCGATCAGACCGCGCGACGGGCTGGGGTGAGTGAGCCGACCGTAATCCGCTTTTGCGAAGCTCTCGGGTTTGTCGGTTTTCAGGATTTCAAAGTGAGGTTGGCGCAAAGCGTCGCTCTGGGGATGCCAGCGACGCACTCGGTCATTCTGCCGGCTGATTCGCCCGAGGTGATTGCTAACAAGATTTTCGATTACAGCATGAACAGCCTGGACTGGGCGCGGAAGCAGCTCGACATGCGAGAGCTGCGAAAAGCAGTCGATTTGTTGATCGCAGCGCGGAGAATTGAGTTTTTCGGTTTTGGCGCTTCCGGAATTGTGGCGCTGGATGCTCAGCAGAAATTCCCGCTTTTCGGCGTTCCTTGCACGGCCCATTGCGATTCCCATCAGCAATTTATCGCGGCGTCGATGGTCAAAGCGGGAGACGTCGTGGTAGCGATTTCCAATACCGGCCAAACCAAGGGGGTGATCGAGGCTGCTAAAACGGCTCAAGCGAGCGGCGCTTCGGTCATTGGCATCATGGGCAAGAAAGGTGCCTTGGTAGACTATTGTTCCGTTGTTTTGTTAGTAGAAACTTTGGAGAACACGGACGTCTACACACCGACGATCTCGCGGTTAGCCGCGCTCACCTTGATAGACATCCTTGCCACCAGCGTCGTCATCCGGCGTGGGAAAGAGCACAACCGCCGGGTAGCGGACATGAAACGCCATCTGGCTGCAATGCGCGGCTCTTTGTAGCGATGGCTGCGTGTGCAAATACCCTTGGGCGCGATCGAAACGTTGCCGCCCAGTTTGCGTGGGTCGCGCCTGGCTTGAGCCGCGCGCGTGATGCCGAAACGCAAGTGCAGGCGGGACGCTCGTCCTAAAGGCATATGGCAGACGCAAAAGGCAGTTTGACGCAAGCGAGTGGTCCTCCGCCGGTACCGCCCAAGAGCGTGCATTCCGGGAAATCAAAGCCGCTTTTGATTGTCGGAGTGTCTCTAGTGATTTTTCTGATTCCTGTTTTGATCGGTGTAGGGATCTTATTGTACACATCAAGCCATCAAAGCTCCGCCCAGCGCTTCGGTAGGGGCGGGGTGCTTTGCTTTGCCTTCTCGCCCGATGGGAAATACGTTTTATCGGGAAACGGCGACAATACGCTGCGCCTCTGGGAGGTAGGCACAAGACAAGAGATTCGCAGTTTCGAAGCCCACACCAGCCGTATCAGTTGCGTCGCCTATTCGCCTGACGGTCAGTTCGCGATATCTGCGGCTTGGGATGGGGATAACTCGATGCGGCTCTGGAATATCCAGACGGGCCAAGAGGTCCGCCGATTCGAAGGGTTTAGAGGTTGGATGAAGAGTATTGCCTATTCGCCCGATGGCCGATTTGCGCTTTCCGGAAATGACTACGGCGATCTACAGCTCTGGGACGTGCAGACGGGCAAAGAAGTCCGCCGCCTCGGTCGAGCCAACGTGGATAGCCTAGCGTATTCGCCGGACGGCCGGTTCGCATTGACCGCGACGGATAAAGGACTCCGGCTTTGGAATCTAGAGACTGGCCAGGAAGTCCGCCGCTTTGAGGGTCATGAGGATTTTGTGACGAGTGTAGCCTATTCGCCGGACGGTCGTTACGCGCTGTCCGGAAGTCTGGATAAGACGCTGCGCCTTTGGGATGTGCAGACGGGGCAAGAAATCCGCCGTTTCAAGGGTCATACAGAACAGGTCCAATGCGTGGCGTATTCACGCGATGGGCGATTCGCGTTGTCTGGAAGCTTGGATCAAACGATGCGGCTTTGGGATATTCAGACCGGCCAAGAATTGCAGCGTTTTCAGGTGCTTCGGGGTTCGTACGACTCTATTCGGGTGGCATTTTCGCCAGATGGCGGGTTCGGGTTATCGGGAAGTCTAGGAACGATGCAGCTCTGGAAGCTGCCATGAGAGTCGGATAGGGAGAAGAGACCTGCTCAATTGGATCAACTAAAATGGCTGCTTTCTCCGCCGGTTTTTGAGCCGAACGCAAGTGCGTAGAGAATAAACGTCCATAAAGTATATGGTAGAAGCGAAGAGCGGATTTGCTCAAACGGGTGGCTCCCCGCGGCTTAGTCGGGGTTCGACGGTAACGAAGCCGCTGGTCATCATTGCCGTGAGCCTGGCTGTCATCCTCCTTCCTTTCGCGATCATCGCCTGGCTCTTTTTCGGCGGGTTGAATCATCAGCATGAGATCCGTCACTTTGGCACCGGCGGGGTGTTTGCCGTCGCCTTTTCGCCCGATGGGAAGCGGGCGTTATCGGCAAACCAGGACCATACGCTACGGCTCTGGGATGTGGAGACGGGTCAGGAGATTCGGCGTTTGGAGGGTCATACTTCGGCGATTAATAGCGTCGCGTTCTCGTCCGATGGCCGGTCCGCGTTATCCGGGAGTGCGGACAATACGGTGAGGCTATGGGACCTACAGTCAGGCAAAGAGATCCGACGTTTCGCCGGGGATTCCCAAGCAATTTTTTGTGCGGCCTTTTCACCAGATGGCCGGTACGCGCTTTCGGCAGGCGAAGACAAAACAATGCGGCTTTGGGACGTGAACACAGGAAAAGAGATTCGTCGCTTTGCAGGGCATACGGGGTCGGTGTATAGCGTGGCATTCTCTCCGGACGGTCGGTTTGTACTATCCGGATGCGAAGACAAATTGGTGCGGCTCTGGGACACGAACACCGGGAAAGAGCTCCACCGGTTTTATGGCCATACCGGTAGTGTGAGAAGCGTTGTCTTTTCTCCAGACGGTCGGTCCGCGTTATCCGGGAGTTCTGACCAGACATTGCGCCTTTGGGATCTGCAAACGTACCAGGAGATTCGTCGCTTTGATGGCCATAGTGAACCCGTGTTTTGCGTGGCGATTTCGGAAGACGGCCGCTTCGCGTTGTCTGGAAGCAGGGACGAAACGACGCGACTCTGGGATCTGCGGACGGGCAAAGAGCTTGCTCGATTTTATGGGCAACATGCGGCAGAGGTGTTTGGCGTGGCAATCTCGCCCGACGGCCGCTTCGCGTTATCTGGAATTCGTCTCTGGTATGAGGACCAGCAAAACGATGAAGGAACGATGCAGCTCTGGAAGCTGCCGTAGAAGCGGCTGGGCGAAGCGCACTCTATCGTCAGGACAAGCCCAGTTATACTTTGCGCATCACTTGGACTATACGGGATAAGGACTTTCAATTCGCGCATGCAAGGCTTCGCCAAGATCCAACTCCTACTTGCAGGATGCAGACTCGTTGAGACTACCAGAATATTCATCCAGTTGGACCTTTGAAGAGATAATCCCCTCGCGCTCAAAGCGGGCCGATTTGTTCGCGTCCCTTCGTGTCTATTCGCGGTTAGATTCGGTTGCCGCACACTTACAGGATCAGATTCAGATCGCCGAATTCGTGCCAGAGATAGCGTTGCTCGATCGCTTCATTATATGCCGCATAGATAGTCTTTGGCGGAGCGAAAGCTGCCAGTAAATCGAGATGGCTCGCTTCCGGTTCATGCAAACCGGTGAGCAGACCGTTCACGACCTGCAACCGATAGTCTGCGGTGACGCGTAGCTGTGTGTACTCATGACAGGCTTTGACCTCGCCGCCGAATTCGGCTGCCACGGATTCTAACGCTCGCACCACGGTCGTACCGACAGCCACAACGCGGCGATCTGAGTTTCTAGCTAGCCGAATCTTTTCTGCTGCCGCTTCACTGACCCAGTACTCTTCCTCAGAGGCAAGGTGTTGACGGTCGAGCTCGCTATCCAAATACGACGATAAACCCGTATGCAAAGTGATCGAGGTACTTTCCACACCGCGTTGACGCAACTGCAGAAGAAGCCGCCAGGTAAAAGCGCGACCGGCACTCGGCATTTCCGAAGCTCCGGGCTGAAGAGCGTAAACGTTTTGGTAATAACTTAAGCGCCAAGGCGCAGAGAGATAACGGTATCGGATCGGTTGCCCAATGCGATAAATCAAGTCGAGAAACTCGGTTCCACTCTTGGAAAATCGTAACCGCCAAAGGGCCGAAATCCGCTGGTCTCGCTCGAGCACTTCGCAGCTGAGGTCCTGTCCAAAATCCAAGACCAATCCTTGGCCGACGACCTTCTCAGCCTTACTTTGGGGCGATTGAACGAGTAGCGCGAGCCACGTCCCATCCAGCAACAACTCCGCTAAACGGACTTCGACCATCGACTGCGAATGTCTAACCGCACCGGCCAATGTGGCAGGAAGCGTCCGGCTGGAATTGAAGACCAGCAAATCGCCAGGATGGAGGAACTCGGTAATTCGATCGAAGCGAGTGTGGGTGAAGTTGCCTAAGTCCCGATCAATTACCAATAATCGGACGCGATCGCGGGCTACTCCGCGGCGTTCCGGCGGTCGATCGGCATTCAGGTCGGACGGTAACCGAAAGGCGGCTGTCCGATCGAACGCCGCCGGTTTTGATGTCTTCCGTTTGATCGAAGGCAGGCCAGGAGGAAGCAGCACGGGTCATCCTTTCGCTATGGCCTCACGCCAGTCGGACTGCGCTTCCAGACGTTGGCCTCGCACGTGCTGGCCAGCTTCCGAAGCGAGAAATACGAATACGTCGGTCACGCCGGCGGGATCTGCCCAGGCGGTTGGGTCTTCGTTGGGCTCAGCATCGCGATGCATGGCCGTGTTCATGTTCCCTGGATCGACCCAGTTCACCCGCACGGGCGTTTCTGCCAGCTCTGCTGCCCACGTCTGGGACAGCCCTTCCAACCCGAATTTGCTGATGCCGTAGGCGCCCCAACCGGGATAGCCGACTCGGCCGGCATCGCTCGTGACGTTAATAATCGATCCACCATGGTCGATCATCGCGGCGAGCAAGTTTTGGATGAGTAGAAAGGGTGCGACGAGATTGACGTTTAGCACCTGCTGGAAATCGTCTGCCGGATAGTCCAGCAGATAAGGCATCGGTACTGGTCCGAGAGTGGATGCGTTGTTGACCAAGACATCCAAGCGACCGCCGGATGCTTCGAGAGTAATCGCTGCGACGCGTTCGACGTCAGCCGCCGAACCGACGTCGGCTTGGACGGTCACGACATTCACCTCCGGGGCGAGCTTGCCGATATCGGATCGCAGTTTCTGCAATGGTTCTTTCCCGCGTGCAACCAACGCGAGCCCCCGAACACCTTCACGAGCGTAAGCCAGAGCCAACTCGCGCCCGAGCCCCTGCGAAGCACCGGTAATAAGCGCAAATCGTTGTGATAAAAGCTTCATTAGACTCCTCACTTGCCCCCGGGCCGCATTTGCATTTGCGGTAAGGGCATTTATTTTAAAAAGTAAAGACTTGGTAAATCCGCGGATTGAATATGTCAAGGCAAGACTTGGTAAATAGAGGTCTCGAAAAATTAGCGCCGCCCGATCGCTTGCTTTTCTTGCTTAAAACAAGGGGACCGCAAACTGCCGGAGAACTTGGCGCACATCTTGAAATCACTGCGGAAGCAGCGCGCCAGCAGTTGTTACGACTAAGTGACGAGGGATTGGTGCAGGCGAAATCGGAGGTACGTGGAGTGGGGCGGCCCGCGCAGGTTTACCATCTTGCCCCGGCCGCGCAAAAGCGTTTTCCGGATGCACATGCGGAGCTCACGGCTCAGCTCATCAGCGAAATCAGAGACGTGCTGGGGGAGGGAGCCTTAGAGAAATTGATCCACGCGCGTGAAACTGGAACGCGGCAACGGTATGAGGCGCTGCTCGCCGGCGAGCAATCTCTGGCCAAGAAGGTCGCTCGTCTAGCTGAGATACGGAACAAAGAAGGCTATATGGCAAGCTGGGAGAAGGAGGGCGACAGCTATCTCTTAGTAGAAAACCATTGCCCGATCTGCGCTGCGGCCGCGGCTTGCACCGGTTTTTGCCGTTCCGAACAGGCTATCTTCGAGCATGTCTTGGGTCGTGATATTCGGGTTGAGCGAATCGAGCATCTCCTGGCGGGTGCGCGCCGCTGCGCCTATCGGATCACCACTCGTCGTTCACGGAGCCACGAATAAGTTTCTCTTTTATTTGGGTTCATTCGTATCTGACAGTCGCTCGATGCAATGGCTAAATGAACCTCCTGTTTGGGCAGCTGATGAGGAACGGCTACGAGTCGTTACCGGCGCGAATACTGATTTCTGGCGAGTGACGCACTATGACTTCATCCGGGACAATGGACATTTTTATTACGAGAAGAGAGCGGGAGACTTTACGGTCCAAGCCAGGATAGAAGGTCAATATGAGGCGCTTTACGATCAGGCGGGAATAATGATCCGCTTAGATCCGGCCAACTGGATCAAAACTGGCGTGGAGTACACGGATGGATCGGCCCATTTTTCGGCAGTAGTAACGCGCGATTTTTCGGATTGGTCTGTCCTGCCGATTGATTTCCAGAGTCCGATCTGGTTGCGGCTGACCAGGCATGGCACTGCGATTCGGATTCAATATTCCGCTGATGGTATTTCTTTTCGGATGCACCGGCTCGCCTATTTGCCAGAATCCAATGATACTCAGGTCGGTTTGATGTGTTGCTCCCCTGAACGTGAGGGATTCAGCATAGAATTCACGGAATTCAAGATCAGCGAACCGATTGCCAGAGACCTGCACGAGTAGCCTGTCTTTTGGGGAATTTGTTCCGATCGCGAAAGCTGAATTCAGGCGACCCCATCCTGTGCCGGGGGAACGGTGCGGTCCCGCGGCCGCAGCGCGATAGCGGGACGAAGGAGGAAGGGACGCAATGAAAGTAGCCCGGTACGAAGTGCCGGGTAATGCGTTGAAAGGTGAAGCGTTCCTGAGGGACGCTTGATCAGAATGCCGCTGATGACGGCGGATTCGAGGGCCAATAGGTGAATCGCCTGGCAGGGTTTCAGCCGCCCCCTGCGGGACGGGCCCGGTTTTTTCTCCTTTTCCCGGCACTTCGTACCGGGCTACTTTCATTGCGTCCCTTCCTCCCTTCGTCCTCCTGAATACGGCGGACAGGCCGGGACGACGGAGATTGAAGAAGCTATTTTTAGTCCTTGTCCGAGAAGTTTGCTGGGAAAAAGTATTCCGGTGGCTGCCTGATCGGCAACTTTAGTTTAGAATTGTCGGATCAGAGTCCCGCCATTCGCGAATGGCTTACTGAAATTCTGAAGGAATGGACAGAGGTGATTGCGACCTGTGTCCGCGAATTTATGCTTGAATCTGCTTCCGAAATTCCCCGGGCGCCATTCCGGTTGTTTTGGAAAAGAGCCGACTAAATGAGGCCAGATCCCGATAGCCCACCCGATAACAGATTTCGGAAACGGTAAGGCGAGTCGCCCCGAGTAGCGTTCTGGCCATCTCCAGGCGCTTTTCTTGAATCCATTTCCCGGGACTCGTTTGTAGTTCATCAAGAAATTTACGAGACAGAGTTCTGAGGGACATCCCCAGGTGTTGGGCAAGAAATAGGAGATCGAGTTTCTGCATATGCTCCTTCGCCATCCGATTCAATTTCTTTTCAAAAGAATGAACCTCTTGCGGAGACAAAATCTCGTAAGGGCTCTGAAATTGGCGAGAAGGCGGCAGAACCATCAGCTTCCGGACCTGGCGTTCTTCCTTCGCAAAACCCAGATCAACGAGCAAGGTGGTGATTAGCTCAAGACCAGAAAATCCTCCTCCACTCGTATAAAGGCGCCCTTGCCGAATGATGAGACGGTTGGTTTCCCAACGCACCCGCGGAAATCGCCGACTCGCATCTTTTTTCAACCACCAGGATATGGTGGAACGCTTACCATCCAAGAGTCCTGAGCCGGCCAGCAGATAGGCGGCCCCACAAGTCGCTGCGATGATCGCCCCCTGCCGATGGGCGCGAGTAATCAGTGGCATTACTTGCTTAGTCTCTTCATCCAATAATTGCAAGGTTTGAGAAATTTCCGGGAATGCCCCTGCCAAGAGGAACAAAACATCCATTTTTCGGGAGGGCTTGGTCTTGGCGGGGTAAGCAATCCCGGATTTTGATACCGCTCGCGCCTGCCTGGAAACAAACTCAAACGACAAAACCTGGGATCGGCTCACGTCGTTTACCGCCTGCAGAGTTTCCACAATGGTCGATGCGATGGCCGAATAAAAGGCCGTTGGCAGATACACCGCGATATGCACATGGCCATTTTAGCATAGATTTTGTCATAACTGCCATTTTTTGGTGAGCGCCAGTCTCCCTAAAATGGTCAGGGAAATGAAAGCAATCGTCTTTGACAAAATTGGCTCTCCTTTAGAAGTACTCCAGCTGGGTGAGGTCCCGATCCCAGAGATTGGAGACAGCGACGTCCTCATCAGGATGGTCTCGGCTTCGATTAACCCCGGGGATTTTCTGTTTATCCGGAATCTGTATCCGGAACCGAAAAAGCCTCATTTTCCGCAACAAATTGCCGGAAACCATGGCGTCGGCATCATCACGAAAGTTGGCAAGGAAGTCTCTTGCAAGCCGGGGATACTCGTGGCTTTCAGTCATTACAATACTTGGGCAGAATATGCAGCAATACCCGCTGAATGGTTGATTCCGCTGCCGGCCGAGTACCCCATTGAAAAAGCCGCCCAAGTTGTAAACCCGATCACTGCCTGGGATCTGGTCAACGAATCGAGGGTTCAGCCAGGTGAATGGCTTGCCCTCACTGCAGGAAACTCAACCATGGCCACAACGGTCTTGCAGATGGCCAAGCTGAAGAAAGTGAATGTCATCTCCATCGTACGGCGAGCAAATAAGGATTTCGACCTGAAAACTTTGGGAGCATCTGAAGTCATCAATCTTTCGAGTCTTTCCCAAGGCGTTGGTGAGCGGATCATGGAGACCACGCAGAATCAGGGAATCAAAGCTCTGATCGACTCGGTCGGTGGCCCGCTTGCGGGCGAACTCATACGGAGTCTCGCCATCGGCGGACAGGTGATCATTTACGGTGGTATGAGTTCAGAGAAATTTGAACTTCACAACTTTGACGTCCTCCTTAAGGCCAGCGAAATCAAATCACACATCTACCGTTATTTTTTTACCCCTCCGCAGGATGGCGACAGGGAATTCTTGCAAGAAATCATGGAAATCTATGGCCGACCGGAGTTTCAGATTCCTTTCGGTGGGGCACACCCTTTGGAAGACTTCGAAACCGCAATCGCGGAAACCGTAAATCACCCAGAGCACGGAAAGCGTTTTTTCAAAATCTCGAACTTAGAAGGGTGAGGCGAGTTATCAAAAGAAGGCGCTCACCTGCACCGGGTTTGCCGCGGAGGGCGAAGTCGCCGGGTCGACCGCTGTGGCGAACTCGCCGTGAAGGTCGCTCAGTTCGGTGTGATTGCTGGACCTCTGCGGTGAGACACGGAACCATCACGGAGTCGACCCGAGGGCCTTTCCCACTCCTTCATCCAATTGCGCGAGAGTCGGTCGTCGTTCCATCCAACCGATGTAACCGTCTGGCCGGACCAATGCGGCCATGCCCCACGAAGCATTCCAGGTCCGCCATAGCGAATCTGGCGCGACATAAGCACCGTTCGTCTTTGGCGCACTGGCGGAGACAATCGAGACGATTTTGAGGTCGTTGATTTTTTGAAAATGCTGTCTCATGCGATCAGCATCCCAGCCTGGCAGCCGTCCATCATCAAAGAGCAGCAACACCGGATTTGGCCCCGCTAGATCGAGAAGCCGGAGACGGCTCTCGTCGTCGGCAACCAGTTCGCCGTCCGGTGCCCGCCGGCCAACCAAGCGACCGCGACCACTCAGAATGGGCGATCGAGTGTAAGCTGTATCGAGCATCCCCATTTTGGGCGCCACTAGCGAAAAAAGTCCGACTCGAGGGAGGAAAGTCACCACGGCGCCCGTGAGGTGGCGGATGAGCTCGGGCGCTGCGAGCCCAAAACGAGTCAGGAAGTCGGTGTAACGATCGACGTTTTTTAATATCGCCTCGCGTCGCTCAGCCTCGTATGAAGTCAACAATGGTTCTGCCTCCGCACCGGCCAGGGCCCGAGCTAATTTCCAAGCAAGATTATGTGCGTCTTGGATACCGCTATTCATGCCTTGGCCGCCGGCGGGGCTGTTTATGTGCGCGGCGTCCCCCGCCAGCGCGACGCGGCCTTGGCGAAAGTGCGGGCTGGTGCGGCAGTGAATGTGGAAAACACTGGACCAAAGCTGTTCATGCGATCCTTCACCAAAGAGCCGGACAACCTTAGAGTGAATCGAAGAGGCCTCCAAAGCCCCTTGTTCGGTCTCGCCTGGACCAAGCGTGGAGATGAGTCGCCAGTGTTGCGGTTGGTAGCGCAGGCCCGCCAGGACACCCGAAACGCCGGGCGCCAGCAGCGGATAAGGAAGCTGATCCCGTTCGTCCTCAATGCGGATGTCAGCCAGAAGCACCTGCGTCCGGTAAGTTTTTCCTACGAGCTCCCAGCCCAGGTCTTTTCGTATGATGCTGTGTGCTCCATCGCACCCGACGAGGTAACGACCCCGATAGCTCTTCGTTTCTCCGCTAACAGTCTGGAGATCGACCCACACTCCTTCACTGTCTTGTTGAAAGCGAGTGACTTTGTGCCCGAGAAGCACCTCGGTGTGACCGGTAGATCTTACAGCCTCCAGCAGCAGTGTTTCGGTGCGATTCTGCGGTAGAATCAATACGCCGCCGGCAGCGCTGATTTTTTTGAAGACGCTTAGATCCGCCTCAAAGACCGGGTTGGGACGGCGAGCAATCCATGCTCGCACTTTGGTCAGCAATTCACCTTCAGAAACAAAGCGGTCGTAAATGCCCCAGCTTCGGAATATCTCCAGCGTCCGGGGCAGAATTCCCAGGGCGCGGGAATGCGGATCAATTTCTGACTTGGTTTCAAATAGGATCGAACGAACGTTTTGCCGCGCCAGGCCCAAAGCGAGTGCTAGTCCGACCGGGCCTCCTCCGACGATCAAAATGGGTGCTTCGTCCATACTCCAGCAACGTCGAACCAACCCGGGTAACGTCAACTACTGTACGAGGTCTCGAATGACCGGTGGCGCGGCTGAATCCTTTTCAACGATAGTTGACTTTAGCAGGAGCCTGGTCCCTGCTCCGAATCGTATCCTCTGCGCCATATGCATCGCCAGCTTCGCGATTTGCGGAATGTGGGTAGAGCGATCCTGGCAGATCTGCACCTTCTTGGAATCGAAACCGTTGCACGGCGTGCTCGCGAAAAGCCCAGCAGATTATTTCGCCGTCTGGAAAGGACAACCGGTCAGCGGCATGACCCATGTGTTTGAGACGTTTTTGTTGACCTGATATGTGTAACAGATAAAGTTACACGCGTACTCAGCTAACAGGTGAAAAGCAGGAGGCAACCCGAAACTCGCTGCTGCCGGAGATAAGTGGCGGCAGCGAAATCGGAGAATAAGGAATGGAAGCGTTTATTGTGCTCGTACTGATCTCATTGGCCCTTTTGGGGCTGGCCGCAGTTGGGATACCCAGTCGATAGAAAATGAGTTATCCCTCGTAGCGTAATATCGTTTCCTATTCTCAGGGGCCTGTCGCATCGACCGCAGGAGTTGGCGAGAGGATCTCCAATGTAACGGAGAGTTTTTGTCCTGCCCTTTGGATTCATTCGGGACTGCGCTGCCACGCGTTTAATCTTGGTGTGAGGGATGCCAAACGGATATGCTGAGATTTCGCGGCTTATGAATTATTCAAAGGTTCTAACCGACGCAGAAAATGGCGTTTCGGTAAAGGAGTGGACTCTGGATCCACACGAGATTGCCAACGCAACCGGAAACTGGAGGGTCAGAAAGCGGGTACTTAGCGGAGGGCGACAGGAGGGGGTTGAAATCATCGAAGTCGACAACGGTCTTCTACGATTCAGCGTCGTTCCGTGTCGTGGGTTCAACATCTGGGAGGCGCACGTTGGGAATATTCGTTTAGGCTGGGATTCACCGGTTCGAGAGATTGTGCATCCCCAATTCGTGAATCTTGCGGAGAAAGGCGGACTCGGTTGGCTCGCGGGTTTTGGTGAGTTTGTTTCGCGCTGTGGGCTGGAGTCGATAGGTGCGCCGTGCGTTGATGGCAATTCGCCCCTCGGGCTCCATGGTCGAATCAATTACTTGCCGGCTAGTTTCATTGAAGTTCGTTTCGAAGACGCGCCGACGCCTCGGCTCGTGCTCCGCGCGATCGTCGACGAAACCATGATGTTCGGACCGCAATTGCGGCTTTCCGCGGAGATCTCGACCGAACTGGGAAAGCCGGAAATTACTTTAAACGACAGCGTCTCTAATTTGAGCGATTCTCCCCAGGAATTTCAGACGCTTTATCATATCAATTTCGGTCCGCCTCTGCTTGGTCCTGGATCACGGTTTATCGCACCGATCAAGACGCTGACCGCTCGCGATCAGCGCGCAGCCGAAGGTATTGATCAGTGGGACCGGTACAATGGTCCCCATGGTCCTGGTTACAGCGAGGAGGTCTACCTGATGGAGCTTTGGAGTGATCAAGAGAGTCAAACCGAAGCTCTGCTCAGATCCGCGGACGGCCGGCTGGGGGCGACAGTTCGCTTTAGCACGAAAGAGTTGCCCTATTTTACTCTCTGGAAGAATGAGGCATCGGTTCGGAACGGTTATGTGACCGGTCTGGAACCGGCGACCAGCTTCCCATGTCCAAGACCGTTCGAACGCTTGGCCGGCCGACTCCCGGTTTTAGGTGGGGGAGAATCGTATCAGAGCCAGGTGATAATCCGGGCTTTACAGAGCGCTGACGAGGTAAGCCGGACCGAAACGCGGATCAAGAACCTCCAACGAGAAGAAGCAGACATTCGGCGCACGACGGTGCTTTAGCTAGAATTAGATCTGGCGGTTGGAAGATCTCACGCCAAGCCCGGTCGAAGCGAATGCCACGCCCGAATCGCTACGCGAAGCGTTGCGGGCGGGACAAATAGAAAATAGCCAAAGAAACCTGGCTTTCCTCCAGAACAGGAAACTCTTATCTTTGCTTTCTTTGCTACCTTAGTCGAACGGTTGCGGTTTTGCCGCGCTGTTGTCCTCTGGGTCACTTGCTATCCAGCACCTCGCTGCGATAGGGCATGCTTTCCTGTGCGCCGTCCCGTCCGAGACTCATCGCCATGGCTTTCGCGCCGATTTCTACGGCCCGTGCCAAATCTCCGGTTTCGAGTAGGGTAATCGCTGCCCAAGAGACGAGACACTCGACGGACCCGGAGTAAATAACCCGTCGAACCCGCGGTATAGGCAAGGTATGCACCCCGTTGCCGTTGGAAAACGTCAACGATTTGTCACCGTCGACTAACACCAAGTTTCTGGATCCGCTGTCGTGCAGCCAATGGACAGCGAAACTCAGTTCTCTGGTATCGGCAGCGGTCAGCGCTTCTCGGACCGAGAGTACGGAGAGAAAAACCTCCACGGGCGGAAACCGCGACCTGGGGTTCGCGGGAGACGCATATAATACAAGCGGCTTTTTGAAATGGGCGGCCAACTTAGCTGTTTCAAGTATCCCTTCCGGCGCGATCTCAAATTGGGTAAAGACGACATCCGCAGTTGCGATTGCGCTGGATGCATCTCGCACCAATTTCGCCGAAACCTCGCCATTTGCCGACTTGGCGACTGCCACCATATACTTGCCGGTAGGAGCCTCTACCATCACGAGAGCCACGCCAGTCTGTGCGGAGGCGAGTTCGACAAAATGAGAAATGTCGATGTTTTCTCGGAGCAGCCTTTCCCGGCCCATTCTACCGAAAAGATCGGCGCCGTGTGCTCCCACGAAAGTGACTTGGCAGCCCGCCCGGGCCGCTGCTACAGCCGAGTTCGCGCCCCTACCACCACAGTACATGTTAAATTCGGCGGCAAGAATACTCTCTCCTAGCGCCGGGACCGGATCGCAAGAGAGCACTAGGTCGGCGTTGAAACTCCCGACCACAACCACATTGAACGAGGGAAACGCATGAGAGCTGGACATCGGACAACCCAGGGCAATTCGCGAACTGCATCTGGGGGGATCATGCCAAGCTATATCGGTTATCTCTAATTTGGGAAGCCAAGAGTTTCGAGCGACCTAGAACATCTGCTGAGGCTGTTTGAACAGCGCCGGCTGCGCGTCCTCAGGAGAGATGGGATTGGAAGTTTATCTGCGCAGAGCCTGGCGGAGGCGCATCGGCGCCGAGAAGCGGGGCACCTGCAGGGAAAGCTGATTTTTGCAGTAAGAGTCATTGCGATCAGGTGGTCAGACCGGGACCAGCCTTCGCCCAGACAGCCCCCGTTAGTCGAGTGATCAGGAGAACTTAGGCACTCTAAACTTCTCGGCGATGGCCGGCTTCGTCGTATTCATATGTCTTGCCAGCAATTTCATCTCTGGTCTGTTTGTGCGACCCATCGCAGAACGGCTGATTCTTGGAAAGGCCGCACATACAGATCCATACGGATTTTTCTTGCGGCTTTATCTCCAGTGGACCTTGGTCAGATTTTGTTACCTTGCGCATGATAATCTTTCATAACGAACCTTGGAAGGAAGTCGAGCGAAGAACGCCCGGTATTCGCATTCCGGGTTGTTCTTGCGTCCGCGCGGCGAGATAGTAAAGGGCAGCTGAAAAGGCGGCTACGTAGTGAACTGAATCATGAATGTCGACGGTCAACCTTACCGAACTATTTGGGTAGATGCTGACTGCGCTGTCGTTTGCGTGATTGATCAAACGCGCCTACCACACCGATTTGAGATCGTGCGCTGGCAGGGCCTTGAAGATGTGGCGGTCGGCATCCATAACATGGTCGTGCGCGGCGCGCCCCTCATTGGGGCTTCCGCGGCTTACGGAATCGCGTTAGCCATGCAAAAGGACCCCAGTGATGACGCTCTGCACCGCGCGTATGAAATGCTGCTGCGAACTCGACCTACTGCGGTGAACCTGCGCTGGGCGCTCGACTTGATGCGACAGACGTTGCTGGCTTGCGCGGTAGGGCAGCGGAAAGCGATGGCTTACTCGGTTGCAGGCCAAATCGCGGATGACGATGTCAGAAATTGTTCGGCGATTGGTGACCGTGGTCAAACGCTGATCGAGCAGGCTTGGGAACTGGTCTCGGAATCTCGGCCAGTGAATATCTTGACTCACTGCAACGCCGGTTGGCTGGCCACCGTCGATTGGGGTACCGCGCTCGCTCCGATTTACAAAGCTTTCAACGCCGGCATACCAATACATGTTTGGGTAGATGAGACTCGCCCGCGAAATCAAGGCGCCTCGCTGACCGCTTGGGAACTGGGGCACCACGGCGTGCCTCACACCGTGATCGCGGATAATGCCGGCGGGCATCTGATGCAGCATGGGCAGGTCGATCTTTGTATTGTTGGTAGCGACCGAACGACTGCCGGCGGCGATGTCGCCAACAAAATCGGCACCTATCTCAAAGCGTTGGCGGCCCACGACAATGGCGTGCCATTTTATGTGGCGCTACCCGTATCGACTATCGATTGGACTATTGACAACGGAGTGCGCGATATCCCGATCGAAAGGCGCGCGCCCGAAGAACTGACGCACATTAGTGGTGAGACCGACAATGGCGATGTCCGCACGGTTCGAATTACTCCGAAGGCTAGCCCGGCCGCGAACTACGCGTTCGACGTCACCCCACGCCACCTCGTTTCGGCACTGATAACAGAACACGGAGTATTTCGCCCGGTTGCTGAAGAGATGGCTGAGCTCCGGAAGCGAGCGGAGAAGTCTACCACGAAGGCAGAAGAGAGCGCGAATTTAGAATCTAAAATTTAGGTGGTCTCCCTAAGCGGTCTGTTTCAGGTAGAGACAGTTTCCGTCCCGCAGGGACGTTGCGATTATTAGCCCGGTACGAGCTGCGAGATCTTCCGAGCTACTCGACGCTTCGTCTTCCATGAAAAAGCGAGGAGCAATCGTTGCGGGATTTAGTTACGGTTTGCTCTGTCGTTGCTGGCGATTCTAATAGAAAATCAACAAGTTATCTTATGTTCCCGAAAGCGAGCTTTCATTGGGACGATCCTTTACGGCTGGATTTGCAGCTCACCGATGTGGAGAAAACTGTGCGGCGAGAGGCCGCTGAGTGCGCCCAAGAATGCCTGATACCCCGAGTGATCCAAGCCACCCGAACGCAGAGTTTCGACCCAGCGATCGTCAAAGAAATGGGAGAGAGGGGGTTTCTCGGTATTAATTTGAGCGGCTACGGTTTCCGCGGCTTAAACCATGTTTGTTACGGACTGGTTGCCCGCGAATTTGAGCGGGTTGATAGTGCGTACCGAACCGTCTTTAGCGTGCAATCGAGTCTGGTTATTGAAGCGATCTATCTAAACGGGTCATCTACGCAAAAGAAAAATACCTTCCCCGGTTGGCCGAGGGCAAGCTCATTGGCTGCTTTGCCTTGACCGAGCCGGAGCACGGCTCAGACCCCGGTTCGATGGTTACTCGGGCGAAAAGAGTGGACGGCGGCTATGAACTGAACGGACAAAAGAAGTGGATCGGATTAGCGACCATCGCAGACGTCTTAATTGTCTGGGCAAAGGATGACGAAGATATCGTCCGCGGATTTATCGTAGAACGCGGTACGCCTGGATTACGTACAACCAACATTGAAGGCAAATTTTCCTTACGCGCCGCACCGACGTGTGAAGTCTGGTTGAATAAGGTCGTCGTTCCGACCGAGAACAGGTTGCCAAATGCCAAAGGATTGGTTGCGCCCTTCCAATCGCTGAATAAGGCCCGGTTCAGCATTGCTTTTGGGACGATCGGGGCAGCCGAGGCCTGCTGGACGATCGCGCGAGCTTACGTCTTGGAGCGAAAACAATTTGGCAAACCGCTGGCGGCGAACCAATTGATTCAAAAGAAACTGGCGGATATGCAGACTGAAATCGCTTTGATGACCCAAGCTGCTTTGCAAGTGGCGAGACTGCTGGATGAGGGCGAATGCACGCACGAAGCAATCAGTTTAGTAAAGCGCAGTTGTGCAAGGAAAGCACTGGAGATCGCGATCACTGCACGCGACATGCTGGGAGCAAACGGAATTCTCGATGAGTACCATGTTGTCCGCCACCTGATGAATCTCCTCGCCGTGAATACCTACGAAGGAACTGAGGATATTCACGCGCTGATTCTAGGGCGAGCCCAGACCGGAATTTCGGCGTTCTAAGAGAGAATATGGCCCTTCCTCCTTCGTCAGGCCTCCGCTTCGCAGATATCAGCTCGAAGAGTGGAGGCGGCCTTCGGACTACGGCGGACAGGTCGGGCCGTATCCGAACGCCCTATGGCGAAGCCCTAGGAATGAGATCATAGACGGGGTTAGCGTTGAAAGAGCGGGTTGCATTCGATGGACGATATATATGTGGACAAGGGATGGTTGAAACGCACCTTCAGCCCGTGATCGCTGGGAAATTCAATTCCTAGGGCTTTGCCCTAGGCTATCATAAATCGCGCCTTCGGCGCTTGCGTTCCAAGCTCCGGCCTTTGTCTTCTATCTCTTGCATCACACAGCGTCCCTTTCCGCGAGATCGCTTTGTTTCGCCAGTAGCGCACGACTGGCTCGCGAAATATTTGGTCGGCCGATCGCCTTAGAAATAAATTCCCCAATGCGCACGACCTCTTCGAGATTAACTCCGGTCTGCAAACCGAGTCCGTGTAGCAGGTATAAAAGGTCTTCGGTAGCTACGTTTCCGGTAGCGCCTTGGGCGAAAGGGCAACCACCCAGCCCTGCCACGGAGCTATGAAAAATGGATAATCCAAATTCCAAACTAGCGAGTACGTTGGCTAAGGCTTGGCCATACGTATCATGGTAGTGACCTGCTAGATGCTCGATAGAGAACTCCTGAGCAGCCGCGTAAATGACCTCTTTGACCCGGTTCGCTGTGCCTACTCCTATCGTGTCGGCGATATCGATTTCGTCGCAGCCCAGGTCGCGTAGACGACCAACGACATCGATCACTGACCCGACCGGCACTTCACCTTGATAGGGGCAGCCCAACGCGCAAGAAATGCTGCCACGCAGTCGGAGGCGATGCTGTTTGGCAGCGGCGGCGACGAGCGCGAAACGCTGAAACGATTCCGCAATGGAACAGTTGATATTCCTTTGCGAAAAAGTTTCGCTAGCGGCGGTGAAAATCACGACCTCGTCCACTCGGGCTGCTACTGCGCGTGCAAAACCCTTCATATTCGGAATTAGCGCCGAGTAGATGACGCCAGGTTTGCGCTCGATTTGGCGCATGACTTCGGTAGCATCCGCCAATTGAGGAACCCATTTCGGAGAGACGAAGGACGTCGCTTCAATGTGAGTGATCCCGGCAGCCGTGAGCCGATTGATCAATTCCAATTTGATTGGAGTCGGCAGCAAGGCTTTTTCGTTTTGCAGCCCGTCACGGGGTCCGACTTCAACCACCTTCATCATTTTCTGCATCGAAGAAATTCAGGAGTTATTGGGCGAGAAGCGCAATAGTTGCGTCCCTTCGGTGACCTGATCACCCACGTTGAATAGCACTTCATCGACGACGCCGTCCGCCACTGCGGCGATAGTATGCTCCATCTTCATCGCCTCCATAGTTATCAAGGGCGTACCTTTGGATACGGCTTGACCGTTTTTGACTAGGACGGCGACAATCTTTCCGGGCATAGGCGCACTCAGACTTCCTTCCTCATGCTCGGCGTGTAGCCCGCCGCCCATCGGATCAACCCACTCGAGGCCAATCTGTTCGCCGGCGGCCACGACAGCGAAGTCATTTCCGTGCATATACACGTGTCCGGCAATCCTGTCTGTATCGGCCAATAGCGCGAATTCGTTGTCTTGCCGCTCGATAATCGAAATCAGGGCTGACTGACCGCAAGCCTTAAGTAAATAGCCTTTTCGCGCATAGGTTAGATTGGTCTCAACTCTCTGATTGGTCGTCCTCCAGTGCAAGGAACGACTGTACTCACCGTTGAGGCGCCAGCCGGACGTTCTGGTCCAGGGCGAATACGGATCGGCATTGTCAACCCTCGCCTTCTTTTCTTCTCGCTGGAGGAGTGCGGCCGTAGCCAGCGCAACAAACGGAAACCGGATCGGGGATGTTAACAACCGGCTCAAGCTGTGGTCGATAAACCCAGTATCGCATTTTGCTGCTGCAAAGTCTGAAGAACTCACGAGGCGCCATAAGAAAGCCCGGTTGGTATGCAACCCGAGTGCAATGAGATCGCTGAGCGCTTGCCGCAAGCGAGCAAGGGCGTTGGTCCGATCATTTCCCCAGGCAATCAACTTAGCGATCATCGGATCGTAGTAGGGGGTAATGACATCGCCTTCGCGTACACCGGAATCGACACGTACCCCACCAGACTCCGGCGACGGTGGGACGGCGAATTCAATTGCCGGCGGGAGCCGTAAGACCCGCAAGGTTCCGATTGATGGCAAGAAATGATTGTCGGGATTTTCCGCGTAGATCCGCGCTTCAATCGCGTGGCCGCGGAAAAGGAGTTGATCTTGCAACAGCGGAAGAGGTAGGCCGGCCGCAACGCGCAGTTGCCATTCGACCAGGTCCTGCCCGGTTATCAATTCGGTCACCGGATGTTCAACCTGGAGACGGGTATTCATCTCCATGAAATAAAAATGCGCGTCTTGGTCGACGAGGAATTCGACGGTACCGGCGCCTACATATCCAACGGCTCGTGCAGCCGATACTGCTGTTTCTCCCATCGCCCGGCGTAGCGTCTCAGTTAGACCTGGTGCCGGCGCTTCCTCAATGACTTTTTGGTGGCGTCGCTGGACTGAACAATCTCGTTCGAAAAGGTGAACATAGTTGCCGTGTGCATCGGCGAACACTTGAATTTCGATATGACGAGGATGGGTGAGATATTTTTCGATGAAGAGAGCGTCATCGCCAAAGCTGTTTTTCGCTTCGCGCCGGCAGGAGGTCAAGGCAGCCGCAAAATCCTCCGGCGTATCCACCACGCGCATCCCTTTTCCCCCGCCACCAGCACTTGCCTTGAGCAGCACCGGGTAGCCTAAAGCCTCGGCCCGTCTTTGCAGATTGGCCGGCTTTTGGCTCTTGCCGTGATAACCCGGGACAATCGGGACGCCGGCTTTAGTGACGAGTTCTTTGGCAGCGCTTTTGTTGCCCATCACGCGAATGGCGGAGGGCGGGGGACCGATGAAGGTGAGTTCAGCTTCCGCACAGGCGAGAGCGAACGCTTCGTTTTCCGCCAAGAAACCGTAGCCAGGATGGATCGCTTGTGCCCCGGTTGTCCGAGCTGCGCGAACGATACGGTCGACGCAAAGATAGCTTTCGGCTGCTGAAGCTCCGCCAATCTGAACGGCTTCGTCGCAGACAGCGACATGCTTCGCGTTTCTATCGGCATCTGAATAGACGGCGACTGTCCGAATTCCGAGCCTGGAAGCTGTAGCTGCTATCCGGCAACTGATTTCGCCGCGATTGGCAATCAGGATTTTTTCGAACATCGCACCTCTTTAACTTGCCCGCGGCGGGCCTTCGCGCTCCGAGTCAGGTGCCTCCTTGTACCATCCAGGCCGTCGTTTTTCCAAAAATGCGCGTACGCCCTCGCGCGCTTCCGCCGAGGCTCGGACCTGCGCGATGCGTTCTGCCGTATCGGTTAGAATTTCGTCCGAGAGCAACTGTCCATCGATATCCTGGACCAGTTGCTTGCTCTTTGTGACCGCGTTCGGTCCGTTTCGGATGATGGCGCCGACGATCGATTGCACCGTTGCATCCAGGGCATCGGCCGTTACCACTTCGTGGACCAGACCAAGGCGTTGCGCTTCGGCAGCATCGAATCGCTCGGCAGTGATAAAATAGCGGCGAGCGGCTCTCGCTCCGATTGCTCGAATCACATACGGGCTAATCGTTGCGGGGATTAATCCAAGCTTCACTTCGGAAAGACTGAAACGTGCGCCATCGACCGCAACCACAATATCGGCTGCGGAAATCAATCCCACGCCGCCACCAAGAGCGTCACCCTGTACCCGAGCGATTACTGGCTTTGGACAAGTATAAATGGTGCGCAGCATGGCAGCGAGCCGGTAAGCGTCATCGAAATTTGCTTGATGGGACAACTCAGCCATGCGCTTCATCCAAGCCAGATCGGCTCCCGCGCTAAAACATCTGCCTCGAGCTGCGAGCACGATCACCCGAAGTGCGTCGCGGTCGCCGATGGTACGGACACAATCCTCCAGCTCTTTAATCGCAATATCGTTGAACGCATTGAACACCTTAGGACGATTCAGTGTAACCGTCGCTACGGAACCGGTGAGGCTTAGTTCGAGCGTTTGGTAATTCATCGGATTCTACGGCTCAGCAGGAACTTTGCCCTACCCATAAAATGCCCTACCAAAGAAATGTTTGCGCGGCCAGCGATTGATAGGGCGTTAAATTGGTAGGGCGAGGCTTCCAACTACGCAAGCTTGTCCGCGAATTACTGCTAAACTGACAAGGCTTCGTCGGACAGGCCTGCCGAGCCGGGTTCTATCGAATAATCTGCTGTTTCACATCCTAAACACTCCGAACCTTGTTTCGGGAATTGGTGCGTTCAGCGAAGCCGAGATGCCGAGACCAAGAACGAGCCGCGTATCCAAAGGATCAATCACCCCGTCATCCCACAAACGAGCACTCGCGTAATAGGGATGTCCCTGTTTTTCATATTGTTCACGGATCGGGGCCTTAAATACTTCTTCCTCTTCAGCGCTCCAATTGCCGCCTTTTGCCTCAATAGAATCGCGCCTGACCCTGGCAAGCACCGATGCCGCTTGTTCTCCGCCCATAACCGAAATACGTGCGTTCGGCCACATCCAGAGAAACCTCGGAGAATAGGCGCGTCCACACATACCATAGTTGCCTGCGCCAAATGAACCGCCGATGATGACGGTAAATTTCGGGACCTGCGCGGTCGCAACGGCGGTGACCATCTTGGCTCCGTGTCGGGCGATCCCTTCGTTTTCATATTTTCGGCCAACCATGAATCCGGCGATGTTTTGCAAGAAGATCAGAGGAATTCGCCGCTGACAACAGAGCTCGATAAAGTGCGTTCCTTTCTGGGCCGATTCGGAAAAAAGAATCCCATTGTTCGCAATGATGCCGACCGGGTAGCCCCAGAGATGCGCGAATCCACAAACCAGGGTCGAGCCATATCTAGCCTTAAATTCGTCCAACTCCGAACCATCGACCAGACGTGCAATCACTTCCCTTACATCATAAGGCTTGCGGTGATCGGTCGGAATGACTCCGTACAACTCGGGCGGATCAAAGTGCGGTTCGATCGGTGTGCGGATATCGAGTTGAACCGGTTTCGTACGATTCAGGTTGCTTACGATCCGGCGTGCCAGGGCCAGCGCGTGAGAATCGTCTTGGGCCAAATGGTCGGCCACGCCCGACAGTCGCGTGTGGACATCGCCGCCACCTAAATCTTCAGCGCTGACGATTTCACCAATCGCGGCTTTAACCAACGGTGGACCTCCCAAGAAGATCGTGCCTTGATTCTTCACGATGATCGATTCATCGCTCATCGCCGGCACGTAAGCGCCTCCCGCCGTACACGAGCCCATCACCACCGCGATTTGCGCTATACCTTGGGCCGAAAGATTTGCCTGATTATAGAAGATTCGACCGAAGTGGTCGCGATCGGGAAACACTTCGTCCTGGTTCGGTAAATTCGCGCCGCCGGAATCGACCAAATAAATGCAGGGCAAGCGATTTTGCTCGGCGATCTCCTGCGCCCGGAGATGCTTCTTCACCGAGATGGGGTAATAGGTTCCGCCCTTAACGGTGGCATCGTTCGCAACGAGGACGCACTCCTTTCCGGAAACCCGACCGATACCGGTGATTACGCCGGCGCCCGGGGCGGCATCATTGTACATGCCGTAAGCGGCCAATTGAGAGAACTCGAGAAACGGCGTGCCGGGATCGAGCAGACGTTGCACGCGTTCGCGCGGCAACAGTTTACCACGCGAAAGGTGTTTTTGGCGGGCTTCTTCGCCGCCGCCCCGAGCAAGTTTAGCAACCTTTTCGCGCAGATCATCGACCGCGGCCTGCATCCTGGCCGCATTGCGACGGAACTCGTCCGATCCGGCATTCAGTTTCGACTCTATTATGGCCATGTGAGCGATGTCTGGCTCTGCGAGACATGATGAGCTTGCGTCCGACCCGCATCCGCCCAGACGGAAGCGCTGCGGGCGGGCCTTTCGGCGGCGATTCCCGGTCTAGAATCCAGCTCACAGAACCCCGTGCCGGCGCAAATGCGACAAACGCGGATTTGGCCGTTGGTTGTCATCGACGCGGGAGGGATGGGAGGAACTGTTTTCGTTGTGATGGCGATTTCTCGTTTTGCTTAACGAATTTATCGTGATCTAAGCGTTTCCGTTTGGTGGGTTCAAGAGAATGTTGGACTCCGTGCCGCACCAAATTTGTCGTGATAAGCTGCTGCCCGGTCGATACCTATATTCCGCAGGCAAGAACCATGGCCACCCTTCGCGGATCGAGTAACGGGTCGGCGACGCCGACGAACAACGAGGGGCCAATGCCCTCACCTCTCATCGACCCGCATCATCACCTTTGGGATCTCGAGCATAACCGGTATCCCTGGCTGCAGACGCGTCCGTTAACACCGCGGCCAGAAGGTGATATCGAGCCAATCGCCAAGTCCTACGTTATCGACGATTATTTGAAGGATGTTCGAAAGCACAATGTAGTCAAGTCGGTGCATGTGGAATGCGGATGGGACCCGGACAATCCGGTGGGCGAAACAGCCTGGCTGCAATCAGTAGCAGACAGGCACGGTTTTCCTCATGGTATCGTCGCTCGGGCCGAGCTCGATACGCTCAAAGTTGAAGAGATTCTGGCCGGTCATGCCCAGTACAAAAACACACGCGGCATTCGCCATATCGTCTGCTGGCATTGGGATCCGGTTAAGTCTTACGTTGCCCGTCCCGATCTTCTGATAGATAGCCGGTGGCGTCATGGGTTCCGCCTTCTGCGGAAGTTCGGATTTTCATTCGATCTTCAGCTGTATCCATCGCAGATGTCCGGCGCACTCGATTTGGCACGGTCGTATCCGGAAACATTAATCATTCTCGATCATGCCGGCATGCCGGTCGACCGGGACGAAGAAGGAATTCAAACTTGGCGTCAAGGATTGCGGGGGCTCGCGGCCGCCCCTAATGTCGTTGTCAAAATCTCGGGTCTAGGCGCTGTTGATTGGCATTGGACGGTCGAAAGTATCCGGCCTTTCGTGCTCGAAACCATCGACATCTTCGGCGTCGGCCGATGCATGTTTGCCAGCAATTTTCCGGTCGACAAGCTGTTTAGCGACTTCGATTCGCTTTACTCCGCGTTCTACTCGATTACGCGCGATTTCAGCCCCGCTGAGAAACGGCGGCTCTTTCATGATAACGCGGCGCGCTACTACCAGCTTTGACGATCAATTCTTCCCCAAAAAACTCAAAAATCATGTTATTAGAAAATAAAATCGCAGTCATTTAAATGCTTAGAGCTAGCGGGCGCCCTTAAGAAAACGCTGGAAGCCTTGGAAAGGCGCGAAGCGCCGCAAGATTTTAGCCTGGGTACCTTACCGTCATTCACCCGATACAAAATCCGGTACGGGCTCGCTGTCCGAGACCGATACCAAGGATAGAGAAGGATTCACGAGCTTTCCATTTAAGCGAATATCTTGGGACGAAGAGCCCACCAAAATCGTATACACTCCCGGATCGGCTTCCCAAGCATGTGCTTGGACGTTGTAGAAAGCCAGAGAGCGCTGGTTCAACTTGATGGTAACTTGTTTCGATTCGCCAGTCTTAAGATAGACTTTTTGGAAACCCTTGAGCTCCTTGATCGGTCGAGGTACTGACGGATTCTCCGGACCAACATAAAGCTCGGCAACTTCGGCGCCGGCGCGCTGTCCGATATTGGTAATCCGGAAGCTTACTTTGATGGGGCGATCATGTGACAATTCCGACGGTGTGATCGAGAGATCCGAATAGCGAAACTTGGTATAAGATAATCCGTAACCGAAAGGATATTGTGGTTGAACGCGGTTCTTTTCGTAACCCCGGTAACCCATAAAGATGCCTTCGGTATAACGAATCGAGAGAGCGTCGGTAGTTAGTTGGATAGTTCGCGGTAGTCGGGTTATCGGCCAGGCGTTTTTCCATGGTAATTGGCAGTTTCCCGGAAGGATTCACATCTCCGAAGAGAATCTCGGCCAGAGCCTGACCACCATTCTCTCCCGGATACCAAGCGTGCAGCACGCCGGGTACCTGGTTGATCCAACTTTGGATGTCAAAATTACCGGTTCCATGTAACGCTACGATCGTTTTCGGGTTTTTCTGAATGACGTTCTGGATCAGCTCGTCCTGGTACTCCGGCATGATGATGGCCTTTTCCAAGCCGGCCAACCCTTGATCCTCAAACTTGAACGCCAGATCCAGCCCTTCGCCGTCGTATTCATTGTCGATGCCTTGGCACATCACGACGGCGTCATAGGATGCGATTTCGGGCGGGACTACCAACGGGGTCCAACTGAACCAGGTGGAGTCTCACGCGGTTTCGTTCATCAGCCGTGAAACCGAAAAAATTTCACGCCCGAAGTAGCTGTCGCAGCCAGTCGAAAGCTTCTTGCTGCATTTGGACGCTAAATTGATGCGGCCCGTCGTAAAATCGTCCCGAATATGCGTCTGGCCCTCCCGATTCGCGGTAATGAGAGGCAATTCGTTCGTGAGCCAATTCCATACCCTTCAGTGGGAAGAGTTGATCGCTCCGTGTGTATTGGATGAGCAGAGGAGCTGGCGCCCGAGAAGCAGCCAAGTCGGGCCAGTCAGCGAACGCGGATAATCCTGGCGGGAAAAACATCCACGTATGTGGTTCGATATGACGATCTAGCAGCTCGCGGTAAGTGCTCATCATGCCGACAACCACGGCCCCGGCCATATGTTCGCACGTGGCTTGGAGGAGAGCCGATCGACAGCCGCCTCCCGACAGACCGACACAAGCGATCGACCCGGCGATCACATCGGGTCGCGAACGCAGATAGTTTACTGCCACTCGATCCTCAAAGTTGACCACCCCGGCCACTGTTGTACCCAAGACGGTACAGTACTTGGCTATGACGTGTTCGTGCTGTTTCGCCGCTACCTCATAGCGCTGAGCTTCGCTCAGTATTTTCCCTTTTTGTCTCTCGGCGATATCCCAAGCATCAACGAGACTTCGGATTGAACTTGGCATTGTCGCAAACGGAAAACGCCTGGCACCCCACAAGAAAACGTCGTGCACTAGAACAATGAAACCAAGCTTCGACAGTTCGTTAGCAAAGGCTCGACCGCCATAAAGCTCTGCTCGGAGTTCTCGGACCGGCCTGGGTACTGGCGTTAAATCGTCTGCGATCTTTTCCCTACCGAAAAATTTCACGCCATCGTGCCCGTGCAAGGCGATTACTCCTGGTAAGCGTGCGTCCGCTCCTGCTGGCTTCAATATCCAGGCGAGAGTGCGAGGTCCGTATCCGACGGACCAGGAGATTTCCTCACCGGAAACACCGTCTTGCTGCCAAGTCCGTTCACTTCGCACGTCACGAGGCTCGGCCGTCGACCGAGCAAACCCTATCAGTTCTCGGATCCGGTCTCGTGTCTCGCGTCCTGGACGCACCAGAGGGCCGAGCTCCCGGTTTTGCAGGGCAGCGTCGACCCAATCGCTGAACTGGCCCAGGGTTGAAAATTCCTCGCTCATAAAATGCAATCACCAGCATGGGATGGGGACAGGTCAATAGTTGAGGCAAAGCAAGGAACGAAGAAACGTTCGGCTCTTCGCGTCCGCCACGACTGCCCGAGGGCAATCAGTGATCGCTCGTCTCAGAGCAGGCCTGTCGGGCTTCGCTGGATCAAATTTGATGCCGTAATCCGCGAAGTCCAAGGATGGTTTTGGCAGACATTTTTGGACTTCCATCGGCTGACGGGTAATTTCCGATCCAGCCTCGTCGTCGTTCTCGAACGAAATCGTCAATTAGCCAGACTTGGCTATCGGCTGTTGATTTTCACTGGGACGGACGCGAGAACGACCCAATCCTTCAGTATGATCGATCCCCGGGAGGTTCAGATTCTTCGGCAATTGCACCGAGGAACGGAACCGCTCTCGCTGGAGGCTTTATCCGAAAATGCGGATGTCTCTGTTTCTCAAGTTGAAGGGCTACTCGAATCATTGCGTGACTCCGGCTTTGCTTTTGATCGGACCAATGGAGCGGTCCGACTTTTGCTTGAACCGGATTCATTAGTCCCGCAATCTATCATGGCGCGTCTCCAGACGAAGATCATCGGAAGAGAAGTGTTGGTTTTTCGCGAAACTTCGTCGACGAACGACTTGGCGCGGCAAGCGGGAGAGGGAGGTGTGGCGGAAGGGATCGTTTTCTTCGCGGAGCACCAAACTGCGGGCCGCGGAACGCGCGGGCGAAAGTGGATCTCTCACTCAAATCAGGGCCTCTGGTTTTCCATCCTACTGCGTTCGCCGTTGCCTTTCGATCAGTTGCCTTTCCTCGTGCAAATGGCGGTTGTCGCAGTGGCAGAAACCATTGAGCGCCGGGTCGAAGAGCCACTTTCCATCAAGCCGCCAAACGACTTGTACTTGGGCGGAGGAAAGCTTGGCGGGTTTCTCTTGGAGACTTCGAATGGATGGGATTTCCAAGTGTTGGGTATTGGGATCAACATCCGATCTGCTCCGCAGATTGGAGGATATCCGACCGTGGCGCTCGACCGATTCACGAGATCGCCGATCCTTATCGCGGATCTGGCCGCCGAGCTGCTCACCGTTTTCGAGGATTGGTATTCAGGGGCGCCACTAGAAGCAGTGGCTCGGGCATTCGCCGTGCGACAAACTGATTGAGCTGCCGCGGGACGGGAATTCCCAGCGGGTTGATTGGGACGTGCTCCCGACTACGCATGCGCGTCAACGCAGCGCGTGACTGCGGAAGACCGAGGGACGCTATCAAGGAGACCGTCCCGGAGGGACCTGTGATAGTAGCCCCGGTACGAAGCGCCGGGTTAGCATCAAAAGAGCGAAGCGTCTCCGCCAAGGTCGCCTAATCACCTGGGATGGAAGGCGGCCAAACACACCGAAGAGACCTAAAAGCTTCAAACGTCCCTCAGGGCGGATGCGCTTTCTCTCAATTTCCCGGCACTTCGTACCGGGCTACTGTCACAGGGTCCCTCGGGACTGACTGTTTCAAACCTACGCGCGGTCCTGGCCCGTGCGCTACGATCCGGAAGGCGCTCGTTTTGTCTCCGGCGATTGCTCGCCCGAAGCTTCAGGACTGTCGCTCGGGACGAACTGATGGAAAGTAACAACCTTTCCGGCGCTAGCGCCCGATGGTAAGTGAGCGAGCAGCTCACCCACACATGCATGGTACGGTACATTCACAGTGGGAGCGAACTCCTGGAATCGCCGTAAAGCCTCCTCCAGCCCGTTCGCATGCCAATCCTTCTGCCCGTTGCCCAAAAGGCGGGCTCCGGTGTGCCATCGAACCACCACTGCGATTTTCGCCTCTGTCTCGTAACTCAATTCAATCGAACAAGTTGAGCGCTGGAGATAGAAACCGCCGTTTTGCTCAGTGGCCTTTAGCTCTCTAGTAATGGAACAACAAATTTGATTCACGGGACAACTCTGACATCGCTACAGTTTTTGAAGCTGTATGTCCAATCATTTGCGACGACCGTTCGGCGTTGTCAGCTCCTGCACAAAGCCGCGATTAGCCGCACAGGCGAGCCATCAGCTTGACGGTCGAGGCTCGATCCGGGCAAGCTTCTTCAGTGAAAAAACAGGTTCGCATACTGGTACAAATTGTCCGGACCGCATCGATTGCGGTGTGCGTCCTGTGGGGTTCCAGCGCTGGCGCTGAGACGCCTTGCTTTCGCATAGAAGGTCTCAAGCACGTCGAGACAGTGCATCTCGATGTCACTGGGTCACGAGCAAGCGGAGATTATCTGGTCGATGAATACGGCCAGAACGCTAAACGGTTTCGATTTTCCGGAAACGTGATCCCGACGCCGGCGGGGAAGAATGGTGTCTACCTGGCGATTACTTTCAACAAAGAGGATCTAGATGAGGGGCAACAAGCTCCTTAGCAGTTGCCTCCTGGTACCCAGCAAATAGTCTGGGTGCTCCGGATCGTCGATCATCGCGCCCATTTGTTCATCTCAATAAACGAGAGAATCTATGACACGGTGCCGGCGCATTACGCAGTAGCGGAATTGGAATATTTGCCGTGCAAGTAATGCGCTCAGCGACTCCTAACCACGCTCACGACCGACGACGTAGAGGAGGGCGCAGATGACGACGAACGGAATGAGGGAGAGCAGATCGCTCCAAGGTCCGTGAAAGAAGGGATTATGGACCTCTGACCAATCGTTGAGTGCCGCGTCAGCACGATCGAAAACGCCGGCCAGAAACGCAATGACAATGCCGGCGATTGCACCACCCGCGATATAGCCAGACGCAAGCAGCACGCCTGGACTTCTGTCACCTTCGGCGGCGAGTTGTTCATTGGTCAGGTTTCGCAGCCGGCGACGCCGGACCGCGTCGACTAGCCAACGGATCAATCCACCAATGAATATCGGAGAGGAGCTGGAAAGCGGCAGATAAACGCCAACTGCGAACGCAAGCGACGGGATACCACACATCTCCAGCGTGATCGAAATCATGACCCCTAGAAGGACGAGCGCCCACGGTAGCCTCTGGTCGAGGACTCCTTTGATAATGTAACTCATCAGAGTGGCCTTAGGGGCGTCAAATTTGCGTACTTTCGAGCCGTCGGGACGCTCGGTAACGGTTCCGTTGATACCTGGGTCAATAAACCAAATCGCACGGCCGGCCTGATCTACCAGATATTTGCCCGGGGGTCCTCCAGCGGGGTCGGTCTTGTGCCAAGAGAAGTAGGTGTTGGAATCGTCGCGCGATTGGGGTCCAAAAATCTTTTCCGTGCGGGTTAGCCGGGAAGCGTCAGTCACCAGGCCAGGTGCAACTTTAGCGGCCGGAACGTATACCGTTGCTGCATTGTTTAGTTGGAGCAGAATCGGGCCCATGATGAGCGCCGACGCGAATGCACCGAAAAGGATTGCGACTTGCTGAAACTTTGGGGTGCTGCCGAGCAGGAAGCCCGTTTTGAGATCCTGCGAGGTGGTACCGCCGTTGGACGCAGCAATACAAACCACCGCGCCGACCGAAAGAGCCGTGACGTAATAGGCGCCTCCGGTCCAGCCGACCAACAGAAATATGAGACAGGTAAACAGCAAGGTTGCAACCGTCATGCCTGAGATCGGATTGGAAGAGGAACCGATCTCGCCGGTTAGTCGCGACGAGACCGTCACAAACAAGAAACCAAAGACTATAATCAAAATCGCGCCGAGCAGGTTCATGTGCAGCGCTGGCGTGGCGATAATCCCGATAACCAAGACGACAATGCCGATAGCGACGAATTTGAGCGAGAGATCTCGATCAGTGCGGGGAACGGGCATCGCGCCGGCGTTCTTGGCTGCAGCCGCGGAGAGACGAAAATCAGCCAAGCCCCCGCGCAGGCCATGCCAGATCGTCGGCAAAGAACGCAAAAGACTAATGATCCCGCCGGCCGCAACTGCCCCGGCGCCGATGTAGAGAACGTAAGCGCCGCGAATCTGATTGGGCGACATCTCGGCGATCGGGATCGTGCCCGGTGGAACGATACCGTTGACATGTTCGCCGAAGAACTCGATCAGTGGGATGATCAAAAGGTAGGCGAGCACTCCGCCCGCGCCCATGATCGCGGCGATCCGGGGTCCTATAATGTAACCTACGCCGAGCAGCTCGGGCGAGATCTCGGCTGAGATCGAGCCAGCCTTGAACGGCGCCGCGAAAATCTTTTCCGGCACGTCCTTCCAACCTTTGAGGGCGACCATCAGGATCTTGTAAAGCAATCCGAGGCTAAACCCGCCAAAGATCACTTTAGCGCCGATTGAATTGCCGCGATCCGCCATAACGCGAGCACGCATTTCCTCTTTCGCGGCGGTCGAGGCGGCTTCGCGGCACGCAGCAGTTGCACCTGCCTTCAGCACTTCGGCGCACGCTGTACCCTCGGGGTATTTCAAAACTTCGTGTTCTTTGACGATGAGCGCCCTGCGCAACGGAATCATCATCAGAATGCCGAGCAATCCGCCAAGCACGGCGACCATCATAACTTGCGTCAATTGCAGATCGAAACCGAGGATGAGGATCGCCGGCATAGTTACTCCTACTCCGAAGGCCAGCGATTCACCGGCGGACCCGGCGGTCTGCGTAATGTTGTGTTCGAGTATCGTGGAATCGCGCAGTCCCAACTTGGAGAGTCCGCGAAAAAGAGCGAGCGAGATGACGGCAACCGGTATCGAGGCGCTTACGGTCAATCCAACCTTAAGCGTCAAGTAAAGCGAAGATGCACCGAAGATCATTCCAAGCACCGTGCCGGTGATGAGCGCGCGCCAGGTGAACTCCCGCATCTGCGTCTCGGCTGGGATGAACGATTCGATGCTCGCGGATTTTTCGGGGATTGGAGCCAGCGTCGGCATGCAGGAATATTGCCAAGATCTCTCTTCCTCGGCTAGCGTGGAATCAAGTAGATTAAACAGAAGGAAACAGAGTGGCAAGCCGCAACCAAAGGCGACGAAAAAACCGCGAATAGACACCAATGGATCCTCCTGCGTTTTAGCTTCCGCTTTGCTATACTGCCGAAGAAAAATCGCGGACACACGGCGGCTCGAACAACAAAGACTAGGGCGGACAGGCTGCAAATTTGCTCGATTGATTCGTGTCCATTCGTGGTTAGTGAAATCCTGGTCGAGAAACAAGATTCTGAGGAACTGTGGTGCAGAGAGCACAAAGCTTTCGAATGTCGGTTGCTCCCTGCAAGCAGTTCGATAGTCGAGGCCGGGCGCATTTTCTGCTAGTTAGTTTTCCAGTTTTACGTCTAATCATTGGCGCAATAGATCCAACCGCACCTTAGACGACGAGCGTAGGGTTCGTGCGCGGAGAAATGCGCAAGGAAAACAAATCAATGGAACAGGATAAGATCAGGACGTTTCTACGAAGTAGTATTGGAGGTGAGGGCCGGCGTCGATGGGGGTTAGTGCTTGCTCTCATAGGTTTAACCGGCTGGGTACAGGCGGGATCGCTGGACATGAATCAGGTGTCAACTCAGTCGATCGAGCCAGCCAGCTCACCTTTTCGGGTGACTATCGTCGAGGAGAATCCCTCTTTGGTGTATGGACGGGATCGGCACTACACCAACGGGTTTAAACTTGCGCTGACCTCGCGCCAACTCGCGGACGATAGCATCTGGAACGCGCCGATCCGATTGCTGCGCGGGATTCATGTGTTCAACCCGCAAACCGCCGGCACAGATGATCGACTGGAGTGGACCCCGGTTGCGCAAGATATCTTTACTGCCCAAGACCACACCCACAAGTTCGCTAGTCCAAATGATCGGCCTTTCGCCGGCTGGCTTTACGCCGGGCTTAATTGGATTCAGAACGTGGATGATCAGCAACTGACTTCGTTCGAAGTGCAGGCTGGAATTGTCGGGCCGTGGGCCTTGGGTCGCCAAGTGGAAAACGGCTTTCACGATATAGTGAACATAGGCCGGGTCCATGCCTGGAGATTCCAGCTCGGCAATGAGTTTGGAGCGGTCGGTTTCTGGGACAGGAAATGGCGTTTCAACCACGATCTCGGTAACGGATATTCCTGGGAAATCATTCCCGGAATCGAACTCGCAGGGGGAAACATTTTTACTTACGCCGGTGTCAACGCGCTGGTGCGCTGGGGTCGCGGGCTCAAGGCCAATTGGGGACCGGATATGATTCGTCCAGGATACGCCGGGACATCCTACTTTTCTGCCGAAAGAGGCGGTGTAACGTTCGGTTACGACGTTTATTTGGGCATCCAGGGACGCCTGGTAGCGCAGAATATCTTCCTCGATGGAAACACCTTCCAGCATAGCCGAAGTGTCGATAAAGAAATCGCCGTGGGCGACGCCTTAGTGGGCGCAGAGATGTTTTGCAAAGATTATTTCCGGGGCGGTTTTACCTTTCTACTTCGGTCCAATGAGTTCACCAAGCAAACCGGGCCCGATACATTCGGTGGTCTCTACGTCTCGTTCGCGTTCTAGCCGCTTTAGAACTGGTCTCTGGTATTCTGATTGCAGCCTGAACGGCTGGAATCTATTTTGACCCTTTAGTCGTTGAGTAATTCAAAGAGTTAACCGTCTAGCGCTATGAAACTCCTCGCTGTGCATCCGAGCTGTCTGATGTATTCAAAAATCTATCTTCGCCTGGAACCGCTCGGACTTGAGCTCGTTGCGGCAGCTGCTCAGAGAGAAGGCCACAGCGTTCAGATCATCGATCTGCAGTCAGAAACTCAGCGGGATTACTTTCGGATCATTGATCGATGGCAGCCAGACGCGATCGCTTATTCCTGCAACTACTTGGCGAATGTTCCCGAAATTATTGATTTAGCCAAAGAGACCCGAAAACGGCTGCCGAACAGCTTGATAATGGTCGGTGGGCATAGTGCTTCTTTCACCGCGCAGGAATTGCTCGAGCATGCCGATGGAGCTTTGGACTGTATTCTCAAAGGTGAAGGCGAGCCGGCTATCACGGATGTGTTGGCAGCCGCTGAAAGCGATCGTAAATCGCTGGATAAGGTCCCGGGCGTAATGACGCTAGACGGTGAGGGACCACTTCCGCGATTCGTTGCGAGCCTCGACGACTTGATGCCCGCTCGAAATCTCTTACGGCATCGTCGACGATATTTTATCGGCGTTCTTGATCCCTGCGCCTCGATCGAATTTAGTCGGGGTTGTCCGTGGGATTGCGTCTTCTGCAGCGCTTGGACATTCTACGGCCGAAGTTATCGGACCAAGTCGCCGGATTGTGTGATTGAAGAGTTGGCCACCATCCGCGAACCGGGCATTTTTCTTCTGGACGATGTCGCGTTCATCCAGGCGGAACACGGGATGCGGATCGGGGAAATGATCGCGCGCAAAGGAATTCGTAAACAGTATTATCTGGAGACGCGCGGCGACATTTTGTTGCGTAACAAGGAGGTGTTCCAGTTTTGGCGCGATATCGGCCTCGAGTACATGTTCCTGGGCATTGAGGCAATCGATGAGGAGGGCCTCAAGCAATTCCGAAAACGCGTGACGTTATCGAAGAATTTCGAAGCACTGGAATTTGCCCGATCTCTGGGCGTCTCGGTAGCGATTAACCTCATCGCCGACCCCTCTTGGGATCACGAACGGTTTCGGGTGATTCGAGAGTGGTGCATGGAAATCCCTGAGATAGTCAATATCAGTGTCAATACCCCTTATCCCGGAACTGAAAGCTGGCGAACTGAGTCTCGCAATTTGAGTACGCGCGATTATCGGTTGTTTGACATTCAACACGCCGTTTTGCCAACGAAACTGACGCTGGCCGAGTTTTATCATGAGTTGGTCGAAACTCAGCGGGTTTTGAGCATGAAACATCTCGGATTCGCGGCGCTTCGCGAGACCGCCGGACTAGCGGCCAGTCGACTGATCCGTGGTCAAACCAATTTCGTGCAAATGCTATGGAAGTTTAATAGCGTTTATAATCCGAAACTCCAGATCGCTGACCACAATGAGCCGGTGAAATACAAAATTTCTCTGCCGCCGCCCCGGCCAGAAAAGCTCGATCGACAGTCGATGTACATTCATTCTGCTCGGGGACGCAGCGGCCGCGAAATCGATCGTGCGACCGAAGAATTCGTGGACAACACCCGGATGGGAACTGAGAAATAAATTCGCCACATTAGGTCGCCAGCAACCGTAGGACGACGCGGACATGGTGAATTTATTACTAAAAGAAGCTCAGATGATTGAGTCCCTCCTGTAGTTCCACATCTACCGGAGCAGATTCTGCGTCGCTCATGCTCAACAGGAAGACCAGTTGCATGAGACTGGCGTCCGCCGGAACCTCTCGTGGATGCGGGATCTCGTTGTCGACGATCCACTCGCTATTGTCAGACAGACGATACAACACGAACACATGGCTCCCTTCGGTTTCAGTACCTCGAATGTGCCATCGATAGAAAATCAGTCGCCCGTGGATGCCGTGCGCCGCGAGCCTGGAAGAAAGCGCTAACGCGTAATCCATGCATTCACCGTCCTTGCCTTTACCGTGGAGACTCGGATCGCTGGCCAGCAGGTAGTGGAAAGGTTCACTGGCTGAAGAGGCGGAGAGTGGGAGAGAGGAAAACAGACAAACCAAAAGTGCGATGAGAAGTCTTCCTATTTGGTTCCTGCTCCCTCGCTCAGATCGCACCTGCTGAATTCGCAGATCGCGACTGGTAAAACAGTATTGGCCCGCCCTGATAAGAAATGAGCAAAAGGCCCTTTGTCGCTTTCGCGGGCCGTGCTCCGTGTCTTGTGAATACCCCATATTGGGGACTTCTAGGAGAGCACTTCGCGTGCCAGAGTTGCTTACTGTACGCCTTCAGGCTTAAAAATTTCAAAATTCCTCTGCGCACCTGCCTAATTCTTCCGGGCGATTCGCTCAGAAGACGAGACGCCCCGTCAGTGAAACTAAGAATCCAATTGCCGAGATAAAACCGGCAAGCAACGCCAAATCGAGCATCGCTTCGATCAAGTGCGTAATCGGATCAGTTTTCTTCCAGCGTCTCATTTAGTGCTGCGTTCGCCTCGAGTTCGGCCACGAAGCTATGCGATGCACTGACTAAGCACTGATCATGCCAAGACGATTCTTTTGAGCTTTGCCGGCTTTTCTCGAGGAGAGCAGGGGTGACGCTTTTGTACAGACGCTCCCAGAACCGGGAATTGCGATCTCGTGACCGGGAAAAAGGCGAATCGCTAGCGCGCGCAAATTTTACGCGCGAAATGAATCAGCGCGCTCAATGCGGGCTGTTAAACAGAAGCTTCCGCATCTGATGAACAGCTTTTTTGAGAGACGCGGTTAGAACGAGTGTCTAAACCTTTTTCAAAACGAATGCTGCAGAATGCTCCGTTTGCCGGACGATTCTGCAGCCTGAGCCTGCATCGCAGCCTAGTTACTTCCTCAACTTAATCGCCTTGTATTCTTTCATTGTCTCAGTGATGGCTTTCTCCACCGGAAGCCGTTCCATACTGGAGGCGCCGTAAAATCCATGGACTCCCTGAGTACGATGGAGGACATACTCCGCATCGGCTGGCTCAGAGATTGGACCCCCATGACAGAGGACAATCACGTCCGGGTTCACGCTTCTTGCGGCATCGGCGATTTCCTGAACCCTAACCGGTGCGTCCTCCAATGTTACCGCGGTGGTCGCGCCGATCGATCCTTTGGTTGTCAGGCCCAAATGCGCAACCACGATGTCCGCTCCAGCCTGGGCCATGGTTTTGGCGTCATCGGCGTTAAAACAATACGGGGTCGTCAGTAAGTCCAGTTTGTGGGCTAGGCGGATCATTTCGGTCTCCAGACCGTATCCCATGCCGGTTTCTTCCAGGTTTTGCCGGAATAATCCGTCGATTAGACCAACCGTAGGAAAATTCTGCACACCTGAGAAACCGATATCGGCGACTTGCTTGAGGAAGATCGGCATCTGCCGAAACGGGTCGGTCCCGCAAACGCCAGCGAGAACAGGTGTGTCCTTCACCACCGTCAGGACTTCGCTGGCCATCTCCATGACAATCGCGTTTGCGTCGCCGTAGGGCATTAGGCCGGACAAAGAACCGCGCCCAGCCATGCGGTATCGGCCGCTATTATAGATAATGATCAGGTCAACCCGGCCTGCCTCTTCAAATTTCGCCGAGATGCCGGTCCCCGCTCCCCCGCCAATAATCGGTCTGCCCTTAGCGATAATCTTGCGGAGCCGTTCCAGAACTTGTGATCGCGGAAATCCCATGGCTGTTGGTGTTAGCCAGTTTCAAAACATATTTCCGCGAAGATTCTGATAGGCAAAGGTTATTTAGAAATCGAGAGATATTTACTTTACTGCGCCGAAGGTCAATCCCTGGACGAGCTGTTTTTGGGTGAGCCATCCGAGCACCATGATCGGAGCCACCGCCAGGAGCGACGCGGCGGATAGCTTCGCCCAAAACAGGCCTTCCGGACTCGAATAGGACGCGATAAACGCGGTCAACGGCGCGGCGTTGGCACTCGTAAGATTGATACTCCAAAATGCCTCGTTCCAGGCGAAAATAATCAGGATCAGCGCAGTAGAAGACAGACCCGGCAAACTCATAGGACGCAAAAGGTACCAAAGTTCCTGCCATACGGTTGCGCCGTCGATTCGGCCCGCTTCCAGAATCGCCGCCGGAATTTCACAGAAGTAGGTGTAGGACATCCAGATCGCAATCGGCAGGTTCATCAGGGTATAAATAATGATCAAGCCCGCCACGGTGTCTAACAGGCCGAAAGTCCGGAATAGAAAGTAAATCGGAACGAGTACGCCCACCGCGGGCATCATCTTCGTCGACAACATCCAAAGCAAGGTCGACTGCGTCTTTAGCGTCGGGAAGAACGACATCTTATAGGCAGCTGGAATAGCAAAAAGAAAGCATACTAAAGTCGAGCCAATCGAAACATAAATGGAGTTCATCATGAACGCTAAATAGTTACTCCGGGAGAAGACCTCCTTAAACGAGTCAAGTGTCGGAACAAAGATCAGATCCGGCGAATAAGCGCCCTGTTCGGTCTTGAAAGCCGTGATTGCCATCCAGAAGATCGGAAAAAACATGATCACTGCCACCACCCACCCCACGATGCCGAATATCAGATTCCCGTACTTTTTCATGTCAGCGGCCCTTGAGATTTTGAGCGAGCATCTTGACCAAGAAATAGGCGACAATGTTCGCCAGGATCACTGCGAGAATACCGCCAGCCGATCCGATGCCGACATTAAATTGTTGCAGACCCAATGAATAGACCAGATAGGCCAAGTTGGTGGTGGCATGTCCGGGACCGCCGGAGGTTGTCGTGTAGATCTCGGCAAAAACCGACAGGAGAAAGATCGTCTCGATCATCACAACGACTCCGGTCGCGCGTTTCAGGTGCGGAACAATGATGTAGAAAAAAAGTTGAAACGGGCTTGCTCCATCGATGGCTGCAGCTTCCTTCTGTTCGTTATCCAACGATTTGAGCGAGGTGTAGAGAATCAGAAAAGCAAAGGGGAGCCATTCCCAGGCAATGATTATGATAATCGAAGCGAGTGGATACTCGCCAAACCAGTCAATGGCGTGAAGACCAAACTTTTGCAGAACGAAGGCACACAGTCCGTAAACCGGATGCATGATGAAATTCTTCCAGATCAACGCGCTCACCGTCGGCATGACAAAGAACGGCGCGATCACCAACAAGGTTGCCACATTCTTGCCGAAAAATTTCCGGTCGTACAGGACCGCTAGAAGCGTCCCTAACACGGTGGTGATGATCAGCACCGCTCCCATCAATAGGATGGTGTTGATGATCGCCGGCCAAAAGGATTCGTCTTCGGTGAGAAACTGATAGTTCTCGATGCCGGCAAAGCCGCTTATGTCGGGGTTCAAAAGACTAAACCTGATGAACGAGAAGTAGATCGTCATCAACAGCGGAACGATCATCCACAGGAATAACGCGATCACCGACGGCGCTTGTAATAGCGCCAGCAGCCTGTTGGGTTTGTCCGCGCTTCCTGGCACCCCTACCGGCGCCGCAACGGGTGGTTGGGTTGCTACGCTCATCGGTCTTGGTCAAGTCGACGGCCGGCTCGCGGCAATTAACGCGAGCCGGTCTTGGTTCAAAATCACTCTTACTTCGGGTAGCCTGCTTGTTTGACAGCACGGCCAACGGCGGCCTGGCTCTCTTTCAATACTTGATCGATTGCACCTTTACCCGCCAACGCTCCCGAAATATTCTGACCCACCACCCCGCCAAAGGACTGAAATTCCGGGATACCCACAAACTGAATCCCGGTGTACGGCACCGGCTTGATGCAGGGATTTGTTGGGTCGGCACTTTGCATCGCTTGGAGCGTGGGAGCAGCGAAGGGGGATTTTTGGTATTCAGGGTTGTCGTAGGTCGACTTTCTCGTCCCGGGGGGAACTCCAGACCAGCCAACGTCTTCCGCGACCAGCTTGATATAATCTTTCGAAGTGGCCCACACCGCGAATTTCTCTGCCGCCTCAGCTTGTTTGGAGGCCTTGGGGATGGCAAACGCCCAGGACCAGAGCCAGTGCGACCCATTCGGGGTGGCCTCAATGGGACTGGGAGCGTAACCCATCTTACCGGCTACCTGTGACTCTTTCGCGTTTTCCAGCATCCCGCCCGCAACGGTCGCATCGATCCACATGGCCGCCTTCCCACTTGTCATCAAGGTAAGGTTTTCGTTAAACCCATTTGAACTCGCGCCGGGAGGCCCGTCTGCCTTCATGAGATCGACATAGAAGGTCAGCGCCTTCTTCCACTCCGGGGTGTCGATCGTGGGGGTCCACTTCATGTCAAACCAGGTGCCGCCGAACGTGTTGATCAGCGTGTCGAGAAAGGCCATATTCTCTCCCCAACCTGGCTTGCCGCGCAAGGTGATACCATAAATCCCTTTGGATTTGTCCGTTAATGCATCGGCAATCTTCTTGATGTCCTCATACTTCGGCTGTTCGGGCATCTTCAGACCCTTCTCCTCCAAGAGATCTTTTCGATACATCAACATGGAACTCTCACCGTAAAACGGGAGAGCATACAGCTTTCCCTCATACGAAAGCCCATCGCGGAGCGATTTGAAGAGGTCCTCGACGTCGTAGTCGGCTGGTAAATTTTCCATGGGTCGCAGCCAGCCCCGCTTAGCAAAAATCGGAGTCTCATACAGACCGATTTGGACAATGTCGAACTGGCCGCTGCCAGTCGATACGTCGGTCGTAATTCGCTGACGAATCGTATTTTCCTCAGTGATCACCCAATTGAGCTTTATATCCGGGTTCTTCTCCTCGAATTTCGCAGAAAGCTTTTTAAGCTCAATCATATCCGGGTTATTGACCGTTGCGATGGTCACAGTTTTCTGCTGCGCGAAGGCACTTATCGCGGACAGCAAAACCGTTGCTAGGAGGGGGGACGTAAAACGCTTCATTATTTAGACAATTTCTGCTTTGGAAGGGCAGGCGTTACCCGAGCGAAGAATTGGGGGCCGGGATAAACCTATTTAACCTAATCGTTGCCATTCTGGGTGCGAAAGTTCAAGCTATCTTTCGATTTTACTGCATATTTCTAACCGGGGAGAAACCCGCAGAATACCGCAGCTTATGCGAGATGGCAGTAGACTAAGCATGGCGAGCGAGAGCTGCCGACGGGCTGCGTAACGCCGAGCAATCAACTCCGGCGGAGAACCTGCAAAATATCGCAGATTGTGCTGTTTTGTCGCAGTAGTAAGAAAGAGCGCTTTTAGCACATAAGCGCGATAGATAGATCAGAGAAGATAAGATGTGCTAGTTAGTTGTCGGTAGTCGTTAATATAACTAGACAAAGAGTTGACGTCTCGTATACCGATAAATGTTCGTACCTCAATGGAAGTCGACCGGGTAGTTGGAGAAGTACGAACAAGAGGCAGGTAATGACAACGAAGCTGAGTGATGCCAATCTCAAGCGGCTCGGACCTACCGTGCGTGTGCCAGCCTACGATCGAGGCAAGGTCTCGGCGAGCGTTGTCCATATTGGAGTGGGTGGATTTCACCGCGCTCACCAAGCGGTCTATACCGACGATTTGTTGCAGTTTGAAAGTGAAAGCGAATGGGGGCTGTGTGGTGTCGGTTTGCTTAAGCACGATGCCAGGATGCGCGATGTGTTACTGTCCCAAGACTGTCTGTACACGATGGTGGAACGCAGTTCTCAGGGCGACAATGCGCGAGTGATCGGGTCGCTAGTAGATTTTCTGTATGCGCCGGCGGATCCTCAACGGGTGATCGAAAGGATGTCTTCGCCGGCGTGCCGAATCGTGTCCCTCACGATCACCGAGGGCGGCTACTACGTGCACCAGGGAACCGGTGAGTTCGATGAGAAGCATCCGGATATCCAACATGATCTGGCTCATCCGAGTGAACCAATCTGTTCGTTCGGTTACTTGGCTGAAGCGCTGAACCGACGACGAACACGCGGGATTCCGCCATTTACAGTGATGTCGTGTGACAATATGCAGAGCAATGGGGATGTCATAAAGAAGATGCTGTTGGCGTTCACGGAACTGCGCGATCCGGCCTTAAGCAGATGGCTGTCCGAGAATTCCGCCTTTCCCAACAGCATGGTAGACCGCATTACGCCGGCAACCACAGACGAGCATCGGGCCTTGGTCAGGGACCGTTTCGACATCGATGATGGCTGGCCCGTAGTAACCGAACCATTCAAGCAGTGGGTGATCGAGGATCAATTTCCTATTGGTCGCCCGCCGTGGGAGCGGGTTGGCGCTCAAATGACCTCCGACGTGCTGCCGTACGAGAAAATGAAGATCCGCCTACTCAACGCGAGTCATCAGGCGATGTGCTACATCGGGATGTTGCTGGGTTACAAGTACGCCGATGAAGCAATGGCGGATCCGCAAATCCGCAAGCTCGTCGAAGCGATGATGGAGATAGAAGTGACTCCGTTGTTGCCGGTTGTGCCAGGGGTTGACCTGACCGAATACAAGAGAACGCTCATTGAGCGGTTTGCCAACCCGGCTATCCGCGACCAACTTTCGAGGATCGGAACAGAAGGCTCAGCGCGGATTCCAAAATTCGTGCTCCCTTCGATCATCGAACAATTGGAGCGAGGTGGGCCGATCAAAATACTCAGCTTTACAGTAGCGAGCTGGTTTCGCTATCTCACCGGAGTCGACGATCAAGGCAACGAGATGCCGCTCATCGACCCACTAGGGAACAAGCTACGAGAGCGGGCTCGCACCGGCGGCAAAGATCCGCAAAGCTTACTTGCGGTGGGCGAAGTGTTCAGTGCCGCCTTGGCAAGATCTCAGGTCTTTGTCGATCAAGTAGGCGAAGCTCTTCGAAGTCTGTACGAGGAAGGGGCTAGAGTGACCTTGGCTAGATATGTGCAGCAAGAGTCTTCCCGTTCTGAGAGCTCGCGTACTCAAGGTTAAGGCTGGAGGCTCCGCGGATCGAATTCAACGGCGGAGCAACAATGACTCGTACTCCCAGCTCGTCGAGGACTGTGGACAGATCGGCTGGAGGCTGTTCATCTGTGACTAGAATGTCGATCTGGGTGAGAGCCGCAATGTGGCCGAAGACCTTCTGATTGAATTTGCTCGAATCGGCCAACACGATGGTTCTCCGAGCGACGGCGATCATACTGGCGGCCAACGTAGCTTCCTGCAGCAGCCTGGTGGAAACACCATCCTGGGTAATACCCCCGACACCCAGGATAGCGCTATCGGCAGTAATGCCGGCTGAGCCCCAGAATGCGACCGGGCCAACGATGACATGAGACTCAGCCCGATACTCACCACCGATCACAAAAATATCTCGCACGGCGTGCTCCGGCAGAGAGCTCGGAATGCTCAGAGCATTGGTAATAACGGTGAGATTTTTCTTATTTCCCAACTCGAAGGCGAAGGTTCGAGTAGTGGAACCTCCATTGATGATCAGAGTTTCGCCGTTTTGAATCAACTCCGATGCGCATTGCGCGATGCGAGTTTTCTGGGTAGCTCGAAGATCAATCCGTTGCGCAAACGGTGATTCCTCCTGGGCAACGTCTTCTGACGGAATGGCGCCGCCATGGGTGCGCTGAAGGAAACCACGAAGCGAAAGTAGATCCAGATCCCGTCGGATCGTATCAGGAGATACGCCAAACTGCGACGCCAGCTCCGTCACGGAGAGTTGGCCTTGGCGACGAGCAAGGCATATCAACTCGGATCGCCGTCGAGCGGGAAGAGATCCGTCGTGTATGAGATCGAACGGCTGGTGAGATCCATTTACGGGATGGGTACCCGCCGCCGGGGGCCGGCTGGAGCCGGATCTTTTTTGAAGAAGCAGGTGTTTCATTGGCGTCTCCGCAAAGAAATGAGCCACCTATCTGGACATAGGTCCGAGATTTTGGCCAAGCGTTGCGCTGAACTTATGATCTAGATACAATCATATGTCAATCATTTGATCACTTAATACATAAAAGATTAAACTTTGGCGGCTACTCAGTCTGCCCCTGAACTTGGCGAGCAGATTTTGAACTCGCCCAGGGAGCGACCAGGAGTATTGAATTTGCGCATGGTAAGAAGGTTTTTTGTCGCGCATCCCGTTTCATGAAGAAGGACCTCCTGCTGGCGATCGACGTCGGAACCGGAAGCGTGCGTGCGGCTCTTGTCACTGAAACCGGAAAGATTCTCGCGTTTGCGGCGAAAGAACATGACCAGATCGCTGGCCATTTCGGTTGGTCCCAGCAGAGTCCGCGGACCTGGTGGGAAGGAGCAGTCTTTAGTATCCGGAATGTCCTGGAGCGCGTAGCCCATGGCGCCGATCGGATCGCGGGAATCGCGGCGTGCGGACAAATGCATGGGACGGTCTTGATCGATGGGGCCGGCGAGCTTTCGCTGGATGAGGTCCCTTTATGGAGCGATAAGCGAACCCGCGAACTGGTCGATCGATTCGTACAGGAGCAGGACACTCGGGCCATGCTTCCTATCACGGCGAACCCGCCAACGGTTGCCTGGCCGGCGTTTAAGTTAGCGTGGATCAAACAGAATGAACCCAAAGCGTACGAAGGTGCTCGCACGGTTTTGATGCCAAAGGACTACATCAACTTCAAACTCACGGGCGAACGCAGGATTGATTTTTGCGAAGCGTCCTGCAGCTACATGTTTGATATTCAAAGCTGCGACTGGAGCGAGCAGATCCTAGGCCTCTTAGGCTTGGACTCAGCCAAATTACCCTCGCTCAGCTCGGCCTCAGAAATACTGGGACCAGTAACAAAAGAGGCGGCGCTTATCACGGGTTTGCGAGCCGGCACCCCGGTTGCGGTGGGCGCAGGCGACTTCCCGGTGGCGCTCCTCGGCGCTGGCGTGATTCATCCAGGCGTCGGATGCGATATTACCGGTACCTCAACACTGATTGCACAGCTTGTCGAACGACCGGCGGTCGACCCGGTGATTTCTAACGTACAAGGCGTTATGGGCGGGTGGGCTGCCTTCACCATTTTGGACGCCGGTGGAGACGCGATGCGTTGGGCGCGCAAGGCGTTTCAGGATCAGGCCTACAGCTACGATCAAATCGTCTCGCTGGCTGCGAGCGTGCCGGCAGGCTCTGAGCAGCTCTTGTTCCTCCCGTACCTCAGCGGCGAACGTCTTGCCCGGAAGCCAAATTCTCGCGCCCAGTTTTTCGGCCTGACAACTGGACATAGCGCTGCGCATCTGCATCGGGCAGTTATGGAAGGCGTTGCATTTGCGGCTAGGAGGAACATTGACTTGATGAAATCGCGAGGATACCACTTCGATCGGATGGTGGCTGCTGCCGGCGGGGCAAAGACCCGGTTATGGCTTGAAATCAAGGCGAGCATTTATAATCGCCCGATTTTGGTCCCGACCGAGCCGGAGTCTGGCGTGCTCGGTTGCGCAATGTTGGCGGGCCTCGCGGTTGGACTGTTTTCGAACCTCGAGGCAGTCGTTGGCGAACTGGTCCGCTATGAAGACGAGATCGTTCCGAACCCGGCCTGGTTGGAGCGATACCAGAAGCTGCAATCGTTGTTCGATGATCTTTACGAGAGTAGCGAACCGTTCTGGGATCGATTTGAAAGCTAGCATGCACCCGTTCAGAATTGAAACCGGCAAATCAGTGACGAGCATCGTAAGCAAGCTTGATTCTACCGGGGCGGAAAAAGATTAATGACAATTTGATTAGCCGTCCTATCAACGAAGATGGATCCGTCGTCGGCAAAGCAGGAAGAAAAGTTGGAAATCGCGGTACGAGCCGCCTGGCTCTACTATGTTGCCGGGAACACCCAACACGAGATAGCCCAAAAACTGCATATCTCGCGGCCGACAGCCCAGCGACTAGTGGCACTCACAGTCGAGCGCGGGCTCGTCAAGGTGCGGGTTAACCACAAGGTTGCTTCCTGCTTGGAATTGGCCGTAGCCTTGCGTCAACGGTATAATCTACTGGTTTGCGACGTGGTACCCGTGAACGCAGATAGCGCCGATCAGGTTTTGCGAAAGATCGCGGTCGCCGGTGCTCAAGTCATGGAGTCCTATCTTAGTGAGGTCGAGCCGAAAATTATTGCGCTGAGCTCCAGCCAAACTATTAAAGCGGTGATCGGCGAGCTAAACGTGCCTGTCAGACCACAGCATCGCCTGCTTTCCTTGGTTGGGACGATTGCCCGCGACGGTTCCAGTAATCCTTACGATGCCGCTCTTCAGGCCGCGGAGAAGATGGGCAGCAAATGCTTCCTATTGCCTGCTCCGTTGCTGGCGGATTCATCGGAGGAGCGAAGACAATGGTGCAGCCACCGCCTGTATAAGGTTGTGGAAGAACTTTCTACTCAGGCTGATGTGGCTTTTGTCGGAGTAGGCGATATGCGCATCGGCGGTCCGATGCATCGTGACGGTTTCATTACGAAAGAAGAAGTGATGGAGCTCGTTAAAGCAGGTGCAGTGGGAGATAACCTCGGTTGGGCTTTCAGCCAAACCGGGGAACTCGTTCGTGCATCCGTCCAGGAGAGGGTCACGAGCATTCAATTGCGCCGCCCTTCAAAAATCCCGGTAATCGCTTTTGCCGGCGGTGAACACAAGGCCCAGGCGGTGCTTGGCGCTTTGCGAGGGCAATGGATCAACGGCCTTGTTACCGACGAGACATGTGCGCGTACCGTTCTGGCCAGCAACTAATAGGCGCCCCGCTCTTCGATATCCACTAGCTGTTCATTGATTCTTAGTGACGCCGGGTCTTTGTTTCGGCGACGTTATGTTGTGGTTGCTGCGGCCTCTAGTTTTCACCAAAAACACGCAAGTCAGTTTGCCAGCCGTTTCTTCTGCCGAATTAACTCGAGCATCAATTCAACCGCTTTCGCAGCAAATGCCGGGTCATTGATATTCAGATCAACCTCGACCATCGGGATGCTTGACCTAAGGCCCGACCTGATCGCATCAAACATCGCCTGATCGGCAGCGCGATCGCAAAACGGCTGACCATCGCCATCCAGCATGGAAACGCCGCGGAGCGGAATCAGGAACGCGACGGGACCTTTCGCTAAGTTAGCTTTTTTGGCAAATATTTCTCCCAGTTGACGATTCTCTTCGACATTTGTTCGCATGAGGGTCACCGACGGGTTCCACTCATAGAACAGCCGTTTTGCGTGGCGGAATTTTTCTGGGACAGTCGATGGGGCGCCGAAATTTGCCATATCAACACAACCCGGCACGATCAGATGCGGAATACCCTGCTGGCCGGGTGCATCCAGGCGTTCCGGGCCAGCGCTAAAAACGCCGTGGCACAGTTCGTCTGCCCACTCGGTGGTGGTGATGTCCAATACCGCTTCGACCAAACCATCCGCGACGAGCGTTTCCATCGCGCGCCCTCCAGCACCCGTCGCGTGAAATACGAGTACCTCGAATCCGCTATCATTCAGAGACTTCACACAGGTATTCACACAGTCGGTAGTGTTGCCGAACATAGACGCCGTGATAATCGGTCTGTCCTCACTCGCGAGAGGAGGTTCGCTCTGCACCATGCCGGAGATTGCACCCGCAGCCCGAGTATAGACCAATCGGGAAATCCGGTTTAGTCCCGCTACATCGACAATGGACGGGATCATCGCAATGTCTTTACCGCGGACATAAAACGATACGTCGCCAGAAGCGACTGTTGAAACGAGGACCTTCGGCACTCCAATCGGCAGAGCGCGCATCGCGGACGCGATAACCGATGAGCCGCCTGAACCACCCATTCCGATGATGCCGTCGAACCTACCTTGTTCGTAGAGGCCGCGGACGACCTTCGGAGCCCCTTGATCTAACGCTTTCATGGCCTCAGCCTTGTCTTTGGCAGCGCGAATTTGCTGCAGATCAACACCGGCGGCTTTGACAACCTCGCTTGCTTCGAGGTCCACCGGAAACAGCGTAGTGCTACCAAGTACCCCGATGTTGACCGTAAACACCTGGTGACCAAGCTTGATGATTTCTTCACGCAAGAATGCGTGATCTTCGCCTTTCGTGTCGAAGGCTCCAAGAATACAGACCGTTTTTGGCATAGGGGAACAGAGGTTAGTTACCTAGTTCGTATGCGCTCTTGCGGTGTCAAGGGTCGTTCCAGATCCTGTCTTTTCGTTGGGCCTCTCGTCCCCGCGCTGCCGCCGTCGTCGCGCGTTCGCGCCCGCGGGACGGAGACGGGAAGCCCGACGACGGGGGGATTGCAGTGGTCGAGAGAGTCGTCCCGGAGGGGCGCAACGAAAGTAGCCCAGCACTTCAGTGTCTGGGTTAGGGGTTAAAAAAATGCGTCCCGCCAGAGACGATCGAATTACCGTTCGCGCTCGTTAGCCGCATTAGAGCCAAAACCTTTATTTCTATCGTCCCTAACGGGACGGGCACGCCTTTTTTGAATGCTAGCCCAGCAATAAATTACTGGGCTACTTTCGCTGGGTCTCTCCGGGACTAGACACTCCACAATCAACCGGCGCCAGTGCAATAGCGGTAGTCCAAAGCTCTGATTTAGTTTGCTGGCGGCGCGACTTTGCAGCCTGGAATTTCGCGCAGCAGTCGTTCTGGTCCGGCCGGCGAGTAGACGACAATGAGCTTCATTGCTGTTGTTCCGGAGTTCACGGTGGAATGGTAAACATCCGCCGGGATGTAAATACTCGCGCCCGGCCCTACTTTCACCGGAGGTTGATCGTCTACCATTTGTTCACCTTCTCCGGATACCACGTAGATAATCTCTTCGGAGCCGGGGTGATTATGTCTCGCGTGGCCTTTGCCTTGGGCCAGTTCAACGATCCCGAAACTAAAGCGATCTGCATCGGTTACCGCAGGTTCGCTGAGGAAGTGGATTTTTCCCCAGTCAAATTCCAAACAATCGACGTCCCGGGTGGTGGTGATAACACCGGATCCAAGTTTCTGCATGGGTGGGGGTATTCTTTTTTCTTTATATGCCAAAATATTTGGTCTTCAAGGTGAACACGATGATTGAAGTCGATAAATTCCCTATCGCTTACTCGTCGTAACCGGCGGCCCAGTTTTTCTGCTCAACCGTCCAATTGGTCGGCCCGCGCTTCTTTATGGAGAGATGACACACCGGAGAAACGCGAGTAGCCCCGTGCCAATGCCAGATTCCTTTGGGGATGACGATCACATCACCTGCAAAAACGACTCGTTTCTCGGTCTCCGTGGCCACGATTCCTTCGCCCTCGATGATTTGCAATACCTGGTCGTCCTGATGAATATGTGGCCTGGTCCGCGCGCCCGCACTGAAGCAGACGTTCGTAAGATCAAGCTCGTCGCTATCGGCGGGACTGACCAGAGTCTGGAAGTTGACCGCGCCGTCGAAGTCGTTAGCGCGGGACGGGTCAGGCTTAGCTTGAGTTCGATCGATTTTGGTGATCTTCATGGTTCACTCTCTAAAGTCTCAATCGTTCTTTTAATCACGGAAACAGCGGTTCGAAATGTTTTGGGATTCTCTTTCTGGCTTTCTAAAAAATTCATCATAGCCGCGAGGTCCAGCAGCTTCGCGATTTCTCTCCAATTATCTACCAAGAGCGCCGAATTCGCGGCGTATCCCTGAACAAACGCTTCACTGAAGCCATGGGGCAACTCATCATCGAACCTAAGAAAATTCCCTAGATCCGCTAGTGGAGAACCGGAAGCAGCGAATTCCCAATCTAGAATCGCTGTAACTCTCCACTGTGAGGCGATTCGTCTCATCATGATATTTTTCGGGTTATAGTCACAGTGAATGAGTCGCGTCGTGTTCGTAATACTTTTGTAGATCGCCCGTTTACTTTGAACGAGGTTGAGCGCCCGTTCCTGCAAAACCTTCCCGAGTCTCTGCTGAACTCGTTCAGAGCCAAGGGCCGAGCAAATGTAATCGTACCAGGCTTTGCCGAAGTTTGTGAACTCTGGCTTAAAAATGAAGTGCTCGTCGAAAAATCCGGCTTTGCCGAGATCAAAGGAATGAACCACGTGAAGGGCTTTACCTGCTTCAGTCGTCGCGGCGTTTAATTCCTGTGGGCTGACGGTGTTCATGATCATCGACAACGGTTCTCCTTCAATAAACTCCAGTATAGCGAACGGATATTGCTTTGAGAATTCTTTGCCGATCACTTGGGGAACCGGGACTGTGCCGCGTAGCAGGTTCAATACTTGGAGTTCCTTACGAAACTCGCTGAGTGGCTTCGTTGAAATTCTTAGAACAACGGAGGTGTTGTCTTCGAGATGGAGACGATAGTTGGAGTTCGCAAATCCTCCTCCGAGCAGCGAAATCGCTCCAACTCTTGCGCCCAGTAAATGAGGATTTACCAGCTCCCTGATCTCATCGAAATTCAATGCAACCGGCGGCTCTTGGCGGTCGAACTTGTCGTTAAAATCGATCATGTGATCCTGGGCATGAAAAGGGAGCACCGCATGTTATCACCGAACAAAGTAGAAGCACTAAACAGCAAACTGGGATGCTTAGGCGGCAACCGTTTCGTGGATCGTAGCCCGCGGCGGAAAGTTTCGGCTGGCGGCGGTGTAGAGAGAAGGGAGTTCCGCGATGCGATCGGCTCCAGACGGATCGTCGTGAGAGCCGCGCCGCAGAGTGAAACGGACGATCATGACATTTGTGCGAACGCGGAAAAGGGACAGCGATCCGATCTCCCCGCGAAGAGCCGTCTCCAGCCGCAGGATGAACCGTTCCGTGATCGGCGTGTTTGGTTTCAGGGTTAATTCAACCTGAAAATCGGGTGCAGCAGCTTCGGAAATCTCGACTCGGTCCACGGGCTGCTCGGTGAGGAAGCCTTCTAAACGACGCACGAGTTCTGCCTTATTCATACACTATCTTATGATGTTATGATATTACTAACAAAAGTCAATATAAACCTCGATTTTGGGTTCGAATCGTCGCTTTCCCCAGTTGGGCTCGATACCCCGCATTCATTCCGGATTCAATCCGGGGACGAGAACAGCGACGCGCAAGAAAGAGTCTTGGCTTCCATCTGAGTTCAGCCGTCGCGGGTACGCTGCTGTACCCCATCACACCCCTGGCTAAGACCTGGTCCTCGGCATTATCCTCTTGGCGCCAACGTTCCCTCTCCTGCGCGGAAGGTTCAGGTGGGTTCGCTCGAAGCCACGCCACGGTTCTGCGCAGCGACTCTTTCAGATGGAATGCCTCGGAAAAAGCCGGTGGTTTGCCGAAAGTGGCGCGCATCAATACTCCAGTGTTGCGCGAAATTGTAGGGTAAGCGCAGCGATGTTGTTTGGAACGTCGGCTCCTCCAGCAACATTCGCTCGATCGGGATTTTATCATACACGTAGCGCCAATCGTCTGGACCGGTGGCAAGTTCTCGGTAAGGGACACGGTTGGTTCGTAACGGTGAAGCTTCATGCAACGGAATAGGCCGGATCGGTTCATCGGTAGATCGATTCAGGATCGGTTGAAAAGAATCTTGTTGAGCTGGTCCTCAGCACAATATGGTGTGCGACGATGAATCGGAAACTATTGCCCTGGCTTCTTGCACTTGTAGCTGCAACACTTTTTTTGAATTCCTGCGCCAGCGAGGAGGGAGTAGCCCCGGCTGAGGGTGAATTGTCTCGGGGTCAGGGGGCGGTCTACTAAGCAGGGCCGACTGAAAAGCATTGTCTGTGGGGAAGACTTTCTTCCGGGCGGTCTGGCTTCCCTGGCAGACCGAAGAACAGCTGCTAGAGAATTCCCCGTCGATTTGCTGGCGGGAGGGAACGACTTCCTAATCATAGTCCCTATGTAAACCATCGTAGTTGAACGATTTTATCCGCTTTTAACGCAACAACGCTATTCCGAGCTCCGGAGAAATCTGTTACGCTTGCGCAAACGATGAGGAGTGCTGCCAAACGAACGGCTGCCAAACTAAGGTTAGACGCACTGTCTACTATTTTCTGTTCCGCAATTTTCTGCTGGTGCTAATTTTTGTGGCTCCCCTAGCGTATTCGCAGACTACCAACGAGACTTGGATTAATCCCGGGACAGGTAGCGGCATTGTTTTCAACCACGAATAGACGCGAATAAAGAGAGCCCCTGTTAGCGTCTATTGTGGCACTTTCTTGAATAAGTAACCGCTACCATTTTACGCTGGCTGTCGAGTTGGTTCATCCTAAAATCAGTGTTTCAACCGCGCTGTTCTAGCTGGCTGATTCTGCATTCGGGCTCTGTGTCTTTGTGCGCTTCACGGTTAGTCGCGGGAGAAGGTCGTGGTGGACGCCGGTTATACCGAAGCGGTCCGCGAGCAGCGTCTGAAGTTCCGCCTCGCTCTGGACGAACCGCTCGGTGCGAACCCCTTCGCTGGTTTCGACCAATCGGTCGCCGCTGATCGTCACGCGACCTGTGGGTGTGGCGACGGAGCAGACCGTCTTTTGCGTGAAGTGACTTGCTGGCGAAGTCTGGTGGTACCGACTCATTTCGGCGAAATCGCCGAGTTGACGAGGGATCAGAGCAAAGCAGTACTGAGATCTCCATCGTCCGTCGGTTGTGCGCTGGCGGATCACCCAATCATCACTAGCGCGCAACATCAGGAACGTGCTTCGCGGATCGATCTGCTCCGCACCAGCGACGAGACGCAATGGTTCAAGAAACGAGTCGCCGAAGCCGACGTCGGCCAGATAGGGTTGATCCAGATCGACCCTCAACGCGAGATGATCAAATTCCAGACCGAAACTCTCTTCCTGATTAGCAACCCGGGCCGAGAGCAAGTTTACCTGAAATCCGAGCGATTTTAGCAAAGACGCGAACAGCCCATTGAGTTCGTAGCAGAAGCCGCCACGCCGGCGGGTAACAATCTTGTCAAAGAGACTAGCCAGATCGAGCCGGATGGGCCGTCCGAGATGGATATCGAGATTCTCGAACGGTACCCGTAGCAGATGGGCGTGGTGCAGGCGGCGTAGACCTTCGATATCAGGCGTGATTTGTTCGGCAAGTCCAATTCGCTCGAGATAGGCGGCGACATTAAAAGGCTCAGACATCGCCTAAGAATAGGCCACGCAAACGAGCATCAGCAACTGAACCTCGCCTCTTGAAATCTCATGCCAAGAGCTGTCCGCGACGCTTCCCGCAGCGATGTGGACGGGTACGCCACATGCTGCGGCGAGCACTCTGGCAGGAAGCGAGTCGACACGAAGGCGTTGCCATAACCGCGGTCAACGGGCATGATGTGGCCACATGGACGTGACTGCTCAGACCGACAGCGCTTCCGCGCCGAAAAGGGTAATTAATTTTGTTCAAATAACGGCGGCAATCGCAGCGCTCGCCGGACTGCTGTTCGGCTTCGACACTGGAGTCATCTCCGGTGCGGTTCTATTCTTAAAAGGAGAGTTCCAATTAACCCCCTTCGCCGAAGAGTTCTTAGTAAGTGCCGCGCTGATCGGTGCGGTTACTGGCTCTATTCTAAGTGGGAGACTTACTGACTTAATCGGACGCAAACGCGCGATCCTCATTACAGCAGGCATTTTTATCGTTGGATCGATTCTCTGTGCGTTAGCGACGAACATAGGAGTTTTAGTCACTGGCCGAATTGCGATCGGTGTGGCGATTGGCGTCGCTTCCTATACGGCGCCGTTGTACATCAGTGAAATAGCTCCCCCCAATCTTCGTGGCGGCCTCGTCACTTTGAACCAACTTGCCATTACCATAGGGATCCTATTGGCCTACGTGGTCGACGCCGTCTTTGCTGGCTCCGGAAACTGGCGGTTGATGTTCGCCTTTGGCGTTTTACCAGCCGTCGCTCTGGAGATCGGGATCGCCGCGCTGCCGGAAAGTCCGCGTTGGTTGTTGCTGCACCGGTACAAAGAGAAGGCCTTGGCAGCTTTGGCCCGTATTCGCGGGACGAAAGACATCGAAGCCGAAGTGAAGGACATTCTCGAGCACGCCGAGGCTGGAGCCGGCCGGTTCAAGGACCTGATTTCGCCAGCCGTCATACGGGTGATCCTCTGCGGTATTGGACTAGCCATCATCCAACAGATAACCGGGATCAATACGGTCATCTACTATGCTCCAACGATCTTCCAACAGGCGGGGTTTCAATCCGCGCTTGGCTCTATTATTGCTACCGCTGGCGTGGGAATGGTGAACGTATTGATGACGATCGTTTCAATTCCTCTGCTTGATCGGATCGGCCGCAGACCCTTACTCTTAGCGAGCTTGGGCGGAATGTTCATATCGCTCGTTGCCCTGGCCCTCGGATTCGCCATCGGAGGAGCAGCACTGAAATGGATTGGGGTGCTTAGCCTGGTTATGTACATTGCGTCCTTCGCGATCGGTCTTGGACCGGTTTTTTGGTTGCTAATTGCAGAAATTTTTCCGCTCAAGATCCGGGGTCAAGCTGCCAGCATCGCAACCATGGCTAATTGGCTTAGCAATTTTCTGGTGTCGCTGACGTTTCTGAGCTTGCTGAAAAGCCTGGGCGATGTTTGGACGTTTTTGTTGTACGCCGCACTATCTTTGGCCGGTCTCTGGTTTTGCTTTCGCTTTGTCCCCGAAACGAAGGGAGTACCGCTTGAGCGGATCGAACGCGATCTGCGATTGGGACGCCCGCTGCGGGACTTGGGAAAGATTGTCTAAAGAGAAATGCCGATCATTCTTGTCCCGCTCTTGCAGCGCTAAATCATCATTTTATGGTCTTATTCCCAGGGCTGCGCCGTAGAGGCTATCCTGAAATGCGCCTTCGGCGCTGCCCTTTTACTAACGCGGGAACGATTGTCGCATTCAAGCCGCGAAATCTGTGTAATCTGTGGTTCGACTTTCTTAATCATAAACTCAAATGAAACTCGAAGGAAAAACTGTTCTCATTACCGGCGGCGGCCAGGGCATCGGTCAAGGTATCGCATTCCGGCTGGCCGAAGAAGGTGCAGATATCGTGATCGATTACGTTGGAAGCCCGCAATCTGCAGACGCGACAGTTGCGCAAATCCAGAAAGTGGGACGTCGGGCGCTGGCCGTTCAGGCCGATATCTCATCAGTCGATCAAATTCATACGATGATGAAGCAAGCGGTCGATTCCTTCGGTAGTGTCGATGTGCTTATCAATAATGCCGGAGTCGAGAAGCATGGCTCGATTTGGGAGGCTACCGAGCACGATTATGACCTGGTTCTCACCATTAATTTAAAAGGTGCGTTCTTCGCCAGCCAGGCTTTTGTCCAGCACAGAATGGCCGCCAAAAAACCGGGCAAGATCATCAATATCAGTTCAGTCCACGAAGAGCTGCCATTTCCGCATTTTACTTCTTATTGTGCGAGCAAAGGTGGAATGAAGATGATGATGCGGAACCTCTCTATCGAGTTGGCTCCCTACGGTATCACTGTGAACAATATTGCCCCTGGCGCGATCGAGACGCCGATCAATACCGCGTTACTTAACGACCCGAGTGAGTTGAAAGCTCTACTTGATAACATTCCCCTCGGTCGCCTGGGAAAAGTCAGTGATGTGGCCGGCGCCGCTGTCTTCTTGGCATCGGCCGATGCGGATTACATCACGGGAACCACCATCGTAGTTGATGGCGGACTGACCTGGAACTATAGCGAGCAATAGGGAAACGAACCGCGAATGAACACGAATTGACGCGAATTCAGAAGTCGGCAGCAGCCAATGGAGACCCGAACGGTCTTACCATTTTTCACCACAATAGGCCCCTCGCCGTGCTGCATTCTCGACTTCTCAACTCTTCGGTTGCAACGCCGATCCGTGTGACGAGGCTAGGGGATGCTACCGGCTGAACTGATTGAATATGAAGACGCCTCCGCGGAAGTCCGAAGTGTCTACGACGATATCATGGCAACGCGAAAGGTAGATAAGGTGAACAACTTCTGGAAAGCGTTAGCCAACCATCCAGTCACGCTGCGCCGCACCTGGGAAAGCGTGAAACAAGTGATGGGACCCGGCGCGCTTGATCCGCTGACGAAGGAGCTGATTTATGTTGCGGTGAGCGTCACTAACAATTGCGCTTACTGTATCCACTCCCATACGAAAGGGGCTCGCAAAGCAGGCATGACCGATGAGGCATTCGGTGAGCTACTTGCGGTGATCGGAATGGCCAACGAGACGAATCGTCTGGCCAACGGGTATCAAATTCCGCTGGACTAGTACTTTGTAATGGTTGGCGAAGTCCGAAGGCGTACGAGGAATCAGTCCATGTTCTATACAGGTATTTCAGCAGGCGCCGTCCGGGGCCTCATTTGCTATTTGCTATTTGTCCCGCGCGCAACGCTTCGCGTAGCGTGCGGGCGTGGCATTCGTTTCGACTGGAGGCTCTGCGGAACCCTGGGTTAGATCCCACAAAAGCGCCTCGCTCTGTAGGAGCTCAAGATCATCGCTAACCATCAATCGGTTTGGTCATGACATCGATAACACTATCAATACCCAAACTCGGTATAGCGGCTGCCTGACCTCCTTCAGGTCGTATAAATCACGGGATCAGTTGGCAGCAGATCGCCTACTACTCGCAGCAAACCGCTAAGCCCTAAGTGGTCTGGAAGGAATAAAGCGATTAAGAGGATCGTTGTGGCGGCGCTGAATACAAACCAGGCGAACAGCAGTAAGCTGAGCAAAGCAGTGCAAGTTTGCTTCTCGGCGATGTGAAAGAACGGCATTTAAGTCTCCTTTTTTGGAATCGGCTTCACTGCCGACTCGAAAAAATAAATGCTCGCAATGAGAAGAAAATTGGATACTTCTAATCGGACAGTTTCGAAAAACTGAATTTTGATGCGAGTCAATCTCGACACCGATATTCTGCGTACGCTTGTGACCGCGCAACAGTTGGGCGGCTTCAACCGAGCAGCCCAGCGAATCGGCCGGTCGCAGTCAGCCGTCAGCCAGCAAATCCGTAAGTTGGAAGACCAGCTCGGTGAGACGTTGTTCCGGAAGCAGGGGCGCGGCCTCGCGCTCACCGAGGCTGGAGACGTCGCGCTTTCCTATGCCCGCCGCATCTTAGACCTCAATGATGAGGCGGTAGCTGCGGTGCGGGGTATCGCGGTTGACGGGTCGGTGCGATTTGGGCTGCCAGCCGATTTCGCTGAGACCTGGTTACCCACGACCCTCGGCCGCTTCAAGCGGGCGCATCCGTCGGTACGGATCGAGGTGAACGCGGATCGAAGAGCGATTTTGATCGATCGTCTGGATAAGGGTCAACTCGATCTGGTGTTGTTGTTCCATGATGGCCGGTGGAGCGATGGGCAAACCATTGCAACGCTGCCGATGGCTTGGATTGGCCCCGGCCAAGAGAAGCTCAGCTGGGCGCCCGACGAACCGTTGCCGTTGGCAGTGTTCAATCCGCCCTGTTTCTTCCGTAAAACCGCTATTGCTGCGCTCGATCGAGCCGGTATTGCGTGGCATATCGCTTTCACCAGCCCCAGCCTGCACGGCCTTTGGGCGGCCGTCGATGCAGGACTCGGCGTAACGGTACGCACTGCAGCAGGGCTGCCTAGTCAGCTATTGGTATTGCCCAAGGGCTTCGGCCTTCCGCCATTGGCATCGACCGAGCTCTCTCTGCACGACGCCGGGCGAGAGTTAACGCCTGCGACGGCGCGCTTCAAAGAGATCTTGTTGGAAACGTTAGCAGCGAACTTACCGGCGGCCTCGAAGACCAAGGGGAATTTTACTTAGCCATTTGGAGTTTGTCCTTTGAGATTTGGAGTTTGTCGATGAGCATTTCATCAACCAGCCACTCAGCTGAGAACCGCTTAGCCGAGCTTGGAATCGTCTTACCCGCCTGTCCTAAACCGGCCGCGAACTATGTCCCATTTACGATTAGCGGAAATCTCCTGTTTATCTCAGGGCAAGGTCCGCGGACGAGTGATCAAAAATTTCTGACCGGCAAGGTAGGCCAGGATATTACGCCGGAGGAGGCGGCGGTAGGGGTCAACAGCTTACCGGAGAACGTCAGCGTGGAGATCGCAGCGATCCTCGAAATTTCATGAACGCTTTGCCAACCATGTTCACCATCGATGAACTTGAGCGCGCGGCGGGAATTGTGCACGCAGTTTTGCCAGAAACGCCGCAAATCCAGTGGCCGTTGCTGAGTCAACGCGTTGAAGCGGAGGTGTGGGTGAAACAGGAGAATCATACCCCGGTAGGCGCATTCAAAATCAGAGGCGCACTATTCTACATCTCGGAGCTTCGGCGGAATTCTCCTGAAGTGAAAGGAGTGATCGCCGCTACCCGTGGCAACTTTGGCCAGAGCGTAGCCTTCGCCGGGATCCACGGCGGTCTCAGGACCGTGATCGTTGTTCCGCATGGCAATAGCAAGGAGAAGAATGCTGCCATGCGGGCCCTGGGTGCTGAGGTGATCGAGGTTGGCAACGATTTCCAGGATGCCTTTGAACACGCCGAGCATTTCGCCAGAGAATCACGGCTCCATTTTGTTAACTCATTTAGTCTTGAACTCGTGCAAGGCGTCGCGAGCTACGGCCTGGAGCTATTTCGGAGCGTTCCGAATCTCGACTATGTATATGTCCCGATCGGCATGGGCAGCGGTATTTGCGGAACAATCGCGGCGAGGAACGCGCTGGGACTGAAAACCAGGATTGTCGGCGTGGTGTCGAGCGGTGCTCCGGCCTACGCTCTTTCGTTCCAAGCCGGCAAACCTGTATCCACTTCAGGGGTGAATACGATGGCCGACGGCATGGCTTGTCGCGTTCCGAATCCCGTTGCTGTCGAGATCATCAACCAGAATGTCGACCACGTCGTCACGGTGCCGGATAGCGAAATTATGGAAGCGATGAAACTTTACTTCAGTGCAACGCACAATGTAGCGGAGGGTGCCGCTGCGGCGCCTCTGGCCGCGCTGTTGCAAGAGCAGAAGATCATCCGCAATAAGCGCGTCGCTTTAATCCATTCTGGAAGCAATATTGACAGCGATTTGTTTGCATCGGTATTAGCGGATTCACATTCGCAAGCCGCCAATTGACCCTGACTAGGAATTAAAACTATCAGGCGTCTAGCGCGGAAAGCGTGTCACAATTCATCTCACATCAGTTGCGCACCATTCGATGAACGGTAGGCACTGGATAAAGGTAAGATTGCCAACGGGCACAAGATGCGCCGAGAGACGCATTTGTCCCGGTGCATCCCTTGCCCGCTAGCACAAAATCGGAACTTAAGTTAACTCTTATGGGGCGTTGCCCTAGGCTATCCTGAAGCGCGGCTTCGCCGCCGAAAACCTGGTCATTCAATTTGATGTGGCGAAGTCCGACAAACTGCGAGGCTATCCTGAAGCGCGCCTTCGGCGCTTTATTTCGTCGCCGAACGCCTGACTCAAGAGAACAAACGTTGACCCTCCGAATCTCGATCTTTTCCAAACGCGTTAACTGCCATGCGCCAGCCCAGCAAGACAAGGAGGGCTCCGAAGAGACGCTCGATGGCAACCTCATATTTCAGGTAGAGGTTGCGGAGGCTAGGGGTGGAAAAGAAGCGGCATAACGCGATTCTCCAGAGAACCGAAATCAGGACAATCTCACCCCAAATAATCGCTTTGACCCATTCAGGTGTATCAAGGCGAAGCGCCACCGCAAAAATACTTCCAAAGAAGAGAATAGTTTTGGGATTCGACAGATCAGTAGCCAGTCCTCGAAAAAAGCACTGCCAGATTCCGGGAGCGTAGCATTTGCCGGAGCCATCAGGAATTGCTCTTCGGCGCAGACACATTCGGATTCCTAGGAATGTCAGGTAGACAGCTCCAACCAGCTTCAATGCTTGAAAAAGCCATTCACCTTGGGAGTTAAGCGTTGAGAATCCCAGAAGACCTACTAATGCGTAGAGCCCGTCACCCGTCGCCGCTCCGAGACCTGTGAAAATTCCGGAACGTTGGCCTCGGCGCAGCGTGCTTTCAGCCACGACCAGGAAATTTGGTCCTGGACTGATCAACCCGAGAAAGAAGAGTGCTCCTGCGGCGAGAATCGACTGAAACTCGGGTGCCATCTGAATCCCGGTACACTGCGCGTCAGTGCGGAGCCAATCATTTTTTGGATGGGTGGATCTGCCAGGCGCGGCTATTGGTTGGTCGAATGCATCGTGCAAAAATAGAGCAATCGTGTAAATGAACCCATGACGGGCGCCCAAAAGAAAAGTTCTCCACCATTTCCATTCCGATTAGCCGCCATTGATCTGGACGGTACACTCCTTGGACCAAACAAGACCATCAGCGAGGAGAATGCTGCGGCGGTTCGCCGTTTGCGCGAAAGCGATGTGACGGTAATAATCGCGTCAGGCCGGCGCCATCAGAATAGTATCCGGTTTCAACGTCAACTGCAGCTGGATGGGCCGATCATTGCCTGCCAAGGTGGCTTGATCCGGGACGGCGAGAGTGGGAACGTCATTGAGGCGCATTTCTTGCCCCAAGCGGTAACTCGCGACATTATTCAAGAAGGCGAAAAAGGTGATGTGCAGCTTATCTATTACCATCTCGATCATCTGTATGTGCCTGAGCGGCACAATCGCTGGCTCGATCTCTATGAATCGCGAGTAGGAGAAAGAGCGGAGGTTTTACCCGATCTCGACCAACTCGACGGACGACGTGCTTTGAAAATTATCTGGTATGGTGATTTCGAGTATCTCGCGAAAATCCGTCCGCAAATCGCTGAGCGCTATAGCGGGAAAGTCGACGTGCTTTCGACCGAGAGAGAGAATCTCGAATTCATGCCGCGCGGGATCAACAAAGCCACCGCTTTGGCGAAAGTCGCTTCCGAGTTCGATGTACCGGCTAAACAGGTGATCGCTTTCGGGGACGGTGAGAACGACGTCTCGATGCTTATCTGGGCAGGGATGGGGGTAGCAATGAGGCACGGAAATCCAGCGGCAAAGAGCGCAGCGAAGTTGGTTAGTCCGGAGGGTCCGCCTGAGACCGCCTTTGCGCGATCGGTGGACGCCTTATTCGATCGGAGCTACTGAAGGATTCGCGCGACGCAGAAAACTTCAAAAGAGTTTTTTGATGAATGCACCCTCTTCGATTTGTGATCGTGCATGTGAGCAACCAAAAATTGTTTTCCTCACAGAGCAAAGCATTAGTAAGCTCCATGAGCACGGTTTCCAATAAGTCTATCGATCCTGGAGTTCGCCTCGGGCACGTGCACCTAAAAGTGGCCAACTTGGAGCGTGCGATCGGGTTTTACCACGGCGTTCTTGGCTTTGATATTATCCTGCAGTATGGCGATGAGGCCGCGTTCCTTTCGGCGGGTGGCTACCATCATCATATCGGGTTAAACACTTGGGAAAGCGCGGGTGGCTCACCGCCGCAACCAGGCACGACCGGACTGTATCACCTCGCGATCCTCTATCCCAGTCGCGGTCAGCTAGCGGACGCGCTGGTCCGCTTGACGCATGCTAAGATCGCGCTAGACGGCGCATCGGATCATGGGGTGAGCGAGGCACTCTACTTGCGGGATCCGGACGACAACGGCGTGGAACTGTACTGGGATCGACCAAAGGACCAGTGGCCGCACGGAGCCGACGGGAAGCTTACGATGTACACCCGTCCGCTCGATCTCGATGCGCTCTTGGCCCAGGCCAAGCCGCCGGTGTGACTCAACGAATGCCGCCCCAGAACTGCTAGGGCGAAACACGCCATTGAGCGACAGCGAGGTGAGGCGGGTGAGCCCGCCATCGCTACGCGAAGCGTTGCGGGCGCGGCCAAACAATGGACGTGCGCAAGGCTCACAGTCCGGCGCTACCAGGGTTAGCCCCGCGCGATGTTTGCCCGACTGTTTCGCCCTACCCGCGCGGAGGGGCAGGATTAAGGTCTACAAGTGTTGCTAGCGTGAAATTGCCGGTTTCGCGCGTATAATCTAAGAAGCTCTGACGGAGGTCCATTATGGAAATACCGAGTAAACTGATTAGTTATTTGAACGAGAAAAGAGTTAGTTACGAAGTCCTACATCATCCGGAAGCCTTTACTGCACAAACCGTCGCTGCGGCGGAGCATGTAAAGGGCCGTCATCACGCCAAAGTTGTCATGGTGAAATCCGGTGGTCAGCATTTGATGGCCGTTCTACCCGCGGACTGTCGCGTTGATTTGGAAAAACTTGAGAAGGCGACCGGCAAACCTGCGTCACTGGAAAGTGAACGCGACTTCAAGGAGTTATTTCCGGACTGCGCGCCCGGCACCATGCCCCCGTTTGGCGACCTGTATGACTTGCCGACGTTCGTAGATAGAAATTTAACCAAGGAGGACTATATCGTTTTCGAAGCCGGCACACATACTGACGCGATAAAGCTCAGCTACAGCGATTATGAGCGGACGGCCAAACCGCGCGTCGAAGATTTCGCGATTAAACCGCACGCCGTTAAGCGATCTTAGTTGAGGTCACCAGCGACCGGTTACCGGCAATACCATAGGTTGCAGAATAACCTATGTTCTCACATCCTCGGAACCACGTATCAACCTGAATGCACGCCAATAATCGAGCGTTCCGGATAGATCTACTGGTCCGACGGGTTACTTGCGGGAATTACCACTTTCCCGCGGTCGAGATTCAGTTCCTGACCGGGCGGCAACTGTAATTCCGCTTTCGTATCAGTGTCCGTCAACACCGTACCCGGACCAACTTTGGTTTGCCACCCGGGGGGCAAAGTCTTGCCACGATCTAGGTTCAGTTCGAGCCCAGGTGGAAGTCCATCAATAAATCCCTTCTTCTTGCCAGGAAGAGTTTCAGTCTGAGCTACCTGGGTGCTGCGAGTGAAATGATGATGCGCCCGAGACTGATGCGCGAGTGTCTTAGCAGTGTGGGTAGTAGCCCGGCCTTTGTGATTGGTTCCTGCCTTCGACCGTTACCGCCACCACCGCCCCCTCCGGCGCCATGCGCCAAGGCGGAAATCACCATGCCCGCCGATATCGCTAAAGACACCAGGGAGACCAGGATCGTTTTCACGATCTTGTTTGACGTATACTGGGACAAAAACTTCAAAGATTTTTCAGAAAGTAGCTAAAAAATCACGCGGTGGACCGCAGCGCCTCATCCCCTCGATCTCGGAGCCTCCTTGGCCGCCGCGATCGCGCTCCTGACAAATCTACGGATATGGTTAACTCGTTTGGCGCGAGTTACGTTATGCTCTGCCCTCAGAAAATCCTAAGCGGGATTTCGGCCGGAGCAGCTAGGAGTGAGTCGATCTCGTCATCCAGACGGATCAATGTGAGCGACATCCCGGCCATTTCGAGGGAAGTACAATAGTTACCGACATAGTTACGAACAACCTGCAAACCGCGCTTCTGAGAAAGCTGCGCGGCGCGGCGGTAGAGTACGTAGAGTTCGCTGATGGGCGTACCGCCCAGCCCGTTGATCATCAATCCCACCTTGTCACCGGAATTGAACGGAAGATCGCCAGCCACCGCTTCAAAGACCTCGTCGATGATGGCGTCGGCAGACTGCAGCTTTGCTCGGCGCCGGCCCGGCTCACCGTGGATACCAACGCCGATCTCCATTTCGTCGTCGGCAAGCTCAAAGATCGGCTTGCCTTTTGCGGGCGGCGTACAGCCAGTGAGTGCCACTCCCATGGTCCGAACGACCGAGTTTACTTTCTTGCCCAGTTCCACCAGTTGGTCGAGCGAACGACCGGCTTCGGCGGCTGCGCCGCAGGCCTTTATCACAAAAAAATTCCCGGCTACACCTCGCCGTCCGACCGTGTAAGTGCTGTTCTGCACAGAAACGTCGTCGTCGACGATGACGGTACCGATCTTGATCCCTTCAGCTTCGGCCACTTCTCTGGCCATATCCCAGCACATCCGATCGCCCTGGTAATTGTTGATCAAATGAAGAACTCCCTTTGGCGAGTTCATTAGTTTGGTACAAGCCAGCACATACTCCATCGGGGGAGCAGCAAACACGTTGCCCGGACATGCCGCGTCGAGCATGCCCCGACCGACAACCATGACATGAGCAGGTTCATGACCGCTTCCTGAGCCTTGAATGACCGATACCCGGTCAGGGTTCGGTGCGTCGGCGCGATAGATGATGTTGTGTTCCGGTATCCATTTCAGGGTTTTTGGATTGGCTAGGGCTAGCCCTTCTAGCATTTCTGGCACGAAGTTGGCGGGATCGTTAACGAACTTTTTCATTTTGGGGGGATTAGGTGGTGGTTCTGAGGATTCGAGGAAATGGGGTTACGAGCCGACCGGAGCAAATCGGGAAGCAAGAGCCTGCATGATCGTGGCGATCGCGACCACTCCCGGGTCGAGCGTTCCGGCGCTACGCTCTCCCGTAAAAGACTGCCGGCCCCGTCGAGCGGTCCACGGGCGGGTTAGCTCGACAGATCCAACGGCCTTGTCAGTGGCCTCTCGCAGCGCGCTCAGTAAAGAAGATGCAGGGTCGGCCGCCCGCTGTTCGATCGTAGCGGCGACTGGTTCCAATGCGTCGAGAATCGTCTTATCGCCGAGACTAGCGCCGCCCCGCGCTTGGATTCCAGCCATCGAGTTGCGCAGCATGGCAGCGAGTTCAGCAAGAGTGATTGATTCCTTCCCCCGCGAAAGCGCGCCGGCGCGGATGAAGCCGGTTCCCCACAACGGTCCGGAACATCCACCGACGTTACCCGTAATGATGATGCCAATGGCGGAGAGGAATGATCCAATCGACGACCGATCTAAAGAATCCCATTTGTTGAGAATTGTACGAAAACCGATAGCCAATGAGGTTCCAAAGTCGCCGTCTCCGCACGTGCCATCCAGTTCAGAAAAATAACTTTCATTAGCGATGGCGGTGTCCGCCACCGTACGCACGGCGGTCTCAACATCCGAGAGGTTGATCGATTTCATAACTTACAGGGGTGGGTCAGGAATGCAGATGACGCTGCAAATCGCTCAAGCTAACGTATGGTCCCGGTGGATCGCCAAGCTGTGGATACACGACAGCGGCTTCACTAAAATCTTCCCCAACTGTGTAAGTACTAGTGGTGACCACGCAGCTGATTCCAGCGCGAATCGCTGCCAGTAAACCGTTGTGGCTGTCTTCGATCACTAAGCAGCGCCTCGGATCAAGCCGAAGACGCAGAACCGCCAACTGGTAGATAGCTGGATCCGGTTTTTTTTGAGTAACGATATCGCCCGCAAATATTCCGGCGAATTTCGCATAGCGCTCCAGACCCAGCAGTCGCTTGACTACTCCGGTGACCGCTCTTTCGTTGGACGTAGAGCAGACCGCCAACCGAACGCCGGCTGCATACGCTTCGTCAACGATGCGGTTAATCCCACCGCGAACCGGTAATTCTCCGGATTCGATCAACTGGATGAAATAGTCGGTTTTGAGTTGGTGCAGCCGCTTAATCAGAGCATCGCGATCGACCGTCGGCACGGGCCAGCCGATCTCGTCGAAAAAGGAACGCATGCGCTCTTTGCCACCGGCGATTTTCAGGAGATTACCGTATTGCTCTACCATCCATTCAAAAGGCAAACCGAGCGCGGCGAAGGCGCGGTTGAAGGCGACGCGATGACCATCTCGCTCGGTGTCCACTAGCACGCCATCGCAATCAAAAATGAGCGCATCCATAGAAACCTAGGTACCGACCGATGAGGCCTTTCCGGCGCCGCCGAACTGCCGGATCTTTTCTGCCGCCAGCGCCGTCACCGCGGCGGCTTGGGCAGCCAGCGGCTTCAGTGGCTCGTATTCTTGCGGATGTTCCTGATGATAGGTGACAAAGCTATCGATGAAGACGTGCTTCAGGTTGGTGGAGATATTTATTTTGGAGCACCCAAAATGGATGCAGCGCTGAATGATTTCGTCGGAAAGCCCGGTCCCTCCGTGCAAGGCGAGGGGAGTCGAAGTCGCGTTACTGATTTCCTCCAGAACGTTCCAGGCGATGGTTGGTTCGCGTTTGTAAAAGCCGTGCGCGGTGCCAATCGCCGGCGCAAAAACTGCCAGATCGACTTCCCGACAGAAACCTAATGCCTGGGTGATATCGGCATTATGATCCTTGCCTTCGGCAACGATTACGTCCTCTTCGACGCCACCGATCTCCCCTAGCTCTGCCTCTACGCCGACACCGCGTTTGTTAGCCAGAGCCACGATCTCTTTGGTCAACGCAAGGTTCTCTTCATATGGTTTGTCGGACGCGTCGATCATGACGGAGGTCCAACCGGTCTCGATGCAACGGGCGATCATTTGAGGGTCTTTCCCGTGATCAAGGTGTAAGGCTATCGGCACCACTGTTGCCGCGCCCAACTCACGGGCCCAGCTGACAATTGGCTCGTGGCCGTAGTATTTGACGGTCTTAGCGGAGGTTTGGAGAATGACAGGAGCCTCAAGATTCGTTGCGGCAGCAATGAGTGCCTTCATCGAACCGTAATCGACCGGATTAAATGCGGCCACGGCCCAGCCATCGCGCCGAGCGACGGCCAGCATCTGTTTCATACTAACGAGAGGCATAGGCTTGGAGTGAGAGCTTAGCGCCGCCGCTAGTCATGCGTCCGGCGGCCCCGAAATGCGGTTCGTTCCGGAAAGTAGTTAACGCGATAGCCCGCTTCCGTAAAATTGCCCGTTGTTCAAATTGTTGACTAGCGAGCGCCGACCTGTCCGCCGAAGCCTGCGCCGTCAATGGCCTATGGAGTACAAGTTTTAGCGAAGGCGCGCTTTAAGATAAATTGGCAGTCTTGAGATACGGCCCGAAGGGCCATGAAAACATAGGCCCCAGGTTATCTTGAACCGCGCCTTTATGCCCTCCCTGATTATTTGTTCGTCTTTTTCGACCCTTTTGTCGCGACGAATATCGAGATCTCAAATGCTAGGGGTCTTGCGTTAAAGTTTCCTCGATGTTGAGTCCGTTTCGGAGGGGTGAAGCCGAACTAATCTTCCTGGACGAAAAAAGGTGTGAAGTGTGAACTCCGTCCCTCAAAGACCGGCTGCAATGCAGCTCTGGCAGACGATCCGCAAAGAAAACGAACACGCGAACAAATATTCAGGGAGGGCATAGCTCTGACTGGCAACCCCTCCGCCCGAAGCGTTTTGACCGTCGCTCGTCCAGCTTTGCCACTAGCTCCTAGTGCCGCAAACATCGCAATAGCAATCTACAGGTTATCAGGTAGTGAGCAACGCTGAGACCGGTCTACAAGCGGGGTGGTTCGATTTACTGGAAGGCGTAGAGCAACAAGTGAGTAATTACCTTTACAGACTACCAAAAAACACTTTAACGCCGGACCGGTTGAGGCAGAAAGGATTGTTGTTGGTCAACCTAGGTGACGTGCCGTTAGCCAATGCGAGAGCGATCAGGCGCTCCAACGCTATCAGCAAAGTCTCCAGATAACTCAGCGCTTAACCGACAAAGATCCTTCCAACACAGCTTGGCAGAACGACACAATAGAGAGTGTGACCGGTTCATGTTAACGACTGGCGACACCTCAGTTGTGCGCGGCTAAAGGATCGTCGCGGATGACCACAGTGTTCACGACGCGTGTGATTGTCTCCGCTGGCATGCCGACGCAGCGCGCGTGCTCGCGGACCGCCTCCGGTTCCGTGGCTTGATAGATGCAGACGGTCCCGATGCGGCCGTTTTCATGTTGGGTCACGTAAGAACGAATCCAGCGCACGCGATCGGGCATCTGTTCGTCGCCGATGCGGGCGGAGACTTTGGCGGTGGCTTCGAGCTCGGCAACATTGGCCCAGGCAGCCGGGCGGGTAATGATGTAGGTGTTCATAGGTTTAATCTGGAGTTGACGCCGCGCGCACCATGCGGGCAGAGCGTGAAAACTCTGCCAGAGTCGCGCGCAAAAGTCCTTTCCGCGGGCTTACCGTTTGCATACCATTGCAACCATCTACCCGGAGCCCACGTTCGCCTGCCTCCCATGACGCTTTACTTCGGCCCGTTCGTGCTCGACGAAGAGGCCCGCGAACTTCTGCGCGACGGGCAGCCGGTGAGCTTGCAGCCGCGTGCGCTGGAGTTGCTCCTGTACCTCGCGCGCAATCGCGACCGGACCGTGGGCAAGGACGAACTGCTGGACGCGCTCTGGCCGAACGTAACGGTGACCGACGCCTCGATTGAGCGCGCCGTCAGCCTCGTGCGGAGCGAGCTGCGAAAGGGCGGCTGCGCAAATGCCATCCAGACTCGTCCGAAGCTCGGTTATCGTTTCGTGCTCCGCGACACCGCGGCGCTGGCGGGCGAGCTGATCGAGCGCGTCGAGTTTCTCCAGCAGCTCGACGAAAAACTCGCGCGAGCGCGCGCGGGCGCGGGACAGGCCGTTTTCATTTCTGGCGAGGCTGGCATCGGCAAGAGTGCGCTGATCCGAGCTTTTTTTGAGCGCGTGCCTTCTGGCAGTATCGTCGCGCGCGGCTACTGCGAGGCCTTGTCCACGCCGCGCGCGCTGGGTCCGGTCCTGGAAATTCTCTCCCGCCTGGGCCTGAAGTCGCCGTCCGAGATCGAGGCCGGCCACTCGCGCGCAGCAGCGTTCGACGAAGCCCTGGCCCGGCTGCGCGTCGCGGAGCAGGAAACGATCCTCGTGCTGGAGGACCTCCACTGGGCGGACGAGGCGAGCCTGGATTTTGTGCGGTTGCTTGGCCGGCGCATCGGGCAGATGCGCGCGCTCTTGCTGACCTCGCACCGCGACGACGAAGCCGGGAGCGGGCATCCCTTGCGGCGGGTACTGGGCGATTTGGGCGGCGAGCACGTCACGCGGATGCGGTTGCCGCCGCTCTCGCCCGACGCGGTGAATGCGCTGGCCCGGCGCAAGGATCGTGATGGCGCGCGACTTTATGCTTTGACCGGAGGAAATGCCTTTCTTGTAACCGAACTCCTCTCGTCGCCGGGCGAACAGGTCCCTGCCACCGTGCAGGATTCGCTCATCGCGAGGCTGTCGCGCTGCGCGCCCGCCGCGCAGCGCGCCTGCGAACTCGTCGCCCTTTCCCCGGGCGGCCTGGAGCTGCCGCTGCTCGTAAGATTGATGAGCGGCGAGGACAATCCTTCGGGCGCGATCGACGAGGCGGTGGAACGCGGCCTTCTGGTGCACGATCGGGGCAGCTTGACCTTCCGCCACGAGCTGGCACGCCGAGCGATAGAGGAAATGCAAGCCCCAGCGAAGGGCGCGGAGTTACACTCCCGCATCCTCGCGCTGCTCGAAGCGGAACACGCCGACGTCGCCCGCCTCGTCCACCACGCGCGTTGCGCCGGCGACGCGGCCGCCGTTTGCCGGCATGCGCCGGTGGCCGGAGCGCGTGCCGCCGCGGTGGGCGCGCACCGGGAAGCCGCCGCGCACTTCGCCGCCACGCTCGCGACGGCGAATCAAGGGAGAGAGGCGAGCACCGTCGAATTGCTCGAACGGCACGCCTACGAGTGCTACCTAACCAGCCACATTCCAGAGGCGATCGCGTCGCAGGAACGCGCACTGGCGATCCGGCGGACCTTGCCCGATGAGACGGCCATTGGTCGTGCCTTGAGATTGCTTTCCCGTTTTTATTGGTACTCCGGCAATCGTGAACGCGCGGAGACGCACGCCCGACAGGCCGTCGAGCTGCTGGAGAGGCAGGGAAACAGCGCGGAGCTTGCCATGGCCTACAGCAATCGGTCGCAACTCGCGATGCTCGCCGGCGATACCGAAAACACCGTGGCTTTCGGCAAAAAAGCGCTGCAGCTCGCCCGCGCGCTCGGCCAGCACGAAATCGAAAGCCACGCGCTGAACAATATCGGCAGCGTGCGGCTTACCGCGGGTGACCAGCGCGGCGAGGAATCGTTGCTCCAGGCATTGCAGATTGCGCTCGATCACGATTTGCACGAGCACGCGGCGCGCGCTTACGTGAACCTAGGCTCCGCGGGCACGGTGAATAACGACGTGACGGCGCGGCGCTATCTGGAGCAAGGCCTCGCTTACTGCGAACAACGCGACCTCGATTCTTGGTCGACATATCTGCGCGTTTTTCTCGCCCGCTTTGCGCTGGACCGCGGCGCTTGGGACGAAGCCGCCGAACGCGCCTCTGCACTGCTGCGCGAGACGATCTCCGCAGCCATCGTCCGGATTCCCGCGCTCGTAATCGTCGGGCTGGTCCGGACGCGGCGCGGCGATCCCGGCGCCAGTGAGGCCCTCGACGAAGCGCTTACGCTCGCGCTGCCGACGAGAGAATTGCAGCGGATCGGACCTGTGGCCGCGGCCCGTGCTGAGGCCGCATGGTATTGCAACGATTCCGCCGCCGTGCTGCGCGAGACCGAGCGGGGACTGCAATACGGGGATTTCTCCAGCGGGCCGTGGTTCGTCGGCGAGCTGCTCTTCTGGAATTCGCAAGCGACGGGCGTGATCGCCGCGGACCCGCGGTGTCCCGAACCCTTCCGGCTGGCCCTGGCGCAGCGTTGGCGCGAAGCCGCCGAAGCGTTTCGCGCGCACGAAATGCCTTACCAGGAGGCCTTGATGCTCCTCCGCACGAGCCGGCCTGGCGTGGAGCGCGCGGGTATCATCCTAGAGAGGCTGGGCGCGTCCCGTTTGCTCGCGAGGCCGCGTTCTTCGTCCTGTGAGTCATACGCCAAATAGCGATTCTTTTCTTCGATGCGTCGGGTGATGGACGACATTGGGTTGCCGGCGCGCGAGCGATAGATTCAGGGACTAAAGACCCAGATTAACCTTCTGCTCACGGCCGATCCGCGTTGTGATCAACTTTTCAGCAGACAGCACCGGAAACCAGACACCAGAAGAGGGGGACCGCGGAGGTAGGGCGAGCTGAATCGCAAAGAAAACGAACAGACGAACAAATATTCAGGGACGGCACACCTTCCGCCGTCGCGAACTCCTTTCAACGGTCACCTAATGGAGGAGGCTTCCGTCTCCGCTAAAGCTTCGGCGGACAGGCCGGCGCTGGATTCTGTGTTCTGGTTTGCGAGCGCCCGTACCGTGCGACCTTCGAACCAGGTGCCTTCGACCATCAAAAGATAAGCGCGCGCCGGTACCCCGCGCTCATTCCGATGTAACATATCGACCAGCAGGTCCACGGCCATGACTCCGATTTGGAACGAATTTTTTTTCATACCCGATAATCCGAGCCGGCCCTCATCCAAGGAGTGATAGGCTACGCCGATATCTTCGGGAACTCGATAACCGGCGCGTGTTAGGCTGATCAACACGTCTACCAGTTTCGTGACGATTGCGTCGGGGCGGAAGCGCTCAATCCACGCCAGGAAATCTTGGTCGTTCCAACTTTCCAGAATCAGTGGGGGAATTGCTTGCACAGCGCACAAACGGGTTTGCTCCACCAAGTACGCCGCCAACCAATTATGGTCGACGCGTTCGTCCTGATTACGGAGATTCACTAATCCCACCCGGCGATAGCCCCGGTGGTTCAGCTCCGAAAACAGCGTGCCCATCGTTCGGTATTCATGGTTCGATACGAGGTGTAAACGCGGGTGGGTGAGCGTGTAGCCAAATGTCACTGCCGAGATATTTTTCCAGTCCAGGTCGATTGCACACAATCGCTCTTGCGGAGGAAGCAGCACTCCCTGTATGCCGCGCGCCCAAAAAATCTTACCCATCCGGAGCGCTTCCATGCCCGGCGCGGCCAACCAGAACGGTTCGAGCCGATAACCGCGTTCGGCGGCGCGGGCGGAAGCGCCCTGGAAATAATCGCGGTTGCAGGCCGACGCAGCCCAGCCTTTCTCCGTGCGATGGTTCGTCAGCCACGCGATGACGCCTCTATCCTTCGCCGGTCGTTTCATTTCGCGATAGGCGCAGAGTGCAGCGAGCATCGCATCCGCTCGATACCCGAGCTGGCCGGCAATCGCTCTGATTCTCTCCTTCGTCTCGGACGGGATCCGTGGATGATCGCGAAGAGCCAACGAGACGGTGGAGTAGTGACAGCCAGCCTTCCGCGCAATGTCACGGATTGTGGGGCGAAGTTCGGAACTCGACATAGGTCGACCGGTTCGGGGGTTAGGGAACATCACCCGACTCGCGAGCGGATACAAGCGCATCAAATCGAAACATTCTGAACGAGCGGTGTGTCCTCACAAGGATGGAAAACATTCACAAGACTGAACTGTATCGGCGCGGAATCCCCCTGCTTGCCGCACTGCACTACGTCAGATGTTCGCCAAGTACATTCTTCCAGCGGTGGTGCGGTAGCTGACTGCCGCTCATGCGAGTAGCACAGACCCGCTCACCCGTCTCATATTGAGACGGGGAATCCTATTTTGAGATAGTTTCTGGAGCGCTCCTAAAAATCACCAACGCGGTAAGTGTCACGGGAACAGCATGTTACGCAAAAGGATATAGATTGGCACGGCTCGTGCCTTAAGGAAGCCAGGAGTAACCATGAAAATCATCCCATTTCAGTCGCCTCAGAGGAACGAGAATGTCGTAAGACTTGCTCAACCGAGGGAGATTCCGTCTCTCCTCTTGCAGTATCGGGATAGCGCAAAGGACGAATTCTTGGTCTGGACGATTTGTGCCTTTTGCGCCGTGGGCTCTATCGTTCTCTGCCTCAGCCAGCTTCGGAATGATGTGAATCGCGTTCAACGCGATCACGTAAGCTCTATGGGCGTGAGTCGGTTGGCGAACCAGATTCCCTGGGTCGTCGAAGTCTCGAAAAAATTGTGATGAATCGCCGCACCCAAAGCAATGGCAGCGGGATAGACCCGCGCCCTATGCAAAGCTCTCCTTCGTCGCGAATGGATGTCCCAAGAAAGGGTCACCAAAGGCGTCGTTGGCGAAATCGACTCTTGTTTGCTGCGGCTTTGGTGGCGGGTATAGGGGGGCTCACGTTTTTCATATCGCGGCTAAAACCAGCATTGCCTGCCATCGATCGAAACTCAGTCTGGATCGATACGGTCGTGCGTGGGCCGCTGATACGTGATGTGCGGGGTATTGGCACGCTGGTGCCGGAGGATGTGCGTTGGATCCCTGCTCGGACGGATGCCCGGGTTGAACGGATAGTCGTCTGGCCGGGAACCCAAGTAACGGAAGACACAGTGCTCCTGGTGTTGAGCAGTGCAGAACTCGAGCAGCAGGCCTTGGATTCCGATGGGGCGGTGAAAAGTGCCCAAGCCAAGCTCACCCAGCTGCACGCGCAACTCGAAGGGGAGCTGCTGGAGCGCCAAGCGGCGCTGACCAAAGCGCAAGCTGATCGAGATACGGCAACCGCTGAAATGGAGGCCGACGAAAGGTTGGCCAAGGGAGGCCTGATTGCTTCGCTGGATTACAAAAAAGCGCAGATCGCTGCAACTGAGCTTGCCGCTAACTTTGAGGTAGAAAAGCAACGATATGAATTTGCCAAGCGTTCGATGGAACCACGGCTCGCAGTTGCCCAAGGAGATTTGGACCAGGCCAAAGCGCAAACACTCTTGCGTCACAGCCAAGTAGACGCTCTGCAAGTGCGCGCCGGAATGAACGGGGTCCTCCAGCAGATAGCGGTTGATGTCGGTCAACGAGTGACGGCAGGGACCAATCTGGCGCGCGCCGCGGACAACACCAGGTTGAAGGCGCAGATTAAAATTCCGGAAACTCAAGCGCGCGACGTTTCGCTCGGACAAACTGGACAAGTAGATATGCGGAACGGCAGCATCGTTACGGGGACGGTATCGCGGATTGATCCAGCGGTGAGAGAAGGGACAGTATTGGTCGATGTGACCTTCAACGGAGCGACTCTCCCGCGCGGGGCCAGACCCGATTTGAGTGTGGAAGGAACGATTGAATTAGAGCGGTTAGCGGACGCAGTCTATGTCGGCCGACCCGCTTTCGGTCAGGATGATTCGACGATTAGCCTATTCAGGCTTGACCCTGACGGAACCCTGGCTACGCGAGTGAAAGTTCGCTTGGGCCGAGGCTCAGCAACGAAAGCGGTCGTCGAAGAAGGGCTTCGTCCGGATGAGCGCGTGATTCTGTCGGACACCAGCGCTTTTGATAGTCACGACCGGATACAGTTGAGATGAGAACCGAGCAGTGAGCAGCATGCAGGACACATGAAACAAAGTTAATTTACGCGCAATTTTTATAGAGCGTTCACGTGAACGCGTGCTCAGCTTACAGAATTTTCATAGTATCCGGTGTTCAGCGCTTACCAATTACTAGCTGCTTCCATCTTCCAACTGCTAACTGTTAACCACCCATGCCCTCAATCCTCCAAGACTTCCGTTATGCGTTCCGGCTTCTACTAAAGTCGCCTGGGTTCACTACCATCGCGGTTCTCACTCTGGGCGTGGGGATCGGCGCTAACGTGACGGTTTTCAGCGTTCTTAATGCCGTCTTGGTCAGATCACTGCCGCTGCCCCAACCGGGACAACTGGTCCGCCTATATTCGGAGTGGGAGCCGGCGTGGCCCTACAGCGCTGTTTCTGCGCCCGACTTTCTGGACTGGCGAGAGAGAAGCACAATGTTTACCGGCATCGCGGGCTGCCGGGTCAGAAATGTCACGCTCCAGGGGAACGAAGGACCGAAAAGAATCACGGCGGCTGCGGTCTCGGCGAACTATTTTCAATTAATCGGAGTGAGTCCAAGGCTAGGACGCAGTTTCACCGCGAACGAAAATGAGTCCGGCGAATCGCATGTTGCCATTTTCAGCGAGGGTCTTTGCCGGCGCTTCTTTGGATCAACCGAAGGGGCTCTCGGACGGTCTGTGCAGTTGGATGCCGAGTCCTACACGATCGTCGGCATCATGTCCGCCGATTTTCATTTTCCTGACGAAACGATTCAGCTTTGGATTCCGCTGCGCTTTAGCGAGTCACAACTCCGGGATCGCGGGAACCGCTGGCTGACAGTTTACAGCAGGTTGAAGGCGGACGTAACGATCGCGCAAGCAGGTCAACAAATGTCGACGATTGCAGCGAATCTTGCCCGCGAATGTCCCAAAGACGACACCGGATTTGGGATCCGTCTAGTTCCGCTTCAGGAAGACATGGTGGGGAAACAGCGGCCAACGCTGTTGCTGCTGCAGGGAGCCGTAGGGTGTCTGCTGCTGATCGCGTCGATCAATTTAGCGAATCTGTTGCTATCCCGAGCCTTGAACCGCCGGCGGGAACTCGCTATTCGCGCATCGCTGGGGGCCAGCCGTTGGCGGCTAGCGCAACAATTGCTCGCGGAGAGCCTTTTGCTTGGCAGCGCTGGAGGAATTTTGGGAATGGTACTGGCCAATTGGGCAGTGCAACTATTCCTGTTCTTTGCCAAAACACTTCTTCCGCGCGTCTCGGAAATCCAGATCGACTCGACTGTACTCTGCTTTACACTGATTCTTTCGCTCCTAGTTGGAATCCTGTGCGGGTTGCTGCCGGCCTTGGCCATATCTGACGGCTTCGGTTTGCAACGCATGCTCCGCGAAAATTCACGCGGCTCGGTCGGTGGAAGCCGTCAAGCGATTCTGCGTAATGCGTTGGTCGTTGCCGAAATCGGATGTGCCCTGGTTGTGCTCAGTTGCGCTGGACTGCTTCTCCGATCTTTTCTCAAATTGGAGGAGATCGACTCCGGTATTCGTAGCCCGGAGAAGGTATTGACTGCTTCGCTTTCGTTGCCGCCGCTGCCTTATCCAACGGATGAGTCCGTCAGATCGTTCTATCAGCTGGCTCAAGATAAATTGGAACAGATACCGGGAGTAAAGTCAGCAGGGGCGATTACGGTGTTGCCACTAACTCCCGGAGATTCCGACACCGGCTTTCAAATCGTCGGCAGACCGCCTTTTGATCCGGGTCAAGAGCCGGTTGCACAATTTCGCGTGGTCAGTGGTAACTACTTTCAATCGGCTGGTATTCCTCTGATCGCCGGTCGACTTTTCGATGAACAAGATGGCCGTGACGGTCCGCCCAAGATTCTGATCAATCGCTCCATGGCGCTTCGTTTCTGGAAAAACGCCGAAGACGCTCTTGGTAACAAGATCGATAATGAATCCGGATGGGTCGGAACAATCATCGGAGTGGTCGGCGATGTCCATCAGTTCGGTTTGGCTGCACCGGTTCGTGACGAATACTACTATCCGGTGAGCCAGGCGCCGCATTACGGATTGGGAGGAACAAGCATTGCGCTCGGAATGGTTTTGGTGGTTCGCGCCGCCGATCCAATCGATCCCGAAACTCTCATTGGGTCTTTGCGGCAAAAGGTCGCAGAAATTGATCCGACCGTACCGCTCTCGAGAGTCAGCGCTTGGTCCCGGCTGATTGCTGACTCGATTGGTGATCGCCGGCTGAATCTTTGGTTGGTGGGCAGTTTTGCGTTGGTGGCGCTCATCTTGGCAGCGATGGGACTCTACAGTGTCATCTCTTACGGAGTTGCTCAGCGAACCCGCGAAATCGCGGTGCGCGCGACGTTGGGTGCGCGCCGCTTCGATATCTGCAGACTTGTTTTGGGACAAGCGACGAAACTGATGACCATTGGTATTACTGCTGGGATGGTGACCGCACTTTGTCTGACTCACCTGCTCCAAGGCCTTCTCTACGGAGTCGGTACGACCGATCCGCAGACTTTCATCGGAGTGATTGTCCTGCTGGTGTTGATCGGTCTGATCGCGAACTACCTGCCCGTCCGCCGAGCTATGAATATTAATCCTACGGTCGCGCTAAGGGAGGAGTGACCCGAAGGGGAATAGCGGATAGTAAATTGCAACTAGCCAACTACGAGCCTGCAGCGTGCAACTGCCGACATCCAAGCGTTAACTGCTAACTGTTTACTGCTAACTTTTATGTCCAACGACCCGCTCATTCATTTAGATGGCCTGAAGAAGGTATTTCTCACTGACGAAATCGAGACTCATGCCTTGGCCGGAATTTATCTCGAGATTTCGCAAGGCGAATATGTCGCGATAGCGGGACCGAGCGGCTGTGGCAAATCGACGCTGTTATCGATTCTGGGACTACTCGATTCGCCGAGCGAAGGCACTTACTTGCTCAATGGCAAGCAGGTCGAGGAGCTCAACGCCAGCGAGCGGGCGCGTATTCGAAACCGCGAGATCGGCTTTATCTTCCAAAGCTTCAATTTGATAGGGGACCTGACAGTGTATGAGAACGTCGAACTACCGTTAACTTATCGACGGGACATGCAACGGCCAGAACGCAAGAGACGCGTTCTGGAATCGTTGCACCGAGTAGGTATGAGCCATCGCCAACGACACTATCCGAACCAGCTGAGCGGCGGCCAACAGCAACGCGTCGCTGTTGCGCGTGCCTTGGCCGGTTCTCCGTCCATTTTGTTAGCAGACGAGCCGACCGGTAACTTAGATAGTAAGAACGGAGATGCAGTGATGGAACTTCTCTCGGAGCTTCATCGGGGCGGCGCAACGATCTGCATGGTTACCCATGATAACCGGTTTGCCCAGTATGCTAAACGGACGGTGCATCTGTTTGACGGACAGATTGTGGCTGAAGATGAGAATGCTAGGGAACGGATGGCCAACAGCAGAGCGTGTTAAGGCGAGGCTCCCACCGAACCGAATCGAGCATGTGGCAAAAAGCTGTCAGCCGGAAAGATGTGAATCCAGAAATTGGAAGAACTCGCGCCGGAGCCGAAATTGCTAACTGCTAGCGTGAACTCCCTGTTATCACATCTCCGCCACACGATTCGCGTACTTATCAAGTCGCCGGGATTTACCATTGCCGCTGTTCTGATCCTGGGCCTTGGCATTGGCGCAAACACCGCGATCTTCAGTTTGATCAATGGGGTCCTGCTCAAACCGTTGCCTTATCCGGAAGCCGATCGCCTGGTACGGATTTTCCAGCCCACCCAAGAGATCGACCAGATGAAGATGGCCTATAGCGACTATCTCGATTTTCGCGCCAGCCAGCATAGCCTACAGGATTTGACAGTTTACTACCCGGATGATTTTCAAATCTCCGGGAATGGAGATCCAGAACGAATCGACGGGGCCTATGTATCGGGCAGTTTTTTCAATGTACTGGGCAGATCCTTTCTGCTCGGCCGGCCCTTTGGAGAAATGGAAGATGCCGCGGCGGCCAATGTAGTTGTTTTCAGCGAACAATTTTGGCGGACACGATTCCATGCAGATCCGAAAGTGATCGGGACTAGCATAAGGCTGAGTGGTCGCAGCTTCCAGATTATCGGTGTTACGCCCGAGCAAGCGAATGAAACGGGGAAGATTGACCTGTACGTGCCTTTCAGCCTCAACCCGCTTTTTGCTGACGTAAAGTCTCGCCGAAGCGGCCATATGGATCACTGTATCGGACGACTGAGGGATGGCGTCACTCTGCGACAGGCCCAAGCCGAATTTGAAGTAATCAACCAGAATTTGATCGTTCGTTATCCGGCCACCAGTTCCGGCTTTGGAATCCGACTCGAGCCCTTTTTGAACAGCGTGGTGGGCGATTATTCGGTGACCCTCTGGCTTTTGGGAGCAGCGGTCGGTTGCCTGCTGGTGATTACCTGCGCGAACACCGCGAACCTTTTGTTGGTGAGGGCGCGGGGGCGCAAGAAGGAGATTACGATCCGCGCGGCACTGGGGGCGAGTCGCGAACGCTTGTTAATTCAGCTATTGACGGAGAGCCTGCTGCTCGCGTTGATCGGAGGGGGAGTCGGTTTGCTTACTTCTTATTGGGCAGTTGCCTTGATCAAAGCGCTTGGTCCAGCGAATATCACCCGGATTCAAACAATTAGCATCGACGGTACCGCTCTCCTCTTTGTTTTTGCTACAAGCCTTCTGACTACCTTGCTCTTCGGCCTGTTTCCCGCCTTGGTTGTCTCAAGGGCAAATCTTACTTCCGCTCTTCGCGACGAAGGGAGCAGAACCGGCACCGCTGGTCCTGAACGACAACGCAGCCAAAATATTCTGGTCATCGGACAAGTCGCGTTAGCGTCCCTCCTCTTGATTAGTGCGGGACTGCTTACGCGGAGCTTTCTGGCCCTACAAAGTGCTCCTCTAGGTTTCAATACCCACCACATTCTCACAGCTGACATCTATCTAGCCGATACCAAGTACACCGACGACAGCGAGCGCAAAGTCTTCTTTGATACGCTGCTGGATAAGGCTCGCCACTTGCCAGGAGTGACGGAGGCAGGTCTCAATGATCAGTTGCCGTTCTACAGTACCGATTTCGAGAGTCTGAGCATCGTGGGCCATCCACAACCTGACCGTAGCCGTATACCTTGGATGGTACGGCAGATTGCTTCTACCGATTATTTTCGTGCGCTGGGAATTCCTCTCTTACGCGGAAGACTCTTTGATGACCGAGACCAATCCGGCAAAGAGAATGTCGTCATTGTTAACGAGAGCATTGCGCAACGTTATTTTCCCGGAGAAGATCCGATCGGAAAGCAAACCGATGACCTTGGCAATCTTTTTGGCAAGGAACGCCACTACTTCACGATCATCGGCGTAGTGGGGGACGTGCAGCATGACAATCCGGAGGTTCAAGAGACTCCTTTCCAGGTCTACTATCCGTATACCCAAACCGCGGGCAACTTCGGAACAGTGAAATTCGCAACGCTGGTGTTGTCCACGCAAGGCGATCCCAAATCCGCGATAACAGCTTTACGAAAGACTGCCGCCACGATCGATCCAGATCTTCCGCTCTCCAATATCGGCTCCTACGACGATCTCCTGGCGAAGACTTTCGCAACTAAGCGTCTTGCGGTGGTTGTAGTCAGCTTATTTTCCGGCGCGGCCTTGTTGCTGGCAGCGATCGGTTTGTACGCCGCTCTCTCTTATTCGGTTAGTCAAAGGACGCGGGAGATCGGTGTCCGAATGGCTCTGGGCGCACAATCCTCAAGCATCCTTGGTTTGATTACTCGCCAAGGACTGAAGATCGTTTGCTTCGGATTGATTCTCGGAATTCTGGCGGCGGTGATGCTTGCCCGCTTTATCGGGAACATTTTATACGGAGTATCACCGAGCGACCCAGTTACCCTTGGAATGAGCGTGCTCGTGCTTAGCCTGGCCGCATTGTTAGCCTGTTTGCTGCCGGCCTGGCGTGCCACGCGAATTAACCCCATCACAGCATTAAGAGAATAACCGCAAAAGAAACGCAAAGAACACACAGGCACTAAGAGAATAGCTTGGGCGGAACCTGAACACGGAATACAGAACACAGGACACAGATTTTGAAACCGCGAATGGACACTAATGGACACGAATTGAAGGGATTTCATTCGTGTCTAATCGCGTCAATTTGTGGTTGCCCAATTTTAGCGTGGATCGCGGGGTACGCGGCTCGGCGGGAGCGTCGCCCTGCCGACCATTAACAATGCGCAACCTACTATCGCAGCTTGGCTAAGCGATGAAGGGTGCTTTTGCAGTACTGAATGCCCTGCGTCGGCTGCTGCCGAACCACGGTGAACGGACAGGAGAGGGGAGCCGAACAAAATGGCAAAGCACAAATAGCTGGGCGCGAGGAAACTTGGAACGGCGAGCCCAGGACCGTGAACCCTTAGCGGTCGGGGAAGCGATCTATGCCTATGCCGAATCGCGGTGTATGCTCGACTGATTCGCATCTTCGTAAGAGCCATGAACAGAGCACAGCTGGAACTTCAGCAATACGAAAAGATCGAAACATGCGTGTTCGAAACGCCCGACGCGGCCGTCCGAGAAGTGGCCCAGCGCATCGACAAACTGCTGAGAGAAAGGCAAGCCGCCGGACTGAGAGTGGTACTCGGTCTGGCTACCGGTTCGACCCCTGTAAAGCTGTACCGGGAGCTGATCCGGCTCCATCGGGAGGAGAACGTGTCTTTTCGTAACGTAATAACTTTCAACCTGGATGAATACTATGGGTTGTCGGCCCAACACCCAGAGAGTTACCGGCGTTTCATGCAGGAACAACTCTTCGATCACGTGGACATCGTGCCCGATAACACGCACGTCCCGGACGGGCTGGTCGATCGAACGAGGGTGTTTGAATACTGCCGCGAATACGAGGAGCGGATAGCGGAGTTCGGCGGCATCGATATACAAATTCTGGGTATCGGGCGATCCGGGCATATTGGCTTCAACGAGCCGGGTTCGTCAGTTGACTCGCGTACGCGGATGGTTGCACTGGATCGGTTGACGCGGCGCGATGCCGCGCGTGACTTCCGAGGCGAAGCAAACGTTCCGGCTTACGCGATTACCATGGGGGTAGGAACAATCCTAAGCGCCCGCGAACTCATATTGCTGGCCTGGGGCGAGTCGAAGGCTGCCATTCTGCGACAAGCCGTTGAAGGCCCGCAAACTGAGGCGGTCCCGGCCAGTTTTTTGCAGCGCCACTCTGGTTGTCGCTGTTACATTGATCGAACTGCCGCCGCAGAACTTACTCGTTACCGAGCGCCTTGGAAGGTGGGAATCGTGGATTGGACCGCGGCGTTGACTCGCCAAGCCGTTGTCTGGCTCGCTGACGAGACCAAAAGGCCAGTCTTGCGATTGAACGACGAAGACTACTCTGAAAATGGCCTTGCGCCGTTGTTGGTCAGGATGGGGTCCGCCTATAGTCTCAATATCCGAATCTTTAACGAGTTGCAGCAAACCATTACCGGTTGGCCAGGTGGGAAGCCCAACGCAGATTCACGTCGCCCCGTACCGGCTGAACCGGCCCATAAGCGGGTCCTGGTTTTTAGTCCCGAGCCGCTTGATGCCGAGCTCGGCATGGGGGGCACGTTGAACCGCCTGGTCTCACAAGGTCACGAAGTTACCCTGACCTACCTGACTTCGGGGAATCTCGGTGTGCCCGATGCCGAAGCAAGAATGGCAACCAGCTTCCTTCAGGAATTGGCAAAGGAGAACGAGCTACCGAAGGTTGACTTGACCCAGGAACTAAGCCGCCAGCTCAACTCGAAAGGACCGTTCGATGAGGATAGCCGGGAACTGCGGCGGTTTAAGGGGTTGATTCGCAAGTCCGAGGCATACGCTTCGGCGCAGATCCTCGGCCTCGGTTCTGGATCGATCCAATTCCTTGACTTGCCGTTTTACGAGCGAGGCAGGTATCGCCAGTTCAGGACTGGTAAGGACGACATTGAAGAAATCGTCACGTTGTGTGAACGGCTAGAGCCGCACCAAATCTATGTTACCGGCTCGCGTTCCGAACCAGGCAGCGTGTCGGGCATTGCTTTCCAGCTGGTTACAACCGCACTGGAGCAATGCCCGAAGAAAGGGTGGTTAGCAACGTGCCAGATCTGGTTGTACGCAACGGGCGAACGCCCTTGGCTTCCCCACGAGAGTGATATGACGGTGCCACTGAGTCCCGCCGAATTAGGGCTCAAAATCGACTGTCTTTACCATCATCGGTCGCAGCGAAGCCAAACGCCGCTTTCCGATGCTCAAGCCAGGGAGGTCTGGCAGCAGGCCGAGCATACAAACCGATCTACCGCCAAACACTACGACCGTCTCGGTCTCGCCGAGTACGAAGCCATTGAGACGTTTAGGCTATTTCGATAACAACGCCGTCATCGGCCGGAAACTGCTCTGCGCAGCGCCTCCAGTTCCTGCCCAAGCCGACCGGCGCCGCAATTTGTTGTGCTGATTACTGATTACCGGCCGATAGATTGTAACCTGCAGCTTTCAACGTGCAACCTCCAACCAGAACATCCATGCGTTGCATCTACAATGCTAGGTTGATCCTCGAGGACCGGCTCTTGCCGGAGGGTTGGGTGAGCTTTAATCATGGTTCCATTTGTCAGTTCGGCCAAGGGTCGCCGGCGCCCTTCGACGAGCGTCTGGACGCTCAAAACATGTACCTGTCCCCCGGATTCATTGATCTCCACGTCCATGGCGGTCGAGGATTCGATTTCCTTCACGCATCGGGCGAAGGCTTTGCTAAAGCTGCGACTTATCATCTTGGCGGCGGGACCACAGCTCTTTGTCCTACAGCAGCGACGGCGACGTACGACAAGTTTGAGTCGGTCATATCCACGTGGCGCGAGGCCAAGGATTTAACCGATTGTCGTCTTTTACCAATCCATCTTGAAGGGCCGCATCTTTCTCCAGGAAAGGCAGGTGCGCAGGATCCGAAATTGATGAAAGCGCCCACGCAGACCGAGATTCAGTGGATCCTCGCCCACGCGCCAGCCATCTCCCAAATAACGGTCGCTCCCGAATTACCCGGCGCGTTGGAGCTCATTCGGGCCGGCGCGGCCGCCGGAATCAGAATGAGTGCCGGGCACAGCGAAGCAACCGGAGACGAAATGCAGAAGGCTGTCGATGCCGGACTGACCAAAGTGACCCATCTTTTCAACGCGATGTCGGTAGCTTCGAAAAAGGGTTTGTTCCGCCAAGCCGGCGTGATGGAATACGCCTTAGCGGAGACTCATTTATTTTGCGAGATAGTGGCCGACGGATTCCACGTCATGCCTACGCTTGCGCGGTTGGCCTATCGCGCGAAAGGCTCCGACCGGCTGGCTCTTGTCACAGACGCATTAGCTGGGGCGGGGATGCCTTGGGGATATTCGTTTCGTTTGGGCCTGCTTGAGTGCAAGGTCGGCGAAGGTTTCTGTGTGCTGGCGGACGGCTCGGCATTAGCCGGCAGCCAGGCTCGAGCGATCGATCTGGTTCGATACATGACGAAGACGGTCGAACTACCTTTGGCTGAGGTGGTTCGCATGACCACGCTCACACCCGCGCGCGTTCTCGGTAGACAGCAGCAGTTCGGTTCGATCGCCCCAAACAAGTCGGCTGATTTCGTTCTATTCGACGACGATTTTGTCATACACGGTGTTTGGGTTAATGGAGAGTTAATGATTGATTCTAGTGGAGAGGCTTTCTAATAATGGCGATTCTTATGCTCAAAAGATTCGGACTGTTTGTGTTCAGTTTGATAGCGCTGGTCAACGTCGATCAGATTTGGGCACAGAGTAGGGTTAAACTCATCATCGAGAGCTGGCGTAGCGACGATCTCAAAGTCTGGCGAGATACGATTTTGCCCGCCTTCGCAAAGAAGCATCCAGACATCGAGGTAGTGTTCGCGCCGACCGCCCCGACTGAGTACAACGCTGTCTTGGATGCTAAGCTTAAGGCAGGTACTGCGGGTGATCTGATTACCTGTCGTCCCTTTGACAAGTCTTTGGACATCTACAAGGCACGTCAGCTGGTCGCGCTCAATGATCTCCCCGGAATGGACCATTTCTCCGAGCTCGCGAAGGCCGCGTGGTCTACGGATGATGGCAAGACCACCTTTGCTGTGCCCATGGCCTCGGTCATCCACGGCTTTTTTTATAACAAAGCAATCTTCAAGGAATTGGGCCTCAAAGTCCCTGAGACGGAACAGGAGTTTCTCCTCGTGCTGGATCAGGTGAAGAAGAATGGCAAGTACATCCCATTGGTGCTTGGTACCAAGGACCAATGGGAATCCGCGACCATGGGGTACCAAAACATCGGCCCCACGCTCTGGGACGGCGAGACTGGCCGCAAGGCCTTGATCCGCGGCTCCGCTCAATACAACCAAGGAGGCTTCCTGGCTGCATTTCAAGCATTGGCCAAATGGCGACCTTATCTGCCGCCCGGGTACGAGGCGCTGGCGTATCCCGATTCCCAAAACCTCTTTGCGCAGGAACGGGGAGCTATCTATCCGGCTGGCTCTTGGGATATCAGCGTTTTTCGCCAAATGAACCCGAAGTTGGACCTAGGCGCTTTCAAACCTTATACATTCGAAGGAAAAAGTGCGCCGGTGATCGATGATCACCCAGACATCGCGATGGGTCTCAACGCTGCCAGCAAGAACAAGGAAGCTGCACTGACATTTCTCGCTTGGATTGCTTCGGAGGAATTCGCACAGGTGTACGCAAACGCGTTGCCTGGGTTCTTCCCATTGGCCAGCGTGAAATATTCATTAAGCGATCCGGTTGCCGAGGAGTTTGTTAGCTGGCGAACGAAATACCAGACTTCGTTCAGGTGTTCCTACCAGATCCTCTCCCGTAACGCTAATCCGAACAATGAAAACGATCTCTGGAACGCCTGCGCCCAGATCTTGAACGGGAGTATGACTCCGCAGCAAGCGGCCGATTTTGTCCAGAAGGATTTGACTTCCTGGTACAAGCCGCCGGCAAACTTTTAGCGGCGAATCGCTGGAGTGCAGGGTAGGGGTCCAGCGCCGAAGGGGTGCCTCAGGAAAAGCCTACGCCAACGGCCTAGGAACAAATAGGAAATGGTTAGCGCTGAAGGCGCGAAACAGAAAAGAGATTGGACAATGCGCCGTTCAAGATGCCGCATTTTGCCGGCCAGATTAACCATGGTTGAGACGCACTTTCAGCGCTTCATCGCTTCGAATTATCAGGTTCCTAGGCCGTTGGCCTAGGCTTTCACGAGGCGCGCCTTCGGCGCTCAATCCCCGCAAATGAGGAGACGCCGTTCCTTTCCAGTTCACATTCTGGTTTTTCTTGCCCCGGCGGTTCTCATCTACACCGTCTTCATGATCTATCCGATCTTCGATTCGCTCTGGCTATCGCTGAACAATAAGACCGGGCAATCGGAGCAAGTCTTCGTCGGCCTGCAAAACTATCAAATTCTATTCAGCCACGAGGAGTGGTTGAAGCCGCTCTGGAACGCTCTGCGCAACAACGTTCTGTTTTTCATCGTTCACATGTTGTTGCAGAACCCAATTGGGTTGCTTTTGGCTGCGTTGTTGGCAACGCGTATCCGGGGAACTTGGATCTATCGTACTATCATCTTTACGCCGACCATCTTGTCGGTGGTCATTATTGGTTTTGTCTGGAAGTTAATCTTAAACCCGGCCTGGGGAATCTCTCGCGGCGTTCTTGGCTCTCTCGGGTTGGCCAGTCTGGACAGACCTTGGCTGGGGCTCGAGTCCACTGCTCTGATTACTCTTTCCCTTATCTCGGTCTGGCAGAACATCGGGATTCCGATGATCCTATTTCTGGCTGCACTGATCCGGATCCCGGAAGAGCTGGTGGAAGCCGCCAAGGTAGATGGGGCTGGGCCGTGGAAGATCTTTTGGCGCATTCAGTTCCCATTGATTCTGCCGACGGTCGGTCTGGTGGCGGTGTTGACATTTGTGGGCAACTTCAATGCGTTCGAGCTAATTTACGCTACGCAAGGTGCACTCGCCGGACCAAACTTTGCTTCTGACATTCTTGGCTCGCTATTTTTTCGGACGTTCTTTGGTTACCAGCTTCAGCCGGCCGATCCTTTCATGGGCTCTGCGGTTGCCGGTGTGATGCTGCTCATCATCCTGGTCGGCGTTTTGATCTACCTCCTGGGTTGGCAGCGTCGCTTGCAGGAGGTTCAGTTTTAGAGCGGACAGATCGATGGCAAAATTCAGCCCCAGAGCTTTCCGCGTCGGCGCTACCCATTTCGCGTTGATAGCTTACTCGTCGCTGGCGCTCTTCCCAGTTCTACTCATCATCCTTAACTCGTTTAAAGGTCGGCTTGCTATATTCAGTGCGCCCTACAGCCTGCCGAATCCGCAGACTTTTACTTTGGACGGATACCAGAACCTCTTTGGCATCGCTCGTTTCGATTTATATTTTCTCAATAGCTTTTTGGTGACAGCGGGCGCTCTCGCAGCCATCCTTTGCGTTAGTTCACTCGCAGCTTTTGCTTTGGCCGAGTACAAGTTCCGGCTCAATCCCTTGACCGGTCTTTACTTTGCTATCGGCATTATGGTGCCGATCCGGCTAGGCACGGTCGGTATCCTGCGACTGGTGGTGAACCTCCAATTAACGAACACACTCTGGTGCCTGATCCTGGTTTACACAGCCCAGGGCATTCCTCTCGCGATCTTCATTTTGACAACGTTCATGCGGCAGTTGCCTAGAGATCTGAAAGATGCGGCCCGCATTGATGGCGCCAGCGAATACCGCATTTACTGGCTGATCCTGCCGCTAGTCCGGCCTGCGATAGGGTCAGTGTTGGCGATATCCATGATCCCGATCTGGAACGATCTGTGGTTCCCCCTTATTTTAGCTCCAGGTGAGTCGACCAAGACCTTGGTGCTGGGAGCGCAGACGTTCCTGGGCGAGTTTGCCAACGATTACAGTTCAGTATTAGCGGCATTAACGCTGGCCATTCTACCTCCGGTCATCCTTTACCTTATCTTTTCGCGGCAGCTCATTCGGGGCATCACGGCGGGAGCGCTCAAATAGCGCGCTTCGCGCGAATGACAAATAGCAGATGACAGATGACAAATAGGCCGCACGGTTCGCTTTTTCTTGCTCGGGTAGGCACCGCAGACTGGATAGCACAGCGCAGCCGCAGCCAAAGACGATCAAAAAGCGCGAATTAACGCGAATAACTAAGACCAATTCGCGTCCATTCGCGGTTAGGAATCGGGGGGTTGGCTTGATCTTCGAAACTTCGGATAAGCAGGGGGCAGTCTTTTCGATATGCGTGTTGGTATTGGTGCGGGAACGATGGGAGAGATCCATGCGGCAGCTTGGAAGAATTCGTTGCGAGCATCCGGCAAAATCGAGAGCCGTGTGTAACCTGGAAGGATGGCTATGAGGCCTTGCGAGTCGCTCTGACGGCCTATGAATCCGCCCGCGAAAAACGACCGATCAAGCTGGCGCACCGCTGAACGGCCGCCGATTATCGAAAACGACCGACTAATAAAGTCGGAGCATCGTACACACCCGAATCCGCAGATTTTCAGAGGGGTAATCCGCAGATTTCACAGATTACGCAGGATCTAGGGATCAAACGAGGTCGGCCGGTCTCGGATAACCAACGAGCATTTGCCAATGACCAAAAGATCGCGGCATGACACCAGTCAACAACTCTAGAAGAATCTGCGTAATCTGTGAAATCTGCGGATTATCCTTCTGTGAAAATCTACGGATCTGGATCCCTTGAGCGATCTGTTGTCGGCTAGGTTACCGGATTCTCAGTTCCAGAATGAAACGAAATCTTCCCATTTTGAGACAGCGCGGCCAGAAATAAGCCATCGGGTACAGGGCCCAACCTTCACCCAATTTGTGCGCGATTGTCTGGAGGAAGGCCATCGAGCGAGAAGCACGAACCAGGGAAGCGTAGACGAAAGGCCGGGGCCTTCTTTCCAGCGGAAAAATGTCGTCAAAACCGGCGAGCGCGAGATTTCGGCGGGGTGGCACACAAACTGCCTTCAAATAAGCGGAATCCTTCCCAGGAACAATGCACGGTTTGCTCCAGTCCTTGCGTTACAGCATTCGGATCCTGACTAAGTCGCCGGGATTTACAATCACTGCTGTTTTAATCCTGGGCTTTGGGATCGGTGCGAACACAGCGATCTTTAGTCTGATCGATGCAGTGCTCCTGAACCCGCTGCCTTACTCGAAGCCGGATCATTTAGTACAGATCCACTTGAACTATCAGGGTCGGGAAGATGCGATCGATTATCCCGATTACCTGGATATCATTGCGGCCGAATCGACACCAATAGACACGAATTTAAGAGATATGATTCGTGTCAATTTGCGTCCATTCGTGGTTCAATTCTAGTCTACACGATGCCTAAGAAATCGGGTCTTTGCGGTCTCTGTGTTCTTTTGCGGCTATTTTTCTCCGTTCAGCTAACGGCCTTACCAGAAGAATGATCACACTGAAAAACGTCGAGAAATGTTACAAACTGAAGGGCGGTTTTTACTACGTCCTGCAGCAAATCAGCTTCACGATAGAGGAAGGAGAATTTGTTTCGATCATGGGCCCTTCCGGAGCCGGTAAATCAACGCTCTTGCACATTCTTGGTTTGCACGATGCCAATTGGGAAGGGGAATACCATTTATTGGATAAAGCGCTGCACAAGCTGCCTCCTAAGGAGCGTTTAGCTCTTCAGAAAAAGCATACCGGGTTCGTGTTTCAATCCTATCATCTGCTCGACGACCTCACGGTGTACGAAAACATCGAATTGCCGTTGGCCTATCGCGACGTGCCGAAAAAAGAACGGGAAGCGATCGTCTGTGACGCACTGGACCGGTTCAACATCGTTGGCAAACGCGATCTCTTTCCCGCGCAGCTTTCCGGCGGTCAACAGCAGCTGGTCGGCGTGGTGCGAGCAACGGTAGCAAAGCCCGAACTACTTCTCGCGGACGAACCGACCGGCAATCTGCATTCGGATCAAGCCAAGGAAATCATGGAACTGTTTTGCAAACTGAACGCCGGGGGCACGACTATCGTTCAGGTCACGCATTCCGAAACGAACGCAAGCTATGGGAAACGGGTCATTCGGCTCAAAGATGGTTGGCTGGAGCGCGCGCTTCGCGCGAATGACAAATAAGGAGCGGTAAGAGGCTAAGGACTATGCCGAGAAACTAGTCCCGGAGGGACTAATTTTCTTTCCCAGGTCTAGGCTGTCTTTATCCTGACGCGCATCCACGAGCGGTCGAAGATTGCTAACTAAGATTAAGGCCGCCTCACAGGGGCGAAGCCCCTGCAACGGATTATTACTTCCGTGATTAGCCGGTCGGTCGATAGATTGAGACCTTGATTCGGTCGCCTTGGCCCACGGCGTGGCTAAAAAATTGGCCATCGTTCAGCCACGCATATCGCGAATCTGAGGTTTGAAATTTCACGATTCCGACGAGGTAATGCTGTGTCGGTGAGACAAATTCGTTAGCCAACATTCGTACCAAAGCATCGTCAGCTCCGCGCCATTCGCCTCGATCGACTAACAGAACTTCGGCACCATCATCAGTCCGAATGCAGCCTTCGGCTACAATCGAGATGCCGCGACCACCCGCGGTGGGATTACCCGTGACGAACATAGTAACACGGCCATTTATTCGAGGGCCGCTGACCAGTCCATCGGGCGCCAGGATGCCTTCCCTTAGCTTGTCCAAATCTTCGGGTCTTTTCGGAATCAGCAACGTGGCAACCAACTCAACCGCCGCCGGGACTGGTAGAGCCATAACACGAACTCTCTTACGCAGAAGCTCTAAAAACAAGCAAGTTCGTGTCGAGCGAGACACCGGTTTCACGAGTGAGCGGCGCCGGGAAAAGGTGGTTCCTTGGCCGATGTCTCGGGATCGTGCATCGCGAGCTTTGGAATCACACGGATGGCTGTTACTGCGGCAATGAAATTTCTGGGCGCGCCAAATCCTGAACTCTATAAGCTTGTTTCATGAATAGAATCACACGCGAGGAGCTAAAGAGGAAGCTCGATGGAGGACAAGACTTTAAGCTGGTCAATTGTTTAGATGAGTGGGCATTTCGGGCCAAGCGCATTCCTGGCTCTCTGCATTTCGAGAATTTGCGCCAGGCTTTAGAGACGCTCAATCCCAAAGAGGAAGTCGTCGTCTATTGCTCAAATGAGGGTTGTACGGCAAGCGTCCTGGTTTACCAACAACTCGTGGATCACGGCTTTCAGAATGCGTGGCATTACGCCGGCGGGATAGCGGATTGGGAGGATGCCGGGTATCCGTTGGAGGGCGAACGGGTGAGCCGCGGAACATCGGATGCGTAGATCCTTGTCGCGCACTGACGGCGCGTTTCAGCGTATTGCCACATAAAACCTCATATAGGCATGTTGTTGTCCCGCGCTTTCAGCGCTTAATCGTCTTTATATTCCAATTCCTAGGGCTGCGCCCTAGGCTATCCTGAATCGCGGCTTCGCCGCTGAAAACCTGCCCATCGGATTTTGTCAAGCGAGGTCCGACAGACTGCTAGGCGATCTTGAGGCACGGCTTCCGCCTTCGCGAAGCTAGGCGCCACATTTTTTTGCCGCGGCGGCTTCAGCGGAGAGGTTGGAGCCTGGCCGTCTCGCATCAAAACCGTCTAAAGCGTGCGAACCGAAAGAAATCCCTCGTCGTCTGCCCAGTTTAGGGGATTGCGCAACGGTTTCCCGAAAGGTTCGCACTCGACCTCAAATACGTCGCCTGGTTGGGCCGAAAAACCTTCCTGACAGCTCAACACACTGGCGCCGAAAAAATGCACGTGCACATCGCCTGGCCGGCGAAACATGGGATATTTGAAATGATGGTGTTCCAGGTTCGCGATCGTATGACACATATTGTCCTCGCCTGTAAGCATGGTGCCGCTCCAGGCTTCCTGGTCGTTTCGCAATACGCGTACCGTTCCGGCCAAGCTGGTGGGCAGGGGACCTAAGTACAGTTCGGGGCCAAACGAGCAAGAACGTAATTTTGAGTGGGCAAGATAAAGATAGTTCTGCCGTTCCAATGCGTGATCGGCGAATTCGTTACCGAGCGCGAATCCGACTCGAACTGGTATGCCTGCAGGGTCGATGAGGTACAATCCGGTTAATTCCGCTTCTTCGCCGCCATCGTTCGCGAATGCGGGTGATGTGATCGCTTGTTCCGGATTCACGACACATTGGCCATCTCCTTTAAAAGCCCATTCCGGTTGTGCGCCGATCTTTCCGGATCCGGGTTTGCCTCCTTCGTAGCCAAGGCGAAACATCTTCATCGTATCAGTCAGGTCAGTATCGACCGTCAATTTAGCGTGCATTGCGTTCCTCGATTTGGCACTTCCGAGATGAGTAAGACCAGTGAGTGAAACCCAGGAGCGAGCCGGATCGGGATGATCAAACGGAACGAGCACCCTTTGTTCGTGAATGACTTGATCGTACGAATCTATTCGATCGGACAAATGTTTGGCGGCTAGTTCAACAAGGGTAGTCCTTGCGCGAAGCGCTTCGTTAGCAAGCTCGTAAACCGAAACAAACCGATCCAGTACCCGAAGCGTAGAATGATCATTACCCGGGCTACCGATCCGTCGATCGCCGTTAGCGTCTAAAAATTGTACGAGATTCATTGGGGGAAAAGAAATGAAAGATGACAAATGACAGTTTGGAAATAGCCACAAGGAAACACAGCGCAGCGTAGCCGCAACCAAGGCGAAGAAAAACAACCGCGAATAGACGGCTATTTCACTTGGCGGAGTGCCTGCTTACGAGGTTTTGCGCTTGTTGTCCGATCCAATCTACCGCTTGCTCCGTGTTCCCTATTCCGCGTTGGGTGTGCTCTCTTGTTTCGCCCGTCTCGACTTTGTCCATCGAATGCGACCGGGCGGAGTACTTCAGGCGCTATCCGGGGCGGTGGCAGATCCAAATCTACCACTGCTGCGGCCAGAATCTTGAGGATAGCCGCACGGGCCACGGCCGGTTGCCGAAGACGAACGGCCTCAACGACCTCACCATGGAGATCAAGGGCTTGTTCGTGGGCTGAACCGAGATGGGTCGTCAACTCGAACAACGCGCGCAGCGCCGCTCGAATCACGCTGGCCAGCTGGATTAGCACATGATTGTGACTGCCCACGAGCAGTGCGGTATGGAAGTCCAGATCCGCGTCAGAGCATTCTTGAACGTCATGTGGCGCACTGGGCGGCAGAGAGGAGTGCATGCGCTGGTAGGCTTCGTCCAGTTTAGCCAAGTCTCGCGGGTCAGCCCGTTCAGCGGCAAGTTCAGCAGCCACCGGCTCGATAATGCATCTGGCTTCCATGAGGGAATGAACAAACCGCGGATCGTGGAAATCAGGCCCAGCCCAGCCCAGCAGATCCGCATCCAGCATATTCCATTCGTTTGGATCGAGTACCTGGGTGCCGACGCGGCTGCGGCTGCGGAGCAAGCCCTTTGACTCAAGGATTTTTGTTGCCTCCCTGATAACGGTACGGCTGACTCGATATTCAACGCACAACTCTGACTCTTTTGGCAGGTATTGGCGCGGCTGAATTTCGCCGGATAGGATGCGACGGGCCAGAGTGGCGACAACCTCTCGTTGGACTCGCGGTTTGCGTTTTCGAGAGACCTTGCTGGCTAGGGGGACCTTGGATTTCATATTCGCTTCTCTTGACCCGCGGTTTACTTGGCGATGAGGAGCCAAATAGTTATTAAACCGGCCATCGTATATCAATTATACAATTAAATCATATGAATTGATTGACCCTCCAAATTTTGCCACCTATGTTCGTGGCGTGGCCGGCAAGGTCTGGCCAACAGCCTGTAGCAGCACCCCCCGTTTCATCGGCCTATGTGGTCAAAAAGGAGAGAAAAACCCTCTTCATTCTGCGTTGTCCTGCATTTTTGCGGGCAGTGCCGCCGATGCCATTCCACCTCAATGTAAATCCGACGCGTAAATATGCGCTCTCCCCCAAGTGAAAAAAAATCTGATGAAAAATACGTTTCTGAGTAGCCAGGTACTGACGATGGTCAGTGCGCTGGCACTGTTTTGCGGCATTTCCACGGCCGCAATCGCGGCTGGTCCGCAAGTCGTCTCCGGACCCGGTGCCGACGCCGACTGTATGAAGCCATGGAGTTCGGACACCAAATACCTCAAATGGCCAAAGAAGGATGGACCCTACCGCATCGCGCTGGTCAATGGCTTTATTGGAAACACCTGGCGCATCCAGATGATCAAGACCGCCAAAGCTTACGCCGAAAAGTCCGACGTTAAGAGTCAACTGAAGGAGCTTAAGGTGGTCTCCACCGGTGAAGATCTCGCCGCCCAGATCGCTGCCGCGAATAACTTCATTGACTCTGGCTATGACGCTGTGATCGTCAACGCGCTCAACCCTACCGCCTTTGCGCCTGTTGTGAAGCGTGCCAATGCAGCGGGTGTGGTGCTCCTGTCGTTTGACAACGTAATCGAGTCGCCGGACGCAATCACAGTCAATGTCGATCAGGTCGAGCTGGGACGCATGGCCGCTCGTTGGCTCTTGAAGGAAATCAAGGCAGACGGCGGCAAGATCCTGGAAGTGCGAGGCCCGTCGGGAAACTCGGTCGATCGCGATCGGCACAACGGCTTCCATGAGGTGCTCGATAAATCGGGGAAGAAGTTTGAGGTAATCGAAGTGGTCGGCAAGTGGGATGACGGTACAGCTCAGAAGGTCACAGCCGACGCGATCGCAATCCACAAGCAGTTTGCAGGCATATACACTCAGGGCGGATCCACCGGCACGGTGCAAGCGCTCATCGACGCACATCATCCAATGATCCCGGTGTCTGGTGAAACTGAAAACGGGTACCGTAAATTGTGCGCGAAATATGCCGACCAAGGCCTCCATGGTTCATCGGGCGGTACTGGTCCGGCCCAGGTTGCGGTGACCATAAAGGCGGCTATCTCAGCGCTTCAGGGTAATGCAGTGCCCCAGTCGATTAGTCTGCCGGTGTCGTATGTCGAGTGGCCAAACATGAAAGAGGGCCAAGACTATTATCCTAGCCTCCAAGACAACTTCTTCGTCGGAAACTCCTTTCCGGCCTGCAATATCGGCTTCACCGCCGAAGAGATAATGGGCAAGACTGAGGCCAATCAGTGACCCCTGGTGATGGGATCGATGTCGCGGGGGATACTCCCCGCGACGCGAAGGGTCCTATGGATACAAGTGCAGTCGCACTATTCCGCATGGATGGGATTTCGAAGCGCTACGGCGGCGTTCGTGCGCTCGAAGACGCCCGTCTGGAGTGTTTTCCCGGTCGAATTCACGCCGTTCTGGGCGAGAACGGCGCGGGAAAATCCACTTTGATCAAGGTGATGGCGGGCGTCGTCCAGCCGGATTCCGGTCTCATGGAACTCGAGGGCCAACCCGTCACGTTCCGCAAGCCGGCCGCTGCGACGGCAGCGGGCATTGCTTGCATTTTCCAAGAGCTGTCACTCATCGCTGACCTATCGGTCGCAGACAATATAGCGATTACCAGCCCGCCAACTCGGTTTGGCTTAATTGATCGCCGGTCCCAGCGTCGCCTGGCAGAGAAGGCACTTGCCCGAGCCGGAGCCGAGGACATTCACCCGCTTTCGCCCGTAAAGGATCTACCGCTCTCGCGCCGGCAAATGGTCGAGATCGCCAAGGCGCTCGCTCGCAATCCAAAGATCCTGATACTGGATGAAGCAACGTCGGCATTGACCGTCGCCGATGTGGTAAGGGTTTTCCGCGTCTTGAAACAGCTTCGCTCGGAAGGCCTCACCATCGTCTACATCTCACATCGCATGCACGAGATAGCCGAACTCGCCGACGACTGCACCGTCTATCGCAATGGTCGTTACGTCGCGACTTTCGCAGCTGGGACTAAGAGTGATGATGCGGTCGTGGAAATGATGATCGGGCGGGAATACAAGAGCGTGTTTCCACCAAAGCCGACCCAAACACCGGACGGTGCGGCGGTGCTCAGCGTGAAGAATCTCTCTTGGGCAGGACACCTTAAAGGGATCGATCTATCGATCAAACGAGGCGAAGTGGTTGGTCTCGGCGGACTCGACGGGCAGGGTCAACACGAGCTCCTGCTGGCTCTTTTTGGTGTTTTGAATGGCGTGTCTGGCACAGTCGAGATTTGCGGAAAATCCGTAACGCTAAGAGACCCTTGCTCGGCCAAGAAAAAAGCAGTCGGCATGGCGCTGATTCCAGAAGACCGAAAGACGGAAGGATTGATGCTGCCCATGTCAGTGCGCGACAACCTTTCCTTTGCTGCAATTGAACGGTTCTCTCGGTTTGGGCTGATCCAGCGAAGCACCGAAGAGGCAGCAGTAGGCGAGATTATCCGGATCCTCAATATCCGTTGTGACGGCATCGATGGTCCAGTAGGCGCTCTGTCCGGTGGTAATCAGCAAAAGGTAGTTATTGGCAAATGGTTGATGACCGAGCCCCGAATCATCCTGCTCAACGATCCGACCCGTGGCGTTGATGTCGGCACCAAGCAAGAACTCTATCAGAGCCTTCGCCGGTTGGCCGACGAAGGCGCCGCAATCTTATTTTATTCGACCGACTACGACGAACTGATCGGCTGTTGTGACCGGGTCCTGGTTCTCTATAACGGTGGTGTCGTTCGAACTCTCGAAAGCGGGGCAATCACCGAGCGCAATCTCGTCACGAGTGCGCTTAACCTGCCGGTAGCTGAGGCCCGCAGCGTAACGCCCGCGGCGTCACCGGAAGTCCGGCCCGGGGAGGGATCGCTCCTGTCCGACCTAGCGTTCAATCCATCAACCTCGACGTCCATGCCATCAGTGGTCTCGGCGCACGAGCACGTGCGCCCTCCCAACACGGGGGAAAAAAAAACCAAACGGAAAGGCGATTGGCACTTTCACCTCACCTCTCAGCGCCGGATTCTTTTCGCGGTCGCGCTCTTCGTCGTAATGTTCACTCTTTACGTTTCGAAGCATCCCGCCGGCCTTAACCCGAGAGTCATCAACACGGCAGCCAATAAAGGAGTGTTACTCGCACTGGTCGCGATGGCGCAAACTATCCCGATCCTTACTGCCGGTCTCGATCTTTCTGTCGGTATGGTGTTCGTACTCGCGAATTGTATCGCCTCGACCTTGGTGGTTGGCTCACCCCTTGAAACAGCGTTAGGAGTGTTAGCGGTCTTGGCTGTGGGAATTATCTGCGGCTCAATCAATGGCGCCGTTGTCGTGTACGGCCGGCTGCAACCGATCATCGCGACGATCGCTACCGGAGCGATCTATTATGGCTGTGCACTCTGGTTGAGGCCTGCCCCTGGCGGCACAATCAACACCGATTTTGCTGACGCCATAGTCGGGTCCTTGCCTGGAGGCATCCCGGTTGCTTTGATTCTCCTGCTCGGTGTGGTTTTCCTTTTTTGGCTTCCCTATAAGCACTCGGTCCTGGGTCGCGCGGCCTATGCTATCGGCTCTTCGGAACAGGCTGCCTTTATGTGCGGGATTCCAATCGCGCGCGCCAAGTTTTTTGCTTATCTCATGGCCGGTGTCCTTGCCTCAATGGCCGGTCTGCTTTTGACCTGTATAACCTATTCTGGAGAAGCCAATACTGCCCTCGGCAGTACCTATACGCTGAATTCGATCGCCGCGGTGGTTCTCGGCGGAACGTCGCTTTTCGGCGGCTCAGGTGGCGCTATCGGGTCGATCTTCGGCGCTTTCGTGCTGAGAACGGTCGGCGACCTGCTCATCGTGTTCGATTTCGACCCTCTTTGGCAGCCGCTCTTCCTCGGGGTTGTTCTTCTTGTTGCCGTCAGCCTCAGTTCCTTTCGGCTGCTTCGGATTAAGAATAGGCTGGATATTTACCTCGGAGGCTAACCGGCCATGCATGCTCGGACACTGAAGCGAATTGATCCAGTCGTGTTCGCCGTCTTCGGCTGCATTATCGCTCTCCTGTTTATTGGCTCGTTCTACTCCTCTAATTTTCTTTCCCCAGAGTACCTTTTGCAACAGCTGCAAGTAGCTTCTTTTCTTGGCATTATCGCGTCTGGCCTCATGCTGGTCATCCTACTTGGCCAGATCGATCTCTCGATCCCGTGGGTCGTCACTATCGGTGGCATGATGTCGACCGCGGTGAGTGGCTGGGGCCAAACGGGAACCGCGTTGGCCATTCCCATTGGCATTGCCTGTGGTCTCTGCGCCGGTCTGGTAAACGGAGTAGGGGTCGCTTATTTGCGCGTGCCCTCGATGATCTTTACGCTTAGCACGAATGTCCTGGCCCAAGGGTTGATGATTGTCCATACCAGCGGTTATGCCCCCCAAGATCGCGCTACTGCGACGATGCACCTGATCTCCGTCGGGCGATCACTATTCGGAATTCCCAATGCGCTCTGGGTCTGGGGGGCAGTCGCCCTCATCGTCATCGTATTGCTGACCAGCACCGTTTTTGGCCGCCGGGTCTATGCGATCGGCAACCGCGAATCGGCAGCCTATCTGTCTGGCGTCGACACGCGCCGCGTAATCCTCATCTGCTTCGCTATTTCCGGCTCCTGCTCAGCGCTTTCGGGTGTGCTCCTGGCCGGATACTCGACGCATGCCTATCAGGCAATGGGCGACCCGTATCTTCTTCCTGCAATCGCTGCTGTCGTGCTCGGTGGTACCAGGATTTTGGGCGGTCGAGGAAGCTTTCTCGGCACGATCGCCGGCGTCGTCCTGATCACGCTCTTGCAGTCAATCCTTTCGGTGGTGCAGATGCCGGAGGCCGGTCGACAAGTGATCTATGGTATCGTTATTATCGCGATGCTCTTAGTCTATGGCCGTGAGCGTCTGGAACAATGAATTCCGTCGTAAGCTTTTAATCCGGAATACTTTACAATGAATATTACAGAAAAAGATAAATTAAAATCGAATGGAGCTCTGCGCTCTCAAGCCTGGTTCGGAGGGACTAGCCGCGACGTGTTTATTCACCGCAGCTGGATGCGGAACCAGGGACTGCCGGATGACGTTTTCGACGGCCGGCCTGTCATCGGAGTCTGTAATACCTATTCCGAGCTCACCCCCTGCAATGCTCATTTCCGGGGACTAGCCGACAAGGTGAAGCAGGGAGTCCTGCAGGCGGGCGGCGTAGCGTTCGAATTTCCTGTCATGTCGTTGGGCGAGTCGAACCTGCGGCCTACTGCCATGCTGTTCCGAAACCTGGTTAGCATGGATGTGGAGGAATCGATCCGGGGCAATCCGATCGATGGGGTCGTGCTACTGACCGGATGCGACAAAACCACGCCTTCGTTACTCATGGGAGCAGCCAGCTGCGATCTTCCCAGTATCGTGGTATCCGGCGGACCGATGTTAAACGGCCGATTCAAAGGGCAAACCATCGGCTCCGGCACCAGCGTCTGGCAATTCTCGGAAGCGGTTCGGGCCGGCCGAATGACGATGTGTGAAATGTCGGAAGCGGAAGCGTGCATGTCCCGAAGCGCCGGGCATTGCATGACCATGGGAACAGCTTCCACCATGGCATCGATGGTCGAAGCACTCGGCGTGGCCCTCCCGCACAACGCAGCGATTCCCGCAGTGGACGCGAGACGCAGTGTTCTGGCGCAGATGGCGGGGAGGCGCATCGTCGAGATGGTCCGAGAAGACCTGCGGCTTTCGAAGATCTTGACCCGCGAAGCCTTCGAGAACGCGATTCGGGTAAACGGCGCAGTGGGCGGTTCCACGAATGGTGTCATACATCTCCTCGCCATTGCGGGAAGGGTCGGTATCAACATGACCCTCGACGATTGGGACAGACTTGGCCGTGCGGTTCCGACGATTGTAGATTTGATGCCTTCCGGCCGTTTCTTAATGGAGGATTTTTATTATGCGGGCGGGCTTCCGGTGGTGATGCGGCAGCTGGCTGAAGCCGGGCTTTTGCACAAGTCCATCATGACGGTAAGCGGCGCTACGGTCTGGGAGAACATTCGGACCGCCGAATGCTACAACACCGAGGTGATTCGGCCGCTTTCCCAGCCGTTGGTAAGTTCCGGAGGAATCGCAGTATTGCGGGGAAACCTGGCACCGGATGGGGCGGTGGTGAAGCCGTCCGCTGCGAGTCCGCATCTCCTCAAACGTACCGGCAGAGCAATCGTCTTTGAGAATATTGAACATTACCACGAGCGAATCAATGATCCCAACTTGGAGGCGGACGAAAACTCAATTCTTGTTCTGAAGAATTGTGGGCCACGCGGTTATCCTGGAATGGCGGAGGTCGGCAATATGGGGTTGCCACCGGCGCTGTTAAAGCGCGGCATTACAGACATGATTCGCATTTCAGATGCGCGCATGAGCGGGACCGCCTACGGGACCGTGATTCTGCACTGCACACCGGAAGCGGCGGTTGGGGGGCCGCTCGCTTTCGTGCAGGATGGAGATCTCATTGAGGTTGATGTGGAGAATCGAATTCTGCATCTGGTGGTAGACGATACGGAGCTGGAGCGTCGGCGCCGTGCTTGGATTCCGCCGGAACTACCATCCGGTGGCTATCAGCGCCTGTATTGCGAGCGGGTGATGCAAGCCAATCTCGGCGCCGACTTTGATTTCCTGATCGGGACCCGGGGTCACGAAGTGCCGAGACCATCGCACTAGAACGCCGGGAACCGACCAGATTTGTAATCGGTGATTGGTGTTGCCAGGGGTGTGGTCAGGACATCGCTAAGGATAGAGATACCCATCAAAGGTAGGGCGAAGCGCGCATCGAGCGACCAGCGAGATGAGGCGTGTGAGCCCGCCCGCATCGCTACGCGAAGCGTTGCGGGCGCGGCCTAACGATGGGCGACCCAAGGCTCACAGTCCGGCGCGGACCGGTGATCCTATTAGCGCGTAGGTAGCCGGACTGTTTCGCTCTACCCGCCAGGGGTTCGTGACTGCACCGTTTACTGATTACTATCCTAGTCGGTTCCTGGCGTTCTCGCCGATGACCGCGTTTCCGCAGGCTGCTATCGCGACGGAATGTGCTCGCGGAAGATTACCGGCATGCCGATGAGCCAGGATGCGCGATCCGCGGGTTGACCGCGGACGGCTCTAGCCAAGGCGTTCACAGCTTCACGAGCCTCGAGACGGGGGTTCTGATCGATTAATGCGTCCATTACACCCGAGAGAAGGAAGCGTCGAGTGTGCTCCGTCAATTCGTGGCCGATGAAGACTACATCGCCGGCGCGCCCGGATTCCTCTGCTACGCGGGCGATTCCGCGGTTGCCAGCTCCTATGTTATAGATGCCAGCAAGTCCGGTGAAGCTCTACCAACGCTTTAGTCTCAGCGTAGCTCCGGCTCATGTCGTCGAGAATTTCTCGAAGCTGAACGATGACCAAGTCGCCAAATTCTTCCGAAAGGATATGGCGAAATCCCATTTCGCGCTCTTCATGCCCGCGATAACTGAGACTTCCTGCCAACATGGCAACTTGATGGCCGCGGTTCCGGATGAATCTGCCCAAGAGATGGCCGGCCAATCTTCCAGCTGCCCGATTGTCGATACCCACATCCCCTGAATTCTGTATTCTGACTCGTCATGTACCTCTACCGAACTACCAAGGGTTTCTTGTTAAAATCGGGCGCCCAGTTTTTCAATGTGCACGCCACCGATTTCGACGAGTTACTGAATCTTCCTCTCCTGCATAGTCATTTGCTGGATGTTTCGTGGAAGGCGCCGGCTACGCAGCCGCCGCTGGGGGAAGAGATTCTTAAGCCGGTCGGTACTCAGGAGATCTGGGCTGCCGGCGTTACCTACGAACGAAGCCGGGAAGGGCGCCGGGAGGAGTCCAAGGAGAGTGGGGCAGCAGTCTTTTACTCGAAGGTTTACGAAGCCGAGCGTCCCGAGCTTTTTTTCAAAGCAGCCGGTTGGCGAGTCGTCGGCCCAAATGGCAAGATCCACGTCCGCAAAGATGCCCGTTGGAGTGTACCGGAGGCCGAGTTAGTCTTGGTGATAAATAAGGATGGTAAGATTGTCGGCTATACTTTGGGAAACGACGTTTCGTCCCGTGATATCGAGGGCGAAAATCCGTTGTATCTTCCCCAAGCCAAGGTGTACGACGGCAGTTGCGCGCTCGGACCCGCGATCTGGATCACCGACCGCCCGCTGGATCTCGACGCTGAAATCACTTTGGTAGTCGAGCGTGCCGACAAGCCGGTGTTTCAAGGCAGTGTGCCGCTTTCGCGTATCAGACGCGGGTTCGACGAATTGGCGGAATACTTGTATCGCGAACTCAGTTTTCCGGTCGGTGCTTTCCTGTTTACCGGTACCGGAATCGTTCCGCCTGCTGATTTCACGCTATTATCGGGGGACTCGGTGAAGATCGCACTCGAACCGATCGGCGAATTGGTAAATGAAGTAGCCTAGAACAACCACGAATGGACGCGAATAGCCGCGAAAGCGCAGCGTTGCGAAGCTGGGACCAAAAGGCAGGAAGCAAACAACCACAAATGGACACGAATGGACGCGAATGAAACCCGCCGTGACGAAGGAAGCAAAGGTTCGGCCCTTGTGGTAGAACTGTTTTGCGTCAGAATTCGTTCACTGAAGGCAGTTCTGGGATTGGGAAATGTTGCGATCTCAGTCGGTCTTCGGCCCTTTGCTTAATCTGTTAACTTCTGTTTAAAGGTTTTTATTCGCGTCCATCCGTGTCCATTCGCGGTTAGAAGATCTTCTTTGTGATCTCTGTGACCTTCTGTGCAAAAATTGGTTATGAGTGATTCCTTAGCCGCCCATCTGGATCTTGTGACCGGCTTCCGACCGCACGGCGCGAAAGAACGCGCCACGTTCCTTCGTGGGATTGGAGCACGCATCGACGCGCTTGGCGAGGCGTTGATCCAAGTTTGCCATGAAGAGACGAAGCTCACGGCTGACCGTCTCCGGGGAGAACGCGTACGCACGATTAATCAGCTCACCATGTTCGCCGATCTGATTGAGGAGGGATCGTGGGTCGACGCCCGCATCGATACCGCTCTACCCGAACGCAAACCGGTCCCGAAACCGGATCTGCGCCGGATACTGCAGCCACTGGGACCAGTTGCGGTATTCAGTGCGAGCAATTTTCCTCTGGCCTTCTCGGTAGCCGGTGGCGACACGGCTTCCGCATTGGCCGCAGGCTGTCCGGTGATTGTGAAAGCCCATCCTGGACATCCGCGCACCTCTACTTTGGTTGGGGACGCGATCAACCAGGCGGTCGTCGACGCTGGCATGCCCAAAGCAATATTTCATTTAGTAACCGATACCTCGATCGAAGCAGGAACGGAGTTGGTAACTCACGGTGCGATTCGTGCCGTTGGGTTTACCGGTTCGACTCGGGCTGGACGCGCTCTCTTTAACCTCGCAACGGCCCGTCCTGATCCGATTCCGGTTTTTGCCGAAATGAGCTCGCTCAACCCGATGCTGATCATGCCGGAAGCGTTGCGGGAACGCCGTGCAGATATTGTCAAAGGGTTGGTCGGTTCGGTGACGCTCGGTGTTGGCCAATTCTGTACAAAGCCCGGCGTAGTGTTGGCGGTGCGCGGGCCGGAACTTGACGAGTTCAGAGACGCGCTCGCTGATGCGCTCGCGAAAGTGGAAGCCGCCCCGATGTTATATCGCGGCATAGAGGAGCGGTTGGCTGATTCGCTACGCAAGGTGCATCCGTACCTGCGGGTAAGTCACGCGGCTCATCTCTTAGTCGCCCCGGCCGCAGATTTTCAGCAAAACCCTGAGTTACAGGAAGAAATTTTTGGTCCGGCGACTTTGCTCGTTGAATGCGCCAACGAAGCGGAGGTATTGAAGACCATTGAGTCATTGCCAGGACAGTTGACCGCGACGGTACATCTTACGCCGAACGAGCAGGAATCCAGTCGGTCGTTTCTCGAAGCTTTGGGTGAGAAAGCCGGACGGTTAATTCTCAATGGTTATCCGACAGGGGTCGAAGTCTGCCCAGCCATGCATCATGGCGGCCCTTATCCCGCGACCACCGATGCCCGTTTCACTTCAGTTGGCACCGCGGCAATCCAGCGCTTCGCCCGACCCATTTGTTTCCAAAACTTCGCCGCAAAATTGTTGCCGACAGAACTGCAGAATATTAATCGGCTGCGGATCTGGCGTCAGTTAAATGGACGCTTCACGCAGGAGGATGTTGGAGTGTAGCCAAGTCCTCTTACGCCTTGGGCGTGCATGCCGTTCGCCGTTAATTGTGGCATTTGTCATCTACTCGACGGTTGTTTTAGCCGGCCTGGCGTAACAGAAATCGCCGATACGCTTTACGTCGACCCGCCGATACGATCCTCATTTGCGGTCGCAGCTTGCTACGCCGTCGCTAATGGGGAGAACTCAAGAAACGGAAATTTATGCACGCTAAGACTGGGCCTTTTGTATTCTGCGGAATTGAAGTAGTCGAAAACGTCCTGCGGCGACTCTTTTGTTGGCGTGCCAAACGTAATCTCCCGTCAAATTGATATGTTCCCAGCCCAGCGGCGACAGATGCTTTAGCAGGGCGTCGTCGACCACTTCAATTCCGCAGAATACAAAAGGCCCAGTCTTAGCGTGCATAAATTTCCGTTTCTTGAGTTCTCCCCATGTAGGCGATGCTGGAAGTCTGGAAAAGGGAAAGGCCGGGTTCCCAGACGAACCCGGCACTTTCGGATCAATTAGTTACGAAGGAGCTCAGGGAGCCAGCGGGTGCCGGTGACTGATTTTTCGGCTTCTGCGGCCAGGCCTTGTTTCCTCAGGCTACGGAGCCTTTCTTTAACGGGAGCTCCGGTTGCTTCTTGGATGGCTTGGAGAATTTGGTCCTTCTTGATGCGCACGAAATAATTGGCGGCGGTGGGTTGCCACCAGTTGGCCATATCGAAAGTGAGTGCTCGAGCTAAGGCGTCGGCGGCAGCTAATCTCCCGGTAGAAGCGTCGTCGTGCTCACGCAGTAAAGGCAGCGCGGTGCTTGTTAATGAATTCCTCCAGTGTTGTCGGAGGGCGGCCGCCGATTTTCTCAATCAGATCATTCGTCCCGGCGAAGATACCGTTCTGATGATCGATGGCGACTTCACGCAAATGCTGGATGGCGAAGGAATCTCCTTGACGTTCGGGTTTTGGTTCGAACTCGCCATAGAGAGCCCGCGCGTTATGCCCGGGAGGTGGTTTCTGACCGCCAGAGGCCATCATTGTCAGCATCGTCTCAATGCTCACTTGCTTGTATTGCACCTCCCACCCCAAGACGCGGCTGAGGACCTGGGCGATCTCGGCATAAGTGAACTCAACCGGTCCGTAAAGAGGATAAACCTGGCCGCGATGCGGGTTCGGGTTTTGCAGAATCCCCACGATCACACGGGCCTGATCCTCCGCCGCAATAGGAGCGTGTCGACCGGTGCCGAAAGGGACGTGCAGCACTCCGGCGCGAATCATCGGTGCAAGATAGAGCAGCCATTCGGCAAAGTACGTGGAGCGAAGATGGGCCGCGGTAATTCCCGACCAGTCGAAGACCTGCTCGGAGAGCCAATGATCCTGCGCCGCGTGGCTCAACGCGTCCTCGCGAGCCGATTTCTGCGACATGTTCACGACGCATTCGAGGCCGGCCTCTTTAGCGGCCTGAGCGAAATAGGCTGTCGCCTGCAGAATGCCGGGGCGGATCGGATAACAGAAGTATGCGCCGCGAACTCCTCGCATCGCCGCGCGCACGTCGTTGAACTTCAGAAAATCGCCGATAACCACTTCTGCGCCCATCTTTTCCAGTCGTTTCGAGCGGTCATCTTCGCGATGGGCCAGCGCCCGCACCGCATGTCCTCGCTCCAGCAACTGCTCGACCGTGTAACCCCCCGTGTCGCCAGTCGCACCCGTCACTAGGAATTTCTTTTGAGCCATGATCTCTCCTCCTCGGTATTTGGTCGGTTCGACAATATAGATGTCATCTGAAATCTATTTATATGCAGCGGTGTAGAACTGAATGTCTGATGTCGGCCGCCGGCCTGACGCATCGCGCTTCTATCCTTCAAATGCTCCTCAATGAGCGTACGAACGCCGCTAGCGCTTCACCAATCTTTTCGGGGCTATCCTCCTGAATAAAGTGGATTCCTTCGACAGTCAGCTCGGTTTGATTGCGCCAGGTCCGGCAAAACTCACGTTGCCGACCCGTTAATATCGCACCCGGTTCTGCATTAATAAAAAGCTTCGGGATACGGCTCTCGGCTAGCCACCGACCGCAATCAGTGGCCACTCGGACTACTTCGGCCGGCTCGCCTTCGATTGGAATTTGAGGTGGCCACGTCAGCGTTGGACGACGATCTTCCCCTGCATTGGCAAATGGAGCACGATAGGCAGCCATCTCATCGTCGCTCAGCCTGCGCAATATCGCTTTCGGCAGGAGGTTTTCCACGAACATATTCTCCTGGAGCAGCATTGTCTCGCCATCCTTGCTGCGAAATCCCTGGAAGATAGATCGCTCATTTTCAGGCCAATCCTCCCAGGTAATGGGCTGAACAAGCGCCTCCATGTAGGCGATACCCTGGACGCGCTCGGCGTGCTGGCGCGTCCAATCGAAGCCTAAGAGGGAACCCCAATCGTGCAGCACAAACACAACATCCTTATCGACCCCCAGCTTTTCCCACAAAGCGAACAGAAAGCTGCGCTGCTCGGCGTAGGTGTAGCGGTCGGGGCCAGAGTCGGGAAGTTTCTCGGAATCGCCCATCCCGATCATGTCGCAGGCAATCAGCCGGCCCAGGCCACGACAGGCCGGCATGACGTTGCGCCACAGATAGGATGAGGTCGGGTTTCCATGCGCGAAAACGATGGGAGCGCCTTCGCCCTCGTCGATATGGAGGGCGGTAAGGATTCTGGTAAAAAACACACAGATCGCCGAATCAAGCCGAGACTGGTGATAATGAAAGCCCCAGGTGTTCTTCCAATGCCTCCGGCATTCGGTTGGGATTGATCACATAGTTGCCAAAGCGGTTGATGTGCTCGGTTCTATACGGGCTGAGTGTGCTCAGAGCCTCCATGTCGACCGTATGGCCTTCCTCGAGCAACTGCTGCAGAGCCTTGGTCATCGTTACCAGCGTGTGGAACGACAGCAGATTCGCTACCAGGTGATTGTATTTAATAAACTTACGCTGCTCATCGCGCACGTTTTCGGTGATCACGCCCTCGCCACCGAAACACACCCACTGCACGAATTTGTTAAAGGCCTCGCTTTTGTTGGTGGCAGCCTGGATTACCTGCCGCAGTTCGAGGTCGGAGATGTATTGCAGCAAAAAGATGGTCCGCACCACGCGTCCCAGTTCGCGAAACGCGAAGTACAACTTGTTTTTGCGACTGTAGGTGGCGAGCCGGCGTAGAATCGTTGAGGGCATAATTCTGCCGGCCTTAATCGACAGGGCCACTCGTAGCATATCGGGCAGCATCGTTTCGATCAGATCCCACTCGGCTTGGGTATTAAAGAGCGAATCGATGTGGAGATAACGATGCTCGCCAGGTGGGCGACACAGATTCAATTCTTTCCAATGACGAATTCGCGGCATCAATTGGATCCCCAGCAGATACGCCAGACCAAAAATGGTGGTGCTTTGACCTTGGGTGTCGGCGTGGATGGTATCGGGCTGCACATCGGATTTATTCTCCTCGATAAAATCTAGGATGTAATGTCCCTCCCAGGCGCCGCAGGCCGAGAAGCGTGAGAACAGCGCGATGTAGGAGTCAGCCACAAGATAATAGCCGATGCCACCGTAACCGCCGTAGCGAATGTGGTATTCCGACATCAGGTTTTGCGGATACAGTTCCCACTTCGTACCATCCGCCGAGGCGGACTTGCCCGAGCCCCACACCCGTTGGAGGGGAAGTTGAGCATAGGCATTGATGACCCTTGTGATGGCTTGGTTCAAGTTCTCCTCGGTTACGTGCCGCTGGTTAACGAAAGACACCTGTCGACGATCCAGCCCCTTGATGGAGCGTGCGGTCTGGGTTGGTCCCAGGTTGCAGCCATAACAGAAGGTGGTGATTAGGTAGCGTTCGCGCGGATTTTCCAGCTTGGCGTCATGGCCGGAAATCGGACCGAAGAAGCGACTCCAGTTCAGCCAGTGCTCGGTATCGGACAGTGCATCAACAATGTCCACGTGGGTCATGTGTTCGACGAGTTGCTGTTCCAGCCGAGACAACCCTTCTGGTTCGGGTTTGCGCTGCAAACGTTTTAACACCGGCTCGCCATTCTCAATTCGCAAATACTCATTGGCAGGAAAGTTGTCATTGGCTCGTTTGGCAGCCGCTTCTAACTGCCCACGAAGCCGGGCAATAAACAGTGGTCCCTCCACGGGAATGCCCGCCTGTTCGCCATAAAGCGTGACTCCACGCTCGAATTCATCCTTCGACACCAGCTCTTTGCGGTAATCGCTGAATTGGTCGCTACCTGGGACACAAAGGTCGCCGGACTTCAGTTCGAGCATGATGTTGGAAAAAACGCACAACTCGAAGTAACGGCGATCGATACGCTCTACCACGGCACCCCGATCTTTATTCCCGGTGACGAGCGGCCACCATTTGTCGGCCACGAATGACAGATCCAATGGGTTCAGACTGCCACGATCGTCTTCACTCAACGGAGCATGTGGAGCCGCCAACCATTTACTATGGAGGCCTTTGTGGGCCAACAAGAAAGCGATCGCATCAAGAAGCACGCGGTCTTGCGTTGTCGAGACCAGCGAGACGCTTTCGAGGAACAGGAAAAGCGTGCTCCGCCGACCACTGTAAAACAGGAGGAGGAAAGACAAGTGGTTGCTTCCAGCTACCGCCTCATGGGCCATGCACTGGGCCAGAATCTGATCGGCATCTTTCTCCAGCAGCGTTTCGATCAGGGCCAATCGCTCCTCCCTTGAGCCTTCGGCCTTGTAGGCTAAGGTGATCTCTCGCAATACAGCGATTAGCGCATCGGTTCGATCTGCATGCGCCAGCTGGTATTGCATGAGCGCTTCCTCCGCCTTGTGGTGCATCTTGTTTACTTGACGGATGAACATGTCGGTCACGTCGTCCAGCGCCCTTGCCACTTGTTTAAGGATCAAGGCGCCCGCTAGGGTGAGGCGCTTGCGTTCCGGCATGTCATTCAATGAGGTCAGATCGAGCGATCGACCCTCGGCTGCAAATTGCCGGATTTTAGCTTCCGGAATTTCCGCGAAAGCACTTGCTGCGACGTTCTGCTGTTGCAACCAGTGTAGGTGATCCAGGAAATCCTTGAATTGCGGGACCGTTGAGCGTTTGGGTTCACGCTTTACTTGATCCCACAAACTGCGTGGCTCGCCGGCCGGTCGGCTGAGGATGGCCAGCAAGCGCTGCCGTGCGTCCACCTCCAATAATTCACAGACGCGCGACTGGTAGCGACGGTTCACCGTGTTGCGAGTCGTTCGGGCGATCCTCAACAAGGTGCTGAATGCAGGCAACTCGAAGCGTTGTCGAATCAACTCCTCGATCGCCATATTGATTAGGTCCGGCAAATCGTCGCGGGTCCGTGCGGCCTGCAGACAGGTCTCAACGACCGCCTCCCGAGCAGCCGGGCCGTACGCTGTCACGCCGAGAAATTCACGGATCAGAGTGGTGTGTCGATCCCGGGCCGTACTGGCATCGTAGGCTTGCAGCTGTGCGGGTAACTCGACCAATGCGGCGCAGCGGAAGATATGGCGTATGATCGAAGCCGGGATCTCGGCGCAGACGGCAAAGTATCCTAAGCGCTGAAAGGTTTTCAATAACAACAATAGACCGGCCCGCTGCAGGGGTTGGCGGGCTCGTTCTCGGGCGAAAGCCAGCTCGTATACTGTCGGTGTATAGAGCTCATTGAGCTCTTTGGCCGAAGGATTGATTTTGAAACGCGGGTAAGCGGTATCACTGACGCTTGGCATATGTAGCCGCGTATTTTAATTGAAGATCGGACCGTTTATAAGACATAGTCTATGCTACGGGTTAGGTGACGCGATGAATGGCCTGTGGAAGCTTGGGCTTGGTTGTCACATAATCGAACGTTTAGGTAACACCATGTTGATTGGATACGTGCGGGTTTCAAAATCAGATGGCTCGCAAACCATTGATCTCCAGCGCGACGCTCTGATCGCTGCCGGTGTTGATCCTTCCCAAATCTATGAAGACCGCGCCTCAGGACGGTTGGATGCTCGTCCCGGCCTTGATGCCACGCTCAAAGCCCTTCGCACGGGCGATACTCTGGTGGTCTGGAAACTAGATCGACTCGGCCGCAACCTGTGTCATTTGGTTAATACGGTGCACGATCTGACAAAGCAGGGTGTCGGCTTCAAAGTCCTCACCGGTCACGGTGCCTCAATTGACACCACCACGCCTGCCGGCAAGCTGGTGTTCGGCATTTTTGCTGCTCTTGCAGAATTTGAGCGCGAGCTCATCTCCGAGCGGACCAAGGCTGGGCTGGCCTCCGCTCGCGCCCGCGGCCGCAAGGGAGGAGCGCCTTTTAAAATGACCCCGACCAAGGTGCGGCTGGCCCTGGCGACGATGGGCCAGCCCAAAACGAAGGTCGCCGATCTCTGCCGGGAACTGGGAGTGACCCGCCAGACCCTCTACCGACATGTAAGTCCGGAGGGCGCTCTGCGTGAGGACGGACGCAAACTCCTGCATAGGTGCAGGCGGTTCTAGTGTGGAGAAAAGTACAGTAGGAAACCTAAAGCCATGCAAGTCTATGCAGCAACCCTCGCCGAACTCGTACGCGATGTCACCGAACGCCGCGGCACTAAGTCCGCGCTCATCTCGCGAACCACGAGGCCGGGCAACTTACGCCTGCGGCGGAGAGTCGCGTTGTGAAACTTGGTCAGTGAAACAGCGTCGCAGAAAGAAACTCAAGGAGTTGATCAACTATGGACGCGAATTCTGAAATTAGTCGTGTTGCGATCGTCGGTACAGGCCTCATCGGCTCCAGTTGGGCCGCCTGCTTTCTAGCTCACGGTCTGGATGTAGTGGCTACCGGTCGAGCACCAGGCAAGGAAGACAAAGTGCGACACTACGTTAAGGCGGCGTGGCCCGCGCTGACAAAGATCGGACTGGCACCGGGAGCGTCGATCTCGCGGCTGCGATTCGAATCTGATCTCAAAGAAGCCCTTGCAGACGCAGACCTCGTGCAGGAAAACGCCCCCGAACGCGAGCCTCTTAAGATCAAATTATTCGCGGACATCGATTCGATCCTTCCACCGTCTGCCATCCTGGCGTCGAGTACTTCCGGTATCCCTATGAGCCGAATCCAATCCGAGTGCAAGCACCCGGAGCGTTGCGTAACCGGACATCCCTTCAATCCGCCGCACTTAATTCCGCTGGTCGAGGTGGTCGGAGGAGCGAAGACGTCTGCCGAGACCATCGAACGCGTGATGCGTTTCTATACCGCCATGGGAAAGCGGGCGATGCATATTCGCAAGGAGGTAATGGGACATGTGGCAAACCGCCTTCAGGCAGCGCTCTACCGTGAACTAGCCTATCTGATCGATCAGGATGTGGTCAGTGTGGCGGACGCCGATGCCGCAGTGTGTATGGGTCCGGGTCTGCGCTGGGCTCTGATGGGACCGAACCTGATTTACCACCTGGGAGGCGGACCAGGTGGTATTCGTCACTTCTTTGAGCATTTCACAGGCCCGATGACGGCGCTTTGGGCCAATCTCGGCTCTTCCGAGTTAGGTCCCGAACTGCAGAAAAAGATTGTGGACGGCGTGCTGGAGGAGGTCGATGGCCGCTCATTCGAGGAGCTATCGCAGGAGCGGGACACGTTGATTATGGGACTGCAGGAATTGCTCTCCCATCGTGCTAAAACTAAACCAGTAGCAACACGCGGACATGCGGCTGATGAATCGTAGCAAATGTCCTTTCTCACCGTTGACAGGGATTAGGCCTGAATATTTAAAATGCGTGCAGACAACGAGGAGTTATGGCCCTAAAACACGACGACTCAACATTTAGTCCTACGACATATGCAACGGCAGTCATAGGAAGCGGTACGATCGGTTCACGGATCGCACTCATGCTGGCGAGCGGTGGTGGCGAGGTTCGCCTTTATGATCCGAACGCCGATCAGTTGGAGGTCGCCCGACGCTACGTCGAGGCAGAACTGCCTCGGGTTGTGGCGGGGCGGTCCGGAGCTCTTCCAGGTCGTTTGGTTCTCTCGAGGACCGTCCAAGCCGCCGTTGCTGACACTTGGATGGTTGTGGAAGCGATACCCGAGCGGCTGGATCTCAAGAGAAAGATGTTTGGGGATCTGGATCGTCTAGCGCCAGAAGATGCGATCCTTGCAAGCAATTCGTCGTCGTATCCAACGAGCCAGTTAATCGACGCCGTCTCGCGCCCTGGCCGAGTAGCCAACACCCACTACTCCGGCGGGCTGCCTGAGGTGAATGTCGTCGAGGTGATGTCCTGTGGAAAGACGACCGACGAGGTGATGGCCCGCTTATTCGAACGGCTGCCGGCTTACGGATTGCTGCCCTTTCACGTCCTTAAGGAAAGCGTGGGATTTATCTTTAACCGGATATGGGCTGCGATAAAGCGCGAGTCTCTTGCCGTGGTGGCCGAGGGCGTTTCAACGCCTCAGGTCGTCGACCAACTTTTTCAAAGCGTCATGGGTTCGCATGCAGCACCGTTCCGATTGATGGACAAAGTCGGCCTCGATGTAGTGCTGGACATTGAAGAGCATTACGCAGCCATCCGTCCAGGCATTCCCGCTGAACCGCGCCAGTTGCTCAAGGGATATATCGAGCAAGGCCGTTTAGGTATAAAGAGCGGTAAAGGATTCTATTCCGACTATGAGGAAAAGGCGCCGACCCGATGAACGCGATGGATGGCACCAATCGAACGTCTCGAGAGTCGGGAAAGCCGCTGTTGCACACAAGCGGCTCTAGCGTCAATCGCGGACAACGCACGCGGCGACGACGCATCGAACCAGATCTTTGAGGATGACAGCCCATTCACACCCGTACCGGACAAGGCCCATCGCGCGGCTATCGATCAACTCGTGCGTGATGCAGCCCAGCGCGGGATCCGCTCAGTCGTCTTGTGCAACACGAACATATACGGAATAGGCAAAGGTTTGGATCCCGTTGCTAATCGTGCAAGCTCGGAAAAGAGGTACCGACCGATACGTGGAGCTTGGTGCCAATGTTTGGTCCAACGTTCACATCGACGACGTTGTGGACCTGCATATCGCTGCGCCGGAAAGAGCACCAGCGGGGAGCTTCTATTTCTTCGAAAACGGTGAAGCTTCGTTTGCGCAGATTGCCCAAGCTATCGCCCGGCGATTGGGACTTGGGAAGCCGCAGTCTTGGTCAGTCGAAGAAGCGACCGAGGAGTCGGAATACATCCACGCCGCCTACTGAACCGGTGGGAAGCAGCAGCGATTTGCTAGAGGTCAAGAGGTACCCCGCGCAGTGCTGAGTCGGCGATCTGTGTGTTTTTTACCAGAATCCTTACCGCCCTCCGATATAGGCCATTCTCCGGCCCTTGATTTCTAAGAACTTCTTAGCAGCGAACGGTTGTGCGCTATCGGTCATTGTTTTTCTCCTTTGGAGCATTCGGAATCAGTTTGATGTCACTCATTTGTAATAGTACGCCCGTCGGACCCGATAACACTGCACCCTTCGGAGTGCGGCTGACCGCCCGGCGGAGGGTCGGAATGACGATGCCACCGAACGGGGTATGATCGAAGCAGTAGTGAGATGCGGCACCGGCGACCATGTCGCCGACCACATCCACGGAGTAGTCCATACGTTGGAGCAATCCTTGCGTGTTGAAATACAAGACCTGCTCGGCACAGTGGGTCGGGATGCTTGGGGGGTACTTGACGAGGAGGCGGTGCCACGTCTCGCCGTTTTCCTCGTGTGGGCCGATCTCACGGGTCTCGAAGCCGGGTTCGGTGAACACGAACGGAGTCGCAAGGTAGTTCCACAGTGCGTAGCCCACGAAGTAGAGTTCCTGCAATTTATCCCAGGGTGTGGTCAGGACGTGCCCGGCGAACGAAGCCCGTGGCGTGGCACGCTCCTCAACGACGCCACCATTGGCATACTCGACCCATACGCGGTCTGGCGTGAAGTGCCCGGTTCGCGCCTCGCCACCGAACGGCGTGATCGTGACGATCGGCCGGTGAGCCTGGATACGCAGTGTCACGTCGCGCAGACCGTCCGGAAGCCCCTTGAGCCGCCAAAGCCCGCCGCCAATGGACACCTTGAGCTGGAAGGCTTCGATCTCCCGCCATCTCGACAGGCCGCCGTGCGCTTCAAGGGCGCTGGTTAACAAATCTTTCATGCGGTGTCCTTGGCAATGAGGTCATCTGTGAGCATGGGGGATTGGAATGAGGGCCGACAATGCCATTGGTGTGTCGTTGCCTGGCGGTTCCTACGAAAGCCTCCCGGTGCAGCCGAAGCTTCTTCGTGCGGAACGGTCTCGATCATAGCCATAGATTATTTTTATCATCTAACTGGATGTCATCCATCATCTAAAGTCAACAAGTGTTTTTGTGCGGATAGAGTTCCTCTCTCGAGATGCGGTTGCGAAAGAAGCGAAAAACTTCGATAACCTGCCTGCTATCTCACCAGATGGCTCTTGACAGTTCCAGAAGTTAGCTGATGCTCCTCATCTATCGTTGGATAGATGATATATAGCAGCTAAACGCCGTTCTGCTGAATAGGGACGGCGTTTAGAGCCTACAGATTCTATGCAGGTCTGGAGTCTTCGGTCCGACAAAACTTATCATTCACAAGGAATACACATGAGCAGACTCACAAGTAAGGTTGCAGTCGTCACGGGAGCATCGAAAGGCATTGGTGCAGCCATTGCAAAAGCATTCGCCGCAGAAGGCGCGGCGGTGGTAGTGAACTACGCCTCGAGTAAATCAGGAGCGGACGATGTCGTCGCGGCCATCGCAAAATCTGGTGGTAAGGCCGTTGCGGTTCGAGGTGATGTTTCCAAGCCTGCGGACGCGCAAGGCATCATTGAAGCAGCGATAAAGAACTACGGCCGCTGAGGCAATTTTCCGGCGGCGACCACAGTTCACTGAAGGCGCGTGGTTTTCGCAGAATGGTGGTGTTTGTGAATCCGGGTCTTCTTAGTAAAACCTTTAGTCGGGTAAATCACCGGCGGCCCACTTTTTTGGAAGGCTCTACCGATAAGTTACCGTTCCTGCGATCGGACGACCACCTATGTCCGTCCGGTTGAAGCCCAAGGAAGGCCGCGCATTAGCTAGTATGACTGGGTCAGTTGTTTCTCGGTCTGCCGAAGAATTGCCGAGGATAATTCGGGGTCGGTTACAAGACGAGACATGGTCACCGCGCCGATCATCGTGCAGAGTACGACCAACGCTTGCCCTTTGGCCAGATCGGGGCGCACGCTACCGAGCTGCGCCGCTATAATATCAACAAGCTTCAAAAAGCCTTTTGTGGCTGCGGCACGAGTACTGTCATCACTGCGGACAAGTTCACTGGCAAGCGCTGCGAAGGCGCAGCCATTAGACGAATTATCTCGATGATCTTTTGCGAGGTAACTACCGGCGACGGCCTCCAATCCGCTACGCTTCCGCTTTTTGGATAAAGCAGAAGTAAGACTTTCGACTACCGAATCTACTGCGGCTGCGCAGGATTCCGCCACGAGATGGTCTTTTGAGTCAAAGTGCCGATAGAAACCGCCGTGGGTTAGTCCGGCTGCTCCCATCAAATCGGCAAGACCCGTGCCATCGATCCCATTTCGTCTAAACTCGGTCGCCGCTGTCTCGACAATGCGCTTCCGCGTTTCGGCGGTTTCTTGCTTGGATCTCTTCATTTGGACTAAATTCTTCCTTGGCCGCAGCATTTCTGCGTCTTACTGGTTGTTTTGACGTTTTGATTATACCAGACATCTAACTCGATGTCGAGTGACATCTAAAACACACGCCGGCAGTTGATTAGTCAGAAGAAACCAAAAGCCACTAAAGGAAACACCGATTCAGAAGGCGAAAGGACACCTGGGCTTATGCCAGCGCTCGTCGGGGCTTTCGGTTGACGCCCTTCTTCTTGTCGTTCATTTGGACGACGTGGGCGCCGACGATTGCCCATTGGGGAGCGACTTCGGTTGGACCAAGCCTGAGGCTTGAAGCAAAGAAAACAGGCTTCTTCTCGGCCTATTTCGAAATTCCCGATCAGGTGATGGAGTTCGCTAAAATGGGACCTGTCCATGAATAAATTCCTTTTAGACGGCGTGTTGCCCAAATACGGGTAGAAATGCGTAGCGTAGGTAGTTACATATCTGATAGTCTGTAGGCCCGTGATGGCAAAGCGAGACCCGCAGGCACGACTCTGGAGAATTCATGAAAATTCTCGCATACTACTCTGAACAACCTGCCTCGCATGGATTCGAACCATGACAAAGTGATCCAGAGTCTGTTATGCGGGTTAGCGAACCTGACTGGATATGACCCGCTGTGAGCCGTCAAGTGGCTTGTAGGCAAGCTTCGCAAGCTGCTCTCCGGGTTAGGCATTAGCTCATAATAGGTCAGCAAAGGTCAGACATGAACGAAAAAAGTGGCTAAGAAATGAAAAATCTTAGCCACTTTTAAGAAACGGATATCGGATTTGGCAAAAGTCTGTTTCCCGTCAGCCGTACACAGTAGGTGGCCAACGTTTTCTAAGAGAAGAATGGTACGTGTGGATCAAGTGGTAAACGGCAGTTCTTTTCTGTTGGCATGCCGAATAAGGCGGTGGCGGCCGCTAAAGCTCGCGACATTTATCTCTCATTAATGCAGAGCGGCATGGAGATTACCTTGCGGCATTATAAGCCCTTTTTAACGGCGCCGAAGAAGTTGACTTCCCACGGAGGCACGGTTGGGGACTTCTTGGCGGAGCTAAAGGAAAAATCGGATGCAAAACCGAAAACGCTGCAGGGATGTGTTGGCAATTCCGCTCCAGCTTGCTACCACCGCGGACATGGATGCCAACGTAGCTGCGCAGAACATACTTTGCGGGAGCCACCAGAGGACAGACTATGAGTTCGTGCCGATCGCAGTTTTCACATTGCCACCGCTCGCGGTCGGTTGAGATCGCGATGAACTGGTTGCTCCAGCAGAAGAGTTCTCGGCCTTCGGATCAACTTGGAAGCGCGAACTGACTGGAAGAGGGCGTTGTTATCCCCGCCCATCCTACAGCATTGCCGGCGCTACCTGTTGGCGTCTGCTTGCTTCACGAGATCGTCTCATCGCGAATTGGCAACGTAAACTGAAAGAGGGCGCCGTAAGGTGTATTTGCCTTCGCCCATAGACGCCCTCCGTGAGCTTCGATAATCGATCGGCTGATGGCCAATCCCATGCCCAAACCCTGAGGCTTCGTCGTGTAGAAAGCGTCAAAAAGACGACTAAGACGCTGCGGATCCAACCCTGGGCCCGAATCTCGCACGGTAACCAACACGTGGGTCCATTCAGTGTCGACCAAACCTCTATTCTGGTATCGTTCTTCCTTTGGTTCGCCGTGGATATCAGCGACTTTCTCCGAATTTACGCCGAGCTCACGCGGACCTTCGCCCGCTCCACTCATGGCTTCGACAGCGTTCATGAGCAGATTGAGAATCACTTGTTGCAGTTGGATTTTATCTCCCAATATCAAGGGTAAATCATTTGCGAGCTTAGTCTGAAGTAACACGCGATTTCGTTGCACTTCGCTGCGCGCCATAGCGACGACTTCACCTATTGCCTCGTTGAGATCGAGCCAGTCCTTCTTCGGCGGCGCCTTTTTGGCTAGAGCGCGAATCCGACCGATGATTTCGCCGCCTCGATTTCCATCGCGAATAATGCGCCGAATCGCTTCGCGGGCTTCTGCGAGATTAGGCGACTCCCCAGATAGCCAGCGCAGGCTGGCGTTGGCATTAGTCACTACGGCAGCGAGGGGTTGATTGACTTCATGAGCGATCGAGGCAGTCATCTCTCCGAGCGCCGTCACGCGCGTCACGTGTGCTAACTCCGCCTGCGCCTTGCTCACAGCTTCCTGAGCCTGCTTTCGCGCGGTGATATCCATTACCGTCCCTACAAACTCACGATTTTCAGGATCGAGCCAAACGGCCTCTACCACGACATGAACATGTTTGACCGATCCGTCCGGCATTAGCAAACGATGTTCAAAATCCATAGATTAGAAAAATGTTAACAGGTCGCGCGATCACCAAGAAATCGGAGGGACTTCATCTGTTTTAATGTACCGGGTTCATTTAGTTCCCGCAGTCTGCGTTTTTCCGAAAGTGGAACCAGATTGGTCGGTCC
>CAWDQF010000005.1:0-400968 GCA_963804425.1 uncultured Verrucomicrobiae bacterium | reverse complement strand
ACGCGACTGGTTGAAGGCCAAGGACGCGGAGACCGTCCGGTCCACGACGACCTTTTTCCCGCGGTAGTCTGAACAAGTTTGTACAGTTCCTTGGCAATCGTTTCGATGAGCCCATAAGCGAGATCACCAAGCAAGATGTTGTGAATTTCGGAAATTCGTTGATCAAGCAACTCTCGGCGAAGACCGCTAACCACGATCTGAAGGCTCTTAAAATGATGTTCAAGAGCGCCCAGAGAGACAGCGTCATCACCGAAGATCCTACCGAATTCGTTGAGCCAGTTAGGAAGGAACGACCATCGAAGATTAAACGCCCATTTAGCGAATGATGCCGGTAGTAGCTAGTTATCACCGCGCGCCGGTGACGCTACAACCGCCTTAGCGGGAAGAAGCCGATTCCTTAGCTTCGCTTTGCCGACGACGAAACTCCGCAACCCTGTGACGATTACCGCAAGTCGCTACGCTACACCACTGGCGGCGATGATTTTTCGTCGTGTCGTAGAAATAAAGGGCGCACGAGCTGGTGTCGGCGCAACGACGGAGATAGCTCAGATTCGCTTCGGCGAGGAAGAGAGCAATCTGGCGGGCGAGAATGGCGCGGGCTAGGACATCCCCTGGCAACTCGGAGGTTGAGCGGACAAGATGGAATTGCTTCTTGCCGACTCGGTGTAACACCTCGTGAAAACTGTCGACAGCCAAGATCCGGTTAAGTCGCGTGAGAAAATGATCGCTGACTTTCCCGCCAGCGACAAGCGATGCCAGCACTTGTTTCCAATCTCGCCGAAGTTCCAATACGTTTTTGAGAGCCTCGGGCCGGCGAGCAGCGGATACATCCAAACGTAGGTCCGTTGAAATCTTCGCTTCCGCGAGCCAGTCGATCACGTCAGGCCACGCTCGCAAAAAATCGATTCCCAGGCCGGGCGGGGGGACAAGGGTGTTAGCAAAGTCGATGGCCGGATGCGCGCCAACAAAAATAAATTCCGGACGGTTGGTCCCGCCATCTTCGGAGGCGTGAGACATATAAGGCAACGTAATATTTAAACTGTCGTTTGACAAGTTACTGATATCAGTTCACCTGTGTAATGTTCAACAGTATATATAGCTAATTACAAGTAACGTCTAGTTGAGCAAGAACGAACCAAAACAGTGCAACAGCTTCTTATGATGATTTTCAATAACCTAAAGAATTCGTTCGTGTCAGCCGCCGCCTTGCTCGTCCTTGCCGGGACGGTGGTTCCCGTGCTGGCCGCGCCGGTCAAGAGCATCGTGGTGGTGCACGGCGCCTTCGCCGACGGCTCGGGCTGGAAACCGGTCTACGACATTCTGGTTAAGGACGGATACAGCGTCACCGTTGTCCAGGAGCCGCTGACCTCGCTGGAGGAGGATGTCGCCGCGACTAAGCGAATCCTTGATCGCCAAACGGGCGCGTGCATCCTGGTTGGCCACAGCTATGGCGGCGCCGTCATCACCGAGGCTGGCAACGACTCCCATGTCGCCGGGCTCGTCTACATCGCTGCACTCGCACCGGATGAGGGCGAGACCGTGGCCACCTACGGTAAGAAGTTCCCCAACTCCGCCAAACCGCTGGTCAAGACATCGGACGGCTTTGTATTTCTCGATCCCGCGAACTTCCCAGCAGACTTCGCCGCCGACCTGCCACGCGAGCAGGCCGAGTTCATGGCGCACTCGCAGATGCTCACTGCGGTCAAGGTGTTCACGACGCCCATTACCAATCCCGCCTGGAAACTGAAGCCGAGCTGGTACCTGGTGGCGACGGCCGACAAAACCATCAACCCCGACCTGGAACGGATGTACGCCGAGCGCGCGCACAGCCACAAAGTGGAGGCGGAGGGAGCCAGCCACGCCCTCTACATCTCGCACGCCAAGGAAGTGGCGGCTCTCATCGAGGAGGCTGCCGACCAATCCCGTGTCGCCCACTCTAACTAGTTTGGATCGGTCAGGATGAACGTTCTTTTACCTTAACAACTTCAGCTAAAACCAGAAAAACTACGATGAACACTACCCAGCAACCCGTCGCCATTGTCACCGGCGCTTCCAGCGGAATCGGCCTGGGCATCACCCAGGCGCTGCTCGAACGCGGCTGGCGCGTCGTGGCCACGTCGCGAACGATCAGTGAGTCGAAGGACCTTACGCCTTCTCCGGATCTCGTCCTTGTGGATGGAGAGGTCAGCAAGAAGGAAACCGCCGTCAAGGTGGTGGACTCAGCCCTGAAGCATTTCGGCCGGATCGACCTGCTGGTGAACAACGCAGGGATTTTCATACCCAAGCCGTTCACTGAGTACACCGAGGACGACTACAATCGAGTAATGAACACCAATGTGGCCAGTTTCTTCTTCATGACACAGCAAGTGATTCCACAGATGAAGAAGCAAGAGTCGGGGCATGTGGTGAACATCTCGGCAGTCCTCGCGGATCAACCGAGCGGCGCCGTGTCCGCACTTTTGGCGGTGCTGTCGAAGTCGCCGATGCCGGCCGTGAGCAAGGCATTGGCGTTGGAGTATGCCGCGAATAACATCCGGTTCAACACGGTGTCGCCCGGCAACATCAACACGCCGATGCATGCCAAGGATAATCATGCGGCGCTGGCCAAGTTTCACCCCCTCGCTCGGATGGGTGAAATTTCTGACATCGTCGACGCGGTGCTCTATCTCCAGAATGCCACATTCGTAACGGGTGAAAACATCCGAGTCGATGGAGGGGTCCATGCCGGTCGGTAATAATTCCACCTTCGCCAAACCGGGTTCGCGCTTGCGCGAACTCGGCCTGGTGCTCCCAACTGCCGCGACGCCCTTGGGAGCCTACGTCGAGGCTTCCGAGGTTGACTCGCTGCTCTTTCTCAGCGGGATCCTTCCGGTGGTGAATGGCAACCTCTCCATTACCGGACGGCTCGGAGAAAATCTCTCTGTCGAGCAAGGCCGCGAGGCGACGCGGATTGCCGCAATGAACGCTTTGGCGGTCGCGCAGCAGCATCTTGGCGACCTGGATCGTGTAAGAAAGCTGGTGAAGCTGAGTGTTGCCCTAGCCACGACGGAGCAGTTTGTCGAGCACGCCGCCGTCGCTGACGGTGCATCGGATCTGTTTGTTCAACTGTTCGGCATCGAAAACGGTCACGCGCGGATGGTGTACGGCGTTCAAAGTCTGCCAATCGGCACGCCTGTCGTTGTGGAGGTCATCTTCGAGATCACATGAAACGGCCCTTGGTAATCCTAGCTGCAGTCATACTTACTATGAACATCGCGAATGCTCTGGCTGAAGTTTCCTACCGCACAGTTCGCGTCGATGATCTCGATATTTTCTATCGCGAGGCTGGGCCGAAAGATGGACCTGCGATCCTGTTCCTGCACGGGTTGCCCTCATCGTCCCGGATGTATCAGCCGCTGTTGGAGTCGGACTTGGTCAACCAGTACCATCTTGTCGCGCCGGACTATCCCGGCTTTGGACATTCGTCCTGGCCGGATCCCAAAAGCTTCGCTTATACCTTCGATCATTTGGCCCAGATAATAGAGGACTTTACGGAGCAACTGCATCTGGAACACTACACGCTGTTCATGCAGGACTACGGCGGCCCCGGTGGGTTTTCGTATGGCCTTGGCTCATCCCGAAAGAGTTCAGGCGATGATTATCCAAAATGCCGTCTCGCACGAAGAAGGCCTATCTCCACTTTGGGCCGTTCGGCGTGCTTTTTGGGAAGATCGGCCGGCCCACGAGGCTGAGGTGCGAAACAACCTGTTGTCCCTTGAAGCAACCCGCAAGAGGCACGTCGGTACTTCGCCAGATCTCGCTCAGTACAATCCCGATTTGTGGGTAGACGAGTATTACTTCCTGAACCAGCCGGGGCAGGGGGATATTCAGTTGGATCTCTTTTACGATTATCAAAACAACCTCAAGTCCTACCCGAAATGGCAGCAGTGGCTTCGCGACAACAAGCCGCCGCTGCTCGTTCTTTGGGGACGTTACGATACGTCGTTCACGGTAGCCGGTGGAGAAGCGTACCGGAAGGATGACCCCCGGGCCGAGGTACACATCTTGGACGCCGGGCACTTTGCGCTGGATCTGAAGCCGAAAGAAATCATGCGTCTCACTCAAGACTTCATGGCAAGGCAAGCATCATAACTGCGGGTAATGTCGAACAAATGAACTCTGTTTGTAGCCATTCGGTGTCTTGACGAGCTCCTACAGGAAAAAGTTGGGCGGAGCACAAGAATTCCTGCTCGATAGTAGCCAATTATCGCCGCGCGCCGGTGACGCTACAAGCGCCTTAGCGGGAAGAAGCCGATTCCTTAGCTTCGCTTTGCCGACGACGAAACTACGCAACCCTAACGGGGTCCATCAGTTGGTGGCCGTAGCCTTCATCGCCGCCGACCTCATAGCTCTTGAGGTTAAGGCGTCGAAAATGGGTCAGGAACTTGCCGACAGAATGCATGGTGTCGCGGCTCCGCCAGGCGTCGACTATTTTCGGGCCGGTTACCGTTGCAGAGAGCCAGCACGGATTCGTGACCGGGCCCCGCGAAATGGCAGAAAGCAGTCGGGCGGGCTGGAACGTGGTCGGGAAGGTTGTGGAAGAGAGCGCGTCGTGGATCGTTCAGCTTACTTTACACGTTCGCTATGGGAAAACGCGCGCTAGACCCCTTTCCGCTCGATTGTCGTCGCGATTAGCTAGCCATCATCGGATAGCCTGCGCTGAATAGGGATGTGAACTAGACGTATAGTTCACATTACCCGGTGATCGTCCGCTCCGAACGCGGACTAATCGCGTCGGCCAATCGTCCCGAGAGACGAACGCGATGGACCATGGATGCTGTGTACCAGAGTACACAGCATCGGCACGTTTTCCGCGCGCGAGTTTTGACTAAAGTTTTATCCGAAGGGGCATAAGCCACGAGCGCGCGCGATCGTGCTTTTCTCCTAGCAATTCGCTGGCCGAAAAGTCATTTCGCTTCGCAAACGGCGACCGGCGAGCGACTTCCGTTCTCGAGAGAAAAATCATGGAGATTTTTTGTCTTCAATTTACGTACGAAAAGCGAAGCGCGCTTTTCCGTTTCGTTTCGCTTTGCTAGAGTTCCGGGACGTTACGCAAATTTACGGAAAGTCCCCTATGTCCGATTTTGGTTCAGCCGAGCGAATCGTGAGTGTCGAGCAACTCGCGCAACTCTGCGATTGTCCGCCCGAGCAGATCGCCGAGCTCACCCGACTGGGAATTCTGCGTCCGATAAACGTCGACGATCCCGGCGCCGAAGCCCGGTACGAATTGTTGGCCAGCGTCCGCGCGTACATTCGCCACTACCGGACGATGCTCGATAAAGAAAACTAACTCGACCGACCAAGGTGCAGATTTACAGTTTGGTCTATTCCCTATGCCCGAGCGCCCCGGCACCCTTACGACGACGCAGCTCGCGCGCGTGTTGATCTTAACTGAGCGCCGAGTTCAGCGATTGGTCCGTAGCGGAGTTCTCAAACATGCCTACGACCAGGACGACGGCCACGAACTTCGTAGCCGCTTTCTTTGGTTCGAAAGCATTCAAAATTCTATCCGCTATCTACGTGCCGAGCTTGGTTCGCCGGACGTCACCGAGGGCCGCTATTTGGATAGCAGAAGTCGAAGAATGGCCGCGATGGCTAGCGCGGAGGAGTTACGGCTCGATGTTCTTCGCGGCAAACTGCACCGGGCCGAGGACGTCGAGTTCTTTATGGCCAACCGAGATAGCGCGATCCGTGTCCGGATCTTGGCAATCTCGAGTCGGATTACCCGGATACTGGTCGGCAAAACTGATCCGATTGAGATCCCCAGCATCATCGACGCCGAAAACGTTTGCTGTTCTGGACGAGCTCTCGAGCTACGATCCCGCCGCGTTTAACGAGCAGAACGAAGCCTATCTGGCGACTTTCTTTCCCGAAGCGCCCGCCGCCAAGCCCAACGGTAACGGCGAGAGTGAGAGTGAAGCGGAAGCGCTCGAGTCGGACGCCGAGTACGTCAAATTACGTACTTCGCTCGTGCGCTCGAATACGTTAGCGTTGCGGTATGCCGAGCGAGCGCATTCTTGTCGCGATCGACGATTACCGGCTGAAGGTTTTACTCGAAGCGTCTGAGGCGACGAACCGCACCGTCGAGCAGTTAATCCAAGAGGCCGTCACCGAGTTCTTGCGCGAGAAGGGCGAGAAATGAGGTTAGCGACGTTGGCGAAACCGCTTATTGAAGTTTTCGATCAATGCTGGTCACGATCTGATCGCGAATCAGATTCTCGGGATTCGTGAGCGAAGTAATCTGAACGCCTAGTTGGGTCTTACATTTTCGACAGTGATAGGTGGTTCCGCTCAACCCCGGACTGGAGGTGACGTTAATAATCGGGGCGTCACTGGGTTTAGGCCGCCTTTTGATCACCGCACTCATTCTGGGCAGCGTCTTCTTGTCAGGCGCAACTCGCTTATCGATATAGGCTTAGGATCTCGTTTAGCACTAGCTTTAGCACTGACGGTATTTTTGAAGGTCCTTTACGTCGTAAGTTTCTCATTCAGAGATAGATATGGCTAGGGGCGGAATCGAACCTCCGAGTCGTTTTTTCCCCTCGGAGAACTGCGCCTCCATAGGGAAAACTAGTTTTAAATAGTTCATGGACTAACTGGAACGTTATAACTAGATTATAACCGTCCATGGCCTCTGTCCACAAGCAAGCGCAGGGAAAATCACCATTTTGGTATTGTCGGTACGTTACCGCTGACGGGCGGCAACGGATGAAGGCAACCGAGGTCCGCTTTAAGGAGGATCCCCAGGGCAAGAGAGCGCAGGTTATCTGCGATGGCTGGCAGGCAGCCGAACGGCTCCTGGCCGCTGGCGAGGTCACTCAGGATCGGATCCTCGAACTCTATAACGACACTTTGAAGCGCGCGGGATTGAAAGAGATCGACGCTCCGAGTGTCGGCCGGTGGATGGCTGACTGGCTGAAAGGCAAGCGGAAGATCGCGCCTTCCACTCGGGTTGCTTACGAGCAGGCCGTGCGCGAGTTCCTCAACTTCTTAGGCGGTGGACGAAGCCGCAAACTGGAGAATATCACCGAGAAGGATATCGAAGCTTTCACCGACAAACTTTTGAGCGACGGGCGTTCTCCGAATACGATCAATAAATTGGTTCGAAAATATTTGTCGGGTCCTTTCGAAAAGGCCCGCAAGCTAGGCAAGATTCGTTACAATCCGATCGCCGGCACTGATCCTCTCGAGCGGCAAGAACACGTCAAGGACGTCTTTTCACCTGAGCAGGTCGCCCGGCTTGTCAAAGCGGCCAAGGACACCGATTGGGAAGGCGCGATTCTCGTAGCCTATGGCACCGGGGCAAGGCTACAGGATATCGCAAACCTTAGATGGTCAGCCGTCGATTCAGATAATGGCGTTCTGACGTTCCAAGAACGCAAAAACGCTAAGCGTGTAGTGGTCGGTCTACATCCTGACGTCGAAGACTGGATAGCACAGCATCCGGGCCGGGACGATCCGGAGGCCTATTTGTTTCCGACTCTAGCCAACCGATCCGGGGCCGGCCGCAACGGACTATCGAAAGCTTTCGAGCGCATCATGGAGCGAGGTGGTGTTTCGGGCAAGGTGTTGCGCGAGCGCGATCGCAAAGGACGCTCCATTCGATCGCTCTCTTTTCACAGTTTTAGGCATACCGCGGCCTCGAGTGTCTTCAACAATGAAGCACTAAAAGAAGCTGCCCGGCGTGTCACCAATCATGCCAAAGGAGGGGTCATCGATCGTTACGTACACGCCGATGTTGAGGCGATCCGGGCTGCCACCAACGCCATACCGAGAATACCGAAGGAAAATGGCTAAGCCGCTCGATCGAATGGAGTGGGATTTCTCCGCCTGTCCTGAGAGCGAATTAGGCGCTTGCTTCAATTGGGAATATCTTCGTGAGATTCTTCGCCTGGATCCCGAACTGGCGCCGCAGTTATTACATCCGTTTATTCCGCATAAACTGAGCGCTCCAGGTCAGACCTTCAGATATAGCTCCGATCGGCGCCAATGGCTTTGCGAGTCGCTTGATGAACGTTTCCCGCGCGATCCGTACCTTATTCTTCCTCACGATCTAAGGGATGCGCTGCAGGATCTCGGGTCGAGTGTGGTTTACCGGATACCCGTGACCGACTTGCACATCAAACCACCCGACCCGATGCCGCACACCTGGGGCGACAAAATCGGCGCCGGGGAAGCTCAGATTCTTAGCCTTGCCATAAATTGGAACCTTTCGCAGGATGCGATAAAGAAGCATTTCGCTGAGATTATTAAGACTCATCCTCGCCCTGTGACGCCCAGAAACCGACGCGGCGTAGGTGGTCCGCATGCTTTGAGAGAAAAGCTGAAGTTTTTAGGGGCGCGACGAATTTGGAAACGTGCGGCCGGCGACCCAATTACAGCTCGTTCAGAAGCCGCTCTTTACGACGCCCAATCGGCGTGGGAAAAGGCGTCGGCCAAAGCCGGCAAGGTTCTGGAGCAATTTCGCACCAAGACATTCAAAATCCGCTAGTCGACTGGTTTAGCGGAGATGCGGTTGGAGACATCGGCGTGGGATTAGTCCCACGTGAACTCACATAAGTTTTCTAGTTTGGCGGCACTCCAAACTCTTGAGGTAGCTCAAGCAGTTCGCCCGGAGTGGCTAAGAATACCCATCGCTTCCAGAGTGTCCGGACTTAGCCGGAGCCGTCTGTTTGAAGCCATCGCGACGGGCAAGATTAAAAGCGTTCACGTTCGGAGACCAGGGCTCGAAAAGGGCGTAAGGCTCATCAACTACGATAGCCTGATTTCTTATATCGAAAGCTTTGGAGGCTGAATGATGACTCCGGAAAAAGAAAGGGCCTCCGGTCCAAACGGAGGCGCCAAAGTTCAAAAAATCGCAAAGGACATTGCCACGCGGAATGGCTCAGTGCAAGCGCACAAGCTTCCTCCCGGTCGATTTCCCGGATTTTCCAACTTGCCAAGCAAGGCCGGGGTTTACCGCTGCAAACTTCACCACCAGACCGAGAAATCGGATCCCGCTCACGCTGACTTTAAAGGCGTCCTGTATTTAACCGGATCGAAAGCGAGCGTGCTCGTCTGGGTGCACACCGACGGGAGTTTGGGTTTGAGGTTAGAAAAAATCGAAAACGTCCGGAAGAACGGAGAGGCCGCCTGATGAGCGCATCGATCGCAACCGAATCTCTTCGTAATTTGTATGCAGCGATCATGCGTCACCGCGTCAGGCGGAATCTACTCAAGGCTTTCTTTTGTGCTGTTTGCGGAGAGATCGGATTCGATCCAGTCGAGAAAATTGGACGCGGGAAATGGGTGTGCTCCAGATGCGCCGATTGCGGTGACGCTGAAGCATTCGATCGGTTTGAGGCGAGGGAAAAGGGGGGCGTCGCATGACAGCAGCGGTCAATGGCAACGGGTCAGTCACGATTGAGCGACTCAATATGTTGTTGCCCAACGCCGTCCTATTGCCAATTCCAGGACGGCAGAAACGGCCAACGCTACCGGGTTGGCAACACGTAACGTTAGCCGCGAGCCGTCAACCTGCGTATGGAAAGACTTTGGTCGAGCACACGAACACTGGAGTTTTGCTCGGCCGTCCCTCCGAAGACCTGGTCGCGATCGATGTCGATTCAGACGAGGGGGTGGAATTATTTCTAGCGCTCAATCCGCGTCTTCGAAACACGTTAAGAAGTAAGGCAAGACGCGGATGCCAGTTTTGGATTCGCATGGACGGCGATTATCCGCACAACGTGGCGAAACTCAAAGACCATACTGGAAAGCCCTTCGGCGAATGGCGTGCCGACGGCGGCCAATCCGTAATTCGAGGGGTCCATCCTGAGGGGGTTCACTACCAACTACTGTGTGACGCGGAGCCTATTCGAATTCCGTTCGATCAAATCTGTTGGCCTTTTGGACTGTCGCTGCCGTGGAAGAATCCACCACCAAAGGCCGAACACCTAGCCGGAGCCCCGGGCGTGCGGGCGGGATTATCGGAGCGGATACGGACTTACTTAGCCAGAGTCGAACCGGCTATAAGTGGACAGGACGGACATGGCGTCACCTTTAAAGTCGCTTGTGCGCTCGTGTGGGGTTTTGCCCTCGATGCGGAACAAGCCTTCCCTTTTTTGAGCGAATACAACGGCCGATGCCAACCGCCGTGGAGTGAGAAGGAACTGCGCCATAAGTTGGATGAGGCGCTGAAGGTTCCGCAGGAAAAACCACGCGGTCATTTGCTCGACGAAAAATTCAGACGATACGACCGTCGAACGGGAGAAGGCCCTGGTACCGAACAGAGCCGCGGCACCTCAGGCGATCAAGAGAGGGAGCAGGAGGTAAGAGAAATCCGTCCATTGCGCGGCGCTTCATTGGTAAGTTTCAGCAAGCGACCGATCAACGAAGAGGACACTCTGCTCGGCAACCGCTTTCTCTGCCGTGGCGGCGGTCTTCCAGTCGTCGGACCGAGCGGTGCCGGCAAAAGCAGCTGTTCCATTCAAATGGCAATTGAGTTCGGCAGTGGCCGAGACTCGTTCGGCATACCAAATAGGCGCCCTCTTAACGTCATCATAGTCCAAGCGGAAGATGACGAAGGCGACTGCATCGAGATGTCTCGGATCGTCGACCATTTAAATCTAACGACTCTGGAAAGAAGCCTCGTTGATCAGAACACACACCTCGAGTTTGTGAACGACGTAACAGGCCTAAGCTTCATCACGGTTCTAGAAGGCTTCTTAGAACAGCGTCCTTCGGATTTAATAATCATCAATCCATTCTCCGCCTATTTGGGCGCAGACATTCAGGACGACAAGGCCACGAATCAATTTCTCCGGAATTGGCTAAATCCCCAACTGGTTAAACATCGTTGCGGCTGCATCCTGATGTGTCACACCCCCAAATTAAACTTCCGTGGCGACACATCGAATTGGCGACCAGCGCAGTGGATGTATGCGGCAGCCGGACCGGCAGTGCTCACCAATTGGGCTAGAGCGATGATCGTTATAGACCCGACCGAGGCGGACGGGGTTTTTCGCTTCATCGCCGCCAAACGTTATCAACGGATTGGGTGGATCGGCTGGGATCAGTTCTGGGCTCATTCTCGGGACGAAGGCGTTCTTAAATGGATCCCCGCCGATTCTGAACAAACCGCCTGCGCAAAAAAGAGGGCCGAAAAGGGTCCGGACGACCTCATCAGAATAATCCCGGTTCTAGATCCGATCACTCAGGACCAATTTTTTATTGCGGCCAAGGAAATCGGAATCGGCGTCAACAAGGCGCGCACCTACATCAACGCGCTACTGGATGAAGGCCGAGCACACGCTTGGAAAATCAAACGCATAAACCGTAAGCCGGCCATCGGTTACGCCCAGCGTCCTCAACACGAGGAGGAGGAATGTTCATGAGCAACAGCCAATTCGGGCCGTATAGGAATGATGATAATGTTTACACCCTTATAAATAAGGGGTGTGTAAACATTCCAAGGCATATCATCCTCACGGCTTTGGGCAATCTTCACGGGGAATCTTCACGGGCGTTAACATTCCCGTCGATGCGGAGGGTAGTTTGATGCCGACGATTCGACTAACCGAAAGCCAAGCTTCAGCGGTCCGTGGAATCATGGACGCCCAAGCTGGCCGCAAGGTTGGCTACGTCGCCGTTTTGAATTGGCATTTCGATTTTTCGACGGGCGAGAAAGTCGCGGAATTGGACTTCGTGGCGCTGAGGTGGGCCGATGCTGTAAAGATCGCGAGAATGGCTGGAAAATTAGCCGCGGAAAATAAATCGGAATTATTCGGCGAATTAAAATCGGAGAGGGCCGCGTGAACACCAATATTTCCAAGACCGAATTATTTCTGGAAATTATTTCGAGTCTCGATGCGCTGACTCTCGAAATCCTGACCGAGTGCGCTGAAGACGGCGGCTACGACCTCCGATCCGTGCTTTTGGCGCTTTTCGCCTACCAACGGATCGGGCGAACCCGACTCGCTAAGTCCTCAGGTTGGAATCGGATCAAAGACCACAACAAGTGATTTTTAATCGGCGGCACACCAACACAAAAACCAGAACCCAAATATGCCGAAAAAAGAAAAACCGAGGAAGACCCCGAGTCGTGAGGATTGGGAGTCGGACATTAAAGAGTCGACTGAACTTCAAATCCCGAAAGAGTGATCCCCAACTAACCAAGCAAGGAAAAAACAGACCTTATGACCACAGATGAAAGAATCCTGGCGGCCCTGTCGCCGACCAACATGAAGAGCATTGCTCGATTGGCTGCGACGTCGGGCGACGGCCCGGGCGAGATTATTAACCGCATCGTCGAAAGCTATTTTCGGCAGCGGCAGCACGAACTACCTCCTACCCCGCGTGAAGAGGAGCAAATCGAAGCCAACGCCAAATTGTTTTCGGACGTCCGAGCTGCTCGCGAAAAAATTGCCAAATACTAAATGAGCATGATCACAGCGATAGAAAAAAAGAACGTTGGCCGGCCGTCGAAAGTGAAAATTGAGGCCACGAAAGAAATTTCCGCTGCCGCGCGGAAAATTGAAATTGTCTCCAAAGCTTTTCATGAACTTGAGCGCGTCGACACCGCTTGGCAAAAGCAGTGCCGGGTGATTGATACCGCTGAGGATGATTTAACGGAAACCGAAAAGAACCTCGCCGATCTTAACGCAAACCTCGCGACACTCGACGAAAGAAAGGCGAACGAGCTCACAAAGTTGGAGAACATTGTTAAAATTCGGCGGGCCAAATTCAACGAAGTAAATGACAGCGAAAAGCCATTTATCGAAGAATTCCGACAAGCGTTGGCACAAGCACGAGACTGGTTCCGTGGGTTACTTCAGGAGACTAAAACTCGGCAGCGCGCTATCATTCGTGACCAGGTCGCAGAAGTTCTCGAAGCTGAAGTCAGCACAAGTCTCGAGCTAATTGATCTTTCGCCGAAGCTTAAACGGTTCCATCGACTAGGGCCTGAGCATCTCGACAGGGATGCGGGACCGGATCAATTACTGAGCGATTACGAGGGTCTGAGCGAGAAATTCGAACGCCTGAAGCAGATCGTTCTTGAGTCGCCGGAGCTGATCGATCCGGAGACCGAGCTCGAGCCGGAACCGGAACCGCAAAGGCAATGCTTGAATTTAGGCCGCCAACCTCTGCCTACGCTCCCCGCGCTTGTCGTCACTCGAGAGATCAGGGTTGGCGATACGTGCCTTTACCCGGGCGCCGATCCGACGCCCTACCTCGGTCGCAAGGAGATGGAAATTTTTCGGCAGAACGGCGCGATCATGACCGCTAACGATTGGAAGGCCAAGCAAGCCAGGAGCGTTGCTGGGAATTGAATTTCGTATTGCCATACGGAAACCCGGGCGGGGTGAGTTTCTCTAATCTGGCGGAGGCTCCCGCTCGGAGGCCGCTCCGAGAAATGAGTACCCACCCGCAAATTAATTTGGTCATAGGCGTTAGGCCAGGCGAGCCGGCGTGGCGGGTTTCGGCCGGCTTGCCTCGCTCGCTGTGGAAGAATACATTATCAGTACGGCACGACGGACCGAGCTTCGGCTCGCCTGTTGTGCATGACGAGGGGCCGCGGCTGTGACAGCAGCCGCGGCTCTAATTCTTTCACCGGCGCTATTCGCGGATGCTTTCACCACTGCAGATATGCAGCGCGATTAGCGAAACGATCATGAGCAAATCAGGAATAAACCGGATCGCTTTGGTTGCGCGCTTCAGGATTCCGACATGATGAGTCGAGAGATGAATAAGCTTTTCCGCGGTGCGGTGAAATGCGAAGTGGAAGATCGGAGAGGAAAGAAGCGCAAGAATACGGACGCCGACAGGCACGATGAGGCTGAGGTCTGATAAATGATGCATGACGATTATTGAGGTTGAGTGGGTGAGCCGATCTGATGACAGTCAGGAAAGCGGCTCGAGAGTGAGTAACCACTAACATATCGAATTACATTGTCAAGTGATTTTGTGTTATAAGTGGCTCAGCCACAAATACATAGGTTCTTCCAACGAAAGAAAAATGAGCGCCGTCGGTGACGACCCCATCTATTAATCAGGGACATGCGCTGAAAATTGGAAAATCCCGCATTGCGAAAGTTAAATAATGGAAAATCACGAAAACATGGAACTCAGCGATTCAGCAGAAATCCCCGAATCGAAAATATTATTGGGAGATCAATTAGTCGGCGCTTCGGAATTGGCGGACCTGTTATCGATCCGGCCTCAGACGGTCGCAGATCTAACTCGCAGCGGAATATTTGAACGGTACGGCGGTGAGGGCGGAAAAAGGATGGGGAAATATCAGGCCAGGGCTTCGGTCGGCAGCTATTTGAAGCACAAAATAAAATCCACGAAGGACGAGACCGAGAAATTAATTAACGCGGAAAAGCTCGCGAAAATTAAATGGAACAACGAGCGCTCGAAATTAGAACTGGCCGAAAAAATGGGGAAGGTGATCGAGGTTAGGTTAGTCAAAATCATTTTGGCGGATCTGGCGGTCAAAGTGAAGTCGGCGATCCTGGCGGTACCGGCGCGGCTGGCCCGGAAAATAATGAACAAAGGGCCGAAAGAGATTTTACATTTGATGCGGTTGGAGTTAGAGCGGGCGCTGAATCTCTTGTCGAAGATGAAGGAGAGCGATATTCGAGAAATTGCGGATGAGTACACGCGGGAGCAAGAGGAAGATCTCGTCTAAATCATGGATGCGGAAGAACAGAAAATGTTTGGCGACGGATTCGTCCGTGAATTAACGCTTGAGCAATATCGTGAACACCGGGCGGTCCTAAAAACCGATAACGAGAAAGTCGATATTTGGCGGGATCGGCATGACCTCACTTGGAAGACGATTCTCGGACGGCACAAAGTCGTGCGGCGCTGCGCTATGGTTATTGCCGTCGATCCAAATGAACCTTCGCGAGCGGAGCAAATTGCTAGCGGCTATCTCTCCGGCCTGAAGCACAACTCGAAGGCGCAAAGCGGCTAGGAGAAAAGATTTTATGCCCAGCAAAAGTTACGACGCTCTAATTAAATTCACTGGTCAGGTAAGCAAATCCTTCACCAGTTCGATCGGCGGGGTTAATAAAAGTCTCTCATCGATCGAAAAGCACGCTGCCAGCGTTCAGCGCACCCTTGGCGGGTTCGAGCGGTTTGTTGTTTGCTGGACCGCCGGCTCTATCCTTTTCCGGGATATGTTCGAGGCAGCAAAGGGCACCGTTGACGCGGCGCTCGAGGAACAGCGCCAGGTCGCAACGCTCAACCAGCTTCTCAAAAACAATCGCGTTATCCAGAAGGAAGGCGTGAACGCTTACGCCCAACAGCGTGACGCGCTGCTCGCCCAAAACATGGCGATGGAGAAGCAAGGCGTCATCGGGCACGATGTATTGCTGTCGGGTGAGGCAACGCTTGCCCGCTACCAGCTTACCGGCCGGCAGATCAATATGCTTTTGCCCTCAATGGCGGACATGCTGGCTGCACAGAAGGGGTACAATGCGACGCAAGAGGACGCAGTCCAGAACGCGAAGCTTTTGGGTAAAGCCATTGTTACCGGCGAGCTGGGGCCGCTGAAGCGCGCCGGGGTCGCGTTCAAGGGCAACCAGAAGACGATGCAAAAAGAGTTCAAGGAACTCACCTCGACCTACCAGCGGATCGAATGGCTGACTAAGCACGTCGAACAGAACTTAGGGGGCGTGAACGCGGCATTGCTCAAGACGCCCGGGGGCAAAATTTCTTTCATGGAGCATTCGTTCAAAACATTGAACGAAACGATTGGCGAAAAACTTCTTCCGGGGTTTGCCGAGATAGCCAAAAGCTTAGGGGACATGGCGATTGCGGCCGGGCCGGTATTCAAGGAACTGGCGACCGATGCCGGGAGATCGCTTTCGAGTTTAGGCAACTGGGTCCAGAAAACCTTCGTCCCCTGGATGAAAAGCGAATGGAAGGAGGCGACCAAGACATTCGGCCCGGAGTTGAAGGGAACGCTCTATTTTTTGAAGGACGACGTCGACGAACTAGAAAAGGGGTTTAAAAAACTTTTTGGCACTATCGATGTCGGCAGCACGGCTGGCCGAAAACAACTGAACGATTCCCTCCTGAAAGGGATCAAGGATTTAAATAAAGCGCTCATAGAAGTACGGGACGATACCGAGCAATTCTTTGGCTGGCTCAAGAACGCTTCGGATTGGATGGATAAGCTTATGGGGCGCGACCCCAACAAAAAGAGCAAGGCCAGCACCGGGGTCAAACTTTTCGATAAACTGGCCAACCCGTTCCGGTGGAAGGAAGGCTTTAGCGGCAAAGATTTCGGGATCGGGCCGGAAGGACTCTTTAAAGAAAAGAAACCCGATTGGCATACCGATCAGCGGCTGGCTGTCGGCGTACCTGTACCGCCAAAGATTTGGGAAGAGTCCCAACAGAAACAAATCAAAAACACCGACGCGGTTAAGGACAATACCGATAAGACCAATGCCTTTAAAGAGAAGGTGATCCTTATGTCCCAAGCCATCGAGGACGCTACCGCTCAAACCATTTTATGGAGTCAATCCTTGATGGCGAGTCAGTCCATGGTTCCGACGGGCAGCGTCGGCGGCACTGGTGGCGGCGGAGGAGGTAGTAATCAGGAACTCACCGAGTACGGGCGAGCAGTCGATTACGTTGATAAAAGCGGAAAAGTGCATGGCACTCCCGACAGCGATTCCACGGCGGGAATCGGGCATATCAAGGGTGTGCAATACAATTTGAATACTCCGGGGCCGCAGCCTTCGGCGATGAAGTACGAGTACGCCACCAAGCACTACGGAATAAAGCCTGGGGGCGCCTACATTTCGGACAAGGATCACAAACCGCATCGCTGGATGGATACGACGGGTGCCGTAAATCCTAAGAACGAAGATATGTACAAGCACAATGCGCTTGGCGGCATCGTGCATTCTAAAACGCTTTCCTGGCTCGCCGAGCGCGGGGCAGAAGCGGTGATCCCCCTAAACCGGAACAAACGCTCACAGAAACTCCTGGCGAGCGCAATGGCGCGTGTGGGGGTTGGCAGAGGCTCGGGCGGCGGCGGCGAGACCCATTATCATCACAACCCCGTTTACAATATCACGCACTCGGGCCAGGTCGCCGATACCGATGTCGAGCGCTGGGTCCGAAAAGGGCACTCGGACTGGGGCAGTTATTTGAAGAATTGGGAGCACGAGATTGAGCGACGCAGCTTCCACACGCGCCAGGAGGAAATCGGCTGAGCTATCCCTACTCTTGCGTAGTCGCCCAGAACGAGACGCGTCGCCATCTGACAAGCTCGGAGTTGATGTTAGCGGCCGCGAAAATGACGAATCTGAAGCTTGGGGGGACGGGAGCCAATCAATACTCTAAAAGTGCAGATCTATCACATGATAGATCTGCACCACCGGGCGTCTCCGCCAAAACCGCAGCAAAGCTTTTCAAGGTCGGAACAGCGAGCGTTTAGAGAGCTGTGTTGAATTTAGTTTTCGCTGCTGCAGAGTCTTTAAGCCAGAAGCCCCGTAGGAAATTCAGAAAAATACCCAGCGAATTTTCTGATGACGGTCCCGCTGTCGGATAGCGGAATCGATCAAACGCGCCCATAAACGATCTGGCGAAGCCTTGGCGCAATGTAGGAAGCGAGGCTGCTCGTCGGAGCTACTTTGAGCATGAGTAGGGGCTGGCGTAGTGGCGCTGCTCAGTCCCGCTGTCGGCTTGGAGAGTTGCTCGGGTTTCGCCAGCATTGTCCGCGGCCGCAAGCTCTGAAGAATACGGCCACGGCAAACAACGGTATATGCAAACACCGCAGCCAGCCTCTGAGAAAGTAACCGGCCGCGGCAACGAATTAGTACAATGGAAGCTAAAAACGCCTCTGGCACTTTGCAACTGCCTCTTGTCGATAACCCCATATCGGTAAGCGTTATTTTAGGGATACCAGGTAATGGCCATTTCAGAGTTCATCACCACGGCCCCGTTGTGGATAACGTTCGCAAAGATGCGGTCGGGAACCGTTTTCTCGTCGGGGGGAATCTTCACAACCTCCCCGTTGTGCCCGCAACTCACGCCCTGTCCCGCTTGCAGCTGGCAAATCGTGACGTAGTCCCGAATCCCGTCCGTGCGGTACGTGCGGAGGGTGATCAGGGACCAACCGGGCGGCAAGGGCGCGCATCGATGGTGGTGACGATCTCCACCTTCTTGAGCTGCACGAAGTCGTGTTTGTTGTAGGTGGAGTTGCCATAGGTGCTGACGGTAGGAATGCCGTTGACCCAGAGGGTGAGTTTGGTGGGATCCGCCAAGGCGGAGACGGCGGCTACAAATCCCAAGGCGAGAATTAAAAAGAGCGTTTTCATGGTGGTTTTCTGGGGTTGGGAATCCGCGTGGATTCCATGGCTTCATTCGATTGCCTTCGCGAGAAAAAGGCAAGCCAGTGTTGCTAACAAACTGCTGGTCATGCATCTCTGAAATAATAGTTACATCTATGTTCTTCGCTCGCCCCGACGCCGTTTACCGGTGGTATCGCGCTGACCGACGAGAATAACTGAAGGGTATTTTTCGCGCTAATCGCGGATTTGAGAGGGTCGACCACGGTTTGGTCCTCTTTTTTGAACTGGTTCCGACCTACGTTCATAATCTTGGCTACCTTGTCGGCGGTAACCTTATCGTACCCAAGGGTACTATTATCCGGCCAACCGCCTTCCGACTTTCATGTTTGCCATCTCGGCACCGATCATCGCGCGCTGCGAAGACGTCAGGTGACGGGATGCGCTCGTTACTCGCGTTGAAGGATGGTCTTTATGATCAGAGATAGCCGGGGGCAACCACCCGCTAATGCCCGGCCCACGAACTGTAAGGTGGGAAATCTTTATGGGCTCTGAGGGAAAGTATGGCCTTGAGGACGGAGAGGCGGACGTAGCTCGCTAGTGAGGACTCTTGAAAGTTAAGAGTAAGGCAGACAGTGGCATAGAGATGAGAAGCTCTTTTACGAGCGGGCACGGTCCGAGGAAAGGCTCCGGACGATTGCAGGCATGGCTTGAGGCCATGGGTTGGCTGATAGCAATTGCCTGGATACTGGCGATGGTGCTGGGCGGCGCCAGCGGGTAGAATTATAGATTGAGCCGCTGGAAACGAATCCACCAGATGATGGATTCCCGTGAACTCCTTAGCCTTCAATTCGCGCTCGGAGACGGATAACAAATCAGGGGCCGACCGCCGCTCATTGAATAACAGACTACCGGGTGCCAGCGACGCCTTTCTAGATAGAACGCGTCAAGTTTCCAGCGGCGCGTGCTAATATTTCGGATCTGCGTCCTAAGGAGAAAATCCGCCCGAAACTTAGCGTATTCTCGGGAGAAAACCTCCGCGGCGCGTTCAGCTTTGGCACGTGAGGAATACTGTGGCAGCAAAAGAGCCTCGGCCCACCGCCGCGGATCGTCTCGATGCTTTTCGGTGAGAAACTCGTTCAGGTATTGATTGACCGATCGTCCGCTAGCGTCTGCAACTCGCTCAATCAAGGCGAGCGTAGGCGGGGAAATGATGTTTCGAAGTGCCGGATTCATAAACGTCGGGGGATGATAGCCATTCGTTCGTCATTTGCAATATAATAAAACATACTATAATTACGTTATGAATCTTTATTAAGGAAATGCCAGCGATGAGAATCCAAGACGAATCAGCAGCGGTTGAGGAAATTCTCGGAAAACTGCGATTCTTCGTGCACCACTCGCCAATTTCCGAGTTTGCGATTTCTCGAAAGATGAACGTTCAGTCGCCATCGCTGAGCAAATGGCTCTCAGGTTCGGCCGTTCCGAATGCCCTATCGTTGCGAAAGATTCGGCGTTTCTTGGAGCACGAAGCCGATACCATCGAATTTGACTATAGGACCTCGTACTCGCCATCTCTGTTGGAGGACCTTCGGCGTTGCCCGTTCTGCCGCGGTCGGCTGATCCGGTCATCGAAAATAGCGACGAGAACAAAACGTGCGAAGTACGGCGCCATCTGCGAGCGGTGCAAGGCTCAGGGACCGCCGGCAGCGAGCGAGGCCAAGGCACGAGAGCGATGGAACAAGAGAGGGCCTGGCCGGCTAACAGGAGTGACTCGTCGCCAATAGCCCTTCGGATTTTCCTCTGGGATCCGACTTGAACTAGCGAGAGGAGCCGGTCGTAATAGCGGACATATGCGCGAGCAAAAATCTTCTCCTTGGAACAGCCTCGAAGTAGCGAAACTGTGCTGTGAGCTCATGACTCCTATTGTGGTTGCGGTGATCGGGTTCTTGATCACTTATCGACTCGATGAGCAAACTCATTTGCAGAAGATCGTGACTGACGGGCGAGCACAAATTCATAGCACTGCTCGGCACGGATTGTTTCACATCTTTTCTTACATCGAGGATATGAACACCTGGAAAGAGGACGATCCTGACAAAGTCATTGCTTACAAGCGCTCGGTCGACGAGGCGATGTGGGAGCAGCCTAACTTCTGGAAAGAGGACACTTTCCAGGCATATAAGGACTACATGGATTCTGCTTTCCTCACAGGTTGGGCCGTTGGGAAAGACGCGAAAATCAAAACGAACGCTGATCAAAAGCGGACGCTTTCAAATTGGAAACCAGAGTGGGACAACAGACTAACAGGAAAGGTCGATCCGAACCACAGGAGCGCGTACAAGAAGCTTCAAGAGCTTTTTTTTCGAGATCTGCTCCAGTAGAGAGAACCCGAAAGCTTTTTCGACGCTCAAGTGCCACCGTGCGCCCGCATCGCTGCGTTCTTAACCCCGGTCATTTCGCCGGCTTCAACCGCCGGCTTTGAATGCTTCCAGAGCATCACGGATTTCCTGAATTTCCCGGGCGATTAGCTCATTCTCTTTCGGTGTGCGCAGGCGTTTTTGAGGAGTGCGAGGTAGTTACTACCAAACACGGCCCCTGCTTGTCGGGGCTAATGCCTCGCCTTGTCGAGACGGGCATCACAACGACTTTACCAGAATGAATTTATGGCTTTGATCTTGTCGTACCTGTCCGGCTCCGTATTCCGTCAGTTTGCCGTCCCGCAGGATCGCATAATAATCGGCTCTGTCCCACGAGAAGCCGCTGACTAACTTGTTCGTGTATCTTAGGACCTCATAGTCACCTTCACTCTGGTAGCCGTCAGGACGTCCAAGGCTCGCGATTACTTGGTCTTTAGTCATACCTGGACTGAGGGAAGACATCTTTTCACCAGTTACGCAGGAGGCTACGAGTAGCGTTAGAAGAGCAAGGAAAGCACAACCAATCTGTCGGCTTCTTCGCATTCTTGAATACCTTCTTGTATCTCGGATGCGGGGGCGACGGAAGGAGAAAAATATCAGGTCACCCATCACCATATTAGTCCAATGGACTCCCTTCCGGCTTTCACCACGGGAACCGACCAGGCAAAATTTCCCGCTGCCGGCTGTCTCTTTCAACCCTCGCGGATCATAGGTTTCGACGAATCCTGGGAAGTCAGATTTCATCCGCGGCAAGCGGTTATAGCGCAATCATTTAACCTGAAGCTGAGAAGCGGTGTTAATCCAGATTTCCGGCTTTTTTATCCGGGGTGCCGGTGGCGGCGCCCGGGGCTCGAATTACGGTGCCTACCGGCAACATTTTAATAGATCCTCCCATCGACGCGCCAGCTGGGTAAAGATCCGGAAAGAGAGTAGGACTAATAAATCCAGGAAAACCGATTGTCAGATGAGCCTTCGGGCTGGGCGATTTCAGCAGACCTTTACGGACTAACGTTCCGATCACTGTTTGTGCCGTCCGATCCGAAACGTTTAAAATCCTAGCGACTTCGCCGCGCCGGATAGCTCCTCGCAGAAGCACATCCCTTAGCAGAATGCCACTTCGTTTGGGCAGTTCCTTGGCCCGCTCTGCCACCGCGCAATAGCTCAAAAGCCGATTTTCCAACTGTCGCAAATCGAGAAGATCTCGCATGAAGCTGAGCTGATCTACCGCCTGATCGATCATGTAGGCACAGAATTCGGAAAGTCGCCGCTCAGAAAGATATCCCCTCCCGTCATAGTCGTTGAGGCGCTTCTCGTCGGCTGCAGCCAAACGCTCTTTGTATTTGTCGCAGCTTCGCGCCAAGCCTCTAGAAAGCGTCCACAGGCCATTTGCACTTAAATCAATTCGGGTAAACCAAGCATGGGTAAGCAAACGCGCGACACGACCGTTGCCATCACCGAAGGGGTGAATCCAAGCTAGGCGGTGGTGCGCTGCCATCGCGGCAATAACGGATTGCGGCGTGGCATCTTGACAGTAAGCGCTGTAGAAGTCGCTGAAACGAGCGAGAAACTTGGGAAGCGCTTCCGAAGGGGGCGCCAGATGCACTCCAACATAAACATCATAGCTGCGGATTTGCCCAGGGTTAACAGGATACGTCTTTCCTTCCTTGTCGGTGACGTGGCGAAGTGATCCTGGAAGATGGGAATAGAATTCCTTATGAATCCAGCAGATGAATTCGTCGGAAAGGAAATTAATGCCGGGCTCTTCGCGTAAGCGTCGTTCCAAATTGAGTTGCGCCTCCAGGTGAGCGACATGAAGCAGCTGCGTCTCACGCCGTTTGGGTTCGGACGAAAAGTCCCCCGCTAACGCCGCTTCAATATCGAGAGGGTGGGTTCGATGGCCCTCGATCAGATTGGAGTAGTAGCCATTCATGGAGCGTACCAAATCTGCTATCGCTTGACGCGTCTCTGGCGCAAAATATCCCCTCAATTCTGACGCCGCCCTAATCAACTGCGAGGCTCGAGCCGCAAGAACGGAATCGCCATCTGCAGGAATCAGGGGTTCCATATCGGTCGGAGTATCAAAACGAAGCAAAGCCATAAATTGCCGATCTTTTTGCTGATATAGCATCGTCGTAATGTCTTAATTATCAAGTACTAATCAGGTATGATGGCGGAAGCTATATCACAGAATTGCCGATCTTTTTGCCGATCCTATAAGCAATCGTGGGATGTTCAAGATCACAATGAGAAGCAAGCATTTATTTATGTATATACTTTATGCTTGCTTGCAAGCATTTGATGTGAAATAATCGAATGCATGTCGGAAGAATCAATACACTCGCAGGGAGGAAAGGCACGGGCGGAATCTCTTACTCCGGAGCAAAGACAGGCCATCGCAAAGAAGGCTGCTACGGCTAAGTGGAGCTTGCCGAAAGCCAAATGGGGTACCCCTGACAAAAAGCTGAAGATCGGCGATAGGGAGTTGGAATGTTACGTTCTGGAAGATGGACGTCGCGTTCTATCGGGGCGCGGTATGCAGGAGGCGCTGGGGCTAGGCCAAAGCCATGGTGGTCTGCTCAAAGAGTTCTTGAATCAAGAGAACATCAAAGCCTTTATCGACGGCGACCTTTCCAAAGACCTCTCAGCCCCATTTCCATTTATTCGTCCAGGAAGAGGCGGGAAACCGGCCTTGGCTTTCGAAGCCACTCTTTTGCCAAGGCTCTGCGATGCAGTTCTGGAAGCGAGGCAAACCAATCCGCTTTTGTCGAAACGTCAGTCGGAGGTTGCAGCGCAGTGTGAAATGATCACTCGATCCTTGGCAAAAGTCGGAATTATCGCCCTTGTCGACGAAGTAACCGGATACCAGGAGATCAGGGATCGCGAAGCACTTCAGAAGATACTCGAGAGGTACCTCACCGACGAATGGGCAAAATGGACCAAGACTTTTCCCGACGACTACTACAAACAATTATTCCGTTTGAAATCGATTCCATATCCCCCTGGGACTGGTGGGGCGAAGCCAAGTTATGTCGGACACTGGACAAACGATATAGTCTATTCGCGCTTGGCGCCGGGCGTTCTCGACGAGCTTAAAGCCAAGAATCCACGACTCTCATCAGGAAGCCGCGCTCGCAAGCATCATCAATATTTGACCCGGGATTATGGGCATCCAGCTCTCAAGGAGCATCTTTCGAATGTTATTTTTCTAATGCGCGCGTGTCCTAGCTTCGACGAGTTCAAAGAGAAACTGGACTTGAGCGCGCCGAAGCTCAATGAGACATATCGCCTCGCGTTCCATTGAAAATGGCGTAGCTAAAAGCCGCCATGGGCGCGCAATGGGATGCGCTCCTGAACCGGAAGCGGAAGTAGATATCGGAAAGGGACGGCTCCGAACGTATCCGTCATTTCAATACTAACTGGTTTCCGAACCGCGAATCTCTGTCGCAGACCTTCGCATTCATTCCACAGTCACCTGCTCCTTCGAGGTGATCCTGATTTCGGGCTTGGCGTGGTAAATGTTAATGCGGCCGCGGATCCGGACGGTTTTCCCTTTCAGGCCATTTAGCCAAGCCTCGTCGCCGATCGCGCTTAGATTTGAAATAAAACCGGTAAATATCTGTTTCGGATACGCCTCGCCGAGGTTGATGAAAGCCACGCCTTTCGGAGTCGCGTGAACGCTGGCAACCACTCCCTCAACGAAAACCTCCTCGCCGGCGTGCTGAGCAGCCTCGGTTGGCTTGATAGTATCGATCGCCAGACCCGCGGGGGCGACCGAAATGAGAGCGGAGAGAATAAGTAGAAGGAACGCTTTCACTCCCATGCCGGAAAGTATCTCGCTGCTTCACGTGTTGCTTCAAGTTCGAGCGGGCTGTTTTGATAGTCGAACCGCTTTAGCTCCCCTATGTATCGTTCTAGAAATGAATCAATGCTTCCTTCCCGTTCATATTGTCTGACGTGCACTAGCTCGTGCGCCAAGAGATTGTTTTTAGCCGCAAGTGATCGAAGGACTAAAATCGCATAGCGAAACGTCATTCCACCGGAGCGCTTTATTGAAAATCCAACCTGCTCAGCCAGAGCCTCGATTTCGGGGTTCTCCGGACTCGGCATGGCCTCAACTTTCCAAACCCTTATCTTGTCTATTTGCCGGATTCCGAGTGCTTGGGCAGTCACCTCGAATGGCTGTGATAAGGGCTCGCCCTTTTCCAATCCCTCTTTCTCGACCTGTTCCACCCACGCAACAATATCAGGAAACAGCTCTTCTATTCGTTTCTGTTGTTGCGAATTAAGTGAGGCCATAAATCAGGGATTTTCGTTTCGACAAGCGCGGCGCCTGCGGAAATTTCCCAGAAGTCAGCAGCGATTTGTCGAGCAATCTCAACAGCCTGGACAAAGCCTTCGTCCTTCTTATGCAAAATTGTAAGGAGAATTTCGGCAACGTTTATCAGACGCCCGATCGCTTCCTTGACTGTGTTCCAAGCGGGTCCTTCAACCTCGGCCAATTTGTATTCCTGTCCGACCAGGCTCACGTCAAGGTGCGCAAATCGCTTGTCGCGGAGCTCTTTGAAAGCTTGTTCATGTTGACTGAACCATTGCCATTCCTTTTCCAGCTCTGGCAGGTATTGATCGAAAGCCTGTTGTAGCTCCTGAGTCTCCATTTTCTCGATTTCTTGCCAGAACAATGAGTCTGCTTCTGTGGTAGGCCGATCGGAAGCAAGACTTGGTTTGATCGGTACTGAGAAAGCGCCTTTCAGCTTGTTTAAGGTTTGGGGTGGCAGGCTGAGGATGGCTTCGATTAGTCTCCCGGCGGTTGGATTTTGAGAACCTGGATCGTAAGCGAGTTTGGTGATTCCAATGATGCACTCTTGAATTAGACTCCCACGCACAATTTGAAGACCGTGGGCCCGTTTGGTTTGAGAGAATCTTTTGAGTAACTCGTGGTTTTCTGCTACCGGAGCGAGCATTTCAAAACCGAGGATCAGGTCTCGAAACTCTTCGGAGAAAATCAGAACGTGCCCCTTGAGCTTATCTAACTGTCGATCATTGCTCATTGGCTAACGATTTAAACCTCACTCGTTTTTGACGAGATAAACCGCACCGTCGTGACGCAATAGAACTTGTTCCAACTTTTCCTTTGGCAAGTCCTCTTCCTTGATATCCGTGAGATCTACCGGGTCATCGACGCCTCTACCGGGCAGTAAATTGAAGGCCTCTATGGCTCGTAGTTTGCAATCTCGGTATGGGTTGCCGTTGGGGTCGTGCGTTTGAACCGCAATGATATAATGGTGCGTCACCCGACCCCGTTGATTGGGGATCGGCGCCAGCACCAGTTTGGTTTGGTAGAAAACTTGTTCGCTCATGGGGAATGTTTTGGGTTTCATGGTTCTGGGGGGAGATAAATCGACCGTGGGTTTTTTGCATCCCGCGGACAGCCTAAGCATCCCGGAACATCATGCCGTCTCGTTCCAAGAAGGGCGGACGTAGTGTTGATGGGAAAGTGTCCGAATACGACACACTAAGCGAATAGGTGCTGAGCTGAGCAAGATACGGGGTCCTTTTGGCTGGCTCTTCTGATAGTTTCCGGGCAATCGTGGTATCGTCGGAGCTTTGGTCACCGTGGTCTATCCGATATTGGTCAATTTTCCCTCTTGGCACCTTCACAATAATTCGCCAAACGCTATGCGTCACGCTGACGGTGGCTTCGTATTGGACGAAGATATCAGACATATTCGGCTCAGAGCAGTGAGAGAGTAAGTTATCCCAGCAGGGGCAACACTAGCCAATACGTCATTCTGCGTATTGACTCACAACGGCTAGCGAAGGCTATAGGGTGGACATGGAGGTCGATTTGCCCGCGTGGCCACAGAAAATGCTTTTCGTTTGTTTTTGAGGGTGTTGTCCTAGAGCCGATGAGTGGCGACGACGAGGATAAGGAGCCAAAGCTCACCACCTCAAAAATCATTCTGGCGATAGTCCATAGATTTGCCGTCGGGCCATTCGGCCCATGGGTATTTTTTGGCTTACTTATAGGCTTTTGGCTCTGGATCGTGGCTAACGCCCTGGGATCCGAGAAACTAGAAGACTTGATTCTCCAAATTTATAGGGATCCGCCTTTTGCGTGGGGCGGCTGGTTGATTTTACCGATTGCACTCGTTACATTCGCGAGTGTCGCGATTTGGCAGAGAAATTCATCGGATTACGAATTGAAACGCCTTCGAAAAGAAAATCAGAGACTGAGATCTGTCATCGACGGCAAGACACCAGAACTCGACCTAGATGATGAAAACCGCGGGTGAGATCGCTCTTACCGTTTTTTTAGCCTATTCCTGCGCGCTATATCTCTATGGGTTTTTGATCTATCCGGCGCTTCAGCGAAAATGTACTTTTGAACTCCATCGGATTTCTGACGAGATCTATTTCCATGCGCTTGAACCTACTCTCGGCAGAGTAAAGGACTTTCCTGCACTCAAAGCACATTTGGCTTTGAACAAGATTTTGGGAAATATTTATCTTCGGAAGAGCGAATTTGAGGTGTCAGGAGGGCCCGCAGCATTCGCTGCGGAAGATTTTATAAGTTTAATGAACAGTGAGAACAAGGAGGTTCGCGTCTTCTCTCGTCAACTCGCCAGGAACATGCTCGCTTGGTATTTTGCCGAAAAGCCATTCCGGGGAATCTTTTACGGTTTGGTGAAGCCCATTTCTTTGTTCTCCGACAGAGTGAGGCTAGAGTTGGAACGGAGTGAGCGTCGGCCCATCGATACGGCTCTGAACGCCTGTTAGATTGGCAGAGAGAGGGACCGAGGCGTGTCCCTGCTCCTTAATTCGACATGCTTATGTTCAAATGGGTGGTGGCGCCCCATCGAATTCGGAAGAGAAGGAGCCTTTCCTACCCGCAATGCGTTTGCGAAAACGGAGGCCCATTAGTTATCTTCGGTTTCCTGTAAGAGGGACGAGCGCGCGCAAAAGCCAGCCCGGGAGATCACGGACAAGCCGAGGATTTCGCGAACCGTTTTGATCTTCACATCTGTCCGCTATTTCTGGAGCCACCCCTCCTGGGTTAGAGCTTAAGGCGACAATGCCTATCGCTGCACCTTCGCTCGAAATAACAGGCGAGCCGGACATACCGCCTTTGATCGGTTCCGCTGTCTTACAGATATAAAGTGGGCCATCAATTGGTTTCATGTACTCAACGGTGCATTTAAACCACTCTTGCTCTAAGGATAGTAGCCACGCTCGACCTTTCTGGGGAGCCTCAGCGATCACTATCGGTGTCACGGATTGCACCAGCGCCTCATAGGCTTTGGCTTCATCCCACAGGTCCTGGTTATCCGGTGATCCGAGTACTGCGATGTCGGCGATAGGGTCGGCGAATAGGCACTCCGCACAGACGGCGGGCTCCCTACCTAGGGGCGCGAGCAACGCCCCGTAGGTTCGCTCCGCAAGGTACGAGGCGCCGTGGCAAGGCGGAAAGAACGGCAGGCAGTGTGCCGCAGTCACGACAAGCCGATCGTGCGCGTACTTCACAACAAAGCCCCGACCCTCTCCCACCGTGACGACCGCCGATTTCGCTTGATTCCGCTTTTGTTGGCTCATTGATTCCCTCCAATCGATTGTGCCAGCGAAGCCGCTGGCAGAGCCGATTCACAGGCGGGTGACGCCGATTTTATAATATCTGTTATAACTTGGCTAAGTTTCCGAGCGGTTGTTTTGCGTAAGTACCTGATAATCAGGGAATTTATGGCTAGGGGCGGAATCGAACCGCCGACACGAGGATTTTCAGTCCTCTGCTCTGCCAACTGAGCTACCTAGCCGGATAAAAAGAGGACGGAATATGAACGAGGGAGTGGTCCGCGCAAGGAAAAACTGGTTCCCCTGCGCTTGAATAACCTGGCGCACTAAAACATCAGGCACGAGTCGCTTCCACTGCTTCGACTCCTCCGGCGTGGCAAGCGATCACTAATTCAATTGGGCGGCAGCAAATTTCACAATCCTCAATAGTGGAGTAATTGCCGGTCGAGGTGTCCACAAAGGTCGTAAACCGAGCTCCACAATAGGGACAGACCACCCCGATTTCTTCTTCGAGGTTCATGGCAGAAAATTAAACCTAAAATCTGAAAGAGCGACAGCGAAAAGTGCGTTCATCCGGGTGCGAAGCGCGATTTTTTTCCTGACGGCGTGACAAAGCCAGACCAATCGTGCTCGAACATTGGGTGTCCTTAAAGAGAACCAACCGCGAATGGACGCGAATTAAAGCAGTCTATTCGCGTGAATTCGCGCCCATTCGTGGTTACTCGGTTTCTCGGCCTGTTGCCCGACCGTTTCGATTACGAGCACGAGGACGCTAGGCATTGGGCCTATGCCGCGCTGCGCGACGCCTGGGCCCCCGTTAGCGCATCCGCGATTTGAACGCCGTTTGGGCTGCCAAGTCCGGTGGTCGCGTCCCAGCCTGGGCCAGCGGAAAACGCGCCGTTGTCGCCAGAGGTAATATCATGAAACGCTTGCGGATTCTGGTAAAGCGCCGGGTGAACGTAGCCAGCACGCGGTTTTCCTTGCTTAACCAAAAGCTCATTAATCAGCGCGAAGAGACCGGCATAAAGCGGGGCTACAGCACTAGTGCCGCCCGTCACATTCTGCGCGCCGTCGATCAGGACGTTGTACCCAGTCACTGGGTCGGCGTCGCCGGCCACGTCAGGGACGCCGCGGCCGCCACCCTGCTTTTGCGGAGGAGGGACGTTCACTTGACTCTGGTAATCCGGTTTAGGGAAGTAATCGCTCACGCCTCCTCCCGTCGCACCCTCGCCTTGACTCTGCTCGTTCCACACTGTCTCGGAAGTGATCGAGGAATTTCCGGAGGCAGCCTGGAGGGTGGTGCCTCCGCAGGCCACCGCAAATGGGCTGGAGCAGGGGAAGTCGACATGGTTCTGGCCGTCGCTTTGACCGTCAGAAGATCCGTTATCTCCCGCCGCAACAAACACTGTCTTACCCATCGTGCCTCCCTCCTGGAACGCTTGGGTGAAAGCAGTCAAGGATTGACTGGTGAAATTGGATTCTGCCTGACCCCAGCTGATCGAGATAAGCGTCACATCGGCATCATGAACGGCCGAAGTAACAGCGTCGATGAAGCCCTGATCGCTATTCGGTGCGAAAAAAATCTTCTGGTTGGCTGCCGGTGCGATCGCTCCAGCGATTTCGATATCCAACTCCACTTCGCCATCGGCGCTGTTGGCATCACCGGTCGGACTGTTTTGGCCTCCGTCTACAGACACCGCGGTAACTTGCGGAGCCGGACTCACGCCAAGCTGTTGGAAATAGGTGTCAAGGTCCGTTTGCTGATAGCCGCCGCCTAATTCAATGATACCGATCGTTTCACCCTGACCGGTCGCGGATGTCGGAAAGTTATATAAGCGAGCGACATCAGTTGGGTTAAATGATTGTTGAATTACCGCAGCAGCCGACAGCAATCGAAAGTGGGTAGCTGCTTGTGGCCGGTTATCCAGTCCGAAAACGCCAGTAACAACACCTTGCAATTCCGATGGCAAATAGACGGGACCCTGGCGAAGCCGATAGGTGGAACCTCGATGATGATAATCTTGCAACTGGACGCCAAACGCTGATTCCATGGAAGAGACGGTCCCGGACAAGTGGACGCTGCGACGGGCGAGATCCGACTCAACCACCTGCAGCCCATGCTCCTTCGCGAAATTTTTGATTCGATCGAGATCGGCCGGATCCGCTCCGTAACGTTCAGCGAATTGATCTGGTGTCAGCTGTTCCGGCGATGGTAGCTGTCGAAGCTCTTGAAATCTCTGTTGCAGTTCATCTTGGTTTCGCGCACGCAAATAAAGCGTTACGGATACCGGTGACGCTGGCGAACAAGGACCGACAAGCTCGGCGTCTGGCGGAAGACTACGTTCAGAACCGGTTAATGGAGAAGAATCGGAGCGGTGTTGCGGCATAATTGAGAGATGGGTTGCGGTCCCGCGTGAGCGGGATCGAGTTCACTGGGTCTGCGAAGGAGAGTCATCCATGAGCACTTCCGTGAAAATCACAGCGTTGCTAATTTGTCGACCTGAGTGGATCATGCAAACGCTGTTCGGAAATCCCCGCGTTATCTAGGAGAAGAACTTCATGCCGGCCCATGGTGTCTCCCAAATTAAAAGCAAACATTCCGCGGCAAACACCGCGACGCGTTTCATTGATTTGTTGAACACGAAAGGGATCAAGGTTTTCGCCCGAATCGATCAACGAGCAGAAGCGGAGAAGGTCGGGCTGACCTTGCGACCGACCGAGCTGGTAATCTTCGGAGACCCAAAAACCGGTACCCCACTGATGCATGCATATCCGTCGTTAGCGTTGGACCTCCCTTTAAAGGCGCTCATCTACGAAGAGACGACCGGAGACGTTTGGATTAGCTTTAATAGTCCGGAATATTTGGCGGAGCGCCATGGTCTAATGACTGTCCCGTTCCAAACGATCGGTAAGCTGTTTGAAGCGGCAGCCTCCGAACAATGACCGATAGCAAATAGCCGCCTCGCGATTGGCTATTTCAATCCGGAGGGTGTGCTCGGGGCTCCCGATCTTTGGTGCCCATACCGGTCGGGGCGGTAACAAACGGACCGCCGTCGAGTGGAGCAGTCGCGCTGAAAGCGACATCCGGCATCTCGCTGGGCTTGCCTTCCAGCGGGAAATCTTTGCGCAGCGGAAAATAGGGATAGCCGTCCCACATCAGAATCCGGCGGAGATCCGGATGATTCGTGAATCGAATTCCCATCATGTCGAAAATTTCCCGTTCGTGCCAATTTGCTCCTTCCCACAAGCGCGACAAGGTCGGTACTTCCAGACTGTCCTCTGAAACCTTGGTCTTCAGTCGAAGGTGAATATTCTGGTCGAGCGAATAGAGCTCGTAGACGATCTCAAATCGCGGTTCTTCCCCGAAATGGTCCACGCTGCTAATATCGAGCAAAACATTGAAGCCGAGTTCATCCCGGCAGGTTTGGCAAACCGACTCGATTTGCTCGAGCGCCACTTTCACAGAGATTTCATCGCGAAATTCCGTCTGCGGCAAATTCGGGAAACGCTCTTTAATTTTCTCCGAAAGTTGCGCGATGGTCATGAAACGGTCTCGAACAATGCGCGTTTTTGATCACCAATCGCCTGCTCACGCATGATCTTGCCCTGCAGCTTCATCAGTCCCTCCAATAATGCTTCCGGACGCGGGGGACAACCGCTCACGTAGACATCCACCGGAAGGAGGTGATCGATTCCCTGGAGGACCGCATAACTGCGATACATCCCACCAGAAGACGCGCAGGCTCCCATAGCGATAACCCACTTCGGTTCCGGCATTTGGTCATAAATACGTTTTACGGCCAACGCCATTTTGTAAGTCACTGTGCCGGCAACAATCATCACATCGGACTGGCGCGGAGAGAACCGCATCACTTCAGCACCGAACCGAGCAATGTCGAAGCGAGAAGCGCCTGCCGCCATCAGCTCGATGGCGCAGCAGGCGAGACCCATCGGCATTGGCCAAAGCGAATTCTTGCGCATCCAATTGATGCAGGCGTCGAGGCGGGAAAAGATAATGTTTCCTTCCACCTTAGAGTCGTACGCAGCCGGAACGATCGTGGCCATAGTCAGAGCTTATGATGAGCCATCCGGGGAGCAAGTGAAATGTTTCACAAAGGGGCTGGGAACACCGGACTCCTTTAGTATCATCTTGCTATAGTCGAGGTTTCTTCTCTCCTTCTGTTCGAGGTCTAGCGTTCCTTCGGGCCGTGTCGCGGGTTAGGATAACTGCACAAAGTTCGTCCGCTTCTTGTTGAAGGCTGGGAACGCGTTGCTGGCGAAGCATTCCAGTATCCACGAGCATTTCGATCCAAAAGGCTGATTCATCTGTCTCCTCGAATGTGGTGCTCAATTTGGAGATGAATTCTGCGCGAGATCGTGATCGTTGAGCCGACCTGTAGTTCGCAGCGGCGGATGATGCAGCGGCGGCGAGTTGGCGTTGGACGACTCGTCCCTTGGGATTGTCCGGAATATGATCGATAAGATTGAAAGACCCGAACCGCAAATCGTTTCATTCTGTCGCACAAGTCCGTACACAACAATATTAAATAATATTGCATTATTGGTGTAAATGGCCAATCAGCTACCTGAGGCGCGTTCCCGGGGTTCCCGGCGCTACCGGCCCTCCCGGCGTTCCCTTCGGGTTGACGTTCGTTCTGGACTGAACAATAGTGCGGCTCTCGGATGCCCAGGCGCTTCACCCGCAATTTCTGTATTATTGCTCACATCGATCACGGCAAGACCACTCTCTCGGACCGATTGTTGGAGTCGACTGGCACGATCGAGGAAAGGGACAAGCAGGATCAGTTGCTGGATTCCATGGACCTCGAACGGGAACGCGGCATCACGATAAAAGCGCATGCCGTCACGATGCAATATCGCGCTAAGGATGGTGAAAACTATCGATTGAACCTTCTGGATACACCGGGGCACGTCGATTTTTCGTACGAAGTCTCCCGTAGTCTAGCGGCATGCGAAGGCGCTGTCCTGGTGGTAGACGCTGCCCAGGGTGTGGAAGCGCAGACAGTTGCCAATGTTCATCTGGCGATGAAGCAGGGGTTAACAATCATCCCCGTGATCAACAAAATTGATCTTCCGAACGCGGATGTCCCGATCGTAAAAAAACAGCTTGAAGATATTCTCGCGATTCCAGCCGATGAAGCCATTCTCGCCAGCGCCAAAACGGGCATCGGAATCGACGAAATATTGGAAGGCATTGTCCATCGGATTCCGCCGCCGCACCGGTTGGAGGATGAAAAGCTGCGGGCGCTGATCTTTGATTCGTTATTCGATATCTATCGAGGTGTGGTTGCCCATGTGCGCGTTTTCTCGGGCAACATCGTTGCTGGGCAGTCGGTCAAGCTGATGAGCACCTCAAAGAGTTATGAAATCAAAGAGGTCGGAATTTTCACACCAAAGCCTTTTGCCCAAAAGGATCTGCGGGCGGGCGACGTCGGATACTTCATCGCGAATATCAAATCGAGCGCCGAAATCAAGATCGGCGACACGCTGACCGAGCAACGTAATCCGTCACGGGAGCCGCTGCCTGGCTTCCAGGAAATTCATCCGATGGTTTTCAGCGGGATTTATCCGATCAACACCGCAGATTTCGAGCACCTCAAGGCGGCGTTGGGCAAGCTCCAAATTAATGACTCTGCCTTTGTCTATCAGGCGGAGAATTCGATTGCGCTCGGTTATGGTTTCCGGTGCGGATTTCTTGGTTTGTTGCACATGGAGATCGTGCAGGAGCGGCTGCGCCGGGAGTTCGACATGGATATCATCGCGACTTACCCGAGCGTCGTTTACGAGGTGTTGAAGACCAACGGCGAGAAGCTGGAAGTCGATAACCCGGCTCATTTGCCAGACCCCAGCGTAATCGACGAAGTGCGTGAGCCGATCGTAAAATGTTTCGTGATGTGCCCGAACGAAAATATCGGTGACATGATGCAGCTGATTTTGGAAAAACGAGGCGAAGTGGAACATACCGAATCGTTGGACACTCGTCGGGTGATGCTGACTGCGACTATGCCGCTCAACGAAATTCTAGTGGATTTTAACGACAAGATTAAATCCCTTACTCATGGCTACGGATCGATGGACTATGAATATGCTGGCTATCGGCCCGCCGATTTAGTGAAGCTCGATATGCTAGTAAATGGAGAACCGGTCGACGCGTTTTCCAGCATCGTTCATCGGGACAAAGCGGAAACGCGTGGACGGGTGCTGGCAGCAAAATTGAAGGAGGTGATTCCGCCGCAGCTTTTTCAAGTAGCGATCCAAGCTGCGATTGGCGGGAAGATAGTCGCGCGGGAGAATGTGTCGGCACTGCGAAAGAATGTGACAGCGAAATGCTACGGTGGTGATATCACTCGGAAACGTAAGTTGCTAGAGAAGCAGAAGGAAGGGAAGAAGCGGATGAAAGCGATCGGTAAAGTGAACATTCCGCAAGAAGCTTTTATCGAAGTGCTTAAGACCAGCTGATATCGTGTTTACTCCGCATTACATCACTCACGGCCGCGCGTTTGCGAAGGCGACTCAAAGACTCATCAATTACCGGAAAGATGTTGCGTCGCTGGAGCTTCTGGAGACCGTGCAAACCGAGCTGGGTCGGCTCAAAGCGGCGCTGAAAAGTCGTTCGCAAACAGAAGTGGAGAAGGCGCAGAAAACCCTCGAGAAATCGTTGCATCGGCTGGATCCGCCCAATCCGAACGCAGCCATCCGGGAATATGTGGAGTTGATCCTGGTGGTCGTAGTGATCGCCATAGGGCTGCGCACTTACTACTTGCAACCGTTCAAAATCCCGACCGGGTCGATGCAGCCGACCTTGAATGGGATAATCGCAAAAAAAATAGATACTCCTCCTCCGAATCCGGCCGTCCGCGCTTTTCAATTTCTGGCGCTCGGGCGTTCCTATGAAGATATTGTGGCTTCCGAAGAGAGCGAGACTGTGAGCTCGATCCAGCCCTACAAAGTACATTTTTTTTGGGATGGTTCTGTCATCACGACTCAGTCTTCCGGTTCGGCCGTGCACAACTACGTCGTCGGAATCGCGCCGGAGGTATTGGAGCGTCAGCTAGAGGTTTATCCAGGGGCTACTTTCCGCCGCGGAGAGCCGATTGTTCGAGCCTATGCGGATCTCGGAGATCAGGTCTTTGTCGATAAAGTCTCCTACAATTTTTCGCAGCCGCACCGGGGCGACATCTTCGTCTTCAAAACCAACCAGATCATTGGAATCGCGCCGGCGCCGGATGGTTCGAGTCAGCATTTCATCAAGCGTTTGGCAGGGCTGCCGCGTGACATCCTGCAAATCAAAGAACCGTACTTGTTTATCAACGGGAAACCGGCGCGTGGGTTTGCCTTTCAGCGCGTGGAATCGAGGCAGAACGGATATACGGGGTATACTAACGATCATTCGGGGAGCAGGGGATTCGATGGGGGAACCAGAATGAACTATTTGCGCGATCCCGAAGCGACCGTGCGAGTTGATCCTCACACTTATTTCGCGTTGGGAGATAACAGTTCCAATAGTTTGGATAGCCGATACTGGGGATGTGTGCCGGAAAGGAACGTGGTGGGCCGAGGCCTTTTCGTTTATTGGCCATTTACGAGCCACTGGGGTTTCGCCCGCTAATTCGCAGGGCCGAGAGTCTTCTTGCTTAGAGGCTCGATGTTTCCGAGTCGGTTCGACGAAAAAATTATTGTTCCATTTTCAGCTTTATTCCGGCTGCCGTTTCAGCGAGAAGAACTACCCAACCTGGCTCGCGTATGGATTTGATGGAAATACTGATTGATCGGAATGCCGGAAGCTCACCGTACCGAGCAAGGAGCCAACTGGCATTCAGAATCTAGCCGGTGAGCTTAGTAGTACCTGACGCGGTTGGATACGACTGGGCTAGGTGGATCGCCGAGATCGGCGTCGGAATCCTAGGCTACGCTTTCGTCGTCTTTGGGAATCCGACTCTTCCGTTCTTTCGAGATGGACTTCGAGTGCTGAAACGCTATCCGCGAATCTGGCTGTGGCTCGCTGGAATGAGCTTTGCCTATTGGCTTTTCCAGTTGGCTGAAGCATGGGAGCTCGGAGAGGTGAAATTTTCAGTGTACGATCTCGTGTATTGGCCCGCACCGCGAGCTTGGAATTTGGCGCTGGCTGCCAGTCGAGCTTGGTTACCTGCCTTAGAGTTACTCGCTGGGCTGTTCAATCAGATCGTGGTCAGTTTTCCGCTTTCCGGCGTGGCTGCGCTTTTGTTCTTACTCAATTGGGGAAACTCGCATTTCGCTTTAATCCAGGAGATGCGGGTCCGCTTGGGGAAGTGGTGGATTCCGGTCTATGGCGGGTTGGTAATCTGCGCATTTGGCGCCTTACTGAAGCCGATATTCGGACTAGGGATCCGCTGGCTTAACCAGTTTCTTGACGGGATTTTTCTGCTTCGCCTCGGAGCGGTTCTCGATTCGCTCTCATTCGCGTTCGAGTATTTATTTGGTTTGGTCATTCAGGTCTACTTGATCTTGTTAGCTTTTGTTTGGATTCGGGGCATCCATTCGCCACCAGAACGGGTGTTTATCTTCGCGTTGAAGCGGATGGCGCACCTGGCGAAGTGGGCAGGACTGATCTTGCTGGTCAGTGCGTTGGCGATCCATCTCCCATTGCTGGCGAGTTATCTCTGGATCGCGCAGTTTACCGATTTCACGAGTGCGGCGGTGCAATATGTTGAACAGACCGCCCGGCCCTTGCTAGCCATTGCCTTAATCCTTTTCGGTTCGATCCAGATCTCATTGGTGTTACACAATGAATCGTTTCGCCAAGCCATATCTGAACATGCGGCGTTTATGCGTCAATATTGGTACCGAGTCCTTTGGTTCATCATTGTCGCGGGAATGCACCTCTTCGTGATCTGTTGGCTAGGAGCAGTTTGGTTGGGCGGTTACAAAAGCGGTTCGGTTCCCTATCTGCTCGGCTTATTCTTGGTCAGCGGCATCAAAGCCATTCTTGCCGCTTGGTTTCTTGCTGCTTGGGTTTGCCTTTACCGAAATGCGCGGAGACCACGCAAAGAGATCCGCTTTTAGCCTGGCTATTTGCTATTGGTCATTTCTTTTATAGATCCAGAGGTGAGATGTTATGGCGGATGAGCTCTTAGCGGCCTTGGGAATCACCCGAAGATCGGGCGAACCCGGCGCTGCGGCTCTTGCATTTACCTATCGATTTCAATCTTCCCGATTCTACGAACTGGTTGGACCGGAGAACGGCGGCAAGCATCTGGCGCTGCAGCTTCTGGGCCTTCGGTTGGAACCGGAAGAGGGAGAAATCAAGCTCGAGGGCCAGAAAGTAACTGGCCTGGAAAGCGAGGTTATAAGCGAAATTCGCAATCAAAAATTCGGATTCCTGTTCGCGGCACCCTTTCTTTTACCGTCATTTAGCGTTCTCGAGAACGTCGCAATGCCGCTCTTTAAGATTGCCCAAGTCGATGCGAGAGAAGCTAAGCGAATCACGGAAGAAATACTGGATCTCGTTGGGATCATGTCCATCGTCGACATCAAACCGGTGGATTTGCCTCCGTTGGAACAAACCCTGGCGGCGCTCGCCCGAGCGATCGTCCACCATCCGCGGCTACTGATCGTTGAAGAGTTGGGCCACAATCTCGACATCGTATCAGCTGGTTATTTGCAGCAAATCGTTCGCCGAATTCCCGAGCGTTTGGGAATTGCCGTGATTGCCACCTACGCGCCTCACATTGAGGAACATGTCGCCGATGTCAGGTTGGAATTCGCTGGTGGAAGATTAAAAGAATCGGTGGAACAGAGTCGGGACGGATGAGTTCAGCCGATCAAATTACCAAGAAAAGCCGTTCCAATCTTGCCTTTGCCTTTCTCGCTCTCCCGCCAGATAAGAGGCGTGATATCAGCGCGTTCTATGCGTTCTGTCGGCGGGTCGACGATGCTGCAGACGACCCGGGAATCGCTCTGGAAGAGAGGAGGGAGTGGCTGAGGAACTGGCGCAAGTGGCTCCGCGAACAAATAGCTGGTGAACCCGCGTTTGCGGGAGAAGTGCGCGCGCTGATTAGCAAATATCAGATCTCTCTTGGATTGTTTGAGGAAATCTTGACCGGGGTGGAGTCGGACCTTGTGCCGGCCCGTTACTCAAGCTTCGCTGAACTTTCCGAGTATTGCTATCGCGTCGCCAGCGCGGTTGGCTTAGTAAGCATCGAGATTTTTGGTTACCGGAATCCGCGTTGCCGCGACTACGCTTGCCATCTCGGGATTGCGCTGCAGCTCACGAACATCATCCGCGACGTCGAGGGCGACTATCGCAACGGGGGCCGGATTTACCTGCCCCGGGACGAAATGACGCGGTTCGGCTACTCCCCGGGGGCCCTGGCGCGCCGCGAATACGATGACCGGTTCATTCAGCTGATGGAATTTCAGGTGGCGAGAGCAAGAGAGTTTTTTGCTAAAGCCAAGGCATTGCTTCCCCCAGAGGACCGGGCTTCCATGGTGGCAGCTGAAGGTATGCGAGGAATCTATTTTGCCTTGCTGCAGAAAATCGAAAGAGATCGATTCAGGATGTTCTGGCGCAAATATCGATTGAATCGGGTTGAGAAGCTTTTTGTCCTCGCGCGGCAATTTGTCTCGCCTTTTGGATGACGAGCTGTTAGTTATGTCAAGCGGATTCGTCGAGATTGCTTGGCGAATTTCTTAGAATAGGAGCGTGTCATGAAAAAATTTGCTGCTACCGCTTTGGCGCTAGCGTTTTGTGGGTTCCTTGTCGCGACCGCATCAGGGGCATTCATCGTCCACCTTATTGATAAGGAGATCATTTATCTCGAGCCACCGGTGAGGTATCCGGCCGCGAGCAAGACCGCTGATCCGTCCATCGTGATCAGTCCTTATTATCCGCACAACCGGGTAGTCGTGCGCGGTATAGAGACCGGTTCTTTGGTAATGGATCCGTCGGTAGGTAAGGCATTTATCCGACCCTAAAAGCTGAGGCAGACTGGCGCGGGCTGCACGGTGTCCGTTGGTAGGGCGAAAGCCCGACTACGGCTATTTCCTATTGGTCATCACCGTTTCGGTCAGCCGAACAGCCAACGACAGACCGTGACCGCGGCGATAACGCCAACCAGATCAGCCAATAGTCCGGCAGGGATGGAATGCCTTGTCCGGGTGATTCCAACAGAACCAAAGTAAACGGCCACGACGTAAAAAGTGGTCTCGGCGCTACCGTAAACGGTCGCTGCCATGTAGCTCAGTAGATGATCTGGACCGAATTGCTTCACCAAATCACCTAGAATCGCGATTGAACCGCTACCGCTGAGCGGCCGCATCAAGACCATCGGTAGAAGGTCGGCCGGAATTTGCATGGTGTTAAGTAGGGGAGCCAACCCTGCCTTCAATAATTCTAGCGCTCCCGACTCGCGAAAGACCGCGATCGCTACCAGCATTCCTACCAAATAAGGAATGATGCGGACTGCGATCTGGAAACCTTCTTTGGCGCCTTCGACAAACTCGGAATAGACGGAAATCCTTTTCCCCAGCGCGTACAGCGGGAAGAAGGCCAAGAGGAAAGGAATGGCCAAGGGAGAGAGCGCCCGAAGAAACATTGCGATCGCGTCCAGAAACCCGCTAGGCCAATTCGTCGAGGTCGGCGAGATCCCGGGAATAATCAAATTCGGGAACCAGCCGTTGATAAGATATGGAAAGGCACGAAGCGCCAGCGTGACAGCAAAAAAGACAACCAAGACGACAATGGCGAAGAGTGCCCATCCGCGCAGCCGAGGGGCACTGACTTCTGCGACTGGATCGGCCTTGCCACTTTCTGCAGTTGGCTCAGGAGTCGAGACGGCGTTCACGCCGATCTGCTTTTCCCATCGGAAAGGACCGAAGCGTTCAAGGGTCTTTACCAAGAAAATTGCAGCCACCGTCGCGACGCTGGTAGCGATGAGGGTTGAACCGACAATCGCAGTCGGATTTTTGCTTCCATTGATCGCTAGGATATTGATAGCGGTGGCGGGAATTAATTGGATGGAGCTGGTATTTAGCGCCAGAAAGGTGCACATCGCGTTCGTGGCGACACCTTTCTTCTGGTTGAGGGCATCGAGATGTGCCATGGCTTTCAATCCGAGCGGAGTCGCCGCGTTGCTGACGCCCAGCATGTTCGCGGCGATGTTCATCATCATCGCTCCGATCGCGGGATGATCGGCCGGAATTTCCGGAAAGAGCCTGCACATGATTGGACGGATGATGCGACCAAGCAGCTGAATTAAGCCAGCGCGCTCGGCGAGGCGCATCATGCCAAGCCAAAGCGCCATTACCCCGACCAAGGGAAGGGCTATATCCATCACCGCGGATTTGGCGGCGTTGAGTGCTCCTTGATTTAAGGCGTCAAACCTGCCGGTGAATGCGGCACAAAGTACACCGGCAAGCAGAAGCGTCACCCAGACCAGATTGAGCATGATGGCAAATCAAAGAGCAAATGACCGGAGTCGACAAGATCCGTAAGGCGAATTTTACTGGGAAGAGCTATTGGCTTTCTCCTCTTTCTCTGCAGAGTGTGCAATTGAGGAAATAGGGAGGTCGATGCAGGCTAGCTCAAACAGACAATGTCGATGAGAGGCTGACCTCGAGCTAAAGCGAACAGGAATACCAAACACCTATGCAGATCGGAATCGTTGGACTTGGGAGAATGGGGGGAAACATGGCTCGCCGTTTGATGCGGCAGAAGCATGAAGTTGTCGTCTATGACCGAACCGCCGAAGCGATCCACGCGTTGGAAAAGGAAGGAGCGGCTGGAGCGAAGGATTACGCCGAATTAGTTAAGAAGCTGACCCCGCCCCGAGCCGTCTGGTTGATGGTTCCTGCCGGTGATCCGACGGAGGAGTCGGTGCAAGCATTGAAACCGCTGCTGGAGTCCGGCGACGCCATCATCGATGGGGGAAACTCCTACTTTAAGGATGATGTGCGACGAAGCCTTTCGGTAAAAGAAAAAGGGATCCATTACCTCGATGCCGGCACGAGCGGCGGTGTTTGGGGAATTGACCGCGGATACTGTTTGATGATCGGAGGGGATCGTGAGGCGGTGGAACGTCTCGAGCCGATCTTTGAGACGCTCGCTCCGGGTCAAGGTGATACAGCCCCCTCGCCGGGACGAGAAAACGTCAAGAGTACCGCGGAAAGAGGATATCTTTATTGCGGGCCCTCCGGTGCCGGGCATTTCGTTAAAATGATCCACAACGGAATCGAGTACGGTCTTATGCAGGCATATGCCGAGGGATTCGATATTCTGCGAGGAGCGGCATCGGATAACTTGCCAGACGGGCACAGGTATGAGTTCAATTTGCCGGACATCGCCGAGCTGTGGCGACGCGGGAGCGTGGTTGGCTCATGGCTGCTTGACCTCACCGCGATGGCGCTAGCGGAGGATCCCGACCTTGCCCACTTCACGGGTTTCGTTCAGGATTCGGGCGAAGGCCGGTGGACCATCCAAGCGGCTATCGAGGAAGCGGTCCCTGCCGAAGTGCTTAGCGCCTCGCTTTTCACTCGGTTTCGCTCACGAAAAGAGCACACGTTTGCCGAAAAGGTGCTCTCGGCCATGCGTAACAAGTTTGGCGGTCATGTCGAGTCTTTGCCATACAAATAAAGGCCTCCAATGAATCCTTGCCAGTCGATTCCACGGGCGGGTGATCCATGCGCGATCGTGATATTCGGGGCATCCGGAGACCTCACGAAGCGGAAATTGATTCCTTCACTCTATAATTTGTGCGCGTACGGGCTGCTCCCCGACAAGTTCAGTATCATCGGAGTCTCCCGGACAGGGTGGGATGATGAGGGTTTTCGAAACCAATTAGGGAAAGATTTGGCGGAGCTTGGCACGCAACCGGTCGACTCTAAGATCTGGGCCGGATTTCGGGCGCGCATGATGTATTGCCCGGGCGGCTTCGATGATCCAAAGACTTACGAATGTCTAGAAGCACGGCTCGCGGAATCGGCAAAGAAACTCGGAACGGCCGGGAATGTCTTGTTTTATTTGTCGGTGCAACCCGATTTCTTTGCGGTGGTTCCGAAAATGCTGGCCGAGCGGGGGTTGACGCGGGAGGAAGGTTGTTGGCGTCGTGTCATCATCGAGAAGCCTTTTGGGCGTGACCTGGCCTCTGCCCGCGACCTGAATGCTAAGCTCACAGCGGTACTGCAAGAGCGCCAGATTTATCGGATAGACCATTACCTCGGCAAAGAGACCGCACAAAACCTGCTCGTTTTCCGTTTGGGCAATGCGGTATTCGAACCGATTTGGAACCGTCGCTACATTGACCACGTTCAATTAACTGTCGCCGAGTCGATCGGCGTGGAATTACGGGGTGCCTTCTACGAGACAGCGGGCGCATTCCGCGACGTGATGCAGAATCACATGTTCATGCTCTTGGCCCTCATCGCGATGGAGCCGCCGACCTCGCTGGAAGGCGAGGCCGTCCGAAACGAGAAGGTAAAGCTATTGGGCGCAATTCGGCGCTGGAAGCCAGAAGATGTATTAATTAATACGGTGCGCGGCCAGTACGGTGCCGGCGAAATCGATGGCAACCCGGTTCCTGCCTATCGAGATGAGATCAAGGTAAATCCGAAATCGACCGTCGAAACGTATGTCGCCGTCAAATTGCTGATCGACAACTGGCGTTGGGCGGGAGTTCCGTTCTATTTGCGCACAGGGAAGAGATTGGCGCGTCGTACCAGCAAAATCGTCGTCCGATTTAAAACTCCGCCGCTCTCGATCTTTGGATCTGGTGAGAGCGATCCGATCGCCCCGAACTACCTGATTTTCCATATTCAGCCCGAAGAAGGGATCACGTTTCAGGTGAGGGCAAAAGTGCCCGGACCGACGATCACGACGAGCCCGGTACACCTTGATTTCGACTACAATCAATTTGGCGAAAGACCGCCGGCTACGGGTTACGAAAAGCTGTTGTATGATTGTATGGTGGGCGACTCAACGCTCTTTCATCGATCGGATATGGTTCAAGCGGCCTGGGAAGCGGCTCAACCAATCCTGGATGCATGGGAGAATAATCCGCCCAAGGATTTTCCCAACTACGCCGCCGGAACCTGGGGCCCTGCTCCGGCCGACGAATTGATGGCGCGCGATCACCACAAGTGGTGGTACGCGCCCGAAAACAGAATACAGGAGTCGGCAATAGCCGATACGCGATAGCGAATCTGCAACTTCTAACCTGCAACCTCTAACTTGTTTTATGAGCACTAAGGTCGTTTCAGAAATACTGAACTGGTATGGCAGTGACAATCCTGGGACGCTGACAAATCTGGCGCGCTTGCTCAACCATGGGCGTTTGGGTGGAACGGGAAAGCTCGTTATCCTGCCGGTCGATCAAGGTTTCGAGCACGGTCCGGCTCGAAGCTTCGGTCCAAATCCACCGGCCTATAACCCGCTCTATCATTTCGAACTGGCGATTACCGCCGGTTGTAACGCCTATGCGGCGCCGCTCGGCTTCCTGGAAGCTGGAGCGCGCGAGTTTGCTGGTCAGATCCCGCTGATCCTGAAGCTCAATGACCACGATGTGCTTCTGGACGAAAAGGATCCCGATCAAGCGCTCACCGGAAGCGTTGAGGACGCGTTGCGACTTGGATGTGCTGCCATCGGCTTTACGATCTATCCGGGTTCGTCGCATCGTTTGACCATGTATTCGAAAATCCGCGAGCTTGCGGAGGGGGCGAAACGCGTTGGTTTAGTGGTGGTGATCTGGTCTTACCCGCGTGGTTCAGGGATATCCAAGGAAGGTGAGACCGCGATCGACGTGTGCGGATATGCAGCCCACATCGCGGCCCAACTCGGAGCTCACATCGTCAAAGTCAAGCTTCCATCCGATCACATCGAGCAGGAGGCTGCCAGAAAAGTGTACGAGGCCACGAACATCCCGATCGGAACTCTGACTGAACGGGTCCGGCATGTTGTCCAGTGCTGCTTCGGGGGACGCCGAATCGTCATCTTCTCGGGCGGTGCAGCAGATTCTGACGAACATATCCTGGAGCAGATGCATGCCATTCGTGATGGTGGTGGGTTCGGCTCAATCATCGGGCGTAATTCCTTCCAACGTTCGGAAGAGAACGCGTTAAAATTGCTGGACCAAATCATGACGATATATGGGGGGTCCCAGCGGTAGCGCGAGATCCCAGGCCAGTAGGGCGAACAATCTGGCTTGTGCGTTTTTCTGCGCCGTTGCTCAGTCAGGCTGCAGACGGGCGCGCCCGTGGCCATGAGCAAAGACACGAACGGCTCAAGCCGATCCGGTGCCTGTGGATCAAGCTTTCGCCCTAACAATCGGGGAGATCAGCCTGTGACGATACAGAATCCCCGATCGCTCTGGGCAAGCACCAACGCCGTTGCACATCGGCGATCCCGGTCTACAGTTCTTTTCCCTGCATATGACGGCTAGTATCATCCCGGAAGAGAGATCGACGAACATTCAATTCAGCAACGACGAGATCGCGCGTTATTCCCGGCATCTCATCATGCCAGAGGTGACTCTGGAGGGGCAGAAACGGCTGAAGGCGGCTTCAATTTTGTGTATTGGCTCCGGCGGCCTCGGCTCTCCAATCGCTCTCTACTTGGCGGCAGCGGGAATCGGGAGAATGGGATTAGTAGATCCGGATGTCGTCGATTTCTCCAATCTGCAGCGGCAGATTCTTCATGGCACGAGTGATGTGGGCCGAAAGAAGCTCAACTCCGCCAAAGATCGAATCAAAGCAGTAAACCCGAACGTGCAGGTCGATCTGCACGACTGCTTATTTAGCAGCGATAACGCGATGGACCTGGTTAAGGAGTACGACTTGGTGATCGATGGGACTGATAATTTCCCAACACGCTATCTCTCCAACGACGTTTGTGTTCTGACGAAGAAGCCAAACATTTACGGGTCGATCTTCCGGTTTGATGGTCAATGCACGGTTTTTGCTCCGCATCTCGGCGGACCCTGTTATCGCTGCATGTTTCCGGAACCGCCTCCCCCCGGAATGGTACCAAGCTGCGCCGAAGGCGGTGTTCTTGGGGTGTTACCCGGAATGATTGGGGTGATGCAGGCGATCGAGGCCGTGAAGCTTATCCTCGGAGCGGGCGACCCACTCATTGGGCGACTCATAAGCTTCGATGCATTGAAAATGCGGTTTCGCGAATTCAAAGTACGCAGAGATCCAGCGTGTCCGATTTGTGGCGATCACCCGAGCATTTATGAATTGATTGATTATGAGCAGTTTTGTGGTTTGCCACAGGCGGACGCTGAAGCGGAAAAGGAGTTAGCGGTTCCGGGGATTACAGCAGCCGATCTCAAGACGAAAATGGATCGCAAAGACACATTCGTATTGGTAGATGTGCGCGAACCATTTGAGTACGATATCTGCAGCATTCCGGGCTCCCGTCTGATCCCATTGGGAGAATTGCCGAGCCGCTTAAGCGAGTTGGATAGCGCAGACGAAATCGTGCTCCAATGCAAGGGCGGGACCCGCAGTGCGCGCGCTCTCCACATTTTGCAGGAGGCGGGTTTCCGCAAGCTTTACAATCTGGAAGGCGGGATTACTGCCTGGTCGGATCAGGTCGATCCGACCATGCCAAAGTATTAGTCCTTTTCGTCTTGGCCGTACTTCACAGAGCTGGTTCGACTGGCATATCCGGCATGGGAGAATGTTGCGATACCAATCTCGCGGGCGGCGCGCCCTTCCGACGTCGCTGATCTGGCCGCCGATTGCAGTCTAAATGATGGGGTAAGCTATAGCGGAAAAGCCGATCGCTGGGCACCCTAACTGCGGAAACCTATGGATCCCGAACTTCTTTCGTTGTTGCGCTGTCCGCGGACTGGAGGACGACTTCGTTTGGCGACTGCGTCCGAGTTGGTCTGTATTAACGCGCAGATGCAAACTAAGCAGAGCGGAACCCGGGAACATGAGCAGCTTAGCGGCGAGCTCGGGCAATCTCTTATTTGCGATTCAGCGAAGTTGTGTTATCCGGTTCGCGACGGTCTGCCGGTGCTCCTACCGGACGAGGCCTTTGACCTGCCAAAATCATTGGACACTTCAATGGCCAAAGTGGAAAAGTCTGCGCGGAAAACCGTAATCCTCGACGAACTCGACCAAAACCGATCGATCGACCAAGACGAGTACAAAGAAAGAGTTAAAGAGTACCAATTGGAACTGCTGACTCAGCAACGTGCGCTGAGTGAAACCAAACATAACGTGCTTGTGATCATCGAGGGTCCGGACGCGGCGGGAAAAGGGGGAGCGATCAAAAGATTGGTGGAGAAACTAGATCCTCGCACCTACCGCGTTTATTCGATCGTGAAACCGACGCAGGAAGAATATGCTCATCACTATCTCTGGCGTTTTTGGAACAAGCTTCCGAGTTATGGAGAGATAGCCATATTTGATCGTTCGTGGTACGGCCGCGTGTTGGTTGAGCGGGTGGAAGGCTTTGCCGCCGGTGCCGAATGGAAACGGGCCTATCGAGAGATCAACGAATTCGAGCGTCTCCTGGTCGATGACGGAACGCTCATCGTGAAACTCTATTTGCACATCTCGAAAGAAGAACAGCTAGAACGCTTCAAACGCCGGGAGGCCGACCCGCTGAAACACTGGAAGATCACGGAAGAAGATTGGCGCAATCGCCGGAAATGGGATGAACACAACGAAGCCGCCGAGGACATGTTCGAACAAACCTCGACACCGTTTGCGCCATGGACCGTAGTCGAAGCGAATTTTAAGTGGTACGCGCGACTTAAAGTTTTGAAAACGGCGATCAAAGCGGTCCAGTCCCTCGATCTGCATTAGCGAACGGGTTAAGTCGTTACGGCCGAGCGAGCAATGCTGCACCGGATCAAACCTTGGTCGGTAGCGCATAAATGACCTGCCGCACGTCGGGGACGGTCAAAGTCAGATTAATGGCTGCGACCGCATCATCGATCGAGTCGTTCCGCGCGTGAATAGAAACGACTCCGTTGGTAGAGCTCACTTCGAAACCATCGGCTTTGAGGCGGGCTTGAGTGCCCAGCTTGTTCAGCACTGATGCGGTAATGATCGCGTCGGTAGTCAGACCGATGGGCTGAAGATTACCTTTCGTTCCGGCGGCTTGAACGACCAAGGTGTCGTTCTCTGCCCGGATGAGCTCGCCGCCCACAAGCCGCCTGGCGAATTCGCTCGCTGTTACTCCGTGACCGATTGCGCTTTGGTAGGGGCTGCTTTCGGCCGATCCAGAGCCAGAGGTACGATTGACAATTTCGGGAGCTCTTAGGCCCCGGCTTAACGCCGTGCGGCCTGACTTATCGTACGAAGAGCAGCCGGATAGGAATGCGACTAGGCAGAGGAAAATATTTGCACGTGCGCCCATAATAAATTTGTTCGATCGGCAAAACTGTTGGCTTAGACGGACGCCATCTCCATTTTGTTTACTTTTTCTCCTTTTCTCAGCGATTCCCCCACGCAGGTGATAGCGGCCGCCGTAGCGATTCACGCCATCGATCGCTTGATTCGGGACGATTCTTTGGCAATTGGATAGGCATGCTCAGAATTATCGGGGTGGTTTCTCTGATGGGAGGTCTTTGGATCGCTGCGAGCGGTCTTGTTTATGGCTCGGACGCGGTCGCAGAACAGCACACGGCGCGGGCGATTCAACTAGTCAAAGAAGGTAAAGATAAGGAGGCTCTGGAAGAGTTCACCAAGGCGATTGAAGCCGATTCAAAAAACCCGAAGTTCTATCGAAACCGTGCTGCGCTCTACTCTCGGATGAAAGATTGGGAGCGCGTGATCGCCGATTACACTGAAGTTTTGTCCCTGCAACCGGATGATCTCGCCTCACAATTAAATCGGGGAATTGCTTACACCGAAGCTAAGAAATTCGACGAGGCAGAGAAGGATTTCGCTGCTGTGCTAGCCAAGAAACCGGATGACCCGCGCGCATTGAAGTATCAGGCTTACGTGTTGGCTGCGAAAAAAGACACGAGCCAAGCAGTAGACGAGTTCACGAAACTCATCGAGAAGAGCCCAACCGATCCTAAGCTTTATCTTTCCAGAGCCCAGCTCTATGCGGCAGCGGCCCAATGGCAGCAAGCTATCACCGATTACAGCAAAGTATTGGAGATAGATCCAAAAAACGTCGATGCGCTCGGGGCTCGGGCGAACGCCTATATTAGGCTAAACGACCACGCGAAAGCGTTAGACGATCTCACAGCTTTATTGGCAATCAAGCCGAACGATCCCGATATTCTTTTGCGTCGAGGCGATCTTTATCGTGAGGATAGTCAGTTCGATAAAGCAATCGCCGATTACTCCGCGATTATCCACGCAAAATCAGACGATGCTGCTGCCTACGCCGGCCGAGGGTATGCGGAGTTGAAAAAGAATGATAAGGATGCCGCGCTGGCCGATTTTAACAAGGCCATCTCACTTGCGCCAAATGAGGCTGAATATTACACGGCTCGTTCCTTTATCTTTATCGGCGGAAATCAAGCCGAAAAAGCGGTGGAAGATTTTACTCATTTGATTGCGCTAAAACCGGACGATTTGAATCTGTATAACCGCCGCGGCAATCTTTACGCGCAACTCGGTAAACTGGACGAAGCTGCCGCTGATTTTGACAAGGTTTTAGAAAAAGATCCGAACAATCCCGCGGCGCTCGCCGGTAAAGGTTTCGTAATTGGAAAGAAGGGGGACGTTCGCTCGGGAGCCGCTCAAATCCAAAAGGCTTTGGAACTCTCGAAAGATCCAAAAGAACAGGACGACATGCGGGCGAAACTCAAGCAACTTGGGGTAGGACCGCAGATCTAACACCATTCGGCTGTTGCCGAATGGTGCATGACAAATGACGGAGGCAGCTGCGGATACTAATTTGTTATCTATCATCTGTCATCCGCCTTGGGCGGCCGGGTGGATCCCGAACTGTGCTAGCAATTTTGGGACGGTTTCCATGGGTAACCCGACGACGTTAGTAAAGGAACCGTCGATCTGTTCGATCACCGATTGTGCGTCGATTTGGGCGGCGTAGGCTCCGGCTTTGTTGAGTGGATCGATGCGGGATAAATATCGGTCGATAGAGTCCGCACTCAACTCGCGGAACCGAACTTCGGATTCAATTACAGCGGAGAGGGTCCGCCGCTCGGAGAAGGTACTGATGGTAATGGCGGTGACGACCTCGTGCGTCATCCCGGAAAGCCGCGTGAGCATGCCGCGCGCTTCGTCCAAATCGACGGGCTTGCCGAAAATCGACGTTCCGAGCGCTACCAGTGTATCGGCACCAAGAACTACCGCATCGGGCTCCGTGCGGGCAACCGCAAACGTCTTCCGGCAAGCGTTGAGCAGAGTCAACTCGGCGGCTGTGAGGAAGTCGACCGTCAGCTCCGCCGTGGGAGTCGTCTGAACGACAAAATCATATCGTGCTTCCCGCAATAACTGACTCCGCTGCGGGGAGCTGGAAGCAAGGATGAGCCTTTTCACTTGGGCGAAGATTGCGGACTGCTTTGAGGCTGCGAGTTTGCCCGCAATTCCTGATAATCGGTGGGAATGGTAAAATCTCCGTCATCCAAAGTGGTTTCCTCCACTGAATCAAGTGTGGTAACGATTTTTTGCCCGAGTAGTTCGAGAGTAGTTCGTATCGGCAAGCCTGGGTATTTTTCCGGAGGAATGGAGAGCGAATGAAAGAGACTAAGCCCCGGTGCGTCCTGCACGGCGTAAAGTTGGGCCAATAGATTCTTGTAATTCGTGAAGCTCTTCGTCACGTCGAGAGTGATGGGAAGGCTAGCGACCTTTCCAGTGTACTCCTCGGTGGCAAATCCGTTGATGGTATCCGTCTTACCGGTTGCCTGAAAATCGGTGTTTTGGTCGGAGTCGGCCGGAACCGAAAGCATCTTCCTGATAGCTTCGGCCTGCGCGCTCAGCTGCTCTGCGCTGACTTTCATGAACATCTTCGGCTGATGCAGCAGAATGACAGTTCCGGTCTGTGAATCGATCAGCGCGCTGGTATCGGAGCTGGTATCGATCCGGCACCTTGAGCCTTTAAGTTTAATAGTCACTTGCTGTCGTTGCCCGAAATTCTCAACTGTCTGTTTTAACACGAAGTCGCCATGAGCGTTTGTTATCCAACCGAGGAGCAAGGTGGAGAAACAGATGAAATGTCTCATAGGTAAACGGGTTCGGCTGAGGCCATGGATTTCACAGAATGGGCGATTCGTCCGCCGGTCACTCGTCCGATTGCGTGCTGGCCGAAATTTGCAAGCCCTTCGCGAAAATCCACCGATCGATGCTTGGAAGTTCTCGGGTCTTTAGCTGGGCACGGAACCGAATAAGGTTAGCAGCATTATCTGCTTCTCGTTGGCCTTGAGCTGGTAGATTTTCCTTCGCGAACCGGATTAATTCATCTGCATGCTCACTATCAGTGAATCCTGCAGCAAGGCTCGGGAGAAGGCGGTTCCAGCGGAAGAATCCGAAACGTCGTTGCATTTCTTTGAGATGCGTCGTCGCGTATGTCCAGACAATCTCCGGATGTTCCCCTGCCAACTCCTCCAGCGCGCGGCCACCGTCTCCGGGAGCAACATTTTTCGACATAAAGAATTCCACACTTCGTTGGGCCAGGTTGGGATCGAGAACGGCACTGAGCGCGTGCAGATACATTCGTCTTTCCTCGCTGGTTCGCGATTCTGTCGCCAATTTGAGCAAAGTATCGTAGGTCGTTGGCGAGCTGTAATGCCCAACGACTCGACTGACCGCCGGCCGCAAATTAGGATTGAGTGAGGCTGGATTCTCACGAAAGCTTGCGAATCGGAGAACAGCCTCATCCATCACGGAGCAATCTCCAAATAGTCCGAGCGTTTCGATCAACAACGGCCGGAGGAGTCGTGTCTCAATGGACTCACCAGTCTTCTCCTCCCAAGTCAGCTCAGTTAACTTCTGACCCAACAAAGCGCAGACATAATTTTCATATTTCTCTTTGCCAGGTTGACCTTCTTCCAATCGATTCATGAGCCTCAATGGACCAATCGTCCGGTCGAAGCCGATGATGGACTGCCAGACCGCGAAGCTATCATCTTGTTTGAGACTTTCGACTAGGTCAAAATAGGTGGAAGCGGAGCTGTCGCCGGATTCGACTATCGCCCAGGTATCAGTCACAAGATTTACCCGATCGCTTTCCGACAGTTTCAAAATGGTGTTTTTTAGATCGTTAAAGAGGACTGGTTCATAAGAGACACGAAAAAATCCGACATCTCCTGCGTTTGCCTTGATTGGTTCGTCGCAGCCCGAAAAATCGAATTCACTCGAGGGCTTGTCCAAGAGGACGCGCTTGGGCTCCACTGGTTCGCCGACCCTGGCGAATCCGATCGGCACGCTCCAGAGCAGTGGAGTGCTATCTGGTTCACCGACCAGGAAGCGCGTCTGCTCAAGGCTAACGACCCGTCGATCGTTCACGCATTGGGCACTTACTTTGATCAGCGGAAACCCTGACTGTTCAGTCCAACTCGCGGCTACATTTTTGACCGGTTTGCCCGCCGCCGTTTCGAGCGCCTCCCAAAGATTCGCAGTGGTAGTGTTCGAATACTTGTGGTTCGCCATGTACGAGCGGATACCGGAACGAAAGGTTTCTTCACCGAGATAGTTTTCCAACATTCGAATAAGAGACTGGCCCTTCTGATAGGTTATCTCGTCGAAGGCGCTATTCGCTTGTTCCTCATCGGCAATCGGTTGCTGAATCGGGTGGCTCGTCTTGCGAGCGTCAAGAGCCATGGCCCGTTGTTTATCGTTATTCGCGTGCACCCAAACCTTCCAATCCGGATTAAAGTGATCGGTCGCTTTTTTCTGCATCCAGCTGGCGAATCCTTCGTTGAGCCAAATATTGTCCCACCAAGCCATGGTGACGAGATCGCCAAACCACTGGTGAGCGATCTCGTGTGCCATCACCTCGAAAATGTGCTGTTTCGTCAGGTCTGAGCTGGCTTGCGGATCAAAGAGGAGAAGGTCTTCATTGTAGGTGATCCCGCCCCAGTTTTCCATGGCACCGCCAAACCCCGATGGCAACGCGATCTGGTCTAACTTCGGCAACGGGTAGGGCACTCCGAAATATTCGTTGTAGAATGGTAAAACTTTCTTGGTGACCTCGAGCGCGTATCTAGCCAGCTCTTTTTTGCCAGGGGTCGTGAGAATGCGAAGCTTCACGCCGCCGACCTCGTCTTCCAACCACTCTAGTTTGCCGCAAGCCAAAACGAAAAGGTAACTGGCCACGGCCGGAGTGCGATCAAACGTGACAATCTTTTCGTCGGAACCTGAAAGCTCCTCGCTGGCTATTGGCATATTCGACATGACGGTGTCTTCTCTTTTCGCTTTGACCGTCAATTGGTAGATCGCCCGAAAAGCAGGCTCATCCCAGCAAGGGAATAGACTTCGGGCGTCCGTCGGTTCCATATGAGTAGAAAGCAAGCGTTCAAGCCTATCTCGCATCCGAAAGTATTGAATGAATAGGCCGTGCGTTTGCTCCGAGATCTTGCTCTGGAATGCTAACGAAAGCTGGTAGAAGCCCGGTTGAAGCAGAGTCTCGCTCTCGAACGTGACGGTCTGTGCTTTCGAATCAAACTTGGGCAGTAGCTCCTCCGAACCATGCGAACCATTGAGCGTGGCCCGCGAAATCTCGGTGTCGACCGAATTGATAACGATCCGGTCAGTGGCCTTGAGTACTTCGAATTCGATCGATTCCGAACCGGCGGTCACCAAGTTGTCTGTATCCGGTTCCAGGCGAACAACATAAACGTGCGGGACAACGTCTTTCGGAAGTTTCCCGGGAGTTGTCGCTATGGAAAATTTCTCTTCGGCTCGGAGCGCACCTACTAAGACTAGACCAATGAAAAACGTGACCAGTGATCGCATAGCGGATGAAATAGTTGGACGACCGCGACGAAAATTCGGGTATCCGAGAAGGCTTCGCAATCGAAAATCCGAATCCGGCTGACCTGCTAGTGCAATCGCTAACATTTAATACGCCGGGTTCCTTTCAAATCTCTTTCTTTGGTCCCTTCCGCAGTCCATCGGCCTCGCCTGATGGAATTTGATGGGCAGGCTTTCACCATGGGCAAGCTTTCAGCGACGAAGCCGCGACTCAGGATAGCCTAGGAATCTGTCGGGCTTTGCCGCTGAAAACCTGGTCATTCAATTTGATCAAGCAAAGCCCGACAAACTGCTTCCGGGACGGCGACTCTTACCTACCGGTTACCCAGCAGTAAATTGCTGGCTACTTTCAAGGTGTCCCTTGCGCGACAGGATCCTTCATACGTATCTCTTACCTTGTGATGTGCCGGGCTATTCTCGTGACCTGCCTCCGAGACGCGAGTTACTGCTTGGTGTAGGCGACCAGACTGACGGGTTGCGGCAGCGGGAGCTCAATTTGCTGACCAAAAATCGACACTGTCCGCAATTTCCAGCGAGCAAAATCATAGCCGACAACCGACACCACTTGCCAAGAGGGATCAGTTTCGGCAGCCTCATCGGCAGAAATCACACACACAGCAGCACCGGGCCGATTCATAAAATCATTCAATTCGCCCGGCTCCAACCTTTGGTGAAACGGTTGGGTCCGATACCTGAGATACCAAATGAGACTCTGTTCGTCGTATCCGATGGAAGCGGTACGGGTTGCAGGGGAGAGATGGTCGGCGATTCGCTCGAAAACAGTTTTCGAAGGAAAGGACGGAGCTATCAAATCGAACCCCAGAGTAGCAACGAGCAGATAAACGGCCACGGCGGCGACAGCTACGATTCTGGTCAAACCGCTCTCGTGAATCGTTCGCCCCACCAGAATCGCGATCAGGGGAAACGCTGGCATGGTGTAATGGGGTAACTTCGTTTGCAGCAAGCTGAACACGAGGAAGACGACGCCTATTCCGCAGAGCGCATAACGTTCGAATGAATCCAGTCTAATTCGGAACCGCCGAAAAGTGGCGGGTAGAAATATCGCCCAAGGAAAAAAACTGAACCACAGCGTGATGAAATAGAACGGCAGAAACAGAAAGAAACCACCTATCCCGGAGGCGCCGTGGCTCTGTAGCGGTGCGACGGAGCGCATCACCACATGTTTACCGATGCCTACTTCAAAAAATTCACCATGGGTGAGAATAAGCGCGGGTATTCCCCAAGCTCCAATGATTACCAGAACGAGCAAATACCCGGAGAAGGCGGGGCGAAACCGAAAATGCACTGGTGTTCGCGTCCAAAGGTGGAAGAGAAACAACCCGACAACTGGCAAAAAAGCGACCGGCCCCTTCGCCAAAAAGCCGCCTGCTAATGAAAGGTAAAAACAGCTCCAAAGTAACAACGATCGCTGTCCTTGGCTCCTTTCCCACGCTGCCCAAGTTGTCACCGTAAAAAAGAATATCATTGGCATGTCGGCAACCGCGGCCCGGCCATGAATAAAAAGTTGGAGGCAGGTCGCGAAGATAAAACCGGACCAGAGGCCGACCGAAGGCCCATATAATCGAGTGGCCCAGGCTGCGATCAGCACCACGGTAGCGGCCGCAAACACTGCGGATGGAAATCGAACAGAAAAATCGCTTTCGCCAAAAACTGCGCTGCTAGCGACCTGGCACCAGTAAATCAAGGGTGGTTTGTCAAAGCGATAAGCTCCATTCACTCGCGGAATGATGAAGTCGCTGCTTTGCCTCATCTCCCGAGAGGCTTCGGCGAAGCGCGGTTCGTCTCGGTCGATGAGCGGCAGCGTGTTATTGCCCAGCGATTCTAACAGTAGAACGGAAAAAAAAAGGAATAGCAGCGAGCGCATTTCGGTAGCAATGATCGAGTCGACAAGACGCTGCAGAATGGCACAAGCTTGGGACAATGGAAGATCGGAAGCTACCGGAACAGAATAAACGATCCTCTTGGGATGTTTGGAAAACAGGAGCTCTCTGGCTTTCTGCTCTGGTCGTTGCTGGAATCATCGGTTTCTGGCTGGATCCGATCGTTCTCCAGGCGGTTGCCGAACATTCGAATAGAACAGTCAGGAATTTTGCTGGGTTCCTTTCAAAAATTGGAGATTGGCCAGAATTAATGATTCTCGGGGTGGTTGCGCTATTCTTGGTTCGGAGCAGTCGACGTTTGGTGACCGTTATCGTCTGTATGATGATTGCTGCGACGCTGGCTGGAGCCGCGGTAAACAGCGTCCGACTTGTATCAGGCCGAACTCGTCCGAATAATACGGAAGTCGCGCCGGGGTGGTACGGTGTCTCGCATGATGGAAAGTGGTTACTCGACAGGTATAAGTATCATTCTTTTCCGTCCGGACACACCGGTTCTGCCGTGGCCTTTTTCAGCGTGCTTGGGTTTGCGTTTCGACGATGGAATTGGGGTTTTCTCCTGTTGGGTTTGGCAATCGGATGGTCCCGAATTTATCTCAACGCCCACTATTTCTCCGACGTGATCGTCGGTAGCGTTGTCGGACTTTATTTTGCACGGTTCACCTGGACACGGGTCGGGCCGTGGGTGGAGAAGAAGACGGGAAAATGGAGTAGGGGAGCGAAGTAATGGAAGGTAGATACGGTCTTGGGAGTCAAAGGGTTTTGGGAACAGAGGCCAGCATAGGGTTGAAGGGTTGTTGGTGTTTAAGAACGCCGAAGGCAATGTGGAGAAGTTTGCGCATGATGGCGCCGCGGATAGCGAGGTCATGGAGTTTTCGGTTTTCAAGGATTGCGATCCAAGGCTTAAGGGGTTTACACCAACGCCGAGCGACAGCGGCCGGCATGTAAAGAGCTTTACGCAGGAAGGCGTTGCCGATTTTGGAGATGCGGGTTTTGCCATAAAGGGAGTAACCGGAACGGCATTCGGCCGGAGTCAGTCCAGCATAGGCCCCCAGCTGGCGAGCTGATTGGAACTCTTTACCAGCCAACTCGGAGAGCAACTTGGCGGCCGTGAGCTTGGCGATGCCTGGAATGGAGCAAAGCAGTTGGCTTTGAGTTTTTAAGCGCTCATCGCTGGCAATGAGAGAGTCTATCTCGGCATCGAGCTGGGCGAGTTGTTTTTGGAGCTGCTTTAAGCGTTGTTGCCGTTGGCGGCCGATGAGTTTGGGCAGCTCAATTTGGTAGGGATCCTTTTTGGCACGGTTGTGTTCTCGAGTCTGTTCAACCACTCGGCTCTCGCGCGCGCGCACCAAGAGTTTGAGTTGGGTCTCGATCGGTCGCAGCGGTCGAGTGGCCAGCGGTTTTCGTTCCCGGCAAAAACGGGCAATGATCTGCGCATCGACAGTGTCGTTCTTGGTCCGACGCAACACCGAAAGAGCGAAGTATTTGACTTGAGCGGGGTTGAGGACGCTAAGGGCCAAGCCTGCTTGGTGGAGCGCCGCGATCAACCTTTGGCCGTAAACCCCGGTGGCTTCCAGGGCAAAATGGATCTGCTCTAGCTTCCAGCCGCGAGCTCGGAGTTGATGGAAGAACCGCTCAATAGCGCGAGCATCGTTGCGGAACTCTCCGCGCCAAAGGCAGGCCTCAGTGCCAGAGAGCAGGCAAAAGTCAAAAGTTGCTTTTGCCACGTCTATTCCCATGAAGTAACGTTTTTTCATCAGACTTTAATCAGTGAAGTGGTTTTTGTTTGATGAAGCCCTTGGGCGCGTACCTTTCGGACACAGCCTTGTAAACTCGGGCTCTAATGTTCCAACTCTGTTTGGAACGGCCTTAGATACGGTTCGGTCTTTTGAAAGGTGCGGCACGAGGAAGGTGGGCTAATCTAGCTAACAGGTTCTATCGACCTTTGGGCGAAACAGTTTTCCACCTTCCTCGGCCAAGTTCTTCACCTCCTGAGTTCCGCCCTTTCGGGCGGCTTAAAAAGGGAAAAGTGTTGGTCCAGGCAAGGTACAAGGGCGAAAACAGATCCGCCGACCGCGGACCTGTTTTCGCCCTACCTTCCATTACCCGGTTGCTTCCTCCGCTTACAACTCTTCCTCGCTCGCGCCCTTCTTATTCGTCAGTCCGCGCAGCTTGCCTTCGATAAAGGCGTCCAGGTCGCCATCCATCACCGCTTGCACGTTGCTTGTCTCTACTCCGGTCCGATGGTCTTTGACCATTTGGTAAGGTTGGAACACGTAAGAACGGATCTGGCTTCCCCAAGCAATATCCCCCTTTTCGCCATATTGGCGATCCAGCTCAGCACGCTTTTTGTCCTGCTCGATTTGGTAAAGCTTCGCCTTCAACATGGTCAACGCCATCTGACGGTTCCGGCCCTGACTCCGTTCCGCCTGACACGCCACGACAATGCCGGTTGGCACGTGAGTGATGCGAACCGCAGTCTCGACTTTGTTGACGTTCTGGCCGCCTTTGCCTCCACTGCGAAAGGTGTCAATTAAGAGGTCGCTTTCGTTGACCTCGATTTGGACATTTTCTGCGAGCTCTGGAACGACGTCGACGCTCGCGAACGACGTATGGCGCCGCTTGTTCGAATCAAACGGAGAGATGCGTACGAGTCGATGCACTCCGCGTTCGGTTTGTAAGTAGCCATAGCCGTATTCGCCGGTCACTCGAACCGTGACCGACTTGACGCCGGCTTCGTCACCTTGCTGGATGTCAAAGATCTGGCTGGAGAAACCGCTGCGCTCTATCCAACGTTGATACATCCGAAGAAGCATGTCCGCCCAGTCGCACGATTCCGTGCCTCCGGCGCCAGCATGGATCGTCAAAAAAGCGTTGTTTTTGTCGAACTCGCCGGACAACAACATTTTCAGTTCGAAACGCTCTAGCTCGCGCAAGACCGATTCATACTCCTGCTGAATTTCATGAAAGGCGGTGGCTTGAGCTCCCGGATCGATCTCTTCTTCAGCCAGAGCTCGCAGAATCTCCAGGTCGTCGGTCTTCTGGATGAGCGCAGTGAGCGGCTGCACTTTGGCTCGGATCGAGCCAGCTTCGTCGATGACTTTCTGGGCCTGCTCTTTGCTCTTCCAGAAATCGGCGGCAGCCATCTGACGTTCTAAATCCGTCAAGCGTGCCTGGAGCTTGGAGTAGTCAAAGATACCTCCGCAGCTCGCCGATGCGGGACTTGAGTTCGTCCGTCCGAATCGCCTGAAAATCGACTTCCATAAGATTAGAACGTTGGCGTAGGGCGGAAACGAAGTAAAGAGCGACCTAGGCGCGTGGTCAGTAAGCAGTAACAGTGAACGCCAAGCGCCAAACGCCAAGCGCCAAACGTTGAAGGGTGATCGGTGATCGGTGGTCGCGCCTTCCGCCTTCGCAACACGGTCTTTGCAGTGGATGATTCGGCGGACACGTCGGCGGTGGGCGCCGACAGTCGCCGCTACCGAGAGAAGACCGCGAACGGCGAACTGCGAACGACAAAATGCCAACCTCTAACCCAACGGGCTCACGACAAATTGGTCTGCCTCAATGCGACGAGATCGGGATCGGTTTGCGCCGTCACTCGAAAGGCAGGATCGAGCTTGCAAGCTTGCTGCAGATATCGGGTGGCTTCCTCCAGATCTTGCAGCTGGGCATGATAGCAAGCCAAATTGAAATGAATTGCAGCGCAATTTGGAAAAGAGAGAACCGCTTCCTGTAGAATCCTTAAGGCCGCTGGCAAACTGACTCCGCGGCGAGTGGCGAAAGCGAGAGCGACCGGCCAATTTGGATCTCCAGGCTCGCGGGTGACCAGATGTTCCGCGATAGCCACGGCTTCAGACCATTTCTGCCATCCTTGGTATAGCTCCAGCCAAGCGATCAAGATTGGGGTGGAGTCACGGATCGACTCGGGCAGTTCCTCGAGTTCACATACGGCTTCTTGAAACATCCCTAGATCCGTAAACCCGCTGCAAGCGAGAATGCTCCGTCGAATTTGGGATTGATTCCACTCTTCCAAGCAGAGCAGAGGTTACACGTGAGAGGTTACTGGTTGCAAGTTAGAGGTTCTCTCCGTGCAACACATTGCAGGTAAATAACGCGGAATTACGACGAGGATGCAGGCGTACACCCAACGCATAACTTGTAACCGCTTAGTACACATCCCTCTGATAGCGTTTATCGTGGCGCAAGGCTCCCATGTATTCTTCGGTCTGGTCGTCGGATAGATTACCCGCGTCTCGGCAAATTTGCCGAAGCGTGTGATCGACGTCTTTGGCCATGCGCTTGGCGTCACCGCAGACGTAAACATGAGCGCCACGCTGCAGCCAATCCCAAATGTCCCCAGCATTTTCCAAAAGACGATGTTGAACGTAAATTTTATGATTTTGGTCGCGCGAAAATGCGGTGTCCAAACGCGTTAATACCCCGCTTTTCGCCATTTGCGACAGCTCGTCCTTATAATAGAAATCACTGCTTGCGCGCTGTTCGCCGAAGAAGAGCCAGTTCGCTCCGGGAGCGCCGATCGCTTGCCGTTCTTGCAGAAACGCTCGAAACGGCGCGATACCGGTTCCTGGTCCGATCATGATGATCGGACGGTTTGGATCGGTCGGCAGCCGAAAGTTTGGTGAGTGATGAGTGAAGACCGGAAATGAGCCGCCGGGCTGCAATCGGTCTGCCAAGAATGTCGAGCAAATGCCCTTACGCCCTCGATTACGCATCTGGTACCGGACAATGCTTACGGTGAGGTGAACCTCTCCGGGTACCGCTTTGAGGCTCGACGCAATCGAGTAGAGGCGAGGTTGCAGCTTGCGCAGATTAGGCACCAGCTCGGACGGTCGAAGAGCGAGTCCCGGATACTCGAGTAGAAAATCTAGAAGATCGCGCTGCTCGAGAAATGCCTTTTGAGGGCTGGTGTTCGCAGGGGCCAGCAGAGCCTGAAGATCGGAATCGCCGGTTCTGGCGGCAATTTCTTTCAGAAAACCCGGCGAGATTCGGTTTACGTCGAAGCTATGAGAAAGAGCATGGCGTAAGCTGGTTTCGGAACCGTCCGGAGCGGTCACGGCTTCCTCCCCATCGCAGCCTAAGGACTGGATTATTTGATCGACGAGCTGGGGACAGTTGGCCGGGAAAATACCCAGCGCGTCACCTACTTCGTATGACGGACCGTCGTGACCCAGGGCAATCTCGAAATGCCGTGTCTCTTTTTCGGAGCCGTCCTGGTTGAGCCGGCGATTGACTAATAGATGGGCGGAAAAAGGACGATCCTTTGTTCCGATCTCAGGTGCTTGGGCAAAGCCTGACTCTTTGGTTGTGGACAGTGCAACGGAATTCGATGGCCCGGGCTGGGCAGCTATCGGTTTTGCAGCTTCGAGAACACTGAATACTCCGTCCATCCAGCTCTGAGCGGGCTTTTCGAATTCCACACCGCAGTCGATACGCCCAAACAGCCGCTTGGCGCCCAGGAGGACGAGCTGTTGATCAAAATCCTTTCCACACTGGCAGAACTGTTCGTAATTCGTGTCGCCCAGCGCCAACACCGAAAATTGGAGATGATTGAGCAAGATTCCCGGCGGCGGCTGCATAAGTTCCGCGTGGAAGGCTTTCGCATTGGCGGGTGGTTCCCCGTCGCCATACGTGCTGGTGACGAAGAGAGCAAACTCCTCGGAAGTCAGCGCGCTGAGATTGACCTTGTCCAGGCAGACTGCATTTGAGTCAAAACCGCGCTGAACCGCCGCTTTGGCAACCCGCTTGGCGAACGCTTCGGCGTTTCCAGTTTCACTCCCGTAATAGATCGCAATCTTTTTCCGTGGAGCAACGGACTGATCGGCAACAGTGGTCTGCGAAAATAGACCCGCCAGGAACCCGTTTAGCCAGGCGCGTTGTGCCGGAGAAAACGGAGCGTTCTCCGGTACCAGGGGTACCGGCAGTGGGCGATCCAAAGTCATCGAATTATTTTCCCTAATTTGAAAAGATCTCCTGGAGCTGTTTTACTTCGTGTCTCGACACAAATTGGATGAACGACTCGTTTGCTGTTCTACGCTCCAGGTAGATTTTCATAACCTTCTCCAGCAACGCCGGAAGCTCTGAAAAGGGAACACCGTGAAATACCTGCTTACCGAGTTGTTGTTGGTACCCGGCTCGCCCACCAAAGAAGACATGGTAAGCTTCCCGCTGGTTTTCATTCTGTCCGATCTTCACGCCCAGTAAGCCGATGTCGCCGATGTAATGCTGGGCACAGGAATTCGGACAACCAGTCAAATGGATATTAATCGGCTGATCGAGATGGACCTTTCGCTCGAGATACCGGGCTAGTTCGATCGCTTGGCCTTTGGTGTTGGTCGCCGAGAATTTGCAGCCGGTATTGCCGGTGCACGCGATCACGCCACCGGTGATGCTCGCTGCTTCGTAGTGCAGCCCGATTCGAACGAGACTGCGTTTGACTGTCTCGACAAATCCATCCGGGATATCCGGTATGATTAGGTTCTGCCACACAGTAAGCCGCAGATCTCCTGAACCATAGTTGCGGGCCAGGTCCGCGATTCGCCGCATTTGACGCACACGAAGCCGTCCAACCGGAACCGCCACTCCAATGTAGTTACGATTCTTCTGCGATTGCTTATAAACCCCCAGATGCCCATGTAAAACCGGCGGGTGCGGAGGGATGCATTTTTCCAGAGCAAAGAAAGAGAGGGGGAAAGAGAGCTTTTTCTCCACCTCTTCGAGAAACTTCGGGATGCCCCAACGATCGATCAGATATTTAAGCCGCGCCCTTTTACGGTTGGTTCGATCCCCATGTTCAATGTATACCCGGATAATCGCTGCCCCTACGGCAATGGATTGCTCGGGGCGTACCAGAATTCCAGCATCAGGGGCAAACTGCTGATGTCCGGTAATCCCAGCGAGATGAACTCGGAAGTAGGTGCCCGCGGGTACTTCTTCGCCTTCCCTCACTTTAGTAGCGACGAACCCAATATCATTCGTATCGGCAACCACGCTTACGCTGCCGCCGCCATCAAATGCGACATTGAATTTGCGCGGAAGATCATAAAGATCCCGGTTGTTGAGGATGTAATAGTGCAGCGCTTTAGCGTATGGCTGCGTGTCGAGTAACTCAGCGGGATCGAATCCGGCGGTTGGAGATGCAGTGATGTTTCGGACATTGTCGACGCCCGAACCCCGCGAGGTAAGTCCAAGCTCTTGCAGTTTAAGAAGAACTTTAACGATGTTTTTCGGCGCGATCTCTCGGATCTGAATGTTCGCGCGAGTCGTTATATCCGCGTATCCTTTGCCCCAATCCTCTGCGATCTCAGAGAGACCTCTAAACTGTTCAGCGGTCAGCTGACCGGCAGGGACTCGGCAGCGCAACATGAACGCATCCTGGGCCGGAGCGACATAGAAAAGGCCGTGATACCGGAATCGAAAGGTATCGGCTTTGTCGGGGAACTTATTTTCTTCCGCATGAGCCAAGAGTTTGTCCCAAACGTCCAAACCGTGTTGCTCTAGTTTCCAGGTCTCCTGCTCACAAAGATCAGAGATTGGAGTCCCGAAAACAGTTCCTTCCTCGGCAGTCGGTTGAGCCGCAAGATTCGTAATGCCCGGTGCCGCTTGGGCCGTAAATTTTCCATTTGGCAGCTGGCCCACGAAAGGCGAAACAGTCCGCGCTGTTACTCCTGCGAAAAAACCCTGTAAGTATTCCTTCTGCTCTTCCGTGAATGGCTCACCCACTTTGATGGATTCCATGAACGTCTGGCTTGGACCCACGAGATGATCTGGAACTAACTGGCAAGATGGGGTTCTGGGGCCGGCTCGCGCTGTGCAACCGCAATCGAAACAGGCGAGCCGGGCTTATAGGTCAAATACAAAGCGAATCCAGTGAACAATGCACCGCCCACAAAATTACCGATGGTGACCGGGATCTGATTCCAAATCCACCAATCCGCGATCGTTACTTTTGCGCCCAGGAGCATCCCCGCAGGAATAAGGAACATGTTGACGATTGAGTGCTCGAATCCCTGGGCAAAGAAAATGAAAATCGGCAACCAAGCAGCGACAATCTTACCGAGGGTAGATCGAGAGCTCATTCCCATGACTACGCCGAGAGTCACCATCCAGTTGCAAAGGATGGCCTTAATAAAAACTGTACCTAGTCCGGCTGCACCGAACTTGGAGTAACCGCTCGTTTTGGCTTGGGCAATCGCAACCAGTTTCGCTGCGACTCCGGACGCGTCAGGAGACTGTCCACACATCGTGAGCGCGGCGGCCAAGAGGAGCGCGTAAATTAGGCTGCCAATTAGATTTCCCAGCAACACCCATCCAAAATTGGCCAGCATGCCCATGACCGAAAGTTTCTTATCGCTCACGGCCAATGGCAGAAGAGCGAAACTCCCAGTCGCTAGTTCCAGCCCGAGCAGTACAATCATCACGAAGCCAACCGGGAAAATGAGTGCTCCTACTAGCGGCACATTGCTCTGAACCGTCCCGGTAACCGCTAGGCTGGTCGCGAAACCGAGTAAGGCGCCCGATAAAGCTCCGCGGATCAGGAGATCTCTCACCGGCAGCGATCCTTTGGTGCTGCCGGCGACCACCATAGTCTCGACAATTTCAGCCGGTTTTACGTAGTCCATAGATCAGAAAGGTTCAAAATAGAGGAGCGTGAACCGTGCCAGGACCGCGGGGTGCGGGGGCGTGTTTTCCCCTGACGCCCGAGGAGAGCTGCTTCCGACTTTGCCAGTCCGCCATACTCGGCACGGAGGAGGCCTCGTCGGACACGTGCGGCTCCCCGGGAGTTATCCAACGCGACCCCCGAAAAATCGAGCCCAAGAATTTCGCGGGTCCTATCTTGGGCAATTCCCGGTCGTCGCAACGCGCATCACTGACTAAATATAAACAACGACATGCAAATTTTGCGGCGCAAAGGCGAGAAAGAAGCACCGAAATTGGGCAATAATTGCCAACGGCGGTGTGAGTTCTAATGATGGGCGGCCTAAAGCCTGGGGCTGTTTCCGCCATCGTTGCAGTCATAGGGCAAGGAGTCTCACATTAGCTACAGCTATGGCGGGACAAGTCAGCCGCACCGGCTTCGCCGCTTTCGCAAGCTACAGCGCGCCCTGTCTTTGGGAATGTGGGCACGCCCGGATTGTGGCTGCGACGACGTGTCCCGCCGAAGCTTTAGCTAAGGAGGAAGCCTTGCGCGTAGTCGGGTTTTCGCCCAACCGTGATGGCCGATGATCAACCTTTTCTAATTCCGCACGAACTCCCCTACGGTCCGAAGAAACAGTCCGTTCTGGTCGACAAAGGTCAGGTGACCGCTCTTCGGCAGGATTGCTAGCTTCGATCCAGGAATCAACGAATTCATTTCCCGTGACAGCACTGGATCACATTCATCGTGATCGCCCACCACGATCAGAGTCGGCACGTGAAGCGTGCCCAAACGGTCTGCGTACTCCACGGATTTAAGATTGCCATCGATAATGAACTCGCCGTGCGAACCCCACATCTCACGATAGAGATCCCACGCCATGATTCCCTCCTGCACCGGATCGAAATTTGGATCAGGATGGTTTTGATAAAGGTAGGGAAAGTAGCCTTCGCCCCAGGCTAGTTTCATGTACGCCTCCGGATACCGGTTTTTTTCGTAGTCTTTGCCCTTGCCGTACAGCCCCACCTTTTCGAGTGTCAAAATCTTGTGGCGTGTCTCGGCCGGCATCACAGCCAGCTCTTTCTGAAAGACGGCGTTCATTTTGCTGGTGCTGTGGAACGTGCTGCACAGGATCAAGTGGTTGAGATGTTCCTGGTATTTGAGCCCGTACGCCTGAGCCAGCACGCCTCCGTAGGAATGGCCGAGTAGGTTAATCTTGCCGAGTCCAAGGGAGACCCGCACACCCTCGACGTCCTCCACCATGTTCTCCACGGTGTAGCCGGACGAGTCCTCGATCTTCTGCGACCCGCCCGAGCCGCGTTCGTCGATGAAAATAAGCCGGTTATTTCGAGCCAGCGGCAGCAGGTAGGGAAGTAAGTATTCGTGGGAGGCGCCAGGTCCACCGTGCAGGATGACGAGAGGCTCGCCGACACCAACCTGAATGTAATAGATCAGCAAACCGTTTGTGTCGGTGAAGCCTTCTTCGATTGGGTACTTGTCCGCTGCCTTAAGGCTAGTAAGCGAAGAAAGAGCCATAAAGGCCAAGAGTAGGATGCGCATCTGGGCAATAACGTGAGGCGGCTCCTCTCCGCAATGGCAAACGTGCTAGGTCTTTCGCATTGAGGCCATTGGTCGGCCTGAAAAATCCCTTTGCTCTGATAACAACAGCAGATTGGCTTCGCTCGCCGCCAGGAGCGCAGTTTTAATTCTATTGCGGCGCCGGTGTGGCCGCAACACCAGGTACTTTCTTCCACTCGGCATCGACTGCGGGCGGGAGTTTATCCATCTGCTTAAGGAACATCGCGATTTTCCAGATCTCCTCGTCTTTCAGCGTGGTAGTGAAGCTCGGCATAGCGGTGAAGCGGATTCCGTGCTTCACCGTCCAGAAAGATGCGGCCTCGGGATCGTCTTCGACCCCATCCTTGGCGAGCTGCGGTGCTTCGATATAAAAACCTTGGGCCAGTTTCGATGGCTTGGCGTCCGATGCGCCGTGGCATATCGCGCAATTGTCGGCGTACAGGCGCACGCCCGTGATCAGATTCTCGTCGCTCGGCTGAATGGGATTGCTGAGCGCCTTGGTGTCGCGCTCGATCGCAGCGTGCAGCGCGGTATTCGCGACCCAACTTTCCAGGGTGGCGGGCTTACTATCCGCGTTCGCCGGTACGATGCCTGCTTTGACAGCGAAGTACCCGACGCCGGCCAGCACGGCCAGTGTGAAGATGACACCGAGGAAGAAACTTGCGATGGATCTCATTTACATTCTTTCTCTGCCCAGACAAGGTTTTGGTTCGGCGACCAATTCGGCTCTGGCGAAGCGCGAAACCCTACCGGTCATGGGCTCCCGGGCATTCATCGTCGCGGTCGTCGATACGAGACTCTCGGTCATTTGTGATTTTGCCTTAGATCCACGAGCCGTCAGGTATTATGGCGTTTTTGGGAATCACCACGACTCCATCACGCATGTAAAACTGCTCGGCATCCAAGTTTGGAGCTTTACCATCGGGGGTGATAACCACTCCTTGCCCGATCCGAGCGTTCTTGTCGATAATCGCACGGTCGATGACTGAATTTCGGCCAATGCCCAAAGGGGGGACGTTTTCGTCAGTCTTATTCAATTCATCCTCGTAAAAATCAGCGCCCATGATCACGGAATTTCGGATCGTTGCACCGGTTTCAATCTTGCTGCGGACACCGACGATGGCGCGCTCGATGTGCGCATCTGAAATGATGCAACCATCTGCAATGATAGCGTGCCGGATAGTCGCCGCGTTGATCTTACTCGCTGGCAGAAAGCGCGGATGGGTGTAAATCGGAGCAAAGCGATCAAAAAAGTTATACGGCGGCAGCGTATCCGTGAGGGCGAGGTTGGCTTCGAAAAACGCGCCGATGGTTCCTATATCCTCCCAGTATCCCTGGAAGATGTAGGCGACGACTTTGTAATTCTGTAGAGAAGTTGGGATGACATGTTTACCAAAATCGTCGAGATCGTTGTTCAATGCATCGATGAGAATTTCTCGATTGAACACGTAGATCCCCATGGAGCCCTGATAGAACTCCGATTCTTCGGCTAATTTGAGTTCTTTCAAAAGTTCCGGCGGAATGCGTAACTCATCAAGCAGCTTGGGATCTTTGGGTTTTTCCTCGAAGCGAAAGATGCGGCGCCTGGCATCGCTGTGCATGATGCCAAAAGCTGAAGCGGCGCTCCGATCCACGGGCGTTGTGGCTAGAGTAATGTCGGCACCCGTCTCAACATGCTGCTGGAGCAGATGGAGGTAATCCATCCGATAGAGCTGGTCGCCGCTCAAAATCACGAAATAATCGAACGGTCCCTCGAGGAAGTAGCGAAGGTTCTGGCGAACCGCATCTGCAGTTCCCTGGTACCAACGCGCTCCTTCGGGAGTCTGCTGTGCCGCTAAGATCTCCACGAAGCTACTGGAGAAATTATCGAATTTGTAGCTGGCGTGGATGTGACGATGGAGGGAAGTGCTATTGAATTGCGTCAGCACATAAATGCGACGGAGACCCGAGTTCAGGCAGTTGCTGATCGGGATGTCGACCAAACGGTATTTGCCGGCGAGTGGCACTGCCGGTTTCGAACGGTCTTTGGTGAGCGGGAATAACCGCGTTCCGGCCCCGCCACCCATGATGATGGCGAGCGTGTTGTTTTGGAGGGAATACAGATCCATAAGGTTCGAGTATCCTAGCAGATTCGTTTCTCGGCGCCTTGCAAGCTTCGCGAAACTTTGGCACCATGGATTTTTCTTTATGTGCGGCATCATCGGATACATAGGCCAGGCGGAGGCTACGCCGATACTCATGGATGGCTTACGACGTCTGGAGTATCGGGGCTACGACTCGGCTGGCGTGGCGTTGCTATCCGATGGGAAAATGGAAATTCGCAAATGCGCTGGTCGCATCAATAACTTGGCGCAACTGATTCAGCAGGACACGCCACATGGTAAAGTGGGTCTGGGACATACCCGTTGGGCGACGCATGGCGGGGTCACCGACGCGAACGCCCATCCTCATCTTGATCAGAGTGGCAAACTCGCTCTCATCCATAACGGCGTGATTGAAAATTTCCAATCAATCCGCGACCAACTGATTAGCCAGGGGCACCAGTTTCGAACGGAAACGGACACTGAAGTGTTGGCTCATTTGATCGGGCAAATCTTCGACTCGAAAAATGGGGAAAAAACGAAGGCCGATCTTCTGGAATCTTTGCGCGAAGCGCTAAAGCAGGTGAACGGCACGTATGGGCTTGCCCTCGTCCATCTTGACCTGCCGGACGTAGTCTTGGCGGCGCGACGCGGGAGTCCTCTTATTCTCGGGATTGGCAAAGGAGAGAATTTCATCGTCAGCGACGTGAGCGCCATTGTGGGGCACACGCGCGACGTCGTTTATCTGGAGGATTACGATCTGGTCACGCTCGATCGCGATCATTTCGATATCGTTTCGCTCGCCGGCACCGATGCGACTTTCCATGTCAGCAAAGTCGAGTTCACTCACGAAGATGCCGAAAAGGGCGCTTATCCGCATTACATGCTGAAAGAGATCTTCGAGCAGCCCGGAACGATCCGAGACGCAATGCGTGGCCGACTGTCAGCGGAAGAGAGCACGGCAAAACTAGGTGGGTTAAATATGTCCTCCCGGGAACTCCGCGAAGTCGATCGCGTAGTCTTGACTGGCTGTGGTTCAGCTTTTCACACGGCACTGGTCGGCGAATATCTGATCGAGAATCTCGCTCATCTGCCGACCGAGTGTGAGTTTGCCAGCGAGTTTCGGTACCGGAATATGCCGATGAACAAAGACACGCTCGTCTTTGCCATTAGTCAGAGCGGCGAAACGATCGATACACTGGCCGCCTTGCGGGAAAGCAAGCGCAAAGGGCACCGGACGCTCGGTATCTGCAATAATGTGGGCAGCACAATTGCTCGAGAGAGCGACGGAGGAGTTTACATGCACGCCGGACCGGAGATTGGAGTAGCCGCCACGAAGTCGTTTACTTCACAAATCACCTGCTTAACGCTGTTGGCCCTTTTGCTCGGACGTATTCGCCATCTCTCGAGTTCGCAGGGAATCGACGCCATCCAGGGTTTGGAAAGTTTGCCGGATAAAGTGCGACAGGTTCTTGCCGAATCCGAAACGATTCGTGAGCTCGCCGTGAAGTACGTGGACTCGGCCGGATTCCTGTTCTTCGGCCGACAGTTCAATTATCCGATTGCTCTCGAAGGCGCTCTCAAGCTGAAAGAGATCAGCTACAAGTTTGCCGAAGGCCATCCGAGCGCGGAATTGAAACATGGAGTCATTGCCTTGGTGCGCCCAGAGGTGCCTTCTGTTCTGATCGCACCTGACGATGCCGTCTTGGCAAAAAACATCAACGCGCTCGAACAAATCAAGGCGCGCAAAGGGAAAGTGATCGCTATTACCAGTGATGGTTGTAAAGAGATCGCTCGACTGGCAGACGACACCATTTTCGTCCCGCGTTGCCCGGATTTTCTTTCGCCTATCCTCACCGTTGTGTCACTCCAGCTGTTTGCTTACCATCTCGCTGTGCATCTAGGTTGCGACGTCGATAAGCCGCGGAATCTAGCCAAAAGCGTAACCGTGGAGTGAGCGGAGGAGCCGCCATCACGAGGATCGATAGCCTATAGCCTATAGCCGATGGAGTGGTGGAATAACGGTAGGGCGCAACAGATCCGCCGAAGGCAGGATCTGTAAGCCTGGAGCAGTGAAGTAATGCGGCCAAGGAAGCATAGCCCAGGCTTTAGCCGGCTTTAGCCTGGGTGGTCGAGTTAGTCTCGGGACAGGTCTGAAAGATCGTAAGAAGCGATCGGTTGCGCAATTACAAATCGCAGTCGTCGCTACCGATTCCATTACTCCACCACTCAAGGCTCACAGATCCTGCATTCGCTGGATCTGTTTCGCCCTACCATCACGCCGATACCATCACGCCGACGTGTCCTCCGAAGCTTTAGCGAAGGAGGTAGCTTCGGGAATTTCAGACGACGAGGCGAAGTCGGATACGCCGAAACGCCCGTTTCGTCACGTCATTCTTTCGGCGCTAGCTCCGCCATGAACTTCTCAAAGCGACGATCTTTCCGCAGGGGATCCCAATAGGGATCAAGCTTCAATTGGCCATAGTAAATCCCGTTCGGTGTTTTCGTGAGTGGACCCAGTTTCTCGCAGGCTAAGTCGAGCTCATTGGTCCAGGTGTAGACAACGGCGAGATTCATCAGAATACCCGGACCGTCCACTGCATCCTGGGAGGTCGGGAGCATTTCAACGGCCCGTTTGGCTTCGGCGATGGCGTCCTGCTTTTTGGCCAGAAGGGCATCGACCACGGCCAAGTTACTAAGCAATATAGCATTCCCCGGAGATCTTTGGACCTTTTGGTTTAATTGCTCTCGCACTTTAGGAAAGGCGGAGTTTGCATCCGATTGTTCTCCGTGCAGTCGTGCGAGCAGAATCGAGTAACAGCCGACCGGAACCGGCACTGCGGCATAGGTAAAGTTCCCGTTATCCTCACCGCCCTTCATCTGCTCGATCAGTGCGGCACTTTGTTGCCAATCATGATCATACAAGGCGCAAACCAGGCGCCAAGACAGGACGCCTCGATCGTCTGCCGTTGCCGCCGGGAGCGCTGCAGTCGCTGAACGGAGAGCACTGTCGTCTCCAGTCTTGAAAAAGGTTACGTACAGTGACTTTTGCAGCTTAAGCATTGACTGGTCAGGGGCTAAGTCGATCGCTCGATTGAATGCCTGCTCGGCCGCATCCAACTGACGGGTCATAAAAAGCGTATAGGCCAAATCGGAAATCGAGCTTGGATTGCGTGGATCGAGGGCGATCGCCTCTTTCAGTTCCTGGATGGCTTTTTCGAGGCTGCCCTGACGGCGGTCCATATATGCTTCCAGCGCCATTGCTTCTGCATTATTTGGCAGACCACGCTTGGCGATGGCTAGCTGTACTCTCGCGCGTTCATAATCACGATAGGCATTATAGAGGTGGTAGGCGTAGGTCAGGTGCACTTCCGGCATCTCGGGTTGGGAGCGCAAGGCGTTATCAACTGCCGCGTCTGCCAACGCGCGTCGAGTTGGGGTGGGATCATAGTCGGTGTAAATCCGGTCCTGTGCTTCCGCTACTTTGCAGTAGGCGCGGGTGAACTTGGGATCGAGCTGGACCGCTCGCTCGAGCAGACTGATTGCGTCCCCCAGCGCTTTTTCGAAGTTGCCGACAAACAGAGAACCCTCCGCGTTCGCAATCAATTCTTTTGCCTGCAGGTAAAGATCGTACGCGTCGAGATTGTCGGTCAGCTTGGTTTCAATATTCTTTTTCTCTGTCGGCGAGAGGGTTGCAGTTAACTTTGTCGCGATGGTCTGAGCCACCTCGCCCTGGATGGCGAAGATGTCGGTCAGATCGCGATCGAAGCTGTCGGCCCACAACGTATTATCATTGCGGGCATCGATTAACTCGGTGCTAACCCGTACATGGGTTCCTTCCCGCCGTACCGTTCCTTCCAGAACGTTAGCCACACCCAGAGCACCCGCGATCTGTCGCAAATCGCGTTTGGTCTCGGCGCGATACTGCATGACCGACGTCCGGCTGATGACTTTCAGCTGCGCAATCTTGGCTAAATTGTTCAGGATCTCGTCCTGCACACCGTCGGCGAAATAGCTGTCGTCTTTATTCGCGCTAATGTTTTCGAACGGTAGGACAGCGATGCTTTTTGTCGAGATCTCGGTAACCGGACCAGACGGTTTTTGGTTTAAGAACCAAACCCCGACCCCAATCGCTGCGCCAACCAGAACGGCTCCCGTGATCCAGCGATTTCGTTTTGACAGCGGAGTAGAAATCGGTGGGATTTTTGAATCCCGAGGGATCGCTCCACTGGTGATGGCGGACGGCTCGTCACTGGCCAGCAGTTGTTTCGTCCGTTCCGTCAACGCATGGAGATGCTTCTGCAGCGGAGGGCTGATCGCGTCTAACCATTGGACCGTCTCCAGAAAGTATCCCAGGCTGCTGTTCGGCGTGACGTTTTCGACGCGAAAGGGAAGGACGGCCAACCCTAGCGAGAAGGCTTTGGCGACCTCTCGGCGCACGTGTTCTGAAACGTTGGCGTTTTCGGAGAACACCAGGACAAACACTCGGCAGGAGCCGATGCCCTGAATGATCCCCTCGGTCCACTCGGATCCCGCCTTGATATCGCGTGGAGCGATCCAGCACTGAATTCCGGCCGACTCTAGCTCGCTGCAAATTGCATCAGCGATAGCCTTGTCTTTGCTGGAATGGCTGACAAAAACCTTTGGCTCCATAGATCGCAGGAGCGTTGTAGTCGATCCAGGTAGCAATGGCGAGTCTCAGAAATAGCCAATAGCGGATAGCAAATAGCCGAACGGATAGTGGAGTAATGGTCGGGCGAAACAGATCCGCCGACGGCAGGTTCTGTAAGCCTGGAGTTTCGGAACGGTAGCGCCCGAGTGCTGCTGCAGATTTAGGAAGCTGGATTTTCTTCCGCTTCGATGCCGGATTCGGTCGGATACTTGGTTGGGTCAACCACCTGGTTGCGGATCTTGCCGATCGGCGGAATCTCGACTTCGATCACATCACCGGCTTTCAAAAACCGGGGCGGCTTGCGTTTGAATCCGACACCGGCAGGAGTGCCAGTCGCGATAATATCGCCCGGCTCCAGCGTCATCGTCTGACTGAGATAAGAGATGAGGTAGCCGACGGAAAAGATCATGTTCTCGGTGTGACCTTGTTGGACCACTTCGCCGTTTAGGCGAGTGACGATCTCCAGCGCTTGGGGATTCGGTATCGCCTCTGCGGGAATCAATCCAGGCCCCATCGGCGCAAAGGAGTCGAGCGTTTTGCCCATCGTCCATTGGCTCGATCGAAACTGTAAGTCGCGAGCGGTGACATCATTGAAGATGCTGTAGCCACCGACATATTGCAGGGCCTCGCTTTCTGCAATCTTTCGTGCCCTGCGGCCGATCACCACGGCAAGCTCCCCTTCATAGTCGATTTGCTGACTCATCTCCGGCATTTGAATATCTCCGCCGGTTCCGACCAGTGAGTTCCGGTATTTGGAAAAGACCACTGGTACCTCGGGATAAGGCGCGTTCAGCTCTTCCGCGTGATCACGGTAATTGAGGCCGATCCCGATAATTTTGTCCGGTTCCGAAATCGGCGGTCCGAGTTCGACGTCGGTAATTTTCGGTAGGCTGCTTCCCTTCTGTTTCAGAATCCGAGGAACACCCGACAGCACGGCACTTACCCGATGCGGACCGGCGAGCAGCAGCTGCTTGACGGTGTGCTCAAAGCTCAACGCGGAAAGATTGACGATTACCCCATCTTGTTCGACACCCCCGGTCCACTCGCCGTTATGCTTGTAGGTGACGAATTGCATGTCGGTTTGGAAGAATACAGAGGGAGATTTAGAATCTAGAGAACTGCGTCGGCGAACCGTGAACGGCAAACAATAAATGGTCAAACGGAATCGGTGATCGGTAATCAGTAATCGCTGATTGCTTGCAGAGCGAAACACGCCCGAGATTGGTAGGGCGAAACGCGCCGTTGAGCGATAGCGAGATAAGGCGTGCGACCCGCCCGCATCGCTGCGCGAAGCGTTGCGGGCGGGAGCCAAACGGCGGGCGGCGCAAGCCTCGCAGTCCGGCCCTCAACCATATCGCGTATCGCCCTACCCGCCGGGGTCGGGCCCGATCACTGATTACGGATTGTTCACTCCTCGACTGTCACACTAAGCTGTTCGATGGCGGCCTGGTTAAACTTTTCGCGCAATTCCTCTTTGGATGCGAAGCGTGAAGGCTGAACAAAGCGTGCAGGAAAATGGATGGCGAGCGGACTTTTGGCGAAAGGATAGGGATCAAGGCGGAAATGGCGTTGACCCAAATGCTCGACGTTGACCGTTTGGCGGCTGCCATCTTTGACCGGTAGCGCATGCAACAGGTTTGCCGGGGGTCGGTAATCTACGCAGGCTAGCAATGAAAGATTATCGCAGGCTTGCAGGAGATGGAAATTATCAAGAATCTGCGCCTCTGTAAGATCCTCGGTCGAGTGCTCATCCATCTTGGCGAGCTCTTGCCTGGCTCTTCCTTGAAACTCCTGTTGGGCGTGCAAGAAGCTTTGTAATGATGGCAACTGGTCTGCGGCGATTGTCCGGTGGTCCGCTCGATTTTGCAGAAGGTCGTAGGTATGCATCGAAACCAGCAGTCCAGCATACAGGTTTTTCGCAGCGACCTTCTTTGCCGCTGCTTCCCGGACGGCCAAGTAATCCGGCAGATCGATCTCTTCGAACGCAGAATACTTTCCCACTAGTTCGGACGAAAAAGCGCTCGGTTTGCCTTGCCTGGTGATTTCCGGAACGGCATCGCGTTGTTCCCAGCCATCGTCGTGAGTGCTAATGCCTTCCATCACATCGTCGCGCGGTGCCGGTCGATGAAACAGACTATTGCCCCAATGAATGGCGAACATCCCGGCCAGCCGAGCGTGATCAACATGGGTAACCAGCCACCACCCAGTATCGGATTCTAATCGCAGCATATTAATCGTTCTCCTGACTCATCGCAGATTCGTGCCAGTGATGGAGGAAGTACCACTCGAGAAAACTGACAAAGAAGAAGAAGGCGAATCCAAGAGCGGTCGCCACAAAGACGAGCGCGAAAAGATAGTCGGTTTGCAGCTGCGTACTAGCATACATGATGGAGTAGCCGATCCCACCTTCACCGACTCGACTGGATCCAGCGAATAGTTCTCCCGTAATTCCGCCGATCACTGAGATGCCGCTTGAAATGCGGAGACCAACAAATAGGGAAGGAACCGCGTGAGGCAATCGAAGCTTCCAGAAGGTCTGGGCTCGAGACGCGTTGTGCATCGCGAAAAGACTCACCAGGTTTTTGTCGACGCTAATGAGTCCTTGCGTGGCGTTAGCGATGATTGGGGCAAGGCAAATGATAAATGTGATCAGGCAGACTGAAAGCGTGCCGGGCCCCGCCCACATCACGATTAATGGAGAGATTGCAACGATTGGAACAGTTTGGAGCAAGATCGTGTAGGGATAGAGCATCCGGCGGATCCAACGAGATTGGGCGAATACGATCGCGATCAGCATTCCGGCGACGACGCTGGCCAGGAGCCCGAGAAGGACCGCGCTCGAGGTGATCCGCAAAGCGGTGAACAACGATTCGCGTCGATTGAAGACAGCGAGCACCACCGCCCAGGGCGAAGGAAGAATAAACCACGGGATCCGAAAGACCAAAATGATGCTCTCCCAAATAGCGCAGAGAACGCAAAAGATGACCGCCACGCTAAGCAAATCGATAAGCCGATGTCTTAAAGGCAATTTCATTTCGTTGTACCGGCATCAGGCTGCTGAAAGACGCTTCGGAGCTTGTGTGAGACTTCCAGAACCATTTGTTCGTATTCCGTGCAGAGTCGCAGATCGGCATTTCTGGAAGCGTCAAAGTGAATCGGTATTTCGTGAGCGATTCGGCCAGGGTGAGCCGACAAAACGATCACCCGATCGGAAAGGAATACTGCTTCCGCGACCGAGTGGGTGACGAACAAAGCAGTCCAACGATTTTCGGCGCGTAACCGCAAAAGCTCTTCATTGAGCCGGTCGCGCGTCATCTCATCCAACGCCGCAAACGGCTCATCCATCAAGAGTACCTTGGGCCGGCCAGAGAGAGCGCGGGCGATGGAGACGCGCATCTTCATTCCGCCCGAAAGTTGTCGAGGATACTGATCTGCTACGTTGGTAAGTCCGACCAGCGCCAAAGCGGCTTCTGCCTTTTCACCTCGGTGCGCTCTGCTTTCGCCATGCAGTTCCAGACTCAGTTCCACGTTTCGTTGAACGGTTCTCCAAGGGAGAAGCGTGGCGTCTTGAAACATGAAAGCCATGATCTCACGAGCGTTCACCGGCACCATTCCGTCGATCGAGATCGTTCCCGAGGAAAGGGGACTCAACCCGGCAATCAATTTCAATAAAGTGGACTTACCGCAACCGGAAGGACCGATGATGCTCACAAACTCCGATGGGTAGACATCCAGGAAGATGCGATCCAAAACGTATGTTCCGTTGGGGTAGGTTTTGCACACGTCCCGGATTTCAATGTGCGGACGATTTGCTCCTTGTCCTCTAGTCTGCTGTATCGAGGAGGCTGTTAAAGAGCGACGGTGCATTAGAGTGGCGACAACAGCCTCCTGAGCAGCCCGTTTCCAGTCATCATCGTGTCTTGAGGGTATTCCAACGGGCTGCTGGCGATGGGAAGATCGAGTCGAGAGGGCTTGGTCCGTTCATGGAGAATCGATTGGGTCGCTCTCCGCCAATTCCACGGATCGGCTTCCGGCGGTGGCACCGAGCTACCGGGATTGCGGTCGTACAACGGAAAGGCGGAACTCGCGATCTCTAGTCGGATGCGTTCGCCGGCTGCGAAAACACAAGAAGTCGGATCGAGTTCAAATTCCCAGCGCATCGGCTCGTCGGACACAAAGCCCTCTGGAAACATCCAGTCGGATCGAGCGATGCCGATACTGATGAATTCTGCTCGACCATCGTGCCGTACCCGAACCAACTTCCCGACGAAATCGGTTGATGCTCTTGAGCTGACGGCGAACAACACCAACCTCGGATGACCAAAGAGATGGAGCGGTTGGTCCAATGGAGGTGAGGTGTAAACGAGAAGGTTGTTCCCTTGTTCCAGGCCGTATTGATCAAAGCAGCCAGCGGCGGCGGTGATCCCGCCAGGAGCAACGACTGGGACCTCCGGATCATAAACGTAGAGATCGCGTGGTTCCTGGCCATCTGGGACTGCCGTGCTCAATTGGCCGTCGCCACGGGCGGAGTTCGCGTTGCCCGCGCTGCGGAGGTAAAAGGCACGATTGCTCTGTTGAGGCCAGGTTTGGGCGGTGCACCATCGATTGGTGCCGAGTGCGAAATGGCGGATCGGCGGCTCGCTGGCAAACTCGCCAGTTCCTTTCAGCCAGTGATTGAACCAGCGTAGAAGGATCAGGTTCGTATCCAAGGCAGCTGCTTCACCGAGATCGGTGTCTCCCGCTCGAGTTCCCCATGGGATATGAATCCAAGGACCCGCGATGAGGTATTGATCGGGGCAACCGGCCGATTGGAACGCCAGAAAACTGTCGATGCTTCCTTTGAGATAGGGATCGTACCAACCGGAGACGTGAAGAGCGGGAATCCGTGGCAATCGAGCGCCTAAATCGAACGCGCGCCAATAGTCGTCCCAATGCCGATGCTGAATCCAGTCCTTCAAGTAAGAAGGCGTTCCCGGTTTGTTCAAGGCGGGCAGTGCGCAGTACGGAGCATGCAATGCTTGTTGGCGCACATTCAGCCAAGCCTCTTCCAGTGCGCGGCTCGCTTCGGCCGATCCATTCCGGCGAACGTCCGCCCGGAGCATTTGAATCCCCCAGCCAAGTGTGGCTGCGAGGCGTAAGGCACCATGATGATAGAACCAGCCTTGGTAAAAGTCGTGGGTAGTCATCCAAGGCGCGATCGCAATCAATCCCGGAGGTTGCTCGGCGGCTGCGAGAAATTGGGTGGCTCCCTGATAGGAGAATCCGTACATCCCGATCTTGCCGTTGCACGCTGGATGCTGAACCAGCCAGGAGAGCGTATCGAAACCGTCAGTTCCTTCGTGGTGAAACGGATAGAATATTCCTTCGGAATCGCCCCGTCCGCGAACGTCCTGAATGACGACGTGATAACCGCCACGGGCAAACCAGACTGGGTGCGCATAGACGACCGTCGACGCGATGTCGCGTCCATACGGTTGCCGCATCAGAAGGGTGGGAGAGGGGTCAGAGCCGGCGGGATAGTAGTGGTCCGAGATCAGAGTTGTGCCGTCACGCAGGCGGCACCGAACAGCACGTTCCAGTCGCACACCATTTCCACAGTCGATAAGATGAGCTGAGGATTTGACTTGGAGCGCGGGGCTTTAAACGTTGCCATTGCGAGCAGAGTATCCGCCACCTTTCGAGCCATCGCCGTCAACCAGTGCTGTCCTTTTTCGGCAGTTGAGGGTCGGGGATCACCTAAAACGCCAGACGGAGCGATATCTTTGGTGAGCCAAGCAAAAGTGGCGGGGCCGTTCTCTGGTAGTAGCGCTTCCGGTTGAGAATGGTCGGCGATGTAATTCACCGAATATCGATCCGGCTTGACTAGCTCCGGGCAGCCGGCGAGCAACAGAGAAGTCTCCAGTTCCCCTGCATGATATCCATAGGCTTTTTCTTGGGGCTCGAGTCCGATCAGGGCGGCTCCACCGGATGCGCTTAGACAGAAGGTCCGCAAGCCGAATTCGGCGCGCAGATCGCGAGCCATGACGTCGATCGCCGAAATGTTTCCACCATGAGAGTTATAGAGCGTGATCCGCTGAAAACCGGCGTTGGCCAAACTGGCGCCGATATCGCGAACGACTGCCATAAAGGTTGCGGCGGAGACGGCAAGCGTGCCGGCATAACCAACGTGCTCGTTACTTTTACCGTAGCAGATCGTTGGCAACGCAAAGACAGACGCATCACGCGGCAAGAGCTGCAGGGCGTGGCCAAGGACCAAATTGTTGATCAACGTGTCTGTAGCCAGCGGCAGATGGTACCCATGCTGCTCAATTGCAGCGGTAGGCAGAACGAGAAGCGTACTTTCGCGCGGTAAATGATCTACCTCTTGCCAGGTGAGATATGCGAACTGACGATCGTCCGGAATCCAGGTTTTCACGACTGCGCTAGGAGGCTGCGGGCTGCTGGGTCGATTCTTCCTTTCGAAACGTTGCCATTTTGCCAGGGTTTAAGAGCCCATTTGGATCGAACAAATACTTGGCCCGGAGCTGCCGATTGTCGGAGCGGAAACGTCCGCCTCCTTCGACTTGGTTCACGTGAGGGTTAGCGATGCTCACTCCAATTTCACGGCAATAATCAATCATTTCGTTGAGGTACGGTTCTGTTCGATAGCGAACGATCGGGAGGCAGCTTGGGATAACTCGACCGCATTTATTCTTCACCATTTCCATGTGAAACAAGAAATCGTTGCCGAAGCGCGTGCGCAGTAGCCGGAATTGTTCCCGCACGCGATTGGGATCAAAGTTACATTGCAAATAGGTCAGCGCCGGATCGACTTTGATCGCCCAGAGCGTGGTGTGATTCCAAGTGTAATCGGTTAAAAGCGGACCGCGACGAGGCTCTTGATACGGCTGGGCAAACGTAACTTGACCACCCGATTCTCTTGCCTGGGTGATCAGCGCCGGAAGTTGAGGATCGTCTACTTGGCAAAAGATCATCGCCCTCTCTTCCGGACAAATCTTTCGGACGGGAAGGAAGTAGCTCGGAATCGGCCATTCGAGAATGGCCACTAAACGTTTTCGGATCTCGCCGGTTTGTGCCAGCGTTTCGCCAAAATCGTACGCCTCAGTGAAAGAAGGAAAGGCGATGGCGGCTTGAGCCCAATTCCGGCGGGTTCCCAACGCCAACCAAATCTTCGTGATAATTCCGTTAGTACCCCATGAGTGAAGGATTTGGTGCACTTCGTCCCCCGAAAAGCGCAGGAGCCGTGGTTCCTTCTCCATCGTTAATATCTCTATTGCCCTCACTGTTTGATTGTCCCGTAGTGCGCCGTAAGTGATCGATCCAATCCCTCCGGATCCGCCAGCGAGAAAGCCGCCGACGGAAGCTTTGACGTAAGTGCTGGGGTAACAACGCAGTTCCCAGCCTACTCTGCGTGCCGCTCCCTCGATTGCGCCAAGCCGCGCACCCGGTTCGCAGACAGCCACACCATCCGGCTCGATCGCCAGGATCTGGTCCATCGGCGCGAGATCCAACACAATGCCGCCTTCCAGCGGAACTGCCTGGCCATAGTTTCCGGTGCCCGATCCGCGAACCGTCACAGGAATATTTTCACTGAAAGAATAGCTGACAATCTTTCTGATCTCTTCGACCGATCGCGGTTGAACAATCACGTCCGCCCGCTTGTTGTCGAGCAGCGGCTTAAGTATTGGCGAATACCAGTAAAAGTCTTTCGATAACCTCTCGACGGTCTGGGGCTCCCGGATTATAGCGTCCGTTCTGGCAAGCCGTGTTATGAGTTCAGCAATGTGGAATTCGGTCATCGGTTATTTGATCGCCAGATTTTGAATCGCTTGACCATATTCGGATGAGAGAAAAGGGAGGAGTAGCAGAGTTCCGGTTCGACGGGACCAACCACTTCGCAACGCATGTCGCTTTTGGTGACAAGCTGGCCCGCGGGAATGTAGATCTGATTACAATGACGAGCGGCCTGCTCGATGCTCGCCCCAAAGACAACCCGATCGAGACCTGCCCAGAGAATTGCTCCCATGCACATCGGGCACGGTTCACAGGTGGTGTAAAGAGTGTACCCGCGGAGGAGATGATTCTTGATCTTCTTGCAAGCAAGCCTGATGGCGTTCACTTCTGCGTGGCAGGTCGGGTCATTCTTTTGTGCGGCCTGATTGACGGCCCGGACTAACATCTCGCGAGACCGGGTACTTATCACCATGGCTCCAAAGGGGACCGGCGTATCTGTCGTCAAAGTGCGCTCAGTGAATCGGATTAGACTGATCATCTGTTCTTGATCAAAAGTAGAGCCGCCGGATTTCTTGGCTTTTGGGACTGCCATCGGTGTTGGGTGATACCAGCAGATTTTGTTCCCTATATGCCGGTGCAAGTATGTCCACAGCGGGCAGGGCGCAACAGTCCGGCAAAGCTATGCGCGGTATGACGACACGGTTAGACGCCGGACTGTGAGCCTCTCCCGCGCCGACCGTTCGGCTCACACGCCTCAATCTCGCTGTCGCTCAACGGCGTGCCGCCGTCCCCGCGCTTTGGCACGCCCTAGCTGTGCCTCTAACGAAAATGATTGAACTGGCCGTGACGTAGGCTTCCGCCTTCGCCGAGCCTGCGGCGCGACGGGTTGGGCGGAGTCGGATTTCGCCCTACCATTCAGTGGCCGCCTCGTCAGGGATCGATCGCCGATTCAGGACTGGTGAGGAGCCGAAAACCTCGAATGGCAGATTTCCCAATACGATGGACTATTGTGCCCATATGCGAGACAGCGCACTACACTCGGACATTATCGAAGCTTCCCTGAACGAGGTGCGGCGAAAGATAGTGGCCCAAGAAATTGGGTTGCGGGTTCCGACCGGGATCGCAAAGGAGTATCGTAACCTTTCTCCGGCCGGTAACACTTATCTCGCGACCAATGAAGAGCATATTCACCAGCAACTTGATCAGATCGATTCAGCGAACCTACGTCACGCTCCACTGCACGGCATTCCGATTTCGATCAAAGACTGTTTCGATGTCGCTGGTTATCCCACTAGCTTGGGCTCCCGCTTTTATCAGGAGCGATCCGGGGTTCGCTCGGCCGACTCTGCGGTGGCTCGGCAAGTGCGTTCGGCCGGCGGGATAATCACTGGGAAGACTCATTTAAATCAATTGGCCTATGGTATTACCGGCGAAAACCGAGATTTCGGGAACTGTTTGCAGAAAAAAAATCCGGCTTTGCTCACTGGCGGATCTAGTAGTGGGGCGGCCGCCAGTATTTTGGAGGGTTCGGCGATGTGTGCGATCGGCACCGATACCGGCGGTTCGATCCGGCTTCCAGCGAGTCTCTGCGGGTTGTGCGGTTTTCGCGCATCATTGGGCGTCGGCTCCTGGGAGGGAGGATATCATCTTGCGGAATCGTTCGACACGATCGGCTTTCTCTTTCGCCACTTAGAAGACGCGGTCCTTCTCGGCGAAGCAATCCTTGGGCTGCCGAGGCCAAGAACTGTTGCCCACCTCCAAGCGATTGGAGTGGTGGACGGAAATTTTCTTCGCAATGCAGAGGCGGAGGTATTGATGGGTGTCGAGGCTTGGAGCCAGCTCTTGGAGAAGCGCGGGTTCTCACTGGAGAAATTCGTACCGATCGATTGGGAGGAAGCCTTGGAAATCTTTCGTCCCATCCAAGCATTTGAAGCAGCCAGGTATCACGCAGGAAATTTTCACGAGTTCGAACCGGAGATTCGAGCGCGTCTGGAATGGGGAGCAAGTCTTGGACAGAGTGATTTGGATACGCTACGGGAACGCCGCGAATTGTTCGTGCTACGAATGCAAGAGCTCTTCTCGCGGTACGATTATCTACTTTTTCCGACAGCCCCGATCGCCCGGCTGGAAAACGGCGCAGATAATCGAGGCGCGCGCGATCAAATCCTACGCTACACAACACCGGTGAGTGTCGCTGGATTGCCCTGCTTGGCTTTACCGAATCGTGTAGGCGGTTCGCAGTTGGTCGGCCCTCACGGGTCAGATCGGGAACTGCTGCGGATCGCCGAGTTGCTTTGCAGCAATGACAAATGACAGATGACAAATTGGCGCTCGGTAGCGGCATAACCCTCGCGGCGATTCATTGGGATCCCGATCATGCCAAGATGGGTAGAGCGAAAGCTTAGGGCGGTATCAGCCACACCAGCTCGATCCGCACGTGTTTAAATCGGTCGTTCTACCAGGGCAGATTGCGGGGCCATATTGCGAGTACGGCTCAAACCCGGCGCGAGTCCAGCAAGCAGACATCAAAATCTTCCCAGCGCGCCGAGGTCACCTTCGCAAGCTACGGCGTGCCCTAGTTTTGAGTTTATTCAGATCTCAGGTTGCGGCCGCGACGAAGCCTCGTGCGTAGTCGGGTTTTCGCCTACCGTGATGTGCGCGATCACGAATTTGTCGTTTGTCATCCGTCATCTATCATCACGGCAACGCAGTGGGGCCTGGCATGACGGTTGCTATTTTTGTCAGTGATGATTCGCAGTCTTCTCGCTCTTTGTTGTACCGGCTCACTGCTGCTGTCCGCATGCAACAAAACCCCCGAACCTCAACAAAATTCCGGAACGCAGATTACGTCAATCCGTTTTCTGACCGATTGGTATCCCCAGCCGGAACATGGGGGATTCTATAATGCCTTGGTCCGCGGCTATTACAAAGAAGCTGGCCTGGACGTCACCATTGAACCAGGGGGTCCCAATATTTATCCGACTCAGCGGGTCCCTGTCGGGGCGGGCGAGTTTGGTATGGCCTCCTCCGATATAGTGCTCACGGCGAAGGCGGAAGGCCAAGACTTGGTCGCCGTTGGAGCGACGATGCAATGGGATCCTCAAGCGATCATGCTGCATGCGGAAGATCCGGCAAATAATTTTACAGATTTGGAAGGTCGTACGATCGCGGCTGTTCCCGGTTCAGTCTGGTTTCGTTACCTCGTGAAGAAATTTAATTTTCAGAATGTGAAAGAAATACCAGCGACTTTTACCATCGCCAATTTTTTGCACGATCCCCAATACATCCAGCAGATCTTTGTGACCTCGGAACCATTCTTTGTCGAGCAGTCTGGCGGAAGTAAGCCCAAAATCTTGCTCATCAAGGATACCGGCTATCAGATCTATCGCGTTTTCTTCACCACTCGCAGCTACCTTGAAAAGAATCCCGAAATTGTGCGCAAATTTGTAGCCGCTTCGGTGCGAGGTTGGCGGGACTATATTCAGGATCCAAGCGCAGCGAACGCGGAAATCGCCAAGCGAAACCCGGAGATGAACGTGGAACGGATGAAGTTTAGCTGGAATGCACTGAAAGAGGGCGGCTTCGTTTACGGTTCTGACCCGACCGGTGCGTTGGTCGGAAAATTTGACCCGCAACGTTGGGCCGAAAACTACCAGATTCTCCGGAGCCTGGGAGTTATCACTAAGGACATCGACCCGAGCCGGGGTTATACGCTTGAATTTACGAAAGGTTTATGATTTTTCGGAAGCAGGCAAATCCGGGTCTGGTAGCACTAGCAATATCAAGATGATCGCAATACAGGCGAACATGCGGAACGCCGCATCCTGACCGTTCCAGATCTTCGATTGCCACATCAAGAACCATTCTCCGCCCACGGACAAAAAAGCGACAAACCATTGGAGGAGGCTGAGCGTCAATCCAATTATTGACGGGTTCTTCGCTCGTTGAAAACGGAAAGAAGTGGATTTCAAATTGCGGACACCGTTCACGGTTCCCCACCAGCAAAGACTTGCGGTGGTTGCTTCCCAGATGATGATCGTGGCGTAAAACAGAGTGTCTGCCAGTCCGGAACTCAAGGCCCGCCATTTTTCATGATTATCGGGAAAAGTCGTATCCATACTCAAGACGTGTTCCACGAAATGATAGTTGGAGTCGTAGTCGGTGAGATTATTGAAGACAACCAGCGTGAGAAAAAACGCGACAGCGGCGACGAGAGCTAGCTTGCAAAGGCGAAGAGGCATCGTCCTGGAGGTTGAGCATGATATATGCCGGGAGAGAAAAACGGTTACTTGAGTTGATTTAACCGGCGTCTGTTGTCGTTTAGCCATCGTGGCATTTTTTCGAACCATGTTAAATATATTGAACATTCGTATTCGACGAAGTGATCCAACGGCGAGGAGATTCAATTGAGCGCAATCGAGGCCCAGTTGCAGTCGCTCGGTCTGCAACTTCCTGATCCGCCTGTTCCTGGAGGAAACTACCTTTCGTTTGTTATCCAGGATCAATTCATTTTCTTGGCCGGAGCTATCTCCATCTTAAACGGCCGGCTGATCGCTGGCACCGTTGGTGCTCACAAGAGTATCCAAGACGGTTACGAAGCGGCGCGAGCGTGCGCCCTTATGCAACTGGCAAATCTGAAAGCAGCTCTTGGTGACTTGGATCGTTTGCAACGGATCGTGTCCCTCAATGGCTATGTAAATGCTGTTCCTGGATTTGCGGACTCTCCCCAAGTGATTAACGGTGCCTCCGACCTTTTGGTGCAGCTTTATGGGTCGCGCGGGCTGCACGCCCGAGCGGCGATCGGCGTATCGGCGTTACCGAAGAATGCCCTGGTCGAAATTCAGATGATTGCCCTGCGAGAATAACTACAAATAGCCAATAGCCAACCGCCGACAGCTAAAATTTGCTATCGGCTATTGGTCATCTTCATCCGTGGCTGAATTTGCTCTCACTACCGCCTCAACTCATAACCGCTGGAATCGAGATCTCCCGCCGCAGCTGAACGTCGGGTCCGGCGCAGTAGTCCATTTTGAATGTCTGGATTCGAGCGGGGGGCAAGTTGGACCTGAGTCGACCTTAGCGGATTTTCTCCAGATTGATCGGAACAAAATTCACACGCTTACCGGGCCGGTCTTTGTCGAGGGCGCGGAACCTGGCGACGTTTTACAAATTGAAGTCCTGGACGTCGCTCATCAGGGGTGGGGCTGGTCGAGTATCGTCCCAAACCTTGGATTCTTAGCGGAACGATTCCCTGAGCCTTTCTTCTTTATCTGGGAGCTCGAAGAGAGCATTTCTAAATCGCTTGTGCCCGCGATTGTTCCGTTGCGCCCCTTTTGCGGGATCATTGGGGTTGCGCCCGCGACGATGGGCGCATTCCGCACACGTCCACCGGGCGCGTTTGGGGGTAATATGGATGTGCGCGATCTCAGCGCCGGATCGACTCTCTATTTGCCCGTGCAAACTCCCGGAGCACTTCTATCCCTCGGGGACGTTCATGCTGCACAGGGGCATGGCGAAGTTTGTATCAACGGCATCGAGTGTCCTGCGCACGTCGCGGTGCGGCTTAACTTGCTGAAAAACAAAAAATTAAGTGGACCGTTCGTAGAAAGCCGGCCATCGCATCGGAGCGCGGAGTGGATCATGGTCGAGTCGGACGCAGACCCGCTCGCGGCGGCCCGGCGAGCAACTCTACGCATGATCGAGTTCCTTTCAGAACGTTGGGACTTATCCCCGCAGCAGGCCTATTTGCTCTGCAGTGTCGCGATGGATTTACGCTTGGCGCAGGTAGTGAACGTCCCGATGATGACGGTTTGCTCAGGGCTGGAGAAATCTATCTTCAAAGGTCCATAGCGATCCCGCGGACGGGGATGCGCCAGCAAGGGGGCTTAGGAGTTTGCGATGAAGACTCGTCCCAGGGGGACCCAATGAAAGTAGCACAGCAATTCAGTGCTCGAGAATGATGCAAAAGATACGTCCGTCCCGTCCGGGACGTATAGCTTCTAAATAAGGCCACCCAGCAGTGAACTGCTGGGCTCCTTTCATCGAGTCCCTGCGGGACTAAATTTCTACCCTCCCGACGGAACTGCGCGTATTCGCGTCCGCGGGACAGTTGCTGCTCCCGCTTCCAGGCTCCCGTCTCCTGACTTCTGTATTCCGATTCTTTTGGCATGTTGTGTGCTAGTCATCACCGGCATGAGTGTGATGGGGTTAGATGGGTTTGCCAAACTTACCAACTTATAGCTCGATGGAACTGCGCCATCTACGCTACTTTGTGGTCGTTGCGGAGGAGCTGAACTTTTGTCGGGCAGCCGAGAGACTAAGGATCGCTCAACCTCCGTTAAGCGTGCAGATTCGCCATCTCGAAGAAGAATTGGGTGCCCAGCTGTTTTATCGAGTAAAGAGACGGATCACGCTTTCGCCGGCTGGAGAGGTCCTGTTCAGCCAAGGCCGAAGGCTGCTTCGCGAAGCGGAACAGATCGCAGAACAAGTGCGTGAAGCTGCCTCTGGCAAAACCGGATCGCTTTCGATCGGATTTGTTGGCACCGCTATGTACGACATTTTGCCGGGGGCGTTGCGGATATTTCGTTCTATGTATCCAAAGATCCAATTGAATCTAGAAGATGATCGCTACTGTGAATGTAGTTCCAGGCATTACACAGCCGAAAGATCGACGTCGGCTTTGTCCGTCCGCCAGTTCGAGAAACGTCTTTGGAAGCAGAGGAGGTGGTGACTGAGACGCTGATGGTCGCCCTTCCAGAAAAATATCGGCTGCGGGATCGAAGTGAAATAGCTTTGGGAGAACTGGCCGAAGAACCCTTTCTGATTTGCCCATCGAAGTTCGAACCGGGCTTGTACGAACTGTATATGGGTTTGATTCAGGACGCTGGGTTTCGGCCGCGGGTCGTTCAAGAAGCTAGGCATATCCAAACCCAAGTCGGACTTGTCGCCGCTGGAGTAGGAATCTGTCTAGTGCCCTCATCGGTTACGCGTTTGCCGCGGGCCGGCGTCGTCTACCGACCCATTAATGTTCCGCAGGTAGACATTACGAAGTGATGGTCTGGAGGAAGGGGCCCTGCTCGGCCCATTTTAGCGGATTTTTAGGAGCTGTCCGGCAGGCGGCGTCATTGTTGCGTACCAACGCGGCAATCAGGCGCGCTTGTCGGCCAGCTCCAGAGGCTTGCTTCGCAATGACCAATAGCCAATAGGCGACCAAGAAAGACAAACGACAAAATGACAGACGGCTTCGCCCACGATCGGTAGGGCGAAAGCCTGACCCCGCAAGCTATTGCGCGCTCTAGCATTGTACACGTGCGTCGTCTAGGGGGTGCGACCGCGACGAAGGCTCTGCGAAGTTGGGAGCCACTCGTGTTTAGATCGCTACCGTGATGGACAGATGGCCAAATTGGCCATCGGCCGTCGGTCATCTTCTGCTACCAACCGAGGATCCAGGCGAAAATCAGTGGCGCCACGATGGTAGCGTCGGATTCTATCACGTACTTTGGCGTCTCCAGCGAGAGTTTCCCCCAAGTGATTTTCTCGTTTGGTACGGCGCCAGAGTAGGAGCCGTAGCTAGTGGTGGAGTCGCTGATTTGGCAAAAGTAACCCCAGCGCGGAACGTGTTCGCGTTGCAGATCCTGATGGAGCATTGGGACGACGCAAATCGGGAAATCTCCCGCAATACCGCCGGCGATTTGGAAAAAACCGATCGATGAGCTAGCCGAGGTGTTCGTGTACCAGTCGGCTAGTTTGATCATGTATTCGATTCCCGTGCGTACCGTGTGCACGGCCCTCACGTCACCGGAGATACAGTGAGCAGCATACATGTTGCCCAGCGTCGAATCTTCCCATCCTGGAACAAACATCGGCAGATCTTTCAACATGGCGGCGTAGAGCCAGCTATCCTGTGGATCGATCTGGTAATACTTCTTCAAACGGTCGTCCCTCAGGATTCGATAGAAGAACTCGTGCGGGAAGAATTGTCTGCCCTTCTGATCTGCATCTATCCATTCTTCCAGTACCGCCTTTTCGATCCGCCGCATCGCTTCTGCTTCCGGAATACAGGTGTCGGTGACACGGTTCAGATGTTGATCGAGGAGCGCCTGTTCGTCTTCGCCGCCCAATTCCCGCCAATTGGGTATGCGCTTGTAGTGGTGATGAGCCACCAGGTTGAAAACATCTTCTTCGAGGTTTGCTCCGGTGCAGCAGATCGCGTGAATCTTATCCTGCCGAATCATCTCTGCCAGAGAGAGGCCAAGCTCGGCCGTGCTCATCGCACCCGCTACGGTGACCAACATCTTGCCGCCCTGTTCTAGGTGCCGCTGATATCCTTGAGCAGCGTCTTTGAGGGTCGCCGCATTAAAGTGACGATAATGGCGAGAGATGAATTCTGTGATCGTGCTCATTTGACAGGAGCCTTCCGAATCTACTGATTCTGACAAAAGATCAATGGATGAAATAGCAGATAGCAGATAGCAGAGGAAATGATGGATCGGATCCAGCCGGTTGGACCTACACCGCACGCTAAGCCAGGGCATGCGCGCCGTTTGTCATTCTTCATCTGCTATCTGCTATCTGCTATCTGCTATTCCACTGCTGTCGGCGCCGCCGACAGCAGTGGAATCGGCCAGAAGATTTTTCAAACTCGCTGTTTTGTCTGCCACGGGCGGGACGGACGAGGCGTGGGACCCGCTTCCCCAGGGCTTTCGCAAAAGCCGCAAGATCTGACTGACCCGACTTGGCAACGGAGCGTGACCGATGATCAGATCAGGTCCGTCATTCATGACGGGGGCGCAATCTTGGGAAAGAGCGGCGCGATGCCGCCTAACCTGGATCTGACCGGGGACAATCTGAATTCATTGGTCGCGTATGTGCGCCATTTGGCGAGCACGCCTTAACCGGTCTTAGGAGGGCTGTTGAAAAGCGATCGGCGGCCTACTAATCAAGGATGATTCTACGCCCAAGGCGGGGAGGGATCGCGTCCTCGCGACCCGTTCTTCTCTCTCGAGGGTTTTTCAGCGGGCTGCCGGGGAGCACGGGCTAACGCCCCGGGCTAGAATATTGTGAGCAGACCAGCGAATCCGTGTTAACCGTACCGCGCGTATGCGAAAGGCTGTCGCCGTTTTAGGTGTGCTATGGCTCGGAATGGGATCGCTCCTTGCCGACGACTCAAACATCAAAGTGGAGGGGGCATGGATGCGAGCGGTTCCGTCCTCAGTCTCTGACACCGCCGTTTACCTAACGATCGTCAACTCGGGGGCCTCCACTCTTAGACTCGTTGGCGCCAGTACGCCGATTGCAGATTCTGTCGATCCAATGATTACCACCAAATCGGGCGAGGGAGCTAACCAGCGGCTTGGGATGGAGGCAGTCGAAGCGCTGGAAATTCCAGCCGGCGGCAAGTTGGTTCTGGAACCAGGTGGCAATCATCTGATGGTGATGGGTTTAAAAAAACACCCTGCCGAAGGTGAAAAAATCGGTATGACGATTAAATTGGAACCGGGCGACCGCGAGATCCGGCTGGAGATAACCGTTTCCCGTAAACCAATTCCATGAGCACATCAATCCTTCCCAACCAAGAGATTCGTCCGAGCGAGCGTAAACCGTTTTGGTCGAATTGGCGGATCTGGGCCGCTGCCCTGGCGTTGCTCCTCGCCTTAGGTGTTTCGATTCTTTTTGGTTCCAAGCAGGTCGCGCAACAAGGTTACTACGGCCAGCGTCTTTTTCCGCCCAAGGAAGCCTTTGATTTCACTTTAACCGACCAGGATGCTCAACCATTTCAGTTACACAAAGTACAGGGGAAGGTGGTGATCTTTCTTTTTGGTTTTATCCACTGCCCGAACATCTGTCCTACCTCGCTGACAAATCTGGCTGCGGTCTATCAGAAGTTAGACCCCGAGCAGCGCAAACGCGTGCAGATCCTGTTCTTATCCGTCGATCAACAGAGAGACACCCCAGCGGCTTTGAAAGGTTATGTTCCGTGGTTCGATCCCAGCATCATTGGGCTGACCGGTTCAAAGGACGCAATTGATCGAACGGTTCAGGAATACGGGGGGAGCTACGAGATTGTTCCTGGTTCCCCCAAAGACCCTGCTGACTACGGGGTAAATCATTCTGCGTACATTTATCTGATCAATCCAGCCGGCCAACTCGAGCTACTCTACGACAACGAAAAGCTCGCTGATACGGATCGAATGGTCGGCGATATCCACAAGGTTTTGACGGAAAAGAAAAACCCCTGACGGGTAGCTTTGGTGGACAAGCCGTCATCAGAGGCGGCCAAGAGCGGCCGCCAACCCGTAACCTTACAGATCAAACCACCGCGAATGGCGTTGGATTAATACCACCGATAAGAGCAGGCCAAACGATAGGGCGAGCAGAATCACTGCATACTGGTTCGCAACAGCGTAATTCGGTTTCTGGACCTCGTTATAGAGCGCTACAGACGCGACCTTGGTAACTCCGGGAATGGAACCACCGATCATCATGACCACTCCAAATTCACCGAACGTGTGAGCGAATGCTAACGTTGCCCCCACCACAATGCCACGCAAGGCGAGCGGTAACCGAATATACCAGAAGACCTGGAAAGGATTGGCTTCCAGTGCGGCGACCTCGATGAAGAGGCGGGGTACACCGCGCAGAGCGCTCTGAAACGGTTGGATGGCGAACGGCAGACTGTACAACATCGATCCGAGTACTAGCCCGGAAAAGGAGAATGCCAGCTGCTGTCCGAATAGGTGTTGCCAGGCTGCCCCGAAGAAATTCTGCGGTGCGAAAACAACAAGCAGATAAAACCCCAGTACAGTCGGAGGAAGCACGATCGGAAGGCCGATGATAGCCTCCAAGATGGCGCCGAACCGGCTCGGCGCCGAATTCAACAAATGGGCGAGCGGTAGTCCGAAAAGCAGTTACAGCAGCGTAGTAATAGTCGCTAGTTGCAACGTGAGTCCAAGCGACTGCCAAAGTTCGCTAACCATTCGGGGTGGGCAAAGTGAAGCCGTATTGATCGAAAATCTTGCGGGCCGAGGGAGACTGGAGAAACTGAAATTAATCGAGGACCACCTCACGTTTGGATCCGGCTGTCGTCAAAACCGTGGCCTGTTCTAATTTTGGGTAAAGTCTCGGATCCATCTCGATATAACGTCCGACATTCCTCAAGTTGGGCGACAACAGCAACGACAATGCCACGAACCCGGCATCGACATTGCCGGTCTGAACATACTGCGCCGTCTGGGCGATATTTTCTCCCAAGACGATGCGATCCTGCACTTCGGACCAGAGTCCGCTATTGTCTAGGACGGCTTTGGCCGCGCGGCCATGGGATGCGTGCTCAGGATTGGCGATAGCAATCTTTTTCACTGCGGCGCGATCTCGTAAAACATCAATGCCACGATCCAAATTCACCGTATCCGGCTTAGCGGTCCAGAGAACGATCCTTCCGACGGCGTAAACAGTTAACGGCGACTGATCGACAAAACCGCCATTAGCTAAGGTTTTCGGGTATTGGATGTCGGCTGACAAAAAAACATCGAAGGGCGCACCACTTTGAATTTGGGGCACTAAAATTTCCGCTTGAACCGGTCGAAACCTTCAGTTCGGTACCGGGATGAGACTGCTGATAGGGCGCGGTCGAGTTCTTCGATGCAATAGGTTAGATCGGCGGCGGCCGCGACGGTCACGGTTTCCGCGCTCACCCTGGAGGGCGGCCCACCAGTAAAAAATAGCGGGAGAAGGAAGACGGCCCAAAGCGTAGAAGTATCGCGTCGGGGAGACCGGTGTAAGCGTGGTAGCATAGAGCGAGCCTATCCCGGAAGGGGTGAGTCTATTTAGAGCCACCTTTCTCGATCGACACGTTTGTGGCTTTAATCAGTGCAGATACGGAGTCCCCGACTTTAAGCTGCATTTCGCGAACGGACCGAGTGGTAATTACGGCGGCAACAGGCCCGATTGCTGTATCAATGATCACTTCCGAAAGGACTTGTTCCGAGGTGATCTCCTGCACGGTACCGGGAATCTTGTTGCGAATACTCTGGCTCATCTGCCGACGGTCCGATCGGCAAGATGAGAAAGCAACGAAAAGGCGGGAGGAAGGGACCGCGCATACAAGCGTTAAGATTAGGCTGAATGGCCAAAGGCTCTGGCACACGCCGACAAAGACCTGTCCCGCAGGGTTGCAATGAAATTAGACCAGCACTTCCGTGCTGGGTTCAGCGTTTCTTTAAAAAGCGAATCGTCCGGGTTAGGGACCCTTGAGTCTCGTTTGCGCCGTGCGGTCGCATCGGAGACCAAGATGCGAACATTTTCTATCTTCCCTTCCGAGACGGACACATCTTTTTAAACCTAAACCCGGCAATGAATTGCCGGACTACTTTCATCGCATTCCTGCGGGATAGACTTCTGCACCGCAGCCAAGCCTCTGCGATCCTGATCGCGAGCCCTTATATATCTTAAGCGCATGCGCGCCGCGGGGAGCGCTGCCGTGCTCTGCTTTCCCGGTTGCGCGCTTCTTATGCCGGTTGTAGACAGATGAGCAATGGACGCGAAACGACCTGTCTTTTTGTTAGTCATGTTCTTGGCGCCTCTTTCGTTTCTAGCCGCCCAAGACAAAAATACTAAAGGCGCCTCTTCCGTCCAAAGCGAACTTGAGGCCATCAAGGTAGAACTCAAGGCACAGCAGGATAAGCTTGACCAGCTGGCCCAGGAAATTGCGAAGCTGAGCGAGCTCATCGCGGAAAAATCTGCGAGCGCCACCCCACCCAAGGCGGTCGCGGTGAGTCCCACTCCAACGCCGCCTCCGACTGTGGGTGTGGAGAATCCTTCACCGTCTGATCCAACCGGTACTCGGTCGCACGTCGTCGCCAAAGGCGAAACGTTAACGCAAATTGCGAAACAGTACGGTGTAACAGTCGACGAGATCGAGAAGGCTAATAACATTCAAGACGCCAAAAAGCTGCAGATTGGCCAGACGATAAAGATTCCCCCCTCTGGATCTCCTTCTCCCACCCCGGAAGCGGAGAAGCACTGAGGAGCCGTTTGATGGGTCTTCGGCGAGTTCGATTTGCTCTTTCGTGAGCTGGTCCCCGGAAGGACGCAATAAGAGTAGCCCGGCACTTCAGTGCTGGGTTCGCATGAAAAAAGCGAAGCGTCCCGCCAGGGACGTTTGATCGTGTCAGACAGGTCGAACGTTTCAGTCGTCACCTCCGGGGACGGACGCCTTTTTTTGCCGTTCCCCGGCACTAAAGTACCGGGCTACTTTCATTGCGTCCCTCTAGGACGAGGTCTCTTGAGACTCGTCTCGCAGCCTATTCGGGGTTAGTCCATAAGCCGACGCAGGTGAGCAAGCAGGGGCCGGCGTCGTCGCTGTTTCGCGGAATGCACAGGAGCCCGCCAGGATTCTTTGCCGCTCGATTTCGAGCTGGTTCGACTGCGGTGCGTTGACGTTGGGGGCAAGACTGGGTAATGTCTGGATATGCCCGAAAGGACGCAGAAACCACCAGCTCCGGCTCCGTGGGAACCGAAACAGGGCGGCGGAGATGGCCCGCGCTCGCCGGACGTTTCGAAGCCGGACACCAAAGATCTTTTGAAGCGCATGCGCAAGGTCGATCCGAATCAGTCGAAACGCTATCGGCAGCGTACCGGTCAGTGAGATGGATGTGATCGGGTCTCGTGATCGGCTTCCGGTGATTCCGGCAGCTCACTCGATGGAAGCGGACGACTTTGTTTCGGTCCTCAGAAGGCGAGGCGCTCTTTCGCCCGAGGTTCTTAGTGCGGGGCCCCCAGTGCTCACGCAGACACAGGCAACCACCATCCTGGCGTTCAAGTTCGCAGAGGGAGTGCTGATCGCCGGAGACCGGCGAGCGACAGCGGGAAACATCGTAATGTACGATCGCGCAGATAAGGTACTCGAAATTGATCGTCATTCCGTCATGGCTATTGCCGGGTCGCCGGCGACGGCATGGGAGATGGCTCGCGTTCTCGAGCACTCATTTCAATATTATCGCCGCAGCCAACTTCAGGAGATGAGTGTTGAGGGAAAGGTTCGTGCCCTCTCCAAGTTACTCCGGGACAATTTAGGAATGGTTATCCAAGGGGTTGGGGTCGTGGTGCCGCTCTTTGCCACTTTCGATGCGAAGGCGGCTGAGCCAGCGAAGGTTTTCTTTTACGACGCTATGGGTGCACAATTTGAAGCTACAGATTTTGCGGCAAGCGGATCGGGCGGACCTTCAGTTCGCAGTGTTCTTTACTACGAAAACACCTGGGGTGCGAAACCGCTTCGAGAGCTTGATCAGGCGGCGGCGGTCACGGTTGCGTTGCGTGCGTTGGATACCGCGGCCGAGGCGGATACCGCTACCGGTGGTATCGATCGGCAGGGCAAAATCTTTCCCGTGGTCAAACTAATCGTGCGAGAAGGCATTCAATCCATTGAACACGATGAGCTCGCCTCCCGTTTTCAGGCAGCTTTGCCATGATCGACGAACCATATCGTTGGGTAGAGGCAATCGCCAATCGACGGGAGTACATCGAACATGAGCTCGCCGGCGGAAGTCCTACGATGGCGCTCAGCTGTGCCGAAGGAGTGTTGCTTTTCACATTTGGCAAAGAACGCAAAAAGATCTTTGAGATCTACGATCGCATCGCCATGGGAGGAATTGGGCATCCCGGAGATATCGAGCGGTTACGGATGCTGGCAATCGAGCTTGCCAGTACAGAGGGATTCACGCGATCCGCAGCCGACGTTTCGCTCCGGCGGATGGTAAATTACTCATTCAGTCCGACGCTTAAACAAGCATTCGAACAAATTTACGGAGCGCCTTACCTCGCGCGTTTGCTCTTTGTAGAACTCGGTGACGATCCAGATCTCGATCTTTTTGTCCGACTTGATTACGATGGCGCGATGCATGGCAACGCAATGGCGTCGAGAAAGTTCCGAGACCATTTCGGCGTCATTTCCGGTACGCGCCGGTCGACTGAGGCCATCGAGGCTTATCTACGCGGGACCAAAGTAGCTGGGCTCGAAGAGGCGGTAGCAACAGCGATTCGGGCGTGGGGGATCGGATTGTTTATGGCCGACGAAGAGCATCGCGAGGTGCCGGAAGAGACCGTTCTTCGTGAGTTTCTTCGAGAGCAATTGCAACAGTATACGGTGGAAGCGGCTTTGCTGGAGCGAGACTCTCGAATGCGCATAGCTTTTGTTGAGTTAGGGGAGAAGACTCTGGCGAAGGCCCTGGAGCCGTTCCGGGGTTAGGTGCGTCTCATGCTGGCAGAGCTGGGCAAGAAAATCCTAGGGGTTGGCCGCCATCTCCTGGCCTGGGTAGGCTTGGTTGTCCTGTTCCGATTGTTTATTCTTCTTCTGCAAAATTCTCCTTCTACTGCACCCGAGAGCTTGCGGGTGGAGCCGAGGATTTTGCCTGGAATTTTCGACACAGTTGTGGTCGATCCCGGCCACGGCGGCACGGATGAAGGTGCGTCCGGCCATGGTCTGAAAGAGAAAATGATTACATTGGACTTGGCGCATCGCATGGTAGCGAAACTGAACGCCCTTGGGTTCACTGCGATCCTGACTCGAGAAACGGACGAGTTTGTTTCGCTCCCCGATAGGGTGGCGATCGCAAACGCGGTCCCCGGAGCGATCTTCGTCAGTTTACATTGTAATTTTTCCGATAATGTGAACGCGCAAGGTATCGAAGTATACCGATGCAATGCCAAACCAGACGGGACTGACGTTCGCATCACTATTACGGCCGGCAATGCTGAACCGGTTTGCGACGTCGAAAGTCGGTTAGCTCAGGCGCTGGGCGATTCGGTGATACAGCAATTGCATTGCGAAAATCGTGGGTTAAAGACCGCGAACTTTTACGTGGTTCGGAACGTCAGTTTCCCGGCTGTGCTGGTCGAGTGCGGATTTCTCAGTAATACCGAGGATGCAAAAAAATTGAGCGACGAGAGCTACCGCGAGAAGCTCGCACAAGCGTTGGTTGCCGGAGTCGCTGCTTATCGCTCGCTTATGGGTCCGAATGGAGTAAAATCGGTAGAAATCAGTCCCGATGGGCGGTCGACAATTGCCTCCCGATGAAAGCGCCGAAACCGCGTATGAGATTCTCGCGATACAGTGGGCTCATACTGGGTTGTTTTTTTATGCTGTCTGCCATTGCGTGGGCAGATGACCTGACTCAGGCCGTGCAACAACGCTTAAAGGATCGAGGATTCTATTATGGAGAGGTCGATGGCCAAAGCGGATCGGAAACCTCAGCGGCAATTCGCCGGTACCAGATTCGGTATGGGTTAAAGGTAAACGGCGAGCTGAATCAAGAGACTTTGAATTCGCTTGGCTTGGCTGCTCATAATCTCCCAGCCGCACCTTCAGCAACGCCACGCATCCCACAGGCGAATCGACCGAACGGGGGTGTTCATCCCGATACAACCCCGCCGGCAACGCAGCGCCGTCAAGTTCCCTCCAATGGCGACGAGGAATACGTTGATCCACGAAATTACCCTTCGAACGAAGAAACCAAACCGCAAAGCGAGACCGTAAATTATCGAGTGATGTACGCAGGAACGCTGTACGCCGGGGCGCCGGGCCAAGTGCAGCAAAACGTGATGCAGGGAGTCCAAAATGAGTTAGCCAGGTGGGGTCTCTATCATGGCGACATTGACGGCCAACCTGGTCCGGAAACAGTACAGGCTATCCGTAGTTTCCAACGGCAACGCGGCCTTTGGCCAACCGGAAAACTGGACAACTGGACCTTGCAGGCTCTGCGCGCGTTTCCTGGACAGCGCAATGGTCCTCCCATCCGGAGAGCACCCGTTGATCCTTATTTTCGTCGGGGTCCCTATTTTCGGGAGGACGAGCGGGAAACTTGGATCGATTAGCCGGGGCGTTGGGCGCAACACAAGGCGTTTTGCCCTATGGGCTTTGGGTATCTGCGTCCTCGCAGGTCGATTTCTCGCCGTGCCTGGGCGCCAGACTTTCACTGCTCTAGATTATGGCTTGCGCGGTCGGAACAACTGACTTTTCGTAGGCCGGGGAAAAATGGAAGCTACGATAGAGCGTTTGGGTGAAGCACAGTTCTTATCTCCTCTGCGCCACGGCCACTTGGACAAATTCAAGTCTGACGACCACCGTGTGCTATTCGATGATACGATCAAGAGCGCTCGAGAGGCTCCGCTAAGCGCCCAAGCCGCCCTCAGTTTTGAATTGGCTGGTCCGCGCGATAAGCTCTTTTTTGATCCACCAAAGGTCACAGCGGCGATCGTCACCTGCGGTGGGTTGTGCCCTGGTCTCAATGATATTACGCGTGGCATTGTAATGGAGTTATACACGCGGTACGGAGTGACCCGCATCTACGGTATCCGCTACGGATATGAAGGATTGATCCCTCGCTACGGTCACGTTCCGGTAACCCTCCGGCCCGAATCCGTATCGACGATTCATACCTTCGGGGGAACGATTCTGGGAAGCTCTCGTGGACCACAGAACATCGGGGAAATGGTCGACCATCTCGAAGAATTGGGTGTCGATATTCTGTTTTTGATCGGCGGCGAAGGAACGTTGCGCGGAGGTGAAGCGATGAGCGCGGAGATCCGCCGCCGCAACCTCAACAAAAGCATCATCGGGATCCCGAAGACCATTGATAACGACATCATGTTTATCGACAAAAGTTTCGGGTTCGAAACGGCTTTTGCTGAAGCGGTGAAAGTCGTTTCTTCTGCCCATGTTGAGGCATTGGGTGCCGTCAACGGGGTTGGGTTAGTGAAGCTGATGGGACGCGAGTCGGGGTTCATCGCCTGTTTTGCTTCGCTAGCTGGTCAGCACGTGAATTTTTGTCTCATCCCGGAGGTGAAATTTGCTTTGACCGGGGAGCGAGGATTGCTGGAGATTTTGCGCCACCGAGTAGCTCGGCGAAAGCACGCGGTGATCGTTGTGGCGGAGGGAGCGGGCCAAGACTTGATAAAAACAAGTGCTGGCAGAACCGATGCTTCTGGTAATCACCAGCCGGGGGATATCGGTTTATTTCTGAAAGAAAAGATCAACGAATTCTTCGCCGCGCGGCGGATGGATATCAATTTGAAGTATATCGATCCGAGCTACCTCATTCGAAGTGTTCCGGCTTCTCCACAAGACAATGTGTATTGCACAAGATTAGCGCAGGCTGCTGTCCACGCCGGGATGAGCGGGCGTACGAATATGCTCGTAGGACGGTGGCATGGCTCTTTTGTGCATATCCCGTTCGGCGCGGTCACCAAAAGTCGCCGAAGAGTGGATGTTGATGGGGATCTATGGTTGTCGGTTCTCGAAGCGACAGGCCAACCAGCATGGATGTGCTGAGAAATTTAGAAGTTCAGTAGTTCGGTCGTCGATATATCCACGATCGGTAGGGCGAAACAGTCCGGCAAAGGCTGCAGTCGGTGTGACGATAGCTCAAGCGCCGGACTGAGAGCCATTGCGTCAGACAACAACTGAGTGTTAATCGGATTCCTGAGTCCCCCGCCGTGCCTCACGAAAAAGGCTCACACGCCAATCTCGCTATCGCTCGATGCGTATTTCGCCCTACCATTCAGGGTTGTCAGTGCCCGCTAGAATGATCCATTCCCGGCTACCAAAATAGAGAGAAATGTTGGCTGCTCGCGGCAACGTTGGCTGGGGTGAAAAAGACACCGGTCACCAAGGAACCGGGTTTGATTGCCCGGGCAAGAGCTGTAGCGGAATTGCCAGCCGGCCAAATGCGTCTGCTACCACCGTCAGGAGAATAGGAAAAGAAGGTTCCGTGCAGGTTGAAGATCAAGTAATGGGCAAGCACAGTCCCGTCTAAGTTTTGTACCTCGAGAAGTCGCTTCCAGATAGTCGAGGGAAGTTCATCGTGGGCCCGCAACAAGGTCCTTACGATGCTATCGGCAGGAATTACTGTGTTGGCACCAGCCTCTTCTTGTGTAGTCGATCTAACGGATTTGCGATGGGGCCCGGATGGCTCCGCACGGCTGCTTACAGGTTTCCCGAGGAGAGCGATAGCGACGACTAACCCAAGAAGAACGGGAATCCGTTTCATTGCCCTTAAGGCTGTTGGGCAAACAAATTACGATTGTTCGTGTTCTCTTCCACGTACCAGCCCCAGCTGGCGCGCGGATCGACGATGCGGGCCAGTTCGGAAGCACTACGGGCGGCGGTATGAAACTTCCGAGTTCCGTAGATGCTATCAAAGGAGAGAAGCTCATCGGTGCCGAGAGCATAAACCAGATAGACGTGCTGAAGGCTGCGGGCGTCATACCGGACGACCAGGAGACGGCTCCAAATCGCGGGGCTCAATTCATATTGAGCTTTGGCAGCGATAATGAGGCAGTCATTCACTGCCCCGAATCCTGCGTTGGCGGGCTGAATAACGAGGAAGAAGCCAACCAGGCAAAGTGTCAGCATAGCGATGAGATTCTTAGCCATTTGCGATTGCTGCATCCATAATCGACAGAATGACTATAATTTAAAGAAAAAACAGTGCAGTTGTAGCTATTCCTGTAGTTATGGAAAATCTAGTCTCAACAATGTGAAACACGGCCGCGGTTGTCAGCGCATGATCTCGCAGTATTGCGAATTTGGTTAGTACCTTCGGCGAAATACCGTCGACGGCTGATGAAGGGTCCCCTGAACGAAAGCCGCATTGGAGCGATGCGATTTCGGATTATTCTATCGGCATGATCATCGAGGCCAATCGTGACAGGAACCGAAGTAGATAAATCAGATATCCGATCAATCCGCAGAATTGAAGAATACCCAATATCAGATGTAGTTGCCCCTGGATGAAGAGAGCCGGCGAACAGATGAGCAGGACGGCTGCACCGGTATGAAAACAGATCAGGAGCGGTACAATCCATCGGATGTTCCGTTGTTGATCTTGGTCCAGATAAGCCAACAGACGCGCGTTGAGTTCGTTGGATCGTCGCTTGGCTCGCCTAATGAGGCGAGTGTCGACAATAAACAATACCCATACCACTACGGAAAAAAGGGCGAGCAGAGCATACCAGCTAGCCGGATCAGCGATGCGCGTAAAAGCAACCGATTCGATGAGAGCGGCACCGAAGTAGAAGAAATTGTGACTAAAATCAAGGGGCCAACGGATCACCGTCAGCGTGTGCCCGATCGAGCGCGACCAAAAAAGAAAAATGAGGAGAAGAGCATTCACGAAATAGAGCAGCTGATCCAGGCGGAGCTGAATCAGCGGTTCTGCTGCGTTGGCGCAAAGGAAAGATAATGCTACTCCCTGAATGATACTGGTCAGGGTCAACTCAATGTTTATCACCAAGTTGTCCAATCGCTCGCGCTTCGGATCGTTTTCCGAAATAGTCGGTTGCGACGAGAAATCGGGGTCGCGGGGGGAATTTCGCATTGCCTAGTCGTTTGGCCTCTGCACCTTAGCAGTTTGAAGTGGCAGGGGAACCTGGTTTTTGGCATTCTGGCACGCTTCTTTATCAGGGAAAGGAAGAAGGAGGATCGATCACTAGATAATGATCATCGGGAAGACCAAGAGGCCGCGTAATGTCGACGCGCCCAGGGCCGCTGCCATCCTCTACGGCGACTGGGGCACCAGCAAAGCCTACGTGATCGGATTGGCTTTTGCCGTCGCTGGCTACAGCTCGTTCTGGCTGATCTTGGCCATGTGCGTCCTGATGGCTCTGGTGGGTGTGAACTACATGGCCATTTGCCGGCATTACCCGGATGGAGGCGGCGTTTACGCGAGCGTTCGCCATCGATCGGAAATTATCTCCATTGTCGGGGCGTTCTTATTGATCGCCGACTACATTGTCACGGCGGCGATTAGCGCGCTTTCTGCCTTTCAATATCTTGGGTTACCGAACCCGGAGTTTCTGGCGGGAGGTGCGATCCTGGTCATCGGAGCGCTGAATTATTTTGGTCCCAAACACACTGGAGGGCTGGCTGTTCTGGTGTCTGTGCCGACTGTGATTGCGGTGGTGATACTCGGAATATTTACGATCCCGCACATCGGCGCAGCGCTACACAATCTCCAGCCGCTAACCGGGGGGTTCTTAAAAAACTGGAACGGATTCGTCGGTATTGTCTTGGCGCTGTCTGGGGTAGAGGCAATCGCGAATGCCACCAGCGTAATGAAGCTCAATCCTGGCAGTACGGATGACCATCCGGTAGTGACCAAGACTTCGACGCCGGCGATTGCGGCAGTGATGATTGAAGTCTGCCTGTTTACGGCGTTGCTCGGTTTGGGGATGCTCGCGCTGCAAGGTCTGCAAATCCAGAGCGGTGACGTGAACGCACCGGGGAATCCGGGTGTTCGGGATTACATGCTCCGGTATATGGCCGAAGTGTTTGTGGGAGGGTCGTTCGGCCAGCTGGCAGGCCAGATTGCCGGGTGGTGCGTGACAATTGTAATCGGGGTACTTTTGTTGTCGGCCGTCAACACCGCAATCGGTGGTTTGATTGCGATATTCTTTCTCTTGTCACGGGATGGGGAGATTCCACCGCAATTCGAAAAGCTGAACAGCTTCGGCGTCCCAGCGTTCGGGCTAATTATCGCAACCATCATTCCCGCGGTGCTCGTGGTCGTCGTCAGAGATATAGCTGGTCTCGCTGATCTTTACGCGGTGGGCGTAGTCGGAGCGATCGCCGCCAACCTCGGCGCAACTTCTACGGACAAAAAGCTCGATCTCGCTCGCTGGGAGAGAACACTGATGTTCTGCACGTTTCTCATCATGACGGCGATCGAGATCTCACTCTTTATCGACAAACCGAATGCCCGGGTGTTTGCCGCTTCCGTTTTGACAGTTGGTTTGGTGCTACGCGGACTGGCCGAGGAAAGGGCAGAAAAGAAGAAGAAAATCGCAGTAGAAAAGGCGACGGCAGGAAAGCCGCCTCTGCTTCAGGCACTATTCCAATCGCCAAAAGACGAGATTTCCGGGCCGCCCATGTTGTGTGCGGTGCGCGGCATTGGTCGAACCCTAGACTTCGCCATTCAAGAGGCTAAAGAGACCAAACGCCCGCTTTACCTCTTGTTTATTCGCGAACAACCGGTGCTTGCACCCGGCGACCGCAAACGGAAGTGGACTGAAGATGAGGAAGCGACCGCGATCTTTACGTACGCGAGCGAAAAAGCCGACGGATTGACGATCCTGCCGTGCTACGCCGCCAGCGACTCCGCTGCGGATACGATTGTGGATATCGCAGCGACGGTAGGCGCCTCGTATCTGATCGTCGGAGCTCCGCAGCGCAACATGCTCGTCAATCTACTGCGAGGTAACATTATCAAGAACATCTCCGATATCTTGCCAGAAGAAATTCATCTCCTCGTTTACGCGTGAACAGAGCGATCTATGCCACAAGATTGGTAGAGCGAAACACACCATTGAGCGACAGCAAGATTGATCCGTTAGAGCCCAAGAAGGATTTGAACAGAAGGTAACGGAGGAAACAGAGGGCTTCGACCGAGACCTCGGCGTGAGCTCAGTCGAACGGCTTCCGTGCCAAATATTCTAGATTCCGCTTCCCAAGCTTTGCGCCTTGGCGTCTTGGCGTGAGATTTTCCAACCGCTAAGACCCTTATTTTATCAAACGAGCGACGACCTTCCCGCGGACATGGCCTTCGGCGAGAGTGGCCAGGCTTCGCGGGATTTCCTCCAGGGATATGACGCGCGAAACCGTTGAGCGGATCTCACGTCGTTCCAAGAGCGTAATCATTTCGGCAGCCATTCTAGCCAGATCTTCCTGTTGGCGCCGAAACTGAGGTGCAACCAGTACGCCACCTAGACCAATATCCTGAATTGCTATGGAGTATGGCAGATTATCAACTCCAGACAGATCCGGTATGCCCGCAATAAAGGCCACTCCTCCCTCCGGTGCCAGCAACCGCAGGTTATCCACTCCGTTCCTCGGGCCGATGGTGTCGATGATACAATCAAAAAGTTGCGGACCCGCTATCTCTCGGGCGCGCTCGAACACCTCTTCCGTCCGGTAATCGATCACTTCGTCTGCACCCAAGTCACGCACGTAATCGGCGTTGGCTGCGGAACAGGTTGTTACGACTCTCGCTCCAACCCGTCTTGCCAGCTGTATCGCAAAGCCGCCGACTCCACCAGAGCCGCTATGAACCAGCACGAGATCTCTGGATTTGCAATGGAGCCGGCGATAGAGTGCATTGTACGCCGTAAGTCCAGCACAGGGAATTGCGGCCGCATCAATGTCGCTCACTGTTTTAGGAATTCTCGCAATCGTATGGCCAGGGACCGTATTCCGTTCCGCGTATGTGCCGGCTCGACGCCAGGTAGTGTGATAGAACACCCGGTCCCCAGGCCGCCAGTTCGTCACCTGCGCGCCAACCTGTTCGATTGTGCCCGCCCCGTCGACTCCGAGGACATGTGGATAGGTCCATTGTTCACTTCCGATCGCTGCAACTTTAAAGTCCACCGGGTTAAGTGACGTCGCGTGTACGCGAACCAGCACTTCTTCCGGTAAAGGCACGGGCTCATCCAATTCACCGATTCGCAATGAAGAAAGGGGACCAGGCGCATCGAGCAGAACAGCTTTCATCAATTTGAAGAAATTTCCTAAGAACGTGCCGACGGAAACAGGATTGGGCAAACTGATCCTGGCTTCTCAGATTTTATCTGGGAAAATTTGTTCTAATGCCCTGACGATTCGCTCATTTTCGCGACGATTTTTCCTAACCACGAATGGACACCAATGGACACGAAGTAAAATCCGTTTATTCGTGTCCATTAGCGTCCATTCGCGGTTCTTTTCCGTCGCTTTTGGTTGCGGCTATGCCGCGCTATGTGATCTGTGATTAAGACGATTCAGGATGATGCCAGCGCTTGTCTCTGCCCAGTTTCCGAAAGAACAATCCGACTCGGGCGAATTTGTCCGCCAGCAGGACGCGTTTCGCCGTTGGATCACGTCTGATCCCGATGCCGAATTCCCGCCAACTCCCGGCCGGTACCATTTGTACGTTTCGTGGGCCTGTCCATGGGCTCATCGTGTCATTATCGTGCGCCACCTAAAGGGGTTGGAAAAACTGATCGGGCTGACCGTTGTAGATCCCATTCGCGACGACAAAGGGTGGGCTTTCCGTGACGTGCCCGGCGCTTCGCCTGATCCGATCAATGGGTTTCAATATCTGAGCGAAGCCTACTTGGCTACGGATCCGAGCTATGAGGGCCGGATTACTGTGCCAGTACTTTGGGATAAGGAAACGAAGCGAATTGTTTCCAATTCCGACGATGATCTGATGCGGATGTTGAACACCACCTTTACTGCCCTGACCGGCAGCCAACTCGATCTCTATCCGGCTGAGCTCCGGGTTGAGATCGATGCGCTCAATGAAACGATCTACGAAACGGTTAATGACGGAGTTTACCGAGCCGGTTTCGCTACTTCACAGCAGGCCTACGAAACCGCCGTCATCGCGCTATTCCAGACATTGGACGTACTCGATCATCGGCTCGCGACTCGGCGATTTCTTTTCGGGCCGCAGCCGCTGGAGACCGATTGGCGCTTGTTCGTTACACTGGTCCGGTTTGACCCGGTCTACCATGGGCATTTTAAATGCAACATCCGGCGGATTCTCGATTATCCGAATCTTTACGGTTACTTAAAGGATCTTTATCAGCGGCCGGGGATCGCTGAGACCGTCAATTTCGACCACATCAAACGACATTATTATTATACGCACGACGACATCAATCCGACCCGGATTGTGCCGATTGGACCGAAACAAGATCTGAACTCTCCGCATGGAAGAGAAAGGTTCGTCTGAAAGTTTCTCGTGCTCGTCGCCGTGCTCGTGCTCGAAGGATAATGATCAATACCCGATAACCTGGAAACGCCGACAACGTCAAAAACGCCAAACGCCAAACGCCAAACGCCAAACGCGAGACGTGAGATGCAATGTGGAATAGGTGGGGCGAGGCTCCTGCCGAGCCGAATCGGGGACATGATCCAAAGCAAAGAAATTCTTTTGAACAGATGGTAACAACGCGGCATAGCCGCAACCAAAGCGACGAAAAACAACCGCGAATAAACACCAATGGATCCTCCTTCGCTCTGCGAGCTACGGCGGGACAGGCTGCGAATTGGATCCATCTATTCGTGTCAATTCGCGTCCATTCGTGGTTAGCAGATCCTCCAAAAAAACAAGAATCGGAACCAGTGTAGCGCAAAGGAAGCAAAGGTCTGATTGTGGTTGAGAAAGTTGATCGTGAGCTTCTCCCTCTTCCGGCTTGTGACTCGTGTATTCCGTCTCCCGACTCTTGTCTGATTTCACAGAAGATGGCAGCGAATCACGACGTGGATCGTATGCTCCGGCGAACGGCCTGTCAGCAATGTTGATCGGCTCCTGCAAAGGACCAGCGGCGACCGTCAAAAATATTAAACCGATGCCGCACTTCCGGCGTCTATAAGAACGTGGATTTTCGATTCCGAAGGATTGGAACAAGAGGGCGAGCGACTTTGCGCGCTGCTCGTGTCCTGATCCCGCCAAGGAAAGAGACATATGTTCCCCCGCGAACGCAGGGAAGAACATATGAGTAGATTATATCAATCAGACGGATTAAGCATTCTGGCGCGCTACACCAGCGTTGCAGCCATCGCGATCGCTTCTTCGGCGCTGCCGTTAACAAAAAGCGAAGCGAACGACCAAGCTCGAGACGATCAGGTCAAAGTTGAGCGGAGCGAAGATGGTCGCGCTGAGACGGGCGACCGTTCCGCTCTTGATTAAATAGCCATTTTACCGGATCGCGCAGAAACCCATGAGGGGTGGAGCGAAACACGTCGTTGAGCGGCAGCGAGATAAGACGTGTGAGCCAGAAGGCGTGTGAGTTTATTCCACGGAATGGGTGCCACCAAGGCTCACACCCCGACGCTTGTCGGCATCTCATCACGCGCGGCGCTCGTCGGACTGTGTCGCTTTACCCGCCGAGGATTGGAGAGCGCAACAGGGTTCGTATTTTTGAAAAGCCGGGATCGTAGCTGTACGTTCATGGACGGGGGCGCGGACTACGCGCCTCTGCCAATGGCCTTCATTGCCACATGCCCCAGGGCGTCGCTCTCGAGCAGGTGCGATAATTCCCCAAAACATGCAACTATCGAAGCGAGCGCGAGCACCAGGAACAGCACAAGAACGAACCCTTCGATGATTGCGAAGTTGGGGGAAGCCTGCGCGGCTAGCTTCCAGAATCGCCGCTCAGGTGCACAAATTGAGCTCGGACTCGAAAGTTTTGCTTCGCGGTCCGCGGAAACACTCTTTTTCTGCTCAACGGGCTGGAACAAAAGTCCGGCAGGCGCGACGAATTTGATGATGGCAGACATGGCTTTTCTCCGGTTGTGATCTGTTGTTTTGGTGTTTGGCCGGATAGCCGGCATTCACGCGTTACAGAGGATTTCCGATCCCGAAGTTTCGCAGATTCCGCGTTGCCTCGGTCCGAGGCGGCGCTCAGATAGTGAGCGGTCAGTTTTCCTGCAATTCCAAGATTCCCACGCATCCAATTAATGTGTAAAAGTTGGCAAAGGGGCTACGGATGAATCCGAACGACAGGTTGGCGGATGATGATGCCGGCCGGTTTCGAACCACCCATTGGAGCGTCGTCTTACTTTCCGCTCAGACTCAGGTGCCTGGTTCGCGAACGGCCCTGGCCGATCTTTGCCGGCTCTACTGGTATCCGCTTTATGCTTTTGTTCGCCGCCGGGGCTACAGCGCTGAAGATGCCCAGGACCTGACGCAGGGTTTCTTTCTCAGTCTTCTTGAACGCAAGTCGCTCCGACAGGTGGGCCCCGAAAAAGGGAAATTTCGTTCGTTTCTTTTGGCGTCATTGAAGAATTATGTTTCCGACGCATTCGATCGGGAGAAAAGCATCAAGCGGGGCGGTCAAATCGAATTTGTGGCACTCGATTTCGAGAGTGGCGAAGAGCGTTACCGGGAAGATGCGGCAGATTCTTTGACCGCCGAAAAAATTTTCGATGCGCGCTGGGCGATGACTCTGTTGGACCACGCGATCGGACGCCTTCGCAAAGAGTACGCTTCGCAAGGCAAGACCGCGATAATCGACGCGCTCCAGCCGTTTCTCGATCCGACCAACTGTAAGAGGTTACCTTCCTATGAGGAGGTTGCCGATCAGCTCCAGGTTAGTCTGGGTGGGGTAAAGACACTTATTCATCGCTTGCGCAAGCGATACAGGGAGATTCTGCGGGAGGAAGTAGCGCGGACAGTGACTGATCCCCAAGCAATAGACGAGGAGATTCACGCTCTCTGTGAAGCGCTCATAGCCTCTGAAGGCCGACTAGGGCCGTGACTATCAAAGGCGAACGGGTCTGCCCGGTTTGTGGCACCCTCTTCGCCGCAACGAGTCGTGTCCAGTTTGTGAGGCGGAGCCCTCAGCAATGAGCAGGGCAGTCAGCTAATCATCCATCGAGCACACCGTTTATTCTGCGTCTTCTCCGTCCGGTCGGCCAAATTCCTAGTCTTTTTAGGCTGCGAACAAATCCGACGTGAGTGTCATTGGCGCCACCTCAGAGTTAATATCCATAGGAGCGTTCGAGACGCTTTCTTTGAGGATTGCCGTAAAATCGATCGAAAGCCGAGAAGCCAGAAGCAGACTAATCAGGAAAAGAACTGCCGCTCCGAGCATGGCATAATTGGGTCCGGCAATTGCGGCTGCCCCACCCCAAATCACACCCCCAAGTACCATTGCTCCCTGCGAGACCATCATGACCGCGGCATTCATACGACCTCTTGCCCGACTTGGCATGGCGCGCTGCGCCGCTACCCAAAGTTCGGAAGCAGAGAGCGTCCATGCGGCGCCCGCCAGCGCCGCAACTAGCAAGAATAGTTGGGTCTGGCGGACGAATCCCATCAAAAAGTAGGCGAGAACAATCAGCAAGTTCGCCGACAAAGTGACAGCATTCGGTGAGAAGCGAGCTCTAAACCACGGAGCGATAGACAGAGCACCGACTACCGAGCCGGCTCCCATGCTGGTGAACAAGAGGCCGAGGTTAGACGAATCAAGATTTAACACTTTCAAACCGACGACCGGCACCACTGCTGGAACTGCTGAAATGAACAGAGCGAACAGAACATTTCGGCCTAACACAATCTGAAGCTCAGGTGCACAACGGACGTAGCGGATAGCCGTCACGAAAGACCGGTAGAAGCTTTCCGACGAAGTCTTTGACAACACTGTTGGTTGTTTCCATTGCAGAATGGATAGAATCACGAAGAGGAAACAAGCGGCATTTGCAACAAACACAAAGTTCGCCCCGACCAACTGAACCAACAAACCACCTAATGCGGGGCCAATAATTCCTGAGATGTTGAATTGCAAGCCACTCAAGGTAGAAGCCGAGGGAAGTTCCGCGTCTGAAACGACCTGAGGTACAATCGACGTCCAGGTTGGTGCGTTAAAAGCGAACCCAATTCCAAGAAAAAAGACGCTGATCAGAATAAGACAAGGATTTAGAAAATGCAGCCAGCCAACAACGGCCAAAGCGCCGGCTATGGCTGCCAACCAAACATTAATTACGCATGCTAATTTCTTTCGGTTCATACTATCGGCAAGGGCACCGGCAGGTAGCGTGAACAGAAAGAAAGGCAGTGATGCAACCGTCGAAATGAGCGAGATCAGAAACGGCGAGGCAGCAAGCGTATTCATCATGCAGGTCGCCGCGTTATCGTGAGCCGCCACGCAGGTTCCAGAGATGACGCTGGCAATCCACAACCTTCTGAAGAGAGGGTTTCGAAGTGCCGTCCAGCTCGCGTTCATAGTCATGATCGGGCAGGCGGTTTCCCGTTATTCGAGTCCCACCGATAAATCAGCGGACCGTTCGAAGTGAAAATGATCGAAATTTCTCGGCCCGAAGCAACCTCTTGGAAGGCAGAACTATCAATCAAACCGGAAAGGAAAACTCGAACAGCGCGAAAGAAGCCGTGGGCACTGCGACTTAGGCGACGTCCCTCATCTAAGATGATGGAGGGTGCGCCGCCGCAAGGCGGCACGGCATCGGACCTAAATGCCGACGTACAAATTGAAGCTGGAAGAGGGACCGATGTAGTTTTCATAAGGTGATTTGTTTCCGGCCGAGTTTTCGACCTTCATCCAGCTACATAGGATTTCCGGCCCGGACGTTTCAGGCATGCTAAGAAAACAGCAGCGCTGAATTTGGAGGGAGGACTTTCCCGTGATTGGAATGTCTTCTTCCAAATTCGGGTTGGACCTTGTAAACTCCCATGACAGACGGGAGCGCAGGTGAAGCGAGATGATAGTTCGGCGGCCGGCGATGCCGGCTGGTTCCAGACCACGTGGTGGAGTGCGATTTTGCTTTCTGCTCAGAGCCAAGCACCTGGTTTGCGGGCGACGCTTGCTGACTGGTGCAAACTCTACTGGTATCCCCATTACGCGTCTGTTCGACGACGCGGCTACAACGCTGACGAGGAGATTCATGCACTTTGCGAAGGGCTCGTCGTCGCAAAAAGACGATTGGATCCGTGAAACCTGAAGTCAGACGAACCTGCCAAGTTTGTGGTGCGCCAATCTCCGCCGCCAGCGACCTTTGTCCGGTCTGTGCTTTGCGAGGAGCTCTAAACGATGACCATGCGACTAGCGAGTTAGCCGCAGACTCGACTCCTTCATTGTCAGAGGTCCGGTTTGAGCACTATGAGGTTTTGACACGCGAAGACGGGAAACCGCATGAGCTGGGCCGCGGTGCCATGGGCGTGACTTACAAGGCTTTTGATGTCGACCTGCGATGCCCGGTGGCATTGAAGGTCATCAATGCGCGATATCTAGGCGACGAATCGGCGCTCCTACGATTCTTGCGCGAAGCTCGCGCGGCGGCCAGTGTCCGGCATCCAAACGTCGCCTCGGTCTTCCACCTTGGAAAGAGTGGCGGGAATTACTTCTACGCAATGGAGTTTGTCGACGGAGAGACGCTAGGGAGCCTCATCAAACGCTCCGGCCGGATTGAGGTAAAGCTGGCGCTGGAAATTGTGATGCAAGTAGCTGCCGGTTTGGCCGCGGTGCACAAACAGAGCCTCGTACACCGCGATATCAAACCGAACAACATTATGGTGAGTCTGGAGCCGGGCGGCGGTCCAACGGCGAAAATTATCGACCTCGGACTGGCAAAGCCATTGACGGATTCGTCTTCACAGGCCGCCATCTCGGTACCTGGGGCCTTTGCTGGAACCCCGGAGTTCGCTAGTCCCGAGCAATTCGCGGGAATCGGCGTTGATATTCGTTCAGATCTGTACTCACTAGGTGTGACGCTCTGGCAGATGCTAACTGGCCAAACGCCGTTCCGAGGCGCTCCTAATGAGGTGATGTATCAGCATCAACACACTCCTTTGCCGTTTGAACGACTCAAAGATATCCCAGAGCAAGCCGTCGCTTTACTGGAGGTGCTCCTTCAGAAAGACCCGGCGCGGCGTTTCCAAACGCCAACCGAACTCTTGATGGTGATGCCAACGGTCAGGGATGCGATCGAGACGGGACGTTTCATCATGAAGACGATCCGCGTCTTCGTCTCCTCGAGCGGCGACGTTCAGAAGGAGCGGAATCTGGCCGATCGAGTAATCCGTTCGATCGCTGCTGAGTTCAACCTGCCGGTGAATGACGCCCATTCGAATTTCCAACGCCTGGCAGAAGCAAACGTTGGGCCGGAAAATGGTGCGCCGGAAACTGAACCCGAGAATCACGGAAAGTTAATTCTGTGTCCCTATTTTTGGGAATATCAGCGGCTTCAACCGGGCGAGGGTTATCACGGACAGATCCCGAACACCGGGGAATTTGATTTGGTGATTTGTATCCTCTGGTCACGTCTGGGCACCCTCCCGGTCCCGATGTTAAGGATGCCGGATGGAAGCGCACCCGGTTCGGGAACGGACTACGAAATCGCCTGGGCATTGGACCGCGCAAACAAAAACAGAGGCGTTCCAGTGTTGCGCGTTTACCGCAACGGTTCGAAGCCGACGCCGCCGCTGGAACCGAAAGAGGAGCGAGAAGCTTTCGGCCGGCAATGGGACTCCGTGCAGGAGTTCTTTGCACATTGGGAGAAGAACATCGAGGCGGGGCTCTCCGGTGAGGTCGACAACTATCACAGCCTGGAGGAGTTTGAAGAGCTCTTTCGGAAACAGTTTCGGGATTTTCTGGCGGGTCAGGTCGAACAGGAGCTCGGACAGAAAATATCGAGCAGGAAAGTGCGCCGGTGGAAATCCAGTCCTTTCCGGGGACTAAATGTCTTTGATTTCGAACACGCGCCCATCTTCTACGGTAGAACCAAAGCAATCGGGGAAGTTTTGGAAGCCTTGGAGGAACAACTCAGAGGGCAACGGCCGTTTGCGCTGGTAGTGGGTGCGAGCGGCTCAGGAAAAAGCTCACTGCTCCGGGCGGGCGTGCTTCCGCTGCTAACACAACCCGGAACCATTGAAGGGATTGGACTCTGGCGATGGGCTGTGACCAGACCTGGAGCCGGCGGAAGCGATGGTGATTGTTTCGATGCCTTGGCAGCCGCCCTGCTTGAGCCCGTTGGATTACCGGCCCTGGAGAATCCGGAATCACTGAATCCGATCCGTGATCTGGCAACCGAATTGAGAGAACACCCCGACGGTGTCGCGCTCCGGATCCGGGACGCACTCGATCACGCCGCGCGGGAATGGAAGACTCAGCAGTCCCATTGTCTGGAGGAAAGAGAGCGGCAACTGCGGGGGACAGGAAGATCGGATGACGCGAACCGGCTGCGACAGCAAAGAGAGGCGCTTGAGCTACCGAGGGCTCGACTGGCGTTCGTGGTTGACCAGTTGGAAGAATTATTCACGAGCGGTTTTTCCCCCGACGTTCGGCAGAAGTATATCTCAGCGACCGCCGGTTTGGTTCGGAGTGGCCGGGTTTTTATCCTCGCTGCGTTACGTAGTGACTTTTACTCTTCTTATCAGGAGTTTCCGGAGCTGACCGAGCTTACGAAGCCACGTGGAAAAATCGATCTGCGGCCGCCCACCGCGTACGAGATCGGGAACATGATTCGGCTACCGGCCGAAGCTGCTGGTCTACGTTTCGAGCAGGACCGGGCGACGGGTCAACGGTTGGATGAAGCGCTCCGCGATGCCGCCGCGGCCACCCCGGAATCCCTGCCGTTGCTTGAGCATGTTTTGTCCTTGCTCTACGACGAGCAGGCAGGCCGGGGCGATCAGTTGCTCCGCTGGTCGGACTACCGCGAACTAGGCGAACTGAAGGGAGCGCTGGCCAAGCACGCCGAGACCGTGTTTGGAACGTTGCAGCCGGATGAACAAAAGGCGTTTCCTTTGGTGATGCGTTATTTGGTCACGTTGGGCCAAGGGGAAGAGGAGGTTCCCAATCGGCGCACCGTGCCATATCATGATTTTGTCGCTGTTAACGAATCTGATCAGAAATCCGGCACAAAAGGCTTTGTTGATCTATTCGTTGAAAACCGGCTATTGGTCGCAGACACCGATCCGCAGGGAGAAGTGACCGTGAGTGTCGCGCATGAGGCGCTCCTTCGGGAATGGCAACGGATTAAAGAGTGGCTAACTGAGAACCGCGAGTTCCTGCGGATGCGGGACCGCCTGGATTCCAGTCTGAAGCTTTGGCTGAGCCGCGGAAAACAAAAGGATGACCTGCTCGGACCGGGCCTTCCTCTCGCTGAAGGCGAGAAGCTATTCAAAGATTTCGGACCATCGCTGAGCCAAGGACAGACGCATTACGTTCATGCGAGCATCGCCGAGCAAAAACGGCGGCGACGAACCCGGGAACGGATTCGTTACGGGATGATGACCGGCATCACTGCAGCGTTGATCGTGGCGGTCATTTTCGGCGTAGTTAGCTTCCGTCAATACCGGCGCGCGGAACGGGCAAAGGTTTTCGCCGACCGGGCGGCCAAGCGAGCCGCTCTGGCCCGCGACGAAGCGGAGAAGTTGATTAATTTCATGACTATCGACCTTCGCGACAAACTGAAACCGATTGGCCGCCTTGATCTGTTGGACGAGGTGAATCGGCGCGTACGGGTGTACTACGATCACTTGGTGGGGAGCAACAATAGCCCTGAGATCCTGCGGCAGCGGAGCATTGCGCTGGTGAACTATGGCGACATTGCGAAAGATCGCGGTGATCTTGCGGGAGCACTGAAGAGCTACCGTGACGCCATTGGAACTCAAAAAAAGCTGGTTGAACTCGATTCGAGGAACGCCGAATGGCAGCGCGATTTGTCCACCAGTCTGGAAAAGATAGGCGACGTACTGAAGGTGCAAGGAAATATTGAGACTGCGCTAAAGAACTACCAGGGCTCTTTACAGATCCGTAGGCAACTCGTCGAGCAAGATCCAAGTAGTGCCGCATTGCAACTCGAGTTGTCCATCAGTTTAGAACGGATAGGCGATGTATTGAACGACCAAGGCAATGTTGATGGTGCGTTGGAAAGCTACCGAGAGTCTTTGCCCATCCGTGAGAAACTCGCCGAGCAAGATCCGAGTAATGCCCGATTGCAACTCGAGTTGTCATGGAGTTACGCGGATATCGGAGATATGTTGAGCATCCAGGGAGATTCGGACGGTGCATTACGAAATTACCGCAGCGCTCTACTCATCAGACAAAAGCTTGCGGAACAGGAGCCAGGCAATGCCGATCTACAACGCTATCTCTCGACCTGTCTAGCCGAGATTGGCTATGAATTGAGCGTCCGAGGCGATCTGAAGGAAGCGTTGGATATATATCGTGATTCGCTCGCAATCACTCGGGCACTGGCTACGAAGGACCCAAGCAACACGATGTGGAAACGTGACCTCTCGATCAGTCTCGAAAGAGTGGGCGATATGCTTAAAACGCAGGGCGAATGGACTGATGCCCTCGGAAGCTACCAGGAGTCGCTTTCGATTCGCCGAGAATTGCTGAACAGGGACGCAACCAACTCAGTATGGCAAAGCGACCTTTCTTGGAGTTATCAAGAGATTGGTGACGCGTTGATTGCGCAAAAGAAATTTCAGGAGGCACTGCAGAATTATCAGGAATCGTTGGCGATCGCGGAGCGGTTGGCCAAAGCAGACCCGACCAACAATGAGTGGCAGAGTGACTTGGCGATCATTTGCGAGAAGACTGGTGAGGCGTTTATCGAGCTAGGAAAATCGGCGGAGTCCTTGCAAGAATTCCGCGTTTCACTCGCGATCGGTGAACAGCTTGCTCAAAAGGATCCGAAGAATGCTCAGTGGGCCGCCAGTGAGGCCCTGGCGTGTTTTCAAATTGCGAAGATCCAATCTCGGAGCAACGCTAGAGTCGACCCCGATATTCGGGCTATGCTCACACGAGCCCGAGACATACTGCTCGACTTAAAACAGCGCTCCCCGCTAAGCGCTCTGAATCAGAGGCGATTAGAAGAAATTCAGGCCGCCCTCGACAATCCGTGACGAATCGTCGGCTCCATTCTGTAGGCAGCCGAGCGCCGGGAGTTACCAGGTCGCGGGCCGGACGTTTTCGCTGCGATCGCAGAACTTAAAATCCGTACGAGACCTGAACCTGCAGTTGGTTGGTTTCGGTCAATGGGTCGAAGGCAATATAAGAATAGAGTAAGCTTAAGCTCCAACGGCTTAAGTTCCAAGGAGTTTTACCGCTGTCGCCTTTCTGGGTCTGTTTGCCCAGATAATAGTTATAGGTCAGACCGGCAGTAAAAACGGCTATGTTCGCGTAGTAAAGCTGCGAACCGCGCAACGGATCACTATACAGCGGAGCGTCCCATTCTGCAGCTACGAGAATACCCAAACGATCGGGGAAAGAATACGTTAAGCTGGCGATATTCTGGTAAGTTAGCTGTCTACCCGACGATGTCATTGTGGAAACGCGACTAGAGGAGTGTAAGCGAATGGCGTTAAACTGAACTCCCGAACTAAACTCCAATAGCAAGCTAGGATAATTATCCTGAGGTTTCGGTGTATTAAATTTATTTGGTTCATGATATGGAAACCATCCAAATTGGTAATCCAAAAGCGCATTTCCAAGAAATGTGTAGGCAGTGCTGCTAATAGAAGGCGAGCGAGGTATCCGCGTAGAGGTTAGAGAGCCCCCATAGTTACCATCAAGAATGACGGCAAGCTGGTTGGTTATTTTGTCGATGTTTAGAGTCGCGGGCTTTTTTGTTTCTCCAAAAAAATGAATTGGTTGGAGCAGGCGTAGTGAACCTACATGTTGATTTCCTGTCTGAGTCGTGTCCGCTGGCGACGAACCACTCGCGTATGAATACGTGTAAGAAATATCGAGACAGGTGTATGGCCACTTGTTGTCCGCTGCAGTGAGATCAATCATTGCGGACTCGCCGTCTAACGAGACGTCAGCGACTCTACTTCTGTCATTCGAAAACAGATACGATCCCGAAAGGGTTAACGACCATGGGCAAACAATTTCTTCCTCTTCCAAGTTCGGCGCCTCCGTCTCTGCCGGGATCTTCTCTCGTTCTAAACTCTTCAACGGCGGTTGAGTCACTCCGTAGTGTATTGGTCGAGGGTAATTTCCGAATCTGATCGGTAAACCTAACGGGTTTACTGGATTCTGTGATACGGTAGCTGTGGCTTGTGCGCGTATACGAGCAGGCAGACCGAGCACTATAACAGCGCCTAAATATAAGCCAACGAAGCCTGCTTGACGCCAGGTGGATCCACGATTAGTCACGAAACTATTCCTCTTGTTCCCAATTCTGCTGTTGCTGTGCGCAGCAATAACAAAAGCTGAGCCGTAGGTAAATGACGAAGTATTTTGGCGCCGCTCTGAAACTCGGCCCCTTGGTTTCCTCTGTATCTCGTGAAGGCAGGCAAACACGCCCGTCTCCATCCACAAAGGTAGACCCATGTTTAAAAATCAGATTAATCGAAGTCTTCTTGCGATCGTCACGATCGCTACACTCTGGTCTATGTCTGCGTTGTCGCAGGCGACAGAGCTGCACCCAATGGTTGTTGTCGGAATTCCGGCAGACAATGTTGCTACAAAGCATCCAACACCCGAATATCCTCGCAATGCCCTGAACTTACATATCAGCGGTGACGTCCTGGTTCGCGTCCAGGTCGAGAACGGCGTGATTATGGAAACTACGGTAGTTTCGCATTCGTCGCCTCTCCTGGCCGATTCCGCGACCCACTGGCTGGCCAATCAATGGAAGTTCAAGCCCTCCGTGAATGGGGTGTTCACTATTCCGATCTCATACAAGGAGTCCGCGTAATCCAAAATGGAAGCGGGCAAAGAGAGGCGGGAGCGCTTTTGTTCCCGCCTCTTCTTTTGCGGCTGCTTCGCCAAGTTTCATCGGGACATCTTCAACCAGAAAAACGGCGCGGTGAATGGAGTGTTTACCATTCCGATTTCCTACAAGCAGTCCGCTTAAGGCATTTAGGAACGACCGATGTTTTCGTCGCTCGGACAACGGGGTAGGTGGGCGTAAGTCGTGAGCCAGGGGCCTTACCAGCTTCTGGCTGAGGCGACCCAAGGGAAGTTAGCGCGCCAACAAGGGACGCCGCAAACGTTGCCAACCGAAAAGGCTGAGAAGTCCGATCCCAACCATCACTCCGATCGACGGTTCGGGAAAGGTCCCGCTGTTATCTATACCAGGAGGAATGTTCTGCGCGTTATTGTAACCAAGCCAGATCGAAGCTACGAGTTGGTCGTTCGTGGCGGTATTAATCAGGCTGAAGACGGAATACGGCTGTCCCGATAAAGTCTGGGCAAGAAGCGTGTTATTCCTCGCTTCATATCCAACCAATTTGCTCGCGTCGGCAGATCCCCGGAACAGGTCATCCGCTTTCGCGGAACCGATTACAGCGACGCAAAACAAGGTACTGAAACAGACTCGCCAATTTTTGGCGACTAGCGCTAAGTGTGCGGAGGCTAGTTTCCGTGAATTTTCATACATCTTCTCGTGAGGCAAGTTACAACGGCTGAGAAGCTGTGAACGGCGTCCGGAGAAAGGTCTGAAGTGAACAATCTAAGTCTATTTCCTGATGGTATAGGAACGGATAGAACTTATGGTATTTAGAGCTTGAGCGGCCGGAACATTATTATTAAAAGAGCTCGCTCCCGCTGAATTCGAGCCAAGCCAGAGGATGGCCCGAACGCTTAAACGGATTAATGAAGACCCGGATTGCTGAGCTGCGGCCGGGCTGCGCCGATTTCGCCAAGCGACGAGACCGAGCAATCCGACCCCCAACATCACCGCAACCGACGGTTCTGGAATCGGGTCGACCGCAAAGGGCTGAACATCGCCGCCGGCGGGCGAAAGCCTAATACGGTCTAAGCCGGATTGGCTTGAACCGCCCTTGATCTTCCGAAAAGCATTCCGCGTTTTTTGCTGATTGCCGTCGCGATTTGGGGTATCCCTCTTTGCAATTCTTCTCGCGAGTTCGCCCGTTCCCCAAATCCCCCAAACATGTTCTCACAAGTCTATAATCCGTTTAACAGCATATTGCTGTCCGCCTTGGTCGCGGCTATCCCGATAGTCGTTTTGCTCGGCGCGATAGCCTTTCTGCACATGAAGGCGCACATCGCCGCGTTGCTCGGCCTCGTCGCGTCGTTGACTGTGGCGATCTTGGTCTTTCGTATGCCTTTGCAGATGGCCGGTATGTCAGCTCTGTTTGGCGCTGCTTTCGGCCTGATGCCGATTGGATGGATCATCCTAAATGTCATTTTTCTCTACCAACTGACCGTCGAGAAGGGCTATTTCGATATCCTCAAAAGCAGTATCGGAGCGGTTACCCGTGACCGCCGGTTACAGCTTCTTCTGATCGCCTTTTCGTTCGGTGCATTTTTCGAAGGCGCAGCGGGATTTGGAACTCCGGTTGCAGTCACCGGAGCGATTCTGATTGGTCTCGGCTTTCGACCACTGGCGGCCTCTGGTCTTTCGCTGATCGCCAATACTGCGCCTGTGGCGTATGGCGCGCTCGGTACACCCGTAATTGCGCTCGCCGGAGTCACCGGGCTAGATTTATTTCAGCTCTCGAGCAAAATCGGCCAACAGCTTCCCTGGTTCTCGTTGATCGTGCCGTTCTGGCTGATCTGCGCGTTCGCCGGTTTCCACGGTATGCTTGCAATTTGGCCGGCAGTTCTGATCGCGGGGGTCTTCTTTGCCGTACCGCAGTTCCTCATTTCCAACTTCCACGGACCATGGTTAGTCGACATTGTTTCAGCCGTCGTGTCGATGGTTGCGCTCACTTTATTCCTCAAAATATGGCGTCCGAAGCAGCTCTGGCTGGCTACGGAACGTCCCGGAAAAAATAGTGCGATCGATGCTCCTGAGGTCGAAGCAAGAATGGCTCAAGCGGAATCCGGTGAGCAATCTTTACGGCCAAGCCCTGGCGATACGATCAAGGCCTGGATCCCTTGGATTATCCTCAGCGTTTTTGTTTTTCTTTGGGGTGTCCCGCAATTCAAAGCGTTTCTAGACGGGTTGTTTGGTCCGAAGTTTGCGGTCGCGGGTCTCGACAAACTGGTGCAGAAGATGCCGCCAGTGGTCGCTAAGCCCACTCCCGAAGCTGCCGTTTACACGTTCGGTATACTCTCGGCAACCGGCACTGGAATCTTTTTGGCGGCGATTGTCGGTGGGGCGGTCATGGGCTTTTCGCTTAGCAACCTGCTGCGGGTGTACTGGCGCACGCTGAAGCTGGTCCGGTTTTCACTGCTGACGATAGCCTGTATGCTGGCGTTGGGTTACGTCACTCGGTACTCGGGCACGGATGCGGCGATGGGCTTGGCCTTTGCTCAGACCGGAGTCATTTATCCGTTCTTTGGCACACTACTCGGATGGTTAGGTGTTGCTCTCACCGGATCCGATACCGCCTCTAATGTGTTATTTGGCGGATTGCAGAAAATAACGGCGCAGCAGCTTGGGCTGAACCCGGTTTTGATGGCAGCGGCAAACAGTAGCGGCGGAGTGATGGGCAAGATGATCGACGCCCAGAGCATCGTCGTCGCTTCCACTGCTACTCGTTGGTACGGACACGAAGGAGATATTCTTCGCTTTGTGTTCTTCCATAGTATTGCCCTAGCATCGTTGGTTGGGATTTTGGTGACGTTGCAGGCGTACGTGTTCAAATAATTGCGGATTGCGGTCCCCGCGCTGTTTGACGTTTGAGCACTGAGCCTCTACGCTGCTTCTCAAGGAGCCCGCTCCCCGGAGAGCAGCGGGCCAAACCAAAAGCTCGTGGACGCCCGCATCCTTCAGGAGTTCCGCACTATCACTGGCGACCGCGGCCTGATCACATCGCAGGAAGAATTGAAGACCTACGAGTGTGACGGGCTGACGAATTTCCGCGTCCTTCCGCAGGCTGTGTTGCTGCCCCGTTCCACAGAACAGGTCCAGGCAATCGTGCGTGTGTGCTATCGAGAGCGGGTTCCGTTTGTGGCGCGCGGTTCGGGTACGGGACTGAGCGGGGGCGCCCTGCCGGTGAAAGACGGGGTGGTGATCAGTCTGACGCGCATGAACCGCATCCTCGAAGTTGATTTGCCTAACGCGCAGGTGGTGGTGGAGCCCGGCGTGATCAACCTGGAGGTGACCGGGCGGGTTGCGCCGCACGGCTTCTTCTACGCGCCCGATCCCTCATCGCAATCTATCTGCAGCATTGGCGGAAACGTGGCGGAAAACTCCGGCGGCGCGCACTGCTTGAAATACGGATTTACCACCACGCACGTGCTGGGGCTCGAGGTGGTGCTGCCGGACGGTTCGCTGGCGCACCTGGGCGGCAAAACGCTCGACACGCCCGGCTACGACCTGCCGGGCGTGTTCGTGGGCTCCGAGGGCACCCTGGGCATTGCAACTAAGGTAATCCTCCGCATCGTGAAGCGGCCTGAATGCATTCAGACGCTGCTCGCGGCGTTTGCTTCCACGAGCGATGCCGGGGCCGCAGTGAGCGGAATCATCGCCGCGGGCATGCTGCCGGCGGCCATCGAAATGATGGACAACCTGGCCATCCAAGCCGCTGAGGCGGCTGTGCACGCGAACTATCCCGACTGCGGCGGGCTGTTGCTGGTGGAGCTCGACGGGCTTACGGCGGAAGTCGAAGAGTTGATGCGGCAGGTGGACCAAATCTGCCGGAAGTGCGGCGCCGGGGAAATCCGCGTGGCGCAGACGGAGGCCGAGCGCGGGTTGGTGTGGAAGGGCCGCAAAGCGGCGTTCGCTGCAGTGGGCCGCATTTCGCCGAATTACATCGTGCAGGACGGCGTGATCCCGCGCACGGCGCTGCCGCGCATTATGACCGAAATCGAGCGGCTAAGCGCCGAAGCCGGAATCAGGGTGGCCAACGTGTTTCACGCCGGCGACGGCAATCTGCATCCATTGGTCCTCTATGACCGCCGGATTGAAGGTCAGGAGCACGCAGCGGAGGTCCTGGCCAACCGCATCCTCGAACTGTGCATTGAGGCTGGCGGCTCCATCACGGGCGAGCATGGTGTGGGCGAAGAGAAGAAAATGATGATGTCGAAGATGTATGCGGAGCCCGACCTGGAAACGATGCAGCGCCTGCGCTGCGCGTTTGACCCGGAGCAGCTCTCCAATCCCACAAAGATTTTTCCCCGGCCGCGGCTGTGCGGTGAAGAGCCAGGGGAGTATCGACCTCATCCCCTGGAAACCGCCGGAATCGCAGAACGCTTCTGAGATGGCGGCGCCACCAATAGCTTCGGGAGAAGAGACGGGGATCGCGACTCTTTGGGACGATCTGCGGGCCATCGCCGGCTCTAAGCCCCTGCGCGCCGCGGGCGCGGGGGACGGTGTCGCTGGAGTCCAGACGCAGATGGTCTTCGAGCCAAGCAGTGAGACCGAACTGGCCGCTGCGCTGCGCTGCGCGGACGCTGCCGGGTTCGGCGTCGTGCCACGCGGCGGCGGCACGAAAGCTGGCTGGGGCAATCCGCCAGTGCGCGCCGACCTGATTCTTTCGACGGCGCGGCTTAACCGCGTGATCGAACACGCGTGGGCCGATCTGACGGTGAGCGTCGAGGCCGGCTGCACGATCCAGAATCTGCAGAACACGGTCGCGGAGCACGGCCAACGTGTAGCCGTGGATCCGCTCTGGCCGGAGCGGGCCACTGTCGGCGGAATCCTTTCGACGAACGACAGCGGCACGCTGCGCATCCGGTATGGCGCGCTGCGCGATCTGATCATCGGCGCGACGATTGCGCTGCCCGATGGCACACTCGCGTCGAGCGGCGGCAAAGTGGTGAAAAACGTCGCGGGGTACGACCTGCCAAAACTGGCCACTGGAGCGCTGGGCACGCTGGGAGTCATCACTCGCGCCATCTTCCGGTTGCATCCTCTGCCGCGCCACACACGGTCGTTCACGTTTGCGGCGCGCGATCCGTACGACGCCAACCGCCTCATGCTGGCGGTGCAGGATTCCACGCTGACGCATACCGGTTTGCAGGCGCGATTCACCGCAGGGGCTGCGCCTGCGGTCGACGTTCGCTTTGAAGGCACCGAAGCGGGAGTCGCTGCCCAGGCGGTGGCGCTGCGGATACTGGCTGCTCCGGCGACTGAAACCGCCACCAGTGACACGGTATGGCAAGCGCGGGAAGAGCTGTGGTCTTCGGCGGAGCCGGCGGCGATCGCGAAATTCAGCGTCCTACCGGCGTCGGTCGCAGAGACGTGCGGCCGCATTCGCCAACTGGTCGATTCTCTCGGCGTACACTGGCGTGCCGTTGTGCAGGGAACAGGGCTGGGCTGGCTGCGCCTGGAGGCGTCGAGCGTCGTTGCCATCCACCAAGTGCTACACGCCCTGCGGCCCGAACTCGAACACGTGGGAGGCTCGCTGGCCGTGCTGCATCGACCCACGGCAATGCCGGCGATTGACGCGTGGGGCAGCGGGGGCGATGCATTTCCGTTGATGCTCAGCGTGAAGCGGCAGTTTGACTCGCGGGGCACGTTGAATCCCGGTCGGTTCGTTGGGGGGATCTAATGGAGCAGCAACAAACCGTCCACCCGGCAGGCGCGAGCGGGTACGATGCGCACCACGCGCCATCGGGCGAGCTGATCGACAAATGCGTGCACTGCGGCTTCTGCCTGCCCGTGTGCCCGACCTACGTGCTGTGGAACCAGGAGATGGATTCGCCGCGCGGACGGATCTATCTGATGAAGATGGTCGCCGACGGCGCTGCGACCATCAACGAAACATGGGTGGGCCATTTCGACGCCTGCCTGGGCTGCATGGCTTGCATGACGGCGTGTCCTTCTGGCGTGGACTACGCGAAGCTGATCGAAGCCACCCGGGCGCAAATCGAACGCCGTTACGCGAGGCCAGCCCCGGAGAAGAGGTTTCGCCGGCTTCTGTTCAGCATCTTCACGCGCCCGGCCCGGCTGCGCGCGCTACTGTTGCCGTTGCGTCTTTATCAGAAGGCCGGGCTCGAGACGCTGGTGCGGCGCCTGGGCATACTGAAACTGCTTCCCGGGCGGTTGCGGGCCATGGAGGCGCTGCTCCCGCAGGTGCCCGCGCAGGAAACGCTTCCCGAGTTGATCCCGGCGCAGGGCGAACGACGGCGCCGCGTGGGATTGCTCCTAGGCTGCGTGCAGCGCGTGCTTTTCCCGCAGGTCAACGCGGCCACGGCGCGCGTGCTGGCGGCGGAGGGATGCGAGGTGGTGGTTCCCGCGGCACAACCCTGCTGCGGGGCCCTGCTGGTGCACGCGGGAGAAGAGGAGCAGGCCGTCCAGCTCGCGCGCCAGACAATTGACGCGTTCGAAAAGCTCAAGGTGGACGCTGTGATTATCAACGCCGCGGGCTGCGGCTCGAACGTGAAAGAGTATGGTCACCTGCTGCGCGATGACCCGCAATACGCCGGGCGCGCGAAGGCGTTTGCAGCGAAGTGCCGCGACGTCTCCGAATTCCTGGCCGAGCTCGAGCCGCGCGCCACGCGCCACGCGCTGCGCTTGCGCGTGGCCTACCACGATGCCTGCCACTTGCAGCACGCGCAGGGCGTCCGCACGCAGCCGCGCGCGCTGCTGGGACGCATCCCACAGCTCGAATTGCTGGAAATCCCGGAAGCCGCGATCTGCTGCGGCTCTGCGGGAATCTACAACCTGGTGCAACCGGAAGCCGCAGCGCAGCTCGGCGACCGTAAAGCGGAGCATATTGTCACGCTTGACGCGGACATGGTTGTGTCCGCCAACCCCGGCTGCCTGCTGCAACTCCAGTCTGCCCTAGCGCGCACGGGGCGAAAGGTGCCGGTTCGTCACATCGTCGAGCTGTTCGACGCGTCTATCCGCGGCGTTTCCCTGTAACGCCAAGGATTGCCGTCAGCGCAGCCAACGGCCACCCGTTGGTGCGGTCATGAAGGCGACAGTCCTCGAGCGGCCTCCCGGTAGTTAGCTCCAATCGAAGTACCGCTTTTCAGTAGTTGATACCCAATCACATCTGAGGTTTTGCCGCCGCGGGAGCTTTCCAACGAGCTGGATTATGGAAAGTGCGGGTTGTTCCGGGGAGCCGCAACCAGCTCCCCTCCGCCGTCAGGCTCTAGCCCTCTCGCGTCAATTCCGAAACGATCGCGAAATCTTGTGCGCCCCAACCTTTTTCATTGGCTCGCGCTAATAATTGATTCACCGTCTTCGTCACCGGGAGTTCGAGCTTTAATTTTTCTGCGAGTTTCAGCGCGAGGCGAGAATCTTTCAGCATGTTTGTCAGCGAAAAATTCGGATCAAAATCTCTCTTCAGAATTGCTTGGATCTTCAGATCGCTGACGCCCGAGCGACAAGCGTTGTACTCGATGGCTTCGACCAGTTCTTTTAGATTCACGCCGGCTCTCTCAGTGATGGCAACCGCCTCTGCGAGGCTTTGGACGATGCTAGCCGTGATCAAGTTTGTCGCTATTTTTACTAAGCTTGCATCTCCCACGCGATCGAAATAGACCATGTGTTTGCTGGTCGCTTCCAGGATGGGTTTCGCTCGTTTTAAATCAGCCGGTTCGCCAGCCAAATAATAAACGAGTTGGCCTTTTTCCGCCGCTCCTTTGCTGCCGGTAAACGGAGCGTCAATCAGATGCGCTCCGATCGGATCAATCTGCGCTTTAATTTGTTTGATGGTATCTGGAGAAATCGTGGAGTGCACGATCAGGAGATGCTGCGATGTCAACGCTGATTGCAGCTTTTCGATTGTTTCCACGATCGCAGCGTCATTAGCGACAAAGATTTGGAGGACTTGGCAGGTTTCCGCTAAGGCTCGCGGAGTTTGCACAAACTGCGGTTCATCCTTAGGTGTACGGTTCCAAACATAAACGTCAAATCCGGCTTTCCGTAGATTCTTGGCTACGCGAGCGCCAATAATGCCGAGACCGATAACCCCGACTCGGGAAAGAGTGCTCATGGATGAACCCATAGCCCGACCAAATTCGCACAACAAACGAATTTAATTGACCAGTCAAATTAATCGCAAATGACGATGCAGGTTACAAATTTTTGATTATCGTAGGTTCTATCAAGAGCTGAAATGCAGGCCGCGGAGTTAGCGGAGGAGGGATCCTCGCGAGCTTACCCACGGATCGAACAAACAGGAGGTTTTTATGCATTGTGGTCATGATGGCAGCGAGGTTCCCGCAGGCCCGGATGAGGAGCGCTCATCCCGCCGGCATTTTTTAAGTCAGCTGGCTGCGTTGTCCGCGAGCTTGACGGTCGCTATCCCCGCGGCGCGTGCCGCCTCGCCGAACGAGCGTTCAACCGCGGAGAAACCAGGTTCGGAAACTCCAGAACCTCTGGTTGATGTTGTTCTCAAGGTGAACGGCGAGCAAAAGCGGCTGAAGCTCGATTCCCGAGTGACGCTATTGGACGCCGTGCGCGACCGGATGGACCTGAGCGGCACCAAAAAGGGTTGTGACCATGGCGCTTGCGGCGCATGCACGGTGTTGGTCGACGGAACGCGGGTTCTTTCCTGTTTGACGTTGGCCATCATGGCCCAAGGCAAGGAAATCACGACAATCGAGGGGCTCGCGCACGGGGATGAACTCCATCCCGTGCAAGCTGCGTTTGTGACCTGCGACGGATTCCAATGTGGCTACTGCACGCCCGGTCAAATCATGTCGGCAGTCGGCTGCATACAAGAGGGTCATATCCGTTCAGACGGCGAGATCCGGGAATTCATGTCCGGCAACCTTTGTCGTTGCGGTGCTTATCCCAACATTGTTGAGGCGATCAAACAAGCTGCGACTCAGATGAAAGGAGCGACGGCTTAATGCAAGCTTTTCAATTTAAGGTAGCGACTTCTTCCAAAGACGCGGCTGCCGGGGGGACCAAAGCCGCTTTCATCGCCGGCGGGACTAATCTCATAGACCTGATGAAACTGGAGGTGGTTACGCCTGGCCAAGTCATCGATCTTGGGCCGTTATCGTTTCGCGGCGTGAAGCTGGATGATAGTGGGCTTCATATCGGAGCGCTCGAGAAAATGGCCGCCGTCGCGGAAAATGAAGAGGTGATCAAGGAGTATCCGGTTATTTCCCAGGCGCTGTTGAAGAGCGCTTCTGCGCAAATTCGCAATATGGCCACAATGGGAGGCAACCTGATGCAGCGAACACGGTGCGGCTACTTCCGGGATGTTGTTTCTCCCTGCAATAAGCGCGTGCCCGGCAGCGGTTGCCCGGCTCTAGAGGGCGAAAATCGGATGCACGCAATCTTCGGAGTGAGCGACTCCTGTTGCGCGACACACCCGAGCGATCTCGCGGTCGCGTTGGTCGCTCTCGACGCCGTTCTAAAGCTGCAGGGCTCGCAGGGTGCGCGGGAGGTGAAGTTAGAAGACTTCTATTTGTTGCCGGGGAAAACCCCAAACCGAGAGCACGACATTCAACCTGGTGAAATTATCACAGAAATTCTTGTGCCTCGAAAAACGTGGGCAAGTCGATCCGGTTATCTGAAGATTCGAGACCGAGAGTCTTATGAGTTTGCTTTGACTTCAGCGGCCGCCGTTCTTGATCTTGATGGTGCGACCATTCGAGATGCCCGGATTGCCGTGGGTGGCGTCGGAACAAAGCCCTGGGCTCTTCCGCGGGTGGTGGAAGCGCTCAAAGGGAAAACAGCCAATCGAGCTGTTTTCGAGGCCGCAGCGGAGCAGGCGACGGAGGGGGCAAGGACTTTGGGGCAAAACAGTTTCAAGGTTCCGCTACTCAAGAAAACGATTGTGCGTGTTCTTAGCGAAGTAGGAGGAGTCGCGTGAGCGCGGTTTTCCAGGGATTAAATCGAGACCGGTTCGACGCAAAGCTGAAGGTCACGGGAAGGGCAATGTATGCCGGGGACCATGATTTCCCTAACTTGGTTTTTGGTTATCTGATTCAAAGCAGTATTAGTCGGGGTCAAATCCGTGCTTTTGATTTAGGTGTAGCTCAAGAAAGCAAAGGGGTGATCGGAATCTTCACTCCCTTTAATTCTCTGAGGCTCTATCGTCCGCTTGATCGGGAAGACGGGGTCATCAGCGGCGACGCGATCCCTCTACTCCAAGATACCGAGGTACATTATTTTGGTCAGACGATTGGACTGGTTGTGGCCGAGAGCTTCGAGCAAGCGCGCGACGCGTCTGCGTTGGTTAAAGTGATTTATGAACCGAAAGCGGCGCTAGTCACGTTGGAATCAGGAATGGCGAACGCTTATCAGCCGCAAAATGTGGATCAGTTGCCGGCCACTTGGAGCATCATGGAGTCGGGTGTCTCCTCAGTCGAGGATGTCCTTCGGCAGGCGGAAGTGACGCTCGCTCAAGAGTACACCAATCCGATTGAACACCACAATCCGATGGAGCCACACGCAACGGTGGCGGTATGGGAGGAGGATCGTCTCACTTCCTACGATGCGACCCAATGGGTAGGCGGGCAGCGGCGAAATTTGGCGGCGGTACTCGGTGTGGATGATGACCATGTGCGCGTCATTTGTCCTTTCGTTGGGGGCGCATTCGGCTGCAAGGGCTCGATGTGGATGCACTCGCCACTCACGGCGGCGGCGGCGAGGGTTCTAAATCGCCCTATAAAAACGATTCTTACCCGCGAGCAGATGTATACCGCGGTCGGGCATCGTCCCACGGTGTTACAAAGGATCGAACTGGGAGCGACTCGCGACGGCGTGCTTCGCGCAGTAAAACACGAGGTATTTTCGTCGACGGCGGTGACAAAAGAATTTATCGAGGCAGCAGCGCATCGCACCTCTCGGTACCTGTATAAGTCGCCGAATATCTTAATCAGCCATCATCTGGTTCCGCTTGATATCGCACCGGGTACTTTCATGAGAGCCCCCGGGGAGGCTCCTGGAATGTATGCGCTGGAGTCCGCTATGGACGAGTTGGCGGCAAAACTTGGGATCGATCCAATTGAATTGCGGATACGGAACCATGCGGAAATCTATCCGGGCAGGAATGTGCCCTTTTCGTCCAAGCATCTGCTGGAATGCTATCAAAGGGGCGCAGAGAAGTTTGGTTGGGCTAAGCGTAACCCAAAGCCCCGCATGTCGAGGGATGGCGACTGGTGGGTTGGGCAAGGAATGGCAACGGCCCTTTATCCAGCGCATCGCAGCAGAGCCTCAGCGAAGATACGACTGCAAGCGGACGGATACGTCACGGTATCGAGCGCAACGCACGATCTCGGGACCGGAATGTACACCGTACTGGCCATTGTTGGGGCGCAATGGCTCGAAGTCCCGTATGAGCGGGTCCGCGCGGTGCTGGGTGATTCGGGCTTACCACCGGCACCGGTTGCTGGTGGTTCTCAATCGACTGCTAGTGTTGGGCCGGCCGTTGCGGCGGCTGCCGAGTCGGTCAAAAAAAAGCTGATCGAAGTGGCGGTGAAAGATCAGAAGTCCCCTTTCCGTGGCGCAAAGCCAGAGGAGCTTTCGTACGCGAACGGCGAAATTCAAGGCAACGGTAAATCACTGCCCTTCGATCAATTCCTGGTAGCGCTTGACCGAAGCGCGATTGAAGCGACTGACTCAGCCGCGCCGGGAGATGAAGAGGACAAATACGGGTTTAGCTCCTTTGGTGCGCAATTCTGCGAGGTGAATGTTCATGGCCTCACCGGCGAAGTGCGGGTGAAGCGTTTTTCCAGCATCATGGACATCGGAACGGTGGTGAGTGAAAAAACCGCCCGAAATCAGATAATGGGAGGGATCGTGTTTGGCATCGGTATGGCGCTCTTGGAGGGTACTCAGTACGATGCTCGAACCGGTTGGATCGCGAACCGCAACATCGCCGAGTATCTTGTACCGACCAATGCGGACATTCCTGCGATCGATGTAGAATTTCTCAATCGCCCGGATTTACAGTTCAATTCCATCGGCGCACGTGGTATCGGCGAAATCGGTATTACCGGAACTCCGGCCGCCGTGGCGAACGCAGTCTATCATGCAACCGGTAAGCGAATTCGACAGTTGCCGATTCGGCCCGAGCATTTGCTGGCGTAACAAGTAGGTGTCGCATGAGTGCGGTTTTCCAAGGATTAAATCGGGATCGTTTCGACGCAAAACTGAAAGTCACAGGCCAGGCGATGTACGCTGGGGACTACGATTTCCCTAACTTGGCTTTTGGTTACTTAATCCAAAGCAGTATTGGGCGCGGTCAAATTCGAGCCTTCGACCTGGCTTCTGCTCAGAAAAGCGCTGGGGTCATTGGAATCTTCACTCCGTTCAATTCTCTGAAGCTTTACCGTCCGCTTGGTAGCGATGAAGGGGTCAATAGTGGCGATGCGATCCCACTGCTTCAAGATACGCAGGTACATTATTTCGGCCAGACGATTGGACTGGTTGTGGCTGAATCCTTTGAAGAAGCGCGTGACGCAGCTGCTCTGGTCAAAGTGATTTATGAACCGAAACCGCCGATAGTCACGTTGGGTACGGAATTGGCGAAGGCCTATCAGCCGCAGAGTGTGAGGGGGATGCCGGCAACCGTGAGCATCTTAGAATCAGGAGCGTCTTCGATCGACGACGTTCTTCGACAAGCGGAAGTGTCGATTGCTGAAGAATATTCCACTCCGATCGAGCACCACAATCCGATGGAGCCGCACGCCACGGTTGCGGTTTGGGAGGAAGATCGTCTAACGGCCTACGACGCGACGCAATGGGTGGGTGGCCAACAGCGAAACTTGGCGGCCGTACTCGGGGTCGATAATGATCATGTGCGCGTTCTTTGTCCTTTTGTCGGTGGTGGCTTTGGTTGCAAGGGATCCATGTGGATGCACTCGCCGCTCACCGCCGCGGCCGCGCGGGTTTTAAGCCGACCGGTGAAAACTATTCTCGCCCGAGAGCAGATGTACGCCGGTGTCGGGCATCGCCCGAAAACGCTGCAGAAAATTGAGCTGGGGGCGACTCCGGACGGCGCGCTTCGTGCTCTGAAACATGAAGTGGTTTCGTCGACTGCGGTGGTCAAAGAATTCGTCGAAGCAGCAGCACACCGAACTTCGCGTTATCTATACAAGTCGCCAAATATCCTCGTGAGCCATCACCTGGTTCCACTCGATATCGCGCCCGGCACTTTTACGCGCGCCCCCGGGGTGGCGCCGGGAATGTATGCGCTCGAGGCGGCTATGGACGAGTTGGCGGTAAAACTCGGGATCGATCCGATTGAGTTACGAGTGAAGAACCACGCGGAAATTTACCCGGGAACTAATCGGCCTTGGTCGTCGAAGCACCTGTTGGAATGCTATGAGAAAGGGGTCGCGAATTTTGGCTGGGCTAAACGTAATCCGAAGCCACGAATGTCCAAGGATGGTGACTGGTGGATCGGACAAGGGATGGCCACGGCCCTTTATCCAGCCCACCGCAGTAACGCCTCGGCGAAAATACGATTGCAAGCCGATGGTTACGTTACGGTATCGAGCGCAACACATGACCTCGGAACTGGGATGTACACCGTGCTGGCGATTGTTGGGGCGCAGTCGCTCGAAGTACCGTACGAGCGGGTTCGCGCGGTGTTAGGTGATTCGGGCTTACCACCCGCGCCCGGTGCTGGGGGCTCTCAATCTACCGCGAGTGTTACTCCGGCGGTTGCTGCAGCTGCCGAAGCGATCAAAAAAAAGTTGATCGAAGTAGCGGTGAAAGACCAGAAATCTCCTTTCCATGGGGCGAAGCCGGAGGAGCTGTCTTATGCCAGCGGCCAAGTCCACGGTGGCGATAAGTCCTTTTCCTTCGATCAACTACTCACTGCTCTTGGTCGAGGCGCGATCGAGGCGACCGGCTCGGCTGCGCCAGGTGAGGAGGAAGAGAAATACGCATTCGATTCTTTCGGCGCACAATTCTGTGAGGTGAAGGTTCACGACCTCACCGGCGAGGTGCGGGTGAATCGTTTCTCCAGTGTCATGGATATTGGGACCGTGGTGAGCGGGAAAACTGCTCGTAGCCAGATCATCGGAGGCATCGTGTTTGGCATCGGGATGGCGCTTCTGGAGGAGACCCTGTACGACGGTCGGAGCGGCTGGATCGCCAATCGAAACATCGCGGAGTATTTAGTTCCGACCAACGCGGACGTACCCGCGATTGACGTGGAGTTTCTCGGTCACCCCGATTTCGAATTCAATTCGATCGGCGCTCGGGGAATCGGCGAAATCGGTATTACCGGAACTCCAGCCGCGGTGGCGAACGCAGTTTATCATGCTACCGGGAAGCGAATTAGAGCATTGCCGATTCGGCCTGAACATTTGCTAGCGTAAGCCAGGCTTCACTTGAAGAACCGTCCAACAGGAGCTAACGGACGAGAGCTTCGACCTGAGCTCAGCCGAACGGTTCTCCCTTATTTCTGTTTGCTTCTTCCCCGAAGGCTTTTCTAACCGCGAATGACCACCAATGAACAAAGCGAATTAGATCCCTCCGCCGTCGCTACGCTATGGCGAGAGAGCTTTTATTCGCGTCAATTAGCGTCCATTCGTGATTTTTTCGTCTCCTTTGGCTTCGAACTAAGCCCCAGGAGTAATTTGCGATCTGGTATTAGCTATCTGCTATTGGTCGCGTGCGTCGCAGTGCTCCGGAAGATTGGCCGCGGTTAGTTCGCTGGGACTTGGCTAGATCAACCACCTTGGCACAGGGTACCTCTCCAGGTTCCGGTTTCACGTTCTCCACTTCGCCACCGCGCCTGCGCACAATCTTGGCTGCGATCGTGAAGCACATCGTCCGGTATTCGTTCGTGCCGTCGTCGACGAAAATTACGCGTTTGTCGCGCAGATCCTTTCGGCCTTTTGTTCCTTTGCCTAAGCCGAGATTCTCTAACATCGATTCGGCATGGGTCTGAGCTCGTTTCCAAGACATACGGGTAAAGGGTAAACCCTACGGATGCACGGCCATAGTGACCAGTAAAATCTCAACCTTGCCAGGGCCCTCTTTTGGCATTCGTGGAATGCAGTTTTACCCCCGATGGAGCTCCAAAAACTTAGACCGACGCGTTTAGACGTCTTAATGCGATGTTCCCCCGAAAAGGACGCTAGGATGTGGCGGGACGGTTGCATTCAGACATGCGTCGTGTCGATGCACCCGCGTGATCGCGCCTCTTTCAGGGCTCGACGTTTTTGAATGTCTCACCCAGGGTTAAGACTCTGGGCTAAGTCCTGGGCCACTTCCGGGCAAAATTACTCTATCTAAACCGGTTCGGGACTCGGTACTGCCGCATTGATCGACCGCCAGCGGTCCAAAATCCAGGCGGCGAGAAAAACGCTGGCGATCTGAAGCAGCACCAGAACGGTCGCGTAGTCATCAACCGCGTGATGGCGCACGCTGATCAAGCCGCCGATAAAAATCGAGACGCACACCTGACTGGAGAAGATGGGAAGCATATGTTCGCCAACCGCTCCAATCGGGCGCAACGTGAGATTCCATTTGCGCACGTACGGAAGCAGCTTGCCGGCGAACCAAGCAGCGGCAATAAAGTTTAGCAGCCGCAGGGGACCAAGATGCCATTTATCCAACCACCAGAGATCCCTGCTTGGATCAAGATCCAGGTAAATGCAGAACCAACGCCAAACCAAAAAGCCCGCGGCAACGAACAGAAGCGCGAATTCCACAGCTCGAGGCATCTGCACGACCGGTTTTTGCTCATGAAGCGAGCGGCCGAAAATGAGCCCTCCGATCCAAAGCAGCTGCCAGGAAAATAGGTCAAAGGGCCCGAAATGAATAAAGGAGACGTCCTGAGCGCGTTGAATCAGGTAATCTTGGACCCGAAATTGGGAAACTAGCCAGATTGCGACACTGCCAAAGAAGACATTTTTCCATCCCCACCTTTGCGCGACCCAAAACGCAAACGGCGTGAGAAAGGAGAAGACGATGTACATCGGCAGGATGTCGAGCAGCGGCGGCTGGAACAGAAGCGCTACCGAGCCGGCAATTGCCGCGACAGGATTCGTGAAAAATTGAGAAAGGATGTTTTGCACGCCCGGGAGATCGGCCAAAAAAAGGCCCCCGACGAAAAAGATAAAAAGGAGGGTAAGGAGGTGCGCTTGGTAGATCCGATAGGCGCGGAGAAAAGTCGCAGTGCGTGCTGCCTCGAATCCTTTCGTCTCTGCGCGTTTTTGGAAGAGCAACCCCGCCAAAAACGCGGAAACGAAGACGAATCCTTCGGCTGTCGAAAAGAATCCGATTGGCTGATCGGTGATGCGACGCAGCGGAGAGGGAGCATGGTTGACCACCATCATCAACAGCAAGAAGCCGCGCAGCACATCAAGTTCCACCAATCGTTTCATCGCTGGTATCTGCGCCGCATTTCTCATGCCAGCTTGGCATTTGTCGCAATCTCCGGAGGAGTGGTTGGTTCGAATGCCCCTTTGGGTATGGCGTCACTTGCGTTTTGCATTTCTTCTCGGGCGTTGTATCGCAGCTGCAGACGGAGGGCGCGGGATTCGGTCACGCTTTTTTACGATGGCCTTTGGTCGTGTTCTCTTCCTCGCCCTCCCTGCCGAGTCGGTGAATCGATTTTTCCTTTACCTCGAAATTCGATATTATGACGAGAAGGATTGCGATTGCACTCGGCTGCGACAGCGACGCAGAATAGTTCCTGATGAGTGCGTCAAATCGCAACCCAGCTGGGGAAATGTCGGGAGACTGGTCTAGGATCAAGACGCTATTCGCCCAAGCGGTCGAAATTGATCCAACAATCCGTGCTTCGTGGTTGGAAGCGAAGTGTCGTGATAATCCGGCGCTGGCCCAAGAAGTGGCGTCTCTTTTAGGATATGATGATCCCAGTGACCGGTTTCTTGAGATTCCCGTCTGGCCGCCCAATGACCACTTGGTCATCGAAGGTGATCCGCAAGAAGAGGAGCTTGGCATTCGGCTCGGTACGACCATCGGTTCCTGGAATATTCTTCGAGAGCTCGGCTCCGGTGGGATGGGAACAGTCTTTCTCGGTGAAAGAACAGTAGACGATGAAGATCAAAAGGTGAGGCAACGTGCCGCCATCAAGGTCATTCGGACCAGAGTCGATGCGAAACTTTTCGTCGGACGCTTTCGCCGGGAACGCCGAATCCTGGCACAACTTAATCACCCCTTTATCTCCCGATTTCTGGAGGGTGGCGCAGTTGAGAATGGTCTTCCGTACATTGCACTCGACTATGTGGAAGGGGAGCCAATCGATGGGTACTGCCGTTATTGGCAGCTTAATCTGAAGGAAATTCTGCAACTGTTCTGCCAGGTGTGCTCGGCCGTCTCCCACGCACACAGAAATCTCGTTGTGCACCGCGATTTGAAACCTTCGAATATTCTGGTTACTGCCGATGGAACACCTCGTTTGCTCGACTTCGGCATCGCGAAGCTTCTGGCAGACGAGGAGGAATCAATGAACCAAACGGGGGATCTCGGGCCGTGCACTCCTCGCTATTCCAGTCCGGAACAAATCCGCGGCGAGCCGGTGACGACCGCCTCGGATATTTTCGCTCTTGGAATCATACTCCACGAGCTTGTCACCGGGGCGCATCCGTTTGATCCAGCGAAGGACGGCGAGTCGGGAGCAGCAATTGACGTCTTGCGCCGGATTTGTTACGACGAGCCGAGGAAGCCGCGCGCACGCGTCTGGAAAGCGCAAGCCAAAAAGGGAGACCGCCCTATCCATGGACCGCTGCCGGCCGACCTCGAGTCCGTCATTCTAAAGGCATTGCAGAAAGCGCCTGTCGATCGATACCGGAGCGTGGAGTATTTCATCGACGACATTCAAAGCTTCCTGGATCACCGGCCTGTGCGTGCCCGTCAGCAGAGCTGGTGGTATCGAACCCGCACGTTGGTGCGGCGCCATCCGACTGCGACTTTTTCGATTTCTTTGGCAATCGTTGTTGGGATCATTGCTCTAGGATTCATCGTCGCTTCGGACCACGCAGCCCGGAGAGAACGCGATTATGCACTGCAACAGCGAGAATTGGCTGCGTCGGCGTCGCGCACGATGATCAATGCATATCGTCGGCGCTCGAGAGCATGTCGGCACCGATTGAGCGCCGAATTGAGCTACTCAAGCGAGTGGCTGCGGTTTTTGACCAGATTGATGCTACCAGCCGCAGTGAGCTCGATCCCGCCAGGAGCGCGCCTCAAGTTCGAGCCGAAGTTCAAACTCAACTAATTCTCTCTCGCGCTCTCGAAGAGTTGGGCGACCTTCAGGGAGCCATTCACCGAACCGGAATCGCGGAATTCCAAGCACGAAAACTGTCGAGCCGTCCTGCAGCTGGTCCTGATGATCAGCTTATGCTGGCCGAGGTGTTGTTGGAAAAATGCGGAGCGTTTTCCAAAATCAAAAACATGGAGATAGCGACCGGTTTTCTGGAAGAAGCTGTCTCGAAATTGCGGGAGCTTGAAGCTCTTGGCAATTTGACCACAGATTCTCGGAGGAAGCTGGACGTTCTTCTTTGCGATGCGTTGATTCAGAACGTGAACCTGACTGATGAACTCGCCAACCCGGAACATGCGTTGAAACTGCTGACGCAAGCGGTTCATTGTGGCGAACAGGCCTATACGGCCCAGCCGACCGATCGAGAGGCCTTGAATGCTTATGCGAGCGCTCTCGAAAATTTGGGTGGATTGTATTATAATTGGGGCCGCTTTAAGCTTTTTGGAGAGCCGGTTCGCAAAGCCCTGACTCTTCGCCGTAAGGCGGCTGCGGCTGCTCCGGCTGACATCGGTCTGCGACAGCACTCGGAGAAAGCCATTGCTCATTGGGCAAGTTTGTTAGCTCTTGGGGACCCACAGGATCAGGAAATCGTGGCTCCAGGCGAATCGTTAGCAATACAGCGGAGATTGTGTGCGGCCGATCCCAGCAACGTCGATCTCTCAGAGGAATTGATCGGAGAGTTAGCAAACGACGCGAGCATTTTGGCGGATCAACGCGAGTACGAAAAAGCCGAGAAACTGCTGAAAGAAGCAGTCGATATTGACAAAAGACTTAAGGACGAGAAAAAGCGGAGTTACGATGTTGACGATCGCCTCCAACAGGTCGCTTTCGCCCTTTCCTTTTGCTACAGTAAGGGGGGTGATCTTGAAGCGGCGAGGAGGATCAACCTAGAATTGTTAGTGCCGCTAACCGAAGAGCTTAAGACTATTGATCAGGAGAAATCCAACAATTCGTTTCGCGAAGCGCTCGCCTGTATCGCGCAGGCAGAGATCGCAAACGGCGCTGGGCATTGGAAGGAAGCCCAACAAATGTATTCGGAGTCTCTGCGCTATTTGGAGGAGACCATCCACGCTCGAGAGCACCCCTACGACCTTTATTGTTACGGATATAGTGTTGCGAGATTAGGCGGTGTGTTAGGCGAGGCCGGGGAAGCGGAATCGGGATGCCGGCGTATCGAACAGGGCTTGCAGATCTTGTACGCTTTGCGCGACAGTCAGCGATTTGAACCACGTTCCTCCATCTTGAGTGATATCTCCGAAGCTGAAGAAGCCTTGCGGCGATTTCAACAGGAGGTCAAGAATGCTGATGGTTCTGCTGGCGCCGCTGTACAGTAGATAAGACCTAGGTGATTCACCACAGAGACCCAGAGAGTGAGGTCCGCTGTGTCTCTGCTATCGGCTATTTGCTATTTACCTTGGAACCGCCCTGCTCATCAGAAAGCGAGAGAATGATTTCTCTGAGCAGATCTGCCAGGGTGCGCAGCTCCTTCGCGATAAACCGGAGAGAATTTCGCATTCATTCAAAAATGTGCGCCGCGCCGAGAGCCGAGGGGCCATACTTGCCGGAGACATTATTCAGGTCGTTCCTGATCGCACTCGCGTCGGTTTTATGCGGAGTTATCCGGGATTTATCGCGCTGGCTGGCGGGAAAGTGCGAAGAATCGCTGAAACGCTCCAACCGTTTCGTTTCGATCGAGTTTACGGCGCGTGGTGGGATCCGCATATTCAGGAGAACGCGAAAGCCGTTCTTGCCCGATCTGTGGATCGTAACCTGGAAGCGATTGCGGAGTGAGGACCGTCTCCTGCTAACTCCTTTTCTGGAGTTACTTTACCGATAGTCTCTTGGGGAACTCGTCATGCAGATACTCGGAGATATCGCGCCGCAGAATCTGATAACCGGCTTGGCTTAAATGAATTTGATCGCTGCGGAAAAGTGAAACCACCGGTTGATGATCCGGACCAAGGAGATCGGAAAAGATATCGATATAGTCGGTATCGGATTGAGTCCCAAGAAAGTCGTCCACCAATTGGTTGAATCGTTCGATGTTGTGGACGTATTTGAATCGCGCCGGACATGGCTTGACTGAAACAAATGCAATCGGTAGGTCCGGTGAAGACGCCCGCAATAAGAAAAAGAGTTGCCGGAAGGAATCGAAGACCTGTTCCGGGGCGGCTCCGGTGGCCAGGTCATTGTCGCCAGCATAAATGACCACCGCTGATGGTTTAAGCGGGAGAACCACTCTGGGCGCGAAGTAGAGACAATCGACCAGCCGAGAACCACCAAACCCGCAGTTTAGCACGGCGTAGTCGGGAAGGTCTTGGGGTAACGTATTCCAGAGCCGAATCGACGAACTGCCATAGAACACAATCGGTCGAGCCGGCGGATCAATCAGTCTGGCTTGCAGGGCCTCGATCTCCGGTTCGAACGGATTAACCAGTGACACCGACTGCGCGATCGCCGGAGAGCGAGAAAAACTCAGCAAGGAGGCGCTCAAAAGGAAGTATTTAAGCAATATTCGTGCTGATACCGGCATATTTCTGGCAAACAAAACGGTCGAAGCGCCCAGTATACTTTACACGGACGCGTGAACGTAAACATTTAAGCGCGCTTGCTGCCATATAAATACGTGGCAGTCGTGCTGAATTCAACCGTGGAACAACTGCTTGCGGTCCGTTCGCGAATCGCCTAGAAGGAAGCGATTTATGAGCCTTTTTGATTCGATCATCAGTGCCATCCAAAGTCCTCAGCATGCAGGAAGCAATCAGGATCTCCAGAGCCTCTCGAACGTTGCCAGCATGATTCCCGGCCTCCAAGGCGCCGGTCAACAGATCCAGCCGATCCTCAACGTGCTGGGACCCCATTTGCAAGACGTCCTCAATCAGCAAAAGCAAACCGAGGGCGCGGCCGCCGCGCAACAAACCGTGACAAACCTTTCTCAGCAAGGAGTGAGTGTGCAGGAACTGCAAAACTTATTTGGAGCGGACCGCTTCAATGGGATCATCAGCGAAATTTCCCAGGCGACTGGTCTTAACAGTCAATTAATCCTGAGCGCCTTACCGGTAGTCGTTCCGGTGATCATGCAGGTGCTTGCTACCGGGACTCATCAGACAAATTCACAAGCACCAAACCAGGTTTTGAATCAGTTCTTGGGCGGACAAAACGGTGGAGCGCTCCTGAACGAGGTCTTTCAGTTGACGTCTCAGTTCATGAAAAAGTAAGTGAGTGCGGCCTGTCCGCCGTAGTCCCGCGACGGGGTGACGAATGTGGAAGGGGCGTTGCTGCCGGCTTCGCAGGCTTGCCGGTACACTCTTGACGAAGGCAGAGGCTAGGTCGCACAAGTGCGACGCCAGAAAGAGCCCGCGAACAAATCGTCCGCGGGCTTTTCGTTTTTGGAGGAAATCACGACATAGTCCTCCTGGGAGTCGCGTGAGCTATCGCGGACAGACGTCCTGGCCGTCAAGAGGGCCGCGAGCAACCCCCAAATCCGTCGACCGGCCACGGGCGCGTCTCATTCTATTCCTGGGCGTTCCCTAAGCCTGATTTTGGTTGAGAATCGGCCCAGACGCCGGTCCGGAGCGAATCGGACCGAATTGGGCGGCGGCCGTTAAAGTCAATCTACAATTCTTATAGAAGGTGCGAATTCTTCAGTGAGTCTCAAAACTGAGATGAACATGAGTTGCAACTGCGAAAGGAACTCGCATTGTTGGCGGTCCCTTCTGCTTTCTGCCTTGATCCCTTCATCCGTAAGAATCGTAAATATAATAAATACTAGAATTACTAGCCTTTTGTCGGGCCAATCTGTAATTGGAGTCCATTGTATGAGAAAAAAGTTGTTACTGTCCTTAGCCGCGCTTGTCGTGGCAACCACCCTCGGGCGCGAAACCAGCGCTGTTTCCGCGCCGCCTGATCAGTTTCAGAACGGAACGGACCTAGCGTTTTTGCCGCCGACTGCGCCGACTGGAAGCCATGTCGCGTTCTTGCCGCCGACTGGAAGCCGTGTCGCGTTCTTGCCGCCGACTGGAAGCCGTGTCGCGTTCTTGCCGCCGACTGGAAGCCGTGTCGCGTTCTTGCCGCCGACTGGAAGCCGCGTCGCGTTCTTGCCGCCGACTGGTGGAGGCCGCATCGCGTTTTTGCCGCCGACTGGTGGAGGCCGCATCGCGTTTTTGCCGCCGACTGGTGGAGGCCGTGTGGCGTTTTTGCCGCCGACTGGTGGAGGCCGTGTGGCGTTTTTGCCGCCGACTGGTGGAGGCCGTGTGGCGTTTTTGCCGCCGACTGGAAGCCATGTCGCGTTCTTGCCGCCGACTGCGCCGACTGGAAGCCATGTCGCGTTCTTGCCGCCGACTGGAAGCCGTGTCGCGTTCTTGCCGCCGACTGGAAGCCGTGTCGCGTTGTCGGCCACGGTCAGAACGGTTGATGCTGAGTTGAGCGCCGAATCTACAAAATTGGCGATGTTGCCATTGGGCACGGAAACGGGCCGACACATTCGAAATGTGGATGGGGATAACGAAAGAAGTACAAACTCTGACGCTGCAAAGATTAAAGCACTTAAACCCGTCGCCCAACTTACTGGATACCTCGGTACCAGCTATGCGATGCTGCCTTTGGGAACGGAGACCGGACGGCATATCCGAGACCTAAAGGAAGATAACGAAAGCAGCGCCAACTCTGATGCTGCAAAGGATCAAGCAGCTAAGCCAGTCGCCCAACTTATTGGACACCCCGGTACCAGCTACGCCATGCTGCCTCTAGGAGCAGAGACGGGGCGGCACATCCGAAATCTAAGCGAGGATAACAAACAGCCCGAAGAGACCGTTGCAGCGAACGTGCCTAAAGCTACAGCGTAAGAACGACCAAACGTCTGCATCGACGAAAAAGGCCGCGTCAGAGCCTGCCGTGAAATTATCCTGCTGCAAGAATATGCTCCGGAAGATACCTCGCGAAGCTGCGGCGATTAGAAGTACGCAAATAGCCACTCCACTCCTTTTGAAGAGGGAAGGCTAACCTATGGCTCAACGAAGCTCGTATGGGCTAGAACGACTTTCCATCCATCCGAAAATTTTCGTAACGTCGCTGTAGTTGTTCCGAAAACTTTTCTGATCGGCTGCTGCATAGTCCACCAATCGAGTGCGACTGCCACGTCGGGCGTGATCATTTGGATTTGAATCCGATCCGGGTTGAGCGTCCCCATGTCTTCGCGATTTACATATCCCCTGTGGTAAGTTCCGCTGAAGTCGGCCCACCCTTTCATTTGCTCCCCGGCCACGACAATCAGTAGGTCCGGCGAATTCCAGTAGGTATTTAGAAATCCATCCAAATCGTGCGCATTCCACCGTTGCGCCATCGTGAGCAGCAGGCTGTAGATCTGCTGATAATCTGAAGGATTCGAGTTGGGAGCAGTCTGACTCGCGGAAGGCTTAATGGAGTCGAACCCCCACGTACCATATCCAGGAGCTTTTGCCCCAAAAGAGCGGTCGCCGGCAAGCAACAGAGCGTTCCTAAAAGGAAGGATCGTATCAGCTTTTTGGTGACCATAGGTTTGAGGTGCTGAACTAGTTACCAGCTTTTTCTAATTACACTAGTCTTTTTTAGCACCTACTAGTTCTCTCTATCATCTATGAGAATTTGAGTTTTTTGGCTTCCGGCACCAGTTTTACGAGGAGATTCTCCAAAAAAAGCACGCTTTCTAGGAGTTTTATCGGCCGAATGCCCATAAACATTATAAATATTTTTGAGGAGTGCGGTTTCACGGAACGAAGAGCGAATCGGTGTGACGCTCAAAATCGTGACTTGCGATTGGTCGAGAGCCGCACAACTCAATCGAAAAATCGACGAAAGGATTAGCTACAGATTTCACCCGTCGGGCTTAGAACCGCGAATGGACACGAATGAGCGCTGAATTATTCGTATCAATTAGTGTCGATTCGCGGTTCATCTCCTGTCATAGTTTCTACGGTCTATGTGCTCTTTCGCAGCCATTTTCCAGCGGTGAACTCGGAGTCATTTTCCGTCCTCCGTGCTTCAGATCACGATCCGGCGTCTCATCCGTTGCCGCGTTTGCGTATCTTCGTCTCGTCTCCGGGAGATGTTGATACGGAACGCCAGATTGCCGGCCGAGTCATTGAGCGGGTGCGCGTGCGCTTTCAAGAATACGGCCAGATTGAACCGTATTTTTGGGAATATGAGCCGATGCGTCATCACGCGACTTTCCAGAATCAGATACCGCCGACGTCCGATTTTGACGTTGTCATTTGCATTCTTTGGTCGCGTCTTGGCACTCCGCTGATTGGTCCAGACGGAAAACGCTACGCATCCGGGACGGAGTATGAAGTTGTTTCGGCCCGTGAGTCTTGGCAAGCCACCGGAAGTCCGGACGTGATGATCTATCTGCATGATGCGCCCGCTCAGATTCGTCAGTTTCCGGATTCAGAATTCCAAAAGATGGTCGATCAATTGAAAGCGCTAAAACGCTTTGTCGCAGAACACTGCCAAGATCCGGTGACTGGGGAGATTAAGGGAGCGTTTACCACCTATCGGGATCTGGGTCAGTTCGAAACGCTGCTGGAAAAGCATCTGGAAAAGTTGATCGAGCAAAAGCTGCCGAAACGCTGGATCGCTCAGCGCCTACAAATCGCTCCGCATTGGGTGGGCGAGAGCCCTTTCCGGGGCTTGGCTGCTTTTGATTTTGAACATGCGCGGATCTTTTTTGGGCGGACAAAGGCGGTCGGTGATGTGCTCACCCAATTGCGCCGGCGAATGGCCGAAGTCGAGGACGCGAGGGCGGCAAGAATGCCCGAAATGACAGTCGCGGCTTTTGTGCTCATCTCGGCGATGAGCGGAGTAGGAAAATCCTCGCTGGTGCGAGCCGGAATTTTGCCGTTACTTGTGGAGCCAGGAAACGGAATCGCGCTCTGGCGCCGTGCTAGCGTGCGCCCCAGCGAGTCGGCTGGCGATCTTTTCGACTGCTTGGCGCATGCGCTCTGCGCCGAGGAAGCGTTGCCCGAGTTGGTGACCGGTGAGACGACCGTCGAAAGAGTCGCTGATTTCCTCCGACGGAATCCGGCTGGCATCGAGTTTGGGTTAAGTAGCGCTCTGGATCGGGCTAGTGCCGAACTCAGGCGCCAGGAGGAACTGGATCTGCAAGCACAAGAACAGAGCCTGCGCCACCGAGGTCGAGTCCCCGACGCCGATGCGGTGAACCAGAAAATCGCGGAACTGCGGAAAACAACGTTTCCAAGTCGCCTGGTGATAGTCGTCGATCAGTTGGAAGAACTATTTACGCTCGAATCGGTGACGACCGAAGTCCGGACACACTTCATTACTGCAATAGCGGCGTTGACCAGAAGCGGCCGGGTCGCCGCGCTGGGGACTTTGCGAAGCGACTTCTTCGAAAAATGCGCTGAAGTGCCAGTGTTGGCGGAGCTAAGCCGGGGAGATGGTCTATACCACTTGGTGCCGCCCAATGCTCTGGAGATCGGGCAGATGATCCGAGAGCCGGCAATTGCGGCTGGCTTGCAGTTCGAGGTCCACCCGGAAACGAAACAATCATTGGACGAACGGCTACGCGATGCCGCGACCCGCAACCCGGAAGCGTTGCCGCTCTTGCAGTTCTGCTTAGAGGCGCTGTACCAGGCCCAAGCGAAACGTGGTGACGGGCTGCTGACACATGCCGATTACGATGCGATGGGGGGAGTGGAAGGTGCGCTGGCTAATCGGGCGGCAGAAACATTTCGTCGTTTGCAGCCTGCGGAGCAAGCCGAGTTCGACCGGGTCATGCGAGCGGTGACGACGGCGGATGACCATGAGACGTTTACGCGGCGCTGGGCGGATCGAGACGAGCTGATTCGCGTGCCGGCGGCGAAAGCTTTTGTCGAAGCTTTTCTAGCTCCAGAAGCGCGATTGCTGGTCGTCGACCGCGATCTGAGTGGTCGGGTCGTGTTGAGTGTAACGCACGAAGCGTTGCTTACCCGCTGGGAACGCTTACATCAATGGTTGCTGACCAACTTGGAAAACCTGCGAATGCGCGCTCAAGTAAGCGTCGATGCGCTTCGCTGGCGCCAAAGCGGACGCAACGACGACTATCTTTACGCCAGCGCGCTGCCATTGGCGAAGGCCCAGGACTTGGCAGAACGCGACTTTCTCGACGACGCGGAACGAGAATTTGTGGCCGCTTCCGCGCGAATGGCTCGCTCAGCCTCGGAAAAGAAGCGTCGCAACTTGCACCGAGTGATCGCCGGGGTGAGCACGGTTGCTGTCGTCGCGTTCGCGCTCGCGATTACGAGTTTTGTCCAGTACTCACGAGCCAAAGCGGCGAGGAGACAGGCGAGTCAAGCCGCCCAACGGGCCAAGCTTGCGCGCTCAGAAGCCGAGAAATTGATCAACTTTCTCGTGGGCGATCTTCACGACAAACTGAAACCAATCGGGAAACTCGATCTGCTGGCTGAAATCAGTAATCGGGTCCGGGCCTATTATGAGAACTTCGCGGAGCGGGAAAAGAATCCGGAAGCGCTCAAGCAGTGGAGCGCAGCCTTAATTAATCAGGGCGACGTGCTGACAGATAAGGGCGACTTGAGCGGAGCGCTAAACTGCTATCGAGACTCGCTAAGGATACGCGAAGGTTTGACCAAACAGAATCCTGGGAACGCTGATCTGCAAAATGACTTGGCAGTCGTTTACGCCAGGGTTGGTGACGCGCAAAAAGATCAAGGCGACCTGACGGCCGCCGTGAGCAGTTATCGCAGCAGCTTAGGGATCGAACGCGCGCTGATCGAGAGGGAGCGCATTAACCCGGAGTGGAAACACCAACTGGCGTTCGTACTGCGGCGACTGAGCTATGCGGACTATGAAGAGGGAAATCACTATGGGGCGATGAACGACTTACAGGAATCTGTTTCCCTGGGACGCTCGCTAATCGAGCAGGTTTCGAACAATTCCATTTGGCAAATTGAGCTCGCTGATTCCTTGCAACGACTTGGTGATGTGCAAAGCGATCAAAATGATTCCTGGGGCGCTTTACAAAGCTTTCAAGATTGTCTGGCGATCCGAGAGAAGCTAATCGAAAGGAATCCGGATAACCTGGATTATCAAATGGATCTTTCGATCGCTCTGGAGCGTCTGGGAGACAGTTTGATCGATCAGGGTTCGTTGATTGCGGCCCTGGGGAAATACCGCGGTGCCCTCGTGATCCGGCAGAAGCTGGTCGAGAGAGATTCCGCTAACGTAGGCTGGCGCAGGCAACTCTCTTTCAGTTTAGAGGACGTTGGGAATACTCTATTTGCGCAGCGCAATCTGACCGAGGCGCTGCGAAATTTCAAAGATTGTCTCAGTATCCGTGAAGGGTTAGCCGAAGCAGATGCCGACAACGCCTCGGCGCAACGCGATGTCTGGATCTGTGAACAAGAAATCGCGCAAGTCCTCGTTTCCCAAAAGGACTTTGACCAAGCGATTACTCGTTTCGCACGCGCATTGGGAATCGTGCGCAGATTGATAGAAAAGAACCCGAATAATTATAACTGGAAACGTGACCTTGCGATCATTCTGCAGAGGATAGGAGAAGCGAAGAGAGCGCAGGGGACTCTGAAGGAAGCTGAGATGAACTTGCGAGATTCGCTGACCATATTTACGGCGTTGACTCGCCAAGATCAGGAAAACCAACTTTGGCAATATGATCTCTCTGGGATCGAGTCAGACCTTGGTCAAACATTAGCAGATAAAGGCGATACGAAAGAGGCATCGGAACATTATTATGCGAGCGTTAAAATTCTGAACGGTCTTTCGGAGAAAGACTCAGCCAGTTTAGTCGTCAAAAGGGACTTGGCTATTGACTGCGCCGGAGTTGGGGCGGTCTTGGAATCGGAGCATCGCCTAGTCGAGGCCATCGAAAAGTATCGCTCTGCTTACTCGATACTCGGGACTTTGATCGATAAGCAGCCGGAAAACGCCGATTGGCTGTCCCGTTTTGCCAAAGTATCTTACCGGCTTGGGAAGATATTGAGTGCAGGAAATGGAGATCCCGCGGAAGCGAGGACGATACTAGTGAGAAGTCAGGATGCTCTGTTACGCCTTCAATCCCGGAACGCGCTTTCAGCAGAAGAAGAAAACGATCTTCGGGCGATTCAGGCTGGGCTTGGGACCCCGCAGTCGTGATTTCCACGAGCGGGGCAGTCTCCAAGCGCTATCCGCCACTTTCGGGTGAGCTCCCGCGGATTGGATTGTGCGACAATCGGGAGGTATCCGGAAAGGCGGTTTCTCCCGTCCCCGACTCCGGCTGGTCCTCTCCGTCATTCTCATCTTCAGGATCTGTATCTCGGATCATGTTCTCTTATACTACGATTCTCGCTTCGAACGAAGCTCAATTCGTGCGTCCGTCCTAGCGTTTTTGAGCTGCGCTGGGATCCATTGCTATAGTCTTGCTCCGTTGGACTTTCCTGAGGGCGGCATCCTTTCACGTGGCGGCGTTACTGAGAGCCCGATGTTGCTCCGCGGACGGGATTATGCGACATGTTTGTTGGCATACTAGTCGCCGTCTTTTTCGGTTTCGGTTTGTGGCCTTTTTTGCTCTTCGAAACAGCCGATGTCTTAGCCGATGGCGATGGACTTGGGTCGGCGGCCCGGATCACGGCGGTGCAGCCGAAGATAGCGACCAACAGTAGAATCAGTCTTTTCATAGGTAGAGCGTTGCGCGAGGCTAATAAAATCTCTCGAGAAAAACAACACCCTTCCAAGAATCCAGAATCAGGGGTCAAGATTTTCGCGACGATTTTTCCTAACCGCGAATGGACACGAATGAACCGATTTAATTCGCGTCCATTGGCGGTTCTTTTTCGTCGCCTTCGGTTGCGGCTATGCGCCGCTGGTAAATCTGCGGCCTAAACGCAAAAGGCGCGTCGACTTCAATTCACGCGCCTTTTGCCGCGCCCAGTCTATAAAACCGAGCGCTCCTTAGGGTGTTTCCTAGCCCGTTTGAATGGGTTCTAAGTGTGGTGCGGCGGAGTTACGGCCTGTTTTCCCTCTACCGGTGCCGGTGCTGGGGTCGGCTTTGTTTCTTGGCAACAGCCCGCGAAGGCCAGCGTGATCAAAGCTGCGCCGAGTAACGCGATTTTTCCCAAACCACTTGCCGTTAATCCTAGTTTTCTACTTTCCTGATTCATCATCGTTTTTTATTTTCCATTTGTTACTTGTTAGTTGACCTACCTTGTTGCCATCGACGAGAGGGGGGACACTCTATTGGTCTGATCGGGGGCCTCTTTTGCTGTTTTCTATTCTAGCCAGGCAGGGCCGCAATACGTTGGAGTTGGGGTTGCTTTACCACCGACTGGAGGATGCTGGCTTGCCATCGCTTAAAGCAAGCCCTTTTTCGGCTTGTGCTTTTCCGCTCTACTCCTTGCAGTGGCCGACGCGGCAGCAGATGGCGATGGGCTAGGATGGTTGCCTGGATTACAGCGCTAAAGCCGAGGACAGCAACCAATAGAATAATGATCTCTTTCATGGCGTAGGCTGCTCGCGAGGCTAATAAAGTCTCGCGGGAAAGGCAATACCAACTCGTGGAACGTTTTGGGCAGGTAAGTCAAGCCGATTTCGGCCGCGGATCCCAGAAAATGGAGGCGAAACGCAAAAAAGAGAGAGGAGCGTCCCAATCAGGACGCTCCTCGATATTCGATCGCCACCGTTAATCGAACTAGTTAGAGGCGATGTGCGTCTTCTTGAGCAACAATGCACGGTTCCGACGCAGATCGAGGCCGCTGCGGACGGTCGGATACGATTTATTCCCGTGCAATCCTTCCCAGATGATCCGGTTAAATTTTTTAGGATCGCTGATGTTATCCTCGCGGCTGAAGTCGAATTGCCTTGTCTTGTCGGCCCAATAAGCAGCATCGTGCGTGGGTTTCGGGATACTCTGACCCTGGGCAAGACGAGGCGGCAAAGGCAATTGGGTGTTGTAAAGGTAGATCGACGGCACGGCGTCGTACGTCCATTCCCGCTGGTTGAGGTCGAAGACTTTTGTCATCGGTTTTTCGGAGGCGGTAAGCACATCTACGTGATCGATGTTGAGGATGTCTTCGATCGTTCGGAGCATATTGACAGTGGTATACTTCTCGGATATCACGGCACCATGCTTTACGTACGGTCCCACCACGTACCCGGTTGACCGGTGCGAATCGACATGGTCTGCGCCGTCTTGGGAATCGTCTTCCAGAATGAATATGAGTGTGTCCTCTTTGTAGCGGCTGCTCGCCACTTTTTCGATGAGTTTAGCAACGGCATAATCATTATCAGCTTGCTGGATTTCCGGCGTGTTCACGCCGTCAATCGCCGAACTGAATGAGCCCATGTGATCCTCCATGAGGCGGACCATCGAGAGTGCCGGGAGGTCACCTTTCTTGACGTAATTATCAAATTCCCGTTCCCATTCCTTCTCACGCCAGAAATCGGGGAAGGCGGTATCGAAGCTGCGGAAGTAGGGGTCGGTCGCGTCGATGAGGGCGGCGCGCGATGGGAAACCAACACGGAGATGCTTGGAAAAAGGATGGCGCTCCAGCGGCGTGGCGAGACCGTTCGGTAAGAAATACTCTGTTTCATCGCAATGATATCCGTAGTTGCGGAAGGTTTTACCGGCTCGCGTGACTGCGTCCCAGATGTACCCCTTTTGGATATCGTCGTCGCCAGGACCATCGACGGCCCCGGCATCTGCCGTACCCGGAAGAATATCCGGATCGCTCGGATTAATCGGATTAAATTCTTGCCGTTCTTTAACCGTAGCAAGACCGACGTTGATGTCGCGGTTCTGACCCTCCGAATCATAGCCTACTCCGCGACTAGAGTAATTCTGCGGGATTCCGATCGTAGACAGGTTGTTCTCGCGTCCGGCGAAACTCCAGATGTGGCCGTCGCCACTCACATCACCCGTGTTATAAAAATTGTCCAGATCGACAAACTGCTGCGCAATAGCATGGAAGTTTGGCGTGATCGTTTGCCCGAAATCCACCAGGGCTGGATCGCCGTTGCCGCGATCCAAATCTCCGAGGATCTGATCGTACGTGCGGTTTTCTTTTACCAAGTAGATCACGTGTTTAATGCGATGCTGCAGCTCGCGGATCAAATTCTGTTCTCCGGAGCTCAATTTCGCGGTAAATCCATTGTTTTTCGCAACCTGAGTAGTGAGTTTATCAAGCTCTTGCTCGCTCGGGACACGAAAGCTCTGCAGATACGATTTCTGCAGCTCCTCGACGTATTGGTTGGGATCCTTTTGATTGAAGTAGGTCAATCCCGGATTTGGGCCAGTTACGCCTTTGCCGTCGGCCACGTAGGCATACTTGCCATCGTTGCTAAGCGTGATGGCGTTTGGCTGGAAGCCAGCCGGAATTAAGCCAACCACTTCCGGGTGAAAAGGGATGCCCTTGATGACCGAGATCGCGTTGGTTCCGCCAAGCGTGACATAGAGGCTGCTGCCATCCGGCGAAAGCGCTGCGCTGTTGGGAGCGCTCCCCCGGTACGTCAGGACTTTGTCGAATTCGAACTTATCTGGAGCGCTCGCGATAACGCTCTGGAACAGTTCGTTGTTCTTTGTGGTGATAATATCGACCAGGTCGCTGTTATCTTCGGTGACATAGAGGTAACTCTGTGTCTTATCGAGGATGGTCTTGAGCGGGTTGCCGGCGACTTCGACGCGAGCGACGATCTTCGGGGCCGCCACCGTCGTGAAATCGGCCACCACAATCTCGCGATCACGCCCACTGGAAACATACGCGGTATTGTTTCCTTTCACGGTAACCCAGAACGGGTATTCTCCGCCGGGCTTGCCCGAATCCGCCGGCTTGTTTTTGCCGGGACGGAGATCGAGCTCCTTCACGACCGTACGGCTTTGTATGTCGACAAACGAGACGGACTCGTTGTTGTAGTTGGCCACGACTAACGTTTTACCGTCTTGCGTAAGGTCGATCCCGCTGGAAACGCCAGGTAAATCACCCGGAAAGAGCGCGACACCAGAGCTATGGCCGAGTTTGATCGGGGTACCCAACTCAGCCCATTGACCATTTTGGATGGTAAACGAGTGGATATTGTCGTCGCCACCGCCCGCGACGTAGAAAGTCTGTCCGGTCGGATCAAACGCGATCCCGACAAAAGCGTTCGGGATCTGGAGAACCTGTATTTTGATCGGTTTGCCTCCACTGATGTCGAAAACAAAGATGTATTCGTTGTTAAACGAATTTCCTTTTGTGTCGGTCAGATTGTTGTGACCACCCGTCAACACGAGCAGGATTTTTCCGTCCGGACTCTTCGCTGTGCTGAGAGCGCCTCCCGCGACAAAGTTGGGGAATTCGGGCAGCTCAGGCTTTAAAGCTTCATAGGTCGACCGGGGGACAGCCGTTGGGGTAATTGTCAATCCAGAAGGTAAGAAAGTACCTTCTTCGGCAATCGCCGACGAGAGACTCGCTAGCGAGGAGAGAACAACCGCGCTGGACAAAGCCAGGTGGTGCAGGGGGTTTCTGTTTCGAATGAACATATGGATCCTTCCGTCATGGCAAACCGCGGGCTTCGAGCGGGCAATACCCGAAGGCTGAAACTAGAGCGATCGAGTGTAAATTGCAGAGCGGCCGCCTTGGTTAAGCAAACCCAGGAGAGAGAGGAAGTCCGGTGGGTTATTGTTAATTTTCGGTAACATTGGAATAGCATAATGGCATCGTTGTCATTTTTCTGTTTGAGCAAAAGCCAGCCAAAGGCAATGCCTTGTATCTAACAACGGTGAGTGAACGCGTTATGAAATCGCGATGACGCCTCAAAGTCTCCCATCTGGGGGCAAATTGGACGGTCGATTCCGGCGGTAAAATCGCTCGGAGCCACCGCGGTAGCGGTGGTGTGATCGAGTTTGATCGGCGTACCCGATTCGGTCAATAGACCGTTGTGAATAGTGAACGAGTGAACGTTATCGTCATCACCACGGCCGACTTAGAGGGTTGTCCGGCCGGATCAAAAGCGATCCCTAACAACGGCGACTGAATGCGTTGTGAGTTTGTGCCGAGGCGAAAGAATTCGTTTCCTGGCAAATGGAACGCCCCTCGCAACATCTTTGTCAGGCGCTGCCAAGCGGAGGCTGCTAGTTTAACTCGTCCGGAAATCGAAGGATGACCGTTGTACCTTTTCCGAGTTCGCTGGTGATTTCGACCGTGCCGCGGTGCAAAACCATAATGCTTTTTACAATCGATAAGCCGAGGCCGACTCCGGAGGATTCGCGCAAATTTTCACCGCGATAGAATCGATCAAAGAGTTTAGGCAAATCCTTCGCGGGCACTCCGTTCCCGTTGTCATGAACCATTACCCTCGCGCCGCTTGGATCGCCTCGCAGCTCGATTGTTACTTTGCCTCCGACCGGCACCTGGTTCAGCGCGTTAGAGAGCAAATTGCTGATTGCCCGGCGAAATAACGCTTCGTCGCCGCAAATCGTGGCTTGTCCGGCGCTCCTGAGTTCAACGTGTGACTCGCTGGCTAGCGGCTCATAAAATTCGATGACCGTGCGAACCGACTCATGTGCGGCAAAATACGATTGATGAATTTGCAGGTGCTCAGTCTCTGCTCTGGCTAGGAAAAGCAAACTATCGATCAAGTGAGAGAGCCGTTGATATTCCTCGAGGCTAGACGCCAGGACCTGTCGGTGTTCTTCCACCGTGAGCGAGCGTCCAAGAGCTACTTCCGTTTCACCCATCAGATTGCTGATCGGCGTGCGCAGCTCATGTGCGATATTTGAAGAAAATCGAGATAGTCGTTCAAACGAGTCCTCTAGACGTTCGAGCATGTGATCAAACTCAGTGGCCAAAGTAGCCAACTCGCTGGGCCAGGCACGCGTGCTGATACGTTCGCTCAAAGCGCTCGCCGTGATTGCTTGAGCAGCCGAAGTAATTTCCCGGATTGGTTGAATGCCGCGACGAGCGATCCAAGTACTCAGCACGGCGGAGATTACGGTCGCCAAGGCTACTGCAATCACCAATCTTCCTTTGTAGTCGGCGAGCAGCTTCCGTTCGTTCGAAATGTCGAGCGCGATTTCATAGCGATACCTCTCATTCGGCGGTGCGCCCTCCACTTCTGCCGCTGCCAGTAGAAAGGTATTGCCCCGCGATGCGCTGAACTCGGTGATCTTGCTGATCGGTTGTTCCGACGAGGCAGCCGTGGGAAAGACGGCGCTGATCGGCAGCAAGGAACGAAATCCGGGTGATTCGACAATGGTTCTTCCCCGGAGGATGAGCCGTGCGTAGTATACGGATTGCCGGCGCGCCGTGCTTTCCCACTCCACTTCTTCCTCCAGAGCGTTACGATCCTCCGGACGTTCGTGCAGAATTTGGCGAAGCACTGCGATCTTGTCGGCCAGTGTGTTCCGTTCTTCCGAGCGCAAACTCTGAACAAGGGTCCAGTATAAGAAAAGCCCGGCCGCGCAAAGCGCAACCGTCGACAGAAGGGTATAGAGCAAGGCGAGTCGGGCGACAATTGACCAAGAACGTCTGCGAGATTCACCGCGGCTCAAGGACATAACCCGCACCGTATACGGAATGAATCAACGGTTTCGGAAAAGGATAGTCGACCTTCCGACGCAACCTGCGAATGGCGACATCGACCAGGTTCGAATCTCCCTCGCTATCCATGTTCCAGACTTCTTTAGCGATGAATTTGCGCCCGAGAGTCTCCCCGATGTTACGGGCCAGAAGTACGAGGAGAGCGAACTCTTTTTGGGTGAGTTCCAGTTGCCTAGGGCCGCGAGTGACGACATGCGTTACGAGGTTGATTTCGAGCTCAGCGATTCTGATGTTGGTCGGCAGCCGGTCCGGACCTCGCCGCAAAATGGAACGGATGCGAGCGAGCAACTCGGAAAATGCGAATGGCTTTACCAAGTAATCATCGGCACCAAGGTCCAGTCCTTTGATGCGATCAGTGACCTCATCGCGTGCTGTCAAAAAAATGACCGGCGTCAACACCGCTTCCGTCCGAAGTTGCCGTAGAATGGCCCAACCATCCAGGGTAGGCAACATGACGTCGAGCAGGAGAAGGTCGTAAGAAGAACTGCGCGCAAGCTGTAGACCTTCGGAGCCATCCTTTGCGATGTCGATTTTCCACCCGTGGTCCTGCAACCCGTCCCGCAGAAACGCCGCAGTCTTCGCCTCGTCCTCCACGACCAGGGCTCGCTTTGGCTGTTCGAACACAGCAGCGAATAACGCAAGGCGCGCCGAAAAGCAACGACCTAGCGTTAGTCGAGACTTAACGCAGGGGCTGCGGCGCTCTTCGGGGCAGAGCATCGGAACTTATCCGCTGTGCCCGCTCTGTGTGCGTCGGAGGGCGCGCCGCTTCCGAATTCGCCAAGTTATCCGCTATGGCCTAGTCGATGGAGCGGTCGTGTCGGAGTATTGGCTAAAAGCGCGCTTCAGGATAGCCTAGGTGAAGGCTTGGCGTAACCCTGGGGCCTTCGGATACGCCCCGAAGGGCCATGAAAACATAGCCCAGGCTTTAGCCTGGGAAATTCCGTCCCGACAACAAACAGCCCCGTCGGGGCGGGAGATGTTGTGTGCATCACCGATTGCGGAGTAATGAATTGCCAACCCCATGAGCCGACTGCGTGATGAGTTTCCGTTTTTGGGATTGAGCTCGCTTGCCTTTTCAGACACCCCTACAGTACCGGCAACCCGTTGCGCGGGTGTTTTTTCAGAATGGGCGCTCCGATCTAGCGCCTTATGAGGGCTGATCACGTTTATTCCGGTCTACCCAGGCTAAAGTCCATGCGCGTCAACAAAAGGGCCCGGACCAGCAGCAGAGCTGTCTCCCCAGCGTTGAGCCATCGGTCGCGGCCTGTCCGCCGTAGTCCCGCGACGACGACGAAGGAGGAAGGAACGCAATGAAAGTAGCCGGAAAATCGTCCCGGAAGGACAGAGCGAAAGTAGCCCGGTACGAAGTGCCGGGGAGCAGGAGAAAGCGCCTCCGTCCCGCTAGGGACGGCTGAAATGTTCAAGTCTCTTAGTGGTGTTCAGCTGCGTTCAATGCCACGTGTCTAAGCGACCCACTTGCGATCAAGCGACTCCTTTCCTCCTTCGTCTCGCTTTCGCGAGACCACGGCGGACAAGCCGGGACGGCAGAGAAGCGTCCCTCAGCGTCTTTTAGCAGTCACTTTCTTATGTTGACGCGCATCGGCTAAGCCAGGGCTATCTTTTCTTGGCCCTTCGACCCGTCTCCGAAGGCCCCGACAGGTTGCTAGGGCGAAGCCCTAGGAAATCAAATTCCCCCAGTGGTCACGCACTCAAGGTGTGTTTCAACCTTGATCCCACACATACCGTTCATCGAATACCAAACGGTTCCGCTTGAGAAACAGTCGAAATCCTTCTTTGAATGTCATCATTTGGTGATGCTCTTCTTGGTTTTCGCTCTAAAAGTAATGGAAGCAACGCTAGTCGAGAAGACTAAGTGGACCGGGTTGTTCGTCAGGATTGCAGCACCGAGTAGTAACGTCTTGCAAATTTGTTGTTGTCACGCGTTTTTCAGCGCTAATCGCCTGTTTTATCATCGTTCTTAGGGCTTCGCCCAAGGCTATCATGAAGCGCGCCTTCTGCCTTCGCAAAACCTTCGGCGAACAAGTCGGCGCTGGCGGGGCCGCCGTCGTTACGCCTCACTTCAGATACCCCAGCCACTGCTTTTGTGCAGCCAACAGCTCGTCTACCATTTGATGAATTTGAGGCAGTGTACAAACAGCTGCGGTCAACGGGTCTAGTGCCACCGCGTGATAAATTGCGTCTCTCTTCCGTTTAATCGCTGCTTCCACTATAAGCTCTTGGACGTTGATATTCGTCCGATTAAGACCCGCGAGCTGTGGCGGCAAGGGACCGAAGTGCGTTGCCTGTATACCGTTTCGATCGACTAAACAAGGCACTTCTACGCAGCACCCGATTGGCAAATTATCGATGAGTTGGCGATTTGGGACATTTCCGTTGATGCGAAGTGGTTGATTCGACTCAATCGCCTCGACGATGAAGGAGCCGTATTCGTGGGTCCGATCTGTTTGAAGCGGATCTACCATGATCTGGTTGAACTCCTGACGAAAAGTTTCGAGCCGCTCGTGACAGTGCCGTAGGTATCCGCCTGTACGCCCAAACTGGAACCAGTGATTAACCTTGTCTGTGAAACGGGGAACGAGCTCTTCTTCGACCATTTGCGCGTTTTTTCTGAAATAGGGCACATACTCGCTGGCATGCCCGCTTGATTCAGTGACGAAGTAACCAAAATGCTTCATCAATTCGATGCGAACAGGCTCCTCGCCATAAACCTCCTTCCGGTCGACGACCTGGCGGAGGCGGGGATAAAGATCTTCGGTCCCTCGACGAAACTCCAAAAAGAAGGCCTGATGATTAATGCCTCCGCAGCGGAAGTTCACCTGCTCGTAGGGAACTTCCAACCATTTGGCCAGCATCTGGCTGGTACCCTGTACGCTATGGCATAAGCCGACGTGCGGGCGACCAGTGGCCGCGTCGATAGCCCAACAGTTTGCCGCCATCGGGTTCACATAATTTAGTAACAGAGCGTTTGGCGCATGCCTGTCTAAGTCGTTACAAAGATCGAGTAATACCGGGATCGTCCGCAGGGCACGAAACACACCACCTGGTCCCAGCGTGTCTCCAACACATTGCTCGACCCCATATTTCTTCGGTATTTCGATGTCTTGAGCATACGCGTCCAATCCGCCTTGTTGAAAAGTCGTAATGACATAGTCGGCGTTGCGAACCGACTCGGCTCTGTCGGTGGTAGCTATGATTCTGGCTTGCAGCCTGCGCTCATCGACAATTCTCTGGACGATCTGCCGAGACTCTTCCAGCCGACCCGGATCGATATCCATTAGTGAGATCTCACTATCCTGCAGACAGGCAACAAGCAGGATATCGCTGCAAAGATTGCGGGTAAAGACCAGACTGCCCGCTCCAATGAAGGTTATTTTAGGCATAATAGTCGTTTCCAGAAGTCAGTCATTGATAGTCAAAGTTAATTCTTAACTGCTCCAGCGGTGAGTCCCGTAACTAACCTTCGTTGAACAAGACTGAAAAAAAGGATGGTAGGAAGTATCGCTACAACTGTACCAGCCGTGATCATGCCCCATTTCACTTGCAGGCTGTTCATGAAGGCCTGGAGTGCGATAGGAAGCGTTTGGGTGTTTTCGCTTTGCGATAGAATGGAGACGAACAGGTAATCACCCCAGGAGACAACAAAAGCAAAAAAACCGGCGACAACCAATCCCGGTAGGGCAGTGGGATAGATAATGCGGAACAGGACGCCTAGCCGGCTGCATCCATCGATTAGCGCCGCTTGATCGAGCTCTTTCGGAATAGCATTGAAGTAGCCGGTGAGCATCCAAATGGCAAACGGCAGCGTGATGGAGGTGTGGGTTAAGATGAGCCCGATATGCGTGTCGACTAACCCCAAATTGGACATCAACACATAAAACGGAATCAGTATTAGCACGTAAGGAAAAAATTGCGGAAGCAGAGTCGACATCATCAGCCAATTCTTGCCCCGGAGCGAGAACCGGCTGAGTGCGTAGGCGCCTAGGCTTCCTAGCAGAACGACGAGCAGCATTACTGAACCCGCAATCAGAAAAGAATTGACGAGAAATCTGAAGACGTTGTTGATCGCAAACACTTCAAAATAGTTGCGCAGCGTCAGTTCGGAAATAGTCGGAAGCAATCTTCCGGATTGAATCGAATCGTTGCTCCGGAAGCTGCAAACGATTAGCCAGCCGATGGGCAGTAAAAGAATTGCGTAGGTAACCAACAACCCTGCATAGGTGAGCAAGAGATGGAGAGAACGTCGTTTCATTTTTGGGCAAAACCTCCAATTACACGCCACGAGAGAAGGACGAGCAGTACTAGCGTGACGAGCATGATGACGCCGCCTGCGCTCGCATACCCAAGCACGTACCCGCTCCAAGCCTGCTTGTAGATGTAGGTCGCAAGCACCTCCGTGGCATCTACTGGCCCGCCGCCGGTCGAAAGATAGACAAAGTCGAAATTGTTCAAAGTGAAGGTCACGTGGAGCACGACCATGACCAGAATGATGTAACGGAGATTCGGGAGCGTGATGTGCCAGAACCGTTTCCAGGATGAAGCGCCATCGATCGTGGCAGCTTCGTAGAGATCTTGGGAGATTGCCTGCATCGCGGCCATGAAGGCGATGCCGTAAAACGGAACGTTGCGCCACAGATGCATCGCCAGGATAAGAAGAAAGGCGCAGGCTGGGTCACCAAACCAGTTGCGGGTCCATGATCCAAACCCAAACGCGGTGAGTATAATGTTAATGAGTCCGATATTGGGCAGCGTGAGAAACCGGAACATCACTACCGCCGTAATAATAGGTAGGACCCAAGTGACCATTGCAACACTGCGGAACCAATGAATGCCAGGCACCTTGCGGATCAGGAGGTGGGCCATGCCGAGACCGAAAATCACCTGCAGGACGACGGCAGAGAATGTCAGCAGCAGTGAGTGTAGAAACGCGATTCGAAATACCGGATCGGTTAGTATTCGCTGATAGTTTAGCCAGCCGACAGCCTGCCAGGCGTTTGGATTGAGTAAGGACTGGTCGGTGAAAGAGGTGAAAATGCCGCTGATCGTCGGGTAGAGATTTAACCCCAAGATCAGGCAAACCGCCGGCGCGAGCAAAGCATAGCCAAAGGCGGCGTGACGAATATCCGCCAATCGTGGGTTAACAGCGCGAGCTGCTGTCACTTTGGGGGGGCGATCGGAATGAACCGTCTCAAACATAGAAAATGAGGATGGTGGCAGATCGTGCGCAAAGATACGCCCATCAAAGGGATGACCAATAGCAAATAGCCGATAGCAAATTTGGCTATCGGCTATTCATTCGAACGCCACGACGGGACGGATCATGTCTCGCCGCGCGGTGCTGTTACAGTTGATTGTTCTGGGCGCGCTGCTGCAACTTATCAAACAGTTCCTGGCCGGTCTTGTCGGCTGAATTATTCTGGTAGATGACTTTCTGTAGCGCTTCAGTGATATCGTTTACGACCAGGCCCCAGTTGATCGGCGCGAGTGCAACGCCGGTCGAGATCTGCTGGGTAAACGCTTGCTGCCACCAATCGCTCTTGAAGTCGGGAAGGTCAGCAACGTCTTGACGAGGCGGGTTGATGCCTTCGAGCTTCGCGTCCATTGCGACGAAGTCCTTACTACACAACAATTTGATCAATTCCCAGCTGGCAGATTTCTCCTTGGTAGCCGCGTTTATCATAATCGGCTTGACCTCTAGGTAGGTCGCTTGAGTGCCGCCAGGCGGCAGCGGGAGCCCAATTACTCCGGTATTTTCTTCCAAAATCTTGCGCGCGGTTTCGCCGGTTTTTCGATAGCTATAAATCCATGGGCCCATCGGTACCATCGCGCTTTTCCCGGCGACATAATCGGCGTCAGTCGCCTGATAGTCGTTGCCCCGAGTGTTCGGATTGGCGGCCGATGGAGTCGCTTTGAAAAACGCGTTGTGATACAAGGCTAAGACTTGACCAAGTTTTTCCGGTGTGGTGTTAAGTGTCCATTTCTGCGTCGCCTCATCATACTTAAACGGATTCTGACCTCCGTTTACTTGAAAGAAGAACGAGATGAATTCCTGGAATGTGCGAACGCTGCCCGATTTGGTGGTTAATCCCAGCCCGGCCACACCTTGTTCTTTGGCGGAGATCGTCGCGGCGTCGTCCACCAATTCTTCCCAGGTCTTCGGCGGTTGCAGATTATACTTCTGGAGGATGTCCTTTCGATACAACAATACACGGACGTTGGTGTTATACGGCACACCATAAAGCTTTCCGTTAATCGTGAGAGCTTTGATCGTGCTAGGAATAAACTTGTCCTTGTCGGGCCACTGGTTGAAGAGGTCATCGATCGGGGTGATGAGACCAGCTTTTTGATAGGCAAACATTCCTTCGAGCACGCCTTCGACGACGTCCGGTTTACCTCGACGACCTTGCACGATAAATTTCTGCTGAGCGTCCTGATAAATCGGGGGCCCATAGTTTGGCGGCACGGTGACGCCTTGGGGCAATTCTTTCGGGAGAGTTTCTTTCATCCACTGCAGGAGGGCAGGCGTCTGCGGACCTTCCTGCGACATCGGAACAAACCAAAGATCAATATCTTTGCTAAAACTAAAGACAGCCGATGCCAGAAGGCCGGCTGCTACCAGAAAAGATTGGGGGGATCTAATAGGCATAGGATGGAAATCGTTGGATGACTTGGGGAACCAACGCAATAAATGTTGCTGGATGAAAACCGGTCGCAATAGTCACAACTAACGAATATTAGTCAATTTGTGACAAATGACTGGACCGGCATCATTTACGGGCGCGCCGCCCACGACCCCAGATAGCGAGCTGCCAACGCTGTATCGTACCTTGCGTTCGCTGCGCTGCCGGCCGGAGGAGCCGATGCCTTATCGGGCCCATGTTATCAGCGGACTCGAAACACAGACGGACCCGAGTGCTTACGCCTGGCACGGTCGAAAACGCATTGGTGACGCGAAAAAACCCTTCATTGTCTGGCAATATACGCTCGCCGGCTTTGGCGCTTTCCGGTCGGGTTTGACCAACGACTTAGTTCTGACGCTTCCCGGTGACGCTTTCACGACAGTAGTGCCGAGCGACGACTTCTATTATCTACCGCCCGAATCCTACAGTTGGACTTTCTTTTGGCTCATCATCGATCATCCCTATATCGTTCGGCGGCTCAGAGATCGGATTCGACTTACCGGTCCGGTCTGGCCAGTGCCCGCCAAAAGCCCTCTGATCGAACGCGTGCTCGATCTCTTCGATCTAGTTCGAGCGGCGTCATTGCCCGACGAATTTGCCGAAGAGGCGGATCTTTTTGCATTCCTCACCGAGTTTGAACGCTTGGGACATCAGATTCTTTATCCCCCGTTACCGCGGGAACGAATCTTGGCAGAAGTCCGTGCTGAAATCATCGGTCGCCTGCCCACTGGTTTGCCGAGCGTAGCCGAGCTGGCGGACGAACGTGGAATGAGTCGAACCGGCTTCACCCATTATTTTCGAAGAACGACTGGCGTCAGCCCGGCGCGCTTTATCAATCAGGTCCGCTTGGATGAGGTGGCTAAATTGTTAGTTTCTTCGTCGCTCAAACTGTCGGCCATCGCTGAGCGGACCGGCTTTGCCGATGCTACCCATCTCGGGAAGGTGTTTCGGCGTCATTATTATCTGACTCCGGACAAATACCGGCACGTGATGCGAAACGAGCTGTGCGATATGTGACGAGCAGCCTATCTCGATTTGAAATAGCCAATAGTCGATACCGAAATTTGCTATTTGCTGTGGTCGTCAAGATTCGAGGTATTCTCACATTCGGGCAGATCGAAATTTCGGCAATTAGGAGATGCTGAATTCTTGAACTCCCGAATTTCTCGACTCCTCTTAGAAATCCTAATAGTAGTGCCAACGTCCCCAACGATAGTACCGGTATCGATAGGCACCGCCACGATAATGGTAGTAGCCGTGATACCGGTATGGATATCCGTAATAAGGGTGGCCGCCAATATTGATTCGGACATAAGTGGCGGCCTGTAGATCGGCACTTCCGAGAACTCCGGCAGAGTACAAAACCATCCCAATGATGGACGCGAATTTCGCCGCGCGACGGCGAAAGCGCAGAGCCAAAGATTGCTCTGTAGGACTTACGATTTGGAGCTCATTGTCTTTCATCTGCTTGAAGGGGGGCGTCTGTCAGCCGATCAGAATACCAAAGAAAACAAGGAGTACGAGAACGAAAAGAATGCAGCGGTTGGCTCGGGTTGAAGCCAGAACTCCGGGCAGACTTTGCCGACAACAGTCGCCGTCTTGCCGAGATCGACTTTTAAGTGAATCTGTACAAAGCGTACGGTTAGAAGGGTGGTTCGCTCATCAGCCGGACTTGTTACCGTGAACAGTGTTCAAAGCGCGAACTGAAGATCGGGTCATTCCATCGCGCGAATCCGGCCGGGGGTGACCGCGATTCGCACCCGCTGGCAGAACAGGGGGTGGCAATCTTGCGGCTAACTTGGACCGATCTAAAGAACTAAAAAATCCGGCCGTAAATAGAGAGAAGACAAATGCCTTTGTCGGACCCGCGACAAATTATGGAAAAATTTGCCAAGCCGAAGGTGATCGTCGTCGGAGGATATAACGCCGATTTAGTAGTCTCCTGCGCAAACCTTCCGGTCGAAGGAGAGAGCATAATTGGCGGCCCGTTGCAAATCTACGGTGGCGGTCGCGGCGCTAATTGCGCGGTAGCCGCGGCGCGGGCTGGGGCCGTAGTTACGTTTGTCGGGGCGCACGGTCACGACGCTTTTGGTGGGATGGCGCAGGGTCAGCTCTCTCACGAAGGGATTGACATCAGCCATTTTTCGGAGCTTCCGGATGTCAGTACGGGAGCGTCGCTGAGTATGATGGAAATATCCACGGGAAGGAACTTCCTGGTCTGCGCTGAGTCCGCGAATAACCATCTCACACCGGAAATGATTCGATCCGCGCGGAAGCTCCTGCATTCGGCCGACCTGGTGATCTCCGAACTCGAGATACCTCCCGAGACTGCTTGGGAGGCGATGAAGATCTGTGAGGAACGCAATATTCCCTTTCTTGTTGATGTCTCGCCAGTCAACCGCATCTCCCACGTTCCGAAAAACAACATCTTGGCGATCATCGGGGATTCTTTGGAGGAGGTCCTGACGATCACTGGTACCTCTGCCGTTCCTGAGGCCATCGCAGCACTCCACTCGACTGGAGCCAGAAATGTGGTGTTAGTTGATCACCGCCGGGAGATTATTTATTCGGATCGGCAGACTCTCGGAACTCTCGTGGTGCCGATTGAGCGGCCTATCGATCGTTGCGGCGCGACCGAGTGCCTGGAAACCTGGATCGGTCTGGCCCTTATTCGTAATGTGCCATTATCCGAAGCCTGCCGAGAAGCGTCATTCGCGATGGCGCATAGCCTGAGTCACATGGGAGGTCACCATGGCATGCCCTATCCTTCGGAGGTGTCGCTCGCACACCCATGACTGCGCGGTCGCGAGACGGTCTGGTGCGGCGATTGGCAAGTTCGGTCCGAACGCGAGGTGCTGGGTTGGTTTTCAGAGAGATGCGTCGATCGCGTCAGGGACGATAGAAATGATCGTTTTTTTGCATGCAATGCGACATAACGGGTGCAAGCGGTGATCGATCGTTCCTACCGGGACATGTCCTTTTTCAAACCTAACCCAGCACTATCACAATGTCCCTGACGAGACACCTCACAATGGCCGGAACCGGGCCGTGAAATGTCTTAGGAACGGTGGCTCTTGAATGATTTCGACACCGCGAAGTCCAGTTTTGTGCTCGTTTATTTCTAGGATCGCCTCGATGAGGTAGTCGATGTGACTTTGGGTATAAACTCGGCGCGGGATCGCCAGACGCAGAAGTTCCTGGCGCGCGTCTTCTCCAAACATCACCGAACCAATTTCCACCGAGCGGACGCCGGCGTGTCGATACAATTCGATTGCGAGCGCCTGACCGGGAAAATGGTGTTTGGGAATTTGCGGCAGCATCAGGCCGGCATCGATATAGATCGCGTGCCCGCCAGGCGGTTCGACGATCGGCACCCCCGCGTCCGCGATGTGACGGCCCAGGTATCCGGTGGAGGCAATGCGGTATTCGAGATAGTCCGGCTGAAGCACTTCTTGCAGGCCCACGGCAATTGCGTCCAGGTCTCGACCGGCCAATCCACCGTAGGTGGGAAATCCCTCAGTCAGAATCAGAAGGTTCATCGCCTGTTCGGCTAGTGAGTCATCGTTCGTACAAAGCAAGCCCCCGATGTTAGCGAAGGCATCCTTCTTCGCGGAAAAAGTGCATCCGTCCGCCAGCGAAAACATTTCGCAGGCGATCTCACGTGGCGGCCTGTCCACATAACCTGGTTCCCGTTGTTTGATGAACCAGGCGTTCTCAGCGAAGCGACAGGCGTCGAGGTAAAGCGGAATACCGTGCCTCCGCGTCACTTCGCGGGCAGCCCGGATGTTAGCCAGCGAGACCGGTTGTCCTCCGCCCGAGTTGTTCGTTACCGTGATCATCACGAGTGGGACCTTGGCTGGCCCCTCGCGCGCGATTAAAGCTTCGAGCGCATCAATGTCGAGATTGCCCTTGAAGGGAAGGCGTGCCTGAGTGTCTGCGGCTTCCGGAATCGGAAGATCGACTGCCCGCGCACCGGTAAATTCAATGTTAGCGCGCGTGGTGTCGAAATGAGTGTTATTCGGAACAACTTGTCCCGGCTTGCACAAAACCGAAAATAAGATGCGTTCGGCGGCGCGTCCTTGGTGAGTAGGAATCACGTGGCGAAATTTGGTGAGACCATGAACGACACTTCTAAGTCGGAAAAAGCTCTCGCTGCCGGCATACAATTCGTCGCCACGCATCACTGCGGCCCACTGTTCATTGGACATGGCGCTGGTGCCGGAATCGGTGAGAAGGTCCAGCAACACGTCAACCGCGCGCAGCTGGAAAAGGTTGTATCCGGCCCGCTGGAGCAAGACTTCGCGTTGCTCCGGAGTGGTGCGCGTGAGTGGCTCTACGCTTTTGATCCGGAACGGTTCAATGATGGTCTTCACTTTTAAAAGAATTCTAGAATTCTTTTAATGCTCTGTGACGAAAAAGTAACAAAATTCGGAGAATATCCGCCGAGATTTTCAGTATCGTCCCCTCTGTTGCCGGTGTTTCGTCTTGCGTCTGGATGCGGAGAGGAAACCGCAATTCGATCAGTCGTCACGCCTGCTCACGCGGAGAATGATATGATTGTTCAAAGGAAGGCCCCCCTATTTCGTAGCATATTTTTCGGCGGCAGCGATTTTCACTTCGTTAGCATTGTTTACGGTGGCACAAGCTCAGGACGATGATGATAACAACTCTTCGATACTATCGACCTAGGCAGAGTTCCTCGAGCGGATAAAAATTGGCGTGAATGTACGTTCGATCCTCCGGGGTAAGCACCGGTAAGGGGCTGTGCGTGGCGATGAAGTCGGTCATGGAAGACCAGAATATAGAAGCCAGAATCTAGAATTTAGGAGCAGGAAGACAACAGCCAAAAATGGCCAACGGAACCGTGAACGATTATCTCGGCTTCGGAATTCTGGGTTCTTGCTTTTGCTTTGCGAGATAATCGTTGATTGCTTTTTCCCAGGGCTCTCCATTCCCACGATCGGTCGCACCGAGTTTCTCGACATGGTCGTTTGCTTCCGGACTCAGCGCCGTTCGCTCATACACGACGCTTACCTTTGTCTTATCTGCGTCCAGCGGCAAAAACGTGAGACTAATGATCGTGACCATCACATCGCTGACGAAATAAACGTATTGAAAGCGGCGGGCCTTTATATCAAAGGCCGTGTTCACCCACACAGATCGGTGGAGTCCATGACGGATAGTGAAAACTGCGCCTTCTCTATCTTTGGGAGGACGCGGGTAAATGAATTTTGGGTCCCAATCTTTCCCTGCCCATGATCGCTCTCCGGCCGGTCCGAAGAGAGGAGCCGCAATTTTGTATGGTGCATCAACCGTGAGCTCGAAGCTGTTGCTAACGTGCGATAGCCGAACCGCACGCCCCGGAACAGACGTTGTTTGCGTTGTCTTCTTAGTTTGTGATGGGAGGGGCATCGTTGTGATTATTCCGATCGCGATCAACCCAGAAGATGGGCTTTCATCATGTACGTTCTTTGATTTTGTGGGAATCTTCGGCTTTCAGGTTCATTCGGTAGATCCTCTTGAGCTGCTCGATTTCCTTTAGCGTTTCGCGCGTAAAGGCCGGTTTGCCTTCAAAGGCGTGAAGCACAATCCCTTCCAGCAAGTCACCGAGAGACATGTCTTTGAGTTCGGCGACGGCTTTGAGTGTCTTCAACAGGCGTTTCTCCAGCCGTACCCCGGTTTGTACCCGCTCAATCTCAATCGAAGCCGGTTCGTTTTTCTCGGTGGACATCGATACAAACGTACCATGGTAACAATCGCGAGAAAGGAAAATCGGAGAGAGAGAAGTTGACCGCGGCGCAACCAAATTAGTCTCGTCGTCGTGTTCGTCCTCGAGGGTTCTCGACGCCTGCGGATCTGTCCCGGTCGTCTTGGATCTAAATGCAAGAAGCTGGCCACAGCTCGCCTGTGTCCGATTCTGTACTCCTGAACTCTCGAGCTCCTTATACCATTCGTACTTCTTGAACTCCTATTGCTCCTAACCTTCTGAACTCCTTGACAATAGATGGGACTTCCTTGTAGCAACGTGCTTATACCTGGTGGTTGCCGTGCAAATCGTTGTAGATCAGCATCTCGCTCGCTTTGGAAATTTTCTTCAATACTCTGCTGTCGATCACCTCTTACGGCCGAAAGCTAGATTGAGGTAACGATGCCAGGCCTAAACGACTTCCTTTTGCGAATACAAACCGATTACGCCCTCTACTTGCAGTTTCGGAGGAGCCCGCAGGAAGCACTGGCGTCGTACGAACTGAGCTCAGAAGAACGGGCCGCCGTCAGTGAATCTGGTTCGCCACTTTGGGAACGCCTCGCAGGGATGATGCATCACACTTTGACCCAATCGAACCATTATCTTCAGCTCGAGGGCGACTCGGAGTTCAGTCGTGCCAAGGCACTCGCGGGATCTCAAGTGCAACAAACCGTTGCGCAAATCCACTGCGCCAACACGCACACCGATAGACTGGCAGCGGTCTCAACCCTTATGGAACAGATTGGATGAGCGAAACGGAGCGGCTGTTGCCGTTTGATGTAGCTATCGTTGGGCTAGGCATCGTCGGCGTCCATCAGATTACCCGCGAGGTTGAAGAAACCATCCGCCGGTGCCGGCATACGCTTGTTATCGATTCCGGATTTGGGATTCTCTCCTATCTCAAGAACATTTGTGCCGAGGTAACGAGCCTCGTCCCATTCTACGAAAGGGGCAAGAGCAGATTGCCCACCTATCGGAGGATGGCCGCTGAGGTGATCAACGCTGCAATCACTGGTCCACCGGTCTGTTTTGCTACGTATGGCCATCCCTTGGTCTATTGCTATCCGGCGGTGCTGATCCAAAGAGCGGCCAAGCTTCTCGATCTTAGGGTAGAGACATTTCCGGGCATCTCTTCGCTGGACACTTTGTTCGTGGATTTGGGTATTGATGTCGCTGCGGACGGCGTGCAAATGTATGAAGCAACCGATCTGATTCTGCGCCGCAGGCCGATCCAAAATGACGTCGCGTGCATCCTTTGGCAGACCAACGTCGTTGCTGATCCGACCTACGAGACGGACCGCCGACCCGCGGAGCAATTCTTGAGTCTGCAAAACTATCTGCTTGAATTCTATCCGCCTAAACACCCGGTCACCCTGGTTTTTTCCAAAACATTTCCCTTGTTACAGTCGGTAGTCGAAACCTTTCGACTGGAAACCCTTGCCGCTGACCTGGAGCGTGCTCCGCAAGGGGGTAACCTTTACATCCCTCCGCTGCACAAGCGGGCAATTGAGGACTACCAACTTCTGGAGAAGCTAACCGGCCAGATGTCAGAATAACCCTTTATTCATGTGACCCTAGCCGCGCCAGCAACCTGTCAAAGCGCGAATCCTGACGGAGCGGATCAAAATAAGGCTCGAGCAAATGAGCGTAGAAGAGGCCGAATGGTACGTTCGACAATTCGTCCAACTGCTGGAAGGCTAAATCTGGCTCATTCGTCCAGGCGTATACGACTGCCAACTTCATCGCTACGCGAGGGCCGTCCACCGCGTCCTGGGAGATGGGCAACAGGTTGACCGCGCGTTTGGCTTCTGAGATGGCGTCCTCTTTTCGCCCGAGCAGCGCATCAACAACTGCCAAATTGCCTAGCAGAGAGGCATCTGTCGATGACGTCTCGACTTTTCGACTCAATTGCTGTCGTATCTCGGCGAATTCGGGCCGCCCCTCGAAATCCTCTTTTTGCAACCGTGCAAGCAATACGGCGTAGCAGCCAACCGAAACCGGTTTCCCTCTATAAGCAAATTGGCCACTGTCCTCGCTGCCCTTCATTCTCTCGACTAGCTCTTTTGCTTGGGACCAATCGTGATGACCAAGTGCCAAAATTAAACGTTCAGTAAGAAGAAGCGTGTCATCTGGCATGGACCCAGCCAGCGATTCTATCTCTGATCGATAGCGCGTATCGTCCCCCGTTCTCAGAACAGATACGAAGTACAGCTTCTGAAGCTTCATGGTTGGCTGGTCTGGAACGAGGGCGATCAATTGATCCCAGGTGCGCTCAGCTGCGGGAAACTGTCGAGTAGAGGAGAAAGTTTCCGCCAAATCGTAAATCGGCAGCGGGTTGCGCGGATCGAGCTTGATTGCTTCCTCGAAATGCTGAATAGCCTTCCCGAATCTACCCTGCCGGCGCTCCAACAGCGCTTCAAGATAGGTCGCTTCCGCACTGTTGGGCAGGCTGCGTCTGGCGATTTCTAGCTGTGTGCGGGCTCGATCATAATCACGATGACCGCGGTAGAGGTGATTCGCATATGCCAGTTGAATCTCAGGGTGATCGGGTTGCAGCCGCAGCGCATTGTTGATGGCCTCATCTGCGAGGGCCCGCCGTTCCGAGGTCGCATCAAAATCCAGAAGAGAGTCTTGGGCGTATGCTATGGCGCAGTAGGCGATCGCGAAATCAGAATCGAGTTCGACCGCCTGTTGGAGCAGATTCAGAGCATCGCGTAGCGGCTTCTCTCGGTGTCCGGTCGCGGCGATTTCGGCGTTAGCAATCTTTCCCTTGGCGCGAAGATACATATCGTATGCCTCGATATTCTCGGTTGGCTTTTTTTCGATCCGCTGCCTTTCTTCTGGAGAAAGCGCAGCCGAAAGTTTGCCTGCGATAGTTTGAGCAACTTCGCTCTGAATTGTAAAGATATCAGTGAGATCGCGGTCGTAGCTGTCGGCCCAGACTGCGCTGTCACTGCGGGCGTCGACCAACTGCGCACTGACCCGCACGCGGTTGCCCTCGCGGCGTACCGTTCCTTCCAGGACATTGGCCACACCTAACGCATAGGCGATCTGCTTCATATCGCGTTTGGTGTCCGCGCGGTATTGCATGACCGAGGTTCGACTGATGACTTTGAGTTGCGCAATCTTGGCCAGGTTATTGAGAATTTCGTCTTGAACTCCGTCCGCGAAATAGCCGTCGTCTTTACTTGCACTGATGCTTTCGAAGGGGAGCACGGCAACGCTCTTGGCTGGAATTTCGGCGAGCGAACCGCTGGGATAAGTTTTCTGTTGCGCGGCCCGATCCCCCGCGATGTAGAGCCATGCGGCTGCGATGATTGCCGCAGCCGCAACGGCCAGACCGGCACCAATAATCCAGTTGCGACGCTTTGGCGGCGCAGCGAGGCCCGGATAAGCTCTCGCCGGCACTGTGATCGGCGCGGGGTTGCTCGCGGAGTCGCCACCGGCCAGCAACTTTTTGACCCGTTCAGTTAACGAGTTGAGGTGCTTTTCCAAGGGCGGCGTGACCGCATCTAACCAATGCACCGTCTCCAGAAAATAGCTCAGGCTACTCTGCGGCAGCGTATCCTCGATGCGAAAGGGAATGACATGGAGCCCCAGCGAAAATGCTTTGGCAACCTCCCGTCGGACATGACCCGAACCGTTCGCGTTTTCGGAAAACACCAGAACAAACACTCGGCAAGAACTAATGCCTCGCATGATTGCTTCAGTCCAATCGGACCCAAACTCGATGTCCCGTGGAGCCATCCAGCACGGGATTTCCGCGGACTCCAGTTGATGGCAAACTGCGTCTGCTATCGCATTATCCTTACTCGAATGGCTGATAAAGACTTGCGGTGTCATACATCCCCTCCCAGTGCGGAACGGCTTTATAGCTGTTTTGGTCGAATATGGCTCGTAGAAAATTACACAGAATACGGGAGACAGGAGGGAGCGAGTAAGTGAAGCCAGAAGCTAGAATTTAGGACGTGGGAGGAAAACAGGAGGCCGGAGGCCGAGAAAATCGCGCGGTTAGTACCCAGGGCGGAGGGGTTGCCTGTGACTTCGCAAAGTTGCCCGCGATCGTCTAGTCGCCTGAGAAGGCTTCGATCAGGCACGTGCGGCTCCCGGCATGACCCCACGATGTAAACACGCCGGTCGACCTTGGGCTCGATTCCTCGGGTGCCGCCGGATCGTTGCTCGGCGTCGCAAGCAACGCCCCTCGCACTAACCCCCGGCGCGATTTCTGAACTTTCGCCTTCTGTTTTCCTCCTGGCTCCTAAATTCTAGCTTCTGGCTTCCGGCTTCATTTCCCCGCCCCTGCCGTCAATCCGCCCCGCCAATACTTCCCGAGCAAAAGAAACGCCCCGATTAGCGGCAGGACGCTGATGAGCGAGCCGAGCGCGATAAGGTGATAAGACGGTTTGCCGCCACCGGCGGCGTTACTGATGCTGTTCCAGACGTTTAGGCCCAGGGTCAATGGGTACAGTTCGTCTTTGCTAAGAACGATCAACGGGAGGAAGAAATTGTTCCATGCTCCGACAAAGCTGAGCAGGGCCACGGTGACCAGGCCGGTCTGCATCAGCGGCAATCCGAGACTCCAAAAAATCCGGACCTCGCCGGCGCCATCCAAACGGGCGGCTTCGATCAGGTCGTTGGGAAAGGATGCATCCCAGAAAACGCGCATCAGATAGAGCCCGAACGGGTTCACCAGACTTGGCAAAATGACACCCCACATGGTGTTCACCAGGCCAAGTCGATAAAGCATAAGGAACAGCGGCAACACCAGAGCGGTCGATGGCACCATGATGGCGCCGAGAATGAAGCTAAAAAGAATCCGTTTCCCCGGAAAATCGTATTTGGCAAAAGCGTAGCCACCCATTGCACAGATCAGTGTGCTGCCCAGCGAAATCGATCCTGCGTAAACCAGGGAGTTAGCAAACCACCGGACAAAAATCCCGTCTCGGAAAGCAAACAGATCGGCGATGTTCTCGAAGAAATGTGGCGGATTAGCAAACCAGAACCCGAACGTAGTCAAAATCTGGCCGCTATCCTTGGTTACCGCGGTCAAGATCCAGGTTGCGGGTAGAATGCAGTAAACGAGAAAAATCGCGAGAACAGCGTAACGAAGGGCGTCCGCCGAATTTCCACGGAAACGCGCCTCGGTCGGAATCCGCCAGTCCGCCGGTCTACCCAAGTCTGATTGGGTCTCCATTGCTGCCATAAACCGCCTTTTATCCTAAATCCAGATCCACAGATTCCGCAGAGAAAAACTATCCGTGCACAAACGAAACTATCCACAGATTACACAGATTTTTCTAAGTGAAGAGTTGCTGTAAGCTTTCTGTGAGGCTCCTAATCGAGACTATCAACTCTCTAAGATGAATTGGGTTCGTATCTGTATTATAAATTCGTGTGATCTGCGTAATCTGTGGATAGTTTCATCTGCGCATTTATTGGGAGGTAATACGGCGAAGAAAAGCGCCGCTGAAAGCGAAAATAACAACAGCCATGAGAATAGCTAACGCCCCGGCGTAAGCGTAGTTCGCGTCACGAGCAGCGGTGAGATACAGATAAAGGTTAGGAGTAATATTATCGGCTACATACCCGAGGGGGCGCATCACGAAAGCTTCGGTAAACAGTTGGGAGGTGCCGATAATGGAAAAGATCAGGCAGAGTTGCAGTGTTGGGATCACCAAAGGGATCTTGATATAGCGAACGATATTCAAAGTTGTTGCACCGTCGACCCGGGCGGCTTCAAAGAGCTCTTTTGGTATGTTCTGCAACGCCGCGAATAGAGTGATCATATTGTATCCGGTCCAGGTCCAGGTGACGATGTTGCCGATCGAGAAGAGTATGATCGCGGGCGACAAAAAGTCGATGGCTCCAAGACGTAATGTGCTCAGGACTTGGTTAAATGGAGAAAGGTGTCGGGCGTACATATAGCCCCAGATCAATCCAGCGATCGCTGTCGGTATTGTGTACGGCAGGAAATAGACGGTGCGACAGATCCGCGAGAAGAGGCCGCGTGATTGGTCCAGGAGGAGCGCCAACAGAATGGCTAGACCGAGCATCACCGGAATCTGAACAATCCCAAACAGGAAAATGTTTTTCAGACCATTCAGAAAATCAGTGTCCTGAACGGCGCGAACATAGTTTTCGAGACCGCCAAATACTTCTTTCGGTGGGCCGATACCGATCCGCTTCCTGATAAAAAGACTCAGATAAATTGCGTAAAACACCGGCGCGAGATAAAACGCTACGAATACCGTCAGAAACGGCGTCAGGAAGAACAGAACGGTCTTGTGGTAACGCATTAGAGGGAGGTGTCGCTCTAGATTCCGCTGTTAAATAGGCCGATCAAGAACCTCACGCAAAGACGAAGAAAGAAGAAGTGGCGGTGGCATCCTGCCAACTATGAAGTCTTTAAAGAGCCTGATCGAGGCGGCACAAAACCATGTCGATCATCCAATTCTCTCCTATCCGGGTATTTTCTTTGCGCCTTTGCGCGAGCCTTCTTCTTACTGGCCCTTCACGTCGTATCCAGCGTCTTTGCCGTTCTTCAGACAATCATTCTGCCAACCATCGAGCGCCTGTTTCACCGTAGCAGAGCCGGAGAGCAGGTCAGCGATATGCTTGTTATAGTTGTCATTTGCATAGGCGAACCATGGCGCCCAAGCGAAATCGACATTGATCGCTTTCGCTGCGTCGGAATAGACCTGGGCGAGGTTTTGGCCGCCACAAAACTTGGAAGGATTTTTACTGGGGTCGTTCAGATCGGCGGACGCCAGTCCGGAAAGCGACGCGGGGAAGATCCCGGTGTTAACCCAGTTGCCGATAACCGGTGCCTTATGGGTATTCAACCAAATCGAGAAGACGGTGGCCGCCTTTGGGTACTTCGATTGTTTGGTCACAGAATTACAACTGCCTCCCCAGTTTCCGCTGCGGAACGGTTGATCCTTGCTCCACTGAGGAAGAGGCGCCACTCGCCACTCCCCCTCTGTTTTGTCTTTCAACGAAGCAGCAAAAACGCCCGGACCCCAGGCAGCCTCCACCGATGAAGCGATCTGATCGGATCCGAGGGCAGAGTAAAATTCCGCGGTAAAATCGGGCAAAGTCGAGACATACCCTTTCTTTATTAAGCCTTCCCAGAAAGTCAGTACCTTCTCCGAGGCAGAGTTGTTGAGAGTTTGAATCCAGGTATCGCCCTTCTCTTTAAAAAATTCTCCGCCGCTGGCCCAGGCGAGGCCGATGAACCACGGCGCGTGGGTGGGGAAGAAGTCCGCCATCTTTACTTTGCCGTTACTGGCCTTGGCGAGTTTCTCGGCCTGTTGAGCAAACTCATCCCAAGTGGTTGGAACGGTAAGTTGATACTGATCGAAGATTTTTTTGTTGTAGACGAAGGCCATCGGCCCGGTGTCTTGCGGGATCCCAAAGACCGCTTTTCCATCAGGGGACACTTGTCCCCAGGTCCAATCGACAAAATACGATTTGGCGTCATTCGCACCATATTGCGCGATGTCAGCTATGCCGTCGGTGGCAATGAACGAGGGCAGAAAATCGTATTCGATTTGCACAACGTCGGGCGCGCCGGAGCCGGCTTTGAGTACGGTCTGGAGCTTTTGGTACTCGGCCGGGCCGCCGCCTACATTGTTCACGTGTACCTTAATGTTGGGGAAGGCTTGCTCGAATTCTTTTACTACCTGATCTAACCCGACTACCCACGACCAAACCTCCAGGGTAACCTGACCATCCTCTACTTTGAACTTACTGTAGTCGGGCTCCTTGTAGTCGGCGGCTTGAACAGAAGCGGGAAGCAATGGTGCTGTCACTAATGCGAGCAAAGCCAAAAGGCCGCGGAATGGCTTCTGGCACTCGGAACGAAACGTTGGCCGAAAGATCGGCAAAATAATTCTGGGGGATATAACCATATAAACTGGAGTGGTCCGATTTTGCTTGGGAATGCGGCTATCCTGGTTGACGCATTGGGGGAAATAACGCTATCGTGTGAACGTTCACAACCGATACACTACCTGTTCACTCCCGACAATCGAATTCTGCCACTTTTCCAACTCGGACCTCGACCCTAGCCGATTAATCCCAGTTGGATCCATCCATGCCGTCCAAACATTCCCAGCGCCCAAAAGCTCCTACTCTCAAAGATGTGGCGGCTCGATCAGACGTTTCGTACCAGACGGTTTCCCGCGTCGTAAACGGTAGTCTTCACGTCAACCCAGCCACCCGGGCTCGAGTAATCGAAGCGGTGGAAGCACTCCGGTACCGGCCAAACAACGCCGCCAGACATCTGGTAAGCCGGCTATCGAAGATCATTGGCTGTGTCTCATCGATCACTTTTTACGGACCGGCTCGAATCATGGTGAGCGTAGAAATGACTGCGAAGAAACACGGATACAATGTCATGTTTTCGGAGCTTCCCGAGGTAAATTTAGAAGAAGTGCGTCGCGCTATCGACGAACTGTGTGCCCGCCAGGTGGACGGCATCGTTTTCCTTATTCCTCTCCAGCTTGAGATGGATTTCATTCGCAATATCTGCCAAGAGGTTCCGTTTATCGCGATCGATGTCGATTTAGGGTCTGGGCTACCGATTGTCATGGTCGACCAAGAAAGAGGGTCGCGTCTGGCTATCCAGCACATAACCGACCTTGGACACCGCAAGATAGCGTTCATTTGCGGACCTTCTCAGTGGCGAGCTGCCAAACTGCGTACCGGCGGTTGGATGAAAGCTTTGCAGCGGGCACACCTCTCGCCCGGCCCCATGCTCGAAGGGGACTGGAGTGCTAAGAGCGGTTATTTCGCCGCACTCGAATTGATCCGCCATCACCGGGGTGATTTCACCGCGCTGGTGACCGCGAACGACCACATGGCGCTTGGCGCATTGAGAGCTTTTCACGAGAACGGAATCGAGGTCCCTGACGAGATATCCGTCATTGGATACGACGGCATGCCGGAGTCCGAGTTTTATCAGCCACCTCTCTCCACCATCTACCAGGATTTTGCCGCTCTGGGGGAGGTGAGTGTGGAGTCTCTCCTAAGAATGATCAATCGGCCTGATACTTTGCCTCAACGTTTCATTCTGAAGCCGGTCCTGATCGCCAGAAGGAGCACAGCGCAGCGGCCTTCAACCAAAAAGTGATTGGTGAAAAGTGAGAGGTGATTAGTGAAACAAATAGTGGGGCGGTGGTGGATGGAGATGGGACTGGTAGGGCGAGGCTCCTGCCGAGCCGCAGCCCCCGAGTTGCCAACACGCTACACCAAGGAGGCATTTCGATCGTCCCTTACGGGGACGGGCGCCTTTTTCAAAACCAACCCAGCACTGAAGTACTGGGCTACTTTCGTTAGGTCCCCAAGGGACGAGTCTGCTCGCCCGCCTGTTGTCCCTGGAATGTGGGAGGGAGTCCTTCGTCAAAAACAACTTAGTTTACCTTGCGGTAGCGCACAGACGGTAGGCGGCCGCAGCTCTTCTCTTACCCGTTAAAACAAAATGAGATCACCAGCTATCACCCCCACGCCTTGCCTTGGTGTCTGTTACTACCCGGAACATTTGCCCACGGATTATTGGGCTGCCGATTTTGATTCCATGCATGAAATCGGAATACGCATTATTCGGGTGGGCGAATTCGCTTGGAGCAGGCTTGAACCGGAGCCAAGCGAATACCGATTCTCCTGGTTGGAACAAATTCTGGATTTGGCCGAATCGAAGAGTTTATCCGTAGTCCTTGGCACGCCAACGTCCGCACCGCCGAAGTGGCTGGTTGATCAGATGCCTGACATGGTTGCGGTCGATGCGAATGGGCAACGGAAGGGATTCGGTTCGCGTCGTCATTACTGTTTTTCGCATCTTGGTTATCGAAAAGAATGCGAACGCATTGTAACTAAGCTAGCTCAAGCTTTTGGAGAACATCCTGCAGTTGTCGCCTGGCAGACGGATAACGAGTTCGGTTGCCACAATACAATACTGAGCTATTCGGATGCAGCGCGCATCGCCTTTCGAGCCTGGCTAAAAAATCGCTATGGATCGATCGATCAGCTAAATCAGGCGTGGGGGAATGTTTTCTGGAGCATGGAGTACAGAAGCTTCGACGAGATCGAGCTTCCGAATCTTACGGTCACAGATCCTAATCCAGCTCACGAACTTGACTACCGTCGTTTCTCCTCCGATGAGGTCGATAGCTTCAATCGACTACAAGTAGAGATCATTCGCCAGTATTCGCCGGGCAGAGCGATTCTTCACAATTTCATGGCGACCTTTTTGGGCTTCGATCATTTCGAAGTCTCCAAATCGCTGGACGCAGCTAGTTGGGACTCTTATCCGCTGGGGGCGCTGACGCTACTGAAAGCACCAAAAGCGCACAAAGCTCGTCAACTTCATCTGGGTGATCCCGATCTCAGTGCCTTTCACCACGATCTTTACCGAGCCTGCGGCAGAGGTCGATTCTGGGTGATGGAGCAGCAACCCGGGCCAGTGAATTGGGCAGCCTACAACCCAGCTCCGCACCCGGGCGTGGTTCGCCTTTGGACCTTCGAAGCGATTGCCCATGGGGCCGAAGTCGTCAGCTATTTCTGTTGGCGACAAGCGCCTTTTGCTCAGGAACAGATGCACTCCGGGTTGAATCTACCCAACCGGGAACCTGACGTAGGTGCGTTCGAGGTTCGCCAAACAGCGGAGGAACTCGCGCAAATCGAGTTCGCACCATCAGTTCCAGCAGAGGTTGCGTTGGTGTACGACTACGAAGCGGCGTGGACATTTGCTATACAGCCGCAAGGGGACAACTTTGATTACTTTGGGTCCGTTCTGAGCTTCTATAGAGCACTCAGACGTTCCGGTCTCAACATCGATATTCTGCCGCAGAACGCGCCGCTAGACGGCTATAAACTAGTGGTGATTCCCCCTCTGCCGATCATCTGTCCCAAGCTGGTAGAATCGCTCAAACGGTTCACCGGGCAGGCCCTGATCGGCCCCCGTACCGGTTCTAAAACCGCAAATTTCCAGATCCCTCCAGAGCTCCCTCCGGGTCCACTCCAACAGTTCATGCCTATAAGAGTCGTTCGGGTGGAATCTCTACCCGATTTTGTTTCCCTTTCTTCGACCTGGCAATCGGTTAACTACCAGTGCCATTCGTGGCTCGAACATGTCCGAACTGACCTGAAGCCGCTCATCCAGCTCGCCGACGGGCACGGAATCGTTTATCGGAACGGCAAAGTCATCTATCTGGCCACTTTGCCGGAACAATCTTTACTGGACAGAATCGTTGAAGATCTTGTGCGTGAGGAAGGAGTGAAATTCAGCGAAATGCCAGCAGGCGTTCGCGTCCGCACCCGAGGCCGGCATCAGTTTTTCTTTAACTATAGTCCTGAGGCGGTGACGTTGATTTTACCGGCCGAAACAGAATTTGTGTTCGGCGCTGCCGAAATGCCGGTCGCCGGTGTGACAATTGTGAAACTGCGTCGTCCCGGAGGGATCCAATGAAAGTAGCTCGGTACGAAGTGCCGGGAAAATGAGAGAAAAGGTGTCCGTCCTGAATGAACGGTTGAAACGTTCTAACCTCTCAGGGTGTTCAATGCTGACCCGGCACTTCGTACCCGGCTATTTTCATCGGATCCCTCCGGGAATATTCGAAGGCGAGATCGACGGGTTACACGATCTGGGAAACGCCTGATCGATTTGAGGGTTCCGAGTTGTGAATCAGCGTTCCTGCTCGGATACTTTCTCCTCTGTTAGCATGCAGTCACCAGGCAACTCGGCCAAAAAAAGATGAAAGCGGCAATCTTGTATCAAATGGGACTTACTCGACCGTACGCAAACTCAAGACCACTCACGGTGGAGGAGGTTAGTCTCGACCCGCCCGGACCTGGAGAAGTGTTGGTAAAGATCAAAGCCACTGGTCTGTGTCACTCCGATCTATCGGTTGTCAACGGAGACCGACCGAGGCCTACACCCATGGTATTAGGTCACGAATCCGCCGGTGAGGTGCAAGAATGCGGTGCTGGCGTTGACGACCTGAAATCAGGTGATCAGGTGGTCTTGGCCTTTATCCCTTCGTGTGGCAGTTGCATTCCGTGCATGGAAGGTCGTCCGGCTCTTTGCGAGCCGGGTGCTCGCTCTAACATCGCGGGAACCTTGCTTTCCGGGGCCCGGCGTCTTCGCCTGGGCCAAACGCCTCTGTATCACCATATCGGCGTATCCGGATATGCGGAATACGCGGTCGTTTCTCGCCGCTCGGTGATTAAGGTCGACTCTTCGTTGCCCGCACACGAAGCGGCACTGTTCGGTTGTGCGGTTCTCACCGGTGTGGGAGCCGTAGTGAACACCGCGAAAGTATCGGCCGGTAGCTCGGTGGCAATCGTCGGTCTCGGCGGGGTCGGTCTGAGCGCCCTCTTGGGTGCGGATCTCGCTGGTGCGGCAGAAATTGTCGCGGTCGATGCAAAGCCAGACAAGCTTGAGATGGCAGCCCGCTTGGGAGCAACGAAGACGGTAACGGCGGGACCACACGCGGCCGAGGAGATTCGCGACCTGACAAAAGGCGGAGTGGACTATGCCTTCGAAGCGGCGAGTTCAGTTGCCGCCCTGCAACTAGCCTATGAGATAACCAAGCGTGGAGGCATGACGATCACTGCGAGTCTCCCTCATCCTGATCATCGATTATCGATTCCGGCTGTTCAGCTGACTGCTGAGGAGCGGACTCTGAAAGGCTCTTACTTTGGTTCCTGTGTTCCGGCTCGAGACATACCGCGTTTTATCCGTCTGTATCAGCGAGGCAAACTCCCGGTAAATAAGCTCCTCAGCGAGATCGTTCGGCTTGAGGAGCTGAATGAAGCTTTCGATCGCTTGGCCGACGCGAAATCAATCCGGCAGGTCATGAAAATCGAATGACGCCCGAAACTATTGTGCGGTAAGCTGTCCCTGCGAGAAAGACGCAATCGGACCACTTACTTTCTTTCCGCGGTGCCAAACCGCGGCGATCTTCTCTGTGTTAGATATCTCGTTCACAGGGTTGGCGGTCAGTATCACGAAATCGGCCAGCTTGCCGGACGCAAGCACACCTCGATCGTTCAGTCCGATGAGCGCAGCGGCCCTGTTCGTGGCACACTCTAATGCCTGCAGTGGCGACAAACCGCTTTCTACCATGAGTTGCAGTTCGCGGTGCTCGGCAAAACCAGGTATGCGCTGGGGCTGCGCTCCGGAGTCAGTTCCGAATGCAACCTTAACGCCGGCGTCGTACAGGGTTTTCAGGTTCGCTTTATTGGTGGCAACCGACTTTTTGAAAATTGGTACTCTTGGATTTGTTTTCGTCTTTTGCAAATAAGCGGGGTCATTGAACCGGTCTCTGAGCGCGGGTTGCAAGGCAGTTTGAAAAAAGCCTTCGTTTGTCCAGGCCGGCTGCTCGGCAAAAATGAAGGACGTTTCGTCGAGGTTAATGGTCGCGACATACCAGGCGGATCGGGCCTTGATTTCGCTAATGAATTCGGAGTCGACCGGCTGATCACGAACGCCGTGCGCAATAATATCAGCTCCGGCGCGGAGCACCGCCTTTGCGTCATCCAGATAAAAAATGTGACAAGCAACGCGCAGCCCTAATCGGTGCGCTTCCTCGATCGCCGCCTGATAGATTTCCGGTTTCATCTTCGGATCCGTACCGAGCTGATCGTCGACCCAGATCTTGATCAAATCGGGATGGCGAGTCGCCATCTCACGAATATCTGCTTTCGCTTCTTCGGGAGTCTCGGCACGATAAAGTTGATCTTTGCCGACAGGCAGTAAAGCCGCTGGCGGTGCGGTCATCGGAGCACCTATGCCTCGATCGGCACCAAATATATCTGCTCCCGGAGACTTGCCGGTATGCTGTTCGTCGCGCAGCTCGTAGAACAAGTCACCGTTCAAACCGAGCGCCATGATGGTGGTAACTCCATAAGCCTCATACTGCCGCAGCTGCCGTAGAATATTCGCCCGATTATAATTCTCCGGCTTAACGCTTGTACCATCCACTAACCCGATGTGCGAGTGGTCCGAGATCAAGCCAGGAATAATGGTTTGACCCTGGCAATCGATCACTTGCGCGTCGTCCGGATATTTTACCGAGTCTGCCGGACCAACGGCGCTCACCATATCTCCTTGAATCACCAGGACGGCGTTCTCAGTTGGAGGGTTCCCTGTGCCGTCAATCAGCCTGGCTCCGGTTAGGACAACAGTTTTCCTGCCTTCCCCGGCAGCCGAAAGCCCAAACGCGCTTGATAGAAAAACGAGCGAAAACCACAGGAAACGAATACCGGTTCTGCTACGCATACTGTTTCACTTTCTAGCACTCGGATGCTCCTGTTTTGACGCCCCTCAAAGACAAGGCATTCCGAATCCGAGACAGTAGACACCATTTATCCGGGCTGTCGAGATCTGACCCAGGCGCCCCGTTTTGGGATTAATCGTCGCACTACCTTTCCTGGAATCAGCATGTTAAGCTGAACAGATCCAAAGGAAAGCGACGATGCGACAACGCTCTGCTCAAACGACTCCTTCGACGGGTTCGTTACCGCCAGATATCATTGCGTTTCCTGCCGAAGCGGATGAGACCCAAGAGATGGCGTTGCGATCCGCTGCGATGCCGTTGCATCATGGAGTTTTGGCGGCTCTGCGGGATCTCATTGTCCACAATGAGCTGGCGCCCGGTAAGCGACTAAATGAGCGCGTCTTGTGCGAGCGGCTTAAGGTTTCACGCACTCCGCTACGCGAAGCGTTGAAGATGCTCTCCCACGAAGGGTTGGTCGAGCTCCTGCCCAATCGCGGGGCGCGCGTCATCGAGCTGACACCGGAGGATGTCCGACACCTGTTTGAGGTCCTCAGCGCCTTGGAATCTCTAGCTGGCCGACTCGCCTGCCAACATATCACCGAAGCGGAGATCTGTGAGATCAAAGCGATTCATTATCACATGCAGGCGCAGTTTATCCGGCGCGATTTACCGGATTATTTCCGGGACAATCAAGAAATTCATAAGCGAATTGTGGCGGCTGCGCGCAACCCGGTCTTAATCACGATGTACGAGAATTTGAACGGCCGCTTGTTGCGCGCTCGTTATCTGGCTAGCCAGACCGATCGGGAGCGGTGGGCGGCTGCGATGCAAGAGCATGAGTCGATCATTGATGCTCTGGCTCGGCGCCGTGCGGACGAACTGGCAGAGCTGTTGCAGCAGCATCTCGATCATAAGTACGAGTCGCTTTGTCGCCATCTTTAGGGAGCCTCGCCCTACCACGCGTCTCGCCAAGGCTCCTTCAAACGACGGATTGCATGCAAAATATGCGAAATGCCTGCGTTGTAATACGCTGAATTCAAGGAGGAAGCAGCTTTAGATAAAATCATCTTGCAAGTCTGCATACAAATCGTTCTGTGTCTGTGGTTCTCGGATGGAAGCCGATCAGGCTTCGGTGAATCAGAATCCCTAAGACCCATTTCTTCCCATGAAAGGTTTTCTTACAGGTTACCAAGCCGGTCGGCATTTTCTGCAAATTCCAGGTCCGACCAACGTGCCCGACCGTGTCCTCCGGGCGATGGATCGACCCATCATCGATCATCGCGGTCCGGAATTCGCGCGGCTGGGACGTGAATGTCTGGAAGGCATGAAAGCCATCTTCAAGATGAGCAGGGGTCATGTCTTCATTTATCCAGCAAGTGGCACTGGCGCTTGGGAGGCTGCGATAGTCAATACACTTTCTCCAGGTGATCGTGTCCTGATGTTTGAGACTGGTCATTTCGCGATCCTGTGGCGAAGGATTGCCGAACGGTTTGGTCTCCTCGTGGACTTCGTACCCGGTGATTGGCGGCATGGGGTAGATCCGGCGACTGTTGAGACGGTACTCCGGGAGGATGCCACTCACGCGATCAAGGCGGTGATGTGCGTCCACAATGAGACCTCGACCGGCGTTACTAGCCGAATAGGGGATGTGCGTCGAGCGATGGATGCCGCAGGACACCCGGCGCTTTTGCTGGTGGATACCATTTCGTCTCTAGCCAGCATCGATTATCGGCAGGACCAATGGCGGGTGGATGTGACCGTCGCCGGTTCACAAAAGGGCTTGATGTTGCCGCCCGGGCTAAGCTTCAACGCGGTAAGTGAAAAGGCTTTGGCGGCCTCGAAGACCGCCCGGCTCCCTCGATCTTTTTGGTCGTGGGAGGAAATGCTGGAACCGAATCGGAGCGGTTTTTTCCCTTACACACCTGCGACCAACCTGCTGTACGGGCTGCGCGAAGCGATCTCGATGTTGGTACATGAGGAGGGCTTGGATAATGTGTTTTGCCGCCACGCTCGCCATGCTGAGGCGACGCGGTGCGCGGTGCGTGCTTGGGGGCTGGAGTTGCTCTGCCTGGAAACTCGCGAACACAGCAACTCACTGACTGCGGTACTAATGCCTGAAGGCTTTGACGAAGCCGAATTTCGCCAGGTTGTTCTAGAGAACTTTGATCTGTCGCTTGGAGCCGGTCTGGGCAAACTAAAAGGCAAGGTCTTCCGAATCGGCCATTTGGGCGACTTTAACGACCTCATGCTCTGCGGCACATTATGTGGAGTAGAGATGGGATTGGAGAAATTCGGCGTTCCGCTTAGGAAGGGCGGTGTGCGGGCTGCGATGGATTACTTAAATCTGGGCGACAGCCTGAGAATTCGATCAGGCGGCCAACAACTAACAAGCGCCTCTGAGAGTGGCGTCTCTGCGAAAGGACCTGAACTAGCTGAGCGGTGACGGCGGCCAAAGTTGTCCGTCGGATGCAAGATCCGGCTATTCCCCCCAGAACCTATGCAAGCTACGTACCCGGTTCCAACCGCCGTCAAATCTCCTCTGTTCTCGGCGAGCAACATCGTCCTTTTTCTGCTTTTTTTGATGTATCTGCTGACCTACATCGACCGGGTCAATGTCAGTACTGCCTCGAACGTGTTCGAAAAGGAGCTTCACCTGGACAAGACCCAAGTCGGTTTCGTCTTCTCCGCCTTTGGTTACCCGTATCTTATTTTCCAAATTATAGGCGGCTATTTGGGCGACCGGTTCGGTCCGCGCAAGGTGTTGACGATCTGTTCACTGATTTGGGCCGTAGCGACGATGCTCACCGGTTTGGCGGGAGGGTTTTTCACGATGGTACTCGCCCGCTTGCTCCTCGGATTTGGTGAAGGCGCAACATTTCCAACCGCCACCTCCGCCATGTCCGTTTGGACGAAGCCGTCAGACCGCGGTTTTGCTCAAGGATTCACCCACGCCGGCGCCAGAATCGGGAATTCTTTGACGCCGGCGCTGGTTGTCGCGTTGATGGCTTTAAGCGGCTGGCGTGGATCGTTCATCGTTTTGGGTGTAATCAGCTGTCTCTGGGTGCTTATTTGGTTCGCTTTTTATCGGGACGATCCAACTAAGCATTTTGCGATTTCCCAAGCAGAGATCGCGGCGTTGCCGACCTACGTGGACCAAACCGAGCGCAGGCGTCATCCGGTACCATGGGTTCCTTTGTTCGCGCGAATGCTACCGGTAACATTTGTCTATTTCTGTTATGGCTGGACGCTCTGGCTGTTCCTGAGCTGGTTGCCTCAGTACTTCAAAAACCAATACTCACTTGATCTGAAGGATTCGGCTCTTTTCGCGACCGCCGTTTTCTTCGCCGGAGTAATCGGTGATGCATTAGGCGGAGTCGTTACGGATTCGGTGTTGCGCAAAACCCGGGATCTCAAGCAGGCGCGCCGCAACTTGGTTGTCGTTTTCTTTCTTTGCTCGTTGTTGTGCATGGTCCCGCTGTTTCTGACCAAGGATCTTACGACGCTTACGATTTGCCTTAGCGGGGCTTTTTTCTTTGCGGAGATGACCATTGGCCCGATGTGGGCGATATCGATGGACATCGCTCCGCGCTACGCCGGTTCCGCCAGCGGCATCATGAACAGCGGATCCGCTCTAGCCGCTATTCTTTCGCCAGTGGTTTTTGGCTTTATCATTGATCATACGCACAATTGGTCTCTGCCTTTTCTTGGGTCCATGGGCTTGTTCCTGGCCGGCTCAATTGTCGCTTTCTGGATGAAGCCAAACGAAGCATTTAGCTTTGCCAGCCAAGCGAGGGCAGGGCAAGGAACAACCACGAACCCAGAAACTACTTCCACGCCGGCGAAGTAATTGCAGATCTCCTATTTCCTATTGGCCATTCAATGGATACCTCAACCTCATCACTCTCCAAGAATGGTCTGCCGGCCAGCTCGCACGCCGTGGCGATAGACGCCTTTCCGGAAGCCGACGCGTTGGAACAGGGACTGAGGGCTAGCATTAAAGGCGAGGTACGGTTTAACCGCGGCTCGCGCGCGGCTTACACGATGGATGCGTCGAATTACCGGCAAATCCCGATCGGGATAGTGATTCCCCGCGACGAAGCTGATGTGGTGGCAGCCGTTGCTGTTTGTCGGAAGTTTGGTGCACCGATTCTCTCGCGCGGAGGAGGAACCAGCCTGGCGGGTCAGGGGTGCAACGTAGCTGTAGTGCTTGATTTTTCGAAGTACTTGAATCAGATCCTCGATCTCGACCCGGAACAACGTTTCGCCCGCGTCCAACCCGGTCTCGTCCTGGATACGTTGCGCGATGCTGCGGAGAAACACGGCCTGACGTTCGCTCCTGATCCCTCGACGCATAACCGTTGCACGCTTGGTGGCATGATCGGCAATAACTCTTCGGGTACCCATTCTCTCATGGGCGGCAAAGTGCAGGATAATATCGAGGAGATGCGCGTGCTGCTCTACGACGGAACGATTCTTACTGTGGGTCCAACCTCGCCGGAGGAGTTAACTCGCATCGCTCAAGTGAACGACCGGCGTGGCCAAGTCTATTCGGGCCTGATACGCCTACGAGAACACTACGGTGGTTTAGCGCGAGATCGCTTCGCCAAGATTCCGCGCCGAGTTTCCGGATATAATTTTGACGAACTGCTGCCCGAAACACCATTTAACGTGGCCCGCGCTCTGGTCGGCAGCGAAGGGACCTGCGTGATTGTCCTGGAAGCGAAAGTGAGGCTCGTTCACAGCCCGCGCTATAAGTCGCTCGTCTGTCTTGGCTTCAAAGACGTTTTCGCTGCTGCCGACTCAGTTCCAGACATCCTTCAATTTAAACCAATCGCGCTGGAAGGATTTGAAGGCGACGTCCTCACCGTCATGCGGCGGAAAAATCTGCAACCGGAAAACATTGCTTTGTTGCCGCCGGGCAATGGTTACTTGTTGGCAGAGTTCGGCGGTGGCACGCCGGCGGCGGCCGACACTGAAGCGGACAAGCTGGTGAACTGGCTTCGCGACCAGCCTGAGCCGCCGGTGATCAAAATCGTACGCGATCCGGGCGAAGTGAAGCGTATCTGGAAGGTCCGGGAGGCCGGTAATGGTGGCACGACGATCATTCCCGGTCAGCACTCTATTACCCATGAGGGTTGGGAGGATGCCGCGGTGCATCCGCGAGTACTTGGTCAGTATTTGCGCGACTATAAAGCGCTCCTGGCTAAGTACGGTTATAAGGCATGGTATTACGGCCATTTTGGCGAAGGATGTGTGCACCAGCGAGTTACCTTCGATCTGGAGACTTACGAGGGGGTTCGTAAATTCCGGCGTTTTCTCGAAGAGGCCGCCGATCTGGTTGTGTGGTATGGCGGTTCAATCTCTGGCGAGCATGGCGATGGACACGCTCGAGCGTTCCTTTACGAAAAAATGTTCGGTGCCGAACTAGTGGAAGGGTTTCGCCAGTTCAAGACCTTGTGGGATCCCGATAACAAGCTCAACCCGGGCAAATTGGTGGACCCGTATCCGCCGGAAGCATTCTTAAAGCTCGGAGCGGATTACAACCCGCGGCAGCCGAAAACTCACTTTCACTTTCCGGACGATCAGGGTTCGTTGGAAAAAGCGACTCAGCGTTGCGTGGGAGTTGGCGCTTGCCGAAAGACTGACGCCGGAACGATGTGTCCAAGCTATCAGGTCACGCGGGAGGAGATCCATAGTACGCGCGGTCGGGCCCATCTCCTTTTCGAAATGCTGCAAGGTGAATTGATCAAGGGTGGTTGGCACGATCAGGAGGTCAAGGAATCCATGGACCTTTGCTTGGCCTGCAAAGCATGTAAGAGCGAATGTCCGACCAACGTCGATATTGCTACGTACAAGTCCGAGTTCCTTTCGCACTATTACGAGGGTCGACCACGCCCGCTCAACCACTATGCTTTTGGGTTCATTGATCGCTGGGCGCGGCTGGGCTCCTTCGCGCCTAAATTGATCAACGGCCTCAGCTCCGCGCCCGGCTTGAACCAAATCGCGAAAACTGTCTTGCAAGTCGCCCCTCAACGCGAGATCCCGAGGTTCGCCGAAGAAACCTTTGTGAGCTGGGTGAAAAAGCAACCGAGTGTTACTGGCTCGCGTGGCGAGGTGGTCCTTTTTGCCGATACATTTAACAATTACTTTCGACCGAAAACGGCTCGAGCTGCCTGGGATGTCTTGCATAGCGCGGGCTTTACCATCCACGTTCCACAGACGCAGGGACACCTCTGCTGCGGCCGGCCCCTCTATGATTTCGGGTTGCTCGACGCAGCGAAGAAATATTTGAAGCGAGTCCTCACTGCGCTCGAACCGTACGTGAATTCCGGCTTACCCGTGATCATGTTGGAACCAAGTTGCGCGGCCGTCTTTCGCGATGAACTGCGTGGCCTCTTCCCGCACCACGGCGTCGCCTATCGGCTGCGGCAACAGAGCTTCACGCTTAGTAGCTTCCTGCAAACCCAGGTCCCAAATTATGAGCCACCAAGACTATCGGGCAGGAAAGTCCTTCTCCATGGCCATTGCCACCACAAAGCGGTGCTGAAATTTGGCGATGAGGAAGCGTTGCTCAAGCGCATGGGCGTTGAACTGAAATCCCTCGATAGCGGTTGCTGCGGTATGGCTGGTCCGTTCGGCTTTGAGAAAGGCAAGATCGCCGTCTCCCAGGCACTCGGTGAGCGCGTTCTTCTTCCCGCGGTTCGCTCGGCGGATCCGGACACGATCGTGATCACCGATGGTTTCAGTTGCCGGGAGCAGATCGTACAAAACACCGACCGCGAACCGCTCCATATCGCCGAAGTATTAAGGATGGCTCAGGTGATGACCAATAGCGGATAGCCGAATTTGCTATTGGCTATCGGCTATTCCATTCGAGGACGATTAAACTATGACAGACAACCCCAGTTTTGGCCCACTTCAGGGAGTCAAAGTGCTCGAGCTCGGTCATGTGATGGCCGGGCCGGTGTGCGGGTTGATGCTGGCCGACATGGGGGCGGACGTTATCAAGTTAGAAAAGGTCTCGGGAGGAGATGACTCTCGCCGAATGGTGCCGCCACAGATCAAAGACGAATCAGCGGCTTTCCTGATCTTGAATCGAAACAAACGCGGGATCGCGGTCGATTTGAAGTCTCCCGAGGGGATCGAAATCGTCGAGAAGCTCATCCAGGAAGTCGACATCCTCATTGAAAATTTCCGGCTAGGTACGATGGAACGGCTCGGTTTGGAGTACGAAACTATCCGAAAGCTTAATCCGAGTTTGATTTATTGTTCTTTGTCGGGGTTCGGCCGCACGGGGCCTTACGCCTCGCGGGGCGGGTTTGATCTCGTGGCCCAAGGAATGTCCGGTCTGATGAGTATTACCGGCCAGCGTAACAACGAAACGCCGGTGAAGGTTGGTCCTCCGGTCACGGATATCACCGCAGGGATACTTGGAGCTATGGGCGTGCTAGCCGCTTATGCGCATCGACTCAAGACGGGTGAAGGCCAGTTAGTCGATACCTCGTTGTACGAAGCGGGAATCATCCAAACCTATTTTCATTCGGCGATTTTCCTCGCAACTGGAGAATCGCCAGGTCCGGTCGGATCAGCGCATATCATGAGCGCGCCTTACCAAGCATTTCCTACCGCTGATGGCTGGATTACCGTCGGCGCCGCCAACCAAGCAAATTGGGAGCGATTAGTAGAGGTCATAGAGGCGCCGGAACTTTTGCGCGATCAAAGGTTTGCTGAAAACTCCGATCGCATGGCCCATTTAGACGAACTCTCAGAAGTATTGGAAACCTACTTCCGGCGTCGCACTTCGAGCGACTGGCTGAACCGGTTCGACAAAACAGGTCTACCGGCCGGTCCGATCTTCAACATTAAAGAAGTTCTTCAGGACCAGCAGACCAAAGCGCGGGAAATGTTGGTTGAGGTTCCACACAAAACTCTTGGAACCACGAGAGCGATCGGAGCTCCTGTAAAATTTTCGCGTACTCCCGGTGCAGTCTCGAGAGGCGCTCCTGTTCTGGGTGAACACACCCGCGAAATTCTCACGGACATTGGATACACCAAAGAGCAAATTGAGGAACTGGGAAGTGAGGGCGTGGTTAAGATGGCTGACTAATCAGTAATCGGTTTCCATCAAAATGTCGGCAGGGGATTGGAGCCTGTTTATACAGCAGCCAAGTTAACACTGATTACCGACTAGTGATTACTTTCTGAACACCCTTTTCAGTATGTTGCTTTGTAAACCGCTCCTACAGAACTATGGCTGAGATTATCATCGATCATTTGGACGGAATAACGCAGGTCATTTTTAATCGTCCGGCAGTGCGCAACGCCTTGACCTTCGAGATGTACGAGGAAATCTACGACCTTTGCACGAAGGCGAACACAAATAGAGAAATCCGAGCGATTATTTTTGCCGGCTCGGGCTCTTCGGCGTTTGCCGCGGGGACTGATATCAATCTGCTACAGAGTATCGCTAGTGGGAAGGAGGGCATTGATTACGAAGCGAGAATCGAGCGTGTGGTTGGGGCCGTTGAGCGCTGTCGCGTACCGACAATCGCCGCGATCGCAGGCGCTTGTACCGGCGGGGGAGCGGCGTTGGCTGCGGCATGTGATCTGCGTATCGGAGCGGAGAACATGAAGTTCGGCTATCCGATGGCGAAAACCCTCGGAAACTGTTTGTCGCTCGGCAATTCGGCGCGTTTAAGTTTTCTGATTGGTCCGGGTCGCTTCAAGGATCTCCTGTTCACGGCAAGGTTGATGGGAGCGGAGGAGGCATATGCAGCTGGGTTAATCAATGAGATCGTTGATGAACCGAAACAGATTCTGCCCCGCGCACGGGATCTAGCTGCTCTAATTGTGCAACACGCTCCGCTGACCATCAGCGCGGCTAAGGAAGCGTTGCTTCGAATCTATGAAAAGCTGCAGTCGGTCGACTTTTCCGATGTCATTGATCAATGCTACGGGAGCGAGGATTTCCGCCGGGGCGCTAACTCATTCATCAACAAAGAAACGCCGAAATGGTCGGGCGATTGACCCGGCTGACCCGTGGTGAATTTCGTGTGATCTAGTCCAACCTGCATATGAATGATAAATGGATGATCGCCAGGGTTGCGACCCAGTCTTTGGGATCGGGGACTTTTCGTTATCTACAGTCTAAACCGGAATTGTGGGATTCGTTTCCGCTCTCCGAAGAGATCTCGATCACCTGGCAGTACGGCGTCGGGCTACCTGACAAAGCCACCAGCGCGCACATGGATGTGCTCGAGGAGGCACTCGCAGACCTGTGCTTCGGCAAAGACTCTTATTTGACGTTGGTCATGACTGTGGGCGGACTGCGTGAATGGTGTTTTTATGCGAATGACTATGACGCATTCATGAAGAGACTGAACTCGCGGCTCTCTTCGCATGAACGATTTCCCGTTTCGATTCAGCACAGCCATGATCCTACTTGGAGTTATTGGCATTCTTTCGTAGATCGTGTCACCGAAAAGAAGTGAAGAAGAGCGGGGTAGAATCGTTACACGTGATGATTGCTGCCTGCTCCGCGCGCGGTTCAGCCGCGCGTGCGATCGGGATGGGGATAGCAGGGCGAAACTTAGCCGATTAACCGGGAATAGCCGCCAGATTACGCATTTCGTCCCTATTCGCCTCCGCTCCGCTTGAGCGAGCCACACCGATCGCGAGTACCTTGTTGAGAAGGCGTGTGGCCACCCGGGTGGGGTGGCCACACAGAATTTACACTTCGTGATTCGTAATGTGGTGTCGTTCCAAGTCGCTCTTCGCCGCTTCCACCGCATCGTCGACCGTCTTTGATCTCTTGCTGGTCGAACCGCCGACATTGCAGTCATGGCAATTCCATGTACCCCACTTCACGCCGTCTTCTCCCTCTTCAACGTGAATCGTATACCGAACACCACCCCTCGTGTAATCATGATGGTGAATCTCTTTGACTGTCATCAGAGAAGACCTCCTTTCGGTAAATAGGAATCTCGCTTAAAAAAGAGTTGAAGCAAACCTCTTTCCAGACGGATCGGCATTCGCGGGAACGAGGATCCATTCGCGGTTGCTCCAATCTCAGGTCTGATTGCTTGATTTGGCGATCGACTTGACGTCGCACTTTTCGTGCAATGTGGGATGCCGTACTCGTTGAACCGAGGTCACTGCAACGAACATGACCGACTGGAGCTTTCTTTACCTCTCAAGCGAATGGGCCATCCGGTTAGCAATGCTCCTGTACGTCCCGCAACGAAGGAGCGCTTCGGCGGCCCGGACCTGGCTATTGTTCATTTTTCTGCTGCCCTGGCCGGGCCTCGTGCTCTACGCCCTCGTGGGGCGAATCCGGTTACCGGCGTTGCGGCGTAAGATGCAGCTGCAGGCATCACTGCAAATCGAAAGAGCGCAGGCCCAGATCGGCGATCGAATAACCCTGGAACCAGATCTTCCTGCCCCGCTCCAGATTATTCCGCAACAGGCTCGAAAGCTTGGTGCCTTTGAGCCCTTCGCCGGCAATGCGCTGGAATTTCTCCGCGACTATGAGGGAAGCATCGATCGAGTGATCGAAGATATCGATTCGGCGAAAAAACACGTGCATCTCCTGACCTATATCTATCTACCGGATCGGACTGGGCGAAAGGTCACTGAAGCACTCGAGACGGGCGGCTAGACGCGGGGTCGACTGCCGGGTTTTGCTGGATGCCGTCGGCTCCCGCCTCGCTCTGGAACGACTTGGGCGGGAAATGCGCTCGGCCGGAGTCGAAGTCAGATCGATGTTACCGGTGGGATTGTTTCGCCAAAACGCCGCGCGATTCGATTTGCGCAACCACCGAAAGGTGATCGTGATCGATGGCCACATCGGTTACATCGGATCGCAAAACATCGCGGATCCCGCGTTTGTAAAGAACTATCCCAACGAAGAGTTGGTAGCCCGGGTCACTGGTCCGATTGTCTCCCAACTTCAGGCAGTTTTTTTGGCCGATCACTATCTGGAGACCGAAAAGGTTTTGGATCGGGAAGAACTCTTTCCGGACCTGGAACCGACGGGAAACTCGGTTGCTCAGTTGGTGCCGAGCGGGCCCGGTTATGGCCAGGAAAACGGCCGGGATCTCATCATCTCGATGTTGTACGAGGCCCGTCAGCGCGTCGTAATTGTAACCCCCTACTTCGTGCCCGATGAACCGTTTCTTCAAGCTATCTGCTCAGCGGGCCAGCGGGAGAACGTGGAAGTGCACTTGGTTGTTTCCAAGCACGCAAATCAGCTGATAACACAGCTCGCGCAGCGTTCTTATTACGATGATCTGCTGGAGGCGGGAGTGCAAATTCATCTCTACCGGCCGCATTTTCTCCATGCCAAACTTCTGACCATCGATGACGATGTCGCACTGTTGGGATCGACTAACATGGATATTCGCTCGTTCGCGTTAAACGCCGAAATCAATCTCTTGATTTATGATCGAGCGGTCGTGCAACAACTCAAAGCAATTCAGGGAAGTTACTTTGCCAATAGTGAGCGCTTGACGCCGGAAAGCTGGCAGAAGCGTTCGGTATTCGCCAAGATCGCGCAGAACACCGCGCGCCTGATGGATTCGTTTCTCTAACGTCCAAACGTTTACAAACGAGTTTTCCGAATTTGTCGTCATGATATGAGAAGGTTTCAAACGATTCTGATTTCAGCAGCAGCCGGCGTTTCTCTTGCTGGCGGTGTCCACAGAGCCGAGCCGGTAATGTACAAGGTGGATCCAATAACGATTTCGTTGAAGGTAAGCGGAACCGTGATCCCTTCGGCCCGTGCTTTATTCTGCAGATCCTGCATATATTGCTTGCCGGCGGTTGAAGGATCGTAATTTTCGTTCTCGATCTGGTAGGCGATGACGCTGCCAGTCCCATTGGTAAGCTGATGACCATCCAGGACCGCATCGATGTGGCTCATCGATCTCTTGTTCCTTAAGCCGAGGCATTTACGACGAAAGTAGCGAAAATCATAACCTGAGTCATAATAGTCCGCCGAATGTCCTGCTTGTGGCTGAATCAACGGATTCGGAAGAAACCTACACCATCCGAATAATTAGCCCAAATCGCTTAGTTCCAGAGGATTATATTTCGGGTCGGACACTGGCTGAGCTATTACTTCAAGCCGGTCGATGTGCTCCGTCTTTTTTGGATGGAATGTAAGTGTCAAACAAAAACACATTGGATCGAGTTCAATCGTTCGTGCTCGATGTGCGCGCGTCTGCCGGTTTCGTGCTTGGCGAATTGCGGTAAGCTTACTCCCGGCCTACAGCGGCTCGTTGCGAACTCTAACAATCTCCTCACCCGAGTAATATGGCTTTGATTCATCCGGTCTTTGGTTTCCTTGGACTCCTCTACTTTGGGGAATCTTAGCCCGCGATTATCGCCGGGTTCGGCGACGCCGAGGTTGGCAGTTTTATGTCACTCGACTCCGAAGCTTTCTATCACACTCGATCTTGTGGCTCACGATAGTTCACACTATGAGTGCGTCCGTGCTGGATCACTTGAAAGCAAACAACCGCGCCTGGGCGGAGCGGATGGTCGCCGCCGACGCCGACTTTTTCAGGCGGCTCGAACGCCAGCAGACGCCGGAGTATCTATGGATCGGCTGCTCAGATAGCCGGGTGCCTGCCAATGAGATTGTGGGCCTCGATCCCGGCGAGCTCTTCGTGCACCGAAACGTCGCAAACCTGGCCCCCCCGCAGGACGCCAACTACCTCTCGGTGCTGCAGTTCGCAGTCGACGTGCTACAGGTGAAGCACATCATGGTGGTAGGACACTACGGGTGTGGTGGAGTGAGCGCGGCGGTGGATGGCAAACGGCGCGGTCTTGTGGATCACTGGCTGCATCCCATCCGTGAGGTCTACCATGAGCATCGCGACGTGCTGGACGCGTTCCCGACTTGGCGCGCTCGCCTCGACGGTTTGTGTGAACTCAACGTCATCCGACAGGTGAGGAACGTAGTATCTGACGTCTTCGTGCAGGACGCCTGGGCCCGCGGTCAGGACCTCCACGTCCACGGCTGGGTCTATTCCCTGGCCAATGGTTTAGTGAAGGATCTGGACGTGACGATCAGCCGGCCGGTAGAGATCGAGCGGCTGAGCTAACCAGCCGAAGCTTGCAACCGTGTACGCACCTTTCCCTCAAACGTCCTCAATTTAACTTCATCGAACAGGCGTGATTTGCTTTTGTGGTAGGTCACAGCTAACAGCATAAGTCACGGCAGGCAATAAACGATGCCAGGTGATCGCAACGCGCACTACATAAGCTAGTTGCGTGCCAATAAGGAGTCTCCTTGAACATTTGCCCGCGCATAGTCAGCTCGAGCCCGCCTATTTTTTGCGCGAACGTGCCAAAATGTCTAGGGTATAACCATCACAAAACAAGCATCTTACGTAGATGATCAGTAATCCAAACAGCTAAATCTACCGTACCAATGACCCGTACGATAACGGAATAATGCGGCAATTCGGTTTATTGTTTCGAAGCTTTTTTAGAAGGTAGTATTCAATGCGTAAGTACCTATACATTAGGACTTTATATCGCTTTTGGATTGCGGAGAATCATTGCCCAATTCAGGGGGTGTTACGAACAATGCAGCAATGACCTCCCTAAAATACATATATTTTATGTAGGTGGGGTGTCGGGGCCTTTTGCGCGGCTGGCCTTCTTCCTTTATTACAAGGGGTAATGATCGCCCAAGTCGAAGCTCGCCAACAGTCCTCCGATGACGAAGTCCGGCATCATGTGGAGTCTTTTTATTCTGAACTGGCTACCTCGTCTCCGGCGTCCGAACCTACGAAACCGCGTGTAAGATCACTGGTAAATTCCTCGGTGAACCGCACAACCCCGAGCGGCGCGGGATTGTGCTCGAGCGAGCAAACCGCAGTCATCATGCGACTGGCCAGAACGAAGGAGAAAAGCTCGACGCGGCGGCGGCTTAACCGATAGAAGGAACAACCCCCCATGACAGGATTAATTGTTGGTTTAATTATCACCGGTGCGGTGAGTTCCACTTTATACGACAAATACAATAATTACGTCCGCTACACCGACGCCGACCCTAAATTCAAGCGGAATTATCTGCTCGTTGGCGCGGCTGAAAGCGTTGCCGCCGGAGTAGTGATCGGCACGTTTATCCACTGCGTTGTCTATTTATTCCGCCACTAGGGCAAAAGGCCAATGGGTTTCCGATTCCGTAAACGGCTCCGCCCGGCCAAAGGTCTCTATCTGAACCTGGGCAAGAAAGGATCTTCGCACTCCGTTCGCGGCCGCAGCGCCACGATGAACGTTGATTACCTCGACAGTGTGCGGGATCCGAAAGTCTGGAATCGGACCAAAACTGCGTTGGAGAAAGTCGGCGGCGGCGCTGTGCTCGAAGTCGTCATAGATGTAGCCGCAAAAGTCATGGCCGAGCTGATGAAGCCTTTCATCGACGGAAGGTAAAGCATGCTGCCCCCCCAACAGATTTTATTTTCGCGGAAGATGAGCTTTATGTCCCGAAACCGCAGCCAGACGTAATAACATAACAAAAATGCTGGTGTTCTTTGACGAAAGCTTCAGGGACTCTGAGCGCAAGAAAGCTATTTTCTTTTGGAGCCTTGTGCGGAATTGGAATACCGGAAACGGAGTTCAGTCGAGTCGCCGACGACAAAACGTTCGGCAAAGGTTTTGACTGCTTCGTCGAGGATGCTAAGTGCAACCTCGGCGTAGCCGATTGGAAAGGCAGGGAGGCGATCCGTGAGAACCTGCGCGCTTTCATCGACACGGGTTTCACCGCCCTTCACGACGTCACCGAATACTGGGACGGTGGGTCGCTCAAGGTTTTCCGCGGCATCGTAACGATGACGCCGGATGACACCAGCAAGCCGGTCGTGAAGCCGGTGATGACGCACTTCTTCTACATGGATGAGGCCGATCCCACCAAGGTCCGCCACTGGTTCGGATCGGTTGGCCCGATCCAGTTCTGACGCTGCCTACCTGCTCTCAACTCTCTTTCGGCGGAGTCTCGCGGGTTGAAGCCTCGTTTGATTTCATTCATTCCCCAACCCCTGACAGATGGCCCGCGCCATACTACAGAGGACCGTCTGAGACTCGAAAACCTGCGTCTGAAATGCTTCATGCGACAGTTCGGCGTCGCGTGCGCGCGACGACTCCTCACGAAACTCAGGCCCATCGGCTGCAAAGCTTGTGTCTCCTCACGTGCGTGCGCGTGTGTGTCGGTTGTACGCGTGCGAAGCGGCTTTGAATAAATAACTCCGTAGAACGGCAGGCCAATTATGCTCGCTTTTCTTGGTGTCGGCACATGAGATTGGCCAAGTGCGCGGCGTTAAGTTTGTCCTCGGTTACCTGGGGATCGGGAACGCTGCGGTGGCGGTAGGTTCGTTTCATGAGCATCCTGGCCCAGGCCTGCGGGTAATCTGACTGGAGATCCAGAAGCCGGCTGTAGGAGTAGTGGCAAGGTTCGCAGGCTTCTTGCAAGAGCTCAGGTGTAAGGGTGTATCCAGTGGGCAACCGATAGGCGAGATACCAGAGAAAGCGAGTGATCCCCTTTGCCCACAGCGTCGGTAGTTTATGTCTCGGATAAGATCTGCGCCCACCCCGGATTGCCCATTTACAGTATGTACTTGGGTGGACACCGGCGAGCGTGCACGCTTGCGTTATGTTCGCCTCATTGGCGATCGCGGCGAAAATGATCCTGACACACAACGGTGTCATCTTGACCGGTCTACCTGGCTTACGTTTTGCGTTCATCGGGGATTCGGATCGCTTTTTCTTCCTTTGATCCTAATACCAATACTTTATTACTCGCTCAGGACTCATAGTCCTTCGGCATCATCGAGAAACTCTCTAAAATCGAATATGAGCGCGTTCGTCGGTCGGTCCGCTATCATGGGACCCTCTGGAAAGCTCTTCCGCTGCGTCCCGCGATTCCTGCTGCGCTGGCGCCCGAATAAAACCAAGCGTTCTTCGCTTTTTCCCGTGGGATCTTCCGAACCAGTAATAAGCCGATCAGCAATCAACACGCTGAGGAACTGCCGCGCGTGCTTCTGGTTGATTCCGGCCGTATGTGCAGCCTCGAAGAGCTTGGCTTGCTGAATCGGTGATTCGCTCGGGATCAGCTCCAGCAGATCGGTTGGGGTTTTCCTTTTTCTAACATTCCTTGGCTGGGTTATCTCGGCCCGACCTGAAAGCCCTTGGCCCGTTCGCGAGGGAGACCAGCTTTTTCTTTCTCCGTATTGTGGTGGTGATAGATAACGCTTGCCGATATGGGGTTATCGACAAGAGGCGCTTGCAAAGCGCCAGAGAGGTTTTTAGGTTGAGCTGTTAGGTTCGTTGTATTGCATACTTGTTTGCCGCGACCGTTTCCTCAGAGCTAGCGGCCGCGGCGCTGCTTAGCGGTCCGGCAGGTTTCCTTTTTTTCCTTCCGGCTCTCGCCTGCGAGGGCAGCCGCCCGGCGCCAGGATAGCCCGCGGCGTTCCCAGGTTTGCTTCCCTTACGGCTTTCGGGTGGTGGCCTGGAGAACAGTGCGTCCGCTCGACCTATCAGATTGCGGGAGAACGATGGGGATGTCAGGTAGATGTATCGAACTGAGAACATAATCGACTCGAACCGACAACATCCGCGGTTTCGGAACCGAATTAAGTGAGAATAAGTGGTCCCTCAAAACCACATTACGTGAGAATGAAACCACATTATTTGAGAACAGACCGATTACATCCGGGCTGGACCACATTAGATGAGAATAGTTAAAGCGGGATTCCCGCCGCCAGCAGTTCACTCCGCAACTCCTGGGTCCGGCCTGAGGCAAGTTGACCGCTCAGGAACGATTTGATCTCGCGCGGTTTCGCGTTGAGAAGCTCTGCCAAGACCTTCGTGCTTCTGCAACAAATTCTGTCGGGAATAGTGCATGTTTTCGCGACAATTGAAGGATGTAGCGAAAACCAAGATTTTTGGGACGCATGCTGACCGTTGAAGCTGCGATCCATCAGGAGCGCTCTGAGCGTCGGCGCACCGTGCGGCTGCACTCGGCCATCGGCTATGTTAGCCCGGTTGATCGGCTCACCGGCCCGCGACCTCGAGATCTTTGCCGAGCGCGCTCGCAAAGAAAGACGCGGCAACGAGTTTTCTGATATTCTCGCCAAACCCGCTCTGTCGATAAAGCAAACCCACTTCCAGAAAGTGTGCCCCGGAAACAAACGGCACGAAACGAACACGATCTCCCGCGACGGCGGTGATAAACTCGCCGACGACCGCCACGCCACGTCCGCTTTCAACAGCCGCGACGACGCTCAATACGTCAGCGCATTCCTGGCTGATAATTAGCCGGCCCTTGGTGACTCTGAGGATTTTTGACACCCACTGATGATACTCGGGAAACTCTTTGGCTCGATAGACTACCAACTCACTCCTTGCGACCACCGACGGACGCACCGCAGGTTGCCTGGCCAGCGGACTTGAATTGGAACAGATGATCCCCACCGGATGACGATGGATACTTTCAAACTTCAGCCCTCGCATCTCCCCGGCAGGTGGCCGAATCGTCAAAACCGCATGTAGCTTACCCGCTCTCAATCCCGACAGCATCTCGGTGTGGGTAAGATCGTGGAGGGTAACGCGTGCGCCCGGTGACAGCTCATGATATCGGCAGAGCACTCTGGATATGATTACAGCAGTCGGCGAGGGAGCGTAACCAATCCGAAGCTCCTCCTGACTCTCCTTGTCAATCATCTGCGCCTCCGCCCGCAGCGATTCGGCATCGCGGACCAGTTTTCGTGAGCGAGCCAGCACTGCATGTCCCACCCGAGTGAGTCGCACTCCCTGAGTATTTCGATCAAGCAACTTGACCTTTAGTTCCGCTTCAAGGTCTCGAATCTGTCGGCTGAGCGGGGGTTGCGATACGTGCAACCGCTCGGCGGCGCGTGAGAAATTTAACTCCTCGGCAACTGCAATGAAGTAACGCAAATGACGTAATTCCATCTCTTCGATTTCAACCGCGACGAGGTTAATACCTTTCGGGCATCAAGCCACGTCCAAAATGGTATTTCCGCCATTGGGATGAGTAGGGCAATTTGCGAGTCATTATGCAACCGAGTGCTCACCTAAGCGGAGGGAAAAAGAAGATTGAAGGAGCTGGAATTTGCGGTGTGCGACAAAACACAAGGAGACATTATGAAGAAAGAGCTACTCAAAAGACCTTTAACTGTACTCGTATTTGCAATCGCTTTAGCTTTTGCGGGTTCGACGACTTACTCACAGGAAAGCGAGTACTACGTTCCGCTTTTGCCAAAAGTGAGAGAACGGATGCTGCCCGTAGATTATTCAAAGGGCTATTTGGTTAAGGAAATCAAGCCGGACGTTTACATCATCACGGACGGTGCCTACCAATCAATGTTTGTCACGACGGGCCAGGGCGTGATCCTATTCGACGCCCCGCCGTCGTTCGCTCAACACATAAAGCAGGCGGTTGCCGAAGTCACAAAAGAGCCGATTCACAAGCTCATTTACAGCCATGCTCACGTTGACCACATTGCGGGCGCTGAGTTTCTCAAAGACATTCCGAATCTGGAAATCATCTCCGAAAAGGGAGTGGCGGATTTCCTCAAAGAAATGAAAGACCCGCGAAGACCCGTGCCGACGAAAACATTCGTCAATCAAACAGAAATAAAATTCGGCACGGCTGAAATCGAACTCAAAAAGAAGGAGTACCACTCCAACGAAGGCGACTTGTTTATCTATCTGCCGAAAAAGAGAGTTTTGATGGCGATTGACACGCTCGCGCCGGGCTATGTGCCGTTTATGAATTTCGACCTAACGACGAATATGCACGAGTATTTGAAAATGTTCGATGAGTTATTGTCCTATGATTTCGACGTCCTGATTACGGGACATCTTACATCGCTCGGAACCCGTCAGGATGTGATCGATACCAAAAATTATACGATGGACGTTTACGAAACCGTCAAACGAATCCACAACTCCGCAGACCAAAAGAAAATGGCGATAGACACGATTAAGGAATTCGGTGCGGATAATAAATTTCTCATTTTCAAGCAGATTGTCGATCCATTGATCGAGCAAAGTTATCAGGAGATAAAGTCGCGCTGGATCGACAAGTTAGCCGCCGTGGACATTTACGGCAGGAGCCATGCCCGAACAATGCTGATTTATGTGCGTTGGGACGACAAACTTTGAAACGAAATCAAAGAGGAGAAGACAAAAGAGGTTCGATCGGACAACCCAATTCGGCAACCCGTACACTCTTTACTGAACCATAGACAAGGAACCTAATTATTATGAATGCTGCAATCATCGGCCTGGGAAACATCGGTTCCCAATTGGCGAAGAATCTGACCGCCGGCGGAGAAAACGTCATCGTCGCCGACAGAACCTTGGCGAAGGCAGAGAAGCTTGCCACCGAACTGGGCGGCAAAGCTAGACCCATGCCTGTCACTGACGCAATCAGCAAATCGGGTGTGGTCGTCCTCGCAATCTACTTCGATGCGATCAAGGACCTGCTCGCGACATATCGCGGCGCTTTGGCCGGAAAAGTCATTGTCGACCCTTCGAACCCGATAGCCCCGGATGGAAAGGGCGGCTTCAAGAAGACGATTCCGGCTGATCAATCATCAGGACAGCTCATCGCCGCGCTCCTCCCGGAAAGGGCAGAACTCGTCAAGGCATTCGGCACGTTGGGTGCTCAGTCCTTGGCGTCCGGAGTCAACCGTTCGCCGGAACGCGCGGTGCTGTTCTATGCAACGGATTACCCGGAAGCGAGCAGAGCCATTGCCAGACTGATTACGGCCAGCGGTTTTTCGCCCGTCAGCGTAGGCGGTCTCGACCAGTCCATTCGCATCGAAGTGGGCGGCGACCTTCACGAATTCGGAAAGCTCGGAAAGCTGGTGTCAGCCAAGGAAGCGGAGGCTCTAGTCTGACTTTCGGTACGACCGCGGGCGCTGGCACATAGTCGGCATCCGCACTTCGTCGGGTCGAAAATCCCAGCCTCTTCTACGACGCAGCCAAAAAAGCGGCACGACCACCAGGTGGTGCGGAACCCGACTGGACCTGCACCGGTCCCGCCAGCCTAACCAAAAGCCGAGACCATGAAACAGTAAACTATCAAGCCGCTTAAACTTAACCGACCGAAACCAACGTCCCGCATTACCGCAGTCGTAATTCTCGCGGGGTTGGCTTTGTGCCTTGCCGTGGGCAACCTGCCGGCGGCCAGTCCAGCAGACCATTCCACCGCAACCTCCTCCGAACAAAACCGATGAAAATCATGAACCAAGAAATCACAAACCTACTCAAGGCCTACGAAAAGGCGCTCAACACAAGCGATACGCAGGCGGCCATGGCGCTTTATGGAAGCGAGCCTATCTTTATGGCCCAAAACGCGGTCGCCTTCATTGGCCGCGACGCGGTGCAAGCGAGTTATCAACACATCTTCGAGGCCCTTAAACTGAACGTCGTTTTTAGCGTCCACGAAATCGTTGAGATGGGCGACCTGGCGTATGGCCGCACCACTTCGGCCGGACAACAGGAGGTCCTCGCGGCCCATACGACGTCGAAGGAAGCGAACAACGAGTTGTTCATCTTTCGCAAGGAAGAGGGGCATTGGAAAATTCACCGCTATCTGTTTGCGACCTCCAATCCACCCGCAGCTAACTGATGCCTTCCTTTTTTGATCGAACTCAAACATTCCCATGATGGATACGGTTGCAGCCCATTCATCACCGGATTTCCACCAACAAATTTGACGCCGCACGCTTGCAATCCGAACCCGAGATTCGGGAACAGGTTGAGCTTGCGACCGAGGCGCCGTCTTCGTTGAACATCCAGCACTGGCGTTTTGTTTCCGTCGTCAAAGCCGAAGACAAGGTGAGACTGTCATCGAACTCAAAAGAGGCCGTAACCGAAAGTGCAATTTATATTATGATCAAACGTTGGTCACTTCACATCTTGGAGCACGGGACTGTTCCAGCTGTCGCTTTAGCTTTGGCTATCGCTCCCAGTAACAGCAGGAGCTGGCAAAGATACGACCTCACCGAACCTACGAAGCGAGGAACAGAAATGCTCTTTTCGGCGCCCACGACAGATACAATAACTTTGCCGGCGAAAGACCACGAGCCCATCGTAGCTTCGACGAAGGCGTAGAGATCCACAACGAACTGATCATGCTAAGGAGGGACGCGCAGAAGGCTCTCCGGAAGTGTTTTGCGCGGGCGAAGCGCGAAGGCGACCTCCCAAAACACTCCAATCCTGACAGTCTGGCGCGCTTCATCACTACGGTATATCAAGGGATGAATATACAAAGCATCAACGGGGGGACTCGAAAGGAGCTACTTGATTTAGCCCAGACATCATAACGTGCCTAGCCTGTGGATCGATCCATATGAATTGCGAGTTCAAGGTTGCGGTTGTGCTGAAGGACAAACCACCAGCATTGGTAAACTATATAGCTCAGGATGAGAGACTGCCGATGTAAATAGAATGAATCTTCCCAAGACTTTCGAGCCGATTGCCTATACAGGCGAGGTCGAGAACGCCGCGCGCGCGGCGGGTTGGACGGTGCGCCATCTTTCGCCGATGGAGAGCGGTCCTCGGCCGTGGTTCCAGCGCGCTGCGCCGAGCGGCGACAGCGCAACGCCGCGGCTCTATCTCTCCGCAGGCATCCACGGGGACGAGATTTCCGGCCCGCTGGCGTTGCTGGAAATGATCCGGCAGCCCGATTCTTTCGACGCCTTCGATGTGACAATGTTTCCGATCCTCAACCCGAATGGCCTCGCGCGCGGCGTGCGGACGAACCGGGACGAAATAGATCTCAACCGCGATTACCGAAACTCTAGATCACTCGAAACGAAGAGCCACATCGAGATTCTGCTGACCCTCGGCCGTTTCGAGGCGTCAATGATGCTGCACGAGGATTACGAGGGAATCGGCGCCTACCTCTACGAGCTGAACGACACGTTCGATCCCGGGCTCGGGGCAAAGATCATTGCGGCGATGGGACTCCATGTGCCGGTCGACCTGCGCCCGGAAATCGAGGAGGGGGTCGCGCGCGGCGGTGTCATCTCGCGGCGCGATCTGATCGCCAAACTGGGCCGGCTTGAAGAGCGTCCCGAGTGGTCCGAGGCGACTTATCTCACGGTCTATCACACCGAGGTGAGCTACACAATCGAGACGCCGAAGCCTTTTCCGATCAAGGCACGCGTCAAGGCACATATCGCGGCGGTCGAGACCCTCATGAACGCGCTCAAAAGGAAGACCGATCCGCTCTGCCGTTTAAGGGATTAGCCATTCGAATCCCAAGACATTGTCTTGCCCCACCCTCCCCTTTCAAAACCTCGGAGCAACTCTCCTGTGCGCTCACGAGCGAATTGGTTTGACCGAGCGCTTGGCGTAAGACTGACAGACGTGCATCCAAATAGTCTGCGGCTGATGTAGAACCGGCAAAATGCAGACTGCCATTCGCGAGACTCCGCGTGCGGCCTCAGGTATTCCTCAAAGGCCCGGAACTGCCGTGAGCCCGATACGGAAACGTCGCCGGAACGCAGGACATTCTTCAACTGCTGGCGGCGGGAATCCCGCTTTAGCTATTCTCATCTAATGTGGTCCAACCCGGATGTAATCGGTCTGTTCTCAAATAATGTGGTTTCATTCTCACGTAATGTGGTTTCATCGCTAAATTGCGCCTGTCTATCTGGATCCCGCGGCTCTATAAACGACTCTGGCGATCTCAATATCGGCGGGAACTAAAACAAATGGCCTTCTTTGGCGCGCCAAAAACGCCCGCTTTCCTTTACCAGAGCCGATTCGCAGGGCGCTAGAAGTGATAAAGCAGCCGATCCCATAACAGATCACATGACGCATTTCGATAAGGCTTACAACTAACTTTCGGTGTACCCTAGGATATGAAAGCCTCCAGAACCGCCACGATTGCTAACCCCGGCAGTTCCGAAACCCATGCTGTAAAGCTAATCAACCTGACCCGTACCGACCGAGCCATTCTCGAATCAATGGCCACGCGTCACCGGGTCAATAAACTGACCCATTTCCTAGAAGGCATCCTAGCCACTGAAGACCAGAACGCGAACCCGGATAGCGGGGTTCTGTTTAGCATTTACGAGCAATGATGCTCTAAATAATCGATCTGTTGCGGATTGGCGAAATAGGGCACTCTTTACGACCTTTCCCAAGTAGCCGCGAGGAAACGGTAGTTGCGGCGCGCCTAAAAAAGTTCGTTCTCTGTGTCCATTTTGCTGCCTCTCGTCCGTCGTATGGATAGAGCACAGATCCGGGGCCGGCCGAGACCGCCCGGGAACTCAGCTCACAACCCAAACTAATAAGAAAATCTAACGATGCGATTCATGATGATAGTCAAGCACGCCGAGAAGCAGGGCCCTCCGCCCAAGCAGCTGATGGATGCTATTGAGAAGCACGCCGAAGAGGAGGCCAAAGCCGGCAGGATGCTCGGGAGCGGGGGGCTCGGGCCGACTGCGCTGGGCGCCCGCGTCCGACTCTCCGGGGAGAAGGTGATCGTGACCGACGGGCCTTTCGCCGAGACAAAGGAGGTTATCGGCGGCTATGCGCAGTTTGAGTTGAAATCGAAGGAAGAAGCGATCGAATCAGCGGTCCTCTTCATGGAACTTCACAAGAAACACTGGCCGGGATGGGAGGGCGAGACCGAGGTTCGTCAGATGTTCGGGCCGGAAGACTGCGCTCCCAAGGCATAGGAGCGGTCTCGAGCGAACGCTGCGCCGGGAGCGAACATGAAATGCTTTACGAACAACTGGCTACGGCCCGCGTAGAGCCGGAAACTCGGCGCAGTTTCTTTCATTTGGGTGGCGCGGAAACTGAGGGCGCCTCAGCTCTGATCAACGAGCGATAGCGCGACTTGGCCTTTTGACGGGTTAAGTCGCGCTTCTGTTTCAGACGGGCGCGAATGCGCTTCAGCGTAGCTCAATTCCGTCGATAAAAGAGAAAGGGAGGGAACAGGGCGCCAGAAGGAAACCATTTCTTATACCGGTTGTCCTGCTGGCCATGGCTACGGCGCGCAAGCGATAAGGAGCCATGGCTAGACTCCCTGAGGGTCCGAATCAGCGGTTGAGGGAAACCGGACGATGGCGATTGGCGAAAGAAAGCCAGCTAAGGGGTTACTCTCGCGCCAGCCTGAATGTGCTTCAGGGTTTCGCATCTGAGCCTCCCCGCACCCTGGGTTCTAACGCCACTTGATCGCTATGAACTGTGCTTTAGTGACAGCCATCGTAGTGCTTATGCCAGCAGAGCTCGCATTGAACCCACCTCGATAGAAATTACCGGTCGTAAAGCCACCGCCAGTCGTAGTCGAGCCAGCGTACTGCTCTCCGATGACTATCATCGCATCGGCACCAAGCGCTTTGGCTTTCTGGGCCGCGTAATTTACGCCCACCCGGTTGGTAAACCATTCCAGCTGTCCGATAACGTTGTAGGGTCTATTCGGATAACTCTTAACGTAGATCGGGAGAGCAAACTGGGTGTTGATAAAGCTGCCCGGTTGAGTCGGCCAGTTTTGCTGCTGACCCGAATACAGACTGAACTCTGGCAGCGATGAAAGGTCACAGTTGGTTAATCGGCGTTCCGGGGCAACGGTTGAGGGAATGGTTTGCGCAGGCGTTCACCAGGCAAATTCCTGGCCGTCTTTTAAAACACTCCCTTGGTGACCCGATCCCCGTCGCCGCGAGCTGGGCGCCTCTACTGAGCCATCCGCCTCTGCCTTGCCGAGGGTGCGTGCGGTCTTTCGTATCCGTCTGGTGAAACGCATGGTAATCCAACAGCCTAAATCAGTGTCATGCGCGATGACGGCGCTTCAATGCTGCTGCCTAATGTGAGCGTAGAGGTCGCGGACGTTGACATAGTCCATGCACAGGCCATTGAGAGGCGTTTTGAAATCGTTTACCCGATAACGGACGAGCCGTGGGGCGTTCGCCGCTTCTTTGTGGTAGATCCGAATGGAACAGTTCTAAATATCATGAGTCACATTACGAGCCCAGGGTTGAGAAGATTTTGAAGTAGCCAATCAGGGTTTCGGGTGACCACGGCCATGGATGAAAATGTTTTGGTTGTTTCAAAATGGGTAAGCTTTGGCCCACTCACGGAACCCGCGCCAATCGCGGCGACCACTAAACTCGTCACCAACTTCCTGACCTAAAATCGAATATGAGCGCGTTTGTCGGTTCGTCCGCTATCCTGACCTTCGGGAAAGCTCTTCCGCTGCGTCCCGCAATGTTGGGCTCACGCTAACCAGTATCAGACTCCGTCGGGACCCCGGGTAAGTTTCATCTCTTTGTAAACTGCACCGGGTCATCGTTCTTATCGATGGAGTCCAGGCGCGCGGTAATACGCAGCTCATCCGCTAGCTTTTCCGCCTCCTTAATAGTCGAGCTGAGTATTTCCGGATCACGGAAAATTTGTCCACCGTGCTTAATGAAGGCAGCGCTGTAAAGGGCGATGGTCGCTTGAGCAACTGTATCTTTGTAGTTCATATTTAACTGACAGTAGCCCCAGTACTGGTGCGAGCAACGACTCCACGGCGCCCAAACAAAGTCAAGCGCGCTCCTCAGAACTCGCCCCCCTTACTCACAGCGGGCCGCCCTTTCTCTGTATTGCGAGCCCTTGAAGTTGCCCCCGGATAGCGCAGGCTTCGCCGAGGCGCTTCATGAGTGTTTTGTGATGCAACTCTTCTTCCGGCTGCATCAGTTCCTTAGCGGTTGCCCAGGCTATGGCATCCTGGTCTGCGGGAAGTCGCCCATCCAGGTCCTTGGGAAGTTGGTCCTGCCAGCCAGGCAGCTCCCTGGTAAGCACTTTGTGTCTCAGCGCTTGAAGAGCTTTTAGTGCGCTCTGGGCAACCAGTTCAGCGTCCGAGAAGCGTTCCAACTCCTCGGGCGTTAACCAGTTAATCATCGCATTCTGGTCGGCGATGAAATTGCCTTTGCGAATGCTCCCGTGGCCGGCTTCGTCGCAACCCCACTCTTCATAATCGCCCTCTTCGTAATGCTCAGCGTCTGCCATGGCCTAAGTTTACACCTACTCGCTCTACGGGGAATCACGGGTCACAGTTCACACCGCCGAATCCGTTGACGCTGCCGCCTAAATCACCGCGGCCTGGTCGTCCAGAATCATCCCCATACATCTCCCTGCGCGCGTCTTCCTCGTTGAATGTTTTGGTTTACGTATCCAGCCCTGACAAAATGGAGGGGACATTCTACGACGCTTTCGGGGCCAATAGAGCGCTTCTGGCGTTTGACCCGCGGCAACTCGACCGTCAATGCGGGATTGGATAAGATCAATCCTTGCTTGGTTGCGGTCGCCAAGACGCTCCGAATGATTTGCATGTCGAACGAAACCGTTGAAAGCGAAACGCCCGCACTCGTCCGCGTATCCCTGAAACGCTCAATATCTTGAGGCACCAGGTGGCCCAGCGACTTATCGGCTCGTACCCCGAGGCTTTCGAGAAACTCTCTGATCGGTTTTTCGTACCTTTCACCGGTCGACTCCTTCTGGCTCAACTTCTTTCCATCCAGCCAGTTTGTGAGAAACTCGCGCACTGTCCTGGATCATCGCCGTTTTCTATTACGGAGTCTATATCGAGCATACTGGAGGAACCGCGCTCAACTCGGGCGATATTGTGCAAGACCTGAGACTGACCAATGTGACCGATGGCGTCTTTCTCAACACAGTCACCGGATCCATCGTGCGAAATAATCAGATGACTTCTCCATCAAACGGAACCTCTGGTTTTGGAGTCCGTATCTTTAGTGGTGGCGGCAACCTGGTCAGCGGGAATGTCATCTCCGGATTCGACGCCGGCGTTTTTGCGGCGGGGGCCAATAATTATTTCCTCGAGAACATGGTTAGCAATTGCTCTTTCGGTTTTGCCCTGGATACCAGCGACAAATACCGGTTTAACACCACGTTCAATTGCACGACGCCGTTTACCGGCGGTATCGCACTGACCGACAACAATAACTGAAAGGGCGCTTAGAGCCGGCCCACCGCGTTATACCAGAGCTGGTTCGAGGGGCGGAGAAGTGACTGGGTGAGACGGCATGCTGCGAGCGTGACGGTACTTGAGCACTCTAATTTTCCTCGCACCATTTCAGCGCTTGCCAGATGACTTCGTTTTCGTCCGAGCCCGTGAAATGCCGCAAGAGCCGCTCGCTCGATCTCCCGTAGACAAACGTGCCAAACGTAGGCCTCTCCGCGTTCCGGCATGCGTGCAAGTCGATCGAAAACGGACCATGATCGACGCTTTGCTGAAAAGATGCCGAGTTTCTCACTGCTTCCCCTGTAAAGAGCTAAGCGATCTGGAGGGTTTCGTAGTGAGTCCAGCTCAGGAGACACCGATTGAAAACGCGGTCAAAATGCTCGCCCTCTCTGAGTCGAAAATAAAACGCGAGCCCGCGTGAAGGATTGGTCATCAAAACAACGGTCATTGTCCGAAGGATAGTTTTAGTTTTTGGGCGCTACGGCTCTCGCCCGCATCGACAAGCTTCTCCAATACCCTTCTCGAATTGTTGCCGTCGCTTTTGCGTATGGCAAATGTCGGGCGCACCCTTGGCCAATGCCGGACGCGTTCTCGCCGCCAGGAACGGGGAGCCCATCGGCGAGTAAAGCGCATAGATTGTTCTGACCGCTTAGGGGAGATAGTCTAAAGATGGAAACAGCGGATCTTTCAGCCATGGAAGGAATTTAATTGAAAATAAACCCTCAGATGAAATCTCTCTTCTTCGCCTTATTGGCCATCGCATCCTTTGCTGCCGACTCCTTCGGTCAGACCATCATTAACTCGCTGCCCTACTCCATCACTGCTCCCGGCACCTATGTGGTGGGCTCAAACCTCACTTACTCATCGCCCGCTGGCGCTGCCATCACGATCCTCAGCAGTAATGTTACCCTGGATCTGGGAGGTCATTATCTCTACTTCCCTGGCACCCCGGCATCGAACGTCGGGGTCTACGTGCACAATGCCGGCAATGTCATTATCCAGAACGGCATCATTGCCGTTTTCCGTTACGGAGTCTATGTCGAGCATACCGGAGGAACAGCGCTCAACTCGGGCAATATTGTGCAAAACCTGAGACTAACCAATGTGAACATTGGCGTCGTTCTCTCCACGGTCGCGGGATCCATCGTGCGAAATAATCAGATGACTCCCCTTACATCAAACCTTGGTACTGGAATCGACAGTGAAGGTGCTGGCGGCAACCTGATCAGCGGGAATGTCATCTCTGGATTCGACGTCGGCGTTTTTTCGGGCGGCGATAATTATTGCCTCGAGAACATGGTTAGCAATTGCGCATTCGGTTTTTTCCTGTCTGCCACCGACAAATACCGGTTTAATACCACATTCAATTGCTCGACGCCGTTTACCGGTGGTGTCGCGCTGACCGACAATAATAACTGAAGTGCGATAGAGCCGGCCCACCGCGTTTTGGCCGTAGAACTTATTAACCCTACGCTTTCCATCAGTCCGCTTGGTCGGCTCCTCGCGCTCTCCGTTCGCGGGCACGGTTGCTCTGCCCGTGGCGGTTGAGCCCTATCGAGGTACCATCGACGTTCGAGGTCGGGGTGCCAGGGTAGTAGATATAATGACCTCCCAGATCCAGGGTCACATTACTGCTGAGGATCGTGATGGCTGCGCCAGCGGCCGATGAATAAACGAGGTTTGAGTCCAGAACATAGGTGCCGGGAGCAGTGATTGTGTAGGGCAACGAGTTAATGATGGTCTGACCGAAGGAGTCGGCGGAAAAGGAGGCGATGGCTAACAGGGCGAAGAAGAGAGATTTCATGCTAAGGATCATTTTTTTCGTCGTTACACTCCCTCCGTGGTAAAAAAATCCATCGGGAGGTCGCGTTCTCTTAAAGCCGGGAAGCTAAGAGGAACAGGGCCTGCCAGAACGACCCGAACAGAATCGGCTCGGGTGTCGCCCTGAGGATCATTGGTAGCCGGGATAAGGGCAATACGTCATTCTGCGTATTCCCGGTAGCGCACGAGACCGTGTACAAGCGGCACCATGCTAAAATTCATCATTCGGGTTGAGCTTCACGGGGCAACTGCCGCTGAAGACTACTCTAAGCTGCACTCCGCTATGGGGAAGAGCGGATTCTCAAGAACTGTCAAATGGAAGGGAGTCAGCTATCAGCTGCCCACGGCTGAGTACCGTCGATCCGGCGAAAACCTGACGGCCGATGATGTGCTAAGGGATGCCAGAGCTGCCGCTGCTACCGTAAGGGCAAAGCCTTCCGTAGTGGTAGGCGAACTAGCAGATGGCATACTTTTTGTGGATTTGGTGCCTGTTTAATGATGATTGTGGTTTACCCACTCTAGAAAGTTCTCCCACCGATCGGGTGGTGTTTGCCAATAGCCCGACGGTAATGGCACCTTCATCCTTGTGGCCATCTTGCGAAGCCCGTTGTCGGTGATGCCCAAAGCTCTGCTCTAGTCATCGGCTTTGACCAGACAACCGCGCGGACCTCTTCCCAGTGAGTTGACGGTGAGGTGGAAGTTCTGGTGCGGTGACCTCGGGCGCAGGGGCCTTGTGTTCAAATCCGACATTGATCTGGTCATCAACCGGGATCAGATGACCGTGTTGTTCGCAAACGTCGACGCGATGGCCGCACCACTTCGCGACCTTGTAAATTGAGACGCCGGCGGAGACTTTGAGCGAGGCGAACGTCCTTCTCAGATCGTGAAACGTGCAATTGTTGGTAGAGTGACTTGCCGTTTGTGAGTTTTTCGGGCGCGATCACGAAGGGTGAGCGCAATCCGTTGAGTTCGAGAAAGGCGCGAATCACTAATAGCCCCAGGCTTATCCGGAGGCGGTTGCGGAACGAGGTTATTTCGGCGGGAAAACAGGGGCGTTAAAGCTTGCTGAGGTTGCGTTCAAAAACAGCCAATTACAACAGGGAACAATCTTGCACTTGTTCTGAGTCGGAAATATCCGGTAGATTTCAGCAATTTAAGTTACTCAATGCGAGCAACTTAAAGCGGGTGAAGGGAATCGAACCCTCGTATGCAGCTTGGGAAGCTGCCGTTCTGCCATTGAACTACACCCGCGGATATTAGTCGCCGAGCGGCGAATCGCTCGGACGACTGGATCCGGGGACCGTAACGTTTTTGGATTCGGACGCAAGCCGAACCTCGCGCAGAGAAACGGCCGAGCACCAGGAAGCTATTGAGGATAGGCATGGCAGCACGCTGGACAAAAACTGCAAACGGCTCAAGCCGGTCCGGCTTAGACCGTATCAGGCTTTCGCCCTTGTACCTTGCCTCCACCAACACTTTTCCGTTTTTCAGCCGCCTCGAGCACGAGGACGACCGGACCTTACCGGGGCTGGTTCGCTAACTCGACATTTGGGGGAGTTCGGGTTATTCTCCGATTTTCCAATGCGTTCTCAGAAAGACGGCGTTGAGCCGCTTCGCCAGCGCTTGCTCAATTTGCTGGCCCATCCCAAATATCAGCCACTTGACAAAACGGACCTGGCCAAACGGCTCGGCGTATCAGTCGAGGGCCGGGCTGCATTCCGCCGGTTGCTGATCGACCTCGAAGCACAGGGTAAAGTCGCTCGGATTCGCAAGGAGCGTTATGTCATACCCCAAGAAGCGGACCTTGTCGTGGGCGTCTTACAGATGAACCCGCAGGGGTTTGGCTATGTCCTGAACACGACAGGGGATGGTCTCGGCGATGTCTTTATAGCGGCCGAAAACACCAGCACGGCGATGCACCGCGATAAAGTGGTCGCGCGGCTCATTCGCGAGCAGGTGCCCCAGCTGCGGTCAGGGCGTCAGCGAGCCCGCCGCCAAGGCAAGGTAATCAAAATCTTGGAACGCGCGAATAAGCAGATCGTGGGGACACTGCAGCAATCGAAAAAATTCTCTTACGTGGTGCCGGATGATCCCTGTCTGTTCCATGATATTTACGTCGAACTGGATCATCAACGACTGCCGCGGATACCGCGGATTAACGACAAAGTGGTGGTCTATCTAGAGCCATGGGAAAGCCGCCATCTAAATCCGGAAGGGGAGATCATCGAAGTCTTGGGTCCGGCGCGTGCGCCCGGGGTCGATATCCTCGGCATCATCAAGAAGTACGATCTCCCGGTCGAATTTCCAGTCGGTGTTTTGGAACAGGCCGAAAGGATTCCGGTAGCGATACCGTCGTCCGCACTACGGAACCGGGAAGATCTTCGCACGGTGCAGGTCTTTACAATCGATCCCGAAGATGCCCGTGACTTTGATGATGCGATCCATGTACGAAGAGTCGGCAACCAGTGGGAGGTCGGCGTGCATATCGCTGATGTCTCCCATTATGTTTCACCTGGCTCGGCGCTGGATCGCGAAGCGCTAAAGCGGGGGAACAGCGTTTATCTGCCGGATCGCGTTTTGCCGATGTTACCGGAGCGACTATCAAACGGTGTTTGTAGCCTGCGTCCGGACGAGGATCATCTCACCAAGAGCGTGATCGTTCGGTTCGATCAAGCAGGACATCCGAAGAGCCATCGGTTCGCGGCGACGGTCATTCGGAGCCGCTTTCGGTTGACCTACCGCGAAGCCTACGAACGTCTGAAACGCCAACCAAAAAATCAGCTCGATCATTTTCTCCACCAGGGCTGGAAAATCGCAGCGGTTTTGCGAGAACGGCGATTCAATAAAGGGGCGCTGGAACTCGATTTCCCGGAAGTCCGGGTCCGGGTCGATCAAAACGGTCGGGCTATCGGCCTTACCAAAGAAGAGAACGATATTTCGCATCAGCTGATCGAGGAGTTTATGCTTTTGGCCAATGAACTCGTGGGCCGAGAGACCAAGGAGCGCTCTTTGCCGAGCGTTTACCGTGTCCACGAGGATCCCGATCCCGATAAGTTGCTCGAATTCCAGGAACTGGTGCGTTTGCATGGACTGAGTCCGGGTGACCTTTCGCAAAGGCGGGTGATGCAGCGATTTCTCAAATCAATCGCGGGCAGGCCGGACGAAGGGTTACTAAAGGTGAGCCTACTGCGGAGCTTGCGAAAAGCACTCTATCTGCCAACGCCTCTTGGGCATTTCGGCCTAGCGAAAACGGACTATGCGCATTTTACCAGCCCCATTCGCCGATACGCGGATTTGATTGTCCATCGAGCGTTCAACGCTCTGTTGCCAGAGCGCACGGATCGGAAAAAGTTGTTGAGCTCAACCCGGCTGGAGGAGGTGTGCGAGCACATTTCAACAACCGAGCGCACGGCGACCGATGCCGAACGGGAAGCGGTGCGCCTCAAGAAACTGGAGTATTTGGAAGGTTTGATAGGCCGCCCCCATCGATTCCAGGCCACCGTGCTAGAGGTGAGGAATTATGGCTTAGTCGTCGAGGTACCGGATGCTCTGATCACCGGTCTAATCCATGTTTCCGCGCTGGGAGGGGACTTCTACGTGTACGATGGCGCCAAACAGCAGATGTACGGGCGCCGAACGAAATTGACGTTGGCTTTGGGAGATTGCCTCGAAGTGGGGGTAGCGCGAGTGGACCGATTCAAGCAACAGGTAGACTTCACTTTCATCCGCAAGGTACCGCGGCAGGCCTAGATACGAAGAGAGCTACTGGTGCAATTAGCTGTTTACGAGGCGGCAAAAATATGCGACCAAGTAAGATTCTTCCTTTGATCGTGCCGGTACAGGTAGCGAAAGGTGGAACGGGATCCCTCCAAGCGTCATGGACAATGTTATTGTTACGAGAGAGTTGCAAGTTGAGCGTAAGCATTTCTTCATAGAATTCAGAGAGAACGAGCGGGGCCGCTTCATGCGCATCACCGAAGAGGCGCATGGCCGGCGAAACACCATCATCATTCCGAGCACTGGTCTGGACGACTTTATGTCCGCCGCTGAAGAAGTCATTCAATCGGCGGAACGTGTTCCGGCCAATTCTTAGTTGGACTGTTCTTCGATTTGCGGCGTTTTTGAAGTGTGCGCCCTAAGGTATGCTAGTCGCGAGGCGGTTGTCGTTCTGTCGACCGCTGGCAGTCTTGCCGACTGCGCCTTGCGATAGGGTTTGGTTAGCCGGTTCCTGATACTCTCGCCGATGGGCTCGGCGGGCAGCATCGTGAGGACCCCTGCGGCGGACCGCCATCGAATGTCTTCGCTTTCGGCCGTCTGATGTTTGCCGTTACCGGTTTGCCGCTGCGAACTTCCAGATTCGAGATTCTGCATTCCCGATTCATTGACACATTAGGGCGCCTCGTTAGTTTGACCGTTCTGGTGCCCTGCAACAGATCGGGAACCTGGCCTGTTTTTCACTCACCAAACTCCATCTATGCCTAAAACACTGAAGAGAAAGGCGGCTAAAGCGCCGTCCAGGAGACGCGCTACAGCGAAAAAGCCCGCGACGCCAAAAAAAGTGCGATATGTCTACTACTTTGGCGACGGTAAGGCCGACGGAAGCGGTTCGATGAAACCTCTGCTGGGTGGTAAAGGCGCGAATCTCCATGAGATGACCCGGATTGGGTTGCCGGTTCCTCCGGGCTTCACCATAACGACCGAGGTTTGCACCTATTTTTACGATCACGAACGACAGTATCCCGCCGAACTCAAAGCTCAGGTAGCAACTGCGCTGGCCAAAATCGAAAAGTGTGTCGGCAAAAAGCTGGGGGACCGTTCCGATCCGCTGTTGCTCTCCGTGCGTTCTGGGGCGCGTGATTCAATGCCGGGAATGATGGATACGATTCTAAACCTTGGGATGAATGACGAGGTGGTTGAGATCGTGGCGGAGAAAAGCGGTAACCCTCGCTTTGCATGGGACTCGTATCGTCGATTCCTGCAGATGTACGGCGACGTGGTGATGGGGGTACAGAAGCGGGAAGGGGAGGATCACGAACCGTTCGAAACGGTGATAGAAGAAGTAAAGCATGCGGCCAAAGTGGAGAAAGATGTAGACCTTTCTCCGCAGCATCTAAAGACGCTGGTAGAGCGGTTTAAGCAATTGATCAAGGAACGGACCGGAAAGACTTTTCCGCAAGATCCGCTGCAGCAACTATGGGGCTCGATCGGTGCGGTTTTCGGTTCTTGGAACAACGACCGAGCAATCGTCTATCGGCGGAAGTACGGGATCCCCCACGAGTGGGGCACAGCGGTGAACGTGCAGACCATGGTTTTCGGCAATCGGGGTGACACCAGTGCAACGGGCGTTGCGTTCACGCGAGATCCAGCGACCGGCGAAAAGGTTTTCTACGGCGAGTATCTCATCAACGCGCAAGGTGAAGATGTGGTGGCCGGCGTGCGCACGCCGCATCCGGTAGCTCAACTAGCACAAGAGATGCCGGCTGCGCACAAGGAGTTGCTGAAAGTGCGATCCCTGCTCGAAAAGCATTTCCGCGACATGCAGGACCTGGAATTCACGGTCGAAGATAATAAACTGTACATCCTCCAAACGAGAAATGGAAAGCGGACCGGACTCGCTGCGGTCCGGATCGCGACCGACATGGTCACCGAGAAATTGATCACGAAGGAAGAGGCTCTCCGTCGAATTCCGGCCGATTCGCTTGGTCACTTGCTGGCGCCGATTTTCGATCGGCAAAGTGCTCGCGGTGCCCACAAGATTGCAACCGGACTAGCGGCTGGCCCGGGAGCAGCCAGTGGCCGACTTGTTTTCAATGCCAAAGACGCGGTCGAGCTGGCGCATAGGGGGGAACGGGTGATTCTCGCTCGAATCGAAACTTCTCCGGAAGATTTGCGGGGAATGATTGCCGCAGAGGGGATTCTGACGGCGCGAGGCGGCGTGTCTTCGCACGCGGCTTTGGTTGCGCGACAGATGGGTAAGGTCTGCGTTTGCGGTGCTTCCTCCCTGAAGATCGATTACGTTGCCCAGACGCTTTCCGCGGGGACGACCACGCTCAAGCAAGGCGATCATATCTCGATTGATGGCACCGTCGGCGAAGTCTACGCCGGCGAAGTGAAAACAGCCGCATCCGAGGTCGTGCAGGTTTTAGTGGAAAAGAAGCTCGATCCGAAGAAGAGCCGGATCTATCAGGAATTCGCTTCGCTGATGAGCTGGGCGGATAAGGCGCGCAAACTTGATGTGCGCACAAACGCCGATTCGCCTGACCAAGTAGCCACAGCGATCGCTTTTGGAGCAAAGGGTATTGGTCTTTGTCGTACGGAGCATATGTTTTTTGAGGGTGATCGCATCGACGCGATGCGTGAGATGATCCTCGCTAAAACATTGCCCGAACGAAAAGCAGCCTTGGCAAAACTGTTGCCTTACCAGCGGGGAGATTTCGCCGGTATTTTCCGAGAGCTCAAAGGTTTGCCGGCGACGATCCGCTTCCTCGATCCGCCGCTGCACGAATTCTTGCCGCACACGGAGGCTCAACAGAAGGATTTAGCGGAGAAATTGAAGGTTCCTCTTGAACACATCGCTCGTCGAGTGGAGGAATTGCATGAGTTCAATCCGATGCTCGGCCATCGTGGGTGTCGCCTTGGTGTGTCGTTTCCGGAGGTCACGGAAATGCAGGCTCGAGCCATCTTCGAAGCGGCTGCGGCGGTACAGAAGAGCCGCATCAAAGTTAAGCCTGAGATTATGATCCCGTTGGTCGGTTTTCCGAAAGAGTTGAAGCTGCAAATCGAGATCGTGCACCGAGTCGCAAATCAGGTGGCCCAAGAGCAGAAGGTGAAATTCAACTACCTCGTCGGGACGATGCTGGAGATTCCGCGAGCTGCTTTGGTAGCGGATGAAATCGCCAAGGACGCCGAGTTCTTCAGCTTCGGAACGAATGATCTGACTCAAACGACGCTGGGCATGAGCCGCGACGATTCCGGCAGTTTCCTGCCTCATTATCAGGAGCTGGAAATCGTGAAGAACAACCCGTTCGCCACGATCGATCAACCGGGCGTCGGAAAACTGATGGAGATCGCGCGTGATCAAGCGCATAAGACCCGTCCTGATATCAAGCTCGGGATTTGTGGTGAGCACGGCGGTGATCCGGAGAGTGTCAAGTTTTGCCATCGGATTGGCTTGGATTATGTGAGTTGCAGTCCGTTCCGAGTAGCGATCGCGAAGCTGGCGGCTGCTCAAGCGGCATTAGCGGGGTAGGCAGCTTCACCGAGAGGCGCAAAGAACTTCGAGTCGGCGAATGGAATAGCCGATAGCCAAAAATTGCTATCTGCTATTGGTCATCAGCATTCGGCGATCGCCGAATGGTGCCTTCAGTCGCCGCGCCGATGAACGACGTCGTGATCGAGAGCGCTCTCTAAATGGGTGGTGACCTTCGCGCCAGACGCAATATTGGTCTCCAGCGTTTCTTCAATTTCGGTCGCAACGCGATGTGCATCGCTGAGCAACACTCCGACTGGAAAAACGAGATGAAATTCGACCCAGTTGGTGTCGCCGAGATTGCGGTGCCGAAGATTGTGATAAGAGACGCCGCGCTTGCTGGTTTCGCGATCAAGTAGCTCCAGGATGTTTTGCTGGATGGAGGGGTCCGCGGTGTCCATCAGCCCGGAATATCCGGACCGCACCAGGCGGATGCCGGTGACGAGGATGTTGGTCGCGATCAACATACCGACCAGCGGATCGATCGGAACCCAGTGAAATATCGAAGTTAGCAGGAGGCTAATAAGGACGGCCACGCTGGTCCAACAGTCCGTCAAGGTATGTTTGCCGTTCGCCTCAACGACAAATGAATGATGCTTGCGGCCGCTTCGAATCAGATAAAAGCCCAGGGCGCCGTTTATGCAGGCGGCGATGATCGTTAAAACAATTCCTAGAGGCAGGTTCTCGAGGGGTTCCGGATAAAAAAGCTTCTTAGCGGAATGGAAATAAATGTAAAGAGCGGCCAGCAGAATCAGAGAGCCTTCCACCCCGGCCGAAAAGAAGCCGATTTTCGCGTGGCCATAGCGATGAGTTGCGTCTGCCGGCTTATTAGAGAGCCTCAGGCTATAGGTGGCGAAAAGGACCGCTACGACATGGAGAATCGCTTCTACGGCATCGCTCAGGATCGCGGCGGAGCTGGTGAAAAAATAACCGCCCATTTTGAGCAGAACCATCGCGAGAGAGATGCCCAGAGACCACGACATTGCGCGCCACAACAGCGATTCTCTCGCGGCGGAAGTGGGTGCATCAATGCTCTCCATGGTCGCTCTTTTCCGGATGCTTGATCCGGATCTTGATCTGTCGCGACAACAGCCAACGAATACCGAACATATCAATCGTTGCTTGCCATGCGCGATTGCCAAAACTGTATTTGCTGTAACCGTGTTGTCGTGCTCGATGGTGAACCGGGACTTCCACTAGCCGGTAACCGGCTCCTTTAATCAGAGCCGGAATAAAGCGATGCATGCCGTAGAACGGAACCAAAGCTTCGCGGCACTCCCGACGCATAGCCTTCAACGTGCAACCGGTGTCTCGGACGCCATCCTTGGTGAATCGACTTCGCACGGCATTAGCAATTTTGCTCTGAAAGCGTTTGAACCAGGTATCTTTGCGCTTCGCCCGGAATCCGCAGACGAGATCTGCGCCGTTTTCGACTTCGGCCAGCAACAGCGGAATATCGTTGGGGTCATTCTGCAAATCGCTGTCGAGTAGCACAAGAACCTGTCCCCGTGCCGCCCGCAGACCGGCATAAATTGCTGCGCTTTGACCGGTGTTTTTTCCAAACTCAATGACTCGCACCCGAGATCCGCGTTGAATCATCTCAAGGGAGCTGTCGGTGGATCCATCATCCACAAAGACAAATTCGTGATCATAATCCGCCATAACTTTTGCCAACTCAGATTGGAGCTGGACGAGACTCTCGGCCTCATTGTAGACCGGGATAACGATAGAAACGTGCGGATTCGCGTTCACAAAGGTAACGTCTGATACTGGTAGCAGGCAAACACCCGAATTTCGCGCAGAGGCAACTCTCTTCGGCTAAGCTGGAAAACCGCAACGAGTTCCCAGCGCGTGAAGGAGTTTTGCAATGTCTGGGGCGGAGAACCGTCCCCGCGATCGGTGATATAGAGGGCTGTGCGGTTGATAAACGGATTCACTCCGTTCTGTTCAGTGAAATAGGAACTCGCGTTAGTTTTGTCGGTAGGCTCGATGAATTCATCGTATCTGGGCCAAAAAGAAAACTCATTTTGGATATCCTGCGACTCCGGGATGTAAACAGGGGGATGCCCTGGATCTTCGATCCGCGGATCTTTCAGATAAAAGGATAGCATCGAGGCGGTCTGATACTTGTTGCCGATCAAGAACACCGGTTCTCCCAGTTTTTGTTCGAAATCGTTTCGGAAGCTTTCAATCTGCTCGGCCACAGTCTTCCAACCCCGCAACCTAGCAGATGGATCGAGGCGGTAGGGGATTTTAAGGCCCACGATTCGTAAAAGGTCGAGATCCACGGCGACGACAGTCATGAAGGCAGCCAGCAAAAGACCGGCCACACAAAGCCTGGTAACGTTGCGGTTTTCTCGCGCTGAGTTGAGCCACCACGAAGTAGTGAGGATCCCCAAACTGACAAAAGCAGGGGCAGTCCAATTAGCCTCTCCTGGCTGTTTAAAAGCAAGAACGAAATAGGTTAGCAATATCGGCCAACTAAAGGTGAGCAGAAAGCAGACCTTAGTGTTCTGAAAGGCCTTTCGAATCGAGGCGAAAAAAGCGATCAGGAACGCGATGAAGACCAGCGGGGAGTAAACGCCTAAGTGGGCCCCGAGAAACCGGGCGATGCTGACAATGTGGATTGCGAACGGTTTCTGCAGGCCTCCGCGCAAGGAGAGATGAGCTAGAGTGATCCACTCATGTTGCTGGTTCCAGATGATCGGTGGTAAAAGAAAAGGCAGGAAGCCAAGTAACAGAAAGTAAAAGCCAGGACGGACAAGCTCTCGGCGATGTTTCGGTACCACTAGGAGGAACAGAAAGATGCATAAGAGCTGAAATGCGTTGGTGTATTTCGAAATGAAACCGAGTCCAACGAGCGCCCCCGTGACAACCCAGAGCCATGCCCCTCCCGGACTCCGATCCAATGCGAGCCAGAACGTGTAAAGCGCGGCTACCCAAAAGAACAACGAAAGCGGATCGATAGTCATCACCATCGCTCCCACGTTAAAAATCGGGAGAACGTTAAGGCCGATGACTGACCAAAAGGCGACTTTTTCGCGGTAAAGGTGGCGGGCCAGTAAATAGAGGATCACTGAAGTGCCAAGTCCGAGTAATGGACTGAGGAAGCGAACACCGAGCTCGCAGTGGCCAAACAGCGAGGTGCCGGCCAGGATAGCCAACGCGACTCCGGGGCCTTTGCTGTAATAGCAAATATCGGGATGCTGAGACCAAAGATAGTAATAGGCTTCGTCTGGCGAGAGCTCATAGTGCGCTGCGAGAAAAAGGCGAACTGCCGTTAGCGCCAATAAGAAGATCAGAAGCAGCCAAAAACGAGCAGTCATGAAAGTCCCAATTGCGGGTGATTAGCGTAGAGACGCGGGAACCAACGAGCAGCCACTTTTCGGTAAACAGCGGCAAGCAGGACAAAGGAAGTGAGCGCGAAACCAATCGCGAGGACGGCCGAGACGATGACGTCAGTCGGCCAATGCGAGCCGCAGTAGATGCGCGAATAAGAGATCAATGCGGCAGGAATTATATAGAGAGCGCCCCACCACCGAAAGAAAAGGATAGCTAGGGTTGCGATGATCGTGTTGTTCATTGCGTGGCCCGACGGAAACGAACGCCCGACGTCGATCCGACCGACCGGAGTAGGCGAAAGGCGGACGCTCACAGGCTGAAAGAGGCCGAGGAACGTCGGATGAGTTTTCTGCAGTGTCACTTCCCGAACATCGGCAAGCGCTTGGATTGGCCGCGGACGGTTAACCGCTATTTTCGTGATTTGAGTAAAGATGCCATCGGTGAGCGCGATCGTTATCAGAGTGACAAGCAAGAAACTTCGCCAGCGGAATCCACCTCGCCAAAAAAGAAGCACGACGCAAACCAAAAGGACTGGCCGCCAAAGATCAAAGTTTGAGCAGATGGCCATGAGCCGATCGAGCACCGGGTTGGTCCATTGTTTGTTGATAAGAAACAGCAGTAATGTATCCATTCCGGTTCGGTTCGGACTGCGTAAGCTAAGGATTCGATTCCCATGAAACAAGTAAAGAAATTGATCGAGGCACTTGCCTTCATTTTGTTGCTATTTCCTTTTACGGGACGGGCGCAAGAGCCAAACGCCGCTGCGATATTGGACGGAGTGCGACTGGCTAAAGTAGATCGAGAACTGAGCGGACAACTGCGCAAGGAAGATGGGACAACTATTCCATTTGGGCTAAGCCTGAGCGGTTCAGCAGTAATTTACCGGTTCAGCAATCCAGACGAGACTCTGCGAGTCGAACTGAAAGATTCCGGTTCGACCCTTAATCAAGACGAAAGAGGTAAGAGCCATCTGATCGCCGGGAATCAGTTGACTGAAAGAGTGCGCGGGACGGATCTTTCGTACGAAGATCTCTCGCTGCGCTTTTTGAACTGGGCGAATCCCAAGGTGGAGGGAGAACAGACGGTCAAAGGTTTTTCTTGTTGGATTATCTTGGTTCAGCATGCGAGCCGCGACAGCAACTACACATTCGTTCGGATGTGGATAATGAAAGAGGGAAGCGCTCTTCTCCGGGCAGAGGCATTCAATTCAAGAGGTAAGTTGGAAAAACGTTTTGACGTGATCTCCAGCCAGAAAGTTGAAGATAAATGGATCCCCAAACAGTTGCGAGTTCAGATCTACAATCCGGATAGCGGCAAGCCTGAGTCCCGCACCTACCTGGAAATTAGCGGGTAAGCTGCGGGAAGGGGGTTATGAGTTGCAAGTTAGAAGTTCTGCCGGTTCTGGTCGACAGCTAGGTGTTCACAACGTCTCACAACATTGTTTGTAATGCAGCGACAGGCCACTATACTTGAGGCCATCCTGCTGCGGGTTACGATGAGCCCAGCGTTTCGTATCTCTTTGACATGGTCCATCTTGCCAACTAAAATCCTGAAAGTTTTTTGCGTATGAGAAATGGAAGCCTCTGCTTCGTTAGTATGCTAGCGGGCTTAGTTCTTGTAAGCGAAACCGGAGCTTACGCCCAAACGGAGGAGGAGAGTGCGGCGAGTTTTACCGAACACGCGATGAGGCTGCGTGCTGATGTGCTTTTCAAAGTTCAGCCTGATATGACCCAACGACGGCTGATCGCCTTACAAGGGAAATATCTCTGGCACGGCAACATCATCACCACGGTGTTCTGGGTAGGCGAAACGGCGAGCGGAAATAACCCCGTTCCCAACCAAGCTAGCGCCTGGGACCTAAATTGGTCTCAAAACTATGGAGGTCTCGATATGCCAGATTCCGGCAACCGTCGGGGGTTCTTGCCGGCTACCTTTGTTCCGCATCAAAATCCTTTCTACCTCGCCTTGCCATATAATGACGTCGCCAACGGAAAGACGAAGCCGGAGGCGGCACAGGTGATTCCATGGTTTAGGGCCACGTTTGTTAGGTCAGGACAAACTGTTTTGAAAGGTCGCTGGGTGGCGATTCGCAAGGGAACGCGCACCTGCTATGCGCAATGGGAAGATGTGGGCCCGTTTCAAACGGACAATTGGGAGTACGTATTTGGCCATGACCGACCGCGGCCCAATTTAAATCAAGGCGCCGGCTTGGATATATCTCCGGGGGTGCGCGATTATCTCCGCCTTAGTCCGACCGACGTCACCGACTGGAAATTTGTTGAGGAGGTAGAGGTACCTCCGGGTCCTTGGACCTTGTATGGCGACAACAACACCTTCGTGATTGATCGTCGCAAGCGCGAGGAAGAGATCGCCAAAAAACAGTAGCAACCAGCCTCTCGCCACCGGACCGTTTGGTAGGCAAAGGAGGCTCCCGCCGAGCCGGAGCTCGCAAGGCAGTTCAAAGTCGGACGGACCGCATCTGCCGATTTCGCGAGGCCTGTGTTGCGATCGTTTGCCTTTCGCGCAGAGACCAGGGGAAATTGGCTGACATCTGAACTGGGGCCCCGATATACTCCCGGCCCACATGACTTGTATCGCCGTTTCCCGGGAAGGTAATTGCGGTCGCGCCGTTTTGGCCGTGGGCAACTTGGATCGGGAGAGGCGGTCGAGCCGAAGGTGGTTTGCAGTCGCAGTCTTGTCGATATCGCTGCTGCATCCGGCCCTGCTTTACGCCCAATCGCACCCTGCGCAGTCGAGTCCCAAAATCGTGGAGGTTTTGAGTACAGCGCCGCTAGATATCAAAGATGAGGATACCCAACTCATCAAATTGAAGAAAATGCGGTTTAACGCGGCGATCGCGGAGGCGAAGGAACGATACAACTTGTTCAAGAAAGGACAGACCAAGTTCACAGATCTCGTTGACGTGGGTCAACGAGTCTTGACGGCTCAGGCGGATCTGGCGCAAAGCCCCGAGGAGCGGGCTCAAGTGCTGGATAAACAGCTACAAGTCTTCGCAGAAGCGGAAGATAATCTAGACAACCAAATTAAGGATGGAAAGGGACAGGCTGCGGATCTTGATCGTCTTCGTTACGAACGTTTTGGGGTTGAAATTGATCTCGAGATTTTGCGGAAAGGAATGTCCCAATAATGGAGAAAAGAACCGTTTGCCAGCTTGAGAGGGCTCAAAGGAAGTTTCGCATTGACTTTAGAGAATGCGGTTCGCACGGTGGCGCATTAGCTCGCCGCCGAAGGGGTGGCTTTTTTCTATGAGAAAATACGCATCATTTCTGGCCGCCGCTTTGTGCTGTTGGCTCTTTAGCGGTGTTCAAGCTCAAGAACTTACCGGCACACTTAAGAAGATTAAGGATTCTGGTTCGATTTCGCTCGGTTATCGGGAGTCCTCGGTCCCGTTCTCGTACTATGACAATAACAACAAAGTGGTCGGCTACTCTCAGGAGCTCGCGGCCGCTGCGATCGATGCGATCAAGAAGAAGGTCAACCTTCCGAATCTGCAAGTAAAGATGGTTCCGGTCACTTCCGGAAATCGCATTCCACTAGTGCAGAACGGAACAGTTGATATCGAAGCGGGCTCGACCACGAACAACCTCGATCGGGAAAAACAGGTCGGATTCTCCAACACGATGTTCATCATCGGTACCCGCCTCTTGGTGAAGAAAAATTCCGAAATCAAGGACTTCCCCGATCTGAAAGGCAAAACCGTAGTGACGACGGCCGGTACCACATCCGAAGTCTTGCTGCGGGCGATGAATGAGAAGAACAGCATGGGCATGGACATCATCAGCGCCAAGGATCATGCAGAATCTTTTCTAATTCTCCAAAGCGATCGAGCGGTTGCGTTTATGATGGACGACGCGTTGCTCGCTGGCGAGCGGGCCAAGGCGCGCAACCCGAACGACTGGGAAATCGTGGGAACGCCCCAATCAAAAGAAGCGTACGGGATGATGTTGCCGAAAGACGACGCTGCATTTAAGAAGGTCGTCGATGACGCGATTGCTCAGGCAGAAACGTCTGGGGCGACGGAAAAACTTTACGAAAAGTGGTTTTTATCACCGATTCCACCCAAAAATCTGAATCTGAATTTGCCTTTAAGCGACGACATGAAGGCACTTTTCAAAAGTCCGAGCGATAAGCCGTTTCAATAGGATCGAATGATCGGATAGGGTTTACAGGGTGAAAGCGAGAGCAGACGTTCAGCGAAAATCATGATTCTATGAGCCTCGCGGTCGCTCTCGACTTCAGTGTCTTTCTTTCACCCAGCCCGGAAACTGGCTCAAACTATCTGACCTATCTTTTGCTCGGAGCCGTTTGGACGGTCATCCTTTCGATCCTCAGCTGGATGATTGCCTTTGCCATCGGCTCCGTGGTAGGCGTGTTGCGAACATTGCCCAGCCCGATCCTTTCCAAGGTCGGTGCTTGGTACGTGGAAATATTCCGGAACATTCCGCTGCTGGTGCAGCTGTTTATCTGGTTTAATGTGATACCTGAATTGCTGCCGGTTTTCGGGCCATGGTTCAAACATTTGCCTTCATTTTGGCAGGAATTTACCAGTGCAACGCTCTGCCTCGGGCTGTTTACTGCGGCACGAATTGCCGAGCAGGTCCGCTCCGGATTGCGATCGCTCGGGAAAGGTCAATACGGCGCTGGCTTGGCCTTGGGCTTGAACATCAAACAAGTCTACCTACTCGTTCTATTGCCTGTTGCCTACCGAATCATTATCCCAACGCTGACGTCCGAGTTCTTGAATTTGATTAAAAACTCCGCCGTGGCGTCGACAATCGGATTTGTTGAGCTCGCCAGACGGAGCGACAGCATGGCCGAGCTTAAATCCACTGTGTTCGAGGCGCTCTTGGCCGGGACCCTGCTTTATGGTGCGATTAACTTGATTATCCTCTTCTTTTCTCGCGGTCTGGAACGATCAACCAAATTGCCTGGACTGGTAGGAGCGAAAAAGTAGATGTACTCGTTCGATTGGAGCTCTATCCCGGGATCGCTGCCATTCCTTTGGCAAGGAATGATAGTTACCCTGGAGATCACCCTGGTGGCGATCATCGTGGGCGTATTGCTCGGTACCGTGCTCGCTGTATGCCGGTTATCAAAAAACTCGGTGCTGTCTGCATTTGCAGCTGCATACGTGACCCTATTTCGGTCGATTCCTTTAGTAATGGTGCTGCTGTGGTTCCAGCTCGCTTTGGTCCCGCCCGTTGTGCGGTGGTTGTTCCCGAACGCGAATTTCGATCTCAACCTCATTATTGCCTTTACCGCATTCGCCTTTTTTGAGGCATCGTACTATGCCGAAATCATCCGCGCCGGAATTCAGAGCATTTCGAAAGGACAAGTGATGGCTGCGCAGGCGCTCGGAATGACGGATCGCGCCGTCATGCGGTTGGTGATCCTACCGCAGGCCTTTCGGCGGATGATTCCCCTTTTGCTGACCCAGGCGATCATTCTTTTCCAGGACAGCTCACTGGTCTACGTTATTGGCCTAGCGGATTTCTTTGGGGTGGCTAAGAATCGGGCCGACTCTACTGGGAACGAAGTGGAATTCATTCTTTTTGCCGGCGCCGTCTATTTAGTTCTTTGCTTGACGCTGTCGACGATAGTCCGCCAATTGCAAAAGAGGATCACCGTATGATCTCAATTCGTGACGTCTCAAAATGGTATGGCACATTCCATGTGCTGAAGGGTTGCTCCACCGAAGTCCAGAAAGGGGAAGTTGTGGTCGTCTGCGGACCTTCGGGTTCAGGAAAATCGACTTTGATTAAATGCGTGAACGGCCTAGAACCGTTTGACCAAGGAGAGATACTGATTGAGGGCACGTCGGTTGGTGATAAGAAAACAAAGCTTCCCAAGTTGCGGGCGCGGGTCGGCATGGTGTTCCAACACTTTGAGCTGTTTCCACATCTGAGCGTGTTACAAAACCTCACGATTGCGCAGTGCCGGGTCTTAAAGAGGGGGGCCGGCGAAGCCGAAGGGAAAGCCTTTCGGCTTCTCGATCTGGTCGGCTTGAGAGCGCACGCTCCAAAGTTTCCCGCTCAGCTCTCTGGTGGCCAACAACAGCGAGTCGCGATTGCTCGGGCTCTGGCCATGGATCCCATTGCAATGTTATTCGACGAGCCGACCTCGGCATTGGATCCCGAGATGATCAATGAGGTCCTCGACGTGATGGTCAAACTCGCCCAGGAAGGAATGACGATGATGGTCGTGACCCACGAGATGGGTTTCGCCAAGAAGGTCGCTGATCGCGTTATTTTTATGGACCAAGGCCAAATTGTCGAAGATCAGCCGAAAGCGGATTTCTTTGGCCGGCCGAGCACCGATCGCGCGCAGCAGTTTCTGTCTAAGATCCTCTCGCATTGATGAGACAATCGGGTCTTGACCTCCCATCTGGATGATTCATAATCAGCTGCGCTTTTCCGGACCCCTAGAAAACGAGTTCGGTCGCCGGTTAAAAAAGCGCTGGCGTCGGACCCTAGCGCTTGGCACCGTAAGCGTGACATCTTTCCTCCAGAACCCATATGGCAACTTCTGCTAGTGCTGTTTCCACCGAATCCGGTAGCGAGTTAACCGCTCGGCATCGGATGGTTATTGTAGCTTCGTCCCTCGGAACTGTTTTTGAGTGGTACGATTTTTATTTGTACGGAACCTTAGCCCTCTTTTTCGGAAGCGTGTTTTTCCCGCCTGGCAATGACGTTGCGGCAGGCCTAGCGACTTTGGCAACGTTCGGAGCAGGTTTCGGCGTGCGACCATTCGGCGCAATCGTGTTTGGCCGAATTGGGGACATCGTTGGTCGCAAATACACATTTCTTATCACGATCGTTGTCATGGGCTTGTCGACCGCACTCGTAGGTGTCTTGCCGACCTATGCCCAAGTCGGGATTCTGGCGCCGATTCTTCTGGTGTTGCTTCGTTTAGCTCAGGGACTCGCTCTGGGCGGTGAGTATGGCGGAGCTGCCACCTACGTGGCGGAACATGCGCCAAATGGGAAACGTGGGCTGTTTACGAGTTGGATCCAAACAACGGCCACTCTCGGATTCTTTCTCTCGCTGGCCGTCATCCTCACCTGCCGGCTGACCATCTCAACAGATAATTTTAAGGTTTGGGGTTGGCGAATCCCATTTTTGGTCTCCGTTGTCCTGCTAGGCATTTCCGTCTATATCCGCTTAAAGCTGCAAGAATCTCCGATCTTTGCCGAAATGAAGTCGCAGGGTAGGCTTACGCGGCATCCGCTTCGCGATAGTTTCTTCAGAATGCCAAACGCCCGCTACGTTTGGCTAGCGCTGCTCGGCGCTACAGCCGGCCAGGGTGTTGTCTGGTACACCGGGCAGTTTCAGGCGCTCTATTTCTTGCAGAACAACCTGAAGCTTGATTTTCAGACCACTTATACACTGATCGGGATCTCGCTTCTGGTGGCTACGCCCCTCTTCATTTTCTTTGGTTGGCTGTCTGATCGAATTGGCCGGAAGCCAATCATGTTGGCCGCTTGCCTATTGGCGGTAGTGACTTACATCCCGCTTTTCAAAGGTTTGACTTCGTTTGTCAATCCCACCTTGGAAGCTGCTCAGGAAAAATCACCGGTTACCCTGTACACGAGCGAGTTCAAAGGCCTTGGCGATAGGACTTGGGCAACGATTACGGACGCTGTCACTCTGTATAAGCCAGCACCAGAGAACGCTCCGAGCTACAAGGCTCGTACCTACTTGAGAGGACGGGGCGTTCCTTTCGTGGTTCGTGAGGCAAAACCGGAAGGGCCGCTGGTTATTTCGGTCGGTGACAAACAGCTGACCGGATTCGACGACAAACAAGTCGAATCTCTGGTCGCGCAAGCCGGCTATCCAAAAACTGCTGATCCAAGCAAGGTCAATTATGTGGGCGCGGAGTTGATTCTCATCGTATTTCTGATCTACGTCACGATGGTGTATGGGCCAATCGCCGCGTTCCTGGTGGAGCTGTTCCCGACGCAGATTCGTTACACTTCGATGTCGTTCCCGTACCACATCGGCAACGGTTGGTTTGGGGGATTCCTTCCTTTCATTGTACTGGCTATCACCACAGCGACTGGAAACATTTACGCCGGGCTCTGGTATCCTATTAGCGTGGCGCTGATGACCTTTATTATCGGGACGCTATTTGTGCGGGAAACCAAGGATCGCGATTTGCGGGACGATCACACGGCTGACTCTGCGTAAGTATTGGAGGTTTTTTCTGCTCGGTCTGGCGACGAAACAAAGTGGCCGGGGAATTGTCCCGGAGGGACAGGACGAAAGTAGCTCAGCACCTCAGTGCTGGGGCGCGTATAAATAACGATTCCGCCCGCAGAGGCGGTTGAAATGTTCGCGTCTTTTGCTCGTGTTTTGGCGGCCTTCAATATCGCGCGACACCACAGGTGGCTCCTGAGGTAGGATTCGAACCTACGACCAATCGGTTAACAGCCGACCGCTCTACCACTGAGCTACTCAGGAATTCAGAGTTTCGTGAGCGCACAAGCTAGTCCGTCGATGCTGGCGTTCAAGCGAAAAGTTCGTCCCCTCGCGTTCATTAGGATTCAATTTCAGCGCGGTCGAGTATTGAGTCTCTGAATCGATTCACATTTAACACCTCGGGAACGATTTCTCGCTCCGGATGACTGGTGACTAGCCTGTTGGCTGCACCAACGACTTCGCCCGATTCAACGCTGCATCGAAATGAGCGCCAAAACGCTCGTTATCGAAGGTACTAAGCGCGAAAAGCAAGATGGTGGCAGCGAGCATCGCCACGATCGATCCAGGAATTCGTGTTGGCCTTTGCCGGTGGCGAAGTGGCACTCCGAATTCCAAATAAGTCCGGAGCGCCAGCCGCCATGATCGAAACCGCAATGCCGGTCGTGAAGCCGCTCGTGACCGGCCACGGGATGAACTTGATTAAGTTGCCCATGCGGGCCAGTCCCATGGTTATTTGGAAGCTGCCGGCCATGATAGTGGCCACTATCAAACCACTGTAGCCATGTTTCTCGATGACCAGCAACACCACGGGACGAATGCTGCGGTCGGACCGCCGATTTGGACACGACTGCCGCCCAGGGACGAAATGAGAAGGCCGGCGATGATCGCGGTAAACAGGCCAAGTGCCGGAGCCGGATACGGTGTTGCCGTACCGGCGGGAACGCTGGCAATTCCCAGGGCTAGGGCCAGCGGCAGGGCAATCAATCCGACGGTGACTCCTGCTGCTGAGTCGGAAGCTAGATCGCTGATGCGATTAGGGCCGAAGAAAGAGAGAGAAATAGCCGCGGACGGAATACCGAGCGCATTGGTTTGCGCGACGATTTGTTCATCTGACTGTCTCAACTAGCAATTTCCAACGCGGACATCCCTTGCTTCGAAGGACTAAGCAATAGCTCACTCGGCCCAACGTCTGGAAAGGCGGAAAGAGGACGAATCAGCCGGTGACCGAAGAGAAGCAGACAAGCTAAACCAACCCAGGAGGCAATCCCAGTCCGGCGCCAAGTCGACCCATCTCTGTTTGGGCGAGACCTTTCCCTTTTTCGATCGCTTGTTTGACTCCGCTCAGCACGAGATCTTCCAGAATCTCGACGTCTTCCGGGTCGACAACTTCCTTAGCTATCTTTATTGAAATGATGTCGCCGGTGCCGTTTGCTACGACCGAGACTTTGCCACCACCCACACTAACCTCGACCGTTTTTTCGGCGAGCGTTGCCGCAAGTTGCTCCTGCATCTTCGCGGCCTGTTTCATCATCTTCTGGATGTTCATGGATCAACTCTCAGCCTCGATCTCGGCTCTAAAGATTTCCAGAGCTTTTTGAATCAAGGGATCATTTTTGAACCCACCTAGGAGGTTCGTCTTTCTCTCGGATTCGGCAACGGGCTCGCGGCGCACCAGATCGTCCCGAAGTTCAGCGCGAATCGTCCGTTGGCCAGCCACAAATTCGGAGAGCAGATCTTCGACGAATTTACGGTTATTAGAACGAAGCAACGACTCCATCGCAACCTGATCGGCCCGCGGAAATCCGATCAACACTTCGGTTCCGCTTTGTCCAAGCGGTGTTGCTATCTCGATCCAAGACAAGATCAGGGGTCGCCGCCGCCGGACCTCCTCGACCACCTTACTCCAAAGCACCGGCAGATTTTCGCCGCCGATATCACCCAAATCGGCAGTATCATTCGAAGACGAAATCGGCTCCTGCACTCCGAGCACCTTTGCGGGAACCGTCACCAACTCCTCTTCCTCTTTCGTTCCGATTACGGCGGACAAGTCGTCATCGGCGGTTTTATTTGGTGATGATGTCTCGAGACGCTCTTCGGTCGACCTTTCTACCGTAGCCTTGCCAGGGTGGGATGGAGGCGGGACTTTCCCTGCGACATCGTCAAGACCATGCCGGACGGGTGTGGTGCCCGAGCCCGTTGAGCCCTGGCCGGACAAGTTTTCCAGAGCGTCCAAAACTCGATCTATGCCCACCTCTCGAAGGCTTTGGATGGCGCGGATAACGGCAATTTCCAAATACAGCTTCTTGTTCGAGGTCCACTTCATGGTTGGCTCTGCCTCGGATAAGATTTCGATCAATCGAAGGAGCTCACCAGGTTTGACTACTCTACTAAGCTCTCTGACGATTGTGCGCCCTAGCTCGCTTAATTCTTGTTGAACGCTGGCTGAGTCGACTTGATCGATCAGCAGGTGACGGAAAAAGCCGATTAGGTCTGCCAGAAGTTTGGAGAGATCCTTCCCGGCCTCTGACTGGCCATGGATGACGCGAAGCGCAGCCGAGGCCTCTGCGTTGACCACTGAGCGGGCCAGGTCCGCGATGACCAATTCTGACGTCAATCCAAAGACCTCCACGACCTGATCTTCACTAATCTCCTTTCCGCAGAATGCGACGAGCTGATCGAGCATCGATTCAGCATCCCGTAGCCCTCCTTCGGAGGCTACGGCAATGGCTTCGGCGGCAGCGCGGGAAAGCGATACACTCTCTTGCTTCGCGATTGATTCGAGTTGCCGGGCGATGATTTGCACTGGGATACGGTGCAAGTCAAAGCGTTGGCACCGACTTAGAATGGTTGGCAAGACCTTATTCGGCTCAGTGGTAGCGAAGACAAAAATAACATGAGCAGGAGGTTCCTCGAGCGTCTTAAGCAAGGCGTTAAAGGCCTGCTGGGTGAGCATGTGAATTTCGTCGATGATGTAGATCTTGTATTTTCCACGAACCGGAGCGAAGCGGACGTTGTCTCGAAGTTCGCGAATTTGATCCACGCTGTTGTTGCTGGCTCCATCAATTTCCAGAACATCGAGACTGATCCCTTGTGAGATTTCTCGGCAGGAATCACAGACCCCGCAGGGGATTACGGTGGGACCCTTCACGCAGTTCAAGGCTTTCGCGAGGATGCGGGCAGTCGAAGTTTTACCCGTTCCCCGAGGGCCAACGAAAAGATAAGCATGCGCGAGGCGCTGTTGCGTGATTGCGTTCTTGAGGGTACGCACGACATGGTCTTGACCGAGGACGTCATCGAATATTTGAGGACGATATTTGCGCGCGAAAACCTGGTAACTCACGGACCAAAATTACGATGTGGCTCCAGAAAACGAAAGCTTGATTGCGAAATCTCCGGAACCCGACCTTAGCGTGCTCTTGACTCCGACTCGTGCGATGACGCGAAGAAAGCGCCAAGGGCCTGGGCAAGATGCGTCCCTCCGCGACGGATCTCGCCGACCCCGGGTTCGACCTCGATAAGGCCGGAGTTGTGCGCGTCGTACATGCCGGCAACTAGTTAAGCGTAGCTTCACTCAGCCCGCCGGCGATCAGGGTGGGCATCCAACTCTCGCGCGGTATGTCCGAAAACTGCGAACATGGCAAGTAACTAAAGCCGCGATGGTTGATGAGTCGAATTGGAAATTAGTGGCCAAGCGGTCGGAGAAAAATCTTGTTGCTCTCACCCAGGCTTTGCGAAGAAACTCTTTCTGATGCTGCGTAAACTCGCCTGGATGTTGACATTTATTCTGGCGACCTTCTGCTGGGTGGTAGTCATCGAACACGGCCCAGATAACTTCATCGTCGGCTCCAAAATCGAGGTAGAGAATTTTAGATCGCTCTTTTTCCGGCTGATTCAATCACCAGGAAAATAAAGTGAGAGTAATCTGCATTAGCGCCGAAGCGGCGGAGATCTGCTGGGCCTTAGGCGTCTGGGATCAAGTGGTCGGAGTCACCGCTTTTGCTCCAAAGCATTCTCCTCTGAAACCGGTTGTCTCTGGATTTGCGTCCGGGAGCGTGCAGCGGATCGTGGCGCTTTCACCCGACCTGGTAATTAGCTTCTCCGATGTTCAGGCGAAATTGGCGGATCGGCTCATCCGCGTCGGAATCACTGTCTTCGCGTTGACCTATTACGATCTGGCTGGAGTTATTCGTGCGATTTCTTTGCTAGGCCGCCTTCTGACGGCGCCAGAAAAGGGAGAAGAGGTGGCTAGCCAGTTCAAGTTAGACTTGGAAGCAGGACGCTTTTCTCCTCCCGTGCGTCCACGGGTTTACTTTGAAGAATGGGACGATCCGCCGATTCACGCAGTCCCTTGGATCCAGGAGATAATTGAACTAGCGGGCGGCCAGTATGTGTTCCCAAACTCCAGGCTAAATCGAGCCCAGGACCGGGTTGTCACTGAAGAGATGGTATTTTCTACGAATCCCGAAATTATTCTTGCTAGTTGGTGCGGGAAAAGCGTTGATTTACCGGCGATATGCGCAAGGCCCGGCTTTGCCAAGGTGGAAGCAGTGAGGCGTGGCCGAGTCTATTCAATTGATCCGGAAAAGATTCTTCAGGCGGGGCCCCAACTACTGGGAGGACTGAAGGAGATCCGAAAGATCATTCAAGATTGGTGCGCCGACCTGGGAAACAGCGTGTGATCCGAGTTGAGCTAGTAACCCCAATCCCCCCTATGAAATCTGCATTCAATCTTCCTAATAAAGCCGGACGGAATGGTCTGGGAGCCGGCGTTTGGAACATCGGTCCCGGAGCTGACCCTTTTGGTGGCCCAACCCGAGAAGCCATTCCGATCCTAGACCGGCTTCCCATCTTGGCTGCAGCCGGTATGACTTACTACGAGGCACATGACGTCGAGATCCCGGCGTCTCAAGTGGAGGCGGCAAAAAAACGGGCGGCAGAAGTGGGGCTGCAATGCGGCATGTACACACCTTCTTTTTTTGCTGACCCGATTTTCAAGGACGGCGCTATGACTTCTAATGATCCTGGTATTCGTCAACAGGCCCTGCGGAACGCGCTAGTATCGGTCGACAGCGCTGCGGCGCTGGGAGCGGCAGTAATCGTGTTCTGGAATGGACGTGAGGGATTCGATTTCGTTTTGACTAAGAATGGCCAGGAGGCCTTCAAACGGTTGGTTGAGGGCTTCAATCAGGTAGGCCAATATGCTCGCGAACGCTATGGCACCTCGATTCGCATTGCGCTTGAACCGAAGCCGAATGAACCCCGAGCGAACATGTACCTGGCAAACGTAGGCGAGGTACTTTATCTGATCAGTCGCCTCGATGCCGACCACCAATCACTCTTTGGAGTCAATCCAGAAACAGCCCACAGTCGAATTGCCGGGCTCGACTACCTTTGGGACGTGGAGATGTGTTTGGAGGCCGGTAAGCTATTCCACATTCATCTCAATTCCCAAGATGGCCAACGCTACGATCAGGATTTGCCGTTTGGTTACACCGAGCCGCTCAAAGATCTAGCGTTGCTGGTCGTCCTGCAAGACGCCGGATACGAGAACATCCTGGCCTTTGATATTAAGGCGCCGCGCACCGATGAGCCGAAAAATATTGCCGACATCATTGAGGTGAGCGCCCAGAACTTAGTATGGCTTTGGGAAAAGGCTCTGGCGGTGGACCGGGCAGTAATTCGCCGGCTTCGCGAAGAAAAGAGGAATACTGCTATCGCGGGCTACTTAGCCAAGTCACTTTATGGTCGCTGAGGGAGAAACACTGCGGATAACCAAGCTCAAAGCGCTAGGAAATCCGATTGGTTAAATTGACGCTGTCGTTTTCCCTCGTTATTTTTCACGTGTGGCGAAGTTTGTCATTCCGCGGAAAGCTGTCTATCGGCTGTCGCTTTATTACCGGGTTCTCGAGCGGCTCCAGCAGAACAGCATTGAGACAGTGTCTTCCGATGCCTTGGCGAAAGCGACCGGAGTAAAGCCAACCCAACTCCGAAAAGATCTCACCTACTTTGGACAATTCGGAACTCGTGGGCTGGGTTACAAGGTCGCGTCATTACTTTCCCAGCTCGGGAGCGTCCTTCGCACCACCCGCTTTCAGCCGGTTATTCTCGTCGGCGCCGGCAATTTGGGGTCGGCGCTTTTGCGCTATGATGGTTTCGCGAAGGAAGGATTTGAGATCGTTGCGGCATTTGACATTCGGCCGGACGCATCGAAAGCAGGTCGATCAAAAGTGCCGGTCTTGCCGACCGACGAAATAAAGAAATTCGTCCCCGAGAACGGTGTGAAATTGGCGATTCTGGCCGTGCCCGGAGTCGTGGCACAGGAGGTCACCAACGAACTAGTCGAAGCAGGGATTCAGGCGATTCTCAATTTTTCACCACTTATCTTACAGGTACCGGACCACGTGGTGGTTAACAACGTTAACTTGGCAATCGAACTCGAGAATCTGAGTTACTTTATCACCTGACAGGGAGTGGGCGACCCGGGCGTGGGAGCTGAGCCAGAGAATCGAGTCCGCTATGCCTCCATCTTCGGACCGGTGTGTCCGAGGATCTTCACCGTCTGATTGAGTTGCTCGATCTTGAGCGGTTTTTTCAGGACCGTCACCGGACTGATTTGAAGGATGCGATCAAGAACCTCGCTGTCCGGGTAGCCAGTAATGACAACCACATTAAGGTCCGGATCGATCTGTTTCGCGGTCTTATATACTTGGTCTCCCGGAGCATCCGGGAGCTGCAAATCAAGGAACATCAGATCGAATTTCTGCTTTCGTAGACTCACAATGGCATCTTTAGCCGTTCCGACGACCACTCGACTGAAGCCCACTTTTTTCAAAAAGTTCCGGAATAACTCCTGTAGGCCGGGGTCATCATCGACGACGAGGACGGTTGGTTGACCTTGTTTATCCTGGCGCAGAATATCCTTGTCTAAGGATGATTTCTTGATGCGCCACCGCCCGCCGATCTGAATGGCGGGGATTTGGCCTCGCTGGACCAAGTAATAGACGGTCGGGAGCGGAATCCTCAAGTACTCGGCGGTTTCTTTGACGGTTAGAAGATTGTGGTTAGGAGGTTCGCTCACAAAATACGACTAGAAGCTACAGTTGAGATTGAATCTAGAATTGTTATGAGAATCCGAGAGATTCGTCAATCCTAGGTTTTCACATCTGTATTTGGGCATTCGCAAATTTGTCCAATCTGGGACAATATTCCTGGATCCAGGTTTAGCCCTCGTCGCAATTCGGTCGAAATCCCCATATAACGAATGCAAACGCGCAACGAAAAAGATTCGATGGGCACCATGGAGGTGCCGATAGATGCTCTGTACGGTGCCAGTACGCAGCGAGCAGTTCTCAACTTTCCTATAAGCGGATACCGGTTTTCCCGTCCCTTCATTCGAGCGCTTGGACTGGTAAAGTGGGCCGCAGCGCAAGCTAATCGAGATCTCGGTAAGCTGGATGAGAGGAGAGCACAGCTGATCACGGAGGCGGCTGAAGAGGTGATCGATGGCCGGTGGGACGCTCATTTCCCAATCGACATTTTCCAGACCGGCTCAGGGACGAGCACCAACATGAACGTGAACGAAGTGATTGCGAATCGTTGCAGCCAGCTGGATGGGAAAACGATCGGGTCGAAAGACCCCGTGCATCCGAATGATCACGTGAATATGGGGCAATCGAGCAATGACGTCATTCCCACCAGCATTCATATTGCCGTGGCCGAATCGGTCCGGAGCGAATTGATGCCGGCGCTCGAACATCTCCAGCAGGGACTCGAAACCAAAGCGCACGAATTTTGGGAAGTAATCAAGATCGGCCGTACTCATCTGATGGATGCCACCCCCGTGCGGCTTGGCCAGGAGTTCAGCGGTTACGCAAAACAGGTTGAGTACGGAAAGCTCCGGGCAGGGAACGCGATTGCGGCCGTCGAGGAACTTGCGCTGGGCGGAACGGCGGTCGGTACCGGCTTGAACTGCCATCCGGAATTTTCGGGTAGAGTGATGGGCTATCTCTGGAATCGGACGGGGGTGGCGTTTCGAGAGGCGCGGAATCATTTCGAAGCCCAGGGCGCCAAGGACGGGCTGGTAGAAGCGAGCGGACAGATGCGGTCGATCGCGGTCAGTTTGTTTAAGATCGCCAATGACATCCGATTGCTGGCGAGCGGACCAAGATGCGGATTTGGAGAGATTCAGCTCCCGGCGACACAGCCCGGGAGCTCAATCATGCCTGGAAAAGTAAATCCTGTAATGTGTGAATCGGTCGTACAGGTCTGCGCTCAAATTTTCGGAAACGATACTGCCGTATATTGGGGCGGTGCGAACGGCCAACTCGAGCTGAACGTCATGATGCCTATGATGGCGCACAACGTTTTAGAAAGTATTAGGTTGCTGAGTAATGTCGCGCGCGCATTTCAGGACAAATGTATCGGCGGGATTGTGGCCAATCGAGACCGCTGCCTCGAATTAGTGGAGTTTAGTATGGCTATGGTCACTAGTTTGGCGCCGATTATCGGTTATGATCGAGCGGCCGAAATCGCCAAAGAGAGTGCCAAGACCGGAAGGACGGTGCGTCAAATCTGTCGCGAACAGCAGGTGCTGCCAGAAGATCAGTTAAATCGAATTCTCGACCCGGTCGAGATGACCAAACCAGGTGGCGACGGCGCTGCGGGTGGCTAGCCGGCTGGCTTACGAGAATCCAATTGGCGGATGTGGTTGTGTAGGTCCGGTGGTCCGTCGGATGCCAATGCGCGTCAACAAACAGCTTGCGATCGTACGCTCAAAGCCCGGAGCCTTGAAGCAATCTGTCCCGCAGGGACGTTGTGACAGTAGCCCGGTACGAAGTGCCGGGCTGCTTTCGTTGTGTCCCTCCGGGACTACTGCGTCTGCTTAAGCTGCTCTACCGCATTAAGAACCGCTTCCCACCGTCAGCTCAATGCTAATTCGACTCCTCGCTGGATAGCTGCCGCATGTGCCTGTGCTCTTGCTCCTAAATCGTATTCGGAAGGGGTCTCCAGGGTGATCGTTCGTTCGCTGTGGTAAAATGCGAGAAGTCCGGCTTCTGGCAAGAAAGGAAACTGATGTTTCTTGATCCGTCGTGCGATCGATCCGCTCCTGGCGCGGCGGCCCTCGATCTTTGGACGTAGATCGACCGGCAAATGGTAGCCGGCCGCCGCAAGAAGTTCGGGACCGATCGGCCGCAGATGCTTCCTGACTTCGTAGAGGTAGACGCCTCGCGCGTCGTAGTCCTCGTGTAAGCACAAAGCAAAACGGAAGGTGACTCCTTCAATGATCGCCTTCTGCGCACGGATCCGCTCCAAATCATCGAGATGATAACAGCGGTTCAGATCGCGGCCCTCGGCGTCGCTTCGCCGGTTATGAATGAGTCCCCAGGGATTCAAACACGGAAAGATCAGAAGCGGCAGCTGTTTCAAAAGAGTAAGATGCAACTCGGCCCAGAAGAGAAGTCCTTCCGTTCCGGCTGGCTCGTCGCCATGAATACCGGCCGACAGATAAAGTCCGCCCTGGGCCTGCATGGCCGGTGACCGAAGAAAGAGAAGTTCGAACTCGTCCGCTACACCGAATACTTGGCATTCCAATCCAGATTGCCGGGCCAGATTTCGCCAGCGGCGGACCAAGAGGCGATAGTTATGAGCGTGATGATTGTGTATATCGAAAATCATGCTCGAGCTAACGCTGCCAGCAGCTTGTCGTGAATGCCTCCGAAGCCGCCGTTACTAAAGAGCACTATTACGTCTCCGGGCTGGGCGAGAGGCTTTAATCTCTCTACAATCTCGTTCGTTTTGGGCTCGTAAAAGGCCGGTTTGCCCTTCCGTTGGATTGACTCAACTACCTTCCATGGGTCCAGCCGGTCACCTGGCGGCACCTGTTCTATGCGCGCGACTTCCGCCAAAATGACTCCATCGGCTAATCCGAGCGCCTCCGGAAGTTGTTGCTGAAAAACTGCCCGACGGGTGGTATTTGAACGCGGCTCAAAGACGGCCCAGAGCCGCTGCGCCGGAAATCGGCGCCGCAAGGCGCTTAAGGTCTCTTTGATGGCCGTCGGGTGATGGCCAAAATCGTCGATTACCTTGATGCCATTGACCTCGCCGCGAATCTCCTGTCGACGGGCAACCCCTTGAAAGGTCCGAAGCGCCATTTGTATCGTCGCCAGACTGATCTCGTGGGCCAGAGCTACCACCGCGGCCATGCCAGCGTTGCGGACATTAAACTCTCCTACCAACGAGGTTTCAAAACGGTCTTTTCCGATCCGAAACGTGGATCCGGATTGGTGGTATTCGATGTCCTCCAAGCGATAATGCGCCTTTTCCGATAGGCCGACGGTCATTACCGGAGCGAACGCTTTCTGGGTTACCTCTCGACAATTGGGATCGTCCGCATTGATGAAGAAACGGCCAGATCGCGGCACTATGTTTACCAGGCGGCGAAAACTCGTTTTGATTTCCTCCAGGTCGTGAAAGATGTCCGCGTGATCAAACTCAATGTTATTGATGACGAGCGTCTCCGGCAGGTAATGCAGGAACTTTGAGCGCTTGTCGAAGAAGGCCGTATCATATTCGTCTCCCTCCAAGATGAAGTGATCCGAGTCAGGAAACGAAGCGCCCCGCTTCAAGTCCTTGGCAATACCGCCGATCAGAAAACCGGGATTCAAGCCGGCTCCGCTAAATATCCAAGTCACGAGAGCAGTCGTGGTGGTTTTGCCGTGTGTACCTGTAATGACGACGTTGCGCTTTCCATGCAGGAAAAAGTCTTTGATCGTCTCCGGAAGGGAACGGTAAAGAAGTTTGCGTTCAAGTACGGATTCTACTTCCGGGTTGCCGCGAAAGATCGCGTTACCGATCACGACAAGATCAACGCCGTCCGGTACGTTTTCAGGTCGATAGCCGGCGGATATAGCTATCTGTTTTTCTGCGAGAAAAGTTGACATCGGCGGGTAGACATTTTCGTCCGAACCGCTGACGACAAAACCAAGATCTCGGATCGCGGCGGCAACTGCGCCCATCGCGGTGCCGCAGATGCCCATGAAATGAATTCGCCGAACAGGTTTAAGCATGAGAGAAAACACCTTCAATCAATTAACTTCTGTCAATCAGCTGCCGTGATCGGGCTAAACCGGATTAAGAAACTTCGCAGAATCCACCGTCGCATTTCTCCGGACATCGGATTGGCCACCGAAGGTAAGCAGAAGGTCGATTTGAGCGAAAGAGAAAATCGGTCCGGATCAGGATCAAATGGAAGGGAATCTTCGTGACGAGAGAACGATTTCTCCCCGAACTGATTAAACCAGGATACTTCCGGGAACGGAACTTGGCCTCCCGGATTTGACGCCTGACTTGTCCGCAATTATCCTCGAAACACTTCGCGTCCGTAGCTCAACTGGATAGAGCGTTGGCCTCCGGAGCCAGAGGTTGTGGGTTCGACCCCCGCCGGACGCACATTGATCTTCTCGGTTACCGGTGCGAGTGAAGCGTTCGCCGTGCGACCATCTCAACCGCCGGCTCACATCGCGTCATCGGTAAAGAACAGGCGCTCTGCCAGGCAGGGCTATTGGGTTCCCGCGCACATTGCGATGTCCGAGTAAATAGACCCAAGCCACCAGAGAGGGACGAAGCAGCCTTACTTTCTTGCGATAGAACAGAGATCCTGGTTCATGCATCATGTCACATCCTTCGTACTGATCGAGATGCTCCCAGACCGCCGGGTCAAGGATACGAAAGATTTCGACGGGGATTACACCGTAGCCTTCCACCGCAGCAGGGAAATTCTTTTGCCAAAACAATTTGCCACGAAGATGACCAGAACAAAGGAAACCGAGTTTCTGGGAAATCAGTGATCCACGCTGGAACAGCGAGCGCCTCCTCAAGGTCCCGTAAACGGCCAGGAGTTCGCCATTTAAGGTCCCGGTTCGGCCTGTCGCCGAGGGGAGGATATCGAACTCGCCGTCTACGATGCCCATCCTTCGATTAAAGTGCCGATCGCGGTTTGAAGCATTGAAAAACGGATCGGAGGTCAATTCAGGGAGAAATCCGTGCCGGGTAGGTTCGGTGCTTTCGGCGGCCGAGTGGAGCCACTCGAGGGTTCGGGACTCTCGTCAAAATGATCAAGAGCTTGAGCCAACATATCGTTGACTAAAGCCTCGATCCCAGAAAAGCGTTGAACCAAGCGTCCCGAGGACCGTGACAACGCCACATAATCTAAGGTGGCGATTTCGTAAGCGAAAAGCCAGAGCTCTGAGTCGCCCAGGAAAAGATATTTGTGGGCCGTCTCCGGGGAGGTGACCCAGAGCGCTAAGTTCTGAGCCAATATGCCGGGAACAGTGCCGGTTTCCTCGTCATCCGCGTCTTGATCTATTCCGTACAGTGCAACTCCATTCTCGACGAAGCCATCAATCACGGTGAGGACGCGAAGAAGAGAGGAAGGTAGACTCACGCCTAACTCAACCTCGGCTTGAGCAGAAATTTTGGCGACTTGGTCGGGCGATGCTCCGGGAAGGAGAGGACGTCCACCGTTGATTGCATCATGAGCTAGCCGGTTCTCGAGATCAACTCGCTCAGGCGGTTGCAATCCTCGGTAGTATTCTGACGCTCGAAGATCGCTGACAAACAGATTACTCAGTTCCTGAAGTAGATTGTCGTTTAGGTCCATAAATCAGATTTTAACGGAGTGGCTGGAGCGCAGTTTTTGCGCCGGGCCGGTTCGATTTATTCGTTTTTCTTGGCGCTTCTTCTCGGGAACGCTGTGTGTTGGTTCGGCGGTGAGACCCGATTCGATCACCGGAAGCCGATGCTTCGGCTGATGTCTTGGTCCTAGTATCTTACCGTTTACACAAGCGTCTCCCGGCAGCCATTCCGCGGCAAATTTTTCTGCATTGGCGGCAAGTTTGTCGCGCACCGCCTGGTTGGTCGCCAGATCGCGATTTTCTTTCTTGAATAGCTCGCCAAAGCCTTGGGTGATTTCGTGGAACTCTTTGGGAACGGCGTACGGCTTATGATTGGTGGTTTTCGAAAACTCGAGGATCCGGCGTTCCCAGACTTCCGGTAATGGAGCTGCACCGAGCGCAGCCAAATGCTTACGCAGACTCTCCGGGCCACTGAACCCCTTTCTGAGGGGCGGATAAAGCGGAAACACCGGGCGGGGAATGTAAATAGGGATTGACTGATCGAGTGCGCGATGAGTCTGCGGATGCAAGAGAAGAGCATGCCAAAAATGGTGAGGGTTTTGCGACTGATCGCGACCGCGGCGAGTCGTGTTGACGAGGACGAAGTTTCTCGGGTGGTTAATGGACGCTCGCCCTCCCGACACGGCTACGCTCTTCGGGATGATGTGGTGGCAATTGTAATGCTGGCTTCTGGATCGTACTGGTTGGTTGGTCCGGTGCGTCGCAGCAATGACAGAGGACGGGCTGCGGCCTGACTCCATGTGTTTTACTCCTTCTGCACCAACGGCCAGGAGTGCCAAGGATCTACCGACCGGATGCATCGCTAAAGCCTTCAGGTATTCGCTCCGCATTTTCCCGTAGGCCTTCGTCGTTTGCTCGTATTCCTCGGAATTCCGGTCCAGAGTGCGGCCAACGATCCGATCCAACACGATTCCTGGCAACTCGGGGCACGCGCTGATCGAGGCAGGATCAGAAACCAATCTTTCCAATTCCTTCATCGCCTCATCGACCGCCGCGCGCATTTCCGTACTCGGTGGTTTCGATGAACCGCTACTCATGGAAGGACCTCGACAGTTCTCCGCGGTGGCGAGGCATTTGTTTAAAACATACGAAAAACATGTGTGGATTAGATCAGATCAGATCTAGATATCAACACAAAAATAGAAACAGTTATTATATTTGGTGGGACTGCAACCGGACCCAGAGTTTCGAGGTATTGCTGCCTCCAGGCTCTTCTTTGCTCCTCCCAAGAAACTCGACGAACTGATCGGAGGGCTATCGCTCCAGCGCGCCCCCGAGATCTTCCAGCTTTACGTCGGCAAGGTCACGATATGCCGACCCGCCGTTTCGCCGAGCCTCCCCTTTCTCCCACCGGCCCGCCTTGGGGCGTCAGCCGGGATGCTGTTCGATTTGATCGATCAGATCGTGAGCGGTTTCGTAGATCTTCGCAATCTGAGCCGGGCTGGAAGCGTCATTCCATGATTGCTGTACGCTCTGTAGTCCCGCAGCTATCTTCTGGATCAATGCATTTTTTTTGAATCGCGGGGCGAGAGAGTCCAATCGGTCCAGATAGTAGGTAAGCAGAGCGCGGTTTTGCAATCGCTCGGCTCGTTCGGGGCTAAAGGTCTTAACCACACTCTGGGCGCCAATTTCGAGCCCTCTGAGCCAGCCGCCCAAACTTAGCAACTGAGCCATTGGTTCGTCATGCAGCGCCAGCATTGCGTTCTCGACATCTGCTTGGGTGACGCTCAATTCCTTGCGCAACTTTTCCCACGCGCCCGACTGGGCTAAATCAAGAAGGCGCTTGCTGTGGCGGGCTACCCGTTCTCCCACTCCCAAGCCTTTGGCTCGACGAATCAATTCTCGACCTAGCGCAGGCAAATCTTGATCTCTTTCCGCGACGACGTCGAGAAATCCGTCCCCGATAAGGACGCCAAAAGCGAGTGCATATTTCGAGCGATCGTTGGTGTTCAGTTCATTGACCGGCCGGCTGACCGCATCCACCGGGATCGGCTTGAGTGCGTCAAGAGCTTCAAAAAGCTTCTCGATCGATGGAGTCGTAAACTCGTTTACGCCAAGTTCTTCTCGATAATCCGGATCCTTCGATAGATCCTCCTTTTCGTTGGACGCGAAACAAAAGGTTCCAGCAAAGGTGGCTCCTCCAATCACGCTCCCAACGAACGCCAAAGACCATTGACCGCACATTGTAGCCTCCTTGAACATCACCATTCCAACGCAGCTTCTTCCGCAGCTTCCTGTCAAGGTTTTCCGCTTGACGGTCTTAGCTAAACGAGCATCATGACGCCCGTATCTCCTGGCCTTAACCTTCAGATGTAACCACTCTGACATGCACGGAAACGGCGGAATTTTGGTTTGGACGATTTGCTATTTCACTGTGCTACTGGGGATGTCGGTCTACGGCCTCCACCGATATTTCATAATTTTCCTTTATTTTCGGAATCGCCATCAAGCGCCTCCCCTCCCAGAGAAATTTCCGGAGCTGCCGGTGGTGACCGTTCAGTTACCGATTTACAATGAGATCTACGTCGTAGAGCGGTTACTGCGAGCCGTCAGTGAGATTGATTATCCGCGGGAAAAGCTGGAGATTCAGATACTCGATGATTCGACCGATGAAACGCGGGAGCTCGCGGACCGAGAGGCGATGCGATTTCGTCGCTCCGGTTTTCAAATCGAGGTCTTGCGTCGGCCTGATCGCATCGGGTTCAAGGCGGGCGCACTCGATTACGGGTCAAGAAAAGCCAAGGGCGAATTTTTTCTGATTCTGGACGCCGACTTCATCCCTTCGCCACAGATTTTGCGAGAGACAATTCATTATTTCAGCGATCCGCTGGTCGGGATGATCCAGACCCGCTGGGGACACATTAATCGTTCCCACTCTTTGCTTACCCGGGCCCAGGCTATCCTCCTCGATGGGCATCTTCTACTGGAGCAGACGGCTCGCAGCCGAACGGGACGTTTCTTCAATTTTAACGGTACAGCCGGCCTTTGGCGACGAAGCTGCATTGAGCGGGCGGGAGGCTGGCAGCACGATACCTTGACGGAGGATTTGGACCTCAGCTACCGAGCGCAGTTAAGTGGCGCAAAATTTCTTTTCCTTTCCCACATCGTCACGCCGGCCGAGCTGCCAGTCGACATGAACGGCTTTAAGTCGCAGCAGCATCGATGGACCAAAGGTTCGATTCAGACCTGCAAAAAGGTGTTACCCCTAGTCTGGAAAAGCCGGTTGCCTTGGCGCATCAAAGTGGAAGCTACAGCGCATCTGACCTCAAACTTCGCTTATTTGCTCTTGGCTTTCTTGTGCATTTTGTCGCACCCAATACCCGGCGGCGTACCGATTGCCACCGATTGGCTGCGGATGGCGCTCATCGGTATTCCGATTTTTGGTGCAACCACACTAGCGGTCGCAGTTTTTTATCTGTGTGCGCAGCGAGAACTTTATCCAAAAGACTGGAAACGAGAAATTTTCTTCTTTCCTTTTGTTCTCGCGCTGGGAATTGGGCTGTCAATAAGCAATGCTCGCGCCGTGTTGGAAGCCGTTTTCAATCACCAATCGGACTTTGCCCGGACACCGAAATACGGCTTTGCTTTGGTCGGGAAACCGCGTAAAGAGAACCGCTACGCCGGTTTCCGTGGCGTCTTGCCGATCATCGAACTACTTTTTGCGATTTACTTTACCTACTTTGTGATTACTGCTTTGGAAAATCGTGAGTTTCTGAGCCTTCCTTTTCTGATGCTATTTCAGATCGGATTCGCGTATGTGGCCTTGACCTCGTTGTGGGAACGGGCCTCGCGCGGGCATTGGAGTATTCGCGGAGCTTCCGTTGGGTAGAAGAGAAGTGCATGACTAAGAGACGGTTGGCAGGTTTGGTTTTGTGTTCGGCTTTTGTCGTACCCGTTTACGGCCACGATCCGAGCGCATCGCCCACACCAACCCCGGCGGTCTACCAAAATGCTATCGCCAGCACTTACGCCGGATCCTCGCCCAATGATTGTTTGAAACCGCCGACGGGGACTACGAGTCCGATAAAAGGTGTTTTGCCTAGACCATTGTCAGGTGCAATACCGCCCTCATCGTCAACGGCCTTTATCAGGCCGTTACCTTCGCCCTCGCCAAATCTGACTGAGGCCATCGCCTCACCGTCGCCGAAACTGCTGAAGGCCGTTGCCTTGCCTGCACCGAAGCTTCTGAAAGCGGTCGCCACACCTTCACCGGAGCTCGCCAAGGCGATTGCCTCGCCTGCACCGAAGCTTCTGAAAGCGGTCGCCACACCTTCACCGGAGCTCGCGAAGGCGATTGCCTCCCCTGCGCCGAAGCTTTTGAAAGCAGTCGCTACGCCGTCGCTGGAGCTGGCAAAGGCGGTTCCTTCACCTTCACTGAAACTTTTGAAAGCGGTCGCTACACCTTCACCGAACCTCGCGGAGATCGTTGGCCCACCTGCGCCGAAGCTCTTGAAGGCGGTCAATACACCTCCGCCGAACCTCTCGAAAGCTGTTGCCGCGCCGTCGCCGGAGCTGGTTAAGGCAATTTCGACACCGGCTCTAGTGAAATCGTTGCCGAACCCATCGCCTACAACGGTAAAATCATTGCCGGTTGTGTCGCCGTTGCCTTCGGTGATGCCCACCCCGACGCCTGAACCAGAGGTCAAATTGGTCATTAGCGTGCGTGAACAGAAATTGGCCGTGGTTGTAAATGGAAAGATTTACCGTACGTACAAGGTATCCACTTCGCGCTACGGCGAAGGAGATTATTCTGGAAGTTGGCGCACACCCCTCGGTCGTCTGCAGGTCGCAACTAAAATCGGCGCGGCTGCGCCGGCGGGAGCGGTGTTTCACCGACGGCAACCGACCGGTGAGGTATTAGCCGCAAATGCGCCCGGGCGCGACCCAATTATAAGCCGGATCATTTGGCTTCGGGGCACGGAAGAGGAGAACAAGCGCGCCTATCAACGCTGTATCTATATTCACGGCACTCCACAGGAGGAATTTCTCGGTAGAAAAGCGAGTTATGGATGTATCCGGATGCGTTCATCAGACGTGATCGAAGTATTTAACTGGGTTGGGATTGGCACGGACGTAGCGATTGTTGAACAACCGATCCATCGGGCGATTAAGGATCTGGAGGCTGAAGCTATGGTTGCGCGAAATGAACAAAAGCGCGGACCGGAGCCGGAGGGCAGTCCGTCCGAGGCCAATCGATGAGTTTGAATTAAAAAGGCTTCAGGCGGTTTTTTAGCGGCCTCCACGTCCGATTTTCGAACCATGAAGAGGCTTCGTGCCCGATTTTCTCCTAGGCGTGCGCAAGACATGCATTGTTTTCCGCTTTTTTCTTGATCACACAACATATAGTGCTTATCTTGTACTTCGTGTCCTATATAGTGGGGTTGTTCTCCAACAATCACAATTAGGTCACAGGATATTGGCCTCAAGAACGAGCGTTATAAACAAGTTATTGATCACTGATCGAACTCTGAGCAGGAAACCCCCACATGATCAAAATGAAACCAGCTGCGCACTCCAGCGATTCGAAGAAAAGCGGACGCAAGACGCGTCAGCCCGAGGAAAAGGGACTCAAGATTCAACGCGTTTTCAGCCGAAAGGGTATTTCGCCATTGGACGAGATCGAATGGGAGCGGCGCACTGCGGAAATCACTGACGACAGCGGGAAGACGATTTTTCGGCAGGAAGACGTGGAAGTGCCGAAGAATTGGAGCGCGCTCGCCACTAAGATCGCGGTTTCTAAGTACTTCTATGGCGATATCGCCAATGGCAGTGATCCGTATCGAGGTGGGCGAGAGAACTCCGTCCGTCAACTCATTCACCGGGTCACCCGGACGATTACGGATTGGGGTCGTCAGGATGGATATTTTGCTGGTCCGGATACGGCGGAAACCTTTTACAACGAGCTGACTTGGCTTTGCGTAAACCAGCATGGTGCGTTCAACAGCCCGGTCTGGTTTAATGTCGGTTTGTACCAGCAGTATGGCGTCGGCAAAGGCTGCGGGCAGGGAAATTTCTATTTTAATCGACAGAAGCTGGAAGCAGAACGGGCTGCGAGTCAATATGAATACCCGCAAGCTTCAGCCTGCTTTATCCAAGCCGTGGACGACACGATGGAAGACATCATGCGCTTGGCCACCAGCGAGGCGATGTTGTTCAAGTACGGCAGTGGCACCGGGAGCGATCTGTCGACGCTGCGCAGCACCAGAGAAAAGTTGAGCGGCGGAGGCCGTCCCAGCGGACCGCTTTCGTTTCTTAAGGTATATGATCAAGTTGCCAACGTGGTGAAGAGCGGCGGCAAAACTCGACGCGCCGCCAAGATGAACACTTTGAAGGATTGGCATCCAGACATCGAAGAATTCATCGAAGCAAAAACCAAGGAAGAGAAAAAGGCTTGGGCATTAATCGAGCACGGCTATGACGGCAGCTACAACGGAGACGCGTACGGCTCGATTATGTATCAAAACGAAAATCTCTCCATCCGCGTAAGCGATGAGTTCATGGATGCCGCCATCGGAGAAAAAGAGTGGTGGACCCGGCGAGTGCTCGATGGAAAGCCGTGCGAGAAGAAGGATGCCCGGGCGTTACTGCGCAAGATCGCAGAAGGTACGCATATTTGTGGTGATCCGGGAATGCAATTTGATACTACCATTCACCGTTGGCACACCTGCAAAGGGACGGCCCGACAGAACTCGACGAACCCTTGCTCGGAATATCTCTTTCTCGATAACACCGCCTGTAACTTGGCATCTCTCAACCTGATGAAGTTCAAGCGTGACGACGGGAGCTTTGACGTCGAGCGGTTTAAAGCAGCCGTGCGGATCTTCATTACAGCGCAAGAAATCCTGGTAGACAATGCGAGTTACCCGACGAAAGAAATCGCCGAGAACAGCCATATCTTTCGCACTTTAGGCCTCGGATTCGCAAACCTCGGTGCCTTGGTCATGAGCTATGGCCTAGGTTATGATTCTGATGAGGCTCGTGCCTTGGCCGGATCCATTACATCGATAATGACCGGCGAAGCCTACTCGCACAGCGCCAGGATTGCGAAGGAGCAAGCGCCATTTCCCGGCTATTGGGATGCGCGTGCTTCCGGCGTCCCAAAACCGAAGTTGCCGGACAACGCCGAGACGATGTTGGAAGTGATTCGATTGCACCGAGCGGCCTGCGATCAGATCCAGGATTCCGCTGATTTTAAACATCTTAAACTCGAAGCGGCACGCGTCTGGGATAACGCGTTAAGCGTGGGCCAAAAGCATGGCTTTCGAAACGCCCAGGTCACGGTCTTGGCTCCCACGGGCACTATCGGTTTCCTGATGGACTGCGATACGACCGGTATTGAGCCGGATATCGCCTTGGTGAAGTACAAGCTGTTAGCCGGTGGCGGGATGCTGAAAATCGTGAATCAGACCGTCAAGCCGGCACTGGAAAAGCTGGGTTATACGGCGGAAGCAACGGAGAAGATTCTGCAGCATATTAACGAACATGACACGATCGAGGATGTTCTTGTTCCGGAGAGCAACCGCGTCATTCAGAGCGGGCTGAAACCCGAACATCTGTCCGTATTCGATTGCGCCTTCAAACCGTTTAAGGGCAAACGAAGCCTCCATTATCTGGGGCATCTCCGCATGATGGCGGCGTGCCAGCCGTTCCTCAGTGGCGCGATCTCAAAGACGGTCAATTTACCGACCAACGCTTCGATCGAAGAGATCATGAAGACTTATATCGAAGGTTGGCGTCTGGGATTAAAGGCAATTGCAATTTACCGCGACGGTTCGAAGCGTTCTGCGCCATTGAATACTAAAAAGACGAAAGATATGGGTGGCGATGAGGGCGGCACGAGCGCCGTCGATGAGGTCGCTCCGCTGAAGGCTCGAATTGCGGAGCTGGAGCAAGAAGTTGTGACATTGAATCAGCCTTCTCGCAAGCGCATGCCGGATACGCGCGTGTCGCTCACGCATAAGTTCGAGATCGCCGGACACGAAGGCTACATCACCGTCGGTCTTTACGAAAGTGGCCAACCGGGCGAGCTGTTCATTCAGATGGCCAAGGAGGGGAGCACGATTGGCGGGTTGATGGACACGGTCGCGACCCTGACCTCGATAGCCTTGCAGTACGGCGTTCCGTTGGAGAGCCTGGTCAAGAAATTTGCTTACCAGCGTTTTGAGCCGAGCGGCTTCACCAAGAATCCGGACATTCGCAACGCCACCAGTATTACTGACTATGTCTTCCGTTGGCTCGGTTGCCAGTTCATCGTCGGGTACAAAGAAGCGACTTCGCCCAACCGTTCACAGCCCGATCTACCGATGAAGGAGATATCGGAGATCGAACGAAAGGCGGTGAATCGGCCGGTGGCAGAGCTTCCGCGCACGGCGGAGAAAGAGATTATCGACGTGATCACCAATCGCTCCAATTCGGAAGGAACATCGCGATTGCTGGCGAATGGGAACGGTGGGCGCGCGCACTCAGTGCAGACGACCCATGCCGAACGAGTGCGCGAAGCGTTGGGAAACATGTATATGGGAGTAAGCTGCTCGCATTGCGGTAGTACGAAAGTAATTCGGGCGGGAGCATGCGGTGTGTGCACGGAATGCGGTACTTCCCAAGGCTGTAGTTAATAGATCAAAGATTTTTGGCGAGAGACGCATCCTCTTGTTGCTTGTGCAGAACAAGGGGATGCTTTTTCTTGTCTGAGCGGCTAGGGCGCACTCGGATACGTAGTCGGACTTTCGCTTTACCATCACGCAGTTCGCGGGCGAGAGACGTTCTCTAACAACCGCGGAAACCGGCAACCCGCGCAATCGTTCCGATTAGCCAGACAAAAATCTTCAAAGATTTGCAATAGACCCTGTTGTTGGAACAAGAACCGCGTATGAGATCGCACGCGTTCGTGATCACCAAACAGGCGTAAGCCAGCAAGTTCCAAAGGTTTGTTGCCCAGCTCCGCTCGCACTTGTTTAAACGATTCCCAATCGGCGGCTTCGGAGAACGCTACCAGCGGAAAAAGAACGTTAGCGAGAATGTCTTTGACTCTGGCTTTTCCGAGTAAGGCTATTGGGACAGCAGCCGGCGTGGAATGAAGAGTGTAGTGGAACCCCCAAAACGTGTGGGTCAAATCTTCGAACCAGAGGCAAACTTTGGTCAGATCATTGGATTGCTTCCTGAACTCCGACCACCGACTGGCCAGCACGGCCAACGTGCCGAGTCGTCGATGCGGATGATTGGCCGGACGACTGCCGCCGAGCTTCCAGTGCTCCGGGATCAACACCAGGGAATGTAGCTCGCTCCGCGCTCTCCACCAATGAGTCCAGAGAGCTGCAGCATAGTGACTTGGCGGAAGTGAGTTTTTTGATGGATCGGCGGATTCCAAAAAGCCGGCTAGACCGAAAAGAATCGCTTCTGCCGACTCCGGGTTACGACGAAGTCGTTGGAGAGTAACTCGTTGCGCCAAAATGAGAAAAGGGACTTTGTTCCACTTATAACCGAAAGCAATCGCCAGCGCTTGAAACAATGCTTCGTCAATTCCGTGAATGTGAATCGCTCGCCGGAGCAACTGGGTTTTGTGTTCGATTCGCACCCGCGCCGCAGTTTCCAGAATTTGATCGACTTCCCGATCCGCGAATCGAGCTAGCGGAGCACAACAGGCGCCCGGTTTCGCCAAATCCAGATCTGTCTGAATGATTGGCGATCGACAATCTCTCGCCAGCTCGAGCTGAAGAACCTCGCGGTGTTCAATCGTACGCGTAAAGTAAGAGACTCCGGAGTGTCTGAGAAAAACATGCAAGATAACGTTTCGAAAGGCAGGATTTTCTCCGTGGCAGTGTCGTTCCCAATCGGCCGCGGACAAATCGAGCTCGATATCTCCCGCTAAGGTTTCTGTGCCGTTGACGCGGATAAGCGCATGTACAAAATCAGGACCAGCTTCCTTGTTCCAGAATCCAAATTGAAGGATCTCGACGGAAGAGCCGTTGGTAGCTCGAAAGGTCAAACCAAACGCACCCGAGTACCAGAGCGCCTGATACTCGAGTTCCGACCAGGTTTCGCCAAGATCGTTGGTGGGCTCGCACACCGTATGGCTGGCAGTACGAAGCGTCTCCCGATAGATCGTGTCCAGACTCATGAAACATATTTTATATATGTTATTTTATTTGCTTCGTAAAGACTGGATTTTCGAGGATGATTTTTGCCGAAGGGAAAGGAGGTTTAGCCCACGGTTCTAACCCCGGGGTTGGCATTTTAACGCTGTTTGCCCTAAAGGGGCATTATTCGGCGTGTACAAATTAAACGCAGACATTCGCGATGTCAGACATCCGATTTCTGACGCCGCTTTCAGGGCGCCTCGTCTTAGAATGCTCTAACCCAGGGTTAAAATCCTGGGCTACGTGCTAACCGCCCTGCCGGGGGCAGATGAACCCATCCGCAAAATTCGCGAGGAAGCACGCGGCGTCATATCTGAAGTTCGAGACCGTCATATGCCAACGAGCAACCAGGTGGCAACAATTTCTCGGTTTCAGCATGGAGAAAATCGTGACTTAAATGAGTAAAAATTGTCTGTCTCGGTTGGATCTTCGCTGATAGAGCGATTCCTTCTTCGAGGCTAAGATGAGAGAAGTGAGATCTCCACAAAGGCGTACCAAGCACCAGAGTATCGACGCCGCGCAGCCGCTTGATTCCTTCTTCAGGGAGGATCTTGCAGTCGCTGATATAAGCGAAAACGGATCGGTTTGCCGCTCGCACCAGAAAGCCAAAGGTGTGAATATTTCCATGCTGGACCGGAATAGGGACAATTTCGTTTTCGCCGAGCCAAAACGACCCGTCGATTACGTGGGCTTGGGGCTGAACGTAGCCGGGAAACTTCGCTTCTCCACTAAAGGCATAACCAAACATGCGGCCCAAGTGCTCCAGAGTTGTCGGCGACGCAAATATCGGCATGCGGTCCTGGTTAGCCGAGCTGTATCTTCTAAGATCATCAAATCCGACCACATGGTCCGCATGAGCATGTGTGTATATTACAGCGTCTAGCTTCTTTATTCCGGCACGCAAAGCCTGCAGACGAAATTCCGCTCCGGTGTCTATCACCCAACTTGCGGTTGGCGTCTGTAAATAGACTGAAGAACGCCAGCGGTGATCTCGCGGGTCGGGTGAATGACAAACCCGACAATCGCAGAGGATCACCGGTACTCCCATTGAGGTTCCTGTTCCCAGAAAAGTGACCGCGAGCATTTATTGAAAAAAGGCCGCGCCACCCTTACATAAGCTCTTTGTGCCCGCAACGCTGCGCTCGCTTCGTATCCGTAATCTTGCCTTGGTTGAATTCCTGGATTGGGAGCTTGAACCAGGGTTCACGGTGGTTACCGGAGAGACCGGTGCGGGCAAGTCAATTGTTCTGGGTGCGCTGAAACTGGTTCTGGGAGAACGAGCGGATAAAAGTCTGATTCGTACCGGTGCCGAGCAGTGTTCGGTGGAAGCACTTTTCGAAGTTGCCGACGCGGCTCGGATCAACGCACTATTATCAGAACAAGGCGTAGACCCCTGCGAAGACAAACAATTGCTTCTGCGCCGCGTGCTGGCTACGAATGGCACGAATCGGCAGTTTATAAATGGGTGCCAAACCACGCTCAGTGTTTTGAAGGAAGTCGGAGATGGTTTAGTCGATTTGCACGGACCACACGATCACCAGTCGCTGCTTGCACGCGAATACCAGCTCCGGTTGGTTGACGCATTCGGCGGGATCGAAGACATTTATCATTCATTTCGAGAAGCGTTCGAGAAGCTAGGGATTCTGCGTGCGGAGCTAAACGAGTTAGAGACCGCAAATTCTGCCGGGAGCCTGGAATTATGGCAACACCAGGCGGCGGAGATTCGTGATGCGGGGATCCAGGTGGGTGAATCGGAAACGCTTGAGGCCAAATACGCTGTTGCAAGCAACGCCCGCCGGATTCTCGAACTTACCTCCTTGAGTTTATTGCAGCTCGCGGACGCCGAAGACTCGATCCTGACACGGCTCGGAGATATCGCGCGAATGCTACGAGAACTGGATAAGTTCGATCCTGGCACAGTCGAACTGGCACGTATCCACCAGAGCGGCACAGTGGAACTGGAGGAACTGGAGCAAGGACTGCGACATTACCAGGAGAAGATTGACTTAGATCCGGGAACCCTTCGGCAACTCGAGGAGCGACTCAATCTGTTGGAGACCCTACGTGGGAAATACCATCGCAACGAAGAGGAGCTGCTGGCTTTGGCAGCTGACCTCGAAGAAAGACTTAGGCAGATCGACGGACGAGAAGCGGCCTTGGAAAAATTGCGAGCCGATGTCGAGGCAACTTCCCGAAAAATTCAGGATATCGGAAAGAATCTTGCTTCTTCCCGGCGAGTAGCTGGCACAAAATTAGCCGGACAAATCGGGGTTCACTTGGCGGACCTTGGTTTTCAACAAGCGAAATTCGACCTTGAATGGAAAGAGTTGGCGAACCCAATTAGCAGCGGGTTCGATCAACTTGAGTTTCTTTTTTCCCCGAATCCTGGCGAACCGCTCAAGCCACTTCGAGCGATCGCTTCGAGCGGGGAAATTTCTCGTGTGATGCTAGCAATTAAAACCGCTTTAGCTCAACAAGATCTGATCGGACTGCTGGTATTTGACGAGATCGACGCCAACGTCGGGGGCGAGATCGCCCACGCCGTCGGTAGAAAGATGCAGACGCTCGGCGAGAATCATCAGGTGTTGGCGATCACTCACATGCCACAGGTGGCTGCCGCTGCGCGTAAACACTTCTTTGTCAGCAAGGAAGTAAGCGAAGGACGAACCCGAACGGCTCTGCAGGAGGTGGGTGGTGCTGAGCGGTTGGACGAAATCGCGCGAATGCTGGGAGGCAAATCGCGATCAGCTCTGGAACACGCTCGCACGTTGTTGGCCGGGTGAATGGGATTCTGACAAACGACGCACTTCCGCGCGCCAGGTTGAATCAGATGAAAGAGAGACTGCATTCGTGTTTTATCCGCTCGATGCGTGATTCTAAATAATGAGAATAGCGGATTGTTCTGCGGCTCATACTTCGTGCTCACAGTACCTTTGTTGCGAATACGCAAAATGTTTCGACCAATTGGACGATTTTGCTGGACGGATAGATGCGGCTTGGCTCGTAAAGTCGTGGTGTATGCAGGAGACTGTCGTTTTGGCAGGTGGAAGTGGGTTTCTTGGCCAGAATTTGACACGTTATCTGGTCCAGGAAGGCTACTCGGTCGTCATCCTGAGTCGGACGCCACGGCCCAGTAACACTGTCCGCTCGATCGAATGGGACGGGAGAACGCGCGGTAGTTGGATGCGATTCGTGAGTGGAGCGAAAGCTGTGGTGAACCTAACCGGGCGGAGTGTCAATTGCCTACACAACGAAAAGAATCGTCGCGAAATTCTCTATTCCCGATTGGATTCGGTGCGAGTTTTGGGCGAAGCGATCCGTTCTGCGGAACGACCGCCGAGAGCATTCATCCAAGCGACCTCACTGGCGATTTACGGAGACAGTGCGGATCGGCTCAACGACGAGTACGCGCCTGCCGGCAGCGGTTTTTCCGTCGAAGTTTGCCGACGCTGGGAGGAAATGGTTCACGAACTTGAGTTACCGAATACGCGCAGAGTGATCCTGCGAATAGGGTTTGTGCTCGGTCGAGGCGGCGGCGCGTTAACTCCCCTGGTGCAGCTGACGAAATCCTATCTGGGCGGCCCGATCGGCAGCGGGAAACAATATATCAGCTGGATTCACCTGGACGATTTGAACGAGATGTTCCGCTGGTCGATTGAAAGGCCGGACGTGCAAGGCATATACAACGCGACCGGCCCGAATCCGATTACCAATCGCGAATTCATGCGCGAACTCCGAACGGTGCTCCGGCGTCCCTGGTCTCCGCCGGCTCCGGAGTTCGCGGTAAGACTAGGGGCAAAACTTGTTCTGCGGACCGAACCAAATCTTGCGCTGACCGGCCGGCGTTGCACACCTAGGCGATTTCTGCGGCAAGAATTCGAGTTTCGGCAACCGGACTTAACGCAAGCTCTCCAGTCCATTCTAGACTAGTCCGAGATCGTCGTGCCGAGGTTCGAGATCTTGTTTATTCCGCGAAGAGCGCTCAAGAACAGCTTGACCATCGCGCGCCAAAAGGGGCGTTCAATTAGTCTTAGGATTGGCCGCTTGCGACAGCGCCGGTTCGATTAGTTCGCACACCAGGTGGATGATCACTTTGTGCGCTTCCTGAATGCGCGCAGTCAAAGACTGGGGCACAATTAACTCGATGGAGGCGATTCCCCGGCAACGACCTCCATCTCGACCAAGGAGCGCTACAGAATGTAGATCGAGCGCCTTGGCTTGTTCGAGGGCACGACGAATATTTTCAGATTGGCCGCTCGTGGAGAGCGCAATGAGAACGTCCCCTTGCGCCCCAAAAGCGATCACTTGCCGGGAAAAGACTTGCTCGAAGGAGTAATCGTTGCCCGTTGCGGTGAGCAATCCCCCATCAGCAGATAAACTTATTGCGGGAAATGGACGCCGATCGCCGATAAACCGACAAGCGATTTCGGTAGCTAAGTGAGAGCTATCCGCTGCGCTCCCACCGTTGCCACAGGTTAAGACCTTTTTCCCGTTGAGTAGTGTCTCTTGGATTAGCTGGGCTGCCGATCGAATGGGTGCTTCGAGATCATATAGTGATTCGATTGCCGCAACTGCTTCCTGAATGGTCTGGCGGACAGAAATCACCGGTTGGAGTCTCTCGTGGTGAACCAGCGATTTCAAGCTGGAAAACGACTTACTCACAACCAATAGTGCCAATCATGCGATACCTCGCCTTATTTGTTGGGTTGCTTATTCTCGCAGGCTGCGAATCGAGTAGCCAGTCCTCGGCACCCGGAAGAATTACGAAGGAACGCGCGATTGCGATCGCGATGGATGCGAACAAGCAGTATCCGTTCTTTTCAAAAGTGACGCGGGCGACGTGGCGAGCAGAGGGATACCCTAGTGGCTACTATGCAATTGATTTGAAGGATGAGGACGAGGAATTCGGGAAATTTTACCTCGTCGACGGTCAAGGCCACATCGTCGGTCACGGACGTATTGCTGACGATCGTTACTATCCGGCTGGCACAACGCAGTAGGGATGATGAGTAACCCCTGACTGCTAGCGCGAACCTCGCTGCTTATCGATAGCGAGATGAGGTGTGTGAGCCGATTGTGACCCGCGGAGGAGTCTAGCGTCCGTAGTCATGGACCGCTGTTCGTTCGGGTGCGCAATGGCTCACAGTTGAGCGTTGACCGACTTCCCTTACCGCGCCACGATGCTCGCCGACTGTCTCCGCCCCACCCCGCCGCGGATGAGAGAAATCCGCGACGATGCGGACACCCATGCAACGATACAGGCTTCCGAGCCGGATCCTCCGGACGACGCCCTAATGACGAGAGCGCAGCTTGAACAGAACCGGTAATCCATAATAGCCCAGTTGGTCGCGAATCTTTCCTTCGAGGTATCTGCGATAATCGTCGGTAAGGGTGTCTGGGTCGTTTACGAAGAGGAGAAAGGTCGGGGGTTGAAGCGTATCTTCGCGCTTGTTGTCAATCTGGGTAGCGTACAGGATTTTGAGTCGACGATTGCCGCGAGCTGGTGGCGGGTGAGCTTCGAGAGCCTGTTGCAGTAAACGATTCAGTTGGCCAGTCCCGAGCGTTCGCTGGGCGTGCTTTTCAATCCTTTCGATGCTCTGGAAGAGGCGATCCAGATTCTCCCCAGTGTGAGCCGATAAAATGTCGATCGGGGCATAGTTCAGGAAAAACAAGTTCGAGCGAATCTGACCCAGAATTGCGTCAAAAAAATCGCGGACCCGCGCCGAAGGTTTCACCAGATCGAGCTTGTTAACGATCACCAAACACGGTTTTTCGTTTTCTTGAATTAGGCCGGCAATTTTTTTGTCTTGAGCGGTAACACCCTCGACGGCGTCGATCACGAGCGCGCAAACGTCCGCTCGTTCGATGCTTTTCTGCGAGCGCATGATACTGAAGACTTCTACTGATGAACGCTGTTTTCCGCGGGCGCGGATCCCGGCGGTGTCGATGAGGATGAATTGTTTGGCATCTCGCTGGTACGGAATATCGATCGCGTCACGAGTGGTTCCGGCGATGTTACTGACGATCGTGCGGCGATCCTGTAGGACCGCATTGATCAGCGAAGACTTTCCCACGTTTGGGCGACCCACGATCGCCAGCCTCATCGGGTGAGGAGCCGGCGATGAATCCGTCGTTTCTTCGGGGAGGTGCGCGGCTATCCGATCAACCAGGTCTGCGATTCCCCGGCCATGGGCAGCGCTGACCGGCAATACCTCGTCGAAGCCAAGTCGATTAAACTCGACTTCATGATCGGTTTGTTTCGGGTGATCTATTTTGTTTACCACGACAATGATCGGTTTCTTGGTCACCCGAAGTTCCCGCGCAAGCAATTGATCGATCGGGGTCAATCCATCCCGTGCATCGGTCACCAAAAGAATGAGGTTCGCCATCTCCATAGCGAGATCCGCTTCAGCCCTGACCTGTTCGTCGAAGGAAGCATCAATAGCGGACCCAATTCCGCCGGTGTCGACGAGTGTGAACCGGACGGATCCAATCTCACAATCGGCGGTTAAGCGGTCACGGGTTACGCCGGGCTGGTCATGCACGATAGCGACTCGCTGACGAACTAGGCGATTGAACAACGCCGACTTTCCCACGTTCGGTCGTCCAACGATGGCGACGATAGGCAGTTTTCCCATTCGATCTCATTCACCCGATGGTCCCGATCGCGAAAGGTGAAAGCGATTAGATACTACGCCTTGGAGGGACACACAGTCCACTGCGTTTCAGCAACCGCAGAAGTCGCCGGTGTTCAGCGTCCACTCAAGAAATTCTCCTTTCGGAAACGAGCAATCGATCATTCGCTCGTTCTGTAACGGGCAATTCGTTTTTGCCGTAAGCCATCGATAAAGTAGCCGAAACCAGAGGCCATGGTCAGAAGAGTTGCCAGGGTGATTGGCCATTCTAACCCGACCGGAATGCGAAGCAGCACCCACAGGATGCAGACTATTTGAAGCGCTGTCGCCGTCTTCCCGATCCTACTCGGATGCACCGCGACTTGCCCGATCAGTTTGGCGAGCAGCAAAAAGCCGATACCAAGGAACAGGTCACGTCCGATGACGATACACGGAAAGAACCACGGGAGGGACGGACGCCATCCGGGGCTGCTGAGCACGATCATCGCCCCGAACATCAAACCCTTATCGGCAATGGGGTCGAGAATGGAGCCTAGCCGGCTTCGCTGATTCCATCGGCGGGCGACAAATCCGTCTATGCCATCGGTCACTGCGGCGAGCGAGAAGGTGAGCGTGGCAAAGATGCGAAGACCCTCTGCAGGGGCGGAACGGAGGACGGAAGCGCCATATCCCCAAGCTGACCACACAAATACCGGGATCAAGCAGATACGAGCAACCGTGATCTTGTTGGCCAAGGTCATAAGACACTCCATCCCCGAAAGAATCGCCGGAGCGCGGAGTTGAGAGTCTATCGAATGAAATAGCCTATAGCCAATTGCCAAAAAATGTTATTGGCTACTGTTGGGTGGCCCCAGCAACTGTGGCGGTCGTGCCGGGCTCGCTTCCGCGGTAGGCCACGATCCCTTGGTAGATTCTCTCTGTGAGTGCATCCAGATACTGTGGCGAAGCGATCCGTCTGGCTTCCACGGAGTTGGTTAAGAATCCTCCTTCCACCAGAATGGCAGGATACGCGTTCCTTCGGATTACATGAAAAGCTGCGGTATGAACCCTGCGGTCGAAGACGCCCGGAATCTGCAAAATACTGGCATGAACAAACTTAGCCAAGTCGGCACTGCGGGGTGAGTAGTAGTAAGTTTCGATCCCTTGGATGTAGCGTTTCCAGCTGTAATTGAAATGAACACTGACAAATACTGCGTTATCTTGCCGATTGGATATCGCCACCCGCGTATCGAGAGGGATAAATACGTCCGTTGTGCGCGTGAGTACGGGGTTGAATCCTCCCTCCCGCAGACGCTTTTGCAGCCTTAAGCCCACCTGGAGAGTCCAAATCTTTTCCGGTACGACACCCCTCGGGTTTGCTCCCGGATCGTGTCCGCCGTGGCCGGGATCGATAATCACAGTCCGAAACGTAGCTCGTTGCACATTTCGGTGGACACAACCTGAAAAGACGGTCGCGCACACCAGGAGGAATAATAATGAATTACAATGATGTTTCCGACCTTTCCCGAACTGCATGTTTGCCATGGTCATGGAACAACGAAGCCCTTCAGCCGAGCCGACCCTAAGCGAAAATCCAGCACGAGCAAATCAACGGAGCTCGCTCTGCTCGAACTCGACTTTCACTTGGAATCCGAGCGGTGCAAGTTTGTCCTGCAGCTGCTTTTGAAAGTCTCGCTGCGCTTCCTCGGGCAGATTCGGTTCCTTGGCGGTCGCGAGTTGAGGTAACGCTTTCAGCTCGGCCTGAACATCTTCGGGCTGAATTTTGTTCCAGAGCCCGTCTTGTAATTGCTCAACGTTCCAATCGAGCACTTCGGTACTAAGGATTTTCGCTTGAGGCAACTTGACCAATATTGTGGACCCCTGGATGGTCACCTCGCATTTCTTCTCCAGGTCAAATCCAGCGTGCAAACGAAAGGTTGCGCGGATCCGGATGTGTTTGGTGCTGCCGAGCCAAGTCTGGTCCGATTCCCGCGTTACTTCAGTGTCTTTAGTCAAGACGGTCAACTCCAGGACATTCTGAGATTGCTCGTAAACGACGTGATCCTTGATGGAAATTCGAGGACGTAGCTGGAAAGAATCCGATAAAACATTGCGCACCTTTTCGATTTGGCTGGCAGACTCGTGAGTAAACGCCTCCACGAGATGGCTTGGCCAGTTCGCGATTTCCCTAAAAACCATAATAACCAGAACGGCTATAATTGCGCAGGCCAAGACAAACGCGAGCGGCCAGGATATGCGGAACCGAGACATCGGGCTAAAAAATACAGCCCCCCGCATCCGCTGGATACGAAGGGCTGCTGTTCCCCCCAGAACAATCCGTAAAAAATCGAAGCCTATACTGGCCTAAACCTGAGCTCATTTCAAACGATTATTTGTCGATTTAACCGCTCGGTTTAGTTGCAAAATGCAATAACAGCCTCATTCTAAATCAGCTGGCACGGTTTGCCAGTTACTTTTTTGTAATATCGTTCCCCTCTTCCAGTAGAAAGCCGTGATCTCTCCAACAGCACAAATTTTTGCGAAAACGACCAGAAATGCAGATTATGCGTATGGCGTGCACAAGCTCGCCGTTTAATCAGCTAGGCTCCACTAGTATGCAGACGATTGTAATTGGACACCGCAATCCCGACATGGACTCGATTTGTTCCGCGTTAGCGTATGCGGAGCTTAAGCGGAAGCTGGGAATGACTGAGGTATTTGCGGCTCGTGCGGGAAATACGAATGAGCGAATCGATTTCGTATTGCAGAAATTTGGGGTGGCCGCGCCGCAGTTTGTCTCGGACCTGACGCCAACCGTCGCCGACGTTATGGAAACACGAGACGTCTCAGTTGCGAATGATGCCACCATATCTCAGGCACTCACTTCAATTGAACAGAAACGACTGCGCGGTCTTCCGGTGATCGATTCAGAGGGCCGATTTCTCGGGCTGCTTTCCGGTTGGAAGATCAGCCAATATTTATTCCCTCCGCGGGAAGAGACCGCTAATTCCCGAATGATTCGCGCATCCATCGCCAACATCTTGCATGCCTTGGATGGGCACGTGCTTGCGGGCTCTCCGGACGCCATTCTGCGGGATCTGGTCATCATGGTAGCGGCCATGAGTCCAGAGACGTTTTCAACCCGTTTAAAGCGCCGCGAAGGTGACCAGGTCGTAGTGTTCGTGGGAGATCGAGAAGATGTGCAGATGGCGGCGATCCAAAATGGCGTGGTCGCAATCGTCGTGACCGGCGGGTTGGGAGTCTCCGCGCAAGTTCGGGCTGCTGCGAAAGAGGCTGCAGTTTGCTTGATCTCCAGCCGGTTTGACACCGCAACTTCGGTGATGTCGGCGCGCGGCGCGGTGCCAGTAGAGCAAATGATCGACCAAAATTTCACGAGCTTTCATCCAGAAACGCGTTTGCGCGCTGCCCGACAAACTGCAGCTAATACGCCGGATTTTGTGTTTCCGGTCGTGGACACCGAGAACCGGCTGATCGGTATTTTATCGAAAAGCGATTTTTTGCACCCGGTGCCGCGCCAGCTCATCCTGGTCGATCATAACGAGCTTTCCCAAGCGGTCCGAGGGGCGAGCGAGAACGCGATCATTGAAGTGCTTGATCACCATCGGCTAGCAAGCTTTACTACAGATTCTCCGATTCTTTTTTGGAACAACCCGGTGGGGTCGACGAGTACGATCGTAGCCCTCTGTTATAAGCAATACGGCATTCCGATCGATCCACCGATCGCTGGATTGCTGATGGCGGGACTCATCTCTGACACGCTCAACCTAACCTCGCCGACGGCTACCGAGGTGGATGCGCAAGTGCTAAAGGAAGTCAGCCAGATTGCGGGAGTCACCGCCGCAAGATTGTCCGAGGAGATCTTCGCGGTGGGATCTCCGCTGCTCACCTTGGCGCCGCAGGAAGCGATCTTGGCCGACTGCAAAGACTATGATGAAGGGGGACTCCGCTTTAGCGTAGCGCAAGTTGAAGAGCTCAGTTTTGCCCACTTCGAGGACAAACAGGAGGGATTGTTTGCTGCGTTACTGAAATATCGCGAGAACCAGCGTACCTATTTTTCCGCGTTTCTGGTCACCGACGTGAACACGCAAAACTCTCGAATGCTGATCACTGCACCGCCTGAGTTTTTGGAAGCGATCCATTATCCTAGTCTCGCGCCCAACCTGTTTGAGCTGAACAATGTCGTGTCTCGCAAGAAACAATTGGTTCCTTATCTCTTAGATTGCCTTCAGAGAGTCCATCCGAGTATCTCCTAGAAACTGTTCGATTTCCCGACCGACGACGCGCTGCTATCAATTCCCCGGATTTGTTGCACTAGATCGACTTTTGCTTTGGCTGCTCTAGAAAAAACTCTGCATGGCGTAAGGCGTTTGTTTTGGCGCAGCGCAGACGAATTGCGCGCTCCGCTGCCTACCGTAGTCATCGCGCTGAATTGGTTCCTCGCCTTCCTCCTCTTGTCTCTGTTGTGCGTCTATTCGTTTAGCCAGATCGAATACGCGTGGAATTGGGACAGCGTGACCAACTACTCCAGCATGTTTTGGAATGGCTGGCTCACCACCTTGCAGATCTCTGCGGTCTCGCTCCTGCTCAGTACACTCATCGGTTTAATCGCGGCGCTGGCTCGACGATCGGGCTTCCTAGTTCTTCGCGCCCTGAGTCGCATTTACGTCGAGATCATCCGCGGCACCCCCTTATTGGTGCAGATCTCTTTTGGTTTCTACGTAGTCGGCACGGCTTTTCACGTCGCGGACCGTTTTCTGGTTGGGGTTACTTTACTCTCATTTTTCTCGGGGGCGTATATCAGCGAGATTATTCGCGCTGGCATCGAAAGTATCGGGGCCTCGCAATTGGAATCGGCGCGCGCGATCGGTCTCACCAAGTTCCAGACGTACTATCATGTCATTTTTCCTCAGGCGATCCGCGTGATCCTGCCAGGATTGGCTGGCATGTTCGCGTCGCTGATCAAGGACTCTTCGCTGCTCTCGATCATTGCGATCGGCGAATTTACCTACAACGCGCAGCAGGTCGCCGGGCTCACCTACAGCCAGTTTGAAGTCTACGTCCCAATGGCAATCGGCTACTTGATACTGACGCTGCCGATCAGCCTCTGGACCCAATCCCTGGAAAAGAGGACAAAGTTTGAAACTTGAAGTTCAAAGCTTATGCAAATCCTTCGGGGATCAACCGGTGCTCCAGGATATCCACATTTCGCTGGAGAAGGTTCATACGCTCGCTTTGATTGGGCCTTCCGGGGGCGGGAAATCGACCCTGTTGCGCGTAATAGCCGGCCTGGAGAGACCGGATCGCGGAAGAGTGATTCTAGATGACGAAGAGATTATTTTTCGTGAACGAGAATTGCATAAGCATCGGCAGACCGTCGGAACCGTCTTCCAGAGCTTCAATCTTTTTCCGCACCTGAGTGCGTTCAGCAACATTACACTCCCGCTCGAGAAGGTGCATGGCCATTCGAAAGCCGAAGCACGCCGGATCGCTGAGGAGATCCTGGCTCGATTTCAGCTAATGGAACACGCTGCTAAACATCCCGCCCAGCTTTCCGGTGGTCAACGCCAGCGGATCGCGATTGCACGAGCAATCTCGATTCGGCCGAAACTGCTTCTTTTTGATGAGCCGACCTCGGCGCTCGATCCCGAAATGACTGCTGAGGTGCTGGAGGTCATCGAGGAGTTGCGTGAGGAGGGAAGGGACTTCGTGCTGGTTACACACCAAATGGGTTTCGCAAGACGAGTGGCGGACCAGGTGGCGCTTCTGAGCGGGGGTAAGATTGTCGAGTGCGGGCCCCCGGATCAATTGCTCGATGCGCCGGCGTCGGCTGTCACCCGGCAGTTTCTGGCGAAGATTTTGAAGTACTAGAGTGCAAAGGCGCGCCTGCCCTTGGGCCCCAAAACCTCAAGAGAACCAATGACAGATCGAATTATGTCGAACCCAGAACACGAAAAATTCCTCCGCCGGGCCATTGAACTATCACAACGCGCTTCATTGGAATATTGCACGGGCGGCGCCTTCGGCGCCGTCCTGGTCAAGGATGGCGAGATCGTTTCCGAAGGCATGAACCGGGTCGTTGCCAGCCACGATCCAACCTGGCACGCCGAGATGGAGGCGATCCGCCTCGCTTGCGTTACGCTGCAAAGCTTTAAGCTCACGGGTTGCACCCTCTATACATCTTCAGAACCCTGCCCGATGTGCATGGCTGCCTGTTACTGGGCCGGCATCGAAAAGGTATTTTTCAGTGCTTCGGTCGAGGACGCTTTTGAATATGGGAACTTTGACGACCGCCCAATTTATGAGCAACTCGCGTTGCCCAAAGAGAAACGCTCGATCGCTCTCACGCAAATGCTCCGCGACGAAGCGGTGGCGGTGTGGAAGAAATACCAGGCCAAGCCAGACAAAATCCAATATTGATATCCGCGACATCTGCCGCGGAGGAGCGGCTCATCCTGGGGTCAGACCGGTAGTCGCGTATGAATAAACTCTTCCACGAACGCAGTTGCCGGCTGATCTTGAATTTCGCTTGGAGTTCCGATCTGCTCAATTCGCGCGTTGTTCATGACAGCTACCCGATCGGCTAGTTCCAACGCTTCTTCCTGGTCATGCGTGACGAAGAAGGTGGTAATCTTCAGCTGGTGTTGGAGCTCCTTGACCCAGGTCCGTAATTCCTTGCGCACTTTTGCGTCCAAGGCGCCGAACGGTTCATCCAAGAGAAGGATCTGTGGATTAATGGCGAGAGCTCGCGCTAAAGCGACCCGTTGGCGTTGCCCGCCGGAAAGCTGATGCGGCAATCGTTTCTCGAATCCAGGAAGTTGGACTAGTTGGAGTAGATCGATTACCCGGTCGCGGACTTCCGCTTTTTTGAGGCGTTCTCCCCGGTGCATCACTTCCAAACCGAACGCGACATTCTTGAAAACCGACATGTGCCGAAAGAGTGCGTAGCTTTGAAACACAAATCCAACGCGGCGCTTCTGAATCTTCAGCCGGGTGGCGTCGATCCCATCGAAATAGACGCTCCCCTGATCGGGGAAGTCTAGCCCCGCAATGATCCGCAGCAGCGTCGTTTTTCCTGAACCGGAAGGACCAAGCAACGCCACCAGTTCCCCGTTGTCCGCATCCAGAGAGACTCGGTTCAACGCGGTGTAGACTCCGAACATTCTGATCAAATCTTTGACTTCAATTTTCATGCGAAACTGGGCAACTCCGCGGCGATCGGATCCGTCGCGGTGCGCATCCGCCATTCCAGGAAGCTCTTAATAACCAAAGTGAATAGAGCGAGAAGCGTTAGCAGCGATGCCATCGCAAACGCGGCGACAAAGTTGTACTCGTTATACAGGATTTCAACATGCAGGGGGATTGTGTTGGTAAGACCGCGGATGTGACCCGAAACGACGGATACCGCTCCAAATTCGCCCATCGCTCGCGCGTTGCAAAGGATTACGCCATAGAGCAATCCCCAATTCGCTTTAGGCAGAGTGATTCGCGAAAAAGTTTGCCAGCCACTTGCGCCGAGCGACAAGGCCGCCTGTTCCTCTTCGCTCCCTTGACTCTGCATAATCGGGATCAACTCTCGAGCTACGAACGGGAAGGTGACAAAGATCGTCGCGAGGACGATCCCGGGAACGGCAAAGATAACCTGGACGTTCCAGGAGCTCAGAATTGGGCCAAACCAACCTCGCGACCCAAAAAGCAGGACATAAATCAGTCCGGAGACGACCGGCGAAACTGCGAAAGGAAGGTCAATCAACGTCACCAACAAACTCTTGCCCGGGAATTGGAACTTCGCGATGGCCCAGCTCGCACAGAGTCCGAAAACCAGGTTACATGGTACGGCGATCGCCGCGACGAGCAACGTGAGGCCGATCGCGGAACGACCTGCTGGATCCTGGAAAGCGGTGAAGTAAGCGCCAACGCCCTTTTCCAGAGCTCCTGCAAAAACCGTCCAGACCGGAATAGCCAGGAATAGCAGCAAGAAAACCGATGCCAGTACGATCAGACTCACCCGAAGCAACCGTGGATCGCGGACTGTGGGATGGGCCTTCGGAATAGGAGAGAGGATGGCCGATGACATAAAAGTCAGATCAGATTGCGAGCCGGGCGTTCTGAGACCAGCGCTGGAGCGCGTTGATGCCGAGCAACAGAACGAAAGATACGACCAGCATCAGAGCGGCGATCGCGGTGGCGCCGGCGTAGTCGTATTGTTCCAGCTTGGTGATGATGAGGAGGGGAACAATTTCGGTCTTCATCGGCATGTTACCGGAAATGAAAACGACGGATCCGTACTCGCCGACAGCCCGAGCGAATGCCAACGCGAACCCAGTAAGAACGGCTGGCAAGATCTGCGGGAATATCACTCGAGAAATCGTTTGTAAACGAGACGCCCCAAGTGATGCCGCTGCTTCCTCGTATTCCATTTCCAGGTCCTCGAGCACCGGTTGCACGGTTCTGACAACGAACGGAAGGCCGACGAAAATGAGCGCGACCAATACGCCCAGAGGTGTGTAGGCGACCTTCAGCCCGGTCCACGCGGCCAGCGGCTGACCCACTAATCCATTCGTCGAGTAAATGGCGGTGAGCGCGATACCGGCGACCGCCGTCGGCAACGCAAACGGAAGGTCCACGATCGCGTCGAAGATACGCCTACCGGGAAAATCGTAGCGGATCAGAACCCAGGCCACGATAGTGCCGAGGAAGGCATTAATGATCGCCGCGTAAAGAGAGACGGAAAAACTCAACTCGAAAGAGGCGATGACCCTTGGGTTAGCGACCGCTCGTATCAGCCCGTCCCAACCAAGGGTGGACGCCCTCAAGAAGGTGGCGGAAAGGGGGATAAGAACGATAAGACAGAGGTACAAGAGCGTGATCCCCAATGTTAACGCGAAGCCTGGCAAGATTTTGCGTTGATACCATAATTGAACTCCGCGCCAACTCATTAGGCTACCATTATGGTATAGAAACGAGGCGGAGGCTAATCGACAATACAATTTGCCAAAGATTGGCCCGATCGATCTGGCCCGAATGATAGGACTCCCGGCCGAAAGACCGGGAGTCCGTTCCCGCCCGAGAATTATGGCTTATAAATCTGATCAAAAACGCCGCCGTCAGCGAAAAATCTTGATTGGGTTTGTTTCCATCCGCCGAGGACGTCGGCAACGGTGAATGCCTTGACGTCCGGAAATTGGCTTACGTACTTTTGGAAGATCTCTTTGTTGATCGGGCGATAAAAATTTTTCGCGGCAATCTCCTGAGCCTCCGGCGTGTAAAGATACTCGAGGTACGCTGTCGCGACCTCGCGCGTCCCTTTCTTTTCTACTACTTTGTCGACCACCGAGACGGGTGGTTCCGCCAGAACGCTGAGCGATGGAGTCACGATGTCGAACTTGTCGGCGCCAAATTCCTTTAGACTGAGATGCGCTTCATTCTCCCAAGCGAGGAGCACGTCGCCGAGGCCACGCTGAGCGAAGGTAGTCGTCGATCCGCGGGCACCGGAATCGAGCACCGGAACATTGGCATACAGCCTGGTAATGTATTCTTTGGCCTTAGTCTCATCGTTGCCATTGGCTTTCAGAGCGTATCCGTAGGCTGCGATAAAACTCCATCGTCCACCCCCGGAGGTTTTCGGGTTCGGCGTAATGACGACGGTGCCCTGCTGGATTAGATCGTTCCAATCCTTGATTCCTTTTGGATTTCCTTTGCGCACAAGAAAAACAACGGTCGAAGTGTACGGAATACTGTTGTTTGGAAGTCGCTTTTGCCAATCGGCCGCCACCAGATCGCCATTGTCATGGAGGGCATCGATGTCGGCCTGAAGGCCCAACGTAATGACGTCAGCCTGCAGCCCATCGATGACCGATCGGGCTTGTTTTGCCGAGCCACCGTGAGACTGCTGAATGGTGACCTGTTTGCCAGTCTTTTGCTGGTATTGCTTGGTAAACGACTGGTTGAACTGCTCGTAAAACTCTCGGGTCGGATCGTACGAGACGTTGAGCAATTGAATGGTTTCAGCCGAGGCGCTGGCAATGAAAGCGGCTGCGAGGGAGAAAAGTGCGAACAAACGATCGGTGGAGCGAGTCATAACCCTACTTAATGTATCGGGATTTAAAAGCATACAAATACCAGGGAGTAAAGGAGAAATGCGAGTGCCGCACGCAAAGACGCGATGCGATCTCACGCAAAGACCGGGAACGCTGGTAACGCGGGGAGCGCCAAACGGTCAGAGGTGATTGGTGAGAAATACAAGCAAACTTGGGTTGTTTGCTGGAGAAGGGAAAAATGCGACAAAGCACTTGTGCTAGGGCTGCTAATTCGTTCCCGGCGCTCCCCTGTGTTCTCGGCGACGACGGCGTTCCCAGCTTCGTGAGGCCAGATCTAGACTTTACTTCGCTCGCCGTTCGTTCTCGGTCTTACCAGTCCGCGTTCGGAATTCTTGGACAGCACGCCTGGAATAGGATCGGCCGCAAACGGAAGCGGAACATTGTTACGACGCATTTTCCGTAAGGTGACTTCGACCACATCCGCTAGGGAAAAGCGATCGAGAATATTGGAGATCGCGTTGCGCACGTCGAGCATAACCATCCGCAAGCCGCAATGTTCCTCATCAGGGCAAGTGCAGCGTTCGTAAGCGACCTGGCTCACGCACCTAATCGGCGCCAGCGGCCCATCGATCAAGCGAACCACCTGTCCGATCTGTATGTCTTCGGGCCGGCGCGCGAGCAGATAACCTCCATGTTTCCCCCGTCTGCTTTCCAGATATCCTGCAGCTTTGAGTTGCATCAGGATCTGTTCGAGAAACTTGACCGGCAGATCCTCTTTCGTCGCCAGTTCGTTTACTTGCAGCAACGGTTTCCCCATCGATTGAGCCAGCCCAAAGTCGATCAATGCCCGGAGGGCGTATTCGCCCCGTTTCGAAAGTTTCACAGCCCGCGAGTGTAGAACGTTGCTTCAACAAACTCAAATCTTTGTGCGTGCGGGCCTGCGTGAATGTCATCAGATCGGTTTGCGCTCTAATCTGTTGTTGCAAATAAGTTGCAAATAAATCACCTTCCCGAATGAAGTTCGGTCCGCTCCTAGTCGCCGTATCCTTCCTCTGCCGTATGCCAATTTGGTCTGCCGACGCGGAAGACAAAGTTGCCATCGCCAGTTTTTCTACGATTCTGACCGAAGTGGCCCAGAAGGTTGGGGCCAACGAAGTCACGGTAACCGGATTGCTTCAACCCGGACAGGATCCCCACGAGTTTCAGCTCAGTCCGAGTGATCTCCAAGCGGTCAGCGGCGCACGGCTCGTCCTCACTTCTGGGAAGAACCTCGAGCGCTATTTCAATAACTTACGTGATGCGACGAGGGCTGATTTGGTTCCGGTCGGTGACAAGTTGCCCAGTTTAAAGATGAAAGCGGAAGAGGACGACAAGGCGGCGAGTGGGGGATTCGTGGAAGATCCACACTGGTGGAACAGTGTTCCAAACGTCGAAAAAGCGACGATGATCGTGCGCGACGAACTGGTGAAGTTGGATCCAAGTCATGCCGACGAGTATCGGGCAAACGCGCAATCTTACCTGATCGAGCTGCAACAACTGACTGATTGGGTGAAGCGGAAGGTAGCCGAGTTGCCGCGAGACCGAAGGAAGCTCGTGACCTCACACGATGCTTTCCAATACTTTGCCAAGGAGTACGGGTTTCAGATCTATTCCATCGAAGGATTGAGTACAGAGGACGAGCCCTCGCTGCGTCATGTGTCCGAATTGATTGAACAGATCCGAAAACAGCACGTAAAGGCGATTTTTTTGGAAAATACGTTAAACCCAAAAGTGAGCGTCGAGATCACGCGGGAAAGTGGCGCTAAGATCGGGGGAACGCTTTATGCCGATGGATTGGGAACTGGGGATGGAGCCACGTACGCAGGAATGATCAAGCACAACGTGGAGACAATCGTCGATGCACTGAAATGAAAGGATCGCCACTCCTACAAGTGATTGGATTGGTATTCGTATTGGCTTTGCTCGCTTTTCCTTTGCGCTATCTAACTTCGGCGGCACGAAATGAGACACCGCAGGCAAATCCAGCCGTCATAACGTCCGATCTGAAACAGGTCGAGTTGAAACTCGTCTCTTCGGCGGTCCCGTACACTTTTGAAATTGGGTTCTTAGGGAAACCGCTCTGGACAGGGACCGCACAGCGAGCGACAGAGACCAAAACGGTCCAAATTCAATTTCCGCCGGAAGGAGTGGATCTGACGGTCGATGCACACTGGACCAGCACCGGTATATCGGCTCTCCAACTCACAGTGACGCCGGGCGATCGACCTCCGCTTTCGCGCACCCTCTGGGGAGATGGCAAGGTAAGTGACACGATCACATTTAAGGAAGGAGCGCAGGAATAATCCAATGAATGCCAATCCTGAGCACGTTCTGCGGATCAAAGACCTGACCGTCAGTTATCGGAGGGTTCCAGCGGTGCACCATGTAAGTCTAGAGCTCCATTGCGGAAGATGCGTCGGCTTGCTTGGACCAAACGGCGCGGGAAAGACTTCACTTCTGAAAGCAGTCGCCGGTCTGGTTCCGCTGGAGACCGGAACCGTTCAGTTTGGCGGACACGATGGAAGCGCCGGCCACGGAGCTTATGTGGCCTATCTTCCGCAGCGGTCGGCAATTGATTGGGACTTTCCCACAACCGTGCGCGGGCTCGTAGAGATGGGGCGTTATCCTGCCCTGAGCTGGTGGAAGCCGTTTGGGGAGAAGGACCGATTAGCGGTGGATGAGGCGCTGAACGCGATGAAGTTGAGCGACTTGGCAGACCGGCAAATCAGCGCCCTATCCGGCGGCCAGCAGCAGCGGGCGTTTCTCGCCCGCGCGTTGGCTCAAAACGCACACGTATTTTTGTTAGACGAACCGTTCGCGGGACTTGATAAACCGTCTCAAGACCTACTTCGAGAAATCCTCTGTGCTCTCGCTCGCGGAGGCAACCTCGTCATTGTCTCCCACCACGATTTGCGGATGGTTCCAGATTTATTTGACGAAGTGATTTTCCTCAACGGGGAGCTGGTAGCTTACGGACCAACCGAGTTCGTCTTTAATGACGAAAATAGAGTCCGTACTTTTGGCACCGAAACTTTTTCCGGGCAACACGCGTGAGCTTCGATTGGTTCCTCCGAGCACTGCAAGAGCTCCAGATTCAGCGAGCGCTTTTCGGCGCGATACTGATCGGCTTTACTAACGGCATTTTGAGCGTGTTCATTGTGATCCGCCGGCTTTCTTTGATGGCCGACGCCATCTCGCATTCGTTGTTGCCTGGGCTAGCGATCGCTCTCATCTTGTTTGGCACATCTCCATCGACATTATTCATCGGCGCGGTCGTCGCGGCCGCTTTGGTCGCGTTTGGTACGCAAATCATCTCGAATAGTTCACGGATCAAGGAAGACACGGCCCTCGGTTTGCTTTTCGCCTGTTCATTTTCGTTAGGTCAAGCCCTCTTGAGATTTTCCCCGGTCCATGTAGCGATCTCCGATTACCTTTTCGGCAATATACTGGGGCTGGGCGATAGCGATCTGATCCTGATTTACGGCGTGAGTTGCGTTCTGTTGCCGGCGCTCGTTTTACTTCAGCGTCCATTCCTACTCATGCTTTTTGAGCCGTCGATTGCCGCGACCCAAGGAGTTCCAGTTCGTACCCTTAAATACGTGCTTATGGCGATTCTGGTGCTCGCGATGACCTCGTCATTGCAAGCTGTAGGCATCATCCTCGCGCTCGGAACGCTCATTGCGCCGGCCGCCACGGTTTATCTGTTTGTCGATTCATTTCCCACACTCTTTTGGGCTAGCGGTTTTCTCGGGGCCATCGGATCGGCCTTGGGGCTGCTGGTCTCCGCCGTGACCGATCTTCCCGCGGGGGCCTGTATCGTGCTTGTTCTCGGGCTTTTCTTTTTTGCTGCTTATGTCTTCAGCCCGAAATACGGCTTGCTGCGGAAGCTGCGCAAAAGGCATTTCCATGAGCAATCGCTGGCGCGCTGGGAAGAAAACGCTCGTCTCGATAAGCGGTGAAACTTGAAGACGGATTCAAGCTTAGCTGCTATCAATTCTCCAGACTTAGCAGACCAAGTTTGAAACATTCCAATTAGTGGAATATTCAAATGCGAAATTTAACTCCCCAGACTATGAATCATCCAGCCCTTAGAGGAAGTACCTCCCACCCTCTGTTTTGCGCCGATTCGAGCGCAGCAAGAAAAAGCAATTCCGGTCAGGCAAAAAAGATCGGTCGATCGAACCGATGGCACTTGCCCATAGCCCTTCTCCTCTGCTTCGCTGCGCTCTCGATACCGTTTGCGCGGAAGGCTCAAGCAGCAGACAAGAAAAAGTATACCATCGCGCTGATCCCCGGCCTCACGACGGATGCGTTCTACATCACCATGCACAAAGGCGCGCAGGCGGCGGCCGATGCGCTCGGAGTCGAGTTGGTTTTCCAGGGTGCGCCGGAATTTAACGTCGTGCAGCAGGTACCAGTGCTCAATGCGATCATCGGCCGGAAACCCGACGCGATCCTCATCGCTCCCACCGATAAAGGGCAGCTAGTGGGTCCGCTCAAAACGGCGGTGGATAGCGGTATTCCTGTGATCACCGTCGATACCTTCATCGGCGACGGGCGCTATCAGACTGGTAGTGGTGACGCGGATTTCCCGCTTTCTTATATAGCGTCGGACAACGTTTTGGGTGGCGAAATTGCTGCCAAGGCCTTAGCGAAAGCGATCGGCGACAAAGGCAAAGTCTATGTTTCTAATGTGAAGCCAAACATTTCGACCACCGATCAACGAGAACAGGGCTTTAAACAGGAAATGAAGAAGCATCCGAATATCACGGTCCTCGAAACCCAGTTCAACGATGACGACGCAAACAAAGCGGCTTCCCAATTCCAATCAGTCTACGCACGGACACCGGACCTGGCCGGAGTCTTCGGCGCTAACCTCTTTTCTGCGACAGGTGCCGCCAATGGTGTGAAACAGGCCAACGCCAAAGGGAAGGTCAGAGTCGTCGCCTTCGATGCGCCTACTTCGATGATCGATGATATCAAGGCCGGAAACATCGATATCGCGATCGCGCAACACCCGGCCGAAATCGGATTTTATGGAGTTGTGACCGCCTATGCGCATCTTACCGGACAGTCAGTTCCTCCGCTGATCGGCACCGGCTTTACGGTCATCGACAAGAGCAACATCGACGACCCGAAAGTGAAGAAGTTCATCTACTCGGACTGAATTCGAATTCTGTGCACCATATCCAAGGAATTGATAGTAGCGCCGCAGGTCAATTTGGGATTTTTCAAGGCGCGAGCGAAGAGCGGCAGGGCGAGATCCGCCCTGCTTCCGCCAGAGTGAAGTTTCGGCTTTGACCGGGCGAAGGCCCCCAATCCGTCGTGAATTCAGTTCCGCTCGAACAAGGCGCCCCTGAACGTGCCGGTTGGAATCGGTCTTTGCGATTTTGGCTGGCCTCCGCGCGAGCCTGGATCTTTCTGATCGTTCTATCGGTCGGATTCGAGACCTGGGCGCATGTCGCTTATCATACCAGCTTCATCCTGAATCCTTTCAACGCGCAGTCGATCGCGGTATTCGCGGTGGGTCCGCTTCTACTCGCGTTGGGCCAAACGTTCGTTGTCATTTCCGGTGGAATCGATCTGTCCGTTGGCTTCACCATGGGGCTCGCGGCGGTGGTCTTCTCCAAGGTTTTAAATCTCACGAAGGACGCACTGGGTGAACCGGGAAGTCTCATCGTCGCCACCATTGTCGCTTTGGCGGCTTCAGCTGTTCCAGGCCTCATCAACGGCCTGCTCATCGCGCGCCTGCGAATTCCTCCTTTTATCGGTACGTTGGGGATGTACGGGGTTGCTCGAGGAATTGCGTATTTGTTGGCGGGAGGCACTACCGTCCCGATCAGTAACTCGATCGTTTCGTTTCTCGGTAACGGCACACTCCTCGAGTTGCCGATGACCGTTCTGATCACCATCATTTTGACGGCGGCGATGATGTTCTTGCTGTCGCAGAGCCGTTTTGGCCAACATACCTACGCTATTGGCGGTAGTCGGCAGGCTTCGCTCCGCGCCGGCATCAATGTGTCGCGCAATACCGTCGCCCTCTACGTGCTCTCCGCGGTCACTGCGGGTATTGGGGGCTTGCTTTACACCGCCCGTTTCTCGGCGGGTGCGGCCCAGGCTGGGGAACCGCTTCTACTCGATAGCATCGCCGCAGTGGTGATCGGTGGCGCAAGTCTTTTCGGCGGATCAGGGACAATTACGGGTACGGTTATCGGAGCGCTGATTATTGCTATTATTCAGTATGGCCTCGTCTTTGTGAATGTAGAGCCGTTCTGGCAATTTGTGGCGGTTGGTATTGTGATCATCATCTCGGTCTTGGTCGACCAGACTCAGAAACAGCTAAGCGGAGCGAGGCTCGATGAGTGAACAGCCTGTCTTAAAGGTCCAAGGTTTATCCAAACGTTTTGGCGGCGTTCACGCGCTGGAGGATGTCTCTCTAGAACTCTACCCGGGTGAAGTATTGGCATTGGCCGGCGATAACGGCGCCGGAAAATCAACTCTGATTAAGATGGTCTCCGGAGTCCATCAGCCGGACGAAGGTACGATCTGGTACAATGGAAGTGATGTCACGTTCGAGAATCCGCAAAGAGCCCGAGAACATGGAATCGAGACGATTTACCAGGACCTGGCCTTGGCCGATAATCTCGATGTCGGCGCCAACGTGTTCCTCGGTCGTGAACCACTCAAACGCGTTCTTGGGCTTCCAGTGCTTGATCGCAAGCTGATGCGAGCCCGAGCCGCCGAAGCGTTGCGAGTGCTCGATATCCACATACATCGTTTTGACCTGCCGATTCGTTCGCTCTCGGGTGGACAACGCCAGGCCGTCGCGATCGGGCGCGCGATCCACTGGAAAGCCAAGATCTTGATCATGGATGAACCGACCGCGGCGCTCGGTGTGCCGGAACAGCGTAAGGTCATCGCCCTCATCAAAAGTCTGAAACAAAGCGGCGTCGGCGTAATCTTCATCTCCCACAACTTGATCGACATATTCGCGGTCAGCGATCGCATTGTCGTCTTGCGTCGCGGCGTGAAAGCGGGCGAAAGGATAACTGCTGACACTAGCTCCGACGAAATTGTCCGGCTGATGGTAGGCGGCTAGCGGTGATTAGCAATTACCAATAGCCGATCGCAAACAACAACCCGCGACGGTACGGCGAAACAGTGCGGCAAGCACCGCATGGTGAGGCGACTCGGTCAGGCGCCGGACCGTGAGCGCCGAAGGCGCGGAGTTGGCTCACACACGTCATCTCGCTGTCGCTCGACGGCGTGTCTCGCCTACCATTCTGGGCGATTTTTCAGGACGAGAACGAAACTGAATTGCACCAACGGTGGCGCAGAACCCAAACACCGCTATCATGACCTGCGATGAGTAACATCCAAGATTTTCCCTACGATACGCGCCTGAACGTTTTGCACGGAGCCTTAGAGGTTATTGATGAGAAATCGCTTTCTGACGCGAGCACACCCTGGTTCAATCAAACGCTCTGCCAAGTGAACGACTCGGTCGTCCGCGTAGGCGTGATCCAAGGTGAGTACCATTGGCACAAACACGACAACGATGACGAATTTTTCTATGTGGTCGAAGGTCAGCTCTTGATCGATCTGGAAGGCCGAACACTTGAGCTCGCGGCCAGAAAAGGATTCGTTGTTCCGAAAGGCGTGTTGCACCGTACTCGCGCGCCGGAACGAACGGTCATCCTTATGGTTGAAAATGCCGGAATTATTCCGACCGGCGATTAGGTCGAGGGGTTCTGCTAAACGCGTCAGTGGCTGAAAGCACGTTTGGAAAAGAAAATTGGCACCGGGTGAGTCGTAATACAACCGACTCACCCTGATGCGTTGAAGTCTTGGCCCCTAGTCTTCACAGAGCTATTTCGGCCGGCTCCAAATAGAACTTTAGCGAAAACTTCTGCTTTTAACGTGCGGAATTGGTGCGGGTTTTAAGCTTTAGTTCGCCAAACTTTGTTCCGGCAAGAAACTGGCTTAGCCGAAGGAGGGGTCGCAACCCCGCAGACTCCGGTGTTGTGCTGGAAGACTTTCTTGGGTTGAAAGGATGAAAAGAGTGTCGCAGAAGTTCATCCATGAGAAAACGACGGGCAATTTACGTCGCGCCGCTCGCGCTCGCCGCCCTGCTGACACTGCTCCTCCTGGTAAACGACCACGCGAACGCGGATGTACTAGGTGGGCCGCTTACCTCACCGCGCCTGCCGCGGGATACCATGCAACTGACTCCCGTCGAGAAGCTGGGGAAATCGATGCTTTACGACAGCACACTGTCGAATCCTCCAGGCTACTCTTGCGCCGCCTGCCACGTGCCCGAGACAGGCTTTACGGGACCCGATTCTGAAATTAACGCGTTCGCAGGCCCGCAGCCCGGGATCGTGCCCGGCCGGTTCAGCGATCGCAAGCCCCAGAGTTATCTCTACGCCGCGTTCAGTCCTGAGGGCCCCTACTATGACCCACATTTGCAGGTTTGGCTGGGCGGGAATTTCTGGGATGGCCGCGTTCCCGACCTCGCTAAACAGGGCCTGCAGCCACCCATCAATCCGAACGAGATGGCGAATGACCCTGAGGGATCTTACCCTCCCATTGCTGGAGGGTATTCGCCGCTCCTCGTTCAGAAGCTCGCGAACCGGCCATATACCTCGTTATTTAAGCAGGTGTACGGCCAGGACGCCTTCCACGTCTATACCCCGAAGCAGATCTACGAACTCTTCGGTGAGGCACTCGCTGCATACCAATCCTCGGGAGAGGTCTGCGCGTTCAGTTCGAAGTACGATGCCTCCAAATATGGCACGCCGCCGAGAAACCTATACATCCTCTCCGCCACCGAGGAACGCGGGAGGCAATTGTACTTCGGCCAGGCCCAATGCTCGGCGTGCCACTCCTCCGCGGCAGTACCCGCTATACAACCCATTACACAGAGGAAAGACACGCTAACCATGTACTGCTATGCGAATATCGGCGTCCCGAAAAATCCGGGGAACCCCTTCTACCAGCAGACCGACAAGGAATCCAATCCTCACGGCTATAATTCACTTGGGACCAAGTACATCGATTACGGTCTGGGAGCCAATCCCAATCCGGCTCCCGACGGGACCAGATTCTATAAAAATGTTCCGGGTGACGTTCCCGAGTTCCGTGGGCTCTTCAAGGCACCGAGTATGCGCGGCACCGACAAGCGGCCCTCGCCGAATTTCGTGAAGGCTTACATGCACAATGGCGTCTTCAAGAGCCTCAAGGACGTCGTTCGCTTCTACAACAAGCGGAACATCGCCGTGGACGCCAGCGGCAAAGAGATCGCCTTCGACCTCCGCAAAGGTCCGCCGTCCGGCTACAGCTCCGCTCTTCCCTCCGGCCGAGGTCCTTGAAAACGTCCAGAACGTCACCGGAGTGCCGCCCTCCCAGGCAACGACAGCGGCTGAGTCGAACGGCCAGGTCGGCAATCTCCAGCTCAGTTCCCAACAGGAGGCGGACCTAGTCAACTTTCTTAAGATCCTTAGTGACGGGTATACCAAACCGAATCCTGTATCACCATGAGCTTCCCGCCCCCTGCAATCAGCAGCGAAAATCTGCTATTTGCTATTTGTCATTTGCTATTTTATTCGAGCCTCGGGCGAGAATGAGCTCGTGCCGATGGAGGGGATCGAACCCACACGACCTCGCGGTCACCGGATTTTGAGTCCGGCGCGTCTGCCAGTTCCGCCACATCGGCTGATGAGGAGGGGTGAAGTTTTAAGCGGTTCCAACAGAAACGCAAGCGGCACTCGCTTCCAGCCGGTTCTCGATCTCGGTTATTGCCCACTGTGCATGCTCGGCGATGAGCGGATCGGCATGTTCAGCTAATGATCGCAAAATCGGCAGATCACCCTCAGCGCCCACGTTACCAAGGGCGACGCAAACATTGCGGATAAATCGATGGTGCTTGATCCGTTTGATCGGCGAGCTCCGGAATAAGGTGCGGAATTCCTCCTCGGTCAGAGCTGCGAGATCGCGGAGTGCGAACCGCTGCAGAGGTAAGGGCATTCGGAACTGGGCTTCAGAACTGATTTGAGCAAACCGATTCCAGGGACAAGCTTCCAGGCAATCGTCGCACCCGTAAATCCGATCGCCGATCAACCGCCGGAACTTGAGCGGTATGGCTGCTTTGTTTTCGATTGTTAAATAGGAAATGCAACGGCGAGCATCCAATTGGTATGGACCAGTAATTGCCTGGGTCGGGCATGCCGAGATGCACCTGGTGCATGAGCCGCAACGGTTCTTAGCGGGTGCGTCCGGTTCAAACGCGAGGGTAGTAAGAATTGCTCCCAAAAATAACCAGGTACCGAGGCGCTCGTTCAGGCACATCGTACTTTTCCCGTGCCATCCGATTCCGGCAGAGGCGGCAAAATCTCTTTCCAGGACCGGGCCAGTGTCTACGTAGCATTTTTGGGTTCCGCCATGATCCATCAGAAAAGCCGCGATTCGTTCCATGTTCTCCAGCAGGATGCCATGATAGTCGCTTCCGAATGCGTAACGGGCGATCCGGCCCGGTTGTTTGCGAACATCGTCTCCCTGATAGTAATTGCGCGCCAGCACAATGACCGATTTGCATCCGCGAAGTACGACGCGGGGATCGGTGCGGCGTTCGGGAGCGCGGGCCAACCAGTCCATATCGGCATGTAAGCCGTGCTCGATCCAGTCGAGGAAATCGGCCCGGTGCACAGCGACCTCTGCGCTGGCAAACCGGCAAGCATCGAAGCCGCACTCGCCTGCGAGTTGTACGACACTCTCTTTCATGGTCTATGCGTGAAGGGTCTTGAGGCCGGTAATCACCCGTTCGGCGACTTCATGATGGGTTAGACCCGCCGAATCAATCACCAGATCCGCAGCAGATCCGTAGAGCGGAGCGCGTTCCGCTAGGAGTCGAGCAATTGTACCCTCCGGATCGGCGGTTTGTAGAAGTGGACGGTTTCTGTTTCGGCTGACGCGCTCGAGAATCGTCGTTTGATCGGCCTTTAACCAAATCGTGAAGCCGAGCTTACTCAGCAGAGCGACATTGCGGGGTTGGATTACGATCCCTCCGCCTGTGGCAATCACGGAGCGATGGCACTGGAGCAATTTGGTGAGGGTTGCAAACTCTTGATCCCGAAAGAATGGTTCACCGAAAACCGAAAAAATTTCTGGAATCGATTTTCCGTACTGGTGCCGGATGATCGAGTCGGTATCGAGAAAACGAAATCCCCACCGTCTGGCCAACTCTCGACCAACGGAAGACTTTCCCGTTCCCATGAACCCGATCAGAACGACGTTGCGATCGGGGTAAACAAAATCCATGGAGCCAGCATCGTCCAAAACGACCCTGGGGGGCAAACCTGAATTACTTAAGCAAGTTGGCGAACGACGTTTCGCGCCTTAGCTCCTTTTTCGTCCTGGTAAAGTTCGTATTCGACGGTTTCTCCTTCATTCAACGTCTTGAATCCGTCGGCTTGGATGACGGAGAAGTGAACGAAGATATCAGTACCAACTTCTGGGTCGATAATGAACCCAAATCCTTTTTTCTCGTTAAACCACTTAACTGTGCCTTTAGCCATACTCACAACAAATAGAATGGCCGTTCCGCCGGGACTTCGGCCCCTTTGCGAACGGGTTTTCTTCAGCAGGGGCACGAGCATATCGGGCCGCTTCTAAAATCGTCAAGCACATTGCAACATACTAATGGTCAAGCGGATACGTCTTGCCTTCTTGCTAGCATGGAGCTTTCATCTTTTATGGATTCTGGAGTCCAGGTAGCCGTCGTGATGGGTAGTAAATCCGATTGGGAGACGATGCGTCACGCGGTGGAGCATCTCAAAGCGTTCAAAGTGCCGGTTGTCGCAAAGGTCGTTTCCGCCCACCGCACACCCGATTTGTTGGCGTCTTTTGCCAAAGAAGCCGAGGCGACCGGTATCCGGGTAATCATCGCCGGGGCCGGTGGAGCAGCGCACCTCCCCGGAATGCTCGCAGCAAATACCATTTTGCCGGTTTTGGGTGTACCGGTTCGAAGTCAGGCCCTCGGCGGTGTCGATTCATTGCTTTCGATAGTTCAAATGCCGGCAGGCGTTCCGGTGTTAACTTTGGCGATCGGCGAGGCCGGAGCTAAGAATGCCGCGCTCGCGGCGATCGCGATTCTTTCGCTAACCGACCAGAAGCTGAAAGCGCGTTTACAGAAGTTTCGGGCGGAGCAGACCGCCGAGGTGTTGGGCGCTCCGTTGCCAGATGCTTAGGATCATTTTGCCTGCCCCGCTGTGATTGATGAAAGCCGAAATCATTGCGGCAAACGACCCGGACGCAGTGCGGCGGGCGGGTGAGTGGATTCGCCGCGGAGAACCGATAGCGATTCCAACCGAAACCGTCTACGGCCTTGCTGCCGATGCATTGAACGCCGCGGCAGTAGGCAAAATTTTTGCTATCAAAGAGCGCCCTTACTTCGATCCGCTGATCGTCCATTTTGCAGATCTAGAATGGATGGCAGAATTATCTCGTCCGGATCCGGCAGATCACGATTTGATTGCTGCATTGATTGAGAAATTTTGGCCGGGGCCGCTCACACTCTTGCTGCCCAAGAGTGGCAGGGTCTTGGATCTGGTGACGGCCGAGCTTCCGACCGTCGCTTTGCGAATGCCTTCTCATCCGGTTTTCCGAGCAATTGTGCGAGAAAGCGACCGACCACTGGCAGCGCCCAGTGCGAACCGTTTTGGGCGCGTAAGCCCCTCGCGAGCAGAACATGTATTTGAGGAACTCGGTGCGCGTATCCCGCTAATCATCGATGCCGGGCCAGCAACTTTTGGAATCGAGTCGACCATTGTTGAGCCGGTCGGTGGACGCATTGCGATTTTGCGTCCCGGCCCGGTGACCGAAGAAGCTTTGACCGAAATTGCTCCCATCGTCGAAGAATCCAACGCAACCACGATCACCGCCCCAGGGCGAACGCCGAGCCACTATGCGCCCAACAAACCAGTGAGATTGCTGATACCCGATGCACCCGTCGAGCGCCCGGAAAATGCCGGGCTACTCTGTTGGGGAAAAAACCGGCGATGGCAAAACTTTCAAGTGGTGCGATCGCTCAGCGAGCGCTGCGATCTGGCAGAGGCGGCCGCCCGGCTTTTTTCGCTGTTGCGGGAACTCGATCGGTTGCCGGTGGATACGATCTATGTCGAGCCAGTGCCTGAGATCGGGGTTGGAAAAGCGATCATGAATCGATTGCGACGCGCGGCTCATCGGTAGGGCTCACAGTCCCGCGGTCGCGGGACTGTGAGTCCCTGTCCGAGCCAACAACTTAGCGCGAATCTGATGATCCTTTTGCCGCGTCTCACAAAATTGGCTCACACACCTCTTCTCGCTGTCGCTCGACGGCGTGTATCGCCCTACCGATCCTGGATTGAGAGAAATACAACCTATGCGTTTTTTCGCGCAACTTAACCAGGGGTACGCATCTTCTCGTTGAGCAGGAGAGGGATACCGGGGGGGAACCCTCGATTCCTGCGTACAAGAGAAGAAGCCGCCTGCGGGGGGGCGGCTTCCAGGAGACCATAGGTGCGCCGCGGATCTTTCATAGATCCGCGGCGTGTTTTTTCTCGGGCGGCACATATTTTTCTGCAAGCGGCGCATCGAGCGGCATCTCACTATCGAACTCGTTCGAATGAAAAGGGAGACAGGCCGAAAAGTTGGGTTCGGACGCATCCGCAGGAGAACGAGATAATTTTTCCCATACAAGCGAGCAGCCCGCGCCGTGGTTTCGGGTGAAACCGCGGCGCGGCGTTCCCGGCGTTATTCCTGGCCAGCTCAATAATTCTCCCATATCCCTGGAGTAACTAGCTCGAGGAGATGTCCATCGGGGTCGCGAAAGTAAAGGCTCGTCCCTCCTCTGGGCCAGCTAACGCTACTCTCCACGGGCACGCAATGCTCAGCTAGCCGCGCACGCCACGCCGGGAGACTCTCGGAAGAAATGCTAAAGCCAATATGCACCGGACCAGAACCATCATGGGGAGGGATGGTTCCAAACGGTAAAACCGAGCCATGCGGATAACTTCCGCAGAGGAACAAAAGCAAGACCTGCTGCTGGCCGACGGCAAAAGCGCAAAAACGGTCATCCGACGCCATGATGGGGTAATCAAAAAGGGTTGCATAAAAAGTGCGCGCCCTCGGCAAATCCACCACATAGAGACAAGTTTCCAAAATCGCGCTCGGAAGAGCGGTTCGATGCTCGCTCATGATCTTGGGTTCGTTGCTGGCACTGTGCGCCGCTATGTTCTGCGCTGGATCTTAGGCCCCCGTTGGAGCGAAAATTAGCAAAACGGTGGTCTGATCTGTTCGCAATCTTGCCAGCCTAGCCTGAATTGACCGACTTGGCGGTGAAAAGCAAGGCCTCGGTTTGCACTACCTGATCGTTCGAAACCCCAAGAGCCATCGTCGATCGATTCTGGCAAGCTATTAATCTTTTACAATCTCTGGGTTCTCAAAACGGCGCGAAATCGAAGAAGGAATGGCGGGAAGCGAGCATCCTGCTTAGCATGAGAAAAATGAAGGTAGAGTGCGTGAAGTATGTGATCTGGGCGGCTGACTTGAAGCGCGCAGTGCGGTTTTACCGCGACGTCCTCGGCGGTGAGGTGGTGAGGGAGTCGGAGGTGATCAGCGAGGTGGTCGTGAGCGGCGCGACGATCGGCATCCACGGCGGTGGGGAAGGGAAGCGGACGTGGACGGGTCTGAGCTTTCAGGTGCCAGACGTGATCGTGGGCGGAAAGGAAGTGGTGGCTGGTGGTGGTCAGTTGACGCGCGAACCTCAACCGGAAAGGGATGAGCCGCCACATCTCGCGATGTGCGTGGATCCCGAGGGGAATGAATTTATGCTGACACGGAAGCGGGGGAGCTAGGTTAGTGGCGACCGACCGCCGGTGCGATAGAAATATTGCTGCTCCAGTGGCTGAAGTCGCCTAGCAAAATTGCGCGGCCGGATCTCGTCCAGCGATTTATTTCGAATTACACCACCGAAACGGGCAAAAGACATTTTAAACCTATGCGAACTTCGAGAGTGCTGGTCTTTGTGGATGAATCCAACGTTGTCAGCTCAGTCCGAGCACTCGGTCGAAAACTGGACTGGCTAAAGCTCCGCGATCACCTGGTGAATACCGATCGGGGACGGGAGTTGATCGAGATGGTCATTTACGCTGGTTTACCTCCTCCCATGCCGGAGTGGCAAAGCGAACGAGAGAAGAAGAACAAGTTCCTGCATTGGCTTCGCTCGAACGGGTTCCTCGTGGTGGCGAAAGAGGGCTCCCCGGGGGACGGCAAACATTACAAAGCAAACGTGGATGTGTTGCTGGCGATCGATGCGGTCGAGCTTTCCGTAGAGATGCGGCCCGAGGTCGTTGTCCTCGTAACGGGCGATGCAGATTTTGCCCATCTGGCTTTGCAGCTACGGCGGCGTGGAATTCGGGTGGAAGTGGCCGCTACCGCTCAAACGCTGGGCACCGGATTGAGGGGCGCAGCAAACGAGGTGATCGATCTGGTTCCTCTGTTTGAAACGTTTGAGCTAATGAAGGCTAGCGACCAATGAGCGACACGGTGTTGGCGTTGGAAACCGTCTCGATTCTAAGCAATCGGGTTACCGGGACGCAGGCCGGCCTTTCCTCCGCTTGATTCAAATTTAAAGAACCTATCATTCACGGTGACCAGTGTATCCCCTGGCGCGGCGAGGAGGCAATCAACAGCGGGAGCTGCAGGAATTGGCGGAATGAAGCCAACGCCTGCAGTCGCGAACCCTCCGACTCGACCGCAATTGTTGCGCATTTACGCGTCCTGACAAAGCTTGTGATGATATCATGACGGCGGTTAGTATTTGCGCCCGTGCGATACGAGACAAAGGTTCAATCACGAACACTCGATTCCGACGGTACAGCGAGCGTTTTCGTGGTTATCGACAGCCAAGAGACTGACCCGAACTTTCAGACGATCTCGACGGAGCCTGATTTGGATATTAGGCGAGTTGAGCCCCACTTTAAGGACGGGAAAGTCTATAGTCTCTCCCTTCATCTGCGCGCGTGGCCCGATCTGCTGGAAGAAAGTCCCCTCACGATTATTTTCGGCGAATAAGTGGATCCAATTCGCGTCCATTGGCGTCTATTCCCGGTTGTTTTTCGTCACTTTTGTTGTGGCCACGCCGACTGTGTCCCTTCGTGTTGAATTGTGTCACGATTCTTCCCTCCCTGATCGTGCGCCGCTTACAGCCGTTTCAAATCGGAGCTACGCGGGATCTCCCTTGGAATCAGCGCGCGATGATTTTCAGCTCAACCGTCACATCATCGTGAACGAGATGTTTGCCCAGCTTCTCGTAAAACTTCCCTGAGCCATAGAGGACATTCCATTGAGTCCGATCGATGTCGAAATGCGCCTCTGCCGCGAGTCGGCCGTCAGGCATCGGCGCGGTCACGGCGCGAAAGGAAATCTCGCGACAAACGCCCTTCATGACCAGTTCGCCTGATACCTCAGAATTCGGGCTGCCTGCCGCCGCCCGCTCCATCGGAGCGATGCGCGTGAGTCTGAACTCGGCAGTCGGGAAGCGTTGTACGTCAAAGAAATCATCCGATGCGAGATGACTTTGGAGTAAGCGGCGCATTTCCGAGTCCTCAACGCTTTTGTCGCTGATCGAGTGCATATCGACCACAAAGACACCACGAGTCGCGCGGCCATTTTCCACTTCGATAGTTCCGCTTAGCAGCTTCAACGTGCCGGTGTGCGATCCGGTAAGATTGCGGCCAGTCCACCGAATCTCGCTTTGCTCGGTATCGATCGCGTAGCCCCCCTCGCGGGGGTCTTCACATTTTTCTTCCCGACCATTTCCCTCCACGGAAAATCCTGCATCGAGCCAATCCTCCAAGCCGCCACGATAGTCATACACATTGCGATAGCCTGCGTGCTGCAGTTTTTCTGCTGCAGTTGCAGATGCCAGATTTTGCGGCCCCGACCCGTAAAGCACGATTGGAGTGTCCTTGTCTGGAGCAAGCTTGCGCACTTGATCCAGAAAGGTGACCTCATAAACGCAGGCGTCTTTTGCACCCGGAAGATGCGCCTCATCGTAGAATTCCGCAGGAAGCACATCAACGAGCAAAAATGCTCGTTTCGCGTCGATCTGCGCCTTGATTTCGTCCCGGCTAATTAGCTGTGCGGCTTTCATTCCAATGGCAACCGTATGTCATCAGGGGCGTATTGGTACCTAAATGCCCAATTTTTGGGTGCTTCCTGCGCAGCTACCGCGACGACCCTTGGCGTGCAGGCCAAGACAGCAACGACGCACGTGTGCCAGATCTTGAGCATTTCGTGTCTGCTCTGCGGATCTGCTGCCTCAGGACCCAGCTGCACCAGGATGGGAATGCTGCCATCCGTGTCGAGCCCCGCGGATCTTTGCGACATGTTCGGAAGACCAGTGACACATCGCTTCAAGGATATCGCGCAGAGAGGTGCCGAGGGGCGTCGCGTGGTACTCAACGCGCGGAGGAACAGTCGCGAAAATACGTCGCTCCACCAAACCGTCCTTCTCGAGCTCGCGGAGTTGTTCAACAAGCATCTTTTGGGAGATCGGCGGAATTTTTCTTCGTAGTTCGCTTGACCGCAGCGGCTGTTCGATCAACTCCCAAAGAATAAAGACTTTCCAACGTCCGCCAATGACATCCATGAGTTCCTCGATAGGGCAAGCTTCAGTACGACTAAAAGCCGAGTTCGTGTGATGGACTCTAATCGAAGGTTTCGTCGGGCGGGACATTCGAAGCTTTGTATCACTGGTAGCTCCGGTTTACAACCCGGCGTCGCGCGCCACAGGTGCTCGCCAGAAACGGCAAAGCTGTGACATGGCACCCGATACCCAGATACTACCAGAATAGAGGCGTCGTGCTGCCTCCTAGGCCTTCAATGCGCTTGTCACTGTCTGGTTACTAAGTAACCAAAAAGTGCCGTCTTGTCGGGTCCCGGCAATCGATTATGGTCTCGCATTCAGTCAGTTGAAAACCCTCGCCGCGGCTAAGTAACTAGCAATTCGGTCAAGAAATTTATGTCAGTCGAAACAAATAAACAGTTGGTTATCAAACATTTTGAAGAGTTTGTGAACCAAAAGAATTTGGCTGTCGCAGATCGGAACTTTGCTCCCGAATATAAGGAGCACGGGAGCGATGTACCTGACGGATTGCCGCCCGGCCCTGAGGGACCCAAGCGATACCTGGCTTCAGCCTTTCAGAGGTTTCCCGATATTCACGTAACGATCGAGGACATCATCGCGGAGGGAGACAAAGTCACGGTGAGGAACACCTGGCGGGCCACCGATTCGACGAACGGAAAGAACGTAGAGTTCAGCGGCATCGTGGTCTGGCGAATTGCGAACAGCCAGCTAGCCGAGCGTTGGGCCTATCTTCAGGCACCGCACCCCATTCATTGAAAACACAGACCCCCGCAGCATCGACTTAATCCGTTATGATCTTAATCACAGGCCCCACGGGCAATATCGGTTCTCTGCTGGTTCGAAGCCTGGTAGAGCGTGGAACGAAGATTCGTGTCCTCTTTCGCGACCCGGAGAAAGAGAAGGAAAAACGAAGCGCACTGGAATCGAGTGGTGTCGAGGTCGTGGGCGGCGACCTTTCCAAAACCGAAACGCTGTCCGGCGCACTGGAAGGAGTGTTATCGGCGTTCCTTTTGACTCCCGTGAGCCAGCAGCAAGTGCAACTGAAGAGCAATTTTATTCAGGCAGCGAGAGCGAGCGGGGTTCGTCATGTCGTCCATCTTTCGGTAGCCGGCGTCGGCTCCAACTCGCCACTGGTCACCGGGAAATGGCATTGGGAATCAGAGAGGGAGCTGGAGGCTTCTGGCATGGCATGGACGCATCTCCGGCCAACGGACCTTGCCCGGTACAATACCCAGCTTTTGCTGCCAACGGTGCGCGACCATGGCGCCTTTTATTCCACCGCCGGCGACGGACGAATAGCGATGGTTGACGAAATCGACGTCGCTGCTGTGGCGATGGCGGCGCTGACAACGCCCGGTCACGACGGAAAGTCGTACACGCTCACCGGTCCGGCGGCACTCAGTTATGCCGAGGTGGCTGAAGCGCTTTCCATGGCTCTGGGAAAACCCGTACGCTATGTGAACATCACGCCAGCCGAGGCGAAAGACGCGATGCTCAAGGCCGGACTTCCAGAGTGGGTGGCCGACTTTATCAACTCGCTCCGCAAGCTGGAAAGCGAAGGAGGCGCCAGCACTGTCACCGAGGACGTCCGGCTGGTGATCGAGCGCGCCGCGACCCCTTACTCGGAGACATTGCGAACGATCCTGTGATTCAAGGGGTTAAATTCGACGGCGGGAAATAAATGTATCCGCAGAAGTTACCGAGAAAAATACACAACGTGGCTGGCATCCTACGAATAGGGTCGCGTCCAAACATTCCCGGAGCGCTGGCTGAGGTAGCCGCAAAGCTTCGGGTTTCGACGTCCCAGCTCGCCCTTGCGCGGTTGTTGCATCGGTTTCCAAACATCATCGCAGCGGATTGAGAACAGCGTATCATGATTGAGTGCTCGGCGGACACCGTCGGCATCGACCTTTTGCTGAATGAAATCCCGAATCGTTGCGATCTGTGATTGAACATCTTCAGTTTTGCTCTGAACAATGGTATTAACGTCGACACCGGCGTGGAGCCACCTCGCTTTTCTTCATGTTGATTTATGGAGGCCAGAAGTCCGTGAGAACTTGGAAGATTCGTCGGACGATAGCATGACTTCAGAAAAAATAGATCGCGGTAAGACTCCGCTGCCCAAATGGTCTCTACCTTCGGACTACCCCGACCATTTTACTGGGGCGAGCATCTTTGTGGATGGAGGAATGACGCTACCCGGGCTTGGAAACTGGTGGTTAGTAGAGGACTAATCCGGCAATAACAACTGAGAAGATCGTAAGAGCGTGACCGGAGATAGACACCCCTTCCCGCGGGCGGATGAAGTCGGAAGCCGGTCGTACCTAACGATTAGAAAAAAATGACCGACGTTAGCTGCGTAAGTGATGCAAAGGCAGTATTGGGCGAAGGCCCGTTTTGGGACGTCGCGGGACAGCGGCTCTATTGGGTGGATATAAAGAGCCGTTTAATCCACCAATTCGATCCGAGTACGGGCATCGACAGGCGTTGGTCGACACCGGAAGTCGTCGGCTCATTGGCGGTGCGCGAGAAAGGGGGCCTGATTGTTGCACTCAGGTCTGGGTTTTACTTCTATGATCTTGAACTAGGCCAAGCAACTCCAGCGGCGATACCAAGCGATCATCCATCGCAGAACCGCTTCAACGACGGGAAGACAGATCGGCAGGGGCGTTTTTGGTCTGGTAGCATGGACGACAAGGAAAAAGAGCCGACTGGCGGTCTGTACCGGTTGGACGCAAACCGAAACTGCGAAAAGCTCGTCAGTGGTATCACCGTCTCGAACTCGCTGTGCTGGAGTCCCAATAGCAGGACCATGTATTTCGCCGATAGCCCACGTAGAACCGTCTGGGCTTGGGATTTTGAGCCGGAGGACGGTACAATAAGCAATCGTCGCGTATTGATCCAATTCTCAGAGAAAGAGGGTGTCCCGGACGGCGCAACCGTGGACGCCGAAGGGTTTATCTGGCTGGCGCACTGGGATGGATGGCAGCTTGCGCGCTACGATCCGAAGGGCCGGGTTTGTCAGATAGTAAAGTTTCCGGTCCAGCGGCCGACCTGCCCGATGTTGGGCGGTCCGAAGCTAAATCTCATTTATGTCACGTCCGCCTCGATCAATCTTTCCAAGAGAGAGCTAAGCGAGCAATGTTACGCGGGCGGTTTGTTCGTCTTCGAAGCAGACGTACCAGGCTTACCTGAAATGCCCTTCAAAGGCTAAGAACGAAAATGCGCATCGGTCCGCTTAATTGCCGGGTAGCTTAAGACAGATATTTTGGAAGAGCCTCGTCTATTTTAAGCTTCATGATTGCTGTTCGAAAATTCGCGCGTGGAGTCGGTAATATTGAACTGCAGGACGTGCCTGAACCCCATGCGGACGCTGGACAAGTCGTCATCGAAGTACACTCGGCCGGCATCTGTGGTACTGATCTGCACATCTACCTCGACGAATTTGAAACCAGACCGCCGGTGACAATTGGGCATGAACTGGCTGGGGTAATCGTCGAATTGGGAAGCAATGTCGTTGGATGGAACTTGGGCGACAGAGTGACCACTGAAACCTATTTCTCCACTTGTGGTTACTGTTTAGATTGTCGTCGCGGTAGAAGAAATCTCTGCGCCAATCGCCGTTCCATCGGCTCCAAACAAGATGGTGCATTTGCGCAGTACCTACTGACGCCGGCATCTAACCTACATCGTGTTCCCGAGGGACTAGATCTCGAGAGCGCGGCATTGACGGAACCGCTGGCTTGTACGGTTTATGGTGTTCTTGAAACGGCGGGCGTTCGCGCGGGCGAAAACGTGGTGCTCACGGGGCCGGGGCCGATTGGACTGTTGGCGATGCAACTTGCCAAAGTAGCAGGTGCGACCGCCGTAATGATCGGCACCAAGCTGGATATTGAACGACTCAAGCTCGCGAAGGAACTTGGTGCCGACGGTGTCATCAATGTCGAGGAGGTTGATAATGTGGTCGAATCTGTTGGAAATGTATTCGGTACCGACGGCGCAGATCTGGTGGTCGAGTGCTCAGGCGCAGCGGCGGCCGCAAAGACCTTGATTGACGTGGCACGCCGAGGGGCTCGTTTCTGTCAAATGGGACTCTACGGCAAACCCATCACCTTCAACCAGGACGCGGTCTGCTATAAGGAGTTAGTCGTGACGGGTACGAACGCGAGTGTGACACCCGCGTGGCCGAAGGCTCTGAAACTCCTGACAGAGAGAAAGGTCGATGCTCGGCGCCTGATCAGCCACCGCTTTCCGATCGCCGAGTGGGATAAGGCTCTTGATGTAGTGAAGAAAAAAGAGGGCGTGAAAGTCGTCTTGAAACCAGACCTAAGATGAGTGCGCCCGCATGATCAAATAGAGACTTCGTGCAATCGAATCGCCTGCGAGATTGGGCTCGATGGTGCTCATGCGATGGTATAAGTCCTCTCGAAACGAACCCTCTTTGACCGCGGCGTGTACGATCTTCACGGTCCTGGCGGCAGCCTCTAGAAGCGTAGCGCAACCTATACCAACCGAGGATCCAGCCAAAGAACGAGCGCCACCTGACGAGGCTGTCGTCACGTTTCCTGGCAAACGGCTATACAAGCGCGGAGCGCGTCGTCCAAATGACTGCCTAGCGTTGTGCCGAAGTTATGCTGGAGCACGGGCATCGCTCTTTTTAGGAGTCAGCTGGCTGATCTGAGCACCAGTTCCTCATTTACCACCCCTGGGTATGCTCGCATGTACGGCAACGAGCTGACTTTCTCAGAGAATCAAAACCTGAGGTGAATGCTGCATTTCATGGTAAAGTTCTCTATGCTACACACGGAACTTAAACGCAGGTATCGAGACATACTCCGATATGCTCAGCCGATATCTGAAAAGACGGGCTTTGCCCTACAACACATCATTGACAGCGCAAACGGCAACAGACCCATAACGAACGACGAGACGCGGAAAATACTCGATGCTCTGACAAGCTTAGACTAGCGCCAGAAGCCTAAACGTTCCACGCACATAAAAAACGTGTGTTGAATGTTTACGGCGCGACCCCTTTACTGACCCTTTAGAGCGTTTCTCGATGCCGAAGCGGGGCGGCGTTCTACCCACAACGCTATCAAACCAACTCGATATCGCCCAATTTCCAATCGGCCGTCCGTCCGGCATACGGCAAAGATCGTCCGAATAGGGTCGCGTCTAATATTCAATACATCCAAAGAATATGTGTTGAATATTTGGGCATGACTCGTTTACCGCGGCCTCGCGCTGTCGCTTATACTAATACGGCGCTAATTTTAATCATTCTGGTATTTAGCAAAAAGTCGTCCTCTGCAACAATCCGTCGACCGCACGAGTGTTGTTTTCCGATTCGCCAGTGAGTATTTTTTCGGCCGGCTGCCATCGGCAGCCGCCTAATGGAAGCTCTCAACTTCGCCCTCTTTGGACCTCTAACTCGCATCGAAAATGCGTGTCGACGCGTCTCCAAGATCATGCTTACTGCCCCGAGTTTGGCGCCCAAAGAGAACGAGCTTGTCACCAAAGAGATTCAGGAAATTCGTGAAGCCCTGGACGCATTCAAGGCCGCAGTTGAAGCCGGAGAAATGACCGGGTTTAGGAGCGGCGGCCTTCGAGGACACGATGGGCTGTAAAGCTAGTACCGCAGCGAGTATGCTGCACTTTCGATCGCCCACGCCCAGACCGGTCACAGTCGTTCGGGCGCGAACGAAGCTGCTTGGCTGCTTAACCGATAAAGACAGGTTATCTCTCCCCTTCGACTTCAAAACCAAAAATTATGAACTTTCCTAAGTGGTTGGCTAGGAACGGAGCGCCGAAATCGACGGCGCGGACGCAAGTTAAACTTTTTAAAACACTCAAAGCGCGAAACCCTGACTCAAGCGTAGAGGATATAATTGAAGCAATGATTTCGGTGCGCTTTCCAGCTTTGACAAATGAGAATGAGCAAATCTGGATGCATCAGCAACAGGACAAATGCTTGTATACGCACGTGGTGAATTTACTCAGGGTGGAGGCTGGTTTTGACAGGCTTGACCCCTCGGCGCAGAGCGAGATGGAGGCAGTGGTTCGCGAGGAACTTCTTAAGAGCGGTCTCGGAAAAGATGTGATCTTCGGCGAAAGCAACAAACCGAAAGCGTCCCTGAAAGAGGGACGCTCGCCATCGCGTCAATAGTTCGGCGGCCGCCGGAATCCGCCGGTAACCGGCGAGAGGGCTTTGGCGATTGCGAGAAGGCGCGAGTCATCCCAGCGCTGGCCGACCAGCTGCAGCCCGATCGGCAATCCGTCACGATCGAGCTTATAGGGCAGCACCACGGCCGGATGGCCGGTATAATTGAAAACGGCGCCGTGAGCGCTGACCATCCAATAGTCGACGTCCTCACCATCGACCTTGAGCGGCGTTCCCGGCTCGCAGTGGGGAAACGCCGTGACCATGGAGGCCGGGCACAGCAGCGCATCCCAGTCCTCGAAGAACCGTTCCCAAGCCATAATGGATTGGTCCCGCCGGTGCAGCGCCTCGAGGTAGTGCCCAAGGGTCGTCGGCTGCCCTTGTCCGTCCGGCTGGAAGGCGCCGAGCATCATGCCGATCAATTCGCCTGCGCTCGACAGCTCCTGGCTGAAATTGAGCTCCGGCAGGGTCGCTTCCTCGACGACCGCACCCGAGCGCTCCAAGTGTCGCGCCAGATCTTCGATGGCGTCGCGAATATCGGCCGCAACCGGAAAGCCGGGAAAGGTCGGCGCAATGGCGATCCGCAGGGTCTTGAGGTCGGGTTCCGGCACATCGTCGACCGGTCCGGGCCGCACCTCGGTATCGCGTCCGTCCGGCCCCGCGATGATCTTGTAGAGCAGCACCAGATCCTCGACCGTGCGCGCCATCGGTCCGATCGACGACATGGTGCGGATGCTTCGTGGTGTGCCTCTTGGATCGGGGAAGAGTCCGGTGAGCGGGACGCGGTTTTCGGTCGGCTTCAGTCCGAACACACCGCAACAATGCGCCGGAATGCGAATCGAGCTGGCGAGATCGGTGCCGATCTCGAAGGGCGTCATGCCGGCAGCCAACGCTGCCGCCGCTCCGCCGCTGGACCCGCCCGGCGTGCGCTCAACGTTCCACGGATTGTTCGTGCGGCCAAAGATCGGATTGCTGGACTGATAGTCGGCCAGCATCATGGCCACGTTGGTCTTGCCAAGGAGGACGCCGCCGGCCTCCCGGAGCCGCGCAGCAACGGTGCTGTCCTCCTGAGGTACATGATCGGCCAGCGGCGGAAATCCGACGGTGGTGCGCATGCCGGCGGTTGAGTGCGCATCCTTCAGCGTGAAGGGCACGCCATGGAGCGGCCCCCAGACCTCGCCACGGGCCAGGGCTTCATCGGCCTCGCGCGCCCGGGTGCGGGCCCCTTCCGCATCTATGATGACGATGGCGTTCAAGGCGGGATTGTGCTGCTCAATCTGCGCTAGATGCGCTTCCAGCACCTCTGTCGCCGAAACCTGGCCCGCCCGGATCGCGGCTGCCAACTCGATTGTGCTGGAGAACACAAGATCCATGACGATTGCTCCTCCTTCTCTTTTCTCCCGAACGTTACGGCTCTTCTGGTGAGGAGGCTTCGTTTTCATATTTGTTCTTCTGTTAAGACTTGATCGAGAACCCGCCCATTGATCCGTGCGAGATTTTGATTATCCGACGTACGAGCCGCTACACTTTAGGACATTGAACGGCATCTTTTTCGCGAGAAGTACGGTCCCAGATTAAAATTGAGCCGTCAATTGCTCGCGATTCGCTAGCGGCCCAACCACGTCCGGGTTGGACTTCGGTGGTCTGTTTCTTGCCTATTCGCGATCTGCTAATTCCTTCTCTTAGCTCCCAACTGTACCGACGGCACCTTCGCTCGTAGTCGCGAATCCAACATTTTACCCCAGCTATCATTGTATGGGTGAACGGTATCGACTGGCTTTCCGTCTCGTTCTAGAGGACGGCCTTCGTTCGCCCATTGGAAAATCGATCCTTCCATATTGTAGATGTTCTTTCTGCCAGCGGCGATCAAGCGCTGGGCAAGTTCGGCAGAGCGATAGCCAACCGAGCAATAGGTAACGATCGGGCGATCCGGCGGAAATTGGTCCAGCGTCTGAGTAATCCGAGCATCGGGATCAATCTGCTGTGCCCCCGGCAGATGGCTTACTGCGTATTCAGCCGGAGTACGCACATCGAGCAAGAACGGTTTCTGCCGACTGTCGTCGGTCAACCAGTTCGCCAAATCCTTCGTACTGATCTCCGGAACATTCCAAAAGCGCAAACGCACGAAAAGCTTCATTGCATCGAGCTCCCCGCCGAAAGCGGAAGCGCACAGGATCAGCCAGACCGATGCTTTTAGCGCCATTGATTTAGGGCCCATAATTAGATGCGCAATTGGTCGATCTTGTCTCCGCTATGCGGAGCTTTTTTGGCAAAGCATGGACAATTATCAGTTGCACTTCTATTCGATCCAGACCCTAGCTCCCCAGGACTCGGAAGAGCCAAACGCTGCAAACTGGAGCAACTGGAAGGCCATAAGTTCTCCCAAATTTTCGTTCCGCTCAGTCCGCAACCCGCGACTGGGAAAGCATACGCGAAACGCTTGAACGATGAATCCGAAATAGCCGGGCGACTTCTGCGGCGCTCTTCATACCGCTGTTGACCATCTTAATAGCCTCGGCCCTCTGGTGAGCCGATAGCTTCGGTTGCCTTCCCCCAACACGTCCGCCCCTCGATTTGGTTGGTGAGACGGATTTCCGGTACGAAATTCATTGGTCTCCGTGATGTTACCAGTAGTAATCGTGACCAAGCGGCAATAACCGACTTCGAGCTCACGATGAAGTCGGACCAGACCTTCATGCTGCCTGCGGTCTTTCGAGCAGTAGCCTCCGCGGCCCAGGACCAGAATCATGGGATCTTGTCCTTGTAACCTCGAGAGCTTCCGGCGTTTCCCCAGTATGATCGGTAAGCTCGTAGTCTGGGAAAACAGCTCGGTTTAGAGAGAAGAGATCGAGTCGACGATCTCAGCTGTGGTCACAATGGCACTGGCGTAGTTTGGGATATTGATGTCGAGAGCGGCGTGCATCTCCTCATCCGAGTAACTCGCGGTCGCGTCTTTCACCATCGTGACCTCGTAGCCAAGCTCAGCGCCATAGCGTACGGTCGCCTCCACACACGTATGCGCGATGAGTCCGATGACGATGAGCTGATGGATGCTGTGTTTCTTGAGTTGCAAATCCAAATCCGTGTTGGCGAAACCACTGGAACCCCAATGCTCCTGGGCAACGATTTCGCCCGGTTGAGGCTCGAACTCGCGGCGGATCTCGCCGCCCCACGTGCCGTATTCGAAGGACTTTCGCAACCAGGCTGCCTTCTGAATCGGGGCAATGTACTTCCAGGTCTCGTAGTCGCCTGGCGGTACCGATGAAGCAGCGCATAGAAAACGCGAAGCTCAGCCTTCCGCGCAGCATTCAGGACTTGCAACATATGAGGAATACAATCATTTGCTTCAGCAACCGTCTTCAAGCGATCCCATACTTTGCCTCCCTCGGAGATGAAATCGTTGTACGGATCGATGACGAGAAGTGCAGTGATCTCTTTGTCAAACTTCAGATTTGCCATGTTCTTTCCTCCTATGCTGCGGCTAGTATCTTTCTCGGAGTCAAAACAGGAGAGCCTCCACCATCGAAGCTCTCCTGCTGCTTTAGGAACAGTTAGCCAACCTTGGCCAAGATCACATCCGACTTCTCCACCCCTGACCGCAGTGATCTGAAGCCCGCGCGAACTTCTTCTGAGAAGAGTTGCGGCTGTTCCCAGGCCGCAAAGTGTCCGCCTTTGTCGAGCTTGTTGTAATGGATCAGTTTGGGATACGCCCGCTCTGCCCAGCTCCGCGGGGCTGGATAGAGTTCGTCAGGGAAGACGCTCACGGCAACCGGGATGGAGACGCCTTTGGCATTGAAATACCCGAGTTTGCCCCAATTCTCCCAATAGAGACGGGCGCCAGAAAGCGCCGTGTTCGTCAACCAGGTGATCGTGATGTTGTCGAGGATGTCGTCGCGCGTGAGGCCTTCGGATTCTCCCTCAAAGACGCGTGAGATCAGCTCGTAGCTGCGCGCGTCGTGATCAAGGAAATAAGCCGCCAAGCCGACGGGTGAGTCCGCGATTCCGTATAATGTCTGCGGTCGCAGCCCCATCTGGTACCCGTAGGCGATTCCCTTTTGATATACGAACTGCAAACGCTCGTAAGCGACCTTCTCATCGGCTGAGAGACCCGATGGCGCCGGCGCCCCGGAAAAAGCCGCCTTGTCAATGTCGACTGGAAAGATGCCAGGCATGTTGGTGTGAATGCCGAGCAACTCCGGAGGCGCCTGCAGGCCCATTAGTTCGGTGATGACTGCGCCCCAATCGCCGCCTTGCGCCACGAATTTCGTGTACCCGAGGCGATTCATCAGCACGACCCAGGCACGCGCGATGTGGGGTACATCCCACCCGGGGGTGGTCGGTTTGCCTGAGTATCCGTAGCCCGGCATTGACGGAATCACCAGATGGAACGCATCGGATGCGCTGCCGCCATGCGCCGTGGGATTGGTCAGCGGATCGATGATCTTCATCTGTTCGATGATCGAGCCGGGCCATCCGTGCGTAACGATCAGCGGCAACGCATTTTCGTGTTTTGAACGGACGTGAATGAAGTGAATGTCCAGCCCGTCGATCTCGGTGATGAACTGCGGCAGGGCGTTCATTTTTGCTTCGATCTTGCGCCAGTCATACTCTGTCGCCCAATAGCGCGCGAGCGCCTGGATCGTCGCGAGCTGTACTCCTTGGGATGCATCTGTAACCGTTTCTCGTTCAGGCCACTTTGTCGCGTTGATGCGCCTGCGCAATTCGGTGAGTTCCGCTTCCGGAACATTCACATGAAACGGACGAATCGCATCCTCGTCAGCTGCGCGCTTGCTGCCTTGTTGTGTAGCACTGGTGTCGGTCATAGTGTCCTCCTTTTTTGTGGTTTTGGATTTTTTTGTTCATGCTGCGGTTGATTTGTGTGGTCATCGTCTCATTCCTTTCTACTGTGGTCGTCAGTATTAAGGTGCGTAACGGGCGAAGACAAAATCGCGAGCTTTGACGGCCTCGTGGCAGGAAAAGCAGGTGCACGGCCTCGTCGGCGGGTTTCCCGTCGTTAAATTGAGCGAACCCCCAGCCGCCGGTCGAGGCGTATTTTTTTGAGCCCTTGACCATCAACTGAACCCCGTTCTTGGGTGGCCCGGCCACGAAAGATTGGAGACGGCCAAAGGCTTTGCTGCTTTCCTCCAACGGGACGTAACTCCAGGCGAGCCGGGCAATGATTGTCCCGTCCGGGAACGGAAGCTTCCCTTCCCGGTAAGCCTTGATCGCTACGTCGTTGCCCAGAATGGCGCGCAAATCGTTGAGGTCGCCTTCTTCGTGAGCCACGGAGATCAACCTCCAGTCGCGGTATCCGGGGGGATATTGACTCCGAAGATCGGGGCGGCCTCTCCATCGGCCTGTCCAGATGCGGGGGCCAGGTAGGCGACCACGCCGGCCAGCGCTACACCTGCAACCAGCACGAAAACAATCCGACTCATAGGGTGCCTCATAACTCCGTCCGCGTCTGTTATCCTTTTCGGCCGCAGTCTTCGGGTAGCGTGAAGCGCCAGGAGGGAATATCCACCTCTTTTGGGGCATCGTAGGGATATTCGCGTTTGAGCGGTAAATTCGCCTACACGACGGCGAATTTGACCTCGATGTTGTTACGAGTCGCCCTGGAGTATGGACAGACTTGATGTGCCTGTTCGACGAGTTTTTCTGCCTCTGACTTGTCGACGCCCGGAAGATGGACATCAAGCCGGACTGCAAGTTGAAATCCTGGCAAAGGATAAGTCGTCCCACCCGCGTTGTAGGTGGACTTCTCGTCGACCTTACCGAATGTGACATGGCCCGTTACCTGGATATCACTGAGCTTTTTGTGTTGTTGGTTGGCCACAAAACCAATCGCACCGGCGAAACATGCAGAGTAGCCGGAAGCAAACAATTGCTCGGGATTCGATGTACCGGGTTTGCCTGGTCCACCCATTTCACGAGGTACACTCAAATCGAGCTTCACAATGCCATCAGAACTTTCGACGTGTCCGTCCCTTCCACCAGTGGCGGTTGCCACGGCTGTATATAGCGGCTGGTATGCCATAGTTTTTCTTAGGTTGAGGTTCTTGTCGTTATCAGAAATCCCGTGATCGGGTCGACCCTTAGAGCACCGAAGAATTCTTGCATCTGGTGCGACCGATTTCCAGTACGATTCGCCAACGCGAGTAATGTGCCCACCGTTCGTTTTATGGAAGTAATGGCCAGATGCCCCCCTGATCGTTTTTATCGCCGTAGAAGCCCAGCATTTGTGGGGGTGGGCCCGATGCCTGCTATGAAACTGCAGCGGGCTATTACTGGGGGCTAATTGTCGATTGCAGTTAATGCTCTAAGGAAAGTTGCTGCTCGCGAGCTAGATCGATTATTTATTCAACTATTCTACTTTTGGAAGGAGAGATTTACGGGAGCGGAACACTCGTTAAGATGGACTCTGTACCTGGAATCCTAACCGCAGCGCACGTCGTCGAATATATCGAAAAAGAGGCGAAGAAACACGCCACGCCGAATCCAGGCACGATTCTCGACCGCCGCTTATCTTTGCCGATTCAGGAACCACTAACGCATTTTCAGTGGTTCTCTACTTTGCGCAAGGAAAGGAATGGGGCCCGATTTGGCTCTCATTCGTATTCCGAGACCAAGCAGACTGTTCTCAAGCCTAAATCGGGCAGATGTGTACGCAATGACATCGCGAGTCAGATCCCAGAACGACTTTTTTGTGTCTAGTCGTCGCTCAAAAGCGTCACCTTGGTTCCAGGTGCCAGATTCTCGCCGAATTCAACACAGTCGCATCATCGTCGCAAGCGGAACAAGAGGGGACCAAAGCGGTTGCCCGAGTGATTAGTCTACCCTGGGGGCCGCGGTTGTCGGAAATCGGCTGTACGTCAAATGACGTATTCCCGTCCGAAAAAGCAAAGCGCAAGGTTTCAGCCGTGGCGGAATTTTATCGAACAGAAATTCGCGCGAGCGAGAACTCGGAGCAGGGCGAAGATCGACCGAAATTTGTCGTAATCGTCGAGATTCCCGAAAAGGTAGTTGCTAGCGCTGGCAATCTGAGTCCGGCCCAGCTGGAAACGACATCTTACGAGATCGCATTAGATGCTACCCAAGCCGAGCGACTCAACAATCCAAGCTTTCAATCTTTTGACTGGTCAAGTACGCAGCTGATCGGCGCAAATGCGGATGCTTACGGGGACCCTGATTTCACATCAGAAGACGGTTGTCGCGCTTGGATTGTAGAGGCTCCCTAGTCACCGAGCCCGTCAATTAGTTGCTGGTCGATTCGAAGACAGATCGGAGGAGCTGTTAGTCAGCATTCGCCGAAGTACCATATTGTTCGAGCCGCCCAAGCCGCGGTCCGAGCCGGGCAAGCGTCAGAAATGTAAATAGGTCGCCAGTATCAGAGTCAGAGCGATCAACGACAGGATGAAGAGCACCAGCCACATCGTTCGCGACACGGGTCTTCCGAAATAGTTTGCGCCGGTTATCACGGCCAAGACGACTGCGATGAGAATTATAGCCATAGGGGATGGCCTCAAGTTAGTCCCCGGTGGCCAAATAGGAAAGAAGGTGGCACCGGGCGCTCGAACTGACGGCGCCCTGATGCCAGAAGCCGGGACTCCCCCCAGACTCCACTTTTAGTTCGTAGCCCGAGGGCATAGTGTGCGCCTGTAGAGGAAGAGTTGAGGAATTCGCCATCCTTCCAGCGCAGCATTGATCACGGTCACCTTGTAGTGGAGTTATATGCCACGCGAAGCGCAGAATCTTCTACCGGTCTATTTTCGGCTGCCAACGACCCATTTAGGGAGGCTCTGCCCTTCATTTTTGAATTTTATTGTTTCTTGGGTTCTTCCGTCTTGCCGGAACGAGGATGTTTTCCGACGCCATGAGATACAGCAGCCGTTTTATTGCTCTCGGCATGAGGCTTCGGCTTCCCGCTATTTACGTGGCTAACTGTGGCGCTAGTTGCACTGGTAGTTCTGTGGCTGACCGTTGCATTGCGTTCATTAACCACTACCTCATTATTGTGCACTTCACGCCCGTGATACCCGTACCTGCGTTCATCATAACCACCGTCAGAATAACTGCCGCCGTAGCCTCCGCTAGCATAACCATCGCTATAGACTCTGGTACCGGACCCAGTTGTATAGGTGGTACATCCACCAAGTAAAACAGCGACAAATCCGCTGAGAATGTAATTTTTCATATAAAGTATATTTTTAGACGTAGCGCACTCACAGTTTATTGCCTCCAGATGTCGGCATAGTACCCGCTGCTTTCCTGGCGGCTCGATATGCTTGCCCCCTGGTTCAGCCAGGCACGACATGCAGGACGACCAAGCGCCCTGAAATCGTGCGAGGAGTATTAGAGCCGCTCAAGTACCGCCATGCGCCCGCATCCCGCTGCTCTTAAATCCGGTCATTTCTCCGGCTTCGACCGCGGCCTTGAAAGCTTCCAGAGCGTCACGAATTTCCTGAATTTCACGGGCGACTAGCTCATTGTCTCGTGGCGGCAAAGTCGGAGCGTTGAGCATGATGTTCGACGCCCGCCGGCAGGCGTTTTCTATCCGCGTCAGTGGTTCAAATAGGAGCGGGTTTAGCTTGGACATGTGTTCCAGTGAACATAATCCCTGCAAGCGTTCCAGTAAAAAGGGCAGCTCCTGATTTTTTGGTCGGGGCTACAGCCAACTAAGGTCCGTATAGAAGAGGAATCACGGCCCGGTTTTTTGCGGTGAGCCGGAATCGGCTGCGATGATCGCGCCGGAGACATCCAGCCAGATAGCGCCACGCTCGTCTACGATCTGGGTTTCTGGATAAATCGAAATAGGCGCGTCGGCTCCGACAGGCGGCAGCAAGCTTACTACGGGCAGCAAGCTTACTTCCAGGCTCGGGTCTGGATAACTACGCCGCTGGATGGCGTAGATGCCGCGTTGTCCTTTGAAGCCGATCTCGAAGTTTTGCCGAAAACTGAACTGTTCAGGAAAGTCATAACCTGCAATTTCTTCCTTGGGACTATTGTCAGTCCGGCGAAAATAGCTCTCGATGATGCCGGCTTTCAGTAGCTCATCACGCGCATAGCGCGCGGTCGGTCCTTCCTCGGCCCAGAATTCCTCGTCTGTCATAACGTTGCCTTTCTCCTGCTTCGCGCGCCTGTGTGCAGCACTTCGATAGAAAATAAGTGTCCAGAACGTCCGTCCGTCCGTATTTTACGGACACGCGGAACACTCTGGACGCAGTTTTTCAACGCTATTGCTGGCAGACGCGTGATTTTGTAAGCGACTAAAAGCCGGAGTCACGGGCGGATCTCGTTATTCTCCAAAATCCGCGAAACAGCCATTGAAGAGGCTTCGTGGACGATTTGGACGCTCTCGGATCGATTCAGAGCGGCTTTGATGGGTCGAGCCTTATCCAGCTATTCGCCGTCGGGAACATGTCGCAGATTACCGCAAGGAGGATCGCCAAAAGTCACGCCGCGCAGAATCATTGGATTGCGGAGCGCTTGTTTGATCGATCTGGAATTTCGGTCACGCATCTGCGGCCCACCTTATTTGCCGAGTGGCTGACGTATCTATCCCAGGCCATTCGGGAACAGAATATTCTCCCTCTTCCCTTCGGAGACGCTCGCTATGCTCCCATCACGGCGGAGGATCAAGGACGGGTCATTGCGGCGATTTTGAATGACACGGCCGAGCACGGCGGGAAAGTTTATCCTCTCTACGGCCCAAAGGAACTAAGCCAGTATGAGATCGCGAATATTCTCACGCAGGTTCTGGAAAGAAAAATCACCTACATCCCGATGGAGATTGAAGCCTTCGGAGAAGTCTTGCGCGGAATGGGTTTCAACTCGCACTTCCATCAACATATGTCCGCCGTTGCCCAGGATTGTCGCGACGGAGTTTGCTCCGGAACGAACGATTTGGTGGAGAAGCTCACGGGTCAAAAGCCAATGCAAATGCTGGACTACATCGTCAAGAACAAGGCGCTTTTTGTTAGCCGGCACGAAACACATCAAACAAACTCAAACATAAAGGTACAGTATGCATAACCCACAAGACAAGACGACGGAAACCACGGCAAAGCCCAAACGCAATTTTCCGGAAGTCCCGATCACAAAAATTCTGGCCATAGACAATTCACAAAACCTCCAACGCCGGAGCAAATAAAGGAAATCTTTCCTGAAGAAGTACCGGCCACGCTTAAGCTGTATTTGTCGGGTAAGATCGATCAATGGTGGGTCAAGCAAACTCAGACAGGCGCCGTCTTCCTCATGAACGTGACGTCAATCGAAGAGGCGCGTGCCCTGATGGAAGAGCTACCCTTGGGCAAAGCGGGACTCATGAAGCACGAGTTCATCGAGCTTGGTCCGCTGACCCCTCTTCACCTCTTTCTCACCGATGGCTGGACGGCAACCGGCAAATAGGGTTCGGGTTGTGAACTGGGCTCGGTCTTCACGTGGCGGGTATGGGTACAATTAGAACAATAATGGGCGCAGATCGACTGGGGCCACGTCTGGACTCACCAGGCTAAAGAATTCGATTCCATGCGGCCGCGCGGAGGTTTCGTTGAACCTGCCGCCATCCGCGGCGAGCTCAGCAGATTCGCTGAAGGTTACCTCGCCGGCCTAAAGCACAAACTCGAGGAACGCAAGGCGGCTAGGAGAAAAAGAATTTATGCCCAGCAAAAGTTATGAAGCTCTCATCGAGTTTACCGGCGAACTAAGCAAGTCGTTCACCAGTTTGTCGGATCGATAAGGCTGCCTAGGAATTGCCACGAAGCTAGAACCATTTTTAAAAATTCGGAAAAATACCTGTGGGATTTTCTGATGACGCTCCCGCTGCCCGACAGCGGAATCAACCAAACGCGCCTATAAGCGAATCTCGTGCGACTGCGAGGCTTGGCGCCTTCAGCATTACGTCATGAGTAAGCAATTGTGAATAATTGTCAGAAATCACAATCCTGCGAGAGTTTAGGTACCTTTGTTGGAATTTAACCAATCGGCAAACACAGGAAACGGAAACCACAAATGAACGAGCACGCCATCACTTCAAAGCCCGTCACGCCGATCCCGCCCGACGATCCCAAACGGAGTCTCGCGATCGCGCGGCCCAACACCGACCAGAGCCTGCCCCACATCGGCGTCGTCGGAGGCACCTATACAATCCTGCTGTCCGGCGATGACACCGACGGTCGCTACTGCCTGATCGACATGCACATCCCGCCCGGCGGCGGACCGCCGCGCCACCGGCATGATTTCGAGGAATCTTTCACCCTCCTGGAAGGCGAGATTGAAACCACCTTTCGGGGCGAAAAGTCGGTCGTGCGCGCCGGTGAGACCATCAACATCCCGGCCAACGCGCCGCACTCCTTCACCAACGCTTCCAAGCAAACAGTGCGGCTGTTGTGCCTCTGCGTCCCGGCCGGGCAGGAAGAGTTCTTCGCGCAGATCGGTGTTCCTTTGGCGACCCGCACGACGCCCCCTCCCAAGCTAAACAAGGCCGATCAGGCCGCGTCCATCAAGAAGGCCGCGGAACTTGCTCCCAAGTATCGCACGGAGCTTCCATAAGCGGATCGCTTGCCTGCAAAGAAGCGAAGCTCCGCGGGGATTTAAACGGGATTAATTTTCCTCGCACCATTCTGCCCATCATCGCGAGTCAATACGCCGAACGACGTATTGGCGACATTGGCTAAACCATGATGGGATTTCTAAACGGCCGCCTGGCCCGACCGATTCTCCTCCACGTCGACCTCCCCAATTGAGTGAAACCGTTCCTTTTCTTTCTGTTCCGTCGCTTCATTGGATGCGGACATAGACTCCCCTTTGTCCTTCTTTTCCTTTTCTGCCGCACTTGCAGTAGTTGTTTTCCTGTCCTCCGCGAATGCGGGCGGCTCTTTCTTGACCACCTCTTCTATTGCATTCGCATTTGTAATAGTCTGCGCCTCTTCTGGGGCATTTGCCCCAGTTTGGTCTCGGTGGACCGTTTTATGATCGACTCCTAGCACTTCCCCGATTTCACGTTGCGATAAGCCTTCGTCGGTCAGTTCCTTGACCGCCTCTCTCCGTTCAGGAATAGATAGATGGAGGTATCCGCCAATACGCTTAGCCCAATCTGGGACCGACAAGCCGAGCGCCTGTGGAACGCCTAGTCGTTGGCCAAGTCGAATCTGCCGCCATCCGCCGCTTACGACCTGCTCAAGAGCTTGAGTGTATTCCTCTGCGTCATCCTTTAAGCGTCCCTTTGGTCGGAATTGAACCATCCTTGAGGTTTGGGTTTCCTCTTCGCTCGGCCTATCTGCTTTTTAAGCCGGTCAAAGATGGCGTTGCCTTCGAATATCAAAAAATCGTAACCTCCGCCCGGGCGCCCGAGCCGATTTTTGTTCGGTCGTCTGGCAGGCCTATCTCCCCTTAAGCTTCCCGGCCTAAAGGAGCGCGACCTTCCGCTGGATTTTTTCACCACGGAGGGAATTTAATTGAAAATAAACCCTCCTATGAAATCTCTATTCTTAGCCTTATTGGCCATCGCATCCTCTGCTGCCGACTCGTTCGGTCAGACCGTCATTAACTCGGTGCCCTACACCATCTCTGCTCCCGGCACCTATGTTCTGGGCTCGAACCTCACTTACTCATCGGCCGCTGGCGCTGCCATCACGATCCTCAGCAGTAATGTTACTCTGGATCTGGCAGGCCATTATCTCTACTTCCCTGGCACCCCGACATCGAACGTCGGCGTCTACGTGCACAATGCCGGCAATGTCGTTATCCAAAACGGCATCATCGCCGTTTTCACTTACGGAGTCTATATCGAGCATACTGGAGGAACAGCGCTCATCACAGGCGATATTGTGGAAAATCTGAAACTGACCAATGTGACCGATGGCGTCGTTCTCACCACCATCGCGGGATCCATCGTCCGAGATAATCAGATCACTTCGACATCAAACGGAACGTCTGGTGCTGGAATCTTTATCTCGGGTGGCGGCAACCTGGTCAGCGGGAATGTTATCTCCGGATTCGACGAAGGCGTTTTTGGAGGGGGCGGGAATTATTGCCTCGAGAACATGGTTAGCAATTGCAGTTTCGGTTTGGCCCTGTCTGGCAGCGACAAATACCGGTTTAACACCACGTTCAATTGCACGACGCCGTTTTCCGGTGGTACCGCACTGACCGACAATAATAACTAAAAGACATTCTTCGCGCTGATCGCGGATTGAGAGGGTGCATCACGTGATGTACCCTCTTTTTTGAACTGGTTTGACCCGAGTTCCATAATCTTGGTCGCTTTGTAAGCGCTGATCCTATAGGAAGTATCAAAGTGCAAATTTGCACCTTGATCTGATTACTCCAAGCGCTTGCTAGTCGACCGTAATAGTGAACTCCGAAACGGCAGATCCAACCTCCCGTAGAACGTAAAGGACTTTGCCGGAAAGTTGATGGGTGTCTATGATGGTTAAGAATTGAAAACCGGGGCCACCAGAATCTGATAATTGTATTCCTACCGTTCCCGAGGCGAACTCTGCCATCGAACCTGCGCACAGAGCGAGATTGGTGCCAGAGGTATTGTTCTCGAATACGATCTTCAAAACAGTATGGGCGTGTGTGTCCACTGGCATTCCTGTAACGAGGTATTTGCCGTCAGTGCCTACGGATCCTTTTATCGTGATCATGATATACTGTTCCTAACAGAAGGCCGGAGAAGTCGCCATACGTCATCCTACGTACGAGCGCTAGAATGGCCAAGTCCGGGGACCTCTTGGCTTGGGTAAGCAACTCGCCAATTCGAAATGCTTTTCTACGCTGGTTCTCTCAGTTCCAGGCTCTGGCGTACTCGGCAACCGTCGCATTCAATTCCGAGGGGACGGGTTTGAAGTCCCAGAAAGCGGCCGGTTTCCATTGGTCACCAATTTTCCTGGCCAAAACCACTCGGAACTGGTCACGGGCCTTATCTGATCCATCACCAAGGCGCGACTGTCTTTCACGTCCGCTCTAGCTCAGAGGGATCGCTCGTTACCCGCGCACTCACCGGAAAAGAACCGGGTTCGGGTTCTTTGCCATCCTCGCCGGCAGCAACGCCGTGACAGAAGTCGATCGGATCGGCGACGCCGTAAGTTGTAGCCATCGCTTGGAGTGTGACGCGGTCTCGGGGCTTGAGTTTGATGACCTTGAGGGTCACGGGTTCAATTCTTGGCGAATCGGTCCGGGGGACCCTTTTGGTTTCATGGTTCGGGGGCTCATTTAGCGTCATTATGTCGATCGACGTAGTTTCCCAAAATGGGTTCGCTGCCGTCTTTGAGGGGCATCCAAACAATGTTGTGAGCAAACTCCGTATATCTCTGGTCCCCGAAGACGTCCTCATAAATGACAGTTCCCCAGATATAAAGCCTTCTTCCAAGTCCACGTTTGATGTTCTCGACTTCGCCGTCGTCGAAGAAGTCTCTATTTACCATCGCGGTCATGATAAAATTTTGCTGCGGTGCGAGAAGACCAAAAACGGAGCGCGGCTGCTCGAGCGGTGGGAAAGTGAAATCATCTTCTAGTGGAAATGGCAGAACATCTGCCTTTGCTGTATAGCCAACTTTATGAGCCGGCGTGAGACCGGTGTTGATGAGCATTGGTCTGACTTCAAACCGCAAATTCACTTTTCGGTCTTGGTATATGCCGCTGTCAATTCTGACGGACAGGTACGCTCTCATCTGCTGGGTTATGCGGACGACACTTTGCGCGGCAGCCTGGGAAGCAATGGTTGCGGCTTTTGCAGACCTTTCCATTGCATCGGCGGCCCGAGTTGATTGCTCGATCGAGTCTTTCATGTCGCCGGACTGTTCGGCGGCAGCCTTTACGGTTTGACGTAGTTGCCAAGCTTGATAACCGAAAACCGCGAGTTGCAATACAAAGACAATCAGTTGCGCAAGACCAATGAAAATAACCCATTGTTCGGATGTCACGGTTGTTCGCTTTTTCTAAAACCTTCGCCGGCGCCGACGTGGATCCAAACGTTCAATGCATCGATCCACTATCAGATGCCGAAAATCGTCAGAGGCAAAAGGAACTGGTCCGGGGTCAGCTTCCCAAATGTCTTGCAGTTGTCGGGCGAAATCTTCTTGCAGTTTTCGCGCTTCTTTGGGCGGAACATTCGGTTCACAGTTGGCCCGGACATAAAGCTTGAACAACTCTTCAAACTCTTCCGGGCTGATGCTAGGCATGGAGCTCGTAGTGGCCGAAACAAGCGTCAAGGATATCCTGCAAGGTTTGCCGGGCTGGTTTCAATTCAAGTTTAGTGCCGACTTCTCCGAGGATGGTTTCGAATGTGTCCAGAATTTTCAGTTGAACAGCAAACCAATCGCATTCGGCTTTCCAGAATTTGGCGATTTCGGCCCGGTTATAAGTGTGCGAAGCCACCATTCGGGCAGCTTGATAAACACTGAGTGCGTTCTTTTCTAGATCGGCGAAAAAGGTTTGCAAAACCTGGGCTTGCTCCGGACTTAAGCGGCCGAGTGCGGCAGCTTCAAGTGCGATTGCTTCAGCTTCAGAATAGGCGGCTTCAAGTGTCGGCATTCGGTGAGCGCAACGGATTTCCGTATGGAAGAGACTACGTCAGGCGTAGCGGGGTGGTCAACGGGTTCTCATGGACCTTGGAATTCCGTGGAACCTGGCAGAAACTTTCTAATTCTCTTTCCAGCGCGTTCTTTTAGGTCGTCGCGTTTGAGATATATTTCATACGGGCTAAGCCACTTATGGAGTATATCGACCCTAACGGGATTCGAACCCGTGTTACTCCCGTGAAAGGGGAGTGTCCTAGGCCACTGGACGATAGGGTCTTGAAACGGACTGTTATGGTTGCACCAAGTGGAGACTCCGCAAGCGGAAAATTCAGAGGTACGACCGCAGATCTCGCGAATTAAATACTCACCGCAGATTACACAGCTTACGCCCATTCGGAAAGTCTGCCATCTTGCTCCGGCGTGGTTCAATTTTGTGATCTTTGCGTTCTTTCATCCCCTTGCGCCTTTGCGCCCGCCTGCATCGCTACGCGAAGCGTTGCGGACAGGTCTTTACGTGAGATTTGTTGGCAGGCCGAACATTGGGAACGGCTCACAGTCGCGCGGGACTGTTTCGCCCTACCAATGAGGGGTGTTGGCGTGTTCGCGGACCAGGACGACGACAGCCTCGATTTCATTCGTGTCCATTGGTGTCCATTCGCGGTTTCTTCCAATTCAGGATCAATTGCGCGGTGCGGGCATTAGCGCCGTCGTGTTGAGCGAGGACGGTCTCCGCCCGTTTGACCATTCGGCTGGCAGCAGCAGGATCGGCGAGCAGGTGATCGAGAGCGGGAATCAGATCGTGTTCGGACGGAAGTTGTTTGATACCGTTTTCCGCAACCAATTCTTCCACCAGGAAATGGAAGTTTTCCATGCGCGGTCCGCACACCACCGGTTTATGCGCCAGCAACGGTTCGACCGGGTTCTGTCCGCCGATTCCGCGGAAACTCTTTCCGATTACGACCACCGTCGCGGTTTCGTACCAATCGCGCAGTTCGCCGGTCGAGTCGACCAGGAGTACCGCGGTATCTGCAGAAAAAAGCGGATTGGAACGCCGAGTAAAGACCAGCGATTCTTGGCGAAGCAACCCCTCAATCTCTGATGCGCGTTCAGCGTGTCGCGGCACGAGAATCAGAAACAACGCCGGATGTTTTTCCCGGAGTTGCTGGAACGCTTGAATTAAAAGTTCTTCTTCGCCGGAGTGTAAACTGCCTCCGAGCAAGATCGGACGATCGGGTGCAATTCCATGTTTCTCCAGCCATTGAGCGAAACGCAAGTTGTGCTCGGCGGTTACACCGGCCCGATCGTATTTAATGCTCCCGGTCACGGTGATCTGTTCCGGCGGAAGCCCAAGTCTGGTCCAGCGATCGGCATCTTTAGGATCCTGCGCAAACAGTGCGGTAACCCGCTTCCAGAATAGAGGCATCGCCAGCCAGCGCAGACTCGCGTAGCGGGTTTCGGAACGCGGCGAAAGCCGCGCGTTGGCTAGGAAGACTGGGATGCGCTTGTGCTCGGACAACGCTAGAAAACTGGGCCAAAGGTCGGAATCGATCAGCACAATTCGATTGGGTCGAATCAGTCGCCAAATTTGTTGCAGAATCGGATAGAAATCGACTGGACTGTAGATCACGCGTAAGTAGGCGGTATCGGCACGGTCTAGCCCGAGTTGGTATCCGGTCGATGTCGTCGTGGATATCACGGCTTGAAACTCGGGATCCTGCCGGCGTAACTCGCCGGCTAGGCGGAGAGCGAGCAGCATTTCGCCGACACTCACCGCGCGGATCCAAGTCCAGGTCCCGTCTGCGAGCTGTTGGCGGAGCGCATTGGAATAGAATCCAAAGCGTTGGACAAAATTTCGCGCGTAGCCGCCGCGTTTCAGCATGCGTCGAAGGTAAAAGGGGATCGAGAAAAGGAGCGCGAACGGTAGAAAGAGGTTGTAAAGAAAAAGCAACATCGTCAATTCTCGGCTAAGCCTCGAATGAACTGACAAATACCAAATAGCGGATAACAAATCTGCCTGAATAGATCGAACGCGGAATGTGCAATCCGAAATTCACTATTTGGTATCTGTTATTGTTGTTTGTTATCCATTCGAGCCTCAGGCGAGAATGAGGCTACCTGTCATTTGTCATCTGTCATCTGTCATTTCATTCGAGCTTAGGGCGAGAATGAGCACCTCCGTGCCGCCGTACCGCCTAGCTCGGATGACAGACCAGATCTGCTGATCGACGACACCGGAATCGGCCGCTCGTTCCAGGATCAATAACCCTTCGCTGGCTAGCGCAGCGGGTGTAAACGGAGAGAAGAGCAGTTGCGATGCTGTATCGGGATCTCCGGCTAGCTTGGAGTAAGGCGGATCGGCAAATACCAGATCAAACTGTTCCCGGTTACTTTTTAAGAATCCAAAAACATCTAATCGAATGATTGCCCCGCGTAACTTGGTCTTTTCGAAGTTGGCCCCGATCGCGGCAATGGCATCACGATGATGGTCGACAAACGTTGCGTTGGCAGCGCCGCGACTCAATGCTTCGAGACCGAACGCTCCGCTGCCCGCGAAGAGATCGAGCACTTTGGCACCGATCACGCGTTCACCTAACGACGAAAAGATTGCGCCCCGTATCTTTTCCATGGTGGGGCGAATATCGTGCTTGGGAAGACGGAGCGGAATACCCCCGGCGGAGCCCGCGATAATCCTCATTTTTCGGGACTCGGATGAGACTTGCCAGAATCGGCTACCGGCTCTGGTTTCGAGCGATCGGAATGACTCCCGTGCAGCAGCCGCTGCAGCAATTTCCGTTTATCGCCGATGATGCGCTCGAACAGATTGGTTTCCGGTTTTTGCAGCGAACCGGATACCTGAAAATCAAGATAGCGACTGCGTCCGTCGTCGGCAGTGAGGAAATTGTCTTCTAATTCGTTAGGAATTTTCTGACTAAGGAATTGGGTGATCGTCAAGCGTCCCTGGAGGTCGAGTTTTTGCGATTCTTCGACCGTTCCGACTAAATTGATCTGACAATTTTTGGAGATCAAACGGATCGAGTCGACTTGTACCTGTGGTCCGACGACGCGAAAATTGGAATCAGCTTCTTCCAAATCGAGCCGTTGCAATTCATCGACCTGGGTCCATCGCCCGATCTCCTGGAGCATCGGATATTGATCGAGGTATGCCGACTTGACTTCGAGCGTGCCAGTCCCGGCAGTTTGGTTGGAATCGCGTCCGGCGCCGGTCAATTCCAAAGAGCCCTCCAATATACCATGGGCCTTATCCAAGAAACTGCTGGTGCGGTTCGCCACTTCGTTGACATCAATGCCGGACGCTTTGAGTTCTAAGCGGTAGGGAAGGTCTGCCTTGGAGAAATCGATATCGAACGTACCGTTCAAATCACCACCGGAAAGTCTCGCGCAAATATCTTCGAGCGCCAATGAGCCGGTGTTAAAGCGCACGGGTGAACCAATGTCCGAGATACTGATGGTCTCGCCGATGGCCGCGCCATCCGCGTGTACGCGGCCGAGATAATTTCCGTGTTGAAAATTCAGAGTACTATCGAGACCATGAATTACGACCGCTAGGCTGCCGTCCGGCCGGACCACTGTAACGGTCGCGTCCCTCAACTTAAAGCGTTGGATCTCCACCCAGAACTTTCGCGTGAGCGTATCGCGAATCGTAATGGACTTCTTCGGATGAGTGCTCTCCGGAGTCGCTGTTTCGGGCGCTGGCGAAGGCCCGGGGGTAGGTGAGGTGACGGCAGAACGGTTTGTCGCGGCGGTCATTTCTTTCAAGGAAGCGAGCGGAACTCTCAAATCGACCTGCCGCAGCAGGATTTCTCGAATGATGATTTTTCGACGAAAAAGCGCAAAATAATCGCAACGGACTTTCAGATTTCCCGCTTTCAGGATCGGTGTCTCAGAATCGGAACTGCCAATCGTGACTTCTTCAAAGTTTAGTCCACCCCAAGGAGTAAAAGTGATGCGAAAAACTTCCAACGGCAGTCCCAGGCTTTCGCTGACCAAATCGCGGAGATCTCCCTGAACACCGGGAGATTGAATGTACAGGTTGACTCCGAGCAAGCCGACACAGGAAAATAGAAAAACACTTGCCACCGTCCATAAGGCTATGCGGAGGAAAGATTTCACCGTATCGGTCCCTCTGTTACCGCTATACTGAATTCCACCAGGGAGCTAGTCTTATCGAGATGCACAGGAATGGACAAGGGTAAGCTAGCTATTATTTTGAACCCCGCTGCTCGAGCGGAAAAGGCTCGGCTGCTCGAGCAGAAGGTGCGGTCCTTGCCGGGCGACCACACATTCCTCGTCTCCTCCCGTCCGGGCGAAGCGGTAGAGTTGGCCAAACAATTGGGCCAAGAAGGATACACGACCATCGTAGCTGCGGGCGGGGACGGCACAATCAATGAGGTGGTAAACGGGATAGCCGGACTGGATGTGTCGCTGGGGATTCTTCCTATGGGAACGATAAACGTTTTCGCTTCCGAACTTGGTCTTCCGCCTCATCAGCTCGACCGATCCTGGGAGATCATAGAGGAAGGATTTGCGCGTGAAGTCGATCTAGCGAGAGCTAATGACCGGTACTTTGTGCAGTTAGCCGGTATTGGGCTGGACGCATTGGCCGTGCAGGAGACGGACTTGAGTGTAAGGAGGAGCATAGGACCGATCAGCTACATTATCGCAGCCGCTCAGGTTATCGGACGCCCGGCTCCGCGACTTGAGATCTGCTTCGATGAGGCAGAACAAACGGAGGGTTGCTTCGTATTGATTGGCAACGGCCGCTTTTACGGAGGGACATTCCCCGTTTTTCGAGACGCGAGGAATGATGATAGCGTGTTGGACGCTCTCGTGTTCAAGCACCAAGGGTATCTCGACATTATCCGATATCTCCAAGGCGTGTTGGTGGGCAACCATGTCGATTTTACTGACATTGAATATCGGCAGGTCCGATCGCTCCGTATCAGCAGCGACCGAAGCGTACCGGTGGAAATCGATGGTGAGGTCGCCTTCGAGACGCCGGCGTATTTTCAGATTGCACCATACCGGCTCCGCGTGCTCGTCCCAAGCAACCCGTTGAAATACCCTTGAGACGGGAGGTCAACTGGAACCGGGCTGCTCAGGCCGGGCCGCCGTCGCTAAGTCTTTGGCGCGCCCTTCAGGCATTGAGTTGTGCAGACATTCATTGAGCTGGCCGCGACGGAGGGATAATTTTTTTAAGAATTTCAGCAAGTGGCCCGATCGTTGCTCTCTTCCTATTTGGAGGCTCGCGTCGAATTGAGCGAGCGACTCGAAAAAGAGCAGAATGAGCGGGAAACGGACACAAATTCAAGAGCTACCTTGGTTGTTAACTCGTGGCCGCATGACTTGGGCCATCGCTGCGGCAATCCTCATAATTATCCTGTATATCGTTCAGTGGGTGGTCGGCTACTTTCACGCAGGCGTTCTCGAGCATTGGTGTGGTCTCAACCGATCCGGCCTATTCTACGGCTGCCTTTGGCAACCAGTGAGCTATTTGTTCGTACACCATTTAAGTCATCCTTTTGGTCTCTGCTTCACCATTTTTGGTCTCATGGTCCTTGGCAGCGAGACGGAAGGAATCATCGGTATAAAACATTTCGTGCTGCTGTTTCTTAGCTCGGGAATGGTCGCGGGCGTGGTTTACCTATTGGTTACATCGGGCGGGCTCTTGCTCGGTGCTGAGCCGGCTGTGTGCGCGATAATCATAGGCTGCACCACTGTTCTTTCAGAATTTCCGATAACGCTCCCGTTCCGAAGCCCCCTTCGCTATAAGCACGTGGGTTGGACATTGATTCTCGTCCTCTTGAGCTACGGGCTGCTTAGTGGACGCACTGACGCAACCTCTACTGCTTTGGTGAATCTGAGTGGTGCCGTTGCGGGATGGGTCTACGTGCGAATCCTAGGGTTCGGATCACCTCTGCCTGGCGAAATGGTTCTGCGCCAAAGATTGGCGGAACGTGCGCGCGCCAAGCGACTACCGCTACGGCCCTATTTAGCAACTTACGTCGACCCGATTTTGGAGAAAATTCACCGAGAAGGAATTCGCAGTCTATCCCGCGCCGAAAAGCAGATTCTTCGGCAAGCGCGACAAAAAGTGCTGCTTAAGTTATCATGATCCTGCATGAGTGGACGTGGTGCTTGGATCACCGAATTGGTTCGGGATGCTTGGCAGCCGAGCCTTGCCGAAAAGGTGATTGACGACCTGGTCCGGGTGCGACCTGATTTTGGGTACATCTGCTCGCGATTTGCGGACCAGGGTCTGGCGCTGGTCAATTTTCTCTCGCTCTCCAAGATATCGGTCGAGAAAATTACTGTCCGACCCGACTTGCTGGATTGGCTATCCGGACCGGAGATCGTGGCTTCAAAACGCGGGCATTGGCGAGGATGGAATCAGGACGCCGCCGATCCAGAGTTGGCCGCGTTGCTCGAATGGAAGTCCCAGGAAATGTTACGCATCGCCTATCGGGAAGTGTCCAGATTAGCGGGATTCGTCGAGACCGCGCAGGATATCACGATGGTGGCCGAGCGCTGCGTCAATCAGGCGTATCGGTTCGCTTTCGACTCGCTTACCCAAAGATGGGGCAGGCCAAAAACGGGATTCGGGATCCTCGCGATGGGAAAGTTTGGCGGAAACGAGCTCAATTACAGTTCGGATATCGATGTGATCTTTCTTTATCACGAGGAAGGATTTCTCAATCCGCGATTTAGTTACCACGAATTCTTTAGCCGTCTGGCCGAGAAAATTGTCGAAGTATTCACCACCAAAGGGAAACAGCTTTTTCGGATCGACCTCCGGCTTCGGCCGGAGGGGTCCTCCGGTCCGCTCGTCCGCTCGTTAACCAGCATAGAGAATTATTATGCCGGCTACGGCGAAACTTGGGAGAGGATGGCACTTCAGAAAGCGCGTGGAATTACCGGCGATGAAGAGTTGCTTTACGAGTTCCAGCATCGTCTCCAACCGTTCGTCTTCCCCCGCGCCGTCTCGGATGATCTTTTGACCGAAATCGCGGAACTTAAGCTTCGTATTGAGCGCGATCTCGTTGGCGTCGAAGATCTGCACCGGAACGTTAAGCTTGGCTATGGCGGCATTCGCGAAATCGAGTTCACCGTGCAAACGTTGCAACTTTTGCACGGCGCGCGCCATGCCTTTCTGCAAGAGCGCAGCACGTTAAAGGCGTTAACGGCATTGGCCGAATTGGAAATGCTTGATAGCGCGGCAGTAGAAACGTTGCGTAATGCGTACGTTTTTCTCCGAGCGGTCGAACACCGTCTGCAAATCGTGGATGAACGCCAAACGCACACTTTGCCGACGAATCCAGACGATCAGTTGCTGATCGCCAAGAGTCTTGGGTTTGACTCGGTGGAAGCGTTTGATCAAAAGCTCGGGGAACAGACCGAAGCGGTGCGCCAGGTTTTTCATCAACTGTTGCAGACCCGAACTCCTGAGGGTGATGGAATAAAGAGGACCGATTTCTTCCAGCGACCTGAGGTTGCAGAAAAGACGTTGGACCGGCTTCGCGAAGGACCTTCCGAAGTGCATGTTTCGGCACGTACCCGTCGCTTGTGTGCAAAGTTGGAGCCCGAGCTGACTGATTCGCTGAGGAAGACCTCCGATCCCGACGCGGTTCTCGCCCGTTTTGTACGCTTCGTGGATGGATACGGTATCCGCGGGATGCTTTTTGAAACACTGTTGGCGAATCCGCGATTACTCCAGTTGCTGGTTCGATTGTTTGACGCAAGTGCCGCCTTTGCTGAACTAGCGATCCAACGACCAGAGTTGGTCGAAGAGATTGCGCGAGGCCGATCGCTAGGTGAGCTGCAAAGCCGCGAGAATTTTCTGTCCAACCTAAAAACAAATCCGACCGGACTACCTCCTCTCACCTGGGTCCGCGATTTCCAACGCGCCGAAATGCTGCGAATCTTACTCCGCGACGTCCTGGGGTTTGCCCAACTGCCGCAGCTTCAGGAGGAAGTGACAAACTTAGCCGAAGCCTGCGTCTCTTTTTGCCAGACAGTCATACCGGGCGCGCAAAACTTGACGATTCTTGCGTTGGGTAAATTTGGTGGACGCGAGTTGCTTTACGGAGCAGACCTCGATCTAGTCTTTATCGGGAGAGAACCGCCTGGGCCAGCCGAAGCGCTCATAGCAGCTCTGAGCGTAAGTACGGAGTGGGGTCGGGTATTTCCGATCGACACACGATTACGCCCCGAAGGGGAGTCGGCTCCTCTGGAAGTCACATTGGAGCGTTACGAGTCTTACTTCCATCAACGAGCCCAAAACTGGGAGAAACAGGCATTGACGAAAGCGCGGGTTTTGGGCGGGCCCGACGCCGAGGCCGCAGAGCGAATCATCGACGACGCGTGGAATTCACTACGTACCGATCCCAAGTGGCGCTCCGATCTCGCTTCCATGTATGAGCGAATCGTTCGCGAGCGAGGCAAAAATGACGTTGATCTGATCGCGTTTAAAGCCGGACGAGGTGGCTTGATCGCGATAGAATTTATCGTGCAGTATCTGGAAATTCGGTCTGGCAAACGCGAGCCGAACACCCTCGATGCCATCGCGGCCGTGGTTGAGCAGCTAACCGAAACGGAGCGATCGGAGCTCGAGCAAGATTATCTATTCTTCCGCAAAATGGAATCGGTGCTCCGCCGGGTGGATAACATTTCGGTCTCGCAATTGCCGTCCAGCGCCGTTGACCAGGAAAAAATCGCGCGCCACCTCGGTTTTGTGGACCGCTCTGCCATGATCGAAGACCAAAGACGGCGGCGGGAGCGGGTAGAAGCGATCTTTCAGAGAATTGTTCGGGAAGACCCGGCAATGACCGATAGCCAATAGCCGATATTGGCTATCGGCGTGTTCTCGCCAATCTTCGGTGGCGATCCCGCGGGCGCGCATGCGACTCAACGTAAGGCTTAGGAGTATCCGGACTCGTCTAGGCTTGTCCGCCGTAGCCACAGACCGCCTGCGCTCTTCGATCTGCGGCGCGCCCCGCAAAGCGACGGCGGGCAGAGGAGAAGAACTCAATGAAAGTAGCGCAGTACTTTAGTGCTGGGTTGCGTTTTTTTAAAAGCGATACGTCCCGGACGGGACGATTGATGGCTGCTTGCGCTCGTGGACGGGCGCGTCTTTTTTGCACCAACTCCCAGCACTGAACTGCTGGGCTCATCGGTTCCCTCCGGGATGGCTATTCTCCGACGATCCGACGGAACTGTGCGATCCTGATCGCGACCTCTTGTTGTTTGATGCGCGTCCGCGTCCGCGTGATTCCGGTATGTTCTTGGCTGGCATCGATTCAAAGGCTGAGCCGAAGCAGTGATTTCGAAAAGAGAACTCTCGAAAGGTGTTTCATAGATTGCTAAATTCACACATGCCGTCAGCTTCGGTCTCCGACCGCAAGAACTTAGAAGAATTCGATTGTGAACAATACCGGGTGCGCGCGGATAGATTAGTTGTTCGCCGTCTTTCCGAGGACGAGGACGAGGACGACAACAGCCTGTCCGCCATAGCCCGGGTGTTCGTCAAGATTATTGCAGATGCGCATGCGCGACGGCGAAAGCACGAGGACGAAAAACAGGTCGGCGACCGCAAATTTCGGCTATCGGCTATTGGCGATTGGCTATTTCATTCACCGTGAAAGTCTCCATTCAACTCTTCAGCCACGTGGATGACGCTTGGGAAGATAGTGTGCGTGCCTGGCTCGAATCGGGCACAGAAGCCGCGCTTTCAGGCCAGAAGATTTGGATGGTCTGTCGATCTTTTTTGCAAGCGAATTGGCTGCGCCGGCGTTCTCTGGAGGAGCGAAAATCTATCATGGGCGTTCGGTTCCTGGACTTGCGAAGACTACGCCGGGAACTCTGTCTCCGAGCGGAATTGCCGACTCCTTCTTTCGGACGCGAGACGTTAAGCCTCTTGTTGCGAGCCAGGATGGGAGAGTCGGAAGCCTCGTCGGCGTTTCCCGGCCAAGTCTTAGACGCGTTGGACGACCTGGCTGCTTGTGGGTGGCTGGACCATTTTGGCTCCGGCGCTGCCCTCGATCTCCTCAATATCCCGCAGAATCTTTGCGAACCGGTCGAGCAAATTATCGGTTCACTGCTCTGGCGACCAAGAGTGGATCGGGCTCTCGTTGAAAGGGCCATCAAAATCTCCGGACTGCGCATCGGCTTTTTTGGCCTGGATGCGCGGTCTCTAAATCAACAGGAATTGCTGACTGCCGCGGTTAATGCCTCCGAGAATGCGCGTTTTTGGTTGAACCAACCATTTGTGAGCGAGGGGATCTTTATGCAATGGGTTGGGCGATTGGAGTCCTGCTTAGGCGGTGCGGCAACTGTGACGCCCAGCGAAGGGCAGCCCAGGCTCTACGAAGATCTGGTTAGTAGGTTTCTCTATGCTTCCGGGCCGCCGGTGAATCTGCCGCGGCTCGTTCGAGCGGAACGATGGTCCGATCAAGCGCGCGCGGTAGTCACGATCGTACAGCGTGAGTTTAATTGGGGAAGCCGGAATATAGCGGTCATGGTTCCGGAAGGGTCGCCAACCGGAGCCGCTGTCGTGGAAGCACTAACTTCGGCGGGAATCGCAGTGGCGGATGAGTTTCGATCCAACGTTATCCTTGGCCGTTCCGAAAGAGTACACCGCTGGTTGGCTGAATGGATTGGAGGAGCCCGGACTCCCGAAAAGTTGCTTGAGTTTTTCGGTCTGCTCAGTCGAAGCCCAGAAAGTTTCGCCAGGTTTCGCAGCTATCTATTTGATCAGTTCGATCGTCGCCAAACGCGTTCAATCGCTGCGCTTTCGCCTTCCCATTCTCCTTACCCGTGGGTTCGAGACTTGCTTAATATCGGATTAGACTGGCCTCTCACCGGTTCCTGGAGGGATCTCGAGGCGAGGTGGCAAGAGACTCTTCTGACGTTCAAAGAGTTCCTACTCCGCAATAGCAACGTACTGCGATCGGTAACCATTTCGTTGGAACCGTTGCAACCGAATTGGGATGAGATTCAGAACGCTCTGGGAGATCTGATGCTCTCGTCCAATAACTTTCTTCGGTTCATCTTCGACTCACTTTCGAACCCGAGTCGCGCCAGCCATCCGGAAGCTTCTCATCGTTACGCGCCGGTGGTTGTAAGCACACCGGAGCAGTTGCATGCGACGAGCTGGGATTCGGTGATCCTGACCGACGGCGTGGGCGATCTTTGGACAAAATTAGCAACCCGGGACTCACTCCTTGGCCAAGAATTTCGGAAATCGGCTCGAGAGCGAGATCTCCTACTCTTGAGCCTGCAAGAGGAGTCTCTGCTGCGGGAGGATTCGATTCTCCAGCTGCTCTTACACGCGCGCCGATCTGGCACTGTCTGCTTTTACCAGAAAGAGGAGAATGGCGAAGAGGTTGAGGCGAATCGCGTGGTCACGTTTCTCGAGCGCAGCCTCCACGCGGAACCGGAAACATTTACCGCTACTCCGGTGGTGCCCACCAATGATTTTGGCGATCTCCGCAAAATTCGCGAATCGCGATGTAATCCGGAAAGGGCCTTTGATGAATATCTATTGAATTTCAGCTCGCTCGAACTCGGTCCAGTCGCTTGGTCCGCTTCCGCGCTTCAGGCCGCTATTGCCGCGCCCGGCAGTTTTGCCTTTCGGGTTTTGTTTGGGCTCGAAAGGAATTGGGATCTCGGATTTGAGCGAGACGAACGCAAGACCATTGGAACCATAGTTCACCGATTGCTGGCTCACATTCTCAGAAATCCGTTTGGAGATTTGTTTGAGAAGGGCCTAAGCGAATTGCAGACCAGCCCAGCATTGCGGGAGAGCCGCGGTCCTGAAGCGTATCGATATATCAAGAAACTTATTCGGGAACTGGATCTTCCGAGAGATGATCTCTGGTGGACATCGATGCTCGACAAAGCAGTTTTCTTCGTCGAACGGATGTTGGGCGAAATAGGTCCCTGGCTGGAAAGGTTTCCCTTCGGAACTTCGGAGCATTCTACGGGAGAGTTGATCGCAGGCGATCCGAAGATCGCGTTGAAGGGAAGGTTCGATCTGCTGTTAGCAGCTGCTAACACCGTGTCAGGGACCGGGATTACGATTATTGATTTCAAGACAGCTGGGTCGCCCCGCCAAATCAAAGCTGATACGGGCGAAGGATTTCAATTCGTGGCCTATCGCTTGCTCGCCGAAGCGATGGGTGCGATCTCCTGTAACCAGATCGCGGTGCTCCCGACCGGATCCAAGGATCTAGGAGACCTAAAGCAACCGGAGGAGATCGAAAGGAAACTGGCCGAGCTCGCCTGGATGCAGGCGCGAAGCTGTTTCGGTCAAGCCCCTCTTTTGCGTGTGGAATTTGGTGTCCGCGAAAATTTGCCGCTGGCGACCTTGCCGATTCCTACCTGGATCCTTCGGAAAAAGCGCGTGCTAACACTCGAACAGGGCGGGATTGGTCAGCTTTAGGAAGCGCGATGGACGAATCAGCCAGAACTCTTTTTCGTACCGCTTTGGATCAGAATTTTTGCGTTGTTGCGGGGGCGGGTTCCGGCAAAACAACGGCGATAGTAGAGCGTATCTGCGAGCTGGCCATTCGCGACCTCGGGACCTTGCGGCAACTCGTTGTGGTTACCTATACAAACAGTGCGGCACTCGAATTCAAAAGCCGATCCAAACAACGATTGCTGGCCACGGTCCCTGAAGCCGATGCCCTCGTATATCTCCGCGCTTTGGAACAAGCCTATTTCGGTACGATCCATGGATTCTGCTTGAATTTAATTCGTGAATTCCGAAGCCAGCTTAGGCTTCCTGAGCAGTTACGGGTGCCGACGGATACTGAGCGCGACCTGCTTTGGGAAGTCTTCGTAACGGATTGTCCAGAATTGGACAAACTGGCTCAACATCCGGCGGTCCGCTCGCTTCTGCGTGTTTCCACACTCACTGATCTTCTGGAACTGGCGAAAAGATTTCGACCGAATCGTGCGTTGGCCCCCCCTTCAGGAAAGATGCCGCTTCCCGATCCCGGGAAGATCCGCTCTGTCGCGGTCCCGAAAAACACCGAGAAAACCAAACAACGCACCGTGGAGGCGCTGGAAGCCTTTGTGAAACGATTGTCGAGTAGCTCAGGTTTTAGCCCATTACCGCGACGTGAAACGGTGGCAAAAGCTCTAAAGGAGGCTTTCAACGACCAGATGGCTCCGCTGGTTGATTGGTTGGAGGAAGCCGCTGAGTGGTTTGCAGATCAATTGGCCAGGAGTTTTCGCAAACGTTGCTTGCAGGAAGGGATTCTTACTTACGCGGACCAAATCGATGCATGCATTGAACTGTTGAAGCAGCCAGAACTGCTCGACCAGGTGCGGCGCCGTGAGTTGATCGTGATAGTCGACGAAGCACAAGACACCGATGCGCGAATGTTTCAGGTTTTTGTCGAACTCACCCGGCCTCCCGGTGAAAGCTTCGGTAGTTGGCCAGGATCCGGAAAACCGCCGCTTCCGGGACGCTTTTGTCTGGTGGGCGATCCGCGGCAAACGATCTTCGAACGCGGTGCGTCCAGTCGATTCGCTGAACTGGGTGAGCATTTTAGTTCCAGAAACGAAATGATCCGGTTCAACGTAACCTACCGGTGTGCTAACGAAGTCGTCCGGCGGATTAATGAGCTTTTCGAATCGCAAGAAATCGAAGGCGTCCCGCTTGGGGACCTAGCAGCGCGAGCGGGCGCGTCGGATGGATTCGTGGGCAGATTGCCGTTTGCTCTGGACCGACCAGTGGATAGCGAAGATGAACTTGAGCCGTTGGTGGCGGAGTGTGAAGCGATTGCGCAATGGCTGGCTCAGCTTCGACCGGCCAATCAGGATGTCAGTATCTGGAGTGACGTCGCGATGATCGCTCCGCGGCACGACTGGCTGATTATCGCCGGTGACGCTCTGAAAAAATACGGGGTGCCGTTTAGTTTCTTCCGACCCAAAATTTCGCGGGCCGGGATTGCCGCATTTGCTTGGCCTGTCTCGCTGGTCTACACCCTGTTGCACCCCTGGGACAGGTTCGAACGTGACGGTGTGCTCCGAGAACTCTTCGGCGTAGCAGATACCGATCTTTTTCGGGCGCACAAGGGGACCGCGGAATCTGAAAAGATCTGTGAGGCTCAAGCGCTGTTGGAGGGAGCTCGACTCGAATTCATTTCAAGCCAACCCCGGTCGTTGCTCTACTTCGTCGAGCGATTGCTGGAGCGGTTTCAATTGAGCGACAGACTTATTGCGGTGGGCGAAGGAACTAGCGGTCTGGATCAGCTTCGTTGGGAGGCTGCCAAAGCCGACGAACGGGGCATCAGCCTGGAAGAATGGCTCGGGGAGCTGCTGATATTGCTGCAAGATTTCGCCCACCCTTCCAAAACACCCGCCAAAGGAGTCGAGCTGATTACCATTCACTCCGCCAAAGGATTGGAGTGGGATTGGGTAATTCCGATCGGATTTAGGAAGAGATTCTCCCATCGGAGCGAGCGATATCCGAGGGTCGAAAGTGGAGAAATAAGTCGGGTGATTTGGTCGAATCTAAGCAGCGGCGCCGTTCGCGATGAGGAAGCAAAACGGGCCGAGATCAAACGACTTCTCTACGTCATGTTAACCCGGGCGAAAACTGGATTGATCCTACCAACTCCAGAAGGTGAGTATCGTTCCGGCCGGCAAGGAATCGCCTTCAATGAAGTCATTCCGGACGATAGTGTGGACCTGCCTTCCGTAGACGAAGCTATCCAGGTACGAAGACGGCCAAGCGAAGGAGAGCACGAACAAACGCCGGTGGCAGAACGGAAGATCACAATTGCGCAGCCCGGATTTTCTCTACCGCAGCCGCCGCGTTTGGTGCGGCCTCATCAGCTGGCGGATGACTCGCCGGTTTTGCATCTCCAGTTCGCCGAAGCAGCGGGATCGTACGACTATGGAAAATGGTGGCATTCGTGGATTGAAATGTTCCCCTGGAGCAATGATATCGGGCAATGGGACACTTATGCTAAAGGGGCTATGCCGCCTTTTTCTTATCGGGAACGCGCGGCAAAAGAGATCGCCGCGTTGCTGGCCAGCGAAGAGTTACATCGGTTATGCCAGACTGCGATCTGGTTCCAAACCGAGTTGCCGTTTTCCTGGCCGAAGACAGCCGAGGATTGGTACGAAGGGGTGATCGATCTGCTCATCGGCAAGGTGGACGGAACAGTTCATGTGATCGATTGGAAGACAAACCAAGCCGCTTTGAATGAATCTGCCGAACAATTAGCAGTCCATCTCCGTAACCAATATCTCCCGCAGCTCGAGAGTTATCGAGAAGCTCTCCAAAGCATGATGGAGAGGCGAAAGATCGAGATCGCCATTTACTCTACGGTGCTAGGTCGATTCGTGTGAGGCGCACAAGAGGCCACAAAGAACCAAGAGGACTTTGAACAGGAGGTCACAAAGCTCACGGAGTGGCCGCACCGTTCGACTGAGCTCCGGGCGAAACCGAAGCGACGAAAAAGAACCGCGAATAGATTTGAATCCATCCGCCGCCGCTACTCTATGTATTCCATTCCCTTACGGATACTGCGCTCCACACGTTCCGACATACACGGCGTATAGCGAGGTTGTGGCCGTTATAAAGAGCCGATTCTTTTTTGGTCCGCCGAAAGTCAGATTCGAAACCGGCTCTGGAATCTTGATTTTACCCAGCAAAAGTCCCGATGGAGAGTAGCAATGCACGCCATCCCCAGCACTGGTCCAGATATTTCCTTCGACATCGACCCGCAGACCGTCGGGAATCCCAGGAGTCACCTCGACGAAAATCTGACCGCCAGTGAGATTTCTGCCGTCTGTCACATCAAATTCCCGAATATGATGCGCGCCTTCCGCGGCGTGTGACGCGCCCGTGTCGACGACGTAAAGTTTTGATTCATCAGGGGAGAAGGCGAGGCCGTTCGGCTTGTCGAAATCGTTCGCTACAACCGCCAAAGATCGATCGGCAGGATCAAACCGAAACACGTAGGTTCCACCGTAATCGCTGGGCCCGCGTTTGCCCTCGTAATCGCTCAATAATCCGTACGGCGGATCCGTGAACCAGATCGTCGAATCAGATTTAACGATGACATCATTGGGTGAGTTGAATCGTTTTCCATCGAAATTGCTGACTACCTCAGTGATTGTACCGTCATGTTCCGTTCGGCTTACGCGACGTGCTCCGTGCTCGCAGGTAACAAGCCTACCCTGGCGATCGCGAGTATTTCCGTTGCTGTGATTGGAAGGGTGCCTGAATACGTCAACGTAACCGTTGACCCACCGCAGCATTCGGTTGTTCGGGATATCGCTCCAGACCAGATAATCGCCATCAGCGAAGTACACCGGTCCTTCGGCCCAGAGGGTGCCCGAATAGAGCCGCTCTACCCAACCGTTGCCAAGAATCAGGAAGTAAAAGGATTCATCATACAACTCAAATTCATCGCGAATACCGAGAGTTCTTTTCATGCTTGATGGGGGGATACCGAAACTAGACCTGTGCGAAGACCAGTTGAAAGTCTGCGTATAAGCCAGGTCGGTCGTCTACACAAAAATAGCCGCGAAAGAGCGCGGGCAGGGGCGAGGCTCCCGATCAATCCAAAATGTCTTTAGCTCCGCGATGATCCAGAACACGACGGATATTTCGCCGATACGCGGGCCGGGCTGCCACCCAAGACGATCCACCAACGCGGGTAGGGTGAAACAGGCCGGGAATGAGGCGTCAGCCGGTCGGCCTGCGAGCCGTTTTCCGCGAGGATTTTTCTAACCACGAATGGACACCCATGGCCGCGAATTAAATCAGTTTATTCGTGTCCATTAGCGTCTATTCGCGGTTCTTTCTTCCTCGCTTTGGCTTCGACCTAAGCTCAGCCGAAGGGTTGTGGCTCAGCTACTCTGTACTACACTGGTTGCGATTCTTGTTTTTTTGCGAGGATTTTCTAACCGCGAATGAACGCAAATAGACGCGAATAAAGGAATCAATTCGTGTCCATTGGTGTCTATTCGCGGTTGTTTTTCATCGTTTTGATTGCGGCTTCGCCGCACTGTGTTCTTTTGTGGCCATTCTTTGTTCGTGGTTCTGATGGTTCGCTTTGACAAGTAGCCCGCTTCTTTCATGCTTCTGCTATGAAATCTCCCGTGAAAGTGGCCGTGACCGGAGCCGCCGGTCAGATCGGCTACTCCCTCCTTTTTCGTATCGCTTCCGGTTCTATGTTTGGCCCGGACCAGCCCCTGGAACTCCATTTGATTGAAATTCCTCCGGTGTTGCCGGCGCTGGAAGGAGTGGTCATGGAACTGGAAGATTGTGCGTTCCCTCTGGTTCAACGCATCGTGCCGACCGCCGATCTGGATGAAGGTTTTCGCGCAATCAACTGGGCTCTGCTGGTAGGTAGCGTGCCGAGAAAGCAGGGAATGGAACGGAAGGATCTACTGGGGATCAATGGAAAGATTTTCACCGGGCAAGGCCGAGCGATCGCGCGCAACGCCGCTTCGGATGTTCGGGTTCTGGTGGTGGGCAATCCGTGCAACACAAACTGTTTGATTGCTATGAATAATGCGCGCGAGATCCCGAGTGACCGGTGGTTTGCCATGACGCGGTTGGACGAAAATCGGGCCAAATCCCAGCTCGCCCAGAAGGCCGGGGGCCACGTCACTGATGTGAGTAATTTAGCGATCTGGGGAAATCATTCATCCACCCAGTACCCCGATTTCTACAACGCAAAGATCAACGGCAGACCGGCGACTGACGTGATCAAAAATGAAGTATGGCTGAAAGAGACTTTCATCGCCACGGTACAACAAAGAGGCGCCACCGTACTCAAAGCGCGAGGCTCTTCCTCAGCGGCTTCGGCAGCCAACGCAGTCGTTGATACGGTGCGTTCCCTCGTTTCCACTACGCCGATGGGAGACTGGCACAGTGTGGCCGTTTGTTCCGACGGAAGTTACGGAGTGGAGAAAGGACTCATTAGCTCCTTTCCCATTAGCAGCGACGGTACAGGCTGGGAGATTGTGCCCAAGGTTCCGATTAACGAGTTCAGTCGATCCAAGATCGATGCGAGCGTGAAGGAGCTAGCCGAGGAACGATCGCTGGTAGCGGAGCTGTTGCCGAAGTGAACGAGCGTGTCGAGGAGACGGCGTGATGGTGTATCGGCGTATCGGCGTATCGGCGTATCGGCGTGATGGCGTATCGGCGTGATGGCGTATCGGCGTATGGGCGAGATAGCGTATCGCGACGCAACCAATGGGCGTATCGGCGAAACGGCGTCATGGACCAAGCGCGGAACGCGCGATTCAAGATAGCCTAGGGCGCAGCCCTAGGAATCAGAACAAAGAGACAACCTAGCGCTGAAAGTGCGCGATAATCGGCCCCATTGTTCGGTCCGATGAATGATTGCGTCGAGATAGACACACGGCTGAAACGCACCTTCAGCGCGTGGCCCGCTTGGATAGGATTTCCTAGGGCTGCCCCAGGCTATCTCGAATGCCGCGTTCCGCGCTCGGTTCACCAGCGCCGTTTCGCCGAAACGCCGTTCCCCTGCCGCGAATTTCGCTTGCAACAACCTGTTCTCCCTCTAGTTTTGGTTCCCGTTGCCACCCACGCACCGTTAGCTCAATTGGCAGAGCAAGTGACTCTTAATCCCTAGGTTCTGGGTTCGAATCCCAGACGGTGCAAGCTACTTGGTCGTAACACGTTACAAGTCGAAACCATTCATAAAAGTCGCTGTTTATGTACAATCAGCGGGTGATTCTGATCACTTGGTTGTAGATTCGATTCCCGCCTAGTGACGGCTACAAACGGGGGTATCAACGTTGAACAGGCCAAACGCTGTCATTTAACATTGGTTGTCAATCGAGTCACGGTTTGCGAGCAATGATTAGCCACCAAACGTGATCATAGGGCCGGTCGCCCGGTCGCTCAGCAGCCGGCCGATCGATAAAACGATCGTCCCGACTGATTACTTCAAAACCCCTTTGGCGAATCTCGTCTTCTGCTATCGAAGCGCCGATTTGGTATTGTTGCATCTGGATTTCACGAGACTCCCCATGCTCCGATCGGGGTCCACGATCAAGGACAACGAGTCGTCCACCTGAACGAAGTGCGCGAAACGTACGGTCCAATATGGCTCGAGGTTTTGTGAACTCGTGATAACTGTTCGCAATGAGCACGGCGTCAACGCCTCCCTGGGGGAGATGAGGGTCGTCGGGATTACCGTGAATAATGCGAATGTTGGATTGATGTTGTAGGAACGCTCTGATCCACAAGAACGTCAGCGACTCACCAGAATGTCCTCCGCCAGAACGCTGCCGTGCTCAGCAACCTTTGGCGCAAGCTTTAGGGAGAAGTATCCTACTCCACAACCGACGTCCGCTACCACATCCCCGTCCTTCAGTTGCAGGGACTCGATCACGTCGTTCGGCCGTTGCCAGCGGTCCCGCTCACCCTCTGCCAGCTGTAGTTCATAAAGGGTTTGAGTGAGTCGGTAGATCAGGAACAGCGCTGCGAGGATTATAACAACCGACGCAAAAAAGAGGCCTACTCGGACACGATAGGCCCGTTGTATCTGATCGTCGGGAACCGCACCGAGGAACAACCGCGCCAGTCCTCTTGTACGCTTGTGCGCCATGAGCGCCAGCCATTAATCACCTTCAGCCAGGATCTTGCAAATCAAACCGCCGACTGCTCGAGCAATCAACGAACCAACATAAACACTGCTCCGTCGATCAACGTCGGCACCAGGGCTCCGAGAAAAAGGTACAGTGGCGAAATTCCGGCCTCTCCAAATCGCGATGCGAGGATCGATTGACCGGCCGGATTTGGCGAGTTGGCTATTACGGTTAACCCCCCACCAGTACTGCCCCAGCCATCACCACGTATTTCAATGCGTCAGAAAATCCAGGTACAAGGGACGCAAGGTAAGTAACCGCTGCGTTATCGTTGAAAGCAGTGAGGATTGTAGCGCCAATCATCAATGGCCATTTAGTCAAGCTCCCGAGAACAGGTGCTATCCACCATTGCTGGCACCCCCGTGAATGATTAGGGCGGCAAGGAAGAAACCGACGAGTAACGGTGGCCGCAGAGCAATCACCTGCTGGTTCAGCCGTGTGGCTGAGACGAACGCAAGAAAGAAAAGAAGACCTAAGATCACAAGCACAGGATAATGAGCGTTCGCTACTGTCCAGCAGAGAAAGAGGATATGGATGCCGGTGATCCGCCACGGAATTGGCCGACGTCCCTCCTGCTCTAGCTCCTCGTCTGGAACGTTGGATGCAAGTCTGGCGAATTCTTTCCGAAACAGTATGAGATAGAGCGAACTGGATAAGATGATTCCGATGACAGCCTTCCAGCCGAAATGGGTTAGCATGTACACCAGGTCCCAGTTCCAAACGTTCGCGACGACCACAACCGGAGGAGACGCAAACTGGGTTAGTACTCCGCCAACCGAGATATTGACGAACAGCAAGCCGAGCGTTGCATATTTCAGCAACCGCGATGGCTTGAGGCTATAGAAACGATGACGCAATAGAATGGCGCAGATCGTCATCGCAGCCGGGCCCGTGATGAAGGAACCAAGCAACGGGCCCAGCGTCAGAATTGTCAACCACCATGAAGCGGGCGTTCCCTTCCCGATTGCCGAAACTTTAGCGATCATGGTTTCCGTAAAACGAGGATCGGCAGCGAGCTGGCCATCGCCATGATCACGACGACAAAAATTGCATCGGCGACGCTTACATGCCCTACATAATCAACCATCGTTGACCATCCGTGGAACGCGATAATCGCAACAAAGAGCGGGACCAACCAGATACCGAAAACCGCTTCGATTTCGCCCATGAAATAAAAAAGCTGAGCCCTGAAGATCAGCTTGTCGTGTTCCTTCCCGGAATCCGGCAGATTGGCTGGGGCAGGAAGCAACTCCTCGATCGCCTCGTAGCGCCGCTGATAGCGATGAGCGATCTTTCGAAACTGAGCGGTCAGAAACGTGTGAATGATCGCAGCGAAAAAAATGATAGTCGCAGCGAGGTTGAGCGGCTCCCGCTGAATCCGGTGCGCGAGTTTTTCGAAAATCGTCGGAATCTGTTCGTCGCGGTAGCTATCGATCGGCGGCGGAAAGTCTCTAGCAGGTACCTCTGCGCCCGTGGCCGCGAGAGTAGTCAGAGACAATGCGAGGCCAAGAAAAAGTAACGTGTTACCCGGCAACATTCGCGATGCCTTTCGAAGCGTGAAAGTGAGTCAATGTCATGGAGATCCGGCTCGCGAGCTAGCAATGTATTTGATACGCTCGGACACACTCTTTTCGAACCCAGCAAGTCATAGCCGATTTGCCTGCTTGAAGGGAGAATATCCTCTTTGCCACGCCCGCGCCCAGAAGAGCGCTAATTGTTTAGTAGGCCTGTCAGGCACGAACTCGTGCCAGCCTGAAGCCAATTCTCGATCACCTTGGAACAGCGTTCCGTCTAGGTTTCCACTCATTGGGCCCTCAGGACTGACCAACGTATATCGCTGTGGAATCACCACTTCGAATTCCACACGACCATCCGGTGACGGCGTTATCATTTTTCCGGCGACCTCGACTTGGTCAACTCTGAGGTAGTTGTGCTCGATGAAGCTCAGCGTGGTTTTACCGAAGCGCGGCGAAGGGTTGCAAACCGCTGTGCGGGTCTCTACGAGCCGTCGCGGCACGGTATTCGCAAGTAGCCCTCGTGCAATCCGCTCTTCGGTAAGTCCCTCGAAGGCGTAATAGTAGGGCCGCCGTCGGAAAATTGTTTCTCCTTTTGCATCCATCACATATTGGCCGGGTGCGGTTAGCGCTTCCACGTCCTTGATGATCGCTAGATCCCGATCGTGTTGTTGCCCGCCGTAGAGCCTGTAGGCATCTAGCGTCCAAGCTGGTTCAGTCAAGCCAGCCATCAACAGGAGCAGAAATGGTGGTGTCCAATGGCGAAAAATCTTTGGCAACCGGTTGCTTCCCCAGACGAGCAGCGCGCTGGCCGCGACGGCCGAGATGGGAATTCCCGGCATCTGCGTCTGGCGCAAAATTGTCGTCCAGAGCCCGTATAACGTTGGCCAAAAGAAACCAACCGTCAGGAGAAAGAAACATTTCCGGAGAGAACGGGTTCGATCCGGTTCATACTTGGCTACAACCACGGCGATCGCTGTAACAGGGGCAAGAATCCACGCGACTGTTAGGAAGTGTTCCAGCGTGTTTAATGGCGAATTCCTGTCAGGTAGGAGGTTATGTTCGAATACACAATAATAAAGCTGGCTGAGAGCACCATTCGATGCAAAAAATGCAACGATCAACCCAGGCACCACCGCTAATCCAATGAGTACCGCCGCGATGCAGGCGCTATAGGACTTCCACAGATTTCTTGCCATTTGGTGAGAACTCTTTGATTGAAACGCAAAAGCCCACATTCCCGCTCCAGCAGCTAATAGGGTGAGTGCGAGAACAGTCGTTTTCATTGAAACGCCGAACTCAGCGCCGAACAACAGCCCGGCAATCAGGAGCCGTTTTGGTGTCAGTCGTCCAGTCACGAGAACTACCAGGGCGACCAACCAGAGAGTTGTCCAAAGGTTATCGGTGCGGAATTCGACCGACAGCAGTGCGTATTTCGGCTCAACTGCAGTGGTAACTGCAGCCCAGAGGCCAACCCTCGGCGAAAACACAGTCGCGCCGAGCATGTAGACGCACCCGAGACTTATCAGAAACAGCGGTACCATCATCCAACGCATCGGTGTAACGATGTCTGGCCGCTCTCCTAACCATGCGAATACCGGCGAACATAACCAGTGGAAAAGAGGGCTGTGGTTGTCGAAGACGTCGCGGTAAGGCAGAAGACCGCTTGCCCAGGCCCACACAAGATGAAGGTGTTGCGGTTCGTCAGAATCCCACCGGAAATGGTATAGATACAACCAGTGCAAGACGAAGATAAGTGCGAAAAGTCCAGCGGCCAGAATAGCTTCGTATTTCGAGATTGCCGAGGCCGTCTCGGAGGCCCTGGGAGAAGGACTCAACGTGGTCCTTCTGTCTCTTGTTTCCAGATTCGAAAATGCATCCATGCTTTGCTGTCAGTTACTTCTATCTTCTGTTGCAGGTTCTGAGCCACACTAAACTTTCTTAGAGTCTCTGCCCGGCCAGACCAATCTTATCACGTTTGGCGCTACTTGGGTTTTCGGCCTGGTGTCAATCTTCGATTGCTGCGGTGGCGTTGGTGCGAGTTCATTGCCACAGGGTTTGCGGAGAATCTTGTGGTGCTGAGCAGGAAATCGGAGATCTCGCATCGAGGCTTAGCGTTCAAAGGATGGGGCAATGGGGACAAAACTGCCAAAATCCAGCTCGGCGCTGAGTTCGCTAAAATATTACACAGTTGCATTTCGAAAAGATTCGAACGAATTCAGTAAAAGTAAATCTCGTGTTACGATCTATTCTAGGGTTCCGAAATAGAAGGCGAAATGACTAACAAATCGGAGGTACGACCGGGCATCGGCTTATTCCGTCTTTCACTGATTGCGATTTTCGTCGGAATCGTCACCGGGTTTGGAGCCATAGCTTTTCGCGGGCTTATCGGCTTCATCCACAATCTTCTTTTCCTCGGGCATTTTTCCTTTTTCTATGACGCGAATACCTACACGCCACCAAGTCCCTGGGGCATCTTCATAATCCTTGTACCGGTAGTTGGCGCAGTGTTCGTGACGCTGCTGGTTACAAAATTTGCGCCGGAAGCGCGCGGTCACGGCGTCCCCGAGGTAATGGATGCAGTTTATTACGCTGAGGGGCGGATTCGACCTCTGGTGGCGGCGGTGAAATCGCTGGCATCGGCGATTGCGATTGGCAGTGGGGCCGCGGTCGGTCGGGAGGGTCCGATTATTCAAATAGGCGCATCATTCGGATCGACGATCGGACAAATCATCCCGTTGGCAGCTTGGCAACGCATCACTTTGGTCGCAGCTGGTGCCGGCGCAGGCATTGCCGCTACGTTCAACACGCCAATCGGAGGAGTAATGTTTGCGATCGAGTTGATGATGCCCGAGGTAAGCGTCCGCACGTTTTTGCCGGTAGCGCTGGCAACTGGTACCGCTACATTTATCGGGCGACTTTACTTTGGATTGGAGCCGGCCTTTCAGGTGCCCGCGCTGGCAACGCTGTCCCATCAGCCTACATCATTCGGTGCCCTTCTGCTCTTCGCCCTGCTAGGGGTATTGACCGGCCTGGCCGCCACCGCCTTCATCAAAGGCCTTCATTGGAGTGAATCTGTATTTGACCGTATCCGGAACCCTTATCTCCGGCACGCTACCGGCATGCTGCTGGTCGGATTGATGATCTACGCGCTTTTCCAGGCGTTCGGGCATTATTATGTAGAAGGTGTGGGCTATGCGACCATCCAGGACGTGTTGCTGGGCGGTCTCGGTATTGCGCCCCTACTCGGACTGCTCTGGGCCTGCAAGCTTATAGCGACATCCGTGAGCCTTGGTTCCGGCTCATCAGGCGGTATCTTCTCTCCCTCGCTCTTTATGGGTGCGACTTTAGGGGGCGCTTTCGGTGCCTTTGCCAGAACAATTCTCCCGTGGCTGAACCTGAGCATTCCAGGCTTCGCAATCGTGGGTATGGCGGCAATGGTTGGCGGAGGAACAGGTGCCGCGATGACCGCTGTCACAATGATCTTTGAGATGACGCGCGACTACGACATCGTCATGCCAATGATCATCGCGGTCGCTGTCAGCATTGGTATCCGACGGGTCCTTTCCCACGAGAACATCTACACGATTAAGCTGGTGAGCCGGCGCCACTTTATTCCGAAGGCGTTGCACGCGAACATGTTCCTTGTCCATCAGGCCCGCGACGTAATGGATCGAGACATTCTGCTGCTGCCGGCGACCATGAGCTTCGATGCATTTCTGCGCCAACCGAAGCACGAAGGCAAGATTCGGCATATAGTCGTAGCACGCGACGACAGAATTGTGGGTGTCCTGCGCGTCAATACCGGGATCCGCCAAGGACTTGAGAGTGCCTATACCGGAGTAACGCTCGGCGATGTTGCGAGTCGCGATTATACTGTCGCTCACGAGGAAGATATTATGTTCGGTGTTATCGGGCGCATGTGGCAGCGCGATGCGATGATGGCCATAGTGGTTCGCAGAAATGGCGTTGCGCTGGCGAGCGACGTGCTCGGAGTGATAAGCAAGGAGCATGTGGCCGATTCGGTTGCGCTCAGTGTCGGACCCTACACCTCAATCGACGGCAAAGCGTGAATTCCAACGATGATAAGATGTCCACCGATTACGCAGGCAAATCCATGGATCCGGGCATGTCGTGGACGCTTGCCGGGAAGTATCAGTTGCTTCTTGGTTGTAACCCCTTCTCGAGAGCGCCCTGCGCTAGTTCGTTAAAAAGAGTAGTCCGCAGTTTCCGAAAACATTGAGAGAGCTGAATCTATTTGGTGAAAGTGATTCAAATAGCATTGCTAAGACATCGTAAAGCGATATAATAAGGAAGAGATGTTGCGTTCATTACTGGTACTCGATGCAGCGGCTCGCTGGATCGCTACAGGTCGCTTACCGTAGTGCGATGGGTCTGGTCTATCGGTTAGTCGGGCAAAATTTGCATGTGCGCAAACAAAGTGTTGAAGATCGGCGGCACATCTATGTTGAATTTGACCGAGCGTAGCGCAGAAATTCTGGAGCAACTTGTCGAAACTCACTGACGTGAGATACGTGGACTTGCGCCAGATCTGCAAACAGTTTTGCAAGATTTAATGCGGGACCTTATGGAATGAACCGCTTAGAGAGATTTCTTACTCCAGTGAGGTCGGGAAACGGTGAATCAGGCTAGCCAACTTTCGACTATTTTACGGTAAGATAGTGAATACCCTCTCGACCCCAAACTCTTACTGGTGTCATGTTACCGGTGCGCTTCGCTGTGTCAGTGACCGCGTCTTGTGCGTCTGTGACCGGATTGTTACCTATTTGCAAAATCACGTTATCAGTTCGCAAGCCGACTTCATAGGCGGCTGAGCTCGCATCCAGCTCCGTGACTAGGGCTCCGCAAACATTGACCGGAATGTTCAGCTGGGCACGAGTTTGTTAATCCAGATCGGCGATTGCCACCCCGTGAAGAACATCCTGGTCGTTGGTATCGCTCTTCGGTGTGTTCGCTTTGGCGGTTTCGCTCTCCGTCGACTGCTTAAGGGTCACACTAAACGTTTTTGACTCGCCGTTACGCTTGACTTTGACCAATACGGTTGTTCCCGGGTCGGTCTCTGCCGCGCGCAATTTGAGCTGGTTGGCGTCAGCTACCGGCTGTCCATCGAACTCGACGATGACATCGCCGCTTTTCAGACCGGCGGCGTCCGCCGGACTACCCGGAGTGACGCCGCTCACTAATGCGCCGTTGGTAGTGCCAGCTTTAAACGCCTGGGCAAGGCCAGGAGTCAGATTCTGAATTTCGATTCCTAGGAATCCACGCTCGACCTGACCCTTGCGCACCAGGCTTTCCATTACCCACCGGCAAACGTTGGATGGGACGGCGAAAGCGATGCCTTGATTTCCGCCGCTCCGCGAAAGAATTTCCGCGTTAATACCGATTGGCCGGCCGTCAATGTCTACGAGGGCACCGCCGGAGTTCCCGGGATTAATCGCTGCGTCTGTCTGGATGAAGTCTTCATCCGTATCGCCGGCAGTCACACGGTGTTTTGCGCTAATGATGCCGGCGGTTACGGTCTGGCCGATCCCGAACGGATTCTCGATGGCGAGGACGACATCACCGATATCGCTTTTGTCGCTGTCGGCCAACGTCAAGTCGGGCAGATTGTCAGCTCGCACCTTAAGCAACGCGACGTCGGTTTGAGAATCGGTTCCAACTATTTTCGCGGTAAAAGTGCGGCCATCGTTCAAAGTAACCTGAATTTCTTTTGCGTTCTTTACGACGTGGTTGTTCGTCAAAATGTAGCCATCGGCCGAAACAATTACGCCTGATCCCAAAGTGTGTTCATGCTGGTACGGTGGATGGCCAGGATTGAGCTGGCCCTCACCAGAGAAATGGCGAAAGAAATCTAAATGCGGCAGAGAAAGTTGCGTTTCCGGCATGGATGATGTCTCGAAGACCTTCACTACGCTGGAGGCTACTCGCTGCACGATACGGGCGTAGCTACTCTTGAGACTTTGGTCGCGCGGGGAGCGGGCTTTCGTCGAGCTTAAGGTTCAGCATAGATGGTTTGGATTGATTATCCGCCTGGGGAGGGGAGGTCAAAGCAAACGATGTGCTGGCAATGAAGGCAATTGCCCCAGGGGCTACCACGCCGTGGATGAGATTTTTTGATACAGCTTTTTTCATAGCGAATGCTTCGTTTTTCCCTAAACAGATTGAACCAAGTCCAGCCGATCCCGCTCTTGGCAGAATATAACCAGCGTGAAAGCCCGCGCCGCCCGGTTGACCGCTCAATGCGGCCAAGGCGGACGACTGCTGGCTGGTCGGGGAAACGAGCCAGGTAAACGGTTAATGCGCCGCTCATGCTCTGAACTCAAACACTTTTTGGATCTAGCTAGAAAAGCATATCTCGTACAACGATATGTATCAATAAATTTTCCGGAGTGTCTCGATCGCTTCGCTGGACGCTTGATCGGGCAAGTCTAGCGATCGCCGCTGAATCGGAGCCTATCCTTCCCCTGGAACGAAAAATAAATAACCGCGTTGCTGCGGTTCTCAGCGTAAAGCTCCGCTCCGCGCCGTCGCACATCGGCCAACCAATGTTCGGCGTGCTGCTTTAGAGTTGCCGTCAGAACCTGCACGTAGCAACCCGGCAAGGCTCTCCCGCGACATCGTATCGCTAAACCCAGCCAGCTCGCTGGCTCTATCGTATTCAGATCGGTATCCAGCTGCCCGGGCTCTTCTCGAGTTCATAGACAGTCGACCGTTGCTCCAGTTCAAATATATGTCGGAAAGCGATAGAATGGAGGCTTTGGTTGAGATTCCAGATCCCCTGCGAGAAAATTCAGGTCAGATGGTGCGTCTAACCGGGCTGGACAGGTTCGTGCGGCCAAAAGGCCAAAGCGTAAATGTCGTGATCCGTCCCCTTTGCTCCAGTTGGCGGCGAGCCGCCCGGAAAGTTTCCGTGTCAAGTCGATCAGCGTGACCCAGTATAGTGGCGTCAGTCTTCATAAACGTTTTGATGTTGGCACCGGCGACGGCTAAATCGGCCGTGGAAAACTAGTCAGTTGCATGCGTTCGATGCCATCGCGATCCAAGCAGTGGTAAGGATGAAACGCGAGTAAAAGTCAAACCAGTATAGCCGGGTAGCGGCTAAGAGGCGCTTGCTAAAAGTGAGTGGTGCGCTCCGGGCATCAAGACAATAGTAAGCGGTGAGCGGGAGTTGCGCACACGACGAAAACCGACGAAGATATATGCTAGAACATAACCCTTGAACACCCTGAATTCTGGCCTATTCGAACGATCAATGTCTGCCCCTCCGCGCCGCCTAACCAAAAGCGAATACCAAATGCTTGCGAGCTTCCGCTATCATCTTCGGCGATTCCTCCAGTTTAGTGAAGAAGCGGCCGAAGCTGCCGGTTTGACTCCACGCCAATACCAGGCTTTGCTCGCAATCAAAGGATCCGGTCAACAAGAGCGTTTAACGATCGGTGAGTTGGCGGAACAGCTTCAGATCGTGCATCATGCCGCCGTCGAATTGGTTGATCGCCTTTCTGCTCAGAATTTGGTTGAACGACACGACGGTGTAGAGGACCGACGCAAAGTTTTTGTGCAACTCAGTCGTACCGGCTCCACGATTCTTGATAAACTGGCAGCGGCGCACCGTGGTGAACTTCGTCGATTGAGTCCGGGCCTTCTATCTTTGCTGGAGAATCTTATTTCAGATGGAGCAGCAAAGAGTGATCTGCAAAAGTAAGCGTTCGGTTAACGTCAGCAATTTTTATTGCATGAGCGACTAGAGATTGGGATTTCCTCTCGCTTATCCGCCTGCGGGAATGATTTTTTCATTCAATAGTCAGCTCCTGTTTATTTGCGGGACTGCCATGCGGGAAATGCGGTTTTCAAGGAGTTCTTAGTTGTCCGTTTCGATTCAATGGATTAACACCGTCAGAGAGTCTTCATTTTCGTTCCGACAGATGAGCGACGATCCCTTTGATACTTGACTCGTATTCATTCCTCCACCGGTTGAGACGGATATGATCGATAGAGGCGCAACCGACTCCTGCAAGAATCCAGAGAAGGAACCACCAGATGCTGTCCGGGAGCAGGTAGAAAAGGCAAACGGCAACGGTTAAGTACAAGAAAAAAAAGCTCACACTTTCGGATAGAAGCTTCGGTCGCCTACTCCAAAACCACTCCGCCCGCGAAAATTCGCTCTGATTAATCGCAGCTGGTTCCAGGCGCAGGGATTTAATTAAAGCGACCGGAGGCAGTTCTTCGTATTTCCAGACGGGATCAGCGTCGACTTCCTTTCGCGGGTACATAACAGAAATGAACTGAAAGCGGACGGGCAAAACCCACCCACACAATATCGCTATGCGATACTGTGTAAAGGCGTTTCGCTTTTTTTAGAGGGCTCCGTCTCTATTCGGCTGAGCGGAAGATCTTGAAGCGAGGTGCTGTTGATCTCGAATCAGCGGGTCGCGGGGAAGCTTGGACACTTTTTTGGGTTCTTTTCGACACTTTCCTGCGCATAACCGTCCGCGCGCAGACGCGGTGCTATTTCGAAGAGCATTGTCTTGAAACCATGAAGAGATAGCCAGTATGCTCGCGTAGGAGCGGCAATGCCGATGCCAGAAACGAGCACGGATTTGTTTGGATATGCGGCAGTTGCGCCGCTTATCACGCTGGAGACTATAATGCACAGGATTCTTGCGCAGACTTTACATTGAGCAAACGTCGCCCCGTTGGGCCAGTGGCGCGGTAGTCCACGATTTAAGTGCAACGATTACTGCATCTAAGTCGTGGATTCACTGGGAGCGCAGGTCTACGTGCAGTTCGATATCTATGCCCGACCTTCAGAAGTTCGCTGAAAACGTGTCAATCATCGACGGTCCGCCCGTCCGTGCCGTCGGTGTCCCGCTTCCTACCCGAATGATTGTCGTGAAGCTGGCCGATGACTCATTGTGGGTGAATTCTCCTGTGCCCGTACCACTCGAAGTGCTCGATCGTGTCGCGGCGTCGGGGCCGGTGAGATACCTCGTTGCACCGACCAAGCTACATGTCTGGCGACTGGAAGAGTGGCATGCGCTGTTTCCCGACGCAGAACTGTGGGCGCCTCCACAGATACCGAATGAGTTCAAGCGCCTGCCATTCGCCGGCCTTCTGGGAGGCGCGCCGCCTCACCGCTGGGCGGACGATCTTGACCAACTTGTCTTCAAAGGGAACTTTTTCGTCCAAGAAGTCTTTTTCTTTCATAAAAGTTCACGCACGGTCATCCTGGCCGATTTCATCCAAAATCACCCGATTACAAAGGGTAAGCCCTTGCTCAATGCTCTGTGGAAAGTTGCTGGTGTTGCATGTCCGCATGGCGGCGTCCCGTGCGACATCAGGCTGTCTTTCACTGATCGGAACCTCGCGCGCCGATCGCTCGAAAAGCTGCTTTCGTGGGACTTCAACAAACTGATCATCGCCCACGGCGTCTGCATTGAGAAAGACGCGAGGCCATTTGTTAAACATGCCTTTCGATGGCTCGTACGCTGAATTCCGCTCCTGTTCCGTTCCCCCGGCAATCCTTACACAACCAAGCCAAGACAAGGAGACTTGTTACTGCTCTGTCGGAACCAGTTCTCGTTGATTGTCGAGTCTGTGGAGAGGGAAGCCCCTAAGCCCTTGGTGTTGGAGCAACCATCAAGCTTGAAGAAGTGGCCGAGCCTTTAAGAAACTCGGCCACTTTTTGCGTTCTGATACGCCGTTTTGTGTGCTGTCATGACCCAGTGGGCGAGACTGTAGAATAGCTGTCGTAGCACGTCTAGACGCGGCTGGACGGGCCATGACGGGTCAGAGCAGAACGCACTAAGAAGGTGACTCTTAATCACTGGGTTGTAGGTTCGATTCCTACACGGTGCAAGTGGCTTGATGGGAAACGGTTACAAAACAATAACATAGCCAAAGATAGTTATTGTACATGCTTGGCGCGAACACAGATATTGATTCTAATCACTTGGTGAGCTGGGCTCGCGAACTGGCCCGGAGTAAAGATTGCAAAAGCGAATTCTTCTCCGAGCCAAGAACGTAAAAAAACTCGGGATTCACTGAAAACCAAAGCTACCTCGATAAATATGTGCGGTTGGAATGCGTCTCAAGCCTGGCCAGAGGGTAAGGCGCCGATTGTTCGCATCGCTACGGACGATGAAAAAGTCGCGGGGACATCTCAGTTTCCGCAGTCTCAGCATACTTTTTAGCAAACGGGCCAGGGCCGCGTTATCTGCTCGCCGAAAGGAATTTGCCAAATGTTCGATTCAGATGTTAGTTCGGTTACTAAACAAACATACGTGTGCTAAATCAACTAGATCAAACTATTAGTCTGGGTCGCCTGCGTGGAATCACCAGGATCGCCGATGAGCATGGAATTTTTAGGATAACCGCGCTGGATCACCGCGGAACGCTGAAGAGCATGCTCAAACGTTGCAGCGGTTCAGAGAATCCTTCGTGGGAAGATATCGTTTCGGAAAAAGTTCGCCTGGCAAAGGCTCTCTTGTCTCATTCAAGCGCGGTTCTGCTTGATCCGATTTACGGCCTTGGACCATTAATCGCCCGTGGCGCGATCCCGCCTTCGGTCGGAATACTGGTGGCTTGCGAGCAATCGGGCTACGAAGAATTCAATAATACGAGAATCACTATATTGCAGCCGAGATGGTCGATCGAAGTAATCAAGCTCGCAGGAGGAGACGCAGTGAAGTTGCTTCTTTTCTATAACCCGGAGGCACCCGAAGCAGAACGTCAAGAGCGGTTGGTCGAGGCTGTCGCAAAGGAGTGCCGCCGTCATGATCTTCCCCTGATTCTCGAGCCAATCGTGTACCCCGTTACCCCAGGGCAGAAAAAGTCCGAGCCCGAATTCGCCGATGCTCTTTCCCGTTTGGTGATTGAATCGGCCCGTCGCTTGGTGCCTCTCGGCGTAGACGTACTAAAGGCGGAGTTTGTTGTCGACGTGAGGAGAGAGAAAGATGAACACAAAATTCGAGACGCCTACGTCGAGCTTTCCGAAACAGCGCGTGTTCCTTGGGTACTTTTGAGCGGAGGTGCGGATTTCGCCACCTTCCAGCGCCAATTCGAATTTGCTTGCGATGCCGGAGCCAGCGGTTTTCTTGCGGGTCGAGCAATTTGGCAGGATGCTATGGACCACGCTGACCCGTCTGATCGCGAGCGTTTTCTGAATCGGGTCGCAGTGGGTCGTCTCAAAATACTCAATGCTATCGCGAGTTCTTTAGCTACGCCTCTGCATCAGAAGCTGCCGAAAGACGCGCTTCCAACCCCGGGCGAAGGGTGGCACGAAAAGTACGCAATCCAGAGTCATTAGGACGGCGGAGCGATCTCGAGGACTTACAGTCAAAGATCTGAGGTACCCAAGAAATGCCAGAGAATCATATTTGGAGCAAATTGCCGAAACAGAGACTCCTGGCTGACGCGTCGCTATGGTCAGCCGACTTAGGCGCATTAGCACAGGAGGTTCGCCGGATGGAGCCTTATGCGGACCTCTTCCATCTCGATGTAGCAGATGCGAATTTCGTTCCGGGACTATTATTCTTTCCTGATTTAGTTGCGGCTATCCGGCCATGTACACAGAAACCATTCCATATGCACTTGATGGTCGAGCGACCACTCCAGCTAGTGGAGGATTTCGTTCGAGCTGGAGCGGATATCGTGACCCTGCATTTGGAGAATCGCAGACATCTAGAATCAGGCCTGGACAAAATTCACGCGGCCGGCGCCTCGGCGGGAATCGCCATTCAATTGGACACGGATGTTTTCGATCTTGTTCCGTATCTGAGCAGCATCCAGATCGTTGTTCTGATGGGTACGATGCTTGGGATCAAAGGTGCTTCGCTTGATGAACGGGTGTTGGAAAAGATTGAGGCGGTCAAGCGAATCGTTGCTGAACACGCATCGAGCGATCAGATCAAAGTCTCGGCGGACGGCGGAATCCGTATTGAAACAGTACCAAAACTACGGCAGGCAGGAGCCGACATCATCACTCCCGGTTCACTGCTCTTCAAAAGCGAAGATCTTCAGCAGACCACATCCTGGATCCGCAGCCAGTGACATCATCCTAGGGAGAAATTCTACATGCTGGTTGCAATGGCAGGCTTGCCCGCTTCTGGAAAGAGCACCGTCGCGGTGCAGCTTGGTGCAAGGCTAGAGGCAGTTTTGCTGTCAAAGGACCAAGTGCGGGCAACTCTTTTTCCATCCAAACTGATCGAGTTCAGTTCGCGCCAGGATGATTTTTGCATTGAGATTATCCTACAAGTTGCCAGATATATCCTCGAAAGAGACCCGGGGTCTATCATCATCATTGACGGTAGGACCTTTTCGAAACGGACTCAGATTGAGAGAATCAAAGCAGCAGCTGAGGAGTACCGGACTCCGTTCAAAATTGTTGAGTGCATTTGCGCGGAGGAGACCGCTCGAGAAAGAATAGAGCAAGAAAGAGGCACACATTTGGCGGAAAATCGCGATGTTAACCTTTATTTGCGCCTGAAGGCCGAATCAGATCCGATCGAACTGCCAAAGCTGATTTTGGAAACCGATCGCGCGGATCTGGAGGAAAACGTTCGGGCGGCGGAGCGGTACATCACCTCGGCCGAGGGAGGATACGAGAATGTCAAAGGGCGAAATAGCAATCGATAAATCCGCGGTGACCAGGAGTTTAGTGGTCGTGGACATCGGAGGGACGCACGTTCGCTGCGGTGGTTCCCGGTCAGGCACCATAATTGAGGAGGTAAGACAGCACTCGACTGACTTATTCCGAAGCGGTGATCCTGTGGAGACCCTGGAGAAAATGATTCGCAACTTTGCGGCCGACCAGGTGCTGCGGGATTTTGACGTGGTCATCGGTATCCCCGCGGAGCTTGATCGGGATTTGGATGAAGTCTTGAAGATTAATAACATCCCGGCGCTACAAGGACTGAAGCTCAGGACTATCTTCGAACAGCGTTTTCCCTCACGGGTTATGGTCGAGCACGACATCGTTCTCCAGCTTATGGGTGAGTGGCTCGCCGGTTCAGCCGCTGGAGCACGGTCGGTTTTGGGCGTTTACTGCGGTACTGGCGTAGGAGGAGGTTTTCTATTGAACGGGAATCCAATCCGTACCAATACCACGGGAGTCGAACTCGGACACATTCCAGTGCGAAGCGAGGGTCGACGTTGCGTCTGCGGGCAAACCGACTGCCTCGAAGCCTACGCGAGTGGTCGCCAGCTCGTTGATTGGTCAAAGCAATACGCGATTCCGATTGATCGGCTGTTCGTCGATGGACGAAAGGCCAAGTCTCTGGTGGACCATTTAGAGCATTTCTTGCAAGACCAAGCCACCGGAATTGCGACTGCCGTCAATTTGATTGACCCTGAATTGGTCGTTTTTGGTGGCGGGATTATGGACATGGCCGGGTACCCGGTTGATAGGCTGATCGCGATGATACGCAAACGACTCCAGTCTCCGGAGGCGGTAAATTCCGCAAAGTTTGTGCGGACAGTTCTCGGCCGATCAGCTGCCGTGTACGGAGGCATGCATCTCATATCCAAGACGGGGTTAGCGCGCCGAGAGTTTGCGTGTGACACTGTGGATGTGGTATCCAGGAGCCCTTGACACTGTTTGCGGACAAAGCATGGCTCACCCAAGGTTGGTTCGTGATATAAATCAATCGCGGGCTTTGCTCCTTCTGAAGGAGCATCGAACGCTCTCGCGTGCGGCCTTTGCTCGTGCGCTTAATCTAACTCGAGCAACCGTTACAAGCGTTGCATCAGACCTCTTGGAGCAGGGTCTGGTTATTGAAACCGGTCAGACCTTTATAACCGAAGGGACTGGACGTCCCGGTCAAGGGCTAAAGCTCAATCCGGAAGGTGCCTTTTTCCTAGGAATAGCAATTGAGGTTGAAAGGCTGACCGCAGTCGTGGTTAATCTAGATGGCGAGATCGTTTTCCAAACCGAGGTCCCTGTTGAAGACTCCTCTGATGCGTCGGCCGTGATTCAGACAGCGGCGAAGCTGGTGAGAGAGATCATTGTCAGACGGCTCAAAAAGTCGCCCAGGATTCGCGGTGTAGGTTTCACAATCCCAGGAATGCTTTCACCGAACGGATTCGTGCGCTTGGCGCCTCTCCTAAAATGGAGAGATATCCCCTTCCGAGAAGAATTGATAAAGCAAATCTCGATACCGGTATTTGTTGAGAATGACGCAAATGCGGCAGCGTTGGCCGAACTCTATTTTGGGGACTCCGCCGGGGAGCCTAATCTTTGCCTGTTGATGTTGGATGTCGGTGTCGGCGCTGGGACTATCGTTGATCGAAGAATATTTCGTGGAGGACAAGGTCTCGCTGGCGAAATCGGTCATTTGGATTTCCGTCTTAAGTCGGCTGGCCGGCAAGAGGGGAGAGGGTTCCTGGAAAGTGTCTTAGGTCGTGACGGTCTGCTGTCTGGATACGAAAGCGGTGTTAAAAGGGTCCGCGATTTGAAACGCCTAATAGAGCTTCTACGGAAGGGCGACGCTGGAGCAAAGACCGTTATCGACACTTGGTCCGACTGGTTAGTGGTCGCGATTCGGAGCATAGCCGATCTTTATAACCCGAAGTTAGTCATCCTTTCGGGGCAACTTTCTTCCCTTTATGAGTTTGTTTCATTAAAAGTTGCGGGCCGGCTTGAAGCCAGGGAATTCCCGACGGTCGACCACCTGCAAGTAAAAATCTCGTCTTTCGGAGAGAGCAGCTCGGCGGTCGGCGGCGCAGCACTGGTGTATGATTCCCTCTTCACCGTGCCCGGTGTGACATACTCGGATTCGATGACTCGGCCTGGGTCTAAGACGGCCCATTAGCTGGATAAACGCAGTTGACTACGCGAAAGGATTTACTACACTTCGTTTGTTTACTAACCAAACGAAAGCGGTTGAATGGTGATAAATAGAGCAAAGGTCGATTTAAATGAATTCGCAGAGTGAGACCGTTCCGAACTTCAGCCTCGCAGGCAAAGTTGCGCTCGTCACCGGGGCAGGGCGTGGCATTGGACGTGCCTGCGCACTGGCGTGTGCCGCCGCGGGTGCCGATATCGTACTCGGCCTCCGCGACACAGCTGTCTCCGCCGATTTGATCGCAGAGCTTCAAGCTTTTGGACGCCAAGTGTTGCCGGTTAAACTGGACATCTCTCGCCGCGAAGATATCGAAGCATCGGTGGCAGCAGCGATTGCCAGTTTCGGTCGGATCGACATCCTAATTAACAATGTCGGAGTGGGGCCCCGGAATATTGCCGAGAACGTAAACGAGAAAGATTTCGATCTTGTCCTGGAGGTCAATCTCAAAGGCACGTTCTTCGTGACGCAGGCCGTTGCCCGTACCATGATCGAGCGCAAGTTCGGACGCATCATCAATATCAGTTCGCAGGCGGGCACAGTCACCCTCCATGGCGAGTCCGTTTATTGTATGAGCAAGGCCGCTATCAACCATCTGACGCGCTGTCTTGCTCTGGAGTGGGCGCCGCACGGCATAACGGTCAACACCGTAGCGCCGACCTTTGTGTGGACCGACTCGACAAGACCCTCTCTCGCGGATCCCGACTTCCATCGGCAGACGCTTGCTCACATTCCCCTTGGGAGGATCGGACATACCGGAGAGGTTGTCGGGGCAGTTGTCTTTCTCGCTTCCCCCGCAGCGGCGCTGATTACCGGGACAAACCTGCTTGTTGATGGCGGCTGGTCTGTGGCCTGACATCCAGAATCCGTCATGCAAGATCCAATCGCCGGCCGCCCGCAATTTTTGATCAATTCTCGGCGCTTCTGGACGGAACCGATATGCTAAAGGGTATAAATCCCATCCTCTCGCCCGAACTCCTCTACCTGTTGCGCGGCATGGGGCATCGCCACGAGTTGGCGATTGTTGACGCCAACTTCCCGTGTCACAGAGATGGTCCTCCTACGGTGCGACTTGAAGGTATCTCGGCGACCGATGTTCTCGGTGCGATACTATCGGTGCTTCCGCTTGAGAAAGAGGAGCCTGAGGTAGCGTGGCGCATGCTGGTCGACGGCCATCCGGCGAATGATTTGCCGATTTTTAGCGAGTTCCGGCAGATCATTGCCAAACATGAGGATAGCACGCTCAAACTGGCCGTGTTAGATCCCGTCGAATTCAAAGAACGCGCCCGACACGCTTTTGCTTTGGTCGTAACCGGTGAAAGACGCCTCTACGGCTGCATCATCGTGAGAAAGGGTGTCATTCAGCCGGAGTAGGGCCAGGCGTCTTTTCATCGTGCCTGGGGTGACTTTGGCCCATTCGATAATTCGAGCTGAGTTCGACCTGATCCGGTTTGTTGGTTGAAAAACGGATTGACAGGGGGAAAGAATTTACTAGACTTAGTTTGTTTAGTACCCTAACAAATTGCCTCGATTTGATTTCGCTGCGGGCTATGAACCGCAATGACCGAAGCCCTTCCGATCGTATGATAAGTCCCCCCGAACATCAGAGTGAGCGTCCAGCCTGCGACCACCAGCGACCCTCTTCGGTGCCTCTTCTGCGAGCGATTAATATCAGCAAACGTTTCCTCGGAGTTCTGGCTCTGCAACAGGTGTCTTTCACCGTTCACTCCGGCGAAGTACATGCACTGCTGGGAGAGAATGGAGCGGGTAAATCCACGCTTCTGAAAATACTGGCCGGAGCTCACGCGCAGGACAGCGGCGTTCTGAAATTTGAGGGTCAGCCACTTGGGTTTCACACACCGGCAGATAGGCAACGGCAAGGAATTGTCACCGTCTATCAGGAGTTCAACCTGATGCCCAACATGTCGATCGCGGAGAATGTATTGATCGGTCGGGAGCCGGGCCCCGGATATTTCGTCGACTGGAGGGCTATGCGCCGAGCCGCAATCTCCGCGACCAGCCGCCTTGACCTTAATGTCGATCCGGCTACTCCGGTTTCCGCTTTGAGCGTGGCCGAACAGCAGTTGGTCGAAATCGCTCGGGCTCTTACCCTCGATGCAAAACTAATTATTCTGGACGAACCGACGGCTGCACTAAGCGATCGCGAAGTGCAAAAGCTTCACGCGGTCGTGCGAGATCTGAAATCGCACGGCATCAGCGTGATTTATGTTTCCCACCGATTGGTCGAGGTACCGCAGATTTGCGATCGGTACACGGTGCTGCGGGATGGTCGATTGGTCGGGACTGGCGACGTCGCAAAGACCTCTCCGGAAGACCTTGTGCGCATGATGGTCGGTCGGAACGTCGACGTGCACCGTTCCGCCGCTACCAGCCAAACCAGTCTTGTCGTGCTGAAGGTTGAGCACCTCTCCAGGACTAAAAAACTGCCCAGCCCGCAAGCTGTCATGCTTCGCGATTTAAGCTTTGAGGTCCGGGGTGGCGAAATTTTAGGACTGGCCGGGCTCGTAGGCGCCGGTAGAACTGATCTCCTTCGCGCAATCTACGGCGCAGAGCAGTTCGAATCCGGGAAAATTTATCTGGAAGGTAAACCGGTAAAAATCGACTCCCCGGGTAAAGCCATCGACGTGGGGATGGCGTTAGTTCCCGAAGACCGCAAACAGCACGCGCTTTTTCTTACGCAGAGTGTGCGAAGGAATTTGACTCTCCCGAGTCTTAAGCGCCTCTGTCGATTCGGATACTTCGTAGATCCGAATGCCGAATCTGCTTTGATCCGCCGCTTTAAGCAGAATCTGCGGATTCGCATGGCGAACGAAGACGTGATCGTCGGAACATTATCGGGCGGCAACCAACAGAAGGTTGTGTTGGCCCGGTATTTGGCGTTGAAACCAAAAATCCTACTCGTGGATGAGCCGACTCGGGGGATTGACGTTGGTGCGAAAGCAGAAGTTCATGAACTGTTGAGGGAGCTTGCCGCAGCCGGCACCGCCATCGTCGTAGTTTCCTCGGAACTCCCTGAAATCATTTCTCTGTGCGATCGCATAATCACCGTGAAGGAGGGTCGATTCACGGGTGAGATGGCTGCAGCCGACGCTACGGAAGAGAAGTTGATGAAACTCATGACCCTCGGCGCCGGTGAAACGCACGTTCATGCCCCAATCAACTAACTATCTATCATTGCCGATTTATGAGTGAAGCAACAGCTCCTCTTACCGAATCCGCGGCGATACAAAGTCGGATCCGCTGGATCGCTATTTTCGAAAGATTTGGCGTTGTTCTGTTCCTGGCAGTTCTGATGTTGTTCTTTACCACTCAGAACGTTCGTTTCATTTATCCACGCAATCTTTTTAACATTCTGGCCGACGTTTCGATCTACGGCGTCATGGCGGTTGGAATGACTATGGTCATCCTCACCGCAGGAATCGATCTATCCGTCGGCGCTATTCTTGCCCTTGGGGCGATGAGCGCCGCCGCCGTCCTTAAGGGAACCGGCGAGTCCCGGGCCGTTCCGGAAGATCCAATGGCTTTCGGCGGCTACGCCTGGCTAGTTGCACTGACGGTCGCAACTGGTGTCGGATTGATGTGCGGTTGGCTGCAGGGCGTAGCAATCACAAGGCTAAGGGTTCCGCCTTTTGTTGTCACGCTGGGAGGCATGACAGTATGGCGCGGCGTGACGCTGGTGGTTGGCGAGGGTTCCCCAATCAGCGGATTCTCTCCCGGATTCCGTTGGTGGGGCAGCGGCAGCTTTCTGTTTGTACCTCTACCAGTCTGGCTCTTTGCGATTGTAACGTTGGTCGGGTTTATCTTACTGCAGTACACCCGCTACGGTCGACAAGTGTATGCCGTCGGCGGAAATCCGGAAGCCGCTCGACTCTCTGGACTTCGGGTTAATCACATCTTGGTGAGCGTTTACGCGATTATGGGTTTTCTTGCCGGTCTCGCCGGTTTCATGGAGACCGCACGTCTCGACTCCGCGGAAGCGGTCGCCGGCGATGGATTCGAGCTACGCGTGATCGCCTCCGTCGTCATTGGTGGCACCAGCCTTTTTGGCGGCTTAGGCGGAGTGCTCGGGACGATCGTCGGAACTGTTCTGATCGGAGTGCTGCTTAACGGCTTGGTGATCATGAACGTGTCCGCTTACTACCAACAAATCATCATCGGCGTGATCATCGTTCTGGCTGTTGCCTTTGACACGTTCGCCAAATCAAGGAGTGGCAGCGTCTCGCCGCGATAATTTTCCCTAAACCCTACATCCCAAATAGTCCCCTAATGAAAATAAAGCATATCCTCTGCCGGCTCTTATTGGCCGCTACACTCGTGGCGATTCCACCCGCCTCGATCCTCGCTCAAGACAAGAACGAGCACATCGTCGTGCTCGGACCGAACCTCGCCTTCCCATTCTTCGCCTTCATGAAAGCTCAGGCGGAAGATGAAGGAAAGAAGCTAGGCATCAAAGTCACTGTGGAAGATGGACAAGGTAAGTCACCCATTCAATCGAGCGAGCTAAGAACTGCCATCACTCAGGGTGTCGACGGTATCGTGCTCATACCGATTGACGTCAATGCACTGGCCTCGGCTGCGAACGAAGTGATCGCCGCTAAAGTCCCGATCGTAACGGTCGACCGCAATGTCACAGGCACGACCGAGCCGATAGCCCACATCGGCGCAGATAACGTTGCTGGCGGCGTCGCCATGGCTGATTACGTCATCAAGAAGTTCCCGAACGGCGCACGTATTATCTTCCTCCGGGGCGAACCAGGAAGCAGCCCCGCAATCGATCGGGCAAAAGGTACACTCGAAACATTGAAAGCCGCTGGCGACAAATACAAAGTCCTTGCTGATCAAACTGCTAACTTCAAGCGCGACCAGGGAATGACGGTGACCCAGAATCTTCTCACCTCAATCGGTACTCCGCCAGATGTAATCATCTGTTCCAACGACGACATGGCGTTAGGCGCGGAAGAAGCGTTACAGCAAGCGGGCTTACCAAAAGGCAAGGTGCTAGTCATCGGATATGACGCACTGCCCGAGGCTCTGGCCAAGATTCGCTCCGGAGACCAGACCGCTACAATCGAACAGAGCCCCGGCAAACAGATCCGCACCGCCCTCCAAATTATTCTGGACCACATTCGGAACAAGACTCCATTGCACGATGAAGCAATCAAGCCGTTCCTGGTAGATCAATCTAATTTAGACAAAGGTGAACGGATCGCCGAGGCGAAATAGCTAACCGTACAGCTGAATTAACTAGCAAACGCCCGCAAATAACCTCCGCGAACAATGACCGTTTGCAGAGAAAGGAGGACCTCAGGCGGATGAGTCGCGTTACTGCTTACTCTTGGCGCACCAATTCCGCATTCAGAAGTCCGAAGTTTTGCGTCGACGTGCAGAATTGGAGGGGCTGAGATAGCTACGCTGAGCTTTGTTTCTTGCTTGAGAAACGAGCCAACCGTGGTTCCTTCTTGAGTTGAGGCAGGTGTTTTGGATCGCGGTTTGTACCTTGCAAGGGTCTGTTCCTAACCTCGTGCTAAGAGTGAGAGCTAGATGTCTTGTGCTTTTGCGGCTGCGGCCGCTTTATTAGTTGTGCCTAGTGGAGAAGTTTCGCGATGTCGGTCGTGAGCGATTTTCAACGTCCAATCTTTGGCCCGGAGTCGCGTTCCGTGCGAGTGTCGATCTGTTGAAAAATACCTGTTACCGGTAGCTGACGTTGGTTTTGGCAAAGTGTCCAAGCACTTTCGAAGTTTGGACACTTTTTGGGTTCTTCACCGCGTTTTCCTGTGCTTTCATGACCTAGTGCCGCAGGGTCTAGCAGAGCGTGGGAAGCTTGTCTGGAAGCGGCACAACGGGTCAGAGGAGATCATGAAGCACGGCGACAGAAGTACACTCTTAATCACTGGGTTGTAGGTTCGATTCCTACACGGTGCAGTAGATGGCTTATTTAAAGGCACTTACAGAAGCGCTGTAGCAAATCAGGTCAGAAACGGGTAGCAAAAAGGCAGGAACACAGATCCTGTACTCCCCTAGGGAGTTTCTGGAAAATAGGCACTAAACAGGCAAGAATTTAGTTAAGGTACCTTAAACTTATTGTATCTCCATTACCGACGTGCCGTTCTTGTCGTGAACCAGTAAAAATTCCTTGCCGGTCTTCAAATCCTTAATGATCCAAAAGTCACGCAGCCAATCTGGGGCAGCGAGCGGTTGGTTCATTGAAACTGATTGGGGATAAGCCACCAACCTTTTATTGGGATCGACATCATCAGCTTTCGCACAGCTGACGAACATTAAAAAGAGAAGGATAAATGTTTTCATTGAGCCAGCATTTTAACACGTCAGAGAATTAATTAAGAGTCATTAAGTATTCCCACTGCAACCGGTCTTGCCAGGGTCCAGGTATTTCGGGTCTGGAGTGATTAAGCGAATCCACGTCAACCAGCACCGCTTCAAAGCCAACCGCAAAAACGGCACTGATGAACCGGTCCTGACGATCAAGACCAGCAAAGCAAATCAGTACGCCCACGAAGTCTCTATTTTAGGTCCGAGCAATATCGTCTACCGTCCAGACAAGCCGTTGGCGTGTGGTGCGCGAGTTGGATAGAGACTGAATCAGGCATCGAAATCATCCGCTAGTTACTGACTGGGCGACCGGCACCGGTCTGGATTTGGTCTCGCAATTGGAGGCGAGGTCGATGCGGCTCTGGACTTATCAAGGCCTCTACTAGACATTTTACCGGATCCCAAGCCCATTCTTGTACCCGAGCCACGTGCACGATTTGCTTCCTGGGACTATGCAGCAATCGGGATAATGCGATTTTTAGAGCTGTGTATGTCCGCGTTTAACATCGCCCGCGAATTCACAGTTGCCGGATCGATTCTCGCACTCGTGAGACATTTCGCTTTGGCCAACTCGTCGTTCACCGCCGGGAAGAAGTTTGGAACCTCAACTCTTCCCTGCTTTTTTTCGGCCCAGCAACTCAATCAAGTGCTCCCGTGCGAACGAATTGCGCTTCCGTGACTTTGATTACCGGAAGCTCGTCCGCGCCTATTGCGATTCAAGCAGCTGACGGAGAATCGCAAACAATGGGCGCATGTCAGAAAAAAATAGCCTCGAATTTTGATTCGGCTTACAGGACGCAAGAACATTTTGTCCTGCCGACTACATTGCATGTATTTTTCAGCGTTTTCATAGCCGGCGATAGATTTGTTTCCGGCTGGACAACTTTGCTGCTGTGTCTGGAATCCTCAATTCGATAAAAGAGGTGTGTGAAGGTCGAACTGCCACTCAGTTGTGCAAAAGTTGGCGATTTAATGATTTCGGAGGGCAATCTTAAGGAAGGGTTCAATGCGTGTCAGCAAACGCTGGAGATCAGAAAGAAGGGTCTCGCCCTTGGCGTATTGTTGTTCTTCATCGCCGCAGTGGGCGGCCTACAGAGTCTCTCTGCCGCACCAGCTACGATAACGATCGGCGTTAACACCATCTTGCCAAACACCGATAGCGGAAACGGTGGCCTGATTCTTGGACAGCAAGCGAGCTTAGGACAAAAGGCGACGTTGCAAAGCTTGAGCTTCTACATTGTGGCGGTAAACAAAAGCACGCTGCGTCTCGGGTTATATGACGCGACAGGTTCAGGCGGTCTACCAGGGCATAAATTAGCCGAGACCGCTCTGATTAACCCAGTTGTTGGATGGAACACTGCTCCTGTGGTTTCTCAGGTTAGTTTGGCGGCAGGAACTTATTGGCTGGTTTACGAACCGAGTAGCAACTCACTCTCATTCAAGTCGAGTTTTAACGTTGGACCGGTAGCGCTGGGCAACGCGGCTTACGGGCCGTTTCCAGCCACATTCCCATCGCCGACTGCTAGCACTGGACGATGGTCATTCTACGCAACCTTGACGCCCACTACCCCGACGCCCACTCCTACCCCAACGCCCACTCCTACCCCGACGCCCACTCCTACCCCGACGCCCACTCCTACCCCGACGCCCACTCCTACCCCAACGCCCACTCCTACCCCAACGCCCACTCCTACCCCAACGCCCACTCCTACCCCAACGCCCACTCCTACCCCGACGCCCACTCCAAGCCCGACTCCAGGATCGATTACAATCGGCGTTAACAGCATCTTGCCGGACACCGATAGCGGCAACGGTGGCCTGATTCTTGGACAGCAAGCGAGCTTAGGACAACAGGCGACGTTGCAAAGCTTGAGCTTCTACATTGTGGCAGTAAATAGCAGCACGCTGCGTCTCGGGTTATATGACGCGACAGGCTCAGGCGGTCTACCAGGGAATAAATTAGGCGAGACCGCTTTGATTAACCCGGTTGTTGGATGGAACACTGCTCCTGTGGTTTCTCAGGTTAGCTTGGCGCCAGGAAGTTATTGGCTGGTTTACGAACCGAGTAGCAGCTCACTCTCATTCAAGGCCAGCTTTAATGTTGGATTGGTAGCGCTGGGCAACGCGGCTTACGGACCGTTGCCAGCCACATTCCCATCGCCGACTGCCAGCACTGGACAATGGTCATTCTACGCAACATTAACGCCAAGCTCGCCTCCCGATCCTACCAGGTTTGGAATGTGGTCTGGCACCGTTTCGTTGCCGATCGTGCCCGTTCACTCGGCGCTCCTGCGAGACGGCAGGATTTTGATGTCCGATGGCCAGTTCAATGGAAGCACTGCCATCGTCTGGGATCCCATCGGCAACACCAACATTTCCGCGCCGGTGCCAGCCAATATCTTCTGTGGCGCGATGGAACAGATGGGGGATGGCCGGATCCTGGTGGCCGGAGGGCACGTTGCGGCCCACACCGGTCTTGCCGTTTCGAACGTCTTCGATCCGACCAACAATGCGTGGACGGTCCTACCAAACATGGCTCAGGGGCGCTGGTATCCCACGCTGACCATACTCCCGGACGGACGCCTGATCGTGACTTCCGGTGAAACGAATTGCAATGGGTGCTTCGTCCAAATTCAGGAAGTCTACGATCCGTCAAAGAATAAATGGAGTCAGCTTTACAGCCCTACGCTCTCTTTCCCACCGTTCACTTTCCCGTACTATCCGCACGTTTACGTTTTGCCGGACAGCCGAATTTTGGTTGCTGCAACCGATGAAGATCCGATCGTCAGTCAAGTGCTCGATCTGAACGCTGGGACATGGACCGCCGTGGGGGGGAGCGTCCCCTTAGACGGAGGGAGTTCGGCGATGTATCTTCCTAACAAGATCTTGAAGGTGGGCACCAGCATAGATCCAGATACCGCGACCCGGCCCTCCGTCCCTACGGCTTATGTGCTTGACATGACGCAACCGTCGCCGCTCTGGCGCCAGGTGGCCTCAATGGCTTTCCCCCGCACCTATCACACCGCAACCCTCCTCCCGGATGGCAATGTCCTTGTCACGGGCGGCGGCACGACCACTGGCGCGACTGACGTCTCAAACGCGGTGTTTGCCGCAGAGTTGTGGTCACCGACCGCGGAAACTTGGACCACGCTCGGGACAATGAATGCACCTCGCCTGTACCACTCTGAGGCTCTGCTCCTGCCCGACGCGCGAGTTTTGGTCTGTGGCGGTGGCCGTTTCGATGTCGGTACCTTGCCCACCGATCAGTTCAGTGCGGAATTCTTTTCGCCACCCTACCTCTTTAGAGGCTCGCGGCCGACAATCACTTCCGCTCCTTCACAGTTGTCCTATGGACAGAGCTTCACCGTGAACTACACCGTGCAAAGTCCTGCGCATATCGCGCAAGTTTCGCTTATTCGCTTTGGGGGCGTGACCCACGGTTTCAACATGAGTCAGCGCTTTCTCCCGTTGTCTTTTGTGGATGCAAACGGCTCGTTGAACATTACGGCGCCGACGGACGCCAACCTAGCGCCGCCCGGTTACTACATGCTCTTCCTCGTGGATTCAAACGGCGTGCCGTCGGTGGCGGCTGTCACCCACTTTTAGCCAGGTGCTAGTGTTCTCGATTCTTCCTCTAGTTCGCGTTTTTGGTTGGCATTAAGAACTGGCCGATCGGGACCACGTTTGCAGTCGCGGTGTCGTTGACGGTGACTTGAACTTCACGTTCCCGGTATCCGAGCGTCACCTTGGGCATCAGGGCGAATGACTCTTAATCACCGGGTTGTAGACTCGATCCCCACAGGTGCACGGCTATGATCCATTTAGCGGTATGCGCTCTTCGAAAGCGAAGTGTTCCCCACTAATCCACCGCTCGTAACATAACCGATTACGACTACGCGTTGCTTGCGTCTGTTCGTTTCGAAGTAGTCCAAGAACCGATCCGAGCTGCCTCGAAATTCCAGCGGCGATAATCCCACCCTATTTTACGGCGCGCTTGACCCCGTGAAAGCTTTACGGTTCGAATAGTAATCGATGGATAAAAATCCCCCCGTAACAATCGTCGGCGCCGGTCCCGTCGGGCTAACGCTCGCGACCGAGTGCCGGCGGCATGGTGTCTCGTTCCGGATCATCGACAAGAACGCGGAGCATTCAGTTCATTCCAAGGCGCTCGCGATCTGGAGCGGTACGCTTGAGCACCTTGCTGCCGCTGGATTAGCTGACCGATTCTTGGAAGCAGCACGGCCGATCCGGAAAATGATAATGCTCGATCGGGGCCACCGGGTCGCCGAGATCCACGTGAGCGAAGGCCTGGAGTCGCCGTACTCTACACCGGTTATTCTTCCGCAGAGTCATACTGAAGAACTCCTCCTGGAGAATCTTCGAGAGTTGGGAGTGGAAGTTGAACGGAATCTCGAATGTATCGATGTGAGATTGGGGGCCAACCATGTCGAGTGCGATCTCAAGAGGTCCGATTGCGCTGTCGAGACTATCCGGTCGGAATGGCTGGCTGCTTGTGATGGGGCGCGAAGCATTGTCCGGCATCGTCTGCCTGTGGAATTTGCCGGGATAACTGAGGAGCTTGCGTTCATTCTCGCCGATGCAAAAACGACCGATGCCCCGCCAGACGATACCATTCTCCTTTCAACAGGTCCCCGCGGAGCTGTCCTGATGTTTCCGATTAGACCGGGCATCAGGCGGTTCTTCGGTCTTCGAACGAATCTCGATGACCATAGCCTACCGACGCTTGAGGAAATTCAGGCGCACGTTGATGACGCGGGTTTGGCAAACCTGCGACTGTCCGAGCCGGAGTGGCTGTCTTATTTTGCTGTAAACGAGCGAGTTGCATCGCGGAACCGAGTCGGGCGAATATTTCTTCTTGGGGATGCCTCCCATATCCATAGCCCCGCCGGCGGGCAAGGGATGAATACGGGAATGCAGGATGCTTTTAATCTCGGATGGAAACTGAAACTGCTTACCAGTGGACGAGGCGATGCGGAATCCATCGCTGAAAGCTATTTTGAGGAGCGGCATCCGGTCGCGGAAATGGTCGTCCGGCAAACAAGCCGCCTCCTTCATTTTGGGCTTATGTCGCAACCAGCCTTGAGAATGGCAAGAAAGGTGATCCTGCCGATTTTTTCGGAGCTTCAACTATTCCAGCAAACGGCTTCATTTGCGTTGTCCGGATTGGGCATCTCGTATTCGACCGGATCGCTGATCAAAGAGGATTCCCGGACTCTCGGGCACCATCGCCATCATGCTTTGGTGGCGGGGACGCTGGCCCGGGACGCTGAGATTCGTAGGTCGGGCTCGCCTGGATCACTCTGGCGCGAGCTGCTGCACCCGGATCATAGCCTGCTTCTGTTTTCAGGGGATTCACCATCGGAGAGAGTCGTCGAGCTGATCTCTGCCACGATAAATGACGTCAGCGACGCGGCAGTCCGGACGTTTGTGATCTGGCAAGGTGTGGCGGGACAGCCGGTATCATCTGCGTGGAACCGGGCGACACTGCTGCTTGATCCTGAAGGCGTCGCCCATTCGCGATATGGGAGTCGTGAATTTGGCTGGTATCTGATCCGTCCCGACCAATATATAGCCGCCCGTGGGGTTGAATCGGAGCTCTCACTGCTCAGGGAATATCTGCAGACGGTGTTCTCAGCAAAGGTCGCCTAGGCATCCTGGCTGCGCCACGGTCGATATCAGCTATGTTCTGCCGGTATAGCGCCAAACTACCCCTGGACATTGTATTGAAACGATCTCGAGACATCTCTTTCCGTCCAACGTGTTTGTCTCGATCCAGTTGACGTCGTTAGAATACATCGTCAGAAAAAAAATCGGTCGCGCTGAGCCCTCTTTCGAGCTCTACGCAAACAACTGCAAAGATGTCTGCTTTAGGGTAAAAAGTGTTGAGCTGATCGACCTGAACTACATGACGGCGCTATTCCGAATTTGGTCGTGCTCAAGGTCGCCTCGGCGGCGGCCGCGTACATCAACGATCCCATCAGCGTTTGCTATGCGAAGAAGGTCCAACTGTGCGAGATCGAGAATCGTTCCGTCTAGTCCCATCAACAATCGGGGCCAAAATATGATCCAGTCCTTAAAGGTCACCGCACGATGGTTTGTTGCCAAATAGTATAGAATAACATCTACAAAAAAGATAATTAGTTGCTAACATTATGTCCCCATGATGGGGAGCGCGATCCACAGAAGCGGCGATGGAGCTATCAGGTGAACTTGGGTAAGCGGGTGCGCAGTGATCATCCGCTACGGCGAATTAACGAGACGCTGGAACTGGATTTCGTGCGGCGGGAGGTCGCACAATTCTACGGCACCATAGGCAATGTTTCAGAAGATCCAGTCGTCACTGGCAACATTAACCCTCCTAACTCGAGAAGGTTCTTGATGGAGGTTGCTGAGCTGCCGTTCTGTCGTTTTTCATGGTGATGACGTTCCTCGGGTAGTTTTTGGATTTTCTTCAGCCCCTATGAATGGTGCTCAAAAAGGAGCGAATCTCGGCCCCGATTTCAGCCGCATGGGTTTCGAGCGCGAAGTGGCCCGTGTCGTAGAGGACGACTTTGGCGCTCGGATTATCCCGACGGAAGGCTTCCGCCCCGGCAGGGAGAAAGAAGGGGTCGTTCTTTCCCCATACCGCCAGCGTCGGCGGCCGATGCGTGCGAAAGAATTCCTGAAACCTGGGATAAAGCGCGACGTTGCTTTTGTAGTCACCGATGAGATCGAGTTGAATCTCGGCGCTCTGCGGACGATCCAATAAAGTTTGGTCGAGAATGATGACTTCAGGCGCAACGCGTTCCTCAGCATTGGTCACGCCATGGTGATATTGCCAGCGGGTGGTTTCCAGAGTGGAAAGGCTGCGCAGGACATCACGGTTCTTTTGGCTCGGATTTTCCCAGTAGGCACGGACCGGAGCCCAGTCGTCGCTCAGACCTTCGACATAGGCGTTGCCGTTTTGAGAGATCAGCGCCGAGATGCGCTCGGGATAGCGCAGCGCGAGCCGAAACCCAACGGGAGCACCGTAATCGAAGACGTAGACCGCGAACCTTTTCAGACCGATCTGTTCGACGAAGTCTCCGACGACCTCGGCCAGATGGTCGAAGGTGTACTGAAAGGTCTTATGATCTGGCGCATCGGAAAAACCGAAGCCGGGCAGATCCGGGGCAACGACGTGATAATCGCCCGCCAGTTGCGGAATCAGGTTGCGGAACATGTGACTCGAGGTTGGAAAACCGTGGAGCAAAAGGACCGCCGGTGCCTGCGGATCACCGGCCTCACGATAAAAGATTTTGCAGCCGTCAACCTGTGCCGTTTTGTAGGAGATGGATGCTGTTTTCATAGGGTTGATTTCGGTTGATGGTTGGTAACTTGTGACAGTTAGTTTGACAGGTTACTTATGCGATTAAAGGATGTAACTTGTCAAATAATATTTTGAAGGTTATCTTGCGGCATGACTGCTCTCTCTGAAAAAAGCCGGGCAGCCCCCCCTGAATTCATCTTTGTCGGTGACCACCCCGCTATTGATTTTGCCAATACCCTCTCGATCTCTCAGGGCCAGTGGATAGATCACCTCCGCGTTTGGGCAGATGTCATCGACTGGCTTTCACTCACGGGGCTATCGACGGATCACGCCCTTCAGATCCCAACGTCCCGCAGCGCGGAGGCGGTCAAAAGCTTGGTGGAACTTCGCCGGGCTTGGAAGGTTGAGTTGGGTAAGCTTGTTGCGGGCGGCAAAGTCAGTGATGACTTCATCAAGCAGTTAAACCATCTTTTGGCCGAGGATGTTTTTCACGAAACCTTGCACCGGAGTGGAAAGACTGGCTTTCATCTCGGCCGCTCGGCCTCTCACCTCAGCGGAGAGAAGCTTGCCCTCGCTATCCTTGCCCGCCAGATCGCACACTTCCTGGCCGAGGCGAACTTTGGCTACCTTCATCGCTGCGCCAATACCACCTCATGCGTGCTCTATTTCTACGACACCACGAAGAACCATCGACGTCAGTGGTGTAGCCCGGGGGTTTGCGGCAATCGACACAAAGTGGCGGAGTTCCGTAAGCGGCAGGTCAAATCCAAAAAGTAATTCTACAGGCGCCTTGGAAAAGGACATGGCCGGGAAAGAACAAAGAGCGGCCATGACGCTGCGAGCGCCCAACAGTTTGGGAGCGTTGCTTAACTATCAAGATGGACCCGGCTCCCACGGGCGCCCAGACTTGACCAAGATATTTTACCGCGTCCAAAGCATCACCCCCCCAAAGGAATCAAAAGGCCATGCCCTATCTTCTCGTACGCGACAAAGTCGGCAGGCGAGATAGGCCTTAGGCCGAACCGTTTGCCGGATCACCAACAATTACCTCAATCGGAAGCAGGTGATTGATCACGTAGGTGCCGTAGTTCTCGTCGTGCTTGTCAGGCTGAACGTCGCCATTGGCATCTTTGGCGCGGGACAGCAATGTGTATTGCCCCGGCTTCTTCGGCGTAACCCAATTAAATTTCCAACGTCGCCACGAATGCCGTTGAACAGAATCTACGAATTCTGCCTGGGCCCAGGTTTGGCCACCGTCAGTGCTTACCGATACCGCCGTCACTTCGGTCTCCCCCGCCCAGGCAGCGCCAAACACTGTGTATGCCTGGTTCGGCGCAAGTGTTTCATAAACAGTTGGCCGGAAGATCTCGGACTTCAGCTTCATTTCTCCCAGTGCGCGGCGCACCGGCTTTCCGTCCACATAATCCCAATACCCGTAATCTGATGTTTGCCAGTAACCCTGAAATGGTTCTCGTACAGCGTAAATCCGCGTCAACCACTTGACGGAAGCCATTGCATAATGACCCGGCACAATCGCGCGTACCGGGTATCCATGATCCTGGGAGAGATCACGGCCGTTCATCTGGTAAGCGATCAGTACTTCCCGCTGAAGTGCTTTTGCTCGAGGCAAACTACGGGCATAGGAGATCGGACCGGGAGGTATCGGCCCTTCCTTCGGTACTCCGCGATCAGGTCCTTCGAGCACGATCTCGCAAGCGTCTTCTTCCAAACCGGCGCGCTCCAGCAAGACCGACAGAGGCACCCCGGTCCATTCTGCATTCCCGACTGCGCCGAGTTCCCACTGGGCTCCTTGAACCTGGGGAACGAGGAAGACCCGACTATTACCGGCGCACTCCAAGATGGCGACGCGCGTCTCGGCCGGCATGTCGCGCAATTCCTTGTAGGTTAGTGAAAACGGACTCCTAACCGCGCCATCGATCTGCAGCCGGTAAGAAGCCAGTTCTAGTTTCGGCGCCGGGGTGTGACCGCGTACGTAGAACAGCTCCGTCGGAGTCAGAAACGAGTCAACCCGATTGAGGGGAGTCTCCAACACCTTTGGCTCCTTCTGTCGAATAATGAGGCCGATTGAAGAAGACTGATTAGCTCTATTGATCTCGTCTCCGGTGTAGTTCTTTTGGATATCTTCCACGATCTTTTCCTAACTAAATCAGTTTGGTACTACCGCTGATTAGAAGTGCGGACCAAAAGGGCCACGGTCTGCCGAAGTTCTGACTCTCCGAGGTATCTGCTCCTGGCTCGCATTCTTAGATAGTCGCCACTCTGCTAGTTCGATCATCTCATCTGGTACCAATCTCGGTTCGCTGCCACAACGTCCTCGTCTGCATCCTCATTGGGGTGCGGATCCATCTTTCCGATGAGTGCAGTGTGGAATCCTTTTCCCGCCCCGGCATCAAGGCTGGAGCATCCAGTAAATCCCAGCAAGCAGATAGCCGGGACCATGAAGAGTAATCGGAGATAGGTATTCGTATTGATAGATATTCGATTTTTCATGTATCTGGGTACCAGCAAACCGATAGAACGGATAACTCAATGTTATGATGGGATATCACAGATCCTGATATCTGAAGTGAAATCCGAATGTGATCCGATGCAGCTTCTACACGAGCGCCATAGTGGCAGGTGCAAGATTTTCTCGTCGTGAAATTTCGGGGCTGCGCAAGAACGTTGCGACCTATCATGAAGGAAGTCACCCTGAGTTGCGCTGCTTCAAAATGTCGAACAGCCGGGTAGAGATAGCAGGACATGGTCCGTCATCAAAGGTCATGGCAATGTATGAGCCGTCAACGTGACAGGAGCTATAAGTACCTGGTTCGAGCTGCAGCATTCAGAGGTTAGTAAGTAGGCGAATGTGGGAGGGTAGAGCGGCAAAGATCAGCAGTAACGGTTAGGGTACTTCATCCTTCGTGCCGGACGGTGTTATGTTCAAAGGAGGACTCATTTGCTTGGAGAAACCTGCTTCTTGCAATGGCGAGACAAGTTTCAAATCGTCGGGGTCAAGCGGAGAAATTGTTGGCAGTCGTACATTTTATCGGCAGTGCCGCGAGCTCGAGTAGTATGGGGCTATACGGGCTTCGGTGCTCTCAATGTGCGCTTTGATGAAAAGCATACACCGGGTGCCGGCGGCTCTGAAGGTAGCAAGTGTCCCACCAAACCCTTCCAAGATGATTCCTTGATCTGAATTGATGCCGAGGCGCTTAAGGCTGCCCTCGACCGATTCCCTGACGTGTTTGGGTTTTCCGTTCAAGCGAAGTCGTTCGCCTTTTTCAGAATACTCATCGGCAAATTTGGTCGCGATCCGCGCTGCGGAAGCGCGTGCCAACGTTCACGTGCCGGCTCGATGAACGCGCCCGAACATCTGGAAGAGAGGCTTGCTCTCGCTACCGAGGCGCGGGAATAGGCGCAAAGGATTGAGCAACACAATTACGACATGATACTTATGGCGGTGGCCCTGGATCTCCATAGGCTCGGGGAACACTAGTATTTCTTTTGTTCCGACCGGACGAATTGGACCGAGCGGGCTGCTTCTTCGTCGAGGTCGTCGCTGCCAAGGAGGTCGCGATAAACCGAGATGTCGCGGCCTACTTCTCCGCCGGGCACGAGAAAGGGCTCCATGACCACTGCGCCCCGATAGTTGATTTCGCGCAAAGCGCCGAAAATCTCCGGCCACGGCATCCGGCCACGCCCGGGAGGACGGCGATTGGGTTCGCCGAGGTGGAAATGACCCAACCAGGCTCTGGCCTCAACGATGGAATCCCTGAGGCTGTCTTCCTCGATATTCATGTGGAAGGTGTCGAGAAGGATTTTGCAGTTGGGGCTACCGACCCGTTCAGCAAAGGCAATACCTTCGGCGGCGATGTTCATCATGAATTGCTCGAAGCGATTGACGACTTCGACGCAAAAGAGGACGCCGCAGTCTTCGGCGGTTTTGACCGCTTCGCGCACGCCCTCGAGAGCGCGGTCGGTGAGGATCCGTTTGTCTTCGCCGGGCAACAATGGGCGTGGCCAGGAGCTGTAATTGATGCCGGCCAACACGTTGCCGCCCAGGTATTTCATCGCTCGCGCCACGTCCTGAAGAAAAGCGACGCCTTTTTTCCGCGTCGCGGTGTCCTCCGAGGCCAGGTCCATATCAGCTTTCAGGCCGATGCTGTAAGTGAGACCCAGGCCCGCATCCGTAGCCGCACCTTTGAGGGCGTCCCGCTCGGTATCGCTCATGAGGGTGATTTTTGGAGCGTTCACCTCGAGAACGTCGAAGCCGCATTTTTGGGCTCTTTTAACAAACTGGATGGGTTCCGAGTCCCAGTATTGGGTCCAATATCCGTAGTGTATTCCGATGGGATTCATAAGTTAATGCAGATCGGCGCAGGTAATTCGCGAAGCAGGTGTCAATTGCAGGTAAATGGTTTGGGCCGTCGAACACTAATACTTTGCCAATCGACGCGCCTGGATCGAAATCATACATGAGGAATACTCGAAGATATTTGCTCGCGCACCGAGTACGATGTTTGGGGTAGGTATCGCGAAGTAGAATCTCTGCGCGTCACCGCTCTTTCCTTGAAATCTCTTTGAGCAATGTAGAACGCCAGGATTGGATGCCGTCGGCTCTGTAGAATCAAACTCCAGTATGCTTGATGCCGCGAACATTCTCGTTCTGTTTCACATCGGCCTCTGGCTGCGCCGCCACGCGATGCACCCAAGATGAATACTGCGCGATGTCAATGTTTCTCCAGTTTAGATGAATTCTTGCAAAAATGGCTTATGTGCTAAAGATGTACAGGGAGTTCCGCAGTATGAACTTTACGTCCGTAAAGTTATGTAGCCACTGTATGGCGTTCCACACTGCTATTTCCCAGCGATAGCCACGCTGTAAGTAGACCGGGCAGCGCTGCGGCCTTCATATTAGCTTTACAGCCGTGAAGTTATTACTAGAGATCGCAATGGACTTCCACGCTGGGTTGTTGAGAATTTATGTGCGGGTCGTGAGTTTGGGTCACTTGCTTTGGCGAGCTCTTTGCAGAGTTTAAAAATTTGGCGTTTATCACTCCTAACCAGAATAATCTCCCTTTATGTGTTGCTTGCCGGAGCGATTAGACCTAGCGCAACATCGGCAAGGGTTCCTAAACCACAAGACATCCCATATGATAAAGATGAAGCATTTTGCGTTCTCCCTTTTCGCTACCCTAATTACTGGCGCCGGCGTCCTGGCCCAGCAGAAAAATGTGACTATCGGAGCGGTCAACAACCCTGCAATGATCGAACTCAAGAAGCTCTCGCCCAAGTTCGAAGCGCAGAACCCCAACATCAAACTCAACTGGGTGGTGCTCGAAGAGAACGTTTTGCGCCAGCGCGTCACCACCGACGTGTCGACCGGCAGCGGCCAGTTTGACCTGGTGTTTATCGGCCTGTACGAAACGCCTATCTTTGCCAAGCGCGGCTGGCTCAAGGAAGTGGCCAACCTGTCGCCCGAATACGACTTGGAAGATGTGTTTAAAAGCATTCGCGATGGCTTGTCTTACCAAGGCAAGCTCTACGCCTTGCCCTTCTACGGGGAGAGCTCAATGCTGATGTACCGCAAGGACCTCTTGGAGGCGAAGGGCTTGACCATGCCAGAGCAGCCCACCTACGACGACATTAAGAAGTTTGCCGACGCGTTGACCGACAAGGAGAAAGACATTTACGGCATTACCTTGCGGGGCAAACCGGGGTGGGGCGAAAACATGGCCTACGTCGACACCCTCCTCAACACCTTTGGGTGCACCTGGTTTGACGAAAAGTGGCATCCCACCATCGATACCCCGGAGTGGAAGAAAGCCATCACGTTTTACGCGGACCTCATGAAAGCCGACGGGCCGCCCGGGGCCAGCGCCAACGGCTTTAATGAAAACTTGACGTTGTTTGCCAGCGGCAAAGCGGCCTTGTGGATCGATGCTACTTCGGGCGCCGGCCCCTTGTACGATAAAAGCCAGTCGCAGGTGGCCGATAAAGTGGCCTTTGCCAACGCGCCCATTGCCGTGACGCCCAACGGCTCGCGCTGGCTCTGGAGCTGGGCGTTTGCCATCCCTCAGAAAGCCAAGCAGCCCGAAGCGGCCCAGCGCTTTGCCGAGTGGGCTACCTCTAAAGAGTACATCAAGCTGGTCGCCGAGGACGCCGGCTGGGCCACCGTGCCCCCGGGCACGCGCAAGTCGACTTACGACAACCCGGAGTACCAGAAAGCGGCCCCCTTTGCCCAGGTAACCTTAAACGCCATGCAGACAGCCGATCCGACTAACCCCTGTATTAAGCCAGTGCCCTATACCGGTGTCCAGTTTGTGGGCATCCCGGAATTTCAGGCGTTGGGCACGGTTGTGGGCCAAAACATTTCTGGGGTTCTGGCTGGCAAGATGTCGGTCGAGCAGGCCCTCAAAGACGGCCAGGCCGCGGCTGAGCGCACCATGAAGCAAGCAGGCTATCCGAAATAGAGTTGTTTGAATCGAGGAATCGAGCCGGGCTCGTGCTATCCGCGACGAGCCGGCTGTACCGACTTAGCCAAGACCTATGAGCGTAGCAACCCAACAACCAGTAGAGCGCACCGAATTGATTTTCATTCTCTATTAAATCCTTGAGCTACTCCCCCCTAACCCCCTTGGATGGCCGAGTTGCAATCGTTACCGGAGGCGCACGCGGAATCGGGCTCGAGACCGCCAAAGCCCTTAAAGAGAACGGTGCAAGGATCCTCATCGTAGACATCAACGCGGAAGCCGGCGAAATGGCAGCCAAAGAATTGGATGCCGATTTCGTGCGCGCGGATTTGACCCGATCAGACGAAGTCAGCAGACTGGCAACGGAGGTCCGATCGACGCATGGCCGGATCGATATCGCATTTAACAACGCCGGAATCGCGATCAATGCGCCGTCGGAGAGATGCAGCGACGAAGACTGGCACAAGGTTATCAATATTAACTTGCACGCCGTTTTCTACTGTTGCCGGGAATTCGGCAAAGTGATGCTCGAACAGGGCAGAGGGAGCATTATCAACACAGCGTCGATGTCCGGTATTATCTCAAATACGCCGCAGCCACAATCGGCCTATAACGTTTCCAAGGCTGGTGTGATCATGCTAACAAAATCGCTTGCCGGAGAATGGGCAAAGCGTGGTGTCCGCGTCAACAGCGTTTCTCCCGGTTACATCGGCACGGAGATGACAAAGTTGGAAATGGTCAATCCGGAATGGCATGCGGACTGGCTAAAATTCACGCCGATGGGCCGCGTCGGCGAACCGCGCGAGGTCGCGACCGCCGTGGTGTATCTTGCATCCGATGCGAGCAGTTATTTCACCGGAAGCAATCTCGTCGTCGACGGCGGATATACGTGCTGGTGATTTGGGAAGGCTAAAATACGATGGGCGGCCGCAGCGGCCCATTCTGTAACTCCTCTAACGGCGGTTCCCTAAACCTGGAAGACTGCTTTGAATTACATGATTCCGATTTTGCACTGTTCTCCGGCGTTTGTACCTTTTTGCTCAAGCGGCGAGACTCGCACATAGGGACGCTTCGCGAAGGAACTTATTAAGGTCCCCGTGACTTCTTCCCTGGGATTTACGGCATCCCGCAGAGGCTCTGCCATGACGGATCGAGCGGCTGGTTCCGACAAATCGCCTCGATGATCGCCCGAGTGAGCGGCATGTGCTTCCTTGGTAGCGATCCTGTCGCCATCAGAGCATCAGCGAACGAAGATTTCGCTTTCTCGGTCGGCCTGTTAACAAGCCCCTAACCGCTCCGTAGCCAATCCTCCTGGTGCCGCTTGGTATTGGATCGTTGACTCGCGCACAATCAGTGTGCAGTGCACCTCTTTATGGAACGTGGGCGAGCGGTCATTGTTAAGTCGCGCCATAAGCATCGACCAGGCCTGATCGGCAAAATCATCGGCCGGCTGGCTGACAGTGGAGAGAAACGGCCTCATTGCCTGAAACCACTCGCAATCGTCGAACGCTAAAAACGAAATGTCTTTCGGAATAACCAGGCCGGCCTCGGCCACCACCCGAAGGGCTCCGACGGTCATTTTCTGCGTGACTGCGAACATGGCGGAGGGTCTGGATTCATTTCGCAGAAGTTGTTCAAGCGCTGGCTTGACAAAATCGGCTTCGTTTGCTCCGGCGACCACGATATTCTCGTGATCTGAAAAACCGGCTTCTCTCAAAGCTTCGCGATAACCCTGAATGCGTTCTTGAATATTGCGCAGGCCTGCCTCGCTCGCCAGCAGCATAATGTGGCGGTGTCCAAGGGAAAGCAAATGGCGCGTCCCTTCACGGGCGGCCAGACAATTGTCCGCCATCACGCTGTCAAAAACTGCCCCTTCGGCTGCTCGATCCACAAGAACTGTCGGTATCTCGCTTCTTCTGAGATCTTCGAGAACCGGCGAGTCGTCATGGCATGGAATCACGATTAATCCGTCAATCTTACGCTTGATCAGCGCTCCAATCCTTGCCCTTTCCGCCATGACATTTTCTTCAGAATCGGCAAGAATGATCTGGTAGTCAGTACAGGCGGCGCGCTTTTCAATGCGTCGAACGATTTCTGTGAAGAGCCCGGTTGTAATATCCGGAACCGCCACCCCGATGATTCTTGTGCGACGCTCTCGCAAGCTGGCGGCCACTTGGTTGGGAGTGTAGCTGAGGGAATTAATCGCTTCGTGAACGCGTTTCTGAAGGTCTGGTCCGACAAATCGGGTCCCTCGAAGGACATTTGAGACGGTAGCAGTAGACACTCCCGCTGCGTTGGCTACGTCCCGAATCGTTGGACCGCGATTTTCGACAGGGCTTTTGCTCCTGGTTGTCACGAAGTGACACTGATTCAAACAGCAAAATTACGCAAGCTGTTAATTAATTTATTAGTTAATCGTTGACTTAAAGTATTAGTTAAACGATTTACTGAGCGCAAAATGAATCCTCCCTCCTTGTCTATTGTTCAAAGCCCTGTTCGTTCCCGGCAATTCGTCGAACCCACCCCGGCACCAACAGTCCAGAGAGATTTCCCTCCGATGAGTCCGTTGAATGGGGGAAACGGAATGGCGCCAGCGATGCCTGATGTCAACGGGATCGCCCTGCGAATTCGTTCGCTGTTACCAACATTGACCGCGTTGGAAGCCGGTGTCGTCACGGCACTTTTCAAAAAGCGGACCATTGACGAGAGAACATTGCTCAAGTGGGTTGCCGACGAGGTGTGCGTCTCAGAGGCGATGGTTGTCAAGATCGCGAAGAAGCTCGGATTTAGCGGCTTCCGGGCGTTTAGGTCGGCTCTTGCTGAGTACAACAACTTTCCAACTACTCAGCTGCACGCGGAGCTATTCGCCGATGATTCAGCCGGCGAAATCGTGCAGAAGGTAGTTCAGGCATCCATTAAAGCGCTGGAGCAAAACCTGGCGGTAATCGAACAAGCGGCTATTGAAAAAGCGGCGAAGTATCTTTCCTCCTCCGTCTTGCGGGATTTCTATGGGGTTGGCGGGTCAGCACAAGTTGCGCGCGATGCAGCCTTTAAATTTTTACGTATTGGCGTGCGAGCCTCTGTTTTTGATGACAGCCAGATGATGTTAATGTCGGCGTGCCTTTTAGAAAAAACGGATGTAGCGGTGGCGTTTTCTCATTCCGGACAAACTGCGGTCGTCATTGACGCAGTGAGACAGGCTAGAAAGAATGGCACCAGAATCATTGCGGTGACCAACTGTCGGACGTCAATTCTCGCCCAGGAATCAGATGTCGTACTTTGCCCCAATGTCGAGGAATCGCTCATCACAGGAGAAAATGCTGCAGCGCGAATCGCGCAGCTAATTATTGTGGATGCTTTGTTTCTCGCCGTCGCCCAAAAGAGCTCTGGAATCTCAGAAAAGAATCTTCGCCGGACGACATCAGTGGTCAGAGGACAGAGAAGCGTTTGGTAGTGGAGCGCGAGTCTAGCTTGAATGGACGACTGTTACGCCAAAAAGGGACCTTCCCGGACTTTGCTTTGGCCGTAGTCGCTCCATCCGAAGTCTTCCGCAAGATTTCGCAAAATTTTTCTCCGACGGGTGTCACGTCACCCTTTGTGGCGTGGGGCGATGGGTTACGATAATGCTCGGGAAAATCCTTGCGGCAGGGTTCGGCAGCGACCTTCTCCAAGGGGGATGGATTTCAGACGAGCGAAAGGGTGCGCAGGGGCCACCGCGACACGCAATGGGTAGGTGCGTAGCAATTCGAACTCGATGCCTGCGGTCTGCTCGCCGCCGGGCTGGACCATGATCGCGAGTTCCAGCGTGGCATTTCGTAATCCGGTGATGAGTTCATCGCTTGAGAGGTCATACAGCAACTGCTAGAAAAATATCGCAGATGCCGGAGTTCCATTGTAGCTTTCCATCATGCCGAAAAGGCATCGCAGCTCAAAGAATATAGTATTGGCCGGTCCAAAGGATCGACGGAAAACCGTGCGCAACTGAGCGAGGTTCAACAAAGAACATTATGAGCAAGCACGTCGTTGCGATACGAGGCGTTTCTCGTGCGGGCTCGATACACCAAATTTCTGTCACCTTTAGGAGATTTCAAAGAGGTGGTTTTTCCCGTGCCTCTGAAAATAGCGGAAAGTCCAAAACGACAGATGAAATGTGGTCTGACTGGCCGTAGTGCATGTCAAAAGCAAAAAAAACAAAAACGAAAGGCAACATATGAGTCGGACCTATAGAGCTGTGCAAGTAACGCAACCCGGCAAGTTGGAAGTCGTTGAGAGAGGAATGGTCGAGCCCGCCTTTTGGGCAAGTCAGAATCCGTGTCGGGGCCTGTGGCGTTTGCCACACCGATGCTCTTACGGTTGAAGGGGGTTTTCCTGGACTAACATACCCGCGCGTTCCCGGCCATGAAGTGATCGGAAAAATCGAAGCCATAGGGTCCGGTGTGCAGGGTTGGAAAGAAGGACAGCGAGTGGGCGTGGGCTATATGGATGGCCATTGCGGGTATTGCGAAAACTGTCGCCGTGGCGACTTCGTCAATTGCCAGCATCAACCCATTTCGGGAACTTCTACCGATGGTGGTTATGCCGAAATGATGATCGCCCAAGCGAGTGGGCTCGTGGCTATTCCTGAGGATCTTCTGTCAACTGAAGCGGCGCCGCTCCTCTGCGCCGGATTGACGACATTCAACGGATTGAGAAACTCAAGGGCTCGGCCTGGCGAGCTCGTTGCTATTCAAGGAGTAGGTGGGCTCGGTCACCTCGGAATTCAGTTTGCGCGGCGCATGGGCTTTCAAGTCGCAGCCATTGCTCGCGGACCAGAAAAGGAAAGTCTCGCCACGAAGCTCGGGGCACATCACTACATTGACAGCAATGCTCAAGATCCAGTTGCCGCACTTCAAACCCTGGGGGGTGCCCGATTGATCCTCGCTACAGCAGCTAACAGCAAGTCCATGTCTCCACTTCTGGGAGGACTTGCTCCACGCGGCCAGCTTATTGTCGCCGGAGCGGGAGGAAATGAGCCTATCGAGGTCGACCCTGTGCCACTTCTTTTTGGTCTGCGCTCGATTGCGGGAACAATGACCGGATCTTCGATAGATGCGGAGGACACGCTTTCCTTCAGTTCCCTGCAAGGAATTCGCCCGATGATCGAAACCGTTCCGCTGGCAAATGCCGCAGAAGCTTACGGACGGATGATGCGAAACGAAGCTCGCTTCAGGATCGTGCTGATTACTGGCCACTCATAACCGACACTCTCTATTTACAAGCTCGAATAGGTATCGGCCGAGTCTCATCGCCGCTATGCGCGGTTGGGGAACGAGTCACCAAACATCGGGTTTCTGCTCTTGGACTGTTCCTGGGTAGCCTCGTCCTGAATGACATCCCAGTGCTCAAGCAGGACTCCGTCTTTCATACGGATAATGTCTGCCGCAATCCAGTTCACCGGCAGCCCGATGCCCGAGAACCGGCCGTGGATGATGACGAAGTCTCCCTCGGCTACGATTACTCCGGGCTCATACTTGAGCGTGGGCGGGCTGCTCTTGATCAGGTTGAAGAGACCGTCGCGGCCCGGCTCAATGTGCGCGCTGTGCTGAATGTAGTTGGGAGACCAGAAGCGCTCCGCTGCCGCATAATCTCTCTTATTAAACAGGGTCTCGAAGGCTTCCAGCACAATCGCCTTATTGTTCTCTGCTTTTGAATCGTTCACTGTTATTTCTGCCTTTCCACGAAGTTGTTGGTTGTTAATTCCAGAGGTGTCCCAGACCAGGGCTGCTGCTATGCAGGCGGCTGTACCATCAAATCGTTGAACTCCATCACAAACGCGCCTTCGTCTGGTCCGGGATTGTTGCGGAGCGGCTTGGCCCGTTCCACAAGGACCTCCTGCGCATCCGTACCTAGCACCTTGATCGTTTCTTCGATGAATTCAGCGAGAGGCATCGCCCGAGGTTCGTTGTTACTCCCGAGCAGATCCGTTTGCACCCACGGTGGTGCGATCTCCAGCACGCTCACAGACGTGTCTTTGAGCTTATAGCGCTGCGAGAGAGTATACGAATGCAGAGCCGCCTTCGTTGAAGAGTAGACGGCCGCGAGCGCTAGAGGAACGTATGCCAGAACAGAGGTGTTGTAGATGATGGCCGCCGATTCTTGCTTCTTCAGGTGGTCGATCAGTGCGGAAGTCAATCGAATCGGGCCTAGTAGGTTGGTCGTAACGGTTGAGACTAGTAGACCGTCATCGATTGGAGCTGCGGCATCGTCGATCTGCATTATTCCGGCGTTGTTGATCAGCACATTCAGAGTCGGAAATTGTGCAATCAGGTTCTTTGTGACAGCCGCGATGCTCGCTGGATTTTCTATATTTAACTCCACAAAGGCCATTCCTGGGTTTGCCCTTGTTGTTTCGTCGAGATGGCTCTTGCGCCGTCCGGAGATGATGATCTGATTGCCTAGCTCGTGCAATGCTTCGGCCAAGCCGCGGCCAATTCCAGAGCCCCCGCCGGTGATGAATATAGTATTTCCGGTTAGTTTCATTTCTGTTCCTGATGAGTACTAGTTTTTGTTAAGTTACTTTGTCCTGTCTTTGTGGCTGGATCTGATGAAGGATTTTCAAAGGCATCACACCAAGCCCGGCATCAGCGCGAGAGATGCTCGTTCAGTTCCCGCGTGAAGATCCTGGGCGGTGAGGAACGGATAATCCGTGTAGCCGAACCCCGTGGCACCATAGTAGCCTTCTGGACGCTGCTCGTTGAGCGGAGCGCACAGTCGTATCCGTTCCACTAGGTCTGGATTCGCGATGTATTCCCGGCCGAAAGCGACGAAGTCTCCCAAGCCTGCTGCGACGAGTTCATTAGCGTGGTCGCGACTAATGCCGACGTTCAAGATCAGTTGGCCGTGATAGATCTTTCGAAAGTGGTGAATCACCGCGTCGCCGGCCAGCGCAGAAATGGGGGTTCCAGAAAGGTCAGCCAACTGTCTCATGAGAAATACGTGGGAGAGATTGTAGGCGTTGAGCTTTTCATAGACGTATTCGGTCGTCGGCAGCGTTGATTCGACCGCCTTGAACAACCCGAGTTCGTTCATCATCGGGCCGGTCTTGACGCCCACCCGCTCACTCGGCCAGACCTCAAGGACAGCATCCAGCACTTCGAACAGGAAGCGAGCCCGATTTTCCATGCTGCCACCGTACTCGTCCGTCCGACGGTTGGTGGGTTCATGCAGAAACTGCTGAATGAGGTACACAAAGCCGGCTTGAAGCTGGATGCCGTCGAAGCCCGCGTCTTTGGCAATCCGCGCGGCGTTGCGATAGGCGGCGATGGCTTGCCGAATGTCGGCGCGCGTCATCTCGCGCGGAGTTACCGTCATCGTCGTTCCATTTGCAACGTGAACCGGCTGGATCGGATCGATTGCCGACGGGGCGAGAGGAAGACGTCCATCACGAAAGAACGAAGGATGCGAAACAGCTCCTTGATGCCAAAGCTGGGCAAAGATGCGGCCACCCTTCGCATGAACGGCATCTGTTATCGATTTCCAGCCGGCCCCTTGCTCGCGGTTGTAGATTCCGGTTGCGCCCTGCCAACCCTGGCCATCTTCACTGACCCAGATGCCCTCGCTAATGATGAGTCCGGCCGTCGCGCGCTGCTCATAATATTCGCGCATGAGATCATTGGGCACATGTCCAGAATTGTTTGCTCGCCCACGGGTGAGAGGGGCCATTACGACTCGGTTGGTTAGCAAGAGGTCTCCCAGCCCGTGGGGCTGGAGCAATGGTTGTGGGGTCTGGTTCAGCATAGCTCTGTAAAAAACCGATCAGTTCAATACTCATGCATCACAGTCGGCGGGTACGTCAACAAAAATTTTGCACCAATCGGTTCATTAAGCGATAATGGAGCAATGGGACGACCGAAAAGCTTCAGCCGGAAAGGGGTCCTAGAGAAGGCGCTGCCGGTCTTTTGGAGGCGCGGGTTTGCTGATGCGAGCCTTCACGAACTGGAACAAGCGACCGGTGTGAATAAATCCGGTCTCTACTCCGAGTTCGAGGGGAAGGAGGATCTGTTTGTGCAGAGCCTTCAGTATTACCTTGAAAGTCTCGAGAAGAAGGGACTGCTGACAACCGAACCCTTGGGCTGGAATAACATCGAGCGATTCCTCAAGATGGGACCATGCAGCATGGAGGGACAAAAGGGATGTTTTGCCGTCAGTTCCATGCGTGAGTTTCCGATATTGCCGGCGGAAGCTCTTGGCATCATCACTCGAAGCAGAAGCAAACTAAAGCAGCTCATCGCCAAGAATATTGAGGTCGAGCGCCCAAAGATGAATGCGGGCTCCCTGGCGGAATTGGTCCTGACCTTTTTTACCGGATTCAGTATGGAGCACAACCTCAGTTCAAGCCGACCCTCTATCGTCCGCAAAATCGACGATCTGATGAACATAGTCCGGACACTGTGACTAACCACTCCGGGAGCGTTCATCTGGCCTTTTCGTTGGGAGAGCGGTCGATGACTCAAGAGCATTCGCCGCAGTCCTGCCGTAAAAACCAAGCATTCCTCGCTGCCACGCATCAGCGCGGGAGTGAGGTTTTTTGGTGCCACCTTCTGATGCGATCAAAGGGGCGAATTCTAGTGATCGGACCGGTTCGCCGATAAAGCCGCCTACCAGAATTTAACGGGTTGTCGTACACCAGTTGATGATGCCTGCTCGATAATCGCCCGCAACCGCTCTGTCGGACAACAGTCCATCGGACAATTTCGCATCGGGCGACGCCAGATTTAAGTCACTTTCCGAATTAATTGGCATACCTCGCCTCCGCAGAAGGAGCTGTTACCCCGGAGAACCGAAGCGAGCGGCTACGAACGTGTGCCAAATATCGCCGAAAGAATTCGGCCAAATAATTCCGAAAGTATCACCAGCTCTATCTGGATGTTCTTTGCGGCTGAGGAGCTAGCGTCTATTTTTTCCACTTTGCGGTCGTGGTTGGGCGGAGCGATTCGATGTAGATGACGACAGCTGGCTCGCTGTCAGGTAAGCGTATTTTTCCAAATTGCAGATTATAGAGCCTTTCGTCTGATCCGCGGAATAGTCTTTCGGTGCGTGCTTCTTCCGCGGCGACATTACCAATGAGGACAAGATAGATGGCCAAGTACGCAAACTGAGCCCGGGTAATTTTCGGCTGCCGATAGTAACAATGCAGTCGACCGAAATCCACGCGGACCATGTCTGATTCTTGGACCGGGGTGAGAAGAATTTCGGTCGCTTCTTTTCGGATGGCTGATTCGATCAGGTCGAAGACAAACTCGGACCCTTCGCACTTTCCGCTAGTCGCCCGTGTGATTATCCACTTCGCCATCGCTTCATGATAAACTTCCATTAATTCCATAAAGTTTCCTTCCGTAGAGGTTGACGCACGATGCGTGCCAGCTGCGCGTTGCGTGCAGCACGGCACGCTGAGAGACTCCAGACCTAATTCTAGCCAGTATGAGATTGGCGAAGCGCACTTCGTAGCGACCTGCTGAGACGCCACTACAAAAGGGACTCCAATGAGTCCCTTTTGTGTTTCTGGAGGTGGATCATCGCGCCTGACTACGCGAGAGCTCACTTCGGCTCTTTGAAAACATTGGCCAAGGCTTCCGCGGTCGATCTGCGGTCCTTCATGAGAGGGTGGGGGATCTCGAATCGCAAACTGTCAGATGGTTAGTATGACTCTGCCAAAGGGTCGGCTTTCCATGAGCTGGCGAAGGGCTTCAGCCGCCTCTTCCAACGGGAACTCTTTGCCACGATGGGCTTGATGGCCCCGGATTGGAGCAATGGAAGAATGACGCTCCATGCAGCGCTCCATGCCGCCGCAGGTTGTGCGAACAGCGAGAAGCTCTTCATACTCGCACGCTTCCAGATCAGATCCGTGACGTCGATGGTTGCCTTGCGGCCTGCGGAGTAGCCCAATGTAGTCAGACTTCCCCCCATTGCGAGCGTGCCGAGAGCCTCGCTCAAGATTTCTCCGCCGATTCCGTCGATCACGATGTCGGCGCCATATCCTTCCGTGATCCGGCGAACCCCATCGCCGAGTTTCTCTACGGAGAGGTCGACGACCTCATTGAAAGCGAGAGCACCCGCTTGTTCGGCCTTCGCATGATTGGTCGTGGTGGAGATTGCGTGTTTCGCCCCTTGCGCCCTCGCCAACTGCGTGACTGCGTTGCCGACCGATCCTCCGATCGCTGGTGACAGCACCGTCTTACCAGCCTGAAACCCAGCAAGATTGAGCGCCATCTGGGCGGTAAGATAGGCGACGGGAAGACCGGCAGCCGAGACATCGTCAATGTTGTCGGGAACCAAGCAAAGGTTCTCTTTTCGCACAGCAAGCCACTCGCTGTACGCCCCGTTTTCCGACACGCCGTAGATACCTGCAAACATCACTCGTGAGCCGACCGGAAACTCCGATCCGCCACCATCTTCAACAATGCCCGCACCTTCACTTCCCAGCACCAGTGGCGCCTTTGCGCGAGGAAGCTGACCGGACAGGATAGTGTGCTCGAGCGGCGTAACGCCAGCCGCCGTGACCCGTACGAGGACCCTTCCATCCGAGACCGTCGGCTTCGGAATATCGACCAGCTTCAAATCCTTGTAGCCGCTGAATCCTTCTGCTCTCATTGCACGCATAATATTTTCCTTTTCTTTATCGAACGATGTGTTGTCTTTCGCTGTGGTTATGGGGGCTGATCAGGCATCATGAAGCGTGACGCCAGATCAGCGTTAGCAATGCGCCGTGGGAGCCGCTTATCTGCGGAAAGCCAGCTTGTTACCGTTTTGGCGCCGTCGGATCCGGGCTTACCCGGATCATCTTCTTGCCGAAGTTCTCACCCTTCAATAGCCGAATCAGCTCACGTGGCGCGTTCTCAAGTCCGTCCGTGATGTCTTCGCGATATTTGATACGGCCTTCGCTCAACCATGCTTTCATGTCAGTGACGAAGTCGGGGAACTGTGAAGCATAATCGAAGTAGAGGTACCCGCGAAACGTAAGGCGCCTGGCCAGTATGGCCCGCATCAGTAGCGGCAGATGATCTGGTCCGGGCGGTAATTCCGCGGCGTTGTAGTGGGCGATAAGCCCGCAGACGGGAATGCGCGCAAAGTTGTTCAACAACGGCAACACCGCATCGAATACCGGGCCGCCGACATTCTCGAAATAGATATCGATACCCTCCGGACAGGCCGCTTTCAGATTTTCGCCCAACTCGGGCTGGCGATGATCGAGGCACGCGTCGAATCCGAGCTCGTCCTTAACGAAGCGGCACTTCTGTTTGCCTCCGGCAATGCCGACAACCCGGCAGCCCTTGATCTTTGCGATTTGGCCGACCACCGACCCGACAGCACCCGAGGCCGCAGCCACGACAATGGTCTCTCCGGGTTGGGGTTTCCCGATATTCAACAGGCCCGCATAGGCGGTGAACCCCGGCATGCCGAGCACCCCCAGTGCGCAGGAGATCGAGCCGAGCGATCGATCTATCTTTTGTGTGTCCTCACCGTTGGACAGCGAGAAATCTTGCCATCCGGTTGCAGCTAAGACGATGTCACCTGGGTAGTAGTTTAAAACATTCGACTCGACGACTTCGCAGACGGACTGGCCGCCCATCACCTCGCCGATCTCAACCGGCGGAGCATAAGATGGGCCGGCGTTCATTCGGCCGCGCATGTACGGATCAAGAGAGAGGTAAATTGTCCGCAGCAGCATCTGGCCGGGACCGGGCTTGGGAATGTCGTTCCTGGCAAGCTGGAAATTGTCCTGCGAGGGCTCGCCGCTAGGGCGCGAAGAGAGCAGAATCTGGTGGTTCTTTGTCGGCTCTCCCGTTTCGGACGTATTGGTGGGCTGAGGTTTCATCAGCTTGATTTTTTGAGTTCTCCGTTGTGGTTGAAGCCGTGAGAGTTTTCGGCCAGCACTAGAGTCGGCGTTTCTTTCTTACTCAGCGCCTGACGCAATTTCGCCAAGGCGATATTCTGGAGCTGACGGATTCGCTCTCGCGTAACCCCAAACTTCTTACCCACTTCTTCGAGGGTCTTCGGTTTGGCACCGTCCAACCCGAACCGCTGGAAGATTATCTTGCGCTCCCGGTCGTCAAGAACCTCAAGCAAGTCGCTCACCTCGTCGCGCAGGTTCTTGTCTCTGAGCAACTCGAACGGCGTTTGCGCATCTTCATCCCCAACGATCTCACCAAATTCAGTCGAGTCGTCATCGCTGACGGGTGCGTCCAACGACGCGGGTCGAATCGAGGCCGTCTTTAATTGAGAAACTTTGCCCCTGGAGAGACCGATCTCTTCCGCTAACTCGTCGTCAGTCGGTTCACGGCCAAGTTCTTCACTCATCTGCAACGAAACTCGGCGCATCTTGGAAATTTTGTCCACCAAATGAACCGGAAGCCGAATCGTTTTACTCTGATTGGCCAAAGCTCGCTTGATCGACTGCTTAATCCACCAAGCCGCATAGGTACTCAGCTTGCCACCCTTTGCCGGATCGAAGCGCTCGACCGCCTTCATCAATCCGATGTTGCCTTCCGATACTAAATCCAACAAAGGCAAACCCAAATTCGCGTAATCATGAGCAATCTTAACGACCAAACGGAGATTGGCCTTAATCATAAGCGCTCGCGCTTCTCGGTCGCCCTTCTTAATGCGCGCGGCCAAATCAATCTCCTCTTGCGGGGTCAGCAGCGGGACCTGCCCGATTTCCCGAAGGTAAATTTTAATGCCCGTATCTGAATCTCCACCAGCCATACCGGCAGGAGCGTTCCTTTCTTTGAGATCGATAGTCATGTGGGTTCTGAAGTTCATTGGGGTGCGGTCACAGATTGAGCTTCACCGTTACCGAACGACCAGTTTTCCTTAGTGACCTCCACCAAGCGCGCAGGGACCAAGCTCGGGCGCAGGCAATCTTTTGCGGGTTTATTCGTACATTAGGTGTATTTACACTTACTAGCTGATTCTCAATTGAGCACAAATTGTTCAGAGGACAACTAAAACAAAAGAGGCAACCAAAATTGTGGTGAACGGCGAACGGGGATTTAATCTGGCGACCATCGTGATTCCGGCTGTCCGATCGGCGCGTTGACTGGAGAGATCGCGCGCAGCGGTAAAGCGAACGCGCGGTCTTGACCGAAGAGATCCAAAAGAACCTCCAGTTGATCGGGCCGAAAGCTTTGTGATCATCCGCCGCCGATTCGTTGTATATTCCCTGCTAAGCCGAGGACACGGAGATCAACATGGGACTGAATTTCGCGCAGAAACTCATCAAGTCGCACCTCGTCTCCGGCGCGATGATAGCGGGGAAGGAGATCGGGATTCGCATCGATCAGACACTCACGCAGGATGCGACCGGGACTCTCGTGATGCTCGAATTGGAGTCGATGGGATTGGACAGCGCGCGAACGGAACTATCCTGCCAGTATGTTGACCATAATCTCATTCAGGAAGACCATAAGAATCCCGATGATCATCTCTTCCTTCTGAGTGCATGTCAGCGGTTCGGGATCTGGTATAGCCGGGCCGGCAATGGCGTCAGCCATCCGGTGCATCAGGAACGATTCGGCAAGCCAGGGAAGACAATGCTCGGCTCCGACAGCCATACACCGGCAGCAGGAGCGATCGGGATGCTCGCCATCGGCGCCGGCGGCTTGGAAGTCGCCATGGCCATCGCGGGAGAGCCGTTCTATTTCGAAATGCCATCGGTCTGGGGGATCAGACTCACGGGAACGCTTCCCGATTGGGTATCAGCCAAAGATGTCATCCTGGAGATGCTCCGCCGTCACAAGACCGACGGCGGCAAAGGCAGAATCATCGAGTACTATGGACCCGGACTGACATGCCTGTCGGCGATGGACCGCCATGTTATCGCAAACATGGGCGCAGAACTTGGTGCGACGACCTCGGTATTTCCTTCGGACGACGAGATACGCCGCTTCCTGAAACGCCAGAAGCGCGAACAGGACTGGATCGAACTCAAAGCCGATCCGGACGCTATCTATGACCTTCAAGACGAGATCGATTTGTCCAAGCTCGAGCCGCTCATTGCGATGCCCTCAAATCCGGACAATGTCGTGCCGGTGCGTGAGGTCGCGGGCACTGAAGTCTATCAGGCCTACATCGGCTCATCGGCCAATCCCGGTTACCGGGATTTCGCGATCGTCGCTGAAATGGTGCGCGGAAGGACAGCGCACCCGCGGGTCTCCTTGGACATCAATCCATCATCGCGACAGATTCTCGAGAATCTGATTCGTGACGGGTATATCGGCCCGCTCATCCATGCGGGGGCGCGCCTACATCAGGCGGGTTGCAACGGATGCATCGGCATGGGCCAGGCCCCGGCGACCGATACGATCAGCTTACGGACGGTCCCTCGCAATTTTCCGGGGCGCTCGGGGACACGCGAGGACAAAGTGTGTCTTGTCAGCCCCGAAACGGCTGCGGCATCGGCACTGAAGGGAGTCATTACTAATCCAAGTACATTGGGGATTGCCTATCCACGCGTCAGTGAGCCGGACAACATCATCATCAACACAGAAATGCTCCTGCCACCGTTGCGTCTTGAAGAGGCACGCCAGGCGAAGATCGTGAAAGGACCGAACATTGCCTCACTGCCTGATCTCACACCGCCTCCAGATGTCCTTGAGCTACCGATCTTGTTGAAGCTCGGCGACAACATCTCAACCGACACGATTTCTCCTGCAGGCGCACGCGCCCTTCCCTTCCGCAGCAACATCGCGCAGATCGCGAAATTCTCTTATGACATCGTCGATGGGACCTACCACGATCGCGCCATGGCGATCCGCGCTCAGGGCGGGCACGCCATCGTTGGGGGGCGCAATTATGGCCAGGGTTCGAGTCGTGAGCACGCCGCACTGGCCCCAAGATCTCTTGGCTTACGCCTCGTCATCGCCAAGGGCGTGGCACGGATTCACTGGCAAAACCTCGTGAATTTCGGCGTTCTGCCTCTTATCTTCATGGATGCGGCCGATTACGATCGTCTTGAGCAAGGTGATGTCATTCGGGTGGAGAGTATTCACGCCGCGATCAACTCCGGGCCGACGATTCCCGTGAAGAACCTCACAAAGAAACTTACATTCGTCGCGCGTCATAGCCTGTCGGACCGGCAGGTCGATGTCTACATGGCTGGCGGACTGATAAATTGGAAAAAAGGGCGGCTCTGACGACCCATGTTGCAATTCTTACCGCCGGAGTGCGCGCGTAGCATCTCTCGCCGGTCGATGGTTGCGGCCCTGCCGGGTGTTCCGCACAAAAGCCCGACTCGCCTTTAGGAATGGGCGTTCCTACCGCGATAGCTTCGGATTTCGCCGTAAAGAGTCGTGAAATCGAGTCCTTAGCCTTTCGCAAGGGCCGAAAACGTCCTTTCGCCAAGGAGGCATGCGAATAGGGTGACGTCCAAAACCTTTTACCCGGATCACGCATCAAGGTGACATGGTAGCCGAGCTCGGAAGCGACGCGGCCGGTCGACTCGATGCAGGTATTGGCGATGAGGCCAATCAAGATGATGTGCGTGATCCGCTTCTGCTTGAGCAGGAAGTCGAGATCCGTGTTAGCGAACCCGCTTTCCTCCGCCTCTTCTTTTCCCCAGCAACCTGATTTTTATCGCCGGCTTGTGGCCCGCCTGGTGCCTCAGGATCTTCTGAAACGCTAGCATCGCCTCAGAATTTTTGTCCGCCTGCCACAAAAGGGTGTGCTGGAGCACCGCTCTCCGGGTGTTGAGCGGTCGGAAAACCACACCGCGATCGATCAAGCGCGTTGTCGCTTCGGGTGAACATTTCGATGCCGTTTTCAACAGCAACCATCGCCAGACCTGCCTGTGACCGATCCGATTCCAGGACAATCCGTGGTCTGAACCCTGCTGCCGTACACAATTCGTCAAAACGTACGTTTGTTGACCGCCCGCGCTTCGCTTCCCGATGCGGTCTGGCGGAAGTTGTTGCGCCGCACGTTTGGCATCGCGTCGAAAACAAAGTAGAAGAGCTGGATGCAAGAGCAGCAGTGCTGCCGGAGGAAAATCAATGTCACAGGTTTGGTTGATCACAGGAAGTTCGCGCGGACTTGGAAGAGCGTTCGCTGAGGCTGCGCTTGCAGCAGGCTGCCAAGTAGCAGCGACTGCTCGCAGGGCAGAAGATCTGGCGGAGTTGAAAAACAAGTATGGCGATCTCGTTCTCCCTCTCGTACTGGATGTCACCAACGAGACACAGGCACGCCAGGCCGTCCAGGCCACGATCCGCACCTTCGGCAAACTCGACGTGCTGGTGAATAACGCTGGCTACGGCAACGTCGCCCCGGTTGAGGACACCACGCTTGAGGAGTTCCGCACGCAGATCGAAACGAATCTCTTTGGTGTCATTATTTTGACCAAAGCGGCGCTGCCTTACTTTCGCGAGCGCGGCTCGGGCCACATCATCCAGGTCACCTCAATCGCAGGACGCATAGGACCAATCGGGCGAGCGCCCTATGCAGCCGCCAAGTGGGGCGTGGAAGGTTTTTCTGAGACGCTGGCCAAAGAGGTTGGGCCACTCGGTGTCAAGATCACTATCGTTGAACCGGGTGGTTTTCGGACTGACTTCGCAGGGGCGTCGAAGGAGCTTCGTGAGGGGCGTCCCGAGTACGATGCTACGGTAGGCAAGACAGCGCGCTTCCAGCGCGATTTCAATGGGAAACAGCCAGGCGACCCCGCTAGAGCTGCAGCAGCATTGCTGCGACTTGCCTCGGCTGAGGAGCCGCCGTTGCGCATCGTTCTCGGAAGCGATGCTTACAATTCCGCAGAGAAGAATGACTTGGCGAAGATCGAGCTAGGCAAGAAGTGGAAAGATCTCAGCTACTCGACCGACTTCCCCACGACCGGCGTGTAACGAAGCGAGAAGCGAAGTCTCTATGGATTTGTCATGGATTGGCCGACGAGCCCTGGTAACAGGATCGAGCGCAGGACTCGGCGCAGCAATCGCTACAATGCTTGCTGCGGAGGGAGCCATGGTGGCCCAAAAATAATGCAAAATAATTTCGAAAATCACATTCATAAACTTAGCCTCCCCTAGTCGTTATGATGCATAACCTGCGTTCCAGCTGTTTATGATCCGGCCATGACCACCAATTTTGAGAGAGGGTAGGTTAACCAGCAGGTCGGCGACGAAGGAGCAGCTTTCGGGATTGCTCGGAGTTCGCGTCTCGAGAGTTTCTCAAAACTCCTCCCGGTAAGCTCGTAAGCCTCAAAACGAGGCTTGGGCGATCCCGTCTTTTCGTAAGCGGCGGCTAGCACGTCCGAGCGCTCGCTTCGTGAGACTGCAAAGCAACAATAACTCGTCGATAATAGTATAGGAGAAGCAAATGCAGCGGGTAGATCCTAGCCATTACCATCACGGTTATACGGACTATCCGTTCTACGAGGATCGGACTGCCAACGCAGATTAGGACAATCCCCTTCGATCGAAACAAAACCAATAAAAACGACCACAAAAAAAATCGTAGCCGCCGCTTTCATTCCGGAAACGTCGCAATCAGAAGGAAAATAGTATGAACAGCACACAAAAGCCGGTCGCAATTGTAACGGGTGCTTCCAGTGGAATCGGCCTCGGAATCACGCTGGCACTTATCAAACACGGCTACGACGTTGTGGGAACTTCTCGGACTATCAGCAAGTCTAAGGAGCTCAAAGCGTCGGCCGAACTCGTCCTCATCGACGGCGACATCAGCAAGAAGGAAACCGCCGTCAAAATAGCGGAAGCGGCAATCGAGCATTTCAGCCGTATCGACCTGCTGGTTGACAACGCAGGGATTTTCATTTCCAAGCCGTTCACCGAGTACACCGAGGACGACTACAATTTAGTAATGAACACCAACGTGGCGAGTTTCTTCTTCATGACCCAACAACTGATCCCGCAGATGAAGAAGCAAAATTCGGGACACGTCGTAAACATCTCTGCGGTCCTGGCGGACCAGCCGAGCGGCAGCTTTCCTGCCGTTCTGGCCGTGCTTTCGAAGTCGACCATGCCGGCTGTGAGTAAAGCGCTGGCACTGGAGTACGCGGCGAACAACATCCGGTTCAACACGGTGTCGCCCGGCAACGTCAACACGCCGATGCACGCCAAGGACAATCATGCGGCGCTGGCGAAGTTTCATCCCCTCGGTCGGATGGGTGAAATTTCTGACATCGTCGACGCGGTGCTCTATCTCCAGAACGCCACGTTCGTAACGGGCGAAAACATCCGAGTGGATGGAGGGGTCCATGCCGGCCGGTAATAGTTCCACCGTTAACGACACAATTTTGAAAAAAAAAGAAGGAGGTTCACGATGTCCCGGAGAAATCAAGCATGACCGCTGCCGCTTTCTCGGCACTGCGGCCATGATCCTTGCCGCCACCCAGCTCGGCATGTTCCGTTCTGCGGACGCGCAGTCCAGAAAGGCAGAACCGGCAGATGTGCCAGCTGGCCCCGCCGATGGGCTCAGCCCCTTCCGCATCAACGTTCCGGAAGAGGCACTCGTCGACCTCCGCCGACGCATCGCGGCGACGCGGTGGCCCGACCGTGAGACTGTCACTGATCGATCACAAGGCGTGCAGCTGGCGAGGATACAAGCACTCGTTAGCTACTGCCTAACGCCCTATGCTTTTAAGGTCCAGTTACAGTTGTCATCCGGTATGGCCGCCACAAGGCGACCAGTTGGCGCGCGCGTCCCGGCCGTTGGCAGAAGCGGGTGAAGAGACGATGGAGCTTTATCCAGTCAATCTAATGCCGAACCTCCTTTGAAACCCCAAAGACGCAATTTACCGGATGTCGCTTCCACTTTTTCGAGCGGTCCGATGGAAGCTTCCCCAGCAGCATTACAAACCAAAATGTTAGGTTCCCCGACCTTGGCCTGTGTCGTGGCCACGAGCGCTTGCAGGGTCTCGCTATCTCCAATAGTACAGACGATTCCGGTGCGAGTTGGAGACCTCAGTCGGCGATCATTCCTCCGTCGACCGCCAGGGATGCGCCGATGATGTAGGATGCCTTGTCAGAGCCAATGAACACGATGGCATTTGCAATTTCTTCGGGAGTACCGATGCGCTTGTTAGGAACTTGTGCGTCGAGGAAATTTGCTTTGTTTTCCTTCGTTTGCGCAAAGCGGTTGAACATTCCCGTTTCCACCGGACCAGGGCCAACGATGTTGACACGAACGCCTGTGCCGGCGAGTTCGATGGCCGCAGATTTTGTGATGCCTTCCACGGCGTGCTTGCTGCCGACATACACCGCCGCGTTCGGGCCACCGACTTTGCCGTACGCAGACGAGATGTTAACGATGCTGCCTTTGCCTTGCCGAAGCATAGCCCGAATCTCGTACTTCATGCTCAGAAGCACACCAAGCACATTTGTGTCGAAGATGGCTTGATAGTTCTCGGTGGTTACATCGGCAGCCGAACCGGGAGTGCCCACGGTGCCAGCGTTATTGACAGCAATGTCGAGGCGACCGAAACGAGCGATGGTCTTGTCGACGAGGTTCTTGACTTCCTCTTCATGCCGCACATCGGTGCGCAGAAATTCGGCCTCAGTGCCGAGCTTGCGCAGTTCAGTGGCTAGCTTCTGACCTTCATCGTCGTGTCGACCGGAAACAACGACCCGCGCTCCTTCATGCGCGAAGGCCAGGGCCGTGGCACGACCGATGCCGGTGAGTGCGCCAGTGATAAGTACTGTGGGAGTGTTCATATAATCTTTCTTTGGTTGTGGGCTGATGACTGAAGAGGTTTCGTAACAGTGGTATTGGATTTTCAACCTAGGTAAACAACCAATCGGTTCAATATGGATGTACGATGCCCGCTGAGGCGTATAAGAGGACTTTCGTCATCTTTCGATTCTGGCTTTGTTCTCATGAATCGAGCTTACCGACGAAAGAGAAAATCATCTCGCGGGCTCTTGCTCATCCTGTCGGACTTTTGCGCAAGCTAGACTGCTAGCCCGCAGCCTGGATTGTTCACAAATCTCTTCCGCCGCGGCGGATGAGCAACGTAGGCTAGGGTCAACACTAAGTCAGCCGGCGATATTCGCTCGGAGAAATACCTACTTCTCGGCGGAAGATTTGAGCGAAATGGCTTGGGCTAGTGTAACCAACATCGAGTCCTATCTGGATTATGCTCCTGTTGGTCTCCCTCAGCAAACGACGGGCCTTCTCCAGTCTTAGATGAATAAAGTATTGGGAGGGTGTGAGCCCAGTCGTCCTCTTGAAAGCGCGGCTAAAATGGAATTCGCTCATGTCTGCCTCTCGAGCCAGGCGGATTAGGCTAAACTCATCTTCCAAGTGAGTTACCATCAGGTCCGTGACTTTGCGTAACCTAAATCCCGTTAATCCGCCCTTGTAGTCTTGGGTGGTTTCATCGGCATAGGTTCGCACCAAGTGCACGGCAAGACTTTGGGCGATTCCTTCAACAAACAGAGAACTGCCTCGATAGCGTGACGATAGCTCTTTATGGAGCCCCTCCAATAACGCCGACAGAAATTTGTCCTTGAAGCCAGAGAGATCCCGAAGGTGCGTTGCTCCCTGATCTTTTTGGAATGCCTCTTCGATGGCGCGGTTGAAGACTGGCAATCCCAGATAAAGATGCATTGTCTCAAAAGGTTCCGGTCCGATTGCTCTCCAACGCACTTCATACGGCGATTGGGATGCAGTCAGGAAAAAATCTCCTGCTTCGACGCGGGTCTTGAGCCAGGGGCCGCCGAGCTCGCGTTCTTCGACCGCGGCGGCTCCAGAGAGAACCCGTACTATGCGCGGCTCGGCGACCGCGGGGTAAATGACGCTCTCCTCAACGCGCGGCTCAGAGTAGATCCGAACCAGCAGATTCTTCCACCCATTACTTGCGGCAATCAATCTGCCAGAGAGATACTGATTGAAAGCCTCCGCAGACGTGCTTTCAGGAGTCGTCATCATTACATGTGCTGGCGCTCAGGCTACCCGACGCGACCTTGCCTTCCAGTTTTCCTACATTGTTCCACTGTGGCTAACATAAGTGTCGCTATCCGGTTCCTGCATCAGCGCGATGGTGGGGTTTTTCAGTGTCCCCTTCTGGTGGTACCAAGAGGTAAATTTGTGTACCACCGCGAGACGAGGTTTTACTGCCACTTTTGAGAGGGACGGAGATCCTCCTTACCGATATTGAAAACCGTGATACGACCGAAAAAATCTCAACCAGCCGTTATAATGTAGGATAATCGGTGTACCCTTTCGGTCCGGATGCATAAACTGTTGGCCAACTAACTTCGTTGAGCTTAGCGCCTGCCAGAAAACGCTCTGGCAGATCGGGATTAGCGATGTAGGGGCGACCAAAGGCGATGGAGTCAGCTAATCCTGCCTCTATCAAGCGGTTTCCCCGCTCCTGGGTCATATCGACATTTGCGATGAGATGTCCTTGATAGAGCGGCCGAAAGTGTTGAAACATGCCGTCGCCCGCCAGCTGTTCCAGCGGACTTCCCGTGAAATCCGTCGTTGCTCCCATTAGTAGCAGGTGAGCGAGATCATAGTCGTTCAGCTTCTTTACCACATACTCCATATTGGGCAGAGTGTCGGCGTTAGCGACGAAGGGCCCTGATAAGTGCATCGGACCGACCTTGATCTCCACTCGCCCCGGCTCTACGTGTTCGAGCACCGTCTCGATGATTTCGAAAAGGAAACGAGCTCGATTAACGGTAGAGCCACCGTATTCATCTTGGCGAAGGTTCGTGGCGCTATTCAGGAATTGAGCAATCAGATAGAGATAGTTGGCTTGGATCTGTACGCCATCGAATCCGGCTTCCATAGCATTCTTTGCCGCGGTCCCAAATTCAGCGACCGCGCGGCGAACTTCATTTTTGCTCATCGGGCGAGGAACTACGGTGGGCTTCTGTCCCGAGGGAGTAACGCTCTCTTGCTCCGGATTCACATCGGATGCGGACATCGGTAAAGCCCCATCGAAGAAGTCCGGGTGCGACATCGCGCCGGTGTGCCAAAGCTGTGCGTACATCAAGCCGCCCTTCTGGTGGACCGCCTCCGTCACCGCTCGCCATCCCCGAACTTGCTCGGCGCTCCATAGCCCAGGGGTGTCAGCCCAACCGTAAGCATCCGGGCTGATCTCGGTGCATTCGCCGATGATAAGACCGGCAGAGGCGCGCTGGGTGTAGTATTCGGCGTGGAGTTCGGTGGGTGCATGCCCGGGGTTAGCCGCACGCATGCGGGTAAGCGGCGCCATGATGATCCGGTTGAGCAACTGTAGTTTGCCCATCTGCACCGGAGTGAAGAGTGGCTGCGGCCATGCTTCGGAAATCTTGTTCAACATCGAAATAAAAAACCAATCGGTTCATTACGGAGGCATTTGGCTGCTTGGCGTCAAGAAATGTTTTGCACCACTCGGTTCATTAATCGATATTTCCGGCTATGGGATGACCAAAAAATTTCACCCGGGAAGGCGTCTTAGAGAAGGCGCTGCCGGTTTTTTGGAGGCGTGGATTTGCTAACGCCAGTCTTCACGAATTGGAAGTGCCTTCTGGTGCGACCAAGGGGCGAATTCTTAGTGATCGGACCGGTTCGCCGATAAAGTCGCTTACCAAAATTTAACGGCTTGGCGTACACCAGTTGATGATGCCTCCTCAATAAGCGCGCAGCGCTCTGGTCGGACTGTCGTTTTCAATTAATTCGTAGACTGGGCGGCACTTGTCTCTTCTCGGAGTCTACGATTCAATTGAAAAATAATGTGGCTGAAAATCATTGGGTCTACGAATTAACTGAAATCGACACGTGAGCCCCTTTCGCCAACAAGGCTCTCGAACTCAGGTTCCCAGGGCTACCATCGTTCGGCCCCAGTTCGCGCGCAGGCTGCGCAGCAGCGACGGGTACACGATCAGTTTTCGGAACGGGTCGATTGCCGCCATGTAGAAGGGTGTCAACCGGCCGACGCTGCGGACGTAGACCGCGAAGTAAAAGCGATAGCTATTAGCGGTTTCAACCAACGCGCTCAATGCCGCCGCGTGGACCGTCCGGTTGACTAGTTCGACGAGTTTTTCGTTCTCGAACCGATAGACGACGCGAAACAGCCCATCCGGCCCCTCGCGAACGCCCGCTGGCGCGAGCGATCGCGCCCGATCGGTATCGGTGAGCCGGTCGGCGAACGTCGGCCCGGCCTGGGTCGACGGTGGTGGGCGGTCCCACCCGAAGAGGCGTCCGGCCAGAAGACGTAGCTCCAGCAGCCCTCGCACAACCGGCGTGGGCGTGTAGAGTCGCTCGTTCGCGACGCGTAAAAACTCGTCGAGCGTGATCCCGGCGCGCGGGCTTGGCAGGTCGACCGCCCACACGTCGTGCAGCGGGACGCCGGCGAGGAACTGGTGCGCGCGCAACGGCAACCGTTCGAACTCTCTCTCTGAGATCTGCGGCATTGGTCTCTCCTTCAGTAAATAGCAAGTGCTCGAAGCGACAAATTATTTGTCACTCGTTGCAACGGCGTTTTGAAACCGCGAGCGCTGGATTTGACCAGACTCACCAACCCAGTCACTGTGGTACTGACGATTGGTAATAACACCGCCACCACCGCCGTGACCGCGCAATTCCAGTAATCAGCAGGAGCACCACAAGAACCGAGTTTACTTCACTAAAATCTGGGCTCTCGAATTTTCTCGATGTCGATCCCCGCACTCGACGCTGGCTTGCTGTTCCGGAGCCATAGTGTCCGCTTTTGGCTAGCTTACCATCGTTACGAATTATCTCTTTTGGATTAAGGGTTTCTGAGGGAGCCTTATTCTCGCTTAATTCGGTTTCAAAACCGCGGAATATCGCCCAATAGTGGTTCGGCGCTGACGAACGTGATGTTCTCCGCAAGTCGGATGTCGGTCAGGTACTCGGCTCGCTCCTTAAAGCGCTGTTAAATGAGCACACTAAGTCCGGCAGTATCTGGCACTGGCCCGTGGAACCAAACCGCCACAGGGCGAGATGCTGTCGGAGTTGTTGATAGTTTTCCGTCTCCTAGAGACTATCCCGGAACTATTATTTCGGATAAATATAAAGGAGAAATTTCAATTTTAGTTTGCTTCTACTGGGCACAAGCAGAGAAATCTTTTCATAGTAGGGGACCTATTCGTTCAATGCAGGGCTGGAGTTGCAGCGATCGGATTGAACAAAGAGCAAATGCCGACGATTCATCGGCAGTCCCAGGAGGGTACAAACTGTCTGCGGGCGAACCCTCTCTCTGACCCTCCTGGTTCATTTTTTGTCTCTGGTTCGGTTACAATTGTCGCCTGGCATTATCCGCTGCCGTTGCCAGCTGCATGGCGAATTCAAAGAAGTCCTCCGATTGGCCGAGGAAGAGCAGGTCGTCCGTGAAGACCTTGACGGTGGCCACTGCACCTCCCAACTGGGTGGAGGTAGGACGAATCACCGAACAGGGAGGCAGGTCGGTTCGAATGAAGTCACACGGTTCCGGCTGGATCTTGTTGGTCTGGGTCAATTCCAGCGACGCCGCGGGCGTAACGGCATTGAGATCCGGGAACGTCACCCCAGTTTCGGGGTCGGTCAAACCAGCCAAAGATCCAGACGTCGCATTACCCGCTTTGTCATGCCAAAGCGAAAAGTGGTCGATCTCGACCCCGCCAATACTCAGCAAGATTCGCAGAACTTCCTCACTGGTTGCCTTGAGTGCGAGCGTAGGATAAAGGCTCGAGCCGCCCTGCTCAATGAAGGCGAAGTGAAATCCTGCAGTGTTAGCGATCGCTTGCATGCGGCGGGCGGTCGTTGTGGTTGGGGGATTCGGTTGGGCCATGTTAGGAGGCGTATCCGTATCGTTTAAGGGAATGGCTGGTTCGTTTCTAATGCTGAATGGGCCCTTTAAGCTCGCGCCCAAATCGGGATTGTCTTCGCTACGGTATCGCGTATACCAACTGAGATCTACATTGAGTCGCAGAAGGTTTGTCAGCCGCTTGTGGATTTTGTTTGGATCGGCCCCTGTCGCCCTACTGCCTGGCAAACGACGAAATCGATCAAGGTTGACCGGTTCTGCGCCCTTAGAAATTAAGTAGGCGTTCAGGAAGGCTGCGTGGCTTAATTCATCATCAGTATTATCGCTAATATACTGGGGCATGTCGCCATCGAGATTTTGGAGCGCAAGTATATAGGCCGGATTCCCGACGTTGGGTGCGCCGTCGTTGGGTTTTGTGGCTCCGCCCAGTTCGTTGTATTGCTCCCAGAGATCGCTCTCTACGATTTCGGCCCAGGCCGCGAATCTGAGAAGATCGGCATCGCCTTTGGTGAGCCTTCCACTGCTCTGCTCCTGCGCTTTGGCTTGCTGCATCAATATTGCACTGGCTGGCAGCAACGTTGCGCCGACAATGCCTAGGCCTCTGAGAAATGAGCGTCGCCCGACGGTGACGTGATTTTGCGGATCAGGCCCTGGCAGTTCCTCGGAAGGGAGGTGTTCCTCAGCTGACAAGTTAAGAGAAGGATTTTCTTCTTTATTCATATTCTACACTGCGAGTTTGGTTTCTTTAGGTGACCCTTTCTACGAATTGATGAATTCGCCCTTAAAGGGTTAAAACCAGTCGACTGATTGATTTATTCCTCGCAACTAACAAATACTGTTATAAATCCGGGCACCTGCATACTGCGGTCAGGGAATAAATTCGAACAAGAAAGGGTAGCTTATTATGGATTCATCGAATGAAATTAAATCAACATATAGTCAAAACGGCATGTCCTGGGAGCAGTGGTAGGTTGCTTAGGGATTATTGCTCTCGGAGTTTCTTGGATCACATCGGACGAGAGGGGTTACTAGCAGTAGTGCTTGGAATTACGGTTGTGCTTGCACTAGGTTGTTCCTCGACGGACACTGCATTCAACGCAAGACTGATAAGTCCACTTCAAACTAGCCAGCAGGCTTCTAATTTCGAAGCCGACGGTTCGTACCAACCACCGCGGAGTCCGGGATTTCACGATCTCTTTGGCAGTTGAGTAATTCCGGCGACGACCTGAAGAAGTCGTGATCGCGAATCATCGGAGTCTTATCAAATGTACCCACTTGGTTCGTTGGCCGCGGAGCTCCAAAGTGCGAGCAGAAGACTCCTAGATGTTTTTGAGGTGCCATGTAGTAAGGCAATCGGCGAACGCAGAACGCAAGGAATGCGCAACGGACTGGAATCAATCGGCCGTTTAGCCGCACATGAAGAGCCTAACGGATTTTCCTCGATTAGAGGCGATCGTGATTGCACCCAAGCGACAGAGCTCGGCCATGCATCGATGAGGCAGAACAGGGCATCCTTAGACGGCCCGGGCGCAGGAAACGTAACTGCCATATGAACAATCACATCCTTGTTTTCTACGACCGCGAAGGAAATGAGCGATTTTTTCTGCGCCGTAAAGGCAGAACCGCAGACATTCAACGTTACCTTCTGTGGTTCGCCCTTTGGGGGGAGGCCGAGACTCCATGGGCAAATGTCAAATGGGAGCTGCGTTTCTAACTATTATGAAATACCACTGGAATGCGCTAGTGCCCGCCACGCGGCCAGCGTAAGCCGCTGATAGTCGCCACGAACAACTCCAGTGGGAGCACTTTGAATGAAAGTTATCCTTTGTTTGCGCCATTTGAAATGTATCTGCCACAAATGGTGGAGGGGAAGGCCGGGCATGTGCAGCATCTGCTTCGCGAATTTGGCTGCGGCCATTATCGAACTCGAAATACACCGTGACCGGAAGTGCCAAATTTCTACTATGATCGCACGTTAGTTACATTCAATCTTGGAGCGCGGGACCGTTCCCGCTGTCGCATTAGCTCTGGCTATGGCTCGCATTAACGAAGCCACGGATCGGTGCGGGCACCGAGCGTTGAAGTGCAGTCAATCCGGCAAAAGGACGGCCATGAACAATGAAATCACGTCAAAATGATTTGGAGCAGCACCCCAAGGCCCGAAGCAAACAACCAGAGTGCTGGAGCCGGCGTACCAGCTGGCCGGCGAAGGCGCGCCAGTCTCGCCGCGAAACGGGGGTCTAGTAGCAGCCAATCGCGATGACGGCGTTCGAATGCCAGGAATACAATCGCGGTCACCGCCCCGTAGATAAGATGACCGACCAACAAGGGAAGCGCCTGGGCGGCAGCCTCATGTGTCCAAGTAAAAGATAACCCATGCAAAATAGGAAAAAGTGTTAATCTGCCTGCGAACCACCACACCAGCCCGTAAAGCAGGCCCCAGGCGATGCCAGCAGCAAAATCGGGCGACTCACGTTCAAAAAGCACCCCATAACTGATGCCGATCAACCCGCTACTGAGCAAATGAACCAGCAGGCCAATAGCAGGCGATGTACTACCGACGAGTCCAGCGATAGTGGTCAGGCCACTAACAACAGCAATAATCGGCAGGAACACCAGCCCGCCTACCAATCCGGCCAGCGCCCCCCGACCGATGGATCGCAACGTGCGTGAACCAGGAGCTTCTGGTTCGCGATTGATCGGATCGCTCTCAATAAACAAAGCAGCCCAAAGTCGATCAACGGTGGCGTAAATAAGCCCGACAATCAGGCCGTACACAATATGTCCGACCAGGGATCCGTACAATTGTTGAGCGTGTTGATAAGACCAGTCCAGACTGCGCCCTTGCCAGAGCGGCATCATCGTCATCGGTCCGAGAAACCACCAGAAAATGCCGTAGCCCAATCCCCATCCCAGGGAAGATCCGTAGCCGCGAACGTCGCGCTGAAAAAGCAAACCAAAGGACGCGCCGATGATAAAGGCAAAAACAAAGTGTAATGCCACTCCAGCGTTGCGGGAACTCAGATGAATCAGCCCTGCAATTAAAGGAAAATGATTTACCTTCGCCATCCACTGACCAAATGCCCATCCGCCGACTATACCCGCCAGCCCGCCGACCACAGCGGCGCGCGATAAATCAAATTTGTCTGCTCTAACCCGTTGCAGCGTCGGGAACCGATTCACGGTGCCAAGACAGATACCAAGTGGAGCACCAAAAAATAGGATGTAACCAACCAGGTCCGGAAAACGGGCGCGCACTGTGTCTAACATAATCGTCGACCCTGGTAACGCGGAAACAAATAAGGGTCCGATGGCGGCCGGACCAACCAGCCAGAACAGCAGCGCAAATGCGAGACCCCATAAGAGGCCTCCCCCAGGCGTACTAGCGCGTCGGCCAACGACCAGGCAAAATACTAATCCGTAGACACAGCCGACGGACATTCCGATAACGGGTGTGACCAAGCCAGCTAAACTCAACAGGGCGCCGCCCGCGGCGCCGACAGGGATAACGCACATGATGGCTCTTTTCATCTGAGTGTCAGTTCTGGCTGGTTTTGGCGCGAACCAGAACTGTCAAAATCGATGGTTTGCACTACGTCCCGAGGGAAAAAGAGTTCGAGCGTCCAGTCGGTGAAGATTCGCACCTTGCGTTCTAAGCCGGGTAATTTGCTCAGATAGAGCCCGCGCCATAGAAGCCAGGCAAACAGGCCGCTGAATTTGAGACCAAACATCTCGGCACAGGCTGTGTGGTGTCCGACGACGCACAAACTGCCGAGTGATCGAAAACGAAATGGCTTTAGCCGACGCCCAAGGAGACTAGCCCGAATATTCTTAGCTAGGAAGGCCGCCTGTCTGGTGGCGGCTTGAGCAGTGGGCGGACATGTCTTCCCGGGCTTAGAATGCGGTACCGATGCGCCGTCACCAAGTGCCCAGACATCCTTGTAATCCGGCAACGCCAGCGTCCGGTCGACCAACACGGCGCCTCGGTCATTGTGACGAACTGGCAGCTCTTGGAGGATCGGGCTCGGACTAACACCGGTGGTCCAAATAAATGTCTCGGTCGCAATTTCTTCTCCTGAACTCAGAGTTACCCAACCAGGCTCAGCATCGATGACCCGCGTGTTTGGTTTGAATGTCACGCCTCGTTCATGCATTCGCCGCGTGGCGTAATCAGCGAGAGACTCGCTCAACTCGGGTAAGATTCGTTCTCGCGAGTGGACGAGGATGATTCTTAACTCAGCTGTCGATAGACTTAGATAGTCGGCAGTCATACCTCTTGCGAAATCGTTTAAGCCGCCGGCAAGTTCGGTCCCGGAGAAGCCTCCGCCCGCGACCACGAAGGTCAGCAGCGCCCGGCGGCGCTCAGGATCGGGTTCTGCTTCGGCGCGCTCAAAAACGTCGATGACGTGGTTACGGATGCGCATCGCGTCCGAGAGCGTTTTGAATTCGAATGCGTTCTCGGCAATTGCAGCTTTTCCTGAATAGTTAGAGACTGAGCCGAGAGCAAGAACCAGATGATCATAATGTAACCCGGTTTGTGGCCCTTCTTCGTTCACCTGAACTTGCCTGCGTTCGAGATCAATACTCGTAACTCTGCCCCGCAACACGCGGGTGCGTTTCAGGCTTGTGCGCAAAGGGGTGGCGATATGCGTGGGTTCCAATCCGCTCGCCGCAACTTCAACAAGCATCGGTGTGAACAGCCATGAATTGGTCTCGCTAATCAGGGTGAAAGAAACCGTCGGATCATCCCGGAACTGCTTTTCAAGATGTGCCGCCGTCGTAACCCCGGCAAAGCCCCCGCCAAGAATCACTACCTGAGTCGTCTTCGTCGGAGGGGAAGGCGCGCGGCGCGGTGATTCTGGACCCAGAAAGTGTTCGCTGACCCGCCGAGCCGCCTGAGACAGGGCCCCAAGAAAGAGGAAAAATAACATCCAACCGATTAGCGCAGGGAAAAGAGAGCGCATGTCTCCGGCGGTCCACTGCGGCTGTTGTCCCGCGGCCATTGGGAGCAGGATGAGGTTGATTGTCGCCCAAAAGGGCAAGCCGAGCGCAGCACACGTCATCGCACGTTCTATGGCCGAACCGCTTTCCAGATCGAAGAACGCAAAGACTTGGGCAGTGCCAAGTAAAGCGCCGAGTGCCAGTCCCAAACCGACGCTTCTGACGGCCAAACAAAGAAAGGGGCTCAATGCCGTGCCGCAAAGTAGACCGACGAGCGCTCGACGCACGATTGGGTTCGCCGGCGAGCGATCTCCTTTCCGGTTCTGTCTTTCCTTGCTTGTGCTTCCGAGTGGAGAAGTGTTCATAGACGGCTCCCGGTCGGAGGAGCTGGCGGCTCAGTTATCTATACTTCCAATCAGGCGGCATTATTCCGTTCGTCACCTTGACCGATAGAATAACAGTGACATCCGAGCCCGAAAGTGAGCAGCGATGGAACGCACCGATCCGCCAAAGAAATCGATTAGGTATTTCCTGACGAAGGCAACCCAATGGTTTTTCAGCTTCGGACTGGATCCCGTGGTCCCGGGGTGCCCTGCTGTGCGCTCGGCACTGCTGCGCCCTGAGACGACCGTGGCTGAGACGACCGTGGCTGAGACGGTTGAGTTCCTGCGTCTTTCAGGTCCCGGTCAAGGTCCTCGCGAGCTTTCCTGAATTCATTCATACTCTGCCCGATGCTCCGCGCCAAGTCGGGTAACTTTTTCGCCCCGAAGAGGACAAGGACAATCGAGAGGATAATCAATAGATCCGGGCCAGCTAGATTCCCAAGCCCCAATGCGAGAGTGTTCATACTCTGTTAAACCGTGTGGCTCCGTAATTTATTCCACACGATCCTCAAGAGTGTTCTTCTTGCTGAATTTTGACGAACTCGAGAAGTGCTCCGAGCGCGGCATCGGATACGGCCCAACAATCGAGACCGTTCGCGTTCCAATAGATAAGATTGTAGCCCTGATAATCGAATGATGTTTGCTTCGAGGCTGCGTCAGGATTCCGCTCGGGGCAGATGAACAGGCTCACGTACTGGTTCTTAAACCGATAAACCAGAACCGCGACGTTTTTGCCTCTCACATAGTCAAGACGGCCACCGAGCAATTTAAAACCTTGATCGGCGAAGTCGCGCACGGGTGGCGAGAAATCGACTTTACCGGCAAACCAGGGCTTCACCGTATGCTGGTCACTTGATTCGACATCCACAAGATGCGTACCGGCTTGGCATCGCATCCGCACCGGCGAGCAAGTTCAGAAAGTGGCAGAGTATCTTGGGCTATTCCCTGTCCGCCTCAAGCAGACACCGCGCACAATGCGGCTTAATCGACGGTCCAACCAAAAAAACACGCGTTTTGTGCCATGAAGTGGCAGCCAGAGCTTTCAGCCGAATATTGAAGCGTCCGACAGACGCTCGCAAAAACTAACCATCCGCCTGCATTGCAGCCAGGGAATAAGGACGAACGAAAGAGGGTAATTAACTATGGGGTTACTGAATGCAATTGAATCAACACATAGAAAAAATGGTCCGTCCTTGGAGCAACGCTAGAATGCTTAATGATCGTTGTTCCGGCTTCTTCTTCAACGACATGGGACGCGCAGCGTTGCTGGCGGTGGTTCTTGGTGTAGCGGTCGGGCTTGCGACAGGCTGTTCCTCAACGGGCGCGGGATTTAGCGCAAGACTGGTGAGTCCGGTTCTGACTACGCAGCAGGACTCGGATCCGCAGGATGACGGTTGGTACCAACCGCCGCGGAGTCCCGGCTTTAACGATTTAACTGGGAGTTAAGGTGGGGAGTATATCGCCCTCTTTTGCAGTAAGGCACAATTAAAAGCGGATAATGTCCATCGCTGATTGGAGACCTAAAGGAGCAAAATTAGCACATGAGGAGGGTCGACCGCGGCAGGTTCCAACGCGGTTGCACCCTCCTGAAGCTCCTACCACACATTTACAATCTTTAGAAAAGTCATGAACCGTTATCTCAGACCGGCAATGAGGAGTAATAGCGGGCGACTCCGAAGTGGTCCCAGAACAATTACGGGAGAAACGAGGAATAAATTCCGGCTCACGTTGGTATCAGATTACGAAACGAGTCAGAGCCTGGCCGTATTGAATTGGATCGATTCGCAAGAACGCATCTGCATGCTCGCAGCTTCACGCTGACACCGACGGAAACGCCTTGTGGCCAATCCAAATTCAGCACCTGAGTAAAGATCGGTCTGGTTTTCGAGTAACTCTGCTTCGGCCCGTGACAACGCCTGTGAACGACGATCCCAATAAGACCTCGACTTTCGCCGCGCTGCGGAATCCGCTGTACCGGAAGCTCTGGTTTGCCGTTTTGCTTTCGGGAACGTGCGTCGCGGCGCATGACACGGCAGCCACTTGGACGATGAATATGCTCGGTTCATCAACATTTTGGCTCTCTCTGATGTCAACAGTTGCATCCCTGCCGTTCTTCCTCTTTACGCCGCCGGCCGGAGTCTTGGCCGACATGGTTAACCGACGGAAGCTTCTCTGCTTCATTAACCTTTGGTTAGCCGCCGCGGCCGGTTTGCTTTCGATCCTTAGTTCGTTCCACCTAGTGAACCCCTATGTTCTCCTGTTCTGCGTGTTTTTGATCGGTGCCGGCTTCGCATTTCATTCTTCCGCTTGGTCCGCAATGGTTCCGGACGTGGTTACCGACAAAGAGCTGCCTTCCGCCGCGACCCTTGGTGGATTGCAGTTGAATGTTTCGGGAATCATCGGCCCAGCGCTAGGCGGTATTCTCCTTTACTTTTTCGGAGCGAATTGGGTTTTTGCGCTGAACTCCCTTTGTTTCGTTGTGGTAATTTTCGCGCTGTTACAATGGAAAGGCGCTAAAGCGGAATCAGAGTCCCCGCCGGAAAATTTCCTCGAATCGTTCGCCAACGCGATCCGGTATGTAAGGTATGCGCCAGCCATTCAATTGGTACTCGCACGAAACATTCTCTTTGCTTTTTTTATCTCCGTTATCCCAGCTCTGATGCCCGTTGTGGGCTTGAAAGAACTTCACCTTCAACCCTGTAGCCTTGGCTTACTGTTTGCGTCCATGGGAGCCGGCTCGGTTTTCGGCGCTGTCTTCGTTCTGCCCTGGGCCCGACAGAGGCTCTCTTCGAACTCTTCGACAGTCTTGGCAAATTTTCTTGTCGCGGTGGTTTATCTTCTCATGGCATTTGTGCGGCAACCGTCAATCTTCATGATTGTTGCAGCCCTGGCCGGGATTGGATGGACTCTCGGTGCAGCTGAGCTGTGGGTGGCCGGTCAGCGAGCAATTCCTGGTTGGGCCCGGGGTCGGATGAGCGCGATTGTTATCATGGTCTCCCAGGGTGCCATCGCTCTGGGAGGTGTTGTCTGGGGCTTCTCTAGTGAGGTCGCCGGAGTTAACATTACGCTGGTTATCGCCGCCGTCACCCTGGCCATCAGTCTCTGGCTGGCAGCTCGTTTATCAATCAATTTCACAACCTCGCTCAGCTTTGATCCGCCACCGATCAGCTGCGTAATGAGTCCACTCGTTTATAATCCTCAACCTCGCGACGGACCGGTTGCGATAACGTTCGAGTTTGAGGTCGACCGGCTGCGCGGTCGTGAATTTCTCCGGCTGATGCGAGAGCTGCGTTTGATTCATCTCAGAAACGGCGCATTCGGCTGGCGTCTCGACGAGGAGTTGACGCGCTCCAATACCTACCGAATCGAGCTGATGGTTCCATCTTGGACCGGTTACCTGTTACAGCGTCAACGGCTCACGAAAGCGCAGCAGGAAATCATCAAGAAAGTTTGGCGCTTGCACGTTGGCGAACAGATACCTTTGGAACGCTATTATCTCTGTGTGAACAGGGAATTAGAGTCGCAGCAGATGGCGGAGGCACGTGCTTCGAGCACGTCCACGACCCCGCTGGACCTGGGCGCCCAACAGCTTCCCGGAACATCGTGAACTATAACTGCTTTTGTCCGGCAAACGCGAATCCTTGCGCTCTGGCTGTGCTACTGGTCGGCATGAGAGATCCTCGTTTCTTCTCCACTTTTCGTGTTCTTGTCTGTCTTTTTCTGTGCTGTTATGGCCTGGTACGGCAAAGGGGCGGCTATTCTAACACCCTCGGGTTTTCCCTGGTTTACGGTCAATCTGTAGGGGCGTGTTGCCAAAATAGCGGAAAAGAGTGTAGCTATATATGTTACATATAGGGCAGTCTATGGTTCCCATGATGGGAGAGCGAGACCCACAGGTAGCGCTCTGGAACTGTCGGGTCCAGCTCGAGTCGTAGTCATCATCGGACAGGTGGGTTTCTGTTTGTTTTCAGCCCTGAGACTCGAACGGTTCGAAAGAAGCTGCGTACATTGCGACTTGGGCGATGTCCCTCATCTAAGATGATGGAAGATGCGGCGCCGCAAGGCGGCACGGCATCGGATTTAAAGGCCGACGAACAGATTGAAGCCACACAAGTCTCCTTTTGTGACTGAACAGTCGTTTTGTGTGTTAACCATCGCTAGGGGCGCGGGCCGGCCTTTCCGAGTTTAAACGTTTTCAGAGCAGTGCTCCGTTCATGGTATCAGTCATGAGATTGCGGCGCTCCGGGGGCGCTGTGTCGTGCCGTAGGGCGAGACGCGGAAACAGGGTCCACGAATTGCGATGGCTGATCGCCCTGTGCTCGTTGGCCGTCAGGCCGTCATAGGCGTCCAGCTCGGCGGTGAAAGACGCGTCGATGCCCGCGGGTGCGTAGGGGAAGTCGCTGCCGAACAGAATCCGGCCGCTCCCCGCGAAAGCCTTGAGACTCAGCAAAGCCGCGGGACCCGATGACAGCGCCGTGTCGAAATAGAAGCGCTGGAAGCTCGCCAGAATGGCGGCCGGATTCGCTGCATCGGGCCGGAAGACGCGCGCGAATTCGGCGAACCGACGCGAGGCGTAAGGCACGACATGGGAGTCGGTGCCAGCCTCGGTGATGACGGCCCCGCCGTAGCTGTGGCCAACCAGGATGCACGGGCCTTGTTGGCGATCAAGGATACGCTTGGTCGCGGCGACATCCTCCTCCAGCGAGGTCAGCGGCCCCTGGACAACGGTGACGTTGTACCCGTCATTGACCAGAATGTCGTAGACAGGTTTCCAGCCCGAGCCGTCGACGAAGGCACCGTGCACCAGCACGATGTTCTTGACCGGTGCAGCCAGCACGGGAACCGCCGTCCCGGCGAGGACGAGGAAGGCGGCTGACACGAAGGAATTTTTGAGGTTATTGAAAATCATAATAAGATCCTATTCCACTGTTTTGGTCCCATCCTGCTCAACGAGCCGAAACGGTGATCCCAACCTTGACGTTGCCCCGCACAGCACTGTTTTTCAATTAGGGCTTCCGGGGAGCTTCTCGCAGAGTTCCGACTCAATACCGTAGATTCGTTTCCGCTGGGATGAAATCGAAGAGCCAGCGACTACCCTGGCAGACCTGTCAGACCCGCCATGGGTCGTTGACGACGGATTGATCACGCGGACGATTTCAGAGATGTGCCTGACTCCAAACGATCAACCAGGCGATCAAAAAGACCAATGGCAAAAGAATCGGAGAGGCAATTCCCAACCAGCGAGTGAGCTGGCTTCCTTGGATCTCCGGGAAACCTCCGACCGAAGAGACATGTGTCGCGTAAGCTCTCCGGAGACGATAAAGCGCCAGGACGCCCGCGATGACGCTGCAGTAGATCAGGATGTCGGAAATGCATGCCACCCCCGGAATGATATTGAAGAGAAGGTCTTGTTGTTTGGCCAACAGAGGATTGCGAGCCTGCGGTGTGGCATTGGCGATGATCGCATACCCGGTGAAAAAAAACGATTGTGCCGCCATCAGCCAGGACAATCGTTGTACGATCAGAATGTCTTCGTGTTGGATCTGGTCCCGAATGGTTCGATACCAATCGACCGGACCAAACAGATTGGCTGGATGCTCGCTCATCGGCTTTTAACGTACTTTTTTCTCTTTCTGAAGGTCTGCCGTCAATTCACAAAGCGGCTGCAACGGCCCGTCGGGAAGAGGTTCTGGAAGGATTATTATGAAAGATTAAAGTAGTCGAGCTGGAGCAGTTGATCCTCGAATAACGAGGCTGATCGGCAAGAGTGTTCGCCGCACTTTCAGGTCGGGCTTTTGGATGCGTCGGAGCAGACGAAGTGCGGCTTGTTTACCCATTTCGAAAACGGGCTGAGTGGCAGTGGTAAGCTCCGGCATCGTATACCTGGCTAGAGGAATATCATCAAAGCCGGTCACCGACAGATCCCGGGGAAGGGAGAGACCGGCTTTCCAAGCGGCGTGCAAAGTGCCGACGGCAATCACGTCGTTAAGTGCTATCACAGCAGTCGGGGGTCTTGAACTTTGCAGGAACTGTTGTGCGACGGTGAACCCCAGTTGAAACTGTTCGAGCGCTCCCTCAACAAATAGCTGCTGCTCCTGTCGGATGCCGGCCTCTAGCAAAGCATGATTGATACCGGCTACACGTCGAGCAATTGATCCGCTGTGTTGCGGTGCACTGATGATACCAATGCGGCGGTGACCAAGATCAATCAAATGCCGAGTAAGCTTATAAGCGCCCGTGAAGTTATCGCTAAGAATGCGATCGATTTTGAGCATTGGAAGATCCCGGTCCACCAGTACTACGCAAACCTTCGCCTGGAGAACTCGGTGAACGTTCGCCATGCTTTGACCCGTAGGCACTAGGATTAGCCCGTCCACACGTTGACTTAACAACATATCGAGGTACGCGGATTCTTCCGCAGCATCTTCCTCAGCGCTGCACAGAAAGGCGCGGTAGCCGTGACGAAAAAGGGTCCTCTCGATGGCATAGGCGAGCGAACTGAAGAACGGCTGAGAAAGCTGAGGAACCAATACTCCAATCGAACGGGTTTCCCGAGTCCGTAGCCCGCGCGCAACTGCGCTCGGCTGATATCTTAGCGCTTCCATCGCCTCCATAACTACCTTCTGAAGAGGCGGAGCCACGAAGCCGCTTTTGTTCACCACTCGCGAAACCGTAGCGATCGATACTCCGGCCCGTTCGGCAACTCGCTTCATTGTAGACATAATCTGAAATTAGGCGTCGGAATCGGAACTCAATAAAACGCCGTCAAGGTAGGAACAAAGTCGGGCAAAATGCGGAAGAAAGTATCTCTAACACTGGGTGAGCGGCTATCGATGGTCAGTAAAAAAGCTAACAGATATGTGATTGTAAGGCTTGCATCCGGCGTCTCCCGCCCTTCAAGGATCATCACGATCCGGTGCTCGCCAGATTTAGCCCTGTCTCAACGTCAAACAGGTGCACCATGTCCATGTTGACGATAAATGGCCGGCGCTCACCGACTCCTGAATCGTCTCCCGGCGGCACCCGCGCCACGATCCGATGCGCCCCATCCGAGGCGTCGAGAAGAATTTCGTGTCCAAGGTGCTGTATGACGTCGACTATCAACGTAACGGAGTTTGCCGGAATGGGCAGCCCGCGCTCTAATGGCCGCAGCGCTTCGGGCCGAATGCCTAGCACGACCGTTGGCCTTCGATACGAAGCGAGCTGTGTCCGCATCTGGCCGGTCAGAGGGATCTGGATACTGGCAATCGAATCGACGAGCGAATCATTCTCCAGGGAAAGAGTCAGGAAGTTCATCGCCGGCGATCCTATGAAGCTGGCGACGAACTGGTTTGCGGGATGGTTGTAGACCTCGAGGGGCGAGGCCACCTGCTGGATGCGACCCTCGTTCAAGATGACGATCTTGGTGCCCATCGTCATCGCTTCAGACTGGTCGTGAGTGACGTAGACCGTCGTCGTCTGCAGTTCCCGATGCATCTTGCTAAGGAAGCTGCGTGCCTCGATGCGCAGCTTGGCATCGAGATTGGACAACGGCTCGTCCATCAGGAAGACGCCGGGTCGACTTACGACCGCGCGGGCCAGCGCTACACGCTGGCGTTGCCCGCCCGATAGGGCCTTGGGAAGGCGGTCCAAATAGCTCTCTATCCGAAGACGTTCAGCAACACTCTTGACCAGCTTGTCCATCTCGCCCTTAGGCACTTTCCGGATCTTGAGGCCGAAGGCGATGTTGTTGCGGACGTTCAGATGCGGAAACAAAGCGTAGGACTGGAACACCATCGCAATGTCCCGTTCCTTGGGCGGCAGGTCGGTAACGTCCCTGTCGCCAATGAGCAGCGTGCCGCTCGAGATCGTCTCCAGACCTGCGACCATCTGGAGGGTCGTGGTCTTACCGCAGCCTGATGGTCCCACTAACACCGCGAACTCGCCGTCAGGGATCTCCAGGTTGAGGTCCGGGATCACGACATTGTTGCCGTAATGTTTTGCGACGTTCATGAACAACACTTTCGCCATGTGCTTAACTATCTCCTTGAGTGCTTTTTTTGTTGACGATGGGTCAACCCTTCACGGCGCCGACAAAGTTCCCGCTCGTGAGCTTGCGGTAGCACAGGATGAAAAGGATCACGATCGGGATCTGCGAGATTACGAGACCAGCAGCAGGAAGGTTAAACACTGAGATGTAGCGATCGCTGTTCAACTTCAGCATACCGACAGTAACCGGGAAATTCGCCTCGTGGTTTAGGAAGACCAGCCCAAAGACGAATTCCTTCCAGATCGCGATAAAGTTGAGGGAGTAGCCGACGATGATTCCAGGCACGGAAAGCGGAAGGATAACCTTCCAAAAGACCTGAAAATCCGTCGCTCCCTCGATCCGCGCGGCCTTTTCAATCTCGCTTGGTATCGCGGTCATGAAGCCGCGGAGAATCAGAATCTGCGCGGGCATGCCGTATATGCCATGGACGATGATCAGGCCAATCTTGGAGTCAAGCAGATGCAGCGTACGCAGCGCGGCATAAAGAGGTATAAGCACGGTCTGCTGCGGCAGCATCAGACCAGTGAGGAACATACCGAAGAGAACCGTCTTGCCCGGAAGATCGAACCTACTGAGACCGAATGCAGGAACCAGGGCAAGCAACACGGCAAGTGCCGCGCCAGTGCTTGCATAGAGCAAGCTGTTGCTCATTAGTTCACCGAAGTGTAGCTCCTGCCAAACCTGGCGATACGGCTCAAACGTCACGCCCGATGGCAACGCAAACGGGCCGGCGAGAAAATCCTTATTCGACTTGATCGAGGTGATGACCACCAGATACATCGGCCCTAAAAAAACCGCCGCCAGAGCAAGCGCCAGCAACGTTGCCACAAGTTTCGGGCCGACGTTACGAAGATGAAAACGTTTCCGATTGCGCGGCTGGGCGAGGGTGACTTCACTCACGGAAAGCCCCTTTCAGAACCGTGCTTAGGAGCAAGGCTGCCAACGCGACAGACAGGACGAGGATGGCCACGCTAAGCGTAGCTCCGTAGCCGAAGCGCGAGTTCCAGAAGCTCTCAAGATAGACTAGGTAACCTAGTACATTGGTCGTCCCAAAGGGCGCGCCTTTGGTTAGGACCGCTACGAGATCGAACGCCTTGAACGACTCGAAGAGCGTCAACATGACCACCACCGCAGTGACCGGTCGCAACTGCGGTAAGGCCACGCCCGTTATCATCCGGAAGTGGCCTGCACCCTCGATGCGTGCGGCGTCGATCGTCTCCTTCGGCACATCACCGAGTCCGGCAAAATAGAAGATCATCGGCAGGCCGGTGAAAGCCCATCCCGAGATCACGGCCAGGGTGTAAAGCGCGATGTGAAAATCGCCGAACCATTCACGCACTAAAAAGCCCAGCCCTAGCGAACGTAACAACGTGTCGAAAGCACCGAAAATTGGATTCAGGATCAGCAGGAACATCAGGCCGACGGCGATGAGCGACATGGTCACCGGGAAGAACACCGCCGTGCGCAAGAAGCTCGGGAAGTAGACTACTCGCAGCCGCATCGCATAGGCGATGAGAAACCCCAGCGTCACCGGGAATACAAGAGATACGACCAACCATTTTAAGTTGTTGAAGAGGGCGACATAAAAATACTTGTCGCCGGTCAAATAAGCGTAATTGGCGAGACCCACGAATTTCTTGACTGGAGCCATGCCGTTCCATTCAAAAAAACTCAGATAGATCGTGTAAACGATCGGGTACCCGATGAAGGCCAGGAAGAGAACCACCGGGACAACGACACCAAAGATCGTCACAAAGACATGATTTCTGGCAAATACTAGGAACGACCTGCTTTCACGCTGCTTTCGGGAAATCGCCATGTGTCTTCACGGCCTTAGGCTGAATCTGAACATTTGTGTCGTCAAGACGCAAGAGCCGCCTCGCGCAGTTGACACAGCGCGCTGGGCGAAGCGGCGACGCAAAGTTGCCGAACTCTAAGTGGACGAACTCTAACTCGGGGTTAGACCTTGCCGCGTGCGCGGATAGCTGCATCCTCCGTCAATTGCATAGCCTCCTTTGGCGACATGGCATCGGCGAGCACGCCCTGAACCGCATCAAGAAACTTGTCGGAGATCGACGGCGGCGTGGCATGGTCGACATGCATAAAGGTGAACGATCCGGCGGCACTCATCGCCTTGCCAAGACGCTGCTCCATTTCGGTGAGGCGCGACAGATCGGCGTCGGAATTGGACGGGTACGGCTTGTCGATCTCCAGTTTCTTGGACATTGCCTCTTTGGATACCATCCAATTCACGAACTCGGCCGCTGCATCCTTGTTCGGGCTCTTGGCGTGAATCATGATGGTGTCTTCGGCAAAGACCGACATGACCGGCTTGCTGTCACCAATCTGCGGCATCGGGAAGAAGTCCATCGGAACCACACAACACTGAGCTTGTTCACCGCGAAACCGGCCGAGATTGAACGATCCCTGATACCAGTGTAGCACCTTTCCTTGCGTCCACGGCACCATCGCTGGCCCGACGTCGATGGAGTTGAACGACG
>CAWDQF010000004.1:0-421661 GCA_963804425.1 uncultured Verrucomicrobiae bacterium | reverse complement strand
ACGCAGTTGCGCCTGATAGTCCCGATCATCAATTCGCGCCAGAACATCACCAGCTTTGATGTGCTGCCCCTCCTCGATGGGTTCTTCCACAAGCTGTCCCAGGATTTTTGTGCCGATTGTGATGTATTTGTGGCGGGTGACTATATAACCAGAGCCTGTCAACAGGTACGCTGGACTGGCGGTCCGTCCTCGCCACTACCATCATCGTTTGCACTGTGGGCGACCGACCGATCGTCTTGGCGTAAATGACGTAGCTTACCGCCCCAAGAACTGTTGTAAGCAACATCAGGATCGCAATTGAAACCGACCGACTGCGCTTGCGGCGCGGTTGCTCCTGCGGGCGCTCAATGCGCAGTGTTTCCAGTTCGTGATTCGTTCGCATGGCTTCGATGGCCATGACTCAGTTCCTTCTCAAAGCGTTGACTACACTCACGCGCATGGCCTGCCGCGCCGGCAGCCAGCCGCCCAATGCGCCAATAACAATCGCAAATAGGAGCGCTTGAATCGCAATGACGGGGGTTACATGAAAATTAAACGCAAGGGTTGGCGCCGAAACGGCGCCGCCATCGAACTTGGTCGAGAGTCCGTTGACCGGCAGGGCGAGAATCACTCCGATGATGCCGGCCGCGAACGCCAGCGCTGAAGACTCCGCAAGGAACGATGTCATGATGGCTAGCGGGCTGAATCCTAATGCCCGCAACGTGCCGATTTCAGTCGCTCCGTGCCGACACCGCCGCGTACATCGTATTCATTGCAGCGAAAATGGCAGCGAAAGCCATGATTCCCGCCACCAACAATCCGAGCACCCGCAGGTTGGCGGCTATTCCCGATTGCTCCTTGTAATACTCTGACTCCGTCTTGGCTTGCAGGTTGATGCGTGGATCATCGGCACATCGCTGAATCAGCGAGTGAACATCCGCGCCGGGAACGAGCTTGAGACGGATGCTGTTGTAACTCGAACCTCTCCGGGAATCCTCCTGCAAGCTATGCAGGTCGCCCCAAACCTCCGATTCAAACGAACTTCCGCCGGACTCAAAAACGCCTACCACTTTCCAAATGCGTCTGCCAACGTTAGGTGCCCCCAATGAACAGCCGGGGTATTGATTCAAGATCAATTTGCCGATGATGACTTCATTCAGTCCAGGCGCAAACATTCGACCGGCGATAATGCGCACTTTTTCATGGATTTGGGCGCTCACGGCAGCACTCCGCGAATGGGAAGGTTGTCCAAGGTGTCGCCGGCGGGCATAAATACCTGTTCGGTCAATTCGGGCGAAACGAGCGGATTTCCTACGCCATCGCGTTTGACGGCCGGTAGAAATTTGAGCGCGTCCAACTGGTCGAGCGTGATGAACGAATTGGCCTCGGAGTCCGCGCCGCGTCCGATAAGAATCATGTTGTCCGGCGAACTGCTATCCTTGATCGCGGAGTCGAGACCTCCGACAATCGCCATTGCCGCAACGAAGACACCGACGACGATGGCAATGGCACCGACGGTCATTGAATTGGACACGCGACGGACGAGCAGGCTCCGGCAATTGTATTTGAAGGGAATAGCCAGTCTAATCCACAAGTCTGAGGGTTTCAACGATGCTGCGTTTCGCGGCTGCACGCGCAGGAACATACGCGCTAAACAAACCGATGAGCGCCGCCACGCCCAGGGTCTCCGCCAACACAAAAGGAGGAACATGCAATGAGACAAAAGGGCCAAGGGCATCAGCGTTGAGCGCGAAAACCTTGAACAGTCCAAACGCCACCCCGCAACCAATCACTCCTCCCGATAAAGCAACAATCATCGATTCGCCCACAAGCAGACTCAAGATCACCCCCGAGGGAAATCCTATCGAGCGCATTACCGCGATTTCGCTCCGACGCTCGCGAATGGACATCGCCGCCGTGTTTGCCGCGACCAGCCCAATTGCCACGACGGCCACCACGCCGAGGAACTCGGCCAGTTTCATAAAAATACGATAGCGACCCAGAATGCCGCCAATTGCCGCTGCTTCAGAAACGCTTCGTGTTTCTGCCGAGGAATTGGCGAATTGGTTATCAAGCGCGGCACAAACTTCAGGAACCACCCTTGAATCGTCCACCCGCACCCAAAATTCATGCGCGATTCCAGGGCTGCCGGCGGCTTCCTCAAAATAGTCATGTCGGAAGATTAAGAAGCTTGGAACGGGTCCTTTGTCGATGGTACCGACAATAGTCAAAGTAACATTGAATGGATATACGGTTCCCCGCAGTTGGATTTGCTGACCAACATGGAGATTGAAGCGGCGCATTGTGCCTTCCGCCACCAGGCAGGCGGTCTTGATCTTTTTGAACTCGTCCACGCCGGTGAGACCCCAATCGGACCACATGTCAATCTGTGCCGCTTCCGTAGCAACACTTGGAAATTGATCGCTGACCTCATGGTAAATGCCGCCGTAAATCACGAGCGGAGCAACGGCAACGACATGGGGAATCGCGGCAATTTTGGGCTTGTAAGCTACGGGCAGGGGATAAGCCAATCCCATCTTGGTGCGGCAGATGATGCGAACGGAGGAGGTTGTATCTGCGAGCATCTGGTTGGCAAAAGTTGGCAGACTCACCAGCACCGAGAAGATAAAGAGCGATACCGCAATCGAAAGAATCGTGAGGATATTTCTGCGTTTGCTGCGGAGCAGGTTTTTGAAAATCAGCGTCAGATATTTCGTCATATTTCCTTGCTCCGGTTATGCGGAAATTTGGAGCGCGGCAGTCGCTTTTGTGGATGCGCCGCCTTTTTCCGCTCCAATGAATACACCCTTGTCCAAGCGGTAAACGGTGTCCACGAAACGCTCGGAACGCGGGTCGTGGGTGACCATCACAATAGTTTTGTCAAACTGTGTCTTGAGTTGTGTCAGCAGGATTAGGATTTCCTCCGCAGACTTTGCGTCCAAATCGCCCGTTGGTTCATCTGCAACCAGAATGGTCGGATCGGTCACGATTGCACGCCCAATGGCCACGCGTTGCTCCTGCCCACCCGAAAGTTGACGCGGATAATGTCCCATGCGGTCAGCCAGACCGACCGCTTTGAGGGCGGATTCGACGTGCGTCTTTCGGTCCGCTTTGCTCAAATGCGTCAGAAGCAGAGGCAGTTCAACATTCTCAAAGGCAGTCAATACGGGAATGAGATTATAAAACTGAAATACCAATCCAATATGACGCGCTCTCCACGCGGCAATTTCGCGTTCGTTCATGGTGGAGATTTCTTCGCCCCCGACCGCCACGCGCCCGGAAGTCGCGTGATCAATCCCGGTGACCAAATTCAGCAGTGTCGTCTTGCCGGAACCAGATGGCCCCATGATCGCCACGAACGATTTGCGGGGAATGTCGAGGGTCACATCATCCAGCGCGCGCACCTCGAATTCATCGCGCTTGTAGGTACGGGTCACATGGTCAAGCGTGACAGCGCTGGATTCTTCTGTGATTATGTCGTCAGTTGCGTTCATGTTAGAGTGCTTATTGAGTCGGTTTAATTTCTTCACACGATAATTCTGTAGCAGGTGCGACAGAATAATGTCGAGCGAAACCAGGTCAAGTGTTTTTGTATCACTCGCTACAAATAGATGGAAAGGCGCGGAAGCGGTGGTAAAGTGCGTTTATGGGCCGCGGAATCGAATTTGATTACGACAAAGCAATCCACAAAGCCACGCTCGCTTTCTGGCGAAGCGGATATTCCAACACATCGTTGCGAGACCTCCTCAAAGCGATGAGAATTGGAGAAGGATCGTTCTACAATTCGGTCAAAAGCAAAAAGCATCTGTACCTGGAATGCCAAAAGCATTATCGTGAAACCGTTGGCCGCAAGAGGGTGGCAGCCTTATTGTCGCAGCCGACGATAAAGCTGGGCGTCCGCGCGTTCTTCAAAACGGTTCTTGACGATCTGGACAATCCGGCGACACCGCGCCTCTGCCTCATGGCAAGCAGCATATCGAGCGATGTTCTAAACGATCGCGAACTACGCAAATTTGTAGAATCAGGAATGTCCGCCTTCAGAGACCTGCTGACTGAAAGGCTTGAAGCCGCGAAGGCCGCCAGAGAATTCCCGAGCGAGTTCGAGCCGGAGGTTGTCGCGGGAATCATTGGCACCTACATGCAAGGGCTGCTTCGCGTTGTGCTCGTTTCCTATGACCGGAAACAGGTGGAACGAGAACTGGAAGTCTTTCTGACCAGTTTGGGAATCTAACCGAAAGTTTGCGTCCAACATCATATTGACGCAGGATTTAATCCGCTCCGGACAGATTCTAAAAATCGAAGTCCTCGACCGCGTCATTGTCGGCAAGCTCAGCACTTCGCTGAAATTGTTTGACGGGACCGACCTGGTTTCTGTCCGCACCTCATGATCCCTGCGAACAAGGAAATCCTAAACCCGGATGATGTGGTCGAGATCAAATATTTGTACGCCTTCCGGGGCGGCAGCATCTTCCAGCCGATGGCAAAAACAACGCCCGGACTTGACAATCATAAATGTAACTTATACTGTTCTGTTTGTGACCACGAACACGATAACGGGTAGGCTAGCGGGCAAGAATATCCTTATCACCGGCGGCAACAGCGGGATCGGGCTTGCCACAGCGCAGGAATTCGACAAGCAGGGCGCGCGCGTCGCCATCTGCGGCTTGAATGAGGGGACGCTGCAGGCGACTAAAAAGACGCTTGGAGCCGGAAGTCTCGCCGTTCGCGCGGACGTCAGCAATCTGACCGACCTCGACACGATGTTCACCACGATCAAGCGGGAATTCGGGCACCTGGACGGCGTCTTCGTAAATGCAGGTTACAGCGAGTTCCTGCCATTCGAAGAGGTGACAGAGCAAAGCTTCGACAAGGTGATAGCCGTCAATTTCAAAGGGGTTTACTTCACGATTCAAAAGGCCTTGCCGCTGCTCAGGCAAGGCTCGTCAGTAATCATCACTTCGTCCGTTGGCGCGCGCAAGGGGTGGCCGACCACCTCGACCGTTTCGACATGCAAGGCCGCGGTCAACCATCTCGCTCGAATCCTCAGCGCCGAACTCGTGGGCCGCGGGATTCGCGTGAATACCCTAAGCCCAGGCCCGACCGACACGGTGATGTTCGGTCGCTTCGCAGGCGAAGAGCAGGGCGATGCGGTTAAGGGCGTCCTCGGAACAAACAATCCAAGCAAGCGGATCGCGAATCCGTTGGAAATCGCGAAGCTGGCAGTTTATCTCGCGTCGGACGATTCTGCGTACGTCGTCGGGGCAGACTTCTTGATCGACGGCGGGGTCTCGGCCATTTCGGCCGTGGGCTCCTGAGCCTCGTCACGGTGAGTCGAGGCCGTTCCTGTTCCCGCTCAGGCAAGGGACGGCTCCCAATCCGCGCGTGTCGGTTTCGATGGTTACTATGAAGTTCCATTGCGCACTCTTGGTTCACTCCAGTTCTCTGTAGGCCTTCGGCGACACCGGCAACCTAGCCGATGGCAAAAAAACGCTCGGGCTTGACCGCCTTAAACATAACTGATACGGTTCTCTTTATGGCCACGAACAGTCGTTTGGCGAGTGCCCTCCACATCATGAGTTTCGTCGCTTACGCCGGCGACGAGGGGACGACTTCGGAGGCAATCGCGAAAAGCCTCAAGACCAACCCGGTCGTGGTGCGGAAGATCCTCAGGCTCCTCGATCGAGAGGGACTGGTCGCTCTTCGCCAAGGCCGCCACGGCGGCGTCGGTCTTCGACTCCGGGCATCTGGCATAACACTCGGTCAGATCTACAAGGCGGTGGAAAGCGAGAGCGGAGTTTTTGCGATGCGCGGCCAGGTGCATGACGGATGCGCGGTGGCCTGCGCGATGAAACGAAGGCTTCGCCCAATCTTCAACGCTGCGAACAACGCCGTTGAGCAGGCTCTCAGCAAAACGAGTCTCGCGGAGCTGATACGCGGCATCGGCTAAATTTGCCAGAAACTGTAACCGACACGGATATGTTTAACCTAATCGGGGTCAGCTCAGGACGGTCTGTTGCCCAAATAGCCTGGAATAACATCGACAAAAAAGGTAGTTAGTTGCTAACATTATGTCCCCATGATGGGGGAGCGCGATCCACAGAAGCAACTGTGGAGCTATCAGGTGAACTTGGATAAGCGGGTGCGCAGTGATCATCCGCTACGGCGAATTAACGAGACGCTGGAACTGGATTTCGTGCGGCGAGAAGTCGCACAATTCTACGGCACCAACGGTAATGTTTCAGAAGATCCAGTCGTCATCATGAAGATGATGCTGTTGCTGTTTTTGGATAACGTGCCCAGCGAAAGAGAGTTGATGCGGATTATCCCGGAACGACTCGATTACATGTGGTTCCTGGGTTATGGCTTGGACGACACGGTTCCGAATCACAGCGTCTTGAGCAAAGCCCGTAAGCGCTGGGGCGAAGAAGTCTTCGTTGCACTCTTTAGCCGGGTCGTGGCGCAGTGCGTCAGAGCAGGTTTGGTAGAGGGTACTAAGATCCATGCCGACAGCAGCCTAGTCGATGCCAACGCATCGTTAAACTCGGTTCGTGAGTGGATGCTGCGACTCTGGATCAAATCCGACGAGCTTTGCCGTGAACAAACTGAGAAGCTCGAGGAAGCAGACACTAAAAAGAACGAGGCCGATGACGATCAATATCCGAATATCCCCGGACCAGGTCCTCGTACGGAAATAAACCAGAAGTATCAAAGCAACACCGATCCAGAAGCCACGCTGGTTCGTCAGCACGGATTCAAAACTCGGCCACGGTATAAAAATCACCGGGTGGTCGATGACGCCCACGGAGTCATCACGGCGGTTCACACGACGACCGGCCGGATCAATGAATCTCATGAACTGATGGAGCTGGTTGATCAGCATCAAGCCAATACCGCGATCGCAGCGCAGACAATCGTCGCTGACTGCAAATACGGTACGATAGAGAACTACATCGTCTGCCAAAAGCGAAAGCTACGCACGCACATGGCCGACCTCCTAGGAAGCAGTCCTGGCAGTGGTCGTCGCGACGGGATCTACCCTGAGTCGATGTTCCGCTACCAACCAGAAAGTGATACCTTCCTGTGTCCAGACGGGCAACTGATGAAGCCGCGGCGGCTTCACTCGGTACGACTGGCCTGGGAATATGTCACCAAACGAGGCGTGTGTTTAAAATGCCATTTGAGGAAATTTTGCACTCGATCTAGAACTGGCCGAACAATGCGACGTCATCGAGACCAGAAGCTTTTAGACCGAGCTCGTCGACAAGCGAACACCAAGCAAGCAAAACTGGATCGGAAGCGTCGACAACATCTGATCGAACGCAGTTTTGCCGATGCCTCTAACCTTCACGGCTTCAAGCGTGCTCGTTGGCGAGGACTTATCAAACAATCGATCCAAGATCTACTCATCGCGGCAGTCCAAAACTTGAGAAAACTGATCGCGGCGATGCACTACGCGTCAGAAAATAGCTACCTCGCTTTAATCGACACACTTTCTTCCTTCCTGCAGGCTTTCACCACTCTTTTAACCACCGATCTGCCCTTTCTTATACTCGATCCACCTCCAGTCTTGCTGCCGTCTATTCCTGCCAGCACCCCAATAAGTCCAGTCGTTCGGGCAACACGCCGTAGAGAGGTGACCCCAGGTGTGCACGACAAAACGCCCGGTCGGGTAAATGACATGGCCCTGGTCGTGGGCCGCTTCCCCGGCGAACGTCACGGTAGGTGCAACCGCGAGCGCAAGAAGCAGCGCGAGCAGTCGCAAACAAAGGAGAACAATGAGACGGCATTCCAGGGTCGCACTTGATAGGTAGGAACGCCAGTCTTAAGCGCTAAGGCAACGCCCGAGGTTTTATCCATCCAAAATTTGATGACGGTGAAGAAGCGCTCGGGTTTGTCTTCAGAGAAAAGGGTTAGTCGAGCTCCAGCAGGCAACGCTTCGCCAAAGCCGACCGCTCTCATATCTGCGATCCTCTTACGGTTAGTTTGATTAGAGAAGCTTGCCGGTATTGGCCGGTTGAAATCAATACGCGGTTGCACGTATTGACTTTGTTTACTCTAGGATGGGGTTGCTGACTTCACTTCTTCTGAGTAGCTTGGCCACTTTCGTCTTTTTAGCTTTTCGAGGCTTCAGATGCCGGTTCGCTTTCGCTGCGGCTCGCACCTTCGCTTCCTGCGGCTCGAACCCGTCGGTCTCCCGCTCGGGTTGCTCAAGTCGCTTGATGCTTGATGACTCTTTACATGGTTAATTCCTTTCAATTAACGAGAACTCCCAGGCTTATCTTGGCGCTCCAGAAGTAAACGAAGGCCAACGAAGAGTGAGTTCCCGAGCGGCGCGGCAGACCGTAGGATCTCAGACCTTCGTTTCCTTCTGTAAAAAAATCTTCTGTTTCACGCGGTCGGCACGGTGCCGCCGTCGATCACGTATTCCGTGCCGGTGATGGAACCGGCTCGAGGTGAAACCAGGAATGCGATGAGATCAGCCACTTCTCTCGGTTTTGCTGGTCGTCCCAGCGGGATGCCGCCAAGCGCTTTCATGATGATTTGTTTGCCGCCTTCGTAATCAGTGCCGGCTTTGGCCGCCAGGCGCTCGGCCATGGCAACGGCGGCCTCGGTTTCCACCCAACCGGGTGAAACCCGGATCACCCGAATCCCTTTCGGCGTTACCTCCTTAGACAAGCTTTTGCTGTAGGTGGACAGCGCAGCCTTGGCCGCGGCATACGCAGTCGTGGATTCCGCGAGAGGCAGTTCACGCTGGATCGAAGTGACATGAACGATAACCCCGGACCCTTGAGCGATCATGGACGGGAGCAGCGCCCGGTCAAGACGAACCGCTGACAGTAAGTTCAGATCTAATTCTTTTGCCCATTCGTGGTCATCCAGAGCGGCAAACCCGCCGCCCGGAGCACTAGAACCTCCTGCCACGTTCACAATGATGTCGATCCCGCCGAGTTGCTCTAGGACTGAGCGGGCGACCTTGGCGCAACCGCCGGCAGTCGAAACATCAGCCTCGATATAACGGACACCGTCAAGAGGTTTAACCGGTAAGGAACGAGCGGCTGCCAGAACTTTGACGCCAGCGTTCTTGAGGACATCTACTACCGCGGCGCCGATCCCCTTGGTTCCTCCGGTTACCAGGGCGCGCCGCTGGCTAAGTTCAAGGTCGAAGGTCATAAGATTAAGTGGATTCTCGCTTTTGCTCCGCATAATGCAAGAACAAACAAAAAAGTATGGTACCTACTAAAAAGTTAGTGTAGGCTTTCCGAGCTTCTGTCGATATGGACAAAACCGGTAAAAAGAAACGTTACGCCAAGAAAAGTGTGTATCCGGGGATTACACCCAGGATTGCGTCGGCCGGTGTGCAAGAAGCGCTGAAGGTTCTGGAGGGACGATGGAAGCTGACGATCCTGTTCGAACTCTTCAATGGAAAGACGCTTCGATTTAGCGAGCTTGAACGGGCGATTCCCGGCATCACGCAAAAGATGCTGATCCAACAACTGAGAGACTTAGAACGGCACGGCGTGGTTCGCCGGATCGTTTACCCGGTGGTCCCGCCAAAGGTTGAGTACACCCTGACCCCCGGCGGCGAAGAACTATGCCCGGCGCTCGACGAATTGCTTTACTGGGCGCAACGATGGAAGGGGCAGCCGACGGCGCAGCGCGAATAGCGCGCGAGTCAACGCCTCCCGCCGGAAGAATGGGATCGTCCGGATTAGAATTCGATTGCCAAGATTTCCATCATTGGAAAGGGAACGCCGGCGTCATGGTGGTTAGCGATTCTGACGCTAGGCCCGCTACTGGGCTCGTTCATCACGGGACCGGCTACGATGACGATCTGTGCGCTTCCTATTGCGGCGGAGCATCAGCTCATCAGTGACGCCATCAGAAAAGGCTTAACGGTGCAGGCGCACAATCAGGCTCGCGCGTTGAAAGCCTTGGGTCGAGCAGCACTATTTCTCTAGTAATCAGGGGAGTAACCCTTATTTTCGGACAGCCCGGCAGCCCATCGCAGGGGCTGCCTGAACCTCGGGGTCTTTGGCAACCACCAATGATGCCCTGAACAAACTCGCGACGGCTACTGGTTGTCCTCCCATCTTCATCGTCCTTCGTTGGCGTTGTGCTTAATGTTGGAAGTTAGTTTTTGATCGGGCCAACGAAATGCGCGCCTCACTTGCTGAGCCATCAGCTTTTGCTGGTCGACTTCATCGAGCAGCAGTCTGGGTTTTCGCTGTTCTGGTCTTCCTTGTCGTCAGCTACTGGTAGAACCCCCTGCCGAGCAAGATTTGGAACCATATTACCTATAGGGACCGATATCCCGGATGAACTCCTGTTTTTAACCCCTGCTGTTCAGCGATCTTTCGGCAAAGTACCGCGAGCGTGTAGAGTTCGTCTCCAGTGAGAGCGGCGCATAAGTCAGCCTCATGTTCAACTGCCAGTTTAGATAGTTGGACGAGCGTTTGTTGGCCGCGTTTGGTCAAAACGAGAGCATAGGCTTCCATGCAAGAGTGCAGCCAGCAGGCATTGGCTGAACGTCTCGACATTCCACAACAGCGCACTTCGCGAGCACAAGGACCGGACGCGACATCGCCCGGCCGGTCGCTTTTTCTTACGGGAGGTTTGAAACAAGGGCACGCGTTGACTTGCTCTATTCTAGGCCAGTCGGCCCAGCGAAAATGAAGGATGGGAAAATCCAAGGTAAAAGCGTAAAACCGACGCTCCAGGATGACTCAGGATCGACGTTTCTGAGTGACCCACTATCCTGTGACACCCGGTTTTTCGGCCTTTTAGCCGTTTTGAGAATTGGACCGCTCCTCCAACTTCCGAGACTAGGTTGGCTGGCTTAATTAGTTTAGTCTGATAGGCCCCGGCATTCTTTTAGATCGTGATTCGCTCTATCTCATCGAGCGAAATCTCGTCCTGCCGGCGGTCATAAAGTTTGGTCGTCCGCGGCGATTCATGGTTGGCGATTTGCTGCGCGACTTCGAGTTTGCCGCTGTTCTTTAGATAGGCGGTGATGCCGGTCGCGCGGAAAGTATGATTGCCAATGCGCGTTTCGATACCGGCCAGTTTCGCGCGCCGGCGGATGATGCGGTGGGCGTCCTGCTGGAAGAGGGGGTTGGTTGTAAGCTGGCCGGTCTTGCGGCGGGCGGTACGGAAGAGATAGCCGTCGACGTCGTCAGCGATGCCGGTCGCTTCGATGTAATCGTGCAGACACTGATCGAGGCGATGATGACAGGGAACATCGTGCTCCTTACCGCCTTTTTCGTGTAAACGCACCCAACGCCGGCGCCCCTGGACAAAATAGTCGCCAACCTTCATTTGAATGACGGCGCCGATCCGGGCAAAGCTGAAGACCATAATCGCGATCAAAGCGCGGTCGCGCAGCCCGAGGAGATCAGGCTGATCGGTCGCCTCTGTATCATTGGCTGGTTTCTTAGTAATGGGGATGCTTTCAAGCAGCGCATGGGCTTCCTCGACCGTCAGGACAGGCGTCTTGCCTTTTTTGACCGTGGAGCGCGGGCCCCGAACGGAATGAGCCGGATTCGTGTCAATAATATGGCCGGTCACAAGCCAGTCGAATAGCATGCGAATCGCGGCCAGGTGCTGCTTGACGGAAGGCGGCGATAGCTCGTCTTGCAGATCGTGCACGAAAGCGGCGACATGGAAAGGCTGGACCTGTGCGAGCTCGTGAAGACTCCCGGCACCAAATGCTGAGATTACCGGCCTCCCCGAGGGACTAAATGAGGTCGTGCAGTGAGGCCTTTTCGCGTATTGAATCGGAAATGCCAGAGGATCAGCTATGTGAACCTAAATTCGTTACTGTCCCTCAATTTCTCAAATAATTCTTCAAAAGTATTGGAGCGAGCTCGGTTGGGTATTTCGTGGCCAGGACAACATTGAATGGCCTCTTCGCCCGAAAGCGGGACGAGATGAATTTTATCTTAAGGCGACGAGTGCATGGGTAGAGAAGGGGCAATCTTCGAGTGATTTGGGGCGATTCAATCACTGGCGAGAACAGGCGGTTGCTTATACCGATGCGTTAACGCAAAATGATTTTGAGTGTCTGGCGTTTGCCCAGCATTACGGGCTTGCTACGAGGTTGTTGGATTGGTCAACAAACCCTCTCGTCGCACTTTTCTTTGCTGTTGAAATGCAAGGCGAGACTGACGGCGCGGTCTTCTGTCATATGCCTTGGTTTATCATCGACCGGAAAAATTCAGCGATCGATCGTGAATTTGATAGGGTCGCCTTACTAACACCACGACCGTTTGATAGGAGAATTGCCGCTCAAAGTGGCGTTTTCACGTTTCATTTTCATCCGGAAAGGGCTTTAACAGCAACGCAACTTAACGGAGAGGCGCGCGAAGCAGCGCCGGATGGGGTAGATTTGGTCACTATTCGCGTGCCCGCGAAAGCGAAGCCGAGCCTCTTGCGGCAGCTCAATCAAATAGGAATTAACAGAAAGTATCTGTTCCCGGATTTAGAGGGGCTCTCTGAATTCGTAAATTGGGAGACCCGTAGAACTGTTGATAGCCGGGAACGGCGAAAGGCCAAAGAGAACGAACCTGGGGCAGCATGAAAGATTCCGACGACGACACCGAAATCAAGGACCGGCGGCTTTGCTCAGGCTGTATCGGTGAGGCGTTCCTGCGTGCCGAGATCGAAAAAGAAGGAGAGTCCGACACCTGCCATTACTGCGGCAATCAAGGCCTCACCATCTCAATCGACGAGATGGCCGACAGGATTGAGACCGTCTTCGAACAGCACTACCAATGCACGGCGACGGAACCCTCGTCGATGGAATACGCCATGATAAAGGAGGGTGATTATGGCGGAGAGCGTGAAGGCGAGCCAGTGGTGTACGCCATCGGTTCAGCCGCAGAAATCGACGAGGCTCCAGCCGAAGATATAAGGCGGGTCCTTGAAGACAGACACGGCGATTTTGAGCGAGACCAGATGGGTGAGGAAGGCCCGTTTGATGAAGGATCTCACTACATCGAGAAAGAAGTTGATGATATCGAATTACAAGAGGACTGGCGCTACTTCGAAGATAGTCTGAAGACCGAAGCGCGTTTCTTCAATGGATCAGCCGAGGCAATATTGAAAAGGGTGTTCGCAGGCCTGGCCGATCACAAAGTGCATGATGGAAAATCCATCATTGTTGAGGCAGGTCCTGGCACCTATATGCCTGCCTTGTTCCGTGCTCGCACGTTTCAATCGATGACGAAACTGGAAGAAGCGCTCAAATCACCAGATAGGGACATCGGATCACCGCCAGTGGGCTCGGCGCTCGCCGGACGTATGAACGCGCGAGGTATTTCCGTTTTCTACGGCGCGACAAACGCGAGTGTTGCAATCGGTGAAGTTCGTCCGCCCGTCGGCAGCCGCGTAGTTGTTGGTCAGTTCGAACTGGTACGAAAACTTCGCCTCCTTGATGTGAACGCATTGAGGTCGGTCTATGTCGAAGGCAGCGTTTTTGACGCTGAGTACATCGGGCAGTTGGAGCGAGCTAGGTTCCTAGGGCGATTGAGCAACCGCATCACAATGCCTGTGATGCCCGATGATGAGCCTCTAGACTATCTCACAACGCAGACAATCGCCGACTATCTGGCTAATAAATCTGACGCAGAGGTTGACGGAATTATATATCCTTCCGCTCAAGGCAGCGAAGGCGGTGCGAACGTAGTCTTGTTTCACAAAGCTGCACGGGTTGCCGCAATCGAAATGCCTGAGGGTGCCGAAATTGACGTCCAATCCTCGCATCACAATGAAGAAGGTTTTGAAGAAGACTATTGGATCTGGGAAACAGTACCTCCAAAACTGCAAGAGACGAGCCCAACGAAGCCAGATGACTTCCCTAATTTAACCCCGTTCACTCTCATGTCTGTGCCCCATGATAATGATCTGCGCGAGGCAACGTTAAGACTGGATCTAAATAGTCTCACCGTTCATTGCGTGACGGCGGCGAAGTTTGAGACGTATTCCCATACCGTACACCGTCACAGGTCCGAAAAGAGGGAGTCACGGCTTTAGCGTCTTGTAGTTGCGCGCCGAAGATGCTGCAACGGTCAGGAGCACCCCGCTCAGCGGCCGTCGAATGCCTTCTTGAGCTTCGCGATGTCGAACTTCGCCTCTCTTTGCATCTCGGCGGCTACGCGACCGGCCTTCGTCTTGTCTGGATCGCTCATCATATCGACGAGCACCGTGGGCACGATCTGCCACCTCACGCCGTACTTATCGATGAGGCACTACTAGTGTCCGGTCGGATGTGCTTAATGAAAGAGAACTGATGATCTATTTCACGTACGGTTCGAACATGCTCACGGCTCGAATCGTCTCCAGGTGTCCTGGAACGAAGAACATCGGACGCGCTTCGCTAGCTGGCTACACGCTGCGTTTCGATAAGCGTGGCCACGATGGTTCCGGAAAGTGCACCATTCATTCGACGTCGGATTCGCACGACATCGTCCATGGCGTGTTGTTCGATGTTCCTCAATCACAGGTTTGCAGCCTGGATCGAGCCGAGGGCGAAGGCACTGAGTACGACCGGACGCCAATCCAGGTCAAAGTCCCGGCCGGTACGTTTGTTCGAGCGGAAACGTACATAGCGAAGGAAACGAGGACTAATCCAGATGCGAAGCCCTACGATTGGTACTTGGCTTTAGTCGTCCAAGGAGCGGGCATGCACCGATTACCGCAGACGTATGTTGACCTCCTGGAAAAAATCGAGGCAAAACCCGATCCCGATTTTAAACGCAGCAGCCGGCTAGAAGCACTGAGGCAGCTGGGTAAATCGGCTTAGGGCTCATCGAGAGGTAGTCTCAAGTCGTCAAAAACAGCCGCTTCGGCGGGTTGGAGTTCCTGAAGGCGACCTCAACCTAGGCGTGAGCCCTTCAAGGGAATGTCACGACTACGCTATCTGCAAACGAGCGCTGCCCTTTTATCATTTTTCGTTTAGGAGCTGGCGGGTCAGTTTTGATCTGACCCTTTGCTTCCAAATTGCGCAAGGCTTCCTTGTAGGGGAGAACTCAAGAAACGGAAATTTATGCACGCTAAGACTGCGCCTTTTGTATTCTGCGGAATTGAAGTGGTCGAAAACGTCCTGCGGCGACTCTTTTGTTGGCGTGCCAAACGTAATCTCCCGTCAAATTGATATTCTCCCAGCCCAGCGGCGACAGATGCTTTAGCAGAGCGTCGTCGACCGGCTGTTGCTGCCGCAAAGCCAAAATCGCGCGCTCAAGGTACACTGTGTTCCACAGAGCGATGGCCGCAACTACCAAGTTCAACCCGCTGGCTCGATAACGCTGATTTTCGAAGGAGCGATCGCGGATTTCGCCCAATCGATTGAAGAAAACCGCTCTCGCAAGGGCGTTGCGTGCTTCTCCTTTGTTAAGGCCGACCTGGACCCGTCGGCGCAGCGCCGGACTTTGGAGCCATTCCAGCGTAAATAAGGTCCGCTCAACCCGCCCCAGCTCCCGCAGGGCAAGCGCCAAGCTATTCTGCCGCGGATATGATCCAAGCTTTCGTAGAATCAGCGATGCAGTAACCGTTCCTTGCTTGATCGATGCGCCCAAGCGCAAAATCTCAAGAAACTGTTGCTCAATTTGCTTGAGATTCAGTGAACCGCCGATCAAAGGCGCAAGCGCAGGCCACTGACCCGGTTTTCCGGGCACGTAAAGTCGCTTGTCTGCAAGATCACGTATCCGCGGTGCGAAACGAAATCCCAGAAAATGGCAGAGTGCAAAGACGTGGTCGGTGAACCCGGATGTATCGGTGTAGTGCTCCTCAATACGTAAGTCAGATTCGTGGTAGAGCAGACCGTCCAGCACGTGAGTCGCGTCTCGAACCGTCACGTTGATGATTTTGGTGTGGAAGGGTGCGTACTGATCGGAGATATGAGTGTAAAAGGTGACGCTCGGGTCACTCCCATAACGCGCGTTTATTTCGGCCGCCGCCTCTCCGCGGCCGCCAGCACGATAACGCTGTCCGTCGGAAGAGGAGGTGGTTCCCTCGCCCCAGTGTACTGCGAAAGGGATTCGGTGCTGAAAATTCACAAGTTCGGCGAGTGCCTTACGGTACGTCTCATCTCGGATATGCCAGGCCACAAGCCAAGCAAGCTTGGCCAGGCTTGTACCGGGACAGGCCTCCGCCATTTTCACTAGCCCGAGATTGATTGCGTCAGCAAGTATTGCTGTAAGCAACAGAGCCCGATCCTTCGGCGCTTCGTCTGTCTTTAAATGAGAAAAGTGGCGGGTGAAATTCGTCCAGCGATCGACTTCCAAGAGCAAGTCGGTGATCTTGAGCCTGGGGAGCATTCCGTTTGCAATTTCATTGAGCGCTTCGCTTCCATCTGGCCGATCACCTTCAAGCGGTGAGATTTTCATGCCGGTCTCGCTTAGTTCGACCTCAGGCAGCTCACCTGCTTTGCCGAGCGCTTCGGTCAGATCGAGTGTCTCGCGCAATTTCGTTAGGCGCTCGTCGAGATACGCTCGTGCTGAGTTCGGAATTGCAAGCCCAAGCCGGTCTTCGCTCTGCTGGCGATCGAACTCCGCTTTAGGCATGAGATAGTCATCAAAGTCTTTAAACTGCCGAGATCCGACTACCGATATATCCCCGGCTCGCAGCCCGTTTTTGAGCTCCGTCATGACGGCAAGCTCATAGAAACGGCGGTCAATGATTTTCTGATTGAAAACAAAAGGATCCCATCGTTTTCGGACAAAACCGATCGGAGCGGTGCAAGGGACGTTGCGGGTGTTAGTTCGGTTTAGTTCCCGAAGGATCTCAATGCCGCCAATGATTTCTCGAGCGGCGGCCGCCGCTCGGAAATCAAAACTTTCCAGAAAAGTGGGAGCATAGCGGCGCAACTGCCCATAGTGCTCCACAATCAAACCGATGGAAACAAAGTCTTCCTCACGAGCGAGTTGCTCGGCTTCACGTACGCTCGTCGTAAAGACTTCCCAAGGGACAACGGTTCAATCGCCGAGAAAGGATCGCACCCTTTTTCTTTCGCATCGATCAACGCAGAGCCAACCTTGGCATACATTCGGAGCTTTTCATTGATGGCTTTGCCCGCGGCCGCAAAGGTCTTCTCGTGTTTATTCCTCGCCTTGGTAAAGAAGGACCCAATCATCCGGTCATGGAGATCAAGAATTTCATCGGTGAGCGTGGCGGTGGCTTCCACCAAGATGGCCACCAATGTGGCGTGACGGCGTTCAATCTCATACTGTTGGAGTTGGAAGACAGCGGTCTGAGCGCCTTCTCTCGCCAGACGCAGCAGCCGATTTTGATGAACCTTTCGACCGCTTTCGACGGAGATCCCGATGGACCGGATCTCCTGAAGCCGTTCTATATGAGATAGAATGTTTCTTGCGCTGGGCGCACCCGGCGGCAGGCGTAGCCAGGCCAGCAAACTATGAGAACTGCCCTCCCGTGACTCCAATAATTGGTCGAGCTTTTTGCGTTGCTCGTCGGTTAGCGATTCAGTCAGCGCTCTATGAACATGACGCTGCGCCCGAGTGGCGACTTCCGCGCAAATCCGGTCGATCACCAGAACCGGTGGCAAGACGATGCGACGCCTTCGAAGTTCCTCAACGACAGCTTGAGCGAGCACGAGACCTTGCGTCGTTTGCAACGCGGTTGGCAGTAACCATTTTGCGATCTCTCGGTGCGCGACCCGGTCAAATTGCTTAAGGCTGAGGCGTTCTAAGATCTCTTGTAAATGCTCGCGCCGCGTCTGATCGCGATCGGCGTAAAGATCCCAAACACCAGGAGGAACATTAAGCTGGGCTGCAACCAGGCCCAGGAGTTGTGCGTCAGGCGCCTCGTCGGGACCGAGCACCCGACCGAGATGGCGCAGATAGCACAGTTGGATACCAACACCTAACCGGTTATGATTTCCGCGATGCTGCCCGATAAAAGCACGATCTTCTCTCGTTAGAGTTGCGACTCTGAGCAGCGCCCCATCATCGTGCGGAAGCGAAAGCAGCTGGTCTCTTTCAGATGACGTTAGGAGTTCTCGCCGGGGCATAGGCCGAAGTTGCGGAACACGTTAGCGGCAAAACAACGCCCCGTCCGCAACTGGATGCCCACACATCGCACCTTAGCGTGCATGAATTTCCGTTTCTTGAGTTCTCCCGCTAATTGCACGCAGTGCGAATCAGATCTGTCCCACATTTGGAACCGGAGCATTCCAGTGGTGAGACGCCTGAAATCCCAACCAGGGTCATGGTAACACTGATTTGAAAAGATCTCACTTCGGTTTCTCTCCTCGGAGAACTACCAGTTTTGGGGTAGCAGCCTGCCGACCAATCTAAAGATGGCATTGCTTATGCATGAGTGTTTGGGGAACACATCGCTCTCACAACAAAAACGCGATGAGTTTTGCACTTCACACCAATATTAACAAAACAAGATTAGTTTCACCGCAGTCTGCTCCAGCCAACGTTCGAGGTTCCCGACCTCTGCCACGTCCGCCTCAAGAGGTAACAGCGGTTCCTCACTATGAACTCTAGATCCAGGATTCGACCTACGCGGATCCATTCTTCCTCGATGCTGCGGCTATTGCTGCAGCGTTCTCCGGGTGTTTTCTTACCCGCTTTGTTCGGTGCGATTGTGGTTACAGTATTACTGACCGCGAGCGCCCAAGCACAAACTCGGTACAAGATCATCCGCATACCGACTCCCGACGGATTCAATAGCACGGCCTTGGGAATAAACGACTCCGGTAATGTCGTTGGCTACAGTTACCAAGGCGATGTTTCGCAAGCGTTCCTGTACTCGTATTCCAGGGGCACCATCACGGACCTTGCCACTCTGGGCGGCCAAGCAAATGTAGCTTCCGCCATCAACGGATTCGGCCAGGTGGTTGGTTACAGTCAGGATGGTAACAACAACCTGGTAGCATTCCTGTATACGCAAGATAAAGGGATGATGTCGCTCGGCACGCTGCCTGGAGGATCGAACAGCGAAGCGTTTGCGATCAATGGTTCTGGCCAAGCGGTCGGCGATAGTCAACTGAACAGCGACGCTCACCGGCCGGTGTTGTTTTCTAATGGCGCGGTGAAGGATCTGGGGATCTCAACTCAAGATTCCGACACGCTCAAGACCGCTTACGGAATCAACGACACCGGTCAGATTGTCGGACGCTACGATACGAACGGCTCCGCTCACGCCTTTCTTTACTACTCGGGCCAAGTAACCGACCTCGGTACACTGGGCGGGTCAAACGGCGAGGCCCTCGCCATAAGCCGCTCGGGCATCATCGTTGGGGACAGTGAAACCAGTGGTGGTAGCACCCACGCGTTTGTCTTCAGCGGCGGATCGATCAGGGACCTGGGTACCCTTCCGGGATTCGATAAAACGAGTTACGCCCGGGCAGTGAATGATACCGGCCAAATTGTGGGCGAAAGCGATAGTGAGACTCAGAAGCGCGCGTTTGTGAATAATAGTGGCATCTTCGGCGATTTGACCCGACTAGCCGTGAACTTGAAGGAAGCCGGTTTCTCGGCACTCGACGTTGCCAACGGTATCAATAACCAAGGCTGGATTGTTGGTCTTGGTACGACCAGGGATGGCCGGCTTGGAGCATTCCTGGCAATTCCGATCGGCGTGACCTCGGATCCGCCGGGCGGACATGACGCTGGGGTTTTTGACTCCGGAGATCCGACCTGCGAATGCTGGACTGGCGGTTGGATTTGCCCACCGCGGCATCATCATTGCCCATGGCCCACTCCGCCACCTCATCCGCATCCTACGCCGACTCCGAAGCCGACTCCTACGCCGCGTCCAACTCCAACACCAACGCCAAAACCGACGCCAACGCCAACGCCGCGGCCGACCCCAACTCCAACGCCCACACCGACGCCGACTCCGCCACCAAACATTCAGTCGCTTCCACGCCATAGGCCGACGCCCTCACCGACTCCCAAGCCTACGCCACTAAATCTGACCCTGGCGCTGCAAGCGCCGGTACACATCCGCCGGCATCATTCGTCGAACCTAACGCCCACGCCGGTCTGGGTGCATCCATCAGCGACGCCAACGACCGTTCACCGCCATCCGTTGGTTCTTTCCGGGACGACCGGCAGCAAAGGAACCTGGAGTCCTAAAGTTATCGCAAACGGTACCGGAACGCCCAAGGGAAAGAACCGGGGCGGAGATAGCGAACATCATTCACCAACACCGAACTGGACTCGCTAAAGGTTTCTGGAACCTTCAATCTTGTCCAATGAGCTGCATTGCAGCTGGCTAACGGCCAGCTGCAATTTTTTTTGGAGCGATGAGTTGGTTACCGCAAATAGTATTTTGGCTATCGCTATCGATCATTTTTTCGCGAGCACCCAGTGCCACGGCTCAGAGAAAGACATATTGATTGCCGCGGATGTAGGGCATGACGAATCCGAAGCACACAATGAACCGACTCAATGCGGCGAAGGTATTGTTCATGAAAGTTGTAAGCCCTTTCCTAAGGCTATCCCAATTTTCTCGAACCTTTACAGGTCACATCGTACTAAAATACCTGACCCTAGGCTCACTGATCCTGCCTTCGCTGGATGTGTGTCGCCCTACCATCACGCCGATACGCCGATACGCCCGCCCGCCGACACATTCATTAACCAAGTCCTGCTCCCTTTTCGGGGGAAAATCGGGCGCCGGCAACTTGGCGATTGGCTATTTCCTCGCTTACCAGCGTTGATGGACCAGCGGGCGAATTTGATCTTGATAGATGCGCGTGAGCGACTCCATTTGCGAAGGCGTAACCGGGGGCAACTCCGCAGCTTTGATGTTCTCGAGAACTTGGCGCTCATTTCGCGCTCCCGGAATAACGCAGCTCACTTCCGGATGCTCGAGGATCCAGCGCAAGGCAAAGCTCGCCATGTTCACGTTTGGCGGAAGAACCTGGCGCACTTTCTCAACTGCATCCAAAGCCACGTCGAGATCTACTCCGGAAAAGGTTTCGCCTCGATCAAATTGCTCGCCGTGTCGATTGTAACTGCGGTGATCGTCAGCCGCGAACTGTGTTTCCTTGGTTATTTTTCCTCCGAGTAAGCCGCTAGCGAGCGGAAGCCGGACGAGGATTCCGACATCGCGTTTTTGGGCGAGGGGAAAAAACAGCTCTTTGGGCCGTTGTCGGAAAATGTTGAAGATAATCTGTACCGTGGCGATACCCGGAAACTCGGTCGCCTTGATCGCTTCTTCGATCTTTTCGACGCTCACGCCGTAATGCAGCAATTTGCCAGCCTGCTTTAGGGTGTCGAGCACGTCGAAGACTTCCGGGCGATAATAAACTTCGGTCGGAGGACAGTGAAGTTGCACGAGGTCTAGCGCATCGCGCTTGAGATTGGCCAGACTCCGTTCAACGAATGCTGTCAGATTCTTTTTGTTATACCCATCTGGCGTGTGGGGTTGCAGCCGGCGGCCTGCTTTGGTCGCGACATACACTTTTTCACGACGTTCACCCAGCACCTGCGCAATCAAGCGTTCGCTTCTGCCATCACCATACACATCAGCGGTATCAAAAAAGTTGATTCCGTTATCGACCGAGGTGTGGAGGAGCCCAATTGCGTCCTTTTCGGAAACTGAGCCCCACGACGCTCCAATCTGCCAGGTGCCCAAACTTACTTCTGAAACTTCAAAGCCTGTCTTGCCAAGTTTACGGTATTTCATCGGTTTTCAATAAGTAGAGAGATATTCCTTCCGGGGATGACGGATGATCTTCTGGAATTTCCTCCAGTGCACCAGATCGCAGATTTGAACTCCTCGCAACAAGTCTCGCAGCCCGTCGGAGCCGCAGGCAAAATCGTAGTTGCTCCTTGGCGCCAACCTGTCCGCCGAAGGCTCCGCTACGGAAACTGTGGTCAATATCTTGGCGAAGGCGCGAGGCGCTAAGACTTCGCAAGGTTTTCTACATTCCGTTTCTCCACAATTTCTCCGACTAATCCCGAGCAGAGGAAACCGCCGTCTACAGCGATACATTGACCGGTGATGTAAGCGGCTGCGGGAAGACATAAAAATACAACTAATCCGGCCACGTCTTCCGGTTCTCCGAGTCGGCCAAGGGGAGTTCGACTAATGATACCGTTTCGCAGGGTCTCGTTCGCCAGCAGGTTCTCGGTCAGGTCAGTTTTGATAAACCATGGAGCCACCAAGTTGACTCGGATTTGGTCAGAGGCCCACTCCACGGCAAGGATTTTGCTCAACTGAGATAGCGCAGCTTTCAACGAACCATAAATCGAGCCGCTTCCGACAGTAATCTGACCGGCGACCGACCCAATATTAACGATTGAGGACCCTTGAGCCGCCTTCAAGTAGGGATACAGAAGCCGCGAGAGTTCCCAGATAGAAACGAAATTTGTCCGCATCAGGTGGTCGAATTCCTCTGAATCGTAGTCGACGGTGTTCTTGCGAATATTGGTGCCCACGTTATTAACCAGAATGTGCAGTGGGGCAGAATGATTCTCCGCCCACTGTTTCATTGTGCGAAGGCCTTCCGGCGTGCTTACATCGGCCGAAATGCCATCCAGCTTGAGGCTCTTTTGCGCTGCGTCACGCTGAAACCGTTCAATGTCATTCTGTTGGCGAGCGACAATGGTCACATCGGCTCCGAATTCCATCAGTTCTTGGGCGACGGCGCGGCCAATCCCGCGACTTCCTCCGACCACGCAGGCGCGGCAATTCTTTAGTTTCCAGCGTTCGCTCATAATCTAAAATTAGCTCTATTAGTCCCGAGTATTTCGTTAGTTTCCAGAAGAAGCACTAAACGAATTTATGCCTAAATCATTTGCCGATCTTGAAGAGCGAGAAATTCTCGCTTTGGCCATTTCTCTGGAAGAAGAGGATAGCCGTATTTACAGAGACTTTACGGAGAGAATGAAGGAAAAAAATCCTGAGATCGCTTCCGTTCTCCAGTCCATGTATGAAGAGGAATCTACCCACCATAAGCGATTGACGGAACTCTGTCAGCTCCGATTTGGCGATCATATTCCGCTTGTCCGCAGACAAGATGTCAAAGGCTTTGTGAAACGAAAACCGATTTGGCTGAGCCGGATGTTGCGGCCGCGTCGGGTCATTAGCGAAGTCATGGGGATGGAGGCAGAAACCCGGCGCTTTTATCAGGATGCGCTTAATAAAGTGAAATCGGCTGAGATTCGCAAGCTGCTCACCGAGCTAGCAGAAGCCGAGGAGGATCATCAGGACGTTTTAGTCGAAAAGTGGAAAGAGAAAAAGAAGGCTGCCGCCTCTTCCAAAGAAGCAAGCTCAGGATAACGACGGTCGGCCATATGCGTGCTCGAGCGGGCGACGATTCTCCAAATCTCATGGTCGTGGACAGCCCCGGATGCCGGAAGCGGCGCCTCCGAGTTTCACGCAATGCTGCGCAATTGGTCCCGATATTTTACGAATCCTTTCTTGTGTTCTGAGGAGAACCCTTGCTTTTCGAAGAAGGCGTGTGCCTCCGAACGCTGGTTGTTGCTCAAGAGCATGATTCTCGAGCAATCGAGTTGCCGACAGAAGTTCTCGAGGTACCGGCAAAGCATCGTGCCGTACCCTTGGCCCTGCTGGCTCTCTTCGACGACGATATTTTCAACGAGTGCATACGGTTGGTATTGATGCATCGGGTCCAAGCAGAGGGTCAAAAGCGCGGTCCCGTAAATCGCGTCGCCCGTATCAAGAACAAAGAGAAAATTGTGAGGATCAGCGCGTATTTCGTCGATTCGGTCTCCTCTCACATCTATCTCAATGTCGGGGGCGACCGGATGCACCAACTGACGATAGAGATCAGAAATCGCGGACACGTCCTTAGTCTCAGCTTGGCGAATCTGGATCATGGATTTTCGCGGAAAATTGTGATGAGAAACCGCGGACTAGTATAGCACTGGTCGTCCCGCTGAAGCGAACGCTTGGATCGGTGCCAATTATTTGAGCGCCACGGAATTGGGTCCCGCTCCCGCGGGAAACGGGGAGCCGGCAACGGGCGACAGGCCACCGTCTTCACCGATTCGATAAACCGAGACGTTGTGGCTGAACTTGTTTGCCACACAGGCGAACTTGTTCTTGGGATCCACTCCCACCGAAACGGGCTCGATCCCCGCCGCGAAGGGCGAACCGGGGATGGAGGTCAGGGTTCCGTCGCGGCCGATACTGTAGGCCGAGATATTGTTGCTAGTCTGGTTAGTCACATAGACAAACTTGCTCGTGGGATTCACTGCCACTGAAACGGCCTCGCTCCCCGCAACGAAGGGCGAACCTGGGATGGGGTTCAGGGCTCCGTTGAAACCAATGCGGTACGCCGAGACGTCGCTGCTGCCCTCGTTTACTACGTAGACGTACTTGCCCCCGGGGGCTACAGCGACCGAAATAGGCCCGATCCCCGCGCCGAACGGTGAACCCGGGATGGGCTTCAGAGCCCCTTCCGGACCGATCTTATACGCCGAGATGTTGTTGCCGGTCTCATTTGCTATGTAGGCAAACTTGCCTGTGGGGTGAAACGCGATTGAACGGGGGAAACTTCCGGCGGCAAACGGCGAACCGGAGATGTGCGTCAGGACCCCATCGGCACCGATACGGTAGGCGGAGATGCTCTTACTGACTGCGTTTACCACATAGGCGAACTTGCCCGTTGGGTCCACGGCCACTTGGTGTGGATCGCTTCCAGCTGCAAATGGCGAACCTGGGACGGCCGTCAAGGCTCCGTCGGAACCGATCCTGTAGGCCGAGACGTTGCTGCCGCTCTCGTTTACTACATAAGCAAACTTGCCTCTGGGTTCCACCGCTACTGAAGCGGGTAAATTCCCGGCGGCGAACGGTGAGTCTGGGAGGGGCCTCAGAGCCCCGTCGGTATCAATACGATACGCCGAGACGTTGTTGCTGCCGCCGCCGTTTACGACGTAGACGAACTGGCCTCGCAACGGCGTCGCCAGCAAGACGAGACCGGCGGCGAACGCCGACACGGGCCTAAGGCAACCTCTTCTCATTACGCAACTCCGTAGCTTATTCTGCGGCCTACTTAAACGCGTCAGCCCTCTTTGGGTCCCCGACACCCTAAACGGTCACCACGATCTTTCCAATCTGTTCGTTTGACTCCATGTAACGATGGGCCTCAACGATTTCGTCGAGCTTAAAGGTCTTGGCGATGATCGGTTTGAAAGTGCCGTCCGCCAATCTATCCGTGACGAATTTCTTGGCGCGAGAAAGATGGTGTGGATCCGTGTTGATTTCAAAAAGTGTGAATCCGCGAATAGTGAGCCCTTTGCTGATCGCTGCAAATAAAGGGTAAGGGGTCGGCTCTGGAGCTAAAGCCCCATATTCGATGATCATTGCACCCTGTCCGGCAGTTTTCGCCAGCGTCTCGAGACCCGGACCTGCGACCGGGTCAAAGGCAAGACCAAATCCTTTCCCACCGGTTATCTCCTGGACTCGTTCGACCAGGTCTTCAGTTTTGGTGTTGACCACAAAATCAGCTCCCATCTCGGATAGAGCAGTCGCTTTCGCTTTGTTCCGGGTCGTGGCAATGGAAATGGCACCGAGCGCCTTGGCGATCTGAATGGCCGCCAAGCCGACGCTGCTGGCGGCAGCGGTGATAAGTAAATGCTGGCCTTTCTTCAATCCACCAACTTCAACCACGCCGTATGCTGTGAGATACTGCATCCAGATCGCGGTACCTTCCACCGGCGAAAGATTTGCCGGATAAGGTGCTAACGCGTGCGCCGGCAAAAGCGCGTAATCGCCGTAGGTGCCGTACTTGGTCATCGAGAAGGAGGGAATCGCACTGACTCGATCGCCGGGTTTAAGTCCGATCACCCCAGGTCCGACAGACTCGACAACTCCAGAGGCTTCATACCCGATTAACGACGGGAAACTCGGTCGCTCCAGGTATTGGCCGGATCGGAACATGACCTCCGCGCGATTCAAACCGATTGCCTCGACTTTCAGCAGAATCTCCCCTTCTTTCGGTTGCGGCTTAGGCAACTCTTCGAGTTTCAGCACGCTGGCGTCACCTACTTCATGGAAACGAACAATTTTAGCCATAAAAGAAGAACGATGATCGATAGCAAATAGCCAATACCAATTGGCCAGCGGCGATTGGCTATTTCATTGGCGTTAACCGTCACATAGCCCGCTGATATCAGCGGGCTAGCGCCCTGTTACAACATCAGACGGGGAATCACGGCCAGCCGCAACTGAACAGCTAAACGGACAACTCCGACGGATACGGCATGCTGTCCTGCGCACCATGTCGGGAAAGGCTGAACGCCATCGCCTCGGCCCCCACTTGAGCTGCCCGCGACAGATCGCCAGTTATTGCTAGCGTGATCCCCGCCCAGGCAGTCAAGCACTCTGCCGTGCCGGCAGACTGCACAAATTGAGCACGGGGGATCGACTGAGTCCGCCAACTGGTTCCACCCGAAAAGGTCAGCGAATCGTTCCTATGCTTAACGATCAGATTCTTTACCCCGCGGCGATGGAGCTCCCGGGTCGCAGCAAAAAGATCACTCTGCCCGGTCAACGCCAACGCTTCAAAATCATCTTGGACCAACAGGTAGTAGGAGCCAGCTGGCAAATGGGTCGAAGAATCAACCGGCGAAGCATGTACTATCAAGCGTTTGTGATGGCGATCGCACAGCCGAAAGGTCTCGAACAAGGCAGGCGATCCAATCTCGAACTGGGTAAAGATCAGATCAGCCTCGCGCATCATGGATTCGACTTTGGTTACCAGGCTGGCGGGAAACTGGTTGTTAGCGGATGTGGCTATCAACGCTGCATGCCCGCTCGGACCGCGCTCTTGAAAAACGAGGGCAACCCCGGTCTGAGACGATGGCAACTCGACGAAATCAGAAATGTCGATGTGCTCGTGAGCAAGACGCTCGACTGCTATTCTACCAAACAGGTCCGAGCCATGTGCGCCGACGAACTTCACTAGACACCCCGCCCGAGCGGCTGCAACGGCGCAGTTCGCCCCGCGTCCGCCACAAAACATGGCGAATTCTCCGCCCAGCAGGGATTGACCCTTGGTCGGAATCGAATCACACCATATGACCAAATCGGTATTATAGCTGCCGACAACGACAACAGACAGAGGAGGGGAGGAATCGCGCAAGGCCATCAGAAAACTGTATCGGGTTGCTCCGAGGCGAGCTCGGAAAAATGTGTAAAATCACGCCTTAAAAAAAACAATCGCGCCTCGATAAGTCCGGATCATTCGGAACAGGATTGCGCTCTCGGCGTAATAACGGCCCGATATTCCTTCCTGGGAACCGCGCCATCTCGCCAACCCGGACCGTCAGCCAGTTATTTTAAGAGTTCAACAATTTCCCATGGATCTCCGTGCCCGCCATCGAATACCTCCAACCTCTAACCAACTGCGGCTCGACATGCTAACTTAATAGGTAGGACATGACAGCAAGTGAACAGCTTCGCAGTGCCGCGCTGAGTTGGTCCGGAGTAACAGCGCACCCTCATCGCTTCGGTGGTACGGAGTATCGTTTGGGACGCAGAGAGATCGGTCATATGCACGGAGATCATCTTGTAGATATCCCGTTTCCCAAGAGCGTTCGCAACGAACTGATTGCAGCGGGCTTAGCCGAACCGCATCACATCCTGCCGAACAGTGGTTGGATAAGCTTTTACATCAATCAAACTGACCAGGTGGAACCAGCGATCGCGTTGCTTCGGCGCTCGTACGATTTGGCGATTGCACGTAAAGGTAAGGAATCTACAGGCGATCAGGAAGCTTCTGGGGACGGTGGTCACATCCAGGGCCGGTAGGCGATCCAGCCTATTCTTATCAGGTTTTCCCTATGCCAATAGGCTGTGAGCCGTTGCGTTGTTTTGGCTCACACGTTTTATCTTGCTGCTGCTCAACGACGTGTTTCGCCCTACCATTCACGGGATTGCGTCACACCAGTCGCCCTACCTCATTTACGACAAGGTTCGGCGGCTCAGGCCGGTTGCCAGCAACAGGACCGGAGCGGTGAGGCCAAGCGCGCAAGCCAATCCCAACCCGGGAGAAAGCGTTTGCATGATCCTACCCAGGAGCGCAACTCCAATGGTGTCACCCACCTGACGGGCAGAATTGAGAACGCCTGAAGCCAAGCCGGAATTTTCCGGCGCGGACGAGATCAGCACACCGGCCGTCATGGCCGGCACGATCGCACCCATGCCGATCCCTGACAGACCGAGGCCGACTGGGACAGGCCAGAACGCAGGACTAAAGGCCGCAATGGCGAGCGCGGCAGACCGTAGCGCGGCCAAGGCCAAGCCGAAAGAGATCCGCGGACGCAAATATTCCATCTCTTTTGCCCAGAAGACCACTTGCAATGGTGGGAAAGAGGGTAAACGGGGTGATGGTGAGCCTTGTGGCAAACGCACTCATCCCTCGAGCGCTTTGCAGATAAACGGATTCCACAAACAGGATACCGTACATGCTAAAGTTCAAGCGAACCGGCGGTCAATGGCCTTCACGAAGGTTTCCTCGCAGCGTCGGCCGACTAAAGCCAGCCTATCAACGGTACGGAGTGGGCGAGCAGCGGAAACGCAGACCGACTCTCCTCCAGTGGAGATGATCTTTTCAGAGTCTGGGTGATCGATCGGAACAATTGGACGGGGGCAAAAGGCTTGACCAGGTGATAGGCGAACCCTGCCTCCCTGGTGGCGGTTTCCAGGTCTGGATCGTGCACGCCCGTCATGACAATAACTGGCACATTGCCCCCATGTTCCGGGCCCAACATTTTGATGTCATCCAGAAAGTCGAACCCGTCCCGACTTGGCATGTTTAGGTCGACTATGGCAACATCCGGCCGAACGCTTTTTACCGCGCTGACCCCTTCGAAAGCATCCTCGCTTTGGGTCACTGATGCACCGAAGCGAATGAGGCATCGGCTAATAACATCCCTGACCTGTGGATCATCATCCACGACCACAACCTTAAGCGGCGCTAAGCGTCCTGATTCCATATCGATGGTGCTTCGGCTTTACTTGAAATCCGTTCATCAGGCCGTCCTATCCCAACAGCCGAAGCTGCTAAGCCCTTCCCAGTATTCTACCTGGTGACCTTCATTCTCGCTATCCAATTTCCACAAATCTCCTAAAAAATTCCGATAGTTGTAGCCGAGGTATACAAATTGAGTCGCCCTCATGTTTCTCCCGGGGCATCATGAGCGACGCTCTGTCTCTACCGTTGCACGTTTGCGGCCCGAAGGGCCCTGAAAACATAGCCTGCGCTTTAGCCTCGTGATACGGCCCGAAGGGCCATGAAAACATAGCCCGGGCTTTAGCCCATGCGCGTCAACATAAGGGCCCAGACCAGCAGCAGAGCTGTCTCCACAGCGTTGAGCAATGGGTTCCGGCCTATCCGCTGTAGTCCCGCAACGACGACGAAGGAGGAAGGAACGCAATGAAAGTAGCCGGAAAATCGTCCCGGAGGGACAGAGCGAAAGTAGCCCGGTACGAAGTGCCGGGAAACGAAAAAAAACGCCTCCGTCCCGCTAGGGACGGCTGAAATGTTCAGGTCTCATAGTGGTGTTTAGCTGCCGTTCAATGCCACGTGTCTAAAGCGACCCACTTGCGATCAAGCGACTCCTTTCCTCCTTCGTCTCGCTTTCGCGAGATCACGGCGGACAAGCCGGGACGGCAGGGAAGCATCCCTCAGCGTCTTTAGCAGTCACTTCCTTATGTTGACGCGCATGGGCTAAGGCCTGGGTAGACCCAAATAAACGGAATCAGCCCTGTAGGGGCGGAAGAGTTCTATCGCAATCAAGATATATCTCGAACACTTAACTACAATATGATAATATGTTACGATATATGTCCCAATCACTCGCGCGCGTTCTTCTGCACGTTATTTTCAAGAGGCACAACACAAAGGGCTTACTTTCCAAGAGGAACACCGAGCGTTCTTAAAACGGCATCACGTTCCCTTTGACGAGCGCTATGTTCGGGACTGAGCGGTGCATTTCTGTTTCTCCCGCCCCTACAGGGCTGATCGCGTTTGTTGGGGTCTACCCAGGCTAAAGCCCATGCGCGTCAACATAAGGAAGTGAGTTTGTGGAAAAAGTTGGGGCGCTGGCGCGAATCGTAGCGGCAAAAGTAGAGGAAGTGATCAAACCAGTTCTGATGGGGAGAGGCGGCGATGAGAGGGAGCAGGCGGGCGAGATAGGCGGCAATCTTGAGCGGACTGAGATCTCTGGGCTCTTTGGTTTGCAGCCGCGCACTAAAGCGATTCTGGAGCAGAGCGATGGCCAGCAATTTGGCTAAAAGCTGAATTTGGACCCAAAGGGGATTAGAGCGAGGCAATTGGCCGATTTGGAAATGAGACTTCCAGCTCTTGAAAAGCAGTTCGATCTGCCAGCGAGCGCCGTAGGCTTGGAGCAATTGTTGGGCAGTGGCCTGCTGGGCTGGAACATTGGTTAGCAGGATAGTCCAACCCAGGAGCTTGAGATAGCGCTGGGCAGGACGCAAGGAGCGGTCGCGCCGAGCCCGAGCCCGGGCACGCCGACGGCGTTGAGCGGCTAATTGAGCCGGCAGGCGCAGGGCCACTAAGCGCAGAGGCAGCCGTTGTTGAGCGCCGACCAATACCTCCAGAGAACAAAGTTGGGGATGTTGTTGGACTAAGGCCAACAGATCCAAGGGCTGGTTAGTTTGGGCATCAAAAAGGCCCAAATCGTTACGCCAACGGCTTAGAAAGTAGGCGTCCTGATCGATGATCTGGCGCCAAACCTTCAAGACCGCATAGCCCAGATCGCGGATGACCAGATCTCCGGCTTGGAGATGCTCTAGAATGAGTGAGGAGGCCTGCTGATCGTTAGCGCTGGAGCCACTGAGTTGGAAATGGATCCAGCACTGCGAACAGAGGTCAAAAATGGCCTGGATTTTGAGGCCGGCCATCGCGGCCTGGCGTTGATTACCGCAGCCAGGAAAATACTTGGCCAGGACCGGGTGCAACTGCAAAGCGGTACTGTCCTGAACTAAGACGCGTTTAAAACGGCGCAGAAATTCTATCGAACAATCGGCTTGGCTCAGCTTACCCAAGACCGCAGCCAAAGTCTGGTGCAGAAAGTCCACCAGCCGCTGATTACAGCGCCGATGCAGGGCCTGTTTGCTAAAGAGCTTGCTCTGTAAGGCGCTTAATTGGGCGGCCCACTGACTCAAGGAGTAGTGGGAACTGCACAGACTCCAGAGCACCGATTGGAGAAGAGCTTCCAAAGAAAGCTTCTTGGGCCGACGCTGGAGAAAGCCGGTGGATTGGGCCAAGGACTGCAGTGGTAAAACAGAAAGCAGTTGTTGCATTCTAATATAGTATTAGTCCTATATAGAAACTGCGAGCTTTTTTCCTCTGCTTGCTCTAGGTTAAAATCCCTACCCAATGGGCTACCCAGTCAAACTTCAAAAAGTGGAGCGCCCCACCAACCGCAGCTTCTACATCAATCTGCCCGCCGCTCTAGCCGACGCCGTTCAGCTGGCCAAGGGCGAGGATCTAGAGTGGTTTATCGAAGATAAAAATACTCTTATCCTTCGTCGAAAAAAATCGGTCAAACCTCTCAAACTCAAACACTAGCGCCTTAGGTTGACGCAGATGGGCTAAAGCCTGGGCTATGTTCTCATGACCCTTCGGGCCGCAGAGGCGCAAACGGTACCTGGGCTATGTTTTCATGGCCCTTTGGGCCGCAGAGGCGCAAACGGTTACCTGGGCTACGTTCCCCATGGCCCTTCGGGTTGCAGAGGCGCAAAACGGTACCTGGGCTATGTTCTCATGACCCTTCGGGCCGCAGAGGCGCAAACGGTACCTGGGCTAATGTTTTCATGGCCCTTTGGGCCGCGGAGGCGCAAACGGTTACCTGGGCTACGTTCCCCATGGCCCTTCGGGTTGCAGAGGCGCAAAACGGTACCTGGGCTATGTTCTCATGACCCTTCGGGCCGCAGAGGCGCAAACGGTACCTGGGCCATGTTTTCATGGCCCTTTGGGCCGCAGAGGCGCAAACGGTTACCTGGGCTACGTTCCCCATGGCCTTTCGGCCGCAGACGCAACGGCCAACCTGAGCTATGTTCCCCGTGGCCCTTCCTCCTTCGTCCCGCCGTCGCTTCGCTTTAGCGCGAGGCCTTCTCGTATTGCGGGCGAGCCGTACCTCGAAGAGCGGAGGCGGCCTACGGACTATGGCGGAGCTAGGATAGAAAACGTAACAAACGTCGCCTCCCACGAGTCGGTCTCTTCTTCCTCTTGCCGACGTTAACTGCCCGCCTTCCCGGAGTCTCTATTCGAAGGGCGCGGCTGCGCTCAGCCGCTCTACGAAGGTCGGCTCAATCGTGTAAACTTGAGAAGCCGGTCGGATTCCATCCAATTGTTCCACCAGGCAGCGAATGCTTAGGGCGCCGATGCTGGCAAAGTCGTGTCGAATAGTCGAAAGCGGCGGCCGAAAAAACTCAGCTTCCGGAAGATCGTCAAACCCTACGACAGAAACATCCAGCGGCACCCGAATATCGTTTTGTTCAAACGCCTGAATGGCGCCGAGCGCCATTTGATCGTTGGCAACGGCCAGGGCCGTAAATTGTCCGCGGTAATTCTTTATGAGCTCGCGCGCTGCTTCGAATCCTCCTCTGGAAGTCCAATTCCCGTCCACGCAAGGACCGGGGGTGTGATCCGCTTGCTTCATCGCCTTGAGCCAACCCCGGTAGCGAAGGCAAGCAACTCGCCAGACCATCGGCCCTCGCAGATACGCGATCTTAGTGTGCCCCAGACTGAGCAGATACTTCGTTGCCAAATAGGCGCCATGCTCTTGGCGAACGTGAACCGAGGGTGCGGTAAATCCGAGGTCGCAGTCGACGGCGACCAACGGCACGTTGATGCACATATCGCGGAGAAGGCGCAAATCCATTTCGAACGGAAGATGCATGAGGACTCCTGCCACTCGATGGGCGCACAGCCCGTTCACGGCGCGACGGATCCGGTCGATGCTGGGCTCCCTAATTCCGGCAAACATTAAGCTATAGTCGGCTTCCCTGGCGGCACGCTCTACATTGATCATTATCTGGGCCGGTCCATAAAAACTGGTAGCCCAGGTTACAAAACCGATCACGGTTGATCGCTGACTGACCAGGTGCCGGGCGGTCATATTTGGCCGGTAACCCAGATCCTCCATCACATTCAGAATGCGCAGACGGGTCTTGGGGGCCACGTCGGGCATGTTGTTGATTACGCGTGAAACCGTCTGGTAGGACACGCCAGACTGAGCTGCGACATCATGGATGGTAATGTGCTTTTTATGCCCTAATACTTGCCTTGCCATAAGTGAAAACTAACACGAATAGACACGAAAGCGCACTAGCGAGATCTCCTCAATTTATATCGACCGGTGTCCATTCGTGGTCAATAACAGAACCAGCGTCTTCAACCACGAATAAACGCGCATGTACACGAATGGGCTCCTTCCAATTCGTGTACACTAGTGTCCATTCGCGGTTAGTCGCAGAAGCGTTTTCAAACCACGAATTGACGCGAATGCACACGAATGAGATCCCCTTTATCCGCGTCCATTAGTGTCCATTCGTGGTCAATAACAGAACCGGTGTCTTCAACCACGAATAAACGCGCATGTACACGAATGGGCTCCTTCCAATTCGTGTACACTAGTGTCCATTCGCGGTTAGTCGCAGAAGCGTTTTCAAACCACGAATTGACGCGAATGCACACGAATGAGATCCCCTTTATCCGCGTCCGTTAGTGTCCATTCGCGGTTTGTCGCAGAAGCGGCGTTTTCAAACCACGAATTGACGCGAATGCACACGAATGGGCTCCTTTAGTTCGTGTCCATTAGCCGTTCATTTTTCGGAATTCCCGCTTTCTCATAAATATAACTTCAAATAATATTGTTATAAATATTGGTTTGTGCCAATTAATTTCCCAGTGCGTACTACAATCCCAAAAGAATGGAGGTAAAATGTCCACGACCAAATTTGTTCTGGGAAATGAAGTCTACACGGTAATCAATGCGGCTTTCGAGGTCTTGAAAGAACTTGGTCACGGGTTTCACGAAAAGCCGTATGAGAATGCTTTGGCCATTGAACTCGGGTTACGCGGAATCTCCTGCGAACGACAGACCCGTTTCGACGTTATATACAAGGGTTTCAAAGTCAGCGAGTACATCCCTGATCTGATCGCGGCTCAGATCATCATTGATACAAAGGTTATCAATGCCATCACTGCCTACGAAAGAGGCAAGATGATTAACTACCTCAGAATCACTGGTCTGCCGGTTGGACTCATCCTCAACTTCCGGCGAGCGAAACTTGAGTGGGAACGGATTATTCTCACCAAGTCGGAACCACGAATTGACGCGAACGTACACGAATGAGTTCTCTTTTATTCGCGTCCATTCGTGTCCATTCGCGGTTAGGGAATCGGTGTTTTCTAACCACGAATTGACGCAAATTCACGCAAATGAATTCTCCTTTATTCGCGTCCATTAGTGTCCATTCGCGGTTAGAGAATCGGTGTTTTCTAACCGCGAATCGACGCAAATTCACGCGAATGAGTTCTCCTTTATTCGCGTCCATTCGTGTCCATTCGCGGTTGGAGAATCGGTGTTTTCTAACCACGAAATCGACGCAAATTCACACGAATGAATTCTCTTTTATTCGCGTCCATTAGTGTCCATTCGCGGTTGGAGAATCGGTGTTTTCTAACCGCGAATCGACGCAAATTCACGCGAATGAGTCTCCTTTATTCGCTTCCATTCGTGGTTCCTCAGACTCACGAACTCCGTTCTGCTGCCAGTTTCCCGGATTGATTAAGGCGCCGCTCACCCTACCACTCTCGGCGCGGAGGAACGATATTCGCGTATGATACGGGCTTTCGATGTAGAAATCTGTCTTCGACATAGGAACCAACATGACTCGCTGACCAGGTCGTAAATCGAAAAACGCTTTCATCTGGGGATCACCGACCAGCGTATCGTCCGCGACACTGACGTTCAGAACTGCGCTCGGACCGAACCGATAGGAACCTTTGTATTGGGCGAGTTCGTCGATCGCAATGCGGACAGGCTGAGATGGCGGTTCGAATACCGGCTCTTCAGGCACGCTGGCCAAGATCGCGTCCCACATGATTTCGCCCATCGCAGTGGCAAGATCCGTTAATTTGAGCTGGGCGCCGGTAACTTCGTTGGTAGAAAGCGCGTAGAGCGTGTCACCATCATCAAGGGCAGAAAAAGGCTGGATAGCGCGCGCCATGGAGGTGTGTACCTGCACCGCGAGGCGCTGCAACTCAGAGTGACGCAGCTTCTTGTTTGTCACCACAAGGCTGATCGTCGTGTTGGGCCGGCTGGGCCGTTCCGGAGTAAAGCCGGGCGGCGTCCAGTCATCCTCTCGAGTGTCTGGAATGCGCGCCAATACATCGGAGGTCTTCAGCTGATGAGACCGGCTCAAGCCGCGGCTATCCTTGACGACCCTTCCGTCGCGATCGGTAATCGTTCCGACCGCATTCACTACGACAAAAGCTGCGATCTTAATATCATCAATCTGACGAAATGCGCCGCCCTGGCCTGAGTGAGCCGGCCAGCCAAAAAACCCGCCTTGCATCGCCATCCGGCCGGCGCCTTGCGCACCCAGTGGGAAAACGCCCGGCCGAAGCGCATCCAAGGCCGCCCGAGCCAGCCTCTTATCTGGGTAAATCTCGTTTAAGCGATGACTGAGAAAGTCATAGATGATAGCCCCAGCAACGATGGCGACATTTTCCCAATCACCGCTGCGGATGCCGGCGTCCTTTAGTCCGGTGGCCACCCCGGTAATCGCTTCCTCACCGTAAGCAGACCCTCCAGAAAAGACGATGGCATCAACGCCGCGTTCTTCGTAACCCAAGCGCAGCAAGTCGGTATTAACCGTGCCGGGAGCGCCACCTCGCACATCGACTGCCCCGAGCGCGGGTTTCGTAAACCGAAAGATAGTCAGTCCAGTCGGTCCTTCTTCATAAGATCCGATGCCAATCTCTATCGCTGGCCAATCAAATTGGAGAACTGGCCCACGAATGTCGGTGCGAGGTTTAAGATCACCTTGTCCTGCCATTTCGATCGGAGCTACCATTTCGAACGCTCAGGATGCAAAACAAATTGAAAGATGGGCATGCAATCGCTCGGTCTCGGAGGGACGTTGTGATAATAGCCCGGTACGAAGTGCCGGGGCAGCATAAATAAAGCGAAGCGTCCAGGCAGGAACGCCTGATTGAAAGTCGAACACTTAATCACGCGGCAGCGACGGCAGACAAATATGACGAAGGGCGTTGGCATTTTCACCCGTCCCTGCGGGGGTGTCGGACTTCGCGCGATGGACGAACGATTGACTATCGCAGCGGCGAGCCGCGATTCAGGATAGCCTAGCCTGCAGGGGCTAGGTCATTGGATAAAAAGATGATCAGCACTGAAAGTGCGTTCCAGGGTAGGCTCGAACGCGGATTTCATAGTCACATTGAATCTCGTCAACGGATGGAATGGCGCAATGGGAGGCTGGCATTGAAACGTGCATTCACCGCTGAAGCACGCGACATCTCACTTACGCCAACGCGTCCGCTAGAATCTCCGCCGGGTGCTGTGCGATCCGACCGGTACCATCCTTAATCTGGTGCCGGCAGCTGGTGCCCGGGGCTGCGATGATTGTATCAGCCGGGGCCGAACGCACCGCTGGTAGCAGCACCAGTTCTCCAATCTGCATGGAAACGTGGAAATGCTCTTTTTCGTAACCGAACGAGCCGGCCATACCGCAACAGCCGGATGGAATAAGCTGAACTTTGTAGTTGAGAGGTAGTTCCAGCGCTTTGATTGTCGGTGAGAGCGAGGCAAGTGCTTTTTGGTGGCAATGGCCGTGGAGCCTGATTTGGCGCACCTGTTGCGTGAAAGCCTCGGGCCCGATGCGACCGCGATCAGCCTCACGGGCGATGAACTCATCGATCAAGAGCGCGTGTTTGGCCAGCGTCGTGGCCGCGCCGATTAGAGCTTCCGGAACGAGATCTGGCACTTCGTCGCGGAATCCGAGGATGGCAGACGGCTCGATACCGACAAGCGGTGTATCCGCTGTAAGCACGTCCTTCAGCAACTCCACGTTGCGCGTAGCCAATCGCTGAGCATCTCGCAGCAGGCCTTTGGAGATTTGTGCCCGCCCGCTGTCCACGTGCCTGGGAATGATCACTTCATAGCCCAAGCGGTTCAGCAATTGGACAGCTTTGATGCCGGTCTCGGTATCGTTAAAGTTAGTGAACTCGTCGCAGAAAAGAAAAACCCGACCATTCGGAAAAGAACCGCCTTGGTTAGCGTAACACCGATGCCATCGACGCAAAGTGGTCTTGTACAGTCGCGGCATTGAACGCCCCGGTGCGAAGCCGGCCAGCCGCTTCACTAAAGGCGCGGTGCAACGGTTCGTTACCATGAAATTATACGCACCCGGAGCGCAAGCGCCGAGGACCATCGCTTGGCTGAATCCGGCGATCAATCGCGTCCGCCAGGGCACACCGCGCGCGTCATGAAATTGCTGAAGCCATTCGGCCTTGAGACGAGCAACATCTACGTTTGACGGGCATTCGGACTTGCAGCCCTTGCAAGAGAGACAAAGATCCATCACCGCAGCAACCTCATCGCTGTCGAACGGATTGCGTTTTCCCGAACGGGTGAGGACTTCTCGCAAAATGTTTGCGCGCGCCCGTGTCGTATCGCGCTCGTTACGTGTGGCCATGTAGCTTGGGCACATGGTGCCGCCCATCAGGTGAGACTTGCGACAGTCACCCGAGCCATTACACTGCTCGGCTGCACGCAAAATGCCGCGAGAAGCCGCGAAATTAAGCACGGTTTTGAATTCGCGCACGGTCTGGCTCGACTCATACCGTAAGCTGGCGTCCATCGGTGGCGTCTCGACTATCTTGCCGGGATTGAAGACGCCCGAAGGATCCCAGGTGCGCTTGATATCTCGAAACAAACCGTAGTTCTTTTCACCGACCATGAAGGGTAGGAACTCGCCGCGCAGGCGACCGTCACCGTGTTCGCCACTGAGTGAACCGCCGTACCGCTTCACTAAACGCGAAACCTCTGTAGCGACTATCCGGAAGAGTTTCCTATCCTTTTCCGACTTAAGATCAAGAATCGGCCGCAGATGTAGCTCACCCGAGGCGGCATGACCGTAGTGAACGGCCGAGAGCTCGTGGCGACCGAGGATGTCGTCGAAGTCGCGGACAAATGCCGGCAGGTTCTCCGGATCGACAGCGGTATCCTCAATCACGGCTACAGGCTTAGCATCTCCGGGAATGTTGGAGAGCAGGCCAAGGGCGGCTTTGCGAAGATTCCAGACGCGGTTCAGGTCTCCGGCCCAAACGGTCGGAAAGTGGTACCCGAGACCAGCATGGCGCAGTTCGGCCTCAAGATGCCCAACCACGGCGGTGATCTCGTCGCGCGTCGAAGCCGCGAACTCGACGGCCAGAATCGCGCCCGGATCGCCTTTTACAAAAAAGCGATTCTGTCGCTGCTCGAGATTCGTCTTGGTACATTCGAGGATGTAGTGGTCGATCAGCTCGCAGGAACGCGGCGCATATTGCAACGCCACGAGATTGGCGCGCAGCGCCTCGTCGATCGTAGCGCAGTGTACGCAGACAAGCGCACTTTCCGATGGGGGCAGGGGTTCGCACGCCAAAGTGATCTCAGTTAAGAAAGCGAGGGTGCCCTCAGACCCAGCGAGAAGCCGGCAGAAATTAAAAGGTGGACCCGCGGGTGCGAATGGCGCGCAAGCCGCCAATGAGTCGAGCGCATAGCCGGTGTTTCGACGATGGATCGATTTCTTTGGAAACTCACGTGCGATCGCATCGCGATTATCGGCGTCACCCAGGAGTAGATTGACCTTTCGGTAGATCGCTGCTTCCAGATTAGAGCCGGAACACTTTGCTGCAAATTCGGCCGGCGCGAGCGGACCAAATTCAGCGATCGATCCGTCGCTCAACACTGCGCGCACCGCTACCAGATGCTCGCGGGTACTTCCATATACGACGGAGTTGGAGCCACACGAATTATTGCCAACCATCCCTCCGATCATCGCTCGGTTCTGGGTCGAAGTTTCGGGGGCAAAGAAAAGCTGATGAGAAGCGAGTGCGAGATTGAGTTCGTTGCGCACAACACCAGGTTGCACCCGCACGCGCCGCCGTTCGGCGTCGATCTCTAGGATTCGATTAAGATAACGAGACACATCGACGATGATGCCGGCGCCGACCACTTGTCCGGCCAGCGAAGTGCCAGCCGTACGCGGCACCAGCGCGGTGCGATGTTCGCGAGCAAAGTGAATCAGTCGAAAAATATCCTCTTCGCTCTTCGGCAGGGCGACCGCTTGTGGCATCTCTCGATAGACCGAGGCATCCGTCGCGTAGAGCGTCCGCATCGTCGCGTCGAGATGTAGTTCGCCTTCCAACGTTTCTGCAAGGCATTCGAAGTCGGAGAGACTAGGAGAGATCATGGGGGATGCCTTATTCTAACCGCGAATGAACACGAATGGACGCGAATAAGATAGAGCGAGTACAGTCCCGGCAGAACTGTACGCCGTATGCATCGTTTCGATCTTGCGTCCGTTAAAGTGCTCCTTGGACGGGCACCCTGCCAGCGCAATCAGATACGAATACGACTCCCGGATTGCCTAAAGTCACAATCTCGGCGATTTCACGGACGTTGTCAGCGGTAGATTGCCTGCGCAGTATGAGAGGTTCGGCAGACTTCAGCCTGGAAAACCGGCTCCTGGCTGTTTGGCGCTTGGCGGGGGCGGGTGATCCTTTGACGCCACTTCACTATTCGCCCTTCTTTTCTGCGTTTTCGCCCTTCTTTTCCGTCGTACCCGTTGAATTTTGCATCGCTTTCGTCACTTCTTGCTGGATCGTCGGCATGATTGCGGCCATGTAGAGGCCAAGCTTGCTCATCGCAGATTTCCCGTTCGGGCTCCCATAGAAATCCGCGAAGGCGCTTAACTCGTCCGCAGTGAAAGTCTTGATGAGCGCATCTTTCATGGCTTTCGTGATGACCTCCATATTCAGATTTTTTGTGAGCGCATCTACGAATTGGCCGCGGCTGCTTTCCGGCATGTTCTGGGATACTCTTTGGACCATGTTGTCCATCAATTCTTTTGGCGGTGCGACCGCGAGATAGCGATCCGCCTGCGCAGCACGATTTTCGGCCGTATCCTCAACCGCGAAGATCTGACTGGCGAGACAACCAACGATTGATATGGCGAGAATAAATTTTTTCATGAATTTCTCAGAGATTAAAGAAGCGATGGAATTACCGACGATCGCTCAACTAGCATACAGCTTTCCCCTTTAGCAACTTCGCATCTTTCGTTTGACAGAGTCTACAAAAAGGCGCCACGCCAGGGGACAGGTTATTGGTTGACTCGGGTGCGCGCAATTCGTCCTTCGACGGGATACAAAGGATCATTGTATCCCGGTGTGGAGGCATGACCTGGGATCACCAGCCGATCAACCAAGGCTTCGTCTTCCTCGGTGAAATGATAGTCAAGGGCTGCGAGATAATCCTCCCATTGTAGTTCGGTCCGAGGACCGGCAATCGGGGCCGTGACGATTCGGTTGTTGAGCACCCAGGCAAAGGCAAACTGTCCTGGCGTTATCCCGCGCGAGTTCGCATGCTTGGCCAGCTCGCGAGCAATCTCCAAACTCTCCCGTCGCCACTCCGTTTCCATGATGCGTTTGTCTTGCCGGCCAGCTCGCGTATCTCCGGGTGGTGTACTATCCGCCACATATTTGCCGGTTAGAACTCCTCGGGCGAGCGGGCTGTATGGTGCCACGCCAAGCCCGTAATGGGCGCACGCAGGCAGGTGTTCGACCTCCGGCATGCGATTCAATAGGTTGTAGTACGGTTGGCTCACAACCGGACGATCGATGCCGGCCAGGTCGCAAAGCCGGCAGATCTCGGCCACGCGCCACGCCCGGAAGTTCGAGAGGCCGAAATAGCGGATCTTTCCCTGTCGCATCAGGTCGGCGAGAGCACGCACCGTCTCGTCGAGCGGTGTCGTATGGTCTTCTCGGTGGAGGTAGAGGATGTCGATGACGTCGGTCTCGAGACGGCGAAGGCTGGCTTCGACTGCATCGAAGGTTCGGCGCCGGGACAATCCCTGGTCGTTGGGGCTATCACCCGTCGGGTTCGCCAACTTCGTCGCCAGAACCCACCAAGACCGTTCGGTAGCGATCGCCCGTCCCACTACTTCCTCAGAGCGGCCGCTATTGTAGGCATCAGCCGTATCGATAAAGTTGATTCCGGCTTGACGGGCATGCGCGATGATTCGCCCGGAGGTGGGCTCGTCGGTGGGACCCCCGAACATCATTGTGCCCAAACAAAGCGGAGAGACTTTGAGACCGCTGCGTCCGAGACCACGGTAATCCATGTTCATTTTCTGTGTCGTTGAATCTGCTCTCGATACCAATAAAAAGAATCCTTGGGGATTCGTCTCTGATTATTGAAATCGACTTTGACCAGACCAAAAGTGGGCCGATAGCCGCAGGCCCATTCGAAGTTGTCTAGTAGTGACCACACAAAGTAGCCGCGTACATCGACGCCTTGACTCATAGCTTCTCCCATCGCGCGAATGTAGCTGTCAAGAAATTCGATTCGCTGACGGTCGTTCACCTTTCCATCCTCGGACACTGTGTCGTCGAAGTAGGCCCCGTTTTCCGTGATATAAATAGGAGGGCAGTGATATTCTTGGTGCACCCAAAGCAGCGTATCTCGAAATTCTTGCGGGTTGATTTCCCAATCAAAGTGAGTCCTAGGCAATTCCGCCGGGGGTGAGACCTGGGTGAATCCGAGCAGCGCCTTCGGATCTGCTCTAACGTGCGAACGAAAGTAGTGGTTGAGGCCCAAAAAAGAAATCGGCTGACGAATTGACTCCAAGTCGCCGGCTCGAATGAAAGGATCCAGTTCCGCCATGACGTGGTTCGGATAGTTGCCAGACAGCAGCGGGCCCAAAAAACAGCGGTTCCAGAGATCCTTATGGCGCTCCGCCATCGCGATTGAATCCTCAGAGTGATCGACCGGTACGCCTCGGTCAATACTCAGTGTTGTGCCAAGCTGCCACGAAGCATCGACGGAGCGCAGTGCTTGGAGCGCGAGTCCTTGCGCCAGGTTCAAGTGATGGGTTACGGCAAAAAAAGCAGAGAGGTCTCCAACTCCCGGCGCATGCAATCCCAAAGCGTGCCCTAGGCAGGCGTAGACCGATGGCTCGTTCAACATGATCCAATGCTGCACGCGGTCGCCCAACCGAGACGCGGTACGTGTTGCGTAATCGCTGAACCACCCGCACACGTCTCGATTGGCAAAGCCTCCTCGCTCTTGCAGTGCTTGAGGCAGATCCCAATGAAACAGCGTCGCAAAAGGCATGATGCCGGCGCGAAGTATCTCATCCACCAAACGATCATAAAAATCGAGACCCGCGACATTTAGTTTTCCGTGGCCCTCGGGTATGACACGCGACCATGAAATCGAAAAGCGGTACGCTTGGACGCCTAGTTCGCGCATTAGCGCGATGTCGTCTTTATAGCGATGATAGTGATCGCAGGCGATGTCGCCCGTTTCCGATCGTTCAACCTTCCCTGGGGTGTGGGCAAACACATCCCAGATTGACGGAGCTCTCCCATCTTCGGAAACAGCTCCTTCAATCTGATAACTGGCGGTGGCTGTTCCCCACAGGAACGGTTGGGAAGGAGGATTTGGGTTAGGGGAGGTCATAGGCGGGATACGGAATACAGGAATCAGAGGAGGGGTGATAGCAAATAGCAGAAAGTCAGCACCCAGCCGTGAACAGAGACGATCAAGCTAGAATACTTCCTCTCTTTGCCTTGCACTACAGTTCCTTAGAATCTTGTTTGTCGATGAGGATTTTCTAACCGCGAACGGATCCTCCTTCGCTCCGCCTCTCCGCTTCGCTATAGTGCGACCGACAAAATCCCGCCGTGACTCGAAGAGCGAAGGTGGTCTGCGAGCTTCCGACTTCGCCGGTTAGTTCGTCACAGTCAGTCTCAACGCGGACTGAGGCTTTGCGAGCGGGATCACGAAGAGATCTCCCAACAAGTGGGAAGCGGTGTGCGCAAAAAGGAGAGCAGCACCACGATCAAGATCAGCCCAACGCAAATGATCAAATAAGACCAACTGCTAGAAAGAAGTCTGGGCGCGATGTCACTCGGCTCCCAAGGGAACACCTTGCCACTGTACTGAGTGAGATCGATACACCCGGTAGTGGCGACATCCCTCCCAGTTGATTCGAATGCTTCTTCACATGCGGCACAGATCGATGGCGCTCCAAAATTCGGACCGGCACAAACGGTGCATTGATGATTGGGGAGGTCCTGGTCCATCTCTAAGCTGATAGCTTCCGCCGCAATCTATCATACAACGAATCGGTTCGTCACAGGGGTTAGCGTTTCCAAAACACGGATAAACGCTCATGCATCCGTCTGGATCCTCTTTCGCACAGTTTCAGTTCTCTGCGGACTCGCGTTCGGATGGCATCAAACCTGCTGTTTTTGGGATACGGAGAATCCCGTGAACCCTGTAATCCAAAAAATCATTCACCATTTGGTTGACCACTGCGCCTGCTGCGCCGGCTTTCGATCGCTCAAGTACCAAGATACGGAGCTGGGGTACCTGTGCACCGAGTGCGCTGAGCACGCGATGGTAGCTGACATCGAGCTAAACTTCGGCGGCTACGACCTATGCCGGCCCCAAGTGACGCAGAAAAATTGAGTCCCGGGATCGTGATCGTTATCCCGTTTACGGGACTAGGCTCAGACGACCCCTATTTCAAAGTTTGGGCACCCGCCTCGGCACACTGGCCATCTGATCGGCCGAATCTCCCGACACACCGATGGCTCCTACAATCTTGCCGTCAATCAATAACGGAACTCCGCCCTCGACTGGTACCGCTCCTTCCAGCCCGAGCACGCGGAGTCCGGCCCCGCCGGTCGCCAGTAGGTCTTGAAACGCCTTAGTTGTGCGCTTGAACAATGCCGCGGAGCGTGCCTTGCGGACTGCCACTTCGGCGCTGCCAATTTGGGTATTATCGATTTTCTCGTAGTAGACAAGGGCGCCATTGGTGTCCACTACGGCCACAGCCATCGTCCAATTGTTCTTGCGAGCCTCCTCCAATGCCTGGGTAGCGGCTTTCTTAGCATTCTCCAGACTAATGGGTGGGCCGTAAGGGTTGGGCATTTGCGCCATCGCGGTCAGATTACAAACCGCAAACATCACAACAAACAGCGACTTCATTGCAAAGAAAGGTCTTTCGGGGGGCGAATGCGCGGTCGTTAAGCGACGATTTAGGAACGGAGCTTAAGGCGGTTCCCAATCGGCTGTCAAGATTGCCGAGTCCTTAGCCGGCCCGCCCGCAAGTTCTTCATCACCGCGCCTTTTGACAGCAAATCAGATCGCTCAGAGGCCGCGGCGAGATCGCTTCTGCCGAATCGATCAGCTGGCGTCTAGGACGCGTCTTGCAGGGCATTTTCTCGGTAGCTTCAGTTGCGAGAAGCGACCGTCAAGAAACTAAAACTGTCATAGAAAGTTTAGCTAACTAAATTTAAGAATAACGGCCGAACCGGATTCAACCCGTTGTGTAGTACAGTTAACTGACCGCATCGTGCAGTTTGCTGACCCGGTAGCTGAAAGAGCCTGAAAACACTCAAGAGTCCGTTGCCTTCGCGTGAGGAAATTACTGCATTGCGAACCAGGTGCTTTCATTGATTACGGGCTCTTTGAGAGTTTCCTGTCCGGCGCTGCTTCAAGGGACCTCAGATCAACAAACTTATACGGATGATCATCTACGACGTTCGGATACCAGCCCGTGACGCTAGGATGAATGAGATGGATGCTCGTATACCAATAAATGGGAATTACTGGCGACTCACTAAGAAGCAGGTCCTCGGCTTGATGCAGCAGATCGAGACGCCTACTGAGGTCTCCGGTATGATCAGCTTCCGTTAAGAGAGTATCATATTTGCTGCTGGTCCAGCCGGACGCGTTATTGGCATCCTCAGTTGTCCAGACTTTCAAGAAAAAGGCTGGATCCGGGGTTCCGATCCAGCCGCGCCGCCCGATATCGAAATGTTTTTTATTTAACGTGTCGAGATAGACCTTCCATTCCTGATTTTCCATACCAATGTCGATATGTAATTCTTCCCGCCACATCTGTTGAATGGCTTCGGCGATCGTTCGGTGGCGTTCGTTCGTGTTCATAAAAATATTGAGCTTGGGAAAACCGCGACCTTCAGGATATCCCGCTTCAGCCAAAAGCTTTCTCGCTCGATCAGGATCGTAAGCTGTGTGCTGAGCCACCAGATACTCGCTTAACCCAGGTGGAACGAATCCGGTTGCTGCCTGTTCGCCTGCTCGCAAAACATTTCGGACCAGAGACTCCCGATCCACCGCGAGGCTTAGCGCGAGTCGAACATTGGGGTCGTCGAGTGGTTTCCGCGTCACGTTCAGGATGTAAAAATAGACTCCCAGGTAAGGTGCAATCTGGAGGACATCTGGATCTTTCCGGCGGTAATACGGAACCTTGTCCAAGGGAACAAATTCTGTTTTGTGAAGTTGGCCGGCCCGAAAAGCGCGATCTGCCGTATCGAGCGATTCGATCGAATAGAAGTTTATCCCGTTGAGTTTCACTCTATCTGCATCCCAGTAAGTCGGACTCTTGACGACCTCGACGACGTCGTTTACTCGCCAAGATTTTAAGACGAACGGTCCGTTACCCACAAAGCTGCCCGGCTCAGTCCATTTGGTGTCGCGCTGGCCGATGCTTCCGAACTTCAAAATCGTCGGCGCATGCACGGGCAAAAACGATTGGAGCGTGAGCAAAGCTAAGAAATAAGGATCCGGTCCAACTAGATCAAAGCGCACCGTATAAGGATCGAGCGCTTTCACGCCGACCTGATCAAAATCCTGGATTTCACCACTCAGATACTCTTTCGCTCCCTTGATTACGAAGGAAGAGTCGGAAAACGGTGCCCCCAATGAACCGGTCAATTCTCGCTTGGCCGAAAATACAAAATCATCGGCTGTGACTGGGTCACCGTTTGACCACTTCGCATTGGTTCGAAGATGAAACGTCCAGACCGAAGAATCGTCGTTATGTTCCCAGCTCTCTGCGACTCCTGGTATCTGCTTGGAGCCGTCCTTGGGATCTGAGATAATCAAGCCTTCCAAGAGCGCTTCTTCGATTTTGCCCTCGGGATCTGTGTCGGTCAGATTGGGATCCAACGTTTTCGGCTCGCTTCCCACGGTCACCAAAAGAATCTTTTGCCGATTAGCTTCCGCGAGCATTGGGCTCTCTTGCTTGGCCGTCTCGCCGAGGACCACAGCAAGGCCAGTCAAGAATGCAACTCCGAGGCCGCCCGCAATCACAATCTGTGCAAATCTCTTCACGCGAACTCAGCTTATCCCCAGGTAGAGAGAGGAGTGGGGCATGATGCACCCGTTGGAGAATCGAGTCATCAAAGAAGTCATTGCGGGCGCCGCGGTTGCCGGTGTCTTGTCGGGATCCTTCACGGTCCGTAGGTACGCGGCCAACACTCTGACCCCAATGCGGTTCCTCAGCTCAAGAAACTCACAGCGCTGCTGCCGGTCGTTCTCCGATTTCCGGCCCGCCGACGTCAGGCCGAGTGGCACTAACATCTCGGACAATGCGGCTGTCCGAAAGCGGGACTTTGGCGACACGCTCTGAATCAATGCTGGCGGCCTGAGGTCCGACCATGGCCAAAAAACAAGCCACGCATACCAGTACGAGGCTGAGAATAAACGCCGCTGAAAAACCTGCGCGCACCACTGCGCGATCGCGCAGGAAACTGGCGTTTATGTGACCTGGGTGTGGCATATAAACAGTAGGCTTGGGCCTTCCGAGTATATTCGACCAACTTCAGAATGAATTTAGTCGCAGACCGGACTAAAAATGGCGACCCACGCGGCTCAGCGTACCGTTCCTGCGGAAAAACTGCCTTAAAGCTTAAATCCGGAGGATCTTGCCAGGCTTGATCTGGTGTAATGACAGCCCGAGTGGACTACAATTCGCTAAGGAGATGATAAAAGCTGGACCTGTACCGGCTTCCCTGAGCCGGCTTGGTCGACTGGAACGATCGCAAGGTATCGGCGATCATTCGGATCGGCTGACCCAGCAACAAATTGCCTCAGCGGCCCCAGGGTGTTTACAATGGCGGCTCCGGCCGGATTAGTCTGAAACATTATGAGTGGTTGAACCGAACCATACGGTTCCTCGTTCTTGCTCAGCAAAACCAGCTGATACTTACTCTTCGGTTTCAACCCGGTGACAGCGGCCTGCAGCAGATCGATCAGGCCCTGGTTATTGAGCGTGACGGTCGTAGGCGGTGCCGCTTTGGACGAAGCGCTTGGTGCTCCCAGAAGGAGATGCGTAGCCAGACCTGCATCGGCCAGAGGTTCGAGGTGAGCGATCCCGTTTCCGCTTGGCACCGCATTCGGAACGTATACGAGTGCTTGAGACGACTGGCCACCGGAGATCCTGGCAACGACTTTATTGGTCAGAGTATCGATGACGTTCATGCCCGTTCCATTCTCCAAGGCAACATAAATGCGAGTGCCATCGCCTGAGGGCCAAATCCCGTGCGGCAGTTCGCCGGTAGGTATACTCGCTACGAGTTTGGGATTGTCGCCGGTCGTGTAAACTTTCACGACATTCTCCCCTCCAACGGAGACATAAGCGAACTGGCCGTTCTTATTGCGGACAAAGTTCACGTGATTCGTGATCGGTCCAGTGTCCAGCGTGGCAGTCACTTCAAAAGGCGGTTCAGCGCGAAACACTTGAGTCTTGCCCACGTCCTTTAGAGTAAACCACACCTGCTTGCCGTCAGGAGTCGCCGCGATGTTCGGCGAAAAGGGTGATGCCTGGGGCACGGTTGCGACGACTTCGTGCGTCTTTACGTCAACGACCTTCGTCTCAGGAGTGAAGCTAGAGCAGACAAACCCATACTTGCCGTCGGGCCGGAAGATCGTCATCCCGGGTCCATTCCCGATCTGAATACGCACTTTCTCCTGATAGGTCGTGCTATCGATCACAGACACATAGTCCTCACCCGAACAGTCACCCAGAGCTCGCTGCCATCGGGTGTGAAAAAGGCCTCGTGAGGTGACCTACCGACATAAGTGACGTGCTTGATATCGTTGGTTGCGGTGTCGAGGAAGGTCACCGAGTTCGAACCTATCGATACGACCGCTAGAGTTTTGTGGTCGAAGGAAAAGCCGAGACCGTGGACGAGCAACTGACCACGGTACAGCGGACTCAAGTTCTGGGGCGTTACGTCACCCAGCCGGAGTACCCCTAACAGTTGATTGCTCGAGGGATCGTAGATCGAGACAGTGTTTTGAAGTTTGGTCACCTGTGTAAACCCGATCATGGGAACTGATGGGAATGTCGGCACTCTCGGCAAGGTGCGGAGCTTGGCCGGCAAAGCACTCTGCCAAACTACCGGAAAGGTAAAATGCGAGAGCCAATCCACAGGTAAATAACTCTTTCATCGGGAACACCAGTCCTTTCGTTTCTGATTAAGTAGAGAAGGCTTGTAATCCTTGAGCATCCCGCTCATTACCTCGATCTCGGATTGCTGAGTCACGATGATTTCCTGAGCCAGCCGCCGGAGACGAGGGTCCGCCCCAAATTGCAGTTCTACCTTTGCCATCTCGATCGCTCCCTGGTGATGGGGAATCATCATCAGCGCGAAATCCGCGTCGGGTTTACCGACGAAAAGCACGTCATGCATCGCCGAATGCATCGTTGCCATGCTCTGTGTCAAGGCCACATCTACCGGCGAATCAGACTTTTCGCAGGAAGTCAAAAGGATGCTGGTGAAGCAGCACATCAGAAAGGGTAGGCGGAGCGGGCACATATTCCGGATTCTACTCTTTTTTCTAAGATTGGATTCGCAATTCTTTCACGCATGAGCGCGCTTGACGACGTGTCGGTTAACGGCGTCAACAGCATTCGATTCTCAGATGTTCTCGCTTGTGTAAATCGTGAATGGAACGATGGCGGAACGCTTTTTGCCGAGACCTACCGTTTTAAAATCGATAAGCATTTTAATAGCCGATTGAGCGAGCTGAGTTAAATCGTGGTCCAGTATCACATCGATTGTGCCGGCGATGAGACCAGGGCGCGTGAGCATCGTAAGTTCGTGACAAATATGAGTCGGCATCGGGGAAGGCCGACTTTCCTCCAGCGCTCGGATCGTTCCCACTCTACCACCGCCCACGGTATAGAGACCAACCAGGTTCTCCGAGCTCTTAAGCATCTCGAGTGTCTGTTCGTAGGCGACGGCGGGATCATCCCGGCAGACGACAGGTTCAAGAACTTTGAAGTCGGGAGCTTTCTCGCGAAAATAACTTCGAAATCCAATTTCCCGATCTTCCTGACCTAGATATCCATGACTGCCGATCAGGACACCAACTGTTCCTGGCCGCCCACGATGAGCAATCGCCCAAGCAGCCGTCCGGCCAGCCATTCGATTGTCTATTCCCACATAGCCCGCTAAGTTCGCGGCGGAAAGGTCAGTAAGCAGGGCGACGACTGGGATCTCTTGTTCCATCAGTACGTCGATGGCCTCGGAAATGTACGGGCTCTCGGTCGCTACCACTGCTAAAGCGTCGACCCGGCCGCCCATTGAACGCATTTTGTCTGCAACCTTGGATGGCTCTAAATAATCGTCCATAAACTCGATCGTGAGTTGAGCCGTAATCGAGGTGTCGTCCTGGAGAACCCGCTCAAGCTCTTCGGCCAAACGCTGGTAAAAAAGAGAATCTTTTCTTTGGAGCAGGAATCCGCACCTGACTGTCTTGTGCGCAGCGCTCCGATTGATCGATACGACCAATTGGTATCCGAGAGCTTCGGCAGCGGACTGGACGCGCATCGCGGTCGCTTGCCGAACCGCCGTGCGGCCGCTGATTACTCTGTCGACTGTAGCAACGCTCACGCCTGCCCGTTCGGCGATCTGCTTTAGGGTCACTCGTCGTTTCATCAGCCCGCTTCTCGCGGTAGTACCATTCATTATATAGCAGAAACGCTGCTAAGATAGCTACCCCTCATGATCGTTGCAAAAACAATATCAGTTAATTTGATGTATTTGCTTTAATTACAGTGAGAATAGTAACGGAATGATCGCTGTTCTCCAGGGACGCTGGATTAAAATCAGTCGTACACAAAACATTTGAGTCAATGATGTGATGCTATCAAATATAGCAGAATCGGTAGCAAAAAATGATCGTAATAAGTCAGAATCGTGCTATCCTCGGCGCTATGAAATACCAGACGGATGATTGGTATCGCCCCGAGATTTCTCGCAAAGAGCTCAAAGAACTGATGCAGCGTGACGACGCGAAGGGGCTGATCGATTTCGGTTTGTGGGGTCTATTTCTCGTCGCCAGTGGCTATCTAGCCTATGCCGCGCTCGGCACTTATTGGGTAATTCCTGCGTTCTTTCTCTACGGCACAATCTACAGTTCTTGTGATGCGCGCTGGCACGAATGCGCCCATGGGACACCTTTCCGGACCCGGTGGCTGAACGAGTTTTTTTATCGGCTCTCATCCCTCATGAATATGAGGGAAGGAACCTACATGCGGTGGAGTCACACCCGGCATCATACCGAAACTATCCAGGTCGGTGCGGATCCCGAGATTCAGGTCATGCGGCCGGCGAACCTCACCAATGTGATTCTTGACTTTCTCTGGTTACCTGGAGCGTTCGCCATGCTCAAAATGATGACGCTGCATGCGCTGGGCGTAGTTACCAAAGAAGCACGGGATTTCGTGCCGCAGAGCGAATGGCGTCCCATGATCTGGTGGTCGCGCCTTTACGTTCTGATCTACGTGGGCATGATCGCTTGGTCGATTGCCGTAAAGAGTTGGCTTCCTCTGCTCTACTTCCCGCTCGGGCGTCTCTACGGCGGTTGGTTACACCAGCTTTTTTCTCTGACCCAGCATGCGGGGTTAGCCGAGGATGTGCGTGATCACCGGCTTAACACACGCACGCTCAAACTGAATCCGTTTTACCGCTTTCTCTATTTCAATATGAATTACCATATCGAGCATCACATGTTCCCGATGGTGCCGTTTCACGCGCTGCCGAGGCTCAGTGAGCGGATTCAAAAAGATCTGCCTCGCCAGTTCACCAGTCTGATTGACGCTTACAAGGAAATCGTGCCCGTATTGATCAGGCAGTCAAGAGACGCCGACTACTTCTTGCTCCGCGAGCTCCCAGAACAGAATCAGTCGAGCAGCCTATCGGAGGCGAAATCTCAGCCGAGCGCTGAGCGGCGGAGAGAAAGCCCGAGAGGGGATGTTAGCCATGTCTGACACACCTGTGGACTGGCACGCCGTCTGTGGGGTTGATGATATAGACGAAGAGGATCTCATCCAATTCGAACATGGTGGCAAGGTATACGCGGTCTACCATACGCCGAGCGGATTTTACGCGACGGACGGAATCTGCACTCATGAAGAGGCCCAATTGGCTGATGGGATGGTTCTCGGAGAAATCATTGAGTGCCCAAGGCATCAGGGACAATTCCACATTCCATCCGGTAAGGCCAAAGGGGCACCCGTGTGCGTCGATCTTCGCACGTATCCGATCCGGGCCGATGCCGGTCAGCTTTATATCGGCCTTCCAACATAGAACGACTGGTTAGGTCACCAGTTCATATGCCACGGCCCAATCCGGGTAGTCGACTTGCGATAGCATTGCAGGTAAGCGAACGGAGCGCCATCATTCCACCGCGAGGTGGCAGATGTCTGGTGTCTCCCCTCGGATGAGTGGCCCGTACTCAACAGCAACATCGTTCATCGAGATGGGAGTCTTCTGATAAAACCTCCGGACATGCAGTGCTGTCAGCCAGGTCAAGAGGATCGGAAGGTCCGACCTGCGGACCGGGCGAAAGCCGATGCCTTCCAAGCTGTTCGGCGCCTGTTCGTTTTTCTTAATGCAATCTATTTAGCGCTTAGATCCTTCCAAAGAAAGGAGCGCTGATTATTTTGCTGCGACTTGTATTTTCAGCGCGCCAGCCAACGAAATTGCCCGTCCCGGTATTAGCAGCCGTTGAAGCGGGCTGTCGTCCGTTCCCGGCGTTCCCGGCGCTTCTCCTGGTCCCGAATATCCCGGCTCGTTCGTCGTAAAAGAAAGACGCACATGAGCAGTGAACTCTCGGATCTCTTTCGTAATTGCTACTCTAGCGTAACTTGTTTATGAGCAAGGCAACCCCTGCCTGGATTATGGTGCGACGGTTGAAATAAGGCCCGCCGTGCGGTCAGCCCCAGAAAATCGCGAGTAAGCCGGGATGAGCGCCGACGGACTGGCTCAGGCGCCGTTTTTGATTTCTGGACTTCCCTCTACCAGGCGATCGACGCTTGATGCGCGCTCACCCCCTCGAGCGATGAGCGCGGATCATCTTTCTTAGTTCAGCGACGTCCCCCCTAAGGCCGCCATCTACCTGAAGACCGATCGTTACCTTTTCAGGCAGACGCAGCGCATCCCGCAAAGGCTGCTTGGGCGCGCTTGCCGATTTCTTCCGGAGTCAGTTCCTCTTTCCGGGTTGCCACAGACCACCTGTGCCCGAACGGGTCAGTGAACTGCCCGTAACGATCGCCCCAGAAGGTATTTTCCAGGGGCATGCGCACTTGGGCACCGGACGCCAGGGCCCGATTGAAAACTGCGTCCGCGTCTTCTACATAGACATGGATAGCCACGGGCGTTCCACCTATACTCAGAGGTCCCCCGCTGCCCATCTGCGGGAACTCCTCGACCAGGAAGAGCCGCGAATCGCCGATCTGTAATGCAGCATGCATGATCGACTTACCATCCGGACCCGGTAACCGGGTGATTTCTTCCGCGCCAAAGACTTTCTTATAGAATTCGATGGCTTCATCGGCCCCCTTTACAATCAAGTGAGGGGTGAGGGTGTGATGGCCTTCTGGAACTGCTTTGATCTGATTTGTCATTTTTTCTTTCTCGTTTCGAAGTGGATGATCTTGTATGGGTTTTCAATTGGACGACGAGCGAGGCCGCAAGTTCAGGACACTCTTTTCAGAAATAACGCGATCCGGAGCTCCCGACGATGGGAGCGGGGCCGGAGAGCGCCGTCATCGCTCGAGAACGCCGGGAACGTATGAGGCAGGATCTGCGTTGCCTCGATTTGCTTCTTCATTTCGCCGAGAGGTAGATTCATGCTTTCATTGCATGCATGTACTGGGTTTGTCGCACACTGCTTTTTGTTCTGCTCGCCGCCTCGATTTCAACAAAAAGCGCAGCCGCCGAGCGGCAAGTTGCTAGAGACCAAAGAGATGTCGACTCCCAGTTAGAGTATTTAGCAGGTTCCTACCGTCTAGTCGGAAAGGAACCAGGAACAAACCATACCTTTCTTGGCGAAGTCATGATGACGAAGAGAGGGGATCGTTTGCAGATTTTGCGGACTATTGGAGGTGTCACGGTTCGAGGCAATGGCAGGATTGAGCCTCTGGCAAAATCAGGAGATCTAAAGGTGGTCACTTGTCTGCGAGTGCGATTGAAAACTGCGAAAGGCAATTTTGAAGGGACTTATCTGTATCGCTCGGACGGTGACAACTACGCTCGGATTAGCGGCTACTTTTACCAGATTGATCCGCGCAGTGGACGCCCTCTTGCTACTGCCGATCCCGGCCTGGAAGCAATGTTCCCAGAAGGCCCCCTTAGCCAATAGAGGAAGCCCTGAGCCAGAGAGCCTCGTCCGAGTTTGATTCGGCGCGGGTCCAGGGAAGGGAACATTCAGTTGTGCGCTTCCTCTCCTTCGTCATGCTCACGGTCGACCGTCTTGATGGCAGCAGAGTTTCTGGTTAGAAGAGCGCCGATGCCAACGGCGGGGGACTTCGACTACCCGTCCGATCGGGGGCACACAGGGCAGAAGCCAGTCTATCTCCGGGGCGAAGAGACCGGTCGAAAATGGCTGTAGCGGCTCGGGTCTGAGTGATTGCTGATGCGCTGGGGGCCAGCTTATCTTCTGATGATTTTTAGAAAAAAAAGTCAAATTGCTATGCCGATTAAAATCACTGATCTCACAGTTCACGACATTCGTTTTCCAACCTCGCGTGCGCTCGACGGTTCCGATGCGATGAATCCTGCTCCCGACTATTCGGCGACATATGTAATCCTCAAGACGAATGCACCGCAGGGAGTCGCCGGTCATGGACTAACCTTTACGATCGGTCGTGGGAACGAGATCTGCGTGGCGGCGGTGAAGTCGCTCGCCCCGCTTATTGTCGGTGCGACCTTGGAGGAAATCTTCGCTGATATGGGCGGATTCTGGCGCTATCTGACCGCGGGCGACAGCCAGTTACGTTGGTTAGGTCCGGAAAAAGGTGCCATTCATTTGGCGACCGCCGCGATCGTTAATGGCATGTGGGACTTGTGGGCAAAGTTCCAGGGTAAACCGGTTTGGAAGCTGTTAGCCGACATGAATCCACAGGAATTAGTGCGCTGCCTGGACTTTAGATATGTAACCGACGCGCTGACACCTGACGAAGCAATTTCGTTCCTAGAGGCCAACGCTTCGACGAAAGCGGAGCGGGAGCGTCAGATGCAAGAGTCCGGCTTTCCTGCCTACACCACCTCTGCGGGCTGGCTCGGCTATTCCGACGAAAAAGTGCGCCGTTTGGCGCGGGAAGGGGTCGCGGCGGGTTGGACTCATTTTAAACAAAAGGTCGGCGGCGATATCGAGGAAGACATTCGCCGTGCTCGAATCCTGCGGGAGGAGATCGGTTGGGAGCGGAAGCTCATGATGGATGCCAACCAGGTGTGGGATGTCGAGCAGTCGATCAGCAACATGCGGCGCTTAGCCGAGTTTAGACCGTGGTGGATCGAAGAACCGACCAGTCCGGACGACATTCTGGGGCACGCAACTATTCGCAAACAGATCGCGCCAATCGGAGTGGCAACCGGAGAGCACTGTCATAACCGCGTGATGTTTAAACAACTGCTGCAAGCAAAGGCCATCGACTTTTGTCAGATTGACAGTGCACGACTGGGCGGCCTGAACGAGGTCATCGTTGTCTTGTTGATGGCGGCTAAATTTGGTGTGCCGGTTTGCCCCCATGCAGGCGGTGTCGGCTTATGCGAATACGTCCAGCACATTTCTTTGTTCGACTACATTTGCGTGGCGGCTTCGCTGGAAGGCCGGGTACTCGAATATGTCGATCACTTGCATGAGCATTTTCTTGATCCGGTCGTGATCCGCAACGGGCGTTACCTGCCTCCTCACGAGCCTGGCTACAGCATTACCGTCCGGCCCGAAACGCTTGAACAATTCGATTTTCCGAATGGACCGGCCTGGAAAGGCCGCAGCAACGAGCAAGAAGCCTTCAAAGCCAAGCCGATGCATCACCCAATTGACACACACCGCTAGGTTGGTAGAGCGAGGCTCCTGCCGAGCCAAACCGAGGATTCGCTCGAACCCTGTTAGGCCGAAGCGTGCGAATCCAACTCCAATCTGGACAGCCACAAAAGAACGCCAAGTACAGAGAGATCTTTTAAACAGAAGGAAACAGTGCGGCGAAGCCGCAACCAAAACGATGAAAAACAACCGCGAATAGACACCAATGGACACGAATTGATTCCTTTATTCGCGTCTATTTGCGTTCATTCGCGGTTAGAAAATCCTCGCAAAGAAACAAGAATCGCAACCAGCGTAGTACAGGGAGTGTACGTTAGAGAAGCGAGGCGTCCCGCTAGGGACGCTTGATCGCAAATGCAGCACTGTCACGTTGTCTTGGATATGACACGTCGAGAGTTGGACCGCTTCAGCCGTCCACTCTGGAACGGACGCGTGTCTTTCTCATGCTGCCCCGGCACTGAATTGCCGGGCTACTATCAACAACCGCGAATAGACACCAATGGACACGAATTGATTCCTTTATTCGCGTCTATTTGCGTTCATTCGCGGTTAGAAAATCCTCGCAAAAAAACAAGAATCCCGACCAGTGTAGTACAGAGATCACGCAAGAAGAACACAGAGTGGCTGAGCCAGGAGCGTTCGGCTGAGCTTGGGTCCGAGCCAAGCGAGGAAGAAAGAACGGCGAATAGACGCTAATGGACACGAATAAACTGATTCAGTTCGCGTCCATGGGTGTCCATTCGTGGTTAAGAAAAGTCCTCGCGAAAATGCGCGAATGGTCACGCTGTAGTTACAAAGGAAGCAAAGGGGATTGGGACAGGTAATTGTTCGCGTCCCTTGGTGAGAGTGCGGCCCATATAGTATTCCGAATCCAGAGCGAAATTTAGCATCCAGAAAAAGAAGACAAGCCGCGCCGAAGGCGTACGAGAACTAAGCCCAGGGTGGAGGCTTTGCGGAACCCTGGGTTGCCAAAAAAGGGCGAGCGCTCTGAAGGAGCGGTAGAAGCGCTTTCGCCGCCAAAGTACACAGCTCGGCTGAGCCGCAACCACAGACGAGTAAGAGAAACCGCGAATAGATCTAAATAATAAGAAAATTGGTTGCGACTACCCTAGAGTGTATACACTTTCGAATAACTTCCCGATGAAAGCCATCGCCTTCCGCAAAGCCTCCTCTCTTTCGGCCGCCGACTGTCTGGTTGACGTTGAACGGCAGCCGCCTGTCCCTGGGAGCCGCGATCTGCGCGTCGCCGTGCGCGCTGTGTCGGTGAATCCGGTTGATACCAAGGTACGCATTGGAAGTGTTTCCGTCCCGGATGATGTCGATGCGCTTGGATGGGACGTCGCGGGCACCGTCGAAGCGGTCGGCGCCACCGCTTGGCAACTGCTGTTCCATCGTCTAGGAGTTACGCCCGGTAAGTCGCCGGATGCAGGCACGTTGTTGATCGTCGGGGGCGCTGGGGGAGTCGGCTCGATGCTGATCCAGCTTGCCAGCCGGCTCACTGGCCTCACTGTGATTGCAACCGCATCACGCAAGGAGAGCAGAAACTGGTGCTTGTCGCTCGGTGCGCACCATGTCATTGACCATTCCAAGTCTCTTATCGAGGAACTCGCCGCTATCCGAGCGTCGCCGATCACCCACATTGCCGCACTCACTCATACGGCGCGTCACTTCCGGGCACTCGTCGAAATTCTTGCCCCGCAGGGGAAGATTGCCGTGATCGATGACCACGATTCGTTGGACGCAGCGCCACTCAAGACAAAAAGCGCTTCGCTTCACTGGGAAATGGTGTACACCCGGCCGCTGTTTGGTACGCCGGACATGATTGTCCAGCACCGTATTCTAGACGAGGTTTGTCTGCTCCTCGACGCCCGCGCGCTGCGCACGACGGTAACGGAGCAGCTAGGGCCGGTGAATGCTGTCAACCTCAAGCGTGCGCATGCTTTGGTGGAAAGCGGCCATATGCTGGGTAAAGCTGTGCTCGAAGGGTTCTAGTGTTTCTGAAATGGGGCGCTGGGTCTAAGGGGCGCGGCCAACCGTGCAGGCGAATCGAGCAGCTATTTCCGAAAGAATTTCAGCATCGCCGCAGCTAGCTTTTCCGGTTGCTCAAGTGCCATGCTGTGTCCGCAACGCTCCAGTTCCACATACTCGACATGCCGTGCGACGTGTTGCATCTGGCGCAAGGGCTCTTCTTTCATGAAGTACTGACTACCGATAGCAAGGACCGGTATTTCGAGCTTGGTTTGCGCCCATTGAACAGTCTGTTTGGCGTTTTCGAAATGCGCGCGATAGACTTCGAAAATGCCGCGAAGTCCACCGGGTGGTGATGCGTAACGAACCCACTCAGCGATCGCCTCATCCGAAATAGAACTTGGATCGAACGTTTCGTTCTTCATCCAAGTCGACCAAAATATTTCCTGACGGCCTTGAATGAGCATCTCCGGAACATCACGGAGATAAAAGAAGTTCACGTGCCAGGACCAGTGCGGTGAAGAGACATTTTCTTCGTTCAAGAACGACCATTTTTCGATACCAAATCCAGGCAAAAGCATCTCGCCGAAGGACAGCTTTTTCACTCGATCGCGATAGGATGCGGCGAGGGCATAAGCGAAGGCGGCACCCCAATCCTCCCCCGCCACGGAAAAGGTGTCGTGACCTAACGCGCTCATCAACTGGGCAAGATCTTCGGCAATCGTCTTCATGTCGTATCCGCCGTGCGGCTTGGCGGAATCGCCAATCCCCTGATATCCGGAGCAACAATCGTGAAATGTGGCGTAAGCAGAGGAATGATTCGGTACCAGTAAAACGATGTTTTTGGCACGCCATGCAGTAGCAGCAAGGGAGCCCCTGAGCCCGCGGTCACGTAATGCAAGCGAACTCCGTTCACTAAGACACGGCCATGAGAAACTTTATTGCCTTCGTGGTCGGTGATTTGGACGGCTGACATTCGGTCACTCCTTCGATGAACGCTTGCCGTAACGTCGCACCCGCAAATCTGCCTGAGCTTTGTGCCCAGCGAAATTCTCGATCTCGCATAGTCTGGAACAATATTCGCCGATCAGCGCGCTGGCTTCGGGAGTGCAGGACTGGTAAGTGACCGTCTTAAGGAATTTGCCGACCCAGAGGCCGCCCGTATATCGACTGGCGCGATTGGTGGGGAGTGTATGGTTAGTACCGATCACTTTATCGCCAAACGCCACATTGGTTTCGGGTCCAAGAAACAACGCGCCGTAATTGGTCATTTGATCCAGGAATATTTTCGGGTCACGAGTGAGCACTTGGACATGCTCGGAGCCGATTTTGTCGGCTTGCGCGATCATCTCCTGTTCAGAGTCGACCAGGATGATGCCCCCGCAATTCTTCCAAGCAACCGCTGCAACGTCGGCCGTGGGCAACTCTTTCAGTTGTCGTTCGATCTCGGCTGGGATCTCTTCGGCCAGCGATCTGGAGGTCGTCAGAAGAACCGCCGGCGACGTTGGGCCATGCTCGGCTTGACCGAGCAGATCGGTCGCAACCATCTCCGCGTCGGCGGTATCGTCCGCAATAATTAGAGTCTCAGTCGGTCCAGCCAGAAGATCGATACCGACAGTCCCGAAAAGCTGCCGTTTGGCCTCAGCAACATAGGCGTTGCCTGGTCCCACCAGCATATCGACCGGATCGATGGTCTCAGTTCCCAGTGCGAACGCCGCCACAGCCTGAACTCCTCCAAGAACAAAAATCTCATCTGCTCCTCCCAGAGCAATTGCCGCGACCGTGGCTGCTGGTGGTGCTCCTTTGAGGGGCGGGGTGGCAACGACTATCCGTTTGACTCCTGCGACTCTGGCGGTGACGACACTCATGTGGGCAGACGCGACCATCGGATATCGTCCGCCTGGGACGTATGCTCCGACACTATTGACTGGGATATTCTTATGCCCCAGTCGAACTCCCGGAATGGTTTCAATCTCGATATCGGTAATCGCATTCCTTTGCGCCTGGGCAAACGTGCGAATCTGCTTTTGCGCAAATTCGATATCCTGGATCACCGTTTTTGGAACGGAATCGAGCAGCTGCTCGATTTCTGATCTACTTAGCCGATAGTTTTCACGGTCCCACTTATCGAATCCTACCGACAGCTCCCGGACAGCTGCATCCCCGGTCTTGCGGACCTTTTCGATAATTTCTTCGACGATAGCGCGGACATTACGCTCCGCCTGCTGTCGTTCGTCAAGATTACGGCCATGCTTAAGAGTGGTAATCATAAATGAAATCGCTATTGCGGCTTCTGAATTTCGTTCGTGGGAGGGAAGAATGCAGGTCTTCTTTTGGCTGGGAACAGCCAGCGGGCTGAATGGCAGGTCTAATCTATCGTAAACTGTATACACTTCAAGTTCGTTTAGAGATTATCCGTGGACCAATTCACTCAACTCTGGTCAGAAACTGCCTGGTGGTGTGAAGATTTCCGATTGACCGCCTTGCCAGAAGTGTACACACTATTGAGGAGATTTCATTCTCCCCAAAAAGGAACAACCAGTGGTCTCCTGATGAACAAAGTCGACTATTATCCGATTACTCGATCTCTCGCGTATCTAGCCATCGCTGTGCGCGATCTCCAGGCAGCGATCGAAGAAGCTCAGGAAATCAATGGCTTGCATCTGGTCGGTCGAAGCATCGATACCGCTTACCTGACATCGGGAGAACGGGCATTTGAATTATTGCTGCGATCTGGGTCTGCCATCGGGGTGCAGCGAATAGGACTGGAGGCAACGAACGAAGATTCGTTCCGCTTACTTAAAAGCAGATTACAAAACGGAAACATTCCCTACAGCGAATTGTCGGATCCATATCCTGGAATAACCAGGGCACTTAGATTTGACGGTCCCTCTGGCCACGCCTTTGAACTCGCCGATAACTCCAACCGCTCGGAGCGTTTGTCTTACGGCACTCCAGGGGTTCGACCACGACGGCTCGGACACGCGCTGTTAAAGGTTGAAGACCTTCAGCCGGTCGAAGATTTCCTGATCCAATATCTGAATTTTCGGGTCTCGGATCGCGCGCTCAACGGCGAGATCGTTTGGCTTCGCTGCAGCGAGATTCATCACTCAATCAATCTGATGAAGGGTACCCCTGGCCTACATCATTATGCCTGGGAGGCGGACGATTGGGCGGTCTTCAAACAGCTGGGGGACGTCCTGCGCGGGCACGATCGCCAGCTGGTATGGGGACCGGGTAGACATGGCCCTGGTAACAACCTCTTTACCTATCACGCGGATTTAACTGGCGCTTTGGTGGAGTACTTCGCAGATATCCTGCGCGTTGAGCGAGAAGAGAGCTACCAATGGAAAGATTGGAGCGACATTGCCGAATGGAACAACATCTGGGGCCCAATGCCACCGGTTAATTTCCGCGACTATGGCATGCCGCTGATCGAGCGATCGTCATGAAGCCGACCGGTAGAAGTGCCGCGACCTCGACGAAATCACCGCAGCTACAGTTCGCGGATAGTTGGACATGGCGCGACTAAAGCTTTTCTCCGACCGTGACTTGAACGGACCGAGCATAGCACAAGATCGGGCTGATTTGCGTTCTTCTGAAGGAAAGATGGAGCAGCCCTTGTTGCGGTTAAAGCGATCGCTTGGAGCCGTTGCACGTGCTTCATCGAGAGATTTATGTTGAAAGAAATTAGACTAAGCACTGCACCGGTCTCCTGGGGAGTGGACCACATGGGTCGGGCCGACCTGCCGGCCTGGCAGGAAGTATTCGACGAAATCGCTAAGATTGGCTTTAGGTATACTGAACTTGGGCCGCTCGGCTTTTGGCCTGAGGATGGGAAACTGATCAAGGCACAACTAGCGGCCCGGCGACTGACCTGTATCGGAGCGGCGTTACTGGCGTCGTTCGAGGAGGAAAGCCTGAGCGACCAGGCTTTAGATGAAGCGCGACGGCTCGCCCGGCTGATCTCTGATAGTGGTGGTAGCTTTCTGGTGATCGTCGATTGGAGCGAGCAGAGGCAGGCAACTGCTGGATGTTCTGAACGAGCGTATCGGTTGCAAGGTCGAGTCAAGCGCGAGTTTTGGGCAAGAATTGAGAAGGTAGGTGAGATTAGTCGCGAGTTCGGCGTCCAGGCGGTGGCACATCCGCATGCCGGATCCAATCTGGAGTTTGAAGACGAGGTAGAGGAACTTCTCGCTCATACTGACCCAGAGTTAATCCAGCTGGCGATTGATACCGGACACTGCCTGTACGGTCAGATCGATCCGACTGCGCTCTACCGCCGTCACGCTGATCGCACACCGTATATTAATTTCAAAGATATTTCGGCTGAACTGCTCGATCAGGTCAGGGCCGATGACATCGCATTCCTCGATGCGGTCGATTTAGGTGTATTTCAGCCTTTGGGAAAAGGTGATGTGGATTTCCAATCCTTTTGCGAAGCCCTAAATAGAAACGGATTCAGCGGACCGGCCGTCATTGAGCAGGACCGCAAGCCGGGCAGCAGGGAAGCGGCGACGGCCGAGATGGTCGAGAGCTTGCGATTTGTGAGCGGCCTAGGGATCAACGTGTAGCGAATTGGATATTGACCGTTGTTGGTAGGTGTATACACTTTAGCGGTTCTTCCGATTTCTTCGACAAATCTATGCGCTTTGTTTCCTACACCGCTGAATGGAGCATGCGTTGCGGCATCCAACTCGGAAACAGCATTTATGACGCTTCGACAGTAGCTCAGGCGGCCGGATTGTCGTTGCACTATAAGTCCACGGATTGGACCAAAACTAAGGAAGTAATCGCGATTGATGGTCGCGCCCTCCAGGTACTCGAGACCATCGTAAAAGGCATCAAAGAGTCCCGGATCGACCCTCAGATCGGGCTGGTGCCGAATAATGCTCGGCTGGGACCTCCTATACCGGATCCGGAGAAGATCATTTGCTTGGGATTGAACTATCGTGATCATGCCGAAGAGGCAAGCTTGTCACCGCCCAAGGTGCCAATGTTGTTTGCAAAATTTCGGAACTCATTGATTGGGGCGTTTGACAGCATTGAGCTGCCCCACGCCAATGAAAAGGTCGACTATGAAGCGGAACTCGCAGTGGTGATCGGCCGTCGGGCCAAATGTGTTGCCGAAGAAGAGGCGCTCGACTGCGTCTTTGGCGCAACGGCGATGAACGACGTGAGTGCAAGGGATATTCAGTTGGCAACCAGTCAATGGACGGCTGGAAAAGCGATCGATACTTTCGCGCCTTGTGGCCCGGCAATTGTTTCGCGCGATGAGCTAGGCGATATGCAGAATCTCGCCATCCAGACCCGAGTAAATGGAAGACTGGTTCAAAACGGGAACACCGCGAACATGATTTTCGGTGTGAGTTATATCGTTTCCTATCTCAGCCAATTAATGACCCTGGAACCTGGCGACATCATTGCGACCGGTACGCCGGCGGGCATCGGCTTCAAGCGCCAGCCACCAGTGCTGTTGAATGATGGCGACGTAGTGGAGGTTGAGATCGAAAGGATCGGGCGTCTGGCCAATCCCGTGCACGATCGGAATGAGGCGGGGACCCGGAAATCAGACGTGAATCAGATGAGGGTGGAAGAGGGCATAAAATAGTCTGGAAAATGGGTTGTTCGGGTTATCGAAAGTAGCTCATTCTGTATACACAAGGAAAATTCGATTCGGCGAAGGTGCCCGTACGCATGGTCAAGGCTGTTTCTCCTGAGTGGAACACGCTTCCCCGCAAGAGCGAGTGGGAGAATGCGGAAGAGATCCATGACGGTTTGCGGAGAGCGATTCTAAAGAACGAACTGCCGGCTGGAATGATTTTGAATCAGGTCCATCTAGCCAAGCGCTTGGGGGTGAGCCGGACACCTCTACGTGAGGCGATGCGTATGCTGCAACGCGAGGGGTTGATCGAAGGCGAATCGTACAAACGTCTGCGCGTCTCTCCGTTGTCTCTCCGAGGACTGGAAGATCTGTACGCGATGCGCATTTTGCTGGAGGGATTGGCTATTCGCCTCAGCGTTCCTCACCTAGCGGAAAGCGAACTCAAAGAAATCAAAAAATACCTCGGAGAAATGGAACGGTACGCGGCGGAAGAAGATTACCTTGGTTGGGAGCAACCGCATCGTCAGTTTCACTTCAGCTTGGTTCGACATATCGGTGAACGGCAATTAAGAGAAATCGTAGAATTGTCTGAACATGCCGAACGCTATCGCCACGCTTACACCACTGAAACGCCGCGAGCCTGGTCGAAGGGCATAAAGGAACATCGGGGTATCCTGGATGCATGTATCAAGCGTGATCCCTCGCTGGCGGCGGAGCGATTGGCCCGGCACTATTCCTCGGTGGTCTTGGGACTACTCGGTGTGCTGGCTCCTGACCACGACCCGACGGCAGTCCGTACAGCTATGAAGATGGTTTCAATGCCAACAGTAGCCGAACGTGCATTCTGATGGGCGAAGGCTGCGGTAGTTCGTCGGCATTGGTTCTAGATGGCAGACGCGCGCTTGTCACCGGTGCTAGTCGGGGTATCGGTAAGGCTATTGCTCTCGGTTTGGCGCAGGCAGGAGCAGATGTGGTGTTGCTGGCCAGGTCGGAATCGGATCTGGCCGGGGTGGCGAGCACGATTCGCGCATCCAACCGAAGAGCGGACGTGCTGACGTGTGACTTGCTGAATCCGCCTGATCTGAGCGCCATGGTAGACCGCTTGGGCCGGATAGACATTCTGGTTAACAATTCCGGAATGAATATCCCCGAGCCGTTTGTCACAGTGACTGAGACCCACTACGATCAAATCTTTCAGCTGAATGTACGAGCATTGTTTTTTCTGACCCAATGCGTTGTAGACAGGATGATCGTTGAGAACGTGAAGGGCGTAATTGTGAATATCACTTCCCAGATGGGGCATGTGGGTGCAGCTAACCGGACGGTTTATTGTGCGGCGAAGCACGCTGTGGAAGGATTCACCAAAGCTTTGGCCGTTGAGGTTGCTCCCCACGGCATTCGAGTAAATGCCGTCGCGCCAACTTTCGTCGAAACCGAGTTTACCAGACAGATGTTCGCCGACGAAAGTTTTCGGGAATCGGTGCTCTCGAAGATTCCGGCTGGCCGCTTAGGCCGGCCGGAAGACATCGCACCGGCAGTCGTATTTCTGTGCTCCGATGCGGCGGCTCTGATCACGGGTTCGAGTCTAAAAGTTGATGGCGGTTGGACGGCGCAATAGGGGGTGTATTCGAAGAAGCGAGGGAACCGGAAAACTTGAAAAGAGGTATTGCCAACGCTCGATAAGTGTATACACTTGCTGGTCCTCTCTCGTGGTCTCCCAACCTAGAAGCCTTATGGATTACCAGCTCCAAGGTCGAACTGCTTTCATCGGACTCAAGCAAAAGGCATCGCTTGTCTGACTAGGAATTCTATGACTCACGCAGCCGCCAAACCAGGAGCCGCTTTACTTGGAGTAACTCATCCGCACACGTCGGGTCGGACCCGTGCTCTCATCGAAAGATCTATTCCGATCCTGGGAGCTTGGGATGATGACCCGGTTGTGGAACCGTTCACCAGAAAATTCGAGATCGCGGAGCGGTCGTTAGAAGCGATTCTAGACGACCGCGATGTCAATATCGTTCTGATACACAGCAAGAGCCATTCGATGGTGCCGCTGGCGTCCGCAGCGCTACGTGCTGGAAAAGCAGTCCTGGTAGAAAAGCCCGGAGGCAAGAGCTTGCAAGATCTAGAAGCCCTCGTTCAGGTTGTTGAAGAAACGAATGGTATCTGTCAGGTGGGTTATTCTTACCGGTTCTCGCAGGCGGTAAGGATCACTGACGAAGTGCTCGAGACAGGCATTCTAGGGCACATTCTTCAAGTGAGATTACATGGCGGCTGTTCTCTTGACGAAGCGGCGACGTCTCATCTCAATCAGCCAGATGATATTGGCGGCGCGTTTTTTGTCATCGGCTGTCACGTGATCGATTTGCTCATTCATCATCTAGGGATGCCTGCTTCGGTCAATGCCAAGATTCCGAAGTTTACTGGCTTGTTCGGCCCGGAATCGCGTGAGGACGCGGGTATCGCTCTGTTCGAGTATCCGAATAAAATTGTGAGTTTCGACTTTAGTTCCTGGGATCCTCTGCCGTGGGTGGAAAGCTGGGACATCTCCTTTTATGGCCACGAAGGGGTGCTGCATGCGAGGCCGCTTCCAGCGACCTGTAAACTGTTCCTCAAGGAGGCAACGGGCCGCTTCGATGCGGGTTGGACTCTTTGGAACGAGACCTCGTTTCCAACTTCCTGGGCTTCGGAGAAGATGGAGTACACTCCTGAATTAGCCGAGATTGGTAACTTGCATTACTTCCGCCGGGAAGTGGAGAGTTTCGTCGCTGCAGCGCTTGGCGAGCGGCCCGTCGAAATCCCCGCTGCTCACGCCCGCGACATTCTGAAATTGATCGCCGCCTGTTTTGAGTCGTCAACTCTAGGAGGACAAGAAGTTCGTCTCAACTTGGACAACTTGTAGCGAGATTGCTTTAATAAGTATAGCGCCCCTGGGAATCGCTTTGGTCGGAGCTGGACGAATCGGGCAGCTCCACGCGAGAAATATGGTAAGAAATCCCCGTGCCCGTCTTCTCTGCGTACTCGAGCAAGACAAGGAACGGGCAAAAAGCGTCGCTGAAATGGCGGGATGCCAGATGGTCTCGGACTTCGAGGAGGCCATCAACTTGCCTGGCGTGGAAGCGGTCTATATCTGTTCTCCGACCGATACCCATGTCGATTATGTCCTTCGCTCGGTGGAGGCCGGCAAGTATGTCTTTTGTGAGAAGCCGGTCGACCTCGACCTCGAGCGCGCGAAGACGTGCGTTCAGCAGCTCGGTGATCGAGCAACCCGAGTGATGATGGGATTCAATCGCAGATTTGATCCCTCTTTGGCTGCTATTCGGCGGGCTGTACAGCAGGGGGATGTCGGCACCTTGGAACAAATTCTGATCATCTCACGAGATCCAGCTCCTCCGCCTCAGCTCTATGTGAGTCAGTCGGGAGGAATCTTTCGCGACATGACCATTCATGACTTAGACACCGTACGCTCGCTCGTCCCTTTTGAATTTGTTACGGTGTTTGCACACGGCAGCTGCTTGTTTTCCGATGATATCCGGGCATTCAATGACTACGACACCGTGTCCGTACAATTGGTGGGACCCGGTGGCCAAACCTGTACTATTCTAAATTCCAGACGATGTTCTTACGGTTTCGAACAGCGCATCGAAATCTTTGGCTCAGCAGGTACGATCGCGTTGGAGAATCCGCGACCAATTAATGTCACATGGTTTACCAAAGAAGGGGAGAAAAGAGGACCGCTGTACGAGTTCTTCCCTCAACGATACGCTTCTTCTTATGAGCACTTACTCGAAGATTTTGTTTCTAAGGCGCGATCAGACGAGCCCTTCTCCGTAACCATTCATGACGGGCTTTGCTCTTTAGCTCTGGCTGAGGCGGCCCGTCGTTCGGCCGATAATCGTTTACCGATTTCAATGGGTGCAATCTCGTGATCGAGCGCGGCCAGGGAATTAGAGGAGCAAAAACGCAGGGCGGGAATAACACAACTGCTTTGATCCACGGATCGATCGTGATGAGGCTGAAGATGCAGTGATAGAGACACCGATTGGGCTTCCCCAGCTCTTTAAACCTGCCCAGTAACCCCTTTTTCTGAATCCTTGCGACGGCCTTCCAGGATGCATAGTCAGCGTTTACCGAGGACCCAAGGAAACGGCTGGAACGATCGGTAGCATTTTTGGCGACGTGGTCGACCTGCGATTGGTTCAAGAGCAGCCTTTATCGGATGTCCGACCACCTCCCTGATTACGCGCTTGCCTCAGCTCGATGGCTTACGGTACAAATTACGAAGGTCGCCGGTACCAACTCGGTACGATGATAAGGGCACCGAGGAGGGGTAGCCGGGCGAGCCCAATATTTCTGTTGACTCCCAACCCGGGGTGAGGTGAAGACGTGATCGGTAAGAAGTTTCCTGCTCCCAATTAGACCAATCAAGTGGCATGAGCCCTTCCCGGTCCATTGCGTGTAGTGATCGCGAATTCGGAATTTCATCATGTGGCAGCTTTCGATCCGTTCAAAGATCATTCTCATACTGCTGCTAACTGGTTTGGCTTGCCTCGCGGCAGGCGCGATCATCGGCTACCGGGCTGGGAATGCGGCCCTGAGGCAGTCAGTTGAGGATCGGTTAACCGCCCACCGCGAAATCAAGCGTCGGCGGGTCGAGAGTTACGTGAACAATCAGCTCCGGTTTACTGCCGCGATCGGCGGGTCGCCTGAGACCATCGAGGCCGCCAAAGCATTCATCGCAGCAGTTCGCGAGATGCGTGCTAACAACCAGGCGAATCCGACGGCCACGGAAGCCGACCGCGTTGCGCTCGAGGCGTGGTACAATAAGGAATTACTTCCACGCTTAGACAAAGTCGCCGGTAGTCATACGCCGCTGGAAGGCCTGATGCCGGCCGATCCGATCGCCAGGCGCCTGCAGGCCGACTATATTGCCCGGAACCCAAATCCGAAGGGCAAAAGAGACAAGCTTCTTGCCGCGCCAGGCGGTTCCGGCTACGACGGCGTGCATGCCCGCTATCACCCTGCGCTAAAACGCGCCGCGGAGGCGGTCGGCTTCTATGATATCAACCTGATGGATGCGGCCACGGGCGACGTGGTTTATACGGTTGCGAAAGAGATCGATTTCGCCAGCAACATGTATAGTGGCGCCTTCACCCAATCAGGCTTCGCCCGCGTGGCGCGGCGCGCGCTTGATCCGCTGAACGGCGGCAAAGCAGTCATCGAGGACTACACGGCTTACACGCCGTCGGCATTCGCGCCACAAATGTTCGCCGCTGTGCCCATCGTGGCCGACGGACAGACGATCGCCGTGTTCGTCGCCCAGATCGACATCCGGACTCTCGATAGCCTACTGAGCGACAACAATGGCTGGCGCTCGACCGGTCAAGGGGAGACCGGGGAAGTGCAGTTGGTCGGCGAGGACCGCCTGCTGCGCAGCCAGTCACGTTTTCTGGTCGAGAACCCGGATAAGTTTCTCGCGCAGGCGCAGGCAAACGGTTTACCAAGGTCGATTGCCGACCAGATTCGCACGCTTGGCACCACCATTCTCTACATGCCTGAGCGGTCCAAGGCGGTGGAGGGATCCTTCCACAATCGAACGGGCTTAGCCCGCTTCCCGGATTATCGGGGCATTGAGGTGATCGCGGCCTATGGCCCAGTAGAAGTTGCGAGTCTGCGGTGGGCCATCACCGCGAAGCAGGATGTGGCAGAGGCATTCGGCCCCGAGCTCCGACTCAGGCGTGATCTGTTAGTGGCGGCGGGCGTCGCGGCTATCGCGCTCACCTTCTTTGCTTTGGCCTGCGCTGGATTGTTCATGCGCCCACTACGGCGGGTCGTTGCGGGCATGCAGGCCGTTGGTCGTGGTGCAACCGCCTTGCGCATTAAGATTCAAGGCAAAGACGAGTTCGCCGAACTGGCACACGGCTATAACGGGATGGCTGGCGCGATTGAGGAACGTGATAAGCGGCTGGCCGAAGCCGAACAGGAGAAAGGCGAACTGCTACGGAGCATTTATCCAACCGGCGTAGCGGAGCGCGTGCGGAGCGGTGCCGAGATCACAGCCGAGACTGTCCCCAATGTCACTGTAGCCTTCGTCCTGATTGACGGGCTCGACATGCTAGCGACGAAGCAGAGCGCAGCGGAGGTTCGTACCATTCTTCAGACCTTGCTGGATGCGCTCAACAGCGCGGCGACCAGCCATGGAGTCGAGCCGGTGCGCTCGCTCGGCGAGAGCTACATAGGCGTCTGCGGCCTGTCCTCGCCACGGTTGGACCATGCCACACGCACGCTTTCGTGGGCGCGTGCCGCAACACTAGCCTTGCAACGGCTAGGAGAGGATTGGGTGAGGAGTGTCTCTCTTCGTTTCGGCCTCGCCTCCGGCGAGGTCGACGTGCTGCTGATCGGGCGTTGTCATACCGCCTATGATATCTGGGGTCGCCCGTTGAGTGTGTCTCGCCGCATTGTACAAGAGGCCGAGCCTGGCTGCATGCGCCTGAGCGACAGCACCTATGCCTTGCTGACTAATGTGGACGGTTTCGAGCCCTGCGCGCCGATTGAAACCCTAGCCTTTGGGACGATCCGGACCTGGAGCCGCGCCGTCGTCCAGCCGGCCCGCGCCGAGATAGTCACTAGAGATCCGAGCGATGGCCCGCGTAGCGGAGTAAACGTCCATGTCTGATCTCACGCACTGGCCGAATTGGCCTTTTCTCCTGGTCCTAGCCTATCCCGCACTTACGATCGCGGTGCTGGAATTTGCCCGCCGTCTCGACGCCCGCGCTCCATCCGCCTCCGGCATCCTGCGCCACTTGGCCTACGTGCTGTTGCCTACCGGCGCTGTTTGGCTGATCCTGCGCGTAGTAGCCAGACTTCCGGCCCACGACAATGCCGTTCGGCTGGCAGAGACAGCGTTTGCGCTCACTGGCCTCTACCTTTTGCTCCGGATTGCCCAGGTCGCACTGGTGAGCCTGGTCGAGGAACAGATGCGTGCGCCGAGGCTGCTACTTGATATCCTGCGGATCGGCTTGTCTTTGATCTGGGGCTCAGTGGTGGTGTCGAGCATCTGGAACATCAATCTCGCGAGCCTCTTAGCAGCCATGGGCGTCGGCTCCATCGCCCTCGCCTTCGCGCTGCAGGAGTTTCTGGGCAATCTACTGTCCGGCATGGCGCTCCTGTCGGCCCATAAGTTCGGCATCGGCGACTGGATCATGGTTGAGGGCAAGCCTGCGGAAGTTGTTGAGATGGATTGGCGCACCGTTACGCTGGTGACAGCCAACGGCGACCGAGTGGTGGTGGCGAATAGCACGCTGGCCAAAGGCAACCTGACGATCGCCGCGAGGGCAAGCGAAAGGGCATCGCTCACCGTGCCGCTTACCGTTGGGGCTGATATCCCGCCCGAACGTGTGCGCGACGCAGTGATTGAGGCTGGGCGCGCGGTACCCAATTTGGAGAAGCCCGACGGGGTCAAATGTTTGGTCACCGGCATCGGCGATGGCACCGTTAAGTACAATGTAATTCTCTCAGCGGCGAACCCGGGAATCCTCGCCGGCCCTTGTGATGAGTTCCTCAGCCGGTTCTGGTATATCGCCCAACGCCGCGGCCTGCGTCTGGATCAGTCGTCTCCGCCAGACGTCGCAGCCCGCCTGCACATGCTGGAGCAAGGAGACGCCTTTCATCGCGATGCGGACGCTCTCCCGCAACTCGCGAGCGCAAGCGCGTTCCGCCGTTACCGTCGCGGTGACTTGCTGCTTGCGGTGGGCATGCCCGCGACTGAAGCGCTTCTCGTGGTCGCGGGTCAGCTGGCGGCGATGGTCCCTGTCGGCGAGAGCGAGGTCCGACTCGAGTTGGTAGCTGCCGGTCAACTCATGGTGCTACAGGAGATGCTGGCCGGCGGCTTGAGCCCAGTTCGGGTGATAGCGGACCAGGATACTGACGTGCTCGCGATCCCTGCTGGGGCGCTCGTCGACGCGATGGATCGCAGTGGGGTGATCGCGCGCGACATCAGCGCTGGAGCCGAAGCGCGGCGTCAGGCAATCCTGCCGTTGCGTCGCGGACTGCGCGTAGTTGCCTGAGCCCCTGCGCCAAGAGATGCGGCGTTTCGAGCTGACCTGAAAACTCGTGCAGAGCTGTTCGCGTTAAAATAAACAACCAAAGCGCGACTCGTTTTTCATAACCTTCCGATCGGCGGATTCGGTGTGCGGAGACTTGTTGGCAGCTGCGAGCTGCCCGTCAGGTAAATGTCAATATAGCGCGCGACGTCGCGCCCTTCGCCGATTGCCCAAACGACAATGGGTTGACCGCGATTGGCATCGCCTGCGGCGAAGGCGCCCGGAACGGTTGTCATCATGTTGTGGTCGATCCTAATCGTGCCGCGGGAGGTGATCTCGATTCCGGTGTGAGCGAATGGTCCGCACTCCGGTCCCTGAAAACCGATGGCAATTAACACAAGATCAGCCGGAGTTTTGAGACCTGGCTCGATGACTTGGCGATCCCTGCGCGCGGGACGGCCGTTCCTTTTTTCATAGGTCCAATCGACACGATCAACGGTGCATACGCCAAGGAAATAGGGACAGGTCAATTGTCTTTCAGGCGCCAAGGAAATAGGGACAGGTCAATTGTCTTTCAGGTGAAGGATCCGACGGCAGCCATAAGGTCTTGTTCTGAAATTAATGCCCTATACGATCGGCGTTCCTTGTGCGAAAAATTGGTGGCTTCATTTCTTTCACCCCCCAACGCCTTCCCCCCATGCTTAGCTGAGTCAAAATCCCACTCGCAGAGGTCCAATCGACACGATCAACGGTGCATACGCCAAGGAAATAGGGACAGGTCAATTGTCTTTCAGGCGCCAAGGAAATAGGGACAGGTCAATTGTCTTTCAGGTGAAGGATCCGACGGCAGCCATAAGGTCTTGTTCTGAAATTAATGCCCTATACGATCGGCGTTCCTTGTGCGAAAAATTGGTGGCTTCATTTCTTTCACCCCCCAACGCCTTCCCCCCATGCTTAGCTGAGTCAAAATCCCACTCGCAGTGAGTGGATCCTTCTTGGCCCGGGCATTTGACAACCAAAAAGATGATCCCCCAATCATTTGAGTACTGCCGCCCGGAGACAATTTCTGAGGCAATCGGCTTGTTGAAACAGCACGGTGACGCCGCGAAGATCTTGAGTGGCGGACAAAGCTTGATTCCGATGATGAAGATGCGGCTAGCGAGGCCAGAATACCTCATCGACATCAATCAGCTTACCGGGCTCCAATATATCAAGGAAGAAGATGGCTATCTTAAGATCGGTGGACTGACCAGAGAAGCCGATCTCGAAACTTCCGACCTGATACGTTCCAAATACCCGATCATCTTAGACACCGCTGCCTTGATCGCCGATCCGCAGGTGCGCAGCTTGGCGACGGTTGGGGGTAATCTGGCTCATGGAGATCCTGCCAACGATCACCCGGCGACCATGTTGGCTCTTGGCGCGGAGGTCATGGCCACTGGCCCTGAGGGACAGAGGAGCATTCCGGTAAAGGATTTCTTTCTGTCACTTTTCGCCACTGCGCTTGAACATGGCGAGATACTTACCGAGATCCGGATTCCAATTCCGCCTGCAAGGAGCGGCGGAGCTTACCTCAAGTTAGAGCGGAAAGTAGGAGATTTCGCCACGGTGGGAGTAGCAGCTCAGGTAACGGTCGATGTCGGGGTGATCTGTCAGCAAGCTGGGATCGGCCTGACCAATGTGGGAGCGACGCCGGTCAAAGCAGTCAAGGCGGAAGACTTTCTCCGTGGCAAGGCGCTCGATGAGGCCAATATCGGGCAGGCGGCGCAGCTTGCCGCCGAAGACGCCCAGCCGAGTTCGGATCTGCGTGGTCCGGCCGAATACAAGGTGTCGATGGTGAGAGAACTAACCAAACGCGCGCTAACCCGGGCGCTCGGGCGGGCCACTGGGAGCTCGTCCGCGCGAATGGACCAGTGGACAGAAGGTTTGCAGAGTTGAACGCAGAAAATAGTTATGGCCACAAAAAAACTCGTCCATATCAAAGTAAACGGCAAGGATCGCACCGCCGAGGTCGAGTCGCGGCTACTGCTGGTCCACTTCATTCGGGAAGGTCTTGGGCTGACCGGCACTCACATTGGCTGCGACACAACTAACTGTGGCGCGTGCACGGTGCTCCTCGACGGCAGACCGGTAAAGTCGTGCACAGTGTTTGCGGTGCAAGCCGATGGTCGAGAGATTCGCACGATCGAGAGTGTGGCTAACAATGGCAAACTGCATCCGCTGCAGGAGGGATTCAAAGAAGAACACGGGCTGCAATGCGGGTTCTGCACTCCCGGAATGATCATGTCGGCGTGCGCGCTACTGGAAAAGAACCCGCATCCCAGCGAGCAGGACATCCGTTGGGGAATTTCGGGCAATCTTTGCCGGTGCACTGGATACCAAAACATCGTCAAGGCCGTGCAGTACGCGGCTAAAAAAATGAGCACAGAATAAAGATGATACAAAAAACCTCGCCAGAGATCGGTGGAATGGGTCACTCAGTGAAGCGCAAGGAGGATTTGCGATTCATTCAGGGGAGAGGCAACTACGTTGACGACGTGCAGCTTCCCGGAATGGTGTATGGGCACATGGTGCGAAGTCCTTATGCCCATGCCCGCCTCAACGCCGTTCGCACAGAGGAGGCTAAAAAGTTGCCGGGCGTGCTCGCAATCATTACGGGCGAGGACCTGGCAAAAGCTGGGCTCTCCTGGATGCCCACCTTGTCCCAAGACAAGCAGATGGTCCTGGCGACCGGCAAAGTGCTTTTCCAAGCTCAGGAGGTCGCTTTTGTCGTCGCCGAAGATCGCTACACGGCTGCAGACGCCGCCGAATTGGTCGAAGTGGATTACGAAGATCTCCCGGTTCTCGTGGATCCGCACAAGGCACTGGATGCCGACGCTCCGATCCTCAGGGAGGATCGCGAAGAAAAGACGAACCATATTTTTCATTGGGAGGTGGGCGACCGCGAGGCGACCGATAAGGTGATGAAGAGCTCCCCGGTCACAGCCAGTGTAAAAGCCCTCTTCCCGCGGTGTCACCCGGCTCCTCTGGAAACGTGCGGATGCGTGGTGGACTTCAATTCCTCGACCGGGAAGCTGACAGCCTGGATGACGTCCCAGGCGCCCCATGCCCATCGTACACTCTTCGCTTTGGTGGCAGGCCTGCCCGAACAGAACATTCGCATCATATCGCCCGACATCGGTGGAGGATTCGGAAACAAGGTGCCGATTTATCCCGGCTACGTGTGCGCCGTGGTGGCGGCACTCACACTCGGGCGCCCGGTGAAGTGGATCGAAACCCGATCGGAGAACCTGCAATCAACCGGATTTGCCCGGGACTACCATATGACGGCCGAGCTGGCTGCCGATCGGGATGGCAACCTTAAAGCGTTACGGGTTAAGACGCTGGCTGACCACGGGGCCTTCAACGCTACCGCTCAACCTACGAAGTTTCCAGCCGGCCTGTTCAGTATGTGCACCGGTTCGTATGACTTTTCGGAGGCCTTCTGCGAGGTTGATGGCGTTTACACGAATAAGGCGCCCGGCGGTGTCGCCTATCGATGCTCTTTTCGAGTCACTGAGGCTGCCTATTTGATCGAAAGAGTGATGGATGTCCTTGCCCAGGAGTTGCAGATGGACCCGGCTGAGCTGCGGTCAAAAAATTTCATTCCGCCCGATAAGTTTCCGTACCTATGCCCATTGGGCTGGAGCTACGACAGCGGCAATTATCAGGGTGCGATGGATCTCGCGCTGGAAAAGATCGGATACAACGATCTTCGCAAAGAACAGGCGGAAAAGCGCAAGAAAGGCGAGCTCATGGGGATTGGCATCTCCAGCTTTACCGAAATCGTGGGAGCGGGGCCATCGCACACGTTCGATATTTGCGGCATCAAGATGTTCGACAGCGCCGACATCCGGATTCACCCGACCGGTAAAGCGATCGCCCGGATGGGAACAAAGTCCCAAGGGCAAGGGCACGAGACGACTTATGCCCAAATCGTTGCGCAGGAGCTCGGGATTCCGGCTGGAGACGTTTTAGTCGAAGAAGGCGACACCGACACAGCGCCATATGGTTTGGGAACGTATGCGAGTCGAAGTACGCCCACCTCTGGCGCGGCTATGGCGATAGCGGCTCGTAAAATTCGCGAGAAGGCAAGGAAGATCGCTGGGTACTTGCTTGAGGTGAGCGAAGAAGACCTCGAATGGGAGCCCGGGAAGTTTTACGTCAAAGGCGCTCCCAGCAAATCCAAGACAATTCAGGAGATTGCCTTTGCCGCTTACACCAATCTGCCCCCAGGAATGGAGCCGGGTCTGGAGGCGATTAATTATTATGATCCTCCGAATCTGACCTTCCCTTTTGGTACTTACATTGCTGTTGTGGATATCGACAAAGGCACGGGTGAGGTGAAAGTCAGGCGATTCGTTGCGGTCGACGACTGCGGAAATATCATCAATCCAATGATCGTTGAAGGCCAAATCCATGGCGGGCTGACGGAAGGTCTGGCCATCGCTTTTATGCAGGAAATCAGTTACGACGAGAGTGGCAATATCCAAGGAGGAACTTTTATGGACTATCTGGTGCCGACGGCGATCGAGACGCCACACTGGGAGACCGACAAGACCTGCACGCCCTCACCTCATCATCCGTTTGGAGCTAAGGGAGTGGGGGAATCACCGAATGTGGGCTCTCCCGCAGCCTTCGTAAACGCCGTCGTTGATGCCCTTTCGCATCTCGGGGTACGACATATCGATATGCCGGTCACGCCCTGGAAAGTGTGGCAGATCCTGAAAGAGAAAGGAGTGGCGGAATAATTCTATGGCGATCAAGATCGAGAAGACCTTTCGGGTTCAGGAACCATTGGATAGGGTCTGGAAAGTAATGAGTGACCCCAGGAGAGTGGCTAAATGTGTACCAGGGGCTCAGATTACCGAAGCGTTGGATGACCGTACCTACAAAGGGGTGATTAGAGTCCAGGTCGGCCCAAGCGTGACCGATTATAAGGGGGAGGCGCATATTGAGCGTCTCGACGAACAAAATCACGAGATCGAGATGGTAGGCAAAGGCCAGGATGTTCGGGGAAAAGGCGGTGCATCAATGAAGATGACCGGAAAGGTTCGAGCGCTGCCCGATGGAAGTACCGAAGTGGTTACCGTATCTGAGCTTAACGTAGTAGGCATCCTCGCCCAGCTCGGCGCCCGCATGATTCAAGAGGTGTCGAATCACCTGTTCGAGCAGTTCACTAAAAATTTACAACAGCAGCTCCGACAGGAAGAGGGTTCTCGAACTGCCGGGTCGGCCCAGCCCGAATCACCAGCCGAGCCGCTTAAGGCTGGTTCGCTTGTGCTGTCGGCTCTGACTCGGCCCGTTACTCGCCTTTTCCGACGGGACTCGGAAGGCTCAGACTCGCCTTAGCCGAGCTGCAGCTCCGGCGAGGCTGGCGCCAACGATGAGTTCCCCCGGGTCAAACTCCAGAACCCAAGAGATTGGAGGCATCGATGCTCTGATTGATAGTTCCAGACGTTTCGGCTACGTGATGGATCGGCCGCTGGCGACCGCGATTTATCTACTAGTACGGCTCGGCAAACCTTTGCTCATCGAAGGGCATGCCGGGGTTGGAAAAACCGAGGCGGCCAAAACACTCGCGTCATTCCTAGGAGCTGAGCTGATCAGACTCCAATGTTACGAAGGACTAGATGTCAATTCAGCCATATACGAATGGAACTATCAAAAACAACTCCTGGCTATTAAGATTCAGGAAGGGAGTGAGAAAACAATCGCGGAGAAAGAAGAGTACATTTTTGGCTTGGATTTCTTGCTTAAGCGCCCACTTTTGCAATCAATCTTATGCGAAGAAGCTTCGCCGGTCCTGCTGGTGGACGAAATTGATCGGGCAGATGAAGCTTTTGAAGCTCTCCTTCTCGAGCTTCTGTCCGAATTTCAAATGAGCATCCCCGAGCTGGGAACGATTAAGGCGAAACAGACGCCTTATGTCATTCTCACCTCGAACAGCACCCGTGAGCTGAGCGATGCTCTAAAAAGGAGATGCCTTTACCACTGGATTGATTATCCCAGTCTCGAGAAGGAAATGGAAATCGTGCGCGCGAGGTTGCCAGGTATCGGAACGGAACTTGGCGCTCAAGTTGTTCGATTCCTCCACTCCATCAGGAAAATGAAACTTTCCAAAACCCCGGGCGTCGCAGAAACCCTGGATCTTTCAAGAGCACTCGCACTTCTGGAGAGGAAGACTCTGGATGTGGCGGCGGCCGAGGAAACGATCGGATGCGTCCTGAAATCCGCCGATGACCTCGCCAAAGTCCGAGACGAGGGACTTGATAAGCTCCTGTGAGGCCATCGGGTAATCCGAGCCCCGAAGAAAGGCGTCATCAGAGTGACGGGACTGCAGCGGAACTTACAAAACCATGAGTATCGACCCAAAAATGCGGAAGGTTACCAGCGATACGATTCACCCTTCTGCGATTGAGCGGGAGAGAGCTGTCGTAGAGTTCTGCTGTTTTGTTCGAGCAAACGGACTGGGCTCCGGGCCGAAAACGACGATCGATTGCCTGCAAGTGCTCAGGACCGTAAGAGACGCCGGTCCTGAGACTCTCAGGTATGCCCTCCGAGCGGTCTTGTGTGCTTCAAAGGAAGAGTGGGACCTGTTCGACAAACTCTTCGCGATGTCCTGGGAGGGTCCTGAGCCAACGCAACCGTCCCCAAATAAGTCTAGGAAAAATCGGTTTTCGGTGAGTGGATTAGGCCAGGAGCAGAGCATCTTGAGGCTCGGCCGCGACGCCGGCCGCGCGGAACTGGAAAGCCAACCGGACAAGTTGGCCTCCGGAGCCAGCCTGATCGAACGGCTCACGAAAACCGATTTTACACTTATTCCGCAAACTGATTTAGCAGAACTTGAGCGGCTTTCGCTTCGCCTTCTGCAGCGATTGAGTCGTCGGATCTCGAGAAAGTTCCGGCCAACGCATCGGCGCGGGGTAGTCGATTTGCGCAGAACAATCCGCCGGAACCTGGGCCACGGCGGTGATCTTATCGAATTGTGTCACCGAAAGCGGAAGCGCCGGCGTGCAAAGCTTGTTCTGTTCCTGGATGTGAGCGATTCGATGAATCTGTATAGTTTGTTTCTGTTGAAGTTTGCCTATGCGCTCAAAAAACACTCGAGCGGAGTTGAGTCGTTCATTTTCAGCACAAAGCTCGTCGAGGTAAACAACGCGCTGAAAGCCCCTCGCTTATCCGAAGCCCTCGCATCGCTATCTGAGATGACGACAGGTTGGTCCAGCGGAACGAGAATCGGAGGTTCGGTGCAAGACTTTAATCGTCTCTACGCAGCCAAGTTGCTTTCCCGCGAGACTGTCTTCATCATGCTGAGTGACGGCTGGGATACCGAAAACCCCGAAGTCTTAGGCACCGAGCTGAGGAAGATCAAGCTGCGAGTGAGCAAGCTCGTTTGGTTGAATCCACTCCTGGGATTAGAGCGTTACGAACCGGTCACGCGTGGGATGAAGGCCGCGCTGCCGTACATCGATGTTTTTGCGCCCGCCCACAACCTGCAAAGCCTGCTGGAGTTGGAGAAACACCTGGGACCGAGGATGGTCGCATAACGGCAAATGTTCGACGAATTCTTAGATGAAGCCGGTGCGTTGCGCACTGCGGAATGTTCCTTCGTCATGGCGGTCGTCGTGAGATGTGAACCGCCGGTCTCGGGCAAGCCGGGAGATAAGGCGATCATCCGTGCCGACGGCAGCATTTGGGGTTGGATCGGTGGAGGATGCGTGGAACCTTTAGTCATTCGGGAGGCATTGAAAGCGCTGGAGGACGGTAGCCCCAGGCTCGTTCGGATCGCGCCCACTCTCGATTCGATGTCTGAGAAAGCAGTAGTCAACTACACCATGAAATGTCACGGCGGAGGTGCGTTGGATATTTACATCGAGCCGGTTTTGGCGAAACCGCAGATATTGATCCTTGGTCGGTCGTCGGTGGCCAAAACTTTGTCTAGACTCGGCAAAGCAATCGGTTATGGCGTCAGTGTCATTGCATCTGGAGCTAATCGGGAGATCTTCCCCGAGGCCGACTCTGTCGGAGAGGAATTCGACTCACTTGGAGCAAAGATCGGCTCGGAAACTTACGTCGTGGTTTCCACTCAAGGAGAGGACGACGAGAAAGCATTGGAGGAAACACTTCGGGGAAATCCTCGCTATGTCTCCTTTGTTGTCAGTCGGGCGAAGGCGCGGAAAGTTTTCGAGCTTCTGGCTGAGAAGGGTATTTCTCGGGATTTGCTGGCTCGGGTCAAGGCTCCAGCCGGCCTCGATATCGGTAGTATAACGCCGGAGGAGATTGCAGTGAGTATTCTCGGGGAGATCATCCAGGTGAAGAACAGCAAGGCGACGCAGCTTGAGAAAGCGGGAATGGGCGCGCCCACCATCACCTCATCGAAGGATCCCGTTTGCGGGATGATGGTGGATGAGAGCGAGGCAAAATACTTTTCTGAATATCGTGGAAAAACGTATTACTTCTGTTGTGCCGGCTGCAAACAAGCATTCGAAAAGCAACCAGAAGCTTACCGGGATTCTCAGGTGCAGATTACGCCAATTGGCACAGAACACTAGTGCTTCGGAGAACATCGAATGGCGGACGAATTCTATGCAATGGTCCAGGAGTTAAGTTCGCGCCGCGAGCCATTCGCCATTGCTACTGTCATCGATATCCAGGGGTCGGGCTCCGCTAAGCCGGGCTCGAAGGTTATCGTCGATGCAAACGCCAAGGTAGTTCTGGGATGGGTCGGCGGCGGGTGCGTCGAAAGCACCGTCCGCCAAGAGGCGTTGGAGAGCATCACCGATGGAAAGACCAGGATCATCACTCTTGATCTCACCGATGAGATCTTCGGGGTCGGAATGCCGTGCGGGGGGTCAATGAAGGTCTATATTGAGCCCGTGCTGCCAAAACCGGAGTTGGTAATTGCGGGCCACGGGCGAATTGCTGAGACAGTGGCCCAACTGGGCCATTTGTTAGGATTCACCGTAACCGTCGTCGACCCGGCAGCTACGGCTGAATCTTTTCCTGGAGCCGACCGGCTCCTCGCCTCAGGGCTTGCATCCTCGCAAGTTCAGATCGGCCCGAACTCTTACGTGGTCGTTGCGACTCAACACAAAGGAGACCACCTCTCGATCAAGAAGGCGATAGACGGTCAAGCATCCTATATTGCTCTCGTTGCTAGTCATACGAGGGCTCAGTTGGTCTTCGACTATCTCGAGGAGGCGGGCGTCTCTCGAGAGGAACTGGCCCAAGGGAAGGTGCGAGCACCCGCAGGCTTGGACATCGGTGCCCAAACGCCAGAGGAGATTGCTTTGAGTGTTATCAGCGAGGTGATAGCGGTGCGCCGAGGCGGTTCCGGTCGACCCATGCTGGCAGCAAAGGGGATTGAGATTTCCAGACACGAAGTAGATGTCGACGAGCCCAACCCGATATTAACTGCGTGCACGCTCCCGGCAGAGCCAGATCCGTGAATCTGCAGGTCTGAATGAGATCTATGGTAAGTGCTGTCATCCCCGCGGCTGGAATGTCTACGCGGATGGGCCAAAACAAGCTTCTTATGAGCTTTAAGGGTAAATCCCTGATCGCTCACGCCGTGGATACTCTGCTGGCATCTGAAGTTGACGAGGTGGTGGTAGTCTTGGGACACGAGGCCGAGAAGGTGATGGAGAAGCTAGAGGGCAAGCAAGTTAAGTTCGTTAAGAACCCCAACTACCGCGAAGGCCTAAGCACTTCTGTCCGCGCCGGGGTAACTGCCGTGTCTCCGATGGCCTTGGCCATCATGATCTATCTTGCCGATCAACCCCTCCTCGAAACCAGAGACGTGGACAGGTTAATTCGGGCGTTCGCTCAGGCGAGACAGCTGAACAAGAGCATTGTCGTTCCGTTCTTCCATGGGCAACGAGGGAATCCGGTGATTCTCGACACATCCTACAGGGACGCAATACTCGACGTCGTCGGAGACGTAGGCTGCAAACGGGTCATCCGGCGCAATCCGGAGAGGGTGTTCGTCGTGGAGATGGAAGCCGATCACGTGGTACGCGATGTCGATCGGATCGAAGAGTTCGAAAAATTAGTGGCGAGCGTGAATAGCGAGCAAAAGTGAATCATCCAGCTGGTCAGTTCAATTCTGCTTATTCGCCAGCCACGGAAGATAAGCCCTGAGAAGACGGTGGGTCGAGGCGAACGTCACTTCTTTCACAAAAAAGATGCCGTTCAATGTCCTAAGTTTAGCGGCTATTACGTCGGATAATCAGGATGTGCAAAAGATCACCCCATTTCTGTGGTTTCGACGGCAAAGCCGACACTTGTAGACAAAGCCGCGTGGCCGCATGGGTCTCCGCTCGCACTTCGGTAAATGCAACTTGGGAAAGGAGACAATATGGAATCCCAAGAAGATGCTATTGTTGAGATTCCCGAAAACCGCGTAAAATTCTTTGGTGGTAAGGGAAAAATGCTATTACCCAGTCCTGCGACCGTAGCGACCCTCGTTAAGAAAATCCCGGAGCACAAACTCATTACGACCGGTCTCCTTTGCAAGGTACTCGCCGATCAATTCAAAGTACGAGGGACTTGTCCCGTTACGGCCCAGAAAGCGCTTCAGGCGATCGCTCATGATTCACGTAAAAATGTCCCTTACTGGCGGGTTATAAATACGAATGGAGGGCTAATCGCTCGGTTTCCCGGCGGCGCAAAGGGTCAGACAACACTTTTAAGAAAAGAGGGTCTCAGTATCGATACAAACGAGAAAATACCAAAGGTAAAAAACTTTAGAGAAAGCCTCGTTCGCTTCTGACTCAGGCACCGGCTACTTAAAGTTCTTAAATCTGTCTAATCGAAATATCCTTCTTCCAGCATCCCGTTTTCCGGATCATACTCTTCCGATCGGCGGATTCGGCGTGCGGAGACTTGTCGGCAGCTGCGAGCTGCCCGTCAGGTAAATGTCAATATAGCGCGCGACGTCGCGCCCTTCGCCGATTGCCCAAACGACAATGGATTGACCGCGATTGGCATCGCCTGCGGCGAAGGCGCCCGGAACGGTTGTCATCATGTTGCGGTCGATCCTAATCGTGCCGCGGGAGGTGATCTCGATTCCGGTGTGAGCGAATGGTCCGCACTCCGGTCCCTGAAAACCGATGGCAATTAACACGAGATCGGCCGGAGTTTTGAGACCTGGCTCGATGACTTGGCGATCCCTGCGCGCAGGGCGGCCGTTCCATTTTTCATAGGTCCATTCGACCCGATCAACGGTGAGGAAGTCGACACGCCCGTCACCGTTATCGTCGATGAATGCCGTCGCATCGACACTAAATTCTTCGACCCCACCTTCCTCGATGGCGTAGGTCTTCCGGTAAATGAGCGGCCATTCGGGCCAGGTGTTGTCTGATGGTCGATCAAGCACTTTCGGATTGATGCTGATCTGCACGACTTGCTTGGCCCCTTGCCGATGCGCAGTTGCAACACAATCTGCCCCGGTGTCGCCGCCGCCGAGAACGACAACGTTCTTGCCGCGGGCGTCTATCATTTCATCAACCCTGCGTCCAGCCTGGCGCCGGTTCTCTTTGGTTAGATAGTCCATTGCCAAAACGATTCCCTCGAACTCCCGGCCCGGTAGCGGCACTTCGCGAGGTTGCTGTGCTCCGATCGCGAGGCATACCGCATCAAACTTTTCCCTTAACTCTTGAAACGCGATGTTCACGCCAATATTTGCGTTCGCTTCAAAGACGATGCCTTCCTGCCGCAGCTGATCGACGCGCCGGGCAACTTGATGTTTGGCGATCTTGAAGTCGGGAATCCCGTACACCATCAGTCCGCCTATCTCGTCGTCGCGCTCGAATACAGTAACCGCGTGTCCAGCGCGATTCAGCTGTTGCGCGGCAGCCAGGCCGGCCGGCCCGCTACCGACGATCGCGACGCGTTTTCCGGTACTTCTTTTTGGCGGTTGCGGAACGATCCAGCCTTCGGCCCAGCCACGATCGACAATCGCTCGTTCAATGCTTTTAATCGTCACCGGCTCGGCGTTGAGAGCCAGGACGCAAGCTGGTTCGCACGGAGCAGGACAGGTGTATCCGGTGAACTCGGGAAAATTGTTTGTCGCATGTAAGCGATCGAGCGCGGCGCGCCAGTCTCCGCGCGAAACCAGGTCATTGAAATCGGGGATAATGTTCCCGATTGGGCAGCCGCCCATGCACGTTGGCACGCCGCAATCCATGCAGCGCATACCCTGTTCACGCAGATGCGTTTCATCCCAGACCGGCGCATAGATTTCCTGATAATCGTCCGTACGCACCCCTGGATCTCGGTAGCCAATCGGCTTGCGGGCGAATTTCAAATACCCGTTTGGATGATCGTCTGCCATGGAGTTTACGCGACCTTTCTTTCTTCTGCCGGTGGTGGCGGTGCGAGCCGCACATCTTTACCTTCGGCCAGGTGACGCTCGATGACCTCGGCGTAAGCCGCCGGAATCACTTTAGCAAACTTCGCAGTGTTCTCTCTCCATCGCTCGAGAATCTGTCTCGCCTTCGAGCTGTTCGTGTAGGCGACATGATTCTCCAGCATCCGTTTGACCAGTTTCTGGTCGCGTTCATCGGCAAACGGCTCGGTACGCACCATTGCCGGATTGATCTTGCTGGCAAGACTCGTGTCCTCCTCGAAAATGAAGGCCTCCCCGCCGCTCATGCCCGCTCCAAAGTTTTTGCCTGTGCTGCCAAGGATAACGACGACACCGCCAGTCATGTATTCGCAGCCGTGATCGCCCACGCCCTCAACAACAGCCATCGCACCGGAATTGCGTACAGCAAACCGCTCGCCTGCCATTCCGTTGAAATAGGCTTCGCCGCTGGTAGCGCCGTAAAGCGCCACATTACCCACAATAATATTTTGTGAAGCCACAAACGCCGCGTCCCGCGGCGTGTCGACTGTGATCTTGCCACCCGATAGGCCTTTTCCAACGTAATCGTTCGCGTCGCCTTCCAAATGCAGGCTGATCCCGCGGGCGAGAAATGCGCCAAAGCTCTGGCCTGCCGAGCCAGTAAATCGGATCTTGATCGTGTCCGGCGGGAGTCCATTGGCGCCGACTTCTTTCGCGATCACCGAGCTTAGCATGGTGCCGGTTGTGCGGTCGGAATTCTTAATCGGCATTGTGATGCAAACCGGTTCACCGCGGTCGATTGCCGGGCGTGCCAGCTTAATCAGAAGGTGATCGAGCTTTTCGTCGAGCTTGTGATCTTGATCACGCGTCTTGCAAGGCGCGTCCTCTGAGGGCTGCTGATATAGCAACTGCAAAAGATTAATGCGCGCGCCTTTCGGATGCCGGATGTCGCGCGGACGTAGTTTATCAACTCGTCCAATCATTTCATCCATTGTGCGAAACCCGAGCGCAGCCATGAGCGCTCGAACTTCGCTTGCAACGAAACGCATGTAATTGATCACATGCTCAGGTTTCCCCGGAAACTTCGCACGTAGCCGCGGATCCTGAGTAGCGATCCCGACGGAGCAGGTGTTACAGTGGCATTTGCGCAGCATGATGCAGCCGAGAGCCACGAGTGGTGCTGTCCCGAACCCAAATTCCTCAGCGCCGAGCAACGCGGCGATGACGACGTCGCGCCCGGTTTTTAGGCCGCCATCTGCACGCACCCGGATCCGCGACCGTAAGTTGTTCGCTAACAGGATTTGTTGCGTCTCGGCCAAGCCGAGTTCCCAAGGCGCGCCCCCGGATTTGATCGAGGTCTTAACCGCCGCCCCGGTACCGCCCGAATCGCCCGCGATGAGCACTGCGTCCGCCCGCGCCTTGGCGACGCCGGCCGCAATCGTGCCCACGCCAGCAACGGATACGAGCTTCACGTGAATCTCCGCTTCGCGATTCGCGCACTTCAAATCGTGGATCAGCTGTGCCAGATCCTCGATGGAATAGATGTCGTGATGGGGCGGCGGCGAGATCAACCCAACACCGGGAGTTGTGAACCGCACCGAGGCGATATCTTCGTTGACCTTCGGTCCGGGCAGCTCTCCGCCTTCCCCCGGCTTCGCACCCTGCGCCATTTTGATTTCGATCTGCTTCGCGTGGGCGAGGTAATTGATGGTTACTCCGAATCGTCCACTGGCGACCTGTTTCATTGAGCATGCCCGCTCGGTTCCGAATCGTGCCACCTGCTCGCCGCCTTCGCCCGTGCCCGCCTTTCCGCCGATGCGGTTCATGGCGAGAGCGAGCGTCTCATGTGCTTCCGTACTCAAGGCACCGAGTGACATCGAGCCGGTCGAGAAACGCTTGCATATTTCTTCGACCGGTTCGACCTCTTCGATCGGCACCTGCTCGTCGGTCTCGAAATCGAGTAGGCCACGAATCGTCTGCAGCCGTTCTTCCTGGTCGTTCAGAAAGCTCGCAAACTCCTGATAAGCTTCGAAGCTGCCGGTGCGCACAGCTTGTTGCAGTCGGCCGACGGTTAGGGGATTCCATTGATGCAATTCGCCGTCGCGCCGCCAGTAGAGTTCGCCGCCCGGGTCGAGGGGAAGATTGCCTACGATTTTTTCCCCAAACGCCAGCTCATGTTGTTCCAATAATTCGATCTCAATTTGCTCTAGCCCGACGCCTTCAAGGTAAGCAGTCGTCCCGGTGAAATATTCCTGAACCAAATCGAAGTTTAGCCCGACCGCCTGAAACACCTGCGCACCCTTATAGCTTTCGAGCGTCGAAATTCCCATCTTCGACATCACCTTGAGAATGCCGCCTTCGACTGCCTTTTTGAATTTCTGTACGGCCTGGTGTGCATCCCCAGCGAACCAGCCTTCGCGAGCCAGCTGCACGATGCTCTGATATGCGAGCCACGGGTAGATCGCGTCTGCGCCGTAACCGATCAGCGTGCAAAAATGATGCACCGTGCATGGCTGACCTGATTCCAGCACAAGTCCGGCTCGCGTCCGTAGACCTTCGCGAATCAAGTGGTGATGTAGCGCGCCGACGGCCAGCAAGCTCGGTATCGCTAGGCGCTCCGGGCCAACGTTTCTGTCCGAAACGACGAGAATCTCCCAGCCATCTTTGATCGCTTGCGCAGCGCGCCGGCGAAGGTCGCGGACTGCTGCTTCGAGTGGCGTGCCTTGCGCGTAGGTGAAGTCGATGAGGCACGATCGGATTCCGTTTCGATTGAGGTTCTTGATTGCCTCGGCATCGACGTGTGTGAGAATCGGTGAGTCCAGGAAAAGCTGCCGGCAATGCTCGGGTGTTTCCTCGAGCATGTTGTGCTGCCGACCAATATGACTTTCTAGCGAGGTCACAAGTTCTTCGCGCAAATAGTCGAGCGGCGGATTGGAGACCTGCGCGAAAAGCTGGAGAAAATACTGAAACAGCGGCTTGTGCCGAGCGGAGAGCACAGCCAGCGGTGTATCATTGCCCATTGAGCCGACAGGATCTTTGGCTTCTTCGGCCATCGGTTGGACCAGGCAGCGCAAAGATTCCAAGGTGTAGCCGAAGGCGCGCTGATAGGGCGTCACCTCGGCGACCTCTACCGGCAGCGTACCCGGCTGGACGATGTCTTTCAGCCGCACGCGGTTCTCCGTCAGCCATCCCGCGTAATCCTGCTTTGTTAGCGTATCAAAAATCTCCTGTTCCGGCACAATGCGCTTCTGCAGTGTATCAACGAGGAACATCTCACCCGGCTTGAGTCGGCCTTGGAAATTAATCTCGTGCGCGGGTGTTTCCAGGACCCCGGTCTCGCTGGCCATGATGAGGATGTTGCTCCTCGTTACGCAATAACGGCATGGCCGCAATCCGTTTCGATCGAGTACGGCAGCGACTCGGTAACCGTCGGTCGCGGCGATCAGCGCTGGGCCATCCCACGGCTCAACTATCGTCGAACAAAAATCATAAAACGCACGCCGCTTCGTGTCCATTAGCTTGTCTTTATTCCATGCTTCCGGCACCAGCATCCGCAACGCATGCGGCAGGCTGCGGCCCGATTCGAGCAGGAGTTCGAGAACGTTATCCAAAACGGCCGTGTCGCTTAGGCCTTCGGACGTGACCGGTTTGATCCTTTCGATATCCTTACCGAATTTCGCGCAGCTCAGCTCAACCTCACGCGTTTTCATCCGGTTCAAATTGCCGCGCAGCGTATTTATCTCACCGTTGTGAACGGTGTTGCGATACGGATGAGCTAGATCCCAAGCGCCGAGCGTGTTTGTGCCAAACCGAGAGTGTACCAGCACGATGCTCGTCTTGACCCGCTCGTCTGAAAGATCGGGATAATAAAGCTGCAACTGCTTGCAGGTAAGCAGTCCTTTGTAAACGATCTTTCGGCGATCTAGCGAACAGATGTAAAATAGATCCTCGCCGCAAATACCGCGTTGTTTAACGTCCTTCTCGATCAGGCGCCGCAGTACGTACAACTTGGTATCCAGTTGCTCCGGAGCTAGACGCTCAACTGGTTCGACGAACAATTGCCCTACCGCCGGCTCGGATTGCAGTGCCGTCCTGCCGAGGTCGGAGTTCTCGGTGGGCACCTCGCGCCAAGCAACGACTCGAAAGGCTGCTTCACGGCAGACCGCGGTGATCAGTTTCTTGAGTGCGATCTGTTTCCATTGATCTTTTGGCATGAAAAGCTGCCCAACCCCGTAGGAATCAAACTCACCTAGAGCCGGGATCTCCGACCGGAAAAACTCATGCGGTTTTTGCAGCAGCATACCCGCCCCATCGCCCGTCTTCTCTTCTGCACCGCGGGCGCCGCGATGATCGAGATTGCACAGAATCCGCAAGCCATCTTCGACCAGCTGATGCGTCTGGTTGGCGCTCAAGTCGACGAGTACCCCGACACCGCACGCGCCGCGGGTCGCCCCTGGGCTGAGCAAGCCAAAATCTGCTTTCATTATAGAGGGAGGTGCCTTCGTATGGCGAGGTTGAAAGTGGAAACACAGCAGCATGTGCGCCATGGCGGCCACAGATCCTGGAGGATAGACCACCACTGACGGCCCTACGAGCAGAACTGTATCGCTTACCCTAATTGCTTATCGACCTCTGCGAGCTTTTCGGAGCTGTGTTACCATTTGGCGTCCCGGAATTCGCTTAAAATTCGGAGTGAATCAGCCGATTCGCCCCGAAGGGATCGCTCGACAGCAGCGCGCAACTCATCGCCGGGACAGCCACTCTTTTTTATTCCATCGGAACCGCCCCGGGCGCTTTCGATTTGGCTAGTCGCGATCCTCGGTCTGGTCAGTTTTTGCTGCAACTGGCACTTTTTAACCACACCAAGCCGATCCGACTTACACATTGGGAGAAAACGCCGGTATTATTCCTCTCCTCGGAGCTAAGGAAAGTCACTCTAGACCTCGGCGTGGGCATCGGGCGTGCTCCACCGAAGGGTTGGTTTCTTGACTGAATGACCAACTTCTCGACGATCGCAGCAGCACGATCCGGAGAGCCTTGCTTGCTAAGCAAGAGCATTCCTGCCGCGGACCAATCGACTCTGCCGAATGCGAATTTGATTCAATACATCAATTTAAAGTTGGCCGCGCTGGGTTGTCCCACGCTCGTAGTGAACGACAGCATCGAGCTCGGGGAGATGGATGCTTTGCTGGCCCATCAGCGCGAGATGAATCGTCTACTGGCAAATTATCTTTGCCCGGCTGACAATCGCATCCAAACGTTTCTTTACGATTACCTGCAGGACGCTGCGCTAGCGAAGCTACCGGCACGGACATTCGTGCTGGACCGCTACGGTCTGGCTCGGGTGCTTTCCCTGCCGCCAACCCGCGACGAATTCGCATCGGACATCGTCAATTCGTATCGCGTCAAGCAAGGTGTGCTGCACAACCCGAAAAACGATCGCCGGACAACAATAGGCTTTTTCCACATCGCCGAGGGAGGATCGCCGGTGCCCGACGACAAGGTCAGCGTGGCAAAGCGAGTGGCCGGCTGGATGCTCCAGCTCGCGTTGGCGCCGCCACAGGAGCTGTTGCGCCTGCCGTTCACTTCTGCGCAAAGCCGGCAAGCGGGTTGTTTCGTTTCGCTGCTCTTGCGGCCGACAGTCTGTCCAGAAGTGCCGGGCTTTACTCCAGAAAAATCGACGGAGATCCGGTTCTTGGCACCCGGTAGCCTCGTTAGCAATCTTGACTTCGTAGAGAGCATCTTCGGGAATGCTGGCAACCCATTCCTGCCGGAGAATGATGCTGGTCTGGACCCGGAAAATTGGACCGGCCACACTGGCTGCGTCATCTTAGCACCCCACCTGATAAGAGTGAAAAAGAAAGAAGTGGGGTTGCCGCAATGGGACTTTGCGAGCCAGCGACAACGCCGAGACGGCATGTGCTGGAAACACGAAGAGGAACTCTATAACGACGGCCGCGCCTTCAAACTCACCTTCCGCGACGAGACCGGTGTGATCGTAACGGTCATCGCAGACAACTACTACGGCTACTGTAAGAAGGAAGTTAAAACCCAAATCAGCTATTCGGCCAATCTACTCGGACTTTGCGAAGAGGAACATGCTGGTGGCGCCCTGGTTTTCCCCAGTTACGATCTCGGCGAAGAGTTCAGCGCCGAGCCACGGGGCCGGGGACTGGAGCACACGTTCAGCGAAATGATGTCCATGTACGGCGACCTCATGGATATTTGTCCACCGGAAGGTTACGCTGTCGATAAGCGATTTCCGGAAATAGTCTATGTGCCCGAAGACGTGCGCTTTGATTTGCACAAGCAGACGGCGAGCTGGCTCCACGGCGGCATCGAGCGGAAGATCAAACTCCTCCAAGGGCGCACCTGCGTCACTCCGTCCGGCTACAAGGTCCACATGTTGAAACCGGCTGGCGGCCGGGCCTGGCGGCTGATCGGGACAGTGGCAGAAGGTACGCTTTGTCACAAGCCCTCTACTGTGTCCGGCGGCGGAAAATCGGAGATCTCCAAGCCCATTACCGACGCGATTATCCAGGGACCGGTGTATGTAGCTGACTACAAAAGGGATTTCGATCTCGTCGAACAGCTTATCAACCGCGACTATGCGGGCCGGTTTCGCGACGGACGAATGACGCAGGTGAGCCGGCCCATCCTTAGCCCCGGACGTTCACTCGGCTCGGTCATCAAATTGCTGACGCCAGCTCCCGACCAATACACAGACGAGTATTCGGCCTGGCTTGACTCGATTCCGCAGTATCTACGAGAACTCGTTTTCGTGGTGAAACGCTTCTACAAACCTACGTGGGGTGAGAGCTGGCGCGAACATTTTAGCGTGGACATTATCAACGGCGTCCCCGCTCACGAGCTCAAATGCGATAACCGTAGGCTGGTGACTAACTATCTCCGCGTCGGATACGACCAGGACGGCTCGTGGAGGACCTTCGGCTTGCGTAAAGACTTTCATCCGGTCTCAAAGCTCGCGGTCGAAGACGACATCACAGCTTCCGTCACGGTGCCAACAAGGCTTTTGGAAAACCTCGCCCCGGAGCATCAGCAGCCGTCGGTAAAGTTCGTGATGAACTGCGAGAAGCGCCTGTTCCAGAGACCGGACGACGCCGTTCATCCAGGGTACGAGCAGAACAGACAAAATACGTTCCGTTGCTACCCGTCGCCGCATCGCGGATGACTTGTTGCAGTGGTTGGGTCAAACTTGTCAAAGCCGATTGCATCCTCGATTAACGCCATGGCGTTCATCGCCGATAATCGCTTTATAATTTGAGCTAAAAAATTGTCCGCGATGCGGCGCGCGCAAAGTCGGCGTTTCTGTCTGCTTGTCGTCCCCGCGTTGTCGACGGTTTGCCTTCGACCAATACACGTTATCTCCAGCTCCGGACCGATCTCGCTAATCCGCGTGATGCCTACCTGGCGGAGATCGGCACACGCCTTCGCCGGCGGATTCCGCTCGGCAAGCCAGTTCCTAGGCCCGTCGACGCAGTTCTACCCGGTCGCCGCAACAATCCGCCTGAGGGCGGGATCCGGCCGCTGGCAGTTTTTAATCCTGTTCATTATTTGGAGTTGCCGGAGCTGTTCATGGAATTCATTTGCAGCATGACCGGAAAATCCCCTTCAACCACCGGTGCCGGATCCGAGGGCGCGCTGACCAAAGGACCCTTTAACGCGTTGCCGCCTATCGTCGACCTCAACGCCGCGCTCGTCTCGTATCTGCTCACCGGCGCAGCTGTTTTTGTCACCGCGACGGGATTCGTTGGTCCCCATTTTCGTGTCGATCACGACATTAGCTTGCTTGTACCGGAGATCTGGTCTCGCATGTCGATGTCCGAGCGTGATCCGCAATCTCTCATCGCAGGAGGTTACTTAGAGAAATGCTACGACTTCGAGCACAACGGTCGCAAGGTCTTAGCGAGCCGCCTCGGTTACCGAATCACCAAGCGATTTGTCCTCGCGTTCTTCGGCCAGATGTTCAATCATCCTGCCGCCTTGTTCACGGAGCCAATGCTTCGGCCGGAGCTGCAGAACATGGAAATCTTCATTGATGGTCTAGACAATATTATCTCTACCCAAAAACGGGTCGCGCAACTGTACTTTAATGACGGCAGCGTCGAGCTGGCGTGTCCACCTCTCCGCGCACTTCTACACATCATGTTCTACGATCACTTTGAGGGGAGGGGCCTCGAACATTCAGAGATCCGTGCGCTCTTTACCCGCGAAAACATGCTCTCCAGTGATTGGTATGCCGAACGGCTTGCCTCGAAGCAGAACGTCGATATTAGCCTGTGGGACCGGCATGTTCGCACGCTGAAGACGTTCCTGGCCAAGGACAATTACGCGGAGGAAGCCGCGCGCCTTGGCATATCAGACCGGCTAGCACGTGCTCAGAAAAATCTCGAAACCGTTCGGTCAGCCGACTACCTGCAGCACCTGCACGGCACTATCGGAGCGCAACCTTGGTAGGGCGAAAATGGCGTTTTGGACTCTCAATTGCGGTGTCAGAAATTGTTCTGAATGACTCAAATCCGTCAATTGCGCCCTTTTTCCTGAGCACGAACTTGCCTCTGAGTCATTTCGATTCGGAAGATGCATGCTGGATTCCAAGCATCGGTGGCGCTGCACCGGATTCTCGGCATAGCAGCCTGAAATAAATAAGCTTGGCATCGATACTGCTTGATATCATAGCCGGCTCTTTTCGGTCCGGGTTGCTGTCTAGCCTGAATCCAAAAGTTTACCAAACACCCCATGCCACCCATGAAACAAAGGGCCTTCCGGGCTGCACTTCCCTCGCTGCAATTCAATTTAGCGGCAGTGGGGAGCTTCTGAAGGCGCACCCAACTGCCCGAGAGAGGAGCCATGAAACATGAATCGGACCGTGAGCGTTGACGCCGAGCCGTATGCTTACGAATTCGAGCCGGTGCATAGCGCTCTTCTGATCATCGACATGCAGCGCGACTTTCTTGAGCCTGGAGGTTTCGGCGAGATGCTGGGCAATGATGTCTCACGGTTGCGTTGCGCGGTTGAGCCGAATCGCCGGCTTCTCTCCGCCTGGCGTGCAGCAGGTCTGCAAGTGATCCACACACGGGAAGGCCACCGACCCGATCTGAGCGATCTTTCGCCTGCCAAGAAACTGCGTGGCCGAAGCAAGATGTCGATCGGCGATGCAGGCCCGATGGGTCTGATCCTGGTCCGCGGTGAACCGGGGCACGACATCATCCCCGAGCTCTACCCTCTTCCCTCCGAGCCCGTGATCGATAAGCCAGGCAAGGGCGCATTTTTCGGCACCGATCTCCACGCGATCCTGCAGAACCGCGGAATCCAGAAGCTAGTGGTAACCGGGGTAACCACCGAGGTTTGCGTGAACACAACGGTGCGCGAGGCCAACGACCGTGGTTACGACTGTCTCGTCCTGGAGGACTGCGTGGGATCCTATTTCCCAGAATTTCAGGAGATGGGTCTGAAAATGATCAAGGCGCAAGGCGGGATCTTCGGCTGGGTGTCACACTCAGCTCGAATCCTGGCCGCCCTTGGGTGAGGCGGGCCCTGTGCCGCATGAAAATGTCCGAATGCCTCAAGAACACGATTTATGATTAAGACAAGACCTGCGCTCTGGGCGCCTGGGGATTGGAATGCCTTTTTCGGCTTCGGGACTAACATCCTTGTCAACCTGCTAGTGCTGAGCAGCTTGCTGCGGTTCGTACTCAAAATGCCGGATGATCTTGTCTTTCGGCGCATCCTCCCGGCTACCGGTCTGATGCTGTTCCTCAGCACGATCTATTATGCGTGGCTTGCCTACCGTTTAGCCAAACGCACCGGGCGAAACGATGTCTGCGCGCTTCCCTCAGGGATTAGCGTTCCCCATATGTTTGTTGTCACGTTCGTGATCATGTTGCCGATTGCCGTTAAGACCGGTGATCCAATCAAGGGCTGGGAGGCGGGCCTGACATGGGTTTTTGTCCAGAGTTTCGTGCTGATGGCCGGTGGCTTCGTTGCACCCGTTATCCGCAAAATCACTCCCCGCGCCGCCCTCCTTGGCACGCTCGCCGGCGTGTCGATTGCGTTCATCTCGATGCGCCCGGCGTTGGAAATGTTCATGACACCAGTCATCGGTATCACCTGCTTTGCGATCATTCTCGCGAGCTGGTTCGGCGGTGTGCGCTACTTCCGAGGCGTCCCGGCTGGGCTGATCGCCATCGCAGTCGGCTGCGCGATCGCCTGGGGTTCGAGTGCGCTCGGTCTTGGGTACGGTGGGATGAATGTTGAGAATCTCTGGCACTCAGTTGCCAACTTTGGCTTCTCCGTCCCGATTCCGGCCATCGGCCACGTTTTCTCGGGCTTTCAATTCCTTGGCGTGATCCTCGTCACCGCGATCCCATTCGGAATCTACGATTTGGTCGAGGCTATGGATAACGTCGAGAGTGCATCCGTTGCGGGCGACAGTTTTCCCACCACACGGGTTCTAACTGCTGATGGCGTCGTCAGCCTGATCGGCTGCCTGATGGGCAATCCCTTCATCAACGCCGTTTACATTGGCCATCCCGGCTGGAAAGCGATGGGAGGCAGGATCGGCTATTCGGCTGCGACAGGCATCATGGTGATCTTGTTATCCTGGTTTGGCATTATCTCTTTGATGGTGGCGCTGATTCCAGTGGTAGCCATTTCGCCGATTCTGCTTTACATCGGCATGCTGATTGGCGCCCAAGCTTTTCAGGAAACTCCAAGGAGTCATGCACCGGCGATCATCCTCGCGCTCACGCCGCACTTGGCCGCCTGGGGCAAGTTGCAGGTTGACAACGCCTTGGCGGCCGCGGGCACAAACGCGGCCGCAGTCGGGTTCGAGAAGCTGGGGCAAACCGGCGTTCTCTACCATGGTCTTGAAGTTTTGGGGGGCGGCGCGATTCTCGCCGGCCTGATGCTCGGTGCGATTGCGGTATTCATAATCGACCGGCAGTTTATGAAGGCGGCTGCCTTCGCACTAGCCGGTGCGGCTCTGACTTTCTTCGGATTCATTCACGGCGAGAAGATCGGCATCGGACAGACGCCGGTCGTCGCGATTAGCTATTTGGCGGTCGCAGCGGTACTGCTCGCTTGCTCCAAGTTCGCCTTGGTAGTACCTGTCCCGATGAAAGATCCGGAACCTCGGGGCGAGCTTCCAGAACCGGCAAAATAATCGGCTTTTGCAACCGAACATGAACTATACCTACGTCGAAGCTGATCCGTATCATTGGCCGTATAACGGTGATCTGCGGCCTGAAAATAGCGTCTTTCTAGTGATCGATATGCAGACAGACTTTTGCGGGAAGGGTGGGTACGTCGATAAGATGGGATACGATCTGTCGCTAACGCGGACGCCGATCCCGCCGATTCAGCGCGTCTTAGCGGCAATGCGCGAGCACAACTTTCACGTGATGCACACGCGCGAAGGTCACCGTCCAGATCTGTCGGATCTCCCGGACAACAAGCGGTGGCGTAGCCGGCGGATTGGGGCAGGGATTGGCGATCCCGGTCCTTGTGGGCGCATTCTCACCCGGGGCGAACCGGGTTGGGAGATAATTCCGGAACTTGCGCCGTTGGCGGGGGAGGCAGTGATCGACAAACCAGGAAAAGGCTCGTTTTACGCGACCGATCTAGACATGCTCCTCCGTCAGAAAGGGATAAAGAACATCGTTTTGGCAGGGATCACCACCGATGTCTGTGTTCACACCACGATGCGAGAGGCGAACGATCGGGGTTACGAGTGTCTTCTTCTTTCGGATTGCACCGGCGCCACCGACTACGGAAATTATCTCGCAGCACTCGAGATGATCAAAATGCAGGGTGGCGTCTTCGGCGCTGTGGCAAAGTCGGACGCTTTCTTGGCCGCTATCCCATAGAAACCGCTGCCAATACGTCGCTCCAGCACATTCCATGGACATTGAAGCTTCTCTTGGGTCGCCGACTCTTGAGCTAAAGAATCTTTTCTGCTTCGCCGACCACCAAGAGGAAATCGCGTGGAAGCCCTACAAGGAAGGGGTGGAAATCTTCCGCCTATATGGGGACGGCATTACCGGACCAACCGCGGCCCTTATCCGATACCGCAAGTGTGCCGAGGTACCCCTCCATGAACACAGCGGTTACGAACACATTCTTATCCTCGCCGGCTCGCAGAGCGACGGAAACGGCGTGTTTGGAGCAGGAACTTTAATCATCAATGCGCCCGGCACGCGGCACAAGGTGAGCAGCGAAAATGGCTGCATTGTTCTTGCGATCTACGAGAAACCCGTCCGGTTTCTCCAGAATGGCCCAAAGTCCTCATAGCTGCGAAATCCTACGGTAGCGTATTCTACGACAAGTTGTCCCCCTCAATAGCTCGGGTGAAGTGGAATTCTCCCTGGTCGGCGAAGGAGATCCAGCGCGCCAGACCGTGCCGATGCTCACCCCGATTCAACTGCAGCTGGACCCGATGTCTTAAATCTTCTTCATTGAAATACTTCAGGATGTAGATGGTCTTTAAGACTCGCCCCAGCATGGTCAACGCTTTCGCCAGGCGGTCCGAAGGAAGAACTGTTGGCCAATCGCTGGACGACCAACGTGAGCCGGGCAGACCCGATTCTTGAGCGACGCCGCTACGCGCACCAACAGATCCCACTGCTCCGGGATTAAGTCGAAATCGACCATTCATCATGACATTCCATTGGTGAATATGCTAGTTCGTCGGTAACTGCTCGATGAGACGATGAGCACGACCACACCCACTTTTCGCTCGACCATGAAAATCGGGATCGTCAACGCCGGGAACATCGGCGGCACTCTTGCAAAAGCTTGGGCCAAAGCTGGGCATGAGATCATGGTCAGTAAGCACGGAAGCCAGACAAAACTTCAACCACTGCTCAAACAACTCGGCCCGCGTGCTTATGCCGGCTCGTTGGCCGAAGCTGCACGATTTGGTGAGGTAACGCTCTTCTCAGTTTATTGGCCGCACTTCCAGACCGCGTTGATCGTTTCTTTCGGGACTAGCTGCCGATTCGCTTTACGCTCTCGAAGATTTTTTCGAGGGTGGGGAAATGTTTTTCCTGATCCTTCTTGGTAATCCAATAGGTCACCGTAAGCACTTTGCCGTTGCCGGCGTCAGCGAACGCAAAGCCGACGGTGGCCGGTCCCCACTCCTTGCTGGTGCCACTCCAGGAGATGCGTTTCCATGCGAGGTTGGCAGACTCGAATTCCTGCTTTTGCTCGGAGGTTTTGTCGATTTGAACCCCTTGGTCCTGAGTGAGCCAGTCGACATTCTCGTCGATGAGCGCATCTTGCCCCTTGGCCGAGGTCACCTCAAAGAAGACGGTAGCGACCTTGTCGGGCGACTCGCAGGCGATGCCCTTGTCGGTTTGCTCCGGTTTCCAAGAGTCGGGGATGTCCACCGAAATCGCTGGCTTGTCCTCGGGGATGTTCACCGTGCCCGCCGGGGCAAGGCTGGTGAGCAGGAGAAACAAAGGAAGGGCAGCGACGGGAGTGGCGATCTTCTTCATTGTGTTCATGGTATTCATAGTATTTCACAATTAAATTCAGTTCATTGTAAAGTGTTTGGCGAAGTATTAGTGACAAATCCGAGGGCCGTTGCGGCCCGGTTGGTCGCAGGACCCGTGCGCCTGCTTGAGGGCAGGGACGGAAGTCACCGAAACACTCTTGGGAGATTCGGCTCAGTCCAGGGCCTGACGCGCGGTTCGACCGGCCAAGGAACGAGCGTGACGAGTAGTGACAGTTTTGCGTGCGCGCATTTAAGAGCTACGCTTCCGTGCGGTAGGACGCTCAAAACCCGAGGCTCACAATCACGGACTGGATATGCCCGAGGCAGGAACTGAACCACTCGCAGAGCGTGCCGAAGAGGCGCTCCTACCGCAAACGACCGTGTGGGTGATGGCAATCACGGTGGGCGTGATCGTCGCCAACATCTATTATGTCCAGCCGTTGCTGGCGGACATTGCAAACACCTTCGGCTTGTCAGTCACGCGGGCCGGCACTGTTGCGATGCTCAGCCAAGCTGGTACGGCGCTTGGCATGTTTTTATTCGTGCCTCTGGGGGATAAATACGAGCGCCGCTCGTTGATTCTTCTTCTGGTGATCGGCGGGTTCGTATCGCTGTCGCTCATGGCGACCGCACCGAACGCCCTCTGGTTCGGCTGCGCCGCCTTTGCCGTTGGCGTTTTTGCTGCCAACGTGCATGTCGTCGTTCCGTTCGCGGCTCATCTCGCCGCTCCGCAACAACGTGGCCGTGTGGTGGGTACCGTCGTGGCCGGAATTCTTTTTGGCGTTTTACTCGCACGCGCATTTAGCGGATCCATCGGGGCACTGCTTGGATGGCGCGCTGTGTATGGCATCGCAGCGGGAGCCATGCTGATCCTCGCCGTGGTTGTCCGCACAAAACTCCTCGTCAGCCGTCCCGCAGTGGTTCTCTCCTGGCCGGAACTTATGCGCTCGACGCTCCAGCTCGTCCGCCAGCACGCCGTTCTCCGCGAATCTGCGTTACTGGGCGCGATGTTCTTCGCCGCCTTCTCCGCCTTCTGGACCACGCTGGTCTTTTTTCTTGGCGGAACGCCTTACCACTACGCCAGCGCCAGCGCCGCTACTGGCTTCTTCGGCCTGGTCGGAGCGGTCGGAGCCGCGGGAGCGCCGACGGTCGGTCACCTTGCCGATAAACACGGCCCGCGTTTCACCATCCGGATCGCGCTCTGGCTATCCCTGTTCTCGTTCCTTTTCCTGGGCTTTGCGGGCAAGCACCTCGCCGGCCTGATTGTCGGAGTCATCCTGATGGATTTGGGCGTGCAGTGCGGTCACGTTTCCAACCAGACCCGCATCTACAGCATCGACCCGAGCGCTCGGAGTCGGCTCAACATGGTTTACATGTTCTGCTACTTCATCGGCGGCGCGCTTGGCTCCTACCTGGGCGCATGGTGCTGGCACGTTGCGGGCTGGTGGGGCGTTTGCGGCTTCGGGACAACGGCCCTCTTCCTCGCTATCGCCGCCGAATTCACTTACGGGCGCAGAGCGGCAGTACCCCAGGGCAAGTAAAAGTAACAGTGAGAAGTGAAGCAATTCGGCGCCGATCCCGAGAACAAATAAGAGCGCTGCGCGGGAAGATCCCTGAATACGAAACCCGAGTTTCCGTCACAGGCCTTTTGTTAAGGCGCATGCCGCGGGAGCGTTTCCTGGAGAGGGTCGCCGACATCTACATCTTTCGCTCGACTCCTAATACGAGCTCTGTTGTTAGGAGCAGATCTTTTGATTGCACAAGAAAACTACCGCTTACCTTGGGCAAGGATCTTGGGCTTCCTGCCGCTACCCGACAGCTGGGCGCCATTCTTAGCATAATAATCTGTGACCATGGCCGTGATTTCTCGCGCCGTCCGCGCGGTGTCATCGGTGACGCCCCTTGCTCCCGCATTTCGTAACGCATTTGGCAAAGCCCCAAACGCTCCGCCAAGAATTGCGCCCGGTTCAGCGTTGCTGCCGCCCGATGTCTCGAATTGCAGAACGGGCTCCTTGGACAAGCGAGAAAGATCGTACACCCGGACGACCGTTTCCATTTTCGTTCCACCGGCACCTAACCCAATCAAACCACGCAAAGCCCGACTACCTTCATTTACTCGAACAAATTCTCCTGTAATTAGCCAGGCATCGGCACGGGTACGCCTGGAATCGTTCTGCCGAGTGGCTGGTATTACCGATTTGCTGAGGTCCGAAACCAAATAGTCGGCTAACACATTCGCCGTCTTCTCCTGAAGGGTTACGAGTTCGTCACCGGACCGGTTAACCCGGAAGACGCCCTTGCTGGTATCAAAGTCGGCAACAAAGATCTGTTTTGGCAGTTTCGGACTACCAGTTGCTTGCGCCGGATTACGGACTCCTACCGACGCGCAGCCGGCGAGGCCCCAAAGGAGACCCACGGCAAAAAAGACTTTTCTGCGGTTTTGATTTTCCATAAGGCGCTAACAAAAGATCTCAGTCCTTCGGCAGACTACTAATTTCGGACCGACGCGGAAAACGGCGGACCAGTGCCGATAACCAGAAGTTGAGCGCGGTCCGCTTAAACCCAGGTTCCGAATTTTTTGGGGAATCGGGCTAGTCCTTGTCGTCCCGCGGGAATCGGTACCCTCTTATCACGAATCCGGCAGCCAGGCTAAGGGAATGGGGGACAGGTCAATTGTCCGTTAGCGAAAGTATGTGCGAAGGCTCAGAGACTATTTTAGAGAAGCATCCAAAACGAGGCTCTACAGTTCGATTAGCGCGCTTCTGCGGGTGTTGGCTATCTTGACCCTCGGAGTTTTCCGGTCGGTCAGTTCAATTTGGCGATCATAGGGCTAAGCTTCACCACTTTGGGGGGTCGCGTCTAAACGATTCAAGATTGTATAACATTTTTAAAATATTGTTTCTTGATTCTTTTCAGACGCGAGCCTAAGCGGAGCTCCCTGAGCGGGCACGAATTCTAAACCGCAAGCACGGACGTCGCGAGAAACTCAACAACGCGCCGTTCGGACCACGGCTCGCTGCCGCGGGTCAGATCGACAAATCCCACATGGCCTCCCGATTCCGGCGCTTCGAAGAACAGACAAGAATTCCGTTCTGCTTCCGCAAAGGGAAAGCATCCCGGTGTGAGAAAGGGATCATTGTAGGCGTTCAAAAGCAGAGTCGGAATGGTTATTCGATCCAGATACTGCCGCGCGCTTGACTTCTTCCAATAATCCGCTGCATCTCGAAAACCATGGATCGGTGCGGTATAGCGGTCGTCGAATTCCTGGAATGTCCGGATCGTTCGGCTCCGACTCGCATCCAGCTGGTCAGGAAATCTAAGTGCCTTGGTTTCAACTTTGGCGATCAGGCTCTTGATAAAGCGCCGCAGATAGATCCGATTGCTCCAACGTTGATCGAGGGCTCGTGCACTTGCAGCGAGGTCGATCGGCACCGAGATCGCCACCGCACCAATCACCGCCGGATGCGGGCTGGTTTCGCCGAGATACTTCAGGGTCAAGTTCCCCCCGAGGCTTAATCCAATCAGCGCGATCCGCGAATATTTCGTGGCCGCGAACCGAATCACCGCCCCCAAATCGCCAGTCTCGCCGCTGTGATAAAATCGTGGTAGCCGATTGATCTCTTTCCCGCAGCCCCGGAGATTCCACGCGAGCGCATCCCATCCCGCCGCATTGAGCGCGGTCGCCATCCCGCGATTATAACCATCGTCAGAGCATCCCTCCAACCCATGCGACAGAATCGCCAACTTGTCTCCGCCCATTCGCGCCCAGTCGAGATCAAGGAAATCGCCGTCCCCCAGTTCCAACCGCTCGCGCTCAAAAGCGATGCTCAACCGCCGAGGCAAAAGCAAGGGTAGGATCGTCTGGATGTGCCCGTTGCGCAGGAAGGCCGGCGGGTGAAAACGAGAAGAGAGGATGGGCATATAGGCGGGCGAAATTGGCGATACTACCTTCAGCAAAGACCTTGGAGGAAGGTGACAGTAATACACCTTCCTCCGGGTAGGTGATATTGCAGCTCCTCGTTGAATCGTTTGAGCCAGGTCGAACTGTGTTCATCCTTCATGGCGGATTCTGTGTTAAATCGAATCATGGAAATAAGCGAGCAGGCGTATCAAAACTTCCAGTCGACCGTCACCTGCATCGGCAATAGCCGAGGCCTTGTGCAACGCGCTCTAATTGAGTTTTAGAGCGTCGTTTTCTCGCTGATCGCTCACTTTCGGCAGTTATCCGATAGTCGTCGGAAAAATGTAGCTATCTATCTGATATTTAGATGGTTAAGTCTGGTGATATAGTTGCGAAGAAGTTACACGAAGAAGCGGTTGAAGTACCAAGTCGGGTCTTAGGGTCTGTTTGATCCGAGCCCAAAAAAAGAATCTCTAGAATGCGATTAGAGCACGCTTTCTGAGGCCGCCTGCTACTGTGACCCTCGGAATTTTTCAACCATTAGCTTCAATTTGTCACCCGCGCGCCAAGCAGCAGAGGTGGGAGAGAGATTTAGGGGTTACAACCTAATCGAGTGCCGAACCGTAGACGTTCGACGTTCGTATCTTTGGAGGATCTAAGGCAAGAAACAAGGGAATAGGGGACAGGTCAATCGTCTGCTAGCGGAAGTACGTGGGAAGAATCGGTAACTGTCCTTTGAGAGACATGTAAAAAACGCTCTAAAATCCGATTAGAGCGCATTTCTGCGGGTGTCGGGTCGACGATGATCTTCAAGTCTGCGGAGAAGCGACTGCTGGCGAAGGCTTCGTTACGCTGGGTCAGGGTCTCAATTGCGCGCATTGGGATGTTTGTTTCTATTTTGGCTAGGCTACGTCGGCACCGTAATGGAGTGCTTCTCGCGGCTGCGGCTGTCGAGACGTTTTCCGGAGAAGCCCAATGAGCGAATAGGAGTGGATTAGAAACGCCCGTGGTACTGCGTAGATCGGTATTAACACAATGGGGAATAGGAGGCCGGGTCCTCCAGTAGTTACGCCGATCGTCACTGCATCAACTAGATCGGCCATACCGAACAGGTTCCAGGCGATGGCAGCGCCGCGTGCGTAACTTTTTCCGGAATACAGCCAGTAAGCGACGAGAGGTGCAAAGATTCCGGTCAAGACGTCACCAACCCCGGCCGGTATCGCAAAGAACCCTGGCATCTCGCCCTGCAGAAATCGGACGATGAATACACCGCCGAGAACGCGGAAGGTCTGGATCCCGATGAGCCAATGCTGGGGAATGGCTGCGATGATGCCGCGAAATGAGGTCGAAAGCAGAAGAAGGTACCCAAAAGCCAGCGTTAATACCATGGCCATGGGAATCCGGGGCGGTAGGACCTCACTACCGAAAAAATTGTTGGCAGCGAGCAACATGATCGCGAGGAGCCAAGCCGCCGACACGATGGTGGTACCGACCAGCCATGGCCATCGGCGCGGGTTTGGGCCGGCCCAGGTCCTGATGCCGAAACAGAGCCCGAACCAGTGCAACGTAGAAGAGATAGTTTGAGTGATTACCTGGAAGACGATGAGAGTCATGGGATAGCTCCTTTCGAGAGCGAAACAGACAAGTCTTAGTTAGCATAGTTGGCAGGTATGACTTATAGTGACCTTGGTACGATACTGTACCGTTACTAGCCATTACATGGTACGATATCGTACCTAATGCAAGCAGTTTTTGGTTATGAAGCCTAAGACCGCGGAAAAATCGGATTCCACCGAGCCCAAGCGCCAGAACGAATCAACTCGTGAACGCGTGCTCGAAGCAGCCTTTACTTTGTTCTGCGAACACGGCTTTTCCGACGGCGAAGAGATCGCCATACGCCGCCGGAAAAGAAAAATCCGATGGCAGCGACGGTGAGACAACTCCGGGAATCAAAAAGCTAAGCCCGATGAACCGGAACGGGTGGGGAACCGCCAATGCGATAAGCGCTTCTGATCGTTGCGCCATTCGGAGCCGGGGCCAGATATAAATCTTAGTGACGATGCCAAAGGCAACAAAACTCATCAGGACACTGAGCCCGAATAACGGAAGGCCATTCATTGTGCTTGAGGTTGCTAGAATAGTCGCGCCTTATTGACTGCTCAGCTCCGGGTACTGGCCGCTGTGCAGACACCCATAACCAAGCAAACACGTCCTTCTCGAAGGTTTCGAGCTAAGTTGGCCGACATTTCAGCGAACCGCGGGCCCACAACGACCCCGAGATTAAATCCTTGAGTAGGCGGCTTTGGTTGGACGATCCAATTAAGCGCTTCCTTGGTCACATCGTTCCATGCGGTGATAGTAAAGCCGGCTGTCACCAGAACGGAGCTGGTTTCGTCCTGGGTAAGCAAGAAGCTTGTCTCGCTACTTTCGGCCCATGGCACCGGAAAGTGCAGCTCCAGATTAGCGTCGGCAGCCAGTACATCAAAAAAAGCAAGCTTGCCCCCGGGCCTCAGGATGCGCCTGAACTCACGGTAGACTCGCTCTCGGTCTGGAATATTCATGACGACATGCTGAGTCCACACCACGTCGAAGCTGCTGTCAGGAAAAGACAGAGCCAAGAGGTCACCGGTCTCGTAGTTGACCCAGTCGAGCAAACTGGCTTTTTGGGCGAGCAGCTGTGCTACGGCAACAAACGACGGCGAAAGGTCCACGCCGATAACACGACAGCCGTAGGTGCCAGCGAGATAACGCGATGGGCCTCCCAGACCCGATCCGGCGTCAAGGATGGCCGATCCCCGTTTAATCGCCGCCAATTGCGCAAGCTGTTCGGTCGCTGCGAGTCCCATGACATGAAATTGATCCAAGCCAGCAAGCTGCGAAGAGTCGACCGATCCATCCGGTAGAGATTCCAGGATTTTAGCGACTTTCGAGAGCAGGCTGGCCTCGGTTTCGTTCTTTTCGTAGTGCTGTCTGGTTAGTTTAAATAACTCGTTCATGGTTGTGCTTTCTAGATGCTGAAGTAGTGAATTTGGTATCTGCTATTTGTGCGGTGTGCGGTCTTCGCCACCTCAGGCGAGTGCTTCCTTCAACGTACCGCCCTCTACAACTAAGTCCTCGATGCCGTGGCTCGCCGCCCAGCCGGCGTCATCGAGCGCAAGATGCGGCGTCGGCGGCATCGGCTGCTCTTGTGCCCGGTCGTAGGTCTCGGGATTGAACCCCGGCAGTATCGGTACCGTCAGGAAGCGCGCCAGGACAGCGAGCCGCACACGTAGACTCTGGCGCGATTGCGGCAATGCCGCGTGACGACGTGCGACCGTCTCGAAGTCTTCGGCGTCTTTTCCGGTGAGCTCGCGTACGGTATCGTTGGGTGCACCGATCGCGAACGCGCCGCGGTCCTGGTCTTGGAAGTAATGTTTTAATCCGCTGAGCAGAATAGGTTGTTTACCTTGTGCCTTGGCTGCCTTGTAAAAGATCCCGAGCCGTGTCCTGACATGCCGCACTTTGTGGCCGACGACGCGGCCGATGATCGCCGCCATTTCAGTAACGGTGAGGAGCTTCGGCCCAGTCGGCCGGTAGCTCTTGCCCGCGTGGCGTGCTGGATCCAGGAGCGCGGCGACCGCAACGCGGGCGATATCGTCAACCGAGGGCGGGGCGTTCCGGCTCTCTCCGGCGACTGGCAGCGGCAAGATCCCCAGATGCGCCGCTATGGGCATCATCTCGAGAAATGGACTATCAGCGAAGAAACCGGGAGTAACGGCGGTGTGCGCGATGTTGGGCAGCGCAGCGAACATCCGGTCGATAAGCCACTGCTGGCGCGTCATTAGCGCTGGATGGTTAGGTCCAGCGAGCCATTGCGAAAGCCCGACGATCTGTTCCAGACCTGTCTCACGCGCTGCCCCGGCAAATGCCGACGCACTCTGGATCACAAACGGATGGTAGGGCGGACAATAATAGGCACGCTGCACGCCGCGCATCGCGTCCATCAGTTGGTTAGGATCAAAGATGTCGACCATAACGATCTCAGCGCCCCGGCGCTGGAGCCGATCGCTGCGTGCATCACGTACGCGGACGGCGGCACGTACGGGCCAATCTTTCGCTAGTAGCTCAGTGACTACCGCGCCCCCGGTTTTTCCGGTTGCACCGGTGACCAGAATTTTTGGTTTAATCATGGCAAGAGAAGAGGAGTAGCGTTTTAACACGAGGTACGATATGGTACCGATATAGCCGAACATTGGTACGAAATCGTACCAAAAGCAAGTAGAAATGTCGAAAACCAACCAATCTCAAGCTGACTCACCTGAGTCCCCGGTCCCGTCCAAGCCGCTCTCCATCCGCGACCGCGTGTTGGCCGCGGCTTTTGACCTCTTTCGGCAACATGGTTTTTCCAGCACCAGCATGTTGGATATTGTCACCCGGGCTCGAGTTTCTAAACGTGATCTCTACGCCTTATTCAAGAACAAGCATGCCGTATTAGCGGCCTGTATCGGGGAACGCACCCAGCAGATGCGTCTCCCTTTGGATCCGGCGGTTCCTATGCCTCAGACCCGGAGCGCACTAGCGGCATTGCTCGTTGAATTAGGCGTATCGATTTTAAAAACGGTGTGTCACCCGGAAGTGCTGACCGTTTTTCGGCTGGCGATTGCAGAATCCGACCGCGCCCCTGAGATCGCTCGAGCACTCGACAACAGCGGCCGGGGAGCTAACCTGAAGGCGCTCACGGAATTGATCGAAAAAGCTCAAGCCCTAGGGTTAGTCGTCGCCGGGGATCCAGACGTTCTGGCCGCCCGCTATTTTGCCGCGCTCTTGGCCGATCTCCAGATCCGGCTATTGCTGCGCGTGCGCCAGGCGCCAACCAAACGCGAAATCGATGCCCGGGCCCGTACTGCAACGGAGACGTTGACGGCCTTGCGGTAGACACTAGCGCGTAATCGGCCTAAAGGGGTCAGCTCACGACGGCTTGTTGCCCGAACAGCCGCGTCTGCTAGTCACGGAACTGCAAAGGGGCGGCAGGTTAGATCGGTGAGAAAACCGAGCCGACCCGGCGAATCAGGCGTGAAAAGCGCTCTTAGCATCATACATAACCAGGAAAGAGTTCGGATCAGAGGTTTCCAGGCACTTTGCGGGACGTTTTGGATCGCTCCGATCAGTTTTCTAAGGTTTTGAATCGTTGCGATCAACAGATCTTGGATCGATTGTTTGACCAGCCCCCGCCAGCGAGCGCGCTTGAAACCATGTCGGTTGGCGGCGTCAGCAAAACTGCGTTCCATCAGATGCTGCCGGCGTTTCCGATCGAGTCTGGCTCTCTTGCTGTTGGCTTGTCGACGCGCTCGATCCAAGAGGTTTTGATCGCGATGGCGTTTAATGCTGCGGCCCGTTTTGGAACGGGTGCAGAACTCGCGCAACCGGCAACTCAAACACACCCCTCGCTTGGTGACGTATTCCCAACTGAGGCGCACCGAGTGCAGCCGCCTTGGCTTCATCACTTGGCCAGCCGGGCACAAGAAGGTGTCACTCTCTGGTCGATAGAGGAACTGCGATTCTGGGTAGATCCCGTCGCGCCGTCCGCTGCCAGGGCTGCTTGTCAGTAGATCGGCCATATGCGTGCGGAGCTTTCGCTTTTGGCAGGCGACGTAGTTCTGTATCGTGCCGTATTTGCAGTCAGCGACGATCGTCTGCGCGGCGATCGCGGTATTAGCTTGATGCTGATCAACCAGCTCCATCAGTTCATGAGACTCATTGATCCTGCCGGTCGTCGTGTGAACCGCTGTGATGATTCCCTGGGCGTCATCGACCACTCGGTGGTTTTTGTACCGTGGCCGAGTTTTGAATCCGTGCTGACGAACTAGTGTGGCTTCTGGATCTGTGTTGCTTTTATACTTCTGGTTTATTTCCGTACGAGGACCTGGTCCGTGCATATCCGGGTCTTGATCGTCATCGGCCTCGTTCTTTTTAGTGTCTGCTTCCTCGAGCTTCTCAGTTTGTTCACGGCAAGCTTGTCGGATTTGATTCAGAGTCGCAGCATCCAACTCACGAACCGAGTTCAACGATGCGTTGGCATCGACTAAGCTGCTATCGGCATGGATCTTAGTGCCCTCTATCAAACCTGCTCTGACGCACTGCGCCACGACCCGGCTAAAGAGTGCAACGAAGACCTCTTGGCCCCAGCGCTTGCGGGCTTTGCTCAAGACGCTGTGATTCGGGACCGTGTCGTCTAAGCCATAACCCAGGAACCACATGTAATCGAGGCGTTCCGGGACAATCCGCATCAGCTCTCTTTCGCTGCGCACGTTATCCAAAAACAGCAACAGCATCATCTTCATGATGACGACTGGATCTTCTGAAACGTTACCTTTGGTGCCGTAGAATTGTGCGACTTCTCGCCGCACGAAATCCAGTTCCAGCGTCTCGTTAATTCGCCGTAGCGGATGATCACTGCGCACCCGCTTATCCAAGTTCACCTGATAGCTCCACAGTTGCTTCTGTGGATCGCGCTCCCCCATCATGGGGACATAATCTTAGTAACTAATTACCTTTTTTGTCGATGTTATTCCGTGCTATTTGGGCAACACACCGAGGAAACGGAGTTTTACGTACGCTAAGGAGCCCTGTCTCCTCGTGGAACAGAGTGCGAAGGCGTGTGTAACGTGATGTCCTTCGCGAACAAGCTGCTCGAGTGCAGCGTTGATATGGAACGCTAAACCTCCAGCACAAAGCAGCGGGTTCCCAATACGGGTGTTGGGGAGAGTCCGGCGGGAAGTTTCAGTCGCTCTCTGAACCTTGGGCTGATACGACAACTCACGCTGGCAAAATGATCATGACTATTTTCGCTGGTATCGCGGAATTTGAGCGTGACCTTATACGAGAGCGAACAAGTGCGGGGCGCGAAGCAGCTAGAAAGAGAGGAGTCCGATTCGGTCGTCCTCGCAAACTCAGTGTAGATCAGGAGCAGTTGGCCCGACGACTTGTTCTAGAAGGCAGATCGGTCTCTGATATCGCGAGGACGTTTAATGTCCATGTTGCGACGATCTATCGACTTGCGGAGGTGCAGTAATGATCTTGTTCTGTCTATTTCACGACACAACCTCACCTATTGAAAGCTGGAAAGTCAGACACTGAGGTTCTGGGATGGATTCCTAATCGCCGATGTCCTCTCGGTATCGAAACTTGTCGACAGAGCAGAATCCCGTGCGTGACTACCTAGGCTGAACGCAATCCACCCCCGCTGTGGTTGACCTTACTCAAAACACCCTGGGGATAAATCTTGCAATATGCTCGACCAGAACGCTATAAATATAAGCCAGTATTCTTTCCCAAACCCAACCTGAAGGTGAGACATCCCTCGGTTAGGAGGTGCCGCGTTGAAGGAGAAGAAATATGAGCGAACCGACGAAAATCAAATGGCGGATCGCAGGTGAAGAAGTGGGTAACTGCAACTGCAGCTGGGGCTGTCCCTGCCAGTTTAGTGCGCTGCCGACGACCGGGCACTGTGAAGCCCTTCTAGCGTGGCAGATTAGCGATGGATATTTTAGCAACACCCGATTGGATGGCGTGCGTTTCGCGCGCCTTTACTGGTGGCCGGGAGCGATACATGAGGGTAACGGCGTGCGGCGCACGATTGTCGACGAACAAGCTACCAAGGAGCAGCGCGAGGCGCTGATTGCCCTGGACAGCGGTCAGCATGGCGGACCGTATTGGGAGATCTTCGCTGCTGTATGCCCCAATCTGATTGAGACGCTCTTCGCCCCGATCACCCTCACTGTCGATCGCGAGAAGCGATTCGCAACGATTCGGATCCCGGGAATCGCCGAGTCCAATGTCGAGCCAATCAAAAGCCCTGCGACCGGAGAGGAACACAGGGCTCGCATCGCGTTGCCCAATGGTTTCGAATACAAGGAGGCCGAGATGGGTAACACGGTGTCTTGCCGCGTCAGCGCAGGCGACAAACTGACGTTTGAGCTCAAGAACACCTATGCACAGCTGAACGCCTTCGATTGGAGCAACTGACGAGGCATCGCCCCCCAACGTCTGTTCCCAAAGCGTAAAAGAACGGATTTTCCTCGCCACTGCGCTACTAGAGTGCCCGATGAGATCTGCCGTGCATGACGACATAGTGCTGGCGAAGCTGCTTCGGCAGGATCGCGCCATAGTCATAGCGGGTGCTGCCGCGATTTCCCTTCTTGGCTGGTCATATCTGGTTTACGAGGGCTGGGCAATGCAACACATGGCCCTTGTCTCGATGGCCATGCCTAGTACCGGCGCATGGGGTTTAGCAGACCTGCTGATGATTTTCGCAATGTGGGCGATCATGATGATTGCTATGATGGTTCCATCGGTTACTCCCATGCTATTGACTTTCGCAACAATCAACCGCAGTCGGCACGCACAGGGTCGAGTGTTCGTTCCCGTATGGGTGTTCCTCGCTGGCTATGTCGCATCGTGGACGGGGTTCAGCTTCGTCGCTACGCTGGCGCAATGGGGACTGCATAACTTAGAACTGATTTCTCCCATGATGGTGGCCACAAGCCCCGTGCTCGGCAGTCTAGTGCTCATCTCGGCCGGCATTTATCAGTGGACGCCATTCAAATACGCTTGCTTGAGGCACTGCCGTGCACCGCTGCAATTCCTGCTGAAGTACTGGCGTGACGGTAATGTAGGTGCGTTCCTGATCGGTGTGCGTCACGGAGCTTATTGCCTTGGCTGTTGCTGGCTGTTAATGGCGGTTCTGTTCGCGGTCGGTGTAATGAATCTTGCCTGGATCACCGCGCTCAGTGTGTTTGTACTGCTTGAGAAAGTCATTCCGCGAGGATTGTTAGTGGCCAGGACTGCTGGCGTCTTGCTAATGGGCTGTGGCGGCTGTTTGGCACTATCGGGCGGAGCTTAAGCCGGGGGTGCGCTCTTTGCTCTTTGCTCTTTGCCCTGGGATATCGGCCTAACTTTTCAATGCAGTGGTTTCATATGCTCCGTGTCCCAGATGAAATCAGGGCTACTCCTCCGTTTGTAAAATAATTAACGACTGGGCTCCTTAAACCGGTTTTTTGCTCCATTGCTCCCCAACACCCAATACCAGTTTTCCCGTAAAACGAGCGCTAATCGAATTCTGTGGCGATTTATTTTAGTCGAATGTTTCTTGGAAGGCATAAGCGTACCAAAATTTCGGTTTCCTTGAGCTGACCCCAAGAGTCTGTCACGGCTCCCTCGGGTAAAGTCTTCTCGCGGGGTAGGAGTCAATTCGTTCCGAGTCGGGACAACAACTGTGTCCTCATCTTCCTTCAGCGGACAAAAAACGCTCTAAAATTCGATTAGAGCGTCTTTCCGAGGTCGCCGGCTTATCCTGATACTCGGAATTCTTTGCGGAAAGTACCAACTTTTGCGTCGAATGAGTCTCGAGTTTTGTGTCAAAGGTGCACTTGGGAGGTCTTAAGAACAGGGCGCGCATCTTATTTTTCAACCTATTTTATATGACATTTATTGTATGATGTTATGCTTATTTTGCTGAATACGAGGCGAATCCGAGATTGTGGATAACTTGTGAATCGTTCGGTGCCCCTTCTCGCTACCAGCGAATTCGGCGGAAGTTATTGACACAGTGTCGCGGTCCACGACAGATAATCCGGACGCGGCGCATTCCAATGAAACCGGATTACTTGTCACGCGGCTTCGAAAAGATCCACGGGGATCTGTCGTTCCTGATGCATTGTTTCCGCGAAGTGCTCGAGGAACTGGGCGAGCCGGACCTGGCCAAGCGATTGCCCTGGATCAGCGACGTGACGATCTCGGATCAGCCGAATCCTCGCCTCTCTCAGGCCTATTCGGTCGCGTTTCAGCTTCTCAATATGGTCGAGGAGAATGTGGCGGCACAGGTGCGGCGTTTGCGGGAATCCGATTTGGGTCTGGCGAGCGAGCCGGGTCTCTGGGCGTATCAGCTGGAGAAATTGAAGAAATCCGGCCTTTCGGAGAGCCAGATCGTCCAGCGTTTACCCCACATCCGAGTCGAACCGGTGTTGACCGCCCACCCGACGGAAGCGAAACGGCTGGCAGTGCTCGAACAGCATCGCGCGTTGTACCTGCTTCTCGTCCAGCGAGAAAATCCGATGTACACGCCGCAAGAACAGGCGGCCATCCGCGACGAGATCAAAGTGACGCTGGAACGGCTCTGGCGCACCGGCGAAGTTCACCGGACCAAGCCGCGACTGTTCGAGGAACGACGTAATATTGTTCATTATCTGCGGGACGTGTTTCCGGCGGTACTGGCCGACGTCGACCTGCGGCTGAGGCAGGCCTGGAGTGAAACCGGATTCGATCGCTCCTCGCTGACCTCGGCAGATACGCTCCCTCGTCTGCGCTTCGGTACCTGGGTTGGCGGCGACCGCGACGGGCACCCTTTAGTGACCGCGGAAGTGACCGCGACGACTTTTCAGGATCTGCGGGACGCGGCATTGCACGCCCTGGAAGAGGCCCTTGGGCGCTTGATCGATCAACTCACGCTCTCCGGCAACGATCAGGTCGCGCCGGATTACTTGGAAGAAGCAATCCAACGACTCTCCGTGGAAACGTTCACTCCGCTTGAGGACGCTCTATTCCGAGAAGAGCCTTGGCGCCGGTTTGCCTATTTAATACAGAAAAAACTCACGCAAACACCTCCCCAACCGTATTTTGAGTCTGCAACCGAGCTCCGAAATGAACTGCTTTTGCTCGGTGCTTCGTTGCAGGCCGTCGGCGCGCGCCGCATCGCCGAAGCGGAGGTCTTGCGCGTGATCCGTATTGTCGATGTATTCGGATTTCACGGCGCGGTGCTTGATATCAGGCAAAACAGTCACTTCCACGATCTTGCAATCGCTCAATTGATGACCGCTGCGGGAGTTCCCAATGCGGACCGGTTTGTCCACCAGAACCAGCAGGAACGGCTTCCCTTTCTGTTGTCGGAATTGGATTCGCGCCGGCCTTTTTTGTCGCCTGGGACTCCAGTTGGTCCGGAGGCAGATGCAGTCCTGAGCTGCTATCGAGTCCTAAAAGATTACCGGGATAAATACGGATTACGCGGAATCGGTTCGCTCATTGTCAGCATGACCCGGGGTGTGTCCGATCTCTTGGCTGTCTATCTGTTCTCCAGGGAGGTCGGACTCTGGCGGGAGACTCCAGAAGGTCCTGCGTCGGAAATTCACGTGGTTCCCTTATTCGAAACGATCGAAGACCTCGAGTCGGCACCGCAAATTGTCGGACAGTACCTCGAGCATCCTTTCGTGAAGCGAAGCGTTCTGCTCCAGGCGGAAATTCGGGGCAGCGAGTTTCCGGTGCAACAGATCATGCTTGGCTATAGCGACAGCAACAAAGATTCGGGTCTTTTGACCAGCCAATGGGCGCTCCATTGCGCGCAAAGGGAAATCACCCGCATCTCCGATTCGAGCGGTGTCCAGGTGCGCTATTTTCACGGACGCGGCGGAACGATCAGTCGCGGAGCCGGTCCCACGCATCGTTTTCTCGAAGCTTTACCTCACCGGACGATTCGCGGCGACATCCGATTGACTGAGCAAGGTGAAACGATTGCGCAGAAGTACGCCAACCGCATCACAGCCGGATATAACCTGGAAATTTTGCTCGCGGGCGTTGCCGGCATCACGTTGCAACAAGAGGGTCAAACGGAGCCGGAGGAAACGAGCGGCGGGTTGGTGTCACAGTTGTCGAATAGCAGCCGGCAGACCTATCGCCGTCTCCTGGAGATGGCGGGATTTCTCGAGTTCTTCCGCTCGGCGACGCCGATCGATGCACTTGAATTAAGCAGTATCGGTTCAAGACCGAGCCGTCGCACGGGCGAACACTCATTCACGGATTTACGGGCCATCCCGTGGGTATTCAGTTGGACCCAATCCCGGTTTTATCTGCCTGGCTGGTATGGGCTGGGAACCGCGCTGACTGAAATGAACGAAACGCCGGCGTGGGACCAACTGCTAGAAGCGGGAAAAAAATCGCCGTTCCTCCGTTTTGTCCTCACCAACGCGGAGACGAACATGCAGAGCGCAGAACGGTCCATTATGGAGCTCTACGCATCGTTGGCTCCTGACCATGAACCGGTTAAAGCGGTTTTTCGGGCGATACTGGAAGAGTTCGATTTGACCCGAACCCTGTTGCCCCAAGTGCTAGGTGGTGGATCCGGTGACCGTCGTCCGCGGTTTACCATGACCCATCAGATTCGGGCAGCCGCTCTGTTGGCCCTGCACGTTCAACAGGTCGCACTCTTGCGGCAATGGCGACTCGCCCGGGAGGCGCAGGATCAAGCAACATCGGATCTGCTTTTTTCCGATCTGCTCGTCTGTATCAATGCCATTGCGAGCGGACTCCGAACCACTGGCTAAGCATTTCACGCCTACCCGATCAGGGATGCGGAGCTGCAACTAGAATCATCCACGAGAAACGACAATCTGGTTCACCGTAGTTCGCGAAGGCGGTCTAAAGGAATAAACCAATCAACCGGTGACTGGCGGTGAACAAAGCAGCCATGTTCCGAACGCGACGAGAACCAAGCCTGATACTTGCGCTAAACACCAACGTCTTGGTGCAACGCGCTCGGACAAAGCAAATAGGGCGAGCAGCGCGATCCAGAGAAGATTCATGACCCCGACTGCGAAGAGGAGGAGCATCAGCAGCCAGCAGCAAGCCGTGCAGAACAGGCCGTGCTTCCATCCCATCAGGAATGCTCCAGTTCGTCCGTTGCGCCATTCAGTCATCAGAAACGTCAATGGAGATCGGCAATGATTCAGGCAAACATTCTTGAGGGGCGAAAACTGGAACATGCCAGCACCCACGAAGAGTAGCCCGCAAAGAATCGAACTCTTAGTGGCCATCTGAGGTGAAAGCAGTGTAGCACCATGCAAGATCCATTGGGCGATCGCGGCACCCAAGCTGAAAACTGACCAGACGACGAAGTATCCAGAAATGAAAAAAACCGTCGGCACGTACGGTTCACCGCGGTCGGCACGTGAGCGTGCGACTTTCGAAAAAAGGAGAACGAGCGGTGCTACGGCGGGCAGCATCATTGCCACCATCATCTCGGCCCACATGAGAAAGAGAGGCACCAGAGTTTGAGGCGCCCAAGCCGCCAAGTTAGGTCCGCTAATGGCCATCGCAGCGCAGTGGCAAATTCCGGTCGTCGCGAATCTCTCGGTCTCGAAGATAAGGTAAAACCATGCCACGCCCGCAATGCCTGCGAGCGCAACGCTGACCGTCAGACGATCCCGCTGCACCACAGTCTCGATTACTTTCTCCATGGCTGCCGCGGCCGAACCTTCGATTCGGCGGTCAGTTTTGGTAGTGAACCTCGGTTACAAAGCCTGCTTTGTTAGAGTATTGGAAATTAATACTGCCGGCAGAGACACGTAAGTCGCGCGCCGACACCACTTCCGCGCCTTGAAAGATAAACCCTGTAGCGTGTTCGATACGCACAAATTCGGGCTCCCCGCTCACCGGATTTTTCACCGGCTCGAGATCAAACGCGACCGTGTCGCCGATCCGTGCCGCGCTATTACGCCCGTCCAGGCGAAATTCAAACGGGACGAACCGAGTCTCTTGGACGGTAGAGAACGTCGTTGCCAAAATTTCGAATGGAAGTCCGCCAAGTTTGCCCAAAGCAATGTTTTCGAGCGCCCTACGCTGCTCTGCATTGGCGCGTTCGTCGATGAACACCGTGACAGTACCACCGCCCAAGTGGATCGCCTTCGGCCAATACGCTGCAAAAGCCAGACAAAGGCCATCGAGCGGTACATCCCCGCATCGACCGGTTTTGATCCGCCACGTCCCTGTGCCTTCACAGAAGCCGGGTGTCGGAGGAGCGGAAAACTCGCACGGGCACCCGTAGTCGCAATTACAAGCCTGGAGATAATCTGCGTCGAAAACCCAGGACACCGATGTTGAAGATGACATAGTCTGACCCTCGCATGAGATGTTAGGTCTTTGGGGGAAATTCAGGTTAGCACGAGCCGGCCGGGTCGAGTCAATTCGAAACGCGAACGGCATGATCAACGTCCTGCTGCATCTCATGGATTTCTAGAGACACCATAACTTCACAGCGTTTGTTCGAAGCCCATATTGTCTATTCCCGGAACGCACAGATCGAGTAACGATCTGACTAACACGGCCCTGAGCACACCGGAGCGTCCGTCCAATATTCGATCATTTAGGCGTTTTCACCAACATCATGTTCATTTGTTACCCATTGTTAGTCACACTCTTACATCGTTTAATACGCACATAGGAGGTAAAACTGGCTTTCGGCGTCAACGTCGCCAAGTCTCGAATTTCCAGGTCGGAATTGGCGCTCAGTGACCGACTGGTATTTGCCCAGCCCATCATCTAGTGTTTCTGCCGGATGCGCGCACTTGTCATCGTTGACATTCAGAATGACTTTCTGTCGGGCGGCGCTCTGGCCGTGCGAGAGGGCGAAGAAGTGATCCCGGTGATTAACACTTTAGCGCCTCGATTCGATCTGGTGTTGGCGACGCAAGATTGGCATCCGCTGGATCACGGCAGTTTCGCAGCGAATCATCCGGGGCGGCAGCCAGGCGAGACGATCATTTTGGCTGATTTACCCCAGATACTTTGGCCCGTACACTGCGTCCAGGGAACGCAGGGGGCCGAATTCTCCTCTCTCTTAAATAGGAGCCATATCCGCGCTGTCTTTCACAAAGGGATCGATCCGGAGATCGACAGCTACAGCGGTATTTTCGATAACGGAAAAAGGCGTTCGACCGGACTCTCGGAATATCTCAGCAAGGAGCAGGCAAAAGAGATCTTCATCGCTGGCTTAGCGCTCGATTACTGTGTGAAGTTCACCGCCCTGGACGCCATCGACCTAGGCTTGCAGACCTGGGTTGTTCGCGACGCCTGCCGGGCCGTGAATCTGAAACCGGATGACGGAGAACTGGCTGTTGCCGAAATGCAAGCGGTCGGCGTGCACGTGGTCAGCTCCGCTGAAATAGCCAATCGCCGATAGCGGAGAGCCAAATTCGGCCAGAGCAAGTCGCCCTTGTGCTCATCTGCTGGATGGTTCCCCGGGCATCGCACGGGTTCGCCATCGTCCCGGCATCGCGCATGCGCGTCAACAGATCAACACGCACAGCTCCGTCGGACGCTGGAGAAAAATCAGTCCCGAAAAGGGACCGGTGAAAGTAGCCCAGTACTTCAGTGCTGCGATCGCGTTTTATTAAAGCGACGCGTCACGAACGGGACGATGGATGGCCGCTTGCGCCCGCCAAACCGAAGGCGAGACAGAAGATGCCGGGCCGGCGGGACGGAGGCGGAAAACCTGCGCCGCCGAGACTAGATCAGACAAATCGGCGAAGGCGGAAGGGGCGTCTTGACCGCCATTGGTAAGTTTTGATTGACACATAAGTAAGTCTTTGCTTATATGTTTATAAGTCTGTCCTTACCTATCTGTGGCTAATCAAATACTGTTTCAAGCGTTGGCTGATCCGACCCGGCGCGAATTGCTCGAACGGCTCAGGTTTGGTCCCCTTCCCGTCGGCAAACTGGCGGTGGGACTGGATATGAGTAGGCCAGCGGTTTCCCAGCACTTGAGAGTATTACGTGAGGCCGGATTAGTGAGCGAAACGCGTGAATCGACTCTTCGGTTTTATCGGCTCGAATCGACGGGATTCCTCCGGCTGAGCGACTACATTAATCGGTTTTGTGATGACTCGACCGAGCCAAAAACGAGGACTAGGGGCTAACGTCGCCGGAAATAGCTCTTTGCCAATGCCGATCACATATTGCGCGATATATTAGTCATCCGTTACGCACTGATAACTAGATCGTTACACTACATGTTACGCATGCCACAGATAAACTCGTGATTGACTTTCGGGATACGCACTGTTCGCGGCGTGAATTGGGTTGCCTCGAGTTAACGCGTGGCTAGCCGCCGAGCCCACCTAAGACCAAGGGCCGTCCTGTTGCGAGGATTCTCCTCGCCACAAATTGACGCAAACGTTCCGAATGAGTCGCTCTCCGATTCCTGCCATTTTTTGTTTGAGATACTGAAGGCTCGCCCTATGGCTTTCAGATGAGAAAAGGCATTTCGGCGCTTTTAGGTTTGTTCGCGGCAACGACGACCTTCGCCCAATCTGCGGCGGATCAGGGGCAGCACCCTGGTCCTCGGTTGCCACCGATCGATCCAACCAAGCTAGGTTATCCGATTTCGGGCGTAGAATGGCTTACTCGGGAATTCGCCGTTTTCGTCTATCATCTCAGCGTACAGCTTGCCAATATCTTAGGCCCGTGGAGCAAAACCGAACTCTTCCTCCACATCACGATCGCCAAAGTTATTCTCGGCCTACTCGCTGCGCTGATCGTTCTCGGGATCCGACTGATCGCCCGTCATTTTCTAAATCAGCCCGCTGACCAGCATAAACCGGACGACTCAGGACGGTATTGGCTGGGCGGAATCCGCTTCGCCCTCAAGAAAGGCGTGAGTATCTTCTTCTTTGTTACTGCGGCGCTGATTTTCGTCTCGCCTTTCCTGCCGCACCTGGTTTTCGCCATCAACAGCCAAGTACCGTTTCAGGCAGTCAGCAAACTGGCGGAGTTAGGGTACCTGGCCGCGCTCCTGGTGTTTTGTTTTCATGTCGTCCGCCTGATCGTGAACTGGCTCGACGCGAGGGCCACCCGGACACCTCGCAAATGGTTCTACTCTGCCTTCCCGCTTCTCGGGCGTCTGCTCTACTACAATCTGATCGTACTGGCGGTCCAATCCGCGATTTTTGTCCTGGATCTGGCCCAACCAGGACGAGCGATTGCATCCAAGGCGGCGTCGATCGCAACCGCACTCATCAATGCGGTCCTCGTTATCCAGATGATCCGCGCAGTCGAGGACATGGCTATGGTGGGTACCGAGTCCCGGATAGCTGACACCTACAAGATGCGCGGGCTGCAAACCCGTCTCCGAGTGCTTCGTCAGCTTTTGACCTTTATCGTCGCCATGGTCGCCCTGGGTGCCATCCTGATGAACATCGACGCCGTTCGGCAGATCGGTACCGGTTTGCTGGCCTCCGCAGGTGTCGCCGGTGTCATCGTTGGTTTGGCAGCGCAGAAATCGCTGACGACGATTATTGCTGGATTGCAGATTGCCCTCACCAATCCGATGAAGATAGGCGACGTCGTCGTGGTTGAGTCAGATTATGGCACGATCGAAGAAATCACTCTCACCTATGTGGTGGTGAAGATTTGGGATCTGCGACGCCTCATCCTGCCGATCACCTATTTTTTGGAGAAACCGTTCGAGGACTGGACCCGCAGCAGCTCCGAGTTGCTCGGAACGGTGTTTCTCTACGTTGATTACGCTATCCCGATTGAGACGATTCGCGCAGAGGCGCAAAAGATTGTCGCTGCCTCGCCGTTGTGGGACAAGCGCGCCCACGCTGTCCAGGTGACAGACTGGAAATCCAGTACCGTTGAGGTGCGTATTCTGGTGAGCGCGGACACCGCACCCCGGCTTTTTGACTTACGCTGCCTCGTTCGGGAAAAAATCCTGACCTTCATCCAGGAAAACAATCCGCAAGGCTTTCCTCACGTCCGGAATCTTAACCTGGAGCCATTACGATCGAGTGATCGCACCGGGGAGAACGAATCTAACGGAGAATCCGACAATCCGTAAGCGCTGTTCTCGGCATCCGGGGCAGCGAGCTCCGATGCACGCTGGTTTCTAGGCTTTTTATTCCGGTTTGATAGCGATCTATATAGTTGGTACGTCACAGGTTATGTTTGAATAGACGTATTTTACATAAAAAGCATTTTTCTTGGATTCCGACTCTATCGGTGAATTTGGCGCGTTTAGGAGCGAGACGCCTTGACTGCAATTGAGAATCATTCTCATGTACTGCAATGCTTGCCTCTTACCTTCGGTTCACAATGTTGGCAGTCTCTTCAGCGGCCCTCCTCTCCTCTGTCGTCCGCGCGGACGAAAACTATTTCGCGTACAGTTTCGGATCAGAAACCCTCCCCAAGGGAAAATGGGAGTTGTACAGCTGGACCACCGGCCGCTTTGGCAAAGGAACTGGCTCTTACTCCGGCTTCGATCTGAAGCAGGAAGTGGAGTATGGCGTCACCGATCGATTCCAGATCGCCCTCGAATGGAACGAAAATTACACAAATTTCACTGACGGAGCCGGCCGGGAAGCGGCCGATTCAAATAGCCCGCTGCGCCGCAACCGATTTTCTTTCGTTGGCAACGCGTTTGAGCTGAAATACGCTTTCTCCAGCCCTTATAAGGACCCGGTGGGGATCGCTCTCTTTGTGGAACCCGAATATGCGCTCATGGATAGTCCTTCAGGAGACAAAAGCCTCGAGTGGGAACTGGAAACACGCTTACTGATTCAGAAGAATTTCTTGGAGGATCGGCTGATCGCGGTGTTGAACCTGACCAACGAAACAGAGTGGGAACGGCCTAGACCGTCTCATGGCGAGAGCTTCACGACGAATTTTAAGCCGGAGATCAGCGGCGGGGTCACATACCGAGTTTTTTCGAACTGGTTTCTTGGCCTGGAAACGCGGTACGCGACACAACTGGGGAACGCGAATATTCGCAATCAAGTAGATTGGGCGTTCTCAGTCGGTCCGGCGCTGCATTACGCGGCCGGCCGATGGTGGGCAACTTTGACCTGGTTACCTCAGGTAGCTGGTTGGCACGCCGACGGATCGCGATCAGGTTCCCTGGACTTGAACAGTCACGAACGAAACGAGATTCGATTAAAGATCGGCTATGATTTCTGACTGGGAGGTTAGGAGTTACAGGTTGCGCGTTAGAGGTTTGCAGCGTCGCGTCGGCAACCAGATTCAGCTTCACCGGCTGGCTCGGTAAGCGCAAACCCTTTGACCCGAGAAACGCCTCATGCAGTCGGCCGGCCGACGCATCACCGTTGCCTAGTGAAGAGCTCATCGCGACCAGCAAAGAGCAGATAGCAAATAGCCGACAGGTCGCTGTCTTTAGGGAGGAAGATTCGGGCAGGATTTAACGCGGGATTCAGATCGCGATACGCGCAACCGGCTCCTTTCCCGAAGCAGTAAGTAAAACTGATTTCTCCATGGATCTCGATTTTTTTGGCTGGCGTAGTCAAAAGGGGATCTACTGAGCTGCCAGATGAGTCGCGATCAATTAAAGCAGCCGCTGCAACCGGTTTCCGCGCTGCCGTGGGTTCGACAATTGAGCCGTTCGGCAGCACGACTGCATAAAATGCTTCCCGTTTCCCCTCGCCTTGCGCCGAAAGTTGGATCAACCAGAAACGGGTCGGCATGGTACGCGCTTGGACCTCTACGACCAACGGGACCTGAACCTTGTAATATCGTGCGGCCCAAGATGTGGCGATCTTCCTGACCGTTGCTTGATCCATCGTGGAAGCAATTTCCTCGGAATCCGTTTCGAAGCGGTAAACAGTCTCGGTACCGCTTGGGTCGATATGGCGGTCCTGGAAAACCAACGCGGCATCTGCAGCCCGAGCGGCCAATAACGTCGCAAGAATGCAGACAAGCCAACGCATCAAGACCTGATAGCATCAAAGTTCGGGTTGTCCATTAAGGAACGCCGTCATCGCCGAGAGCGCCGGTAACGGAGCAAAAGTGCGCACTCAATATTTAGATCGTTGTCAGCGGATGGCTCTGAGCGACCCTAGGAGCAAGGCGATTCCCCCCTCACCCATGGGCAGCGCAATATCATCTTCGGCTCCCGGGGAGTAACTGCGGCGCCTACCAACGCTGAGGTCGACCGCGCGCTCTCTCTCCTGAGCCCAGATCTCTTCGGCTATCAGCTATTGTCCGCCGAATCCCCTTGCGTCCTGGTAATCTCCAGGAATAGTTTGGTTACTGCAGGGGAGCCATTGGCTGAGATCCTCGATTTTATGCGAGGAACCCTTAGAACCTGATGCGGGTAATGCCGCCGAAGGGAGCCAAAGTGGTCCTGCGATTTAATCTCATGACCACAAGTCCGTTTCAAAGGAGCCGCCGCATCTACGTCAACGGACGGCACGAACTGCGAGTTGGCCTGCGCCAAGTTGAACAATCATCCACCCGCTCGCCGGATGGAACTTCGGAACCAAATCCGCCGGTGAACTTGTACGACGCGAGCGGACCGTGGGGTGATCCGGACCAGGAACATGATATTCGGAAGGGACTTCCCCCACTCCGGCTGGAGTGGATTTTGAAACGCGGCGACACAGCGGAGTACGAGGGACGCACCGCTCGTCCTCAGGACGACGGCTATCTGAGCGCATCGCACGCCAGAAAGGCGGCGGATCGAGCTGCAACGAGTGGTCAATTTCCCGGTCTTCGGCGGCGCCCTCTGCGTGCATCGGCGGGGCATCCGGTTACTCAACTTTGGTACGCTCGGAACGGCGTCATTACTCCAGAGATGGAGTATATCGCGATCCGTGAAAATCTGGGTCGGGAAGATCTGGGAAACAAGTCGAACGGCAGCCATCATCCTGGCCAATCGTGGGGAGCAATGATCCCGGCGCACATCACGCCGGAATTTGTGCGCGACGAAGTCGCGCGGGGCCGCGCGATCATTCCGGCGAACGTTAATCACCCTGAAGCCGAACCGATGATCATTGGCCGGAATTTTTTGGTGAAGATCAATGCGAACATCGGCAACTCTGCGGTCGCTTCGAGTATCGAGGAAGAAGTGGAGAAAATGCGGTGGGCTACTCTCTGGGGCGCCGATACGGTGATGGATTTATCGACCGGGAAAAACATTCATACGACGCGAGAATGGATCATCCGGAACAGCCCAGTACCGATCGGCACCGTCCCGATCTATCAGGCACTGGAAAAGGTTAGTGGCCGGGCGGAAGAACTAACCTGGGAAATTTATCGGGATACTCTGATTGAGCAGGCTGAACAAGGAGTGGACTACTTCACGGTGCACGCTGGCGTGTTGTTGCGGTTCGTACCGCTGACGGCGAAGCGGAAAACCGGAATCGTTTCCCGCGGTGGGTCCATCCTGGCCAAATGGTGTCTTGCTCATCATCAGGAGAATTTTCTCTATACCCATTGGGACGAGATCTGCGAGATCATGGCAGCGTATGACGTCAGCTTTTCTATCGGCGACGGCTTGAGACCCGGCTCGATCGCCGATGCCAATGATGAGGCGCAATTTGCCGAACTAAAAGCTCAGGGAGATTTGACTCGACGCGCTTGGGAACGGGGCGTCCAGGTGATGAATGAAGGTCCCGGTCACGTGCCTATGCATATGATCAAAGAGAATATGGAGAAGCAGCTCGAGTGGTGTCACGAAGCTCCGTTTTACACGCTCGGGCCACTGACGACCGACATCGCGCCTGGCTACGATCACATTACCAGCGCGATTGGTGCAGCGATGATCGGTTGGTACGGAACAGCGATGCTTTGTTATGTCACTCCGAAAGAGCATCTGGGATTGCCTAACCGCGACGATGTGAAACAAGGTGTGATCGCATACAAGATCGCGGCCCATGCCGCCGACTTGGCAAAAGGACATCCCAGCGCCCAATACCACGATGACGCAATCAGTAAAGCGCGCTTCGAATTTCGCTGGGAAGACCAATTCAATCTGAGTCTTGATCCGGAAACAGCACGGGCCTATCACGATGCGACGCTGCCGCAGGAAAGCGCAAAAACGGCGCATTTCTGTTCAATGTGCGGACCGCACTTCTGTTCGATGAAGATCACCGAAGAGGTGCGCAAGTACGCAGCGGAGACCGGGTTGACGGCTGATGAAGCCCTCAGCGAAGGACTCAAAGAAAAGGCGAGTGAATTCGTCCAGAGCGGTAGCGAAATTTATCGGTGAAGCTAGCGACGCGGTCTTTGTTCTGACGAAATGATGGCCGATTCTGGCTTGCGGCTCGGCCGGCGCGTCGACAACACCTCGGTTTGTGTCAAGGATCGATGAGGGTGTTGCGAATATGTTGGTGCGTTCGGGGCCTCGCCCTACCACGGACGAAAGAGCAAATTTGGCTATTTGCTGGACGGCCCACTCAGCTCGCCCCTTCGATTTCTTGGGTACCCAGGTTGAGCGGACTGAACGGCGTGGTTGAGGGGTGACTGATGGTGCGGCGATGGGTGCTCAGTTCCTTGTTAATGCAAAGCAGGATTTTTTCCTCGATGGCACCACCAAGGTGAAAGGCACTCGCTCGATCGATGATTGTTTTCTCTGCTTTCGTCATGCGCTCGCGTTGTAAGGTATGTTGTGTCCAGGACGGAACCAGCATTTCGATGCAAAAGGTGTTTAGGCGGGTCAGATCTTCGTGTAGCCGCCAGCTAAACGCGCCGTTTCGGAGATGAATCAGTCGTACCTGTTTCATTAATTCGATGAACTCAGGTGCGTGAGCTGGATCCACTTGATATTCATACATGACGGCGACCGGCCCGTCGCTCGCCTGCGGCAAGTAGATGAGTTTATGCGAAAAACTGGTTACCGGCGCCGGATCGAAATCGAGCGCACCCGTGAAATCGATCGACAGCGGAATGGCCAGAATCAAACTCAGGAACAAGAGAACTGCTGCTCCGATCAGGGTAGCGTTCACTCCCAAGAACACTGCGGCGGTGCCCCAAATAATGCCGCCCAGAGCCATCGCGCCCTGCGAAACCATGATTACGGTTGCGTTCATCCGTCCCCTCGCCCAAGGAGGCATCGCGCGTTGTCCGGCGACCCACAGCTCTGAAGCGGACAGGGTCCACCCGATACCGGCCAGAGCCGCGACCACCATGAAAATGTTCTGGTCTCGGACAAACGCCATGAGGAGATAAACCACTGCCACTACCAGGTTCGCGACTACGGTGAGGGTATTGGAGGAGAAACGCGCCCGTAGCCAAGGCACAATAAAGACCGCCCCAAATACAGAACCCGCACCCATGCAGCTGAACAAGATCCCACAACCCGCGGCGGTAAGCTTTAGTTCCTTCAATCCCACGACGGGAATCAGCGCCGGAATCAGAGAAATAAAAAAAGCGAACAGGACATTTCGAATCAATACGACCTGTATCCCTGGGGCATACCGGACGTAGCGAATTGCGGTAAAGAAAGACTCGAAAAAACTCTCCAAAGGCAGCTTCGAAGAATTCTCCTGCCGTTTCCACTGCAGGATGGCGAGAATAACCACGAAGAAGCAGATCGCATTGATCGTAAACACCCAATTGGCTCCAACCAGAGGGAGGAGCATCCCGCCCAGAGCCGGACCGATGATCCCGGAAATATTTAACTGCAAGCCACTCAGGGTCGCTGCGGACGGTAATTCGGCATCCGACACCACCTCTGGCACAATCGCCGTCCAGGCAGGAGCGTTAAATGCGAAACCGACTCCAATCAGAAAAACACAGGTTAGGATAATGTATGGGTTGAGAAGCCCGAGTGCACCGAGGATAGCTAGCATCACTGCGGAGAGAGCCAACCAGAGGTTCATGATGCAGAGCAACTTGCGGCGGTCGACGATGTCCGCCAAGGCTCCGGCCGGCAGGGTAAAGAGAAAGAACGGCAAAGACGCGACCGTAGACATCAAGGACAAGAACAGCGCAGAGGCGCTTAGCTTGTACATTACCCAGGTTGCTGCACAGTCATGCGCTGCCACACAGGTTCCGGAGAGCACGCTGGCGAGCCAAAGCTTTCGATACAGCGGGTTTCGCAGCGCAGTGAAAGTGGACGTGCTTTTCTTTTCTGGCATGGGAATGCTTTTTTCTTCCAGCGCCAGCCCTCCCTGCCCGGCTCACAAACGAGTAGCCGTAGTCAACGTTGTCCGCCTAGGCAGCGGTTCACTTAGCTCATCGGGCTACTTCTCGTCATACCTCATTGTCTGCGCCAAGTTTACGACCGATCTGGATAAGGGTCGATTGCAAATTGTTGGCTGACTTTATTTTGAGCCAAAAGGAGTATCAGTCATACATTCCATTCTCGCGTGGAGTTTTGTTCACGCCCGCCATGATTTTGTCTCTCTTGCGAGACACCGCCTTTGGTAATTTGCATTCTTTGTCGAAATGATTCCTTGCCTCTGGCAAGGTGGTATCCGCGAACCTCTTTATGCAAACTCCGTTGCAACCGCTCAGTCCGCTGTCCTTTGATCCGGCGAAACGAGGCCGCTTTGAGGGTGTGGCTAATCTCGTGCTTTTTAATTGGCCGATGTACGTTGCCAGTCTCATCATTTCAGGAGCTGCTGCCTATGTCGCGCGCCTGGATCTGCCACGGCCATGGCGCACGGCAGCGAAGATCGTCGCGGGGCTGAGTTTTGGCTACCTAGCCAACTCGCTCCTGGTTTCGCACTGCATCTACGATCGGTCGTGGCTTTACCACTGGCGTTGGATTCGAGCACTTTTACCGCAAGCGCCGAACCGCATCGTGAACGTCCACGCCGGATTCGATGAGTCGAGCGCGGCATTACAGCGGTTGTTCCCACAAGCGGAAATGAAAGTACTCGATTTTTATGATCCAGCGCAGCACACAGAACCGTCGATCGAGCGAGCACGAAGATTCCGGCCGGCAACTATTCCGGCTCAACAAATTGATACTGTGAGCTGGGGGACAGATCCGGATTCGGCCGATCTGATCCTGGTATTTCTGGCCGCTCATGAAATTCGGCGCCAAGACGAAAGAATTGCGTTCTTTCGAGAAGCCCGCCGGACGTTGCATCCTAACGGATCGGTGGTGGTGGTCGAACATCTGCGCGACCGGCACAATTTTTTGGCGTTTGGCCCCGGGTTTCTCCATTTTCGCTCTCGCCGGACCTGGGCGAATACCTTTGCTGCGGCTGACCTTGCGGTAAGAAGAACCTTTCGGATCACGCCGTTTGTCAATGTGTTTCAGCTGGTGCGCTCCGACTCGGTTATGCATGGTTCCTGACGACGAGCGTCTTCGTGCCTCTGTGGTAATCCAAACAAAAAATTTTGCGCGTCAGACACGGAATTTGATAGAGCCGGACAAAGTTACTGCTTGGATAATCGGTGTATCGAAGAGTCTTTCCAAGTCAGTAGATCGTTTTCTCGGTCGTCTTGTAAGTCTGGTAGTTGCTCTTCAGCCACACCTGAAAGTATGGGCTTTTTCATCGACTGAAGAAGGGCTAGTGCCGCCAGAGCGAGCGCGCCCAAGATTGATCCTAGTAGTGTTTTCACCAGAGTTTTTCTACTGCTCAGCGTCAGCCTTAGCGTTGCGGACGACTGGCCTTCTACCCGGGTACTAAGGGATCGCGTTTTCCGAGTTTCCAGATTTCTGAAGAGCGACTCAGATTTCTTCGCCCATCGATATGTGAGGGAGCGAATACGGGGTGCCAAATTTGGCTCAATCTGCTGTGGAGTGCACCGTAAAAAACAAGCAAATAACTTTCTTCCCGGCGCGTCTAATACGAGATGCGGAACAAAAGTGCCTTAGAACGGCTCAGTCATGGCTATCCCGATTTGTTGGCAGCACAAGTTTGGCAGGATTGGCCCGAGCCGGAGCGAACGCAGCTCGCGGTCGATAGTCTCGATACTCTTACTGAATTCCTGAGCATCGCGTATCAAGCCAGTCTCTTAAACGAAGAAGGGAGACAAGTCGTTTGTCGGATCGCCCTTTGTCACCCATCGGCGCTCGAGGCACATGATCTACTCTTGTATGGCTTTCACGTTTCTCGGTTTTGCAAGCAGCGTCCCTTCGATGAGCAAGAAATCCGGCGACTCAGCCCGGCTGCAAGCTTTTACCGATCTATCATGGCCGTAATTTGGTCCTCGAAGAACGGATTTACCATCTTCGGGACAGTCGGGACCGGTCAATGGTCCAGGGACCTCGTGGCAGATCTACAAGGAATGACGCATGCGATTCCGAGCTGGCTAATCGTCCACATCAGAGGTCCGGGCAACCTTGTCGTCTATGGCGGCTCGGAACGTCTCGCGACCTTGTTGAATGGCCGGGTGGAGGGGCATGGGTTCAACGTATTCGCGTCTTCGTGGATGGCGGAACGATTCTGGAATTTGCGGAACGAGTCCAAGGATTTCAGCCGGCTGGTCATTGATCTAGATGTAGAACTTCGCCCCGATTTACTGGACAATTTCGACGCTAATTTTTTTAAGCGGGTGGTCCGCGAGATACGCGATAAGCGGCATGGAGGCACTTTGGTCTTTGGACCACCGCCACTGATGGTCAATCTCCTTGATCCGGGCGGTCCTCTTTGCGCCAAATATCGAGTGGACACCCAAGCATCCTCCCGTCCGTACAAGGCGCTCATCGATAAGGTCCTTCAACGGCTGGTTTTCCTCGCAAAGATGAAGGATAGAAATTCAATCGGTTGGTTGGAGCTGATCGAATGGGGCGAGGAAATACCCTACAGCATATCGACTCAATATCTCGATTTAGCCGGGTGGTTGGCCGACATGGCAACGGTCGATGGTTGCCTGCTGCTCGATTCTCGTTTCTCTATCCTAGCGTATGGCGTCGAGATCCAGGTGCCTGGCTATGAGAGCGAAACGATCTATCGCGCATTGGATTCCGAGGCCGAGCAGAAAGTTCCGGAATCCGTTGAACGGGCCGGGACTCGTCACCGTTCGGCCTATCGACTTTGTCGAGATTTCCCGGAGTGTTTAGCGGTCGTGATCTCCCAGGACAGCATGGTGCAATTTGTTGCAAACATCGGTGGTCAAGTTACCTACTGGAATCACCTCAACTTTTAGGCACGCTCCCGATCTCGGGAACAATTAAGCGCGCCCGTAGCCCACCCTTCTGCTGGTCAATTGCGGCCCGCGAATATACGGTTTGGACTTGGCTGGATTTTTCGGATTTGAGATGCGTCCTTCGGCTCACGATTGAGCAGGTCATTTTCCGTCGCCGATTTCAGGCTGGGGATACAATGTCACAAAAACAATGTAAGATGAATAGGCGTGATGCTCTGGGTATGATGAGTGCGAGCTTGGCGGCGCTAGCCAGCACAAGATGGAGCGCTGCCATTGGAGTAGAACCATTCAATTCGGCAGCCATCGTGACTCGCCCCGTTCCTTCTTCCAAAGAGGCGCTTCCGGTAGTTGGTCTCGGTACTTGGCAAGTCTTCGATGTCGGAACTTCTCCCGAAGCGCGTGCGCCGCTCGAGGAGGTACTCAGCACCTTTGTCGCGATGGGCGGCAAACTGGTTGATTCGTCTCCCATGTACGGAAGGTCCGAAGAAGTAATTGGCGATATCGCCGCTAAGCTCGGGCTCCGCCAGAAGCTATTTGTGGCGACGAAGGTCTGGACCTCAGGCAAGATTGCAGGCATCGAACAGATGGAAGCATCGATGCGGAAGTTGCGGACCGACCCCATCGATTTAATGCAGGTGCACAATTTGGTCGACGTCGCAACGCAACTCGAGACGCTGCGGGATTGGAAACGGGAAGGTCGGGTGCGCTACATTGGGGTGACTCATTACGATGCAGCGAGCTACGATGCCGTGGCCAAGATCATGGCCTCGCAATCCATCGATTTCATTCAGATTAATTATTCCGTCGGCGAACGCGAAGCAGAGCGGCATATCTTGCCGCTCGCTCTCGAACGCGGGATGGCAGTGATCGCTAACCGGCCGTTCGCAGGCGGCGAACTCCTCCGCGGCTTGCAAGGCCGCCCGCTGCCTGACTGGGCTGGCGAAATCGACTGTACGAGTTGGGCTCAGATCCTCCTCAAATTCGTGGTCTCACATCCAGCGATCGGCTGCGCAATTCCAGGCACTTCAAAAGTGGAGCACCTACGCGACAACATGGGTGCGGGTTACGGTCGACTTCCTGACGAGAACATAAGAGCGCGAATCATATCGAGCGCTAGTCAGGCTTAGATGGCCAGACATCATCAACCAGGTGCTCTTTTTATCAGATCAAATCGGCGAGCGTTAACGTGACGTCTCGCTGCCCATCTTTTCCCTGGATCTGAAGTTTTACTTCGGTTCCGGCTGGTTGTTTCAGTTTCTCCCGGAGCTCCGCGATCTGGTTACTGCTCAGTTTCGACCCCTCGATGGTCAAAATGTAATCACCGACCTGCAGGCCAGCTTTTGCCGCCGGTCCACCTTTGACTACATCCTTCACTTCGCACAAACCATCGGCATCATTCATGACCCAGAGCCCGGACCGATCAAACACATCCGGTTTGGAAAAATTCGTGTTCGGTTCGAGATAAAGAACTTGATTCGCGTAATCGAGCGTCAGCGTGAAACGCTTTAGTAAGCCGCTTCCCAGATTGCCCGCGGTCTGGGTCGCCGCCGACGCTCCCCTTTCACCAAGCTCGATCACACCTACCGGAGCGTTCACCTCCATGGTTCCAATCTTCAAGGTGTGCGGCCGCACCAGGAGACCTCGAGATGGGCCACCCACTCCGTAACCTGAGACCACCTCAGTGCTCGCCTGGTACTTCTCTTTCAGTTGATTCTTTTCCGCGAAGGGACGCATGATCGCAAGCGACCCGCGGTTTCCGGTATCAACGTCGAATTCGCCGGTGACTCCATCGATCTCTCCTTCGACCATCGGGATATGGTTGTTGAATTTAAACGGAACTTTGACGGCGTTTTCCGGTGGATGAAATGCTTCCGGGCTGATGATGGTAAGTTTGCTGTTAGCATAGTCGATTTTTATAACAGCTCGGCGAGCAATCTCATAGCCGACCAGACCATCGCAGGAAACGCCTTCGACTTTGGCTAAGCCACTCAAGTCGAACGACGTGAATACCTGGTCTTTCAACTCGGTTCCGGCGACCTCCGTGCGAGCTATCTTGGCTAGGCCGAAGGCAGCCACACTATCACCAAATCCCCCGCCGGGAAGCGATCCCTCCGTTTTGATACCGGCCGCTTTGGCAAACTCAGCGCTAACCGTGTTCGTGGCACCCGTGTCGAAGACAAAATGTTCACCGACCTTTCCGTCCAGACTGACCGGCAGATAGATATGATTGTTGATTAGCCGGAAAGAGGTGGTGATCTCTTTTTCGCCTGACGGAAAGACCAACGCGTCGACCACCTGTTTTGGCGGATCAAAACGTTCTGCTGCGATTTCCGGATTGAGGTCAATTTTCTGCGGGTAAATCTTTTGATCGTATCGTGGATCTCCGATACTCACTCGGGTCTGAAATGGAATGAGCAGACCACCAACTTCTCGGAAGTCGGAGAAGTAAGTTGTTTGCGGCTGTTGACCGGTAAGATCGACCGTTCGTGCGACTCGATGGCTCGACTGGTCAAACCAGATCTCGAACGGATCAGAATCTTTTGGCTTAAACGTAATGACGTCACAAGGCTTCCCATCATTATCTTTCACGCCGCCATAGCGGATCTCGGCCGGATAACGACCGGGAAATAAGAAGGCGTATGTCGATTCGTAGTAACCTTTGATCGCGCTCGCGATGGATTCACGGCTGGTTTCAACGCGGAGCTGATCGCTCGCATCGGTCGACCACGAAACCTTGCCATTCCAGCCTTGCGAGCCCGTCGCCGGACCTAGAACATAGGACTGGGCCCCCCGGAGATTCGGTAAATCAAGCCAGGCCTCATACGTTCCGTCGAGCCCTCCGCCACTCAACCTACCAGTCTCGTGCCAGAATTTGACGGAATCCCACTTGCTCCCCCCGGTAGCGGCCTTAGCAGCTTCGATAATCTTGTTGGCTTGATCGTCAGTCTGGTCTCCCGCTAAGGCAGGCCAGAGGAAGGAGCAGAGAATCAGGAGAGCCGTGGCGCTCCGCAATTGGGTTTTTGAAATGGTCATAGGCCTGATGGGAGCTTAGCACGCATTGGAGTTTGAATTGGTTAGCTGGCGGCCGGTCGATAAGGATTCCTCAAATATCTGAAGGTTCTTATCAAAGGACACTGGTGAAAGCTCAAAGGTTGCGGGATTGTCGCCAGCGTTATTCGCACCGTGCTTGCCGCCCAAATCGCGATTGCGCCAAGTCACGCACGATAATCCCACAATTTGTCGGCGATTGAGTTTTGGCCTATATACAGGCCTGGATGGCGGTGATGCGTCAGAAATTGCTCCGGGCCGATCCGCGTTACTTTCAAATCGTCGCCCTGGGCGCTCTTCTGTTCTACGGCTGTACCCGGCTAGGATTTGAGATCGACGCGTTGCAGATTGCGCTGACGTTAGCGGCCGCGGTCGGTGTACAACTCCTTTTGGCCTGGCTGACACGAGCGAATGCGCCGTTTGATATACGCAGCGCGCTCATTACCGGTTTGTCGCTCTGTCTTCTTTTACGGACCAACACCGTTTGGTTTGCCGCGGTGGCGGCGGCCGCGGCGATTCTCAGCAAATTTGTCCTTCGCTTTCGAGGCAAACATTTGTTCAATCCGGCAAACTTTGGGTTGATTATTCTGTTGATAGCGGGTCCGCGAATCGCCTGGTGTTCCGCCGGCCAATGGGGTTCAACAGCTGTGCTCACCTTTTTCTTTGTGTGCCTTGGTTTATTGGTTGTGCATCGAGCGCGTCGCGCAGATATCTCGTTCGCATTCCTAGTGGGCTACGCCATCTTGCTTTTCGGTCGCTCGGCCTGGCTGGGCGAGCCCTGGACCATTCCGTGGCATCGCCTGGAAAGCGGGGCGCTGCTGTTATTTGCTTTCTTCATGATCTCCGATCCGCGAAGTACCCCAAACTCCTGGGTCGGGCGATTGATTTTCGCGCTGTTGGTCGTTGTCGGTGCCGGCTTCGTTCAATTCATTTTGAACCGCCCCAATGGGCTTTTCTTCAGCTTGGCGGTCTTCTCGCTGTCGGTTCCGCTCATCGACCACTGGTTTCCGGCCGTTCGCTACGAATGGTCGCTGCTCGGCAAAGTGCCGGGCTCAGTGACTCGTTCCATCTTTCCCGATCGGCCAGTTACCTAACTTACATCTTCTCATTCCATTGAAATCGAATCGTTGTGATCCTATGACAGCCTGCCGACTCTTCTTTCTCCTCTGTTCCGGCCTATGCTTATCCGGCGCTGATCTGCGCGCGTTCTGCGGTTTCTATGTAGCAAAGGCCGACACGAAAATTTTTAATCAAGCTTCCAAAGTGGTTATGGTGCGAGATGACGATCGAACCGTCCTGACTCTAGCAAACGATTTCCAAGGCGACGCCAAAGATTTTGCGGTGGTTATTCCCGTACCCACGGTCTTGGAGAAAGATCAAATCCATGTCGGCGAGAACGCGTTGATCGACCATCTTGACGCGTATTCTGCGCCGCGACTCGTCGAGTATTGGGACGAAGACCCGTGCGCAATTCGTTATCGGGCCCAAGCAGTACCGAACGCGCCGAGCGGGGCTGCCAATTCAGATCAAAGTCGAGCATCAGCTCTCGGCGTAAAGATCGAAGCGCAATATACAGTCGGCGAATACGACATCGTGATTCTCTCCGCCGAACAAAGCGGTGGGCTGGAAACCTGGCTTACGGAGAACGGTTACAAGATTCCCAATGGCGCGGCGAGCGTGCTCGAGAGCTACATCAAACAGAATCTGCGCTTTTTCGTCGCCAAAGTAAATCTGCAGCAAAAAGAGAAACTCGGATTCACTTATCTACGTCCGCTCCAGATGGCCTACGAAAGCAGCAAGTTCATGTTGCCCATTCGGCTCGGCACGGTCAACGCAAATGGTTCTCAAGAGCTTTTTGTCTTTGCGCTGAGTAGACAAGGCCGGGTGGAAACCACGAACTATCGGACGGTAAAACTCAATTCAGATTTAGAAGTTCCACTGTTCGTCAAAGATGATTTCTCCCATTTCTATCGATCGATGTTTGATCGCGCCGTTGAAAAGGAAGATATGCGAGTCGTGTTCCTGGAATATGCGTGGGATATGGGATGGTGTGACCCCTGCGCGGCCGAACCGCTGAGCAATGAAGAGCTGCGAAAGCTGGGCGTTTTCTGGCTGGAAGACACCGATTCCTCTTCAGCCACCCCGCGAACCCGCATTGCTCGACCTTATGCCGGTACCAACGTCTTCGTTACGCGGCTACATCTACGCTACGATTCGGCGCATTTCCCGGAAGATTTGGCATTCCAGCAGACCGGTGATCGCACCAACTTCCAAGGAAGATACATTCTACGGCACCCTTGGACCGGCGAAGCAAAATGCGAGGCGGCTAGAGCCTATCTCAAATCGCTTGACACCCGCCATCGAACCGAGGCAGAGAATCTCGCTAGTCTCACAGGTTGGGACATCCAAGAGATCTATCAGAAGATGAATTTTCAACCTACGAACGGTTCCGGGAATAAGAAGTGGTGGCAAAAGATCTGGAATAACTAATGACCCAAAAACAAAGAGAAGCCGTGGTGGATCTCCTGCTCCTGGGCATGTTTGCCGATGCTTCAGTCACGGTGAACGAAGACCAAAAATTGCTCTCCGTGATCACAGAGATCGGCTGGGAATCGTATCAAACTCCTGATCTTTATCTCCACTCCGCGATCGCCAAAGCTCGCGACGCCTCGGACACCGAGGATGCCACCAAACATCGCCTAAACAGGATCAGCGACGAACTGAACGACGCCGGTCTGCGTCAACGTGCGCTGGAATATCTCACGCAATTTCTGAGAGCCGATGGAGCCGTCGACGCTGACGAATCGAAATTTCTCGAGCTAGCTAGGACGGCGCTGAAGACAGGGTAGCTTGAGGAATACCCCGCGACGGAACAGGCTACGGGCCGGACAGGCCGACGCCAGGAGTAGTGCCGAGCAACCTATTCGTTGCTGGAGCTGCTCAGGATATTCCGGCGGGCGAAACGATCGTTGCTTTGGCGACGCAAAATCACGAACGTATTATTCTCGCCGTACATCGCCCATGGACCGGGCGAAATTTCCCTGAACTCCACAAACCGCCAGTCGCAGCTATCTTTATTACCGAGGCCAAGGTAATCTCGCACCGCAGGTGAGACGTCAAGTCCGGCGCCTTGATTCAGATTGGGGCGCGGACGCTCGTTGCCAAAGACGTATTGCCAATGATCTGTGCGGAACGGGCCGCAATCTTCCCATTGAGCGTAGCAGACACGGTTACCATGCCGAATACAGATCCAGCGGCTTTTGCAAACGGTCTGGCCGTCGCGAACGTAACTTTGCTTAAACCAGGGAATGATCTGGGAGGCTTCCGATTTCGTGTGGCCGCCTTCCACATCGTTATAAGGCAGGGCCACGTAGAAGGGATTCTGCCGCGGAACGAAATTGACCGGGATATAGTTGCGTCGACCAGCCGGGTCCGGGTTATCGTAGCCGCCGTAGCTACCGCTCCAATATTTGTCCCAAGAACTTCTGTCGTTAGGAACCGGGTTATTGCCGGAGGGTCGTTCACCGATCCAAAAGATCGTTGTAACGATGTTTAGCTTCCAGGGATACCGGCCATACCCGATCGCGAGCCCATTACCGCGACCCATCAACGAGGGACCGGTCTGATAGCGCGGGCCTTCCCCAGAGAAGGTCGTCTTGGTCGGAGACATAATTACTTTTGGCTCGACCTTGAGCAGCGCGTTCTCGCGCAGCTTCATCGCGTACTTCGCAAAGTCCGTACTACTCTCGTATTGCGACTGAGCAATTGCAGCGCCGCCAAACAATAACGAAACCGTCGCGAGAATAGAGCAATAAGACCGCATGCGGAGTTTGATTCGTCTTTTTACGGGCAGTCGACGGTTAGGGCAAGATATTTCTGCATTCTACATCTCAAAATTGCGTTTTTCCGACAAATACGGAGGCGGCGCGCCGTAGTTTAACGCATTTAAGACAGTTTCAATAATTTTTAATATCGATATAATACCGAATCGCGCCTGTAGCCGGATTCGTCCGTTTCGGGATAATCCAGAGTAAAATGCAGGCCGCGACTTTCTTTCCGCGCCAAGGCCGAATCGACAATCAGACTTGCCACCGTACAAAGATTGCGCAGTTCGAGCAGATCGGTGGATAAATTAAAGTCCCAATAAAATTCCTGAATTTCTCGCTGTAAGTTCCGGAGGCGCGTGCTGGCCCGCTGAAGGCGCTTGTTGGTCCGCACAATACCGACGTAGTCCCACATCAGACGACGGATCTCATCCCAATTGTGATAGATCACGACGACCTCATCCACATCCTGGGCGTGACCGGGCCGCCAATCCGGTAGCTGCACTATCTGATGGTATTTGGAGTATTTCGGACGCAATAACGCGGCAGCACAACGCTTGGCCAAAACCACCGCCTCGAGGAGCGAATTGCTGGCCAGCCGATTGGCTCCATGCAGGCCGGTGCAGGCCACCTCCCCGATGGCAAAGAGCCCGCGCAGCGTGGTGGCACCGTCGATGTCGGTTCGGACACCTCCACACTGATAATGCGCGGCGGGAACAATTGGGATCGGCTGTACCGTGATATCAATCCCCAGACCCAGGCAGGTCTCGTAAATATTGGGAAACCGCTCCTTGATGAAGGCGGCCGGTTTCCTGGTGATATCGAGATACATGCAGGGCGCCCCCGTCCGCTTCATTTCCGCATCAATCGTGCGAGCGACAATATCGCGAGGCGCGAGAGCGCCGAGTCGATGATGTTTGGTCATGAATTCGCGGCCATTTGCGTCTACCAAAATCCCGCCCTCACCGCGCACCGCTTCGGTGATAAGGAACGACCTAGCCTCAGGGTGAAAAAGGCAGGTCGGATGAAATTGAATGAATTCCATGTTGGCGATGGCCGCCCCTGCTCGCCATGCCATGGCTACGCCGTCGCCAGTAGCAATGCTCGGGTTTGTCGTATAGAGATAAACCTTGCCGCAGCCGCCGGTGGCCAGAATGACTCGATCGCTCCGCAGCCATTTCACCGCACCCGTCGCTTCATCCAGGACATAAATGCCGACGACGCGATCTTCGGTAGTGAAGCCAAGCTTGCCGGTCGTGATCAGATCGACCGCCATGTGATTTTGTAAGGCGGTGACATTTGTTGTCTCCCCGACTGCCGAGACAAGGCGCTGCTCGATCTCGCGGCCAGTCGTGTCGTGGTAATGGAGGACCCGGCGTTTTGAGTGCCCGCCTTCTTTGGTCAGATCGAGCTCTCGGTGGCCATCTTCCAACACGCGTTCGTCGAAATGGACGCCCCAATTGATCAATTCCTGGATCGCGGCCGGGCCTTCGGTGACGATCGTGCGCACAGCCTCTTCGTTACACAAGCCGGCGCCGGCGGTTAGCGTATCCCTGACGTGCAGATCAAATGAATCTTCCGCGCTCGTCACCGCAGCTACTCCGCCTTGAGCCCATGCGGTGTTCGAATCCCCCAGAGTCCGTTTCGTCACCAGCGCCACAGAGCCATACTGCGCCACGTTCAGGGCGAGGCTGAGGCCGGCGATCCCGCTTCCGATAATGACGAAATCAAACTGGTTCATTCCACGAGCCGGTTGTCAATCAGGCGAATTTTTCCAAAGAAGACAGCAGCTGCGAGCAGCATCGGTGGCCGCAACCGCGGAGTTGGTTGGAGATTCTCGGGATCGACGGCCACGGTGTAGTCGACCTTGGCCAATGGTGCGAGTTCGATTTGGGTTCTCATCCACTCGACTAAGCCGGTAACTGAGCCTCGGCCTTCTCGAACCCTCTTCTCGGCCCGTTGCAAAACTTGCTGAATGATCGGGGCTTGCTCTCGTTCTTCCACACCAAGAAAAACATTTCGCGAACTCAGAGCTAATCCGTCCGGCTCGCGAACTGTCGGATACGCTTCCAGCCGGACCCGTAGATTGAGGTCGCGCACCATGCGCCTGATAATTGCGAACTGCTGAAAGTCCTTCGCTCCAAAGATCGCGATATCGGGATCAAACAAGTTGAACAATTTCGCCACAACGGTACAGACGCCGGAAAAATGGCCGGGACGTGACGCTCCGCACATCACGGTAGAAAGTGCGGTTTCGACGACTGCTACGGATTGATCGGCATGATGCATATTTGACGCGATCGGCGCGAAAAGTAGATCGCAGCCGTTTTGTTCGAGCAAGGTCGAGTCGCGGGCAAAAGGGCGCGGATATCGCTCAAAATCCTCGGAGGGTCCAAACTGCGTCGGGTTAACAAATATGCTGGCGGCTGTCGTGCCGGTGCTCCGCGCGAGATTCCGAGCCCGCCGAACCAGCGCGAGATGCCCCTCATGGAGTGCACCCATGGTAGGCACTAGCACGAGCGGCCGTGGTATTTCGGAGACAAGCTGTTGGAGCTCCAAAGGGTCTGTAACAGTTCGCATGGGCAACGCAAGATACAGAATACAGGAAACGGGAGCGAATAGCGAATGGCCTCACCGGCTCAGTAAGCAGGCAGATGAATCAGTTTGTTCACGCAGGCAACTTCGGGCACTGCTTCCAATCCAAGTGCGGTGCAACCTCGATGGCAGAATTTCACTGCTTACTGCTTACCGCTTACTGATTCCCCCTAACCTCCGACCACCTGCAAAAGACCACGCAGCGGAATTGCTGCCCATTTCGGTCGATTGTTTAGTTCGTAGCGCAATTCGTACATCGCTTTTACAATCGAGTAGCTGCGCAGTAAAGCACGCAGGTCGCCTCGATCGAACGGAACGAAGACGGCGTTGGCGGCGGTCTCTAGGTAAGCACCCAGAAAAACCTGGCCGGCCCGAGTTGCCCACAGATCGGCAAATGCGCCTAAAGTCTGGCGGTCTTCCGGGCGCACGGTCCGTGACTCAAATAGACTGTAATGCGCAGCATAATGGAAAGAGCGAAGCATGCCTGCGATATCGACCATAGCGGACCGCTTCAGTCTGCGTTCCCCGAGCGGGCGAGCCGGCTCGCCTTCAAAGTCAAGAATCACGTAGTCTTTTCCTGTGAACAGGATTTGACCGAGATGGTAGTCTCCGTGAATCCGGATTTTATGTACGTGAATCGTATCATGTAGCAGATACTCGTGCGAGCTCATCAGCTTATCACTGATCGATATCACTTGGTCTGCCAGCGCTCGGGGGTACTCGTCCAACGTGTTCAGACTCCTTCCGAGCAAGGTCATCGTCACTTTGGACTCGCTACGGATGGATTGGTAGACCGATCGCTGGTGTTGCAAAGTGAAGGGCTCTGGGCGGAAGTCCGGCGAGTCTGCGTCTGCCGCCAGCGCCAGATGCATTTCCGCTGTGCGCTGGCCCAGGAGGCGTACCGTTTCCAGGTGCACTCCCTCGATCACAGTGAGTAGTTGCTCAGGGATTTCATCCCAAAGACCGATTTTCGGTGGCTCCGGCAGACTTGGATCGCCTAGCACACGATCGAAAAAGCGGTCGACGGCCGCCAGCGTCTGCGTCCAGCCTTCCTGTTCATTACTGGTAAAAGCCTGGGCCATCGCCAACGCTGCCGGATCCTGGCCGCGAGCGATATACTGCATATCGCCCAGATAGGTCGGTACGTGAGCAAACCCGCATCGCTCACTCAGCTGTTTTGTGACTTCCAGGTCAGGATTCAATCCCTCATCTAATTTCCGGAAAAGCTTCAGGTAAATTTGCTCGCCGTAAATGATCGAGCTATTGCTCTGTTCTACTTTCAACGTCTTAGAGACTTCGGGAAGCCCGCCGTCCGCCATCTCCAGTAATCGCTTGGAGCGGCTGGGCCTAAGCTGTCCGCCTCGTCCCGCAACCGATCCTCCCGAAACGATCGACTTCAGAAGCGCGCGCTGGAAATTAGTCGACGCCACTGCGTCCACCAGCAGATCACCATCCACTCCGATCCTGGCAATGACTGCACCCGGGTATTCGACTTCGATCGATCGGGCCTCTTCGCCCGACACAATTTTCACCGGCAGCGTATACAAATCCCGCGCCCCCTCCGAAAAATTCACGCCGATGAGGAGGAATTGAGTGGAGTCTTCCGAGCCCAGCTCAACCAGGTCAACCAAAGCCGTACTAACGATGCTGCGCGATTTGCTCCGGTACCAGCGGCAACCGCGCATATATTTGATTAGATCACGTTCGAGGAATTTGGCCCCGACAGGCGAATACCACCAAGCTGCGTTGCCGTTGTAAGCAATTGTAGGAAGATATTTTTCGCCGTCGGAGACGCCCGCCACCTCTGGTGGGGTCAATAGCAACCAATAAAATGTGTTTGGACCCAGCGTGATTGGGTAGGCTGTATCCCGAATGACAGGAAACCGGCTGTGGCCAAACGCGTCTTCCGGAGTCCAGCCCACCCAGGGTTGGAGATCCAACTCAACCGCTTGGGTAAAACGCGCCAGATTTATGACCACCAAGATTGTCTGCGTCTCGTAGGTACGCGTAAAGACCAGCACCTTGTTATTTGTTGGGAATAGCATCCGAAAATCACCGTGACCAAACGCTGGAAACCGTTTCCGCATCGCAATGATCCGACGCATCCACCAGAGAAACGAAGAGAGATTGGTTTCCTGCACTTCGACGTTTACGGCCTCGTAATGAAATTCCGGATCGATATTGACGGGCAGAAACAAGGAGTGAGGATTAGCCCGGGAAAAGCCGGCGTTTTTGTCCGCGCTCCATTGCATCGGCGTACGGACCCCGTTGCGATCGCCGAGATAAATGTTATCCCCCATCCCGATCTCATCGCCGTAGTACAGAATCGGGCTTCCCGGCATGGAAAACAGGATCGCGTGGATCAACTCGAGCTTACGCCGGTTGTTATTCAAAAGTGGGGCGAGCCGCCGACGGATACCCAGGTTAATCCGGGCGCGTGGATCACGGGCGTAGACCCGATACATGTAGTCGCGCTCTTCCTCCGTCACCATCTCGAGAGTTAACTCATCATGATTGCGCAAGAAGATTGCCCACTGACAATTTTCCGGAATGTCGGGCGTTTGGTCGAGGATGTCGACGAGCGGATAGCGGTCTTCCATGTGCAGTGACATGTAGATCCGCGGCATAATCGGAAAATTGAATGCCATGTGACATTCGTTTCCTTTCCCAAAGTAGGCTACAGCATCGTCCGGCCACTGATTGGCTTCGGCTAAGAGCATCCGGTCGACGTACTTGTCATCCATATGAGTCCGGACCTTTTGCAGATACTCGTGGGTCTCCGGCAGGTTCTCGCAACTCGTTCCCTCACGCTCGAAGAGATAAGGCACTGCATCGAGTCGAAGTCCGTCTACTCCCATATCGAGCCAAAAATCGACGACCTTGAGCATCGCCGAACAGACCTCGGGATTGTCGTAATTCAGGTCCGGTTGATGGGAATAGAATCGATGCCAGAAATACGATTTCGCAAGCGGATCGTAGGTCCAGTTGCTGAGCTCGGTGTCTTTGAAGATGATTCGGGCTTCCGGATATTTATTTGGATCATCCGACCAAACATAGTAGTCGCGCCACGGATCACCGGCTACCGCTCGCCGTGATCGCTGAAACCAGATGTGCTGATCGCTCGTATGATTCAGCACCAGCTCGGTGATCACCTTAAGACCCGCCTCGTGCGCGGCTTCGAGGAACTGCCGAAAATCGGCGAGCACTCCGTACGACGGATGCACGCTGTAGTAATCCGCGATATCATAGCCGTCATCGCGCAAGGGAGAAGGATAAAACGGTAAGAGCCAAATCGCGGTAACGCCGAGATTCCTCAAGTAATCAAGCTTGCTGAGCAGCCCCTGGAAGTCTCCGATGCCGTCATTGTTGGCGTCACAGAAGGTCTTGATGTGGAGCTGATAAATTAATGCGCCTCTAAACCAATTCGAGCTGGCCGGTTTGGCGACATCAGGCGTTTCGCTGGTCGGAATCTGCATAGAAGATCAAGGGTTGGGGAAGAAAGGGGCCGATCCGGGGCGGCGCGATGCTATTCGGACAAGAGCATCAGTCGGTGTTCGCCTGCCTTCGGACGGTTTTGGGGTCTGTAGAACTACACCAAGCTTACACAGAAATTCAAATACCGGCGCCAGAAGTTGCGCCGGCTTACTTTGTCTAAGGGAAGAGCCCACGCGCCTTGCGGGCCTGCATCACCTTCTCCACCCCAATCGCGAGAGCGGCAAGCCGATGCGGAATCCTTTCTTCTTTTGCGCGTTTGATTACCGCCGCGAACGATTGTTCCAAGACTCGGAAGAGACGATCCACTACTTCGGTTTCGTTCCAGAAAAAGCTTTGTAAGCTCTGAACCCATTCAAAATACGAAACAATCACTCCACCGGCGTTACAGAGGATGTCGGGCAGCACAAATATCTCGTTCCACCGCTGGAATAAGACCTTATCAGCCTCGACGGTAGTCGGACCGTTGGCGGCTTCTGCCAGAATCCGGCACTGAATCTTGGCAGCATTGCCTCGATGGATGACACCGCTGACGGCGGCCGGGATCAGTACGTCGCAGGGGGTGATGAGTAATGCATCGGCGGGAATCGCATCGGCGCCGGGAAACCCAGCGAGCGCACCGTATTTGTCTACATGCTTGTCGGCCGCCTTGATATCGATGCCGCTATCGTTGCGGTACGCACCCGAAATATCACTGATTGCGATCACCTTCATCCCGTTCTTAAAGGCCAGACCGCGAGCGGCGACTGCGCCGACGTTCCCATATCCCTGAACCACCGCCGTCCCCCCGCTGAGTTTCAGTTTTAATTGATGGGCAGCGCGTTCGACCAGATAGACCGTTCCACGTCCGGTCGATTCCCGACGGCCATACGTCCCGCCGACGCTCACTGGTTTTCCGGTTACAATTTCCGGTACCGCATGACCTTGATGGGCCGAGTAAGTATCCATGAACCAAGACATTATCTGTTCGTTGGTCCCCATATCCGGTCCCATAATATCGGTATGAGGGCCGATGAAAGGAATCATCTCCTGCATATAGCGCCGAGACAGACGCTCCAATTCGCCCGGGGAAAGCTTCCGCGGATCGCAATCAACTCCGCCCTTGGCACCGCCATACGGCAGGCCGCTCAATGCACACTTCCAACTCATCCACATCGAAAGAGCAGCAATTTCACCGAGGGTAACCCCTGGTGCGAAACGAGTACCTCCTTTGGTCGGTCCCATGGAGAGATGGTGCTGTACCCGATATCCTTGAAATACTTTCGTCGAACCGTCGTCCATGCGGACTGGGATCGCCACGGTCACAGACCGTTTCGGATACTTAAGGCGTTCGCGTAGGTTGTCCGGGATTTGTAAGTAATCCGCGATCAAGTCGTATTGATCGCAGGCCATGGTAAAAGTGGGATCGCTGTAAATGTGCTGCATAGAGGGTCTGAATACGACAAAGGCCGCACTGCGGGCGGCCTCTTCCGATTCAGGAGGGGAATTGAGATCTGAGAAACCTACGTTTCACTGCCGGTAGGATGTCTCGCATTTCCGCACTCCGCAACCCCGAGGAATGACAAATGACAAATGACAGAGAACAAATAAGGCGATCCTGCTGACAAAAAGTCGCGCCCCTTCCGATCCGTGGCAGCGAGATATCTTGCCCAGCGGGCGGTGCTGCGTTTGTCATTTGTCATCTGTCATCTGTCATTTCGTATTGAACCGCCGCCCGATTGCGGTTAACGCAAAAGACTTCCCATGGTTGGGAACGACCGACCCAAAGTGACCCGATGGCATGAAATTCTCGATACCCAAGGGTATACGAGATCGCAGTATAGCACTCTTCTGGCCGCTCTCAGAAGTTACCCCCGACCCTATCTCCGCGAACTGGAACAGCGGCTACACACCAGCCTACGGGAGCTGGGAATTACTTTTGGCAGCTCTATTCTGAATCGTGCGAATACCTGGTTCTCTGACCTACTCCCCCACCTTTTTGGGCCGGAGGAATGGGACCTGATTACCCGGGGATTTCAACAGAGGGTGCGCGCGTTCGAACTATTGCTGCACGACGTTTACGGCAAGAGAGAAATTCTTCGGGAAGGGCTTTTGCCCATTCCGGTTATTCTTGGCAGCCCTCAGTTCCAGCGCAGCGCCGTCGGCCTAAGACCCGCTAGCGGACATTACTTACACCTGAGCGGGCTCTGTCTTTGCCGTGATCCAGACGGGCGCCTCATGGTAAAGCATCACTATTTCAGCCATCCTTCCGGAATTTCGTACATGATTCAGGATCGGCGGCTGCTCGCGCGCGTTGTTCCGGAGCTGTTCGAACTTCATCCGGTGGAACCGATGGCAGACGTTCCGACCGAAATACTCTTGCGGCTGCGGAGCATGGCTCCGATCAGCGAACCTTCAGTGGTCCTCCTCACCCCTGGTCTCGCAAGTGCCGTCTACTCGGAACACAGTTTTCTGGCGCGCCGCATGGGAATACCGCTCGTCCAGGGCGGAGATCTATTGGTATTGAACGATTTGCTATTCCTGAAGACCGTTTCAGGTCTAGAGAAGATTGATGTCGTATATTCGCGAGTTGCCGATCCTTGGCTCGATCCGCTGGTTTTCAAATCCGATAGTCGCATCGGCGTGCCCGGTCTCATTCATTGTCTGCGGAAAGGCACAGTCGCGTTAGTCAACTCGGTCGGTTCTCAGCTCGCCGATGACCGCAGTCTTCTGCACTTTTCCAACACCATCATTCGCTACTACCTCGGAGAATGGCCGATTCTGCCGACTACGCAGACCTATTGGCTTGGCGACATGGACCAGTGCGAGTTGGTGCTTGAACACGCCGAAGCGTTCCAGATCCGCACCCTGACCGGAGAACGATTCTTCTCGATCCACGATCTGGAGAGCAGCTCCGAAGAGCTCCGCGGCCTCATCAGAAAAACGCCCCACCTCTTCGTCGCCCAGCCGCGAGAAGATGCGGCAAAAACCATCAGCCTGGTCAAGAATCGAGAGGTCGAGCGCCTGCAAGATCACATCGTCTACGGGATGCGAAATAACGACAGGCTTAATCTCTTTCCCGGAGCGTTGACCCGCATTTCAGCGAAGCCGGAGGGGCGAACCGAGTCTGAATTTGGGGGCGGCGGGAAAGATACCTGGGTTCTTCGCCCACCCACTCAGACGGAATCCGTTCCGCACCTATTTCATCCTGCCCAAGTCCTCTCATCGCGGCGCGTGACAAGTCGTGTGGCCGAAGCATTTTACTGGCTCGGGCGCTACCTGGAGCGGACTCAAGAAGTTGCTCGGATAATTCAATTCGTCGAGACCGTCGAGTTGGAAGAGCTAAACGCCGTCGAGCGGAAATTGTATCGACCAATCTGGAACCACTTGTTGCCGCCCCTCGATCAGCCTGGCAAGCGCGGGCGTCGCGGCATCAGCAACGTCAAGGAACGGTATAGACTCCTGCTTGAGCCCGATCAGACCGGCTCGGTCGCTTCGATGATTCGCATGGCCTGGGCCAACGCCAGTTCCTTGCGGGAAGCAATCAGTCCAGAAGCCTGGTCAGTGCTTTCGGAGTTGCAGGGTCGTTTCGGCCGCAAACGTCTGCAACCGCGCATTAGCGATACCGACGCGCGCCGGCTGACGCGGCGATTGGCGCAATCGGTCCTTTCGCTGGTACCGCAATTCATCGCCGTCGCTCAGCAGACTATGTTGGCCGACGACGGATGGCGTTTCTGCGAGTTAGGGCTGTACCTGGAGCGAGCCGTTGGCACGGCGAACGCCACCTATGTGGTAGCGCGATCGATTCAACAGCGCGCGGGAACACGCCAGGGATTGGATATCGTGCTTTCGGCATTTCTTCGTTTGCTCGCTTGCCGCGACGCTTATCGACGCATTTATCAAGCGCGATCGGAACCGGCTTCGGTTTTCGGGTTCCTTTGGCAGAACTCCGAAATGCCGCGCTCGGTCATGTTTTGCCTGCAGCAGTGCGCGAAGCTCCTGGCTGCGTCACTCCCGGCCAGCTCTTCCAATGCCGAATCAGGATTAACTTATTTGCACGGCATCATTCGCCAATTGCGCCGGATCGATTGGTATGCCTTTTTCGTCTCCGATCCTGAAGATGCGGAGCAGGTGGTGCAAGGTGACGAATTAGTCGCCCTCATCGGCAACCTGCTCGACCAAATACAGGAGCTGCATCAGGTGATCACTGATCATTTGCTCAGTCATCAACGTATTATTTCAGAACCGGAACCGACGTTGTTTTAATTGGTAGGGACGCGGCGCGCGAGGACGCGCGCCTCCCCACAGGGGAACACACAACGCAGGGAGGGATCGCGTCCTCGCGATCCGTTTCGCGGATGCGATGTGCGATGCAATGGTGGATTTGTCATCTGTCATTTGCTATTGGTCATTCTCCGCCCCCCATGAGCATACCTGCAACAACCTTGGCGTTTTGTCGCCGATCTCTCGCGGAGCGCGATCAGTTTTGGAAGGAACAATCTGAGCGCATCTTTTGGCACAAGCCGTTCGATGAAGTGTGTGATTTTAGCCGACCGCCCTTCGCTCGGTGGTTTGTGGGTGGTGAGACCAATCTTTGCTACAACGCGGTCGACCGGCATTTGGCGGAGCGAGGAGACCAAGCCGCCCTTCATTTCATTTCCACGGAAGTAGACGCGCAACGCTCATTCACCTACCGCGAATTGGCTCAGGAAGTAAACGCCTTTGCGGCTGTTCTCCGTTCCCTCGGTCTGCGGCGGGGCGATCGAGCGATCATCTACTTGCCGATGATTCCCGAGGCCATGTTCTCAATGCTGGCGTGTGCTCGCATCGGAGTTATCCATTCCGTCGTCTTTGCCGGATTCGCGCCAGCTAGCCTAGCCACTCGCATCGATGATGCCGAAGCGAGCCTCTTAATTACTGCCGATGCCGGTCTGCGCGGTGGAAAACTGATCCCCCTCAAGCGCCTGGCGGACGAAGCAGTCGCTCTGACTTCCCATCCACCTCGCCATATCCTGGTATGCGCGCGAGGTCTCGACCCGGAGATGCCGGCTGATCCAGGCCGTGACAGAGACTATGCGACGTTGCGAGCAGACCATTTGCAGGACCAAGTCGCGGTAGAATGGCTCGAGAGCTCTGAAACATGCTACCTCCTTTACACGTCGGGAACCACAGCCAAACCGAAAGGTATTCAACGCGATACCGGAGGTCATGCCGTCGCTCTTGCTCTCGCCATGCAAAACATATTCACCGGTAATCCCGGTGAGACGATGTTCACTGCCGCCGATGTGGGTTGGGCAGTCGGACATTCTTTCGGAGTCTATGGTCCGCTGATCCACGGAATGGCCACCGTTCTCTACGAAGGACTACCGATCCGCCCGGATGGCGGAATCTGGTGGAAAATCGTGGAGCAATTCCGGGCAACGGTCATGTTCACTTCGCCTACGGCTATTCGCACACTCAAAAAACACGACCCCGCCTACCTTAAAAAGCACGATACGAGCTCGCTGCGTTATCTATTCCTCGCGGGCGAACCTTTGGATGAACCAACCTGGCAGTGGATTCACGAAGCACTCGGCATTCCAGTGGTCGATAATTATTGGCAGACGGAGACTGGCTGGCCAATCCTCACTCTGCTTCCGCGAATCGAGGAACCGAAAATCAAGCCAGGTTCGCCCGGAATTGCTATGCCTGGTTATGATGCCCGCATCGTTGATGCTGAATCAGGTAAGCGACTGCCACCGAATGAAAAAGGCGTCCTAGCGCTAGGACTACCTTTACCGCCCGGCTGCATGCCAACGGTGTGGAAGAACGACGAACTTTTTGTTCAACACTACTGCAGCCAATTCACCGAGGAGCAGCTCTATTCTACCTTCGATTACGCTATCCAAGACGGGGACGGCTATTTCTTCATCCTGGGCCGTTCCGACGATGTAATCAATGTCTCGGGCCATCGGCTCGGTACCCGCGAGATCGAAGAGACCATCTGCTCCCATTCGGCGGTGGCGGAGGCTGCTGCGGTTGGAGCCAAGGACGAGCTGCGCGGGCAAGCCGTCCATTGCTTCGTCGTCCTCAAGCAAGCTGAAGTGTTTGAAACCGAGGAGCAGCAGACGCGGTTACAGAAAGAGCTTGAATCCACAGTAGTCTCCAAACTAGGAGCGTTTGCTCGGCCGGCGGAGATTTACCTCATTCGCGCACTCCCCAAGACCCGGTCCGGCAAGATCCTCCGTCGCGCCATCCTGGCGGCTGCCGAAGGACGTGACACAGGCGATCTAACCACCTTGGAAGATCCGATCGCACTCGAGTCGATTCAGGAGCTGATTCAAAGAATACGAAAGTCGGGAGACAGGGGGCAATAGGCGTGTTGGCGAGGCCAACCCCCGATGGATCCGATTTTGGTAGGGCGAAACACGTCGTTGAGCGACAGCGAGACTGAGACGTGTGAGCCCTAGCCGCGAAGGGTTTCTGGCGCCGCTACTGAAGTGCCAATTTTCTCACAACTTCTTGACCACTCTCTGTGTATTGAAGAGACATCCATGCTTACTCGAAACATTTTCTCGGTTCTGCTGGTCAATGCCTTGGCGGTGACCTATTCCGCGATGGCGCAGACGAGCTTATCGGATTCGTTAAGCAAGGTTACGGAACAATCGCGGCATTTGGCGGAGGCTGGCCAGTGGGAGGAGGCCAAAGCGGTTCTCGATGACCAATTGATAAAGACCAAAGACCTCGTCGCAGTTGCACGGCTCCGGGCGGAGCTGGCCCATTACGCGGCCGATCGGAGTACTTATTTTCACAAGGATGAATCATCGGTACTAACCGCGGTAACGGCGGCTCGTTCCATGGTTAACGTCACTGGAGATAAACGGGCGCTCGCGACATTGGAAATGGCCGAAGGCCGATTCACCTATTTTAAAGCGCTGGACAAAACGAAAGATTGGGCGCCGCCGACCGATCATTTCGATCGAGCTCAGGAGATTTACAAAGAACTTGGCGACGAGATTGGACTCGGCGAGGCAATGTTCTACCGCGGGCTGGTATACCAGATGCAAGACCAGAACAGGCAAGCGCGCGAAACATTCGACCAAGCGCTGGAACTCACGAAGAAGACCGCCGATGAGCGTGTGCAATCGTTTGTGGTGAGGCACATCGGCTACTTGCAACAAAGCGCGGGCGAGATTGATGCGGCCCGGACAAACTTCCAGGAGTCGCTTGAGTTGCGGCAACGGAACCATATGAAAGTTTTTGTGCCATTTGCGATGATTGCTTTGGCCGAGTTCGAAACGGAACAAAAGAATTCGACCGAAGCCGTCAAGCTTGTCGAAGAGGCACTCCCGCTGGGCGAATCAGGAAACAGTCCTCGAGCGCTTTACTCGGGGCAGCTGGTACTGGCTAAGCTCTATGCGGATGAAGGCAAAACAGCGGAAGCAAAGAAACTCGCGGAGCAGAGTCGAGCCGGAGCTGAAGCCTTTGGGGACCCGGGTGGTATGAAAGAAGCCGAAGACTTTCTGCAGAAATACAAGGACCTAGAATCCAGTAACTAGCCCAGCCCGCAGCGCTACGCGGGCGGGAATTTAGAAGGCCGCAGCGCCCATCCGCCTTTTGGAAATCTTCTTGCACCGACGGCCCTGAGTTGCCAGTCTCGCAGGTTGTATCGCGGAAAAGGGGATGCCGCTTGATGGATCAATCCCGTTTCGGAAAGGGAGTCGATCTGCCTTTCGTCCGTTCCCGTAGCACGATGAAGACCATCACGGTTTTTGTTTCCTCTCCAGGGGACGTCCAAGCGGAACGAACCATTGCCGAACGGTTGATTCGCGCAATCGCTGAGGAACTGGGTATCCCAATCAGTGTTCAGTATTCGAATCTTCTGCGTGATTCGGAACCTGCGGAGTCGCAGAACAGTTCCGGCGAACCGAAATCCGGCGAACTGATTCTTTGTCCCTATTTTTGGGAATACCAGAGGTTTTCACCGGAACTGGGCTATCAGGACCAGATTCCGAATACGTCCCGCTTCGATCTGGTGATCAGCATCTTGTGGTCGCGCCTCGGCACGAAATTACATCCTCGTTTTCGGATGCCGGATGGGAGCGAACCACGATCTGGTACCGAGTACGAAATAGGCTGGGCAAAGGCGCAGCGTGACCAGACTCCTGGTGAGCCCGCGCTACAAGTATACCGCAACCGCAGCCAACCGACCCCGCCGCTGGATCCGCCAGAAAAACGAGAAGAATTCTTTCGACAATGGGACTTGCTCAAAGACTTTTTTGAATCCTGGGAAAAAGATCGCCAGGGTCAGTTTGTCGGGGCGTTCAACAACTACAACAATCTCGAAGACTTCGAGGAGTTATTTCGGGAGCATTTCCGGGACTTCCTGTTGACCCAGGTTTCCGGCGAGCAGCAACGACGGTGGCTGGCACAACGAGCACAGGCTCGGCGGTGGAAAGAGAATCCATTTAGGGGACTTCGGATTTTTGATTTCGAACACGCTCCCATCTTTGCCGGACGAACACTGGCGATCGACGGAGTCCGGACTGCTCTGATTCAACAAACCGAGGTTGGGCGGTCATTTGTCCTAGTTTTAGGAGCAAGCGGTTCGGGCAAGAGTTCGTTGGTTCGCGCGGGGGTGCTGCCGCTGTTGATTGAGCCGGGTGTGATTGAGGGAATCGGGGTTTGGCGGCGATCGGTGATGCATCCGGCAGGGGCCGGGTCGCAAAGCGACCTGTTTGACGCCTTAGCCGCGGCGCTTTTGGCCGAGGAAGCCCTTCCGGAACTGGCAGATCTGGAGTCGAAGGAGCCAGTGAAAGATCTGGCCGCCGAGCTTCGGGCGAATCCGCTCGGAGCTGCCGATCGAGTCAAGGACAAGCTCAATCAGATTTCTTCCGAGCAGCGCCTGCGGCAGGAACAGCGGCTGCGCGAGCTGGAGTCGGGCTTCCGGCAACACCGGCGTGACGCCGATGCCGAAAATGCCCGACTGCAACGTGACAAGCTTCAGCCGGCTCGGGCTCGCTTGGCCTTGATTGTCGATCAGCTGGAAGAGTTGTTCACCTCCGGGTTTTCCGAAGAGCTGCAGTTGAAGTTCGTCAGTGCACTGTCGGTGCTCGCCCGGAGTGGACGAGTGTTTGTGTTAGCCACACTTCGCAACGATTTTTATGCTCGTTATCAACAGTTCAACGATTTGATTGAACTAGCGAAGCCAGCGGGCAAATACGATCTCCGGCCGCCCACGCCGGACGAGGTCGGAAATATGATTCGGCTTCCTGCCGAAGCGGCTGGGGTTCACTTCGAACAGGACGGCCAGACCGGTCAACGGCTGGATGAAGCACTACGCGATGCTGCCGCTGCCACACCGGAATCGCTACCGTTACTCGAGCACGTCTTATCGCTGCTCTACGACCGACAGGCTGCCCGGGGCGATGACTTGCTCCGGTGGTCGGATTATCGGGAGCTAGGCGAATTGAAAGGCGCACTTGCCCAGCACGCCGAAGCTGTCTTTGGCAGGTTGCGACCGCATGAGCAAAGGGCGTTTCCCTTAGTGATGCGATACCTGGTGACGCTGGGCCAAGGGGAAGAGGAAGTGCCCAACCGGCGAATGGTTCCTTACCGTGACTTCGTTACCCCTGACGGAACTGATCCCGATCAGAAAACCGGCGCAAAGGGCTTTGTTGACCTCTTCATTGAGAAACGGTTGCTAGTCGCGGACATCGATCCGCAGGGAGAGGTCACAGTAAGTGTCGCGCACGAGGCGCTCCTACGGGAGTGGCAGCGCGTCAAAGAGTGGCTGGCCGAGAACCGTGAGTTCCTCCGGATGCGAGACCGCCTGGATTCCAGTCTAAAGCTCTGGCTGAGCCGCGGAAAACAAAAGGATGACCTACTCGGACCGGGACTCCCCCTGGCGGAAGGTGAAAAGCTACTCAAAGACTTTCAGACGTCTCTCAGCCGGGAACAGGCTGAGTACGTCTATGCGAGCGTCGCCGAGCGAAAACGGCGCAAGCAGATCCAAGACCGCGTTCGTTACACCGTGATGGCGGCGATCAGTATTTTGGCGATCGTCGCCGGGTTTCAATGGTTTCAGGCGGAGCAGCAGCGTCAGAGCGCGGCTCAGGCGTTCAAATCTGAAGCACTAGTCACCGCGAAGTTGAAGCAACAGTTACGGCAGGCGAGCTGGGCAAGCTTCAACCAGGCCGAGCGTCAATTCCAGTTAGGAGATTGGCCGGAAGGCGTCGCCCTTCTTGCGCGCGCGATCAAGTTTAACCCGGAAAATCAAGTTGCTTCGGAGCGATTCTTCCAAGAACTCATCGTGCATCGTGAAAAGGCGCTGCCGCCGCTTATCGCCTCCTTCGCCCACGAGGACGTAGTCTATCATGCAGCGTTTAGTCCCGACGGTGCTCGGATCGTGACGGCAAGTTGGGATAGAACTGCCAAGCTCTGGGATGCAAACTCGGGTAAGCTGATCGGGTCCTTCGCCCATCAAGGCACGGTCCTCAGCGCGGTTTTTAGCGCCGATGGCGCTCGCATCCTCACGGCGAGCGCGGATAGGACTGCCAAACTCTGGGATGCATCTTCGGGCAAGCTTATCTCCACATTCGATCATCAAGGAGCGGTTAACGCCGCGACATTCAGTCCGGACGGCACTCGCATCCTTACAGCTAGCGCGGACAAAACCGCAAAGCTCTGGGATGCGGCGTCAGCCAAGCTTATCGCCTCATTTGCCCATCAAGGCAGTGTCAATGCCGCGGCGTTTAGTCCCGACGGTGCTCGCGTCCTGACGGCGAGTGGGGATAAAACCGCCGAACTTTGGGATGCTGCCTCCGGTCGACCCATCGCCTCCTTTGCTCATCAAGGTATCGTTTACCATGGAGCCTTCAGTCCCGACGGCGCCCGCGTCCTGACAGCGAGCGCGGACAAGACCGCAAAGCTCTGGGATGCGGCATCAGCCAAGCTTATCGCCTCTTTTGCCCACGAGGATGGCGTCTACGATGCTGCGTTTAGTCCCGACGGTACGCAGATCCTCACAGCGAGCGCAGACAACACTGCCAAACTCTGGGAGGTGGCCTCGAGCAAGCTTATCGCCTCTTTTGAGCATCACGATGGAGTCTATCACGCAGCATTCAGCCCCGACGGCGAGCGGATCCTGACGGCGAGCTGGGATAAAACTGCCAAGCTCTGGGCGCCATCTGGTAAACTCATTGCCTCCTTTGCCCATCAGGATGAAGTTAACGACGCGACGTTTAGCCCCGACGGCGCTCGCATCCTCACGGCAAGTTGGGATAAGACCGTTAAGCTCTGGGAGGTGGCCCCGGGTGAGTTCATCGCGTCCTTTGACCATGAGGACGGTGTCAACGCGGCGGCATTTAGTCCCGATGGCTCCCGCATCTTAACGGCAAGCGCGGACAAAACAGCAAAGCTCTGGGAGACAGCGTCGGGTAAGCTCATTGCCTCCTTTGCCCATGAGGATAGTGTCAACGCCGCGGCGTTTAGTCCTGACGGAGCCCGGATCCTGACGGCAAGCAGGGATAAAACAGCAAAGCTCTGGGAGACAGCGTCGGGTAAGCTCATCGGCTCCTTTGACCATAAGGATGGTGTCAACGCTGCGGCGTTTAGTCCCGGCGGCGAGCGGGTCCTGACCGCAAGCGCGGATCACAGCGCCAAACTTTGGGAGGCGGCGTCGGGTAAGCTCATCGCCTCCTTTGACCATGAGGATAGTGTCAACGCCGTGGCGTTTAGCCCCGACGGTGGTCGGATCCTCACAACGAGTGCAGACAAAACCGCTAAACTCTGGGATGCAGCCTCGCGCAAGCTCATCGCCTCTTTTAGCCATGAAGATAGCGTCAACGGCGCAGCGTTTAGTCCCGACGGTACCCGGATTCTTACCGCGAGCGAGAAAACCGCTAAGCTCTGGGATGCAGCCTCGGGCAAGCTTATAGCGTCTTTTGCCCATCAGGATACTGTCCGCTCCGTTGCGTTTAGTCCCGACGGCGCCCGCATCCTGACAGCGAGCGCGGACAACACAGCCAAACTCTGGGATATGGCCTCAAGCAAACTCATAGCGTCTTTTGCCCATCAGGATACCGTCCGATCCGCTGCGTTTAGCCCCGACGGCGCTCTTATCCTGACAGCAAGCTGGGACAAAACCGCCAAACTCTGGGAAGCGGCTACCCCAAATGAGTTGGCTCGACAGCTGAAAGAATCGAGAGACAACACGGCGAGCGGAGATTCCTCCGTTGCCGTTACCGGTTCCCTTGTTGTCCAAGTCGAATCGCTCGCAGATATCGCGAGCGGGCTCCAATTTTCGGACGACGGTTCCCTGATCGCAGTGAATGAGGAACGCAGATGGCAGTTGACCAAGGAATTGGAGGATTTAGCGCGAGACAGCCGTGCCAGCTCTCGGTTCATACGTTGGTTTTTTAGCACAAGAGGTGATCGAACGATCTTCCCGGCGAGCCAGGTAAAAATTGCCAAGTGGGTGGACAACACGCTCCTCACCAACGCAAACGTAACTGAAGAATGGCTGCGAAACGCCTTAGATTTTCTCCCGGATCATCCGTTGCTCCATATCGCCCTGGCGCGGTTCGAACCTGATTCCAAGCGCGCTGCCTTTCTTCGCTTATTCGGCTTGGCCAGGCTTCCGGAAAACAGCGTTTTCTGCAGGCGCGCCACCGAGATGCTGTTGGCCCAACACGAGTCGAACCTTGCGCTTGTTGCCGTCGATAAAGGGCTTCTCGCCAATCCAACTGACCTCTCTGCTCAACGTCTTCGACTCAGAGTTCTGGACGCCATGCCCCGATGAGTTAGGGGCCCTGAATCGTAAGCAATTGGCCCCCCAAAAAAGTTCCTTCGAATATGTTACCGGTTTAGTGTAAACTCTCCTAGAGGATTCTTCAGTCATGAAAAGACTCCTATACTCGTTGGCTACAGCCTCCTTTGCGGGAGCGGTCGTCCTCGCCGCAAACAATGCAGTTGGCTTTCCCAGCAGGCAAACGCTGGATCTTACCTTGAATACGGCAGGAAAAGTGCCGAAAATACTGCACCAAATCGCCTTCCTGGAGGAGGAAAAAAGCAGTACGGCAACCAAATTAAACGTCGACAGCCAAGGGATTATCTTAAAGGGATGCGATGTGGTCGCTTACTTCAAAGAAGCAAAGCCGGTTAAAGGGAATCCCGCGATAGCAAGCACTTATCACGGCGCCACCTACTTATTTGCCTCGGCAGCGAATAAAGCCGATTTTGACAAAGACCCAGCTAAGTATGTCCCGCAGTACGGCGGATTTTGTGCTTATGGGGTAGCAAGTGGAGTACTAGCTGACCCGGAAGGTCCCGCTGCCTTCATGATTTACAAGGGCAAGCTTTACGTCTGTGGAAATCAGGGCGCGTTAAAGAGTTTCAGGAGCGATATCGACCGCAATATCGATAAGGCAGAGAGGAATTGGCGGCAGTTAACTGGGTCTTAGTCTCCCAAAACCACTATTGCCTAAGCTCCGCCCGAAAGGGCTATCCAACCACCCCAGCTCACCAGGGAAATGCCGCCAACCTTGGCTGCCCAAAACCCTCTGAGAGTAATTTTCTCTACCAGCACAAAGAAGCTAAGGGCGCCACCCCAAGTGAGGTCCATCACTCAGCTTCAATCAAACGATACACTTTGGTATCTCCGGCGATTTTGGGCAAGTTTCGGTAACCGATGTATTCACAAAAGAAGCCCGGAAGCGCACCGGTCGATGCCAGAACCGCAAATGCTTCGGTGGTGAAGATCTCGCCCTTTTTGGTAATCGGTTCGAGCCGTGCTGCCAGATCGACGGGCCTGCCGGTCAAAGAGATCTGCCGGGTTAGAGGATTAAACATCGAGAAGACCAAACCAGCGTGAAGGGCAATGCTGACACCGAGATCTGCAGGCAGACCATGCTGTGACCATTCCGCGGCACCTCCGGGAGGTGGTTCAAGAATTTCTCTGAGACGCAAGGCTATACGACCCGCTTGATCGACCTCTTCGAACATCAGGCAAAAACCGTTTCCCCACGTGTTCACTGCAGTCGGCGTGTCCGCGGTTGAACCAAGCAGACGTGTCACCGCTCCCAGGAAGTGTTCATTGAAGAGGGGCAATTGCTCCTCCGTGAGCTTTTCGAATCCGGCGACATCTGCCAGGAGAATCGCTTTAAGATCTTGTTGTACCTGACGGTCGGTGGGGTCGTCCGCATTTGCGTGCAAATGGATCACCGGCTCCTCGGTTATCTCTTGGGTTGCGACCTGTTCGTGGAACAAGGAATCAAGTGGGATAATTTGCAGCGTTGGTTTCGTTTGGCCTAATGGTTGACGGAAACTGCGATTCCAATACTCAATGAAGCTAGCTGTGCCGCCCCTCCCGAGCCCGGGCCTTCCGTTCCACACCGACAAGGCAATCAAGTCGAGATTCAGCTGTTGCGCCTGCATCAACGCTCTACTACTGAGAAGACGAGTGGCGAACCAATAGGCCACCGAATTGTCTGCCGGATGATGCGAGCTCGCCTCATCTAAGGTCTTTGCTGATGCCAAGACCTGTTCAAACCGCTTTCCCCATTCGGCACCGGCGTAATTCACGCTTCGCTCCTGGAATTCCGCCCGCGGTCCCGACAACAAGATGTGATAAGGGTGTTCCAAAGACTTCATCTGCTCCAGGAATAAGATATCGGATCCGGCTGCAGCCGAAGAAAAACCGATTGCGGGTACGGAAAGAGCAAGAGCTCGCTTGATTTCCGACGCGACCGCCAGCTCAAGCTCTGCCGGAAACCGCCTTTGGCGCGTAGACGGATGGGGAGAGTCAAGCATTTGTCCCGAGAATACAATGACTACCGGGACAACGAAGCAATCGTCCAAAGCGTGCAAGTCTTTACCCAGATACTGAAGAACAATGCGAGCATGCCTTCGGGCTGAGCAACGTTCCCGGACGTCCAATCCGGCGGTAACGATCTTCGCATAGTGCTCGCGCGCCCGGTCCAGATCACCCAGGCAAAGATAGGCCTCGCCGAGGGTAGCGTCGCGCCATCGGTCGTCTGGTGTAGCTTTTTGCGGCTTCGGGTAGAGTTGCAAAATGCGGCCGGCTAACTCGCGGGCGGACGCCGCATCGCCAGCCAACAAAGAGAGAGTAGCCTTGTTAATAGCCGGAAAAGGATTGTTAGGCTCAAGCTCTACCGCCTTTTGGTAGGCAGCTATGGCAACTGATAAAGCATCGACCGATCCGGTGCGTAGCCAGGTTTCTTTAAACGTTCGACCGAACAGACTGACCACTTCGCACGTGGCTCCGCCCCGATTCAGGAGAGCGGTCAACACGACCCGAGCCCTTTTGCTGTGGCCCATCTGAGCCAGCGCTTGAGCGTAAAGGTATGGGAATCCTGGCTGCGCCGCAGTAGCATGCAAAGGAACCGCCTCGAGAATTCGCAGGGCAGTCAGGCCGTCGCCTTCGCTCAATGCAAGTTTAGCTCGTTTTTCCCATTCGGTTTCTGGTGGCCGTTTGGGCATGGTATGAGGAAGAGGAGATTAATGTTTTCTGCCGCGAGTCGTCGAACCTAAATTCTGACGCTTTGCAAGGCGCACCGCTGAACGGCCGTAAACCAGGTTGAAACCCTGGCCTAAAATCCTCACGCTCCTTCGTCCCGGCGGCGAAAGCTATGTCGGACAGATCGGGCCGCTCCCTCGATGCTCACAGATCCTGCCGTCGGCGGATCTGTTTCGCGCTACCTTGCATTACTCCAACCCTCCAATACTTCTACAGTCCCGGTATAAGCACCCGGAGCGTTTTGGCTTGGCGTTCACTTACTTCGATCTGCGTTTTTGCGGAGTCATCCATCACGAGTACAAACGTGCTCCGAGAACTCGGTTTGATTTCCTTGACTCGTCGCAAGTTTACCAGCGATGAACGGTGCGCCCGAAAGAAACTGAACTCGTTCAGACCTTGTTCAAGATCACTTAGCTGATAGTTTACCCAGACTGTGTCCTCGTTCGTCCGAGCGCGAACGATGCCATGATCAATGTAGAAGTAAAGGATTTCGGCCGGTTCCAAAAGAAGAAAGCGATCGAGCTTGCGGGCCACGATCTGACGAAAATTGCGCGGAACACTCGCGGTGAACTTATGGACCTGATCGCTAACTTGGGCGCGGTCCACGTCAAAATTCTGCAATCGCCAAGCACGTTCCACCATCTCCCTCAACCGCTCTGGCTCAATCGGCTTCAGCAAATAAGCGATCGCGTTAGCTTCAAACGCGGCCATGGCGTGCTCATGAAACCCGGTGACAAAGATGATCAGTGGCAATGCTAATTCAGCCGGCAGAGCTTTCAGGGTTTCAAAGCCGTCCAGACCTGGCATCTGAACGTCTAGGAAAACCAAGTCCGGTCGCAGCCGCTGGATTTCAGCAACGGCTTCGAGTCCGTCTTTGGCTTCACCGATCACCTCGATGCGTTCTTCGTCTTTCAGGAGTCGACGGAGGCGCATTCGGGCGTTGGGTTCGTCATCGATGACCAACGAACGCAGTTTTTTCATGCAGCGCTGGAATAGGAATCAAAATCCGAGCGCAAGATCCGTTGCGCGGCTGGCTTTCGAAGAAAAATCGAGCGTTACCATGGTAGACCGTTTGCAGCCGTTCTTCCACGTTACGCAGGCCTAGTCCCGTCGAGTGGCACGTTGCAAGCTTCTTCGGCGTGTTTGCACCGACTCCATTATCTTCGACCGTCAACTCAAGGTAACCTCTTTGTTTACGAGCACGAATTGTCAGCAGGTTCTCACCAACCTTCGGTCCTAGACCGTGCTTGATAGAGTTTTCCACCAGAGGCTGCAGGATCAGCGTGGGCACAGAAAGTTGCGCAACTGATTCGTGGATATCAAACTTGACTTGCAACCGCTCACCAAATCGCACCTTCTCGATCTGCAAGTAGGTCTCGAGGAACGAGATCTCCTCATTGATCGAGCTAAAAGGGCTATCATGATGGGTCAACACGTGCCGGAAAATTTTCGCCAAACGGATAATCATCTCCTCCGCCGCGCGCGGCTCCTCCGCGATGAGCGCGGCAACGCTATTCAGAGAGTTGAACAGAAAGTGCGGATTGATCTGCGCCCGAAGCGCGCGGAGTTCTGCTTCTACCAGTTGCTTAACTAGCTGGGCCTCGCGCCGGGCCCTTTCAATATTCTCTTTTTCGCGGTCCATTGATTCGAGGCGGCGTCCGATAACGAGACAGACTTCACGTAGGAAATCGATCTCCGCGTTAAAAAGGGTCGAGCGACCAGGCCCCGGCGAAATGGCCAAGCAGAACGCCGCTGGCCCTTCGCCTTTCTGAATTGGAAAAACGCATTCGCGGACAGAATCCAAGCAGGCCACATTTGCCGAATGAGTCTCTGGAGAGTTGTTCGCGCGGACGGCGGCGTCCGCGATGCGCAACGTGGTTTTAACCAACTCTTTTCCGGTGTCGAAGATTGCCGCCGCTTCGGATTGGCTTGAAATAATCTCGCGAAAGGATTTAAGCGCGCGCTGATAGTCAGCTTGGCGAAAAATTTGTCGATCAACTAACCAGTCGCTCAGCATCGTAATTTTCGCGTAGCAAACAATCGCGATCCAGACAAGCACTGCGAATCCGAGCACCGCTAGGCCGCTTGAACGAGCATTTTCACTTATCAGTGATCCGAAAATCCCTCGAGCAAGGAATGAACTAGCGAGCGCGAGCAGAGCACCCAGCAGGATCCGCAGACCTTTCTGGGCAAAAATGTCGCTGAAGCGAAAACGGGAAAAGCCGAAAAGGCCTCCAGCGACGATGAGCAGTATGGTAAACGGCTTGGCAAAGACAACCAACGAATGTAGCCATGGCGGCGTATTGGTAAAATGTTCCTCCAGACCGCGAACCATCGCCAGAGTCATGCCGGTCAGCAGAGCCGCTACCGAAATCCAGGAGAGCCGGCCGCGAAGCCGGCCGGGCAAAAGGACGAAGGCACCGAGCCAAAGGAAAAAGAGCCCGTTGTAAGCTGTAAGATGGAGCGCGTCCAGCGGACTCTCCATCACCGTTGCCCCGCCCTGGTAGACCTGCGCTGGAAGCAATCCGCCAACGTGCGCGACACTCAAGAAAATGGCGCTAAAACCGGCAGACGCGAAAACGACTCTGCCCAGCTTGCGTCTCCAAACAGAGGAAAAAGGGCCCTGTGCCCAAAGCCCAAGAATCGACAGAGGCCAAGCAGCGGCCGCACAGAACGAGAAGTGGCAGGCCAGAACCACGGTCAGCGAATCTGCCGGTTGACCAAAGGAGGTCGCAATCTCTACGACGCAGGCGCCCAAAGTAAAGATGAGAGCGCATACGGCGAACCCGAGCCGTGCAATGCGATTCTCTCCACTCGAGCGGAGCGCCAGTATCAGGAGGAGCGTAGAGAGCGCGGCGCCAACACCGAAATTAAAGCATCTCTCAATGATGCTCGAATCGCTATTGGCGACGCTAGCAAGCAAGAACAATACAGAAGAACAAATCACGAATTAGGCGCTCGTTGTCCGAGGGTTTTAACTCGGCTCTAACATTGAGTAACTAAGCAGGTCTGACACTTTGGCTAAACAGGTTTTTTGTCTCTTCGACGCGCCGGGTATTGCGGCAAATCCAGCGAAACAACCGCCAACGCCGCTTACCAGACAAGAGGAATGGGTTGCGCTCACGAGGCATTTTCTTGATTTTCATAAGGCGATGGCGATTAAGCGAAGGATAGAGCTGGGTAAGGACGCATCAATGCTTTGCAAACAAGCGCGGAAGATCGCTTGTTCAACGCGGAGGGTGAAGGCGTGACCGCGTGTCGGCGTATGGGCGTGACGGCGTAGGGGCAAGGCGGCGGGAGGCGGAAGCTCGCGGCATCCCGCCGACCCGCCGGCGCGCCTTCGCCCGCGCTCGGCTCCTGGCTTCCGTCATTCATCCGACTTTTTCCGCGTCCGTCCGGAACCGCTGGTTTCGCCGTGGCGGTCGTTTTACTGAGACTGAATGGCAAACCGAAACCTCCGTGGGATGGAACTCAATGGGCTGGCGCATCCGGTCGCACGACTCGCAAGCCGAAATAAAAAACAGTCAAATTGGTTCCACTCCATCGTGGCCGGTGCAGGACTCCTTACGCTCAGCTCATTGGGTGCAGTGCTTATCTTCGACTGGTATTTCTTTTCCGTTGTCGACGGGCTTACGACCATGCTGCGGCCCATCGCTGGCGCATTCCACCCGGTTGACGACCATGCTCAGTCGGAACCGTCGCCCCACCTCCTAGACCAGCTGCATTCACGCGTGCATTTTCCGGTTCAACCTGAAGGACAACAACGCCATCGGGCCGACATCCAATCGGTTCCCGTTCGTTTGACTGCTAACCCGAAACCTTCCGCAAACTGATGCGAATCCCGCTCTCTCTCGGTATTTGGGTTACCGCGGTCGTCTCCTCCTTCGGCGGTGAAAAAGAAGTCGTCCAGATCCCACCGACTACAACTCAAGCACAGACGACCTGGTCTGCTACATTTGAGGGCGACTATACCTTCGGGAGTAGATTTAAAGATTTTGGGCAATTTGGTTCGCAAGCCGAATACCATTACTCCATTGAGGCCGCCCGCCGCTTTAACTTGGACGAGAATTGGTTTTTTCGGCTCGGCTTTGTCGAGGAACAATTCCAGTTCTCTCGCTCTAACTCTTTCTTGCCTTACTCGCTGACAAAAATCGCCGGTCAACTCGGTATCGGATCTTCTCTTAGCGATAATTTCCGTTGGGAGTTTGACGTCACTCCGAGTGTCAACTTCACTCGCGACCACATTACAGCCAACTCTTTTGATGCCTCAGCCGTCTTGTTAGGGCGCTGGCAAGTTACACCTCGCTTTGTTCTTATTCTCGGAGTGGCCGGTAGCTATCTGAGCGAGTATCACGCTCTGCCGGTCGGTGGCTTTACCTGGGAGGTTATCGACCGATTGACATTAAATGCGACGTTGCCCAAGCCGAGGCTGGTGTACGAAATCGCGCGTGGCACAGATCTTTACGTTGGTGGTGAAGTTTTGGGAGGCGGATTCCGGAACGGCCCGACTGACGATCGAAGAACCAATAATGCAGTCTTAAGCTACACCGAGGAAAGGATCGGCGGAGGCTTGATCTTCCAACCGATTCGCGGAGTCAAACTCGATTTTTCCTCAGGATTCACCTTCCAGCGAGAGTTCAATTATTATCGCTCCGGACCAGTCTTTCGCGCAAAGGGCGCTCCATTTCTGGGCGCGCAACTCCGACTTGACCTATGACTTCCGCGCTTGAGTTTGATGAGAAGAGATTTTGGATCGCGCTATTCTCCATCGTCACGAGGCGAGAGGCGAGGATGCAGGAGACCGAAGAGGATTTCAGAAGCGAATCCGGAATCCAGGAATCAGATGCCTGCAGCTGCACTTGTCACAGCACGGAAGTAAGGCGCGACGGCGTATCGGGGAAACGGCGTATGGGCGGTATGCTGCAGCTCTGGTAGGGCAGGGCTCCCACACAATCCAAATGATGAGCAAGGAAGTCGAGCTGGTCTAGACTATGTGGCGACCTGCGTCGAAAAGCATGCTGAGCCGAGTCCAGCGCGTAACCAGACCGGCTCCGCTCGGAAAGCGGTGAGGCAAATTTCGGACGCACAGGGCTACCGTTGCGGGCATCCATTGGTGCGTTTTGCATCCTGACGGCAATGACGGCCAATCCTGGGTCCGGCTCGGTGGGGTTATCGACCTATCGGTCCGTGTCAGGGATCGCTGGAGGACATTGCGAATATGTTCCGGCCGTTCGGGAAGCTCGCCGACCAGAGCGCGGCATCCGCCCATACGCCACGCCGATACGCAGTCACCCCAGCCTGCCCCGGCCGTCTCCCCTTCCGCTTCAGCCGATTTGCTTTTCGTCTTCCACATGGCATATCAATGCGTCCGAGGGCATGCTCTTCCGCGTTTCTCACTTAACCGATTACCATTATCCGGCCCAGGTCGCGGAAGCCTACCTCGAACTTCGGCTCACCCCTTTGAGTCGTCGGGACCAGATAGTAAAACGGCACACACTAGTGATTGAGCCGAACGTCCGGATCTCCAATTATGAGGACTATTTCGGGAATCAAGTCTCATTCATTTCCCTTCCGTTCAGGCACTTGCGACTCTCGATCGCGAGCGAGGCGATCGTGGCCACCACCCAACCTCCCTTGCCGCACGAGAGCCTCGAACTCTCCGTCCAGGAATCGCGCCAAATCCTGGGTTCGGCATTGCCGTTCGTCTTCGATTACTTACAACCAACTGAAATGGTAAAGATAAGCCGGGAGGCCACGCAATGGGCTAAACGGTATCTCAGTGGGCGCGCGGTCCTTCGGAAGGGCTTGGAAGAGCTAACCCGGGCGATTTGGGAATCGTTCGAGTACGAGAAAGGCTCAACCGAATTCTCCACCGATCTCTCGGTAGTTTGGAAACAGCGTCGCGGCGTCTGTCAGGATTTCGCTCATGTGATGCTGAGCGTTCTACGCACGGCCGGTCTGCCTTCTCGATATGTCTGCGGCTACATCGAAGCCGTTCCGCTGTCCGACGACCGACCATTGGTTGGCTCAATTGCAACGCATGCCTGGGTGGAAACCTTCATCCCGGGTCAGATTTGGGTTGCGCTTGATCCGACGAACAACCGATGGTGCGGCGAGCAGCATATCGCTGTCTCGTTCGGTCGCGACGCCCGCGACGCTTCACCCATTCGTGGCACTTTCAAAGGCGGAGGCAGGCAATCCATGAAAGTACGCGTCAAAGTGAAACGCTTGCGCGAACCGGCGAACGCCAGAAGATGAGTGATTCCCGGCTGTAAGTTGGTCAACCTTTTCATCGCCCTATGCGCATCCAAATCGAGAACTGGATCAAATATAGTTACGAGAAGCCCGTCAGCTTCTCGCCACACAAGATCCGTCTCTACCCGCGGACCGATCCGACGATTATAACCCATCGGCTACAAACGTTCGCTAACATCCCCGCGGACGTGCAATATCGGCGCGATCTGTATGACAACCTGATCGCAAATTGCTATTTCACCGAGCCGGCCAATACTTTGGAATTAAGGATCCAGCTCGAAGTCGAGCTTTGGCCAAGGAATCCATTCCACTTTTTATTAGCCCCCTATGCGGTCGAACTCCCGTTTAATTACACGCAAACAGAAACGAGGGTCTTATCCCCGTATCTGGAAGTTCTTCCAGCGGACGAAGTCGACTCGGACGAAATCTGGCGACTCGACGGAAAGCGCAGCACGGTGGATGCCCTCGTCGATTTGGCCGAGACGCTGCATTCGGAGATCAGCTACGAAGTGCGCGAAGATGGCGAGGCGCGGCCTCCGTCTCGCACGCTAGAACTACGGTCGGGAGCTTGTCGAGATACCGCGCTCCTGACGGCGTCCATCTTACGCAAGATGGGACTGGCCGTTCGGTTGGTGAGCGGGTTTCTGTGCGAGTTTCAGATCGATGTGCGAGCCCGCCGCGCCGATAGCGCACTGCATGCCTGGATTGAAGTTTTTCTTCCCGGGGCCGGCTGGGTCGGCATCGATCCGACGAATGGCTCATTTTGCGACCATCGGTTTATTCCTACCGCGGCCGGTGTCGTAATGGCCGACATCGCCTCGGTCGAGGGAAGCTATTTCGGCAGTGAAAAAGTTCCGTCGGATTTTCTGGCCAAGCTGGAACTCGAGTTGGTGGTTGAGAAGGACCTGGATCGCCTTGCTGAGAACGTCGAGCAAACGTTGGCAACGGAAAATGCCACTCTGACCATGGGAGGCGAGCCGACTTTCGTACCCGAGCGGCCTGAGGGCGCTGAATGGAGTGTGGCAGCGGTCGGGCCGACAAAAATTACCTACGCTTACGAGTTCGCCCAGACACTCGTTGCCACATTCTGGCCCGGGGCCATTGTCCTCTACACGCCCGGCAAGCTTTACCCGGGAGAGGTCGATCCTCGTTGGGCTCTCAACGTCTTGCGACCTCCTCAACCTCTTCCGACTCCGACGCAAGACGCAGACCTGTCTCCGGACGAAAAGAACCTCAAGCGTCTGCGAGACAAATTAGTCGAACAGTTGGAGATCGAAGATCGCTGGATGAGAGCATCTGACCCGCTTCAACCCAAAAAACAGATCTGGGTGCTCCCATTAGATTTCGCAGAAGGAGAGTGGAAAAGTGAACGGTGGAATCTGCGCAAATTGGAGCTTAATTTGGCCAATGGCCCAGCGGGCCTACGGTTGCCGCTGGACAATTTGCCGGAGAATCTGACGAAGCGGGCAATGGTAATCGAGGTTCAGCCGACCCACGTCGACCTCTTCCTTCCCCCACTCCTCACAGCCCAATTCGAATCGTTGGTGCGACTCATCTACGATGCCACCGACCGACAGAGCATCATCCATTGGCAGAGCTATGTTCCAGTCGATCTCCCTGCGACTTGGTCGAGAATCGCGTTTACCGCAGATCCCGGCGTTCTGGAAGTAAATCTTCCTCCCTGCAATGACTGGAAGACTTACCAATCCTGGTTGGAGCGCCTCGAAACGATTAGTCAGAAGCACGGCTTGCGCTGCTTTAAACAAGATGGTCTCACGGTAGGAACTGGCGGTGGCAATCACTTGCTTTTTGGTGGTCCCTCCTTGGAGCGCAATCCTTTTTTCGGCCGCCCGGCTTGGCTAGCGTCCATCGCGCGTTATTGGCAGCGCCATCCCGCTCTCTCTTACCTATTTACCGGCATCTACGCCGGAGGCGCCGCTCAAGCCCCACGCCCCGACGAATGCGGACATGATATTCTCGATCTTGAGCTAGCCTATCGGCAGCTCGAATCCCTTACCCCGGGCGACCAACGCGTACGCATTCATGAGATCCTGCGCCATTTGCACACGGATCCGACTGGCAACCCGCACCGGAGCGAAATGAGCGTCGATAAATTCTGGGCGCCTCCGCTTGGATGCTGGGGTCTCCTCGAGTTTCGAGCGATCGAGAGCTTGCCGGAAATAACGTGGTCAACAGCGATCGCACTGCTGTTTCGCGCGAGCGTCGTCTATTTGCTAAAGCAGCCATACCGGACCGCGTTGAAGCAGTGGGATCAGGAGCTGCATGATCGGTTTTTCTTGCCAACACCGCTTTGGAGTGATCTGACCGACGTGCTGACCGAGTTGGCGCAGTTCGGTTTTGCATTTGATCCTGCACTCTTTCGGGAGATATGGGAATGGCGCTTCCCTCCCCTGCTTCAATTGGAAGGCTTAACCATTCGAAAAGGGCTCGAAGCATGGCCGCTATTAGCGGACACCCCGGTGGAAGGCCAGACTACGAGCCGCTTCGTCGATACCTCGGTGACACGCCTGGAGTTTTCCGCAACCACCTCATTTCATCGGGAACATCAGGTCTTGGTCAACGGTCGGGAACTGCCCTTTCGCTTCTTTTCAGACCGAGAAATGCTCGTTGGTCTACGCTACCGCGTGTCCTCGCTCTATCCCTCTTTGCACCCGGAACTGCCGATCCAGGCGCCGTTATTTGTCACCGTCCTCAATCGCGAGAGCGATGAAGTGGTCGCTGCGCATGTTCTGCTAAAGGACCAAAGCACCTTTACGGAAAGCGATCGACTCGACTTCAGTCGCGGTAAACCGTGTGAACCTCCCGCCCCCGATCTGATCACATGCGATTTACGAATCGAAGAATCGTTGTTTGGCGGCGGACAGTGAACTGCCAGAATAGGAGAAAGCAGACGGTAGGACGTATCGGCGTAGGGGGGTGCCGGCGTAACGGCGTGGCTAATTGCTTTGGCGGCCAGCCAGATCGACCAAACTTTTCGGAAATATTGCTTACCATAATGAAACGATGTAAAGAACCTGTCAGGCAGTGGAGTTTGCCTCTCCCCACGTGGATAACCGTTCGCTTGCTCGCGAACCGATAAACTCCTGATCCGCTCTTACGGGAACAGGAGTTCGAGTATGGCCGACAACATGCCTTTTGTGGGCCGGGCGAAAGTGCTTTCGCAACTCGATAGACTTTACGCCGAGGGCAGGCACGTACTGATTATCGGCCGGGAAGGAATCGGGAAAACGACAGTGCTACGGCAAGCCTGTCGACGTCTTCGATTCCTGGTGTGCGAAGAAAGCGGGCATCTGAGAACAATCTGTGACGCACTTGAACAGCAAGTCGGATTAATAAATCAAGGGCTCAGGGTTGTTGAGCGAAAGAATCGCCTACTAGCTTGCGCCAGCCAGCGAGATGAACCTATCGCGTTCGATCAAGTCGCCAAGGCGACGCCGCGTATCATACGCTTTATTGGACAGCTGAGCGAACGAGTACCGGTTTGGATTGTCTGCCGGTCGGAATACGCCCAGAAGATCGGACATCTGTGGGAACTGCTTTACAAATTTACTGTCGTCGAATTGGCGCCGTTGACCGCTAGTGAAACACGAACCCTGCTGTAAGCCGCTGTGGCCTTACAACGGGTTCAGCTTGATATCCTCTTGTGTCACCCGGTTGCACCGCTTGTGTGGTGGAAATCCGCGCACTCTGGAAGAGCTGATCGCGGAGTTAGCTGCCCGCCGATATCGAGTCAACAACAGCGCCGGCCTTCAACTCTTAGAGCTCGACCGAGAAATTCATTCCTTTGAGCGTGCAATAGAACGGCCGGCGCAGAAGCCTCCGACCTGAAGATCACATAAGCGATCAATGGCTGCTTCGCCGGAAAAAGAGAGCCCCGTTTTTCATGTTATGAATGTCTCGTCAAACGGTTTGAATCCGTATCACAGAATCGCCTCGACGTTCTGCTAACTAGAACGCCTAACAAAACTACAACTTCGCGCTTGGCCCGGGCTCTTTGCGCATGCTCGCGACGAACAAAACATCTGCAGCATTCAAATTCGTGTTGATGATCGGCGCACTCAGCTTCTTCGCTGATTTCACTTATGAAGGATCGCGCAGTATTCTAGGATCATATCTCGCTCTTCTTCAAGCAAGTGGTACGGCGGTAGCCGTTGTCACTGGGTTCGGAGCAGGGTTCGCTGATTTCCCGTTAATTGCCTATCACTTTCAGCAAAGGACTTCGGTGCCGAAGGACTTGGTACCGGTCGCGTACGCGATTGCCATGGGAGTGAGCGGAACCGGCTCGCTTATTTTCGGACGTATATTCGATCGGTCTGGCATTTTGTTCCTGGTGCCATTAACAGTTCTTTCGGCGTTGTTCGCGCCGCTTGTGTTTCTCGGAGGGTTCTGGCCTGCACTCCTGGGTGCAGCACTATGGGGACTTGGTATGGGCGTCCATGAGTCCATTATTCCAGCTGCAGTTGCGCCGATGGTACCCAATCAGTTGCGGGCCTCCGCTTACGGCCTCTTCACAGCTGGGTATGGTATATTCTGGTTCATCGGAAGCGCGCTGATTGGCTTCCTCTACGATCGGTCGATTTCCGCGGTAGTCGGATTTAGCATCGTCGCTGAATTGGCTGCAATCCCGTGTTTCATTTCGGTTCGGCGTCAAACCGTAGCGCGCGAGAGGCGCGCGTAGTGACATGCCACGGACTCACGTCGCAGATTTACTAACTCATAATTGTTGGTTGCCGAAGATATTCTTAGTGATCATCTAATCCCTTTCCATTGAGAATTTGCTGCATACATTTTTCAACCCTAGACTCCCGAGTTTTGGATTGTTTGGCGCCAGAAAAATAAAGGATGTATCCTCTTTGCCGCCCCGGCGTCAATGCATCAAAAGCAGTTTTCAAGGCAGGGATTTCATCTAATTTATTTTGAAATTCTTCAGGAATAGGTTCTGGATTCTTTTTCAAATTCACTTGCAAACCGGCTTTTTCCGCTTCAATGGCTTCATAAATATAGGCTTTCAAGATGGGTTCCATCTCAACTATTTCTCGAACATTGGTGAACGGAATCCGGCGTGCCGCCTGCCAGCCAAATTTTTTAAGAATACCATTGGGATCATTTAACAAGGCACCTTTGCAAAACAAAAGCGCACAGAATTCTTTAAATCCTTGTATTATAACTATGTTACTTTTCTGAAACGTGTAACAAGGTTTACCCCACTTCAATTCTTCGGTCAGCCCACAGTCAAGACTGATCCTTCTGAATTTCGCCATTTCTTCCTGCCACTTTTTGGCTTTAGCTAAATATACATCAACCTTAGGATTCATTTATTGACACTCTGAAATAAAGTGGGCTTATTTCTGCTTACAATTTCTTTTTCTTCTTTGGCTTTGGCTCGGGTAATTCGACCAAAGATTCGCCGATTCCGAAATGAATATCTTGTTATACAAGTCTTCGCCATAACTCGTCTGCAATGGCTCCCCTTCGACTAATTTAAACGTTCGTCGGCGATTAGATACTCTCGTTCTGCAGCTGAGCATAGGCTTACGACTGAAAGATTTAAGATCTTATCTCCGCCCGGAAAACGGGAAGCCATTCCTCGGCTTGTTGAGAAGGACCGGAACCGGGGCATCGGGAGGCCGCCAATGATAAGCCGGCCTAGTTAGTTGTGACCTTCTCCGGCCTTACTTCATCCGATCGAAGGTTTTTTGCAGGATTTCCAGATCGCTCGCGTTGCCGGTCTTTGCTCGGCTCGATTCGATCCACTTCCGTTCGAGAGCGTTTTTCGTTGGACGATCAATTTCATAGAAAACCCCAAAAAGACCCGGGAACGGCAGATTGGCTAATCGGTACGCGGCGATTTCATCGGTCACATCGTGACGCGCTTCGTCCTCCGGTGAATCGTCCCACTTCTTTTCGTCGATCACTTTAAACTCGCCTCCTTTGCGTGGATTACCTGCATCGAAGGCGCCCGGATAAAACTCGACACATTCCGACAGACACTCGATCACCGAAAATCCATCATGGTCCATCGCCCGCTCGATCATTTGGATCATGTGGTTAACCTGGGCAGCATGCGTACGAGCGACGAAGGTAGCGCCAGCAGCGATCAGTTTCTTAATCGGGTTGACCGGATGATCGATCGCTCCCGTCGGATCGGTCTTCGACCGGTAGCCGATAGGTGAGGTCGGGGAAGTCTGTTTCTTGGTCAAACCATAAACGAAATTGTCCATGATCACGTAAGTCAGCCGGATGTTTTTGCGGGCACCGTGATCCAGGTGGTTTCCACCGATGGAAAAGCCATCGCCGTCACCGCCAAAAAGAAAAATATGGAGGTCCGGACGGGCCAGACTGATAGCGGATGCTAACGGAACCGCTCGCCCATGGATAAAGTGCGCGCCGTGCGAGTTGACGAAGTAGGGAAACCGGGAGGAACAACCGATTCCCGCAAGAGTAACAATACTTTCGTGCGGCAGCTGCCGCTTTTCGAGCACCTTATAAAAGGAAGCAAGTACGGCAAAATCTCCACAGGCCGGGCACCAGGTGGGGTGATCGGCGGTAACCGCTTTCTTGGTTAATTTTTCACGCTCGGGCGGCATCGCCGGAATTGCATCTACGGGATTCATTTGAATGTTCCTTCCAGAATTTCGCGCACGCGATAGGTCAATCCGTCGGTCTTAGTCAGACTCTCAATTTTCGGGTTGCAGAACTGAGCTCGCAAGATCGTCGCGAGCTGGCCATGGCCGTACAAACCTTGATCATTCATTTCGACTACTACAATTCTGCGAAATCTTTCGAAGACCGATTCTAATCCACGCGGGAGCGGATGCAAATGACGGAGATGGAGGCCGGAGACGCTTTGCCCACGGGAGCGGCCCCGGTTCACGGCTTCGTAAATCGGACCATAGGTCGAACCCCAACCCACCAGCAGTACTTCACCCTCGGGATCACCGTGAACCTGCGGCAGTGGCAGTTCGTCCGCCAGTTGTTGCAATTTCTTCCGGCGTTTCGCCGTCATTCCCGCATGCAGACGAGGCGAGGCTGTCGGGTGGCCCATCTCGTCGTGTTCGAGCCCGGTCACGACAGGATATTTTCCCTCCAGCATGCGGGTCCCAGGCGGAGCATGCTGCGTAATCGCGTCTAAGGGATACGGCTTAAATCCATTTGGTCGGGGGTTCAGGTTGGGCTTCGGATCTTGCATCAGTTCGGCTAGGTCTGGCTCGTCAAACGCTTCGATCCGAGTTGCCAAAGAAGAATCGCTCAAAATGAACACCGGCGTGCTGTATTTGCGCGCGATTCGGGCTGCTTCCAAAGCGATATAAAAACAGTCTTCAACCGTCGAGGCAGCAAGCACAACCCGCGGACTATCGCCATGCCCGCCAAATACCGCCTGATAAAGGTCGCTCTGCTCTACGTTGGTCGGCAATCCGGTGCTCGGTCCGCCTCGCTGAACGTTGACTACTATGAGGGGAATTTCCGCCATTGATGCCCAGCCGATCGCTTCCGCCTTCAGCGAAATGCCGGGTCCGGCACTCCCAGTCACAGCCAGCGAACCAGAATAGGAAAATCCGAGCGCCAGCGAGACCGCAGCCAATTCGTCTTCAGCCTGAACAAAGAGACCACCGTATTTGGGAAACTCCGAGCGAAGAATTTCCATTACCGACGACCAAGGAGTGATCGGGTAACCGGCCCCGTAACGTACACCCGCAGCGATCAAACCGTAAGCGAGCGCTTGGTTCCCGTCCATCGTCACTTGGGCGCGTTCCGACGTTCGCGGACTTGGCTCGAATTCGTAGAGCGTGGAAAGAAGGTTGCGCACCGGATAGGCATACCCGGCCTGGAACGCCATGAGCGCAGTGTTCACGATGCTCTCATTCTTGCCGCCGAAGCGCTCGCGAATGAGGCCTTTTAGTTTTTCCGTATTTAAATTAAAAATGCTCGCTAAGAGCCCCAGTACGAAGATGTTCTTCCCTTTGTCCTTGGCGGTTCCTCCTAGCGCTTCAACCGTGAGTCCCGTGATTGGTACACCCACATAAACAAAGCGCTTGTCGTCACGGTCCGGTTGAACCTGGTCCGAATCGTAGAGCAGAACGCCACCTTCCCGTAGGAAGTCGATATGGTCGGCGTAACTGTGCTGATAAAAGGCAACGAGGAAATCCGCTTCATCGCCGGCGGAGAGTACCTCTCCCGAACCGATGCGCACTTGGAAGATCGAGGGTCCACCCGAAATCGTCGAGGGAATCGTCATATAGGTCATGACGTCTTGGGCGCTACGTCCCGCCAAACGGGCCAGGAACGCTCCGGCCGTCTGGATTCCATCTTGGGAATTGCCGGCCAGCCGAATGACCGCATCACGAATGTGTTCTGGTCGCAGGTCAGCGCGTCCGGTGGGAGGGGAAGGAGCCGGTTCGGGTAAAACAGGAGAAGAGCTCAAGGCAAATGTTTCTTAGACGCTAATAGAGATGGGAGCCCCTTGTCAACGGCTCTCGGAAATCAACGGCGGAAACGCCGTCACCGCCGACATCGCCGGCCACTGTGCGACGGGGCTCCGCGCGGAGCGTAAGTATCTCCACAACCGGGCCCTGCAATTCGTTGATCTGACTAGCGATAGCAGCGCTGACGGATGATAGCTGAGGAGGTTTCAGCGCCGAAGGCGCGATTCAAGAAAGCCTAGGGCGAAGCCCCAGGACTAAGACCGTAAACGGGAGTAGCGCGGGTCAGATTGGGCGAGATATGCGCGGGATCGAGAGAGCGTTGAAACGCACCTTCAGCGCGTGATCGCTGGGAAATTCAATTCCTAGGGCTTTGCCCTAGGCTATCATGAATCGCGCCTTCGGCGCTGTGACCCTTGGTTAGTAACCAGGCAACCACCGAATTAAGTGAACACCCCATCGTTGATTACAATCACCGATCACCGATTACCGATCACCGACCACAGATCACAGATAAGTGATTAGTGGTCACGCCTCACGCATTGTGTACCGCTTGCACGAGGTTCGTGAGCGATTCCTTCGCGTCGCCGTACAACATCCCGCAATTATGCTTAAAGAAGAGCGGATTGACGAGGCCCGAAAATCCTTTCCCCTGCCCTCGCTTCAGCACGACTACCATCTTTGCCCGATCCACTTCCAAAATTGGCATTCCAGCAATAATACTTTTCGGGTTGTCGCGAGCGTCCGGATTCACCACATCGTTGGCGCCAATCACGACGGCCACATCGGTCGACGGAAATTCCGGGTTGATCACCTCCAGCTCCTGGAGCTGGGAGTACGGCACGCTCGCTTCCGCCAGCAAGACGTTCATATGTCCCGGCATTCTACCGGCTACCGGATGAATAGCGTACTTTACGGTTACGCCCCGATTCTCGAGAGCATCTGCCAGTTCGCGCAAGACATGCTGCGCTTGCGCAGTCGCCATGCCGTAGCCGGGCACAAAAACCGCTTGGCGCGCGTAAGCAAGCTGCACCGCCACATCGTCCAGACTGATTTCCCGCATCTGGCCCTCGCTCGATTGCGTCGTTTCCGCCACGCTGCCGAACGCACCGAACAGGACGTTCGTAATCGAGCGATTCATCGCCCGGCACATCACGATCGAGAGAATGAATCCAGAACCACCATCCAGGGTCCCGGCGATGATGAGTACATTGTTACCGATCACCATCCCCGTCGCCGCCGCGGCGAGTCCGGCGTACGAGTTAAGTAAGGCGATGACCACCGGCATATCCGCGGCGCCGATCGGCAGCACGAGCAGAACACCAAAGGCAAAAGCCAGGATCAACATGAGATAAAACAAGACCGACGCCCCCGGAAAGAACAGCAGACAAACGAAGCAGATGACCGTTACCGCCAAGAGCGCGAGATTGAAGATGTTTTGGCCCTTGTACGTGAGCGGTGCGCCCGGTACTAAACCCTGGAGCTTGGCAAATGCGACCAAACTGCCGGTGGTGGTCAACGAGCCGAGCAAGACTTCAAAGCTGAGCGCGCCCATCTTGAATTCTCCTAGGCTAGCGCCGTGCAAATAGTACTCTGAGATTCCCACCAGAGAGGCGGCTAGCGCGCCAAACGCGTGCGACAGCGCCGTCCGTTGCGGCATCGCCGTCATCGGCACCCACAAACCCATTCCTAAGCCGATGGTTGAGCCAATTAAAAGCCCCGAAATGATCCACTCGTAGCTGACTATCTCTCGGTTGACTAACGTACCCAGAATGGCTAGCAGCATCCCGAACTCGGCCAGGTGCATGCCCCGCCGCGCTGTATCCGGGTGGCTCAACCCACGGAGTCCGAGGATAAAAAGAATCGAAGCCAGAAGATAACTGATCTCGATAAACAAAGTGCGTACGTCCACGACTCAGTCCTCCTTCTTCACCGATGGGGTCTCCCGCTTTCTGAACATTTTCAGCATACGATCGGTGATCACAAAACCGCCAACCACATTGATGGTAGAGCAGGTCACCGCCAGAAATCCCAGCACCGCGCTTACCGCCGTGTGATGCGCCCCCGCAGTGACCAACGAGCCCACCAAAGAGATTCCGGAGATCGCGTTAGTCGCTGACATGAGCGGGGTATGCAGGAGCGAAGGGACCCGCGAGATCACCTGGTAACCAAGGAACGCTGCCAGGATCAGAACGTAAAAGGTCGCGATGAGTGTTTCAGCGGGCATAAGCTTTACGGATTGTCTCATTGCAGATCTCGCCGGCGTGCGTGATAACGCATGCCTTGAGCAATTCATGGTTCAAATCGAGAGCGAACACCTTGCGTTCTTTGTCCCAAAAATGCTCAACGAAGGCGCCGAGATTATTTGAATACATCTCGCTGGCGTTCGCAGCCACGCGTCCAGGTAAATTCGCATATCCCAAAATCTTCACGCCGTTCAGTTCAACTTCTTTGTCGTACTCCGAGCCTTCCACGTTGCCTCCGGTGTCCACCGCGGTATCGACGATGACGCTACCGGGGCGCATCCGTTTGACCATTTCGGTAGTGACAACCACCGGCGCCTTTCTGCCGAAGACCTGAGCTGCGGTAATGACGATATCGGCCAACGCCACCCGATCTGCCGTCACCTCGCGTTGCTTTTGCAATTGTTCAGGCGTGAGTGCCTTGGCGTAGCCCCCAGCCGTTTCGCCCGTCTCCCCCAAATCAATCTTTACAAACTTGGCACCCAGCGATTTCACCTGTTCTTCGACTACCGGTCGAGTATCGAACGCTTCCACCCAGGCGCCGAGTCGTCGACCGGTCGCAATCGCTTGCAAGCCCGCGACCCCAACCCCGATCACAAACATGCGCAGCGGCTTGATCGTTCCGGCAGCAGTCGTCATCATCGGCAGAATCCGTTTGCTTGCTCCAGCAGCCAGAATGACAGCGACATAACCTCCGAGATTCGCTTGCGAGCTGAGGGCATCCATCTTCTGCGCGATCGTGACGCGCGGAATCATTTCCATGCTCACAGCCGTAACCCCGGCGGCTGCAAGCTGGTGCACGAGTTTTTCCTCGTTAAACGGATCGAGTAGACTGATATGAATACTTCCCTTCTTGAGACGCTCGATTTCTTCCATCGGCGGTTTCCGCAGCCGCAACACGAGATCGGCGCCACCTAGAGAGTTTGCCCGGTCAGAACTCGTCTTAGCACCGGCAGCTTCGTATTCAGCGTCTGCCCAATGCACCGATACGCCTAAATCCTTTTCCACCTCGCAGTCCGCTCCCAGCTTCACCAATTTTGCTGCCGTAGCGGGCGAGATCGGGACACGTACTTCGGTGGGTTCAGCTTCTTTGGGAACAAAGATGCGCATGATAATTGATCGACTTAGTGGAGTCGGTGATCGATAAGAAATTCCCGAACGGCCAAACTTTTGAGAGGTGAGAAAGTCGACTCGGAAGCCATTCGGGGATTTCTGCGCGGATGATGCCCAAAACTTCTTCAAACATCAAGGGTGCGATGCGAGAGCTACGGGTTCGAATCCGGATTTGGATACCGGTAATGACCGGTGATTTTAAAGGCAAAGAGGCAATCTTCGCGCCGGGTGTCAGCACCAACGTTATGAATCATCTCGAATCGCTCAGCTTCCGCAACCGGATTGCTGACGATCCCGATGTGCGGCACCCCGCGGAGCAGCTGCCGCGTGACAATGTCGCCCGGTCGATAAGCCGAAGGGTCGGTAGCGATTTGCAAGGTCTAACCTTTTCTCCTGAAAAACACCAAGACGATGAAACGCATCGCAGCACCTTTAATCAGAAACCAGGTCGTCCGCGATGGAAAATCGCTCGACCGCATTCTGACCAGAGGGCATGATCGCCGGATGGAGTACGTGACCGCCACCCTCCTCGAAAGTGGCCTCGACCAAATTCGCTATTCACCAACTGAGCAAGGTAGCGTGGAGCTCATCGTTCGCCGTCCGGCCGAAAACGAGCGAGAAGTCGTCTTGGAAGCAGTGCTGGATTGCGCGGAAGGGCTCCTAGGCGACAACTGGGCAAACGGATCGGCGCATCCCGACTCGCAGTTGACGCTGATGAACGCTCGGGTCGCACTGCTGGTGGCTGGACAAGCGGATCGACGGCAGCTCGCCGGCGACCAACTCTACGTCGATCTCGACCTGAGCGAAACTAACCTCCCGGCGGGCACTCGGCTCCAGCTCGGATCGGCTGTGATCGAGGCGACCAATCATCCTCATCTCGGCTGCAACAAGTTCGCTCAGCGCTTCGGTCAGGACGCTCGCCGGTTCGTAAACTCCGCCGTCGGTCGCCAACTCCGGCTACGTGGCCTCAATGCCAGGGTGATCGTTCCTGGCATCGTCCGCGTCGGCGACGCGATTCGGAAGCTGTCGGTTTAAGTTTCGCGGTTAGCCAGCTACGAAACTGTGGTCCACGCCCTAGCGCGGTTGGTAGGGCCAAGCTCCCAACCACGCCAGACTTGTCCACGAATGACTGGCAATTGCGGAGGCTTCATCGGACAAGCCCGCCGAGCTGCGTCCCATAGATCCTGTGCGCAGAAGCGATGCCCCGGACGAGGGCAATTCCATCAATAACGCCACGCTATCAGATGTTCAAATAATGATATTGGCGGCGCATCAGCTCTTTCTGCATTTTGCTCCCAACTAGCAATCCATGAAATCGTTACTCGGTAGTTTGATCAAAACGCTCGTGGAACCGAACGCGGGTGTCGCTGGAGGTAAGTGCTGCGCCCACCCGACGGGATCAGTGCAGCCTTTCACTCTGGTTCCGAGGCACCCAAGCACGAAGTGTGAGGCTAGAGAACCTCGTCGCCGGCGTTATCTTGCCATCCTTCCCGCGCAACAGATGGTCGTGTGCCTGAGGACAGAGTCTGGAAGCTAGATTAGAAAGCTGCTTTGGCGGACTTTGAATTAGTCAAAAGGAAGCCGAGGATCCTTTTGTTTGCCATGTCTTTTGGTAGACCAAGCGGCAGATAATTTTCGATACCGGTAGTCGCTGATCGGTAATGGCTGCCAATAGTCGCTGATTGCTAAAAAGAGAAGCGCAATGCCCCGGACTTGCCTGCCGAAGCGAGCTTAGCGCCGAGGGCGCGTCTCAGGACAGCCTGGGCGCAGCCCTAGGAATAGGATCATGAAGCCAGATTAGCGCTGAAAGTGCGGGACAAGAGGGATAATTGCCGAACGATGACCTTTGCAAAGGTTTTTTTTTGTTCCTCACGAGCTAGCTGATGGGCTCGAAGGCCTACATATTGAAGACGGATTGAGACGCGCTTTTCAGCGCTAAACGTCATTTTAATTCGATTCCCAGGGCTGCGCCCTAGCAGCCCGTTGAAATACTCATGAGACTTGATGATTGGCTCCAAACATGCTTCCGGAAGCCTCGGCACACGGCCCAAAGGGCCAAGAAAACATAGCCCAGACTAAAGCCCATGCGCGTCAACATAAGGGCGCGGACCAGCAGCAGAGCTGTCTCCACAGCGTTGAGCAATGGGTTCCGGCCTATCCGCTGTAGTCCCGCAACGACGACGAAGGAGGAAGGAACGCAATGAAAGTAGCCGGAAAATCGTCCCGGAGGGACAGAGCGAAAGTAGCCCGGTACAAAGTGCCGGGAAACGAGAAAAAGCCCCTCCGTCCCGCTAGGGACGCTGCGAAAGTAGCCCGGTACGAAGTGCCGGGAAACGAAAAAAAGCCCCTCCGTCCCGCTAGGGACGTTGCGAAAGTAGCCCGGTACGAAGTGCCGGGAAACGAAAAAAAACGCCTCCGTCCCGCTAGGGACGGCTGAAAATGTTCAGGTCTCTTAGTGGTGTTTAGCTGCCGTTCAATGCCACGTGTCTAAGCGACCCACTTGCGATCAAGCGACTCCTTTCCTCCTTCGTCTCGCTTTCGCGAGATCACGGCGGACAAGCCGGGACGGCAGGGAAGCATCCCTCAGCGTCTTTAGCAGTCACTTCCTTATGTTGACGCGCATGGGCTGAAGCCTGGGTAGACCGGAATAAAGGCGATCAGCCCTGTAAGGGCGTCTGAAAAAGGCAAAGCAGATCAATCCAAGATCGGATGTTCCTCGCGCAGCCGGCTCATGGGATTAGCAATGAATCGCTGCGCAATGAGGTGATTGCACACCACATCTCCCGCCCCCACAGGGCGGTTGTTGCCGGGATGGAATTTCCCAGGCTGAAGCCTGGGCTATGTTTTCTGGGCCCTTCGGGCCGTATCCCAAACCTCAGGAGGCTGTTGTTGTCAGTTTCCTTCAATCAAGCGTTTTTCAACAGCTAGGGCGCAGCCCTAGGAAATCCCGCCACCTCGACCGCCACGCGCTGAAGGTGCGTTTGGATCTCGTCCCAGTTTCCAATACATATCGTTCATCGAAGCCCGACAATGGTGATGTCTTGGCGCGCACTTTCAGCGCTGGACGTCACTCTATTTTGGTTCCTAGGGCGGCGCCCTAGAGGCTATCCTGAAACGGGCCTTCGGCGCTAAGACCTCTTGAGCGATCAGCGCCGGAATGCGCGACCAAAGTGTTATCGAAGTTTCTGGCCGCGGCTCGTACGCCGACACGCCTCACGCCAACCCGCCGATCCCGTTTGCCGGATCCCGATTCCCTGCCTCCGGTGTTCTTCTTTTGCACTTTCCTCCGCCCATTTGTTCGCTAAGTTTCGAACATAACCTAAACCCCCCGGCGCAGCCCCCCAGTATGCCGAAAGCTAAAGTGCAGCGATCGATCCGGCCAGTCCCCAGTGGCTGGATGCCCGAACTCTGGGCGAGTACCAAACCTTTTGGTCTCGGTGAGCAGCATCCAAATAATTTTGGGGAGGTTTTTCGAGCCATTTGGGAAAACCGCGACAACCTCGATTACGCGTACCGTATTCTGGATCAAGGGGTCTGTGACGGATGCGCGCTTGGTACGAGCGGGATGAAGGACTGGACCGTTACTGGCCTGCATCTGTGTAGTGTCCGGCTTCGCCTGCTTCGCCTCAACACGATGCCACCGTTGGACGGCAAGCTGCTCGAAAACATCGATGCGCTTCAATCTAAACGCTCGCGGGATCTGCGCGAGTTGGGCCGACTACCATATCCAATGATCCGCCGGCGAGGAGAGCGAGGGTTCCGCCGCATTTCTTGGGAGGAAGCCTTAACGCAGGTTGCGGGCAGGATGAAGGCCAGCCAGCCGGAAAGTCTCTATTTTTATCTAACTAGCCGCGGCGTGCCGAACGAAACATACTACGCGGCACAAAAAGCGACCCGAGCTCTGGGCACAAACAACATCGATAATGCTGCCCGGGTCTGCCATTCACCGAGCACCTTTGCTCTCAAATCAGCACTCGGAGTAGCGGCGACAACCTGCTCATACACTGACCTGGTAGGCACGGATTTAGTGGTGTTTTTCGGTAGCAATGTAGCCAATAACCAGCCGGTCATGATGAAGTACCTCTATTATGCCCGGAAGGCAGGGACCAAGGTCGCAGTGGTGAATCCTTACCGTGAACCGGCCATGGAACGGTACTGGGTACCGTCCGATGTGGAGAGCGCTCTTTTCGGCACCAAGATAGCAGAGCATTTCTTTCCCGTTCAGGCGAGCGGCGATGTGGCTTTTCTTCACGGTACGCTGAAGCACCTGATCCGCGAAGGATGGCTGAACGAAGATTTTATTCGCAACCACACCGCCGGCTTTGAAGAATTACGTTCCTTTTTAGAGCAAATTTCCTGGGAAGAGTTGGAAAGCGCCAGCGGAGTGAAGCGGGGCGGGATGCGGGATTTTGCTGAACTGGTAGGCAAAGCCGAGCGGGCGGTCTTCGTCTGGGGAATGGGGATCACCCAACATACGTGTGGCGAGGAAAACGTTCATGCGATCGTCAACTTGGCCCTCGCCAAAGGGTTTGTTGGCCGGGAAGGTTGCGGCCTCATGCCGATCCGCGGTCATTCCGGCGTTCAAGGCGGAGCCGAGATGGGAGCCTACGCCACGGTATTTCCGGGAGGATTGCCCATCAATGAAGAGAACGCGACCAAGTTCTCTAAGGCCTGGGGGTTTCCCGTGTCACCGCAGCGCGGTATGACAACCCCCGAGATGCTTGATGCCGCTCTGCAGGGCGAACTCGAAGTGCTCTGGTCGATGGGAGGCGACTTCCGCGAAGTGATGCCTGCCCCCGAGCTCGTTGAGAGTGCGCTCAAGTCGATTCCGCTGCGGGTTCATCAGGACATTGTACTCTCCTCGCAGATGATGATTGAGCCAGGGGAGACGGTCGTACTACTCCCTTCGACTACCCGATACGAAATCCCGGGCGGCGTTAGCAATACCAGTACGGAACGTCGCGTGATTTTCAGTCCGGAGATTCCTGGGCCACGCATCGACGAAGCTCGCTCAGAGTGGGAAGTTTTTCTGGAGATTGCCCGGCGAGTAAGACCTGATTATGCGGACAAGCTCACCTTTTCAGGAACTGAGGCTATTCGGGAAGAAATCGCGCGAATGATCCCCTTCTATCAAGGGATACAGAACCTGAAAAAGAGGGGCGACAATTTCCAGTATGGTGGGCCGATGCTTTGCGCGGGCCGGAAGTTTTCCACTGCCGACGGTAAGGCTCACTTCAAAGCGGTGAACCTGCCCCAGGTGAGCTTGCCGGCCGGCGCTTTTCGGGTGGTTACTCGTCGCGGCAAACAATTTAACAGCATGGTGCACGAAGATATCGACGCCAGCACGACGGCGTCGCGGGACGGCGTGCTAATTAGTCCAGACGACGCAGAGCGGTTGGGGCTTACGACCGGTGATCGGGTACAGCTACACAACGACTTTGGCACTTACGACGGAAAGGTGCTGGTTGTGCCGGTAACGCCCGGGACGCTGGAGGTGCACTGGCCGGAGGGGAACGTATTAGTGGATCCGCAGGCGCGTTCACCCTTGGCCAAAATCCCTGCCTACAAAGAAATTTCAGCCACGTTGAAGCGGACCCAAGAGGCCGAACGACGCGAACCTTTACTTAGGCTGTGAACTGAAAACGTTACGTCTATGACTGAAGAATCAATTAAGGGATTGCCCAATCGATGGCTGCTCGCGGGCGGGGGAGTATTGATGCAGCTCGCCTTAGGAGCGGTTTATGCCTGGAGCGTATTTCGGAATCCGTTAATCAAGACATTTGGTTGGTCCATCTCCGATGTAACGACCACCTTTTCCATAGCGATCCTGGTTCTGGGCTTTGCAGCCTTTCTCGGTGGTCTCTGGATGAGACGGGTCGGCCCTCGAGTGGTAGGAATTACCGCGGGGATTTGTTACGGTCTCGGCGTTGCCTTGGCGAGCCTTTCGAATGGCAATATTTGGATTCTGTGGCTCACCTACGGAGTCCTTGGCGGGCTGGGACTCGGATTGGGATACATTGTCCCTTTGGCCACGCTCGTAAAATGGTTTCCGGATCGGCGCGGCTTTATCACGGGTCTCGCAGTCGCCGGATTTGGTGCCGGAGCTCTGATTACGGCTCCGGCGGCTGAGTACCTGATCAGCGGCGTGGGTGTACTAAAGACCTTGGCAATTCTCGGGATAGATTATTTGATCATGGTTGTGCTCGGCGCCTCGATTATGCGCAATCCGCCGGAAGGTTGGCTGCCAAAGGGCTGGCAGCCTTCCGCAAAGCAGCAAGACCAGTTGCACGCCCGCAATTACACACTCAAAGAAGCCCTGTCCACTTGGCAATGGTATGTTCTTTGGGCAATGCTTTTCCTGAACGTGACGGCCGGCATCAGCATCATTTCGCAGGCCTCGCCGATGGCGCAGGAAATCAGCGGGGTAAGCGCAGCTGCGGGTGCTGGCATGGTCGGCATCATTTCCATCGCGAATGGCGCTGGCCGGCTATTGTGGGCCTGGTTTTCTGATGCCGTGGGACGCCGGAACGTTTTCCTGATCATGTTCCTGCTTCAAGCGGCGCTCTTTTTCCTCCTACCATCGTTGCGACAGTTTACGCTGCTTGCTTTGGTCTGTTTCATCATCATCAGCTGCTATGGTGGCGGCTTCGGCACGATGCCGGCGTTCGCGACCGACTACTTTGGTCCGAAGTGGGTTGGATCGATCTATGGATTGATGCTGACGGCCTGGGGGTTCGCAGGGGTCTTTGGGCCGCTGCTGATCGCCAACATCCGCCAGAAGACTGGAAGTTATGGCGGAGCCCTAACGACGCTTGCATGCATCTTGCTGGTTTCCAGCATCCTGCCATTGATTTTGAGGCGCCATCGGAAGGCGGCCGACCTGGTCGGCGCTAACCCTGTGGAAAAAGTCTAACTCACCCTATCCTCTGAGTTTCGCGCTATCGTCGACGTCGACCGATTTCCGGAGGAGACAGCACGCCACTTTCTGAAATTCCTCGTTTGAAGCTTCCACAGACTTGGCTGCGAAAGCTTCAGTTCCTTTGGCAGAGTCACTCAAAGTCAATCGCGAAGTTCAGGCCGTCTTTGGCTTCCAGAGGCCGAGTGGAGCACCCGTCGGATCGGTGATGATGCTCAGCCAACCGGCGTCCATTACTTCTGTCACATCTTTCATGACAGTCGCTCCCAGCGATTTAGCCTTTTGCGTTGCGGCTTTAATGTCGTCGACCAGGACATAGGCCAACCACATCGAGGGCGCTCCGGGCACCGGGTGTGTCATCATCCCCCCACCAGTGCCCTCGCCCACGTTAATCATTGTATATGATCCATTTTCCATCGGAAACTCTTCAAGTTTCCAATCGAACAACTTTGAGTAAAAGGCCTTGGCCTTGTTGAGATCGGTTGTGTTGAGTTCAACATGGGTGAACGGATTTGCCATAACTGTCTCCTCGATTTCGGATTTTGCTTCAGACTTGGGGTTAGGGCCGGCGAGATGCGACGGCCTCATAAAACATCAGTGCATTGCCTTCTGGGTCGAAAAAAGTCAACAGCCTGACCATATCAGGGATATCAATGATGTCGCCATCCAGCCGAACCTTTCTTGAATTCAAGTAGTCGCGGGCTTTTACGATATCTTTTACTCCGAAGGTAAGCGTGGCCCCACCGCTTGCACCGCCCGTCTCGGTCTCGGAGATACCAATGTTCACATTGGCTACACTGGACCGGAGTTCGGCCCATCGGATATCGTCTTTTCTATAAACCAGCTCAAATCCGAGCACCGACTGATACCAGTCGAGGGCGGAATCAAAATTCTTCACCGAAAGGGCGCAGGTTAAACCACCATCGAAATCGATTGAGTTGTCCATAAGCAAATGGGAAGCTGTGGTCTGGTTTTACTACTCGAGAGCAAAAGCAGTCAATAATGAAAGTTGTTATTCCTGACCAACTGGTCGCCGTGCTCGCTCACCGATGGTCTTTGCCCGTGCTCGCTGAGCTAGCTCGCTCGGAAGGCGCTAAATTTTCCTCCCTGCGAGTCAAACTCGCTTGTAGTCGCGATTCATTGGTCACTACGTTGCGGGCTCTGCAGGATGAAGGACTAGTGATCAGAAACCCCGGGTATGGGCACCCTATGCGCCCAGAGTATTTGTTGACAGACAGCGGCGCAAGAGTGGCTCCGGCCTGCGGCTTTTGGCTGGAAAAAGCAAAGTTCACCCAGGGCGATGCCCTCACCCGATGGTGTTTGCCAGTGCTCATTCTGATCGGTGCAGGGACAAACCGGTTCGCAGAAATCCGCCGAGAGCTGGACGCTGCACCGAGTGCCGTTTCGATATCTCTACGCGACCTCACCGGGCGCGGTGTCATCGTGAAGCGTTTGGCCGATACTTGGCCGGCAACCCTCTCTTATCACCTCACGCGCCGAGGCATAAGCTGGCACCAGGTTGCTCTCATCTTGGTCAAAGCATTCGGCAAGCCGACGAAACCGCGTGGCGGTGTACCGGCGTTACCCCGTCGAGCAACGATTTCGTGATTCTTCCGAGAGCGACAGGAAGTTTTTGGTCTCTTACTTTGCGGGCCGATGTCGCTTCTGGTTCTCGACTGGTGGAGGTCCAGCGTCGTCATCGGGGTGAGCTAGCTCGCTCATTTCGGATCCCACCTTCGTCCGTTTTTCTTCCTTCAGGCTCGCCCGGAAAGTTTCGACGTTACTCTCGACGACGGTTGGCTGAATAAAAACCAGCAACTCGCTACGATTGCGCGAATGGGTTTGAAACTTAAAGAAATTGCCGAGATATGGCACTTGATCCACGATGGGAATTCCGGATTCGCTCTTTTTAATGGTGTCCTGGATTAAACCGCCGAGAACTACCGTGGCGCCGCTCGGCACGGTGACGGTGGTCGTCAAACGTTGACTATTCACCGTCGGGACGGTGTTGCCGGCGATAGTCACATTATTTCCTAGGCTGTCGTTGATCTGCGCGATCTTCAGGGTCACTTCGTGATTCGAATTGATCAACGGTATCACTTCGAGCCGTAGCTCAACGTCTTCATATTCGATGGTAGCTTGCACGGCAGCCGTATTGCTCGTGTTGAGGACACCGTTAGTCACCACGTTCGATAACGTGGTTCCCGGCACCGGCACTCGTTGACCGGAAGAAATGACCGCGCGCTTGTTGTTGGCGGTATAAACGGCCGGTCGCGCCAGAATGGTGAATTTGTCCCTTGTATCGACCGCTCGAATAAAGACCCGAATTGCGTCGGTGATGCTACCGTAGATGGCGAGACCTTGCGTGCCTGGGACGACTCCAGAGTTCAGAATCTGGCGTGGATCAATTGCGATTTGGCCATTCGAATTAAATATCCCGGCTTGAGTCCCGGTGCTGCTGAGATTGCTCGAGGCAACCCCGGCATTGTCGGAGATTTTTTTATAGGTTTGAGTGAAATCAACGCCAAAATCCAACTCGTTGGTGAGCTGGAGCTGGCCGATAACGGTGGAGAGATAGACTTGCTGTGGTCGACGATCGAGGCGGTCGAGTAAAAGCCGAACTTTCTGGATGCTTTCCGGAGGCCCGATCACGATGATCTTGTTGTCCTTGGCATCTGAAATAATGCGGGTTTTTCCGGCGATCACCGATTGCGGACCGAGCTGCTCATTCGGCTCCTGCAGCAGGTCTTGCCCGGCACCGACCGATCCAGCCGACTGACTCGTTGAACTATACCCACCGGTCCCACCCAGATTGGAGCCCGACGGCGTCATAGACGAATTTCGGCTGCCTCCTCCCAGGTTGGCGCCTCGATTCTGAGTAACTTGTTGTTGCTGAGGTTGGTTCGGGTTCTGACCGCCGCCAGCGTATTGCTGCTCTTCGCTCAGTAGGTCGGCTAAAATCGGCAGCGCTTCGCCGGCTGAAATGTATCGCAGCTTGTACTCGAGTGGTTCCGCCGCTACGGCTGCTTGGTCGAACGAGGCAACTAATCCTCTGAGCATCTCCATGTTCTGGGGTCTCGAAACAATCAAGATTCGGTTGGTGCGCGTGTCGGGAATCAGTTGCGCTTGCAAACCGGTAATAACCGTACTCGATCCGCCAGTTGAGACGGTGACATTTTGGCCGGGCTGGCTCACCGGGACCCTCTGCTGGGCGCCGCCCCCACCGTTATCCATGAGCTTGTTTAGTGTGTCACAGACACGTTCCGCATCGGCTCGAACCAATTGGACAAATAAAGTGGAGGTGGCTGCGGGAGGCTGGTCGATTAGCTCCTTTAACGCGATCAGCTGCCGAATAACGTTGGTCGTTTCCGTGATCACCACGGCTTGCGCGCTGTTAATTGGGACGAACGAAGTGTAAGCGCGCGGCAAAATATGCGTGTTGAAAACCGTTAATGCCTCAGAAGCAGAAATATGATTCAGCGCCATGTAGTAGCTGACGATCTCTTCTCCAGCCGGCAAATCCGCCGGACTGGTAAAAAGGCGTACTCCCTCGCTCCGAGCATTCTTGCCGGTGCTCAGGTTAATCACCTTCATCGTATTCGCGCCTGGGCCGGGAATCAGCGCGTAGTTGTTCAGCAGTAACGCCGCTTCAATGAGTCGGATCAGCTGACTTTTCTTAACTGGTTGGGGCAGCGAAATAGTCAACGGAACAGCGTTCGCCATGAGGTTGCTGTCTTCGATCAATGTCATATTGGTCAGTTTCTCATACTCCTGCAACACCGCGGTGATCGGCGCATTGGATGCCTCGTACGAAACCATTTCCTCTCCGGTGTCTGGACTGGCCTGGGGCGTTGGTTGAACCTGTTGAGCCGGAAGCAGCACCGCCAGCGGGAAAATCAAACAAACCAAGAGTTGGCGTGGCGTCATAGGTTTTGATTCCAATTATTGACAGTTATTGACCTTGGTTTATTCCGGGGCCCGGCTGTTGCGGCACAACGCCCGGGGCTCCATTAACAGCGGCTGAAGGCAAGACTCGCTTGCGACGAGTCTGTTGGGTTGGCGGTGGAACGTTTCCGTTTTGATTTACGAAAGGAGCAGTGGGTTGCACGTTTACGTTCGGCACTTGACCCTTCATTTGCTGCGGAATCTGATTATTCAGTCCACCTTCCGGCACCGGCTGCATCGGATTAATTGGATTGCCAGCGACCATCGGTCCGGACGTCTGAGGTTTGAATTTAATCGCCCCTTGCTCCGAACCGTTCGAAATTACGGCTTCAAAATCTCGAATCAGTTGAAAATCTTTTCCGCCTTTCGCATGCACTTCGACGATCCGGAGACCTTTGTCGTTTGGGGTATCTGAAAGCTTCTGTACGTCGTTTGTGTCAGTATCCTGAATAAACAAGGAATCTTTCCCCCCCTCATTGAGCCAAGAAACAACCACCAATTTACTAAAGGTCTGAGATTGGATCTGCACAGCCGGTGTAACTAAGGTAAAAGGATTTCGTTCCCAAAGAGTTCTATATCGCTCGGCCTTGAATCCGGTCGGCACCGGATCATCCGCGCGCACCATTGCCGCAACGCTTAAGAATGCCAAGCAAAGCGCGCATGCTCTCACTGGAAATCGCAGGGACGAGAATAAGCATTCCTGACGAGCGCGATTGCTAGCGGCGGATTGCGGGCCTCCTGAAAGGAAATCACGCATGAGGCGAATACCAGCGGGCGACTTCAAGTTCCAGATTGACCTTGGGGGGTTGTTCTTCACTTTTTAACGAGAAGTTGGTTATCGCCTGAAATTTCTCCGGTTGTTGAAGTTCCGCTAGCCATTTAACTACATTCTCTAAGTCACCGGCCAATTTCAGCTTTACGGCGACCGACTCGTAGTTGGCCGTGTTCTTCAATTCTGCGAAACTTTGCTCCTGAATTACAAGCTGGTTCGCTTGCGCGCTAGCAGTTAACGCCTGAAGAAGTTCGGACTGCGGAACCTGGCTCGCGTTAACCCGAGGTTGCTGATGATCGATCCACTGCTTTCTGGTCAACCAGAACTGCTTTTCTCGGAGCCAGATCTGATTGGTTTTTGCTGTCGCCTCCAGCTCCCCGAGCCGCTGATTGAGCCCGCTCTCGGTGTCTACGAGATAGCTGATGCCGTAGAAATTCGCCATGACGAATAGCGCCAGCCCGAACATAAACAACAAACGCCTCTCGTTCTTACTCAATTTTCGCAATTTTCGGGTCTCCTTCGATGGTGAATTCCGCGCGACCATCGGGCCGCAAACTCGGACTTCGCATTTGCCACTGGAAGAGCTTTAAGCTGGGACTTGCTTTAATATCTTCGGCGAATTTAAAGGCGGCACCTGCGCCGCTCGCTTCTCCGCGAATCGAGAGCTTACCTTTCGCGATTTCAAACGCCGTCAGGCGCAGACCTTGTCCGGGAATAAGCGCAGCAACCTGATGAAGGATTTCGACAGGATACAGTTGTGGATCGACTGCCCACGCCACCTTTTTCCACTCGTCCGCGGTGGCCTGAATCGCTTGGACAGTCGGAAGCTCCCTAGCCAACTGCCTCCGCAGTCGCGAAAGCTCGAATTTTTCCCAGCCGATATAGCCGATCACGGCTAGGATCGCAGCCAGATAGACGGCAGCAACTCCCAAAAGTAAGCGCTGAATGCGCCGCCGGCGGCGGCGGCGGGCGTGTAGTACTTCGACCTCGTTCGGTAGCAATTTGCAAGGGATGGCTGGCCATGTAGGTACAGGAAACGATTCTCGGGACACCCGCAGCTCCAGCCCTTTTTGCACCTGCTCGACTTCTTCGTCGGAAAAATCACCCCACAGGACCACGCCGAGTAACGAGTCGCAGAGCCGCGCGGCATTTAAATGCAGCAGAACGCAACGAATTTCGTGAATCATCTCAGAGCCAATCTCTGTCTCACCCAAGATTTGCAAATGAATCGGATTTCTGCCGCGCGTGAAAGCGAGCGCCAACCGCCCCTGCTCACGCCAAATGCATAAGCGATCTTGCGGAAGCGGAAGCGTAAAGCCCGCGGGCTCGAATTGGACTGCGGATTCAAACGCCAATTCCGGATCCAAGTCGGGCAATAGGACGGTCGCCAACGCGAGCGACTTGTCTGTCTGCGTCTCCAGAACTCGGATATCGGGAGCGGACCGTTTTCCGTTCCGCTGGATCAACCCCTGCTGCTCGAGTTGCAACTCGACAATCTCGGGCACCACCGCGCGATCTCCGGTCGCGACCCAGCTTGCTGTCGTGACGGTCTGCCGCACCGGCAATCCCACAATGGTTTCCCTGGGAGCGTTTGCCGGCTTTTTGATTCGGCGAACAAACTGAGCCCGCTTCGTACTAGAAAATGTCCAGAGTTCCCAATCTTCTCCGGGGGTACAGCGAATGAATGAACGCTGGGAGCGATCGCGCACACGGTCTGTCATATAGCCTGCCGTTCTTTCCGATCAGAACAGATTTCCGGCGGTGCCATCAGTTGACTGACGTCGAACCTCGCGGCGCTTCGCAGACGGCTGGCTATTCTTCCTGCCATACCATATAACCGATCGGAACAGTGTTGCGTCTGGCGACCACTGTCAAAGTATCTGTGTACCCATTGATAGTTCCCCTGCTAACGACCCTGTCCACCGTGCTGTTAATGCTCAGCAAGCCTTGAACCAATTGAAATTGCTGCGGTGTCAGTCCCAGTTCAGCCCGTACCTGATCCATCGTTGCGTACGGGACGTCGTCGGCGGTATCCGGAATTCCATCCCGTCCCCACCGGTGTTTCACAAAATGATCGGCCTGTACTGGAGTGACCCCGGTTACCAGAGCAATCGTGTCGGCGTCGGCGGCATTGACATTGATCGTCCCATCACTCCAGACCGTGAAGTGCTTCGCCCAGTCGACTTCGGCCGCTGCTACCGGTGCAAACTCCGCCACCAGGCTCATTTCTTCGACAGATCGGAAGGGACGGACCAGTCGCACTACCGGCTGCATGGGATTCAAGGCTTGGCCCCCGTTCTGCCCAGCGTTCGATTGCTGATCCTGCTGTCCCTGCTGTTGTTGCTCTTCCATGTCCACAGCCTGGTTGCTTCCCTGCTCTGGCACTTCTTGACCCGCGGTCACCCAATTCCGCAGGCCTTGCACGGCCGCCAAAGCGGCGTTGTTTTCCACACCCCATTTCCGAAAGAGTGTCTCCAGGATATCATCGCGCCCGTTTTGCAACAGAAAATTGATATTAAGTCGCGTCGACTCGCTGGTAATCGTGACCCGAAACTGACCTCCATCCGCCGACCTCTGATTTAGCAGCGTTTTGTCCGTGTTGTCTGTTTGCGGGTTGAGCCCGAAAGCCAGTCCTGATTCGGCTAGTTGGCGCGCACGAAATTGGTGATTGAATGCCGAGTATTCATCGACACTCGATTTCAGAAATGCAACGACCGAAACGACCAAGCTCGAGACCAATAAGATGGTGAATAGAACCAGCAAAAGCGCCGAGGCCTTTTCTGTATTCCGAGCGCGGAATCGGCGATTCCAACCTGTGTCTTCCAGGCGTTTCATTGCTGTATCGGTGCTACAGGCCAGCGAAAGACGGCCCGAGTCGGACCCGTCTGACCACTCACCTCGAACGTGCACTCAAAAAGGACTGGTTTGACGCTGGGATCTTTCCAATCAGTCTTCCACTCATGGGTACGCCCATCGAAAAAGCGCCAATTGCATTCACGCAGACCGCCGACTACGGAAGCCCACTGAGCGTTCGACGGCTCTCCGGAAACCGCATAGCTGGTGGTCGCGTCTTCAGGTTCCTGCACTACCGCCAGGGTGTAGCGGCCATCAGGCTGTGGTCGAGCCGCAATGACGGTGGAACCGAACTGCGGGCCGCTTGGCGTCCAGGAAAAATGAAACGGTACGTCTAGAAAGACCAGCTCCAACGTATTTCGGAGACGCCGCGTCTGAAATTGAGCCGTCTGAGGCATCGAATCGAAATGTTTCCGCAAAAGTTCGTACAACCCATCGGCATGCTCTTGTTCGGACTGTAGATACCGGACATCTGTGGTAACTCGAACCGTTGTTTGGATGATCCGAAATACTAGTACCACGACTATGCTAAGAATCGCCATCGCCAACACGACTTCCAGCAGCAGATAGCCCGCGCTTCGAAAACGAACACCACGGCCGCGGCTCACCCGCAGTGCCGCGGTGTTCGTTTTCGGAGCGCGATGACAAATAGCAAATAGCAAATAGCAAACATTGGCTATCGGCCATCGGCTATTGGCTATTTCATCCGGGCGGTTCATGGCTGATAAACGATTACTTCAGCCTGGCTGGATCTCGACTGGTTAGTCTCCTGCCAGGTTGCTCGCACCGTGATTCGCCAGAGGTGCTCTAGCCGTTGGCCTCGCGAATTCGTTGCCTGCACCGGCGCAACTTCGCGCTCATAGTGGACTCGTTGATCGCCCAATGGAACCGCGGTTCTTCCGGCGGCTAGCTTGATTGTCGAGGTTTCGACCAGAATGCTCTCCAGATCGTGCCGCACCTGCGAATCTTGCCGAAGCAGTCGGGCCGTGTTCGCGGCTTGCTGGAGAGCGGTCGTCAAGGATAGCCCGACAATGCTGAAAATAGAAAGCGCGAGCAGCATCTCCCAAAGGACAAACCCGTTCTTGCCAGTTTTATTCCGTGGAGGACCACCCCGGCTGTTCCCAAGAGCCCCGCAGTGGCGGGGCTCCCCTCCGTCAGGAGTCGTTCCAATATGCTTCACGGGATGTACGACTCCTCGTCTTCAATCCGAGCGGTCAACGGATCGATCCGAAACTTAATCCAGCCCTGACCGCGCTGAAACAGGAAGGTTATAGGCTCACATAAGCCGTTGGGCAAAAAGATCCAGCGAGCGTCAGCGGTTCCTTTAAAGTCTCGGTCGTTCAACCGCTTGATCACAAAGGTTACGTCGCCAGGTAATCGGTAGGTCTCGTCCGGCCGTTCAGATTCCGCTTTCCGGTCGGATGGCTGCAGCGCAAACCCGTCGTTCAGTAGCAACAGTTGGTAGGACCGGTTTTCTGCGATGGCCGATCGCCTCGCTTCTTTGGCGAAGCTTTGTAGTTCGCGCACTGGCCGGCGAAGTTGCTCTTCTTGGAAAAGTCGCGCGGTGGGCGGTGCGGCGACGGCAAACAATACTGCCACGATGAAAAGAACAAAGCAGACCTCCAACAACGTGAATCCGGACCCACTCCGTGGGCGTGTGGTCAGGTCGATATTTCGCGCAATTCCCACACTGCTGATGCGCCAGCTCATGCGGAGGGACCTATTGGGTACGACGATAGATATTACCGTCTCCCTCTTTGCGTTGCGGTCCCATAGAATAGACGTCGACACCGGAAGGATCGCGCTTCCCGGGGTTGCGGTACTGGTACGGGGTATTCCAGGGGTCAATCGGTAAACTGTCCATCAACCGAATCCAATTTGCTGGTTGGGTGCCGGTGGTTGGCGGATTCACCAACGCCTCCAGTCCTTGATTTTGATCCGGCATCTGATTATTGCGCGCTTCGTACAACTTCAAGGCGCTATAGATATTGGCAATATCCTGCTCCGAACGCTGTATTTTGGTGACATCCAGAATTCCTGTCATCTTGATAATTACGCCACCGGCGATCACTGCAATGATGGCGACGACCAACATGATTTCCATCAAAGTGTAACCAGCACGGTCGTGCCGACGCTTCCGATTTTTTTGATACATCCAGCCGGCCGCAGGGGGAGATTTCATACAGCTTACAAAGTGAACCGAAACTAATCCAAAGGGAGTTCAAGTCAATCGGGGGCGTATTGGACTTGCAGCAGGAAATCGCGAATGGCGATCGGAGTTGCGGCCGGACCTTCGAATTGAAATTGATTATCGCCGACAGCTAGGTGGTTTGAGGGCAAGAAAAGTACCCCTTTTCGCCAGCCCACAAATTGATCATTATTTTCCGCTCCATAACCCGGGTCCGTCAGGTCCGGAACCTCAAAAGAAAGCGTTCCCACCGCCTGGCCATTCAGCCAGACCTTCAATGAACCACTGAGTGGCAGCCCATTCACCATCACCTCCATCCGGGCTCGCTTGAGGCGCACCGGGATAGTGACGGGAAAAACCACTCCTTTCTCGATCCTTTCTGTTCCATCAGAGACCGAAGTGGTCAGAATTTTTCCTTCCCAGTTATCGGCAATCGGAGTCAGTGGACTCCCGTCCACCTCCTCGGGAGCGAACATTTTGCCCCCGTTCATTACCAACGCTCCGTTTGGCGCCGATTCCACCAGCCGAACGACTCCAGGACGCAACCAATCGATCCTGACCCGAATTACATTCAGAAATTGCGAACTCGATTGGAGAATAATTTTTCCCGGTCCGCCCATCGTCGGTCGATTGATCAGCAGCGTCCGCTGGTTTGGCAGCCCGATATTTTCCAGCAAGTTGCCGCATAAGACTTGTCTCTCTCCCTGCTCAGGCTGCCAAAACACGCTCAGATAAGCGCCCGGCTCCTCAGTAAAAACAACCGTCAACGCCAGATCCTCATCATCGCTGCCCGGGGTAATCGGAAACGAAAGCTCTGCCCGCTCTTTTGCCGCTGCGACAGGACGATCACCCATCCAGACTGGGATTTCGACCCGCGAACTCGTCGTTGGATCGAACACGAAAGAATCGGCTGCGGCTCGATGAGGTATGGCCCAAAGCCATGCAATCAAAGCGATCGACGAACAGCGACGCAGCAGCACGGCCTTGTTCATAGTCAACTTCCTCTACGCGAGCAAGAAAATGGCGAGTTTTTTACAATCGAAAGCACGTCTTGCCTCCGGATGCGGGCTGGGACTGTAGTAATAGCAATAAGCAAAAAGGCAATAATCAGATCGGTGAGCGTTTCCCTTCTGAAGGACCTGGGGCGCTCCCGAGATATTCCCGACCGGCTAAAAAACCACGTGAGAACTAGAATTCATGAAAGAACCGTATTCCGCCTGGACCGCAATCGGGACGACTGGGCTCGTACCGGACAACGGGATTGTGGAGATTCAGGTCATCGCACACCTCAAAGGGAAAGTGCACTGGGTGCCGTCATCCCACACTTTTTGACTTTTCAACGGTCCGTGTTCCCCTAATCGCGATGAATGCGATCGATCTCGCCCAACGCCCGCCTCGCAGCCCGCGCGTGACTCTTGGTGGATACGTGATCCTGCCTCGTATGCTGGACAAAGGACGCGCTCAACTTGCCGGCAAAGCCGGTGAATATCATTTCAATTGTCCGCTCGATCAGCGCTTCGTGAGCTTCGCTGGATTGAATGCAGACGATATCCTCCAGCTTTTGAAAGAGGGAAAATCCGATTCCGAGGTTCTGGCATGGATTCGCCAACGCGGCAAACGATCTGACTTCGAAATCGTGGCCTGGACGCAGTTCCAACTACAACGCAGCCCTTCCGATAACGAAAGCCGTGAATACTTGAGCAGTACAGTGCAAAAACTCGCGCCCGATCGCGATGACGTACAAACCTTTTTCGATATGCTCGATCTGGACGATTTTGTCTCTTTCGGCGGACCGGCCTGAGGGAGGTTTCAATTAAGAAAGTGGAAAGCCCGACCACGCACACTCGTCACGCCGTAGGCTTGGCGAAGGCGGAAGCCTGCGTCACGGCCATGCTGTACAGTGTTCCTCAAGCACACTGGCAGTGGCGCGCCAGCATAGCGATGGGCGGGCCTGATGCGGTCTCAGCCGCGCCGGCTTGAACCGTTTCAAGGTTTTCGCCCTACCGATCCTCGGTTGTCTCTACCCCAAAAACCACCTCAACAAGCGGCCATAGCGACTCGGAAACAAACTTCGGATGAACGGAAGAATCGAGCAGCGGCAGGCCCAGGCGATTATGCCAAAAGACAGGCATTCCCACGCTTGTTGCACCCGGTAGATCGGCGGGTGAACCGGCAACGAATAATGCTTGGGCTGGTTCCACTTTTAATTTATCCAGCGCACGCCGATACGCCTGCGGATGCGGCTTGTAGAAGCCCGCAACTTCCGCAGTCACAATCTGGGCGAAGTGGATCCCAGTTTTTTCAACAGCGATCGCCGCCAGCCTCTCCGAACAATTGGTGACGATCGCAAGCACGACTTGCCGTTGCAATCGCTCAAGAACTTCCGTGGTCTCAGGCCACGGCTCGAGCTCATTCCAATTTTGAATTAGCCGAGCAGGCTCGCCCTCCGAGATTCCTTCTGCAGCTGCGGCTTCCGCAATGATTCGCTCGTAAGGTCGGTATTTTCCAGCCGCATAAGTGAGTTGAATATATTTCTTCCGCCAGCGAAGACCGACCTCCTCGGACCCGGCAACCTCGTTCCAAAGCTTCCAGGAATTCAGGAGAGCGCTTAAAAGATCGAAGATGACCGCCTGGTATGGAGTTTTGTCCGCCGTCGTCACCGAGTAATCTCCGATAGCGAATAGCCAATCGCAAATCCGGCGATCGGCGATTAGCTATTTCACGCCCTCCATTTCTCCCCGGTACACGCATCGGGCAGAGGGAGTTTCGTGAACCACGATCTCGCATAAACCGGGACATTTCGGAGCGAGCATTTGCCAAAACCACGCCGCCATGAGTTCGATGGTTGGGTTATCCAGTCCTGGAATCTCATTCAGATAACCATGGTCCAGCTGGTCCAAAAGCGGCTTCATGGCTTCACTTATCTGAGCGTGGTCATAAATCCAGCCGGTCTCTGGATTGACCTCTCCTTCCACTGAAATTTCCACCTTGAAACTATGCCCATGCACCTGCCTGCATTTGTGTCCTTCCGGCGCCTTTGGCAGCGTTTGCGCGGACTCGAACCGAAAATCTTTCGTGAGACGTGCTTTCATACTCCCTTCGTTTCCGGCGCCCAAATGAACTTGTGCAGTTGCAGCTGAAACCGGACCGGGAGTTTATCCGCTAGAAGCCATTCGACAATAGCGCGCGGCTCGATCTCTCCAAAAACCGGAGAGAAGAGAATGGTCCCGCACCGTTCCGCAAGGTTAAATCCCTCGATCTGGGTTTTCGCCCATAGATAGTCCTCACGAGAACCAAGGACGAATTTCACTTCATCGCGCTCGCTTAAATGAGCGATATTTTCGAGCCGGTTACGATGCGACTCACCGCTGCTCGGTGCTTTCCAATCCATGATCCGATGTACCCGTGGATCGATGGGACTAATGTCGTGCGCTCCGCTGGTCTCGAGCAGTACCGTTAGATCGCGATCGCACAGTTCCCGCATCAGCGGCAACACACTCTTTTGCAGTAACGGTTCGCCACCGGTGATCTCAACCAAAGGACAGCGATAGGCCAAGACCTGCTCAACGATCTCCGCTAAACCAATCTTCGTGCCCTTGTAGAACGCGTAGGCGGTGTCGCAATAGGTGCAACGAAGATCACAAAAAGTCAGCCGGACAAAAACACATGGCAACCCAGCCCAGGTGCTTTCCCCCTGCACCGACTGATAGATTTCGTTGATCGTTAACGTTTCGGCGTTCACTTGAGTGCTCGTTTAACCATCGCACCGCTTCGCTGGTTGCCAAGGGACTACCGAGCCCGACCGCGCCGAAGCCCCTGCCCTGCTCCAGTTGAGAATCTTGTCTTTTTGTGAGAATTTTCTAACCGCGAATTGACGCGAATGAACACGAAATAAATGGATCCAATTCGCGTCCTTTGGTGTCTATTCGTGGTTGTTCGCTTTGGCTTCGACCTGAGCTCAGCCGAACGGTTGCGGCTTGTAGCGCTCTTGTCGACCACTCAATTACCGACGATCGGTTGAATCTGATGAGGCTTGGAATGATCATACGACAATGAAGCCCGCTTCCCTTCTTAGCCTCGCGCTTTGTGTGCAAACCGGCGCTATGTTCGGCCAAGTGGACCGGATCACTGGAAAGCATTTTGCGACGCGATCTGAGGTGATCGCAAGCCACGGAATGGCGGCTACGGCGCAACCGCTAGCCTCCGAAATAGCCATTAGCATCTTGAAGCGCGGCGGCTCTGCGGTGGACGCCGCGATTGCGGCGAACGCCGCACTCGGCCTGATGGAGCCCATCAGCTGCGGTGTCGGTGGCGATCTCTTCGCCATAGTTTGGGACGCTAAAACTCAAAAGCTCTACGGCATCAACGGAAGTGGCCGCTCGCCCATTGGCCTTTCCTACGAGCAGATGAAGTCCGAGCTGGACAAGCTGGGCGCGAAGCAGATCCCAAAATTTGGGGTCTTACCTATTAGCGTTCCGGGCACGGTCGACGCCTGGTTTGAGCTTCACGATAAATTTGGCAAACTTTCCATGAGCGAAGATCTCGCTCCAGCGATTCAGTACGCCGAAGAAGGCTTCCCGGTCAGTGAAGTGATCGCCTATTACTGGGGAAGAAATGTATCCGTCCTAGGCAAACAACCGGGTGCAATCGTTCAGACCTATACCATAAACGGCAAGGCACCAGCCAAGGGCGATATCTTTCGGAATCCCGACCTAGCCCACACCTATCGCCTGCTGTCGGAGAAAGGGCGCGACGTGTTTTACAATGGTGAGATCGCTGAGAAGATCGACGCGTTCTTCCGCGCGAATGGCGGTTATCTTCGTAAGGAGGATTTCGCGGCTCATCACTCGGATTGGGTCGAGCCGATTTCCACAAACTACCGAGGCTACGACGTTTACGAACTTCCGCCCAATACGCAGGGCGTTACTACTCTTGAGATGCTCAACATCTTGGAAGGCTACGACCTCAAAACGATAGGATTCGGCACAGCGGATACTCTGCACGTCATGATCGAAGCCAAGAAGCTGGCCTTCGAAGATCGAGCCCGGTCGTACGGCGATCCGGCGTTTTCGAAAGCGCCGCTGGAGACGTTGCTTTCCAAAGAGTATGCCGCTCAACGCCGCAGTCTCATTGATATGCAGCGTGCTGCCCAACGCTACGACGCCGGCACGGGAAAACTCGCCCAAGGCGATACCACCTACTTCTCTGTCGCGGACCAGGACGGAAACATGATCTCGATCATCCAGAGCAACTATCGAGGAATGGGTTCCGGAATCGTCGTACCTGGTCTTGGCTTCGGGTTTCAGGATAGAGGCGAGTTATTCACTATGGAGCCTGGGCACCCCAACGTGTACGCGCCCGGCAAGCGTCCGTTCCACACAATCATTCCCGGATTCGTGCTGAAGGAAGGTAAGCCGTGGCTAGCGTTCGGTGTAATGGGTGGCGACATGCAACCTCAGGGTCATGTGCAGGTCCTCACCAATCTGATCGATTTCGGGATGAATCTTCAGGAAGCGGGCGACGCACCGCGATGGCACCATGAAGGATCTTCCGAGCCGACCGGAGAGGTCATGAACAACGGTGGGTATGTTGAAGTCGAGACCGGGCTCTCCTACGAAAGCATCCGCGAATTGATGAACCGCAGACATAATGTGCGCTTTGATCTTGGCGGCTACGGCGGATACCAGGCGATCATGCGCGACCCGGCAACTGGGGTCTATTACGGCGCGACCGAGAGTCGCAAAGACGGCTGCGCGATCGGGTACTAAGTTAAACTCGGAACCATCACAGCGCAGTTTCCCGCGATGCGGAGACAGTTTAAAACATTTATATTTTATGTGTTTAATTGCTTGCTATCAGCCAGACCAGAGGCTAAGCTCCGCAGAAAATTAGAGCGTTCGAACCACATGGAAATAGAATCTTTGATCCACGGGACAACTCAGATCGTGAGTAGCAAAATTCCGGTTTTAGGCATCACCATCGGAGCCGCAGCAACCGCGAAATACACATCGAAGACGAAAAGCGCTCTCGAGCGTGCTCTCGATGCGAAGCGCAGGGAGCCGGAGCGGATCGCGGCGAGTCGAGCGGCAACCATCTACGGACGACGAGCCATCTTTAAAGCCGGCAGCACCGTCGTCGCGCAGATTCCGGTTTACGGGACGGTTGCCGCCCTCGCGATGGATGGCGCCGACAGCGTCATAAGAACCGTGGAAGGTGATCCCAAGAAGATTGAGCGCCAGCCGCATATTCAACAACGGCCGCGAAAGAAGAGCACCGAGGCGTTCATGCAGAGCATGCGCGAGCAAGCCGCGCAGGAGAACTTAAATAGCCAATCCCAACGCCAATCGATCGGCCGGCCGTGAGGGAAGTCCGTCGAACCAGCAACCCTTTCGGCGCGCGATCGCTGCCTTCGTGCCGCCGCGACTTATAAAAATGCAGTTCGCCGCAAGATCCCGCTTCGCAGAATCGATGCACGCAGACCACCATTTCCCTTAATTGCGGCCTCAGCCCCCGGCGCGAAAGCGCGATCCATCCAATAACAGGGCCGGCATTCCTCCTGCCCGTAGAATTGAACCCCCTGGATCTCGAACGATTCGCCAATTAAATCGTTTAATGCTACTCCGCGGGTGATCACGTTCCGGCGAAGCACTCGGGGCAGGCGATCTCGAATATTCAGCTTCACGCAGAGCTCATTGTAGATCTCCTCGGCAAAAAACGTGATTTGGCCTTTGTAATCCTCACGGTAACCGAAAAATCGATCTCCCTCGATTCCTTGACCAGCGACGCAACGAAGTTCGTCGACCTCCAGCGTCGGATGGAGAGACGGCTCTTTCCCATGGTGACCAAAGAAGTTGTGGCCCGGAGACATGTAAAGATGCCGGATATCGAATTCAACTAGCACCACAACCCACCATAGACCCAGCGGTGCTTACCTGCCAACGGGGATAACATGATGAACAACGCCGGGAACGCCGGGAACGTCGAACGCTCTCGGCGTTCCCAACTGCATTCCCCCCGGCCCCGTTGCAGACTCGAGAAGCGCAGCTATCGTTAAGGGTGGCTTCGCCTGAAGACACCATCGATACAGGTTCGAAACGGCTCACCATCGAACGGTTCACCGCGGACCAACCTCCACAATCCGGCAGTGATGCATTGACGATCGAGGAGCCGCTGGAGATCCGAGTACGTTTTCGTCGCGGCCCAAACCTGGTCCAGAAACCGGTTTCGGTGACGATGCGTACCCCCGGGTCCGATCTCGAACTTGCGGTTGGCTTTTTGTTCACGGAGGGAATCATCCATGAAGCGTCTTGGATCGAAGCAACCACCGTCCCGAATGACAGCGAAAACTCTATATTGCTAACGATAAATCACGAGATCGACCTGAAACGGCTGGAGCGGCATTTTTATACCTCATCGAGCTGTGGCGTTTGCGGTAAAACCTCGATCGAGGCGCTCGCTATTAACCGTGAGATTGCACTCCCTCCTCGGTGGCCCCGGATCACGCCTGAAAACCTCCTGGCGCTCCCGGTCAGACTTCTCGAGCAGCAAACCCATTTTTCGAAAACCGGGGGATTGCATGCGGCAGCTTTGGTCAGCTCTGAAGGGACGATCCGCGCGATCTGTGAAGATGTCGGACGACACAACGCCGTCGATAAGGTGATTGGTCATGCGCTGCTCTCAAACACCATCGATCTCTCCGATTCTGTCCTCATGGTAAGCGGCCGCGCCGGTTTTGAGTTGGTGCAAAAAGCGATCATGGCAGGCATCCCGATAATGGCAGCGGTCGGAGCCCCTTCTTCTTTGGCAGTGGAACTTGCGAGAGGCTATGATTTCACTTTGGTCGGATTTCTGCGTGGGAGCCGCTTCAACCTTTACTCCGGTCGCGAACGTATCGCGGCGGTTGAGAGCGCAGCGTCTGGGCAGGTCGTTAGTACTTAATTTGTGATCAGCAAGAATATGACTCCGCTCAAATCATCTTCTGGCCACCTTCGAAACGAGCAAACTCAAGGACATCCCCCAGAAGAAAATGGTTCCAATCGAGATCTGTTGTCAGACGGTTCAGTGCATGGGGCGCAGCCGCCCATCGAGACGGATCCGGCCAAACAAGCGAAGCGCCATCATATCGCGGGAGGAATTCCGGCGATTTTGCAGAGCGTGCGGTACGTCATGGGTCGGATGGGAGTGGCTCGCGGCACTTCGGCGCTGCTCGAACTCAATAAGATTCATGGATTTGACTGCCAGAGCTGTGCTTGGCCGAGCCCCGATGATCATCGGCACGTAGCCGAGTTTTGCGAAAATGGCGCCAAAGCGGTTTCGGATGAGGGGACGTTGCGCCGAGTAACGCCCGAGTTTTTCACGAAGCACAGCGTGCACGAGCTCCTCCAGAGATCCGACTTCTGGCTCAACGAGCAAGGGCGATTAACGCACCCGATGATTTTGCGAGATGGATCAACCCATTATGAACAGATTTCTTGGGACGACGCCTTTTCACTCGTCGCGGAAGAGCTGAACCGGTTGGATTCCCCCAATCGAGCCGCGTTCTACGCCTCCGGGAGGACTAGCAATGAAGCGGCTTATCTCTACCAGCTTTTCGCTCGACAATTTGGGACAAATAATCTTCCGGACTGTTCCAACATGTGTCACGAATCGAGTGGCGCTGCTCTTTCGGAAACTATCGGAATCGGCAAGGGCACCGTGACGCTGCACGACTTCGAACTGACCGACGCGATTTTTATCGTCGGACAGAATCCCGGTACCAACCATCCCCGGATGTTGACTTCGCTGGAACGGGCAAAAGAGCACGGCGCCAAGATCGTAAGCATTAATCCGCTGCCCGAGACCGGCAATTTTCGATTCAAAAACCCGCAAGACTTTAAAAACCCCATCACTGCGGTGACGACCACGTTTGGTAGCGGCACCCAGCTCTCCGATCTCTGGTTGCCAGTAAGGATTAACGGCGATCTCGCTTTGTTTAAAGGCATCATGAAAGAGATGCTCACGGCCGAGGACCGAGAGCCTGGATCTGTTTTAGATCACGACTTCATTACCAGATACACTGCCGGGTTTGAGCCTTTTATCGATTCGCTCCGAGCCGCCCCCTGGGAGCCAATTCTCGCTAGCTCCGCTTTGACGCGAGATCAAATCAGACAAACGGCGCAAATCGCGATGAACGCGAAAAGCATCATCTGCTGCTGGGCAATGGGCCTCACGCAGCATCGGAATGCCGTGGCTACTCTGAGGGAGATCGTCAACTTTCTGTTGCTCCGCGGAAACATTGGACGACCTGGCGCCGGCGCTTGCCCGGTGGGCGGTCATAGCAACGTGCAGGGCGATCGGACGATGGGTATTGGGGAACGGCCTTCGTCTGAGCTTCTCGATCAGTTGACAGAGCGATATCATTTTGAACCGCCCCGCGAAGCCGGCACCGACGTCGTGGATACGATCAAGGCAATGCATCGGGGCCGGATCAAGGTGTTTTTCGCGATGGGCGGAAACTTTCTGTCAGCAACGCCCGATACGGATTTCACGGCCGAAGCTCTGCAGTCCTGCCGGCTGACTGCTCACGTCTCGACCAAACTGAATCGTTCTCATCTCATCACCGGCCGACAAGCGTTAATCCTGCCCTGCCTAGGAAGATCCGAAACTGATCTGCAGAAGAACGGCCCGCAATTTGTCACCCTCGAAGATAGCATGGGGATCGTTAATCCGTCGCGCGGACGGCTGACCCCTGCTTCCGAATATCTGATGAGTGAGCCGACGATAGTCGCCCGGCTTGCCCAAGCTGTGCTCAAAGGCCGAAGTCAGCTCCCCTGGCAACAATGGATGGACGATTACTCGACGATCCGCGACGAGATCGAAGCCATCATTCCTGGATTTGACCGTTTCAACGAACGTATCACCGAAAACGTTTTTTATTTGCCGAATCTGCCGCGCGACAAACGTGAGTTCAGCACGAAAAGTGGAAAGGCGAATTTCACGGTCAACCAGTTCGATCTCTTCGACCTTCCGCCGGGTCATTTCGTTCTAACAACCACGCGAACTCACGATCAGTTCAACACTACGATTTACGGACTGGATGACCGGTATCGTGGTATCTATAATGGTCGTCGCGTTCTCTTCATGAATCCGGAGGATATACGGGAGGCGGGATTTCAACAGGGCCAACCCGTCGATATCACCAGCCACTTCGAAGGTCAGGAGCGTGAGGCTCAGCATTTCCTGGTAGCCCCCTACTCGATTCCCCGGCAGTGCGTCGCGACCTATTTCCCGGAGGGGAATGTGCTCGTCCCGATCGGAAGTGTCGCAGAAATAAGCAACACACCCACCTCCAAATCGATCATCGTTACGCTGACTCCGTCACCCAATGTCGAAGCGGTACGCGCCGAGTTGTTTGTGAAAGTGAGAGAGAATAAACAGCTTCCGGCACAAATGGTCACCGGCACAGCAAGATCGGAGGGGCAACTCTAAGAATAGCCGATAACCGATAGTCAATAGCCGAAGCTTATTAGACACACCCCGGGGCGGCAGCAGCTTCCTCCCTCGCGTCTGCCGAATCGGTCATATTCTCACTCCGTAGCCCCGCGATAGACCAGCGCTTGCACTCGCTCCAGCGTCACCAACCCGCCGCCAATCATCTCATCAAGTAAGGGAAGGAACTCACGCACCTTTTCCTCGCTGTCGACTATTTCAATCACAATCGGCAAATCCATCGAGAGACGAAGAATTTTTGCCGTGTGCAAATGGCTCGATTTACCAAAACCCATCGGCCCTCGCAGCACGGTTGCTCCGGCGAGTTTTCTTTCCCGCGCTTTCAAGACGATTTGTTCATAGAGCGGCTTTCCATGCCATTCATCGGCCTCACCGATGAAAATCCGCAGCAGCATGGCATCATGGGGAACTTCCATTCTTTCTACTCCGGCTCAACCAACCCCAAGAGACGCAATCCACCAACCAGTTGCGACCATCACGATGCAGAGAATCGTGGAAACGAGAATGTTGGCCAAAGCCATCCAAAAACGTTTTTCGCGCAGGAGGTGAAAGGTTTGCAAGCTAAATGACGAAAACGTGGTCAGGCCACCGCAAATACCCACCAACACCAGCCCGCGAACAATCTCGGCGTACTCGCGATGTAAGTCCGGCCTGGCGTAATTTGCGGCAAATCCGATGACCAAACTCCCAGACAAATTCACGACCAACGTGCCGAGAGGCAGTGTCTCTCCGATACGTTGAGCCACCCAGCCCGACCAGCTGTAACGCCAGACGCTGCCAATAGCTCCGCCGATAAAAACGACAAGAATTGCGCTGATCACGATTTCTTTCTCCGCTGCTGCAGCCGACGAACCCGTGTCTCCAGCAGCCGTGCCGTTCCATTGCTGGCGAAATATCCGGCGAAAACCGCAATTACCCCGAAGCCGTTGGAAGCCAAGACGTTCAACAACGCATTGCCCCAATCGGCGTGTTGCAGCGAATAAAATGACAGCAAGCTATAAGTACTGAAAGTGGTGTATCCGCCGCAAAACCCGGTCATCAAGACTAAGCGAGCACTTGGGGTTAGGTAGAAACGGCTCTCCGGCTCGGAAAGAGCTTGCAGCGATCCGATCAAGAACGAGCCAGTAAAGTTAATAACCAGCGTCGCGAGCGGCGGCCACGAAACGTGCGGCCCAAACCATTCGGCGACCCCAAAACGGCAGAGAGTTCCGATTCCGCCAGCGATCCCAACCAATAAATATTGACGGCGTACCCCTTCCTTCACTCGATCTTATACCGCTCCAATAGGCAAATCTCTTCGCGCGTGTTCGGATTATTGTCCAGCATGTTGTCTTCCCCGGTACCAATGGTCGGAGTGTGAGAGGGAAAACAACGTGTTGGATATTCCGGACGGAACGATAAATTTGTCTATGCGGAGTTTTCTGTTCATTGCTTTCGTGTGTGCCTTCAGCTCTTTTTCCTTTGCCGATCCGCCCACTGTGGATTCGCTCCCAACACCTGTGGCCAACACGCTGAAAGCTCAGGCTGCGAACGGCACCATCAGAAACATTGAGACGTTCCAATGGGGCGATTCCACTATCTATAAAATCGCAATCGATCAGAACGGCCAACCTTATCTGGAATTACAGATCGCAGATACCGGCCGGCTAGTTCGCGTAGATCAACTAGCCCCGGAAATGAGCGACACCGATGAGGATGACGGTGCTTCACCGACACCATCCCCGAGTGCTTCACCACGATAACATTGATCGGGGGAGGTGCGGCGAGTGGACTTTGCGTTTTCCACTTCATCACGGTCAATCTCACCTGAAGCCGGTAGGAGGATACAGTCCGGCAAGAGCGACGCATGGCAGGGCGAGACGATTAAGCGCCGGACTGCGAGGCTTCGCCGCCCCATCGTTTAGCTGACACGTCTCATCTCACTGTCGCTCACGACGTGTATCGCCCTACCTTTCTGGGCGTGTTTCGCCCTACCCGCCGAGGGTAAGGTCGCGATCATCGATAACCACCTGCGCTGGCTATCAGCTATTCACTTCCGGCTCCTGTATTCTTGCTTATTGTGCCCTCCAGTCAGGCGATGTCCTCCGGAGTATTCCAATTGGCGAACAACGGAATCTCCGCATCCGAAACCGGATACTCACGAATGAGGTGCTCGCTCAAAAGCCTATGAACGAAGTCCTGAAGCCGTAGGTGTCGCCGCGAAACTTCCTCAATGGCAATCCGCAGTGCCGCGCGCGGATAAATCGCGACGAGCGGCTCATAATGATCGCCGATCCGCGGGACGATGCCATAGCCGGCATGGCACTTTTCCAGCAGCTTCTGCAAAATCGGTCCGTCGATGCGCGCGACGTCGACAGCCAAGAAAAGCGCAAGATTGCTGGTCGTGACTCGTAAACACGAAGCGATGCCGCTCAGGGGACCGGCATTGGGCCATTCGTCCGCGACAATTTTTGCACCAGGCAGGTCGTCTGCCTTCGCCCGAACCGAAAACAGTAACTCCTGCGGCCTTAAGCTCTGCAGAAGTCGAAGCTGCCGCACCCAGAGTGGTACGGTTTCACCTTCCCAACTCACTGCGATTTGGGCTTTATCTCGACCCATGCGAACCGAGCGTCCTCCGGCTAATAGAGCCGCGGAAAAACTGACTTCGGAATGGGTCTCCACGGGATGACCTTCAAACATGGAAAAAACTTTCGCAAGGATTCGCCTTCTGGCTAATCGTGCACTGCGCGATCCGCACCGCACGACGCTATTCAGTTTATGCAAAATCGTATCGATGATCAGTTTGACGCGCTCCGCCGCGGCGGACGAGCAGGGTTCACCGCCTATATCACCGGGGGAGATCCTAATCTGGAGCGGACTGTCGACATCGCCATCGGATTAGCGGAAGCAGGAGTCGATTTTCTCGAGCTGGGAGTTCCGTTTTCTGATCCGTTAGCAGACGGCATAGCGAATCAGCTAGGAGCGCAGCGCGCGCTAGCGGCGGGAACGACCCTTCCGAAACTGCTTTACACGATTTCTCAGATCCGGTGCCGCACCCCCATACCAATCATCCTCTACAGTTATCTCAACCCAATTTATCAATACGGATTCGAGCAGTTTGAGCAGGATGCCTTGGCCGTCGGGATCGACGGGTTACTGCTCCTCGATCTGCCTCCAGATGAACAGTTGGTGTCGGATCGAAGCAGCTTTCTGCATCGAATCCGTTTGATCGCGCCAACTACCAGCGAGGACCGAATCCGAACGATCGTGGCGAGAGCGAGCGGCTTCATTTACTACGTTTCGCGGGAGGGTGTGACCGGAGAACAGAGTAATTTGTCCGATTCGATTGCTGCCCAAGTGGAAAAGATTCGCCGCTATTCCGGGCTTCCGATCGCAGTGGGATTTGGTATTTCCACTCCGGAACAAGCTGCACGCGTGGCGGCATTGGCTGACGCTGTCGTGGTGGGCAGTGCGATCGTTCGGAGGATCGGGGAACTAGCCAATGATCCTGCGATGGTCCCCAAGCTGCAGGAGTTCATTCGACCAATGGTCCAAGCTGTGAAATTGGTACCGAAATCAGGGCGGTGAAGGGTGTACGCCGCTTTTCTCAAAACATGATACGAACCCTCGACGGGCGAAACAGTCCGGCCGAATCAGCGTGATAGAAACAACGTAGTCGCACGGTGAGCCTTTGCGGCCCTCACGTTTGCCTCACCCAGCTTCTCTCGCTGTTGCTCGAGACTGTGTTTCGCCCTACCCGCCGAAGACGGCTCCACGATTAATCGATTCAGCCGAAAAAACCTGTGACAGGCAGCTCGCCACTACCAAACAAAAAAGGCCACCGTGCGGTGGCCTTTCTATCAGAAATCCGAAAAGCTTTACGCGGTTAGGTTCGGAAACCACTTTTTCCAAAGTGGGGTGAGGAACGGATATTCCCAGCGCGCGCCCGTAAACGCCTTAATAATACCCAGGATCCAAAGAACAAACCAGGCGATATAGAATACGAGGAGCAACAACCAAAGAAGAACAACGAAGAGCCATCCGATCACGGGTATATGCAAAAAGATCTGCATCACGATCGTGATCACAAAGAACACAACGAAAGAGCTGACCCCAAAATAAATTGCTTGCACGGCCCAATGCCTCACAAACGTATCTTTCTTCTCGATGAAATAGAAAATGATTCCTCCGATCAATGTGAAGATTGCGCACAGCCCGGCACCGACGTTAGAGGGAAGTCCCGTATCACTCGAAGCAGAAGATCCAGACATAGAATATTAATAATGATAAAAAGATTCCGCGCGATCGTAGAACCCGTTATTAGAATGTCAAGATTTCGTGCGCAAGAATCAAGACCTAATCTTGGCAGACGGCGATTTCGCGTTACTTTGCCGGCTCTATGTTAAGCGCTGGGATAGTCGGTCTGCCTAACGTTGGCAAGTCTACTCTTTTCAACGCGGTAACGCGGACGCGCAAAGCGGAAGCGGCTAACTATCCGTTCTGCACCATCGAGCCGAATCAAGGGGTCGTTACTGTCCCGGACGCGCGGTTGGATCAACTTGGCGTTCTCTCTAAGTCCCACAAGATCGTCCCAGCTGCGATCGAGTTCGTCGACATTGCGGGACTGGTCCGCGGCGCGAGCGAAGGCGAAGGATTAGGCAATCAATTTCTCAGCCATATCCGCGAGGTCGACGCAATCGTTCAGGTGGTCCGCTGTTTTACCGACGGTGACGTTCACCACGTGAGCGGATCCATTAATCCGATCCGCGATATCGAAATCATCAACACGGAGCTTATCCTCGCCGATATCGCCTCGTTGCAAAAACGAAGCGACCGTCTGCAAAAACAAGTTCGGGCAGGCGATAAAGCCGCAAAATCAGAGGCCGCGCTCATCGAGCGGATTCTACCCCATCTGAATGAAGGTAAGCCAGTTACAACGCTTTCGTTGTCACCCGAAGAAGCTGTCATCGTGCGCTCTTTCTTTTTGCTAACCGGCAAGCCAACAATTTTTGCGTGTAACGTCGCGGAGGCTGATCTAGCCGCTTTTGCGCAGCAGACCGAAACTGCTGCGTCGGAGTACGTCGCTTGCGTCTCCAAGTATGTGGAAGCACATCTTTCAACTCAATCCGTCGTGATTAGCGCCCAGATCGAGAGCGAGCTAATCGATCTTTCTCTAAGTGAGGCAGCTGAATACTTGGCCGGCTTAGGTGTGACCGAGAGCGGTGTGGGAACCTTGATTCGCGCGGTGTATCACCTCTTGGGCCTGCGGACTTATTTCACCACCGGAGAAAAAGAAACCCGCGCCTGGACGATCCATGCCGGGGCTAAGGCACCGGCAGCAGCTGGAGTCATCCACTCCGATTTCGAACGCGGCTTTATTGCGGCTGAAACCGTCCATTTTGAGGATCTCATCCAGCTCAAGTCATTCGGTAAGGCACGCGAGGCGGGAAGGCTGCGCATCGAAGGAAAGGAGTATGTTGTCAAGGATGGCGACGTGATGGAGTTCCGGTTTAATGTATAGACCAAGTTCGGCGTCCGTCTGTGGTCCGTAAATGGGAGGAATCTAGCCTGTTGACTAAGCAGAACGGACGCGCAGGAGCGCGTCCCTACCGATCTTGGTCGAAACCATTTTACACCTGCGACCTTCTAGGCAAGGTTCCGCCCTTACAGATGATTCGTTGTGCCGTTTTTTTCGCCTTGGCGATCGCCGCAAGCGCGGTTGCTGAAACCACAAAGCCCGACATTCACAAGAGTCTTGTGCGGATTACCACGACTTCGCAGGACCCGGATTATCGCGTGCCGTGGAATCCGGGTAATATCGCCGTCGGAATCGGCGCAGGCTTTGTCATCGAGGGCAACCGGATTCTGACCAATGCACACGTCGTGAGTAACGGACGCTTGATTGTGATCGAAAAAGAAAACGACCCCAAGGAGTACATCGGCAAGGTGGAGTTTATCGGCCAGGACTGTGACCTTGCTGTGGTCAAGGTTCAGGATCCGAATTTCTATAAAGGTACCGCCCCGGTTCGCTTTGGAGGGTTGCCGGCGGTGCAGTCCGACGTTGATGTCTACGGATATCCGATCGGCGGGCAACGATTATCTGTTACCCAAGGAATCGTTTCGCGAGTCGATTTTCAAAATTACACTTACTCCGGCGTTGACCAGCATTTAGCCGTTCAGATCGACGCAGCCATTAATCCCGGGAATTCCGGCGGACCGGTCCTGCAAGACGGAAAAGTCGTAGGGGTCGCTTTCCAGGGGTACACCGGTGATGTCGCGCAAAATACCGGCTACATGATTCCCACTCCGGTGATCTTACGATTTCTAAAAGATATCTCCAACGGCCGTTACGACCGGTACGTCGACCTGTCGATCAGCTATTTTAAGTTGTTGAACGTCGCCGAACGCCATGCACTGGGCCTTCCCGATGACAATACGGGGGTCCTGGTCAGCTCCGTCGAAAAGGATGGTTCCTGTGCGGGCAAACTACGGGAAAGCGATGTGATGCTCACCATTGACAATCATCCGATCTCCAGCGATGGAACGGTTCGCTTGGATGGCGATAGCCTGGATTTGGCCGAAGTGGTTGAACGCAAATTCAAGGGAGATAAGGTGAAGATCGGGCTCCTGCGTGACCATAAGCCGCTAACCGTCGAGGTGGATCTGCAACCCAACGATTCTTACCTGCTGCAGGCGAACCTGCACGAGGAAAACCCCCGTTTCGTGCTCTTTGGCGGTCTCGTATTCCAGCCACTCTCGCGAAACTTTATGGAGGCCTATCAGCCGGACGAACTGCGAGTCCGTTACTATTATGATTTCTACGTCACTGATGACCTCTATGAAGAGCATCCGGAAATCATCGTGCTCTCCAATATCCTAGCGGATCCGGTAAACGCTTACCTCTCGGAGTTTCGCTTCCAGATTGTCGATGAGATTAATGGTCAAAAGATCAAACATTTGAGTGATGTCGCTCATGCCTTCGCCACACCGGCCGATCAATACGTAATCAAGTTTATCGGGAGCAGCCGGCCCGCAGTGCTCGAAAAGAGCGCCGTCGAGGCGGCTCAGCCGAGGATAAAGAGAAATTATAACGTTCCCATTGATCAAAACTTAGGAAATCAACAGCTATAATGAAGTCCCTGCTCTACTTTCCGCTCATTGTTGCGCTGACTTGGTCGACGCTTGCGGTGGCAGAGGACACTCTCGCCCCGGCAGCAGCGACGCCCAAAGAAAAACCTGTTCCCGAGCTGCAAAAGGGATCGGTTGTCCGCGTCAATTCCACCAATCAGCAGTACGATTTCTTTCGTCCCTGGAATAAGAAAGCGCCCTTCAATCGTCGAGGCATCGGAGCAGTGATAGACGGAAACGAGGTGGTGGTGTCGGCCGAACTGGTTGCCAACAGCAATTTCATCGAACTCGAGAAACCCGAGGGCGGCGAACGCTCGTCCGCCCAGGTCATCGCGATCGACCACGAAACCAACTTGGCGTTGCTGAAGCCAACGGAGGAGCGTTTTCTCCAGAACCTTCAGCCCCTCGGCACGGACGCTACGGTCAAGGTCGGGGATCAACTTTCCGTGATCCAGCTGGAAACGAACGGCACCCCGGTTTCGACGCTAGGCCTGGTAACGACCGCGGAAGTCGGCCGTTACGTGCTAGAGGATTACTCCTACCTTCTGTTCAAGATGAGTTGCCCGCTCCAGTATCGGGAGAATAGCTTTACCCTGCCGATCGTCAAGGATCACCAATTGGCAGCGATTTTGCTCCGCTATGACCCGCGTTCGCAAACCATTGACGCGATTTCCGGTCCGGTAATCCAGCATTTCTTGCGGGAGGCTAAGAACACTCCCTATCGCGGCTTCCCTCGGATCGGTGTGGCCTTCTCAAGCATGCGCGATCCGGTATTGCGCCGATACGTGAAGCTGCCCGATGCAGCCGGCGGTGTATTTGTCGATGACGTGGAGCGAAACGGCCCTGCGGCCAGGGCTGGGATTCTGCCAGGCGATATCCTTTTAGCGATCGACGGCAAAGCAATCGATGCTGATGGAAATTATATTCATCCGGTACTGGGCAAACTTTCCATTACCCACCTGACAACTACAGAATTATTTAGCGGACAAACGACGAACGTCACCGTCTTCCGGAACGGTGAGCAAAAGGATATCTCGGTTGAACTCTTCCGGCAGTCGCCGCAAAGCTATGTCATCGACCCGTACGTGATCGATCGCGCACCTCGCTACTTGGTCTTGGGAGGACTGGTATTTGAAGAACTTTCTCGCCAATACCTCCGGGAATGGGGCACGAACTGGGCCAAAGAAGCTCCGCAAAGATTTGTCTATTACGACCGTTTTCAATCCGAGCTTTTCCCCGAGCCGCGGAAAATAGTTTTCTTGAGTCAAGTAATTCCCACCCAAGACACTGTCGGATATGAACAGCTGAACTACTTGATTCTCAAACGAGTCAACGATCGCGAGATTCGCAACCTCGATGATCTGGCCGAAGCGATTCGCTCGCCCCGAAACGGCTTTCAGAAGATCGAGTTCAACGAAGATCCACGTGTGATTTACCTCGATGCTGGGCAGACCGAGAACACTGCGAAACAATTGCAGGCCCTGTATGCCTTGCCAGCCTTGCAACGTTTATGAGATGGGGCGCGATCTTCGATTGGGATGGAGTGATCATCGACTCATCCACGCATCACGAAGAAAGCTGGGAGCGCCTAGCAGCTGAAACCGGGTATGTTCTCCCGTTCGGACACTTCAAGCGTGGATTTGGCATGAAGAATGAAAAGATCATTCCGGACCTGCTCCGCTGGAGTGCTGAGCCCGGTGAGATCCGCCGCCTTTCGCTCCGTAAAGAGGAACTTTATCGTGAAATCGTAAAGGAGTGGGGCATCGCGCCTTTGCCCGGAGTGGTTGCCTGGTTGGATCAACTACGAGACCACGAAATCCCCTGTGCTATCGGTTCCTCCACGCACCGACTTAACATTGAAACCGGATTATCCATCCTCGGGTTCGCCGAACGTTTTGCTGCCGTGATTACTGCGGAAGATGTTCATGCAGGCAAACCGGATCCGGAAGTTTTTCTCACGGCGGCCTCTCGGATCGGATTCCCGCCAGAACAGTGCGTGGTGTTCGAAGATGCGCTGGTCGGGATTGAGGCCGCTCATCGCGGCCGTATGCAGGTAGTCGCGGTGGCCACGACCAATTCCATCGAACTGCTCAAAGCTGCCGATCTCACTGTTCATCGCCTCGACGAGTTAAGCGTCCAGCAATTGGCTGCCCGAGTGCTTGATCAACTACCAGTCAAATCGTTGGCAGACAAACTGGCAGCGAGCTAAGCAATTTCAGCGGTGTCGTTCGGAAACAGTTTCGCCAAAGCCTCGAAAGAAAGGAAGGCGAAGGCGGAATAACGAACCTTTACCGGGTTCGCTTTCCACTTCAATTGAGCCGTCGTACCGTTCCAGGATTCCATAGACCGTTGCCAGCCCGAGGCCTGCGCCATGTTCACATTTTGTCGTCACAAATGGTTCCAAACACCGTTCCCGCAATTCGATGGCCATCCCGACTCCGCTGTCCTGGATCTCCAACACCGCAGTCTGATCCGAGTCAGTAAACGCACGAATCTCAATGCTGCCGCCTTCCGGCAGCGCATCAACTGCGTTGAAAATGAGGTTCGTCAATACTTTCTGCATCTCCGCTTCGTTGCCAGCAACTGGCGACAGAACCCGAAGATCGACTTTCATTTGGATCTCTTTCCCTCGAGCTAACGCCTCGTCCTGCCAACGTGGCTGCGTAGATGAAACCGCCCGGGAAACGGCCTGGTTTAGGTCGACTGGCTCTGAGATTTCCGATTCCTCTTTCTGCCCAGAAAATCCTCGAAACCGGCTCGCGATTCGGGTAGCGTCCTTCGCCGCCGTCAGGACAAGTCGAAGATAATGGCGGGCCTTTTCTCGGTCGTTGAGCAGCTCGTCTCTCTCGAGCATCAGCTCGACGTAACCCAAGATCGGGATGAGCGCGTTGTTGAAATCGTGTGCGACGTTGCTGGCCATCTTGCCCAGCGCCTGTAAGCGCGCTTCTTGTACCACCTGTTGCTCTCGGTGGTGTAGCTCATCAATCGCCCCCAAAGGCTTCTCATTCGTGGATTGCAGCTCCGCCTCCGCGCCGTATCCGAGCCGTGTTTCGGATTTCGCAGCGAGTGGCCGTGACCGTCGCGTGAGCTCCACTATTTGATTACGCAGAACCAAAATCTCATTGCGCAGCCCTTCCTTTTCGCAAAGAAGCTCATGCTGCTCATAGGCCTGTTGAAAAGCAACGATCAGTTCAGAGCGGGTCCACGGTTTGACCAGAAGCCGGCAAATCTCTCCGTCTTTCAATGCCTGATCCATTTCCGCACGGCCAAAATCGCCGGTAGCCAAGATACGAGATGCCAACGGCTGAATTGCTCGGCATTCCCGCAAAAAATCGATGCCGGAGGTGTCCGGCATAGTCTGATCGGCAAGAACTATCCCAAACAATGTCTGGTTCAGATGCCGGCGCGCTTCCGGCACGCTCGTGGACGATGCAACGACGTAACCTTCCTTAGCGATTTGATCCGCGAGAATGCGGAGGACAACCGCGTCATCATCGACGACCAAGACCGAGCGGGCAGACTCCATGAATGAATGATTCCAAGAACTTAGCCGATTTCAAAAAAAGCAGCAGCCCTTTCCTAACAGGTCGTTGAAATACCCTCGACCCAGCAATCCATAGAGGCAGCATGCATCTCCCCAGGACGGTTGGTTACGCCAGATCGAAATCTATTTAAAGAGCTGCCGGTGCGTATCCTATTCTTAACGTCAGCTCCTCTTCGGTTTCACTCCAAACGAGATTGTCTGGGGGAGGGTTTACTTTCTCGAAGATCCGAGTCGCATGGTGCCCGAGGTTAAAATCCGATTGGCGATTCGAACGATAAACCAGCCAAATCTTTCCCGGCTCGGCTTCACCTCCCAATCGAATGGTACAGGGTTTCGCACCGAAGGCGAAATAGTCCGCCGCAGCCAGTCCGATAAAGGCTCGGCGTAGATCGAACGGATCTACTTGGATTATGGCATCGCTAAGCTCGCCGGCGAGGTGAATACTCATGTTTCGCGGCACAATTCGAGTCATTTGCGCCAGTAGATCGGTAAGGAATTCCGGGACGCGCACCAATTCCGGACCTTGGCTCTCGTCGTCCGCCAACGATCCGACCGTCATCAGCATCTCCCTGCTGGTTTCCGCGCTCTCCCGAATCAGCCGAAAACTCTCGGTTACTTCCTCTATCGGAAGATCGTGGCGCAAATGATGCTCGCTCAGAGTCAGGATACCGGAAACGCTGTTTCCAAGGTCGTGAATGACCCGAAGGAGAAGAAAACGCCAAAGTTCAGCTCTATAGGTCGTCGGGTCCGTCGGCACCAATCTCGACATCAGAGGGGGGTCCTCACTAAAAACACGGACGCTACTCCCCCCGAAAAAGATTTGCCAATCTCCGCGCAACCTCCTGAATTACCGCCTCGCTAGGGTAATTCGGGTCATGAGCCAAACTTGATCGATCTGCAGGGCGCCTGGGAACAATTCCGCTCGGCGCCGCTCCAAGCGCGCCGTGACAACCATTTCCATGCGTAGTAGCCCGGTCGACTACAGATGCACCCGCTCTCTCGAACCAGCCAACAGTGGTGCCTTCCTTCACTAGTGGATCTAATATCGGCATTTCCTTTTCGCAATTTAGCGACAAACCCGAAAAAGGACCGAATCCACCGAAAAACATTGCTACGGGCCCGACCAGGTCCTATTTTTCTTTAGACGTAGGGGGTGCCAGGGAGGGTTCGCAGCTTATTCTCGTTGGAAAATGGCAATCGAGAAAGTAGTCATCCTTGACGATGAGCCGATCGTCCGTCGCTCCCTGGAGCTGCAGCTCACGCGCAAAAAACTGACAGTCTCGGTCTGCACGACCATCGCGCAAGTCGAGCAATTGTTGGCCAAGGAAGCGTTTGATCTCATGTTCGTGGATGTCCGTTTGCCCGACGGGGACGGCACCGATCTCCTCGCCCGCCTGAGCGGCCGCCCCGACAGGCCGATGATCGTCATGATGACCGGATATGGAACCGTCGAGTCAGCAGTCTCGTGCATTCGTGCCGGCGCGTTCGATTACATCATCAAGCCATTTTCGAGCGGACAAATCGACGTTATCCTGGATAAAGCGGACAATTTTGCGCAAGCAGTTAAGGTCAGCCAAGTTCTTGCTCAACAAACCACCGACCAAGCGCCGCTGATCGGCGACAGCGAACCGGTCCGCCAGCTTCGGCAGATGATCCAAAAAGTTGCTCCTACCGAGGCGACCGTGCTAATCAGCGGAGAAAATGGCACCGGTAAAGAATTGGTGGCCACCGAGATTTTTCGGGCCAGCGGTCGCTCGGCTTCTCCGTTCATCAAAGTGAACTGCGCCGCGATCTCCGAAACTTTGATCGAGAGTGAGTTTTTCGGCCACGAGAAAGGCGCCTTCACCGGAGCCACGGAAAAGCGGGAGGGCAGATTCGAATTGGCCAACCGGGGCACCATTCTGCTCGACGAAATCAGCGAAGTGTCTTTGAAACTTCAGGCTAAGTTATTGCGCGTCTTGCAGGAAAGAGAGTTTGAGCGAGTCGGCGGTAGTCGCCCCATTCAAGTAAACGTCAGGGTGCTTGCGACGACCAATCGACACCTGGAAAAGCAGGTCGAACAACAGGAATTTAGGCAGGATTTATTCTATCGACTGAATGTTTTCCCGATTGTGGTTCCCCCCCTTCGCACGCGCAAGGCAGATATTCGGGCGTTAGCGGAAGCGTTCCTCACTCGGATCTCTCAGCGCACAGGCATCGCACCTCCTACTCTGGCATCGGAGGCCTTAGCGCTGTTTGAGCGTTACGACTGGCCAGGAAACGTCCGAGAATTGCAGAACGTTCTCGAACGAGCTGTCATCCTGAGCGAACCAAATGAGCCGATTTCGCTGAAGGTACTTGGGCCGATGTTTCCTGAAACGCTGGAGCAGATTCGCGGCGAAATTGGATCAGCTTCGTCCAGTCTCAATTTCCCAGACCCGATCGTTCCCCTGGAGACGGTAGAAAAAGAGTACATCCTTTACGCCCTGAAAAAAGCCAATGGCAACCGCACGCACACCGCGCAACTGCTCGGCATCAGCATTCGGACGTTGCGGAACAAGCTCCATGAGTTTTTAGAGCCGGATAATGGCCAGACTCTAGATTAAATAGGATCGAAGGCCGTCATTCTCGCCCGTGGCAACGCCGCCAGATACCCGTCATAAAAGGCAGTGCCTCTTGGAGGGACGCTTGATCCCTGATCGCAAGACTTCTAGTTTCTCGTCATGAATCGTTTCGTGGATCAAGTCGCGGTTATCACCGGTGCCGGTCGAGGAATTGGACAAGCGATCGCCGAACGCCTCGCGGCGGAGGGTGCCCGAATCGCCGTGATTAGTCGGACGCCGGAAAATGCGCAGAAAACCGCTGATCGGCTCAATCGGGAAAAGCCCGAAACGGCCTTACCTTACGCTGTCGACGTGGCCAACGGCGATGCGGTCGCCGATATCTGCAGCCAAATCCTAAAGACCTTCGGCAAGGTTCACGTTTTGGTAAACAACGCTGGAATCACGCGGGATCGTTTGAGTATGAGAATGGCTGAGGAGGATTGGGACCTGGTTCTCGATACCAATCTGAAAGGCGCATTTCATTTTATTCAAAATTTGCAACGCCCGATGATGAAACAATCGTACGGCCGGATCGTGAACATCACCTCGGTGAGCGGGTTAATTGGGCAGGCCGGCCAAGTCAATTACTCCGCCAGTAAAGCTGGGCTTATCGGACTCACCAAGGCACTGGCTCGAGAAATCTCCAGCCGTAAAGTGACTGTGAACGCGATCGCCCCGGGATTTATCTCCACCGACATGACTGCCCAACTCCCGGAAAATATTCGAGAAGAGTTAAGAAAATTAATCCCACTCGGAATCTTTGGCGAAAGTGCAGATGTCGCTGCCGCGGTCGCGTTTATAGCGAGTCCGGAGGCAAAATACATTACCGGCCAAGTACTGACCGTCGACGGCGGAATGGTGATGTAGGCCAGAGTTAGTAAGTAGTCAGCAGTACGCAGCGAGACCGGCCTGCTTCCTAGTTCGTCTCAGCGGATGGATCTGGTGGTGCGGTCAAAGTGATGCCCCCGGCAACATTGTAGGTGGATGTCCGGATCTTCCAAGCATCGCCCTCCCGAACAAAAATCGTCGACCAGTAGCCCCTGGTCAACACCGGACCATCCTGGCTTTGCAAGGTACTCCACCACCGGCCAATCGCCCAAACCTCGTCACCGACCGCATTCAGTTGATCGTCTTGGCGCATAGAATCGGTTGGGCGCCATCGCTGGAACATGTATGCATACCATTTCTCTATGTTCTCCCGACCGGAAAACCACCCGTCGGGTGTCACGACAACGCCGTCCTCCGTGTAGAATGCTGCCATGGCGGAAGCATCGAGCTGCTTGAACGCCTCGTCATACTTCTTATCGAACGCACTGAATTCATCGAGCGCCCTGATATCCGCGAGCAGATTACGCTGCTTAGCCATTTGCGGATCGGCTGTATCCTTCGGTTGGGCGAGCGTCGGTACCAAAAAACCAATTGTCAGTCCTGCGACTGTAAATAGCACTGAAGGGGTTCTCATTGTCTCCTCCCGACATTTTTAGAACGGTTCGTCGCAGAACGACCCGCCGCGGATTTTCTTGCGCCACCGGTAACGGACAGGTCGCCGGGAGGACGGAAGGATCAACGCCTTTGAGCAAAGGTCGCTGAGCGACCCGCCAGCATACGGCTCATCCTATTTGGGGTCAATGAGGGGCTATTTGGTGAGGTCGCAGCCGAGAGTCGGGCCTCAGCGACTCCCGGATTCTAGATTCTAAATTCGGAATTCTAGATTTTCACTCAGTACAGCATCGCATCTTGGGGTGGATCCGTCGGCTCAATCTTGTCAGCCTTGAATGTGACCTTGGCCTTGGCGCCGTTCTCCTGGAACTCTGCCGTCCCGATGACTTTCACCCACGACATATCGGCAACCGAAACCGGATTTTCCGACTGCACAGGGATCGCGATGGGACGAGCGTCGGCCGCACAACAAACGATGAGCATGCGAACGATCTTAAACTCGTTCGGCTTGGATCCAGGTAGATATTGCCCAATTACCTCGATGGTCTTGCCGGTGAATTCTTTTCTCAGGCTCTCCTCGGTCTCGCCATACAGAAGATCTGTAACTTCCAGCATTACATTACCATCCGCGGCCCGCGGGAGATATTGCTCGCTCCCTTCGTCCGGATTGCCCCCAGTTTGCGCAGGGTCACTTGCTTTGGCCAGATCCTTGGGCGGTGTTCCAGACCCCTGATTTTGCGGCAAAGGCGGCTCCGCTGAGGCTCGCTCATCTTGATCAGCTCCTAACGCGCCAGGCGGAATCGGGGAAATTGTCGGGAAAGCCGGGTTGCGAGAAACCAACTTGGTGACGTCCTGAACGAATCCGCGATTCAAAACCGCCTGCTTGTCATATCCGTCCTTCGACAGAAAAGTGCCGGTCGCGAGCGGCAAAACGATCACCCCAAAGGCTGCAGCAGCTCGCAAAGGGCTTCGACGGTTCGTGTGCACACATTCGCCGTCGAGGCAACAATCCATCGATTTTTTCGCCAAAAGGTAAATACTTCCCGCGACACAAAAAGCGATCCCCCCAACGAACACCCAGGGACGGAATTGGGGATGCAAATACTGATCGATTCTACCGTTCAAGCAGAAACTGATAAGCACTCCACCAAGTCCAAGCAGAGTTATTCCATTTAAAAACTTAGCCGCCGGAAAACGCATAAAGATAAGGCAAAATGAATGCTGAAATTATTCCCACGAGGACAAAAAGTCCAATTCCTAGAACTATAACGAAACGTTTTCGAAACAAGACGCTATACAGGAAGATAAGTTTCAAATCAAACATCGGTCCAAAAACCAGAAACGCCATCCGAGCCGCAACCGGAAAGCTGACGAACGTAGCCGCGATGAAAGCGTCCGAAGTACTACAAAGGGTCAGAATTGCGGAGAAGCCCATCATCGAAGCGCTCGATAAAACCGGGTTGTTCGCCAAAGGTAAAATCACCTTTTGATCAACAGCCGTATTGAAGACCGCTGCCACTGCTGCCCCGATCATAAAATAGATCGCGGTATCGATAAAATCTTCACTACCGAGCTGCGCTGCGGCTATCAGTCGCTGCGTAAAAGTCGCGTTAGTGTTATCGGCAGCAGCTTCCGGTAATGAAGCAATGCTGAGTACCGCTCGCTTACGCAATGCAGCCCGGCCGCTACCGGTCCGCAGAACTCTTGCCGGACTCACTTTTCTTAAGGCTAAGCCGACTAGGACCGCCACCGTGTATCCAGATAGCAATCGGATTGCCGTATTCCATTCGGGGGCCTGACCCCGAAAAGCCGCGTAAGTGCTGATGATGACAAGCGGATTCACAATGGGCGACGCGAGCATGTAGGTCACTCCGCACGAAAACGGTAGTCCCTTGTCCAGAAGCCGGCGAACGACCGGAACGATCCCGCATTCACAAACCGGGAAAATCAAGCCGAGTAAGCCGCTTACCAGATTCGCCAGAAGGTGGTTCTTCGGCAAAAAACGAGTAATCATTCTGGAGGGTACAAAGACGGCGATCACGCCGGAGACGAGCGCACCAACCATCACGAACGGCAGTCCTTCAAAAGCCAAGGCGAGATAAGAAAACCAAAAATTTTGCCAGCTAAAACTAAACCAGCTCATTTTGATTTATTTTCCATGCGCATCACGCTAAAGCCGCGTCCATCTCCCGACCCAAGCATGGTCCAATTCATGAAGCAAATCGCTAGAAGAGTTCGTTATCGGGGCCGCTGACCAGTCCAGCCAAGAAGAAAACTTTCTACCAGTTCCGGCAATCGGTTGCTGTAGCCGCCTTCGAGAATCGCCATAGCAGGAAGCCCGGTCTGGTTTAGCCACTGTCCAAAGTGATAAAAGTCATCGATTTCCAGCCCAAGCTCAGTGAGCGGATCTTCTCGGTACGCGTCGAACCCGGCCGATACCAATATCAGATTCGGCCGGAACTCCAGGAGCCGGTCCAGGGCTTCTCGCACTTTGGCCGAGTGCATATCCCGGTGGGTACGCGGAGCGACTGGCCAATTATAAATGTTGTCGAATGAACTTGTTCCAGTTCCCGGATAGCCGGGATACTGGTGCACGGAGGCGAAGCGGATTTGTTGGTGACCACGGACGATCGCCTCAGTGCCGTTTCCATGATGCGCGTCAAAATCCCAAATAGCCACTCGATCCAATCCATCCGCCAGCGCCCGCAGCGCGGCCGCCGCAATAGAGTTGAGATAACAGAAGCCCATCGCCTGGTCGCTCGTGGCGTGATGACCTGGCGGCCTGAGTAACGAGAATGGCTTTTCTCCTTGCAACGCGCAGTGGGTAGCGAGCAGAGCGCCACCTGCAGCGCGTCGGGCATGCTCGTCGATACCTTTGTGGTAAGGAGTGTCAGCGTCAAAGTCCGCGGATTCAGTCAGCCGCTGGAGATGTTGCCGTGAGTGTACTCGTAGAAGATCTTGGTCTTCTGCCAGATACGGTGCTTTCCACGTAACATTCGGAAACACCTCTCGGCATCGAGATTCTGTCATTAACAGCCGTTCTGGTCGTTCCGGATGCCATGGTTGGCTATACTCGGTCGCCGCCTCGTCATAAATAATTGTCATCGCCTTGGAACGGTTAGAATGTCGGTGCATTAGAATGCCCCTCGCAGATATTCGCGAGAGCCTGTTGCGGCAACAAGTTTGCGGTAAGCTCGGAAGATCTTCGTTTCCGGCCTAGTCTTCTTCAATGATTGTTGGCCCCGAATTAAACGCGCTTACCAGATCGCTGATCGCTTGACCGACGAGGTCGGTCACGCGCTGCAAGTCCTCGGCTTCCGGTCTTCCTTCATTTTCGAGGCTCTGTTTCGCCTGCTCCGCAGCAAACGATGCAGCAATTAAATTGCCGCTCACTTTGTCATGCAAGATCTGGCGAGACCGCTGTTTTTCCGCCTCTTGGCCGACTAAATATCCCCGTGCGTATTCTTCCGTGCCACGGTTACCGGAGGGATGATCCAAAATGACGAGAATAAACCCGTCTTCGCGCCGTACCGATTGCCCTAAAATCTGTCGCTCATCCCCGGGAATTCGAATGACGCAATCGGAAAACGGGCTTGGTGACGAGGAACCTGCGGATTCAGGCGCCACCGTCGCAACTGGCCCATCCGGTACGATGATGTTGCGGAGCTCAACCCTTTTCATCTCGTCCTCATCAAGACCAAGGCGTTCTTCGAAAGAGCGGTTCCAGCGGACGAAGACATCCTTCGAAGTATGTCCGATGGCGGTTGCTACCTCAAACTTATCCAGTTCGGAGCAAAGTTTTCGCAAGTTGGTCGAGGTAACCATGATCCTTCAAAAACTCATCTTATACAGCCAATATGGGTTGCCTTCTTATACGCGTGGCATTGCTTCCCGCCAAGTGCCCGATTCAATTTTGTCGACCTAGCCGGCATCCCAGCTACTGAGATGCGGAAGAGCTTGGATAAAAGCTTGGATAGAAGACTTGCACACCGCGAAGGGACGGTCTTCATTCCGGCACCTGACCGGATCGAGTAGCGATCAGTTTAAAGTCACTGCAGCCTTTCGTACCCTCATGCATTCCGCAGCCGAATTTTCCGAGAATCGAACTCAGCCGCTCATCCCGCTTCGCGATTTCTTCCGCAACCCGGAGACTGCGGCATATCAAATTTCTCCGAATGGCCAATCCATTGCATTTCTACGCCCCTATGAAAATCGATTGAACATCTGGGTACAACGTGTCGAAGGCGGAGCAGCCCGCCGAATCACTGGCGTAACTGAGCGAGATATTACGCATTACTTCTGGAAGACTGATCGGTATATCCTCTTTTTTCAGGACAGTGGGGGCGACGAAAACTACCACGTCTTTTCCGCTGATCCGGGTGGCGAAAACGTTCGAGATCTTACTCCGTTCCCAGACGTGCAAGTCAGGCTGGTCGATGATCTTCACGAACATCCCAGCGAAATCATTGTAGCCCTGAACCAGCGAAACAAAGAGATTTTCGATGCTTACCGGCTAAGCGTAGAAACCGGCGACATCACGTGCATCGCCGAAAACCCAGGTACGATCGAACACTGGGTGACTGACCACGACGGAAATATTCGCGTCGCCACAACCACCGACGGAGTAAACGCCAGCTTACTCTACCGAAGGTCCGTAGAACAACCGTGGAGAACGCTTCTCACCACGAGTTTTCGCGAATCGTTTAACCCACAATTTTTCACATTCGATAACCGCCGGCTCTATGGCGTCTCGAATCTCGGCAGAGACAAGCTAGCCGCGATCGAGCTGGACCTCGATACTGGCCAAGAGGTTCAAGTGCTCGCTAAAAACTCGCAGGTCGATATTTCCGCATTGAGCTACTCCAGAAAGCGCAAAGTCTTAACGCTGGCCGTCTTTACCACTTGGAAGACAGAACGTTTCTTTTTCGACCAAGAGATCGAGGCGCTCTACCAAGAGCTTGAGTGGCGGCTTCCCGGATACGAAATAGCGATCACTTCAACCAATGACGACGAAACCGTTTTCGTCGTTCGCACGTTCAATGATCGGTCACTCGGAACTTTCTATCTTTATGATGCGCCAAGCCGAGAGCTAACAAAGCTCGCCGATCGGGCTCCTTGGCTCCCAGAGGATCAACTTTCTGAAATGAACCCGATCGAGTACCGGACTCGAGATGGGTTAACCATTCACGGGTACCTGACGCTCCCGAGAGGTCGTGAACCAAAATCTTTACCGGTCGTCGTTAATCCTCACGGAGGACCGTGGCACCGGGACAGCTGGACATTCATTCCCGAGGTTCAGTTTCTGGCCAACCGCGGGTTCGCGGTGTTGCAAATGAATTTTCGCGGCTCAACGGGCTACGGGCGTAAGTTCTGGGAAGCCGGGTTTAAAGAATGGGGAGGCAAGATGCAGGACGATATCACCGATGGAGTTGATTGGTTGATCCAACAGAGCGTTGCGGACTCAACGCGGGTGGCGATTTATGGAGCGAGTTACGGCGGATATGCGGTGCTGGAAGGTCTGGTCAAGACGCCCGACCTATATGCCGCGGGCGTAGATTATGTGGGTGTCTCTAATCTATTTACGTTTCTCAAGACCATACCGCCCTATTGGACTCCTTACTTGGAGATGATGTATGAAATGGTGGGCAATCCGGAAAAAGATAAAGAATGGCTTCAGCAACATTCTCCGGCATTGAACGCCGAAAAGATCCGGAAACCTCTCTTGGTAGCACAAGGAGCCAAAGATCCGCGCGTGAACATCAATGAATCCAACCAAATCGTTGATGCCCTAAAGAAGCGAGGAGTCGAAGTGGAGTACATGGTAAAGGAAAACGAAGGACACGGTTTTCAAAACGAAGAAAACCGATTCGATTTCTACGAGGCGATGGAGAGATTCTTGAACAAACATCTCCACGCAGCGACGTCCGGTCCGTCAGAAAAATAGAATGCCCAGTGGAATCCGGTGGTAAAATTGTCTTTGCAATAATGAAATACTTTCTCATCGTCCTCATTTCTTTTCTGTTCCGATTCGTTGGCGCCCAGGCTGAAGATACCGTTCCGCCGCAGATCCCTCTCCGGGATTTCTTTCGCAATCCGCAGGCAGCCGGATTTTCGATTTCCCCAGACGGCAGATATCTTGCCCTGCTGGAGCCCTGGAACAATCGCCTCAATGTGTGGGTTGAGCCCGTCGAGGGCGGCGAGGCAAAGCGCCTGACTTCAATCACCGATCGAGACATCACCGGAGTGAGCTGGAAAGGAAACGATGTAGTCTTATTCGCGAAGGATAACGGGGGCGACGAAAATTTCCATCTCTACGCGGTCGGACGCGCCGGCCAGGATGAACGCGATCTGACGCCTTTTGCCGGAGTAAAGGTCGGGGTGGTCGACGATCTCGAAGATAGTCCCACCGATGTGATCATTCAGACCAATCAACGAGACAAACAAGTCTTTGACGCTTACCGCTTGAACGTGATGACCGGTAAGATCACTCTCGCTGCGCAGAATCCCGGCAATATCCAACAGTGGATCACCGATTGGAATGGGGAAATTCGCGCCGCAACTACGACCGACGGTGTAAACACAAGTTTGCTTTATCGCCAGACCGAGCAGTCGCAGTGGAAGACTGTATTGACCACGAATTTCAAACAGAGTTTCGACCCGCTGTTCTTCTCGTTCGATAATCAGCACCTGTACGGAATTTCGAACATCGGCAGAGACAAATCGGCCGCGGTCGAATTCGATCCCGAGACCGCAAAAGAGGTTCGGGTGATTTATGAGAATCCGGACGTCGATGTCGGCCGGCTCTCTTATTCCCGTAAGCGGAAAGTGCTTACCCTAGCGACTTACAACACTTGGAAACAGCAGATCGTGTTTTTCGATCGTCCAACCGAGGACGCCTATAGGTATCTGGAGCAGCAGCTCCCAGGATTCGATGTCGCCCGAGTCGGAAGCGACAAAGAGGAAAACAAATTTGTCGTAGCCCTGACGGGTGACCGAACCCGCGGCTCTTACTACCTTTATGACGTAAAAGCACGGAACATCCGAAAGCTAGCTGATCTGGGTCCTTGGTTGCAGGCGGATCAGTTGGCCGAGATGAAACCGATCGAATACCAATCACGGGATGGCCTCACGATCCATGGCTATCTCACGTTGCCTAAGGGTCGCGATCCAAAGGATCTGCCCGTGGTGATTCATCCGCATGGCGGACCATGGGCCCGCGACGACTGGGGATTTAATCCGGAAGTACAATTCCTGGCAAATCGTGGCTACGCTGTTTTGCAGATGAACTTCCGCGGCTCGACTGGCTATGGCAGAAAATTTCTAGAAGCCAGCTTCAAGCAGTGGGGCGGCACGATGCAAGATGACATCACCGATAGCGTAAATTGGATTATTCAACAAGGGATCGCCGATCCGAAACGCGTGGCTATCTACGGGGGCAGCTACGGCGGTTATGCCGTGCTTCAAGCCCTGGTTAAAACGCCTGACGTCTATGCGGCGGGCGTCGATTATGTTGGAGTCTCCAACCTTTTCACCTTTCTCAACACGATTCCGCCCTACTGGAAACCGGAACTTGAGATGTTCCACGAGATAGTGGGCGATCCGCAGAAAGATAAAGATTGGTTCCAGGAGCATTCGCCCGCTTTAAACGCCGACAAAATCAAAACTCCCCTCTTCGTTGCCCAAGGCGAGAAAGATCCACGGGTGAATATTAACGAGTCCAACCAGATTGTTGATGCTTTAAAAAAGCGAGGTGTCGCGGTTGAGTACATGGTAAAACCGAACGAAGGCCACGGATTTCACAACGAAGAGAATCGGTTCGATTTTTACGGCGCCATGGAAAAATTTTTGAACGAACATCTCAATCCGGTCACGCCAAAGCGGTCTCAACAACAGGCGGCACGCTAGAGAACACGGAACACGGGAGCCGGTGCGTAGTGATTGGATGATTGGGGGGGTCAAGATTGGCCACCGCCATCAGGGTAGGGCGGAAACCTTGTCCGGCAGGCGCCGGACGGGTTTGAGCCGCGCGTGGAAGTCAATCTGCGTTATGCGGGTGCGGGTTGGGTGCGTCTCATCAGCAAAGCACCCACGTGGGCGAAACCTGAATGGCTCAAGCCGACCCCGCTGAGACGGAATCAGGCCGCCGTCGCTACGCTTTGACGCGCCCTAGTAGCGCGTTTTGCGGAATACTGTACAGCTGGCCACGACGTAGGCTTTGCGTAGTCGGGCTTTCGCCCTACCGACGTTGGGCCGGGTCCCCTTAAACCAATCACGAATCACTATCGTCACTAACTGCTAATTACCACCCCCTGATCACCCTTTCACTTCTCACCAATCACCTTTCACCGCCTTCCCCTTGGGCTAAATACGCCAATCGCGGCGACCAAAATCCCTACGCCGGTGAGCGCTACTGGAAGCGTAAAGCGCTGCGCGAATATCCCGACGAACGGTGGCCCAATTAAGAAGCCAAGATAGCCGGTCGCAAAGACTGCAGATGTCGCGCGCTCGATTGCTTTTGGCGTTCGCAACGCTGCTAGCGAGAACAAGACTGGAACGACATTCGACATGCCGAGACCGGCCAGCCCAAACCCGATAATCGATGGGATTGGGCTACCAACCAATGCGGCGAAGCAAAATCCGATTGCTCCAATCAGAGCGCCAGTGGTTACGGTGCGCTCTCTGCCGATCCGTTGCACGATTTTATCCCCTATGAATCTTCCGCCAGCCATGCAGATCGCGAACGCGTTATAGCCAAGACCGGACAACGCGTATGGAGCACCCAAATAATCACGCAGATACACTCCTGCCCAGTCGGCGACCGCCCCTTCCGAGAGCATCGCGATGAGACAGAGTAACGCGAAGATCAAGATTCCTCCGGTCGGGAGCGAAAAAATAGGACTGTGTTCGGAGACGGTTCGGAGAAGATTTGGCGCCAGCCGGACCATCGCTACAATGGTCAGAAGACACAGGATTATCAAGTGCCAGGCCGTTAATTGCTGATTGAGCAAGAAGAGGCTGCCGAGGAGCGAACCGCACCATCCCCCTAAACTCCAAATAGCGTGAAATGACGACATCACTGGACGGCCGACCAGCGCTTCAAAATGCGCGGCTTGATTATTCATGGAGACGTCCATCAAGCCATTGCACCCCCCCAAGAAGCCAAGCGAGACCGTGAGCCAGAGAAGGTTCGGAGCAAAGACTGGGAACAATAGGAAAACCGCAAAGCACAAAGTTGCAGCGGTTAAAACCCGGCGGCTACCAAATCGGCCCATTAACCAACCGCTAAGCCACATCGTCACCAACGAACCGAGGCCGGTCCCAAGCAACGCCAGACCCAGTTGTTGCTCGTTCAACCCTAGTTGCTCTTTGACAGAGGGTATGTGAATGAACCAGCTCGCCAATCCAAATCCGTTCAGAAAAAACACCAGCGAAATGGCAGTGCGGTTTCGAGCGCTATCACCATCCGGCCCACGGAGTTCGCGAATTTCGTCTACTCCTGCTCTAGCACTATTTCCTGGCTCCATATTCTCCGGGTTCGGCTGCTATGGGCCGTCGCTCCAAGTTTTCTTTTGCATCACTCGACGAATACTCCGTAACGCCGCAGAAGATCGAGTTCGCTCGGCGCAATTCCCGATTCGACAAGCGCCCGAGTGAGAATTCCAATAGAGCCGACTACGAACGGAGCACTCTTGTTAAATTTGCTTGCCGTCAGCAGCCCAACCACTTCACCCGCACAGCGAATGAGCGTCTGCTTCATTTCCCGCTCCTCGACGGAGAAAGTGGAAATACCCACCTCGCCATGGAGGGCACAAACTCCGAGAAAACAGAGATCCGCCCGAAAATCTTCGAGTTCTTGAACGGCGCGCAAGCCGACCGTCATTGACTCGCGCCGATGCAGTCGTCCGCCCAACACCACAGTTTCCACTTTGGGAAACTCCGCTAATGCAACCGCAATCGGGAGACTTGGCGTCACCGCGGTAAAGCGGAGGTCACCAGGCAACGCCTTGACGATTTCTAGGTTGGTGCTTCCGGAATCGAACAAAACCACGCTCTCAGCGCGAATGAGTAATGCTCCGCGGCTTCCTAACTCTCGTTTGGCGTCAGGCTCTTCTTCCGCCCGTTCCTGCAGTCGTCCAGGCACCGGAGCAGCCAGCAACGCGCCGCCATGCACACGCCGGATCGAACCAATCGACGCCAGATGGTCCAAGTCGCGACGGATTGTGTCTATTGAAACATTCAGCTCGTGAGCCAGATCCAACGCGACGACTTTCCCCTTCGTCCGGAGTAGGCCCAGGATCCGGTCATGGCGCTCGGCTGGGAAGAGCTCCGCTGCGTTGATCATTGCTATGCTTTGTAACAGCTGGCTGCGTCTGTCTACTGTTATTTGCTGTTTTCTGCTGTTTTCTGCTTGCGCCAAGCGACCCTGACGACGGATAGGAGCTGCTTCCGACTTCGCCAACTTTTCCCGAAACCCTCGCTGAGAGGGAGGCTTCGTCGGACACGTGGAGCTCCCGGGAGCTATCCAGGGTTAGATCTGTGCAGCGCGGGCCGTTCCCCGACTGCCCGAACCATCTGACGCCGTTCCGCTCGCGCAACCGGTGGCCTCGGTTTGCGCTTACCCCTTCGTCAGAAGTTCGGCTACTTGCACTGCGTTCAAAGCGGCCCCTTTGAGGAGTTGATCTCCGCACACCCAAAACGCCAAGCCGTTGTCCAGTGCGGTGTCAATTCTTAACCGTCCGACTTCGCACGCTTCTTTGCCAGCCGCCGAGAGCGGCATCGGATATCGCAGATTTCCCGGATCATCGACTAATTCTACTCCCGGCGCTTTCGCCAGCGCATCACGAGCCCGATCCACAGAGACCGGTTCGACAAATTCTGCGTTGATCGCTACCGCATGAGCCCGAAAAACTGGCACCCGCACACAGGTAATCGAAGCGCGCAAGGTCGTATGATGCATGATCTTACGGCATTCATTCAGAAACTTCTGTTCCTCTTTCGTGTATCCGGAGTCCAAGAATTCATCGACCTGTGGTACGACGTTGAAAGCAATCGGATGTGGAAAAACGTTCGGCTCAATCTTTTCTCCGGTTACATGAGCTCTGGTCTGCACAGCCAGCTCGTCGATCGCACGAGCGCCGGCACCAGAAACGGCCTGGTAACTCGCGGCAATCACTCGCTTGACTCGAAACGCCTTGTGCAATGGATAGAGCGCCATGAGAGCGATAAGAGCCGTGCAGTTCGGATTGGCAATAATTCCACGATGCCGGGCCGCATCTTGGGGATTGATCTCCGGCACGACTAGCGGTACCTCCAACTCCATGCGGAAAGCGGAAGAATTATCGATCACCACGGCCCCGGCTTTCGCCGCGACGGGAGCAAAGGTGCGGGCCGTGCTGGCTCCGGCACTGAAAAGAGCGAAATCGATTCCCGCCAGTCCTTGTTCCGTGAGAGTCTCTACCGGGATCTGTTCCCCGTGAAAGGTCAGTGTCTTCCCATTTGATCGGGCCGAAGCGAATAGCTTGAGGCTAGCCACCGGGAAGTCTCTTTGCTCCAGCAACCGAATCAGTTCCGTTCCGACCGCCCCGGTAGCCCCGACGATTGCCAAGTGATACGTTCTGCTCATCAGCGTCAACAGTTTAGAAAGAAAATGAGCGGCCACAAGATCAGGATCGACACAAAAGAACAGACTCTACAGCTTCTGCACGACCAAGAGGTGGTTCATCAATTCCCAATTTCGACCTCTCGCTTCGGGTTGGGCCAAGCCTCCGGAAGTTTTCAGACGCCAATCGGTCGTTTTCGGATTTACGAAAAAGTCGGCGGCGACCAGGCGCCGAACACCGTCTTCCGCGGACGTGTACCCGTCACCAACCCATCCGACTGGGAGAAGGAGAGTCATCTGATTACCTCGCGGATTCTTTGGCTGGACGGCGTAGAGCCGCACAACCAAAACACGCGCGAACGTTTTATTTACATTCACGGCACCAACGAAGAGCACCTCATCGGCCATCCAGCCAGTCATGGCTGCATTCGCATGCGAAATGGGGATGTCGTCCGTTTATTTGATCTGGTGGAAACGGGAACCGAAGTTGAGATCCTGGGCTAACATCAGTCCCACAGACTTGTGGTTTTGCTTTTACCCATTCTCCGAGAGCAAGTTAACGCGACAACCCAAGAGTCCGGCTTCGCACAAAATTCAGAAAATACATTTGTCTCCTTAGGAGGTTCAGCCTAATAGCAAAGTGCTGCTAGCTAAGAAAGGAGGCGAGACTGAAAATGAAGATCGTGAGATACATCACCTTAGCGGCCGTCGCCGTTGCTGCTCTCGGCATGTCGGCCTGCCATAAAGAAACCACCGCTGCACCCCCGCCGGCACACACCACGACGGGTTACTCCAAATAAGGTCTCGACCTTAGGAGTGTTTCAACAAGGAGTGTTCAAGCCCGCCTCAGTTTGTTCCTGGGGCGGGTTTTTCCTTTTCGTACGCTCACAAAAGGTGAGTCGCCGATAAAATAGCGCCATTCCAGCTCAGCCGACTTCGTGATGCCAACCCGTTGGTCCACGATGATTGCTGGCTGCTCCACCCAAAGTGACAAGGTTACTCCGGGAATGGCAAAAAAATCCGCGCCATTCCATTCCGCGGTAATCCCCAACGCCTCGGTGAGCTTGCCAGGTCCAGAACAAAGGTCGGTCAGCTTCTGGACTCCACGTCGCTGATTCATGGCTTTCACCCCAGCTCTCGGCTCTAATGCGCGGATCAAGACAAACCCGCGAAATGATTCTCCCTTTACCAAGAAATTGAGAAGCCAATGCATTCCGTAATTGAGGTAGATGTAAATCGACCCTGGGGGACGCTCGTCGATGAACGTTCTTGCACTCTGCCGCAAAAAGGTATGGCTGGCCTCGTCTCCCCATTCTGCGTATGCCTCGGTTTCCACGATGATTCCCGAGGCATTCCGCCAGACCAGCTCGCACCCGAGCAATTCGCGAGCGCAGGTCAATGGGTCGCGCTCAAAAAAAGCTCGCGTAACCGGAACACCGCCGCTGTGCGCGGAGGTCTTCACAGGTGCGACGGATGATCCAAGAATGTCCAGGGCAGATCGAAGCGTTTGCTAAGTCGTGCCGCCAGCGCTTGTACTCCGAAAGTTTCCGTGGCGTAATGACCGCCATACAAAAGGTTTATCCCAAGCTCCTCGGCCAAAGCGAAAGTATGGTGAGGTCCCTCTCCGGTAAGGAAAGTGTCCACTCCTTCCGCAGCGACCTCGGCAAGGTGCGCTCCCGCTCCGCCAGTTACTATCCCAATGCGCTGGGTGCGGTACGGTCCGGCCGGACAACACCAGATCTTGCGCCCAAGAACCTGCTCAACTCTCAGAATCAATTCACTCAATTCTAGGGAAACTGCCGAAACGCATCCTTGTGCTCTCCCATTAACAAACCAGAACGGCAAGACAGGCAGGAGTGCCAATGCCTCAGCCAACAGGAAATTGTTGCCGATCTCGGGATGAAAATCGAGTGGAAGGTGAGCACTGTAAATCGCGAGATCGGCTTCCATTGCTTTTGCTAACCGCCGATACGCCGCCCCGGTGACTGGAGACAAGCCGCCCCAAAAAAGCCCATGATGCACAATCAGAAAATCGACGCTTTCGCTAACGGCCAACTCGATCGTCCGGCTACTGGCATCGACTGCCGCCCCGATCTTCGAGATATTTCCTCGCTTCTCCAACTGCAGTCCGTTGAGCGCTCCCGGATAATCTTCGATTTGCGCTACCTCCAGTAGTTCGTTGGCGAAGGAGACTACGCTTTGCAGACCGACCCCTTCCTGATTCATCAGCTTGGCACCCCTTTCCGGATTTCACCCGAGCTCGGCTCGTGGCACGATCCGTCCGCCGTAGGCGATCGAGAGTTTCTTTACACCCTTAATCCGCTTCGCGATCGATCGCAGCTGGGCCAGCATCCTCACCAAGACGAGTTCGTTCTTATAGCCGTCAGCGTAAGAGTATTCCGGCTTCACCGCCATGTGAACCAGCACAAGAGTGTCTTCCGAAGTCCTGGTGTAGACAATCACCCCAGCAAGGTCTTCCAGCTTCCCTCTATTGACAAACGCATACAGTGTCTGCACTTCTTTCCCCTCAATCCCAATGCGCAGATAATCGCTCTCTTGAATGATCTTGGGGAACCCATAGCTGAGAATGGAGGAGTTGATACTCGACTCATGCTCCCCTTGCTGCGGGTGAAAGAACATCAACGTCTCTAATTCATCCCGGCGATCGGCCGGGAGGTTAGAGGAGAACTTCAAAGGGAGCACAAACCCCTTGCATAGGCTGGGCTGCTGTTTTGTCAACTCAAGACAAGTCTCTCGACTTCGGCTTAGTTGAAGTTATCATATATGGACTCCCCCCGGTATGTCCCAGCCTGCCGCCCACAAGCGAAAAAAAAGGCTAATTCAACTGCGTGAAGCTCAACGTCGACGGCGCACCCGCCTGAAAGACGAGAGAAAGACGTTTCTCCAAATCATTTTGACCCAAGAGATGCAACAAGCTCTCAGGCGCTTCAGTGCAGATCGCGAGAGGCCGATGCACGTTTGTGCGGCCAATCTGATCGAGGAAGGTTTGGCCAAATACTTAGTTTCTCCAAATCCACTTACCTCGGGAGCCGTCGAACGTTTTCCCGAGAGCACAACGGTCGAGCCGCCTAAAGAATCCGCCGTGAGCGAAACGGAATCGTTTCATCGGTAAATCGCAGGGGTAACCCAAGCACTCGTAGGGCGAAACCCGGCTCCGCCCAACCCGTCGCGCCGTAGGCTCGGCGAAGGCGGAAACCTACGTCGTGGCCGGCTCTATGATTTTCGCTAGGGGCACAGCTAATGCGCGCTAAAGACGTTCTATCGGTCTTCAAGGAAAAAAAGTGGGGGTTAGGATTCTTGGAGCTGAAAGATCCAGGAGCCGTGTTTGAGTTGATTGCGATGATGAAGCTCGGGATCGTAAGGGGTTCTATCGAACCACATTTTGTGAATGATTTTGAGCCAGCGGTGGCCGAGTCGACGCAAAGCATTGGCGTGGCTCTGATGCTTTTGGCGGTGATGTTGATAGTAAATGTCGGCCCAGGCACAACGCGACAGGCTGTGATCAGCGAAAAGATGGATGGCATGAGGGAGATGTTTGTTGCAGGCCCAGCGTTGGTGATGGTGGCAGCGTTTTCCTGAGCGGATGGTGACTGGGCGGTTCCGGCCAAGCATTGCAGATTTTGAGGATCGCCGCCAAAGCGCTCCCGGTCGTCACCAATCTCGGAGAGTAAACGAGGAGCTAGTTTGGGGCCGGCACCCGGCAAGGAACCGAACAGATCATGATCGGGGTGACGAGCGAAAAGCTCTTCGATTCGCTTGCGATAGAGTGCCAATTGCTTTTCGATCGCAAAGAGCATTTGCACTAAACTCAGGGCCAAGAGGCTCTTGGCTTTGACGGTGGGTGGCGTTGCCGCAAACTCGGTGGCGTGGGCAAAGAGCTCCAGGGCGGCGGAGCCCCTGATCACTACCCCAGAGCCGGCGAGTGTGCAGGAACTTTTCCCATTGGCGCTTGCCAGCTTGGGCCAGAAGCTCCGGGGTCGGAAAACGCTCTAAAAACATCCAGGCCGAGAGCGAAGTCCAATCCTCAAAGGCCTCTAAAGGGACCGGGTAATATTCTCCCAGTGCTTGGCGCAGCTGGTTGATAAAGGCCGTGCGTTGTTCGATCAGGCTGACTTCATCCCGACAGAGTAAGCGTAGTTCTTTGATCAGCGGATCCTCTGGACGCAATGCTCTCCAGTTTTGAGCATCGACGCGCGCCGCGTCGGCAAAACTGGAGAGCATCCAGTCGATCGTCTTTGAGCCCACTGGGTGCTTTGCGATCGCGATAGGCTTGAGCGCTCTTGGCATTGAGGGGATAAACGATCATGCCGGCTTCCAAAAGTTGCTCGACGGCGACTCCTTGACTGGTCTCAATGGCAAAAGGAATCGAGCCGTAAGGTTGGAGTTTTTCCCGAAACTTTTTCCAACCTAAAACCGAGTGTTCGATCTCAAAATCTTCGATCACTTTGCCAGTTTGATCGACCACTATGACGGAGTGTTTTTGGCTAGCCCAATCTAAGCCACCAAATGCCCGGTGTTGTTGCCACTGTTCTGATCCTTGTTTGGAATCATTCATGGTCTTTTTTTGCTGCTGGTGAGTTTGGCGCCGCTTTGCCCTGCCTTCCATCGAGCTGATATAATGGCCTTCTTGAGGCTTCGTTCTATTAGATGTCGGAGCAAGGGCCTCTGGCTCCCCCGGTAGTCTTTGGCTAACCGTCTTGCGGTAACGCAGCGATGACCGTGATCGAGCCAGGGCAGGACGTCCGCCAGCGCTATTGTGGCTCGCGGCGCAGTTATTCACAACCTCCCTTCGCCTGGCTAGGGCCTGCCGCTTCGCTCCCTCATGAATAACTGCGAAACTGATATCAGCGCAGCGACGGCGGCACGCCGCTGAGCGACAGCGAAGTGTGAGGCGGGTGAGCCCGCCCGCATCGCCACGCGAAGCGTTGCGGGCGCGGCCAAACTATCGGTGCCGCAAAGGCTCACAGTCCGGCCCTAGAGCGCGTCCCCCGCACCATCCATATGCCTGGCCGGACTGTTTCGCCCTTGTACCTTGCCTGGACCAACACTTTTCCCTTTTTAAGCCGCCCGAAAGGGCGGAACTCAGGAGGTGAAGAACTTGGCCGAGGAAGGTGGAAAACTGTTTCGCCCAAAGGTCGATAGAACCTGTTAGCTAGATTAGCCCACCTTCCTCGTGCCGCACCTTTCAAAAGACCGAACCGTATCTAAGGCCGTTCCAAACAGAGTTGGAACATTAGAGCCCGAGTTTACAAGGCTGTGTCCGAAAGGTACGCGCCCAAGGGCTTCATCAAACAAAAACCACTTCACTGATTAAAGTCTGATGAAAAAACGTTACTTCGGTCTGTTGCCCGAACGCCTGGACTTATGGGTGTGCTGGCAGGAATCGGCGGCAGCAAGACTGGAGGTAGATCGAGTGTGAAAGGGCAGATCGGTGGTTAAAAGAGTGGTGAAAGCCTGCAGGAAGGAAAAAAGTGCATCGATTAAAGCGAGGTAGCTATTTTCCGACCCGTTGTGCATCGCCGCGATCAGTTTTCTCAAGTTTTGGACTGCCGCGATCAGTAGATCTTGGATCGATTGTTTGATAAGTCCGCGCCAACGAGCACGCTTGAAGCTGTGAAGGTTAGAGGCATCTGCAAAACTGCGTTCTATCAGATGTTGTCGACGCTTCCGATCCAGTTTTGCTTGCTTGGTGTTCGCTTGTCGACGAGCTCGGTCTAAAAGCTTCTGATCTCGATGACGCCGCATTGTTCGGCCAGTTCTGGATCGAGTGCAAAATTTCCTCAAATGGCATTTTAAACACACGCCTCGTTTGGTGACATATTCCCAGGTCAGTCGTACCGAGTGAAGCCGCCGCGGCTTCATCAGTTGCCCGTCTGGGCACAGGAAGGTGTCATTTTTTGGTTGGTAGCGGAACATCGACTCAGGGTAGATCCCGTCGCGACGACCACTGCCAGGGCTGCTTCCCAGGAGGTCAGCCATGTGCGTGCGTAGCTTTCGCTTTTGGCAGACGATGTAGTTCTCTATCGTACCGTATTTGCAGTCAGCGACGATTGTCTGCGCGGCGATCGCAGTATTGGCTTGATGCTGATCAACTAACTCCATCAGTTCATGAGATTCATTGATCCTGCCGGTCGTCGTGTGAACCGCAGTGATGACTCCGTGGGCGTCATCGACCACCCGGTGGTTTTTGTATCGTGGCCGAGTTTTGAATCCGTGCTGACGAACCAATGTGGCTTCTGGATCCGTGTTGCTTTGATACTTCTGGTTTATTTCGGTACGAGGACCTGGTCCGGGCCTATCCGGGTCTTGATCGTCATCGGCCTCGTTCTTTTTAGTGTCTGCTTCCTCGAGCTTCTCAGTTTGTTCACGGCAAGCTTGTCGGATTTGATCCAGAGTCGCAGCATCCAACTCACGAACCGAGTTCAACGATGCGTTGGCATCGATTAAGCTGCTGTCGGCATGGATCTTAGTGCCCTCTACCAAACCTGCTCTGACGCACTGCGCCACGACCCGGCTAAAGAGTGCAACGAAGACTTCTTGGCCCCAGCGCTTGCGGGCTTTGCTCAAGACGCTGTGATTCGCAACCGTGTCGTCCAAGCCATAACCCAGGAACCACATGTAATCGAGTCGTTCCGGGATAATCCGCATCAACTCTCTTTCGCTGCGCACATTATCCAAAAACAGCAACAGCATCATCTTCATGATGACGACCGGATCTTCTGAAACGTTGCCTTTGGTGCCGTAGAATTTTGCGACCTCCCGTCGCACGAAATCCAGTTCCAGCGTCTCGTTAATTCGCCGCAGCGGATGATCACTGCGCACCCGCTTATCCAAGTTCACCTGATAGCTCCACAGCTGCTTCTGTGGATCGCGTTCCCCCATCATGGGGACATAATGTTAGCCGCTAACTACCTTTTTTGTCGATGTTATTCCGTGCCATTTGGGCAACACGCCGACTTCATGGGAATAGACGTGGCAAAAGCAACTTTTGACTTTTGCCTGCTCTCTGGCACTGAGGCCTGCCTTTGGCGCGGAGAGTTCCGCAACGATGCTCGCGCTATTGAGCGGTTCTTCCATCAACTCCGAGCTCGCGGCTGGAAGCTAGAGCAGATCCATTTTGCCCTGGAAGCCACCGGGGTTTACGGCCAAAGGTTGATCGCGGCGCTCCACCAAGCAGGCTTGGCCCTTAGCGTCCTCAACCCCGCTCAAGTCAAATACTTCGCTCTTTCGGTGTTGCGTCGGACCAAGAACGACACTGTCGATGCGCAGATCATTGCCCGTTTTTGCCGGGAACGAAAACCGCTGGCCACTCGACCGCTGCGACCGATCGAGACCCAACTCAAACTCTTGGTGCGCGCGCGCGAGAGCCGAGTGGTTGAACAGACTCGAGAACACAACCGTGCCAAAAAGGATCCCTACCAAATTGAGCTGCCCAAACTCATCGGCCGCCAACGGCAACAACGCTTAAAGCAGCTCCAAAAACAACTCGCCCAGCTCGATGCCGAGATAGACTCTCTCATTGCCAGCGATGAGCGCTTAAAAACTCAAAGCCAACTGCTTTGCTCCATTCCAGGCATCGCCAAGCTCACGGCCGCCAAGTTGCTCTCCGAGTTGGCTGGTAAAGAGTTCCAATCAGCTCGCCAGCTGGGGGCCTATGCTGGACTGACTCCGGCCGAATGCCGTTCCGGTTATTCCCTTTATGGCAAAACCCGCATCTCCAAAATCGGCAACGCCTTCCTGCGTAAAGCTCTTTACATGCCGGCCGCTGTCGCTCGGCGTTGGTGTAAACCCCTTAAGCCTTGGATCGCAATCCTTGAAAACCGAAAACTCCATGACCTCGCTATCCGCGGCGCCATCATGCGCAAACTTCTCCACATTGCCTTCGGCGTTCTTAAACACCAACAACCCTTCAACCCTATGCTGGCCTCTGTTCCCAAAACCCTTTGACTCCCAAGACCGTATCTACCTGCGCTCGGCATCTGCGCTATCGATTGATTTCTTTCTACCTCACTAGTTCAACCCACATCACAGTTTGACGGCGTAAGAAGACCTGCTCTAGGTTAAGTCGCGAGCCAGGGATGGCAGAGCCGGCTCGCGGAACCTTTACTTCTCAGAATTCTATGGCTTACGAACTACCTTCTCTATCCTATCCATTTAATGCGCTCGAGCCGCACATCGATGCAAAAACGATGGAAATCCATCACGATAAGCATCACCAAGCCTATATTACCAACGCAAACAAGGCGCTGGAAGGTCATCCAGATCTAGCCGCCAAGTCGGTGGACGATTTGCTCGCAGATTTGAATAAGGTGCCCGAATCTATTCGCACCGTTCTGCGAAACAATGCAGGTGGTCACTCCAATCACACCTTTTTCTGGAAAATAATCGGCCCGAACGCCGGCGGTTCTCCGAAAGGAAAATTAGTCGAAGCGATTGACTCCGCGTTCGGTAGTTTCGACCAATTCAAAGAGGAATTTCAAAAAGCGGCCGTAGGTCGCTTCGGCAGCGGTTGGGCATGGTTGGTAGTGAATAAAGAAGGTAAATTACAAATCACCTCTACCGCAAACCAGGATAGCCCCGTCTCGGACGGTTTAAAGCCAGTGATCGGGGTCGACGTTTGGGAACACGCCTATTATCTCCTCTATCAAAACCGGCGACCCGACTACCTCAAAGCTTGGTGGAATGTCGTGAATTGGGATCAGGCCGAGAAATACTTCCAAGCCGCGAAGTAACGCCGTCCTTGTTGCCCTCGGATGGCGATGACCGATCGCTGAGCCGAATGAATGACCAATGACAAATAGCAGATAGCAAATTGGAGATCTGCCCGCAATGCCTTGGGCGGACGCGGGCTCAGGATGAGCGATGGCCGATAACCGAACTTTGCTATCGGCTATTTGCTATTTGTCATTTCGTTCGAGCCTTAGGCGAGAATAGCAGGACCATGGCATTCCTCAACGATCACTATCTGAAACTCAAGGCGGGTTATCTTTTCCCGGAGATTGCTCGGCGGGTAAGCACGTTTGCGACAGAGCATCCTGCCGCCGCGAAGACTCTTATTCGCTGCGGGATCGGCGACGTCACGGAGCCTCTCCCTGCAGCGGTCCGTGAAGCAATGCATCACGCCATCGACGAGATGGGTCGGCGAGAGACGTTCCGAGGGTACGGTCCCGAGCAGGGGTACGACTTTCTCCGGCACGTTATCGCGGAGAACGACTACCGCGCGCAGGGTCTGGAGGTGGCCGATGACGAAATCTTTGTCTCGGACGGTTCGAAATGCGATTGCGGAAACATCCTCGATATTTTTGGACATCAAAACCGCATTGCGGTGATGGACCCGGTCTATCCCGTATACGTCGACACCAATGTGATGGCCGGTCACACCGGCAACGCAGACGCCAATGGCACCTATTCCGGCCTGGTATATCTAGCGTGCAATGCGGCGAACCACTTTGTGCCTGCTGTTCCCGACGAACGCGTCGATCTGATCTATCTCTGTTATCCAAATAATCCGACTGGCGCCGTCGCCACGAGGGACCAGCTGAGCGCTTGGGTTAATTACGCTTTAGCATCCGACGCGATCATTCTATTCGACGCCGCTTACGAGGCGTACATTCAGGATTCAGGTGTCCCTCATTCCATTTTTGAGATTCCTCGTGCCGACGAATGCGCGATCGAATTTCGAAGTTTTTCTAAGAATGGCGGATTTACGGGAATCAGATGCGGATTCACCGTAATGCCGAAAAAACTGCTGGCCCACACCAGCACCGGCGAGAAGGGACCTCTTTTTCCACTCTGGCACCGACGTTTCAGTACGAAATTCAACAGCGTAAGTTATCCGGTACAACGCGGAGCCGAAGCGATTTACACGGCAGACGGCAAAAAACAAGTTCGAGCGCTGGTTGAGCATTACTTAGGCAACGCCGAAATTCTCTCGCCCGCTCTTAGCAAGACCGGTCTCGAGGTTTCTGGCGGCAGAAACGCTCCCTACATTTGGGTCAAGGCGCCCAGCGGTTATCAAAGCTGGGACGTTTTTGATAAAATACTCAAAGAGATTCAGGTTGTAATAACGCCAGGATCAGGATTCGGTGCTCAGGGAAAAGGCTATTTCCGGGTCTCGGCATTCAATTCGCGCGAAAACGCCGAAGAAGTAGCCCGCCGCTTCCAGACGCTGAACTGGTAAACTCTGTTGTCTCACACAAAGACACAAGGTTCTAGTTGGCGACGCGTTTGATTCCGTCAGATTTTCAAAGGCATCCGATGCCTCGGCCTGAGCATTACGAGCCTCAGACCATCGCGCCGCTCGCCTTTATTCCAAACCCATTTCGCGGAACCTATATTTTGATACCGCGCGCAAGGTTCCATTCTGCAAAACGTCCAGCTTTGCTACCTTGGTAGCCCATCGCCCATCAGGATCGCGGTAGCAAAACATCACGGCTTGCAGGTTCTGGGTAGGTTCCATAGGATTCAGTACCTGGAATTCCACGGGCCAGAACTTGGTCAGACGATTATCATCGCCCAGCTCCGTCGCGCCGGGTGCGCCAACCACAACGTTCCTAATCGTGAGATTAGCCAATTGCTTCTCACATTTTGCCTGCAGCACTGATTCGATCTCCGCCGGGGTTCGGCGGCTTTGATCGGAAGAGACAGTCGTCACCATGCTCAGACTTTCACGATAAGCTTCAGTCTCCACCTCGCGGGCAATGAGCACCGAAGTCATCCGACGGACTCTAGCCTTAATCAGTTCTGTTACCTCCGTCACCGACGGCGCGGTTTCGGAGCAACCAGCAAAGAGCATTAGCGACAACGCTACAACCGGAAGCACGCAGAACATGAAGTGTTTTGCATTCATATTGAGAACATTTAATATTATTGTTTCCAATTATTCAAATACAACTTTGATACATCTTATTGTATTGTTTTACTACTGTCGACGATCACCGCTCCATCCAAATTTTTTGATACTTCTTCGTGACGGCGGCAGCCTGGCAAGGCTCCTCCCTGAGCCGCTGTCGCTGATCCTTTGGGGCCTCACGCCAAGACGCAAAGAATGGGAGGCGGAATCCAGAATGTTTGGCACAGGAGCAAACGGAGAAACACCAAGACCGTCAGGCTGAGCCCTCGGCGTGACCTCGAAGGCTCAGTCGAAGCCCTCTGCTTCCTCCGTACTACACTGGCCCAAATCTTGTTGTTTCTCGCGCGGATTCGAGACCGGTCCGGCGCGCGCTGCCACGGCGCTCGCCCCAAAGACAGTTGAACAGGAGCTAACCGAGGGAACAGAGGGTTCTCCGTTATCTCGGTTTGCTCCTGTTCTATGAGTTTGGTTGCGGCTTCGCCGCGCTGTTACCTTCTGTTCAACTCTGTCTTCGCGTCTTAGCCTGAAAATTCTCCGACCGCCAGATCTCAATGCTCCCTCATGACCACTCCCTCACACCCTCCCCTGTCCGGGGAGATCAATTGATCCCACGGTTAGTCATGACCGACGCCCCATTCCAAATTTCTCGCTCCTGAATTCTAGATTCTGCCTTCGGTTGTCGTTGTCTCCAATTCGTGATTGATTGACCCCATGAGCCGTTCTCTCGATTTGCCGCCCGGTCTGCCCCGTCCCGTCGACGACGGCGCCTGCGCGCATTTGCCGGGCTTCCACCTTCCGTCAGTCGAACTCTCCGCTACAGACGGAAGATCAATCGATCTAACCCGCTTATCTGGGCGCACCGTTCTCTTTTGCTATCCAAGAACTGGACGACCGACGGAACCGGTGCCGGACGGTTGGGACGCCATTCCGGGAGCTCGGGGGTGCACTCCTCAAGCCTGCAGTTTTCGCGATTCTTATCAATCGTTACTGGAAGCTGGCGCCCGGCAGATCTTCGGTCTGAGCACTCAAGACACCGCTTACCAAAAGGAAGCAGCGGAACGCCTCCGTCTTCCCTACCCGCTTCTTTCGGATGACAAGCTCCTCCTCACTCGCGCTCTCCGCCTGCCGACGTTTGGATTTGCGGGCATGACCCTGGTTAAGCGGTTAACTTTGATTATCGACAACGGGGTAGTCGCGAAAGTCTTTTATCCTGTGTTTCCGCCCGATCAGAGTGCCAGTGAAGCCTTGCTTTGGCTGAAAGAACATCCGCGAACATTGCCGTGAGTAATCGCTCACATCGACATTGATGGGAAAAGAGCAATCGACTTCGATCGTTGATTTCGAACGCATTATTCCACATACGGCGCTCGAGCCGTTGGGAATACGGATCACTTCGGTTACCGCAGAATCGCTTAGTCTCCGCATGCCGATCACCGATGCGACGCGTCAACCGTTCGGTCTGTTGCATGGCGGGATCAGCTTGTTGCTGGCCGAGAGCGCAGCGAGCATGCATTCCTGTGTGGGCATCGATCTCGACTCCGTCTTTCCGGTCGGGATCGAAATCAATGGATCGCATCTCCGATCTGCTTCATCTGGATTCGTGCGGGCTACGGCCCACTTGTTGCGACGTTCCAAGACATTGGCCGTCCACGAAGTGAAAATCGAGCACGAAGAGAGTAACGAGCTGCTCTGCGTCTGCCGAGTAACCAACTACTATAAACGGCGCAATTCCTGATCGGTCGGCTGGAACAGGGCAGTTAACCCGCGTTCCGCGCGAAGCCCGGTGATGTGAAGTGGTCTTTCCCGGACGCCCCGTACTTCGACATATGCCGTTAACCACGAAAAACCGAGGGACACTCGTAAAGAGCATCACCCGGAGAGGTCTGAACACGAGTGCCTGTAACGTCGTGTTAGAGCCCAAAGACGCTGGCGAATTGGAACGCTTCAGCCGTTCCCTCCGGGACGGATCCGGTTTTTCTCTTTTCCCGGCGCTTCGTACCGGGCTACTATCTCGTGTCCCTCCGGAACTGATTGATTGTTCAACGCCCTCCTGCGACGCGCGCCCTCTTATCGACGGGTAGTCCGACGCTGCGACGGACGGTGTTTGCTCGCCAGGCAAATCCTATCTAATCAGCATCAGCGTACGGCACGGCCCATGCGGGCAAATTCTTCTCGTAGGCCGGAACCGACGCCTCGGGCGGACCATTGTGAAGTGGAAAAAGCTCGATCGTTGCTGGGCCATGCGCTCCCCGTGATTTGATCACTACATGTTCCCCATCTTTGGTGAAATCCCAAGCTTCGATGAACGCTTTGGCCGATTGCAAATTCGCGATCACTTTCCCATGATCGCACACGGTGACATGATCATTAATATTCAGGCCGTTGTAGCTGGCCAACGTCTTGCCGTTCGCTTCTAGCTTGTATACTTCCCAGCCGACGGCGCCTTTCGTGGAAACTTTTGGCTCGGCGCAATTCCCTCTTAATGCCCAGGTATCCGTCGTACCGTCGGCGTAGGTAACGATCACATTGCCAATTTCGTCTTCGGGAGGCAAAGACTGATTGCGGACGACAGCAGCCTGTACCGGTACTTTGAACTTTTCCGCCCCTTCATTTTGACCGTAAAGAAATGGAGCCGAGAGGAGCAAAAGTAGAAGAGCGGTTTTTTCCTTCATCGGCACGCAGTCAGGTTATACCGGATCACGGGTGTGTGTCACAAGGTCAGGCGCTGAGGCAGAGCGAGCCCGACGCTGCGAGGCGGTTTCGCTTTGTATCTGTCACGGCGTCCGCCTTTCTCACGGCCGATCCCCACCCCGGACTGGTGCCTTTAGCGAAAATCATAGAACCGGCCACGACGTAGGCTTCCGCCTTCGCCGAGCCTACGGCGCGACGGGTTGGGCGGAGTCGGGTTTCGCCCTATCCGTCTAGGCATTTAGTCCGGAGAGTAAGTCGCACGGATTTCTCTTCCTTCGTCAGCATCGTATAAATCGAAAAAGGTTTCGATATCGTTCCGGTCCTTGAATCCGAGCTCACGCTTCCAGCGGTTTAACGAAGCAGTAGCCTTATCTTGCCAGCCCCGTTTGGTCATGAACAAATTCCAGATCATTATCTCTTCCTGCGTAGGACGTTTTCCTGTCTGGTAAGCCCATTGCAAGATCTGTTCGTCGGAATCACCTAGTCGTACTCGGCTAACGACTCGGGTATACTCCACCTGCAGGAAACGACAGCAACTCCCATCAAACCAGGTCGGGACCTGATCTCCAAGATTGTAGCCTGCAGGCAGCTTGTTCTGATCGGCCAAGCGAATCTTATCGAGCATCCGGCCGAAATAAACGAGCTCACCTACTTTTGCATATGCGCTTCGCAAGCCATCCACCGCAGCCATGACAATCGGAATGACAAAAGCTCTCTGGGTCCAAGTGTCAACGTCGGAAAGTTCCATGAACCACGAATAGACGCTAATGCAGCCGATTGAGAACCCCTTATGCGGGTCCCTTAGTGCTCATTCGTGGTTTGACGGCCTTCCGGTTTATCTGCCTATTCCATGCACTCCGAGTGGCTGTCGCGAAATCGTTTCTTCGCGCCGATACGCGATGTGTAGTCCTTTACCGATCGGGACGGTCGTAACAACAAAACCCGGAAGTTGAGCAACCGCATCAATGTACGCCTCGACCTCTTGCGGATGAGACAAGATGTTATCAGCGAGCAACAAGACGTCGGACTCCAACTTCGGTAAAAGGATCTGCAACTGTTCCAGCGCGCTGACTCGGTCCGCATCAAAGAACACGCAATCGAAAGGTCCAGCCAATTCGTTTACTACCTGGGTTGCGGATCCCTGAATCACTTGCACGACGAAGCTAAGGTCTGCGTGTTGAATATTTTTGCGCGCGCCAGCCACTTTAAGCGGATCCCGCTCGATTGTCGTCAGAGGAACGGCGCCATCCATCGATTGCAGAGTAGCGCCGATGATAATCGCACTGAAGCCGTTCGACGTACCAATCTCCAGTACGCGCTTCCGGCCGCTGCTCAGAAGTAGGATATGGATCAGCTCGGCGGTGGACCGCTCGAGATTGAGCATCTTCTGTTTGCGATCGGTCTGGGTGGGATCATGCGAAAGGCCGAATCGCTCCATTTCTTCGAGCACATGCATCACTCGGGGTTCAAAATTCAGACTCATTTTTTGGGCAGCTAACGGATACTTTTTAATTTTGCAAACCACGAATAAACGCGAACGCACACGAATGATTCTTCCCTTATTCGCGTCTCACCTGGGATTTGACTCACTGGCGATCGCCAACAATCTTTTCGTCCTGTGTCTAATAATCCGCGTTCCAGTTTTGTCGGTGTGATCTACGGTATTTTAGCCTATCTGGCCTGGGGACTTCTCCCCATCTACTGGAAACAGGTTGAGACCGCTTCCGCCGACGAAATCTTGAGCCATCGGATTATCTGGTCACTCGTCTTCGTTGCGTTGATTCTAAGCCTGCAACGAGGTTGGAAGGCGCTCTGGGCAATTTCCAGATCGTCGCGAGCGATCGCCTGGGCCATATTGAGCGGAACTCTCATAGCGACGAATTGGTTCCTCTACATCTGGGCGGTCATTTCTTCGCACATCGTCGAGACCAGTTTCGGATATTATCTGACGCCTTTGGCGAACGTTCTCGTTGGCGCGTTAGTCCTGCGAGAACGGCTTCGGCCTGTGCAGATCGTCGCGATTCTGCTCGCTGCCGTCGGATTAATTCCATTTGCATTTGGACTCGACCATTTCCCGTGGCTGGCACTGGCTCTCTGTTTCAGCTTCGCCTTCTACGGTCTTGTTCGTAAGATCGCTCCAGCCGGCGCTTTGAACGGATTGTTTCTCGAGGCTGCTTGGCTTACTCCCCTGGCCGCTGGCCTGATTGGATGGCGCCTTTGTTCGCGGACCGGTACGTTCCTTTTCGCCGGTAATCTGCAGACGATCCTCTTAATAGCAGCGGGAGCTGTTACCGCGATGCCTTTGATCTGGTTCGCCGCCGCCGCGCGCCGCGTTTCGATGAGCTCGCTAGGTGTCCTCCAATATATCGCACCTTCGGTGGCATTACTGGTAAGCGTCTTCGTCTACCCAGAGCCGGTTACCGCGATGGATCTGGTGGGGTTCGGCTTTATCTGGGCAGCGCTTGCTCTGTACACCTCCGAAAGTCTGCTGCATCATCGGCCACGTCGGATCATTCCATCTGTTTCTACTGTAACAGATGGATGTCCTGAATCGCCAGGGTGAGGGGTACAATAATTCAAAATCGGACGCGCAGGCGCCCGCCACCTTGGTAGATGCCAGGGGTATTGCCAGGCTGCTGGATAGCCAGCAACCTGACCATACCCATGGCATCGAGCAACGCTTTTGCGTTACTTACGCAACGGGTGTTAGTTAGAACATGGACTCTCAGGAGGCCACCACGATAAATGTCTACGCGGAATCGCATTTGGAACTGGATGCCGCAGAGAGCCCGATGCATCCGGCGGCCGGTGAGTCCATTCAGGGGTTCCAAGTCATCGGGTTAGCCCCAGATCAAGGCGCAGAAAGTGACCTGTATATTGCGCTCGCTTCAGACAATCGAAAAGGCGTATTCAAACTTTATCGCCCCGGTGTACCGCGATCTACTGCTGTCGATGAAGTTGCTAATAATCTTCATCATCCGCGCATCGCCTCTGCGCTCCTCACCGGTACTTGGAATGGACGCCCATACGAGATCGCACCTTTCTTCGAGAAAGGAAGTCTAGCGCATCTGATTGAGAGGGACGGCCCGCTCAAACTCTCCACCGCCCGCCGACTCTTGCAGCAGCTGATAGAAGGGCTAACCGCGTTACATCGCGCAGGTATCCAGCATCGTGATCTCAAACCATCTAATATTCTGATAAAGAGTGATAGTCCGCTTGAGGTCGTGCTTAGCGATTTCGGTTCCTCTGCGCTTGCTACGATGACCTTGCTGACTCAAGTGCGTACGACTCTGGCCTACGCAGCGCCCGAGACTCTAACCGGCATGTACTCCCGGGCGAGTGATTATTGGTCGCTCGGGATCATTCTCATCGAAGCGCTCACCGGGCAGAATCCGCTGCAGTGGTTTGGTTCCTCTAAAATCGTGGGATATCAGATCGTTCAAGGCAAAATTCCGATTCCCGACTCTCTGCCGGCGGAATGGCAACTGTTGCTGAAGGGTCTTTTGGAACGCGACCATTACAAGCGTTGGGACGAAGCGCGAATCCTGCGCTGGTTGGCCGAGTCAGAGGCTGGTGCGATCCAAAAGAAGGGCGATTCCTGGCGACGGGTGATTCTTGCTGGTTCCGCAGCGGCGATCATCGCCATCGGAAGCTTGGCCGGCGTCGAAGTCTGGCAGTCGGTGCAGGGAACTTATCAGCGCCAAACGCCGGCGGCGCCCACGGAGTACGCTCAACCAGGGAACGGGTCGACCGAAAGCCGCTCGGTTACGCAACCGCTCGACCTCAAAGCGAATCCGTGGCTCCGAATCGGACTCTGCGCGCTCGCCTGGATACTAGCCATTAGTCTCGCACTCGTCGGTTTTGCTCATTGCGTCGGCGGAATTCCGCACGGCTTCAGCTTAATCTGCGGCGGCGTCGCCCTTGCGGCAGTCGCTATTTATCTGCCACACCTGCTGCGGTGATGAAACGGGTTCCGGGAGGGCGAAACTCCGGCCGAGCCGCATCGCCGGCGCTGCATAAGCTGAGGAAACGCCACACAACGCGCATAGTCGGGTTCCGCGGGTCCCGCAGCTGCGATCCCTCCCGGTCCGTCCAATGCTAGCACTTCCAGACGAATTCAAGCGAACGACCACTTTCCAAAAGACTCTTGAGACTGCTCAAGATCGCTGGCCAACCCTGGCTAACCCCTCGATAGACGTCGCTGCCCGCTTCGAAGTTGTCATGTCTAACTTGCAAGCGAACGACACCACGCTTGGACGCGGGTTCGGATTCGAGCGGAGAAATCTCAAAAGTTACGCGAGAGGTGAACCTACGTTCCAATCCGATTGAATGCTTCCCTCAGCCCAGTACTGGCGCGTAAATTCTGCGCTGATCAATGCTTTCCAAAGTTTTTCTGGAGTGGTGGCTATGTAACTCACGTAGACAAATTCCGGCTTATTCATGTGGCTGCTTTTTTCTCTTCTTTTCGAGATCTCTCCGCTCCAGTAAATGATCCCCGCGCTAACCAGACCGAACAGCCCCTTTTCACGTCGCTTAATGCCTGAAGGCGACGACGATCGTACTTGCTGATCCAACGCTCGTAGATCTCGTTAATCGGCGTCGGATTGAGGTAGTGCAGCTTGTCGCGGCCCCGCCAAACGGTGACAACCAGATTGGCTGTCTCCAGAACCACCAGATGTTTGGTGACGGCCTGGCGCGACATCTCAAGTTGCCGACAGAGTTGCCCCAGAGTTTGGCCGTTCTCCGCCCGGAGCCGGTCAAGCAATTCTCTCCGAGTGGCGTCAGCCAGCGCTTTGAATACCTCGTCCATGGCACGCAAAGATTATGCAACTATTAGGTTGCATGTCAAGCCAGCATTTGGCGATACTAACACGACGACTTGTTCTCCGTTATCTGTCATTTATAATCTGTTATTCTTTCCCCGCATGTCTCATGCAAACAAAGTTAAGGCTCTCCTGTTCGACACCTTCGGAACACTCGTAGATTGGCGATCTAGTCTGGTCGACGCTTTCTCTCGATTTGGTCAAAGCCGTCAACTCGATCTCGATTGGTCGAAGTTAGTAGATCAATGGCGCGCAGCCTATTGGCCCAGCATGGACGCTGTCCGGAAGGGAAACCTGGCTTGGACCAATCTTGATGAGCTCCACCGCGCCGCTTTGTTCAAACTGCTGCCGGCGTTCAAACTGGAGCAGCTCCCCCCCAAAGATATCGATTACTTGACCGCCTGTTGGCATCAGCTCAAGCCATGGCCTGACGTGCTACCGGGTTTGGCACGTTTGAAAGCCCGCTTCCTGATCGGGCCCCTCTCCAACGGAAATTTTTCGCTCATGGTAGAGCTGAACAAGTTCGCCGGGCTTGGCTGGGATTTTGTGCTCGGTTCAGACCTTTTCCGGCACTATAAGCCGGACCCCGAAACCTATCTCGGAGCTTGCTCCCTGCTCGGATTAGCGCCCGACCAAGTGATGATGGTAGCCGCCCATAACTATGACCTGCACGCTGCTCGATCGTTTGGTCTGAAAACCGGGTATTTCCCAAGACCGACCGAATACGGCCCAGCTCAAACGAAGGATCTGGAACCGGAAGGCTCCTGGGACGTCGTTGCCAGCGATCTCGAAGACCTTGCAACCCAGCTAACCCGAAAATAAGCCGCCAACGGACAACGATGGACCCGCCCGCATCCGCCCAGACGGAAGCTTGGCGGGCTGGGCGTCGAACTACGGAAATTTATTCGTGTGGATTCGCGACCACTCGTGGTTTTCAAATTTTTATCCGACGTTCCCAGATGCAGAAAATCAAGCAGTATTGTTGTCACGAGGATATACCATCACTCGGCAAATCTTGTTGCGTCACTGAAATGATCGGCATACGAAATACCCTGGATAAGCTCTCGTTCGCGCTTATCTCAGAATGTTTTGACTTCCTCTACGGCAACGAAATAACGGGAATGTCATTCACTGGTGGACTGATGCACCTAGATCCCGAGCTGTCATGGTGACGCGCATGCGCGCGGACGCAGCGCCGCTGCCGTATCCTGAATTCTCTCTCCTAACACCTCTCCAGGATCAAGGCGATCCCTTGTCCTACCCCAATGCACATCGTACAAAGGGCGTAACGTCCGTCGATCTGTTCCAATTGATTCACCGCGGTTATGGCCAAGCGCACACCGCTTGCTCCAAGGGGATGACCAATAGCAATTGCTCCCCCGTTCGGATTAACCTGCGCGGCATCATCTGCTAAGCCTAATTGGCGAGTCACAGCCAACGCCTGCGCGGCAAAAGCTTCATTCAATTCGATCACATCCATTTGGGAGAATATCAGACCGCTCAAGGCGAGAACTTTCTGAGTAGCGGGAACCGGAGCAATGCCCATGATTCTCGGCGCAACTCCGGCAGCGGCAGCTGCAATAACGCGGGCACGCGGCATCAGCCGATGTTTGGCTATTGCCGGCTCTGACGCCAGCAGAACAGCCCCGGCTCCGTCATTGATCCCGGAAGCGTTCCCCGCCGTCACCGTTCCGTTTGCTTTTACCACCGTTCGCAGCTTGGCCAGCGCTTCCAGCGTGGTGTCCGGCCTCGGATGCTCATCGGTAGTTACGATCTTTGGTTCACCTTTTTTCTGAGGAACGGCAACAGAAACGACCTGACGATCGAAGAACTTGGCCTGATGCGCAGTTGCCCAACGTTGATGGCTTCTCCAAGCAAACGCATCCTGATCCTCCCGATTAACCCGAAATTGCTCGGCGACATTTTCGGCGGTCTCTGGCATTGAATCGATTCCGAAATGTTTCTGCATCAACGGATTCACAAAGCGCCAGCCAATCGTGGTGTCATATATTTCGGCAGCTCGACTGAATCCGGCTTCCGCTTTTGGCAAAACAAAAGGCGCTCGTGACATGCTTTCGACCCCTCCCGCAATGATCAGCTCCGCTTCACCAGATTTAATTGCCCGAGCGGCCACCGCGATGGCGTCCAAGCTCGATCCACAGAGGCGGTTAATCGTCGTACCGGGCACGGCTTCGGGTAATCCTGCGAGCAAGAGAGCCATTCTGCCGACGTTGCGGTTATCTTCACCGGCCTGATTCGCGCAACCGTAGATGACATCATCGACTGCCGGCCAGTCGACGTGAGCGTTTCGCTCAATGAGCGCCCGAATTGGCAGTGCGGCCAAATCGTCCGCCCTGATAGAAGATAACACACCACCGTAACGGCCGAACGGCGTGCGAACCGCATCGCATAGGAAAACTTCATTCATTTTGTCTTTACTCAGGTTGAAAAGTTTTGTTCTGGGCGAGAATTCCTACTTCGCCGGCCTCGAAGTGGTAGGCCAATTGCCCGAGAATTGAAGAACCACGATTGACGCGAATAGACACGAATAAATCGTCCTAATTCGTGTTCATTCGCGGTTTTTCTAAAAAACACGCCACTCAACTTCCGCGGACAAGGATGACGACAGCCTGTCCGCCATAGTCTCCGCGATAGCGGGACGTCGGCGGAAGCATGAGGACGATTACGGTGACCTATCATTACTCCATTCTCACAGATCCTGCCTTCGCCGGATCTGCTTCGCCCTACCACCCCGCTCCTTTCAGTGTACCGGCTCATATACCCGCCAACCATGGATATCGGCTGGTATCCTTGCCGGCATAGTCTGGATCAAGATAAATGAATACGCGTTGGATCTTCCAATCTCTGATTTCGAAAACGTCACACCATCGACCGGCGCCCCATTCAGGAACACCAGCCCGCCAAGGTCCATCTTGATGTTCGCCGTGGCTGGCCCCCTCGCAGACCACGACGTCTGTACCGGAGAAGATCCAATTAAAATGCGAATAATGATGTTCGATCGACTTGATCGTTTTTCCGACATCACCAAACAGTTTGCCGATCTGTTCCTTGCCACTAGCCAATCCCCATTTGGGGAAGTAAACTTGAGCATCGTCAGCGAACAGATCTAGAATGCTCCCTCCGGTAGAAGTGACGCCCCCTCGATCGAAGGCCTTCAGATATTCCACCGCAACGGATTTCCGTTGCTCATCCGTCATGATCTCGCGGGTTAGTGCCATAAATTATCAAATGGTTATGTTATACGGATTATCGGCTCGGGAGGAGAATCATTGTTAATCTGCCGATCTCCTATGCGGTTCCTAGAGCTGCGTATTTCCCGCAGTGGTACAATAGCGGCTCCCGGCCCGGCCAGACCTGTGCATGGGTGATGCGTCCTACATAGATAATGTGGTCACCTCCGGGAAAAGCCTCAAATACGTCGCACGCGAGGTGGGCCACCGCACCATCAAGGAAGGGCAAACCCTCCGCCTCTATCCACGGAATTTGTAAGCTATCGCTGGGCCGACCGGCGAAATGCGTGGAAAGAGCGTCTTGGCCCTTGGCAAGTATGCTGACGCCGTATCGACCGGTTTCGGGTAATAACTGATGTAACCGGGCTCGTTGGTCGACGGAGACCAGGACCAGAGGAGGTTCCAAGGAAAGGGAGCTGAACGAACTTGCTGTCATTCCATGCGCTATCGCATCTCGCAACGTGGTGATCACCGTCACGCCGCTAGCCCATTGGGCTAACGTCCGTTTGAACAGTGGAGGAACAATCGATTCCAGATGAGACATAGCTAAAACTGAATTTCGAAGGGCTCGAACCCGTCTTCTGCACGGATGTCCATTTCATAGATCTCCTTTGCCCAGGCTGCGCCCCGTGCGATCTCGTTACTTGCGCAAACATCCGCCGGGCCCAGGCGATAGTCTGGATAGCGAACGCGAGGGAGACTGTCCCATCGAGCAAATGGTCTGCCCAGCAGCTCGGAAGCTTCACTCAAGTCACCACGCTCCACTGCCGCGCGTACCCGGGTGCTACTCACGGGCCGACCGTCTACTAAGACAGGCGATACAGCGTTCAATTTGATCCCTAGACTCTGGGTGACCGATTCAAGCAGACAAATTTCGCCTGATCGGTCCGCTCCGAAGCGCCAGCCTTGTCCCACACAGATCTCGCGCAACCCATTTGCGGCATGGTGCAGCTTCTGAATGAACAGCTCTGGAGCCGTTCTGGAAAACTCCCGAGTGAAAGCGATGGTCAACATAGCGTCCAAGCCGAGTTCTTCGACCAACCGCCTCTTTTGCTGCCACGACATGAGCAGACGGGGTGCGCTGTTTGGCCGCAAAAGCCGAATAGGGTGCGGATCGAAGGTGACCAAAACTGCGCTTCCCCCGGTCTGCCGGGCGTTTCGAACCGTGTGACCAATCACCGCTTGATGGCCCAGATGTATCCCATCGAAAACGCCAATTCCCAGATGCGTGGGTCCCGAAACGGATGTCAGATCTTCTATCCGGTCAAGAATTCTCATTGAGTGAAACTCATCTGCGGAACGGCCCTCGCCAGCTACCTCACCGAAAACTTTCGTCCTCGTGCTCGAATTGCTAGCAGCACCCATTGCGATGGCGACTCCGCCCACCCGTCACCGCCGTTAGCCTCCCGACTATTTTCGTCCAATCACATTGACATCGGTTGGAGTGATCAGGTCCGGAGCCGTCCAGCCATTCACGTCGTATTCTGCCATGGCCGATTCAGCAAATGCCTTCAATTCGTCGGCTATGCCGCTGGCGTTCAGGTAGGAAAGTGCTTGCCGCCGAATATCTTCGTGGTTGCCGGTATAATTTACCTCATAAAGTTCGTGCCGAGACCCGAACTCGCTGCCAATCGCATCCCACAGCAATTTCAACAATTTCACCCGCTGCTCCGCAGAATAGTCGTTTGATCCCCTGACAAACCGATCGAGGTACGCGCGGAGCTCAGGCACTTTGAAATCCGATGCGTGCGAATTGAGATAGATCAGCCCGCTGGCGACGGTCTTTTCGACCAAGTGCCTGATCGCAGGATAGGCCTCAGTCGAGAGAATTTGATAGGCTTGAGCTGCTGCTGTATCTGGCAAGACCGTTCCCTCTGTCCACGGCTTCGCGTTGCGCGCCATCGCTTCGCTCAAACCCCAGAAACAGTTCCGCCATGCGATTACCTCACCGATGTTAGCTTGGACGCTCCGGTAGTCCTTGGACCCAGTGGCCTCTACGGCCTTGAGTAAGAGTCCGGTAATGAAATCCAGTTTGACTGCGAGTCGGGTGCATCCATGCATCAAAAACCGCGGAATGAAGCCAGTCTTAGGAAAGAAGTTGTTAGCTGTTTCTACGTCCCCGTAGATAAACACGTCTTCCCACGGGATAAATGCACGATCCAGAATGAGGATCGCGTCGTTCTCGTCTAACCGGCTGGAGAGCGGATAATCAAAGGGACTTCCCACCAGGTTCGCCGCGAATTCATATGAGCTGCGACAGACGAATTTCAATCCGGGTGCATTGGTGGGAATTGCAAATACAACGGCAAATTTCTTGGTCTGTAGAGGAACCGCGCCGTGATGGGCGATAAAACTGTAGTGCGTTAGGGCTGATCCAGTCGCTACCACCTTGGCCCCACTGACAATAAGTCCGCCGTCAGTTTCTTCGTCGACATGGACATAGACATCGCCCACTTCATCTGGCGCTTTGTCGCGATCGACGGGAGGATGAATGATAGCATGATTCAGGAAATAGGTCCTCTCCTGTGCCTTGTGATACCATCGTTTGGCATTCTCGTGGAACGGCTTGTAGAAATCGTTATTTGCTCCAAGAGTCGCGAGAAACGAAGCTTTGTAATCGGGTGATCGCCCCATCCAACCATAGGTAATTCGAGCCCATTCCGCGATGGCATCCCTACTGGCAACTTGTTCTTCCACATTTCTCGGCGCGCGATAGAAACGGTGGGTAAATCCTCCGTCGTCGGTCGGCATAGTTAAGATGTCCTTCTTCAACGGATCATGTAGTGCATCGTACAGTCGAGCGATCATCCGACAGGAGTTTCGGAATGCAGGATGCTGGGTGACATCTTTCACCTTCTCGCCGTAAATCCAGACCTCCCGGCCGTCGTTCAGACTTTCGAGATATTCACTCCCGGTCAACGGTATGGATGTCTTCCGGGATGTTACAGGTTCTTCTACGATGTTTTTCATTCTATTCAGGGGTTAGTTGTCCGGGCCAAAGCCTGACTGGCAAAAAGTTAGCAGCAGGCTCGATTTACAAGCCGTCAGTCAAAATTGATCACAGAACTTTCAGGAAGATTCCACTCTATGAGCCAGGGCTGTTCGCTGTTCCAACTCGCGCAAAATTAAGAGTTCATCCGCGGTGGGAGGCGGCGTTACTTGCAGATCTGACGAAATTCTTAAATCCCATCCGGTCGCTTCCCGCGCTATCTCAAGGGTCACTCCGGGGTGTAAGGTCGTCAGAGTTAGTTCTTTGGAAAGATAATCGGGTTGAAGAATGCCCAGATCACTAATCACTGCACTCGGGCCCTTTCCGACCAACCCGATCCGTTTTCGGTAGTCACCGCCGTTGCCATGACCGACTGAGGTCATAAAATCTAACTGGTCGACGAATGTTTTTCGGGTTTGACGTAGAATGATCAGGACCTCGCCGGCAGAGCCGGCTATTTCCGGAGCACCACCGGCTCCGGGTAATCGCACAGCCGGACGGGCATATGACCCGATTACCGTCGTGTTGATGTTGGCAAAGCGGTCGATCTGCGCAGCTCCGAGAAAACCGACATCGATGCGTCCGCCCTGCAGCCAGAAGGTAAAGATCTCGCTCGTCGATACAGTCGTATCCGATGTGATCGAAAGTTCGCCGTCACCGATAGAAAGTGGTAACACCGTTGGTTTAGCACCTATCGGTCCCGACTCATAGATCAGAACAATCTCCGGAGCGTGGGTTAGTCGTGCCAGGTTAGCCGCCTTCGAGGGCAGCCCAATCCCGACAAAGCAGACGGCGCCATTCTTTAACATGCGCGCCGCCGAGATGGTCATAATCTCATCCGCCGAATAGTCGGTGGTCATGCTACCTCCCCAACTTCGCCCGAGGCTTCGTCGCGGCCGCACCTTGAACTACTTGGGTCAATCAAGCCCGGGCGCGCCGTAGCTTGCGGAGGCGGCTCGATGCTCTTGCGAAATCGATCTCGGAAGTCGGTATCGACCGATTTACTTGTAAGATTCGTCTTCATCCAAGCGAGAAACTCGTCCCGCGACCGGCTGATCGCGTCCCACGATTGATAAAACCTGTTATCTCGATCGTAGTATCCTTGGGCATAGGAAGGATAGGCACCGCCCGGACATAAACAGATCGCCGAAACTAGCCAGCCTGGCAGAATGCACGCGTTAGGAGAGGGATCGAGTCGGTCGACAATTTCTTCCACTGTGACAATAGAACGTTTGGCCGCCAGTACGACCTCCTTCTGTACTCCAATGATTCCCCAAATGAGCACATTCCCGTTCCGATCAGCTTTCTGCGCGTGAATTACCGCAACGTCCGGACGGATGGCCGGAACCGCCGCCAACAGTTCTCCGGTAAAAGGGCAAGTGATGTCTTTGATTCGCCGGTTCACCTTGGGCAGATCGGTTCCAGTGAAACCCCGCAAGATGCCGAACGGTAAACCGGCGGCTCCCGCATTGTAGGCCTGCACCATACCGGCGTGACTGAGCTCTTCGATGACCAATGGCAGCGGCCACTCCCGTTCCACCGCGTCTCGCAAGCGATGCAGCGATCCGACACCCGGATTGCCGCCCCAGGAGAAAACCAGCTTGGCGGCTACTCCCATCCCGATCATCTGATCGTAGATAAGATCTGGCGTCATTCGTATGAGCGTCAGATTCTTTTTCCGTTGTCGAATGATTTCGTGCCCGGCGGCAAACGGAATGAGATGAGTAAATCCCTCGCAGGCCACCTCATCACCATCATGAATTAGTTCTGCGACCGCGTCCGAGAGTGGAAGAATTCTGGCCATCCAAAGTTGCGGAATTAGGCGCGCCCAGCCGAAAATTTGACTTCGTCTTGATTCTCTCCAGGCACCAGAACAAAATCGTAGCCGGCTGTGTAGAAAGGAACCGGTCGGCCATATTTCTCGGCATCCTCGGTCGACTCATGCAGGACAAAGTCCACCGTCAGCGAATCCTTCACACCGAAGACCGCATCGCTGCCAATGTAATGGTCGCCAGTCACAAATAATTCGCTGATCACCTTTTCGTAGCCGGGCGCTTCCACAATCACGTGAACATGAGCCGCTCGCATGTTGTGGCGTTTGGCGGCATCTAAAATCAGACCCGCTGGTCCATCCTTCGGAATCGGATAGGGCACAGGCTTCACCGTCCAAAAGCGATAGCTACCGTCCTCCGCCGCTCGCAGTCGGCCACGGCAATTAAACTCCACCTGCGATGGATCCGTGTTCTCGTACATCCCGTTGGCCGGAACCTGCCAAATATCCAACACTGCGCCGCGGATGGGGTTTCCGTCAGTCGATCGTACTCGTCCGGAGAGCAGCGTCGGAGAGCCAGAGTCTTTCTGCCGGCAGATATCGCCGCCCATTTCAATCCAGGGAGCTTCCGCCCGATAAAATGGTCCGAGCACGCTGCTTTCAAAGGCGCCGTCCGGTTTCTGATTGGTGTTGTAATCGACCACCATGGTTAAGCCCATGATATCGCTCATTAGGAGAAATTCGTGGCGGCTAGCATCTGAGATTTGGCCCGCAGCGGTGAAAATCTCGGCTAACTTAATGAGCTCATTGGTAGTGAGGTTTGCCTCGGTAGCGAAGGCGTGAAGATGTTTCACGGCTGCCTGTAACAACGCCTTAGCGCGCGGGTTGGGAGCATGGTCGAAAGAACGGAGTGCAGCCTCAGTGATATCAGCGGCGGTGGTTTTGCGGGGAGGAGATTGCATAGATAAGCCTGGGGTTGGGCGTGTTCGCACACCGAACAGTTGTGCGGACAAAACCTATCTACGCTCCAACTGGTTGTCAACTTTCGAATCGTTCTTTACCAGCAGTCCCGGCGCCCGCCCGTTTGCCTCAACTCGCGGTGCGGTGGCGATCATTAGCGCCGAAGGCGCGTTTCAGATAGCCTAGCAGCTCGTTGAAATACCAATGAGACTTGATGATTGGCTCCAAACATGCAGCCCAAGGCCTTGGCCTGCGGCCCGAAGGGCCAAGAGAACATAGCCCAGGCTTCAGCCCATGCGCGTCAACATAAGGAAGTGACTGCTAAAGACGCTGAGGGATGCTTCTCCGCCATCCCGGCTTGTCCGCCATGGTCTCGCGAAAGCGAGACGAAGGAGGAAAGAGTCGCTTGATCGCAAGTGGGTCGCTTTAGACACGTGGCATTGAAGGCAGCTAAACACCACTAAGAGACCTGAACATTTCAGCCGTCCCTAGCGGGACGGAGGGGCTTTTTCTCGTTTCCCGGCACTTTGTACCGGGCTACTTTCGCTCTGTCCCTCCGGGACGATTTTCCGGCTACTTTCATTGCGTTCCTTCCTCCTTCGTCGTCGTCGCGGGACTACAGCGGATAGGCCGGAACCCTTTGCTCAACGCTGTGGAGACAGCTCTGCTGCTGGTCCGGGCCCTTTTGTTGACGCGCATGGGCTAAAGCCCGGGTAGGCGGGAATAAAGGCGACCAGCCCTGTGGGGGCGTCTGAAAAGGCAAACCAGATCAATCCGAAGATCGGATGCTTTCCTCGCGCAGCCGGCTCATGGGATTAGCAATTAGTCGCTGCGCAATGAGGTGATTGCACACCACATCTCCCGCCTCCACAGGGCGGTTGTTGCCGGGATGGAATTTCCCAGGCTGAAGCCTGTTTCTGGGCCCTTCGGGCCGTATCCCAACCTCAGGGCTATGGTTATCAGTTTCCCTCAACCAAGCGTTTTTCAACTCTCTGCTAGGGCGAAGCCCTAGGATCAGGAATACAGGCAATCAAAGTGCTGAAAGACGTTGACAACACGTTACCGCGTCGGGGGTTCGATGAACGATATGTATTGGAGCCGGACTGATACGCTGCCACGCAATAGCGCCACCTTCTCTCGGGGCGCGGAGAACCGCAACAAGGACAGGTCTGGAATTCGGTTGCACGCTTGGCCACTTTTGTTTAGAAATTGCCCGGCGTTCGAATACCGAACAGTCTGGCGACTCTCGGTTGTTTGTTGCCCAGAAATCTTCACGATCAACCAAAGCCCGTGCCCACAAAACCGTCACCCCTATCGTTCGCAGATTCGCCCGACTTTGTCGTCTCATTGGCCAGAGGTATCGATATAATCAAAGCGTTCGGAATCTCCGAGCCGGGTGCGAAGCCCATGTCGAACATGAGACCAACGGACGCACTAACGTTGAGCGAAGTCGCCGAGAAGACGGGATTGGCCCGGGCAGTTGTTCGACGCTTTCTGTACACTCTCGTCGAGCTAGGTTACGTTATTACCGATGGCAAATATTTTCGTCTGACCGCGAAAATTTTGGATCTCGGATATGCCTACCTATCCTCCTTCTCGCTTCCCAAGATCGCCGAACGTTTTCTCGAAGAAGTGACGTTGGAAACTAAGGAGTCATCCTCCGCCTCGGTTCTCGACGGACATGAAATCGTCTATGTCGCCCGAGTACAAACGCGTCGTATCATGTCGGTATCTCTGGCTATTGGGAGCCGACTCCCGGCGTTTTGCACTTCCATGGGACGGGTGCTGCTGGCGCATCTTCCGGCCGAGACACTGGAGAAATATTTCAAGAACCTGAAGTTTCAGCGCTTCACCGAGAAGACAATCTGTGATCCGGAAGATTTGCGAAAGGAGTTGAACACCGTTTTCAAACAGGGCTATGCCCTCGTCGATCAAGAACTCGAGATCGGATTGCGTTCGCTGGCGGTGCCAGTCTTTGCCAGTCGCACCAGGGCCGTCGCGGCGATTAACATTGGTACGCAGGCAGCCCGAACCTCCAAGACCCAAGTGCTACAGCAGTTTCTCCCGGTCCTGCGCAAGGCCGCCAAGAATATCTCGTCCTGCCTTGGGCATTTGTAGGACAGAAGAATTCGGAATCTAGAATCTAAAAGAGGTCCCGGTCGCCCCGCGGGTCAAGCGGCAGGAAGGCTAACCCGGAACGGGATAGAATGGTCTTTCGCCGGACAGCACTCGGAGGACATCGGTGACAGCCTTGGTCCGCAGTTGGCGTTCCGCCTGAATCGAATACCAGGCGGCATGAGGAGTCAGAATCACGTTCCCGCATTCCAAGAGCCCGGGCTCGAGATCCGGTTCGCTTTCTAGAACATCCAGGCCGGCTCCTCGAATCTGACCCGAACGGAGCGCGACGACGAGAGCCTTGCTATCTACCAAGCCGCCCCGGCTGACGTTGATCAGAAATGGTTTCCGACGCATCAGTCCGATGCTTTTCTCCGAGATCAGATGATGGTTCTCCGGCGTGTAAGGAAGATGAAGGGAAAGAACGTCGCACTGCTCGAATAGCTCATTGGCCGCGCGGGGTGTTATCCCTTTGTCGCGGATCTGTTTTTTCGAGAAAGCAGGATCACAACCGGAAATTTCTTTGACAAAATCCTTCATCTTGGTTGCAAGGTCCGAGCCGATCCGGCCCAGTCCGAAAATCCCCAGGTGCAACTCCCGCAAACGTTCGATCGGCCCCGCTGCCTGGAAATTCCACCGTCCACGCTGAACGTCGCGATGATATAAAAATAGCCGCCGATGGAGCGCCATCAGCAACGCAATCGCGTGGTTGGCGACGTCTTCCGTTCCGTAATCGGGCACGTAGCACACTTCGATTCCCGCGCTCCTGCATCCCGCCACGTCGACGATATCATAACCGACTCCGAGACGGGTAATCACTTTGCAATCCTTGAGACAAGAAGCGATCTCGCCGGTAATAGGAACATCGCGAGTGATAATGGCGACCGCATCGCCGGCCCTTTGGACCACCTCTTCCCCAGATCTAACCAGCACCGGAACCAGCCGGAAAATAGAGCCCGCCAATACCTCTTCCTCTAACGCGAGATTCTCATAAGGCGAATTCAAGAAATAGATAGACGGTTTTGTCGCCATGACCTCTATCTTGGCTTAGAATCATCATCCGGCAACCGGACTGGGGGCAGAGCGTTTATGGCCGAGGTAATGTTTCTCCCGGAGACGGCCAGGAGCTGCTGGAAAATGAATTCCTATTGACAGTTTCGGCGGTTTGTCGCACCCTGGCGTTTATCGTACAGGCGTTCGTTTAACGAACACTTCCAGCCTCCCAGACAATGAGAACCTCGAATTCTTCCCATAGATTGTGGCGCCGTCGCGACGTGATTAAGCTGCTCGGCGCGACTGCGATCGCTGCTCCGACACTGTTGCGCGGAACTACCGCCAAAGCGGCCACCTCGAAGTTGATCAAGATTGGCTTTGTCAGTCCGCTAACCGGAGCCCTTGCCCCGTTTGCCGAAGCTGATGCGTTTGTCCTCGGCCAAATTCGAACTGCTCTAGCAAAGGGGAATGACTAACGGCGGGGTAACCTACGAAATTCAAATCATCAGCAAGGATAGTCAGTCAGCAACCAACCGTGCTTCAGAAGTTGCCGCTGATCTCATTCTTAAGGAAAAAGTGGATCTGCTAGTATCGTCGAGTACGCCGGAAACGACTAACCCGGTAGCGGACCAGGCCGAAGCGAACGAGATCCCGTGCATCACGAGCATCACCCCCTGGCAGCCTTACTTCTTTGGTCGACACGGCACGCCGGAAAAAGGATTCACCTGGACGTACCATTTTTTCTGGGGCCTGGAAGACGTGATTGCTTCGTTCTTCGCTCTCTGGAAGACAGTCGAGACGAATAAAGTAGTTGGCGCTCTCTTTCCGAACGACGGCGACGGGAATGCTTGGGGGGATGCTAAGCTAGGTTTTCCTCCGGCCTTACAGGAAGCCGGCTACAAGCTGATAGATACCGGACGTTTCCAGCCGCTGAGCGACGATTATGGATCGCAAATCTCTGCCTTCAAGAATGCCGGAGTGGAAATTGTGACCGGCGTGGTTACGCCGCCGGACTTCGCAACCTTCTGGAATCAGGCAGCCCAACAAGGCTTTGCCCCTAAAGTCGTAACAGTCGGGAAAGCGCTCCTCTTCCCCGCGTCGGTCGCTACGCTCGGCAGCCGCGCCGATGGCCTTTCTTCCGAGATCTGGTGGTCGCCAAATCATCCGTTCAAGTCGGGATTGACGGGACAAAGCGCTCAGGAGCTGTGCGATGCATATGAGCATTCGACTGGGCGCACCTGGACCCAGCCGATCGGGTTTCAGCATGCGCTGTTTGAGGTTGCGATCGATGTCCTCAAACGGACGAAGAGTCTGGGTGAACCAGCCTCGATTCTGGAGGCCATCGCGGCGACTGACTACAATTCCATCGTAGGACCCATCAAGTGGTCAGGCAAACCAGTTAAGAATGTCAGCAAGACGCCTTTGGTCGCCGGTCAATGGCGAAAAACGGAGAAGGGTTTCGAGCTGGTGGTATGTGAGAACTCAACGGCTCCCAGCATTCCCACGCAGGACAAAGTGAAGCTTCTCAGCTGATCCTCTCGGATGCACCGGTAGCCCAGCACCTGCAAGCACAGGAGGCGAGGGACACTGGACGAGTATTCTTTGAGGGATCTGACATCACCGGCCTCCGAGCATTCGAGCGATGTCGCCGCGGCATTGCTCGGTCATTTCAGGTCCCCCATCCCTTTGCCGGAATGACCGTTTTCGAGAACCTGTTGGTAGGCGCCGCTTTCGGAGACGGCAAACCGGAGCACGCTGTATATGACCGTTGCGTTCAGATTCTCCAGGGGACGGGGCTGGTAGCTAAGTCGAATGTCAAAGCCGGTAGTCTCACCGTACTAGATCGCAAGCGGCTTGAGCTAGCACGAGCTCTCGCCACCAATCCAAAGGTCCTGCTGCTGGACGAGATCGCTGGGGGACTGACGGAGCAGGAATGTCGAGTGCTGGTGGAGGAGATCGGCCGGATCCGGGGACGCGGAGTGTCGATTATTTGGATCGAACACGTCGTGCACGCATTGCTGGCGGTCGTTGATCGCCTCATGGTCATGAACTTTGGCAGGAAGATAGATGACGGCGAGCCGCGCATGGTAATGGAGAGTCGGGCCGTGAAAGACACGTACTTAGGCCAGGAGGACGATGCCATCTAGCCTCTTGGAAACCCGTGGCCTGGCCGCGTTTTATGGCGATTTCCAGGCGCTCTTCGGCATCGACTTCCGGATCGAACCTGACGAAACCGTAGCCATCATCGGCTCGAACGGAGCAGGCAAGTCTACTTTCCTGAAAAGCATTACCGGCCTTGTGCGGGCCAGGGCCGACGCGATTTATTTTGACGGTAAAGCCATTGGTGGATGTCCCGTGCACCAGATAGTGTCGCAAGGGGTTTCAATGGTCCCGGAAGGACGCCGTCTTTTCCCCTCCTTATCGGTTGAGGAAAATCTTTCCATCGGCGCCTACCGTAAGCGCTCGGGACCATGGAACCTGGAAACTGTTTACGCGCTCTTTCCGATGCTCAAGGAGAGGCGCCATGCCGCCGCAATGGCTCTCTCTGGGGGACAGCAGCAGATGGTCGCTATCGGCCGCGCCCTGATGGCCAATCCTAAGTTATTACTTTGCGATGAAATTAGCCTCGGCCTGGCGCCGCTGATTATCAAAGAGATCTATGCCCAACTCAAGCACATCAACGAAACTGGAACAACCCTGATAGTCGTGGAACAGGACATCAAACAGGCTATGGCAGTCTCGGACCGCGTCTATTGTCTGCGAGAAGGACTGATAGCGCTGGAAGGCAAATCGTTGAATCTCAGCCGAGAGGAAATCACCAAGGCTTATTTCGGAGTTTAGCGGCAATGGATTTGGTGAGCACCGTATTAGACGGCATCCTGCTGGGCGGGCTCTATGCGCTTTTTGCCGCGGGACTTTCGCTCATCTTTGGAGTGATGCGCTTGGTCAACGTCGCCCATGGCGATCTCATTGTCCTTTCTGCCTTTATCGCGCTGGTGATAACCGCTCACTTCGGCCTCCATCCATTAGTCTCTCTGGTGTTAGTCGTGCCGCTGATGGCCTTGCTGGGTTATGGCCTGCAGCGTGGCGTTTTGAATCGCACATTAGGTAACGACATCCTTCCGCCACTTCTCGTGACCTTTGGTCTCTCGGTTTTTCTCCAAAACGCCCTCCTCCAGATCTTCAGCGCTGATAGTCGGCGACTCCATGCGGGCAACCTGGAAACTTTGCACATCGATTTACCCGGCGGAATAGCTGTAGGGGTCTTGCCCTGCCTGATGTTTGTCGTCGCGGTCGTTGTGATCAGCGCGTTGCAGCTGCTCCTTTACCACACCGAACTCGGGCGAGCCTTCCGTTCTGTATCGGACGACCAAGAAACGGCGCAACTGATGGGGATTAATAACGCCCATCTCTTTGGTCTGGCGATGGCATTGTCACTGGCGATCGTCTCGGTAGCAGCCGTTTTTCTCGGGATCCGCACCAATTTCGATCCATCGATCGGGCCGACTCGGCTGATTTTCGCGTTCGAAGCGATTATCATTGGGGGACTGGGCGATCTCTGGGGCACGCTCGTGGGTGGCGTCATTCTCGGCGTTTCCCAAACCCTCGGAGCGAGGATCAATCCTGGCTATCAGATCTTGGCTGGCCACATTGTTTTCCTAGCCATTCTCACCCTAAGGCCGCAGGGCTTCTTCCCAAGAATTCGCTAAAGCTATGAAAGAAGCCGTTCGAATCGAGCGAAGTACCCGAAGTAGCCGCATCTTCGCCGGCGCCGGTTTTCTCCTTCTGGTTTTTCTTATCGCCGCTCCCTTTTTCAGCGATAGATCTGAATTATATCTTCTGGTCGAGATTTTTTCCTATCTTGCTCTAGCCAGTCTTTGGAATTTGCTGGCTGGTTATACGGGACTCGTTTCTATCGGCCAACAAGCCTTTGTCGGGCTTGGCGGCTATTCACTCTTTGCTTTGACTATCTTCCTTGGACTTCCACCGATCTTGGCGGTATTGCTGGCCGGGGTAATCGCGGCACTGTTGGCCGCGCCGACGGCATGGGTGGTCTTTCGCCTCAGAGGTGCGTACTTTGCTATAGGCAGCTGGGTCGTCGCCGAGATCTACCGGCTGGTATTCGCTCAGATCAGCGCATTAGGAGGGGGATCTGGATCGAGCCTACCGACCCAGATAGTTCAGAGTATCGCCCCAACGCGCCTGGCTAGGGACAACTTGATCTACTGGACCGGTCTCGGATTGATCGTTGCTGTCCTCGCCACTATCTATCTTATTCTTCGATCTCGTTGGGGACTCGCCCTCACCGCCATCCGGGATAGTGAGCTGGCGGCAGAGAGCGTTGGAGTCGATAACTACCGGACAAAACTCTTGATCTATCTGCTGACAGCAGATGCCACCGGGAGTGTTGGTGCGCTGATCTCACTGCAGAAACTTCGCATCAGCCCCAACGCAGCTTTCAGTGTCAATGACTGGACTGCGTTTGTCATTTTTATCGTTGTCATCGGTGGTATCGGCAGGATGGAGGGCCCGATAATAGGAACTATCGTATTCTTCCTGCTGCGCGAGTTCTTTGCCGACTTGGGTCCATGGTATCTCATGTTGCTGGGCGCCTTTGCGGTGATTATGACTCTGACCATGCCGAAAGGGATTGCCGGATTGTTGGCCGACCGTTTTGATATACAGATCTTTCCGTTACGACGTAGAGTTCGCCTCCAGAATCTATGATCAAATTCACCTACGATGCGCTACCCGGTCGTGTGATCTTCGGAGCAGGAATTTGCGCGCAGCTTTCCCAGGAAATCGAACGACTAGGCTGTTCCCGGGCGCTCATTTTATCTACTCCGGGCCACGCACCTCAGGCTAAAGAGTTAGCTCAGCAGATCGGCAAACTTGCCGTCGAGGTGTTCGCCGATGCAGCGATGCACACGCCTGTAACAGTGTCGGAACAGGCGGTCGAAATCGTTCAGTCGGTCAAAGCGGATTGTACGGTAGCGCTTGGAGGCGGATCCACCATTGGTCTTGGGAAAGCCATCGCGCTGAGGACGGATCTGCCGCAGATTGTCATTCCAACGACTTACGCCGGCTCCGAAATGACTCCGATCCTCGGCGAAACCGAGGGCGGACAAAAGACCACCAAGCGCACCCTAACGGTCTTGCCCGAAGTGGTGTTGTACGATCCAGACCTGACACTCAGCTTGCCGGTCGGCCTCAGCGTTACCAGTGGTATCAATGCATTGGCGCATGCCATCGAGGCCTTGTACGCAAAGGATCGTAACCCGATCATTTCGCTGATGGCCGAGGAGTCGATCCGCGCGTTCATCCGTAGTCTGCCGGCCATTGCCGCAAACCCGAAGGATCGACCCGCCCGCTCCGAAGCGCTCTATGGCGCTTGGTTGGCCGGCACTTGTTTGGGAGCGGTCGGCATGTCCTTACATCATAAACTTTGCCACGTCCTCGGAGGGACCTTCAACCTCCCTCACGCGGAAACCCACACTGTTGTTCTGCCCCATGCGGTCGCCTATAATTCGGCCGCGGAGCCTGTGGTGATGAGCGTGATAGCTAAAGCGATCGGCGCCGACAATGCTCCCGGCGGCCTATACAATCTCACCGGTCACCTTGGTGCAGAACGTTCCTTGCGAGAGCTAGGGATGCCGGAAACTGGCATCGAAAAAGCTGCGCTATTGGTAACTCAGAACCCTTATTGGAATCCGCGGAAACTCGAGCTTGGACCGATTCGCGAACTGATCAGGCGTGCCTGGACAGGGGAACCTCCAAAGCCATAGCGAAGCTGCCCGTTAGCGGTTGCGATCCTTCACATTATCCGGGTTCTCCACGGCTAAGCACTGAATAACGGACCAACCGGCGTCAAAGTTATCACTTCGATCTACTCGCCGTAAGGAACCCAGATATTTTTCACCTGGGCGGCATGCCGAAGATATTCCCTTCCCTGCGCCTGCCGGTCATCGAACCAGTCCCGGGATTTTCCGAAATTGACCCACGTCGCCTTGAGATTCCCGGAAGAGTCTCGCTCAATCTTCTCGCATAGCCCTTTTGAGCCAACACACCACAAAGCTGCGACATCATCGTGTTGGGCCAGCACTCCTCCCAGTTCGTTGGGATCGCCGGTCACCAGGTTGATCACACCACCCGGCACATCGCTGGTATCCAACACCTGATAAAAGTCCGTTACGATCAGCGGATACCGCCAAGAAGGGATAACGACTAACCGATTACCCAATGCTAACGCCGACGTTACCAGTGAGATGAAACTCAGCAGCGGATTCTCTGGCGGACAAACAATGCCGACGACACCCCATGGTTCAGGCATGGCGAGCGTCACGTTCCGGAACGGCACCGCATGCACCTGTCCATCATATTTATCAGCCCAAGCGGCATAATAAAAGAGGCGCTCGATCGATTTGGTAACTTCGCGCTCTGCCTGCTCGCGCGAGTGTTCCGGACTCACTGCCAACCTATCTTCAAATTCCCGTGCGCGCGTCGATAGATTTTCTCCGAGGTAATACAAAACCTGCGCACGAAGGTGAGCGGTAGCGCGCGACCAACTAGCGGCCTTGTGCGCAGCTTCTACCGCATTGCGGATATCTTTTCGATTTCCGAGTCCCACTTCACCGCAATGTTTTCCAGAACTGTCCTTGACCACGAAGCTATATCCGCTGTCAGGTCTGACCTGCTTCCCACCGATATATAATTTAGGGCTCCGATCGATGCCCGGTTCTGGAGAAGCCGTATCTGGGGAAGGCCCAACCGTCAGCTCGACCTTCGAATCATTTCTCTGCTCAGCCTGTTGCTCCCAGCTGGGGACCAAATATTCGTACATCCCCTCCTTGCCTCCTTCCCGCCCGAATCCGCTTTCGCGATAGCCCCCAAAGCCGGACGCAGCGTCAAACATGTTAGTCGAGTTCACCCAGACCACGCCGGCCTTTAGCTTTGGCGCTACATCTAGTGCCAAGTTCACGTTTTCGGTCCAAACCGACGCGGCTAAGCCGTAGATTGTGTTGTTTGCCAGTTCGATAGCCTCTGCCGGCGTACGAAAAGTGATACTGACCAGGACCGGGCCAAAAATTTCGACTTGGGCGATCTGTGAGGCGGGCTCGACATTGGTGAATAGGGTTGGCGGATAAAAATAACCTTCCTGAGGAACGGCCCAACTCGGCTGCCAACAGATCGCTCCCTCAGCCTTTCCTTGCTCAACCAGCCTCTCAATTCTTTGCAGTTGGATCGGCGCGACGATAGCCCCGATGTCGATTGCCTTGTCGAGCGGATCACCTACTCGCAGGTTTTCCATTCGCGCACGCAACTTGCGTTCGAGACGTTCGGCAATACCCTCCTGCACCAATAAGCGACTACCAGCGCAGCAGACTTGGCCTTGGTTAAACCAGATCGCGTCAACTACGCCCTCAACGACACTGTCCAGATCGGCGTCTTCGAACACGATGAACGGTGATTTACCACCCAACTCCAGCGAGAGCTTCTTGCCGGTTCCAGCAGTGGCCTGGCGAATGATACGCCCGACCTCCGTGGATCCGGTGAAGGCCAATTTCTGAATTCCCGGATGGTTTACCAGCAGCTCACCGGTCGAACCATCACCGGTGACGATATTGACTACTCCGGCCGGTAAATTGATTTGTTGCAGTAGCTCGGCAAACAACAGCGCGGTCAGCGAAGTAAATTCAGCCGGCTTCAATATCACCGTGTTACCCGCAGCTAACGCCGGCGCAATCTTCCAGGCCAGCATGAGCAAAGGAAAGTTCCAAGGAATAATTTGACCGCAGACGCCAATCGACTCGTATCCGGGAAACTCCTCCGCCAACAATTGCGCCCAGCCGGCGTGATGATAAAAATGACGCGCTACTAACGGGATATCGATATCGCGTGATTCGCGGATCGGCTTGCCGTTATCCAACGTTTCCAATACCGCGAACAGCCGGGAATGTTTCTGAATTTGCCGGGCGATGGCGTAAAGATAGCGCGCCCTCACCTGAGCGCTGAGTGCCGACCATCCCGGGAACGCTGCCGCAGCTGCTGCGACCGCTGCGTCTACCTCACTTTTTCCACCCTGGGTGAGCGTCGCTATCGGCTGGCCGTTCCGCGGATTGACCGTCTGAAATGTTTGCGCGTTCGGCATGTCTTGAAAACGGCCATCAATGAACGGCTGAAAGCTATGGTGATGCTCCTTTAACCACTTCAAGGCCAGGTCAGGCGCTTCCGGAGCGGGGCCGTACTCCATCGACTCGAAAATCTCGCGAACGGTACTCATAGTTTCATGGCGTTCTCGGCGTTCATTTTCGGCGTTAACAACTAGGCCATGGGATGCCTATACGCAGCCGAGTACCGGCCTGTCACGAAGTGCTCTAGCTGCCGCTCGATGTCAGTCAGCAGACTAGAGGCGCCAAACCGAAACAGGTTCGGTTCAACCCAGTCCCGGCCCAATTCCTCCTTCATCAGAATCAGCCAAGTGAGTGCGTCCTTGGCAGTCCGAATGCCGCCGGCAGGCTTGAAGCCAATCTTGTGTTCAGTCCGCTCCTGATACGCTCGAATTGCACGCACCATGGTGAGGCTAACCGGCAGTGTGGCGTTTTCGGTCTCTTTCCCGGTTGAAGTCTTAATGAAATCAGCACCTGCCATCATGGCAACCAGACTGGCCCGATACACATTCCGCAGTGTCCCGAGCTCACCTGTTGCCAGAATCGCTTTCAGATGAGCATCGCCGCAGGCTTCACGAAATTGCAGCACCTCATCGTACAATGCCTGCCAGTCGCCGGTCAGCGGATGTTCGCGGGTAATCACGATATCGATCTCGGCAGCACCCTCGCCGACCGCATACCGAATCTCCTCCAATCGCAAACGCATCGGGCTCAGGCCACTAGGAAATCCTGTAGCAACCGAGGCTACCGGAATGTTGGAGCCGCGCAACGCCTGAACCGCAGCCGGGACCATGGTCGGATAAACGCAAACCGCTCCGACCGTAAGACCGAGATCGGCCACGCCAGCAGCTTCCAGCAAGTCTGGCCGAATCGGCTGGCGAGCCTTGGCGCAAAGCCGGTGCACTTTCCCTGCGGTGTCGTCCCCTGCCAGAGTAGTCAGATCGATACAGCTCACCGCCTTCAATAGCCAAGCTGCTTGCCATTGTTTTTTCACTGTCCGGCGGCCCGACAGGCTGGCGGATCGACGCTCGATCGCACTCAGGTTCACTCGCACGTCACTTACCCAATCCAGATCCAGCGGCATCCCTCGATTGCGAATGTGCCGTGTGATAGGGGTCACCTGGTTCGGCGCAAGCACTGTAGCCGACGATTTCATCACATCTGGTCTCCAGTGAGCGAAGAGGTCACCGGTCGATAGGTTCGTCCTCGGTTCATTTTTTCAATAGAAAACTAGCCGTTTGTTCATCTGTCACCAGCACGTTGTAGTATCGCGCAATCAAACCGGCCCGCACCGCAGCGTGCTTGGATTTGCTACCGGCGACACAAATCGAACATTCTTTATCCCGCAATGCTTTTGGGTCCAATCCGATTGTCCGGGCATTAATCGCATCGTCGGCAATCTTCCCGTCCCGATCGATGAAGCGACCCAAAATATCGCCAACCGCGCCTTTGCGTCGGAGTTGAGCAACTTCCGTCGTGGTCAGATGACCCGATTCGACATGGACCGAATGCTGCGACAAAGCCCCCACGGTGAAGCAAGCGATCGATACATCGCGAGCCGCTTCCAACACGGTGGAAATCGTCGGATCTTGTTCCAGCGCTTCCTTAGTTGAACGCAAACCTAGAATCGCCGGCACTGGCATGATGGTAGCGAAACCGCCCGCCGATGCTGCCAGTCTAACCGCTACATCCACCGGCTGGTTAGGCGAGCTCGTCCGGCCAATCCCGCCGTTCAACACCACGACGTGCAGACCCCGATTCCATTGATGCGGCATCCACCGCGCCATAGCCGCCATCGTTCGGCCCCAGGAAATCCCGAGTTTCTTGGGTCTCGGATGAAGAGAGGCAAGATACCGGGCTCCGGCTTGCGCGACGGCATCCAAGATAAACCCTTCATTGTCGACCGTTACCGGAACTACCACTGCCTCCCGCAGCCCGAATCTCCGCTGCAACGCGCTCTCCAGATCGGGTCGACGGGGCAGACGCGGCGAGATGTCGATCCGAACGACATCCAGTTCGCGAGCCTCATGCAGCAATCTTCCGACCTGCCAACGGGTGAGTCCAAGCTGTTTGGCGATGTCGCTTTGGGTACGATCGAGGTCGTAGTAGAGCTTTGCCGCCTGCACCATTAAATGCTCCCGTTGCTCTTCCGAAGAAACCCGGGGCGCGCTCGTCCGAGATCGAGTTTTTCGCTTTATCACCATTTCAGGTCGTGAGCAACCAGCCGTTCATTCTGGGGCCCAGCTTGTCACAACCCAATCCTCGGAGCAAACAACAAATGTTAAGAAATCCCGCAAATGTTGGGAGCCTAACGGTCCCCCAGGCCCAGATCTCACGCCAAGACGCCAAGCCGCTAAGACAGGATGAACCCAGAATTCTTCTCAACCGAAGCCAGCGCAGAAACGAAGACTGCGCCGCATAGTTGCAACATGTAAAAGACGGTCAGTCCTTAGCATCTGGAGTTTCGGTGTCTTCTTCCTGCCTTTGCGACTTGGCGTCTTGGCGTGAGCTCTCTATCCAGCAAAAGTTGTAATTTACAACAGTTGAGCGATGAGCTTAAATGCCTCTAATAGTCGGCCCGCTCCGGCAGCGCATTATGGTTACCGGTCGCGGCCGTCCCCCCCAATTCCACCTTCCTCAGGATCACTCCCAAAACAGTTATGAAATCCAGATTCTCCTCCTTGTGGCTTGCTTGGCTGGTCGCCAGTGTCGGCACCGGCTACGCGGAGTTGCCACACTTTGATAATGTCACGGTTACGGTCATCGGCGATGCCGGACAAAACATGGAAACGCTCAACCGGTACAAGGACGATTTCACCAAAGCCGGCGTCACCATCAAACAGGTGGGGGCTACCTTCACCGGCCTTTACGACAAACTCAAAACGAGTTTCGTCGCGGGCTCGAATGAGTACGACATGGTCATTTTTTATCCGTCGTATATCGGAGACTTTGCCGGCAACGGCTATCTGGCTCCGCTCGATGAGTACATGAAGAAAACGCCGGCATCGGTTTGGGATCCAAACCTGGCCGAAGTTGAGCCGCCTTTCCGCGAAGTCTACTGCAGGTGGGCGGGAAAAACCTATGCGTTACCCTACGACGGGGATGTGCTTCTCATGTATTACCGCAAGGATCTCTTTGAGAACCCGGACGAAAAAGCCGCCTTTCAGAAGAAGTACAATCGTGAGTTGGCTCCGCCCGCAACTTGGAAAGAATGGTTACAGGTGGCGGAGTTCTTTACCAGGAAACAGGGCGATACATTGGCGGGGCAGAAACTTGATCACCCGTTTTATGGTGCAGGTGAATATGGGGCACGTGGGTTTAGCTACGGCTGGTTTCTAGCTCGGTTTGCTAGCTCTGGGGGAATTTACTTTGATGAAAACATGAACCCGCAGATCAACACGGCAGCGGCAGTCGAAGGTCTGCAGAACATGGTTGACGCTCTAAAATTCTGTCCACCCGACGTGCTGAGCTATGGGTACGAAGAACTCAAGAATGCCTTCTTAGGGGGTGATCTGGCCATGGTTGTGCAATGGTCGGACGTTGGCAAGAAGACTGCGGATTCACAACTCAGCAAGATTGTCGGGAAAGCCGGATTTGCACTGGTGCCAGGCACCGAAGTCAACGGCCAAATCCAGCATAGAGCACCAATGCCGGTGGGACGAGTTTTGGCGGTGCCGGCAAATTCGAAGAACAAAGAAGCTGCCTATTGGGTCGCCAAATATCTGTCCTTGGACAAGAGTTCGATCACGGTGGCCGCCAACTGGAACGGCCAAGATCCTTACCGGATCAGCCATTTCACCGATATCTCACACTATAAGTTTCCGGATGAAGCCTCGACGAAAGCCTACGTCGCGGCTGTCGAAGCAAATTTGAAGAACGGGTTTCCCGATTTGAATATTCCTGGGGCAGCCCAGTACATCGACTCTTTGGATGTCGCGGTCACCAAAGCGCTTTCCGGAGAAGCGGACCCAAAGACCGCCTTGGACGGTGTCGCTGCGGATTGGAAGGGAATCACCGAGCGGTTAGGTGCGGAAAACCAGAAGAAGTTTTGGAATGACGCATTGTCCAGCTACCGCGCAGCGGGGCTGCTGAAGTAATAGCCGATGGCCTGGAACCTGTAGCTTCCAATTTCCAACCGTCAAGCGTGAACCCCGAACCGGTGAATCGGCAGGGAGGCAGGAGCGATCAAAGGTTTGCCCGGATGATGGTGGGTCCAGCCGTCACCGTGCTTTTCCTGGTTACGATCGCGCCTCTGCTCTTTTCGCTCGGGGTCTCATTTACCAATCTTCAGTTCAGCAGCCCGCAACCGATGCGATGGGTCGGAATCGATAACTACATCACGCTGATTACGCATGATACCCGCTTCCTAGGCGCCTTGGTACGGACCTTGTTGTTGGTAATAGTAGGAGTGTTAACCCAAACTTTGATCGGGTACACCATTGCCTCTTTGCTTTCCCGGGTCCGACGGAATCGGGCGTTGCTGTTGAGCCCGATTCTCATTCCCGCGGTCATCTCACCGGTGGTAGCCGGATGGCAAGGAAGAATGATCTTTAACGCCTCCTATGGTCCGCTGAACGATCTTTTGGCCCGGTTCGGAATCCCAGGACCGGTATGGCTCGCTTCTCCCCAAACCTCTCTGGTTTCAGTCTTTCTGACTGATACTTGGCAATGGACCCCTTTCCTTGCCTTGGTCATCCTCGCCGCAATCGAAAGTCAACCGCAGGAATTGATCGAAGCAGCCCGGCTCGATGGCGCGCACGGGTGGTCCATGTTCCGGCGAATTACCCTTCCGCTTATCTTGCCGGTTACCGGGATCGGGATTCTGCTGCGCGGTGTCGATCTGTTTAAGACGTTCGACCTCGTCTATATCCTGACCCAAGGCGGTCCCGGTAATTCAAGCGAGACCCTCACTTTCTTTACTTACTTGGTAGGCTTCAAGTTTTTTAACCCGAGCTATGCCTCCGCCATGTCCTTTATCCAGTTGATAGTCGTGACAGTGGCAGCCAAAGGCTTCTTAGGAATCATGCGCCGGCGGGAGGCCTTTTAGTCATGTCCAAGCGTTTCTTGCTCGATTTCCTCAAGTGGATCGCACTGCTCGGTATTCTGATAATCTTTCTTTTCCCGCTCTTTTGGATCATCTCCAGCAGCCTGAAAGCCCGGGGCGAATTTTTCACTCGCCCACCGATCTGGATCCCATCGCATGCTGAGTGGTCAAATTACCCGGATTCCCTTGGCCGCGGAGCGCTGAAGGGGCTGATTGATAGCTTCACGATCGCGTTCTCATCGATGTTGGTCTCGTTGCTTCTCGGTTCGCCGGCGGCCTACGCCATCGCTCGGTTTCAAGTTGGCAAAAACAATCTTGCCTTCTGGATTCTTTCGATTCGAATGTTTCCGCCAATCGCTACCATTCTTCCCCTCTTTGTGATCTTTCGCTTCGTCGGGCTAGTCGACTCGTACATTGGGCTGATTCTCTCTTACACCGTGTTCAATTTGCCTTTTGCGATCTGGATTTTGAAGGGCTTTATTGAGGATTTACCCCGGGAAATCGAAGAAGCAGCCAAAGTGGATGGAGCCTCGCGCTTTCAGATCTTTCGAAATATTGTTGTTCCCCTGATTGCTCCCGGTCTGGTGGTGGTGGCGCTTTTTACGTTTATCTTTGCGTGGAATGATTTTGCTTATGCTGTGATTTTTAGCGGATCGAACGTTACGCCATTGCCGGTCGTTATTGCCCAGTTTGCCGGCGGACACGAAATTCTTTGGGGCCAGATCTCAGCCGCGGCAATTATCGCGATTATCCCTGCCCTGTTACTAGCAACCTTCCTTCAAAAATACCTGACCCGGGGTCTAACCATGGGAGCAATTAAATGAAGAGAATCTGGAAGCCAGACGAACGCTTTCAGTGTTCAGTGCAGCCAACCTGCAACCTGTAACTGCCAACTACTAACCTATGCTCAAAAACTTAAGTCCATTACATACTCCCGAACTGTTGCACACCCTTGCCTCCATGGGACATGGCGACGACATCGTCATTGTCGATGCCCATTTCCCGGCCGTTTCTATGGCCAAAAGGCTAATCCGTTTGGACGGGGTATCTGCGCCGGCGGCTCTTCAGGCCTGTCTGCAGCTAATTCCCCTCGATACTTTCGTCGATGATCCAGCCCTCCGAATGGAGGTGGTCCAGCATCCGAATGAAATCCCGGAAGTCCAAAAGGAGTTTCAGAAGGTCATCGATCAGGAAGAGGGCAAGCATGTTCCGCTGGTGAAAATCGAGCGCCACGCGTTTTACGAGCGCGCGAAGAAAGCTTACGCGATCATTGCCAGCGGCGAGTTACGCACTTACGGTTGTGTCCTCATCAAAAAGGGAGTCGTCCTTCCGAAATAACAAGCGGTTATGCCGAAGCCAAAAGTCTGCGTGCTCGGTGCATTCGTCGCCGATCTCACCTGCCGGACCGCGCGGATGCCGAAATGGGGTGAGACCATCCTGGGTGAAGCATTCAAGATGGGTCCTGGCGGCAAGGGGTCAAACCAAGCGGTCGCGGCGGCTCGCCTTGATGCTGATGTCCGTTTGATCACAAAACTTGGCCGAGACGCTTTTGGCGATATGGCTCGCAAGTTTTACCAGGACCAAGGCATGAGCCTCGATCATATTCTCGAGGATGCGGAAGAGTCCAGCGGAACGGCGACGATCTTGGTCGACCACACCACGAGCGAGAACACGATTGTAGTCGTCCCGGGCGCTTGCGGCAAATTGACTGTTGCCGAAGTCGAAGCCGCGCGCGACGAGATTGCATCGGCTGATATCTTCCTGACCCAACTGGAGCTCCCCATTCCACCGACGATCCGCGGCATTGAGATCGCTCATGAATCCGGTGTCCCAGTCATTTTGAATCCCGCGCCCGCTATCCCGGTGCCGGCCAATGTGTTGGCTAAGGTCGACTATCTGACACCGAACGAAACCGAGGCGTTAGGCCTGATCGGCAGCAACACCACCATTGATCCATCGGACTTCGATACCCTCGCTGATCGATTGCTCCAGACTGGTGTCAAGAATGTCGTGCTGACTTTGGGTGAGAAGGGTGCATTCGTCAAAAACGCCCACCTTCGCGAATTCGTTCCGGCGTTCTCGATCGGTAAAGTGGTGGAGACAACCGGAGCCGGGGACGCTTTTGCCGGAGGCTTCGCGGTGGCCTTGGCCGAAGGGAAAACAATCGTGGAAGCAACGAGGTACGGATGTGCGGTTGCCGGGATATCAGTCACCCGACCAGGAACCGCGCCGTCGATGCCGCACCGCGCCGAGGTCGATAAGCTGATCGAGTCGCTTACGAGTTGAGCGCTTGGAAAAAGCGATTTTAGCACGCCGAAGGCGTTAGAGAACTTAGCCCGCGCCGCCTTGGCAAGCTACGGCGCGCCCAGGTAGCTTAAGGACTTGCCTATCGCAACCTCCGGCCGCGACGAAGCCTTGTGCGCTCTAAGGAACAACCGATACAAAACGCAGCGAACGAGTGTCCAAATGGTTAATGATTAGACCGCGCTTTTTTCGCAGACTCGATTACCTGCTGCTCAATTTCCGGCGGTAGTTCCTCATAGTGGCTGAACTCCTCGGAATGAAGCCCGCGTCCACCGGTTAAAGAGCGAAGCTGGCTGGCATAACGGTACAGTTCTCTGGCCGGAACCTGAGCTCGAACTACTTGAAGGTGACCAGTCGTATCGATCCCAACAATTTTACCACGACGGCTGGAAAGGTCTCCGATTACCTTGCCCACGCAATCCTCAGGGGTGCGCACCTCGACGGAATGGATCGGTTCGAGCAGGCACGGCTTTGCCTTAAGGAATGCTTCCTTAAACGCCCAGTACCCGGCAACCTGGAAAGAAATATCGTTCGAGTCGACCGGATGCATTTTGCCGTCGTAAAAATCAACGCCCGCATCTACAACCCGGTAGCCGGCAAGAACGCCTTCGATACAAGCGTTCTGGATTCCGCGCTCCACCGAAGGAACGAATTGGCGATCTACGCACTGCCCGGAGAGTGATTCGCTGAACCCAATGCCGGAATCGCGTGCTAAGGGTGCTATTCGTAGGGCGACCTCGGCGAACTGCCCAGCGCCACCGGTCTGTTTCTTGTGCCGATAATTCGCATCAGCAGGTATCCTTATCGTTTCGCGGAAACGCACCCGCGGCTCCGCCAAATCGAAATGGACCTTGAATCGCCGGCGAAGTCGTTCGGCCACAACATCGAGATGTAGCTCGCCCTGTGCTGCTACGATGGTCTGGTGCAATTCGGGATCGGTCGTGAACACAAACGAGGGATCCTCCCCATGCAATGTGGCGAGTCCCGCCGCAATTTTGTCTTCCTCGCCCTTGGCTCGAGGCTGAAGAGCCGCGTGGACGGTAGGTTTCGGATAAGCAGGCGCCGGCAGCCGGATCGGCCGATTGGGAGAGCAAAGTGTGTTGCCAGCATTGGTGTTTTTCAGCTTCACTGTTACCCCAATATCGCCCGCGCCGAGCTCGTTCACAGCGGAGCGACTGCGACCATTTAGGAAATAAATCTGACCAATCCGTTCGGTGATACTCCGGGAGCTGTTGAGCAGATCCATTCCGGTCTTCACCACGCCGGAATAAATGCGGAAGAACCACAATTCACCGAATTGTTCCTCATTCATTATCTTGAAAACTTGCGCTACCGGCTCTGAATCCTTGAGCCCGATTTCGACCTCACTGCCGCTCCTATCGAGGGCGACCACCTTTTCCCGGTCCACGGGCGACGAGCCGTACTTCGCGATGAAATCCATCAAGCGAGCAACACCCACATCGGTCTCGGCCGAGATACAAAACAGCGGAATGAAAAGCTGCTGCTGGACTGCCGCATGGATCCCGGTCCGGAATTCCTCCTCCGAAAGCCCGCCCTGGTCGAAGAACTTTGTGAGCAGTGTGTCGTCGGATTCAGCAATGAGTTCGACCAACTCAGCATGAAGCCGGGTGACACGTTCCTTCCAGTCGCCGGTTGCTGCCTCCTCGTTAAATCGACCCCGGCCCGTCGTCTCGTAGGTCACCACATCACTGCGGAGTACATCGAGAATCTGATTAAAGCCAGGTCCGGGATTCACCGGCACGTTCATCGGGAATACGCGCGCACCGTACTGCGCGCGGGCATCGGCCAGGACGTTGTCAAAATTTGCGTGTTCCTTGTCCATCGCATTGACGACGATGATCTTCGGGATCCCACATTCGGTGGCGTAATTCCAAACGCGTTCGGTGCCTACGCCGATGCCGTGTTGGGCGTGAATAACGACGAGCGCTAAATCCGCTACCCGTAACGCCCCCAGCGCCTCGCTGATGAAGTCGAGGTAGCCCGGCGTATCCATGATATTGAATTTCTTGTTCATCCACGTGGTGTGAAGCAAAGAAGTCTGGGTGGAAATTTGCCGCTGTTTTTCGCTCACGTGGTAGTCGGAGACAGTAGAGCCATCAGCAATCCGTCCCATCCGGCCGATCGTGCCGCTACAGAACAGCATAGCCTCGCTGAGAATCGTCTTGCCAGACGACGCGTGTCCGACGATGGCAAAGTTGCAAATATCCGCAGGGGGATGCGGCGCCATGCTTGTAACGATGGAGCCTAGACGCCCAGTGTGCAAGCTCCACGAGCAATGCCTTCCGCGATATCGAAAAAACTCTAAGAATGGAGCTCCGCCCGAATCATTGGTGAACGCCTATTTCAGGGGACTTGAATGGACGGCGACGCAAAACCACTGTTCCTGGATCTTGACCCAGATATCGGTGGCTCGACCCTTGAATTCAAACGTCTCGCCTTGGTCGGTGCCCTGCACCACAAACTTGACCGTAACGACAGCAGTGTCCCCATAAAGCTGCGTCTGTTTCTCACTCTCTTTGATCTCAGATATTCGCGAAGTGTCGGCCATTAAGGCCTCCAAAAATTCCGCTTTATTCCTGAGTTCACCGGAAGGGCTGGTATTCACATACGTATCCGCGAATACGGACGCGAGCTCCTCGATATTTCGATGTAACAATCCGTCCGTATACTGATTTTCGCGCTCGGCAATCGCCTTAAGGACGCTCTCATCCGGTTTTTCCTCTTTTGTTTCTTCCCCGAAAAGAGGCGGGTTTACACCCAGAAGGAAAATCAACAATAAAGCGGCAGAAGTCTTCATCCGGTCCCAGGATGGCCTTTTCGGAACCCATTGGTCAACGTCGAGTCACGCCCCGAAAATCTTTGAAATCTATGGTTAACTTCCAGACTATTGTGGCTCTAAATCTGGAAGTTTCGGTGATCCGTGCCTAACTTGGAGTTGCGGTGGCGAAGTGTGCGAAACGGCATTACCTGTTGTTCACGTGCCGAGTGCTTGCGGCGGCGACGCTGCTCCATCTCTCAACGGAACTCTGCGATTCGCAGTCTCTGACAGAAGTCGATTTCGCTAACGCCCGCAGAAAAATGGTGCAGGAACAGATCGCTGCTCCTAACCGAGTCGTAAATAATCCAAAAGTCTTAGAAGTTATGGCCTCGGTGCCACGTCACGAATTCGTCCCCGAAGATCAACGAGGTTTCGCTTATCGGGATGAACCATTGCCAATCGGCTATGGCCAAACGATTTCTCAACCTTCTCTCGTAGCGTTCATGACCGATAAGCTCGATCTGAAATCAACCGATCGCGTCCTGGAAATCGGAACCGGTTCTGGTTACCAAGCCGCTATATTGTCACGGTTAGCGGCATACGTTTACACCATTGAAATCATTGAGCCCTTGGCGCGCCGCGCAATGGCCGACCTAAAGCGACTTGGTTACGATAACGTCAAGGTCCTGATTGGTGACGGCTATAAAGGCTGGCCCGAATACGCGCCGTTTGACGCCGTCATTGTGACATGCGCTCCCGAGCACGTCCCGCAGCCGCTGATCGATCAACTGCGAAATGGCGGGCTCATGGTCATTCCAGTTGGTGCGAAGGGAAACCAATCTCTTTATCTGTTGCAGAAGCAGGGCAACTCAGTCAAACAAGAGGCAATTTTGCCGGTACGCTTTGTTCCAATGACCGGAAAGATGGGAGCTGGGGGAGATAGCCAATAGCCAATAACGCCGGGAACGGATTAACAACGTAAAGCAAGTATTTCGCCTCGTTTTTCCTGCCTCAACCAAACAAACCCGTGTTTACTTGTCTTACTTCTCACCTCTAGCCGTTTTGCTTCCGGCGTTCCGGGTGATGACGACGCAATTCCAAAGGGCCGGCTTCGAGTCTGAAAGTTTATTTCTCTTTGAATGTTGGACTAAACTGCGGCAGATTATGGGGTTCAATCCCCCCCCTCTATGGAAGTCGCCGGCACAGTGAGCCGAATTCTGGAACGGAAGGGTTCCTCGGTATGGTCGATTGCGCCAAACGCAATGGTCTACGAAGCGATCAAATTGATGGCCCAGAAAAACGTTGGGGCGTTATTGGTGCTTGAGGACAACCGGTTGATCGGCATTATCTCCGAGCGCGACTACACTCGAAAAGTCATTCTGCAGGGTAAGTCCTCGAAGGACACACCGGTCGGCGAAATTATGACCAAGGAGTTGGTCACGGCAGATCCGAATGAGAATATCACTGAGTGCATGCGCGTCATGACGGAGCAACGGGTGCGTCATCTCCCCGTGTTGGAAGGATCAAAGATCGTGGGCGTCGTATCCATCGGTGACTTACTGAAATGGTTGATCTCCGCCCAGGATGCGACGATCGACCATCTCGAGAAATATATCACGGGCAGTTATCCGGCTTAGGCCGACTAAGTACCGTCCCCGATAAACGTGGCGACGTATCTGCCGAAACGAGCCACACTCCCGCGCTCCGGCTCATCGACTACCGCATAGCCCTGGGGGCTGACGAGCTTACTGGTTCGAGTGTCAAAAATGTTAATACAGAAAACATCGATGTCATTGTTGACCCGGTATTCCTCAACATCACTTCCATTCACTCCGGGTGAATGGACCAACTTGAAATAGAGGTCGGGGATGTCGGCCGAGGGAATCGAATCGCTTTCGATGGCCAAGTATCTGGCGCCTCGACCGATTTCGTCTTGGTGTTTAGCCCAGTATTTTTTCGCGCGAGTCTCTGCGATAGCAAGAGCATCGGGAGGAGGTCTATAGGTATCGATCGAAAGGTCTGTTCGCTGGGACGGTTGGGTTTGTGCGCAAGATTCCAGCAGCAGCCCTATCGCGAGTATCACCAAGTGTGATGATTTCATTAATTTTTCGTCAAGTGACGCCGTCTCAGTGTCTATAGCTTGTCGGTTGAAAAGCGCGCGGCGGCCGGGCCCCCAAGACTATACTACGTCAGCAGTTCCGGATAATGTTGCCGGGCCATGGATTCGCAGCGGGCAAGAATTTCAGCGGCAGAACTCAGGTCATGCACTTCAGCCAAAAGCGTAGCGCATTCTTTCGAATCGAGGGTCTGAACCGCTTTCTTGACGCGCGGCACTAAACCGGGACTGGCGCTTAATTCGTCGACTCCCAGACCAATCAGAAGCGGTGCCAGCGAAATCTCGCCGGCCATTTCGCCGCAAACTCCGACCCAAATACCGTTTGCGTGGGCAGCCGTGACAGTCATCTCCATCAGCCGCAGGATAGCCGGATGCGTAGGTTCGTAAAGATGGGCGATGCGCTCATTCACCCGATCAACTGCGATCGTATACTGGATCAAGTCATTCGTGCCGAGGCTAAAGAAATCCGCCTCTTTGGCGAGCGAATCGGCGACAAGAACTGCACTCGGAACTTCGATCATAATGCCCACTTCGAGGTTCTCGTTAAATGGAATTCCCTCCGATCGCAGCTCGGATCGGCAACTTTCCAGGACCTCGTTCGCCTGCTGGAGCTCGGAGAGCCCAGAGATTAAAGGATACATCATTCGAACATTGCCAAGGGCGCTGGCCCGCAGAATCGCTCGAAGTTGGGCCTTAAAAACATCGGGTCGCTCCAAACAAAACCGGATAGCCCGGCATCCGAGAAACGGATTGATTTCAGTCGGAAGATGCGAATGGCTGAGAAATTTGTCTCCTCCTAAATCGAGCGTTCGAATGATAACAGGCTGCGGTAGCATGGCTCCGGCCACAGATCGATAGGCCTGGTATTGCTTCTCTTCATCCGGGAGCTCTGTCTTATTGAGAAAAAAGAATTCTGTCCGATAAAGCCCAATACCGTGTGCCCCTGCTTGTTTGACGAGCGCAACATCTTCGGGCAATTCGATATTGGCAGAGAGGATTATTTGTTTGCCGTCCGCCGTGACACTCGCGGTGTCTCGCAGACCGGTGAGCTGCTCCTCGACCTCTTCAAGCTTTACCTCCAGCTCACCATATTCCCAGAGTAGTTGGTCGGCCGGATTGATGATGACCAGACCTTTGGCACCGTCGAGTAAAACGTGATCGCCATTTTTGAGTGTCGTGCTCGCGTCCTTCAGGCCGACCACCGCCGGGATGTTCAAAGAACGCGCCATGATGGCCGTGTGGGAGGTCCGGCTGCCGACATCTGTGGCGATCCCCAGCACCATCTGCCGGTTCAACATCGCCGTGTCCGACGGAGTCATATTATGAGCGACGATAACGTGAGGCGCATCGAGCTGGGCCAGGGTCTTGGTGGATCGACCGAGAAGATTGCGAACCACCCGGCGCGTAACATCGTAAATATCGAAGGCCCGCTCCCGCAGATAGGGATCGTCGATTTCGCTCAGGGTCTTGGCGTATCGGTTCGCCACTTCGCTGAAGACGAACTCAACATTCCAACGTTCGCGCTGCAAAGCCCGTAACACTTCATCGATCAGAGTATGATCTTCGACGACCATCAAATGAGCGTCGAAAATGCTGGCATCCTTCGCTCCAATCGCTTCCGCGATTCGCTGCTGCATTTCCAGAATTTGGGCGCGCGTGGCAATGAGCGCCGCTTCAAACCGGACAATTTCCGCAGGAATCTCAGATTCGTCGAGCTTTCGCTTCGGCGGCTCTTCGTCGTCCGGATGATGCAAAAAGACGATTCCACGGGCAATCCCCGGTGCTACCCCAACTCCTCGTAGTGTGACTTCCTGATCGCTCATTGGACGGACGAGAGCCTAATCAAACCTGGTCAACTTTCGACCAAAAAGAGCGGACCAGGAGAAAGGGAAGCGCAATCAACTGAGGTCAGGAATCAAAACCACCCGATGAAAGGCGACCAATTCCTGATTATTCCTCGTCAAAACGCCGTCCGATGAGCGACTCCAGCTCATGGACGGCTTGATCCGCATCCGATCCTTCGGCCGAAATCATCAACTTGGACCCCTGTCCCGCCGCGAGCATCATCAATCCCATTATGCTCTTCCCGTTGACCTGTTCGCCGTCTTTCTCCACCCAAATCTCGGCTCGATGCTTGTTGGCAATACGCACAAACATGGCGGCCGGGCGCGCATGCAGGCCGAGCTTGTTCACGATAGTCACTTCTCGTTCAATCTTGCTGGATCCCGAACGCCTGCTCAAAAGCCCCATTAAATCTCCTTGTTGTTTTGCATCAAATTCAACAGGCGCTGATTAAACTCCACGGCACTATTTTGTCCAAGACTCTTCAGTTTCTGATCCAAGGCCGCAACCTCCACCAATCGGGCCAGGTCACGCCCCACGCGAACGGGAATCGTGATATGCGGAATCCGGATTCCGAGAATTTCGTAGTATTCTTGTTCGAGTCCAATTCTGTCAACCTCTTCCAATTCATGCCAGTCACGAAGCGTCACGATCAAATCTAAACGTTTCTCCAGGCGAATACTGCCGACTCCGAAAATAGAGGCGACGTTGATGATTCCGAGGCCGCGGACTTCCATGTGATATCGGGTCAAATCTGGAGCTGTTCCGACAAGCTCGCGTCCCTCAATTGCTCGAAGTCGGGTGACATCGTCGCTCACCAAGCTATAGCTGCGTTCGATCAACCCCAGGACGCATTCGCTTTTGCCGATGCCGCTGTCTCCGCGAATCAATGTGCCAACCCCCATAATATCGACCATGCTGCCATGCTCGGTTTTGGTCGGTGCGAAATCCATTTCGAGTGCAATGGTCGCAGCGTTGATAAAGCGCATGGTGACCATGGGGGTGCGGAAAATGGCGATCTGGAATTCGGCGGCCGCTTCGGTAAGCGCTTTGGGGACTGGGAGGCTACGAGAAACCACGATGCAAGGGATTTGCTGTTGGCAGAGCTTGGTGCAACGGAGCTGCTGCTCTTCGAGGCTCAAGCTTTTTAGATAGCTATCCTCCGCGTTTCCAAGGACTTGAACACGTTTTTCCGCGAAATAGATGAAAAATCCAGAGAGCGCTAACCCAGGACGGTTGATTGTGGGTTCTCGAATCTTCCGCTCGAACCCGTTGGCCGACCCAATCAGCTTCAGATGCAGTGACTCACCATGCCGGGTGTAGAATTCACCCACACGGACAAACGGTAGTTTTCCTCGCTTCATCGGAGCAAGCTCGCCGCCCCGGGTTCGAGCGGCATCAGGTTGTCCCGGAGAGTGGGCCGGGCTGCGAATCGGCACCGATTCGCAATCCGGCTAAACGATAGATAAATGATTGGTCGATCAATAATAATCGGCTTCAACTAAACGCTGGTTCGATTAGACCAAAATCACCTTTCTTGCGTCGGTAAAGGACGTTCACCTTATCGGTCTGCGAATTCAAAAATACCAGGAACTGCTTGGGTGAAAGCTCCATCTGCAAGACCGCCTCATCCGGCGACATCGGCTTCACCGGATGTTTTTCCCGATGGACGATCTCTCGCACTGCCTCCTCCACGGGTGCCTCTGCATCTTCTGAAAATTCAGCTGCAGCATCAATCCAATCCCAGCGTACAATCCAATCCTCGGTCTGGCGCAATGACTGTCTCCTCGGGCGGTGATTCCTCATAAGCCGCGTTTTGCATTTGCGCATCTGCCGGGCAACGCGGTCCACCACTTGATCTATGGAGCCGTACATATCGTTGCACTCTGAGCGAGCCTCAATGGTAATGTGATTGCTGCAGTGCAAAATCACCTCCGCGTGATGCCGGTATTTCTGAACGTCCAGGATAACCTGTACCTCGATAATCTTGGGATAGTCGAGGTGAAGCGTCGCCACCTTCCGGCGGCAGTACTCTTTCATAGCTTCCGTTACACTGACGTGTCTTCCGGTCACCCGGATGGGTGGATTTGCATTTCTTATCTGCATATTGCCCCTTTCTTGATGTTTGATTGCCGTTCCAAGTTTGGGCCGCTCGAAGGCTGGGAAGGTACGTGGTAAGAGTTCTATGGCAGCCCGGTGGCCTCGCTTGTGACAGACAATATTTTGCTTTCTCTTTGGTTAAAGCGAGCAGAGAGGGCTCTCGGCTCGCCTACATGCGAAAACGTTCTCCTAAATAGAGTTGACGGCTGATTGGGTCATTAATCAAGAACTCCCGGGTACCCTGGCTTTCGACGCGTCCGTCGTAGATGAGGTAAGCCCGGTCCACGATCTCCAGCGTTTCCCGGACATTATGGTCGGTGATCAAGATAGCCAGACCCGCTTTGCGCAAATTGGATATGTGTTGCTGGATCTCCGATACCGCTATTGGATCGACGCCGCTGAACGGTTCATCCAACATGATCAGCTGCGGGTGAGTGACCAAAGAGCGCGCGATCGTCAATCGACGTTTTTCACCGCCGCTGAGGGTTAAAGCCTGATGCTTGGCCAGATTCTCAATGCCAAACTGCCGCAGGAGCGCATCGCACCTCTGTTTCTTCGCGCTGCGATTTCCCGGCATCATCTCCAGGATCGCCATGATATTCTCTTCGACCGTGAGCTTGCGAAAGATCGACTCCTCCTGGGGAAGGTATCCCATACCCATCCGAGCCCGCCGATGCATCGCGAAGCGCGTCACATCGCGCTCCCCGAAGTAAACTCGACCTCCATTTGGCCGCACGAGACCCACGATAAGATAAAAAGTTGTCGTTTTACCAGCACCATTTGGACCGAGCAATCCAACAATCTCACCACGATTCACATGGATATCGATCCCGTTTACCACCGCGCGTCCCCCGTAGATTTTTACGAGCTTATCGGTCCGCAAGACCGGCGCTTCGGTTCGTTTCTGCGGCGCGACATCGGTTGCCGGCGCAGTTTGTAGATTTCCCGTCGCCATCTTTCTATTGTTGTTTGGGGGAAGCAGCAGGTTTGGTTGCCTCAGACTTGTCCTGGATAATGGTTCGACTCCCGCCAAAAGTCTTCAGTCTTCCATCTCGGTACAAGATCATTCTGGTGCCTTCTTCGGTCGAGATATGCGTATTATTACCCTGCGTAACCTGGGGCCATCCGATGAGCGTCATTGACTGATCCTTGGCGTCATAAATCGCCTTTTGTGACCTCCCGGTTGAAAGCACCAGAGCAGGCGTTGGCGAAGGTTGGGAACTGGAGGGCGGATCTGCCAGAATCGAGCTTGCCAGTGGCGTCGCAGCGGGAGTTGGTGCGGGAGAGCCACCGGCATTGGGGCTGCCACCACCTTTGGGATTCTTTGACTCGTTCGCATGAACGATGATGACGTTGCCTTCGGCTTCCGCGGAGCTGAGCCCGCCACCCTCTTCCTGTTTGGCCATGTGCACGGTCAATTTGTCTGTCGTCATCGTGAAGTCGGGATCAACCACCTTAACATTCCCAACAAACACGCCAGTTCGAGATGCCCCGTCAAAGTCAAATGCGTCTCGCGCCGTGATTTCCGTTGGCCCCTTGTTTTGGGACCCTCCCTGGAGGAGGTCGTTCGGTTTTCCCGTCTTGTTTGGTTTGGCGGCGGGAGACCCGCTGCTCTTGGGTGTCGGAGACGCTACCGTTCGAGTAGTCGGGCTTTTGGTTTGCTTTGGTTTACCGGTGGTTGGCTGTTGAGCCCACGAGACGCCACTGATGGCAATCAAAGCGGCTATCGCCAAAATGCTACGGTTTTTCACTGTTTGACTGCTGATCTTCGTCTGATTTCTTGTCTGTCAGCTGTTCGCGATTGTAAATGATCAAACGAACATTTCCAATCACCCGGCCTTGGCGCGTCTTGGTATTGAATTCCATTCCGTCTCCGGTGAGGCGAAAGTCTTCTCGACTGATCACAACCGGATCGTGGCTGACGATGGTACTAGTATCCATGTTCATCACAGAGGTTTTCAGTTCGACTTTGGCGTCCGGCTTATAAGTATCCTGGTTATATATCTGTATGATTGAGGATCGCATCTCGACATTCTGCTCATCCAGACGTCTAGCCCAGTCCACATCCATCCGGAACTCGACCTTGCCCTCGTCGTTGCGAACTGGGAGCCGTAAGCCTCTCACATCGTGGCCGATCGGAACTGGAAGCACAATCTTGCGCTCGCCCTCGGACGCCCCTCCCCTGAGCTCACCCGTCATAGCGAGACAGAGGGTTAGAGCGGCCAAACATTTAGCGAACCACTTCATGAATTTTCTTAAGCTGAGACAATAATCGTGGCAAATCGCTCAATGGGATCTGATTTGGTCCATCCGATAGTGCTTCGGCTGGGTTGGGATGAGTCTCGATAAAAACCCCGTCGCACCCTGCTGCTACCGCGGACCGCGCTAAAATTGGCGCCACTTCGCCATCACCGCCGGTGCTCGTTCCGGTACTCCCAGGACGTTGCACAGAATGCGTCGCATCGAATACCACTGGGTACCCTTGTTTTCTGATCCAGTACAAGGATCGCATGTCGGCGACAAGGTTATTGTAGCCAAAGGTTACCCCTCGCTCGGTAAAAACATAGCTGCTACACCCGGCCGACTCTAGCTTCTCCGCGATATTAGCCACGTCCCACGGCGCCAAAAATTGGCCTTTTTTGACGTTGACCGCCCGCCCGCTGGCCCCTGCTGCGTGAATGAGATCGGTTTGCCGGCAGAGAAAGGCAGGAATCTGGAGTACATCGATGAATTCGCTGGCAATTTGCGCTTCTTCGACAGAGTGGACATCAGTTGTAACCGCTACATTCAGCTCACGCCCGATCGCCTGCAAAATCCGACAACCGCTTTGTAGTCCAACTCCGCGATAGGACTTCGCTGAGCTACGATTGGCTTTATCGTACGACGCCTTAAATATCCACTGAGCACCTATAGTTTGGCAGATCTCCTTCAGCTGCCGGCCTATCGCCCAAACAAAGTCTTCCGATTCAATCACGCACGGCCCAAGAATAAAGAAAAGCGCGCTCTCGCCCGATTTTATTTGACCGACCTGAAAAGCTTTACTGCCGGGCATGATTACAGGTGAGCAACGCTCAAGGGAAAGACGTCGCTACTTCAATTCCGTTGCAGGAATATCCTTAGAGCAACCGATAGATTCTACGAACCGTAGCTCTTGACGAATTTTTTCTTCCCTTCACTCTCGCTAACCGCCGGGCCCTCGCTGGCTGGAGTTTCGGGTTTGGATTCCGGGGGTGTTTCCACGGTCGAGGAGCCAGAAGGTGAATCGGCTTTCCCGTCCGACCGCTTCGCCTGCGCCACCTCGACATACGCCATTTGCAGATTAGACAGGGTATTGGCCAGGATCTGCGCTTCGTCCTTATTGAGATTACCCTTGGTCTTTTCCTGGATCATGACCAACTGATCGATCAGCAATCGCGCCAGATCGAGGTTCACTTCTGCCTGGCCGGTTTGCGGATGGGGAATCTGGCCAAGCAAAAAGGCGGCGTTTTGGGCCTGCATGAGGACAAATTCAATAAATCGCTGCGCCATTTCACCCGACGAGACCGTGGTATTTTGAAATTCTGCCATACTAGTGAATCGAAACGAGGGCTAAGGCCTAACAATGACTGTGATGGCAGGTTTATCCATTAAAAATTTCCGACAGGCCGCCTGCACATGCTCTAACTTCATTGTCTCAATTTCTCGTTGCCGTCGCTCTAAATAATCGAGCCCAAAGCCATAAAGCTCGTTCAGAGCCAAACCGTGGGCATACGCTTCCTGGTTTTGCTTCTGAAACGCGAGCTGCGCGAGCAGTTTGGTTTTCGAACGCTCGAGTTCGTCTTTAGAAAGAGCCCCTTCTCCCAAGTCCTCCATCTCCTTTCGGCAAAGCTTAACGACCTCTTCGGCAAACTCGGGTGAGGTTGCCGCATAGATGCTGAACAGCCCAGGCGCGAGACCGAGCGAAAGTGCGCTGCCCACCGAGTATGCCAACCCAAGCTCTTCCCGGAGTTTGATAAAAAAGCGGGAACTCGCATCTCCGCTGGCCTCATCCAGCACCTCGAAAGCAATCCGCTCCCGATCAAATAAGGAGCAAGCCAGGTAGCCAATAGTAACAAACGCCTGATGTTTTTGATGGTGTTGTACCAGCGTTCGAGAAGCAAACGGCGCAACTTTAGGCACCTTGAATTGGGTTACCGCTGATCGTTGGGGAAGAAACCCGAGGAACTTGATTAGCTCCGGCCAGAGTTCATCCGCCTCGATTCGACCGCAAATCGCGAGCGAGCACGACGCCGAATCGATAATCCGGGCATGGAGTCGCACCAAATCTTCCCGCAGAATATTGCTCACCGAGCTGCGAGTACCGATGATATTCATCGCATAAGGATGATCGCCGTATAGCCCGGCCCGGAGAATATTCCGCGCCAAAATTCCTGGCTGAGCCTCTTCTGCTTCGATAGTCGCGATCAGGCTGGCTCGTTCGCGCTCGACGGCATCTTTGGGGAAAACTGCCGAAGACAAAACCTCCTCCACTAGCGCAAGTAGCTGGCGGAAATCGCCAGCCAGCGAGCTGCATCCTATCCGCAAAGAGTTGTAGCCGGAGTCCCCAAAAAGAGTGCCCCCCAGCGATTCGACCTGATCAGCAATTTCAGCACTGGAAAGATTCTTGGTTCCTTTCAAGAGGCTGTAGGCATACAGGCGATGGATACCACTGTTCTTTGGATTCTCGGACAGAACCCCTTCACGAAATACCAGCGAGGCATGCAGTATGGGCAGCCGATTATCCGGGATGAGCACGACCCGTACGCCATTGGGAAGAACGCGCACCTCCGGATCCTTCTCGGCAACAGACGGACGACGGCCCGGACTGATCGACCCTTTCGGCTGAAGGGTAGCAACCGTTAGGTTATCTTCGTAAAGGTATCGGTCGAACACCGCGTGGGTTTGCTCCGGTGACACCGCTTGCACCCGCTCAAGGTAGCGTTGGTTAAAGTAAAGATTACGAGTGTAGAGCCAATTCAATCCGATATCCGAGGCGATCCCTTTCACCGTCTGCAACTGCTCCCAGGCACTGACCTGGATAATGCGTTGCGCCTTGGCGAGCTGCTCTTTCCTGAGCGGGCGGCTCCGCCATTCGGCTAGTTTTTCCAGCGTTGCGCTCTCGACGTTGCCGGCATTTTCCACCGGGCAAGTACCAGATACGGTTAATAGCCCGGGGAAACCTGGGGTAAAAGCGTAGGCGCCGATTCCGTGGACAAACCCCCTCTTTTCGCGCAGCTCGTCATACAAGAAAGAACTGGCTCCTCCCCCAAGTAAGATAGAGAGGATATCCAATGCCGGCAGGTCTTCGTGAGCGATACCGGGCGCATGCCAGGCTAGACTGAAATACCCGAGCTGGGAGTCAAATACTCGCGATTCCCGGCGGCAACCAAGCTGAGGCGGTTCGTCCGGAACAACGACGGGCGCGACTGGGGCCGGCAACACCGGCCCAAAGCTAGCCTCCACCTGCTGGCGCACCGTTTCGACATCGACATCACCCGCGACCACGACGAACACGTTGTCCGGTACGTATCGCCGACGGTAATATTGGAGCACATCGTCCCGGGTAATTCGATCGAAGATGCGACGTAGCCCGATGACGGGCGTACGGCAGGGATGCACCTGATAAGCCGTACCAAACGTAAGATGGCTGAGCATGCGATCGGGATCGTCGTAGCCCATTTCAAACTCACGGCGGATCACATCCATTTCCCGCTCGAGCTCTCCCATTTCGATCAGCGAGCCGAAGAGCATGTCAGCCAGAACGTCGACCGCTGTACCAACCACTGCCTTTGGGCAATCGATCCAAAACACCGTCCGATCGAATGAGGTATAAGCGTTGACGTAACCCCCGCCTCGATGGATTTCCTCGCTAATATCGGTAGCGGTCCGGCGAGCCGTCCCTTTGAAGAGCATGTGCTCCAGTAGATGCGTCAACCCACCACCCAACCATTCCTGTTCGTGAATGCTCCCCGTTTGACACCACGCCTGGACGCTGGCCACTCCCGCGTAGTGCTGCTCCGAGACCAGCAGAGTCAGCCCATTGGCGAGCTCAAACCTTTCGATCCGAATATCCGGGAATTCCATGCGTTGCAATCCTGAATCTAGTGCACTCTCTCGCAACGCGAGCGCTAGGCGCGCTTGGTCTGGCCGGATTTCAATGACTCATAAGGTGCGATAAACGCATCATGAAAATCGATCGTCGCCCGAAAATCTCCCGGCTCGTCGGATTCGGTCTTTCCAAATACCCCGGCAGCAATGAGGTTGAAAACGATTGTCCCAACATCTTCCGACGATGTTATTCGCCAATGCTCAAACACAGTCATCACCATCGGACCAAATTCCTTGAGGGCGTACTGTCGAAACCCATCCATCAGTTCAGCTGCCGTTACGTGTACATTCGGATCCGCCTGGCCTCTTTTCTTCTGTTTGATGGTGAATTCGAGCGACTCCTTCACAAAATCATACGCTTCTTTGTCGTAACGTGGATCCCTCTCCACGATGAGCTCAACCACCTCTTGAAAGGATTTCTGCATAGCGACTATTCTCTCGATTCCAAGGGTGCCGGAACGCGCGGAACTCCGTAACGGAAATGCTTGATCATCGCCCCGACAAAAATTGCAAAAAAGAGGCCTAATATGAGGAGCTGCTCCCGACGCGTCAACCGAAACACCGACCAGTATACGTCAGCCATCCATTTTGTCATCCAGCCACTATGATGCGCCAGTTACCATGGCGAAGTAAGACAAGCCAAGGATTCGCGAGTTCATCGGCCGGTGTTTCTTGGCTATTGGCTGTCGGCTATTTCCCCGAGGCTACTGCATCGGAACCAGCCGCACTGTGCCTTGACCAAACTCAACCTTGCCGAAACGATTGATCGTCTCTCGTTCGAGAACCAATCCCCGCCAAAGCTCTCCAAAAAACAGCTGTTGCCCAACGGTCATAAAGATCGGCGCCACCGGCATCCGCCCGATCGCTCCCCCACGATTTTTGAATGTCGGACGACCGGCTTCCTCCCCGGCGCCATACGTGCCCGAGAGGTAAAACTCCAGGCCAAAAAAGACGTACCGCGTCGATGTATAACAGACTCCTGGTCGAAAGCTCAAAAAGAGACCATCAAATCGGCACCAATCGCCGACCAAAAAGCCTTTGGGGCCAGCCCGCTGCCGAAGGTAGTCATTGATCTGTACTTCGGTCAATTCGGCAACGTCGGCCCCCCGGGATGCTTTTGCCTGCGCGATCACTTGCATCACCTCAATTCCTTTTCCGCCGCCGGCTAAGTTTGCCGGTAAATGTTCGGGACGCTCGCAAATCACGACGAGCATCGCTGCCACCAGGCTTACTCCGAGCACCCATGAAAGTCGGAGAAAAAACTGGCGGATGGCCGGGTGATCCCGGTACCGCTCCGCGAGGGAACGGAGCTTATCTGAATTCCTCTTTTTTTTGGGGGGAGCGATGGTCACAGGGACAATGCGGGCGTTCTAGTGCACGGGATCAGATACTATCTGATACAGCGGACGAGTTTGGTCACTGGTGAGACCTGTCGAAAAGCCTCGATAGATTCTTATCGGTCACTCCTCGCTTTGACCGACTGTGGAAACAGTAAGCTCCTTCATGCTCGTTTCGCGACCCACAGTCCCTGCAGACAGCACGCAGGCGGTAAGAAACAGCTAGTCCGCCGGCTTGTTGCTCGATGAAGAGGCACCACCGCCAGGCTTGGTCGCGCCCGCATCGGTCTTCGCTCCGCCGCTCTCTTTCGAACCCGTCTCCTTCGAACCGGATTCCTTCTTAGCTGATTCTTGATAGTTTGAGCTGCGGTAATCCGTGGTATAAAAGCCGGATCCCTTGAAAATCAGACCGGCTCCCTTTCCCAGCAGCCGTTTCACCTTGCCTTTGCCCCAAGTATCGAGGCAGCACCGTTCTTTTGGGCATACCTCCAGTGCTGCATCTTTCATTGACTGAAACAATTCAAAGGTACCCTGACATTTCTCACAACGATACTCGTAGGTCGGCATATCCTGATCGGAAATCATGCATATAGCAGATCCGGAGCATTTCAGCAACGGAAGCTAGTCTAAGGAGCGCCTCCAACCGTAAAGCCAATGTTGACGATTTGCCGGAAGCCATTTAATAGGATTTCCTTCCAATATTTATGAGCTTACGAGGTTTGGTAGTCATTTCAGCCGCACTGCTCCTTGTCAGTTGTGACAACGGTGAAAAGGCTCGTTTATCGAACCCAAAGACCCCCTACCTGGCAGGCGGCAACAACAGCGAGTCGCCAGGCTCTTCCGGATACGACCCGATTTCCTATTGGGATGGCGATGGCGTCGCTGGTCGGTCATCGGTAACGATTTATTTGAATGAACAGCGCGCCTATTTCTATAAGGGTGACCAGCTGGTCGGAGTCTCCCAAGTTTCCGCGGGAAGGGAAGGCCACGACACTCCGGCTGGCACTTACAAAATTATGCAGAAAGACCCTAACCATGCATCCAGCCTCTACGGAGACTACGCCGATGCCACGGGTAGTGTGGTCAAAAAAGATGTCGAACTGGGTAAAGATCCGATCCCGCCGGGCGCACATTTTGTAGGTGCTCCAATGCCTTATTTCATGCGAATCACCGGAGGAGTCGGGATGCATCAGGGCTATTTGCCAGGCTACCCCGCATCGCATGGTTGCATCCGGATGCCCGGGAAAATGGCCGTGATCTTCTACAATAACGTCGATATCGGCACACCAGTGACCGTGGTGAAGTAGAGCGAGATAGCGGTTTGCAATGCATGGTGACCGCCGGCGGTTCGCTGTTCCTGGGTTCTGAATTCCGTGACGACTAAAGATCCGGCGGACTGTTAAGCGGTCACAGGCGCCCTCCTTATATGTAAGGTTATATGTAAGGCGCGACCGCGAAAGGCTGTGGGCGCTCATCAAAAGAATGCTTCCGCCGCGGCGTGTCGGCGTAAGCGGTGCCGGCCATAAGAAGTTGGGCCTGTTTCCGTCCCGCCGGGACCTGGTAAAAAGTAGCCCAGGGTGGAGCTTTGCGGAACCCTGGGTTAGGTGCTTTTTTTTAACATGATCTGTCCTCATAAGCCGCTACAACGGAGCGCCCATTCTGAAAAACATCCGCGCAGCGGGTTGCCGGTGCTGCAGGGGCAACAGGTTCAATATACGGGCTCTGGATCGGATTGTGATTTAGAAACCCATTCGATCGTCCCGTCCGGGACGTATGGCATTTAATAGACGCGACCCAGCACTAAGTGCTGGGCTCCTTTCATTGCGTCCCGGCGGGACCGTGGCCCACTCCCAGATTCTAAAATTCTGGATTCTGCTTTGCTTTCGCTTTGACAATTTCCTGATTTGGACAAATTTTACGGGCCGTTGAACATTCGTTCAGTCTCTTCTGTTCCAAAGCTGTGAGTGTATCCTCGACGCGCGTGGCGCGCCCCGCTATCTATAGAACCCCCCAGATATGAAAAAACTTATCAATTCCCCTGAAAACGTCGTTCATGAAGCGATGCAGGGTATGGTCGCCGCTCATGGCGACTTACTGAAGGCACATTTCGATCCCAATTTTCTGCTTCGCGCCGATGCACCGGTGAAAGGCAAAGTGGCGATCGTTTCCGGCGGAGGCAGCGGTCACGAACCGATGCACGGCGGTTTCGTTGGTAAAGGCATGCTCGATGCCGCCTGTCCGGGCGCGGTTTTTACCAGCCCGACTCCCGATCAGATGCAAGAGGCCACCAAAGCCGTTGACGGCGGCAAAGGTGTCCTTCATATCGTCAAGAATTACACCGGCGACGTCCTCAACTTCGAAATGGCGGCCGACCTCGCTCGCGCCGAAGGAATCGAGGTCGAAGCCGTGGTCATCGACGATGATGTAGCTGTAAAAGACAGCACCTGGACAGCCGGCCGGCGAGGCGTCGGGACCACTGTGCTAGCCGAGAAGATTTGTGGCGCCGCCGCTGAAGCGGGTCAATCGCTGGCGGAAGTCGCTGCGCTCTGTAAAAAGGTAAATGGACAAGGCCGCAGTATGGGCATGGCGTTGACCTCCTGTACCGTGCCGCACGTCGGCAAACCGACTTTTGAAATCGGTGAAACCGAGATGGAAGTGGGTGTTGGTATCCACGGTGAGCCGGGCCGCCAAAGGATGAATATTGCGAGCGCCGATTCGATCACCGAAATGCTGCTCAAGCCGATCATCGAAGATATTCCATTTAAGTCCGGCGATAACGTGCTGCTGTTTGTTAACAGCATGGGTGGCACCCCGGCAATCGAGCTGTACGTAGTGTATCGGAAAGCGCACGAGATACTCACGAAGGCCGGAATCAAAGTGACGCGCAATCTGGTCGGTCCCTACATCACAAGCCTGGAAATGGCTGGGACTTCCATCACGGTTCTGAAGTTGGATGATCAGCTGACCAAACTGTGGGATGCACCGGTGCACACACCGGCCCTGCGGTGGGGTGTTTGATCCCGATTGCCGCGTCGTATCATTCCTGCAAGATTGCGCAATGTCGGAATTGACTTCAGATCAGATGATAAAATGGCTGGAGCGCTTTGCGGCGCTGGTAGCCGAAAACAAGGACCATTTAACTCAGCTCGATTCCGCCATCGGTGATGCCGACCATGGAGCCAATATGGATCGCGGCTTTCAGGCGGTATTGAAAAAAAAACCGGAATTCCAAGGCAAAGATATCGCGACCGTTTTAAAAACGGTCGCGATGACGTTGATTTCGACGATCGGCGGCGCCAGCGGCCCGCTGTACGGCACGTTCTTTTTGCAAGCTTCGCTTGCCGCCGGCGCGAAACCATCGATCTCAGCCGAAGAATTCGGCGCGCTCTTGGAAAAGGGTTTGAACGGCGTGGTTCAACGTGGAAAAGCCAACCCAGGCGACAAAACCATGATCGATGCCATGCAACCTGCGGTAGAAGCATATCGAAAGGCGCTCCAAGGAGGAGAGCCCATCAGTGACGCACTCAAAAAAGCCGCCGAAACCGCCCGTGACGGGATGAAGGCCACAATCCCGCTTGTCGCAAAGAAAGGGCGTGCCAGCTACCTAGGAGAGCGCAGCGCAGGGCATCAGGATCCGGGCGCCACTTCCACTGCTCTCCTTTTCCAAGCTGCGGCCGAGTCTTTACCAAGCTAATGTCCCGTCATTGATGCTTGGACTTCTTCTGGTCTCTCACTCCCGCGCTCTCGCCGAAGCCGCGGTTGATCTGATCCGACGCACCGTAAGCGACACGCTCCCGATTGCCGCCGCCGGAGGCGTCGGCGAAACGCACTCCGAAATCGGGACCGACGCGATCGACATCCAACAGGGCATCGAGGCCGTAGCGCAATCTGATGGGGTACTGGTTCTGATGGACATGGGTAGCGCGATTCTCAGCGCCGAAATGGCCAAGGATTTGTTGGGAGATTCTATCACCGTCCGCCTTTGCTCCGGGCCGCTCGTCGAAGGAGGGATCGCCGCTGCGGTCCAAATTCAAGCTGGTTCACCGCTCCCGGACGTCGTCGCGGCTGCCCAACGCAGCCTTCTTCCAAAGCAAGACCATCTGGGTGAGTCAGTTCTCGCTGCGGAAACGCCCAGTTCTCCGGTGCTCGCTGCCACCGAAACTTTCGAATCCGTTTTGGAAAATGTCTATGGATTGCATCTGAGGCCCGTGGCCGCACTGATTAAGTCACTCGGACCTAACGCAAAGGCCGTGCAGATCGAAAACGTCACAAGCAAACGAGGCCCCGTAGTGGCCGCTAGTCTGGTAGACATCGCGCGACTGCAGGGTAAAAAAGGGGACACTATCCGGTTTCTGCTCTCAGGCCCAAACACCGCTGGAATCAAGCAGGAGATTGAAAGGTTTTTAGAGCAACTGAAGCAGGAAAGCGCCCATCCCCTTCAGACCGCAGTAAAAGAAGAAACGGCAAATCTCGAACCGATTCCCATCTCTCCTGGTCTGGCCATCGGACGCGTCTGTTTTGACGACCAGGCCGATGTCCCGATTCCTGATACTCAACCAAATACTCCGGAAGAGGCAGATGCCGAATGCCGGCGCTTGAGCGAGGCAATCACTGCCGTGCAACAGAATGTTGCACAAAGGGTCGCCAAATTCCGGTCTTCCTTGAATCCCGCCGATCTGGCAATTCTGGAAGCTCAACAACTGATCTTGTCCGACCAAACTCTCTTCGCCGAAGCGGAAGAGCGCATCCAATCAAGGCCCAGCAACGCTGCCGCAGCCTGGTATCAAACGCTTATCAACGTTGCTGAAGATCAAGCGGGAGCCGCTGACGATTATTTGCGACAACGAGCAATCGATTTCCGCGAAGCCGCGTCTGCTGTAGTCCAGCAACTAGTCGGCAAGACGGATCGGTTTACCGATTTGAGCGAGGATTCGGTGTTGGTCTGCGCGGAACTAACCCCGACCCTCATCGATCAGATCCAATCGACTCATATTACCGGTGTGATCCAATTAGGCGGCGGATCCCTTTCCCACGGCGCGATACTCGCCCGGTCACTAGGCCTTCCGGCCATCGGCAATGCAGCTCGCTCAGAATCGGTGCTCCGTTCAGCGCAGGTGGTTGCGATCGATGGCGGCACCGGTCAGTTACTTGTGGATCCGGCACCGGAAGTAATTCAGGAGTGGCTCCAAAAACAAGTACATACCCGGGAACTCCACGAAGAGGCCGTCCAATTAAGCCAGGTGCCGGCGATTTCAGCCGATAAGGTAGAGTTTCTGATAGCAGCCAATGCTGGTAAACGACAGGATGTTGAGCTTGCTCTTCGCAGCGGAGCGGACGGAATCGGGTTGTTTCGCTCTGAATTCCTCTTTGACGCCTTCCATCAGCTGCCGTCCGAAGACGAACAGTTGGCTGCGTATCGGGACGCTCTCGACCCGATCCCCACTGATCGGCGCCGAAATCTCGATTCCGGCAAACCGCCACCGTCAGCCGGTTCGGACGCAGATCAATTCTCTTCGACGGAGTTCTCCGTTACCCTGCGGTTGCTCGATATTGGCGGCGATAAGCCGTTGCCGTTCCTTTCACCCGGCAACGAGAGCAATCCGTTTCTGGGCGTACGCGGACTCCGCCTCTTGTTGCGTAATCCAGAGTTTCTCGGATCGCATCTCTGCGCGATCCTCCGTCTCGCCCAGATTTTTTCCGTCAAACTACTGGTACCGATGGTCACCTCGGTAGACGAAATAACCCGGCTCAACCAACACCTGGAGAGGGCTCACCAATCGCTCAAAGAACGCAACGTCCCGCATCGCTGGCCCATAGAAATCGGCGTCATGATCGAAACACCCGCCGCCGCGGTCACATTCGATCAGATGATTGGACATCTCGATTTTGCCAGCATAGGGACGAACGACCTCACCCAATACGTGTTGAGCGCCGAGCGCGGTAACCCGCAACTGGAAGAGTTTGCCGACGCACTGCATCCGGCGGTCCTGCGTCTTTGCCGGCAAGCGATCTCGTTAGCGAACCAACGTAAATTTCCGATCTCGATCTGCGGCGAGATCGCGTCGGACCCGGTAGCGGTCCCGTTACTGGCCGGCCTAGGCTTGCGGGTATTGAGTGTCGCGCCAACCACCGTACCGACGATCAAGGCGACGATTCGCGGACTCTCTCTTTCGGAAATGACGCTGGCCCGAATCACGCAATTTCTTGCACTTCCAAGCGCCGCCGAAATCCGGCGGGCCCTGCGCGCATTGTAGAACCCAAATCGGATGACGACTCCTCGCCCCAGCAGGGCCAATCACGTTTTCTTCTAGTGCACTCAGGCTGAAGCCTGGCTAGGCTCTTTTGGCCCTTCGGGCCACGAGGACGCAATTCGTAAATCAACGCTCACGGGAGCGCAATCTCACCGATCGCGGAATTTGTCATTTGTCATCTGCCATTTGTCATTGCTAACTCACCCATGGCGTTGCGAAGAGTTTGCAATAAGTCGGCGTTAGCTCCAGGCGAAGTAAAACGGATCGACGACCCGGCCATTGCCGTATTCAATGTCGCCGGAACGCTGCTCGCCATCCGCGACGTCTGCACACATGCCGAGGCTTCTCTGTCAGAAGGTCGCGTCGAGGGTGAAACTGTGGAGTGCCCGTTGCACGGCGCCTGCTTTGATCTGCGAACGGGCGAAGCGTTAACGCCCCCAGCGATAGAGCCGGTTCAAACCTTCCGCGTTGTTTTGCAGGAAGATGATATCTGCGTTGAGGTTGAGTGAGCCGCTGGAACTCGGCTCAATCGAAACGGCGCACCGTTAGGACCGCAAGCTGTGCGACAAGCATCTTACTGGAAACCGCGTTTCGATCAGCTTGACCAGGCCTTTATCCTTCACTTGGGGATCTTTCCTTGCCAACCGCCGGTGAAACGACTAACGGATGTAAAGATTTACATTGCCCCCAAATTCAAGGCAAGTGTGTCCCGCGCTGGCGGTGCGCAGGAGTGCCCACTTAGTATCCGGAGGTAAGCAACTCCGGCCGCGCGGTGGTCACGATTCCGTGACGACGCGTGAACGCGCACGAAGACTTGCTCATTGGTTCTTTTCGGCGTCGGCTAACCCGTGAAAGGTGCATCGTATGGATGTCCTGACGATGCGAACCCGCGGTCGCCTGGGTCCGAACAAGCCAAGAAGAGTCTCCCAAAACCCCCAAAAGAAATCACCTATGGTCGATAGACCCCCAACCGACTCACCGCAGGATGAAGTTCCTGCGAATTCCGTGGCACTCAGCGGTATCACTCGCCGAGAGCTGTTTAGCAGAAGTGGAAAAATTGCTGTAGCGGCGGCAGTCTCGTCAGCGTTCTACCCATTCACGATTAATGTCAAAGCCGCGTCTGTAAAGACCCTGTCCTTCTGGCAATTCTATGCCCCAACCGGGCAAGTTGGCACGCAGACCAAGTGGTTCGAAGATTGCGTTAAGGCCTGGAACGCTACGCACGATGTGAAGGTTGAGCTGCAATATGTCCCGGTTCAGGACTATATGAGCGGCTCCAAGCTACAGACCGCTTTCGCATCAGGTCAGGGCCCCGATATTTTCATTATCAGCCCGGGGGACTTCCTTCGTTACTACAATGACGGCGCTCTGGTTGAACTGACTCCTTAGATGGAGGAAGCGGCGAGAAAGGATTTTTTTTGCGAACGTGATGGAAACCCGGATCGTTGATGAAAAAATCTATGGTCTCCCGATGGAAGTCGAACCGATGGCAATGTATTATAGTGTTAAGGCATTTCAGGAGGCTGGTCTTTCGGAAACCCCGAAAACGTGGGACCAATTCCTGGAGGTCGCGCACAAACTGACCAAGGGGAATCGATTTGGTTGCTTGTTCGAAACCACTCCCGGCTATTACCAGACGTTCACCTGGTACCCGTTTATGTGGCAGGGAGACGGCGATATCGCTACGAAAGACGGAAAAAAAAGCGCCTTCTCTTCGCCCGGGACCATCCAGGCACTTAAGTTCTGGCAAGATGCAATCAAGCAGAATGTCGCGCCGCGTAATTTCTTGGGAGGCGGCGGCTGGGATGTCGTGGCGAATTTGGCTTCAGGGTATTGTGCCATGCAAAATCTTGGCGTCTGGGGCGTGAGTGCATTGCGCGAGAATGCAAAAGATTTTGAATACGGCGTCTTCCCGCTACCCCTACCGCCAAACGGAAAGGCAAAAACGATCTTTGGCGGATGGGCTTTTGTGGCAAATGCCAAGGGACAAAATCCGGAAGAAGCCGCAAAGTTTTGTGTTTGGGCACTCGGTTCCATGCAGGACGATTCTGTCCAAAGAGTTGTTGACCGGTGCACCAAGGCCAAAAGCGATGTTTCACCGCGCAAATCGGCCTTGGAGAAAGCGACAGCGGAGGGAGGTTACAACAGTGCCGCGATGAAGTTATTTAAGGACGAGATATTCCCAACCGGTAGGGGTGAGCCTCGGGTTCCGCCGGAGGTCTATAAAGCGGTATCGGATGCTATCCAAGCCTGCGAACTGGGCGATGCCGACCCTAAACAGACAGCCGAGGAAGCATCCCAGCGTATTGAAAGTTACCTTGCGGGATATACCGGCGCGCCGTTGTGTTAATCGCTATCGCGCAGGAAGAATCGCCGATACATAACGATTTCTCTCCATGAAAATCCTGCCTCGCGCGTCTACTCGGACTAAGTCGCAGGTCTCCGTAAAGTCCGATAGCGCGCTAGGCAGAAGTCGTCATCAGCCGGCTGGCCTGCGGGCCGGAATTTTTTGGACCCGGTCGAGGAAGGAAGCCTTGTCTGCATTTCTGTTCATTCTTCCCGACTCGCTCGGACTCCTTATCTTTGTGGGCATTCCGATGGCGCTCGCGCTGAGCCTTGGGTTTTTCAGCGTGGACGGTTTTGGCGGTTATCGATTCGTTGGGTTGGCAAATTACAACCGGATGCTGCACGATCCGTTATTCCTGAAGAGCTTATGGGTAACGGTCGTCTATGTCCTGGTTCTTGTTCCTGGTCTCTACGTGAGCGGTTTGGGGCTCGCCCTGCTAGTTAGCCAAAAAGTCCCCCTCATCGCTGTCTGGCGAGGCTTATTTTTTATGCCGTACGTCGTCAGCCTGGTCGTAGTGGGTTTGACCTGGAAAGTAATGCTCATCGATAAGGTCGGGTTTGTAAACGGTGTGCTACAGCTGCTCCATCTACCCGGGCGATCTTGGTTAGGAGATCCGAACCTTGCCCTAGGCGCAATCCTGTTTGTGACCATCTGGTTCCTGATGGGTTACTATATGATTATTTTTCTATCCGGTCTCCAGGAGATACCCAGAGAGTATTATGAGGCAGCGAGAATCGATGGAGCAGGAGCTTGGGCAATGTTCACGAAGATCACTCTGCCTTTGTTGCAACCAACCAGTTTCTTTGTTCTGCTGGTCTCAACCGTGTCGGCGGTGGCCGGCGGCCAAGCATTCGATCTGATTTACGTAATGACGAAAGGTGGACCGGCTAATTCAACCTCCCTTGCCGTGTTTTACATCTACGAGCAAGCCTTCCAATTTAACAACTATGGCTACGCCGCGGCGATGGCCTCATTTTTGGTTATTATTCTACTTCTTATCACGATTGCTTTATTCGCGCTGACTCGGGGAGGTCGCTTTCATCTTGGATAAGAAATTCTTCTCTTAACGGTATGAGCGCGCCAATTTCTTCGGGTTTTCATTTTGGTCGGTGGGCGCTCTTTTTGTCGACGGCTTTGCTCGCTATCCTGACTGCCTCGCCCCTGGTCTGGATGATATCTGCCGCGTTTAAGGAGCCTGCCGAAATTTTCAATTCCAGCTTGATCCCTCAGCACCCGACGCTGGAAAACTTTAGCTACGTATTTACCCAGCTGTCTTTTGTTCGATGCATTTTAAATACTTTCTTCATCGCCGGTACGATTACTGTCGTCGCGCTTTTTTTCATTCCATGGCCGGTTTCGCCTTTGCCCGGCTTAAGTTCCCTGGACGGGATTTCATTTTTCTGAGCATCTTCTCGACATTTCTCGTCTCGTTGCCGGTCATCATCGTACCTCTTTTTATTCTCGTGCAACATCTGGGAATGGTTAACAACTATGCGGGATTGATCATACCAGCGATCTTCAACGCTTTTGGAATCTTCCTTCTGCGGCAGTTTTATCTGGGGATACCAAGCGAGCTACAAGAGGCTGCGATCATTGACGGCGCCAGCTATTGGGGCATCTATTGGAATATCATGCTTCCCCTAAGCCGGCCGATTCTATCGGCTCTGGCGGTATTCTTTTTCCTGGTGAATTGGAATGCATTTCTCTGGCCATTGACCATTACAACGAACCGAGATTTGTGGGTTGTACAGGTCGCGATTGCCAGCTTTCAAAATCAATACTCTGCGGCCTGGAACTATATCATGGCTGCCTCGGTCGTGGTTGCGTTGCCGACGCTATTGCTATTTTTCTTCTTTCAACGGCAACTGGTCGAGTCGATCAAGACAACCGGTTTAAAATAGGTTGAAAAACCGACAGATCGCGATGCCTAGCTTTTATAGCTGCTGCCTTGAAATGAATAAAATCACTTTTGATCGCTCCGCCCAGCTTCCTACGCTTAAGCAGACCCTCAAATCACTCCTCCCGTGAATCTATCATTTAAAGGTCTAGGAATGAGCCTCGGTAATCTCTCTCGCCTTTCAAACGCTCAGACGAGATCCATTAGCGCGGAGAATTTTGCAGGCGCCAAAGGCCAAGGCGGTAGGGCAACCGAGGGAACAGGCGCCGTCCCAGCACGTGAGTTGGAGCGCGGCTGGAAGATCTCCCCGAGCATCGATATTAAGGCCCGCAACACGGTCGTCCTGGCTGAAATAACGGGGTCTGGTGCGATTCAGCATATCTGGCTGACCGTGCATCCGGACCAGTGGCGTAAACTCATTTTGCGAATGTTTTGGGATGGAGAGCAACGCCCTTCCGTCGAGGCGCCACTCGGTGACTTCTTCTGCCATGGGTAGGGTGTCCGCTGTAATATCGCTTCACTTGCGGTTGCCGTGAATCCGGCCGGCGGGTTTAACAGTTATTGGGAAATGCCATTCCGACAGAACGCGCTGATTACAGTCGAAAATCTCAGTCCGGAGGATATTCCAGGCTTTTACTATCAAATTACCTATGCCTTAACCGACGTGCCCGATGACTGTGGTTATTTCCATGGCCAGTGGAGGCGCACTAATCCGATACCTTACAAAGAAGTGCATACGATCATCGATGCAGTGAAGGGACACGGACACTACGTTGGGACTTACCTGGCTTGGGGAGTTCACAACACCGGTTGGTCGGGCGAGGGAGAGATCAAATACTACCTGGACGGCGACACTGCATGGCCGACCATTTGCGGCACCGGAACAGAAGACTATTTTGGCGGAGCTTGGAACTTTGAGCATCCCAAAGGAGAATATGGCGTGTTCTCCGGCCCGTATTCAGGCCTGCCCCAGGTGATAAAACCCGATGGTCTCTATCAGAGTCAGCAACGATTCGGTATGTACCGATGGCACATCATGGATCCGATTCGGTTTCACGAAGATCTGCGAGTAACGATTCAGGCCCTCGGTTGGCGATCAACTCTCGAAGGGCAACGCCGTTACCTGCCTTTACAAGACGATCTGGCATCAACTGCATTCTGGTATCAGACCGAACCGCATGCTGCTTTCCCAACTGTGCCTGATCTCAATTACCTCGAAGTTATTTGAATCGCCCTGACCTACATCGGTTAAATCCTTTCCGGCTTAAGAACTAAGGCGCTTCAAGATGAACTACAGTGACACGCTAATTTTTGCTGAGATATGACTGCGTTATCTTGCACAAACGTCGGAATCGTAGGCTTAGGTTGGCCAGGAGAACGGCACGCAGAAGCGATCACTGTCTCCTCGCTGGCAGCGGTTCATTCTGCCTGCGACCTGAATGAGGAGCGACTCAATGCTTTCGCCGCCGCATTTAGTCCGCGGCACACTTTCACTTCCTTTGACGGGATGCTCGCGGATCGAGATTTGGACGCAGTCGTAATCAGCCTGCCAAACTCTCTTCACTACCCTTGTTCCTTGAAAGCTCTGCAGGCAGGGAAACATGTACTCTGCGAAAAGCCGCCCACGATGAACGCAGCACAGATGCGAACAATCCATGAAGAAGCGCAGAAACTTGGATTGATTTATTACTTTGGGCGTCAGATGCGTTTTTCTCCAGCCATGCAGACAGCTAGGCGATTGATCGCCGAGCGCCGTTTGGGCGAGATCTACTTTGCGGAGACGCAGTGGGTCAGGTCGCGCGGGACCCCCACCGGCCTGGATGGCTGGTTCACCGAACGATCCAAGGCAGGAGGAGGCGTGGTAATTGATCTCGGCGTACACGCCATCGACGCCGCGTGGTATCTAATGGGGACACCGCAGCCACGAGCAGTTTCAGCTCAGACCTACCAGAAATTTCCCCAGTTCGTGCAGAACAAGACTTTCGACGTAGAAGATAACGCCTACGGGATGATTCGATTCGAGAACGGGGCGACATTACTCTTCAAGACTAGTTGGGCCGCTAATCTTACGAATGACATTCCGCTTAGTCCAAAACGAGGCCGATCGCTGCTTGCAACCACTGCTTATGGGCCAAAGGGGTCATTGAAAGTGACCGATGTGTTCAATATCGATTCGCATACCTGCCCTTCGGCACTCGCATTCTTTGAGGATCAAGAAGGAAATCTGGTAGAGCATAAAATAGAGGTGAATGATCTTCGCGGAGATGCCCTTCGAACCTATGAGTTCACCGAGCAAGACCGGAATTTTCTTCTCTCGATTCGAGGCGATGAACCTGCAGTGAATAGCTCGAGCCAAGCCATCCAACTCATGGAGATAGTTGATGCGATTTACCGATCGAGTCAGTTAGGTAAGGAAGTGTCGGTCGGCTAGGCACACCTTCCCCTCTCAGCCTTCGTTCAACCGGACGGCAAATACGACGACGTGACCCCTGGTTCGAATGCGCCAATTTCACGCATTCCGTTCCGTCATTTCATCAAGGGCTAATCAACGCTAGCCGCAACCAAAGCGACGAAGAAGAACCGCGAATAGACGCTGATCGACCCGAATAAATGCATGTAATTCGCGGTTGGAAAAATCCTCGCGAAAAAAGACACAGAAAATCCGCGATCTGCCAGAACCGCGCATCTCTAATCTGTGTTAATCTGTGAAATCTGCGGATCGGGGATTCTAATCATCCTCGTGAAAGAGAGTAAACTAAGTCACATGTCGAAAACTCTGCAAGATCTCGAGACCCCTTGTCTCCTGCTCGACGCGAACCGCTTGGAGCAAAACATCGCTCGAATGTGGGAAAAAATCAGGGCTCACAGAGTCACGTTGCGCCCGCACGTGAAGACAGCCAAAAGCATCGAGGTCACCCGACTCGCGCTCGGCGGCGATATTACCAAAGGGAAAATCACGGTATCAACCCTCAAGGAGGCCGAATTTTTCTTCGCCTCCGGAATCTCTGATATTCTTTACGCGGTCGGCATTACTCCTAACAAACTGGACCGCGTTTTGCGGCTGAGAAGAGCCGGTGCGGATCTCACGCTCATATTGGATAATGCCGAATCAGCTCAAATGGTCAGCCGGAAGGGAGTCGCTGAAGGCGAGCGCTTTCCTGTCCTGCTGGAAATTGATAGCGACGGTCACCGATCTGGAATTCAACCCCACCATCCTCGTCTCCTTGAGGTCGGTCGGATTGTCCACGAAGGAAACGGCACCCTCTTACGCGGAGTGATGACGCACGCTGGCGGTTCGTACACTTGTGGTGTGCAAGCGATCCAGGCAATGGCAGAACAGGAGCGGAGCGCAGTGGTCCACTGCGCCGAACTGCTGGAAGCAGCCGGCTTACCCTGCCCCATCGTGAGTGTCGGTTCAACACCAACGGCCACCTTTGCCGAAAGCCTCGCGGGCGTTACCGAGGTCCGCGCTGGCGTATTCATGTTCTTCGATCTCGTGATGGCCGGATTTGGAATTTGTTCGATCGATGACATCGCAGTTTCTGTACTGACAACGGTGCTGGGACATCAGCCCGACAAAGGCTGGATCATCACCGATGCCGGTTGGATGGCTCTTTCCCGCGATCGCGGCACCGCGCGACAGAAGATTGACCAAGGGTACGGAACAGTCTGCGATATTGAGGGAAAGCCCATCGCGAATTTGAACGTGCTGGATACCAACCAGGAACATGGAATCATCGGAGATCGATCCAATCAGTCGCTCGAACTGAGCACATATCCTGTCGGAACATCGCTTCGGATCTTGCCAAACCACGCTTGCGCTACCGCGGCCCAACATTCCTGCTATCACGTGGTTCGCGGAGGAACCACCGTAGAAGCAGTTTGGGATCGATTTAACGGGTGGTAGCGACCGCGGGATCCTTCTTAAGTGCTTCTTCTAGAGCTGCTGGCCAACAGACTGTCAGTCGCGAAGCTCTTGGCCGCTCTCCTGACTCACACACCCTATCTCGCTGCAGGTTTTCAGCGGCGAATTTTGATCAAGCAAAGTCCGACACCCTGCTGGGCTAAGCCCTTATCACAGAGACCCTCTGTTTCCTCCGTTAGCTCCTGTTCAATTGTTTTTCAGGACGAGGCCTGGCGTGCTGCTAATCCCTCGATGGGTCCGATGCTTAGGCGTCAGGCTGCTCGAGGCGCGACAGGCAGCTGCAAGGTCGCGGTTATCAGCGGCAGTACTGTGACGGCAAAATCTTCGGCCGGCTGAGCTTTGTTCCGGCTCCACTCCAACGCCGCCCCGTACATGGCCCAGCTCGCCATGGTTGCCGCCAGTTCGGGAGCCGGGTATTCGTCCAAATGCTTTGGGCACTTCATCGCACTGAGTAAAACATCCCGAACCAAGGTCTTGATCTTCGATTCGACCATCGGTTCGAATTGGCGCCGGTGCTTCGGGCAGCGCTTCCCCAGCTCTTGGAGGTAGTCGCAAAGCGCGAGAATGATTCGGCGAAGACCCTCCGGATCTGCTGGAGTCGCATCCTTCATCCTGGCCTGAAGCACTTGTCGGAAGCCGTCCTCAATCAGGTAATCGAGCAAAGCAAACTTATCGGTAAAATGGTCGTAGAACGTGGCCCGGTTGACCGTCGCCTTCTCGGCAATGTCCTGTACGGAGATTGCTTCAAAATCCTTCGTAGCCAGAAGTCCGGTAAACGCTTGGAGGAGAAGCTGGCGGGTGCGTCTGACACGCGGATCCAGGTGTTCGGAGCATTGTGACATGTTGATCGACCTCGGAAACAATATAGCAGTTGACAGCCAAAACGTCTAATGTAGTTTATACGACAGCTGTGGTTTAAACAGCTACTGTTTGATTACGGCCCTGGCTCCCGCCACAGTCGCAAGGTGCAGAACCGAAAAGAACAGCTCAAACAACAGCTCGGATCTCAAACCAAGTAAAAACAGTCTATGTCAACGTTACTTCATCTCGATTCTAGCCCACGCGGCGAACGCTCCGTTTCCCGCCAACTCACCCATGATTTCGCCGCTGCCTGGAAAGAAGCGCATACCGGTGGAGAAATCATTTACCGCGACCTTGGCCACAATCCCGTTCCGCTTGTAAACGAGTCCTGGATCGCGGCCGCCTACACTCCATCTGATGCGCTCTCGCCAGAGCTGCGGGCAGCGTTAGCGATTTCCAATGAACTAATCGGTGAGTTGGAGAGGGCTACTGACTACGTATTTGGCGTACCGATGCACAACTTTTCCGTGCCGGCTGCGTTTAAGGCCTATATCGACCAGATCGTTCGGGTCGGGCGAACATTCGCCTTCGACGAATCCGGGTTTAAAGGGCTCTTGCGTGGGAAAAAAGCGACTGTTATCACCAGCAGCGGCGGCGCGTACCGGAGCGGCTCTCCGTCGGCGCCTTACAATCATCAAGAGCCGTGGATTCGGACAATCTTGGGATTTATCGGCATTACAGACCTTGCCCTCGTCGTGGCCGACGGCCTGAACGAAATCGAGCTGGGCAAACGAGATCGTCAGCAATATCTGAAGCCGATCCGAGAACAGGTCCTACAGAAAGCGGCCTTCGCCCCTTAATCCCAGCCCTAGGATCCAACCCTCCGGTGATGCCTGAAGCAGGTAGAAATCGGTCCCGACAGGGACACAACGAATGTAAGCCGGTGCTTTAGCGCCGGTAAATTAGACAAAGAGCGGTCCGTCCCACAGGGACGGTTGAACCGTTCCCGTTTGCTCAAATACGATAGACCCAATCGTGAAGACGACCTCCTCTAGGAAGCTCCGGCATTCCGGATCGAGCCGCCCGTTCTTTCTATCGCCTTGCCAACAGTGCGCGCCGTCGCTTTTGCGCCATTTGAAAGCGTTCGCCCGGTCTGCCTCGCGCCATTTGAAAGGGTTTGTTCAGTCGCCTGAGTGGTTTTTTTAAGCGTTTGCCCGGTCTTCTGAACCGGTCCTTGGTCGTCAGCTCTAAGCAATCCGAAGGGCGACGCCAGAACAATCACTAGAATCGCACATAATTTCCTCATATAGGAAAAGACGCGCTCAGCCTGCCGGTTAATCAGAATCTGTCGGGCGCACCGGCACCATTCGGCTATCCTGCCCCGTTATGCAGTGGACATCAGCCTTCGCTCAAGAGGTCGGAATCGTGCGGCTTTTCTACGCTTCGCTTAGGTTGTGAAGGCCTTTTTGGCAACTAGGTTCGTATACTATGGCTGTGGCGGCAGGACGCGATTCACGCTGGCAGACTGTCCCGATCGCATTTCCAGCCTTGGCACTTTTGCCCTCGTTACGGCCGTTTTCCCTCAACCGACCCTCAACGCTCCCTACCGACAGCTCAGTTAATGACCACCGCGCACATTATTCTCGATGCCGATTTTAGTATTTCCGAACTTGATCGCCGGGTGTTTGGTTCTTTTGTTGAACATCTCGGGCGCTGTGTTTACACCGGCATCTTCGAGCCGGGGCATCCGACTGCAGATAAACACGGCTTTCGCCGAGACGTGCTCGACCTGGTCCGTGACCTTGGGCCCACCATTATTCGTTATCCCGGCGGCAATTTTCTCTCCGGCTATAATTGGGAAGATGGCGTTGGCCCAGTCGACCTGAGACCGGTTCGACTTGATCTGGCCTGGCTCAGTACTGAGCCAAACCGGTTCGGGACAAATGAATTCGTCGACTGGTGCCACGCTGCCGGGACCGAGCCAATGTTGGGCGTGAATCTGGGGACACGCGGTCCAGATGAAGCGCGACAGTTCGTCGAATATTGCAACCATCCTGGGGGCACCTACCTCAGCGATCTCCGCGCAAAGCATGGTTACGCGAAACCCCACGGCATCAAGTTCTGGTGCTTGGGTAACGAGATGGATGGTCCTTGGCAGATCTGTCACAAGACCGCGAGCGAGTATGGTCGTGCTGCCAAGGAAACCGCCAAAGTCATGAAGTGGGTCGATCCCTCCCTCCAGTTAGCCGCGTGCGGTTCCTCCCACCGGGAAATGCCGACGTTCGGAGCCTGGGAATACGAAGTGATGGAGCACACTTTCGACGACGTCGATTTCCTGTCGCTGCACATGTATTATCAAAATCCGATGAACGATGTGCTCGAGTTTCTCGGCAACATCGAAATCATGGATCGTTTCATAAAGGAAGCGGTCGCCGTTTGCGACGCCGTTGCGGCGAAGCGCCGCTCGGCTAAGAGGGTCATGCTCTCGTTTGACGAATGGAACGTGTGGTATAAGGCCCGCTCGACTAGCGACATGGAACCGCCGAACTGGCCGTTCGCTCCCCGACTGATCGAAGAGATCTATGATCTTCAGGACGCCCTCATGGTCGGGGGCGCCTTGATCACGTTGATCAATAATGCCGATCGAGTGAAGGCCGCGTGCCTAGCACAGTTGGTAAACGTAATTGGAGCGATTTATGCCGAGCCGGGCGGTCCCGCTTGGCGTCAAACCATTTTTCACCCTTTCAAGCTCGCCAGTCAATACGGCCGAGGTTCCGTGCTCCGCTCCAACGTGCGCTCCGGTTCTTATGCAACGAAAACGGCCGGTGACTCTGCGGAGCTCCTGGCTGCCTCCATCCACAATCCGGAGGAAAGGAACATCGTTCTCTTTCTGCTAAACCGTTCCACAGACGGGCCAGCCGATTTATCCATCGATTTGCGCGGCTTTCCTCCCATTGAGGCCGGCAAAATCTTTACTCTGCACGGTACCAACTTACTCGCCGCCAATTCTGCTGATACACCGCACCAGGTAGAGCCAACCGAGCACACTGAACTCTCGCTTCGTCCGGATAAAATTTCGACCCGACTACAACCGCTCTCCTGGAGTACTGTGGTCCTTAACTACTGACCGGTGAGCCCGTCTGTGTTTTACTCCCAAACCAGATGGCAGTTCCCGAAACTGCCTACCCAACCTGATCCCCCATGAAAGCAACCCTACTCTGTCTAGCCGCGGGATTTTTCTCCGCGAGTGCACATGCAGCCACCGAACTAACCTACTGGGATTTCCTCGGTGGCGGCGACGGCGTTCGAATGAAACAGATCGTCGAGGAATTTAACAAAAGCCAAAATGACATCCATGTGACTGAATCGACCCTTACTTGGGGTGAGCCATTTTACACCAAGGTTCATACCGGAGTTGTTTCTGGCCAAACGCCGGACGTCATGACCTATCACCTATCCCATTTTGCCGTAGGGGTGCAGGCTAAAGATCTTCGACCGATCACAAATGAGGAGCTCGCTCAAGCAGGTTTGAAAGCATCCGACTTTCAAGACTCGATCGTTCAACGATCTTTAGAGATCAGCAAGAAGTACGGTCAAAGTGATCAACTGTTTGGCGTCCCGCTCGATATCCACACGATTGTCCTCTACTATAATAAGACGGTTTTGCAGAAGGCGGGTCTTTTGGGACCGGACGGCAAGCCAACCGGCACTGAGAGTTTGGAAGCCTTCACCAAAATGCTCGGTGAAGTGAAATCGAAAACCCACTTGATCGCTATCGCGGAATCGACTAACTCCGCCGACCCTGCGTCCTGTTGGCGTGTCTGGTACACCTTGTTTCGTCAACAAAACGGTGACTTTCTCAAGGACAATCAATTGAGCTTTGCCGACGTGGAGAAGCAAGGAGCCAAGGCGCTTACGGCGATGGCAGATTGGACCAAAGAGGGATATATTCCTAAGAACACCACTTATCCGTCGGCCGTTGCCTTGTTCACCGCTGGACGGACTGCGTTCATGATTAATGGGAACTGGGAGGTGCCTACCTTGGTCGATCTTGAAAAAAGCAAAAAACTCACTTTCGAGTACGGTGTCCAGGCATTTCCCAAGCTCGCTGATAATTCTGATACCTGGGCGGACTCGCATCAATTGGCGATACCGAACAACGAGAAAAATCCGCCTTCGCCCGAGAAGGTCTCAGCAGCTCTGAAGTTCATTGCGTACGTCGTGAAACAACAAGCATGGGCGGGCGGTGGACACATTCCTGCCTATCTACCTCTGCAGCAGAGCGATTCCTACAAGCAAATGGTGCCTAACAATGAATACAGTGCCGACGCGGCCAAGCAGGTTACGCTCGAACCAGCGCTACCTATTTTCGGAGTCGCTAGCGCCAGCTTCACGGCGATAGCCAATTTTCTGCTGCCAGCCTGGAACAACCAATTACCTCCCGAGCAAGCCATCAAGCAGTTCGACGCCGAGCTGGAGAAGTACGCGAAACAACAGCAGTAGCTGCCTCTTGTCCATATAGCGCCTGACCATTGGCAGGCGCTGTACCCTGACGACTCTCATGCAGGTACGAAGTAGTGCGAGCCACCGGCTCGGCGGTAACAAGCAGACTACTGCTTGGCCTTTCGTTCTGCCGTTCCTGACTTTCTATGTTCTGTTTCTGATCTACCCAGGAATCCGGGCCTGCTACCTTAGTTTAACCAACTCCGAGATCACCGGCCGAGGCAGTTTCACGGGGTTGGCAAATTTTGCCGAACTGATCCAAGATGCCGACTTTTGGGGTTCAGTGCTTCACACTGGATATTTTGTTCTGCTCACCGTCATCCCAAACACGCTGGTCGGCTTTATTCTGGCGCTTCTGGTAGTGCGGCAAAAGCGCCTTCGGCTCGCTGTCCTGGCTGCTTTTTTCTTGCCAAGTGTCCTACCGGTGAGCGTCGTGACCAGCGCAGCGATCTGGATTCTCGACGCCAATTTCGGAATAGTAAATTTCTTGACCGGAACCAACATTGCCTGGTTCCAGGATCCGTTTTGGGCCATGCCTTCGGTCGCCGCTGTCACGATATGGTGGACAGTTGGCTTTAACATGCTCCTCTTCATTGCCGGTCTGCAGAATATTCCGCAGGAATACTACGAAGCCGCCGCATTGGATGGAGCGAGTGGCTTTCGTCGTTTCGCCCACATTACTTGTCCGCTAATCTGGCCGGTTGCCAGCCTGGTATTGGTTCTCCAGCTCATCTTGCAGTTTAAGATCTTCGATCAGGTCTACCTATTGACGCTCGGAGGACCGTACAATTCAACCATGGTGGTCTTGCTTTACATGTATCGGCAGGCCTTTCAGCAAAACCGCGGTGGTTATGCTGCGGCGATTGCTCTGGTCCTCGTCCTGATCATCACCGGGGCAGCTCTGATACAGTTTCGTGTGCTGCGCACTAGACGGACCACAACATGAGAAATCGACGGATCTCGGTTCTTGGCTTGCTGTGCACGGCCCTAACTCTACTCATGGCGCTGGCCTGGATCTTTCCGATCTACTGGATAACGGTCACATCCTTGAAGAGCGAGGACCAGACAATCCAACTTCCACCCTCACTGATTCCCTGGCCGCCGAACTTTGATGCCTTCGTTTACGTTTTCCAGAACAGTCCCTTTATTCGTTGGTACGCAAATACGATCTTCGTTTCCGTGGTAGTCACCTTCCTTTCGATCCTATTCGCTCTGATGTGCGCTTATGCGCTTTCGCGGCTCGAATTCCCCGGCAAGAGGCTCATCTATTGGGCACTCCTGGTTGGGTTCATGCTGCCGTTCCACGCGGTGGCCGTGCCGCTGTTCATGATGATGAATCAGTTGAATTTCGTGAACACCTTCGCGGGCCTCATTCTGCCGCAGATCGCCATTCCGCTCTCGGTAATCGTATTTAAGCAATTCTTCGATGAGGTACCTCGCGATTTTCGTGACGCGGCGCTCATCGACGGCGCAAGCAACTGGCGGATTTTGTTTCGGATCTATCTGCCGCTCAACTGGAGCATCATCTGGGCAATGACGATCGTGACGTTTATTGCTACCTGGAACAATTTCTTTTGGCCTCTCATCGTCACCAACTCCACACCGATGTTAACGATCCCGGTCGGAATGACCCAGGTCCAATCGACCTACGGAGTAGCTTTCGCTAGGACCTGTGCTACCGCCGTACTCGCCTCCATTCCGACCGCAGCAGCCTACCTCCTCTTTCAGAAACGAGTCACCCAAGGGGTGATGGCAGCAGCGGGATTAAAGTGAGAGAAAAGGGCTGAGAGCGCATCGGCGAAAGAGCGATACGCCGCCACTTATCGTTGGATGGTCTCCAGTTTCCTGACATTAGTATTCTGTGTTCTGAAGGAGTGCTTCGTTTTTTGCGTAAGGCCTCTGGCGAACCAAGATGGTTGGCATTCCACAACCATGATGCCGATTACTGCGCAAAGCAGGCCGGTGACCTGAACGAGATCAAGCTGTTGCCCCAGCCAAAGCCATCCGATTAAAGCCGTGCCTAGCGGTGTGAGGCTGATCACGGCACTTATTTCGGTCGCGGTAAGGTAGCGTAAAGCGTGATTGTAAAGGGCATAAGCGATGGCGGTGTCCAGGATTCCAAGCCAGACGATCACTCCGATCGACTCTAAGCTCAGACTTGGCCAACCCTCAGACGCCAACGCCGCGGTCATCAGGACCAGGGCGGCGATACCTAAGGGCACGCCTGTCATAGAAGCCGTGCTTGTCTTTCCACCCTTCGCCAGGTTTCGGCCGATCAGACTGAAAAAGGAAAACGCGAGTACCCCGATCATCACTAGAAGAATCCCCCAGCCCCAGCCCGCCGATGCTCCTTTCGAGAAGAAGAGCGCCCCGCCCAAGACTGTCACCCCGACGCCCGCAGCTTGCTCCCGAGTTGGCAGTTCCCTCAGCCAAAGCGCCGCGCCGACCATTACCAGCAGTGGCGTCATGTTGAACAACAATGCTGCCGTCGCGGCTGGAACCCAACGTAATCCCATTATGAGTGCTCCGTTACCAATTACGTATGCCGTTAAGCCGAGCCCGATGAGCTGGATACAGACTTTGCGGGTTGGCAATGAATGACGCCGCGATCTCCGGGATGATTCCTTCTCACCCGCGAGCATAAATGGGAGCAGTGCGACGAAGGCAACGAGATATTGCAGGCCGACCACTGTCAGTGGACCCATATGCCGCAGCCCGATCTGTGATACGACAAAGGACGAAGACCAGATCGCCGTTGCTGCTATCGACGCAACCAAGGCAATCAGCCGATTAGAAATTCCCATTACCTGGCTGATCGGTCTCATCTGGCAATTTGACGCTCTCGCACTCGAAACCCTTCAGCGGAAGGCAAAGAATCTAAGGTCGGGCGACCAAACCGAGAACACCGAATTTCGAAAAATAGTGCTCTCTGTTGCTCGCACGATTTCTCGAACTACGAACGATCTCCATTACCTGTGGGGTAATCGGCTTCGGTTAATCGGCCGGCCATTTTATGCAATGGCCGAACAAATCGCGACCAGCAAGGTTGGAAAGCCGAGAGCGACACCTACCCCGTAAAAGAGATCAAGCCAGAAGATTCTTCCAATGCTCGCCAAGTAAATGATTCCAACGATGGGCGCAACCATAAACCGCACGATCGAGGAGACTCCGGGTCCTTTCACGGATTGCCACAACGACTTGGCATCGCCGGTGCTCGGAATCGCGTGCATCGCGATCGAAACACCCAGCCAAATCAATAGATAATCAACTAGATCGCCAGCGCCAAATTTGATCACCGGTAGTGCTGCCGGAAACGCGATGAGCGCGCCAACGATCGTGTTGATGAGAAAGGGCCCAATCGAGATGAGAAGCGATTGATAACTCTTCGTGGTTGGCTCGTGGATGACGAACCCGGCAGGGTTGCCAACTCGAAAATAACAGACTCCCAGAACCGGTACCCTGAACCAGCGGCAAAATAACTGATGCGCCAACTCATGAACGATAACGCCAGGAAACGTGGCTAGGGCAATCAGCGGACCAGGGATAAAAAACATACCTAGAGCGCTAGTGCCGCGAGCCTAGCAGTGCATGGATTTCACCGACTAGCTTCAAATCCAACTTGCGATCGCGTAGGAATTCAAACTCGCGCCGGACGACACCCCCATCCTTCGCTCGAAAGGCAGCGATAAATAGGCGCGCGTGGGCGAGCTCGGACTTCGGATACGCAACCACAGTCTTCTGATACTCGTGTTCCGCGGACGCAAATTGGAGCTTTTGTTCAGCGCTTTGACCGCGTTCGAATGCGACGGCCGCCGAGATCGAGGAAGGAATTCTGGTCACGGCCAGCACCAATAAGAGAGCAATGGCTACGCCGGCCAGCTTTATTCCGATCGGGATCGGACGCCGGGCCAGTTGGCTTCGACACTTTGCGCAAAGCGGGATGGGGAATCCTGGCTCAGGCGCTGCACCGCATGCTTGACACTTCTGCGATTCTTGCAGCAACGGCGACGGCTGGCTCAGCCCGTTCGTTTCGTTCGCTTCCGTTTCCACATCCGCCTCTTAGCTGAAAGTGAAAGGGAGTCAAGGCGGGGCGTTGCTGCGAAGCGGCGTTCTTGCGAAACGGTGTATGGGCGAATGGCGTGGAGCCTTGCCTTCACTGTTTACTACGTTCGATAATAATGTTATGATATGAGCATTTTCGAGACTTGGATTTGTATCAGGGAGCGATGGCTTTAGTGATGCACGTTTTCGAGTTTGACGAAGCGGTTTCCAAGCGAAGAGCGTTATGCTCTGACGGACCAGCTTAGGAGATCCTCTCGCTCGGTGTGCGCAAATCTGGCAGAGGCATGGAGAAAGCGGAGGTATCAGGCGGCCTTTATTTCGAAACTCAATGATGTAGAGGGAGAAGCTGCCAAGTCACAGGTCCATATCGAGATTGCTTTTCGACACAGCTACCTCGGAGAAGAGGTCTTCGACGAACTTGATGACGCCTACGACAAGGTCATAGGACAGATTGTCAAAATGATCGACCGACCCGATCGCTGGAACAATCAAATCTCGAAGAAGCGCCTGACGTGGAAACGATCTTATTCAGACGAAACGCCCTTTCGCCCCATCGCCGTCTCGCCGATACGCGTTTCGCCGTTTCGCTCGTCGCATCCTTCGCCGACCCGCCCGTCGCCCCTTCGCCGTCTCGCCGTTTGCCACAAGCTGTTCCTTTAGATCTGCTCAACGCTCTCGCCTTCCGGCGTGGCAGAGTTTACTCGTGTGTCACCACCGAAGTGCCGATGAGCTAGCACGAGTGCGCAGGCCTGTACGGCGGCCGCGACATAGAAGGTCGCACCCGCGCGCCAGTCGGTCGGCGGATAATGAGCGACGAACGTAAGAAGCGGTGTGCCGACCAAAGGGGCGATTACACCCATCATGCTGTTGATGGAGGTCAGTGAACCCATCGTCACTCCCTGTTCTCGAGGATCGACCGCCTTGGAAATGATTCCTTGCAACGCGGGGCCAGCTATAAACCCGAGCGCGTTCCCAACAATGACCGCATACATCATCCACCCCTGAAAAGCGAGCCCGTAGAACAGGTAGGCAAAAAACGAGGAAGTGAGACCGAGCAACGCGGTTCGGACATCTCCGAACCGGCGCAAAACCAGCCCAAGCAGCCAACCTTGGGCGATCGCCATGATCATTCCGACCAGAAAAAGAGAAACCCCAATTTCCCACGGGTTCCAGGCGAACCGGAAAGTCGTATAGAGTACCCAGGTGGTCTGCAAAACATACTGCGGGAAAACCGTAAGTGTATAAACGAAGACCAAGCCGCCCACTCCGCGCACTCTCGCTAGTGTCACCAACGCGGAAAATGGATTGGCTCTGGCCAGCGAAAATGGTTTGCGCCGCTCAACCGGCAGTGATTCGGGCAACACGAAAAGCCCGTATAACCAATTCACCAGACCTAGCGCCGCGGCTACCAAATAGGGGAGCCGGACGTCAGCTAGTGCCAGAGTTCCGCCGATCACCGGGCCGCAAATGAATCCCACTCCAAACACGGCGCCGAGCACACCAAAACTTCGGCTCCTTTCTTCCGGGCGCGTCACGTCCGCTATATAGGCGCTAGCCACGGAATAGCTTCCGCCCGCTGCACCACCGATCAGCCGGGCGACTAACAGGAGCCAAAGAACGGGAGAGATCGCAGTAAGTAGAAAAGTGAACGCCAGTCCGAATATTGAGATCAACAGGACGGACCGCCGCCCTAGCCGGTCGCTAACTGCTCCCAGCAGGGGTGCCGACACAAATTGCATGAGACCGTAGGAAGCGAGCAAAGCACCGTACCAGTACGTCTGCGCATCGCGGTTGTTGGTAAATGTCGCGATCAACGCCGGCAGTACGGGGATGACGATACCGATACCCAGCATGTCGAGGAAAACAGTTACCAGGATAAACGGGACGCCGGCCTGACGATTCTCCTTCATTCTCATGCCCATCGCATTAAGTGTTCGCAGAGAAAACCCAAAATTTCTCAATCGTTGCTGAACTTGCAAGTTCGCGCTAAGAACGGCGATGTCTGCGTCCGAATATGCTCGGAAATTCATTCCTTTCTTAGTCGTCTTTTTCCCGCTGGCATTGCGCGGCGAGAATCCAGGGCCGGTCGGTCCGATGGCTTTGACCCTTGATGCCACCGAGATCAATCGCCAGTTCTTGCACGCCCAACTTTCCTTGCCCGTGAATCCTGGGCCTTTAACTCTTGCTTATCCCAAATGGATTCCAGGTGAACATGCTCCGACTGGACCGATCGATAGCCTGGTCGATCTGAAACTTTCGGCTAATGGGCAACCTCTCGCTTGGCATCGCGACCTCGTGGAGCTTTACCTGATTCACTGTGATATTCCTTCTGGCGTTTCACGGATTGACATCTCGCTCGATTACGTAGTTCCGACGGAGACTGAAGGTTATTCGGGCAGCCGTTCCTCGACCGCGTTGCTTGGTCTGATCAATTGGAGTCAAGTCCTGTTGTATCCGATCGGGTTCAACACAGATAACCTCACCGTGGAGGCTAAACTCCGGCTCCCGGATGGATGGCAATTTGGAACCGCTCTGCCGGTTGCTGAGCGTGCCCAGACCATTCGTTTTCAGCCAGCGTCGCTCACCACGCTCGTCGATTCCCCGGTGGTCACCGGTAAATATTATCGGAACATTCAGTTGGCAGAATCCGCGCCTACCAACGAGATGGACATTGTCGCAGACAGCCCTGCCGCGCTAGCACTGCCTGAGGAAAAGATCGCTCAGTACCGGAAACTGATCACTGAGGCCGCCGCTCTGTTTGGCGCTACCCATTATTTGCACTACCACTTCCTCGTTGCGCTGGCCGAAAGTATTTTTCATGACGGCATCGAGCATCATGAATCGAGCCTCAACACGGTAACGGAAAACGCGTTCACTGACAAAGACCTCCTGGCGGTCGAGTCCGATTTGTTGCCCCACGAATTTGTTCATTCCTGGAACGGCAAATATCGCCGGCCGGCTGGCCTTACTACTCCCGATTTTCAAAAACCGATGCTCGACGATCTGCTCTGGGTGTATGAGGGTCTCACTGAGTACCTGGGAAGTTGGGTGCTCACGGCGCGATCCGGTTTGCGGACCGGGGACCTAAGCCGCGAGTGGCTGGCTGAGCAAGCGGCCCAACTCGAGCACAGAAGTGGACGGACATGGCGCTCTCTGCAGGACACCGCGGACTATGCTCCGCGCCTTTATGGCGCTCCTCGTGAATGGGCGGATCGCAGAAGGGACGTTGATTTTTACCCGGAAGGCGTTCTTCTCTGGTTGGAGGCTGACACAATCATTCGACAGAGGACAGACGGCGCAAAGTCGCTCGACGACTTCTGCCATCTTTTTCATGGTGGACAGAGTGGAGCACCAACGGTCAAGACCTACACCTTCGAGGAGGTGGTGGATGACCTGAACCAGGTTTCCCCTTTAGATTGGCGGTCGTTCTGGCTGCAGCGCCTTGGTTCGCTTTCGCCGCACGCACCTCTGGCCGGCATCGAAGCGGGCGGATGGAGACTGACTTACACCGACCAACCAAACGAAGTGGTAAAGACTCGCGACAAGAGGGAAAAACAGATCGACGAGCGCTATTCCATCGGCCTCATCGTCAAGGAAGATGGTGTCATCGTTGATGTGCTAGCAGCAACGCCGGCGGACGCCGCGAAACTGGCGCCTGCCATGAAAATCGTTGCAGTCAATTCGCGAACATATAGTCCGGAAAAATTGGAGGAAGCGATTAAGGCCAGCATGCAGACCGGAGGAGTCGATCTCCTGGTGAATAGCTCCGATTATTATCAGACCCTGCACATAGATTACAGTGGCGGACTGCGGTACCCGCACCTTGAACGGGATTCTACAAAGCCCGACTTGATAGCGGAGATACTCAAACCGCATGCGCGTTAGCGCCGAAGCCGCGGTTCAGGATAGCCTAGCAATCTGTCGCGCTTCGCGCGCAACCCGCCGTCTCCAAGATGTAACGATTTCGGTCTCGAACCAAAGAGCCGACTCGTGTAAGCGCAAACCGTCCAGCGCAGACGAAAAAAAACATGAAGCTGCCGAATATTTTTGAGAAAGAAGTCACTCCATTGTCATTTCCCGCCGGAACCGTGATTTTTGCGGAAGGCCAAAAACGTGATTCCATGTACGTCGTTCAATCCGGAGAAGTGGAACTAAAAGTCCAGGATAAACCCATAGAAGTTGTTGGTGCGGACGGATTTTTTGGCGAAATGGCCTTGATCGACCAAGCTGCCCGGAGCGCTTCAGCGATAGCCAGAACCGATTGCACGATCGTTCCTATTAACGAAAAGAACTTCCTTTTTATGGTCGAAGAGACCCCTTTCTTCGCCCTGACCATTATGCGTACGCTAACCTCACGGATACGGCGCAATGAACAACTTATTCGGTGAAAGGATCATCCGCGCCGGAAGCGTAACTCGGCCTGACGTTGCTCCAACTCTTCGAGCAAACGCAGGATCATCTTGATTCCTGGCAGATTCACCCGGTAACTGGTGCGCAGCTGCTCGATTCGGCCTAGCATCCGAATCGCTTCTTCGTCGAAAAACAGTCCCCCGCTCTGTTCGGCGACGGGTGAGATTAAACCATGCTTTGCGTAAACTGCGATCGTGCGCCGGGGAATCTGCGTGAGTCGCTCTGTGATCTCGATGCTGTAAACGGCTCCCGGATCAGGTTCAAAGATCCGAAGTGTCTGGTTTTCAGGTGACTCTCTCATATGTTCAGTCTTCTCTTCTCGGGTCGAACGCCGAAACGCTGCGAAGTTCTTCCCAGAGCCGTCGCTCCTTGTCACTTACCTTTCTCGGTACGCGAATGTTAACAACCAAATAGAGGTCGCCGCGTTCCGCCTTCGGACCCTGCGGTAAACCGCGTCTCCGCAATCGCACCTTTTCGCCGTTATCAATGCCGGGCGGGACTTTGCCGTTTAGCGTGCCATCCAGCGAAGGGATCGAAACGGTCGTACCCAGCACGGCCTCCCACGGTGCCAGGTCTAAATCGTAATAAAGATCTGCCCCATTCACGCGAAAATCCGGATGAGCCGCGAAGTGGACCCGGAGATAAAGGTCCCCTCGGGATGCGCCGCCGATGCCCTCGCCACCGTGACCAGGTACCCGTATCGTACGGTTTTGTTGCACTCCCGGCGGTATTCGCACCTTGAACGACTCAGTGACGGTTTCTCCGGAACGCGGATCAACGCGCTGGAGCGAGATGGGGCGGATCGCACCCCGCATCACTTCTTCCAGCGTCACTAAGATATCGCCTTCGATATCGGAGCCGCGTACAGCCCTTTCCTCGCCGGCGGTCTGGGCACCACTCGACCGAACCGAAGTCCCATATCGGGAACGACGACCGAAGAGTTCCTCGAAGAAATCGCTGAAACCAGTTCCGTCAAAATGAAACTCAACATGTGGCTCTCCATCTGACTCCGCGCCAAATCCCTGAAATCCCTGCGGACCACCCGGAGCAGCGGCAGCGCGATCCCATTCCATTCCGAGTCGATCATATTTCTGGCGATTAGCCAGGTCACCCAAGACTTCGTAGGCCTCGTTGATGTCCTTGAATTTTTCCTCCGCGCCCTTTTTATCCTTGGCGACGTCGGGGTGGTATTGCCGCGCCAATTTTCGAAATGCCTTCTTGATCTGTTCTTCAGTGGCATTTCGAGGGACACCCAAGATCGCGTAATAATCTTTGAACTGAGTCGGCATTGGGTCCTCAACAAAAAAGCATTCGATCTATGTTCAGTGCTTGTTTGACGATTTCTTCTATTGGGCCAAGATGAAACATCATGGATCGAACGGCAAATAGTCAGTTTAAGACGCTGCGTGCTTCTTCGCTCTATTGTCCTAAGTGCCGGTCTGCCCAGCCCGTATATGAGAAACTGCTTTTAATCCTGCCCGATCGGGAGGTGTACGATTACCTCTGCCGGCGGTGTGCTACCTCAGTCGGTTCGCGAGAAGTTCGCGCCGCAGACGTGAACGCCACGAAATTGATTATTCCATGAGCGGCGGCTGACTTGTCGCGGCCGGCGGGAACCAATAAACAGAGGGGGCAACGCTTTCCAACCCGCCGAAAATTCGCAGCACGCCTTCGTCCGAAAAGCTTTTGTCGCGTGCATCCTAGTCACGAAAAGCAATCCAAGTAGATCCCGATATGCGTACTAGGAGCGACCCTGATATACCTATGAATCCAATCCGGCTATCCTCGATCGCAAAATCGTTTAAATAAAAGGAAGGAAGCATGAAACTCGCATGGTCCATTCTGGGCTTTCTCTGCCTCGGCGAAATGGCGTTTGCGGGCGGCAATACGCTGGTGCAACCCTCGCCCACGCCCGGCGCCGAAAACTTGGGACCACTCTGGTCATTTGACCTGAATAGCACGTACACCTTCGGTAGCCACGTCGAAAGGTCTGGCAATCTGGGATCGCAAGCGGAATACCGATACGAAATTGAGGCGTTACGCAATTTTCGGATCACCGGAGACTATTATCTTCAGCTCGGTGTAGACTATGAACGCTTCGATTTCTCGCGCTCGAACTCTCAATTCCCTTATTCCTTCACTTCCCTTTCCGGCGAGATTTTGTTCTCCTACCTGTCAGGAGACAGTTTTTATCCGGTAATCCGGCTGGAACCCGGGATCTACTACACGCGTGATCACGTCACCGGAAACTCCTTTGACGTCCCGATTCGGATCACTCCCGGATTCAAAGTGAGCCCAAATCTGTACATCATCTTCGGTGCCAGCATTGATCCATATTCGAATCCGGTCGTCTTTCCGATTGGCGGTTTCAATTGGAAGATTAACGACCAATTTAACTTTCGAGCCGTGTTCCCTCGGCCGCGTTTCAGTTACATTCCAAATGATAAACTCGAGATTTATCTGGGCGCCGAACTCATCGGTAATAGCTACCGCAACGGTCCGACGAATGATCGCCGCACCAACAACGCCATTGTGGAGTATGATGAAGAACGCGCTGGATTCGGTGTAGACTATACTCTGCGCAAGGGCATCGATTTGGAAGCCATTGGCGGCTGGACGTTCGAACGCACTTTCGACTATATCCGCTCGGGTCCAATCAATCGCAGCAGAGGCTCACCATACATCAAATTAGATCTAAAGATTGATCTGTTTTGATCGCAGCGCGCGCTGAACCCCCCTCGCGAAAGTAGCCCGGTACGAAGTTGCCGGGGAAGGCGTTGGAGAGGCGATGCGTCCCGAAGGAGGGTGTCGGACTTTGCACGATGGACGAACGATTGATTAAGGCAGCGGCGAAGCCGCGGTTCAGGATAGCCTAGCCCGCAGGGCTAGGTGATCGGATGAGAAGATGATCAGCACTGAAAGTGCGTTTCAGGGCAGGCTGCAACGCGGATTTCGTAATCACATTGAATCTGGTCAACAGATGGAATGGCGCAATGGGAGTCTGGCATTGAAAACGCGCATTCAGCGCTGATTGTTTGGATATGCCCGTTCCTAGCCCTGCAGGCTAGGCTATCCTGAATCGCGGCTTCGCCGCTGAAAACCAGCCCATCAAAATTTGATCAAGCGAAGCCCGACAGGCCGTGAAGCGACGCTTGATCATGATGCGGCGGATTGGCGGGGCTAATAAGTGCATCGCCCAGCAAGGTTTCAGCCGTCCCTTATACCTAGTCCGAAGTTATTCATCAATCTGGGGCCAAAGCCCCCGATGAAGCTTTGGAGCGTGAGCGACCCCCGGATTGTGAGTAACTTCGCCCCAAGCGCGTCAGCCGGCTACGAATGGCCGTCCCATCCGCACCAACGGATTCCCGGAGAGTTTCGAGCTGGCTGATTCTTGCTTGAGTGAGAGAAACAATACTCAGACCATGGCGAGATCGCCCCCTGGCGCTTTACGTCTCACTGTAAGGGTTTGGTAATCACTCGAGCGGCGCGAGTTTTCTTATTTGGAGCAATCACGTTATGACTTCAGCCGATAGAGCTAATGAAATACCAGTCGCCGCTTTTGTCGGGATCGACTGGGCCGATCAACAACACGCTGTGGTGCTACGAGCAGCCACTAGCAACGCTAGGCCGGAACATCGCAGCATTGGCAGCGAGCCGGATGTACCGGGCTACTTTCACTAGGTCCTGCGGGACGGGGCGGTCCTTTCTCCCGTTTCCCGGCACTGAAGAGCCCCGCTACCTTCGCGAGGTCCCTCCCTCCTCCGCCCTCCGGGCTACGCCGGACAAGCCGGACGGCCGGAGCGGCGTTCCTCAGCATCTTTGGCGGTCACTCCCTATGTTGAGCGCGGATGGGCGGACGCCTGCCGGATCGGCTTGAGCTGATTTTACCGAAGGTTCCTGTTTCTATCTCGATCCCGTGCTGCAAAACGACGAGAAAGGTTGATCCGGTGCGGGTCAAACCCTACCGGCTAGCGCTACGCTCAGCGGTTCGACTAGATCCTCGTATACGGGTGACGGAAATCCGGTTACGCTCGATCGCGAATTATTCAGTCAAAAAGAAGCATGAATCTCGGATGTTGCATTTTCGGCCTCCTCTGCTGGGGGGAGACAGCGTTTGCGGGAGGCAATACCTTCGTGCAACCCTCACCCTCTCCGACTACGGAGAATTTGGGAGCGCCCTGGTCATTTGATCTGAATAGCACCTACACTTTCGGCAGCCGCATCCAAAAGGCCGCTAATCTTGGGTCGCAGGCGGAATACCGATACGAGTTCGAAGCGTTGCGCAATTTCCGGATCACCGGAGACTATTATCTTCAACTCGGTGTTGACTATGAACGCTTCGATTTCTCGCGCTCGAATTCTACCTTTCCCTATTCCTTCACCTCGCTTTCGGGTGAGATCTTGTTCTCCTATTGGTCGGGAGATGATTTTTATCCCGTAATACAATTAGAACCGGGTATCTACTACACGCGCGATCATGTCACCAGAAACTCCTTTGATTTGCCGATTCGAATCACACCGGGATTCAAGCTGAGCAAAAATTTATTCATAATCTTCGGCGCCAGCATTGATCCGTATTCGAATCCGATCGTTTTTCCGATCGGCGGTTTCAATTGGAAGATTAACGATCATTTTAATTTTCGGGCCGTGTTTCCCCGACCGCGATTCAGTTTTACGCCAAATGACAAACTTGAAATCTACCTGGGCGGGGAACTTATAGGGGACAGCTACCGCAACGGTCCCACCACTGATCACCGAACGAATAACGCCGTCGTGGAATACGAAGAAGAACGTGCCGGCCTGGGCGTAAGCTATACTCTGCGAAAGGGCATCGATTTAGAAGCCACTGCCGGCTGGACGTTTCAAAGGGAGTATGACTATATCCGGGCCGGCCCAATTTACCACAGCAAAGGATCGCCATACCTCAGAGTAGATCTTAGTTTTGATCTGTTTTGAAACGGCCGCGATTTTGGCGTACACCCTCTAGCTGGTTCCGCTCGCTTTCTATCTGATGAGTTGGTAATTCTAAACAAAAGCCGGCAAAATGGTTGGACAGAGTTATCTGGCAATTCTCTTCGCTTGCGTAGCTTTGACCTGCTTCTGCCCAAACATTCGCGCCGAGGAGCCACAAATGACCCTGAAGTTTCAAGGCGGCGACGGATCATCCTTAGAACATGCGGTGGTGATTCTCGGCGCGGCCACCGAAAGCGCGGGAGTCGGCGCGGAACATGCCTACCTCTCCCTTCATTTTCCGGGATCCGCTGTCGTAAAACAGGCGTTCCTGCAACAGGAGGGAAAGGCTTATGATCGCCTGCAAATTAGAACTTCGGCAAATACTTCGGCGACCATCTATTTCGACGTCACCGATTTCATCGGCAAATTTTAGTCGAACACCGGCCGCTCATGATTCAGGACGCTTTTGTGCAGAACCAGAAATTGTTTCAGGTTGGCTCCATCCGGCGTTCCGTCCTTCAGTCGCTGGCAATTCTCCTGGTGGGCGTTCCTACCGGTCTGGCTGACGATAGTTCGCGCGCCGCAGAAATCGTCGCCCAAACCGAGCGCGCTTTTTCTTCTCGTTGTGCCGAGGTTGGGATTCGGGATGCCTTTCTGGAATATTTCTCCACAGATGCGATCCATTTCGAACCAGGGCCCCGGCTGGCGCGCCCGGACCTTGAGCACGAACCAAGCTCGGTGACGCCTCGATTAACCTGGGAGCCAAAAGTCATCCGCGTCGCCAGTTCTGGAGAATTGGCTGTCAGTACGGGCCCATATATCCTGCAGAGTAAGACGGGGAAGCATTCTTTCGGATATTTCCTTTCAATCTGGAAAAGGCAAACCGACCGGAAATGGAAAGTCGACGCTGACATTGGCGTTCCCGCTCCGCAATCTGTCGATCTGCCCGAGGATTTCCAAGTCTACGGTGCTTCGTCCGCATCCGAATCGCTCGAAAGTTCAAAGCTTTTGGCCTATGAGCGCGAACAATTCGGTCGAAGCGTCGACCGAGCGACGATCTATCAATCGCTTATACTTCCGCAGACCGTATTTGAGAGAGCCGATCTGCCGCTGATGGCCGGAGAATCCTCGTACCGATCCCTTTTAGCTGCGCTCCAAACGAAACGCATGGACCTCTCCCAGTCTGGCGGAGACCTCTCCGGCAATCTCGGTTTTACCTACGGAACCGAAGCGGACCAGCACTCTCCGGCAGTATCCTACCTGCGGGTCTGGATCTGGTGTCCACCTGAATGGCGGCTACTCTTCGACGTGGTCACGAAGGAAGAATGAGCCTCGAATGCGCTGAATCCTCGCCCCGGCGAAGAGCGATAGCGAGATAAGGCGTTTGACCCGCCCGAGTCGCTCCGCGAAGCGTTTTGGGCGGGGCCGAACGAAAACGGTATGGCAACGGCTCACAGTCCGGCGCGTGAAGGCACGTCGCGGCGCGCAACATCCGCCGAACTGTTCCGCCCTACCCGCCTTGGGACTTCCGGCGAACGCTTATGGCGGTTCTCGCGGGCCTTAGTGATTATCCGAATTGTCGGGATCTTTGGGCCTCGTTCCCATGATGTCGTCGATTATTTCGAGGACCTCCGGCGTCAACTTCTCCGCGGCGCTCGACGCCGTCAGATTCTCTTCCAGTTGCTTCACTTTCGAAGCTCCCAGAATCACGGTGCTTACGTGAGGGTTCTTGAGGCACCAGGCGATAGATAACACCGACTGCGGTAACCCGAGCTTAGCCGCGAAGTCACCGAGCTTACGCACCTTTTCCAACCTTTCCGGCTTAATCACCCATTCACGCAGCCAACCATAGCGGTCGAGATTCAGTCGCGCGTCTGCCGGGTTTCCCTGATTGTATTTTCCGGTCAAAAGCCCACTAGCCAGCGGCGACCAGATTGTGGTTCCAAGACCGATCCGCTCATAAAGTCGCGCATATTCGATCTCTACTTTGTGGCGTTGCAAGAGATTGTAATACGGCTGCTCCATGGTCGGCGGTACGAGCTGGTACTGTCGAGCGACCTCGTGAGCCTCCATGATTTCTTGGGCACTCCAGACACTGGTTCCCCAATACAACACTTTGCCTTGGCTGATCAGGTCCGACATCGTACGAACCGTCTCTTCGATGGGAGTCTCCGGATCCGGCCGATGACAGAAAAACAGGTCGAGATAGTCAACCTGCAATCGACGCAACGCAGCGTGACAAGCCTCGAAAACATGTTTGCGGCTCAAACCATACTGATTCGGCCTTTGCGGTTGCTTGGCTGAACCGAAAAAGACTTTGCTCGAGACCAACCAGGTGTCGCGCGGCCACCCAAGCTTGTGGAGGATCTTGCCCATTACAATTTCCGACTGGCCGGAAGCGTAGCCCTCTGCGTTGTCGAAGAAATTAATGCCTCCTTCGTATGCCGTAATCATCAAATCTTCCGCTACATCGTCTGAGACCTGATCACCGAATGTGACCCAGGAACCCAAAGAGAGTTCGCTTACTTTGACTCCTGCACTGCCCAATCTGCGATAGTTCATATGCTGAGACACCCTTACACGAGTCCCTGATCGCTGCAGCTAAGAAACTGACGACTTGAATTTTCTGAGCCAGGCCGACGTCGAACTCAATGGAGGCTTATGCGAATATTAATTCCGATCCTGTCCTTATGGTTCTTCGGCTTGGGTCACGCCTTTGCCCAAAGCGCACCAATCCTGAGCTTTAATATGACGAAGGCCAATGGCGCCCAGGTGATTTATGAATTTCGCGTTCCAGACAATATCGCAATTGCATCCTCTGGCGACACGGCGGAAGCTCAACATAAGGCCGGGCTAACAGCTCTCACCTGGGCAAAGAGTTATTACAGCGCCCACGACGTTTTCCTGCGATCAGTCGATTTTAAATTGTCGCCGATTCCACATTACGTCGCGTCACTCGATGGGCAGGTCGGGCCATCTCGCCAAGCTTTCTTCGCAGTGATTCTTGGCTCCGGCACAGCGCTCGAGCCGGTGGAAATAAGTGCAATAACCCAATGAGCCTGCTGCTAGCTTCGGACGTTCGAAATACTTACTTGTACAGAACCTGCGCGCTTCCGTCCGGCTAACTCTTCGCCGGCATACTCGGGTAGACGTGCGAAACTGATGGTCGCAAGCAGCGATATAGCCCCGATGACCAGAAATGCGGGCCGAAAGTCAGCGGCCGTGAGGGTTGAGCTTCCCCGAAATGCCAGCGCTAACTGCAGCACCGAAGCCCCGACGGTTACGCCCATACTGAGCGAGAATTGCTGAAGCACACTTTGCAGGCTGGTCGCTGCGCTCATTTTCGGTTGTTCGATCTCCGCATAGCTGATCGCATTAATACAAGTAAACTCGAGCGATCGGAAGAATCCGCCGACGAACAGCACGGCTAGCATCATCGCAATCGACATATCGGGAGTAAATGCCGCCGGGACAGCGATGAACAAGGCTGAAACAATCGAGTTGAAAATCAAAACGCGCCGAAAACCCCATTGGCGAAGAACTCTTCCCGCGGCAATCTTCATTCCGATCGCGCCCAGCGCAGCCACGAACGTCAACAGACCCGAACGGAGAGGACTGAAACCAAAGCCTAGTTGTAACAATAAGGGTAACAGTAATGGAACCGCGCCCACGCCGATGCGGAAAAGTGACCCGCCCACCGCTCCGGCGCGAAAGGTCGCATAGCGCAGAAGCTCGAGATCCAATATTGGAGCCGGGCTGCTGCGAGCGTGCCAAACGTATAAGGCGACGCTCACCAGTCCCAGCCCAAACAGAGTAACTACCCAAAGCGGTGAGACGACGTTCGCGTCGAGTGCAGCGGACGCAGATACCAATGCCGACAGGCCAAGTCCCGAAAACAAGAACCCTGGAAAATCGAACGGCGTAACCTCCTCGCCGAAAACGTCCGGAATAAAGAGGGTGGCCAGAAGCAACCCGAGAGCGGCGATGGGAAGGTTAATCCAGAAAATCCAGCGCCAAGTAAAGAAGGTCGTGATGAATCCGCCTACTGGTGGACCGATAACCGGACCGATCAAGGCCGGAATCGTCAGCCAAGCGAGCGCGCCGACAATTTCCGTACGCGGCACCGTGCGAAGAATTACCAACCGTCCTACGGGAACCATCATCGCTCCGCCGACTCCTTGTAAGGCGCGCGCAGTCACCAGGAATCCGATCGAATTTGCAAATGCGCAACAGGCCGATCCGATCGCGAAAATAGTGATGGCCAGCCGAAAAATCAGGCGAGCACCGAATCGGTCCGCAAACCATCCAGATGCCGGGATAAAAACTGCCAGCGTCAACAAATAGGATGTGAGTGCCAATTTCAATTGAATTGGATCTACGTGGAGATCGGTCGCGATCGCGGGCAACGCGGTCGAGAGAACGGTGGCATCCAGATTCTCCATGAACAGAGCACAGGCCACGATCAACGGTACCAAGATGCGCAACGGCAATCGCTTTCCCAACTGAGAGAAATCAGGCATGTCAGGATCAGCACATTGCAGCGCCTGCGCGAATAAGCAACCGGACAGCCACCTTTACGAAGATAGGTCTCAGCGTGAGTGACCACTCACATACGTTCGTCCTAGCGAGATTTCAACTGTCTCTTTTCTCCTGGCACAGCAGCTTTCCATCGTTAGTCCGCACCATCTGGCAATGCCCTGCTGGAGCCGGTTCGTAAGCGAGATTACAAAGGTTTCATCTTCTTTCCCTTTACAAAAAAGAAATTTAGAACCAGCAGTAACCCGTTATTCGATCATGGATCGATCCCTTAATGAAGTAATATGAAGAAATTAATTGCCTTAGCCGTTGTCGGCTTTACCTCGCAAGCCGTAACGGGATTCGCCGGTGAACCCGTTGTACCCTCAAAAGAAGTAGTAACTCCGCCGGCACCTATCCAAGAACTCTATCGCGCCAACGAATGGCAGCTCGATCTGTTTGGTGCTTATGCACCGGCGGGGAGAGATGGTAGCCGGTTTCTCGGAGACCACGCCTGGGGCGGAGGCGCAGATGTCAATTACTTCATAACGAAGTACTTTGGCCTAGGCTTAGAGGGAGACGTTCTCAGCGGCACCGGCCCCGCTCATTCTGGCGACGTCAGTGGTCAGTTCGCGCTCAACGGATTGGTCCGCTATCCCATCGGAAATACCGGCTGGGCTCCGTACGCATTCGCCGGTATCGGCGGATTTGTTCCTGGAGAAGGATCGGACTTTTTCCGAACCTTCAGTAACGGCGTGAGCCGGGAAATTCGCAACAGCAATCGCGACGACATTCTCCTAGAAGGTCACTTCGGAGGAGGCATCGAATATCGTTTCAATCGCCACGTCGGAATATTCTCAGATGGCCGCTACGAAATTGTAGACCAATCCAAGAACAACTTTGGTCTGGTTCGTACGGGGATTCGCTTCGCGTTCTAATCCCGCGCTCTTTATTAGTGCTTTAAGCCAAGGGCCAATCATTCATCAATGGTCGGTCCCTGGTCTTTCGATGATAGAATTTCTTTGGCAAAGAGCCTACACCGAATGAGCGACCTGAACTGAATCCGAGACCGCCCGACGGCGACCAGCCAACAAAGCAGCCACCAACCCGACCAGAGCGGCCGCGGACATCCAAGCTCCCGGCATGGCTTTGTTATTGGTGATATGAATCAAGTAAGTACAGATCGTAGGGGTATAGCCCCCGAAGAGAGCCGCCGCCAAACTGTACGCCAATGAAAAACCGGACGTTCGGACCTCCATCGGCATCATTTCGGCGAGCATCACCACCATTCCGCCGTTGTAACTCGCATAAATAAAAGAGAGCCAAAGCTCGACCAGTAACAACCGGAGAAACGACGGTTCAGCAACGTTCGGCCAAGAGGTATTACACTTGTCCCCGGTAGAAAGTTTAAGCGTCACTTTTTGCGTTGGGATCTCCAATTTCATCTGGCTCCCGATCATGGGTGCGGTTTCGGATCGGATCGGGCGCCGGCCTGTTCTGATTACGTTTACCTTAATGGCGCTTTTAACGGCCTATCCTGCAATACTTTGGCTGGTTGGCGTATAAGCAGTGATCAGATAAAAGGAAACCGTGGTCATCGTGACCAGCATCACCCCAACAAGGACCAACGCCCAGTTGCCGGCTAGCCCGCGAAGAATCTCGGGAATGCTCGGATGTTGTGTTCTGGCCAAGAACACCTCTGTTTCGGCCAGGGAACGTCTGAGCAGGAAGAGCAAGGGAATAATTAGACACCCGATCCAGAAAGAAACTCGCCAACCCCACTGCTCCACCGTGGCTGGGGAAAGCAGCAAATTCAGGATGACGCCCATTAGCGCTGCGAACATTACCGCGACCTGTTGACTGGCTGATTGCCAACTGACGTAGAAACCCTTATGTCCGGGAGTCGCGATCTCGGACAAATATACGGAGACTCCACCCAACTCCACTCCAGCTGAGAATCCTTGGACGAGGCGACTAATCAAGATCACGATCGGTGCGGCCACTCCGATCACCGCATAACCAGGCAAACAGGCAATCAGCACCGTGCCAACCGCCATTAAGCCAAGCGTGAGGATCAACCCGGCTCGCCGGCCAAAACGGTCGATGTAAGCTCCCAGAACAATGGCTCCGATCGGTCGCATTAAGAATCCCGCGCCGAACGTCATCAGCGATAGCATCAGCGAGGCAAACGCGCTCTCGCTCGGGAAAAACGTGCGCCCAATGGTCGACGCGTAGTAGCCAAAGACCATGAAATCGAACATCTCCAGGAAATTGCCGCTGGCGACGCGGACAACGTTCAGAATTTTGGAGCGGCGATTTAAATCATGCATAGGAGAACAAATCCTATACAACCAAAACTTGCGATGGGAGAGGCGTAATACCCCCCAAGCTCACCCAGCATACCAAAGCACAGCACAGAAATGGCAAACAGTTCCGGCAAGTACGAAAAGATGCCACACAAAATGACCGAATCGAATCCGCCTATAAGCATAAAAGACGGTGCCGACGGTATAGGCAATACCACCAGCTGCGATCAGAACTAATCCAGCGGGGGCGACATACAGCCAAAAGAGCCGGCCAGCCAGGATGGCGACCCAGCCTAAAGCAAGGTAAATGCAAATATTTGCGATCCGATATTTCAATCCGCCGCATACCACGAAAACAATACCAGACACCGCTACCACCCAGATTACGGCAAAGAGTGTCCATCCCCAAATCCCACGTAAGGCGCCAAGCAGAAAAGGCGTATACGTGCCCGCGATTAAGAGAAAGATTCCCGCATGATCGAACACTCGGAACAGCTGTTTTAGTCGTCCATTGCGGGTGACGTGGTAAAGCGTCGAAAACAGGTATAAAAACACCATCGAGATTCCGAAGGCCAGAGCGCCGGCCAGGGCAAACCCTGTACGCCGGTCGAGAGCCGACACGATCAAGAACGGAACGCCAGCAAGCGCTGCCAGCAAACCGATCCCGTGGCTGATGCAGTTGGCTATCTCTTCTGGCAATGTTTGCATACGTTCTGTCTTCGCCATTTGAAATCGGATAATTCCACAATGCAGCAATCCGAGCGACCGGATTCTGCTGCACTAGTCCACCAAGCGCGCCGACGGGTTTGATGAGCATCCGCTCGACTTCCGAAAAACACCGCTTAGTTTCAACTCATGGCAAGGATTGCATCAACGAAGCTCGAAGTGTTCCCATTGACGTTGGGTGGGAACGTTTTTGGTTGGACCGCCGATGAGAAGGCGTCCTTCGCTGTCTTGGACGCCTACGCGGCGGCTGGTGGCAACTTCATCGATACTGCTGACGTCTACTCGGCTTGGGCGCCCGGCAATTCAGGCGGCGAATCGGAAACGATCATCGGGCGGTGGCTCAAGGATCGTGGCCATCGCGCCAGGATGATTATCGCGACGAAGGTCGGAATGCACCCGAAGTTCTCCGGTTTATCGGCTCGCACCATTAGGGCAGCCGCGGAACAGTCGTTGCGGCGCCTCCAAACCGATTACATCGATCTTTACTACGCGCACGCAGACGATGAAAACACTCCATTAGAAGAGACCCTGAGCGCATTCGACCAACTCGTCCAGGATGGCAAAATCCGGTACGTTGCTGCGTCGAACTATTCGGCCGCTCGATTGCAAGAGGCTTTGGCCACCGCAGAGCGTGAGGGTTTGATTCGTTATGTCGCACTTCAACCACACTATAATTTGGTTGAGCGGGACAAATATGAAGGCGAGCTGGCCGACGTGGTGACTCGCGAAGGCTTGTCGTCGATTCCCTATTTTGCTTTGGCCTCAGGGTTTCTTACTGGAAAGTACCGGCCCGGTGCAAAAGTCGAAAGTCAGCGAGTGGAGAAGGCAGGCGCGTATCTGAACGACAAAGGGATTAAGATTCTCGGGGTTCTCGACGAGATTGCGGCCGCCCACTGTGTCTCGGTCGCCTCGATAGCTCTGGCCTGGTTAGCTGCTCAGCCGACTGTCGTTGCCCCGATCGCAAGCGCGCGAACCCCAGATCAGTTACCGGACCTTTTGCGGATAGCTGATCTCAAGCTGACTAAAGAGGACTTGAACCGACTGTCGGCGGTGAGCAGCTAAAGGGTTACGGGTTGCAGGTTGCGGGTTGCGGGTTGCAGGTTGGAAGCTAGCGGTTGGTCTAGCGCCATTTGCTGCAGCTCTCGTTGCGCCATGACAAGTAGGCCGCTCGCTTTCATGCGGGCCGACTTGTCCGCCGTTGTCCGGAGGCCGCCTCCGCTCTTCGAGCTTCGAGCCACACCCACCCGCGGACCAACAAGGCGGCGCCATGGCAGAGCGACGGCGAGATGAAGTAGGAAGGCCACCGGGAATAGCTCCGCTTCAGCCTGGGGCCGCGGGACACGGACCAGAAGGGCCACCGGAAAAAAGCCCCGCTTCAGCCTGGGGCCCGGGTATGCGGCCCGAAGGGCCATGGAAATCTGGGGACTCATATTTGGGTGACACTTTTGTCTCAGCAATAAGGTAACACTTTGTCTCAGTATTTGGGTAACACTGTGCCGGTTAGAAGTTGTTTTGTTGACGGGTCGTCGGAGGCGGTTCGCGCGTTTTAGCGCTTTGAGAGCGTAGGTCGAAAAGGGCAAAAATGCGCGGCGGGCAGGTGACCCAGCAGGATGTCGCTGAGATAGACTTCGTGCATCTTGTCATTGTAACGCCTCAAGCCGAGTCGTTGACCTTGAAAGGCCTCTCCAATGAAGCGCCGGTTATTGAGCCACTGGATATCGCCTTTGGAATTGACGGTTCGAACCTCAAATTCGGCATCGTATTCGAAGGGCCAAACAGGGTGATATTTGAGCTCAGAAGCCAGGTAGATTTCGGCCGGAGTTTTCATACCCAAGGCTTCGTGCGGTCGCTCCTCATTAAAACTCCTGAGCCATTTTGTTGTCCGACGTCGCTGAGCCTGGAGGCTACGCGCTGGGGGATTGGCTATCTCGAGCTTTAGGCTCAAATGCATCCGTTCGTGAGTGCCATTCTGGTAGGGTTTTCCCGGATCGATAAAATCGACTTGAATGCCCAGTAAGCGCCACCAAAGGCTTAACTGGGTCAATCCCAACACCCAACCACCTGCGAAAGGTTTACCATTATCGACCCGAATTGCTCGAGGCAGGCCATAGTGCTTGAAGACCATCTCAAAGCTCTCCCAGACCGGTGCTAGAGCCAAAGAACTCAAGTTATCGCAACGAATGATAAAGCGACTGTAGAGATCACTGATCGTTAAGGGATGGCACTTCTGACCATCCCCGGTGCGGAACCAGCCTTTGAAATCCACTCCCCAAACATCGTTACACCATAGCGGCTCTAAACGCCTTGGATCAGGACGCTCAGGACCAGCCTTAGCTCGACGCCGAGTTCGATGTTTGACTAATCCAAATTGCTTCAGAATTCGGCTGATCGTCGCTCGCGAGGGAATCTTTTCCGAGCCATGCAGCCGTCTCAAGCGAGCAAAGAGCTTTTTCGATCCCCAACTCGGATACTTTTTTTCTGTTCCAGTATCAGCAGCTGCCAGCGGGCCTCGATGACCTGCGCCGAGCCCTCCCGAGGACCTCGCCGTCGGTCCCCCAGTGCCTTGCTTCCCTCTTCCCGAGATCGCTTGCACCACTTGTATCCCGTCTTTCGACTTATCTGGTACTCCTTACACAGCTCCCTAAATGGCTTCTCCTTGCGGAATGCTTCTTTGACAAAACTTTCTCTCTGTTGTTGCAGCGCCTTTTCTTCCTTCCACGGCATCGCCAACTCTGTCTGGCTTTCCTTCAAGGTGTCACCCTTTTTCTGATGCACCCCAGGTTTTCCTTCGCCCTGGGGTGTCACCCAATCACTGAGACAAAAGTGTCACCTTAATTGTGAGATCGGACCGGAACCTAGCCCAGGCTTTAGCCTGGGAAATTCCGCCGCAACGAGAGCCCTGTAGGGGCGGGACACGTCGTGCATCACCCGATTGCGGTTCAATTAATGGCTAACGCCATGAGCGGGCTGCGCGAAGAATTTTCGATTTTGGGATTGAGCTCGTTTGCGTTTTCGGACGCCCCTACAGGGCTGCATGCTTTTGATACCACCGCCGCCCCAGGCTAAGGCCTGGGCTATGTTTCCATGGCCCTTCGGGCCGCCTTTCACGGAGGCTGCGTGCCCCCACTCATGGCCCCTCGGGCTACCTCTCACGAAGGCTGCGCCGCCTCACTCATGACCTTTGGGCCGCCTCTCACGAAGGATGTCCCGTTTCCAAAGAGCGTTCGTAGCGCAGCTCCGACCCCACGCGTCCCGGAGCGTTGACGCTTTTGGCTCGCTACCAGCCTTCAATCGAAGCGTTTTGCGCGGTGGCGGGGATACACGATTTGCGCAGATTCTCCGTGCGAGGGCCGAGAACACGTTTGGCATTGCGGCTGCTTCGGTTCACATTACTCGCGTGCAATCAAGTTTCCGGAACGCCTGGATCACCTACCGGCGTCTGCGCTTCTTCGTGATTGGGCTTTTCGTGACCTTTATGCTCGAGTTGCGCTATCTCCTGTTTCTCCCCGGCCTCGTATTTGCATTAACTTTTGTGGCTTACTACTTTTCCGCGACATACTTAGCTAATTGGAAGTGTCCGCGGTGTCGCCAGCCCTTTTTCCGAGGCTCCTTCATCCGCAGCCTTTTTGGCGGCAAATGCTTTTATTGCGATCTTCCGAAATGGAGTGCAACTGAAAGCGCCAACCCGTTGGTATCACCGAAGTTTCCGGGCCGGCGATAGAATAACTAAGATGGTGTGTTCGTGTACGCCCCAATTGGATCAGGTCCCGGACCAACGGAAGATCGGCTTATGCCGGCAGCGCGGGTGCACGGCCATTGTCGCTCCGAAACGGACGGTCCTCTAGCAAGTTGTAATCATGGTAGAAGCGATGACCACTGAGGTATTTTGGTACAGCATTGACTACCACGCCTGAGACCCGAATTTCGCGGAATTTCAGTTCCTCGATCGCTGTGACCGCGTCTTGTGGGCGGCTAAGCCCTAGCCGAACGACAAATAGCGTCGCATCTGCGTAGGCGGCTAGGGCAACGCTGTCGTCGGTCGCAAGTACTGGCGGAGTGTCGACGATGATATAATCAAACTGCGAGTTAAGTTCTTGACGCAATTCCCTTAAGCCAAAACTAAGCAAATGCTCAGTGACGTTCCGGATTCGTTGACCACATGGCATCAGATACAGGTGCGGCATACGAGTCTCATGTAGCGTCTCTTGCACGCTCCTCGTGTAGGTCAGGAGATCCGAAAAACCCGGTCCACTTTCGACACCAAGTAGCTGATGCAGCTTGCCTCGCCGCATGTCGCCGTCGATGAGAAGAATGCGCGCATTGGTAGCGGCCAAGGCAATCGCCAAGTTTGTGGCCACCAAAGACTTGCCTTCACGTGGCACGGCGCTAGTCACAGCGAGGCATTGCATAGCCAGGAACTCCTGAGGTCTACGAAGAATGTGAGAGCGCAGATGTCGGAACGATTCAGCTATTCCGACATGTTCTGAGGTACAATCAAGCACGGTTCGTTGTTTGGTGATCCACGGATCGCGCAATATTTTGCCTATGATCGGGAGATTTAGGGCGCGCAAAACCCCTTCAATCGTCAGGAAGCGCGGCGCCAATCGCGAATACAAGGCAATTCCGCCGAGACCAAGGACAAGACCAAGAAGTCCAAGCTGTAAAAAAGTGGAGTAGCGTGATCTCGTTACTCGCGTTGCCTTTGAAGCATTCTCCAAGATTGCGATCGGCTCTTGCTCCAGCCGTTGGCTGACATTGATACTCTGGAGCTGGCTGACGAGCTTGGTATAGGTATCGCTGCTGCTATCGACCTTCGACCTTAGGTTTTGGTATCTGCTCAGGTTGTTGTTCAGATCAATTAGGTGAGCCTGTTTCTGTTCAACCTCTTTCTGAAGCGCCACCGTCTCATGATCGATGGAAGTGATTTGATCACTTCGGTGATCCTTCTGTTGGGAACGAAGGACCGTGATGAGGTTTTTATCCCCCCCTATCTTCAGATCCAGCTGCTTGATTTTAGGATGTTCGGGCTTCAAGTTCTTGAGCAGTCGCTCCCGCTCGGCTTCTTGAAGCGCCAGGTCTTGTTGGGTTGCCAGCAACCGGTCTTGCGCTCCATCGCTTTGGCCGATGGCGCTGTCGGTTGACCCACCATCTAGCGGAATGGACGCAGCTGCCGTTGAGGGATCGGTCCCACTACCCGTTGTGGCAACCGATCGCTCCAGCCGCAGATCTGCAATCCTCTTATGCAGCGTGTTCAGGTAGGCCGTAGTCGCCGTGACGTCCTCCGTCAGCGACATCACACTAAACTGGCGTTGGAAATTGTTCAGATCCTGCGTTGCCCGGTCCAGCTCCTGTTGGACTCTTACTATTTCCTTAGAAACTGCGGAAGATGCGCTCTCCGAAAGCTGTAGCCGCATGTCTTTCCGTACCGCAAAGAACGATTGCATGTTGGCTTGTAACAGGGCCTGCGTATAAACAGGATCAGTTCCGATCGCATTCAGCACGAATATCGCCGTCCCGGGAATAAAACTCACGCGAATGTTCACTGCGGACTTCGGAGGAGTAAGCCCCTGATCCGTTAAAACTTTCTGAGCTCGCTTAGCTACGGCTTCGCCCTGAAGGATTGCTGCTTGAGTTCCGAGAAAATCCTCACTGTTCTCTTTGTAAGCCGATCCCGTATCTAAGTTGATTTTACCGGCCACAATCATTTTAGACTCGCTGGTAAACACTGGCACCGCACTTGACTTCAACCACCACGCGCCGAGCAGTCCTGCTGCAACCAAGATCGCTGGAAGCCACCAAAAACGTCTGAGCTCCGCGTAGAATGTTCCAAAAGTATGCATAACTTGCGCCTACCAACTCAAGAAGCGCGACGGAACCACAATGACATCACCCGGCTTTAGCGTCACATCCAGATCTGTCTGGCCTTTGTCAACCACCGCCGAAACATCGACGATCCTCACTTCACTCTTGGAAGCGGATTTGCGTACCAGCTTCACTTTTCGCCTGTTGGCAAAATCCGAGAATCCGCCTGATTCCAATATCGCTTGAGTGAGCGTGAGTGACTCATTGGCTCGCAGGTCGATAGTCCCGGGGCGGGCTACCTCTCCGGTGATATAAACCTTCCCCGGCGAACGCGTCGTCTGCTTTTCTACGGAGATCATCACCGTCGCTTTTTTGTATAAATTAATCTCCAGAGCCTGTTTGATCTTATAAGCCAGCTCGTGCGGGGTTCGGTTTACGGCCATCACGCTGCCCACATAAGGGACTCGGACTTGTCCCGAGTCGTTCACCGTGAGCGTAGTCGTGGGCTCTTCATCTTCTAAGATACGGAAGGTCAGCTGATCGCCAACCTGAATGAGAGTCTCGTTATCGAGCTGCTCCATCGAATTCATCGCCCCACTGGAACGGTGCGCGCTTTGCGCCTCCGCCAGACGCGGAATCGTCAAGAACAAGAAAAAAGCGAACGCCAGCAATCGGCTAGAGTACATGTTCAAATCCGACCACTATTACATTCTGGGAGTGCTGACAATTCCGATCGTTTCCATCTCTCTGTCCATATCGGTAGTGAAAATCGGGACTTAACCGTCTTGTTATCGGAAATTCGGTGCTGATCCTTGCTTCGAAATACCACAAGTTGCGGGGATTCTGCCTAATCCGAGCTAGCGCACTCTCTCGGTGACTCATATAGCGGCGTACGCGTTCGCGGGTTTTGGCAAGTGCCTTTGGCGCCACATGACGTAGATAACCGGATAGATTAACAGATTCAGAATGGCCGATGTAACGACTCCTCCGATCATGGGCGCCGCGATCCGCTTCATGACATCGGCTCCGGCCTGGTAGTCGGGCGACCACATGATGGGAAGCAAACCGAAAAGGATCGCACAGACGGCCATCATTTTGGGGCGAATCCGTTGCACGGCACCCTCCCGGACAGAGGCGTAGAGGTCTGAGAGAGAATTCATTCGCCCTTCTGCTCGAAATTTTTCCCAACTCAAGTCGAGATAGAGTAGCATCACGACGCCGGTTTCAGCGTCCAGTCCGGCCAAAGCGATCAAGCCAATCCAGACCGCCACGCTCATATTGTACCCGAGCAGGTAGAGAAACCAGAACGCTCCGACGAGGGAAAAGGGCACCGTCAATATGACGATGCAGGTTTTCGTCAAAGAGCGAGTGTTGAAACAAATCAAAACGAAAATGATGAGAAGTGTGAAAGGGACCAGAATGGCCAGCCGTTTTTCGGCCGCTTGCAGATACTGGAACTGACCTGCCCATTGAATGTAGTAGCCTGGGGGAAATTGCACCCGCTCGCCGATCCGCCGCGAAGCTGCTTGCACATAGCGGTTAATGTCGCGGCTGGTGATGTCGACGAAAACATAACTGACGAGCTGCCCGTTTTCATTGCGAATATCGGGTGGTCCTGTCCGGTAACGAAGATCGGCCAGGAGGGAGATCGGCACCTGCTCTCCAGTAGGAGTAGCAACGAGTACTCGTTTTAGCGCGTCGAAGTTGTCGCGAAAATCACGTGCATAACGGACACTGATGGGATATCTCTCACGGCCTTCAACGGTAGCGCCAATCGTGTTTCCGCCGACGGCCGTTTCCACGATTTGATTCACGTCCTCTACCCGCAGGCCGTACCGGGCGGCTGCTTCGCGGTTAACCGTGAAATCAAGAAAATAGCCTCCGGTCGTTCGTTCCGCAAAAGCACTTCGCGTATCGGGCAGATCGGCTAAAGCCTGTTCGATCGAAATACCAACTCGCTGGAGGCCATCTAGCGTCGGGCCGTAGACTTTGATCCCGAGAACTGAGCGCAATCCGGTGGTCAGCATCTCCGTCCGCGTTTGAATCGGCATCCAAAATATTTGCGCCATTCCTGGCGTCTTCGTTGCCTGACTCATTTCTGCGGTGATTTTTTGCCAGGTCATACCGGGCGGCCATTGCTCGGGAGGTTTTAACTGCACAACGGTCTCGAACATCGATAACGGCGCCGGGTCGGTCGGCGTGTCCGCTTGGCCGGCCTTACCGAATACGCTTTCAACCTCCGGAAACTTTTTGAGGATACGATCTTGAATTTGCAGGATCTTGGTCGCTTCCCTGATCGAGATCCCGGGCACCGCGGCTGGCATGTACAAAATCGTGCCCTCGTTCAGGGGCGGCATGAATTCTACTCCTAGCTGGCTGATAGGAATCCAGGTAAGCACCAGCGCAGCCGTGGCTACACCAAGTGTCAGCCAAGGGAACCGCAGAACCAGACTCACCAGCGGATTATAAAGAGCGATCAAAAAAGCGTTTATCGGATTCTTCTTCTCCGGTGTGATCCTGCCGCGGATCAGCCAAGTCATCAATACGGGCACTAGCACCAATCCAAGAAACGACGCAAAGAACATGGAGAAGGTTTTGGTAAACGCCAGCGGTCGAAAAAGCCGTCCTTCTTGCGCCTGCAGAGAGAAGACCGGAATGAAGCTCACGGTGATGACAAGCAGAGAGAAAAATAGAGGTCGTCCGACGGTCTGGGCGGCACCGACGACGACATCGAACCGCTCTCGACCGTGAGCATCGCGCCCATGCTTCTCGCGAAAATGCTCCAGGCCCTTATGGGCGTTTTCAACCATGATAATGGCGGCGTCGACCATAGCGCCGATAGCAATGGCGATTCCTCCTAGCGACATGATGTTTGAGGTCTGGCCGAGCCATAGCATCGGGATAAACGACAGAATGATCGCGACAGGTAATGTGATAATCGCCACTAGGGCAGAGCGCACATGCCAAAGAAAGAGCACCGAAATAACCGCCACCACGATGCTCTCCTCCAGAAGTTTTTCGCGCAGGGTATCGATTGCCCGGTAAATGAGCGTGCTCCGATCGTAGGTGGGCACGATGCGGACCCCTGGTGGCAAAGAGGTCTTGATTTCTTCAATCTTTTTCTTAACCCCATCGATGACCTTGAGCGCATTTTCGCCGTAGCGCATCACGACGATCCCGCCAACTACTTCACCCTGCCCATTGAGTTCCGCGACACCATACCGAAGATCCGGTCCCAAATGCACTTCACCAACATTTTTCAGATAGATTGGGATGCCGTTCTGGACCTTTAGAACGACGTTCTCTAAATCGCTGATGCTCTTGATGTAACCGCGCCCGCGGACGAAAAACTGGGCAGTGGCTATTTCAACTGTCTTCCCCCCGACGTCTATATTGCTCTTGCGGACGGCGTCGACCACCTCGCTAAGCGGAACGTTGTAGGCAACAAGTTTGTTGGGATCGAGATCAATCTGATATTGTTTGACGAACCCGCCCACCGGAGCGACTTCGGAGACCCCCTCGACCGATTCGAGCGCGTAGCGGAGGTTCCAATCCTGGAGTGATCGAAGTTGGGCGAGGTCATATTTTTCGCTGTCGTCGACGAGCGCATATTCGAAAACCCACCCAACTCCGGTAGCGTCGGGCCCAATTACCGGATTTACGCCCTCCGGCAACATACCTCGCACGGAGTTTAGATACTCGACTACTCGTGAGCGAGCCCAGTAAATGTCGGTGCCGTCCTGGAAGATCACGTAGACAAACGATTTTCCAAACATCGATTCCCCGCGGACGAATTTTACCTTCGGTGCAGCAATGAACTTAGTGGTGATCGGATAGGTGATCTGATCCTCAATCAGGTCTGGGGAACGCCCCTGCCAGTCGGTATAAACGATGACCTGAACATCGCTAAGATCAGGAATTGCATCGAGCGGAGTCTGGTACAGCGCATAAATGCCCGCGGCGATCCCTAGGATTGTCAAGACGATGACCAGGAACGGGTTCCGCGCGCTCACGGCGATGATCCGACCTGTAAGTGTATCGGCGTTTCTGCGAAACGGCGTATTGACGTCGGGGCTGATCGGCGTATCGGCGTGTGACTGGGCTTCTCCTTCGTGATGAGGATCGTTAGTCACGTGAGCCACTCCCTTGAGCTTTTACAACCCACCGGTCGGCCTAGTCAATCGCGATAAGCGTCTCGCGCAGGCGCGTCGCGGAGACGGCGTTTTTGCGAAAGGGCGTATCGGCGAGACGGCGCTTCGTCTGAATAGGGTCGTTATCCACCTGAAGTGCTCCCTCAAGGTTTGATTATCCAGCGAAATAAGTCGCTTGATACCTCCGCTTTCTCAATGCTCTGCCAGATTTGCGAACGCCGAACGCCGAACGCCGATACGCCGTTTCGCAACAAAGGCCGCTTCGCAAAGACACCTAGCCCCCACCGGCCGCCGGCGTCGTATCATCCCGAAAATCCTTGATGACCCCTTGGATCTGGGCCTCGGCATCGATCAAAAAGTTCGCGCTTGAAACGACACGCTCTCCCTCTTGCAGACCGCCAGTGACTTGATAGTAGCGCTCCTGATTCGGGTCGGCGAGATCAACAAACTGCCGTTCAACTTGAATGAAGCGAGGTTCCAGTTTTCCAGACCCCTTGTCCACAAACGCCAACATTCGTGACCCCGTGGGAAGAACTGAATCAAATGGAATTGTGAGTGCTTCACCGGCATCAATCTCGGCAACGACGTTGGCGTACATGCCCGGTCGCAGTCGCCCGTCCGGGTTCGGAATATCGATGCGCACCATAGCGGTACGCTTTACGGAATCGATCGTCGGGTTAATCACGCCGATTTTTCCGGCGAATGAGCGATTCGGGAAAGCAGGCAAAGTAACTGTCACCGCTTGGCCCTCTTGCAAGAGTCCAACTTCATTCTCGTAAAAGTTCGCCCAGAGCCACAGACGCGATAAATTGAGCACGCTCATCAACTTGTCTCCGCGTTTCACGCTCATGCCGACCTTCATCGGCGCCTCACTAACGACGCCGTCGAAAGGGGACTGCAGCACAAGCCGGTCGGTGGGTAGGCCCGTGCGCTCAAGTTCAGAGATCTGGTTCGGGCTAACATTCAAGAGCTGTAAGCGCCGCCGGGCAGAATCAATCAGTTGGTCCATTGATGCTGCGCCCACGCTGCCATTAACCTGCACCTTGAGCAGGTTGACCAGTTCCTGCTCCGGAGAGCGAAGATCTGGACTGTAGATAGTCATCAGGGGCTGTCCGACGACTACGCGTTCGCCGGGTGAAGTGACCTGCAACTCCTCCACGTAACCGTCCACGCGAGTCACGCATTCAAAGATCTGCGCCTGATCTACTTCCAACGTTCCCACTGAACGCAGATCAAGTCGTACGCGTCTCCGCCGAACCTCGGCGTAGGTCACACCGATCTGCTGCTGACGCTGGACCGGAACAATGAATTCGCGCAGTTTGGATAGGACGACATTATCGCCTTCCGCAGATAGCTCTTTGCTGGCTCCCGATTGACGGAACGTTGCCTGAGCGTCTGCTTGTTGGCCAGTGTTCAGAGGCCTTGACGCGTCCTTTTTCTGGCTCACGACCGGCACGAGGTCCATCCCGCAAATCGGGCATTTTCCAGGGGTCTTCGAGTGCACCGAAGGGTGCATTCCGCAGGTCCAGTAATCGACGTCGGCGCCGGTAAACTGGCTGGCAGGCTTAGAGCAGCCTGCAAGTCCCACTCCAATCAGAACGAGCAAACTGCACCAACTAGCCGTCATTTTGCAGAGCAGTACCAGCCGAAATGCAGCGGGAGAGGAAATTTTGACACTCCCAGGCGCTGCACCCCAGCGGTCAGAAATTCAAGAGCTTTTCCGGGACATAAATCACGTCGCCCCCGCTGACATAGACCGCGCGCGTCGGTAAGCCGCGCAGAACCGGCCGCAAATCGAAGAGGTGTGTCTGGTGTTCCCCTTTCACGATGCGAATGACGGATACCCTTTTCAGGTCTGCCTCGGGCGTAAAGCCGCCGGCTTCCATGACTGCCTCGAGCACGGTGGCCGGTCGTTCAAACACGACTTTCCCGGGATGTTGCACAGCGCCGGACACGACGACCGGCACGGCCCTGCTCTCCATAGTAACAAGGACTTCGTTATCCTGAAGTTGCGGCTTATAGAGCGTAGCCAACTCGGTCTGCAACTCCCCGGGACTTTTTCCGGCGGCGTGAACCTCCCCAATCAAAGGGAGGCTGAGGGTTCCGTCGGTTCCAACCTTTTGAGTCTGGTTGAGCTCGGGCGCTGCAGGAAACGTTATTTTGACCATATCGCCAGCGGTCAAATAGCTCGGCGTTTTAGGGACCAATTCCTCCGGATACTGCGCAGTCTTGGTCTGGCATCCGGCGCAAAACAAGAGAACGAAAGCAACCGGGTTTCGAACGATTCCGAGCGCTCTCGCCCAAAATGAACGGATTTCGGCGCCCGTACCTGACCTCGGCGAGACTGCGCGCGATAGGTCTGTCTCTTTCCTGGATTTTAGACACCTATCCATCTATTTCGCCTGGCCTTATTTCCCAAAAATTTCTCAACCTGTCCCGTCTTCCCCTCCTTGCGCTTACTCCAATCTTTTTCACATCAATTTTGAGCCAAATTTGTACTTGGTTGATGTCTTTAGGATTAATTGCGCCTGCTGTCCAGCACGTTCCATCATGGTCGAACCGGAATTCGGGATAAAACAGCTGCTTTCCGGCGTTATCCACGCCACCTGGAAGGCCAGCATGGAATCGTCGTGTCCCACTTTCGCGTATCGGCATATCGGCGATACGGCGAAGGGGCGAAATGGCGGATTGGCGGTTCGTCCGAATAGGATCGTTATCCACGTGAAGCGCTTCCTCGGGGTTTGATTATCCAGCGATGGGGTGGGTCGATCATTTTAACAATCTGGCCTATGACGCACAAATGCAGTGCGCGATTTTCTTTGTGCAAAACAGGATACGCCGGTAACCTCGCCCGAATCTCGATGTCGACTCTCCCGCACGACGTGCTTGCTCATCTTTTTCTCAACCAAAACTGCCTGGTCCCCTGGCCGCCTCTCGGCGCGAGCGTCCGTTTCCCTGTTCCATCTCAACACACAGTTCGCGCCTGCTGCTCTTTAGATTACGCAGCTCCCGCCGGATTCGTGGGAGGGCGTCTTTAATTCGTCGGACGGCCTCTTTATTATCACACGACGACAACAGAAACGTTCTATCCCACCCAGGGTCTACCCGCCATTCACCTCGGCCCACCAGACGCACTTCCAACCTGGGGAATTGCTTGATTCAGGACTTCGAGCTACTATCCACGAACCTCCCACAGCCGCTGCACACCGGCGCAGGGCCCGCTCTCACCACAATACAATAATCCTATCGGCACATTGACACTCTAATGAGAACGCTACTACCCCTCTGGTTGTTTCTCGCCTTATTCTGTACCTGGCTCTATCCGTTACCCGCAACCGGCAATCCCGCTTACCCAGTCAAAGTCTCGAGCAATAAGCGCTATCTGGTCGATCAAAATAATGTCCCGTTCATGATAGTCGGGGATAGTGCCTGGAGTTTGGTCTGTAATCTCAAAGAATCAGAGGCCGCGACTTACTTTGCGAATCGCAAAGCGAGAGGATATAATTCTGTTTTACTCAGCATTCTAGTTGCTCCATATATTTTTGGGCGCTCTGATGATTCTACTTTTGATGGCATCACCCCTTTTACGACTCCAGGCGATCTATCTACTCCCAATCCTGCCTATTTCCAAAGAGTAGATGACATGATCAATTTGGCCGCTTCGTATGGCTTATGCGTGTTCCTCGTTCCCACTGAAACGGGTGGCTGGCTTAGTACATTCGAAAATAATGGGGCAACCAATTGCGCTAATTACGGAACGTATCTAGGCAACCGTTATAAGAGTTTTCCGAATATCGTGTGGGCGCACGGCAATGACTACCAAACTTGGCCATCCGCCGACAATGTTCTTATACCTCTGGCTAACGCCATCAAAGCCGCTGATCCCAATCATCTCCAGACGATCGAACTTAACTATCTCAACAGTTGTTCCTCGGACGATAATAATTGGGCATCGGTAGTCGACATCAATTGGGATTATAGCTATTTCCCGACTTACGCAGAGGAATTGCACGCCTATAACTTATCTAACACCAAGCCTGGGATGCTCGGAGAAGCCAACTATGAACAGGAGGATAATGGAAATACCGATGGCGGTTCGGTAGAAAACCTGCGTCGTCAAGAATACTGGTCGGCCTTAAGCGGAACTACTGGTCAAATGTATGGCAGTTATTGGACTGATCGCTTCGCTCCTGGCTGGCAGAATAACCTTAATACGCCGGGAGCTCTGCAGCTAGGCTATTTGGTGGCTTTATTTGCGCCGTTGCAATGGTATAATTTGGTCCCCGATCAAAACCACGCTTTTGTCACCGCCGGCTATGGTAACCGCTACACTAACTTAACCGCTGGTAGTGCTACCGGTACAATTCCTGCCGATACTTATGCCACCGCGGCAATTACTCCAGATGGTAAATTGGCTGCAGTTTATGTGCCGACGACTCGCACCATTACAGTTGACATGACTAAATTCGCGGGATTTACGGCCGTCAAATGGTTTGATCCTAGCAATGGCGCGTCTACTACTGTCAATGGTTCTCCTTTTGCCAACACTAGTAAGCAGCAGCAATTTACGCCGCCGGGCCGGACCAGCGACGGCCAGGGCGATTGGGTGTTAGTATTTACGAATACCGCTGCAGGCTCGGCAACTCCGCCGCCACCTCAAAATCTGAGAATCGTACCGTAATCAACGAACGGTATCAAAGATGACCTTTGGTTAGAACAACCGCACGCGGAGCCACCTCAAAGATTCTGAAATCCGGCCCCTCGTAGACTGCACGAAAAGCTTCGGGATAGGTCTTAAGTAGCGGAGCGAAACACGCCTCATCCGGAGGAAGATAGTAACTTTCCTTTCGTCGTACCACGACTGCGAGATCGATCTTATGTTTGCGAATTCCTTCCATCAGCAACTGCGGATTCGAGCTTGGTGGGAACCAGACCACTTTTCTTTCCGAATAGTGGTAGACGATGGGAACGTGTCTCGCCATTACAACGGCATTCGGACCGGTATGCGATCGGATCCATGCTCCGGCCTCGGCGTCCGCCGATAAACGATTTGCGGGAGAGTTAAGATCCAGGTTGGCGCGTCCCATTTTGACTTGCATCCTGAGGCCCAATACCAGCAAGCCGGCCACGACAGCTATACCCAAAATCTGGGAAATGCGCATAGGGCTTGTTCGCAGAGCACCGATCGGCTTCGGCCACCAGCGCAATAGGGCAGAAGCCTGCCTTAGCCAGGTAGTATCTGCCAGGATCATCCAGGCGGCGAACAACGCCGAGATAAGCCAAACCGCAAAGGACAATTCATCCTGTAATCCGGAGTTATCCAAGCGGCCGGCTACTCCGGATCCGTGCACCCAAAGCCACGCGAAAGCTGCCAGCAGCATCGCCGCCGGGAACCACACTGCTCCCAACGTTCGAGGTTTATTCCTCGCCAGGAGGGCGATCGCCTTTCCGCCGCGCCAAATATACAGGCACGCCAACGGTGCGATAGCGAACCTCGGCTCGAAATTCCAAGGCCAAACTAAATAGATGAAGCCGTATCCGGCAAAATACCAGTCTTGCAAGCCACCTCCCGTCGACCAAACGGAATCATACCAACCCAACGCGATAAGCAGGAGCGGCACAAGGACCAATACCGACATCGAGGTGAGAGTGATCGACGTCCGAAGGAGCGCCTCGCTTAGCGCACCGGCTTGTTCGGAGGCGTGCCTCAGGATCCGCATGACGAAGTCGCCCGCCGTCGCCATTCCCAACTCGGGGTAATTACCATTTTTTAGCCTCAGTTGCGCCAGATAGGAATGCGGAAACCCAGCTATCGGCCATTCCTGGGCTGCAATGCCAGCACTGGCTTCCGGGCTGTCTCGGCGCATCCAGACTCCCTGCGCGGCGATCCCTACGAGAAGAACTACGATGTAGATCCTCAGACGCGCAAATGCGAGACGGCGGTTCCGGAAAAAGACTGCACAAATACTTACGATAATGGCACCCAAAAGCGCGATTCCGACAGACATAAACATAAGGGAAGCCAGGATAAGCACCGCTAATAGAACTCCCCACCCGAGGCGTGATGTTAGTTGCGTCGCGTTCTCGAGTTTCCTCGCAACCAGCAGCGCGCTGATCGTCGTGAAGAAATACGGGTAAGAAGGGTTCAACAACCGGCTCACGAGCGAGAAATAGGTCCCAGAGGACAGCAACAGTAAACATATCGCTGCGGCCACTGCCCGGGGGATTTGCCGTCGTAAAAGTTCATAACTCGCCAGGAAACCCAGAGTCCCGAAGACGACTATCGCGCGTAGAAAGACAATGCGGCTGCAGCCCGCGGCGATGCTCAATAAAGCAAGGACCGCCGAGAATCCCGGCGGCAAATTCGTCTCGGCATAGCCATTGATGCCATAGAAGCCATGCTCGGCCAGTGAGCGGGCGGTGTCGCCAAACAGGACGTCATCGGTCGAGAAATCACTTGCCTGTACCGTGCAAAAGAAATGGAAAGAGCCGAACCCGATGATCAGTGCATAAATAATAATGTCAGGCAACCGAAGCGTTGAAGAGACCTCACACAGCTGCCGCCAAAAGTCGGTCGGCGGCCGGCTTACCGAAAGCCCGTCGGTTCCCCCGAGTTCCCTGGCTCCGCTCATGGTTGCGTCAAGATCAGTACACGGACCTCGTCCGCCTCGAAGCCGTTGTGATGTTCTTCTCCACAGGACGAGACGATTATTTATCGCCGCGTAAAGGAATCCGCTACGCCTGCCGATGCAACGTCTTTGTCGAACTCCCGGCATTCTAAAGTGGTGGCGATTATCACATTTCTATTAGCAATGACCAAGGAAGCGCGGAAACGCAGATAACGTTTTTGGCTTTACATCTCAAACGCTCAACGCATTCTCTTTCGCCGGATCCAGGCCACTCCATGATCTCGCCCGGAAAGCATTTCGATAAAGTCGTATTATTGGCGTTGATCGCTGTTCAGGCGTTCCTCTGTTATAACTTTTACTCTCGCGAGATAGCTTGGTATCCGCCGGGAAATTTTGACCAAAGCAGATATCTCGCTTCGGCATACCAAATTCAGAAAGACACTCACGACAAAGGCGTGTTTGAGCTCGTCAGAGCGATCGGGAGCAGATTTCATTTCACCGGCTTGGCCCTCCCAATCGAAGGTGCTCTCTCCGGTCTTGTCGTCGGCGGTGCCCGGCTGCCGCAACTGTTGATCCTCTTCCTGGGGTTCTGCGTACTTCAGCTTGTCGGCTTCTCCACGGCCCATTTGGTTTGGGGTTCCCGAGCTTACGGGTACACGATGCTGGGACTCATCCTTTGTCAGAGCACCCCGTGGTATTGGTCGGGAGGCCTGTTCGATTTTCGATTGGATTTCGTGGCATACTGTCTTTACGGCATTTGGGTCTGTGCCGCCATCCAGTCGAAACTGTTCCTCGACCGGTGGTGGGCAATCGGCTGTGGTCTTATCGGTGCTGTCCTCGTGCTTAACCGATTCGTGACCGTTGTTTACCTGCTCGGCGTCTCTGCGGCATTTGCCGGATTTTGCATCGCGATTCAAATATTCTGGCGGACCAACAGCGATTTCACCGAGCGGATGCGAAGACGCCTGTACAATCTGGCTATTAGCGTTGGCATACTAGCGGTTGTCGTCGCTCCGTTCCTTATCCGCAGCTCGGCAGGGTGGTTCCAGTATTACGCGGTGGAACACGGGGTAACCAAAGTAAAAGATGTCTACGCTCTGCAGCTAGGGGTGACCAATCTATTTGATAATCTGCTTTTTTACCCCAAGACCATCCTCCGCGATCATTGCGGGTTAACTTTCGTCTTGGGATCGGCCATTGCGATTGTGACCGGTTTGATCGCGCGTTTCCTCGACCGGCCCAGAATCCCCGTTCCGAAAGGGGCGTCGCAGCAAGACGAAACGTTCCTGCTGCAAATCATTTTCCTGCTCGGCACGATTCTGGGGCCAATTGTCGTCTTGACCGCAGATGTCGCAAAAAATCCTTGCGTCGGCAGTATCGTGGGCGTGCCAGCGGCGCTGCTTGTCGTCTGCCTAGCGGCCAAGGTCTCACCGCGGCTTGGAGAGCTTGCATCCGGGTCGATCCGTAAGCTTGCCTTCGCCTCCTCACTTGTGATTTTCGCTCTCGGCTTTGCCAACGAGTTCATTCACCTCAGCCGGCATCTACCGGAATACGCCCAGCGCCAGGATCTTACGCGACTGGTCGAGCTCGATAAATGGCTCGTCAAGTATGCTGGCGATCACAGGTGGACCAATCCGGCCATCTCCTTCGACGTGCTCTCGCCATGGCTCGACGCCTTCAGCATCACCGATACCGGCTTCGAGCGATCAGATGAACTGGTCGAGTTCCATCCGCTGCTTAGCGATGGCGTCTTGGGAGTCGAGCGGTCGGAGGCTCTATCTCTGCTCGCAAATAGTGACTTTGCAATTCTCACCAACTCGCCAAAGCTTGGGGTCACTCGCACCGGATTGTCAGTCGATGCTTCAAGCGATGCCATCCGGGAATTTCCGAAAATTCTGCTCCGCTTTCCGTTCTCGCAGAAAATCGCGGAGTATTGGGACGATCTGAAGGCCTATGCGGACAAAAATATGACCTTAGTCAAAACGGTGCAATTTGAGAACTTCACCGCGACCGTCTATGCGCGATCGGCTGCGACGCCCTCGGACCATTGAGGGCTTTGCTCGAACTTCGCTTCGTTTATCTGACGTCCAAAAACGAAGAAGCGAAAAAGAACATAGCCTAGCAGCGTCACTGGAATAACCGAAACTATCTTGGACATGATCAATGGGATACCGCATGCGCGAAGCCCATTAAATGCAACGATGCCGACGACTAAGGTCAGGGAGCAAGAGAACCAGTACTTAGCAAATTGCGTCAGCGCCTTTCCACCAGAGCTGCGGAACGTGAAATGTCTATCAAGCCAGAATCGCAGAGCCACGGCCGTTGCGAAGGACACGCAATAGGCCAGGTTCGCCGGCGCAATCAGCGTGAGTATCGCGCAAAACGCGACGTCGAAAACGGTGACGCTTCCTCCAACAAGCAGGAAGCGAATTTTCACCGCTCTGGAATGAGTCAACGCTGCCCGAAATGAAAATTTCATTTTTATTAAACTGCCCGCCGATCGATCAAGGCAGAGTCAGATGCGACCGCCTCGCTTCGCCGTTATAAAACCAAAAATTAGTTCGCTCACCCTGGCTCCCATTATCGACTCTTTTGCGCACCAATTAAGTATTGTCCACCGAAAGGGATTCGCTGAAGTAAGGATTCTATCGAGAAAAGCCAGCGAATCCGCGGTGGAAAAAACAGAAAGAATTCGACATCAATGATTTCAAATCCTGCATCCGTCAGGATTTCTCGCGATGTCTTCGGAGAAAGAAGCACCGCGTCAAGGTCCAATTCGGTCCGCTTGATCATCCAGTTCGTAACCGGGTTGTTGGGATTATGTTCGACCAAAACCAACAATCCGCCCGGCTTCAAGCTCTTGAAAATTTTTCTTATTACCACATCCCACTCGCAACGGGGGATGTGATGGAAGACGCACACGGCTGTCACAACATCATACTCAGCGATTCGCAATGAGGTTGCGTCTACATTCCACAATGATATTCGGTCTAACTGGCTAGCGTGACGGCGACGCGCTTCGGCTAGCATACCCTCAGAGACGTCGCACCCCTCTAGGCGCCACGGAACCCCCTCCTCGGCGAGAGTTACCAAGAGATCTCCAGAACCGCAGCCAAAGTCGAGGAGACTTAGTCGGGAAAAAGTTGGGTGACCGAAGATCCTGTTCGTCAGCCGAATGAGTCGGCTGACCTTTGGGCGGAGGAATGCATCCGCATCTCGACCAAACAACTTTTTGACGGGGTCGTCGAACCCGGCGAGATAATTCTGCGCACGGGGATCGAACAGTTTCATGGCCGGCGTCTGGAGGGGTTTGGCAGATCGGTGCGCCGTTCCACAATATAGTCCGGCCGCTGCTTGATCGTTTCAAAGACCTTCGCAAGATAGTCGCCGACTATCCCCATAACTATTAGATTAAGCGATCCGAACACAACGATACAAAGCAGGAGGCTGGTCCAGCCGGGTACCAACGGCTTATTCGTGAAGAAATGGAGCGTCAGAGCGTAAAGGAGATAGATCAGGAACGGGAGCGGGGCAACCACGCTCAATAGGAATGCCGCGCGGAGCGGCGCATCGCTGAAAGACGTTATACCGTCAAAGGCGAACTTGACCATTTTGACGAAACTGAATTTCGTCTTTCCCGCAGTCCTCTGGGGCCGGTCGTATTCGACGCAGGTCGAGGGAAAACCGATCCAACCCACCATACCGCGAAGATATTTTTGCTTATCCCCCATCTTTAACAACGCATCAAGAGGCATCCGGCCGAGCAATCTAAAGTCTCCACAATCCAGTGGCGCCTCGACATCCGCAAACCGGTTTAGTAAACGATAAAACCAATGAGCGGTCCATCGCTTGAACCTCGATTCACCGTACCTGGATTTGCGAACGGCGAAGACGACTTCGAATCCCTCTTCCCATTTTTTTAACATCTCCTCGACAAGTTCGGGCGGGTCCTGCAGATCGCCGTCCATCGAAATGACTGCGTTGCCCCGAGCCAACTGGTAGCCGCAAAAAAGCGCCCGTTGATGTCCGAAGTTTCTGGACAACGAAATTCCTCGGACTCGAGGATTCTCCTTGCTAAAACTCTCAATCATTTCCCAGGTATTATCCCGACTTCCGTCATCCACCAACAATATCTCGGCCTCGTAGCGGGCTTCAATCAAGCTGATCAAGGCCTCGAGGCGACTTCGAAGAGCCGGGAAAATTTCCTCCTCGTTGAAGAGCGGCACAACAATCGTCACTATTCGTTGGTCGGTTGCAATCTCACTCAATCTACCCTCAACTCTTTCAACAGGCGCGTTCATGCGGTCCGCAAGTTTACCCATCGGCGATCCGTTTCTTGTGTCAGGAGATGTCTCCCCCATCGAGTTGGTTTCCATAGTGGGACAGTTTCGGGCGGTTGCAATCAGCAAACTACGCCGTTAATTAACATCGGCGAACTTCGACCATGCTTTAGCCTTTTCGCTGTTGCGATTTTGCTTCAAGTGATTGACTGCGTCGCCGTCACTGGCCTGCGCCGTCGGTCGCTGTCGTTCGTTAGCGTTCGTTGCTAAAAGTGAACGATAGCTGCTACAGAGGGCACACCGCTGCTATTCACGATGAAGAGCATGTAGTTGCCCGGAGGTGCGAGGTTGCCGTCCGCCGGGGCTGTGATCGTCAGCGAGCCGCTTCCAGCCGAAAAGGCGAGCGGGATGAAGCGCTGGGCCATGTTGATAGCATGGGTGGTGGCTCCAAAGCGCATCAGTGAGACGCTTGCAATTTGCGCTGCGTCTGGCGTCTGCACAGTGAAGTTCTGTCCATACGGCAACTGCGAAGGAGCAGAAGCGATCGTCGGCCGCGCCCCTTTGAAGAGGTATGGTGGCGAGAAGAATTCAGCACTTAGCTGATCGGTCGGTTCGTTAACGCCGTTGAACCGCCCACCGCCAGAGATCAGGACCCGCCCATCAGGAAGCAGCAGAGCTTCGGAGTGATACAAGCGAGGTGCGCTCATCGCGGCAAGCGTCTTCCAAGTTTCCGTTGCCGGCGACCACAATTCGCCAGGAAGGACCGCGGTTGAGACACCTACGGCATCAGTTGTCGTGCCGCCACCGGTCACCAGCACAGTGCCATCCGGGAGAAGCGTCGTACTAGCGTAGGTGCGCGCGAACGACATCGAGGCCACCTGGCGCCACGCTGGGGAGGTCTGCGTCATGTCGAGGACGTAGGCGGTGGGAAACGATGACCGCGTTGCGTCGTCCGGATCGACACTTGTTTCCAGCTTCAAGATTTTGTTGGGAAGATACATCGCCGAGCTGCCGCCATCCACAGCCGCCCCTCCGACGGCAGTCCACGTGTGCGTATTGAGATCGAGCACCTCGCTGGTGATGGGGGCCTCACCTGTCGAAGGAACCAAAATCCGACCGTCCGGTAAGAGGTAAACGTGCGGGTAGTAAGGGAAGAAGAACGGCGAGTTGTTAAGCTGACTCCAGGAATTCGTCGACGGATCGTAGATTTCCTGAATGGTGGTGTCGCAGTCGTTACAATTCGTTTCCCCGGAAGTAACAATCTGGCGTCCATCGGAGAGCACGGTCACGGTGGGGTACCAACGCCCATAAGCCATGTTCGGGAGCACCGTCCACGATTCCGTGGCGGGATCCAGGATGTTGGCAGTGGGAAGGCCTACGTGGGCCGCTATGTGTCCGCCCACGACCAGGATCCGGCCGTCCGCCATCTGTTCCTGGCCGCTACAGAAAATGTTTACCGGCGCGGGCACCCAGTTTACGACGTTGGTGCCGTAGTTCCAGACGATAGCGGTGCCTCCGACTAACTGACCATCATACAGCAAGATATTGCCGTTGGGCATAAGCACCGAGTTGACAGACACAATCGGCAACGGAATCGTGCCCGACCACACTCCGGATTGCCCAGGGTTACCCGGGCTGGAATTGGAGAAAATGACTGAAATCGGGCCCGTGGTAGCGGTGTTATTCGCGAAGTCCGAAGCGGATGCCGTGAGCGAATGGGTGCCGTTCGCAAACTTCGCAGTATTCAGAGTGAAAGTGTAGGGACTTGTGGTGGCTGCCGTCCCAAATGGGATGCCATCTATCTGAAGCTGAACGCCGGCTACTCCCGTGCCGGTATCTGATGCGCTCAGGGTTATTGTGGTCGTCCCTGTCAGCGTGGCACCGGCTTTTGGAGCCGTGATGCTCACTGTCGGCGGGGTTGTATCGGATGGTGGGGTGTAAGCCGCGCGGAAGGCTACGATTTGCATCACATAGCCGCTGTCGTAACCGCTTTGAGGCGCGCTGGCGCTGTAGAAACCGGCCACAGGCACCACACGATCTTCCGCGATGTCGCCATCCGACGTAAGCAACCGCTGTGTAAAATTCGGATCCGGACCAGTAGTCGACCCCTGCACGGTGTTGGCTCCCACCAACAGATCCATGGTATTGGTGGTCTTCACCGTGCCGCTGCTGGTGACCACGCTGACCGCCGCCGCCGCTCCCGTGACCGCGTCGACTGGATTGTTCGGATTAATCCCGCTGTACTCCAAAATCCGAACGTCCGGGTAGGCCGCCGCAGATGAGAACGTTACCGTCACGGTGTTCCCGCTCGCCGCTGCTGCCGCAATGTTCGCGGCGTAATAGATGGACTGTGATAAGGCGCCGCTTACCAGCGTTGGCCCCACCGCCAACTTATAGACGTTCCCTTTGGTATCCTTCACGGAGCTCACTTGCGCCGCTGTATCGTTCCATCCGATAATCACTACGTTTAAGTTCCCAGCCGTCTGTGCCCCAATATACGTCACCGGCACCGACGTCTTTGACGACTGCGGAGTGGCGTAAGTTCCCTGTACATATTTGGGCGGCGTCGGCGTTGGCGTTGGCGTTGGCGTTGGCGTCGGCGTTGGCGTTGGCGTTGGCGTTGGCGTTGGCGTTGGCGTTGGCGTTGGCGTTGGCGTTGGCGTTGGCGTTGGCGTCGGCGTCGGCGTCGGCGTCGGCGTTGGCGTTGGCGTTGGCGTTGGCGTTGGCGTCGGCGTTGGCGTTGGCGTTGGCGTTGGCGTCGGCGTTGGCGTTGGCGTTGGCGTCGGCGTTGGCGTTGGCGTTGGCGTCGGCGTTGGCGTTGGCGTTGGCGTCGGCGTTGGGTTTCCGCTTGCGACACGGAGGGCCACTAGCTGCATCACATACTGGATGTCGGTGCCGCTTTGCGGTGCGCTGGCGCTATAGGAACCAGTCGTTGTCACCACGCGGTCTTCAGCTATGTCACCGTCCGGCGTGATCAGCCGATTCGTAAAATTCGCGCCTGGACCGGTTGTCGTCCCTTGTACGGTATTGGCTCCGACCAGCAGATCTGCGGCATTGGTGGTCGTTACAGCACCACTGCTGGTGGTCGTGCTGCTTCCCGTCGAACCCACAGCCTTGTCCACCGGATTGTTCGGATCAATCCCGCTGTACTCCAATATCCGAATATCCGGGTAGATCGCCCCAACATTGAACGTCACCGTCACAGCGTTCGAGCCGGCCGAAATGCTCTTGGCGTAATAGATGGACTGCGATAGGGCGCCACTTCGTTGCGTCGGTCCCACGGCCAATTGATAGATGTTATGATTGGTGTCCGCCACCGAGCTAATCTGAGCGGTCGTATCGTTCCATCCTACAATGACCACGTTCAGGTTCCCAGCCGCCTGCGTCGCGGCGTAGGTCACAGTGACCGTCGTCTGCGGCGTCTGCGGAGTAGCGGAGGCGCTCTGTACGTAGGCGGGTGTTGCAGCGAGCTTTTGCGGGAACAGAGTGCCCATCGAAGCAACGAAGACTAACGAAAAGCAAAAAACGAGACCTGGCGTCCGCCGGCCACACTTTACCGTGCGGACATTGGCAGCGCTATGCTTGCGACGGTTCAGACGAGCGGGAGGGTTGAGCATCCAGCGGCTGAAATTGGAGGAGAACAGTTGCTTCAATGGAAGTAACTGGTCGCGAAAAGGATCAAATTTGTTCATCGTTCGTCGAGGCAGGATTTAAGAACAAGCGGCAGACAAGGCTCAGCCGGATAAATAGGCTAACGACCGCGAATCGAGGCTGTTAAGGAATATCCCTCAAATCGGTGCGAGCAGTTAGAGCTGCTCATAAGTACCAGAACAGGTTAGAAGGCTCGGTAAAAACGAACGACAGCGAACGCCAGTGAAGACAGTGAACGCCAGGGAACGACAACGAATGTCAGCGAAGGCAACAAACGTCAGCGGGGCGAATTAACCCTAAATCCGCGCCCTATATTGCGCAGCGGCAATCATCTGCACCCGAGTTCGCTTTTCCGTTTGCCGGCGTCGACGGCATATCCAGTGGCAGGCTGGTCAGTGCAGGCGGTACCGTGACGTTTCTTGATCCGAAGAATCCCTGAGAACATGCGGATGCTATCTCTCAGGACACTCACTTTACTGCCTGGAACTTCTTTCCAGTTGATCGGAACTTCGCGAACCTTGAAGCCGCCTTTCAGCAGTAAAAGGGTAAGTTCCACGTCAAAAGCATACCTGGTTTCTTGCAGATACTCTGCTATCGCTGCGTACGCGCTTCTGCGGATTACCTTCAGCCCACATTGGGAATCGTACACTCCCATACCGGTCAACAGCGCAACGCACGTCGCGAAAACCCGGCCGACATAATGGCGCGTGGCTCGCCGGTCGACGATGGCTCCCAGCATTTTTATGCGACTGCCAAAAAGCGCGTCCCATTGATGACGCTTGTCTGCGAGCAGTTCTTCGATCAGTCTGCCAACTTCTGAGGCAGGAACCGCGCCGTCAGCGTCAACGAAGCAGAGTAGTTCCGGCGCGGCACTACTCGAGGAGGTTTTCCATCCCGCGTACACAGCACCGCCTTTGCCCAAGTTTCGCTTAAGAAAAACCGGTTCCGCAACGATCCCGGGATACTTAGACTGGAACTCGTCAACAATCGATCGGGTAGATGCATCTTCGGGGCACCCGGAACCGTCATCTACTATAACAACCGATGTCTTGAATGGGGCTCGCACAAGCTCCTGACACAACGCGTCAAGGAACGATGGAAGGCGGTTGCTCTCCCGAAAACACGGTATTGAAATGAGACAATCCATTGGTGTTCCCGGTCATTCGTTCACGTTCGTCGGCGTTCGCTGTCGCTCGTCGACGTTCGTTGGAACCGGCTTCGCATCAGCGGTCGAGCCGGAGCCGCGGCCGGAGTTTAACAAAGCTTCATAGAGGTAGCCGGCCGTTTCGGTCATAAATGCCTTTGCCCGCCAGCTGGAAACCCACCATGGAACACCTTGGTATTCGGCTGGAGCCCAGGAGACGACTCCGACTTTCGTCGCTGGCCCTTCAACCTTAGCGTAAATCAAACGGCTCCGCCTGGCGTGTGGGCCCAATGTAAAGACGTTCAGGGTTTTCGGCCGGATGCCCTTTGCCAGGAGAGCCCGTCGAACGGCAACGCTGGATTGATACGTGCGCTGACGTTCGGTTTCCTCGGCAGGGGCAACAATTATTTTATCCTCAGGAACGCCCAATCTAATCAACTCTCGCGCGGTCAACACGGCTAAACTCAAATGATCTTCTTCCCAAGAGTCTGAGTGCAGATCGCCGGTCGCGACGATATACCGGTAACGATGCTGCTCGAATTCTGCTTCCGCGGCCCGCACGCCGGCGAGACCAATCCAACCTTCCACCACTAGACCTTCCGGCTGCAATCGGTCGGTCAACGAGAGGAAGGATTCTCCGAAATTGAACCACCAGGCGACCGGAATCACGAGCAGTGCCAGGATCAAAAATGAGCCCAACCATGTCGGGCACCAGATTGTGCGGCATCGAACAAAGTGCAATTTTCGCCAATCTAAGACCATAATTCCACTCAAATCATTGTCGTGCGCTGTGGTTCACTGGCAATCGTTGACGATCGCCGACGTTCATTGGCGTTCGCTCTCGTTCGCTGTCAGCACCAGCTTCCGGCAATAGAATGCTTCGGCACGACCGGTGTCCGATGCGCTCTCGATACCACGGATGCGATGCATGGCCTCGAAGGTGTCTGCGGTAAACCAATGTTTGGTCGACTGGGTCTGGAAGTGCTTGAGAAGTAACTCGATCTTTCGAGTGCAGAGTTGTTCGGAGAGAGGGATGAACACATTGGGGCTGCCCAGGTCTCCATCGTACTTGAGGATTTCATACTCCAGAATCAAATGATTCCTAAAAGTGTTCCAAACGAGGTCCGACAAGACCCGATGATCCTGATGCCGGTCATCGCGGTAATGGGTGAAGACAACTTCGGGATCAAATTTCGCCTTAATCTCCTCAAACCAGTCCTTGATTGATGGCCACTCGCTCGGGAAATAACTCTCGCGAAATGATCCGATCCTGACCTGTTTGCGTGCCACCCCCGACAAAAATTCATCCGCGCTTAGACGTGCCTCTTCGGCACGCGGGCCCGGCGCACTGAAAACGATCCACCAGACTTCCAGGTCCGAAGCTTGTTGGGCCAGCTTGAGCAATGTGCCGCCGGTGCCGATCTCGATATCGTCCGAGTGCGCACCCAGGCACAATACTCGCCGCACTGAGCCTAGAGAAGCTCGCCACATAAGTCTTTCATCAACGAACGACAAGGAACGCCAGTGAACACCAACGAACGACAACGGGAGACAGAGGACAGTAACGGGGAACAGCGATCATCAACGAACGTCATTGTTTCAAGAATGTGCGGCCTGGCTACACTACGCACACAGTTTTGTCGGGCCGGAACTCCGGGATCTCCTCCGCAACTACCCGGCCTATCTCAAGAGAGGCGGTAGCAGCCGGCGAAGGCGCGTTGCACACATGCACTCCGAACGTGCTTTTAACAATCAGGAAGTCATCTACTAAGCCGCCGTCTGGACGTAAGGCCTGGGCGCGCACACCGGCTTCTCCAGGGATAAGATCCTCTTCACAAATCTCCGGTATCAGCTTCTGCAGGCTGCGCACGAACGCCCTTTTGCTGAAGGATCGATGCATTTCGCCGAGTCCCGATCGAGCGTGTTTCGCGGCCATGCGCCAGAATCCCGAGTAGGTCATCGTGTCGATGAAATCACGCAGATTAAATGATGTACGATGGTACCCTTCCCGCTTCAGGCTGAGCACGGCGTTAGGTCCGGCGTGAACACTTCCGTCGATCATGCGAGTGAAATGGACCCCCAAAAAAGGGAATTGCGGATCAGGCACCGGATAGATGAGGTTGCGAACCAACTGACGACGCTCGGGTTTCAACTCATAGTATTCGCCTCGAAAAGGTACAACCCGCGCGCCGGGCTTCGCCCCAGCCAACTTAGCGACGCGATCGCTGTGCAAGCCGGCGCAATTGATGATCCATCGGGCCGCCATGGTATCCTTTGATGTTTCGAGAATGGTCTCGCTGCCATTCGTCCGGAAGCCGTGTACTTTGGTGTTCAAGTACAGTTCGCCCCCCCGGGCACCAATCAACTCTGCCAATTTCCGGCAGACACCGGCAAAATCCACGATTCCGGTTGACGGCACATGGATTCCAGCAAGACAACTTACGTGCGGCTCCATTTCCTTCACCTCAGAGACGCTCAGTTTTTTGACCGCTAACCCGTTCGCGATACCGCGTTCAAACAGGTTCTCAAGGAGTAGAAGCTCAGACACTGTCGTCGCTACGATTACTTTCCCACAGGCTTCGTATCGGATGCCATGAACGTCGCAGAACTCCACCAGCCGGCGGTTTCCCTCGCGACACAGCTTCGCTTTGAGACTTCCTGGCTTGTAGTAAATACCAGAGTGTATGACCCCGCTATTCCGACCGGTCTGATGCCGGGCCCAGCCCGCTTCTTTCTCAACGACCGCGATACGCGCATTGGGCTTCTTTTCGAGGATCGTCCAAGCTACCGACAGCCCGACGATGCCTCCACCAATCACGACAAAATCGAATTGTTGCATGCTCAGCCTATCGCTCGTTGGCGTTCGCTGCCGTTCGCTGCCGCCGGCCGGCCAGCGGCCAAATGCCGACATCTCGGATCAATCCGAGGTAAACCGTCTTCTGGCCCATGACAAAGCAAAGCACAATGCCATAGACACCAAACAAAACCGCGTTGCCTGCCACGAGCCGGAGGAGGGGCGGGTTCAACGAGTGAATAAAAATCCAGACAAAGAGTGCCGCACCAGCACCAATCAGAATGGACAAGAATGGGCGCATAACGACTTTAAGCATGTCCATGGCGGTGATCGGTGTGCCGCGCGTTGCCCAAATGATCACTGGCACCGCCAAGAACACGGTCGCGACAGAGAATCCCGTGGCAACTCCTACTGGACCATAGCTGAGACCGGCAACGTAACCGACGATCACCACAGGAGCGAGGAACAGCGCGATCTTAAGGCTTCGCGTCGCTCGACCAGTCGCCATCATCAGCCAGGCCAGTGGGTTCACCAGGGCGAAGGTAAAGATTGTCGGGGCCAAAAGCCGAAACACTGGCACCGCCGCATCCCATTTCACCCCAAGGAAGACCCGAACGATGTCTTCAGCAAACAGCGCGCACCCCATGGTAATGGGCAAAGCGAGAGACAAAAAAAGACCATAGCCTTTGAGGAAATAGCTTTTCAGACGCTCGGGATCATTCTGCAGACGCGAGAGCGCGGGAAATGCGACTTGGCCAATGGTCGAGTTAAGATTGTCGGTTGGTAGATTTATCAGTTGGTAAGCCCGCCCGTAAATTCCTAAGATCTCCGCGCCCCAGAATCGTCCGATCAACACTTTGTCGATATTGTAGGCAAGGTAAACAATGACGGTGTTCAGAGTCACAGTACCGCCGTATTGAATCATGGAAAGGACATCGGTACCTCGGCGCGGCGGTCCGGGTATCCACCCTCCGACCGCCCAAAGACCGAATGCGCCTACTATCGGCACAGAAACTGCCATCCCCACGAGCGACCAATACCCCAGCCCGGCAAAAGCCATGCCAACGCCAATCGCGATGCTGACCAAGAGCGAGATGAGATCAATAGCCGTCAATGTGGTAAACCGCATTGCCCGCTGCAGGATCGCCCGGTGCTGCGCTGATACTCCGTTGAAAATAAATCCTGTTCCTGTTGCCACGGTCACCCATAGCAGGCGCGGTTCATGATAAAACCGCGTCAGAAACGGAGCTGCGGCGGCACAAAGTGCCGCTAAGACTGTACCCACAGCAAGATTGATCCAGAAAAGCGTCGAAGTCTGCTCACGGCTAATCGATGCGCGTTGCACTGTGGCCATGGATAGCCCGCAGTCTCTGAAGAGACTGAGAAATCCGGTGCAGGCGGTTACCATACCCACCAACCCGAAATCCTCGGGGTTTAAGAGCCGGGCAAGAACCACCATTGAACCGATCCGCAAGATGAAATTCGAGCCCTGACCGAACGTGGAAACCAGGGCGCCGCGGGCCGTCTTTCTTTTCAAATCGTGAGGCACAGCATCGCCGGCGACGTCGACGGCGCTACCAGCTTCTTTGACTGTGCCGATGCCCGTATTGGGTTCCCCAATTGTTTCGACGCTTGTTGCCGGCACATCGGTAGCTGTCGAGTCAACGACAGGCAAAAGGTGAGAAACAGTAGATCCGCCCATGTAATCCTTATTCAAATGCTGGCCACTTCAATGCTGGCCATTCCAGACTGTCCAAGGGGCACTTCCGCGACTGTACAGATCCTCAAGTTCCTGCCGTTCCTTATAGGTATCCATACAAGCCCAAAACCCGTCGTGCTTATAATTAATGAGTTGTTTCTCAGTGATCAGGCGACGAAACGGCGCTTCCACTAGTTCCTCGCCGTCTTTGATGTACTTAAATATCTCATGGCGAAACACGAAGAAGCCCCCGTTTATTCTGGCCCCTGATTTCCGAATGTGCTCGATGCCGCTCACAATGCCGCTCGTATCAGACTCGATGAAGTGGAAGCTTGCTTTGGGCATCACACTCACGAACGAGGCGATTTTCCCACTGTCCTGCAGCCTGGTGATCATGTCGGGCAAAGGCACATCCGCCAACCCATCGGTGTAGTTGGCCAGGAACAATTCCTCCGTGTCGAGCTGTTTTTCGACTGCCTTGAATCGTTGGCCGATATTGGATGTCAGTCCGGTATCCACGAATGTAATGCGCCAGTCTTGAATATCTTGATTCAGAAGTTCGACGTTTTTTCCTCCGGAGAGGACGAAGTCATTCGTCACGCATTCATCATACTCGAGAAAATACCTCTTAATGACATCCGCTTTGTAGCCGAGACAAAGAATGAAGTCTTTGTGGCCGTAATGCGCATAGTATTTCATTACGTGCCACAGAATCGGCCGGTAGCCGATCGGCACCATCGGCTTGGGAACATTCTCCGAGTATTCCCTGATCCGCATCCCTAATCCGCCGCAAAAAAGAACTACTCTCATAGCGCAACTCCAAACAGTTTGATGACTTGTTTCATTAAAATTTACTTACCACCATGAAATCAGTCTCAAACCCGAGCGCCCACCAACTCTTCGAGCCAGGTCTCGCCCCGGAAATGGCGATACTGCTCGGCGCGCAGCCGGTCAGCCAGTCGATCGGGTGGAAGCTCGATGTCGTCATACGATATTACGGCATCCTTCTCGATGCTCCGCTTCAGTTTGCACCCTTCCACCAGACCCTCGGGCAGGTAGCGGTGATTACACATTTCGTCGGCATTGACGGCCTCGCCGTAGGTCATGTACATGCCATAATCGTCGAGCATCTCGCCCACGCTGAGATCGCGTTTGGCAACAGCGCACACTTCAACGACCGGCCCGGCCAAGGGCTTGGCAACCGAATCCCGCAGTAGCGCCACACGGGCGATAGCATTGGGAACCTCAAAATGGACCAGATGATAGGGAATGAAGAATGAGTAAAGCGGGCCATCACCCATTTTGTAGAGATTCAGATAGTGCTGCTGCTTCGGATCCGGATGCTCGGCCAGACAGTACACCTTGGTGAGCGGAGTGCCGACCACGTAGTCTATGAGGCCCCCGAGCCGGCGGACTTCTTCGATGTCGTAAAGCTTTCCTATCTTCATCACATCATCGCGATATTCCAGACCGCGGGACATCCCACGGGATTTCGCGACAAAGCCGGTGGCGTTGGCCACAATAGCCTGTTCGAAATTGATCTTCGAACCGTCAGCGAAGCTGGTGACCATTGCCGGGTTCTGGCCCCATTTCTCAGCAAATCCCTTCTGGGTATCCGGGTTGCGGTACGGATCCTGCAGCCCTTTGACGTTGCCGATAACTCGCGGGATAAGTCCGAGGCCCTTGACCCAACGATAGAGGTTTACTTGAATCCCCGGTTCGTCACCTTCGCAGGCCGACAGAATAACTCCAGATCTTGTAGCGTACGTCTGGAGGATCGGCCCGATGGTCGCATCGATTTCGGCGTTCATCAGAATGACGTCTTTCTTGTGCTTGAACGCCTCAAGAACCACTCGCGCCCCGAATTCGACTGAGCCGGTGACATCCACCAGGACGTCGATTTGCTCCGATCGAGCCAGGAGAAATGCATCTTCGGTCACAACCGGCCTGCCAGCTCGGATGGCGTCATCCAATTGAGTCTGGGTTGACGCCTGGACCGGATCCGCCAGTCCTGAATACCTGAAAACTTCCAAGGCCCTTTGAGGCTTTCGGTTGTACACAGCGACCATGCGCATACCTGGCACGCTATTAGTGATCTGATTGGTAAGTCCTTGTCCCATGAAACCGGCGCCCAGCATCCCGACTCGAATGGGCTTTCCCTGCTCTTCACGGGCTTTTAGTAAGTCGTCGACGATGATCATGTGTGGCTGCTATCAAATTCAGCTGCGGTTGAGCTCCCTCGTGGCAGAGCGACACGTCGAGGCCCAACTATTTGTCTGGTGTTCAGGTCAATGCTCAAATTGTCATGCGCCGTTTCAGTTCAGACTCAATTTTATCGAGCAGGGCGAACTTCTGATCTTTGTCCGAAATCACAGCGACCGGAAGTGGCCATTCCAGCCGTAAACGAGGGTCGTCATGCAGCAGCCCGCTCTCAGCGCTCGGCGTATAAAACTCGCCGACTTGATAGCTAGTTTCTGTGCTGTCACAAAGCACCTGATAGCCGTGGGCAAAACGCTCCGGCACATAAAGCGCTCGCTGGTTATCCTCGTTCAATTCAACTGAGATGTTTTGCAGATAGGTCACGCTTTCCGGACGAAGGTCGACGATGATGTCGAGAATCGCGCCGCGTGTACAGCGTACCAGCTTTGTCTCGGCAGCCGGTGGATACTGAAAATGCATACCCCGCACGGTTCCTTTCTTGATGTTAAAGGCAACGTTGGCCTGTGCGATCGTTGACTTTAGCCCGTGCGCCTCGAATTCCTGGCGGCAGAATGCGCGAGCGAAAAAGCCGCGGGAATCCTCCCTCCGTTCGAGATCGATGATAAATGCTCCTTTAAGCTTCGTTTCCGTAAATACCATGGCACTTTGCTGGACTGGCGTCTGATTGAGTCCTATATGGCTTATCGACCGGACGACGCGGTGCTTCAGCGATTTTTACCATTAGATTCGCAAGCCCTCGAGCGTGAGGGTTCCCAGCGCCAGGATTCTCCGCCCACAACGGATCGGCACCGCGTGAGTCGAGCGCTCGAAGTCTAAAAGCTATCCCCGAGATTCCTCCGGGCATTCGGGCCGGACCTTCTCCTCATAACCCTTCAAACTGCCGTTGCGCACTAACCAGGCGGGAAGACGGGGATCCGATTTTGCTGCTCGCAGAAAGTGCCATATCGCTGTCATGCGGCGGCCAGAGTGCCACCTCAACTTCCCTAATCCCAAATGAGATCCGGCGAGGTTGTACCTGACCAGCCGGCGGAAATGCGGCGGCAGCCTTTTGTCCCAACCCAAGACGTCGCGCCAGCGATCGCACCCCTCCGCGAGATACTTCTCTGACCCGAACGGAAAATCGACCGTTAATCGAGCATTATCATCGGATGTCCATACGCATCCGATACCGCTAACCGCGCAGGCGATGCCACCGATGCCGAGTTGGCAGAAAAGGTAGCTATCCTCTCCGACCGATCTCGTTTCATCCATGCCGCCCACGCTCTCCAAGGCGCGTTTGCTGATCACAGAACTTTGGAGCATCGCGGGCTGGCATCTCATCAGCGCCCACGCGCTTGCGTCGCTTACCAGGTGAAAAGGCGCTCGTGGATAGAATCCAGTCGTCTCCCAAAGCGTGCCACCACCGTTTTCTTTGGGCAGCTGCGTGTCTGAGAAATAGAAGGCGGCCTCGGCAGCCGTCTCGCGAATGGCCGTCATCATTCGCTCCAAATGCAGGGGCGTCCAGTAATCATCCGAGTCGAGAAAAGCAATCCAGTCGTAACGGGCCAGACGGATGCCGGCGTTGCGGGCCGCTGAGGCCCCGGCGTTGCGCTGCCGCGCATATTGGATCGACGGCGCGTACGCCTGGCAGACTTCCGCGGTATTGTCAGTAGAACCATCGTCCACCACAATTATCTGGGCAGGTCGCATGCTCTGATCCAAAACACTTTCGACCGCGCGAGAAATCAGTTTCGCTCGATTGTATGCGGGAATAACGGCCGTGATCTCGCAACGTTCTGACATCGAGGTGTTTATTTTCTCCAGAAGAAATCGTCGTCGATCTGACGCGTCCGGATCAAGTATTCAAGCTGCTTGAGGCGGGTGAACGTCCGATACTGGAACGCCTCCTCCGTCATATCGATCCGTCCGAACAACTCGAGAAGCTGCTCGGCTCCTCGCCTTGCGTCCCAGCGACACTTGAAGGTCGGCAGATACTTCCGAATTTTCTCGAAGGAGACTCTGTAGCTTCGGTTGTCGGGGCTTGGCGGACCGAATGAAACGCTGCAGCCTGGAAAAACTTCGCCCACAATCTCCGCGATCTCCCTAACCCGATAATTATGTTCCGTATCTCCGACATTAAATACCTCGTTGGCCACGGCCTCCAAAGGTGCGTCCAACACAGCGATGATGGCTTGACAAATATCGAGCCCGTGTACGATCGGGCGCCAAGGGGTACCGTCACTGGTTAATTTGATCTGCTTCGTGGTCCAAGCCAATCCCGCGAGATTATTCAGGACAATGTCAAATCGCATCCGCGGCGAAGCTCCGTAGGCGGTGGCATTTCGCATGTATGTGGGCGCAAACTGTTTGCTTGCTAGCGGCCGAACGTCGCGCTCAACCAAGGTTTTGCACATCCCGTACGCAGTCTGCGGATTTACCGGGGAGTCCTCGCTTACAAAATCGCCACCCGACACGCCATACACGCTGCACGAAGACATATACACGAACCGTTGGACGCCGACCTTCCGCGCAAGTTCCGCCAGGCGCACTGATCCCTTGTGATTGATGTTGTAGGTAATATGAGGTGCGAGTTGGCCGGCCGGATCGTTCGACAATTCGGCCATATGGACAACAGCGTCTATGCCTTTCAGATCCTCTGCATCAATCTCACGGAGATCCTTGATGAATGTCAACGGGGCGACCCCAGCCTCCGGATAGAGAGCACGCTCTTTGTAGTAGCCAGTGTCCAAGCCAATGACTTCGTCTCCTCGCCGGAGGAGCTCCGGCGCCAGCAATGAACCCAAATACCCATCAATTCCGGTTAGAAAGATACGCATAGTGATTAGTTTGCGGCCTGTGAAGAGTTGCGATTCTCAACGGCTTGCCCATTCTCCGAAACACGCTCGAGCCAAATCTCGCGCCAGTAGGCGTAGATGGCCCGCGGACAGAACAGTGGACAATATTTGCAGTCGGAAAATCGAGACTGGCAAACCACGTTCTCTAACACGATGCAGTTATTTTTGAACTTCATGATCTTTCCCGTCTTTTCATTAACGATTTGGCTCACTCGGCCCAAAACCCGATGCGCGCCGCCACAATACGGCACCATCTCAGCATCGAACAGGAGCCCTCGATTCCTACTCTGGGTATCCAGCGTCGCAAGAATCTCCTTGTGAGACTTCACCCGGACGAGTTCACCAGGCTGGAGGTTGAGAGTGCCGGTGGGCGTGGGATGACCGGCCGGGATCGTCCCGGTCCTCCGAGGGAAAGCAACCCCACCCCATAGTGGGTGGAGCTTGTCGTAGAGCCAGCGCATGATTCGGCCAAACCCGATGCCGGCTTCGGAAAGCTTGTAATACCCGGCATAGACAAGCCCTTTGCCCAGCCTGCCCAAAGTGACGTTCCCAGACGTATAGTCCTCTAGATATTGGGAAGCGTTCAAAAACGGAAGCGGAGTGCTTGCGTAGGGCAGTTGGGTTGCCTGGCAGACATATTTCGGCTCATCGGATTCTTGCCCACCCTTTGCCCGCGTCCCCGCCAATACGTCCGCCTCCGTGCAGCCGGTGGCATTCGCCGGTTGATGACTCAGTTCGGATACACTACGAGAAGGCTCCGCTGAAGACTCGGTGTCGCCCACTCGCTTTAGCCAGGCCTCTTTCCAAAAGATCAGGCATCCGGCCTGGCAGCCTCCATGCGCTGCACCATCGCATCGAATCCCGTCGAGATGAACCGCATCCTCCATCCGTCGCCCTCCAGTAAGAGTAGCCGTATCGCAGGTCTTATGCGCCCGCTTGTAAACTCTGAAGCGTCGCCCACAATACTGCAGCATCTCCGGCATGAAAGGCAGCCCGTTCATCTGTCCGCTTCCATCCAAAGTCTTCAGGATCTCTTCCTTGCTTTGGATCTCGACCAACTCCCCAACACGTAATTTGAGACTATTATTCACCTTATTAACTCAACATGCTTTCCCGCCCCAAATATCCTCTGAAATCTGTGTCGCAATCGGCTCCCGTATTCCTCGCCCAGCCGGCGCGATTCCCTCGAACCCCACATAAAGAAAGCAGTAAAGAAGCAGAGCAACCGTTCATTCGCCGGCATCGGCATTCGCGCAATGGAGCGCCCATATTCCCACCCAAGCTTTGTCTGCGGCAGCAGCGCAAGTTTCATCCGCGGAAAAAGTCGGCGCTGGGTTTTCCGCGATGTGTCGAACCATTGCACTATGTCAGCCTGAGTCTTATTTGCGATCGTTGACACCCCGGAATGATATCTTCTTTGAAACAGAACTTCCGGGATCTCCCAGATCTCTCCCAAAATCGCCAGTTCCAACAACAAGACCCAATCAGACGCTAAGAATGGACCAATCAGTCGTGTCTTGCGCAACGCTTCGGAACGGAACAAACCAAATTGCGCCGTGGCCCAGGCGACTTTTCGAAGTACGTCCGCAACCCGTTGGTGCGGTAGCGAGCGAGCTGTGTGCAAGCTTTCGGCCAGCTGCATCGTCCTCCGTCCATCCTCATCAATGATCTCGGTTCTTGGCGCGACCAGAACCACCGTAGACGGGGCCTGTTCAAATACTTCGACGCACCGCCTCAGGAATCCGGGCAGATGCACGTCGTCGTGCGCTGCCCACTTAAATAGTTCCCCTCGAGCCAGCTCGAAAACCCGGTCGTAGTTGCCACTGGCCCCCAGGTTCGTCTGGTTCCGATAATACCGAACTCGGGGATCCTTATCGGCAAACTCCTGGCATATCGCCTGCGTTGCGTCGGTAGACGCATTGTCCGAGATGATCAGTTCAAAGTCGATGTAGTCCTGCTCCAGAAGGGAATCGATTGCGAATCGCAGATATCTCTCCCCGTTATAAACGGGCAGCCCAATACTCACTCTCGGTACATGCATGAGGCCTCGGTTATGATTTGTCTTCTTCTCCTGCTTCATGCGACGTCGTCCCCAAATCGGGCCGCGGGTTATGCGTACAGAGGATTACTGATACCAGTGCTTGCATCGCGTTTGGTTAGTCGTCCCTCTAAAATTTATCCCGCCGATACGGGATCGCGAAGTTCGAGTCATCCCTCCGAAGCCGCCCCTTTCTTGATCCGCCGCCACCTCGCAATTTCTCCAAGTTATACATCGTCCTGTCCCAGAATCTCTTTAACGATTCCTTGAGGCGCGGCAGTACAAGCTGTGCTCGTTTGGCCGGACCCCAACCAAACACTGGTTTGATCCAAGCGTACTTCCAACGCAGTCGAGGCACTTCCAACCGGCCTCCCAAGCTCTCGGCTAACTTTTCTAACGCCGCCAGGATATCCGGCCGTTCCGGATAAAAAGTAATAAGCCAATTCTGCAGGTAGGTAATACAGGCCGCTCGAACCCTATCGCTATCTTCCAGCGATTGAATGTACTTCACATGTAATTGCATGGAGAGAAGGCGAGCATTCTTCTTCTCATCTGATTGACCGATATAGCTCACCCGGCTTGACGGGGTCATGCGATAGAAAACCTTAACATCCGGCACAAATCGGACACCGTCGCTAGCCAGAAGGACTCTGCAGAAATACTCACCATCGCCGTCGTTACACACGCGAGGGTCCCAAGGACCGGCAGCTTCAGTCAGCTCGCGACTAACCAGCCAGGTAGCAGTCTGCATGTGCAGGTCTTCCGACATCTTGCGCAGCAGCCACTCAACCGGCGAAAGGTCACACCATAAGGAACTCGGGCAAAATTCGGCCCGTTCGGTTCGATAAGCGAAGTAACCCCATCCCGACGAGAACAGGGTCCGAGTGCCTCGCCGGGCCCCCGCCGCCTCCATTTGTTTCGCGATCTTGTCCGCCGACATCAGATCATCGGCGTCCAGCCATTGAATATAGTCGCCTTGGCTGAGCCGCAAGGCATGGTTTCTAGCCGCCGGCGCGCCCTGATTTTTTTGCGTGATAACGGAGACCTCTCGGGATGCAAATCGCCGAGCAATCTCCAGCGTTCGGTCGGTCGATCCGTCATCGACGACAATGATCTCCTTCCGCCGCCAGGTTTGGCCGATCGCTGACTTAATCGTATCGGCGATCCAGGCATCCGCATTGAACGCGGGAATGAGGATGGAAACTAACGGCTGCATTGAGACTCTCTCCGACGCGACCTGTTCCCTCGGCTCGCTCTCTCCAATTTGTACATTGTCTTGTCCCATAACCTCAGCAAAGAGCCCTTAAGCTGCGGCAGCACAGTTTGGGCAGCCTTGGCTGGACCCCAGCCAAATAGCGGTCTAATCCAAGCGTACTTCCAACGAAGTCGCGGCATCTCCAACTTGTGCCCAAGGCTGGCGGCCAACTCCTCCAGCTCCTTGACAAGATCCGGTCGCTCTGGATAAAAATTGAGCAGCCAGTTTTGCAGGTAGGTCAGGCAGGCCGCTCTAACCCTGTCGCTCTCCTCCAGCGATCGAATATACTTTACATGCAACTGCATCGACCGGAGCAAAGCATCCTTCTTTCGATCTGACATGCCAATGTGACTCAAGCGACTCGAGGGAGTTACGCGATAGAATACCTTAGCCCCGGGGACAAATCGGACTCCATCGCTGGCCAGAAGGACTCTGCAGAAGTACTCACCATCGTCATCACTCAATAGCCTGACGTCCCAGGTTCCTGCGGCTTCGATGAGCTCGCGACTGGTCAACCAGGTTGCCGTCTGCATATGCAGGTTTTCCCCCAACTTTCGGAGCAGCCATTCGACCGGTGAAAGATCGCTCCACAACGACGTCGGAGAAAATTGGGCCCGATCGTTTCGGTAGGCGAAGTAACCCCATCCTGACGAGAATAGCATCCGAGTGCTTCGGATTTCCTCCGACGCCCGCATCTGCTTCTCGACCTTATCGGGCGACAGCAGATCATCTGCGTCCAGCCACTGAACAAAGTCGCCTTGACTCAGGGACAAGGCATGGTTCCTGGTTGAAGCCGCGCCTTGATTTTTCTGGGTGACAACGGCTACATCTTTGGACGCAAACTGTCGGGCGATCGTCAGGGTCTGGTCGGTCGATCCGTCATCAACAACAATGATTTCCTTGTGTGGCCAGGTCTGGCCAATCGCTGAGTTGATTGTGTCGGCAATCCAAGCCTCAGCGTTGAACGCAGGAATTAGAATCGATACTAACGGCTTCATTAATTTGGCCTCTCGTTATGCCATGCATGCTCGGAGCACAGACCGACCTACGTGAAGCGGCGTTCTGACTCTGAACAGACCTAATACGATGGCGGCGTAAACCGCAGAGTAAGAAATCACTAAAAAAATCGTTCTTAACACCATTTGCGTGTGCGCAAAGAGTGTTTCGCGCAGCAGGAACCCCAAGGCAACAGCCGTCAGGGCGCCTAACATCTGAGGCCCTACCACCGCTACGACTTTCCCAACTCCGATTCCGAATGGCCGTCCGGAATAGGCTATCGCCGGTAGGAAAAGAAGATACGTGCTCACCACAAACGCCCAGGCGACACCGATCATCCCGAACGGCAATCCGGCGAATAGCGCCAGCAGTTGAGCGACACTCGAAATCACGCCCCAACGCATGAATCGATCGGCTCGACCCGCTGCGTTATGCAACCAGCCGCACGTCCGCTGTACGACATGCGGGATGCCGCGCAAGGCGAAGATACTGAGCAGAATACTCGCGCTAGTCCACTTCTGCCCAAGCGCCAGAACAATAATGTCTCGGCTGGTTACCGCAAGTATCCCGAACGCAGGCATCGCGAAAAAGGCAACCGTCGACAGCGCCTTCGCCCACGAATTCCAGAGTGACTCGGGATTGTTCCGGAGCTTACTCAATCCGGCCATGGCGACCGACTGGAGAGGTGTGATCACCAGATCCAGGCAATTGTCGTAAACGAGGCACGCCTTCTGATAGTACCCGAGGTCGGTCGGCCCGCTAGTATGGCCGATAGCGATGCGGTCGGCAAACTTCCCAGCGAAGTCGGACCCCGAAAAACCGATCCAATGAAGCCCGAACTTAAGCATCTCTTTCACGCCGGTCGTGAATGCGGGTTTACCCGGCAACCAACGACACTTCCACCAGACGCCAAATGCCGTGACGACACTCACCGTGACGGGCCGTAAGACCAATGCCCAGTACGCCCATCCTCTGAAAGCCATGGCAATCGCTATGGCCGTACTGATTACGCTGGCACCGATCTCAACCACAGCCAGTTCCTGGTACATCATCGCCCGGCGCAAAAGAGCCTGATGCTGGTAACTGAGCGCCAGCGCAATGAGGGACACGGAAGAGACCAGCGCAACCGTCGCCAGGCGCGGCTCGCCGTAGAATCGGGCAATGAGAGGCCCACTGGCTGCCGCCAGCGCCGCGAACACGCAGCCCAACGCGACTGTGATCCAGAACAAGGTGCTGATCTCCTCTCGAGTGATGTGATGCTGTTGGATCACCGCATCGCGGGTTCCAAGATCAATCAGCAGTGGCGCGATGCCGATGATCGCGCCCACCATGCTGACCAAGCCATAATCTTCGGGCGAAAGAAGACGCGCCAGGACGATAACGGACGCGATCTGTACCAGAGCATTGATGGCTCTGGCCCCAATGGAGACCATGCCTCCACGCAGCGATCTTCGCCCGAAGTCTTCCCGCGGCTTGTTTTCTCCAAAGTAATCTATCACTGCTTCGATCTCTCTGAATTGTGTTCGTACGCGCCGATATCCCACCGACCAGCAGCCGGTCGACGAACAGAATTGATACTTCCGTCAAAATCGCTGCTTAAGGAAATCCCCGCATCTATCCCAGGAGAACCTTTCCGGAGACTGAATCCGTCGCTGTTCGGCGCCATGTCCACTCCGTAAGCTCCCGTAAACCCTGTCGGCAGATTCACCGGATTGTTGAACCGCGGATTGTTGCTCGAAGCTGTCGGCTCATAATCGCTCACCAGATTGCCCGAGCTGTAATCCACACCGTTTGAACTCACCAAGATTCCAGCGTCGCTGTAGAAAATGTTATTCGCGTGGGCAGTAATCTGGCTCTGCGAATCCGTCAGCGGTACGCCGCCACCATAGTGAACAATATTATTCTTGAACTCAAAAACGGTCATCGTAGCGCCATTGTTAAAAATAACCACCGGTGCGTCGTAGAATGTATTGTTGTAGACCAACAAACGGAGGGTATTCCCGAGGTCGCGACCGATGTACAGCCCACCCCCAGCCGTACTGTTGTAAACCAAATTTCCATAAATCTTGAGATCCTTGGGATCTTTGCCGCTTCGGCCGTCATAAATCCGGATCGCTCCGTGCGTCGTATTGCCGGTGAAGATGTTGTAGCGAATGTGAATATTTGTCGGTCCAACGCCGTAGTGTTTTTGTTCGTTCCCGTTCACGAACATGATCGCGCCTTTGGTATCATGAGCGTAATTGTATTCAATTACGGCATCTTGGACGTTGCCTTTAACAAGTATGCCTGCTCCGGCACCAAAAGACGGATCCTGGCCACTGTTATAAGCCTGACAGCCCCGGACAGTGATGTTTTTGATCCGGCAGTTTTCGTTCTCGTCCCCTGGATACAAGCAGATCGCATCCCTGGACGTATCGTGCACGTTGCAACTAATTATTTCGACGTTTTCGGCATACCCGCCGGCGCCGCCATGATTGCTCACGATGATGCCGTATTTATACTGTCCGAGAGTCGTGTTGCTCCAGGTGTGATGCACCTCGCAATCCTGCACCCGCTTCATGGCTCCATTCATCAACGACCAGTAACGGTGGTTGATATCGACACCGGTTGTTACTTTGCCATTTCCATCGACATTGAAACCTTCGAAGACGGTTTCATAGGTCGGGTGATCCCTGAAACGCACGACGCCGGTATCGAGATCCGCATCGGCACAGATCCGTGCATTGCCGTTTCCGGTGCCCCAGGAGTTCCCGATGTAGGTGACCCCGCCGATCAGGTAAATTCCCTGCGGCCCCGAGACAAGCCAGGTCTCATTCCGGTTGAAGTACACCGTGTCGCCAGGGCGAAGAGCCTCGGTGCCCGAATAAGCGGACATTCCAGGACAGTTCTTCCACGGCGCGCCAGGGCTCGTCCCGCTGTTGCTATCGCTTCCAGCCGTTTGATCGACATAATAGGTCGCCCCTTCGGCTGCAGCCGAGCCGGTGACCAAGAGCACCGCCGCGAGGCAGACGCGCACGAATGAGTGTCTGCGCCTTCGAATCGAATACTCCATCCCGCTCGTCCCGTGGTGTTCCGCAATCCAATGTTGGCTCAAGAGGACAGTGCGGGCGCGAAAGCGGCCCTAATCGCTCACCGACACCGTCATTCTATCCTCAGACCTGTTGGCGGTGCCGGCGCTCCACCTGACCGCCGCGGATGCGGGTAGGTGTACGGTGTGTACCCGGGCCTGGCTGTACCAATGATGTAATCCCTATTTAGCTGAATAAACTCGGTGGAGCTGAGCCCGTGACCGCATTGATCCGGCTCCCAATCACTTTTGCCCGGCCTCTCCCAAAGAGTTCCACCCGTGTTACTCCAGATGTAGACTGGATCCTGAACTGGGCCGCTGTCGTTGGAGCCCTGTCCGACTTGGTGCTCCGCCGGCCAGTTGGTTTGACAGGGTATATATGAACTCGGGCGACGGATGTTAAAAATCGTCAGCAAAATGGAGGCCTTTGTGCCCAATTGCTCCGTATGGACATCCGGCATGGTGTTGCCCCAGATGACCCCGGTTCCGCCGCGGACAAAGAACCACCAGTTCATGTTCAGTGGATAGGAATGGCCGGCCTGACTCTTTCCGGATGTGTCGAAGACGAAGTTGTTATTGTAGACTTCCCACTGCCGGGTGCCGTACGGGCTGCTGTCCAGTCCATGGCTGACGATCGAGGAATCTTTGAAGGTGTTATGCCTGACTACCACCCGGGAGTTGTCGCTGAAATCCATGGCCTGCAGAACCATGTCGGTGAAGACGCAGTCCTCGACGTAGGTGTTGGACTTGCCACCGACGTCCGCTGTCCCCATCGTGTCTGGGGTACTCCAGTCCGCGCTCCTCCCCTCTGCGCTCCCATTCGAATTCTGAAATGTGATTGCTTCCTCGTTTTGGTCGTTGTCGTAGAAGCCGCAGTTCCAGACAACTCCTCCGTTCACTATGAATCTGACCATATCAAGAAGGCCGCCGTTGCTGAGGAAATTGCAATCATGAAGAAGAGCAGGAGTACCAATCTGCACCAATAGCCCGGTTCCACTTGTCGCGGGACTACCATTGAACGTGATTCCGCTGATCGTACAGGCGAATGGTGTTGGATTGGATACGGCGACCAGCGTGTTGCCTGAGCCGCCTCCAGCGTCGGCCGAATCAAGGATGATCGTGCTGGACTGTCCGGTTCCGTGAATCGAGACGTCGGTGCGCACAATGACTCGCGAGGTCCAATTGAATGTGCCGGACGGAATCAAGAGCGTGTTGCCCGCAGAGGCCGCGTTGATCGCGGCCTGAACGTCCGAAGCGCTTCCGTTGGTTTGTATAGTTCCGTTTCCGTTTATGGTGAAGCCGAGCGCAGAGACATTCCAAAAAAACAAGAGCAAGAAGGCTCCGGCGACAGGACTCATAATCACTGATGCGATGCGTCTAACGGTTCTGGGGGGCGATACGCCAGCACCAAGAGCCCATTCGCGAATAGCGTTGTCGGTTTGCGACAGCGTCGTGGCCGTTTCTTTTTTCATTTGCCACGGACTGTACTATCGGTCGGCAGTCGTGCACGCAGATTTTACGGGGATCCGGTCAAGGGGTCGTGCTCGGATGCGGGTGCGTGTATTTTCTGGAGCCGGTAGGAGCGGCGGGAGAACTCGGCAATTGCAGCGATGACCGCGATGAAGCAGTGCTCCGAAGTCGGTGAGGATAAGGATATTCTACGTAAGCTGGTTTTGCTGATCCCAGAACGTAATCACGATCGAGTTTAATATAGTTAGCGCCGAGCTGTCCGTGGCCGCATTGATCCGGTTCGTAGTCGATGATGGCCGGGTTATTGTAATTCCCGTTGCCCGTGTTGCCCCAGAGGTAGATTGGATCTGTTATCCGCACTCCGTTCTTATAACTTTGACCGATCTGTCGGGCCGCGGGATAACTCGTCTGGCAAGGAACAAACTGACTGGAGCGCCGGATATTGAAAACTGTCAGTGTGATCTCCGATTTTTCTCCCCACGTTTCAGATCCAATATGAGGAATCATATTATTCGCGATCACTCCTGTCCCACCGCGGACGAAAAAAAAGTAATTCAGATTGAGCGGATAATTCTCGCCTGATGCCGTGAAGGTGAAGGTATTGTTGTAAACTTCCCAATGTCTAGCCCCAGCCGGACTGGTGTCCTGTCCGTGACTGGTAATCGCGGAGTTATCAAAGGTGCAGTGTCGAACCACTGTGCGGGAGTTGTCATCGAAATCCACGGCCTGGAGGAAAAGATCTTTGAACGTACAGTCCTCCACATAGGTGTTAGCCGTTCCGTTGGTGTCGGCGTTGCCGATGGTGGAATTTGTGGTCCACGACCTGTCAAACCCTTGGGCTTTGAAGCCTATGCCGCCGTTGTCTTGCCGGTTGGAATAAAATCGGCAATTCCAGATGACGCCGCCGTTGGTTGCCCATTGGATGGATCGCCACACTTTGCCGTTGGTTTCAAAGTAGCAGTCATGCAGCAGGATTGGTGTATAGACAATCATATGCCGGCCGGACCCGTGTCCGTTCCCTTGGATAAAGTTCAAGTTGCTGATTCGTATCCCGAACGGAGCGGCGCCACTGACGGTAACCAAGTCACCTCTTGCGACATTGTTGGTGATGGTCACGCCACCTGCTGATTGTCCGCTAAGACTCACGAATTTGTTAATCGTCAGCCCTAAAGACCAGGTGTAGTACCCGTTTGTAATGACGATGGTGGCTCCAGCCGGAGACGCGTTGATCGCGGCCTGCGTATCGGCCTGGCTGCCGTTGCTCTGATACACGTTGTTACCCAGATTGGTGTAAGCCGGCGCAGAAATGCAGCCAGCCAAGAACAATGCAAGTGCTCCTGCGATATATTTAGTCATTTCATCAGATTGCTGAATCAGAATTCCGAATTGGCAAGGCGTAACTCAGCAGTTCGAAGACGACCACGCCGCCCTGTCCGCCAAAGTCCCGCGTACGCGCACATGCGTCAACAGGTAAGGGCTCGGACCCAGGAGTACAGCTGTCGCCTACAGCGTTGAGTAATCAGTCCCGGCCTCTCCGCCGTAGTCCGAAGGACGAAAGCAGGAAGGGACGTCGCGAAAGTAGATGACATGAGCCGACAGCTAGCAGCACCCGCTGCTAAACTGTCGGCTTTATGAATAATAACAATACGCAATCAAGATCGAGCAGTGAAGGCAACCAAGCAAGTGGGCAGCACAATGGCGATCGAGTCCTGAAGTTGGGACTGGATATGCACTATCGGCAGGTGACCGTAGCGATGCAGGAGGATGGCGGGCGGATCAAGGCGGTGGGCAAGATGAGTCATGAGGCCTTTTTGGTTTGGGTAGAGAAGAAGTTGGCCGAGGGCTGGCGCATACATAGCTGTTACGAAGCGGGAGCCAGCGGCTACTGGTTACATCGACAGCTGGAGGAACTGGGAGTCAAGAACCTGGGGGTAGCGCCCAAGGCGATGGGCCAAGGAGGTAAGCAGCAAAAGACCGATCGGCGCGATGGTGCAGAGTTGACCGATCAATTGGATCGCTATCTGAGGGGTCAGCACAAGGCCTTAAGTGTGGTGGGGGTGCCCAGTGTGAAACAGGAAGAAAAACGAGCCTTGATTCGCTATCATCGTCAGATTATGGCCGATCGGAGCCGCTATGAGGGGCGCGGTAAAGGCTTGTTGTGTGCTCAAGGCATCGAAGTGCGAGCTCGATGGTGGCAGGGCAAAGGGTGGTGTGAGCTCAACGCTGATGCCCGGCTCAAAGACTGGATGAAAGAGCAGTTAGAAGCTTGGCGCAAGAAGGTGTTGAGCGCTCAGGAGGAGCAAAAAGGGTTGCGGCGGCGAATCGAAGCGCTGGCTCCGGCGATCTTACCCAAGGGAGTGGGGGCCTATAGCGCGGCGGTGTTGGAATACGAGATGAAGGGCTGGGAGCGCTTTAAGAATCGCAGACAAGTCGCCGAGCTATAACCGAAAGTTGTGGATGACAGGATAAAGAAAGGCGCATCCTTTCTGTAAGCAAAAGAAAACGGCGTGCTCACTCGAGGCGCCAAAAAGAAAGGATGCACCAGTGATTGAAAATAAGGTGGTTTCGCTCCAAGAGCGAGCCCAAGATGAAGCCAAGATTTACCTGGAAGAGTTGCTCAGTGAAGGAGCTAGGAAGCTGCTCCAGAGGGCGATCGAGAACGAAGTGCTCGAGTACCTGGAAGCACATCGAGAGCGGCGCACCGATGCAGGCCAGCGAATGATTGTGCGCAATGGTCACCATCCAGAACGCGAACTGGTGACCGGGGTTGGCCCGATCAAGGTTCGTCAACCGCGGATCCGCCATCGAGATGGGCAGAAGTTTAGCAGCGCGATTTTGCCACCGTATATGCGTCGGGTGCCGAGTATCGATGCGTTGATTCCAGCGCTCTATCTCAAAGGGATCTCCACCGGCGACTTCAGCGAGGCTTTGACGGCGATCTTGGGCGAGCGTGCCAGCGGATTATCCGCCACCAATGTGGTGCGACTCAAAGCCGGTTGGGAGGAAGAATATAAGGCGTGGGGCCAACGCGATTTGAGCGCGAAGGCTTACGTTTACTGGTGGGCCGACGGCATTTACTTCAACGTCCGGCTCGACGAAGAGCGCAGTTGTGTCCTGGTTTTGATGGGTGCGCTCGCAGATGGCACCAAAGAGCTGCTGGCCGTCGTTGACGGTTACCGGGAAAGCACTCAATCCTGGCGGGAACTGCTTCAGCAACTGAAGCGTCACGGGTTAAGGGTCGCGCCCAAACTGGCCATTGGTGACGGTTCACTAGGTTTTTGGCTCGCGCTCCAGCAAGAATATGGTCCAGTGCCGCAACAGCGTTGCTGGGTGCACAAAACAGCCAACATCCTGGATAAAATGCCCAAGAGCGTGCAGGGCCGCGCCAAGCAGCTGATCCACGAGATGTATCTCTCGCCCACTCGCAAAGCCGCTCTGGCAACCTACGATCAGTTCATTACTAGTTACCAGACCAAGTACCCAAAAGCGACCGAGTGTCTGGAAAAAGACAAAGAATGGCTGTTCACTTTTTATGACTTCCCGGCCCAACACTGGTCACATCTGCGAACGACCAATCCGATAGAATCCACCTTTGCCACTGTGCGACTTCGTACCCAGAGAACCAAGGGATGCGGCTCGCGGATCGCGACACTGACCATGGTCTTCAAGCTCGGGCTAGAAGCCCAGAAACATTGGCGTCGGCTCAACGGATCAGCCCTACTCCCCAAAGTGGTCACCGGCGTTCAGTTTATCGACGGAGAGGAGTTCGAACAACAAGCCGCCTAACTGTTATTAACTAAGGGTGCGCCTACTTCCCGTACACAACTTTTGACAATATCTCCAAGTCGCCAGCTATACGGGCTTATGTCCCGGCATCCACCAGAGCGATGGCCGGGGTAAAGAGGGCTCGATCAACCGCTGTGGCAACCGGATCGTGCGCTGGAGCTTAGTGGAGATGGTCTGGCGGCTCATGATTTGGCAGCCCCACTATCCACCGGTACGCCAGCTGGGGGCTGGCTTAGTAAAGAGCAAGCGCGCCAAGAGACGCTTGGTAGTCAAAGCGGCCCGGCGTTTAGCCATCGATTTATGGCGTTTAGCCAGCGGACAAACCACGGCTGAAAAACTGAGTTTAGTCCTCCAAGCCAAGCCCTAGAGCAAAGTCAGAAGCCTGGGGCAGGTAGAATTTTAAGCAGCGACCTTGAGGTGACTTTTTGGCAGCAACGGCGCGCGTCTGATGCTGGGCTTGGGTCAAAACCCGAAAAGTAGATGAGACCGCTGGTTGCTGTCCCTTGGAATGCTCAATTGCATAAATCACCGTGTGAGGAAGGACCCTTCCCACCGATAGAAGCTTAAACCGGGCAATCATGATCAAGCTCGCGTTGGGACAGCAAACGTTGGCTGAAGACCAAAAAGAGCAAGCTCCAGAGTCGACAACAAAAAGAAAAAAGGAGCGAACCAATCCCCCGAGAGAAAGACCTTTTAGCCGATCAGAGCTAGTTCCCTAGCGCGCAGCGCGCGCTTTAAGGAGGTCACCGAACTTTGGTGTTTGATCGCTGCGGTGTTCGTACCTCACACCGCGCCGATCAAGCACCAAAGCCGGCCAGAGGTGGGTTGTTGTCTGATTGCGCAGAAAACTAACTAAAAACATTCAAACAAAGCTTTTTGCGGCGAGGCTTGACAACGTCGGCTTCATAGAAGCCCAGCAATTTATCACTGGGGTGGCTATGGATAAAGACGGCCCCGTCCCGCAAGGGACGCGATGATAGTAGCCCGGTACGAAGTGCCGGGTTAGCGTAAAAAAAGGAGCGATGCGTCCCGGAGGGGACCCTTGAGAACGACGTGTGCGAAAGTCAAATCTTTGAAGGACCCTGGCGCTTCAGCCGTTCCTTATAGGTAGTCCGAAGTTATTCATCAGTCTGAGGCCGAAGCCCGATATGAAGCTTTGGAGCGTGAGCGACAGGAGATTGTGAATAAACTTTGCCCGCTGAATGCGCGTTTCAATGCCAGACTCCCATTGCGTTATAACCATCCGTTGACGAGATTCAATGTGAGTACGAAATCCGCGTTCCAGCCTGCCCTGGAACGCACTTTCAGTGCTGATCATCTTCTTATCCGATGACCTAGCCCTGCAGGCTAGGCTATCCTGAATCGCGGCTTCGCCGCTGCGATAGCCGATCGTTCGTCCATCGTGCAAAGTCCGACACCCTCCTGCGGGACGCTTGATCATGATGCTGCTGATGGCGGCGGATTGGCGGTACTAATAGGTCCATCGCCCGGGACGGTTTCAGCCGTCCCTCTCGGGACGGGTCCGCCATTTCTCCTGTTCCCGGCACTTCGTACCGGGCTACTTTCATTGCGTCCCTTCCTCCTTCGCCCTCCGGGCTACGGCGGACAAGCTGGGACTGAGCGGCGTCCCTCAGTATCTTTGTCACTCCCTATGATTGACGCGCATGCGCCGACGCGGGACGACGGCGAGAGCGCCAGGACGAATTATCATCTCGGGGCGACCAAGCTCCGGTATACACTACGCGTGATTTCGCCGACCTTCGTCCAGGAGTACTTTTCGTTCGCGAAATTCTTGATCTCCTGTCGCCGGGTCTTCAGCTGCCCAAACAACTCACTCGAAAAATAGGCTTCAATCCGTTCCGCCAGATCAATCGGGTCCCGCGGCTTGCACATAAATCCTGTCTTACCTTCAACAATATCTTCCTTGAGAGAGCCAACATCCGTCGCGATTAAGGGCAGGCCAAAGCTATAAGCTAGAAACGGCACGCCACTCTGGAAAATATTCGCATATGGGATGATCACCACGTCTGCGGCCTTGAAGTAACGCTCCACCTCATTATCCGGCACGAATTCTATTCTCTGGATAATTCGTCCACCGATAGCGGTCCGGCTAATTTCGCGCTGGATATTCTCCCAGTACTCTTCCAGGCCCCGTTTGACTTTCCCGGCGATGATGAGACGAGGTGCCGCGTTCCGCTTGGCCAGCTCAGCCATCGCGGCAACCAAATACTCCAGCCCCTTATAGGGAGCGATTTGGCCAAAAAACAACGCCGTCTTCTCTCCGGCTCTTATTCCGAGGCGCTCCTTTGCCTCCGTAGTCGTCATCTGACTCGTAGGAATTGTGTTGTTGATCCCAAATGGGATGACGCTGACCTTGCTTTCGCGAAGCCCAAAATCGGTGAGAAGTTCGCCCTTCATCTTCTCCGTATGCACAAAGATATGGTTACTCATCGAGTACTGGAATTTCAGGGATACCCGATTGAGGAAGCTGTCTTTGCCATCCCTTTTCGAGGCGTTCACGTTGTGCGCGGTAAACACGATCTTCTTTCCCAGGAGCCGGTAGTAAAGCATCAAGACAACCCGATCGATCAGTTCGAACTTGTTATTCCACAGGATGTGAAAGATCCGAGGTTTGGCAACCGCAGCGTAACAGAGGAGCCGAGTATAATACGTCAAAAGCCTGACGATCTTTCTGCCGACGTTGACCCGCTCGCTCTGGTCTTGGCGCAGATTTAAAAAATTTATCAGGGGTGTATGATGCAGTTCGGGCGAGTCTAATGCGTCACTGCCGATGAAATCCGTGAAGATGCACTGCGACACAAGAGCTGACACCAGCCCGAGCGCATACGGTCTGTCATTCCCGCCGGTAAGCAATCCAACCTGAATCGGCGCCGCCTGCCTGGCCGCATCACTGGCCATACCTGCTGGCAACTTAGACCTCGCGGGCACCGGGCCGGGCGGCGCCGGAACAACAGCCCCGAATCCTGCCCCGCTCTTTTGCTCAGATGCCATCGCGAGATAAACCATTCACTTCGCAGGCCTGGAGTTTCTCTAAAGTCGCATCTAGCACCTCATTCAGACTGATCGCTGTGGTCGCGCGCGGATCGAAGTCGCGCCGATAGAAAAATTCCTCAAGCAGCGGCGAGACAATCTTCGTTTGGATTCCGTAGTCATAGATTTCCCATGGGCTGGTGCAAGTGAACAGGCTCACACAAGGAGTTCCTGTTCCGAGTGCGAAATGCATGGGCAAGCTATCTCCGCCAACGAGGCAACGGTGGTTCTGCGCGTCGGCCAAATGTTCGAGCAACGATGCCCGACGCGGCAAAACATTCACTTTAAGGTCCCTGGCTTCGAGCTCGTGGATCAGTTCGTTGTAATACCCCCAATTTTTCATCGGCCATACGGCGCCCGCCACAGGAGCGATGGCGACGTCTCCGGTCAAATCCGTCGGAAGACCTTCGGGTAGTAAATATTTCTCGCCGTCAAATCGAAACCCGAGACCCTCAAAAATCATTTCCTGATAGGTGCGACGGTTTTGGAGCTTCAGTTGATCTGCATTTTTTTTGCCATAGACACTGATCAGGCTTAGGTCAAACCAACTCCGCGAGTCCTCGGAGTAAGCCAGACCGCCTCCGGCCTCCATGTATGCTCCGAACAACTGGCGGTAACGGATACTTTTAAGGAAACCGGCGCATTCAGCTTCGTCCTCCAGATTGATCACCAGATCGTAGTCTCTATCTCGAGCAATCTCGCGGTCCTCCCAGGAAGCGCTCCTGAGGTTGCCTGCCAACCGATCAAGCAATCCGAGATTGTTTCGAGCCGTTATCCAGGTGATTTCGCCTTCTAAGCGGCTTAGTAAGGGCGTCGTCCGAACGACATCACCGGTCGCATTCAGTTTGATTATTAAAACGTTCATTCGGTTTGGTATCGCTGATTATGATTACGGAGCTTTTGCGCTGAACTTCATCTCTTTTTTTGGCCGGGGTGCGTTCGGCAGGAGACTGCTAGTGCGCCAGCTCTAAGGAATGGTTGCTAGCTATCCTCGGAGAAACAGCCGATCGACCGCCTCCAGAGTAAGCACCGCATTGATTTCGCGAACATAATTTCGCCGTCCGCTGATGTGCTCCTTCGCCATCCCTTCGAGAAAATCCCCATTCCAGTATGGCATCTGGCGAGCCCGCGCGCTGGCGAGCGCGTCGTTCAGATACGTGGCTAGCTCGCTCCGCAACCAGCGGCGATACCGTAAAAATTTATGCAATCCCAGGATTCCCACTGCGTCGAGGTGACCGATGAGAAAGTCAAAAGGCGCGAGCCACGTCGGTAAGCGCTCGCTGTAGATGTAATCGAGCTTGAAGGTTACATCGCAAAAAAGGCGCCCCAAGATATACGCTACTCCTCGGCTTTCTCCGCCGCGCCCTCGATCGGTGGGTATTCCGGCCAGCACCGGATTGTTCTCCTGCACCAGCTGCAACGCGACCAGGGCCGATTTTCGGAGGCTCTCGGGCGCCTGGAACGCCAGCGCTACAATCTCATTATCAAGGTAAGGGGTTCGAAACGTCACTTGAGATCGACCGGCCGCCAGACTTCCGAAGAGGTTCCAGGGTATTTCCTTGAAGGCCGCGAATGACATAGGCTGGTCGCCGGCTCCCTGCACCCCGGCAGCGCAGGAATCAATCATCTGATTGATATCCTGAGTGAAAAGCTCCCGGGAAAGTCCGATCGGTTTGAAGGTGGACATTCCTCTCAGCACTTCACTCCCAAAGTTTCCGGTCAGGCGGACCGGTGATAACTGGCGCGCTTTGCCATTGAAATAAATTTCGTGCGCGCCCAGGACACCGAAGCATCCATCGGTGACGTAGACTGTCTTATCGGCCAGAGCACGGAAGTTGGCAAAGAAATCGGAACCGATCTGGAGGTTCCGATGCTCCATGCCGCACGCCTCTGCCACCCGAACAGCCAAACTCGAATCCAGGATTGTCGGCTTCTGACCCGTGAATGTATAACAAATCGGCTTAGCGCCAACGTTCGGCAAACATGCGGTGATCATCCGCGTATCGAGGCCGCCGGTAAGCGAGACACCGATCCGAGACGCAGACGTGAAATAGCGAGGCAAGATCCTTTTAAATGTCTCTTTAAACCGGGATTCAAATTCACGCTCTGTCAGGGGTGCTTGAGATTCCCAGGTAGCGGGAGAAAAATAGCTCCCCTTTTTAACGCGGTTTTTCTGAATGGACCAGAGCGAGCCACCCGGCAGCAACTGAATACCTCGAAACAACGTCTGCCATTCCAAGGTACATCCAAAGGTCAAAAGTTGCGCTACCCCAGCGTCATCGAACACCCGCAATTCCGGCAAAACTCGCAGGAGTGCCTTCGCTTCGCTTGCGAAATAGAGCCCCTCCTTGTTTTCGCATACATAGAGGCGCTCTATTCCATAGCGATCATTAAAAAGAAAAACCTGTCGCTGTCGCTTGTCGATCAGCAGACCGCTAAAAAGGCCATTCAGCTTTTGAAAAAACCGATCGCCCTCTTCTTCATACAATTGGACTAGAGACCTGCCTAATTTTTGCGGAGCCGAGTCCTCAGTCCGCCCAAAATTCGAGCCCCATTCAGAATCCGGGAAGCATTCGCCGGAGAAGAGAAGTGCGATATCGTTTCGCTCGTTGCTGAATACCTGACCAGAAGCGAAAGATCCGTCGAGGGCTATCCAGCCGGCATAGACTGCCATTTCTGGTACACAATAGGTTCCAGAAACATAAAAAGTCTCGTGCTTCATGCAGCCGATCATCGACTGCAGAATGTCCTGACATTTGTCAGTCGAACTATTGCTGATAACTCCAGCTATCCCTGGCATTTTGTTCCAATAAAGATTTGTGGCCGCAAGGTTGCTTCGGATTGAGGTGGCACCAACGGCCGAACCCAATCGAAATTTGCGTCAAAAGGTTGCGGCTAACTCGCCGGATCCGGGCTGGCAGAACGCGATTCGTTCCAGGCACGTCTTAGCTTCTTCAATCTGGCCTTGATTCCAGGGGGGATCACTTCTTTCCAACCTCGGTGCAAGCCGAGTCTCAAAGCCAGTCTTCCTTTCAAAGTCAGGGGCACGAAATAGCGGGGCACTCTCGTTTTTTCGAATCCGCTACGCCGTTTGAATTCCGCCAGGGAGTCATCGGACCAATAAAAGTACACCAGGTAGGATAATTTCTCTCTTTCACAGATTTGAACGCACCTGGCCACGAGCGCATTATTGATCGCTTTGTCCCGATGTTTGACGCTTGCGATGATTTCTCCGGTGATCGCGAATTTCCCGGCGTTGCCCAACATAACGAAACCGATCAATTCGCCGCCGAGATAGGCTCCGATCATCGTCTCGCGGAAGACGAACCGCGAGAACTGGCTTTTAATAGTCTCGAAACTCTTCCCATAATGCCAAGCGCGCCTGCCTTGTCGCACCGGTGCGTCGTTAAAAATGGCCGTCATGCCGCGGACAAAATCGTCGTCAAAAGGGACTTCTCTTACCTCGACGCCTTCCTTCTCAGTCTTACGAATGAGAGTTCTGACGCGCGACTTGATCTGATGAGTCCACCAGTGGTCATAACTCTTGATCGGCAGAACTGCCAATTCCTCCCATTCCGTATGGAACGCGTGAAGTGGCTCGATTTCAGGCAACCGCTGCCAAAACGTGAAGATATCAGGCCTGAAGCCGGAATTATTGCTCAAAGCATTGATCACGGAGACCGGATCGCGGACGTCTTCGTACCATTCGTCTTCCAGGCGAACTACGTTTACCGGGTTTCGGGCAACAGAGTAGATCTGGCCCGCAATTTCCACGCACGGAATTTTTGCCGGCTTGCCGTTAACAATGGTCTCCCTGGAGACAATCCCGAGTTTCTGAGAGAGTTTCGGGGAAGCTGGTTCCGTCATAGGAATTCCATTTAGTTCATCGAGAGATTTCATAGCTGACTTAGTGAAGCGTCTACCTGCCAGTGTGCCGCCCAGCTTCAACGTCTTTGTAAAGACCTCGCGACACTGCGTGCGCATCGCAACAGTGTCTCTGATTTGGCCCCGTAGTTATCGCGGATTTCGCACAAGTATCGCCGCACGGCTACGCGAGCTTTTTCACCTACGGAATCTTCGGTGACCTGGACTGCAGGACTCTCGGCGAGCACAGCTCGGTTAGCGAAACTCCTGACAGTCTTCTGCCCGTCCGCCTCCCGTTTGCTCAGTGCGCACCCTTTCACGATGTTCTCAAGGCTATCCCACGACAGTTGGGGACGAAAGTTAGCGAAACTGCGCACGAGTTCCTCCAGACTCTTGATGCCGCCCTTAAAGAAATCGTGGTGGAGAACGACTAAACAAGGTTTCCCCAGGAAAGAATCGACTGCGAAGTTCACCGTGCCGGCTCCTGGCCTTCTGCGCGTAAACAACGGAGACCCGTCGTAACACAGGAGGGCCGGATTGAGGAGATCCTGCAAAGTTACACGCGCTTGGCGCTGGTAATCCGCGACCTCGGTATTCACAGCCGCGAGGTAGCCTCCAGGTCCGAGGCAACTCATAGCTTCAACTGAAAAGACCCCTTGCGGAAACACCATCACCGGCTGAGAGCGGAGACCGGTATGTTGCTGGTGCGCCTCCATCCGGCGCCAGGCGATAAGTAGCTTGCCAGTCAGCTTTTCCCGGTCCTGGCTGCCGAATTCCGCTGCAGTGTGATCGCAGCCATGTACGCACAAACCCAAGCGCGGCTGGCGACTGGCAAAAAGACTGACAATGCGCCGGTCAGAGCGCCGGTAATTCCACGGGATCATCGCAATTGTGCAGGCGCATCCTGTCCGATCCACCAGGGCGGCCAGTTCCCGCATTTCAAGGTGTCCGTACCTCGGCCATAGCGGCGGATCATCGATAACGATGTTCGCGTAGTGGGTTTCTGGCGCCCAGCATGAGGCTCGGAAGAGATGTCGAAGTGCTATGAGAATCGGAACGACCCTGGAGAAACAATCCCGAAAATCGATATTTGTTGAGGTGGGTTCCCGAAGATCGAGAATCTCAGCGCCGGAAGCAACAAATACCTCTGCGGACCCCTGGCAGACGCGCGTCAATACGCTTGCTTCATCAATGCTTATGATGGTGTCCGCAACCGCACCGCCCGACTCGAACTCGATACCGCGATCTCCAGCAATTTCAGTGGATACAAAGCTCAGGCCAGATAGGGCTCCGCACATCTCTGGATACTTGTCGGTGACGCGGTATCGCGATTGCCCGGATGAGGGCTTCGGCGCCGCGATCTTGGCACCGCTCAAAAAATCTCCCAGCGCTCGCAGCGAGGCGGGGCTTTGACCGAAGCTGTGGAACAAGCTCCCGGCGAATGCCCTGCTCATCACTGGCCCCGGAACCTGGCGTTTGTCCAATTCCGACTTTAAGTCTGCTAGACACTCTCCGGACACAACCAGGCAGGCTTGAATCTCCCTGCCCGCAAGGATTTCAGACCCGTGCCGGCTAAGCAGGGCCCCAGCCGTCAGAGCCTCCCACTCAATACCTAAAAGGCTAAGAAAGCACGCCAACCTTTCCTCGGCTTTGGCTGTTGTCCGGATAACTATCGCGCGTCGCAACATGCTCTGGCCTGTTCGAGACTCAGTAGGGTTCGCTTTTCTTATCTGGCCCTCCGCAGCGGAAACACTTTCCGGCAACCACTGGGCGCCCCGGCTCAAAGTGGCTTTCGGCCAATGATTAGCGATCTCATCGCAAAATGAGAGAATAGCAACTGGAGCACCGGAGAGAGCGTTCTCAAGGTGGCTAACGTCGCACTACCCGCGGAGTGAGGAACCCAGCAGAAGTTCGTTTTCGTTTCGATCTCGAATCCAGCGTTGCGAAAGACGGTGGCATACTCGTCCAGAGTCGGCAGATAGCGCTCCTCTTCGGGCTTGGTCAATCGGTCGCGCAACCTGGTGCGGAAAAGTGGAAAGTACCGATTCATGTCGATCATAACGGAGCGGCCACCCGGCCGGAGCAGGGAGAAGATGTCGCTCGCAGATTCGGCTTGCTTATCCAGCCTGAAACAGTAGCGGAAGGTATTCACTCCCACTATCAGGTCGAAGGAATTCTGTAAGTCCGCGAGTGGTTGGTTGAGCTCTTTGGGGAGGTCGCGGCTCAGGTTTTCATTTGCGACTGCGTGGAAGGATACTTTGCCGCTCTCGTTGTTCGGGAGAGAGGAGGAAGCCTCCTTCTTCGCCGCTTCGACCATCTTCTGAGAAAAGTCTGTTCCACAGGCTAAATCGAGCTTGAGCCGGCGATCTAACAGGTGCCTGACGATCCAGATAAGATTCATGCCGCCGCCGCAGCCGTACTCCAGAATCCGAAACGCGCCTTTATCTCCGTTCTGCGCTACAAGCTGGTTGATCTGCTCCTCGTAAACGCGGCCGTAAACATGCTGTAGCAGATAGGCGATCCCTGAGCCCGCGGTATCGCTCACATATTTCTGCACAGCCTCGTCTGCACTATACTCTTCGAGATAAACATTCATAAAATTCACCGATTATTCCGTCATAGGCACTTCAGCTACCCTATCGACCGTTTTTCTGACCACTTGAGTGGAGCGGTGCGCGACCCGCTCTTGATCTGACCGGCTTCCACGGAGCCATTGCTCGACCATAGCCAGGCTGAAGAGAAGCTTGTGATTGTCCTGCCGTCCCGACCGGTGATCTTCCAGAAGCTTGCGCACCGATTCCGGTTTAAGCAGGTCAAACATCAGAGAGCTTTCATCCAGAAGCATTTCCGGCAGTTCTCCTTGCAGGGAAGAGTTGAACCATCCATCGACAACATTGACGGCAAAACCGCGCTTTTTGCGCTTCAGAAACTGCGGAGGAAGGAAGCGGTGACAGACCTTCCGATGCAACCACTTGCCTGTGCCATTTCGGATTTTGAACCTACTATCCAGTCTCTGAGCGTATTCCACGACCGTCCGGTCCAGGTAGGGAACGCGGACTTCCAGGCTGTGAGCCATGGAGAGTTTGTCCGCGTACATCAGCAATTCGTCCGGAAGCGAAGACCGGACTTCCAGCAGCTGGAATCCGCCCAATTCGTCGGTGTGCTCCATTTGGGGCAACAGCTCGTGCCAGGCATCGACCGGCTTATTGTTTAATTTGGCCTGCAGAAAATCATCCCGAAACAGACCGTCGATTTGATCCGCCGGAGCGAGAGAGAAAACATGCTGATAGCGCTGCAGTCGATCGTCGACATCCAGCGAGTAAATGCCGCGTTTGAGTGTTTCGTTCCGCGGCAACTTCTTAATTGCAGATCCAACCAATCCGCGGACACCTTCCGGCATTCCGCGCCACAACTTTCCATAATGAACACCCAGGTGTCGCTTGTAACCTCCAAACAACTCATCGGGTCCCTGGCCGATCAAGGCTACTTTCACATCCTGGCGCGCCCTCTGGCACACAAAATACATCGGAACTATGGAAGAGGAGGCAACCGGTTCCTCCAATGCGGCAACAATTTTCGGCAATGACCCTTCAAATTCCTCTCGATCGAGTCTCACCGGGATGTGACGGGCGCCCAGAAGCCGGGCCGTCTCGGCTGCATCCGCCAACTCATCGTCTTCAAAAGTGTCTCCATAGCCCACAGTGTAGGCAGGCCATTCTCGGCCGTGCTGATTCATCAGCGCCAGCAGCAGCCCGGAGTCAAGGCCGCCGCTCAAAAGTATTCCGACGGGAACATCGCTGAGGAGATGGCGTTCAACTGCTGCCTCGTACAATTCGCTCAGTTCTCTTTCAGCTTCTTGCTCCTGTTTCGGACTCGCAAAAGGGATCGGCTTGAAATCGTACCAACGCTCTTCCGTACATCTGCCCTTTTCTACGATCAGCATCGACCCGGGCGCAAGTTTACGGACCCCTTGAAAAATGGTGAAGGGTGAAGGTGTATACCGGAACCGCAGAAACAGGTTGAGCGCGGTCGGATCGACTTGCGGCCTGGACGCTTCTGCCGCCAGGACTGCACGGATTTCCGACCCAAAAGTCAGTTGACCGTCGGCCAGCCGATAGTAGATCATTTTGATACCCATGGCGTCCCGGGCCACAATCAAACGCCGGTTGCGGACATCCCAAATGGCCAAGCCAAACATACCGTTCAAGCGGCTAAAGACTTTTGTGCCCCACTCTTTGTAGCCGTGCACGATGACCTCTGTGTCGGAGCGCGTTTGAAATCGGTGGCCGCGGCTCTCCAACTCAGACCGCAATTCCTTAAAGTTATAAATCTCGCCGTTGAAAATAACCCACACACCCTTCTCTATATCGGACATGGGCTGATGGCCTCCGGCCAGATCAATGATAGAGAGGCGTCTGAAACCGAACCCGAGTGGACCGGACATATAGTAACCTTCATCGTCGGGCCCGCGATGAACGATCGATCCAGCCATTCGTCTGATCGTTTCCGGATACACCGGCTCCTGTTGCTCAAAGTTAAACTGCCCACAGATTCCACACATACTTGTTAACTTTCTAACTATTTTGCCTAGCAGTAACGAACGTCAGCGAACGCCAGCGCGCCAAGCCCCTCGGTTTCATTGTCATTCGCTAGAGTTCATTGACGTTCGCTGACCTTCGTTGCCGAGAGATAGTAAGCGAAGCTGCGAAACATCTGCGACTGACCCCACCGATGCATTGGGACGTTATCCCAGCTCAGAAGCAGCCGGCGCGAACGAAATGATCCGTCCGGCTTGACCCAGTCATTGAGCATTCCCGCTATGACCGTTTTCAGGTTAGTCTCCAATTGCGGAAACCGGTCCCGGAGCAGCAGAAATAAATTGGTGCACTCGGCACAGTCATAGAGTTCGCGTTTGTAAACGGTAAGCCGAGGCGCCTTGGCAAACGGCCGGGGAAGTCCGTCCGGATCAAAGAGGTTCTTCAGATAATATTTCACGCCATTCGAAAGCGCCTCGAAGCATGGTCCATGTCCGGTTAGGGCATGAATCTTAGCGAGAGCTTTCATGACAAAGCACGTATGGAAGTGGTCAACGAAATCACGAACCCCATCCACTGCGTAGTACCAGGAGCCGTCAGCATTCTGGTTTTCCAAAACGAAATTCAGGTTCCGTTCAGCAATTCTCGAATACGCGTCGTTGGAAAAGAGTTGCGCAGCGTTCGTGAGCAAAAAGGCTCGATAAGCAGCGGCATTGATCACTCCTCCACGATCAAAAGGACTATACGAACAGCTGCTAGCAGTTTCCGAGATTCTGAAATCCTTAATGTCAGAAGCTGCGTGCCGGGCAATTGACTCAAGTATCCGTCTCCATTCGTCTTGGGGATCAAGCCGATAAACCTGCAGGAATGCTTCATAGACATACGGGGTAGTTGTGATCAGAGGCGTCTGCCGTTTCATTGTGCCGTTTCGCGTGACCCAATCGAACGGATAACCCCAGCAATACTCCTGGAAATCGGCACACCGCGTCTCTTCTAGCCGCTTCAGAAAATGAATCGCCTGTTGCAGGCGGACGGAATCCCCGGTTGCTTCATAAAGAAAGGCGAATCCCATTGCGTAATGGGCATCGGCGATTGGAAACCGCACCGGAGGATGGAACAACCGGCGAGCCGAAGGAACGAACGCTTCACAGAAAATCATCGGTGCGACCGCCGCAATCCCCACCTTCGGGTAGCGGTAATAAAACGATTTGGCAAAACCACCGACCGGACCTGCAAAAAAAGTCTGATGATCCAGCGAGGTCTCACCGAAAGCATCCAGCCATCTGGTAAAATTGGTCAATACCTCGGACACTTTGCTCGTGAGTGGGTCTGCTGCTGTTTCCGGTTGCATTATCGCGTCTCCTGCTTCCGCGTCGTCAAGGAGAAGTTGTCTGCCTTTTTCAATCTCGACAGCGAGCGAAAGACCGCTTTCAGCTTTTTCATTTGTTCGTGGCGATGAAACCGCATCAACTCGGGCGACACCGGTCGTTCCATCCGTCGCAAGGCAGCCCAGCAGTAACCAAAAAGTAGTGCGAACCCACCCGTCACAAACGGCTTCTTGGTCACGCGGTAAGCGACCCGGAATAGTTGCCACACCGGCGATCCGCCTAAGTAATAATCCTTTTGCCCGTAGGTGAAGAGCGCAGACAATTTCCCTTTTTCCGCGGTTCCCATCGGCCGGTGATGATGAAATCGTTTTTCCGGAAAGGAGCGCACTTTCCAACCTTGCATCCGAGCTGTCATTACGGCGATCCAATCGACTCCGCCGGCCCGGTTAGGAACATATCCGCCGATCTGCCGAAAGCAGGTGTACCGGAATAGCTGACATGGACCGGCGACGTAGTTTTCTCCTTCAAAACTGTCTCTGGTCGAATCGTATCCTTCTTCCGTAAAGGGTGTGCCAGCTACGCCCAATTCCGGATCCATCGCGAATTTCTCCATCACGAAAGCCATATAATCAGGTCCGAAGGAAACATCCGCATCCAGGTTCCCAATCACTTCAAACTGCAGGGAGGCAACGTGCTGCAACGCGGCGTTCACCGCGTGAGCCTTGCCGGCAAAACTGCGATCCGTCCGGTTCGGTCGTCTGAGCAGTTCGATCCAGGGATAGCGCCCAAGGTAGCTCTCGACGATTTCAGCCGTGTGGTCCGTCGATCCGTCATCCACAATGACCCACCGCTCGGGCCTTCTGCTCTGCACGATAACCGCCTGGATCGTGCGTTCGATAAAACTTCCCTCATTTCTCGCGGAGGTAATAAGTACGTATCTCATCTTGAACATTGCTCCGACTAGTAGCGACGAAATTCACTCGGTTGGTTCGACGGATTCAGGCCACGAGCAGCTACCGGCTCCGACAGTGGCCCTTTCCCCGACCCAGTCACTTTTAACCTGAGGCTTCGCACGCTAGGATAGTCAATGGCAAACAGGTAGAAGACGGTCCAGACGAGGTGAACACCGGAGAAAGTGGCCTCCGTGAAGTTGTACACCAGGATCGCCAAAAGGAACGCCAACCGAAGTCTGGCAAACTGGAAATGCCTTAGCAGGTCAGCGCCCATCTTCCTGAACGTGGTAATGATCAGGCCGGCGAAAATAGCGAGCCCGACAAAGCCTAGATTCAAGTAGACCTCAATGTATCCGTTATGTGCTTGCAGCGGTCGCCACCACCACTTGGCCCAGAGCTTTTCCAGCCGCGGTCCCAACCAGAAGCTTTCAAAACCAGCTCCAAGTATTGGATTCGGCTGAAGCTGCAACGCGTCGTGCCAGACCGCCGTTCTGTCTGTTAGGGTCGCATCCCGGCCCAGAAGCTGCAGAGCATTTCCATAAATTCCGAATACCGATTCGGCTACAGCAAACGCGATGATTCCGACAACGACATACATTCCGACGTGTCGTTTGCTAACAAACGGCATACCGAGAACCATGATTGTGCAAATCCCCATCAGCATACACGTTAATGACGTTGCACTAGATGACTCTCGGAGCAGCCACCAAATCATACCGAGGAAGACGACGCTCAAAAAAAGCTCTTTTCGCCTCGCTTTCCGGTCTTTGATCCTAAGGGCCTGGAGCGCATTCCAGAAGAAAAACAACCCGAAGATCATGCAGACATAGCCTAGTTCGTTCTTACTGTGAGTGACCCCTTGGTTAAATCCCTCACCCGTCCACATATCGAACCCTCTGCCGTATTGCGGATAATATTTTATGAACAGAATTGAAAAAGTAATCAGAAAATAGGCGCTTCGTTTCAGAAGTCTGCGCAAGGCTTCGTGAGGTTCGGGATCCGTGAGAACGACCAGCGCCATGACTGGATGCCCCAGAATTTTGAACCATCGCTTTACCGCGACGAACGGGAAGTCCGACCAGAGGATGGCGACTAAACAAAACAAAAGGAATATGGCCAGCCACCGATTATTTCGGACAAATTCCCGCAAGGTGACTCGTCTCTGGCTCAGAACATAGAGGCCGCTGATGATGAGCGCGAAAAACACGACCGCATCAATCGGACTGCCCTCTTCCTGCAACGGATAAAATCCCTGGCCGAGAGCAATCCATTGCGAGACAAATCTCGATCCGCTGATCCAGAACCAGAGAACCGGTATCCAGAGGGCGCGACTGACTTTGACCTTTTCCTTGGACTCACGCCGAAGCAGGAAGAAGACAAACCCGACCGAGAGCCAGAGCGCAACGACGGGAGGAAGGTGCATAGAGCTTGAATCGCGCTAAAGAGGGCGCAGCAGGCGGGCCGGGTTGCCTACATAAATACCCGGCTCGTTAATATCTTTGGTTACCACGGCCGCCGCCCCGACAACCACGCGGTCGCAAATCGTGACGGGCAGAATCGTCGCATTTGTCCCAATGCTGACGCCGTTACCAATCTTCGTCGACCGCCAAAGATCGCGCCGTCCCTTTGCCGGCCCTCCCTCCGAAAAAAGATCATTAATGAACATCGCGCCGTGAGAAATGAAACAGTCATCCCCGATCAATACGAGCTCACAGATAAACGCGTGCGACTGAATGCGGCATCGCTTTCCGACGATGACACCACGCTGGATTTCGACAAATGGCCCGACGAAGCAATCCTCGCCAATGGTGCAGCCGTAAAGGTTTACGGGCTCAATGACGGTGACCCCTTTTCCAAAAGTCACATCGACGATGCCTGCCTCTCGAATCGTAGGCTCCGAATTTGTATATTCCATTAGGCGACGTCCTTTTGAGTCGACTTCCGGGCAGCCGGTCATTTTTGACTACCAACTTCCGATGCGGGCCGCACCGTGGCTTGAGCATTTGCCTCGCCCGCTGCGCTCAACAAGCCAATCGCGAGACTCACAAATTGCCGCCGCTCACTGCTCCATTGGTGCGCCCGATACACTTCCTGGCCGCGTTCGACCATCTTCACCATTTCGGTTCGATGAGTAAAAACATACTCGACCTTTGTCGCCAGATCATCGGCGTTCCCCAATTCGAACAGGACAAGTTCCTCCGGACTGAAATAGTCCAAGATCCCCTCAGTGCGGGGCGCGATGACTGGCTTGCCTTGGGACAAATACTCAAAAATGCGCGTCGGCATGTTGACCTCGGTGAATCTGCTGCGCCGATTCGGAATGATGCCGACATCGCACTGGCGGATTGCCTCAGCGATCTGCTCCAGGTCCTTCGGGCCCAGATAGCAAACCGCATCGGAGAGTTCTGATTTCCGCACCGAATCCATCACCTGCTCCAGAAAGGGGGTGCTTCGACCATAAATCCGCAGTTCCGCGCGGGGAACTGCCTCTCGGACCTTTATCAAGGCAGCCACGGCCAAATCGAGACCGTGCCTTTCGACCAGGGAACCGTGATACATGATTACAAACGGCCTCGAAGTGTCGTATGCGGCCAAGTCTTCGCTCGACAGCCCGCGATACCGGAAAATTTCTTCGTCAGGCGAATTCATGATCACGGTCATCTTTTCCGGCGGACAGCTCCGGGATGAAAAGATTTTTCGGAAGGCTTCATTGGCGGTAAGCGCCGCGTCCGCAAAGCGGAGGCTCCATTTCTCAAGCTGCTTGAGGAGCCAGACTGAACCGCTATCCTCCCGAAGTCCGAAGATTGTCATCATCAGCTCGGGCATGGGATCGTGGAAGTCTAGGATAACCTTAGCGCCCAGGATCTTCGGGACCAACGCACTGAACACAAGGACGTCGGGCATGTTGTGAACGTGTACAAGGTCGTACCGTTTCCACGCGCGACGCGCCAGGATCGAACCGGAGAGTAGAAGGAATGACCCATACTGAAGTAAGTACGACAGCTTTCCGCCGCGGCGACGTTTCAAAGGAACGCGAGTGATATCGACCCCGTTGAAGACTTCGTGCTCCGGCTCTTGATCTGTCTCCTTGAGACATATCACTTCGACGCTGGCCCCCTCTTTGGCTAATGCCTCGGCCGCCCTCCGAGGCCGCGGATCCGAAGGATAGCTGGAATACACGACCGCGACGGCGCGCTTGCCCGTCAAACGCAACGGCTCGGCAGAACGTCGCGTATTCTCTTCGAGAGGTTTCACGTTGGCACAGTCCAAGATTCGGGTTGCCGCTCAGCGACGGTTTTTCGACCACCGCGCAGCCGGCGGATTGTTGACACCTGGCGGCCGATTAGAGTTCGCCTTCGAGCCACCTCGGGCCATAGGAGCGGCTTTTGTTGAAGACGACCGAAACTTTTGTCTTGGCGGCTAGCTGCGCATAGGCACGTTTCACAGCCTCCCGATTACTTTTCTCTGCCTCGACAACCAGTAGTACCGTGTCCATAAAGCCGGCTAGGGGAAGCGTCGAGCTGGTGTCCCCGAGTGCCGGCATGTCAAAAACGACGTAGTCCAGGTCGCTTGCCTTGAATTCCATCAGCATGTTGTAAAATCTCTTCACGGCCACTGGTTTGTCCACGAGAAGCACCTTGCCGTCGCCCCCGTCCGAGAGAGTGCTGGCCAGACCCGCCGCCAGCGTGGAGGTTCCCGCGTTTTTCGCCAGGCCGGCCACAGCCACAAGCTTCGGTCTGTGAGCCATGTGATTGAGCTCGAAAAAGAGTCCCAGGCGATCCCGGATAGCTTCGCAGAACGGCCTGAGCAACGCGCCGGTTTCGAGCGCGACCAGCTCCTCGGCATTGTCTTCAACGGCGAACTCTGAGTTGTGCCCCACATCATGCAAACGCAGGCGCTGGGCGCTTGAACCGAGATGGGGAATCGAGAGTAAAAGGGGTATGCGCAGTCGCTTTTCAAAGTCGAACGAACGTTTGATGGTTCGGTCCAACACCAGTTCGATCAGCAAGGCAATCGCGACTCCAACGGCGAGTCCGCCGCCAGCCAGGCCGAACACAAATTTCTTCACATCCCTCGCAACCCTGATCGCAGGCAAGGGCGTCTGGACGACACTGATGTTCGGCATCCGGGACGGGTCCAAAGTTTCATCGATGCGGGCCTTCTCCAGGCTCGCCTCAGAATGTTTATAGTTCGTTTCCTCGACTTCCTTCGTCCGCTCGAGTTCCTCGATGCGCGGTCCTACTTCCGAAATCAATTTTGCCCGTCCCTGGAGAGCACTTATCCGAGAATTGAGCAGCGTCACCCTGGACTCCATTCCCACGAGGCGGGATTTCTCAGTCACCAGGTCGGGTTGAGCGGCTTGAGCCAGCCCCGTGGTCGGCGCCATTCCGACCAAGACGGGATACTTCTTCTCCAAATCCCGGCGCTGATTTTCCAGATCGACAATCTGCGCTTGCTTGACTTTCACGAGACGGTTCTCCGGAGTGTACTTCGAAAGAAGCTCCGTCTCGGCTTGCTGCAGCTGCGTCACGCGGGTACCCAAGGATTGGTACTTCTGAACGACCACACTGCTGACCTGCCCTGTTGCATCGGTGGACTGCTTAGCGTCTGTCACAGCGAGCGATTTTTCGATTTCGTCCACGCGAGCCTGTTGCGTGGCGAGCTCAGACTCCGCTGTGTCCAAATCCGCCTGAGATTTCCCCAGTTCCGCGGCGAGAGATGCTTTACTTTCCGCCAGCGAAATAATTCCAGCCTTGTCCTTTAACTGTTTCAACTCCGCTTCAGTCTGATTCAATTCCTTCCGCAAGCCCTCGGCTTCCTTCGCCACGAACTCAAATGCGCCGACCGAACGGTGTACTTCCAGATGCTTGTCAAAATATCGTTTAACGAGTTCCTGCAAGACTTGCATGGGAAGCTTCACATCGGCACTCCTGAAGGAAATGGAAATGATGTTGGTTCCCTTAACAATGGACACTTCCAAACCGTGCAACATATTTTGGGCAGCCTTATCGAGCGTCGCTTTCGTTCCGGAACCCGGCACCAGTCGCTCGACACCAACCGCCTCGGCGACCTGGCGAGCCAAATCCGAACTCGTCAGAATCTCCAATTCAGAATTGATGAGAGTATCCGTTTGTGGATTGGGAGTTTTGACCTGGGAATCGATCCCGTCGACGGCGCTCTTGTCCACCACGTATCGCACGAACAGCTTAGCCTCGGATTTGTAAGTGGGAGCACTAAGAAAATAAACGGCCGCACCAGCAATAATGCCGGCCGCGGTGCACAGAAAAATCTTCCACTTGTGCCGGAACAGAATGAAAAGGACATCATTAAAACTCAGGCTGGAGTGATGCGCTTCTTGTTCGAATTCTGACATATCGATTCCTTCCCTTATTCCCGCGATGTGACCGTTCGCTCCCGCGAACGCTGGCAGAGTTTCATCTTTCATTTAGGCGATCGCTCCGATGGCAAGGGCTTCTTTCACACATTCAGCAACTATTTCCACTTGCGCGGGTGTCAGCTCAGGAAACATGGGCAACGAAACGAATTCCGTAGCAGACCGCTCCGCGACTGGAAAGGCGCCTTGCTCGTACCCCAGATCGCGATAGGCCTCTTGCAAATGGACTGGTACCGGGTAGTGAACCCCACATCCAATACCCTTTTCACCCAAGCGCCGGATGACCTCATCCCTGTCCTGAGCGCGGATCGCGTAGACGTGATAAACATGCCGCGCCCAAGCTGCCTGGGCGGGCGTAACGACTTCTTCGATGCCAGCCAATGCTTGGTTATAGTGGGCCGCGTGAGAGCGGCGAATCTGATTGCCTCTTTCCAGGTAGCGCAGTTTGACGCGCAGAACGGCAGCCTGAATTCCGTCCATCCGGCAGTTCCATCCAATCATCTTGTGATGATATTTGCGGACTTGGCCGTGATCCCGAAGGATCCGGACCTTCTCTTGCAACTCGGCGTTGCCAGTTACAACTGCCCCGGCCTCACCAAATGCTCCAAGATTTTTCCCGGGATAGAAGCTGAAACAGGCTGCGTCGCCGAGCGTGCCAACCCTTCGTCCCTTGTATTCGGCTCCATGCGCCTGGCAGGCGTCTTCAATGACAACTAGGCCGCGATGACGCGCGAATTCCAGGATGGGATCCATATCTGCTGGTTGACCAAAAAGGTGGACCGGAATGATCGCCTTCGTCCGGGCCGTAACGGCCTTCTCCAGCGCGACCGGATCCATCGTGTAGGTACGCTCGTCCACATCGACGAACACCGGTCTGGCTCCACAATAGGTGATCGCTTCAGCGGTGGCCATGAATGTGTTCGGCACTGTGATCACATCGTCCCCCGGTCCGACGCCTAACGCCAAAAGGCTCAGCCAGAGAGCCTCCGTGCCGCTGCCCACGCCGATGGCGTACGGACAGTTGCAGTAGGCCGCGAAATCTTCCTCGAAGCGCACGACAAACGGCCCTCCGGCGAAGGCACTGCTTTCGATGACGTCCTGGATGGCACTATTTATTTCATCCAGTATCGGCGCGTGGTGGGACTTAAGGTCAAGAAACGGTACCTGCATCTGCATCCTTTGTTGAGAACGATTCATACGCGCATCAATTCTGCGTGGCTCCCATCCGCCGCCCGCGCTCGCTCCCCAGAGGAAAGCTCTTCGCGCGCCGGGGAGAAAGAGACAGGAGCGCCGTGGCTCTTCAACGAAGTGGAGGCAGCTTCGAGAATTCTTACAAGCTCCAGCCCTTTGTAGCCATTCGTCAGTGGCTTGGTGCCCTTTTCGATACAATCGAGGAAATGCTGGCATTCCGCTTTGAGTGGCTCCTCTTGTTGGATATGCGGGATGTAGCTGTCCCCGTAGTGATACGAGTAGTGGAAGTCGGCAAAGGTGTCGTAATGCGGCGGACGCTCCACCCGGACATCGTAAATGCGGATTTTTTCGTGCGTCTGCAAATCGTCGTACACGATCATTCGGCGAGTGCCCACAATGGTCATTTCGCGAACTTTTCTAGGCTCGAGCCAACTGCTCTGGATAGTGGCAAATCGCTTGTGCCGGAATAAGAGGGAGATATTGGTCACGTCCTCGATACCCTGGGTGACATGGGCGTTGCCCTGGCAATTGACCACCTGCGGGAATTCTCCAAGCACATGCAGGATGATCGAGATATCATGCGGGGCTAGGTCCCAAGCTACGTTGATGTCCTTCTGAAATAGGCCCAGGTTGAGCCGCCGCGAATTGATATAGCGGATCTCGCCGATGTCTCCAGCCTGCACTATCTCGACGATCTTCCGTACCGGCGCGGAATAGAGGAAGGTATGGCCCACCATTAAGACCAGGCCCTTACGCTCAGCGATTTCTATCAATTCCTCACACTCGGCGGAGGAGGATGCCATCGGTTTCTCGATCAGCGTATGTTTCCCTGCAAGCAGGCTGGCCTTAGCCAGTGAATAGTGATGCCTGACCGGCGCAGCCACCACTACCGCATCCAGTCCAACACCGTTGAGCAGGTACTCGAAGTCGGTTACACCCTCGACGTCCGAATACAAGCTTCTCATGTGCTTCAGCCGCGCTTCGCTGGTGTCGCACATTGCCTTCAAATTGCAATTGGGCAGTCCTTTGAAGTTGCGAACAAGATTGGGTCCCCAATATCCGCACCCGACCACTCCTACCACAATCGGTTCTTTCATATTACCGAATCAATCTTTCGGATATCTCTATTGTTATTCTCACTACCTGGTTTCATCCATTCGGCGAACAAGATCTTTGCTCGTCCTCTACAAACGAGCTGCCGCCCTTGGCCGATTTCCGTTCTTCTCGGAAAAGCCGCTCTGCTGCGCTGCGCTCGTTGTTCTAGAACCACAAGTAAGGAGGCGTTGACGCCGCCCGGTAAGACGAATTATCGACCGCGATTCAGACTGGTTAAGGAATATCTTCAGACTATTCTCCCTTGTCGGCGAGTTACCCTCTTAAATCCGATGCGGGGGTAGAAAACTGCGCCGTCCGTCTGGTTCCAGTGTGGCGACCTCTCCATGGCAATCATTCTCTGGATGTTCCTGGAGCGGGCCTCAATAAAGGGCAGCAAACGGTGAGGACGGTTGAGACAGCTAATCGGCCGTAATTTCGGGCTGCTAAGAAAGATTTCCCAACACCTGATGAATTGGGCGGATCGAGATCAACTCCCGTTCCGGCAGACCGTGCGCGGGTGAGAAAGAGACAGGAGCGCCGTGGCCCTTCAGCGAGCTGGAAGCAGCTTCGAGAATTCTTACAAGCTCCAGCCCTTTGTAGCCATTCGTCAGTGGCTTGGTCCCCTTTTCGATGCAATCGAGGAAATGCTGGCATTCCGCTTTGAGTGGCTCCTCTTGTTGGATATGCGGGATGTAGCTGTCCCCGTAGTGATACGAGTAGTGGAAGTCGGCAAAGGTGTCGTAATGCGGCGGACGCTCCACCCGGACATCGTAAATGCGGATTTTTTCGTGCGTCTGCAAATCGTCGTACACGATCATTCGGCGAGTGCCCACAATGGTCATTTCGCGAACTTTTCTAGGCTCCAGCCAACTGCTCTGGATAGTGGCAAATCGCTTGTGCCGGAATAAGAGGGAGATATTGGTCACGTCCTCGATACCCTGGGTGACATGGGCGTTGCCCTGGCAATTGACCACCTGCGGGAATTCTCCAAGCACATGCAGGATGATCGAGATATCCATGCGGGGCTAGGTCCCAAGCTACGTTGATGTCCTTCTGAAATAGGCCCAGGTTGAGCCGCCGCGAATTGATATAGCGGATCTCGCCGATGTCTCCAGCCTGCACTATCTCGACGATCTTCCGTACCGGCGCGGAATAGAGGAAGGTATGGCCCACCATTAAGACCAGGCCCTTACGCTCAGCGATTTCTATCAATTCCTCACACTCGGCGGAGGAGGATGCCATCGGTTTCTCGATCAGCGTATGTTTCCCTGCAAGCAGGCTGGCCTTAGCCAGTGAATAGTGATGCCTGACCGGCGCAGCCACCACTACCGCATCCAGTCCAACACCGTTGAGCAGGTACTCGAAGTCGGTTACACACTCGACGTCCGAATACAAGCTTCTCATGTGCTTCAGCCGCGCTTCGCTGGTGTCGCACATTGCCTTCAAATTGCAATTGGGCAGTCCTTTGAAGTTGCGAACAAGATTGGGTCCCCAATATCCGCACCCGACCACTCCTACCGCAATCGGTTCTTTCATATTACCGCAATCGGTGGTTCCGGGGTCTATTTCTTGTCAGCACTATCCCTCGACAGACTTGCGCGCGCCTTTCCAGGTGCCAATCCGGATGCGAGATTCGAGAAGCTGCATCAGGACAGCAGGAACCGTTTTCAGGATGATCACGAGATCCAGCCTGAGCGACATGCGCCTGGCGTAATGGATATCCATCTGGATCATCTCAGTGAACGTGGTCTTGTTCTTGCCGTTTACTTGCCAGTATCCGGTGAGGCCAGGCGCCGCGTTGACTCTTTCTTGTTGCCATGGCTTATATCGTTGAAATTCGTAGGGCGTGCAGGGACGCGGACCGACTAGACTCATTTCTCCGCGGAGCACATTAAAGAGCTGCGGTAGTTCATCCAATCCCAGCGCTCGAAGTATGCGCCCCCCGGAAATAATGCGAGGATCGCCTGAGGCGTCCAGCTTCGTCATCGGCCGGTCGGCGTCAATAAGCTGCTCCAAGTGACGTTCGTGGCTTTGGGTCTCGACGTCGACCTTCATGGTTCTGAACTTGAAGATCATGAAGCGTCTTCCTCGGTAGCCGACGCGTTCCTGCTGAAAAAAAATAGGCCCAGGGGAAGTGATCTTAATCCACAGCGCGACACAGACCACGAGAGGCAACCAGAGGGGCAGACTAAGCAAGATGCAGGTGACGTCGAGAATGTATTTCCACGAAGGGCTATTACCGGCAAACTCGTTTCCAGCGGGGATCTGGGGATCATTTTGGGCCGCGGGTAAGGGCTGATCATCGAGCGTTGTTTTGTTAGGGAAGGGCAGATCCAACTCCACTGTTTTGCTTTGTGGAACCGAATCGCGCCAAACCCGAGGGCTGATAGAAACCACTTCCTCTGGGCGAACTGCCTGGCGAGGACTCGTAACAATTCTGCGCATATAAGTCTTAAAAAATGGCGGCAAACAATGCCGGCCTGGACGCAGAGTAACGACCCCGATTTCAGCGAGTTAAGGAAGATCCGATGACTGGAAACGAGCAGCCAGAGTTGCCGGTAAAGGACCGCAGGTTCTATAAATCTCATTAAAAAAAAGGGTGACCAGAGCCGGTCTCAAAACCTGGTCGTCGACACCATTTGCGCTCCAAAACTCCGGAATAAGCTTTATTGGAGATCAAAAATTGGGTTTCACTGCAGGCGATATGCGTTGAATCGATCGCGGATATGCGTTACACCGCTAAAAAAATGCTCCAGGACCGTTGCGTAATTTACCCGGTGACACTCTTTTTCCGCTTTCTGCGCCCGCGCTTGCTGATCATTATCGCGCCGGTCGTTCTTTGCCTCGTCCCCATCACTCCGTTGCGAGCGCAAGAGCGCGTTCGCACCGCCGCGCAGCAGCTAGAGATTGAATCGTTCAGAAAGCCTGAAGTCTTCATTCGCCTTGGACCACTCCAAGAGGAGTTAATCGCATCGACCGGCGTTGACTTCACGGATAACTCCGATCTAACGCATTCGAATAAGATCTCTCGCCTCAGCTTTTTTGAGGCGCTGGGCTTGAACACCACGTGGGTATTGAGCCATCTTAATGAGCTCAAGTTTAATTTCGGCGGGAAGCTTACGGAGGACTTCTTTGGAAATGGGAAGAGCGCAATAAATGTCGGCATCTCTCCGGACTCGTTGGTTCAATTGCAGTTTGCGATCTCGGATTTTCGATTTCGCTTTTATGATCAATTCTCCTATATCCAGGATCCAAGTTCGTCGCCCACAGCCACCAACACTACCTACCTGAACAGTCTTACCAATACGATCGGCACGGTAGTCGATGCCGACTTCAATCTGATCATCCTCTCACTCTCGGCCGACTATACTTATAACAACCAGAGCGGCGCGAACTCTCAAGGCCAGAACAATCCGAGCACCTCCGGCTCGCGAAATTCCCTCCGCGTCGGCTCAAGTGTTGCCTTTCGGTTGTGGCCGACCATTCTCTACGGTATCGAAGACAGTGTGACGCGAAGCACCGGCTCGAGCGGTGGAACCGGCAGCGGCACCGGTAGCAAGAGCAGCGGTAGCGGAAATGTGAACAGCCTCAACGTGGGACCCTTTGCCCGGGGAAAGTTAAGTCGATTGACCGATTTCGACCTGTCCGTAGGCGCCACTCTGGTGGATGCCAAGCCATCCATCGCACCCGGCTATTACTTCTCTGCAGTGATTCGGCATCAGTTCAATCGGAATTTGCAGCTGATTTTAACGGGCTCGCACGAACTTATATTCACCACCGGCACAGATCTGACCGAAGAAACCGTGCTTCGAGCCGCCACCCAATTTAACGTGACACGTTTCATCACGTTTACCGCTGCTCCTTCTGTCACTTTCGGAGACGTCAAGTCAGGGCCGACCACGGGAAACGTCCAGACAGTGTCTGGGGCTCTCCAAGGGAACTTCAAGGAATACGTGATGGAGGCGAGTTTGGGGTGGAGGCCTCGGAAGCACTTGTCCGCTGCCCTGACCTACGATTTCAGGCGCCGCGACGGGGCTTCGGCTGCCGGCACCTACACTCAAAATACATTGGGTTTTGAAATTAAGTACGCGTTTTGACTGTTCGCGCTTGCCCATGCCTTTTCGCGCAAAACTTTGCCTCCAGAAGGGGTTGGCGAAAACTCTGCTTCGGCCCAGTCAAGATGTTGAATTTTATCAAATACCAGAGCGCATCCAACCCATCTTTTAATCCAATCTTTTTCCCCTCCTCATAAGTCCGGCCATAGTAGGAGATCGGCACCTCATAGATGCGCGCACCGATTTTTTTGCATTTCGCGACGAACTCGATTTCAAATCCGAAGCCGCTCGACTTGATAATCATGTTTTTGACGATCTCCGCGCGCGAAGCTTTGTACCCCGTCTCGACATCGGTGAGATTAAGATCGGTAACGATGTTATTGATAAACGTAAGAAACTTGTTCGCCAGATAATGTCGGAAATACAAAACCCGCCCGGCTCGGCGAACCATGAAACGCGACCCCAGACAAACATCTGCGACTTCCTCTTTGATCGGTCCAATAAGCTCAACTATCTCACGCGGGTCGTATTCCAAGTCAGCATCTTGGACGACGATGATGGAGCCGGTGCACGCGGCAAACCCAGTCCGGAGAGCCGCCGTCTTGCCCTGGTTCGTTTTGTGCCGGAAGAGCTTTACCCTCTGGTCTCTGCTGATGTACTCGCGACACACTTCTGGTGTGCGATCGACCGAAGCATCGTCGATCACTAAGACTTCGTGCACGTCTGGAAGAAACTCGAATATTCGGTCGAGAACAGTTTCGATCGTTCTTTCTTCGTTAAAAGCCGGTACAACGAGGCTGAGTAGATAGTCGCCCACGGGAAGATGCAGATAAGCAAACGATGCTTGTTGAGAACCCGCGCGCATGATGGTCGAGACTCAGATCCCTTTGTAATTCAAATGATTCCATCCGCTAGGGTCACATTATCAAGACGTTGCACTGCGTCCCCAGGCTTTCCTAACTCTTCTCAAGAACAGTTGTTAAATTTCTAGTAGAAAACGGTCTTTTCATAATGGGGATAACTCTCAGCAAACAAACCTAACTAGACAGTCTGTTCACGCGATAGGTCTATGCCTGGTTCAGCACGACTCCGATTTTGCTACGTTCCAGGCGTTTTTTCGCCCAGCCGGTCAAACCGTGTTCGGCTTTTCCGTTTAGCCAGCACTGGCTCAATTGGTCCGCCCAGGACTAACGAGACGGCAGCGCAAGTGCCGAAACGAAGCCAGGCATCGCATCGATAAAGCCGACCGGCAGCTCTGTCATCTCCAATCGGGCAAGTGATCGCGATAATCCTTCCCCGGTCAATTTGAGGAACGCCTCTTTTCCTACCCAGATCCGCAGGAGCGCTAGACGCCGATCCGCGAAAGGTAAGTCGGAAATTCTCGCGCGTTCAGACTTCGAGCAAACGATTTGCGCGAGTCCATCCACATCGAGAACGCGTTTCTCCGGCTCAAGATCAACTCCGACCGGGTTTGCCCAGTTCACCGCAATGAGCGATTTTCCGTCCGCGTGAGACACATTGAAATGGGGTCCTTTTCCGGCCAAGAGCGGTTTCCCATGTCTTCCGTATTCAAAGCTCAGTCGCTCGGGCGCAATATGGAGGTAAGTTCCAAGTATCCTCCTCAAGGCAGAACGACCGACCACGAATCGATCGCGATCAATCTCTCTGAGGAACCGATGCGCCCGCTTACGTTCGCTCGATTCCAGAATGTCCCAATCGCATTCTCCGACCGCCAGATCTAGGGATATACTCCATAGATGAACGCTCGATTCAGGTAGAGCGAGCGCGGGCAAAGTCATCTCAGGGCAACTACAAATCATGTATCGTATGTTCTCTTCCTAATTCCGCCGGCACTACCTCGGTGGGTCGGAAGTCCACTGGATGGTGGAGATCGGCAGTTTGCCGGGTTTTCTGAAACGTCCGCGCAGTCAAATATATCGGTCATTCTGGCACTCATATTCCAATTGCTATCTATAGATTTTATAGTTACACCCGCGAGCCAATGGATCAGTTTTTCAGATTCGATGTAAAAACAACGAGCAGTTTCAGCGTTTTCGAGCGTACGCCATCACTTTAGCGGAGAGTCAGGACGCTCCTGACTATTCTCGCCAGCCGGCTGTAAACCTCTCCCCCGCCATCCCTTTCATCTGCCAGAAATAGGTGCTATGGGTTTGCTTCACGCTCATGGATACAGGCACGGAACGGAATTTGAACGAATCAACCACGGCAACCCGGGGGAGCGAAACTGTTTTGCTCATTTTGGTGGCCGCCAGCTTCTCCCACCTTCTCAACGATACTATTCAATCGCTCATTCCGGCAATTTATCCGGTTCTGAAAGATTCGTTTCAGCTCAGCTTCACCCAAATCGGTCTGATTACGCTTACCTTCCAGGTTACCGCTTCGTTGCTGCAGCCTCTGGTGGGTCTGTATACGGATCATCGACCACAGCCATTTTCGTTGGCAATCGGAATGGCGCTTTCCTTGGTCGGTTTGGTTCTGCTTGCCTTCGCGAATAACTACCCAATGATCTTGGTGGCCGCGGCCTCGGTTGGATTGGGCTCTTCTATTTTTCACCCTGAAGCATCTCGCCTCGCCCGTCTCGCTTCCGGCGGCCGGTACGGCTTTGCCCAATCACTCTTTCAAGTCGGGGGCAACGCCGGACAATCCTTAGGACCTCTGCTCGCCGCGTTGATCATCGGTGCGCGAGCGAGGAGCAATGTCATCTGGTTCACGCTGGTCGCATTAGTCGGAATCATTGTGCTGTACAATGCCGGCCGCTGGTACCAGCAAAACCTTCCTCGAGCGCACAAGCATATTAGGCGGCCCCTCACCCATACGCACCTACCTCCGGGGCAAATTAGATTGGCCCTGGTGGTCCTCATTAGTTTGATTTTCTCGAAGTTTTTCTATCTCGAGAGCATGAGAAGTTATTTCACGTTCTATTTGATATCCAAGTTCCAGCTGTCGGTACAGCACGCCCAGTTGCTTCTGTTTCTCTTTTTGTTCTCGGTCGCCGCTGGAACCATTATCGGTGGACCGATCGGGGATCGTTTTGGACGCAAGTACGTAATTTGGGTATCGATCCTGGGTGCCGCGCCCCTGACCTTGCTGCTTCCTTACGTTGATCTTGTTTGGACAGTAGTCCTCAGCATCCTGATCGGATTGATCTTGTCCTCGGCGTTTCCTACCATCCTGGTTTACGCTCAAGAATTGCTCCCCGGCAAGGTAGGCTTGATTTCCGGGCTCTTTTTTGGTTTTGCCTTTGGCATTGCCGGCATCGGATCCGCGGTCTTCGGCCTACTCGCAGATCGCACCAGCATCGAGTACGTATACTGGATCTGTTCGTTTCTACCGCTGATTGGCCTGCTCACCGGATTTCTCCCAAATCTCGAAAGGTCTCGAACCAGCGGCACAACTGCAGATGCATGACGACCGCTAAGCGACAGTAAATAGCAACTAACAACCGCTAACGAACGCGACTCTCAAGACGGAATACAAACCCTCTGCTGAACCGCGAATGGACACCAATGGACGCGAATTAAAGATCCTTATTCGTGTGCATTCGCGTCTATTCGCGGTTTAGGAATACAAACCCTCTGCTGAACCGCGAATGGACACTAATGGACGCGAATTAAAGATCCCATTCGTGTGCATTCGCGTCTATTCGCGGTTTAGGAATACAAACCCTCTGCTGAACCGCGAATGGACACTAATGGACGCGAATTAAAGATCCCATTCGTGTGCATTCGCGTCTATTCGTGGTTTAGGAATACAAACCCTCTGCTGAACCGCGAATGGACACTAATGGACGCGAATTAAAGATCCTTATTCGTGTGCATTCGCGTCTATTCGCGGTTTAGGAATACAAACCCTCTGCTGAACCGCGAATGGACACTAATGGACGCGAATTAAAGATCCCATTCGTGTGCATTCGCGTCTATTCGTGGTTTAGGAATACAAACCCTCTGCTGAACCGCGAATGGACACTAATGGACGCGAATTAAAGATCCCATTCGTGTGCATTCGCGTCTATTCGTGGTTTTGAATGTCTGAGATGGACAATGCGTGGCTTCGGTTCGGACTGAGCGCCAGTTTGCTTGCTAGCATGCTCATCGTGGGATGCACTACCCGGAAAGCGGCTTCGCCACCCGCCCCATCGTATCCGGCCGTATCAGCGAATTCGGTGCGTGTTCTGGAGCGGCTACCAAACCCGCCTTACGACGTGGTCGGCACAATTACGGTACAAACCAACGCGGACGTTGATCGGGAAAAAACCATCGCCGAAATTCGACAGAGGGCTGGTAACAGTGGTGCCAACGCAATCGTACTGTTGTCCGATAAGGTATTCACCTGGCGCAACGAAACCGTCCACCAGCGGCTTCGTACGCGCCGGGTCGTGGTTCGGGCGCTTCGGTTACCTTAGCAGCCCGTCTAAATGGCTTGAAACAGGTTTCTCTCAGCGTTCGGGGTGAACGGAGCGAATTACTAAGCTGTGCAACCCGCGTTATCTTTTCCCTGCATCGGCGGACACCTGACCGAGCCGTATGAACAAAAGACGCAGCAATCGCCGGGTTTTGGCCTCAACAGGGTCTGGCAGTGAGCGCATTCGTAAAAAAATTGGCAGGAGTCAGTAGGCATCGTTTCGCGCTTATCGAAGCCGCAAACCGGGCACTTCAACACGGATTCTAGCAGAACCTCACTCATCCCCGATTCAGTTGGTCACAGTGGTCGAATCGCCGCCAGGCGAAGCCTCTTTTATTGAGCAGCAATCTGGTACGGTGGTTTTGTTTTTTGTTTCTTCGACGTCTTCCGCCTGCGGCAGGTAACCCTTGGCAATCGATTCCTGGAAAGCCGCGACCCCTTTTTCGTCGAGGTGCTCCCGCGCGACTTTCAGCAACTGTTGTTCTTCATCTGCCGCCTCTGAATGGTGAGAGGTGCTAATAAATCGATCGCGGAAGGCCGTGGCCAGGCTTGTCTCCAGCGCTTTGGCATTCCCCTCTGGTAACGTCACCTTTGCCTGGACCCGGCGAACCAATGTAGCTGCAATAATATCGGCTTCCCGCTTACTAAGACTGTCCACGTCACTGCCGTGGTACCAGTCATTACGCGCGATGAAACTTTTCAGTTCGATCTCACGCTCTTTGCCGTTCAATTCGGTTACGACTGCACCGCTCTTTTCGAAGATCGATTGAACAGTTTTAACTCGTGCCACGCGGTTAGAACCCTCTTTCCCAATGACAGCTAGAACTGTTCCCGTGCCGTTCAACCAAGCCTCGGCGATGCCGGGTCGGCGCTGCAGCTCAAGGAGAGCTGGTTTGGAACGGCTTCCGCAACCAATCTCAGGCGCTGCCGGGCACCTCAAGGGGACATTGAATAAGCTGATGCGGTCACTGTCCGTCGGAACTTTAGCGTGTTCGGCAACCGCCAACAACGCGCTTGCGGGATAGCCCGCGTTGGCCGTCGCTTCGCGCAGCTGATCCACGGTGGTTTCGCTGTCATCGAAGGTGACCTGGGCTTGTTTCTTGTCGAAATTCATTGTCGTAGTGATCACGCCCGGTACTTTCTCCAGTGCCTTCTTCACTGTGATTGGACAAACTGCACAGGTCATATTCTTCACTTCGAGATTGACGGTTTCAGTTCCAGCAAACAGAGCGAAAGGGAATGCGACGAGGGCACTCAGCGGGACAAGACGTTTCACAAGCGATTTCAGGTTGAATAAAGAAACGGGGCGAACCACGGTACGGCGATTAGGCCAAGCACCAGGAACGTAACGACCCAGAATGTCAGGCGCTGGTCTTTTAAAGTGCGGGGATTAGCGCAGGCCGATTCGCGCGCGCAAACTCGACGCGCGAAATAGAGACGATGGAACGCGAAGCCAAGGAAGAGCAGCGCTAGTCCGATAAAAAATGGACGATACGGTTCGAGCGCCGTCAGTGAGCCGATCCAGGCGCCGCTGATGCCAAGCGCAATTAGCACCAGGGGTCCCACGCAGCAGATCGACGCTCCAACCGCTGCAAGTATTCCGGCAAGCAGGAAGCCTTTTCCGCTTTGGGTTTTAGATTTGTTCAGCTCAAACATGTCTCTGAGCCGTAGCTCAAGCTCCGTACCCGGGTACGGTGTCAACCGCTACCTCAGGATTGAGTGAGCGTTTCGATGATCGGGCAAGGTTGGTTGTCTTTGCGTCTGGCGCATTGTTTCAGGGTCTGGGCGAGGACCGATTCGATCCTCCGTAGCTGCCCGAGTTTTTCCTGAACCAGGCTTAGCTTGTCGGTCGCAAGTTTTTGAACTTCATCGCAATCGGAACTCGAAAGTTCCAAAAGCGCTTGAATATCCTCAAGAGAAAACCCTAGCTGCTGGGCGCGACGGATGAACCGTAATCTTTGCAGATCCTGAGTGCTGTAAGAACGCATCCCACCATAAGGCTTTTGCGGAAGGGCTAGCAGCCCAATCCGTTGATAGTATCGGATTGTCTCGACGCTCACCCCGACAGATCTCGCAAGTTCGCCAATTCGCATACTTCGGATCCAGACCTTATCTTACTCGCTCCACATTATCGAGAAGCAAGCGGAAGCCTGGTCTCCGATTGGCGACCCGCGAGTGCATCCGAGGAATTACGCTCTCCCTTTGATTGCCAAACGATCGAACGAACTCGTGAGGAGACCAGCTATGCAGAGAAACACATAGACATAGTTGTCGCTGGCTACGTCATATTTCCCGGCAAAGATCATCCCGATGGCCAGACTCAGTAAAAGCAGGGCCGCGATTTTCCAGGCGAGCTCGAGCTGAAAACCGCTAAAAAGCCAAAACGCCAAGCCGAACTCGGTAAAGATGATCACCGAGGCGTGAGCGGTCACCAAGAAATGGGGCAACAGCGATTTCTCAAATAGCCACGAGTAGTACCCAATGGTGCCCGGTATGCCGAGGTGAGCCTTGACGATGGCAGCGCATAAGAAGAGCGTTCCGATGGACAGCCGGAGGAGCAAGGACGCCCAATGGAGATGGCTTATCAGGCTTTCGTTAGTCAGCGGTGCCTCCTGAGTAAATGGCCGGGCGCTGGGCGGGAGAGTTCCGCCCTCCGGTACTGGTCGCCGATCCTCGTATTGTTGCATGAGCAACAATATGGCTTTATGTTGCACATGCAACACAAGAATAAAAATATGCTGCTTGGTTGAAAAACCGCTCGACCGCAGACCGGTGGCCCAAGCCACTCTGGCCATGGGTAAATCGCCTGATAGAACAGGCTTGCGAACCAAACAGTTTCCCGGTAGGGAATAACCCTCATCCCATCGGCAAGGAGGCATTCACCCACCCCAGTTTGCGGGAAGGAATTATGGACCTGTTCAGAACAAAATCGGCTGATGAGCTCCGCGAAGCGAGTTTTCAAGAAAGTCATTATCGGAGAGAATTGCATGGCTGGCAGCTCGTTCTTCTCGGTATTGGCTGCATTATCGGGACCGGCATCTTTGTCTTGACCGGAACGGCCGCGGCCCAACATGCCGGACCGGCTATAGCGATTTCCTTTGTCGTCTCCGCAGCAGGCTGCCTTTGTGCCGCCCTTTGCTACGCAGAGTTTTCATCGATGATTCCCGTGACCGGTAGCGCGTATACCTATGCTTATGCCACGGTGGGAGAACTCGTCGCCTGGATCATCGGCTGGGACTTGATATTAGAGTATCTCTTCGGCGCATCGACGGTGGCGGTCGGATGGTCCGGTTATGTATCACAGTTTTTCAGTGATTTCGGAATTCATCTTCCGACCGCATTCTCCCACGCACCTTTCGACTTCGCCGGAGATCATCTAGTGACGACGGGCGCTATCCTCAATATTCCGGCGGTTCTTATCGTCGCGATTGTGACGACGGTACTCGTGTTGGGAATCCGGGAATCGGCCGGGGCCAACGCGGTCATCGTCTTTATTAAGGTCGCTGTTGTTCTCTTATTTATCATCACCTGCGCGCCGCATATTCAGCTGCAAAATTGGACACCGTTCATCCCACCCAACACGGGCCAGGCTGGAGAATTTGGTTGGACCGGAATCCTGGCCGGAGCCGGAGTGATATTCTATGCGTATATCGGATTCGATGCAGTAACCACTGCCGCTCAAGAAGCGAAAACCCCGGCCCGCGATGTTCCGCTCGGCGTGGTCGGCTCCCTCTTAATCTGCACGGTTCTTTACGTCTTGGTCTCCCTGGTTCTCACTGGGGTCGTGAGTTACCAGGAATTAAATGTGCCTGCTCCGGTTGCATTTGCGGTGGAGAAAGTTGGTCCAGCCGTCGCCTGGACCAAACCATTCATCGAGTTGGGAGCCATCGCCGGTCTGAGTTCCGTCATCCTTGTCTTATTGCTGGCCCAACCACGCATTTTCCATCGGATGGCGCTGGATGGTTTGCTGCCCAAGATCTTCAGTCGAGTTCATCCGCATTTTCGCACGCCGTTTGTGACCACTCTGGTGACCGGGACGATGACCGCGCTCATCGCCGGTCTCTTCCCGGTAAAGGTACTTGGCGAACTGGTTTCCATCGGCACCTTGCTGGCGTTCACGATCGTCTGTGTGAGCGTTATTGTCTTGCGACGCACTCGACCAGACCTGGAACGCAAATTCCGAACCCCATGGAATCCTTGGGTACCGGCTTTGGGTGTTGTCATTTGCCTCGCGCAGATGATCTTCCTCCCGGCCGCCACCTGGACTCGCTTGGCAGTTTGGTTAGTGATCGGCTTGATCATCTACTTCGCCTATGGTCGGAGACATAGTTTGCTAAACTCGGAAAACCAATCGGATACAGCCCCTCGAGCGAGGGGATGATCTCGGAGCAAGGCCCCGGATGACGGAGGGCGCGCTTAGTCTCGGAAAGCGGCTCCTGATCCTAAACAAAGTCGATCTCGGTCTGCATCCCGACTGGAAGAGCGGAATCCGACTGATCGCGCAAAAACGACCCATCTGAGCTGGTGACTCCAAACCAGAATTCGTCATGGCATCCAGGCTTCGCCCCATAAGCGCTAGCTTAAGGTTTCGGAGTGGTTCTCTACCCAAAGGGGCAGGAGGACTCAGCCCGGGGTTTCAACCCCGGGGAAGCGTCCAATCAAACGACCCGCCCTGAAAGGGCGCTAGATTTGCGTGAAAAATACACAAAAATATAGTGTAATAAATCGATGTCTCAATCGCTTGCGCTGGTATTGGTACACGTCATCTTCTCCACCAAAAACCGAGTACCATTCTTACAATTGTCCGAGCTCAGATCAGAGGTGCACGCCTATTTGACGGGAACCTTGCGAGGGAGTGGAAGATCATGTCCATATCCTTGCCGGTCTCTCCAGAACGACCTCCCTCGCCGAATTGATCAAGAACCTCAAAACCAGTTCAACTAAGATCGTAAAAAACAAAGGTCATAGCCATTTCAGCTGGCAGAGCGGCTACGGTGCTTTTTCGGTTAGCCACTCGGCCAAGGAGTCGGTTATTACATATATCGCGAGCCAAGAAATCCATCATCGCAAGATGACATTCCAAGAAGAGTTTCGGACATTTTTGCGGAAACATGGGATTGCTTTCGATGAGCGATATGTGTGGGACTAATCCAGGTGAGCCTTGCACCCTTTCAGGGCGGGTCGTTTGATTGGACGCTTCCCCGGGGTTGAAACCCCGGGCTGAGTCCTCTTGCCCCTTTGGGGTAGAGAATCACTCCGAAAACCTTAAGTTAGCTCTTATGGGGCGAAGCCCAGGCTATCTTGAAACGCACCTTCGATGCTGTTCCCGATTGCCTCCACCAGAATGTCCCTACCCTGGGCCTCGCTTCAGTTAGCTCTTAGGGTGACCAGGAGGCCGCTCCCGAACGCTATTCCGGGCCGTTTCCGCGAACAGAACAGTGGCGTTTCAGGAGTTCTGTCGCCGTCGGCTCATCCACGATCAACTCGGTCATTAGTCCACCGCGCAACGCTGCCCGCAATCCGTCAACCTTGCCCAGCCCAGAAACCACACAAAGAGCGTGCTGGGCTTTTTTGGTGATGGTCAAATCCGGCCCACTGGCCCGATCGTTAAGTGGAATATCGTGGAAGCTACCATCGGACCGGAAAAAAACGGTAGCTATGTCACCGACCGCTCCAGCCTTCTTCAACTCGCGAAAATCGCGCTTTTCCAAATAGCCGCCGACATAAACATGACTAGGGATCCGCGCACCGAACGCGCCTATGCTGTAAACGAGCAGATCGGCCCGTGCGATCATTCTCAAAATCCGCTGAACCGAGCGTTCCCGGAGCATAGCGATCTTTGTCTCCGTATGATCAAAAAAGGTCGGAACGGGAAAAAGATGAACCCGGGCTCCATAGTTCAAGGCGAAGCGGCTATAGATTTCACCGATGTAGAAATTATTAAATGCCAAGATATTTGCCGACCCGTTCAGCTGCACTAGATCAACGTTTTTGCACGGCCTGGGCAGCAGCCGGCGTGATATCGCGTCCAACGTGGTTCCCCAAGCGATTCCCACGGTCATCTCGGAATGAATCAGCCCATTGAGGTGATTAGCTGCAAAATTAGCGACGCGTTCTAGCCACTCGTCTTCGCGAGAGTTAGCTGGAACTGGAATCACCCTCACTTGCCGTACGCGAAATTGTTTCTGAATCGCTTGTTCCAGTTTTTGCGGATGAGCCAGTGAATCCTGAATGCGGATTTCTACCAGTCCACTGGAGCGGGCGAAACTGAGCAAACGCGAGACTTTGGGACGCGAAAGCTTTAGTTCAGCCGCGATCGCTTCGGTGGTTAGTCCTTGATAATAATAGAGCCGGGCGACCTGAACCGCCGAAACCCGCTGTTGCTCGGAAGGCGACATGGTAGATCAAAATACATACACCAGAGAAATACCTGCCGTCGAGGGCAACTGAACAAAAGTTCAAAGTCGTTGACAAATTGTTCACTGTGCGATAAACGGACACAAACCGGAGCCACCTCCCCCCAGCATCGTGTGGTCTCCCGCCTGTTTGCGGGCCGACCTAACCTTCGGGTACACCGCTGGCTTGGTTCAGCTCATTTAACCTCCACCGAAAACAAAAACCTGAAGCTTGGCTGGCACCGTAAGGTGCCACTCGGCGAATTGGACTTCTCGAGATTGTCGGCTCCGCTGGCGATCGCGGACGTCCATTAGCACCCCCCAGGCACTTATCTATCTATGGACATCTTCCTTCCAGAACTGATCGGCACCATGCTGCTGATTATCTTTGGAGACGGCGTCGTTGCGAACGTCGTCTTGAATAAAACAAAGGGCCAAAACTCCGGCTGGATCGTCATCGCGACCGGTTGGGCCATGGCCGTCGTCGTCGGCGTCTATGCCGTCGCCGGGTACACCGGTGCACACATTAACCCGGCTGTCACCATCGCGCTGCTTTCGATCGGCAAAGTGACTTTCGACAAGGCCATCCTCTACATCCTGGGTCAGTTTGCCGGAGCTTTCATCGGCGCTGTCATCGTCTGGCTAGCCTATCATGAGCATTTTGCTGTAACCGAAGATAAGGGGCTGAAGTTGGCGGTTTTCTGCACCGGTCCGGCGCTTCGCACGCCCGGTTGGAATCTTCTCACCGAAATTATTGGTACCTTCGCCTTAGTGTTTGGCGTGCTCTCAATGCTCTCCACTCGCAACCTGGTGGAACACACCGGTCTAGCCCCGGCTTTGGCTCCATTTATTGTCGGACTTTTGGTCTGGGCCATCGGTCTGTCGCTTGGCGGTCCCACTGGGTATGCTATTAATCCGGCGCGCGATCTCGGCCCACGTATCGCTCACGCTGTACTACCGATAGCAGGGAAAGGGAGCTCCGATTGGGGCTATTCTTGGATTCCCGTCATCGGTCCTATCATCGGCGGTATTATCGGTGCGCTGGTGTACCAAGCCACTCTCGGCTCCTTTCCCGCTCCCACTCCTTAAACCCATCAATCAGAACAACCCCATATGAAGTATCTACTTGCTCTTGACCAGGGCACCACCAGCTCACGCGCACTTGTCGTCGATCAGGCCGGGAAGGTCGTAGCTGTCGCTCAAAAAGAATTCACTCAAATCTTTCCCCAACCCGGTTGGGTTGAGCATGACCCCAAAGAGATCTGGGCCAGCCAGATCGGGGTGGCGGCCGACGCTTTGAGTCGGGCCGGTGCCTCGGCTAAAGATGTCGCGGCCATTGGTATCACTAATCAACGCGAAACCACCGTTGTTTGGGATCGCAAGACCGGCGAGCCGATTCATAACGCGATCGTTTGGCAGGATCGCCGCACCGCGCCTTTCTGCGACAAACTGCGCGCTGCCGGACACGCAAAATTGATTCAGGAGAAGTCTGGACTCGTTATCGACGCCTATTTCTCCGGCACAAAAGTGAACTGGCTGCTCGACAACGTTCCAGGTGCTCGCGAAAAAGCAAACCGCGGCGAACTAGCGTTCGGAACAATCGACTCCTGGTTGATCTGGAAACTCACGGATGGAGCCGTTCATGTCACGGATGAAACGAACGCTTCACGTACTCTCTTCCTAAGCCTGCACACCAAGCAGTGGGACGATGAGTTGTTAGGCATTCTGAACGTTCCCCGATCCGTTTTACCGGAAGTGCGTAGTTCCAGTGAGATCTACGGAAAAGCCAAAGGCACACTGGAGGGAATCCCAATCGCGGGTATCGCGGGTGATCAGCAGTCGGCTCTGTTCGGGCAGGCCTGCCTGAAACCGGGTATGGCCAAGAACACCTATGGAACCGGCAGCTTCATGCTGATTAATACCGGCAATGAAGCCGTACCGTCGAAAAACAATATGTTAACCACCATTGCCTGGCGAATCGGTAAGGAGAAGACAGTATACGCACTGGAAGGCAGCGTCTTCATCACGGGTGCAGTCGTGCAATGGTTACGCGACAGTCTCAAGATCATCCGCACCTCGGCGGAAGTAGAAGAGTTGGCCGCATCAGTTCCCGATAACGGCGGCGTCTACCTGGTTCCAGCGTTTGTTGGATTAGGAGCGCCACACTGGGATGCCTACGCACGAGGCACGATCGTTGGTCTGACCCGTGGTTCAACTTCGGCTCACATCGCACGCGCCGCCTTAGAGGGTATAGCATACCAAGTGGCGGACGTTCTGTTTGCCATGGAGTCGGATTCTGGCGTTAAGCTGGCTGAGCTCCGCGTCGATGGTGGCGCCGCCGGCAACAATCTGTTGATGCAGTTCCAGGCAGATATTCTAGGAATTCCGGTTGTGCGCACTGCCAATCCCGAGGCGACCGCGTTCGGCTCTGCGTATCTCGCTGGGTTGGCAGTAGGCTTCTACAAATCGACCGACGAAATCGTTGCCCAATGGGCATCAGATCGCACGTTCCAGCCCAAAATGTCGGCAGATCAGCGACAGAGCTTGCAAGCTGAATGGAAGAAGGCTCTAGGACGCGCTAAGGGTTGGCTCAGTTAGACTCCGTGAACAGGGAGGTTTCCATACAGGCAATCTCAGACCGATCAAAGGTCTGGGATTGCCTCGTGATCGGGGGAGGTGCCACCGGGCTAGGCACCGCCCTCGAAGCAGCTGCTCGCGGCTACCAAGTGTTGCTGGTAGAGAAAAACGACTTCTCCAAAGGCACTTCCAGCCGATCGACCAAGCTCGTACACGGTGGCGTTCGCTACCTCGAACAGGGGAATATTGGACTCGTTCGGGGAGCGTTGCATGAACGCGGTCTACTGATGCGCAACGCCGCCCACCTCGCTCACTCACTGCAGTTCATTATCCCCGCCTACCACTATTGGGAGCTACCGTTCTATGGCGCCGGTCTGAAAGTCTATGACGCCCTCTCCGGTGCCCTCTCGCTGGGTAAATCACGCGTTCTCAGCCGAAAAAAGGTCGTAACCGAGCTGCCAAACGTAGAAACGTCCGGACTAAAGGGCGGAATACTTTATTTCGACGGTCAGTTTGACGACTCCCGATTAGCGATTTCTCTTCTCCGTACGATCCAAGACCGAGGCGGATTCGCAGCAAACTATGCCGAAGTGGTCTCGCTCACCAAGGCCAATGGCAAACTTTCCGGGGCGGTGATCCGCGACACGGAGACCGGGCAGGAGTATTCCGTGCGCGCGAAAATGATCATCAACGCTACTGGAATTTTTTCCGATTCGGTTCGAGGCTTTGATGATCCCGGTGCAGACAAGATCATCGCAGTAGCTCAGGGTTCTCATCTCGTTCTCCCGCAAAAATTCCTCCAGAGCAAATCAGCTTTGATGGTGCCCAAGACTTCCGACGGTCGCGTTCTCTTCGCGATTCCATGGCACGATCGGCTGGTCGTCGGCACGACCGATTTCGGTGTCTCCAAGCCGGTGGAAGAGCCGCAAATCCAACGCCATGAGATCGACTTCATCCTTTCTGAAGCGGCTAAGTACCTGGCCGAAGATCCGAGTGAAAGCGACGTGCTGGCCTGCTACACCGGGCTTCGTCCACTAGTGAAGTCCGGCGGCACTAAGCGCACCTCTGCACTATCTCGCGATCACACCGTCCTGGTCTCCGCGTCCGGATTGGTCACGATTACCGGTGGCAAGTGGACCACTTACCGTCACATGGGCGAAGATTGTATGGACCACGCCGAGGAAGTAGCCGGACTCCAACGCATACCATCGAAGACTGCCGATCTGTATCTGCATGGTAGTTCAACTGCTCCCGAAATCTTCAGCGCTCCTGAGCACCTCGCCGTCTATGGTACCGACCGAAAAGCGATCGAGGAGATGGCTAAAGCGGACGCGAAGGTTGGTGACCGGCTCCACCCAAAGTTGCCTTACCTCACGGCGGAGGCAAAATGGGCGATCGACCACGAAATGGCGCGCACAGTCGAAGACGTTTTGTCCCGGCGCACCCGAGCGCTTCTCTTGGATGCCAAGGCGGCGGTTGAGGCGGCGCCCCGGGTCGCTCGATTGCTAGCAGAGAGACTGTCTCGCGATGCCGCATGGGAGGCTAAACAAGTCGAGCAATTTGCCGAGCTAGCGAAGCAATACTCGCTGAATTGAGCCTTCATCTTTTGGTTGAGAATGGCTCAACGCGGTCTCTCTTCTCTGTCTTCTCTATCCAATCCACAGCAAACGGTGCTGGAACCGTTTCTCGAAGAGATCACGCAAACAGCCGGTGTCGTCGCTGTCGTTCTGGGCGGATCACACGCTCGCGGCTCCGCTAGACCCGATTCCGACGTGGATCTGGCTCTTTATTATCAGCCATCCAACCCTTTTCCAATCGAATGGTTAACCAAAGTTGTGAATGCCGTCGCCGTGACTCCACCGACCGTAACCGGTTTCTATGAATGGGGTCCCTGGGTCAATGGCGGAGCCTGGATTCAAACCGCAGCCGGCAAAATAGACCTACTTTATCGCAACCTCGACCAGGTTACACAATCCATCGTCGATGCTGAGCGCGGCGTTTATCACCACAACTATCTGCAGCAACCTTCATTCGGATTTTCCAGTATCATTTACTTAGCGGAAACCCAGTACTGCCGGCCACTATTCGATCCGACCGCAAAAATCCAGAAGCTAAAGAGGCGTGTGTTGAAGTATCCTCCAGCTTTGAGAGACCGAGTTTTGCAGGACAATTTATGGTTGGCAGAATTCACACTGATACATGCCAAGGACTTCGCTCGTCGGGGTGACGCATTCAACACCATAGGCTGTCTTGGCCGAGCCGCGTACTTCCTGATTCATGCGCTGTTTGCTTTGAACGAGACCTACTATTTCGGGGACAAAGGCAGCATCGAAGCGCTCAGCCCCTTCACAAGTCAGCCTGCCGATTCGGCCAATCGAATCGTGACAGCGCTTGCCGTCAAAGACAATGACGCGGTTAGTCTTGCTCAAAGCGTTACATCGTTGGCGAGGCTATTTACAGAACTAGTCGCGCTAGTAGGCAGCGAGTATACGCCGAAGTTCGCGTTGGGTGATTGATCATCGCGCGAGCTTGTCCTCCAGAATCCGCTGACGCACATGCACGTCACGAGAAGGCCGGCCTAAGGCTTTTTTCGCGTTTGACCGTCTGCAAGACTAGGTGATTCAGCCACCCTTTTGTGATCAGGCGTCCCGTCGTGGACGCTGCGCTCTTTTTGACGCCGACATGGCACTTCGTACCGGGCTACTTTGACCACGTCCCTGAAGGACGGAAACAGTCCCGGTCCTGACGGCCTGCGCCGCCCACGCCGATACGCCATGCGCCAACACGCCCTCGACGCTCCCTCAGCGCCGCGGATGGACCCTCGCCGCAACCTTTAGCCGCAGGCCGTTGAGTGAGATAAAACCCGTCGCATCAGATTGGTTGTAGGCCTGAGTCGGATCAGCCTCCATCGTGGCGATCTCGGGATTGTAGAGGCTCACCGGGCTCGTTCGGCCTGCCGCGATCACGTTGCCTTTGTAGAGTTTCACCCGCACAACGCCGGAGACATGTCTTTGCGACTCCACAACCAGCGCCTGGATTGCCTCTCGTTCCGGCGCAAACCAGAATCCATTATAAACCAGCTCCGCATATTTCGGCCCGAGCGTGTCACGCAGATGCATCACTTCCCGGTCCATGGTCAGCGATTCGATCTGTCGATGCGCGAAAAAGAGAATAGCGCCTCCTGGAGTCTCGTATACTCCGCGACTTTTCATTCCCACAAACCGATTCTCGACCATATCGACCCGGCCAATGCCATTCCTTCCTCCGAGAAAATTCAGCATTTTCATCACCCAAAACGGCGAGAGCCGAATTCTATTTTCGGCGGTCTTCACCAGATCACCGGTAAAACCGAGTTGATCCAAGTATGTCTGCAGGTTGGGGTGACTCAGAGCGCGGCAAACACCGCCCTCAAATTCCAACTCCAGATATTCCGGGTCATTAGGTGCATCTTCCGGAGCGACGCTTAGTTTATACATGTCGCGCATTTCCGGCCCGCTCGCGTCAATCCAGGGATCCTCGAGAACGCCGCTTTCATAGCTGATATGAAGAAGATTGCGATCCATGGAATACGGCTTTTTGGCAGTCGCGGCGACTGGAATGCCATGTTCCTCTGCATATCGGATCATTTCAGTGCGCCCGGGAAATTGGCGTCGGAAAACTTCGTCGCGCCAGGGCGCAATCACCCGGATTTCTGGAGCCAGTGCTGCCACCGCCAGCTCGAAGCGAACCTGGTCGTTTCCTTTGCCGGTAGCGCCATGGGCGACCGCTTCCGCGTTTTCGGTCCGGGCTATCTCTACCATCCGTTTCGCGATCAGCGGACGCGCTATACTTGTACCAAGATAATATTGATTTTCGTAAAGCGCTGAGGCCTGGAACATGGGGAATACGAAATCCCTGGCAAACTCGTCGCGCAGATCGTCGACATAACATTTCGCGGCGCCGGTTCGCAGCGCTTTCTCTTCTAACCCCTCCAGCTCTTCCTCCTGGCCGATGTCGGCACAAAATGCGATTACCTCGGCCGAATGGACTTCTTTGATCCATTTCAAAATGACCGACGTGTCGAGCCCTCCAGAATATGCGACAACGATTTTCATGGCGGCTGCACCAATACAATAGCCAATGGCCGATAGCCAATAGCCAAATAGTCGAGCCGATGAGCGTGTCGGCGTGCCGGTGTGTCGGCGTGCCGGCGTGTCCGTGTCGGCGTGTCGGCGTGCCGGCGTGCGGCGTGCCGGCGTGTCGGCGTGTCGGCGTGCCGGCGTGTCGGCGTGTCGGCGTGCCGGCGTGTCGGCGTGTCGGCGTGTCGGCGTGCCGGCGTGCCGAACGTGTCCACCGAAGTCCTCTAAACGCCGAAGGCGTGTTTCAGGAGAGCCTAGGGCGCAGCCCTAGGAATGGGACCACAACACGATCAAGCGCTGAAAGCGTGTGACAGCAACATCAAATCATATAGTTGTTGAAGTGCACCTTCAATGCGTAGCGGTTCGGGGAACCGGTTCCTAGGGCTGGGCCCTAAGCTATCTTAAAAACGCGCCTTCTGCCTTCGCAACCCTACCGTCGCAGTCTTTGAAGCGAAGGATTCGGCGGACAGGTCGTTGCACA
>CAWDQF010000003.1:0-779588 GCA_963804425.1 uncultured Verrucomicrobiae bacterium | reverse complement strand
TGAGTATCGGCGAACACGAAAACGGGGCGAACGGAAGAGCAGATTGTCCGGTTGCGTCGTTCTGTGCCGGTTGTAGCCTCAAGTCGCCCTTTACGGAGACTCTTTCGACTGCTGAGGCAAACCTCAAGCGTTGGGCGACCTGACCCGGCTGGATTCGTCGAAGTTCTATGCGGTAATGCCGAAATATGCGTCGGCATCTGCCTTCGCGACGACCTCCCGATAGTCCCTCTTCAAAATCGCAATGCTGTGGTCGGCTTGGTCAGAGGTCCATTCGAGACCTTTTAGTGCGACCGCGTAAGAGCAGAACGAATGACGGAGGCAATTTTGCTTCCATTCGATTTTTGCCCCGGCAATTGCTGTTTCCATTGCGTGCTGCAATTTCTTCTGCGGCTTTACCGAACCGGCTTCCTTGGCAAACAGCTTCAGGATCGCGGCTAGATTCGCCGGAATTTCGATGAGTTTGCGTCGGCTGTTCTTTCCTTTGCTCGGAGGAAGATCGATAAGCAGGCGATTCAGCTTTATCTCGCTCCAATCGAGCCGTTCGACCTCAGCACGACGCAGGCCGGTAAAGGCGGAAATCGCGAAGAATGGGAGCCAGTCTCGATCAAGGGCGGCTAAAAATGCCTTCATCGCGTCGGGCGTAAGAATCTCAACGCTTTCTTTCTTCTTTACGCGAAAGCCGTCCAGCTCTTCGAACGGACTCTTGGCAAGCACCTTCCACTCCTTCGTCGCAATCGTGAAAGCATTACTTAAGTAACCGAAATGGCGGCTCCGGGTTTTAGCGACCAAGGGTAAACAGGCAAGCCACGCCTTTATTTCCGACCCGCTAAGCGTTGAAATCTGCGTATCGCCGTACTTCGCAGCGAACTTCCGAAGTGTCTCCCGCATCGACCCGTGGTGGCGCTCTGAAATTTCACGCCCTTTTAAACGACGGTCGAATTCGACGATGATTCGCGTCTCCAGTTCCTCCGCCGTAATCGAGTGACGAAGACTGTTAAGGTGAGCTAAGTAAAAGTCGATCGCATCTTTCAGCGTCTTACCGTACGGCTTTAGTCGTGTTGCGCCGTCCCGGGCGGTCTCCGCGAGCACGGCGTCTAAGGAAACGGCGTCCTGACCAAGTTTCCGCATGGCGATGTTTCGTTTCCCTCCCTTATAGTTCCGCAAATCGGCTTTAGCAGACCAGGCAAACCTTTTACAAGCGGGAGTTGTCCAGGTTCCTCGGGATAAGCGAACGATTCATCGAGCTTGAAGTAAATCGAGGGCGTCTACGTGCCGTTAAACTTTCGGCTCGGCTTTTGCGTTTCCGGCCTACTGACGTTGACCGATCGATGGAATCCAGCTTAACCGCAGCGGCCGATTCGATCCAAGACGATTACTAGATTCCGATTGAATTTGTCAATGTCTTGGTAAGTCAGGTGAATGTTCTCAAGTCGAAGCCCACTATTTTTGCTAACTTTTTCTTAGCAATAGCTATAATGGGCCAGTCGCGGCCCTGGAGCGACCGTTACTTCTTTCTCGGTGTTCAACGCCTAAACAACTTTCAATACGATTCAACAACCTTCAACGCGATTCATCACTTGAGAGAATAACAGTGTTGAAACGCGTTGAACAGTTATCCGCAGTTACCTTCCGAACCTCCCTTGAAGGGAGGTCGACGCGCAGCGTCGGGAGGGAGTCGCTTGGCGTTAAGCGAAGCATAAGGGTGCAAGCAATCCGCGCTCCGCGCGAGGTCGCCGTCGAAGCCTACTTCGCCAAGCATTCCGTTGCGCGCGCCCGAGCGTTGACGGCGGAGATTCTGAAACGGGCCTGCGGTACATTGTCATCTGGAGAAGTTGAACAGTAAGTCAAAGGCGACCAGTTTATCCAGCTCGGTGGTTCGCATGTCACCACTGAGCAGGCGAAATTTTAATAAGAACAGCTCCTGGATCTCGTCCGGGGCGGATGAGATACGTGCGAACCGATAGGACGAGATTTCACATTTGATCCGGAGGGAGTCACTGACGAGCAGCACATGGCGCTCGAGCACATCCTCGTATCTCGGGACTTGGTGATGGATGTTTCCGGGATTGCTGGAGCCGGGAAATCGCATCTGCTCAAGCAGGTAGAGGGAGCTGTGGCTTCTATGGGTAACTCTGTCGCGATCCTTTCTCCGACAGACGCCAGCGTAAAGGAATTACGAAAACCAGTTTTCAGGCGCGAACGTTTCAAGGATTCCAACGCAGGCCGGAACGTGCGGACCTGCTTGTGATTGACGAGGCATCGATGTTGAGCGTTCCGCAAATGTTGTGGCTCGTGAAACGTGCGCGCGAGAATGATTCCAGGGTGCTGCTGATCGGCGATAGTGCTCAGCACAGGTCGGTCGAACGCGGGGATGCGCTGCGCATTATCAAACAGTCCGTCAGCATCCGGTACGTCGAATTATTTCGGACGCAGAGGCAGAAAACGCCGGCACTAAAAATCGCAATCGAGGATCTGAAAGCGGGGCGGCTCCAGGCTGGCTGGGAGAAGCTGAAGCACTTTGGAGTCATTAAAGAGGTCACTGATTAGGTACAACTGCGGAAAGGGCGGTCGAGCAGCGTCTGGAGGCGCGGCGGCCGCAAAACATCACTGATGGTTTCCCCTCGCCACGAGGAGGCGCGCAAAGTCGCCGCAGTTGCACGCCAGAAACTAAAGGCGGAAGGCGCAATAGGCGCGGAGGATCACGTGGTTACCGTTCTTCGCCGCATGGATCTCGGGTCCGAAGCGTGCCGGGATCTCTTACGTGGCGCCCGGACGGGTAGTGCATTCCACAGCTGTACCGCGGAAGGGTTTCGGCCTGGCGAGAAGTGGACCGTGAAAAAAAACCGATTGCGAGACCGTGACGCTGGGGTTCAATGGGTGGTCCGTCGGTTGAAACCATCTGCTAAGGGTAAGTGGGACATACTACATTTTCCTCGACGATCCCGTGGTCAGGGAACACATCACCTTCACCGGCGATTACGTTACCGCCCACAGAGGCACTCCAAATGACTTCCCGGCCGCTGCAGAATATACACTCAGCATTCCTTGATCCGCTTCAGTGTGCGCTTCAGACACAGTTCTTGCGATGACTCCTTCTCTTGTTCTGGAATGGATAGTCATTGCGTCTCTGTGCTTGTGCGAAAAGAGTTCCTTATTGACGCCAAGATACGTCCGCACTTCCGGAGGATTTGGACCCACGTGCAGGGACTCTGCCTGCGCAATGACGTCGCCATCGGCTTTCGTCATTCGTTCTTGCTGCAACATATATTGAGTCCAAGATGGAACCATCATTTCGATACGAAACGTGTTGAGCCGGCTCGGATCCTCGAACAATTGCCAACTGTATGCGCCGTTGCGCAAGTGGATCAGCCGGACTTCACGCATTAAATCAACAAATTTGGAACCCCGTGAGCGATCAACTTGAAACTCTACCGTCACCAAGACCGGCCCGTCTTTTGGTTCGGGCCTATATAGCAGGTTGTGGACAATGTTCATCACCGCCACTGGCACAGAATCGGGGTCAGCAGTCATAGTAAAATCAATGGACCAAGGATGGCGGAGCAAGTGAGTCAAGGTGAGCACCGCAAGTACCAGGATAGCGGCTACTATCAGCGCTGTATTTACTCCGGCCGTCGCTGCGATCGTACCCCAAAGGATCCCGCCGAGAGCCATCGCGCCCTGGGAAACCATGATTACGGTCGCATTCATGCGTCCCCTTGCCCATCCGGGCATCGCGCGCTGAGCAGCCACCCAGAGTTCAGCAGCGGACACGGTCCATACGACCCCGGCAAGCGCGGCGACCAAGAGAAACGCCGGCGCTTCACGGATCAATGCCATCAGAGCATAAACGATAGATAACAACAACGCTGCCAATCGAGTTAAGGTATTTGGCGAAAAATGCGCACGCGCCCATGGAAGAATGAGGACGGCAGCAACCACTGAGCCGATGCCCATGCTGGCAAATAGCAGGCCGAGATTGGACGGGCTCAGATGCAGTTCTTTCAGACCGACCACCGGGAGCAACGCAGGAATGATTGCAATAAAGAAGGAAAAAATTGCGTTGCGGATCAAAATGATCCGAATGCCGTGAGAATAGCGGACATAGCGAATCGCGCTGATAACTGATTCGAAGAAGCTCTCCAGCGGAAGTTTTGAGACCTTAGGTTTCCACGGTGCAATACTTATAAGCACCGCAAGCAAACAGAGGGCGTTGAGCGCGAAAACGGTGTTGGCTCCGACGAAAACCAAAAGCAGTCCTCCCAGAGCTGGACCGATAATCCCCGAGATGTTCAGCTGTAGTCCGCTCAAGATTGACGCCGAAGGAAGTTCTTCGTTGGACACAATCTCAGGCACCACCGCAGAAAAGACTGGCGCGTTGAACGCGAACCCCGTCCCGATTAGAAATATTGAGCCGAGAATGACGTACGGAGTCAGGAGATTCAACCAGCCCAGGATCGCAAGTCCGCCAGCACATACCGCCAGGCAAATGTATGCCACGTACAACATCTTCTTGCGATCCGTCATGTCAGCAAGAGCTCCTGCCGGCAGAATAAATAGGAAAAACGGAAGCGTGGCCGCTGTCGACATCAGGGAGAGGAGCATCGTCGAATGACTGAGACTGTTCATTACCCAGATGGCAGCCGTATCATGCGCGGATACGCAAATCCCGGAAACGACGGTAGCAACCCAGAGTTTGCCGAAGGTTGGGTTTCGTAAGGCGATCCAGCTTGAAGTTCTGGTCATTAGGATCGAGGCAAAGTGCTGCTCCAAAATACAACAACACCATTATGCCGCTATCGCGTTAGGCAGGTTTATAAATTCGAGGAAGAGGGTAGCTGCTAACTGCAAATTTTGTTGCTCGCTTATCGGCCGCTCCTTTCTTGTTTGCAGAGGTTTTTGGGCCCTCACTTACGACAGCGTACGCTTGCCCTGCGCTCGATACGTTAAGAGCACGACGCCCACGCTCACTCTCGGCCGTTGTGCGGCGGCCCTAGGTAGGGGAACTCGGCGAGGAGATCGCCATGGGGCCCTACCTTATCCCGCGTCACCTTGCCATTTGTGAGAATAGAAAGGAAGGCATCGGCGGCGTCGTCGGTGAGAGCCCGGCCATTCTCCGGGAAAGACGCTGGGCGCGTGGGATCATAAGGGAGGATCTCCGGCAGCATTGTCCCTGCCACCCGCCTTGCCTCCTGGGGCGTATAGCCACCCGTATGCTCCAGCGCATGTCCGAAGGCGGCAACGAAACCGATATCGTTCGCCGGCTCCCCTGCGAGGTAGGCATCTCTCTCCGCGCCGGAGAGACCGAGGACAAGGAAAAGTTGCAGGGGCCCCGCGCCGCGCTCCGCCTGGATCCAACCCCCGTCCGTGCCGTCCGCCCGAACCAGCGTGCGGTGCCACAGGCCAACTGCTTTGCCCCCCAAGGCAAAGTTGGGCACTTCGAGCACGATGCTGCACACATCCTTGTCGGCGAAGAAATCGTCACCGGTGAACTGCAAGTTCTTCACTGCACCCCTTCTGTCGAAGAAAAATGGATCGCTGCGACGCCCCGCGAAGAATCGGTAGTCGCCAGCATCCGTCACCCGTGCCTCTCGCCCCGTCGAGACCGGTGCCCCCTCGACGATAGCTTGGCCACTGTCGTTCGCCCCGGCGGCCTGCGCGCCCTCAACGCGACGCAGCGTCGCGGTCTGCACCCCGCCCGCGGAGGACGAGAAACGCATCCGGTACGCGATGTCGGCCACGGCATCGCCGTTCGCGTCAATCTTGATCTCGTAAAGCGCCTCGGGCGCGAAAGCCTCGGCGGTAGTGGGTCCCAGCGGGTTCTCGCGGTCCAGGTAATCATGAGCGGACGGATGCACGTTCATGACCAGGATGGACTTGCCAGCGTCTCCCGGCTTGGGGAAGGCATACAGATCGGTAAGGTCCAGGCGAGGGTCCCCACGGGGGAACCCCCAGTCGGGACCGGAGTAATGGTGTGACATCTGCTCTAGATAATGGGTAATCGAATTGCGGCGGGCGCCATCTGCTGCACCTTGATCGCTCGCAGATCTGCCGGTGTTGTCTTGTTGGACTGTGCTCTCGCAGAACCGGTCACGCCGAACCGGGCGGCAGCGATGGTGATGGCCGTGATGGCAAGAAAGCGGCGACGATTGCGGCGATTATGGTTGATTTCTTCGAACATCGATCTCTCTCCAATTGGGAAACAGTCTTCCCCACAAACACTATCCCGCCACATCCCAGGGTGTGAGAAGATATTCGGTAACTGTCAGAGATCCGGTTTCGACCAAGTTAGTCACAACGCTGATGTTGCCCCGTGTGGCTTTGGTATACGGACACGTCTGGTGCGCGCCGTCCACCAGGGCCTGGGCGACTTCGCGCTCCAAACCCGGCAGGCTGACGTTGAGGCGAGCTTGGAGGAAGTAAGCACCGCCAGTTGTGCCCAAGTCCACTTCGGCGTCAACGGCTAGATCAGCCGGTAGCATGACTTTCATTCTGGCGGCCACGATCTTGATCGACGATACGAAGCAGGCCGACCAACCGGCGGCCAAAAGCTGCTCGGGGTTGGTGCCGGTACCGGAAGCGTCAGGAGTCGAAAGCTTAACGTCCAGGCGGCCATCAGAGCTGCGAGACGTTCCGCCGGCGCGGCCACCTATGGTGTGTGCTTTGGCGGTGTAGAGCACTTTTTCGATTTGGGTTATGCTGTGTTTTTTTTCGAGTAGGGTCATGGTGTGTTCTTGTTGGCGAGAGATTCATTGTTTCCGGTTAGTTGCGGATGCGATGAACAACGGCCAAGCCGTGTTGGAAACGTGATTGCTTGTTAGGAACCGCATAAACTTTCGTTTTATTCTGCTGTTTTGATTTGATCCTGCTCAACGAGTCGAAACGGTAGTCCCGACCTCGACGTTGCCTCGAATAGCATTGGAATAGGGGCAGATTTTGTGTGCAGACTCAACCAGGGCTTCGGCCTTCTTCTGGTCGACTCCGGTGACCGTGACCGCGAGCGCGGCGGACAGCACGAAGCTGCCCGAGTCGTTGCGACTGAGACCAACTTCAGCAGTGACTTCGACGTCTTCGTCCGCAAATCTCAGCCCGGCATCACGGCTTACGCGGAGGAGCGCGTTTTCGAAGCAGGCGGCATAGCCGCCGGCGAAAAGCGTCTCCGGGTTGGTTGCATCTCCTTTTCCACCGAGTTGACGGGGTAGGGCTAGCTTCATATCAAGCAACCCGTCCTCGCTGCGGATCTGGCCGTGGCGGCCGCCAATTGCGGTAACTTTGGTCGAATACAGAGTGTTCGTGATTCGATCCGAATAGGTCGTTAGATTGGTTTGTTCTTGTGTCTTCATATCACTGTTTTTCAATCAGGGCTTGAGCTGGTTCTATAGGCCGCCACTCTCATCGCGTGGCGTCGCCCAGCATCAATGGATGGGATTCGTCGATTGTTCATTCTTTTCCGGTTCTCTCCGTCATGCGCTTCTTTGCTAGCGTGCTTTGCTTCCAGGTTGTCGCGGTTGATTTGGAAGTGATCGGGTTTGTTCACGGAGAGCCCAGAAAATGCAGGTCATCTTGTAACTTTCTAAATTATATTTAACGGGTTACATTGGCGTTCGTAACTTGTCAATTGATATTTAATAGGTGACATTGCTTTACATGCCTCCCCCCTCTGAAAACGCCCGACCCAATCGGCCGGAATCTTTCTTTGTGGGCACGCATCCGGCCATCGACTTTGCCAACACTCTTGTCCCGCCCCCAGGGCCGGGAATCGAGTTTCTGCGTGCCTGGCCGGATGTGATCGATTGGCTCGCCCAGATGAAGCTGTCAAAGAACTCACGTTTGGATCTGCCCGAGCCACGTAGGTCGGAGGCGCTCAAGACTGTGGATTCCTGGGTTTCACTACGGTAGCGCTGAAAGCGCTCCACTCCTTCGTCAATAAAGAAACTCAACGGGCGTTCCCCCTGGTGCGCTGACGGAAGATCTTAAAGAAGCTCTTGCCGATCCGGTTCAGCGACGCCGTAGAGGGACCGGGAAAAAGAGTTCCTCCGTGTGGCGCGAAAACGAGATTTTGAAGGGATCATGGCCAAGCGAAAATAAAGGGTATTTGCTAGGAGCTAGTCGGAGAACTGGTTCAAAATCAAGGCCAGCGGGATGCGAGCGGATCGCGGCACTTGAGCGCCCGAAACGCCAACTATTGCCCAGGGCATTTGGTCAAGGCGGCGCCCCGACATTTGCGCCATGCGCAAAAGCGATAGCAACACTTTGAGAAGGGTTTGTTCCAGCCCGCCCGAAACTTCGTGCCCGGAAATCTTGTATAAAGGGAGTGTAATGAAAAATGATTCTCTATATGAAATCTCCCTTCTTTGCCCTGTTAGCCATCGCCTCCTTTGCTGCCGACTCGTTCGGTCAGACCATCATTAACTCGCTGCCCTACAACATCACTGCTCCCGGCACCTATGTCCTTGGTGCAAACCTTAATTACCAATCCGCCGCTGGCGCAGCCATAACGATCGTCAGCAGTAATGTGACCCTGGATCTGGGAGGTCATTATCTCTACTACCCTGGCACCCCGACCTCGAACGTCGGCGTCTACGTGCACAATGCCGGCAATGTCATTATCCAGAACGGCATTATCGCCGTTTTCCAATACGGAGTCTATTTCGACCGTACTGGAGGGTCGCAAGGAACGGCGCTCAACTCGGGCAATATTGTGCAAAACCTGAGACTGACCAATGTGAATTATGGCGTCGTTCTCAACACAGTCGCGGAATCCATCGTGCGAAATAATCAGATAACTTCTCCATCCCCCTTAGGTGTTGGAATCACTATCTCGGGTTTCGGCAACCTGGTCAGCGGGAATGTCATCTCTGGATTCAGCGAAGGCGTTTTTTCGCCGGGCGCAAACTATTTCCTGGAAAACATGGTTAGCTTTTGCACAACCGGTTTTTACCTGGATACCAGAGACAAATATCGGTTTAATACCACATTCTATTGCACGACTCCGTTTTTCGGGGGTATCGCGCTGACCGACGATAACAACTGAAAGTGCGATAGAGCCACACCGCGTTAAGCCGGAATCTCGCGCAACCAAACCTGGCGCCAAGAGATGGAACGCTCAATCGCTTGACCAATTGCCGTGGCAATCGATCATGAACTCTTCAACCCTTTCGGGGGCATTCTCAGGATCTCGAGCCTTCCAATCGTCCAAGAGCTTCTGGCAAAACGCGCGATACTCATCTTGTGTCACGTGATGCGGCTTTCTCGGCTTCGGCCAGCTATCGGGCGTTTGGTTGAGTAGCGCCTTGTGATGATCAAGCGCGGCGTGCCAAAGCTGGTCCGCGTTGTCCGACACGAACCTCAACGCCGCGGCATCCGGCGCGCCTTCTCTTAGCGCCTTCTTCGCATCCATATCAAGCAGCCAAGATTCCTCGTGCCATTGGTCGACCCTTTTGTAATCGCGGGCGATCAGCTCATTAATCTCCGCTTTAGTGAGCCCAACCAAGACAGAGGGCTCGTCAAAATCCTCGGCCTTAAACCGGGTTTCATCATTCATTCGTTTCCTCCTTCCGGCCGATTGACCCAACGCGAACAGGCATGGCGCCGCCGAGCGTCATCTTCCTTCAAGAAAGAATCTTGCCGAGGAAAGCACGCATCACGCTGTTAAATTGCTCCGGCCTTTGCAGCGGTGCGAAATGGCTCACGCCGGGCAGGAGGATCAATTCCGCGCCAGGAATGCTCCGAGCGAGATATTCCGCGTGTTCGGGTTTGATAAACTCATCATGCTCGCTTTGTACGATCGCGACGGGCGCATGGATATCAGCCATATCGTGCGCCGAATAATTGGGTTGCGTCTTCATCATCTGGCCGACCGCTTCGGCAAATGCCTTAAATTGGTCCGGCGTGGCCGACAGTTGGGCATAGTCCTTGGCGTGCCGACTCAAACACCGGTCGAGGATTGGATTGGGCTGCGCGATTTCCTTTGTGCCGCTAGGATCCATGTTGCAGCCAAAGAAGAATACGCCCGCAATACGCGCGGGGGCTTTCATGGCGAGGATCAAAGCGACGCAAGCGCCGTCGCTCCAGCCCACAACGGCTGCTTTTTCTACGTGCAATGCGTCCATCACGGCTAGAACGTCGGATGCCATCAACTCATACATAAAAGGCCGCAAATCGCGCGTACTGCGGCCGTGGCCGCGGCTATCAATGAGCACGGCGCGATGGCCAGAGCTGACCAGCATTGGAACCTGATAACCCCAATTACCACTATGGCCGAGGCCACCATGCAGCAAGATCACAGGAGAGCCGGATCCGTATGCCGCGTACCAGATTCGAGCGCCGTCGTGATCCACGTAGCCTTGATCCCGTGTGACCGGCAGGGGCGCGGCACCATGCGCTTCGAAATTCTTAAGGTCGTCGTCGTATGATTCCATATTGATCTGACTCAAAGTACACTTGGACGCTTCAGAACCGCCGCTAGCATCGTCCAAACAAATCCCTGGTAGAAACGACCAGTGTCGCCAGGCTCTATAACCCTGAACGATTTGCTGTTCAATGTCCGCTTCTGGCACGACCCGGATTCAGCCTGACATCCGCCCTGAGTCCGTAAAGCGGAGGTAGACTAAGCCGACCTAATCTCGATTTATGAGTACACGCCCTTTTAGTCAAACCGGGTTGCTTTGGCCGCTATCGCGGTTGCCCCATCGACCAGGGCTTATTTCGGCTGTGCAGGTATCTGCATTGGCCACAGTGGGTTCTATAACGACTTGCCCCGATGACCGGTGTTAAACAATTAGAAGCGGGATGATTGGAGCGCCTGCGTTTCCCGAAGTTTTCGGATCTGTCAGCTCAATAGAAAGGCCCCCACACTTCCCAGCCCATCGCCGTCTCGGCGTTCAGTTTGGCGTCTTGAAGATCTTCCTCGGCCAAATTTTTGGCCAAGCGCAGGTCCCGGTATTGATCATACTGAAATAGGCCACCAACATAGATTAGGTTGTGAGCCGGATCTGCGTAGACGTAATGGGTCTTCCCATTTCGCTGGATTAGCATCACCTTATAAGGTGAGAGCGTCTTAAGGTGTTGCTGCTGCTGAGGAGTGGTAGCAATGACGATTTTGAAGCCTGCTGCCGAAAGCAAGTTCTCGGTTTGCTGCGTATGGGCGCAGCCCACAACCAGGGATATAAAGGCGAACGCGGAGACAACACTGAATCCGCTCAAAATCTGTTTCATGGCTTTTTTCTGTCTTCCTGATTGGTTGCTTGGTCTCGGTTTGGAGGCCCTTTGTTAGATATTGCCGGGGCTAACCAACAACTGAAAGGATTTTCCACCTTGGAGCGCCAAAGGCCTCTACTTGAACCTTGGCACGAAAGGATCCTCCTTGGTTCGCGCGTGTCTCCTTCCCCAATAGAATACGTCATAATCCGGAAGGTTTCCTGCTAGCCGTTCCCCTATTTGCCGTTATGCTCTATGCTGATTATGCCTGAAAAACCACCACAGCCAGGCGAGCAACCAAGCTTTAAGGAGTCAGGGAAACCTAGAGCACAAGGTGACGCTCGGAAGTCTAACGCTCGCTATCGGGGCTACACTTCTCGTAGTAAACGTCCCGCTAGCCGCAAGAATCAACGTAGCGGGAGGCGATAAATACTGGCCTGAGGCAACGCTTTCCGGTAGCGTCCAAAGCGCTAGCCGGTGCGCTAATTTGCCGTTGCCGGTGTCAGGCTCCCAAACGTTATGAGTGACGAAGAATTTGAAACTGCGTGTGAACTGATAACGAAACTGTATCGGTTCGAAAGCTTAGACCAAGCAATAGCCGAACGTGACAACATCAACGCAAAGCTTGCACCTGGACACGTGCTTGAATTCGTGGGTATCACAGGCGTTAAAAGGTTAGCGTTCACTCTACACGATTTGAACACTCGTAAGCTGTTGAAAGAGCAAACTAAAATTTGGGTATCCTAGTCGCTGCTCGTGCCGAACGAAGAGCGCGAATCCACTGGAATGCCGTTACCCGATACTGCGGTTCAAAACTTATTCCCTCATCTGAGTGTGATGAATCTTAACCTTCAGCCGCGCTTTACGGCATAGACAATTGCGCCGCCCATGTTCCCAGTCTGAACCGTTTCATACATGGTATCGTAAAACTTCGCGGCGTATTCCCAGGTTTCAATGCCACATTCCTGAACAAGCATCGGTTGCAGGTCGTGAATCCGGGTCGCGAGGTTTCTGTACCAACGCGCGTAATCGGTGCTCACATCCCGGATGACCTCAAGCGACCATCCGGCGTCATCAAGAAGTGCCCCTACGCCGGATAATTTGAGCGGATTCCAGCGTTGCAATTCCGCATGCTTTGCCAGCGACGAGTTGCTAAAGGAGCCCGGATCCGTGTAGTCGAAGATTGCCAGCCACGCCCCGGATTTCGCCGCACGGGCGAAAGCAAATAGCGCCGCTGCCTGATCGGGAAATGCGTAGAACGCATTGAAACAACAAACAATATCAAACGTCTCCTTGCCCACGCGGTGAGATTGTTCAACCGGGCAAATTTCGAAAGAAATTTCGGGATAGGCTTCCCGGGCTCTGTCGATAGATTCCGCCTCGATGTCAATGCCGGTGACTCGCCCCCACCCCGCACTGTACATGTAAGCCGCAGTTCCGCCGCGTCCACATCCCGCATCGAGAACATTCTGGGTGCGACGCTTCGGCAAACCACTCCAGACCAAATCGATCGCCTCCGTTTCGCCCGCATGCGCATAATCAGCACCACGTGCCAGGGCAAGCAGTCGCTTTCCCTGATAAGAATTCAAACGCATCATAGGCACAGTTAAGACTGTTTAATATTTGGCAAATAGCAGGGCCAAGGGCAAGCCCGCTGACCGTACCCGCTGCTTCTCTCCCAAGGGGCTACTCGCCCAGGAACTCGCCGAGGAATTCCAGTTCTGCAATGTGATCGCAAAAAATCTTAGTCGCGGCCAGAATCGGCACGGCCAAGAGCATGCCGGGCACGCCCCAGAGCCATCCCCAAAAAAGAAAAGAGAGGATGATAGCGACTGGATTCAAAGTCATCCATCGGCCAAGTACATGCGGCGTCACGAAGTTGCTCTCCAAAGCGTTCAAGCACAGGTAAGCTGCAGGAGCCAAACAGGCGTACCAGATGTTCTCAAATTGGATGAATGAGGCTATGCCGATGAGAACGATTCCACAAGCGGAGCCGACAAAAGGAACGTAGTTCAATAAAAAAGCGGCTCCACCCCACATCAACGGATTGGGTAACCCGACCGAGGCAGCGACTAATCCCACACAAGCTCCCAAGCCCAGATTGAGCAGCGTCACTGATGTCAAGTACCGTGAGATGCTCATCTCGATCTCCCGCGCTATCTCAACCACACGCCGTTTGTCTTGAAACGTTGGAACCACTTTAACCGCTTTGCGGATGAAAAGCTCGCCATGAGCCAGAAGGAAGTAACTGAGGACTCCGACAACGACTGTTTTGGCCAGGAAGCCAGGCGTTTGGCTGAAGAAAATCTGCAAGAGCGACTGTTGCTTGAGAGCCACCAGCGTCACCGGCCCTTGGTTGGAGGGCATTAGTTGCTCAACCTGCTTCGAGGCCTCGGTTATTTCCGTCAGCGGTCCACTTAGGAACGCTACCCGGTTTCGAATTTTCTCGAGGTTGATCGGAAAATCACCAACGAAAGCCGCTAAAGGCCGAGTGATAAGAGAGCCAAGCCCGAGCAACAGGGCAACAAGAACGATAATTGCCGTGGCGGCCCCAAATCCCTCCGGAATCCGCGCTTTCCGCAAAAAACGCACAAATGGTAAGAGCAACAAACTCATCAAGACAGCCAGGATGACTGGCAAGATGAAATCCGCCGCAAAGTGAAAGGTGTAGAGTATCGCAAGGATGAAAAGCCCCATCAGCGCAAACGAACGGACATGCGAAGACGGAGAAAATGCGTGTTTGACTCTCTCGGGCAGAGGAGCCGATTCTTGTCCGCTTCGAGTCAATTTCGAGTTTTGCATTCTGATATCTCCGGGCTAGCAATGAACGATTCAGGGCCAGAAGCGGAGAGTTCCATCTGTAAATCGGCTCGCCCAAAACGATTGGATGCCAACAACTAAAGGAAAGAAAAATGTCAATTCCACTTGGCACGTCGAGTCCGGGCGGCTTTTTTGCCGAAGCCGAGCGCTGAGCAAAAGTGCGTTTGCGGGCCGCTGCATGGGCTTGCCGAGAGAGTGCCGGTTGGGAAGCGGCTCGTCTACATAACCAAAGCTCGTTGCGGCTTCAGTGGGCGGTCGTATTTTTCGGGCTCGATCCCGGAACAGACGATTGAAAATCGTTACCCGGCCAAAGTGCTAAAGTCGTCTTTGCCATGAGCGGTTTCCGTCCGCCGCGCTATGAGATATGTGCAAGCTCTGCGCGAACACCCGGCTTAAGCAGCTTGCTACGCGTTCCCCCAGGTACCCCGGGTACCGTCGTACGCCGCGCGCAGGTATTCGCAAATTGCGCACGCGTCATCTTTTGCTCTGCCAGATAAAGGACAGCCTCCTGCAGGAGCGGCTCGTAATACTTATGATTTCCGCAACCGTTTAGTCCCAAAAACACCAGCGCAGCCGTCAGCCCCGTACTTCTGTTCCCATCATAGTAAGGATGATTTTGGATGATCGAAAATGCGTATGCGGCAGCCTGGTCGAACAGGTCTCCATTCTCGGTCTGAGCTATGTTAACGGGTGCTTCGCAAGCCACCTTCAGGCCGGCGTAGTTTCGAGTGCCGGGCCCCCCTCCGAAGCGGTCCAACACCATTTGGTGGAATGCGTCAATCTGAACGATCGTAAGATATTGGATCACTCAGCCAGCCTGCCCAGGGTTACGCTATACTTTCGCAGGATCTTCTCGGCTTCTTGAACGCCGCATCATCTGCAGCATGACGTACTTCGTTCTTCTTGCGGGACGAGGGCGTTTCCTCCTTGAAAATCGGCACGAAGAAGAAGTTTCTGAAAATTCTATGGCTTTCAACGCCTAACTTTAAAATTCGCCTCTTGCGCCTCATTTTCGGATTACGAAGTCGCAAAAGTGATACTCCTCGCGGGTTGGTCCGTTGCGCAACGACTGTCACGAAAATCATGGGTGGCTCGGCCTCGATCTAGCATCGATCTGAGAACAGCCAAGGCTCAATAACGCTTGGGCTACTTCCGGAAATCGCTCCGTCGGGTAAAACAAGCTTCTGGGCGCTTTTCCTGCGACAACGCGTCACATACGTGAGAAGCTCCTGACGCTACCGGGTTAAAACGGATCGACTCCAGCTGAGCGGCACGCCAACTCCGATCGCATCGTTCAGCTGATGGAAAGAACCTCTACTGTCAATCGAATTGCTTTTCTGGGAGATCATCTCCCCCGGCAATGCGGTATCGCTACCTATACCAACGATCTCTGCGAGGCCGTAGCCACGGCATATCCCGAGTGTCATTCGATCGTGGGCGCCGTGAATGACCGGCCTGAAGGGTATGATTATCCTGCCCGGATCCGTTTTGAAATCGATGAAAAGGAATTGGATTCGTACCGCAGGGCAGCGGATTTCCTGAACATCAACAACATCGAGGTGGTCTCGGTTCAGCACGAGTTTGGTATCTACGGCGGCGTCGCCGGAAGCCATCTCCTCGCCTTCTTACGCGACGTGAAAATGCCGGTGGTAACGACACTGCACACGCTGTTGCGTGAACCGACCAACGACCAACGCGCGGTGATGAAACAGCTGGATGAACTCTCGAGTCGCTTCATCGTCATGGCCGAACGGGGGCACCGCCTTCTGGAAGAGGTTTACGGCGTATCTAGCGAGAAGATAGATTTGATCCCTCATGGCGCTCCGGATACGCCCTTTATTGATCCGAGTTTCTACAAAGATCAGTTTGGAGTGGAGGGAAAAACGGTGCTGCTCACGTTTGGGCTACTCTCTCCCAACAAAGGGATTGAGTTTGTCATTGAAGCATTGCCGAAAATTCTGGAGAGCCACCCAGACGTCGTCTACATCGTCCTGGGCGCGACGCATCCCCACCTCATCGCACGGGAAGGAGAATCTTATCGACTGAAACTCGAGCGCCTGGCCCACGATCGGCATGTCACGCGTAACGTCATCTTTTACAACCGCTTCGTTACGATGGATGAACTGAACGAATTTATTGGCGCAGCGGATATCTATATCACGCCCTACCTCAACGAATCACAAATTACCTCCGGTACACTGGCCTTCACTTTTGCTGCCGGGAAGGCGGTGGTTTCAACGCCCTATTGGCATGCCCGGGAGTTGCTGGCCGACGGCCGCGGCCTTCTGGTGCCGTTTTCGAATTCCGCAGCGATCAGCGAGGCCGTAAACCGATTCCTTTCCGACCCAACGCTCATGAATGCTACACGCAAACGGGCATGGAAACTCGGTCGGGCAATGATCTGGCCCGTCGTAGCCCAACAACATATGGAGAGTTTCGAACGCGCGCGGGCCAGCCTTAGCCTACTGCCACGGAAATCGTTTGCGGTGAGGACGCTCGAGAACCGGCCTTATCAGTTGCCACCATTCAAGTTGGACCACCTTTTTCGCATGACCGACGATACCGGAATTTTTCAGCACGCAATCTTCAACGTGCCAAATTACCGGGAAGGTTACTGCATCGACGATAATGCTCGGGCTTTTATCCTGGCATTACACTTGGAAGACACAACGAGCCGAATCTCGAAGGAAGAACTCGAACGGCTGGCCAGCATCTACCTAGCGTTCATTTGGCACGCTTTTGATCCGAAAACTTGTCGGTTCCGGAATTTCATGAGCCATCAGCGGCAATGGCTTGAAACAGTAGGATCCGAAGATAGTCACGCCCGGGCGCTTTGGGCGACCGGCACAGCTCTTGGCCGCTCGCAGAATGAGGGTCACCGTAATCTCTGCGCGCTCTTGTTCCAGCAAGGACTTCCGGTTGTCGAACAGTTCACTTCTCCCCGGGCTTGGGCGTTTGCTCTTCTCGCGATCCAAGAATATCTCCGATCATTTTCCGGTGATCGAACGGCGAATCAGCTTCGGGATCTGCTCGCTGACCGATTGGTCGGAGTCTTCCAAAACAATGAATCGGAAGATTGGCCTTGGTTCGAGCAGGTAGCAACCTACGACAACGCAAGATTGTCCCACGCATTGATCTTAAGTGGCTACTGGACCTCGCGCGGAGAGGTTTTCCAGATTGGCTTGAGATCGCTTCGATGGCTGGTGGGAATTCAGACGACCGAAGCTGGACATTTCGCTCCAATCGGTTGCAACGGTTTCTGCACTCGAAACGGCCACCGCGCGCGATTCGATCAACAGCCTATTGAAGCCAACGCCATGATTGCCGCATGTCTGGAAGCCTATCGATTTACCGACGACGATTTTTGGCACCTGGCCGCGCGGCGTTGCTTCGAGTGGTTTCTTGGTCGCAACGATCTGGGATTATCGTTGTACGATTCCAGCACCGGCGGTTGCAGCGACGCGCTCCACGCCGATCGCGTGAACCAAAACCAGGGCGCCGAATCAAGCCTCGCGTTCTTGCTCTCGTTGGCTGAAATGACCCAGGCGGAAACGAGCTTCTACCGCGAAGCCCAGAAATTAGGTGTGGCTTGAATCTCGAATCGACCGGCATTCACTTGCAACCGGATGCACGTCGCGTCTTGATTCGCCCCTTCGTTCCCATAAAGCCCGGCCAAATCTCCAGCATCATCAATCGCGTACTTGCGCTGAGCGAGAAGGAAACGTCAAAGGAGCTTGCTCGCGTCCGTAGCGAATTTAGCCGTAAACATCCTGACAGCGATGAGTTGTGGATCCGGCAGTTTGAAAAACTGCAGGGGCACGTTGAACCCAAGCAAGAGGTGTCGGAAATTCGCCGCCTGCTGATCGGGGCAGTCTTCACTGGAGAATACGCATTTGAATCCGTCGCCCTTTTTAATCCGTCGATCGTACCGCACCCGGATCAGTCAGGGCTTTCCAAAGACGAGCTTCGTTTTGTTCTCAGCCTTCGAGGGGTTGGGGAAGGACACATTTCTTCGCTCGGATTCCGCGCTGGCGTCATACGATCGGATCACTCCATCCGAATAGAGAACATTTCCCCTTTCGCACGGCTTCCTGAGCTTGAATCCAATCCGACGTTTCCGAAGAAACTCTTTTTCGAAAGGCTGAATGCATTTGGAATTGGAAACGGTTGGTCGGGCTCAATGATGAAGCGGCTCGGCGACCCATTCAGTCTCACGGAATTGAATGATGCTCTGCCGCAGGTTATCCCCATTCAGGAACGGGTCCCGGAAGCATTTCAGCGTACGATGGCGAGCGTGCACTGGCTCGCAGAGTCAAACTACGAGGTTCGTTTTCATCGATCCGTGCCGATGTCGGAACGTGTCCTCTTCCCGTTATCAGCGAATGAAAGGAACGGGCTGGAGGACGCCCGATTCGTGCGATTTATCGAACCGGATAAGCGTGCGACTTACTACGCTACCTATACCGCCTATGATGGACGCGTTATCCTTCCCCAGCTAATCGAAACCGACGATTTCTGTTCCTTTCGGATTCGGACGCTGAATGGTCCGGCTGCTCAAAATAAAGGTATGGCTCTTTTTCCGCGGCGAATCGGCGGAAGCTACGCAATGCTCTCCCGCCAAGACGACGAAAATATTCTATTGATGTTCTCGGATGATCGGCACTTCTGGAGTGGCCCCAAAGTCCTGTTGCGGCCCGAGCAACCATGGGAACTGGTGAAGCTGGGCAATTGCGGCTCCCCTATCGAGACAGATGCCGGATGGCTCGTCGTGACTCACGGAGTCGGCCCGATGCGAAAATACTGCATCGGTGCGGCCTTACTGGACTTGGAGAATCCCTCTCACGTAATCGGGCGACTCACCGAACCTCTTTTGCAACCTGACGAAGAGAACTGGCAAGGCTATGTGCCAAACGTCGTCTATAGTTGCGGCGCATTAATTCATAATGGCCGCCTGGTTCTTCCTTACGCAATCAACGACACCTCCTCTAAAATGATCACAATCCGACTGCAGGAGCTCATTGCTAAACTCCTGCAGGGCTAGATCAAAGATGTAGTCGCGCATGTAAGGGTCGACCGAGAGATAGACGTTCTCCACCAGGGCCTCGCGGTACGGGTATCGGGAGAGCATCCTCAACGACGACAAAATTTTCGGCCGTAGGTCATCCGTAAGGCGGCTAATCTGGTGTACGGCCATTGATCTGCTTTTCATCGTTCATTTCCAAACCTGTCGCGCAACGCGCAGATGATTGCCGCCCATGATTTTTGCGACATCGCTCTCAGAATAGCCAAGTCTCGATAATGCTTGAGCGATCTCAGGTAATTGCTCCGGCGCAGCAAAAGCAGGGACAGAATCGTAACCGCTGCCAGCAGGAAAACTGTCCCGCATCGACGCGAGCATTTCCTTTAGCTCGACTTGATCAAATACGCAGTCGAGCCCGATGCCAACATGGTCGGCCCCGATCAATGAAACTGCATAATCGATGTATCGAACCAGATTTTCCGTTCGCACATCATTATTACCGAGAAATAATCCAACACCATTGATCCCAACGACACCTCCCGTTGCGGCACACGCTCGCATCAACTCATCATCGATGTTGCGTGGGTGATCGCAGAGTGCTTTCGGATTCGAATGCGAAAAGATTACCGGATTATGGGAAGAAGTCATCACGTCCAGACTCGTGCGCTGACCGGTGTGGGAACAGCATGCCACCATTCCTACTCGCTCCATCTCCTCCAAGACTTCACGACCAAATTTCGTCAGACCTTTATCCTCCGCGTCATGACAACCCGCACCAACCAGGTTGCCCCGGTTATAAGCCATTAGCATCCAGCGCACTCCTAAATCGTAGTACATGGATATAAGGCTGAGTTGATCCCCGATCGCGCCAGCGCCTTCGATATCAAATGTAATAGCGAGCTTGTGTTCCCGCACTGCTCGCTCGATATCTGCAACGCTTCGGACCAGGAGATATTTATCCGTTCGCAGGCTGACCCAGCGACGGAATTGAGCGATCATGCGCAGATGTTGTTCGATCGTTTGTTCTCCAAATCCAATGTTCAACGTCACGACTTGAACGTTGGCTCGACGGTACCGTTCGAGTTGCGGGAGAAAACTCTCGTCCAACGGTCGCAAGGGCATACAACTGTGATTGTCCCAAAATAACTGACCCTTGATCACCGCTTCTTCCGAACCACCGTGCTTGATCATAAAGCTGTATAGCTCAGATGCCTAACCCACTGAAATGAAGGTTTCCGACGCCGAAGGCGTTGGAGGCGCAACCACCTCCCCTCCGCCGGCAAGAGTTGGGTTCCGCACGGCCTTCGGAGTCGGCGTGCATGATCCTCGGCCCAACGAACTGACGGTTCTGGCAAATTTTCAGAGGGGCGCTGGTCGGCCCGCCAAATGGTCGCATTTTTATCAAGAGCCGACAGCGCCTCGAGCCCGCTTACGGCAGCGCGGGCAACGAGGCGAAGAACTCCAGCAGCGAAGCAAAGAGGCTGCCGGCCAGGACTAGGTAGGCAATGGCACTGGCCAGATCGTTCTCGGCGCGGCTCGCTAAACGCGGCCGGCTCAGCTCCGGAACCCTCTTGCTTTCCTGACCATTAGGCCAGGGAACCAAATAAATTTGGTTGCCGCCCATCCAACCCGGGCGGTCAAAACTCACGACGCGATCTCTCAATTCGTTTTGCATAGGTTTTGTTCATTTCTGTCTGTGGACGACTTCAAGACGGTTTCCGCTCGGGTCCTCAAAGAACACGGCGTAATAGGTCTCGCTGTACTCTGGGTTAAAAAGTGGGCCTTCAATGTTTCTGCCCCCGGCTCTCTGAATGATCTCGGCCACACGGTCGACTTCCGTTGGTGAGCTCACCCAGAACGCGATCCGAGTGCCGTTGGGTTGATGCTGGGGATCTTCGGTAAAACCGAAAAACGCTTTCGAGGGAAAGGCTCCAGACGCCGAATTACCTCTCCATTCTTCTCCGTCCCACGGCTCGGGGAAACCGATGGCTGGGAGGAACTCTCGATAAAACTCGGTGGCATCACCAAAATCCCGGACCCGGAGGTCGATATGGCTAAACGGGTTTGGATTCATCTATTTCACCTTCAAAATATACTTTTGACGGTGATACTAATACACGCTTGTATCTTACCTTTCAAGTGATATTTTAACGGTAATAAAGAAATGCCTGATAATTCTAGTCCCTTCAGCTTTATTGCCGGGGCGCTCTGCCTCGATTTCGTGAATACCGTCGGCTCGCACACTTCCGAGAATCCGACAGAGAAGCTCTCTACATTCGCCGACCTGGTACACTGGAGCAAAAAGGCCGGACTGATCGGCGAAGGCAAGGCGCTTGAACTCCTCGCCTATGCAGAGGCGAACGCCAAAAAGGTGTCGAATATCCTGGAGGAGGCAAGGGCCTTCCGCGAAGCGCTTTTCCGCATCTTTGGAACGTTGCCACGAAACAAGGCACCCCACGCGAGTGATGTTATGACGTTAAATGATGCGCTTCGCAGATTCCTTATTCGCCTGGAAGTTCGTCCGCAAGGTAAAGATTTTTGCTGCGCCCGCGAGATCGCCCAAGCCAACGACACTTGGCTGCTCGCCCCGATTGCTTGGTCCGCAGCCGATCTTCTAGCGTCCGATCAGATTCGTCGCGTTCGTCAATGCGCCAGCGCGACATGCGGTTGGCTATTCATCGATACTACAAAGAACCACAGCCGGCGTTGGTGCGCGATGAACGATTGTGGCAGCCAGGCCAAGGCAAGGCGCTATTACCAACGCAAGAAAAAATCAAACAATGAGCGGAAAGAGAAATCTTCTTCTTCCGAGGCGAGAAAAGTCCGCTAACAAAATTGTTAGTCAGCGCTTTGCCCTCTCCTTTTGTGCGCTAACCCCCGACCGCTGGGAAGACTTGACGTCGCTCTTCGCTCCTCGCGGCGCTTGTGCCGGATGCTGGTGTATGTGGTGGCGTCTTAAGTCACACGAGTTTCGCGATGGTGCCGGTGCCACCAATCAGGACCGATTTCGGGAATGCGTCAAAGAAGCGATCCCACCCGGGGTGCTCGCCTACCGCGATCAGGTAGCTGTGGGCTGGTGTGCCGTCGCTCCGCGCGAGAAATATCGTCGTCTCGCCACCTCGCGGACTCTGCAACCGATCGATGATACGCCGGTCTGGTCTATCACCTGCCTTTACGTGGCCAGAAACCATCGTCGTCAAGGCCTTACCAGAGAGCTGATCGAGGCAGCTTGCGCTTTCGCCGCCGGTTTCGGTGCGTCCGTGGTAGAAGCTTACGCGCGCATCTCGCCAGACAAAGAGTCCAGCCCACTCACGCTCTATACCGGTACAGAAGGATCGTTCGCGCGAGCTGGCTTCCGCGTGGTCGCGAAGCCCAGGCCGATCCGTCGCATCATGCAGAAGCGTTTGTCCTAACTTGATCGCCAGCTGGAGCGACCGCGTCAAGCTTAGCTCGTGGTAACAGGTCGTTTTCGCAGAGCTACTCGCGAACCCGGCTTTCTCACACCGAAAAAGCGTTGCCGAGTGGGCAACGCCTTTTCGATAGAATCGGATCGAAGATTCCCTTAGTGCTCTCGTTTCACCTTAATTTTCTGGCCGGTCTGATGGTCGAGGTAGACCTCCTTATCGCCCTTCTTTTCAATGAGCTCGTAGCGTGGCAAGTTCTGTTGCACCTGCTCGTAGGTGATCACCTGTTGCTCAACTGGCTCAGTCGTGGTCGTTGTAATCGTCGAATTGGGAGCTTGTACTATCGTCCCGGCATCGTTGATGTACACCACGCGAGTCGCCTCGTTCTGACGAACCGTCACAGCGTAAATTCCGCCATTTTCGCGGACGACCCGAGTCACTAAGGTACCGTCAGGAATGTGCGTCTCTCGGATGACAGTGGTCTGTACGACCTGAGGGAGAGTGGTGAATTGAATCTCATCGGCTCGAGCAAACGCGCCTAACGAGAGGGTTAGAGCCAACAATGCAGCGTATGTTTTCATAGTGCTGTGGTATTAGGAGGCAAGATTGATCGCCTCAAATTAGTCCGACGGACGTATCAGCCCGTTTCATCAATAAGAAATTCGAAACATTCGCCCCAACGGCGGCCATATCTCACCTATCTTCCACCCGTCGAGCCATTTACAGTGGTTAAAAAGGTTGCTGATTGATCAAATGCAATCTTTTTTTGTTGCTTAGCCGGCTGAAATACTCTTGAGAAATAACCATTGAGTCAAAACCGGCCGCTGAGGAAGCAGCCGTCGCTAAAGCTTTGGCGCGCCCTCCAAGCATTGGGTTTGGAGGAACACATAGAGCAGCCGCGACGTAGGCTCTGCGAAGTCGGGTTTGTTCTCGCAAGTTTGATGGCCCATTGTCTTTTCAACAGCCTCCTAGGACCTCCGGCGTCGCCCAACTTGCAACTATGACCTCCGCCATTGAACTGGATCGATCCAATCCTCTTGCAGACTTCCACGCCGAATTTTGTCGACCCGAAGACGGGATTTATCTTGATGGCAATTCCCTCGGCTTACTTCCTCGCAAAGCCGCAGAGGTTCTCGAACAGCGCCTTGGCGAATGGCGCCAACACGCAGTCGAGGGTTGGATCGCTTGCGGCTGGTTCGACCTGGCCGAGCGGCTAGCGGTCGCTCTCGCCACACTTCTCGGTGCAGCACCAGACGAAGTCGTTTTTACTGGCTCCACGACGATCAATTTGCATCAGCTTTTGACCACCTATTATCGAACGCGCCCCGGCAAATCGTTGATCGCAATCGACGCGTCAGCATTTCCTTCCGATCGTTACGCTGTCGAGAGCCATCTCAGCCTTCGCGGACTGGATCCGATCACAGCACTGCGAGTCATTCCAAACACGGAGCAAGGATTGTTGGATCCCGCTGCAATTCTAAATGCACTCGATGAGTCTGTTGCTTTCGCCGTACTGCCAACGGTTGTTTACTCTACCGGGCAATTGCTCCCGATTCGGTCGATTATCCGAAAAGCGAATGCTTGCGATATTAGGATCGCCTGGGATTGTTCCCATTCGGTCGGAGCGATCGATCATGATTTTGCCGGTGACGGCGTTCAACTTGCTTTTGGGTGTAGCTACAAATACCTAAACGGCGGACCGGGAGCGATTGGATATCTGTTTCGCAGCCGACATCTCCCCACGTGCCGTCCGGGACTGGCCGGTTGGTGGGGCAGCGAAAAAACAACGCAGTTCGAAATGGCGCAAACGTTCCGACCGGCAGCAAGTGCCGGAGCATTCCAAATAAGCACCCCTTCGCTGTTCAGCTTGGCCCCGCTGGAGGCGAGTTTAGAGATTTTTCAACGTGCTGAAATCAGCCGGATTCGATCTGTATCGCTTGCGCTCACCGAGTTTCTCGTGACCGCTTTAGAAAAACGCTGTGGCGGCTTCCGGGTCGTGACACCAAGGCAGCCCGAGGAGCGAGGCGGACATATCGCGTTACAGCATCCGTTTGCACGACAAATCGCGCAGCTCCTCCGCGAACGATTCCGCGTGATCGGTGATTTCCGGCCGCCAGACACATTGCGCCTCACTCCAGTCGCCCTCTACAATTCTTTTTCGGAGCTCGAAAAAACCGCCAAATTTCTCTGCGAAGCGGCCGCTATGGCCTCCAGCCTGGCGGACCGGTCTCGCGACTTGATCACATAGCGCGGCTAATCACTGATCAGTTATCATTGATCTCCATAGAGCGCTGAAGGCGCGATTCAGGATTTCCTAGGGCTTCGCCCTATAAGCGCTAACTTAAGGTCCGAACTGTTGGGAGCGGCAGTGCGACGCCGAGACGCATTTGTCCCGAAGGGACAGCCGGATAGTAGCCTGGCATGAAGTGCCTGGGGAAAAGAACAGACGCCCCGTCCCAGCGGGACGGTTGAAAAAATGTTGGTCCGGATATTTCCTCCGTCCTTACAGGACACGGCTTTTCTTTATCTTGCCCTGGCAATGAATTGCCAGGCTACTTTCATGAAGTCCCTCCGGGACAAATTACCCTCGCCTGTTTGCCAGTGATTCTTCTTAAGTTAACGCTTATGGGGCGAAGCCCTAGGAACCGGAATTTACAAGTACCTCAGCGCTGAAGGCGCGTAACAATGTGAAATTAGGGTAACTTTGAGACGCACCTTCAGCGCGTAAACGCTGGGGAATCCAATTTCCTAGGGCTTCGCCCTAGGCTATCCTGAAACACGCCTTCGGCGCTCTGACCAATTGCCTACCAATGACCAATGACCAATGACTGATTACCGATTACTGATTACTGATTACCGATTACTGATTACCGATTGCCTCCGACGCTGCTGCTCCTGCGCGCACCAGTATGCGACCCCGCCATATCATTGACATCAGCCGGCCAGCCAGTTCCGCCACAGCGCACTGGCCTGGCGACACGCCCTTCGAGTTGACTTTTCCAGTCTCGCAAAAAAAGGGCGACCCAATCACCGTCGGGTCGATTCGGCTGAGCACGCATTTTGGAACACATCTGGATGCCCCAGCGCATTATGCGGATTCCGATATTACGGTTGATCGTATTCCGTTGCAGACCGTATGCGGAACGGCGCAGGTAATAGAATCTCCAGGAAGCGATGAAATCATTCTTCCGGACGGCCTCGACCTACCACCACGTGTGCTGTTTCGAACTGGAGGTTGGCCTAATCACAGAAAATTTCCGAACCGAATTCCAACACTCGCAGTTGCCACCATTGATAAGCTGGCGAAGGCAGGTGTACGGCTGGTCGGCGTGGATTTACCTTCCGTGGACCAACTAGACAGTAAAGATCTTCCCGTCCACCACGCGCTCTTCGGCGCGGGGATTTACATACTGGAATCGCTCTGGTTAGAAGCAGTCTGGCCGGGCATGTATCACTTAGTAGCTTTGCCGATCAAGTTCGTCGGCGCGGATGCTGCACCGGTTCGAGCAGTGCTATTTCCAGAAGATCGGTGATCAGATTGGGCACGTGGCCCTGCTGTGCTGGCAGCGCCGAAGGCGAGATTCAGGATAGCCTGGCAGCCTGTCGGACTTGAAAGCTGAGCTAACCGATAGGTTGCTGATCTGATTTGAAAAATCCGTGGCCCTCTCGACAGGCTGCTAGGCTATCCTGAATCTCGCCTTCGGCGCTGGCGTACGGAACACCGATATTATCTCCTTTACTCAGTCACCACTGAGTGCGCGCTTAACCAAAGAGTATCTCAGTTCTCCAAAGCAAAACAGCCGCGCGTCAAGAACGCGCGGCTGTACAACTTACTTCGTCTGAAACAGGTTGATTAGCTGTTTGCTCCGTTCAAACGATCAATGCGCTTTTGCAACCGGCTTTCCCGTTTTTGATCCCACTGTGCCAGCTGTTGTTTCTGTTCCGCCGAGAGAACACTCGCGATCTCCGAACGGAATTTTGCCCGTTGAACCGTTAACTCGGTCTTGGCACTACCGACCGTCGCCGAGAGCGAACGAATCGTCGCTTCATCGCTCGGATTTTTGGCGATCGCATCCTGCAGAGCTTTCTCCGCGTTCAACAAGTTTAACATCAGGCCTTTGGTGCTCGGCTGGTTGCTTTGCATCAGCTGATGAACCTGCTGACGTTGTGCGTCCGTAAGATTCAGCGCCTTCCAAAAACCGTGATGATGTCTATGCCCGTAGTGCTGCCCTTCAGTCGTGGCAGAAGGGCTGGCATCTGCCGACTGGGCATGCAAAGCGGAAATGCTCAGCATACTAACAGCGGCAACCAATAGAAGTTTCAATTTCATACGCCACTACTGACGGACGAATCGCGCCAGCAGGTTGAACTTCGGGATCTACGGTCAACCAGCCTTACGAAAGGATGCACGCATTTACGAACGGTTGATTGTGCAGAAAGGCGCCGAAATCGTTCCCGGCCCTGAACCGGTTCGGGCTTTACGCCCAGAGTGCCGAAGGCGAGATTCATGATAGCCTGGCAGTCTGTCGGACTTCGGTTGACCAAATCTGATGGGCAGGTTCTCAGCGGCAAAGGCGAGATTCAGGATAGCCTAGGGGAACGCCCTAGGGACTTGATATCCCCCAGACCTCTAGCGCTGAAGCGCGCCTCAACTTGGTCAGAAGTGAGTAGTTTCGCGGACGAGTCCCCTTTCAGCCAAACGTCCAAGAAGGCCAGGAAATTAAGCTCACCATTGAACGCAAAAATTGAAGCTCGGCACAATTTACAGTTTACCATTCGCCGTGTAATCGCGGACCGCTAACGAAGGATTGAGTGTCTATCCGGTGGTCGCCAGGGCAGCCGCCGGACCACCACCGAAACTAGAAACACAGCCAATGTTCCACGGATGGTCGAGATCAATCGTCAACTACTCGTTTTCGCCCGGCTGACTCATTCGATCGATCATCTTTTGGGTCCTCTTCGCTTGGTCTTGCTCAGTCTGATTGAGTTTTTGTTGCTGAGCGGAATCCAGGAGCGCCACGATTTTCGTCCGAATTTGTGACTTTAGAACAGCCAGATCAGCCATCGCGTTGCCGAGTTGAGTCGTGCGAGCACGGATCGTGGCTTCATCTGGCGCGCTGGCTTGCATCGCAGTGTCTAGGTCTCGGTGCGCCTCTAAGACTGATTTAAAGGCGCTTCGAAACGAGTCGTGGTTAGCCTGGAAAATTTGGTGAACCTGCTGCCGCTGGGTCTCGGAAAGATCTAAATCATCCAGAGTCTCCCGACCAAAACCGCCAAGAAAGCCGCCCTCGCCACAACCGTGCCACTGCGCCGACGCAACCGTAAAAGGCGCTAAACAAAGAAAGAGTATCGCCAACCAAGCATTCGATTTCTTCATAAAGCAATTTTTCCCCCACTTTTTGGTCCGAGCCCTCCGATTATGATGAATGGCTCAACCGAGGGGTCGAAGGTCAAAAAAGACCAGTATCCGTCTCCTGCGCCAATTCGGTGACTCGCCGGTCTGTCTGATGCTCGGTTCGCTCTCGGGTATTCCCGGGGCGTTGCACGTGTCCGAAGAAGCTTTCCTCGCCAGCTGGACATGGCGAGCGAATTGGCGCACGAGACCGATACTATAAGCTGAGCTTCTGTCGGAAAGCGCGAGCAGCCCGGCGAGATACCTCGCACTCTCCTCCGCCGCGCAGCCAGATCTTCAGGCCGCCGCTAAACCATGACTCAATATTTTCGATGAAATCGAGATTCACGATTTGCTGGCGATTGATCCGGAAGAAGACCTCCGGTGGCAGTCGTTGCTCTAGGGTACTCAGTGAGCGGTAGATCAGCGGCTTCACCGAATCGAAATACACTCGCGTATAGTTTCCGTCTGATTCCAACAGGCGAATTCGACGTACCGGGATGAACCAACAACGGGTGCCATCTCGGACCAAGACATGATCGGAAGCTCGGAGCGGCGCATCACTGACCACCTGCTGCCCGGCGTCGCGGACGCGACTCAAGGCGAGCCCAAGTCGTTCCGACGTGATCGGTTTGACCAAATAGTCCAACGCGTTTACTTCGAAAGCACGCAAAGCGAACTCGTCATAAGCGGTGGTAAAAATCACGTGTGGGAGTTCGCCCCGGATGCTTTCCAGAAGATCAAACCCGGTCTTGCCTGGCATTTGCACATCCAAAAAGAGTAAATCGGGGCGCAATTCATTGATCTTGGTCAGCGCCTCATCGGCGTTCTCGGCTTCCCCAACCACCGAGACCCATGAAAATTCTGCGAGCATCCGGCGGACCTCGTTGCGCGCTAGCCTTTCATCGTCGATGACCAATGCTTTCATGGCTTTCTCTCAGGGTTAGGCAGATATACATCTGTAATAATGCTATTGGCAGCGCCCTCGGAAAGTCGGAGATTAGCCTGACTGCCATAGATCAATTCGAGACGGGCCCGAGCATTGGCCAATCCGCTCTCTTTGCGCTGCTCGATCGATCTGAGTTGGCCTGGGTTAGTGATCGCGACGGATAAACCGTTGGATTGCGACCGAATGACACAGGAAATTTCTCCACCCCGCGGAAGCGTGTAGACGCCATGCTTAAAGGCATTTTCAATGAGGGATTGCACGAGAAATGGAGGTACGGGGAAAGCCAAGGCCGTCGGATCGATATCCATTCGTACCTTCAGTTTATCCTCAAACCGAAGTTGTTCGAGAGCGAGATACGCGTCCACCGTCTGCAGCTCGACCCGGAGCGGTATGGTGTTCAACTCTGACATCCGCAGAGCTCCCCGAAACAGCTCGGCCAAACGAGTCACGCCTTCGCGCGCCTTCTGAGGACTCTCGTCAATAAGGGCGCGAATGGTGTTCAAGCTATTAAAAAGGAAGTGCGGATTGACTTGGCTTCGCAAGGCCTTCAATTCTGCTTCTTTGACGGCTGCGTCCAAGCGCAAACGTTCCAGCTGAACTGCCTTTAGTTGCTTCTGGTATTGGTAGCCAAAGTATACTGCGGACCAGGCAAAGAGCGTGAGCGCACACTTGCCAAACTCGTACCAAACAAAGCGCGGCAGCGAATGAAATCTTTGCTCGCCCTCCGGCTCATGCGGTGGAACGCGAGGGAAATGGTACAGACTATAATGAGCCGGTCGGGACGGCATGGAGGCAGTCAGCGCTGCGTGAATTGCCCAGACCTCCACGATGCCGAGCAGGATCGTCGCAACCAAGACGCGCGGAATCAGCGCAAAGAGTGGAAGCCGATTCCAATCAAACCAGTAAAATAGAATCCGCAGCAGATGTGTCCCGATCAATCCAAATGAGCAATAGAGGGTTTGCTCGATCAGGAGCGGCGTGGGCGGCTGACGCGTTGATCCGGAAATGAAGATCAGAAAGAAAAGAGCCCATAGGCCCAGCCAGCAAGCAATCTGGCAACTCCAATAGAGCGAATGCCCAAACAAGATTCGCAGAATCTCTCTTCTTTGGGCGAAAAGCGGCCTGATTGCTGGCTGCGTGCGGTCGGTAGCCATGAACGTGGAAAAACTAACCAGTTTCGGCTGATATCTACAACCCTGCTGCAAGGTCTGCCCAAGCGGTCTCTTTTGCGGATAAGCGCTTAGCTAAGACGGATAGTCGGTCCCGTTGTTGACTCCGCTGAATCGTCGGCTGGCTGTATGATCGCCGATTGGTAGGGCGAAACAGTCCGGCAAAGACGGCGCGGTAGGGTATCGACAACGCGCCGGACTGTGAGTGCGCCATAGCCGACACGGTCTGGGCGGCCGCCAAATGGTTTGGCGTACACACCTCACGTCGCTGTCGCGCGGGGCGTGTTTCCTCCTACCAATCTGGGGTCAGGCGGCGCCCGCTCTAGAGAGCCGCCCCGCCCGCGTCCGTAAAAAATTCGCGAGCAAGCGTTTTCCTGGCTCGGTCATGATCGACTCCGGATGAAATTGGACGCCTTCAATCGGGTACCGGCGATGCCGCAATCCCATGATCTCATGCGCAGAGGTCTCAGCGGTAATCTCTAATTCCGCCGGCAAAGTCTCCCGGCGAACAATGAGAGAATGATACCGCGTCGCCTCAAACGGGTTTGGCAACCCGGTGAATACCCCATCGCCCTCATGCAAAATCGGCGATGTTTTGCCGTGCATTAACCGATCGGCTCGGACTACCTCGCCGCCAAACGCGTGCCCGATACATTGATGACCCAGGCATACCCCAAGAATCGGGACGCTGGGACCAAATCGCAGAATCAGTTCGTTGCTAATTCCGGCATCGAGCGGCGTTCCCGGACCAGGCGAGATACAGATTCGATCCGGTCGTAGGTTTTCCACCTCCTCCAGCGTCACTTGGTCGTTGCGCCGAATCACCAGGTCTGCTCCGAGCTCGCCGAAGTATTGGACCAGGTTATAGGTGAATGAGTCGTAGTTATCGATTACCAGAATCATAGGATCCGCTGCGCTCGTTCAATCGCTCGAAAAAGTGCTGTCGCCTTATTGACGCACTCTTGATATTCCGCCTCGGGCACCGAATCGGCTACTACACCACAGCCCGCTTGGGCGTAAGCCACTCCATCTTTCAAGACTATCGTACGCAACGCGATGCAGGAATCGAGATTGCCGTCAAAACCGAAATATGCGATCGCGCCTGAATAAGCCCCTCGCTTGCCTTTTTCGAAGCCATTGATCAGCTGCATCGCCCGCACCTTAGGCGCACCCGAGACAGTGCCAGCGGGAAATGTCGCTCGCATCACATCGTCTGCATCCTTACCCACTTGTACCTCTCCTTCGATATTCGAAACAATGTGCATGACGTGGCTATACCGCTCGATCGTCATAAAATCCGACACCTTGATCGATCCAAAACGAGAGATACGCCCAACGTCATTTCGAGCGAGGTCGACCAACATCAGATGTTCCGCTCGCTCCTTGGGATCCTTCAAAAGTTCAGCAGCCAATCGCTGGTCTTCTTCGGGCGTAACCCCACGTCTTCTCGTACCCGCTAATGGCCGAATCTCTACTTTGCCATCGCGCAACCGCACATGCACTTCCGGCGAGCTCCCGACTAACGCGAAACGCTCGCCCAATTGCAAACAGAACATGTAGGGAGAGGGATTGATGAACCTAAGGGCGCGATAAAGCGGAAGTGCTGCTCCCGAGTAATGGGCTTCAAATCGGAGCGATGGCACAATCTGAAAGACGTCGCCGGCTTGAATGTGTTCCTGGCAACGCCGCACAATCTCGCAAAAATCCGCTTCCTCGGTGTTCGCCTTTGTCTGGAGCGAAGATTCCAGCGACACCGCGTTCATTAGCCGGGCCTTAGTCGGAGATTCTAACCGTTGAAGAATCGCAGCGATTTTCCCGCGCGCTTCATCGTAAGCGGCTTCGGGCCCGGGCTCGTCCACATACGCGGTCGCGAAAATCTTCAAACGCCGCAGTCGATGATCAAAGACCAAAAATGTGTCGGTGATCATGAACACCGAATCAGGAATATCAAGTTGATCGGGCGGCGACGGCGTCACAGTTGGCTCGAAAAAACGGACGACATCGTATCCGATATAGCCGACCGCACCTCCGACAAATGGCGGTAATCCTGGCAAATCGACGAAGGTATAGCGGCCCAATAACTTGCGCAGTTCGGCCAGAGGATCCGTCGCTGTCTCAAAATCTCGGGTTTGGCCGTTCTCTTCGACTTTGATGTTTCGGCCGCGACTTTCGAAATAGACCCGCGGCGAACTCCCGAGAAATGAATAGCGTCCGACGTGATCGTGGCTCTCGGCTGATTCCAAAAGAAACGAACGCCGCCCATCATCAATCTTTTCGAAAACCGAGACCGGCGTCTCATAATCCGCAACGAATTCCGTATAGACCGGGATCAGATTTCCTTTTCGGGCCAATGCGAGAAACTCTGGACGGGAGGGGGTAAGCGGGATCTCTGTCATTTTGGGTAAGCCTCGACCGGGTCAAACGTTTTGTCCTCGGAGATCGGCTTTGGGTTTGCTTGCCGATCCAGTTCCTGGAAAAAACAACTGAAATAGCCGGTATGACAAGCTCCCGCAACCTGCTCTACCTCGAAGAGTAGCGTATCTCGATCGCAGTCTGTAAACCAACGAACCAATTTCTGCGTGTGGCCACTCGTTTCGCCCTTCAACCAGAGCTTTTGCCGGGTTCGACTCCAATAATGCATTAGGCCTGTCGTGAGCGTGCGTTCGATCGAGTCGCGATTCATCCAGGCCATCATCAAAACGCGCCCGGGCGGGTTGGCTTCCCGTACGATCGCTGGAATCAACCCGTCTTCCGTATATCGGAGATCGGCGTTCATTATCAGATCGGAAGGACTAAACCAGCGTAAGCCCAAGAGCAAGTTGGATACAGGTTGTTTGGTCGAAGAAAATCGCATACAGAAAAGCTATTCAATCGAGCCCGGCAAACGTGGAGAGATTGAACTAGCAGACAAGACGAAAGGCCATGATGAAGCAAGGGTTAGAAGCCCCTCCTCAAATTCGAACTTGGACGACACGATGCGAAAGAAAGAACGCGCGTCTAGCGAAAGCGAGCTCTTTCGCCAAAGGGCGCATTATCGCCCCGGATAAGATTGTCGAGGCGTTGGAAGCCCTGATCCAACCTGGGGATCGTCTGGCCCTGGAAGGAAACAACCAAAAGCAGGCTGACTTTCTCTCTCGCGCATTGGCCAAGGTTAATGCCAAAAAGATTCATGATATTCATCTGCTGATTTCCAGCGTCAGCCGGCCGGAACATTTAGACCTTTTTGAGAACGGCATCGCGCGCAAAATCGATTTTTCTTATGCCGGCCCACAAAGCCTGCGAGTTGCTCAACTCCTTGAGGACAAGAAACTCGATATCGGGGCTATTCACACCTACATCGAACTTTATGCCCGGATGTTCGTCGATCTGATTCCGAATGTCGCACTGGTTTGCGCGGAAAAGGGTGATCCTCAGGGCAACATCTATACCGGCCCAAACACCGAAGATACCCCGACGATTGTGGAAGCTGCAGCTTTCAGCCAGGGAGTCGTTATCGCCCAAGTAAATGAAATCACTGACAAGTTGCCTCGCGTAGATATTCCGGGTTCATGGATCGATTTCATCGTTCAGGCCGACTCGCCCTTTGCCATTGAACCGCTTTTCACCCGCGATCCGCGCCATATCAATGAGCTGCATATCCTGATGGCCATGATGGTTATCCGGGGGATTTATCAGAAGCATCAGGTCACGTCATTGAATCACGGAATCGGCTTGGACACCGCCGCCATCGAACTCATCCTGCCAACCTTCGGGGAGGCGCACGGCCTAAAAGGCAAAATTTGTCGTAACTGGGCGCTCAATCCGCACCCGACTCTGATCCCGGCTATCGAGAGCGGTTGGGTCGAAAGCATTCATTCGTTCGGCAGTGAGGTGGGCATGGAGGAATATACCGCGGCCCGTCCCGACATTTTCTTTACCGGCAGCGACGGCACGATGCGTTCTAATCGGGTCCTTTGCCAACTTGCAGGTCTTTATGGAACCGATCTTTTTATCGGTTCTACGTTGCAGATGGACGGGGACGCAAATTCTTCGACCGTGATCGCCGGGCGTTTGGCCGGATTCGGTGGAGCGCCGAATATGGGCAGCGATCCGCATGGCCGACGCCATAGCAGTCCTCCCTGGTTGAGTCTGATCAATACGGATAGCTTTGTTCAACGGGGGCGGAAACTGGTTGTGCAGATCGTTGAAACCTATCACAAGGGCGGCGAGCCAGCGTTTGTTGAATCTCTGGATGCGATCAAGGTGGGCCAGGATAGCGGTTTTCCGCTCGCTCCGATTATGATCTATGGCGATGACGTGACCCATGTAGTCACAGAGGAGGGCATCGCCTACCTTTATAAATCGTCGAGCTTGGAAGAGCGTCGCGCAGCGCTGGCAGCCATTGCAGGGGTCAGCCCGATCGGCCTGAAGAGTGATCCCAAGCGAGTGAAAAAACTCCGGCGTGATGGGGTCATCGCTTTTCCCGAAGATCTTCAGGTCAGACGTAACGAAGCAAAGCGATCCCTGCTGGCAGCGCGCAGTGTGGAAGATTTGGTCGCTTGGTCTGGTAATCTGTATAAACCACCCGCAAAGTTCAGGAGCTGGTAATGCAGGTTTCTTTCGCACCGGACTCGATTCAGCAGAATCATAAGGCGCTAAGCCACGCCGCATGCCTGGCCAGCCTTGCCGTCCAAGCCCTGATCGAGGAAGCCGAATTAACACCAAAACCGGCGCTGGTGGATGGGCGCGGTTCGGGTGCGCATACCGACCTTTCGCTGACGCTCATGCGGCGCTCCGCTCGATCTCTTCGCATGAGCTTCGAAAAGATGGCTCTCATCTCTTTTCAACGAACTCCCAACAGTACACTCCGGGAAGAACTTGGCGCATTGGGCCGCTCAGCGGAGCGTTCGATGTTGTGGGCCACCGGCCGAGTCAATGCGCATCGTGGAGCGATCTGGGTCTTGGGTCTGCTGGTCTCGGCTGCTGCGATGAGGTCGATCTCTGCCAAGGCCGTAGCAGCCGGAGCGGGACAACTCGCTCGTTTGCCCGATCGATTTGCCCCAAAGCGACAAAGCAATGGTTGGAGGGTATGTCGACTCTACCAGGTAGCCGGAGCTCGCGGGGAAGCCCAGACTGGTTTTCCCCATGTCACAACTATCGGCTTGCCGATGCTCCACCGCTCACGGCGGCAGGGCGCGTCCGAAACGAACGCGCGTCTCGATGCGCTGCTGGCGATCATAATGAGTCTGAATGATACTTGCCTGCTTCATCGGGGCGGTCTGGCCGCGCTGAAAACGGCTCAAGCCGGAGCGGCGGCGGTCTTGGCGGCCCGAGGCACCACCACGGCTCGAGGCTGGAAGCGGCTTCAGCAACTTGATCGTGACCTAATCGCCGTTAACGCCTCGCCCGGAGGCAGTGCGGACTTGTTAGCGGCTACTCTCTTTCTGGACTTTGTGGCCCGCAGCCCGTCCTCACGGCCAACCGTTTTGTCGACATAACCACTAACTACCATGCCGCTCGATTCCTAACTCCGACCGGCCGCTAAACATGGAAAAACTTACCTTCGAATACCCCGCCTCTGAGCCCGTCAAGCAGCGAGCCCATGTCGGCGTAGTCGGGTCAGGCGATCTAGAGGTGCTGCTCGAACCTTCTTCCGATCAAAAGGCTCATGTGAGGGTATTCACCAGTGTCGACGGCTTCGGTAAAATATGGCAACTGGTCCTGGATCGCTTTTTTTCGCGTTATCAAGGCGCGGCTGTCATCGAGGTCCACGACTTTGGCGCAACCCCTGGGACAGTTACCCTTCGCCTGGAGCAAGCAGTGGAAAAGAGCCAGTCATGAGCCCGGCCACTCTACTTGATCCCATGCAGTTTCTAGCGCGCAAAAGTCTTATCGAACTCAACGCCCGCGAGCGCGCACAGGCCTTGCTAGATGAGGGCACGTATCGTGAATTGCTCGGGCCGTTCGACCGCCTCGAGTCACCCTGGCTCCCGATGCAGGGCGTTGTTCCGCAAGCCGACGATGGATTGATTGTGGCTCGCGGCAAGCTTGGCGGAAAGGACTCCGCGATTTTGGCCATCGAGGGACAATTTCAGGGTGGCAGCATCGGTGAGGTTTCTGGCGCCAAGGTTGCCGCGGCGCTTGACCTGGCGCATGAAGACGCGGAAAAAGGCCGGCCCATACAAGTCGTTCTGCTTTTGGAGACCGGGGGCGTTCGTCTGCAGGAAGCAAATCTTGGCCTGGAAGCCATTGCGGAAATCAACTCGTCGCTCATCGCCCTGCGCGAACATGTTCCGGTCGTCGGAATTATCGCCGGAATGGTCGGTTGCTTTGGCGGCATGTCGATCACGGCTTCTCTTTGCAGTTATCTGATCATGACCCGTGAGGCTCGGTTAGCGCTTAACGGTCCCGAGGTGATTGAAGAGCAGTCCGGAATCGAAGAGTTCGATTCCAAGGACCGGCAGCTTGTCTGGGGAGTGAACGGTGGAGAACAGCGCTATGCTGCCGGTTTCGCGGATGCCTTGGTCGAAGATGACGTGGAGGCGATCAAAAAATGCATCATCGCAGCTTTTGGCTGCGGCATTCCTTCCAGACATCGCTCCGAGCAGGTGGATGACTATCTCCAGCGCCTGGCTGCTATCGATGTTTCCCATCAGCTGGAAAGCGGCGAGGTGCGCAAGCTTTGGCCGGAAGGAAAACACTTTTGAACGAACAGATTGTCCCCACGCGTGGCCGGATTTGGTTTAAAGCTCTCGCCGGCAAAGAGGCGAAGTTTGTTTCGAGCGTACCATCGGTTCTAGTCGCCGATACGACGCTACGGAAGGAGCGGATCCGATTTCTGGCCGTCGTGGCGGACCCCGATAATCGCTTTCCTTGTGCCAGACGCGGGCAAGTCGGATTGCAAGAGGGATGGAACCTGGCCAAGCAGGTTCGCGACGCGATTCACGCCGATGAAAACGGCGAAAAGCGAGCAATCGTCGCCATCGTCGATGTGCCCAGCCAAGCCTACGGCCGACGCGAGGAATTGCTTGGCATCTTTCTGGCGGCGGCCGCGGCAACGGATGCCTACGTCTCAGCTCGAGTGGCCGGACACCCGGTAATTTCGCTGCTCGTCGGACATGCCATCTCGGGCGGTTTTTTGACCCACGGCGCACAAGCGAACCGGCTGATTGCTTTGAACGATCCGGGCGTAGTGATACACGCCATGGCGAAAAACGCGGCCGCCCGGGTAACACGGCGCACCGCGGACGAACTTGATGAGTTGGCCAACCAAGTGCTTCCCATGTCTTACAAAATTGAGGACTACGCCAAGCTAGGCACGCTCTACAAATTGGTCGGCGGCGTTGACCCGGACTCCCCTGAGCCAATACAGGTCGAGCAGGTGCTGGTCGATCTGGTGGCGGCTATCGCCGATGCCCGTTCCGGCGAACGGGATTTGAGCAACCGCCTCCAATCCAAAGGCGCCCGAAAAAACCGAAGTGCTACCCTCGAAGTGCGACGAAGGCTCGCCGAGCAATGGCACTTAGAAACCACCAATGGACGCGAATAGACACGAATGGATCGATAATTCGCAGCCTGTCCCGCCGTAGCTCGCAGAGCGAAGGAGGATCCATCAGCGTCCATTCGCAGTTCCGCCCGGGCTTCCGCGGTTACGGTTTTGGCCCTGAACCGGGCCGCGGGGCGATGCCGCGCTGGAGGCTTCTGATGAAAATGAAACGGTGATGAAGACAAGCGCTGATTTGCGGCTGAAAACCGCTTTCCCGACGACGGTCTGGTCCGCCCACGATTTGTTGCAAATCTCCGGTGCGGCCGGCCTTATTTGCCTGGAACAACGTCCTCTCTGGGTGGATAGCTCGCTACGCCGAGCACCCTTCGTTGTCGTTCGTCGCGCCGAATCGGTAGATGGCATGATTCCGGTCGGAGTTCGCGGTTCATCGCGCAAGCAAAGATTCCCCGCTTACCTCGCACCCGAATCCATCCTCAAGCGGATCGCTCCCGAACAGCTTACCGAGTCGCATGGCTGGCGGGACAACACTCGAAGCCAGATAGTTCCGTCACTCAATGCCTGGGCTGAGATCGAAGAAAACCTGTTCAATTTCTCTCTCGTTTACGGACCGACAGGAAGCGTCGGTTTTGAGCTTGCTACCGGTCTCCCGACGGCAACTGCCGCCAGCGACCTCGATCTGCTCTTCCGAGTTCCAGAATGCTTGCCGATCACTGCGGCGCGAGAATTGATGGCAATGTTGGCTGAGACTGCTTGTCGAATCGATGCGCAGCTCGAGGCACCTCGCGGCGCATTCTCCCTCACCGAATACGCGAGTGACCAAACGCCGCTGCTTTTAAGGCAAAATCGTGGTCCGGTTCTTGTTGATGATCCGTGGGCATGAACCTCGCTTTCCTTTACCCAGGGCAGGGGGCGCAAGTCCCCGGTATGCTCCACCAGCTGCCGGATCACGCCAAGATTGATGAAACTTTGCAGGAGGCGAACCAAATCCTTGGTCACGATGTTCTTGAGCTCGATACGGAACAGGCGCTCTCTTTGACTGTAGCCGTCCAACTAACGCTCTTGATCTCTGGAGTTGCAGCGACGCGGGCCTTGCAAGCCGAAGGGATAAAACCGGACCTCGTTGCCGGTCTTTCGGTCGGAACCTTCGCCGCCGCAGTTGCCGCTGGCGCGCTCGATTTCAAGAACGCTTTGCTCCTGGTCAAATTGCGAGCCGAATTGATGGAGAAGGCATACCCTCACGGATATGGCTTGTCCGCGGTTGTCGGACTAAACGCGTCGCAACTTTCCAAAATCGTCAGCGAAATCAACACGCCCGGCTCTCCGGTTTTCCTGGCAAACCTGAATGCGCCAACGCAGATGGTGATTGCCGGATCGGATGCCGGGATGCAATCCGTGCTTGCTCGGGCCAAAAACGAAGGCGCTCGTACTGCCAAACGTTTGGATGTCAGTGTCCCTTCTCATTGCACATTGCTTAAAGCTGTCGCGGACGCATTGACCAGTCACATGGCTGAGATTGAGATCAAAGCGCCCGATGTGATCTATATAAGCAATCGCCGCGCTCGGGCGTTGCGCGATCGTGACGGAATTCGTGAAGACTTGGCCACCAACATCGCGCACGCCGTCCGTTGGCACGACGCGACGACGGTTGCTTACGAACGAGGCACGCGTCTTTTTGTAGAATTGCCACCCGGCCACACGCTGACTGATTTGGCGTCGGCTGCATTTCCCGACGCTCGATCGATTGCTTTAGCCGAGATGCAAATCGATTCGCTGGTTAACTTGGTAAGACGGATGGAGTAATGGAGCGAGGACTCGGCTTACGGTGTTGTCCGACATAGTCCGTTGGCCGTCAAGTGGACCGTCTTTGGCACCGAGACGATATCGGATGCCGCTATGCTCGTTGATCCGTCGGTTTGAATCTTCGAAGCGATTGATTCGACACGGTCGCCAACTTGAGCCAGCGTTCGGCAGCAGAGAACACTGCGTGACTTAAACTTATGGCGAGGAAAACCGTAGCTCAGTTGTTAGTCGAGACGTTGGTTTTAGCCGGCGTAAAGCGGATCTTTGGCGTCGCTGGAGATTCGCTCAATGGGATCACGGACACCATTCGCACCAGCAAGGACATCAGTTGGGTCCACGTGCGTCACGAGGAAGTCGCCGCGTTCGCGGCTGGGGCGGAAGCACATCTCACACGATCTTTGGCAGTGTGCGCCGGGAGTTGCGGGCCAGGTAATCTCCACCTGATCAATGGTCTGTACGATTGTCACCGAAGCCGGGTTCCTGTCTTGGCCGTCGCTGCGCATATCCCCAGCAATGAGATCGGCAGCAATTACTTTCAGGAAACACATCCGGAAAGATTATTTCTCGATTGCAGTCATTATTGCGAGCTGGTGTCGCAGCCGGAACAAATGCCACGTACACTCGAAATCGCGATACAGACCGCCATCTCGCGTCAAGGAGTAGCCGTCGTAGTTTTGCCAGGCGATATCGCCCTCCGGGAAGCGGCGACGCCCCAGCCTCGACTAAGATTCAAGCCTACCTTGCCCCTGCTGCGTCCTTCGGACAGCGATCTTTCCAGCCTGGTCAATACACTCGACTCCGCCGAGAAGGTCACAATCTTGGCGGGAGCGGGATGTGCCGGCGCACATAGAGAGTTAATAGAGGCAGCGGAGCAGCTGAGCGCTCCAATTGTTCATGCGATGCGAGGAAAGGAATATATCGAGTATGACAATCCTTTCGACGTCGGTATGACCGGCCTCCTCGGCTTCTCATCGGGATACTTCGCAATGATGAATTGTGACACGCTCTTGATGCTCGGAACCGATTTTCCCTATCAACAGTTTTTTCCCCAGCATGCAACAATCATCCAAATCGATAATCGACCAGAGCAGATTGGCCGGCGCACCAAGGTCGATATCGGGCTAGTCGGCGACGTGAAGGCAACGCTGCAGGCGCTAACGCCGCAACTGACGCCCAAACAGAATCGAAATCACCTCGACCGATGTCTAGAACACTATCAAATAGCCCGCAAAGGACTGGACGATCTGGCGACCGGCGTTCCCGGCAAAAAACCGATTCATCCACAATTCGTCGCCAGAATCGTGGATCAACTTGCTACCGATGATGCCATTTTTTCTTGTGACGTAGGCACTCCGACAATTTGGGCAGCGCGATATCTGACGATGAACGGTAGGCGCCGGCTCCTGGGATCGTTCAGCCATGGGTCGATGGCGAATGCACTACCGCAAGCAATCGGAGCTCAAGCGGCGTTCCTTGAACGGCAGGTAATTACCTTCTCCGGCGACGGCGGGCTTGCGATGCTGATGGGAGACATGCTGTCGCTTAAGCAGCTCAATCTGCCCGTCAAAATCGTCGTCTTTAACAATAGCTCACTGGCCTTTGTTGAGCTTGAAATGAAGGCAGCTGGCATCCTGGATTTCGCAACCGACCTCCAGAATCCAAACTTCGCCGATATTGCCCGGGCCGCGGGTCTCTTTGGTGTACGAGTAGAGGATCCCGGAGAACTCCAAGATTCGGTAAAGAAGGCATTCGAGTACGACGGACCGGCGTTAATCGACGTTGTCACCAGCCGGCAGGAGCTTTCGATGCCTCCGACGATCGAATTGAAGCAAGCGGTCGGCTTTAGTCTCTACATGGCCAAAGCAGTCTTGAATGGTCGCGGCGACGAGATCATGGACTTGGCCAAGACCAATTTGTTTCGTTAGGAGCTAAAATGCGGGCAGACCCGGTGACGTTAGCTTAAACTATGTGGCCGGTGGGCTAACCTGCGCCAAGAGAAGCTGTTCCAAACTCCAGAAACCCCTACTCGAGGGATCGTCAGGGATCTTCTCCGCGATTGATCTAATCACGGCAGAAAACATAGACTAGCCAGATGAGCCTTTTTGCAGTGTCGCTCAATCGACCGGAAATCAGGTTTACGGAGCTCCTCATTCCCTGGATCCTAATGATTGCTTTGCTGGGCTTTCTAGCGGCGTGGCTCGTCGTCGCAATCATGGAGCGCACCGGCCTGTCCCGCTATGTGTGGCATTTTCCGCTTTTCTTCCTCGCCCTGGTCGTTCTATTCAGCTCCGTCATCGGAATGGTGTTCTTACCATGAAGGCAAGGCTGCTCAATTACCTTATCACGCTGATCATTGCTGGACTGGCGTGCTGGGCGGCTGTCGCTCTCTACCAGCAATATATCCAAGACCCGTGGACACGAGATTGCCAAGTCCGCGCGAATATCGTTGGCATCGCCCCGCGTGTATCCGGACCGATCATCCATGTCGCGGTCCATGACAACCAGGAAGTGAAGAGAGGCGATCTGCTTTTCGAGATTGACCCTGCCGATTTTCAGGCTCAGGTCGACGTCGCCGCCGGCCAAGTTGAGAATGACGAGGCGAGCTTGAAACAACAGCAGCAAAATCTCGATCGGCAAACCAATCTTTATAAGAATCATGTCAGCGCTCAGCAGGATTTTCAAAACGCCCAGGACAGCTTCGCGGCTGCCCAGGCTCAGCTGATCTCGGCAAAAGCGAATCTCGAACTAGCGAAATTAAACCTCGCCTACACGAAGGTCTTTGCTCCGGTGGACGGGTATGTCACGAACATGAACACGAGCGAGGGCACCTACGTCACTGCCGGCAAGCAGCTGATAGCCCTGGTTGACACAAGCTCGTTTTGGATAGCGGCTTATTTCAAAGAAACGCAGTTGCCGCACATCCAGCTCGGCCAAAAGGCCAATATCACCATCATGGGCTACGATAGCCAACCATTTCAGGGCCTGGTCCGAAGCGTTGGCTGGGGCATCTATGTCCAGGATGGCTCTGGCAGCGATACCACCGGCCTGTTGCCCTCGATCAGCCAGACGGTAGATTGGGTTCGTCTCCCGCAACGTTTCCCCGTCCGCATCCAGGTCCTGGGAGGCAGTCCGGTGCCGTTGCGGATTGGCCAGACCGTTTCCGTGGCGATGACGCGCGAAGTCGAGCCTGCTGAAGTACCCAAGAAAAACGCCGCCGCGCGACCGTAATTATGGTTGCACGAACAGAAACCGCTCCTGTCGCACCGCGATGGCATTGGCCGCTCCAGAGTGTCTTTGGTGACCTGAGAGTACGATACGGTGTAAAGCTTGGTCTGGCAGCCTTGCTCGCATTGTTTTCGACACAGATATTGCGCCTGCAACATGCCAGTTGGGCGATCCTCACCGTGCTGGTGATGATGAGCTCACAGTATGTCGGCGCGATCGCAGTCAAAGCGATCATGCGGGTATTGGGTACAATCGGTGGAGCGCTGATTGGGGTTTGGTTGGTAGGCAACTACGCTTCGACGCCGGTCATCTTTTTGACCGTTCTTTTCTTTGTGGTAGCTGTTGCTGGTTATAAATTCGGGCAGTTCCCTGCCAGTCAGGTTCCCTACGCTTATTTCTTGGTCGGCGTCACCACCATCGCGGTGGTGACTTATGGAGTCGCCGATCCCGCTCAGGTCTGGCAGATCGGTCTCAATCGAGCGCTGGAGATTTTGGTTGGGGCCGGGAGCTCGCTACTGGTGACGACCTTGGTATGGCCCCGCTACGCACGGGAAGAGTTTGCCGCGGCCGGGCGCGACGCTCTCAAGACGGTGAGGCAACTCTTTTCAACGCAGACTTACATCCGCCGAACGAACGCTCCTGCCGAGCTGGAACAAATTCATCGAGCTTTCGGTAACCAGTTATCCGTTCTAAGAAATCTACTGCAAGCCGGATCCCGGGAGAGCACCGTCTTTTCCGCTCGCCTTTCACATTACAATTCATTCTTGGTGTCTCTGATTAACCTATTCCATGCCGCACTCCAGGTAAGCCGGCGAGAAGGAGAGACTTCGGTTCTAGACCACGTGCAGCATGAGCTCGAGTTGCTGGAAGCCGCAATTTCTGAAGAATTTGATATTCTGACTGCGCCGCATCTTCCCGGCGAAAAGCTGCGCTCAAGCGGTTTGAATGAGGCGTTTGCAGCTTTTGAGAAAAGGCTGAACGAGATCCGGGATCAGGGTGTTCTGGTCGCAGCGTCAACCGAGATAGCGATGAAGCTTGCTGGGCATTTTGCCGCTCTGCGTTCACTTCGCGACAACCTGAATAACATTCGCAGTGTGATCGAGGATCTGCCACGCATCGGTCAACCGGCGCCCGAGGCCAAGCCCCACTGGGACTTTCTCCCGACGATCGACTGGTTTTGGGTAAAGGTCGGAACAAAAGGCGGTTTAACTGCGGTGATTTCAGTCCTTCTCCTAAAGTGGATCAATCCGCCTGGGCCAGCTTCAATTCCACTCATGGCATGGACTCTCAGTATCTTAGGACGGCCATTCCTGCGTGCCGGCGGGACCGGCGATCTACGGGCTTTTCAGAATGCATTCTTCGCGACTATTGGTCTTGCCGTCTGCGCGGCCCTCCTTTTGCTCACTACCCCATTTCTCGCGGACTATGCGGTCATGAACCTGGTGTTGTTCCTCATTTTTTTTGGGTACGGTTTCCTGACCGCTCGAATCCCCGGCGTTAACTTCTGGATGCAGGTCGCGTTGATCGCGATGAGCGCCTTCGTCGGGCTCAACCCGCAGCAGCCAGTACCATCGCAGACAATCATCGACACTTTTCTTGGTATAATCATCGGAATGGGAATCGGGACCGTAATCGACAGATTGATTTGGCCCGTTCTGCCACAAAGAGTGCTGCGAGATAATCTGATCGCTATTTTTACCCAGACCAAGGCATTGCTCAGCGGAGATCCGCATCGGGAGAAAATTCAAACGCAATTGGCGATCTTACCGGTAGAGGCTCAGCAAGCCACGCGCCAGATTCGAATACCCGGATGTTCCGAAGAGGAAAAAGCCAGGGTCACCGCTTTGGTTCGCGCGCTGCAGGCGACGGCAACTCGGATTACGGAGTTAGTTCCTCATAGAAATATTTTACCGGAGATCACAGAAGCAATCCTGCGTCCGCAGTTTGAGCGGTTAGAAGTTGAGTTTAAGCAGATGTTGGATGCTTTTACTGAGTGCTTTCGCCAAGGTGATTGCCAGCGCGAGCTGCCGTCCATCCGTGGCGCCTTGGCCGAAATGGATCAGACAGTCGAACAGATTCGCGATAGCCGAATCCTAGCCGATCAGAGGCTAGAAGTACCTCTGCAGATGCTGGACCTCGCGGATCGTTATCACGCAACCGCGGATGCTCTAGAAGAGTGCGGCCGATTGGTACGAAATTTGAAAATTCGACGGTACTGGGGGGACTACGCCTTATAGCCAACGTTATCAGCGGATTACGCTTACCGCTTTTAGACGAAAAAGTGAAGCTGCTGCCTGCAGATGCCGATCGTCAGTGTAAATTCCCGCGAAGCCGTTCTCCGCCGCAGTGGTCAGGTGTAGTGAGTGCATCACCCCCGCGCGAACGAATGTTGCAGAGGAAGGTGCTTGGCGTATTGAGTATATTGACCGTTGCGGCGACAATGGCCCGGGGCGAATCAGTGACGCAGCAGGGCTTCCCCCCAGAAGCGCGGCAATGATTCGCCGTTAATCTATTCGCCCCCAAACAATTCATTCAAAGAAAGCTCACTATGCCATCTTCGAGGAAAGTTAACGTTCCGGCTGGCCTTCGTGGGATGGATCTGTTGGACACGCCACTCTGGAACAAAGGCACGGCGTTCGATGATCATGAGCGCGAAGTGTTAGGTCTACACGGCCTTTTACCGCCGCGAATTGAGTCGCTGACGGAACAGACCGTCCGGGCGTACGAAGCCTTCACTTCGAAGAAGACAGATCTGGAACGACACATCTATCTGCGTCAACTCCAGGATTCGAACGAGACGCTGTTTTATCACCTGATGCTCGATCATATCGAGGAAATGATGCCCGTCGTCTACACGCCGACGGTCGGTCTGGCCTGCCAGCTTTTCAGTCACATTTATCGTCGCCCGCGAGGACTCATCGTTTCCTATCCGCTGCGCGACTCTGTCGTTAAACTTTTGCGTAACCGTCCTAACCCACAGGTAGATGTTATCGTGGTCACCGATGGTGAACGGATCCTTGGGCTCGGTGATCAGGGAGTGGGCGGACTCGGAATACCGATCGGCAAGCTTTCGCTTTACTCGCTGATTGGAGGAATCCATCCATCTAGGACGCTCCCAATCATCTTGGACGTTGGCACAAATAATCGGCCAAAGTTGGACGATCCCGAATACCTCGGATGGCGCCACGAGCGAGTCGATGGAGAGGAATATTTCGACTTTGTGGATCGATTTGTTCAGGCCGTTAAGCAGGAACTGCCTGAGACATGTCTCCAATGGGAAGATTTCGCCACACCGAAAGCGCGTCCTCTATTAACCCGATACCAGCAGGAGCTTCTCACCTTTAACGATGATATTCAGGGAACTGCCGCCGTGGTTCTTGGAGCGGTCATCGGCGCTTCGCATGTCGCTGGCCAAGGCATCAACGACCATCAGGTTGTTTTTGTTGGTGCTGGGTCGGCCGCGATCGGCGTAGCAGATTATCTACGTACCGCGATGGTGGCGGCTGGGCTGTCCGAAAAAGAAGCCTTTGCTCACTTTTGGATCATCGATAAAGACGGCTTGGTTGACAGCAGCCGGCGAGACCTCTCCTCCGAGCAAAAGATTTACGCAAGGGACGCAAATGAAGTCTCGGCTTGGCCCCGGAATGCGCATAATCAAATTGGTCTGGCCGAGGTTCTCGACCAGATTAACGCGACGGTGTTAATCGGATTGTCGACTGTAAAAGGCGCGTTCACTGAGGCGATCGTTCGTAAGATGGCTCAAAAGACCGAGCGTCCCATCATCTTTCCTTTGTCTAACCCAACCAGCCACTCGGAGGCAGAGCCTGCCGACCTCATAGCCTGGACCGAAGGTCGAGCTTTGGTTGCCACCGGATCGCCTTTCCTGCCGGTTAGGTATGGGGGAAGAACGATCGACATCGCTCAATGCAATAACGTATTCATCTTCCCGGCGATTGGTCTGGGAGTGACGGCCTCGCGAGCCAGCAGAGTGACCGACAGAATGATGCTCGCAGCCGCCAAGGCTCTCGGTGATTGTTCTCCAACGTTAAAGGACCCGAGCGCCTCTTTATTACCGAGGGTTAAGGATATCCGGGACGTTGCGCGCGAAATCGCGTACGCTGTTGGCCGAGCCGCGCAGGAGGAAGGTCTGGCCACACCATGCAGCCCCGAAGACTTACGCCGCAAGATAGTCAGTACCCAATGGACGCCTGAGTACTTGGCCTACGACGCCTGAGTTGCGCTCGTACAGAAAGCGAAGAGTCGAGCGGTTCTTTCGTCCCTTATGCCGCGTGTCGGACTTTGTTGATGGCGAACGATGAGCTATCACAGCGGCGAAGCCGTGACTCAGGAAAGCCTAGGGCGCAGCCCTAGGAACGCAAATAAGTAGCATTCTAGCGCTGAAAGCGCGTGACAAGACGTGAACCATATGGTGTTTCTCCGGTCGGATTGAAACGCGCTTTCAGCGCTATGCTCTTCTTGGGACTGAATTCCTAGGGCTGCGCCCTAGGCTTTCCTGAGTCACGGCTTCGCCGCTAAAAACCCAGCGCATTTTTCGCTCAGCAAAGTCTGACAAGCCCCTTACGGGACGGACGCCTCTTTTGCATCGTTCCCAGCACTGAAGTGCTGGGCTTCTATCATTGAGTCCACTTGGGACCGAACTCTTCATCCTGTGATGGAGCCGTACGAAGCCGATGGGGAGCCGTTAGGTTGACGCGCACGCGCAGACTCGGGACGACTACCGTATTCTGTATTCCCTTTATCGCCTTGCTCTTTTCTGCAGATTTCGCGAAAAACTGCTTGCCGGATTAGCGCAAATCCATCCAAAAGAGTGATAGCCGCAAAATTGCTCATCAGCTAAGTAGACTGCGTGCGGGAAGACAGGGGGCTTATCCGAAGGGCAAAGGTCGGCGGGCACTCGGAAGGGGTGGAGGATTCTGGTTGGCGCCCGACCGCCTTCCAGATGGGCCGAGATCAACGGAGGATCGTCCCAGAATTAGTTGGTTTGAAGGCAGCTATTGCCCATGGTGAGGCTGCCGCTGACGACTGAAGCATGGAAATGAATTGCAAATGCGGAAACCGGGGGCAAACGCGGAGTCTTTCTCGCAAGTATGCGCGGAGCGAGCAGAGTGGCCGCTTATCTACTCTTGGGGTGACGGGGTTCTCGCTCTTGGTTCCGGCAATTGCATCGGCCCAAGATTCCACGATTCGGGCAGTCCAAAATATTTTCGATCCGCTTTCCGCACCCGCGGAAATATTATACCGAATCTCGCTGCTCGTTTTGGCGACGTGCGCGATAATTTTTTTGGTCGTCGCTGGGCTATTAACTTACGCAATCATTCGTTACCGCCGCAAGGGAGGTACCGACGATTTTGAGGAACCGCCCCAAGTCTACGGGAGCGCGGCCATTGAGCTGGCATGGACCGTACCACCGATCCTGATCGTGATAGTACTTGTCTTGGTGACCGCTCGCACGATTGGCGAAATCCAAAAGCCGAAATTGCCGACCGACGCGGAGCAGGTGCAAATCGTTGGTCATCGGTTCTGGTGGGAGGTTCGCTACCCGAAGTATGGTGTCGTCACCGCCAACGAAATTCATGTTCCGTTAAGCGATCGTTCCAAGCGGATTGCCACCGAATTTGTATTGGAGTCGGCAGACGTAATCCATGGCTTTTGGGTTCCTCAACTCAACGGGAAAACGATGCTTGTTCCCAATCACCGGAACACGATGTGGGTCGAGCCCTACAAGACCGGAATCTACCTGGGTAACTGTACCGTCCTCTGCGGCGCGCAACACGCAAATATGCTCATTCGCGTCATTGTTGATTCGCCTGACCGATATCAACAATGGCTCAACGAGCAAAAGGCAACTCCGGCCAATGATCCGGCCGTCGAAGAGGGTAAACGTCAGTTCATCGCCAACTCGTGTGGCTCTTGCCACCAGATCGGTGGGACTAGCGCTCGGGGAGTTTTCGGCCCGGACCTTACGCATTTCTCTAGTCGGCAAACGCTCGGATCGGGCGTTGCGGAAAATAATGAAGAAAATTTACATTCCTGGCTGCAGGATCCTCAAGTGCTCAAACCGGGCTGCCTGATGCCTAACATGCAACTGGGGGATAAGCAGGTTCAATCGATCCTGGCTTACCTTCGAACCTTAAAATAAACGACGATGGCCAACGGCATTCCTATCACCGCCAAAGAAATCGGCACCGAAGCGAACCCCGCAAGACCCGGGGAAGAACGCGGCACCTTGACCGGTTGGATTCAGGACATCGTTTTTACCGTCGACCACAAAAAGCTCGGGTTGATGTATCTCGGAATGGGTTGGCTCTTCTTCGTCGTGGCCGGAATCATGGCGGCGATCATCCGAGCGCAACTGGTCGTCCCAAATAATCATCTCGTATCGCCTCAGGCCTTTAACAGCCTTTTCACCATGCACGGCACCTCGATGATTTTTTTCGTTGCGATGCCCATGGTTTTTGGCCTGGCCAATTATGTGGTCCCGCTGCAGATCGGAGCCCGTGACATGGCATTTCCTCGGCTCAACGCCTTTTCGTTCTGGACCACGTTTTTTGGTGCCTGTCTGATGTTTTTTAGTTACATTGGCGCCCCAGGTCTTTACGGCTCAGGCGCCGCGCCAGATGTCGCCTGGTTTGCTCTTGCTCCGCTTACTTCCCGGGCGTTTTCCCCCGGATCTAGTGTCGATTACTGGTCCTTGGGCCTTCTCGTCACTGGGGTCGGTAGCGTCACCGGCGCTTTGAATATCATGGTGACGATCTTTTGTTACCGCTGCAAAGGCATGACGCTCTACCGGATGCCGCTCTTCGTCTGGTTGAGCCTGGTGACCATGTTCCTCGTTGTGGTTTTCCTCCCAGCGCTTTCGGCTGCTCAGATCATGCTGACTCTGGAGCGATTTTTCGGCGCCAAGTTTTTCGAGACTCAAGCCGGTGGTTCGGCAATTCTCTGGCAGCATTTCTTTTGGATCTTTGGGCACCCGGAGGTTTACATCCTCGTGCTACCCGCTTTCGGCGTGATCTCCGAAGTGGTACCGGTCTTTTCCCGGAAACCGATCTTTGGTTATCCGATGATGGTTGCGGCCACCGTAATGATCGGATTCGTGAGTGCCGGGGTCTGGGCGCATCACATGTTCACCATCGGAATGGACTCCTATAGCATCACCTTTTTTGCGTTTGCCACGATGGTGATTGCTATCCCAACCGGAATCAAAATCTTTAACTGGCTGGCGACAATGTTTGGCGGAAAGATCCGGCTTGAGCTACCGATGCTTTTCGCCATCGCTTTCCTGTTTCAGTTCTTAATCGCCGGATTGACTGGAGTGATGTTGGGCGTCGCCCCTTTTGACTGGCAGCTGAACGACTCCTATTTCGTCATTGCTCATTTCCATTATGTGATCGTCGGTGGAATCATTTACGGGATTTTTTCCGGGACCTACTATTGGTATCCAAAGGCGTTTGGCAGGATGCTAAACAAGAAACTCGGCCTTTGGCATTTCTGGCTGTTCACTCTCGGTTTTCACCTGACTTTTGATCCGCAGCATATCTCCGGCATTCTGGGCATGCCTCGCCGCATTTATACCTATCAGGCGGGTCGAGGTTGGGAGATCTGGAATCTGATCTCCACCATCGGCGCGTTCGTGCAGGGGATTGCAGCGCTGCTCTTTGTCATCAACCTCATCATGTCGGCCCGGAAGGGCGCGGTCGCCGGAGATGATCCATGGGACGCTTGGACTCTGGAATGGGCCACCTCCTCACCTCCACCCGATTACAATTTTGAAAAGTTACCTGAAGTTAAGAGCCGGCGTCCCGTGTGGGACCTGAAACATCCGGAAGATCCGGATTGGAAATTTGAATAACTCTCCTCGACGTGAGCACTGAATATCTCGCCGCCGCTGAACCCGAATGGACGCTACCCTCGCCTCGGAAGGTCGGCATGATCCTGGTAATCATGACCGAGTCCGCTCTCTTCACCATCTTTGTCGTCGCTTACCTGTTCTATATCGGAAAGAGCCTCAATCCGCCTTACCCGCACGAGGTCTTGGAGTTTCCCTGGCTTGGGTCGATCCTGCTTTTTGGGAGCAGCGGCACGATCGTCATCGCGGAAAACAATCTCAAAAAAGGTTCCGTTACCGGCTTTCACATCTGGTGGTTCGTCACCGCAGCCATGGGGTTCGGATTTTTGATCTACACCGGCGTTGAGTGGCACAAATTGATCTTCGAAGAGGGTCTGACAATCAGCACCAACCTGTTCGGCTCAACTTTCTATTCCCTAGTCGGTTTGCATGCCAGCCACGTAATCGTGGGTTTCATTCTTCTTTCGCTGATTTTGATAATGAGCCTATCGGGCAAGCTGCAGCACCGCCACCATGAACATGTCGAAATGATTTCATGGTATTGGCACTTTGTGGACGGCGTCTGGGCCGTGGTCGTGCTGGTGGTCTATATCATCGGCGGCAACTCGTGAGAGACATATGAATAGCGGACATGAACAAGAACATCCCGACGGGGTTGAACTTCCCACTCCTACTGCGTGGCCGATGGTCGCCGCTCTAGGTATCATGCTGATCGCCGCCGGATTGGTCATCAGCATCGTCATTAGTTTGGCCGGGATACTCACCGCCCTGGTCGGCGCCGTCGGCTGGTTTCGGCAGGTTTTCCCGGTTCCGGAACATGAAATCTACCCTTACGTGGAACCCGCTCGCCGGGCGGCGCCAATTAAGCTCTCGCCGCGACGCATCAGCCATCTCGCTTTGGGCGCTGGTGGTCACAGGGCCTACTACCCAATCCATGTCCACCGTTACTCCTCCGGAGTTTTCGGCGGTTTGGCCGGTGGTGCCGCTATGGCGATTTTGGCGATGCTCTACGGATTGATCGTCCAGCACAGTATTTGGTACCCGATTAATTTGCTGGCGGCAGCCGCTCTACCTTCCATGGCTTCTGCGGACATCCAAACGCTGAATCAATTCAATGCGCTCTCCTTTATCATTGCTGTTGTCAGTCACGGCCTTCTCTCAATAGGCATCGGAATGCTGTACACCGTGGTCCTCCCGATGTTGCCAGCCCGTTTCGAATGGTTCTGGGGTGGGATCATGATTCCGATTATCTGGACCGCGCTGCTCTTTCCGATGTTTGATATTGTCAATCCAGCTTTGGCTGCCCGAGTCGACTGGGTTTGGTTCATCATCTGCCAGATTTCATTCGGTGTCGTGGGCGGCTATGTCGTTTTTAAGTCTGCGAAAGTGGAAACCATGCAGACTTGGCCGATCGCGGCTCGTATGGGCGTGCACGCGATGGAATCCGAGAAAGACGTCTGATGGACGCGTCCAAACTTTTTCTGCTCGCACTCTACGCCGTCAGCGGAATGATCGGCCTGTCGAGCTGCGATCAACTTCCCGGAAAACCAAAGCAGAGCGACCGCTGGCAACCTCCGGAAGCAGAAAAGAATTTTAATGCGCTCTTCGCGGCAAATTGCCAGGCCTGCCACGCGGGCGAGACCAACATGGGAGCTTCAATCTCTATGCGTGACCCTTTCTACCTCGCAGTTGTTCCCCACGATGTATTGCGCAAGGCGATCGCCGAAGGCGTCCCCAGGACTACGATGCCGGGCTTCTTGAAGGCAAACGGCGGCGAGCTAACCGACGAACAGGTCGACATCGTGGTGAACGGAATTCTTGATTGGGGAAAATCCGCACAGATCTCGAGAACCAACCTCCCACCCTATTCTGCCGCTTTGGGCGATGCCAATCATGGCAGTGAAGTTTACAATCGGTTTTGCGCAAGCTGTCATGGACAGATTGGCCAGACCGGAAAGGCTGGTTCAATCCTGCAGCCGGATTATCTTCAGCTGGTTTCCGATCAATATTTGCGCACCGTAACGATTGCCGGCCGCCCGGAATTGGGGATGCCTAATTACCAGAATTTAGTATCGAACCAACCGATGTCGGATCAGGATATTGCCGATATCGTTGGTTGGATAGTTTCTCATCGCAACGCCTCCGATGTTGTGCAGGGCGTCAATGCCAACGCCAATCCCAATCCGTAGCTTATGGCCTCCGAAGATCCACATCCCAGCAACGATTCTCACGATTTTCCTAAATTTGATTACCGGTCCTCCCGGCGGGATTTTCTGCTCAAGCTCGGGATCGGATTGGACGTCATCGCCGGTGCGCTGATCAGCATCCCAATCATCGGTTTCGTCATCTCAGCCATCATCAAGAAAGCGGAACCGACCTGGATCTCCCTCGGACCCATCGACCGGTTCAAGGTCGGTACGACTCGGATGGTCGCCTATGACAATCCCTACAGAATACCGGCTGACGGTCAGACCGCGCATATATCCTGCTGGGTGAAGCGCCTCTCTGAACAAGACTTTAAGGTGTTTGCGGCGAACTGCACCCACCTTGGCTGTCCGGTACGCTGGTTCGAACAATCCAAGCTTTTCCTTTGCCCATGCCACGGCGGCGCCTTCTATGAGGATGGATCGCACGCCGCCGGACCACCGCCGCGCGGCCTGTATCAATACGAATGCAAGGTCGAAAAGGGAGATCTTAGCATCAAGGCTGGCGTATTGCCTACCTTGGCGGATCCGGGAACCTTAGCCGAGTCAGGAAGAACGACATGATGGAGACCCTTCGTAAGGTCGCTCTCTGGATAGAGAACCGCCTCCATCTCGTCAAACTCTGGGAGCAGACCGCCGGTCACCCGGTCCCCAAGAGCACCGGCAGCTGGTTCTATACCTTCGGCAGCATGACCATGCTCTGTTTGGTCATTCAGATCTTGACCGGGATTTTCCTGGCCATGGTCTATGTGCCTTCGGCCGCGGAAGCGTACCACTCCCTGGAACGCTTAAATTACGAACAGCAACTAGGATGGGTGCTGCGTGGCATGCACTACTGGGGGTCGAATTGCATGGTCGTCCTCATGATCTTGCACATGACCCAGGTCTTTCTTTGGGGTGCCTACAAATATCCGCGCGAGATGACTTGGCTGTCAGGATGTGTGTTGCTCCTCATCACCCTTGGTCTCTCCTTCTCGGGGCAGGTGATGCGCTTCGATGCCGATGCCTACTGGGGACTAGGGATCGGCGCAGCAGTCGTTGGGCGAATTCCGTTCATCGGTGACTCCCTCGTCCATCTTATGCTCGGGGGCGCGATTATCGGAAGCGAAACCCTGTCGCGATTCTTTTCTTTACATGTCTTCATCCTTCCCGGAGCGATCCTCGCTTTTCTGAGCCTGCACCTTCGCCTAGTTCTAAGCAAAGGTATCAACGAGGCACCGAAACCTGGGGTATTGGTCAAGCGCGAAACCTACGACAAGCATTACAAAGAAATCATCAAACGCGAAGGGGTTCCGTTTATTCCAGGCGCTTTCAGTAAGGACGCAGTAGCAAATGGCGTCCTGCTGCTAGTCATCATTGCTCTCGCTCTGTTTGTTGGTCCGAAGGGTCCCGGCGTTCCCGCGGATCCGATTCTCGCAGTCGGAGAACCCAAGCCGGATTATCCTTTCCTTTTTCTTTTCGCCGCAGCCGCCCTCATGCCTAACGGCTCGGAAGTGCTGCTCTTTTTCGTTCTCCCGACGTTGGCTGCGATTCTGCTTTTTACGCTTCCCTTCATATCCAACGAAGGTGAGAAGAGCTGGCGCCGGCGGCCGATCGCAGTAGTGACTGTTCTCATTACCTTCCTCTCGGTCGGACTGCTAAGCTACGCGGGAATGACCGGCCCCTGGTCCCCGCACATGGAAGCATGGAAGAGCTTGGATTTGAAACCGCAGTTTTTGAAAGACCGCACACCTCTGGAACTGCAAGGAGCTCTGGTTTTTCAGAACAAACAGTGCCGCGACTGTCACGCAATTGATCACGAGGGAGGACACCGAGGCCCCGACCTCACGGTCGTTGCTACGCGTATGACGTCACCCCAGCTCGTTCGCCAAGTAATCCAAGGGGGCGGCAATATGCCGGCCTACGGCAAAAATCTCTCACCTTCGGAAATACACGCCTTGGTCTCCTATCTCTCTTCGCTGCATCCGCCCAATGTGCCACCTGCTCGCGAGGCAATAGGACCATTAGAACCAATCGATGAGAAGCGTTCGTCATCCCAATCGGGCAGCCATGATACGCTGACCAAAACGGCCAAAACCGGGCAGTAGAAGTGGTAGGGCGAGGTTGTAGCTCGAGTTTGATTGCTGCTGTTCAGTCCATGCCAGATGTTTCCAATGCGATCTTCGGTTCCTGGGTGATTCACTTCGCGCCAACCTGCGCCTTGCTGTTGACTGCGTTCCTCTACTTCAGGGGCTGGTTCAAGCTGCGCCGGCTCGCTCCTCACCGATTCGATGGCTGGCGGTTGAGCTGTTTCTGCGGGGGATTGTTCGCTTTGTTTATCGCAATCTCATCGCCGCTCGACACGTTCGCTAACCTCCTTTTACAGGTGCACATGATTCAGCACCTGCTGTTCATGATGGTCGCACCGCCGTTACTCCTGCTCGCCAACCCGTTTTTACCCCTGCTTAGGGGACTGCCGCGTTCAATCGCCCGCGAGGCAGTAGGGCCGTTTCTCACCTGGCGCCCGCTCAGACGGCTTGGGCTTTGGCTGACCAACCCTCGCACGGCCTGGATCATCTACGTCGTCGTCACGCTCGGCTGGCATCTACCTACTCCCTACGAGTTGACTTTGCATTCGAACGCTTGGCACGAAGTTGAGCACGCTTGCTTCCTCCTGTCCGCGCTGCTGTTTTGGTGGCCGGTGGTACAACCATGGCCTAGTCGCCCGCAATGGCCACGCTGGACCATGATCCCTTATTTGCTGCTGGCCGACATCCAAAACACGGTGCTCTCCGCGTTTCTCAGTTTCAGCGATCGCGTCCTTTATCCGACTTACGACACCGTCCCTCATTTTGCCGGGATGACGGCGTTGAGCGACCAACATCTGGCTGGCGCGATCATGTGGGTTCCCGGCTCGATCGCTTACCTGGTTCCGGCGGGGGTCATTGCGATGCGTTTTCTTTCGCCGCGAGGAGTCGGATTGGCGGTAAGGAACGTTCGGAGTCAGTCGGTTCGAACTCGTGGTCCTCTCCGGCAGCGACTCCTTCCGACGTTCGATCTACTCCACAATACTCAAATCCAACGCTGGCTGACTTCTCTCTGGCTTCGGCGAAGCCTTCAGCTCGCCATGTTTCTCATTGCGATCTTGATTGTTCTCGATGGACTGTTCGGACCGCAATTGGCGCCGATGAATGCCGCAGGCGTTCTACCCTGGACGCACTGGCGCGGGCTCACCGTACTGGCGCTGTTGGTCGCGGGTAACTTCTTCTGTTTTGCATGCCCTTTCACGTTCGCTCGCGATCTCGCTCGCAGAATCTTTCCGGCACGTTGGAATTGGCCGCGATCGCTGCGCTCTAAGTGGCTGGCCGGCGGTTTGGTCCTGCTTTATCTTTGGAGCTACGAAGCTTTCAGCCTCTGGAATAGCCCGTGGCTTACCGCCTGGATTATCGTGGGCTATTTCGCCGCCGCGCTCCTCATCGATGGATTCTTTCGCGGTGCCAGCTTCTGTAAGTACGTCTGTCCAATTGGCCAGTTTCATTTTGTCCAATCACTGGTGTCGCCATTCGAGGTAAAAGTGCGCAACCAGGAAATCTGTCATTCCTGCAAAACTTTCGACTGTATTCGCGGGAATGCGGAGCAACGCGGATGCGAGCTACGACTCTTTCAGCCTAAAAAAGAGAGCAACCTTGATTGCACGTTTTGTTTGGACTGCGTCAGGGCTTGCCCCCATGACAACGTGGGAATTCTCGCTACGCCGCCAGCTAAGTCGTTATGGATTGACCGCGCGCGCTCTTCCATCGGCCGTTTCGCTCGCCGGAGCGACTTAGCATTTTTGATCGGAATACTCGTTTTCGGTGCGTTTGCCAACGCCGCCGGCATGGCTTTGCCGGTTGAAAATTTTCTCAAGTACGAACGCCTTGATTTCGGTCTTCCTGGAAGACCTTTCGAGTTGGCGATTTTCTTTGCGCTCACGATCGGCGTGATTCCGGCGCTCTTAGTCAGCGCTTGCGCATGGGTGAGCCACAGCCTTGGGGCCACCAGCAATACCAAGCGCGAGATTGCGAACCGTTTTGTGATGACGTTAGCGCCCCTCGGCGCGAGCATGTGGGTAGCTCACCTCGGGTTTCACCTTTTTGTTGGATCGCACACGTTTGTGCCGGTCTTTCAACGCTTGTTCACCGATCTTCATTTTTCGGTCCTGGGTCCTCCTTCCTGGAACATTCGATCCTGGGCCTTCCCGGAACTGCTCGATTGGGAGTTTCTCGTTATCGACCTCGGATTGCTGGCCAGCCTTTACTCGATGTGGCGGGTCGCCCGTGACGTCGATAAATCGTCTACACGCATTTTCCCAATATTCTTGCCCTGGGGCATCCTGGCCCTCGGATTATTTGCTCTGGCCATTTGGATTATTTTTCAACCGATGGAAATGCGCGGAACTTTCATGCCCTGAGAAACCTCATGCGCCCGATCTACGCACTTATCTACCTGCTCGCGAGCGCACAAATCGGATTGGCCGACGGAGGAGCCGTTCAGCTCCGCGCAACCGCTCCACCATTTGTTGTGACTGTGTTCACCGATCCTCCGCAGTGCCGAGCCGGCCAAGTAGACTTTAGTATGCTTGTACAGGAGGAAAAAGAACCGGTTCTCGATGCGGAGGTTTTGGTGTCGCTCTCGGCCCTGGAGCAAGCACGGACTAGACGTAACGGGGCCTGGTTGCCTCCCGCTTGCGCGAATTATCCTGCGACGGATCTACAAAAAATTCCGCTGCAGATCGCCCAAGGTACGAACCGCCTGTTTTACTCCACTTTGGTTCAGATTCCCTACGATGGACGATGGCAGGTAAAGGTCAGCGTTCGGCGAGGGGCCGATCACGCGATTGTCCAAGGGATTATAGAGGTCAAGCCGGCCCTGCCTCCCGTCACCGCTTACTGGCAATGGTTTCTCCTGCCATTTCTCGCAATTGGCGTCTTTGTCCTGCATCAACATATTCGGAAGCAGCGCACGATTTCTGCTAAATGAGATCTCGCGGGTGCGCGCTCCGTCTGAACGAAACACCGAATTCTGCGTCTTATCCTCTGTGCAACGATTCCGCCTACCTCTTATTCTGCTTGCAGCGTTCATCATCAGCCTCCTGCTAGGCGGAGCAATCGGGTTTTACAGCTTTGTGCACAGCGATGCCTGCGGCGAATGGTTGACTCAGCGATTGAATCGTTCTTTACGCGTAAACGGTAAACTCGAACCTGTGACCTGGACCGGTTCGACATTCTCTTCGTCCGGGTTTTCCGGGACTGGGCGCTCGAAGAGCCGAGTGACCTCGTTGGATGCAAGCGGCATCTCCGCCCGTTTGAATTTGCCAAGGCTTTTTTCCGGGGTCTGGGATTTTAACGAGGTCAGTGTGGAAAAAGCGAACGTCTCTCTGGGCAAGCAGGCCGCCGACTCCGTCGAACAAAAAACGTCAAATGGTTCTGGGTTCAACCTTGGTCACCTCTTTACTTTCGATTTCCAAATCGATCACATCGCGATAAACCAAAGCAGCTTGCATTGGGTAACCGATCATGGTGAGTCGGGTGATCTACTTGGGACCAAGATCGTCGCCACCCGACGTGACGAGGATTCTTGGGACATCTCAGCGTCAGGCGGGAAAACACAGCATGCCGGGCTCCCTTCGGTCACACTGGATACCCTCGCCGCGTCAACCGGGTCAAAGGGAGTGACAATCGCACAGGCCAAACTCTCAGGCCAAAACGGCGGGACCATTTCACTCAATGGGTTCGTGGCGCTGGATGAAGATCAAACTTCGCGAATTCACGCAGAATTCAGCGGCTTACAAATGAGCGACCTTTATCCGGAGAAATTACATCTGAACGGGATCGTATCCGGAAACGCTGACTACGCTGGGACCATTCAGCGAGAAGATGCGGGAGCAATCACTGGATCGCTGCATATCGACAAATTGCGGGTGGATTGGTCTGCCTTTCTGGGCAAGATCCGGTCGCTCGTTCAGGTCTCCACCATTACCGATTGGGCGCTCGACTCGGTTGACACGCAAGTAGTCTATCGCAACCAGCACCTGGAGTTCTCCAATCTCATCGCAAAATACCAGGATCAAGTGAAGATCGAAGGAAAAGGGACCGTCGACTCCGGTCAAATCAACGCCACTTTCTCCATTGGCCTTTCGACAGGCATTTTGAACTTGCTACCGGGCGTGCAGCAGAAAGTGTTTACCGAGCAACGAGACGGTCTTTATTGGGCGCCGATGCAAGTGACTGGCACGCCCCAAAATCCGAAAGAAGATCTTTCGAAACGCATCTCGAGCGCGCTGCAGGAGAGCATCGGCAAAGAACTCAAAGATCAGGCCAAAGACGCCGTAAAGAGCTTTCTTGATTTGCTGCGGCATTAATTAGTGTGATGGAGAAAGAGTGGGTAGCACCATGCACGGCGCAAAATTTCGACCTAATGTCGCCGCCATCATCCGGCGGTCCGATGGACGCATCCTCGTAGGCGAACGATCTGACCAGCCTGACTGCTGGCAGTTCCCTCAAGGAGGAATCAAAATATCAGAAACTCCCGAAGAAGCATTGAAACGAGAACTGCGGGAAGAGATCAGCTTACCCCCTGATTGTTATCGCGTGACCGAGCGGCGAGGACCCTATCGCTATCTCTTCCCACCCGGTCGCAAAAAGGAAGGCTTTGACGGCCAAGAACAAATTTATTTTTTGGTCGATCTGCTTCCCTCTCATTTCGAACCATCGCCGCACACCCCGGATCCTGAGTTTCGGGCGATTCGCTGGATCTGGCCGCGTGAATACCAAATCTCTTGGATTCCTGCGTTCAAGCACGAAGTCTATCGCCAAGTAATGGCCGATTTTTTTCAGGTCCGACTCTGAATTTTTCGTAAGTCGTTAGTTTCCCTTTGACTCGATCAATTAATTCCGGCATCAACCATGAGCGTATGCTCACCTTGGGAATGTTCCTATTTCTTGGCTCGGCACTTCTCGCCTGCGTCTGGTGGGTTTGTATCAAGGATGATCCAGATCGGACTCTTTGAGACCGACCAAATTCCATGAGCGATCCTTCCGGGTTCAAATACTTTCTGAAAAATGGGTACGAAGTGATCATGGTTTCTGGATAAGAAAGACGAAACGACAGAATTGAGTGGTTGGCAGCGTTTTCCTGTTGCCGGTAGCAATCGATCCAGGCTTGCTTCCATCCAAGGATTTCGCCAGTATAACAGCCTAATGAAATCAGCGGGCTGGGTTCGGTTTAGCTGGGAGGCAAAGCGCTTGCCAGAAACCAGCTATATCATCGAAGAACCGTATTTTATCCACCGAGCTGCTCGCTCTGAAAAATCGCAGGTTTGGTCCGTCATAAAGAGCTGTTTTGCTCAAGACGCTTGCTGGAACGACGTAGTCGCTGCCTTAGTCCCGCGGCTTCATCAGGAGGTCGAAGAGAGGTTTGCGCATCATCGCGAAATCGACTGTTTGGTGATCACGCACGGCAGCCGCGTGATTGCAGCTTCCTTGGTCAACATTGACGTAGAGGCGGAAAATCATCTTTCTTCCGGCCCCTGCATCATCAGTGAATATCGGAGTCGCGGCTTTGGTTCTTTGCTCCTGAAGGAGTCTTTGCTGCTGGCCGCCAAAGCCGGGTGCACTCTGATTCACGGCGTGACCCGCGCAACCAGCCCGGCGGCTAAGTTCGTGTATCCCAAGTATGAAGGGAAACCGAATCCCTATGTCGTTGATCTCGGACAGCCTACCGTAAGTCAATGGCCGTCATCCTTGGGAAGGTGACGGGCTTCGCATAGCCGATAGCCATAGGATCCTGACTAGCGCGGGTTGGCCATCGCCCATCACGGTAGGGCAAAAACCTCGGCGCGCCGGAAATGATGCCATGCTGGGTAATCTCCGGTCCGATTCTCTTCCATATTCTAAATTCTTGATTCTGAATTCTAAATTCGGCTTGAAATCTGCCTCGTCTTTCATAAGTGTTCATTAGAACATAGTGACGCCCACCGATAAAATCATCGAACTCCGGAAAATTTTGGCCGAGCGTTTCCCCCAAGGAACGCTCCCATCGTCTACGCTTTTGTCGACTGGGGTGAGTGGCTTAGATCATTCGCTCGGCGGTGGATTACGGAGGGGTGCCGTTGCTCAAGTCGTTGTTCCCCACCCTAGTGGCGGCAGTGCCCTTTTATTGCACGACATCATCCAAACGATGCAGCACCGGTTCGTTGCGCTCATAGACGGGAAAAACAGTTTCGAACCGCTCGCTGAAACTCCCTTTTTGCTTTGGCTGCGTTGTCAAAACGCCACTCAAGCGACCAGAGCAGCTGATCTGCTTATCCGGGATGGCAACTTCGCTCTCACCATTCTCGATTTGAAACAAAACGCTCCCCGGGAACTTAGAAAAATTCCCGCCACGACCTGGTACCGTCTGCAACGGGTGGTTGAAGAAACCCGCGCTACCTTGTTGCTCCTGACCCGGTACTACATTTCAGGTAGCTCATATATCGCGTTACAGATCAATGAGCATCTGCAAATGAGGAATCTTTCCGAGATCTCTTCCGTCGTTTCCGATTCTCTGCCCATCGAATTTTTATACCGCAAAACTTTTGTGGAAGCCGATTATGTCAGCGCTTAAAACCCGCTTATTTGCAGTCATCTATACACCTTGTTATCGCCTACAGTGCGCTCAACAAAAGCGACTGCATGCTTCGCCAGAATTGGTTAAAACGAGCAGCCAATTGGAGCTCTCGATCGAGAACTCAATACATCCTCTCTGGTTGAGTACCAAGGTCGAGAAGGAGAAGCCGGCTGCTCTACTTGATGCCGAAGGTACTAAAATTATTGAAGTGAATCCTGCAGCAACGAACGCCGGGGTGGAGATTGGTGTCACCACCAGTTTAGCTTTGGCGCGAACATCAGAGCTGCAAATCTTTGCCCCCGCCACTGAACTGGAACACCAACAACAATCGGCTCTCTTGCAACTTTGTTACCGTTACTCTCCTTATATCGAGAATACGGCTGCCGGTGTTTGTACGCTCGATTTGCAAGGCAGGAAAGGGAACAAACAGGAATGGTGGGCACGCGAACTCTTGGCCCAATGGCGCTCCCTTGGTTTTGTCGCTCAGCTTGGGGTCGGTCCAAATCCGGAAATAGCCTGGCAAGCCGCTAAAATTGCCAACCCGTTTCTCCAAGTGACAGCGGAAAGCAGTTTACTCCAATCGCTCCCTCTAGAATCACTGAACCCCTCTCCCTACCTTTTCGATATTTTACGAAATTGGGGCATTCGAACTTTAGGCGCACTTACCCGATTGCCTCGGGAAGAGATCGGCCAACGTTTGGGACTGGAAGGATTAGCATTATGGGATCGAGCGGCCGGCAGATCTAAGAATGTACTCAAACCAACCCAACCGCCAGAAACCTTCCTTGAAACCGTCGATTTGGAATATCGCTTGGAGACTTTGGAACCCTTGCTGTTTATGCTCCGGCGGTTTCTCGAACGGCTTTCTCTGCGAATCGCTGCGGTCTATCGGTTCATCGCCGAAATTCGGTTAACTCTGGTGCTGGAACATGGAGAAAAAATTGGGCGGAGCTTACAGATCCCCGCACCGACTCGGGACGTGGAAATCTTGTTTCGGATCGTTTCGCAATATCTTGATACCGTTCAGACTAGCGCACCGATAGTGGGATTTGAGCTCGAAGCTATCCCGAGAAATCCCGGACAAAATCAATTCGATCTTTTTCAGAGCGGTCTCAAAGATCCTAATCGATTTTTTCAGACGTTAGCACGATTGGCCGCCCTGCTCGGAAACGATCAAGTCGGCATTCCGGAAAAAATGAATACGCATAAACCGGACAGCGTTCGGTTACGTATGCCGACCTTCGATTGGTCAGGCACAGACCGATCCGCGGACAAACATTTAAGGATCGGTATACCTCTCCGCCGTTACCGGCCAGTGCTCCCGGTCGACGTACAATTGACTAAAGGTAAACCTGCTTGGATCTGCGGCCATACCGTGACTGGTCAGGTGAATGTAGCTCGTGGTCCGTGGCGTACTTCAGGAAATTGGTGGAACGCAGATCGCTGGGATGTGCAGGAATGGGATGTAGAGCTAGAAGATGGTGGTCTTTATCGGTTGGCTTTAAACGCAGAAAGGTGGGTGATCGTTGGCGTCTATGATTGAAGTGGTTAGCAGTTAGCAGCCGAGCCCGAAAGGGCTATGAAAACATAGATTAATGATGTCATTCCAAGCACCGAAATTCCCGCTATGTTGTTTGGGCTCACACGTCTCATCTCGCTGTCGCTCAACGACGTGTTTCGCCCTACCCGTCTGGGAGGTGGTCCGCGATCAACCGGCAACCACCTGCGCCACGGTTGGCAATTGGCAATTGGCAATTGGCAATTGGCAATTGGCAGTTGGCAGTTGGCAGTTGGCAGTTGGCAGTTGGCAGTTGGCAGTTGGCAGTTGGCAGTTGGCAGTTGGCAGTTGGCAGTTGGCAGTTGGCGGCCCGCAGGGCCATGAAAACATAGCCCAGGCTTTAGCCTGGGTAAGGGATTTTAAATGCGATTCGCCCTGAAGGGGCGCAAGAATAAGGATGCAAAAACATAGATTAATGATGTCATTCCAAGCACCGAAATTCCCGCTACGTTGTTTGGGCTCACACGTCTCATCTCGCTGTCGCTCAACGACGTGTTTCGCCCTACCCGTCCGGGAGGCGGTCCGCGATCAACCGGCAACCACCTGCGCCACGGTTAGCAGTTAGCAGTTAGCAGTTAGCAGTTAGCAGTTAGCAGTTGGTAGTTGGTAGTTGGTAGTTGGCAGTTGGTAGTTGGTAGTTGGCAGTTGGTAGTTGATAGTTGGTAGTTGATAGTTGATAGTTGGCGGCCCGCAGGACCATGAAAACATAGCCCAGGCTTTAGCCTGGGTAAGGGATTTTAAATGCGATTCGCCCTGAAGGGGCGCAAGAATAAGGATGCAAAAACATAGATTAATGATGTCATTCCATGCACCGAAATTCCCGCTGCGTTGTTTGGCTCACATGTCTCATCTCGCTGTCGCTCAACGACGTGTTTCGCCCTACCATCGCTCGGGTGAACTCCTGTCTGTCGTTGGCTATTGACTATCGGCTATTGGCTATTTCCTACTCCCGTCTCCTATGCCTCCCTACGTCGAACTTCATGCCCGCAGTGCTTTCAGCTTTTTACGTGGAAGTTCTTCACCGGAACAATTAGCTTATCAAGCGGCTGATCTCCAATTACCCGCCATTGCTTTATGTGATCGGGACGGTCTTTTCGGAGCACCCCGCTTTCATGCCGCGGCGCAAGAATCTAAAATTCGTTCGCTCATCGGTTGCGAATTGACGATGGAAGACGGCTCCGTACTCCCGGTCATCGTACAGTCTCGAGATGGTTACCAGAATCTTTGTCGTTTGCTTTCCCGGGCAAAATTACGTGCTCCAAAAAATCAAAGCTCAATCGGCTGGAATGAACTGGTAGAGTTCCGCGATGGACTCTTCTGTTTGACCGGGGATGAAGAAGGACCGCTTCAGCGAGCATTGCGAGACGGTAATGTGACCCAAGCAGACGAGCGGTTGGCCGAGTTAAAACACTGCTTTGGCGCAGACGGTTTGTTTGTCGAAATTCAACGGCATCATCGTCGAGAAGAACCATGGTTTGAGCAACAGCTCATTCTTCTCGCCGAGAAACATCGGCTCAAACTGGTCGTCACCAATGGCGTTTTGTATGCGACGCCCGATCGCCGCACCGTGTTGGATGTTTTCACCTGTGCTCATCATCACACCGATCTCGATCATGTCGGTCGCATCCTCGAACCAAACGCAGAACGCCAGCTAAAGGATGCGAAAACCATGCAGCAACTCTTTGCCGATCTGCCACATGCAGTAGCAAATAGCGCTGCCATTGCAGCCGATATCGATTTCACCCTGGAAAATCTGGGATACCAGTTCCCGCGTTTTTCCGTTCCACCGAGAGAAACGATGGATAGCCACCTGGAAACGGTCACCTGGCAAGGAGCCCGGATTCGTTATGGCCATATCACTCCACCCATCCGTGACCAGATTGAGCGAGAATTAGCTCTCATTCGTAAGCTCGGTTTTCCCGGCTATTTCTTGATTGTTTGGGATATCATTAATTTCTGTCACCGCTCGAATATCATGGTGCAAGGACGCGGTAGTGCCGCTAACAGTGCTGTCTGTTACAGCTTAGGGATTACCGCAGTGGATCCGGTTGGGGGGAAGCTCTTGTTCGAGCGCTTTCTCACCGAGGGACGCAAAGGCTGGCCTGACATCGATCTCGATCTCCCCAGCGGCGATCGTCGGGAAAAAGTGATCCAGGAAATTTATCAACGATATGGACGTCTCGGAGCCGCGATGACGGCCAACGTCATTACCTTTCGTGGTCGCAGCGCGATGCGCGAGACTGGCAAAGCGCTTAATTTACCGGAAGACATCATGGACCGATTTTCTCGGTTGCACGCGCACGGAGATTTTCCGCACACGTTATCCGTCCGAGATCAATTGCAACAAGCCGGACTTCCTACCGACCATCCTCGCTTGAACGCTTTTCTGGAGGTTTATCAGGCGATGCAGGGATTGCCACGACACCTGGGCCAACATTCAGGTGGCATGGTTATTTGCGAAGGCCAGCTCGACTCGGTTGTTCCGCTGGAAAACGCGACAATGCCGGGACGTACAGTTATCCAGTGGGACAAAGATGATTGCGAAGACCTGGGTATCGTCAAAGTCGATTTGCTCGGATTGGGGATGATGGCGGCACTGCAAGACGCGATCGAAATTTGTGGGAAACGTGGTCGACCGGTCGATCTGGCTCAGTTGCCCAAGGACGACCCAGAGACCTACCAGATGCTTTGTGTTGCTGATACGATTGGTGTCTTCCAGGTCGAAAGCCGGGCTCAGATGGCCACGCTACCTCGAATGAAACCGCGCGAGTTTTATGATCTGGTGATCGAGGTGGCAATCATCCGCCCTGGACCTATTCAAGGGCGTCTCATGCATCCTTATCTGGCCCGGCGTGAGGGTTTGGAACCGGTCAGTTATTTAGATGATCGATTGAAGCCGGTGCTCGAACGTACTTTGGGTATCCCGCTGTTTCAGGAGCAAATGCTCAAAATCGCAATGGTCATGGCCAACTTCTCCGGAACTGAAGCGGAAGAGCTCAGGCGCGCCTTGAGTTATCATCGTTCCCAGGAACGCATGCAACGCGTTGAAAAAAAATTGCGTACAGCGTTGGCGGCTAATCAGGTCAATCCGAAAGTAACTGAGGAAATTGTAGCTGCCATTACCTCATTCGCACTCTACGGCTTTCCGGAATCACATGCGATCAGTTTTGCCTTGATCGCTTATGCAAGTTCCTGGCTGAAGGTGCATCGTCCTGCGGAGTTTTACGTCGGCCTGCTCAACAACCAGCCGATGGGTTTTTATTCTTCTGCCACGCTGATCAAAGATGCCCAACGCCGCCACCTCCGGGTGTTACCCGTTTCGGTAGTGCACTCCGACTGGCTCTGCACCGTTGAATCGGATCAGATGATCCGTCTCGGATTTTGTCTAACCCAAGGGATCCAGAAAACGGCGGTGACAAAAATGGTCGAGGAACGTAGTTCCTGCCCATTTACTGATTTGATCGATTTTCGGGCACGTAATCATTTTGCCCGCGATGAACTTCGGATCTTGGCTAAAGCCGGAGCGTTGAACCCGTTGGCCACGCACCGTCGCCAGGCACTCTGGTCAGTTGAAGAGGAATTTTATCAAGATGAATTGTTCGCTCCGGACCCGGAAACCACCGCGCCTCTACTGCCGATGGAACCCGTAGAAAGATTGACCTCCGATTTTGAGACCATGCGGTTAACCGTTGGTCCACATCCTCTGAGTTATCTGCGGTCGATGTTACCCAATGATATTTGGAGAAGTATCGATCTGCCCCAAGCGCCGAATGGCAGCCGGATCCGGATAGGTGGTCAGGTGATTTGCCGGCAACGGCCAGGTACGGCCAAAGGGTTTGTTTTCATCAGCCTGGAGGACGAGACCGGTATCAGCAACGCCATTGTAACTCCTCAATTATTCGAAAAATATCGACTCGTGATCACCCAAGAATCGTTTCTCTTGATCGAAGGGATCCTCCAGGTGCATTCCGGTGTGATTCATGTTCGAGCCAAGACTATCGAACGCCTCCCGGCGCTCGCTCTAGCTAACGCCGATTCGCATGATTTCTGTTGATCACAATTCCCTGATACCGAATCAGCGCCGACTTGTCCGCCGAAGCATCCGCTGCAAAGACCATGGGGCGGAAGCTTTGCGAAAACGGAACGCTCGTTTCAGGATAGCCTAGGGCACCGCCCCAGGACTAAGACCACAAGACAAGGATTAGCGCTGATATCAGCGCGTGACAATGCGTGTTTACACTAGCGTTGAGACGCACCTTCAGTGCGTGATTCGTGGAAAATCCTAATTCCTAGGGCTTCGCCCTTTAGGCTATCCTGAAACGCGCCTTCGGCGCTGATCACCTCTCACTGCTTACCGACGACCGCTGAACCAGCACTAACGGCGTCTCTCTTTTGCCCACTGATTTGCCAACAATCCGTTCACGAAAAACTGGAACGGATGATAAAACATGATCGGAAACAAGATCAAACTGAGGTCGGCGCGAGCACCAAAAAACAGCCTCGCGAAACATGGCCCCGATTGGTAGGGCGAAACCCGACTCCGCCCAACCCGTCGCGCCGTAGGCTCGGCGAAGGCGGAAGCCTACGTCGCGGCCAGTTCTATGATTTTCGTTAGAGGCACAGCTAGGGCGCGCCAAAACGCAGCGACGGCGGCACGCCGTTGAGCGACAGCGAGATGAGGCGTGTGAGCCGAACGACGGGCGAGGCAATGGCTCACAGTCCGGCACTTACCGGCGGCTTACCATGCGTGGCGTTTGCCGGACTGTATCGCCCTACCAGCCGAAGGCGGGTCCAATCACCGACTACTGAATTACTGATTGGTACCCCCTCCTGTTGGCCTTCGGGTGATGACCAATAGCCGATAGCCAATAGCAAATCTGGCTATCGGCTGTTGGCTATTGGTCATACGTAAGTTTGACTTTCCCTCATTCTACAGTTCGTTGACTGCCCGGCCGATCCGGTTCCGCGAAAATTGCGAACTATCTCTGCATGTCTGGTCCCACTGAAAATCTCATCCTAGAACGTCTGAAGGCGGTGAAGTTCCCGGGCTACAGCCGAGACATCGTGAGTTTCGGACTCGTGAAAGAAGTAAAGATCGCCGGTACCGATGTTTTTGTTCGGTTGGAGGTGGCCACCACGAACCCAAGCATTCCAGAGACGTTAAAGCGGGATACGGAAAGCATTCTCCGCGGGACAGCCGGCATTAGTTCGACCCAGGTGGTCATCGACATTACGAACCCGCCAGAAGTAGCAGCGCCCACCCAAAGCGGAACCACGTCAATCACAGGGGTAAAATACGTCATTGCCATCGCGAGCGGGAAAGGCGGCGTTGGTAAGTCCACGGTGGCGGCAAACCTCGCGGGCGCCTTCTCTTTGGCTGGACTGCGAACCGGGCTTTGCGATTGCGACATTTACGGGCCGAGCATCTCTCTCATGTTTGGAGCCGTACATGAACAACCGATGGCGACCTCTAAGAACGTCATTATCCCGATCGAACGCTATGGCATCAAGTTGATGTCGATGGGTTCCCTTCTGGATGACACTTCACCAGCGATTTTGCGCGGTCCGATGGTCACTCGAGCCACCCAACAGTTCTTGCGTCAGGTCGATTGGTCGGGGCTGGATTACTTGGTACTCGATCTGCCTCCCGGTACCGGAGACATTCAGCTCACCATCGTTCAGACAGTGGCGCTCTCTGGCGCCGTGATCGTCACAACTCCGCAAGAGGTCGCCCTGATCGATGCGCGGAAAGCCAGTGCCATGTTCGCGAAAGTGAATGTTCCGGTGCTTGGTCTCGTCGAAAACATGAGTTATTTTGTGTCACCGACTGATGGCCAGCGTTTCGATATCTTCGGTTCTGGCGGAGGCGTTCGCGAAGCCAATCGCCTGCGCGTACCGGTCCTTGGCCAAATTCCCATCGACTTACAGATCCGCGAAGCTGGAGATCGCGGCATGCCAGTCGTACTCGAGAAACCCAAAGGTCCGATCGCCAGCGTCTTCCTGGCAATGGTCGATCTCCTGCGGCAGCAAATCGAAATCTCTTCAGAGCGCAAAATCAGTTGAACCGGATTATCGACTTTGGCATTGACTCCGGAATTCGGTTAACGACACACTCAGCCGGTCAGAAAAATGGAACCCCCGAAGGACGACGCCACGGATCTGGTTAAGAATTCAGCTTTGTATAAGGAATTTTTGGCCGAGAGAGAAGAAATCCTTCGCCATAAATGGATCGAGAGCGAAAAGGTTGGGTACGATATTGGGTTTGAGCGAGCGTTGCTCGATTGGATTGTGAGATATCGCTCGGCCTGGCGCGAAAAACGTCAACGCTCTGCCAAAGGCGGATAATCTCGTGCAGTATATCAGGATGATCGTGAGCACGCTCTCGATCTGTCTGCTATAGTGTGCCAGTCTTTCCGAAGCCTTTAAAGCAATCCAGAGAGGTTGCTAAGGTTACTTATGTCGAGTTCTGTCCTAATCCTGGATGAAGAAGCGATCGCCCGCGCGTTGCGGAGGATCGCACACGAGATTCTCGAACATAATCCCGAGTCAGGAAAACTCGTCCTCGCCGGGATTCCCCTTCGGGGCGGAGCGCTCGCAGAACGCTTGGCGGATCAGCTTGGGCAAATCGAAGGGGTTCGGCCGGAAACCGGTGTGATCGATGTCTCGATGCATCGCGATGATCTCGGTCTCCGAGCCCGCCTCCCTGATGTCCACGAAACTCGTCTCCCTCTGCACCTCGAGGGGTTGACCGTCGTGCTGGTTGATGACGTCCTTTTCACTGGACGAACCTGCCGAGCGGCCATGGACGCGATCAGTTCCTTCGGCCGCGCGGCCCGCATTCAGCTAGCCGTTTTGGTCGATCGCGGCCATCGCGAACTACCGATTCGGCCCGATTACGTCGGCAAGAATTTACCCACCGGGCGATCCGAGCTGGTCAAAGTGCGGCTGCTAGAGACCGATCAACAACCCGATTCGGTTCACGTGGAAAAGCTATGAAAATTCCTTCTTCCGCGCTTGAGAAAGGCCAGGCCAGGAACTGGTCGCGCAAAGACCTAATCAGCATCCGAGAGCTGGAAATTTGGGAGCTGGAACATATCCTCGATTCGGCAGCGGCCTTTAAGACCGTCGGTTCTCGCGATATAAAAAAGGTCCCAGCGCTGCGGGGTAAAACGTTGATTAATTTTTTCGTCGAACCAAGCACCCGGACACGTACCTCTTTCGAGCTGGCCGCTCTTCGTCTCAGCGCCGACGTCGTCAACATTTCGGTTAGCAACTCCAGTCTGCAGAAGGGCGAAACTCTGAAAGACACGGCCCTGAACTTGCAGGCACTGCACGCAGATATCATCGTCCTGCGCCACAGTTCCGCCGGCGCACCGAAATTTCTCGCTGAACGGTTAGAAGCCAGCGTCATCAACGCTGGTGACGGCGCGCACGAGCATCCGACCCAAGCTCTGCTCGATGTATTCACGATCCGGGAACGGATGGGACGCGTCTCCGGACTGAATGTCGCCATTGTCGGCGATATTCTGTTCAGCCGAGTAGCCCGTTCGAACATCTGGGCACTCAAGAAATTGGGAGCACACGTGACTCTAGTCGGGCCGAGTACGTTGGTTCCGCGCAGCTTTGAATCAATCGGAGTGAGCGTCGTTCGCCGCTTGGATGATGTGCTGGAAAGCGCCGACGTCATCAACCTGTTGCGCATTCAGCATGAGCGCCAACGGAAGGAGTATTTCCCCAGCCTGAACGAATACATCCGCTTCTTTGGGTTAACCAAGGAACGCGCCGAAAAGCTGAAACCGGGCTGCTTGATCATGCATCCGGGACCGATCAATCGGGGGGTGGAGATCGACAGCGAACTCGCCGACGGGGCTCAGAGCTTGATTCTGGATCAGGTTACCAACGGATTAGCAGTCCGGATGGCCGTGCTTTACCTCTGTTCCACGGCGGGCCGCAGAATCCGATGAGCACACTTATCATTCAGGGCGGAAAAATAATCGATCCGGCGACGGGCCGAAACGAAGTCGCCGACTTGTATGTAGTCGACGGAAAGATATCCACTGTTTCTCCACCTGAAGGTACGCCGGTTATTTCGGCCGAGGGCTTAGTCGTTGCTCCCGGGCTGATCGATATCCACGTGCATTTTCGCGAGCCCGGCCAGACGCACAAAGAAACCATTGCAACCGGCAGCCAAGCCGCGGCAGCAGGTGGATTTACTTCAGTCGTATGCATGCCAAACACCGCCCCGCCGACCGATGATCCGAGCGGCGTAGCCTGGATTCTAGATCGAGCAAGGCAGACAGCCGACATCAACGTGTTTACTGCTGGGGCGATAACCCGAAGTTTAGGCGGCGAGGAGATGGCTCCCATCGGATCGATGGTGCAGGCCGGAATTGTTGCCATCACGGATGACGGCCATTGTGTACAGAACCACGAACTAATGCGACGCGCGGTCGAGTACGCCCGGATGTTCGACCTCGCCGTGCTCGATCACTGCCAAGATTATTATCTGGTGGGAAATGGCGTGATGCATGAAGGCTACTGGAGTACGATTCTGGGATTGCCCGGATGGCCACGGGTCGGCGAAGAAATTATGGTGATGCGTAATATTCTGTTGGCCGAGCTCTGCGGCACTCGCATTCATTGCCAACATCTCAGTTCGGCCGGTAGCGTCCGGCTTCTCCGCAACGCACGGGGACGAGGCGTAGCGATCACCGGGGAACTTTGTCCCCATCACATTGCCTTGACCGATAAATCGATCAGTTCCTTTGACACGAATTATAAAATGAACCCTCCTCTCCGCGCGCAGGAAGATATCGATGCGTTGATCGAAGGCGTGGCCGAAGGAACCATCACAATCCTGGCAAGTGATCACGCACCGCACGCGACCTTTGAGAAAGAAGTGGAATTCGATCAGGCGCCTTTTGGTATTCTGGGTTTAGAAACCGAGCTGGCGGTGTTCCTCACCATTCTGCTTCATCGTGAAAAAGCGATCTCGCTCGACCAGTTGATCGCCATGTACACAGTAAATCCCGCGCATCTGCTTCGTCTCCGCAAAGGAACGTTACACGTTGGAGCAGACGCTGATATTACGTTGATCGATCCCAACCTCGAATGGGTTTATCGGAAGGAGCAGTCACAATCTCGATCGAGAAACACACCCTTCGACGGCAAAGAGTTCAAAGGCCGAGCGGTCCGCACCATTGTCGCCGGTAGAACCGTTTGGGAGTTGGGGGCCTAACGGCGGTAACGGCGGTATCGGCGGTATCGGCGGTATCGGCGTATCGGCGTTATCGGCGGGACGGCGTGACGGCGGGACGGCGGGACGGCGTGACGGTGTGACGGTGTGACGGCGGGACGGTGTGACGGTGTGACGGTGTGACGGCGGGACGGGCGTAACGGTGTGACGGTGTGGCGGCGGGACGGGCGTAACGGTGTGACGGCGTGACAGCGTGGCGGGAGTGACGCGTAACGGTGACGGCGGTGATGGAGTGGCGAAAACGGCGTAACGACAACAGCGCCGAAGGCGCATCTCAGAATAGCCTGGCAGCCTGTCGGCGGCGCTGGATCAAAATTTGACGCAAACAGGTCTTAAGCGGCGAAGCCGCGCTTCAGGATAGCCTAGGGCGCAGCCCTAGGAAGGTTGGAACGCACCTTCAGCGCGTGATCGCTGGGGTCGGATTCCTAGGGCGCAGCCCTAGGAATCGAATAATAACCGCATTTCAGCACTGAAAGCGCGTGACAACAACACATATATATGCTGTTGCTTAATGACGTGCCGCAATCTCTGGCAAATCTTTTGGTTCAGCTAATCTTTTCGACCAAGAATAGAGAGGCGTTGTTTGTCGACAAAGATCTCCAGCAAAGAGCACACGCCTATTTGGCCGCGGTTCTTAAAGACAAACAATGCCCGGCCCTCATAGTCGGCGGTGTTGCGGACCACGTTCATATTCTCTGCCAGCTAGCCAAGACACAGTCTATTTCGAGCGTCATGGAGCATCTGAAGGCTTCGTCCTCAAAATGGTTGAAAACACAAGGGATCCAGACTTTTAGTTGGCAAAGGGGTTACGGAGGCTTCTCGGTAAGCCAATCTAACGTTGGTTCTGGTATCGCTTACATAGAGAAACAAGAAGAGCATCACCGAAGGTAGTGTCAGCTTTTCTGTGTGCGGGTCGATTTTTGGCTTTGCTGTCTAGTACTAAAGAGGGTTGTTTCTAACGACGTCAGCGGGAGCCGGCGAGACCATCTCCCAAAAGTGGTCGGCTCTAGCCGGGCCCGGTGTGAACAACGCGTAGCGTTGTTCAAGTCGTTGGAAACAACTCTCGACTTTTCTCATGTTTTTTAGGCGGCGTCAGCCGCGAAAAATCGCTCTCCGAATTGAATGGCAAATTGGGTGGCCGCCAGCTTCCAAGTTATCGGCGGATTTTTCCACTTCTTGGTGATGTTAGTATGGCCAGGTAAATCAGCTTGGTCGCCGCCTCATCGCTAGGAAAGTGCCCTCGGTTTTTGAGCACCTTGCGCAGTTGCATGTGCAGACTCTCAATGGCGTTAGTGGTGTAAATGATTTTGCGGATCTCAGCCGGATAGGCGAAGAACGGAATCACTTGTTCCCAGACTCTTCGCCAACTTTGCACGATGGGGGAGAGTTTTTTGCCCCATGGGCTCTGGGCAAACTCTTCCAGCCCTTTGACCGCCAGTTCGGCCGTCTCCGCGTTGTAGATACGCTTCAGTTCCAGGGCTACCGGCCGACGCTCTTTCCAGCTGCAGAACGATAGCGAGTTACGGATCAGATGGACGATGCAGGTCTGAATCTGGGTCTCTGGAAAAACCGCCGTGATTGCTTCCGGAAAACCTTTCAGCCCGTCAATGACCGCAATGAGCATATCCTCTAGGCCGCGGTGCTTGAGCTCGTTCATGACGGCTAGCCAAAACTTGGCTCCCTCTGTCTGCTGGATCCACAGACCCAGCACCTCTTTGGTGCCATCACGCTGGATGCCCAAAGCCAGGTAAACAGCCTTGTTTTTAACTGTTCCTTCGTCCCGAATCTTGACCCGCAAGGCATCAAAAAATACGACCGGATACATCCTCTCCAGTGGCCGGTTCTGCCATTCCAGCACCTCATCCACGACCGAAGCGGTCACCGGGCTGATCAGATCAGCCGAGACCTCTACCTTGTATTGCTCTTCCAAAAACGCCTTGATCTCGCGCACCGTCATACCTTGAGCGTACATGGCGATGATTTTGGAATCGAAGCCGCCGAACCGCCTTTGCCCCTTACGGATAAACTGCGGCTCGAACTCCCCACTACGGTCTCGGGGTACTTCAATCTCTAGCTTGCCATCGTCGCTAACAATCGTCTTCTTGCTTGTTCCGTTGCGATGGGTCTCGCGCTCCTGGTCGGCTTTCAGCTTGGGCGCCTGGCCCTTCTCGTAGCCTAGATAGTGCGTCATCTCTGCTCCAAGCACTCGTTCGTACAAGCGCTTGGTCAGTTGCTCCATAATCCCTCCAGGACCGGTCAGATCTTCCGGTCGCTGGTACCCTTTCATCAGCTCTTCAATGATGGCCGGATCGATCTCCGGCTTCTTGCCTTCCTGGCCCTGCTCTACTCGCTCCTTCTTCTTGGTCACTTCCATCTCTTATCTCAGGTTGTGACCCACACACAAATTTTAAGACACCCTCTCACCGAACAATGACATTCGAAGAGGAATTTCGGTTGTTCCTCAAGCGCTACCGTGTGGCATTCGATGAACGGTACGTATGGGACTAGCGCAACAGATTAAAACGCACCTTCAGTGCGTACCGCTGCGGGAACCGGATTCCTAGGGCTGCGCCCTCTAGGCTATCCTGACTCGCGCCTTCGGCGCTGGCGAGGGCCGCGGTCATTACTCCATTACTCCATTACTCCATTACTCCGCCACTCCATCACTCCCAACACGCCGATACGCCGTCTCGCCGATATGCCATCTCGCCGCTACGCAATCACGCCACCCCAGCCAGTTCCTCGGCTTGAACATTGAATTGCAAATCGTACAACCGGCGATACAGGGTCGAAGAATCCAAAAGCTCGCGATGGGTGCCAATCTCTCGCACCTGGCCTTGCTCCATCACAACGATTTGGTCCGCCTTCAATACGGTCGATAAACGATGAGCGATCGCGATGACCGTTCGCCCTTCGGACAGCCGTTCCAATGCTGCCTGAATTTCTCGCTCCGCTTCCGAATCAAGCGCCGACATCGCCTCGTCCAGGAGTAGTACTGGCGCATTCTTCAACAAAGCACGCGCTATCGAGACTCGTTGCTGCTGCCCGCCGGAGAGCAAACATCCTTTGTCGCCAATTACCGTATAATAACCGTTCGGTTGCTGGGTGATGAAATCATGGGCGTAAGCATTCTTGGCCGCGGCGATCACCTCTTCCTCGGTCGCGTCGAGTCGCCCGTAACGGATGTTGTTCAAGATGCTGTCGTGAAAGAGGAAGGTATCCTGCGTCACGATTCCGATTTGGCTACGGAGCGACTCCTGCGTGATCGTGCGGGTATCGCGTCCATCCAGCAGCACCGCTCCCGCATCGGGTTCATAAAACCGCAGGAGCAAAGATAGTATCGTACTCTTGCCGGCTCCGCTCGCGCCAACCAGCGCAAAATATCTTCCCGGTGGAACATGCAGATTCAGATTGACGACGGCCACTGGCAATTCGGGACGATAGCGGAATGTGACATTATCAAGCCGAATATCACCGCGGGACGAATTAATCGTGATTGCTCCTGCCCGATCCTGGATGGTCGGCTTCTGGTGCAGAATCTCAAAGATATTGGTCGTCGAAACGAAGCACTGCTGGAGGACCAAATGAATCCGGCTCAACTTTTTCACCGGATCGTACAAGAAAAAAATGCAGCCGAGCAACGCGATCAATTGAGCGACACTCAAGTGGGTATACCAAACATAAAAGAGCGCAAAACCGACGCCCACGGCGCTCACGGCCTCGACCGACGGACTCACTAACTCAATCGCTTTCCGGACCTTAATGCCGTTACGAAAATTCTGTTCGCTCATGTCGCGAAAATTCCCTGCCTCACGCGGTTCCCGAGCGAACGCTTTGATGACTCTGATTCCGGCAAAACTCTCCTGCAGAATGGTCATCATGGCGCCTACCCTCTGCTCCTCGAGTTTACCCTGTTTCTTTACGCGTTTACCGAATGCGAGGATCGGGATCAGGCAAACCGGTACCAGCACAAGGCTCCCCAATGAAAATTTCCAATCAAGCCAGAGCATGCTCCCGAGCGCACCGACGATGACGATCGGCTGTTTGATAATGTCGCTGCTGATATTCGTCAGTGCTACCTGCGCCTGCCGCGTGTCATTCACCACGCGTGACATCAGATTTCCAGCCCGTTCTCGATTAAAGAAATCGAGGGATTGGGTGAGGATGTGCGAATAGAGTTTCGACCGAAGATCGGTCAAAACCCGCATACTCACCCAAGCCATCAAGTAAGAATTCAGAAAGTCAAACACGCTGCGCACGATGAAGATGAGCGGAATCACCGAGCAAAACAGAATCGCATTTTTCAGATCTTCAGAGTTTGTGTTTCCGACCATGCCGACCTGATCGCTGGCTGGGGAGAAAGCGTGGGCACTGACCGTCTTGATAACTACCGGTACACACACCGTGGCAGCGGCAAATAAGCCCCCACAGACAAGCGCCAGCATAAACTGCGGGAGGTACGGCCTGAGGAAAGGAAACAGGTTGCGATACGGGGTGATTCCGGTGCGAAGTGTTTCTCGAATCGAAAATCTCGTCTTACTCATGGAAACTGTGGCAGCGCAGGAATAACGTCATCTAACAGATCGTGGCACCCGAAACCGAGCCCTTCGACGCTTCTCCCAAACGACTCAAGAGGCCTTCCATAGCACTGATTACCGTCTGGGTCGACAAATCGCTCATGGGTCGGCCCGGTTCTCTGGGATCGGCCGGACAATACCGATCGTCCTTTCCAGCGCGAAGAACGCAGCCGAGCGGCTGCCGCGGATGCCAATGGAAAGGATTCGTCGGCCCAAATAATACCAACTCGGGTCGCCGGAACACAGAAGCCACATGCGCGGCAGCGGTATCCACGCCGAGGAAGAGGCTCGATTGGCGGATCGCTGCCGCAGCGACTAAAAAAGGGATTTTCCCGGCCAAGTTGAAGACTGGATAGGCTTCTCCTACCTCCTTCCGAATCGCCTGAATGTGCTCGAGTTCGCCCCGGTCGCGGCCACCGGTGAACAAACAAGCGAACTGTGAGCGTTGGCAAAGGTATCGGATCACTTCCGCCCACCGCTCCGCCACCCAATACTTTTCGCGACGCGCGGAGCCAGGATGCACGACGAAAAAGGGCATCGTCAGGCGGATTTCACGAAGTAGTGCCGCTGCCGCCTTGGATACCGATTCAGGCAGCTCCAGCGTTGGCGGAGGAACCGAACCGGAAAAACCAACGAATCGGCTCAGATCCACGTAGTGATCGATCGTATGGAGATCGCGCGCAGACGATGAGATCAGGTCGGTATAGATCCAGGCGCGATGCCGCCGGCGCTCCACAAAGCTGAAACTCACCCGCTCGGCGGCTTTTGAAAAAAAAGCGACGAGCGAGGAACGATCATTCCCGGTGAAATCAAGGCAATAATCGTATTCGCGTACCAACAGCTTAAGCCAAGTGGGCAATGAACGCCTGCGGTCATAGATCAAGATTTCATCGACCATCGAAAGCGCCGGAGCCAGTTCTCGAGCATCATAGTCGATGAACAGGGTGATCTTTGCCTCGGGCGTGGTTTGGCGAAGCGAGACCAGCGCCGGAGTCGTCAATATCAAATCACCAAGCCGTTTAAGCTGAACCGCGAGAATGGATTTCATCTGACGGGGCGTGGCTGATGAAGATCCCGGGCCGTGCGGTAAGCCTCACGCACGCGAAGCCGAAAATGCTCCCAGGTAAACGAGTCAACTACCCGTTGCCGGCCGTTTGCTCCGAATCTCCGAACCAATTCTGGGTTCCGGTACAGCGCGAGAATCGCTTCGCTAAGGGCAGAGAGATCGTTGGGCGGAATGATCAGCCCGTTCTCACCGTCGATCACGACATCCCCCGACTCGCGGGTGGTGATTTGAGCCAATCCGCACGCGGCTGCTTCATATGTCGATTTTGCGCTTCCTTCCAGTTCCGACGGAAAGATGTGCACCGAACAAGCTCGATATACCTCCGCAGTGTCCTTGACGAAACCGAGCAGCCTCACGTTGCCGGGAAGGTTCTCCAGAACCGGTTGGATTTCCGCGTGGGGATGTCCGGCCAACCACAGTTCTGCGTTCTTCAACGCCAGACGTCTCCACGCTTCCAACAAGAGGGCAACTCCTTTGCGCTTTATCAACGCCCCGACAAAGAGTGCGCGAAATATCGACGGCGGTTCACCGGGCCGGAAGCGTTCAATGTCGACACCGCGGGACATGCGGAAGAGTTTATGATCAGGAGTGCCGAGGACACGAAACGTCTCCGCGGCTTTTTCGGAGAGAACCAAAAGCAGATCGGCGTTTTCGTACTCTTGTAGGCTCTCCTGGCGGTTGATCAATAAACGGTTAAGCCAGCGTCGCGGTATGGGTGCCGACTCCAGAGCGATTTCCTGTTCCGTTTTTGGCGGTAGCACTTTCCCTTTTTGCCGGTGCCAGGTCGGGACCTCAAGCACCGAAGGAATGCCGAGAGTCTTGGCGATTTGCAAAGAGCGGAAAGCTTCGCCGGACCAACCATGAAAAAAATCGAATCGCCCGGTTTTCAGATGCCGGGCAGCGACCGCGTCGACCGCTCTCCGTTTTGCGCCATAATAATACTTACTTTCGAGGTTGGATAAGAGCCGGACCGAATGAAATCGGAGTGTCTTCATTCGCCTTCGATCAAATTCGGCGGTCTTTACGCCAAAGGAGATGGCCAAACCAAGCTGATCGCGAATACCACGCAATGTTTCCAGGGCTACAGCATCGAGACCAATTCCGCCAATGCGAGCAGAGGTAGCGTACAACACGCTGGTAGGCATCTCTTCGTTATCAGACATGAGCTCGAGGAGTACACGGAGACTCCACCGGAAGGACAAGGAGTACCAGAAGTGAGAGGAGTTCAAGGAATTCCAAGAAGAGGTATCATCCTCGTCCTCGAGAACCAGTGGAGAACTAGATACCCCAAATCGCGTGGGAACCTCAGAAAGGCGCGAAGCGTGATGAGATTTTAGTCTGGGCTGCCAGGCCACGTTTGGGAGCTCGAGGCGTACGGCGTGACGGCGTGACGGCGTGACGGCGTGACGGCGTGACGGCGTGACGGCGTGACGGCGTATCGGCGTGACGGCGTATCGGCGTATCGGCGTATCGGCGTGACGGCGTGACGGTGTGACGGTGTGACGGTGTGACGGTGTGACGGTGTGACGGTGTGACGGTGTGACGGTGTGACGGTGTGACGGTGTGACGGTGTGACGGTGTGACGGTGTGACGGTGTGACGGTGTGACGGTGTGACGGTGTGACGGCGTGACGGTGTGACGGCGTGACGGCGTGGCGGGCGTAACGGTGTGACGGCGTGGCGGCGTGGCGGCGTGGCGGGCGTAACGGTGTGACGGCGTGACAGCGTGGCGGGAGTGACGCGTAACGGTGACGGCGGTGATGGAGTGGCGAAAACGGCGTAACGACAACAGCGCCGAAGGCGCATCTCAGAATAGCCTGGCAGCCTGTCGGCGGCGCTGGATCAAAATTTGACGCAAACAGGTCTTAAGCGGCGAAGCCGCGCTTCAGGATAGCCTAGGGCGCAGCCCTAGGAAGGTTGGAACGCACCTTCAGCGCGTGATCGCTGGGGTCGGATTCCTAGGGCGCAGCCCTAGGAATCGAATAATAACCGCATTTCAGCACTGAAAGCGCGTGACAACAACACATATATATGCTGTTGCTTAATGACGTGCCGCAATCTCTGGCAAATCTTTTGGTTCAGCTAATCTTTTCGACCAAGAATAGAGAGGCGTTGTTTGTCGACAAAGATCTCCAGCAAAGAGCACACGCCTATTTGGCCGCGGTTCTTAAAGACAAACAATGCCCGGCCCTCATAGTCGGCGGTGTTGCGGACCACGTTCATATTCTCTGCCAGCTAGCCAAGACACAGTCTATTTCGAGCGTCATGGAGCATCTGAAGGCTTCGTCCTCAAAATGGTTGAAAACACAAGGGATCCAGACTTTTAGTTGGCAAAGGGGTTACGGAGGCTTCTCGGTAAGCCAATCTAACGTTGGTTCTGGTATCGCTTACATAGAGAAACAAGAAGAGCATCACCGAACAATGACATTCGAAGAGGAATTTCGGTTGTTCCTCAAGCGCTACCGTGTGGCATTCGATGAACGGTACGTATGGGACTAGCGCAACAGATTAAAACGCACCTTCAGTGCGTACCGCTGCGGGAACCGGATTCCTAGGGCTGCGCCCTAGGCTATCCTGACTCGCGCCTTCGGCGCTGGCGAGGGCTGCGGTCATTCCCACAGCGCGCCGATACGCCGTTATGCCGTTTCGCCGATGCGCCTCGCCGAACCTCCCCTTGGAATCGGCCATCGGTTACTGGCTATTCGCTCTTCCCGGCCCTTGAACTCATAGGATCGCTGGGCTAAGACTCGGGATTTAGACAGGATCGCCCATGAAGATCGGTTTAGTTCGACGTGGTTTCTCGCGTTCTGGGGGTGCCGAAAGCTACTTGAAACGTTTAGGACGTGGCTTGGTGGACGCCGGCCATCAGCTAACACTTTTCACAACGGAAGATTGGCCACGCGCTGAGTGGCCCTACGGCGCTTTAGTTCGACTTAAAGAGTCAACTCCGTTCGGGTTCAGCAAAGCAGTCCAAACGATTCGTCACAACGTCGAAATCCTGTTCAGCCTGGAAAGAATCGAATCGTGCGACTGTTATCGCGCAGGCGATGGGGTTCATCGAGTCTGGCTAGAAAGACGTCAAGCGTTCGAACCAAGTTGGAAAAGGTCGTTTCGTCTCGTAGACGGAAAACACAACCAAATCCTGGAACTTGAACAGAAGCTGCTCGCGCAACAAGCGGCTCGACGAATCATCACTAATTCCAAGCTCGTTAAAGAAGAAATCGTCGCGGAGTTCGGATACCCGCAAGATCAGATCTCAGTGATCTACAACGGCGTCCCCGACGTCCATTTTAAGAAGAAGCCGGGATCCCGCTGGGACCTCCGGTACGATGCCGGATTGAGTGAACTTGACATCGGCGTTTTGTTCGCTGGTTCCGGCTGGGAGCGTAAAGGACTGCGCTTTGCGATCGAAGCGGTACGGAGTCTGAAGAATCGGCACATTAAGTTCCTTGTCGCCGGAGAAGGAAAAAAACCGGGTTTCACGCCTGCTAACGTCCGCTTCCTCGGGCCGGTCGAAGATATGCATTCTTTGTATGTTGCCGCGGATCTCTTTGTTCTACCAACTGTCTATGATCCGTTTTCGAACGCCTGTCTGGAAGCATTGTCGGTGGGTGTGCCGGTGGTCACGACCACCAGCAACGGATTCTCGGAAATTATTGAATCCGGTGTTCACGGAGAGGTGCTCCCTCGCCCAGACGACGTGCCGGCACTCGCAAATGCGATCAAGCATTGGTGCTCGGTCAGCCAACAAGATGCTGTTCGAGCGGGTTGCATCGAACGTGCCCAGGAATACACCATAGCGCGAAATGTTGCGGAAACCTTGAAGGTCCTGGAAGAAATCCATTCCGAAAAACGGCGAGTGCCCACCGGAGACAGGCCCAAAAGATAGGCAACGTCGTGGGAGCAACCCCCTCATTGCGGAGGGGAGCTACTTACAGCTACCGGGAAACAACCGCTGATTGCAGAAGGGGGGTAGCTTCTGCCGTCACCATACCTCTGGCGGAAACGTGCTGCTCCCGCGCCTGACCAAGATGGCCTTGTGTCCGAGGACACAACCGCGAATGGACACCATTGAAACGTGCACAACCGGCCCTTCATTCGTGTGCATTCGCGTCCGTTCGCGGTTCCGATTCCTTTAGGCTTGATTAACGTAGAAAAGATTCAGTTACTAGCCGCTCAAACGACGAATCTGGATGAAAACTGTACGCTCTACACTCTTGTTATTGGCTTTGATACGTTTCCTGTCGCTCGGTAGTGCCCTCGCCGACTCGACCGATGATGCGCTTAACCAGTTCTATACTGAGAACATGATGAGCCATCTGAGCTCTGAAGGCGCCGGCTCCGGTGAAGCAATTAACAAGCCGCCTCCAGCCCAAAAGGAAGAAAAGGCCAACAAAGGAGTGAAGACCCACAAGAGCAGTAGCGTCTCGGAACACTCTGGCCAACCGACGAATGGCTTTTTCAGTTATCATTCGTCTGCAATCACCACCAGCAAAGCACACGCCAATTTCCTGACCGCAGTCGCAGGGAACGATCCGAAAAAGACCGCATTCGTGCAGAAAGAACTCGCCGGTAATTCCGCCGAGAATCGGTTCGATGCCCGATTTTTCCGGTACGGTTTTTCCAGCCGCGATGCCTCCGATTCGTACGCCGGCTTTGTGATCGTTCTTTGGGAGATTGCCAATAATCAGAACGCTTCCGCTCATCCCACCGGCATTCGCCAAATCCGTCAGAAGGTAAATGAACTCTTGCTGACTAAATTTGGGTCCAAGACGATCACCGACGAAACCAAGCAATATTATTCCGAGTACTTCAAGCTGTTGGCAGTGGTTTTCAACGACAAGTGGAAAGAGCAGCAATCGAAAAACGATGCGGCCGAGATTCAAAAGATACAAAACATTGCCTACCAGAGCGGCAAGAAGCTTGGAGTCGACTTAAAAAAGCTTCGGCTGACCGATGCCGGGTTTCAGAAAATCTGAGCGGCGGCCGTGGCGTAACGGCGTCGGCGTTTGGCGTTTGGCGTTTGGCGTTTGGCGTGTCGGCGTGTCGGCGTGTCGGCGTGTCGGCGTGATGGCGTGTCGGCGTGATGGCGTGATGGCGTGATGGGAGTGATGGAGTGGCGTAGGGATGGCGGCGGCCCCGCCAGCGCCGAAGGCGCGGTTCAGGATAGCCTAGGGCGAAGCCCTAGGAATCCGGTTCCCCCAGCGGGTACGCACTGAAGGTGCGGGTTTAATCTGTTGGGCTAGCCCACACCTATCGTTTATGGAACATACGCAGCATTTGAGAAACAACCGAAATTCCTCTTCGAAGATCATTGTTCGGTGCCATTGTCGACAAGCAGCACCGATTCTTCATCGAAAAAATCAAATGGATCAGTACGTTCGCCAGGGATTATGGCAAGAAAAAGCAACATCATAAATTTGTGTTGCTATCACGCGCTTTCAGCGCGTCATCGCCGTTGTATATCGATCGTAGGGCTTCGCCCTAGCAGCCCGTTGAAATACCAATGAGACTTGATGATTGGCTCCAAACATGGAGCCCAAGGCCTCGGCGTACGGCCCGAAGGGCCAAGAAAACATAGCCCAGGCTAAAGCCCATCTGCGTCAACCTAAGGCGCTAGTGTTTGAGTTTGAGAGGTTTGACCGATTTTTTTCGACGAAGGATAAGAGTATTTTTATCTTCGATAAACCACTCTAGATCCTCGCCCTTGGCCAGCTGAACGGCGTCGGCTAGAGCGGCGGGCAGATTGATGTAGAAGCTGCGGTTGGTGGGGCGCTCCACTTTTTGAAGTTTGACTGGGTAGCCCATTGGGTAGGGATTTTAACCTAGAGCAAGCAGAGGAAAAAAGCTCGCAGTTTCTATATAGGACTAATACTATATTAGAATGCAACAACTGCTTTCTGTTTTACCACTGCAGTCCTTGGCCCAATCCACCGGCTTTCTCCAGCGTCGGCCCAAGAAGCTTTCTTTGGAAGCTCTTCTCCAATCGGTGCTCTGGAGTCTGTGCAGTTCCCACTACTCCTTGAGTCAGTGGGCCGCCCAATTAAGCGCCTTACAGAGCAAGCTCTTTAGCAAACAGGCCCTGCATCGGCGCTGTAATCAGCGGCTGGTGGACTTTCTGCACCAGACTTTGGCTGCGGTCTTGGGTAAGCTGAGCCAAGCCGATTGTTCGATAGAATTTCTGCGCCGTTTTAAACGCGTCTTAGTTCAGGACAGTACCGCTTTGCAGTTGCACCCGGTCCTGGCCAAGTATTTTCCTGGCTGCGGTAATCAACGCCAGGCCGCGATGGCCGGCCTCAAAATCCAGGCCATTTTTGACCTCTGTTCGCAGTGCTGGATCCATTTCCAACTCAGTGGCTCCAGCGCTAACGATCAGCAGGCCTCCTCACTCATTCTAGAGCATCTCCAAGCCGGAGATCTGGTCATCCGCGATCTGGGCTATGCGGTCTTGAAGGTTTGGCGCCAGATCATCGATCAGGACGCCTACTTTCTAAGCCGTTGGCGTAACGATTTGGGCCTTTTTGATGCCCAAACTAACCAGCCCTTGGATCTGTTGGCCTTAGTCCAACAACATCCCCAACTTTGTTCTCTGGAGGTATTGGTCGGCGCTCAACAACGGCTGCCTCTGCGCTTAGTGGCCCTGCGCCTGCCGGCTCAATTAGCCGCTCAACGCCGTCGGCGTGCCCGGGCTCGGGCTCGGCGCGACCGCTCCTTGCGTCCTGCCCAGCGCTATCTCAAGCTCCTGGGTTGGACTATCCTGCTAACCAATGTTCCAGCCCAGCAGGCCACTGCCCAACAATTGCTCCAAGCCTACGGCGCTCGCTGGCAGATCGAACTGCTTTTCAAGAGCTGGAAGTCTCATTTCCAAATCGGCCAATTGCCTCGCTCTAATCCCCTTTGGGTCCAAATTCAGCTTTTAGCCAAATTGCTGGCCATCGCTCTGCTCCAGAATCGCTTTAGTGCGCGGCTGCAAACCAAAGAGCCCAGAGATCTCAGTCCGCTCAAGATTGCCGCCTATCTCGCCCGCCTGCTCCCTCTCATCGCCGCCTCTCCCCATCAGAACTGGTTTGATCACTTCCTCTACTTTTGCCGCTACGATTCGCGCCAGCGCCCCAACTTTTTCCACAAACTCACTTCCTTATGTTGACGCGCATGGGCTTTAGCCTGGGTAGACGGGAATAAACGCGACCAGCCCTGTGGGGGCGTCTGAAAAGGCAAACCAGATCAATCCGAAGATCGGATGCTTTCCTCGCGCAGTCCGCTCATGGGATTAGCAATGAATCGCTCCGCGATCAGGTGATTGCACACCACATCTCCCGCCCCCTACAGGGCGGTTGTTGTCGGGATGGAATTTCCCAGACAAAAGCCTGGGCTATGCTTTCTTGGCCCTTCGGGCCGTATCCCAACCCTCAGGAGGCAGTTGTTATCAGTTTCCCTCAACCAAGCGTTTTCAACTCTCTGCTAGGCTATCTTGTAACGGGCCTTCCGCTTTCGCCAAACCTTTGGCGGACAAGTCGGCGCTCTGCCAGAGTTACCGATTACCGATCACTGACGAGCGCCTCCCCTCGGCGCATCCGGATTCGCTTCGGGTCCGAAATAACGCAGAACCACGAGATCTTCGACAGCGCTCGTGTTCTCGAATGTCACGCCCGCTCGCGCCGCAGCCTCGGTACAGAATACTTCATCCTCGGTCATCTCCACGAACCGAATCAGCTTAGGACAATCGAGCGTCAGCTGGTTCATCGTGCCTCGGCCTTGCACCACGACTAAGCCGTAGGCGCCATTGTCCTTGATCGTACATTTCACGCCCGGTTCAATCGTAAGCTCCTTGGCGGTGAAGAGCTGCTCTCCGCCGATCTGTCCGTAAACGATCCAGCGATCGACGTACCCCTCAGAGCCCGTTTCCGCGACCGGTAGCGGCTCGATATAATGATTGTCCTTGAAGTTCGGGTCAACGTTGGCTTCCCAATCAAGCTCGCTCACGATGAAATCGAGATCGAAATGCTTGTCGACCGGAATATCCTTCACCAAGAGCGAACGCGGAACCTCGCGGCCTTCGACCAGCGATTGAAACATCGAAAACACGTCGGAACCCCATTGCGGTTCGTAGGTCACTAACGAACCGGGAGCGTGGAGGAGACCTGGGCCAATCAGCCACCCAGAGCCTGGCTTGAGCCGATACGCCTTGGAGAGATCAAGAATCCCGTTGTCACCGCGATTCCAATTCGCCAAGCATTCTTTCACCTGATCTTTGGTCGTACCCGGTTCCAGTCCCATGAACGTATAAGGAAAATTGTTCCCCACCGTGTTGTGCTGCGGCGGAAAATAATAGCTCTCCGGTTTACCCTCTTGCCCTACCAGTTTGGCATGCTCGGCCGATTGATGCATGTGGTGCGGAATCGGCCCCATATTGTCGAAGAATTTGGAGTAAACCGGCCAACGATGATATTTCTCCCAGATGGCTTTTCCGATAAGTTGAGCGCCACATTCCTGGATCGCGGTCGCCAAGGTGAAGCGATTTTCTCTAAACACGCAGTAACTGAATCCCTCGTCCGGTGTCCGATTTTCGTTTGCAGCCGGCGTGGTAGAAGCAAACCACCGTTCATCGATGCCGCCGCGGTCAAGACCGTAGGCGTAAACATCATTAGGATGGAGCTTAAGACGACGCCCGGGCTGGAGGAATGATCTTGGAACCCAGCACGGTGCCAGCCGCAAAAGTCCACCACTCTGCTCCAGAGCGGCATCGACCAGCCCTTGGAGATTGGAATCGGTGGTTTTGAGCGAAGAAACGGTTTTCATTGAGTGGAAGGGGGAATCGGACAGGAGACGGGAGCCGACAGCCAATAGCCAATAGCCATAAGGATGACAGATGACAAATGGCAAATGACAGATTGGAAATAGCCATCACAAAAAACAGAGAGCACAGCGCGGCAAACCGAGAGCGGTCAACCGCGAACACGTTTGAATGGGGTTCCCGTGGCCAAGAGATCCCCGGTAGCTCGGCACAGCGCCAACCTCTCCACCGAAGCTTGGCGAAGGCGGAAGGCGCTTCTCAAGATAGCCTAGCAGGGTGTCGGACTTGCTTGATCAAAATTTGACGCAACAGGTCTTCAGCGGCGAAGCTGCGCTGCAGGATAACCTACGGCGCAGCCCTAGGTATCCGGCCCCCCCAGCGGTCGCGCACTGAAGGTGCGTTTCAACGCCAATTCAATCCCACACATAACGTTCGTCGTAATAACAATATCGCATATATATGTTGCTGACTCGCGCTTTCAGCGCTCAATCGTCTTTGTATATCGATTCCTAGGGCTTCGCCCTAGGCTATCTTGAGACGCGCCTTCGGCGCTGATATCGTTACCCGTTTCCGCCGTTCCCCCGGCTACGCCGTCAAGCCGCACGCCGACGCGCGTCCGCGACGCCTGCAGCAGAGAGGCCAGAAGCCATCCCGCTCGGCTATTGCAATTGGCTGTCGGCTATTGCTTCAGCCGTTACCAGAGTTTTTCCGCCAGATTCAATGTGCTCAGATAGGTGCGATGTTCACCGCCCCGCACCAATTCTTCTTTGAGTAATCCAGCCAGCGAAGTGCCTCCCGCCGGCAAGAGCTGTTTCATTTCCGGATGTTCGGATAAGGTGCTCTCCAGAAAATTGCCGCTCCACGACACATCAAAAAAATTCTCGCCAAAATAGAATCGGACCTGACCCACCCAGGGGCCCGGCACCGCCCTCAGATTCGCTCGAACCGCCTGCCCGGTCTTCGGCACGGAAAACGTGTAAGTAAAATCTTCCTTGCGACTCAGCTCCCAACCGAGCTGATTTGCTAGCCAGCAAACGAGCAAGATCGCTGTCGTCCAGTATTCCGGGTCATGCACGATTTCCACTTCAGTGATCGATTCCATTTTTGCCGCGGCCCACGGATGATCGAAAGTTTGCGCGACCGCCAGACGCAGGTAAATGAGCCGCCGCCAATTGAGATCGCAAAGCACGCAACGCGCCAGCGCACCAGCCACCGAATCCCGCAGAATTTGCATTTGGCGGCCCGGTTCCCGCCAGGAATGGCTATCGAAAAAAAAGCGGTCGACCCAACTCCAAAGCTGCGCATCGAGTCCCGAACCGAACTGGCCTTGCCACCAAAGGTACAACGGAAGATCCGAATCCAGATGGCTGAACAGAAGGCTGCGCATCACTTCCGGACCGCCGCCCTCGATCAAAAAGGCGATCTGTTCGCTACATACTTGGTGCCCACCGCTGCCCATGACATGACAGTGTGCGCTGATCCAAGCCTGAACACGCTGCTTTTGTGCCGACGGATTGGCCGCTAACAATATGACCCGGCAAGCACTCTGCCGCGTGACTTCGGCCATCAATTGAGTATTAAAACTCAGCGCGTCCGATGCCTCGCTGTAGACCGCAAAATTCACCAGCGAGGCCTTGGAAAGTTGTTCGCTTTCCTGCTCCCAAAGCTGGGTAAGACTCCGATTGATCTTCGCAACTTCAATCGGCATACCGCGAGAGAGGTTGGAAGTTGCAGGTTGAACGTTCGTACTCATAGCGATGATTCTAGTTCGTCCTCGTACTTCCGCCTTCGCGCAAGGCTCTGGCGGACAGGCTGTCGTCGTCCTCGAACTGCTCTGTTGCCCCTGACACATTCTGGAGCATTCGGTATTGCTCAGGATCAAATCCTTCATTACTGGCGAGCAGAGCGCCGAAGCCGCGCTTCAGGATAGCCTAGAGCAACGCCCTAGGAAATCGGATTTCCCCAGCGCCTGCGTTCTGCAGGCGCGTCTCAACATTACGTTAGCCCCACATTATCACGCGCTTTCACCGCTAAATTCTTCCTTAGAGTCGCATTCCTAGGGCTGCGCCCTAGCAGCCCGTTGAAATACCTATGAGCCTTGATGATTGGCTCCAAACATGCAGGCCGAGGCCTCGGCGTAGGGCCCGAAGGGCCAAGAAAACATAGCCCATACGCGTCAACATAAGGAAGTGACTGCTAAAAGACGCTGAGGGATGCTTCCCTGCCGTCCCGGCTTGTCCGCCGTGGTCTCGCGAAAGCGAGACGAAGGAGGAAAGGAGTCGCTTGATCGCAAGTGGGTCGCTTAGACACGTCGCATTGAAGGCAGCTAAACACCACTAAGAGACCTGAACATTTCAGCCGTCCCTAGCGGGACGGAGGGGGCTTTTTTTCGTTTCCCGGCACTTTGTACCGGGCTACTTTCGCTCTGTCCCTCCGGGACGATTTTCCGGCTACTTTCATTGCGTTCCTTCCTCCGTCGTCGTCGCGGGACTACAGCGGATAGGCCGGAACCCATTGCTCAACGCTGTGGAGACAGCTCTGCTGCTGGTCCGGGCCCTTTTGTTGACGCGCATGGGCTAAAGCCCGGGTAGACGGGAATAAAGGCGACCAGCCCTGTGGGGGCGTCTGAAAAGGCAAACCAGATCAATCCGAAGATCGGATGCTTTCCTCGCGCAGTCGGCTCATGGGATTAGCAATGAATCGCTCCGCGATCAGGTGATTGGACACCACATCTCCCGCCCCCTACAGGGCGGTTGTTGTCGGGACGGAATTTCCCAGGCTAAAGCCTGGGCTATGTTTTCTTGGCCCTTCGGGCCGTATCCCAAATCTCAGGAGGCAGTTGTTCAGTTTCCCTCAACCAAGCGTATTTCAACGGTGCGCTAGGCTATCCTGAGTCGCGGCTTCGCCGCTGAAGACCCGCTCAGCAAATTTGATCGAGCGAAGCCCGACAGGCTGCCAGGCTATCTTGAATCGCGCCTTCCGCCTTCGCAAAGCTTCCGCACCATGGCCTTTGGAGCGGATGCTTCGGCGGACAAGTCGGCGCTTTGAGCTGCTTACTGCATACGACTTAGAGATTGCCAATCAGTGATTCGCCATCAGTTTTTGGCTATTGGTATGTCACGAGCCGCAGGCATGCCGAAATGAATGACAAATAACAGATCGGAATTTGGCCCCAAAGAACGCCGAGTTTTGGCCTGTTAACAGGTGGTTACCTTAAGCCGTTGTCACCTTTTTCGGCGGCTTGCCATGCCTTCCTCTTTGCACTGCTATAGTTGGAATTCTTGTTTTTTTGCGAGGATCTTCTAACCGCGAATGAACGCAAATAGACGCGAATAAAGGAATCAATTCGTAGCCTGTCCCGCCGTAGCTCGCAGAGCGAAGGAGGATCCATTGGTGTCTATTCGCGGTTGTTTTCCTCGCTTTTGGTTGCGGCTATGCCGCGCTGCGTTCTCTTGTGGCGATTCTCAATTTGTCATTTGTCATATCTGGCGCCTTGGCGCTAGAGCCGCCTCCACGCCCGCCCATCGTTCTCAATCAACGCTTCTGCTTCCTCCGGACCCCAGCTCCCAGCCGAATAAAAGGAGAGTGGGCTCTCTTTCTCGTCGCGGTGCCATTCTGCTTCGATCTCATCCACAAATCGCCACGCTTCTTCCACTTCATCTCGCCGGGCAAAAAGCGTCGGATCACCAGCCATCGCGTCCAACAACAGCCGTTCGTAAGCCTCCGGACTTGCCGTCCCAAAAGAGGTCCCGTAATGAAAATCCATCTTCACCGGCTGAACCCGAACGCTTGCTCCCGGTATTTTCGATTGCATCCGCAACGACACTCCTTCATCCGGCTGAATCCGGATAACTAGCACATTTTGGGAACCGTCCCGAACGCCTGTTATATCGCGATTGAACAATACCCCGGGTGCGTTATTGAAGTGGATGCCGATCTCCGTCCCCGCCTTGGGCAGGCGTTTACCCACCCGCACATAGAAAGGCACGTCGGCCCAACGCCAGTTATCGATCAAGATCCGCAGCGCCACAAAAGTCTCGGTCAACGATTCCGGGCGAACGTTTTTTTCGTCGCGATACCCAGGCACCGATTGACCATTGATCGAACCAGCCGCGTATTGGCCGCGGACCACGCTGCACCCTACCTCCTTCCCGCGAATTCGGCGCAACGATCGGAGCACTTTGACCTTCTCATCCCGAATCGAATCGGCGCTCAAATCCGTAGGCGGCTCCATCGCTATCAAACAAAGCAACTGAAGGAGATGATTCTGCACCATATCCCGAAGCGCTCCGGCTCCTTCATAATAACCGGCTCGATTCTCTACCCCCAGTTGTTCGCTCGCCGTGATCTGCACATGGTCGATATAACGCTGATTCCACAGGTGCTCGAAGATGGCGTTGGCAAAGCGCAAAACCATGATGTTCTGCGCGGTTTCCTTCCCGAGATAGTGATCGATTCGGAAGGTGTCAGCCTCCGCGAAACCGTTCCGGACCGCCGTGTTTAACGCTTGCGCACTCTGCAAATCCACGCCGAACGGCTTTTCTACAATCACCCGCGACCAGCCCCCGGATTTATTAAGACCGGCAGCCTCAAGCTGGGTCAGAATCGGTTCGAATTGGTCAGGCCCAGCCGACAGATAAAAAATCCGGTTTCCCCTGGTTCCTCTTTCCCGATCGATTTGTTCCAGCCTTTCCTTGAGCCGTCGATAACCCTCCGGATCGCCGAATTCGCTCCGATGATAAAAGATCGAATTAGCAAAGTTCTTCCAGAGTTCCTCATTGATCTTCTGGCGCGAATATTTGTGCGCCGCCTCGCTCAGTTCTTGGCGAAACACCTCATCGGTCTTATCTCTGCGAGCGAACCCCACGACTGAAAGGCCCGGCGGCAAATCGCCGTCGGCGGCGAGATTGTACAGGGCTGGAACCAGCTTCCGATGTGTCAGGTCGCCGGTCGCCCCAAAGATAACGATCGAGCAAGGCTGAGGAGCGGCTCGCGAAACCAGCCCCTCTCTCAGCGGATTCGAAGACGATTGTTCTGTCATAGATACCGCCCCCACTTGGCGGCAGGATACCCTCGAAGCCGTTAGCCAATAGTCAATAGAAAGTCCGACCAGCTCACGCGCAAGGCTTAGTCGAACGGCTCCTGTGTGACCCTCCATTTGCCTCTCACTGGTCAGTTCTGTTGCGGGTTCGTCGTCGTGTGGCTCGCACGCCTCGCCTCGCTGTTGCTCGGGGCGTGCCGCCGTCGCTTCGCTTTGGCGCGTCCTAGCAATGCCTTTAGCGAAAATCATGGAACTGCCGCGACGTAGGCTTCCGCCTTCGCCGAGCCTACGGCGCGACGGGTCGGGCGGAGTCGGGTTTCGCCCTACCGATGTTTGCCTACCAGTCAAGGGGTGCCGCGATCACAGAGCTGAATCTCCACCCCAGCGCCGGTAGGGCGAAACAGTCTGGCCGTCGCTGCGCCTGATACGACATTGCCTCCTGCCGGACTGTGAGCCGTTGCGTCGTCTATCGTGTGGCTCACACGCCTCGCTATCGCTCAGAGCGTGTTTCGCGCTACCGATTCAAGCCGCGCATCAGGAAGCGATTTGCACGGTACCCGCAAAAAAGAGTCGCAGTTCACGAGTGGCCGCGGTTAGAAAGGAGCGGAGCAGCCGCATTCGTCGACCTAAACTTGAGCTATTGGCCAGAGCAGAATCTCAATGCTGACCCAACCTACCAAGCCAGCGCGGTCCGTGCGGAAGATGGCGCTGCTGCTATCCCAGCTACCTATTTCGCCATGGGTCTTTCCCGATTCGCTCCAATTTTTTGAGAAGTTGCAAACCGGCACTGAGCCGATCGCAACGATGCAAATCGCCGGAAGTACGGTTTTTTATTTGCGAGAGCCTGATTTAATTCGGGAAATGTTGGTTACCTTTGCCTCCGATTTTCATAAGAGTCGAGGGTTAGAACGAGCCAAAGCGCTCCTCGGCGAAGGATTGATCACGAGTGAGGATGAACTTCATCGGCAGCAACGAAAGCTGATCCAGCCGGTTTTCCATCATGGCAATCTGAAAAATCTCGCGGCGGTTGTGCGGGAGCGCGCGCGTCAACGAGCGGAGAGTTGGAGAGCCGGCCAGAAATTGAACCTCAACCAGGAAATGTACACGCTCACTCAGGTGATCGTCGGAGAAGCACTGTTTGGGACAGAGGTAGGCAATCGTGCCGGTCACGTCTCCCAATTGATGGAGACGATTATGGAGACCTTCTTTCTTTTCCTTGGTCATCCAAACTTAAAGAGAGCGGCAGACGCTCGACGCGAGTTGAACAAAATCGTCCAGACGATGATCGAGGAGCGACGCAAATCGAATAAGATCCGCAACGATTTGTTGACGCTGCTTTTCGCCGCCCAAGATCCGGAGACCGGTTTCGGCATGTCGGACGAGCAACTCAAAGATGAGGTCATGACTTTGTTTCTGGCCGGGCATGAAACCACCGCCAACGCCTTGAGCTGGACAATCTATTTGCTTACCCAGCATCCGGAGATAGCCGAGCGAGTCGCCGCCGAGGTGCGTTCGGTAGGGAACGGCTCCTGCCGGTCCGCTGAACACAGCCAATGTGGATTGGGGATCCGGGAGGATAGCTTGTTGTTTCGGGTCATCCGTGAATCGCTAAGGCTTTATCCACCCGCTTGGGCGATCGGTCGACGAGCCGTGCACGATACGCAAATCGGCGGGACCGCGATTCCGAGCGGCGCAATTGTTCTGGCTTGTCAGTGGGCCGTGCATAGATGCGACCGCTATTTTGCGAACCCCACAAAGTTTGATCCGGACCGTTGGACTGCCGAATTTCAACGCACGCTGCCTAAGTACGCTTACTTTCCGTTTGGGGGCGGGCCAAGATCGTGCATCGGTGAAGGGTTCGCTTGGATGGAACTTGGGATTGTATTGACGGAAATATTGCTCCGTTGGCGCTTTGAAATGATTCCAGGTCAAACAGTAAAACCGAAGCCATGCATTACGTTGCACCCGGAAAAGCCAATCCGCGTGGTAGTTCACGCGATTGAGAGCCTCACGCCAAGACCAGCCCCGCAACGCTTCGCGTAGCGATGCGGGCAAGCGCCAACACGCAAAGACGGATTTAAACAGACGGTAACCGCTCGGCAGCTCGTTAAATCTCACGCAAAGACGCAAAGGGCGGGAAGCAGAATGTTTGGTGCAGAAACAAACGGAAATAATGGAGAAGCCGATGTTGAGCCCTCGGCGTGAGCTCGGTCGAACGCTGGTCGAAAACCTCTGTTTCCTCCGTTACCTTCTGTTCAAATCCGTCTTTGCGCCTTTGCGTCTTGGCGTGAGATTTTAGCGGCTCTGCGTTCTCCTGCGGCTATTCAATCGGCCATTTTCGGTTTGTGATTGTCATCATGTCATTTGTCATCTGCTTGCGACCGGATGGATAAATCGAGCCAGCGGCTCTTTTTACGTGGTCAAATGTAGCCAATTTTGATGGGTTTTCCCTCGAGAGAGCCCTCGCGGACAAACGATCTAACAGAATGTTTGAAATTTTTTTACATTTTCACTCGACAGATAAATCCCTCTTTAGGTACTCCTAACAACGCCCTTCAAATTAACCCCCACTCAAATCAAGGAGTATAAAAGAAAGAAAAAAATGTGTTTTCCGGCTAGCTCTCCCCGACTGCTGGGCCTGAAAGCATCGCTCGTCGCGAGTTTGGCGCTGTTCGCCTCTGGAGCTGTTTACGCCCAGAACTCCGACTCGAGTGATGTTTCTGCATTGAAGGCCCAGATGGAAAAGATGCAGAAGCAATACGAAGACCGTATCTCGACGATGGAGTCGAAGATGCAGTCGCTCGAATCTAAATCGGAATCCGGATCGATCTTGAACACTCACGTGCTCACCGATGCGGACGGCAAACAATACGAAGGCAAGGGCCCGCTACTTGACGAATCGTTCCTCAAGTCGCTGACCCGCAATTTCAGCTTTTCGGTGTACGTCCGTGCCGGTGTTCTATTTAACGGCAACGGCGGCGGCGGCAACTTCAGCTTTAACCTGCCGGATAACGATGGTGGTCGGCCCCGTCTCGGTAACGAAAACGATACCTACATGGAGTTGACCTGGAAACAGGCGCACATGCTGGGTGACGATCCGAATCTGATGGATGTCTCCATGGTGTTCACGCCGGCTATCGTCTACCAGCAGAGCCGCAACACCTTTAAGGTGGCACCGGGTACCGGAGTACAAGAAACCGGCAACGATTTCCGGTTCGTCTTGCGTGAGGCTTACCTGGAGATGGCTAACGTCTTCAAAGGCGCGCCTGAGATCACCTTCTGGGGTGGTGAACGCTTCTACGACCGTTACAACATCGATGCGAACGATTACTTCTACCTGGATCTGTCCGGGTACGGATCCGGTGTGAAAAACATCGATTTGGGTATCGGCAAACTCTGGATTGCTTACTTGGGTGGGCAGGACGACACTTTGGCATCCACGGCCTCAGGTACGTTGTACAAACATACCCTGGATGTTCGCTTGAAGGACATCTCACTGGGCGCCTTCGGCAAGTTGATGTTCGTTTTCGACGCGGCCTACGAAAAAGGTACGACCTTCACCGAAGGTTACGATGGAGAGGGCAACTTGATCAAGTTGACCAATCCGGTCAGATTCGGCGACGCCTGGGGTGTGGGCGGCGGTATGGTTTACCAATACGACTTCTGCAACAAGAGCTTCTTGCAGTTGTGGGCTTTGTTCGGCCGGGGAGCGGTTAACTTCAGCACCGGCACCGACGTAGGAACAATTACAGCAGCTGAGACCAATTTCCTGACACTGCATCCGGCGGCGCCAGGGCAGATAGTCAACGCTGGAGATCCCATCAATAATCAAATGCAATTCCGGGCCGGTTACCAGTTCGTCTGGAATCCGACCACGAACTTCTCGATCTGCACCTGGGGATTCTGGAACCTGCATGACTACGGTGAGCAAATAGTTGGCACTGACACCAGGGGCCGCACCAAGATCGTTTCTGGAAATCGTAACCTGGTAGAAGGCGGTATACGTCCTGTCTTCTGGTTTGCCGACAACCTCGCGATCCAAGGTCAGGCCTGGGGCGCTTGGGAAGATAACAACACCAACGGGTCCGGCACTGCTTCCTTCGGTCGAGGCGGATCGATGGGTGTCTTCACCATCGCACCGACTATCAAGCCGAAGGGTGGCTATTTCACCCGTCCGGAGCTTCGCGTGTTCGCGACGTACGCGATTTGGAGCGATTCTTTCAAGAACTCCGGCGCTGGAGGCACCTTTCCCGGCACAAGCCTCGGCCCGTACGTGAACAACCATACGAACGACGGCTGGTTGTTTGGTACCCAGGTTGAGTGGTATTTCTAAAATATTGGTAGGGCGAAACAGTCCGACAGGGCTGTGAGCTAGGTTGGTTGGTTTTTCCCCGTCCCGCTGCCGCGGGACGGGGAATTTTTTTGTGCGTGTAATCCCGTGCTCGTTGGGTAAGTAACGCTCAACAGCCAAATCACCACTCAGTCGATTTGTTCCGCGACAGACGTTCCTCGAACCTCTAGGAAACAGCCCATTATTTTCCCCGAACAAGGCGAGGTCGGTCTTTCGCTATGTCTTGCTACCGTCCCTCTTACCTAATAGTTTCACACTGCAAGGATCTACCCCCCCGTCCAGGAAGGCAAAAATGTGTGCTCCGACCGGTTCCAACCGATTGCTCGGTGTGAAGGCATCGCTGCTAGTCGCAGTTTTGGCGTTGCTCGTATCACACCGGCTTATACCCAGAATTCCGACTCAAGCGATGTTGCTGCGTTGAAGGCTGAGATAGAACGGATCCAGCAGCAAAACCAGGCGCAGATCGAAAAGATCCAGAAACAGTACGAAGAGCGCATCTCGGCCATGGAAGCCAAACTGCAGTCGCTGGAATCTAAAGGGGAAGCCGGAACGATCCTGAACACCCATGTTCTGACCGATGCGGACGGCAAACAATACGAGGGTAAAGCCCCGGCGCTGGATGAGTCTTTCCTCAAATCGTTGACCCGAAATTTCAGCTTCTCTGCTTACGTCCGCGTTGGTGCTCAGTTCAACGGCAACGGAGGCGGCGGTAACTTCAACTTCGAACCGCCAGACAACGAAGGGGGCCGTCCCCGTTTGGGGAACGAAAACGACACCTACATGGAGTTAACGTGGCAACAGGCCCATATGTTGGGCGACAACCCGGATGCGATGGATGTCTCAATGCGGTTTACGCCTTCCATCTCGTACCTGCAGAGTCGCAACACGTTCACCGTAGCGCCTTCCACTGGAGTAGAGGAGACCGGCAACGACTTTCGCTTTGTCATGCGGGAAGCGTTCCTCGAAATGAGCAACGTATTTAAAAACGCTCCTGAAATAACCTTCTGGGCCGGTCAACGGTTCTATGACCGTCTGAACATCGATCCGATGGACTACTACTTCCTCGACATGTCCGGGTATGGTGCCGGTGTGAAGAATATCGATGTCGGTCTGGGCAAACTCTGGATTGCCTACATTGGCGGCCAGGACGACACGCTGGTCTCCACGGCAACCGGTACTTTCTACAAGCATAGCTTGGATGTTCGGCTAAAGGATATCGATGTCGGTTTTGGCAAATTGATGCTGGTCGGTATTGCCAACTACGAGAAGGGCACCACGTTCACCCAGGGTTACGATGCCGAAGGCAATGTGATCACGTTAGCTAATCCGTTGCATACCTCTGATGCTTGGGGTCTCGGTGGTGGCGCGGTCTACCACATCGATCTGAGTGCTATCGGCGCCAAGAGTTTCCTCGATCTCTACGCCTTATTCGGCTATGGGGCGACCAACTTCAGCGCCGGCACCGATATTGGCACGATCACCGGATTCGAGAACGCGTTCCTAGCCAAGAATCCTTTGACTCCGGTCGGGGCCCGAATCGATGCAGGCAACGCGATCCAAAAGCAGCGGGCATACCGGGCCGGCGGATTTTTTGTCTGGAATCCCAGTCGGTGCTTCTCAGTTGGTATCTGGGGATTCTGGCAAGAGGATTCAGCTGGTTACCGCAGGTTTGGAAATCAAGGCATTGGTACCTCCTTCCGGGAAGCTCCCGGCACACGTAACCTGTTTGAGGCGGGTATCAGACCGTATTATTGGATTGCCGATAACATCGCGATTCAAGGTCAAGCCTTTGGCAGCTATCAGGATAACGTCCGCGGCTTTGAGGGTACTACCGCTTATGGCCGCAGCGGCTCGATGGGCGTATTCACGATCGCTCCGACGATCAAGCCAATCGGCGGATACTTCACCCGTCCCGAACTTCGGGTGTTCGCGACTTACGCGATTTGGAGCGACTCTTTGCGGGGTGCCACCACATCGATTGGGGAAGGCGGTAACACCGGTGGATTCTCGGCTTCGCCCTATTTGGGAGCCAAATCCGACGACGGTTGGTTGTTTGGTACCCAGGTTGAGTGGTTTTTCTAAGCTAAAAGTTGGCCTGCCTCGCCATAGTCCGGCGACCGCCGGACGACGGCGGATAGGGCGAAACAGTCTGGCAATCGCCACGCCTTGATACGATATCGGCAGCCGCCAGACTGTGAGCCGTCGCGTCGTTTATCGTACGGCTCACACGCCTTGCCTCGCTGTCGCTCAGGGCGTGTTTCGCCCTACCAGTCAAACGGTACCTCTGTCACAAGGGGTTAATCTCCCACCCACCAGGGATAGGGGCGAAACAGTCTGCCAATCGCCACGCCTTGATACGATATCGGCAGCGGCCAGACCTGTGAACCGTCGCGTCGTCTATCATACGGCTCACACGCCTTGCCTCGCTGTCGCTCAGGGCGTGTTTCGCCCTACCAGTCAAACGGTACCTCTGTCACAAGGGGTTAATCTCCACCCAGCACGGGTAGGGCGAAACAGTCTGGCAATCGCCACGCCTTGATACGACACCGGCACCCGCCAGACTGTGAGCCGTCGCGTCGTCTATCGTACGGCTCACACGCCTTGCCTCGCTGTCGCTCAGGGCGTGTTTCGCCCTACCAGTCAAATCGGTACCTCTGTCACCAGGGGTTAATCTCTACCCAGCACGGGTAGGGCGAAACAGTCTGGCAATCGCCACGGCCTGATACGACACCGGCATCCGCCAGACTGTGAGCCGTCGCGCTACCCATTGTTTGACCGCTCCTTGCTACGCCTCCCCCGGCGACCGCCGGCTCACGCGCTTCGACTCACTATCATTCACAGCGTGTTTTCCGTACTAAATCGTTGGTCGGCCGGATTCATCGGATCTTGGTACCTACCGGTCCGTCTTGCTTTGATAGCCTTCTGCAGCACTATCTACAAAGGCGAAAAACGGAGCCGATTTCCGCTTCGTCTTGCGGGAGGCGTTCCTCGAAATGAGCAACGTCTTCAAGAACGCCTCCGAGATCACTTTCTGGGCTGGCGAGCGGTTCTATGACCGTTTCAATATCGACCCGAACGATTACTTCTACCTGGATATGTCCGGGTACGGAGCCGGTGTGAAAAACATCGATCTCGGTATCGGCAAACTCTGGATTGCCTACCTTGCTGGACAGGATGACACGCTGGTCTCCACGGCCACAGGTACGTTCTACAAGCATAGCCTGGATGTCCGATTAAAGGATATCCAGATTGGCCCCGGTAAACTGATGCTGGTTGGTATTGCCAACTACGAGAAGGGCACCACGTTCACTCAAGGTTACGATGGAGAAGGCAATGTGATCACCTTGTCTAATCCGCTCCATACCTCTGATGCCTGGGGTCTCGGTGGTGGCGGCGTTTACCACATCGACCTCAGTGCTATCGGCGCGAAGAGCTATCTAGATCTGTACGCATTGTTTGGGTTCGGAGCGACCAACTTCAGCACCGGCACCGACATTGGCACTATCAACGGATTCGAAACCGCGTTCCTCGCGAAGCATCCCGGATTTGTCGGTACGGTCGACTCCGGAAACGCGATTCAAAAGTCGGTTCATTTCCGAGCAGGCGGATTCTTTGTCTGGAACCCCAACCCGTGCTTCTCGCTCGGTCTATGGGGATTCTGGCAACAGGAGTCTGCCGGCTTTCGCTCGTTTGAAAGCGTAACCGATCCTGCCACCGGCCTGGTTGCATTCACCCGGAACGCTCCCTCCACCCGGAACATATTCGAAGCCGGTATCAGACCTGTCGTCTGGATCGCCGATAATATCGCGATTCAAGGTCAAGCCTTTGGCAGCTACCAGGATAACGTCCGCGGTTTTCAGCAGACCCTTACCACGGTCCCGACTGCTTTCGGGCGCAGTGGATCGATGGGAGTATTCACGATCGCTCCGACGATCAAACCGAAAGGTGGATACTTTACTCGCCCCGAGCTTCGAGTTTTCGCCACTTACGCGATCTGGAGCGATTCTCTAAAAGGTGCTACCACGTCCATTGGGGAAGGTGGCAACACCGGTGGATTCTCGACTGCGCCATACGCCAACGCCAAATACAACGACGGCTGGTTGTTTGGTACTCAGGTTGAGTGGTTTTTCTAAGCCAAAACTAACGTATTGGCCCTTCTTCCCCGTCCGGTCGGGGCCGGACGGGGAATTTTTTCCCAACTCAACGCGCTAGGGCGAAAACACCCCAAGACTGGTAGGGCGAAACCCGACTCCGCCCAACTCGTCGCGCCGTAGGCTCGGCGAAGGCGGAAGCCTACGTCGCGGCCAGTTCTATGATTTTTGTTAGAGGCACAGCTAGGGCGCGCCAAAGAGCAGCGACGGCGGCACACCGTTGAGCGACAGCGAGATGAGGTGTGCGAGCCACAATGCGTGTAAGACGACACGGCAGGTCTGTGAGCCATTCACAACTATATACAACTTTTTATTGGTATGTTATTAATGTGCGATGCGTCGACGCCCTTGCAAAGGAATTCTTGCGGATCCGGAACTTCCAACCTGGTATTTGTCACAGTTTGCACGAAATCGCGACGTGCCTGGCTGGCCAATTCGCAGGCACACGCCGCATTACAAGTGGCATGGCGCAAATGTACGCGGTGGTTTGTCGGCCCTTACGTGATCATGCCGGATCATCTGCATCTCTTCGCGGAACCCAACGACTTTGTCACCGATTTTGATAGTTGGGTCTCTCGCTGGAAAGCGCATTTTTCTCATCAGTTACGCCTGTCTAGTGCGCGATGGCAGAGCGGATCATTTCATCATCGGATTCGGAGCTTCGAAAGCGCGGAAGCAAAGCGCAAATACATGATGAATAACCCGGTTCGCGCCGGTTTGGTCCGTGACGCCGAAGCATGGCCGTATCGTGGTGAGCTTTTTCCCTCGTCCCGCTGGTGGTGATACATCGACGGCTCACAGGCCCGCGGCCGCAGGCCTGTTTCGCCCTACCTGCCGGGGGTATCCAACGAAAGACGAAAACCGATAAGGCAAGCCGCGCCAAAGCGCAGCGGCGGCGGCACACCGTCGAGCGACAGCGAGACAAGATGTGTGAGCCATATGCGCGTGAGCCAATCAACGCGGCGGCTCACAGGCCCGCGGCCGTGGGCCTGTTTCGCCCTACCCGCCGGCGTATCCAACGAACGACGAAAATCGATAGGACAAGCCGCGCCCAAGACTGGCAGGCGAAACACCCAAAGACTGGTAGGGCAAAACCCGACTCCGCCCAACCCGTCGCGCCGTAGGCTCGGCGAAGGCGGAAGCCTACGTCGCGGCCAGTTGTATGATTTTCGTTAAAGACATAGCTAAGGGCGCACCAAAGCGCAGCGGCGGCGGCGGCACACCGTCGAGCGACAGAGAGACAAGGTGTGTGAGCCATTATGCGTGTGAGCCAATCAACGCGGCGGCTCACAGGCCCGCGGCCGCGGGCCTGTTTCGCCCTACCTGCCGGGTTTCGTTTGTCGGGTTGTTGAGCATCGCAAAAGCCGATGGATTCTCACGAAGAGTCTCGACACAGAAAGAGTCCGGATCTTGATTACCAGGTGGAATTTGTTCGCTGGCTACTCCTTATCATCCACGCCTTCCTTGGCGCGCTGCTGCTCGGCGGAACCTTTTACAGCGTGATGATCGTGCAACCGCGAGCTAAATCCTTCTTCAAAAATTTGGGCGATTTCGAAGGCTTCGTGGCCAATCTCGCCCACGGCGCGCGCTGGCAGGTTCTCCCTCTCCTGTTGGTGATCGCAATCACCGGATTGATCGATCCCTTTCTCTCAACGAGTCCCCATTCTTTTCTTTGGTGGATTTGCTTTGCTCTGAAGTCCGCCCTCTGGGCCATTACAGTTAGCTGCTTCGTTTACGTTTCCTGGTATCTTTGGCCCCGGCGGGTCCTGGCCGCGACCACGGAGGTGTCGGCAATTCAAAGGGAATTTGCCCGGGTCGGCCGGACGATACTCGCTCTGCTGCTGCTCTCGTTTGTTATCGGGCTAGCGATGCATCGACTGCAGTAGTCAGTGAACTAATCGCGCCAAAGGCTGATAGGGCGAACCCGACTCCGCCCAACCCGTCGCGCCATAGGCTCGGCGAAGGCGGAAGCCTACGTCGCGGCCAGTTGTATGATTTTCGTTAAAGACATAGCTAAGGGCGCGCCAAAGCGCAGCGGCGGCGGCACACCGTCGAGCGACAGCGAGCTAAGGTGAGTTGAGCCACTATACGAGTGAGGCCAATCAACGCGGCGGCTCTCAGTTCCGCGGTCACGGACCTGTTTCGCCCTACCCGCGTTGGGCAGTTATCGCCCGTCGCGACCGGCGATCACCGATTACTGATCACCCTTGGCTATCGGCTATTGCCGCTAGGCCAGTCTTCGCCGAAACAGCCATGTGGCAAAACTAAGGGTGAAGAGAGCGATGATGGCCATGGGCCAGGTGTTGTTCAGGATTTCGCTAGGAGGCATGTTCTTCAAAAACACGCCTTTGGTGACGACCATCATATATCGGAGGGGATTAGCATAGGTTATCGGTTGTAACCAAGCCGGCATATTTTCGATCGGAGCAGCATAGCCGGATAGAAGCAGGGCCGGCAGCAAGATGGTCATGATGCCCAGCAACGCTTGTTGTTGGGTTAACGCTATCGATGAAATGCTTAGCCCAATACCGATCATCGCGGTAATGAAGACCGTTAGGCTCAGGTAAAGGAACAGAATCGAACCATGGAACGGAATCTGGAAAATAAAAACGGTAATAAGGATGAAGATGGTGGCCTCAATGAGCCCTAAGATCAGCGCGGGAATACTCTTACCGGCCATGATCTCGAGCGGTTGCATCGGCGAAACCAGGAGTTGATCAAAGGTCCCCATCTCACGTTCGCGTGCGACCGACATCGCGGTAACGTTGAGACAAATCTGTAACGTTATCAAAACTGCAAGAGAAGGTAGGGTAAACCAAATGTAATCGAGGTTTGGGTTAAACCAGTTCCGCTGTATTAATTGAACGTTAGCCCCATTGCGGGTCGATTGCTCGCTTATGAATTGGTTTACAACCTGAACCACATATCCTTGGGCGATCTGTGATGCGTTTGATCTGCGACCGTCCGCGATCATCTGGAGTGGTGGTGCGCTTTCTGCGTGAAACTTCCGGCTGAAATCCGGTAGGAAAGCGATCGCGAGGAGAACACGCTGGTCGTCGATCATTCGCTGAAGTTCTTCACGGGAGCGGGCAAATTCGATTTTCGCAAAATAAGGTGAAGCAGAAAGCCGTTGAATCAGTTCATTCGAAACCTGGCCATAGTCCCGATTCCAGATGCCCAGCTGGACATGCTTTACCTCCAAGGTCCCGGTGAATGAGAAAAGAAACAGCTGCAGGATGGGCGGCACGATCAGCGCCACACGGTTCCGCGGATCGCGAAATACCGCCAACACTTCTTTGCGGATCAAAGTAACAATTCGGAGCCACATAATCTAATAGCCGATAGCCAATCGCCGATAGCCAAGAACGTCCGGCGATGAACCGCGAATGGACACCAATGGACGCGAATTATGATGCCCTGATTCGTGTTCATTTGCAGCCTGTCCGCCATAGCTTTGTCGATCACACCTTGCTTGCCACAACTGAGCGAAGGCGGATCCATGCTCGCAAAAAACCAAGTCCGCCTTTGCTTTTCTTTGCACTCCACTGGTTGTGATTCTTTTTTTTTGCGAGGATTTTCTAACCGCGAATGAACGCAAATAGATGCGAATAAAGGAATCAATTCGTGTCCATGTGGTGTCTATTCGCGGTTGTTTTTCATCGCTTCGGTTGCCGCTTCGCCGCACTGTGACCTTCCGTCTAAAAGACATTTTGCTTTCTTTGGCCGCGGCTTCGCCGCGGTGTGCTCCTTCACTCTTTGCGGTAAATTCCATTGCGATGCTAAGCCAAACGTTTATGGGTGACCCGCGCGGTTAATACGAAAAAGAGGACCGCAAATCCCAAAAGAATCAGCGAGTTGAATAGGATGATTCCCCAAACGTCGCCGGCCAAAAAAACTGTCTGCAACGCCTGCACAAAATAACGGGCGGGAAAAATCCAGGTCAGAAACTGCACGATTTGGGGCATGCTCGAGATCTCGAAGAGAAAGCCGGAAAGCTGAAACCCGGGTAGGAATCCGAGAATGACAGCGAATTGACCAGCTACAAATTGGCTTTTGGAGAGAGTAGACACCCACAAGCCAAGACCCAGTCCACCAGCCAAGAACAAGGAGGTAACCAAAAACAACGAGAGGACAGAACCGCGCAGCGGTGTGCGAAAGATCAGCACTGCAACAACGGTACAAAAGAGCATCGAGCCTAGCCCGAGCAGGAAATATGGGATCAATTTTCCGAGCACCAATTCTTGGATGCTAACGGGAGTGGCCATCATCGCTTCCATGGTCCCGCGTTCCCATTCCCGCGCCACTACCAGAGCCGTGAGCAACGTGCCAATCATCGTCATTATGAGAGCAATCGAGCCCGGCACCAGATAGTTTTTGCTTTCCAGGGATGGGTTGAACCAGTTGCGTGCCTCCAGGTCAACTAGGCTGTTTGTCGCCGTGCCGGTTTCGAGCCCCCGCTGTTGTAGCCAAAGCGACACGGCAGCCTGCAAATAGTTTTGAACGAAATTTGCAGTGTTCGGTTCGCTTCCGTCAGCAATGATCTGCAGCGGCGCCGAGTCGTTTACGGAGTGCAGACGGCGGGAGAAATCAATCGGCACCACAAGCAAACCCCTCAGTCGTCCAGCGACCATTTCTTTCTCCAGAACTGCGCGGTCGAAGCTTACCGTCACATCTAGGTATCGGGAGTTGCGCAGCGAAGTCAGCAGATTCTCGGATTCCGGTGTTCGTTCCTCCAGAACGACTCCAATGCGAATCCGGGTCGTGTCGAGTGAGACTGCGTAGCCGAAGAGGAACAGCAACATTACCGGCAGAATAAACGCGATCAGGATGCTGCTCGGATCAGTGACGATCTGAATTGCCTCCTTTTTAATGAGCGCCCCGAGCCGGCGGACACTGAATTTTTGTGGGTGTCGATTCATTTGGTGCGATGCCCGGGAATCGATCCATGGCCTAAGCTGCGGATTATCCTCGTGAAGATGCGATTGCCCCCGAACGGTAGGGCGATACAGTCCAGCGGCCGGGGGACTGTGAGCCAGTGCACGCCACCAACGGCGCGCGCACATCTACCCAATGCCGGGGATGCCTGTCTAACCCCGTTGCGCCTCGCCGAAATCGATTCACCCGCCTCATGGCTCACCCACCTCTTCTCGCTCTCGCTCGACGGTGTGCCGCCGCCACTGCGCTTCGGCGCGCCCTTAGCTGTGTCTTTAACGAGAATCATAGAACTGGCCGCGACGTAGGCTTCCGCCTTCGCCGAGCCTACGGCGCGACGGGTTGGGCGGAGTCGGGTTCGCCCTACCCACTCAACGGCGTGTATCACCCTGCCAGTCAGGGGTTCTCCGAGCCCGTGCTGGTCAACCTCACTTTTCATGATTCTGGTTACCTTTTTCCGCCGCATCGAATCGCTGGATTAAAGCGATGAAAGCCTCTTCCATGGTTGGATGAGGTCGCTCGGACGAACGGACGCTCTGCTTCAACGCGTCCGGGGCGTCGAGGGCAATCAGTTTGCCGCGGTATACCAATCCGATCCGATCGCAATACTCGGCCTCATCCATGAAGTGAGTGGTCACCATCACGGTAACCCCTTTTTCCACCAGACCATTGATGTGGGACCAGAATTCGCGGCGAGTAATCGGATCGACGCCGGAAGTGGGTTCATCCAAGAAAAGGACATCCGGGCCATGCATCAACGCGCAAGCCATAGCCAAGCGCTGCTTAAATCCGAGGGGCAACTGTCCAGACGATAGTTCCAGATGCGGCTTGAGCGCGAAGACCTCGATCATCTGGTTAATTTGCGAGCTTCTCTGCTCACCTCGCAATCCGTAGATTCCCGAAAAGAATTCGAGGTTCTGTTTTACCGTGAGATCACCATATAACGAAAACTTCTGTGCCATGTAGCCGATGCGATTGCGGGCCGCGCTGGCCGATCGCTGAAAGTCAAATCCGGCAATACGCGCTGTCCCTTCCGATGGCTTCAGCAGACCGCATAGCATTTTGAATGTAGTCGATTTGCCGGCGCCGTTTGGACCAAGCAATCCAAAGATCTCGCTCCGCCTAACCGAAAAGGTAACGTGGTCCGTCGCCACAAAATGTCCGAACCGTTTCGTCAACCCTTTTGCCTCAATTACGTCTTCACCGTTATGCTCCAATTGACGCATCGATCGAGCAACCAGCGATTCTGTTTTGGGCACGCCGCCAAGCGCATCGACAAAAGCATCTTCAAAACGTGGCGGGACCGGCTCCAATGGTCGGTCATCGGATAACTGCTTAAGTTCTGCCGGGTTGGCATTTTCCTTCAGCACGAGACGCACGCTTTCGCCTTGCACAACGCCATCAACCACTGCTGGTGAACGGAGCGCTTCCGCCAGCTTCTTGCGTCGATTACCAGAGACGCGAAGATGGAACGTGCGAGAACTAACCCGGTCGGTAAGCTGGCGGGGCTCGCCGTCGAAGACCTTCTTTCCTTCATGGAGCAGAATCACTGACTGGCAAAGTTCCGCTTCGTCCAGGTAAGCAGTGCTCCAAACCACCCCAATACCGCTGGCCACCAACTCCTGAACGATCTTCCAGAGATCACGCCGGGAGATAGGATCGACGCCGACGCCGGGCTCATCGAGCAACAGAAGTTCCGGTTCCGCTTACTGACTAAGGCACAAGCCAGGCCAAGTTTCTGTTTCATTCCGCCGGATAGAGCGCCGGCCTTGCGGGCCTGGAACGCTTTCAGATCGGTAAAAGTCAGCAACCGTTCGAAGCTCGTCTCTCTTTCCTCCCCCACCACATTTCTGAGATCGGCGTAAAGGTTGAGATTTTGTCGGACGGTTAGATCTTCATAGAGACCAAATCGCTGAGGCATGTAACCGATCCGCGTTCTGATCTCCTCGGGCTCAGTGGTGGGATCGAAACCAAGCACCTTGATTGTGCCCGAGGTGGGAAGCAATAACCCTGCTAGCATCCGCATCAGCGTAGTTTTACCAGCTCCATCTGGACCCACTAACCCTGTGATAGTACCGGCTAACACCTGAGCGTTCAGCTGATCAATCGCCGCGCTCGTGCGAAAGATTTTGACGAGATCCACAGTCTCGATCAACACCTTAGTTTCGTTCTTGGTCGGGCTCATTGTGATCATCGAGCAGCTGCACAGTAACCGGCATACCTTGGCGTACGTAGCGATCCGGTTTTTCCAGGATCACCCGCAGGCGATAGACCAGGTCTGCGCGTAATTCGCGCGTTTCCACGTTTTTTGGGGTGAACTCGGCGACCGGCGAGATGAAACCAACCTGAGCCGGGTATGGATGATTTGGATAAGTATCGTTGTAGACCAACGCTTTCATACCCGGGTAGATGCGACCAAGGTCGCGTTCGTCAACGTAGGTTCGAATCCAAACTGGTGAAGTCTCGCAGACCGAGTAGACGATGGTACTGGTGGCGAGGATAGTACCGGGCTCGACTGCCCGAGTAATGACCGCTCCGTCAACCGACGCACGCAGCTGACAATCGGCGAGGCTGCGTTTGGCGGTATCCAGGTTGGCCTGAGCGTTATCGAGCTGGGCCTTTGTATTGTCGATATCCTCCTTGCGGTTGCCGGCCAGTTCCAGATCAAGATTGGCTTGGGCGGATTGAACCATCGCGTTAAGGGAATCGCGGGAAGATGTCGCAGCATCATAATCAGATTGCGAGATCACGTGCGTTTGCAGGAGCTTGTCCTCCCTGTCGAAGGTCTTGAGGGCGTTCTGGTAGTTAGCCTTGGCTTGGGCTAATTGCGCCCGCGCCTGTTCGATTTCTTCCGGGCGAAATCCGTTCACCATCTTGGCGTAGTTGGCCTGGGCTTGCGCGACTTGAGCCTCAGCCAGATGCACCTGGTCCTGGTAAGGACCGTCGTCGAGTAGCGCGATCACATCGCCAGCCTGTACGGTGTCACCTTCTTCCCGCCGCATCTCTTTCAACCGTCCGCTGACGCGAAAGCCAAGATTCACCTGACGGATATCGACGTTGCCATGCAGAATCAGCTTGTCCTGTCGCGCTCCGGCGAACTGCTGATAGAGAAACCAGCCCGCCGTAGCCAATACGACTAGCGCTGCGATCACGATGAGCATGCGTCGTTTCATTTTCTCGCCTCCGTTTCGAACCGAAGCAGATCGAGTTGCTCTTCCAGCGCTTGCCTGATCTCTTTCACCTCCGCGTCGGTATAGCCGGTAAGATTGAGGCGCCGCCGAATCGTTTCTCGCCCGGCCAGAAAGATGAGCACGTGGCCTACCGCCATATGGGCGCGGAGTATCACCTTTCGGTCGGTAGGTTTCTTTTCCAGGATGATAGCTAGCAACGCTGAAACCGTCTCGTGCACTCGCCTAATTCCCTTTTCATAAATCAGGTTGAACGCCTGAGTCGGCTGCATCTGCTCTCGCATGATAATGCGCGCCCAGGTACTGCTCGCTTTTCGCGTTAGTACGATTTGCATCATGGTGCCGAGCAATTTTTTGAGAAGAGCCAATGCCTCGTCTCTGGTTAGCTTCCTGGCGGTTAGGTCTTTTTCGAGGCCGGCGACTACCGGACCGATGATGGCGAAGTTCGTGGTAAACAGATATTGGATAACCGCGACGTAGAGACCTTCTTTTCCGCCGAAGTAGTAGGGAATGGCGGCTTGGTTCACACCAGCGTGTTCGGCTAGCTGACGCGTCGTGGCGCCCTCCAGATTGTAAGTGCCAAAAATTTCGAGTCCGGCATCGATCAAGCGTTGTTTGGCGTCGCGATCACGATCTGGATCTGGGAGGAGAAGAGGATCCGCCACGCCTTGAAGCTATTCATTCAAATGAATAAATCAAATGATTTAGTCGAGGCCTTCAGCGGCGAAAGCCGTGCTTCAGGATAGCCTAGAGGGCGCAGCCCCAGGAACCGGAACTATATAAGTGCCTCAGCGCTGAAGGCGCGTAACAATCGCAAGGATTAATGTGTGGGATTGGCAGGGTTGAAACGCGCCTTCAGTGCGTGATCGCCGGGGTCGGATTCCTAGGGCTTTGCCCTAGGCTATCTTGAATCGCGGCTTCGCCGCTCGTCCTTGGGCGTTCCATCGTAAGCCGCTTCCTCCCGTGCGTCGAGTAGGCCCATTGCGCGTTCCATAAATGTTCGCATCGCGTCCGTGTTGGCTTCGCGTTGCTCGGCTTCCTCCTCAGACGATATCCTCCACACGGGTTCGCTGACATGATCTCGTACTCGGTTGACTCAATAACCACGCGCCCATTGGTTTGACTGAACCATTCCAGATACAGACAGTTCGCGAGATGCTCCGGGAATTTCTTTCCGCGCTTTATCGCAAGGTAATCGAAGTTCTCGATCACCCGCACCTTGCGCGTGGCGGTCATGTCCCCGATCACACCTCTCTGATCCGAGGAGAGCGTATTGCTCGCATCCAAATTTGGTTCCGGATTCGAAAACGTTAACCTGCATCCGGCAAGCTCCTTGTGGCAATTGCGTCAGCTCCAAGATTACGGGATCGTTGCGGCCGGTGAGCCAGACTTTGCCGTCGACGCGCCCAGGGATGCGGTTATCGATCTCGCCACGAACTACACTCTCTGCGATACGTCAAGCCATGTCTCTGGGTATCACAAATGGCTACTCTGTAAAACAGTATTTCTATATGTTCGTTAATTTTAGACAACCGAATCTTGTTTTTCCATCAGCCTCCTCGTACGAGCCGGGCAAACCTCGACCATGCTTCGACGCATTTGAGAAATCCGCATAACATTGCGGCTAGCCGCAAGGATTGCTGCGGGAAGTAGCCCGGGAAAACTACACCGAATTGCTCTTGCGACGTGATCGTCGGGCGCGGCCGGCTCCTCGCTCGGATGCTAACCCAGGTTCAGCGGTGTTAACGAGATAGAAATTCTGATGATCCCGCGCGGCTTTCGCCGCCGCTTCGCTGTCGCCGGTCGCGATGGCGTCAACGATCGCGTCGTGGGAGGGAGCAACCGATGCAAGGTCCAGACGCGATTGCAAGAGTGTCACTAAAGTATGCGTCTCGATATGCAAAGATAACCAGGTATCCAGGAGCACGCGGTTTCCGGCGGCCTCGACAACCAAACGGTGAAAGCGAGTGCTCCCCTCCATGACTTTTTTTAGATCCTTCCGTCTCGCGGCCACCGCCATATCCTTGATGGCGGCTTTTAATGGAGCTAAAGCAGTTTTCAGCGTGGTGGTCGCCAATCGGGTGGCACACTCTTCCAGTGCGCCTCGAACTAAAAAGGTCTCCAGCAGCTCCTGTTTGCCCAGGCTTCGAACTCTCGTCCCTTTGTGCGGTGCATTTTCGACCAAGCGCAGACTAGCGAGTTCGCGGAGCGCCTCGCGAACCGGCGCCTGACTTGTTCCCATCTCTCGCGCGATCTTGAGTTCAACCAACCGATCGCCGCTCCGGTATTCTCCCTCCAGGATGCGTTGAATAAGGAGGGCTTTGATTTGATCTTTCAGAGTTGATCTTTTGACCATGGGTTCCGCTGAGCGCAGCCTAGTGTCCCGCCGTTCGACAGAGATTATGAGCAGTCAACTCATAAAGCACAAGGCGAGTTGAGCTTACAAGCAAGGAAGCCCGCAGTCGTTCGTCCACGCGCTTCCTCCGGTTTAGATCTCATGCCGGGCGATAAATCCGTTTCGCTGTTTCACCCCACACCGCCGCCTTTTCGCCAGCGGTCAGTTCGTCTAGAATCGAGGCAGTGATATCGAAAAGCGTTGCGTAATCGGTCCAAATCTTTTCAATCGGGAAATTACTTCCGAAAAGGCAGCGATCTGCGCCGAAGATTTCCACCGTTTCCAGGATGACTGGCCGTATCGCGTCACGGTCGCAGCGGTGCAGAAAAGTTCCGAGACCGGAAATTTTTGGGTAAACGTTCGAGTTCCGCGCCAGGAGTCGCATGCCGGCACGCCAAGCGTTCCAGCCGGCTTCCGAGCGATCTTCGAGCATCCCGGCATGTTCGAGGACGATGGTAGTGCCAGAAAAGTCAGCGGCGAGTTTCGCTCCGTCTGCCATTTGCGAAGTAAAAACTTGGAGTTCAAAAACTAATCCGAGCTTTTCCAGCAGGGCGAATCCGCGCCTCCACTGAAAGTCATTCATCAGATCGGGACGACTGGCGAACCGGTATTGCGGATTGGCGTGCCAGTGCAACTGCTGTCGAATTCCCCGAAAAAGGGGGCTTTCCAGATGAGCGACGAGCGTTTCCTCAACGTCGGGTTTCGCGAGGTTGGCGTAACCGACGATCGCATTCGGGTGACCGAACTCATTCGCCACACTTTGTACCCAGCGCGTTTCGTCTACCTCCTGATCGGGAATCCAGTTTACCTGGACATAAACTGTCTTGCCCACGCCGCGGGTTCGAATGTCGGCAAGATACTCCTCGATCGGGTAATCTCGCCGGATCGAACTGTATTCCCCGAATATTCTTGGCACTGGCTCGCCCATGAGCCATGGCAAGTTCTTCATCTGCCAGATATGATGATGAGCATCGATAATTTCCATGCGCCGAATTCCTCCGCGATTCAGTCATCCAGGAACAAGTCCAGAACGATTCCAGCAACGTCGGACAGGTCCTGACAACCGTAGACCCGATCCATAAAGGGCAGAATCGCTCGAATCCCGGCTGCCCGAGGTTCAAATTTCGGGTCAGCCCACAAGGGATTAATCCAGATGAGCCGATGCGCCAAACGGGAGAGACGCGCTATATTCTTCGCCGTTACCTCGCACGATCCTCTCTCCAAGCCATCCGACAAAAGGATGACGATTGCACCCCGAAGAGATTGCGTTCTGCGCCGGGAACGGAGAAGCTCTAGCAGAGCATCACTCAGCCGGGTTCCGCCATCCCAATCTTGCACAGCGGCGGAAGTGCGCTCCAGTGCGGCGGCGGCATCACCCGGTTTCAACAGTTTGGTTACCGCGGTCAATTGGGTTCCAAAGCAGAGTACCTCGGTTCTGCCTTTTCGACGGAGCGCAGCCCGCGCGAACTGGGCAAAAGCACGTGAGTGCGAAGCCATCGATTTAGAGACATCGACGAGAAGCACGAGCGGTCGCACTTTGCTAAGGCGCCGTGAACGGATCAGCCGAAAAAATTCGCCGCCGGTCCGGTAAGATGTCCGAAGAATGCGCCGAAGATGGGGCGGCCCGCTCCTACCTCCTGCTCGAAAACGGCGGCTGCGCCGTAAGGGCGGATAAGCATCCAGTGACGTCGTGATAGACCGCATGAGGGACAGCTCTTCCGCATCCGGCGGATGCAACCGTTTCACTCCCAGACGCTCGTCCGAGGCGGCTGCCAGCCCGGATATACTGCCCGATTTTGCCGGTATTTCGATCGTGACGGTATGCGGTTGGGAAACAGTCGGCGGTGATTCCTCCGGCTGCAGCGCGAGGGCCGAGGGAAAGGCTGTGTCTCCGGCGTTTTGAAACCATTGTTGGAAAACGCGATCGTAGATCGGGATCTGCTCAGATGAAGAAGTCAGGCAAACCCGCCCTACCCAGTAAACCTCCCGCAGGCTCTTCACTTCCGCTACCGGCAGCGCCTTGGCAAAGAGCTCGAACTCCGCAGATCCCACCTGCAATCCCTCGGATCGCAGAGCTCGTCCGAATCCGAGAAAAAAATCTAAACCGATTTTGTCGTTGCCAGCCATACTGACTCAAAACGAGCGGGGAGTATCAACTCCCGAGAACTTTCTCATCCATTACCTGAGCGAGGTCGTCGTGTTCCTTGAGCACTAAACCGAGCGTTTGCTGGACCGCGCTATCCTCCAGATTATCAATCTGAAGTCGCTGCAACCCGTTCGCCCAATCGATCGATTCCGCAATTCCAGGCTTCTTGAGCAGAGCCAATTCGCGCATCCTGGCGACTGCCGCTACTACCTTTTCCGCCAGGAGCCCTTCTACCTCCGGTGCGCGCAAGAGAATGATTTCCTTTTCCCGAGACTGCGTCGGGTAATCAATCCAATGGTAGAAACAACGCCGCTTGAGTGCATCGTGCATTTCCCGGGTTCGATTGGACGTCAAGATCACAATCGGCGGAGTATCGGCGGAGACCGTTCCCAACTCGGGAATCGTGATTTGAAATTCAGCCAGGAACTCCAGCAGGAACGCCTCGAATTCATCGTCGGCTCGATCGATCTCATCGATCAAAAGGACAGCAGCAGAACCAGCCTGCAACGCGGCCAGTAACGGCCGTTCGAGGAGAAACCGGCGCGAGAATAATTGATCCGAAACGGGTCCGGCGGATGTGTGTTCGGCGGCTCGGATCGCTACCATTTGACGGGCGAAATCCCACTCGTACAACGCCTGCGATACATCGATCCCTTCGTAACATTGCAGTCGGATCAACCTCTTCCCAAATGCTCCGGCTAATGCCTTCGCGACCTCGGTCTTACCCACTCCCGGCGAGCCTTCCAGCAAGAGCGGTCTCCCCATTTGCAACGCCAGAAACAGGGCTGTTGCAAGTCCTTGATCAGCCAGATATTTCTGGCCAGCAAGGAGGTCGCTTACCTCTTGGATAGAACCTGGTTGAGACATGTAGGAGTAGGTATGAACCGGGAAACGAGCGTTACCAAAATGGCCCTCGATCGCTCCGTCGCACTTTTACGGAATCACAATCTTTTCCGTGGAGAGTAAATGAAATCTTGAGGAGCGGTGCGCAATCGCGTCCGCCGCTGCAGCTTTTCCTTCCGGTGCATCGAAAGCAGCTTTTCGGGCAGCATCATCATCAAACCACATTTTGCTTACTGCATCATAAGGCGCGTCCGGATTCTCGGAGACTAACGCATTGAGTCGATAACCGCGTAGTCCGGGAATTTTCTGCCCCACTCGCGGGTGCTCCTCAGTGATCCATTTTTTGAATTTGTCGAAGTTAAGGTCTGTTTTGCGCTTTAAGAGCGAGATGACTTTGATCATAGATGTTTCTGTTCCTAGAAGTTGAAGAATAAGCACCGTGAGCTAAAAAATGGATCACATCGGGGGCGACTCACCGAGATTGCCGCGTACGGTTTCGATCCCCCGCAGGACCCGCTCCGGGGTGATAGGTAAATGATCGATCCGCACACCGATCGCATCAAAGATCGCATTGGCGATCGCTCCGATGGGAGGGTTGGCTGTCATTTCGCCCAAGCCTTTGGCCCCGAATGGACCTGAGGCTGACGGTCGTTGGAGGATGGCGCCGTCGATCTCGGTGAGCTCACCCCAAGCAGGCATCAGATATTCGTTAAAATCTCCGGGTGCATAGTCCTGACTCGGATAGTACGGCGCGGTGGTTTCAAAGAGAGTATGCGAAATTCCCATCCAGCCGCCGCCAACGATCTGTTGTCGAGCCATGTTCGGATTGATCGCGCGCCCGATTTCATAGGCGCTGATTAACCGAACGACGCGCACTTCACCGGTCTCGGTATCAACCTCTACGTCGGCTACGGTGCAAGCATGGGCATGACCCGAATCCGGGTCCATCTCGCCGGTCTCCGGGACAATCTCGCTTTTGGGTTTCATGTAGATGCCGCGACCGGAAATTGTTTTGCCCTGTTTGAAATGAGCCGCCAGCGCTACCTCCATCACGGAGATAGACCGAGACGGCGCTCCGACCACCTGAATGTTCCCGCGTCCGTCAGGCTCAAGATCGGCCGCATTGACTTCCAGTTCCTCCGCTGCGACCTCGAGCATAGTTCGGCGCGCTTCTTTCGCTGCCATGATGATTGCGTTGCCAGCCCGATGAGTCAGCCGGCTGGCAAACGTTCCCATGCAGTGAGGTCCGGTGTCGGTATCACCCAGATCAACTCGAACCGATTCGACCGGCACTCCCAGCGTTTCGGCGCCGATTTGGGCGGCGACAGTCTTGATGCCTTGGCCGAGATCAACACTGGATAGAGTAATAATAAAGTCCCCGAGCGTCGTGCAGTGAATCAGAGCCTGAGTTGGGTCGCCCCCGAGGTTCATGCCAGTCGGATAGTTGACTGAGGCAAATCCACGACCTTTGACAATTGCCATAAGAAATAAGTCTATGTGTTTAGCGACTTGCTGAACTCATTGCTGCCAGATCCCGATCCAATCTTTGTCCAGCCAGTTCCGCTGCCTTTTGAATGACTTCCACCAGCGCAGCTCCTTCGACGCGTTTTCGATGCGCTTTCAATTCACCGTCGCGATACGCGTTTATCAACCGCAAGCGAAGAGGATCGATGCCAAGCTCGTGCGCGATGACGTCCATCTGCGACTCGATAGCGAAATCTCCTAGAGTGACGCCAAATCCACGCATCGCGCTTGAGGGCTGCCGGTTCGTGTACACACAATGCGCGTCCACCCAGACATTTGGAATCGTGTACGGGCCAGGCATGTGAGCCGCTCCTTCGTGGTCCCGTACGGACTGTGTCGGGAGTATGCTCCGGCATCCACGTACAGCGTGATTTGTCGAGCGACGATCCGACCATCACGCATCACGCCGTCCTTGATGTAAAAACGTTCCGCCGCGCGTGTGGACGAGATCCGCATTTCTTCTTCCCGCGTGTAGATGAACTTCACCGGCCGATTCGTCAGCATCGCCGCCAATGTGGCAATCGGTTCGACAATCACGTCCACCTTCCCGCCGAAGCCGCCGCCGACCGTTCCGCCGACGAAATGCAAGCGACTGGCGGGGATACCGAGAATCAATGCGGTGTTATCGAGGGAGAAATAGAGTGCCTGGGTATTGGTGTATACTGTGAACCGGCCGTCCCCTTCGGGTTTGACAATGCAACCTGTCGTTTCCAAAGGAGCATGCTCGATCGGCGATGTGTCCCAGCGGCGCTCGACAATCAGGTCGGCATCGGCGAAACCCTGATCAATGTCACCGAACCGCACCCGCCGGCAGTGATACCCCTCATATCGAAAATAATTGAATCCCTGACGAGTGACAATCGGTGCGCCTGGTTTCAGAGCCTCTTCCACATCGAATACGGCGGCGAGAGGTTCGAACTCCACTTTTACCTTGGTTGCAGCAATGGCGGCGGCCTGCGGACTCTCTGCGACAATCGCCGCGATTGGTTCACCCCAGTAGATCACCCGATCATCCGCCAACACCGGTTCATCGTTCGGTTCCACACCGATCAATCGTAGAATCGTATAATAATTGTTCGGCACATCCCGATAGGTGATAGCTCGGACAAATCCCGGAGTTCTTTCAGCACCAGAAAAATCGATCCCGAGAATCCGGGCATGATGATGCGGACTTCTTACCATTTTCAAATGCAGCATCCCCGGAAAGGTGTTGTCTTCGAAATAAACGGTCCGACCGGTCACGTGTGATATGGCGTCCCGTCTCGGAGTTGAAGTACCAACTTCCCGCAGGTTTTTGTGATCTACATCGCTCCCGAGATCTTGAACCGGCAAAAGCTTTTCCAGCCGGTTATTCATCTTGTTTGGAGGTTAACAGTTCGTTCCAGTTAGTCGTCATTTCTGAAGAGTGTTTCATCGGGCTGCTAAGGTTACACAGCTTGTTCGGCCAATTCGGATGATCGCGCCTTTCTTGCCGCAGCCAGAATGGCGTCCACAATGAATTGGTAGCCGGTGCCGGCAGACATTTCCGGAGAGTCCGACCAGAACTTCTTCTCGGGACGGAGACGGATTGCTCTCCAGCAACGCCTTCGCCGCCATAATCATTCCGGCGGTGCAAAAGCCGCACTGGGTCGCGTAAGACTCGACAAACGCTTCCTGAATCGGATGAAGTTTCTCGCCTTGGGCCAAGCCTTCAATTGTTTCGATCGACTTTTCGTTCGCGCGAGCCACTGGCAACAAACACGCTGGAATTAATTGGCCATCCACTTGCACAGAACAGGCGCCGCATCCTCCTTGCTGACAACCGTGCTTCAAACCGCGAAAACCGCATTTTTCCCGCAGCACCTCACCGAGCGACATCAAGGGAGGCGCGAGCACATCATGGCGAGCGCCATTCACCAGAAACGAAAAATGTTGCAGGGAGTTTTTGGACGCCATAGTTGATTCCCGATTAGTAAGACAGACAAACTTGGGTTGTTTGGTTTGGTAGGAACGAGCTCCGGCTCGTCCGAACCGGACGCGCCGGAGCTCGTCCCTACCGAATTATTCCTACAGAGGTCAGGGAGTTGAGAGCTCGACGGATTTGCACCGGAACCATTTTTTTTCGGTACCAGGCGGAGGCGTATGGGTCAGTCTGTGGATTGCATCCTTGCAGCGCGGCCTGAGCGGCCGATTCAATTACGTCTTCGCTGAGAGTCGACCCCACCAGGACACGCTCTGCTGCTAACGCACGAATCGGGCGACGATCTACCCCGCCGAGTGCGACCCGGGATTCGCGCACGGTGCGACCATCAAATTGCAGTGACAGGGCGACGGTCACCACAGACGCTGAATTGAGTCGTTTGCGCGCCAGTTTGCGGAACACAACTTTTCGTTTCGGATTAACGCTGAATCGAATACGGGTTACCAAGACCGCGTTATTTGATGTCGATGCGTTGTCGCGCAGAAGGTAGAAGTCATTCAGCGAGAGCCAGCAGACTCCTGCCGAGTCGGCCAACTCCACTTCGGCATCTAACGCCAGCAGCAGTGTAGCCAAATCTCCGTAGGGTGGTTTCGCAAAAAGATTTCCACCGACGGTAGCGAGGTTTCTTACGGCTGGTCCGCCGATCGACGCAACCGCAGCCTGAATGTAGTCTTGAGGTAATGCTCGGGCCAGCTGGACGAGGCGAACCATGGCCCCACATGAGACCTGATCATTCTCCAGCACGACCTGGTTAAGCGCGAGGTGCTCGAGATCGACAACGACATCGTGATCATCCACGCCCAGAGTAATAAACGGCTGAACCAACGTGCCACCACCAAAGATCAAACTTTTCCGGTCCGCAGCTGACAGAAACTCGACTGCTTGATCGACAGTTTCGGGAGTCACCAGGTGGGGAAAACTCATGGGGATATTTTCGTCTAGGCGCGAACCGGGTTCGCGCGTTGAGTAAATTGGGACCAGGTTCAAATGGTCAGGCTAACGCGGGGGGTTGGCCAGAATTATCGTGCAAAAGCCTCTATTATCGATTATCGATAGTCAACGTTTTTTCGTCGGTAATTTGGGGCGCACCAGCCGATTGTTGCGATACGACTCCTCCCGGTTTTCCTTTCTCCAGTTCCTTTTCTTATGGACGACCTATCTCAGTTACTGACCTTTCGTGACCAGTGCCGGGCAGCGAATACGCCTTTGCTTCTGGTCACCGTCGTGCGTGCTGCCGGCTCGACCTATCGCAAACCAGGTGCCCGCCTGCTCCTGACCCAGGACGGCCGGCACGAAGGAACGATCAGCGGCGAGTGTCTCGAGGCCGACCTGGTAGAGACGGCGTGGGACCGCGTGGAGCAGACCCAAGGCCAACCGGTAATAACGCGGTACGACACCACCGCGGAAGGCGAGATTTTTTGGGGAGCCGGCACAGGCTGTGGCGGACAGGTTGATCTTCTATTAGAACTCTTGCCGGCTGATGATCCGCTGGCTTTTGTGGCCGATGGGCGGAGCGCAGGCGAAGAGGTCGCATTTGTAACTGTACTGGAACATCACGCTTCCACGTCCGGCCTTACGCGGAATACGCCTGCACCCGGCACCAGATTTTGTTTGCGACGAGCCAGATCGGCTTTTCCAGAAACCCTCCGTGGTCACTTTCTTTCCGAGTTCCGGCGCTTGGCCGAAAATACGTTGGCCGAAAAACAATCGTCCGTCACCGTCTGCGACTTCCCGGAAAGCGTAGGATTCGATGTCTTCTGCGAATTTGTACCGGTGCCTCCCAGTCTTTTCGTTTTCGGAACCGGCCGTGATACCTTGCCGGTGGCCCAACCGGCCAAGAGTCTGGGTTGGAAGGTCACAGTTGCGGGTAAACGAGCGTCGGTCGGCGCTGCTGTTCAGCTCGAGGCATTGGCGGACGCGTTCCTGACCGCGCAGGAAGCGTTGACGCACATCACGAACGATTCGTTGGTGTTAGTGATGAGCCACAATTTCCTCGATGATCTCTCCGTGCTGGAAAGCCTGGCTCGAAGTTCGCTCCGTTACGTGGGATTGCTGGGGCCGAGAGCGCGCAAAGAAAAGCTGATTGCCGAACTGGAACGGACCAATGCCGGTTGGGACCGTGAACAGCTCGATAAACTGCACGCCCCCGCTGGCCTGGATCTTGGCATCGAATGCCGGCCGGTATTGCTTTATCCATCGTAGCGGAAATGCAAGCCGTGCTCGCAGAACGCTCAGCCGGACAGTTGCGCTTCCGAACCGCGCCGATCTACTCCACTAGCCTGCGAGAATCCTCCGGCTAACGCCGAAGCATTCTGCAGCATTCGTTTTGAAAAAGGCTTTAGAAACACTCTGTTCTAACCGTGTCTCTCAAGTCCACGGGATTCTTCATTTCTCAATCAAGAAAGACAATCGTTCGTCTGCCATACTCGGTGCTACTTCGATCACTTCATAATCGGTCACGTCATTCTGTCCGAAAGGATCGCCGGCCAATATTGCGTCAAGCTGGGCGCGTTCGATCGCAGAAGCGAGGATGAAACCGCCTGCCCCTGAGCGCTGTCGACCCGAAATCAGAAAAGTGCCGGCAGCATAGTTCTTCCGCAGCCACTCCCGGTGGGCCTCCACATGCTTATCAACATCGGTCAAAGGTCGTTTATAACGGAGAATGATGGCGTACATTTCGTCTTCCTTCTGAAAGGCTGAATAACACGGCAACTAGCAATCGTCACGCGAGTTTTCCCAGATCGGACCGTGTCCGTCCGCGATTGCGGCGTGAACGTCAGCGGTCCCCCAGCCCGCATGCGCGTCAGCATAAGGGCTCGGACGAGGGACCGGCCCGCAGATCTCACACGCTTTATTGATCCACGCGCTTATGCAGGCTAGACCGATGCGAGCTGCAAAAGGAAGCCAATCCCAAGCAGCAACGGCCCCGTCTTGCCGAGAATTGCTTGGCGCTTGCCTTTGGTTCTCCCTTCAGGAGTTGGATTGTTCGCGAAAGTAAATGGAGCAGATCCGTCCTCACTGTACTGCACTACGCGCGGTGGATACCATGCCATTAAAAACGCACCGCACGCCCCGAGAACCAATCCAACCATATTAAGCCAGCGTGAGAGATTCATGATACTCTTTTAGGCGCAATGAGGCCGCATGGGCACGCTCAAAATCAGAATCTCAAAACTTGGCGCGACTCGGCCAGATTGCCTTTTTTGGGCTTGCAAGATGTATCCTTTATCCCCGATTCAGCTGGAGACTTGCTTGGAACCAACCACGAAGGAGTCACTTAGATGAAACGAAAAAAAGCGACCGATTTTCCACAAGAACTGCTGAACATATTTGATCGTTACGTTCACGGCGAGATCAGCCGCCGTGAATTCCTGCATTCCGCGAAGAAGTATGCTATAGGCGGCCTGACGGCGATGGCCATCTGGGAAAGCCTCCGGCCGAATTACGCTCTGGCACAGCAAGTCGCCAAGGACGACGAGCGGCTGAAGACGGAATATGAGACCGTAGCGTCGCCCCAGGGCAACGGAAGCATCCGAGGGTATTTCGTTCGTCCCGCCAACGCCGGTGGAAAGTTGCCCGGAGTGCTGGTCATACACGAAAACCGTGGCCTGAACCCGTATATCGAAGATGTGGCTCGGCGTTTGGGAACCTCGAATTTCCTGGCCTTCGCGCCCGATGGTCTCACATCGGTTGGCGGATACCCTGGCGACGAAGAGAAAGCAGCGGACCTTTTCAAAACGGTCGACGAGAAGAAAATGTTTGAGGACTTTGTTGCGTCAGCCACCTGGCTGAAAGCTCGGCCCGAATGCACAGGCAAGGTGGGCGCCATAGGCTTCTGTTTTGGCGGAACTACCGTCAACAATCTTGCCGTGAGGCTCCCGGACCTAGCGGCTGCGGTTCCCTTCTACGGCCGTCAACCCAATGCCGAGGATGCCGCCAAGATCAAGGCGCCCCTCCTGCTTCACTATGGATCGCTCGACACGCGTATCACTGGTGGATGGCCGGCTTACGAAGCGGCGCTCAAGGCAAATCACGTGACCTACACCGCGTACGTTTACGACGGCGCGAATCATGGCTTCCATAACGATACGACACCCCGTTATGACGAAACCGCTGCTAAGCTAGCTTGGCAGCGTACCCTCGACTTTCTCAACAAGTATCTGCGGAGCTGATTGGGCTCTTCCGACGGATACGCCGGCATTGGGACGAATTGCGGTGCAGCGGCCGCGTGACGTCCGCCTTTTAGGTCACAATTCGTACATCCACTGGACTGGCAGGAGTCTCGACCGTGTGATAGGTTCTTTTCGATTTAAAAAGACACTTTTCGGTTGCGTGGCCGAACAAGAAGGTCGATATACGCATTTCCTAATCGCGGGGTGGAGCAGCCTGGTAGCTCGTCAGGCTCATAACCTGAAGGTCGCGGGTTCAAATCCCGCCCCCGCAACTAACTCAACTCACTCGGGTTGAGATACTTACCGAGAGGAGCTCTAAATCTTAGGCTAGGTCTTTCGTGCAGCGAAATGCAGCTTTTTTGACCCGAGCGATGACCCGAATATGAAAGCCATTCCTCCAGCATTGCAAGATGGCACGCAACCGTAAGCAACGTGATTCAGCCCCCTGGGGATAATTTATCCATCGGTGGCCACTGCGCTCGAAGATCCCAAATTGAGGCATCTTCCGACTAAAGCGGAGGTCTATGCGCCTGCGAAATGCTGCAGGAGCCGCTCGCTACGCACCTTTGGGGGAGAATGCTTTAGACCTGCTTTGCGATAGGCTACTTCCCTTTAGGGTAACCATACCTGATCTAAATATCAGGGCGCGCCCCTCTTTTCAATCGGCAGCATCAGTGCACATAATTTGCTCGCAACCACGAGGCAGAGTGAACCGCACAATTCATTTCGACGCTTTTGTCTTTCTGTTGCTGTTGGCTTTGTTGTTTCTGCTCAGCGGCCAGCTCAGTCGTTTTTCGGCTCCGCGCTCCATGCTCGAATCTGGAAAGGCAATCGATCGGACGGCCGTGAAGAATGCAATATTAGTTCACCCGCAGGCCGTTGGCCTGTTTCCCGATCCGGTTGAAATCAAGGTATCGGCAAATGACCAGCGAGTAGATTCCTCTATTGACGTCGCACTCAACAAAGTCACGCGAAAGCTTCGTGGCGTGCAAACTCGCCTAAAGGATCACGCGCACCCGTTCAATGTGAAGATCGTCTCTCGATACAGGTCCGCGGCAAATCTTGTAACCCGGATCCATTCCTGGCTGGTAGACGAACTCGGACGGCCGTGGAAAGAAATTCGGATAAATGGACGAAACATCAAAAAGCGGCTCACGACCCGTCATCTCGCGGCAGCAGAATTCAAGGCTCACGGGCAGAACTGAATTAGTGCACGTGCGCCAACAAACCGTAAGCCTCGGACATATTACGAACATTTCGTAATTTGATTGCACAACGCCGTTTTCCGGCGGTACGGCACTGACAGACAATAATAACTGAAAGTGCGCTAGAGCCGAGGACAGGCCGCTGCCTTCCGCGTCATCCCTAAATCATAACCGTTATGATCTTCGCCGCCGCTTTTTAAGGAAGGCTTGAATCTGCAGGCCGTGTTCCAAGGTCGGTTGCCTTCTTCCTGCAAGCCAATCGGTAACAAGCTGCCGAGATACGCCGAGCATCCGCGCCAGCTCCGAGCGCCTTCCATATTCGGCGTCGGCCCACACTTTGAGTTCGTCGATTAGCTTTTGAGATTCGGTAGTAGATCGCTTGGATCTTCTCAAAACGGCGATGGCCAGATCGTCAACAATGGATATAAACCCTTAGGACCAACGGCATAACCGATCGCGCCAAGTACAGACGTGAAAATGATCAAAGCGCTTACTCCGATTGGCCAGTCCCAAGGCCTAACGGTGAGTATATAAAATATCGTGATCAGGCTCCAGATTCCACCAACGCCCGCACCATTTACAAAACCTTCCCATCGCTCCCGACGGGCATTTTTCGGATCTCTGATGGGGTTCTGTGCAGGATCCACAAATTACCTTAATGGAAGTGCGGCACACGCGCAAGATCTGTCGAGATGGGATCCTGTCGCCGAGACATTTCAAACTTCCAGCAGACTACCGAGGACTTCATGTAGGCCTGAAATGCTGCGTTGCCTTTCAGGCATCGAAAATCGTAACCTCCGTGTCGACGCCGAGCCGATTCTGCTCGGTCCGGCAGGGCCTGTTCCTCTTAGCTTCCCGGCCTAAGAGAGCGTGACCTCCCGATGGATTGTTTCACCACGGAGGGAATGTAAATCAAAAATGATTCTCTAGCATGAAATCTCTCTTCTTAGCCTTATTAGCCATCGCATCCTTCTCTGCCGACTCCTTCGGTCAGACCATCATTAACTCGGTCCCCTACACCATCTCTGCTCCCGGCACCTATGTTCTGGGCTCAAACCTCACTTACTCTTCGGCCGCTGGCGCTGCCATCACGATCCTCAGCAGTAACGTTACCCTGGATCTGGGAGGTCATTATCTCTACTTCCCTGGCACCCCGACATCGAACGTCGGCGTCTACGTGCACAATGCTGGCAATGTCATTATCCAGAACGGCATCATCGCCGTTTTCCGTTACGGAGTCTATGTCGAGCATACCGGAGGAACCGCGCTCAACTCGGGCAATATTGTGCAAAACCTGAGACTGACCAATGTGAACATTGGCGTCGTTCTCTCCACGGTCGCGGGATCCATCGTGCGAAATAATCAGATCACTCCCCTTACATCAAACCATGGTACTGGAATCGACAGTGAAGGTGCTGGCGGCAACCTGATCAGCGGGAATGTCATCTCTGGATTCGGCGCCGGCGTTTTTTCAGGCGGCGATAATTATTCCCTTGAGAACATGGTTAGCAATTGCGGATTCGGTTTTTTCCTGTCTGCCACCGACAAATACCGCTTTAATACCACATTCAATTGCTCGACGCCGTTTAACGGCGGTACCCCGCTGACCGACGAGAATAACTGAAAGTGCGCTTAGAGCCGGTCCACACCGCGTTATCCCGGAAGCATTCAAGGTCGCGCCTCTGAGTTACACACATTACGCCCTCAGCTAACGAACAAGCTAGTGAAGTCCGGGTTCAAATCTGAGGGATATTCCCGGCTTCTGGCATCAGGGTGCGTCTCACCACGCGCACCCGGTGCCACCTCTTAGCCGGTTGAGACAACCGGGGGTTAAGCACCGCGCGGGATGCGGACGCACGGCGGATAAGCCCTGCACGTAACGCTTTCGAAATTTCTCTCGCCTGCACCTGCTTCTTTTCGGAAGATGTTCAAGCCTGCCATGGGGATTCGTAGCTCAAACAGGTATATTTACAACGACCCTCTCGATTATCAAAACCGTGGAAGACAAAGCCGAAATCAACCGATGGTCACCAATCGAGATTAAGACGATTCTTGTTCCGACTGACCTGCGGCTGGAGTCAATGATTGCGCTCCGATACGCGCTAACGCTGGCGAAGCAATTCGATGCCAACCTCACGCTCCTCCACGTTTTGGAGGAATCGTATTCTTGGGACAGAGAGCTAGTGCCAGGCGTGGAAGGATTGTTCGATCTGAAAAAAGGCAACGAGGAACGAGAACTGGCTTTGTTGGAGGAGAATTTGCGCCTGGAGCATCGGAATTGCCGGAGCTGTTTTAGGATCGGAACTGCTTTCGAACAAATCGTGCAAGAAGCCGAAAACATCAAGGCGAGCCTGATCGTCATGTCATCCCATACCTATGGGTGGCTAGGCCGTATTGTTCATGGCAGCGCCGCGGAAATGATACTTCATAGCACGCCATGTCCCGTTCTTGTCGTCAAAGAACCTGGATAAACTTTTCACGTCGGAACGCTAAGAATCTTCTTCACCCTTCAACCGTCCGGCGATGGCAGAGGATGCGGATGTTCTGAACCGGGCGCGCCCGAATTGCGCATTGAACGGAACCGCTTCGGATAGACCCGCGGTTTGAGAAGCTGTTAGCCGAGTTAGCGCCGCGAGATTGAAGGAAAGTCCAGCAAGAGCCCCTTTTTAAGCGACTAGGCGCGAAGCCTATTGGTTAGCTTTAAGGACACCAATCAACCATCAACTGGCTGAACAGAAACCAACACCTTTATTTTGGGCAGGTTGTTGAATGGCGACTTGTCCGTGAACAGTGGTCGTAACTTATGTTAGTATTTCATTGGCAACCGTTCAGGTTGCTGATCTTTCTATTCCGACCATCTTCGGCAGAAGACCATAGAATACCCTCTTGGGACAGGGAAACGCGAAATCGCAAATTTCGTCGCTGGTGACACAATGGGATCGATTCGCACCCGCATCAAAAACCGCTCCAGGAGGAGATGCCTTCCGTCTTTCCTTGGTGTCCAGCCTTTATGGTCCGCGAGTTGGTCCGCAATCTTGCCGTGAGACATGAGCCGTGGCCGTATGTGTGACAAGAGGTTTTACCGGCGACGGCTATCGAGTGCCTGAATTTATTGATAGCGGAGTGAGTGAGACATTCCTGAATCCGAATCCGTTGTGCGTCCGCTTACCAACCTCGAGCCCGAGCAGCAACGAGAGGTATGGAAGAAAGCTGTGGAGACGGCACCGGAATATTACTCGATTCCTTCCTGTCGCTCTGCAAAGCTCAATATTATGCGAATGCTCCTCAATATCTCCATCCCCCATGAGCCATTTAATACAGCGGTCAGAGATGGAACTGCCGGCCAGAAACTTGGCCGCATTGTCGATGAAATAAAACCAGAGGCGGTCTACTTTACAGAACAGCACGGTCAGCGTGGTGCCATCATGATTGTCGAAATGGCCGATCCCTCAAAAATTCCAGCGCTTGCCGAGCCCTGGTTCCTAACTTTCAATGCGAGTGTCGAATTCCGGGTAGTCATGACTCCGGATGATCTTCAGAAAGCCAACCTCGATGAAGTCGGGAAGAAGTGGGCTTAGTCGCCTCTGGATGGTGTCGGGATGCCGCTTTATGTGAGCGGCAAAGGATGAGCGGCTCCAGACCGACAGCGAGGGGTGTGGCAGAAGGCGGTCGAAACCGCGCCAGCGCGAACTAGCGCTTTCGGGGATTGGAGAGGGTACTGCTCATGAAACGGTCCCTCGCTGCCGAAAAAGGAGCTCGTCTCGCTGGCGGAATAGCTGGAAGGCAAGTCGGGTTTGAGATCTGCCTCCGCTGCAATTAATTGTTCCGCAATCGGTGATGCAAACAACTTCTCACGCCTCAACAAGGCTGTTGTTGTCGGGACGTAATTTCCCAGGCTTTAGCCCATGCGCGTCAACAATAAGGCAGCGACTGCTAAAGACGCTGAGGGATGCTTCTCCGCCGTCCCGGCTTGTCCGCCGTGGTCTCGCGAAAGCGAGACGAAGGAGGAAAGGAGTCGCTTGATCGCTAGTGGGTCGCTTAGACACGTGGCATTGAAGGCAGCTAAACACCACTAAGAGACCTGAACATTTCAGCCGTCCCTAGCGGGACGAAGGGGCTTTTTTTCGTTTCCCGGCACTTCGTACCGGGCTACTATCATGCGTCCCTAACGGGACGGAGGGGCCTTTTCCTGCTTCCCGGCACTTCGTGCCGGGCTACTTTCGCTCTGTCCCTCCGGGACGATTTTCCGGTTACTTTCATTGCGTTCCTACGGGACCACTATGGGCCGGCGCGTTACTCGGGCCGGAAAGGCCCGAGCGCCCAGCCAATGAACGAACGGTTTAGTTCTGACCGCCGCCTTGATGTGCGAAATCCAATCCTGGCAGTTCGCCGTCCGGAATCAGAAACAGTCGCTCCTGGGTGCCGGCGAAGGTGCCGACCGGAATGCGGATGACTTGCAGGCCATCCAGCTCGCCGCCGAAATAGGATTGGTTAGAATAGGTCGTTAGTTTGGTTTGCTCTTGTATTTTCATATTAGTGTTTTCCAGTTAAAGCTTCGAGTTGCTCCGCTCCATCGGGCATAAACTCGCCAAGATCGATTCCCACAGCCTGAGCGACGCCCATCCCGTACTCTGGGTCGGCACGGAAGAAATGGCAGATCTGGCGCAGTTGAATCTCCCGCGGCACCTGAGCCATATGACGCGCAATGTTTGCGAACAGCCGAGCCTTTTGATCCGCATCGAACAGGCGGAACAAGTTACCTGGCTGCGTGTAATCGTCGTTGCCATCGCGGTGATTGTGGCGGGCTACATGTCCCGAAAGCCCAAGCGGCGGTTCCTGGTAGGCGGGACATTCCTTGGGTCCGCCGAAGCTATTCGGTTCGTAATTCACGGCTCCACCGGCATTCCCATCAGAACGCATCGCCCCGTCCCGGTGATAACTGAAGACGGGACACTTCGGCGAATTAACAGGCAGGCTGTGGTAATTCACCCCGAGGCGGTAGCGGTGCGCATCCGGGTAAGAGAAGATGCGGGCCTGAAGCATTTTATCTGGCGAATGGCCAACCCCCGGCACGACGTTAGCCGGCGCAAAAGCGGCCTGTTCCACTTCGGCAAAGTAATTCTGCGGATTACGGTTCAGTTCCAGGATACCGACCTCAATCAGCGGAAAGTCGTTGTGGGACCAGACCTTGGTTAGGTCAAACGGGTTGATGGGATACGTCTCGGCCATCCTTTCCGGCATGACCTGAACACAAAACCGCCACCGCGGGAACTGTTGTCTCCGGATACTATGGAAGAGGTCGGCTTGAGCGCTCTCGCGGTTCTCTCCCACGATCACTCCGGCCTCTTCGTCAGTGTAAAAGGCGTGCCCCTGGAGCGTCTTGAAATGAAACTTGACCCAGAACCGCTCGCTCTCAGCGTTGATGAAGCTGTAGGTGTGACTGCCGTAGCCGTTCATCTGACGGTGACTTCTCGGAAGGCCACGGTCGCTGAAGAGGATCGTGACCTGATGCAATGACTCGGGCGAGAGCGACCAAAAATCCCACGCGGCCGTGTTGCTGCGGAGATTCGTTTCGGGGTCGCGCTTTTGGGTGTGAATGAAATCGCCGAACTTGAGGGGATCACGAACAAAAAATACGGGCGTGTTATTGCCGACGATGTCCCAGTTTCCCTCTTCGGTGTAGAACCGCAGCGCGAATCCACGCACGTCTCGCTCCGCGTCAGCAGCACCCCGTTCACCAGCCACGGTGGAGAACCGAAGGAAGCAATCGGTTTGCTTGCCGAGCTGGGCAAACAGCTTGGCCTGAGTGAACCGGGTGATGTCGTTAGTAACTGTCAGCGTCCCGTAAGCGGCGGATCCTTTCGCGTGGACAACTCGCTCGGGAATACGTTCTCGATTGAAGTGCGCCATCTTTTCGAGGAGCCAATAATCCTGCAACAGGACCGGACCACGCGGACCGGCGGTTAGGCTGTTCTGATTATCGGCGACCGGGGCACCAGATGCCGTGGTCAAGGTTGGCGGTAGAAGAGGCTGTTGTGACATGCTTGCTCCTGGTTTGAGAAATTGAATGCTCGCACCACATAGCCGATTCGTTCATAGTCTGGAAATATACGTTTCCTATGTTTAGGATAGGGACAGCCTATGGAAATGCACCAACTGCGCTATTTCGCGGCCGTGGCTCGAACAGGTAATTTTAGTCGGGCTGCCCGCGAATGCCGCGTAGCCCAGCCGTCCCTCAGTCAGCAGATCCTGAAATTGGAGGATGAGGTCGGAGAACGACTTTTCGAAAGGACTCGGCGCCGAGCCCTCCTGACTCCCGCCGGTGCGCTATTCCTACCTCATGCACTGGGTATATTGGAAGCAGCTGAACGCGGACGCCAGGAGATCCGCGAGATGGGTGGCCAAGTCCGAGGAAAGATACTCGTCGGCGCTCTTCCGACCATCGCGCCTTATTTCCTCCCTGATATCATCCGCTCATTTCGGACCAAATTTCCCGGAGTGGAATTGATTATTAATGAAGAGACCACGCAGCAACTCCTGCGAGGCTTAGAGGAAAAAGAGCTCGACCTTGCGCTTATTAGTGATGCGTCTCCAAGCCCCCGAATCGAGGTCCACCAGCTATTTAGCGAGGAACTCTTTCTCTGTCTGCCGGCGGCACACCTCTTGGTTCACCAAAAGAAAGTGGTCGCCACCGATCTACAGCAGGAGAAATTCATTCTCATGCAGGATGGGCATTGTCTCGGTGCTCAAGCCCAGCAGTTTTGTGAAACCAAGGGATTCCATCCCGAAATCAGCTGTCGGAGTGCACAGATCGGCACCGTGCTCGCTATGGTGCAGGCAGGACTAGGCATCTCGCTCATTCCCGCGATGGCTCTGCGTGGTGCGCCTAAAGCGGGTATCGTCTACCGCTCGCTCGATGGCGTGCGGCCCCGACGGATTCTTGCTCTCGCGCTGTCCCGGCAAAGGAAATCGAGTCTTTGTGTGGTCGAATTTACCAAGTTTGTGCGAGACCAAGCCCAGCGCAGTCAAGGCGAAACACATCGGCGAGCAACAGCGAATTAACGTGCGTGGCCATGATGCGCTGGTAGGGCGAAACCCGACTCCGCCCAACCCGTCGCGCCGTAGGCTCGGCCAAGGCGGAAGCCTACGTCGCGGCCAGTTGTATGATTTTCGTTAAAGACATAGCTAAGGGCGCGCCAAAGCGCAGCGGCGGCGGCACACCGCTGAGCGACCGCGAATTGAGGTGTGTGAGCCGTGATGCGCGTGCCAATCAGTGCCGCCGGTCGGCACAGGAAAAGCCGCGTCCGGATAAGGCTGTTTCGCCCTACCCGTCAAAGGTGTCCAACGACCAACCAAAAATCGCGCCCAAGACTCATTCCGCCCTACCCGTCAGGGCTTGGATTGCCAAGCATCAAGGGGTATGCCGGTTCGCCTTCCCGAATCAAGGACATTCCCCGACATGAGATCTCGATAGTAATCGGTCCAACCTGAAACCGGAGATTGGATATATCCATGTCGCTCGCCGCCGTCCGCGTCTCCATCAGGCATCAAGTAGCCTTTGTTAGCAAAGAACGCGCAAACTCCGTGTAACCATTCGTGCAACCATACTTCACCAAGAACCGGGACCTGCCACTTCCACGACTCGGCGTTGGCTACCGCCGCATAGGTCGCCGCGTTCGACCAGCTGGAAGCCGCGATAGCCAGCCCCCACCCTCCGGATCGTATTAAGGTGCCATCTTGCAAATTTTGCTGAGGCCAAAGAATGAATAGCGATTCATAGCTGCCCGGCGGAGCAATCCGGTCAATCTCTTCTCGCGTATCGTCCGGAGATGGCCAGTACATATCCTTGCCCATCGGAGTCAGAGAAGTCAGAGATCTCTCGACCTGGTCGATCTGATACTCGATCCCGGCCCGTCCCGCAGTGAACTCTTCGACAAGTGTGGGGAACTGTTCAAACGAGTCGATCGCATCCTGCACTTCATCATCCGGCAAAGCATGCTTGAACCGTTTTGGGAGCCACCCGTCGGAGCGAACACGCACATCGATTCGGGAATAGATTAAAAGCAACAATTTCCAACTGGTCATTTAATTTTGATTCGAGGAGTAAGCCGCAGATTGAACCGATCGAAAACTTTAACGTAGATTACACAGCGCGGCATAGCCGCAACCGTTCGGCTGAGCTCAGGTCGAAGCCAAAGGCGACGAAAAAACAACCGCGAATAGACACGAATGGATCGTCCTTCGCTCTGCGAGCTACGGCGGGACAGGCTGCGAATTTGATCGATTCATTCGTGTCAATTCGTGTCCATTCGCGGTTAGTGAAATCCGCAGTGCGTCCTGCGGACGCGGATCGTCGCGTCCGCAGGGCTAAATCGTAACCAGATCAATTAATGCTTGGGCGTTGCTGTGGGCGAAGGGCTGCCATGCTTCTCGAAGATTTCTTTCTTGGCTGTTTTCCACTTTGCCTGCTGCTCCGGAGTCAAGATGGCATTGAGGTCATCATTATACTGTTTGCGCAGCGCGTTACGCTTTGTCTCCCTTTCTTCTTTGGTAGACTTGGTATCGCTTTTGTTTGCGTTGATGTCCGAGACATATTTCTCGACGATCGGCTTTGCCTTTTTCTCTTGAGCGGCGGTTAAGCCGACCTCTTTTTTCAGATTGGCTAAACGGGCGTCCGCGGTTTCCGGTGTTTTGGGAACTGCGGTAGCTGCGGGGGGAGGCGCGGGGGTCTCCTTTTGCGCGGCGTAGGATGTAGCTACCGTGGCGACCAGCAGGAAGGCCGGCACAACACGGAGCAAAACTAACGTTTTCATACAAATGTTATAACCTAACTCCGAATAGGAAGTTGCGTAAACCTCAGCGACACGGTTCCAAATCTCGTCTCCCCACGGGAATAAATTCGAGCCGTTTCCTGAATTCTTTGCGTTCTCGATGCAGTTGGCTAGAGCGGCCGACAATGACCGGCGTGAATTGGGGAATTAGAACTAGGTCCGCGCCAGTTGTTAGCTCTCGATAACATGCAAATTGCATCCTAGACCCCCGCATCGACAACGGGCGTTCGGTCTCCCCGGTCAAGCGTCTTGGAAAATAGATAAGCCAGGGAGCCTTGGAGGTTCAACCGCGGCGGGTTCCACCGCGGTTGTACTTCTTCTGACGACCGGCTCGCGCGGCACGGCTGCGATTGCGGTATCCCATTCGATCGAAATCACATCGTCGCGCGACGATTGACCTGCGTTTCCCAGGCACACGCGAGCCTTGCATATCAGCGGCTTTCGGCGCTATAACCTTCATATTACCCAAAGTGCCGAAAATCAGCACAGGTACTATATCCTCATCATTTTCTCCTTCCTGCGGAAACGTAATTCGCTGCGCACAGCCCCGTAAAGGTTCTTCAGGCGATGGCTACGAGCTTACCAAATAACAAAATCAAAGTCGTGGTCGTCGGCGGTTACAACGCGGATCTTTTGGTCACCTGTTCCCAGTTACCGACGGCGGGGAGAGTCTTTATGGGCGGCCCAATGCAGATCTTTGGCGGCGGACGAGGCGCGAATATGGCTGTCGGGGCTGCACGCGCCGGTTGCGATGTAACCTTCGTTGGGGCTTGTGGCCGGGATGGGTTCGGCGGAATGGCCCGCGGACTACTTTCCAATGAACGAATCGATTTGGAATTTTTTTCAGAGCTTCCCCACGTCAATACGGGTACGGCGCTCATCCTGATCGAGGCATCGACTGGCCGAAATATGATAATGGTCGCCGAGTCTGCCAATTCCCAGGTTACGCCGGAAATGATTCACCGCGCTCGATCGGCCATAAAGGCCGCTGATCTGGTGTTCGCCGAAGTGGAAATGCGGGCGGAGACAACCTGGGAAACGATGCGGATATGCGAGGAATACAACGTGCCGTTTGTCCTGGATGCGTCGCCGTGCCAACGGACGATTCCGCTACCACCCAACCGCATGCTGGCCATTGTGCTAGAAGAAGCGGAGTTACCCTCGGTCATAGGAACATCCGACGTGCCCAAGGGGATCGCAGAACTCCATCAGAGAGGATGCCAGAACGTCGTGATCACTGAGGGGACAGAACGAATCATCTATTCTGATGGAGAGAGTTGCTTAACTACGCCGGTTCCGGCCGCAAAACTGGTCGACCGTTGCGGAGCAATTGAGTGCCTCGACGTCTGGATTGGATTGGGACTATTGCGAAAGCTTCCGATGGCGGACATATGCCAGACGGCTGCCGCCGCCATGGCTTTTAGCTTAGGTCACTTGGGTGGCCAACGAGGAATGCCCACCCAGTCGGACGTTGCTGCGATCATGTCCAGCAATGCGGTGATTTCTACAAGGTAACGCTGAGCGCGTCGCTCTGAATTCCAGATTGCAGATTCCGCTTTTCTCGTAGCGGTTTCAACACTGTGATCGCGAGGATCGCCGCCAGAAAATCCATTAGGATCATCACCACGAAGACAACGATCCAATTACCGGTAGCCTCGTGAAGCCAGGCAGCGAGAGGCGCACCGACGATTGAGCCGACACCCTGCGCCATGTAGAGAAAGCCGTAATTGGTGGTGGCGTGGAGTTCCCCAAAAGTGTCCGTGAGAGTGGAAGGAAACAGAGAAAAGATTTCACCCCAACCAAAAAAGACAACACCAGAAAGCAGGACAAAAAGGAGGGCGTGTTCTCGGGTGCCGAGCCACACCAACATGGCCAGACCCTCCAGACCAAACGCCAAGAACATGGTCTGCTCTCTGCCGATGCGGTCTGATAACCAGCCAAAGAAGGGGCGAGTCAGTCCATTGGTGAAACGATCAATGGTGAGAGCGAGGGGCAATGCTGCCGTGCCTAAGACGATGGCATTTGCTACGCCAAAGTCTTTGGCGAACGCAGCCATTTGAGTGATGACCATCAAGCCAGAGCTCGACATCATCGACATCATCACAAACAGAACCCAGAAAATCGGCGAACGCAGCATGACGCCGGGAGAAACCCCGGTTCTGCTTTGCCCGGCCGACTTGGTCGGAGGACGCTTCATCCCTTGAGCTGCCAAAAGTCCTACCAGGCCGAAGATCAGACCGAAAATGATCAGGGTCTGTTGGTGACCAACGGCGGCCAAGCTCCCTGAGATCGGGAAGGTGGTGAGGATAGCACCCATTCCGTAACCGGCCGCAACTATGCCGCAAGCAAGCCCGCGCTTATCGGGGAACCAACGCACCATTAGTCCGACCACGCCGACATAAATGATACCCGTTCCGATTCCGCCGAGTAATCCGTAAGTAAGGTAAAGACCAAGAGTGCTCTTTACGGTCGCGGCAAAGATCCAGCTGGCTGCTGAAAACAGCGCACCAATAGAGAGTAACGTTCGCGGCCCGAACAGGTCGACCAGATACCCTTGAAAGGGTGACAGAAACGTCTGCAGCACGATGAGAATTGAAATGGTCACCTGTACCTGCGCCAGCGTCGCCCCCAGATGTGTGGTGAAAGGTCCGGTGAACAAAGTCCAGACATACTGCGGGCTAGAAATAGCCATCATGCAGACCAACCCGAACAGAAGTTGTAGCCAAGGGTTCGTTGTGAGTTGTGGACGAGGGATTACGAGAGACTCGGTCGCCATGCCTCAGATTGAGCATGACTTATGCCGCACCAAGAAAAGGAAGAAACCAGAATCCAGAAGCCGGGAACCAGAATAATCGCTCGGTCCGAGGGTGCTCCGGAAGGCCGTGTGGGCGTGTGGGCGTGTGGGCGTGTCGGCGTTGTCGGCGTGTGGGCGTGTGGGCGTGTGGGCGTGTGGGCGTGTGGGCGTGTGGGCGTGTGGGCGTGTGGGCGTTGTCGGCGTTGTCGGCGTGTCGGCGTTGTCGGCGTTGTCGGCGTTGTCGGCGTTGTCGGCGTTGTCGGCGTGTCGGCGTTGTCGGCGTTGTCGGCGTGTCGGCGTGTCGGCGTGTCGGCGTGTCGGCGTGTCGGCGTTGTCGGCGTGTCGGCGTTGTCGGCGTTGTCGGCGTTGTCGGCGTTCTCAGCGCCGTTGTTGGCCCTGGACGCGTTGGGCGCGTTGGCGTATCGGCGTTGTCGGCGTTCTCAGCCCCGTTGTTGGCCCTGGACGCGTTGGGCGCGTTGGCGTGGGCGCGTGTGAGCGGGTCGGCGTATCGGCCCGAAGGGCCCTTGGGAACATAGCCCAGGCTTTAGCCTGGGTTTGCATGTTTGTAATGCGCTCGGTCTGAAGGACCGTCGGAAGCGTGAACGGCAAATCGGTTCCGGTTCGCGATCGAATCTTCGGTATGCCACCATCGCGGGCTTTCTCGCGGTCTTTCAGACCCCATGCACCAAAGAACAACGCCCCAGGCTAAAGCCGGCTAAAGCCTGGGCTACGTTTCAAAGGCCCTTCGGGCCCAAACACCCACACGCCCAAACACCCGACACGCCCCTCCGGGACGACCGATTACTTTTAAGCCGAGCCGGTGACGGCTGCAGGCTGTTCCAGCTGTGCGGGCAAAGGAAACACCACGTCTTTTCGCAAGGGGATGAAAGGAACCAGGTCTAAGACATCGTCGTGGAACTTGAGGAGGGTGCTGCGGTGCCCAACGCTTACCACCGTAGGCCGCCACGACCCGATGCGCAGCAAACCGTAAAGCCGCGCCTCCCAGGTCTCGTCGAGCGCCGAAGTTGCCTCGTCCAGGAAGAGGAGCGTCGGCGCCGTCAGAAGAACTCGGGCGAACGCAAGTCGCTGCTGTTCACCAAGCGACAGCCGCTGACTCCAGTTGTCGATCGTATCTAGCTCATCGACGAGTCCGTCGAGTCCTACTTTTTCAAGCGCGGCAGTGAGTCGCGCCGCCGGAAGGTCCCGCGCATCGCTGCTCGGATACCGAAGCGCACCGGCAAGCGTGCCGAGCGGCAGGTAAGGACGCTGCGGCACAAAAAGAGTGTGTTCTTCGCCAAGTCTCACCTCACCGCGGCCAAACGGCCAAATGCCGGCGATCGCTCGGAGCAAAGTGCTCTTGCCCGTTCCGGTCGGGCCAGTGATCAGCACCGCCTCGCCACGCGCAGGCGTGAAGTGGACGCCACGCAAAAGCGAACTGCCATCGGGCAGGTCGAGATCTAGATCTTTCACCGCAACGCCGATGCCTCCGTGCCGAATGGCTATCTGTTGCGGGGCAGACGCTGAGTCATGGACTTCGCGCAACCGATCCTCAAAACTGCTCAAGCGTTGGGTCACCGCGTGCCAAGTCACGATGTCAGCGTAGGAGTTGATGATGAAAGAGAGCAGGTTGTGCACGTAGCAGAAAGCGTTGGCTATCTGCATCAGGCCACCTAACCGGATCTGCTTGGCAAAGTAGCGGGGCGAGACCACCAACAAGGGAAATACGACCGCCACTTGAGCATATCCCATGGTAAACCAGTTCAAGCGCATCTGCCGTTTCATGATCCGCCGGAAGTTCTCGAATACATTCTGGAAACGCTCCCGGAAAACGCCGAGCTCGACCGGCTCGCCTCCGTAGAAAGCCACGCTCTCCGCGTTCTCCCGCAGGCGCACCAGACTGAATCGGAAGTCGCCTTCGAACCGTTGTTTGCCGAAATTGAGCGGCACCAATGGTCGACCGATCTTGACGGCGAGCCAAGTAGCAACGCCGGCATACAACAACGCGGCCCAGACAAGATAGCCAGGGATATATACTGTCCCAAGGCTTCCGAGTGGGATCTCCGCCGGTCCGGACAGCCCCCAGAGAATGACGAGAAAAGAGACTAAGCCGACAGTCGACGTAAAGAGCCCGACCCCTAAGGTACAAGCCTGCGTGGTAAATTGGGCGACATCTTCCGCGATACGTTGGTCGGGATTGTCGATTGTGTTCCGCAGCTGCAGCTGATAATAAGCGCGGTTGGCGAGCCAGGTGCCGAGATATCGCTGGGTCAACCAGCGCCGCCAGCGTATCTGGAGCATCTGGTTCAAATAGAGTGCGTACACCGACAGCGTGACCCCCAGACCTGCGACAACGCAAAATATGCCGACCTGGCGGAAAACCTCGCCACTGTCAAACTCTTGGAGCGCACTGTAAAAACTTCGGTTCCATTCGTTAATGCGCACGCCGATGTAGACGTTGCCGAGATTGATCACGAGGATCGCAACCAGGAGGCCCCAGGCCGACCATTTCTCTTCAGATGTCCAATAAGCCTTGGCGATACGCCAAGCATCACGGAGAAGGCTTCGCTTAGCCGTCGCCATCAACAGTTACTCCTTGTCATTCTCAACCTACTGCTTTTGGTCCGGCCGACGTACAACTGTGACACCGAAATGAACCTCCGCCTTACACATCGGATTTTTCAGCGCCGAGTTTAGCGGACTGCGCGATTTTTTTCTAGATCAAATATTCGGTTTCGAAGAGCGCTCTGGTTACTGGGTTGTACGGCTTTCTAATACGCATTCCTAATACGGCTTTTCTATTCAGGTTGATCTTGGCAGCGCGGGTCGATGGAAACCGGCATGAACAAAGACCTTACAAAGGAAACGGAACGAGTGAGCGGCGCCCTAAGCCTGATGGAATGAGCTGTCACAACGGCGGGGCAATTCCCGATTTTCGTGGCACTGAAATTCTTATTTAATATTTTTATCGAGTGAAAAAAGATTCTGCACGGATCGAGATGAAGCCGAAAACTCTCGGTCGTTCGTGGATCTCCTCCAGACTCTGATAACCAAGCAGTCAAAGAGACCAGAGTCGAACCCGCCGCTTTGGCGAGAACGGTTCTAGGATTTGCTATCTGTAAGTTGACAGCCGGGGCGATCCTGGAGATCATGCGCCCCACAGGAGCAACCCGATCGACCGTAGAGCATTCTTCGGCGCCAGGCTCGTATCTGATAGCGCCCACTATCAAACCCGGTTCCGCAAGTGGGGCCGATAGGCAGGTCGACCTCAGCGTTAAGTAGCATAAAAATCCAGATTTTGGTATCGACCAGAATTGACTGGCCTGCACCTTCCATCTAAGGTCGCTGCCCTGCGGCGACACCGAACTAGAAAATCTATGTATACCCTCCGAATGTTACTTCTGCGATCCAAATGGTCATCCCTCTACTGGATTCGCGAGCGAAACGCGAGTAGCTATCTGGCGCTTTGGGGGATCGTGGTGGTTAGTAGCCTCACCTGCCTGGATGCTTCCGCGCAACTCCGCGGGCCAAAGGTCAACGCTGAAACAAAGGCTCGCCCCACCACGCGTCCGACAACCATCTATGTCAGCGATTTTTCAATTAACTCGAGTGACCTGGCGAGCGGGCCAGTCAAATCCCGACTGAACACCGGGCTGGTACGTGGAACACTCGATCAGATCAAAGGCACTGACTCCAGCCCCAAAGGTCAAGCGCAAGCAATCGTCGATACGATGGGCAACACGATTGTGAGTGAATTGCAGAGTAAGGGTTTCGCGGCTCGACGCGTCCGCGAGGGCGCAAAACCTGCAAGCGGTTGGATAGTACGAGGAAAGTTTTCGACCCTGGAACAGGGTGACCGAGTGCTGCGAACTGCCATCGGATTCGGCGCTGGATCAACCAATTTGAATGTCGATGCCATCCTCGCCGAAATCGTGAATGGCCAGGAAAAGCCAATTTCGCTTATCGACACGAGCAACAAGACCGGAAAAGGGCCAGGCGGAGTGGCCATGGCGGCGGCAACCAAAAATCCGTACGCTATCGCGGTCAAGTACGCCCTTTCGGGAAGAGATCTGCAGAAGAACATTCGCAAGACCGCCAAGGCAGTTGCCGATCAAGTCGCGAAGAGTGCGAGTAATTCGTAGACGAGCGCGACGTCGCAACCCGGGTTTACGCGGAGATCGCAGCGCGGAAAAGCCGCAGCCAAAAGCGACGGAAAAGAACCGCGAATGGACACCAATGGACGGGAATTAAATCCGTTTATTTCGTGTCCATTAGCGTCCATTCGTGGTTGGAAAGATCCTGATCGCAACCTGATGTGGACGCGTAGATGATTCGGCTGGCGCCAAATCTTCTCCGAACAAGGTCCTATTTTGTTGCTTCCGACCGGAGGAATCTTGATCTTCGGGTTGCTGGAACTCTTCAGGTAGGTCGCTCACTCGAAGCCGGATCGGGCGCCAGTTTCTCCTTCGATAAGTTAGACACTTGGGCAGTGAGCCGCTCAATCAGGTAAAAGCTAAAGGGAATAAGAAAAACACCAATCAGGCAGGAGGCGAGCATTCCACCAATTACCGTTGTTCCCATCACCCGCCGCGCCACTGCGCCGGACCCGGTTGCCATCCACAGCGGCACGCATCCGAGCACAAAGGCGAGAGACGTCATCAAGATCGGTCGCACCCGAAGACGCGCTCCAGTAATCGCTGCTTCGATCAGCGGGGTTCCCTTTTCGTAGCTAATTTTGGCGAACTCCACGATTAAGATCGCGTTCTTCGCTACCAGGCCAATGATCATGACGAGGCCAATCTGAGCGAAGATGTTATTTTCTATCTGGACGAGGAAAGGAGAGACGAATGCCCCAGTAACAATCCTTCTCAGGTAGAGCATTCCGAACGCGCCAAATATCGCTATCGGCGTGCTCAGCAGCACACTGAACGGCAGAGACCAGCTCTCGTACAGAGCGGCCAGAATGAAGAAAACGAACAACAAGGAAAAACAAAAGATGAGGGCGGGAGAGACGCCTTGCTGAGCTTGTTTCTCTTGGAATGACATCCCGACATAATCATATCCCATCTCGGGCGGCATGGTTTGGTGGAACACTGCTTCCAAGGCGGTCATCGCCTGATCAATCGTATACCCCGCCGCTGGCGTCGCCCCGATCTGGGCGCAACGATAAAGGTTGTAGCGCATGGTGAACTCTGGCCCGGAACGATTTTCCAATCGGGTCACAGTACTTAATGGGACCATCTGGTTATTCTGATTCCGGACATAGTACTTCCCGAGATTGGCCAAGTCGGTGCGGTACTCTCCTTCGGCCTGCAGATAAACCTGCCATTGCCGGCCGAATCGATTGAAGTAGTTAATGAACGATCCACCCATAAAGGTCTGGATCGTCTCATAGACATCGCTCAATTGAATTCCCTGTTTGAGGGCTTTGTCTTCATCCACATGGACATATACCTGCGGCACGGCTGGCCGGAACGTGGTGCTTACCTGGGCCAATTCCGGTCGTTTCCGGGCGGTCGCCAGAAACAGATCCGTGTTCCTGGCAAGGTGCTCTAAATCTCCACCCGATCTATCTTCGAGCACGAACGAGATATCGCCCGAGCTTCCAGCGCCAGGAATTGCTGGAGGCGAAATTGCTAACACAGATCCTTCCGGAATGCTGGCGAGCTCCTGGTTCAAATGAGCTTTGATCTCTTGAAAATGCTCCGCTAAGTTTCGCCGTTCCTCCCACGGTTGGAGCGTAACAAAGAAGAACCCGCTGTAAGTGCTCTGGACATTGGTTAACAGGCTCGATCCGATAGTAGTGGTGACGTAATGGACGCCTGGAGTCTGGGAGAGGATATTTTCGATTTTTCGGCAGACCGCATCGGTGCGTTGCAGAGAGGCGGCGTCTGGAAGTTGCAGGTTGACGTAAAAGAAGCCTTGATCTTCGTCCGGAAGAAAGCTGGTCGGTAGTTTGCGGCCCAGCAAAAAGGCGGCCGCAGCAAACAACAGCAGCAACACGATGGCGAAGCCACTTCGGCGGATAAGCAGCGCCGAGAGCCGGACATATCCTTCAGTAGCATGACCAAACAGACGGTTGAACCAACCAAAGAATGCTCCCAGCGGTCCTCCGCCAGCCTTGCGCGGCCGTAACAGCAGAGCGCAAAGAGCCGGACTCAAGGTCAGAGCATTGAAGGCAGAGATCATTACGGAAACGGCGATAGTGACGGCGAACTGTTGATAAAGCCGTCCCGTAATACCCGGAATAAAAGCCGTGGGAATAAAGACCGAAGCTAACACCAGCGCGACACCAATCACCGGACCAGTCATCTCTTTCATGGCCGCGATAGTGGCTGCCTTGGGCGCTAAGCCATCATGAATGTGGCGCTCAACGGCCTCCACTACCACAATGGCATCATCGACGACCAAGCCAATAGCTAACACCAAGCCAAAAAGAGAGAGGGTGTTGATGGAAAAACCTAATAACGGAAAGAGCACAAAGGTGCCGATCAATGAGACCGGGACCGCCAGCAGTGGAATCAGGGTCGCCCGCCAGCTTTGCAAAAACACATAAACTACCAGAATCACTAAGAGCAGGGCTTCCACCAAAGTTTGAATCATTTCCTTTATGCCCGCCGTCACCGGTAACGTCGTATCTAACGAAATTACGTAGTCCAGGCCTTTGGGAAAACGCTGCTTCAACTCCCTCATCAGTTTCTTTACCCCCTGCGCAGCCTGCAACGCGTTGGTCCCAGGTAGTTGATAGACTGAGACTACGGCAGCCGGCTTTCCATTGAAACGGCCTCTGGTGTTGTAAGCCTGAGCACCAAGTTCCACCCGCGATAGGTCGCTGACTTTAATCAGTGCGCCATTCGGCTGTTCCCGGACAACGATTTCACCGAATTCTTCCGGAGTAACAAGTCTGCCCTTCGAACGAGCGCCGTACGTATACTCTTGTCCGGATGGAACCGGCTCACTACCAATCTGCCCGGCCGAATTCACCGTGTTTTGGATCTGCACCGCATTGACAATGTCCGGCACCGTAACGTTGAGCCTGGCAAGTTGGTCCGGTTTCAACCACAGCCGCATCGCATATTGACCAGCCCCAGAGATCTGGACATTGGAGATCCCCCGGACTCGCGTGAGAGCGTCATTTAAGTTGATGTACGCGTAATTAGATAGAAACAGCCCATCTCGACTATTGTCAGGTGAATACAATGCGATCACCATAAGCGGAGCTGCTAGCGACTTCTGTACGGTGACCCCCAGGTTATTTACGGCACTCGGCAACTGGTATGAAGCCTGGTTCTCCCGCATCTGTGAGAGGATTTGATCGGTATTAGGATCCGTATCCAGATCGAAGTTAACCGTCAGAATCATTTGCCCGCTGTTGGCGCTGACGGAATACATGTAATTCATGTTATCCACGCCGCTCATTTGCTGCTCAATCGGTATCGCGACTGATTGCTCCACGGTTTGAGCATCCGCGCCGATGTAGTTGGCAGTGACCACTGTTTCGGGTGTAGTCAGTTCGGGGAAAAGTGAAACCGGAAGAGTGGTAGCCGCGAGTGCCCCGACAATGATCGTCACAACTGCGAGCACGATGGCTACGATGGGACGGTTGATAAAGAAGTTCGACATTTCGATTGGTTAAGCCGACTTACTACCCGTTCTTAGTTGGCGCCTCCGGGTCCGAGTAACGACCTGATTTCCCTTTCCGTGGAGCGACGAAGTTTGCCGCCCGCTCCACGACACAAAAACCGGCTGGTATAAGAAAGACCGCTAAGATACTGGCTCCAAGCATCCCGCCGATAACGCCGGTACCGAGGATCTGGCGGGCAACGGCTCCGGATCCCGACGCCAGCGTCAGAGGTATACACCCGAAGATGAAGGCGAAAGAAGTCATCAGTATAGGGCGCAGGCGAACCCGGGCACCGGTCAGAGCCGCATCCACCAGAGAAATCCCCTTTTCATATTCGATCTTCGCAAACTCCACGATGAGTATCGCGTTTTTCGCCACCAAGCCGATGATCATGACCAGGGCAATTTGCGCATAGACGTTGTTCTCGATTTGCACCAAAGGGGCCGGAAAGATCGCGGCTGTTATCTGTCGCCGCAGGTACAGGGCGCCTAACGTTCCGAACACTGCGACTGGTGTGCTGAGAAGAACGCTCAGAGGAAGTGACCAACTCTCATAGAGAGCTGCCAGAATGAGAAATACAAACACTAGGGAAATACCAAAAATGGCCGTGGGAGATACGCCATCCCGAGCCTTCCTCTCTTGGAAAGACATTCCCACGTAGTCGTATCCCATTTCTGACGGCATGGCCTTCGCGAACACTTCCTCCAGAGCTTGGACAGCTTGGGCCGAACTGTAGCCAAAGGCTGGCGCCGCCTGAATCTGAGCGCTCCGATAAAGGTTGTAGCGCATGGTAAATTCGGGTCCGGTAAGTTTTTGAATCCGAGTGAAAGAGGCGAGCGGAACTGCGTTGCCTTGGCTCGTACGGACATAAAAGTTACCGATCCGCTCGGGACTGGTTCGAAACTCTCCTTCCGCCTGCAGATAAACCTGCCACTGTCGTCCGAATCGATTGAAGTAGTTGATGAATGAACCCCCCAGAAACGCCTGAAGTGTGTCTTGGATATCCTGCAGAGCTACTCCCTGCTTAAGAGCTTTCTGGCGGTCTATATCAATATAGACCTGCGGGACTTTCGGCAGCAAAGTGGTAAACACCTGACCTAACTCGGGTCGTTTTCGGGCTTCAACCAGGAACGCATCGACATTCTTAGCCAGGAACTCATTTCCTCGATCCGTCCGATCCTCCAGAATCAATGTCACTCCGCCAGCCACACCGATACCCGGAATAGCTGGAGGAGAAATGGCAAACGCCGTTCCTTCGGGCATTTGGAAAAACTTCAGATTCGACAGCCCTTTGAGAACTTGGTATTGCTCGGTTAACTTTTTTCGGTCTGCCCAGGGTTGGAGCGTGACAAAGAAGAATCCGCTGTACGTGCTCTGGATATTGCTAAGCAAACTGAACCCGGCAACCGTTGTCGTATACCTGATGCCTGGAGTCTGGGAGAGGATATTTTCGATTTTTCGGCAGACCGCATCGGTGCGTTGCAGAGAGGCGGCGTCTGGAAGTTGCAGGTTGACGTAAAAGAAGCCTTGATCTTCGTCCGGAAGAAAGCTGGTCGGTAGTTTGCGGCCCAGCAAAAAGGCGGCCGCAGCAAACAACAGCAGCAACACGATGGCGAAGCCACTTCGGCGGATAAGCAGCGCCGAGAGCCGGACATATCCTTCAGTAGCATGACCAAACAGACGGTTGAACCAACCAAAGAATGCTCCCAGCGGTCCTCCGCCAGCCTTGCGCGGCCGTAACAGCAGAGCGCAAAGAGCCGGACTCAAGGTCAGAGCATTGAAGGCAGAGATCATTACGGAAACGGCGATAGTGACGGCGAACTGTTGATAAAGCCGTCCCGTAATACCCGGAATAAAAGCCGTGGGAATAAAGACCGAAGCTAACACCAGCGCGACACCAATCACCGGACCAGTCATCTCTTTCATGGCCGCGATAGTGGCTGCCTTGGGCGCTAAGCCATCATGAATGTGGCGCTCAACGGCCTCCACTACCACAATGGCATCATCGACGACCAAGCCAATAGCTAACACCAAGCCAAAAAGAGAGAGGGTGTTGATGGAAAAACCTAATAACGGAAAGAGCACAAAGGTGCCGATCAATGAGACCGGGACCGCCAGCAGTGGAATCAGGGTCGCCCGCCAGCTTTGCAAAAACACATAAACTACCAGAATCACTAAGAGCAGGGCTTCCACCAAAGTTTGAATCATTTCCTTTATGCCCGCCGTCACCGGTAACGTCGTATCTAACGAAATTACGTAGTCCAGGCCTTTGGGAAAACGCTGCTTCAACTCCCTCATCAGTTTCTTTACCCCCTGCGCAGCCTGCAACGCGTTGGTCCCAGGTAGTTGATAAATCGCAATGACCGCGCTCGGCTGACCATTGAGTCGTGCGGTGGTATTATAGTTTTGCGACCCGAGTTCGACTCTGGCGATATCCTTTAACCGGACTACTCCGCCGCTGGTCGACTCTCGGATAATGATGTCGCCAAATTCATCCGGAGTTTTCAACAAACCGCGAGCCACCGCGACGAAGGTTAACGTCTGTCCTCCCGGAGCAGGTTCGGCACCGGCGCTGCCTAGCGGTTCCACCGAGTTCTGTTGAGCTACGGCATGCTCTACGTCAGAAACGGTAATGTTTAGTCTGGCCAGTTGATCGGGATTCACCCAGAGCCGGATCGCGTACTGACCGGCGCCGAAAACCTGAACGTTAGAAATACCTGGGACCCGAACGAGCGCGTCGTTCAAGTTAATGTACGCGTAGTTCGTCAGAAACCGGGAGTCATGACTACCGTCCGTAGAGCGAAGCGCGATCAGCATCAAGGGAGCCGCAAACGACTTCTGTACACTGATGCCTTGCGCCGTTACTTCCGATGGCAACTGGGCATTGGCCTGCGCTTGCCGCATCTGCGTGAGAATTTGATCAGTGCGCGGGTTAGTTGACTCGTCAAAGTTAACCCGGAGCTTCATCTGCCCGGTGTTACTATTGAGCGAATACATGTAATTCATGTTGTCGACGCCGCTGATCTGCTGCTCAATCGGTGTGGCTATCGATTGCTCAACCGTCACGGCGTCCGCGCCAGGATCGTTCGCGCTGACAACTATTTCCGGCGGAGTGATGTTGGGAAAGAGCGAGACCGGGAGAAATGGCAGAACTAGCAACCCGACAATGACGGTAAGGGTGGCGGTTACGATCGCCAAAATCGGTCTTTCAATAAACAAGCGGGACATGGTTCAACTCGTTCCTGCCTTAAGACCTCGCGCGGCGTTTCAGTTGGCAGCCGTTGACCATGCAGTCGGTTTAACCAGAAGACCGTCCCGCACTTTCTGAGCACCCTCGACAACGATGTGATCTCCCAGTTTCAGGCCATCTGTGATGACCACCAGCGAGCCGACCCGATCTCCTATTTTCACCGACCGGACCTCGGCTTTGTTCTCCGCGCCGACTACCACGACCTGGTATTCTCCTTGCAATTCAGTTACCGCACGCTGCGGAACAAGAAGCGCCCCCACGATGTTTCTCACGGTGACCCGCACACGCACGAATTGGCCAGGACGCAGGATGTTTTTCGGATTCGGAAACAACGCGACCAGGCGAATCGTTCCGGATTGATCGTCCACTTGGCGGTCGGCTGCAGAGAATGTTCCTGGGAACGAGTAAAGTTCCCCATTGGCGAGGATCATTTGGATGGACAGCGGATTAACGGCGCCATCTTTGCCATTTTTGATGGTTTCTGCTGCCTTCAGATAGTCCTGCTCGCTAACCTGAAAATACGCTTTGATCGGGTCAACGGTAGAAATGGTAGCTAACGGTTGCGCGTCGCTGGGTCCCACCAGATCACCAATACCAGGGTTACTAATACCAACGATTCCGGTGATAGGGGCAACGATCTTGGTAAACCCGACATTTATCTCTGCTTGTCGTACTGCAGCTTGTTGTAGTTTCACTTCGGCCTTTGCCGCCGAGTTCGCCTGGATCGCGTTGTCTCGATTTTGCGCGCTTTCTACCTTTTGCTCGTATAATTGGGTTTCGCGCTTTTCCGTTTGCTCAGTTTGGAGTTGGTTTGCCTCGGCTTGAGCTAAGGCCGCTTTAGCTTGTTCCAACCCCGCCTCGTAGGTAGTCGAATCAATCTGAAAAAGTAAATCGTCCTTTTGAGCTAGACTGCCTTCCTTGTAATTCAGCGAGATAACGTATCCGGATACGCGCGCACGGATATCTGCGTTAACCGACCCATCGAGCGAGCCGATCCACTCGCGGACGACGGGAATATCTTTCTGGATCACATCGGTGACCAGTACCTCTGGCGGGCTGGAAAGGATTTCTGCTGCCTGATTCGATTTTGAGCACGAGCAGAGGACCGCGATGCAGCTAATGGCAAGCGCTGAAAACCCACAGTGCTTCGCCCACCGAATTATGCGCTCTCCGATTTCGTTCGCACAGGAGCTTGGCCGGCGGCCTATCTTGATCACAGTCCCACCGTGCGCAGCACCGCATCGGTGCATTGGCTCGTTCAACGGCCTCATAACCTTCTACTAGCCAGATCAATCTCGCCGACGACCGCCCCCGCGCGTCCCTCGCCCGCCATTAGACCGGGAAGTCGTGCTTGATCTATTCTGAGATCGCTGCTGCAAATTCAGTTGCTCAGATCCGCGCTTCCGTCCAGACGCGTCCTGGTTCAACCCATTTAAGGTATCCTGTGAAGTCTGGGCCCCTGTGCCCTGATTACTTCGCTGGCGTCCATTCTCGGCGTTTCGACCCTTAGTGTTTTGACCCTGGGTGTAGCTACCCTGTTTATTTTGTTTCGATGGCGTTCGCGCAGTCTTTGGCTGATCGCCGGACACCTTGTTTTGCCTATTCTGGTCCGATGGAGTCCGGGTTGTCTTTAGCTGATTGCCCGGCGCATTGTCCGGATTCTGGCGATTGTTGACCCCTTCTTTGGCGCTGAGATTTGAGCTGTTCGAGGTGTTTACTGGCTGCCATCCGCCGTTGTTGTATTTCGACCAATCGCCGCTTGAATCGCGCTTGTAGACGTTCCCGTCGTGGCCAACATAAAGATTGTTGTCTCCCTTAGCGTAGGCGGTACCACCGCTATTGGTCACGACATGGCCCGTCTGGATCGTCTGGTCTCCCCGTTGAATGGTAGAGCTCCCCCATTGAGCATAGTAATTGTGCGCCTGGTTAGTAGACCACGAAGTATTCGTGCTTGGGTTATAACCCCACGCGCTAGTGTGGCCGCCATAGGCGGTTTGGCTCGTGTAGGCACCACCGTATGCGCCGGTATTTGGATTGTACCAGGCTGCGCGCCCGACGCCGCCATACGGCCCGTAGGCGTAACCACCGATACCGTAATAACCGGTGTTCGGGTAGTAGGCCGCTGCTACCCCGTAGGTGGCATAATACGGGCGATAGATAGGCACCGGTGCCGGATAAATGTACGGCGGATAGTAGTAGCCGGTCCCCCAGACCAGCACATATCCGGCTGGGGCGGCCGCCACGTAGGCGCCTGAATATCCTGCAGTATAACTGCTAACAACTTCTCCGCTATCCTCGTAGACTTTAACATATTTGACTCGATAAATCGGGCTACTGGGCGGAATGCTGTACACGGATTCGGGCACCGCAGTGGCCACCTTCCATGGACCAGTAGGCGAGTCAGAGACAAACCAGACTGCATTGTCACAGAGATAGTATTTATCCTCAATCTTGAGCACATCGGAACTAGTATTAGTCGCGTAACTAAGAGAGGTACCCTCAATCGGCGCGAACTGCGGCTCGCCGTAGTAAGTCACCTTGACCTTCGCCTCTACTTCACTGGTTTTGACAACCACCGAGGTCGGCACATCGGCTAGTAAGACCGCATCTTTGGATTGGGGTGTTCCCGGGACCGAAGTTAAAACCGCGGCCACTTCGCTGTCGGCCGGGATCCGCTTAAAATCGTCGGGAAGATCATCGGTCGCGTAGGTCCAGGGACCCTCCAATTTCGGCGCCCGGAACCAACGTCCTGTCACCAGGAAGTAGATTTGCTTATCTGCCGAATTTTCGAAAACCCAACTGTCGGTGTTGGTCGCATAAAGCAGTTGCGTACCTTCAATGCTCTTATAAACCGGCGACCCGACGAATAAGATGAGTTCCGCGGGAGTCGAGCTGTAAAAGACTTTGGGCGCGGCTTTGCCCTTTGTTACCTGAATCGGGATAGCCTTCTTCACATTCTCCCAGCCCTGGTCTTTGGGGAGTTTGGCGAAGCCGGCTGGAAGGGTTTGGGCAATACTCCAAGGCCCTTCCAACTTTGCGGCGGACAGCCAAAGCTTGTCCACCAGCAGTAAATAATTCTTGCCGGCGGGATCCCAAAACAGATTCCAATTCGTATTAACGACCACCTGAAGATCGGTGCCGGTGATCGGCGCTTTCACCGGCTCGCCATCTACGGTGAGCAGGATAGCCGGTTCGGTACTCACAAACACGGCTGGCGGGTTAGTCTTTACCTCCGCGGCCTTGGCTTGCGGTTGACTCGCCTCCACGCTCGCAATCAGGCGATCCAGTGACACCGTGATTGGCTTGCCCGGAAAATTGGTCTTAAGCAACGATTCCATCTTAGCCGCTTCCGCTTCCGGCAAAGAAGGAAATCGAACCGCAGTGATTTCGATCTGGTCGATTAACACTGTCCGGCTCTGCAGGTTTGCCGTCGTTCTGCCGCGTAATTCTTCGATGCCGACGGCAGGCTTGCCAGATTTGGGTGTCAGCACGAAGGCTAAGCGCGCCCGTAAGGAGCGGTAGTCTTTCCACTCGTCGACTTGAGGCTGGTAGTAGACGAAGCGGACGTCGTTTCTGGTAACTTGGCGCGGCCAACCCGGATCCGACTTAGCAGCGACGGATTGATTTTCCGCGGCCCCGCCCAGTAACGGCCAAGAGATGGCGCTAACGAGGAGCAAGAAGGCGAAATCAAAGGAGGGTTTGAGCTTTGGCATGGACGCCTACGAGGCTAGCCGACTTGCTTTCTCTTACGCAATTTCTATCGCGCTGACAATTCCGATATTCTTCCGAATCGATGAACCAAAGCTCGATCATTGAAGCGACATTTGCCATTTTGCCCACAGGTGCATCCCGTCGAACTCGTCGTTGCCTTGCTGGTCGTTCTGGTGGCGCTGGTTGCGCTGGCGCTTCGCCTCAAAATCCCCTATCCCATCATTCTGGTCCTGGGCGGGCTCGTGTTGGCCTTGCTGCCGCGGCTGCCAACAGTGAAGCTGGAGCCGGATATCGTCTTCCTGGTTTTTCTCCCTCCTCTGCTCTTTGCGGACGCAATTAATTCCAGCTGGCGCGATTTTCGAGAGAACTGGCGCCCGATTTCTCTCCTTTCCGTTGGTTTAGTGTTTATCACCACTTTGGCGGTGATGTTGGTGGCACACTTATTGGTCCGCCTCGCTTGGGGACCCGCTTTCGTGCTCGGCGCCGTTCTTGGCCCAACCGATACCGTCGCGGTAACCACAGTCCTGGAACGATTTCGCATACCGCGCCGATTGGTCGCGATCCTCCGCGGCGAAAGCCTGGTCAACGACGCATCCGCGCTAGTCCTGTTCGAAACAGCGGTTCACGCCACCCAATTGAAGACGTACGTCTGGGGCTCTATACTCGAGCATTTCAGTTTAGCGGTGGTCGGCGGCGTTGGCATCGGATTGGTCGTCGGATGGCTGGTCGTCCAACTTCGCCGGCACACTGCCGAGCCTCTCTTGGCCAATACGATTTCTTTGTTAGCGGCATTTGCCGCTTATTTGCCAGCAGCCGCAATACATGTCTCCGGTGTTTTAGCCGTCGTTACCGCCGGCCTCTATCTTAGCTGGTACGACCCGCGGATTAGCACCGCTCAGAGCCGGCTCCAGGCGAGCGGCACCTGGGAAATGCTTACCTTTTTCTTGAATGGGTTGCTCTTCATACTGATCGGGCTCCAGTTGCGAACCATCGGTCAATCACTCTTCGCGGAATCCTTCTGGGCTATTATCCAGGGTTGTATCTGGGTCAGTCTCACGGTGATCTGTGTCCGCATTGCTTGGGTATTCACCTCGACCTATCTGCCGCTGATTTCTGGCCGATTCAGTCGATCCACAAACACCTTTTCGCCAAAGCAGCAAGCCATGTTGGTGTCCTGGGCCGGGATCAGAGGGGGGATATCTTTGGCCGCAGCTTTGGCTATTCCGCCGACGCTGGCCGATGGCTCCCCATTTCCGCAACGGAATGAGATCCTGATTTTCACTTTCGCGGTTATTCTGGCGACGTTGGTCATACAGGGTCTCACCTTACCGCGCATCCTTAGCTGGTTAAGTTTCGGCGACGAGCCGGAAGCGCAGGAAGAGGAATATCGGGCGCGAAAGGCTATCGCCCGCGAAGCTCTCCGGTATCTCGCGTCAGTCGAGAGGCTGGATGCGTCTCAGCAACAGGCGATCGCTCACCTCAGCGAAGTATATGGCCAAATCGCGCAACCGGAAACGGAGCTAACAAACTCCGCCGAGGACGCAACTGCGAAGTATTTGCGGCAACTCATTTCGCTTGAACGAAACATCATCAAAATGCAACGAGCCACGCTCATCAAGCTCCGCGACACTGGAGAGATCAGTGATGACATCTTGCGACGTGTCCAATCAGTCCTGGATCTGAAAGAGTCGCAACTGAACTAGAGAGAGATATATCCCGTCAGGGGTTCACATGCGTACCGGTCGCCAGACGCTTAAAGGCCGTTTGGTAAACACTCTACAAGCGCCGAAGGCGCGCTTCAGGATAGCTAGTGCAATAAGTCCGGGCTTCGTATAGCAGCCGGACGGTCTTTCTGCGGGCACTGAAAAGGAGTCTCGGCTCGGAACTGCTATACAACGTTAGATTCACTGCGCTAGGGCGAAGCCCCATAAGCGTTAACTTAAGCTCCGATTTTGTGCTAGCGGGCAGGGGATGCGCCGGGACGCATTTGTCCCGGAGGGACAGCATGATAGTAGCCTGGCACGAAATGCCTGGTTCGGCGTAAGAAAGAATGACGCGTCCAAAAGGGACGGTTGAAATAGCGTTTAGTCCCAGGCAGGTTGGCTTTGAATTTCAGGTCGTGCCTCTTTTAGAAACGCCAGATATTCCTCTTGAAAGCTTCGGGTCCACTGATGTTCGGCCTGAATCTGGAACTCTATTCTATAGGGTTATTTTAGTTGCGAATTGCGGCTGTTAGTAAGGCGACCTCTGGGGACTGTGCCCAAGCCGGCTACCGGATCCCGCTTTTCAACCGTCCCGCTGGGACGGCTGTGCCTTTTTCCGATTTCCCAGGCACTTCGTGCCAGGCTACTATCATGCTGTCTCTCCGGGACAAATGCGTCTCTCGGCGCATCTCGTGCCCGTTGGCAACAAAATCGGACCCTAAGTTAGCTCTTATAGGGCTGTGCCCTAGGAATCCGAACCGAGTGATCACGCACTGAAGGTGCGTCTCAATCCTCCAAGTCCCACACATAGGTCGTGCGATTGTTACGCGCCTTCAGCGCTGAGGCACTTGTAAATTCCGGTTCCTAGGGCTGCGCCCTCTAGGCTATCTTGAATCGCTTCGCCGCTGAAAACCTACTCATCAATGAGCAAGCGAAGCCCGACAGATTGCTAGGCTATCCTGAAGCTCGCCTTCGGCGCTTGTTGAAATCTGGAACCTCTCCTCTCAGCGCACGCGTCCCGGTATTAACCTCGCCGCCTCTCCGACACTTCTTCCGGCCGGTAAAGGACCCGTGGTTCGGGCTCGACGGTGGAGTGGAATCCGGCCGCCGCGAGAGCCTGAGCCGCAGAAGACAAACTATGCATGAGGTTCCAGATCAACCCGCTTCGGTGGTTCTCAATCGCCACAAGCGCCATGCCCAAGTCGATCCCGATGACCACAGAGGAAGACCAGTTTCGATCGATGTTGAACGCGTTCACAAAACCGTAATTGCCCCAAAGTGCTCCGCCATCCTTTTCATAAAGGGCGCGAGCGGCCGAAACGGCCAGCTCCGGCGTAAAGGTGATCGAACAGATCGCGCCAGTCGGCGACACCGTCCCATCCTCGGGGTCTCCTAGTACGCCATAAGCGACATAACCATCCGGGCCGTCACTGGCATTCAGGCCCCAGAAACCTTGCGCGTATGTCTGGCGCTTTCCGGCGGAGTCGATGCAAAATTGCCGGTGTATTTTCATCGCGTGCGTGGACGAGACCCAATAATCGAAGCCGAGCCGGTCCCGTTGATGGCGAAGATCGAAATAACCGTATGGCATTTGATGAATGAAAATTGGTCCGGCCTTGAGCCATTCGATCCCCGCATAACTCTGCAGTGGCCGTTCGAAGGCATCCCAGGCTGCTCGCGGTAGCGGCGTCGACGGCGCGCCCAGGCCCAACAGGTAAAGCAAGATCGCCTCGCTATAGTCAGCATAATTGTTTGTGATAAACCCAGTTTCGGGCCACCAGCCATGCGACAGCACCTTCTTATCCGGTTGCGTATTACCGTTTGTTAGCATCCACCGCCAGTCGAGACGCCGATAGAGTTGATCGCTTAAGGAAGCGATGTCAGCCGTGACGGGATCAAGAGCAAAGTATCGGCCGCAAACGAGAGCTCCTGCCACCAGCAACGCAGTATCAATGGTCGAGTACTCGCTTCCCCAAACGCGCTCGCCGGTACGTCTATCCACAAAGTGAACCAACCAACCGTGCTGGTGCGGCATGGTCAGCAAGAAACCTAAAGTGGTGCGAGCCCGATCGGCGGCTTCGTTGCGGTTGAGCCAGCCGTTTTCCACTGCGATGGGCAGGGCCGCCAACCCGTAACCGGTGGATGCTATCGATGCGACCGTTTCCTCATCGGCACCAAAATTATTCGCGCGGTCGTTCACCAATCCAGTACCTGGATCGGCCTTTTCCCAAAAGAAACGAGCGGCACGACGTGCCACATCCTCCAGTAATTGTCGATCGGATGATCTCATCGATGGGTTGCGGCCGTTTCTTGGTGTGGTTTGAACTTGGCGAGATCCACGACCTGGTCGTGGAACTTGCGCAGGACTGCTCCGTGGCCAACGCTTACTACAGTAGGCCGCCATGATGCGGTGCGCAGCAGTCCCAACAGGCGCGTCTCGGCGGACTCATCGAGCGCCGACGTTGCCTCGTCCAGGAAGAGGAGCGTCGGTTTGGTCAGGAGAATCCGGGCAAAGACCAGGCCCTGCTGTTCGCCTAGCGACAGGCGCTCGGACCAGTTCTCCACCTTGTCGAGTTCGTCCGCGAGGGTGCCGAGCCCTACCTCTTCCAGTATCGCAGGCAGTTCCGTCGGGACGCTAATTTTACCGGCGTTGGGATAGAGCAGCGCCTCGGCCAAAGTGCCGAGCGGCAAATACGGCCGCTGTGGCACAAACGCGATTTGACCCTTACCGAGCGTAATTCTGCCTCGGCCGAATGGCCAAATTCCGGCGATTGCTCGCAGCAACGTACTCTTTCCCGAGCCGGACGGACCGACAATCAGCAGAGCCCCTTCGCGGTTTACCGCGAATGTAACGCCACGTAAAAGAGGCGTTCCGTCCGGCAAATCGAGGTCGAGTTGATCCACGGCAACCCCGCCCCCGCCCCGGCGCCGGATCCCGATCGACTGCGGTGCGTGCATCGATTCACGGATGGCGGCTAGCCGCTCTTCAAACTCACCCAACCGTTGAGTTACGGCCTCCCAGGTAGCAATATCATTGTAAGAGTTGATGATGAAGGAGAGCGCGTTTTGCACGTACGAAAAAGCATTAACCGCTTGCATGAGTCCGCCCAATAAGATTTGCCTCGCGAAGTAGCGCGGCGAAACAACCACCACGGGGAAAATGACCGCCACTTGAGCATAGCTCATGGTAAACGCGCTGAGGCGTATCTGTTGTTTCATTATCTGCCGGAAATTCGCGAACACGCTGCGGAAGCGCTCGTCGAAGAGGCCGAGCTCGACGGGCTCGCCGCCGTACAGAGCGATGCCCTCTGCATGCTCCCGCAGGTGGACCAGGCTAAACCTGAAATCGGCTTCGAAACGCTGCCGGGCGGAATTCAATGCCACTAGGGGCCGGCCGATGGTAACGGCCAGCCAGGTGCCGGCGCCGGCGTAGATCAAGGCTGCCCAGACGAGATAGCCAGGTATATGTATTGTTCCCCACGGACCGAGCGGGATGCTCGCCGCTCCGGAGAGGCCCCAGAGGATCGCCAGAAAGGAAAACAGAGAGACGACCGAGGAAATCAGGCCGAGCGACAAGCTCAGCACGTAGCCGGTGAATTGATTGAGGTCCTCGGAGATGCGCTGGTCGGGGTTGTCGGCCGCATTCCCTAGCTGTAATTTATAGTAGGCGCGATCAGCTAGCCAGGCGGCCAGATACCTCCTTGTCAACCAGCGCCGCCAGCGGATCTGCAGCAGCTGGGTTAGGTAAAGGGCAGAGACAGAAATCACGACCGCGAAGGCCACTAAGATGCAGAAAACGCCGATCTGCTGGAATAACCCCATCGCATCGAACGCTTGGAGCGCATTGTAGAAGGCTCGGTTCCATTCATTGATCCGGACGCCGATATAGACAGTGCCAAGGTTCAGCACGATCACGGCCACGAGGAGGACCCAGGCGGACTTTTTCTCTTCGGATGTCCAATAGTTCTTGGCCAGGCGCCAGGCGGTGCGCGTGATGATTCGTCTGGGCGTCTCCATTAGTTGAAATTCTTGCCGGCGATTGCTGTGAGCACTTTAAGCAAGTTCTGCGGACGTACAATCGTCTGTCCGTCCTCTGCTTGCTCCATCTGTCAAAAACAGAATCAGTTGTCAGACCACACTGAGATGACGCTGGCAAGGGCGCAGAAAAAGAAGTCTTTGCAACCCGCGTGACAGAATAGCAGACTAGCGGCAATGTAAAAATGACTCCCAAGACGATCTTCTTGGAAGGTTCTTTGAACAACATTGGGCGAGAGCCCTAAAAAAACGCGAGCGAGTGCCCCTGGTCACGGCCAGGGGAGAATAGGGAATCGGGTGCAAATCCCGAACGGTAGCGCCGCTGTGATGGACGACGAAGGCCCCCAAACGCCACTGCCCAACACCAATTTCGTTGAATCAACCGAAAACGGAGGCTGGGTGGTAAGGCGGGGTCAGAGGATAACTCCAAAGTCAGAAGACCTGCTCATTCGCACTCATCAAGACCTGCGTTCGGAAACGTGGGCACCCATCGCGCCTACGATGGGAGTGAGAGCCGTTGCATGGCCCCCGGGTCGTGTCGGCCTTCTCGCAGAAATCAACTGCGGTCGGGCAGCCGCATGCCAAGAAGGCAACGAACCCATGCAGACAACGGCAAAGATCAGAACTCACAATCTCGGCTATCCACGTATCGGCGAACGCCGAGAACTGAAACGCGCCACCGAAGCGTTTTGGAACGGCACGGTTACCGAAGCCGAGCTTCTTGCTACCGCGGCAGAGCTGCGACGAAATCATTGGCAGAAGCAACAAGCTCTCGGGATAGACCTGATCCCAAGCAACGACTTCAGTTTCTATGATCAGATGGGTGATACCGTGGCCCTGGTGGGCTGTGTGCCGAGGCGCTTCGGTTGGAGTAACGGCTCGGTGGATCTGACCACCTATTTCAAGATGGCCCGCGGAGAAAGCGTTGGAACTCGTAGCACCAGCCATACTCCCGGTGCGGCTGTGGCTCTAGAGATGACCAAGTGGTTCGATACGAATTATCACTATCTTGTTCCTGAATTCGATTCCCAGACACTTTTTCGCTTGGCTACCAATAAGCCGGTCCAAGAATTTCGCGAAGCAGTCGGGTTGGGCATTCGGACTAAGCCGGTATTGATTGGCCCGGCAACGTTCTTGCGGTTGGGAAAGTCTCACAGCGCAGAGCGATTCAGTCCCTTAGCGCTGCTCGACCGTCTCCTTCCGGTCTACGGCGAGCTGCTGGAGCTGCTCGCAGCCGAGGGTGCCGAATGGGTGCAGCTCGACGAACCAATCTTTGCCCTCGATCTCACCGCGTCTGAACGTACGGCGATTCTTTCGGCCTATACGTTGCTACGATCCCGCGTACCGCAATTGCGGCTATTGGTTGCCAGCTATTTTGGTGATCTACGTGAGAACCTCTTGACCTTCGCCCAGCTGCCGGTAGACGGGTTGCATCTCGATGCTGTTCGCGCGCCACACGAGGTGGATCGGCTCCTCGAAGCGCTCCCTCCCACTACCATCATCAGCCTTGGTGTGGTGGACGGACGCAACGTTTGGCTTAACGATTTTTCTCAATCGCTTCGGCTGCTACGCAAAGCGCTAACCAAGCTGGGAGCCGAACGCCTCTGGGTAGCGCCCTCGTGCTCTTTGCTGCATGCGCCGGTATCGCTCAAACCCGAGACCCAACTCGACGCGGAACTCCGCCGTTGGCTAGTCTTTGCCGATGAGAAACTCGCCGAAGTGGCGACCCTGGCAAGAGCTTTGACAGATCCAGATTCCGTCTCAGATACACTCCGCGCCAACGCAGTAGCACAGACTGCTCGCCGGAACAGTCTACGCACGCAAAACGATGGCATCCGCGCGCGCCTAAACAGCATCTCTGAATCGGACATTCAGCGAAGATCTCCGTTTCCCGAGCGAAAGCAGGCGCAAGCCCGTCGACTCGGTCTACCACCCTTCCCGACCACGACTATCGGCTCATTCCCACAGACAACAGAGGTACGAACGGCGCGCGCCCGACGAAAGCGGGGCGACTGGACGGAGGCGCAATACGACCAATTCATCGAATCGGAAATCCGTAAGGCCGTGGATTTCCAGGAGCGCGTGGGCTTGGATGTGCTCGTGCACGGCGAATTCGAGCGGAATGATATGGTCGAATACTTTGGAGAACAACTCGACGGGTTCGCCTTTACCACCAATGGTTGGGTGCAAAGCTACGGCACACGTTGCGTGAAACCGCCACTGCTGTACGGAGATGTGTCACGACCGCGGCCAATGACGGTGCGTTGGTCGCAGTACGCTGCGGCACTGACGCGGCGCTGGATGAAGGGAATGCTTACTGGTCCGGTGACTGTTCTACAATGGAGCTTTGTGCGTGACGACCAACCACGCGAAGAAACTGCCCGCCAGATCGCGTTAGCGCTCCGCGATGAGGTGCGTGATCTCGAAACCGCTGGCATCGGGATCATCCAAATCGACGAGCCGGCGTTCCGCGAGGGATTGCCTCTGCGGCAGGCGGACCGCAGCACCTATCTTCGGTGGGCGGTGGAAGCATTTCGTCTGGCGGCAGCCGGCGTGCGAGACGAGACGCAAATTCACACCCATATGTGCTACTCGGAGTTCAATGATATTATCGAGGCAATCGCGGCCCTGGATGCTGATGTGATTTCGATCGAGACTTCGCGTTCGCAGATGGAACTACTCTCGGCCTTCGCGAAATTTCGGTATCCGGCCGACATCGGTCCAGGCATCTGGGATATCCACTCGCCCAGGGTCCCATCGGTCGACGAAATGGAAAACCTGCTCCGCAAGGCCCTGGTTGTGCTAACGCCGGAGCAGCTATGGGTAAATCCTGATTGTGGCTTAAAGACCCGTCGTTGGGAAGAGATCTCCCCTGCTCTGCAGAACCTGGTCGAAGCCAGCCGTCGCTTGCGGCAAAGCGTGGTCTCAGAGGTCGATACCGCTACGATAACATGAATGCGTTGCAGCAGAAAACCTGGATAGAATCGTCCTCTTTGTCGTAAACCACGATAGGTCCCCGCTCTTACCATTGAGAACGAGGAGAAGCAGCAGCATTGTTTTCCCGCGGTCCACTTGGTACACTTCATGTGGAATTGAAGCAGGGACCCAGATGAGTACCGAATCCCGGACCGAAAACGGATGGAGCGAAGCCAACGAAGATGAGCGGACGTCCGAGGGTCGATACCAGCTTTTGTTTGAACGTAACCCGCTGCCGATGTGGGTTTACGATCCCACCACGCTGCGTTTTCTAGCCGTCAACGACGCGGCAATTCGCCGCTACGGTTATTCGCGGGAAGAATTCCTCGGCATGACCATCAAAGACATCCGGCCGATCGAGGATGTTCCTGCCTTGCTGGCGGACGTCACCGGGAATCGCTCCAGCCCGTACGTCACTAGTATTTGGAGACATCAAAAGAAAGATGGCACCTTAATCGACGTAGAAGTTACGTCGCATGAATTTTATTTCGCCGGACAGAAGGCTAAACTTGTTCTGGCCAACGACATTACTGAGCAGTTGCGGACGGAAGCACAAGTTTGCCAACTCAACGAAGAATTGGAAGAGCGCGTGCGCGAGCGAACCGCCGAGCTGAGGGCTACCAACAAGGAGTTGGAGGCGTTCTCGTATTCCGTCTCCCATGATTTACGCGCTCCGCTGCGAGCCATCATCGGTTATTCGCAGTTCATTTTAGAAGATTATGATGTCCGGCTCGACGGTGAGGGGAAGCGCCTGCTTGGCGTGATTTGTAGTGAGGCTTTACGCATGGGACAACTGATCGACGATTTGTTGGCATTCTGCCGCGTCGGCCGTCAGCAGATGGAGTCGGCGGACGTTGATATGACCGCACTGGCGTTGAACGCCTTTCAGGGTCTTATCACCCACCTTGCCAAAGCACCACAATTCAGACTAGAAACGCTTCCGCCGGTGCGTGGCGACCCAGCCATGCTCCGCCAGGTTTTCGTTAATCTGCTCGATAATGCGATCAAGTTCAGCAGCGGACGAAACGATCCGTTGATCGAGGTGGGAGGATGGCTGGGTGAAGATCAGAATGTTTATTACGTGAAAGACAACGGTGTCGGTTTCGACGAAAAATACATCGCCAAGCTGTTCGGCGTATTTGAACGGTTGCATACGCAGGACGAATTTGCAGGTACGGGGGTGGGATTAGCACTGGTGCAGCGTATCCTTTTCCGGCATGCCGGAAACGTTTGGGCCGAGTCAACGCTCAACGAAGGTGCAACCTTCTATTTCGCATTGCCTGCCAGAAAGGAAGGTTAAGATGCAAACCGCAAACGCTGTGGAAATCCTCTTGGTTGAAGATAACCCTCATGATGCCGAGTTGACTTTGCGAGCCCTACGAAAACGGAAACTCGCTAACAACGTCTTGCACGTTAACGACGGCGAGGAGGCCCTTCACTGGCTTTTCGGCACAGGACCTTACGCGGACCGCAACCCAAATCATAAACCGAAGCTGGTGCTGCTTGATTTGAAACTTCCGAAGGTTGACGGGCTGGAAGTACTTCGGCAAGTGCGCGCTCGGGAAGAGACCAAATTCATTCCGATGGTTATCCTCACCTCTTCTCGTGAAGATCAAGACGTAGTCGAAAGCTACCGATTCGGTGTGAACAGCTATATTGTCAAGCCCGTGAACTTCGACAACTTTTCCGAGGCAGTGGCCTCAGTTGGCCACTATTGGATACTGGTTAACCAGGAACCAAAATTGCGGAGCGCGCTTTGGTAGGGCGAGGCTCCTGCCGAGCCGAATCTCCGGCATATACAACATAAACGATACGTGTTATATACATCGTTGATATCCCTTCCTGAACGGAAGCATCCAGCAAAAGGCGTTGTCGATGATGGGCTGGTCAATCGTCCCGAAGAATGGCCGTTCTAAGGACAAATATTTGAAAATACATATTGGTGGGAAGGCAACGCTTCGGCTCGGCCGGAAGCTCGCCCTACCAACTATTGGAGCTGCAGCCGCTCTTCTTCCGCCTTTGCCCCAAGCGCTCGACCCAGCGCACGGCGCAACGCGTTCACTCGGCGAATCAATTCCTGGCGTTCAAAATTTTCGGTCCGAAGCCTCCACCAAAGTCCGGCCAAACCGTCGGGGACAAAGAGGAGTGTTCTCAGTTCGGCCGCTACTTCCGGTCGCCCGTAGGCATTGATGAATCCGAGCGCGAACGGCAGCCACTGCTCGGCGGGAACCCTACCTATCAGATCCTGCAGAAATACCAGGAGATCGTCGGCCTGGCGCCTCAGGGCGGGCAACGACCGGTCGTGCACGACTTCAAAATCGATCAACCGGGCGCGGTTGGTAGCGGAATCGTAAATCACGTTGTCCAGGTGCGGATCGCCGTGCGACCACCAGTCGTCGAACTCCGGGCACCAAAGTTGATGAGCGCGACGAAGCTCTCTGCCCGCCGCCTCCAAGGCGCGGAGCGTAAGAGTTCCGTGTTTCAAGTGTTCGCATAGATGCATTCCGGGAAGCGCATCCATGCAGACGGTTCGCGAACCTTCGGCGAACACACGAAATCTCGGCTCCTGGAGCAAACGAAAACAGCAGAGTTCCCAGTGCTGCCACTTTTTGGGATCGACCCAAACGTGCACGCGGCCCTGCGCCAGGCGAAAAAACAGATTCGCCTGGCTGGCGATCAACTCGCTCCCTAATCGACGTCGCTTGACCCATATCGGTCTTCCCGCCCGCATTTCGACAGTAATGGAGTTGATCTTGATGTAATTAATTACCTGATTGGCCGCCTCGGACAGCTCGCGCAATCTGCGTCTTTCTGGAAATCGATTCCCCGTTTTCATAAGAGATAGGTCTTCTCAGCAGGAGTGGGAAAAGCCGTACATCTCGTCCTTTCCCACGCGTGCCGATCGTGCTGCGCGGAAAATTTGGCTAGGAACCAGCGGACCTCGGCTAATTCAGAGTTGGTTCATTAATATCTTGGCTTATTAGTCGTTCCGGCATCCTGATTCATTCACCCTTTTTAGTTCGCGCTGACGGCGGGCGCCAGCCGTCAAACATTGCAACTTTGTAATCTTCTCCCCTTGACAACGTCACGCTAAAACCTCTGTTATGCCGTTGTAAACCCTTCGACTTGTGGTGCCGTTGTTGTTTTCTCTTCATTTCGTTGCCAGCGATCGTATATCGGTGGTTGATCACGAGATTGCTGCTTGGTTTCACGCCCATCTCGCACAACCGCTGATCAACGTAATGCTAGCGCTCAGTGATGCCGGGTCGCCCTGGTGGATCGCTGGAATCACGCTGCTTGCAGTCCTGATTTTGGTCTTAACACGGCGCTGGTACGGGTTGCTCGCCTTGGTTCTGACTGTGCCAGGGGGTATGCTATTCCACCACCTCATCCAGGTAATTGTTCACCGGCACCGCCCGTTTCGTCATAGCCCATTCCTCGACCTGAGCGGTTACAGTTTTCCGAGCGGCCACACGATGGCGGCCACTTTACTATATGGTCTGCTGGCCGTGTTTGCTGTGCTGATCTGGAAAGGCTGGCGCCCGCGAATCCTCGCAATCCTCGCCGCCGTTTCGGTGGTTTCCCTTGTCGGGTTCAGCCGGATCGCCCTGGGAGCCCATTACTTGTCCGATGTCCTTGGAGCAATCGCTGGGGGCACAAGCTGGCTGATACTTTGCGTGGTGGTTGTCGACCGGACTCGCCGAAGGCGGTTGCCCGCGCCATCACGGACCCAAGGAGTGGAAGAACCCGTTTCATCGTCCGGTCCCCTAATGCCGTTGCTCTGAACGGATCGAATGCGCCTCGCTCCCGTCTCGTCAAAATAGCGTCGCAGCCTTCCTGCAGCCACTGCCCCGGCGCGGAACGAAATTCTATGGAAGAGACGGTGAAACCGCCCCGATCGATCCATCTCACGGTTTATTTACTTGGCCTGGCCGGCGCAGCCTTATTAACAGCGCTAATCATCCGTCAGGGAGCAGCAGAGGTCGCTGCGGCGGTCGCCAGCGCAGCCTGGGCACTGGCGGCGGTAGCAGCCTTGCATGTCGCAAAACTATTGGCCGACACGATCGGCTGGTTGATGGTAATTCCCAAGGGCGATCGATTGCGTCTGCGCACGGCTCTTTGGATCCACTGGCTAGGCGAATCTGTAAGCGATCTCCTACCCACGGCGCGTATTGGCGGAGACATCGTCACTGCGCGATTGGCAGCACTGCGCGGGATGTCACTCACGACCGCGGTCGCAAGCATGCTGGTAGATGTCACGGCATGCCTATTCACGAAGATCGTTTATACAATGGCCGGCTTAGCGCTCCTTGTCGCCGCGACAGGGCAGAGTGACCTCGTGGAACCAATGGCGATAGCGGCGTTGATAGGAGTTTTGGCTATCGCCGGGTTCTACAGTGTCCAACGCCTCGGCATTTTTCGGTGGGGTGCAGCGCTCGCTTCGCGCCTGGCCCAGTCGGCAAGTTGGAGCTCTTTCAGGCAGGGCGGTGAGATGCTCGACCTGACGGTCCAGAGATTCTATGCGCGGCGGGCCGGCGTCACAGCATGCTGCACCTTCGCGGCAATTTCCTGGGTAATCAGTGCGGGAGAAATTTGGATTGCCCTTTACGCCTTGGGCATGCCCACAAGTTTCACGACTGCGCTGATTCTCGAAAGTGCCATACAAGGCGTACGCGGTGCGATGTTTCTCGTTCCCGGCGCTTTGGGAGTGCAGGAGAGCGGCTATCTCGCCGTTGGAAGTTTGCTTGGCATCCCTGGTGATACAGCACTCGCACTTTCCTTGATCCGGAGGGTACGTGAACTGATAGTTGGGATACCGGGACTCGTCGTTTGGCAACTGCTCGAAGGAGGCCGCCTATGGCGGAGCCGCTTCCTCCAGACCACTCATGGTCCGCAGCAATTTGAGAAGATGCAAACGAGAAGCTGCTGTAATGAACAAGAGTTTTTATTGAGGAAACATTGAAAGAACCTCGAACAATCCAAGTAACAGCCTACGTGCTCGGCTTGGCCGGAGCCGCCCTATTCACGATTCTGCTCATTCGCCAGGGCGCATCCGATGTTGTCCGTGCTCTGACGACGGTAGGTTGGTGGTTGGCGGTGATCGCAGCCTGTCATTTGATCCCGATGTTATTAGATGGGATGAGTTGGTGGGTTCTCTTTCCCAAAGGAGAACGGGTACGGTACCGAACTGCTTTTTGGATGCGTTGGCTGGGCGAATCGATCAACAACCTCCTCCCCGCCGCGCAGGTGGGCGGTGAATTTGTGCGGGCGCGATTGGCCGTGCTGAACGGCACGCGCATGTCGGTCGCCGCTGCAACGGTCCTCATTGATGTCACGGTCAGCGTGTTCACTCAGACCGTCTTTACGCTGTTGGGCGTGAGTCTACTCATTCTTGCAACCGGTCGAACGAATCTGATGGGACCCGCTTTCGCCGGGGCACCGCTGGCTATTGCGGCAGTCACCGGATTTTATGTTGTTCAGCGCCTTGGCATGTTTCGGCTCTTTACCACCATCATCGCGCGATGTGCCAACGACCCCAGCTGGCGCTCGCTGGCGGGAAAGGGTGGAGAAGTAGACGCCGTTGTTCGAAACATCTACGCCAGGCGGCAGGCAATCTTTGCCTGCTGCGCGTGCACGTTGGGCTCTTGGGTAATTGGCTCGGGCGAAGTTTGGATCGGGCTTAACGCTTTGGGCGTGCCGGCAAGCTTCGACAAAGCGCTTATTCTCGAAAGTGTGGGACAAGGGGTCCGCTCGGCGCTTTTCTTTATTCCAGGTGCAATCGGCGTACACGAAGGCGGCTACGTTTTCGTAGGTGGAATGTTGGGCATTCCCGGTGATGCTGCGTTCGCGCTGGCTTTAATTCGAAGGGTTCGCGAACTGACACTGGGCGTACCCGGGCTTATCGTCTGGCAACTCATCGAAGGAGGTCGGGTGTGGCGAAAACATGCTCTCCCGGCGATTCAAAAATCCGGTGAAACCGCTTCTGTCGAAACACAGACGAAGCTGCCCTAGAGGGGCAGGTTACAGGTTGGAAGTTGCTCGGCGCGGCGGCGAGAATGGGTTACTACGATTAAAGCGATCATAACAGTCGAACGCCGCCAGGTATTCCGAGTCCATCCTTCTCAATCAGCGCTCACTATCCAACACCGCCATTTGTTCGGCGCCGTACCGGGCGCCGGCAACGGAATCGGGTGGAACCGCTTGATCGATCTCGGCCAGGTCCGAAGAAGAAAGTTGTACCGATGTCGCACGAATGGCTTCCTCGAGGCGCGCCACCTTCCTGGCCCCCACCAGTGGGATGATCTCCGGGCCGCGGGCCAAAACCCAAGCAATTGCCAATTCCGCCAGCGAACATTCTTTCCTTGTCGCTATGGCCGACAAGGCAGCGATTAAAGCCTGGTTCTGTTTGAGATTATCCGGCTGAAACCGCGGAAGAAACGCGCGAAAATCACCTTTTGAGCGATCCGGCACAATGGGACTCGAACTAAGCAGGCCGCGAGACAACACGCCATAGGCAGTAATGCTGATGCCAAGCTCACGGATCACCGGTAGAATACGTTCTTCAATCGAACGAGAAAGAATCGAGTACTCGATTTGTAACGCCGAAATCGGGTGGACCGAATGCGCTTTGCGAATCGTCTCCGGTCCCGCCTCCGATAGTCCAATGTACCGGATGTAACCTTTCTCCTTCAGCTCTACCATTGCGCCGATCGTGTCTGCGATCGGAACCGCGGGATCAACGCGGGCCGGCTGGTACAGATCGATATGATCGGTTCCGAGACGCTGCAGCGAATATGCCAAGAAGTTTTTTACGGCTGCGGGTCGAGTATCGAGACCGTTGAACGAGCGATCAGGCCCACGGAGAGCCCCAAATTTGACACAAACAAAGGTCTCGTTCCGGCGCTCTTTCAGTACCTGACGGAGAAGCATCTCATTATGCCCCATTCCGTAGAAATCCCCCGTATCGAGTAAATTGATCCCCGCATCAAGGGCTCCGTGAATAGTGCGCAGACTTTCCGCCTCGTCAGTCGAACCATAAAAGTCGGACATGCCCATGCAACCGAGCCCGATCAGCGAAACCGAAGGCCCGTTCTTGCCGAGAGTTTTTCGAGAAAGCGAAGGGTGAATGTTGCTCATAGAACTAAAGAGTAAGCAAGGTTCAGCGTCTTGTCCGTGAGATATTCGAATCAGCGCAGTTGCGAAATCGGTGGGAGTCCGATTAACTGCAGATCGCGTTAGGCTTTCCCGATCTTGAACATTCTCTCCATTCAATCGAGCGTTGCCTACGGGCACGTCGGGAACAGTGCTGCGGTCTTCCCGCTGCAACGCATTGGTGTCGAAGTCTGGCCGGTGAACACCGTGCATTTTTCCAATCACTCCGGCTATGGCAAATGGCGAGGCGCGATCCTCCCGGTGGAGGTAGTACGCGACGTGGTTCAGGGCATTGAAGAACGAGGACTTCTGCCCACCTGTGATGGCGTGCTGAGCGGTTATCTGGGCGATGCCGCCCTCGGCGAGGTCATCCTTGATGTCTACGAGCGTATCCAACGTGTTAATCCAAGGGTGACTTACTGCTTCGATCCCGTGATGGGCGATGTCGGCAGAGGATTCTTTGTACGACCAGGTATTCCCGAATTTATGAGAGATAGAGCGTTACCGGCGGCGACGCTCATTACGCCAAACCAATTTGAGCTGCAATTTCTGGCCGGCTTACCCGTGCGAGACTTGCAGACCACTCTGGGAGCCGTGAGAGCCCTCCAAGAGCGCGGTCCGTCGGTTGTTCTGGTCACGAGTCTGTGTCGGGAAGACAGCCGCAGCGATGAAATCGAAGTCCTAGTCGCCGATCTTCATTCAGCTTACGTCATTGCGACTCCAAAATTGCCGATCGCCGTGAACGGTGCTGGCGATACAACTGCCGCACTTTTCTTCGCTCACTGGCTGCGCAGTCGTTCGATTAGTCTAGCGCTCGAGCTGACCGTGAACGCAATCTTTGCGGTGTTGGAAAGGACAGCTGAAGATGCTACGCGCGAGATCCAGCTCATCGCCGCCCAAGACTCAATCGCCAATCCGCCAAAAAAGTTCGTCGCGCGGAAGGTTGTTTGATCGGGCAGGATTTATTCTCCGGGAGGCGACCGATTGCGCATCGAAAGTTTCGGCGGTTCCCGTCATTATTCGATTGCACTATCGATGGTTTGCTATCTGACGTTTGCTATTTGCTATAGGCTATCGGCTATTTGCTTTTATGCCCGATGTAATCGTCACGGGAGCATCCACTGGAATCGGGTTTGCGACTTGCCAAGTGCTTATTCGGCGCGGATTTCGCGTCTTCGGAAGTGTGCGCACACCAACCGACGTCGAGCGGCTAAAGAAACAACTAGGCACCAGCTATACTCCGCTTATTTTTGATGTGACCGATCCCGATTCGGTAAACAAAGCCGTCGCGGAGGTCAAACAAGCGACGGGAGATCAGCCGCTGGCCGGACTGGTCAACAACGCCGGTATCGCGGTCGCCGGTCCGCTTGCCTACCTTCCACTGGAGCGCTTTCGGCTGCAGCTGGAGGTAAACCTTTTGGGTGTTCACACTGTAACCCAAGCCTTCTTGCCGTTGCTCGGAACCGAACCGGATCGCGCCGGCAGACCCGGACGGATCGTGAACATTAGTTCGGTCAGTGGGCGACTCGCGGTCCCGTTCCTGGGCGCTTACGCGGCTTCCAAATTTGGCTTGGAAGGATATTCGGACGCCTTGCGGCGTGAGTTAATGCTTTTTGGGATCAATGTCATTCTGATCGAACCCGGTGCGGTGATAACGCCGATTTGGGACAAAGCGGAAGGAGTGCTCCTTCAACAATTTCCGGATACTCCGTATGACCGGTCCCTGCGTCTCTGCGCCGAGCGAGCGATGAAAGAAGCAAAAAGCGGCTTCCCACCGGAAAAAGTGGGCGAACTGATCTGGCGAGTTCTGACGACCCGGCGCCCGCGAGCCCGTTATGCCATCGTGCCCAACCGGCTGGTAGAATGGAGCATCCCTCGCCGGTTACCAACCGAGTTCTTGGACTATTGCATCGCCAAGTTTCTGCGGATGCGGTGAGTGGCGCGTCGGCGTTTGAGGTGGAATGGTGGAGTAGTGGACGGTAGGGCGAAACAGATCCGCCCAAGGCAGGATCTGTGACTCTGGAATAATCGGCGTTCCAGGCAGTGTCGGCGCTCTCGCCATGTCGGCCCGAAGGGCCTTGAGAACATAGCCCGGGCTTTAGCCCATGCGCGTCAACATAAGGGCCCGGACCAGCAGCACAGCTGTCTCCACAGCGTTGAGCAATGGGTCCCGGCCTATCCGCGCTGTAGCCCCGCGACGACGACGAAGGAGGAAGGAACGCAATGAAAGTAGCCGGAAAATCGTCCCGGAGGGACAGAGCGATAGTAGATGACATGAGCCGACAGCTAGCAGCACCCGCTGCTAAACTGTCGGCTTTATGAATAAATCTAACCAAACAAGATCGAGCAGTGAAGGCAACCAAGCAAGTGGGCAGCACAATGGCGATCGAGTCCTGAAGTTGGGACTGGATATGCACTATCGGCAGGTGACCGTAGCGATGCAGGAGGATGGCGGGCGGATCAAGGCGGTGGGCAAGATGAGTCATGAGGCCTTTTTGGTTTGGGTAGAGAAGAAGTTGGCCGAGGGCTGGCGCATACATAGCTGTTACGAAGCGGGAGCCAGCGGCTACTGGTTACATCGGCAGCTGGAGGAAGTGGGAGTCAAGAACCTGGTGGTAGCGCCCAAGGCGATGGGCCAAGGAGGTAAGCAGCAAAAGACCGATCGGCGCGATGGTGCAGAGTTGACCGATCAATTGGATCGCTATCTGAGGGGTCAGCACAAGGCCTTAAGTGTGGTGGGGGTGCCCAGTGTGAAACAGGAAGAAAAACGAGCCTTGATTCGCTATCATCGTCAGATCATGGCCGATCGGAGCCGCTATGAGGGGCGCGGTAAAGGCTTGTTGTGTGCTCAAGGCATCGAAGTGCGAGCTCGATGGTGGCAGGGCAAAGGGTGGTGTGAGCTCAACGCTGATGCCCGGCTCAAAGACTGGATGAAAGAGCAGTTAGAAGCTTGGCGCAAGAAGGTGTTGAGCGCTCAGGAGGAGCAAAAAGGGTTGCGGCGGCGAATCGAAGCGCTGGCTCCGGCGATCTTACCCAAGGGAGTGGGGGCCTATAGCGCGGCGGTGTTGGAATACGAGATGAAGGGCTGGGAGCGCTTTAAGAATCGCAGACAAGTCGCCAGCTATACGGGCTTATGTCCCGGCATCCACCAGAGCGATGGCCGGGGTAAAGAGGGCTCGATCAACCGCTGTGGCAACCGGATGGTGCGCTGGAGCTTAGTGGAGATGGTCTGGCGGCTCATGATTTGGCAGCCCCACTATCCACCGGTACGCCAGCTGGGGGCTGGCTTAGTAAAGAGCAAGCGCGCCAAGAGACGCTTGGTAGTCAAAGCGGCCCGGCGTTTAGCCATCGATTTATGGCGTTTAGCCAGCGGACAAACCACGGCTGAAAAACTGAGTTTAGTCCTCCAAGCCAAGCCCTAGAGCAAAGTCAGAAGCCTGGGGCAGGTAGAATTTTAAGCAGCGACCTTGAGGTGACTTTTTGGCAGCAACGGCGCGCGTCTGATGCTGGGCTTGGGTCAAAACCCGAAAAGTAGATGAGACCGCTGGTTGCTGTCCCTTGGAATGCTCAATTGCATAAATCACCGTGTGAGGAAGGACCCTTCCCACCGATAGAAGCTTAAACCGGGCAATCATGATCAAGCTCGCGTTGGGACAGCAAACGTTGGCTGAAGACCAAAAAGAGCAAGCTCCAGAGTCGACAACAAAAAGAAAAAAGGAGCGAACCAATCCCCCGAGAGAAAGACCTTTTAGCCGATCAGAGCTAGTTCCCTAGCGCGCAGCGCGCGCTTTAAGGAGGTCACCGAACTTTGGTGTTTGATCGCTGCGGTGTGAGGTACGAACACCGCGCCGATCAAGCACCAAAGCCGGCCAGAGGTGGGTTGTTGTCTGATTGCGCAGAAAACTAACTAAAACCATTCAAACAAAGCTTTTTGCGGCGAGGCTTGACAACGTCGGCTTCATAGAAGCCCGGTACGAAGTGCCGGGAAGCGAAAAAAAGCGCCTTCGTCCCGCTAGGGACGCTGCGATAGTAGCCCGGTACGAAGTGCCGGGAAACGAAAAAGAACGCCTCCGTCCCGCTAGGGACGGCTGAAATGTTCAGGTCTCTTAGTGGTGTTTAGCTGCCGTTCAATGCCACGTGTCTAAGCGACCCACTTGCGATCAAGTGACTCCTTTCCTCCTTCGTCTCGCTTTTGCGAGACCACGGCGGACAAGCCGGGACGGCAGAGAAGCGTCCCTAAGCGTCTTTAGCAGTCACTTCCTTATGTTGACGCGCATGGGCTGAAGCCTGGGTGGTCGCATTTTCACGTGTAAGGTCGGTCATGGCGAGAGGAGGGCAAGGTTGCGACTCTGCACGTGTTCGACTAAATGCGAGCATGCAATGCTTCCGGGCGGGTGGAATCCAGCGTTGGATCTGGGTCGCGAAAGCCTGGCTCGCTGCAGTGAGTCTTGCCGTCACTCTGGCCAGCTGTACGACTGTGTCCACTAAGATCAGCGGAGACAGCTTGATCGAGTTCGATCACAGTTCCAGAACGCTCCAGGAGCCGAGGGGAAGATAGTTTGGGTAATACGGTGATTCGTGTCTCCAACCCAAGCCCGATAGCCACCCCCGGTCCTTCAAGGCCCTTCGGGCCGTACGGTGGAACGCCGATTACCCAGGCTCACAGATCCTGCCTTCGGCGGATCTGTTTCGCCCTACCTGCCACTACTCCACCATTCCACCACCAGCGCCGACGTGTCCTTCGAAGCCTTAGCGAAACGGGGAAGCTTCTGGAGTTTCCGGCAACGGGGCGAAGTCGGATACGCCGGCACGTTGCTCCTCCCACCTGCCAGATGACGAACTAGTTATTGAGCACAGCGGTCATTGCAATCAGAGCAGGCCGTCAATAATATTCGCAATTGGAGTGATCGGCTCATGACGCACCGGCTGCACAGTTATCTAGGATACGCTTATCCAAATCAGCTCGCTGAGTTGGTGAAGAAGGTGTGGCCGGCAGAAGCACTCGATTGCTTACCGAACGATGGCCAGTTGCGGCTATTGCTTGATGTTGCTTACCACGCGAGTCTGCTGCGAGAAGAACTACGCCCAGTAACGTTCCGGCTACTTCTTGGTCATCCGGACGAGATTATTAAGCCGGAATTGCCATCGTTGTCGCTAGCCGGGTTTCCACTCGATCGTCCGCGGCCTTTTAATGAACAAGAGGTACGACGCGTCTCGATGGCGGCAGACTTCTTCCGGTCGCTGATCGGCGTTTATGCAGATCCGGAAGAGCAGCTCAAGATTTGGGGTATTCTGCTTTCTGGAACGCGCTGGGTTAATGCCGTGGACGGTGGCCGATTTTCCAGCGCCCCTCTCCCGCCGCGGGTCGTCATTCACGCACTCGGTCCAGGGCGTCTAACCATTTTTGTTGGTCATCAACGCGTGGCAGCGTTGAGCAGCGGCCAGCTGGAGGCAAACGCTTTCGATCTCTTCCAGTCTAGATGGTTCCCTGCAACATTTAAAAGCGTCCGAGAAAGCGTTTTAAAGTGGGCCACTGCAGGAAACCTTAATCTGCCCTACGTACCCCTCAACGTAGAGTTCCTTCGCGTCATCTCCCAGAACGTATTGCGGAGAACTTTGAGCGTCGTGCGGGACTCGAAGCATGGAGGCACTCTCGTCTTTATCGAGCCGGACGAAGAATCAGTTTTTACTGCTCCCAAGGCTCCGATCCGTTTTAAATATCGATTAACTAATGACGCTCAGCGTTCCCGTTACCGGACGCTTCTCGCCGCCGCGTTCTCTCGGCTCGCGCAACTGGCCCATGAACAAAAAATCACTGACGTCGGCTGGATGCAGTATCAGGGCGTGGCTGATCATGAATTGGGTGATCTGGATGAGGCCTTTTTTGGGTTTGCCCATTTTCTGGCGGACTTGATGGCGGTCGACGGGGCGCTGATTCTGACTAAGAGTTACGAGATCATCGGCTTTGGCGCGGAACTTTTATCGGAGGCGCCGCGGTTGGGCGGGGTTCGGCGAGCAATGGATCTCGAAGGAGAAATCTGGGCGAAAGAAGCGCTCGACGATGTTGGCACTCGGCATCGCGCTGTTTACCGGCTGTGCGACCAGTATCCCAATTGCGTGGCCATCGTCATTTCTCAAGACGGATCGGTACGCTTTGTAAAAAATCACAATGGTGCGGTGACTTACTGGAATCAGCTCTCGTGGTAAGCGATTTGGTGCACCGGGACCGGGGGCCTCGGGTTTCTGCTCCGGTTGTGTCGCGCGGAACGAGCGCGCGAAAGCGCGTGAGATTCTCCGCCGCCGAGGCGAGGCGAATCGCATTGGCGGCGCAGGGATTTGCCTTGCCGCGTCCGCGACTCCCCTCTCGCCGGCACTTCAAGGCGCTTCTGGAACGGCTCGGCTTAGTTCAAATCGACTCGGTGAACGTGCTCGTCCGAGCCCATTACATGCCGTTCTTCTCTCGGCTTGGTCCCTATCCGACAGAGTGGCTGGATGAAGCGGCCTACCATCCGCGAAAACGCTCCCTCTTCGAGTATTGGGGCCATGAAGCTTCGTTGATTCGATTGGATCTCCTTTCTTATCTGGGATGGCGGATGCAAAGATCCAGCACTGGTCAAGGAGTCTGGAGGAGTGTTCGCAACATTCCAATCGAACAACCAGAGCTGATCCGTCGAATCGAAGCTGAAATCCGAGACCGTGGGCCGATGAGCGCTGGCCAGCTGGAGAAAGTGCTTTTGACCGGGCGTCGGACCGCTGGCTGGTGGGGATGGAGCGATTGCAAACGGGCGGTCGAATGGCTTTTCTGGACGGGCCGACTCACCACGGCAGGCCGGCGCAATTTCGAGCGAGTCTACGGCTTGACCGAACAAGTTTTTCCACATTTTCGTCCCGAGGAAGTACCAGAAATTGACGCGCACCGGATGCTTATCCGGGTTGCGGCGAAAGCCTTGGGGATAGCCACTGGCAACGATCTGCGCGAATACTTTCGGCTTGCCCCAGACGCGGGTCGGAGAGGAGTCGAGGAGTTGGTGGAAGCAGGTGAGCTGATACCGGCAAAAGTGGAGGGCTGGCCCCAAGCTGCTTTTCTGGAAAGAAGAGCACGAGTGCCCCGACAAGTCGAAGTCAGGGCATTGGTATCGCCCTTTGATCCACTTCTTTGGGATCGCCGGCGAGCCGAAAGACTGTTTGGGTTTCGCTATCGGATCGAAATTTACACGCCCGCTCATAAACGGGAGCATGGGTACTATGTTTTGCCGTTCCTTTTGGGAGACGCTTTCGTGGCTCGCTTGGATCTTAAGGCGGACCGAGCGACCGGTACTTTGAAGGTCTTGTCGGCTCATCATGAGCCTGGGGTTAAGCCGAAAGAGTTGGTTGAGCCATTACGAAGCGAGCTGGCGGAGCTAGCAAGATGGTTGAAATTGGAGCGCGTCATCGTGAGTAAGCGAGGAAATCTGGCACCGGCGCTGGCAAGAGGAATGACAGATGACAGATGACAAATTCCTGAACGTGCCCAACGCACGAGGGTGCGCTGCTTGCGGCGCCCGGGAGTCATCCAACGCGAATCGAGGAATCCAGCCCAAAATCCGGTCCGGTTTAGTATCATGGATCGCTCCCGGGAGACGCAAGCACTTCCCCTCCGTCGTCAGGGGTCGCCACTCAGCACTTTTCCACTTGGAAAAGCGATGATCGCCCCGATATTCCCGCCCGAAATGAAGCAGGCTCTGATCGCTCTCGAAGATGGGCGGGTCTTTCATGGAGAACCGTTTGGCGCGGAAGGGACCGCTGTCGGTGAAATTTGTTTCAACACAGCGATGACAGGCTACCAGGAAGTGCTGACTGATCCATCCTATCGCGGTCAAATCGTAGCGATGACCTACCCGCTCATCGGCAATTACGGGGTCAATGGCTTGGATGACGAAAGTTTCTATCCTCATGTCCGCGGCTTCGTGGTGGGAGAATTGTCCCCGGTTACGAGTAATTGGCGAGCCAATGGATCGCTCGACGATTATCTCAAGCGCTGGAACATTTGCGCAGTGCAAAGCGTAGACACCCGGGCTTTGACCAAACATCTCCGGGTTCGTGGCGCCATGAATGCCTGCATCACAACGGAGATCGACGATCCAGGAAAAGCGATCCGCTTAGCGAAGGATGCCCCAGCCATGATCGGTTCCGACTATGTCAAAGAGGTAACGACGAAAGAGACCTTTGAGTGGGATCCTACTGATAACCTGAGTCGAGAATGGACCTTGATCAGAGGCAGCGGCGACGAGATGGAGACGACTCTGGAGAATGGGCAATCTTACAAAAAACTCCCACCCGTTCGTCATCGGATTGTTGCCTACGATTACGGCATCAAATTCAACATTTTGCGCCGACTGCGTCAGCACGGCTTTAAGGTGACGGTCGTGCCGGCAGCAACGACAGCGGAAGCGGTGTTGGCTCTAAGACCAGACGGGGTGTTTCTCTCGCCCGGACCCGGGGATCCAGGGGCCTTGGATTACTTGTACCACGAATTGAAACGACTGATCGGGAAGTGCCCGATTTTCGGGATTTGTCTCGGACATCAACTTCTTGGTTTCGCCTACGGCGGCAAACGGACGAAACTCAAGTTTGGTCATCGCGGCGGAAATCAACCAGTGAAAGATCTGGCCACCGGAAGGGTTTCCATTACTGCGCAAAATCACGGTTTTGCGGTCGACCCGGAGTCCCTCCCGGCCGAAGTCGAGGTCACTCACATCAACCTCAACGATGGAACAGTGGAAGGGATGCGACACCGTGTTTATCCTGTCTTTAGCGTTCAGTACCATCCGGAAGCTGCTCCTGGTCCGCATGATGCGACCTATTTCTTCGATCAGTTTGCCAAGTTGATCGAAGACGCAAAGGCATGACGAATCGATAAGCGCACGGGAACTGCTTTGCCCATGTTCCGGCTCCCAGAAATTTTATGTCCGCGAATTCCGCCCTGGGATGGAGCTTCCTTGGATGCGCTTCGTGGCGGTTGGTCGGAGACCGCGCGACTTTACCTCTCTGAGAATAGCTCTGGCCAGCGCCCCCAATGGGGGACAGAGGTTCGGATCGGCTGGGAAGAGGAGGCGTTGTTGGTCCTGTTCCTGTGCCAGGATCCTAATCCTTGGGCAACCCTGACGGAACACGACCAGCCGCTTTGGGAGGAGGAAGTGGTCGAAGTGTTCCTTGACCCATTTGGTGATCGCAGCTGTTATTTTGAATTAGAGGTCAATCCGTTGAACGCCGTCCTTGATGTTTTTGTCCGCCGGATTCCGGCGGGCTTGCGTAAGGATTTCGACTGGGACTGCGAGGGATTGATCACGGCCACCGGCAGGTTGCCTTACGGCTGGGTAGCGGCGCTGCGAATACCTTTTGCGGCACTCGGAGATTGCCGTCCCCGCCAAACCTGGGGGGTAAACTTCTGCCGTATCGAAAGGCCAGAAAATCAGCCGCGCGAACTTTCCTCCTGGTCTCCTACCCACACGGGAACGTTTCACGTACCGGAGAGGTTCGGACTTTTGCATTTCTAGTGCCCCAGGTACCGGGTATCGGTTTGAAAATCTGGAAGTTGTTGCGCAAGTTAGGCTAATGCCGAAGGAAGAATCGTTGGTCACGGAGGGCATCGTGTCTGAAGTGCTTCCCAATACGATGTTTCGCGTTAATCTGCCCAACGGACAGAAGGTCCTGGCTCACATCAGCGGCAAAATGCGAAAGAATTTTATTCGAATCGTGCCAGGCGACAGAGTCGAAGTCGAGATTTCGCCCTACGACATGACCAAAGCGAGAATTATATTCCGCGAAACATAGTGCCCTTCGATGGGGGAGGGCGGCAGCCCCGATCCCTCCGTCGCAATTTTTTCCCTTACGAAACCGAAACTCCCATGTAGAATCGTACAAGCGAGCACCGCGCTCGCAACGATCATGTTGTGGTGAGAAAGGCAGAGAATTATGGACCAAAAACCCGATCCCCAGACTGCAGCGGAGAAAGGCAAAGACCATTTGAAGGCTGCAGCCGATAATTTTAAGACAGCGGCCACAGTGAAAGCAGAAGAAATCCGAAAAGCTGCCGAACAGAAAGCCGAAGAGATTCGCGTGGCTGCTGAAGACAAAGCAAAAGAGTACCGCGGAAAGGCGGAAGATGCCTGGTCGGATGCCCGCACGAAAGCGAAATATTGGCAAACCGAAGGCGAAGCATACGTCCGAGACAATCCAGGTAGAGCAGTTCTCGTCGCTCTAGGTGTCGGATTTGTCCTTGGGTTGCTTTTCCGCAAATAAAACTATGAGCTCAGTGGCTCCTCCAGGAGCTGAGACAGAGCGCGTTTCGACGGGCGACTCAATCCGTGATTGGGTCGCCTCGTTTTTGCGGTATGGGGAGCTTCGCCTTCGACTGTTGGGCCTGGAATCCAAAGATGCCGGTCTGCACCTTCTGATTCTGGCCGTCCTGTTTGCGAGCGCCGTTGCCCTATTCGTCGGCTTTTTGCTGATGCTCGCCGTGTTTCTTTTGTACCTAATCATCACGTTATTGCATTGGGAATGGGGATGGGGAGCCCTACTCTGCTCCGGGATTCTGCTTCTTGGTAGCATTGTGGCCGCTCTCATCCTCCGATTTCGAATTGTTCGACCGCTTTTTTCTCTGACCCTCGCGGAGCTGCAAAAGGATCGTGAATGGCTAAAGACGAAGACGCGAAACGTCGAATAATTGGTGAGCTTGCCGAGGCACGTCGCGAGTTGTCTGGTGCCGGATCCATCGTCATAGGTCGAATAGATATCCCAGCAAGAATTTCCGCTTCGCTTCGCCGCAACTCATGGAGTTGGATCTCGCTGGCAGCTATTTTAGGATGGATCCTTTCTCGGCTGCCGTGGCGGCGGAAAAAGATCTATCTCGAGGGAGGCGGTCGACGTCGCATCAAAGGACAGGCCATACGGGATCGGAAACGAGACTTAGCTTGGATGGTTTGGGACGGCATCTGGTCATTAGCTAAACCATTGATTACAGCTTATCTAGGCCGCAAACTGGCGCAAACCACGGGGATCTCGAGTTCGCGGAAGGGCTAAAGTACGGCTCCGGCGGCCGCGAAACCCCTCGGCCCTACACTTTCCGCCCGAACTTCTTCTCCAGTTCGTGATAGCCGATTTGAATCATGGTCGGACGGCCGTGCGGGCAGCAGTAAGGCAGATCGCAGGAGAGAAGATCGTGAATGAGTTGGTCGATCTCGGCGGCGCGCAGCTCATCATTGGCTTTGATGGCATGACGGCAAACGGTTTTTGCGATTACGTCTTCGCCCAAACGGAGTCGCGAGGTTCCTTGGGTTATCGATCGCAGTTCGTCAACGAGCTGTCGTACTGCCGCAGCCGGGTCATCTGCCCGAAAGAATTGTGGTATTCCATCGATCTTCAAAGTCCCTTCGCCGAAGGGCTCGACTAAAAAACCCATTTTTTGGAGCGACTCCACGTGGAGAAGGAGCCAATCAAAATCCTTCGGCGGAACCGGCAAAACGATGGGGATCAAGAGGCGTTGACAAGGCACACCTGCTTGCTCGAGTTGAGTTCGGAGCCGCTCAAAAAGTATCCGTTCATGCGCAGCGTGTTGGTCAACCAAAACGAGCCCGTCGCCGTTCTCCATCATGATGTAGAGGCGACCGAGAACACCCAAAATCCGGAAACTCTCGCCTCGTGCTTTGGTTAAACCGGGATCAATCGGACCAGACAGATCGCCGTCGGAGGGGATAGGGTCCGTTTCCGTCGATTGCTCCGAGCCGGCCTTCCGCAGCATTTCGGGAGTCCGCGGCGGCGAGCTGAATTCGGACCAATCCTTCCGCAACGCGAATTGCTCAGCCGGCGGGAACAGCGGTCGATTTTCCGCCGGCAAGACTTTCAGCGCCGGACCGGCTACTGGTGCTGTTTGCAACGGCAAAGGCCCCTGGAAAGCTTGCGTCCAGCGTACCCGATCCGCTTGCAGCGTACGGCGGACCGCATCAGCGATCAGGTCGCGGATGCGGTCAGGATCTCGAAATCGCACCTCTCGTTTCGCCGGATGGACATTTACGTCAACTTCTGCGGGCTCCATCTCGACAAAAAGAAAAGTAACGGCGTACTGGCCTTTCATGAGAGCCGTGTGATAACCCTCTCGCAGCCCATGTTGAATCGTCAGGTTTTCGATAGGGCGGCCATTTACGAACACGACTTGCTCCGCCCTGGTCGATCGACTGATCCCTGCTTTTCCGATGAAACCACGGATCAAAGTTGTACCGCTGGTCAACGGGTCTATCTCGACCAGTTGATCAAGCGCCTGCTGCCCGCGGAGATCTCTGATTCGATCCGCTAAACTAGTGGTGGGCGGTGCCTGGAAAAGCAGCGATTGATCACGTACGAACGCAAACCCAACATGAGGATGCCCTATCGCCTGCAGAAACATTTGATGCTGGACATGGCTTGCTTCAGTATTCTCGCTTCGGAGAAACTTGCGGCGCGCGGGCAGATTAAAAAATAGAGACTTGGCTTCCACCAACGTTCCCGGAGCTTCGCCCGATGCTTTCACCGATTCGATTTTTCCGCCGTTCACTACGATTTCAGTCCCTTCGATGGCATCTGAGAGTCGGGTAGCTATCCGGAATCGCGAAACACTGGCGATGCTTGGTAGAGCTTCTCCACGGAAGCCGAGCGTCCGGATTCGCGCGAGATCCTGACCCGTCCGAATCTTGCTGGTGGCATGCCTTTCCAGGCTCAACAACGCGTCGTCGCGATCCATTCCGACGCCGTCATCAACGACCCGAATTAGCGAGGCACCTCCGCGAGCGATGGCGACTTCAATCCGTTTTGCCTCGGCGTCGATACTATTTTCGACCAGTTCCTTGACGACCGACGCGGGACGCTCGACCACTTCGCCGGCCGCCACCTGGCTTGCCACTTCGTCTGGCAACAGAACAATGCGACCCATCCGGCGCACTGTATCATAGGAATCTTGCTTGCGGCTGTAGAAGATTTCTGCCGCGGCAGGGTGAGGCTCCCGCCTGATTCCGAAAAGTGCGCAAGGTAGCTGCGCTTGACCACTGGGGTTGCCGCCGTCGAAACGGCTGCCGAGCCGCATCCACGACGTGAACGCACATTGACGTTCTTCCCCGTTCGCTGTTTATTACCGAGGACATGATCACCGTTACCGAAGCCGCTGTACGTCACTTGCAATCCTTGGTCTCGGAAAACCCAGAGTATCGAAACAAAGGGTTACGGATCTTCGTCGAGGAGGGGGGCTGCGCGGGACGCCAGTATGGAATGAAGTTCGACGAAGTGAAAGCGAGCGATTACCGGTTCGAACAGGAGGGAGTAAACGTTTTGGTTGATCCACAGAGTGCTGAATTTCTACAAGGCTCACTCGTGGATTATCATGACGGTCTGACGGGCGCCGGCTTTCAAATCACTAACCCAAACGCCGCTCGAAGCTGTGGTTGCGGCACCTCGTTCGAGGCGGCCGAAAAACGACCTTAGTGCCCTGTTCGCGAAATAGCATTTCTTATTACTCCAGGTCCGCCTAAGTGCACTGATTTTGCATGAAAGCTGTCGAGCTCGGACGCGCGCGCAACCGGATGCACCAGCCAACGGGTCCAGACAACCTGTTCGGGTGGACTGTGTTTATTCTTCTCTTATGTGGGTTTGCGGTCGCCTGCTGGATTGGAACGTTTTACGTCTTCAATCACCCGGAACAACCGTTCAACTACCAGATACTCACCAAGTTAAATAAGTTGGAACCTCCCAAGCGCTTTGAGCTCACCGCTGCGCCGCCAGGCGAATTTCTCGGGGTCGACAAGTTGCTGCAAAAGTACGGAGCGATGACTGCTCCGCAGCTCTTCGAAGAGAGTAACGCCTTACTGCGTTCTTATCTGCGAAATTACGATCACCAAATCGGGAAGGTGCCATACGCGATTGGCAAGTTCACAGTCCTCGACGCATTTGTGACCAATGAGACCCAGTTTTTCGGCCCGGGCATGACGGTCCTGGCGCAGTCCAACGATGTCCCAACCATTTATGTCGAGCAGGTCTTTCCGGCGGAAAAGCAGGATCTCCCCGCCATGCAGCGCGTGTTGGTCACTGGACTGGGTCTTGAACTTCGCCGCTCGTACGATCTTTCAGCCGTTGTTCACATTACCAACCTGGGCGATGGCAAACTGCTATTTACCTGTGTCCCGCTTTTGTACGGCTCCTACGGACAGATTGGATCGGTTTTTCAGTTGGAGCCGCCCCGCAGCCTTTACGTCAAAGAAGGGTTACCGATGGTCAGTCAGAACAAGTTTCGCAGCGCCGAGCAGCGCTACGCGGAGTACCGGAAGGCTACCGGTACACAGATTACCGGTGCGAATTCTCAGAAACCCTCAGGGAACTTGATTGCCTCTGCCGAGTCCCCTGTTCCGCAATCTTCTCCCAGGCAAAATCTGGTGTCGGCACCCAAAGCGCTGCCCGTCATAAAAACGACGCCTGGCACCTTGGCGAAACAGAGTCCGGCCACCACTCCACCGAAACCTACTTATTCTCCAGGACCCGCCTCGGGTAGCACCCCTGCACCTACCCCTCCCGCTGTGGCGGTCACGCAGCCTTTCCTGGCTTCCTCGCCAACCCCAGGGGCGAACAGTCGTGCCGCAACTTGGCAAACTTATCGCCCCGGGCAATTCCCTCGCGGTCGTCTGATCGACGTCGGACAAAGCTCAACCCTGGCTGACCAGGGAATCGGCACCGAGCCGGTCTACCTTCGAGGCGATTTCACGGTGACCGCGTCACGCGAAAATCGAGCGGTAATGCGGACCAAACAGACGGGCAATGACAATGCCCGCATTATCGTGGAATTTCCAAAAGGCCTACCGGTCCCTCAAGAGGGTGAGTCGGTGCAGAGAGCCGCTGATCGACCGTTCCAGGTTGTCGATGTACGCCGGGGAGCCGACGGCCAAATTAATATCTACGTGCGCGAGATCACGGCGCAGTAGCGCGAAGCTGGAAGGCAGAAGCCAGAGGCCGGAAGCCAGAAGCAAGAAGCCGGAATTTAGAATTTGGAATCAAAAAGCTGGCGCTCCGTAAAATAAATATAAAACATCATTTATTTGAGTTGTAATAATGGCAGCATCGGACCATGGTAACTCCTGCAAAGTCGTTCACTGACCTCATTGTATGGCAAAAAGCGCACGAGTTCGTGCTTCGGCTTTACCCCTTCGCAGAGCGCTTTCCACGGGCTGAGATTTTTGCTCTGACAGCCCAGATGCGGCGTGCCGCCGTGTCAGTGCCTGCAAACATTTCGGAAGGTTTCGGTAAGCGGACAACCGACTGAAAAGCTTCGCTTTCTCAATATTGCCGAAGGTTCGCTCGAAGAGAGCAAGTATTACCTGATTTTAAGCAGAGATCTGCATTACGGCGAGGTGGAGGAGTTACAGAAATTGCTTCAACGTGCGGCCAGGCTGCTGTCCGGTTACCGAGCGGCCATCTCAAAGCGAGCCTACCCCAAACGCAAGACTAAGCGATGCAAACAGACCGCGCGGACCAAGCGTAAGTAAGCAACTCTTGGTGGTTCAGGCTTGCTTCCTGCTTCCTGCTTCTGGCTTCCGGCTTCCGGCCTCGCTCCGCTAATACACGTCCCTCTTGTAGCGCTTCTGTTGCCGCAAACTTTCGACATACTCTGCGGCTTGTTCCGGCGTTTTCCCGCCCACCCTCTCGATGATTTGGTGCAAAGCCAGGTCGACATCTTTGGCCATGCGCGCAGCATCACCACAGACAAAGAAATGCGCACCATCTTCCAACCAGGCGAAAAGCTCTTTTTCCCGCTCCAGCATCCGGTGCTGAACATAAATCTTGTGCGCTTGGTCACGGGAAAAGGCCGTATCGAATCGGGTCAAGATCCCAGCCGTTTGGACGGCGGCGAACTCCGCTTGGTAGAAAAAATCGCTCTTTGCTCGTTGTTCTCCGAAAAAGAGCCAATTCCTGCCCGACGCACCAAGCGCTTGACGTTCCTGCAGAAAAGCTCGAAATGGGGCAATTCCCGTACCCGGCCCCACCATAATGACAGAGGTGGACGGATCTTCCGGCAAGCGAAACCCTTTGGCGACATGCACAAACATCGGCACTCGGTTCTCCGGTCTGAGACGATCTGCAAAGTAAGTCGAGGCGACTCCTTCCCGCTGTCGTCCATGACTTTCATATCGGACCGTAGCGATAATGAAATGCACCTGCTCCGGGAAAGCTTTCAGGCTGGAGCCGACAGAATACAGCCGGGGCTGCAGCTTTCGAAGCGTTCCGACGAATTCCTCGACCGTGAATCGCACCGAAGGGTTATCCAAAACAAAGTCGATGATCTCCAGACCCCAAAGAAATCGCTCCAGATCCGCTTTGCGATCTGGCTGCATAAGGTCGATCAGTTCGGACGCACCGGCCGAACGCTGCGCAATAGCTTCCAGGAATTGCTTTGACGGAGTGGTAATATGGAAGTGTTTCAATAAACCCTCTCGTAGGGAAAAGGTCTCTCCCTCTTTGTTGGTGACCGATTCTTCGCCAGAAAAATGGAGAGCCTGTAGAAGATCATCAACTAGCTGCGGATTATTTTGCGGGAGGACGCCCATTGAGTCGCCCACCTCGTATTGCAAACCCGAGCCAGCCAAAGAAAACTCGTAGTGGCGAGTTTCTTTCTCTGAGCCTTCCAACGTCAGCTTTTGATTCATCAGCGGAATCGCAGGGAAAGGGTTTTTCCGCGAATAAGGAGATGCAGGCGGATGAGTAGCCATAAAGAGCGAGAATATTCAACGGGCTACTTTGCCGGTTCAAGAGGATTTGGCGGGCAAATTACTCCCTGAGCCGACCGGTTCTGCCGGGTTTACCTTGACGAGCGGATTCAATAAATCCTCAATGCTAACGATTCCCGCGTCGGCCCCCTCTTCGTTCTGGACGGAGGCCAATCCCTGGGGAGCGGCTCGGAGTCGGCGCAATGCTGTCGAAGCCGGCTCGTCCTCTCGCACGCTAAGAATCCGGCGGAGATAGGTTTGGGCGGTCGAATCCGGATGTTGGTCCACAATCAGATCCAGCATGTTCACTATGCCGACGATCTTTCCCCTCTCGTCCACGACCGGGAACCGATCAAATTTGGTTTCGCGGGAGAGGCCGATGACCTCTTCCGGAGGCATGGTAAGCGGCACCGAGCGGACTCGGTCTAGCTTGACCATTACATCGCGCACTTTTACCGAACGAAAATTGACAACGTTATGAATCATTTGCCGTTCGATGCCGCTTAGCATCCCCATCCGCTCGATGTGACTTGTGACATACTTTAAGTCTTCGCGAGCTAGGAAAATCTCGCGAGGGCGCTGCAGTCGAAACAGTTTTCTCGAGATCCAGGAACCCATCTTCATGAACGGGGTCAAAAGCCCGGAAACAAATTCCAGAATCAGAGCAACTGACGCGAGTGCCCGGTAAGGAAAGCGCGTAAAAATCGATTTTGGAAGCACTTCCGTGACAAATAGAAAAATCGGGAATGCCGCCAGCACCGCAAGCAAATAGCCGGCCGATCCCCAGATCGCAACCAATCTCGAAACCAAAATGAGCACGGCCGTTATGTTGGACAAACTCGTCACGAAGAGCACCGTGACAAAGAGTCGGGCCGGCTCCAGCAACAGGCGCTCTAGACGAATGGCGGCGGGATCTCGCAACCGAGCCAACCGGCGCAGTCGCAATCGATTCAGAGAGAGCAAGCCGGCTTCGGTCCCAGAAAACAAAAAGGAAACTGCAAGACAAAGCAGAATAACCAGCCAACTCATTCGTTACTCGTTTCCAGCGATTCAATCCTTTGGACTAACACTTCCAATACCCGTTTGCGGGTGCTCTGCCTGATTTGGAACTCCAACGGTGGGACTTGCACGGTGGCACCCGGCCGAGGAACATATCCGAGCCGGTTAAAAATTAGGCCGTTGACTGTATCGATACCGTTGTTCGCGAAATTCAGGTGCAACACTTCGCCGAGATCTTCCAGCCTAGCGCTACCGCTGGCCAACCAGACCGCATCACCCGCCTCCTCGAGGTACAATGCTTCGTCGCCGCGCGGCGCGACATCAGCCAGAATTTCTTCGACGATGTCGTTGAACGTAACAACTCCCTCAGTGCCGCCAAACTCATCAACCACTACGGCAAGCCGCTGCGGGTGAGTAAGAAACGCCCGGAGCAAATCGAGCGCTCGCATCGTCTCGGGTACAAACGATGGTGGCTCCAGATTCTCGGTGTAATGCTCGTGAGGGTTCAACAAAAAACCCTTTACGGCGAGAATACCCAGGATTTCGTCAGGGCTATCTCCAAAAATGGGCACTCGCCCATGGCGTTTGACGCGCAGCTGAAGGATCGCCTCTTCATTGGTCAAAGTATCTGAAATGGTAAACGCATCGACCCGAGGGGTCATGCAGTCCTTCACTGTCTTGTTCCCCAGGCGGATTATTTCGGCGATCATTTCCCGCTCATCTGCCCGCAAATGGCCTTCTTCCGCACTGATCTCGACCAGCGTAATAAGCTCCTCGTCATCCAATTGCTCCCTCACTTCCGGTTTGCCATGAACCAGAACGTCGGCCAGCCGTTCGGCGGAGTTTTGCAAGTTACGAGAGAACGGTCCGAGAACTGGAAGCAACAGCTCCAATGCGCCCAGGGCGAGCTTGGCAAACCGGAATGGGTTCGCCAGGGCCAACACCTTTGGCCCAAGATCACAAACCAAAACGATTAACGCGAAGAGCAGAATCGTCTTCACCCAATTGGGGAAAGGAACTGCCAGAGAATTGACAAACCAGAGGGCCAAAACCACCAACACTAGGTTCACCAGCGTGTCGATGAGCAGAATGACGCTCAGAACGATGCGCGGCTCTTTCATCACGGTCTCGTACCGCTCGGCCGACGCGGGATCTTCTTTCCGCCAGCGATGCAAACGCCAGGCCTTGATGGAGAACAGCGCCGTTTCCATCCCAGAAAAGAAAGCCGAGACAATCGCGCACAAGATGAGCCCCACCAACGTTGCGACAACTAATTCGGTCGACATGCTACTGATTGGCCCCCTGCGCTCCGCATTCTCGGTCCTTCGCTCCGGCTGACAAGAAAAATCCCTCATTTGTCATCCGCACAGCGTAGCTTGCCTTTCAGGCCAGATGCAGATTAGTTGCAGAGGTGAAGCCAGCCCTGCCCGTGGCGGGACGGTGACGCCAAATCCAAGCATCCCAATGAAGAAGGAGGACAGGGTAGCAGCGTTTGCTCGGGAACTCTCCGGCGACGGAAAAATAGACGATCGCACATACTACCACGCTTATTTCCGGCTGTTTAATGATCAGCAGTACTACCAAGCGCATGACGTGCTCGAGCAGTTGTGGCACAAGGCGCTGCAACCGGAGACAAATTTTTATAAGGGTCTTATTCAGCTGGCCGGCGCTTTTGTGCATCTGCAAAAACATTTTGTTCGCCCAACCCATCCCACCGATGGCCGGCGCTTACGTCCGGCTTGGCGTCTGTTCAAGCTTGCTCACAAAAATCTGATCGCGTTTCGTCCGGAATTTCGCGGGTTTCGGGTTGAGCAAGCGTTGGCGTTGGGCGACTTCACGGTTAGACAGCTCGAACAATCGCACTTTACCACGAACCCTTGGTCCCCGGAATCCGCACCGAAACTGGACCTGCCGGATGAATGAGCAGCCCGTCGGACTTGTAATTGGGTGTGGTAGATAGCGAATTTAAGTGAGCGGCAAGGCAGGCCTTGTGGACGGGCTGCTTGCCTTACTGAAGAACCGCAATAGAGTGTGCGCGTTTTAAACCATGCCGAACTCAGCTCGACTTTGTATACTCTTTGGTGCAGCGGTTTTCCTGACAGCCGCTGCCCGTGCCCAGACTGTGGCGGCATACATCCTGATCGATCACACCAGCGGCCATGTACTCGAAGGCTACAAGGCCGACGAAAAACGACAGATTGCCAGCCTCACGAAGATTGCCACCGCTAAAGTGGTTCTGGATTGGGCCGCCAAGACCAACACAGACTTGGCCCAATTCGTAGTCATCCCAGCCCAAGCGCTGAGCTCCGGCGGTATCAACCCGATGGGTCTGCAGCCGGGCGATGAGGTCAGCTATCGCGACCTCATTTACGCCGGGCTTCTGCAATCAGACAACACTGCAGCCACGGCTTTGGCCTACGCCGTGGGAGAATCATTGCGTGTTCATGGTGGACCGACGGTTCAAGAACTCGGTCCGGCCGAAGCCTTTGTGAGCCAGATGAACGCTCTGGCTCGCCAGCTCAGGATGGAGCGGACCTTATTTGTAAACCCGCATGGTTTGGAACCTCAAAAAGGCCTTCAGCCATACTCCACTGCTGCCGACGTAGCCAAGCTGACCGTTTACGCCGTGGGCGATCCTGGTTTTCGTTTTTACGTTTCTCAGAAAGAACGCAAGGTAGCAATTCATCGAGGGGGCCAGGTGCTTGAATATCTGCTTCGGAATACAAATGAATTACTCGGTAGCAACGGGGTCGATGGAGTGAAAACCGGCACCACCGCAAAAGCGGGCCAATGCATCGTCCTATCATCGCAGCACGATCCCGAAATCAAACAAGACGGTGCGACCACTTTGGTCACACCTCGCCGCGTAGACATGGTGGTTCTGGGCGCTGCAGACCGCGTTTCCGCTGCTTCTCAATTACTTGCCCGAGCCTGGAACCTGTATGATCTATGGGCGGCTGCGGGTCGTCCGCTTACTGAAGCCAAGCGATAGCTTATGTTTGCCAGAAGGATTGGGGTGCTTACCAGCGGCGGCGATTGTCCAGGGTTGAACGCGGTTTTACGCGGTGTGACCAAGGCCGCAGAAAAACTGGATTGGCAGGTGATTGGCTTCCGGGACGGCTTCGAAGGACTGCTTCCTCCGAGCCAGTTCATGATTTTAGATCGCGCCACGACGGCCGGAATCATGCAGCAAGGAGGCACCATTCTCGGGACGACAAATAGAGGACATTTCATTGCCAAGGTCGCTGGCGGAGAGAAAACAATGATCCCCCGCGATATAGTGAATCAGGCGAGAGCCACTCTCGAGGAACTCAACGTCGAGGGGCTGATCGTGATCGGCGGCGACGGCTCGTTGACCACCGCGTTGCAGTTAGTCGAGCTGGGCTTCCCGATTATCGGTGTTCCAAAAACGATCGATAACGACATCGAAGCAACCGCCATGACCTTCGGTTTTTACTCCGCGGTGAGCTGCGTCACGGACGCCTTGGATCGGCTCCACTCCACCGCTGCCAGCCATAAACGGGCCATGGTCCTCGAGGTGATGGGCCGGCATGCAGGGTGGATCGCGTTGCATGGAGGAATCAGCGGAGGAGCCGACGTCATTCTCCTCCCGGAAATCCCATTTGAATGGGAAAAGGTCGCCCAATCCGTGCGACAACGGGATGCCGCGGGATACAAGAGCACCATGATTGTCGTTGCGGAAGGCGCCCGACCTCGGGACGGAATGCAACATTATCAACACACTCAGCGTGGCGAGTATCGACTTGGTGGGATTGGCGAAGTGGTTGCCCGCGAAGTAGCGGAACGCACGGGAAAAGAAACGCGGTATTGCATCTTGGGTCATTTGCAGCGAGGCGGAGCTCCCGGCTCATTAGATCGGGTCTTGGGTACACGTTTCGGGGTCAAAGCCGTCAGCCTGATCAAGGAAGGTAAATTTGGACGGATGGTGAGTTACCAGCATTACGAAGTTCAGGACGTGCCAATCGCCGACGCCGTTCATCGACTGCGCGTTGTCGATCCCGAAAACCAGCTGATCGAAACGGCGCGAGCCGTCGACATCACCTTTGGCGACTAGCGTCGCCAAAGGTGATGACAGATGACCGATGACAAATTGCGAACTGATACATATCGGTTGCAAGATTTCTATTTCGGAAAAGCTGTTTGCTGCAAAGACCAGACAAACGGTATGAACAAATTTGCCAGTCCCGTGTAAACTCGTTAAGAGTCGCTTCCGCCATTTGTCGTCTGTCATTTGTCATCACCCCTATGGATCCTCTTCTCGAACTGCTTCAACAGAACTCAAAGCTTTCCTCTGCCGAACTAGGCAAACTCCTGAATCTTTCTGCCTCGGAGGTGGAAGCCAAGATCGCTAGCTACGAAGAAGCTGGGGTTATTCTCGCCTACCAGGCGGTAGTTGACGCTGAAAGAACGGACGCGGACGCAGTCACCGCCTACATCGAAGTAAGGATCACCCCGGAACGCGGTGGTGGGTTCGATCGGTTGGCCGAGCGAATTGCCCGCTTTGATGAGATAAAAAGCTGTTGGCTCATGAGCGGCGGTTACGATCTCGCGATTATCGTCGAGGGAAAACATCTGCGCGAAATTGCTCGCTTTGTTTCCGACAAATTGAGCACCGTCGAAGGCGTGATTTCGACGGCGACCCGTTTCCGCCTCAAGACTTACAAGCAAAACGGCGTACTGTTGACCCCACCTGTCGTCGTCGAGAGATTGTCGGTTACGCCATGAAAACCTCTCGGCCAACTCGAGCCAAGTTCGATTCGGATCCGCGTCGGTTCATAGCGAGCCATGTTCTCGACATCCCGAAATCTGGGATTCGAGATTTCTTTGAAGTGGTTCAGTCGATGACCGACGTCATCTCGTTGGGAATCGGCGAGCCTGATTTCGTGACCCCGTGGCGGATCCGGGAAGCCGCGATTTTCGCGCTGGAAAAAGGGAAGACCGGATACACCTCCAACCTGGGTTTGCCTCGGCTCCGCGCTGCGATCGTCCAATATCTGTCGAGCAGATTCGACGTTTTCTATGACGCGGCGAAAGAAGTGCTGGTTTCGGTTGGTGTCTCCGAAGCCCTTGACCTCGCTCTCCGAGCAATTCTCAATCCGGGCGATGAAGTCATTTTTCACGAGCCAAGCTACGTTTCTTACAACCCGAGCATCACCCTGGTCGGTGGGCGAGCGGTCTCTGTTCAAACCGATGCTGCCCATGATTTTCGTTTGTTGCCGGAGGCTCTGGAAGCCAAGATCACGCCGCGGACAAAGGCACTGCTGCTAAGCTTCCCGACTAATCCGACCGGCGGAGTCATGCAGTTGGAAGATCTTCGCCCCATTGCGGATCTGTGTATCCAACACGATCTGCTCGTCTTGTCGGACGAAATCTACTGCGAGCTTGTTTATAACGGCACTAAACACGTTTCGATCGCGTCGCTACCGGGAATGAAGGAACGAACGATCCTTCTTAACGGCTGTTCCAAGTCATTCGCGATGACTGGATTTCGGGTTGGCTACGCCTGTGCGCCGGCGCCGATCATTGAAGCGATGATGAAGATCCACCAATACGCGATCATGTGCGCGTCGGTGCTGTCCCAAGAGGCCGCTATCGAGGCCCTCGAGCATTGCTCAAAGGAAGTTGCCGCAATGCGTTCCGACTACGAGCGGCGCCGCAACTTTATGGTTACTCGATTCAATGAGATGGGCCTGCCTTGCCATTCGCCGAAGGGCACATTTTATGTTTTTCCGTCCATCGGACCAACTGGCCTGGTGAGCAAACAGTTCTCGCTAAGCTTGCTGGAGTCGCAAAAGGTAGCCGTAGTGCCCGGGGACGCCTTCGGCGGCTCGGGGGAAGGATTTGTCCGCTGCTGCTTTGCCACTAGCTTCGAAAAATTGCGCGAAGCAACAGATCGAATCGAAATGTTTCTCCGCGCTCGTTGATCGACCCGGTATGGCCGCTGTTCATCGAGCCGTAGTGCTGGCTGCTGGTCGGGGCACACGGATGCGCGAGCTCACCGAGTCGATTCCGAAACCGATGGTCAAAGTCTGCGGTAAACCGATCCTCCAAATCATCGTGGAAGGATTGCGGGAAGCAGGAATCGAAGACCTCCTCATCGTGGTTGGCTACCGGAAGGAAGTGGTTCAAGACTATTTTCAAGACGGCGCCGGCCTTGGCGTGCGGATACAGTATATCGAGCAGATCGTTCAGGATGGCACCGGCCGGGTGGTCGCCTTAGCGCAGTCGTTCTGCGGGAGCGATCCTTTTCTTCTGAGCTATGGCGACATTTTGGTCGAGCCTTCTTATTATCCGCGTCTCAGCGATCTCAAAGAAGCCGAGATGTCGATCGCGGTGAAGCGTTCGACCGACGTTTCCAAGGGAGGCGCAGTGTTTCTCAATGATCGCTTCGAGCTGATCGATTTGCGGGAAAAACCCAAAATCGGCGAGGCAGCGACACCTTGGTACAATGCGGGGATCTACGTTTTTCGCGCTTCGATTTTTGAGTATGTGGTTCGCCTGGAAAAATCGCCCCGGGGCGAGTACGAACTCACTGATGCGATCCGGGCCATGAGCTTGGCCGGAAAACGCGTGCAGGCGGTCGAGATCATCGGCGACTGGGCAGACGTGCGCGACCCGGAGGTGCTGGCGAGACTCAACCAGCAGAATTTAGAATCTGGAAGCTAGCTCCGAAAGCTTTCGGGGCTAGAATCTTGAATATTTCGTGTCCTGCGAAAGGTTCTAGTTAGATTTTAGCTTCCAGATTCCAAATTCTATGCGTGTCGGTTTTGCTCAGATCAACACTACGGTTGGAGACATTGAGAACAATGCTCGAAAAATCGTAGCGGCTTACCAGGAGGCAAACAACCAAGGAGCTCAATTGGTAATTACGCCGGAGCTTGCTTTAACGGGTTACCCTCCGCAGGACCTCGTCTTCAAATCCGGGTTTGTTCCTCAGACTCTTGACCAGCTCCGAATCCTGCACCAGGCGGTAGGGGCAGTTCCGCTCCTGGTCGGTTATGTGGATTTTAATCCCCAGAAATCGGGAAAGCCTTTCGTTAACAGCTGTGCGGTGCTGGAAAAGGATCGCCCCATCCGCAAGGTCTTTAAGACCCTCCTCCCCACCTACGATGTGTTCGACGAAGCGCGGTACTTCGAGCCTGCAGCAGATCAGCAGCCAATCGAGCTACTTGGACAACGGATTGGGATCACCATTTGCGAAGATATCTGGACAGACAAATATCTGCGGCACGATCTATATCATAGCGATCCCGTGGAGAGACTCGTTGCCTTAGGCGCTTCGACCATTCTTAATCTCAGTTCGTCTCCGTTCTCCGTCGGCAAACCGGTGCTTCGGCGTACGATGGTTAGCGAGCTGGCTGTACAACACGGCATCCCGTTCTTCTACTGCAACGCGGTCGGAGGCAACGATGAGCTAGTCTTCGATGGCAATTCGTTCGTGATCAATAAGGAGGGCGGCACGACGGCCAGCCTTGCTGCTTTTACCGAACAGATTGCCGTGATAGACAGCGACACGCCGGCGCTCCCGGAAATCGTGATGTCTCCGGAAGAAGAAATTTTCGGCGCGCTCGTATTAGGTGTACGTGATTATTTCGCGAAATGCGGATTTCGCAGTGCGGTGCTCGGCTTGAGTGGCGGCATTGATTCCGCGGTCACTGCAGTCATCGCCGTCGAGGCGCTCGGGAAAGAAAACGTTACTGGAGTATCGATGCCGAGTTCTTACTCCTCAGCCGGTAGTCTCGATGATGCGGAGCGCCTCGCTAAGAATCTCGGTATCGAAAGACTCGTCGTCCCGATCAAGGAGCCGTTTGAGGTTTTAAAGAGCCAATTCAAAGAAGTTTTTGTCGGACGGAAAGAAGATACGACCGAGGAAAATATGCAGTCGCGGCTGAGGGGTCTCATCCTGATGTCGCTCTCCAACAAATTTGGACACCTTCTTTTGACCACCGGCAATAAGAGCGAGCTCGCGGTCGGCTATTGCACGATTTACGGAGATATGTGCGGAGGATTGGCGGTCATCAGCGATGTGCCAAAATCAATGATTTACCGATTAGCACGGTGGATGAATCGGGAGCGAGAAATCGTTCCCATGAACTCGATCACCAAGCCACCAAGCGCAGAGTTGAAGCCAAACCAGACCGACCAGGACACCTTGCCTTCTTACGACACATTGGATGCAATTTTGCAGCTCTACGTCGAAGAACAGCTCAGTCCGGCTGAGATCATCAAACGCGGCTTTGATCCGGAGGTTGTCCGCTGGATCCAGCGGCGGGTCGACATCAACGAATACAAGCGCAGGCAGGCGCCTCCGGGATTGAAAGTCACCAGCTTGGCATTTGGTATCGGTTGGCGTATGCCTATCGCCCAACGCTATCTGCGTTGATCGCCCGCATGAAAGAGTATCTTTCCTCCCGCCAGGACCTGGTCGACGAGACGCTCGACGCTTTGTTGCCGCAGGAATCCGTCAAACCTAAAACCATTCATAAAGCGATGCGCTACAGCGTATTTGCCGGCGGCAAGCGGCTCCGACCCATCCTTTGTTTGGCGGCCGCCGAATGCTGCGGCGGTGAAGCACAAGCCGCTCTCCCTCTAGCCTGCGCCGTGGAATGCGTGCATACCTATTCGCTCATTCATGATGACTTGCCCTGCATGGACGATGATGACTTTCGACGAGGTCGACCGACCTCGCATAAAGTGTTCGGTGAAGGAATTGCTGTACTCGCCGGCGACGCTTTGCTCACCTTTGCTTTCGAAGTCGCGGCGCAGGTCCCGGGTTGGCCACGTTATTCGCTGCGGGATATAGTCCGCGAGTTGGCCGTTGCCTGCGGGAGCCGCCATCTCATTGCCGGTCAAGTAGTCGATCTCGAGAGCGAAGGAAAAAAGGTTTCGCTGCCGCTTTTGAAATTTATCCATGAATCGAAAACGGCAGCGCTGCTCAGTTCTTCGATCCGGCTCGGCGCAATGAGTGCGAACGCCGCTCCAAACCAGCTTCAAAGATTATCAGATTTCGGGCATGCCTTGGGCTTAGCTTTTCAGGTTATCGACGATATTCTTGATGTCACTCAAACCTCCGAAAAACTCGGCAAAAGCGCCGGCAAAGACTTAACCGCCGAAAAAGCGACGTTCCCAGCCGTAGTCGGACTTGATCGTTCCCGAAAAGTCGCCAAGCGGCTTACCGAAGAAGCACGCGAAGCCTTGAAACCGTTCGGGAAAAAAGCGGAGATTCTGCACGGGTTGGCGGATCACCTTTTGCAAAGGGACTATTAGGCGGTGCGACTGAAGATAGCAGATAGCAAATGTGATTGAGGTATCGCCGTTCGGTTTATCTTCCCTGATTATCAGGGATTCCTCCAAGAGGAAAGGTGCGGCTACCCATCGCTCGAGGCCGCGTCCCGCAGCCGCGCATCTGCATCAACATAATCCTGACGCGTGGTTCTTGCCCAGAAGGGGCATCCGGTTTTAGCCCGGAGGTGGCCCAATGGAAGCAGCCCAGGGGCGAAGCCCTAGGAATTCGACCAGCGATCACGCACTGAAGGTGCGTTCCAACGCTGCTAGTCCCAACAAATACGTCGTTACGATTGTTAAGCGCCGTCAGCGCTGAGGCATTAGCAAATTCCGGTTCCTAGGGCTGCGCCCAGGCTATCCTGAGGCGCGGCTTCGCCGCTGAAGACCTGTTGCGTCAAATTTGATCAAGCGAAGTCCGACAGACGGCCGGGGTGGAGGCTTGGCCTAACTCAGCGGTCATTCAAAGCGAATAGGCATGCGCGACCTAAGTCTCTCAATCGCCTTTTTTCGCAAAAAAGAGTTGTGAAAAATCGCCTGATGTGAAATGTTCCGCGCCTTTCCTGGAAGGTCACCATGTCATACGCCATTATTCGGTCGGGAGGTAAGCAGTATCGGGTTAGCCCGGGAGATACCATTGCCGTCGAAAAACTCCCTGGAGCGGCCGGCGACAAGATTACGTTCAGCGAGGTGGTTTTGCACGGTGACGGCGATCGTTGCACCGCCGGGTCCCCGCTCATCGAAGGAGCCAAAGTTTCCGGTGAAGTCCTGGAACAGTTCAAAGACAAAAAGGTCATCGCATTCAAATATCGACGCCGCAAAGGCTACCATCGGACCGTTGGGCATCGCCGACAATTGACGCGGATCAAGATCCAATCGATTGATCTATAGGTTTCATTTCATCGGATTCTCAGAATATGGCGCATAAGAAAGGTCAAGGGAGCGTTAAAAACGGGCGCGACAGCGTCAGTAAGCGCCTTGGCGTAAAGAAGTTTGGGAGTCAACAGGTCGTGGCGGGCAATATCATCGTCCGTCAACGCGGAACAAAATTTTTGCCGGGTAGAAACGTAGGACTTGGTCGGGATTACACTATTTTCGCACTAGTGGACGGCATTGTACGCTTCGATCGGAACGGTCGACGCGTCAATGTTGAGCCCGCGGTGGCGCTAGTGAGCTCAAATTAGCGGCCGGTAACGAATTTCCCTCCCGACGGAAAAAGCGCCTCGATCGTTGAGGCGCTTTTTTTGTTTTTGGAATATGTTCAATCTTGTACTGGTCGAACCGGAAATACCGCCGAACACCGGAAACATCGCCCGCCTCGCGCTGGCGACTGGCTGCCGACTTCACCTCATCAAGCCGCTCGGATTCAGTCTGGACGATCGACAGCTGCGTCGCGCGGGAATGGACTATTGGCGGGAAGTGGATGTTACACTTTGGGAAAACCTCAACGATTTTGAACAGATGATTCCGGCTCCTCGACGTTCCCTCTTCTTCTCGACTAAGTCTCAGCGCCCCTATTGGGAGATCAGCTTCGCGCGAGGCGACAATTTGATCTTCGGTCGAGAAACCAAGGGACTGCCCGAAAGCTTGTTGGCGGAACGCGCGGGCGATTGCTACACCATCCCCATGGTTGCAGATGCGCGTAGCTTGAACCTGGCGACAGCCGTCGCGATCGTGCTATTTGAAGGGGTTCGGCAACTTTCCACATCCTTTTTGAAAAATGGCTCATCAGATTAGCGCTCGCGATATTCGCCGCTCCTTTCGCATCGGAGCTCGCAAGGTCGAGGTTCTTCGCGGGATCAATCTCGATGTGCAACCGGGCGAAGCGCTTTTCCTTTGTGGCGTTTCCGGCGCCGGTAAGACGACGCTGCTCTACACCCTGGCCGGACTGGAAAGACCGGAAGCCGGCGAGGTCGTCTTCGAGGGCTACAAATTGTATAGCCGGAGTTCGTCCGAAGATGCGAGAATCCGGAATACGCGGATGGGTTTCATTTTCCAGAGCTATTTCCTTCTGCCTGAATTAACCGCGCTCGAAAACGCTCTGCTGCCCACGCTGATCCGCCATCGGCAACGCGAAGACTTAGCGAAAGGTTATTTGGCCAAGGTAGGCCTCGGCGATCGGATGCAGCACCTGCCGAGCGAACTATCCGGCGGCGAGCAGCAGCGAGTAGCGATCGCCCGGGCCCTGGTGAATGACCCAGCGATTATTTTCGCCGACGAACCGACCGGCAATCTCGATACCGCCAACGGCGAAGCGATCATGGCTCTTCTCTTGGAGTTGGTGCGCGAACAGCAAAAAACACTGATTGTCGTTACCCATGATACGAGGCTCGCCAAGCTCGGAAGCCGCCAAATCAACATGCGTGATGGTCTTCTCGTTAACTAATGAAGTGCTTGATCTAGTGCATCAAGCCTGCGGAATTGGTGCATTGTTCATCACCTCTATCCTTCGGAATCTATGAACCTCAAAATCTACATCGACGGAAATTTTTACCAGGAGTCAGAAGCCAAGATCTCCGTATTTGATCACGGCTTGTTGTACGGAGATGGCGTGTTCGAGGGAATTCGTTTTTACCAGGGCCGAGTATTCCGGCTGGATGAGCACATCGCCCGGCTTTGGGATTCCGCCAAAGGGATCGCTCTGGAGATACCGATGTCAGCTTCGGAACTCACCGCAGCGACATTGGAGACGATCCGGCAGAATGATCTCCATGACGGTTACATTCGCCTTCTGGTCACGCGCGGTGCGGGATCGCTGGGCTTGAGTCCTGACAGCTGTCGCCGTCCAAGCATCATCATCATCGCTGCCACCATCGCGCTTTATCCGGCGGCCCTCTATCAGAAGGGACTGAACATGGTCACTTGCGCCACACGCCGCACCGCTCCGGCTGCGCTCAGTCCTCGCATCAAATCATTGAACTACTTGAATAACGTGCTCGCCAAAATCGAGGCTCAACAAGCGGGCGCCGCGGAAGGCGTGATGCTGAATGAACAAGGCTATGTGGCGGAATGTACCGGTGATAACCTGTTTATCCTCAAGCGGGGCCGGCTTTACACTCCACCGATCAATGCCGGAATTCTTGAGGGGGTGACTCGCCGAGTGGCCTTCGAGCTGGCGGAGAAAAATGGATTCATCGTCGAGGAGCGAGATCTCACGCGATACGATATTTTCACCGCTGAGGAATGTTTTCTCACCGGAACTGCGGCGGAAATCATTCCAGCTGTCGAATTGGATCGGCGATCGATCGGGAACGGACAGCCGGGACCAGTCACCTTGAAGTTGATCGAAGACTTCCGTAGATTGACCCAAACCACAGGTACGCCGATTTACCAATGAGCTCGGGCAACTCCGGTTCGACCAGGGCAGATTGGGAAGTCGGTCCCGGGAAAGGAGCCGATTCAACGCCAGAAAATTATCGTTTCCAAACCAAACGATTGCAGCGGTTGGAGCCCCGCCGACCAAGCAAAATAAGGTGCTAGACAAAAAGAACATTTCAATTTTCGGAAAATTTTCCGATTAGAGGGAGTGTAATGGTATGATCTGCGATGTCTGTAAAACGCAACCCGCGACTGTATACCTTACCCAAATTGTCGACGGGAACATGAAGAAGATCAATTTGTGCGAGACATGTTCCAAAGAAAAGGGCGTCTCCGATCCAACTGGCTTTGCCTTGGCTGATCTTTTGCTCGGAATGGGCGAGACTCAACAGGTCGAGCAGCTACCGGCGACCGAACACTGTCCGGTGTGCGGCTTTACCCAGACAGATTTTAAGAAAACTGGACGGCTTGGCTGTAGCGATTGCTATGAGACGTTCAACGAGGTGCTCGCTTCTTTGATTAAGGCAATGCACAAGGGGACGCAACATACCGGCAAAGTACCGTCCCGTTATTCTCGTAATCTCGCTCGGTCTGATCACCTGAATGAATTGCGACGGCATCTGGACGAAGCCGTCTCCAATGAAGATTACGAAGCGGCGGCTAATTTGCGAGACGAGATTCGCCAACTAGAAAACGAGAAGGGTTAAGCGTGGTATGAAGATCGAAGCTTTATTGGCAACTCCGGGTGATTGGTTGACATCCGGCGGCGATCATCATCCAATCGTCATCAGCAGCCGGGTCCGACTGGCCCGCAACCTGGCGAAATTGCCTTTCCCCGGATGGGCAAAAAAATCCGAACGCATTCGGATACTTGAAGAAATTAAGCCCGAAGTAGAGGTGCTGGCGGAGATGAGCAATTCGTTCTCTCAACAGCTCAACGAATTATCCGCTACCGAGAAGCAGGTGTTGGTGGAACGGCATCTGATCAGCCGCGAACATGCCGCGAAAGGCATGGGCAGTGCAGTGGTTATCAATTCGACGCAAAGTCTGAGCATTATGGTCAATGAAGAGGACCATTTGCGTATGCAAGCCATTACCGGCGGCTTTGATTTGCTGCAGACCTTTCAACTGATCGACGGCATCGATACGATGCTCGAGAGCCAACTTGACTTTGCGTTTGATGAAGCACTCGGCTACTTGACGGCGTGCCCAACTAATGTAGGAACCGGAATGCGCGCTTCTGCGATGGTGCATCTTCCCGGACTGGTCCTGAGCGAACAGATCAATCAGGTTGTAAATTCCGTAAACAAAATCGGGTTGGCGGTACGGGGACTCTATGGAGAAGGAACTGAGGCGATGGGAAACCTTTTCCAAGTCTCGAATCAGACTACATTGGGCGAGAAGGAGGACCAAATTATCGAACGGTTGAACAAAGTGATCGAAACTCTCATTCAACGAGAGAATCAGGCCCGCAGCAACCTGCTCGACACCCGGCAGACGATGCTAATGGATCAGGTGGGGCGTGCTTACGGAATTCTGACCTACTCCTATTCGATTTCCTCCAAGGAAGCTCTCAATTTGCTCTCGGTTCTGCGACTTGGCATCGATCTCGGCTTTTTTCCTGAACCAGGCCGCGCCATTATCAATCGACTTTTGCTCGATACCCAGCCGGCGCATCTGCAGCACGCTTCTCAACAGAAGCTCCAGGCCGAAGAAAGGGACCATCTCCGAGCTGACACTGTCCGCGAGCAGTTGAAAAACTTTCCTAAACCACCTAATACTTAGAATGTCCGGAGCAGAGTAGCGAGCCCGGCAGCGGAATTTGCAATGATGAACAACTTTACTCCACGTGCGCAACAGGTGCTGGCGCTCGCGCGCAAAGAAGCGGATCGCTTCAACCACAATTATGTGGGTACTGAGCACCTTTTGCTCGGCTTGATCAAACTCGGTCAAGGCGTAGCGGTCAACGTTTTGCAGAAAATGGGGCTGGACCTGGAGACAGTCCGTATGGAGGTGGAGAAGCATGTCGGATCCCATCCCGAGACTAAGATGGTTGGAAACATCCCATACACCCCGCGGGTCAAGAAAGTGCTGGCTCTGGCCGGCAAAGAAGCCAAGGCGCTCAATCATTCTTACGTGGGCACAGAACATATTCTGCTGGGATTGTTGCGCGAAGGTGAAGGAGTTGCCGCTCGCGTCTTAAAGAGCTTGGAAGTGGATATCGAACGAACTCGAAACGAAATTTTAAAAGAATTGGACCCAAACTTTACTCCGCCGGAAAGCGAGGCTGAAAGCCCGCAGGAAGGGAACAAAAAAGAGGTCAAAACCCCGGCTCTAAGAGCTTTCGGGCGGGATTTGACAGAACTTGCGAAGAAAGCGGAACTCGATCCGGTCATCGGCCGGAAAGACGAGATTGAGCGGGTAGTCCAAATTCTCTGCCGCCGGACGAAAAACAACCCGGTGCTCTTAGGAGAAGCAGGGGTTGGCAAGACCGCGATTGTGGAAGGGCTAGCGCAGGAGATTGCGGCCGGCGACATCCCCGAGCTATTGCGCGATAAGCGAGTCATTACTCTGGATCTTGCTTTGATGGTGGCTGGAACGAAGTATCGTGGCCAATTCGAGGAGCGCATCAAAGCGGTGATGGACGAAATTCGTCGTTCCAAGAATGTCATCCTGTTCATCGACGAGCTGCACACGATCGTAGGCGCTGGCTCAGCCGAAGGTGCGATGGATGCTTCCAACATCATTAAACCGGCGCTCAGCCGAGGCGAACTTCAGTGCGTCGGCGCAACCACCTTGAACGAATACCGGAAGTACATTGAAAAAGACGCGGCTCTCGAACGGCGCTTTCAAACTGTGAAAGTCGAAGCGCCATCCGTGGAAGAGGCGGTGCAAATTCTTAAGGGCCTGCGACCGAAATACGAGGCGCACCATAAAGCGCGCCTCACGGACGAAGCATTGGAGGCCTCCGTCAAGCTTTCCGATCGCTATCTCACTGGCCGATTCCTTCCGGACAAAGCGATTGACGTCATGGATGAAGCGGGAGCGCGTGCTCGCATCAACGCGATGACGCGTCCGCCGGACGTCAAAGAGATCGAGAAAGAGATCGAAGCGATCCGAATCGACAAAGAAGCGGCAATTAAGGCGCAGGACTTTGAGAAAGCGGCAGCGCTGCGAGATTCAGAAAAACAGACCAAGGATAAGCTCGAGCGCATCTTGTCCGATTGGCGCGAGCAACGGGAAGAGCGTGAAGTGGTGGTCAGCGCGGACGATATCATGCATATCGTCTCCAAGTGGACCGGCGTGCCGTTGCACCGGATGGAAGAGCACGAGACGCAGAAGCTGCTGAAGATGGAAGAGAATCTGCGCGAGCGGGTGATAGGTCAGGACGAAGCGGTGGTTGCGATCAGCAAGGCTTTGCGCAGATCCCGGGCCGACTTGAAGGATCCGCGGCGGCCGATCGGTTCTTTTATCTTCCTGGGACCTACCGGTGTCGGCAAGACGTTCTTGGCGAGAAGCTTAGCGGAATTCATGTTCGGCGACCCCGACGCATTGATCCAAATCGACATGTCGGAATATATGGAGAAGTTTACCGCTTCTCGCCTGATCGGTTCGCCTCCCGGATATGTCGGTTACGAAGAAGGGGGACAGCTCTCTGAAGCCGTCCGCCGCCGACCCTATTCGGTGGTGCTTTTCGACGAGATCGAGAAGGCGCATCCGGATGTGATGCATCTTCTACTGCAGATTCTGGAAGAAGGTAAAATCACCGACAGTCTCGGCCGAAAAATCGACTTTCGAAACACGATCATTATCATGACGTCGAACGTGGGCGCTGAGATGATTAAGCGCCAGGTTTCGATGGGCTTCGGGGCGGCATCTGGCACTGAATCGCATGAGCATATGCGCGACATGATTCTCGAAGAGACAAAGCGGGTCTTTAAGCCAGAGTTTTTGAATCGTTTGGACGACATTATTGTTTTCCACACTTTACAACGCGAGGATCTGGTACGCATCGTGGATCTCGAGGTCGCGAAAGTGGTCGATCGGGTTCGAGCCAAGGAAATCAAGATTCAAGTCCATCCGACTGCAGTAGAATTCCTGATCGACAAGGGTTACGATCCTACTTACGGCGCTCGTCCCATGCGCCGAGCGGTAGAGCGGTATTTAGAAGATCCATTCGCAGAAGAACTTTTGCGCAGCAATATCAAGATCGGTGACACGGTTGAGGTGCTTGCCGAAGGAGACAAGCTCGTGTTTCGAGCGGTCCAGCCTCAGCAGGGTGAAGTTGCCAATGCCTGATCGGCAGGTGGAGATTAGGGACGCAGTTGTCAAAAAAGGGCCGGCAGCAGATGCCGGCCCTTTTTCGTGTTTCACTGCCAAACGCCGTCCAACTTCGGTCCTGACGAAACTGAAAGCTCGATGCAGCGGGCGTGATCCGACGAAATGATTTGGAGAGCCAGAGACCGCAGTTTGACGTTCGAGCGCCAGGCACTGCTGATGGCCGTGCTCAATGTCACGCCGGATTCTTTTTCCGACGGCGGCGCCTTTTTTGAGCCGGAGTCGGCGGTCCGACAGGCCCGTCGACTGATAACCGAAGGCGCAACCATCATAGACGTCGGCGGTGAGTCCACCCGTCCCGGTTCGGATCCGGTTCCACTGGAAGAAGAATTGCGTCGAGTGATTCCGGTGATTCGCCGGTTGCGCCGGGAATTCCCGGAGGTTGTCCTCTCCATTGATACCTACAAGGCCGAAACCGCTCGCCAAGCGATTGAAGCTGGCGCAGATATTGTCAACGACATCACTGCTTTATGCGGTGATTCTCAGATGGCGCAAATAGTGAAAGAAACTGGGGCGGGCCTCGTCTTAATGCACATGCAGGGTTCGCCGAAGACGATGCAAGTTGCTCCGTACTACCAGGACGTAGTGGCTGAAGTTACGAGTTTTTTGGCGAAACGCCGGGCGTTTGCCTGCAGCTGCGGCGTTGAGTTCGATCGCATCGCGCTGGATCCGGGATTCGGCTTCGGCAAACGAGACCAAGATAATATCCGGTTGATCCAACGACTGGATACCATCGTTGCCTTGGGCAGTCCGACTGTTGTCGGGATTTCCCGGAAATCGACCTTGGCTCGACTCTCGGGAGAACCGCAGCTTCCATTTTCCGAACGGCTTTGGCCAACTGTAGCCGCGACCTGCATCCTCCGCCTCGGCGGCGCGCAGGTGTTGCGTGTTCACGATGTCAAAGCCAACCTGGAAGCACTCCGGATGACGGAAGAGATTTCCGTTTTATGACTTTCATTCAATTTGTGAGCGAAAATTGGACAGCAGGAATCGAGATCCTGCTGCTCGCGCTCAGTATTTATTACGGTTATCTCTATTTCCGCGGTACTCGAGGAGCCAAGGTATTCACTGGTCTGGCGATCCTTTTCATCTTCCTCACCCTGGTTTCTCAGATCCTCAATTTAACCGTAATCAGCTGGTTACTTCGGAGCTTGACAGCTTTCGTTGCCGTGGCGCTCGTCATTATATTCCAACCAGAACTGCGCCGTGCCCTGGCTGAACTCGGCACCAATCGCTTTTTTTCGTCCGCCAGGCAGAAACGAGAAACGATCGATATCCTGGCAGACGCAGTCTTTGAACTAGCCAGCAAGCAACACGGCGCACTGATCGCCATCGAGCGCGATACGGGGATCCGCAGTTTTGCCGAAAGTGGAGTGAACTTGGATTGTGAGATATCTCAGGAGTTATTGCTTACTATTTTCTTCCCGAAAACGCCGCTGCATGACGGAGGCATTATCATTCGGGACGATCGAATCATAGCTGCCGCGTGCATCTTCCCGGTTAGCCAACGTGAAGATCTGGATCGGACACTCGGATTGCGACACCGGGCGGGACTAGGTATCACCGAAGAATCGGACGCTATCGCTATTGTCGTATCCGAAGAAACCGGGGCAATATCGATCTGCTACCGGGGCAAAATCGAGCGCGGATTTAAGCCGGGCCATTTCGAAAAACGTTTAGGTGAACTTCTGCTCAAGGAAGACGAAAGCCCAAACGAGGAGGAGGAGGAACTTATTGAAACGGAGAAGAATGCTTAGTGAATAAGCTCTTGAGACGCCTCCTCTTGGAGAATTGGAGAGCTAAACTGATGTCGCTCGTTGTCGCAGCGGCAGTCTGGTATCTGATCAAGAAAAATCAGGATTCCACCCCGGAAGGATGGCCTATGCCTCCCGAACGCCATAAAAGCGCAACCGTACATCAGTCGTAAGGAGTCCGGCACGAAGCGCCTGGTCACGTAGTGACGGCGTAGTGAATTGGAATGCTTCTGTTTTCCGATTGCGCTTCAGCTGCCCTCCCGGCAAGTTCGTGCGCGTGTCACACAAGCTCTTTGGGACCGATGGCATTCGCGGAGAAGCGAATGCAGAACCGCTCACGGCGACTACCGTAGCGAACCTGGGGCTTGCTGCAGCCAAGGTCTTCTGCCATTCGGATCTTTCCAATCGGCCCAGGGCGCTCGTCGGACGAGACACTCGGGCGTCCGGTGAATTTCTGGAAGCAGCTATTACTGCCGGGTTAGCCTCCGCCGGCGTCGACGTCGTTCAGACGGGCGTGCTTCCGACTCCGGCGATTGCTTACCTGACATCTCGGCATCAAGCGTCGTTCGGCGTGGTGCTCTCGGGTTCCCACAATCCGTTTCAGGATAATGGCATCAAGTTTTTCGGTCCGGATGGCTATAAACTGACCGACGACCAAGAATCTGCTATCGAAGACGCGTTTTGGCAGAAGGAGTTTACTCCAGCCTCACGGGTCGGTCGGATTCGAACCCTCGGCGATGCGACAGAGCAGTACGTCGCATTTGCCTTGGCGGCTGCACCCAAAAATTTCTCGCTGCGCGGATGGAAGATCGCGATCGATTTAGCAAATGGCGCAGCTTTTCGCACCACTCCTTTGACCCTTGATCGACTCGGGGCAGAGCTGATACTGCAGGCCGGAGATCCGGATGGATTGAACATCAATCGGGATTGCGGCAGTACACACCCGGAAGCCCTCAGTGCCTTGGTCCGCAGCAGCGGATCAGTGGTCGGCATCGCTCACGACGGAGACGCAGATCGCTTGTTATTTTGCGATGAACTGGGCAGCCCTTTGGACGGCGATGAACTACTGGCCATTGCCGCTACATACCTCCTCAGGAGAGGCGAACTGCGGGATAATACGCTCGTCGCAACGATCATGAGCAACCTTGGTCTCGACGCTTTGCTCAATAGATTGGGGGGCAAGGTCCTTCGGACCGCCGTGGGTGACCGGAACGTGATCGAAACGATGCTAAAGTACGGTTTGAATCTTGGCGGAGAGCAAAGTGGTCACATGATTTTTCGAGACTTTGTCACGACCGGTGACGGACTCATTAGCGCTCTCCAAATTCTTTCGATTTTGCAAGGAAGCGGAAAACGCTTAAGCGAGCTCCGGACCGTTTTGGAAAAATTCCCTCAGGAACAGCGCAATATACCGGTGCGGGAAAGGCTTCCGTTCGAGCAATTTCCTGCTGTCATGACACATCTGAACTCCGCCGAAGCGATGTTAGCCGGTTCGGGGCGCATACTTCTCCGATACTCAGGTACCGAGCTTATAGCTCGGTTACTGATTGAAGGACCGGATCACAGCATCTTGAAGAAGTTGGCAGATGATATTCAGACGGAGATCGACGCGGTTCTCGGCCCATGAACTATTTGGTCACTGGAACCGATACCGGTGTAGGCAAAACTTTCATCACCTGCGGATTGATCCGCGCCACCCGTACGTTGGGAAAACGCTGCGCCGGCATGAAGCCGCTCTGCACAGGCGATCCGGAGGACGTTGAAAAAATTATCGCCGCGAATGATAACCTGTTGCCTCGACACACGATAAACCCGATCCGGTTTCGCACACCACTCGCGCCGTATGCCGCCGCGTTGGTTGAAAATCGGATCATCGACATTCAAGGGCTAAGAGAACGCTACTTCGCGCTCGCGAAAGAGTTTGAAATCATTTTGGTGGAAGGCGCAGGCGGGCTGTTAGTTCCAATCCTGGAAAATTACGACTTTCGCGATCTCGCTGTCGAATGGGAACTCGGCGTCATTTTGGTGGTCGCGAACAGATTAGGCGCTCTCAACCACACTTTGTTGACAATTGAAGCGATTCGGGCACGCGGGCTAGAGTTGAAGGCGGTGATTCTCAACCAGATGGATGCGAGTGATTCCATTGCCCAACAGACCAATCCTGGCGTGCTTGGGCATCTTTCGTCGGTGACCCCAATCTGTGTAGCCTACGGTCAAACTGATTTCGCAGAGGTTGTAGAGGCTTTGGGATGGGGCTAGGCGCAAATGGGGTTCCCAACCCAGAACTGGTAGGCGAAACAGCCTAATCCGATCTAGTCTTGCCTGCGCCCCGCGGCCTCGGGGCTGTGAGCCGCAACGCTATTTGGCTCACACGCCTCTTCTCGCTATCGCTCGACGGCGTGTTTCGCCCTACTCGTCCGGGAAGGTGGTCCGCGATCAACCGGCAATCACCTGCGCAACGTTTGGCGTTTGGCGCATGGCGTTTGGCGGTTGGCGGTCGGCGGTTGGGGCGGTTGGCGGTTGGCGGTTGGGCGTTTGGCGGTTGGGCGGTTGGGTGGTTGGCGGTTGGGTGGTTGGCGGTTGGGCGGTCGGCGGTTGGGCGGTCGGCGGTTGGCGGTTGGGCGTTTCGCGTTTGGCGGTTGGCGGTCGGCGTTTGGCGTTCGGCGGTTGGCGGTTTGGCGGTGGGCGGTGGGCGGTTGGCGTTCGGCGGTTGGGCGGTTGGCGGTTTGGCGGTGGGCGGTTGGCGTTCGGCGGTTGGGCGGTTGGGCGATTGGGCGGTTGGCGGTTGGGCGGTTGGGCGGTTGGGCGGTTGGGCGGTTGGGCGGTTGGGCGGTTGGGCGGTTGGGCGGTTGGGCGGTTGGGCGGTTGGGCGGTTGGGCGGTTGGGCGGTTGGCGTTTGGCGGTCGGCGGTTGGCGGTTGGCGGTTGGCGGTCGGCGATTCGCGGCTAGGGCTAGCGGCCCGAAGGGCCATGAAAACATAGCCCAGGCTTTAGCCTGGGTAAGGAGGTTTAAATGCGATTCGCCCTGAAGGGGCGCGAGAATGAGGATGCAAAAACATAGGTCGATAATGTCATTCCGGGCACCGAAAACCCGCTACGCTATTTGGCTCACACGCCTCTTCTTGCTATCGCTCGACGGGCGTGTTTCGCCTACCTATCGTGGGTTATTTTCCGGGAAGAATGTCGCGATGCTTAACGGGTTTCTACGGGAACAAAACAAGTGATTCTCAGGGATCTACCCGAGCCGTTCGCGCGGTTTTCACGCTGACATATTCGGCATTCGACAAGACAAATTTCTTCAGTTCAACTTCCACTCGGGACAGGCCAAATCGGGTGATTAACCGGTTCGCCACCTCCTCGACTAATGTCTCGATGAGTCGCGCCTGGTTTTGCTCGGCCGTAGTTCTAATCTCCTCCGCGATCGCGGAGTAATCGACCGTTCGTTCGATCTCGTCTCGCAGATCGCGAAACGCTGGCAGAATCTGAAAACGGACATTAAAGGCAACCGTCTGAGCCTGCGATCGCTCGGCTTCTGGCACGCCGATCCGAGTAGACACCCGCAAGTTGACGATTTCGAACCATTCTGAACTTGCCTCAGCTGCCATGCTCAGCCGAGACGAAATCGCACGTCCTTGATCAGTTTTCCGCCAAATCTAGTCCTTAGTTTCTGGAGTACTGTCGATTTCCATTGCCGATCAAGTTCGTAAAGCACGGTTGGCTGAAGCACCTGCACCAACAAAACGCCTTGAAGCAATTTGGTCGGCCGCGAATGCCGGGCGAAAAATGGACCGACCAGCTCCCCCCAAACCGCCAAGACCTCCTCTTCACGCAGGCGGTTCTCCAAGCCAAGTTTGGGCGCCAGCTGAGCCAACACATCACGCACTAGAACCGTACGATCCGGTTGGGTGTCCGGGTCAGGTAATCCTCTCCATTCTTCCAGTGCTCGTCTGCGAGAGAATTTTTTCATTGCAGCAGCGATTGGGCGGATCGATCAAAAGCCGGGGCCACTCAAAATTTGAAGTGAGCGGACGTAAGTGCGCCGCCTCGTAAGTATGAGACGAATGCGCTGGTCCTCACTCACCGTCGCTTCCGATCGCCTCGACCGGGCAGCCTTCCATTGCTTCCTTACAGAGTCCTTCCTCTTCAGGAGTCGTGGGTTGTTTAAACACGTACGAATGTCCGCCGTCATCGTCGCGCGTGAAATTAGCCGGGGCGGTTTCACGACACAGATCACAATCGATACATTGATCGTCGACGTAAAACTTGCCTGCTACGTTCTGCGCGTATTTATTTGCAACATCTGCCATAGGTCCTAACCCTTGTTTGGTTGAATCGATTGAATTGGGCGATAAAACTCACCCTCCTTTTTCGAAGCTGGCTAATCTAACGATTGCAACCAACACTGCAAGTTGGGAGTCCGATGCAAGCGGCTAGCCGCCAATGAGGTACATTCCGAGGGCAAATCCTCTTTGGCAAACCGAATTCCCTCCAGAAAGCAAACCGTTCGACATTCCCGCTTCGCCGTAGGACACTATTTTCCCGTTCGGTCCTTTTCTTTGATTTATGACTGATAAATTGCTTCTGCGACCCAAGGAAGGTTGGCATGTTCTCCACCTGTTTTACCGGATCGATTATGGTGCCTGGCATCTTTTGAGCAGGGAAGAAAAACTGACGGCGAAGACTTCATTTTCAGAATTAGTTCAGAAAATCCGGGCTGTTCCCGATACTCAACTCCTGACTTTCAGCATGATTTCCCCCAAGGCGGATCTCGGCCTCATGCTCTTGACCGCAGATTTGCACACCGCGAATGCCGCAGAGAAAGAGATCTCCATCGGGCTCGGATCGGAAATCCTCACGCCGGCATTCAGTTTTTATTCGCTCACGGAACGAAGTGAATATACCACCACCGAGGAGGAGTTCAGCGCCTCACTTACCGAGGAAAAACACTTAAGCAAAGACTCCGCCGAATTCTCGCAGGCGATGGAAGATTTCCAGAGGCGAATGAAAAAATACCTCCATGATCGCCTTTATCCAAACTTGCCGGATTGGCCGGTCTTCTGTTTTTACCCCATGAGCAAGCGACGGAATGAACTCCAGAATTGGTACGCCTTGCCGTTCGTTGATCGGAAAAAATTGATGACCGGTCATGCCCAGGTCGGTCGCCAGTATGCCGGCCGGGTCCGGCAGCTGATAACCGGCGCAACCGGGCTGGACGATTGGGAATGGGGCGTGACGCTGTTCGCGCAAGATATCTTCGAAATCAAGTCGATCGTATACGAAATGCGCTTCGACGAAGTGAGTGCGCGGTTTGCGGAGTTTGGCGAATTTTACGTCGGCCTGCAGTTGTCGCTCGACTTACTGTTTCAGCGACTTCTGCTTTAGCCTGGATTTTGCACCGGATGCAACGAAGCTATATCAATCCGCGATGAAGCAACCAGCGAAAATAGCGGCGCCGACTGAAACGCCCAAAAAGCAGATCTTGCTGGTTGACGACCACCCGATTTTTCGGCACGGACTGGAGGATCTGTTGGAAAAGCAGGATGACCTCGCGATATGCGGTCACGCCGATTCGGCTCCGACGGCTTTAGCAGAGATGCGCAGGCTCAACCCGGATATGGCCATCGTCGACATTTCCATTAAGGGTAGCAACGGAATCGAACTGGTGAAACAGATGAAGGCGGAGTTGCCTGACCTTCCCATTCTGGTTCTTTCCATGCACGATGAATCGCTCTACGCTTTGCGTGCTTTGAAAGCCGGAGCACTCGGCTATGTGATGAAGGCGGAGGCCCTTCAACATGTCATCGGTGCCGTAAGACGCGTTCTGGATGGGCGCATTTTTGTCAGTCCGCGGTTTGGCGAAAAACTCATTTTTAAAGCAGTGCACGGATCTGAGTCCGAATCCGTCTCTCCGGTCGATCGACTTTCGGATCGCGAGCTAGAAGTCTTAGTGATGCTCGGGAAAGGGCATAATACCAAGTCCATCGCCGATGAGCTGCATCTCAGCGTTAAAACGATCGAGACCCATCGGGCTCACATCAAAGAGAAGCTGGGATTCACAGATGCCAGCGAAATGGTGCGTTTTGCGATCGACTGGGTAACTCACCGAGAGCTCGCTTAGTCCGCTCCCGGCATCGGATTTGAGCCGCGGGTCGGCATTAATCTGGGTTGCCGCTTGTCGGATCGCGTTCGTTTTGAATTGCAACGCCTAGACAACTTCATCCGTCTGTCACGCGATTACCGATTACTCAGATTTTGTTCTGGATTGGCACCAGCTGATTCAGGAGTTTTTTCTGAGCTAATTGCAATCTGGTCTTTACCGTACCGAGAGCGATCGACTTCCGGGCAGCGATTTCGCGCTGGCTCATGCCCTCGAAAAATGTGAGCTGCACAACCTCTTGCTGCGGTTCCGGCAGCAAACGAATCATTCTTCGAAGCAGTTCGGACAAGTCGGAATTGTTTGGCTTTATTCCGCGCCCTCCCATTTTATCTTGGAACTCTGCTTTCATTTGCGTTTCCAGACGGTCAGTGGCTCGCCGGTAAGCAATTCGGCGCCGTAAACGATCGAGCGCTCGTCTCCTGGCCAGAGTAACCAGAAATCCATGCAATCCTTTTTCCGCAACAAACCGGTCGGCATGGTTCCACAGTTGGAGAAGAACGTCATGCAGCACGTCGTCCGTTTCGTTCTCTTCGTGCAACACACTCAGGATCACGGCTCGTAGCGTTGACTCGTAGCGCTCGTAAATTGCCTCCATAGCATGGGTATCTCCCCGAACGAGATCCTCCATTAGCTCGACATCCGTTGGAACGATTGTTTCTGCGTTGGCTTCTTCCATGAAAGGTTCTTCGGTTAGTTTCACTCAAAGAGCCTAAGCGCGGTACGATCCCCCGGAAATCGGGCGCCCCCATGATGGATCAATCAGAATATGGCGCGCAGCCCTATCCGGCATCAGGCGCTGCCTGGATCAGGAAAAACGCGATCTACGGGCCTCTTTTTGACAAAAACTCCGCGCCGGCAAGAAACCGCCCAGCCCCGCCGGTACGAATAATTCGGGAACAGATTTCGATGATCTACTTTAAAAGTCGAGCTTTCCCCTTATCGTGTGTTATGCAGGACCCAATATCGAACAATGAGCTCGAAGCGGGCACACCAGACGCTTCCCGGCATGCTCGGGAATCAATAGAGCACACCGGCAAAAAGATCTTAAACTATCGTCCTCCCGCCAATACCTGGGTGCCATTGGCCATTGGAGGCACCGCTGCACTAATTGTAGTCGGATACTATCTCGGCCGGCAATACCAGGCTGACACGCGGAGTGGGGCAGAAAAGTTTCTTAGTGAGCTGCAGGCCTGGGTCGAGGAGCATAGCGCCTCGGTGCCCGCCTCTTTGCGAGAAAGACTGAACGCGACCAGTTCATTTCTCGGTAACTCTTTGCGCAGAACACCGCTCGAACGGCTAGTCTCGCAGTTCCGCAGTAAACCTCGCCGCTTTTGGGACATTTTTTCATGAGTACTGAATCTCACTCGCCGACGAGCACGGTTCGGCCGACCGCTGCAAGCCTCCCAGAAGGAGACGTCGCGAGCCGGTTCATGACCCGGCTGGAAGAGAGAATCCGCCAATCGCCGCGTGAAGCCGTCTTGGTTGCATTCTTGATCGGCGGATTACTCCAAGTTTTCGCCATCCGAAGTCTTCTTTTGAATCTAATTCGGTTGGTGTTGTGGTTGGCTACGCCGTTTCTTTTTGCATTCGCCGCCTGGCGTTTATACCAAGCATTTGAGGGAAACGAAAATCTGCGTCCATCCTCGTTTTCGCGGCATCCGACGGCTGGGAAATAAGAAGCCCTGAATGGCGCGCGAAACGACCCCCAGAAAGACGATCGGGGCCGGTCAGAAAACGCGGACTGGATACCAACCTCTCTCCTTCTGCTGGTTGGCACCCAGTCCATAGGTGACCATCCATGCCGTTGAGATGGTAAGCTGCCGTCTGTGATGTAGCGAGTCCGATTGCGAAAGTCGTAGTCAGGGAACACCCTGATTAGCAGGTAGGGAATTGCGCAGGATCGAAGGGGATCGTAGTTCTAGGTTTAGAGCATTTCTAAAGATGTTTTTCTGGTAGGTCGCGGGAACATCCGATCTAGTTCAGCCAGCTCAGTCGCCGAGAGTACGACCTCCGCGGCCGCTCGATTTTCTGAGACATGGCGAACATTGCTTGCCTTGGGGATGGCAACGACACCTTCCTGGAAAAGAACCCAGGCCAGCGCAAATTGAGCTGGCGTGAGATTGCGGCGCTTAGCCAGCTCATCAAGGGGAGCGAGCAGGCGCCCCTGCTCGATCGGCGAATATGCCATCACCGGAATTCCTCGCCGGCGGCACCATGGCAATAAGTCCAATTCAATTCCTCGCCGACGCAAGTTGTATAAGACTTGATTCGTGACGATTTTTTCTCCGCCAGATAGGGCCGTGACTTCTTCCATGTCCGATTCATCAAAATTGCTCACACCGAAGTCCCGGACTTTGCCCCCACTCTGCAGATCCGCGAAAGCCGCGAGAGTCTCTTCCAGCCGGACCGAACCGCGCCAGTGAAGAAGGTAAAGATCTAAGTAGTCGGCCTTTAATCGCTTGAGGCTGCGTTCGCACGCTGCCACGGCTCCCTTTCGGGTAGCATTGTGCGGATAAACCTTGGAAACCAGATAGACATCGCCTCGTCGACCGGAAATCGCCTCACCGACGACCTTTTCTGCCCCGCCGTCGGCATACATTTCCGCCGTATCAATCAGAGTCATTCCCAAATCGATTCCCAAACGGAGAGCTTTGATCTCCGCGCGTCGCTCCTGGTCGATTTCGCCCATGTGCCAGGTACCCTGTCCAAGTACCGGGAGAGTTCTGCCACCGGGCAAAGTAAGAGATCGCAGTTCGGAGTGCATATGCGGCGCAGGCTGCTCTCCACCATTTCGCGGATGCGGGTTGTTTTCCACGCTGCTCAACAAATTTCTTGCATTCTCCACTAATTTAGTAGAGATACCTACGCTGTGGATCTGAGCTTCTCCATTCAGCTGCCAGCTCAACCGCTCGGCGCGGTCTGTCAGAGCATGTTCTCAGCGCTCGTACCCGCAGGCGGAAGCTGTTGTTGTCGCTGAGTTGCGCACGCATGAGGGCCATAAGGCTCATCGTGTATTTCTCCAGTTGTTTCCACTTTTCTCCAATTATCTTCAACGGCTTTTCCTTACAACGTTATGCCTTACTTTCTCGCGATCTCTGGTGTTCCAAACAAATTTTCCAGGAACGCTTTTCTTTTGCGCTGGTTCGCTCGGCACCTTGAATCTTCTCAGGTCGAACTTCAGGCAGCGCACGCGGTCGACTTGGAACCTCTTAACCCGTTGGCTCGACTGACGAATCTAGAATTGCTCGTCCGGAAGGCACGAGCGATTCTCCTTTTAACACCGGTCCCAAAGGATGACTGGGGAGGTTTGCTTACGCCTTTGCTCCGGCTGCTGCCAAACGGAGCCTTTGACCGCAAGCCGGTAATGCTCCTGGGAACCGGAGGGTTCGTCGGTGACATGCATGGCCTAGAAAAAACACTGGCTCCCGACCTCACACGTCTCGCCGGCCACTTGGCACTCCCTTCCGTGCATGTTGGCGTAAAAAACTGGGTCTTCGTCGGTGACCAACCTCCATGGCTCACGACCGGAACCGAAATTCGACTAGCGCGCGCTTTGGATCAGCTCCGAGCACTCGGCAACGAATCGAAGGAATTCGCGGAAGCCGCCTAATGCGCTGTATCCCGAAGATCAGCTAGACTGATGCGGCGCCTAAGATTCAGAGAAATTAACCGCGAATGGACACCAGTGGACGCGAATTCGATCCATTTATTCGCGTCAATTCGTGTGTATTCGCGGTTTTCTATCGCTTCTGACTTTCAGACCTCAGCGTTCGATTGATCTCATGCCGAAGGCCCAGTCGAACGCTTGGCCGTTATCCCCCCAAACTTCGGATGCAAATTCGACGAACGAAATGCATCCGTTCGTTAGGCCGAAGCTTACTGCTGTAAAAGCGATGATCACTATTTCAGACCGTGCTGCCGGCGCCGTAATCGGCGCACTCGTTGGTGATGCCCTCGGGCTGGGGCCACATTGGTATTATGACTTGGCAGAATTGCGGCGAGAGTACGGCGATTGGATCTCCGGATATACAGACCCAAAACCGGATAGGTATCACGGCGGGATGAAGGCGGGCCAGTTGTCGCAAACTGGCCTGATCTTGGTTCTTTTGTTGCGATCGGTCGTCGAAAAACGCTCATACGACGAAGATGATTTCACGCGCCGGCTCGATGAATTGTTCAAACACCTTGATGGGACTCCCATGCAAGGCCCCGGCGGATATACCAACCAATCCATCCGCGAAGCCTTCCGGAGACGGACCCAACGCGGCCTGAGCTGGAAAGAGACCGGGGGCCATGCCGATACTACCGAAGCCGCCGAGCGGGCGGTGGTTCTAGCCGCGCGATATGCACCGAATCTTCGGAAGGTAGCGGAAACTGTTTCTGCGAACTGCGTTTTGACGCAATCCGATCCCGCGATCGTCGCGATGACGACGGCTTACAATGCGGTGCTCGCTCTTTTGGTCTCCGGCGAGAAGCTCGACACCACCATCTCGGACAAGCTCATGGATCTAGTGAGCCAAGGGCAACTTCCCTTTCATTCGGTAACAGCCGATCGGTTGACCCCGCCTCGCCCAGGCCAACCAGATCCGCCGAACGCCGGGAAGTTCTCATCGCCGGACGCATTGCTGACACCCTCTTACATGGCTGAGGCAGCCGCCGATCCAGATATTCGGATCGAGCCGGCATGGAAAATCTCCATTGTTTACGGCATGCCCTGCGCGATCTACCACCAACTGCCGGCAGCTTATTACCTTGCGGCAAGATACCGCGACGACTTCGAGTCAGCGGTACTTCATGCCATTAATGGCGGTGGTCAGAATATGTCTCGTGCCTGTTTAACCGGTGCGTTGGTTGGGGCCCAGGTTGGGTTATCTGGAATTCCTCCAAGATTCATCGATGGCTTAGAGAATCACACAGAACTTGTTTCTCTCGCACAAAGGTTAGGTGAGCTCGACTCGGTCCTCGAAAGTCCACTGGTCAGGGAAATTTGATATCGGTCCCCCAGCCGCCGGGATCCGGTAACGCTCAGTGCGAAACCGCCGAAAACATTTCGTCGATGGCGCGAAGCCGGCGCGAAAGATCACGGGCGATGTTCAGAATCACGATTGCATACTGGTCAGGCTGGTGCCTAAAGAGGTGGTAGAGATCAGTACCTTTGAGCGCAAAGAGCAAGCAATCCGCAACCGCTCGAAGCGAAGCAGCGCGCGCCACGCACTCGATGATCGACATCTCGCCGAGGAAATCTTTCGATCCGAAGACCGCGAGGACTGTTTCATGCGGTTCTCCCAGATGCTTTACTACTTCCACTCGCCCGGAGTGAATAATAAACATCCGATTCCCGGCTTCGCCTTCCTTCACGATAACCTCCCCTGAACGGAATTCCGCTTCTTCGACGGCATGAGCAATTTCGGATACGGCGTCAGCATTCAATCCGGCAAAAATCGGAATGGATTCCAGAAATTCGTAACGCGCAGTTGGGAGGATCATCGGTTAAGGATCTCCAATGATCGGCAGATTCCGCGTGCTGTATAGTCGTTTATTTCCCGATAGCGCCGAATGGCGGAAATCTTAGGCGACCGCTTTCTCAAACAACTCGCAAGCTCGGCAGCTAGCCGTGCTCGCCTGCCGGGTCCGTCAGCTGCTCCGACAGCGTCGCTATCGACAAACCGGGACCGCAATCAACTTGGACCCATTGTTGAATCAAGCTGTAAAAAAAGATCTGGCTTGACCTGTTGATAACGCGTGTTAGGTATTTACGAGCTAACACGAGTTAGGAACCGTTTCCCCGTACAAGGCCTTCCGCGAAAAGTAGCTCCAAGACCCTCCCAGAAATTGCGCCTCTCCTGCCATGTCGACCGGCACATCGCCAAGGCTTAGCCCTCCTCGAATTTCATCACGCGAGGCTCCGCAACGTCTTTCCTTCTTCCGGGCATTGCTCTTCCGAGAATCGTTTTGCGCGTGGGTTTTCATCGCCCCGGCACTCTTGGGATTCACGGTCTTCTATCTGCTTCCAACCTTTCGCGCGATCTACATCAGTTTGACCGATTGGAATCTCTTGCGTGCGCCCATCTTTAATGCTGGCGCCAACTACGCCAAACTCTGGAACGACGTGAACTTCTGGAACTCGATGAAGACCACCGTCCTTTACGTTCTCTATAATATACCGATCCAAACAGTTATTGGGCTGTTGCTGGCGGTGCTGTTGGCCCGGCTAGGGCGCTCGGTGATTCTCCGTTCGATTATTCTCGCCCCGTATCTCATCGCCAATGTCATCGCAGCAATCATCTGGTTTTGGATGCTCGATCCGTTGCTCGGTTTCGGCAACGCTGCGCTGCACTGGCTCGGCTTGGGTCGAATCGCCTTTTTTACCGATCGAGAACTCGCTCTGCCAACGATCGCTGCCGTGAACATCTGGCGCCACATGGGACTGGTTGCCCTGTTGTTCTATACCGGTATTCAGACCATCCCAAAAGACATCTTTGAAGCGGCTCGAATCGAGGGGGCTGGTCCCTGGAAGAACTTTATTAATATTACCCTGCCGCTACTGCGCCCCACGTTGGTCTTCGTCTTAGTCACGAGCATCATTGGGTCTTTTCAAGTGTTCGACACCATTGCCGTCACCACCCTGGGCGGTCCCGCTTATTCTACGCGTACGATTGTCTGGTACATCTACGAATTAGGCTTTGTGTCATTCAAGATGGGATATGCATCAGCGGTCTCGTGCGCCTTGTTCCTCTGCCTTGCTATTGTCACCGTCGTCCAGATGCGGATCCTCCGCTCTGGCCAATCTGAACTTGGATAAAAATGGCGAATCCCACCTCCAGTTCAGGAAGACTTTCGGGGCGTTGGCTTGGCTACGCCGTGCTCGCTCTGTTTGCCATCATTTCACTCGGGCCGATTTGGATCGCGGTAAAGACTGCGGTCAGCGACAGTCGCACTCTTTTCACTGGCGCCAGTTCGCTCCTGCCCCAGGATCCGACTCTCTTTAATTTCGACAGGGTCATGGGTTTGGTGAATCCGAGCGATCCCAGACTCGAGCAGACCAGCTTCGGTAAGATCGATTTCTATCGCGCGTTGATGAATAGCGTAATCTTCACCGTCCTGGCCGTCATACCGCAGATCGCCTGCAGTGCGATGGCAGCATACGCTTTTGCCCGACTTCGCTTCCCAGGGCGCCGGTCGATCTTCTTCCTGTTTCTATGCGCCACGATGATTCCGGGCGTGGTCCTGTTCATCCCCAACTTTATCCTGATTAAAGATCTTGGTTGGTTGAATACCTTTCAGGGAATGGCAGCCCCCTATGCGCTGATGACGCCGTTTGCTGTCTTCTTCCTCCGCCAGATGTTCTTATCGACTCCGCGGGAATTGGAGGAATCGGCTCGCATCGATGGAGCAAATTACTTTTCGATCTTTTTTCGCGTTGTCCTGCCGATTCATCGGTCGGCGCTCGCTACACTGACAATTTTGTCAGTGTTGACTGCCTGGAACGAGTTCTTTTGGCCATTCCTGGTCGGCCGCGCCGAAAACGTGCGAGTTATGGCCGTCGCAATTAACGCGTTTCGGTCACAGCAAGCCGGCGGAGTACCGGACTGGAGTGGGCTAATGGCTTGCACTGTGCTGGGTATCATACCAGTCGCCGTCCTCCTTTTGCTCTTCGGCCGCAAGGTCGTCGAAGCCTTCCAATACACCGGTTATCGGTGAACCCCAGAATGCTCCCCCCCTGACATGCACAATCTCGTCAAGATCGCTATGGCTAGCAGCATCCTCGCGGGAGTTCCCGCCCATGCTGTCACGGAAATTAACTATTGGCTGTGGGACAACAACCAACGGCCTTCCTACGAAGCCTGCGCCGAGGCATTCGAAAAGCAAAACCCGGACATAAAAATCAAAATCACCCAAACCGGATGGTTCGATTATTGGACCGCGCTAAGCACGGCCTTCGTTTCTGGAACCGCTCCTGACGTTTTCTGGGACCATCTTTCCCGCTACCCTGAGTTCATCTCGAACAATCTGCTGGTCGATCTCGCTCCTCTGATCGCTCGCGATAAGGTTCCGACCGACGGGTACGTGGGAGCTCTAGTGAAGGTTTGGGGCAGAGACGGGAAACAGTATGGGCTTCCGAAGGATTGGGACACGATCGGCATTGTCTACAATAAGGCGATGCTCTCCCAAGCCGAGATCGATCCGAAATCCCTGGGGGATTTGGACTGGAACCCGAATGACGGCGGCTCCTTCGGCCGGGTGATCGCAAAGCTCAGTATCGATGCAGCGGGCAAAAGCGGGCTAGACCCAGGATTTGATCCCAAAAATGTGCAGCAGTACGGCCTATTGCTGAACGGTCTGGCCGACGGCCTGGGACACGAAGAATGGGCCAACTTTGCGGCATCTCTAGGATGGAACTATTGCGACGCCCCGTGGGCAACCCACTTCTATTATGACGATGCGAAACTGGTCGCCACGATTCAGTGGTTTGCTGACCTGAGTTTGCGAAAGGGATTCATTGTGCCGACGAAGGATGCTCGCCAAGCCGCTGCCACTGGACTCTTTGCCGCCCAAAAAGGTGCGCTCGCGCTCACCGGTTCCTGGCTTGTCCATTGGTTCACTGAAAACTGCAAGTTCGAAATCGGCTTTGCTCCGCTACCGAAAGGTCCGGTCGGACGACGAACAGTCATTAACGGTTTAGCCGATTCGATTTGGGCTGGCAGCAAACATCAGGAAGAGGCTTGGAAATGGGTCAAATTCCTCGCATCTCCGGAGGCCCAGAAAATCGTTGGCAGTTATGGGATCGTGTTTCCGGCGATCCCTGAAGCTACCGAAATTGCTAAGACGCGCATGGCTGAGAAGGGCGTGGACGTGTCGGCTTTTGTGGAGGAAGCAAAAGATCCGCAAGGAACCTTTTTCCTTCCGATCACTGACCATGGAAGCGACGTGGTGCGGATCTTACGAGCTAGCTTCGACTCCATCTTTTTGGGCGGCGCTGACGTCAAAACGAATCTCAAGGCCGCTAACCAGGAGATCCATTCGCTATTTCAGTAGATCGGCGATGACCGCATCACAGAACGAACTACCGGCACTGCCGCCTTTTGTTTTCCTCCTCAAACTTTTCTCCCATCTCTCAATCAAACCCCCGAAAGTTAACCCCCAAGAAATGCGACATCTGACTAAAATACTGTTGGCCGGCACTTTCCTTGCTGGCATTCCCGCCCAAGCGGTAACGGAAATCACCTACTGGTTATGGGACAACAACCAACTTCCAGCCTACCAGGCTTGCGCCGCAGCCTTTGAGAAACAGAACCCGGACATTAAAATCAAAATCACTCAGACCGGCTGGTTCGACTATTGGACGGCGTTGAATACGGCGTTCGTTTCCGGCACTGCGCCTGACGTGATCACTGATCATCTGGCGAGATACCCGGAATTTATGCAGAACAACTTGCTGGTGGACCTCGCTCCATTGATCGCCCGCGATAAAGTACCTACCGACATTTACCTGGGTGACCTGGTTAAAGTATGGGGTCGAGCCGGTAAACAGTACGGTCTTCCGAAAGATTGGGACACGATCGGCCTCGTCTATAACAAAGCCATGTTAGAAAAGGCTGGGGCCGATCCCAAGTCCCTCGCGAACCTTGATTGGAATCCGAAGGATGGCGGTTCTTTTGGCCAGCTAATTGCTAAGCTGACGATCGATGCGAATGGCAAAAACGCTCTGGAGACAGGATTTGATCCCAAAAACATCAAACAGTATGGATTGCTGATTAATGGTCAGGTTGACGGATATGGCCAGGTTGAATGGAGCCATTTTGCTGTGTCTAACGGTTTCAAATTTAATGACGGCCCTTGGGCTACGCACCTCAACTATGATGATCCGAAGCTGGCAGAAACGATTCAGTGGATTGCCAACCAGATGAAAAAAGGAATCATCATCCCAGCGGGAGATGCTCGGCAAGCCGGCGAAAACGGAGTGTTCGCTGCGCAGAAAGGCGCTCTTGCTCTTACCGGCGACTGGGCCATCCGCTGGTACACGGAAAACTGCAAGTTCGACATCGGTTTTGCGCCGTTGCCCAAAGGGCCGGTTGGGCGGCGAACCATGTTTAACGGTCTGGCCGACTCGATCTGGGTTGGCAGTAAACATCAGGAAGAAGCTTGGAAATGGGTAAAATTCTTGGCCTCGCCGGAAGCGCAAAAGATTGTAGGTGAACACGGCGTAGTGTTTCCCGCAGTCCCTGAGGCTACCGAAATCGCCAAGACACGAATGGGCCAGAAAGGCGTCGATGTCTCCGCTTTCGTCCAGGAAGCAACGGATCCGAATACCACTTTCCTCTTCCCGATTACAGACCACGCCAGCGACATCGTTCGCATCATGCGAGCGGCCTTCGACGCCATCTATCTGAACGGCGCGGACGCTGCCACCACATTTAAGGCCGCTAACCAGGAGGTGAACGCCTTGTTCCAATGAAATAGCCAATAGCCGATCGCAGGTAGCCAATTTGCTATTGGCTATCTGCTATTGGTAATCACGGTTCCCCCCCAATCGTAGAATGACTGCTTAATTTTATGACACAAAAAGACTCAGAGCGGAAAATTAGCTTTATTGGGGCTGGGAGCACTGTCTTTGCCAAGAACCTACTGATCGACATTCTATCATTCCCGGAATTGGCCGAATCGCGAATCTGTCTCTTTGACATAAACCCGGAGCGTTTGCAGACCTCGGCGACCGTGGCGCATCGCGTCGCCCAGACTTTAGGAATTAACCCGTCGATTGAGACGACCACCGATCGTGGACGCGCTTTCGACGGCGCTACCTACGCGATTAACATGGTTCAGGTTGGCGGCTATCAACCAGGTACCACGACCGACTTTGGCATCCCAAAGAAATACGGTCTTCGCCAGACCATCGCGGACACGCTCGGCATTGGCGGGATCATGCGCGCGCTGCGCACGGTTCCGGTGCTAATTGAAATGTGCCGCGAAATGGAACGTCGCTGTCCGGACGTAGTCCATTTGAACTATGTCAATCCCATGGCGATTAACTGTTGGGCGCTAACCCGCGCCACTAGCATCCGAACAATCGGTTTGTGTCATAGCGTCCAACACACGGCGGAGGAACTTGCGACTGACATCGGTATTCCATTACCGGAGATTAACTATCTAGTAGCCGGGATAAATCACATGGCATTCTACCTGAAGTTTGAACGGAACGGAGAAGATCTGTATCCGCTGATTCATCAGGTGATGGAGGAAGGTCGAGTGCCGGAAGATAATCGTGTCCGCTACGACATGCTAAAGCGGCTCGGCTATTTTGTAACGGAATCCAGCGAGCATTTTTCCGAATATGTACCCTGGTTCATCAAGCGAGGGAGAGACGATTTGATCGAGCGGTATAATATCCCGCTGGACGAGTACCCGCGCAGATGCGAAACCCAGATCGCGGAGTGGCAACAGCTGCGCGAGGCTTTGGAGGTCGCCGAAACGCCGATCGAAATCGAACGTAGTGTCGAATACGGCTCGTCCATTATTCACAGTTTGGAGACCGGAACGCCGCGAGTCGTCTACGGCAATCTGGAAAACCGCGATCTGATCTCAAACCTGCCGGCAGAGTGTTGCGTCGAAGTGCCGTGTCTGGTCGATAGGAATGGGATTCAGCCCACTCGGATCGGAGCTATTCCGCCCCACTTAGCTGCCCTGATGCAAACCAACATCAATGTGCAGTCGCTCACTGTGGAAGCGCTTCTCACCGGCAACCGTGATCACATCTATCATGCCGCGATGTTAGATCCGCATACGGGCTCTGAGCTTGATCTGGATCAGATCTGGGATCTGGTCGATGATCTGCTGAGCGAACATGCAGAAATGATTCCGCACGAGCTGCGGAATGAAGTTGCGAAGCAGCCGGTGGAGTCGTCTCGGTTGCCGCGGGACTCAGACTATGTAAATGACGCAAAGGGTAACTAGTAGTGACATTGCACAGGCAGCCGGCGTCTCGCGGACCACGGTCTCTCTTGTGCTGAATGAGAAGAAGGGAACCGGGATTAGCCAACGGACAAAAGCGCGCGTACTGGAAGCGGCGGCAACGCTCGGCTACGTCCCTAATTCGGCGGCTCGCATGCTGGTCAGCGGTCGAAGCCGAACGCTCGGTCTGGTTCTAGCGCACGGAGACTTGATGAGCTTCGATGCTTTTGCTCCCCCTCTCATGTTTGGCATTGGCCGGGTCTGCAACGCTCGGGGATACAAGTTGTTAGTGGAAGCGGTAGAAGCCGGCCATCGACGCGATGCCTATCTTGATCTAGCCAAGAGCAAAAGTATCGATGCGCTCATTGTCCTTAACTCCAACGCGGAGGACGAAGGGCTGGTTCGGCTGATTGATTCTCAGTTTCCCGTGGTTCTATTTGGCTCAATCGGTCACCCGAGCGAAAATTCGGTTCGCCCGAACACCGACAAGGCAGCGGAACGCGCGACCCGGCATTTAATGGAGTTGGGCCACCGACGCATCGCTCACATCACCTATGCGCCCCCCCAATACATCGGCTCGAGGGAACGGCTTCGAGCTTTTCGCCGAGCCCTGGAAAAAGGAAAACTACGCTTCGACGAAGGGCTAGTCGCCTACGGCGATTTCAGTGTGGAGAGTGGGTACTCCGCGATGCGCGAAATCTTGCGACGCGGGCGCCAACCGACGGCATTGTTCGCTGGGAACGACACGATCGCAGTCGGCGCCATAGCAGCCCTGCGGGAAGCGGGGCTCTCGGTTCCGGCTGATGTTGCGGTGGTCGGTTTTGACGATCTCCCATTTGCCGCCTATTCCCAACCGTCGTTGACTACAGTCAAGACCGAGCCAATAAGACAAGGCGAACAAGCTGCATTGGCGGCGCTCGAATTACTTGAAGGGCGTGCCGTAGGGGTCAGAAACTGTGCCCTCTCGCTGAAGCTGATCGTCAGACAATCTTGCGGAGCTAAGACGATGGCCGGCGCAATGAAGCGTTCCCGAAAGACGGTGCACAGAGCATAGTGCACAGCAAAAGCTTTGGGCCGGTTCTTGTCCGCAGGCTACAGCGGGGCCCGCAAAAATGGTAGGGCGAGGCTCCCGCCGAGTCGGACCGTCCGCTAGCGATTCGGTAGATCTAACGTCTGCCACGGCGAAGGTGGGGGTCTTGCCAGTGTCCGAGCGTCTCACGGGAGTGGAACCGATAGTCTGCCCCAACTGTCACGCGATGCTACATCGAGGGGCCACGGTTAAGCAATTGCACCGGCTCTTTTTCCCAGACTACTAGAGAAGCGAAGGTCGCCTAAACAAATGCAGAACGACTGCAAATAAGACGAACACGGATTAGCCACGAGTTCGAGCCCCGTGCGCACTGCACTAGAGCCAAACGGTGGAACCACTAGGGACCCGTTTAAACCCTTTCCGATGCGCGTCTGCTGAAACAAAGGATCCGGATGATTCCATCAAGCGGCCTCGTGCGTTTCTTCCAACAACTGCCCAGACCGGAATGGGCCGAAACTACATTAGGACCAGAGCGAACTACTATCCGCATCAGCGTTCCTACCCATTTTCCTCTCAGTCGTTATACTCGGAAGCACCGGTAATACTTCGAGAAAGGTATGGGAGACGCTCAGCGATCCGGGCGAGAATGGGGCTGTAAATATTACTATGAGACTGATTTTATTATCAATTATTTATGCCTGTTTTGCAGGCTTCGTAAACGCTGACGAGCACGATCCAAACGGGGATGGTGAGCATCACGAGCACCACGAACACCACAAACACCACAAACATCACGGGGATGAAGAGCATCACGGAGACGAGGGCCACTAACCCCGTCTGCGTTTGAATGACGGCATGGCCTCGGCATCGGCCGGTACTGATTGACCTGGTTCTGGTTTAAGCCGCTTAAGGTGTCTTCCATCTTAGGCGGACGTTTGCGGGCACCGTTCTTCTTCTCTTTGTCGATGGAATGCGGCTTAATCACTGCCAGATTGCGCAAAGCATAACTTGCTGAATTCCAATCGCGTGGCTACAACCAAGGATCGCTTTCACCCATTTCACGTCTCAAATAGGCATGAACCTTGAACTGGAAGATAAAACAGCCCTTGTTACGGGTTCGACAGCCGGGATCGGATTGGCAATTGCCACGAGTCTGGCGCGTGAAGAGGCGACCGTCATCATCAATGGTCGTACAAAAAAGCGAGTGAACGACGCGATCAAACAAATTCGCAGTCAGTACTCAGCTGCGAAGCTTGAGCCGCTTGTGGCAGATGTAAGCGAAAGTTCCGCCGTGGCATCAACGATTCGGCAATTTCCAAAAGTCGACATTTTGATCAACAACGTTGGAATCGGTGAACTAAAACCATTCGAAAAGATCTCGGATAATGACTGGTCGAAGCTGATCGAAACAAATTTCATGAGCGGCGTCCGGCTGAGTCGTTTTTATCTGCCTCTTATGAAAAAGCAGGACTGGGGCCGCATTATTTTCATTTCCAGCGAATCTGGCGTGAACATCCCCAGCAACATGATCCATTACGGCGTCACCAAGACGATGCAGATCGCTTTGGCGCGTGGGTTGGCAGAGACGACGGCAGGAACCGCCGTTACAGTCAACTCGATCGTGGTGGGGCCGACATCGACTGAGGGAGTGAACAAATTTCTCGTTAACCTCGCAAAGAAAACAAATGTGAGCATAGCGGAAATTGAAGCAAATTTTTTTAAGACTGAACGTCCGGGATCACTATTGCAACGCTTTGCCAAAGCGGAAGAAGTTGCCAATTTGGTCCTCTATTACTCCAGCCCATTATCAAGCGGGACGAATGGCGCTGCTATCCGCGTCGACGGCGGAGTCGTACGCTCAATTCTCTAGACTTCGATGTTCCGCGTTCGGAGTCTAACCTCATGTTTTCGGACATGTCGTTTGCAATCCATGCCCAATGGTGATGTTCATTTCTGTATCGAGCGACATCACCGTCCGGAGAGTCGACGTGCAAAGCCTGAGGTCCGCCTGAGATCGAAGGTGACTCCGCCATAGGCTAGATGACAATTTTTTAATCAGTCCACCGCCCCTGCTGTAATGATCGCAATGGAACACTGCTTCCATGAGCAAATATAAGTACCTCAGGTTTGGCACAATTGTTGGTCTATGGGCTGGTTCGATGCTTTTGGGGAACTGTGAACGTTCCCTGTCCATTGCCGTTGATGACGAACTATTGGAGGCTGCAGTTTGAATAGATCTTCTGAAATTTTGGTGAGCAAGGTGCCGGAAGTCACGGTGGCCTTTTGGATAATCAAGATCGCCGCAACAACGGTTGGGGAAACGGGCGGAGATGCCCTCTCTATGACGCTGAATTTGGGCTACGCCCTTAGCACTGGCGTTTTCTTCGCCTTTTTTATCGTCACGGTCGCGGCCCAGATCGCTGCAAAATCCTTTCACCCATTTTTGTATTGGGCCGTTATTGTCGCGACAACCACCGCCGGCACGACGATGGCAGACTATGCGGATCGTTCGCTCCATATCGGCTACGTGGGCGGCTCAATATTACTCTTCGCGCTACTGATGATCGCTCTAGCAGGGTGGCGAATCTCGGTGGGTTCTGTGTCGTTCAACCACATCGTCTCGCCCAAAGTGGAAGCATTTTATTGGCTGACGATCCTCTTTTCCAACACGCTCGGGACCGCCCTCGGCGACTTTTTCGCCGACGATTCGGGGCTGGGGTACGAAGGAGCTGCTGTCGTTTTCGCTGGCGCATTGGTGCTCATTGGGGCCGCCTACTTTTTCACAAAGATTTCCCGCACGTTGCTGTTCTGGTCGGCGTTCATCCTCACCCGGCCGCTTGGCGCAGCGCTGGGTGATCTTCTCACCAAACCCCTTGCGACGGGCGGATTCAATCTCAGCCGCATCAGTTCCTCTTTGATCATCGGAGCATCCATTATTCTTTGTATTCTGTTTACGCGGCAGCGAGGCGGTCACCCGGGAAGACGTGCGCAGAGCTAGTAACTGTCCCACCGATTTAACCCATCAGTATTGCTGAGTCAGACCTGCTCCCGGCATCGTATTTTTCTATTCATCGGGTTTGCGCATCGGCGGATTGGCCGTTTCTGATTGGCGACTCGGACGCCATCTTACGTAAGTAGCCACCGAAAATATAAGTATAAAGTTGCTGAAGTGGCTCTGGTGAAGGGACGACGGGTGGTCAAACGGTTGTCCCATTAATGGTATTGATAATTAACCACCTGGGGATCAGCTCCTATGGCCGATCTATCGCTGATCGGCTTGAGTCGTAAGTTTACTCATTTCTTCGGGTCCGTTTGCTTACTTAGCCGCTAAGCATGATAGTGTGGAGGAAACAAGAATATTATGAAGTTTGATACCGAAATCTTTTGGCCGGGCTACACCCATGCCACCGTCTCCGTCCTCCTCAGTCTGTTCAGTGTGGGAGTGTTCATTTTACTCCTTCTCCAGTGTGCGAGGTTGATTGGACCGATCCGGTGGTGAGGAAACCAAACAACTGTGAACGAGTCCGTTAAGGAATATCTCAGGCGCATCGGGTCCAAAGGCGGGAAGGCAGTTGCCGGAACACCCCAGGCGAAAGCACGGGCGGCGAAGGCGGCAAAGGCACGCTGGGCAAAACGAAAGAAACAATGAAAACGGGCGCACACTATCTTTACGGTCGGCAGGGCGAATGACGGCAAGATTTTATTTCCTGGACCTGAAGGTCATTAGATAGATGTAGCAAAGATTGGTCGGCCAAATCGCGGTTTACATCACCAATTCGTGCATGAATTGTTCCTTGTGGGAAAAGAATCTCGGTGGACGACAGGACTGATCGTGCTCGGCATAACGGCCTTTCTTGCCGCATGCCAAAACGGAGGAGCTGGCGCTTCCAAGACAGGAACAACTGATCCAAACACAGCCTTTGCCGAATATGGTGCACGCTCAAGTACCCCTACCGGGCCTCCCGGGGATGTTCCGTCTCGGAGAGGCGGTGCACGTGGCGGCGGTAACCAAAGCAACTTTTAGCGAGTGCATTCTGTTTTTGACAGAAAATGTGTTCATAAGAACACTAGTACTGCTATGCTCAATCAACCACACCGAATTTTGATTTTCACTATGTCGTCTACGCCTAAGGATGATCCAGCAAACGAACCGATCGCGGTTGGCGATAGTGCCCCGAGAACACTGGCCGATGCATCCCAGAAAACCGGTACCAAAAACCGATTTTGAACTGCGGGAAATCAGTCGGGAAGAATTCGAAAAGCTGACGCGATTTATTTGAATGTGAAGTCGGTCCACGAAAAAACAATTTGAACTCGAAGGTGAAAGTGAGCATCTGAGCTTGTTCGCGGCACGCCTCTTTGCCTATGCGCTGATGCTTATCCTATGAAGCTAGACAAAATGATTGAACTCAAAGCCGGGGACAAATTCTTCTACCGGCATTTTGGTGACGAGCACTACTCGCCAGCTCAAGTCAAATGGACCGAGTTCCTGGTTGAGACTTTCGAATTTCGCGGTGGCGAGAAATACAAACTCAACGTGTTCGGGATGGCCTTCAGGTTGGATGACGGACGGCAAGTTATGATTCGGAGCAATTACCCGTTTCCAGATTTTCTCGAATTGCCGGATTATGCAGAGACCATATAGTTTCGCTTCTGGCCTGTCTCACTTAGAGCTGCCGAAAGAGAGCAAAGTCACCTGTGCTCGGGCTTCATGAAAAATCATCGTTCGCTCCGCTCCCGTTGGTAAAAAACACGGTGGCGAAACAGGTTGGATTCGTCGGAACAGCGAGCCGTTCGGCGCCCAAGATTTCCATGTGGAACTTCAGATCAATCCGCTTAGCGGGTTTTGTGTTGGCACCGCTTATGGGGCTATAGCGAACCGCGAATACTGGCCGATGCCGCACACAAAACCGGCAGACATAAAAACAGATTTCGAACTTATTACGGCCCGGTGCGGGCGGAGACGACGTCCGAGACAGCGCCGAGATGGCCCTTTCCATCGACGGCTCTCACTCGGTAGTACCATTGCTGTTCCAATCCAAGACCTGTGTGCTGAAATCCTGGGACAGGCGGCTGGCCGACCAAAGTAGAGGAACTGACCGGGACAGAGGGATTTGTTGAACCATAGACTTGGTAACTGACAACCCCAACGCCGTCCGTATCCGGTTCCCATGACAGATTGACCGTGTTGACTGATCCGGTTGCTGAGAGCCCTGTTATCGGACCTGGATTTTGAGTGTCTGTAAAAGGAGCCACTTCGGAAGTCACTTCATAGTGGGCAGCCGTCCAGACCGACGTGCCCGTAGGCCCCCTGAGCGGGACGAGTAGAACGTTGATCGCTCGCTTGCCTCGAGTGAGGTCGCCTGAAATATCGAACGGATCGTTTAGCCACCGAAAATCAGGATTATTCCATGGTTCCATCCACGTCCCGGCGAAGGTCCCATTAATATAGACGTTAGCTGTCTGATACGAGAGAAGCTGGTCAGAGACACGCGTGAGTCTCACTCCGTTGTTCGCGGGATTAATTGCCATTTGGAAGCTGATTGCACTCGATGCGGTGTCGAGTCCGAGCGTCACCGGAATGGAATTGAATTCCCCTGGGAAGCCTGACGTCAACGAGTTAGTCCTGTCGCCGGCGACCATATAGCTATGGCTCGCCCGACTTGCCTGGTCGGTCGTATTGAGAGCGTCAGTAACTTGCAGCGAATAGGTCGATTGACCATACCAAAAAGCTACCGAGCTATAATTTGCAGGTTGGTCATCGGTCGGGCCATGCTGGATCGTAAAGCGCAACCGTTGTCCGAATGAGATCGCTTCAGCGGGAAACAGCCGGTAGGCACCAGTAGTATCATTGGTGAAACCATCGGTCCCTGGATTGTAGGCGGGATTACCAGTTAGCGGCATCGAGTACGTTATACCCGATTGGAAGTACCAGCCCGATTCGTAAAGATCTTCAGTCCCGGTACCGTTCCAAGCCGGACTGAGAAGATTATCATTATAGACCCGTTCGTTACCCTCCAGATATGCCCGTGAAGTACCGCTTTCGCCTCGCATCGTGTGCGTGACGCCATAAAAAATACCGCGACCCTGGGTATCTAGAAAAATATAATCCTTTCCGGAGATGGTTTCCGTCCGGTTATAGGTAGCATGAAAATAGCCGGTGTCCCCGTCGGGTGTCAGATGAGAGGCAAACGAGGAGTCGGAAACATGACGCACTTCGATTTTTCCGCCCTGAATCGGGACTCCGCTTTGGTTAACGATCTGAATAGTGGCGTTCCGAGCAAAAGGCATTGGCCACCAAGTTGTGTACCAACCGTCGGGCGAACTATTGTCGATGGAAAACATCAGCGTGCGGACATCGTACTTGCCAAGGCCCGAGCCAAAGAACTCGCCGATCGGAGCATCCACGGTGGTTTGACCGTCGAAGGTAATCTGCAACCGGGCTCCACTCAGGACGGCCATGGAACTAGTCACCGTCTGCGCATCAACTGGATAACTGTAGGACCGAGATCCGCTATAGGTAGACGATGCGATCGTGTATCCGTGAGCCGATTCCTCTCCGGGATGATTCGGACCAACGTCCACGGTATCCGACCGCGTCCATTCTCCGTTGACAAGACAAGAGACATCGTACCGGAACTCATTAAAATCCAGGTCGGAAGAAAGGAATTGGTTGGTGATCGTGATCTGACTTTTACCGGCAGTCAGAGAGCTGGGTAAGACAATCATCTCATCGGCCCAGGGACCTGCCGGAACAGCCGCACCGGAAGACCACTGACCGGCGAGTGTGCCATTGACGAAAACGTTTGCCTTTTGATTACCGATAGAGGGGTCATAACGACGCGTCAGGCGCACACTCTGGTTCGCCGGGTCGATAGCAACCATGAACTGACTACTGCCACCTGATCCAAAAGCTCTACCATCGTCTATGACATAGGGTGCGTGTTGCACCTGAGGAAGTTGAAGCCGTAGCTCCGTTATCTCGCCCGCTCCATTGATTTGGATCAGCCGAGATCGCGATCCGGCTGGAATGTTAATATTCGCGCTAGTTGTCACTGTTCCTGCAATTGCGGGTTTTGGATCAACTGTGCCGAAAGCGCGTAGCTTAGCGACGACATCGAGAGCTGTGTCGCTTGGATTGAAGGTCGTTACTCCAGTGGCATCATTGAACTGGCGATAGTTGACATGAAAGTAGTCCGCATTTCCTTGCACGGTCACACGCATGGATTGCGTATAAGGCATAGGAACCTTGATTTGGGCGCCGCCCGATGTGTCGTAGAGATTTCCGACTAGCGGCCATACCCAAGGAGCGCCGAGCGCCCCGCTAACCAGTGCTTCATAATTAGCCGAGAGAACGACCTTCCCGTCAAGCTGGACGGTGATGACGCCATCAACGGTCACGTCGCCCCCGCCCTTGGGGCCGTCGTTTGTAGACCAGATAGATACTATCTCGCCAGGACCGTTCGCTTCAGCGATGACCTGACCAGCGGGGGTCACGCGTAATGGGTGATCGAAGTCGACGTTTTCTTGTGCGGGGTCTGTACTCGAGAAGTCGCGTGTTTCAGTGCCTGAGCGGAGTTTTGAAAGCAAGTCAAGTCGACGGTAACTGTCCCATCCGATTGGGCCTTTGCCGATGGACCCCGGGAGCTGATTGGTAGTGACTTGAGCGACGCTGACACCGATGGCGAACAGGCAGATACCCGCCACAGCAGCGAAGGCGTGGTGGGTGACCCGAAAAAAGGGTGACCCGGAAGAAGTTATTCGTTCTGGAAGTTTCTCTTTGGCAGAGGAGCCCAAAGGCAATACGAATTCCGGGCCGTCCAGCACGGAGACAAGCCTTGGACCCGTGTTTGTCGAGGAGATCAACTGGTTGCTAACTGAACGAAACAGACGGGACTGCGCCTGAGCGAGTCCAAAGAGCGGGCGAAGCTGCCCGGGGGGATTTAATCCGTTCATGGGAACGAGGAATTAGGAGTTGAGGGTTATGTAAACATTTACTGTAAACATTTACATCGTTGCTTGATCCGAAGAAGTCAATCCAAAAAAAAGAGGAAGTCCGCTGGAAGGATAAACGGTATTGCGACCAATCCAGGTTCTGCGATCTAACAAGCTAACCCATGTCGCTCACAGAATACGCCAGAAAGCGGAACTTCGAGAAGACGACGGAACCTGACGCCAAACGTTCCAAGAGCAGCAAAGGCCGCCGTTTTGTGGTGCAAAAGCACGATGCCTCTCGACTACATTACGATTTCCGACTTGAGCTTGGCCGAACGCTCAAATCATGGGCCGTCCCGAAAGGCATCCCGTTTGCCAAGGGAGAAAAGCATCTAGCCGTCGAGGTGGAAGACCATCCGGTGTCCTACATCGATTTTGAGGGAACGATTCCGAAAGGACAATATGGCGGAGGCACGGTGATGGTATGGGATCGGGGAACCTTCGAACCGCTGAGCAAGGCGCCTACCAAAGAGCTAAAGGGTGGCAAACTTCACGTCGTACTGAATGGCACAAAGCTAAAGGGCGAATGGTATTTGGTTCGACTGCGGGATCCAAAACAGTGGCTACTGATCAAGGCCGGGGAAGATATGAAGCCGGTTTCCAAAATGCTGGACGATACCTCCGCGCTTTCGGGTAAGAGTATGAAGGAGTTGTCGAAAGGGGACAGGGTTTGGCAGTCCAAACAAGCAAGCAAATCGAGTCGATTGATGAAGAGAAAATCATCAACCGCTTCCGCGCCAGTTCCTGCGTTTGTGGAGCCGATGAAAGCCAAGCCGGTTGACTCCATGCCTTCCGGCGATTGGATCTACGAAATCAAATTCGACGGTTACCGCGCTTTGGCATTGCGTGGAGGCAGCGAAACGCGAGTCCTATCCCGGAACGAAAAGGATTTGGGCGGCAAGTTCCCAGAGGTGGCGAATTCGGTTGCCGCGCTAGACGTTCAAGACGCGATTATCGATGGAGAGATTGTGGCGTTGGATAATAAGGGACTTTCATCCTTCCAGTTGCTCCAAGCGTTCGAAATGGGTCAGGAGCGACCCGCGATATTTTTCTACGCATTTGATCTGTTGCGACTGAATGGGAAGGACCTTCGAAATCTTCCGGTCGAAGAACGAAAGGCGAAACTCGAAAAACTGCTGAAGAAACCACCGGGTGTACTTCGGTATTCCGCTTCGATCGAAAATGGCGGCGAAGAACTCTTGGATCGGGCTCGGGAACTTGGGCTCGAGGGCTTGATCGGTAAGCGAGTTGGTTCCCAATATGAACCGGGAAAGCGAAGCGGCGCTTGGATCAAGCTCAAGCTACAACGGGAACAAGAATTTGTGATCGGCGGATACACGGAACCGGCTGGTAGTCGGAAGTATTTTGGTGCGCTGCTAGTCGGCTTCTACGAGGACGAGAAACTGAAATTTGCTGGCAAAGTCGGCACCGGCTTCAATGAAAAGCTTCTCCGAATTTTGTTTTCTGAGTTCAACAAAATTCGCAGCGACCAATGCCCGTTTGTCGATCTGCCGGAAAAGCGTCGCGGGCGATATGGGGAAAGGGTGACTCCCGCCGAGATGAAGCGGTGTCATTGGGTCAAACCAAACCTCGTCTGCCAGGTGAAATTCGCGGAATGGACGCGAGATGATCGTCTCCGGCAGCCAGTCTTTCTCGGACTCAGAGAAGACAAGGATGCCAAGGAAGTGGTTCGGGAGAAAGCGATCTGACCCCTCTTCTTGCTAGCGCCAACCCGTTTACGGAGAAATTGCGGGCATGGAGATGTGTTGATGGGTGACCAGCCACTTGCCAGCTATTTTACGGAGACAAAAGGTCCCGCGCACCCAATCCTCGAATGTGGTTCCTTCAGGATGTTTTCCGCCGCAATGGATCAAGGCGTGGGCAAAACTTACATCCTGCCCGGCGGTGATGTGGAGTTCGTGGAGATCGAACAGCCCTGGCCCTGTCGTTTCGGGATGCCATTCATCCCAACTCTTTTGGTAGGCAGCCGCTCCTTCATACTTCATCGGCGCTAGAACATCAAAGATGAGAACGTCGCAAGCATGGTTCGCCAGAACCGCGTCGTTTTTACCCAGGCGGGTGTTTTCCGCCCACTGTTCCAAAATCCTGCGGATAATTTGTTCTTCATCTTGAGTTGCTGTGTTCATGATGTCTCTTTTATTACTGTTTCGAGGTTATTGCCCGTCCTACGATACGACGAATAAGCGGACGGTTTCAGGACGTTTATTTGTGGTGTTTTCCGGCACGAAACCTGGCGACAAGATTAGAAGCGTTGCCAACCGCATAGCAGCCTTGCAAATTTGGCTCCGGCCGCATTTGCAGCAGCTGCTCTGCAGTCAGACCAACACAGAAAAAACAGCCTCTAATCCGCCAAAAGCTAAACTTATTACCTGTCCAGTTTTCCGGAGAGGATCATTAACAACAGGCAGCAGCCTACGTTAGCAATGTCCAGCAAACGAGATCACGTTGGGTTTACTCGCGGTCGCAATGGCGATCGTCGAGATCGTTTAACCGACTCGAGTGGCGAGACATGTACCATCAACTAGAATTTGTCGGCTGCGAAAATAGCGGGCTCTTCTTGGTCGCAGAATTTAGGTGAGAGCGCCGTGCGTCAGCTTTTTATTTATGGTAAGCCCTGTAAATCCTTGAATCTGTGGTTAATACGGCGGAGGCAAGTCTAGATGCTTTTTAATTTTTCCTCTTCGGGATCAGGATCAACAGTTGATTGTTTGCCGATTCCTTTTCTACGATTTGCAGAATAAGAAGACGGAAGGAACGATCAGCGCATCAATCTACGAGTTATGACTCGTCTTCCCGCAAAAGTACTTTCCAATGACAAACGCGGTGACCAGTATTGTGTGACCGTCGAAATCGAAGTCTCCAATTTTCGGAGATCATTTAATAGTCTCCAATTCGGTGACCAGATTCCTTTCAGCGGATCATACCGGAACGGCACGCTTGAGCTTCGCTACTACCAAGACCCAGGTGTCAAAGTAGGGCAACAGTTCCCACTCTGGTTGATTGGAAGTAACCGTCTAGTGAAACACAGGGTTGACAGCCGACACGGTGGGTTTTCACCAGACGCAGTTAGTTAGGATTGAGCGGCCAGCGACATGTAAGATTCAAATTGGAGTTTTTAGTCGATAACTCCGACTGGTGCAATTTGGGGAAGCCCATTTCGGCAAACTGTTTTAGCTATTCGCGATTTACTATTTCCTTCTCTTAGCTCCCTACTCCACCGGCGGCACCTTCGCTCGGAGTCGCGAATCCAACATTTTACCCCAGCTATCGTTGTACGGGTGAACGGTATCGACTGGCTTTCCGTCTCGTTCTAGAGGACGTCCTTCGTTCGCCCATTGGAAAATCGAACCTTCCATATTGTAGATGTTCTTTCTACCAGCGGCGATCAAGCGCTGGGCAAGTTCGGCAGAGCGATAGCCAACCGAGCAATAGGTAACGATCGGGCGATCCGGCGGAAATTGGTCCAGCGTCTGGTCAATTCGGGCATCGAGAGCAATCTGCTGTGCCCCCGGCAGATGGCTTACTGCGTATTCAGCCGGAGTACGCACATCGAGCAAGACCGGTTTCGGGCGACTGTCGTCGGTCAACCAGTTCGCCAAATCCTTCGTACTGATCTCCGGAACATTCCAAAAGCGCAAACGCACGAAAAGCTTCATTGCATCGAGCTCCCCGCCGAAAGCGGAAGCGCAGAGGATCAGCAAGACCGATGCTTTTAGCGCCATTGATTTAGGGTCCATAATTAGATGCGCAATTGGTCGATCTTGTCTCCGCTATGCGGAGCTTTTTTAGCAAAGCATGGACAATTATCAGTTGCACTTCTATTCGATCCAGACCCTAGCTCCCCAGGACTCGGAAGAGCCAAACGCTGCAAACTGGAGCAACTGGAAGGCCATAAGTTCTCCCAAATTTTCGTTCCGCTCAGTCCGCAACCCGCGACTGGGAAAGCATACGCGAAACGCTTGAACGATGAATCCGAAATAGCCGGGCGACTTCTGCGGCGCTCTTCATACCGCTGTTGACCACCTTAATAGCCTCGGTCCTCTGGTGAGCCGATAGCTTCGGTTGCGTGTGTTTTTACCAGAATCCTTACCGTCCTCAGGCTTCACTTGAAACCGTCAAAGTCAAATATCACGCGATCTACCTGGTTCTGAGTGCTATTTAGCCGCGCAGTGGTCCTACCAAAAACCCGACAAGTGGCTCTTTTGTGATGCCAAGCGTTCAGCAATGGTGGATGGATGATTCGACCAACTGTGAGCCTGGGAAAAATAGCGCTCCGATCCCTAGCTCTATCTCTCATCACAGCCTGCAACCTGATCTCCGCCGAGATCGGCCAAACAACCACCAGCAGTTCAATGGAACAGGTAAAACATCTTAAGGATTTCCAGGTGATCGAATTTCGGCGCTACACAATAAAGGAAGGTGAACGCGAACATTTCGCTCAGTATTTCGAAACCTATTTTCCGGAAGCCTTTGAGCAGTTAGGGGCAATCATATACGGCCAATTCTTGGAGCGTGACAGCCAATCACGATTTACTTGGATCAGAGGTTTCAAGGATATGGACGCCCGAGCAACGGTAAGCGCGGCGTTCTACTATGGTCCACTGTGGGAAGAGCACCGGATGATCATGAACAATCGGTTGATCGACTCGGATGATGTGCTTTTACTCCGGCCATTGAGCCAAGAGCGAGGTATCACGGTTCTGCCCGCCGTTGATCCGAACTTCGAAACCGCAGGCGCCCAAGGGATCGTGGTTGCCCAAATCTTTGCGATTAACCCGAACGATGTTGATGCCTTTACTCAACAAGCGAAAGCAACGCTCGCCGGTTATCAGGATGCAGGCGTACGTGAAGTTGGCGTCCTCGTCACACTCGATGCAAAAAATAACTTCCCCCAACTCCCCATCAGGACAGACGGTCCATACCTCGTATGGCTTGGGATGTTGAAAGATGACCAGGCGTTGGAAACCCAATTCAATCCTTTGGCAAAACGCTACATCTCGACCCTAGTCGGCACCGGATACTTGAGGGCGAAACCAGAATCGATCGTTCTAGACCCAACCCGCAGGTCGCGTTTACGTTGGTTACCCGCGCCAGCGACTGCGTCGAACAGTCAAGAAGAATAACCAGCTCTCAGCACATGAGCCAATTTTCGAATACCTTCGCGAATCTGCTGTCGATCCGCACCGCCATAACCAAGAACGAGGCCGCCTCTTCGTGGTTTATCCTGATAACAAACCGAAAATGGCATGACGGCGATTCCCTCTCGAGAAGCTCTTTGGGCAATCTTTAGGTCATCTACCGCGGCAGGCAATCGAGCCACCAGATGCATTCCGGCTTTCGCCGTAATGATTTCAATACTTGTTCCAATCTGTTTGCCGAGTTCCCCAGTTAGCGCATCGTGACGCTCGCTGTAAATCATTCGCATCCGCCGGATGTGTCGCGCGAGATGTCCCTCCAGTATAAAATCGGTCAAGACGGCTTGGTACAGCGTGGACGAGAAGAGGTCAAAGGCTTCCCTGGCCAATGAAAATGCACGAACCAAGTCCTTCGGGATAATCAAGTAGCCCACCCGAAGCGAGGGAAATAGCACCTTGCTGAATGTCCCAATGTAGATAACCCTGGCGTTCGCATCGAGCCCTTGAAGCGCCGCAATTGGCCGATTGCTAAAGCGATACTCGCTGTCGTAATCATCTTCAATGATCCACGAGTCATTACGCGCCGCCCAGTCCAAAAGCAACATCCGACGTGACACGCTCATCGTCATACCCAGTGGGTATTGATGCGAAGGAGTGATGTACACGGCGCGGACGCTACGACAGCGGCGAATGCCTTCTTTGACGTCCAATCCCTCGCCATCGACTGGTACCGGAATCAGACGGGTTCCTGACCTGACGAAGACCTGACGTGCTCCCGGGTAGCTCGGTTCCTCGATCCACACCGCGTCGCGCGGGTCTAACAGAACGCGGGCAGAAATTTCCAATGCCTGCTGGGAGCCAGTCACTATCATCACCTGCGCAGGATCACATCGAACACCTCGAACCGCTCCAAGGTACTCCGCAATTGCTTGGCGGAACGGCTGGTGCCCCATCGGATCACGGTACCCCATCATCTCTTTCGCAGGTTGCCGAGAATGACGGATAACCAGTCGCGACCAGACAGCAAACGGAAAGTGATCCAGAGCCGGCATGTTCACGCTGAATGGTACTAGGCGGTTTGACCACGGCTCCGCTGGTGCAACCAGTAATGCCTTTCCGAAACGCGAAATCGCGCGGCATCGATTGGATTCTGTTATCTGCGCGGGATCGCGGGAGCCGTGCTGGGAACGCAGGGCCCCGCCTCTGAGCCGCACCAGATCATCAGGAATTGATCTGGATACGTAGGTTCCGGAACCCAGGATGGTCTCGAGGTAACCTTCCGCGTGCAGTTGTTCGAACGCGCTCAATACGGTGATGCGAGACACCTGTAGCTCAGTGGCCAGACTCCTGGTGGAGGGTATTCTTCGGCCAGATTTCAATTGTCCGTTGAGGATGGCAGTCCGAAACCAATCGTACAATTGCCGGTACATCGGCGCATTTTGATCAAAGGCAATGGGAGGCAAAAAGGTGCCAGAAGCTCGTTTCATCAGAGGAAAAGTGGTTCTATTGGATTTCCTAAAAGTGGCTATTTTCATGAACCATACTCTGCTTTACGAATTTTAAGTCAACAGCGTCAAACCCATGGCCAATCACCACTCCAAAAAAGCGACTATGAGACTCAATCATATCCGTATCTTTCTCGTGTTAAGCTCATTGACACTCCTGCTGAACGGTCAATCAACTCTGGCCGAAGATCCCCCAGTCCAGCCACGCGTATCCGATCAGGAACGTGACGGACAGCACGATTTCGATTTCGTTATCGGTACCTGGAAAATCCACAATCGCAGGCTACGCAAGCCGCTTACGGGATCTTCAACCTGGGGAGAATTCGATGGCACATCGATTGCGCGAAAGATTTGGGGCGGAAAAGCTAACCTTGATGAGGGCGAGTTCGATGATCCGATGGGTCATGTCCAAGGGATGGCCTTGCGGCTGTACGATCCCACAACACACCTTTGGAGCATCTATTGGGCAACAAGCAAGCACGGTACACTTGGTGTACCAACCGTTGGCCGCTTCGCCGACGGACGAGGCGAATTCTACGACTACGAGGTCTTCGAAGGTAAGGCTGTCCTTGTTCGATTCCTCTGGTTGAATATTAAACCTGACTCTTGCCGGTGGGAGCAGGCGTTCTCCGCCGACGGAGGAAAGAGTTGGGAAACGAATTGGACGATGGATTTGGAACGGACCGGCGCTCCGCAACCCGGATAACTGAGCTGGGAAACGGCGACGACATCGCCGAGTCTCGCGAATCTCGAAATTCGTGGACTGAAGCCGAGAGTGATTCTTCTCTTCAATTCTTCGGGCTGGGCGCGTGATAAACTGAAACAGGCTCCGTAGTGGCGCATCACAGCGATGCCTTCCTTGGTGTGGGGTTCTTGGTTATAAAGCCCGGAGTTCCGGAGGAGTTTGAGTGACAGCGCCACCGGGTGCCGCTACCTGGTGGAAATAGTCGACAGAAAATTGAGTACTTCGGTCCTCGGCGACGTCGCAGCGACCGAAGTATTCAACCATCGTTACCGTAAATGCGACGGTATCCGCCAAGACATATTCGGAGCCTGTCCCGTCTCAACAAAGCATTATGGGAGGCTCAAGTTAGGGTTCAAGAAACCCCAGTGATTTGGCCATCGTCAAAATGCCCTTCACGACACCTGGCACATTCGGTTTGAGCAAGGCGACTAGTGGCACGTAGCGCGGAGGACTTACAGCTTGCGCAGATCCGAGCCTCTATCTCAACATCGATGCAACTAATTGTCAGACAATCGTAGCAAAGGAATTCGGTTTCGTTACCTCCGTACCTTTGAAATGCCATCATGTATTCGTCTGGTGTCGGCGAATGTCCATAGATCTCGCGCATCAGGCGTTCAGTCTCATCAATGTCGGAGGGATGATACAAATAGTTCCGCGTGCCGATCGGCCATTCCAGGTACCGATTACCATCTTCCCACCAATCCACCGAGAAGCCGCAGTGAGCGCAGGAAAAAGTGTAACAGCCCGCCATTATGAGAACCTTCTACCGATAAAACCTTTAGTCGTCGATCAGAGCACCCGAAGAAATGCTCTTGGAATCAATCACAGCGAGGTCGTTTCGCCAGAGCCACCATTCCTCCTCATCGCGCTCGTTTAAGAGTAGCATCGCTGTGGTATGCCGAATAGTATGGGGGCGACACCCTTCTAGTGAGCAGCGTGGAACAGTCCACCGTCGCCTTCGGCTACTCGATGAGCGATAATGTACCGTAGACCGAAGCGTGTGAGTCGGCTTCCTCCAGCATAACGAAGAGCGGCACAGGGTCAGTCAGTCGGACCGAGCGCACCTCTAAATACTTTTTTACAGCGTCGATGAGTTGAGGGCTTATTTACATAAGCTCCGGAATGCCGGTTACTCGACCTCTGCTACTGCGCCTTTATTCGTCGCTAGGAGCTAGGAGGTTCGATTTTTGCGTTACTATCGAAGAAAGGGAGGTCGCTATTGAGCCCCGCTGCTAGCTCGTCATAGGCGTAGCCCCGGTTGTTGTACGCCTCGGCGTAATCTGGCTTGAGCCGAATGGCTTCAGTGTAATCGCTGATTGTCTTGTCGAACTGCCTGAGCCTGCCGTAACTGAAGCCCCTTTCAGAGTACGCCTCGGCGTAATCTGGCTTGAGCCGGATGGCTTCAGTGTAATCGCTGATGGCCTTCTCGTACTGCTTTAACTTGTCGTAGGCGGAGCCCCGATTGTAGTAAGCGGTGGCAAAATCTGGCTTGCCGGATGGCTTCGTTGTAATCGCTGATGGCCTTCTCTTACTGCTTCAGCTCGTCGTAGGCAGAGCCCCGATTGTAGTAAGCGGTGGCAAAATCTGGCTTGAGCCGGATGGCTTCGTTGAGGTCGGCAATAGCTGCTTGATATTCTCCTTTTCGAATTCTTCAGATTCTTCAGAGGCTCGATCAAGATATGTCTTTGCCAGCTGCTCGTTGGTTTGAGGCGCGGAAGTTGAAGTCGCTGCGGCGACGGAGGGTGTAGGAGTACCGAATGTGGTCGACCCCGATCGACCGAAGCGGATTGCGGCAAATATCCCCAAAGCGACGATCACGGCTCCAACCAAGATTCCGATCAAAAGCTTTCGTTTTGGGCGTACTGCTGGAGAGGGAGAAAGCGCGTCAAATAACTGTTTGATCGGCTTCTGGTCTGCAGGGCTCGGCAGTTGTGCGGACGGCTGCGGCGACGTTCCAAAAGTGGAATGCTATAATATTCTTCATTATCAGAGTTGCCAGACTGCCATGATCAGAGCTACTCGAATTCCAACTACCGGAAGGAGTTTGGGTTTGAGGCAGGCATGCCGGAGGTATGAACGCACACGCTAATCCGATTTAGTGGCCAGGTCAGTTCAACATGTCGGCCGCACGGCTACTGCTCCACCCGTAAAAAGTATTTCCCGGAAACAAGATCTTCAAAGTCCACCGTTTTTACGGTTGTGTCCGGTGTGAAGATGTAAACCTTCACCTCATGAGTGACATAATATTCCTGAAGATTTAATATCGTCCCATATTTTTCAAAGTCCTCCTCCCTAGTAGGATCCGAAATGACTCGACCATCCTTCGAGCGCCAAACAACGGCATCACTCTTCGCGGTGTCGGCTGTTATGGGAACAAACCGGATCTTGGATCGAACTTGCGGCGTTGCGACAGAAGAAAGCGTCGGGGTCGGTGCGACGATTCCGACGGAGGGCATGGGAGTAACAAGAGAGGTCGATCCGGATCCACCAAAACGAACCGCGTCGGAAATTGCCAAAGCAATGATCAAAGCTCCACCCAGGATCGCCCAAACCATTATCCTTCGTTTTGGAGGTGGCGGCGCGGACGCCGGAGGACGAAGAGCAGACGGAGTGGGAGTTGTTGGCAATACAGGCACGCCAGTTGGACGACCCGCTGTCACGATATTCTCCTTCAGCGCATTCCAGAATTCCTGACAGTTACGGTAGGTAACGGCCGAACCAGTAGCGACGCATGCGCGTCGCAAGGTTTCATTCCCGGCCTGGTCCAGCTCCGGCAGCGGCTTATAGGTTTGCGAGTCGCCTCGCGCCAGCGAATGGCCGCTCAGAAGCTCATAGACCAGCCGTCCGCAAAGCCGTACCGCTTTGCTCCCGCGAATCCCTGCTTCGGCTTGAGTCATGGAAAGGACCCGGCTAGTCGGGACGACTGTCTGCCGATCCCAGCCATTTCGGCGCCGGAACAGAAGCGGAGCGAGGCTCAACGGGTTGAGCTTCAAAGTGCACTCGTTCCATTCCTGCGCGTTTCCCCTCGCCAGAGCCGCGAACCCCTCGCGGGCGATCTCTTTGGGACAGGCCGCGAAGATCTTGCGAACGCTGACATCGACCAGTCCCAGGCCATTATCGGCGACAAAATCGAGGGTGGCAGCCAATGGTCCGAGAAGAATTGCCAATTCTGTCGCGCTCAAGGAACGCCGCCAGCGCAAGAGATCGTACAATAAAAAACCGTGCACCCATTCCCGCACCAGGAATGGAGGGGATCGCTCCAGCCGAAAATAACGAACCAGATTGGGATGAGTTGCTTGCCGGATCACCCCGATCTCGTTCGCCAGAAGATCGAGCAGCGTAGCATCAGCTGTGATGCCAGGATGCAGTAACTTGAGCCCAACCTCAGGCGACTCTCCCGCTGCCGCGTGCTCGTCCCGGGCGAGAAAAAACCGGCCACCGTTCCCCTCTCTCGATTCCTCTAGTAGGCGATATCGGCTGCCTACCACAGCACCGACTTCCATCCCGAGATAACTATCGAAAAGCGGGGAGGCAAGCGTGGCCGCCAGAAGGGGCTCAGATGTGGCAGGCGGCTCGACCTGTAATGCACCGTTACTGCCAGATTCCTTCTCCTCAGTCTCCGCTTTCGCGACGATCCGTTCGGGAACCGTGCCGAACTCTGAAGCCAGCCGCGCTGCTACCGTTTCGACCGCATCCTGTAACTCCTGGGGCGTCTGGAACCTATCGTTCGGGCTTTTCGCTAACATCCGGCGAAGCAGCTCCAAAACTGGCTCTGGGAGGTACGCCAATTGATCAAATGGCGGCGGTTTAATCACCTGAGCGATCATTACTTCTCCTACCGAGCCGGAGAACGGTCGCTTGCCCGACAGCAGATACCAAAGTGTTACCCCGAGCGAATAGATGTCAGAGCGAATATCGAGTTTCTTTGTTTCACATTGTTCCGGGCTCGCGAACGCGGGACTCCCAACAAAATCCTGGGTACGGGTGATACGCGCAGCATCCAGAGTTTCCGATCCGGCTCCCTTGGCCAAGCCGAAATCGATCAGCTTCACATCAAGGCTACCGGCGCGATTGATCACCGCCATGATGTTGCCGGGTTTGATGTCCCGGTGGATCAGTTGCCTAGCGTGAGCCGCTTCCAATGCTTGAGCGACCTGTAACACGACTCTGAGCGCTGTTGCCGGAGTGAGCGGCCCTCGCCGTCCCACGTAACGTTCCAAGTCCTCGCCCTCGACAAACTCCATGGCGTAGAAGTAGGAGTCTTCCTTTTCCCCGAAATGATGAATGGTAGCGACATGAGGATGATGGATCAGTGCGGCGGCTTGGGCCTCGCGCAGGAACCGGTGCCGTGCCTGAGGACTCCGCAACAGTTCGGCGGCAATCACCTTCAGGGCTACCGGACGGTTCAGCACCGTGTCAATCGCCTTATATGTGACCCCCATGCCTCCTTTGCCGAGGCGAAAAAGGGAGCCATCGGCATGTCGGAAGATCCGGAAATGGGCAAAGGTTTCAGGAGCTGAGTCTGATTGCTCCTCCGGCTCCTGCTCCGCAGCGCTGCTCTGGAGCAGCTTGCGTGTGTGCTGAACTAGAGCCGGGAAATGCTGGGAGGCAGGTAAGGGCCGGAACCCGTCGACCCACTGATCGGCTCCGAGGAAGTAGGCGAGATCATCACCGGGGGAAATCGGTTCGATCCGGAAAGTTAAGAGATGATTCTGGCAATGGGCAGCTCGCTCTACCTCGCGTAGCACGTGTTTGGAGCGGTTGGCTGCCCCGGTTAAAATCAAGAGCAGGATGCGAGCTTCCCGGATCGCCTGGGTAATCTGTCCGGAGTACGGACGACCGCCCTGCACGTCGCGGGGTGCCATCCAGCAGCTAATATTTTCGGTCTCTAGTGCGGCGCAGACCGCATCGGCTAGGGCCTTGTCCTCGTTCGAGTAGGAGACAAAAACTGGATGCGGCAATTTTGGCGATTCCGGCTGTCCTGCGCCTGGACTGTGTGCCGGTTCATCGGTTTTGCCGGATCGGGTTTGGTTTTAATCGGTAGACGATAGGAAAGGACGCATTTGCGTGGAAAGCATGAAACTCTTGCTAGAACTAATCGGAACGATCGGCCTGGAGGTTTAACAATTTTGTCACCCGGACTTCAAGATTTTGCGCCCAAGTCGCGACATTCAAAGCAACGGTCTAGAATAGTGCACAACAAAGCTTTGGGCAGCTTCTTATCCCCAGGCTACAGCGCGGCCCGCGAGGAACGAACGCGAGTGTCAGGCGAAATGGCGTTTGCAGAAGGCGCGTCCGGAGCCGGATTTGAGGTAGCGCTCGAATCGCATGGCGGTTTCTTTGGACTCAAAGGCAAGATACAACTTGAGTTTCCAGGGCCGGAACTTTGCGGCGTGACTCGGCACGTCGGCCTGATGCTTCCGGACGCGCTCACGCAGGTCTTCAGTGTAGCCGATGTAGAAATGACCAGGAAACGAAATAGAATCTAAGATGTAAACATAATGCATTGCTGGTTTGTCCGCCTCCGTCCGGCTAACGCCGGACTACGGCGCGACGCTTTGGGTTGATCAAGCTTAAAAGCCCGCTCGCGGGCTAGCGGGCCGTGCCGCGCTGTAGCCCGCGAGGTACGAGCGGGCGAAAGTTGGTTCGGTGATATAAACATAATGCATTGCTGGTTTGTCCGCCTTCGTTCGGCTAACGCCGAACTTCGGCGCGACGCTTTCGCCCTTTGGGTTGATCAAGCTTAAAAGCCGGCTTGCGGTAGCGGGCCGCGCCGCGCTGTAGCCCGCGAGGAACGAGCGGGCGAAAGTTGGTTCGGCGATATAAACATAATGCGTTGCTGGTTTGTCCGCCTTCGTCCGGCTAACGCCGGACTTCGGCGCGACGCTTTCGCCCTTTTGGGTTTAGATCATACTTAAAGTGCGGGCTGCAGGTAGCGGGCCGCGCCGCGCTGTAGCCCGCGAGGAACGAGCGGGCGAAAGCGGGTGACGCGACTCGAACGCGCGACATCTTCCTTGGCAAGGAAGTGCTCTACCAACTGAGCTACACCCGCGGAGAGTGAAGGGAGAACCATGCTCCTTCAAACTGATCATTCAAGTACTTTTTTGCCGCTCTCGAACCAACCGAAACGTGCTACTTATATGCATGAGTCGTCTTGCTGAAATTACCGATCATAAGCGGCAGGAGATTTCCCCCTGGATCGCCCATACGAACAATTGGAAAAAGCGGGCAAAAGAACACCGCAATTTCCGCGGATTTCGTACTGCACTGGATCTCGCTCCGTTCGGGTTTATCGCAGAAGTGAAGCGGGCTTCCCCTTCCGCGGGCGTGATCGCCGAGCAATTCGACCCGGTTTCAATCGCCACGAAATACTATGAAGGCGGTGCGCACTGCGTGTCCGTGATCACTGACGAACGTTATTTTCAAGGGCACCTCGACTATTTGGCTTTGGTGCATCAGCACGTCCCGGTTCCGACGCTGCGAAAGGATTTTATCCTGCATGAAGTGCAAATCTATCAAGCCATTCTGGCGGGAGCCGACGCGATCCTCCTGATCGTGGCAGCGCTCTCGGACGATGAGTTGAAGTATCTGCACGAGGTGGCGACCGGCCTCACCATAGATGTTTTGGTGGAGGTACACAATGAAGCGGAACTAGGAAGAGCTTTAAAGATCGAGGCTGATTTCATCGGGGTTAACAATCGCGATCTGACGACTTTCGAGCTCGATTTGAGTACGACTGAACGTCTCGTGCCTTTGATTCCGCCTCATTGTACGATCGTCAGCGAGAGTGGCATTCGAACCGCGGAGGATGTACAGCGAATGCTCCATGCCGGAGCAAATGCTGTGCTCGTAGGTGAAACGCTGATGCGAGCCGGCGATCCGAAGAAGTTACTTCACGATCTGTTGGAAGCGGCGCGAGTAGCCAACGCCTGATTTCCGCTCCACGCGCGCCTCATCCACTTCTCGGCCAATGGAAACGTTCCGGGTTGATCAAACCGACGCGGGACAGCGGTTTGACATCGTAGTTTCCAAGCGGATAGCCCGATTGTCCCGAGCACGCGTGCAACGCCTTATCCGATCAGGGTACATCCGACTCAATGAAAAGGAGGTTCGGGTGCGCGAACGTGTTCGGTCCGGAGATTGGATCACCGTGAACGAGCCGGAAACGCGGCCGGTTGAAATCGTGCCCCAATCGATCGCGCTGCCAATTCTGTACGAAGATCTATACCTGGTCGTGATCAATAAACCTGCGGGTCTGAGTGTTCATCCGGGCGCCGGAAACCCGGACCGCACCTTAGTCAACGCGCTTTTATACCACTGCACTTCTCTCAGCGGAATTGGTGGAGAACTACGGCCCGGTGTCGTGCACAGGCTCGACAAGGAAACGAGCGGATGCCTGGTCGTAGCGAAAGACGACCTCACGCATCAAGGACTCAGTCGGCAATTTGCGAATCGGAAGGTGGAAAAGTATTACCTGGCCCTCTGTCAAGGGAAGTTCTCGGTCAAAAAGGGCGAGATCACCGCGCCGATCGGCCGGCATCCGGTACATCGCAAGAAAATGGCCATTGTCGACCGGGGAAGAAGTGCTCACACGCTTTTCGAAGTGCTGCAGGAAGTTGGCGACTATTCGCTCGTTCTCTGTCGTTTGTTCTCCGGCCGGACCCACCAGATTCGGGTGCATCTCCAGAGCTTGGGTCATCCCGTTGTGGGCGATAAATTGTACGGGCGAAGTGCCCGTCAATTTGAGCGGCAGCTGTTGCATGCCTGGCGTCTAGGGTTCGTCCACCCTATTTTACAAAATTGGTTCGAATTCGAGGCGGAAATACCGCATGAATTTACCTCAGTCGGCGTTGATTCAAATGAGCTTACTCGCGCAAGGGGTCGGATTAGTCATTCAGGAGCTTCGGCAACTTCAGGGTCGGACCGATCTTCGGTTCGATCGAACGATTCTTGACCGGATTGCCAGGCTGCGTCCTCGGCTTACCGGGGTGGCTCCCCCAGAGGAGCGACCATTGGTCGCCGAGTCGATCTCGCCGGTCATCCTTTCTCCAAGTTCGGCGTCTGCAAACCGGGAAAAATTCGACCGATTACGACAGACGGCTCTACAATGCCAGAAATGCCCGCATCTGGTTGCGTTTCGGCACCAAGTCGTTTTTGGAGTCGGGAATCTCGACGCCGACCTGATGTTTGTCGGCGAGGCGCCGGGCGTCGACGAAGATTTGCAAGGAGAGCCTTTCGTCGGAAGGGCGGGAGAGTTGCTCACGCGCATTATTCAGACGATGGGATTTTCGCGCGACGACGTTTATATCGCCAATGTCCTCAAATGCCGGCCCGACATGCCGCCGGACAAACCCGGCAATCGACCGCCTACGGCCGAGGAGATGGCTACTTGCCTGCCCTATTTGCGCGAGCAGATTGCGCTGATCCAACCCAAGATAATGGTGGCGCTGGGTGGAGTTGCCATACGCGGTCTCCTGGGATTGGATCAACCGATGAAATCGCTGCGCGGACGCTGGCACCGGTTTGAGGGCATTCCGGTGATGCCCACGTTTCATCCTTCTTACCTGCTCCGTAACCAATCACTCACGGAAAAACGGAAAGTCTGGGAAGATATGTTGCTCGTCCTCGAGCGCCTGGAGCGACCCATCACTGCGCGACAACGCAACTTTTTCCTGAGTAAGAGTTGAACGAATAGGATCCAAATGGCGGCCGACGGCGACAATACCGATCCCAGGATCCTCTTGGTGGAGGACGAAAAAGATTTGGCCCATTTTGTGAAAGAAATTCTTAGCACGCTACCGGCTCAGGTGACGGTCGCGAAGCACGGATCGGAGGCTATTCACTTCATCGAATCTGTTCAGCCTTTCGATCTGGTACTCCTTGACGTCGTTCTCCCGCAGATCAGCGGCATGGAAGTTTTGCGGCGGCTCCGTCGCATTTCGGCAAGCACAAAGGTCATCCTCTCGACCGGTTACGCTGACTCCATCGACATGAAGGATCTAACCAGACTCGAGATTTCCGCACTTCTCGGTAAGCCATACACGCCGGCCCAACTTCTCGCCACGGTGCGCAGGGTGTTGTGGCCGGAGAGATCGACGCCATAGCGACGCCGGATGATGGATGCCCCCCGGCTCACCAGTTGTACCAAATGGCGGCCTGTAATCCGCCTCCCGCGCCGGTATTCTGTCCGAAGAAATCCAGAGTGGGGCCAAACTGCAGGCTGATCGATTTGGTGAGTCGGTAAATCAAGGAGCTACTCAACTTGATGAGCTGGTAGTTGGTGGTGACGGTTACGTTATTGCCGATCTTCTGGGTCTGGTTACTGCCCAATCCATGGGTGCCCTCTGCTTGAATTAGCAATTGGAAACAGTCGTTGAGAGGAATGCCTAGGGTGGTATACCAACGAATCTGATCGGCCGGCGCGCCGGTCCGGTAACGGTAGCCCGCGCCTGCCTCCCAGAATCCGTACAGTTGGTTGAGTTTGAAATTACCACCGAGAAAATAATCAAGCTCCAAATCGACCTGATCGTTCCCCAACACCGGGGTGTCGTTAAGACTGTAGCCCGCCGGAAATTGGACGGTGAACTGCAGCGACTGCGGGATTTTATGAGAGAACTGCCAGCGAAGCGCCAGCTGCTGATCGGAAAATCCAGCGTTGCGATCGATGCTGTTTTTGTCGGCAAACTCTACCTGATCAAAGAAAAAGTTCCCAATTACGGTGATGTCTTTGAGTAACCCGTACTCCAGATAAAGACTCGCTTCGTTCTTGAAGAACTTTCCATCATTAGAGAATCGGGTGATGCCCCAGCCGGAATTATCGAATTCGTTCCCTGTTCCATAGAATCGGTAGGTCGCTATGGCAATGCCGTGTCCCGGAGCTTGGGCCCAAGCTCCGGCAAAGCAGGATTGAGAATTCCCTTGGACCAGGATCGCTAGAATCGGGCCAATAACAGCAAAAAGTGATCGAACCATATCCAAAAATGCGAATCACTGCTTTAACGGCTCGACATGGTAGAGAACTTTTCTTATAACATCCATAATTTTGATGAAATCTAGGATTTTCAGTAAATAACGTTGCGGATCGGCCGAATGATTTCATTGATTCTATGAATCGCGCCGCTTCGCCCGAAATGCTGAAAGGAAACGCCTTCACCCGAAGCCTATCGGACGGAGTTCTGTCCCACATCGCCGATTCCGCCCAGGTGCTTGATCTGCCTGATCGTTCGATCATTTATGAGGAGGGCGATATCGCCGATTCTCTTTATCTGATTTATACCGGGAAAGTCCAGTTTACGAGAAAGCGGCTAGGGTTTGGCGATGCCGTCGTGGTCAGCCTTCGGCAACCGGGCCACTTCTTCGGCGAAATGTCCTTGATTGATCGAGGCAACCGGCCGGTCCGAGCCACCACTATCGGACCGTGTCGACTGATCCGGATTCCCGGAGAGACTTTTGACCGGGTTCTGCTTGAACAAGGGGACATCGTCGCACGTAACCTGATCGAAGCGGCCGTACAGTCCTCTCGCAATTCCAGCGACCTCTTGTTGAACCAGATCATCGAGCAGCAAAAGCGCGAGGTCATCCAGACCGTCATATCCTGGCTAACGCAAAGAACTCAGGACGCCTTCACCGGTCTTCGCCTCAATACGGCGACACTTCTCCGTGATCTTCGTGAACCAGCCTTGCGTGATATCGCAAAGGAGGTTCACAACGAAGTGGAGGCTCTGATCAATCTTTTCCAAGATCTTACCTTATTCGCCGACACTCAGCCGCTCAATCGAACGGAGAGACCGACCACTCTTCTAGGGTTGTGGAAACCGCTCGAACCGATGGCGAAAAAGCTTACCCAAGAAAAACATCTAACCCTCGATGCCTACGTGGAAGATTCGGCCGTCGAAATCGATTCACACTTGGTGTCGTCGGCCCTTCGGCACTCGATTCTCGGGATCGGAGAAATCGCCGCTCCGGATTCCACTATGCAGATCCGTGGCGGCATCCGCAAAGACGAGATCGATTTTCGCGTCAGCTATCGTCATCCCAAGATCACCGAGTACGTAGCGCTTCGCTTATTTGAACCGTTTCTGATCTCGTCGTCCGGTGAGCCTTCTGGCGTCAACCTGGCGCTAGCCAAGCGTTACATAGAACGCGCGGGCGGGAAAGCCACTATCCCGATCAGAGGCGGTGAAGAAGTCACGATTTCATTGTCCATACCGCGAGAGAAGACCTTTTAACCTGCCAGTTGATCCGATTGAGTCATGAATGCTCAAAGTGTTCTCGTTCTAGATGACGACGTTGCTGTCTGTCGTATTCTGAGTCGTATCCTCACCGAGGAGAAGTATGAAGTCGACACCAGCCTTTCCGTTGAGCAAGCCTTCGGTAGCCTCGCGATCAAACCGTACGACGCGTATGTGCTCGACTACCGCCTGCAGGATGGCACCGGGCTCGACGTAGCGGAACGGGTTCGCAGTACGGGAAGTGGCGCACCCATCATCCTGATTTCGGGTTATGGGTCGAACGACTTGGTCGCTAAAGCTGCACCCTGGCAAGTCTTTGATATTATCCAGAAGCCGTTTTCTCAGGATTCTATTTGCCAGACGCTGAGGAAGGCTTTGGCGACAGAGCCGATGGTTGGACAAATCGTTACGCAAACCAACGGGGACACCCACAGTGTAAACCGGAACCATAAACCAATTGTCACGCGCCGACCCCGGTTGGACCCAGTGCAGATTGCCGCGATTCTGTTGCTCGTTCTTGTCGTTGCCTTTTCTGTCTATCTGTTCATTCGATGAACATCCGACGATCTTTGCAGGTTGCTGCCTCCATCGTCGTTGTTTCGTCGGCGGTAACCCCTCTGAGCGCGGAATCTGTTCGCAATACGACGACATTAGCCGATCTTGGGTCGGACCGACCGGCGCGGATCAGCGGCGACTACGCAGTCGAATCGTTCTATTTTCCGCTCCCGGTCCGAAACATTTCTCCCGGGGCTAGTACTCTCACGCTCTTGCTTCGAACCTCGAGCGAAGTTTCTCCGGTCGGAGCTTCGATTGAAATCAGCGTCTTTGATTTTCCCTTGAAGCAGGAAAAACTGCAAGCGGGTCAAACCCAACAGATCGTCGTGCGACTGGATCAGCTACCCCTCGCCCTGCTTGGGTCCGACTATTTGAAGGTGAGCCTCAAAACGATTCTCAAGCCCCAGCGGTCGGAAGATCGTTGCGCGGAAATCGCCGAAGGCGGACTATTTGTCGACGTCCTGCCGGAATCCAACTTCGCTACCGAATTCGACAACCAATCTGCCGATTGGCTGGATGCAGGTCGTCTCTGGGCCACGCTGAGAAACGACTACGGAATCAACGTGGTGGACCCGGCAGACCCTATTGCGCTGGATCTCTACCTTAAGGCTGCTTCATTGATTTCGTTTTGGCGCCCGGAAACACGTTCTCTTCGCCCGACCGGACAAGATGAGTTTACGATCCAACACTTAAGCGGCGCGGCTATCCGGCTTAGTGCGCAAGGATCTCGCCGGCAAATTGCGCTCCAGGCCGGTGATTTCAAGGAGGTTCAACAACTCTGGACGTTGCTAGGTTCTTTAAAGCGCGTGCCGATCCCGACTGCAACGATCAAGGTTGGCGGCTTGGAGAAATCGACAGAACTCGATCCGCGAGAAGCTTATCTTTTGGATGATCTCCAGCCGAATTTTTCCGCTCCAATGGTCGGGCTTGGGCAGCTTAGCAAATCTTTCAGTTTTGCCAGCGGCAGTTTTACCGATCGGGCTGCGGATTTTCGCCTTGATCTGGGCATTAACTGTACCGCCGTTTCGCGACAGGGAAGCGCGGTGCTGCTCGTCTATGTCAACGAGCAGCTTGTCTATAGTGAACCAATTCGGAAGGAGACAAGTCGCCTCGACGCGTCTATTGCCGTGGCGGCTCGCTACCTGGCGCCACAAAACCAAGTGCGGTGTGTGGTGCAGTACTTTGCGGACCAACAGGAGTGCAACAATCCGCTATTTAGGTTTGAAGCACAGTTCGACCGATCCTCCAGCTTGCGCGTGATCTCTACCGGGGATCGAACGCAGTTTAGCGACCTTGTCCGTTGGAGCCAAACCAGCTTGCGAAATTACCGGATTCGCTGGGCCGAAAAGCCGGGGACAGTTCCAGTTGAATCTTTGGCGAATTTGGCGATGTGGCTGCAAAAACTACAGCCACAGCTCCGGTTGTGCCCCTCTTTGGATGCCATTGCCCCGGCTCCATCGGTTTGGATCGGAACGTTCTCGACTTACCCGGAAGGTTTGCAGCCGACTTTACCGGTCAGTGGATTGACCAAACAGATACAGATTCAGGATCAGCAGGCTCGATCGGTTTTCGACGTTCAAGCCGGAGCCAGCGTTGCCCTGATTCAGCTAAGCAAGGCTGCAGCTACTGGTCGCTCCCTGCTGATCGACGGATTTGGAGAGCAGTTCGGCCAGGCGTTCAGCAGACTCACAGCATTTCTCAATGAAAAACATTGGGACGGAAACGCCGAAGTTGTATTTCAGTCAGACGCGGGTTTTCCGGCAGCCTTCACGCTCCAGGGGCTCACGGTAAAGACGGATCAGCCGTTTGCTGCGAACTCGTTCTGGCGCTGGGAAAATCTGCGCTGGATACTTTTGGTGCCGCTCTGGATCGCCGCGACCGTCACATTGATCGTTGCCCTCAGAAAATCGAGGAAACCGACAGCCTAACGGCAAATTGCGTCGTCGTTTGTGTCCGCATGGCCATCTTGAATTACCTGCTCCGAAACGGTTACCTCGACTTCGAGCAGAAGGAGAAAGTTACGAGTCTGGCGGACCGTTGGGGTGTCTCGACCACTCGGGTGATCCGAACACTGCAGCTCGTCAGCCCCGATGTCATACGCACGGCCCACCTTGCTGAATTTAATGTCAGGCCCTGTGCGTGGAGAGAGTTAGAGTGGGATGCGGAAGCCGCAGCAAAGTTTGGCTGGCAACGCTTTTGTAAGCAATTGGCTGTCCCGTTGCGTCGTGGCGAAACGCCCGTTATCGCCGCAGTGGATCCGCTGGACCTGCCATCAGAGCTTCGGAACTATTATGCGCGTCGCGAATTGCTACTCGAAGAGGATTGGGTCGAAGCGGTTACCCATTTCCAAGGACAGACTTTCCTCGATGAGGCGGTAAATGGGCTCCTGCGGGCTTACCCGGAGGCCTCGGCCAAACAAACATTTACGCGCATGCAGATTTTTGTCATTTGGCTCCTGATCACTGTTTTGGCCGCGAGTCTCGCCTTGTTTCCAATTGCCGCTGTCATCGTAATCAATAGCCTACTCAACGTCTTTTACTTCGTTTGTATTGGGTTCAAAACCTTGTTGGCCTTTGTTGGGTCGAGCCGCAACACCGCGCGCAAAGTCACTGAAGAAGAGATCTACGATATTCCGGACAGCCAACTACCGATCTACACCATCCTGGTTCCGGTTTACCAAGAACCGAAGGTAATTGCTCACCTGGTTGATCAACTGCGGTCACTGAACTATCCGTTGGTCAAGCTGGACGTGAAGGTAGTATTGGAGGCGGACGACCAAGCGACCTTCGACGCCTTCCGAGCATCCCAGCCGCCACCCAATTTTGAGGCAATCATAGTTCCTCCGGCCCACCCGAAAACCAAGCCGAAGGCGTGCAATTACGGGCTGAAGTTCGCGCGCGGGGAATACTTGACGATCTACGACGCAGAAGATTTACCCGAATTAGATCAGCTCCGCAAGGTCGTCGCCGCTTTCCGCCGGCTCCCGGAGAAGACCGTTTGCATCCAAGCGGCACTCAACTATTTCAACTGGCCTGAGAACCTGCTTACCCGGATGTTCACTCTCGAGTACTCCAACTGGTTCGATTACAACCTCCCTGGCATGGAAGCGCTCAAAGTGCCGATCCCGCTTGGTGGAACCAGCAATCACTTTAAGACCGACAAATTGATTGGGTTAGGGGCCTGGGATCCTTTTAACGTTACGGAGGACGCGGACCTCGGTGTTCGGGCCACTGCAGTCGGGTACACGGTCGCCACCATCGATTCCACCACGTTTGAGGAGGCCAACCGCGCCTACGGCAATTGGATTCGGCAACGGTCGCGCTGGATCAAAGGCTACATGCAAACCTTCCTGGTCAACATGCGTCGCCCTATTCATTTGCTGCGGACTATCGGCCTGCGCGCTTTCGTGGGATTTTTTCTCTTCATCGGGGGAACCCCGTTCATCTTTCTGGTTAACCCGGTCCTTTGGACAATCTTTATAATCTGGATTCTGACGCACTCCGAGCTCTTCGATCTCTTTTTCCCGAGCTGGCTGCTACTCCTCTCCTTTTTCAACCTTTTCCTGGGTAACTTCCTGGCGGTTTACGTCAGTATACTGTCGGTGTTTAAGAGACGTAACTATTCGCTCGCTCCGTTCGGCCTGTTGAATCCCCTATACTGGTTCATGCATGCGTTTGCTTCCTACAAGGCGCTCTGGCAGCTGATCATGAACCCTTTTTACTGGGAGAAGACCGAACATGGACTTTCCACGATGATGCCCAGTTCCGCCGCCAAAGTGACGAGAGCAGCATGAGCAGTCGCAGAGCATCCTTGCGCTGGCCAGGGATACCCAGCGAGGGCGAAATCATCGTATTGCTCGCGGTAAGCGTCACCTTTCTGGTGGTCGCCTTCGCTATCCAAGGCTGGATCGGACCGATCTCGAAAGAAACCTTGTTTATCTCATCGCGGGCGTTGGCCACCGGTCAGGGCAATCCCGCGGATCTCCGGAATCTTGGGTTGGTGTACCCGCCACTTCATTATCTGCTCAGCTCCGCTTTCGCCACGTTCCACCTCTGGCTGCCGCCGGTCTGGGTCACTTGTACGGGGGCCGGGATTTTTTGCGCATGGGTGTTTGGCAGATTTCGACGGACTCCAGGTGTTGGCCTCTGGGCAGCGATAGTTGTGCCTCTGAGTCCGCTCTGGCCCGGGTTTATCCAAGGAACGATCAGCGGCTCGTCCGATCAGCTATTCGCCCTTCTCTTGGTTCCAGCCTTTTACTTTCTGGGAACCTTTATCCTCGACCAGCAATTTTTGACGGTAGCGGTGGAGCGCGGCCGATTCTCCGCCTGGCTCGACAGTGCCGCTTACCAACACGATCGCATTCGTTTCGTGTGGGCAGGCGCTTTAGTACTGGCTGCGGCCAGCCTAGTTCGGTTCGATCTCATTCTCCTGCTACCTTTGTTGATCGCAATTACCCCCTTTTTTTTGGTAGGCGAGCGCCCGAAAGGCACAGCGAAGGTTTTTACCTTGGTGGTATTACTCTACCTACCGTTGATTGCCTGCTTATTAATGATCGGCTTTTTGAGCGGCATCTACACCGGCGACTTTCTTTATCCCCTGCACAATCCACAGACCTATTTCCGCTTGATCGAACTCCAAGACTCGGCGGACAAACTGTTTGTCTCGTTCAGGGAAGAGCGGTGGACAAGCATCATGAACGTCGCCACCTCAGCATTGCTTGGCTGTTTTCTCTTTCCTTACTTGCTCTGGCGAATTCGCTGTTGGCCCGTCGCGGTCCTCTGTCTAGTACCCTTTTTGCAGCAAATCTTCGCGCTGCGTTTCGGCGATACCGGGTATTCCCAGGCATATTTCGTCCTCAGTCCGCTGCTTTCGACTATCCTGTATTTATTCGGCCTGCGTTATGGTCGATTTCATGCCTGGGAACGACGCCTCTTGCCCATCGGCTTCATTCTGGCGCTGGTGGTTGGGTGGTTCACTTTCCTTTACCTTGCGAATCAAGAAGAGGAGTGGCTGCGCGATATCGCCTTCGGTCGACCGGTGAGATCCTTTGTAAAGGCGGACATCTTGCGAGTGGTCCAGTGTCTCGAACAAAGAAAGGACCTGCGGCGTATTCTAATCGACGAAAACAGTGGATATCAAATTCTCGCCCTCACAAATGAACCCCACCGATTTGTGGTGAATCACGAAACGGCCTTTTCGAACGCGGTTGAAAACCCGGCGCTCTATGTCGATGGCATCGTGATTAATAATGGCACGTCTTCCTATCCTGACCGGGTCCGCCAACATTGGCCGGAACAATCGTGGCCTCCATCGGGATTCAAATTACTGGACGAGATTGGATCATGGAAAATCTTTGGACTCGAGCCATCACCCGGCCGACGCTGAGCCTGTTGGCGGCAGCTCTATCGACTGTCGCGCTACCGGCCGGTGAGTTCTCTCCCCAGTTTCAAAAAGGTGTTTGTCTCTCCCACAATCATAACCCGGAAGGCGGATATGGTACCGCCGAATTCCGCGCCACTCTGGCCGCGCTCAAGGAGCTTGGGGCTACCGATGTTTCGCTCCAACCGATCGGATATAGCTTTAATATCCACCATCCGGACATTTTTGGTTATCGCGGAGAAGATCTCACTCTCACGGAGGAGCGCTTGGTCCAAGCGATCCGTGACACAAAGGCCGCGGGGTTCCGCGTTCTCCTCAACCCGCAACTCTGGATTGGCGTTCATTGGGGGGTGGGCGACTGGCGTGGCCAAGTGGAGATGACGAGTGATCAAGATTGGGAGAAATGGTTCCAGAGCTACGAATCATTCATCTTGTATTTCGCGCGGATCGCTCAAAGCGAGCGAGTCGATCTCTTCTCCGTCGGAAGCGAGCTAGACAAGGTCACTGAATTGATGCCGGAACGGTTCCGAACTGTGATCAGGAAAGTCCGCAGCATCTACTTAGGACCTTGTACTTACTCGGCCAACTGGGGAGGCGAATTTGAGCGGATCCCATTTTGGAATGATTTGGAATATCTGGGTATTTCCGCATACTTTCCCATCGGCAACGGGTCCTTGGCAGCACGTCGTTCCACGGCCGTTAAAGTCCGGGATCATCTGGCGGAGGTCCAACGGCAGACGAACAAGCCAATCCTATTCTTGGAGACCGGCTTTCAAAGCGAGCCCGACGCCGGCGTGAATCCCAGCCACTGGAGCTGGAATCCCGGGGTACCCGCCGATCCGCAAGAACAGAAACTTTGCTATGAAGCGTGGCTTCCGGTGTTCTGGAAGGAACCTTGGTTCGAAGGCGCTTACTGTTGGCAGTGGTTTTCCGACGGGAAATATGACCAACAACAGATTTCCGGGTATACGTTCCGTTCCAAACCGGCTGCTGACGTCATCAGCAACCTTTATCAGAATGGCGGTCGCTAATTTCCGGGTCGTCCCCGGCGTCGAGCTCGTTCTCGTCCTCTAATTTCGGGAGTGATGGAGTATTGGAGTGGCGCTGGAAGCCTCTTTCGGGCTCTTCCAGCGAAAAATTCTTTGTTGAACCGCGGAGTGTAGTAGTTTTGTTACCTTGATTCCGGATTCACTGTATGGCGCTATTGGATTGATTTCTAAATTGTTTTACTCCCTATGTCTCCCTACCTCAGACTTATCGCAGGTTCTTGCTTGTTGTTAGCTTCTCTTCCGCCAGCGAACGCCATTCTGTGGAAATCCAGCGAACACAATTGCTTAGTCAACCTCCCTGACGGGAGGCCTCTAATCGATCCGTGGTTACCGATGACACCGGCAGATCCCACCGGCCTCACTGGCGCGCACCGCAAGGATTTCAGCGCATTCGTCTTCCTCGGAATGGTGACGGAAGATAACCCGCATTTTACGCTCAACGAAAAGAGCATTGACGAACTGCAAAAGCGTTTTTTTGGGCCGAGACTAGGATTTCGGCATTCGATCGAGGCCATTAACCATCACGGTATGGCCGGCTTCCGCTTGACCGGTACCCATCAGTATAACGCCTCCAACTACTCCATCGTCGTGGATATGTACGAATCGGACGGCAAAGTCTACGAAGTGGCAGGCCTATCGAAAGAGGAGACGAATCCGTTGAAAGACCCAGAAATCAGGTCATTCATGGATAGCTTTAGGCTTATTGGGAAATAGAGGAATCACCGCTGACAGGTAGGGCGAAAAGCCTGGAGCGGTCTGAGCCGCGCCGGCTTGAGCCGTTCGGTGCCCGCTCGTAAACACCGCTGGCCGAGGTCGAGTCCTGGGGCGTGGCTCAAACCCGGCGCGACCACGCGAATAGACGTAGCAGAACACCTAGCGCGCCGAGGTTCCCCCAAAACGTGATCTGCGTGATCTGGTCAGGAAAGGTTAGCGCCAACCATTATCCCTGCTGAAGCCTAGGTCGTGAGACACCTCTTCAGATCTTCCACAAACTGTTGCACGTCACTCTCGGTCGTGTCCCAAGAACACATCAACCGCGCCCCACCCCCAGGTCCAACATCGGTGTAAAAACGCCATCCGAACTTATACATCGCGTCGATCGCGCGCTCGGGAAGCCTGACAAACACTGCATTCGCTTCGGTTGGGAAAAGGATTCTGATTCCGGGCAACGGTTTCAAGTTTTCAGCAAGGTCCTTTGCCATCTGGTTCGCATGTTTGGCCCGCTCCAGCCAGAGCCCTTCCTTCAAAAAAGCTAACCACGGCGCCGAAAGAAAACGCATCTTAGACGCCAATTGTCCGCTCTGCTTCATCCGATACGCGAAGTCCTCCGCCAGATTCGGTTCGAAAAAAACGATTGCCTCACCTAAGCCAAGCCCGTTCTTCGTACCGCCAAAGCTCAAGGCATCAACGCCAGATCGCCAGGTCAAATCCGCCGGCGTACGACCGACCGAAGCTACCGCGTTCGCAAAGCGGGCGCCATCGATCTGCAAGAAGAGACCGAGCGATTTCGCTACGTCGCTAATATTACAGATTTCTTCTGGCCGGTAAACCGTTCCCAGCTCTGTCGCGTTGGTCAACGAAAGAGCGCGCGGTTTTGATCCGTGTACCTCGCGCTGCAGACTGACAACGTGCCGGATAACGTGCGGATCCAATTTCCCTTGGTCTCCGCTGACCACGATCGTTTTCGCCCGGGGATAAAGTGACCGAGCGCATTGCACTCATCCGTTTCCAGGTGTGAGTGCTCATGAACGATGACCCCATGATAACTCCTTACGACCGAGCTCAAGGCCAAACAATTGGCCGCGGTGCCGTTTGAAACGAAGAACACGGCACATTCCTTTTCGAAAAGATCACAGACCGCCTGCCGGGCTCGTAGCGTAAACGGATCGTCACCGTAGCCGATCACATGCCCTTCGTTTACTTCCTGGAGGATCTGCAGAACTTCCGGATAAACACCGGCATTGTTGTCGCTGGCAAAATGACGCAGGGTTGGGAAGTTTTTGTTCTTCAAGGATTCTAGTGTATCCGTTCCCATGTTCCCAATCGAATGAAAGAAGAAATGATCTTGGTGGTCCGGCGAAGTCTTCTCGAATCGCTCGGAATTTTCCATGGCTTCACGCCTGAAATTGATCGCTATCTGCCAAGCCTCTTGGCTCGAGAAAATAATTTTTTTGCGCCGCGATCTGCTGCTGAAAACGACTCGAGCCTGAAACAAATCATTCCCTACGCCTTAATCAGTGGCCAAGGAAAGATCCTTCGATACAAGCGTGGAAAAGCTTCCGGAGAAAAACGGCTTGTCTCCAAGGGATCAATCGGAATTGGCGGCCATATGAATGATCAGGATGAGGGGCTGTTCGCCCTGGATCGCGATGCTTACCTGGCAGGCGTGCAACGGGAGATTGACGAGGAGATTCAAATCCCGAATCCGCGCTCGCACCGGATCGTAGGATTGATCAATGACGACTCCACGGAGGTGGGTCGAGTCCATCTCGGTATCGTCCACGTCGTCGAGCTGTCGGCGCCCGAAGCAGCGAAACGGGAAAGCGCGATCACCGAGGTCGGATTTCTGACACCAAGAGAACTGCAAGCTGAACGAGAGACTTTAGAAACCTGGTCGCAAATCTGTCTGGATCATTTGGAGAAAATCCTGGCCTAGCCCGGAATTTTCCATTTCACCAAGGTTGATTCAACGTCAGGGAACCGAAGGGATCGCGTCGATCCGCGGCGCACTTGGACGTGCGCCCTCCCAGTTAGAGGCTGGTCATCACCGCCTCACGAGTCACCCATTTTGGCTCGCTACACCGAGATCATTCCCCGTACTCCGTCCTGTTCCATGTTGCAACCGAGGCCGGTTGCGACGATTTCCCCTCGTTCCATCACGACATAGGAGTCTGCGAGCTGATGCGCGAAATCGTAATATTGTTCGACCAACAGAATGGTTAACCCGCGATCAGACACCAAGGCGCGAAGCGTTCTGCCAATCTCCTGGATGATGGAGGGTTGAATTCCTTCGGTCGGTTCGTCCAACAACAAGCATTGCGGCTCGCTCATCAAAGCTCGCGCTATCGCCAGTTGCTGTTGTTGTCCACCGGAGAGATCACCGCCGCGACGACGACGCATATCCTTCAAGACCGGAAACAACTCGAAAATCGGCTCCGGTATTATCCTTTGACCACCGCGACTGGCAGCGCCGGTCAGCAAATTTTCCTCGACACTCAGCCGCGGAAAAATATCGCGTCCCTGCGGAACATAGGCCAATCCATTCGCCACCCGGCGGTAGGTTGCCAACTTCTCCAAAGCTTTGCCGCACCACAAAATCGAGCCGCTACGAATCGGCAGCAGCCCCATCAAGCAACGGAGCAACGTTGTCTTGCCGACGCCATTGCGACCAAGTAATACCGTAAGCTTCCCGGTTTCGAAGCTTCCGTTTATGTGTCGCAGAATGTGACTGCCGCCGTAGTACTGGTTGAGAGAGTGAATTTCGAGCATGGAATAGTCCTCAACGACCAAGGTAAGAAGCGATAACGCCCTCATCTTTCTTTACCTCCTCCAGCGTCCCCTCCACCAGAACGCGCCCTTCGGCCAAAACGGTGACCTGGCCCTGTTCGCCGGCGAGCTTGGCAACAAAATCCATATCGTGCTCAACCACGACCATTGAACAGGTGGCTCGGAGCGAGTCGATTAATTCAGCGAGTTGCTCGGTCTCACGATCGGACATTCCGGCAGCTGGCTCATCGAGTAGAAGGACCCGCGGCTTTTGCATGAGCAACATTCCAATTTCCAAACGTTGCTTTTGTCCATGAGAGAGCTGTCCGGCTGGCCGAAAAGCCACCGGCATCAAGCCAGTAAGGTGCAGCGTCGCTTCGATCCGATCCCGGGTCTCGCTGGTGAGCCCTGCGTGCAAAGATCGGTACCACTCTTTCTCGGCATTCATCGCCAATTCAAGGTTTTCCCAGACAGGATGCCGTTCGAACACAGTAGGTTTCTGGAATTTACGACCGACTCCAGCTGAAGCGATCGCCGGCTCGTCAAGGCGGAGTAGATCAAGATCCTTTCCCAGGATCACCCGACCGGCGTCTGGTTTCGTTTTTCCGGTGATCACATCCATCATGGTCGTCTTGCCGGCTCCGTTCGGCCCGATGACACACCGGAGTTCCCCCTCGTAAATCAACAGATTTACGTCATTGAGAGCTCGAATGGCATCGAAGGCTACGGTGACGCCCTCGAGATAGAGAATCGTACGGTGCGGGCTTGCGGCCGAAGAATCAGTATCCTTCGCTTCTACTTCCGGCAGACCCGGACCATTAGCTGATGTTTCCATCAAATCTGGAGCTGGCTTCATTTCCGCTGCATCCGCCGAAACAACCCGATCACTCCGTGCGGCAGATAAATCGGAACGATCACGAAGATCGCCCCAAGAAAAAACAACCAGTATTCGGCAAACGACTCCGTGAGATAACTCTTCGCTCCATTTACCAGAAATGCGCCGATGATCGGCCCGAGCAAAGTTCCGCGTCCCCCGACCGCTACCCAGATCGCCATTTCAATTGAATTGGCAGGAGACATTTCACTCGGATTAATGATGCCAACCTGCGGCACATACAAAGCGCCCGCGATGCCGCAGATGACCGCTGATAAGGTCCAAACAAACAGTTTGTAACCAAGCGGATTGTAGCCCAGGAACATCAATCGCGATTCGGTATCCCGAATTGCAGTAACAACTCGCCCGAGCTTTGATTTCACCAGGAAGCGACAAAGAACAAAGCTCCCGGCCATCACTAGGAACGTCAGCAGAAATAGACAAACCCGTGTTCCTGGGGCAGCAATCGGAAATCCCAATATGCGTTTGAAATCGGTAAATCCATTATTGCCACCGAAGCCGGTTTCATTGCGATAAAAGAGCAGCATAGCGGCGAAGGTCATTGCCTGGGTCATGATCGAGAGGTAAACGCCCTTGACCCGGGAACGAAACGTGAAGAACCCAAAGAGCCAGGCCACAGCACCAGGGACCAAAAAGATCAGGAGTAACGCATAAAGAAAGTGATCGGTTCCCTGCCAGAACCACGGGAGGGCCTTCCAATCCAAGAACACCATGAAATCCGGAAGAGGACTGTGATAGACGCCATCAAGACCGATTGAACGCATCAAATACATGCCCATGGCGTACCCACCCAGCGCGAAAAATAGCCCATGCCCCAGACTCAGCACACCGCAGTAACCCCAGACCAGATCCAGCGAGAGAGCGACTAAGGCATAGCACATGATCTTTCCGATCAAGGTGAGGGCATAGACAGACAGAAAAAAAGGCGAACTCGACGGTACCGCTAACGCACAGATCGGTGTGGCCATCAGCACGACCGCCACGATCAGAAAAAATGCGGTCCAGGAGGCTCGACCGAACAGCTGCTGACGGACAGGCAGCGAGAAAGTCGCCGGCGCTTCGGAAACCGCGACACTCATCTCAAACCTCCACGCTCCGCCCCTTCAGCGCGAAGAGCCCTTGGGGCCGTTTTTGAATGAAGAGGATGATTAAGACTAAAATGGCGATTTTAGCGAGAACAGCCCCCCAAAACGGTTCAATCAGCTTACTGAGCACGCCCAAGCCGAGCGCTCCTACGATCGTGCCAATTAACTGGCCGACCCCTCCCAAGACCACCGCCATGAATGAATCGATGATATAGCTTTGGCCCAAATCCGGTCCGACGTTACCGATTTGGGAAAGAGCACATCCGCCTAGCCCTGCGATTCCGGCGCCGAAAGCAAACGCATAACAATCGATCTGCCATGTCCGGATGCCGACACATGCAGCCATTCGGCGGTTTTGCGTGACGGCGCGAATATATAACCCGAGGCGCGTTTTCTGGATAACGACCCATGTAATCAATACCACTACCAGCGCGAATCCGATGATCACAATGCGATTAAAAGGCAAAATCAGCTCGGGCAGAACGGTGATGCCACCGCTCATCCAGCGAGGATTTGCAACTTGCACATTCTGCGCGCCAAACTTCGTGCGGACCGCTTCAATCAATATGAGGCTGATCCCAAACGTAGCGAGAAGCGTCTCCAACGGTCGTCCATACAACAGTCTGATAACGGATCGCTCCAGCACGAGACCCACGATTGCAGCCGCCAAAAAAGAGACTGGAACAGCGGCGAGCAGATACCAGTCGAACGCTCCGGGCCAATAGCCAATGAACAGATTCTGGACACAGTAAGTGGCGTAGGCCCCGATCATGAGAAACTCCCCGTGAGCCATGTTGATCACGCCGATCAGGCCGTAGGTAATCGCTAACCCGAGAGCAGCTAACAGCAAAATGCTCCCGAGACTAAGGCCGGCAAACAGCGTTCCGACAAATTGGATCTCCACTTCTTCCCCCTCGAGACTAACGAGAGCTTCCTCGATCTTTTTGCGGACTGTCGGATCGGTTTCGATGAATGTACCGTCGCTCTGTTTGGCCAGCAGTGGCGCAAGGACCAGCCGCATCTGCGGATCGTGACGCTGCTCTATTACCGCAACTGCTTCTTTGCGGCGCTGCGGATCCGGGTCATGCAACATAGTGGAAGCCCAGAGCTGATCCAGCTGAGCACGTAAAGCAGGATCGGTTTCTTTGCTTCTGGTTTTTTCAATCAACGGTTTCAGGGCCGGGTCGCTGCCGCCCAACAGTTTCTGAACCGCTCGCGCTCGAACCGATCGATCCGATGATGTCAGCTCCAGACCGGCCAATCCTTTCGCTACCTTCTCCCGCAAGACATTATTCAAATCGATTGATTGCAGATCATCCGATTTGCTCTCGCTCTGCGCGCCGGTGAGCGCGTCGTGATAAGAGTCGCCATCTTGGATCACGAGTTGACCATCACGGTTTGCGTAGAGCCGCTCATCCCGTAACGCTTCCAGAATCCTTTTGGCGGCTTCGTCCCCTGCAGCGACGATTTGGTCCAACGCTTGAGCCTTCGCCTCGAAATCGTCTTCAGCCAGAGGTTTGACCTGTTCCGGCGAAAGGGCTGAGGCAATGCTGCAAGCGGATAACCAGCAACTGGCTGCCAGTAAGCAGAAAAACCGTCGATCCATAAGGAGGGTATGTTCGACAGCGCCCTAACGGGCAGACATCGCCAATCTGCTTAAATCGAGTAGATTCGGGAGTCCTTTACCAGCGGCAACTTTGTCTGGTTTGCTTTCATTCCCCGGGATAAACGGGCTCCACGGCTGAGCTCGAATCGGTTCTTTCGTTTTCCAGACAACGCTAAATTGGCCGTCGGGGCGAATTTCGCCGATCATCACCGGTTTGTGCAGGTGATGGTTCGCGTCCATCTCTAGAGCAAAGCCGCAAGGCGCTTTGAATGTCTGGCCGATCATCGCATCGCGCACCTTGTCGACATCCGTGCTCCCTGCCTTCTCCACGGCCTGTTTCCACATGTGAATACCGACATAGGTGGCTTCCATTGGATCGTTGGTTACACGTTTATCCCCGCCGGGGAGGTTGTGGGTCGCGACGTAGGCGGCCCACTCCTTCTTAAAAGCCTCATTCTGAGGATTCTTGAGCGACATGAAATAGTTCCAGGCGGCCAAATGTCCAACTAGCGGTTTGGTGTCGATCCCACGCAGCTCCTCTTCACCAACCGAAAAGGCGACAACCGGAACATCGGTTGCCTTCAATCCCTGGTTGGCCAATTCCTTATAGAATGGCACGTTTGAGTCCCCGTTAATGGTAGAGATCACTGCCGTCTTGCCCGCTTGAGCAAACTTCTTAATGTCGTTGACGATCGTCTGATAGTCGTTGTGGCTAAATGGGGTGTAGACCTCGTTGATATCCGAATCCTGAACTCCCTTGGAATGCAGGAAGGCTCGAAGAATTTTATTGGTTGTGCGTGGGTAAACGTAGTCGGTTCCCAACAAAAAAAATCGCTTGGCACCTCCCCCTTCTTTGCTTATCAAATACTCGACCGCCGGAATCGCTTGTTGGTTGGGGGCAGCGCCGGTGTAAAAAACATTACGCGACATCTCCTCGCCCTCGTACTGCACGGGATAGAAGAGCAAGCCGTTCAGTTCCTCGAAAACTGGCAGCACCGATTTACGCGAAACTGAAGTCCAACATCCGAAGACGGTCGCTACCTTGTCTTGGCTGATGAGCTGGCGAGCCTTCTCAGCAAACAGTGGCCAATTGGAGGCCGGATCGACTACCACCGGCTCGATCTTTCTTCCAGCAACACCGCCCGCCTTGTTGATCTCTTCGATCGTCATGAGGGCGACATCCTTGAGCGAAGTCTCGGAGATCGCCATTGTACCCGAGAGTGAGTGCAGAACACCGACTTTGATCGGTTCGGTCGTGCTTTGCGCCGATAATGGATTCGTGGTTAGGGTTAACGTGCTGGCAAGCAGCGTAGCATGGAGGAACAATTTTCTTTTCATGGATGTCGCGGGCAAAAACCGCCAAAATTCCTTGGACGATTCGATCCCTCGACATTTCAGCATCAGTTGTGCCAGCTTTCGTGCCCGCTATCCAGCTCCTCGAGACTCTACGTCGCTCATGCTTTCAACCGCTGACTATCGCTGGATAAGTCCAGCCATTCGCCGGTAAGCTGTATCTTTTTGATCAAATACGCCCCGCAGTCGTGTTCCTATCGAGAGTCAGGATGGATTTTGCCTTCCTTGCTAGCACTACCGCAGTCGCACACCCGTTTTACCTAGGCGAAGGTTCGGTGGTCGGCCGGTTTTCAGCGGCGAAGGCGAATCAAGATCTAAGCTTAGCCCAACAGCCTGTCGGGCTTTGGATACGGCCCGAAAGGCCCCGTTGCACTGTGCGATCAGTTGGATACTTGAGTAAATGCTCCTAAAAATCTCTTATTACCTCGATGTCGTTTCGTCTTGGTGTCACTGGTCCGAACCAGCTTGGGCGTTACTGAAAAGCCGGTACGGCGGCAGCGTCGAATTTCAATGGAAGATTGCTCTGATGGACGCCACAGCCATGCCGAAGTCTCGGCCGCAGGTCGAATGGTATTACCAGCGAAGCAGGACAATCATGGGAGCGGACCATGCAATCCAATCGGGCTGGTATGATCCAAAGCTCGAGGAGTATCTAGCCCCGAACCTGGTGGCGGAAGCGGCCATCGATTTCGGTGTCGGGCGGAGTGATGACCGGGTTCGCCTAGCGATCGCCGAAGCCGGTTTACTCGGTGGCCGTCCCACCTCCCAATTTGCAGAAGCAGTGACAATCGCCGTGGCCGCCGTTCCGCAGCTCGACCCCAAATCGCTCAGCAACCACGCGCGAAGTCCGGAGATTGAGCAGCGAATCCGCGCAAGCACCGCGGAATACCATGCCTTGCAAGCGCCCCAACGGCCAACCTTCCTACTGGAAAGTCAGATCGGCGACCGAGTTGTCTTTTCCGGTGTCGCACGGCCGGAGCCTCTGGTTGCAACCATTGAGGCGATGCTAGCTGATGCGAAGGCACAGCAAGATTACGACAGGAACCATGAGCCGATGCCTTCGCTATAAGCGCGGGGAGGGCGCGCGTCCTTGTGCGCCGCGGATCGCGAGGACGCGATCCCTCCCCTCGGTCATTGCGAAGCCTCTATTTCTGCTCGATACGGCATTCCGTCTTGAGCGCCGGATCTGGTGACCTTTAGAGCTGCGGCTTGACAGGCGCGTCGGGCTGCCTCCTCGATACCCAATCCTTCGGCCAACCCCGTACTGAACCAGCCGACGAAACAATCGCCTGCCCCTGTCGTATCAACCGGTGCAACCGCCGGCGCCGCGACGTGGGTGATTGCGCTTCCCGTCGAAAATTGAACGCCCGCTGATCCGAGAGTCACCAGAACAGTCTTGCAGCCTTGCCCCAGAAACCAATCAACGGCGTTTTGAATGGAAGATTTGCCGCTGAGACTCCGAGCTTCATGTTCGTTCACGACGATCGAGTACAGGCTCTCATAGACCTGTTTTGGGAGCGCTCGCGTCGGCGCCGGGTTCAAAACGAAGCGGCGGCCGAGTTCCTGACACAAGCGAGCAGTCGCTTCGATAGCCCCATCTCTTATTTCGAGTTGAGATACAACGACATCCGCGTGCACAAACGCAATACGCGCTGCGGAAACCATCGCCGAATCGACCGCTTCATTCGCTGATTTTGCCACCGCGATGAGATTTTCTCGGGTGACACCGTCGACCAGGATGAGGGCAACACCGCTGGGGGAGCTCCGAACACAATGGAAGTAGTCAAGATTGATCCCTTCTTTACTCAGCCGATCCCGAGCCGCCGCGCCAAAAGCGTCGGCACCGAATGCGCCAAGAAAAGTCACTTGCCCGCCGGCGCGTGCCGCAGCAACGGCTTGGTTTGCGCCTTTTCCGCCGCCGAACGTCTTAAATTCTCCACCGAGAACCGTCTCTCCTGGTTTCGGTAATCGATCACAGAATATGACCAAATCGGTATTCGAACTTCCTACAACGAGAATCTTGGGTTTTGCCGCCATGCAATTTGTAACGAGAGGCCATCAAAACGAAAAAGGATCATCCAGTCAAACCGGTTGGAAGCCGAACCAGACGTGTTCCTGCAACGTCAAAGCGCAACAGGAGAGAGATCCCGTAGTCGAGGTAGAATCGATAGCCAACCAAGTTATTGCAGCGTTTCCTGCGCGCCGAGGCCACCGTCGCTCCGCTTTGGCGCGCCCTATCAATGCGTTTGGGAAACACCATAGAACTGGCCGCGACGTAGGCTTCCGCCTTCGCCGAGCCTACGGCGCGACGGGTTGGGCGGAGTCGGGTTTTCGCCCTACCATTATGGGCCGGCTGTATTGCCCACCAGTCTGGAGTTAAGCCGCGACGGTTTATCGTACCCCTTTTAGATGTTGGGGCGAGGCTAGGTCACTGTGATCGCGTGCGGCTCGGAAGCAGCTTCGCCTGACACAGGCACTGCCCGAGCCCGAATCCCCCGCCAATGACGCTGCGGAATGAGCCCCAGCCCGATAATAATCAGCTGGCTGGCGATAAAGGTCAGAAGCACTCCGAAGGCCTGGTCCATGAAGCCGTAAGAATGCAGACCGACGCCGAGCATATTGACGCCAAACCACGAGAGACTGGTAACAATATTCCCGAACACTGCCATCACAGCGATCCCGCGTTCGCGCACATAGCCGCCCCAACGCGCATGCAACACGATCGCGTTCCACAGCACGATCAAGAGCGCACCGTTTTCCTTTGGATCCCAGCCCCAAAAGCGGCCCCACGATTGATCGGCCCAAATGCCGCCCAGGATCGTTCCCACCAAGCTGAACAAGGTGGCGAAACAGACAACACCGTAGGTCATTCGGTTGAGCGATTTCGCTAAATCGACCGAAAAGGAGCGCGATATGAGACCGCGCAAAATAAAGATAATACCGAGCAACCCAGCCAGAAAGGTGGCCGAATAGCCTAGAGTCACAACGACGACATGGGTTGCCAGCCAGACGTTTGTATCCAGAACAGCCCGCAACATCTCGAGTGTATCGCCGTCGAGTTGGAGATTGTACGCGATCAGTAAAGTGGAAAAGCCGGCCGCCGAGCCGCATAGACTAGCGACCCCGTTGCGGTAAATCCGCTCGAGGAACAGACAGAGGATCACGATCCCCCACCCTACAAAAATCGCGGAGCTATAGAGGTTGGTCACCGGTGGACGCCCCTGGAGGTACATCCGAATCAACAGGCCGCCGGTGTGAATGAGGAAAGCTGCCACCAGAAGAATAATTGCGGTCTTTCCCAACGTCTTTGGCCAAACCAGCCAGGACAAAAGCGCACAAACAAACACAGCTAGGTAAAGCACCATCGCCTGGAGAAATGGCGAAGCGTGATTGAAAAGAGACTCGACCCGAGGTCGGGTTAGCTCGGCCGGGACCGTTTTCTCCAAAAAGACCTGATACTCGTGCAGTACCGAGTTGAATCCATCGACATCTCCCTGCCGGTAATCGGAGACCAGTTGGGCAAAGGCTTTGACCGGGTAGCTGATAGTACCGCTGCCGATCGATCCGAGCAAAGCTTCGCCAATGTGTTGCCAGCGATCGGTTTCGTTCGCGGCGCTCGGATTAGGGAAAGCATAAGCGTACTTAGCCTGCGCAAGATTCTGATAACGCTGCGTAAACTCTAGAATGTTTTGGAAGGCGCTCTGATCAAATGTCTTTCCTTCGTCCCGCGCTTTCACTGATTCCAGCCCTGGCCCGATAATTTTTCCGAACACATCCACTTCCTTCGCAAAATCCGGAGATCCTTCGACTTGAACGCTATTCTTCAACCGCAAATAGAGAAGCAGCGCATTCCGCAGCTTCAGTATGTCGCGCTGAAACGAATTTCTCGCCTCGCTATCGACTTGTGCAGCCAGAGTAGATTGATTTTCGATTTGAGCGAGTGACCCTTTCAGCTCATCGAACGAATAAAGCGTCTCTTTTCGGTCACTAAAGCCGAGGAGATCCAAGACATCGGGATCATTCACGTAGAACACCTTTGCCGCGTCAGCGTGCTCAGGCATCATGAGTACTTCGAGCAACCAGGCGGCCGGCGGGTGTACTTTCCCATCGCCGGCGGTGTACCTACCAAAATGGTTCATCGCCAGAAGCGACAATCGGCCCAGCGTGTCCATTGGCATCACTCGGCCACCCACCAGCACCGGCAATCGAGCAAACCCGGCGACGTCTAAGCCCGGTGTCGGTTTGGGTGGTAGCATTGCTACGACAGCCCAACCGATAAGAAAAAAACTAAGGAACCAAGGAACAAACTTTTTCATGCGAAGGCCACGACCCGGCGTTTGATGAAACTCACGAGATGCATGCCAAACTGCACCAGCAGTCCCAGCACCAGCAGTGCGCACGAAATGTACGGTACTAGCCAACTCGGGTTCTTCACGACCTGCAGGATAGTTGTTTGATCGTTGTTATCGAAGCCGGCCTGGTAAAACGTCAATCCGCTATACCGCAGCGGGTGATTCATGAAAATCAGCGCCTCGCGATTCTCGTGTTTAGCTGAATCGATCAGCTGCACTTTACTAGAGAAATTTTTGGCAATATCCGTACCGGCATACCGCTCATGCCGAAATTGTTCAAGCCGGATACTGAAGGGATCGTAATATCGCATTGGTCGCAAAACGATCTGATAATTCTTTCCGTCAATCTGGAAATCGAGCGGCTTGGGAAAACCACCGGCCAAGTTCCAAGTACCAAGGGTCGCCCCGCCGCGTGAAAGCGACAGAGAAAGAGCCGGCAGATTGCGTTCGTCCTGCTTGTAAGTTTTCTCCACAGATACAGCAACCGCCATCGGTCCGATCTGCAGATGTGGATAGTTGGCCGACGGCAGCTGATTTGGATTAATCAGGGCCGCATTGGGATAGAAAGTGTGGACTGACAATTTTAGCCCGTCGCTGGGCAAATCGATCGTTTTTCCCGGCTGCAACATCGACGTCGGCACGGCTGTCACTTGTTCAGAGTCATCGGCCGAGCGGTCGATGATTGCCACTTCGTCAAAATAGGGGCTTTCCGAGAAATTCTTCGTTTCCCCTTGGTTCAACCGCATTTGACTTTCCTCTTCAAAGAGACTGGCGAACAACTGGCCAAGCAGCAGCAAAATCAACCCGCTGTGCAGGATCAAGATTCCTGACTTTTTCCAGCTGAACTTAAAACGTGCCGAATGCGCTGCGATCAGATTAATCAACAACACGCTCCCCACCAGGTAGCCGCCAGGGAACCAAGGGAAACGAGCGCTGGAGCCGGGAAGAGAGAAATAAAGAAAAAAGCTTTTGAAGTATCGGTTCTGCCCTTCAAAGATGCCGATGTGAACTTGGTCGAGCGTCCCGACAAAGACGAGCACCATAGCACAAGCAAGGCAAACGATCGTCAGCTTGAGCGAAGCTAGCGGCTTCAGCGCGCGCAAGACGCTATTCATCGTTAGTCGACTTCACCTTTCCTGAACCAACGGTTCGATCCCTCGGTTCCGGTTGGCTCGGAAACCGGAAAGACTCCACAAATTGCCTGAATCTACCAGTCTGCTCTTGAAGCAGGGCCGGTGGTCCGCTCATCTTCACGAACCAGGTCCGGTCGGTTGTCCGTAGAATCGCGCCGATGATTCGATCCGGTTTCTCGGCGCCTTCCGGTGTTTGCAGGTCAACCAAAACGACCGGAACACCGTCGACGGTCTTTCGCTCCAAGGTTTTGGCTAAAGAATCTGGATCCAAAGCATTTTGATGAACCTGCCCTCTCCATCGATTGATGTTGGATTCCAGTCCGCCCACATCGCCGGGAAAGGAGGAGACGGAAATGTCTGCTGATTCGCCGCCCGTACCTTCTGCTTTGAAGCTCGCCAGACGCATCTCGCTGAGCGGTTGTTCTTTCCAGTCCGTCGGCACGGTCCACTTCGGCAGCGCCGAGGGTGGTGCCGGCGCCAGCGATCCGGTGTTAGTTTCCAGCGCAACGGTCTCTTTGGGAATATGGTAGACCGCAATCTTCGCTTGGTTGCACGAGGAAAAAAGTGGCATGAACAGGAGAAAAAGAACTTCGGGGGGCATCAACCTCCGGCGTCGGGATTTAGCTAAGAGGCGTGCGCTCATCACTGGTGGTTCTTCCCTCGCAGCTTCACCTCGTGCCGCGGCTTCAATTCTTCAAAATGAGTCGACAGAAACCATTGATACAACATGAAATAAACAATCACTCAGGTCACAGAAACATAAAGCCAGATCGGGACAATGAATTTGCCCATTTTTCGATGACGATCAAATCGATGGGAGGAAGATCAAAAATGCTCATACGTTCCGGCGTCTCCGCCTTCTTCACGGTTATTTCTGCCGCGTTACGGCCACCAGCGTAAACGGGACGACGCAAGCCGCATCTGTTGGTAAGCGCGAAATATCAGACCGCCGAAGCTAAATGATGAATCGGGTACGAACAAGTGATGCGGGTCCATTTCGGACAAATATTAGAATAACTAATAGTGCGCTCAGTTTTTGCAACCGGAGAGTTGGGCGGGTAGAGATCGGAGCGACGCCCGGGAATAACCCCGCGTGTTCCGAGGAATCGAGGCCATGGATTCGTGGGCTCTGTCGATCACGGTCACTTCCGGGAGCCGCAAGCGGCTCACCCTCCGTCATCAGGGGTCATCCAAAACGCCTTCCCCGGCTAAAACAACAGCAGCCGTGCCACCAGAACGCCGAGCGCAAGTCCGACACACACGTCGACTACCGAGTGACGCCGAAGAGCGACTCTAGACCACCCCACGGCTACGGCAAAGAGCATCGCCAGAATCGCTAAGCGTGCGCTTAACAGCCATAAGGCACTAGCGGTCATCATGGCAAAGGCCGCGTGCATGGAGGGCTTCAGCCACCGGTTCAGCAACCAACCTGCTGAGATCAAAATCATCGCGGCAAGACAGCCGCGGGCATAGATCATCGGTTGCTGAGTGAGCATCAGCACGAACGCGGTGATCAACAAAAATCCCAATCCAACGACAAATAATTGAGGACGATCTTTGCGCGCGGACACGTCGAGATCGCTCCATTGACCAACTCGCACTTTGCGTAAGATATAAAGCGAGGTTGGTAATAAACAGAAAAGAAGTACCGTGGTCAGACCGACTACCGCTTCGACCGGGCCAAGAAATCGGCATCCGGCGAGCAATGCGATCACCGGCGAGAAAAGAAATGGATGTCCGCAAATGGAAAGCGCCGTAGCGAGTTGTTCCTTGCGCGACACAAGAACTGCGCGGTTAAGAAATCGAGAAAGATCAATCACTCAGTCCTGAAGCCGCAGCCGTCTCGCGATGAGCGCTCTCGAGTTGTCTACAGCTGCGAACGATCATCCAAATAAATCCGCCGATCAGAGAGCCGAGTACCACCAGCATAAATACCACGCTGCCCGAGAAGCCGGCGCTGATCCCATCGACTCCGCCGTTCCCGGTCACGCTCGTCGGTTCCTTACAACCTTCGCAGGCCAGAGCGGAGGGCACTGTCGCAAGCAGCAAGGTGAAAAACGAAAGCAGAACCCGTCGCATGCTGTAAATCTTGCGCTACTTGGTGCTGGTACGCAAGAGCGTTCCGATATCTTCAAGCACCCGCTGGACCACCTCGGGTGAACGGCCGTCGTATACACCGCGAACCGCTCCGTCTGAGTCGACCAGGAAGAACGAACGAGTTGCCATGTTCTCGTCCGCTGGCGCTGGAACGAATCGCTTCAATTGATTCTGGACGTTGTGAACCCCGTCCGGCGTGCCGGCGAGAAAATGCCAGTGGGACGAAGCGAGATAGCGCCGAGAAAGATCCGCTAGTCCCGGCCCACTCTGGTCAGCCATCGGAACCACGATCGAAATAAGCGTGAGCTGCTCTCCTTTTTGAAAATTGCGGTCCAGCTCAGCGAATCGGCTGCAGAGCAAAGCGCTCACGCCGGGCTCCGCAATGTCGAAAAAATTGGCGACCCAAGTGTTGCCGCGCAATCGCTCCTTACCGATCGGCGCCCCCTTTTGATCCTTGAAATCAAATTCCGGCGCGGATCCGTACCGTGGGAGTTCCGCTCGGTCTCTGCGTATGGAAGCATTCCACCAGAAGTACCCCAGCACGATCAAAGCGGTAGCGGCGAGAGCCAAACAAACCGGGATCAAGGACCGTCGTTTCACCGGGCGTTCAATACTTCACCATCTCTTTTCGACAAGAGAAATCCCTTTCCTCCCATTGCGCCATTCCACCTGTGGACGAGATTCAAAATCGTTACGAAGTCCGTGTTTCCGGGCTGCCCTGGGACGCACTTTCAACGCTGGTCACGTTCTTATACGATCACCTAGCCCTGCGGACCAGGCTATCCTGAATCGCGGCTGCGCCGACGTGTCTCGCCGAAGGCGGTAGACTGGGACCGCCGCATCTCTAGCATCTAAAAAAACTTACCCTCCCTGACCAACCGTGGCTTGGCGAGGCGGAAGCTTTAACGCGTGGTCAGGAGCGGATCCCCACCGATCCGCGCATCAAAGAATGTACAAGATCGTGAACAAGAAAATCCAGACGACATCGACAAAGTGCCAATAGAGCCCGACGCACTCCAGGAACCCGTGACGCGAGGGTGTCACCTTCCCCAGGAAAGCCCGAACTAGCGCGGAAATGAGAAGGAGCACTCCAATAAAAACATGCATCCCGTGAAAACCGGTGAGCACGAAGAAACTCGATCCCATAATTCCGGCTGTGTTGAACCAAAATCCTTCGAAGAACAGATTCTTCCATTCGTCGGCTTGATTCGCCAAAAACAGCGATCCAAGCACAATAGTCAGCAGCAGAAGCAGTTTCCCGCCACGAGTGTGCCGGATCAGGCGCGACTCACTGAAATGCAAAGTCACGCTGCTACTGAGCAGTAGGCCGGTTGCAATCGATGTCTTGAACAGGGTCCAACCGCCTTTCAGCGCTTCGGGCAATTGCCATCCGGCACCGGCACCAGAACGCAGGACCATATATCCGCTGATCAGGCCCGCGAACAACATCGCTTCCGACGCGAGAAAGGTGAGCATGCCAAAACGCACCACGTTCGGACCGGCTTTGGGAACCGCATCAAAGGTCAAGGCAGAAGAATTCATAACAAGGTTTTATAGATAGACAATTTCCAAAGGATCACGAGGAGGCAGAGCAGGACGGCGAAGGACGCAAGAGCAACCAGCAATCGCCGATTCTTCCTTTTCAGTTCTTCATCCATTAGATCCGTGCCAAAACCAACGCACCGAGTGTCAGCGGCAAATAAATGATTGAGACCAGGAACAAACGACGCGCGGTCTTCTGAGTGCCCGTCAGAGCGAACGAAAACGCGGCGAGGAAAAAACCAATTCCAGTAACTAGTGCGACGAGAGCATACCAAAAAGAGGTGAGCCGCAAGACGAAGGGCAACAGACTGACCGAAACCAAAGCCATCGTGTAAAAAAGAGCTAATCGTCCGGTCAGCCGGCAATCTGGATCGGACCCACTCAACATCACGAAACCGGCGTCTTGGTATTCCTTTCGGTAGAGCCAGGCAATTGCGAGGAAGTGCGGCATCTGCCAAAGAAATAAGATGGCAAAGAGAATCCAACTCTCGAAATCAGCGTGTCCTCGTGCCGCTACCCATCCGATCATCGGAGGCAGCGCACCGGGAACCGCGCCGACAATCGTGTTCAGGGTAGTCACTCGCTTGAGCGGAGTGTACGCAAAAAGATAGGTACCAACCGTGAACGCGGTGAGGAGGCCGGCCAAAAGGTTGGTGGCCAAGCTCAAATAAATCACGCCGGAGACACAACCCAGTAGCCCGATAATCAGCCCTTCGTCGCGAGACATGCGTCGAGCCGGAATCGGCCGATTCTTAGTTCGTCGCATCCGCAGATCGTAGTCCGCCTCGAATACCTGGTTTAGGGCAGCAGCGCCGGCGGCGGCCAGAAAGGTCCCAGCCAAGGTATGAAAAAGATAGAGAAAGTCCAGATCGCCTCGCCAACCGAAAAGGAACCCGACCAAAGTCGTCATCAGGACCAACAAGGTCAGGCGCATTTTCACCAGTTCGATCACATCGGCCAGAAGCCTGTGAGCTTTCCGCTCCTGTTCCGCCAGACGAACTGGGGTTTGTTCGGACACGGAGTTCATGCTTTACCTACTTCCATGGAATAAACCGGCGAACTTCCCGCTGACCCTCTTCCGTTGCAAGCCAGAATTCGGGAAAGAGCCACGCTTAAGAGCACCCCAACGACCAGCATGAGCGCGCCACAGAGGACATGCGCGGTGGCGACATCGGCTGCCTTGTTGCTTAACACGGTCCAGGCGCCCAAAGTGATTTGCAGGAATACCAAGGATATCCAGAAAACGGCTCCCAGCAGGATCGGCCTCGGCAAGACGGCAGAACGAATCAGTTTAACCCCAACCCAAACCAACCCAGCACCTACCAACAAGGCCCAGAGCCGATGCACGTACTGAAGCAAAATCAGGCCAGCCGAGGTAAATGGTTGCCCGGCGGTTCCGCGAGCCTCATTGATTTTGGCGATTGCAACCGCATCGATCGGCGGCAACCAACCCCCATAAGTCGTGGGAAAATCGGGTATCGACAGACCCGCGTGCGAATGACGCATCGCCGCCCCCAGGATGAGTTGAACGAATACCATTACGGTCACAACGACCGCCCAATTTCGCAGCGATCCAAGTTCGGGGCGGTGCGTTGAGGCGACCAGGCGCCTCCAGAAGGGCGAGGTAACCAGCGCGAAGGTGGCCATCAACGCGAGAAAGCTCTGCGCGAGGCAGCCATGAAAAAGTCCGAGCAGCGCGTTGTTTTCGGTGACTCTTAAGCCGCCGAGCACTCCCTGGAGAACGACTGTCACGACGGCCGCGCTCGCGAGCCATTTCACCCAACGCCGGTCCTCAATGAGCCAGGTTGCGATGCAAAGTCCGACCGTAAGCAACCCAACCAGGCTCGCGATCAGGCGATGGGTATGTTCGAAAAAGATTCCTCCCACCCAACGGGAGATCGGAAAGAGAAACATGTTGTAGCCGAAGCTATTGGGCCAATCCGGTACTGCCATCCCGGCCTCGTGACTCGTCACCAATCCACCACTACAGATTAACACCAGCACGCCTACTGCCAAGACGAGCCCAAACCAATGCAGAAGGCGTTTCGGAAGTTCGTAGGCGGCCATTCGATCAATGCACCGTCAGTTGCGCTGTGTCAGGCGCCGGTTGGTTCTGCGGAAGGAAATCCTGCTCCATCCCGGGCACGCTGTATTCGTACGAGCCGTGATAAACTATAGGCGTCACTTCGAAATTTCCATGTCCCGGTGGCGAAGGCAGGGTCCACTCCAGAGTCGTCGAATTCCAAGGATTCTTGGGCGCTTTGGGTCCTTTGAACATACTGTAAAAGAAATTGACGAAAAAGGGAATTGTCGATAAGCCCAAACCGAACGCGCTCAGAGTGATGAAAATCTGCAACGGTTGTTGGCTGCGCAAGTGGTCGTACAAAGTCGGGTCGGCGATGCGCCGCATCATCCCATTCAATCCCAAATTGTGCATCGGGAAGAACGTGAGATTGAAAAACATAAACATGAGTACGAAATGCACTTTGCCCCAAAACTCGTTCATCATCCGACCAAACATTTTCGGGTACCAGAAGTAAATCCCGGCGAATATCCCAAAGAGACTACCGCCGAAAAGCACGTAGTGAATGTGGGCGACAATGAAGTAGGTGTGATGAATGAAGAGATCCACCGGAGTCGAAGCCATATAGATTCCGCTCAAACCGCCGATGACAAACATTGAAACAAATGCCAGGGCGAAACACATCGGCGTCCTAAAGTGTATCGATCCTCCCCAGACTGTTCCCATCCAATTGAACGTCTTAATGGCCGAGGGAACGGCGATCACCATCGTCGAAAACGAGAACGTCGCGGAGAGCAAGAGATTCATCCCGCTGACGAACATATGGTGGCCCCAGACGATGAACCCGAGTCCACCGATGGCCATCAGCGCGAAGACCATCGCCTTATACCCGAAGATCGGTTTACGAGAAAATACGGACAGGATTTCCGAAGCCAAGCCCATGGACGGCAGGATGAGGATGTAGACCTCAGGATGCCCGAAGAACCAGAACAGGTGTTGCCAGAGTAATGGCTGACCGTAATTATCTCCGGAGAAAAACGACGTTCCGAAATTCAAATCAAAGAACAGCATGGCGGCCGCCGCAGAAAGAACCGGCACTGCCAGCAAGAGCAGAAAAGCGGTCACGAGAAGCGCCCAGATCGGTAACGGCAACCGGAACATTTTCATGCCTGGCGCACGCATGTTGATAACCGTCGTAATATAGTTGGTGGCACCGGCGATGGAGGACAATCCATTGATGAATATGCCGACGCACCATAGGCTCTGGCCGGCCTGAGTACCGTTAAAGGCTCCATGGGCCGAAAGCGGCGCGTAAGAAGTCCAGCCCGAAGCCGGCATTCCGTTGGGCGCAAAGAAGCTCGCGAGAAGGACCATCCCCGAAGTGAAAAAGAGCCAAAACGATAACGCGTTAAAAAACGGAAAGGCCATGTCGGGCGCACCGATTTCGAGCGGAATCAGAAAATTACCGAAAACACCAACCAACAGGGGCATCACCACCAGAAACACCATCACGGTGGCATGCATCGTAAAGAGAGCGTTGTACCCCCCCGGCGAGAAAGCTCCTGAATCAGTCACCAGCCATTTCGGTAACAAACCTCCGATCAACGGCACCGGCACTCCGGGGAACGCTAACTGATAGCGCACCCCCATTGCCAGAAGCCCGCCGACGATCAGGAAAAACAGGCTGGAGAACAAATATTGGATGGCAATCGTCTTATGGTCTTCAGACCAAATGTACTTGTTGAAAAAACTCAGTTCATGATGCGCATGGGCGGACGCACCATGCAAATCTGAGCCGGAATGAGCGATTGTTTGTGCCATGACGAACTACTTTGGTGTCTTCTGATCCGGTTGCGCAGGGGCCGGTGATGGCGCCGGAGCAGGTTTCACCTTCTCCTGATACCATTTGTCAAAATCTGGCTGCGACACAACCTCCACCTGTGCCTTCATGTTGTAGTGGCCCGAACCGCAAAGCTGACTGCAAGCAAGCTGGTAGCTCCCAATCTTAGTGGGCGTAAACCAGACCCAATCGATCGTCCGCCCCGGCACCGCGTCCTGATAAATACGAAACTCAGGAATATAAAAAGCGTGAATGACATCCTTGGAATTCAGACGGATGTGGACCGGCCGATTTACCGGCAATTCCAGCACAGCCGACGTGAAATTGTCCTTCGTTTCAGGATCAGACGGATCATTGCCAAACAGATTATCGTTGGAGATCAGCTTCACGTCGGAACGACCCAATTTCCCGTCAGCTCCGGGATATTGCATCGAGAACGCGAATTGATAGGCAGTGACTGCGACATCCATGGCATCCTCCGGGGGAGCGGTATGCAAAACATCCCACCAGACATGGTTGCTGTAACCCCACAAACCGATAAAGATCGCAGTTGGGATGACCGTCCAAACCAGCTCCAGCCGGTTATTGCCATGGCTATAGGTAGCAGGGACTCCTCTCCGGGCACGATACTTTATCAGGAAGTAAATGTAGACCACCTGGGTCAGCGCGAATACGCCTCCCGTCAAAAAAGAGATAAAATAGATGAGCTGATCAATCTGCTCCCCTCCTTTGCTCGCGAGATCCGGCATCCCCCAGAGATTCGTCGTGCGGGATGCAGCCCAACCCGTTCCGCCAAGCAGCAAGAGCAATAGGAGGGGCAGAAATCTTTGGAGCCTTCCAGAGGAGCGGGGTTTCATATCAACGGCATCGGTGCTTGGAAGCAACTTACGAAAATATCGCGGTTTGTCATCGGGCCTACTTTGCCGGAGGCGAACTGCCCGGGACCGGCGAGCTTGAGGGGTTGGAGGGCGGTGTGGACCCACTTTGCGGTTGTCCCGCTTGCTGTTGCGGTTGCGGAGGAGTACCACCCACTTTGGTCATGTCTTTGGGCGCCATCTGCATCAGCTCAGCCAGCGTCCACTGCTCCTTTCGGCTCTTTAGTTCGTCTCGCATCGCCTTGACTGCCTCCGGAGGAATCTCCGGTGCGTTATTTCCCCAGTCCGACCGTACGTAGGTGAGAATCGCGGCCAGCTGCTGATCGGTGTACTGGCCTTCCCACGCCTGCATCGCGTTATTAAACGCCTGGCCTTTGACCTGCACCGGGCCCTGCAACCCTTTGAGGACAATCGCGATCAACCGATTGCTAGCATCGCCTAAGACAAATTCTGATCCGGCGAGAGGGGGAAATTGCCCAGGTTGCCCTTGTCCGGTCGCTTGATGGCAGGTAATGCAGTTCGCCGAGAAAAGTCTTTTGCCTAGCGCTTTCGGATCCGGCGGGCCTGCGGCTGCTGCTGCCTGGGCGCCATACTTCGGCTTGTAGTCGAAGACGTCGGCAGCAAACCCACCACTGTAAGAAAAGAGGTACGCTCCGGTCCAAAATATACCGACGCCGATAACCGCCACCAACCAGCCGGGAATCGGCGCATCGCCCATTCCCGGATTCACCTCCCCTGCCTCCGCCGCCGGCTCGTCCACCGCGGTGGTGCCTCGCTCTTCTGAATTCATTCCTTTGGCTCCGGTGCTTCAGGCAGATTGTAGTCGCGCTTAAGCGACAGCAGATAGGCTACCAGCGATTCTCCTTCGGCCGTCGGAACAATTTCATAGCCTGGCTTCGGCTTGTCGGCTCCTTCCAACTTCAGGGCGTTGCTGGCCGCCTGACCGCCGATCTTCTGTTCGCGGAACAACCACCGGTAAGGCGGCATGATTGAGGCCGGATCGATCGCCTGCGGATGATAGAGGAGTTGATAGTACCATTGGGCATCCTTTTGTCTGACCCCGACATTTGTGAGGTCGGGTCCCAAGCGAGAAACGCCCAGAAACACCTGTCGATCGTTCATGTAGTCTCGAGCCACCGTGCGCCGTTTCGCCCATTGCCGGTCGATATCGCTGCCTTCAATCTTGTCGCGAGCAAATTGACTGTGACAATAAACGCAGCCATTGGCCGCGAAAACATGCGAACCTTGCTGGGCAACGCCCGGAACCCCGGGAGGAGCAAACTCGTTCGTGATCGCGTCCTTATCCGGTTTGAGTCCGGCAAAAGTCAAGTATGGATAGGCGACCGAGCCAACCCAGGACAAGCCAAACAAGACAAAAATGCCTGACAAAAATCCGCTGATCGATTTCACGCGACAGGCATCTCCTCTCCAAGGTCCAGAACCGGCTCCGGAACCCGGCCAGCTGCTGCGTGCCAGACAGGATTTACCAGAACAAACAACAGCGAGACTAAACTCACGATGTTACCGATCACTATCACGACTGCCGCGACGATCTGACCGATCACAAATGGCGAAATGAGATCCAGAATCGCGGGGAACGAAACCTTCGGATCCATCAACCCCAATCCTTGAATTACGCCGGCAATCGTGACGTCGAAAACCAGCAAACCGAGGCCTGCGATGTTCAGCCAGAAGTGCCATCGCACCAAAGCGGTAAATCTCCAGGAACGACCAAGCAGACGAGGCACCACAAAATAGACGGCGCCAAAGCTAACGAACGAAACAAAGCCGAACAGAGTCAAATAGGTCCGCGCCGGCATCGCTAAAGTGAATTGTGTGATCTGGTCGACGGTTCGGAGGGCGTTGATCGCGTCCCAAATACCGGATAAACCATAGAGCATCGCTCCGGTCATTAAGAAGCGAAGAGCTAAATTAGATTTAATACGCTCGAACTGACTCCGCATCGTCAGGTGCAAATTTGCCGCAACCGCGAGAACCGGGACAACTAGAAGCACTTTGGCCACGATGCTGGTCGTAATCATCCAAGCCGGAAGGGGACCACCGATTATTTGACTGACGCCAGTCCACCCTGCCAGCCCGGCTAAGATCCAAAACCCGAGAAGTGCCAGGCGCTCACTATAAAGAGGCCGGCCGAGTATAAGCGGAATGAAGTAGAAAGCCGCGGCAAGCCAGAGCGGTGTAAGCCAGAGCCCGAAGAGACAACCAAAATACCACCACTGAATGGCCGGTTGAGCCACCCCGCTGGCACCAGCGATATTAAGCAAGCCATTCGCCGTTGCATAAAACCAAGGGAACCAGATAAAGGCACCCAACAGGTAATACTGAGAAACGTAAAGTTTGCGGTGGCTACGAAAAAGACACAAGCCGATCGCCCAGACCGCAATCGTCAGCTGAGCGATAAAGATCGAGAACGCAGCGTACGGCGGGAACTCCAGCCATTCCCGTCCCATACTTCCTCCACCGAGTACTCCCCAAACACCGAAAAAGAGGCCAGCATTCCAAGAGACTCCGGCGAAGAGCGGCAGCAATCCCGTGAGAAGCGGCGTTTGCGCCATTCTGGCCAAGATCCAAATAGCCACACCCATTCCGACCAGCGAGCCCCACCCGTAGACGAAAAGATCTAGTGACACCGGGTAAATCCGTCCGTAGGTCAGCCAGGCCACGCTGGAAAATGACCACCAGGCGGTCGGGTCAGCCGTTTGCGCGACCGACAAAAGCCAAAGTACCGAGGCGACTAACAACCAACCAATACCAGAAGCAAAGAAAAAGAGAACCGGCAGCCGGACCGCTCGGTCGATCGAACTAGGTATCATGAGAGTCGATGCGGGCGATTGACTCATAAGTTCATTGAGAGAGCTGCAAAATTAAAAGTCCTCTTCATGGCTTGGGAGGTGTTCCAGTCGGTGAAGGCGCCGCACCGGCGGGACTGGCCGAGGGTTGATTGGTGGCCGGAGAAGGCGCGGGTTTTTGGGCTGGTGACCCGGAAGGTGCAGGTGTCGGGCTCGGAGCCGGCAGCGTGATCGGCCCAGCCGGATGTGGATGTTTTGCCGAAAGATCCGCAATCTCCAATTCCATCGCTCGATCGATGGGGACGCCCACTATCCCTTTCTCCTTGTCAACCCAGTGATAGCTAGCCAGGGTTTTTTGGTTCTCGACGGCTAAGTCGGCAAGATTCTTCAATCGTTGTTCTCGCCGCTCATGATCAGAGGTCACCACCGACTCGCGTTGATACGTAAGGAACCACGCCAAACCAGCGAACACTAAGAGCACCACCAAAATGGTTGTCACCAGCGATGGAGAAAACTTCGGAGAATGGTTCGCTTCCGACATGGTTTAATTGGTGACGTTAACGGACTCGAGCAGACGGGGGTCGCGCGCCGGAAATAACGAGGCAGATCCCAGGCTCCGGAGAAAAAGGAAGGCCAGCGGAAAACCAATGGCAAAGAGTGTCGCTACATCCAACCAAGTGACCTGGATCCCGGTCGGATGGAGAAAGGGGTTAATCGTAATGAAAGTATCGAGCAGGTGCATGGCCAACACCCAAACGGACATAAAGGCCAAGAGCCTGGGCGTACGCTTGGTGTACTGAAAAAGCAAATAAAGGAACGGAACAAAAAATCGGCCCACCACCAACGCGATGCTGGCGGTATTCCAAGAGCCGATGTTCCGACGCAGGAACCAGACCGTTTCTTCTGGAATGTTCCCGTACCAAATCAGCATGTATTGGCTAAACCCGATATACCCCCAAAAAATAGAGAAACAGAAAAGCAGTTTACCCATCATGTGATAGTGCTCGGCATTCACAAAGCTCAGATATCCGGCATTCTTAAGCCCGAGTACAACCAGGATGATCAGCGCTATTCCCGCCCCGGCCGATCCAGCAAAAATGTAGACTCCCCACATCGTGGAAGCCCATTTGTAATCAAGCGAAGCCATCCAATCGAAGGCCATAAAAGTTATGCCTAACGCGAAGAGAATAATCCCCACGAAAGAGAAACCGCGCATCTGCATCGACCAACGCGGATTTCCATCCGAATCTTGTCTGACCGAGGTCCGACGAAAATAGATAGCCGCCCCGGCAAAATAGAGAAAGTACAGGACCGCTCGTATCCAGAAAAAGGAGACCGTAAATGATCCAAAGTGCAGGTCGAAATAGCCGATCTTGTCCTTAAGGGCCGGATTAGCCTCGAGATGGTCCTTCGCGGTCAGCCAATTCCAGATATCAAATCGAAAAAGGAAAAGCGGGATAAAAAACAAAATGGTCCAGGGCAACAATGCGGCCAGATTTTCCATCTGACGCCGAACGACGATCCCCCATCCCGAATCGGTGGCATGATGGACAAGGATCCAAAATAAGCAACCGATCAGAATCGTGAAAAAGTAGATGAACGCAAATAGCCAAGAGAAAGCGAATTGACGGCGAAGTTCGCTGCCGGCCGGCGCCAGGAACCCGGTGAGTAGCACGATCCCCAGAAACGCAATGCCAATTCCGAGTAAAACCAGTAAGAGCCGATTCACTCTTTTCGGCTGAAAGAGTTCGGGAGCCGGGACGTGCGAGTAATTCATTTTTGCGACTCCAAAGCTTTGTGTTGATCCTCCGGGACATCCGAAATTTTGGCATATTGGCTTCGCTGGAGCGCCCGGATGTAGGAAATAATTGCCCAACGATCCTTCACGGTGACCTTATCGCCGTAGGCCATCATCGTGTCTTTACCATTGGTGATCGTGTTGAATATTTGGCCATCTGCCATCTGGCGAAATTTGTCTTGGTGGTAGTTAGCAATACTTAGGAGTCCGTACTTTGAAGTAATCCCATTGCCTTGACCGGTTGCACCGTGGCAGACCGCGCAGTTAATCTGAAATTCTTTTTGACCGCGCTTCAGCAGCTCCATCGTCACCGGTATTTGCGGTGGAAAACCGGTCCCCCATTGGTCTCCCATCTTTCCGGTATTATAATAATCCGTTCCTGCGGTGAACTCGCCGAGCGGAGAGCTGATATCGTTTGGTACCTCCAAATTCTGAGTCGGATGACCAGGGATATCGTAACCCATCGGAATCGTCCCTTGCACCGGGGGGCGGGCAGCTCGGCCGTCTGCGAAAAATTCGCTTGGCTTCTGGTACTTAACCTTGGACTGCCGTTTCATATCGCTGAAGAACTCGATCGGCGGAGCCGTGCGACGTTCTCCGCGCGTGCCGAGAAGCGCGACGGCTAAGACGCAGAGCAAGGCAAATCCGATCAGGAAATTCTTAATCATTCTCGTAAAGCAACGTCACGTCCTTCCCGCCAATTCCTTCCAGGAATTCGCGAGTTGTCGTATCCGAGAAACGCGGGTCGGACGCTTCAATGATCAGGAAAAAAGCATCGTCCGTAACGCGCCGGAACGGTTCATAATCAAAAATTGGGTGGTGTAAACGCGGCAAGCGATTCATGACGAACACGCCAAAAAAAGCGGTAAACGCCGAGAACAACACCGTGAGTTCAAACATGACCGGGAAAAACGCCGGAACCGTGAAGAAGTTTACCGGCTTCCCGTGAACGATCAGGGGATAGAGGAAAGAAGAAGGAATAAATTCCAGCGAAGCCGCCGTGAGAAATCCGGTAAGCCCGCCGCAAAATATTATGTAGCCGAGCGGCGATTTACGGAGGCCCATCCCCTTGTTCATTCCGTGAATCGGGAACGGAGAATGAACATCCCAAAACCGGTAACCTTTATCCCGAACCTGTTCTGCAGCCTGATAGAGGGCAGTCGCCGAAGGAAATTCGGCAATCACCCCCAGAGTTTTTCTTCGCGCTGCCGCCGCTGTCATACGTGCGCCTCTCTGATTGATTCGGAGCCACCGGTCGGCGGCGGATGATAATGAGGATCGGCCTCTGGCAGAACAGTCTTCACTTCCGACATCGCAATCATCGGGAAGAAGCGGATGAAAATCAGGAAAAAGGTGGTGAATATACCGAATGTGCCGGCAAAGGTCATGATATCGACCCAGGTCGGATAGTACATTCCCCAACTCGACGGGAGAAAATCACGGGTCAAAGAAACGGCGATGATGACAAACCGCTCGTACCACATACCTGCGTTCACGCACATGCAGACAAAAAAGACCGTAATGAGATTTCGCCGGAACGCGCGTACCCAGAAAAGCTGAGGGATTACTACGTTGCAGGTGAACATCGACCAGGCGGCCCACCAATACGGGCCGAAATAACGGTTAATAAACGCAAAGCGCTCAAATGGATTGGCCCCGTAAAACGCGACGAAGAACTCCATCGTGTAGGCATACCCGACGATCGAACCGGTCAGCAAAATAATCTTACACATCACATCGATGTGATTCCAGGTGAACACATCGTGCAGCTTGTAAATCGAGCGCGCAGGCAGCATGAGCGTTAGCACCATGGCAAAGCCGCCGAAAATCGCGCCTGCCACGAAATACGGAGGGAAGATCGTCGTGTGCCAGCCGGGGATTACTGAGGTGGCAAAGTCGAAGGAGACCGTGGAGTGCACCGACAACACCAGTGGCGTGGAGAGGCCGGCCAGAATCAGATACGCCATTTCGTAATGGCGCCACTGGCGGTTGCCGCCGCGCCAGCCCAGCGCCAGCACGCCGTAACAGAATTTGCCGACCTTACTGAGCGCTCGATCACGCATCGTCGCGAGGTCGGGCACCAAGCCCAAAAACCAAAACAACACGGAAACGGTAAAGTACGTCGAGACAGCAAATACGTCCCAGAGAAGCGGGCTGCGGAAGTTAGGCCAAATCCAATTCGGATTGGGCACCGGCGCCATGAACCAAACCATCCAGACGCGGCCAACGTGAATTCCCGGGTAGATGGCCGCACAGATAACGGCAAAAAGGGTCATCGCTTCCGACGCCCGGTTAATTGAGGTACGCCACTTCTGACGGCAGAGAAACAGGATGGCCGAAATTAGCGTCCCGGCGTGACCGATACCGATCCAAAAAACGAAGTTGGTGATATCCCAGGCCCAACCAATCGGAATATTGTTCCCCCAGACACCGACTCCGGTAAACAACAGGTAAAGAATACAAGAAACACCGAAGGCAGCGAAAGATCCGGTAATCGCAATGGTGATATACCACCAGAGCGGCGTCTTTTGCTCTGGAATGCCGGCGATCAGGTTGGTGATCCACGACATCGAGCGATTGTTTAGCACCATCGGCGGCCGTGGCATCCGCTCCTCAAAAGGCACCGTCGCCGCGGTATGGGTCTCAGCCATTAGGCGTTTCCTCCTCCTTCAGGGACCGCCAGCGCTGCCGGCTTATCGTGTTCCTCCCCCTCATCCTGGCTCCCATTGATATGCCCAATCTTTCCAGCACCAGGCATTTTGGGGTTCGGGTTGCGCAGACGGGCGAGATAGCTCGTCCGGGTTTGGATATTCAGGTATTCGAGCAAATGATAATTCTGCGGAAGACTACGCAGCTTAGCAACTTTGCTTTGCGGATCTTTGATGTCGCCAAACACAATGGCCTCGGCCGGGCAAGCTTGCTGACACGCCGATTTGATAGTGTCAGTCGGAATCGTGAGATCGCCTGTCACCCCTGCTTTGATGCGCTGAGAAATCTTCGCGGTTTCAATGCGTTGCACGCAGTAGGTGCACTTTTCCATCACGCCACGGGAACGAACAGTCACGTTCGGATTTTTCTGGAGCTTCGAGATTTCCTCCATCCCCCATTGGCCAAGCGGCCCGAGGTAGAGTTGCTGCTTACCTTGAAAGCCCGGCAAGCCGTGCTCAACCTTGTCGAGTACGGGCCGATCGTTGTAGTTGAAGAAATTAAATCGGCGAACCTTGAAAGGACAATTGTTGGAACAGTATCGAGTTCCAATGCAACGATTGTAGACCATCACATTGAGCCCGTCTTCGCTGTGAACCGTCGCGTTCACCGGGCAAACCGTCTCGCACGGAGCGTTTTCGCAATGCTGGCACATGACCGGTTGGACCACCAGCTCCGGGTCTTCGCTCAGATGCGGGTTGTTGATGTCGCCGTCGGCGCTGGAGAAGTACCGATCGATTCTAATCCAATGCATCTCCCGTCCACCCTCAACCTGATCTTTGCCAACGATGGGAATGTTGTTTTCCGCCTGGCAGGCCACCACGCACGCCGAGCATCCGATGCAGGTATTCAGGTCTACGACCATCCCCCACTGATTGGGAGCATTGAGCGGCGGATGAGAATAGAGCGAAATGTTGGGCTCTAAATCCTTATCCATCCACACCTTCTTGGCGAAAGAAGGATTAGATTCGTAGTCCTGGGCTGTTCCCTCACGCACGAGCGCGCGGCCTTCCATGCTATGGTGCATTTGCGTCCGGATCAGCTTGTAGCCGCCAGCTTGCACTAGTTTTATGGTCGCTCCCGTCGCGAAATAAAGCGCATTAGTGGTTCGCAGATGGTAGGCGTTAAAGCCGGTGCCTTTGCCTACTTGACCAACCGCTTCCCGGCCGTAACCGAGCGACAAGGACAAGGAAAAATCGGCTTGACCTGGCGCAATCAAGATAGCAGCCACTAACTTCCGGTCGGCCACGGTGATCTCCACCAAATCGCCTTCTGCAACCTGCAAGGCTTTCGCGGTGGCCTTGCTGATCTGGACAGCGTTATCCCAAGTGAGTTTGGTAATGGGATCCGGCAGCTCCTGCAGCCATGCATTATTGGAATATCGACCGTCGTCGACCGTGTAGTCAGCCGGAAAAACAATTTCGATGGCACTCGGATTTACTGGTCCGGGCAGTGCCGCGGTTTGCAGCAAAGTGGGAATTCGATCGGTATTGAACGATGCACTGGCAACTTTGTAGGCGGAATCTTTAACGAATCCTTGGCGCAGAAAAACGGTCCAGGCTTCTTCGAAATCGCCGCTGCTCGCCACCGACTTGAAGGTTTCCCGGACGGCGTCCACGCCGGATGGAAGAGATAACAACTTAGCCAGTATATCGAGCTGCGACCATCCGCCGAACAGAGGAAGAATCATCGGCTGAACCGGTAGGTAGGTGCCATCGGGCGCACGTTGATCGCCCCAGGACTCTAAGAAGTGCGCTTCCGGAACGTGCCATTTGGTGCCAGGTGTGGTCTCATCTTCGTAATAGCCAAGCCGAAATATCTCCGGAACGTTCTTTTGCACCGACTCGGACCACTGCAGATCGACCGGCGAAGTGTACCCGGGATTGCCTGCCAAAATGAACAGCCGGCGCATGGCGCCGCTTTTGGCTTTGGCAACCAAGTCTTGTAGGTTTCCCCCTTTGAATTCGGTCCGCTGCAGCACACGCAGCGTTGATCCGAGAGCGCTTACTGCGTTATTCATCGCTAGGATTAAGCCATGGACCCAGGCCGGGTAACGGCTACCGAGTAAGACCAGACTTTGCCCCTTATGGGCAATCAGATCGTTTGCACACTCGGTAAGCCAAGCGTCGTCAAATCCGGTTCCACTCGGCTTCACCTGGCTGACCATTGCGCCGAGAACTCGATCGTTCGTAGCTGCCGCCAATTTGCCGGCCAGCGCCAGCGCAAAAGCAGGAATCTGCGAAGCAGCACATCGCAACCGGTGGTCGGCCATCCCTCCGGTAAGCGTAAATCGATTCTCCACGCTGTAGAGGCGGTTCATGTTCTTGGCCGATCCATGCGCTCGCCGGCGAGCGCTGAATGCCTTCACTCCGTCGGCGGTTTGCTCCAATCCAAGGAAATCAGCGTCGAGCGATAACACCACGCCCGCCTTATCGAACGCCGGACGTAGCGCGACGTCGAGACCAAACAGGGTTTCGACAGCATGTTCGTATTCCCCGGCCACCAAGGGGTCGTCGAAGTAAATCTCTGCTTGCGGGTATCGCTGTTTGAACGTCGTCAAAAGCCGATCCCGGGTCGGCGACTGCTGGTAATCAATGAGTAGCCCAAATCCGGCACCCTGATTTTGCTGGAGATCAGATAAAACCTTTTTTAGATAGGCTTCCAGTTTATCGACCGAAGACGCCTTGCCCTCCTCCAGTACGGTCTTAGCTCGATCTGGATCGTAGAGGTTAAGGACCGCCGCTTGGGCGAATGTGTCCGTACCACCATTACTCGATGGGATGAGTGGATTCCCCTCAAGTTTGGTCGGGCGGCCTTCAAACGTGGTGGCGATAAGGGGCAAAGCACCCGATCGAGTGGGCATGGATGTCGAATACAGGACAGCTTTGCCGGGAATCTGCCATTCCACGCTTTTGGCGAACGGAACAATGTACGTTTCTGCTCGTCGACAGCCGCTCAAGCCAACGCCGGCCAGCGCCATGGATGCTCCCATCAAACGCATGAAGTTCCGCCGCGAAACTCCATCCGCCTCGAGCTCGGCTGCGCCCTCCGGAAACTCCCGTTGCAGCCACCTCTGAAACTCCGGCGTATTCGAAAGCTCCTCGAGACCGCGCCAATAACGTTTCCCGGTGGGATCCTCCGGGGGATGATGAAAAACTTTCTTCATTAGCGGTGGCACCCTACGCAGTTTTGCGGCGGTGCGATGTTCCATTGTTGCTGCAATCGGGTCCCGATTTGTTGCTGCGACTTATCGCCTTCGGGTTTCCAATCAAGGTTAAATACCTCAGAGACGGGACGCAGATTATTTTCCGGATGACGGTGGCAATCTAAACACCAGCCCATGGTCAGCGGCTCATGCTGATAAACGACATCCATGTGATTGATCTGCCCGTGACAACTAACGCAACCGATCCCACGATTCACATGAACCGCGTGATTAAAGAAAGCGAAATCCGGTATCTGATGAACGCGAACCCAGTGCATCGGTTGCCCGGTTTCCCAACTTTGTTTGACCGCCCAGAGCTTGGGATTATTGGCTTGCACCTGCTGATGACAATTCATGCAGGTCTGAGTGGTTGGCACATTCGAATGAGAAGAGACCTCAACGTACGAATGGCAGTAGCGGCAATCCATGCCCAGCTGGTTGACGTGTATATCGTGCGGAAAGGGAACCGGCTGAACCGGTTGATAGCCCTGCCGCATATATTCCGGCGTCAAATACCACCAGTATGCGCCTGACGCCGCGCCGCTTATCACCAGCAGGCAGAAAATTATTTTGAGCGGTAGGTAATTTGTCCAGCGGGGAAAAAAATTAGCCATTCGTTGGCAGGATCGCCCTCTCCGATCCGCGCAAACCACCTTCGCGGCGAGATCCGAGTGAAAGCAAAATGTTGGGGATTGAGAAAATCGTTTTCAAACCTCGTTGTCGAAATCCAACGGCGATCGAGAATATTGCGTTCGACTGCTTACGCAACCAATTTCTTGTTCCGCTCTCCCGCTCGCCAGTGTCACCGACGCGAGTTACTCTTTAGCTGCAGGCAAAAGGGCGCGTCAAATAATTTTCAAGCAGAAACGGGACACGAAACCGAACACGGAAGCACGAGTCGGCAGCAGCGACAAATACTCGATTGGCGCTCAGCGCATATGGTAGGGGAGAGGCTGAAGAGGTCCGATTACGTCCTGGATCCGGCTTGCGGGACGTATCGGCCACAAACGCGCTGCTTCTAGATTCTAGATTCTGAATTGTAAATCGCTCAAGCCTCTTGCTGCAGCGCGGATTCGGCTTCGGCGTTGCGTTCTTTCATTGCCGCTTTACGACTTAATTTGACGCGGCCCTTCTCATCGATCCCTATACATTTCACCCAAACCAAATCGCCAACTTTCACCACATCTTCGACATTCTTCACCCGGAAATCGGCCAATTCAGAAACATGGACTAGGCCATCTTTCCCAGGCAGTACTTCGACAAATGCGCCGAATTCTTTGATCGAAACTACCCGCCCATGGTAGCTCTCACCGACTTCGATCTCCTTGGTCATCCCCGAAATGATCTCCTTCGCGCGGTTTAAACTATCGCGGCTGGCCGAATAGATGTGAACGGACCCATCGTCATCGATATTAATCTCAGCCCCGGTTTCGGCCACGATCCCTTTGATCGTCTTCCCTCCGGGTCCGATGAGCAGGCCGATCTTATCTGGATGAATCTTAACGGTTTCAATACGCGGTGCGTATTGGCTGAGTTCTTTCCTTGGTGTCTGGATCGCTTCGGACATCACGTCCAGCACCTTCATGCGCGCGTCGCAGGCTTCGCGAATCGCTTCGGACAGGATCGCATGAGAAAGTCCGGGAAGTTTCAAATCGAGCTGAAATCCGGTTACTCCCTCCCGGGTACCGCACAGCTTGAAATCCATATCACCGAAATGATCTTCGGAACCGATGATATCGGTGAGGGTGGTGTAGCGTGCGAGGTGATCGCCCTGGTATTCAGTGACCAAACCAACGGAAATGCCGCCGACCGGCTTACGAATCGGCACGCCAGCGTCCATCAACGCCATAACCCCCGAACAAACTGTCGCCATCGAGGTTGATCCATTGGATTCCATCACTTCGCTGCTCACGCGGATCGCGTAAGGAAATTCCGCCTCCGAAGGAAGGATTGGAGCGATGGAGCGTTCGGCTAACGCACCGTGTCCGATTTCGCGACGGCTGGCACCGCCAAATCGACCAGTTTCACCGACGCTGAAGGGCGGAAAATTGTAGTGCAAAATGAATCTCTTACTCGGATCTCCTCCGGTGTACGCGTCGATCATCTGCGCTTCCTCGGCGGAGGCGAGCGTAGCAAGTGCTAGCGCCTGGGTCTCTCCTCGCTGGAAGAGGGCAGAGCCATGCGATCGCGGAAGTAAACCAACTTCTCCGGCCAGCGGTCGCAATTCATGCAGACCTCGACCGTCGCAGCGCGTTTTCTTATCGAGAATGCTGACTCGAAACGCCTTTTTCTGGAGATAATCGAACGCTTGCGAAATTTCGAACGGGGTGGCATCCGGATACTTTGCCAGAATCGCTGTGTCGACTTCCTTGCGTAACGCATCAACGGCCTTGCTGCGGGCGACCTTCCCCGTCGTGTAGAGCGCCGCTTCGATTCGATCACCAGCCACCTGGTAGGCAATTTCGAGTAGGTCATCTCGGACCGTGAGAAGCTCGACTTCCCGTTTGGGTTTGCCTGCCGTGGCGGCAAGCTCCTTTTGCATGTTTACAATTTCGCGAACAAACGGTTGGGCAAATTCGAGCGCTCGGATGAATTCCTCTTCCGGGATCTCATTCGCGGCACCCTCGATCATGACCACTTCATCGGCACTACCGACATAGACCAAATCCAAATCACTCTGTTGGCGCTGGGTGTGAGTCGGATTAACAACGAACTCACCGTTGACGCGTCCGACCCGTACGGCACCGATCGGCCCGGCAAATGGGATGTCGGATATGCACAATGCGGCCGAGGCCCCGGTGATGCTTAAAATGTCGGGATCATTCTCGCCGTCGGCGCTCAGCAGAACGCTAATGACCTGCGTATCGTAAAAATAGCCTTTTGGAAACAGCGGGCGAAGAGGACGATCTGTCATTCGCGAAGTAAGTGTTTCCTTCTCCGAGGGGCGCCCTTCCCGTTTGAAATAGCCACCTGGGAATTTCCCAACGGCTGCTGCCTTTTCGCGGTAGTCCACCGTAAGCGGGAAAAAATCCTGACCCTCCTTCACCGTAGTGGCCGAGACGGCCGCTACGAGAATAAGGGTATCTCCGGAACGCACGGTAACCGAGCCGTCGGCAAGCTTTGCCAGTTTGCCAGTCGAGATCGTAAGATCGGCTGACCCAATAACTTTCGAGACTTTAGATTCCATTTTATCAAAACTCTCGAGGAGTCTTCACGCCGACCTTTGCTCGTAGGTCAGAACCGCGCCCGGAGGCGCAGCTCTGACCTAAGACCAAGGTCGTCATTCAAGAAACCTTGAGATTATCGTCCGAAATGTCGCCCGACTTTCGTCGAAACTCCAGTAGCTGATAGGTCGAACGTGCCTTAGCGATCAAACCCAGCGCCAGGCGCAGTCCTCTACCGACCGGAGAATTTGGCCATTCAGCGAAAAGCCGCCCGACCTCGGACGGCTCCTATGTTCATTTACTTACGCAGGTTGAGCTTTTCGATTACTGATTTATAGCGGTCCTGCGACGTCCTTTTCAGGTAATCGAGCAAGCTCCTGCGGGTTGCCACCAACTTTAACAAACCCCTCCGCGAGGAATGATCTTTCCGATTGCCTTTCAGATGTTCGGTCAGTTGATTAATCCGATCGGTCAGCAGCGCGATTTGGACGTCTGCGCTGCCAGTGTCCTTATCGTGCAACCGAAACGCGCTCAGATCAATCGTTTCACTCGTGGCCATAGTACTCAGGAGGGGTGAAGATATGAGAGAACTTCTTGGACGCAAGCGATTAATTGGAGTGCAGCGGCACCCAGCGTTGGTAGGGCGATACAGGCCATCAGCGACAGCGAATTGAGACGGGCGAGCCGAACGTTGGGGCCCAGCTCACAGTACCGCGGTCGCGGGACTGTTTCGCCTTGCCTGTCACCGGTCGGGGAAACGCCTTCCGCCGCCCCTCTTTCATGCAGCCGGCGTACCACCTTTCAGCTCATCGCCTGCCGAAAGCCTGACCAGCTCATCCGCCAAGGCGCCAAAGTTTTGCACGATGAGATTTTCTCCTAGTTGATTGATATTTACTTCGACACCGAGCCGGTCTTCCAAGTGTAACACAAATTCCACCAGCTCCAGGCTCTGCCTGATGACATCTCCGGCAGTCAATGACTCGATTTCGTCGGTTGGCGCCGTCGGAAAGTGGGCTCTAATGAATTCCTTCATCGCTGCCAAGACCTCTTCGCGTTGGATCATATTGGATCCTCAAAGTTTGGTGCAAAGGCCATAAACTACATGAAATCCCGTTCCCATGGTTAGCCAGCGAACCTCTTGACCGGAACGGGCGGTGGCCAGCAGCTCGCGCAAAATGTGTAAGATACTCGCGCTGCTCATATTAGAAAAGGTCCGGAAATGCCGAATCGAGGGCTCCAGCGCAGCTCGATCCAGCTCAAGCTTCTTTGCCAGGCTCAGCAAGAGCATGATGCCAGCGGGATGGACCGCATAGAGTGCGTCGCTTTTTTTGCTCCACCCGATCCGGGTGGTCGCTTCAAGGATTTCTCGGCGCACACTACTCTCAAACCCTTCCGGATCAGTTAATCCAAATCGATAATAGTTCGATCCTTTTTCCCATCGAATTAAGTCCGGCTCATTTCCGTGCCAGGAAACAATTTTGTCCAGTTGCGCCGCTCCGGCGCCTGGTTCAGATGAAAGCCAAACTCCGGCTGCTCCATCACCGAAAGTACAAACGCCTTGCCAGTTTGACCGTTCGAGCGACCTCGGGTCGGCGAGCGTGGAGGTCGGTTCTAAGACGGCGATGAGAATCTCTCGCACTTCCGGTCCTAGATTCGCCCCGATCTGAAGCGCCCGCGAACTGCCCGTGCAACCCGCATTGGCTACATCGAGTAAAAGGGCATGCCGACTCACGCGATCTTTTACAAAGTTCGCGGCCTGGTCGGCCAGACCAGGCATCGACAAACCGGCACTCGACACCGCTATGACCGCGTCAAATTCGGCGGGACCGTTCTTGGCAGCTTCGGCGCCCACGGCTCGCAGTGAATCTTCGGCAGCACTTTCGAAAGCCCTGGCGTGGTCGGTGAACGAATTGAGGTCCAAAAAATCGGGACACTGGACGTACCGGGTCCGCGACCCGATCAAAAACAGGCGAATCAGATCCAGCAGGGCCTTCCTCTCTTGCTCTCCCAGCCACTGCTCTAACGAAGTTTGGATCGCATGGAAAAGCTCTCGGTTGCTCCAAGGAACGCCCATCACAGGCGCGTAAATTGCTCGTATGTAGCGCTTCACACCGACTAATCCCTTAAGACACGCTCGCTTTTCGACGGAGCGCCAAACCGATAGTAACGATTTGGCGGCGCGCCGTCAAAATCCGACTCGCCATTCTTCAAGAAGCTCCGACGGAACTTCTTTGAGAAAACGGGAGGGACGCTGAATCTGCTGTTCAATCGATCCGGTCGGCCAACAGCAAGGGTACGTAAGGTAAAGTTCGTCTTTTGCCCGGGTCACTGCGACGTAAAAAAGCCTTCGTTCTTCTTCCACTGCCTCCACAGATTCCAGCGAACGACCGCTGGGAAACATACCATCGCTCAACCAGATGATGAAGACTGCCCGCCACTCCAACCCTTTGGCTTGATGGACGCTTGAGAGGGTTACCTTTTCCGAATCATCCTCTTCGGCCGCAATCGTTTCGCTACTGCCTGTCGCCATGAGCGAGAGTTGACTTAAAAACTCGACCGGATCTTGAAACGTCCGCGCAAAGTTCTCCAGCGTCAGCAGATCGTCACGGCGTTGTTCATAGTTAGCGTATTTCGACTGAAGATAGTCGTCGTAAAGCGCCTCCAAGATGCTGTGAATCATCATCGCCGGGGCGACGGGCTGCCGGTCGGGAGCAATTTCGTCTAAAGTGTGACCGAGTTGCTCCCAACTTTTCTGTGATTTTGGTGCCACTTTGCCATTGGCCAGCCACGCCGCAAAGTTCTGGCGACGATCCTCCGAGATAGCGGTAATTTGTTCCCATAGTCGCTCGGCGGTTTTGGTCGCGATCCCTGGCAACAACCGCGCCATGCGTTTAAATGCAATCTCGTCAGCCGGGTTAATGACAAATTTCATGAACGCGGCCACGTCCTTGATGTGCGCCTGTTCGAAGAACCGCAAGCCGCTCGTAATGAAGAACGGAATTCCCGCCCGAGTCAGCGCCAGTTGCACCTCGAGTGACTGATAGTGCGCCCGATAGAGCACCGCAATCTCTCGCAAATCGATATTTTCGTCCCTCAATTCCAAAATTCTCTGAGCAACAAAAAGGGCTTGTTGATTATTGTCGATGAGCGGAACCAGGGCCGGTTTGATCTCAAGCCCCGCCCGCTCCGCGCGAAGCGTCTTAGTAAATTGCTTCGCGTTTCCTTGGATCGCCGAATTCGCCACGGACAGAATTTCCGGCACGCTGCGATAGTTGATCTCAATCTTGTAGATCCTGGTCTGCGGATAGCGCTTCGGGAAATCGAGAATGTTTTGGTAATTTGCTCCCCGCCAAGAGTAGATCGACTGGGCGTCGTCTCCTACCACCATCACGCTTTGATGGCGCGCCGCCAGGAGATCGATGAAATCGGACTGGAGTCGATTCGTATCCTGGTACTCATCCACCAGAATGAATTGAAAGTGGCGCTGGTAGTGTTCCGCCACTCCAGGATTTGCGTTCAGTAAGCCAACGGTCTTCACCAGGAGATCGTCGAAATCCATCGCATTCGCAGCTCGCTTGCGTTCTTCGTACTTTTTCCGCACCCACTCAATTTGCTGGGTGAGCGGTTGGAATCGCCGGTACCGATCGGCAATAACGCCGGCCAAAGGCTGGTCGGTATTCAAGGCGAAGCTAAAAAGGTCGCCCAGCACCTCGGCGGTCGGAAATCTAACTAGCTTCGTGTCGATCTCAGAACCGGCGACAACGGCAGCCAATAGATCTTCCTGGTCTTCACGATCCATGATTGAAAAACCGGGTCGAAACCCGACTTCCAGCGCATGTCGTCGGAGTAATCGGTTACCGATTGAGTGAAATGTGCCACCCCAAATCGCTCGGGTCTCCAGTGGAAGCAATGCCTGGACGCGAGCGAGCATCTCGCGCGCGGCTTTGTTCGTGAAGGTGAGAAGGAGAATATTTTGTGGTTCGACACCGTTATCGAGCAACCAAGCGACGCGGTAGATGAGCGTCCGAGTCTTTCCGCTTCCAGCCCCGGCAAGCACGAGCGCCGGTCCCGGTCCTGAGGTGACCGCCTCGTACTGCTGATCATTTAGCTCAGCTCGATAATCGATCGCGCTCGTAGCGACGGAAGGAAGCTTGTGCAGTTGATAGTCGCGGGGCATGAGAAGGTTTGCTGTTACAGGTTAGCCGTTCACGGTTCACGGTCCATCATTTCCTCGCCACCGATTTTTGTGGTGGGAAAGCACCGACCTGTCCCGCCGAAGGCTTGGCGAAGGAGGAAGGCGCGCTTCAGGTGTCGGCCTTTCCGATACGGCCCGAAGGGCCAGGAAAAAATACGCCGCGGCTTTTGCCCATGCGCGCCAACATAAGGAAGTGACTGCTGAAGAGGCTGAGGGATGCTTCTCCGCCGTCCCGGCTTGTTCGCCGTGGTCTCGCGAAAGCGAGACGAAGGAGGAAAGGAGTCGCTTGATCGCAAGTGGGTCGCTTAGACACGTGGCATTGAAGTCAGCTAAACACCACTAAGAGACCTGAACATTTCAGCCGTCCCTAGCGGGACGGAGGCGCTTTTTCCCGTTTCCCGGCACTTCGTACCGGGCTACTTTCGCACGTCCCTAGCGGGACGAAGGCGCTTTTTTTCGTTTCCCGGCACTTCGTACCGGGCTACTATCAAACGTCCCTAGCGGGACGGAGGCGCTTTTTTTCGTTTCCCGGCACTTCGTACCGGGCTACTATCGCAACGTCCCTAGCGGGACGGAGCGCCTTTTTAACGCCTTTCCCGGCACTTCGTACCGGGCTACTATCAAGCGTCCCTGCGGGACGGAGCGCTTTTTCACCGCCTTCCCGGCACTTCGTACCGGGCTACTATCGCAACGTCCCTAGCGGGACGAAGGCACCTCTTCAACGTTTCCCGGCGCTTCGTACCGGGCTATACTATCAAGCGTCCCTAGCGGGACGAATCACCCCTTCAACGCCTTACCCGGCACTCTGCCGAGACATCGGCGAAGGCCGAAGGCCTGCTTCAAGATAGCCTAGGGCGGAGCCCTAGGAATCCGGTTTCACCATCGGTCACGCACTGAAGGTGTGTTTCAGCGGATTGCTACATGAAACCTCATATAGGCGTGTTGTTGTCAGGCGCTGGTATCAGCGCTTAATCGTCTCTACACTCCAATCCCTAGGGCTGGCGCCCTGGGCTATCCTAAATCGCGGCTTCCGACTTCGCCAAATCGGTAAGCGATAGTTCGAATATCACTGCAGGCTTCGTCGGACAGGTTGCCGCTGAAAACCTGCCCATCAGATTGGGTCAAGCGAAGTCCGATAGACTGCCAGGCTATCTTGAATCGCGCCTTCGGCCTACCAGGGTAGTCTTTACCCTCCCCCCAGATACGATTCCTTGACCAGCGCGCTGGCTCGGAGTTTGTCCGAAGGATCTTCCAGGATCACTCGACCAGTCTCGAGGACATAACCGTAATCGGAAATCTCGAGAGCCAAATTGGCGTTTTGTTCCACCAACAAAATCGTAATGCCGAGCTGGCGATTGATTTCGACAATCTTTTCAAAAATGGTCTTCACTAAAATGGGCGCTATCCCAAGCGAAGGCTCATCCAGCATTAAGTAGCGGGGTGCGCTAAATAGCGCGCGCCCGATCGCTAGCATCTGTTGTTCGCCGCCGCTGAGCGTCCCGGCTACCTGTTTCTCTCGCTCTTTCAAGCGCGGGAAGATCGTGTACACGTGATCGTAATCGGGCTTCAACGATTCTTTACCGAGCCGCCGATAGGCGCCCATGCGGAGGTTCTCCCCAACGGTAAGATTTGGGAAGATCATTCTCCCTTCCGGCACTTGGGTTACTCCAAGTCCAACCACCTTGTGTGGCGGGTGGTTGGTAATTTCTGTGCCCTCCAGAAAAACCTGGCCGGCGCGCGCTTTCATCAACCCGGAAACCGCTTTTAACGTGGTCGATTTCCCGGCGCCGTTACTGCCTATCAGCGTAATGATTTTGCCTTTCTCGACCCGAAGACTAATCCCATGCAAGGCCGTGATCGAGCCATATGCTACTTCCAGGTTCCGAATTTCTAACATCCGTTCTTTTCCCGGCTGGACGACCGATATCCTTCCGTGCTTGTTTCCGGCAGCTTCTCTTCACCCAGGTAAGCCTGGATCACTTTGGGATCCCGCCGGATCACTTCGGGTAAATCTTCGGCGATCTTGACCCCATGATCTAACACACAGATTCGCTTACAAATCCCCATGACTACGCGCATGTCATGCTCGACGAGTAAAACGGAGATATCAAAACGCTCCTGAATGAATTCGATCAACCGCATGAGTGTCCCTTTTTCAGTCGGATTCATCCCCGCAGCCGGCTCGTCTAAGAGTAGCAATCGCGGGCGCGTCGCTAACGCGCGGACAATTTCCAAGCGACGTTGGTCGCCGTAAGGAAGGCTTTTGCACATCGTATCGCGAAAACGATCGAGGTTAAAAATTTTAAGCAACTCCATCGTTTCGCTCTCAATCTGTTTCTCCTCCTCGCGGAATTTGGGTCCTCGGGTCAAAGCGTGGATCGGACCATGTCTGAGATGAAGATTGAAGGCCGCTCGGACATTATCAAGAGCCGTCAACGAAGGGAAAAGACGGATATTCTGAAAAGTACGCGCGATTCCTTTCGCAGTGATCTGGAACGGCTTCAGTCCATTTAACAGTTCGTCTGCGAAAACGATCCGGCCGGAGGTTGGCTGATAGACTCCCGTTATCAGATTAAAGATAGTCGTCTTGCCGGCCCCGTTCGGTCCAATTAATCCCACCAACTCCCGATTCCCAATTTCCAGCACAAAATCCGAAACCGCGGTTAACCCGCCGAAACGAATCGTACAATGATCTACGTGAAGAAGATTAGCCATGGGGGCTGCTCTTCACTCGCTTTCTCGAACCGGCTAGATCGCCGAAGAGGCCTTGCGGTCTCGTCAGCATCATGATTATCAGGAGCACTGAATAGAGAATGAGCCGGTTTTCCAACAAGCCTTGCAAGGGCGGTAAATGGACCTTCAAAACCGATTCAACCGCGGCCTGGGAGCCGGCAATAAAATCGGTGTGGGCCAACGCGCGCAAGATTTCCGGCAAAATCGTCAAAAGAATCGCTGCCAGAATGACACCGGTGGTACTACCCATTCCGCCGAGAATAACCATCACAACGACATCAACGGACTTAAAAAAATTAAATCCCTCGGGGGTAAGAAACATTGTGAAATGGCCAAACAAAGCGCCTGCTATCCCGGCAAAAAGCGCGCCGATAACAAACGCCAGCACTTTGTACCTGGTTGCATTGATCCCCATCGCCTCGGCCGCAATCTCGTCATCTCGAACCGTTAAAAATCCGCGCCCAAAAGTCGAATTGACCATGCCTAGGACAACGTAGATCGCGATTGCTGCCGTTCCGAAGGTCCAGAAAAGATTCGTCGTATTGCCGGTGACTCTCAGTCCTCGGGCTGCTCCGAGAAAATCGGTGTTTAAAATCGCGGTTCGAATGATTTCGCCAAACCCCAGCGTGACTATGGCTAGATAATCGCCTTTCAGTCGCAGCGAAGGTATACCCACTGCAATGCCCGCAATCGCTGCCAAGAGGCCGCCAAAGCTCATCGACAAAAGCAGGGCGACATTGGTAGCGAATCCGTTTTGGCTCCCGCCGAGTAATTTCAGAATGAAGGGATCCAAATGGTTCGACCAACTGGCTGCTGCGTAGGCGCCGACAGCCATAAAACCAGCGTGCCCGAGCGAGAACTGACCGGTATAACCGTTTACCAGGTTCAGGCTGACAGCCAGGATGATGTTAATGCCGATATTAATGAAAATGTCGTAATAATAGGCGTAACGAGTCACCACTAGCGACTCCCCAAAAAGGCTGAAAACGAGCAAAGCGGCCAATGCAACGCCGAGTAAGAGACGCGCCTTGCTCATACCTTTTCTCGTTCCACTCTGCCCAGGATTCCGGTCGGTTTGAACAAGAGAATTATTATCAAGACTGCAAACGCAATCGCATCGCGGAGTTCCGGACGGAGATAGCCTACGACCAAAGTCTCCAAAACTCCGATGATCAATCCGCCGATGGCAGCGCCCGGAATATTTCCGATACCACCGAGGACGGCTGCGACGAAGGCCTTGATGCCCGGCAGATTGCCCATCATGGGCGAGATGGAAGGAGAATCCATCGACACCAGAATGCCGGCGGCAGCAGCGAGAGCTGAACCTAAGGCAAAGGTAAACGAGATGACGACATCGTTGTTCACTCCCATTAACGAACAGGCCGTCGGATTGACTGACAAGGCGCGCATCGCCAATCCCATTTTTGTTCTGGTAACGATGAAATGGAGGACTATGAGCAGTACAATCGTGGAGAGAATGATGGCGGCCTGGGTGGTTAGGACCGTGAGATCCCCTAGACCGGGTATCGCTTCGACCGGAATCAACTGGGGGAAGGCTCGCGGCTGAGGTCCAAAAAAGAATTGGGTCATATTCTGAATGAACAGAGATACCCCGATGGCCGTGATTAGTACCGTAAGGCGGGGCCGCTCCCGCAGTGGTCGATACGCAATCCGCTCGATCAAAACACCGGTGACAGCACAGATCAGCATGGAAATGATCATCACCAAACCGGCTCCGCCAATGATGAGTAAAGTATTTCCGGGCGTGAATTCTTCGAACTTATCCAGCGGAATGAGCTTGGAGACAGCTGGGGCGATCAGAAATCCCGAAAACGCCCCCAGCATATAAACGTCGCCGTGGGCGAAGTTGATGAATCGCAGCACCCCATAGACCATCGTGTATCCAAGCGCAATAAGGGCGTAGATCGAACCGAGTGAAAGTCCATTGAGCAGTTGTTGGATAAAAAGGATAACTTGGTCCATCGCGTTTTGTTCAAGACTAGGGCATGACTCGTTCCACCATCCGTATTGCTCCGCCTTGAATAGCTACGATTACGCCAGGTTTAGTAGCGTTTCTTTGGTCGTCCAGCGAGATGTTTCCGGTGACTCCGGCAAAGCCTTTGGTTTGAGCTATTGCATCCCGAATCTTCTCCGGGCTGTCAGAGCCGGCTCGTTGGATCGAATCCGCCACCAATCGCATCCCATCGTACCAAAGCGCGGCGAGCGCATCGGGCGGAGAATGATATCTCTCTTTATAGGTAGCGACGAATTGCTGCACCCGCGGATCAGTATCATCCGGCGAGAAATGATTTGCGTAATAGCAACCATCAGCGCTCTTTCCGGCGACCTGTACCAACGCTGGGCTATCCCAACCGTCGCCACCGAGGAACGGAACGGTCACTCCCAGAAGACGAGCTTGCCGCAAAATCAGGCCAACCTCCGGATAGTAGGCCGGCAAAAATACCACCTCAGGGCGATCCGCTTTGAGCTTGGTAAGTTGAGCCCGAAAATCGGTGTCGCCGCTGCTAAAGGAGATTTCCTCCAGCAGCTGTCCGCCATTGGTGCCGAAATATTGCTTCAATTCCTCCGTTACTCCTACACTGTAGTCTTGCTTGATGTCGGTCATGACGACCGCCCGCCGAGCATTCAAATGATCCAGCGCAAATCGCGCAATGATCCGCCCGATAAATGGATCGGTGAAACAACTCCGGAAGATGAAATTACCGGTCGACGTAATCGCGATATTAGTGGCAGTCGGCGTGAGTAGCGGAATATGCGCGTTTTGAGCCAGCGGCGCCCCTTCCATCGTGAGCGACGAAGTTAAATCGCCGACGATGGCAACCACATGATCCTGACTTAAGAATTTTCGGATAATTCTTGCCGTCTCGCCGGCCTTTGACTGGTTGTCGTCGACGACAAGTTCCAGAGGACGATTCAGAATTCCGCCGGCCGCATTGATTTCGTCGGCGGCTAGCTTCGCTCCCTGCAGGCTGGAAACTCCATACGTTGATAGTCCGCCCGAGAGGCAGGTTACCACTCCGACTTTGATTGTTTGTTCCGCCTTCGCTAACGAGGTCAGAAGCAGTAAAAGACTGCCCACACCGCTCGCCCAGACGAGAATAGCGCGCATCAAGCAAGAAAAATTCCAGCCAGCCATCTTGTGCACCAGTTCACTGGTTACCAGACAAGGCAAGAATCATTCCAACTAATATTTTCGCCTGCGAAAAAGTTGGGGAGATCAAATATTCAGGATTCGCTAAACAAAAGCACGAGAGCCGCTCGACTCTCGTGTTTTCTCAATCGCTTGGCTGATTCGATCGATCAACCGTTATTTCGGTTCAATCGTCTTGAAATAATCGAAAGCGCCATTCTTGATCGTAAGAATGACCGCCGATTTAGTGGCATTCCGTTCCGGATTAATCGTGATTTTACCGGAAACACCCGGGAAATCTTTGGTGCTGGCGATTGCGTCGCGCAGTTTCTCCGGATCGGTCCCACCCGCTCGCTTAATAGCATCGACCAGAAGTTTGAATGCGTCGTAGCCCAAAGCGGCAAAAGCGTCCGGCGCCGCATTATACTTCTTTTTGTAGGCAGCAACAAAAGTCTGGACGAGAGGAGAGGTGTCCGCCACCGCGAAGTGGTCCGAGAAGTAGGCGCCTTCGACCGCGCTGCCGCCAACCGGAATCAGTGAAGAACCATCCCAGCCGTCACCTCCAGCCAACGCCGCTTTGATCCCAAACTGACGAGCTTGTTTAGCGATCAAGGCCGCTTCGGGATAGTAACCGGTGATGATAATGACGTCCGGGTTAGCCGCCTTTATCGCCGTTAGTTGGGCCCGAAAATCCTTGTCCTCCGAACTGTAGCTCTGCTCCTTCACAATCTCGCCGCCATTCTTCTCGAAGTATTCTTTGGCAATTTTAGTTAGTCCGACGCTGTAGTCCTGCTTCACGTCAGTCATGAAAGCGACCTTCTTCTTCTGGAGCGTTTCCAGGACAAAACGCGCGATCACGACTGCCTGGAAATCGTCAGTGAAGCAGACACGGAAAACATAGTCACCGGTTTGAGTGACTGCCGGGTTAGTGGCCGCTGTCGCAATGAGTGGGATCTTCGACGCCTGAGCGATGGGGGCGGCTTCGAGCGTTTTGGAAGAGGCCACTTCACCGATCAAAGCAACCACGTGATCTTCCGAGATCAATTTCTTTACGATCGTAGTAGTCTGCCCTTGTTTTGTCTGATTGTCTTCGAGCGTGAGCTCAATCTTCTTGCCGAGCACACCGCCGGCATTATTGATCTCTTCGAAGGCCATTTGGACTCCATTATTCTGCGAGATTCCAAAGCTCGCGTTACCGCCAGTAAGCGACCCGAACTCGCCGATCTTGATCGTATCCTGCGCCAAAACGGCGGAGCCCGCGCCTAGCGACGCCCAAAAGAGGAGGAACAGCAGACGTTTCATGATTCGGCCATATAACCAATCGGCCGATAAACTGCAACGCCGCTTTTTTGGGAAGCTGCCCCCGACGACCGAGGGGAGTTGCTTGCGGCTCCCGAGAACGGTCCATGATAAGAACTGCAGCCGCCGGTCCTTGGGCTCGATTCCTCGGTGTGCGATTGATTATTGCCGGGCGTCGCACGTGTGTCCGACGAAACCTCTTCCGCCGCCTAGGCCATGGCGGATAACTTGGCGAAGTCGTTCTGCTGAGCCGACCGCTCTAGGCCGCTTGAGCTTGTTCGTTCACACCGCCTGCTTCGCCGTCCAGGTCTTCGCCTATAGCGTATCGGGTGAAGCGTCGAATAACGATATTCTCTCCCAATTCTGAAATCTTAGCGGAAACCAGATCCCGGATCGACTGGTCCGGATTCTTGATGAACGCCTGATCCAGGAGACAAACACTCCCGAAAAACTTGTCTAGTTTCCCTTCGACGATCTTGTCTACCACGTTTGCAGGTTTGCCTTTCACCTGCGCCCGATAGATTTCTCGTTCGCGCTCGATGAGGTCGGTCGCGACTTGATCCCGACTCACGTACATTGGATGCGCTGCTGCAATGTGCAGGGTGATATCCTTCACGAACTCTCGAAAAATTTCGTTCTTAGCCACGAAATCGGTCTCGCAATTGACTTCCACCAGCACCCCGACTTTCCCTTGCAGATGAATGTATGAAGCTACGACTCCCTCTTTAGCCGAGCGGGATGCCTTTTTTGACGCACTCGCAATCCCTTTCTTGCGCAGCAGATCTTCTGCTTTTTCGAGATCACCATCGGTTTCAACCAGCGCCTTCTTGCAATCCATCATACCGGCATTGGTTTTATCGCGTAGCTGTTTAACAAGCGCAGGGTTCACGTCAGCCATAAATCAAAGAAAAAACATTTCCCCGCCGAGTTGGCTGGAAACAGGAGGTTTAATTTATTCAGCGACTGCAGCCAACCCAGCTGCGCTTTCCTTATGCGCTTCGTGGGTGGCAGTGTAAATTGCGTCGACTAGCTTTTGCAGAATCACGCGGATTGCTCGAATCGCATCGTCATTGCCCGCGATTGGATAGGTCACCAAATCAGGATCCGCATTCGTATCAACTATGGCTACGGTCGGGATATTCAATCGTCGAGCTTCGGCCACAGCGATCGCCTCGCGCGTGGTATCAATAACCACGAGAGCGTCTGGAAGCCGTTCCATAGTTCGAATACCCTCCAGGTTGCGGCGAAGCTTTTCCGCCTCTCGTCGAAGCGCGGAAAGTTCCTGTTTGCCCATCTGAGAATATTCAGGGGATTTTTCGATTTGTTCGAGGTAGCTCAATCGCGCCACGCTTTTTCGAATCGTCGTCAGATTCGTCAGGGTGCCTCCCAGCCATCGCTGGTTCACGTAAAGCTGACCACAAGCATGCGCAGCCTCTCTAACCGCCTCTTGCGCTTGCTTTTTGCACCCAATAAAGAGCACCTTCCCGCCGTTTCGTGCCACATTGGCCAGGAAATCCGTTGCCGACTGCAATTGCTTTACGGTCTCGGACAAATTGATGATGTAGATAGAATTGCGCTTCTCGAAAATGAAGGGCTTCATTTTCGGATTCCACCGCTTAGTCTGGTGCCCAAAATGAACTCCTGCCTCCAAGAGTTCAGTCATTAATTCTATCGAAGACATATCTATTATTTAGGCAACGCTCTTTGCGTTCCGGCTAGAGTCGGTGACTATGGTTCAGCCTCCCCAGATGCGCAAGCGAAGAATTTCCCCTTCTGCCCGCCCGGTTTGAGTGTCTGTTCTGAGCTCTAAAACTGTGCAAAAACTTACATTCCGTCGTGCCCGAAGGCGGCTATTGCTGGCTATCTTCCTTTGCGCTCTCTGCGTAGCGCGCAAACAACCAAAGGACGTCTGAGAGCCTATTCAAATATCGGATGCTTTCCGGGCTCACGTATTCCGCGCTATCGGCCAATGCCACCACCCGCCGTTCCGCCCGACGGCAAGTCGTTCGAGCGACATCCAATGCAGCCGATTCCAAGTTTTGTCCCGGCGTCGCCCAATGCTTGTAGGTGATATGGTAGTTTTTCTCGAGATCTTCGACGACAGCAGTCAGCCGATCGACCATGGCAGAATCTACAAGCTCGAACCCGTCCTTCTGATAGCGCTCGCGGTCTTCGTCAGCCACTGCCAGTTCGCCCATCAAAACGACCAACTCCTTCTGAATCGCATAGATTTTCTCTTGAACCAGGGCGTGCATTGCCGTCGCCCGGACCAGACCAAGGGCAGCATTCAATTCGTCTACGGCACCGTAGGCTTCCACCCGGCGATGCATTTTAGGCACCCGGCGCCCATACATCAGAGCCGTTTCGCCCGCATCTCCAGTCTTTGTGGCAATGGACATTCGGGAAGAATACAGAAGCCAGTATCTAGAATCCAGGAGTCGGCATAGACCCTCCTAGATTCTAACTTCTAGTTTCCAGCTTCTCGCAAGATCATCCGACCGCCGGTTCCGTCTCTTCCGGGAGCTGTTCCACTTGAGGTTCAGCCGTCTCAATCGTGCGGATGCTTCGATGACCCAAGAATCCAGTGCCGGCCGGAATCAGATGACCCATGATCACGTTCTCCTTGAATCCGCGGAGAAAATCGATCTTGCCCAACGTTGCCGCTTCCGTGAGCACACGGGTGGTATCTTGGAACGACGCAGCCGATATGAAGCTGTCCGTCTCGAGCGACGCTTTCGTGATACCGAGAAGCACCGGAACGGCTTCCGCCGGCTTCCCACCCTGCTCGGTGACTCGACGGTTTTCTTTGTCGAATTCCAGTCGGTCGACTTGATCGCCCCAAAGCAGCTCCGTATCGCCAGGTTCGGTGATTTTCACCTTTCGCAGCATTTGGCGAACGATGATCTCGATATGCTTATCGTTAATTTCAACACCTTGGAGACGGTAGACCTCCTGCACTTCATTAACGAGGTGCTCCTGCAAGTCCTGCGGTCCGCAGACATCGAGGATTTCATGCGGTACAATCGGACCTTCGGTGAGTTGAGAACCCTTCTTCACAAAATCACCTTTGAAGACGATGATGTGTTTGTTCAGCGGAATAAGGTGCTCTTCCTCCTGTCCACTTGTCGCATCGCGCAGGATGAGCCGACGCTTTCCGCGAACCGTACCGCCAAACTCGACAAGACCATCGATCTTGGCGATTTCTGCCGCATCTTTCGGGCGACGAGCCTCAAAGAGTTCTGCCACCCGGGGCAAACCACCAGTGATATCTTTGGTTTTCGCGATCTTCCGCGGCGTCTTGGCCAGAAGCGTCCCGGCCGGAATCTTGCTTCCGTCCTGCACCACGATATGGGCACCGGCCGGAATGGCGTAACTCGCGATTTCCTTCTTGGTGTCACCCAAGACGACGATCTGCGGATGCAGATCTTCCTTGTGCTCGATGACGACGGTACCCATCACTCCGGTAGCTTCATCAATCTCCCGCTTGACAGTGACGCCGGCGATCATGTCACGAAATTCTACCCGACCGGTCTTTTCCGTGAGGATTGGAACGTTGTACGGGTCCCATTGCACGAACGTCTCACTCTTCTTCACCGGCCCACCGTCGCCGGCCGAGATTACCGATCCGACCACGACGTTATAGCGTTCCAGCTCACGCCCATCTTTTGCGTGCACCGAGACTGAACCGTTCTTGTTGAGCGCAATGTAGTTGCCGTCGACAGATTGGACGACTCGAAGATCGTTGAACCGAACTTCTCCATCATTTTTCGCTTTGATGATCGGTTGCTTGAAGAGCTGCGTTGCCGTACCACCGATGTGGAACGTACGCATCGTGAGCTGCGTCCCCGGTTCGCCGATGCTCTGCGCCGCGATAATTCCTACGGCTTCACCCAGCTTCACCATTCGTCCAGTCGCGAGATTACGCCCGTAACAGTGAGCACAAACCCCTCGCTTTGATTCACAGGTCAACACCGAGCGAATCTTGAGGTACTCGACTCCGATGGACATGAGAGAATGCGCTTGCGCTTCTTCGATCAATTGGTTCGACTTGATGATGGTCTCTTTGGTAACGGGGTTGTTGATCGTTTCGCAGCTCACTCGGCCGACAATGCGCGCCGCTAAGTCGACCACCTCGTCGTCTCCCTCGTAGATCGGACGAACCACAATGCCGTTCGCGGTGCCACAATCCGGCTCCACGATGATAACGTCCTGGGCCGCATCGACCAGTTTTCGAGTAAGGTACCCTGAATCCGCCGTCTTTAGCGCTGTATCGGCCAAACCTTTGCGAGCGCCATGCGTCGAGATGAAATACTCCAGCACGCTCAACCCTTCGCGGAAGTTGGAAGTAATTGGACGTTCGATGATTTCGCCGGACGGCTTAGCCATCAGACCGCGCATCCCGGCGAGTTGCTTCACCTGCTGCCGGTTGCCCCGGGCCCCGGAGTCTTGCATCAAAAACACCGGATTGAGCTCCTTCCGGCCCTCGTTGTATTCGAGGGTTCGGAACATCACGTTCGAAATTTCTTCGCCGGCCTGAGTCCAAATGTCGATGATCTTGTTGTAGCGCTCGCCGTCCGTAATAATACCGCTGCGGTACTGCTTCTCGACCAACGCGATTTGTTTGTAGGCCTTGTCGAGTTCCGTCTTCTTTTCGTCCGGGATAATCATATCGGTGATACCGATTGATACTCCGGCCTTGGTCGCCCAGTAGAAACCTAGCTCCTTCAGCCGGTCCAAGGTTTCGACGGTCTTTTGCTGGGCGGAAACCTGGTAGGTGCGCCAAATGATATCGCTCAGCTGTTTCTTGGCCGCGACGCGGTTAAAGAACCCGAGTTCTGGGGGCCAGATTCCGTTAAAGATCACGCGACCCGCGGTCGTCTCGATCACCTTCAAATCAGAGTTACCAAAGATAGTCTTCAGGCCGTAATCCGGGTTCTTGAACCTGATCTTGTCATGGATTTTAACGGCGTGCTCACTGAGGGCATATTCTATTTCGGCCGAGTCGGAAAACAGACGCAATCGCTCATTATGCTGCGCGTTCTTACGCGGATTCTGGGTGAGATAGTAACAGCCTAGCACGATGTCTTGCGACGGAGTCGTGATCGGCTTACCACTGGAAGGCGAAAAGATATTGTTAGGCGCAAGCATAAGGAGCCGCGCTTCCATTTGGGCTTCGACCGACAGCGGTACATGAACCGCCATTTGGTCCCCGTCGAAGTCGGCGTTGTACGCCGTACAAACCAACGGGTGGATGCGGATGGCCTCTCCTTCCACCAACAACGGCTCGAAAGCCTGAATCGAAAGCCGGTGCAACGTCGGCGCGCGGTTCAGCAGCACCGGATGCCCTTTGGTGACTTCTTCCAAGATATCCCAGACTTCCGGCGTCTGGCGCTCAATCATCTTCTTGGCGCTCCGGACCGTGTGAACGTAACCGAGCTCTTTCAGACGACGAATGATAAACGGTTCGAACAAAACCAAGGCCATCTTCTTTGGTAACCCGCACTGGTGCAGTTTGAGCTCCGGACCAATAACGATCACTGAACGGCCCGAGTAATCGACTCGTTTCCCCAGGAGGTTTTGCCGGAACCGGCCGCCTTTTCCTTTGAGCATATCGCTCAGCGACTTGAGTGGACGGTTGCCCGCACCCGTTACTGCGCGGCCATGCCGGCCGTTGTCAAACAACGCATCGACCGCCTCCTGGAGCATCCGCTTTTCATTTCGGATAATGACGTCAGGAGTCTTGAGTTGAAGCAAGTTCTTCAGCCGATTGTTACGATTGATGACCCGTCGATAAAGATCGTTCAAGTCTGAGGTAGCAAAGCGCCCACCTTCCAACGGAACCAGCGGACGGAGATCCGGCGGAATCACCGGCAGTACCTCGAGGATCATCCATTCTGGCCGGGAATGCGAATTCATGAAGCCCTGGACGAGCTTCAACCGTTTCGCAAGCTTCTTGCGAATCTGCTTGCTTTTGGTGTTGTTCATCGCCTCTTCGAGCTCGACGTTCAATTGGCTAAGCTCGATTTGAGACAAGAGGATCTTGATCGCCTCCGCGCCCATCCCCACCACAAAGGTATCGCGATACTGCTCTTGGGCCTCGCGGTATTCCTGCTCGTTTAACAACTGACACTTCTGCAGTTGCGTCTGACCTGGATCGATAACGATGTAATCCTCATAGTAGATTACGCGCTCCAATTGCCGTGAGCTCATGTCGAGCATCAATCCGATGCGCGAAGGCATGCACTTGTAAAACCAGATGTGGGAAACCGGAACCGCCAACTCAATATGCCCCATCCGTTCTCGGCGAACGCGGGAAAGGGTAACTTCCACACCGCAACGATCACAAATTACCCCTTTATGCTTGATGCGCTTGTATTTACCGCAGGAGCATTCCCAATCGCGCGTCGGACCAAAGATGCGCTCGCAAAACAGACCACCCTTTTCCGGCTTGAAAGTCCGGTAATTGATCGTTTCGGGATTCTTTACTTCACCCTTGCTCCAGGACCGGATGGCGTCAGGAGACGCCACACTGATTCCCACCTGGTCGAATCCGACCGACCGCTCTTCTCCAAAAATTTCGCGAAGATTCGTTTCGTTCATATTTACCGCGGTTCAGGGTTGCTGAAAAAGTAAAGACACTCGGGGACCGCTAACCTCGAAGGCCTTTGTTAATTATTTGGTCGTAAGACAATTCGTTGATATGCCCGCCTTATCCCGCGGCTACTGCAGCAACATCCAGAGGGCTATCGGCGAACGTCTGGGGTCGGCCGCCCACCTTCACGTCCAATCCAAGGCTCTGCATTTCTTTGATCAGAACGTTGAAAGATTCCGGGGTCCCGGCTTCTAGTGAATTGTCGCCTTTGACAATGGATTCGTAGATGCGGGTCCGACCTTGGACGTCATCCGATTTCACTGTCAGCAGTTCCTGCAACGTGTAGGCTGCGCCATAAGCTTCGAGCGCCCAAACTTCCATCTCGCCAAAGCGCTGGCCTCCGTATTGAGCCTTTCCGCCAAGTGGCTGCTGGGTCACCAGCGAGTACGGTCCAACCGCTCTGGCGTGGATCTTGTCGGCGACCAAATGCCCGAGTTTCAGCATGTAAATATAGCCGACGACGACCTGCTGATCGAACTGCTCGCCGGTGCGCCCATCGAAGAGGATCGATTTCCCATTTTCATTCACCCAGGTGAACCCATCTACCTTCCGGGCATCGACCAGATATTTTCTCACCTCGGGCTCGTCGATTCCATCGAAAACCGGTGTAGCCACCTTAAATCCGAGCGCCTTGGCTGCGACTCCCAGGTGAGTTTCGAGAACCTGACCCACGTTCATGCGGCTCGGCACGCCTAACGGATTCAAAACAATTTCGACCGGAGTACCGTCGCTTAAGAACGGCATGTCCTCTTCCGGAACAATCTTTGCCACAACGCCTTTATTTCCGTGCCTTCCGGCCATTTTGTCACCGACGCTGAGCTTGCGCTTACTGGCGATGTAGACCTTAACCTGTTTGATGATCCCCGGATCGATGTCGTCGCCGCTTTCGATCCGATCGAGTGAACGGTCCTTCTCCAGGTCAAGCTCGGCGAACTTGTGTTCGAAGGAACTAATGATCTCCCGAATCTTGTTCCGAATCGGACTAGGGTCGATGTCGATATGATCGTAAACCCCTGCCAGTTTCCGCAGCAAAGTTTTCGTGATTTTGCGATTAGCCGGAATAATGATCTCGCCCGTCTCAGCGTTCACCACATCGAGCGGGATCTTTTCACCCAATAGAATATTGGAGAGCGCCTCGGTCAGCTCTTCGTGCAGCTCTTCTTTCTTTTTCCGATAATCTTCGGCGATCTGTTTGGCTTGGCGCTTAGTCTCAGCCGGAGTCAATTTCTGCTTCGCTACTTCTTTCCGGGAAGAGACTTTGACATCCATGACGATTCCGTAGGTCCCGGAAGGGACGGTAAGCGAGGTGTCCTTTACGTCCGCTGCCTTTTCTCCGAAGATTGCGCGCAGCAACCGTTCTTCCGGTGCCAGCTCCGTTTCGCTTTTCGGAGTAATCTTCCCAACCAGAATATCGCCCGGTTTGACTTCGGCTCCGACGCGGATAACTCCGTCCGAGCCGAGGTTTCGCAGCGCTTCTTCGCTGACGTTCGGAATATCCCGCGTGATTTCTTCCGGCCCGAGCTTGGTGTCGCGAGCGCCGATCTCAAACTCATCAATGTGGATCGAGGTGTAGATATCCTCTTTCACTACTTTTTCAGAAATCAGAATGGCATCCTCGAAGTTGTATCCATTCCACGGCATGAAAGCCACCAGGACGTTGCGACCAAGTGCCAGTTCGCCCGCCTCGGTGTTCGGCCCGTCGGCGATGACTCGCCCTTTCTTTACCTTCTGTCCTTTTACGACGATCGGTTTCTGGTTGATACAGGTTCCCGCGTTCGAACGCATGAACTTGCGCAACTCATAAACGTAAACACCTTCATCCGGGCGGCTCACCGCCTTTTTCTTCATCTCCGGCAGTTTGCCGTCTCGGGTCGTCACAATCTGCTCGGCGTTTACCGAAGCCACGACGCCGTCACCTTCAGCCACGATGACTGCTTTCGAGTCGCGCGCGACTTTACCTTCCAATCCGGTGCCCACTAGCGGCGCTTCCGATTTAATAAGCGGTACGCCCTGACGTTGCATGTTCGAGCCCATCAACGCTCGGTTTGCGTCGTCATGCTCTAAGAACGGAATCAGTCCGGCGGCAACCGAGACCAGCTGTTTCGGCGAAATATCCATGTAATGGATCTTGGACGGCTCCACCTCCAAAAAATCGCCTCGGTAGCGACAGGAAACCTTCTCATCCAGGAAATTACCTTTGGCGTCTATCGGCGCGTTCGCTTGAGCGACCAAATAATTCTCTTCCCGATCGGCGGTCAGATAATCGATCTGTTCGGTTACTCGCCCGTCGTCTACCCGTCGATAGGGTGTTTCGATGAAGCCAAATTCATTAATGCGCGCGAAGGTACTCATCGAGCTAATCAAGCCGATATTCGGTCCTTCCGGCGTCTCGATTGGACAAATCCGTCCGTAGTGCGACGGATGGACGTCGCGCACCTCAAACCCGGCGCGATCTCGACTCAGACCACCTGGTCCCAGCGCGGATAAACGACGCTTGTGGGTCAGTTCCGCCAGCGGGTTGGTCTGATCCATGAATTGGCTGAGTTGCGAACGCCCAAAGAAATCGCGGATAACCGCGCTGAGTGCTTTCGGATTGATCAGTTTCTGCGGAGTCATCCCGTCAATGTTGACGTCAAAAAGAGTCATCCGCTCTTTGACCAAGCGCTCGGTTCGGGCCAGGCCTACCCGGCATTGGTTAGCCAACAACTCTCCCACTGTTCGAACCCGCCGGCTGCCAAGATGATCGATGTCGTCCAAGATCCCCTCACCCTTGCGCAAAGTGACCAAATATTTCATCGCTCCGATGAAATCATCCTTAGTCAAGGTCCTTTCGGCCAAATCGACCTCGATCCCCAGTTTCTGGTTAATCTTATAGCGGCCGACGCGGCCTAGATCATACTTCTTTGGATCGAAAAATAACCGGCGCAACAACCCGCGTGCATTCGCCACGGTGGGTGGGTCGCCTGGTCGCAAACGACGATAAATATCTTTCAGCGCTTCTTCCTCGTCGTGTGCCGGATCTTTCTTGATCGACTTGATGATCGTGTCGTCGTCTTTGGTATCGACGACGGAGACCTCATTGACGCCAAGGGTCATAACCTGTTGAACTGTCGCTTTGGTCAGCGGTTCAAACGCGCGAGCCACTGTGATCTCTCCGTCCCGAACGTCCTGGATCAGGACCTTGGAATTGAGCTGTTCCTCCTCGAGATCATTCTTGAGCGGAAGCTTTTCGATATGATAGAAGACCTTGATGATCTCTTCGTCACTGCCGTGACCGATAGCGCGCAGAAATGTCGTCGCTAAAAATTTCCGGCGACGTTTCCGTCGATCGAGGTAGATGTAGAGCAAATCGTTGGTGTCGAATTGCACTTCCAGCCAAGAGCCACGATCCGGAATGATGCGGAAGCTGTACAATACTTTCCCATTGAGATGGATAGATGACTCAAAAGCTATTCCCGGCGATCGGTGTAGTTGGCTCACCACCACCCGTTCGGCTCCATTAATCACAAACGTGCCTTGCGGAGTCATGAGCGGGATCTCGCCCATATAGACTTTCTCTTCTTTTGTGCCCTTCTCGTCACGCAATTGGAATGTGACGTGTAACGGCGCGCTGAAGGTTTGCCCTTCCCGTTGGCAATCCAATGCAGACATCTTCGGCTCACCGATGTCGTAGCTTACGAAATCGAGGACGACCTTGTCGTCATAGCTTTGAATCGGAAAAACTTCCCGAAAAACGGCTTGGAGACCTACATTCTTGCGCTTGCTAGGCGGCAGATCCTTCTGCAAAAACTCTACGTAAGAATCGAGCTGAACCTCGATCAGGTTCGGTGGCTCAACGGCTTCTTTAATCTTCCCGAAATAAATACGCTCTGACATACGGATGGTTTATCTGACACCGAACCGGCACCGCTGGTTTAAGGCACCGAGACTAACGTTCCCTCGAGGGTAAAAACCGCAAAGGGGAACAGAAATAGCCCCAGACGCGAGGCTTGTCAAATCGGCCACGCAATTGGAGCTGATGATGGAATTCGCTGTTAAACGTGCGAGCGATATCTCGAGTTCCCCGCGGTTAACGAGTTGGCACTATACTGGTGGAAGCCGATTCCGCAAGCGAAAACGAAAAAGGACGCACTGCTTGGCTGCAATACGCCCCCTTCGAAAGTCGATTCGGCCAACCAACCAATCTCGCGATCTACTTAATTTCGACCTTGGCTCCGGCGGCTTCGACCTTTTTCTTGATCTCTTCCGCTTCTTCTTTGGTGACGCCTTCCTTGATCGGCTTCGGAGCTCCTTCCACCAAGGCTTTCGCTTCGGCGAGTCCCAGACCGGAGACGGACGCGCGGACCTCCTTGATGACGGCGATCTTGTTGCTGCCGATCTCTTGAAGGACCACATCAAAGGTAGTCTTCTCTTCGACTGCTGGTGCGCCGGCTGCCGCGCCACCGCCCGCGATCGGACCGGCTGCGACCGCTACCGGAGCTGCCGCACTGACGCCCCACTTTTCTTCGAGTTTCTTAACCAGATCAGCGATTTCCAAGACGGTTAGACCGCTGAGCTGTTCAACGAGTTGTTCTGTGTTTGGCATTTTTATTCTTTTGGTATCGTCGCGCTCCGAAGCCTCGAGAGCATTTAAGATCGGGCAGCTGCCCGACCCGACGAGGAACCAGTTTTTGTTTTTATCGTGGCGTGCGGCTTCATTTCACGCCTCGGAAATTTGATCGCCGTCATCGCCGGGACTGCCAGCAACGCCATCAGCCGGACTCGGTGGTCGGCATTGCCGGCCTTTAGCCAGGGGAGCCTCCTTCTTTGTCTACTCTTGCCTTCAATAGGCGCGCGAGCGAAGCCCCCGGTTCGTTCAATATCGTTACGAGTTTCTGAAGCGGCGACTTCAAGACGCCGAGTAGTTGTGCTTGCAGTACCGGTTTCGCTGGAAGCTCGGCCAGCACCTGGATCTGCTCTTTCGAAATGACGGCGTGATCTAGCACCCCGACCTTCACCGACGGACGCTGAAACTCGGCAGAGAAAGTCTTCAAGATTCTGGCCGCAGCGCAGACATCGCTCTCTCCGGTAACAATCGCGGTCTGACCACCCAGAGTGTCACCCAGATCGGGGAGCCCCACTTCCGCTGCCGCCCTCCGTAAGAAAGTGTTTTTCACCACTTTGCATTCCGCGCCAGCGCCAGCGAGCCGACTTCGCAGTTCCGAGAACTCAATCACGTTCATGCCGGAGTATTCCGTTACGATCAAAAACGGTGAGGCGTTCAGTCGCGCGGAAAGATCCTCAACAATCGTCGTCTTTTCGGGTCTCATAGGTTTCCTTCTTATTTCAGGTAGATCGACGGATCGACTGGCAGACCCGGAGTCATGGTTGCGCTTACGGTGATAGTGTGAACGAACTTACCCTTAGCAGCGGGTGGCCGAGCTTTCACTACGGCATCAATCACTGCTGTGCCATTCTCGACCAGAGCTTGGGGCGCGAAAGAGAATTTGCCCATCGGGACTGCCACGTTACCGTTCTTATCGAGCTTAAATTCGACCCGTCCGGCTTTCACCTCTTTCACCGCCTTGGCTGTGTCATCGGTGACAGTGCCCGTCTTTGGGTTTGGCATCAGACCGCGCGGCCCGAGCACTCTTCCTAATTTACGTACCTCCGCCATCGCAACGGGAGTAGCGATAGCCACATCAAAATCCTGGAAACCTTCCTGGCATTTCTTAATTAGATCCTCAAACCCGACGTACTCGGCACCAGCCTCCTTAGCGGATTCTGCTGCTTGGCCCTGCGCAAATACCAGAACTCGCACCCGTTTGCCGCTGCCGTGCGGCAGTGGGCAGGTGCCTCGGACCATCTGGTCGGACTGTTTGGGATCTACCCCTAACTTGAATGAGAGGGTAACCGTTTGATCGAACTTGGTCGGGGGCAATTTTTTCAGCGTCTCGACTGCGTCCGGAAGCGAATAGGCCTTGTCCGAATGAATCAATTCGAGACAGGCTCGATAGCGTTTACTACGATGGGTTGCTTTCATTTTCTTGCAGTAGTGGCGGCTTCCTCAGCGGAAGCCTCCTGCGTTTTTTTGCGATAGCTGGTCCGGCTGCTGCGGTAGGGACGAGCTACCGATTACCGAGATTATTCTACGACTTCGATCCCCATTTGTCGTGCGGTGCCGACCAGCGTCCGGTACGCCGCTTCTTCGGAGTTCGCGTTCATGTCCTTCATTTTCACTTTCACGATATCCATGACCGCTTTCCTGGTCAGTTTACCGACTTTCAACTTGTTAGGTTCCTTCGAACCGGCAGCAATATTCGCCGCCTTTTTCAAAAGGATGGCCGCCGGCGGCGATTTGGTGATGAACGTGAAGGTTTTGTCCTTATACACGGTGATCACTACCGGCAGAATATCGCCAGCTTGTTTCTGGGTAGCCGCGTTAAATTCCTTACAGAAGGCCATGATGTTCACGCCATTCTGGCCAAGTGCCGGGCCAACCGGCGGAGCTGGATTCGCCTGCCCAGCCGGTATCTGCAGCTTGATCGTTGCAACAACTTCTTTTGCCATATCTTATGGTTGGACGTTCCCTAAAAAAGACAGTCCAGTTTAACTTCTCTCTACCTGCCAATACTCCAGCTCGACCGGAGTAGAACGTCCGAAAATACTGACCGACACTCGCAGCTTTCCTCGTTCCGGATCAATTTCTTCCACCACGCCGCTTTGATTTTGGAACGGTCCGTCGGCAACCTTGACCGTCTCACCGACTTCAAAACTGATCTTTGGTTTGACCTTGTCTTCCCGCTCCCGGATCTGCGCTAACATGCTTTCCACTTCTTGTGGACGCATCGGTACGGGCCGATCTTTGGTTCCGGCAAATCCCAATACCCCGGGCGTCTCCCGGATGAAATACCAGGTGCGGTCCATTAATTGGTTCTGCTTGTCGAGCAGATACATATTTACAATGAGGTACCCCGGAAAAAATTTGCGCGTGGTCTCGGTGCGTTTTCCTCGTTTAATTTCCGAAACTCGCTCAGTTGGAATTAGAACTTCGTAAACCAAATCACCCATTTCCTCGGTCTTGATCCGGCGCGTCAGGTTGTCGTAGACCTTCTGTTCCTGCCCGGAAAGCACATGCACTACAAACCACTGATCCTTAACGGGTTCGCTCATAAGATCACAACCTCACTCACGGCACTATCCAGCCTACGATGTTGACCATCACAAAATCCCAAAACGTGATGTAGCCGCTCAGAATCACCATCGCGATCAGCACGACGGTGGTCGAATCGATCAGTTCCCGATACCGCTTGACGCCTTTTTCTTTCGGATCCCACGGCCAGCTAGCTTTTGCTAGCTCAGCCCGAGATTCGCTGAGGAAGCGAAGAATATGGCGAAAAAATCCAAACATCTGAGTAAGAGGGAACAGGTCAGGAGGGACTCGAACCCCCAACCGGCGGTTTTGGAGACCGCTGCTCTACCAATTGAGCTACTGACCTATTGTTCACGGCTTAAAAAGAAAGCGGTCCCGCCTAAGGCGGGACCCCCTTTTAAATTGTTCGTACTGTTCCTCGACAACGCCCTTTTAGTCAAGAATGTCGCCGACGCGGCCAGCCCCCACGGTGCGGCCACCTTCGCGAATTGCGAAACGGATTGTCTTTTCCATCGCAATCGGGGTGATTAACTCCACTTCGATGGAGACGTTATCACCCGGCATCACCATTTCGACACCTTCAGGAAGTTTGACGGTCCCAGTCACATCGGTGGTTCGGAAATAGAATTGAGGACGGTAATTCGAGAAGAACGGCGTGTGACGGCCACCCTCCTCCTTGCTCAACACATAGACTTCCGCCTTGAACTTCTTGTGGGGCTTGATCGTTCCAGGCTTGGCTACCACCTGACCGCGCTCGACATCCTCCTTTTTCACGCCTCGCAAAAGAACTCCAACATTGTCACCCGCTCGCGCTTCGTCGAGTAGTTTTCGGAACATCTCAATGTCAGTGACGGTCGTCTTCTGTGTCGGACGAATTCCGACAATTTCGACTTCCTCCATTTTCTTGAGGATTCCGCGTTCCACTCGGCCGGTCACCACGGTACCGCGACCTTCAATGTTGAATACGTCTTCGATCGGCATCAAGAACGGCTGATCGATCGGTCGTTCCGGCAGCGGAATGTACTCATCGACTGCAGCCATCAATTGGAAGATGTTCTCCTTGTATTTCGGATCACCTTCGAGCGCCTTGAGGGCGCTGCCCTTTACGATTGGGATGGTATCACCCGGAAACTCGTATTGGGAAAGCAGATCGCGCACTTCCATTTCGACCAGATCGAGTAATTCTGGATCGTCGACCATGTCGCATTTATTCAAAAACACGACGATCGACGGCACACCGACTTGGCGCGCCAACAGAATGTGTTCACGGGTTTGCGGCATCGGGCCATCGGCAGCAGAAACCACGAGAATCGCACCGTCCATCTGAGCCGCACCAGTGATCATGTTCTTTACGTAATCGGCATGGCCAGGACAATCCACATGCGCATAGTGCCGTTTATCGGTCTGGTATTCGACGTGCGCAGTGTTGATCGTGATGCCGCGCTCCTTCTCTTCCGGGGCGTTGTCAATCTGATCGTACCGCGTTGCCTGCGCCATGCCCTTCTCGGCCAGTACCGTCGTGATCGCGGCAGTAAGCGTCGTCTTGCCATGGTCAACATGACCAATGGTGCCAATGTTCACGTGCGGTTTGGATCTTTCGAATTTATCCTTCGCCATTTAAGGTCTCCTTCTCTTGCTGCTACTTTCTTTAAATTGTCTGAATGGTAGGTACTAGGTTTCGTCGGAACATGGAGCCCATGACCGGGATTGAACCGGTGACCTCGTCCTTACCAAGGACGTGCTCTACCAACTGAGCTACATGGGCATCTGTTGTCTCTCGGTCGGTTCTCACTTTCCCGCAAGCCGGCCGAAGTTCGTCTCCGGAATTTGAGGACAAAACCTGGCCGACTACTAGTCGCTGGTCCATTTTTGGGCCGGTTGATTGCTACTCAAGGTCCGTCAAGCGAGCCGGAAACTTAACAAAGAGTATAATAGCGTCAACAGGATTCTTGACAGCCGCAAACTCCCTTATCTCCCTCGGAAAAACGGCAGCGAACAGCCTTAAGCCGAGGCACTTGGATCGGGATCGCCGGCGTTCTACTTGGCCAAGGATGCTTCCGGGCGGTGCGTCGGGGCTGTCTCGGCCTCTATGTGGCTTGGTCGATAAACCTCGGCTACCCGCGTTACGGCCAGCGCGCGTCCGGTCGCTTCGTCGATGTCGACAAGCAGGCCGTGCAGTTTCACCTCGCCGCGAGCTACCGGAAAGTTTACCGGCATGTTTGTGAGGAACCGTTGAACAATCGGTTCGATCTCCCTCCCCAAGATCGACTCGGTCGGACCACACATACCCGCATCGCAAATAAACGCCGTTCCGCCAGGAAAAATCTGCTCGTCCGCGGTCTGCACATGCGTGTGCGTACCAGCCACGGCCGAAACCTTACCATCCAAGAATCGTCCAACGGCGATCTTCTCGCTCGTCGTTTCCGCATGCACGTCGACAAATATGACGTGCGTTTCTTCCCGCATTCTTGCGACCACCTGGGACAGCTTTAGGAATGGATTTTCGAGCGCCGGCAACATGAAGGTCCGGCCCTGAACATTAATGACTCCGACTTTGCCTTTCGCCGTGTCCAAAACGATCGACCCGCCACCAGGCGTGCCGTCCGGATAATTAATCGGCCGCAACAGGCGCGGTTCATTATCAATAAATCCAACCAGTTCTTTCTGATCCCAGACGTGATCTCCGGTCGTGATCACCGCGATTCCGGCGCGCAACAGATCGATCGTCAACTTTGGCGTGATACCGCGACCGGCCGCTGCATTTTCACCATTGGCAACGACAAAATCGATTCCCCATTCCTGTTTCAATCTCGGTACCGAGTCGATCACCGATTTACGTCCAGGTTCCCCAATAATGTCGCCGAGAAAAAGAAGTCGAAACATCGCCACCTGCCCCTCTTTACACTTGCCTATATTAGAACGTAAAGAAGCCGAAGCAACTGAGCCATGCCGCGCCTATTTCCGTTTCTCCTCTGTTGGGCAATTTCTTGGTCCTTCGTTCGATCGGCGCCGGGAGAGCAACTCGCTCCCCTTTCTTCGGCTCCGGACTGGAGAGATTTAGATGCATTCCAGCAAACAATCACCCACGACGAATTCAGAAGTCTACTCGAGGAAGTCTACGCGCCCGGCCTGGACTTGAGACCTTGGTTCGAGATCGAACCAACTCAAGTCCGCATCGCGGAAGGCAATGGAAATTGGTTTACGCTCAGGTTTGCAAATGATTCCGCTGCACACGTCGTGCCGCGTTATTGGCGCAGAGCGGCAGAATTGTCGCTCCATCCGGAGCAGCCGCTCTCCGGTCTAAGGATCGCGCTTGACCCCGGTCACCTGGGCGGCGCTTGGGCTAAGATGGAAGAACGCTGGTTCCAGATCGATGATTCCAACCCTGTGACCGAGGGGGATCTCACCTTACGGGTCGCCCAACTCATCGCGCCACGGCTCGCCGCACTCGGCGCGCAGGTGCTTTGGGTTCGTTCTCGTCCCGGACCCGTAACGAATCTTACACCCGAGACCCTCCAGGCGTTAGCATTCCTCACGTTAGTCGCACGGGGCGTGCATCCCATTGCGCAGAGCTACATCGGTCCGTTTGACCCTTGGCGCGAGCACTCGATCCAATGGGAGGCAGAAAAGCTGTTCTATCGAGTGGCGGAGATTCATGGCAGAGCCATCGTGGTTAATACGGTTCTGCGACCTGATCTTACCCTATGCCTGCATTTCAATGCTGAGCCTTGGGGCAATCCGACACACCCTACGCTAGTTGATACGAATCATCTTCATTTTATCGTCAACGGCGGATACAGCGCTGGAGAACTGGACTATGACGATGTCCGCTTTGCGATGTTGATCAAGCTCTTGAATCGGAGCTTCAGCGAAGAAAGAGGGCTGGCCGAAAGTTTATCCGAATACATGGCGCCGGTGACCCGGTTGCCGCCCTTTCGCTACAATACCAACAATGCGCACCTCATTGGTCAAACTGGATACGTTTGGGCCCGCGACCTCCTAGCCAACCGGCTTTATCAGTGTCCAGTGGCCTACGTCGAATGCTACGTCATGAACAGCCACGAATTTTTTGAACGATTTCAGGCCGGAGAGTATGAGGGGTTGCGCGAGTTCAATGGGGTCATGCGCAAGAACATCTACGACGAGTATGCGGACGGCGTGCTGGAAGGGATTCAGGCGTACTTCAAGAAAAAACCGGAAGTGAGGTGAACGCCGGGATCGCCGACAACGCCGGGAACCGTACGAAAGCTCTTGTCCGCGCGTCTCGGTAACTGGTTCCTGTCTCTATCAACCGGCGCCCCTATCACTTTACTAATCACTATTCACATTCGGTAATCAGTAATCGCTAAGCCGAGCACAGGCGCTTTCGCACAAATGTCGGCGTTGCCGGCGCCGTCGGCGCTGTCGGCGTTCCCGGCGTGGCCGTCGTTCTTCCGAACCCGGGGTTGACCTTGGCCAGGGGTCGAACTAATCTGCCATTCTTTTCGACGGGCTGTGGCTCAGCTTGGTAGAGCGCCACGTTCGGGACGTGGAGGCCGTGGGTTCGAATCCCACCAGCCCGATTGATTTGGAGACGAACGCGAAGGACTTCTCCGAGCTTTTCACTCGGCCATCCGGCTATGAGCGAGACAGATCATTACGGGCGGAATGTACTCGGTAACGAGTTGGAATGTTGCTGCACACGCCCAACTACAGGCTATTTCCGTGACGGTTACTGCCGAACCGATGGAACCGACACCGGTCATCATTTTGTCTGTGCTGAGATGACCGCCGAATTTCTCGAATTCTCGGCGCACCGCGGTAATGATCTCGTCACTGCCTGGCCAGAGTACAATTTCCCGGGACTCAAACCGGGAGACCGTTGGTGTCTGTGCGTCGAACGCTGGCTCGAAGCTCTCGAGGCCGGTTACGCGCCTCCGGTGTTCCTGGAAGCGACTTATGCGGGAGCACTTGAGTACGTGACGTTGGCAGAATTGGAGGCGTACGCGAAGCCGGTTTGATTTCTACCAGAAACTCGATGAGGCAAAAAAAGGCGCGAAGCGCGGTTGAGATTTGAGTCTGGGCTGCTAAGCCCAGGAGCCCAGGTTCAAATCTTCACCCGCCTTCGGCGCTAAACGACCGACCAATCTGTATTCCGACTCCGGACTCCGTTTTCAGCTCTTCAACTCCTTGACATACGCCTCGTAAATCTCCCGGCCAAAACAGGCGAAAATCACTTTTTCGGGAAGAGAATATCCCTCGAGATAAGCGCTGGTTTCCCGGACGGCGATCCGGACTGCCTGATCGATTGGATAGCCGTAAACCCCGCAACTGATCGCAGGAAAAGCAATCGACTTTATCGAGCGCGCTGTAGCCAGGTCCAGCGACTTGCGGTAACAGCTTGCCAAAAGCTCTGGCTCGTTGCGCGAACCGCCGTGCCAAACCGGTCCGACTGTATGGATGACAAATCTGGCCGGCAATCTATATCCTTTCGTGATCTTTGCCTCACCGGTCGGACATCCGCCCAGGGTTCGGCATTCTTCCAACAGTTCGCGACCCGCGGCGCGATGGATCGCACCATCGACTCCGCCACCTCCCAGCAACGATTCATTGGCCGCGTTCACGATCGCGTCTACTGCAAGTCCAGTAATATCGGTTTCGCGAACTTCAATTCTGTCCATAGAAATAATTTCGCCACCAGCCCGCGGAATAGTAGGATTAAACACCAGCATGCTGGTGGTGAAATTATTTCTTATCGAAGCGGAAGATTCGGTATCGCAATGCTCCCACTTGATAAGCCAACCAAATTCGCACAAGCGTGATTCCGAAAATCCGATTCCTTCGGCTGCCGTCGAAGAGAAAAGCGCGATACCGCCGGTCTCGAAAGATCCGTCCGGCGAGACGCCGAATAGCGATCCACCAGGTTCGTTTTACTCGGTCGGTTAGATCCAACGATTCAGTGGCCCGAAATCCCGCTTCGGTTGCCGCATCGCTGTATTCTTGCGCGGTAGCTAGATTCGGGATCCGACCTTCGGAACAGATTGGCTTCATCAGGAAATCGGCTTGCCACTGAGAAACCCGATCCGCGGAAAGCCAGGCGCAAAGGACAAACCGACCGCCGGGTCGAAGGACGCGGAAAGCGCGCCTGGCGAACTCCACTTTGTCGGGCATGTGTTCGCCGCTTTCGATCGAGATGGCCAGATCAAAGCTATCTGGCGCAAACTCAAGAGTATACCAGTTTCCCAAGACATAAGTTAACTCCGGCCCAGGCGCGGTGCCCTGGGCAAACGCATGCTGAACGGCTGACATCGTGATGCCCGTTACCTCAGCACCGAAATCTTCTGCGAGCAGGCGTGCCGACGCACCGTAACCACAGCCGATATCGATCACGCGTTCCCTTTTGCTTAAGTCCGCTTTTTCAGCGACCAGTTTTACTAGATTCAGAACGGCTTGTTCGGAAGTCTCATTGCCTTCTAACCAGAGGCCGTGATGTACATGTTGACCCCATAGTTCCCGATAGAAAGGGTCCAACTCATCGTAATGATTTGCGATGGCCGCTTCACTGACAGGTTGTTCCGAGACAATCATGTTGGCGAAGTTTTCATTGAATTCGCTAGAGCATATTCAGTTTAGAAATCGCAGGTCGAGAAAAACGCCGTTATCGGAAAAAATGCTCTGACGTCTCCGATCACCGCGATTGCGACTGTCAGAACGATTCGTGCGATTCCTAAAATAGAAAGACAACTTTCGACATGAAACCTCGAAATTTCAACGCGAAGGAATTCCATCGCCTCGGTGAGCTCGCGAGAATGAATGAGTGCATCTTCTCCAAAGACCGGAAGTACCGCTACCTGCTGATCCACCGTTGGGAGTCGCACATGCCTGAGCGACCCTGCATGTGGATTGCGCTGAATCCTTCGATCGCCAACGAGTCTCAACTCGATAACACGCTCACTCGGATTCGGGTCCTTAGCCGTGCCGCGGGTTTTAACGCCTTTTACATGACGAATCTGTTCGGACTAGTGTCGACCGACCGGAGGGCTCTGCAAAGCGATCCCGAGCCAATTGGAAAGAACAATGATGATCACATCCGTCGGATCGCGGATCGCATTCCAACGGTCTTCGTTGCCTGGGGAACTCACGGGCAACAGCAAAACCGGGATCGGAAAGTCATCCAACTGCTGGCTCAAGTGGGTCGAAGAGAGCTTCGATGTTTCGGCATTAACAAAGACGGTTCGCCTACGCACCCTCTGTATCTCCCCGCAAAGCTGAAGCCAATGATCTACCGTCCAGGAAGACCGGAACGGTTCGCCCCGGAAAAGAATCAAGCACAAGTACAGCGTCGCGCTCATTTGAGGGGCGGCCTACCGGGCCAAAGGACCCCGGGTTGACAGGCGCGTCGACAACCGTCATTCACGAACGCTCCTGACATAGGGTTGTCATGGCGCCGGTGTACGTTATGCGGTTGTCGGTCGTCCGCGATCGACTGTTCTGAAGCCCCTAATGGAGTTGCTATGAGCACCGCGTCCAGACCTGTACAATCGATTGATGACAAGGCGGATCTGCACAGACCGCCAACTGCTCCCCCACATTCCATCCTTGGCGTGCCCTGGCGTGCGTTTCCGCGAGACATTCTTTTTCTCCCTCATCCTAAATCGCGCGGTGGAATCGCCTACTTGTCCGCTCTAGTCTTGACCATGACCCTGAGCGACGACGGAAATCGGAGGAATCTTGCGTCGGCAGAGTCATGAAAGAGTGACTCTTGTTGACCCGTAACTAGCCAGCTTCGGATAGCCGTACTAAATTGCGCGTCCTATGTCGAAAATCGCCGCTCCAGACTCTCGTGCGATCGTTATTCGCGGCGCCCGACAGAACAATCTCAAGGTCATCGACTTGGATCTCGAGCTGAACAAACTCCATGTCGTTACGGGGCCGAGCGGCAGCGGAAAGTCCAGCTTGGCGTTCGACACGATTTACGCAGAAGGCCAACGGCGTTACGTCGAGACGTTTAGTCCTTATACCCGCCAATTTCTCGAGCGAATGGATAAACCGCAGGTCGATGAGATCCGCGGGATTCCACCTGCGATCGCAATCGAACAGGCGAACCGAGTTCGCACCACCCGTTCAACGGTCGGGACGATCACCGAGATCAATGATTATTTGAAATTATTCATGCCGCGGGTCGCGCACGCATTCTGTCCGCAATGCCATCGCGAGATCGTCTGCGAATCCGCCCAAAGTATCGCCGAGAAGACGATCAAACTGCTTCAAAAAAAGCGCGTTATGGTCTGCTTTGGCGTTCCGGTGCCACCCGGTACTGCGCCCGCCGATTTCTTTCAGTTCCTTCATACTCAAGGCTTTCTTCGGGTTTGGTTGAACCGAGAAGCGGTCCGGACCGACGCGGTTCCAACGATCGATCGAGTACCCGGGCTGGTTTCGGTGGTCCAAGATCGACTGACCTTGGACGCCTCTTCCTCTTTGCCGCGTTTGACCGAAGCAGTCGAACAGGCTCTCCGGTACGGCAAAGGACAGCTGACCATCGTCGAATTGGATTCCGCGGCTGATCATAAGTATTCGATCGGCTGGCATTGTCCCTATTGTGACATCGACATTCGTCCGCCTTCCCCCGGCCTATTCTCATTTAATAACCCAGTGGGTGCTTGTCCGGATTGTCGCGGATTTGGTCGAACGATCGGGATCGACCTCAACCGCGCGATTCCGGATCGCCGACTGAGTTTGGCCGGCGGAGTGATCAAACCATTCCAAACCGCCCAGATGCAGGAGTGCCAGCGCGACCTCATCCGAAACGCGCTACAGCGCGAGATCGACATTAACGCGCCGTTTCAGGATCTGGTTGAAGCCGATCAACGGTGGGTGATCGAAGGAGAAATCAAACCGGATCATTCGGCCGAAGAAGTGTGGGAAAGTGGCGGTTGGTATGGTCTGCGCGGGTTTTTCGATTGGATGGAATCGCGGACATACAAGATGCATGTCCGAGTGTTTCTCAGTCGTTACCGGACCTACACGTTGTGCCGCGCCTGCAACGGTACACGCTTCAAACCGGAAACGCTTAATTTCCGTCTCTCAATCAGGGGCGAGCAATTCACGTTAGCGCGGATGCAACAGCTGCCGCTGGACGAATTAATCGACAAGCTGACGGCGATGGCGATCCCGGCGCACGACGGCACCACCGAGTTGCTGCGCACCCAAATCGTGTCGCGTTTGCGTTATCTGGTGGACGTCGGGCTTGGGTATCTCACGCTCGATCGGCCAACCCGCTCTCTATCCGGCGGGGAGCTGCAGCGGGTGAATCTGACGACCTGCTTGGGTGCGTCATTGGTGAGTACCCTATTCGTTCTCGACGAGCCGAGCGTCGGCCTGCATCCACGTGATATCGACCGGCTCGTCGCCGTGCTACACGGGTTGCGCGACAAAGGAAACACGCTGCTCGTCGTCGAACACGAAGAAGCCGTTATCCGAGCTGCCGACTCGTTGATCGAAATCGGGCCTGGTCGGGGTGAACATGGAGGTCAATTGGTCTTTCAGGGGCCACTTGAGCAGATCGAGACCGCTTTGCCGGACTCGTTGACGGCCGCCTATCTCACCGGGAAAAAAAAGATTGCAACACCGCAGAGTCGCCGGATACCGAAACGATTCATCGAGGTGGCCGGTGCAGCGGAGCACAATCTGAAAGACCTATCGGTTCGGTTTCCGCTGGGCGTTTTTTGCTGTGTGACCGGCGTCTCCGGCTCCGGGAAGAGCACCTTAGTCCAACAGGTGTTGTACCAAAACTTACTCGCGCTGAAAGGCAGATCGGGTGAGGAAGCACCAGGAATTTGCACCCGCCTGATCGGTGGACATCTGGTGGACGATGTCATCCTGGTCGACCAATCGCCGCTGGCCCGGACACCCCGTTCGACTCCGGCGGTATACGTGGGGGTCTTTGATCAAATCCGCGACCTTTTCGCCTCTCAACCCAGCGCAAAGGCAGCTGGCCTGACCGCCGGCGCATTTTCGTTTAACTCCGGTGCCGGACGTTGCGAACGATGCGGAGGGCTCGGGTTCGAAAAAGTGGAAATGCAGTTTCTGAGCGACCAATTCATCCGGTGCGCTGACTGCGAGGGTAAGCGTTATCAACCCCACGTGCTCGAGATAAAGGTGGGCGGCCGGTCGATTCATGACTTCCTGGAGATGACGGTAACCGAGGCGATTACTTTTCTTTCCGCAGCGGCGGATACTCCGCCGAAAATGTTGCGGCCGCTGGCTCTACTTAGCGAGGTCGGTCTCGGTTATCTTCGGTTGGGCCAACCGGTGAACGTTCTCTCCGGCGGTGAATCACAGAGACTAAAGCTGGTCGGACATCTCACGGAGAACAGTCGCGCCGATCGGCGCGCTCTCTTGATCTTCGACGAACCGACTTCCGGATTGCACTTCGACGATATTCCGCCGCTTCTCGCCGTCTTCAACCAATTGGTCGCACGCGGGGAGAGCGTGTTGGTCATCGAACATAATCTGGATGTGATCCAGGCCGCGGATTACGTCATTGATTTGGGTCCGGAAGCGGGTGTGAACGGGGGCGAACTCGTAGCCGAGGGCACACCGGAGCAGGTGGCTCAAGTCCCCCAGTCGCACACCGGTGTGTTTTTGCGTGAACGACTCGCTGGGCGCGCCCGAAGCGTAGCCGCCGGCCGGGTCGCTGAGGAGCGAGCGATTATCCCACCCCCAGGCATATCGATTGTGGGAGCTCGACATCACAACTTAAAGAATTTGTCGATCGAGTTACCGCGCGAGCAAATGATCGTGATCACCGGGCTCAGCGGCTCGGGTAAATCGAGTCTCGCCTTCGACATTCTCTTTGCGGAGGGTCAACGCCGTTTTCTGGATAGCATGTCGACCTACGCTCGCCAGTTCGTCGAGCAAATGGAGCGTCCGGATGTCGATCATGTGGAGGGATTACCGCCGAGTGTAGCGATAGAGCAGCGGTTAAGCTCCGGCGGAGGTAAATCAACGGTCGCCACCGTCACCGAAGTTTACCATTTTCTGCGTCTCTTGTTTGCCAAGCTCGGCACCCAATACTGCCCGAAGTGCAATGTAGGAGTAACCAAACAGAGCCAGTCGGCCATCACGAAGCAGGTAAAGGAGCGCCTGGAGCTCGGATCCGTTTCTTTGTTGGCTCCGGTCGTCAAAGCAAGAAAAGGCTTTCATAAAGAAGTCGCCACCTGGGCGGCCCGAGAAGGATACAGGCATCTGATCGTTGACCGGAAGCGGTATCCCGTCGCGGATTTTCCGAAACTCGAACGATTTCGAGAACACTCTATCGAGGTGGTGATTGCCGACATGCGGAAAACCGATGCACCCCAAATCGCTGACCTGGTGAAGACCGCTCTGCGGGTGGGGAATGGATCAGCTTTCTTGGCGACCAAAAGAGGCGGGCGCACTGTTCTGAGCAGCGAAATGACTTGCCCCTCCTGCGGCACCGCGTTTGAAGAGTTGGATCCGCGGCTCTTTTCTTTCAATTCACCGCACGGCTGGTGTGACGATTGTCATGGATTCGGCTACATTCTCCCGTTTTCGGCGGAAGATCCTCGGGCTGAATCGGTATTGGAAGCGGAGCTCAACGCCGAGCGCCGAAGCGATTGGGTCGAGGAGACAGAAAAGCAACCCTGCCCGAAATGCGGCGGCTCGCGTTTGAATGAAGTCGCGCGCGCAGTGCGGGTGCGCGGACAAACCTTGGAAGAGCTGGTCGGCTACTCGGTGAAACAGGCGTTGGGCAAACTCGCTCAATTTAGATTCGCAGGACCGCAAAAGGCGATTGCCGATACGATTTTGAGCGAGATCAAACAGCGGCTCTTTTTCATGCAACGGGTCGGACTTGAATATTTGGCGCTCAGTCGAGCGGCCAATACCCTGAGCGGCGGAGAATCTCAACGCATCCGTTTGGCTGCTCAACTCGGATCAAATCTCCGTGGTGTTCTCTACGTCTTGGATGAACCAACGATCGGGTTGCACCCAAGAGACAACGTTCGACTGCTGGAAACGCTTGATGCGCTCAAAGCCAAAGGAAACACCTTGGTGGTGGTCGAACACGACGAGGATACGATGCGCCGCGCGGATCTCATTGTCGACCTGGGCCCCGGAGCTGGACGGCACGGCGGCAACGTGATTGCCTGTGGTCCCATCGAGGAGCTACAACGGCACGGCGATTCGGTGACCGGACGGTTTCTCCGTACTCCCATGCCGCATCCCTCGCGGACTCGCCGGCCGATCGCCCACGTCCCCTGGATCGAGATCAAAGGCGCCCGCGCCAATAACCTCAAGGAAGTAGATGTTTCGTTTCCCATCGGGCGCCTCACTGCGATCACCGGAGTGTCCGGATCAGGTAAGAGCTCACTGATGCGATCGGTTTTGTTGCCGGCCGTTCAGCAGTCGTGGGCCCGAAAAAAGCCGAACGGATCGGTCAACTGGAAAAAGATTACGGGCACCGAATTCCTGTCCGCCGTCTATGAAGTCGATCAATCGCCGATCGGCAAAACGTCGCGTTCGATTCCAGCGACTTATGTGAAAATATTTGACGAAATCCGGAAGCAATTCGCGCAATTGCCCGAGTCGCGCATCCGCGGTTATGACCCGAGCCGTTTTTCGTTCAATACCGCGGGTGGCAGATGCGAAGTGTGTGCCGGCCAGGGACTGGTGAAGCTCGAGATGAACTTCCTCCCGTCGACTTATGTGTTGTGCGATAGCTGCCGGGGCAAACGATTCAACGCGCAGACGCTCGCGATTCAATTTAACGGGCGAAGCATCGGTGACATTCTCGAGATGACCATCGAGGAAGCTACGGAATTCTTCCGTGCTCAGCCACGGATCTATCACCCGCTCCGACTCCTCGGAGAAACTGGTCTCGGGTACCTGCAGCTCGGGCAGCCGAGCCCGACACTAAGTGGAGGCGAAGCGCAACGATTGAAACTCGTGAGTGAGCTTAAAGCCGGCTTCGCGAGAGACCTCCACGAACGAATCCGAAAGAACCGAGCTCCAAAATCGACGCTTTATCTCTTGGAAGAACCAACGATTGGGCTGCACATGGCGGATGTGCAGCTCCTGTTGGAAGTCCTGCACCGGCTGGTTGACGAAGGGAACACCGTCGTGGTGATCGAACACAATTTAGACGTGATAGCAGAAGCCGATTACGTTGTGGATATTGGCCCCGAGGCCGGGGCCGAGGGAGGTACCATCGTCGCCACCGGTACTCCCGAACAGGTGTCCATGAGTCGAGTCAGCCGGACTGCGCCCTTCTTGGCCCGAGTCTTGGGTGTCAAGAATGGGCGATCTCGGTCAGCGGCGTGATCAGGCGAAGCACCGGAGTAGTGGAGAGACGGAGAAGTGGAGGAATGGGGTCCCCGTCATACGGGCGAAGGCCGTCTGCCCACCGCGAGTTGTTGTCTCCGATACTCTGACGGCGATACGCCGGTATAACGCTTAAAATCTCGACTAAAGAAAAACGGGTCATTGTAACCGACTTGTTCGGAGATCTGTTTGATCGAATCGCTGCTCTCGAGCAGACGCCGTCGAGCGTGATTGATCCGTTCTCGCCTGAGCCAGTCAATCGGTGACGAGCCGGTGACGAGCTTGAACCTTCGATAGAAATGCGGCTCGCTCAGCCCGCTCAACCGAGCTAACTCGACTACTCTCCACGGACGATCCGGATACAAAGCCATTTTCGTCAGGGCAGTTTTCAACTCCGGAGATACCACCGGCAAGCGCCGCAACGACTCGGCCGTTTCTGCCTGCCTGGCCTCAAACAATTGCGAAAGGATCTCCGCGACCTGCGCATTCAAGAGAGCATCGATGGCGGGTGGCCGCCGCGTCATCAGCCCAAGGATTCGCTGGAACGGCACAACGATTCGTTCGCGCTTCAGTCCAGAAAAAACGGGAGCACGATCCCCGGATAGAATGTTCCAGGTTTGCTCGAGCTGACTTCCGTCAATTCTCATCCAGAGAAGCTCCCAGGGATCCTCCGGATTTGCCCAGTGCGCATGCGGATGATACCCCGAGATCCACGCCAACTCTCCTTCTCCGACCTGGTAACGCCGGTTAGCACTCAAGATAAATCCGTTTCCAGAAAGGCAGAACAGCAGATCATGCCCAGGAAGGTGACGCCGTTCGATGCGGTAATCCGATGCTGCTCGCAGGTGACCGGCCCGGAGGACGACGTTGAAAATCCGTCGAACCGTTTCGGACGGCGTGTGATAACAGGAAACCAGAAACTCGGTCTCAGGACGAGCTAGTCGCACGATAGGATCCTCTATGTCTCGCAGATGATCCTGCATTCTCTCTTCGAAAAAGCAAGATATGGTCAGCTTAGTTTTCAATTTGGTCATCCCCCCGGTCAGCGCATGAGCCTTCTAAATATCTACCTCAAGGCCAATCAACCTCGGGCCAGATGGAAACGTCTCGATACCGCGCAAATTCTGAAACGGTTTTACTTTTGCGAACGCTCATTGGTGATCAGCTGTTCAGCCTGGTTACCTCGCATCCAGCAGCTCGAGATGAAGACGATGCTGCCATATTTCAGTTGGCAGAATGCCGAGACAGCCAATGATCTGAGAGACCGCGTGTTCGAGCTCCGATTCCCGAGCGTTTCACCAAATATCGGCATGCGATCGGTGCGCAGCGTCATGCCCACGGCGAAACTGCCCACTACGCTGATTACGGGTGGATTCATAACGCAGGATCAGAGTGAATCAGTTAGCTGCTTACCCATGGCACTGGCAAGGATCCGTTCTTCAGTCGCATCGGTCCGATTGAATTCGCCGGTGATGCGGCCGGCGTGCATCGCGAGAATCCGGTCGCATTGACCGATCAACTCAGGTAACTCCGAGGAGACGATCAGGATCGAGACTCCGCTGGCGGCGAGGCGACCAAGAATCTCGTAGATCTCGGCTTTCGCACCCACATCAATCCCACGGGTAGGCTCGTGCAATAACATCAGACGCGGCTGCCGGGCAAGGCCGCGTCCGAGAATGACCTTCTGCTGGTTACCTCCGCTTAACGTGCCCGCCCGTTGTTTTTCTGAGTAAGCGCGGACGCGCAACTGATGAAGGTAATGTTTCGCCAGCGAGAGCATGTGTCCCTTGGAAAGCACACCGAGGGAACTGACCAGCGGTAGATTGGCAGCCGCTATGTTATCGGTAATCGGGAGAACCGAAAAAATGCCAGAGCCACGGCGATCGGCAGGGATGATAGCGATTCCCAGATCGATCACTTTCTCAGGCGACCTGAATTTTGCTGGTTTATTCTCGATCGAAACTTGGCCGGAGAATCGCCGCAGACCGCAAAGGCATTCAACTAACTCTTCTTTGCCGGAGCCCGGCAACCCAGCCAGACCGAGCATTTCCCCTTGACGCACGTCGAAGCTTATGTCCCGGAGGAGGCTTGGTTCGGTTAGCTCTCGAACACTCAGGACTGGGTGCGCGCTGGGGTGGCCTGGCACCTGGCGGGTGAACAGATGGTTCACTTCCCGCCCGACCATTTTCCGGATGATTTCTGGTACGCTAAAGGAGCCGGCCGGTCGCGAGTCAACGACTTGGCCGTCCCGCATAATCGTGATGCGATCCGCCAATTGCAACACCTCTTCCAGCCGGTGGGAGACAGACATACACAATCCCCACCTGTTGTTGTCGGAGTTGGCGGATCACTTGGAACAAGTATTTCGATTCCTCGAAAGTGAGCGCGGAATTCGGCTCATCCAGCACCAAGACGCGAACATTAGTCGCGAGAGCTTTCGCAATCTCGATCAGTTGTTGTTGAGCGAGTGTCAGCTTACGGACCGGCACGCCTAGATCAATTCCGGCGAGCCCGATTCTCTCCAGGTCACGACCAGCTTCGGTGCGGAGGCGAGCTCGATTCAGCGGAGCCCAGAGAGCGGCAGTAGCCACGCGATGCAGCGAAATATTCTCGGCCGCCGATAGGTTTGGACAAAGCGCGAGCTCCTGATACACCACACTGATCCCGAGCTGTTGAGCGTGGTGAGGGTCTCGAATCCGAGTCTCTTCGCCCTGATAAAAAATCTCGCCGGCGTCTGGCTGCAGTTCACCGGCGAGCAGGTTGATTAGTGTGCTTTTGCCCGCGCCATTCTCGCCAACTAAGGCGTGGACTTCGCCGGCCCGGATATCGAAGTCGACCTGATTGAGCGCGATCGTGCTCGCGAAACCCTTCGTCAAACCTCGAACGGAAAATGATCGGTTCGCTACTCACAGGCGGATGTGCTGGTCCTCATCCGAGATGAATTGCTAAGATCCTTGCTTACTCGCGACCAAGTAGTCACCGATGTTCTTGGAATCGTAAACGGCGGCGCCCGTATCGACGCTCTTGACTGGTTTGTCCTTTAGGACATCGAGCAACAGGCGCACTGCTTCGTAGCTTTGTTTTTCTGGAGCTTGGTCAATCGTAGCAGAAATAATATTTCCCTGCACGAGCTTGATTGTTTCGGGAAGCATGTCAAAGCCGAACGATTTTCACCTTTCCGGTTAACCCATTCCGTTGGACGTAGTTGCCGGCGGCCGGAGTCGAGCAGCATTCCAGCGATAGAATTCCGTTCACATCGGGGTGTGCGAGCATCGCATTTTCTACCGATGAATAGATTTGCTGCGGCTCTGTGCTGGTATTGATGGTAGCAAGGACTTTAATCCCAGGATACTTCGCAAATGCTTCACGCGCTCCTTTCTCCCGATCGAGAGACCATTGGGCTGCAGCATCCAACGTGGTGATGAGAACGTTGCCCTTTCCACCGAGGGTTTCCGCTAACAACTTGCCGGCAATTCGGCCCGATTCTACCAGGTCCTGGCCCGCGAACGCCAGTCGATGGCTAGTAGGATTGTCGGTATTGTAGGTGACCACCGGGATACCTTGCGCCAAGGCACGATTAATAACGGGAGCGAGCGCGTCAGTGCTCACCGACGAGATCGCGAGTCCGTCGACGCCTTTTTGGATCAGGCTTTCGATTTCGGCGACCTGTTTCTCCGCATCAGCACCGACTGGGCCGACCATCTTAATGTTAGGTTCGGATTTTGACATGGGACCGGGCGGCAAGGGTTCGAACCAGGCTGTGGCCGCAGCTCGACTCGGAGCCGAGGCGCATTTCATCGGGCTGATTGGCGATGACAAACTTGGCGCGATCGCGACGGATCTATATGAAGCCGAGGGTGTACGCACCGCGTGGGTTAAGCGATCTAAACAGGCTGCTACCGGTGTCGGATTTATCATCCTGAATCAGGAAGGACGGAACGGAATCATTCTCGACATGGGCGCAAACAAACTCTTGGACAGAGTTCTAGTGCGACAGGCGGAGAAACAGATTGCCGCCAGCCATGTAGTCCTCGCGGTGCTCGAGATCCCGGTTGAAGCTGCCGCGGAAGGGATATCGCTCGGACGCAAACACGGCGTTACGACCATTCTGAATCCTGCGCCGGCCGCTCCTCTCCCCGATGATCTTCTTCGTAATGTCGACCTGATCACTCCCAACGAAACCGAGCTCCGTATCCTGATGGGATTGCAACCCGACGATTCCGCGCCCACTTCCTTACTTGCTCGTGAACTTCGCCAACGCTTCGGGTGCACCGTCATTGTGACTCGCGGCGAAGATGGTCTCCTCATCCTCGACGATACCGGCGAACAGGAAATTTCATCCATCCCGGTCGAGGTCACTGATACGACCGGGGCCGGAGACGCTTTCAACGCTGCGCTGGCGGTGGCATTAGCCGAGTCCAAGGATCTGCGATCGGCTGCCCAATTTGCCTGTTGCGCCGGGGCACTCGCTTGTACTCGGCTTGGGGTCATTCCCGCGCTTGCCCGACGGGGTGCTGTCGACGCCTTATACCGCAAACACTTCGGTTAAAAACTGCCAGCTCCTTCCTATGAAAAGAAACGGAATCCTGAATCTCCCGCTCAATGAAGCCATCGCCGCGATGGGCCATGGCGATCTTCTGATCGTTTGTGACGCCGGTTTTCCCATCCCCAGCCATGTACCCCGCATCGACCTCGCAATCCTGCCTGATCTCCCCGATCTACAAACAGTGCTTACCGCCATCGCCCAGGATTTCATCGCAGAAAGGGTCGGGTACGCCGTCGAAATGGCTGAGAACAATCCGGAACTAAAGCGCAAAGTCGACCAGATCTTTGCCGGCGCAGATTTTGTCACTATCCCGCACCAGCAGATTTTGACCGAGCTCAGCAGCAAAGCCAAATTCATCGTGCGGACCGGCGCTTTCGATCCCTGGGGCAACATCCTCCTGTATTCCGGTGTTGACGTCCCCGAGTGGTTCGCCAAGCCTGGCACCGTCGCACCCGCTTACTACGCGAGGCACCTCGCGAAGTAAGCGGGTGCGAATGACAAATGACAGATGACCAATGACAAATAGGAAGAAACGTTGCTCAAAACTCTGCGTCTCTCGACCACCGTAAACTCTGTGTCAGGTTTGCATCGATCCGCCGTCACGCAGATTCGCCCGCTCTATTATTTATCATTTGTCATCTGTCATTTGTCATAGCCATGTAATGGCGATGGCAACCCTCCGTCACATCGCTAACCTCTGGTCCTTGCGGGAATACCCAACTGCTAAACACCCCTGGTCTACTGATGAACAGCTCGATGCAATCAAAACTGCGGGGTTCGACGGTATCACCGGCCGGATCACGCTTGAAGTTGGCGCAGCCGCACGCAAACGGGACCTAACGGTTGTCGGATACATCTCCTCGAGTGATGCACGGGAATTCAAGTCTCTGCTCGAAATCCAGAAATCGGCGGGAGCCAGACATGTTAACGTTCAGCTGGGCGACCACGACACTCTAACCGACGCGGCACTCCGGCTGACTCTTCAGCTCTTCGAAATAGCCGAAGAGATCGGCGACCTCGAGCTCTCGGTCGAGGTGCATCGAGACACCTGTACAGAGACCCCGGAAAAGACATACGCTCTGGCCAATACCTATGGTCAGGCTACCGGGCGTTTATTTCCGATTACCTGGGATTTTTCGCACTTCGCGGTCGTTAAGCATCTTCCAGCCGACACTTTTTCGGAAAGGCTCTTGGTGCGTCCCGACTTGGTGCAAAGGTCTTGCCAATTTCATTTTCGCCCGTTCAATGGTCACCATTGCCAGGTTCCAGTTACGCGCCCGAGCGGCTCGCTGAGTCGCGAATTGCAGGAGTGGTTACCTTTCGTTGGGGACACAATCCAGCTCTGGCTGGAGGGAAACGCACAAGCCAATCGCGAACTCTTCGTCGTTCCCGAGATGGGTCCGGTCAGCAGCGGATACAACCTCGAACAACTCCCTAACAGCTGGGAGGATGCAGCACGCCTCCGGCCCATTCTGGAAGCCGTATGGCAGGAACGCTATTCACTCATTCGGTAATCGGTAAACCGGGGAGAGCGCCGACCTGACCGCTCTCGACTTATTGCTTACTGCTTGCCGATTGCCGGTTAGCAATTCCGCTTGAGAACCGGAAAGACTTGGTTGATGAATCCGCTCGCGTCGCGCGCTGTCAGCCGCTATGAACCTGAGTCGTAAACTCCAGAAAATCGCTACCGGCGAGGCTTGGGCGAGCAGTGTAGACCGGTTCTATCGCTGGCGACATCCCCTCAAGGTCGAAGAGCTGTTGGTAGGCGTCGACCGCAATAGACTCAACGCTCTTTGCCAGAAATACCATGTGCCGGGTGAGGTCAAAGCGTGGCCCAAATACACCAACGTCGAACATTGGATTGGCCGGGCAGTCGACCATGTACGCTCGCTCCGACTCGATCGGGATCCCAGACTGAAGATTCTCGATATCGGAAGCGGCGCGGGCTATTTCCTTTTCGTTCTTAAACAGCTCGGACATGAGGTGTTCGGGCTCGATCTCGATGAACCACCGTTCTACGGCGAAATGCTTGAACTGCTCGGCGTAGAACGCGTCATCTGGCGAATCAAACCATTCGAGCCCCTGCCGGACGTCGGCCGTAAGTTCGATCTCATCACCGCATTTGCCATCTGTTTCAACGGCCATGGAAACGAAACGGTTTGGGGACCGAAGGAATGGGGGTTTTTCTTGGACGACGTAAATAGCCGTTATCTGGATCTGGGAGGTCGCCTCTTTCTCGCACTCAACCCGGAACCATACGGACATTATACTCCCGAGCTGAAAGACTTTTTTTTGAGCAGAAGGGCTGAAATCGAGCGGCACCGCATTTGGCTGCAAAGGCCGTAGTGATGGCACAAGGCTGGTAGGGCGGCTTCACCCGCCGAGAACTCCTTCTACCTCATGCAACACCCGCTCGAACTGTAGACCCTCCATCGTCGCAGCTTCACTCGCAATCACCGTTACATGTTCTCCCAGCGGACGCCAGATCACTGGATCGGTTGGACCGAAGAGAGCAACTGTCGGTACTCCGAGCGCAGCCGCCAGATGAGTCACGCCGGTATCGTGTCCGACAAAAAAGTCAGCGGTGACGAGTTCATTAGCCATTTCCAGGACCGGTAAGTTGGATCGAATTCGCAGTTTCGAGCTTTGATATTGCCGGAGAAAATCGGTGGTAGAGGCCTCATCCGCTTCGCCCGATATGAGTAAGAGCTGATCGAACGACTCCTGCAATCTTGCTATCAGCGCGACCCAATGCGCTACGGGCCAGTTCTTGGCCGGCGAACCGCTTCCAACATGGAATGCAAAACGCCTCATCGGAAGGCATTGGTGTCCAAGGAAAAGGCGCGGCACCGGATCGATCATCTCTAAGCCAAGCGCTCGCAATGGCTGGGCGAGCTGGACCGCCGCCGGTGATCGTCGTTGGTCGAGCCGAAACGGTCCCGGAACAAACCGGCAGCCGCAGTTTTCGATCTTTACCCGAACCGTTCTCTCTGGATCAGACAAGTAGCAAATGACGCAGTCTACCTCGCATAATCTTTCCCGCAGCGGTTCGCCCAAACCATCGTCGTCAGTGAACAACGAAAGAAACGCGGCTGAGTTTAGGTCGCTGACCGAGTGTGCACCCCCGTAACGGGCGAGCAAGGCTGCCGGAAATGGGGCAATGAAATCGACGAAGGCAGAGGCATCGCTCTCCCGCAGAGCGCGCAGCACTGGAAGCGTCAAAAGAATATCCCCTAGCGCCCCACTTCGGAGAACAAGAAATCGCAAGCTGTTACCACTAATAGCCGGGCCCAGCGGCCCCCGGTGCACCACCGACCCCTGGCATCGAGCCTAGTGCCCCCCCATTCTCCCACTGCTCCGGTTTGTTCCAGGGAATCGTGCTCTGTTCCTGACCAAACTGCGGTTTCTGAGTCGAATGGTCATTACTCGCTGTATCTTCGGATTGGCAGCCTGCCACTAAAAGCGTGAGTGAAAACAAAATAAACAAATAAGCTTTCATCGCGTTGTAAAAACGACCGGATCGCCTACTGATACACGCGCAAAATTCTCCGGTCCATTAGATAAAAATTCAGCGGTACAGCTGTTTTTATCGACCGAGACGACTCGCAGCTGGCTAATAGTTTCCCCGTTTTTCTCGACCTTGAGATGAGATTTGGTCGACAATCCGACATCGCTGCCAAGGCTGACCGTCAATGCCTGTGCTTCACGATTCATGGAAAGGATGGTCCCACGCAGCACGGGCGCGATTTTGTTCTTATCCTTCTCCGCCGACAGCAGGCGTAACTGATTCAGTTCATCTTCCACGTTGATCAATCGGTTAGCCAGCATTTGGCGATCATCCTCAGCCCGCTTTTTCTGGTCAAGATTGTGGTTCGCGTCGGCTATAGCAGTGGTAAGCCCTTTGATCTCATTTTCTCGCTGATTCAGCTGTTCCGTGAGTTGCTCCGCCTTAGTTTTCGTTGCGTTCAGCTCTGAATTCCAGTTGTCTCGCTCCTGTTGAGATACGCGCTCCTGGTTTCCGATTCGTTCCTCCGCCAGCTGCAGTTTTTGCTGGAGATCGTCGGTTTGGGTTTGCTGCTTATTGGAACGGTCTTTCTCAGCGGCGAGATCGGTTGTGAGTTTGGTCACTTTTTCTCGATTGAAAAAGCCCAGGCCGGCTGCGCCAATCGCACAAGTCATCGCGACACTTAAGAGAAAACGCACCATAAACGGAAGATCGCTGCCGCCAACCGTGGCGTCGATATTCGAAGTAGGCTCATTAACGACCGATGTCTGCGAAAATCAAGTGCAAGTAACGAACGGGGAAACAGGTGGGGCAGGCTTCCTTTTTCCGGGTTGCCTGGTTCCGCCTTCTGGTCGAGAGGTACAGTTCCGTCAGGGGCTATGGATCGCAGACTCACGAACCCCGCCAGGGCAGGAATGCAGCAACGGTAGTATGCTTTGCGTTGCCGTAGTTCTCTGACGGCTCCCCACTGTTAACGGTTTACAGTTGGCTCTTACGGTTGAGGACGACGCCGACCGCAGCAGAAATTGCCCATAAGCCGGAGGACGCGCCGCTTCAGACTTCGCCAATTCGCTCGCCGTGGTCAGCTAACGAGGAAAGCTTCGTCGGACACGTGCGGCGCCCGGAAACGGCGCAGCGCATACCGAGGAAACATGGACCGTTTCCGGGAGCAGCAAGCTAACTCCACCTCCGCATTCAGGTGTGGCTCTTCACCAAGCGTATCCCCCGGGTTTGCCGAACCGATCTAGAAAATGACCGCTCAATTCCGGACCAATCGTTTGGATCGCTTGAACCAAGGAGTGCGCGGATTCCTCGGGCGAGAGCGGCGCGTCGGGTCCGCCCATATCGGTTCGGACCCAACCGGGTGAAATCGCCACTACCGTGATACCTTGGGGCGATAGTTCAAAAGCCATCGAACGTGTCAACATATTCAATGCCGCCTTAGAAGTTGAGTAGGCATAGTAACTTGCATCATCCCTGGTCGATATCGAACCCAACCCCGATGAGAAATTCAGAATGCGCGGCCGATTACTTCCGCGGAGTAAGGGGAGAAACGCGCGGATGACGCGAGCGCATCCTACTACGTTGGTTTCAAATGCAGACTGAAGGTGTGCGAGTGGAAGATCAGCAATCGACTCATGGCCCTCCTCCGGCATTAGGCCGGCATTGTTGATGACAACATCCAGCCTTTCCCTCGTTTGGCGGGTGTTCGCAGACGCGGTAGCGAGAAGTTCATCCGAGGTCACGTCCAGCGAGATCACATCAACTAAACCGGCCCTAGACGTGGCGAGCTCTCGCAAACGCGTGGCCGCGCCAGGATCGCGGCAACCTGCAACCACAGCATAACCGTGGGTCAGAAGCGCCTCGGCCAGAGCGAAGCCAATGCCCCGGTTTGCCCCAGTAATCAGTACTGTTTCCATTGGTAGTATCCTGTTTTTTCCGTTCGCGCGCATTCAGGCGAGAGGACTAAGCATGTGCCAATTTCACCGGTTCGCAGCGCGTTTTTCCGGTTCAAAGTTGAATTTTTCGCTCCGGTTCGCTTACCTAGGGGACTCTGGATACCGACTTAACCATTCTTTCTGGTCTACCCGCCCGAAGCGAGCCCCTGCGAAAACCCGTCATAATAATCGGAAGGGCGGCGGAAGCAGACATCGTTTTGAATCATCCCGAGATATCTCGTCGTCATTGCCAGCTCACCCTGGAAATGAGCTCTTGGACGATTGAGGATCTCGGCAGCCAGCGCGGCACATTGGTAAATAACGTGCGGATTTCCGAGAAAACTCCTCTTAAATCGGGAGACCAAATCATCCTCGGACCGGTGACGTTAGCGTTTGGCAAGAGCGTTGAGCCGGATCCAAACGCCAGTGAGCCGCTCGGGATTCCGGGAACGATCATCTTTCGCAATCGACTGGTCCAGAGCGTGCCGCTCTCGGATAGACTAATCTTCGGACGCAGTCCGGACGTAGACGTCCAGCTTAACGATCCAATCGTGTCGCGTCGCCATGCCGAAATTGAAGAGGGCTCAAACGGATTTCGCGTGGTAGACCTGCACAGTCGCGCCGGCTCATTTGTGAACGGGCGGCGCTTTGACGAACATCAATTGGTCATCGGAGACCAATTGCAATTGGGTCCATTTTATTTCGCCTTCACCGGCAACGAACTCCAGAGGATCCAGCGAGTATCCGCCGGGAAGATGATCGCGGTAAGCCTTAACCGGAAGGCGGGTTCCACCCTGATATTGCAGGAGGCTTCTTTGGTGGTCGAGCCCGGCCAGTTCATCGGAATCCTCGGCCCGAGCGGCTCCGGCAAATCGACTTTACTCAATGCTCTAAGCGGACTCCGACCCGCGGATAGCGGACAGGTACTGGTCGACGACATCGATTTTTATTCTCACCTTGACCAGCTGAGGCAACTTTTTGGCTACGTTCCGCAGGACGACATTGTTCACGGAGAATTGACGGTAAAGGAAGCTCTGACATTTAGCGCAAAACTGCGTTTGCCCGCTGGCACTCCCGAGCGGGAAATCGAGACGCTGGTAAAGCAGATGATGAGCAATCTCGGACTCGGGGAGCGCGAAAATCTGCAGATCGCCCTTTTATCGGGCGGCCAGCGCAAGCGAGTCAGTGTGGGGGTAGAGCTGCTCCGACGCCCTCCTCTCATTTTTTTGGATGAACCAACATCCGGTTTGGATCCGTTCGCAGAGTTCAAACTGATGGAGTTGCTTCGCCGCCTCGCGGACACGGGTTGTACTGTTATCTGCACTACCCACGTCATGGAGAACGTTTACCTGATGGACCAGATCGCGGTGCTCTCAGCTGGACGGGTCGTCTTTCAGGGCCCACCCGAGAGCGCTCGCACGCGCTTTGGCGTCGCGCGACTGAGCGGCTTGTACGATGCGCTGCAAACGATCGATCCAAAACTCTTGCTCAGCGTCCCTCCCCCGGCATTGCCGGAGCGATTGGAGCCTGTCGAAAAGAAAATTCCTGCCACCACCAAAGGAAAACAGGCGTTCGCGCTGCCGATCTTATTGCGTCGCCAATTCACGATCTTTCGCTCTGATCTGAAAAATTTGCTCATTGCGATCGGCCAACCGCTGATCATTGGGGTTCTGGTCTGCTGGGTAAGTGCCAACGAACCTTTGGCTCAGTTTTTCGCGTATATCGCTACGCTCTGGTTTGGGTGTAGCAATTCGGCGCAGGAGATTGTGAAAGAGGTGCCGATTTACCGTCGCGAACGATTGGTCGGCCTGAGCCGTTGGAGCTATCTCCTAAGCAAGTTCCTTTGGATGGGGACGCTGACAAATATTCAAATCTTGATCCTCTACGCTTGCATTGCTATTGCGGGGCGAACGTGGTTGCCCGCTATTGGTTGGCAGGTTGTCGGTCTTTTCCTGCTCGGATATGCTGCGACCGGTATCGGTCTGACCGTCTCCGCGGTCGCCCGCTCCGCCCTGCAAGCGGTGATGCTCGTGCCGCTAATTCTCATTCCGCAGATTCTTTGCTCTGGTTATACTGTTCGAACCGCTGACATGAGCCCGCCAGTGCTCTTCGTAAGTCAACTCATGCCCAGTTTTGCGGCCCAAAGGATCGCCGACGCCAGTTCACTGCTCTTTCGTGTGCCTACAGCCGACGACAAAACGGAAATTCCTAATGCCGTTTTGATCACCGAAGACCACTACGCGGTTTCCTGGAAGAACATGGATCAATGGCAGAGAGGAGCCGAAGGCAAACGCCTAAACGCACAAAATCCCTTGCTCAACCCACGGCCGATCTTCGTCGGGTATCTTTCGCTCATCCTCTGGACGGTCGCTGGATTTTTCGCCTCTTATGTAGCGCTGGCTCGGAAGGAGCGAGACTGAATGAAGAGAAAGGAGTCAAAATTCGGAAACCGGGAGCCAGAATATTGCTCGGGTTGCCGTTTGCTTTTGGCTAATTTGCTATAATCTTCCAAGGGCTGATTCCCGCCTCGTGAGTCCTGTCTCCCGGATTCTAGATCCCAAATTCTAGATTCTGGAATCAACCCAGCCCTTCCAGACCGTACACTCGAACCAGCTGACTCTTCCCTTTCAGCTGGAACTCGCCGAAATCCGACAGATCACGCCCTTCAGGGAGAACAGTGACAAAATCCTGAGACATCACCAAATTCTGGTTGAGCAATTTCATCACCCCTTCGAGACGAAAAGCGGTATTTACGGCATCACCGATGATCGTTGCATCACGCATAGCTACCTGGCCAATATTGCTGCTGGTTACTCGGCCAAAATGAAGAGCGATTCCGACACGAAATTTTTGCTCCTGCTCACCCCAGGTTCGATTGGCCGCCAGTTGCAGAATTGCTAAAGCAGAATCGAGGCAAATCGCGGACTCCGTACCCTCCTGATCGCGAGCCGGCCAGTAGGCGAGCACGGCGTCTCCAATATATTTGTCGATAATTCCCCCAGCAGAATGCACGACGTTCCCGGTCTCACGGAACCAATTGCCCAGCATCTGAGCGGTCTTTTGTTCTCCGAGTTTCTCCGCCATCGGCGTAAACCCGCGAATATCGCAAACCAGAAGCGCGACCGAAAGGATCGCGTGGCTCCCGTCGTTGCTCAGCGCTGCCAGTGTCGCGTCAACATGCTCCCCTTCTTCGTCCCCTGCATCTTGATCAAACACGAGCTCATAATCGGCGATTCGAATTCGAGAACCGGTCTCCAAAGTGACCGGCATAATGACCCTCTGATCGTTGACAAACGTTCCGTTCCGACTTCCCAGATCCATGATTTGGTACTGGTAAGCATTGTGGCAGCGAACGATGGCGTGCTGGCGGGAAACATGATTTCCGGGGAGCGGTACGGTATTGTCAGCGGTGCGGCCAATCGTAGCGGTGTTGGCAATCTTTTTATCGAATGGCTCACCGAGCGGCGGATAAACACGGAGCTTGGCCGACATCTTCGTGGAGACTCCAACTATAAGGATGGCATGGACGGTAAGATTTGGCTAGTGGGCTGAAATCCATCGACCGGACACCTGCGGAACCTCCCGACTTGCTTGATTAACGGGGCAAGCTGTTTGCGAACGTGCTGGCTGCCAAGTGCGAGAGGAAAGTCATCAGTAGCAGAAATAGAGTAATCAGGACCGCAGCCATGCCTAGACCAGCAAGTCCAATTTTCAAGTCTCTTTGGGAAAATTTTTCCGGAGTTTCTTCCGAGTTATTCATCGTAAAAGCGCTTGCTAGCCACCGCAGCTCTCTTCTCCGCGCCGAAGTGGAAAGCCAAGGCTGCGTCAATTGACGAAAAGATTCAAGGGCTGATGTTGGTTTCTCCCTTGGCAAAATTCTATGCAGGTCCTGGTTGACGGATAGAGAATCTCATTTAATATCACGGAATTCCATCAAGAGTGGCGGAGGGACTGGCCCGACGATGCCACGGCAACCGGTTCAGCGTAAGCTGGACGACCAGGTGCCAATTCCAGGTCCGGTATAGCCGGATAAAGATGGAGAGAGCGTGTTGAAGTAGTCGAACTCGCAACTCTTGATGGGAAGTAAGCAACTATTCCCTATTTATGCATCAGTCACCGTTTTTCTCGCACCTGCAATGTCGTGAATGTGGTCGCCAATACGCCAAGGATGCCATCCACGTGTGCGAATTCGATTTCGGCCCATTGGAAGCGGCCTACGATTACGACGCTATTGGCCAACAGATTTCGCGCGACAAAATCAGCGCTCGACCCCGATCGATGTGGCGTTACCGCGAATTGCTACCCATCGAAGGAGAGGCGACGGTCGGCCTCCATACCGGATTCACGCCGTTGGTGCGGGCGCGCCGGCTCGCGGAACACCTTGGGGTGAGCGAACTATACCTAAAGAATGACGCCGTAAATTACCCGACCTTGTCCTTTAAAGATCGGGTCGTTTCTGTCGCGTTGAGCCGAGCAAAAGAGCTGGGCATTCAAACGGTAGCATGCGCATCCACGGGCAACCTTGCCAACTCGGTGGCAGCCATCGCGGCTGGCGCCGGGCTACGCAGTTTTGTGCTGATACCCTCCGATTTGGAACGTAGCAAGATCTTAAATTCTTTGGTCTTCGGCGCCAATGTCGTGGCGATAGAAGGTTCTTACGACCAAGTCAATCGGCTTTGTTCTGAAATCGCCGGCAACCATGGCTGGGGATTTGTGAACGTTAATTTGCGGCCTTACTACGCGGAAGGCTCGAAAACGATGGGCTTCGAGATTGCCGAGCAGCTCGGCTGGCGTCTCCCTCGCCACACCGTCGTTTGCATGGCCAGCGGCTCATTACTGACCAAGATCGATAAGGCCTATTGCGAATTCGCCAAAGTTGGGTTGGTCGATTCCACTGAGTTCAGCATCTATGGCGCGCAAGCGGCTGGATGTTCACCAATCATCACCGCGCTCAAGAACAATACGGATACGGTTCGGCCAGTTGCCAAACCGAATACCATTGCCAAATCGCTTTCCATCGGGACGCCCGCCGATGGGTACTACGCCATCCGAACGATGCGGGAAACCGGGGGCACCGGGGAAGATTGTAGCGATGCGGAAATTGTGGACGCGATCCGCTTACTCGCAGAAACTGAGGGGATATTCGCGGAAACTGCCGGAGGTGTGACGGTCGCTTGCGCTAAAAAATTGATCGAAAGCGGTCGGATTCCGCGAGATGAAAGCATCGTGCTCTGTATCACTGGCCATGGTTTGAAAACGCAGGAAGCAATTGCCGAAGAGGTTGGACAACCGGCGGTAATCCGTCCCTCACTTCAGGAATTTGAGTCCTTGTTGGAACAACCGGCCGCAACCAAATAGTTCCTATGTCTGTACCAGTCCGTATTCCGACCCCCCTCCGCAAATTAACCCACAACCAGGAAGTCGTTCAGATCGAAGGCACCACCATCAGGGATCTGATCAACAATCTGGAGCAAAGCTACCCTGGCCTCAAAGAACGCATTTGCGATGAGCAAAATAACATTCGCCGGTTCGTCAACGTGTTCGTGAACGACGAAGATATTCGGTTTCTTCAGGATTCCGAGACGACGGTGAAACCGGGTGATGAAGTGAGCATCGTTCCAGCGATTGCGGGAGGCTAGCCCAAGGATGATCGATAGCAGATAGCAGATTGGCTATCGGCTATTGACTGTTGGCTATTCCGTCCGGGTAAGATGTTGAATCGATGAGGAGGACGTATCTCTCTGTATTGGCCATAGCGCTCTTCCATCACGTTCTCCTCCCGGCTGCCATCGCGCAAAAAACTGCGACATCTCTCGTGCGCGCCGGTAATTTTTTGTTTGCGCCCGTTTCGATCAATCGCGGTCCAACAAATTGGTGGTTGTTAGACACCGGTGCACCGGCTTCAGAAATCGACGTCGAGGCGGCAAAAGCACTCCACTTATTGCATATTTCCGCAAGGATTCGCGACTCAGCCGGTGAAGCTGGCTCAGCCGAACAGACAACCGTCCAAGCAGCCAGTCTCGGAGTTGGAAATTTTCTCACCGGGGGCGCAAGATTAGTCGCCAAGACGCTAACCGAGTTGAATCACGGCTCGTTGCCGGTGGGTTGGTCCGGCGCATTCAATCGCAATGGACTCATCGGAATGGATCTTTTGTTGCGCCAAAACGCGATTGTCGATTGGTCGAGCCAGCAAATCATCCTGGCGCCGGCGAGCGATCCAGGAAGAACTCGTACAACATACGAACGAGAAGGGTTCACCTATATTCCTTTATCCGTCACCCCAGAAAACCATCTGGAGGTCGTCGGAAGACTCGGCAATTCCGAATACCGCTTTTACATCGACACAGGGAACCCGAAAACGCTCTTAAAACAGTCTGTGGTCGAAGCAGAGAACCTACCGTCCGAGATTACTCAAGCTGAAGTCCGCAGCCCTCTGCACAACTTCGAGAACGCAAAGGTCAGGTCCGTCACGGCAAACGGCTTGCAGTTGGGCAATTTTGATATGGGCGGGCAGAAAGTGCACAGTGCCAGTTTTAACCTGTCCGATGCGGAAGGAGGTCCATCATGGGCCGGACTCATCGGAGCGGATACTCTCTGGTCATACGACACCATTCTTGATTTCGGTAAGAGAGCACTCTATTTGCGCGCGAAACCGTCAGTCAGGAACGATTTCCCAGCGGTTCACTAAAGATTCGTCGGATCGGATCCGAGATCGACGCGTTCCGGAGGTGGCAAGTCCACTTTCGGCGGAGCCGATTGCCGATCGAGGGGTCCAACCGGTTCTGCGCGTCGCACTTCTGGCGTCGAGGTTGTGACCGGCAATGCCTTCGGCGCAGGAGTGAGCGTTGGAGCGACCTGAGCAACTTGCGGATTATCCTTCCGCGGCTTGGCCGAATCGTACGGATCGTTTCCGACAATGGTCGGACCCTGCATCACCACAGCTGGGAACTGAGCCGCATCGGTTATCGTAGCGGCGCGCGGCACATCCTGGTTCCTCAACATTTTGACAAACGAGCGGTTGTCGTCGCCATGCAGCCAGCAACGTTCTTTCGGCATTTGCTTCGCTGTTGTGAATTCGAAAAACGTCCCTTTCCGCTCGGGTAGATCCGGATCGTTCGATATAGTGGAAAGCAAGGCGCATTTGGGGGAAGCAGGCAACCCAGTATTCAAACAGACTTCCACTCTTTTCAAATCGATCGGTCGTCCAAGATCTCGCGGAGGGTTCTTTGCCAGCGACGCATTCATGACCGCCGTCCAAATCGGTAAGGCGACGTCGTTCCCGAATGCACCGCGATAGATAGTTTGTGGTCTGTCAAATCCAGTCCAGACCCCGCAAGTGATCTCACTATCGTACCCGACAAACCAAGCATCGGTGAAGTTGTAAGCGGTGCCAGTTTTTCCTGCTGCTGGAAAATTTTTTAAGCCGTACGATTTTTGCGCTTTTGCGCCGGTGCCGGAAGTCAAAGCATCGGTCAGGAACGAATGCACTTCGTACGCGACACTTGGGTCCATCACGTTCTGTCGTTTGGGCTGGGCACGAAAAACTTCTTTCCCTTCCTGCGTTTCGATCCGAGTGACCAACAGAAGATTTTCCGGGCGCGCTCCGCCACCGGGGAACGCGGTATACGCGCTTACCATATCTTCGAGAGTAACCTCGCTGCTCCCGAGGAATGTCGCCGGAAACGGACGCAGGTCTTCCTCAATGCCGGCCTTTTTTGCCATCTGTAGTACCGAGTCGAGCCCGACTTCATAGCCCAACCGGACCGTAGCGGCGTTCTTGGACTCGGCGAGCACTTGGCGGAGCGGAATTGGTCCCTCGTAGCGATTTTCAGCGCGTTCTACTCCCCATTCGCCGAGAATTCCAGTTGTACCCCCGATCATTACTTGACGGTTGTCCAACGCCGAATCATCGGCCAAAGAGCCCGGAAAGATCCCTTTGCCAAAGGCAGCTGCAAAAACAAAAGGGGTAAACGCGGTTCCCGCCGGTCTCTTTGATTGGTAAGTCCGATTATATTCGCTCTGGGCATAGTCCCTGCCACCCACCATCGCGAGAATGCCGCCGGTCCGGTTATCAACAGCCAACACCGCCCCTTGGAGGTAATCAGGAGATGGAGGATTCCCACCCTCTTTATGAGTGGCCTTCCAGGCTTTCAGCGTTTCCGCGTAATCAGAATAGATTTGATGGTGATAATCGCTCCGATTCTCAATTTGGAGGAGCTGCTTTTGGAGCTCCTCTTCCGCGGTCCGCTGGAGCACCGGATCGATCGTCGTGTAGATCTTATAGCCACCGCTCTCCAGGGATTCTAAGTCAAGTTCGTCCTGAACCTGATCCCGGACATAGTCGATGAGATAGGATTGAAATACGATTTTGCCTTTCGCGCGGATATCTAACGGCTTGCTCGCCTCTTCCTTGGCCTGTTGTTCAGTAATCTTACGGTTCTCGAACATTCTGCCCAGGACGAAGTCGCGTTCGTTTACGGCTGCTTCCTGGCTACGCCACGGAGAGAGATTATTCGGACTTTTTAACAAGCCCGCTAACATCGCTGACTCGCCGATCGTCAAATCCTTCGCTGACTTCCCAAAATAGCCGCGCGCAGCCGCTTCGGCACCATACAAGCCGCCTCCGAAGTAAACGCGATTCAGGTACAGCTCCAGGATCTTATTCTTGGGCAGCGCCTTATCGATCCGCATAGCCAGGAACACTTCCAATATCTTCCTATCATAAGTGCGGTCGCGCAGATCGAACGCGTTTCTCGCTAGTTGTTGGGTCAAAGTGCTGGCTCCTTGACGAATCCGGCCTGCCTGGGTGTTCTTGAACGCAGCTCGAAAAATACCCCAGAGGTCCACCCCGCTATGTTCGTAAAATCGATTATCTTCCGCGGAAATCACGGCATTGACCAAGTTTGGAGAGATTTGATCGAGACTGACCTGCTCGCGATTTTGGATGAAAATCTTACCGTAAACCTCCCCGTATCGGTCGTAAACGACACTCGCCGACTCAATTTCTTCCAATTTCCTTAGATCGAACTCGGCCGCCTTCTTTTCGTAGCGAACAACGACTCCGTAATAAAAGCCGGCGGCCGCAAGAACGAGCAATAAGGCTAAAACACCGGTAACGATGAACCAAACTCGTCGGTAAAATGGCTTTTTAGGTTCAGTCATATCAAACGACAGGCCCGACAGCTTTCACCAGCCTGCGGTCGGTTCAAATGAAAAAAACTTGGGGCGGGACCTCGCCCCGTGGGGGCGGGCTTCGCCCTACACGATGAAGGACGACACCTAGCGAAGGAAGCGGGCAGCGAAAATTGCCGGCGGGCCCGTCGCTTACCGCTGAAGGTTTCCGAATCGGATAACGTGGCCCAAAGGGATTCGAGCTCCGTCAGCCGATCCCCACGCGGGCCGCAACCGGTGAACGCGGCACAAGCTCTCGAACTTTGGAGGTATTCGGGCTAGAGACTATAGATGAGCGGAAACTCTTTGGCCCATGAACTTCGACAGCGTATTCGCAAGGGCGGTCCAATTTCGTTTGCCCAATTTATGGATCAGGCGCTGTACCATCCGCTTCACGGATACTATTCCACTGAGCGCACTCGAATCGGGCGGACCGGCGATTTCTATACCAGCGTCAGTGTCGGCCCCCTCTTCGGCCAAATTCTTGCCGGCCAATTCGTCGAGCTATTTGTTCTTCTCGGAGCACCCGATGGCTTCAGGCTGTTGGAGCAAGGGGCCGAGAACGGTCAGTTAGCCAGGGATATTTTCAAAGCGCTTTCCTCGGAATCAGGGGCACCTGATTGGGAGTATTGGATCGTTGAACCTTCAGCGAAAAAGACTGCCATCCAAAAGGCGCTGATCGGGCAAACCACCACTCGCGTTCGCTGGGTTTCCGAACTTGAGCACGCAGGGTCGTTCACCGGTGTAATTTTCTGCAACGAATTGCTGGATGCTCTTCCCTGTCATTTGATTGAGCATGACGGCGAGAAGTGGAACGAAATTTGTGTCGACGAGAAGAGCGGCATTTTTGATTTCGTCCGCCGGCCACTGCAGGATACACGTTTGGCTCGTCAAGTAGAGCGTCTGCCGAAACCGGCCCTGACCCCTTACCGGGCCGAGATAAACCTTGCAGTGCTAGATTGGATAAAATCAGCCGCTCGAGTTTTGCGGCATGGGTATATTCTCGCCATTGATTACGGTTTTCCGAGTCGAGACCTGTATTCACCGCTTCGGACCGAGGGTACCCTCACCGGCTACTACCAACACCAGCGACAAATAGACCTGCTACAGCGCCCGGGTGAGATCGACATCACTGCGCATGTTGATTTCTCGGCGGCCGCCGAAACAGCCTGCAGCGAGGGATGCACCGTTCTTGGGTTCACGGATCAACATCATTTTATGGTAGGTGCGGCTGAACGGCGGCTCCTGGAGATCGAACGACTCGCTAGTCACGGATCTACTCCTGTAGATCAGAGTTTCCTGCGCGAGTACCGGAGTCTCATGCATCCGAACACGATGGGCCTTGCATTCAAGTATTTGCTCCTGGGAAAAGGAGTCGCTCCGACCGAAATTCCAACCGGATTTAAATACGGCATGGATCCCGTGGCGGCTTTGCAATGAAGCGTCGAGCCGGGTCGAGCGTTGATTGCGGGATGGCCAAGAGAACTAAACAACCGCGAATGGATGCCAATGGAGGCGAATCAAAGGACGAAGGCGCAGCTGGCTCAAACGTCTCCAGGAGCCGTTTTTTGGTTCCTTCCGATTCGATAAACAAGGTGATGGGCGAGTTCATATGCTTTGGCGGCAACAACCGATTGCACCTGCATGATGCGATCCTCTCGTCCGGAAAGATGCAGCTTGAATGAGATCGCCAATTGCCAATCGCAAATAGCAGATTTTGGCTATTGGCTATTTCGTCAGAATCCCGGCGGATGCGCCTGATGGAATCCCGTCGCTTCCTGAAACGCTCGCGCAAATGCCAGCAATCTGGCGTCTTCGTAGTGCCGGCCCAAGAAGGTTACGCTCACCGGTGTTCCAGGGCCGCCAATACTGTCATCTTCACCCGTGTCGACTGCCGGAGGCTTAGGGGCGTCATTCTTCCGCAAGCCATTGGGTACAATGACAGCTGGATGTCCGGTCAGATTGGTGACCGTAAGCTGCGGTCCCGAGCTTCTGGCCAAGATGACATCATACTCGTTGAAAATCTTCTTCATCTCGCGAATCGCCAGAGTCCTTACTCGATTGGCCTGGATGTAATCGACCGCTGAGTAGAAACGTACCGCACGAAATTGATTGGGCCAATCCTCGGGGCTCTGTTCGGTGAGCAGCTTGTCCCGGCCGGTCAAAGTAAGTTCGTCGAATGCGGCTGCTGCTTCTGCGATCAGCAACGGGACCAGGGCATCGAACGGGAGATCGGGAAGATCTACGGGATGCGGATCAACCCCCAGTCGCCGAATCTGTTCGAGAGCGGCCACATCAAACTGATGATCATAAACCTGACGTTCGAAGGTCGCATCACGATTCGGCTGCTCATCGCGCCATTTCTTTAGTTCCGGGTCACTCAATCCCTCCGGCTGTTTTTCCGGTTGTGGCGATTGATCGAAATCGGCGCGCACATAGCCTACTTTGAGCTGTTTCCAGTCGAAGTGCGCATCCCACGCAAACGGAACGGGAATCACACTCATGTCCAAGTCATCCGGACCATGAATTGCTTGCATGACTAGGGCGCAATCTTCGACTGCCCGGCAGATCGGTCCCAGCTTATCCATTGTCCATGCTAACGTCATGGCTCCGGTACGCGGTACGAATCCAAACGTGGGCCGATAACCGGTCGCACCACAGCGAGTCGACGGCGACGAAATCGAGCCGAGTGTTTCGGAGCCGATGGTAAAGGCCGCGCAACCGGCAGCGGTTGCAGCTGCCGATCCGGCCGACGATCCGCTTGAGCCTTGGGAGAGGTTCCAGGGGTTGCGGGTACGCCCGCCAAACCACTTATCTCCCATGGCTAGAGCGCCAAGCGTCAATTTCGCGACAAGCACAGCGCCGGCCTCGTCCAAACGCTTCACGATGGTAGCATCTTCATCGAAAGATTGGGTCTCAAAACCGCCCGCACCCCAGGTCGTCGGATATCCGCGGACGGCCAATAGATCTTTGGCTCCCCACGGGATTCCATGTAACGGTCCGCGATATCTGCCTTTCGCGATTTCGTCGTCGGCGTTTTTCGCCTGTGCCCTTGCTCTCTCCTCTGTCAGCGCAATCGTAAAATGCAGCTTTCCATCGAACCGCTTCAACCGGTCGATATACATTTCGGTTAGCGCAACCGAAGAAATCTTTTTCTCGCGAATGAGTTCACTCAGTTCCCGCACCGAGGCAAACGCCAGCTCTTCTAAATTAGCCGGAACCGGTGCGACGGCTGGCGCCAAGCTCATCGCCTTCACGGACCGATCAATTGGACTGGCAAGAGCGACTCGGTAATCCAGGCCGAGCAACGGATCGAACCGGAACGCTGGAGGTACGTTATTGGGGAGGTGGAGTTCACGGACTTTGACGATATTGTTCCGCTGGTCACGAAGCTGCGACACCATCGCCGCCTTCTGCTCCGGTAAAATGGTGATACCGGCCAATTGGGCCGCTTGGTCAATCATTTCCGAAGTGATTGGACTTTTGGGATCGACAGCTGCCAGCGCAGAAAGCGCTCCGACAAAGAAACTGGAGGCGATCCCGACACTACCACAGATCGTCAGAAACTCCCTTCGGCTCGGGACGGAAGAAGATAGGCTCATGATGAAAAACGGATTGCGTGATTGTTGCTACTGATCGGCGCGCTGAATTCAAGGAATTTAAGGCACGGTTTTGGCGGAAACTTCCAAAGCTAGGGCGCGCATTACATTCGATGACTCCAGCAAAACCTGCCAGGGTTTCAACCCTGGGTTGGGCGTTTTAATGCGATATGCCTGTTAAGGGCATTAGGGTGCGCGAGCTTGGATTGACAAACATGGCCTCTCTGTCGCGGCCGATTCTGGCGTCCCTGCAAGGGGCCATTCCGTCGCACTCGCTTTCCTAGTGCTTTTCACGAAACGATCGGTCGTCGAAAAAGGACCTGATATCGCTGCGGACTAAACGCGACCAGGCTGAGAAATTTATCGACAAGTAAACTACCCATTCCTAAATCTGCCTCTTCTGCCGCAACCGAAGCCAACTGAACCCAAACCCCGGCAATTCTAAACCGATCTCTGCCTTCTTTATTCTCTCGTTTGGGCGCTCATCAAAGAGATGAATGAAATGATCAAACGTTTTCTCCCAAAGCTTGATAGCAACTTTAATCGGAGCCTCCGTCAGATTATGGGCAGCAATGACCGCGTTCCCGTTTTCATCCTGACAACTGTGGGCAAAAATTTTAGTCGGTTCAGACGTTTCCAGGACACGATACGTTCCGGTACTGAATTCCGGGTATTCTTTTCGGGTTCTAATCATCCGCTCCAAATAGTTCAATAACGAGTTGGGATCGCGTCGCTGAGCTTGCACATTAACTTTCCGGTAACTGAACGCGCCTTTATCAATCACAGGACGAACGAGGCTCGATGGATCTGCTGTTGAAAAGCCGGCATTCATGTCGGCCGTCCATTGCATCGGTGTCCGAACACTGTTTCGCTCTTCTTGATTGAGATCTTCACCCATTCCAATCTCTTCGCCGTACCAAAGAATCGGAGTCCCAGGAATCGTGAAGATCAAACTATAAATCAGTAGCTGCAAATCGAGGCGCCCACCGAGCATCGATGCCAACCGACGCCTGATGCCTCGTTGATAAATTTGCATCGTAGGCTTCGGACCAAAAGCGCGGAAACAAATTTCGCGTTCCGATTGGCTCAAACGACTAAGGTCCAGCTCATCATGATTTCTTACGAAGTAAGCCCAGTGACTGAGGATCGGAATCTGCGGCAATTGGCGAAGAGCGCGCTCGATCGGTTCCGGTGATTGCTCGGCGATAGCTAAGAAAAGATGTGGATTGACGAAGAAATTAATCACCATCGTCATTCGCTGGCCCCGATCGCCGAAATAGTTCAAAATTTGATCGGGAGCAACGTTCGCTTCTGCCACCAAAATCGCATCGCCGGTCTTCCAACGAAGGAACTCACGAAATTCCTCCAAGTAATCAAACGATTCATGCGGCTGTTTCTCGGCATCCGGCCCCTTATACGCGATCACGAAAGGCGCAGCGTCCACGCGAAATCCGGAGACTCCCAAAGCAAGCCAAAAACCCATGATCTTCTTGATCTCGTCGCGCACCGTCGGATTCCCTGTATTGAGATCGGGTTGATACGAATAAAACCGATGGAAATAGTAAGCCTTCGCAAGCTTGTCAAATTCCCAGACGCCGGATTGTTTGCCAGGGAATACAGCTTGGTCCGATGTATCGCCTGGATCATCCTTTCGCCAAACATAGTAGCCGTTGTATTTCGGATCATTACGACGGGCGGCTTGAAACCAAGGATGTTGGTCGGACGTGTGGTTGACCACGAGATCGATGATCACGCGAATGCCACGATCATCCGCTTCCGACATGAAATCGGCGAAATCGCCAAGGTCACCCAAATGCGGATGAACCGAGATATAATCAATAATGTCGTACCCGTTATCTCGATCCGGCGAGTTGTAGAATGGGAGTAACCAGATGCAGGTCACGCCCAAGCCGGCTAAATAGCTTAACCCCTGCCGCAACCCAATAAAATCTCCGATGCCATCCCCGTTTCCGTCGCGAAACGTATCAACGTCGACGCAATAAATAACCGCATTTTTGAACCATCGATTCTCCATAAAGATTTCCTCTGCAGATGAATTTCTCGTCTAGCAATTTCGCCGACTCAAGCGCAAGCGTAGCGCATCGAAGCGCTATTCTCCGTTTTGCGTCAAAATCGAGGGCGCCTAAATCGCGGATCTTCCTTTTTCAGAGTCTCCAAGAATCGATCGAGTACGAAGTGCCGAAAGTCGTCGTAGGTCTGGGGAAATGGTAGCGGATCAGCCGAATAGATTTCGAGAAGTCTCCGATCTAGTCGCTCTCGCAACACCCGCGCCTCGCCGGGTTCCGTACCTCGAGTTCGATGACCGCGTACGAAGAGATCGAGTAACTCTTTGAACTCGGTCTCACTGATCTTAGGCATGAAACTCGTAGTGTTCCGAGCACGCGCTAACTAGATCTTCCAAAGTCGCGATCAGCGAATCAAGATCGAGCTCAGTGAGAACGCTTTCGGAAGATTCTTTCAGACTACGGCTATTTTCGAATCGGCGCTTAATCTGAGTAGCGACAGAGAGCTGAGCTTCAAAGAGTTCGCGTTGATTTTTCCAGAATTGCGCGATCTGTTCGCGCTCATACATCTGCGAAGTGACGGTCAGTCCAGAATCGTAGAGGGTGCGTGCCTGGTTGTTCACATCAGCAAAAAATTGCCGCAACACGCTCGCTTGTTCCGGCCGCAACTGACCCGACGCGGAAGCCTCACTGACGATCAACTCTAGTTGCTCTTGCTCGATTACGGGCATCTTAGTTTCTAGTGCGCAAGCGTAGCGCTTGGAAGCTCGCGAGTAAAAGCGAAATGCGGCCAGCGTTACGGTATGCCCACCGAGCGCATCTACGTCGCGAGAGCCGGAAAGAGTGAGACTCGGGTTTCATGGTTCTGGGGGGAATCGAAGGTGGTTTTTTTGCGTCCCGCGCGGACAGCCTAAGCATCCCAGAACGTCATGCCGTCTCGTTCTAATAAGGGCGGACGTAGTGTTGATGGGAAAGCGTCCGAATACGACACACCAAGCGAATAGGTGCTAAGCTGAGCAAGATACGGGGTCCTTTTGGCTGGCTCTTCTGATAATTTCCGGGCAATCGTGGTATCGTCGGAGCTTTGGTCGCCGTGGTCTATCCGATATTGGTCAATTTTCCCTCTCGGCACCTTTACAATAATTCGCCAAACGCTATGCGTCACGCTGACGGTGGCTTCGTATTGGACGTAGATGTCGGACATTTTTGGGGTCAGAGCGGCGGTGAGCTGGGTTTCATTGGTTCCGGGGTGTCACGGTCTGGTGTCGCGTGCGGATCGGCTTCATTAAGTGTGGCAGCTTAATATTCGCTTCTTGAACCGTCATTGGAGTCACAACCTACCGATTAGATTGCGTAACATTTCTTCAAGTTGTCCGGGTGCACAAAAGAAATCCCTTTTCGCAAGACCTGCTGACTTTTTTCTGACCTAGCCTGGCCTCTCCCTCGCAGAACGCACGCCCTTTTAAGAAAGAAGGAGTATCATCGGAAATTGACGGATTGGTTCGGGCGCGTTCCGCTATCCCATCATTCTAGAAATTCTAAAGTAATTGCCTCTGCTGTCGACTACGAGAATATGTTGAAGCTCATTCTCGGAATCCTCACCGGTTCACAAAAACAGAAGACTCGGCTCGAGACTGACAATACCGACATCCGCGTCAGGACCGAATCGGAGCCCGATCGCGTGAGGAGGTTCGAAGAAAAGACAGCCTCACGTTGGATGGGAGTGGTATTTTCCTCGACTGCGGTCACTCGAGAACTTGCCACAAGCCGGCAGGCAGACTTTCTCAAGCGGCTAGGGCACTCGGCGGATGGCCTCGACAAGGACGAACCCAGTTTGTTGCTCACTCGAGTCCTGCGACCAATCGATTATGCGTTGATAGACATCACAGGGGACGAACTCGGGCTACGGGTGCGTAGGTGGGGTTCCCAAAATATTTGCGACTAATACTGCGACTATTCGAAAGCAGGGCGAATGGCTTCACGGCTTAGTGTAACGAAATGAGGGGCTAGTGATTCGTTCAGCCTAGCGTTGGCGACTATAGCGACTATTGATCCGTTGTATGGCCGCATTGTATTCGTTCAATTGGCCGGTTGTTAAGGGTGCCGACGATTGCGCGGGGACAACGGCTCCCGCAGCGTGATAAATCTCAATGGTAGCCAGTGCATGGATGTCATTTCGCAACTCGGCAACTTCTTGCTTCAAGTTCTGCGACTCTTCTTCTGTCATGTGGCCGATCATTACCGGGAACCGTCGGCGCAGGAAACCAAAATTATAAGGGCACCAAGCAGCGATGAGCGCGTTTTTTCTGCTCAAATTGTGAAAGTATCGGCCGCTTTGGAACCAAGTACCAAAGCGGTCCGGCTGGTTATTGAGTGCCGGAGAGGGGACTCGAACCCCTAAGGATTGCTCCACCAGATCCTAAGTCTGGCGCGTCTGCCAATTTCGCCACCCCGGCTCAAAGCAATGCCAACAATGCCACCAGTGCCATGAATGCCAACAATTTTCGTCTTAGTCACGCCTAGCGCCGAGGATGGAAGACGCCTTAGAGTTTGGCTGCGACGCAGGCTTGGCGAAATCGGGAGCGCATCCTTACCAGCGTTGGGGGATGTCCGGCTCCTAGATTCTAAATTCTGGATTCCAGATTCCGGTTTGTCGATTCCCGTTTGCTGCCTGTCCGTTCTCCGATTAACGTTCTCAGAGCAATGGCTGATTCGTTCGTTCACCTCCATCTCCACACCGAATACTCGCTCCTGGACGGAGCCATTCGCATTCCCGAATTGATGCAAAAAGCGGTCGAGTTCGGCATGCCGGCCGTCGCCATCACCGACCATGGCAACATGTATGGTGCGGTCGAGTTTTATCAGGCGGCGCAAAGGGCCGGAATCAAACCAATTATCGGATGTGAGGCGTACATGGCGCCGGGCGCAATGACCGATCGAAGCGCGACTTCGGCCCGAGACGCCTCGTTTCATTTCACGCTTCTGGCGAGAGATCTGACGGGTTACAGCAATCTGGTAAAGTTAGTCTCGGCCGCGCATCTCGACGGGTTTCACTACAAACCGCGCATTGACAAGGAACTCCTGGCCAAGCACAGCGCTGGCTTAATCGGGATGAGCGCCTGTCTGAAGGGCGAAATCAATGTCGCGATCCAGAATGGTGATCTGAAAAAAGCTGAACGAACGGCCGCCGAATTCGCCGACATTTTCGGAACGGACCGTTTCTTTCTAGAAATGCACGATCACGGTCTCGAAGCGCAACAGCTCGTCAACGCGCAGCTCAAAGTGTTGGCGAAAAAATTGCGTCTTCCGCTGGTCGCCGCAAATGACGTTCATTTCCTCGAGCGCTCTCACCACGAAGCGCATGATGTCATGATTTGCATTGGTACGGGATCGATGCTGCACGACGAGCGTCGGATGCATTACCCCACCGAGATATACTTCAAGTCGGCAGCAGAAATGACCCAGCTGTTTGCTGATGTTCCCGAGGCGTTGACGAACACCATACGGATCGCCGAAATGTGCGATCTAAAGCTCGATTTCAGTACTTCAAAATATCCCGCCTACGAACCGCCTCCAGGAATGTCGCGTGAGCAGTACCTTCGCGATCTTTGTTCTGCCGGCTTGCGAAAGCGCTACGGAGACCGAGCCGCCGGCGATCCGGAGCTGCAGCAGCGCTTAGGGTATGAGCTTTCGGTCTTAGAGAAGACCGGCTTTACCAGCTATTTTTTGATCGTTTGGGATTTCATTCACTACGCGAGGTCGCACGGAATTCCGGTCGGTCCAGGTCGCGGATCTGCCGCAGGTTCTTTGGCTGCCTATGTGCTCGAGATCACCGATCTCGATCCCTTACGGTTCGGGTTGATCTTCGAACGCTTCCTGAATCCCGAGCGCGTCAGTCCTCCGGATATCGACGTCGATTTTTGTCAGAACCGGCGGGGAGAGGTGATCGACTATGTTCGGGAAAAATATGGTTCCCGGGCCGTGTCTCAGATCATTACCTTTGGCACGTTAGGCGCGAAAAGCGTGATTCGTGATGTCGGCAGAGTGATGGGACTCAGCTACTCCGACGCCGACCGAATCGCTAAAATGATTCCGAACGAGCTCGGCATCACGCTAAAAAGCGCCATCGAAAAAAATCCCGAGCTGAAACAGGCCGCAACGACCGAAGAAGCCACCCAACAGCTTTGGGGATACGCGACCGTACTTGAAGGACTCACCCGCAATACCGGCATCCACGCGGCTGGTGTGGTGATCGGGGATCGACCGCTGGACGACTACATCCCGCTTTGCCGGGGCAACGACAACGAGGTCATAACGCAGTACGAGATGGGCCCACTCACCGATCTCGGCATGCTGAAGATGGATTTTCTCGGGCTCAAGACCCTGACAGTACTGGAGGATGCCGTTACTTTGATCCGGGAGAAGCAACCGGAGTTTACTCTGGAGAATATCCCGCTCGAGGATCGGCCAACGTTTGATCTCCTCAATCGCGGCGAGACAGTAGGTGTATTTCAGTTGGAATCCGGAGGGATGACCAACCTATGTAAGCAATTCGATGTAAATACCCTTGACGACATCATCGCGTTGATTGCTCTCTACCGTCCCGGCCCCATGGAGTTGATCCCGGACTACATCAAGCGAAAAAAAGGCCTCACCAAGATCAAGTACGAGCATCCACTATTGAGGGAGGTCTGCGCCGACACCTACGGCATCATGATCTACCAGGAGCAGGTGCAACGTGCCGCCAACGTGCTCGCGGGATACACGCTCGGACAAGCGGATCTCCTGCGCCGGGCAATGGGAAAAAAGGATAAGGAGAAAATGGCGAAAGAGCGAGTGAACTTCATTGCCGGTTGTAAACGCGTAAACGGAATCGAGGAAAAAAAGGCGAATGCCATATTCGACTTGCTCGAGAAGTTTGCCGGCTACGGCTTTAACAAGAGCCACAGTGCAGCGTACGGGCTGATCAGCTATCAAACAGCCTATCTCAAAGCAAATTACCCAGTGGAATTTATGGCTGGGTTGCTGAGCAACGAGGTCAACAATACTGACAAGATTTCGGTCTTTGTGGCCGAATGCCAACGGATGAACATCACGATTCTGCCGCCAGACGTGAACAAAAGCGGACTCAAATTCGTACCGGAGCTGGAGGCGGAGCATCATGGTATTCGCTACGGTCTGTCTGCGATCAAAAATATCGGCGAAGCTCCGGTTGCGGCGGCGATTAAAGAACGAGAAGGATCCGGACCTTTTCAATCTCTGGAAGACTACTGTAGCAGATTGGATTCTCGATCGGTTAATCGGAAGTTATTGGAAAACCTGGTGCGGGCCGGTGCGTTCGACTTTGCCGGCAAAGATCGCGCCGAGCTTTTCGGTCAGATCGAATCGGCGCTCGCGGTTGGAAGCGCCCGGCAGAAAGATCGGCTCACCGGACAGGTGTCGTTATTTGGCGACTCGGATTTACCACCCAGCGCAAAACGAAATGGTCACGCTGATTCGTTTACGCCTTGGCCATTGAACGAGAAGCTTGGTTACGAAAAAGAGCTGCTCGGTTTTTACGTTACCGGCCATCCGCTTGACGCTTACCGCGATTTGATTGAGTCAGGCAAGTTCACGCCGGTGATTGAGCTTTCCGAAGAATCGGACAAAAGCCAGGTACGGATCGCCGGATCGATTTCGGCCTTGGACCGCAAATACACACGCAAGGAAAGCAAGCCGTTCGCGGTAATGACCGTCGAAGATTTCACCGGCTCGGCCGAAGTCATGGTTTGGGCCGACGTTTTCGCTAAGGCGGCCAAAGAACTCGAGCTCGGCAAAATTGTCGCAATAAACGGAAAGCTCGATAACCGCGAGGATAGCGTTCGCTTGATTGCTGCTGAAGTGGCCCCGATTATCCGAGCCAAGAAAACAGCAGTGCTCACGATTGATCTGCCTGTAGAAAAAACGGATGAGGGCCGGCTCCTCGCCCTGCGCGATCTGATCCTCCAGTATCCCGGTCCACAGCCACTCTATCTCCGATTCCGAACCAGTGATGGGCAAGAGCTCAAGCTCAAAGCGGACAGCGGCTATTGCGTACGGGACGAGGAAGAATTTCGGGCGAAGCTAGCAGAACTGTTGGCGTAGAGGATCGACAGGTTAGAGGTTACAGTTTGGGCGCCCGAATACCTGGATCCGTCTAGATTCTAGTTGCTGGATTGCAGATTGACGGCCCCTGATCGGGAACAGAGGTCGCTACTGCTTGCAAATCACGGTTTTGAGTTTAATGTGGCGGTCCATTTTCACCTGGCTATGCCCCTGTTTAATCGTGAGATGAAGATATTTTCCGGGACGGCTCATAAGGAGCTAGCCTTGAAAATCGCCGATTCGGTCGGCGTACCGCTGGCCGCCGCCACGGTGACCTCCTTTCCCGACGGCGAGTCGCGGGTCAAAATTAACGAGAATATTCGCGGACGGGACGTCTTCATTGTTCAGCCCACCTGCCCGCCGACGAACCACAATTTGATGGAGTTGTTGATTCTGATCGATGCGGCCCGCCGGGCCAGCGCCTATCGAATCACGGCAGTCATTCCTTATTTCGGCTACGCTCGGCAGGACCGCAAAGATCAGCCGCGTGTCCCGATCACAGCGAAGCTGGTGGCCAATCTTCTCACGGCGGCCGGGGCAGACCGAGTCCTGACGCTCGACCTTCACGCCCAGCAGATCCAAGGATTTTTTGACATTCCGGTCGATCATCTCTATGCCGCGCCAGTATTGATCCGATACATCCAACAAAAGAAACTCGGAAATTTGGTAATCGTTTCTCCCGATGTAGGCGGGCTGAAGCTAGCTTCCGCCTACGCCGAGGCGCTCGGGGCAACTCTGGCCATCGTCGGCAAACGGAGAATAAGCCCGACGGAGACCGAAGCTCTTCATGTGATCGGAGAAGTAGATGGCAAGAACGTCTTGCTAGTCGACGACTTGACCGAAACGGCGGGAACGCTCACCAGCGCGGCGACGATTCTCAAAAAACAGGGCGCCAAAGATATTTATGCAGGAGTTTCCCACGCGGTATTTACCGAGATTGCGCACAAACGACTCATGCATTCCGAAATTTTGGAGTTAATTACAACCAACAGCACCCCGGTTCGACTCCATTCGGACTGCCGAATTACCGTACTCTCCATCGCGGAACTTCTGGGCGAAGGAATCCAACGCATCTATTCGAATGAGTCGGTAAGTTCCCTCTTCGAAATTAACGCTGAACAGTGAATTATCATGGCGCAACAAGCTAAGTTAACGGCGCAGAAGCGGACCGAGGTCGGACGCAATGCGATTAAGAAGATCAAGGCCAATGGCATGGTCCCCGGAGTGATCTACGGGTCGAGTCAGAAACCCGTAAATCTGCAGGTCAACGGCCGCGAGCTGCTGAATGTTCTCTCGCATGCCTCCGGGGAGAACATCCTGGTAGAACTCGAAATTCAAGACGGCAGCGAAAAACAGAACGCTTTGGCGATGATCCAGGAGGTGCAACATCACCCATTGCAACGCGAAATCGTCCATGTGGATTTTCACGCGGTCTCTGCGACGGAGACCGTTTCTGCAGAGGTGCCTATCGAAACCGTCGGCGAGGCGGTCGGCGTCAAAGTGCATGGTGGATTGTTGGAACACATTTTGCGCTATCTCGAAGTGGAATGTTTGCCTCGGGATCTCCCCCAGTTAATTGAGGTGGATGTGACCAACCTCGACGTTGGCCAGTCGCTCCATGTCCGCGAATTGAATCTTCCGTCGGGCGTTGTGGCGGTTACCGATGGTGAACAAACGGTGGTCGCAGTAGTCGAGTCGCGCGTCGAAGAGGAAGTCGTCGAACCAGTGGTAACACCGACCGTTCCGGAAGTTATCACCGCAAAGAAACCGGAAGAAGGCTCTGCGCCTGCGAGCGAATCCTGAGTTGGCATGGCTGTGCTTCGGCTGGTAGCAGGTCTTGGAAATCCTGGTCCGGAGTACACCGACACGCGGCACAACATTGGATTCATGGTTCTTGACGCATTGGCCCAGAATCAGGGCGTCCATTTTTCGCCGGCGAAAAAGTGGCGATGCGATTGGGCCAAGTGGAATGATATTTTGCTGGTGAAGCCGATGACCTATATGAACCGAAGCGGGGATTCGATTGGTCCCCTGGCCCAATACTTCCATATCAAACCGGAAGAATTTTTAGCCGTGGTAGACGATGTAGCTCTACCTCTCGGAAGATTGCGTATACGTCCGGAGGGCAGCGACGGTGGACACAACGGATTGAGATCATTGGCTGCGCACTTTGGAAACGGTTTTCCCCGTTTACGGATTGGGGTGGGAGCGGCCTTGGACAATGATGATTTGGTTGATCACGTGCTCGGTCGCTTCGCGCCCGGCGAACGGATCGGGGTAAACCAGACGGTGGAACGCGCCATTGCGGCCATCCTGCAGATAACGGCGGAAGGGATGACTGCAGCGATGAATGTTTTCAATCGCGCAGAAAATAGTTGATTACATTATGAAAAATCGTTATGAATGTTTGATGGCACTCGATACGCGAGGCCAAGAAGACGGTGTTAAAGAAATCGTGGAACGGCTGGAAACCGAGTTTGTGAAGGAAGGCGCAGCAATCGAGCAAATCCAAAAAATGGATAAACGACAACTGGCTTACACTCCCAGCAACGTGGAATCAGCTTTTTACGTGAATTTCGTGTTTGAAGCGGAGCCTTCTCTCATTGCCAAACTACGGGGCAAATTCAAGCTCGATCCGATCGTCTTTCTGCAGCATTATCAGGTGTTGCCGAGTAAGCCGGCCACCGCAAAAACCCCCAAATAGTCGCTCTCGCCCATGGCTAACCTCAACCGAGTTCTTCTTATTGGAAATTTAACGCGTGATCCGGAAGTGCGGTACACGCCGAAAGGAACGGCTGTTACGGATATTGGCATCGCGGTGAACCGGGTTTACTCGGGGGATGACGGCGAAAAGAAGGAAGAGACCACGTTCGTGGACGTGACGCTTTGGGGTCGCCAAGCCGAGGTCGCGCAAGAGTATCTCAAGAAAGGGCGTCCGGTCTTCGTCGAAGGTCGGCTCCAACTGGATACCTGGGACGACAAGCAGACCGGCCAGAAGCGCTCTCGCTTGCGGGTGGTGGCGGAAAATATGCAGATGCTGGGCAGCCGAGGCGAAAACGAAGGCGGCCCGAGTGCCCCGGGCACTCAACGGCGGACGGCACCTCCCCCATCGCAGCGACAGACTCCAAAAGATCCTGATCTGGACGCCGAACCGGACGACATTCCGTTCTAAGAAGGCGGAATCCGGAGTTTAGAATCTAGATCACTCGGGAAGTGACGCTACCTATGTTCGACAATCAGCGATCGCGGCTCGGCAGGAGCTCACCCTAAAAAAGGACCGGCGCTTTGAATCAAACGCTCAACTGTTCGAAAAAGAGCGCGCATTCCCTCAAATCCTTCACCATTGCGTCCGGTTCGATATCCCATGGATCAAGGATTTGTTCCTGGTGTCGGCATACCCATACCGCACGCAGACCGGCAGACTTGGCGCCGATCACATCCCACCCGTTACTTGAAATCAACCAAACACTTCGTGCATCCGCAGCCACCCGTCGGGTGAGATAGGCATACACTGCCGGACTCGGCTTGAAGCTGCGAACGTCGTCCACGCTAATGATATCGGAAAAATATCGGATCAGATTTGCCGAAGTTAAGATTGCTTCGACAGCAGCGCTCGTTCCGTTGGAAAACGCCACGCAGCGGTTATTTGGTTGGCACAACAGCGGCATGGCTGCTGACGCGTCGGCAAAGGCTGGCAAACTGAGTTGAGCCTCTAGTAGCCGCTGCTTTTCTGGAACAGTTAATTCTGCCTGCAAATCCGCATCCACATAGTCGAGCGCCTGACGGCTACATTCGCCGAATTCCACGTAGTTCTGCATCAGACCGCGCCGAAAAGAGTACTCCACAGTTTTCTCGCGCCAGCGCGCGAGGAAACGGGACGTCTGAGTCGAAAGAAACGGCTCTGCAATTTCCCGGATCCCGTGGACGTCGACCAGCGTACCGTACACATCGAAAGCTAACACGCGCATACAGGCTAGGATTTGCTAACGACGACTCTGCCGTCTTTCATTATAATTTTCCCGATTTCCAGCACTTTCATTTCCTTCTCGATGTTTATCTAAACGCGTTTGACCACGCACGAAAATTCCGGACAGATTGCTGACCGCGGAAGTGGTAAGAGATATTCATGGTCTTACCCAGCACAGTTAGCGACGATGGATTTGCGAGAAGCAGAGTTGCGCACCACCGAATTGGTAAAATACATGTCGTTGCCTATGTGGGCCCATCGCTGCCTCCGAGAACAGAAACCTGACGATCAATTTATGGAATTTCTAATCCGAGATGCACAAATAGAAAAAGAAATTCCTTTACAGCGAAGCATTATCGTCAAGTTTTGCCCCGTCGATTAGACGACGGTGCGGACGCTTGTAAGTAGGTCGCATTTTTTTCGAATTCCTTAAAAATTTATTGCCCCTCCCAGGCTTCCTCTGTTCCTCTATATTCCCATGCCGGTTTACCGCATCCTGATCTCGCTACCAGACAACGCTCGGTCCGAATGCGAGCGAGCAGGTGAGATCGTTAAGCGGGTGGCTGCGTATTACAAGGGAGAGCTCGAGCTGGAACTTTTATGTTGCCCGAATAACGCGGGCAATGACGAAAGTTTCTCGATCTGCACTACTCAGGCGGTCGATTTGGTGGTCTGTCTGTTTGGCGAGCAAACCGGGACAGCCTCCGGAGGGCCGATTCGTCAGGATGCCGGAATCTTTGAGGAAGTTGCGACGACCCACATCACACAAATCGGTGGCATTCCTGATTTTCTACTATTTATAAAGGAATCAGAAAATATTGGCGAAACCTCAGCGGACGGATCCCAGCAAAATAATTTCAGGTGGAATGCGCTCGAACGCTTTCTGCAAGATTGGAACAGCTATGGGTTGAATCGCCAGGGTACCTTTACAACTAGCGTAAACCGCTATGGCGCTGCGGAAGAGTTCGGGAAGATATTCGAGCGCCTGTTACGCCAAAAATTTCACCAACGCTTTGCCCAACCGATCACCGAACATGTATTTCCGCAAGGGGAGGCCTTGACTCAAGCGGAACACTTTTTTCACCGTTTTGGCGATGCCTTGCGCATGGATATCCGGTCATACGTGTATGATTGGCTTTGGCAGATCCGTATTCAGGGCAGAAGAGAGCGCCGGTTTGTGGCGACAATGGTCTTTTCGATTAGTGGCGCGCTGGCGGCAGCGGTTGTCTTTGGTTCTGTCAGCTTTCATCGTTACCAACACTTTGAAGATGCGCACCGCGTGGCGATCGTGGAGAAGAGTGAAGCCCAACGAGTCATGCGAAAGGCCGTCGCGGCCCGATACCGCGCTGAATCAATGGTTCACACCATCGTCGCTGACATTGGAGACAATCTCAACCCCGTACGTCGAATGGATCTACTCGACGGCTCACTGCGGGACGTCGAATCCTATAACCGGGAGACCGGCAGTGACCCGCATGACCTTCCGATTGCGGTGCTGCGCGTCTCCGCATTAGATGATCAGTCGGATCTACTTCGAGATGAAGGTAAACTAACGGAAGCTCTTAATTCGCGACGGGAAGCTTGTGAAATCATTCGCCGATTCATCAAGGAAAACCAGGAGCGCACGCACTGGTCGGATCATTTGGTTCAAGAGTTGCAGACGATTGGGGACATCCAGATCTCTCTCAAAAAGCTAGATCCGGCGATTTCGTCTTACCAGAGCGCCACGGATACGCTCGAGCAACTAATCGGCCAGGATCCCGAGAAACTCTCATTCAAAAACCGATTGGTAGTGGTTTTGGGCAAGCTCGGGGCTGTCTACTACACAAAGAAAGAATGGTCGGAAGCCATCGCTTGGTATCAACGGGAGCGAAGGGCTGTAGAGACGTTAACCGAAAAGGATCCGAACGATTCTGGTCGTTGGACGTTGCTCTCCGATATCTTCAACCGGCTAGGAGAACTTTACGTAAATGTCGGGCATCCGGAGCAAGCTACCATAGCCTACAGGGGCGAGTTGCAAGCCGCCAGGAAACTGGCCGATCTAAATCCGGCGAACAATGGGCTTCGGCGAAACCTTCTGGCCTGTCTGGAACGGACTGGCTACGCTCTGGAAGTCGAAGGTAAACTCCCGGAAGCTTTGGATTTCTACAACGAGCAATTAGACAGCGTACGGAAATTGCTCAGCGAAGAGCCGGCTAACAGCGGGTTGCGGCGAGATGTTTCGATCAGTTTGGATCACATCGCTGGGGTATGGCGGGGCGAGGGGCGCGCGGAAGCGGCGTTGAAGTACTATCAGCAATCGTTGGAGATCGTGCAACGGCTGGCGGATGAAGAGCCGTCCAATCGGGCGCGTCAACGCGACGTGGCATTTGGGCTCACCAACTTGGGAAGCGTTTTGGCGGACCTCGATCGCCCGGAAGACGCGATTAAAACCTCTGAACGCGGTCACGCTATCTTCCAGAAACTATGCGACGCAGAGCCAGACAACCTCGCTTACCAAAGCGATTTGGCGGTTTGCCTGGGACGCCTGGGGGACCTTCTCAAGGCGGATGGGCAACTCGATAAAGCTCTCCAATACTACGCCAACTCGCTCCAGATCTGCCAGAGCCTGGCCCACTCAGACCAAAATGACAATATGTGGCGTCAGGATTTTGCCTTGGCCCTGCAACGTGTAGGGGAAACCTTGATCGCCCTGGAAAAACCTGAAGATGGGCTAAGGGACTATCAGCAAAGCTGCGAAATCTTTGAACATCTTCTGGAGACCAATCGAGCCAACGCGGCTTGGCAAGAGTTCTTAGCCAACGGGTACTTGCAGTCTGCGAAGATCCTCCAGCGACAGGACAAGAACGCCGAGGTTGCGCCCACGCTGGTCCGTTGTCTCGAGATGCTGAAAGATCTTCAAGTTTCTGAACAGCTCGACGACTTCGGAGTATCTCTTCTCGGAGAGACCGAACAGATCTTGGCAAAGAAGTAGGGTCAGTACGTTACGATTCTGGGCAGCTTCTTGGCCTCTTCCACCCAGTGACCGACGGCGGCAGCGGCAGGGACCAAGTGCACTTGGCGTTTCTTCTCATTGCTTGCTTTCAGCGACGCGTGCAAATGCTCCGGCTTGCGCTGAGCAAGTTCAAGAACTGAGTCAACGCCCGAGGCTTGTAGCAGTTCAGCATATTGCCGACCAATCCCTTTCACTCGGAACAGGTCGGCCTGGTTAACCCATTTTAAGATATGATGTTCAGAAAAGCCGGTTTTCTTTGCCAGCTCCAGGCGATGTTTCGGACTCGATGCGGCGTGCAACAACTGCTCCGCCGTTTTGATTCCTTCAGCTTCTAGCTTTTTTGCATGCGATGCGCCGATTCCTTCGATTTTGTTGATGTGGCTCATTTTCTGGGGTTTGCATCTATTATGACAAACTTGGGAAGTCTCTGACAACAGCTTTGTTGCAACCGGAAAAATTCACGCGCGATCTCGCAACGAATTCCGCAACCTTGGGCCAACCAAAGGTCGACAAGGTCGGACGCATGGCTAGCTTACTTCTTCGCCATGAAGATCAAACGCGCCCTCTTGTCAGTTTCGGATAAATCCGGACTCGCTCCCTTTGCGCGACACTTGAGCGAACTGGGGGTGGAGATCGTCTCGACGGGCGGAACCGCAGCGCTCCTGAAAAGTGAGGGAATCGCTCACGTGGAAATGGAGCAGTTTACCGGTTTTCCGGAAATCCTTGGTGGACGAGTGAAAACACTGCATCCGAAGGTGCACGGAGGACTGCTTTTCGTTCGGAACGACCCCGATCACCAACAGCAGGCCGAGATCAACCAGATCGAACCGATTGACCTCGTGGTGGTGAACCTTTACCCATTTGAGGAGACGATTAAAAGACCGGATGTAAAGCTCGAGGAAGCGATCGAGCAGATCGATATTGGCGGTCCATCGATGCTTCGCAGCGCAGCCAAGAATCATCGATTTGTGACGGTTGTGACGGATCCAAACGATTACGACGCGGTTCTGGCTGAGCTCGATCAACACGAAGGGAAAACGACTCTCGCATTGCGCGAGCAGCTGGCGATTAAGGCCTTTCTAACTACTGCCAAATACGACAGCGCGATCGCGAGCTACCTGAACGACGAACAAGCGACAGCCGGATCGTACGCGGTCTCCCTTCCGTTGGAGATGCGGCTGCGCTATGGTGAGAACCCGCATCAGAGCGCCTCACTGTATGGCCGCTTCGGCAACTATTTTCAGAAACTGCACGGGAAAGATCTTTCCTATAACAATATCCTCGATATTGATTCTGCCGCAGGCCTCATCCGTGAATTCATTGAACCGACGGTCGCAATCTTAAAGCATACCAATCCGTGCGGCGTCGGTTCCGACCAAGACCTCCGAGAAGCTTGGCTCAAAGCGTTTGCGACTGACAAGCAAGCACCTTTTGGCGGCATCATCGCGTGCAATCGTCCGCTCACCGAGCCGTTAGCGCGCGCTATCTCCGAGATATTCAGCGAGGTGATTATCGCCCCGGAGTTTGAACCCGAAGCACGGGCTCTGTTGCAAAAGAAGAAGAATCTTCGCCTGATCAAAGCGTCCGAGTGGTACAACTCAACCCGGTCAGAACCGGACGTACGCTCGGTGATAGGCGGGATGCTCGTCCAACAGAAGGATTGGGGAGAATTAAAAGAGCCCGAGCGGCAAGTCGTCTCGAAACGACCACCGACAGCTGATGAAATGAAAGCGATGCTATTCGGTTGGAAAATTGTTAAACACGTCAAATCCAATGCGATCGTTTACGCTGCAAGAGATCGCACTCTGGGGATTGGCGCGGGTCAAATGGCACGAGTCGACGCCTCGCGGATCGCGATCTGGAAAGCAAGTGAAGCAGGCCTTTCTCTCAAAGGTAGCGCTGTCGCGAGCGACGCCTTTTTCCCGTTTGCGGATGGACTGATCGCAGCCGCAGAAGCAGGTGCGACAGCGGTCATTCAGCCCGGTGGTTCGGTGCGGGACAATGAAGTTGTACAAGCCGCCAACGATCGTCAGATGGCGATGCTTTTCACTGGAGTCAGGCACTTCCGACATTAGTGCTCGAAACCGTTTGAGTCTCCACCAGGACGGCAAAGCGGTTATCCATCGCCCTTTCGAATCTGCAAAAGCTGTATGTTGAAATTAGGTGTAAATATTGATCACATCGCGACGCTGCGCCAAGCGCGCTACGTCGGACTGAACGACTCTCCTAACTGTGAACCCGACATTATTGCGGCCGCGTCTCTTTGCGAACGAGCCGGCGCTCAAGGCATCACCGTGCATCTCCGAGCCGACCGGCGACACATCCAAGATCAGGACGTTTTTCGCCTGCGGGCCAACGTAATCACCAAGCTGAATCTGGAGATGGGAAACACCCCGGAAATCCTTGATACCGCACTGCGCATTATACCGGACGATGTTTGTCTGGTGCCAGAAAACCGTCAGGAAATCACGACGGAAGGCGGGTTAGATGTTGCGCGTCACGCGAAATCTCTCGCGAAAACGGTTGATCGGCTTCAGGCGGCAGGCATCCGGGTGAGCATGTTTATCGAACCAAGCGCCGAACAAATCCAGGCGTCCGTCGACCTGGGCGCTCAGGTTATCGAACTCCACACCGGAGCATACTCGAATGCGTTGGATGAATTTCGGTCCGATGAATTAGACCGGATCGAAGCAGCCGCTCGCTTCGCGGAAGAAAAGGGACTCATCGTAAATGCCGGACACGGCATAAACTATCAAAATGTGCGTGACCTACTCTCGATTCCTAGTTGGAATGAATTTAACATCGGCCATTCTATCATCTCGCGCGCCGTCTTCGTCGGCCTAGAAAACGCAGTTCGTGAGATGGTCCAAAGATTAGCTTCAGGAACGCGGTGACGGTATTTGGCATTGGGATCGACGTGGTGGAAATTGCTCGGATCGCCGATATGGTCCGGAGTCATGGCCAGCGGTTTTTGGATCGCGTTTATCAACCGGGGGAGATCGAATACTGCCGATCAATGAGAGATCCTGCTCCCCATTTTGCTGCCCGCTTTGCCGCCAAGGAAGCTATCGCCAAAGCATTCGGAACCGGATTTGCTCAGCACGTAAATTGGCGAGACATCGAGGTCCGAAGAAAAGCCAGCGGTGAACCATTCATCGTGCTCCATTCCGGGGCGGCAGAGTTAGCAAAGAGACTGAACATTGGAACTGTGTTAGTTAGTCTCAGCCATTCCCAGGCGTATGCCGTGGCCAATGCGTTGTTGCTTGTGCACTAACCAGCTCACCTGCTCCCACCACACCGCTCTCCATGCCGTCCGATTACAAAGTTAGAATCGAAGTCTTCGAGGGTCCGCTCGACCTTCTCCTTTATTTGATCAAGAAGGAAGAGGTAGATATTTACGCCGTTTCGATCGAGCGAATCACCAATCAATATTTGGAATATCTCGACACATTCCGAATGCTCGACCTGGAGATCGCCGGAGAGTTCGTCGTAATGGCAGCTACGCTCATCTATATCAAGAGTCGCAGCTTGCTGCCGGTGCACCAACAGCCTCCGGAAGCCGATGCCGAAGAAGAAGATCCGAGATGGGAACTGATTCGGCAATTGATCGAGTACAAGAAATTCAAAGATGCTGCCTTCCAGCTTCATCAACGAGAACTGCAGCAGGAAGGCGTCATTCCTCGCATACCGGAAAAGCCTAACTTCGACGACCGCGGAACGCTTTTAAAGAGCGAGGTGGGGATCTTCGATTTGATCAGCGCGTTTCAAAAGGTGCTGAAAAAGCTCGAAGATCGACGGGAAGATCTGCGCGAAATCTTCGAAGAAAATTATACAGTTTCCGACAAGATCGACCTCCTCATCCGCACGACCAGCGCAAGCAAACGCATCGCCTTTTCAGAATTATTCGTCTCCGCCGCAAGCCGCACCGAAATCGTGGTCACCTTTCTTGCACTGCTCGAGTTGATCCGGTTAAAGCAATTGCGGGTCACGCAGGTTGAACCATTTTCGGAAATCGATATCGAGCGCATTAGTAGTTGATTCGGAAAACCGGAGACCCCATTTTGAAACCAGACACGCCGGGGAGGGTAAATTCTCAAAAAATCGTGACAGAATTGTCATCGCCGCCGCGGCGAGATTGTCATGATTGCGGTTGAATTTGGCGCTGTTCTCATTGGGCGTCAGAAATCGTGCGAACCTTATTTCTATTTTCTTTTTTGTTCTTGGACGGGTGTATAGCTTACGAAGGATACCACTCGGTCCCGCTTTCCGATTCAGAAATTGAACGAAACCTTCGTGGACGAAGCCTAAAGGCACTGGAAGTGGATGTGAGCCAACTCCATCATCCGTTGTTGCCGCCAATAACACTGAGTTCCAAACACGGCATCGGTCCCGACCAGGCCGCCGTTTTGTCGGTGTTGCTCAGCCCCAAACTAGTGACCGAACGCGACCGCCGGGGCTTAGCTCAGGCGCAGCTCGTCCAGGCCGGGGTTCTACCGAATCCTTCGGTCGGTTACACTCGAGATTTTGTTACTGGCGGCTTTACGACCGGAGCGTTTTCGCCTTACGGATTTACCGGAAGCTGGGATGTTTCATCTCTGGTCAGCCGCGGAGCAAAAGTGAAAGCGGCACGTCAGAATGTCAATGCGATCAGCCTCGATGTTGCTTGGACGGAGTGGCAGACGGCGGAAGGAGCTAAGCTCGCGCTCTATCGGGTCCTGGCTTTGGAGACTCAGCTGAATCGAGCAAAGCAAATTGACGACGATCAACAAGCTACCGTCACAGCACTTCAAGGGGCGGTGGGCAGGCACGAGAAAAGTGTGATTGATTTGGCCGCTGCTCAGGCCACTCGACAAGACGCACTGGCTACGGTTCTCGGCCTCAAGCAAGAATTGGATCAGAGACGATTGGCACTGAAAAGAGCGATTGGATTTTTACCCGAAGCTCAGCTGCCGATTCGCCACGATTTCGCGCTTCCCTCTGCCGTCTCGCCACCCTCGGAGAAAGAGTTGCTTGGCGGCCTCGAAAATCAGCGGTTGGATCTAATAGGTCTCCGTCGTGGTTACCAAAGCCAAGAGGAAACTGTCCGGGCTGCGATTCTTGCTCAATTTCCCAAACTGACACTCGGGTTCACCCATGCCAGCGACGCCTCAAACGTACATAGCACCGGATTTGGCGTTACGTTCGATTTGCCGCTTTTTGATCGGAACCAAGGGGTGATTGCTACAGAAAAAGCGACACGTCAGAAGCTCTACGACGAATATACAAACCGGGTTTTTGAAGCGCATTCCGATATCGCTTCAGCGCTGTCCGACATCCGCTCCCTTAATCAACAAATTACCACCGCCCAAGCGGCTCTGCCGGTTCTCCAGCGTCTCGTCGACACTGCAAAATCTGCTTCGGATGAGGGTGCCGCCGATGTGCTCGGTTACTTTCAAGCTCGGGTCAACCTGAACCAGAAAAGTCTGCAAGTTCTCAAATTGAAGCAACAATTGGTCGAAGCGAAAAGCGCGCTTGAGCTCGCCTCGGGCAGGTATCTTCCGGCGAGTAACTAACCAGGGCAACAGTACTGTGATAAAGAAGTCGCGAGTAATTTTGGTCATCTTCCTGCTGGCCGCAGGCATCGTCGGCTATTGCTTGAGCAGAAACGCAGGCAAGAGCGCAACGGAACCAGGCGACGCTCAGAGCCAGGCGACCGAGGAGTCCAAGCCTGTCGCTCGGGTCGAAACCGCTGCCGTCGAGCACAAGGCGATTTCTGAAACTCTCACCACTTACGGCGGAGTGATCGCTGCTCCGGGAAAGACGCACCTCATCGCGGTTTCCTTTGAAAGTCGCGTCAAACACATTCTCGTTAGCGCGGGCCAAGTCGTAAATAAAGGAGACGTTTTGCTGGAGATCGAGGAAACCGCCGCAAGTCTCCTGCAGTTGCGTCAAGCCGAAAGCACCGACGAAGAGGCTCATAAAGAACTTGAACAAGCGAAGAAGCGGTTTGACCTGAAACTTGCTACGAACCAGGAACTCTTTCAGGCAGAGAAAGCGGCAGCAGATGCAGAATTGCAATTAGCTAGCCTTCGCCAACAAGGTGTCGCCTCAACCAATCAGATTCGCTCCGATAGCTCCGGCATCGTAGCTAAGGTGGATGTCGAAGATGGCCAGGTCGCTGTTAGCGGGAGCCCGCTGATGGAGATAGTCGCAAACGATGATATCGAGGTGAAGCTGGGAGCGGAACCGGAAGATATCGGAAGAATCGCCGCGGGCCAAAAAGTCGGTATCTCTCTGGTGAACGATCCCCGGTCGCCGACCATCGAAGGAATCGTCCGCCTCGTCACCCAACGAGTCAATCCGGCCGATCGTCTGGTTGATCTGTATGTATCGTTGCCCAAGGGAACTCGACTCCTTCTAGCCGCATACGTTCGTGGCGAGATCGCCATCGTTTCCCGCGAAACTTTAGTCGTGCCTAGGGTAGCAGTTTTGCCCAATGAATCCGATTTTACGCTCTATTTGGTGTATGGTGACCGAGCCATCGAAAAGAAGGTGAAACTCGGACTCGAGACCGCCTCCGAAGTGGAGATCATAGATTCCGCACTCCAAGAAGGTGATCGAGTTGTCACGGTCGGAAACCGCGAACTCCGCGACGGAATGGAAGTTCGAGAATCGAAATGAGTTTTACCAATTGGACCTTTCGCCATTCGCGGTTTCTGCTTTCGCTCCTAGCGGTCCTCGCGATAGCCGGAGCGACCTGTGGTCTTTGGTTGCCAGTCGCGCTATTTCCTCAAGTAAGCTTTCCTCGCATTCGCATCAATTTGGATGCTGGTGACCGCCCCGCGGAGCGGATGGCCATCGAGGTAACCACGCCTGTTGAAAATTCGATCCGTTCGATTCCTGGAGTCCGGACACTCCGATCCGCAACGAGTCGAGGCAGCGCGGAGATCTCGGTCAATTTCGATTGGGGCGAAGATATGATCGCCGCCCTACTCCAGGTGGAATCGCAGATAAACAAAGTGCTACCCACCCTTCCGAGTGGAACGACCTTCAACGTGATCCGAATGGATCCCACGGTCTTTCCAGTAATTGGCTACAGCATTACTTCGGATACGCATCCTCTGACAGAGCTCCGGGATTTGGCCCAGTACACTCTCCGACCTGCTTTGGCGACGGTGCCGGGCGTAGCCCAGGTCGGAGTTCAAGGCGGAAAGGTCGAGGAATACGATGTCGTCGTTAGTCTTCCGAAGCTACAATCTTTTGGTGTGAGTTTCAATGACGTGGCGAATGCACTGACCGCCGCCAATGTGCTCGTGGCCACCGGTCGGGTCGAACAATACGGGAAACTTTACCTTGTCATATCGGATACGCGGTTTCAGACCTTTGCAGATATTGGCAAGACGATTCTCAAGTCCGGCCCGGACGGGACTATTTTGTTGACCGACGTGGCTACGATCCAATTGTCAAGCGAACCGCAATGGATCCGGGTCACCGCAGACGGCCACGATGCTGTCCTCTTTCAGGTCTACCAGCAACCCGGCGGCAACACCGTTCAGATCGCGCAAGGCATCAAGGCGAAGTTACAAAGCTTGCAAAAGCAGATTCCGGAAGGAGTGCGGATCGCTAGCTGGTACGACCAAAGCGATTTGATTCTTGGTTCAACTAATAGCGCCCGGGATTGCGTCCTCATCGGAGTCGGCCTGGCTGCCTGCGTCCTGTTTTTGTTTCTTCGAAACTGGAAGATAACTCTCTTCGCCGCGATCGCCGTACCGTCGGTTTTATGTTCAACGGTGCTTCTCTTGTATGTTTTCAAAATGAGTTTCAACATCATGACGTTAGGCGGACTAGCTGCGGCGGTTGGACTCATTATCGACGACACCATCGTCATGGCAGAGCACATCGTGCGGCGAGTGCGCGAACAACGCAGCGGCGCCCCGAAAGAAGCGGTTCTAGCGGCCGCAGCTGAATTTACCCGTCCACTGACTGGTTCTTCAGCCGCCACCATTATCATATTTGCACCGCTCGCGTTTCTCTCCGGTGTCACGGGAGCCTTTTTCCAGGCCCTATCACTTACGATGGCGGCAAGTCTGATCATCTCGTTTTTGGTTGCTTGGATAGCGTTGCCGGTTATTTCGACCCGCCTTTTCGCGGGACGTGACGCAGATTTCAACGACGGCGGCAAATTAACTCAGGGCATTCATCGGGTGTACGAGAATTGGATGCGGCCGCTGTTGCGAACGCCCATCCTGATCATTTTCGCTCTGGTGCCGCTCGTAATAGCTGGATACTGCGCGTTCTCCAGCGTTCAGTCCGGCTTCATGCCAGTGATGGATGAAGGAGGGTTCATTATCGACTACCGTGCGCCGCCGGGAACATCCCTAACGGAAACGGATCGACTACTGCGCCAGGTTGAAGCGATCGTTCGGAGAATTCCCGAGGTTCAGACTTATTCCCGACGCACAGGGCTAGGCTTAGGAGGTGATCTGAACGAAGCGAATCAGGGCGACTTCTTTGTGCGACTAAAGGCCGGCCGCCGAAGAGGCATTGAACAAATCATGGATGATCTCCGTACACAGGTCCAACACGATGTGCCAGGGATTCAGATTGAAACGGCGCAATTGATGGAAGACCTGATCGGCGACCTCACAAGTGTGCCACAACCGGTGGAAATCAAGTTGTTCTCGGATGACGAGGCGGTTTTACAGAAATTGGCACCCCAGGTCGCGAAAGCGATCGGCACCGTGCCGGGAATCGTTGAAGTAAAGAATGGAATTACACCGGCTGGCGATGCTCTCGAGATTCGCGTAGATCGAGTGAAGGCAGCTCTGGAGGGTGTCGATGCGGATTCCATAACTAAGACATTGGACGGTTATCTTTCCGGCACGATTACAACGAAAATATTGCGTGGTCCCAAGCTAGTCTCAGTCCGTCTTTGGACACCGAAGAATGATCGGGCGACAGATCGAGACTTGGCCAATCTGCTTTTGCCGGCTCCAGACGGTCATCTGTTTCCACTAAGAAGGGTGGCCACATTCGAGACGGTTTCCGGTCAACCGCAGATCACTCGAGAAGATTCGCGCAGAATGATCGCGGTTACCGCGCGAATCAGCGGGCGTGACCTCGGTTCCACGGTTCACGATGTGCAGCGTGTGCTTGATAAACCGGGCCTCCTGCCAACCAACATGCCCTACACACTCGGAGGCTTGTACGAACAACAACAGATCGCTTTCCAGGGGCTAACCGTCATCCTGATCGCTGCGATTGTTTTGGTCCTCCTGCTACTTCTGTTCCTCTACGAGAATTACACGGTGGCAATCGCGATGCTGATCACAACGCTGCTCGCGGTCGCTGGAGTTTACATCGGTCTTTGGGCGACAGGCACCGAGATCAATATCACCTCACGAATGGGCATGACGATGATCGTGGGTATCGTTACCGAAGTTGCGATTTTTTACTACTCGGAGTTTCAGGAGATTGGGGAACAGGAGAAACGGTTCATCGTGGCAGGTATTAACCGGATGCGTCCGATCACGATGACCACATTTGCGGCGATCCTTGCTTTGCTTCCATTAGCATTGGGCGTCGGCGAAGGATCGGCCATGCTGAAGCCGCTGGCGATCGCCATCATTTCGGGCCTTGTTTTCCAGCTTCCTCTAGTGCTCATCGTGTTCCCCTGCCTACTTGCGCTGTTCCGGCGCAAGCCGCGAGAAAGAAATTTGGAAACTCACCCTACGCAGCTTCCCGTTACGGCCGGCTAGCAAAGAACTTCGAAACAAACGTCAGTCCAGTAGTGTTCTGGGCAGCTGGCGACAGAATATCAATCGGCGATCCATATGAGAATCTTAGTCGTGGAGGACGAAAAAAAGATCGCCCTCTTCGTGCAAAAGGGCTTAAAGGAACTCGGCTTCGTGGTGGATGTTTTGCACAAGGGTGACGAGGCTTTGGAAGTCATTCTCACGCACCATTTCGACGCGATCGTTCTAGATGTTATGCTTCCCGGTCAGGACGGCCTCTACATACTGCGGACCCTTCGCGAAAAATCGAATTTCGTTCCAGTCGTGCTATTAACAGCCAGAGGAGGCGTCGCCGAGAAGGTCGAGGGCCTGAATCTCGGGGCCGACGACTACCTGGCAAAACCGTTTTCCATCGAGGAACTTGCAGCTCGTCTTCGCGCGCTCGCGCGACGTGGCTCGGGGCAACAGTTTGCGCGCTATCGCGTAAGTAACTTGGTGCTCGATCCGGCCACCAGAACGATCCGGCGGGGAGAGCGACAAATCGAACTCACTAGCAGAGAATTTTCCCTACTGGAGTGCTTGATGCGTTCACCAAAACGGGTTTTCAGTCGAACCCAGCTTTGTCAGCAGGTTTGGGAGTACGAATTTTCGCCGGAGAGCAACTTAGTTGACGTCTACGTGCAAAGGCTTCGCCGGAAAATTGATGACGGCGAGACCGAAAAATTGATTCAAACGGTCCGCGGAGCTGGTTATCGGATTGGAGAGAGTGGGTGAAGCACTGGCCATTGCGAAGCCGGTTGGCGTTGTGGACTGCTTTGTTGCTGACCACCGAACTGGCAATTTTTGGGATCGCCTCGGGTTGGATGATTTTTCACGCCCAAATTGAGGCCTTTCGCGAAATTGGAACGCGACGCAGCGCCCAAAACTCGATTCACAAGGAGACTCGAGAGCTGATATCTAAGCTAGTTATCGCCGATCTTACCGCGCTCCCTTTGGCGGTGCTCGTTGCTGCTTTTGGCGTCTGGTGGACCACTGGGAAAGCGCTTAAACCATTGCAAGATATAGCCGATGCCGCCGAAGGAATGCACGCGAAGGCGCTGCGCAACCGCATCCCAAATCCGCCGGCGCACGACGAGATCGGACGACTGGTATCCGTGCTGAACGATACGTTTGATCGTTTGGAACGCAGTTTTGCTCAGGCGACGCGATTTTCGAGCGACGCATCTCACGAGCTAAAAACACCTTTGACGATCATGCGCGGTGAAATCGAAGCTGCCTTGTCCAGCGATTCGGCCGATCCGCAAATGGCAAAGCTGCTGGAGAGCCTCCTGCAACAGACCCATCACCTTTCTGCCATTGTCGAGAATTTGCTTTTGCTATCTCGCGCCGACGCCGGAGCTCTCCGTCTCAGAAACCAGATAATCGATTTCTCAGAGCTCTGTCGAGAGCTGGCCGCGGACGCCGAGATTCTTGCTTTGCGGCACAACCTGAACATCTCCGCCCAGATTGCGAACGACGTCCAGGTGTTGGCGGATGAGTGGTATCTGCGAAGGCTCCTGCTCAACCTGCTGGACAACGCGGTCAAACACAATCTCGAGTCTGGAAAGGTGGAAATCTCTCTTTCGAAGTCTGCCGTTCTCGCTTCGTTCAGCATTGCCAATACCGGTCCTGAAATTTCGGAGGAGCACCAAACCAGAATCTTCGAACGGTTCTATCGGGCAGAGTCTAGCCGGGCCTCTGAGATCACCGGCTCCGGTCTGGGATTAAGTATTTGTCGAGAAATCGTACTTGCGCATCACGGTCAAATCTGGATGGAAAGGCCACGTCCCGGCTGGACCGCGTTTGTCGTAAACCTCTCGACGAATCGAGGAGGATGAAGCATCACCTAAGGAAATTGGCGCCGGCGGAGCAACTCAATAAATTGATAGTCACGCAAGAACGAACCCGTCCCGAAGGGGGGTGATGAGAGTAGCCCGGTACTTTAGTGCCGGGTCGGCGCAAATTAAAGGGAGGCGTCCCGGCAGGGACGCCTGATGAAAGTGGAATACTTAATCAGGTGGTACCGACGCTTGACCACACGACGAAGGGTGTTCACATTTTTCAACCGTCCTTCCGAGACAATGCGCGGTTTCTTTCAATTTCCCGGCACTTCGTACCGGGCTAGCTATCACAATCTCCCTCCGGGACAATGCGCGGCGGCGGACCGCTACAATCCTTCCTATCGGTCCACAAGCGCCATCATGTCGGGCGCGTAACGTTCCCCTGCGACGGCGATTTGTCGGAAACGAGCATCGGTCTCTTGCAAATCGCTTTCGATCAGCTGTAATGCTAAGGCTCCCATGTTGTCCTCCAAATAGCGTACTCGCTTCGTGCCAGGAATTGGAATCACGTCGTTGCCCTGGGCCAACACCCAGGCCAGGGCGAACTGCGCGGGCGTACAACCCTTTTTTGCGGCGAGTTCTTTCACAGCTTCGGCCAGTTTCAGGTTGTTCTGTAACGCCTCCTCGGCGAAACGCGGATTGGTGCGCCGCCAATCGCTTGGGTCGAGATCCGACACCTTTTGGATTGCTCCCGTCAGAAACCCGCGACCGAGCGGACTGTACGGCACGAAACTGATCCCAAGTTCGCGGCAGGTCGCCAGCACGCCGTTTGTCTCGACCTCACGGGACCAAAGCGAATACTCGCTCTGCAATGCCGCGATCGGATGTACCTTGGCCGCCCGTCGCAAGGTTTCAGGGTTAGTTTCCGACAGCCCAAGGGCGCGCACTTTGCCGGCTGCAATCAGTTCAGCCATGGCGCCGACCGTATCTTCAATCGGTACATTGGGGTCGACCCGATGCTGATAAAACAGGTCGATCACGTCGATGCCGAGCCGGCCGAGACACCCGTCGCACGCGCGCCGGACATTGGCCGGTGAACCATCAACCGTGCGGATTTGGTTCTCATCGAACCGGAATCCGAACTTCGTCGCCACGACCACACTGGCGCGCGGAACATCCCGAAGAAAGCGCCCAAGCAATTCTTCGTTGGAGAAGGGTCCGTAAATTTCCGCCGTATCAAGGAAGTTGCCACCGAGTTCAAGGTAACGGCGAAGAACGCGCAGAGATTCAGCTTCATCGGTTGGGCCGTAGGCGAAGGACATCCCCATACAGCCCAGTCCAAGCGCTGAAACTGTGATACCGGAACTACCGAGCGGACGAAAAGGAATAGATTTTTGTGCCATAGCGCTAAAAGGGTTAAAGAAAACGTAACGTTTGGGATCATGCAATAGTTGCCGATGCGACTCGGATCGATGCCTTTTCGCGGCTTCCCGCGAAAACAAACGGTTTTCTCAAGCGAAATCTGCGCTAATCTCCGTTTTCGTATCATGGTCACCCTGAAGGCTGTCGTCGAAGCTTTGCTGTTCAGCTCGCAAAAACCGCTAACACCCAAAGAGATTTTGCAGACTATTCGTCTTGGGACGGAATACGCAGCGGAAGAAGAACCTGCTGAACTCGCCCGCTGCACGGAGGAACTCATTCAGGAAGCGCTGGAGAATCTCACCCGGGAATATTGCGAACTTGGGCGCGCCTTCCAACTGGCTGAGCAAGTGAGCGGCTGGCAACTTTCGACCCGCCCTGATTATCAGGTCTGGGTTCGCCAACTCTTCCCAGACTTACGACCGGCCCGTCTTAGCCCGCCGGCGCTGGAGACTCTGGCCATCGTCGCGTATCGACAACCAATCACCAAAGGAGATATTGAGGCGATTCGCGGTGTAACGGTGGACGGCGTGATGCAAAAACTGCTCGATCTCGGACTGGTCAAGATCGCTGGCCGCGCAGAGATTCCGGGCCGTCCCTTGCTTTACGAAACTACGCAGCACTTCATGGAACATTTCGGGTTGCGGAATTTGAATGAACTTCCAAACGCATCCGAACTGCGAAACCTGACCCTCCCTACTGCGAAGGTTGCGGAGGAACCACCGTCCAACAAACCGGGAGAGACAAAGAAAAGCACTGAGTTACCCGCCGCAAACGCCGTTGTTTCTGGCCCGGAAGAAGTTGGAAATGATCCAGCCGTTGTAGTTGCACCCGCCTCTCCCGATCGTCAAGTTAACCCCGCTGACGGAGGGCAGAATTGAACGCTAAACTTTCACTCGACGAAATCCGGACCAAGATCGACGAGATCGATACTGAGTTGATCCGTCTGCTTAATGACCGAGCTGATCTAGTGCACGAAGTCGGACTCGTCAAAAAAGAGGCGGGACTTTCAATTTACTCACCCGAACGGGAAGAGTCGCTTCTGCAAAGCCTGGTGCAGAAGAGCCAAGGCCGCTTGCCGGAAACCGCGATCCGGGCAATTTATCGCGAAATCATGTCGGCTTCATTGGCGTTGGAAAAGGAACTTTCCATTGCCTTCCTTGGTCCGGAAGCGACTTGGACCCATCAGGCGGCGCGCTCCAAATTCGGGGCTTCGGTTCGATATTCGCCCCAATCCAGCATTAGCGACGTATTCGACCGGGTGACGCGCGGGGCGGCGGACTACGGCGTTGTGCCGATTGAAAACTCGGTCGAAGGCGCTGTGAATCATACCTTAGATGTTTTTATGGATTCGGAACTGCAGATCTGCGCACAGATCCTCCTCCGAATCCAAAATGACCTGCTCTCAAAAGAACCGCGGGAAAATATCCGAAAGATCTATTCGCATCCGCAAGTGTTCGGGCAATGCCGAGGTTGGCTGCAGGAACACGCCCACGAGATGGAGCTCATTGAAGTTTCGAGTACGACGCGAGCCGCTCAGCTTGCCGCCGCCGAGCCTGGTGCGGCAGCTCTGGCTAGTGCCATGGCCGCTGAAGTTTACGGGCTGCACATCCTTGAGCGCTCGGTGCAGGACAGCCCAAACAACACCACACGATTTCTCGTGATTTCGCACACGACCTGCCCGCCAACCAAGGACGACAAGACCTCGCTCATGTTTTGCGTACAAGATCGAGTGGGCGCGCTGTACTCCGCGCTCGAGCCGTTTAGCCGGCTGAAACTCAGCATGAGCAAGATCGAGAGCCGACCATCAAAGAGAAAAAATTGGGAATACTTCTTCTTCGTGGATATCGAGGGTCACTGCGATGATCAACCCGTGCGCGCCGCGATCGCCGATCTAGAAAAACACTGCACGTTCGTAAAGGTGCTGGGGAGCTATCCCCGGACGGAGGCGGTGGGGGAGTGAGTTGGTTAGAGGCTGCAGGTTTTAAGTTGCAAGTTGCAGGTTCGTCCGAGCAGCCAACCCTCAACAACCATTAACCATTAACCTGCGACGTGTACTTAACCTCTAACCCTTCCCCTACCTCCCGACGTAGATCGCTTCGTTGGGCCAATCTGCTCGCAGATACCCATTGGTCATGTTGACCACCGGAACGTAATTGCGCATAACCCGTACCGGAGAGAGCAATCGAACGGTGGAAATTTCTTCGATCGAGTCGGCTCCGTGATTCTTTAGCAACCCCGGGATGAGTTCTTCGTGAGTTCGCTGGACAATGTCCAAGTCGCTATTGCCATCGACAAAAAGCAAAAGCGCAACCTTTCCGTCGATCTCCGCGATATGGCTTTCGAAAATGGTTTCCGTGAATATCGATTGTTGGCTGGAATCGAGCCGAATCTCCTCGACCAATTGATTATAGGTCACTCCGACGCGAAACTTAATAATGTAGAGATGCCTGGCGTTGTATTGTTTCGCGCCATCGGAGGAGAGGTCGAGGTTGGTGAAATAGGCCAACAGACCCTCGTGTTCTAGTCGCAATCTTTTGCGGCTAACTGTTCGAACGTTCACTCCAGTGAGCTCTCCGATCCCATTATCCGACTCGCGAGGATCACGAATAAGCTGACGGACGATGGCCTTCTCTTGCTCATCTAAAATTCTCATGCCAATGTCAACCGCGGGTTAAGGCGGCACCAGAGTATCCAATCTCTCCACCCTGGTGCCGAACTTGAGTACTATTTGCACCAAATATTCCAAAACCGGGTTTGTGGCGACTAAAAACCGACAGCTAAACGCGTAGTTTGGTCTTGAAACAAGCAGTCTACCCCTTAGTTTTACCAGTTTCTCTCGCCATGAATGAAGGGATAATCGAAATATTAGCGGGGCGCCCGAGATCGCTGTATCAGCCCGAAGAAGAGCATGATTCCTGCGGGGTAGGATTCGTGGCTGCCATCGACGGTCAGCGGTCTAATCGCGTACTTCGCTACGGACTCACTTCGGTGTGCAATATGGTGCATCGCGGCGCGGTCGATGCGGATGCAAAAACAGGCGACGGTTCAGGGGTAATGACCCAGGTTCCGTACAAGATCTTTCGCCGTGAAATTACGAAGCTGGGACACACGCTCTTCAATGATACTGATCTGGGCATCGGGTTCGTGTTTCTTCCGCATGATAACGCTTACGCCCAGGCGCGAGCGAAGGCCATCGTGGAAGAGGTCCTCGAACATCGGCAACTCTTCCAGTTTGGCTGGCGTGAGGTACCGCTCAACATCATGGTATTGGGAGAAAAGGCGCAATTGACCATGCCCAGGATCGAGCAAGTTCTGATCGGGCGCGGCGCCGCCATGAGCGACGAGGAATACGAACGACGACTCTTCCTGGCCCGAAATGAGATCGAGAAGCGCGCACAACTCGACAACATCCGAAATTTTTACATTTCGTCGTTTTCCCACCGAGTAGTGATTTACAAGGGGCTCTTAACTGCAGTTTCCCTGGAAAAATTTTACCGGGATCTCGGCGATCCGGACTACGAGACGGCTATCTGCGTTTTTCATGAACGGTATAGCACAAACACTTTTCCAACTTGGCCGCTGAGTCAGCCGTTCCGGATTCTCGGCCACAATGGAGAAATCAACACCATCCGCGGTAATCGAAACTGGATGAGGGCGAGAGAGCCCGAACTGACGGCGGAATTCTGGAAAGAGGACATCGATCTCTTAAAGCCAATCATTCAACCGGGCGGGTCCGACTCAGCCAGCCTCGATAATGCCCTCGAGATACTCATGATGTCCGGACGCGAGATGTTGCACGCGATAACGATGCTGGTCCCGCCGGCTTGGCGAACGGATGAACGGATGTCGCCGGAAATGAAAGGATTCTACGAGTATCACCGCTGCTTCAATGAACCGTGGGATGGCCCAGCCGGTCTGGTGTTCAGTAATGGGGTTGTCGCCGGTGCGTGCTTGGATCGAAACGGACTTCGACCGGCCCGCTACAAGATCACCGAAGACGGAATTTTTACGATCGGCTCCGAAGTAGGATGCATGGAGATCGACGATACCAAGGTCGTGGAAAAGGGACGACTCGCGCCCGGGGAAATGATTGCCGTCGACACTAGATCCGGGAAGCTTCTCCGAGACCGCGACATTAAACAACGGCTCGCAAAGCAGCGCCCCTACCTTGAATGGGTCAATCAGAACCTGCTTCGGCTTCAAAATCTCTCCGGCCGCGATTTGCGGACTCCGCCGGGAGAACTCGACATCTTGGGATTGACCCAACGGCAGGTCGCGTTTGGATATAACAGCGAGGAGCTTGATATGATCTTGAAGCCGATGGCCAAGGACGGCCAGGAGGCCGTTGGATCGATGGGTGACGATACGCCTCTGGCGGTATTATCATTGCAGCCGCGGCTGCTCTACACCTATTTCCGCCAACTTTTCGCGCAGGTTACCAATCCCCCGATCGACCCGATTCGGGAGAAGCTCGTCATGTCGCTTGCGACCATCATGGGCTGGCGCCGCAACCTCTTGGCTGAAAGCCCAGAGCACGCGAAGCTCGTGTATTCGGAGTCGCCGATCTTGCTACCGCAAGAGTTGGCCCAACTAAGTAATCTTCCCGATCCATTCCACAGGGCTGTCCAAATTTCGGTGTTATGGCCAGTGGCCGAAGACGATGCCGGGTTGGAAAAGGCTCTCAGCCGGCTAGCGGTGGAGGCCGAACAAGCCGTCGATGCAGAGACTCGGTTGATCATCTTGTCAGATCAAGGTGTCGATCATGCTCACATTGCGATCCCGATGCTGTTGGCGGTTGGCGCCGTCCACAACCAGCTGATTCGCGGCGGAAAGCGGATGAAGTGCAGCATCGTCTGCGAGACCGGCGAGGCTCGAGACGTGCATCAGGTCGCCTGCTTGATTGGCTATGGCGCAAGTGCCGTCTGCCCTTACCTGGGTTACGAGACGATGCGAGAATTGTTGGAGAAAGGATCGCTCGGCGACGGATGGAACTACGAGAAAGTGATCCGGAACTACAAATCGGCACTCGAGAAGGGGCTGCTAAAAATCATGTCAAAAATGGGTATCTCGATGATCGACAGCTATCGCGGCGCCCAGATCTTTGAAGCAATCGGGCTCAGTTCCGCGGTGATTGACAACTATTTCGCAGGGACTCCGTCCAAGATCGAAGGAATTGGTCTGATCGATATTGCGCGGGAAAGCCTGACCCGGCACCAGCGAGCCTACAGTCGCGCCGTTCCGGACGAAGGAGCCACCGAGTTGGATGACCCAGGGTTTTATCGTTTTCGCCGGCAGGGTGAGCAGCACGCGATTACGCCGCCGGTGATCAAGAATTTCCACACCTTCGTGAAGTCAAATAAACCGGAGGATTACAAGGCCTACGCAGACGCGGTCAAAGCGATTCGCCCTAACGCGCTGCGTGATCTGCTCCAAATTATTCCGTCCGGAAAGCCTCCGCTTCCAATCGATGAGGTCGAGCCGATTGAGGAGGTCCGGCGTCGCTTTACGACGGCAGGCATGTCGCTTGGTGCTTTGAGCCCGGAGGCTCATGAATGTCTGGCGATCGCCATGAACCGGATCGGCGGAAAATCGAATTCTGGTGAAGGAGGCGAAGATCCGGAACGCTTTCATCGGCGACCTAACGGCGATTGGCCGAACAGTGCGATTAAACAAGTCGCTCAGGGCCGATTTGGTGTCACGGCTACTTACCTGGCCGCGGCCAAAGAGATTGAGATAAAAATGGCCCAGGGCGCAAAGCCTGGAGAAGGAGGCCAACTGCCCGGGCACAAGGTCTCCGAATTTATCGCTCGTCTACGCAAGAGTACGCCGGGCGTGATGCTCATTTCTCCGCCGCCTCACCATGATATCTATTCGATCGAGGATCTCGCGCAGCTAATCTACGACCTGAAACAGGTAAATCCGCGGGCCAAAGTATGCGTGAAGTTGGTGGCGGAAGCCGGTGTCGGCACCGTCGCCGCCGGAGTCGCCAAAGCCCACGCCGACACCATTTTGATCAGCGGCCACGACGGCGGTACCGGCGCGTCACCGCTAAGTTCCATCAAGTATGCCGGAAGCGCCTGGGAGCTCGGGGTCGCCGAAGCGCATCAAGTACTCATGCTGAATGGTCTCCGCAACCGGATCACGCTGCGCACGGATGGAGGCATGCGAACCGGCGAAGATATCGTCTTTGCGGCGTTGCTGGGTGCCGAAGAATTTAACTTTGGCTCGACCGCGCTCATCGCCTCGGGTTGCGTTTATGTCCGGCAATGTCATCTCAACACCTGCCCCGTCGGCGTCGCTACTCAGGACGAGCGGCTACGGGCAAAGTTCAAAGGCAAACCGGAGTACATCGTGAATTACTTCAACGGGGTTGCCCAAGAGGTGCGTGAACTGATGGCCGCACTCGGTATCGCCAATTTCAACGATCTGGTTGGACGCGTAGAATATCTGCGGCAGCGGGAGATCCCGAATCATCCGAAGGCCAACAAAATCAATCTTTCTCGCCTACTCGTGAACGTCTCCAAGGAAGACGATGTGCAACCCAGGCATAATACCTGGGAACGCAATGATCCAAACTGGGGACGCCGATTGGATGATACTATCCTGCAGGATGCGCGCGACGCGGTGCAGGACCAGCTTCCGATTGTCCTCAATTATCGGGTCAAAAACACCAATCGGGCGGTCGGAACCAAGCTGTCCGGAGAAATCGCCTACCTGTGGGGCGAACACGGTCTGCCGGAGAACACCATTCAGCTTAATTTGCGAGGTAGTGCCGGCCAGAGTCTTGGCGCATTTCTCAGTTCCGGCGTGAAAATTGCGCTTTCCGGTGAGGCGAATGACTATGTTGGGAAAGGGATGAGTGGCGGAGAGATAGTGGTGAAGCTATCGCCTGGCGCCAAGTATGTCGCGCACGAGAATTCCATCGTCGGCAACACTTGTCTGTACGGAGCTACCGGGGGCGCTTTCTTCGCGGCCGGGCGCGCCGGCGAACGGTTCGCGGTACGTAACTCGGGCGTAACAGCAGTCATTGAAGGTGTTGGCGATCATGGCTGCGAGTATATGACTCGCGGCACCGTCCTGGTCTTGGGCATGACCGGAAAAAATTTCGGGGCCGGAATGACCGGTGGAACAGCCTACGTCCTGGATCTAGAGGACAGGTTTCTGATGGATCTGAATCCCGAATTGGTGACTGCGACCCGCTTGGTTGAAGAAGAGGACATCGTCGCCGTAAAGGAATTGGTTTACAAACATCTGGAGCGCACCGAAAGCGAACGCGCCAGAGAAATTCTCGGGCAATGGCCCGCTTATCAAGATAAGTTTTGGAGAGTGCGACCGACTTACCTTCCTCCGGCGCCAAAGCCGGCTCCAGAACCGGTCTCTACCCCGGTGGAAGCAAGCGAAGCGAAAGAGTAGCCTATGGAGCTTGTCACTCAGCTGGCCCTGTTTCTTGAAAATAAACCGGGGACTTTGGCGGCCGTATGTGATGCATTGGCCGAAGCCAAGATCAATATCTTCGCTCTCACAATCTCAGATACGGTCGATCATTCGGTCGTTCGCATGGTTGTGAGTGATACTGACAAAGCACTTGCCATATTCGAAGCGCACGGAACGTTGGTCGTGGAAAACGAAGTGTTGATGATCGAGCATGACAACCGTCCGGGAACACTTTCAGAGATCGCCAAAAAACTTGCCGCGAAGAAAGTGAATATCGAGTACGCGTATCTTACCGGCGGACCGCACTCGAAAAAAGGCCTGTTAATTCTGCGGCCTGATAACATTAAGAAGGCAAACGAAGTCCTTGGGTAGTCCTGGGCTGTTTCCGGGCGCCGCGAGCGGGCGCGCCCTCCGCAGGCGGTGGGAACGTGGACGTCCTTTCGAGAGCATACGTGCTGACAAGACGAAACGGCTCAGGCTGGCGCGGCCGATACCGCTCCAGGCTTTCGCTCTGCCAGCATGGGTTGCCCCACTTACTTCTTTTCCGCCTTCTTTTCGGGCTTCTCGTCGAGTTCGATCTTCGACTCAGTGACCGGCTGATCGACCCATTCCAGGTAGACCATCGGCGCGGAATCACTCTGGCGTAAGCCCAACTTCACTATACGTACGTAGCCTCCCTGGCGACTACCAGACCGTGGCGCCACCTCGGAGAACAACTTCCGGACGGCTTCCTTCTGCCGGAGAAAGGCAAACGCGAGGCGTCGCGCATGTAAATCGTTTCGCTTGCCCAGAGTCACCATGCGCTCGGCCAGAGGCCGCACGGCTTTCGCTTTCGCCAAGGTGGTCTTGATCCGGCTATGCTCGATCAAGCTGCAGATTTGATTGGCTAGCAGCAAATTCCGATGCTCGGCTTTACGGCCCAATTTTACGGTCTTTTTCGTATGACGCATGGTTCGTTAAAGCGTAACCAATTTCCCGTCGTCGTTGCGATCGCCGCCCGAGAGCGTGGGCTCAACCAAACCAGATTCAAATTTCATCCCCAGGCTCAGGCCAAGTTGCTGCAGCTTCTCCTTAATCTCGTTGAGCGATTTCTTGCCAAAATTGCGGTATTTTAGCATCTCGGCTTCCGTCTTCATGGCCAGCTGGCCGACCGTCGTAATGTTAGCGTTGTTCAGGCAATTGGCGGCGCGGACCGAAAGCTCGATCTCGTTCACGCTCATATTCAACATCTTCTTGAGACGGGTGTTCTCCTGGCTGACCTCTTCCGAAGTTTCATCAAACTCTACCTGACTGTCGTCGTAATTGACGAAGACATCCAAATGATGCCGAAGGATGGCGGAAGCCTGTAATAGCGCGTCATCCGGAGTGATGCGCCCATCGGTCCAGATCTCCAGGATTAATTTGTCATAATCGGTGCGCTGACCAACTCGGGTGTTTTCCACTGCATACTTCACCCGGGTGACTGGCGAAAAGATGGAGTCGATGGGGATCACCCCAATTGGCATATCCGGACGTTTATTTTCGTCTCCGGTGAAAAACCCGCGCCCGACTCGTACTTCAAACTCCGCTTCAAACTTTTGTTTTTTGTCGATGGTGCAGATAATCTGCTCCGTATTCAACACCTCGATTCCGGCGGTGGTCTGAATGTCGGCGGCAGTGACCATGCCCTCTTTATTTACAGTGATTGAGACCGTACGCGGCTCGTGATCGACTGCCTTGAACCGAATCTTTTTCAGATTCAGAACAATATCCGTGACATCCTCAACAATACCCGGCAATGCGGCAAACTCGTGTTGCGCCCCAGTAATTCGGGCGGTGGTGATGGCCGCTCCTTCCAGGGAAGAGAGAAGAACCCGACGGAGTGAATTCCCGACGGTGTGGCCATAGCCAGCCTCAAAAGGCTCGGCGATAAATCTAGCGTAGGTTTCAGTGCCGGTAGCCTCATCTTTGATTAGGCTTTTTGGCATCTCGAAACGTCCAAGACGAACGGTCATAATTATTTAGCGGATTAGCCGGGTTTCCCCTGGCGCGGCGGCCCACAACCTGAAGATTGGAGCCCAGGGACCTACGGCGATTTACTGCTCGCGCGGAGCGGAGACAAAGCCACAGAGAGCCCCGGTTGTCAAGTCGAGCTGGCGGCCGTCTGAATCTTCGGCAGTGGTCCCGGGAGACCACTGCCGAAAATCGCCAATAGCTAATAGCCAAAATTGGTCATGCGTTTCGCCCGCGTTGCCTTTCGCAGCCACCGATGTAAAAATAATTGATCCCCAAGGGAGGCACAACCTCATGCCGATTCTCGAAGAAGTATTCATTTTTGATGCGGTCAGAACCCCGCGTGGGCGCGGCAAACCAACCGGGGCCCTGCACGCCCAAACGCCACTTTCTCTGGTCGTCACGCTGCTGGACGAACTACGCCGCCGCTACTCCGGCATCGAGAGATCGGTAGACGAAATCGTACTTGGTTGCTGCGAACAATTAAATGATCAGGGGGGCAATCTTGCCAGATCAGCCGGCCTGCAGGCTCGATACTCCACCAGCACTCCGGGACTAATGGTCTCCCGCTTTTGCGGTTCCGGACTTGACGCGGTGAATGTAGCGGTCGCGAAGGTCATGAGCGGGCAAGCCGATCTAGTAATCGCCGGTGGAGTCGAAATGCTCTCGCTCTTCGCCATTTTCGGATCCGGCGGGCCAATGGTTTCCGATGTCCAATTTAAGGACCAGACGGTTGGAATTCCGCAAGGCATCTCCGCCGACTTAATCGCCACGCTGCAGGGCTACTCGCGGAGCGATGTGGATAGCTTCGCGGCGCAGTCCCAGCAACGCGCCCACCGAGCCTGGGAACAGGGCTGGTTCTGCTCATCGGTTGTACCGGTGAATACCGGCAGCGCTCGGATGGAAAGAGATGAACTAGTGCGTGCCAGCGTTACCACCGAGAGCTTGGCCGAACTCAAACCCTCCTTTGAGAAAGCGGGAGAAGCCGAAGGATATGCAGAAATCATCCGTTACCGCTACCCGCGCGTCGGACGCCTGAATTATGTCCATCACGCGGGGAATTCGTCTGGAATCGCTGATGGGGCGGGCTTGGTGGTTATTGGCAACCGCGAGGTCTCGGAACGGCTCGGAATGCAGCCGCGGGCGCGTGTCATCTCGACCGCAAGCGCGGCCGATGATCCATGCATCATGTTGACCGCTCCAGCTGAAGCAACCAGTAAAGCTTTGCGGCGGGCCGGGATGCGCTTCTCGGACATCGACCTTTACGAAGTCAATGAAGCGTTCGCCTCGGTAGTTTTGTACTTCATGGAGAAGACAAAAGTTCCGCACGAAAAAGTGAACCCGGTGGGCGGGGCCATCGCCATGGGTCATCCGGTGGGAGCGACAGGAGCGATGCTGATCGGAACCTTGATGGATGAGATGCAACGACGGGAGCTTCGACGCGGAGCGGTGACCATGTGTACAGGTCTGGGAATGGGGGTTGCGACGATCCTGGAGACCGTGTGAAAAACATCGCTTTCGTTGATTATCCGAAACTTCCGAACGGAGCTTTTCTTTCTCTCTTGGAACGTGCGCTAGCCGATCCCGGAAGCGCCGCCATTTGTATCCGTTTTCCGGTAGCGCCTGGGGAGCCGGCCGATGAACTCCAGATGTTGTACTCGGCTCCTTCGCTGTTGGCCGACCTGCGCCGAACATTGAGGACGCTAGAAAGAGGACCAAAGCCAGTGGCTGCTTGGCTGGAAGATGACGTTTCCGGCTTAGCCTTTGAGGTGGCGCTTGCCTGTCATAGCCGCTTCACTCACCAAAAAGAGATCCGACTGTACTGGCCTTGGATGAAGTTTGGCTTGCCCCCACTTTTGGGAACGAGCCAACGGCTGCCTTACCTGGTTGGCTGGAAGGCAGGTCTCGATTGCCTGCTGTTTGAAAAACCAATCATTAGCGGCAACTCATCAGACACACTCGTGACGTCCGTGATCGGCCTTGGCCCAGAGGAGGCAATCGCAGTGTGGATCAAAGATCTGGAAAAGCCGGTTCAAGCCTGGGATCAAATGGATGTCACCCGCTCGGCGCTTTGGAGCCAGACGATTGCGAATCGAAATCTTCTTCAGGCCGCCTATCTACGAATAAGGCAAAAGTCTCCGCCGGAAGATCTTGGACCAGGGCTGCTGCTCCAAGTGTTCCATGATGGAATGGAAAGAACCTTTGATGTCGGTCTGAAGCTGGAAGCCACCGCGTTCGAGAGAGCCCGGACAGCACCTTCCACTAAGCAGCGGATTTACGTGCAGTACGAACTTCCGCGGCAGGTGGTCGCGAGAGCATCGGAATCCCTCGCTCCATTTAAAAGGATCGGAATTCTGGGGAGCGGGTTGATGGGAACCGGTATTGCCTACACAGCGGCCCGGGCCGGTCTGGAAGTGCACTTGTTCGATGTCAATCCTGAGGCGATCAACCGCTCATTGGATCGGATGAAAAAGCTGGCAGAACGGCGTTCGCTGCCGATGGAGAACGGCAGTCAGATTGTCGACAGAGTTCACCCGGCAAGTCGGCTGAGCGATCTGCACGACTGCGAGGTTGTGATCGAAGCGGTATTCGAACGACTCGAAACAAAACAGGAAGTCCTGGCGGCCACTAGCGCGGAGCTACATCCGACGGCCATTCTTGCCTCCAATACAACCACCTTCCCCATCTCCGAATTGGCAAAATCAGTCGTCACCCCGGGGAATTTCATTGGCATGCACTTCTTTGCCCCGGTTGAGCAGATGGACTTGTTGGAAATTATCGTCGGTCAGGAAACGTCGGAGCAGGCGCAGAAGGTAGCCTTGGGACTCGCCTCGAGACTCCACAAGATACCCCTGGTAGTGAAAGATGGCCCGGGCTTTTATACGAGCAGAGTCGTGATGGCCTATATTCAGGAGGCGTTGCTCATGTTGGCTGAAGGGATCTCTCCTACGCTGATCGATAACTCTGCTCGCAACGCTGGAATGATCCTTGGTCCGCTAACCCTGTCGGATCTGACTTCTCTCGATCTATTGGACGACATTTATCGGAATCTCGCTCGGCACGGTCGCGGTTCCGCGCACTTCGCTCCGGATGCTCTGAAGATTCTATCGAAATTTATCGATGCAAAGCGGCTCGGACGAAAGGTGCAAGCAGGCATCTACGATTATACGGAGGGCGGAACCCGCCACGAATGGAGCAAGCTGACGGATTGGTTTCCCCGCGATCCACGACCACCAACGAGCCTCGAAATCGCGAATCGCTTAATGTATATACAGACGATCGAAACCTTACACGCGCTACGGGAAGGCATTATTGAGGCGCCTGAGTTGGCAGACTTAGCTTCGGTTTTGGGATGGAAATACCCGGCATTTCGTGGTGGCGTCATGCGGTATATCCACGTTGCCGGAACCGAGAAATTCGAGATGACACGCCAAGACCTGGAAGCAAAGCACGGCCCCAGATTCGCTATTCCCGCCGGTGTCTCCGGCAAAGCAGGTTGCTCGGAGAGCATGATCAAGTTCTCCCCTTGAGTCCCAAGACGCTTACAACCGGAAAAGAGGGTTGCACTCTGCGATGCAGCATTTTACTTTCTTGCTGACGCGGCGGAAGAGCATCGGTCCCATACCGGGTTCGAGGTCATTGTCCCGGGGCGTCAGGACGCCTTAATGGCAAGATCCCGCCTGGCGGGAGCGCCCACCTCTTTATGCCTCCGCCGTGTCCTGTTGTCTCTTAGCTCCCATCTACCGCATATCTCCGGGGAACGAACGACACGACCAGGACGGCACCGAGCAGAAGCATGGCGGCAACCACGTAGAGACCATAATCTCCTCGTTTGGTTAAGTCTGTAAACAGACCAACGATTGAGGGACCAAAAAAACCAGCGAGATTGCCGACGGAGTTGATCCATGCGATCCCGGCTGCCGCAGCGGTGCCGGCAAGCACGGCGGTTGGCATCGGCCAAAAGAGCGGGAATGTAGCCAAGATACCAACGGTGGCGATTGTTAGACCGATCAGGGCGATCAGTGTGTTTTGCCGGAAGAGGTTACTGGTAATGATCCCTATAGCACCCAAACACGCTGCAGTGGCAAAATGCCAGCGGCGCTCACCGGTACGATCCGAACTCCGCCCAAAAAGCACCATCGCGATCGCCCCAAATCCATACGGTATCGCGGTCAGTAGACCAACGTATAACGGATCGTTGACGCCAGTATTCTTAATCAGCTGTGGTATCCAAAACCCCGTACCATACAGCCCAAACGCACAACAAAAATAGACCAGGCAAAATAAAAGCAACCGAGGATCAACAAAGACCTGATCTAAGCGCAAATGCGTTTTGTGGACTTCCTCGCTGCTAAGGTTTTGCTGCAGCAACTCCTTCTCCTCATCAGTGAGCCATTGGGCGGATCGGATACCGTCATCGAGAATGAAAGGAATGCAAAGTCCGATCAGAACGGACGGGATTCCTTCGATCAAAAACAGCATCTGCCAGCCTTTCAGATTCGCGACGCCGCTGAACTGATGAAGAATCCAACCCGACAACGGCCCACCCACTACCCCTGTCAATGCGATTGCGGTCATGAAGCAAGCAACCATGTGCCCCCGGCGCCGAGAAGGAAACCAGTAGGTGAGATAGAGAATGATTCCCGGGAAAAAACCTGCTTCAGCTACACCGAGCAGAAATCGCAGCGCATAAAAAGTCCATGGCGAATTCACCAAGAGCATCGCCGAAGAAATAATTCCCCAGGTTATCATGATTCGCGCGATCCAGACTCGCGCTCCGAACTTTTCCATCAAAATATTGCTGGGAACTTCGCAGAAGAAGTATCCAAGGAAGAAGATCCCCGCGCCTAAGCCGTAGACCGTGTCGCTCAAACCGGCGACGTCAGATTGCATCTGCAGCTTCGCAAATCCGACGTTCACTCGATCAAGGTAGGCAGCGATATAACAGAGAAACATCAAAGGAACGATGCGCCAGGCGGCTTTGGCGTAGACGGCGTCTTCAGATAGCGAGCGTTCTGGAGAGATCGTGGACATGGGGAGGACAGTTTGGAATTGGGTGGAACTTAGCGGTGGTCAATAGTTCAGGGTCGATCGCTTTCTTAATTGCACGCATTAGGAGAAGGGGAATTTCTCTGCGGTTCCGCGTGAGAAATTCTATGGCGGAGCTGTACCTTGAGCAACCTTTTCGATATGGGCACGGAACTCCGGATCTTCGCCTTCTAGGAGCTCCGGCAACGCCTTTCGAAAATCGGGGCGCCGGCACCACTCGCGCATATAATCTTCCCAGGAAGACCAGAGGCGACGGGTTTGCCTGTTCAGGCGTTCCTCGTATACCAGGATATAGGCGCGCTCAAAGATCGAGACAAGAATCCCAAAGAGGGCAAATTTCCGCTCCTCCTGTTCCTCAGTGAGCTCACGCAATGGAGCGTGCCGGTGCAAGAGTTGCAGATCGGCATTGTCCAGAACGAGTTTCAGAAAACCAATGTACTCGTCCGACAATCTTTGATTGAGCTCTTCTTCTTCAGCCAGCCGCTCCTTCCGTCGTTCAAAAACGAAGACCAGGATTGCGAAAGGCAGAGCGAACGTCTCGACCAGGTAGAACGAGAACTCAACGGCGTCTTTCCAGTACATGCGGGAAATGTGATGGCAAACAACCCGGCACGCCAACCGGATGTGGTTCAAAACCAGGAGGTTTTGCCGCTTCGCTCGCACGGCACTAGCGGTGTAACCCACTTAAAATGTGCATGTTACGCATCGGATCACAATTTTTCTTCGAGAAACCGTGCATCCCCTCGTATATTCGCGGTTTTAAGCATGATTCAGAGAGACTACCTGATCGTTGGCGGCGGCATCGGTGCAGCCAGCGCCTGCGACGCGCTACGGCAATTTGATCCAAAGGGCTCCCTCACCCTAGTCAGTAATGAGGCTCATCTTCCCTATCATCGACCGGCGCTGTCGAAGTCGGTGCTGAAAGACGGCACACCGTCGGTGGAGAAGTTGGCGGAGAGATCCGAAGATTGGTACCGCAAGAGGGCTATCGAGCTCCGCCTCGCCACCTTGGTTCGAGAGTTCAACATCGAACGCCGATTAGCGGTAATGGAGAATGGTCAAACGATTGAGTTTCGCAAGGCATGCCTGGCTACCGGCAGCCGAGCGCGCCGTCCGCATGTTGCCGGCTCAAACTTGGGCAACGTGGTTTATCTTCGAACTTATCGGGACGTTCTGGCGATTCGAGAGATTCTGAGATCCGAGAAACATGTGGTGATAGTCGGGTCAGGCTATTTAGGAGCGGAAGTCTCGTCGGCACTGATCGGGTCTGGCGCCAAGCTGACAGTGCTCAGCCGCGACAAGGCGATCTGGCAAGATCTCGTGGACCCAGAAACGGCCAATTGGCTTACGGAGAAATTCGCGTCCGCCGGAGTTCAGCTGATGCTAAACGAAAATCTAAACGGCTTTGAGGGCAAAACGGTCGTACGCAACATTCAAACCAAGAGCGGCCTGCGGTTTCCTGCCGGCCTAGCCATCGTGGTCATCGGAACAGAGCCAAATTTACAGCTCGTGATGAACACCCCTTTGAGTAGCCCCGGCGGTTGCCCGGTAAACGAGTATTTGGAGAGCGACGAAAAAGGGATATACGCCGTGGGCGACATCGCGCTTTATCCGGACCGGCTCTACGGAGGGGCTCGGCGCGTGACCAGTTGGGATATGGCTTCGGTCCAAGGCGCGACAGCTGGAGCCAACATGACGGGGCGAAAACGGCAAAGATTCGAAGTGGTTCCGACCTGTTCGGCCGTCGCCTTAGGAATGCATTTCACATTCGTGGGCGATTTTTCCCTGCCACATTTGATCGGAGAAATTGAGGGTTCTCGTGAAAAAGGAAATTTTATTGCGCGCTACCGCCGAGGTGAGCATTTGGTTGCCGCGGTCCTTTGTAATCGTAAACCGGAAGAGGCCTATAAACTGCAAGAAGAAGTGCGGACCAGTTTGCAAACCCGGTTGAAAAAGTAGTATCGATAAAGGTAAGATGGAAAGCCCGACTACGCAAACTTGTCGCGCCGTAGGCTCTGCAAAGGCGGAAGCCGACGTCGCGGCCAACTCTACAGTATTCCTCAAACGCACGGCTAGGGCGCGCCAAAACGTAGCGGCGGCGGCCTGGAGGACTTTCTGAGCACAACGGCGGACGATTGTAGATTCGACCTAAAGAACCGTCGGTTCGCCTTCTCGCAAAATCTTGACGGCTTCACCGAGTTGATGCCGATCCACTTCACGGCGGAATCTTTCTAAAGGCTCGTGCAAAGGCTCGTAGCTCAGGCGAAAAGATCCGTAGTGCATCGGCACCATATACTTCGCCCTAAGATCCCGAAACGTCTGTACCGCTTGTTCCGGATTCATGTGCACCTCTCGCCGGCTGGGCGGCTCATAGGCCCCGATCGGCAAGAGTGCAATTTCGATCGGAAGCCGGACACCGATTTCTTTAAATCCAGCAAAGTAAGCGCTATCGCCACAATGGAACACCGTTCGCTGGCCAAGCTGAAGGTGAAACCCGCCAAAACCACGATGCGAATCGTGGAGCACGCGAGCACCCCAGTGGTGACACGGAGTAAGGGTGATCGTTATCTCGCCGATGTCGAGATGGTCCCATTCGCGAAGCTCATGCACTCGATTAAACCCAAGACCATGGACCAGATTGCCTACCCCTTGCGGCACCACAATCGGCTGAGCCGACGCGACTCGTCGCAGAGTTCGCCGATCCAGATGATCGAAGTGAGCATGAGTAACCAACACCAAATCGATGGCCGGCAGGTGGTCAATTCGAATGCCGGGGCGACGGATCCGTTTCACCACTTTGAGCCAGAGCGACCAGATCGGATCCACCAGAATGTTAAGTCCACGCCAACTGATTAGGAATGAAGCATGTCCGATCCAGGTAAGACAGAGATCTTGACCTTGCAAATCCGGAAACATCGGGCGCGTCGGTCTTCCTTGGCGACGCGTAAAAAGCGAAGGAATATAAACTTCTGTGAAAAAATTCCTTCGCAACCAGCCTTTTCCAGGCCGAAGACCAACCCGGTTCGCTTGGTTCCTCGACTTATACAGCACAACACTCCTCTAGAGTTTCTCTTTGCAAATGGCAAATCAGGGATCAACAGAAAAATCGCGTCTCCGCCGTTCCGCTAAACTGCTTCTCCAACGCATTTCACCGGAGCAAAGGCGAGCCTGGTCTGAGCGAATCTGCGCGGTCATCGTCGAAAGATTTCCTTCAGCCGCGATAGTCGCCACCTATGCGCCTACCGGCATTGAGCCCGACCTGGATGTTCTTTGGGGTCTCGGCTATTTCAGAGATCGCATTGCTCTTTATCCGCGAGTCAGCGGATTGGCTCTGGTGTGGTGCGAAGTGCAACACCTAAACCAACTTCGATTGGGTGATTTCGGGTTGCGCCAACCGGATGGCGATGGCTCAAAAAGGATTCCCGACTTGGTGCTGGTTCCGGGTCTCTGGTTTAGCCGAGATTGTCATCGACTGGGACGTGGTAGCGGACACTATGATCGATTCCTTGGCCTGGCTGGCGGCGAGTACCAGAAAATCGGGGTGTGTTTCCGGATGCAGTTGGTGGCCGAACTCCCGGCAGAAGACCATGATGTCCGGCTGGACGATGTAGTCACCGACTAATGTGCAGAATGGCGCTCAGTTCGCTGGGACGTGCATTTCGAATCGAGGGATCCGAGTGACAAAAGGCTCGCCAGCTTCGTCTACTCCCAGGAATGCGCCTTCGGCAACGCTATCGCTCGCGATCACGTGATAGCTGTTATAGGAAAAGCTTTCGCCGGGGCCGAGCCGCGGAAATTGTCCGACGACACCATCTCCCTCCACGACTATTTTGGAGCCTTGGCAGTCTGTAACAACCCATTTGCGGCCACGAATAAATATCGTTTCGGTCGAGCGGTTATGAATCGTGATGAAATAAACGAATGGATAAGGTCGATCCGGCGGCGATTCCAGGGTGGGAACATAGACTACTTTATCGACGGACACCTGAATGTTGGTTAGTTCGTGAAACCCGGAGTTCATGTTCCCTTCGACGGATCGTTGCTTTTGCTCAATGCTATGGAAGCGCCAGTAGTCATCTCGATAGCTGGCTCCGACAACTCGGCCGGAGCCGGTATTCAAGCAGATCTCAAGACATTTACGTATTTCAAAGTTTTTGGCCAGACCGTGGTCACATGCGTAGTGGCAGAGGTTCCCGGTCGGGTAGCAGCTATTCAGGCGATCGATCCGGAAACGGTAAAGGAACAACTCACACTCAGCCTCGAGTATTTCCCGGTTCGCGCGCTCAAAACTGGGATGTTGTATTCCGCCCAAATCATACGGACTGTCTGCGAGGTAATCGAGTCGCTTCCGGCAAGATCGCGCCCAAGCATCGTCGTAGACCCGGTCATGGTGGCGTCTTCTGGCGATCTGCTGTTGGAAGCTGACGCGGTAGCGGTTTATCGCGACCGGCTCATACCGCTGGCGAGTGTGGTTACACCCAATGTAGACGAAGCGGTTGCGCTCACCAATCGGATCGTTCGAAATCTGGAAGAGCTTGAGCAAGTCGGTTGCTCGTTAGCCCAAGAATATAAGGTCGCCTTTCTCATAAAGGGAGGGCATCTACGCGGAACCGAGGCAACCGATGTTCTCTTTGTCGGAGAACGTCTCCGAAGATTTAGCGCCCCTTTTCAGACTGGTGTGATGACTCATGGCACGGGTTGCACGTTGTCAGCCGCGATAACGGCGAATTTGGCACTGGGCAAACCGCTGGAAGAGGCAATTCAAGTCAGCAAAGACTATATCAGTCGCGCCATATCCGATTCCTTGTCCTGGGGGAACTCGGGGCGGACCGTCAGTGCGTTAAAGCACTGGTAGGTCTTGAACCGAATCCCGGTCTGTGCAAGTCTGCCACTTCATTTCAAAACCGCTTACGCATGCAGCGACGCATCTCCTTTCTCCTCGCACTCCTCGTTCTAACCGGCTGTGGTCATCATCGAAACAAAGCCGCTCTTCCTGCCGGCCCGCGGGAAGCCACCGTGCAGTTCCTTGGGCATGGTTGTTTTCTGGTTTCCTCTTCGTTAGGGCTCAACATCTTGGTCGATCCGTTTAATCCAAAGATCCTAAACTATCCGGTGAAAGAGGGTTCGATACCGGCGGACATCGTCCTGGTGACGCATGAAGACGAGACGGCCAATTACACCGACTTGGCTGCCGGTTCGCCGCAAGTCTTGCGCAGCACGATGGCTGGGGGCGTAAACAGGGCGAATGGCGTTCTCGTCCGAGGTGTTCGCACCAGCTCGGAGAATCTGGCGGCGGTTAATCGACTCAACGTGGCCTATGCCTGGTCTATGGACGGCATTCGATTCTGCCACCTCGGGGCCATAGAGGATGCGATTTCGGTTTCTGAGGCTTTGAACCTCGGCCACATCGATGTCCTTTTTCTGCCGGTGGGTGGGCCCCAGGATTTTACCGACGAAAAGCGAAAGCTCACGATCGAACGGTTGCAACCAAAGGTGATCATCCCGATGATGTATTCTACTGCATACTCTTCTAAGGTGCCTTTGCGTGGACTCGGAGAATGGCTTTCGCGACAACCAAATATCGAACGGTTCAACTCAAACAAGCTTACTCTTCGCGCTTCCGCGCTGCCGACGACTCTAAGCGTCTATGTCCCGGCTCTCCGCTGACTGATTGATGAAGATTCTGGTGATTGGCGGCGGCGGGCGCGAGCATGCGCTGGTGTGGAAACTGCGCCAATCGCCGAGAGTGGCGCAGATCTACGTTGCTCCGGGGAACGCCGGCACGAAACGCCTGGCGCATAATCTATCGATCCCGGCCAACGAACCGGAGCAACTACTGCGGTTTGCGACAACCGAACAGATTGATTTAACGGTGGTCGGACCGGACGATCCTCTGGCAAACGGAATCGTTGACCGTTTTCAAGCGCACGGTTTGCGAATTTTCGGTCCAAACCAGCACGCGGCCCAACTCGAATCCTCCAAGAGTTTCGCAAAGGGTTTCATGGGACGAAACGGAATCCCCACGGCTCGATTCACGCGGTGCGAATCGAGCCAAGCAGCCATTGACGCGCTTAAGAACTACTCCTACCCGGTCGTTATCAAGGCTGATGGCTTGGCGCTCGGCAAAGGCGTGATTATCGCTCAAGACCAGGCCGAGGCCGAAGGAGCAATCGATGCTATCATAGAGAAGAAACAATTCGGAGCAGCGGGCGATCGACTCGTGATCGAAGAGTACCTGCGTGGCACAGAGTGTTCGATCCACGCTCTGGTTGATGGTACCAACTATCTTCTTTTCCCGTCGGCCAAGGATCACAAGACGCTCTACGCTAACGACCTGGGCCCTAACACCGGCGGGATGGGCGCGATAAGCCCCTCACCGGCGCTCTCCGCTGCGCAAATGGAGGAGATAGAGGCAAGGATTCTCCAACCTTTCATCCGGGGAATCCGAGAAGAAGGGCTGGATTTCCGCGGACTTCTTTTTCCAGGCCTTATGCTCACCCAAGAAGGCCCTGCGGTGCTGGAATTCAACTGTCGTTTTGGCGACCCTGAAACTCAGGCATTACTTCCTCGGCTGCAGACGGATCTCGTGGAGCTGTTAGAAGCAACGATTGACCAACGATTGGACAAATCCTCTGCGTCGTGGGACTCCCAGTGCACGGTGTGTCTGGTTTTGGCATCTGCAGGTTATCCAGGCCACTACGACATGGGGAAAACGATCCGTGGACTGGACAGCGTGGAAAGCAGTAAAAAAGCGATCGTGTTCCATGCCGGCACTAAAATCATCGAGGGCGCCGTCGTTACGGCCGGTGGGCGCGTATTCTCGGTCGTAGCCCTGGGTAAAACGCAGGAACAAGCACGAGACAACGCGTATGGGGCCGCGGAAGAGATCGAGTTCGAAGGGAAATATTTCCGGCCAGATATTGGCAGAGCGCAATTTTAGCGCCATAGCAGGATCGCACCGATGTTGAAAACAAAGCTGATTCCGATTTGGCTTCTGATGGTCGCGGGGCTGGACGCGCTTTCGGCCCAAACACCGACGCTCACCCCAGCTCCCAGCACTACGCCAGAACGACAACAAGCAAACTCTGCGACGAAAAACTTGGTTGATCAGCTCGGGCCCAACCAGCTTCAGGATATTCTCAACCAACTGCGCTCCAACTACGTTAACCCGACCGCGGTGAACCCGGAGGCGCTCGATCAAGCTGCAATGATAGAGCTGCTCTCTAAGCTTGGGCCGGGTGTACGGCTGCGTTTGCGGTCCGAGGTCGAGAAGCCGACGGCAGACCGCCCTTTCCGCAGCGAGATTTTGAATGACCACTTTGGATACATTCGCTGCGGCACTCTCAACAAAAATACCTTAGTCAAGCTCGACGACGCTCTAGGAAGTTTCCGAACCCAGAACGTACAAGGCATTGTGGTCGATCTCCGCACCACACCCGAGAGCACTGACTATCAGCTGGCCGGCGAGTTTGTCAGCAGGTTTGTGCCCAAAGGCACTTTGGCATTTCGAGTCGTCGGTGGAAAAGCAAGCCAGGAACGCTCTTTTTCTTCAACCTTGGATCCCCTGTATCAGGGTCCTTTGGCTTGTGTGGTGGACCAAGAAACGGGGGGCGCGGCGGAAGTCATTGCTGGGGCTCTGAAGATCAACGCACGTGCTTTGCTGGTTGGAGAAAAGACCTCCGGCAGAGCGGCAGAGTATCAGACCTCCTCCATCGGTAATAATCTGCTGCTCACTATCGCTATAAACCAGATCCAGGTACCCGACCTTCCGGCTATTTTCCCTATCGGAATTCAGCCAGACATTCCGGTTGCATTGCCATTGGATCAGGAGCGGTCGGTACTCGCCGAAACGGATACCCAATCAAGCGAACCTTCCATTACTGACGAGCCGCGCCAACACCTCAACGAGGCTGCATTGGTAGCTGGCACCAATCCCGAGCTTGACGCTTACGAAGCGCAACTATCGGGACAGGTGCAGCCGGCAAAACCTAAAGATGCAATGCTCCAACGCGCGGTTGATTTCTTGATTACGGTGAATTTGTACAAGGCGCGGTAATTGGACTCACGCCCTTTCGGGGTCACCCACCCCGAACTCGGAACCGATCCGTTTTGCCGCAGGCGGAAAGAATGCGACGATCGAAGCGACTATCGTCAGCCAATACACTTCAGTCCGGCTGATCTTCGCGCCAATCGCGCCAGATCCATCTAGTTTATTCAGTGTTCGGATTCCGATTAGTACCGGCAAGGCACAGGCAAAACGCACACGAGTCGGACGGACCGAGCAAACATACTCCCAAGCAGATTGCAGATATCGTCGGGCGCGCCGCTGCCATTCCAGAAAAAGGGGACGAACCCGTTCCACATTCTCTGGCGATAAGGCTAGGTCTGCCACCGGCAGATACGATCGTCCGCGGGCAACATCGGCCCGAAAATCTCGCAAGATATTGACTAGCTGGAGTCCTTTTCCAAACTCGATAGCGAGGTGCTCGAATTCGGACTCCGCCATGCGTGAATAGGCGGGCCATTCCAGCCAGCAAAGTCTTGTCCAAAATTCACCGACTGAACCGGCAACCAAATACGTATACTCTTCCAGCTCACCGGCGTCGCGGAGAGCGCGCAGCGAATTGGCCATTTCAAACCGCTCGATATCCAGTCGCTGGCCCTGGATTATTTTTTTTAGCAGATCTAGCACCAGCGGCTGGTGACGGGCCGGTAGACGACTCACATGGGTAACCAGTGAGGGGAGCTGATTTAAGAGGTCTCTTTCGGCTCCCGGAGGCTGAGTGTCGACGCAACGCGCAATGCGCTCCGCGAGATCGACAGCGGATCCCGCCAACGACACGCGGAGAGCCGCTAGCGTTTCCAGCCGATATTTAGGTTCAAATTGATTTGTATCTGCAATGGTATCGGAGGCTCGAGCCAGTAAGTACCCAACGGCGATCGCCGGACGTATCCGCGACGGCAAAAACCGGATACTCAGATAAAATGATCTGGAGACCTGTTTGAGCAGCGGCAGCAGCTCCGAATCTGAAAACGAGCAAGTCAAGGGTTACGCAGATCTCGGATGTCGATCTTGGCCAAGTCGGAGTTGCCGATCTGGTACTGGCTGGCAGTTTGAATATACTTTGCGATCTTGGAGGCGGGATCCATTTTTACCTGGGCCCTCCAACCATCAAGCTGCTTGGCCGCTACGGCGTCCAGCGCCACTGGATCCTTACTGGCATAGACGGTACCAAACTGAACCGCGTAGTTGGCATCTCCAAACGGCGCGCCAGCGTAAAGCGCAACCAGTCCGTCCATGATATGAAGAACCACTTTTTCGCTGACGCGCGGATCGGCATACATTTCGGGAATTACTGGGTCGCCGCAGGCGGGTTCTTGTATCAATCGACGCCAGTTATCGACATTTTGCACCGTCATGTTGTAAAGCGCTCCCGATAGCCCGCAGTACACGTTGTCCGAAAGTACCGGCACATTGATCACTTTCGTGACGACCTTCGAGAGCACTGCGCTCAAATGGCTTTCATTGCTCATGTTCGCCTCGGAAAACCGCTTATTCTTCCCGTCTCCATCGAGTTCTGCTTTGAGATTCACTCGAGGCTTACCGATGAATAAGAGATCGCCGTAAATCAAGCGACCTGTCACCGGCGAAGTAAGCGCGATCTGCGGATCATAGTTATCTTCGTTCCACATGACTCGGTAACCGCCTTTGCGGATTTGGAACCCAGCGCGCTTCAGACGCTTGGCGTCGCGATCCCAGACGATAATGTTTTCGGGAGGAACACCCGCTTGACGTAAGCCGTCAACAATGGTCTGGACCACTTCCAAATGTGTACTGAACAACGGCGCGCCGTTCGCCCAGACCTTGATGCCGACGACATCACTTGGCTTAACTAGAGACGCCCAGGCCGTAGCGACAGTTGGCTCGCCAGTGACGTTAGTGACTAGCTCATTCACCATGCGGCGAACCTCTGGAGCGTTCACCTTGTAATCATAAATGGCGTCTAAGCTCTCGGTGCGGTAAACGACAGACCGTGCGGGCAAAGGCGTAGGTTCCGCGGCGGGCGGCGGAGAGGCGGGCTCAGACGTTTGCGCTCTTCCAACAACAATCCCTACGCTCAACGATCCGACTAATACCGTCACGACAACTCTGAGCACGAGGGAGGATTAGCTTGAACTGTGGCGAAAGCAAAGGAGGATTTGGGATGCGCTAGCAGCCTGCCGGACTTGAAAGCCGAGCTGTACGGTAGCTTGCTCATCTGATATGAAAAATCTCTGGCCCTCCCGACAGGCTGCTGAAATTCCGCTTCGCGGAGAAGGACTGATTTTTGTTTTTGTTCGCGAAGGGAAATCTCAGCAGCCCGTCTACACGGCCCGCTTGTCTCTCACTTAAATTCGCTATCTACCATGCCGCTCAATTCTACGTCCGACGGGCTGCTAGGGATAGAACATCTATACGTCCACATTCCGTTCTGTCCAAAAATCTGTCCCTACTGCAGCTTTTATAAAGAAGCTTCCGACCGAAACAAAGTGCAGGGATTTCTGGATTCGTTACTCGTCGAGCTCGACCGTTTCGGCCCGGACCGTCTCTCCCTGCAGACGATCTTCTTCGGTGGGGGAACCCCGTCCGCGTTGTCTCCTTCACAACTGGATTTCTTGCTCACCGGTCTGCGCGATCGTTTGGATCTGTCCAATCTGACGGAATGGACGCTGGAAATGAATCCGGCGACCGTCTCGCTGGAGAAGGCCCGGTTGCTGCTTTCGCTCGGGGTCAACCGAATCAGCATGGGTGTTCAGTCCTGGGATTCTGAGATTCTCGACCGTCTCGGCCGAGTGCATTCCGCCGCCCAAGCTCGGCACTCTTACGACATTCTGCGTGGTGCCGGCTTCAGGAATGTAAACCTGGATTTGATCTTTGGCGTCCCCGGTCAATCACGCGAACAGTGGACGGAGACACTGCGCCAGACGGTGGCCTTGAGACCAAATCACATCTCGGCCTACTGCCTCACTTATGAAGAGGACACCGAGTTTTTCGGCCGCTTCCAAACCGGTGAATTTCGACAAAATTCTGCGGAAGATGCGGAATTTTTTTCTGCTACGATGGACTTTCTAAGCGGACATGGTTTCGAGCAGTACGAAATTTCTAATTACGCGCAACCCGGACGAGAGTGTCTGCATAACGTCTCTTACTGGCAAGGCGGGGATTACCTGGGCCTTGGGCCGAGTGCCTTTTCCACCGTTGGAGAGCGCCGTTGGCAGAACATCGCGGACACGCAGAGCTACATCGGGCAGACGATGCAAGGGCGGTCAACCAAGTCCTTTGAGGAGGATCTGGACGAAAATACCAGGGAATCGGAACACATCGTCTTTGGCTTGCGAACCAGCTATGGAATCCTTCGTTCTAAAATCGCCCACCAGGAACCACAACTCCAAGACCTGGAAAAAGTAGGTTATCTCGAGGCCGAAGGCGCTTACATTCGGCTTACCAAGGCAGGCCGCTTGGTTGCAGATGAAATTGGAGCCCTATTCGTATGACCCCTCGGTATTACGCGACGCTAACGCTCGATCGGGGAATACCACGTCGCTCTTCGTCATCAAACGTGCAGCGCGGCGACAGCGCAACCGATTCCCGTGAGAGAGTGCACTCAGTACGATGTGGTGGTCGTCGGAGGTGGTCCAGCTGGCGCCACCGCCGCTGCAATCACGGCGGGCGCCGGACTGCGAACGCTGGTCATCGAACGCACTTTTTTCCCGAGAGATAAAGTTTGCGGTGATTGCTTAAACCCAGCCTGTTGGGAAGTCTTCGAGCGCCTGGGGATCGCGAGCGAAATTGTTGCACTCCCCTCCTCCCGGCTACAATGGGTGGAGTTTGTGAATTTCCGAGGTGTCCGGATTCGACGACGATTCCCTCAGAACGGTCGGAGCGAGGTAGCGGTGCGCCGCCGCCTGTTGGACAGCGCGCTCCTAAATCGAGCCAAAAATCTGGGAGCAGAGGTTTGGCATGGGGAGCCAGTGACAGGCCTGGCAGAAGGTTGGCAGGTGCAGACAGAAACACGCGTTGCTCGGGCTAAATTTCTGATCGCGGCGGACGGCCGAAATTCATCCGTTGCCCGTCTGTTGCATCATTTTCCGCAAACCAAAACAGATCGGATCGCCTACCAGACGCATTTTGTGGCAAGTTGGGAACCGCACGTCGCATTGGAATTGTGGCCGCAAGGCTATCTCGGTAGGCAAACTGTCGACCAGAAAACGGTGGGGATCTGCCTGGTAAGCCGCCCAGCGCTAGCCGAAGGATTTCGCCTGATGGTGGCGAAGCGGTTCGATCTGCCAAGCAATCATCGCTGGAACTCGGTCGCACCTCTCACGCGCAAACCGGTGATGACGGATCACCAAAGATTGTTTTACGTGGGTGACGCCGCTCGAGTTGTCGAGCCATTTACTGGAGAGGGGATTTTCTACGCCCTTAAATCCGGTGTGCTGGCCGCCGAAGCGATCAAGCGCGCAATTTCATGCCGGATCGATTGTCGCGACGAGTACTGGGAAGCTCATCGCCAATTGTACGCAGGACGCCTCTGGATCAATCGTCTGGCGCGCTGGTTTGTTCTTCATCCCCACCTGGCGAGTAACGCGCTCGAATTGCTCCGATTATTTCCAGGCCCATTAACCTATTTGACCGAAAAAGTGGTCGGAGAACCTGTTCGTTTCGTAAAGGCTACCTCCGACTCCCTGGGAGCTATCGAAAAAACGACAGGCCCTTCCAAGTAGTGACAAAAAGCCTCCTTTGCGATCAAACCCCTCAGGGTGCGCGACGCTCGCCAAAAATCGCCGTACCCACTCGAACCATCGTCGCACCTTCTGCTATCGCGACCCGAAAGTCGCCGCTCATTCCCATCGAAAGCTCCGGCAGCGGAAAACCAAATTCCCGCGCCAACCGGTCGCGTAACTCTCGCAACGCAACAAAATAGCGCCGGGAATGCTCCGGAGCCGGCGCTAGGGGTGGAATTGTCATCAGGCCTTCGATGCTCGCTCGCTTGTTTCGCGCGATCTCCTCAATTTGTTCAAAGAGTTTGGTTGGGGAGAACCCAAACTTCGACGCTTCGCCAGCAACGTTGACTTGCAGAAGTACCCTGGGGAATAGACCCAGCTCTGCCGCCACCCGTTCGATGTCGGCCCAGAGTTCAACGGAGTCTACACTGTGGATGAACTGGAAGAGCGGTAGCGCGATCCGCACTTTGTTCCTCTGTAGATGTCCAATCAAATGCCACTGTACCCGTGCTGGTAGTTCGGGGATCTTGGCTCGCGCTTCTTGCACTCTGTTTTCTCCGAAGATCAACTGACCGGCGTCGATGGCTTCCTGCATTACATCGACCGAGTGGGTCTTGGTCACCGCGATCAATTGCACAGATCCGTTGGGCCGTCCGGCTAGACTTTCGGCCTCACCGATCGCCTGTCGCACCTTTGCCAGATTGTCTGAAATATCTGCGCGCATTGACTCAACTATTAGAAAAACTTATTCTGTTCGAATCGGCCTATCGCTGGATAATGCAAATCGAAACTCTCAAGATTTTCTGCGATCTCGTCGAGACCGCCAGTTTCTCGAAGGCCGCAGAACTGAACACGATCACGCAGAGCGCTGTGAGCCAGCAGATCCGCGCGATAGAACGGAAGTTCAAAATAGCGTTAATCGAAAGGGCCAACAAGAATTTCTCGGTGACTCCGGAGGGCCGAGCGTTTCTCCAGGCGAGCAAGGAGATTCTTCGTATTTACCACGGTCTGAGCGATCGCTTGACGCAACTGCAACGGGTAGTGTCCGGCTGTTTGCGAGTCGCGACTGTCTATAGCATTGGCCTCCATGAATTACCGCGCAACTTGAAGCTCTTTCGACAAGCCTATCCCGCCGTTGATGTACAGGTAGAATACTTGCGATCAGCCCAAGTCTATCAGCACGTGGCGGAAGGCGCTGCCGATCTTGGGTTCGTCGCATATCCCACCCGGCATCGTGGCGTGACGGTCGAAAGCCATTGGAAAGACAAATTGGTTTTGATCTGTCCGCCGAGTCATCGGTTCGCGCCTCGCCAAAGCGTGCCGATCACCGCGTTAGAAGGAGAGCGATTTATTTCTTTCAGTTTCGATCTGCCGACCCGCAAGGCGATCGACCGGATATTCAAAACGCACTCGGTGACCATCCGGCGAAGCATGGAATTCGATAATATCGAAACGGTAAAACGGGCAGTAGAAATCGAGGATGGCATTTCGATCGTGCCGCTCAGTACCATCGAAGAAGAGAGACAGATCGGCAACTTGGTCGCGGTGGAAATTGAATCGGTCGACACGTGGCGCCCAATCGGCCTCGTTCAACGCCGGGCCCGCCGGCAGGCTCCGCCGACGGCCGTCTTTATCCAGATGCTAAAGCGCCGGGATGCACTATGAACTAGTTAGAGGTTACAAGTTGCAGATTGCGGGTCAGGGACCTTGCGGGCGATGCTGCTGACCGCAAGTTAACGCCACAACTTGCAACTCGTAACCCGCAACCCTACTTTTCGATCAAGGTCAAACCGGCGGCAGCTCCCACACCGAGGGCGCTGGCTTCGTAGGCAGTCAGCGGACCAACGGAATCGTCTAGGGTTCCATCCGGTAACTCGCGCCTGCACATCAAGATAGGCGTTAAATGCCTACATACCTCAGAGGTCTCCGGCAATGTATTCGGATCGATAAAGCTCGTGAGATTCGGCACTAAGGCTGCGCCGAAAATGAGCATCGGCCGGACACTTCCATATCCACGCTCGAACAAAGTATTCGCGTCGAGATAAAAGCGGAAGGCCGAAGGTTGACCGGCGTCAGTCAACTTATAGTTGTTCGGAGCGTGTATGCCGATCCGCTGGTCCAGCAAACGGTTCTGCGCTTCTGCGTACGCATCTTCGTTCTGCGCGGCGATAAAATAGTTTCCGTTCATGCCGAACACGAGATTAGTCGATTTGCCTGCTCCAAACCGAAAAACTCTAGAACCGTCGACGGTTTCTTCCGCCCAGCGAGAGGGAAACTCCTGCTCCAGGATTTTGCGCACCATTTCTGAGAAACCATTAGGGTCACGCACTTCCACAAGGAAAAAACCATCCATCAGATCCCGGTCCGGGTTTCGGTTAATCACTATCTCCGCTCCTTGCACAATCTCGCTGAGTTCGTGGAAATCGACCCCCGCTGCCGAGACCTCGTCAAGATATTGCTTCGCCGTTTGGGCAACACCCCATTTCCTCGCCAAGCTCCTAGCCAGATCGCGGATGTGCAATAAATCTAAAGGCACAGAAGCGTAAACGAGTGTGCTTGGAGTCGTGAGATACATTCCCTTAGCGGAGAGCCTTGTCTGCTCGGACGAAGCACGCGTAAAAACCGTATCATGAATATTTGCTCCCTCTAGTTTCGTGGCAATCAGGACTGCCGGAATCGCACTGGTTGACGGAAGCCAATCCAAGGGTGAGAAATCCGATCCCGGATTCTGACCGGTGAAAAACCCAAAGAAATCAGCATCGGAGGGAACATGGGCGCGGCACTGACGGAAGACCTCGGAAGTTTCAAGGCCGGCCGGTTTATTTCCGACGCGCTGCAAGGTGGAACGCAGAGCTTCTAGACGAAGGCTGAAGAGCAACCATTCACCGCTACGTACGGCGAAGATCGGCTTTCCCGCTTCCGGCGATAGGCTGGTTTGGCGTTGCGGATCGGCCGATACCGCCACCAGGCGATAGGCGGACAGAGTGTGTACTTGTTCGCCAATTTCGTTTTGCCAATTCCGCAAGTCACCTTGGCATTTTGCTCCAAACACCCATTCCTTGCCGCTCCAATCGGAGCAGCACAAGTAGACACTGACCGGCTGCAATCGCACGAGCGCGCGCCATGCAGTCTTCCAGGACGCAGGGATTTGCCCAACCGGGCGCGAGCAGAACCGCGCGACGGTAGGTTCCAAACAAATTTTGCTCAAAGTCGTCTCAGGCCACCGCTTTATGGACTCAGGCAAATCGCGGAGCTCGACATAAATGAGACTGTCGGGAGCCGCCAGCCGCACGCCGGGCGGGTTGCTACCTTCGTTCCGACTTGTTTCGAGCAAAATCAGGGCCGCGAGACAAACGAGAAAGAAAGCGCCAAACAGTATTCGTTTCATCAGAACCGTCTTAGAGGAAACCGGCTTTCCCGTCCTTGTCGAGTCTTTCCAAAGGCCGCGGCGTTGTCGAACTATACCACGGCGTGACCGGCTAGAGAAAGGCTGGGTTCAGAAGTGGGTTGAGCCACGCGCTCCGGCGAGCGATAACTCTCCAGCGCCTTTGACCAAACCGGGTTCATCAATTGTGCCGGGGTCTTCCAAATTAAGACATGCAGCCGCGCCACCGTCGCCCCATCAGCCAAGAGCGCGCGTTTTTCTCTGGCAGACAGTGCATCCGGGCCGTTCCGGAAAAGCTTTGCTGCGAGAGAAGCTACATAACCTTCGGCTGCGGGCGCATGATTGCGGCGCTGCTTCTGCAACGCAACGTGGACCGCATTATAAAACGGGTCGAGAATAGCGTGCAGAAACTGATCTCCCTCGCGCAATTGGAACGCGTAGGAGGCGGTAAGCTCTCTGGGCGGCTCAGTTTCTTCAGGGGTTAGAAAAAGATCTTTGAGTAGGCCGGATCGGCCGCTCAATAGCACCAGCGGCACCGCTAACCAGAGCCCGAGCAAGATCGGAAGGAGCCAGAGAAAATAGCCAGGGGAGATCCACCAGGCGAACAGGCCCAAGCAAATGCCGCTAACGGGTAGCGGCCAGTACTCCGCAAGGGTAGCTAACCACCGCGGGCCAGCGCCGCCTTCTCTGGTCTGGGTATGCCAAGTCACCGTCTGTCCTCCCAGGTTTCGGAAAACAAATCGGGTATGGAACCACACCATGATCGGCGCGACCAGAATCGAAAATAGGATTTCGCTGATGACCCCAAGCGTCGCTCGGACCCTACCGTTATAGGCCCGCAACGACTTCGGTTGAGAAAACAAATGGATCAAACTCATGAGCTTCGGGCTGAATAGCAACAATAGCGTCAAGAACATGAGAATGAACGCGGATGGAAGCTGAACGTTCAACGTCTTCTGGTGCCACCGATCGATCGCAGCTTGAAACGTCCCAAACAGAATGAATAGCGCCAGCAGCGGAGAGGAACCGTAGGCCAGGATTCCTTGGATGAGATGAAGCCGGCTCACTGGACGAACCTTTTCCGCCAAGAGAAACCACATATGCTGGAGATTGCCTTGGCACCAGCGGCGATCCCGTTTCACGTATTCCGTCAGATTGGGCGGCAATCCTTCATAGCTGCCGTCGAGATCGGCGGCGAACCAAACTTCCCAACCGGCGTACTGCATAAGCGCTGCTTCCACGAAATCATGGCTCAGAACTCGGCCACCCAATGGTGCCCGTCCAGGGAGCTCAGGTAATCCACAACTCGTGAGGAAAGGAGAGACTCGGATAATAGCATTGTGGCCCCAATAATTTCCGGCGCCCTGTTGCCAAAAGTTCAGGCCGGCTGCGAAAACCGGACTGTAAAGGCGCGATGCGAACTGCTGGATTCGCCCAAAAAGCGTGCTGGCCTTCACGAGCTTTGGCATCGTCTGGATGATACCGGTCCGCGGGTTCACCTCCATCAGTCGCACCAACGAGGAAACGGCCTCGCCAGTCATAATGCTGTCCGCATCGAGAATAATCATATACCGATGCCGATGTCCCCAGCGGCGGCAAAAGTCAGCGATGTTGCCGCTTTTGCGGTTGACTGGTAGACGTCTTCGCCGGTAATGAATTTTACCGAACCCATTTGTCTGCCGGCAAAGATCTGCCCAGGCGAGTTCTTCCTGCACCACCTTGCCCGGATCAATCGAGTCACTTAGGAGATAAAACTCGAATGCCTCGAGTTCCCCTCTTTGCTGCAAGGAGTCGTACAAAGTACGGATATTGCTGAAGACGATGCGCGCGTCTTCGTTGAAGATCGGCATGGCGATCGCCGTGGACGCCAGCGGTGTTGTCGGATCCAGCGTATTTGTGATCTTGAGGGGCTCATGCCCCTCTGCCAAAACCAGGAATCCAATAAAGGCCTGGGTAAACCCGAAAGCGAGAGCGGTAAAAAGCAGGATGAATATTCCGAGCTCGGCGACCTTGAGCGCAGTCCATCCTCCTGTGTTCAACATGTCGCACATCAACCAAACCCCAATGACGGCAATGCCCAAAGTAACCAGGCCAACCGCCCAACGTCGTTGGCGGACTCTCGCCTGGAAAACCTCGTCTAACCTTCCTGGCCCGACAAGCTCAACGAGCCGTGCTGATCGATCTGGACCGCTCATATCCTGAACAAAACTAGTTGAACCAAATTTCCCTTCTCCTTCCCGAGTGCAACCACGCGAATAGATTTACAAACTCACGAAAATCAACAATCCGATGATACCTAACCCCAGGCACCAACTTAAAATTCGATTTGAACCTAAAAACGCGAGTCGCTCGGCCAAGGTGATCACCATCTCGCCTGCTGGTGAAAACCGAAAGGGGCGAGCCGTGATACTTGCTTGCTGTAGCCGAGGCGTTGGTTTGAGTCGGACTTCGCGAAGGGCCTCCAAGACCTCATCGGATAACTGGACATGCGACTTGAAACTGCTTCGCTCGCTCGGTTCCGTCAGGAAAAGACGAATCCGCTCTTCAACCGACCTCCGATCCCTTGGAACTTCTGGTCCAATCAAATGTCCGAGAGCCTGATCCAGTGCCCTCTGAGTCTCCTCAAAGGCAAGTTGGCTCGCCGGGGTAAAAGGCTCTAGTCGCTTTCGAGCTATTGCTTGCTCAAAACTTGAAAGCAAAACAAGCTCGCGCTCGACGTCCTCAGGCACCTTGAGGGCATCAAGATAGTCGTTGATGCGATCCCAAGCCTCGTTCCACTCGGGCGACGCATTAATTCCTACCCGCAATAACGCTAAGTATTCAGCAGATATAGCCATTTTTCCGAGCAAAACCGGTCGCGCCGCAAAATAACACAACTGACGTCCATCGTCTGGGGAGGAGTTGGATCGAAAATCGTGAAGCTCACGAGCCAACCACGTTCGGTGGGTGCAAACTGCACATCTTTCACTTGGCCGCCTTGGCTGGCCGCAACGTATGGACGCAGCTCGTCCACCGGAATCGTCTCTCCATTGTCGGGCTTCGCATACTCGACCGTGAAACGCGTCTCTCCAGCTCGCGGATTTGGGTGCACCGTCGTCGAAGTGACGCGGAATTGGTTGGTGTCTGGCTCTTTGCCATCCCAGATCAGTTGGTAAGCAAACTCGTATCGACTTCCGGCATCGGGACTGTTAGCAAGCTCCCAACCTGCCACCATGTTGTCGCTATACTCATCTACAGAAGGGATCTCCAGCAGTCGCACGAATCCTGGCCCAAAATCACTCTTTGGGATAACGGTAAGGTTAGGGCGACGGTGATAGTCAGCTTCAAGATCCAGATAGTGGCTGAGATCGCGGTCACGTTGGAGCAGAGAAAATGAGGTCACGTCCGAAAACCTTCGCACCTCGGTCGATTTGGGGTTGTCTAATGGAGCCCATAATTTTTCTCCCGACAAGGTTTCCATCAAAAGTCCGTCAGAATCGTGCACCTCAGGGCGGAACTCTCGTCGCTTGAAGTCGGTCTTGTTCATCGAAAACTCCGTTTTACCGGTAGGTTGGTAGTCGGGCTTCAGCGTTGGTTTATTCACAGTGTTCTCGCCAAAATAAAACATGCTGGTCAGCGGCGCGAGGACCACAATCTGCGGCTTCTGCCGGAAAAAGAGGGTCGCTTGAATGTCCATCGTTGTGGTCTCGCCGTAACGCACGATGAAGTGATAGCCTCCGGTAACGCTCTGACTGTCCAATAGCGCGTAAAACTCCAGGCTGTTGTCGGTCGGCTTTGGTTGACGTATCCAGAACTCGCGAAAATCAGGAAATTCTTCCCGGCTCTCGCCAGTATTAACGCCCAATCCACGGGAAGATAAGCCCCAGTGGAGGCCCTTGGCGATAGCTCGAAAATAGCTGGCTCCAAGAAACGAAAGAAACTCGTCCTGGACGCCGGGGCGGGTCGAGGGAACAAAAACTTTGAAACCAGCAAAATCTTCTCGTCCGCTGAATACGATTTCCTTGTCGTAGTGGAAATAGGAAGGTGAAAAGGGAATGTCTCTGAGCCGGTCCGGTTCGATGGCGTGAAATAGAACCCTCCGTTTGTAATAATACCCTGGGTGAAAGAATCCGAGCTTGTACGGGAGTGAGGGCCAGACTGAATGCTCCGGCAAGAAGCGGATTCGGCGGTAAAGGTCATAATCCAAGTTCTGCAGATCGGGAGAAAGCTGTTGTAGTTGAGGTGTAAACGGCTGTTGAGCCAATGCTTCGGCTTTCTTTACGATATCGCCATAGCCAAAGATCGATTCATTTTCAGCAGCAACCGTGCCTGCGCAGGCTAGAGCCGCCAGCAATCCCAACCGAAATTTCATAAGCGAGGGACGATGGCAGCTGCGACACAAGCTCGTCAACTTGCATGTTGCAAAAAGTCCTTCGGAAGGGGGCGATCGCAGCTATGCGCCCTCCCCGCGCTTATTCAGCGCGATCGTCGGATCAATCCGATCATCACTCCCTGGATGACTAACTCCGCGGCCGGGATCAAGTCAGGATAAGCCGCATTTTCCGCTCGGAGAAACGGTTTGCCTCTCTTGAGCTGATATCGCTTGAGCGTGACTTCTCCGTCAATGAGCGCGGCGACAATGTCACCTTCGCGAGGCGTCGTGCGCATAAGCAAGACTGTATCTCCATCGGCAATTTGGGCATCGATCATCGATTCCCCCCGCACCCTCAGCGCAAATATCTCGCTTGTCTGCGCGACGCCAAAAAATTGAGCATCAACGGCAAATTTTGTTTCCTCCAAAGCCGCTGAATCGGTGGCCTGACCTGCAGGTATCGCCCCCAGTAACGGTACCAATCGATACTCTGCCCGCATTCTCATTTCCGGATCGCTCAAGCCTCGCGCTTTGTGAGGAGAGCGGTTGATTACACCCTTCCGCTCCAGCGCACGCAGATGATTCATCGCCGCGGTCTGACTTTGAAACTTAAAGTGCCTCTGAATCTCGCGACTAGTTGGCGGAAAGCCGGTCTCTCGCTGGTGTTGGCGTATGAAATTGAGGACCGCCTGTTGTCGTTCGGTCAAAGTCTCCATTAATGTTCACCGGAACACTAGCAGATATGTCAAACTTTTCAATGCTCCGCCGGGGCTCCTATGATGGCAATTGAATTGACTTTCTTTTTCCGGTTGTGCGCAGGGACGCGTTCGCAAATACTTGCAAACTAGCGGTCGATAAAGTCGTCGCTTCCCAAATCTATGCGCTTCATTGAAAAGATCGTGACCGCGGCCGGATTGTTTTGCGCCTGTGCAAGCGGATACAGTGCGGACGATTTGCTACGCTTTCATACCGATCCAAATGCGGTAATTCTCTCCCTTCTACCGGAAATGCCTAAACAAGGCGGCTACTCGGCTACGAACGAAGCGACTGCGAACCTTCAAGCGGCCGTACGGGTCTCTTCCGGGCGGCTCACCATCACCCCGGCGGTCGCCGTGCCGAGCTATTGCTCTGGCGCAACCTACCTGGTTTTCATTCAAGCGGTCGAGAAGCTCAATGGCGGATTGCCCATTGCGGGACCGCTGGCGGAACAGCTGGCGGTAAAAGGTCAACCTGATGGTGTGGGAATCTGGGGTCGCTGGAACGCCAATGGCCCCGGCACTGCATGTCTCTTTCGCGAGCTGAATCTCGGATCAAATTTTACCTCGTGGAGCGCGGCCAAGCCGGGAGACTTCATGAAAATATTTTGGAACCCGAATGTTGGCCGGCACGAACATGGGCATTCCGCAATCTTTCTGGGCATTACGCAGGAAAACGGTGTTGAAATGGTTCGCTTTTGGTCGAGCAATAAGCCGCTTGGCTTCGGCGAAAAAACGGTTCCGAAATCCAGGATAGCGTCGGTTATTTTCTCCCGTTTAGAAAACGCCCAAAATATCCAGCGCACGCTCTACACCCTCCCACCGAAAAATGTTTACCTGGGCAACTTGATCAGCAAAGATTCTTCTCTTGCAGAAGCGCTGCAGGAGTCGGGCGCGCATTAAGAGCGTGCGGATTCGCGGTCATCCGGTTGGACCTTGCCGAACACAGAAGGACGAGAACCCGACTACGCAAAGCCTACGTCGCGGCCCCCGGCTCTACGGCGTTCCTGAAACGCACTGCTAGGGCGCCGTAGCTGGCGGCAAGCCGGTTCGGCGCCCTGTCTCTCCAGGCTTTCGCCCTACCAATTCAAAGGGACTAAAAAGGAGGCGCTAGGCGGGTCGTTGCGATGAAGGAATGAGAATCCGAAAAAGCCGTTGCATACGCTCCCGATTTCCTCGACTCTTTCGGCTGCAATACCGCGGTGGGGAAATCAGTTATTTTTTATCATGAGCCAAGACTCTGCTGAAAATCAGGAAAGGGTTCGAGTGGGTGGTGAGCCGATACCGGGAACCGGTACGCATGATTCGCCGGTCCAATTCGGGACAGGAACGCAAGCGGATGCCAACAAGGGATTCGATCAGCTTGGGGACCTTCCATCCGGTTACGGTCAGATGTACGTGGTGGCTCGAGATCCCCATTGGCTTTTCAGTTATTGGGACTTTGACTATACCGAGTTTCCGGAGAAACGGCAGCTTTTGCTCCAAGTGTTTCGCGGCGCCGACCTGGAAACCGCCGTCGAGATCGACGGATTCGCCCGCAATTGGTATATTCCGGTGCAACACGCCGATGCCGATTATCGAGTCGCGTTCGGTTGGAGAGGTGAAGACGGCGCGGTCCGAATCATCGATGAAGCCGGTCCAACGCACACGCCTCCGGAATCGATCAGTACGCAATGGGACAGCCAATTTGCGACAGTTCCGTTCCATCTCGGATTCAATTTCTTGCTGGATGTCATCGACGCGGCTAAAGCGAGAGGCGAACCGCTCACACAGGCGTTGGCACGGCTGCAACAAGCAGCCTCAACGAGCCTTGGGGGTCCCTCCAGCTGGAGTGAATCTCAACTGCGTATTTTAGAGACACTGCTCGGCAAAGCCGTCGTCGAACAACTTTCGTCGATGAGTTCCGGGGAACTTACGACCTTCTTGCGTACCGATTTGGCAGCTCAGCTCAATTCCGAGTCGGCAAGCGAATTATTGGCAAAGGGGCGTCTGGCTCAACTGCTCGCTCCGGAAGCATCAAGTCTGTTTAGCGCATTCCGAGAGATTTTTGGCGGGGAGCTTTCTAGTGGCGCGTTGAGCAGCTTAAAGTTGTCTCAGGCGGCAGAATCATCCGAAACTTTGGCGGCCGGTAGTGAATCATTGGCAAGTTGGCAGAGCGGCGCCGGCAGCGAAAGCCGTCTGCAACAGGTCGGGTTGAGTTCGTTCGAGTTATCAGGCGGAATAAGTAGCGCCGAGCTGAGCTCGGGCGCTTTGAGTTCTTTCTCTCGCGTTTCTGAACTAGGTGCACTCGGATTAAGCTCGGCGGAATTGAGTTCTTTCTCTGGCGCTTCCGAACTGAGCGCACTAGGACTAAGCTCGGCGGAGCTGACTTCCTCGGCCCTTAGCTCAGCGGCCTGGTCGGGACTCGAATTTCCGCTCTCCAGTTGGAGCGAGCTGGCCGCGGAGAGCAGCCTTTTCAGCGGATTCGCCTCAAGTTGGAGCGGAGCAGCGGAGCGCGGGTTTTTCATGCACGTCAATGCAGAGGTTATTTTCTACGGTGGCACTGACCCGCGCGCCAACGTCACTGTGGGCGGCCAATCGATCCAACTGCAACCGGACGGCACCTTCCGCTATCATTTTAAATTTCCCGATAACGATTTTGAAATTCCTATCGTTGCCGTGTCGCCGGACGGCAAAGAAGCTCGCTCTGCGGTTCTCTACTTCCGAAGAGATACTACTCGCCAGGGTGAGGTGGGCGCTACCGGCCAGCCCTCCCATCTCAGCGATCCAATGGGCGCCAAGCGCTGAACAGTCCGCGCAGTTTGCCAGATGGATAGAGCCTCCGAAGTCGCAGCCGAACTGAAGCTCGCCTACGCTGCGGAGATCGAGGTTATTCAAAACTATTTAGCTAACGCAATCAGTCTAGAAGGGCCCCGCGCCGAGGCCATTAAAGAATTGCTCGACGGCGGAGTACAAACTGCGCTGGTTCACGCCCGGCGTCTGGCAAAACGCATCAAGGCACTGGATGGTCGCGTTCCGGGATCGCGGGAATTACCCAGATTGCAAAACGATTTACAGCCACCAGTCGATAACAACGGCGTCGATGCCGTTCTGCTCGACGCAATTAGATCAGAAGACGCCGTCATCGCTCAATACGAACGAATCATTCAGCTCTGCGATGGCCACGATTTCGTGAGCCTGGATCTGGTAATCGAACTGTTAGTTGACGAGCGAGAACGTAGACAGCGTTTGCTGGCGTTTTTGCCGGGAGCAGAAATGCGGCCGCGCCAAGATGGGTAGAGATCCGCTCCCGACTTCCGCGCAAGGCTTCCTCCTTCGCTGAAGCTTCGGCGAGACACGTCGTCGCGGCCACACCCTGGAATACGCTCGGGAGCGTATCCCTACGGACAAGCGGTTTCCGCGATTGTTCTATAATGCCCAATTGGGTTATCTTGTTCCCAATGGGGCCATCCAAAAAGGACCGGTGGATCGACCAATTCATTTCTTACCTCGAGGTCGAACGCTCCGCATCACCTCGAACCGTGATTGCCTACCGCCACGCTCTTGACCGGTTTAAAGCATTCCGAGGTGGCACGGTCGTCTGGCATTCTGCCACCGCCGCAGAGTTCCGCGAATTTCTGCTGGCCTGCATGAAAAAGGATATGGCCCGTTCTTATGTGCGGCTCACCTTCGCCGCATTGCGCAGTTTTTATCGTTTTTTGAGTGAGCGCGCCGGATTATCTGTGAACCCTCTCAAAGAAGTCAGTTTGCCGAAACTTGAGAAGAAGCTACCCATCGTTCTATCAATTACCCAGGTAGAGGAATTGCTCGAGAAGCCAACCCAAGTCGCGAAGAAGAGCCAAGCGCCGATCTGGGCTGCCAGCCGTGACGCTGCGATGCTTGAACTTTTCTATAGTAGCGGCCTGCGGTTGAGCGAGCTCGTTGCCCTGGATGTCGCCGATGTTGATGTTTATGTGGAATCCGTTCGCGTTCTTGGAAAAGGTCACAAGGAACGCGTAGTTCCGGTCGGCGATTTGGCGCTGCAGGCCATCCAGAAATATCGGCAGGACGCCGGCGTCCATACCGGCCCGCTGTTTATCAGCAAGTTGCGCAAGCGCCTTTCCGCGCGATCGGTCTGGCTCGTTCTCAAGAAATATCTCGAGAACACTTCGATCCAACTGCCGGTCAGTCCGCACAAACTCCGACATAGCTTTGCAACTCATCTCCTGGAAAACGGAGCAGACCTCCGAAGTGTTCAGACCTTGTTGGGACACGCCAATCTCTCAACCACCCAGATTTACACACACGTCACCGTTGAACGACTGAAAAAGGCTTACGACGACTCGCATCCCCGGGCATGACGCAACGGCCCCGCCCATGCCTACCTGCATCAAAATAAGCCCTAACTGCTGAGGACTCAGACGGATTCTTCCGAAGACGGTTGTCCCGGCTTGTGCGCCGTAGTCAGGAGGACGAAGAAGGAAGCCTATCGCGTTGTCGGGGTGGAGGCTTGGCGTAGCCCAGGGCTAGAATCCGGAGCCCCTGTTGACGTGTGGCGGCCCTTGCTCTGGATCTCATGATGCGCTAAAGGCGCTCGGTCGAGTGCGCTCACGCCCGACTACATCGCTCGATGGCTCCCGTTTCCACGATCGGATTTCTGCAAGCCCAAATAATCTTGATAGGCGTGCAACGCGCTTTGGTTGTGCTTGCGAACCAGCTTTTCGACTTGGTCGGGATTCCCGCTGCAGATCGCACGTAGGATCTGCCAATGCTGTTTCTGGGCAATCGGCAGATGATCGACAAAAACCTCTTTGAGAAAATGGCGATGCAATCGATCCCAATGGTCTAACACCTTCGCGATGAGGCTGGCCACCAACTGGGTGCCCGCCCGTACGCAAATAAATTCATGAAAGTGACGATTCTCTTGGGACCAGGCTTCCGCGTCCGTGGTTAAACCATCCATGCGAGCCACGATGGCCTCGAGCTCAGTCAGCTCTTCCGATTTCAAACGGCCGCAAGCCATTCGGCTACTTGTCACCTCCATTGCCTCGAGCAACGTGAAAACCTCCAGAATGGATTCCGCTTCTATCTCTGCCACTCGTGCGCCAATGAACGGCTCGATCACGATATAACCATCAGCCTGCAGTTGTTGGAGCGCCTCGCGCACCGGAATTGTGCTTACGCCCAGCTTCTCGGCGAGGTCGTCGATGATGAGACGGACCCCGGGCGCAAGTTCGCCGTTCAAAATCGCGCCGCGAATTTCGGCGATGACCAGGTCCCTTTTGCTGCGGACGGCATGCAAGCGTCTCATCGATTCAGCGCGCTATCGAGTGAATGATCATCAGAGAAGATTTTCATAAATCTCTCCTTGATTCGTTCCAGGGCGATCTCCCCCGGCAATTGCCATAGTGCCTGGTTGAAAATTTCGACTTCGATTGGACCATCATATCCCGCACGTCCAACCATTTGTGACAAACGCGACAGCTCGATATGTCCATCCCCCATCAGGCCGCGTCCATCCAGGACATCCGGCAGAGGGACAATCCAGTCACTTACGTGAAATCCAAAGATTCGCCCAGCCGCCCGGCTGATTTCCCGCTCGAGAGCCGGGTCCCACCAAACGTGGTACGCATCGATGATGATACCGACAACTTCAGGAGAGAACCGCGCTGCCAACTCATTGGCTTGCGCAAGCGTAACGATCACTGATCGGTCGGCGGCAAACATCGGATGCAGCGGTTCGATCCCTAACCGAACACCTCGTTCAGCGGCATACGGAAGGAGAGCCGCAATTCCCTCTTCGACCATCCGGCGGCTGGCCGAAAGGCCGGCGGCCGCGATTCCCCCGCAGACCAATACCACGAGTTGTGTTCCTATGGCCGCTGCATCATCGATCGCTTTCCGATTCTCCTCGAACGCCGTTTGCCGCTGCACTTCGTTGCCATAAGGAAAGAAACCGGCTCGACAGAGGCTGGAGACCTTCATTCCAGTTTCCGCCACCAAGGCTTGCGCTTTCTCGATCCCTAACTCGTGGATTTTCTCTCGCCACAAGCCAACCTGTGAGATCCCTTTGCGCCGACATTGCTCGATAAACTGCTCGAGTCCCAGTTGGCGTACCGAGTAGTGATTGATGCTCAGGCGATCATCACATTTCATGAGGTTATTCTACTCCGGCCAACCTCAGAAAACGCCGCATGCGCTGGACGGCGAGTTCCGGTTCCAAGAGCAATCCCGCTTGATCAGCCAATACAAAAAGTCGGCTGAGATGTGGTACCGATCGGGCAGATTCCAAGCCGCCGATCATGCGAAAGTGCTCTTGCAGACCATTGAGATAGGCCAGAAAAACCAGCCCCGTTTTGTAGTAATAGTTCGGTTCTTGGAAAATATGGCGAGAGAGCGGAACAGTCGGTTCCAGCAATTCGAGGAACTCATCGTCATTCCCGCGATCCAACGCGCCGAGCGCCGCTGAAGCAGCGGGCGCGATTCCGTCAAAAATTCCCAGCAGGGCATGGCTAAAATGTGTTTTGTCGCCAAGGATGAGCTCCGGGTAGGAAAAGTCATCGCCGCTAAATAAATCTATTCCCAAAGGCAACTTCTCGCGGAGTTTAATCTCCCGCTGTTTGTCCAATAACGACACTTTCACGCCCTCGATTTTGTCTGCGAGCTCGGTAAGCAATCTTAGAAAGTTCGCCGTTGCTTCATCCAAGTTGTCCGCCGCCCAGTAGCCGGTCAGGGAGGGATCAAACATCGGCCCGAGCCAATGGAGCAATACGGGGTCGCCCGATGAGCAGACAACCTTGCGGTAAACTTCGAGATAGTCATCGAACGAGCGAGCAGTCGCGGCTAAAGCGCGGCTAGCCATCACGACGATGCGACCGCCGCACTGCTCAATCCAGCCGCATTGCTCTTGGTAAGCCTCGCTAATTTCAGCTAACTGGTACGTTCTTCCGGCTGGAAGTTGATCGGTACCAGCCCCGCAAACAATCGCGCGTTTTCCAGCAGATGCTGCAGCCGTGGAACGTCGGATGAGTTCTCGGGTAGAGTTCCAGTCAAGTCCCATGCCGCGCTGAGCGGTATCCATCGCTTCAGCAACGCCCAAGCCGTGCGACCATAGGTGTTCTCGAAAAACGAGCGTTGCCTCCCAATCGATCGCAGCTGGCGCTCCCCAGCGGTTCTCAGCGAGCGGATCAGCAACGATATGAGCCGCTGCATAAGCTTTTCGACTCCGGATCTCGGAGACCGTGGCAAAAGCTTTGCTCGGCCCGACCGTGTACCTCTCGAGTTTCCCCGGACCAAGTGGAAGCGAAAGTGTGGTCCGATTCATGACGCTAGATTCAACGGGGAAAGATCTATCCAACGGCGTTCTCGCCAAGATTTGAGACCGGCCTCGGCCAACTGAACCCCTTTTGCTCCTTCCAACAAAGTGTAGGGAAAAGGCGTTCCGTCGACGACATGACGCAGAAATTCTTCCCACTGCACTTTGAACCCATTGTCGTAGGTTTGGTTTTCGGGGATCTCCTGCCAGTCGCCAAAAAAGTCATGCGGACTGACTAGATCCGGATTCCAGACCGGTCTTGGCGTATTCACTCGATGTTGAACCTGGCAGCTGCGCAGTCCCGCAACGGCGCTGCCCTGGGTCCCGTCTACCTGTAGACTGAAGAGTTCGTCGCGGTAGACTCGTACGCACCAAGAGGAATTGATCTGCGCAATGACTCCGTCTTTCAGCTGGAAGATCGCGTAGGCGGCATCGTCGGCTGTCGCATCGTAGCGGCGACCGGATTCATCACTGCGCTCTGCAATATGTCTCGCTCCGATTGCGCACACGCTTTGGGTAGGGCCAAATAAATTATCCAGCACATACCGCCAATGGCAGAACATATCCAAGATGATCCCTCCTCCATCCTCTGATCGATAATTCCAGGAAGGACGCTGCGCTACTTGCCAATCTCCTTCAAAGACCCAGTACCCGAACTCGCCCCGCACAGAGAGGATTTTCCCGAAAAAACCGCTTTTGACGAGATGCTTTAGTTTGCGCAGGCCGGGCAGGAACAACTTATCTTGCACAACCCCGTTTTTCACGCCCGCCTGAGTAGCCAAACGGGCAAGCTCGAGCGCCGTTTCCAAATCTTCGGATATCGGTTTCTCGCAATATATATGTTTCCCGGCCGCGATAGCGGCCTTCACGGCCGAGGCACGCTCGGAGGTGACTTGAGCATCGAAATAGATGAGGATGTTTGGATCCGTTAACGCGGCATGGAGATCGGTCGTCCACTGTTTCAGATCGAATTCATCGGCCAACGCGCGCACTCGCGTCTCGTTGCGACCCACCAGGATCGGTTCTGGCCAAAGGTATTCGCCGTTGGCCAGAAGGAGCCCGCCCTGTTCGCGAATAGCCAGAATGGAACGGACCAGATGCTGATTTCGGCCCATGCGTCCGGTGACGCCATTCATCAGGATTTGGACAGTGTGAGGCGGCATAGGTTTGGGGGAAAGCCCTTGACCATATATCATATATGATCTAGAGACAACAAGCCGTTATTGCGCTGCCCATCCCAATCGTCCCCGCGATCCCATGACCAATCCCCTACGAGTCGTTGTTGTCGGTTCCGGTATCGGTGCTCAACATGTCAGAGCGTTTCGAGTGGCCTCTGACCTATTCCAGATTGCCGCGATCTGCGATATAGATCCAGTGCGCGCAGCGGCCGTCGCCGAAGAGCACGGAATTCCAGAACTCCTCACCGATTTCGAGGCGGCCATTGCTCGCACCGACGTGGATATCGTCGACCTCTGCACCCCGCCCAATCTGCATTTTCCGCAAATTTGCGCGGCGATCGAAGCAGGCAAACATGTGATTTGTGAAAAGCCGCTGGTCGGAAGTTTAGTTGAGCTGGATCAGCTGGAAGATCTCGCCCGCAGGACTAACAAACAGATCATGCCCATCTTTCAATATCGGTTTGGGCATGGTCTGCAGAAATTGAAGTATTTAGTCGACTGCCAACTTGCTGGCGAAGCATTCGTCTTTAATGTGGATGTGGCTTGGTGGCGTGAACGCGATTATTACTCTGTTCCCTGGCGGGGCAAGCGTTCCTCGGAGCTGGGTGGTGCACTCCTCAGCCAGGCCATCCACGCCGTCGATATGGTCTTTTACATTTTGGGTCCGGCTCGGACGCTTTTTGCTCGGACAGCCACACGGGTAAATCCGATCGAGGTCGAGGATTGTGTGGCGATTGCCGTGGAAATGGGCGACGGCTCGCTTGGCACCATTTCCGTGACTCTCGGTTCGGCTGCGCAAATTTCCCGCCATCGTTTTACGTTTCGCAATCTCAGTGCAGAAAGTAATACCGAACCATACGCGAACTCCGGCGAGCCTTGGGTCTTTTCGTTGCCCGAAGAAAAACCAAGTGTAGCAGTCGAACGCGCCCTAGCCGAATTCACGCCATCCGCCGAAGGGTATGAAGGACAGTTCCGGCGCTTTTACCAGTCTTTCATCCACGCCGAATCTCCCCCGGTAACTTTGGCGGACGCACGCCGCGTGCTGGAGTTCATCGGTGCGGTCTATTCTTCTGCGGAGACCGGGGAGCGAATTTCCCTCCCTTTGACGAAAACGAATCCAAAATATACCCAGCTTTAAATCAAGACCTGCGCTGCTGAACCCAGGCATCACTCAAAGTAACAGCGGAGAACTATCTGCCATGGACCAATCCCAATCAGTCGCGGCCGCCTTCCCCGGCGGCATCAGTGTTACGCACCTCCGAGTCTACGACCTGCCCGGACCAGACAATCTCGCGGGTGGCAGTCCACATATGCATTTCGCCTGCACTGAGGCTTATCTCGTCCTTGGCGGCGAAGGCTCGGTCCAAACGCTGAGCAGTCAAGGCTTTCGAGAGACACCATTGCGCACCGGCTCAGTGGTCTGGTTTACTCCCGGCGTGATCCATCGCTTGGTCAACTACGATGGCCACCTCGAAATTTATGTCGTCATGGAAAACGCTGGATTACCGGAACATGGCGATTCCGTGCTCTCGTTCCCGGATGAGTATCTGCGCAGCGAGGAAGAGTATTTGCGGTTTGCCTCCCTCAGCCCGCAAGGATCCGTTTATGCGGACGATCAAGCGGCCGCCGCGCGTCGGCGGGATTTGGCAGTGAACGGCTTTCTCGCGCTGCGAAAGAGAGTGGAAGCGGAAGGAGTCGTTGCACTGCGGTCCTTCCACGAACTGGGAGTGCAATTAATGCGATCGAAAGAGCGTGCCTGGCGAAAGATCTGGCAGACGCGACCAGTTGTAACGATCCACCGGACCGAACGGTATCTTGATGCGCTGAGGGCCGGTTCAAGTGGGTACCTCTCTGAATCCGCAGTGTTCGAGGTGCCGATCAATCCCGAGATCGAAACCCGAAAGTTCGGATTTTGCGGGACACTGCGGCCCTACCTTCCAGAGGGATTTGTTCTCACTTAGTTCGGCTTGCATTACCGGCCATGAAGCTCGCCCTTCCCTTGCTTCTCTTTACCCACTGGATCTTGACGGCCGGGAATCTTCCGGGGAAGACCTTGAACATTTTGCTGCTGGCGAATGCGAGCACGCAGGATGTCATCCAGAGACTGATCCAGGAGTATCACCAGCAAAACCCGCAGACAGATTTCAACGTATCGATCGTTCAGTCTGGCTCAATCACAGCGAAGTTAAACACTCTGGTGACGGCCGGACAGCCGCCAGACGTGGTCGAGATCACGACCGCCTTCATCCAGAACTACGCTGCTCAGGCCCTTGACCTTAGCAAATACACCGACGGGCAGGAACTTCTGCACCGTTATCTGTCGAGTTATCGGCCGTTCATTACCTCCGAGAACAAGGTCCTGGGTGTGCCGATCGAAGCAACGGCAAATGGGCTCTTCTATAACAAGAAGCTTTTCGAAAAGGCCGGAATTCAAGTTCCCCGGAACGAAAACGAAATCTGGACGTGGGACCAATTTAGACAGGCGGTAGCAACAGTCATGAGGCTTCCGGAATGTCGCATGGGAGTCTCTTACGATTGCACCGTCCAGCGTTGGTCGAATCTGTTGTATCAGGCCAATGGTAAATGGATCTCGACGGACGGGAAATCGTTTCTACCGGACCGGGCAGCAGCGGAACAGGCGCTCGCGTTCTTTCGGAGTTTAGTCGAGGCCAAGCTGGTACCGACCTCTGCCTGGCCTGGCAAGACCGATGCCGGACAACTTTTTAAAACCGGTGTCGCAGCGATGATGTGGTCCGGTAATTGGCAGCTCAAGAGCTTGATCGACGGGGGAACTGCGTTTCCGTTCGGCACAACCTATTTTCCAAGAGGCGCCATCCGCGCAACTTGCCCGGGCGGTGAGTTTTTCTTTGGTTTTGCCAGCTCACCCAACAAGGACGAGGCAGCCAGATTCCTACTTTGGTGGGCTAAGCCGGAGACCACCCTGCATTACCTTGAAAGCCTAGGAGGATCACTGCTGAGTCCCATGAGCGATTTGAAGGTGAACTACGGTAAGTACGCGGAGTATCTCGTTCCAATGCTAAGCGACCTCAGCGCAACGCCGGATTGGGTCTCGATCGACCTGGCCCGACCGGCGCTCAACCTGTTGCAAAACGATCTTTTGACCGAGCTCATACTATCGGCGACAGGCCGCGAACAACCGAGTCAAACGATCCTCAACCTCGACAAACTCGGCACTGAGGTTCTGCAGCGAAGTTCGCCTTCAAACCAACCCTAGCGATGAGCGCTCTGCCCCCCGCAACTACTCCGACGAACCGGATCGAAACGCCGGGGCAATCTGCCGGTCCCAGGCGGATTGGCTTTCGGCTGGCGCCTTATTTTTTCCTTTTGCCGACTTTAGGAATGTTGGCAGCATTCAGCCTCATTCCGCTAGCGTACGGTTTTTGGATGTCGCTTCACGACTTTGACGTCGTCCACGGAAGATCGGACTTCGTCGGCGCTCGCAACTACCTCAACCTGTTACACGATCCGCGGTTTGGATTGAGCGTGCTCAATACAGCTGCTTATACTCTGACAGTCGTTCCGTTGATTGTTGTATTCAGTTTGGCTATTGCGATCTTTCTCCGCAAGAGCACCCCGGCGCGTCTGTTTGCTCGAGTCGGGTTCTATATCCCGTTCGTTCTCTCACCGGTGGTCGTGGCGACTTCCTGGAAGTGGTTACTTAACGAAGATTTGGGAATCATCGACGGCTTTCTCAAGTGGCTGGGCCTAGCAACCGTCCCGTGGTTGACCGCGGAAACTCCAGCTCGTATCAGCGTGGTAATCACTACTGTGTGGAACCTGGTCGGTTTCTACATGCTGATGGTTCTAGCCGGGCTCAGTCAGATCAATGAAGATCTCTACGACGCCGCCAGAATCGCTGGTGCCAACGCCTGGCAGCGTTTCTGGCGGGTAACTCTGCCCATGCTTCGGCCAACCCTCTTGTTGATCGTCGTGCTGGCGATGATTCACGCCACTCAAGCCTTCGAAACGATTCTTCTCTTGACGGACGGCGGTCCGGCTAACGCCACCCGTCTGGTTGTACAGAATATGTACGATTCAGCCTTTGTGCGTCTGCAGCCAGGCTACGGCGTAACCCAGGCGATTTTTCTGCTCCCACTCATCCTTCTGATCGCCTGGTTACAAATGCGGCTCTTTCGAGAGGAAAAAATTATTTGAGGATGTCGGCCAAAAATCGCCAAATCGGTCGAGCGGTACACGATTTTGCAGCGGTCGTGGTCTGCCTGGTTTTTCTGGCTCCCGTTCTGTGGGCCGTCTACTCGGCGTTCCGACCTTCCCGTGATTTGTTTACGTTCCCGCCTAACGTTTCATTGAATGGTTTTAGTCTCGAGAACTTTCGAGCTGTCTTTGCCAGTGGCGACGTCGCGCATTACGCCTTTAATTCGTTACTGGTCGCCGCCGCGAGTAGTTTGATTACTATTGTCGCGAGCTCTATGGCCGGGTTCGCCCTCGCCAAATTCAAGTTCCCGGGACGCAACACCATTTTCATCCTTATCTTAGCCACTTTACTCATTCCGTTACAGGTGTTGATGGTGCCCGTGTTCCTAGTGCTAAAGACTCTCGGTTGGGTAAATCAGTTAATCGGCATCATCGTGCCGCCGGCAGCCACGCCAACCGGCACCTTCATGATGAGGCAATTTATCCGGGGGATACCCGACGAAGTAATCGAAGCAGCCCGCTTGGATGGTGCCTCTGACTGGAAAATCTATCGCCACATCATTCTACCGCTTTGCGCACCGATGTCCGCCGCCCTCGGTATCATTAGCTTCACCTGGAGATGGAACGACTATCTCTGGCCATTAATCGTTGTGAACAACCAGGATAGGTTCACGCTGCAATTAGCGCTGGCAAACCTCGTGGGAACGAACACGGTCGAATGGGGGACGCTCTTGGCTTACGCAATTCTGGTGCTGATTCCCGTACTGGTCGTGTTCCTCCTCTTTCAGCGCCTGTTTTTGAAAGGACAGATAGGAGCCGCGGTCAAGGGCTAAAGATTGAGATCCGAGTCGAACAAAATCGAACGGTGCGAAAACGATGGCAGAAGCTTGGGAAGACATTTTAAATGCGGCGCCACGTCCGGCTATTGCTTGCCGGCCCCGCGAGTTTCGGGTGGCTGCGGTTGGCTTAGATCACAATCACATTTATGGGATGTGCCAGGGTTTGATTGAAGCGGGCGCATCACTCGAACGGGTCTTTGACGTCGATCCCGCGAGAATCCGAGCATTTCAGTCAAAGTTTCCCTCAGCTAAATCGGGGGATTCCCTGGCCGAGGTGCTCGAGGAAGAGGAGATTCAATTGGTCGCTTGCGCATCAATCCCCAGCGAGCGAGCCCAGATTGGAGCCCAAGTGCTCGGCGCGGGAAAGGATTTCTTCGCCGACAAACCGGCGCTAACGACGCTCGCACAGCTCGCCTTGATCCGCGATTCCGTCGAAGGCTCGCAACGAAAATTTCTGGTTTACTTTAGCGAACGATTACACAACGAGAGCGCCACCGCCGCTTCGATCCTGATTGAGCGAGGAGCCATCGGTCGGGTGCTGCAAGTAATCGGGCTCGGCCCACACCGCCTCAACGCTGCCAGTCGGCCGGAATGGTTTTTCCAACGCGCCCGGTACGGTGGAATTCTTTGCGATATCGGAAGTCACCAGATCGAACAATTTCTGTGCTTCACCGGATCAAGGGACGCGACTGTTTTAAGCGCGGCAGTAGCCAATTACCACCACCCGGACACACCGGAATTGGAAGACTTCGGCGAAGCCAGCTTGGTCAGTGATAACGGGTCCAGCCACTACTTTCGAGTAGATTGGTTCACTCCGGACGGGCTTTCGAGCTGGGGCGACGGTCGGACGATCATTTTAGGCACGAACGGATATATCGAGCTCCGTAAGAATGTCGATATCTGCCGCGATCGAGGTGACCAGGTATACCTAGTTAATTCCGAGGGTGAATTTCGCTTCTCGGTCGCTGGCAGAATGGGTTATCCGTTCTTTCACTATCTGATTCGCGATTGTCTGGAGCGGACGGATCGAGCGATGACTCAAGAGCACATCCTCAAAGCAACTGAGCTCTGTCTAAAAGCCCAAGAACAAGCGGTTCGTTTGTGGCCGGTCGAGGGAGCGCCGGGAGCGCCAGCATAGCGGCGAAGCCGTGCCTCAGGAGAGCCTAGGGCGTTGCCCTAGGAACAGAAGTGAAAAGTGTTTTAGCACTGAAAACGCATGACAGAATGGAAACGACAGCAGGTTGTCCAAAATCGGACTGTGAACCAAGCTTTCAGCGCTTGCTCCGGTGGGGATCCAAATTCCTAGGGCTACGCCCTAGACTCTCCTGAGGCGCGGCTTCGCCACTACAAAAACGCTTCCCCGACGTTCGGGCGCTCCCCTTTTACCGAAGTTGCAACCCAGCTAGGGGAATGCGAGATAGACCGCCACCTTTATATTCCGAATCGATGGCTCACATTCCTACTCGCTCCGAGGTTGGTGTTGCTGACACTTGGGATCTCACTCCGCTTTATCAGACCGAATCCGACTACCAGCAGGCGCTGGCTCAACTGCGAGAAGCGATCCCCCAATATGAACAGTTTAAGGATCGCTTTACCGAGACTGCGGAAGAGTTGGACAAGTGCCTCGAGTTCGATAAATCGGTTGATCTCATCGCGGAGCGACTCGGTCATTATGCTTCGCTCAAATACGCGGAAGACGGCTCGAACCACGAGCACTTAGCTCGCCGAACCGAATTGGCTAATGTAGCAACCAAGCTTCGGGAAGCGACAGCGTTCATCGGACCAGGGATCCAGGCGATTCCCGACTCCACCTTCGAAGCATTCTTAAATGATCCAGTTCTGGCGGACTGGCGTCGAATGTTGCTTCGGTTGCGCCGTTATCGCCCGCACACCTTATCCGAACCGGAAGAGAAAATTCTCGCGGCCGGCTCGAGCATCATTCGAGCGCACCAGGAAACTTTTTCTCAGCTGACCAACGTGGACATGAAGTTCGGCGTCGTCGTAGGCGCCGAGGGTCAGGAAATTCCCCTCTCGCAAAGCTCATACGTATCCCTCCTCCAAAATCAGGATCGACAGATTCGCCAACGCGCATTTGTTCAGTTTTACGAGGAGTTCTCCGACCATCGATACACGTTGGCCTCTTCTCTCGCAGCCTCGGTCCGAGGTGACGTTTTTTACGCCAGAATGCGCCGCTATCCCTCGGCTCGCGCGGCATCGCTCTTCAGCGATGACATTCCCCTAGCGGTATATGACAACCTGATAACAACGGTTCGCCGCCACTTGCCCGTGCTGCACGAATATTACGCGCTGCGCCGGGAGATACTGAAAATCGATGAAATCCACCATTATGACACATTCGTGCCTCTGGTCCCCAAGGTGGCAAAGCACATCCCCTTTGATGAAGCGATCCGGCTGGTTACGGAATCCCTGCAACCCCTCGGGAACGAATATGTCGATACCCTGCGTAAGGGATTGAACTCTCGCTGGGTAGACCGATACGAGACGAAAGCAAAGCGAAGTGGCGCCTTTTCCTCCTCCAGCTACCGGAACACGCCCTATATCTTGATGAACTACCGGCCGGACGTTTTTTCAGACGTTTTCACCCTCGCCCATGAAAGCGGGCATTCGATGCACACTTGGTACTCGCAGCAACACCAGCTCTTCCAAGACTACAGCTATCCCATTTTTCTTGCAGAGGTCGCTTCTACGTTTAACGAAGAGCTCTTAACCGATCACCTGCTGCAGCGTGCGGACGACGTCGGTTTGAGAGCTTACCTCATCGATCGTCAGATCGAAGACATTCGCTCGGTTCTGTTTCGTCAAACCATGTTTGCCGAATTTGAAAAGGAGACGCACCAGCGCGAAGAAGCAGGCCGTCCAGTGACTCTTGACGTATTCGGATCGATTTATCTCGAACTGCTTCAAGCCTACTACGGAGCTGAATTTGCTCTTGATCCGGAATTGAACTTCGAGTGCCTCAGGATTCCACATTTCTATTCAGCCTTTTACGTTTACAAATATGCTACCGGTATCTCGGCCGCCATCGCTCTGGCCAAACGCATTTTGGAGGACCGAGACCACGCGATCCCAGACTATCTTGGCTTTCTTAAATCCGGTGACTCAAAATACCCGATCGAGACCTTGCGAGCGGCCGGTGTAGATATGTTGAGCTCGGGTCCGGTGGAGCAAGCAATTGAGCTATTTGGGCGGCGGCTGGGAGAATTAAGAGAGTTATTGCTGCGCTAAGGAACTCGGCACACGATACAGAGTAGGGAAGTCAGAGGTCCGGAAATGAGAGTTAGGGATCTAGGAGTAAGCAATTTCGACGCTAGACTATCCCCAGGGTCGGTGTTCGCTAGGCGGTCTGCGAATCTGAGAGAAACCGAGTTATCGCATAAAAATTCGTAGACTCCATACTGGCTAGACAAGACGAATCGTGCTAGAGCCTAATTCAGGCATTTTGAAAAGGAGCGTCTCGTGAGTAAGCCGAAGACAAAGGGTAGCCTTGACAGCCTCGATGACAGAGAGGCTGAGCAGATCATCGCCTCCAGATTTCCCAGCCTGAGCACGCAAGAGCTTTTCCGCTTAGCCGCACACCTTGAAATCCGGTCTCCCGAGCTGAGAGAGCGCGCCTCGCCAGATACCGTCTTCTATCCTCGGGTCGAATAACCGTGGGGGGTTGCGCTCAAAACCGCTTATTCCAGGACGAGCTCCAAATACACATTGGCCCGTCGGTAAGGCGAGGGGGTCGCCCGGTCGGTAGGGAGATGCTGAAACCCCAGTGACTCGTACAATCGAATTGCCGGGAGCAATCTGCTGTTCGTTTCCAAATAAAGCCGCCGAGCCCTGAGCTGTCGTGCTCGATCAATGACATACTCCAGAAGTCGTCTGCCCAATCCGCGTCCCCGCCACACCGGAGTAACTGCCATTTTCGCTACCTCGAAGCTCGCATCGTCCAGACGGAGAAGCGCACAGCAACCAACAGCTGCTGCATGCACAAACGCCATAGCGATGTATCCGCCCGGTGAAAGAATATATTGATTCGGATCACTTAAGGTCCGGGTGTCCTTCTCCTCCAAACGAAAATAATGGGTAATCCACGCTTCGTTAAGTCGGCGAAAATCGGCTGCATCTTCAGGTTGAAAAGATCGGATCAGTACGCTTGATCCGCCGCTACCCGAATTTGCGGTGCCCTCGATGCGAGATACCGATGAATCGTCAGCGATCCGCTTGCGCATAAAGAGGGTTGCTTGGGGATTATTATTGTAGCGACTACATCGTTCATAACCGTGCCGCTCGTAGAACCGAATGGCGTCATCGAGATCATCCTTTGTATCCAGGTACAACCACTCGTACTGCAATCGGATTGCGTGCTGCTCCAGAGCTCGGAGCAAACTATCTGCTAAACCTTGTCTCCGGTAAGAAGCTCGAACGTAAAGGCGTTTGATCTCACCGCTCCGGGCGAGAGAAGCAAGCGGGTGAAGAACGATACAGCCACTCGGCTGTTCGCCGTCAAATGCTAGCCATACACCGCCATCCCCGCTTTCGAGGTAGCCAGCGAACTCGGCTCTCGTATCACGGACAACTACATCGATCGCTTGAAAGTATTCTTCGACCAGTTCAAAAGCGACCAGGAGGTCCTCCGATGTTGCCCGACGCACCCGCCCATCGTTCTTCGGTTGAGCGGATGATGGGGCTTGTTTGTCGTCGCTGCCGGCAACCGCGGTCTCTTCGCTCTGCATGAAAATTCCTCCTTTGAGTATGCGAGAGTAGACAACAGGCAACCATACGTCCAATATCTTGTTTTCTCCTATTGAGACTTCAAGCATATGAATCTAGAGATCGAATTGCGTCATCTTCGCTACTTTGTAGCGGTGGCGGAAGAGTTACATTTCAGCCGAGCGGCGAAGCGATTGCGGATAGCGCAGCCACCGCTTTCGCAGCAGATCCGGAAGCTAGAGCATCATATTGGCCACTCATTATTTGTCCGGAACTCCCGGGCAGTTGCGCTGACGCATGCCGGCGAGATGCTACTGGAACGCGCTCGCCATATTCTCAAAAGGATAGAGGAAGATTTGGAGACAGTTCGTAGAGTGGGCCGCGGGGAGATGGGATCTTTAACCGTCGGTTTCATCGGCTCCGCCATGCTGACTGTTCTGCCGACGCTCTTAGGAGAGTATCGAAAGCGATACCCACAAGTTGAGTTACGCCTGCGCGAGCTCACCACCAGCAGGTTGATCGACGCAATTCGAGAAGGAGCGATCGACATCGGTTTCTTGCGGGATGCCGGTCCCACAGAGGGATTGTCAGTAGAAGGAGTCTTGGCGGAGAAATTCGTTGTGGCCTTGCCCGAAGGGCATCCGCTGGCGGAACGAAAGCGGGTCGCTTTGGCGGAGCTGAAGCGAGAATCTCTGGTTTTATTTCCTCGGGATCTTGGACCGTTAGCTTGGGATAAGACCATGGCACTCTGTGAGACTGAAGGGTTTCGCCTGGAAATTGTGCAAGAAGCACCAGAGTGGCTGACGGTGCTGAGGCTCGTTAGCTCAGGGCTCGGAATCTCGATTACTCCGGCCTGCGTAGCAACTATTAAAGCACCAGGAGTCGTCTGCCGGGAATTGACGCGATGTCCGGTTTCCACGGATATTGAACTCGCCCATCGACCCGATCATCTCAATCCGATCATGGAAGCTTTCCTAACCGCAGCGCGAAAGGCATTCTCAAAACCGAACTGCGTTAATCAAAAGCAGGTGACGCAGCGTTCCGGCAAAGGATTTCTAAAACTCGAGAATGGACATCCTGGCTGAATTCTGGTGCTCCCATTCGGGGCTAATACGAGGCTTGAGCGCCGGTAATGTTTTTCCGGTGGATCCAGGGCATAAGCGACCGGAGACGTAAGCCAACTTTCTCGATCGGGTGTTTTTGCCCATCTTTGAGCAACTGTTTGTAACTAGGTAGACCCTTCTCGTACTCGCCAATCCAGCCTTTCGCGAATTTTCCCGATTGGATCTCTTTCAACGCTCGCTGCATCTTCTTTTTTACCGAACCGTCGATGATCGTCGGTCCGACCGACACGTCTCCCCACTTTGCGGTATCCGATATCGAGAATCGCATTCCCGCGATTCCTGATTCATACATGAGGTCAACTATCAGCTTGAGCTCGTGCAGGCACTCGAAATAGGCCATTTCCGGTTGGTAGCCGGCTTCCACTAACGTTTCGAACCCGTTCTGGACCAGGGCAGTCAAACCACCGCACAACACCGTCTGCTCACCGAACAGGTCGGTTTCGGTCTCTTCCCGGAATGTTGTCTCGAGTACTCCAGCTCGTGTCGCGCCGATCCCTTTGGCCCAACCTAGAGCGACCTTTTTGGCATGTTTCGAGGGGTTTTGATAGACAGCGATGAGAGAGGGAACGCCTTTGCCTTCCAGATACTGCCGTCGAACGATGTGGCCAGGTCCTTTCGGCGCGACCATAATCACATCAACCTCAGGTGGCGGTTTGACCGTCTGAAAATGGATGGCAAACCCGTGGCTAAAGAGCAGTGTTTTTCCCCGACCCAGATGAGGGGCGACTTCTTTTTCGTAGATCGACGCGATCTTTAAGTCCGGCGTCGCGAAGAAAATGATATCGGCCTTCTGGGCCGCTTCCGCCACAGAGAAAACCTCAAAGCCATGTTCTTTGGCCACCGGAATCGACTTACTTCCCTGATGCAGACCGATGATCACATCCACTCCGCTATCCTTGAGATTTAGTGCATGGGCATGGCCCTGTGATCCGAAGCCGATCACTGCACATACCTTCCCATGCAGGAGGTTTAGGTCGGCGTCCTTATCTGTATAGACTTTTGCTGGCATAGAATGATTTGGTTCTCGGGAGACAGCGGCACGCTCACTCTGTTCGGTCCATTGCAACCCGTCCCGTTCTGGTCAGATCGCTAATGCCGAAGTTATCCATGAGTTTGAGGAACTTGGTAATCTTGCTTTCGTTGCCAGTAATCTCGATGGCGAGGCGTTTCGGTTGAACATCAACGATCTTGGCCCGAAAAATGTCGCAGATTTGCATTACTTCGGAGCGATTTTGCGAGTCTGCCTTCACTCGAAGCATCACGAGCTCCCGGTCCACAAATTGACCATCGCGAAAGTCCTGAATTTCTATCACGTCCACTAGCTTGCTGAGCTGCCGAGTTACTTGCTCCAAGACAGTATCGTCTCCCCGGACTACGATGGTCATGCGCGAGGTTGAGGGATCGTTTGCTGGCGCGACATTCAAACTGTCGATATTGAAGCCGCGCCCACTGAACATGCCGGCGATCCGGGCAAGGACTCCGAACCGATTCTCCACCAGAATAGAGATAGTGTGACGCATAGCTAAGGGGGGAAATCATCCGGCGTACCGCTGCAAAATCAATAAAAAACATGGGAATTTCCGCATCGACGGACGTTGACCTAATCGGACCGGACTCCGGGCAACAAAGCGCGTTAAGATAAGAATCGCATTGATTTAGCGGTCCGATGGCAGCTCTAAAGTGCCAGGAACGGTTTCGGATAGGGCGAAGGCTCCTGGGTGCGTAAAACTGCTCGAACGGTTGTCCGGGGGAAACTCTCGTGTCATCGTCGCGCCGGGTATGACAATTTTTACTGCTCCGACGAAACGCTACCAGGGATACATCTTTGATTGTGACGGAACCTTAGCGAACTCGATGCCAGTTCACTATCTGGCTTGGAAGAAGACGGTGGCGGAAGCAGGTGGGGAAATACCGGAAGATCTTTTCTACAGCCTCGGAGGGGTTCCCAGCCGCAGCATCGTTTCTCTCTTGAACGAGAAATTCGGTTCGCAAATGGACCCGGAAACGGTGGCAACGCAGAAGGAGGAATATTACGTCGATATGCTGCGGCAGATTACTCCGATCGAAGAAGTCGTGAGTTTTGCGAAGGAAGTTGCCGTTTTTGCGAAAGTAGCCGTTGCCTCGGGTGGAATTTTGCCGGTCGTTTTGAAGACACTCGATAGTATCGGCCTCGCCGGATTCTTCTCGGTGGTCGTTACCAGCGAGCAAGTACCTCGAGGTAAACCGCATCCAGACATGTTTATCGAGGCCGCTCGACGGCTCAAGGTTTCACCGGAGACTTGCTTAGTGTTGGAAGATAGCCCGGCTGGTTTTGAAGCGGCCGAAGCCGCTGGTATGGATTACGCGGTGGTCGCGCGGCCGGTCGGGCCGTAACGGCCGGTCGGCGTGTCGGCCTTGGCGACTGCGCGTTCAATAACCTGTCGAGTTGGCAGGTAGGGCGAAACAGATCCAGTGAAGGCAGGATCTGTGAGCTTGCCTTGGCCACATCGAATCGCGACGGACGCGTAAGGAGTATTGTCGCATCCCGCGGGCGTGGGACCGCTACCGAATACGATTCCTCCCTCATAGCATCGCGACATAGAGCCCGCGCGACCTCAATCCTTCCGGCAAATATTCGACCTGTAAGTCTGCGTTTCGAAAGAAATCGCACCATTGCTCCCGGCTAAGAAGACGCAATTCATGCCGCTCCGTCGCGTATCTTACCTCGGCTCCATTCACGAACAGATAATATGCCTCGAGAAACGATCGATCATCATTCCGTTCGCTAGTCATAACACGGCAGACCTTCCGCTCTCCGTCCTCGACCGCAACCAATTCAGCGGGCCTACTTAGCCAAGAGTCCGGTTCAATCCACGGCTCAATGAACATCGCGCCGCTTGGTTCAAGATGAGTCTTGAAACAAGAGAGAGTGGATCTGATCGATTCATCATCAAGCAGATATCCGATCGAGCTGAACAGGCAAAGGATGACATCGAATTTCATCCCCAACTGGAACTGACTCATGTCGCCAACATGAAAGGCCGTTTGCGGAAGTTTCTGCGTCGCGAGCTGTATGAATGTCGGATCGATGTCGAGTCCCACCGTTTGGTACTCAGACAAGAATCGCAGATGTTCTGCCGTACCACAGGCGACATCAAGTATCGATCGAGCTTTCGGAACATATTTCGCGAACAAATGGCGCAACTTCTCAGCCTCGTTCTGGTAATCCTTCGATCGGTAAACCAGATCGTAGTATTCGGCAGATTCGGAAAACATGGAGTCGAAAAATTCATTTTTTGGCGTACCGGGAGCCGGCCAAACCCTCGATTCGGCGGTCCAGAAGGACACGCCCTACCGACGCCAAGCATCAGCTTCCATATTATAAGTTCCGTGTTCGCTATCAGTTCGCCGCGATTGAGCTTCCGACACTTGAGCGATTCAGTCCCCACAGCAACATGCGTTCAGCATCATCAAAAATCACGTGATGTGTGCCTCCCAGCTGAACCAAAATCACTTCACGCGAACCGTTCGCCGCACTCGAGATCAGACAGCGCCCACTGGGTCCGGTGTATCCCGTCTTCATCCCGGTGAACATCGGGGAACGGCCGATCAACTTGTTCGTCGCTTCGAAATATCGTTGGCGACCGGAATTATATGTGAACGTGAAACCCGGCATCCGCATGTACTCGCGCAAAACCGGCGCGTGGTAAGCAGCGAAAGCGATCCGAGCCATATCGCGGGCAGTCGAATATTGGCCAGGAATCGGCAGGCCATTTGGATTCACGAAATGGCTTTGGGTGGCACCCAAGGCAAACGCCTTTGCATTCATCTGCAGGGCAAAGGCCGCAATGCTCCCGGCTGCGTTACGTGCAAGACAAACGGCCGCATCGTTGCAGCTATGAATGAGCAATGCTCCAAGAAGCTGCCGGTTCGTGTAAGTGTCTCCGGCCCGAAACCCCAGTTTAGTCGGTTCAACCTGGCAGTCGGAAGCGATAACCCGATCTGTTCTGTCCAGACTTCCGCTTTGGATGATGATGAGAGCGGTAAGCAGTTTTTGGGTACTGGCGACAGGCCGGCGCACATCAGGGTCTTTGAAATAGATCACGGCACCGGTCTTGCCGTCGATCATCATCGCCGAACCGGCAATTGTATCCGGTGCACCCGCGGGATAGAGCCGAAGGCCGGCAGCTCCAGCCGGATCGTCTGCTACTCCTCGCCGCAGAATCGGGCCCTGCCCGCTCGCCTGCTGCGTCGGAGCATTAGGAAAAGGCTGAACCGGTAACGCTCGACGAACTGGTTTATCCTCACCGCGAACAATTCGGAGGGCTCCGCCCGCCAAAACAACACAACCAAAAATAACGGTGATTAAATGCCGCATCAGATCCAGTGATTTATCCATAAATTGACTCAACGCAATCACTGGCTAGTCGAAATCCAGAATTCAGAATCCGATATTGAGAAGGATTTTTTCTGAGTAGAATTCAATTTAAATCACGCAGCGAAACTGTTAGGATGCGGTGCCAATGATGTTCCGTGTTGTCTCATTGGCAGCTCTAGCCGCATCGCTGCTGCTCGTCGGCTGTGCTGAGCGTTCGCTCCCCGAATACGAACCGCCGCTGAAACACAGCGCTTATATGAAGGTTCGCACCACCGCATATACTCACACCGAAAGCGATCACCTGAAATATGCCGATTCCAGTGCGATGGGAACGCCGTTGCAATCCGGACCGATCCGGAGTGCGGCCGGCGACTGGGCTCGATGGCCGGTTGGAACCAAGTTCATGATCTTGGCAACCGGTCAAATCTATCAAGTCGACGACTACGGCTGGGCCCTGGCCGGAAGAAACACGATCGACCTTTACTGCCCTAGCCGGTCGGAGATGAACGCGTGGGGGGTGCGACGCGTCACTATCCAGATCCTGGAATGGGGAGATCCCTGGCGAAGTTATCACGTGCTCAAACCCCGCTCAGATAACGCCCACGTTCGCCGGATGATGACAGAAATTAAGCGGTTCTACGGAATCTTCACGGTTCACCGCTTGCAGTTATCGGCTCTGCGGTAGCCGAGGAACAGCGCAAACAACGTCGGGAACTGCTCTGCCCGCTGCGTCCAGTTCCTGACTCGACCGATTAGCGCCGCTAGTTGTTGTGCTTACTGCTTACCGGATGTTATCCCACAAAAACGCCAATTGGTCCGCGCGTTCCTCGATGATTTTCGCGATCGGCTTGCCCCCGCCATGTCCCGCTTTGGTATCGATCCGAATCAGGATGGGTTGATCGCAGCTTTGCGCGGCTTGGAGTGTGGCCGCGAACTTAAATGAGTGACCTGGAACCACGCGGTCATCGTGGTCGCCGGTCGTAATCAAGGTTGGTGGATAACAGGTTCCGGAACGAACATTATGTAACGGCGAGTACTTGATCAGGTATTTGAAGTCGTCCGGGCTATCTGAACTTCCGTAGTCGGAAATCCAAGCAGATCCGATCGTGAACTTATGGTAACGAAGCATATCGAGCACACCGACAGCCGGAACCGTCGCTCCAAAAAGATCCGGACGCTGGGTTAAGCACGCACCAATCAACAAACCACCATTTGATCCGCCAAAAATAGCAAGGTGCTTCGGGCTAGTGTATTTCTGGGCGATCAATGTCTCCGCTGCCGCGATAAAATCGTCGAACACATTCTGCTTGCGTTCCTTGGTACCCGCCAGGTGCCAACTCTGACCATACTCGCCGCCCCCACGCAAATTCGGTTCAGCAAAGACGCCTCCCTTCTCGATCCAGGTAAAGAGAGAATAAGAAAAACCCGGTTTTTCGGAAATGTTGAATCCTCCGTAACCGGTCAATAAAACCGGATTCGCGCCATCTAACTCGATGCCCTTGCGGTGCACGATAAACATGGGGACACGAGTCCCGTCTTTCGAATGATAAAAGACCTGCTTTGTTTCGTAGTCATCCGAGGAAATTTGCACGGACGGTTTTCGAAAGACCTCGTTCTGCCCAGTGCTCACATCGTAACGGTAAATAGCGGGCGGAAAAACGAATGAAGCGAAGGAATAGAACAGTTCCGGTCGATCTTGATCTCCTGAGAGCCCATCAACAGAGCCAAGCGCCGGGAGCGGCACCTCTGTTTCACTTTTCCCGTCGAGCGAGGCGATCTTGAGCTGGCTTTTCGCGTCGACCAAGTAGTTTAGGACCAACTTGCCACCCACGATCTCAGCTTGTTCCAACAAATCATTCGACTCAGCAACCACCTCACTGACAGCGGGTTGATCTAGGTGAGATAAGTCGACCGCGATAATTTTGTACTTAGGCGCGCCTTTATCAGTGAGCAGCAGCAGGCGATCACCGACCGCCCCGATAAAATCGTATTGGGCCTCTAGTTGCTCAAAAACTGGGCGCGGCGGCGAATTTACTTTGGGATGCGCCGGATCGCCAAGGTGGGTGACGTACACCGCGCTGTTCGGCACAGTATTCTCTCTGGCCGTGATGATCAGATAACGCCCGTCCTTAGAAGTAGACGCATAGAGCAGCCATTCCGGGTGATCGGGTCGCTCGTAGATAAGCTGGTCTTTGTCCTGCGAGTCACCCAGACGATGATAATAAATCTTGGGATCATGCAGGCTCTCCAGTTTTTGACCGGTGGCACTGGAGGGAGCCGGATATCTTGTGTAGAAAAATCCGAGATTGTCTTTTGTCCAGCTGATGCCGGAGAACTTCATCCATCGAACCAGATCAGGCAGATCGCGACCCGTTTGGAGATCGCGCACATGCACATCATTCCAGTCGGAGCCGCTGGATTCTAATCCGTAGGCGAAGAACTTCCCGTCGCTACTGAGCGCACTGGTGCTTACGGAGATCGTCCCGTCCGCGGCCAGCCGGTTAGGATCGAGCACCACTTGCGGGGCGTCACTGAGATTATTGACCGTGTAAATGACGCTTTGATTCTGTAGGCCGTCATTCTTTTCGTAAATGTACCGGCCGCCTTCCCAATAGGGTGCAGAGTACCGCTCAAACTTTAGGAGCCTAGTCAATCTTTGTTGGAAATCTTCTCGATCCGGAAGCTTTTCCAGATAGGGCGACGAAAGCGCGTTCTCTTGATTGATCCAGGCGACGGTCTCAGGGAAATCCGAGTTTTCCAACCATCGATAGGGATCGGCGACTTTCGTGCCATGATAATCATCCACTGTGTCGCCCTTCTTGGCCTCCGGGTATTCGTAATTCTTGGCCAATACAGTGCCGAGCGTTAGCAACAGGAACAAAGCTCCTCGAATCATGAACCGAACGGAAGCACGAGAATCAGACGGACGCCAGCGTGGGACTTGCGGTGGACCTGCACCGTTTCTTCCGCTGATCATGGGTTAGATAAGCCTTTCCGACAGACGAGACCCCTGATCTCGATCCCCACCTCCCGCTTTACAACTACTGTCCGGCAGCACATATTCCGCCCCTTATGTGGCTGTCGATTTTGATCCCGATCCTACTAGTAATCCTGGTGGTCGTATGCTTACTCCTGGTGCTAGTGGTGCTGATGCAGCGCCCCCGCAGCGAAGGTCTAGGGGCAGCGTTCGGGTCCGGGATGACCGAGAACATATTTGGAGCCCAGACTTCCACGGTATTGACCAAGGCCACAGTTTATCTGGGGGGCACCCTTTTCGTAGTCACACTGCTCCTCACCTTTTTGACGGCGAAACAGAGTCTGGAGCGCCGCGTTGGTGTTCTCGAAAGCGAAGCCAAGAACGCCAAACCGGTGGCGAGCGCGACGCCATCTGCCGCTGTTTCATCCACTCCTGGCGCATCGACTTCCCCGAGCCCGGTGGCGTCCGCCTCCGCTTCGGAGGCGAGCAGCCCAACGGCTACTCCAGAAGCGACTCCGACGACCACCCCTGAGGCAACTCCCACGGCTACTCCGCAAATCTCGGCTACGCCCTCTCCTTCTCCCAGTAACCCCAACGGGGCGCCCTCTCCCACTCCCTGACCTGTGAAGATTCCGACAGGCAGATTGATCGGATTTGCCATTGTCGGCTTGTTGGTCTGCTCTTCCCTGGCCAGTTGCGATTCTTCGGGGTCCCGCGCTGATCTCGTTATTTTGAACGGGGCAGAACCGGAGTCCATCGATCCTGCTGTGATCACCGGGCAGTTGGATGGTCGCGTTGCCTACGCGCTTTTCGATGGTCTTGTGCACTTCGATCGTCGCGGGATTCCTCAACCGGCGATCGCGCAATCCTGGGATATCTCGCCCGATGCCAAGATCTATACCTTTCATCTTCGGCCTGACGCCAAGTGGAGCAATACCGAACCGGTGACCGCGAACGATTTCGTGGAGTCATGGAAGCGCACGCTGTTACCTGAAACGGCCGCCGAATATGCCTACGTGATGTATCACATCAAAAACGCAGAAGCGTTCAATGAAGGTAAGATCAAAGATTTTTCTCTCGTCGGTGTTCACGCCCTCGATGCCCAGACGCTTCAAGTTGAGCTGGAAGATCCCACCCCATACTTCCTCGATCTTTGTTCATATGTTCCCTATCTTCCTGTCTACATTCCCAGTGTGAAGAAGTTCGGTGACGACTGGATTAAACCGGCTCACCTAGTGAATGATGGACCATTTTTGATGGAGGAATGGCGTCTCAATTATCGCATCCGGCTCCGCAAAAATCCGAACTATTGGGACGCGCGGCATGTACGTTTGGAGACCGTCGATCTGCTGCCGATTGAAAACTCTATCTCTGCTTACAACTTCTACGCATCGAAAGTTGCCGACTTGATTCTGGACAAGGGGCTCACTCCGCCCTCTCTCATCCCCGAACTTAAGCGCCGGCCCGATTTTCACACCACCCCGTTCTTGGGCGATTACTTCATCCGGTTCAATGTCACGCGCAAAGCTTTCAGTGATCCGAAGGTGCGCCAGGCATTCGCCATGGTAATCGATCGAGAACGGATCGTGCGGAAGATAACCCAGGCCGGGGAACCACCGGCCTACTCTTTCACGCCGCCGGGTACTGCTGGCTATCAGCCTCCGGAAATGTTTCATCGCGATCCGGAGAAAGCTCGCCAACTGCTGGCCGAAGCCGGGTATCCACAAGGCCACGGATTTCCCACGGTCACTTATCTCTATGACAACAAGAAACTGAATGAAGACATCGCCGTCGAAATCCAGAGCATGCTGTCGCAGGAATTAGGCGTTCGCGTCGAACTGCAGAAGCAGGAATGGAAAGTCTACCTGAACTCCATGAATCGTCGGGACTACGATTTTTGCCGATCCAGCTGGATCGGTGATTACAACGACCCAAACACGTTCATGGATTGTTTCGTCAGTAACGGTGGAAACAACCGGACCGGTTGGAGCAACCCTGAGTATGACCAGCTGATCGAGGCGGCTGGCAAAGAGGCAGATCAGCGAAAGCGGTTCGATTACTTTCGGCGAGCAGAGGATATCTTGCTCAATCAAGCAACCCCAATCTGCCCGCTCTATTTTTATTTGGGCATCCAGATCTACGACAACGCCAAATTCGGCGGGATTGAACCGAACTTGCTCGATGAACATCCTTTTCGAGAAATGTACCGAAAATAGCCTATCATGCAGGACCATTTTATCCGGGGTGAATGGATTCGCGGCCAGGGCGAACTGCTTTGTTCGATAAACCCTGCAACCGGAGAAGAGCTCTTCCGAACCAGACATGCGTCCGCTGCCGAGGTTGGGGCAGCGTTTTTGGCCGCGTCGGATACCTTCCGAAGATGGGTCGATACCTCTCCGGATCAGCGGATCGAGATCGCCCGGCGATTTGCCGAAAGCGTACAATCCAGGCGCCAAGAATTCCGACTCGCCATTTCGCGGGCAACCGGGAAACCGTTTTGGGAAGCAAATCAAGAAGTCGATACGGTAGTCAGGAAAATCGAGCTGAGCATCGAAGCCTATCGCCAGCGGACGGGCAGCAAGTCCGAGAAGGCCGGGAACAGTCTTTCCGTACTCTCTCATGCAGCGCATGGCGTCGCCGCTGTTCTCGGACCGTTCAATTTCCCGGCGCACCTTCCGAATGGCCATATCGTTCCCGCGTTGATCGCGGGCAACTGCGTCGTGTTCAAACCGAGTGAACTCACGCCTTCGGTGGGCGCACTCTTGGTCGACTGCTGGCACGAGGCTGGATTGCCGGCGGGCTGCCTGAACCTCCTTCAAGGCGGTCGAACCACCGCCGAGTGGATGCTCAACCGCCCAGAACTCGCTGGAGTCTTTTTCACCGGGAGCGTCCGGACTGGCCGCGCAATTCATCAACGCTTTGGAGGCCGGCCCGAAGTGATCTTGGCTCTTGAGATGGGCGGCAACAATCCGTTGGTCGTACTCGAGAGGGCCGACTTGAAAGCCGCGGCACGCACTATCGCGGTTTCTGCTTTTATCAGCGCCGGGCAGCGTTGCACCTGTACGCAGCGGCTGATCTTGGTAGATTCGACGGTCTTACCGGAGCTTGTGCAGATCAGCGAAGAAATTCGAGTAGGCGCTCCCGATGAAGTCCCAGAGCCGTTTATCGGCCCGGTGATCCATTCGGCAGCCGCGCAGAATGTTCTACAGGCACAACAAGAACTGGTGGATCGCGGAGCAAAGATCTTAGTCGAATGTCGACCAGCCGAGAAAGGGCTTCCTTTCCTGCGTCCGGGGATTGTGGACGTCACCGGCCTCTACGGGGTGGCCGATCAAGAGATCTTCGGACCGCTTTTGACCGTAAATCGGGCACGGAATTTTGTAGAGGCGATCGCGTTTGCTAACCAGACTCGGTTCGGATTGGCGGCAGGTTTGATCGGCGGCAGCGAACAAGACTTTGAGATGTTCCGACGCAAGGTGCGCGCGGGCATTATCAACTGGAACCGCCCAACCACCGGAGCGAGTAGCGCCGCTCCTTTTGGAGGGGTTGGTCTTTCCGGGAATCATCGCCCGAGTGCTTTTTATGCAGCTGACTATTGCGCGTATCCAGTGGCAACGATGCAGAGCGCGGAGTTGGTAGCGCCGGTGCATCCTGGGTTACCGTAGAGCGCCGCGTCCCGAAGGGACGTAAACGAAAGCAGTCCAATAGTTTATGACTGGGTAACGATAAATGAGGACGATTCCCTCCCGATAGGTACGTTGCGATAGTAGCCAGGCTCGAAGTGCCGGGAAACGAGAGAAACGGAGGCCATCCCGCCAGGGAACGGCTGAAATGTTCCTTAGTTTCCAGACATATTTGTCCTCCAATTGGAGGTTATGTTTCTTTAGAAACGTTACGTTCTCTTCTTGGAAGGTCCGCTTTCGGTGATGTTCGACTTGGTTGTTGATGTAATCAACGTTCTCTGACAAGTGGGAGACGCTCTTTAGTACTCGGTCTCGAAACGTCTTTCAAACGTCCCTGCGGGACGGAGGCGCCTTTTCTCGTTTCCCGGCACTTCGTACCGGGCTACTATCACACGTCCCTGCCGGGACGGAGGAGGCGCTTTTTCCCGGTTCCCGGCACTTTCGTACCTGGCTACTGTCGCGACGTCCCTAGCGGGACGGAGGCGCTTTTTCTCGTTTCCCGGCAACTTTCGTACCGGGCTACTGTCACAACGTCCCTAGCGGGACGGAGGCGCCTTATTCTTCGCCGGTGAAAAACTCTCCTCAAAAAATTTGACAGACCACCTCAGACCTCTCCGGGACGACGAGCCGGACTCCCCCGGCCTGCCATCCAATTCGCTGGCGCTCACGTCAGCGGGAAGTCCTCCAGTCTCGCTTCCAGCCGTTTTCGAAAAGCCTCGCGCGCACCCGCAATATCCTCTGTTTCACTGGCAATCGCCACGCAGAGAGCAATCAAACCCTCCAGATCTTCGAGATCGATGTACTCCGCGTCGATGCGCAAGTCCGGCGTACAATTGTGATAGTTACCGAGGGCGATACAAAGCGCGGCAGACCGATATCCATAAACTTGGAACGCAGTCGCCTCGCACGTGCCGCCGGGCATCAGACATCTTTGAAAGCGAATCTGACGTTTTTGCGCGATTTCTACGAAAAACTCTGTTGCGGGTGCATCAAAAACTGAGACGCGATCTCCTACTCGAATGATCGGTCCATCCCCCATTTTACCCGGAGAACCTTCCGCGCTTGTCTCCAGAGAGATAACGGTGATGTCTGGTGGAAGCACTTTTGATTTCGCGAGCTGGATCGCACCAATGAACCCTACCTCTTCGGCGCGCGTGAAAACGCCAAGGACGGGCGGAACCGACTTTCGTCGACCCAACGTCTGGAGGGTCGCAATGATCGCTGCACATCCGATCAGATCATCGCAAGCGCGCGAGTAGAGACAATTCCCATCCAAACGCCACGATGGCAGATCCCACATTCCGAAATCGCCGAACTCTCTTACCAACCCTTTCTCTTGCAGCTCCTGCGGAACTCCACCGAGAAATCGCCGGGTCGGGCGGAGCTGCCAGCCCGGATGGTCCATGTGCGCAACAAAAACGTACCGCGCTTTCCGTGCATCGCCGCAACACGAAACGATCAGATTTCCAAACGCATCTCTCTTAAAATTTGCGCCCTTTATCCCCTGCAATTGATTCCGGATCTCCGTTCTGACTGCGGCTTCAAACATGGGCGCAGTCGGGCATTCGAGAAGGGGCTGAACAATGGAAAGGAGTTCGGTGCGAGTCATGGGCCTTTGTCCGTTACCATTGTCGCTTGCAGGTTCGTTAACGCATGCTCTTACTCTTCAAATTCAGGTCCCGCAAACCGAGTCGGCTGGCCTGCTCGACATAGCCTTTGCCTTCGTCGCAAGCATGGCGGACAGATTGGGGGCGGTCGGGGCCTCTTCGGCAGGTGAGGGTCCCGCCGAGCCGCCTCTAGCCGGGACGTTCTTCAATCAATCACACATTGTCTTAATCGTGTTAAAGAAAGTTCGGTACTGGTTTGAATTTGTTTTTCTTACGCTGTTCGCTCGTTTGGTACCGCTTCTTCCGTTCAGATCGCTTCACTGGATTGCCATCGGGTTAGGTTGGTTGGTGTATCATCTCGATCGCCGGAGCAGTTCGGTGGCCTTGGCCAACCTTGAGGCAGCGTTCGGCGACAAGTACACTCCAAAAGAACGGGAGCGCATCGCCCGACGATCGGTCCAAGTATTCGGACGAAGCTTTCTTGAGCTGTTCTGGACCCCGCGACTGACGGCGGAAAACGTCGGCAAATACATCGAGATCGAAGATGAAAAGTTGCTTCAGTCCGTCCTGTCAGCCAAAGGTTCGCGACCGATAGTAGGCGTGACCATCCACTTCGGCAACTTCGAGTGGGCCAGCATTTACTATGCTTTCCGGGGATATGGCGGCTTGATCTTGATGCAACGGTTCAAGAACGATCGCTTGACTGCGCTCTTTCAGCGGCTCCGGGAAGTCTCCGGCCAGACAAGTGTCACCCAAGAGATGTCTATGGTTCGCTTCTTCAAAGCCCTCAAACGCGGTGTACCAGTCGGTATCCTGATTGATCTGACGCTGAAGATGTCGGATCCGGCCGTGATCTTTCGGACTTTTGGATTGCCAATGCGGGCAACGATGATGCATGCAGCTTTACACGATCGAACCGGAGCCCCGATCATGCCATTCGTCGCGTTGCCGCGACCAGGAGGTGGGTACCTCATCCGGGCGTTTGAACCGATGGAGTTTCCGGCGGGGACACCGTCCTACGAAGTTGCGCAAGCTTGCTGGAACAAATTTGAGCCATTGATTCATGAGCGCCCTGAGCAATGGCTCTGGGGCTACAAACATTGGCGCTACCGGCCGTCGATCGGTGGCGAACATTATCCCTTTTACGCCAATCGCTCTGAACTTTTTGACGCGGAATTTGAGAAAGTAGGCGGTTAACCGTTGGTCATTCGCATTGCGGTAGACGCCGAACCCGTACCGCCGGTTTCTGGAGTCTGGATTCACTGCGAATGAGGATCCCGCCGCGATGGGGCGGTCACCGTTCCCCGCCAACCGATATCCCCTTCCCACTTGCAAAAAATGGCAATCGAGTACAATACAGGTCCAAATTTCCAGTTTGTATGACAAGATCTCACCTCCTGACTTTCCTCGCCGGAACGGCGATTTGTTTCGCCCTGTTGACTGGTTGTACTACGATCACGACTCCGATTACGGGAACTTTCCCCGGCAGTTATAATGCGGTGGCTTACAAGCCAAAGGATCCAGGCGCGGTTAAGGTGAAAGTGTCGCTGCAAAACCGGATGATTTACGTAATGGAAGGTGATCGCCCTTTGCTGGTCACGCCTTGTACGATCGGCGTACCGGGGAAATCGACTCCGTCCGGAAGCTATCGGGTGACCCAAAAGATCAAGGATAAGCGCTCGGCCTCGTACGGTTTTTGGGTGAAAGGCAATGAGATCATCGCCGGCGAAGCCGGTAGAGCGCCGGGAGCAGGCTTTCATTATGTCGGTTACCCGATGCCTTACTGGGTTGAATTCAAACCGGAGTACGGGTTTCACGCGGGCGCAGTGTGGCCGGTCGCGCACAGCCACGGCTGTGTGCGGTTGCACCCGAACGTTGCTCCCAAGTTCTTCGCGCTGGTTCGCGATGGTACCTCCATCACGATTGCGAGTTCATTGCCCGAAGATCAGACGATCGGGGCCAAGGTGGAACGGCCAAATGACTACTCGTGGAGCGATCCGGCCGGACCGACGCTCATCTCCGGTGCGTCCAGTGGGTCTTTCCCAGCTCCGAAAGAGCCGTTACTGGCCACCCAATAATGCGGTCATTTTTATCGGGTGCGGCGTTTCCCGAACTCAGCTAGGGTAGTTTATGTCCGGATCTCAGAGCGCCGCTCCTGCCAAGCCTAGGAAGATCAACCTGCGCACGCCTGACGTGATGGCGAAGGTGCAAGAACAGGTGGAATCGCACTACCGGAGCACCATTACCGAGCGAATTCGAGCCGGTGGCGGAACCCTTCGGGCGCGTGATACCACTGTACTTCTGGCGAAACAATTTGGCTTCTGCTACGGAGTCGAACGAGCGATCGACTTGGCGTATGCCGCCCGGAAAGTATTCTCGGATCGTCGGCTGTTTATTCTAGGCGAGATCATTCACAATCCGCTCGTAAATGAGCAGATCGCCACGATGGGAATCAAAAATCTTATCGGCCAGAACCGCGAAGCCAATATTGAGGATCTGACTGCTGAGGACGTCGTGATTGTTCCCGCGTTTGGAACAGACCTGGAAACACTGGCGAGGATTCACGAGCGCGGCTGTCAGATCGTCGATACCACTTGCGGCGACGTGATGAGCGTCTGGAAACGGGTCCGCCAGAATGCGATGGAGAAAGTGACTTCGATCATTCACGGCAAAGCAGAGCACGAAGAGACGAAAGCGACGGCATCGCGCGCGCTCGGCTCAGGTTACGGCCATTATCTGGTCGTATTGACATTGGCCGATACAGACTACGTTTGTGATTACATCCGGCACGGAGGAAACAAGCAAGAGTTGTTGGACCGCTTCAAAGATGCGCACTCTCCGGGATTTGATCCGGACTTACACCTGAAAGCCGTGGGCGTAGCGAATCAAACGACTATGCTGCGGGGTGAAACCGAAGAGGTCCAACGACGGATCCGCGCTGCGATCCTGGATCGCGACGGCTCAGTCGAGGGTCCGAAGAGTTTTCGCTTTTTTGATACGATTTGCGGGGCCACGCAGGAGCGCCAGGAGGCGCTCCGCGAGCTGCTCGGCGAAAGGATGGATCTACTTCTCGTCGTGGGAGGATACAACAGCTCGAACACCTCGCACTTAGCGGAAATGGGAGAAGCTAAACTGCCCACTTACTTCATTCGGGGAGCCGATAAGCTGGAAAGCAGAAGCAGGATTACCCATTACAATCTGCATAAAAGGGGGGAAATCACCACGGAGAACTGGTTGCCGAGCGGACCGACGGTCATCGGCATCACCGCTGGAGCTTCCTGCCCAAACAATTTGATCGAAGAAACGATTTTGCGGGTATACGAACTCCGCGGCGTGCCATCGGCGGAAATCTTTGAAGTCAGCGGGCAGCTCTAGTTAGCGTCGGAAACGCCGCTGCGAACGCCGGAAATGAACTGTCCCGAAGGGACATGATGATAGTAGGCTGGCGCTTTAGCGCCTGTAAGGCCAAAAAAAGGCGACCCGTCCCATAGGACGGTTGAACCTTTGCGCTTTGAATATCCATCGGATCCTTACTACAAAGGAAAGAGTCGCGATCCTGAGCCCCGAAATGAGAATCGATACAGGCGCTAAAACGCCAGCTTATATCGTTAGGTCCCTCCGGGACCGTGCGCTCCCGGCGTTCCCGGCGATCTTGGGCCTGTTTCACATATTCTTCCGCCGCGGCGGATGAGGCATGCCGGCTAGCCACGCTCCACCTTTCCGGATATCCTGAGATTGATGCCGGAGAGTTTTCTCATTGTGGATGGTCACAGCATCATCTTTGCCTGGCCTGAATTGCTTACTACACACAGCCGCAACGGCGCCGCGGCTCGGGCTGATCTCGTAAAAATTTTGACGGAGTATCAAGACCTTAGCGGCGTGAGCGTTGTTGTCGTTTTCGATGGTAAAGGCGAGCGAATCAATGAGGTGACAGAGCCAGGCGGCATCCAAATTTTTTATTCGGATGTCGGGCGAACAGCGGATGCAATTGTAGAACGCCTCGTCGCAAAATATGGACGTCAACATTCAATTACAGTCGCTACCGCTGATCTTCTCGAACAGCAGACGGTAATTTCATTTGGCGCCCAATGTGTTGGCTCCGAAGGCCTAAAACGCCGCATCGAAGATGCCAAAACGGAGTTTGCTGCGGAGTTAAAACGCCGACGGAAAGCCGGAAAATAGCCGATAGCAAAAACAGATAGCCAATTGCCGATAGCCAATCGCAAAAGTAGCGGTGAACCGTGAAGCTTTTTGTGCTGAGATCAGCGGATAGAGCATTGAATCGCGGTGAGAGTGTGCGGGTGTTTGGCTATCGGCTATCTGTCCCCCCTACCCGTAGAGCCGGATTCGATACTCTAACTCTCGATCCAACACCCTCTTCAACTCCTGGGGAACCTCGAGCGACGCCAACATTCCACATTCTTCAAGCAAAACTAAACTGCACTGCTGTGGAACCCGCTGCAACTCGTAGGCTAATCGGATCGGAGGAAATACCGCGTCTTGCCCCCAAATCAATGTGACCGGTTGGGTCAATTCAGTGAACCGTTTAGTGAGATCGACTTGTAACTTGGCGCTGGCAGATCGAAATATTGCTCTTTCCGCACCGAGTTGGTGTGCAAAACTGTAGAGGACATCGACCATCTCGTCGTCGATCCGGCTCGCATCGAAGAAGGCAAATGTGGCGAGCCAGGCGCGGATCTGAGCGCGGGTGGCCAGGAACCGGCGATAGTAAACCTGTTTGAGGAGCGGGAGACCAGAGATCCACCCTCCCCTCCGGAGGTTTCTCTTCGCTCCGCGCTCGGTCAATCCAACCGGCATCAATAAGACCAGGCGCTGCACCAGCTCTGGGTGTTGCGCAGCCACCAGCGTCGCAAAGGCGGCTCCGAGCCCGCTGGCCACGATCGTGGCGCGTTCTCCGTCGCTATTTGCCTTCAAGAATTCCGCCAATACTGCTGCGTGGTCGGAAGCGGAGAGCGTACGGCTTGGGCGAGCCGATTCACCGAACCCGATCAGATCAGGAGCAAGGACCTGAAAACGATCAGCAAAATGGGGATAAATCCGCGACCACTCGTAGGAGGAGGCTCCGGGATAGATTCCGTGCACAAAAACCAATGGACTCCCCTGACCGCACTCATGGTAGACTAGTTCCCCTTTCCCGCTATACAGCACTCGAGTAGCGAAAATTGCGGGAAAGATGTGATCCGGCAGCCGGCCCCTGCGCGGTGGGCGGAGTGCGTATCGTGTGGTGAGAATCAAAAGGCCAATCAAGCCGGCCCCGAGGCCGAATCCCCAGAATCGACGTCGGAAGAAGGATTGCGCCGCCATAACCTTCTGTCGTCTTAGGTCACCAGGACCTTACCTGAGCCTGGAGTGATTTGACCAATCGCCTTTCCAGCCGTGATCTCGATCACTTCTTCCGCGTAGCGTCTCGCGACCGCTAGTACTAACCCGATTCCCATGTTAAACACCTCTAGCATCTCCTCGAATGCGATTCCGCCGCCCCGTTGGATCAGCCGAAATATGGCCGGAACTTTCCAACTCGACGTATCAATGAGCGCATCGCACGTGCCTGGCAGTATGCGCGGAAGGTTATCGATTAGTCCCCCGCCGGTGATGTGCGCAGCCCCTTTGATTCGCCCGGGAGGAATGGACGCCAAAATCGGCTGATAATTCCGGTGAACCCGGAGTAACTCCTCCCCCAAGGTTTTTGATAAGCCATCGACTTTCTTGCCCAAGTCTAGTCGCATCTCTGACAACAACACCTTTCGCGCCAGAGAGTACCCGTTGGTATGCAAACCACTCGACGGCAGACCAATCAAGACATCGGAAGGAACGATTCGGCTGCCGTCGATGATGCTCTCCCGATCGACCAACCCAACGATGCAGCCAGCCAAATCATATTCGCCGCGATTGTACATATCCGGTAGTTGCGCAGTTTCGCCTCCGATTAGCGCGCATCGCCCAGCTGAGCAGGCCTTGGTGAACCCGGAGATCAGTTGGTTGAACACGGCGGGATCAAGTCGCTCGGCGCCGATATAATCCAAAAAAAAGAGCGGTTTTGCTCCCGTCACCGCGATATCATTGATGCAGTGGTTAACCAGATCCTGAGCAATCGAGTCATGCTTTCCCAGTGCGATCGCTATCTTCAATTTCGTACCGACTCCATCAACGCTCGAAACCAACACAGGATCTTTCGTCCCTTGTAAATCGAGATGAAAGAAGCCGCCGAATCCGCCAATCCGTCCCAGTACCTCGGGTCCGAACGTAGTTTTAACCTTGTCTTGGAGGCCTCGCTTCACCCGATTGCCAAGCGCGATGTCTACCCCTGCGACCGCGTAGGCCTTCCTTTTGGCCTTCATTTCGTACGAGCAAAGAGCTGCGGTTGGACCGCGGTTTCGGCAAAGAGACGGGATCGATGGTGACGACGTTCCATGACAAACTTGTCGAGAGCGGGATCGAATGGCACAGGATAATCGCTGTTGAAACATGCCAAGCAAAACTGGTCCGCCGACAGCCCCGTGGCCCTAACCATTCCATCTATGTCGAGGTACCCAATCGAATCGACTTCGAGGTAATCCCGAATCTCAGAAGGCGTCAATTGGTTGGCCAAAAGGTTCTTCGGATCAGGGAAATCAATCCCGTAATAGCAAGGAAATTTATGAGGGGGACAACTGATGCGGAGATGTACCTCTTTGGCTCCGGCTTCCCTGAGGTTCACTACCCGAGCTCGGGCGGTGGTCCCTCGAACCACCGAGTCGTCCACCACGACCACGCGCTTGCCCTGCACCAATTCTTTGATCAGATTGAGCTTCACCCGCACGTTGAAATCACGGATCAGTTGGGTTGGCTGCAGGAAGGTACGCCCGATGTAATGATTCCGAACGAAGGCATGCTCGTAAGGGATCCCAAGTTCGTGACTGAAGCCAAGAGCCGCATAATTGCCCGAATCTGGAACCGGAACGACTATGTCCGCCTCTACTGGATGAAGGCGGGCAAGCTCGCGGCCCATGGCCACTCTTACTTTGCTCACGTTGCGATCGCTAATCAGGCTGTCGGGGCGGGCAAAGTAGACAAACTCGAACATACAAAATGCCTTGCGTTCCTCTCTGAACGGCCACTCCGAGTGGATGCCGTCATCATTGATAATAATCACTTCGCCAGGTTCGATCTCTCGAATGAAATCCGCGTGGATGAGATCGAAGGCACATGTCTCCGAAGCAAGCACAAACGCGTCTTCCAACTTGCCAAGAACCAGGGGCCGAAACCCAAACGGATCCCGAACGCCAATAATTTCCTCCTCGCCCAGGAGCACGAAGGAGAACGCCCCGTGGATTTGCCGCAACGCGGTCAGAACATTTTGCTGGTCGGTGGGGCTGGCCAACAGATGTAAAATAATTTCACTGTCCACCGTCGTTTGGAAGATCGATCCGCGGGCTTCCAACTCATCCCGGAGAATTGCAGCGTTGACGAGATTGCCGTTGTGAGCGATCGCCAATTGTCCGCGCGCACAATCGACTACCAGCGGTTGCGCGTTCTTCAGGTTGCTGGACCCGGTCGTGGAGTAGCGAACGTGTCCGATCGCTCGGGCCCCTTTTAAACTTTCCAGTTCTTTTTCTCCAAAAACCTGGGACACAAGCCCCATCCCTCGGTGGATACGAAAAGGTTGATTAGAACCGGTGGCCGCGACGATCCCCGCGCTCTCTTGTCCGCGATGTTGCAGAGCGAACAAGCCGTAGTAGGTAAGAAGGGCTGCGTCTGGATGACCGTACACAGCGAAAACGCCACATTCGTGGGTGGGGTGTTGAGAAGTCTTCACAAAATTGGATTAAGCAACAGCGCGTTCCATCGTAAAATACCACGAATCGAACAGCTCAGCCACGCTCCACCCGATTGCGCGGTCGCCAATCGTAATCTGCAGCTCGCTACCACCCACCGTCCCAAGCCCGACCAGATCGACTTTGTACCGCTCGGCTAATCGTCGAATTTCCGCGTTTGGGCCTGGCCTGCTGGAAAACAGTATCCGCGATTGCGATTCGTTAAAAAGCAGTTCGTCGGTTCGCCGACATGAGGCGGCAATCGAGATCCTCGCACCTTGCCTCATTTCGCCGGAGATACACGATTCGGCTAAGGCGACCGCCAAACCGCCCTCGGAACAGTCATGCGCGCTTCGAACCCACCCGGATCGAATCGCGTCCGTTAAGAATTGATTTACCGACAAGGCTTTGTCGTAATCCAAATGGGGCGGAATCCCGGCTTTCAATCCGTGGACCGACTTGAGGTAAAGCGATCCTCCCATCTCATCTCCGAGACCGCCGACCAGCCAGATCAGATCATTCTCCAATTGAAAACCTTGTCGCGTAATCCATTGCTCTTTTTCGATCAAGCCGACCATACCAACAGTTGGAGTCGGATCGACGCTGCCGGCTGGGCTTTCGTTGTAGAGGCTTACGTTCCCGCCTACAACGGGCGTATTGAAGCGCCGGCACGCTTCGGCCAATCCCTCTACGGATTCTCGCAATTGCCAGAAATTTTCCGGCCGATAAGGGTTCCCGAAATTCAAATTGTCAGTCACCGCCAACGGGGTTGCCCCTGAACAGACCAAATTACGAGCGGCTTCGGCGACTGCGATCTTGGCTCCCTCCCGCGGATCCAGTTTGCAATAGAGACTATTGCAGTCACACGTAGCTGCCAGAAATTTCCCCGCTTCGCGAACGAAGAAAACGGCAGCATCAGATCCCGGTGGAACGATGGCGCCGGCTCTCACGGTGTGGTCATATTGCCGATAAACCCAGTTCTTGGAAGCAATCGTCGGATCACGTAACAAACGGAATAAACTCTCGTGGGGATCTGGCTCTAGGAGGTCCGCAAACCGCAACGGAGCCGGAGGGGCGGGCGCAACTGCCTCGCGTTTATAAATCGGCGCGTCTTCGGCTAATTTTCTTGCTGGAATCTCTACTTCGACTTTGCCGTGATCGAGCACGCGCATCATGCCGTCCGCGGTCACTTTGCCGGCCTCGGCGTACGGCAAATCCCACTTTTCGAAAATCTCCTTTACCCGTGGTTCCTCACCGCGCCGCACGATGATCAACATGCGCTCTTGCGATTCGCTGAGCAGGATTTCGTAGGGAGTCATTCCGGGCTCGCGTTTCGGAATTTTGGCTAGATCAATTTCAACTCCAGTGCCACCGCGGCTGGCAGTTTCACAGGTGGAACAGGTTAGGCCGGCAGCTCCCATATCCTGAATTCCCGCTACCGCGCCACTCGCCAGCAGCTCCAGACACGCTTCGAGCAGCAATTTGCCTTTGAACGGGTCTCCTACTTGGACGGCGGGCCGATCCTTCTTTGACTCGTCGGTGAGATCGCGCGAAGCAAAGGAAGCGCCGGCCAAACCATCTCGGCCCGTCTCGGACCCAACGTAAAAGACAGGATTACCGACTCCGGCGGCCGCCCCGCGAGCAATGTGCTCGTGACGCAGCACTCCCAAGCAAAAGACATTGACCAGCGGATTGCCGTTGTACGATTCGTCAAACGCTACTTCCCCGCCGATCGTTGGGACACCAATGCAATTGCCATAGTGGGCAATACCGGAAACGACTCCGCGAAACAGCCGCCGGTTTTGTCCGCAGATCGAAGCTGTCCCATCGATTGGCCCGAAGCGAAGAGAGTTCAAAAGAAAAACTGGCCGTGCCCCCATGGTAAAGATGTCGCGGATAATGCCCCCCACCCCGGTAGCCGCTCCTTGGAATGGCTCGATTGCGCTCGGATGGTTGTGGCTTTCCATTTTGAAGGCAATCGCCCAGCCGTCGCCAATATCGATGACCCCGGCATTTTCTTCGCCAGCCTTAATGAGAATATTCGGTCCGCTATTGGGAAATTTCCTCAGTTCGATCTTTGTGTTTTTGTAGGAGCAGTGCTCGCTCCACATCACCGAAAAGACGCCAAGCTCGGTAAGGTTCGGATCTCTTCCGAGAATCGACTTGATCCGCAAATACTCGTCGTCGGTGAGACCGTGAGAATGAATAATTTCGGGTGAAATCGCACCAGTCATGCTGTAGCAGCCAACGCGGGTCTGAACATTGACCGGAGCAGAAGCAAACCATCTTCACTACCTAGACGAGCTTCCCAAGCGCGATCAGGATGCGGCATCATACCAACAACATTGCGCTCGCGATTACAGATTCCGGCAATGTTCTGCAGACTGCCGTTTGGATTTCCGGCCAACGTGGCATCTCCGTTTGCGTCAACATAGCGAAAGACGACTCGATCGTTCGCCTCGAGATCGTCCATTGTTTCCTGGTCGGCAAAATAGGCGCCCTCGCCATGGGCGATTGGCAGGCGCAACCTGCTGCCACGCCCCAGCATGCTCGTGCACGCTGTTTCGGTGGATTCTACTCGTAACCAGACCGGCTGACAGACAAATAGCAAAGATTGATTTCGGATGAGGGCACCGGGCAATAAGCCGGCCTCGCACAGAATCTGGAAACCATTACAAATCCCAAGTATCGGCATTCCTTCTTGCGCTGCCGCCACCACCGCTCGCATGATAGGAGAAAATCGAGCGATCGCGCCGCAGCGAAGGTAGTCGCCGTAGGAAAATCCTCCGGGCAAAACGATGCCGTCGTAAGCGGCGACCGAAGTTTCTTTATGCCAGAGGTAGACCGCATCGACCTGCAATCCGTCTGTTAACGCCCGAAGACAATCCTGGTCGCAATTAGAGCCCGGAAATTGGACCACCCCGATCTTCATGTCCGCGTCATTTCGTCCGCCCCAGGTAAACAGATCTCATAGTCTTCTACGACCGGATTAGAAAGTAAATCGTGGCAAATCTGCTCAAGCTTGTTGCGATCGGGTAACGCGTCCGCCTCAATTTCCACCATCTTGCCGACGCGCACCGCACCAATCCCATCCAGCCCGAGCTCCCGAATTGCGTTTCGAACGGCCAATCCTTGCGGATCAAGTACCGTTTTCTTAGGCATCACGATCACCTGCAGTTTCATAAGGAGAGGGGCACAATCGAGGGAGGAAGAGTTCGCGTAAAGAGAAATTTGTGTCAGTTCCCAGCCCGAACCCAAAAAGAGGAAATTCGGGCGGCCCACTCATCCACGATACTGCTGGCTTTTCACTTCAGTAACGGGTGTAGGCGGTCACTGAAGTGGTGCATGAAGTTCCGGAACGCATCCGGGGCTGGACAGCGGGGGCTCAGTTGATAAACTTCAACGAATATGCGCCTTTTGCGGAAATGGCTCTCGTTGAGCGCAATCGCACTATTCCCTGTGGTGCCCGGATGGGCCCAACAAGATACCGGAAAGAAAGATTCATCTTCTTCGGCTCAACCGCTCACTGCCGAAGAAATGAAGCAGGCGGTTACGATCGACGCGATCACAGTCCCGACGCCGGGCGAGTTTTTTAAAGCGATCGACAAAGGAGGAAAACCAAATTGGGCTTCACAGTTTCGGCCACCTACGCAGATTGGCGGTACCAGCCGGGCGCAAATGGCGCTGAACCTGGGCACTCTTATCGCCGATGGTTACATAGCGGTCGAAGCCCAAGACGGCCAACAAGTTAAAAACATTGGCCGGGATGTGTTGACGCTAGCCAAGAAACTGAGTGTTTCAGAGGGCGTTTTAGCTCGGGGAAAAAGCATCAGCCAATTCGCTGAGAGTGGCGCCTGGGATCAGCTCAATGAAGAGCTCGAGGCCACTCAAAATGAAGTAAAGAAAGCGCTCGAAGATAACCGGGATACGGACCTAATCACGTTGGTAAGCATCGGCGGATGGATTCGAGGTACGCAGGTTGTCACCGGCCTGCTGGTACAAGCTTACAGCCCGGAAGTTGCCAAATTGCTACGCCAACCCAATCTAGTCGATTACCTGCGCGCTAAGCTTGATCAATTACCGCAGCGGATCCGTCAAGACAAACTAGTGGTTCAGGTGAATAGTGAACTGCAAACGATGGCAAAGCTGGTCTCCTTTTCGGCTGATCATGTGCCAAGTGCCGAGGAGGTGAAGGCTCTGAACACGGCGGCCGCTAAACTCACCAAAGAAATATCGACTGGCCAATGAAGCATCTTCTTTCTTATCTCGGGTACCTTTTCATCACTTCCGCACCTCTGGTTTTCGCGGACATGCCCGACGACCAAGTGGCCATGCGAAGCGATGTTTTGGACCTCGCGGGAGCTTTCCAAAACGATGGATTCAAACTTCGAGACGGCACCTGGTTTGGCAAGACCTCCAAGGATCATGCTGCAACCATTCAAGTAAATCTCTACAGCGGCAATGGCTACTGGTTTTCGGTTGCCGGTCCGAAATCGGCTACCGGTCTCAAGATTACCATCTACGATAGTACTGGCCACGCGGTCGCTTCAGAGCCGTTTCGATCGGAAAATAAGACTGCTTCCGGCTTTAGTCCGGACTCAAGCGGGCTATACTTCGTGAGAGTCTCGTCAGACGCTTTGCAGCCGACAGGTTTTTGCTTGATCTACTCTTATAAATAGAACTTTGGCGCACTTAATGCCCACGGAAGAACCCCAAATCAGAGAAAAGACATCGGGACCCTCGGTAAAACAGTTTTCAGTCTTCCTCCTGAATAAAGTCGGAGCATTGCTTGAAATCGTTCGAGTGTTAAATGAGAGCGATGTCCATGTTCTGGCCCTGAATTCTCAGGACTCGACGGATTCTGCCATAGTCCGAATCGTCGTGAGCGATCCTGACGCGGTGGAAAACATCTTCGACCTGAACGAGATCGCGTACAGCATCTGCGATATCCTGGTTGTGGAATTGCGTGAGGTCGCGGTTGATCTCAGGAAGATACTACAATGTCTTCTTATGGCGGAGGTCAATATTCAGGTTTGCTATCCCCTCCTACTGCGGCCGCACGGCCGATCTGCGCTAGCGCTACACTTGGACGATGCGGATTGCGGATGGTCGGTTTTAGTCGGAGAGGGATTTACCGTTCTGAATCAAACAGATCTGTCGCGCTAGGCTGAGTTCTGCCGATAGTACGGGAATTGAACGATCTGGTTCTCCTGGCTCGATTCACTATCCGGCTCAAGATCGGTGAATCCGATTCCTAAACGATGATCGCGATACAATGTAATGGCAACATTGCGATTTACTCGAACACACTGCTTGATAGCTTCCGGTTCCTTCTCGCAGAAGAGGACCGTCTTCCAGGAGAAAATATGTTTCGGCTTGTGGAAATCGCTGTTGGCGACGAAGGGCAATCGCTTGAGCCCGATCGGATTGAAAATGTCGTCCCGATTCGCAACTTCCCAAGCGTCTAACAGTGGGGCGTACTGGTCGATATGCTCCCAAAAATAGAGAGTATTCTTGCCCCAATGCGTCTTGAATTCATGAGGATGGGAAGCGATAGCCAACGCGCCTTGGGCATGAATTTCCGCAATGGTCTGCGTGATCGTAAGACCTGGATTTATCGGTTTCGTGAGATCGACCGCTAGAAGGTGCGCTGAGCTTTTCTTAGTAAGACCGTCTTTGTTGAACTCCAGGCCAGCCATAAGGATCATCCGATACTTTTCTAACGATCGTTTTTTCTCCTTTTCGATCGTCTCAAAGTAATCGTCGACCAGATCCATGGTCAGTACCAGTCCCGTGAGATTGGTCATTCGACCGATCACCTTGGTATGATCACAAATGTGATCCGTGATGCAGAGAGCATCAAAGCCGCGTTGTCCGTAGAAGTCCACCAATTCGGGAATCGAGAGCTTCCCATCGGAAAAGATGGAATGAGAATGGAAGTCACAGAGAAGAATAGATGCAGACTTGACCGAGAGATTAGTCGGGATGGGTTCCTTTGGAACTATCGATCGGCGAGGCTGAACGATTTCCGGCAAAGCAAGGTCGAGAATAAATCTAGCAATTTGCAGCGAGGCGTCCGGCCGGCTTAGCCGAGAAATATTGTCGACCCACCGATTCAGTTCGGCGCCGCCATTGGCAAACGCATCGTCCAGAGCCTCGACAATAGCGTCCGGATCGGGCGCCAGCCGACCACAGTCGTTTTCGACGATTAGCCGGGCGTTTCCTTCCTCTTGCCCAGGAACAACCTGACTGATAATAACTGGGGTTCGGGCGGCGATTGCTTCTTGAATGGTGGCGCCTCCCGCTTTCGTGATTATGAGGTGATGGCTGGTGAGAAGCTCCGGCATCTTGGTAGTCCACCCGAGGATTTCTACCGGATAGCTGGGCGATTTCACTTCCGCTTCAATTGCTCGACGCAAATTGTTGTCTCGCCCGACGGTGACCGTGAGCCGAATATCCGGACGACGGGCTAACCGGCGAACCAGGTCCGGGGCCTCCTTCTTTCCGGAATTAATCATGTACAGGACTCGACGGGGCCCAGTATCGCTGCTGCCAAACCGGCCATCTGTCATTTCGGCGAACCGATGCGTCACCGGAAAACCAAAAATTCGAATGCGCTCATCGGTAACACCGCCGGCGCGTAACACCGCAGCTGTGTCATCGTTTGCCACGACAAAATAATCGGTCGCGCAGCGATACCAGACGGAATTGACGGTGATCGAATCTGTAACCACGGTGATTTGCGAAAAGGGACGAGGCTCTCCTTCCGGATAAGCCTCATCAATCACGTAGTTGTAGAGCGGGTAAGTCGATACGATCGCGTCGGGTTCTATTTGGTTGAGTAGATCAGTCATCGACCGCTTCATCTTGGTTAGCATCACCATGTTCGACTCCACGAACTGCGTGCCATCGATAACGCTATAGATTTTCCCCCAGACCCTGGGCGTGCGGTTTATCGCTGCGATATAAGCCTTGCGAAGAAATTCATTCAGCTTGCCGTAACAACGGTCGAATAAGTCGACAATCTGAACATCCACCTCATCGTGAGCCACGAGCTCCAGCGCGTCTCGAATGTTCCGCGCCGCAGTATTGTGTCCTTCCCCAAAACCAGCGGTGAAGATCAAAATTTTTTTCATCAAAACCAAAAAATTTATTAAGCCGTTTTTACTTCGCCGACAGAATTTGCTTACATAGGCCGATGAGCCGGGGAGGTTAGCGGATTGAGCGCTTTCCTTCCAGTGATTTTAGAACCAAGCTGGCCGGCGCGAAACGTCAAAGATTTGCACGATAAGAGGAGCTAAGTTTGTATTGCCCAAATTCGCGGAAGATCCAATCCCACCACTCTGGCTGGTCGGTACCGCTGCTGCTCCTCTATTTCTCGGTTATCTCGTTTGCTCCCGGCGAAGATCCGGACGAACAAAAACGGTTGAAAGAGCTCTTTTTAAAAAGCCGCCAGCAAATGGAGATTGTTCCAAGCCCAACGCCAACGCCCAAACCTACCCCCGTCCCAGCCACCTCTCCCCATAAACGATTTCGCTATCGCCGGCCGGACGATCATTCGCAGAGCTCGGCCACACCGGCCTTCTCTCCCCGGCCGCACTCACCGACCCCAAGCGAGATTTCGGTAACCCCCAGCCCCACCGCCACTCCCGAACCGGAAACGGTCCATTCGCCGGTACCAGAAGAGACTCCGCCAATGGTCTCGGCCCCCGCTCCCACGCCGAAGAAACGGCATGGCTGGTTTTTCTTTGGGAAAAGGGATGACGACGACGAAATCGTGGTTCAAAAATCAGGCGAAGAGAGCGAGATGGCTCCAGTCGGTGAACACCACGGTCGCTGGCGATACCTCACTCCCTCAGTCCGCAAAGCGATCGATGACGCCCGCGTCGCGCGAAACCGCTGGAAATATATCGTCGTGCACAATAGCGGAACCCGACAAGGCAACGCCCGAATTTTTGATTACTATCATCGCCATGTGCGCAAGATGCCGAATGGATTGGCCTACCATTTTGTCATAGGCAATGGCACTTCGACTGGGAATGGCCAGATTGAGATTGGTAACCGCTGGGTCAAACAGATGGCCGGCGGACATGTGCACAGCGATTACTTAAATTATATCGGGATCGGAATTTGTTTGGTCGGCGATTTCAATCGCGATCTGCCAACCCATCCGCAATATGAAGCGCTCGATGAGCTCATCCGCTATCTGCGGCAGAGAGTCGGAAAGGTCGACGGCCACTACTCGATTGTTCTGGGCCACAAGGAGATCAATCCGAGACCAACTGATTGTCCCGGTAACCGTTTCCCGCTGAATTGGCTGCATCGTACCTTCCCCAATCAATAACATGCAAATCGGTGTAACGGGCGCTTCCGGTTTTCTTGGACAAGAAATAATTCGCCAAGCCGCGTTACAAGGCGATCAGGTTGTCGCCTACTCTCGAAATTCCACCAGCCCGGTCTCGGGAGCCGTTCGCACGGAGACTTTTGGGCCGGCAATGCCAGTCAGTAATCTCGACGCCATTCTGCACCTGGCAGGAGAATCAGTTTTTGGTCTTTGGACACGAGGCCGTCGAGACCGGATCCTGCAGAGCAGGGTGCAAGGAACGCGATCGTTGGTGGAATCCTTGCGCAAGGCTCCGAATCCGCCAAAGACGTTGGTCTGCGCCTCTGGCATTGGCATCTATGGCGATCGCGGGGAAGAGGAACTGGTCGACGAGACACGTATCGCGGACTCCGGTTTTTTGCGTGACGTCGCGGTCGCCCTGGAGAACGAGGCAATGCGCGTCACAAGCTTTGGTATGCGAGCGGTAACCGTCCGGATTGCCATGGTGCTTGGTCAGAAGGGCGCGCTCGCCGTAATGTCGCCCTTATTTTCGTTGGGGTTAGGGGGTCGGCTGGGCACAGGCAATCATTGGATGTCTTGGATTCATATCGAGGATGTGGCCCGCCTGTTCTTGCATGCAGTGCGAGAGAAATCGCTCTCGGGATCGATCAATGGGGTCTCGCCGTTTCCTGTTCGAAACCGAGATTTCACTAGAATTCTTGCGCAAACTCTTCGAAGACCAGCACTTTTTGTCTGTCCGAGCTTCGTGTTCAAAGGGTTGCTGCGAGACCAGGCTGCGCTGTTACTCGATAGTCAGCGCGCTTTGCCAAAGCGAGCCCTGGCCATTGGCTTCCGATTTCGTTTTCCGCATTTGGAAGAAGCCCTACGGGCAGTTCTTGCCGGAGCGACTAATGCCTGAACAAGAACCGCTGGAACAACTCTTTCAACTCCACCATCCCGTCACCTCGCTCCGCAGCGACCGGCACGATGGTCTTGTTGGGAAACTGTCGCTGGAGCAACCGCAAATTTTCTTCCGCCCCAGCCAAGTCCATCTTGTTTGCAACGATCATCCAGGGACGAAGGCTCAGCGTGGGATCATATAAATCCAATTCCCGCCGAAGCGATCCAAGATCTTCGATCGGGTTTCGTCCCTCGCTACCTGCAGCGTCGAGAACGAGGATGAGAAGCTTGCACCGAACGATATGGCGCAGAAAATCATAGCCAAGTCCTACGTTCCGGTGCGCTCCGTTGATCAGTCCTGGAATATCCGCAACGGTGGCGCGTGTATAATCCGGAAACTCCACGACCCCGATCATCGGATTGAGAGTAGTGAACGGATAGGGAGCAATCTTGGGATGGGCAGCGGAAATTTTGCTTAAAAGGGTCGATTTGCCAGCGTTCGGGTAGCCGACCAGTCCGGCATCGGCGATCGTCCGCAATTCTAACAAAAAGAATCCCTCTTCACCCTGTTCTCCTTCAGTAAATTGGCGCGGGACCCGATTCCTGGAACTTTTGAAGTGGGTGTTACCTTTTCCCCCACCGCCGCCGCGACAGAGCACGAATTCTTGATCCTTTTCAGTAAGATCCGCGATCTGCTCACAATTCGCGGGATCAATCCGTACTTTACCCGGAACCGCTGGGTTGTCCTCATCGGTTGATATCGGCTCAAGTTTCTGCGGCGGAATCCGGTAAACAACAGTCCCTACTGGCACCTTGTACATCGAATCCGAGCCGGCTTTTCCGTACATATTTTTGCCCAGTCCGTGTTCTCCCCGTTGAGCCCGTAAGATCGATTGATAATAGAAGTCGACCAGATTGTCTGTGTGAACGTCGGCGCACAGCACGATATCTCCGCCCTTGCCACCGTCTCCACCATCCGGGCCACCTTTCGGAACGAATTTTTCCCGACGAAAGCTGACGCAGCCGTTACCTCCATCCCCCGCCTTGGCCTGAATTCTAATCTGATCGACAAACACGTTTGATGACCAATAGCCAATAGCAGAATGGCTATTGGCCGTTCATTGTTGAGGTCAAGGCTTCCTGCTATCGCTTGGATAACCCAACTAATTCCTCGTAGAGATTCTTTGTCTGACCGGCGATCGCGCTCCAGCTAAATTTTTCGATTGCTCGTCGCCGCCCGGCTTTTCCGAACCTGTGGCGAAGCTCTGGGTCCGCCATCAAGACATTGATCTTTTCGGCCAGGTCGCGAGCAAAGCGGTCCGGATCAATCGGTTCGAATGGGCTCTCCGCCATCTGCTGCAGCGGCACCAGAAATCCAGTTTCACCATCGACAACGACTTCCTTAATACCCCCGACCGCACTGGCAACTACCGGCGTTTCGCAAGCCATCGCTTCGAGATTAATTATCCCAAAAGGTTCATAAATCGAGGGACAGCAAAAAACGGCCGCGTGGGTGTAAAATTGGTATATCGCCCGTTTTGAAGCCATTTTGTCTATCCAGATAACTCCCGGTCTGGATCGCTCGGCCTCTGCAAGAGCTTGCTTCATCTCGGTTGCGATCTCCGGCGTATCGGGGGCGCCCGCACAGAGAACCACTTGAAATCCTGGTGCAAAATAGCGGATCGCGCGCACCAGATGGATAATCCCTTTTTGTCGCGCTATTCTCCCGACAAACAAAACAAACGGTTTTTCCGGATCGATTCCATACTCGGCCAAAGCGTCTCTTTCTGGAACCGGCCGGTATTCCTCTGGATCGATCCCGTTATAGATGATCCGGACCCGTTTTTCGTCGACATCGAAAAGTCGCAGGACATCTGCCTTCGTCCCTTCCGAAACGGCAATCACCGCATCAGCCATTTCTATTGCTGTCTTTTCGATCCAAGCACTGAAATCGTAACCGTGGCCGAGTTGCTCTCGCTTCCAAGGACGCAACGGCTCAAGGGAATGGACCGTAATGACCAAGGGAATCGCGTAATTCAGCTTGGCTAAAATGCCCCCGAAATGACTGTACCAGGTGTGACAATGAACAACCTGAGCGTCTATCCCGGCCGAATTGAAATCGGTACATCGCCTGACCGCGCCGAACACCGACGTGAGATTATTCGGACAGCGGAAGGTCGATGTATCCACTCCGAACCCGCGAACCTGGAGGTGCGGCTCATCCACTCTTTGATCACCAAAGGCTCGCACATCAACGTCCATGATCTTCGCAAGTTCGCGACTGAGATACTCGACATGCACGCCAGCTCCTCCGTAAGTCGAAGGAGGATACTCATTCGTTAAGAGGAGGGTTTTCATCACTGGTGCTGACCAATAGCAAATAGCAAATAGCAAATTTTGGCTATCGGTAATTGGACTCAGTGCTCCTGCGCTGACAATTCGCTCGTTTTCGCGACGACTTTTCTAACCACGAATAGACACCAATGGACGCGAATGAAAATCGGCTTATTCGCCTCCATTAGCGTCTTTCGCGGTTCTTTCTCGTCGCTTTTGGTAGCGGCTCAACCAATCTGTGATCTTCTGTTTAAAGCAACGGGGTGGGTCGAGGCTCCCGCATGAGCCAAATCGTCCGCAAAATAGCTGCCACTGTGTTGACGACGTGGTGAGCTTCGTCAGTACGCTACCGGGTCCGACTTGTCCGCCGTAGCCGACAGTGTCTTTGTCCCATGGTCTCATATCTTCTCGGCGAAGGCGGAATCCAGGGCGTGACCGAACCTCCGACGAAAAGCGCGTTAACGGAACACAATCGGAATGATCAAGATTGCGACAATATTTGCCACCTTAATCATCGGGTTAATCGCCGGTCCCGCCGTGTCCTTGTAAGGGTCCCCCACCGTGTCTCCAGTCACAGCCGCTTGATGGGCAAAAGAGCCTTTGCCTCCGTGATGGCCTTCTTCGATGTATTTCTTGGCATTGTCCCACGCTCCGCCACCAGAAGTCATTGAAATAGCGACAAACAGACCCGTTACAATAGTCCCGACCAGTACTCCTCCCAGAACCACATACCCGAAAATGGCAGCGACAATAACAAAGAGCACCGGCAACAGCGCTGGGATAATCATTTCGCGTAGAGCAGCTTTCGTCACGATATCAACGCAGGCCCCATATTCCGGGACATCCGTGCCTTTGAGAATGCCTGGCTTGGCTGCCAGCTGCCTTCGTACCTCCTTCACCACCGCCCCCGCTGTTTTGCCTACTGCTTCCATACTGAATGCGCTAAAGAGGAACGGAAGTAATCCGCCTAAAAAGAGACCAATGATGATCTGCGGCCGCTCAAGTGAGAATTCGAATGGTCCCAATTCGTGCGTGCCGGCTTGGCCGAAGTGGCCCCGGAGCTCCGCAACGTACGATCCGAAGAGAACGAGCGCGGCAAGTCCGGCAGATGCAATGGCATAACCTTTGGTAACCGCTTTCATAGTATTGCCAACCGCGTCGAGTTCGTCAGTCACCTGGCGCGTCTCTTTGGGTAAATCACTCATCACTGCGACCCCGCCCGCGTTGTCGGTAATCGGGCCGAACGCGTCGAGCGAGATGATAATCCCCGCCATCGACAACATGCTCGTAACTGCAATCGCGATTCCATATAAGCCGGCGAAATGGTAGCTGGACAGGATAGCTAATGCGATAAATACCACCGGCAGAGCCGTCGCGTGTTGGCCGATGGCAAGCCCAGCGATGATGTTAGTCGCATGACCCGTCTCGGAGGCGCGCGCGATCTTGCGAACCGGGCTATAAGCGGTCGACGTATAGTAGTTAGTGATTGCCACGATGATACCGGTCATGAACAAACCGATTAACGCCGCTAGGTAGATTTCCTGGGACGAATGAGTCTGACCGCCGATCTGAATCGTTGGCGGAAATAAGAGCGCCGTTACGGGCCAATACAAAACCGCAGAGACCAATGCACTCGCGAGTACCGCTTCCACCAACACCCGCGCTGGATTAGCCTTGCGGAAATTCACATAGAGGATACCGGCAATGGCTCCGATCACGGAAATTCCGCCTAATAAGAAAGGGTAAATAATCGCTTCCGGCGAGTTCGGCAGAGTCAAAAAAGCGACCAAAATCGCTCCAATCACGCTTACCGCGTAGGTTTCAAAAACGTCGGCAGCCATTCCGGCGCAATCCCCGACGTTATCGCCGACGTTGTCCGCTATAGTTGCCGGATTTCTTGGATCATCTTCTTCTAGGTTGCTTTCGATTTTCCCCACCAAGTCAGCGCCAACGTCCGCCGCTTTCGTATAAATTCCTCCACCGAGTCGGGCAAAAACGCTGATGAGGCTGGCTCCCAAAGCAAGCCCGACTAGACTGCCGACCGCTTTTTCGATGGGTAATACCCATTTACATATTAGAAAGAACAATCCGACCGAGAGCAACGCCAGCCCGACGACCAAAAGACCGGTTACCGCCCCACCATTGAAAGCCACTCTTAAAGCACTCTCCCGCGACTTCGTCGCAGCTTGGGCCGTACGACAATTCGAAATAACCGCGACTCGCATTCCGACGTACCCAGCTAACATGGAGCATACGGCTCCGATGCAAAAGCCGGTGGCAGTAAACAAATCGCGAAAAAATGCCAGGAGAACAAAAATCACCACCGCAATCACGCTGACGGACATAATCTGTCGGTTCAGGTAAGCTTTCGCTCCCTCTTCAATTGCCGCGGCGATCTGCCGCATCCGATCGTTTCCCGGCGACAGCGCGAAAATCAGTCTGATCAGATAGAGAGCAGCGCCCAGACCGATGATTGCGCAGATGAGCGCAAACCAGATCCCGGATTGCAGGAGGAAGCTCGTGGCTAAGGAGGGAACAATCATATTACGGAATAAATAAGGTACAACAGATGGCTAAGCGGAGGCACTTTTGCAAACAGAAGTAATTTACCCCGCTCTTTGCACGCGAAGCGGAGGCTAACAAATCAGAGGAAAGATATGAGGCGAAGAGAAGATCAATTGCTAAAGCGAGCTAACGGTTCACTGCTGCGATGATAGCCTTTTGCGCATGTAGCCGGTTCTCGGCTTGAGAAAATATCGTGCTCGCATTTGCTTCCAAAACCGAATTAGTTATTTCTTTACCACGATACGCGGGGAGACAATGCATAACGAGCGCCTTCGGAGCAGCTAATTTTATCAATTCCTCGTTGATCTGGAATTCGGCCAAGTCAATGCTTCGTCCTTCACCTTCCGCCTCTTTACCCATGCTCACCCATACATCAGTGTAAAGGACGTTGGCTCCGGCGCCTGCTGCCTGGACGTCGCTCGTGAATGAAATTTTCGGATTCTTGATTCGTTTCTTTAAGGCCTCCGATGGCTGATACTTCTTGGGCGCTGCCACTCGTAACTCAAAGCCCAAATGTTCGGCCGCCCAAATCCAGGAGCGAGTTACATTACAATCGCCGTCACCAACAAAGCAGAGTCTCAGATCATCAATTGTCCCGCGCTGTTCCAAGATCGTAAACAGATCCGCTACGATCTGACAGGGGTGCTCCTCGTCGGTCAATGCATTGATGGTAGGAATCGCACTGTAGCTCGCAAAGGATTCGAGGTCGGCCTGAGCAAAAGTCCGGATTACCGCGCCGTGTACGATCCGGCCTAGTACCCGGGCCGTATCGATAATCGGTTCGCCGCGGCCGAGCTGAATATCATTCTGGGCGAGGAAGAGCACATTTGCTCCAAGCTCTCGTAGTCCGACTTCAAAGCTTACCCGCGTACGGGTCGAAGGTTTATTGAAGATTAACACCCAGCTCTGTCCGTTGAGCAGAACGTTGGCTTGGCCACGGGTTGCTTTGAAGCTCTGCGTATCCCCTAGCAACCGTAGTAACTCTTCGCGGTTTGATTTTTCGACAGAAAGAAAGTGCGTCATCGCGCGCGAAAACTTTGCAACGTCCGATCCAGAATATTCATCGCCTCCACGATGTCAGCCTCCCGGACGATCAGAGGCGGCAGCCATCTGACTACCGTTGAACCGGCCGGAGCGGTCAGTAGTCCATTCCGCATCAACGCGGTGACCACCGCTTGGGCGACGGTTTTACCTGGAGAAGCCTGGTCCACTAATTCTGCGTCCAACTCAATCCCAATCAGCAAGCCGCGACCGCGGACTTCCTTAACTCCTCGAATTTGTCTGATTTGTTCGGCAGCAAAGTTACCCAACTTAGCTGCACGCTCGATCAAGTGGTCCTCTTCGATCGTCTGGAGGACAGCGAGCGATACCGCACACGCGAGGGGCGTGCCTCCGTAAGTCGTGCCATGACTGCCAGGCTGAAGCAGATCACATAGCTGGGTTTGGCTTCCATCGGATTTTTGAATCGCTTTTGCTCGAAACCAAGTCGCACCCAACGGAAAACCGCCGCCGATCCCTTTTGCCCAACTGACCGCATCTGGCACCACGTCGGGTGCGATCGCTTTCCATCCGCACCAATTGCCGACCCGTCCGAGGCCACACTGAATCTCATCGAACATGAGCAAAATCCCGTGATCATCACACAAACGTCGTAGTCCCATCAAAAACTCGCGTGACGCCGGGTAAATGCCGCCTTCGCCCTGAAAAGCTTCCAATAAAATACCAACTGTTTGGTTGGAAATTGCCTGCTCGACTGCGACCAAATCGTTAAAAGGCAAATGCCGGAATCCTGTCAGCAACGGAGCGAAGCCGGTCTTTACCTTTTCCTGAGCAGTCGCCGAAATTCCGGCCATTGTCCGACCGTGAAACGAACGTTCAAAGGTTAAAATCTCTACCCGGGTTCCGATTTCTTCTGCGGTCGATTGACACTCATTGCCGAATTTTCGTGCGGCCTTGAATAATGCTTCATTTGCCTCCGCCCCGCTATTGGAAAAGAATACTTTCCCTGGCGATCCGACTACCTCAACTAGACGCTTGGCTAGTCGCCCCTGCGGCTCGGTGTAGTACAAATTGGAGGTATGAATGAGCGTATTGGCTTGCTCACTCAGGGCGTGGACCATTTTCGGATGAGCGTGCCCCAAAGTGGACACGGCGATGCCCGCACCAAAATCAAGATAACAATTGCCACGTTCGTCCCAGACCCGAACACCTGCACCACGCGTTAAGACCACGTCGTAACGGCCATAACAAGGTACTACGTAATCGACAAAGAGCTGTTTGGCGGTCAATTCGTTCATTCGTGAAAAGCGCTATCATAACGCGTTGCTGCGGCGGCACAAGAGCCCGCTTTTGCACCATGAGGTGGTTGCCGAGAAAACTGCAGAAAAATCTTAGGAGGTCGTGAAGCCACTGATCAAAAGCGGGCTTAGGCCACGATTTCCGTACCGATTCCATCGGCCGTAAAAACTTCCAGCACGAGCGCGTGCGGAATTCTGCCGTCAATGAGGTGCACTTTGGATACGCCGTGTTCGATCGCAACCAGCGCGGACTGGACCTTAGGCATCATGCCGCCCTCAATGATTCCATCTTCGGTCAATTGGCGGATTGCAGCCTGGTTCAGTGTCGGTATTAATGAAGAGGTATCTTTGACATCACGCATCACTCCCAAGACATCGCTCACGTAGATCATCTTCGACGCCTTCACCGCTCCTGCCAGCGCCCCGGCACCCAAGTCGGCATTCACATTGAGAATCACCCCGTCTTCTGATTGGGCGATGGGAGAGATGACCGGCACGACCTCGCGCTCGATCGCGTCTCTAATTTGCTCGAGACGGATCGAGGTGACTTCCCCGACCAGCCCAACGTCGACTAATTTCTTGCCGTCGACTTGAGGAGCCACCTTTTTTGCCACAAAAACATCTCGCCCCGAAAATCCTTCTGCCTTCCCTCCAAATTCATTTATCTTAGCGACAATGCGAGGTCGAATTACCCGATCGAGCACTTCTTCCACGATCACAATTGCCCGCTCGTCGGTCACCCGGAGCCCATTGACAAAGCGCGGAGTCTGGCCTGCTTCCCGCATGCGCTGCGTGATGGCCTTGCCGCCGCCATGAATCAAGACCGGATTAATTCCAACAGTCTCCAGAAACACAACGTCTCGCAACAAGCGTTCGATGAGATGGTCGTCCTCCATCGCGCTGCCGCCGTACTTGATCACAAAGGTCTGACCGCGGAATTTTTGGATAAACGGCAGGGCATCAAGCAAACTCTCTGCCCGGCCAGAATCATATTTTTTTTCAGCCACAAATTGCGTCCTTCGTTACTACTCGCCCATATTCAGTTTGACGTACTCTGGTGTTAGATCGGTAGTGAACACATTGTATTCAGCCGAGCCCAGATGAAGGTCAATAGTGACAGTAAACTTTTTATTATTAAGGACTTCCCTGATCTTGTGCGGGGGCGTCGAGCTAGCGATCCCATGTTCGACCGCGACAACGCCGTTATAGAAAATATCAATCATCTCTTCTTGTACCTTGGCGGATGAATACCCCAGAGCATCCATGATGCGTCCCCAGTTGGGATCCTCGCCATACCAGCTGCACTTGACGAGCTGAGAGTTGGCTACTGCCTCGGCGACTTTGCGCGCGTCTTGGTAAGTCGCCGCGCCCTTGACCTGCACTTCGACAAACTTGCTGACGCCCTCCCCGTCCTCGACGATCATTCGAGCCAGATTGCGCGTGATGAAGTCGAGCCCCGCCGCAAAATAGACAGATTCCTCTTGTTCCAATAGCAACGGTGTGTTGCGAGCCATTCCATTGGCCAGGCAGATAGCTGTATCGTTAGTGCTCATGTCGCCGTCAATGGTGATGCAGTTGAAGGATTGCTCGACGCTACCGGAAAATAGCTTTTGCAGTGTCCGTTTTTGGATTGCTGCGTCCGTGGTAATAATACAAAGCATCGTCGCCATGTTCGGGTCGATCATGCCGGCCCCTTTGGCCGTCCCGCCAATCCGGACCTTTGTCCCAGCGATGGTCATTTCAATCGCGATCTCTTTCGCAAAAGTGTCTGTCGTCATAATGGCACGCGCAAAAGCGGCACCCTGACTCGGTCCAAGTCCTTTAACCAATTTGGGAATTGCTTCCTCAATTCGTTCGATCGGCAATGGTATTCCGATCCGTCCGGTCGAACAGACCAATACTTGACGTTCCTTCCACCGACCCTCCTTGGCCGCCGCATGTGCCATTCTCTTCGCGTGCTGGATGCCAGTAGAACCAGTGCACGCGTTAGCATTGCCACTGTTGATGATGATCGCTCGCGTCTCGCTCGAACGTAAATGACTCGCCGACACCCTCACCGGAGCCGCTTTGATCTTGTTCGTCGTGAAGGTAGCAGCAGCGACCGCCGGCACGGTAGAAGCGACGATCGCCAGATCCGCAGCTGCGTTGCCATGTTCCTTAATGCCACACCAAGTAGCCGAGGCGGCGAAACCAAGCGGGGCGGTAATGCCTCCAATAATCTCAGAGAAACCCAAAGCCATTGTCGGTCGATTGTCTCGTTTACTGCAGCTAACGTTTTCTGCCGAGAGAATTGTGGTTAAAATTTGCGATTGAACTCGAGGAAGCGTTCAAAACAGGCTAGCGATTCGCCATTCCTGCGCCCGTCAAACCAGACCGGTACTCTCTTCCCAGCCTTGCATGATATTCAGGCACTGGATCGCCTGACCCGCTGCCCCCTTCACCAGGTTATCGAGAGCCGACATTAGAACGATCTTTCCGGTACGGGGATCGACGCGCCAAGCGATCTCTATCGCATTGGTATGGGCAACGTTTTTGACATCGGGAAACCGGTCAGTGCCGAGAAGTCGAATGAATTGGTCCTTGCCATAAGCCTTCGCGTACGCCTCGCTAATCTGCATTTCGTTGGCATTACCATCCGCGTGGATGGTCGTCACAATGCCGCGGTTCAGCGGGACCAGGTGCGGCGCGAATTGGATCCTCGTCTCGCGTCCGGCTGCCACCGAAATCTCCTGCTCGATCTCAGAAAGATGACGATGCAGCGGTATCCCGTACGGTCTGAGGCTCTCGTTGCATTCGACGAAAAGCAATGGAATCTCTGCCTTTCGGCCGGCCCCACTGACTCCGCTCATGCTCGTGGCAACAATAGAATCGCCCAAAATCAACCCTGGTCGAACCAGGGGCAGAACCGGCAGCAGAATACTGGTGGGATAGCATCCAGGACACGCTACGAGCTCAGCTGAGCGGATTCGGTCTCGGTAGATTTCCGCCAAACCGTAGACCGACCGGCCTAAGAGCGTCTCGGCCGAATGTTCTTGATGATAAAATTGGCGATACACCTGCGGATCCCGAGTTCGAAAGTCCGCGCTCAAGTCCAAAACCCGAATTCCGGCATCCAACAGAGGACCGGCGAATTCCGAGGCGACCCCATGGGGTAGAGCCAGGAAAACCGCTGTCACTTTTTTCCGAGGCAAACTGGGTATTTCAGGAGGAAGAAACTGCAATTCCGCCACCGGATTGCGTGGGTCCAACCACAGAAACAGATCGGAGGCTTTCTTCCCTACATGTTGCCGAGAGGTGAGGCCGACGATCTGAACCAGGGGATGCTGGACCAAGCGACGAACGAGTTCTTCTCCGGAATACCCGCTCGCTCCAAAAATCGCTACGTTGATCAGATTCATGACGATAGTTCGACCATCGGCCGAATAGACATGATAGCCACTCGCTAGTGGTTGAAAAGTCCATCGATTCATGAAATTGGCCTAACTGGTGGATTTTGCCCGGGACGCAAACTCCACGCTAGTTTTCGCGGAGAGCGCGTGTAGCTTCCGGCTCTCCAATACAATGTCTGTGCAACGTAAAACTTTGGACGAGCGAAAAGGCATGACCGAGTTGGAACGGCTTCGGCATTCGTGCGCCCACGTCCTGGCGTCCGCGATCCTCCGCATTTGGCCGCAAACGCAATTCGCCGCCGGACCGCCCGTCGAGAACGGATTCTATTACGATCTAGAACTCGACCACCGGATTTCTCTCGATGATTTCGAACGAATCGAAACAGAGATGAAGAAAATCGTGAAAGAGAACCAGCCTTTCGAGAAGATCGAAGTGAGTCGAAAGCAAGCCTTCGAGATGGCACGGGAAGGCCGTCTGGGTGCGCTCGGTCCGCGCGAACAACCGAGCAAATTTAAAATCGATATCTTGGAAAACATTCCAGAGGACGAGGCGATCACACTCTATCGGAACGGCGATTTTACCGATCTTTGTGCCGGGCCGCACGTGCTGCGCACCGGGAACGTCGGAGCATTTAAGCTGACGAGCGTGGCGAGCGCCTACTACAAAGGAGACGCCACCAATCCCCAGCTGCAGCGGATTTATGGAACCGCTTTCAAAAATCGGACGGAGTTGGACGCTTACTTCGTTCAGCTCGAGGAAGCAAAAAAGCGGGATCATCGCAAACTGGGCCGCGAGCAAGGTCTTTTCCATATCGATGAACAGGTCGGACAAGGGCTCATCCTGTGGAAACCAAAAGGAGCGGTCATTCGTCAGGAACTCCAAAATTTTATCGGAGAGGAGTTGCGCAAACAGGGATACTCCGAAGTATTTACTCCACACATTGGGAAGCTCGACCTTTATCGGACCTCGGGCCACTATCCCTACTTCCGCGAGTCGCAATTCCCGCCGCTCATTGAGCCGGAGGCCTTGAAACGCTTGGCTGACGAAGATTGCAGCTGCGCTATGCTGGCCAATTTGCTCGAGAAAGGGGAGCTCGACGGTTATTTGCTGAAGCCGATGAACTGTCCGATGCACATCAAAATCTATGCGTCGGAACTTCGTTCGTATCGTGACTTGCCCGTCAGGCTGTCTGAGTTTGGAACCGTCTACCGCTGGGAGCAATCGGGTGAGCTCGGAGGAATGACCAGAGTGCGCGGCTTCACTCAGGACGACGGACATCTTTTCTGCACTGAAGAACAGCTTCGAGCAGAGCTTCTACAGTGCCTGGAACTTGGCCTCAACGTCCTTCGTACACTTGGCTTGGATCAATTTCGCGCGCGGCTCGGGCTGAGGGATCCCGACTCTTCTAAGTACGTCGGTACCGCGGCTCAATGGGATAAAGCAGAATCCGCGTTGAAAGAAATAGCCGCTCAGGCTGGGATCTCTTTTGTCGAAGAGGAAGGCGAAGCCGCATTTTATGGCCCGAAGATCGATTTCATCATAAAAGATGTCATCGGTCGCGAGTGGCAACTCGGTACTATCCAAGTCGATTACAATCTGCCCGAGCGATTTAACCTGATCTATATCGACACCGATAACGCTCCCAAACGGCCGGTAATGATCCATCGGGCTCCGTTCGGATCACTCGAACGGTTCTGTGGCGTTCTGATCGAACATTTTGCGGGCGCTTTCCCGCTCTGGTTGGCGCCAGAACAGGCGCGCATACTACCGATTTCCGAGAAACATTTGCCTTATGGCAGGCAGATTTTGTCCGCCTTGAAAGGGGCGAAAATTCGGGCCTCTCTCGACGAGAGCTCCGACAAGATCGGAGCTAAGATTCGGCTTGCCCAGCTCGAGAAGGTCCCCTATATGTTGGTCCTCGGCGCACGAGAAGAACAAGCCGGCGAGGTGGCTGTGCGCAGTCGACTCCGCGGTGATGAGGGGGCTGTGAGTGCGCCGCATTTTTTGGAGAGAATCCAGCAGGAAATTAAAGATCGAAAACTTGATTGAGCGAGGTGGTCAGCTCCCGGTCTCGCTCTCCAGGAGAATCGTTTTATTCAGCAACAGCAAATCCGTGTAAACGGCCGAATTCGCGCACGCGACGTCCGAGTCATATTGGGAACAACCAACGAGCAATTGGGAATCCTGAAGATTCAGGATGCGCTGCGGAAAGCGCAGTCTCTCGGCCTGGACTTGGTGGAAGTAGCGCCCGGTGCGAATCCTCCAGTATGCAAGATCGTAGATTTCGGAAAATATCGTTACGATCTCTCGAAACAAGATAAGGATCGAAAGTCGTCCGGATCGAAACTCAAAGAGATCAAGTTCCGCGTCAATATCGATCCGCACGATTACATGATCAAGGTGCGGCACGCCGAAGAGTTCCTGGAAAAAGGAAACAAGGTCAAGGCGCAGCTCCAGTTTCGCGGGCGCGAACTCAGTCACAAGGAGCTGGGTTACCAATTGATGACTCGCCTCAAGGACGATTTGGCTACAATGGGACAAGCCGAAATGGAACCTAAGCTGATGGGCAAAAGCATTAGTATGACGATCGCCCCCCTTCCCATGAACAAGCGCAAGCGCCGGTTCGCGCCTCCCGATGAAGAACTTCCACCGGAACCTCCCGATTCGGAGGAATGAAGCTCATCCTCTTTGATATCGACGGAACGCTATTATCGACTGACGGCGCAGGGCGCGCCGCCCTGAAAGCTGCCGGCGCAGACGTGTTCGCAATTGAGGAAGATCTCGACGGAGTGGCGGTCTCTGGCAATACCGACGTCGCCATCGTCCACGAAATCCTGACCAAACACGGGATTCCCGACTCCGAGATAAACGTGAATCGTTATCTCGGTGCGTATTTGGCCCATCTCAACCAGCGCTTACTTCGACAACCCGGCGATGTCCTACCCGGTGTGGCTATGTTGTTGGATGCTTGCGCGCGAGACGGTTGCATAGTGGGACTGCTCACGGGTAATCTCAAGCGGGGCGCGCAGCTGAAACTTGGGACGCATCGTCTTTGGGATCGCTTTAGCGTTGGCGCGTTCGCAGACGATAGCCGAGATCGGAATATGCTCGGCCCTATCGCCAGAAAACGGGCGGAGACGGAGTTTCAGTCGGACTTCAACGAGCTATTCGTTATCGGCGATACGCCGCGCGACATCGCCTGCGGGAAGGCTGTCAACGCAACTGTCGTGGCGGTCGCAACTGGTCGCTATTCCAGAGAAACCCTGGCATCCCATAAGCCCGATTACCTATTCGATGATCTCCGCGAAACCAAAACAGTCTTGGCGGCGTTGGGACTCGGGTAGCTTCCTCACGCCAGAACCGCGATATCCTCGGAGAGCTTGATTGTCCGGCCGTCTGGATCGAGAAAACTCGCGTACGGACCATCCAAGCGGACGATGACTCCCGCCTCTCTGAGTTTTTCTAATAGCGTCTCGCGATCTCGGAGCGCGAGATAAAGATGAAAATGGCTCTCAACCTCGCCATCTTCACAAGCCCGGAACGAAATTGGCATCCCGCCGATCAACAAGTCGAAGTAGCGGTGCCTGCGCTCACTGATGATTCCGCCCCCTAGTAAGCGGGTATAAAAGTCGCGAACTTCCCGCCATTTATTGGTGAAAACGGTGATGGAATAAAGTCGCGGGTATCGAACCGTCAGTTTTCGCGGAGATCCGAGCTTGAGTTTTAGGGTCATGGCGAGCTTTACTCTCAAGAATATTTAAATTACGACATCTACGGTAAACCTAATGGTATCGCACCCCCTTAGGCAGGAGCAACTCTTAATTTTAGCCGGACCTTTGCCGTTGCTGCCTCAGTGAAAGGATGTTATAAGCTCGACCTCCCATGGCGGTTGAACTCTTGGAACTTAGGGGCGAGATCGATTTGAACGAGAAGCCGAACGTTACCGCTCGGCTGGACCCGCTCATCGAGAAACAGAGTCCGGTCATAGTAGTCGATCTGTCTGAAGTTTCTTATGTTGATAGCTCGGGTCTGGCTATTTTCATCGACGCATTGCAAAGAGTCCAAAATTACGGAGGCAAGCTAGCTCTGACTGGACTTCGAGGTAATGTCGCGATGGTCTTTCAGATCGCGCGCCTCGATAAGGTTTTTCTTGTTTTCGGGGATCGCGAAAGCGCTGTTAACGCGTTCGCCAGTCCGTAAGAAAGGGAATCAATTTCCGCCCAGGCATTCTTTTTCGAGCTGTTGTAGACTCGGTTCAAAGGAATCTCATGCTCCCTTGGTTTCGCTCCGGTCAATTCCCTCTTTATCTGGCCCCGATGGCTGGAGTGACCGACTCTGTCTTCCGCCGCCTCTGTAAGGAACAGGGTGCCGATGTGGTCATTACCGAATTCATTTCGGCAGAAGGGATCCTTCACCGCAACCAGCGCACCCGCGAGATGATCGCATTTCGACCGGAAGAACGTCCCATCGGAGTGCAACTTTTTGGAGGCGATCCCGAGAAAATAGCGGAGGCCGCCAAAGCGGTGGTCGATTGGGTACAACCTGATTTCATCGATCTCAACTTCGGATGCCCGGTGAACAAGGTGGTTTGCCGCCACGGCGGCTCAGCCCTTTTACGAGACTGCCCTCTTCTAGAGAAAATCGCTTCCCGCGCCGTTGAGGCGCTCAAGCCGGTGCCCGTAACCGCGAAGATTCGGATTGGTTGGGACGCTTCTTCGATCAACGCCGTCCAGACAGCGCGCATCCTAGAGAACGCTGGTATCTGCGCGCTCGCCGTCCACGGGCGGACCAAGGAACAGGGCTATGCTGGGTCTGCCGACTGGGACGAAATTGCGCGGGTCGCCGAAGCAGTGTCAATCCCGGTCATCGGCAACGGTGATCTTCGTTCGGTAGAAGAAGTAGTTAATCGGCTGACCCAAACTAAGGTACGTGGTGTGATGCTCGGTCGCGCCGTCATGACCAACCCTTGGTTATTTTGTCACATCAAACTGTTCCTGAATTCCGAGGTTCTGATTCCGGAACCTTCGCTGGAAGAGCGCTGGGCTCACGTACTCCGGCACTGTCGGCTCGCCCTGCAGGAGAATGGTTCAGAACGCTTTGTCATCTCCTCGTTGCGGAGCCGACTGATGGCTTACTCGAGAGGTATGCCGGAGTGTCGATCTCTGCGTGACGCATTGCAACAAGTGACATCGGTCGCCGAAATCGAGCGCATTGCTTTTCAGCATTTGGAAAGCCAGCGCGGTCGCTCTGTGGTGGCCGTTTAACCCATTCGTCCTCACGCTCGTCCTCTAAGAGAAGCCATTAAATGTGTCGCAGACGAATGCGCGTCAGTTCTTCTGGTTGCGGACAGGCTGTTCTTCGATAACGAGGACGAGGACGAAATCGTCACGAGAAAATGACGTATCGACCGCTTTGCGATTGCCGAACGCGCCGACTTACCTCAAGATGGCCGAGTGGTGGCACGAGTATCCGGAGGGAACTTCTCTTGCTCCCTTCGCTTTGAGAGAAGTCTTTACAAACAGCGAATCCAACGCATCGCGGGAATCGACGAGGCAGGACGAGGGCCGCTGGCCGGGCCCGTAGTGGCCGCTGCCGTCATATTACCAACAAACTTTCGGCTGCGTGGGCTCAACGACTCAAAACAGCTCCCCTCTTTGGCTCGGGAAACCTACTATGAAGAACTGGTTTCAAATCCTGCGATCGAATTCGGAATCGGCTTAGCCTCTGTCGCGGAAATCGATCATATCAATATCCTTCGCGCAACGCATCTAGCCATGCAGAGAGCGGTGGCTTGTTTGATGACACCTCCGGAACACCTGTTGATCGACGGCTTGCCGGTACCGGCTTTTTCTCTTCCCCAGACTGCCATCGTTGATGGCGATGCCAAATCGCTCAGTATTGCCGCAGCCAGTGTCATTGCGAAAGTCATTCGCGACCGTATGATGGTGAGCTGGCATGAGGAGTTTCCGGTTTACCAATTTGCTCACAACAAAGGGTACGGTACGCCAGAGCACCTCGAAAAGTTACGTTCTCACGGACCTTGTCATATCCATCGGCAAACGTTCCGCCCAGTGGCTCAAACCTATCTTCCATTTTAGGCGCTATTTTCGTTTCGGTTCGTCAACCGCCGCCCATATCCGCTTGGGCAAGCGCGGCGAGAAGATAGCCGTCAGCTTCCTGCGGAAATCGGGCTACAAAATCCTCTTCCGTAATTTCCGAGCCAAGACTGGAGGCGAAGTCGATCTGGTCTGCCGTGATCGGCAGGCAAAAGTCCTGGTATTTGTCGAGGTCAAGACGAGAACGACCAATCTCTTTGGCAATCCCCACGAGGCTGTCACCCTTCGACAGCAGGACAGAATCGTCCGGGCGGCGAAAGAATGGCTCCGCCTGCTCGATGACCGAGAAATCCCCTATCGGTTCGACATTGTCGAAATCGTCATGGAACCGCAACGACAAGTAGGTCTGATCCAAAACGCGTTTCAGATTCGCGACGACATTTATTTCTGAGCGCAATGGAGTTCATTGATTACCTCATTGTCGGTCAAGGACTAGCGGGCAGCCTCTTGGCGCTTTTGTTGCAGGAGCGCGGTCGCTCCGTGGTGGTGGTCGATAACGCTCATCGCCATGCCGCTTCCAAAGCAGCTGGCGGGATCATCAATCCGATCACGGGTAAACGATTGAACCGGCCGGCCCTTATAAACGAACTGCTGCAGGAGGTCTTTTCGATTTACCCGAGGATTGAAGCGCAGCTCGGCCAAAGACTCTTTGAACAGCGCACGGTACTTCGCCTTCTCCAAAACACCGAAGAAATGGAGCGTTGGACCCGGCAGGCCGACCTGCCGGAATATCGAGAGTACCTGTCTGACAGCCCGGCCAAACCCTTCCCTCTGTTCCGAGGTAAGTTCGGGTTTTTTGAAGTGACGCGGGCGGCTCAGCTGGACATCCGGAGTCTGATCTTGCGCGCAAGAGAATTCCTCCTCGCTCGGCAATGCTTGATCGATCGGCCGCTTCGTTATAGCACGCTCGAGACTTTCCCGGATCGCATTCGGTGGGAGCGGTTTACTGCCCGATATGCGATCTTCTGTGAAGGTTATCGCATGGCCCGCAATCCCTTTTTCGCCGAGATTGAACTGAACCCGGCAAAAGGCGAGACGCTGACCTTGGCAACCTCGGGTTTCGCGGAACAGAGAATCGTTCAACACGGAAAATGGATCTTTCGAAATGTCGCAGGAGAAATCTTGGCAGGTACGAATTATCGATGGGATTTGCTTGACGAAAAACCGACGGAGGTCGCCAAAAAAGAGATCGAAGAAGCAATTCACGAGTTCTTCGTTCCCAATTTCGAAACTGTCGAGCAACGAGCAGGAGTCCGTCCGGTCATTAGGGCGGATAATAGGCCGGTAGTTGGAGTTCATCCAAGGTGGCCGCGTTTGGCTATCCTCAATGGGCTTGGATCAAAGGGTGCCTTGCAAGCACCGTTCGCCGCCCAGCAACTCATTGCCGCTCTCGAAGAGGGGAAACCGGTCTGGAAGGAAATCGATATATGTCGTCCATCCCTTTGGAGTTCAGCGAGACGAAATTGACCCGGGTAGCAGCGGATTGGATTTCGGGAGCATTGTGGGACGGAGCGCTCGCCATAGACGCAACCGTTGGGAACGGGTATGACACCCTCTTTCTTGCTCACGCAGTTGGTCCATCGGGACACGTGATCGGTTTTGACGTCCAAAAAGCCGCTCTAAAGAACGCGTCGGAGTTATTGCGGTTCACTGGCATGATCGATCGCGTCCGACTCGTCCTGGGTTGCCATTCAGGAATCGAGACTTATCTGCGGGACGGCCGGCCGGTGCAGGCCGCTATGTTCAACTTAGGCTACCTACCGAGAGGTGATAGATCGATTGTAACGAGGGCCGTGACCACCTTAGCAGCTCTCGGCGGCTTGATTCCTCATCTGAGTGCCGCCGGTCGCGTAACGATTCTCTCCTATCGTGGCCATCTCACCGGACCCGAAGAATACGAGGAAATAAAGCGTTACCTGGATTCCGCGAGAAATGTTTTTGTCCGAGAGATTGCGAGTAAATTCGATTCCGATATTGCCCCACGACTCTTTCTCTTGGGGAGGAGATCCGATTTGGGATGAACGCTTCCCAGCTATACATGTCATCATCGCCGTTTTTTGACTGTCGAGTTTGACATTTGCGCCGACCTGAAGCATTACTGTCGGCAAGTTGTTACTGATGAGGGTTTCACCCCGAGCGAAAGCTTACGGGTGAGCACAAGTGAAAGGTGAAACCCTTATGGAACACGAAACAGCAAGAAAAGAAGTCGCAGGGACTAAGCGTACGCTCACGGTACTGGCGAGTTCCAGTGCACTAATCGGAGTGATAGCCGCTGTGGTCCGAGCCGTCGCAGGATCGCAAATTCGCGATTACACGCATCCTCTGATCGGCCTGTTGGGAATCGGGATGATTCTCAGCCTATTCGTTACGCTGCTCGCGCTCAATACGAGATTGCAGGTCGCGTTCGACGAATCAGTCTACGACACGGCGACAGAAAATGAACAAAACTAAAGAGGAACAACACGTTCCCCCCTCCCCCAGATCGGATGACGAACCAAAACAAAACGGAGGGAAAATGGATCTATATACCTTACTTATCGCAAAGAGCTTGAGTCAACCAAGAGCCCAGGCTTTCACCAACGAAGAACGCCCGTCTCAACCGGAAGCACCTTTGCCGGCGATAGACCTTAGCTTGTTAGCCGAAGTGCGTCGGGAACAACGCGAGGAAGCCCGGCGAGAGGGGCGGTTTGTGTCCGGCGCAACGATTCGGGCAACCGTTTAATCGTTAAAGCGTGGAAACTTAGTCCGCTGGAGCTGCATGCCCTCGAGGCATGCAGCTCCCCCGGGTGAAACCGGTACCCTGGGGAATGATCAATAGCCAATCGTCGATAACAATGTTGGTTATCGGTGATTGGCTATTGGCTATTCACTCGAGTATTTGTCTGTCTCGACAAGATTTCTCCCATTATGAAGTATTTGGCCCCTTTGCTTCTTCTCTTCGTGAACGTCTGCACGACCCGAGCCGAACAAGTCCTAGAAGGCTACGCGGTTTTGAGAGGGAAGGATTATGCCTTCCAGCTGAAGGCGCCCAGGAATTGGGTTCTCGATAACGAGTCGGGCCGGGATCAAGGTTTGAATGTGGTTTTTTACCCGAAAGACTCAAGCTGGGCATCCAGCTCGGCAATTTGCTATGCGCGAGTCCGTACGCTCGATGATACGGTCAAAACCATTGAGGATCAGGTTAAGGATACCCTGAAGACCTTTCGCGAGAACGGTAGCCTCGGCGTCGAGGCAAAGTACATAAAGACGCTCACCACCAGAGACGCCAGCAAAGCCAAAATTTATTACTTTTCCGGCGACAAGTTCGGCAACTATCAGGCGACCGCTTACTATCAGACACGAGACTCAATTCATTTCGTAACTCTATCTTGTCCGAGCCGAGAAAGCTTCGAGTTTTCCCTTCCTGCTTTCGATGCTCTCGTCACTTCGTACGAGGATTTGGCGAAGGCTGCAACGACCGAATCTAAACCGCAATAGCTGACCGCTCGGCGAACGCCGAGTGGAATAGCAAATAGCAGATCGCAAATAGCAAATTGTTCACATTTGCAATCTGCGTTTGCTATTTGCTATGTGATTACTATGGAGAGCCGAAATATATCAAACAGGCTTCAGCGATATCTTTTCCGGCAAATACCCATTAGCCAGGCGCTCGGCATATCGGTACAAGAAGCCAATCTGAATGAGATTTGGATTATGGCGCCGTTGGCGCCAAACGTAAACCATCACGGGACTGCATTCGGCGGGAGCATCAGTGCCGTAGCCATCTTAGCGGGGTGGAGTCTCGTCTACCTTCGATTGGAAGCCGCGGGCCAATTACCCGGCATTGTCATTCAACACAGCGAGATCCGTTATCTTAAATCCATCGACGGAACTTTTGCAGCGTGCGCTCGCCTCCCCTATCCGGAGAAGTGGACCCAATTCGTCGACGGTTTGTCGCGCCACGGCAAAGCGCGCACGGTCGTGACGGTCGAGATTCAAACGGCCCAAAGAGTAGCGGCCGTTTTCCGGGGCACATACGTTGCGCTCCGGTGAGCCGAGTTTTTGAATCGCCGGAAACGCTGTCATCGCCGACAACGCCGGGAAAGTGCGATAGGGCTCTGCGTGAAGCGTCTATTTGCTGACTCAACCAACCAGCTTCACTATCTATTGTTACTGCTTACTGCTTGTCAGTGGATTATTGCCTGCCGGCCATCGATATAACGTCATGCAAGTTCTGTGGCTGATCGCAAACCTCAGAGGTGCTTTCCGTGGTTGATTGGAATGCGTCTTTGTATTTGCGTTTTGAGCGAGAGCGCACACAACCCAGCCGTGATCTTCTAGCCCGGGTCACGATCAATGAACCGCAAGAGATTGTTGATCTCGGATGTGGACCTGGGAATAGCACGTCGATTCTGCGCGAACGCTGGCCCTCCGCGAAAATCGTCGGCATTGATAATTCGCCGGCAATGTTGGAACAGGCAAAAAAGATCGATCCAAAAACGGAATGGCACTGCGCAGATATTGGCGCGTGGCGATCATCCGGCAAGGTCGATCTGATTTTCGCAAACGCTTCTCTGCATTGGCTGCAGGATCACTCATCACTCTTGCAATCGCTCATGCAGCAGCTCAAACCCGCAGGCACTCTGGCCTTTCAAATCCCCGCTCTTTACGATCAGTCAGCGACCACAGCCATTCGCGAGGTTTCCGACCTTGCGGCTTGGAAGCGCTACGCTCCAGAATCGTCCCCCATCGCACATCCGCCCTCCGTATACTACGACTATTTGGCGAGTGAAGCCGGATCTATCGAACTTTGGGAAACGATCTACTACCATCAACTGCCAGATCACGCCGCAATCATCGACTGGTATCGGAGTACGGGCTTACGACCCTATTTGGAGGCTCTGCCCGATGACGCGGACCGCAACACGTTCCAAGGACAACTGCTTGAGCGATTTCGCATTCTTTTCCCCCTGCGAGCAAACGGCGATGTGCTGCTTCCATTCCGCCGCTTATTCGTCGTCACGACCCGTGGCAAGAATTGAATTTGGAACCGCGAATGGGCACGAATGTTCAGATTTTATTCGCGTCCATTCGTGTCAATTCGCGGTTCAACTATTGAGCTGGAATTTAGGAAATACGTGCACTTGCTGCTGATAAAGCTTTTCCTTACCCCTCTTTTGATGCTTGCCGTTTCCTGGGCGGCACGTCGCTGGGGTCCGGGAATTGGAGGACTTCTCGCCGGCTTGCCGCTCACCTCAGGCCCGATCTCTATCTATCTGTTCGCTGAACAGGGACCGGGTTTTGCCGCCGCTGCATCAAGCTCACTGCTCAGTTTAGCACCAGTCGCGCTCTTTTCTGTTGTTTACAGCCGGCTAACCGATCGTCTCCAAATGCCTGCCTGCGTGTTTTGTAGCGTTACTGTTTTTCTTGTCTCTTTGTATTTCTTGCAAAAGTCCGTCTTATCCTTTTGGCCGGCTTGGATCACTGGATTTCTGGCGATTTCGCTTAGCCTTATCTTCACGCCGAACAATTTGCCGGCGAAATTTCAAATCGACTATCCTAGGTGGGACTTACCCGCACGGATCTTCACCGCGACGGCGATGGTTTTGCTGGTCACACTTTCCGCATCGTTTCTTGGATCGCAGTGGAGCGGCTTACTTTCGCCGATTCCAGTCTTAGCTTGGCCTCTTTGTGCGTTTGTTCATCATCAACAAGGGAGCGATGCAGCTCGAGCGGTACTCCGTGGCATACTGGAGGGCGCTTACGGCGTTCTCATCTTTTATACCATTGTCGCCGGCGGACTTGGCCATCTCTCCCCGGTCCTTGTTTATGCCGTTGCAATTATCGCCTCCCTGATTGTGAGCTTTCCTTGGTTGAAGAGCAAGTTCGCGCTGCCGGCCGAGTGAAATACGAACAGCCGCAAAGAACGCGAAGATCACAGAGTGACTGAGCGGTAACCAAAGCGACGAAAGAAGAACCACGAATGGACACCAATGGGCGCGAATTAAATCAGTTTATTCGTGTCCAACCTGGTCGACCGGTTGCTTGTTGCTTGGCAAACGTAAAGTTAGCTCCTTTCACATCCCTGTCGGACGAAGACTTCATGCTCAACCTAAAGGGTAAGGTACTGGGGCAGGTGAACCTAGTGCGCTTCGCGCTCTGGCATCTGCGCGCCGGCGGTTCAATTACGCTCACGAGCGGCGTGTTCGAGCTTCCCCATCCCCGGGAGCACGGCTGGAGCCCTCACGAACGATTAGCTCAAACCTGCGGTCCGCGCACAGAGGCCCGAGAAGCTACAAGCATTTGGCAAGAAGCTGTTCAAATATGGCACGCCGCGTATCATTTGCCACGAGATGGAAATGCATGAGATACGCTACTTTCTTGCCGCGAGCGAGTCTTTGAATTTTCGGCGAGCGGCTGAGGAATGTCACGTGTCAGGGCCGGCGCTCACTCGTGCGATCCAGAAGCTGGAAGAAGAAGTGGGCGGGAAGCTTTTCCGCCGGGAAAGAAACTACACCCACCTGACGGATCTTGGAATTTTGATCCGGCCCCATTTGGAACGAATTCTCTCCGAAGCAGAAGGCGCGAAGATCACGGCTCACAAATTTCTGCGGCTCGAGCATGCGCCAGTGAAACTTGGCGTCATGTGTACCATCGGACCGATTATTTCATGGGATTTCTCGCTGAGTTTCACGCGAAACATCCAGGCATCGAGCTCACACTGATCGATGGAACAGCGGAAAACCTGAACGAGCTGCTCCGGAACGGTTGGTTGGACCTTGCGATACTCGCACTGCCGGAACCGTTTCAGGAGACTATCCGGGCCGTGCCGCTTTATCGTGAACGCTTCTGCGTTGCTTTCCCCGTCGGCCATGAATTTCAAGCGCGAGAGATGATCAGGATGGACCACGCTGCTAAGCAACCTCATCTTTTACGGGTAAATTGTGAGTTCCAGTCTCGCATTTCGATTCAGTGCCAGGATTTGGGAATCAACATCCCAGTCGTTTATCGCAGCGAGAAGGAAGACTGGATCCAGAGCATGGTGGCAGCCGGTTTCGGTGTCACGTTTCTGCCGGAGTTCTCTGTGGTGACACCCGGCGTTATCAGCAGACCTTTGATAAAGCCGGAAGTGATCCGCGAAATCTCGCTGATCTCGATCGAAGGACGCAACCGGTCGCCTGTCGTCGAGACATTCGCTCAAGCGATCCAAACCTATCCGTGGAGCCAGACTCGTTGGCGAAAGGGCGCGTAACGGCCTGCATTGATCACAATCTCCCCCATCACGCGGAGGGCAAGATTGTGATCAATGCGGGTTAACGAAACATTAACCGAAAAGCAATGGAGCGTTTTATCTCGAGGCACGAGCGTTGGCCCATATTTTGAAACGGTAAGCGCAGGATCGGCGACGGCGCAGGGAAATAATGAAAAGCCGTGTTGCCGAGAGCCTCCAATGAATTGAGTTTGCGCCTGAAAGGAAAAGAAAAACGATGAGAAAGAGTGATACAACTCAATCAGAAGGACGAGAAACAAACGCGCTACAAACTCCAACCGATCTCAACCATGAGGGCGTAGAGGAGATTTCGAGCGCCCTCCGCCAATTGCTGGCAGATGTGTTCGCACTTTATGTGAAGACAAAGAATTTCCACTGGCACATGAGCGGGGGCCACTTTCGGGATTACCATCTGCTTTTGGACGAGCACGCCGAGCAAATCTTTGCCATGACGGATGATATCGCAGAACGAGCCCGCAAGATCGGCGGCACTACGCTCCATTCCATCAGCGATATCTCGCGACATCAACGTCTGAAAGACAACAACGCCGAATTCATCACGCCGAAGGACATGCTCGGAGAGCTTTGTGCGGACAGCCAGCAGCTGACGCGATCCCTGCGTTCTGCCCATGAAGTTTGCGACCGGCACAACGATGTCGCTACCGCCAGTTTGATCGAGAACTGGATCGACGAGACCGAGCGCCGCACCTGGTTCTTATTCGAAACACTGCACGGTCTCTAAGGAGCCAAAGACCTTACCAATTTACTCGAAAGCGCTCGGCCGTTCAGGTCCTCCCCAGGCTCTGGTCGATCAAGCCAGTGAGCGGCACGAACCACAAACCAAATCCAAAAGAAAGAACACAATGTCCTACATCACGGTCGGCAAAGAAAGCTCCAGCAACATTGATCTCTACTACAAGGATTGGGGAACCGGACAGCCGGTCGTCTTTAGTCACGGTTGGCCGCTCAGTGCGGACGCCTGGGAAGACCAGATGGAATTTCTGGCCTCCCGTGGATACCGCTGCATCGCCCATGACCGTCGCGGCCATGGGCGCTCGAGCCAGCCCTGGGATGGCAACGAAATGGACACCTACGCCGATGACCTCGCGGCGCTCGTCGGAGCGCTCGACCTGAAGAACGCGATCCATATCGGTCATTCCACGGGCGGCGGCGAAGTTGCCCGCTATATCGGCCGTCACGGTACGAAACGTATCGCCAAGGCAGTGCTGATCGGCGCGGTACCGCCGATTATGCTCAAGACGGAGGCCAACCCCGGCGGCTTGCCGATCGACGTGTTCGATAGTATCCGCGCCAGCGTCCTGGCCGACCGCTCGCAGTTCTTCAAGGATCTGAGCGAACCATTCTACGGTGCCAACAGGCCTGGCGCCAAGGTCTCGCAAGGCCTTCGCGACTCTTTCTGGCTCCAAGGGATGCTGGCCGGTTTCAGCGCCGTCTTCGACTGCATCAAGGCTTTCTCTGAGACCGACTTTGCCGAGGACCTGAAGAGGTTCGACGTTCCGACCCTCATCATCCATGGCGACGACGACCAGATCGTTCCGATCGGCGCTTCGGCGCTACTTTCTTCCAAGCAGATCAAGAACGCGCATCTCGAGGTTTATAAGGGCGCTCCCCACGGCTTCTGCTCGACCCTCAAGGACCAGGTCAACGCCGACCTTTTGGCCTTCCTCAAGGCCTGAGGTCGTTTCGTTGGCGTCGCCTTGATAGCAGCGCCGGCAGATGCACTGGTTCCGCGGCTAAATTGTAACTCACGTACTAACTATGAACTCATCATTTGCAGGAAAAGTCGTATTGATCACCGGCGGAACCGCCGGAATTGGGCGGGCAACGGCGATCGCTTTTGCCGAACAAGGCGGTAACGTCGTTGTGGCCGGCCGCCGAGAAACCGAGGGAGCGGAGTCGGTCGCACTGGTGGAGAAGGCCGGCGGTAACGGTTTGTTTGTACGTACAGATGTGACCCGCGAGGAAGAGATCGCGGCGTCGGTAGCCCGCACGGTCGAACATTTCGGCCGGCTCGATTTCGCCTTCAACAACGCGGGGGTTGGCGGAGAAGCGGGTACTGGCATTGCAAACACGGGCGAAGTCTTCGACCGCATCATGGACACCAACGTGCGGAGTGTCTTTTTCGGCATGAAACATCAGATCCCTGCGATCCTTCAATCCGGTGGCGGTGCCATCGTAAACAATGCTTCGGTACTCGGACTCAGGCCGAACGCGGGCTCTCCAATTTACAGTGCCAGCAAGTTCGCGGTCATCGGTCTCACGAAATCGGTGGCGCTCGAGTTCGCGGCCAAAGGCGTGCGCGTGAACGCCGTTTGCCCGGCGATCATCGAAACGGACATGACCGAGCAGATCCGCAGGAACGATCAGACTCGCAGCTACCTACTTGAGCGACATCCAATCGGTCGATTTGGCCGGCCGGAAGAAGTCGCGGCAGCTGTGCTTTACTTTTGCTCGCCGGGTGCAGCATTTACTACTGGCGTTGCGTTGCCGCTGGATGGCGGGTTCGCCGCCTGAAAAACCAACCAAGAAAAGGACAGCATCTCGTGGCGGCTGAAGAACCGAAACCCGCGCCATCCGATCGGCCCGCAGCGCCCGAAGCGCCGCTGGCACCAACGGCCAGGCCCGCACACAGACGCCGCTGGTGGCCTATCGCGCTCGGCGTACTGGTGGCGGCATTGCTGATTTTTGTGGGAATCCCGCGACTGCTTCACGCGCTAAATACGGTGTCCACAGACGACGCGTATGTGAACAGCTACGTGACCTTTGTCGCGCCGCGCGTGACTGGTCAGGTGGCTCGCGTCCTCGTTGACGACAACAATCGCGTGAAAAAAGGCGAGGTACTCGTGGAACTTGATCCTGAGCCGTATCGTGTCCAGGTCGCTATCAAACAGGCTGCCGTCGATTCCGCCCAAGCGAACCTCATCGTCGCCCAGGCCACCGTGCGAGGTTCGGTGGCGCAGGTGAGGAGCCAGCGCTTCAAGCTCGTCCGGGCGATCGAAGACGTGGATAATCAAGTCGCGCTCGTGCGAGCGCGAGCCGCCACCTGGGAACAAAGCAAAGCGACCCTGGTGCTCGCCCAGGCGGAGTTTGACCGCGCGGAACGCCTGCTCGCGACCAAAGTGGTGAGCGTCGAAGAATATGACCAAAAACGCGAGGCGCTCGACGTGGCGAAAGCCCAGGTCAGCCAGGCGCTGGAAAACGTCTTGCAGGCACGTGTCGCTCTTGGCCTGACTGGCAAACCACCCGAGGGAACCAGCCTTACCGACGTACCCGCGGATCTCGACCAGACCTTCTCCTCCGTCCGCCAGGCGCTCGCCGATCTGATCCAGAGTGCCGCGCAGCTCGGGATCGTGTCGTCGTCATACAATCTCACGCCGAAACAGACGCTGGACGAATTCTATCGGCGCGATCCCGGCGGCGACATAGACCGCATCTACGCCGAGGTGATCAAGAACGCGCCCGCCTTGAAACAGGCCGAAGCGAGTTTGCTACGAGCGCAACGCGATCTCGACCAGGCGAAGCTCGATTTGCGCTACTGCACGGTTGTGGCGGAGATCGCCGGCGTCGTCACGCGCCGCAACGTGAACCCTGGCAACAACGTGCAGTTGGGTCAGAGCCTAATGGCCATCCGCTCGCTGCGCGACATCTGGGTGGACGCGAATTTCAAGGAAACCCAGCTCCGCGATTTACGGATCGGCCAGCGGGTGGAGTTGGAGTTGGACATGTATGGCGGCAAGCGGATGTTTGAAGGACGCATCTCCGGTTTCACCATGGGCACGGGCTCCACTCTGGCGCTATTGCCGGCGCAGAATGCGACGGGCAATTTCGTGAAAGTGGTCCAGCGGCTGCCGGTGCGGATCGATGTGATGAACTACGATCCTGACAAGGTGCCGCTTTTCGTCGGCCTCTCGGTCACCCCGTCGGTGGATTTGAAAACTCCGCCCACCGGCCCGAACGCGGGCAAATTTCTTCAGGAACCGAACCAGCCTGCCTCTGCGCCCACTCCATGAGCGCTGGATCGCCAGCCATATCTGCTCCCGTCGCGACGGTCAGTCCGCGAGTCTTCAATCCGTGGCTCGTTGCGCTCGCCGTGGTAGTGCCGACCTTCATGGAAGTGCTCGATACTACGATTGCGAATGTGGCACTGCGCTACATCGCCGGCGGGCTTTCCTCGGCCGCCACCGATAGCGAGTGGGTTATTACCAGCTATCTCGCCGCTAACGCCATCGTCCTGCCGATCTCTGGCTGGCTAGCCGCGCATCTCGGGCGACGCAGATATTTCCTGCTCTCGATCGCGATTTTCACGATCAGCTCAGTGCTCTGCGGCATGGCGACAAGTCTGAGTCAGCTGATTCTGTTTCGCGTGCTGCAGGGCCTGGCCGGTGGCGGCCTCCAACCCTCGAGCCAGGGTATCCTGCTCGATTCCTTCCCTATTGAGAAACAGGGCGCCGCGCAAACCCTCTTTGGGGTCGCCGCCCTGATCGCTCCAGTGCTTGGGCCAACCCTCGGCGGCTGGATCACCGACCAATATTCCTGGCGGTGGATCTTTTACATTAATCTCCCGGTGGGCGCCTTGGCTTTCCTGCTCTGCTGGCTCATGGTGCAGGACCCAGAGTATCTGCGCAATCAGCGGACAGAGTTGAAGAAGCGGCCGCTGAATTTCGACTCCATCGGTCTCGGGCTCCTCGTGCTCACCCTGGCTTGCTGGGAGGTCCTGCTGAGTAAAGGACAGGAGTGGGATTGGTTCAGCGACGCCTTCGGACGCGTGCAAATATTGGCCGCCTTGTTCGTACTCGGCGGCGTCGGCTTATACTTTTGGGAAACACGTCACCCGAGTCCGATCGTGAACTTCCGGCCACTGCGTAACCGCAATCTCGCCATTTCTTGCATCATCATTTTCTGCGCGTTCGGAGTGTTATACGGATCAAGCACGCTGCTGCCCGCGATGCTGGAATCCCTCTTCGGCTACGACGCTTTCCACGCCGGGCTGGTGCTGTCGCCCGCGGGCATTTTTACGATTCTTGCGATCATCGTCGTGGGCGCGTTGTTGGGCCGCGGCGTTGACGCGCGTTGGCTGATCGGTACCGGACTGCTGATCGTCGCCGCTGGAAATTTCTGGATGTCGCAGCTGAACCTGGATATCTCTCCCGGGCAGGTTGTCTGGCCACGCGTCGTGATGGTGGCAGGTTTGGGGCTCGTCTTCGCGCCAATCAATGTCGCCGCCTATCTCTACATCCCGCGCTCCCTGCGCGGTGCTGCCGTCGGACTCATGTCGTTGCTACGCAATGAGGGCGGTAGCGTTGGCACTTCACTCGGTCAGACGATCACTGAGCGGCGCGAGATATTCCACGCCCTGCGTCTCAACGAGAATCTCGATGCGCTGAACCCTGCCGTAAATTCCTACATCGCCCAGGCGCAGCCCGGCTACCTCCAGCAAACCGGCGATCCCACCGCTGCGCAGCAAATGGCTTGGCAATCCCTGGAGAACCTGCGCCAGCAGCAAGCCTCGGCTCTCTCTTATTTCGACTGTTTCCTGATCTTTGCCGTGGTGGCGTTCGCGCTCGCCTTTCTGGTCCTCCTGATGAAACGCTCCGTCGCCGCCAAAGGAGCTCATCTCGCTGCGGAATAGGCCGGTAGTCGCCGAGATCGAACCATTCAGAATGATTGATGCGCCCGGCTGCAGAAGAGAAAGCGCTGCCCGAATGGTCAGAAACACGGCAGTCACGTTGGTTCTTAGAACTTCGTCAAACGCAAGTTCATCGGCGGCAGCGTCAAGAGTCTTCCGATTCCGTCCCGTTATTGCGACTCGCGCGCCCTCGGCCACGAACAGGCGCGCCGTCGCCAGGCCCGTGATCAAGGCCCGTTTTAGCCTTAAGTTTCATGTTTGGCGTTTTGTGTGGTGATCGAGCATTACGGCGTTGCCGCATCGAGTTTGGCTTCCCAATTACGCATTTCCTCTACGAGCTTTTGATAGATACGGCCGACGGCCTCCGCTGGTAGCGGACCTCCCTTGGCCACCTCTTGAGCCTTCGCGATTACCTGTTGCTCCCGGCTGGGAACCGTTACTGGTAGATGTGCTTCGCGATTGATATTGCCTACCTCTTCGACCACTCGTGCCCGCTGCTGAATGAGTTGAACAATGCCTTGGTCGAGCGAATCAATTTGTTGACGACACGCTGCAAGCTGTTCCTGCGTACCGGCTCGTGCATCTAGAGCTAACAGAGTCATAACGGCTAAGATCCACGGTATTGTATTCATGGCATCCTCTGCACTTGGATGTTTATTGCTGGTTTCGATTCGCCCATGGGGTTCGAGGTAGTAGACACCAGGATTCTGAAGATAGACCTTTTTTTGTCCCGGTTGCCGTAATCGCAGTCTCAGCTGCCGTGTCACCCGTCGAGAAAACGTTATTTGCCAGACGTGTCCTATTCTCCGGCTGCGTCTAGTTCCAGTGCGCTGCGCCAGCCGCGATTGGTCGGTGCCGAGCAATCAGGAGGTATCTCCTTCTCTGAATAATTCTTTATGCGGTTTTGCTACCTCTAGCTGACCGAGATTATTTTCGCCTCGGCTGCTCGCTGAAAAGACGGTGCGTCGAATTTAACTATTATTAACAAAGATAATATGAAACAAAGAGGTTACGGATGGGACACATAGAAGAACGGTTAAATGCGCTTGGTCTGGTGTTGCCCCAACCGATCGTTCCACCTCCGGGAGTGATTCTTCCCTTTGACTTTATTCGAATTCTTGGACGGCGCGCGATTATTTCCGGCCATGGGCCGCAGAATCCAGATGGTTCGGTCGCGGCGCCGTTGGGCAAGTTAGGCAGAGAATTGACCACAGAACAAGGTTATCTCTCCGCGCGTCTCACCGCCCTGTCTATCTTAGGTAGTCTTAAGCGCTCGTTGGGCGACCTCGATCGGATCGTCGCCTGGGGACGCGTGTTTGGAATGGTCAACTCCGCACCCGGCTTTACGAAGCAACCGAGCGTTATAAACGGATTTTCCGATCTCATTCTCGAGCTATACGGCACGGATGTCGGCGCGCATGCCAGAAGTGCGGTAGGGATGGCTGAGCTTCCATTCGATATTCCCGTCGAGATCGAGGGCGAGGTCGAATTCATATCCTAGGTTTCGAAGGCTCGTGCTCGTAGGCGCGGCTTTGTTCCTGAATAGGCCACTCCACCCCGGTCAGCTTCTCCGATACCTCCCATAGCTTCCGGGCCAACGCTGCATCCTTTGCCTTTGGAGCCACATACGCTGGCGCCACAGGCCCCTTTAACTCATAGAAGCCATTCGGTCCGTAGTACCCCATCGGCTCCGCCTCCGGCGACGTTGCTCCAAACAGCGTGGGCAACGCTCCATCCGCTGCCGAATGGCTCAGCGGTCGCAGCATCTTACCCAGCATTCCCCGCAGTCCTTTTGTTCCCGGCCCATTCGCAATCAGATCGGTCCGCGCATATCCCGGATGCGCCGCATTGCTCGTCAGCCCCCATCCCTGCGCATCGCTCTGCCTCTGCAGCTCAAAAGTGAAAAGCAGCTTCGCGAGTTTCGACTGCTGATACGCAGGCCATCGCTTATAACCGCGCTCCGCCTGCAGGTTGTCGAAGTCGACCTTCCCTCCGCGATGCGCCAGACTACTCACGTACACTACCCGTGCCGACCGTGCGCTTATCAGCAGCGGCAGCAACAAACCCGTCAGGGCGAAGTGACTCAGGTGGTTCGTCCCGAACTGCATCTCAAACCCATCCGCGGTCAGCCGTCTCGTCGGCAGATCCATCACACCCGCGTTATTAATGAGCAGATCCACTGGCCTCCCCTGCGCAACCATCTCCTGCCCGAACACCCGCACCGACACCAGGCTCGCCAGATCGAGCATCTCGAAGCGCACCTTCGCCGCAGGCAGCGCGCGCACGATCCTCTCCATCGCGACACGCCCCTTCTCCCTGTTTCGTCCCGCCAGCACCACCTCCGCTCGCGCATACGCCAGCCCAAGCGCCGTCTCATAGCCAAGTCCGCCCGTTGCGCCTGTGACGATTGCTAGCTTTCCGGTTTGTGGGGGGTCGTTCGCTGTCCAGTTCCGCATATCAAATCTCCGGTTCTGTTATTGAGTGAGTGGGCACGCATTTAAAAAGCGGATAAACAACCCTACTTTTTCTTGCTGATTCCTGCCCAGAGCACCGCAAACCCCAATTGTCGGTACTTGTCTGCCGCCTGGGGGTGGGAAACCATAAATTCCATTGTCGTCTCGGCCAACACCCGCATCACCGCCGAGACAAATTCCTGGGGGAGATCCTGAAAGACGTGTCGGGCGATAGCATCCTGAGCCATTGTTTGAATCTCCAGGAATGGTGCTGAACCCGCCCTTTTGGATTCCAAACTCAGCCTGCCTGAGACTTCAAGCTGGGTCAGGACTTTGCGTTGCACTGGATTGGCTACTCCCCACTTCACGAAACAGTCCCAGATATGCTGCAGTCTATGGCGGACGCTCTGCTTTCGTGGGAACCCCGACATCATAGCGTCTGCGAGTTCCAGTTTGATCCACCGATAAAGCTCATTCACAAGATCGTCCTTGGTTTTGAAGTAGGTAAACAGGGTTCCTTCCGCCACACCTGCTGTACTTGAGATCGCCGAGGTCGCAGCACCAAGTCCCCGCTCCGCGAAGACCCGAGTCGCCGCAGAGAGGATGGCGTTGCGTTTGTCTTCACTCTTAGGTCGCGCCATCTCTCACTACTAATTATAAATGAGTGTACACTCAATTATTTATCAAGCAAGCCGAGAGAAAAAGCAGCGGCGGATCCGGATCCACATAAACAAAGCTTAGCCGGACGCAACCCAACTGGGAGTCGCCGTAATGCTTTCCAGCGACCTCCCCGCAAACCTCGAATTGTGTTTGCAGCGGAATGCGCATGGTGACCGTCGTACCCTGTCCAGTGTCGCTACGAACCTCCAGTCCAAAGCCCTGACCGAATAATCCTTGCAGTCGTCGACGCAGCAGCGTGAGCGGATGCGCCCGCGGAGGCTCCGCAAAGAAAACTTGTTCGACTTCCGCCGAGGGTACTCCTTCCCCGTCATCGCTGACGCTCATCTCCAGCCACGATCCCACCAGGCGGACAGTGAGACGCAGCCGCCCGGCTTTCGGCGAAGATTGCAGTCCGTGTTGGACTGCATTCTCCACATCGAAATCCCAATCGTTCCCAGCGGCAGGCCATCCCACCAAACTGCCAGCCAGGTCACAAAGACGCTGACTATCAACCCCATCCAAGGGCCCGCCACCAGGCCAGCCGCACACACCGCCACGATCCGTTCGTTCAGCCAACCGGTCTGCCGAATCGTGGCTTCTTCGACAAGCCCAAGAAGCAGGAACACCAGTAGTGCTGTTCCCTTATCTCGGCTCGAAAGCAGAGCGCGCTCGGGTCGCCTGAAGCCCGGCACAAGCGTGAGCACGAACGCCGATCGACGTGGCTTCGCGCGGCGATCAAACGATCGTCGCAGCATCGAATGACGGGGAGCTGACTCATTGATGGACGCAGTAGACGAATGTGGCATGATGCTTTGGTAGAGGTTCATGATGAACCGGATTTAAGGCGTGCGCTTACTGCGAGGGCTTCATTTATCGGCATCAACGACCGAAACCTGGGGCGGCCTCCACTTTTTAGTCCGATTCAGCGCGCTTAGCAACGACATGAGTTCGATATGGAATCTGGTCAAACTCAGAGAGCAATACGACGCTCTCTTGGTCGTTGGGATCAGTGCGGGCAATGACTGCAACGCAGTTTTGCGTATCGCTGGGATTGTACGGCAGATGGGGCATACCAGCGGGGATGTAGACAAAGTTCCCGGCCTGAGCGGAGAGGTGTTCTTTGAGTCTCTCGCCATACCACATACCGGATTCGCCGCTCAGGATATAGATGGCAGTTTCATGGGCCTCATGCTTGTGTGCTTTCGCCCGTCCACCGGGCGGGATGGTCACGATCTGCAAGTGGATGCCCTGTGCACCGACGGATTCCGCTGAGATCCCCGGTGCGTACAAGAGGCCTTGCTTTCCAGTGAACTCGGCCTCGGCGCGGACGACTCGACAGGTCGATTCGCTATCTAGATTGTTATTTTCCGCCATCATATGGGTTCCCTTTTCCGAGAGTTACTTCCACCAGACCTCGCTCGATCCAGCAAGCTATTCCGTTGCGCAGGCAGAGATTAAGATCTGCTCAGTTACTTCTAGCAGCGACACGGTGGGGGAAAAGCTGGTCTCCAGCAGGCAGAGTATCCCATCGGTCGTCGCGACGCCGATCGTCAGCGCACCCTCCATCCTCGCTGAAACCGCAGGACCCCATACCGCCTCCAACTTCAATTCGCCGAAGTCGGTGCCGTAGGGCAGGTTTCCGAGATTCGTCAACAGAATCTCATGCGCGAATCCCCGCGCCGCAATCGCCGCTGCCGTCGGCACATCGATACCATTCATAACAGTCTGGTGCAGGGCAGTCCTGGAGGCAACAATACCTTCCAGTGTTCGCGCCCCGGCCAGGCCGGCCATCGCGTGCCGTGCAATATCCCAAAAAGCGGTGGACGTGTGCGGCTCGATGGCAACCACGCCGGCGTCAACGAGCAGGGCGCAATCCTCACCCAGGCCCAACAAGTTTCTCGTGTCAATAGGTGACAAGACGCGAATTGGCTCTTCCCTCAGTTCGTGGCCAGTTTGCCAGTAGGTCAGCGCGAGCGCCGAGGAAAGCGCTCCGTGTACGGTAGTCCCTTCCTGTCGCGCACGTTCTCGTAGCTTGCCGGTCAGTTCAGAAGTCAAATACAAGCTCTTAATGCGTGGACGCGAATCCTCTTTTTTTCGATAGATTGCCGGTCTTATAGCTGGCGTCGTATTTGAGTCTTTACTCGGCGCCGCTTGGCTTGCTTTGCCGCCGGCTATACCAAGGATTTCTTCATACGCCGGAATTACGGGCAGTAAAGCGATCGGGTTCCCGGAAAGTGCTTGTAGCAGATCGCGAATCGCAAAAGCAATGGAGAGTCCATCTGCAATGGAGTGGTGGGCCACAAGGATACAGACCGCTCGATCCGCCTCGTGAAGCAGCACCGCGCGCACCAACGGCGCTTGTCGCGCATTGAAAGGAATGGATAGCTCTCGCTCCATCTCCGACTCCCAACGCTGGACTGCGTTGTTTCCTTGAACCACCCGAAGCGGAATCGGTGCTGCCTTTTCTTGACGGAAGTGAGGAGCGGACTTTCCATTCTTTTCTATGCAGACCGAAAAGAGAGGATGGCGGCGTTGCACTAAGTCGAGCGCACCGCGCCAGCGCCCAACAGTGGTGGGTCCTTGAACTCGAGCAGCTAAGGCAAAGTGGACCGGGCGATTCTGATCGATGAGCCAAAAAAATTCTTCAAAAGTTCCAAGCGGACGAAGCACCGTCGGTGCGGTCGCGGTTGGCAGGTCTTGCAGTGTGAGCTTCATGTTTTGTCCAATGAATTATCGGTTGAGGCGACTGGTTCAGAGTGACGAGCGCGGTAGTGCTCGCGTCGCCCAAAGGTTGGAGGGAATAGACATCACCGTTTAAGGTGTCTGCCCTTTTTGTCCGAGTTGCCGTAATCGCTGTCCGGACCGACGCGCCCCCGGCCGAGAACACCCTTTTACCCGCTCTCGCTCAGTCGTTGGGTTGTTTTTCGGCGCTGGGTCTTCAATACTGCGGTCAGTCGTGCCGCGCCGGTGCGCGAAGCCGTGATCTCGCTTCCGAGCCGGTCGTGCAGTCGCACGCGATAAAGTCGGCCGCCGCAACGATTGACGCGCTCGATTGCGCGCAGGTTCAATACGGCGTGCCGGCCCACCTGAATGAAGGGTTCGCCGCCGAACCAGTGCAGCAGCTCACCCAAGGGATAATAGGTCGCAAACTCCTCGAGCACGGTATGTATCCAAGTGCGGCGTTCCCGTCGCAGTACTGCGACGATCTCGTGGCGAGCTAGTAGTCGGATCTGGTCCCGGTCTATGTCTGTGACCGGCAGCAGCTCGTGGGCCGTGTCGGTGAAACACATCTTGTCCGGCATCAAAACTCCGCCGCTACGGCGGGCGGAACCCAGCAAAGAACCAAACTCAAAAGGCCGCAGGTGTGCCAGCAGGCGGTTGATCGCTTCAGCGACTTGCAACGCGTCCACCGGCTTTAGCAGGTAATCCACCGCCTCCAGCCGGAAGGCGTCGGTGGCGCGGTCCGCATTTCCGGCAGTGAAAACCAACCGGGGCGTCTGCGCAAGCATGGTCAGTTGCGTCGCCAGGGAAACGCCATCTTTGCCCGGCAGATTAATGTCGAGGAAGACGGCGTCGGGACGCAACTGAGTACAAAGGCGCAGACCCGCCGCACCGTCCGTGGCGGTACCGATGACCTCCACCTGCCAGGTATCGTCCAGCAGCGTCGCCAGGTGCTGGGCTGCCAGGGGTTGTCTTCGATAACAACGGCGCGGATCATCGGGGAAACTCAAACACCGTTGCGGAAAACTGCTATTACACATCTGGGGTATAGGCGAAGCTTGAGCATGACAAAACAGCTCGCAATCGCAGATCACGCTTGCAACCTTCGATATTTTGGTTAGGGGTGTCGGTCCGATCCGATCTGGGTTCGAAGGGTTCCAATGCAAGCGTCTCCTCGGCTCCTAACGCATAGCAATCTGCAACGCCTGCTTGATGAGGTTGGTGCGCTGTATAAACCAGTTCGCCCGCAACAGTTGGCCGGACATTTCGCCGGTGTCCTCAGAAGGTTGATCCCGGGGGAGTTTCATGGTGTCAGCGTCGTGGTCCGTCCAAAGCGCGCCCGGGATCGCGGACGCCGTGACACCGCGCTGTATCCTGTTCCTGCCCATTGGGAGAACCTGGCGGAAACTTTTGCGAGCCAGTACCCGAGATTCCCATTACAGTCGATCCGGGAATCTGGGGATCTCTATCGGCCGTTGGCGCTCTCCGATATCGCGAGCCGTCGGAAAATCGAGAGCTTTGACTTATATCATGACTACTATCGCATTCTCAGTGTCGCGGATGATTTAAGCGTGAATTTCGGCAACCTCGGTCACCGCGTTTGCCTGGCGGTTCTGCGCGGGCGCCGTGGTTTTTCGGATCAGGATCGGGCGATTCTCGCGGTTCTGCGTCCACATATGGAAGGCGCTTATCGGTACGCGAGAGCACTTGAGTCGTTGCGAACAACGGCGAGGAGAGGCACGGAAGCGGCCAATCCTGCGTTGGGCGCTGCCGGCAGCTTAGAAGACCAAGGTGGTAATCCGCGATCCCTTTGTGCTCTGGGTCTCTCCGAGCGCGAAGCCGAAGTACTTTACTGGGTTGCTGCCGGTAAGAGCAGTCCTGTCATCGGCATGATTCTTGGGATTCGGCACGATACTGTGCGAGCGCATCTGAAGAAAATCTTCACGAAACTGGGCGTCGAAAATCGGCTGTCGGCAGCGCTCCGAGCTCTGCAAGTTCTCCGCTCCGTATCGCCGGTTCAGGAATGAGGCAAACCCGCCGATGAACCTTTCCACGGTTGGAAATTCTGGCGGTAGCGACAGAAACTACGATGCGATTCGATGAGTGACTCGATGGGCACCTAGCTAGCGTGCAACCGACAGAGTGCTCCATTCGCCGTTGCAACGAATCTTAGCTGAGCGCCAACTGCCTGGGGTTCGCCGTCATGCTTTCCAAAGACCTTCCCGCAACCTCGACCCGCGTTCGCAGGGGAATCCGCATGGTGACTGTGGTGCCCTGTCCAACCTCGCTGCGCACCTCCAGTCGAAACGAGCGACCGAACAATCCTTGCAGCCGTCGACGCAAAAGCACCAGGGCGTGCACGTGCGGACCTACTGCAAAGAAGACTCTTTCGACTTCCGCCGAGGGTACTCCTTGCCCGTCATCACTGACGCTCATCTCCAGCCATTGGCCCGCCAGATGGACTGCGAGGCGAAGCCGTCCGGACTTCGGCGACGATTGCAGTCCGTGTTGGACCGCATTTTCCACCAACAGTTGAAGCGAGAAAGGCGGCGTTAAGACTTCTGCCGACCCCGGATCGATGGCCTCTTCTACTTTCAATCGGTTACCGAGGCGCAACGCCTCGATATCTAGATAAGCACGCACCACCGCCAACTCTTCCTCCAGCGGAACCAACGCTCGTTCATGCTGGTCGAAACTGGCGCGTAGAAAATGGCGCAACCGTCCCGCCGCACGGGGGATCTCGCGCGGTGCAACCGTCGCAAGCGCCGCTAACGCGTTTAATGCGTTGAATAAGAAATGCGGGTTCATGCGCGCCTGAAGAGCGCGCACCTCGGCCGAGGCTGCAGCTCGTGATTGCTCGTCGCGGTCGCGCACGTGCGCCACGATAGTCAGGATAAGTGCTGTGCCCAAACCTTGCAGCACGGAGCTATTCCCATCTGCCCGAACATTTCCACTCCCGCTCGTGCGCCGGGAGCGCATAAGAGGGTTAGGCCGTTGCGCAGCCACGACACCGTCAAGGTCAGGCAAAATCCCGTCAGGGGGTGTTGCGCCAACTTAGGGCGCCACCGGTAAAGCCACCCTCCAGCCAGACCACCGCACAACATCGAAATCCCGATGGAACCCAACGGCAGACCATCATGCCCCACCGCCAACCAGGTCACAAAGGCGCTGACGGCCAACCCTACCCAAGGGCCTGCTACCAGCCCAGCTCCGCACACCGTCACTATTCGCTCGTTGAGCCAACCGCTGCGTGAATCGCTCGCTTCTTCGACCAACCCAAGAACCAGAAACACTAGCAGTGCTGTTCCTCGATCTCGCATCGACAGCAGAGAGCGCTCCCGTAACCTCAAGCCCGGCACGAACGTGAGCACGAACGCCGCAGTTACCAACACACAAACGTCATTGAAAAGACTACCCATCGCGGCACCACTGGGGTCGGGCGTGAAGCAAGGACGCCACTGCTACGACTCGATGAACGCCCGTTAGGATCGGCATTGCTTTGCAGTATGAGCCTCGGATTTTTTCGAGTGTTTCTCTATATTGGAATTCGTTGTCCAAGCAGCGCGAGGCCTTTCTCGTTTCGCTAACTAAGTTGGGAGGAATAGACGCCAAAATTCTGGAGACCGGCCATTTTTTGTCCCAACTGCCGTAATCGGTGTCCCAACTGCCGCGCAACGATACGTAGATCTTTGGGCGCGAGTAAACGTTTGGTCTGGGCAGCGCATGATGGAGATCTAGAGCCTTGATATTTCGAGTAACCTCGAATGGCCCAGTCCGCCGGCTCTTCTACCAAGTAGGTGATCGTCGTGCGCGAAAAAAAAGCGGCGCCAAGGGACTACCGGCGCCGCACCACGCACTTTACTCTAACTCGAATTAGGAACCGAAATCTTCGTGGAATCCAGGGCTCCGCGGCGGAGTATACCAGGAATCGTCATCATTTTGTTGGACCTCATTCTTTTGAATAAAGTTCATATGGTGGCGCCCGTCGGCTGAGTTAGTATGATGCGGAAAAAGAAAACCAAACAGACTAAACGCTAACAATACGCTAGCGAACGAGTGGGTCGGTTGTTTGATTGAATTCGATCTTTTCATTTTAATTCTGCCTCTTTCTGACTCCAAGCTATGTCCGCAAAGCAGCGCTGTAATATCGTTTGTGATGATGAGATATCGCGTTGCGTGATAGCTAGTAGTAGACGCGCCTTCGGATGAGCAGGGTTACTGGCACGTCGCTTCACCCTGGCGTGTTACGGCCGCGGAAAGCCTGACAAAGTCTTACAAGTCGGAGACGCGGCGGACGAGCAGAGGGAATCTGGTCGCCGCCTAATCCCTTGACCGGCATCAGCTAGAAAGAGAAATACCGACTGCAGCGTTTTCTTCCGGGGTCGCTAACCAGTAGCCAAAGCGCTCGGCCGTCTTCAGGAAGCGTTGGATTTCGTCAGGGTGCGGCGGACTACCGCTTGCGCCTTCAGTTATCGATCTTCCTACTTCCTGGAAGAAACCTCCAAGCTTCGATGTCGTGGTGATCAATTGAACCACCAGATGTTGCGATCTATTCCTGAAACCATGTTTTGCCCTGCTGGGAACTTCAACGAGATCCCCGGGACCAGCCGTGATCCAATGAGCCTTTCGGCCCTCGTCGGTAAGAACTTCAACGTCTCCTGAAAGAACGAAGAAGGCCTCGATTCCGGCGTGGCTATGGATTGGCACACAAACGCCCGGAGGGATCGTTCCTTTTAAAACGCATGGGGCTTCATCGCGTGATTGGGGTGCCACCAAGAATTGGACACTTGGCCCGAACACCTCAAGCATCGCGCAATCGCGTTGAACCACAATACTAATAAATACTTCGGCTCTTGTAAGACTTTTCATTACTTCTTTCTCTTTAGTTTTCATATAGAGTAATATTCATCCCTCGGAGGAAGCAACCCGCCGAAAAGAGAATAGAAATCGCCCACCGGGCGATTACGACAAATGCTGCGAACACGAGAATTGCCGCGACAATTTCCGCGATCCCAATCTGGATTCTCTCCACCGCCAGAGATTCTGGCCAGTCGAAGTCGATCCCCTCAGCTGTTTCGGCGAACCACACGTCCAGGTCCATTGGCATCGGTGGATCCTTTGAGGATTGGTTCGCTCGTTCGATCGACGTGTCCGCCATAGCTTTAGCGACGGCGGAGCTGAGATCGGTTCACGATCTTGCATGGCGAGAGACTCGACGACCCTCCATCGCTCGGAGTATTGATGCGCCTGGTTTCGCGAGCCGTTCGTCCGTTTGTTCGGAATATATCTGGATGCACACCGATAGAAATGGGGCCGGGAGAGCAAGCGATGTAGCTGCGGTGGCGAGAGTCGTCACAATTCCCGCTCATTCCTTTTTGCTCGTTCGGGCGATTTTCCCGTAAGCAATCCACCTCGAACGAGTACAGTCCATACGCAGATAGTAAGGCGCGCGCATCCTCTTCAGTAAATCCTCGAAAGAAGGTCAGGAATTTTTGAATTATGCTTCGGGCAGAGATTAAAAAGTTCTCCCGTTTCTCGCTGCCGTTCGCCGGCAAAATTTCTTTGTTCATTACGACCAATTGTTAGTTATCCAGTTCCTTGCGAGATGATTACTGGTCGTTACCTTGAGTTAGATCGGCTGCGACCGGAACAAGTCTGCCAAAGAGGCCGCCCGGAGTTCGCGCCGCCAATAGCCGGCGGGATTTGCAAGCGCCGGCTTTTTTTGTCCCAATTGCCGCAACCGTCGTCCAGACGGCCAGCACACCCGTCGGGCCACGTGTAGAACCAAAGCGTCACTCACTGCAGTCCAGTCGGTGGGGCGGAATCCAGAACTCCGGTGTCGTGGATTCTCTGTCCAAAATGACCAAGCCGGGTGGACGAGCGAATAGGACCGGCCAAGATCACGCAACCACGAGCTCGATCAGGAACGGCCCCTTACGCCCGTAGCTCGCGGCAAGGAGATCGGCGAACTCTTCTAGCGTCTCGGCACGTGCCGCTTCCACGCCCATGCCGGCGGCGAGACGGATCCAACCGAGCGCGCGCCCAGGCTTCGGTATCGGCAGTGAGCGGGGCGTCGAACCCGCGGTGATAAGTCGCCTGATCGCCGACGATGTTGACCATCGGTACCCGGGCGCGCTGCGCATTGTGAAGATTGGCGAGACCATTAGCGATCCCCGGTCCGCAATGCAGCAGCGTCACCGCCGGCTTTCTGGCGAGTCGAGCATAGCCGTCCGCTGCCCCGGTCGCGAGGCCCTCGAACAGGGCAAGCACGCAGCCTAGGCCGGGGACCCGGTCGAGCGCGGCAACGAAATGCATCTCGCTGGTGCCGGGATTGGCAAAGCAGGCATCGACTCCGCTGGCGACCAGCGTCCGCACCAGGCTTGGGGCACCGTTCACGGAGTTCTCCTCCTTCGTGGTTCGATTTCCGGGCCGTTCCAGCCGGCCAGTCGCCTTGCTATCGTGATTGGTAGATTGCCGCATCATTTTTTTGTCGAACGATTTAAGTGCTGACGTGTGCCCTGTTTCGCTTGAGGAGCGAGGAAATTCTCGCGTCGCCCAGGGAGTTCGAAGTAATAGGCCCAAGGATTTGCGAGACCGTTCTTTTTGTCCCAGTTGCCGCGATCGCTGTCTCAACTGCAGCGGTCACGAACACCGTTTTTGCCGGGCATGGTCTCTTGCCCGGCTGCTGCCCCCTTCAGCGTTGGGTCTTCAACACCGCCGCCAGCCGAGCCGCGCCCGTGCGCGAGGCCGTGACTTCAGTTCCAGCCCGGTCGCGCAGCCGCACGCGGTAAAGCCGGTCGCCGTAATGAGTGACGTGTTCGATGGCGTGCAGGTTCACTGCGGCATGTCTTCCGATCTGGACGAAAGGATCGCCGCCTAGCCATCGCATAAGGTCAGCCAAGGGATAGTAAGTGGCAAACTCCTCCCGCGCTGTGTGGACCCAGGTGCGCCGATCCCGTCGCAGCACCGCTACAACCTCACGGCGGCCGAGCAAACGGATCTGGTCACGGTCTACATCCTTGACCGGCAACAGCTCGCCGGCCGCACCGGTAAAAAGCATCTTGTCTGGTGGAGCTACCGAGTCCACGCGGCGAGCGGAGAGCGGAGAAGGGCCAGACTCAAAAGGGCGCAGATGTGCCAGCAGACGATTCACCGCTTCGGAGACTTGCTCCGGATCCAATGGCTTCAAAAGATAATCCACCGCGTCCAACCGGAAAGCGTCCGCGGCGCGACCGGGATTCCCCGTGGTGAAGACCAGACGAGGCGGCTGGGGAAGCATGGCGAGTTGCGTAGCTAGCGAAACACCGTCTTTGCCCGGCAGATTGATGTCGAGAAAGACGGCGTCTGGCCGCAACTCGGCGCAAAGGCGCAGTCCTGCCTCGCTCTCGGTGGCGGTACCGACAACCTCTACCTGGTAGGTATCGTCTAGCAACGCTGCCAAGTACTCGGCGGCCAAGGGTTCGTCTTCGATAATGACGGCACGGATCCGGATCCACATGAGAATAGCTCTTAGTGCGATGCCAGTTCGGCGAGGTCCGAGGTGATAGCAGCCGGCGATTCTGGGGAACCTCCGAACTGCTTTCGCAAGGGGATGCGCAAAGTCACCGTGGTGCCCTGTCCAACCTCACTACGCACCTCCAACTGAAACGAGCGCCCAAACAAGCCTTGCAACCGTCGGCGTAACAGCACCATCGCGTGAACCCGCGGGCGCTCTGCGAAGAAAATTTGTTCGACTTCGGTTGGAGGCACTCCTTGCCCGTCATCGCTAACGCTCAGCTCTAACCACCGTCCTGCCGAACGGACCAGGAGATGCAGGCGTCCAGCCCGTCGGGAGGAACGGAGTCCGTGCTGCACCGCATTCTCCACCAGCGGTTGGAGGGAGAAAGGCGGCATTAGAACCTTCAACAAATCCGGATCGATCGCCCGGTCCACCTTCAATCGGCTACCGAATCGCAGCGACTCGATATCTAGATAAGCCCAGACCAAAGCCAACTCTTCCTCCAGCGGAATCAACGCTCGCTCGTGTTGTTCGAAACTGGCACGTAGAAATTGGCGCAACCGCCCGGCTGCACGAGGGATCTCACGCGGCGCGACCACCGCCAGCGCCGCTAGCGTATTCAACGCATTGAACAAAAAATGCGGATTCATGCGTGCCTGCAGCGCTCGCACCTCGGCCGAAGCGGCCGCTCGCGCTTGCTCCTCGCGCTCGCGCACCTGCGCTACAATAGCCAGGATTAGCGCCGTGCCCAACCCTTGCACGACAGGAGATATTCCGATCTGCCCGAACATTTGCACTCCCGCTCGTGCGCCGGGAGCGCATAAGAGGGTCAGGCCGTCGCGCAACCACGTCACCGTCGAAGCCAAGCAAAATCCCGTCAGGGGGTGTTGCGCCAGCCTAGGGCGCCACCGGCACAGCCAGCCCCCGGCCAGACCACCGCACAACATCGAAATCCCCACGGGCCCTAGCGGCCGTCCGTCATATGCCACGGCCATCCAGGTCACAAACGCGACGACGACGACCCCTACATCAGGGCCGGCCAGCAGACCAGCCGCGCAGACCGCGATGATGCGGTGATTGAACCAGCCGGTTTGCCCAACGGCGGCTTCTTCGACCAGCCCCAGAAGCAGGAAAACCGGCAGCGCAGTTCCCCGATCGCGCACCGATAATAGAGAACGTTCCGGTCGCCTGAAGCTCGGCACGAGCGTGAGCACGAACGCCGCGGTTACCAAAACACAAACCTTATTGAAAATACTATCCATTGCGCGAAACCTGGGATCGGTCATGAAAAACAGACGTTGCTGTGACCTGAGCCTCCCTTGGGCCCCGGGTCGCATCGTTTTCGGCGAAAAAAGATCGCTTCATTTTTTTACAGAACAGTCAACATCTGAAGGTGCAATGAACCTAAGCCCGGGGCGTGATCAAGTAAAAGAGTTGACTAACCGGTCCAGGGCTGCGCAGCGCTTTTTACCCTGCACGACGAAAACGGGTGGTCATACCAGCGCGCTGAACAATGGCTCTGTGATCAGGCAAGTCGGTCCCTGCTCCGCGACCCCGGATCTTGAAACGGGCAGGGATCGCGCTCCATGCCAAACGATCAATCAGCGGGGCTGTTCCAACAACTAGCAGATTTTCTGCACGCCAAGCTCACAGAGATCTGCCTCCGCCGCCCGGAATGCGACCTGCAATGGCAGGCCGATTGCCAAGTAGATCTGAGTCAGCGCACCAAGTCTCTCTCCATGCGAAAACTGCGGGATGCTGTTGTCGATTTTCATGGTGCCCTGTTTGATCAGGAGTGGTTCTAGGCTCCAGAACAATGAGACCGCGTCCGTGCTGAGCGGCTCGGCAGAAATCTGTTCGGTCATGGTTATATCTTTCTTGTTTGGGACCGCCGATTGGGCAGTCGTCGTTGTCGCGACCTCATGGGCTATTCGATCGCGATTGGGTGCGTTCGCTGGAGAACAAAGTCTCACAAGCCGAGGATTCCGAGAACCAGATAGGCGATGACGGCCGTTGAAATCAGCCAATAAAGCGACTCTTCGAGCAGATCAGCCCGCCCTACTGAACGTTCTCGACGGGCAGCGGCTTTACGGATCTCCTGTTCGATCGCCAATTCTTTGCTGGCTCCCACACACCCTGCTGACAGTCGATCACGCGTCTCGAAAAAATCGATGACGCAGGCTGAAGGACCGTCGGGCGCGGTTGCTGGCAATTCCTGCTGTGTAAACTTCAAGTTTTGGTGAATCATATTGTGTTACCCGGTGATTGTTCCGACTAAGGGACGATGCAGTTCTCGCGCCACCCACTAAGTCTGCGGTAATAGAAGTCGGGATCTGAGAGAGGACCCGTTTTTTGTCCCGGCTGCCGTAATCGTTGTCGCGACCGCCACATCAGCCTGGTCAACGTGCTGAAGATTTAGCGGTCTGAACGGAGGCCAAACATAAGGACGCAGGGACCTCGAAGAGAGAATCCTTTCTCTGCAACCTCTGTACTACTGCGCTGACGATTCGCTCATCTTCGCGAGCGATTTTTCCTAACCACGACTGGACGCCAATGGACACGAATAAACGGATCTAATTCGCGTCCATTAGCAGCTTGTCCCCCCCGTAGCAGAGCAAAAGAGGATCCATTCGCGGTTCTTTTCCGCTGCTTTAGGTCGCGGCTATGTCGCGCTAGGATCTTCTCTTCAAGACAATCCAGATGTAACGGCTCTGCAATCCCGATCATTAGCGGGCCGCTCCCTTTGGTATTACGACGAGCCAGAGCGCGAGCAACAAAACCATTGGCGCGGTCACCGGCCGATTTCTAACGCCCGGGCTCGCCTGTTCTCATAAGCTTTCAAGTTGCTGCAAATGAGGCGCAAAAGCGCGAAGTTTCCTCCCGCAGTGTGGTGCCGTTGGCCACGCATTAGTAGGTCGCCAATGATGTGATCGGCCTCGATTGGAGCGTTGCGTTCCATGTCGCGGTACATCGATGCGGTCAAAGGCGAGTCGATCGCGGTCAATTGGGCGCGAATGTGTTCCAAGAAGGATGGTCGCGGTCCATAACCTTCTAGCTCTGCGATTCTGCGACATTCCTCGATCAAGCTGAGCAGAAAGTTCCGCCCATCCGGAGTGGCACAGATATTTCCGATGGTCGCACGCATCAGAGTAGTGCCGCCGGCCAGGGAGGCAAGGAAGACCCACTTCTCCCACATTTCTAATAGTGTCTCCTCAGTTGCTCGCACATCGAACACGGCCCCTTGCATCGTCGACAAAATCGCGCGCACCCGGTCAGTAATACCGCCTTGCCGCTCCCCGAACGTGATCGAATGCAAAGGAAGGGCATGAATGACCGCACCCTGTTGATCAAGGGTTGCCGAGATCACGCATAGGCCACCGAGAACCTTCTTCACCCCAAACCTTTCATCCAAAATGTCCAGGTGACGCATACCGTTGAGCAACGGCAAAATGACCGTTCCCGGTCCCACCGCAGGAGCAAACGATGCGATCGCACTGTCCAGGTCGTAAGCTTTGCAGCTTAGTAGAACGAGGTCGAAGGCTTGCTTCAATGCTTCCGCTGTAACTGCTTTTGGATCTGGCAGCGTGACATCGCCCGCCGGACTTTTGATAGTTAAGCCGGATTGCGCCAGTTCCGCCGCGCGACGAGGACGAACCAGAAATGTGACATCTCGTCCGGTCTGCAAAAGCCGGCCGCCAAAATAGCCGCCAACGGCTCCCGCTCCAACTACGAGTATTTTCATCGCCAGGGTAATTTGACTTCGTATGATATCGATCGCCGCGCCTGCGAAAGGTTTCTTCGACGTTCATTCAACCGCTTCGGCCAACGGTAATTCTTCTCGTTCCGGTGCACCGCGCCCGATCCAGAGCACACCCAACGCGGTTATGACACAACCCGCCCCGGAGATAATGAAGGCTGCATCATAGCTTCCTTCCATCGTTCGGATGAGTCCGGCGAAATACGCGATGATGCTCGCGCCTATCTGATGCGCTGCCACAATCCATCCAAACATTAATCCGACACGTTCGCTCCCAAATATCCGGGCCGTGAGCGCTACTGTCGGCGGCACTGTGGCGATCCAATCCAACCCGTAGAACAGGGCGAAGAACGTCAGTCCGTGTGTCGTCGGATCAAATGCGAGCGGCAAAAACAAGAGAGAAAGCCCGCGAAATCCATAGTACACGAACAAGAGCCAACGGTTATCCAACCGATCCGACAACCAACCGGATCCAGTCGTTCCGACCAGATCGCAAACACCCATCAGTGCAAGCAAACCGGCTCCCTGCACCTCCGGTAATCCATGATCGATACACGCCGGAACAAGGTGAGTCCCAATCAGACCGTTTGTACTGGCGCCACAAATAAAAAAGCTTCCGGCCAGCAGCCAGAAATCTCTGGAACGCAATCCAACCGCCAAAGCGCTTAACGCGTCTCGGATCGGATCCGAGACCTCTGCCTTGGAAACACCCATTTCACCCTGCCCATAAGGTCTCGCACCGATGTCGACCGGATCGCTTCGCATGCCGATCAAGACCATGAAAAATGCGACAATCAATGCGACCACCACAATAAGGACTGCGGATCGCCATCCTGCCTGTTCCACGAACCGGGCAAGAATTGGCAGGAACAGGAGCTGGCCCGTCGCAGAACTGGCAGTTAAAATCCCGATTACGAGGCCCCTCCGCTTCCAAAACCACCGGTGGACAATGACTGTGCCTAAAACGATGGCCGTCATCCCGGTACCGATTCCGACCAAGACGCCCCAGAGCAAAACCAATTGCCACGACGCCCGGATCAAAGTTGTCAAAGCCACGCCGGCCGAAAGCATGCCGAGAGAAAGCATCATGACTTTTCGTGCCCCGAACCGATTCAGCAGCCCGGCGGCGAACGGCCCAATTAAACCGTACAAGAGCAGGTTGATCGAAATAGCCAGCGAAATCGTCGAGCGCGACCAACCGAACTCCTGCTCCAACGGTACGATGAGAATGCTCGGCGTCGATCGAACCGCCGCCGTCACCAGCAGGGTCAAGAATGTGATTCCGGCGACAATCCAGGCGTAGTGAGGACGGCGGAGCATTTTCGGTTTTGGGCTGGAAGTGAGAACTGCGGACAATCGGTCAAATTCTGGCGAAGATGCGGAACGGATCCGATTGAACGCACCAGCCGTTCAGCCTTCGATTTCGTTGAGGGTGTTGGTTTCGAGCTCACCCTGCAGCATCCGCGGGAAAAGTGCAGCAGCCTCATGCCCGCTCGGCGTCACGAGGCCGCGAAGAACCGCCCATAGTTCGTCTTCGGTCTTTGGTTGAGCGTTGCGGCGCGCGATGCCAGGGATTTCTCGGGTTAACATTTTGGTGGTCATTTAATGAATTCGTGGTAGATAAGCGTGTATTTACACCTATGCAAGGCAAACTTTCACACGAGACTGCACGCGCCGGAGCTTGGTCCTTGCGCCTGTTCTCAGGTGCGTAGAATAGCGAGGAAACTTTCCTCCCTTTACGATACCGTTTTGGCCCCCGCGGATCTCACCATCACGCAGTACTCGCTCCTGGCGAACATCGGCCGCGCCGGCCAGCTGAGCCACACGGTTCTGGCCGAGAAGCTCGGAATGGAGCGCACCACATTGACGCGCAATCTCCGTCCGCTAACGAAGGCCAGATGGGTCGTCGCGGCGACTGGCGAGGATCGCCGGCAACATGTGCTTCAATTGACGGCAGGGGGAAAAAGGAAGCTGTTTCGGAGTTTGCCGTTGTGGGAGGAAGCGCAACGCCAATTTGTTTCTCAAATCGGTTCCGAATCACTGCAGGAACTGAGAAAGCTTCTTGCTTCGACGGAATCGGCTGTCACGAGAGTTTTCACAGCGAACCAAGAAAATCCGGAACCAGCGCGATTACGCGCCAGAAAGGAACCAACTCGTGCCTCTCGCTCGAATTGACCTCATCCAAGGCAAGTCACTCGATTACCGAGCAGCCATCGGTGACGTGGTCTACGAAGCGATGATTGCCGCCTTGAACGCCCCCAAGGATGATCGTTTCCAAGTGATCACGGAGCATCCGGCCGAAGGCTTCGTATTTGACCCTACTTATCTCGGTATTCAGCGTTCTAAAGATTGCATCTTCATCCAACTGACGCTCAATCAGGGGCGAACCGTCGAACAGAAGCAACGCTTTTACCAGGCGGTTGCGGATGGACTCCATCAACGTCTCGATGTGCGGCGCGAGGATGTGCTCGTTAGTTTGGTGGAGGTTAGTAAGGAAAACTGGTCCTTCGGGAACGGTGAAGCCCAATATGCAATCACCCTCAGATGAACTGGAGCTCAGCGAAGCCAGTTACCAGACTATCGGTCGTGCTTCGGGACGTTCCACCCCCGTCCCCAGTCGCCGAAAGCCTCCCAGCCCAAATCGGTCACGGCAACCGTATCTTCCAGTTTTACGAAACCGACATCGGGATGTTTCACGTGGGTTTCAATCGACAGAACCATGCCGGTCTCGAGCGGTCTCTTCGCGTGCTTATCGGGGTACGGGAATCGGGCCGGTGGCAGTAAGCCGGGGTGCCTCATGCGGGATTAGCCCTATACCGTGCGCCACGAAGTGCATATCATTTTGGTGGGGACATGACTTCAAAGCTTTCAGAGCGTAGTCATAGATTGCCCCTCCCGGAGTTCCAGCTTTGATCGGCTCCCGGGCGGCCGACTGGACGGAAGATACCTCGTCTAACAACTCTTTCATCAGAGCAGTGGGCTCGCCTAGCACCCCCATTCTGGCCATATCAGCCAGATAACCACGCCAATGGCCACCAGTGTCTATCGACAGGATCTCGCCATTCGCAATTTTTCGACTGGAGGCACCCCTGCCAAACGTCGGACCAGTCGCAATTAGCGTAAAACCATAGTCGAGGCCTCTGGATGTTTCTTCCACCCGCAAATGTTCGACGATTTCTGTCTCCGTCATTCCCTCCTGTACCCACTGAAACGTGGCCAGCATCGAGTCGACGATGCAGCCGGCGGCCGTCCGCAACTGATCGAGTTCTTCCGGACTTTTTGCCGCCCGGAGCTCCTCCAGGATTTCCGTAGAGTCCGCAAAAATTGCGTTCGGGAGTTGAGCTCTCAGCGTCTCCCAGCCGTTGATCGTCCAGAACTCGAACTCCAAGCCGATCTTCGGATTAGCAATGCCGAGAGATTTTACATATTCGGCTGTAATTCGAGCTGACTCGCTCGAAGTCCATGCTTCCGTTGAAATCCTCTGGGGCCAGAACGGAAAAACTTCGACGCCCCAAGCCTCGTCTCCGCTCCCCACGTAAAAGGCTTGATCCAAACGCCCCTTCGCGTACCCGAGTACTGGTAAATATCGTCCCAGTCCGATCGTGTCCAAATGCTCGAAAAAATAATAACGGTACCCGCCCAACAGGTATTGCACGTTGTGTTTCGACGAGACCAAAAGAACATCAATGCCCGATTCATCGAGAAGAGCATCGAGCTTAGCGGCTGAAAATGGAGTCGACTGCATGAGGATAGGGGAATAAAACGAGAGTTCTTGTTTTCTTGCTTTCCGGCCCCAATACCAAAAACGTTAAAATCCACCAGACCACAATTTCCAGTGGATGACTATGACCAAAGACTTGTGGAGCCCTACGACTAGCCCGTCTGATTCTGAACTTCGCGGAAAGTCAACGAATCTAACTCGACTCTTGTGACCTGATCTGGGTTCAAAACTTGAATCTGTCCCGGTCCTCTCTCGAACACCAGCCTGCCGTACGGGCTAACCCAGACACCTTCGCGAGTCGAAACATGAATGACATCGCCTGCGGTTCCGTAGATCGTAAACGGGCGCCACTCTTTGTCTCTCAACAAGTCCCTTATTCGATCTGTCATAGCTCTATAGCTAAGCCGGAAATTCGTCTGAGCCAAGCTATAGACCGGAAAGACCCGTTGCACCCGCCTGGGCGTGATCATGGATCCGAGGTGAATCCAGAGATCTGCTCGTCAACGCCTTTACCTCCCTGGCATCTACAATCCCTTTACGCAGTCATCAGTGAGAATGATTGCGGTCCGAAATCGTGGACAGTCGCCTCGAAGTTCAGCAGCGCCTTTTTTAGATTAAGGCCGCCACCGTAGCCGACCAGATGACCATCCGCTCCAATCACTCGGTGACACGGAACGATAATCGCAATCGGGTTCTGGCCGTTGGCGAGACCGACCGCACGAGGAACGCTTCCTACGCGCTCAGCCTGCTTTTTATACGAAATGGTTTCGCCATACGGAATGCTTTGCAACGCTTCCCAGGCTCGGACCTGAAAAGGCGATCCAACAAAACGAATCGGAATATCAAATATCGTTCGTGTCCCCTGAAAGTACTCGTCGAGTTGTCGAATGACTTCCGGGAATGGTCTGGTTTCCGCCTGCCTGGGCTCAGTGACTAGCGTTTCGTCTTTCCGATGAGTATCAAAGTGGAGACCGATTAAGTAGTCGCCATCCGAGATTAATTTCAGTTTACCAACTGGGCTATTGTAGATGGTTTGATATTTCATGTTGTTCCTCCAACGAATTCCAAAGCTGCATGGCAGCATAAGCACGCCATGGTCGCCATTTTTCTGAAAGGGCCAAAGCGTCTGACGCTTTCTTCACTGAAAGCGCCTTCTGCAGGCCGAGATCCTGGTGCGGAAAAGCGTCCGGCCATCCCAACACCCGCATTGCTATGTAACCGGCTGTCCAGGGCCCAATCCCTGGCACCTCGGTTAGTTTCTTTACACTTTCCTCCCAGGATAGTGCGTTGAGAAAGTTGATTTGCCCGTGGGTGACTGCCTTTGCTAGTGCTCCCAGGGTCGCTGCGCGCGCTTCCGTTAGCCCGACTCTCCGTAGGTCGCTGATCGGCACGGCCGCAATTGCGGCGGCCGTTGGCACGATGAATTTGAGATCAGGGAACGGCGTCTCAATCTTTTCTCCGAATCGTTCAACCACCCTGCCGGCAATCGTTGTCGCCGCAGGCACGCTGATTTGTTGACCCAGTACCGCCCGCATCGCAATTTCGAAGCCATCGAACGCGCCCGGGACTCTGATTCCAGGATTTTCGCTTGCCAGCGGACCAAGCGCCGCAGCGATCTGGTCGGGTGACGCATCCAAATCAAATAAACGTCGGAGACGGCTGACTAACGGCAGTAAGGCGGAAAGCAATCCCGGCGCAACCTGGACTTTTAGCCTATGTGTATTGGGATCATTCCCGATAACTACCCATCCTCTTAATTTACCAATACCGACCGTTCGAAAGTATTCACTCTCGCCCGCAAACTCGGCTCCTCGATAGGACCGTCGCCGAAAGTACCGCAGCAAAGTTTTCCAACAGAAGGGCGGTCGATAACTGAGATGAAATGTACATTCGGAGCCGTCCACAGTGGTTTTCTTTGACCCGTTTCGCAGCCCGGTAGGGGAGAGACGATAGCGTTCTTTGAATAGACTATTAAACCGACGCAAGCTCTTGAAGCCGCTAGCCAATGCCACGTCGTTGATGCTGAGATTCGTATCGGTGAGCAGCTGTTTGGCTAGGAGCAATCGGCGAGTCTGCATGAGTTGAATCGGAGAAACTCCCAATTGATTCGTCAATAAGCGGCGAAAATGGCGGTCAGAAAACCGGAACGCGCTGGCCAATTCGGGAATGGTCTGATTGGTCTCTTCCATACGATCTAGATAGCGCAGTGCGGCACCGACCACCCTTTGTTCCGTATCAATCGGAGCATTGCCGGGAGCCAGTTCAGGTCGACAGCGTAAGCAAGGGCGATAACCGGCGACTTCGGCCGCTGCCGCCAACCGGAAAAATTCGCAGTGCCGCATCTGGGGGCGGCGCGACGGACAGATCGGGCGACAATAAATTCCCGTTGTCTTGACGCCGACAAAAAAGACACCGTCAAAGCGTTGATCTCGCGCGATGAGTGCCTCGAAATACTGCTGCGAATTCATTTTGTTGGCCAGTATCTATCACCTCGAGCAGGCTGTCTCGCCATTTTCGGACATGCAAATTTGGCTCTTTTTTCGGCTCGAACAACTGCACCACGTTAAAAAAGCCTCAGCCGAAAAAAGTTGGCTCAACGCCAGATCATGATTGAATCACGGAGTGAATGAAGAATCGGATTGGATACGCTGGGCACGCGAGATTCAAGCGATCGCCCAGACAGGTCTCCATTTCTCTGAAAGCATCTATGATCGGGAACGCTATGAACGCCTGCGCACCATCGCAGTGGAGATGTTTGCGAGCAGGTCGGACGTCGCGGAGTCATTTATCCGCGCTAGTTTTGAAGCTCAGTCCGGTTACGCCACTCCCAAGATTGATGTCCGCGGCGTAGTCCTAAAGGATAACCAATTGTTGCTGGTTCGAGAGAGCAGCGACGGTCTCTGGACGTTACCTGGCGGTTGGGCAGACGTGAACAATTCTCCTTCGGAGGCCGTAGTCCGGGAGGTTCGGGAAGAGAGTGGTTTTGTGACTAGGGCGACGCGGCTGATCGCTTTGTTCGACCGCTCGAAACATCGGCATGAACCTCAATTTCCGTTCCATGTCTACAAACTGTTTATCGCTTGCGAACTGCTCGGCGGGAACGCTCAGACTTCTGCCGAAACTTCCGAAGTCGGATTTTTTGATCCGGACCGCCTTCCTCCCTTGTCGATCGCGCGGGTCACGCCAGATCAAATCGCGATATGCCTGCGCGCGTTGAATGGTCCTTCGAGTCCCACGCTTTTTGATTGACACATGTTTGCCTCGTTAATTCCCGGTCTAATCGTCGCTGCAATCACCATTCTGATGCTTCGCTTTGTGATCGGTTTTCTTTTTCGGCCCCCGGGAACACAAAGTGTCAAAACGAAATTGATCCGGTTTGCCGCCCATTTGAGCGTACGCCTGGAACGCCTTTGGAAGGATTATAGGCGATCGCGGCTTCAGAGGCTCAATTCAGGAAGCCAAAACGGTTCTCGCCCAGTGGCAAGATCAGGTCCTGCCGGCGAATAGTACCGAGTTTAGTAACACAGCGCCCCCTATGGCTAACCAGCCAATTTAGTGCGATGGCAATGATATGCCGCTGACTTGACCGTGGGCCAGTTCCGGGAGCCGCAAGCGACTCCCCTCCGAATTATCCCTGAAGCAACAGCCGCATCGGATCTTCGATACAGTCTTTTATTCGGACTAGAAAAGTTACCGCTTCTTGCCCGTCGACTACCCGGTGATCGTAACTCAGTGCGAGATACATCATCGGTCTAATCTCAATCTTCTCTCCAATTGCTACCGGCCGATTCTGGATCTTATGCATCCCGAGTATGCCACTTTGCGGAGGGTTGAGGATTGGCGTACTGAGCAACGATCCATAGATCCCGCCGTTGGTGATAGTGAAAACACCGCCAACCAAATCGTCGAGCTGCAGTTTTCCTTCCCGCGCTTTGGCCGCAAATCTGGCTACATCTTGTTCTAGTTCAGCGAAGGTTTTTTTGTCGGCTTCCCGGATCACCGGGACCACCAATCCTCGCGCGGTACCGACTGCTACGCCCACGTCAAAGAAATGATTCTCAATAATGTCATCCTCATCCAATCGCACATTCATAGCGGGAACGCACCGCAACGCTTCGACCGCTGCATTCACGAAGAACGACATAAATCCAAGTTTGATCCCGTGTCGCTTTTGGAAACTTTCCTGATATCGCGAACGAAGTTGCATCACCGTAGACATGTCGACCTCGTTGAAGGTCGTCAGCATCGCTGCGTTCTGTTGCGCCATTACCAGCTGCGCGGCTATTTTCTTCCGCAAGGGCGACATCTTGCGCCGCGTAAATCGCTCCCCGGTTTTTCCTGCGGACAGATTTTTTGGCGTTTCGGCCGGGCGCGAAAAGTGGGAAGCTTGTTCTATTTGCACCGGACCGCCTTCCTCCACGGATCCACGGTTCTCCAGATAATTGATGACATCTTCCTTGGTGACCTGGCCATGTTTCCCGGTCCCCAGAACCTTCTCGAGACGAATTTTTTCCTCTTCCACGATGCGCCGAACTGCCGGTGATAACTCGCTTTTGGCACCATCCCCGGCCGGAGCCACCGCAAAATGCTCGGCGCTCACCGGCGTCGTTTCGGTCTTCTGCACGTCCTCTGCGATTCCCTCCTGCTTTAGCGAAGGCGACGCGGTTTTGGCGTTTTCATCGATCGTCGCTACCACCTGACCAATCTTCACTTCCTGTCCAGCCTCGACTTGGATACGGATAGCGCCGGCTCCCGGTGCCGGGATTTCGGTCGAGATCTTATCGGTCTCTAGGGTTAGAATTGGCTCCCCGTCTTTGACCAATTCACCGTCTTTCTTAAGCCAAGCGGAAAGCAGCCCTGATGTAATCGACTCGCCGACTGCTGGAATCTTCACCTCAATGCTCATGCCAATTGCCCTTACTCAGAGAGTGAACGCGTGCTCCACAAGCTCCTTCTGTTGTCGGTCGTGCCAAGCTTTGGAACCAACGGCTGGGCTGGCGGCGGCTGGGCGCCCCGCGTATTGCATAGGAGATTTATCGATCGAATCGAACAACGGAGAAATGTAACTCCAGGCACCCATGTTCTTCGGTTCTTCCTGACACCAGACCCATTTCGAAGCAGCCGGAAAAGGTTCGATCATCTTGCTGAGTGTCTCGAGGTGCAAAGGATAAAGCTGCTCGATTCTGATCAAAGCAGCGTTCTTCACCTGGTTGGCCTCGAGATAGGCCAGCAAATCGTAGTAAACTTTGCCGCTGCTGAAAATCACTCGTCGCAGGTCCTCCTCTCCGCCCAGCAATGTTGGCGGCAGAATTGCCTGGAAGCTCGAGTCTGTGAAATCTGGCAACCGAGAAACGGCTCTTTCGCTCCGCAGCAATGATTTCGGGGTCATCAGGATGAGGGGCTTCCGAAAATCGCGCTTCACTTGCCGGCGCAACACGTGAAAATATTGGGCAGGCGTCGTCAGATTGCAGACCTGCATATTTTCTTCGGCACAAAGTTGCAGAAAACGTTCGAGCCGGGCGCTAGAGTGTTCGGGACCTTGACCTTCATATCCGTGAGGCAATAACAAAACGATGCCGCTGGGTCTTTGCCATTTTGACTCTGAGCTGGCGATGAACTGGTCAATGATAACTTGAGCGCCGTTCGCAAAATCGCCAAACTGAGCTTCCCACAAGCAGAGCATGGCGGGAAAATCCAGCGAATAACCGTAGTCAAATCCCAGAACGGCAGCTTCCGATAACATGCTGTTGTAGACGCAAAACCGCGCCTGGTCTGGGCTTAGGTTGGACAAAGGAATATAGCGCTCCCGTGTCTCCACATCATAAAGTACGGAGTGCCTTTGACTGAACGTGCCACGCCGACTGTCCTGACCGGAAAGGCGGACCGGCGATCCCTCAATCAGGAGAGATCCAAAAGCCAGCGCTTCGGCGTAAGACCAATCGAATGGACCACCCTCGGCGTGCTGCTTTTTTCTGCGTTCCAAAATCATCTTTCGGATCTGCGGTTGAACGCGGAATCCGTCAGGGACCCGAGTAATACCATCGACAATGCGACTGATCGTTTTCGCTGAAACCCACGTGGCTGGCTCTTCGTGGCTATACGGCGGTTGGAAAATAGCTGCCGATTCTTCAAGGCTCCGTCGATGATCGTTTTTCGATTTTACCTCAGAACTTCGGACCTCCGTCAACGCACTCTCCAAGCGACGACGGAATTCTTTTTCCAAAGCCTCCTCCTCTGCCGCGGTTAACACCCCCGATTCCAGCATACGATCTTTGAAAATTTTGGTGACGGGCGGGTGACTATGAATCCTCTTATAAAGCTTGGGCTGGGTAAAACTCGGCTCGTCCGTTTCATTGTGTCCGTAACGACGGTAGCAGTACATATCGACCACCACATCGCACCCGAACGTCTGACGAAACTCCAATGCGTTTTGCGCAACGAATGCGACCGCGAGCGGGTCATCACCGTTCACATGAAAAATTGGCGCCTCGATCATCTTCGCCACGTCGGTGCAGTACGTCGTGGAACGGGCATCCGCCGGTAGTGTGGTAAACCCAATTTGATTGTTAACAATCACGTGCACCGTTCCGCCAGTCTCATAACCCGCGAGTTGCGAAAGATTTAAAACCTCCGCCACTATCCCCTGGCCAGCAAAAGCGGCATCTCCATGGAGCAAGAGTGGCAGCACCTTTTTTCTCTCCTCGGTGTCTCCGAGAATACGCTGCCGCGCCCGCGCCTTACCTTCCACCACGGGGTTGACAATTTCCAAGTGACTCGGGTTTGCCGTTAAACGGACACCTATCTCTGTTGAACCGATGTTCCTGATACTTTCGTAACCGAGGTGGTACTTCACATCACCGTCGCCTGCGACCAAATCGGGCACGTAGTTTTCCGAAAATTCTTTGAAAATCACGTCATACGACTTCTTCAAGAAATTCGCGAGAACCGTAAGCCGACCGCGATGGGACATTCCCATTACGATCTCTTGGATAGCGGCGGAGGGACAATCGTCCAAAATCGTCTCCAAAATGATCATTAAGCTTTCGCTCCCCTGAAGAGAGAACCGCTTTTGACCAATGAACTTCGTGTGGACAAATTGTTCGAAGGTTTCCGCTTCCATCAGCCACCGCAGATATTGCTTTTGCCGGGCTGCATCGGCTGGCGGAGCGACGACTCGCGCTTCCATTCTTCGGCGGAGCCATTCGCGCTTCGATCGATCCTGAATGTGCATGAACTCGATGCCAATCGTGTCGGAGTAGGTCGCTCGAAGATTTTTTAACAGATCCGCAAAGGATAGTGGACTAGAATCGCGAAAATAACGGGACGAGACGATTGTCTCTGATGCCACGTCTTCTAGCCCGAACTCTTTGAGTGCCAGCGCGGGTTGTTCCGGAGCCGCTTCACTCAACGGATCGAGCTTCGCTTGAGTATGGCCGAGTATTCGGTAATTATTGACCAGGCCGTCAATCCGATTCCTGAGCTGGGCATCCATGCCCTCGAGAGGTGGAGCCTCCACTGCTCGGTTCCCGTTGCGGGTCGGTGCGAGTCCCAGTTCAAAACCCTCAAAAAATGCTGACCAAGTCGAATCAACCGATGCCGGATCTCTTTTCCAACGTTGATGGTACTCGTCTAGAAGATCGGCATTCCAATCGTTCAAATACGAAGTTCTCATTATTTTGCTCACTAAGAGCAGCGGACCAGCAATCTAAATGAACTTGCAGAGGACCCAAACGAATTTTTGTACATTTTTGGCGCAGAGATGACTGTTTGACACTGGCTGTCTGTGGCGATACCAAACTGCGTGAGCAGATCGCTGACTGGATGAAAGGAACGCCTCGTCATTCTTTCTTGATTGGCTCAGTTTTAGTCCTCGGCAATCCGCTCGGATATGGAAGCTCGGTGAGTCGCGGGATTCTGAGCGCAACCAACCGGACAGTAACGGTAAATGGGACGGAGTATCACAACATGCTGCAGACGGATGCTGCAATAAGTCCGGGCAATAGCGGAGGGCCGCTCATTGACCTTGCGGGTCCGCTCATCGGCATCAGTTCGGTGAAGATGGCGTTTACATCCCAGGGAATACCCACACCGGGTCTTGGTTTTGCCATTCCCGCGAACTCCATTCGTACCAAGGTTGATCAGCTCAAACAGAACGGATCCGGCACCAACAACCGTCAGCGCAGTTCCCAACCCCAGACCGAGGGACCTCCCAACCTTCTCTAACGCTATCACTGCGAACTTCCCTTCCTCCCTAATGATCAAAGTCGAGCGCCTCACAAAAAAATACGCAGGAGTTACGGGCATCGATCAGATCAGCTTTGAAGTCGGGAAAGGAGAAATCGTCGGTTTTCTCGGGCCAAATGGCGCCGGCAAGACTACGACGATGCGCATTTTAGCCAGCTACATGCCGGCGAGCTCTGGCCATGCCTGGGTTGCCGGCTTCGATGTTTTTTCTGACTCCCTGAGTGCCCGACGACATCTCGGTTATCTCCCTGAGAATGTCCCGCTTTACCACGATATGCGGGTGAACGAATATCTTCGCTATAGGGGGGCTCTTAAGGGATTGTCCGGTAGACGATTGAAGAGTCGTCTGGGAATCATCAAGGAGCTGTGCGGCTTGCGCGAGGTCGGCCGAAAGAAGATCGGGGGGCTATCCAAAGGTTTCCGGCAACGCGTCGGACTGGCAGAAGCGATGATTCATGAGCCCGATCTGCTCATTTTAGACGAACCGACTATTGGTCTCGACCCGAACCAGATTCGCCAGGTACGGGAGCTTATCAAGTCGTTAGGCGAGCGGCATACCATTTTGCTATCGACCCACATCCTTTCGGAGGTCGAAGCAACCTGTTCCCGGGTGATCATTATCAATCGGGGGCGCATTGAAGCCTCCGATACTCCTGAGAATTTGGTAAACCAGCTGCGGACCTCGGGGTTGCTGAGGCTGGAGGTGAAATGTGGCTCGGAAGATCCAGTATCTTACCTTTCGGCAGTGCCTGGCGTAAGGGAAGTCCGAGCGGTCTCGGATGGCGAATGGCGGTCCTTTGAGATACGGATCGAAGCTAACTGCGATCCGCGGGAGGAAGTTTTTCAGTTAGCTGTCGGACGCAAATGGGTGATCCGAGAGTTAAGCAAGGAGCGCGCCACGCTTGAAGATGCATTTGTCGAACTTACCCATGCAGATCGTTAGTCAGCGATGAGAAGATTTTTCATTTTGCTACTGAGGGAGATTTCCGCGTTCTATTATTCACCGATTGCGTACGTTGTACTTTTTTTCTTTCTGGTCTTAAACGGACTTTCGTTTTGGTTTGCTATCGCGCTCCTCAGTCGGGGACCATCGGAACTAACCCTCGTCCAAGCCTTTTTTAATACACTGTTCTTTTGGATCGCGTATCTCCTGGTGTTTCCGGTGATCACCATGCGGTTATTCTCCGAGGAATTTAAACTCGGAACGATTGAAACATTGATGACAGCTCCGGTTCGCGATTGGGAGGTGGTCGGTTCCAAATTTATCGCTGCCTTGATCTTCTATTTAAGTATGTGGCTGCCGAGCGCTCTCTATTTTTTGATCTTTGGTTGGTTAGGTAATCGGGGAGTAGTGGGCACTGGAGCGCAAATTTGGGGTCCGTACCTGTTGCTGTTGGTCATGGGAATGTTCAATGTGTCACTCGGTTGCTTCGCTTCGTCGCTCACTTCAAACCAGATCATCGCGGCCATGATGGGGTCGGTCTTCGTCCTGGGGATCTTTTTTCTGACAATGATCAACTACATCATCAACAGCTCGTCAGCGTGGCTGCGCGATTTGACTGCGTATGTCGCTCAGCTCGACCACATGGAATCCTTCTCCCGAGGGATTATTGATACGCGCCCCCTCATTTTCTATCCATCCTTCACATTCCTCTTTCTGGTCTTGACCTACCACGTATTCCAGTACCGGCGCTGGAAATTATAGCTTCGAGGCGTCCGTCATGGCCCGAAAAGTTGCTTCTTCCCTTCACGCGCAGCGGGTCCGAACCGCCGTCAACGTCGCTGCGCAGATCTCACTCGCTGTCCTGATCGTCTTGATGCTCAACTACCTGAGCTTCAACCGATTTGCTCGCTGGGATCTCTCCCGAAACAGCAAATATGCGCTGACCGGGCTTACCCGAAAGTTTCTGAGTTCGCTAAAAAAAGAGGTAAAAATCTATGTCTTTTTTTCGAGTACGGCGACTAAGTCTCCTGGCGCGGAGTTATACAACGACGTTGAGAGTCTGCTCAAAGAATATGAGTACGCCGGGAAGCGACACATCCGAGTAGAAACCGTAGACCCATACCGCGATATCACTCGGGCGAGAGAGCTTCAGGAAAAATTCCGCTTTGGCAGCAATGACAATATCATCATCTTGGATTGCGAAGGACGACAGAAAACGATCCGGGCCGTAGATCTTGCTGATTACGGTTCATCCGGAATGTTCGACGATAGCCAAACTCCAGAGATCAAAGATTTCAAAGGCGAACAGGCGCTAACCGGTGCGCTAATCGAATTAGTTCAAGATAAAGCGCCGAAGGTAGGCATGGTTGTCGGTCACGGAGAGTTAACTTTCAATGACGAAACGGCTCTCAGCCGTTTTCGCGATTTGCTGGAAGGAGAGCATTTCCAGCTTCAAGAGGTTAACTTGAGCGGTCTCGAAAAGATTCCCTCCGATTATGCCGCGATCATTCTGGCCGGACCCAAATACGATCTATCCGCTCAGGAAGTGGAATTACTCCGACAATATTGGAACGAAGACGGCCGCCTCTTTGTGCTATTAAATGGACGCATTCAGACGCCGACACTCGATACTTTCCTGAACGCCCTCGGGCTTCACCCAGATGTCGACCTCATCGTTACCAGCGTAAAGACTGGAATCCAAGAGGAAGCGATTACGCTCGACGTTTATGCTGAAATATTGGGGAGCGCCAGATTTCTCAAATCACTCAATCAGGTTGTTGGCTATTTTCCGGGTGGAAGCCGCTCTATCGGCATGGATGAATCAAAATTGAAGCAACTCGGCGTTCAGGCGAGCAAGATGCTAGTGCCGGCTGTACCCAATTATTGGGGCGAGAAAGATGATTTTCTCCACACCAATGCCAACCCTTCCTTTCACCGGGGCGCGGATCTATCTCCTCCGCTTTTTCTGGGCTGGGCCTTAGAGAAAGGCACGATCGAAGATCAGCGAGTGCAGGTTCACTCTTCATCCCGCTTGGTACTAATCGGAAATGTCGATTTTATTCGGGACGAATCGCTGACCCGCGCGGCTCCCAATGTCGATTTCCTATTGTTGTGCGTAAATTGGTTGACCGATCGCGAGCAGTTGCTCGCGATTGCCCCGAAAGTACCTCACTCTTATATGCTCGATCTGGCACCAGGCCAGATGGATCGCATTTTGTTTCTCACTGTCATCGGTATTCCGTTGCTCGTGGCCATCCTGGGCACCGCGGTTTGGGCGGTCAGGCGCCATTAGACGTAATGAACGCTCGGACCACCCTCGCGCTGCTGGCGATTGCCATCGGTCTCGGATTCTTCATTTGGCTTCTCGACCGCCGCAGTCCGAGCACTCGCCAGCAACGAACAGGGTATGTCGTCGATCTAGATCGAAACGACCTAACCAGCCTTGAGATCACCAGCGAAAGCGCGAAAACAATTCTCCGCAAGACCACTGCAGGCTGGCGAGTCATCGCTCCGGTAAACGATCGAGCCGATGCCCGAGTCATGGACTCGCTTCTCGACCACATCCAGTTCCTTCGTCGGGACGATACCATCTCAAATCTCGGTAAAAAGGAGGAAAAGCAGAAGCTGCTCAAGGAATTCGGCTTACTTAAACCGCATCTGCGGCTCGATTGGCAAACCAAGAACCGACATTTCGCCATTGAGTTCGGTGCCGACGCGGCGGTCGAAGGAACCTGCTACGTCCGGGTGGAAGGGAATGATACGGTTTTCGTTACCGGAAATGAGCTGAAGAGCATGATCCTAAAACGCCCCGACACATTTCGCGATCATCAGATCACGCCGTTTCTTACGGCTCAGATCGATCGAGTCATAGTGCATCAGAGCGCTGGCGACATCGAGCTCGTCCGGCAACAAGACGACTGGCAAATTGTGCGACCGATCAAGGCGCGAGCTGACAATGACACGATCAATGCCATGCTGGAGAAGATTAATGCAACGCCAATTCTAGACTTTGTCGACAACGACAAGACGCCGAACAGCGAGACAGAAAACGCCGGCCGTTCGATCTCTTTGTTTTCTGGTGAGGAGAAGGTGGAGATCTTCTGTGGTTCATCCTTCCCCAATGAGTCAGGCAAGATTTATCTCCGTATCGCCTCACGCCCGTCGTTGGTTCAGGTGAGCGATTCCTTCGCTCAAACGATCGACGTAAAGCCCAATCAGCTCAGGGATCGAAAAATTGCCAGACTCAATCCTGACGTTATCGATCACATCAGGATCGATCAAACCGGAGCTGCCAGCGTCTTTCTGGCCCGACACGAAGATCACTGGGAAATTGTCAGTGAACAAAATGCGCCGGCAAATTCAGAAATGGTGAATCAGTTGCTAACCGCTCTCAATGGGACCGACGTCCAAGAATTTATCTCCGATACGGCCGCTGATCTGAGCCGGTACGGACTCGAAGCGCCACCTCTGCGAGTCGTTTTTAGTTCTTACGCATCGGACAATACCGCAGAAAGTGGCGCCGGCGAGGAACCTATCGTCACTCTGGCGATCGGAAAGTTAGACAAAAATGCCTTTTACGGTCGGATTGAAGAAGAACCCTACGTTTTCTCCATTTCCGAGAAAACCGTGGATGCGCTGCCAACCCACGATTTCAACTTTCGGTCTCTTGATATACTGACACTCCAACGCAGCGGTTTAGTATCGATCGAGGTAGAAAACAGCCAGGGCAAGACCGAGTTGATTCGCGATGACCGCGCAAGGTGGTTGGTTAAAGTAAAGACTGCCCAGGATGAGGCCGCATTGCAGACGCTCCTCAACACCATCACAAAAATTCGCGCCGTCGCCTGGGTGGGACCTACTCAGCCTGAGTACGGCTTAGATCATCCCATCGAAACCATCCAAATAGGCACAAAGACCGGTCAATTCGTGCTGCAAGTCGGAAACACGAACGAGCGGGGAGACCGGTACGCAACGCTTTCGGGCCGGCCTGGGGTTTTCCTCATCGGAGCCAACGACTATCGACAAATTAGCGCCCGGCTGGCGAAGTAAGAGGAGCGGTCTGAGAACAGTTCGGACCGGACCTAAACATCTCTCGTTGCTGAATCTCCAGCAGACGACCAGCGTGGTAGATAGCTACGATCCCGCCGGTCAAACTTTGCATTTTGGCATCTTGGAAGCCCGTCCGACCTAGTAGTTCCAACATCGCCGCTTCTCGCGGAAATCGCTCAATACTCTTGCCCAGATACTGGTAAGCGGCAGGCTGACCAGTGATCAAGCCGGCCAATCGAGGCAGTACGAAATGGAGATAGAATCGGTAAAAGAAACGGAAGGGCCTGGCCGGCAACGAAAAATCAAGGATGACTACATGGCCTCCTGGTCGCAAAATCCGCAAAATCTCTTTCAGGGCATGGTCGAGCGATTCCATGTTGCGTAAGCCAAAAGCGATTGTCACGACATCAAAGGTTAGGTCGGCGAAAGGCAGCGCCATACCGTCAGCAACGACCAGATTACTCAACCCGCGCTTCTTCGCGATTTGCAGCATCGGCGCGCAAAAGTCAGCGCAAACCAAATACGCTTCCGAGTTCTGGCGGCGAATCTCTTGAGCCAAGATGCCGCTTCCAGTCGCTAAATCCAAAACGCGCGCAGGATGCCAACCGGCCACTAAACGGCCGACAACGCGTCGCCAGTAATCATCTATCCCAAAACTTAGGATCCGGTTCGCTTGATCGTAGCGCGCAGCCACCCGACCAAACATCTCTCGAATCGACAATGGATCTGTCGCAGAGAAATCTGTCTGCATTTGAACTTACTGCTCACGAGAGGACTCGAACCTCCACGGGTTGCCCCATACGGTCCTGAGCCGTACGCGTCTGCCAATTCCGCCACGTGAGCGCTGTGGAGTTGAGATCATAGAATGGAAATCCCGCAAGTCAATGTGCGGCCTAGCTTAGCCGCATCGGCATGAGGACGTATAAGAATGGGCCCGAAATCTTGATCACCCCCGGGCTCATTTCGTCAATGAGATCCAAATAGATTTCATCGTCAGAGAGATTCCGTAGTGGCGCCATAAGAAATTCAGGATTGAACGCGATGGAGAAATCCTTGCCTTTATACATGACGGGCAGCGATTCCTTGGCCTCGCCGACGTCCGGGGTATTCGCCACGATATCGATGTTACCTTTTGTGAATATCAGTTTCACTGAATTCGATTTTTCGCTGGCCAATAGCGAGACGCGCCGAGCGGCATTCAAGAAAGTCTCCCGCTCGAGTGTGACCCGCTCCTTGGCCTCATTGGGGATAACTTGGCGGTAATTGGGGTAATTGCCTTCGATCAGCTTGGAAACGAGGAACGAGTCGTCGAGTTCGAACGCGATTTGGTTATCTCCCACACTGACCTTTATTTCTCCTTCTTCGTGTAGCAGGCGCTGTAGCTCGATCACCGCTTTCGTGGGAACAATCAGATCGATCTCCTGGCTTTTAGGAAATTCGAGGTCGAGATCTACCAGGGCCAACCTGCGACCGTCGGTGGCCACCAGCGTCAGCATGTTTTCTTTGAAGGAAAACAGAATCCCATTAAGCACGTAGCGCGTCTCGTCGGTGGAGATAGCGTAAGAGGTCTTTTTTAGCCCGTCCTTCAGAGCTTTTTGGGAGACGGTAAACAGTTTCGCGTCTTCAAATCGAGCCAGCGGGGGGAACTCCTCTTCCGGAAGTCCGAGGATCTTGAAGTAGCTTGAGCCACTGCGGATTGCCGCCAAGTTTTTTGTGTCCACATCGAAGTAGATCTCGGATGCAGGCAACTCTCGGACGATTGAGAACAACCGCCGCGCCGGCAAAGTGGTTGCTCCGGATCGTTCTACTTGGGCTTCTACACTTCCCTGAACGCCGACGTCCAAATCAGTCGTAGTCAGCCGGATCTTTCCTTCGGCGGCTTGAAGCAAGACATTCGAGAGAATTGGCAGAGTGGTTCTGGTGCTGACCACATTCTGGACCGTTGACAGACCTTCAAGCAGCTTGTCCTTACTGACACTAAATTTCATGGTGTAGGGGATATAAAATCATGTGCCACTTCGCTCTGCAAGTCACTGAGCGGAGGGCAAAAACGAACGTCAAGAGAATTCAGCTAATGAATCATCTTTCCGTGGTCGAAAGAAAGATTTTATTTGGGCAATGAAATGCTTCCCGCACGACGAATACGGGAACGATTGCGATTGGGGCTCGGTCCCGCCTCGGCCCGTAGGTCGGACTCCGCACCGGCACCGCCTGTCGAGCCCGCGAGGATGGCATTCTAACGCTCGAGTTGGCTATCGAGGAGAAAGACTAGTTGGCGGACCTGATCCTGCTTGGTCATGCGGTCTTTCACTGTCTTACAGGCGTGCAGCACGGTACCGTGATCACGGCCACCAAAGGCATCGCCAATCTCGTTAAGCGAAGCCTTGGTGTGCCGTCGGGCCAAATACATAGCAACCTGGCGAGGAAATGCGATGTTCGCAGGACGTCGCTTGCTCGTCATATCAGCTAGTCTAACGTCGAAGTGCTCAGCGACTTTTCGTTGGATCTGGTCGATGGTCACCGTCTTCTTGGCTTCCTCCAGCAGAATGTCCCGCAGCAGATGCTCGACCGCATCTCGAGAAACCTCGCGACCACTCAACGAGGCGAAGGAGGCGACCCGCATCAGCGCACCTTCTAAGCGGCGAACGTTGCTCCTAACTCGCTGCGCCAGGAACTCAAAAATGTCCGGAGCGAGCTGAACCTGTAGCGATTGCGCTTTCTTTCGCAGAATAGCTAACCGGGTTTCGATATCCGGCGGTTGCAGCTCAGCCGTCAAGCCCCACTCAAATCGGGAAACCAATCGGTGTTCGAGGTTAGAGATTTCGCTGGCCGGGCGATCGCTCGACAAAACGATCTGTTTGCGTCCATCGAACAAGGTGTTGAACGTGTGAAAGAATTCCTCCTGAGAACGTTCCTTCCCCGCCAGAAAGTGGATATCGTCGATCAGCAAAAGGTCCGCCTGACGGTAACGCTTCCGAAATTTGACCAGTGTGTTGTGCTGAATCGCGTCGATGAACTCGTTGGTAAATCGTTCGCTCGAGAGATACATCACTTTGAAAGCCTTCTTCCGGTCGGTCACATGCTGCCCAATCGCCTGCATCAGGTGCGTTTTGCCCAGGCCAACTCCGCCATAAATGAAAAGAGGATTATAGGTCTTGGCCGGCGACTGGGCCACGGCCAGACCAGCGGCATGAGCAAATTGATTGTTCGAACCGACGACGAAAGTATCGAAGGTGTTTCGAGGGTTCATCCCATGCACAGCCGCGCCATCGGGTTCTTTCTCCGAGGTCTTGGCCGCCGGCACCTCTTCCCCCTTCGGCTCCGGATCGGAAGCCAGCGCCTGTACTCTTTCCTGGTCAGCCACCCGGAATTTGATCTCGCGAGGTCCGGCTAGGACTGCCAATGTTGCCGATTGCACGAGTGGCAAGTAATTGCTTTCGATCCAGAGCTGATGAATCGTATTTGGTACCTGAAAGGTAAGCCTGCATTCATCGGTTTGGACGAGTTCTATCTCGGAGAACCAACGCTTGAACGCGTCAGTGCTCACGTGAGGCCGGATATTACCCGCGATCTCATCCCAAATCCGCCGGAAGCCTTGTTCCATAATTAGATTATCCACAGTTCGAGTGCAGCTAATGATGTGTCATTCGCGGTGTCGACCATGTCCCGTCTTCCGCAACGAGTCTGATTTTCAGGTAGCCACTAGATGAAAAGGGAAGACGAGAGACCGATTGAACTAGCAGCGATTGAGGGGGTTACAATTCTTGAGCACGTGTACATCTAAATCGTACTCGGGTCATCGTGATGAGTTCGTCGATAATCTGCCTGATGGCACTTATGCGGAACCAATATTTGCCCAACATAGTTTGTTCACAAGTTATTCACAACCACCCGCCATTTTTCCGTCGAGCGTCGAGCAGAATAAAGAAGACTCAGCCTCAGCGGCAAGCAAAAACTAGATTCGACCGATTAATAATTTCCTCAGCTATCTTTCACTCTTCACTTGACCGCAGCCGAACTCGTCTCTCCTCCACCTAAAGCTACCTGTTGAACCTCCCGCAAATGTCCTTCGCTCCGGAGAATTTGTCTCTGCGGCGTCTTAAAAGTGACACTCACGAGAAAACAGACGACACACCCGATAAACACCCACCAGGGGCCTGCGATCGAAGGCCAATTCGGAGGAAGCCAGCCCCCTAGATTCCAATCTATCCAGCGTAGCTGGCCATGAGTACACAAACTAACTAAATCAAAACCAGGTAACTTCACCCGGCCGGCCATCAAAACCGCCACAATAGCTAACAGCATCGCGACAATGTTAGTTCGATCACTTCCTCGACTCTTAGTTAACATCCCAACAAGAAATACGCCGAGCAATGCTCCGTAAGTATATCCCGCGATCTGAAACACGATCGCTATGATGGTCAACTTAGGATCAATCATCACCGCGGCCGCTGTCGCCATCGCAACCACAACGATCACTCCGGCGAACACCATCGTAGAGACTCGGGCGGCCCAGATTGCGGTCTTTGGCGAATCGCGATGCGGGAAATACGGAAGAAAAAAATCTTTCGTAAAGCTCGTCGCCAGAGCATTTAACGCAGCGGACGTCGATCCCATCATCGTGGCAAAAACCCCAGCCACAATCAATCCGCGTAGACCCACCGGCATCTGCGTGATGATATAGTAAGCGAAGACTTCATTATCCGCCGCCGGCAGACTGGAATCAGGATGGACTCGATAAAATACCGACAAGAGGATGCCAACTAACAAGAAACTTGTCGCAATCGGCAGATCGGCTACGCCACTCAAAATAAGTGACAGTCGCGACTTCCTGAAATCAGTGGCAGTTAACATCCGTTGCACCATGTCCTGATCGGTGCCATGCGTCGACATAGTGAGAAAAGTAGAAGCAATTAAGGCGGAGGCAATTGTATAAGGTTCTTCCAATATACTCTTCAAGGCGTTCCAAAATCCACTTGCTGGGTCAAATCCAATTTGGAAGAAAGGCGGAATACCACCGAGCTCCTGACTAATAGTCGCGGATCCACCTGGGATATGACTAACAATTAACCAGATGGCTAGCGCAACAGAACTAACCATGAGACAGGCTTGGATCATATCAGTCCAGACAACCGCTTTAATACCACCAATGGTAGTATAGATAGTAGTTAAGACTGTGACGAACAGAATGCCCCAGAAGTAAATCCACAGATCGATCGGCGCGTTCGGAAAGAGATACTGCCAAAGGACTTTGATAATTACCCCCCCAAGATAAATGCGCGCGCCGATGCTGAGCACTCGCGTAAAAAGAAACAATGCACTGGCGAGGTTTTTTGTGAGTGGACCAAATCGGATGTCTAAGAACTCATAAATACTTTGGACTCCATAACGGTAGTAAGGCCGGATAAACGTAAAAGCGATGATTACGCGGGCCAGTACCGTTCCAATGGCGAGCTGACCGTAAATGAAGCTGCGGGTTTTGAAGCCTTCCGTGGGCGCCCCCAAAAATGTTGCAGCACTCGTTTCGGCCGCGATGATCGACGCGAGTACCGCCCACCAGGGGATCGAGCGTCCGCCTAGGGCAAATTCGTTGAGAGTTCGGCTTTGGCGCCCTGCCCAAAGGCCGATTCCGACAATCCCGAAAAAATAGATGCAAAGCACGGTCACATCTATCGCCAGCCCGCCAAGATCGTGGGGAGAGTTTGGCATGCGGCGCGAGTCCGATCAGGAAGAGCGGAGCGAAGTCATCGTGCTTTGTGTCAAAGCCTCTGGAGACAGGTTCTTGACCAGAATCCTTGAGTTGCGACCGCTTGCTTCATACTTAGCCCGCCGCTCCGCCGGGAGGATCTCGGCGCCGGCTTCCGCGAATCCGCCCTTCTGCTGCAGATAAACAAAGGCCTGGGTAGACAGAGCGAAAAGACGATCAAAACCGCGTTGCCGAGCCAGGCTTTCGACGAACGACATCAGTTTTCTTCCGAGACCCTGGTTTTCGCTCGAGCGGCTGACATAAAGACACGCTAGTTCCGCCATCTTTTCTTCCGGATAATCGTGGATCGCGACACAACCGACGATATGCCGATCGATCTCCAGAACCCAGTAATCATCGATATCAGCCAGAATTTCTGCTCGCGTCCGCCGGATGAGTTCTTCGTTGCGAATCGACTGTTGGATCAAAGACATCACCGCCCGGACATCCTTTTTGTAGACCCGGCGAATTTGCTCGTATTCGTTGGAGTAGATCATCGTCCCGATGCCGCCGTTGCTGAAGATTTCAGCCAACAACGCTTCGTTGATCGTACCGTTTAGAAGATGAACCCTCGGGGTACCGTATTGGCAGGCCTCGGCTGCGTGCTCGAGTTTAGACGCCAGATTCGGCGTCAATTGGTTCCCATGCTTTTTTAATACTTCCTCAACCTCAGCGGAGACAAGCTGCCCGATGCGTTGTCCATCGAGGACGAGCCCATCGTGCGCAGAAAGAAAGATCAATTTGGCGGCATGGAGGGCAGAGGCCACCTCTAAGGCGACCAGGTCGGAATTGACGCGAAAGGTGCGACCTTCGCCATCGAATCCAAGAGGCGGAATGATTGGAACAATCTGCTCTTTGAGAAAGATCTCGAGACATCGGGTATCGACCTTCTCAACTTTCCCCGAGAACTGATAATCGATGCCCCGAATGATACCGGCCGGATGGGCGATGATGCAGTTAGCATAAGCAGCCCGGAGATCGACCTGGGTAAGACCCTCCATCAGTTCGTTCGTCAGGCGAATCGCCACGTTAATCGATAGCTGCAGTGTTTGAGCGTCAATCACACCGCTTCCGTCGGAATTGGAGACCGCGATATCCTGTTGTGCGGCTGCTCGCTCGATTTGGGAGCCCGCGCCGTGGACAAGCACCACCTTAATGTTCAGCGAACGAAGAACCGCAATATCTAGAAGGATGTTCGGGAAATTGTCCGAAGCCAGGATCTCACCATCGATCGCGATCACAAAGATCTTGTCTCGAAACCGCGTGACGTACTGCAGGATACCCCGAAGCTCAGGTAATTTCATTGGCTCACAACAAACGGACTGGGAAGCTTAAATTCTCGGGGAACGCATGGCAAGTTCACCGGGCTCCCCTGCCGTTGCGGCGCTCGTCGGACATCGGACGGAAGAACCGCCAACGGACACCAACAGACGCGAATTGGAAGAATTTCTCATTCGTGCCTCTTCGTATGCATTCGGGATTTCTGATCTATCTACCGATTCACTACTAGCTCAACCAATCGCTCGATCGATAAGTCCTCAGCGCTCGGGACAACCAGATCGGCGATCGAGAGATCTTGCCGTTCACTAAATTGATTAGGGATCACCACCACTCGCAGACCCGCTGCTTTGGCCGCCCGAGATCCCGGTTCGGAATCCTCCAGGGCAACGGAATAGTGAGGATCAGCCCCGAGTGTTTGAACTGCTTTCAGATAAACATCCGGTGCCGGTTTTGGGTTCAAGACCATATCCCGGGTAACAATTGTTTCGACGAAAGGTCGAAGGCCGAGCCGTTCCAAGCCTTGCTCAACCCAACCATACCCTGAGTTACTGGCCACTCCGATCCTAATCGAATGGCGGCTTGCATCAACCATCAGCCTCTCGATGCCTGGAAGCGTAGATTGCCGGAGCGTCAATTCCCAATTCCGGCTGTCCCGGCGCGGCGCGTAAGCACTCCAATCCAACTTTTGGCCAAGAAGTGTCTCCAAGTGCAAACCGGGGTCAAAGCCCCCCACATACCCGGTCGCGTGTCTCCAATCGTCCAAGGTGAGTTTTTGACCAAAACCCTCGTACAGTTCAGACCAGCTCACATAGCCGGGCCCTTCGGTGTCGACTATCAACCCATCGAAATCGAAAACGAGCGCTTGCAGAGTCATCAACGGCAGTGAGAGTTCATTGATTTAAGTCTCTAGTCGCGTAAATGACACTGAGCAAAAGCGCTTTAACTGGGCAAAACAACGACCTAGATCGGCCGAAAGCGCTTGGCCGGCAGCCTGAAGTTATCGCTTCAGCGCGGGCTCAAATAGTTCGAGGTCCGTGAAAAAACGCTTCAATTCGACAGCCGCATTCTCCGGGCTGTCTGAACCGTGAATCACGTTGACCATCGTATCCTTGCCATAGTCGCCCCGGATGGTCCCCTTCGCCGCCTTGCGGGAATCTGTGGGTCCCATGAGCTCGCGTACCCGCAATACCGCTCCCTCGCCGCTCAACGCGAGCACAATTACCGGTGACGATTGCATAAATTCTCGAACGTCAGGATAAAACGGCTTATCGGCAATATGCGCGTAGTGGTCTGCCAAAAGCGCATCGTTTAACAACATCATCTTACATCCGACGATTTCCAATCCAGCCTGCTCAAATCTCTTCAACACGTCGCCGCAATGTTTGGCGGCCAGGCAGTCCGGCTTGAGCAGTACAAGGGTAGTCTCAACCATAATCAATTCCGGTATCCAGTAGCGTGAATCCTAAGATCCGCAACTAAGAAAGGGAGAGATCGAAGCGCCCTCCTATCCAGTGGCACTACAACCGGGATATGAGCAATTCCCGTTGATAGTGAAGCTCCAAGGGAAGATCGCTATGAAGACGGAGAAACAGATCGTCCTGGGCTAATACCTCTTTTTTCCATTCTGCGACGTCGATGCTGAGAGCTTCCTCAAGTCTGGCGCGATCGTAGTCCAGACCCTCTAAATCGATGTCGCTCGCCGCAGGCATCCATCCGAGCGGGGTTTCGTCCGCTCCCACTCGTCCACGACAACGATCGACCATCCACTTCAGGACACGCATGTTGTCCCCGAATCCGGGCCACAAAAATTGGCCGTCGTGATCTTTTCGGAACCAATTCACATGGAAAATTTTCGGTGGTTTCTTAATGATTTTCCGCATTTTAAGCCAATGGCCAAAATAAGCGCCCATGTTATACCCACAAAAGGGCAGCATGGCCATTGGGTCCCGCCTCGTCTGACCAACCGCTCCGGCTGCCGCCGCAGTCGTTTCGGACCCCATCGTGGCACCCACATACACGCCGTGAATCCAGTTAAACGCTTGGAACACCAAGGGAATGACTGTCGATCGTCTGCCTCCAAAAATAATCCCATGTATCGGCACCCCTTCCGGATCATCAACTCTCGGGTCTAACGCCGGATTATTAGTCATCGGCGAACAAAAGCGGCTATTAGGGTGAGCCGCCTTTTCCCCAGAGGAACTGCTCCAAGGCTGCCCCCGCCAATCGAGAAGATTTTCCGGGGGCGGATTGTCTTTCCCTTCCCACCAGATATCCCCTTCGACCGTGTGCGCGACATTGGTGAAGATGGTGTCGCGTTTGATCGATTCCATCGCATTTGGATTAGATCGATAGCTTGTCCCAGGGGCAACGCCAAAATACCCGTTCTCGGGGTTTATTGCATAAAGGCGACCCTCCACTCCGGGGCGCATCCAAGCAATGTCATCGCCTACAGTCCAAACCTTCCATCCCGCGAACCGCTTCGGCGGGATTAACATCGCGAAATTCGTCTTCCCGCATGCACTCGGAAAAGCCGCAGCCACGTAGGTCTTTTCGCCGTTGGGATCTTCTACCCCTAAGATGAGCATGTGTTCTGCCATCCAGCCCTCTTGCCTACCCAAATAGGAGCCAATACGCAGACTGAGACACTTTTTCCCAAGAAGGACATTACCTCCGTAATTCGATCCGACTGAGATGATCGTATTATCCTGCGGAAAATGCGCGATGTACCTGCGCTCCGGGCTAACATCGAGCATGCAATGCAGACCGCGATTGAAATCTTGCTCAGCACCAAGTTGACGGTAAGCAATATCGCCCATGCGCGCCATGATGCGCATACTCAGCACAACGTAGATCGAATCAGTAAGCTCGATGCCTATCTTGGCCAAACTCGAGCCGGGAGGCCCCATCAAATACGGAACCACGAACATTGTTCGGCCGCGCATCGAACCTTGAGCAAGACTATAAAGCTTGCTGTACATCTCCGCCGGAGCAGCCCAATTGTTCGTGGGTCCGGCTTCATCGGCACTTGGCGTACAAATGTAGGTGCACTGTTCAACGCGCGCGACATCGTTGGGTTCCGAACGATGATAATAGCAACCGGGCCACTTTTGTTGGTCCAATCGGATGATGACTCCTCGGTCCACCGCCAAACCAGTAAGAAAATCCTTTTCCGGCAACGATCCATCGCACCAAAAGACCTGTTCCGGCTGGCAGATCTGGGCCATCCTTTCGACCCAGGAGATAGTGGCTTGGTTCTCGGTATTCCTGGTTCCAAAGTTGCTATCGCTCATGCAGTCTCTCGTTCTGTCGGTCTGGGAGGGTACTATTTTGGAAAAATTCGATCCAAGACCATTTCGGAATAGTTTATTCCCCCTCTGCATTTCCGAAATACCAAATCTGCACGCTTAAAATGGAACTGATCCTGCGAATTAACGAGGTCGCATTCGGCGGTAGCGGCGTCGCCAAAGCCGATGGCAAAGCGGTGTTTGTACCATTCACGATCGACGAGGAGTTGGTTCAGATCGAGATAGTCGAATCCCACAAGAGCTACAGTTTGGGCCTAGTCCAAACCATTCTTGAGCCTTCTCCCTACCGGCAATCACCACCTTGCCCCTACTACCAAGTCTGCGGGGGCTGCGACTACCAGCACATTCGGTACGCGCATCAATTGGATTTGAAACGGTTTCAGGTTGAGCAAGTGCTTCGCCGAATTGCCAAACTCAGAGAAGTGACTGTGCCACCCGTTGTCCCTAGCCCAAAAAGTTACGGGTTCCGCAACCGCATCACGATCCACTCTGACGGACACGCTATTGGTTTTTTTCGAAAGAGAAGCCGTGAGATCGTCGATGTGGCCAACTGTGCGCTTGGGTCGGAAGCAGTAAACGCGGGGCTCAGTAAGGTCCGCCACCACGGGATGGCCGCTGGTAGTCATGCCACCATACGTGAGGATGATACCGTCAGCACCTTTACCCAAACCAACGATGAAGTTGCTCGAAAAATCGTAGACTATGTCCGAATGCGGGCCAAAGGCTCCGTTCTGGTCGACGCTTTTTGTGGCTCAGGTTTTTTCGCCCACAGCCTTGCGCCTCAGTTCAAAACGGTGATCGGAATCGAATGGAATCAAGCCGCTTGCGAGTTAGCCGCTCGTTCGGCGCTCAAAAATGAAAAATACATTTGCGCCGACGTTGCGGAGATTTTGCCGCAAATCTTGAGGGAGCAACCAGTCGATACACTACTTCTTGATCCGCCCACAAAGGGTCTCGCGCGAGAAGTAAGCGCGACGATTGCAGAGCATCCACCTGACACGATTATCTACGTTTCCTGCAACCCGGCGACATTCGCGCGCGACGTGAGCCGTTTACGGTTCCGCCTGATCGACGTGCAGCCATTCGATATGTTTCCCCAGACAGCGGAAATTGAGTTGATTGCGTTACTGGAACCAGACACGAAGGGTTAGAGGTTACAGGTTGCTAGTTACAGGTTGCAGGTTGCGAGTTCTCACGTGCGACGAATTGACGATCGAGATATCGATGACCCGAGAGATCGAACTCGCAACCTGCAACCTGTAACTAGCAACCTGTAACCTCTAACCCTTCAGGCGATGCTCTCCAAAGAGGGGTTGGCTGTAAGAAAAGTCCAGAACCGCTCGACCAACGGTCGAGTCCTCTCCAGCGATCGGTAGATGCGCACTTCCATGGGACCAGCGTCAGGAATGTCGATGACTTGGACTGTGCATCGGCTTAGCTCGTTGCGCACGGAACTCTCCGGTAACCAAGCGATCCCATGTCCGGCCAATACCATCGCCTTCACTGCCTCGGCCATCCCATTCTCGTAAACCTTTCTTAGCTGGAGCCGATGGCCTGAGTCGGAGAGAACCACCCGACACAACCTGCCCAAGAACGATTCGGGAGTATACCCAAGGAACGGAACCGTGGTACCGACGAAGTGAGAGAGAGGAAAATAAGGGTGGCCACCCACATCAACGCCGGTAACCAGAACCAGACGATCCGAACCGAGAGCAACATGCGGAAACTTCGCTGGGTCGAGAAATACCGGCACCATCGGGTGATAATATGTAAATAAAAAATCGCATTCTCCTTCGACCAACCGCTGAATCGAATCTTGGAAATCGTCGGCAAATAGGCTCACCCCGATCGCACCAAAAGACCGCTCCACTTTCTTCAACCACTCGGGCAGGAATTGAAGAGAAAGCGCGTGTAAAGCCGCGATCTTGACGGTTAAGCCCGTGAGTCTGTCCTGACTTTGTAAGCGGCCCCGTTCCTCTTGCAGCATTCTTACAACCTCTTCCGCCACCACCCGGAATTGGCGTCCGGCGGGAGTAAGCGAAGTGGGATAGGTACTTCGATCCACCAGAGCGGTTCCGATCCACATCTCCAGCGCCTGAATTCGCCGACTGAAGGCGGATTGAGTCACGTGGCGCTGAGCAGCAGATTTCGAGAAACTATGTGTGCTCGCGAGACTGAGAAAATCTTCCAGCCAGATCAGGTCCACGGAACTCGAGCTTATTCTAAGTTATGCAGGGATGCCATGGGCAAAGAGAGAGCCAGTCGGTGGCAGCACTGTCGCTCGTCAGGTTCCGATACATCTGTGTCTTGGATCGGCGAGATCATCCCGAGCTGGACCTAGATACCCTTGAATGGCAGGGCGAAACACCTGTTGAGCGACAGCGAGATGAAGCGTGTGAGCCAGCCAGACAACGTGGCGGCTCACAGCCTGTTGGCAAAGGGAGAACCGATCGGATGAGGCTGTTTCGCCCTACCGCTCAGGGGGTGACGACGGGTTGCGGGATTAGTAACTCGTGCCGCCTTAAGCTAAGCCCCAATCCCGAAGCTTCTGATCCACTCGGCGCTGCGTTGCCTCGTCCATGCGAACCAACTCCGGCCACTGTCGTTGGTAGCCTTCGCCTGCGAGCTTCCGCGTGGCATCAAACCCCATGTGGGAACCGATATTCGGAAGCGTCGGAGCGTGATCAAGGCTGTCGGAGGGATTCTTAATGAAAGTCGTGTCCCGTTGCGGGTCAGTATTCGCGCAGAGCCGGAAAAGCACCTCGCTGGTATTTCGCACGTCGCAATCCTCGTCAACGACCACGATATATTTCGAGAACATCATTTGGCCCATACCCCAGAGCCCATGCATGATCTTATAAGCTTGATAAGGGTACTGCTTCCGAATGCTCACAAAAACGAGGTTATGAAATACTCCCTCGGCCGGCAGAGCCATGTCAACAATTTCCGGAAAGTTCATTTTAAAGACCGGGAGAAAGATGCGCACGCTCGCATCACCGATATAGAAGTCTTCCATTGGTGGAACTCCCACGATTGTAGCCGGGTAAATCGCGTCACGGCGGTGAGTAATCGCGGTGAGATGAAAGACGGGATATGGATCCACTGGTGTGTAGAATCCCGTGTGATCGCCAAAGGGTCCTTCCCCTTTTAGCTCGCCAGGTTGCACGTAGCCTTCCAGGACAAAGTCGACATCCGCCGGAATTTCGAGATCGTTGGATTCGCACTTAACCAACTCAACCGATCTCTTACGAATGAAGCCGGCGAATAGCACCTCGTCCAAGCCGTCCGGCAGCGGAGCAGTTGCCGCAAACGTATAGGCAGGGTCGCCTCCCAGACAGACTGTCACTGGCATCGGCTCATCGCGCTGATAATAAAGCCGACCGTGGCGTGCACCGACCTTGTGCACCTGCCAATGCATGCCGGTCGTCTGGCCATCGTACAGTTGCATCCGATACATGCCAACGTTGCGTTGTCCACTTTCCGGATCGCGGGTGTAGACGTTTGGCAAGGTAATGAACCGCCCGCCGTCTTTGGGCCAACAGTGCAAAATAGGAAGATCGCGGAGCGAGAAAGAATCGCCCGGCTGAAACCGATGGACGACCTCTTTGCAAGGGCCGCTGGATACTTTCTTGGGCCGAGCATGCAACAAATCCAATCCCTGGCGCAGCAGATTCCATCCTTCGCTAACCGACGTGGGCGGCTTTGCTTTCAGGATGAGCTGTACTTGATGCGCCAATTCCTCCACCGAATCCAAACCAAGCGCTCGCGCCATTCGGCGTTCCGAGCCGAGCAAATTAATCGAAACCGGAAAGCGTGAGACAGCTCCATCAATCGTTGGTTTTTCAAAAAGAAGCGCCTTACCGCCCGCGCGCTTCTTCATCTCGCGATCCGCTATTTCAGTGATCTCGAGCTCAGTCGCGACTGGCTGGGAGAGGCGAATAAGTTCGCCGCATCGATCCAGCTCGGCGACAAATTGTTCTAGCGACGGATAGGCCATGAATCAGCAAATTGGCGAATGGCAGTAAAATTGGCGTGGTGCAGACGATGTTGTGAGCGCCCCGAAGAATCGTTCGGACGAAACGGTTGTCCCTGAAGCCAAGCAGCTAGCACAGTGCGCCACAGGCCGTCCCGCCAAAGCTACCGAAGATATTCCCATCCCGTGCACCGATTTCCTTCAAAAAACACGGTCTTGTACGGAACTTCAATCGTATCGAGGTCGTAGTACGGATCGTAGAAGCCGTAACGATAATGAAATCCCGGCCAATAACGATAGTAATGGTAGAACCCAAAACGAGCGTAGGCCGGATAGTAGTAGCCGGCATAAACCGTACGGTATGTGGTGTAGACCCACGCTTGGAAAGGGTGACCGTGGCGGAAACCGGTCACAACGCGGTCTGGCGAACCCCAAGCCAAGTAGACTTGGTCCTGCGTAAACCCGTCGCGAATCTGTCCTGAGCGGACCAACGCTTGATCCGCCGGCGAAAGCTGGGAATACGCGTACGGCTTTTCTTTAATCCGGTCTTCGACCGTCGAGCAGCTGGCAAGAAGCGAAAGCATCAAAGCAACAACCAGCCGCCGTTTCATAACCCAAAGGGTATTACTAATTTAGTATCGTTCAAAGGGAATCGCCTCCGAGAAGGACTCGTACTCGAAGGAAACAGTCGATAGCCAATTGCTATTCGGCTATCATTTCGGTGGTCTTGCGCTAAGCGGTTGCCGGATTAGACTCTCTGCATGGAGGATCGGTTTGGCCATCGCATCAGTTATCTTCGGGTTTCGATAACGGACCGATGCAACGAGCGATGCCTTTATTGCATGCCCCAGGAACTCCAGGAGTGGCTTCCGCATCACGAGATCCTAAACTATCAAGAGATTCAACGCTTGGTGCGGGTTGCTTCCGATCTGGGCGTAAAAAAAGTGCGAATCACCGGTGGCGAACCCCTCACCCGGCGAAACGTCCTTGAGTTGTTCCGTCAGATCAGCGTACTACCAAAAATTCAGGAGATCGGAGTATCAACGAACGGCTCTTTGTTAGCTAGGGAAGCTGCTCCCGGTCTCACCGTGGCCCAAGCGTTGCGGCAACTCCGCGTAACCAGTCTCAACGTCTCGCTCGATACCCTGCAGGCCGAGACCTACGCTGCGATCACCGGGCGCGATTTTTTGGACCAGACCCTGGCTGGCCTCTATGCCGCCAAAGAAGCAGGGTTCACCAACATCCGGTTGAATACGGTGCTCATGCGAGGAAGGAACGAAGAAGAGCTACCCAGACTTGTCCGGTTTGCCCGGCTTCATCAATTTCTGTTGCGCTTCATCGAGTTAATGCCGGTGAGCACCGAAACCGTTCTTGATGACGAGAATTTCTTGCCGGTGGCGGAAGCAAAGCGCCTCGTAGAATCGGAATTCGGTCCTTTGATTCCCGATCCACAATACCGGACGAATGGCCCCGCCGTGTATTATCAATGTCCCGACTATCCTCAGCGGATTGGCTTTATTGGCGCGCTCACCAATCTTCACTTTTGCGAGTCCTGCAACAAACTCCGATTAACTTGCGATGGTAAACTTCGCCCGTGTCTGGGCAGCCATCTTGAATTCGACATCAAAAAACCTCTCCGGGAAGGCGCTTCAGACGAGGAACTTCGGCGATTTTTTGGGCAGGTCGTAGACCAGAAACCCGAGCAGCACGAGTTTCGATCCAATTATCATCCCGGTCGAAAGATGGTCGCGATTGGAGGATAGTAGACGAGTGAACTAGATGGAACTGACCCACCTTACCAGCGACGGCCAAGTGTCCATGGTCGACGTATCCGCCAAACCAATCGCGCGTCGCACCGCAGTGGCAGAGGGATTCATCCGTCTTCAAGCAGCTACCCTAGAAAAGATTAATCAATCGCAGATCGCAAAAGGGAATGTGCTCGCCGTGGCGCAGGTTGCGGCCGTTGGGGCAGCGAAACGCACTGACGAATTGATTCCACTGTGTCACACGCTGCCAATTCAACACGTTGATGTGGCATTCCAGGAGCTTCCCGAAGGAATCCGCATCCGTTGCACCGTCACAACCAACGCTCAGACAGGGGTGGAAATGGAAGCTTTGAGCGGTGTTACTATCGGGGCACTGACAATTTACGATATGTGTAAGGCCGTGGATAAAACGATGGAAGTCACCGCTATCCGTCTAGTATCCAAAACCAAAGAGGAGGTTTTGTGAACCTGCTCAGCGTCGGAATCATCACAGTCTCGGATCGAGCTTCGGCTGGCGTTTATGAAGATCTGGGTGGCCCAGCGCTCGCGAATCAGGTCAAGCAATTCGGTTGGAATGTCCAGGTGGAAGCAATCGTGCCGGATGAGATTTCGCGGATTCAAGAGACCGTTCAAGGCTTCGCTGCTCAGGGATGCCAAGTTATCCTCACGACCGGAGGTACCGGCATCGCTCCTCGCGATCGAACCCCTGAAGCGATCCGGGCGATCATGCGGGTCGAACTTCCTGGGTTTGGCGAAGTCATGCGGGCCGAGTCGATGAAGCTAACGCCAAACGCAATCCTCTCTCGGAGCTTGGCCGCCATCGTGGATCGCTCGCTCGTGATTGCGCTGCCCGGTAAACCAGCGGGAGCAGTTGATTGTCTCAAGTTCGTGGCAGACGCGATCCCTCATGCAGTAAAGATTGCGCAGGGTTTGCCGACTTCCTGTTAGCCGCGGCAATCGCGGTCGTCGTCGTCCTCGGGATGCTGATCAAACCCTGGAGGGCGCACAGCCTGTCTTGCGCTGCGGCGGAAGCACGAGGACGAGAATTTTCTAAGAAGGGCACGCTACGGAGTGTCCCAATTATCGCAATAAGCCGATCGAAAAGGCTGGAGTCAGAAGCAGCAAATCGGCCAGAAAGCTTAGCAACATCGGTTTGGCCCGAAATTGGATGGCTGCCAGGATGAGAACAAGGACGCCCGCCAGCGCCAAAGGAAGCGTGCGCGGTAAATCACCCGGCAGCCCTAGGTATCCACTCAGTAAAACCATGCTGGCACCCAGAGCCGTCAGGAGAAGGATAGTCAACCGTCCTCCCAAAAGTGCAGGTATCGAAGGTGTACCATGCAGACGGTCCCCGGCTATATCTCTGAGATCGAATATTAAGCCATTGATGCCCAGCACCAAGAAACACCAGGCAAAGACGATCAGGTCAAACCACGAGAATCGCTTACCTGCTTCAAGAATCGGCCAGATGACCAGGATCGTCGCAATAAACGCCGGAACGAAAATGCTTTTGACTCCCGGAAGATCTTTCAGCCGAATCTTAGCGTGGGGGAACGGACGCGAATAAAACTGAAAGCCTGCTGCAGCAATCAAAAGCCACGGAAGAAGCAGCGATTGACCGGAGAAGAGTGGCCAGGCGATCAGGATCGCCGCTCCGAAGAGTATTAATACGAGCCTTTTCCGGCGAAGCCGATCACGGTAGCGGAATCGCAGCGGAGTATTTAATGAATCCGCTGGATCCGGATAAAGTCGATCTAAGTTATAAACGACAAGATATCCGCCAAACCAGAGTGGAGCAGAAGGATACCAGGGGGTGCCGGCGCATTGGCAAGCCGCCCAACCCAACGCGGAAACTGACAGCGCGCCAAAGACTTCCAGCAGATAAACTTCCCTGAAGAGAGTTAGTAACAACTGAAGCTTTGACCGATATTTATCCAAGAAAAAAACCTTATCTAACCTGACGACCCTAACTCAGATTGTTTCCTTGACGACCTGTCTCCCTCTACCTAGATAGGGGCTGGCTGTCATAAGGTGGCTCGCTGACACTCTGGAACACTGACGTAGCGCTAATGGTTGCGCGTCCAGCCATGGACTTGAAGTAAAATAAGTAAGAAAAAAGGCAGAGTTTGCATGTTTAACGGCATTTTTGGCTTATTCTCGAACGATATTGGCATTGATCTGGGAACGGCTAATACGCTCGTCTATGTAAAAGATCAGGGCATCGTTTTACGGGAACCATCAGTGGTTGCAGTTCGATCCGGCAGTAGCCACGTCTTGGCGGTTGGCGATGAAGCCAAACGGATGCTCGGTCGCACACCCGGTAATATTGTTGCGGTACGTCCATTGAAAGATGGGGTCATCGCCGATTTTGAGATGACCGAAGCGATGCTCCGACATTTCATCACCAAAGTTCACAGTAGCAAGTGGGTTCGACCTCGAGTGGTGATCGCGGTACCGTCCGGGATTACTGAGGTGGAGAAACGTGCAGTAAAAGAATCCGCAGCTCACGCTGGCGCTCGCGAAGTCTACCTTATCGAAGAGCCGATGGCGGCCGCTATTGGCGTCGGTTTGCCGGTCCAGGACGCTGCCGGCAACATGATTATAGATATCGGTGGGGGAACTACCGAAGTAGCTTTAATCTCGCTTTCTGGAATCGTGTTCAGCCGGAGTGTTCGTGTCGCCGGAGACGAACTCGATGAAGCGGTAGCTGGGTACATGAAACGCGCTTACAACCTAATGATCGGTGAGCGCACGGCGGAAGAGATCAAGATCAAAATCGGGAGCGCCTATCCAATGGAAAAAGAGACCAGTATGGAGGTAAAAGGGCGCGATCTGGTAGCCGGCTTACCCAAAACACTAACTATTACTTCTCAAGAAGTTCGCGAAGCCTTGCTTGAGCCGATCTCGACTATAGTGGAGTCGGTGCGGGTCACCTTAGAGCGCTGTCCACCGGAGCTTTCTGCGGATCTCGTCGATCGCGGTCTCGTTTTGGCCGGGGGTGGTGCGCTCTTGCGTGGTCTAGATAAGCTGTTGCAGGAAGAGACTGGACTTCCGGTTCATGTTGCCGAGGATCCGCTCAGCGCGGTGGCAGAAGGCACTGGGCGCGCATTGAGCGAAATAAAATTCCTCCGACAGGTTGCCTCCTCTGACAAACCAACCCGTTAGCAGATCTCTGCTCTCATGAGGGGCCCATCGATTGCGGTGTTCGCAGTTTTCGTCGTCCTGGTCGCCGTTCTTCTTTTTCTACCCGGCGGTTGCAAACAGCAGATTCAGGCCAGCCTCCTCCAATTCGTTTCGCCGATTTTGAAAACCAGCTCCTCGGTGCAACAAGGGCTGGGCGGCGTGAGCGGCGGATTGAAAAAGCTCGACGAGTTGGAGAAGGAGAACCGCCAGCTCCGAGGAGAAAACGAGCAGCTTCGAACTGCCAACAATCTTCTCAAAACCCTGGAAACCGAGGTTAACCGCCTGAACAAAGCTCTCGGTTTTCGAGAACGCTCGCCGTTTCGACTCATTCCTGCGCGGGTGATTGCCCGAGATAGTGCGACTTGGTGGAGCACCTGTTCCATCGACCGAGGAAGTGAGGACGGGTTGGCGACAGATATGGCCGTCGTCACCGAATCCGGTCTGGTCGGAAAGGTGGCAACCGTCGCAAAGAATATTTCCAGTATCGTGCTGGTTTCCGATGAAAGTTTAAAGGTCTCCGTCTCTATCGAAGGAACGAACGAACAGGGCATCATCAGTGGTACGCGTGCCTCTTCCAATTTTGCGCCGGACCTTCGTATCCGCTTTCTTACCAAGACTGCGGAAATCAAGCCCGGAATGAAAGTCACGACATCGGGCACCGGCGGAGTATTTCCATCGGGAGTGGTCGTTGGTACCGTGAAACAGTTTACGGTTAAAGAGCTGGAAGGTGTGGCGAGCGTAGAGCCGGCTGTCGATTTGGCCAAAGTTCAAGATGTTTTCGTAATTAGCGGGATCAAATGATAAGATTGTTTTTGGTTCTTGTTTTGTTGATTTTCTTATCCCTTATAATCCAGCTATATATTCCTCCGATGATTTTCCTGAAGGGAGCGGCCATTCTTTTCGCTCCCGCATTGCTTTTCTACGGTAGCCTGGCTTTCCCGCTTCCTCTGGTATTCGTTTTGGTATTCCTAACCGGCCTCTGGAATGACTTGCTCAATGTTCCGCAGAGTGCTGGCCAGGCGGACTACGTTGTCGGTACCTCGATCATTATCTACCTGATTCCGGCGCTGATCATGCACGGATTTCGACCCTTGTTCGTCAAAAAGGGTTGGGGCGTTCATCTGCTGCTCGCGGAGCTCGGTGCGATCCTGACGCCGTTCTGTCTTTTCGTACAATATTCGATCCTCAGTTTCGAACGGAGTGATTTTTTCTTTAGTGATGTCATAGTATGGCGCATTTTAGGCCCCGGTTTGATTGCTATGGTGACCACGCCTTGCGTTTTCCTTTTCCTCTCCTCCATATCTCGCCTAGTGCGGTACCGGCCACGTGCGGAGGTCATCAGCTAAGCTGACATTATGGCACGTTCGAAATCCTCCTCTCTACTTGATTTTCGAATTCTCTTTCTTGCGGGTCTGATTCTGCTCAGCCTGGCCGCCATTGGAATCCGTCTGTGGTGGGTACAGATAAAACTTTACACCTACTACAAGGGACGAATCCAAGGCTCCTCCGAGGTGACAGTCCGTATTCCCTCAGTTCGCGGCGAGATTCGGGACCGGAACGGCGTGGCCCTGGTCACGAACCGTCCGAGCTACGAAGTGGATTTTTACCTCCCCGATCTCGTGACCGGATACAAAAAACAGTATGGACAGCCGCCGACAGTCGATTACCGAGCGCGCGATTCCGGGGGTATGTTGCATGACCGGAAAGAAGCCGACATCGTGCAGATTGTCGATAAGACCATTATTCCGCGTCTGGAAGAGCTGAAAGTCGCAGAGCCTTACAACTCAGAACGCTTACGCACCCATTTTAGAAACAACACGCTTGTTCCTTTCGCCTATCGGGAGGACCTCGACTTCGCTACTTTCTCGAAGTTCGCCGAGAAGGATCTCGGGCTGCCTGGAGTCCAAGTCAACGTGCGGCCGGTCCGAAAATACGTTTACAACGCGATGGCGGGCCAACTCTTAGGTTATGTCGGCGCGCCTAAGGACATCAATAAACTCCCCGACATCAAGGACTTTAGCTTTTACGAACCCGACGTTCAGGGCCGCACCAACATTGAATATTACCTGGACGATGAGTTGCGGGGCAAACCGGGCAAACGGATTCTCAAAAAGAACGCGAAAAACCAAATCGAAGGCGAGAAGGAGGTCGTGCAACCGACTCCGGGAGCAAATGTTTATCTCACCATCGACTCGCGGATCCAGTACATTGTCGAGAAAACGCTTCGTTCCGTGGGTCGCGCGGCTTGCGTCGTAGTGGATCCCAACAATGGGCAGATTCTGGCAATGGCGTCGGTTCCCTCCTACGATCCTAACAAATTCATCCCGTCTATTTCGGCACGAGATTGGGCGGCAATCAAAGACGCCGATGCCGATCCGCTGACCAATCGTGCGATCAGTGCATATGCTCCGGGATCAACCTACAAACTCGCGACGTCGTTGGCAGGTTTGACCCGCGGTTTGGCCAAAGCCCAGTTCACCTGTAACGGCGGTGTGACCTACGGAAACACCTACATGAGATGCTGGATCGCCGACAAAGGGGGCTCTCACGGAACTCAGACCTTGACGGAGGCGCTCAAAAATTCCTGCAACGCTTATTTTTATCAATATGGGAACGCTGCGGGCATCGACGCGATCGATAAAGTCGGTACGACGCTGGGACTTGGTCAGCCCTCCGGCATTGAGCTGAGCGGTGAAGATCCTGGTTTACTGCCTTCTCCGGAGTGGCTCCGGATCAATCATAACGAAAAATGGAGCCAAGGGCAGACTGCCAACACCTCGATCGGTCAAGGATACGTACTCGCCAGCCCCCTCCAGATGGCCATGATCGGGGCCACGGTAGCGAACGGTGGCACCGTATATAAGCCTAGCATCATCTATCAGATCCAGGAACCGGACGGAACGATGATTCGGCGGCCTGAGAAAATCCGGGGCGATCTCCGCAAAGATAATAATCTGACCAAAGACGAAATTGAGTTAGTCCGCCGAGGGATGTGGCGAGTCGTCAATGACTCTGGTGGAACTGGTGCTCGGGCGAAGATTCCGGGCGTTGTTGTCGCCGGAAAAACTGGAACCGCGCAATTTTGGCGCGATGGCCAAAAAGACAACCATACCTGGTTTATTGCATTTGCGCCGTATGACAATCCAAAGATTGCGTTAGCTGTTCTCGTGCAGGGAGCGAAGGCTGGCGGTATGGTGCCTGCCCCAATCGCAGCTAAGATGATTGAACAAATTCTGGCGCTCGACAAAGGCTTTGATCCGGGGACCAAGGCGCTTGATCCCGCAGTCGGGAACTTTAAGTTCGTCGAATCCATCGAATTCAAGGACACCGGCGTCCCTGCTCAATTTGCGGCTAATGACGAAGAAACGGCGGATACGCACCCGGTTGCAGAGGAAACGACCAAAGTCTCTTCCAACAAAGGCTCTGAACCGGATATCCGCCCGGAGGCAGATAACCACAATGCAAGCCCTACCAAAACGGCCCAGCAGCAAGAAAAGCATAAGAGCTTCTTCGATTTTTTCCGCAGAAAAACGAAAGAGGACAACTCGGGCCAACAACAGCAGCAAACCGAAAAGAAAAAGCATTTCCTGTTTTTCTGATTTCGCGGCGAGCCGCAAACCCTCTTTTGACTCGGAAAAATGTTAGAAAAAGTGAAGCAATTTCTCGGATTCAATCCGAAGAAAGTTGGCAATCAAATTGTTATCAGCTGCGAAAAGCTGGAACGCAGGGTCGCCCTCCTGGAGGACGGCGTCCTCGAAGAATATAACATTGAGCGTGATACCGATCGCAACATCGTTGGCAGCATCTTTAAGGGCAAAGTAAAGAACATCGAACAAGGTCTAAAGGCGATGTTTGTCGACATCGGCTTTGAGAAGAACGCCTTTCTCCATTTTTGGGACGCTTTGCCTGGCTTGGATAGCAGCGTTGAGGAAGTCAGTCGGGCCGGACGCAAACACCGGAAAAAGATTACGGCCAAAGATGTGCCCGAAATCTACCCGGTAGGCTCGGAGGTAATGGTACAGGTCACCAAAGGGCCTATCAGCAACAAAGGCCCTCGAATTACGACGAATATCAGCCTCGCCGGCCGGTATTTAGTCCTTATGCCGCACAACGATCAAAGCGGCATTTCCCGAAAGATTGAAGATCCTAAAGAGCGTGAACGTCTCCGCCTGGTTCTGCAAAAATTGGAAATTCCGGAAGGAATGGGGGTGATCATCCGGACAATCGGCGAGGGTCAGCGACCGCGTTATTTTGTGCGCGATCTTGGGCTATTGCTCGAACAGTGGCGACAAATCGAGTCCGCATTTAAGTCTCGACCAGCCCCGGCCGTTTTGTTTCAGGAACCAGATCTGATCGATCGGACCGTGCGCGATTTCCTCACCGAGGAAATTGATGTCGTGTATTGCGACGACGAGAGCGCAGTAACCAGGATGCAAGAGCAGGTTGGCCAAATATCAAAGCGCTCGAAACGCCGAATTGTTCCTTTCAACGAGTCGACTCCGATTTTCGAGCGCTTTGGCATTCAGAAACAGATCGACGACGCGTTCCATCGTCAGGTCTGGCTGAAATGCGGAGGCTACATCGTGATCGATGAAACTGAAGCGCTGATCGCTATCGACGTGAACACCGGGCGCAATAAGGGAGGAAGGGATGTCGAAAAGACGATCTTGCAGACCAACCTGGAGGCTGCAGATGAAATTGCCAGGCAGCTGCGGCTCCGCAATATCGGTGGTCTAATCATCAGCGACTTCATCGATATGAAGAACCGGAAAGATCAACAACTGGTCTACAACCGGATGAAAGATCGGTTAAAGCGCGATAAGGCAAAAACTCACGTTCTTCCGATTTCACCGCTGGGTCTTATGGAAATGACGCGGCAACGCGCCCAGGAAAGTCTCGCCGGATCGCTTTTCATGGTCTGCCCTTATTGTAACGGAAGAGCGGTGGTTAAGAGTCCGATGACGATGAGTGTGGAGATCCAGCGAACCCTTCACGCCGTTTTGCGGAAGCATCCAGACACTCACGATATTCGTGTGATTGTGAACCCCGAGATTCTCAATCGTTTGAAGACAGAGGACGAAGAGTTGCTCGTGGAAATTGAGCGGAAATACACTGGCCGGCTAACCTTCCGAACCGATCCGACTTACCATCACGAGAAGTTCCTCATTCTCGACGGACAGACCAATCAAGAGCTGAAAGTGTGAGCGGGACCCGGAGGGGACGCATTTAAACTAGCCCGACACCTCAATGCTGAGTTGGCATTTTTGAAAGCGTTAACTCCCTTCGGGACGACTCCCGCCCCGCGATCCGAGCGGGCTCAGTCGTCGCCGGTCCGCAATAGATAAGCCGCCGCTCCGCAGGTCAGCAAAGCGCCGACTGCGAGAACCAGGAGATCCGGAACGATATAACGGAAAGGTGCGCCATACATGTTTACCTGCCGAAACGCATGGCAAAAATGCGTGAGCGGGAAAAGCTGACTAAACCATTGGACCGGCTCGGGCAGTTGATCCAACGGCGCAAACGCTCCCGACAGAATGAACACCGGCAACAGGACAAAAACTGAAAATTGGATGGCTTGGGTTTGCGTTTTGGAAAAAGCGGATATCAGCAAGCCCAAACCGAGCGAACAAATTAGAAATAATACGCAGATCAAAGCCAACAGGTGGATTCTCCGAAAATGCACACCGAAATGGAGATGGCTCAAGAAAATCGTGGAAGCGATGAGCAGGAGAGAAATGAGTAAATATGGTATCACCTTTCCAATCACGACCTCGCTTTGACGAAGCGGGGTCACCAGTAGTTGGGATAAGGTTCCCACTTCCCGCTCTCGAGTAATGGTACTGGCGATGAGCGTAACGGTCAGCAACTGCAAGATGAGTCCAACGATGCCAGGAACAATGAAGTCGATGAATTTTAGACCTGGATTGTAGAGAATCTGTCTTTCAACAATCCAAGGTGTCATGGCCGAGCCGAATTCATTTCGGACACTGGGCGGCAAAGTGCGGCCCATTTCAAATACCTGATCCGGCAGGTTATCGATCATTTCCTCCCGCATCTTCATCTGAAAATCTCCTAAGATTCCCTGTAGAAACCCCTCGATCTGCGGAGCTGTGTTGGTATCAGTACCATCCAACACAACGTGGACCGGCTTAGGGTCTCCATTGTGCAGACCCTGCCCCCAACCCGCCGGAACAATCACCGCGACAGAGGCATGATTTCTCAGGAGGTCGACCGTCCCTGTTTTCTTTCCCTGCCATTCTTTCCACGTAAAACTCTTATTTGATTTCAGAAGTTCGACCAGTTTCGCACTCTCCTTGCTCTGGTCAGCATCATAGAGGAGCGCCGGAACATCCTGGAGTGTTTGCTGTTCCTCGAACGCATGTCCAAATACGAGCGTAAAGAATGGCGGCAGGACGACGATGGAAAGGAGGACTCGTCGGTCACGCCAGACGTGAATAAATTCTTTGTAGGCGATCGTTCCGATTGATCGCCAAAAGCGCAAGCCGATCATGACGCGCCCACGGCCAGCTTTCGCGATCCCGTCATTGCGTCGAGATGGCGTAGCGAGTAGGCCATGAACACATCTTCCATGTCCGGCGGAACGGTTTCATGGCCAAGCCATCTCAGACCCGGATAAGGCCAACTCCTTTGCAATTCGGCGACAAGTGCCTCCGGATCATCGGTCAAGATGCGCAATCGGCCACTCCGCAGCTCCACGGTAAGTACATCGGATCGCGTTCTAAAAACTGGCAGCGCTTCCATCACCGGATCGATGTGTAACTCAATGAGCTTGCCTTCCACTCGTTGTTTTAATCGAGAGGGCGCATCCTTAGCCATCAGCCTACCCTCCTGAATAAACCCGACATCAGTACAACGTTCGGCTTCATCCATATAATGGGTAGTAACAAAAATCGTTCTGTCCCGTTGGCTCAGCTCGTACAACAAATCCCAAATCGACTGTCGATGCACCGGGTCGAGACCCGCCGTCGGCTCATCCAGAAAAAGAAGGGTCGGATCGTGAACTAACGCGCAAGCAATCGAAAGTAGTTGTTTGAATCCGCCGGATAAGCTGCCCGCGCGCGCGTTCCGCCGAGAGGCCAATTCGAAATTGCTTAAGACAGTTTCGATCCGCTGATCCAATTGCGGCCGGGGAACTTGGTAAGCGCCTCCAAAAAAGCGCAAATTCTCGATCACGGTGAGATCGGTATACAAACTGAAGCGTTGCGGAACGTAGCCGAACCGCTGCCTGATCCGGTGGCGCTCACGCCACACATCCAAACCGAATACGCTTCCCCGGCCCGCAGTGGGTCTAGTTAGACCACAAAGCATCCGGATGGTCGTTGTCTTTCCGGCCCCGTTTGCTCCCAAAAAGCCGAAGATTTCTCCGCTCTGCACAGACATCGTTACTTGGTCGACCGCGAGTGTATTGCGGTATCGCTTAACAATTCCGTGTAACTCAATAACCGGTTCAGACATTTAAATAGTCGGCGGCGACGTCAAAACTTCGCAGAAAAACTCAACTCGGCAAAAGGCGCTACATCGAAGGCGGTCACTTTGTAATCAGCGCGCGAAAAATCAAATTTCCTGTACGGCACACAACCACTTTCCAAATCGACCGAAACCGCGCGACTAACCTTCCAGGAGACGCCGGCCGCCGCACGAATCTCAGTGTAATCGAGAATGCTGTTATTTAATCTCGGAATGCCCCGATTGGTCCCGAAATCGTCGTTGACACGATAGGATCCATTCTTAAGGGAGGCCCCAACATGCAGCGTCACGTCTTGATTCAACTCATATTCGATCTGCGGATCCGGCAAAATCGCATCGATAACGACCTTCGGCGAGATCCTCCAACGAGCGCCAGCGGCCGGATAAAGGCGGGGGCTGCGATTGACGTCGACGCTGAAACCGAACACACAAAGAAAATCCTTACTGACAAAATAGGTCGCACCAACCACGAAGGGAATGTTGAAGTCTTTCTGTCTTAGCTCCCTAAAATCGCTGTAAAATCCGGGTTGCGCTTCTACCCGAAGCAAAAGGGTTGGCGTTAATTGGTAATCGGCGCCGATCTCCAAATTCAAGGACTGGAGCGAACTAGGAACTGGAGCTTGCGCGTCCGGAGTAAACGAGAAACGTTGCCAATTCATGCCGAAGCGAAGCAATGTATTTTGCGAGATTTGGTTCGAGGCGACGACATTCAGGGTACTGTCCCATTCATTGAATGACCCGAACGATTCATGTCCCTTCTTTATTTCGCTCGGAGCGACGTAGGACCCGTCAGCGTTCGCTTCAAGCGACCAAGACGAGAGATCGCCAGCAGCCACCCCGTTCGTCAAAGAGCCGATAACAAAGGCTACGATTCCTAGGAATTGAAGACGCACAGAAATATCTCCTCCTTCAATGAGCCACACGGCTAGCGGCCGCTATTTTCGGGCCGACATATCCTTTAGAAAGGCTCGCACGTTTTTTTGGATTTCCCGCAGCAACGCCGACCCTGATCCCATCCGCTCAACCCCTCTTAATTCGCCGATCGAGGATGAAGAGATAAGATCACTCCTCCAGACCAGCGTAGCCGGGCTTCCATTAATAGTGAGCGGCCACATCTGGTAAAATATCACGCCCACAATCAGGTCGCCGCTCGCATAATATTGAACGTCTGCGCCTTGCCAGCCGTCGCCGACATTCTTGCCATACGAGGCCCCCAGAGCCACCGCTGCCTCATTGTCTCCTTCGAACAAAGTCCAATATAAGCTTGGCGGGAGAGAGCCTCGGCCACCGCCAAGCGGTGTCGCTTCGATGAGACTAGAAAATTGCGAACGGACTTTTGCGTTTTCTCGAACCAATCGGTTTAATTCTTCGCCCGGCTTTAAACTGCTTCCGCCGGTTTCGTAAGAAGACAAGCCACCCAATCCACTCGACAGAAACTCTTTCGCTCTCTGGGTGAGCACTTGACCCCAGAATGCGACCACTGACGCAGGCACATTCCCTTTGTCACCGCTCGGCTGAAACAAACGAACTTCTTGTTTGCTTAATTGCAACTTAGACGAATCGTCCGGAAGGGATTCTGTTGCTGCAACAAAAGCTTTGACGGAAGAGTTGTTGGGAGCCGAACTTAGTTTTTGAAAGTCGTTCGGCGACGGCGAGGAGCCCATATCCACTTGCAGATAGGTCCGAAGTTCGGAATGCCGAGTCGGATTCCACTGCTCCAATCCCGCAGCGGCCTGCGACACCGGAGTATGGACCACAAATGCCGATTCAATAACGATGCCACGGGACAGCCCCAACTGTGGTCCGCGTTGAGCGAGAATTTCTCCGTTGGAAAGACGATTTAGGTCCGCATCCTTGAATACCGAAACACCCCGTAAATCGCTCAGCGCATCACCGTAAGCGCCTCCGGTTGCCAAGAGCGTGAATGCAAATAAAAAAGTCGAGATCGAGCCACGGTGGTCAGCTCCCTTCAAATAGTTCCATACAGGTCTCAAAACGGCGCACGGTAGCCTTCGCCGTTTTTAGGGTCAACGTTAAATCCGAAAAATGGTCTCACCGTCGTTTGAGCGAATAGCAGGCGAAACACTCGGTCTTCTCAGTTCATGGAAACGTAGCTTTGCGCCACAGTGATTTTTTTATTGTGCCACTAGCGGTCCTACCTATGTTCAACCCTCTTCTCTATGGATGCCGAGCTGCAAACGTTGATCGATTCCCACAATTTAACGGCCAAGGATGCTGCGATGCTCGATCAGCTGAAACCCGGAACTTTTTGCCTGCACAAGAGCTGGGGATTCGGCCAGGTACATAGTTGGAATCTTCTGCTGAACCAGATCGTCATCGACTTTCAAACAAAGAAGCAACACTCGATGCAGCTAAAGTACGCGACCGATTCGCTGCAACCCCTGCAGGAAGACCACATCCTGGTGCGGAAAGCCTTAGATCCTGAAGCATTGAAAACTCAGGCCCGTCGCGATGTTCCAGCTTTCTTTGAACTACTTCTCTCCAGTTTCGGAGGAAAGATCACACCAGATCAAATTCAGAAGGTGGTGACACCGGATCTTCTTCCGGACGCGGAATTCAAGAAATGGTGGGAGAATACCAAGAAGGCGCTGCGAAAAGACGGGAGATTTTCGATTCCGGCAAAAAAGACCGAACCGATCACGATACGGGATCGGTCGCTTTCCTATGCCGATGATCTCTTCCAGCAGTTCCAACAGGCACGGCAACTCAAGGAACATGTCGGCGTGCTGGAAAAAATCACCAAAAACGGCGAAGTTTTTGGGGGACAGGAGGTAAATCTGCAATCGATTGTCGGTCAAGTCGATGAGATCGCGGGTCAGAATATTCGTCTCAACCCTGCCCTTGCCATCGAATTGTTGATCGTTCGAGACGAATTGCTTCAGCGTTTTCCCGGCCTAGCCCCCGGTTCATTAACGGTGGTTCGCCTGCTGCGCGAACATGAGGCCCGACTGCCGGATATTATTGCTCGAATCCCGGCCGCCAAGCAGCGCAGGGTTCTTAATGACTACCTCGAAGCTTTCCCCAGCGATTGGGACTCTCGACTGTTGCAGGCGTTATCGCACGCCAGTTCACGGGTAGTCGGCGAGATCGCCAAGATCTTCGTCGAACAGGAGCGCAAGGACCAATTTCACCAAACGTTGACGCGAGCGATCCGAGAACATTCCGCTTCATCTGAAGTGCTGGCTTGGCTGGCCAAGGAACGGGGTGCAACTCACTTCTCTGAACTCGTGCGTCCGGATCTCATACCCGCGATGCTGAGCGCACTGGAACGCGAACAATTCGGCGAAACCCGCCGCAACTCAAAACTGCATGATCTTCTGATCGACGATAAAGAACTAATCCCGGATATCATCGTCCAGGCACCAATCGCGCAGGCCCGCGATTTAATGAGGCGCTTGATGATGAGTCCGGCATTCGAGGAGCTTAATAAGCGGTCGCTCATGGCCCGAATGATCAAAATTCATGCGGACCTCCAGACAATGCTAACCGGCGAATCGGAGGAAAAGGACGAGGCGCTCATTGTTTCCTGGGCAAGCTTGCAAAGGAAGAAGGAAGAGTACGACGACCTGATCGCGAAGAAAATTCCGCAAAACACGAAGGAAATCAGCATCGCTCGCTCCTATGGGGATCTCCGGGAGAATTTCGAATATAAGGCGGCCAAGGAGATGCAAACCGTGTTGATGCGCCGGAAAGCAGAATTGGAACAGATGCTCGAGCTTGCGCGAGGATCGAATTTCGAGAATGTGGACACTCAGCACGTTTCGGTCGGGACTGTCGTAACCATGCAAGACCTGGAATCGGAGGCATCTGTCACTTATTCCATTTTAGGCGCTTGGGATAGTGACCCGGAAAAAGGCATTCTTTCCTACCAGACGGCGATTGGTCAGGCCCTTCTCGGGAAACGCTCTGGTGAAGTTGTCGAGCTCCCGACTGAATCCGGTTCGCGCCGGGTCGAGATCGTCGAGATTTCGGCATTTAGGGGTCTAGCAGTAGAGGAAGATTTTGCCACCAAAATTTGAAATATGTCTCTCACGATTATTTCCGAGCTTCGCGCAAGACAGGTCCTCGATTCTCGGGGCAATCCGACAATCGAAGTAGATGTTGAGCTGACCGGCGGCGCCGTCGGACGCGCTATCGTGCCGAGTGGCGCGAGCACCGGCGAACATGAAGCCTGGGAATTGCGGGATGGCGACAAAGAACGGTACGGGGGCAAGGGCGTCTTACGCGCGGTCGAGAACGTCGAAACCGAAATTGCTGATGCCATCGTTGGCATGGATGCGCTTGAACAGGTTGCGATCGACCAGGCGATGATCGCTCTGGACGGTACGGCGAACAAGAAGCAGCTCGGAGCCAACGCAATCCTGGGTGTATCGTTAGCGGTTGCTCACGCTGCTGCTGCCCAACTCGACTTACCTCTGTTTCGCTATCTCGGTGGACCGAACGCAAAAGTCCTGCCCGTTCCGATGATGAACATTATCAATGGCGGTGCCCATTCCGATGCTCCGATCGATTTCCAAGAATTCATGATCATGCCAAAAGGAGCGCCCACCTTTGCGGAAGCGTTGCGGTACGGCGCAGAGGTCTTCCATGCCCTCAAAAGTTTACTGAAAGATCGAAGTCTCTCGACTGCGGTTGGTGACGAGGGAGGATTCGCACCTAACCTGAGTAGTGTGGAGGACACCCTTGACACCATTGCTCAGGCCGTTGAAAAAGCCGGCTACAAACTAGGTTCGGATATCGCCTTCGCGTTGGATCCTGCCGCCAGTGAATTCTACGACAAGGCAGCGGATGCCTATGTCTTCAGAAAGTCCGATCAATCGAAGAAATCAGTGGATGAATTGATCGCACTCTACCAAGACCTGTGCGGAAAATACCCGATTATCTCCATCGAAGACGGTTGCGCAGAAAATGACTGGGCTGGCTGGAAAAAGCTCACCGATGCACTTGGCCACAAAATTCAACTTGTCGGAGACGACGTATTCGTCACGAATGTGAAATTCCTCAAAAAAGGGATCGCGGCCGGTGTTGGGAACTCAATTTTGGTGAAGGTCAACCAGATCGGGTCGCTGACCGAAACCCTCGATTCGATCGAACTGGCCAAAGAGAATCGCTATACGGCAGTGATAAGTCATCGTTCCGGCGAAACCGAGGACACCACGATCGCTGATATAGCTGTCGCCACCAACGCCGGCCAGATTAAGACCGGTTCGCTGTCACGCACAGATCGAATCGCGAAATACAATCAACTAGTCCGAATTGAGGAGGAACTAGGTGACATTGCCCAGTATGGAGGTAAAATGGGCGAGTGAGATCGGGTTACGAGCAGTTTGATGAATCGCATCAAGAGTGGCTCAGGCAGTTACTTAATCGGGTTCTTCATATCCTCATCATCGTCGCCGTTTTGATCCTTTTGATTTGCTGGTTTTTGCCACTCATCAAAGAGCGGCAAAAACAACAAAGCACTGTTCAATCGCTGAAAGAATCGGTCGCCCGGGAGCGCGCGCTTTACAATAAGCAAAGCAAGAAGCTCGCTCTTCTGCAGAGTGACCCGGACTACCTGGAATTGCTCGCCCGAGATAAATTGGATCTCATGAAACCAGGAGAAACTATCTTCCGGATGGAGCCCTCAGCGGGAGGCGACCAACCGTAGGAGACTCACGGTCGGCAGCGCCAAGCCTCCAAAGTTTCTCGATAGGCCCCTTCAAGCCGGCTCACCTGGCGGGACTGCTCGAAGGTTTCTGACACCTTGTGGGAAGCGGCTTGGCCAAGCTGACGCCACGACTCCGGGTCCGAGGCTAATTTGACGAGCTCATTTGCGAGGCCCGCAACGTCTTTTTCGGCAACTAAGTACCCATGCTTGCCATCTTCAACCGCTTCCGGGATACCACCATGCCGGGTCGCGACCACTGGCAACCCGCTAGCCATCGCCTCCAACATAGAGTTCGGCACACCTTCCTGGTTGCCGTCCTCGGCGGTGTGACTCGGATGCACGAAAATATGCGCCCGCTCGAAAAGCGACCTGAGCCGAGGCTGATCCAAGAAACCGGCCAGGGTTACCGAGCTATCGATCTGCAACTCTTGAATCTTGTGGTTGACCGATGCATAAAGCGGTCCATCGCCAGCTATGGTCAGGTGGGCCGAAGGAAATTTCTGCCGAAAGAGACGGAACGCCTCCAGAGTGGTAAACAATCCTTTCTTTGGCACAAACCGGCACGCCTGGACCAGCGACCACCGCCCCTCTGATGGGAACGTGCGCTCCACCGGCGGAAAGCCACTGAGCGGGATCCCGGTTCGATTCATTCGAATCTTTTTTGAATCACATCCGAATTGCTGCAACCGCTCCGCGATCGACTGGCTGCGAACCAGCACCAACGGAATCAGCTGAAGCAACTCGCGCAGCCGTTGCTCATATCCTTTTTCCTTGGGCCGATCCTGAACGTCCATCCCGTGAAAAGAGACTATACATGGTCGATCCCATCTCCGGATAAGCGGTAAAAGATGGACTCCGGTGTTTCCGAAATAGATGTGCATCAACGCCGGGTCGCGACGAATCAGAATCCTTCGACTCGCTTCATATTCGCCGCGGTAAATCAGAGCTGGTTTTCTCGCGAGATATTTGAGATAGCCACGCCGCAATAAACCCTGGCGAGCCGGCAATAACATTTCAATGTCGGGGAACGGAAAAAAGTCCGCGTTCTGACGAAATTTCGTGATTACAAAAGTCTCGAAGTTTACCAGACCAGTGACCTGTCGGTAGATGTGCTGCATCTCGGCCTTGAGGAAATAAGTGCAGTAACTGGCAACGACCGGTTTGGAGGAGTTCAAGGAGTTCAGAATTCAGAATTCAGACTGGTAGGGAGAAAGGGAAAAAGCCTGATCCGGCATGCGCCCGATTGGCTTGAACCATTTGCGCTTTCACTAAGAAGCATTGCCTTAACCATGTCCACACCGGGCGATGACTGCCACAAGAAAAACCACTAACGACCGATCCCGCAAGCGGCTCAAACCATAATGGCTAAATAGCGAAAAGATAAGGGCGAATGCGTAGTCGGGTTTTCGCCCTACCGACCGGGGGCAGGATAGTGCATAATCCCATGTATTCCAGAATGGCCACGTTCCAGAATAGAATTGCGATCGTATACGATTATGACCAGACGCTGAGTCCTGCCTACATGCAAGACGATGTGATCTTTCCTGCCTTCGGTATTAACGCCGAAAAATTCTGGCTCCGATGCGCTGAGTTGGTGCAAACCCAAAGTTTCGATCAGGAACTGGCGTACATGAAATGTCTTCTCGACTATCTCGCGATGGATCGGCCGACCAATCAACAGCTGCAAGAACTTGGTGCCAAGATGCAGCTATATAACGGTCTGCCCGAGATGTTCGAAGAGTTCTCGCTCAGATTATTGTCGCCCGATCACCTAGCAGCCGGTATCCAAGTGGAACACTATGTGGTCTCGTCCGGTTTGAAGATTTTGATCGAGGGCAGCAAGATCCGTCCCTATTTGCGCGCTGTATTTGGATGCGAGTACGCTGAGGATCCCGATGGCCGAATCACTTTTCCGAAGAGGGTGATCAGCCACACTCAAAAGACGCAGTATCTGTTTCGGATCAATAAAGGGCTCCTCGATCTGTCTCAGGACGTGAACGACCACATGCCGGACGATATCCGTCCAATTCCCTTTCCGAACATGATCTATGTGGGAGATGGACCAACCGATGTCCCTTGTTTCACAATTATCAAGAAAAATGGTGGCCAGGCGATCGCCGTTTACAATCCGGATGACAAGGAGCGATCGAGCTTTCGCAAATGCTTTAATCTGGCGACGCGAGCAGACCGGGTGCGTCATATCGCTCCTGCTGATTATCAGACCAATAGTCATCTCCGACTTTTGCTAGAAGAAATGGTGCGGGAAATTGCCGATCGGATACTGGACCAACAGAGGACGGCCAGTGAAATCGGTCTGGTGAGGGCACCCAAACACGCCGTCTAATCTTGCCGGATTCTATGATTGGAGAGGCTTCGTACTCAGCGTGCCGCCGCGACGAAGCGTTGCGCGTAGTCGGGAGCCTCGCCCTGCCACTGGCACTCGACGTGAGACATTATTAGGCGGCGCTCTTTCGCTTGTCAGCGATCGCCTTCTGGATCCGGCCAAGCGGTAAGCAATTGATGACATTCTCGCGTTGCAGCCATCCTTTTCTGGCGATTTGCACGCCAAACCAGAGATCTTCAAGCCCGGCCACAGAGTGGGCATCTGGATTGATCGAACAGAGAACCCCTTTGGCTTTTGCTAACCGCCAAAAGCGCCAGTCTAGATCCAGCCGCCGGGGATTACAGTTCAACTCAATGATGGTCTTCGTTTCAGCAGCAGCTTCGATGATTGCCGGAAGATCAACTTTGGACGATTCTCGCGAGAGGAGCAGACGCCCAGTCGGATGCCCTAACATCGTGACAAACGGATTCTCCATGGCACGAATCATTCGCTGCGTCATATCCTGCTCGGACAGAGTCATGGCAGAGTGAATGCTCGCCACGACAAAATCGAGTTGGCCAAGAATTTCGTCCGCAAAATCTAGCGTGCCGTCTCTCAGAATATCACATTCGACCCCGGCAAAAACTTTGAAGTCATCGCCGAATCCTTCGTTCATTCTCTTGATCTGGGCGACTTGCTCCAGTAGCTGTTTTTCGTCCAGGCCATGAGCTTGGAACGAACTCTTGCTGTGATCGGCGATGCCTAAATACTGCAAGCCTAAGTCGCGAGCAGCTTTGGCCATTTCTTCCAAAGCATTTCGACCATCACTAGCGTGCGTATGGTTGTGAAATGTGCCGCGCAGATTATTCCACTCGATCAGTCGCGGAAGATCGTTTCGTTCGGCCGCTTCGATCTCGCCGTTGGCCTCCCGTAGCTCGGGTGGAACAAAGACCAATCCAAGCGCCCGATAGAGCTCTTCTTCGGTATGGATCGACGGGATCGCTTCGGATTCTTCTTTGGCCCCCGGATCTGGACCGAGGCGATATTCGTTGAGGGTCCAACCATGTTGAAGCGCTCTGCCGCGAAGGGCCACATTATGTTCCTTGCTGCCGGTAAAGTAAGCTAGAGCGAATGGAAATTCGTGATTCGCGACGACGCGTAAATCGGCTTGCATGCCGTTTTTCAGGATCACACTGGTCTTAGTCTCCCCTTTCGCTAAAACCCGTTCGATCAAATGACAAGTAAGAAAGTGCTCGGTAATTCGAGCCGGTTCTTTCGTAGCAACGAGGAGGTCGAGGTCTCCGATCGTCTCTTTCGCTCGGCGCAGGCTGCCGGCGGCGCTAATCTGGGAAACGTCGGGATGATCCTTAAAGTGGGCTAGCAATTGATCTGCCAATGAGGTTGCCTCCGATAGCAGATATCGCCCGGAACGTTTTGTTCGCCGCTCGATTGACCGCAGCAAGTTCTCAGCAGTTTTGGCCCCGAAACCGGGCAATTCCGCGATTCGCCCGTCGCGGCAAGCCGCTTCGAGCTCAGAGATACTTTTTATGTGAAGCTTTTCCCAAAGCACTTTGATCTTTTTGCCAGCGAGGCCTTGCACCTCAAAAAGCTCAAACAGCGATTCCGGAAAGTCGGCTCGAAGATTCTCGAAATAACCCAACTTTCCAGTCGAAACATACTCTGAGATTTTCTTGGCAATCGCCTCACCAATCCCGGGCAACTCTTCCAGTCCGCCCTCTTCCACCAATTTCGGAAAATTTCCGGAAAAGGTCTCCAGAGCTCGGGCGGCATTCGTGTAAGCCCGAATCTTGAACGGATTTTCTCCTTTTAACTCGAGCAATCGCGCGATTATCTCCAAAAGATCGATCGTCTGTTCCTTCGTTACCATGGCCTATCTCGACGGAACACCTTCGACTTTCGCTCCAGCCTTCACCTGATGACGATCAAACCAACCCGCATTTACTTCGATAGCATAGCGAATTTGATTTGAGCGGCTCCGGATCAGCGATTCGTCATAGGGCCGCATCTGCTTCTCCTCACTGATCACTCGATCTTCCTCCAAGAATGCAATCGAAAGAGGAATCTTCGTATTTTTCATCCAAAACGACGCTTGCTCAGGTCTATCGAAAACGAAAAGCATCCCATGATCTTCGGACAACGAATCACGGAACATCAAGCCCATTGCTCGAGACTGTTCGTCTTCCGCTACCTCGGCCTTCAACGGCACTCCTCCAACCACCAGGTCTACCGTGCGCAATCCGAACGGTTCGGCTGGTTGGCTGGAATTACAGCCAGTCAAAAATAACGAGAGAAGGACGAGACAAAAGAAAGGACTAAACGAGCGAGGCACGGTGAATTTCTGATTTAATATTCAAAGCCATCCTGAAAGCTTCATCCCGGGTCGGACCGAGTACGCAGTAATGACCCATCTTCCGGCCGGCTCTACCTTCGAGTTTGCCGTATAAATGCAGCTTGGCTCGGGGATGACTCAGGATGGCTGACCAGTCAGGAGGTCTACCGTCCTTCCAAAGATCGCCTAGAAGGTTTACCATGACAGTCGGCGCGAGCAACTCAGGCGACCCAAATGGATGACCGCACACGGCCCGCAGTTGCTGTTCAAACTGGCTGGTAACGCATGCATCGAACGTGTAGTGACCGGAATTATGCGGGCGCGGGGCTAGCTCGTTAACTAGCAATTCGCCTTCAGGCGTTACGAAGAATTCCACGGCGATCAGGCCGATCACCTCCAGATCCGCAGCGATCGACCGGGCGATTTCCGATGCTTCTCGTTGAATCCGTTCCGAGACCCGAGCTGGAATCACCGAGTAGTCCAGGATATGGCGGGTATGCACGTTCTCAGCCGCAGGGAAAGTGCAAAGCGCCCCATCCGCGCCTCGAGCGGCAATCACGGAGATCTCACACTGAAAATCGATCCAACGTTCGAGAACTGCTTTGCCGCCAAAAAACGGCTTGAAAGCGGCGTCGGCAACCGTTCCGATTTTTTGTTGTCCTTTGCCGTCGTAACCAAAATCAGCTGTTTTCAAGACCGCTGGGCAGCCTAATACTGCTAGCGCAGCCTTGAGCTCGTCTTCGCTTCCAACGACCCGGGATGGTGCGAGCGGATAGCCATGGGTGCGCAGAAAATTCTTTTCGCGTTCCCGGTTCTGGCAAATGTGAAGCACTTCCGATCGAGGATGGATCGGTTTCTGAGCGGCAATTCTATCGATGACTGCGGCAGGAATATTTTCAAACTCAAACGTGATCACGTCGACCGAGTCGACAAACTCGGCGAGCGCAGCTTCGTCCGTGTAGGATCCGGTAAATTCGCGATCAGAAATCTGGCCGGCCGGGCTATCCGGTGACGCCTCGTAGGTATGAACCCGATAACCGAGGCGACGGGCGGCAATCCCAAACATTCGGCCAAGCTGACCTCCCCCAAGCACCCCGATCGTCGCACCTGGCGCAATTCGATCAATCATCTCAGGACTCTTGAGGGAAGAGCTGCGTTTGCACAACGAAAAGTTTACCAGGGGAGAGCCGACGCGATCAGGGGCGGGACGGCGCACAGCCTGCCCGACATAGCGCGCTCGATTGCTTTTGCACATCGCTCAGCTATTCAGCGATGTCGGATCCTCGTGCGCCGCAGATCGCGAGGACGCGATCCCTCTCCGTCCTGCACTCGAGATTGCTTCTCCCCGCAGTTCATGCTTAAAGGAGGCACCATGTTGTCCGAGTGGCAGATCAAGTCGCGTGCTCACGTCTGCGCACGCACCCAAGCCCCCTTTACCAGCGGTGAGACAATTTACACCCTGCTTTTTCAGGATAAGTCCGGTTTTCGGCGCGAGGATATTTCTGAGGCGGCCTGGCACTCGGGTCGCGAGACGATCGACCCGTTCTCTTTCTGGAAATCTACCTATGAAATTCCTCCGGCAGCTCCACCTGACCCGCTCCCGAAGGAGTCGGTGGAGGAACACCTGCGTCACCTCATCCAAGAGGACCAACCTGGGAAAATCAACGCCCGGTACATATTGGCGCTTATGCTGGAGCGAAAAAAGACCCTGAAGCAGGTCGATATTCGTGAAGCTGGTGGTGAGAGGATTTTGATCTACGAGCATTCAAAAACCGGGGAGGTTTTTCTCATTTTAGATCCCCGGCTACGCTTAGATCAGGTGGATGCCGTCCAAAACGAGGTATATGCATCCCTGCTCCCGCCGGATCAGTCTCTCCAGCCCGAACAATGAAGTTTTTCGGCAATCAAGCACCTTTCATCGAGCATTGCGTCTCACTAAATGTCCAATAAACTAAAAATATGCCGTCTAGTAATCCAGTTTTGAACCAGTCCACGTTCGCAAGTCCAGCCGCCGGGGCTGACGCCCGGCCGATGACGCTGGAAGGCGTCGTTCACCGAACCCTCTTCTTTTTGCTTCTAGCCGTCGGTTCAGCAGCAGCCACGTGGGCCTTCCTGCAAACAAACGCGGGCGCGATCATGCCAGCTCTAATGATCGGCACACTCGGCGGACTTGGAGCCGCTATTGCGGCCGTCTTCTTCAAACGGTCCGTTCCGATCACCGGAACGATCTACGTACTTTTTGAAGGACTAGTACTCGGCTCAATCACGTTGTATTTTGAGCGATCGTTCCCCGGGATCGCGCTGCAAGCCGTTTGCCTCACTTTTGGTATTTCGTTTGCTTTGCTCGGAGCCTATCAATGCGGTTGGATCAAGGTCTCCCAGACTTTCCGGTCGATCGTGGTTTGTGCGACCGGCGGTATTTGCCTGTTCTACGTCGTCAGCCTATTATTGCGCGCTCTTTTTCATTTCTCAGTTCCCTTGATCTACAGCTCTGGACCAGTCGGCATTTTGTTTAGTTTGTTCGTCGTGGCTGTGGCAGCGATGAATCTCGTTTTGGATTTCGAATTCGTAGCGACCGGTGTAGCCAACCGAGCACCGAAATGGATGGAGTGGTACGCGGCCTTTTCACTAATGGTGACGCTGATTTGGCTCTACCTGGAGATCCTTCGTCTCCTCTCTAAATTTACACGCAACCGGTGACCCGAGGGGGCAAGGGCGACCGGAGGGGAGCTGGTTCCGACTTTGCCTATTTATCCGAAATGGACCGCCGCCGGGGTAGGCTTCGTCGGACTCATGCAGCGCCCCGGGAGAAACCCATGGCGGATTAAGATCCGGAGGACTCGTGGACTCGATTCCTCGATACGCTCTGACTCATGCATTGGCATTGCGAGCGACGCGGCCCTCCCGCGAGGCGGCTGGGTAGGGAATATCCGATCATCTGCATCCGGGGCGTCAGCGACATAGTCGGATTCGAGCGCGAGCACGGTTGGACTGCATACGCGTGTAATTCCGCCGCCGCTTTCTGTGTTTGGCTGCTGAAGTACATGCCTGACCGGTATTTCACGCCGCTCAATCACGGGCAACAAACCCAGTTCGCCTGAGGCCAGGAGTGCGAAAATTCGCGTTAGTTTTCAAACCATCTGACGTATTTTTTCACTTTTTTCAGGTCCGGATTTTACCGGCTTTTCGTACGAGTTATCTGCGTGTACCATTCAGCACCAGGCTGATTGAGAAACGTCGGTGTGGAGCAAATAAGACATGTCAGCAGCAGTTTTGACGCTGCACTTTACGGCCTAAGGAACGACGTTTTGTTGATGTCGAGCCTTACTGACAGGTGGCCGTCTGCATCGTTGGATTGGTCAGTCTCGCGAACTGGCTAACCAGGACACAAATCGGAAAGAGACGAAGCGGTCGAAGGGTTCAACTCCCTCGCCGCCGACACCTGGGCCGGCAGATCCACAATTTCAAGTCACCTTACTCGGTTCAAAAGGATCACGAACGGAGCTGTAGCCAATTTCTATTGTCCTTTACAATGTCTTCCTCTTCGTGTGCCTTGAAGGACCTCAATGCTTTGGCGGTCGTGCAAACGTAAAGCTTGCCCTTGTAAATCACAAAGTTATTTGGATCGATATCCACGAGCCTGCCTTGGGATAGACTAAGCGCGCAGTACCCGCCATATTGAGGGGCATACTTAGCTGGGTTCTTGTCGAATTCGGTTTTATTTGCCGCCGATGCGAATAAATAAGTTGCACCCTGGTAAGTGCTCTTGTAAGCGGTGCTGCCTTGTACGGGCTTATTCTGTTTGAAATAGGCTACTGCGTCGTATCCGTGAAGAATCACTCCAGCTTGATCAACGTTAACTTTGGATTTCGTCAGCCGCTGCTTCGCTCCTGCGGTCTGGGTCTGAGCTAAAAGGACTCGATCTATTCCCGCGCCAGTTGACGGGGAATCTACTGCTTGTCCATCGAACGCACCCGCCACGCTTGGCATAGCGCCAACAACCAGGGTTGCGAAGCAGGTTACAGCCAGCGAGATTTGGATCTTTTTCATACTCGAAATTTCGAATTGGTATTCGCGCTTATAACTTCGTTTGTCTAGTAAGTTTTGTTAGTTCGTTAGGTTCAGCGAAGGCGATATTTGACTCCGAGATCGGCAGAAGTCCAGGGTATTTTCATAGATGTTCTAGTCAGTCAACAGGTTTTGACTGGCCTCCGAAATGGGGGTGGCAGCGGATATTAGCAGAGAGCGAAAAGTCAAGACTGGAAATGTGACGTTTCTGCCATCTAAAACGCAAAAGACGACCGATGGCGGCCGCGCGCGGCGCCTTCAAGCCCGCGGATCAAGTTTGCTTCCTGCTATCTGACACTGACAATTGCCGCTAACAACTGCCTACTGGCTTATTGATCGATGTAACCCTGTGGCAGTCCCCCCGTTCTAACTCTCTTGTTGAGAACTTCCTTCTCCACAGAAAGATAGATCCATTCTTCGGGCGGACTTGAATCGGTCCGCAGACTGCGAAGCTTCAGGAGAACATCCTTTTCGTTGTTTGTCATCCGCTCGCGTTGGAGTAAGTGCTGCTTCCAAGAGGGCACCACGATTTCCATTCGGAATTTGTTCGGCTGGTTCAAGTCCTCATACAAATGCCACCTGTACGCACCGCTCCGCAAAAAGATCAGTCGAGCGTCACGCATCAATTCGATGCAGTCGTTTCGGCGCGTCGGATCGACATTGAATTCTGCTGTGATCGATACAGGGCCATCTTGCGGCGCAGGTAACCGGCTTGGGTCAAGGCTCTGAGCAAAGATCGTGACCGGCGCCGATTCGAAACTCACGCTTTTAGTAAAGTCGATCGAGATCTGAAGGGCTGGAACGACACGGACGATAATCATACCCAATAGGGCGAACCCTGCACCTCCCAGAAAAGTGGGAACGACTCCGGCGTCAATTTGCTGCCAATCCCCAAATTACCCCGCCAAGAGCAGTCGCCGCCTGTCCAGCCATGACCATTGTCGCGTTCATTCGTCCCACGCGCCCAGTCAGGCATCGCGCGTTGACTTGCTACCCAAAGTTCGGACGCAGACAGGGTCCATCCAATACCACCGAGCGCTGCAACCACTAAGAACACGTAGGGTCGACGGACAAAAGCCATCAGAAAGCAATCTAAAATTAGCACGAGATTCGCGAAGGTAGTGATGCGCTGCGGCGAATACCTAGCGCGTGCCCACGGAATGATGAAAGCGCCGCTGATGATTGAGCCGACAGCCATACTCGTGAAGAGAAAGCCCAGATTGGAAGCTTCAAGACGTAGTTCCTTCAGGCCCACGACCGGCATTAACGACGGAATAATAGAGATAAAGAATGAGAACAACGTGTGCCTGGCCAGAAGAATTTTAATTCCGGGAGTGTAGCGCACGTAACGGATCGCCGTCGTTAATGACTCGAAGAAGTTCTCCAATGGAAGGTTTGACTGCACCCGTACACGCTTCCACTGCAGAATCGCCAGAAACATGAGAAGGAAACCGAGCCCGTTGAGGCCGAAGATGAAGCTTGCTCCGGCCAACGGAAGCAAGAGCGCTGAAATGAGCGGCCCGATAATCCCCGAGACATCCATCTGTAATCCGGCGAGAGTATATCCAGAGGCCAACTGTTCCGCGGAAACTATCTCAGCGATGACCGAAGACTGGGCCGGGGAGCCAAACGCGAAACCAACGCTGAAAAGGAACACGCTTGCCAGAATGAGGTAAGGATCAAGCCCATGCGCCATCCACAGAATAGCCAGAGCGATCGCGATAGAGGCATGCCAGAGTTGAACCGCTAATAAAATCTTTTTGCGGTCTACCATGTCGGCGATGGCGCCCGCCGGTAAGGTAAACAGCGTGTAAGGAAGTGCCGAAAACGTAACCACCATTGAGATAAGCTCGGTTGAGGCACCCAGCGAGTTCAGCGCCCAATAGACAGCAGTGTTGTGAGCCCCGATGCAACTTCCGGTGACTACCATTGCCAACCAGAGTCTTCTGAAGACGGGGTTTCGCAACGCGAGCCACGTAGAAGTCTTTTCAGAGGTCTTTCCCATGGGAGAGCGGTCGAGTTACAGTGTTTAGTTAGGTCATACGCTAAACAGCGTGGAAAAAGGACGCCAAAAAATTGGAACCTCACAAGTGGAAAGAGGCGAAGCCTCGCCGGTCTGTTTGGCCGCAGAATGACGACGGGTAAGTCATCGTTAGGGCTAGTCCGCCGGCGCTTGACGAGCGCCACCAAAATGGGCGGTTAATTCAAAGGTACCGAAGCAGGGGCGCTTAGCGCGTCTTTCCTCGCGCACCGACCTCGCTCCAGAAGCTCCAAACAAGCGGCTTCTATGCGAACGGCAAGCTTTAGAGGTTTGAACCCGAGGCTGTTGGCCAGAAAGCGCTCTCGCAAGGTAATGCACTCATCTTGGACCTGCAGCACTTGATTGCAATCGCTACAAACAATATGAAAGGCAGCCGGAGATTGTTCCCGATTGACCTCATAATACCGATGCTCGCGATTCAGCTCCACTTCCCGGATAAGCCAGCTGTTGAGCAGCATAGGCAAAGTCCGATAAACCGTAGCCAATGAAATCAATCGATCGATCTTTCGCGCCGCGGCTAGAAGGTCCTCTGCATGGAACGGCTCTACAAATGAGATAGCAGCGCGAACGATCACCTCCCGAGGCTTGGTCACTCGGAACCCACCCTCCCGCAGATAGGCCAAAGCTTCCTGGAAAAGCGCGTCAGGATGTTTCTGCGTTCCGGGCGCTCCGCGAATCTGCTCAGAAATACTGGACCGTCGCACCGGGAAAACCCCGGGCGACAGTCTGTGCATTGCGCACTCTGTTCGCTCGAAACTCATACCATACAGCTCATCCGAAGCCGCCTTCGGCACCACATTACCCAACTTATGCACCCGAAGCAGTTCGAACGCAAACCAAGGCAGCTCAGGCGATTGCCGTGCATACCTGGTTACTGGAGTTTGATGTGCTTCCGCAAAAACGTCGGGACGTCAAGATCTTGCCCATCCACGATGGTTGGTTCACTCTTCTCAAACCGGCCGCGGGAGATCGGTTCAAAGGGAAGGACCTCCTGTTTTGCTTCGACTTTCTTGTCAACTGGCTGGCGCGAATTGCCCTTCGGTGAAGGCTCTTTAACCGGCTGGATAGATGCGCTTTCCTTCGCTTGGATCGATTCTCGTTCAGGCAGATCGAACTCCTTCAGATCCATCTCTTTGGGCAAGGAATCCGGACGAATTGATATTGTCTGCGGCAGCTCGTTAGAATCAAGGCTCCGGGCCTGCCCACCAATATCGTCTATTCCCACCGGCTGCGAGTGCGAGACTGGTTCAGCGCCAACGCTTGGCCGCAAAGCCGGCGTAGCATCATCCCGAGGACCACCCAGTGAACTAATAATACTCACGGAGAGTCGTTGACCCATCTCTGGATCGACTGCGATGCCCATGAACAGCTTGGTTCGGTCATTAATATGGCGATTCAGTTCTTCCATGATGATTTGCACTTCGCCAAGTGTCACACTACTTCCGCCCCGAATGTGAACGATCGCGTGATACGAATGGTGAAGCATTTCGCCGCGGTTCATCAACGGATTCTTCAATGCCATAGCCAACGCCTCGTGGGCCCGATTTTCACCCGCGGCTTCACCGAACCCGAAAAGCCCTCGGGAATCTCTGCTGTATAACACGGCCCGGACGTCATCAAACCCTAGCTTGAGCAACCCAGGTCGTCGAAGAATAGCGATGATCGCGCGGATACAGCGACTGATTGTGAGATCGGCTGCGGCAAACGCTTCGTGGATACCCATGCGCGGCAACGTAATTTCGGCCATACGATCATTTTCGAAGCAGATGACCGCATCGGCGTTTGCCCGTAGCTGCGCCAAACTTTCCCCTGCCTGGGCGCACCGGCGGCGACCCTCAAAGGTGAAGGGTAGGGCCGCTAGTACCAAGACCAATGCATTTTCTTCCTTGGCCAATTGAGCGACCCACGGAGTCGCCCCCGAACCAGTTCCTCCGCCCAAACCAACGCAGACAAGAATCACGTCTACCCCCTGCAGAGCCGATCGAACTTCCTCGGTGGCTTCTTGAGCGGCGGCTAATCCGAGTTCCGGATCACCACCAGAACCGAGCCCGCGCGTGAGACTCCGACCTAGTTGCACTTTATGAGCAGCAACCGATCCGGCAAGCGACTGGACGTCGGTGTTGATCGCGATCAGTTGAATTTCCTCGGAGCCATCTAGGACCATTCGGTCCAGGATGTTGGAGCCTGCGCCTCCGATACCGACTACCTTAATGCTAATCGGTGAAGCCGATTCTTCATCCCGATCATACTGGCGATTGAGCTGAACCATATTCTTTAAGCGCGAAACATTCCGCTGAGTCTTCTGATTGCCCGACTAAACAAGCCACCTTCGAGCGGGCGGTCGAGGTGAGCTAAGTGCGCGTATTTTACCAAACCCAAAGCAGTCGAAAACTGAGGATTTTCGAATGCTGAAGTCACACCAGCAAGCGGAAGCGCGTTGGCCACTCGCGCCGGCATGCCAAAGATTTCGGACGCAAGATCCTCCAAACCGCCGATTTGGCTCGATCCACCAGTCAGAAAGACCCCCGCCCCTATGTAATGAAGATTTTGTTCGGCTTCGACGAGGCGCCGAACAACCTCCAGAACTTCGCGTACGCGAAAATGGACGACCTGGTTCACCAACTCTCTCTCTATTTCCCGTCCGGCAAATCCGGTTTCGTCTCGCAAGACGATGGTTTCTCCCGGCAGGGCGGTCCCTAGCATTACACTACCCTCTTCGAGCTTCAGCTTTTCCGCACGTGCTGTCGGTATCTTCAATCCGATACACATATCGTTAGTGAGATGATCGCCTCCGACCGCCAGCACACCGCTTTGTTTCACCGCGCCATCCACATACACTAGGAAATCGGTCGTTCCTCCACCGATATCGATGACCAATGCGCCGAGCTGCTTTTGATGTTTGTCCAGCACCGCTTGGGCGGTCGCGAACGAATTGATCACGACATCAGCCGTATCAAGTTCTAGCTCTTTGACACAACGAATCGCATTTTGAATTCGCGTTCGGATACCGTAAACGACGTGAAAGTCCGCCTCGAGTTTTTTCCCCAATAATCCCACGGGATTCAGAACCCCGTCCTGACCATCTACATAGTAGTGCTGTATGATGGTGTGGAGAATACAATCCTCGCTGGGAAGACTGACCTCACGCGCGTTGGTTCGCACGTCCTCGAGGTCGTGTTCGTCAATTTCTTCCCGGTCTTCTTCTAAGAGCACAACCCCGCGATTGTTGAAGCTCCGAATGTGGCCCCCGGTAATTCCGAGATAAACTTCGCTGATTTCGACATCGCTTTTCTCTTCCGCATCGACGATGGCATCGTGGACGCACCGTTTCGCGGTCTCGAAATCAACGATCTCCCCTTTTCGCACCCCACGCGACGGTGCGTTACCGACCCCCAAGATCTTAAGCGTTCCGTCGTGATGGGCTTCAGCAACAGCCACGCAGATCTTCGAAGTCCCCACTTCCAATCCTACGAATATATTTTCTCTGCCCATATTTTTATAGCGTCGGCGTCTTCTTCGGTTGGGAGATTCTTCCTCCATGGCCCCCTTTGGACGTTTTCACAGACGGACGCGTCGACTCGTCAGTCGGCTTAGTCTGTTCCGAAGGCTTGACATCCGTTTCTGCCCCGGTTTCCACCGCTACGGGTGGCGCAAAAGTGACCGGTATATTCCGCTGAACCATCAAATTCGCGGTCTGCAGCTCTTTGTTGTTTTTCTCGCAATAATTCATCAATCGCTCGAGCCGCCTTAATTGAAGGACCAAATCGTCCGTGGCAAAAGTAATTACCGAGCGCTGCTTGTCGGTAACGACCAAACAGTACTCTTTGGAGATGTCGATGCTCTGGATCTGGAGACGGGTTTGCAGGATTTCGGCAGCGTCCCGGATCAGTTCCAAAGCGGCTTTCACTTCTTCCTTATCCAGCGCTTGGCCGGCCACCAATGACGAAGTCTCGATACCCAAGATCACCGGTAGACCAGCGTATTCGGGAGCAGAAGCCTTCGGTTTGAGCAGGATGCCTCGTCGATCAACCAAAAAGGCATCTGCAAAGGTTGGCGGAATATTGCTGCTGCCGGAAGCAACTATCCAGGCGACGGGACGCCGCTCTTGAACGAAGATCACCAACTTATTGGGTAGAACCCGCTGAATTTTTGATTCCTCAACCTGCGGTAAACTTCGAAGTCGCTCCTGCACTTGAAGAAGATTCACTCCGAAAATGCTAGCCCGTTCGGCAATATCGGCTGTCTTGAGGATCGTATCCCTGCTTAACTTGCCGTCTGTCGTCACCTCAATATTGCGCACCGCGTAGTCTGGGTTCTCAAAGAACCAGGCATTCAGCGCTCGCTTTGCGCCGAATACGAGTCCAGCTACCGAAGAGCCAAGGATAAGCAGCACCGAAAAAAGGAAGAAGATCTGTTGGGTACGGCGCGCTGCGGCCTTCCGCGTGCGAACCCTTACATCGAGAAGATGCTGCTGTCGCCGCTGACGTGACGTGGAAAGTCTTCGGTTTTGTTTGCGCGGTTTCTTACGGATGATCACTACGCGTTCTCCACGCTCCTTTCCCGAGACCGTTGCCGGCCATGGCGGTTAACTCGGCAGATACACAACAGAGCCGTGCAGTCTTCAGAACGTAACTGCCGATTATCCTAACAAATTTTAAGAAAAGGTCCAAGCTTTGCGTCTGACAACGGCAAAAAATTAACAAATTATTGGCAGTACTAACATGTGAATTCGGTTTCGGCGCATTTGGCTCCTTTGGCCACTTCTGGCGCGCGTCTAACCAAACAGAACCAGGTAGCAACGGCGATCTAAGTGCCAAGAAGCGAATCATCGTCTACCCCCACAATTTGCACCTCGGTTTGCAGTTCGATTCCACGCTCAGCTTTCGCCTTCGCTTGAATCTGAGAGATCAATCGGATGACATCCCGCGCCGTCGCGTCGCCTTCGTTCACGATAAAATTCCCATGAATCTCCGAGACTCGCGCTGCGCCAACCGCCTCGTTCTTGAGTCCGAGCTCTTCGACGAGTTTACCGGCCGGACATTCAGCCGGATTCTTGAAAATGCAGCCGGCGCTCGCAGCGATCGGTTGAGTACTTCGCCTTTTCTGCGCAGCAAGATCGAGCCGCTCTTCGATTTCTTCGGGCTTGGCCGCTATACCCTTAAATACTGCGGCCACAACGAAATGGTCGCGCAAGGTTGGAACGTTTCTGTAATGCACCTCCATCGTTTCCGGCGTCAAGATTTGAAACTCTCCCCGCATATTCACTACCCGCACATTTAAAACCTGTTGAAACGTTTCCGCCCCCATCGCGCCAGCGTTCATGCGCAAGCTGCCCCCGACACTTCCGGGGATCCCTTCCATCCACTCGAAGCCCCCAATTCTCGCTTGGCGAGCGGCACCTACTAGCTGCTTGAGGCGGACTCCGGCGCCAGCCTCGATCTCTAGATCGCTGACCCGCACGGCAGAGAAGTCGCCTTTCGCTAGATGGATTACGACGCCGGGGATGCCTCCGTCACGGACTAGCAGATTCGATCCTCGCCCAACGATCATTAACGCCAGGCGGTTGGCGGAACAAAATCCGAGCACGTTGGCTAGTCCGCCGTGTGTCTGAGGCTCAATCCAGAATTGAGCGGGCCCACCCACTCGCAAAGTCGTGTGGTGCGACATCGGCTCGTAGAGCGCGACCACTCCCGCCCCCATGGCCTCGCGAAGTTGACGCGCGATCTCCAAGTCTTGAACAAGTTTGGAGGCTTCCTCATGAATATCTCCGGCTCCCAGGCTCAACAATAGATCACCTGGGCGCGCCACGCGAGCCAACGCGCGATGTAGTTGCGCCCGTTTGGGGATGTACTCGACCTGTGGATGCCCCTGCTCGCGAACCGCTCCCACGATCGTATTCCCGGAGATCCCCGCAATCGGCTCTTCGCTGGCGGCATAAACATCAGTAACAAAAACAACGTCCGCGGAACCGAACGCCGCACCAAATTCCTTTCGCAGGGCTTGGGTCCGGGAGTAGCGATGGGGCTGAAACATGACAACGATCCGTTTTCGCCCGCTTCCCCGAGCGGTCTCAAGCGTTGCTCGGATTTCCGTTGGGTGATGACCGTAGTCGTCGACCACCAGAAAATCCTCGTTCTGCAGCTTCACTTCGAACCGGCGTCGCGCTCCTTGAAAGGAGCCTAGCGCCTCCAATATCTTGGGAAACGCGACGCCGAGCTCGATAGCAAGCGCTGCGACGGCCAGTGCGTTGCTGACGTTGTGCTTACCAGGCACGCCAAGATCGACCTCCCCGAGTCTCGTATCGCGATGCCATATCTCGAACCGTGAACCGAATTTTGTCGCAATCGCCCGGTCGTAACGATAGACGGCATTGCGATCTTCTCCGTAGCTAATGGCATTCGGAAGCTCCCGGCATAATCGAGCGGCGTGCAGGTCATCTGCACAGTAAAGGATGTTCCCTCGAGTCTGCGCGATCAATTGGCGAAAAACGCTATCGATCGCCGCAAGATCTGCATAGTAATCCAGGTGCTCCGGTTCGACGTTGAGAATGATCGCGTGTTTGGGATGATAGAACCGGAGTGTGCCATCACTCTCATCCCCTTCCGCGACGAAATATTTTCCGGATGGATCCCAATGCGCGTTGGTACCGAGGATCGGAATTTCTGCACCTACATAATGCGACGGATTCAAACCACCAACTCGCAGGACATGCGCAGCCATGGCGGAAGTGGTCGTCTTTCCGTGCATTCCGGCGATCACTATCCCATCACGGATCGCCATGATCGCAGCTAACGCCTCTGCGCGCCTGATCATCCACAAATTCAATCGAAGTGCTTCGTCGTAAGCTGGGTTCCCCGCCCGAATGGCTGAGGAATGAATTACGAGTTCCGCTCCGTGAACTGTATCCGCCGTTTGCGGGAGATGAAACTTCAGACCGGCTGCCTCCAGGCGTCGCGTTTCCATCGAGCTCACCCGATCGCTCCCGCTCACTTGGTGACCCAGCGCTAGAACTAGTCCTGCAATTCCACTCATCCCACTCCCCGCCACGCCAATAAGATGAATTCGTTTCGGTGGTGACAGAAGCAGTTGTTGCAGTTCTTCCTGCGTCCTCATTTGGCTTCTGCCTCCAAAAGCTCAGCGATTTTGGTCGCCGCGTCGGTGACTGCCATCGACCGCATTCTTTCCCCCATTAATTGGCGTCGTTTGGGATCCGAAAGCAATTCTTCGATGAGGTTGCCGAGTATTTCACCGTTTGCGTTGGCGCCCTCCAGAACTTCGGCGGCATTATTTCGACTAAAGATAGCCGCGTTCAACGACTGGTGATTATCCGTCGCAAATGGATACGGGATCAAAATGGTCGGCAGCCCGAAGTAGGAAATCTCACTCAGACTGGCAGCACCCGAGCGAGCAATGATCAGATCAGCTGCTCCGTATACCTCTTCCATCTGATAGTGGAAAGCGGCCACAAAAGCCGGGATTCCCTCGCGCCGATAGCGATCGTAGACAAATTGGTGATCTTCACGTCCAGTCAGGTGGATAAATTGCACCGGCTTCAGTGCGAAATGATGCAGAGCGGCGACTACGGCTTCATTGACGCCGTGCGCACCTTGGCTACCGCCAATAATTGCGACGGTCTGCAATCCGGATTTCAAACGAAGACTTCGTGCAGCAGCCTCACGGTCGACCGTGCCGCGCAGACTATTTCGAATCGGCGTACCCGTAACCTGGAATGGTTTTGCGGGGAAGTATTTTCCGCATTCGGCAAAACCTAGAAGAGCAGTGTCCGCTAGTTTAGCGTTAATCCGATTCGCTTTCCCGGGAATCGCATTTGATTCGTGGATGAAAGTGGGCGTCTTGAGCAAACGCCCCGCGAGGATTGGTGCGGTGGAGGTAAATCCGCCCATGCCGAGCACCGCCGATGGCCGCCAAGACCGGAACAGATTCCAGCAAGTTAGAAACCCGCTAACGAACTTAGCGGCAAAAGGAAAGATCTGCAGTGACCAGATTGGTGGCATTCCGATCGACGCAATTTTTTCGATCTGGAATTCGCTGCGATCTCGTACCGCAATGGCGTCGATCTGCTTTTCGGAGATGAGCACCAGGACTTCATGCCCGCGTTCTTGAAGAATCTCGGCCACAGCTAAGCCTGGGAACAGGTGCCCACCGGTTCCACCACATGCAATCGCAAATTTCATGAAAAAGAATCTAAAATTCGGAAAGGTGTCGCACGTGGACCATCATCGAGGTCTGTGCGATTCCTCGCTCTTCCTTCCCCTGCCGGTAGATATTGATCAGAATACCGACACAGGTTAGACAAAAAAATAGGTTCGACCCTCCATAGCTGATGAAAGGCAGCGGCAAGCCCTTGTTCGGCAGGAGAGAAGTGGTGACGCCAATGTTCACCAATGCCTGAAGACCCACGACAAAAGTACAGCCGAACCCCAAGAGCATACCGAACCTGTCCTTTGCGTTCAGCGCGATAAGTGTACCTGCAGTAAGGATCAGGAGATAACAGAATACGATTACCAGGGTCACGCGCAGCCCTAACTCCTCGCCGATGACCGGTAAGATGAAATCGGTGTGCGCGTACGGTAAGTAAGACATTTTCTGGCGACCATTGCCCAAACCCAGACCGTCGATTCCGCCAGAGCCGAAGGCGATTAGGCTCATGAACTGCTGGTGGCCTTCGGTTTTCTCGTACTGATCGGGATGCATAAACGCGAGCAGTCGTCCTTGGCGTTCGGAAATATGCCAAGCCAAGGTGAGAATACCGCCCAGGCCAAGCGCCACCATCAGACCCAGGTATCGGAAATTGGCACCGGCGACGAACATCATCAAAAGCACGGTGATCCCGATGAGTGTGGTCGAGCCTAGGTCGGTCTCGGCGGCAATCAAGCCCAGCAATACGGCAACAATAGCCAGCGGAAAGACAATTCCGGGAAGCAATCGCTGCTGAACTCGCTCAAACTTAGAAAACCACCAGCCGATAAAGACAATCGCGGCGAACTTTGCCAATTCAGATGGTTGGAACGTTAGAGAGCCAGCCTGAATCCACCGCGACGACCCATTGAGGCGTACACCGATCGGATGAATGAAGCAAAGAATGAGCAGAACCGCCGACACGCCTAACCAAACCATCCAGCCCTTCTGCCACCAATGATAATCAGTAAGCGCGCAGGCAATGGTAGCGATAAAGCCGATCCCGAGCCAGAAGCTCTGCCTCTTCAAGAAACGAAATTGATCACCGTGACTGTCCGGAGCAAATGCACCGGTACTAAATAACATGACGATCCCGATCGAAACCAAGACCGCGACGGCCAAAACCAAAATGTAAGCGCTCTGTCTATGCATAGGGAATTGGGCCTGGTCTGGATTGGGAGGCGCACGTCCTCGTGCGCCGCGGATCGCGAGGACGCGATCCCTCCCCGCGTGAGTCGGTCGCGCCGCGAATATGGCTAACTCTATTCGATTTTGGTTGGAATCTGCAGTCGCTGCCCGATTTGCAATTTTCTTGGGTCGTCGATGTTATTGATTTTGAGGAGATCCGTGGAATTCACTTTGAGCTTCTTCGCAATAGAGGCTGGAGTGTCCCCTCGCTGGATGACGTAATACTTCTCCGGCTCGGAAGCTCCAGCGCCGGAAGTTTGATTAGTCGGGTTTTTGTTGTCTTTTGATTCTAACAATTTCTGGACATCAGAGGACATCGATCTTGCAGCAGACTTCTCGGGAATGATTAGCTCTCGACCCGGCATGAGTGGCGCGCCGGATCTTAAGCTGTTGGCTTGTTCCAGGTCATGGGCGGGTACGCCGAATTGGGCGGCGATTCCAGCTAAGGTATCGCCCGGGCGCACCTTATAGGTTCCAACTGCGGACGGAACGGATTCTTTTCCGGTTGGCTTATTGGCAACTGTCGTTCCTGTCTGGTTGGGTGTTGGTTTTGTTCCTTCTGCTTTGGTCGAACCATTCGTCTGTTGGCGATCTTTCAGCGCGCTAAATGCAAAAATACCGCCCACTGCCACGACGTGTAACAGGAGCACGACCACAAAAGCACGCGACAACTTCACGTTTGGCTCTTCGGCGACGTACTCGTCTTCCGAGTACTTCCCCGCCGCGCGCGGAGCAGCGGCTCGCAATTGTTTCTTAGGCGCTCTTCGAAATGTCCGTTTCAGCATTTTCACCTTGTTAGTTCCTTCACGAGTTGGCGGAATTGGTTTCCGCGATCGGCATAATTCTTAAACATGTCGAAAGAAGAAGTCCCCGGAGAGAAGAGAACGGTATCTCCGGGCTGAGCGTGTTCTCTTGCGACCGTCACGGCCTCGGAAAGTGTCTGAACGGGGTGACAAGGCACGTGCTCCGACCAGGTCCGCCGAATTCGTTCCGCCATCTCACCTAACAAGACGGCGTGCTTCACTTTTCGCTCGACCAGGGTCACAATCGAATCGAACTCAAAGCCTTTGTCTTTACCTCCGGCAATGAGAATGACTGGTTGGGGCGCTGACTCGAGGGCTTTGACTAGCGCATCGAGATTGGTAGCCTTCGAATCGTTGACAAATGTAATTCCGTTCACTTGTCCGACGTCCTCACAACGGTGAGGTAGTAACCGGTACTGGCGCAAACCACTGGTCGCGACATTCCAGGGAATATCGAGTGCATGCGCCACCCCGAGTGCAGCCATCAGATTTTCGGTGTTATGCACTCCCGAAAGGTAAGTGTCTGCTAGCGAAAGAACCGGTTCGTCTCGAAAATGAATAAGTTTTTCCCGACAAACAAAGTCGGCTGCTTCACCATATGCACTGAAGGTAATTCGTTGAGCCGGCAAAGGCGGGAGTGAATCTTGGGCATTGACAATCGCGAAGTCGTCTGCCCCCTGCCGCTCGAAGATGCGTAACTTCGCTGAGCGGTATTCCTCAAGGTCTGCGTAGCGGTCAAGATGATCCGGAGTGAAGTTCAACCAAACGGCAACTTTCGGACGAAACTGCGAGATGGTCTCCAATTGGAATGAACTCACCTCAACCGTGAAGATTTCGATCTCGGATTGAAGTGAAATCGCTTCCGAAAATGGCATCCCGATGTTGCCGCAGGCAACGGTTCGTTTACCCGCGCCATTGAGCATTATTTCAATGAGCTGAGTAGTGGTTGTTTTGCCATTCGTTCCGGTAATTGCCACGATAGGCTTGCGACAAAAACCGTAGGCCAACTCCAACTCGCCAGTCAATGTTGCCCCTCGCCGCCGGAAATTTTGGACCAACTCGACCTGCGGATCTATCCCAGGGCTGAGAACGATCAGATCGGCATAAACATTCGCTCGGTCCGCTGCCTGGCCCAAGATTGTTTGGATACCAAGCTGATTGAGCCGAGTCGCTTTCTCCACCAAAGCGGTCGAATTGGCGCTGTCCAGCACAGTAACTTCCGCGCCTTCCTGTCGAAGTAGTCTGGCCGCAGCCTCTCCGCTGGTTCCCAATCCCAACACAACCGCCGTGGTGCGCTCGAAATTCATCGCAATTTCAAAGTGGCTAGACCGAGCAGCGCAAACATCAGCGACATAATCCAAAAGCGGACAATGACGGTGTTTTCTTTCCAGCCCTTCAATTCGAAATGATGGTGTAGCGGCGCCATTAGTAGCACTCGCTTGCCACGCGTCTTAAAACTGAGGACCTGCAAGATCACGGATATGGCTTCGATGACAAAGACGCCGCCCACAACAGCCAGAAGAAGCTCTTGTTTGCAGCAGATCGCCACCACGCCGAGCGTACTCCCGATCGAGAGCGACCCCGTGTCCCCCATGAAGACTCGGGCCGGGTGACAGTTAAACCACAAGAATCCTAGTCCGGCTCCGGCCAGCGTGGTGCACACCACCGTCAACTCCGAGCTCTGACGGTAGTAAGGAAGATCAAGATAGGTGGCGACCGCTACATTCCCGGCAGCATAAGCTAAAATCGCGTAAGTTGACGCAGCAGTAACGGTGCAGCCGGCTGCTAAGCCATCGAGGCCATCGGTCAGGTTGACCGCGTTGGAACAACCGACAATCACAAAGGCGAAAAAGAGTAAAGTAAACCACCCTAAATTTTCGATGATCGGCTCCTTAAAGAACGGGACAAAGAGTTCTTTGGCTTGGATCTCGAGAGAAGGGTTCGAGAGGAAGAAGACAGTAACAATCAGCGCCAGCAAGAACTGGCAAAGCAGCTTCACTCGGCCCGGTACTCCCGCGGATTGTTTCTTAGTGACCTTCAAATAGTCATCGACAAACCCGAGTGCACCGGTGGAGAGGATGGTAAACAGGCAAAGCCAAATGAAGCTGTTGTCCAGTCGCGCCCACAATAATGTCGAAATCGCTACCGAACCCATGAGAAGAACTCCCCCCATCGTCGGTGTACCCCTTTTTGCGCCATGCAATTCGTGGAGACGGTGAACTTCCTCGGCGGTTCGTATTGGTTGCCCAAACTTTAGCGATGTCAGTTTTCGGATCACTCGGCTTCCGAAAACGATGCAAAGCAGGAACGCCGTTATCGCAGCACACACCGCCCGAAACGAGATATATTGAAATACATTGAATCCCGTGTTGAGGACGTGCGGGGGCAAACTCAGATAGTACAGGTAGTACATCATGGCGACCTCCACTTAACTTGCTTTTCGGTAGCTTCAAGCCGCTCAATGATTCGATCCATCGCCGCGCTCCGACTGCCCTTCACCAACAGGAGATCGCCGGGCTCGAGAACCTCGGCAAGTGCGTCCGCCGCTTCTGCTTGATTCGCGACCGCTCGACTTTGGTCAAGACCAGCTTTGAACGAAGCGGACGCAATCGCCTTGGCTCGCTCGCCCACCGCAATAAGGAAATCAAATCCGTTTTCCGCAGCCGCCGAGCCGACCCGTTCGTGGCTCGCGAGGCTCTGCTCCCCTAGCTCACCCATATAACCGAGTGCGGCAATTCTCCTCCCCTTCACCGGCAACTTAGCCACGGTCTGGAGTGCGGCGATTACGGAGTCAGGATTGGCGTTATAAGCGTCGTTTATGATCAAAACTTTGCCGAGTCTCTCGACCCGGAATCGCCCTTCCGGAAGCACCGTTTTGGCGAGACCCCCGGCGCATTGCGCCAGCGATAATCCAAGCGCGCGTCCGATCGCGACCGCCTGTACGGCGTTTTTCACCATGTGTTCTCCCGGTACCGGGACAAAAGCCGGAACTTCACCACTCTCATCCGCGAGGATAAATTCCTCGCCATCGACGCGATGCGAAACTCGACGAGCTTGGACGGTCCCTTGTTCAATGCCCGTCTTAATAATTCGCGCACTACAACGCGCCGATATCCAATCAGTAAATTCATCTTCCGCATTGAGTATCAGCACCCCGTCGGAGGGAATGTTTTCAGCTAATACCGCTTTCTCCCGAGCGATTGCTTCCCGAGATCCCAAGAACTCAATGTGCGCCACGCCAATGTTGGTGATCAATCCGTAGCCCGGTTTTGCGATCTCTACCAAGGCAGCGATTTCGCCAACGTGATTCATCCCAAACTCCCAAATGGCCACTTGATCGTTGTGACCTGCCCTCAAGATGGATAGCGGAACTCCAATATGATTGTTGAGATTCCCCTCTGTTTTCGTCACCGCATACTTTTCGGCAAGAACGGCAGCCACCATCTCCTTGGTACTTGTCTTGCCGTTGCTCCCGGTGATCCCAACGACTCGCATCGACAACTCAGCCCGATAGGCTCCGGCAAGCCGTTGCAGCGCCTGCAAGGTGTCTGTCACTTGAATCTGAGGGAAATCCCGCCACTGCGGACCGACTATTTCTACCAAGGCAGCGGCAGCACCGCTCGCTCGAGCAGCTTCGATGAATTGGTGCCCATCGAATCGTTCACCCCGCAAAGCAATAAAAAGCTCTCGCGGAGCCGAACTCCGGCTGTCGGTGCCAACGCTGGTAACGATTGTCTCCTCGGGACCCCACACAGCACCCTCGGTCGCAACAGCAATTTGGCGAAGAGTCTTAGGCTCCATGATTCTTCATCTCCACCGGGTTCTCTTCCAGGGCGCGGGCGGCTACCTCAATGTCATCGAAAGGAATCGTCCGATCAGCGAACTCCTGGTATTTTTCATGACCTTTACCAGCGATGAGAACAATGTCCCTCGGTTGAGCCAACTGAATGGCGCGTGTAATCGCTTCACGGCGGTCGACTATTGACTCGAACCGTTTGGTCGTGAATCCAGCCTCGATATCCCGAATAATGAGCGACGGATCTTCCTTTCGAGGATTATCGGAAGTGATGATCGAGTAATCGGCGTTTTGATCGACGGTTGCGCCCATAAGAGCGCGTTTGCCTTTGTCCCGATTGCCACCGCAACCGAAGACTACGATCAATCGATTAGGGTTCAAATCGCGGCAGGTTTTGATCACGTTGAGTAATGCGTCGTCGGTGTGCGCGTAATCCACGAATACCTGGAACTGCCGCTTAGCGGGAACCGCCTCTAGCCGGCCAGGAACTTGGGGTGCCCGGGCCAGCGCCAGCACGGAGGGGCGAACGTCGAGCCCGAGCGCCTGAACGGTAGCCAGCGCAGCTAGCGAATTGTAGATATTGAATCGCCCGATCAACGGCAGACGAACCAGGAAACTTTTCCCCTTGATGTCCAGCTGATAAGAGGTTCCGGTCAGCTCAATCTTGAAATTGCTGGCGCGAAAATCCGCGCGTGCACCCATTCCATAAGTGATTATCGGCAGATCCCTGCCAAAGCGGGCTACCAATTGTTGCCCGTAGGCATCATCGATATTGACGATGGCGGTGCGATTCTTTCCTTCGTTGCCCTTCAGCCTCGCAAATAGTCTCGCTTTGGCTTCGAAGTACTCTTTCATTCCACGATGAAAATCGAGATGGTCCTGCGTGAGGTTGGTAAAGACCGCGACTCGAAAGCCGATCCCATCAACGCGCCGGAGCTCCAATGCGTGCGAAGAAACCTCCATGACGACATTGGCACAACGGGCATCGACGCACTGAGCAAGAATCGACTGCAGATCAAGCGATTCCGGAGTGGTTCGAGAAGCCGGTAAGACTCGCTCTCCGATCTCGTAAAACACCGTGCCGATCAAACCAGTGCGTTGGCCGGCTCGCTCTAGTAAGTGCTTGATGAGAAAGGTGGTCGTCGTTTTTCCATTAGTGCCGGTAACTCCGATCATCCCTAACCGCTTTGAGGGGTTGGCGTGGAAAGTAGCTGCTAAACGGGCTAGCGCGTCGCGCGAATCAGGTACCTGGATATGCGTCGCACGCTGGATCGATGCCGGCATCTCCGCCACGATTGCAATCGCGCCGCGATCGATTGCCTGTTCAATGAAGTTATGGCCATCCACGACGTTCCCTCGGATGGCAACAAATAAACTACCCGGCCCCGCTTCCCGGGAGTCGTAACATAACGAGGTGATCCGCCGGTCGAGCGATCCGGTCACGATCGGATCTGCTAGCTCGCGGATCAGTTGTTCCAATTCCATACCTCTTCGATTAATCATGACCAGGGAGTGTGGAAACGACTTTTTTGCTAGCGGTACCGGAATCTGGCGGATTGACCGGCTCCGTCGGATGCAAATCGAGATAGTCAGCCACCCTCTTGGCCATCTTGGAAAAGATCGGGCCGGCTACCGTTCCGCCATACGCTTTGCCCTGCTTGATTACGGGATCATCCAACAGAACCAAAAGCGTAAACTTAGGGTCATCCGCTGGCATGAAACCGACGAATGACACCACGTACTTGCCTTCCAGATAGCCGCCCCTCGGATCGATCTTTTGCGCGGTGCCTGTTTTCCCAGCGACCGCAAATCCTGGAACCGCAGCACCCTGAGCGGTACCCTCCTTGCTGACAACGTCTTTCAAGGCTGCCACGACTTTCTTCGCGGTAGTTGTCGAAATCACCCGGCGAACCACCTCCGGCGAATAGTTAGCAACCGTGCGACCGTCCGAATCGACGATCTGCGAAACGATAAGCGGCTTTAGCAGATTGCCGCCATTTGCGATCACCGACATCGCGGTCACCATCTGCAATGGAGTGACTGCAATCGACTGACCCATCGGGATGCGGGTGATGTCTAGCTTGCTCCAGCGATAAGGAGGATTCACCAGGCCGGGGATCTCCCCAGGCAAACAAATCCCGGTACGTTCGCCAAAACCATAAAGCCGAATGTATTGATAAAATCGAGTCTCACCGAGCTGAAGTGCTAGTTTCGCTGCACCGATGTTACTCGATTTCGAAAGAATCTGGTGAACGGTCAAAACCCCCATCGGGTGTGCGTCGCGAAGGACTCGACCTGCGTACAGAAAGTGTCCGTTTTCGCAAAAAATCGTGGTGTCTGGCGTAACCAACTTCTCCTCTAGCGCGGCGGATGTAGCAACGATTTTGAATGTTGAACCAGGCTCAATCATGTCGACGACTGGTCGGTTTTTCTCCCCTTCGTCGACTGCATCCTTTACATTATTACAGTCGAAGTTGGGCCGGCTCGCAATCGCCAGAATCTCACCGGTTTGCGGCCGAATCATGATCGCTGTCGCCATTTTTGGCTGGTACTCCGCCCAGGCCGCATCCAGCTCTTGCTCGACTATAGTTTGTAAACCCAAGTCGATGGTGAGAACAACATCGCAGCCATTCTTTGCCGGTTTCTCCTGGCCACGGTATTGAACAAGTTCTTGTCCGGTGCGGTCTGCCTCGATAAAGCGATACCCATCGCTCCCCTGAAGAAATTCCTGCATCGCCATCTCAATGCCCAGCTTCCCCTTATGATCGTGATCGAGGAACCCGATCACTTGTGCTAGCAGCGGTCCGTTCGGGTAAACCCTGACGAAATCGGGATCGAAGTAAACCCCGCGCAATTTACCTTTGCTGTCCCTAACGATTTTCCGAACTCGATCGGAGGTTTCCTCGGAAACCTCTTTCTTCAGAATGACGTATTCTTTGTTGTTCTGTTTTGCAGCGGTCAGCTTATCCGCAAGGTCACCCTGATCCATTTCCAGCTCACCTGCGATTGCCTCTGCCAAAGCCGTCGAGTCCCGGATGTGTGAACCATCGGCGATCGCAATTCGGACCGGTAGGTTGTCGGCAAGCGGTTCCCGATGACAGTCCCGGATGATACCGCGCCGGGCATGGATAATTTGTTTGTGGACATGTTTTTCTGCCGCGAGTGCGGTGTAGTCGTCATGCTTGATGACTTGGAGATAAATCAGCCGGTACGAGTAAGCGCTGAAAATAGCGACCAACCCAAAACACGCGGTGACGGCTCGTGTTTGCGCATCCCACCTCATTGATTAGTGGCGCGATTGGAAACGACTCTCAGTTCATCTCCAACTGGGCCGCGTCCCTGGTTAAGGCGAACAACCTGATCGGTAGTGATCGGGATCAATCCCCGGGAATCTTTGGCCAAGCTCTTCATCAGTTCACGCCGAGAGCTGAGAGAGCCTAAAGTCGTTTCGATAATTTGATTGTCTCGTTGCAGATCACCGAGGTCCTTTTCTAAGGCGACCTGCTCATTGCCGAAATCGTTTAGCTGATTCTTTAAGTAGACGTAGGAGAGACCGGCGATCGCGGTAAACGTCATCGCCACGATCAGTTTACAGATCGATGAGGCGCGGATTGAATAAGTGGATTTTTTTTGAGGGCGGTTCATTGAAGATTCCGTTCGATAACTCGTAGTTTGGCGCTTCTGGATCGTGGATTGTCGGCAAGTTCCTGTTCGCCCGGTTCAACCGGACGCGACGTCATTGATTTAAATCCAAAGCTCGGATTGCGTTTCGGTTCTGACCATTCAGGACGGTCCACCCACTCCTGGGTGACCTTGCGGAAGAATTGCTTTACCAATCGATCTTCCAGAGAATGAAAGGTAATAACCGCGAACCGTCCGCCCGGTTTAACCTGCTCGGCCAGAAGAGGGAGAGCGCGTTCGATTGCACCGAGCTCGTCGTTGACCGCGATCCGCAGCGCCTGAAAGACGCGCGTCGCCGGGTGTCGCGGGCCGCGCCGAGGTAGCACTGCTTCTATGGCCTCCGCGAGCTCGGTCGTAGTGGAGAACGGATGCGAGGCCCGAGTTCGTATGATCTCCGCCGCAACCCTTCGAGCCGCGGGCTCTTCTCCATAGTTCCGAAAGATTCGAACCAGTTCTGCCTCAGGCGCATAATTTATTAGATCGGATGCCTTCCTGGGCACGCTCGGTCCCATTCTCATATCGAGTGGACCGGGCTGTTGAAAACTGAAACCGCGCTGCGCTGTATCGAGTTGATGGGACGAGATACCCAGATCGACCAGAACTCCGTCGAACCCGGATATGGCCATTTCCTTGAGATAGCGACCAATATCCGTAAAGTTGGTTCGGATGAGCGTGAGACGCGGCGCGAAGTCCGCCATCAAGGACATGCTCTCTGAGATCGCGTCCGGATCCTGGTCTACTCCGATGACTTCCGCCCCGGCTTCGAGGAAAGCCCGGGCATGACCACCGCCCCCAATTGTTCCATCCAGAAATATCATGCCGGGTCCCGGGCGCAAATGGCCCAAGACTTCCCGCAGTAAGACCGGCCGGTGGTACTGGTGGTACCTTCCCTCGCTGGCTAACTGCATGTCATTCGATACAGCGATCATCTCTTCCTCTCTCACTCGGCAATTGAATTTTTGTTGGATAGGCCAATTCGGATCGGCATTACACACCCATCATCCCAAGGATGTGTTGAAAGGTCGGCGTCTCTTCGTCGTACGCCTTCTTCCAGGAATCAGGATTCCATACCTCAAATCGTGAATGTCCTCCGACTAACACCACCTCTTGTCTGAGTTTGAGAGGGCGACAGTGCTCTTCTGGGAGGACAAGACGGCCCTGCTTGTCGGTCGTGAGGTGTTGGGCTCGGGAATAGAACTGACGAATAAAACGTCGCCTTTCTTGCGCGCTAAGCCTCGAGTCCGCCTCAACACGTCCTGCCACCTCTTGCATCACCTCAGGAGGCATCATCATCAAAAAGCCGTTCTCGAGGTCAGGTATGGCAAAGAACTCGTCCACCTCGCCACGACGCCACCGCGCAGGGATAGTGACGCGATTTTTCGCGTCCATCGCGTGCCGGAATTCGCCGGCAAAAATTGGCAAACCTTGGTGAGGTATTTCCATGGGAAATCATGGTTGAATAAACCACTTTAAACCACAACGCCCCACTTCTACCCACTTTGCGCCGATCTGGTCAATGAAATTCGCGTAATTTTCTCTGTTTCTGCTTGCCTCTTTCAGCCGACTTTGCTCCGCCACGAAAACAGTCGCTTTGATAAAGGAAACCGCACTCGTCCTCGCCGCGGAAAGAAGCCCAGGCGATTTGTCTGCGGTCAGGGCTCAAAAACGAAACGATGGCGCCCTGCCGGCGGCTTTGGTATCCTGAGTTCCTCGTTCCGACTCCAAAGTTCTGAATCCATTCCCAAAACAAGCCTAAACCATGTTAAGCGAGAGTAGGTTAACCGATTTTTAAGGGGTAATTTAATGTAAATCGGCGGAAATCCATTCGTGTTCGGACTGTTTTATGCTATACTTTCTGTCCCTATGGCTATTCAGAAGAAAAACGCCTTTTCTCGTCGTCTGCCCGATCTCGTCACGGAAGAACTCGTTTCTGTACTTTCTCAGAAGAAGTCTTTTGAGTTCAAGCAGCTCTTCGCAATCGTTCATGAAAACTTGCGTCAGAGGAATGCTGCGAGCGGCGGCGAGGAGATGCTTCGGCTGCGAGCCTACGAGAAATTGCAGAATCTGGTAGCCCGTGGAGTAGTAAAAAAGAACGGCAAGATTTACAAGGGAGATTCCGGGGCACTGGCGGCCATGGCAGCGGCGAACGCCGCACAGGTCGCGGCTATGGCGGCGTCGAAACCGTAACGCGTCGTATGGCGCAAGATTATCTTCCGGTACTACTCCAGGTAATCGTGGCAATCGGTTTCGCTGGAGTGGCGCTCTTAATGAGCGTGGTGGTTGGCCGTGCCGGAAAGCGAAATCCGGTAAAAGACACGCCGTACGAATGTGGCATGGTGGCGCAGGGAGGGCCTCAGGCTCGATTCAGCGTTAAATTTTACCTTGTCGCGATGCTCTTTATCCTTTTCGATATCGAGATTGTGTTCATGTACCCCTGGGCGGTCGTCTATCGGGACTTTATCGCGAAATACGGGGCTCTTTCCATTCTCGGCAGCATGGTCGGCTTCATTGCGATTTTGATGGTTGGATTTATCTACGCCATTAAAAAAGGGGCGTTAGAGTGGAAGCGCTGAGCGTGCTGACCGATTGCAATAGCCAATAGCAAATTTTGGCTATCGTGATCAGCTAGTGGCTATTTCATCCGAGGACGATGACGAAAATTTCTCCCAAAATCTGCCTAACACCTGAGTTCGGGAATGAAACCGCTAGCGGCCAAGCGCGCTTTTTTCGAGGGTCGCGTCCAAGGAGTCGGGTTCCGCTTTTCGGTCAAGGAGATCGCCCATGGGTTTGATGTCGTCGGCTGGGTAGCGAACCTTCCGGACGGCAGGGTCCAACTGGAAGCGCAGGGCACCCCAGAAGAAGTCGAGCAGTTCTTAGAAGCAATTTTTCAGAGCTACCTCCGGCCCCATATCCAGCGTCACTCGATCCAAATTATCGAACCAATCGAATCGCTACGCGGATTCGAGATCCGAAGATAAAGGAAGGCCGGGGGAGGATCGCAGCCCGACTGCGCAAAGGCTACGTCGCTGCCACGTCCCACAATTCGCGGATCTTCAAAAACGAGGGCGCGCCGTAGCCCGCGAAGGCGGCCTGTCTGACACCGCCTTTCGATAAGCCATGTTTGATGTCCGCGCACTCGGCGAGGTCGGATTCTGCGATCGGCGGCGCGCGAGGATGGCCACTGGTTATCGCGAACAGTCTCAAATTTCTAGACGGCCCGAAAATTCAGACTCATATTCAACGGGAAATGCGGTTTGCCATCTTCGGCGATATTCACGCTAACCTGGAGGCGTTTGACGCCGTACTCGCGGATGCAAGGGAAGAGGGGTGCGACCGAAACATCTGCCTTGGTGACATTGTAGGTTACAACGCCGATCCGAATGCTTGCCTGGATAAGGTGCGCGAGCTGAATTGCCCGATCGTAAAGGGCAACCACGACGATTACGCATCTAGTTTGAATTCATTGGACAACTTCAATCCTCTGGCTGAATCCGCGATTCGCTGGACGCGAGACAAACTTAGCGAAGAGGAAAAGACTTTTTTGCGCGATTTACCGCTGGTCTATGAAGTGGAGTCTTTCACGATTGTGCATGCCACGCTCGACGGCCCCGGCGAATGGGGGTATGTGCTCAATCAACTCGATGCGGCCGCGAGTTTTTCTAAACAGAAGGCACAGGTATGTTTCTTTGGCCACACGCATGCGCCGCGTCTCTACATTCGCGATGGTTCGGTGGTCGGACTTCCGCTCGAGGAGGTGATCATCGAACCGCATAGAAAATACTTTATCAACGTTGGAAGCGTGGGGCAGCCCCGCGACGGAGATTGGCGAGCCGCGTACGCCATCTTTGATTACGATGAAAAGAAGGTGCGGTTGCGGCGGGTCCGGTATGACATCGCATCGGCAAAATCGAAGATCGTCAATGCGGGTTTGCCATCGAAATTAGCTGAGCGTTTGTTCCATGGCCGATGAGGGCAAAAACGGTCTTCCTGGTCAAACCAAGCTCGCTCGGTGATATCGTCCACACTCTTCCCTCTCTCCGCGCCCTCCGACAGGGTCTTCCGAACAGCCAATTCTATTGGATAGTTAGTAGCGAATGGAGCCCTCTTTTGCTGGGAAATCCTGACCTCACTGAGGTTATTCCTTTTCCGCGCCAAAGTTTTCGAGGTTTGGCCGGTGCGCCTAGATTTTTGAATTGGTGTCGGCAGCTGAGCCGATACCAACCAGATCTCGTGTTGGATTTTCAGGGTCTTTTGCGGAGCGCTTGGATTGCCCGCAGCACGCGCGGGAAGATGCTTCTAGGATTATCTGACGCTCGAGAAGGAGCGCGTTTTTTCTACCAACAGACTGCCCAGGTTGATTCGCAGCAGCATTCGGTTGAGCGTTACCTAAGGCTGGCCGCTCTAGCCGGGGCCGTCATGCCGGAAAAGCCGCATTTCGGACTACCCGACGGACGGGAGATTCCGGAATTTGAATTACCAGACCGCTTCGTGGTGTTACACCCGTTCTCGCGCGGAACTAACAAATCACTCACGGCGTCCGAGATCTATGAACTAACGCGCGCGCTCGCGCCGCTCGCAGTCATCGTTGTCGGAAAGACGGAAACCGATTTTCGTTTTTCTCGGAATGCCGCATCCCTGGTGAACCAGACCGATTTGCTTCAACTGATCTGGCTGTTACGCCGGGCTAGTTTCGTAATCAGTGTGGACAGCGGTCCAATGCACCTAGCCGCAGCGATTTCCCGACAGCTTTTATCCATCCATTTTTGGAGCGATCCGAAACAGGTCGGTCCGTATCGCCAAGATGCCTGGATCTGGCAAAACAACCAAATTTGCCAGGTCCGAGAATTGGACGACCGAGCAGCCCAATCGGCCCCCTCTGCCCGGCCACACCCCATCCAGATTGGCGCGTTCGTGCAAGAACAACTATTGCAAACGCCCTGAGCTGCCCGTAAGGAGGAAATATGCCTTCATTCGATATCGTCTCGGAGGTTGATAAACAAGAGATCGACAACGCTCTGAATCAGGCAAGAAAAGAGCTAAGTACTCGCTTTGACTTCAAGGAAAGCCAAGCCACCATCGAATTATCCGCACCGGATCTGATTGAATTGAAAGCCGAAGACGCAAGTCGTCTAAAGGCTCTGCACGAAATCTTGATCGGTAAATTGGCTAAACGGAACGTCGATCTCCGCAATGTGGAACGGAAAGATCCCGCAATTTCGCCGCTCGGTCATGCGCGCCAAGAGCTCCGGATCAAACAAGGATTAGAAGGCGATAAGGCGAAGGAAATCATCAAGGCGATCAAAGGGCTCGACTTGAAAGTGCAAAGCCAACTACAGGATCAGCAAGTGAGAGTGACCGCGAAAAAGCGCGACGACTTACAAGCTGTTATTCAATTCCTCCGCGGGAAGGACTTCGGTGTAGCTCTCTCGTTCAAGAACTTTCGCGAATAATTTCGGGCCCGGCGATTTCCATCGAATGATCGGCAAACAATACGGGCGTTTGCTCTTGGTTCGTCCTGAACGAAACACTCCCTGTAAAGTCCAAGTCTGGTCGCTCGACCCGGTCCGGAACGTTCAGGTGTTCCACACACACGTCATTTTGGTCAACGTGGATAACGGCGTCAAAACTCCAATTCCAGACACAAAATCTTAGCGACCCGCATCGCTTTACGAATTACAACGAGCTGCTTCTCCGGGGCGGGCGCCGTGGTGAAGCCCGCGGCTAGTAGCGGATGCCATCGCAAGGGAGCTCGGCAGTGAAGCGGGGAACAGATCCGTTAACTTCCTGCAACGGAAGAGGCAGGTCTATTCCTGCACAGGGTCTTTCGGACTGCTGCTCGCGACTTGATGTTCGTTGCAATTATTTTTTATTGATCGATCAAATAAAATACCCTATGCTCGTCGAACATGGGACGAGCTCGCAGCTTCGACGAAGCCAAAATTCTAGTCGGGACCGCTCACTTGTTTCGACGGCTCGGATTCGCTGCTACGTCCTTAAAAGATCTGGAGTTGGCGACCGGTTTGCAAGCAGGTAGCCTTTACAACGCCTTCGGCAATAAGAAGAGCGTCTTTCTCAGAGCCTTGGACGCCTATCATACGTGCGTTGTGCGTCACCGAATTCAGACATACTTAAAAGGGATCCACCCAATTCGGGAACTCACGAAATTTTTCACCTCGACCTACGAAATAGAAGGCATACCAAACGCCGGTTGCCTGCTAACGAACACTGCCGCGGAAATTGGAGCCGACGATCCCGAGATCCAGAAAAAAATAGAGGAAGGTTTCTCTATCCTGCGCGACGCATTCGCTTTAGAGGTGCGGCGCGCTCAGACACAAAACCTCGCACCGCCCGACCGTTCGCCCGAGGCAGCCGCAGAGTTCTTGCTATCCGCGTATCAGGGCCTGCTTGTTCGGGTGCGGAACGGCACTCCGGCGCGAATTTTGAATGAGACAGTGCGCATGACCATCGGATCCATTTCATGCGAGCAAAAACCAGCCAAAACGAAAAGAAAACCATGAAGGAATTGTGGAATGAGTATGCGGCAGCATGGTCAAATCCAGATAGAGCCGCCAGACACAAGATCTTAGAAAAGCGTCTGACCCCAGATATTCAATATGCCGATCCGCTGACGGAAACGTCGGGCTACGCAGAAATCTCCGATTATATGGAGAGTTTTCAAACGGGCTATCCAGGTCGGCACTTCGTCATTTCCGAAGTAATCGCGCATCACGATAGCTGCCTCGCTCTTTGGACGATGCAAAACGGTGTTCGTGAAACCGAGATGAAGGGCGCGTCTTTTGCCGAAATAGAGACCGATGGACGCTTACGCCGCATCCGCGGCTTTTTCGGTCAACCGTCCGAATAAGACGAGAAATGACGCAGGCTTGTTTCTCATTCGTTGCTAGGGTGACAGGGGGTCTCCGGTCCTCAGAAACACTGGCTAGATTGATCTGTCGGGTTCAAACCCGGTCAATTCGTGCGCAGGGGGACCCTACCGCTAGCTGGGCGGCCAAGGACCCGACATAAGGTCCGACCGTCAAACCGTGCGGACCGAGCCCGGTCGCAATGACGAGACCGGAAATCGAGGGGACGCGACCCAGCAATGGTAACCCATCTTTGCTGAGCGGCCGGAACCCGACCCGAATTTCGGCTAGGGTTGCTTCTTTTAAACCTGGTGCGACACGCAACCCTTCTTGGAGGACTTCGGCTACTCCGCCGGCAGTGATTCGGAAGTCAAAACCAGCTTCACTCTCCTGCGTCGCACCGATAACGATTCGTGAATCAGGGAAGCCAATCAGGTAATAGTCACTCAAAGCAGGTAGGACGATCGGTAGTGTTCCAGTGTCCGCTCCGGGCAAGCGCAGATGCATGATCTGTCCTCGCTGGGGTTCGAGAGCCAACTCTAGCCCGAGTGGTCTGCATAGTTCAGTCGACCAGGCACCCGCCGCGACCACTACCGTATCGCTGGGGATAATTCGCCGGCCATGCGAACGCCGACAACAGCGTCTCCGGAAGCTGCGAGAACGGCCGCCCCCAACAGCCGTATAGTGCCGGCCCTGATGGCGGCCTGGCACAGCGACGCCGCCCGAAACATTTCGCCCGAGACCCGGGCGGCCCCGCTCAAGAAAACGCCAGCCAACCCGGGATTAAGGCAAGGGAACAGCTCCCCGAACCGCCGGAGCCAAGAAACCGAACCTCTCCAATCTCCTTCAGTCCGCGGTCAAGAAGCAATTCTAACCGCTCGACGAAAGCGTCGAGTTGTCCATCGGATTGTCCGACGACCAAACCGCCAACCACCTCATAATCAGTCTCAGTTTCGCCGGATCCGGGTAGCTTGACCACCAGCTCCGGACCTCGCCGCAGTGAAGGAAAGCGCTTCGTAGCGCGGATCCTGGATCCGTGAAACCCAAGGACAGATAATTCCGGCGCCGGCCAAAGTTGCGCGTCCGGGAGCGTCCCGATCGATGAGATAGACTTCAGCGCCGAGTTGAGTCAAATGAAAGGCCGTGCTCGCGCCAACGATTCCTGCTCCCAAAACAACGATTCTCATGAAGAACGAAATAGCCAATCGCCGATAGCCAAACTTGCTATTCATCACCGCCTACCCGCCCTGTACCGGCGGCATGAGTGATACCAAATCGTTGGGTGCCAGACGGTGTTCACGCGGGACATATTCTGTGCCGACGGCTATCAACAGGTATTTATCCCAGTCTTTCAAACCGGGAACGGACGCGTACAGTTGGGCCAGCAACTCTTCGATCGACGCCTCGTCGCTTACCTCGGCTTTCTCGGGTCCATTTAAATCGCGCAAGCTGGAAAAATACTGAATTTGAACTAACATTACTCCTGTCGCAGTACGCCGATCATCGACAAGTTCCGATACTTTTCGTTATAATCCAATCCATAGCCTACGACAAATTCGTCTTGGATATCGAACCCGACATAATCGGCTTCGACCGGTCGGGCGCGCTGTTTCATTTTCCGAAGAAGCACACAGCTGCGGACGCTGAGCGGCTTCACCTGAGTCCGCATCGTGTCAATGATCGCCGCAAGCGTGTGCCCACTGTCCAAGATATCATCCAAAAGCAAAACGTGGCGATCCCTTAGATCGGGCAATGTCTGCGGATCAAATGTCACTTGGCCGGTAGAAACCGTGCCGCTGTAATAGCTACGCACCCGGAGACAATCCAGCTGGAGAGGGAGAGGGATCCGGCGCAGCAGGTCCGCCATGAAGATAAGGCTCCCGTTCAGAATCGCGATCACAGTGAGATCCAGCCCGTGATAATCAGCGGTGATCTGAGCGGCTAAACTATCGAGTCGAGCCGCAATTTCTTCCTCCTCAAAGAGGATGCTGTCGAGGTCGCCGTGCATCACGACTGACGCTATCGACTGAGGTGGATCGGAGTTGCGTTTATCGCTGCCCGGGCGGAAAAACGGCGAATCACTTGGATCAGACGTGGCTTAGTCGTCTTATCCGTAAAACGCACCGCGTTACTGCCCGCCAATCGTCTCAGTTCTCCAAATGTCCGCTTAGCGATTACTTTGGCAAACTCTTCTTCGTTCAACCGACCGAGCTGAATAAATTCCTGCTGCAGCGCGGCCTTGTCCTTTCCGCCCGACGCAACCGAAGCGGCCTCTGCAAACGCGTTTTTTAGGAATTTCACGGCAGCCGCAGATTTGTCCTGGGTATGGACCCCCTCGACGAATTCAGCCTTGGCTAGACCAAATTCTTCTGCCTTCAGCCGCTTTCCACAGATTTCCCGGAGTCCCTTTTTGAGCAATTCAAGCGATAGGTGTTTCTTCGCGGAAGGCGAGCGCAGCAACGTCTCAAGGAAAAATTCGCCGGACTTACGGCTGGCTAAATAACTCTCCAAAACCGAATCGAAATGCTCGAGTTCGGTAACCAGTCTCATGGCAGACTTTCCGACGGCAGACCCTTCAATCTTTGTTGCCTGTTTGTTGAGCCTCTCCGCCAGATGCGATAGCCTTGTCGAAAGATCGAGATAGTTCATCGTCTGTTTTGGAAATGGTTAAGAAAGCGTTGCGCCAGATCGCCGTAATCCTGCGCTCCGATACTTCCAGGCGCGTATAAAATAACGGGCAGATGCTCGCTGGTGGATTCCGCTACCCGGACGCAGTGGCGGATATAAGGCTCCAGCAAGGCGGCGTCGCCATCGACAAATCCTTGGTCGCGGAACGAGGCCAACTCTATCTCCAATTCATTGATGGCCAGGCGGAAGACGTTACCAGTCTGACGATAATGACTAACTAACAAAGCTCCGATATTCGGGCGCTTGCCGCCCCCAATTGAATCCGCGTACCTCTCTCGCATCTCTGTAATATATTCAGCAAGCACCTGAAAACCGGAGAGCGACAGGTAATCCGGAACGTACGGGACGATGCAATGATCAGCGAGAAAAATCGCGTTCTTGGTTGTACTGTAGAGATTGGGCGGACAATCAAAAAACACGAAATCGTAAGCATGCAAATGTTCGGCTAAGGCATGCTCAACCAGTCGATAAACGCTCGGAGCCCGCAGTTCATGAATCCGATCCTCTATTCGGAGCAACTCAACCGATGCCGGCAATAAATGCAGCCGGGGCAATTCCACAAAGCCAGTCCAGGTGATGACTCCTTTGACCACTGATTCTTCGAAATTAAAACGGCTCTTCCCCTGAATCGCGTCGTCAAAGATTTGGTAAGTCGAACGGCGCCCCTTCGCGACGTGATCTCGCCAATGATCGGGCCGCATCAGCCAGAGACTGGAGTTTGATTGGGCGTCGAGATCAACAATCAGAACCTTCTTATCGTGAAGCTTAGCCAAAGTAGCTCCGAGATTGACAACACTCGCAGTTTTGCCGACTCCGCCCTTGAAATTAATAAAAGCAAGAATCTTCGCGCTCATCCGCCAATCCGTATAACGCTCCCAAAACCGCAGTTTGATCAAGTTCTTTCTTGGAACCGCGGCCCACTTGGCGCTAAAAAGCGGCCTTTTCTTGCGTAATGGCCTATTTTCCGGGGAGATTGGCTAGCTCGAAGTTGCGTTATTTTGCCCGTTCTCCACATTTTCCGATGGCGATTTCGCGCTACACCATAGTCACCGAAAAGGATTACGACCGGAAGCTTCGGGAGATGGGAAACTACCTTTGGAAACTGGAGCAAGAAGCCGATCTGGCAAGCCAAAGAGGAGATGGACCGGCAGTGGCAGAGCGTGAAGCCCAGATCGAGCGAATCGGAGAAAAGGCTAGCGCTTTCTCGCGAACTCCCGGCCGGCATCAAATCTTGGGTTCATTTATTGCCGGATTAGCCAATCGTATGGTGCGTCGATGGCAGGCCGCTGCCGACTGTTTTTTCGATGTCTTAGAAGGTGCGCCAACCAACGGTGAAGCATGGTTGGAACTTACTTGGTGTCTAGCGGAATTGGGTCATTGGGAGGAATGCGCAATCGCAGCTCGGAAAAGTACGGAGCTTTTCCCTGCTTCCGGAGCCTCTTGGAGCAACTTGGCGATTGCTCTCCATCATCTCGGGCACACCGCCGAAGCGGAGACTGCGATCAACAAAGCGCTCGAATTCGAGCCCAACGATCCGCGGAACCAGGCGATCCGCGAACAGGTGCGGGGGGAAGACCGAAGGGAGTAATGGAGTGTTGGAGTAGTAGAGGACCGACCTGATGGGGTGATCGGCCCGACTTGTCCGCCGTAGTCCGGAGGAGGAAGGACGAAGCAGGAAGGGCCTCGGGAATCTGGGGACTCATATTTGGGTGACACTTTTGTCTCAGCAATAAGGTAACACTTTGTCTCAGTATTTGGGTAACACTGTGCCGGTTAGAAGTTGTTTTGTTGACGGGTCGTCGGAGGCGGTTCGCGCGTTTTAGCGCTTTGAGAGCGTAGGTCGAAAAGGGCAAAAATGCGCGGCGGGCAGGTGACCCAGCAGGATGTCGCTGAGATAGACTTCGTGCATCTTGTCATTGTAACGCCTCAAGCCGAGTCGTTGACCTTGAAAGGCCTCTCCAATGAAGCGCCGGTTATTGAGCCACTGGATATCGCCTTTGGAATTGACGGTTCGAACCTCAAATTCGGCATCGTATTCGAAGGGCCAAACAGGGTGATATTTGAGCTCAGAAGCCAGGTAGATTTCGGCCGGAGTTTTCATACCCAAGGCTTCGTGCGGTCGCTCCTCATTAAAACTCCTGAGCCATTTTGTTGTCCGACGTCGCTGAGCCTGGAGGCTACGCGCTGGGGGATTGGCTATCTCGAGCTTTAGGCTCAAATGCATCCGTTCGTGAGTGCCATTCTGGTAGGGTTTTCCCGGATCGATAAAATCGACTTGAATGCCCAGTAAGCGCCACCAAAGGCTTAACTGGGTCAATCCCAACACCCAACCACCTGCGAAAGGTTTACCATTATCGACCCGAATTGCTCGAGGCAGGCCATAGTGCTTGAAGACCATCTCAAAGCTCTCCCAGACCGGTGCTAGAGCCAAAGAACTCAAGTTATCGCAACGAATGATAAAGCGACTGTAGAGATCACTGATCGTTAAGGGATGGCACTTCTGACCATCCCCGGTGCGGAACCAGCCTTTGAAATCCACTCCCCAAACATCGTTACACCATAGCGGCTCTAAACGCCTTGGATCAGGACGCTCAGGACCAGCCTTAGCTCGACGCCGAGTTCGATGTTTGACTAATCCAAATTGCTTCAGAATTCGGCTGATCGTCGCTCGCGAGGGAATCTTTTCCGAGCCATGCAGCCGTCTCAAGCGAGCAAAGAGCTTTTTCGATCCCCAACTCGGATACTTTTTTTCTGTTCCAGTATCAGCAGCTGCCAGCGGGCCTCGATGACCTGCGCCGAGCCCTCCCGAGGACCTCGCCGTCGGTCCCCCAGTGCCTTGCTTCCCTCTTCCCGAGATCGCTTGCACCACTTGTATCCCGTCTTTCGACTTATCTGGTACTCCTTACACAGCTCCCTAAATGGCTTCTCCTTGCGGAATGCTTCTTTGACAAAACTTTCTCTCTGTTGTTGCAGCGCCTTTTCTTCCTTCCACGGCATCGCCAACTCTGTCTGGCTTTCCTTCAAGGTGTCACCCTTTTTCTGATGCACCCCAGGTTTTCCTTCGCCCTGGGGTGTCACCCAATCACTGAGACAAAAGTGTCACCTTAATTGTGAGATCGGACCGGAACCTAGCCCAGGCTTAATCCATTATTCCGCCTCTCCACTCCTTGCCTTCCAGAACCTCGACCGTGGCTCGATCGATCGCGTCGAGCGCCCAATCGATCTCCCCGACGTTTACACAGAGCGGCGGCATGAAAACGATGACATCCTGGATTGCGCGAGTAAGCAGTTGAAACTTGCGGGCAGCTAAACAGATGCGCATTCCGACCCGTTCTCGCGGATCAAAGCCGGTTCCATCTGGTCGTCCTACTTCTACTCCCGCGATCAACCCGCACTGTCGTACATCTCGGACCCAGCGGTTTTGACCCAACCGGGCGAGACCGCGGGACAACCGCTCGATCTTCGCCGGAAGCTTGACCAGAGTACTTTCCGTCTCAAACAACTCCAGGTTGGCCAGCGCCGCCGCACAACCGAGTGCATTCCCGGCGTAACTATGACCGTAGAAAAACGTGCGCATCTTCTCGGCCACACCTAAGAACCCTGCAAAAACGCGTTCCGAAGTAATGGTCACTGCTAGCGGCAGGTACCCTCCGGTCAGACCTTTCGCGAGAACCAAGAAATCGGGTGCGACTCCTTCATGCTGAAAAGCGAACATCTTGCCGGTTCGTCCGAAACCGGTCATCACTTCGTCAAAAATCAGGAAGACGTCATGTTGGTCGCACCAATTGCGCAGACGCTGAAGCATGCCTGCGGGCCAGATCCGCATGCCCGCGGCCCCCTGCACAAGCGGTTCAATGATAATCCCGGCTGTCTTGTCTCCCTCGAGCCGATCAAGATCTTCGAGCGCCCTCAGGCGCTCAACTGGGAAATGATAACGGGCAAAGCGATCATGGAATTGAGCGATCCCGCCGAGACTGGATGCGCCAAGCGTGTCACCATGGTACGCATTCTGAAACGCCGCGAAGGCGGCCTTTTGCGGGTGTCCATTCTGACTGAAATACTGACTAGTCATCTTGATGGCGACTTCGATGCCGGTCGAGCCGTCGTCGGAATAGAACACTCGAGTAAGTCTGGATTCGTCAATGAGCCTAATCAGTTTTTCCGCCAACTCTACTGCCGGAGGATTCGAAAAGCCTAGAAATGAAGTATGAGCGACCCGCTGGAGCTGATCACTGATCGCTCGATTGATCACTGGATGATTGTGGCCGTGAATGTTCGTCCAAATTGAAGCGTTGCCGTCGAGGTATTTGTTACCGTGCGCATCACTCAACCACGCGCCCTGGCCTGCCACGAGCATCAGTGGGTGGTGTTCTTCGGCAACCCACTCCTCCATCGGCGTGAACGGATGCCACAGATACCGCTTATCCACGATCTCTAGTTTCTCGAGGTCAAACTGCATTTCAAACTCCCGATCGAATCCTGGCTAACAGCTGGTCAGCCCAAACGACATCTTCGTAGGCTGCCCTTCGCCGCTGGTACTTTCGAAATAAGACGTCCCGGAATTCTTCCAAATCTGTTCGCAGCGGTTCGCGATAGTAAACCCATTCTTGCTGGTCAGCCCGCTTCGATTGGAAACGCCATTCACCCCCATGCTTGATCACTCGGACCTCGCGCCGAACCCCTTCGTCTGTTTTTTGCACCCAAGCGTGCCGGTTATGCACAAAAAATCAATGCTGTGCTCGCAGGAAAAATCAAACGCGAACTTTAGTTTGCACCTGCCGCCAGTCCACGTTAATTCGTCGCGCTTGACCGCCGGAGGAAAAATTATCGGATATCTCTTGGGCGTAGTGCTCGTCGCGGCTCTACTGGCGCCCCCGCTCTACTGGTTGGGACAGGCCTGTTCTCAAATCAGCGCTCTGCATTTCCTTAAAGATACCGACTTCCAGCGTTACTTCGCGCGCGCCCTTTTGGTTTCCGCTCTTCTGCTATTGCCTTTGGCACTCCGCTGGATCGGTCTACGAAGTTTTCGCGTTCTCGGGCTGCAGCGTAATCCTATTTGGTGGCGAGATGTCATCGGGGGATTTCTTTTAGCCCTGACCGTCGCTACCGTGCTCGGTTTTGGCGCTGTCCAGTTCGGAATTTATACTTGGAAAAGCCATTTACCTTGGAGCCTGGTGGCGCGGGTATTGCCTACCGCGTTGACCGTCGCGGTGGTCGAAGAGTTTCTGTTTCGGGGCGTTATCCTCGGATTGGTTCGTCAATCGATCACCGCGGTTCCGGCTATCGTGCTCGTTTCCGCGCTGTTTTCCATTGTTCACTTTATGCGACCTGAGGACGGCCAGATTTCACTGGTCCAGTGGTATTCGGGATTCGAGCTCCTGGGAAAACTGTTTGGGCGATTCAGCGATCCTCTGTTGGTCGGCGGAGGGTTTACGACCATTTTTGTTCTCGGCCTTCTGCTGGCCCATTGTGCAGTAAGAACGCGTTCTCTGTGGCTATCTATCGGCTTACATGCCGGAACTGTCCTCGGAAAGATGAGCTTTAATAAGCTCGCCAAGCATCTTACCGAAGCACCTCCCTGGTTTGGACCCGAGCTGACGGTCGGTCTAGCATCGGTCGCAACGTTACTCTTCCTTTGGTTTCTGGTTTGGCTACTCTTCCTGCGTCGTGTTTTTACTCCGCGAACTCGCTCAAACCATTACTGACTTAGTCTACCCTCATTTCTGCGTGATTTGCCAGACCGGGCTAGATCAAGACTGGCTATGCGCTCATTGCCGGGCAACCGCGGAGCGCATCCAACCGCCTTTTTGCCAAATCTGCTCGCGCCCTTTCTCCGGTGAGATCGAGGACCCATTTCGCTGTCCTAACTGCGAAGACCGCGCCTTTGCGTTTGATTGTGCGGTGTCGGCCTACCTGGCACGCGGCGCCGTCCGCGAACTAATCCATCGCCTGAAATACAGCGGACAATTTCACCTTCGAAATATTCTCGCTGACTGGCTTTGGAGTGCCTTCTCGGATCGGCGGATCACCCAGGAGACATTTGACGCGATCGTTCCCGTACCGCTTCATCCGGTTCGCATCCGGGAGAGAGGGTACGATCAAGTCTCCGCTCTCGGCGAAATTGTGGCACGAAGAGCAGGTAAACCGCTGTTGAAGTGTTTGCGACGGATGCGTTACACCCAGACCCAAACGATCCTCGATCGAGACAACAGGGTCCGAAACTTGCACAATGCCTTCGACCTGGGCAAGAGTACGGCCGTGCTTGGGAAACGTGTTTTGTTACTCGATGACGTGCTTACGACCGGCACTACTTTGCATGAATGTGCTAAAGTCCTGCTTTCGGGTGGAGCAGCCTCGGTTCGAGCGGTTACGGTCGCCCGTGGATAGCATGGTCGATTTATGGCAATTTTTCAAAAACCCTCCCTCAAATCCGGAACCCAGAAGAAACGCGAAATGCCGGAAGGTCTTTGGCAGAAATGTCCCGATTGCGGAGAGGTGATTCACAACCTGGAGCTTTCAAAGAATCTGAAGGTTTGCCCGAAATGCGATCACCATTTCACGCTATCGGCGGCAGAGCGCATCCATAATCTTCTGGATGCCGATTCATTCGAAGAATTCGATGCAAACTTGATCTCAATGGATGTTTTAAAATTCACCGGAGTCGCCTCTTACACGGAACGTTTGAGTAGCTACCAGGAAAAAACCGGTATGAAAGATGCCGTGGTCACAGGGTTCGGCAAAATTGAGAAAAAACCGGTCGCGATCGGTGTAATGGACTTTCATTTTCTTGCCGCCACAATGGGCTCGGTTGTTGGAGAGAAGATAACCAGACTCATTGAGAAGGGAACCAAGGCGAAGCACCCCGTAGTTATTGTGGCGGCGTCCGGCGGTGCGCGCATGTATGAAGGAATGCTTAGTCTCATGCAAATGGCCAAGACGAGTGGCGCTTTGGCGCGACACGCCGAAGCCGGGCTACCCTACCTTTCGGTATTGACCCATCCGACCACCGCAGGCGTTATGGCCAGCTTTGCTTCCCTGGGAGACCTCATTCTAGCCGAACCAAAATGCATGGTAGGTTTTGCCGGTCCGAGAGTGATTCGCGAGACCACCCATCAAGATCTTCCAGACGGATTTCAGACGGCCGAGTTTCTTCGCGATCACGGATTTATCGATCTGATCGTACGTCGCCCCGATTTGCGTTCGACGTTATCGCGGTTGCTCGATTATTTGGGCGAAGCTAATTAAGTCGTGTCACCATCTCAAAAGGCGTTGGACGACACCCTGAGCTGGCTTTACCGCACCCAGAGCCGCGGCATCAAACTCGGACTGGAGGGGATCCAAGCTCTGGCTGAGGCCCTCGGAAATCCTCATCGATCGCTCAGGTTTATTCATGTCGCTGGAACCAACGGCAAAGGTTCGGTTTGCGCCATGCTGGAGTCTATTTGTCGCGCTGCGGGGCTGAAGACCGGCCTCTTTACCTCGCCACATCTGGTCCGTTACAACGAACGGATTCAAGTAAACAGATGTTCTATTCCAGATGCGGAGATCGTTCAGGGCCTTAGTGAAGTCCGGGCCTCCATGTCAGCGAAGGGACTCACTCCGTCGTTTTTTGAGATTACGACTGCTTTAGCTTTCCTCCATTTTCTTAAGTCAAAGGTCGATATTGTCATTCTAGAAACTGGCTTAGGCGGCCGCCTAGACGCGACCAACCTGATCACGCCTATCGTCTCCGTCCTGACTTCGATCGACCTCGATCACCAAAGGCTCCTGGGAAATTCTCGAGGTGAAATCGCTCGCGAAAAGGCGGGAATTATCAAGCAGAGAATCCCGGTGGTTTCGGCGCCCCAACCGATTGAAGTCCGAAAGGTTTTCGAATCGATTGCGCAGGAGCGCCACACCCATGTTCATTACGCGGAATTTCCGGTCTCCCCATTGCGCATCGCGCTGGCTGGGGTTCATCAACAGGTAAATGCCGCCGTCGCCATTGAGACAATCGCTAAGGCTAACTTGACAGTCTCTCCTCTTGCGATTACAGCCGGGCTTGCCAGGGTATTCTGGCCCGGTCGTTTCCATCACGTAGAACCCAGCCTGGTTCTCGATGGTGCGCACAACCCGGCGGCGAGTTGGCATCTAGTGCAAACATGGAAGGAATATCATCGCGGCACGACGCCCACCGTCATTTTCGGCGGCTTAGAGGATAAGAATCTTACCGAAATGCTTGAGGCCCTGTCCCAGATCGCCGCTCGCTTTTTCCTGGTTCCCGTGCAAAATGATCGATCTGCGTTCCCCTCCGAACTCCACCCTCCGAACCATTTGCCGCGAACAGTCTACGCGGATGTCAAAGTGGCGATAAAAGAAGCACGAACTCTGCGTGACCCGATCCTGGTCACAGGATCGCTCTATCTAGTGGGCGAAGCGCTCGCTTGGATTGACCCTGATTTCGGTGTTTTCGAAAAAAGCGCGCAATAGTTGAAACCGCCTGCGCAATAAAAACTTAGGAACTAGGTATAATGTCTGCCGCGATAGCTATACCTATTCAGTTTCCTGATGATCAACCGTACGTGATACACGCGGGGAATAGTCCGGGAACCGCTTGCACATTCCAACTGGATTGGCCTCCGCGTACGAAATGCATCCCGTATGCCTATCTTCAATGCATCGATACCTACGGCGAAAGGTTGACCATGCTGCGTTACGCATTCGCCGATGTCGAATTGACACTCGGGAGTGATTTTCTGGGGCAACGCCAGTTAATCGAAGAGCTTTCCAATTTTCGGGTCGCGCTCATCCGCGAAGGAACGCATATTTCGATCCGCATTTTGACAGAGAAACGCTCAGGAAAACGAGAGCTTTTCTCGCGGCACCTGGGCGACCTGTAAAATCCGTAGCAACTACAGGCAACGGGTTTGTACTCGCCCCTAGTCGGGCCTATCGCAGCTCGGAAAACGCTTTAATCGAGCTACCCTGTGGGCACCGGATACAGTTTGCGCCCGGGGGGTTCCCGTGACCGCCCACCGAGGGATCCTCGCGTAGTGGCAGAATTTTGCCGCCAAAGGAGTAATCTTCGATGCCAGAGCTCAATTGGATTGACGCCGCCTTCGGTATTTTTCAAAAAAGGCACGCAATAGTTGAATCCGCAGCACAGGAACGACGTGTACATGTCTGCCTCGAGAGCTATAACTATCCCTCGCCAGGAGGATCAATCATATGTGCTACACGCCGGAAACAGTCCGGGAACCGCTTGCACATTTCAACTGGCATCGCCTCCGCGTACGAAGAGCATCCCGTATGCCTATCTTCAATGCATCGATACCTACGGTGAGCGGTTAATTACCCTGCGTTACACATTCGCCGATGTCGAATTGGAGCTTGGCCAGGATTTTTTAGGGCGACGCCAGTTGATCGACGAACTTTCCAATTTTCGCGTCGCGCTCGTCCGCGAAGGAAAGCAGATCTCCATCCGTATTTCGACGGAGACGGCGTCAGAAAAACCAGAGATTTTCTAACAGCAGCGGGAGCAATCTGTAAAATTGCGTAGCAGCTATAAGCGAGGGGTTGTTACTAGTTCCAAGTCAATCCCTATTAAAGTTCAGAAAACGCTTCACTCGAACCCTCGCCGGGCGCCGGATACAGTTTTGCGCCCCAGCGGTTCATGAGAGCATTGTTGACCGCCCAACGGACGACGGGATGGCGCGCGGCGACAAAGAATTGCCGCCAAGGAGAATATTCTTCGATGCCAGAGCTCAAGTAATCCGCATTCAGCTGGATCCGTTGCAATAACGTGTCTGCTCGCAGCTCAACTCCCTCGGCGAGAGCGTGAACTGATTCGCTGGTCGATTCGGCCACTAACAGGCTATAGCAAACCAGTTTGCCGATCGTCAAAGCGCTCAAGAAACCGGGTTCTGCCAATCGATCCTGATCGAGAATCCGGAAAAAATTTTCGGGCGTGATTTCCCGGCAATTCCATTTGTCACAGGCATCCGCCTGAGCCATGGGGAAATGCGCGTGATTGATTAGTTCGAATAGCTCCCAACGGATTTTAGGGTAAGGCGGTTCAGCGAAATTGTAGGAATAATTGAGCCGCAGCTCTCGCAACGCGAGAATCTCGTCGCCGCTCAGGCCCTTGCCTGACATTTTCGGCGAGTGCCCATGGTACATTCTTTGCGTTCCTTAAGCGCATTTCCCCGCACTTTCCGGCTCACGTCGCCAGAATCAGGAGTTTGCCGATTTTACTTGGCCAGAGCCGCTCCGTTACCTCGGGTGCGTTTCTTTTTCTCCTTGATCTCAAATGCCAGCGAAAGAACCCTTCGGTACTTGGCTTGCCCGACCGCCACCAAACGAATTCCGAGATCGGTTTTTTCGTTAATTTCATGCAAGGCCCGGTCGATGGCCCGTTGTTTGAGATTAGGCCAGTGAACCAAACATTTCTCGCTGACAATATTCCCTTGAGCATCGCGCACCTCATCGACGCCCAACACCTTGCGAATTTTCGGGATGGAGATCCGCTTTAACCCAACATTGCGCCATCTCCAGGCCCATTCGTACAGGCGAATCGAGTACTGGCTAGCCAGTTTCACAGAAGATCGCTCGGCGTCTTCTCTCTGATGGTCCTTCAAGCGTTCGAGATGACGATGCAACCCGGGATCGATGTGCAGAATCATCTTTTTCTCGACTATGGTGATAGCGCTCAGCCAACGCGCGTACAGCACCGAATTCTGCTTGTCCCCATTGTGGAGGACCAACCGGTGGTAGGTAAGCAGTTTCAGCGCGGCGGGCTGGAGAGCGAAATCATCAAACTCAAAGGCGGTGACTCCCGGTTTCAATCGATCGACGATCGACATCACGATGCTGCGCTCGTTCTTAGTCAGCTTGTAATAGGCCTCGATCAAATCGTCACCGAAACCGAGCTGATCGTCCTGATCTGCTAGTGGTAACGTTCCAAAAACTTTGTTATACTTACGCACTTTACTTTCTCTGGGATAGGGTGTTACAAGACCTTTTTAACCGAATTGTTCCATAAAAGAAGCAATAAAAATGGCTGCCACTAAGGAAACTCGTCAAATTTCGGCCGAAACTCAAAAATGGTCGTTCTCGGCCAATGGCCAACCGCTCAGTTTGGACGATTTTCTGGAAAACTACAGAAAACAAGGGGTGTTTTATGAAGGAAAAGAGCAGTGGCTCAAGGGCGTAAGCAAAGTCACCTGGGAAAACTTCTTTTTGGTATGTACGGAAGAATTGGATGATATTTCACAACGCGCGGCAAAGATGTTGATCTTATATTGCTTGGAGATTGTCGAGGATGTGGTTTCGCGGATGCGTGGACTAATCGATTCGAATCGGATCTCGGAAGCGATGAAGCGAGAATTTGCCGAGCAGTACGAGAATCCGATTTATCATTTCCAGTGGGCAATGCGACACGATGCCGTTCGCGAGGCCGTTACCAACGCTGTCTTAAACCGCTGGGGCAAATAAAAGCGGCTCTCGCGCCGCTCCCAAGAGGCGTCATCATTGCCAGCGCGGTTTGGGTTCCTCCGTTCAGCAATCCCGCATTTTACATTAATTTGGCCGCATCGATATGGTATGGCGAAACCCTCTGCACTTTTGGGCAACACTCCGATGCCTTGCACCGGCGATCGACGGTGCATTGGATAGGCGAATCGCCTACTAATACAACGGTTTTATTACTTGTTATTTATGATCACATTAATTAATCTCCTCACATGGAGAGCGCGAAAACTGCGGATCATTCTTTCGAGCACTTCTGTCGGATCGACGGCCCAGATCTTACGGACTCGCTTTCTTACCGCCGCCCGGACGGGACCGTGCTGCGGCTCCCAACCTACTCGCGCGGTCGCGGTTTCGTAGAGATCGATCAGCGGTCAGGCTTTCAGATTCGTGCAAAATCCTTGTTCCCGCTTATTCAGAGTTCGAACACAGGAACCGTCGCGGTTCCCCGGTTCCTCCTGCAGATCTGCTCCCAGGGAGCTCTCTGTTATGTACGCCGTTATGAGGTGAGCGACGTCTCGCTTTCTGAGGCTGTTGCCAGAGCACGGCGCTGGATCTGCACGGGACGTCAGAGACAACGATTTGATTTCCTGTTCTCACCCATTGTCGTGTTGTTGACTAGTCTGCTACTACTTTCTAGTTGGTTCCTCTACCCAATCATTGGCTGGATCAGTGTTCTCCCGATATTGATTAGCTTGCCCTCGGCCTTTTACCTTGCTCCCGGGAACCGCCAGTCTCAGACGTCAGCGTCGCTAGCTGGCTTTCATTGGGACCGAAACGATTTCTGTCGCGGTTGGCTGATAACAGGCGACACCGGCGCTGGAAAAACCTTCGCGATCAATGTGTTGCTCCACAGCGTCTTTCAGAACGAGCCAGACTGGGGGGGTCTCTGCTGTGACGAAAAGGGCATTTACCACGAGACACTCGTGAGGATGGCCAAGCGATATGGACGCGAACAGGACGTGTTGCTCCTGCAAACAAGGCCGGATCAGGCCAACGACGACTGGACGCCGCCGACACGGTTTAACCTTCTTTCTGACGAAACAATCCCATGGTCCACCTATGCCACCGTTATTGTTGATACCGCTTCATCTTTGGCGTCTGGCAGCGAAGATAAAGGTTTCTTCAAAACGCAAGCACATGTGAATATCGGACGAGGGATACAATTCTTTCGGTTGCTTGGACTGGTACCGACAATGCACCACCTTCTGGAAATGCTCCAGTACCAACCGGTGCTCAGGGCAATGTTGCAGCAACTCGAACCCTTGAAAAACGAAGGCAATCTGGACGCCCGGGAATGTCACGACCATTTCTTGAACGGATTTTTGCACCAACCTGCGGAACAACTCGGGGGCGTCATCTCAACGATTTACAATTATCTCAACTACTTCACGAATCCAGATATCAGCGAAGTGTTCGGTGCCGAGGAAAATAGCTTCGATTTTGCCGCCTTGGATGAAGGCGCCATCATTTGCATCTCGTTACCGCAAAAATATCAAACCGAGCGCCGCTATATCACCACGATTCTAAAATTGCTCTTTTACACTCACGCTCTGCGCCGGTTCGATCCAAGACCGTCCGGAAATCGAAAACTGGAGGACGACAACCTTCTGATTTGTTGGCAAGATGAAGCCCAACGGTTCATCACCGAATCGGATGGCAATGTCGACGTCATTCGCCAAGCGCGGACAACGACGGTTCTCGCGGCTCAATCGAAACTCTCTTTTTTGCCGGCTCTCGGTTCAAAAGAAAAAGCGGAAGTCACTATTCTTAACTTACGAAACCGTATTATTTTTAAAGCAGCTGACCGAAGCTGCGCGGAAAGCTCTGCCGACTTTGTCGGAAAACGAATGCATTGGAAGCGGTCCTACACTCGAGGTCGGGGAAATCACAGCACAACCCGCACCCAAGAAGAAGAGTATCTGATTAAGCCGTTCGAATTGATGTCACTTCCAAAATTCACAGCGATCGTAAAGCATTGCGAAAAGGGATACCGGAAAAGGCGAATTCACCCGATCGACGCGGAAGGCAACACGCCATCTTGGTACCCATTCTGGCGTCGCTGGTTTTAGCGAGCCCTATAGTTTGTTTCGAACTCGGAAGGCTCCAGTTGACCCTCAATCTGGCGGCGCGTTTGAAAATCGGTTTCCCAGGCGCCTGTCGCTTAATCTGTAGTCTTCCAATTCATGTAGTTGACTCGAAACTTGAAATTCACATTTTCAGACAGGCCGATCAGGGTGGCTGGCATCGGCTAGGCTAACCTTGCCGAGTTTTGCGGCGGCGAGAACCGACGCAAGTTGAAGAATTCGCGGCGTCCCCTACTTCTAGGTCCTTTAACCAATTTCCAAACTTCTTTTCCGTATGATACAAATATATCCTGTTCCTATTCCGTTAAACATGGAACGTGGAACATAACTCGCATGCTCCCGCAAACCGCCCTCGAGCAATACTTCGGCTTCACAGAGTTCCGGGAACCGCAGGCGGAGATCATTGCCCGAATCATGGCCGGGGATGACGTCTTCGTCTTGATGCCAACCGGAGGCGGTAAATCGCTCTGTTATCAGTTGCCTGCTCTGTTGCTGGAAGGAGTCACGGTCGTGGTCTCTCCGTTGATCGCGCTGATGAAAGATCAGGTGGACGGACTTCTAGCGCGCGACATCCCGGCCACTTTCATCAACAGCACCTTGAGATTGGCCGACCAAAAGCAACGGATCCGCGCCCTCAAGGCCGGCGAATTCCGGCTAATTTACATTGCACCCGAACGATTCCGGAGCGGCACATTTGTACAAGCTTTGGGCGAGGTTTCCATCTCGCTCTTCGCCGTAGACGAAGCCCATTGCGTTTCCCAGTGGGGTCACGACTTCCGGCCGGACTATTATCGGCTCGGCTCGGTGCTAGACCAGCTCGGCCGGCCCCGGGTCGGCGCGTTTACCGCCACGGCTACCCCGGAGGTACGCGCCGATATTGTCCATTGCCTGGGGTTAGCCGATCCGAAGATTTTTGTGGCCGGATTCGGTCGCCCGAACCTCCGATTCATAGTGACCGACACCGCGAGCGAAGCAGCGAAGTACCAACGTTTACGCGAGCTGGTCGAGCAGCAACGCACGGGCATTGTCTATTGCGCCACGCGCAAACGCGTCGACCAGGTCGCCGACCATCTCGAAAGCCTCAAAGTCCGAGTGGTACGCTACCATGGTGGGATCGATGATGCTGCCCGGGAAGCAGCCCAAAACCGTTTCACCCAAGATCAGTGCGACGTGGTCGTTGCGACTAACGCTTTCGGTATGGGGATCGATCGCCCGGATCTTCGGTTCGTGGCGCACTTCGAAATTCCGGGATCACTCGAAGCCTATTACCAGGAAGCTGGTCGCGCGGGTCGCGACGGCGAACCGGCCATCTGCGAACTTCTGTTCAACTATGCCGACACTCGCATTCATGAATTCTTTATTGCGGGTAACAACCCGGGGTCGGAACTGATCACGAGGCTCTACCTCCTGTTGGGCCAACTCGCGAATGAATCCGGCGAGGTCTTCGCCTCGGTGTCCGATCTGGCTGCGCGCCTCGATGCCGAGAACAACGCGATGTCGGTGCAGGCAGCGCTCACCGTGCTCGATCGCGCCGGGATTCTCGATCGAGACGACCTCGCCGGCCGCAGTCGGGTCATCCGGGTGCGGCGACGCGGTCTGCGACCGCACCAGCTCCCGATTGACCGCCAGTACCTCCAAGAAAAGGAACGACGGGATCGCGCGAAACTGAAGGCGGTCATCGATTACGCCTTCTCTCGGGATTGCCGCCAACAGGTCATGCTACGCTACTTTGGTGATTCGGATACCTCCAAGTGCGGCGCCTGCGACCATTGCGTCGGTACTCCTACCCGGGAAGTGCGCCCCCTCGGTCGCGACCAACTAACCACGGTTCGCAAGGCGTTAAGCGGAGTGGCGCGGATGTCGATCCGGCAAGGGGACGGCTTTCTACCTCGCTTTGGCCGGAGCCGAATCATTCAAGCCTTGGTTGGCAACCAAACCCCAGAATTGATCCAGCTCAACCTCCACGCTCTGTCGACCTTCGGTCTCCTGAAAGAGCTTCCCCCGAAGTTTCTTTACCAACTTTTCCGCGAGCTCGAACTCGGCGGTTTGCTTCAATCCACCGGCGACCAGTATCCCACCATCACGCTCACGGTTTTGGGGATCGAGGTAATGCACGGTCGCGCAAACTGTGAACTGGTCTGGCCTGAGCAGGCTCGGCGCAAACCCCCGCGCGACGCAGTGAACGACCCGCAAGTCGAAGCTCCGTTCAATCAAGCCCTCTTCGAGGCGCTCCGCCAGAAACGTTCCGAGCTGGCCCAGGTCCACGGCAATCTTCCCGCCTACGCCATTTTCCCGGACGAAACCCTTAAGGCCTTCGCTCGGATCCGGCCCCAATCCGTCGAGGCCGCCCGCCGTATCCGTGGCGTCGGAGAGTTCAAAGCCGAGAAATATGTCCCCGCGTTTCTTGAAACGCTCAGGAGCTATGGCGGAAGCGGCGGTTAGGCAGGTTCACCGCTGGGCGCGGGTTTGTATTAGCGTTCTCAGACTGGGCCGCGCCTCCGCTGCACTATTATGGGCCGGACTGTTTTGCTCTCCGCATATCAACGGCCTCTAAAGTTTATCTGGAATTCTGATGGTTCCAGCTGAGCCTGGAGCTGTCGGAGTGCCGTCTGAAAATCGATCATTCCTAAGTTCCTACCACTTAACATGTAGTTGTCCAATTCCTGCTCGTTGCCGGACAGAATCACCGATTCGACCTTGGGCGCGTGAACGCAAATTTCTCGTATCGCAACTCGCCCTCCGTGCCTTTTGCGCAGGAGTCGCTGATTTGCCAGCAGGCGCATGCTTGTCCCGAAAACGTGCCTCACTTCCGCCGAACTTTTCTCAGGAGCCAACAACACAAAGCGTGTGACCGTTTCCACCACGCTTCTCGCATGCAGTGATCCAATAACCAAATGCCCGGTCTCGGCTGCTTGAAGCGCAACCATCGCAGTTTCAGCGTCGCGAATTTCACCGACGACTATCACGTCCGGGTTTTGTCGCAGAGCCTCGCGCAGCCCAGTCGAATACGATTCGACGTCGGCTCCAACCTCGCGTTGGATGATTTCTGATTGTTTGCCTGAAAAAAGAAATTCGATCGGATCTTCTATGGTCACAATCTTGGATTGACGCGTTTGATTAATTGCTTCGATTAAACAAGCAATGGTGGTAGTTTTGCCGGAACCAGTCGGGCCAGAAATCAGGATTAGTCCTTCACTTAGTGAGGTTACGAACTTTGTGATTTGACCGGTAAGACCCACGTCGTCGGGCACTGGTGGCGCGTCGGGAAGCGGACGCAACGATGCGAAAAGCCCTCCTTGAGCGAGAGCAATGTTAACTCGAAATCGTTTACCGTGGCACACCGCTGTGAAATCGATTGATTTTTGGCTCGCCGACAGCTGTTCATGCAGACGAGGTCGGTCCCTCACCAATTCACCGATCATGAATTGGACCTCCTGCTCTAACAGCGCACCAGGCTCTGCTAACGGCACGATTTGCCCTTCTAGCCGAGCCGAGACATTGCCCCGGAAAAGCGAAACATCACTGACTTCGTGCGTACTCACGAAATCGACGATGGTCTTCCAACGCTGCTGAACGGCCGTGCCTGCGTTCTTCACTTTCCGGCGCTCAATTTCGTGGAATTCTCCGGATGGATGGAGCAACTAACCAGGCTCCTTAGATCCAACAGGTTATTGTAATTATTTGCCTGGTTGTCCGGGCAACGAGGGATGCCAAAGCGAAAGTAAGGCGCGAATTCCGCTACGCTCGCTATTGAAGTTGAGCCGGGATGATCTCGCGCATATTCATCTTTAGCAGCCTCAATTGTGAGCATGTTCGTCAGGCACATCCGACTATTCTGTTGCTTCAGTGCGCTCAAAATAGAGATGGCGATGAAGCCTGCAGCGATCGCGACAATCGCCAATACCACCAGGATCTCAACCAAAGAAAAACCGGCATTTGCCGGCGGTCGAACAGAGCGCTGTTTTTTAGCATTAACGGTAGGCCTCATAATTCTCCAGATCATCCTTCACCAAGAATTCACCTAGGACATTCTGGGTTACCTGGTTTAACACGTTGAAGACGTGCTTCCCACTGATACAATCTCCGGCAAACCGCTTGACCTTCTCGATTCTGCGCCGGAGGAGCAGATCGATCGCCTCGACTGGAGCTATGCTTTCCTCCGGTAAGTCGCACTTATTATAGAAGAAGGCGAAGCTCACCTTTTCTAGGCTCAACTCCATCGCCGCGAGGTTTTCTTCGAGGTTCCTCAGGCTTTCAACATTCGCCTCCATCCGGTCCCACTGGGAGTCGACCACGAAAACGACTCCATCCACACCTCGAAGCACAAGCTGCCGGGTAGCGTTGTACATCACCTGTCCGGGAACGGTCCAAAGTTTGAATCTTACTTTGAACCCTTTGACGGTGCCACCATCTACCGGCAAGAAATCGAAGAATAGCGTGCGATCGTTCTGCGTCGGCAGCAACACTAAATTCCCTCTATCTTGGGCATCGACTCTCTCGTGAACATAACCGAGAGACGACGTCTTCCCACCAAGCGCGCAACCATAGTAAACGATCTTGAACTCCACCTCTCCACTTACGAAATTAATGAGGGACATCGCATGAAACTTATTCCAAATCCTAACGGTTCCGTCGAATGTTTTTTAAAGACAATCACCGTCCGTCTTTAAGTAATCCGATCCGTTATTCACTTTGCCCTCCATCGCGGGCAGTCCGGAAACCAATGCGTTCGTCCTTGGTCTCCGGAGAAAGATGCAGAATTCTGCGGGTGAGCTCCCCATTATCCGATCGGAAATTGCCTCCGCGAACAACCGGATTGCCTTGACCGTCGTCGCTAGCTGTCCATTCCGACACGTTACCGGCTAAATCGTAGACTCCGTAGGGACTACGATCACCCTTCCACACTCCGACTTCAGTCCAGCTCGGTCCTGTCTGCAGCGCTCCCAGCAGGTTAGCCGCATTCGGGACTATAGCTGTTCCCCAAGGATACCGCCGCCCGTCGGCTCCGCGTCCAGCCTTCTCCCATTCGAGTTCGGTGGGCAGCCGGCGACCTTTCCAACTGGCAAACGCAAATGCATCGAACCAATCCACGTAAACCGCGGGAAAATTAGGATTCAATCGGATACCATGATAAATCTCGCCCGCAAATGCCGCGTGTGAATACATTTCCCAGTCTTGGTTTGAATGCCCTTTGTGCGGCTTCTGATTGGGGTGATCAAACCGCGAATCGGAGCCGATCGCTCTCAAAAAATCTGCATAATCCCAGACGGTTACCTCGGTAGTGTCAATTAGGAATGGCCTTAGGCTAGGCCGCTCTCCGTCCTGATAAATGAACTCACCGCCAGGGACCACGACTTGTTCCGTCACTCGGCGTTGCCACCGCAAATGTCTTCCCATTAACCTGGCAATCCGATTCTTCAAATTGCTGCCATATTCGGCCAGTCGCGGGCGCTCGGTTGAAACAATGTAAGCTGCGGTTGAAGCGACAGCTATTAACAATATCGCCAAGCAAACTCGCCTTAGAAGCTGAGTTCTTTTGACTCGTTTTCGCCGCGTTTCGATACGGGTTAGCAGATCGTCGGCTAAATCTCGATCTGTCGGCAAAGCCGGATCGCGCGACTCTATAGAGCTTGCTGACCTGAGTTCGTCTCGCTTACGGACCGCGTCCATTAGGACCTGCTCCCATCCTCCTCTAATTGTCGGAGCGGAGTGGCTGCCGAGGTCAGTAGGTCCGAATTGAAATTCACCTTTCTCCCAGCTGAGGATTTCCAGCAGAGCATCCTCTCCCACCTGGCCCTTTGTCGTCGCGTGGACTATCCGGCCGCGCGAGAGGATCACTTCTGCACGTCGTCTGCCATTGCGAATTGAAAGTCGTCCGTCTCGCTGAGCGAGACACCCCATCTGAATGATGTCTAACAGCGCAAAGCTATCGAGTTGACCGGTGAAACCTTGCGCTGCTCGTTTTCGTCGCATAAAGATCTAGCGAGTGAGGTTCGGGCACAACAATCGAATCTGATCAATCGCCAAGCGATCAAGCATATTTCTCTGACGCCCGCCATAAGTGTTTGCCGCTTATACGCTGCTCAGGAAACTGCTCTGCCCGCTTTTCATAGAAAGCATCGCATCCATGTTTGCATCGGCATCCGCTCATCGCCGAATCCGTGCGACCAAATCTCGACCAGAGAATCGAATTTTGTCTTACGAGAATAATCGGCAAATTAAGATACATATTCATAATATGTTATTTCGATATTAATCCGGTTTAGGTATGGAGTCACTCAAATCGCGACTCAAACTTATATGACAGGTTGACGCTGGCGCGAGAAACGCGTTTAGAGCAGGCTGGTTTCTTTCGCTTCGATCGGCGAATCACCCGGATGAAGTTTACCGGTCTTGGAAAGCAGGATGGAAATCCAGCGGGTTGATTGGAAATTTGACATGACGATCACAAAAATCACGGTCAAGGGAACACACAAGAACGCTCCCAATACGCCCCAGACCGTTCCCCACAAAATGAGCGCCATAATGACGGTGAGCGGACTCAAATTGAGCGTTTCGCCCATTACGTTCGGTTCAACGATATTGCCCATAAGCTGAGCAATCGCGGTGATTCCGATTCCGACCACCAGGCAGGGTCCAAGACTGTCGAATTGAACTGCGGCCAGCAGAGTCGGGCAAATGGTTGCTGCGATCACACCGATCGTCGGAATAAAGTGCAAAACAAAAACCAACAACGCCCAGAATTCGGCGAAATCGAGACCAACCAGGCGCATTAAGATGTACGCCAGAATTGCGCTGGCGAGGCTCACAGCTGTCTTGACGCCCAGGTAGGTATGGATGTCACGGTCGATGCGGTTTATGGTTTGTAGCACTTTCTTCCGCTGAACGTTGTCCGGAAAAATCGCCGCTAATTTCGCTGGGAGAAACCTCGATTCAAGCAGAATAAACAGGCCGTAAAGTACCACGAGTGTTACGCCTTCGAGCAAATCAGCGACCGATCTTGCGACGGTGCTGAAAATTCCTCGCAAATCCAGGGTCCGCAAAATGGCGGCCAACTCGGGGGGTTCCTCTACCCCGAACTTTGCGAAGATCCCGGTTTGAAGTTGCTGGAGTCTCACTTGGTAGCGTGGTGCGACCGCAGCAATGTGAACAGCGTTGTTTGTGATAATCGCCACCAGGACAAATCCGAGTCCAAAAATAATGGCGAAGGAGATGATCACTGAAATGATCTTGGGAATCCGATGTCCGGCCAACCGAATGCGACCCACCAGCCGGCTGAGAATGTCGACCAAGTAAACGGCAAGAAATGCGACCACCAAAGGAACAAAAAAATTCTTCCCGAGGCTTAGGATATAGAAAACGGCGATAATGATTCCGAACGTCAGAGCGGCAGAAAAAAGTCTCCGATAACCATCGGAGCGGGCGGGTTGAGGATCATCACTCATCAAAAGGTAAGGAAAAATAACCGTTTTCGCGGGAAACATTCAATTCTGATCGTGCTATCATCTTGCTTCAGCCCCGTAAGCGGCTCCGTCGACGGCGTTCAACCTCCTGGGAGCGGGATTTCCGTGCTATGATTTCAATCTGGGCACTTTGGACAAGACACCATATCGCAAGCCGGTACCGGCCGAGGTCTTAGTCCCTGGGGCCGGAATCCGCGTACGAAATGAACTCGAGCAGCGAGCCATCCGGATCGCGAAAATAGATAGACGTCCCAGTTCCTAACGCTCCAGCTCTCGTCACGGGACCGAGTTCGATCCTGACACCATGTGCATTAAGATGGTCGACGGCTACCGCGACGGGTCCTTCCCAGACGAAACACAGATCGCTGCCGCCAGGTTCGACAGGTATCTTTGCTAGCGGGCCAGCGGAAACACCCGGCCCGTGTAGGTTCAGCTGAGTTGTCCCAAATCGATAGGCCGTGCGTCCGTTCGTGGAAACTAATTCGGCACCGAGCACTTCGGCGTAAAAGCGATTCGATCTCTCCCAATCTGAAACATGGATGACGCAATGATCAAAACGAACCGGAAGCACAGATTTACGAGCCATAACAGGAATAGAGAGACTACATGACCATGGAAGTTCGGCCTCGACAAATTGCCTCTGTAGCGGCTGTGGGCGCGCTCTTGGCTTCCTGGAGAGATTCCTATCGGAGGATCAGACCACCAGCCGTCGCGTCATAGAAAAATATTCCGTGTTTTGGAGATTCATTGTTTAACGCCCAAACTAAGCTTGCGGAGTTCATTTGCCGATCCACTTCCTGTCGCAGCATGCGTGCACCCTGGGCCTTGTTGTATCCTGCCCGGAGCAGAAACGCCATCACTGGACCTGCATCAATGGTTAACGGCCGCCCAAAGAATTGCGAGAGCACTTGAAGTTTTTTCCTAATCAGCGAAGTAAGAATCGCTTTTTGAGTTTCAAGATCGAGCGGTCTAAAAACGATCCTTTCCGTGATGCGTGCAAAAAGCTCGGGTCGTAGGGATTCACTGGCTACATCCAACGCAACTCTTTCCATAGTCGCATATGGTGCGCTTTCCATCTTGGCCAGGTCACCGCTGCCAAGATTGCTAGTCATGACCAGATAAAATCGCCCGATCGCGACGCGATCTCCGGTTAGGGTTGTCAAGATCCCTTCCTCCAACAGGGATAAAAAAATATCGATCAGTCTCGGATGCGCTTTTTCAATTTCGTCAAAGAGCAATGTCGTCCCATTTGGGTGTCGACGGACTGCGGCTTCGGCGCGTTCTAAGAATTCCGGAAAACGACTATCCGCTGAGTATTCGTTCATGAAAACCATTTCCAGCGCATTGTGGGATCCAAATACGTATTCGGAAAAGCATTTGGCCGTTTCTGTTTTTCCAACGCCAGTCGGGCCGAGGAACAAGAAACTTGCCTTAGGTCTGCAACCCTGCTCGTTTAACCCGAGTTCAGCCGCTTGTACCGCTCGTGTCACCCGAGAGATGGCACCCTTCTGGCCAAGAATCTTGTTTTCCAGAGTTGGAGCGAGCCTACTGAGATAGGAGAACCCCTGGGGCTCGCAATCAATGTTGCTCATCGAGTTTTCAGCTACATCGCGCATGATTGTTACCCCCGCGGTTTTGTAGCACCCAGGTCTGCCGTTGGACCCCATCCGGTGAGATTGCGCATCCGCCGACTGGACATGGTCAGTCGTGAAATCATGGACAAGCGAATAATGCGGGTCTCTCTATCACTCGCCGCTTCGAATTACGGCTCCTCTCGATGGAAGTTTATTTTCGCTCGGACCTCCAGAACCTTCGGCAACCTCGTCAGTATTTCCCTCGAGCTTTTTCAATCGTCCGTTCAGGGTCGACACGACAGTCGTCAGTTTTCGCTGAGCATCCAGCGTCTGTTCCGCTAATGTTTGTACCGCAGTGCTTAACTTTTCTTGATTCTGTTGGATAGTGTGAATGTCCCGATTCGCATCCTGCAGACCCTGTTTGGTTTGCACGAGATCGCGGGCGGTTTCGCCGGGAAGCGGTTCAGGCGCGTATTGCGCGTTGTGAAGCCCCAGGATCGGTCCCAACAGAATACCGTTTTGATTTCGGTCGCTTTGAGTCACCCAGCGCGGCTCTTGCTCAATTCTGTATATCGCATGCCTCTCGTGAAGAACTGTTGGGTCCGATGGATCGACATAACGATTGATTCCATAGACCTTCACAGATTCGCTCTCGCGAACATTTCGTAAGGTACCGAGTGGAGCGCTTTGGAACGGCTTACTGTCCGCCGTCTTAGCGGCTGGCGAGATCGTGCGCACCGGAAGAACGACCGCCTGCCGTTTCGAGTTTGCACAAGCTAGCAGTAGCCCGAATCCGAAGAAGACGATAACTCGAATGATAGTTCTATGCATTTTTAATTCTTGTTCTGATTTATTGAGTTCAAAGCAGGCAACAGAGGGTTCAGTAAATTAGCGGTATCAACGGGAAGAGCCCTTCGGACCTGATCGCGCGCTCTCTTTTCCAGATCGGCCTGGGCGCGAGCATCGCGTTCGTCATCAGCTCCGATCCTTGCGCGACTCAAATCGATTGCTTCGCTGCAATACACATAAAATTGCTTGCCGGCTGGAACGCGGACAAAGAAACCGTCGCGCTCGATCGATTTCAAGATTTGATCTGCGTATCGGTCGAGCGCTCCTTGAGTACCGCCAGCGATAGGATTGATGACCCCTCCCTGCAGCGCACTAAGACCAAGCGAACTGTTGTTGGTGTAAACCCGGTTGCCCAGGATTCCCGAACTTCCGCTCGAAACCGCACTCGCCATCCCGCTGATCAACGATGCCACGTAAAGCTTAACCACATCGTTGTTGGCCGTACGGATCACATCCCCACGCAATCCTGCGCTCCCGTCAGTAACCCCGTAAGTGTCGTACTCGGGCTCCCGCTCCATATCTAGAGCCAGTCCTCTGATAACCAGCTCGCGCCCTCTCCGATCAGATTCGCTCAGAACAAAGGTGAATTCACCGTCGCTCGCAATTCGTTCACGAACTCGATCGACGCCAGCAACCCCGTGCACTTCCGAGTTCGCGCGAATAATGACCTTTCCGTTCCAGCAGAGATCTTCCGTCACTAAACCAATGATCGGTGTGGTGAGATTGCTCGAATCGACCGTATTGACGAGCTGACACTTTACGAGCCGAAATGCAGGAGCGTAGTCACCTTTCGGACCTCGTGGCGAAGGTCTTTCACCCTGTGGCTCCGCGGCGAAAATACTGATCGATGTTGGAACAGGTAAACTCGGCGTAGATCCGGGATCGGGAGCTCGAGTCAAAGAAACCTGGCGTGGCGTGACCCTCGGTTTCGGCGGAGTGACGATGACCGGATTGAAATTCCGAAACGAGGATGTCATCGGTTCGGTCACTTTCCCCGCATCCCGTACGACCTCACCCTGACGGCCGATAATTTTTTGCGCACCGCCTCTCTGCAACAGGGTGTAAAGGAAAGTTCCGGCAACCGACAAGACTCCGACTGCCGCAATAATCAAAGTCCGTCTATTCATTGTGTTGTGCCACCCTTTTTTGCGTTGTAGAAGGGTCCGAACCAACTTTGACGGGATCCTTTGCATCGGCTCGAGATCGCTTCGCACTCTTCTTGGGCGTAGAGGACTTGATTGTGGATGGTTGCTGGCCGTTCTGAGGAAGCTCCGGCTCCTTGTCACCAGCTTGGGCGATCGGGATCGTGTTTGGTGGCTCCCGCCATTCTGCTGACACTTTTCCTTGAGGGTCCATTTCCCCTTTTATTTGGCGTAACGCGATTTCGAACTTGTTAGTCACCGCGAGATCGTTACGTCCTCCGTTGCCGCCACCAGTCACGGCAAAGAATGCCGTTTGGCTTTTGCCGGAAGGAACCAACCCGCCTGCGTCAGAAACCGATTGCTGATAGACTTCCTCACCGACTCGCACAGCAAAACTCTCCGGGTCATAGATAAAATCTTTGTCGGACTTGTTCGCCAAAAGAACCTCGAATCCCACGGTGTCCAAAGCGTCGTCCCGAATGACTCGCTTCAATGAGATTTCAAGCCCTGCCAAGTCGGAGCGGAAGTTCGGCTCGGCGACATCCATGTTCTGATAGATCTCAGGCGCGCTAACTTTAAGCGTTGGAAAACCTTTTACCTTGTCGAGAAAACCAAGCAGGCGAGCAGGGGACACTTCCGGGCGCTTGGAAGACTGCGGTTGATCCGCAACGCGTCTCCCCGGCCCATCTTCGAATATAACCACGAAGCTCGGATCGGCAGATTCCTTGCAAAAAAGCGCGTAGACCTTCCCGTCAAGGACAACGGTGAGGTTTCCTTCGACCCCCGATCTGACTGCCTTTAAGGAGAGAAAATTCGTTCCTTTATTGAACGAAATCTGAAAAAGATCTAGCCCGTCCGGTGCAGGGTTCAAACTGAATCCATATCCATCGAGCGCTTCGATCTTTGCGGGAAATTCGACCGTAGTAATCCCGTGGATACCGAGCTTGATGACAGACGGCTGATCTTGCTTGAGAGGAAGTCGAACGACTTTGGATGCTAGGTTTTCTTGGCCAACAGCCAAAACAGGAATAGCGCAGACAAAGATCGATAGTAGAAGCCTCATTTATTTTGGTCCCGGGTAAGAGTAGTTAACTGCTCCGGTTGTCCGAAGGCATAGTCGACAACAGCATACGGATAGCGCTGGTTGCGCCCTAGATAAGGGTTTCTCGCTAGTTTTAAGTTCAGAGTGATGGACTGCGGTTGATTTACCTGTTCGTCTCCCACATGAGCTTGGGTGAGGATTTGACCTACGACTCGGCTTAGGATCATACCATCGTCGAGTCGTTGAAGGTCAATCCGCCCGATCTCTAGTTTTTGGTGGATGTTCTTTTTCGCGAATTCTTCGGCCATCGCCTTGAATTCGCTTTTTGCTTTTTCGACCGCGATGGGGAGAAACACGCGGTCCAAAGTATCCGGCGCATCAAATCCTTGTGGCCCGCGGTCGAGGAACGATTTTGCGGCCCAATAGGAAATTGTTTCAAGGATTTCTCGGCTTTGTTCAACAGGTACTAAGGGTGCAATGATCAGCGACTGGGTCCCGTCCATGAGTGCCACTTTTTGGGGGCGTGCCATCGCAGTGATGATGTAAGCAGGAATCACGAAATGCGCGCAAAGTGAAACTATTAGTGCGATCCAGAGTAGTCGAACAGTGCGTCTGGCCGAGGCTAGACTGTTTGCGACCGGATTCGCCCGTCGCCCCTCTTCGCGCAGCGGATTTCGTTCGACATCAGTTTCTTCCAACTGTTCTGAAGCGATCCATCCAGGATATTCTGGCTGATGACTGTTCGGATCGAATGATTGAGCCGGCTCAGAACAGGCCCCGTCCGATTGCGTCTCGAACTCGCCAGATTCTACTCCAATACCATTCGTTTCCCGGTTCATTGTGTGCCGCTAGTTAGCTTAAATAACTTCTGGCTCGCCGAGACGAGCGGTTAAGCTCAGGTTCCGATCTTCTGAAAGAACCGAACCGAAAAGTACCCTCCGGACCGATGCGGTTGCCGCTGGCGTTGGCAATCATCGAACCCACGGTACTCGCAAAATTCCCACCGGTTTCCGAAAGGCCAGCAGCAAAATCAGAGGCCTGGGCGGTCTTCTCAGCTCCATAACCAAGGAGGCCACGTGCCCAATCCACTTGTTTCCCCTGCCGGCCGCTTGCACCAAGACTAGAGTTTAATCCTTCCAACTCGGACGTACCTGCCCAACCGCTCGATGATTCCGGGCCCTGGCTGCTGCCAGTCTCATCGTTCCTTTTGGGGTTTAAAGCCGATTGGCCAAAGGTCCCGAGTCTTCTTGCCCCGAAATGGAGCGCTCCGGCATATGCTGAGCCGGTGGTCCCTCCCACAACAGCGACCATCGCGCCGGCGAATGCCTGCAGTTCCGCCCCACCTCGCGTCACCACTTTTTGGGCGTAAAACGGGCCAATCACATGTCCAATAATTACCCAGAGCAGAATTGGAATCGACCAGACGATTGCTCCCAGTATTTCCATCGGATTGTTCGCATGGGGAGCTGGCAACGCCTGCAAAAGAGCAAACGTCACTAGATTTGCGAACATCCAACCCACCGGCCAAGCATGAACGCCGACATAGCTCTTGAAGAATGCTTGGCCTTGGCTTTGTAAGCCACGCACAGAAAACTCGGCTAAAGCAATCGGAACATAAAGATCGAGAAAGACTACGATTGCCCGTTGCAAGAAACTCATCATAACGATGATCCACTCGCAGATGAAGAGCGTCCCCATATAGATATGCCAAAGCACCAGCGACAAAAAATGGCCGACGTTGGCGTTGAACAACTTTTGAGCCGCTTGAAATGGGTTTGCCAAGTCGCCCGCGTTAAGCTGATCTTTGCTGTCGCTTTTCTGGGTAATTTTCTCGCTGATGACGCTTCGAATTTCATCCAGGTTTTCGCCCACCGCGATTTCGCGGGAGCCTTGACCAAACGCCGCAAGGTTAACGTTAACTCGGTATTGAGTCAGTCCGTCAGCCGCGTAGCCTAGCCACTGCTTCACTTGGAACCACTGGCAGATTAAGCCAACAATGATGATTGCCCGCAATAGGTTCAGCATGAATTTGCGCGATTCTGGTTCTAAGAACCCGCGCATGGTCCCGAACACCAAGAGAACAAAGGCAACGACGACGGCGAGTGGTTGCACCTGGCGCTCAATATTCTGCATGGCCGCAAGGATCTCTTGCAGATGGAGATTGATGGAGGTTCCGTCGACGGCGGCAAGTAAAAACATAAGTTAGTTATTTTAGTGATTGCAGCATCCGGTTGGCATTTTGCTGCATTTGCAAATTTTCTTCTTCCACCTCTTGCAAACGTTGTTGCAGCAGCGCCTGCTGCATTCGCAGCTGATCGTTCTGGTTGGCAACGTGTTGAACGAGCGTCTTCTGCGCAGCCATGTCTATTCGGGCAGTTGTGTCCTGAATGCTAGACTCAATTGCATGCAACTTGCCTGTAAGTTTCTGGACTTCGATTAGGGAACCGGCTGAATTTAATTGTTGTAAGCTGCTCTGTTTCTCTTGCTGAAGAACCGCCAGCGAACGATTTGCCTGCTCGATTTCCGTATTAAAAGACTTATACATGTCCTGGACCGCTCCGAACCGTTTAAAGCTGTTTACATCGTATTGGACCGTCTTCCCGAACCGATCGGGCACCTGGCTAAGATCTTGATATAGGCCGTTGGCAGTGTCTTTGAGAGCAGCGACTCCATCGACGGTGTGTTGAAACTCTGCCATCGTAGTGCCGACTCCGTTTTTGATTCGGCTCATTTCGTTGAATAGAGTATCTAGCCCTAACATGTTGACGTAGGTGTTCGGATCGCCAATGCGGCGCAGCTGCTCCACGTTTTGATTAATCATCGTGGTTAGTTGCTGAATTTGTTGCATCTGCTTTTCGATCATCTCCGCGTATTTGGCGACATCCTCAGCGTGTTGAAGTTCCTGTCGCACCTGTCCAATTACCTGCTGTAAGATATTGAGCACCGTGTGAATTGGATCGTGAACGGTGTAGGCTTTACCGGTGGCACAGACCGCGGAACAAATGAACACTATGAAAGACCACTTCAATATTTGAGTCTTCATTCGACAATTGGGATGACTACCTCGCGTTGGACCCGTATAACTCCACTCGAATCTTGATGTTCTGGTATCGTGGCGTTGTAATAGCGGATCTTGCCCTGGTTATCCTCCTGAGGGGAACGTTGGTTCTCCTGTTGCGCCCAATAATTCCGCTTCACCTGATCGGAGAGCCCTTTGGCATAGCCTTTGGCAAAATCGATCGGAACCTTCCGTTCATCAGCACCGCTTGCCATTAGTGGATCACCTTGATTGGTCAGCGCCTCTGCACCACGACCCTGTACCGTGATTTGCCCTTTCGGGACGGTCGGACCAACCGTGCAGCTCGTGATCAGAAGACAGAGAAAGAATCCCGATTTTTTCATAGAACCGGCTCAGTTGCAGATGCCTCCGTCGCGCACGAAATTTTCTCGGATTCCTGTAGGATGCCGGCAATGATATTTTTGTAGCTAGCAAGACAAGCGGTCCGTTCGTCGAAGGTATCGTTGTCACTCGAGGCAGCATAAAGCAGTTCGCGAGACGCAACGTTCTTCACAGTGCCAACCAAACGCCGGATTTTGTAGTTAGCTACGTAGGTAAAAGCGCTGAACCGGTCCGAGGGATCCATTAACTCCGGAAGCGGATAGTTGTGAATGGTGTCGACAGTTTTTTGCGAAAGGCTTAACGCCTCGCCAATATCATAGGCATCCTCTCGACTCTGCTGCGCAGTTATTAGGAACATCTTCGAATTTCCGATCATCGCACCGCGCACTGGTGAATCTTTGATGATATCGTATTGCTGAACGACAGCGAGTATGTTACAGCCAAACTTCCTCATCTGGCGGTAGTACTCCTGGATCATTTTGACTCCCCCTGGAATATCTAGGGTTCGCGACGCCTCTTCGAAGATCGCTATCTTTGGCACCGCGCGTGGCATTGATATAATCTTTTGACGACCATAGTTGGCAACGAGGAAGTTCGCAGCCGCCCTCATTTCGATGGCGTGTTCGGGTATCTGACCCAGTTCAAAATGAGCTACCCTTCCATCAATTCGCACGTTGCTAACGCCATCAAAGAGTCTGCCACGCTCACCATCGCGCCCCCACGCTTTGAGAAGCTTGCCAACTCGATCGCTTTCTTCTCGTTCCCGCATCCCAGCGCGCGGGTTGTAGAGAAGTTGTTCAACAAGTCCGCTGTGGGTTGGAAATTGGTCTGGCCGAAAATAAGCAAACGCCAGATCGCGCGCCAGGTTAGCAGTCGCAGGGTTCTTGCCGAACTCTGCCACTGCCTGCTCCCCCAGTCCTTGAATGAAGGACTGCGCTTCGTCGGGACACCGCGCTTCCCAGTCGCGGAAAGTTGCAAACGCATCGACAAAATTGAATTGCGAACTCTTCATCTTGGTTCGCAGATATCGATCGATTGCGCAGGCTAACCATCGAAGCTCTTCCGCAGCCGGCTCGTTAGCAACGATCCAGTCTGTGAAGACGTCGGTATAAAGCTGTTGCAGGTTCTCCACCAGCATCGCATGGCGGAGTGCCTTGCGCTCGCCATCTAGGCCTTCATTCCCGCAAAACAGCATACAAAGACCGGCACTGAAGGCGAGGTGCAAAGGAGACAAAGGAGTGCCTCCGGTGTCCAGGTAGTTGATCGTGAGATTGCCGTTAGGGTTCACGATGACCGGCTCGCAGCCTTGCGTCTGGGTCAGGACGCCATGCGAGAGCCCCTCCTCAACGATGAGTCTAAAACCAAACCGGTGACCAATTTGAGCCAACAAATCGCCGATGATTACCGACTTACCTGCACCCGTCATTCCGAAGAGAACGCCGTGTTGTGGAGTATTGCCGATCCGAGTTCTAATCCCGACGAGATTGCCACGCGCACCATTATAAATGGCTTCCGCCTTGTCCAGATGGCCGGTAAACGTGGCCGACCAGGGAACTAAGTCGCAGAGATAGGAATCTTCGGCCGGTAAATCGAATGCCCGGTAGACTCCGTAGGTCCACCCCGGCCAAGTCTGATAGAATAATTGGCGAGCATTCTCCGGAATGGTCGCGTGGTGAATCGCTGCTCCTCCCATCGAGGTGAATGCATTCTTCAGGGAAGCGCAACGGCCCGCTAACACTTCCGGATCGCGATGCCACAGCCGCACAACGTATAAGCAATCGAGTGGAATCACTCTCCCCTGCTGGAGTTCGTTCACCTTATCCTGTTTTGCCGCCATGTCGGTGACGAGTGATTGTTTTCGCTCCGACATCGCGTCGATCTGCAAACGCTGAATATTCCGCTCTTCCTTCTCAATGACCTTATCGATCCGCTTCGGATAGATATTCACGGTGATGCCGTATTCCTGGAATCCCATGCTCGTAAGCGCAGAAATGATCCCTGGAAACGTTCGGCGGGGCCATTGGCGGACCGCAAAAATGGCGTGATGATAACAGTCGAGCGAGAATGAAACGCCCGGAATCTTCGGCGTACCGATCCCCTCGGAGTGCAAGCAATTTTGCTGGATCGAGTAGGCTGGATCGAACATCTCCAGTGGGTCAGCCTCGGTCATTCCGAGATTTGTATTTAGAAAGCGATAATAAAAGAGGAAATGGTCATCATCCCGCATCGCAGTGACCCGACAATCCGCGAAGAGACGGGAAAGCGCGCCCAACACAAGATCTTGAAGACCCAGACTTTCTTTGCGCGATAAAGTATCGAAGTACTCAGCGACAGCTAGCTGGCCAAAGGCGGGCACCTTTGTTTCGATGACGCGCGTAAAGAAGAGCGTCAGTCGCTCTCGGCGAAGTCTGCCCTGCTGCATCGCCGCTTTGTATCGCTCATAGCGTTCCGCCCGAACTAATACGCCAAATTGCCCGTACACTGGATCTCGCCTACGTAGTTCTAGAGTCTCTTTATGGTATTCTTCCAGTTCGTGCCGGTAATCGCTGTCAATACTCCATTGGATTTGTAACTGGTACTCTTGACCTAACATGCCAAGGAGAGCGCGCAGCCGCTCGTGCAGTTCGTTCAGTTGCCCGACGCTGAACGCGGTCATCTCGCCTGGCTCAATCATGAATCCGCGAGAAACAACTGTCCTTTTCGTCGCGCCGTCACCGAACCACAGCAGATCATTGAGAAAGAATCCATTAGGCATGCCGATTCGGGAAATTCGAGAAGTCGGACCCGCTCCCTTATGGGTCACTAAGCCGACGATCGATTCGCACGCGCTAAATAGAGCGGAGATCATTTGAGCGGAAGAAAGGGATGGCGCGGCTGCACACGCGCGGGTTGAAACGCAGGGCCGTTCACAAAACTGATGAGAAGATCCACATCAAAGCGAGGCGGCTTCTTGTTGCGGAACAGGCTGATATACCCTGTTGTTAGCAGCGTCGGTAATGAAGCGATCGCGAACTCCCAGGGAAGAGGCATCGGATTTCCCGTCTGCAGCAGCATTGTTAGGATGAAAACCGAGATCATTCCCGCAGTGATGACGCCCATCCCAAGATTTCCCTCAAAACCGAATGCGTGCCCGGTCGACTTTGCCCGAGGTCGGCTGTCCGTGTATATAAGGCCCTCGTCCATAACTAGCTCGGATGAGTGTTCGCAGATGCTAGAATCCAGCGATCGTCGCGGAAGCGTTACCGCCGAAAATCGAGAACAGTGCTTTCATTAGGGCTACCGCACCGGCGACCCCAATTCCATAGATAACCGTCATTTTCCAGTTCTCGTCTCGCCGTGCATTAAGGAAACCGCCGATGACCATGACGCAGCCGGCGATGAATCCGAAAACTACGATTAGATTCAATCCTTGTTTCAGCGGATCGATAAACACGTTTAGATCAGCCGCATAGGCAGGGCTCGCCAGTGTCGAGCCACCAAGCATGAAAATGGACAGCTTGATCCAAGCTTTTAGCATCGGATTTCCTGTCTGATGAGGAAGCGTTTTCATAAAATATCTTAGATATATTATGTTATTATCATAATACAACACAAGAATGTTATATGTTTTGATTTTGTCGTACAACAGCATCACTCGGGGTCACTGGGGCGCTTGAGATTTGGCGAATCCGGACTACGCTCGCACCCGTGGCTTCTGTTGACCCTGTAGCTATTGCGCTGGCTGAAGATGTGGGCTCTGGCGATCTCACCTCCCGTTTTTTCATTCCAGAGACTCATCACTCACAAGCGCGCATTCTTGCGAAACAGGCCGCAATCGTCGCCGGAACCGAGACGGCTAAATCGACTTTTCGGCAAGTCGATCCTGATCTTCTGATCGAGATCGCTCAACCCGACGGCACGCCGGTGAACCCGGGAGCTACCGTTGTCCGGATTTCCGGGCGGACCCGCTCTATTCTGACGGCCGAACGGGTCGCCTTAAATTTTCTGCAGCGATTGTCCGGGGTAGCAACATTGACTCGGGCATTCGTGGAGGCCGTCAAGGGAACTGCGGCGCAGATTCTGGATACGCGGAAGACGACACCCGGTCTGAGGAGGCTAGAAAAAGCTGCCGTTGTGGCGGGCGGCGGAACCAACCATCGCATGGGGTTATTCGATGCGGTGATGGTAAAAGACAATCATTTGCTGGCCAAGCCAGACCTGATCGCCACCATTCAAAAGCTGAGAAAAGAGCATCCCAGCATCCTAATCGAACTCGAAGCGGATTCGTTGGCGCAGGTCCGCGACTTCGCTCGGCTCGACGGTGTGGATGTTATTCTCCTCGACAATATGGCTCCCGCTGAAATGCGCGCGTGCGTTGACCTTCGCCGGCCCGGTCTAAAGTTCGAAGCCAGCGGAGGAGTCAACTTACAGACCATTCGCCCAATTGCGGAAACCGGAGTCGATTATATCTCTGTCGGGCAGTTGACTCATTCGGCTTCAGCTATCGATTTTTCCCTCGAGTTGGTGTAAATTACCCGAAGAATTATATTGTTTGTTGAAAATATAGCTGTGTCCAAGACCAAAAACGTAACTTCCCCGCGAACCCTTTATTCGTCTGAGTATTATTTCAGTCTGTTAGCCGGTTTGATTCACAAATTAAACAATGTCACGACGGTTTTGTCCGGCCACAGTGGTTTAATTCTCATGGATGAAAAGCTACCGAACGAGATTCGAGACCCGGTAGAAAACATGGCCAAAGCGACTCAAGTGCTATCGCTGATCGTTGACGAGGCAGCGATTGTGGCAAAAGCGACCCCGTATCGTTTCGAAACGGTACATTTTGAATCACTGTTCCAGGAGTGCGCTGTGCCAGCAAATCTCCAAGTGATCGCGAAAAATTCCGCAATCACCGGAGCGATTGAAGTGGATCCGGTGAAACTGCGCCAGATCTTGGAAGAAATCCTCCGGAACGCGGCCACAGCCGGTGCCACTCAAGTCGAGCATCAGATCGAAGAACTCCATGACAGTTACATTTTTCGATTTCGGGATAACGGCAGAGGGATAAAGAAAGAAGTCTTGCCCCGCATTTTCGATCCCTTTTTTACCACGCGGAAACTCACTGAGTCATTCGGTTTGGGTTTGTTCCGAGCCCGCGGAGAGTTAGCTCAGATCAACGGAGAAATCTCGGCGGCGAGTGACGGCTCCACCTTTACGGAAATCTTGATCAAAGTCCCAAAACAGCCGCCGGTCACTAACCAGTGAGAGCATCAAGTGGCGGAGGGAGTGGGATTCGAACCCACGGACCCTTACGGGTCTCCGGTTTTCAAGACCGGTGCTTTAAACCACTCAGCCATCCCTCCAAGTTGCTCATTATTATCAACTTACGTCGCAAATTCCAGCCCTAGAATTCGGCTAAATTCGGATCTAGTTGCCAACAGTTGCCAAATTCCGGGTAATATGCGAACCAAAGCGAATGGCACGCCGAGAGTTGCGAATATTACCGTATAAGGGCGACAGGGACTACCAGTATTATCTCGACGGTCTCAAAGTCAACGGGAAGCGAAAACGCCTGTTCTTCAAGACTGAAAAGGAGGCGCTAGAAGAGCTAAAGAAGCGAGGAAAGCAGTTGCGCAAAGAGGGGGAAGAAGGGCAGGCCATCTCGGCCGATTTGCGAATTTTAGCTGCCAAATGCGCAGAACGCCTCACGCCTTTCGGAAAGACTATCTGGGACGCAACAGAGTTTTTCGTTGCTCATTTGGAAACGCGAAGCATCCTTCCCGTTTCAGTCCTTTCGGCAGACTACCAACAGACGAAATCCAGCGCCGGTCTTTCCAAAAAACACATCGAAGACGTTCGGCATCGTTGCGCAAACGTCGTTTCCGCAATGCGCTCGGCAAACACTCAGGTCCTACTTCCGGTTTGCCCGTGATCCGGCCGGGAATCGGAAACTTTCGATTCTCCGATTCCCCTTTAGCGCTCGCTGAGTGACTCGGCGATTGTGCGCTCATCGAGAAACGGAGAATTTCAGGCTGGGTTAAGCGAAGCTCGTCACGAATCTGTCCATCGTGTCTTGCCTGCTGCGCAATCGAAGGAGTTGATATCGCGCAAGGCCGCAATTGGAAATTGTGTTACGTCTCTCCTTGAAAAACCATCACCGTATGGTTATGGTTTTGTGCGTGACGCCGGCCAACGCCAATAACGTGTTCCGCGCTCTCGCCGATCCGACGCGCAGGGCCATTTTCGAGGAGTTGACCCGGCAGGGCGAACAGACCGTCCACGCATTGACTCGCTATGCATGCGTATCTCAGCCTGCTGTCTCCAAGCACCTGACCGTGCTGAAGCGGGCGAAGCTGGTACGGCATCGCCGCGAAGGACGCGAAACTCACTATCGCGCACGGCCCGATGCGCTGGCGCCGATGGTGGACTGGCTGCGTCACTACGGTGCATTCTGGCGCGACCGGTTTGACCGTCTTGAAGCACTTTTGGAAAGGATGGAATAATGAGTAATCCAGCAGAGAGTACCCGTACCCTTGTGATCGAGAGGGTATTCCCACATCCGCCAGAAAAGCTGTGGCGCGCGCTCACCGAGAACCCGCTCATCGCGCAATGGCTGATGAAAAATGACTTCGAACCGGTGGTCGGGCGGAAGTTCCAATTCCGGTCCGAACCCATGCCGAACTGGGATGGTGTTATCGACTGTGAGGTGCTGATCGTCGATCACTTAAAACGGCTCTCCTATAGCTGGAGTTCTTTGGGGCTTAACTCCGTTGTGCTCTGGACGTTGACTCCAGCGGAGGGCGGCACCCACGTTCGCATGGAGCAGTCCGGCTTCCGTCCCGATCAGCAGGCAGCTTATCAGGGTGCAAACTACGGCTGGCAGAAATTCTTCGGCGGTCTGGAGCGGGTGCTCGAAGGGGGTGTAAGATGAAGGCCTCCAAGGGGCTGGTCGTCGGCTTCTGGATCTCCACGGCGCTCTTCGCGCTCCAGATGAGCTTCACCGCCTACGCCCAGCTGCGGCTCCCCCAGGTGGCCGAGGCCTTCGCCCACCTCGGCTTCCCCGCCTATTTCCGCATCGAGCTCTCGTGGGCCAAGCTGGCTGGCGTGGCCGCACTGCTCCTCCCCATGGTCCCCGCGCGGCTCAAGGAGTGGGCCTACGCCGGCTTCGCCATCACGCTCGTCTCGGCGCTGGTCGCCCACCTCGCCGTCGGCGATGGGGTCGAGGCGTGGAGCTGGCCGGTGGGGACCGGGGTTCTCTGGGGCGCGTCGTACTTCTTCTTCCGTCGGCTCCAGGCCGGCGCGGCCGCGATCTAGTCGGTGGCGGCAGCATCCAGCGTCAGCCGGGCGAGGCGCATCGGCTACTCGGCGCCGACGATCATCATCGCCAACGGCACGCCGGCGCTATGGCCCCGCGCCGCCACGCAGCCCCGACACGTTCCGCAGCAGGTGTGATAAAGCGCGATTCGAAAGACGTCCGCGCGTTTCGCGATCCCTCAGATCGTACGTCAGCAGCGAAATCCTCCCCCTCTACAAGGGGCGCTGCGTCTGGGTTTTCCGGTCTGATCCATGCCTCCTGGATGATGGCGGTGAGCGCTTGCTCCATCGACCAGCGCGGTTCCAAAGGCCCGGAAGGTAAGAAGGCCCGGCACGGAATTTCGGTGTTTTGAGCTCGGATGCGCCTACAGGCGCGGCTCCCGCACCCGTTCGCTGCAACCGTTGCAAAGGTGAGACGGTCAGCCGAGCGCTCGTGGCGCGCCGTACCGATTGCGATTGTGCGACGCCGTGATCATCGAGTCCTTCTAGAATCCCGCCACACTTGTAACTCTCGCTGCCTCGATATTCCCACTTAAGTCTACTCCGCCAACTAAGACACGAGAAGAAGCAACCGGAAATGCCCGACATGCACAAGCGCCGAACATCAAACCACCGAGTTTACTTCGACTATCAAGCTAGATTCAGGCCTAATCGATGTCTTCAGCGACGCACCACTAATCGACAATCGGTTAGTGGCCCACGGTGCCTCCGACGTGTCGCGGCGATTCAGGGGAGATATTCATGAGGCTGGTTAAGCTGAGAGCGCCGGGAGGCCTGGAAAATCTCAAATTGGTTGAGGAAGACCATCCCAAACCAAGGCCGGGTGAGACGACGACAGGACGAAAACTCAAAGCAAAATAGGAAAGCAAAAACAACATGGCTATCGCAAATAAAACAGTCTTGGTCACCGGCTCCAACCGGGGCATTGGTCGAGCTCTCGTCGAAGAGGCACTCAAGCGTGGCGCGAAGCGGGTATATGCGGGTGCGCGCAACGCAATCCGACATCCTGACAAACGCGTGACGCCTGTAACTTTGGACGTGACGAGCGCCTCGCAGATTCAGCGGGCGGCCACCGAAATAGATACCCTTGACATTCTTATAAATAATGCGGGCGTTGCGATCTACGACGATCTGAGCAATTTCGAGGTGATCGAACAGCACTTAGCTGTCAATTTCTTTGGTCCGCTCAATATGTCGCGCGCTTTCCTGCCGCTGCTGACACGCTCCAAAGGTGCCATCGTCAACAATCTCTCGTTGGTGGCGCTTGCAGCCTTGCCGGTTATACCCGCGTACTCCATTTCGAAGGCAGCCGCGTTGAACATGACGCAATCACTGAGAGCAATCTTGGCTGGCCAAGGAGTAATGGTCCATGCCGTCATTCTCGGCCCCATCGACACCGATATGAACCGCGGTTTTGAGATACCGAAAGCCTCTCCCGAGTCCGCGGCAGCGGGCATTTTCGATGGAATGGAGAGAGGGGAAGAGGAGATCTTCCCCGATCCGGCGTCCCAATCCATCGCTGAGGCGTGGCGCACGGGCGCGGCCAAGGCGCTCGAGCGCCAGTTTGCGGCTTTCGTCCCGGCACCGCCGAAAAACCCTGTGTGACGCATCAACAAATCAAAAAGGAAAGGACATTATGGCATCATTAAGGGGTGCGCACACGAAACGGAAATTTAAGTACGGTAAGGAGCTCTCTCCTCGTGGACTGGAGTGCGAATGCACTCAGAAAGAACGCTCAACCTCCATCACAAAGCAGTTGGTCTTCCAACCCGTTTTGCCGTAAAACGAGCTGTAATCGAGTTCTGGAGCGTTTTCTTTTAGTCGGATGATCCTTGGAAGGCCTAAGCGTACGATTTTTTCCGTTTTCGTGAGGTCAGGCGAAGAATCCGGTAGTGAGTCAGTTTGATTTCCACAGAGCCTAAGATTTCATTAGTGCCAGATGATCTGCGAAATAATAGGCACGCGGGTCACTCCGATAAAAGATTGTCACTGTGGAGTACGGTGCGCAGAAGGTTCTATTGTCATCCGCCCCTGTGGGCTGTTCTATAATAAGTTATTTCATCTCCCCGCACGGGCGCACGAGAATATGTCCGCCATTCCCGATAATGGGCGCCTCTGCCGCGATTTCCGCGGCATCTTCCAATGATTCCGCGTTTATGATGATGAAGCCACCTTCCGTAGTATCGGGAAAGCGGTAATCTTCGGCGCCGCTCTGATCGATCCGTTTCCCGTCCGGTTCCAACGGGTATCCGACCTCCAGCCTTTTGGCCTTCGAAAGGTCAGCCATCCATTTCCCCCAGGCAGCCATATGCTTTTTCCGAGCCTCTTTGTCTGCCGTATCAAGATTCTCGTACCGAAGCGACATGTTGCCGCCAAAGAATGTGAGCATGTATTTTTTCATGAGTGTGCCCTCTATACTACACAGAATGCGGCAACGGAATTTCTGTTCAATTTTTGAGCAAGCTCAGGTCGTGTGGCACGATCAAAAAGCTATCACACTTCAAGCCATGACTGAACCCCAAGCCAGGTTTGTTCGCATCGTTGGTTTTTCCGGCGCAATTTGGCGCATCGTTTACACGATCCGCAACGAAAACATCCGCTTCATTTCAGTTTCACAAGGCAAAACGATCGGAGGAGAAATTATATGGCCAGAGCTAAGAAAATGAGCACCGAAGAGTTCGACCGGCGAATTGATGCCGGAGAGGATTCTACCGAAATTGTTGAACACAAAATAATCCCTAACCACGACGTCCCTGCGACCCAACGCGTCAATGTCGATCTCCCGCTTGCTCTTTTAACCAAGCTGGATTTGGCCGCCGGCGTGAGAGGGATTTCCAGGCAATCTTTGATCAAAACCTGGTTGTACGAAAAGATTAAAGCCGAGTAGAGCCATCTCGGACTGCACACGTCAACCACCTGACCAATGGTGCCCGCCGATTCAGCCAACAACACATTGGACCGCGTGCTAGCCGCTGTCGGTCAATGCCTTGACCGAAAGAGCGCTGAGTCGCTGCTGCGGCTACGCGCCGATGCCGACATGCAGGCCAGAATCCAAGAACTGGCCGACAAATGCACCGAAGGCACTCTCTCCGAAGAGGAGTGTCAGGAACTTGACGCCATGATGCGCGTCGGGAATTTCGTGGCCATTCTGCAAGCCAAAGCTCGGCTCAAAGCCGCTCACACGCTTTGACCATGTCCATGATCTCAAATGGCCTTGGATCGATCCCAAGCAAATCGTTGTCCCGTTGAACTTGTTCCGGCGTTCGCCGGCCTGCGGCGATATCCGTCATATCTTGCGCACGCTGTGCGCACTTCTCCAGGGCGATTTCCGAGAAATCCTCCGGATCAAGCACCACGTGTTTTTTGCGTCTTTGCCTCATAACTCTCCACTTTCTTAGCCTACTGTTCGGCTCAAATTTGCGGCCCCTCGCTAAGCTATCCAAAAACCTTGTCTAGCGACCGTTCTTTAATGGCTCATCATGCCAGTTTCTGGCAACAGCTTGGCAACAGACCGAGTGCTTACAAGTGTTGCCAGTTTGTTGCCACATTTTGATTCACTCACGTTCGTTTTGGTTCGGCTCTATTAGCTGTTCTTCGAGGGGTTGAGATTTTGCCTAGGGTAATTATCGGTTTTCAAGACCGGTGCAATCGACCACTCTGCCATCCCTCCGGATCGAGCAACGCCAACAATGCCACGCCGGTTAGGTTTGGAAAATGATCTTGGGCTGAGACGCCGATTGGACGCTGGATTGAGCGGACTCAGATTACCCTGCTCGCATTTTCGAGGAAGCATCAATCTGGCTTCCACGCGACAGAAAATAGACAACAAACGGTTCCACCTTCAAGCTGCAAAACGGCGGGTCAGTCCACGATTCAATTGCGAAAATACGGCCGCAAAATATTTCAGCCTACAATTTAGGTGCGATTGACAACATCGTTTGATTCGGCCGACCGATGAAACCGTTGACGGCAGTACTTCCCCGATCGTTCTGATTTTGAACCGCCAGTTTCCAGCGTTCCAGCACTGCTTGAAGGTCGGATGCACGGACCGGCTTGCTCAGATAGTCGTCCATTCCCACAGCAAGGCACTTTTCGCGGTCACCCTGCATGGCATTAGCAGTCATGGCAATAATGTAGACCGGCGATTTCCAGGGACACGGTTGTTCCAAACTTTGCTCTCGCTTGCGGATGGCCAGCGTCGCTTCGTACCCATCCATCTCCGGCATCTGACAGTCCATCAAAATGATGTCGTACGGTGTGCGCGAGAGGGCCTCCAACACCGCGTTTCCGTCGGCGACGGGGTCCGCCTGATAGCCGTACTTCTGCAGTTGGTGTAGCGCCACCTTCTGGTTAATTGTGTTGTCGTCAGCTAAAAGGATGCGTGTTGCGGGGCGCGAAGTTTGCCGGTCGGTAAGAACAATGGACAAGTGTTCGGAGACGGCCGAGCTCGTAGTGCCATGGCTCAAGACCGTGGCCAGAGAATCGCAGAGACGCGATTGCTTGATCGGTTTGACGAGGGATTCCTCGATACCGGCGACCCTGAACAGGTCCATGTCCAACTGCTGCCCCCTAGAGTTGAGCATGACCAGCCGAGTGGCGGCCAGAGCCGCGTCCTCTTTGATGGATCGGGCTAGCTCGAGCCCGTCCATGTCGGGGGTCATCAAGTCGAGAATGGCCAGCCGGAACGGATCTCCCTTTGCAGCCTCGCTTCGAAGCAGTTCGAGCGCTTCTCGCCAGCCAGAGACCCCGCTAAAACGCATTCCCAGATTCCCAAGGTGGAGCTGCAGGATGCGGTTGCTGCAGTTGTCATTGACGATGAGCACGCGGATGCCAACCAGACGATCCTTGTTTTCGCCCGCCCGCCGCGCGGTAGCCTGCTTCTCGAAATGGGCCGTGAACCAGAACGTCGAGCCTTTGCCTGACTCGCTCTCGACGCCGATCTCGCCTTGCATCATCCCGACCAATTGGCGGGCGATGGCAAGTCCCAAGCCAGTACCGCCGTACTTGCGGGTCGTCGAGTTATCGGCCTGGCTGAACGCCTCAAAGAGGTGCTGCTGCGCCTCGGGGCTGATTCCGATACCTGTGTCTTTCACCTCGAATCGCAGCACGACTGCGGTGGTCGTCTCGGCCTGCTGCGAGACTTGCAAGACCACATCGCCTTGTTTGGTGAACTTAATTGCGTTGTTGAGGAGATTTGTGAGGATCTGGCGCAACCGCCCTGCGTCGCCGCGGAGGTCTGTAAAAACGGTGCGATGCACGAGGCCCAACAGCTCGAGGCCGTTCGATTGCGCTTTCTCGGCGAGCAGATCCAGAGTGCTCTCAACCACGTCATGCAAATCGAAGTCGAGCGTTTCAAAGGTCAGCTTACCGGCATCGATCTTCGAGAAATCGAGAATGTCGTTAATGATGGTGAGCAGCAGGTCGCCGCTCTGGCGGATGGCTTCGACAAACTCGCGCTGCTCACGATCCAGCGGGGTATCGAGCAGCAGGTCAGCCATGCCGATAACGCCGCTCATCGGAGTCCGGATCTCGTGGCTCATGTTGGCCAGAAACTGCGATTTGCACCGGGCCGCCTCGAGCGCGGCGTCGCGGGCGAGAGCCAGCTCAGCCACGCTCCGGCGTAGTTCGAGCTGGGCTACAACCTGGCGACTCAATGCCTGCAACCCAGCATTCTGCTCCGGGCTCAACGCCCGCGCGATCGGACCATTCACGCAAAGCATTCCTAACGCATGACCCTCGGATGTGATGAGCGGTGCTCCGGCGTAAAACCTTATCTTGGGATTCCCGGTGACCATTGGGTTCGCGGCGAACCGATTGTCCGCTAGCGCGTCTTCCACCACAAATACCTCCGGTTGCAGAATCCCGTGCGCGCAAAAGGCAATGTCGCGCGAAGTTTCGCTCGTCGTCGTCCCGACCTTCGATTTGAACCATTGGCGATCGTGATCAACCAGGCTGATCATCGCGATTTTGGTCATGCAAATCTGCGAAGCCAAAAGAGTAATGTCGTCAAATGCCTGTTCTGGACCGGTATCGAGGATATCGTATTGGTGCAGCGCCTTTAGCCGCCCTGCTTCGTTAGAAGGCAAAGGGGCTATCATTGGAAGAACCTGATAGCACCAACCGCTGGACGTGGAATAAACCAATCGATCAATTCGGCTTGGTTCGTCCGGTGATGGGAGGTCAGAGCATCGATTCGTCTCCAAGAGAGAGCCAAATCGTACGCGGGATCAAATTGGGCCGCCAACGGCTCAACCCACACGAGCCAGCTTGCCGGCCGGATCAAGCACCTCTTCACCATGGTAGATAGTACGGCAGTACAACTCGAAACTTTAGAATTTCTGGTAGTTTTGTGGGAGCTATCGGCGTCAAAAAGGTGCTTCTGGAATCGCAGAACGCGACGGGGAGAAGCCGCAAATTCGTTTGGCGGCATCTTGACGGATTCGGTCTCGTTTCGGTGCGCATTTGTTCGCTTATGCTCGTGTTCTATCCAACGTAAACCCTTACTTACAAAGCAGTTACTTGGATTAAAAGACCGTGCATTAAACGCCTCTGCCATCCCTCCAGATCGAGCAACGCCGACAATGTCACGCCGGTCAGGATTGGCGAATGATCTTGGGCTGAGGCGCCGATTGACGAGGGTGGCTTGATTCTTCATCGTCACCCTATGCCGAGGAAGATCGCGCTTCTCTTTTCAGGACAAGGCGCCCAGCAGGTTGGGATGGGAAAAGATCTTGCCGGCCGTTACGCGGTGGCTGCGAATCTGTTCGCGCAGGCCGATCGCCGCTTGGGCAGATCACTTAGCCAGCTCTCCTTTGCCGGTCCGATGGAAGAACTGACCAAGACCTCGAATTGTCAGCCTGCGCTTTATGTACACGGTCTGGCTCTGTTTCGGGTGCTGGAAGAAGAAATTGGCGCAGTTCCGACCGTCGCGGTCGCAGGTCTATCGCTCGGCGAATTCACGGCTCACGCGGCTGCTGGGACCTTTGATTTTGCCACAGGGCTAAATCTGGTTGCGCAGCGAGGTCGATTTATGGAAGAGGCGTGCAACGAGACGAAGGGTGCGATGGCGGCCTTGGTAGGAGGCGAAGAATCGCTGGTGCAGCAAATCGCGGCCGAAGCCGATGTCGATGTGGCGAACCTGAATGCTCCCGGACAAATTGTCTTATCCGGCGAGTCTGGCAAAATCGAAAAGGCAATCGCTCTGGCCAAAACAAAGGGAGTCCGCCGGTCAGTACCACTGACCGTGGCCGGCGCTTTCCATTCGCGACTGATGCAAAGCGCGCGGCAACGGCTGCAAGCAGAGCTAGCAACGGCTGGAATCCAGCGTCCGCTATTGACCGTGGTGGCAAACGCCACGGCGCGGCCGGTGTATGAGCCGGAGGAAATTCGAACGACTTTGGGCAATCAGGTAACCAATTCGGTGCGATGGACCGAAAGCATTGAGTACCTGCTTGATCACGCAGGATGCGATCTTTTCTTAGAGCTTGGTCCGGGATCGGTCCTGACCGGTCTGGTGACACGGATCCGCAAAGGCACTGAAGTGATATCCATCGGAGACCTAGCCAGTTTGGAGGAAGCGCTTCCGGCGGTTCGGGCCGCGGCAGCGGCCTAACAATCGTATTCCTTTGCAGCCACGGAATCGGCGGGTTGGGCGGGCAAGAGGCGCATTGCGAAACGGTAATAGAGCGCAGACAACGCTACCAAAATGGCTCCTAATACAGCGCAAGAAAATATGCGGTACGGAGCACTCACTTCCGCGGTATCGAAGATGAGCACCTTTGCTACGGTGAGGAACAGGAGAATAATCGCGCTGATCCGATAAAACTTTCGTTTCCAAAGAAAGCCGATTACCAGCAGCAAGGCAGCAAATAGAGTCCAGAGTATAGAGAACGCGGCCAAGGTAGTCGGGAAATACCATTCCCAGGTGGCCCGTTCGAGTTCCGCATTGAGGAACCCGAAAAGGCTGATCAGTCCGACGATCTCAAACCAGCGGGCCAAGTTGGGATGCACGCCGTTGACGATGGCACGAGCGGCCAGCCAAGAGACCGTAAATAAACACGAGACGACGACCATTCCGATCAACCAGCGAGAGAAAAGGCCGTCGAAAAACCGTTCATTAGCGAGAGAAAAGCCAAGAATGTCGACATCGACAAAGAGAAATCGAAATGTCACGACGATGCCGAGGACAATCGTGCCGTGTAAGAGCACGCGATCCTTGGCCTTTGCGGCAATCCAATAGGTAGCAACGGTCTGGGCTGCCCAAAATACCGCAGTCCAGCTATCCGAAAGGATCGCGGCCCAGGCTACCAGCAAGTAGATCAGTCCCTGGGCAATGAGCCAGGTCACGGCCGGTCCGTATGAACGGCGCCAGAATATGAGAGCAAGAGAGAGCGCTGCGACCGAGTAGGCCAAGGTAACGAGCGATACCGGAATTTTCTCGTACCGCAAGAGTTCGGCGGACTTCCAGGCGCAGAGCCAGCCGTTGATCAGTGCGATCCCGACGCCAGTTAGCCGCCAGCCAAGCACCGGAGCACGGAGCCGTAGGAAAGGAAATATCGAGTAGAGAAAAAAAACTAATTGAGTGAAACAAAAAGCGTATCCCCACTGTTCACCGGTCGCGTGGCTGGATGACCAGACCTGGAATGCGCTCCAGCTCAGGATTGCGCCAAACCAGGAGACCGAAGACCAGCGCTTCACATAGGCCAACCCGGCAGTGGCGATATTCAGAGCCGACAAGTAGCCGAAAAATACCCAGTTGCCCAACTCGTCGGCATGAAACAATAGCGGTGACAAGTAGCCACCCAAGAAACTCAAAATGGCCAAGACTCGGGAATCCCACAAATAAGAGAGCAGCAATCCGAAAGCGCTGATGACTAAGACGATAAAAATCGTCAAACCATCTGGCAGCAGGCGATAGATTTGGTTGGCAGCATAAATGCTAAGATAAAGAGCCCCCAGGCCCAACGCGGCGAAGCCAATATCGAGTCCCGCCCAACGGCGGCGGCGACAAATTTCCCCTCCACCAATAAGGAGGATGCCAGCAAACAGCCCGATGGTAATTTGCACCGGGGGACGGATCCATTGTTCATCGAAGGCATATTTGAGGAAAAAACCGATGGCGAGGAGCAGCACGAAGACCCCAATTCCCAAGAACCATCTTTGGCCTAGGGCCAATTCTGCGGACCGCGCTGGCGGGCGGCTCTGGGTTCTGGGCTGCGGCCTAACCGCCCCGGAGCTTCGGCGGTCTCCTCCGGATTGAGTCGGGAGCGGCGGTGGAAGTGGTCCAGTCCTCACTACATTCGGACCAGCCGAACTCGGAACAGAGCTTGACCGAAGATTCGTCAAAAGCTCGCGGAGCTCAGCAACTTCTCTCTGCAGGCCTTCGACCTGCCGATGGATTTGCAGATCAAGTCCACAAGCGGGACAAAAAGGGGCACCCGATTCGGACCGGCATTTCGGGCAAACCATACCTCAGCCAAAAGAAAATATTTCCAGCAAACGCTCAATCCGCGGAATGTCCGGATCTATCGGCTCCCTGGCATTGGCGGGCGTCATAGACGAATCTGGCAATTTCAGAAAGCCATCTGAGTCGCTGCTCTGCATCCATCCGGGCGAACTCCGTATGGCCATCGAAATCCTCAGGACGTAATTCCGCCCAAACGGACAAACTGATTCCAAGTCGACTACGCTCTTGGTTCTTCATCGGATGGCGATCTGTACTCGTCGATTTTCGTGAGGGCCTTTATGTCATTCAGATCTTTTTCGCGAATCGGACGAACGCGACTTTTCATTTCGATCAACTTCCGCCGTGACGCTACTCGAATGGTTCGCCCCCGGATGATCAAAGCATGAGCGTCTGCCATCAGATCGTCAAAGCTATTCTCCCGAGTCAGAAACATGTCGATCTGTCTATACGGTTCTTGCGGATTCCAAAACGTGAAGACAAGCGCATTCTTTTCCTGAATCAACTCTTCTACTCGAGCAGCATCAAGGATGGTGTTGGCGGGAATCGGCGCACGTGGAACCAAATTCAGCTGGCTGAGAGCCGACAAGAAGCGTTTCAAATTTTCCGGCTCGAGGGAAACTGCCACATCCAGATCGAGAGTCATTCTTTCGACACCGTGCAATACCATGGCCACTCCTCCGGCAACAACAAAGTCGACCCCGCGCTCCTGCAGCGTGCAAAGAATTTCGATCAGATGGCTTTCTTGGGAGGCATCGGTCGAACTCACCTCACATTGAAACACGCAACTGCGCACGACGCGAATTGGAGCGCAAATCAATTTTTTGACCCGGCGTCAACCCTCTGCTATCTATGTGGCTTAGCGGCCCAACTCGGAAGCACATGCTACGAAAAATCCTCATTGCCGTCTCTTTCTCGGCTTTCATCGGGGTCAGTGTCGCTTCTCTCCTGGACCACTCCGTGCCACAATTGGAAAATTACCGGACCGCCTTGTTCAGAGGCCAGGGGTTTATGGTAAAGGTGATTTGTTCCGGGAGCTCAAGACTGGCTGATCAAATCAGTTATACTTGGTGGCGACATGCCCCGCGCACCTGGAGTCTTTTCGGCGGAAAGGTCCGAATCGAAATTTCGAAGCCAACGACCTGTTCGACGCCTGGCTGCTCCCTGAGCCTGGCTGAACCTTCCGCATCCGCCGAAGATTCCGAGGTTAGAATCGTTTTGGACGCATCCTAGGCTGATCCGGAATCCCATGATTCTACGATGAGCGTAGCTCAGTCATTCCATCTTCGTTTGAGGTCGTCTTTCGCCTGATCTTTCTGCTGATCGAGTTGGCTCATCTTATCCTCGAGCAGCTGTTTCTTGTATTTCCATTGCTCCTTCGCTGCTCCGGAACTGTGATCGATCCAGTACTCTAAATATTTTTTCTGCTGCTTCATCGCATCCTTGCGAGCATTCCAATCCGAATCGAATTTGCGAAATGCCTCCTTCTTGGCCTGTTCCCAATCTTCTTTCGTCCGATAAACAGGCGCCACTGACGCGCGAGGACGATTAGGGGCAATCGATGGGCCCGGAGACGGGCTCGGAGACGAGGTGGCTCCGATCGTCGGGAATGTATTACCATGAAAAACCGTGTTGGTAGGTTTAGCCGGCCCAACCGGCGTAGGTGATCCTGGTACCGGAGTCGCTTTCGCGGTAGGACTATTTTGATCGATTGAATTGGCTTGACTCGTCCCCGAAGCTCCGCCGCCAAATGTAAACTGCATGACCACCCGGCGATTCGCCTGGACATCTGCAGTCCGCGACTGATCGGGCGACCCACTGGCTTTTACGACTATCTGATGCTTACCCGGCGGCAGAATACCCTCGATCGGTGCGCGACCAAGGTTGATCCCGCCGATGAGAACTTCGGCATCTGCGCGATCGGTGGTGACCGAAACAAAGCCATATACATGCTTAAACTCGATGGTCGAAGTTCCGTCGGGATTGGGCGTAACTCGCTGGGTGACGGACGCTAATGAACCGATCTTTGATGTGAGCTCTACTTGGCCCGCTGGCAAGCTGTAGTTGAACGGCGCTTTGCCGATCGCCACGCCAGCCAAGTAGATGGTAGCACCGGCTGGATCACTTTTGAACGACACACTAATACCCTGGAAAGTGTGTTGGACCGCCACCGAGGCGTTTGCAACGAGATCCGCCTCTTGCACGATATCTGGCCAACCTGGCCGCTTCAGTTTCACTTGATACTTGCCGCTCGGCATGTTCTGGACGGTCAACGGAGTAACGCCCGAGGTTACCTTGTTCTCCCAGTCGATGATCTCAAAGGGAACGCCTGGCGGGTTGGTCTTAACAACGAATTGCCCGACATCTCTGACCAAAACGACTTGGCCGAGGTTATTGAGCGCGTCATTTCCTATATCTGCCTCGACCGATCGCGTTTGATAACCCGGAGATTCGATCTGGAGCACCTGTTTGCCGAGCGGAAGCTGATATTTGACCAGCGGCGTCTTGCCGAGTTCGCGGCCGTTCAATTTCACGGCAGCTCCGTCCGGTTTAGACGTGATGGTGATGAAACCTTCATGAAGAGCCGGCTTAACCAGCTCGGATTTGCGAAAGAAAACGCTAAATACCAGGACTCCGGTCACAGCGAACAAAACGAAGACTCCAGCGACGGCGGTTACGATCCGGAGAAGTAGCGGGGAAGTTCTTGGTTGCTCTTCTAAATCTTCGTCCTCAGCAAGATCGGACTCCGACCCGACGTGATCGCCGGGAACTGCCGGCAGTACTCCCGATGGACTTTGTGTCGAGATCACCTCTCGATCGGTCTGAATTTCCGCCTGTTCCAGAGCAGCCAGAAAATTGCTGGCAGACCCAAAACGGCCTGGGTCGACCAATGCGGACCGCAAAACTCCATTCCCGGATTCCGAAAGAACGGAAAGAGGGGGGAAATTGGGATGCGGTGTTTTGGTTGGCAGGCTGGGGCCACCGAGCAACTCGTAGACCAGGCGAGCCAACTGTTGCGGCGCAGTTTGAACCGCCGAGCCCCGGCCGGCGGAAGCGACTTTTTGCGTAGGCGCAACAAATTGCGGCTGCAGGGTTGTACCCAAGCTCAGCGTATCGACCTTTACTATAAAGGGAGACCATTCGGTGACCGGTAGACGTCGAAGCTCAAGGACGTCATTTTTGGAATCGGTCGGCTCGACGTACAAATTCCTGAGCGTAAGGTTCGTGTTTAATAGGCGTTTGTCCGCGAGGAAATCGAGCACTTTGGCTAAGGAACGAACCAACCGCAGCGTTTCTTCCCACTCCAGCAGGCGGCGCGCTCGCAGGAGATCTTGGAAGGAAAAGCCCCGAACCCATTCGCTTAGTATAAAGGATCCGCGATCAGAAGGTTCGATGCCGTATACTCGCGTCAAATTCGGATGATGGATATTCAGCAACCGACCGATTTCGGTCCTAAAATCACCCGGCTGTTGGGTATCGAACCGAGCGGCTTCCGTAAACGGACGTAGAGCAAGCACCTGGGTCGATTGCAGGTCTTTCGCTTTGAAAAGCGTCAGATCCAAAGGTGATTGGCCAAGAATTTCGTACCGATTCCGAATGATTTCACCGGTGGCAAACTCGGCTGTGCTGCTGAGCTCGGAAGCCAAAGCTCCCGATTGGCGCATAGGTGTGACGAGGGTCGGATTATTGCTCTCCAACTCAGTGAGCGCTTCATCCAAGGCTTGTTTCAGTTCAGGCGGGGTCGGAAACCGATCGTTGGGTTTTTTGGCGAGACATTTCTCGACGATACCTCGCACACATGGATGCAGAGTTGCCAAAACCTCTGAGCAAAGTGGTGACCCGAGATGTTGGTGGATCACGCTCGCCATCGAGCCTTGGTACGGCGGTTTCCCGGTGAGCATGAACCACAAAGTCGCTCCTAAAGAGTAGATGTCAGAGCGGATATCGATGTCCCGCTCTTCTAGTTGCTCCGGACTGGCAAAGTGCGGGGTACCGACAAAACCGCCAAGGGTAACCGTCGCCGACTGGTCAGCACCGGACGAGAGAGATTTGGCTAATCCGAAATCGATGACTTTGACCAACAGATGGTCCTCAGAATCGTCGTGGACTAGCATGATATTGGGCGGCTTGATATCCCGGTGAACGAGGTTTTGCTTGTGGGCCGCAATCAGCGCTCGAACGACCTGCCGGGTGATTCGCAGAGCCAACTCAGGCGCCAACGAACCCGCTCGTTGAACGCGGTGTTCGACAGTTTCTCCCTCGACATATTCCATCGCATAGAAAAAGCTGCCGGCAGAGCTTCCGAGATGGAATACGGTTGCGACATTTGGATGTCGGAGTTGAGCCGCCGCGCGGGCTTCGCGGAGGAAACGCTGTTGAGCCGTTTCACTATTCAGATATTGCGGGCTAATGACTTTTAATGCGACATCGCATCGCAGGTTCGTGTCGAAGGCTTTGTAGGTAACCCCCATCGCGCCGCGCCCCAATTCCCACAATGACCCGTCGGGACGACGCAAGACCTGGAAATGTTCGAATTGATCCGTTTCAGGCATGCGTTACCCCCGACAGAACCTCTGTTTTCGAGAAGACGTGGAGGATGATAGCGATCTCACTCCGGCTTGTCGATAACGAGGCGATTTGGATCAGTTGCCTTCGGATCGCGGAAAATTCGCGGAGGATTCGTTGATATTATCTTATATCCCGTGAGGATAAATTCAGGATAGAATGCATTCGAAGCAGGCTCATAGACGGTCTGGCCGGAAAAGTATCCGTCTAAGCGATATTCACTGTTATTATCATAACCCATGGCGTTGGCTTCCCGGTCCGGAGCCAAAACTTTTTGCTCATTGAGCATCACCAACTGGGCGCTACTCCAGGGCTGTTGCGGTTGCCGCACGTATCCCCAAAAGAAGTAGTTCCGACGATAAAAGCGCCGACCTATGTAATAATTGCCGGGCTGTTCCGCAGCGATGCTTTGGGCCACCTGAGCTTTGGTTTGCTGGAACTCGTCGGTAACGCAACTCGACGCCAGCACTACGATCGCCGCAGCGGCGAGGGTCTTTCTTATCATAAAAGCTGCTTGAGATAGGGATCGATGGCAGCGGCGAAAGCATCTTCCTCGTGAAGATGCGGCAACCGTACATCCGAAAATATCGCCCAGATTTCGGTGTGCTTGATGGTCTGACCAGGCGCGATTTCCTCGTATGGCCCAAGACTTTCCAACTCAAGAAATTCTTCGTTAGTGAACGTTTCGAAATTGGATCCCAGGTCGGTATACTCTTTGCCTTCGACTAACGGGATAGTCTTCAGAAATAGGTGATCGCCCAGAACATAGCCGGCCCACTTCTCCGTATGTCGAAGGCCGAACTTAATCGGCGGTCGATCGGCTTGGTGGAGCCGAATGAAACGTCGACCAAAGCGAAGCCGGTCATCGCTCAGATCGGTGTACCGCCACAGACTTAAGATTCGATTCGGCAAGAAATCTTTCGGATGACTTCCCAGCGCAGGCTGCGGGATGATGGCAAACCCGCCCGGGGCCATCACCGAAAGCGCCCAAGCGGCAAATCGAAGCGTCGAATTGCCTTGATTAGTGAGCGAATGGTCAACCGTCACCGTCGGACTATTCGGCGCCAATCGGAGCGAGATATCTCTCCGGATCTGCGCCGGCTCTTGCATGAAATGGGTAACGCGCGCACCGAAAGCTCCTTCAATTTCGTACTCCACTGGGGAATTATCGAGAACATAGGTCAAGCCATTCGGGTCGCCGTAGTCCTCGGGAGCTGTCCAAAGACGGTGCCCGCCTCGAAGCATCCAGGTCGCTTCGCGAGATATTCCGCTTTGCTCAGGAAAGACTTTGAAGACATTCAGACCGTTGAGGGGACGAAAAGAAATGATCCTTGGGCCGACGTCCCGCAGAATGATTACCTCGACTTGACCGTTGGCCAGCCGGAGGTTGTCGGTCCAGCCGCCGAACGGGAAGTGATCAGTTACCATGTGACTGATTTTTGATGCGAGATAAGATTTGGGGGTCCTTGCGAAGAACAGCCATCAACGTTTCGATCGCATTGAGAGTTTGCGGGCTAATGTGATGTTCCATCCCTTCTACATCGTGATAAACCACTTCTTCCTCAATCCCTAACATTCGCAGAAAATCGCTTAGTAGTTGATGGCGGCGCATGATGTTGCGGGCGAGCGTTTCCCCGGCAGTGGTGAGCACCAAGCCACGATACTTTTCGTATTTCAACAATCCCTCCGAATCGAGCCGCTGCACCATATTGGTGACGCTCGCTTGAGAGATCTTCAAGCCTTGAGCGATATCGGCCACTCGGGCGTAGCCTTTGGTGTTGATAAGGTCGAGGATCTGCTCCAGGTAATCTTCCACCGCAGAAGAACGAGCCACTGACGCAGGCTTGTCAGGCATAAAACGCGAGTATGATCTATTCCCTGGAGAGTATCAACAAGGATGAGACTCCGGTCAGCTGTTTGCTAATAACAATGAGTTCACCTGCTGGTTGAACCCGATCGCGGTGACCAGTGCTCGATGAAGTTTCATCGCGCGGCTCTCTCGGCAGAGCGAAGGAAGCCGGTCTCCGCCATGCAGCGTTCCAGGAAGAGTTTGCTGCCGAAGAGCAAGCGCGGCAAAAACCACTTGAAAAAGCGAGCTGGCGCCGAGCGCCTCTCCCAGAGCCGGCTTATAACTGTAAACCGAGCTTCTTGGGATCAACTCGCGAAACACTCGTTCTTCGATCTGGTCGATGAACGTTCCATTTGCAGAAGAAACCACGCAATCCGCACTTTCTCCCTGAATCATTGATCCGATGACCTGAAGGGCGACCGCTAGCGCGTCCCGCTTGGAGAAAAAAGGGCATCCCGGTCCGGCTTTCAGGACAGGAAGGCCACCGCTACGCCCCAGCACAACGGCCGCCGCGCCTTCTCCAAAAACGGTCCCCTGTTGTTTTCCGAAAACTTCGAAGTCCGACGCTCGAGTCGCTATCCGCCAACTGTTAAAAGCATCCGAGAGGACCCAATCTGCTTCCTCGGTGCCAACTACCAAACAAAGCTCAAGCTCGTGATGAAGGGCAAGAAGTTGGGTAGCAAAATGAAGCGCAGACAATCCCACCGAGGAATCACCCACCAGCGTGTAACTTTGGCCATCTAACTTCAGGAGAGCAGCTAAATGACTAGCCGGCGCGTTGTATACCGTTTCCGGGAACAGCATAGGGCTCGCCGCGTTGGCGCCTTGGGTGACAAGCTCGTGATAAAATCGGCGAGTGTAATTGACTCCGCCCGAGCTGATCGCGTAAATCAACGCGCACCGCTCTCCGGGTTTTTCGCCAAGTCGGATCCCAGCGTCCGCCAGGGCATCATAACCGGCGGCTGCGCCCATCAGTGATATCGTTCCAGAACGGCGCAGACGCGGCTGACGCCCCGCCTCCGCGACAAACTTTTCCGGAACCGGCACGTAGAAGTATTCCCGATCGGCCATTCGATTCGGCAACGGTTTCCGAGGCGCTTGATTCCCAGCCACGAGTTGCCCCCAGGTTGTTGCCGCGCTGGGGCCGAGCGGAGAGACCGCCCCGACCCCTTGAATAAATAGACTCATACAGCTCGGATAACTAAAGAAGCGTTGGTCCCCCCGAAACCGAATGAATTGGAGAGAGCGGTCCGAATCCGAGTCGGTCGAGATCTGTTAGCTACCACCTCGAATTTCCAAGTTGGATCCGGTTCGTCAAAATGAATATTGGGCGGTAAGAACTGCTGCTGCAAAGCGAGGAGGCAAAAGACCGCTTCGATAGCGCCGGCTGCACCGAGGGCGTGCCCCATCATCGATTTGGTAGAGCTGACTGGCACGCCAGGCAACAACTGAGAAATGGCGGTACCTTCGGTGGCGTCATTAAACAATGTCGCCGTCCCATGAGCGTTCACATAGTCAATCGAATCCGCCCCCAAGCCAGAGGATTGAAGCGCCCGCTCCATGGAAAGCCTGGGACCGATGCCGGACGGGTTCGGTTGGGTTAAGTGATAGATATCGGTTGAGATCCCATAGCCGCAAATTTCCGCACAAGCCGTCGCCTGTCTCGTCCTGGCCGAATCCTCTGATTCCAGGACCAAGACCGCAGAACCTTCTCCCAATACCAACCCGCTACGGTGTAGATCAAAGGGCCGAATTTTCTCTGCAGTAGAAGCTTGGAGCGAATCGAATCCTGCAAATACCAATTCCGACAGAGGATCGTATCCCCCGCATAGGACGCACGAATTCAACCCATCGCGAATGAGATTGAATGCATGTCCGATCGAGTTGGTTCCGGAGGAGCAGGCGTTCGAGACGATCTGCATCGGCAGCCGTAGGTTCAAGAGTTGTAGCGCATCCAAGAGGGGCTTTTGGGGCATATAATTACCCACCCACTTCGCGGCTGAACGTCTGGACTTTGAGGTTAACAGCGCCCGATAAAAACTCTCACCGTTACTCATCGCCCCAACCGAGGTCGCAAAGACCATCAACTCCGGACTTGGCCGGCCCGCCATCGACACGGCTTCTCCTAAGGAGGCAGCAACCATGCGTGCACTTCGGTGCAGGCGCGCGGTGCGGCGACGAGCTGGGAAAACATCTCTCAGCCAGTCATCGTCCACTTGACCAGCGGTTTTGCAGCGGGTTTTCGATACGTCAAATCTGGTAACCGGCCTCACTGCGTCCCTCCCTTGCTGCAGGCCGGCCAGGTTTTCACTCGCGTTGCGTCCGATGGGCGAAACGATGCCGAATCCGGTAACCAGCACTCTCCGTTTCCCATTCATTGCGGGCTTTTCTCTAGTTCGCGTTACAAATTCTTCTTGGGTTGCCCTCATCGGTCAATGCGAGAAAAACAGGTTAATTGGATTCTTCGCACGGGAACCAGCGGAATTTTCTGCATTTGCGGTCCCTGGCTTAGGTAACTCAGGCGGTTTATCGCGATTCTCCCATCGACCAAAGGCAACATTGACGTAAACTGTTAACATGGCGGCTGGTCAGTCCGATCCCTCCGACTATTCCCTCGATCGTTTTCTTTGGATGATGGCCAACGCGCTCCGCTGGAAATGTCCGACCTGCGGCGAACGTCCTCTGTTTGTCCCATGGTACAAGGTTCGGTCACTAGAAGATTGGTTCCTGCCGCTCGATGGATGTCCAAAATGCGGATATCCGTATGAGCGAGAGCCGGGATACTACTTGCTTTCCATTTTTGCGATTAACTACGGCGTTGCTGCCATCTTGGGAGCAACCATCTATCTCGTTCTGGATTTCTGGGTCCGTTTGCCCATCGGCATCACGTTGTTGTTGACGATCATTCCGATTCCGTTCTTCAATCTTTGGTTTGCCCGACATTCCAAGGCGCTGTTCTTGGCTTTTGATCTATTCTGTGATCCCCATCATCGAGATAGCGACGACGGAGATCAACCAGCCCCAAAACCGGGTCATGTTCCAACGGACCCGCACTGGAAACCGATCCGTAAGTAAGCGTTTGTTACCGATTCTCAAATTTTCGAATTCCTCAGTGGACTTGCTGAGGCGGATCCGAATAACCGGCCTCTTGCAGCTGCCGGAGTTCAATGCGATAGCGAAAAATGTCTGTATTGGGGACGTTTTCTTTTCTGTTGATAGAGATGAATACCTGGAAGGTGATCGGGCTGTCAGGTAGCCTGATCTTCGGCATTCGGTTTGTGCTGCAATGGATCGCGTCAGAACGTGCCGGCAAGAGCATCATCCCGATCGGATTTTGGGAGTGCAGCCTTTTTGGGAGTCTGTTAGCGCTGAGCTATTTTATCTTCTACCGGCATGACTCCGTTGGGATTATCATGACACTCCTCCCGGTCCCGATTTACTTGCGGAACTTTTACCTGAAATGGAAGGAAGTATTTGCACACCGAAGGGAAGTTGCGCCGGTTGAACCGAAGGACCAAGTTCCTGAGGAAGTTCGATGATCTATTTCGACAACAACGCTACGACATCGGTTGATCCGTCTGTTCTGACGGAAATGCTGCCTTTCCTGAAAGAGCAGTACGGCAACCCTTCGAGCGCTTACTCGTTTGGGAAACGGGTCGCACGGGCCGTCGAGCGCGCACGCGAGCAAGTTGGGGCGCTGCTTGGGTGTGAGCCTTCGGAAATTCTATTCACGAGTTGCGGGACCGAGTCAGACAACAGTGCACTGCAATCGGCTCTATTAATCGACCAGGATCGCAAACACATCGTGACGAGCACGGTCGAGCACAGCGCGATCATCAAGCATGCCGAGACGTTGGCGCGGCGCGGTTATGAAGTGACCTGGCTCGACGTCGACGCCAATGGACTTATCGATCTTTCTCAGCTGGAGGATTCGATTCGACCAGACACTGCAATTGTTTCGTTGATGTGGGCCAATAACGAAACCGGCGTTCTTTTTCCTATCGAAGAAGCGGCCGAGATATGCCGAAAGCATCAAACGATCTTTCATACCGATGCGGTGCAGGCAGTCGGAAAAATCCCGATCAATCTCGCGACGGTTCCGATCCAGTTCCTCTCCTTGTCTGGGCACAAACTGCATGCGCCCAAAGGAGTCGGAGCTTTATACGTCAACCGGCGGGCTCGCTTTTTCCCTTTCCTCGTAGGCGGGGGCCAGGAAGATCAACGTCGAGGAGGAACGGAAAACACTGCCTCGATTGTGGCTTTGGGAAAAGCGGCGGAGATGGCAGCCGGGTTTATTCAAGAAGAAGATCGGTTCGTGCGCGAGCTTCGAGACACTTTCGAACGTGAAATGCTCCGTCGGATCCCCGGAGCAACGGTGAACGGGCACCTGGAGCGAAGGTTACCCAACACAACGAATCTTTCGATTGAGGGAATCGACTCTGAAGCGATGTTGATGATCCTGGATCAGCAAGGAGTCTGTTGTTCAGCCGGCTCAGCTTGTACGACCGGCTCGTTGGAGCCTTCTCACGTCCTGAGAGCGATGGGGCTTTCCAACGAGCAGGCACGCGCAAGTCTGCGTTTTTCTTTTGGACGCCTGAACACGATTCAGGAGGTGAATAGCGCGCTCGAAATCTTGGCTCGCGCCGTGAAAAAGTTGCGAGAAATGACCCCTGGTGTGCTGGCTGCTTGATTGATGGGCCTGCCATCCAAAGCTGATCCCTTACCTTGTCCAATTCTCGATCTTTAGTTTGTCGATCCTTTTGAATTCCCGTTACCACCCTAGACCACCAACAAATCGAACAGATCATGCACCGGAGTCGTCGCGGCGGTCTGTTGATCTTTCAATAAACTCAAAACTCTATGCGCGTTCTTGGGCGCGATTCGCGATCGCAAATTTCGCTTAAACTTGGCCAGAAGCAGCGGTTCACCTTCTGCTCGACGTCGCGGGTGTCCAATCGGATATTCCACGATGACTTTTTCCGTCGAACTGCCGTCGGAGAAGAAGACCTGGATCGAGTTTCCGATTGAACGTTTTTCCGGATCAAGGTAATCCCGAGTAAACCGCGGATCTTCTTTGACCTCCATTTTCGAGCGCAGCTCATCGATGAGCGACTCTCGCGCCGCTGCCTCCTCGTAATCCTCAGCGACCAGGTTGCCGCGAATCAGCGGCACAGCAACCATGTATTGGATGCAATGGTCGCGGTCGGCCGGATTGAAAAGCGGGCCGCTTTTGTCAATGATACGCTTCCCGGATTCCTGAGTTTCGATGATGATCCGAGTAATCTTGTCCAGTCGACCGGTGACCATCGGATGAAGCTGGATCGCTGCTTCTACCGCCGTCTGGGCATGAAATTCGGCGGGAAACGAAATCTTGAAGAGCACGTTTCGCATCACGTAGGAACCGAGCGGTTGAGCGAGTGCGATTGGCTGACCTCGGAATAGGACATCTTGAAAGCCCCACTCTTTCGCTGTTAATGCGCTCGGATAGCCCATTTCGCCGCGAACAGCTTGGAAAGCGTGAAAAACCCCACGAGAAGTAGCATCACCGGCTGCCCAGCTTTTGCGTGAACCGGTATTCGGAGCATGGCGGTACGTGCGGAGAGCGCCGCCATCCAGAAATGCGTGAGAAAGGGCGTTGATGATTTCCTCACGCGTGCCTCCCAGCAAACGGGTGGCTACCGCGGTCGAAGCGACCCGAACGAGCAACACATGGTCGAGCCCCACCCGGTTAAAGCTGTGGGAGAGGGACAGGACGCCCTGAATTTCGTGAGCCTGCACCATGGCAGCAAAAACCTGCTTCAGTGTCATCGGCTCGCGCCGGCTTTTTATGTTTTTGCTACCGAGGTAATCTGCGATGGCCAGGATTGCACCCAAATTGTCGGAAGGATGTCCCCATTCCGCAGCCAGCCAAGTATCATTGAAATCAAGCCAACGAATCATCGCTCCGATATTGAACGCGGCTCGCACCGGATCGAGCTCGTAAGACGTCCCTGGCACCCGCGACCCACCGCTGCTGCCCAGCCCCGGAACGATCGGACCAAGTAATTTCGTGCACGCGGGGTACTGAAGCGCCTGCAGAGCACAACCGAGACTGTCGAGTAGACAGAGTCGAGCCGTTCCCATCGCGTCAGGGTGCTCGCAAGCATCCCCTAAAACATAATCCGCGACTTCCTGGAATAAGCGGTCCGGCTCAGGCCGGTTGGCGTTCGGAGGCATAGAAGAAGGCGACAATCGGCGTAGCGCAAGCTGTATGGCAAAACATCAACGCTGACCGACCGGGACGTATGCTCGCACTTCCGGTCCGACATAGTCAGCGCTCGGACGTATCAACTTGTTGTTCGCGCGTTGTTCCTTCAGATGAGCCGTCCAACCCGTAACGCGGGAGATCACGAAAAGCGGTGTGAAATGGGGCGTGGGAATTCCCAAGAAGTGGTAAAGACCGGCACTGAAGAAATCCGCATTGGCGAACAAATCCTTCCGTTCGCGCATCACGCTCTCTACTTCGTCGAAGACATCGAACAAATAACCGTCCGATGCTTGCGGCGCCAAACGCCGGGCCAATTCCTTAAGGATCGCATTTCGCGGATCAGAATGCTTGTAGACTGCGTGTCCGAATCCCATGATTTTCTCCTTCCGCTCAAGCATCTGGAGGACGGCTGCCCGAGCCTGTTCACGAGTGCTAAATCTCTGAATAAGTCCCATGGCGGCTTCGTTTGCGCCGCCATGCAGCGGACCACGGAGTGTTCCGATGGCAGAGGTAATGCAGGAATAAAAATCCGATAGAGTGGCGGCGCAGACTCGACAGGCGAAGGTGGAAGCGTTGAATTCGTGTTCGGCATAGAGTATGAGCGAAACATCGAGGCTACGGCGCTTGGTTTCGTCGGGTTTCTTTCCGTGAAGCAGGGTCAAGATATGGCCGGCTTGCGAATCGGTATTTCCGGTCGTCGCAATTCTCTCACCCCGCGTTGAATAATGGTGCCAATACAACAGCATCGACGGGAATGTCGCCAAGAGTCTTTCGGCAATAGCATCTTGTTGAGCAAATGAGCTTTCCGGTTCGAGGGAACCGAGAAATGAGCACCCGGTGCGCAAAACATCCATGGGATGAGCGGTCGCCGGAATCAGCTCGAGCGTTGTTCGCAGAGCACTCGGAAGTTCACGTTTCTCCCGTAATCTCCGTTTAAACTCCTCCAATTGTTCTTGTCGCGGCAACGCACCATAAATCAGGAGATAGGCTACTTCCTCGAAGGAAGCATTCTGGGCTAGATCTTCGATCGTGTACCCGCGATAGGTAAGACCAACACCTTCCTTGCCGACGGTGCATACCGCCGTTGATCCCACAGATTGCCCACGAAGACCGGTACTGGTTTTCTCGCTCATAAATTTGATCCGAACAGTTCGTCGAGCTTTCTCTCGTAACGATGGTAATCAAGCACTTCGTATAGCCGCTCACGCGTTTGCATCGAGGAAATCACCTCGGTTTGCGATCCAGTTTGCCGAATGGTTCGATAAACTCGTTCCGCCGCAGCCGCCATCGCTCGAAAAGCACTCAGGGGATAGAGCGCCATCGCCACTCCGGCTTCGCGCAGCTCTGTTAGTGAAAAAAGGGGGGTTTGGCCAAATTCCGTGAGATTCGCCAAAACCGGAACGGGCAGCTGGCGAACAAATTCTTGATAATCTTCCAAGCGAGTAACGGCTTCGGCGAAAACCATGTCGGCTCCTGCATCGACATACTGCCCGCACCGTGCAATCGAGGAAGACAATCCTTCCTTCGCAACTGCATCGGTCCTGGCCATGATAACAAAACTCTGGTCCGCTCTGGCATCCACGGCCGCCTTAAGGCGATCCATCATTTCGTCAGTCGAAACCAGTTCCTTATTTGGTCGATGGCCGCATCGTTTCGCAGTCACCTGATCTTCCAAGTGACAACCGGCGGCGCCCGCCCGAGCCAGCTCGCGGACGCTCCGGGCGATGTTGAACGCGTTGCCCCAGCCGGTGTCGGCATCAACCAAGAGCGGCAAATCAACTGCTGCAGTGATTCGTTGAATATCTTCGCAAACGTCGCTCGCAGTCGTCATGCCGATGTCGGGCAAGCCAAAGGACGCATTCGCGACGCCGGCTCCGGACAGATAAATGGCCCGAAAGCCTATTTCTTTCGCTAAAAGCCCGGAAAAGGCGTTGACCGCACCGGCTATCTGTAGCGGGCGCTCGAGCGACAAGGCGTCGCGGAATCTTTCGCCAGGCGTTTTTCTTTCAATAGTCATCGCTTTAAGGGGAATTCCGTCTCCGGTCCGTGCCGCCTCCGTGCGAACCCTGGCCAGGCAGTTTTTTGTGACCAATAGACTCTATTCTGCGGCGGCTAATCGTCCAGCATCGACTCCGTTAGGAAACGCGATTTCGTCGTTCGGCAGCCCAATTGGCCGCTAATTCCCTTCGAAAACCATAAAATCTGGGGATCTAAGGGGCAAATCTGAACAAATTTGCAGTGTTGCATTGCTTTTTGGCCCCGCTCTTGGCTGATAATCCGCTGGTATGGCCGTCCAGTATGGTAAATGCACGAACCGAGCTGGTTGCACTCTCGCCTATACAGGCGACCAGATTCGCTTTGAAGGAGCTCCGATCTGTCCAGAATGCGGGCAACCGCTCGCTGTGATAAAGGGAGGCGGAGGTGGTGGAAACAAGCTTTGGCTTTTAATTCTGCTCGCGGTAGTCCTGATCGGAATGGTCGCGGCAGGGTATTTCATTGTCCAAGCCGTTTTAAGTACAACCACGAAAACTACGACTAGCCCGTCGCCGACCGCGACCGTCGCGACCACTGCGACCACCGCGACCACCGCGACCACTACGGCCACGACTCCCATCGCCAGCGTTACGCCTAACCCAAGCACAACTCCCGACCAAGGCCAAAGTCCTGCTCCTCCGGGTAGCCCTTCGCCTAACGTTTCGGAAACCCCAGCCGGAGGCTCGGTCGATGCGAACCCCAAGAAGGTATCGGCTGCCGATCTCGAGAAAACTCGTCAACAGGTCATAACGCGGCTCAAAGCCATGCCGCGGATGTCTGACTCGGAAAAAGATAAGCTGGAAAAGAAGATTCAAAACGCCAGTTCCATGGAGCTGCAACTGGTGGTCCATTTTGAAATTGGCAGGAGCATGATCGGTAAACCCGAGGTCGACAAACTGATGTCCCTCCTTAATGATCAGAAACTGAAGGATAAGGCGGCCGATCCGACGTTGGTTTTCGTCGTGGCCGGCTACGCAGATAAGAGCGGCAGCCCCGGAGGCAATTTTGCCTTGTCCAATGAACGAGCCGAAAGCATTGCCCGCCTCATGAAAAATGCTGGCATAACGAACGTGATTCACACGGTCGCGATGGGAGGCCAGGATATACTCGACACGCGTCCGGATCAGAATCGGGCAGTGGAAATCTGGTCGGTACTTCCCTAGCGGCGCGGTGACAATCTGAGACCAAAGCGCGTATCATCGAATTCAACGTGATATCGCGCTTTGTCGAGGATTACTCGCTCTCCGCGAACCAAAGGTTTACCCTCCAGGCGAAACGGGCGCCGGACGCTCTTGGGAGTAAGCGCAAACCAGTAGCCGTTCTCCGTGCCCAGGAGCAGGTGGCGCGGCTCGAGCCCGTCAACCTTAGAGAATGCTTGCTTCGCGAAGCCGGAGCTGGTGCCAATGATGGTGCCATTTTTGCAGGGATAGCTTACTCCTTCGAAGACTAACTCCAGGAGAGCGTCCCGGGGTGCATCCGCTTTGGTGCCGGCTTTTGAACCGGCTGCGGAATCGGAGCCTGAGCTGGGAGTTCCCATCCTGTCCCGTGGCAACATGGCTCGAGATTAGAAGTTTCGCCACGACGGTGCAAATTGAAAGCCTCAGAAATAGTTGCCGTGCTCGTCCACGCTGATTATCGGCAGCCGATGCTGCTCAGTAAAGAATCGGTAGCCCGGTTCAAGCGTCTGCCAAAAATAAATTTGATCCGGATATGATTTTGTCCGGGTTGACCAGCTTGAGTCCAACATCCGAGCTGGAAAAATGTGCACCTCCACCGGTGGAGTCGCATCCTGGGCTAAGACATAGATTTCCTCGATTGCGTCATCACCCATCGCCAGACATCCGGTCGAACGCCGGTCACCGTGAATATAGATATCGAAACCGGGCGAGCTCGGATCAGATTTTTTCCGATCTGCCTCGTTCGGATAGTTAATTCTTAAGGAGAGGTGAAACTGGCTATTCGGATTGAACAGATCGACCTGATAAAACCCTTCCGGCACCTGGAGATCTCCCTCCCGCCGCTTCGGTCCGAGCCGACCGGATTCCGCGAGAATCGAATAGACATGGGTGAGACTAAAGGCATCCCGATCGTCATTTCGTGCCCAGACTTCGAACTCCCGCTCGAATTTATGAACACGGAAAAAGATCGATTTGGCCGGATAGGATAATCCCAGCGCGGCAAATCGTTGTGCCAAGATCGGCACCACCCGTAGTCGAGCGATCGCCACTCGATCTTCTGTTATAGGCGAGGGCTCACCGAGCGCAGGCAACAGTGTGCAGATACTGATCTGCGTCCACAAAAATGAACGGCGAAACATGTAACGAGACGATTTCCAGACCTAAATGCTCCATTCTAGAGAATTGTCGAGTTGAGAGCATTCGAAGAAAACAGACGCCCCGGCGTGGAGCGCCGTTTTTTCCCGAATCGATCCATCAATTGCGGCGCTGAGAGGTAATATGGTTCGCAGATTCAGATTGAGCACGCAGCTCACACTGGTTTGGTATTGCCGTTTATTGAAATCTTTCGGGTGAGGAAGAAAACATTGATCTTTCACACTGATTTTGACTCTATTAAAAAACGTGTTAGTTCCGTGAACGTTCTCGTAAGCGCAAATTGAGCGCGCTCCGTGAACGATCACACCCTCCCACGAATGAGTTCTAGAAATTCCCCATCATGAAACAACGTTTCGTTTATACCCCGGCCGCCTGCCTAAAGGTAGTGGCGGTCACCGCAGTGTTCGGTCTTGCCAGTTCCCTCGGACTAGCCGCAGACAAAAAACTGGTTGTCGGATTCGCGCAAGTCGGCGCGGAGAGCGGCTGGCGAACGGCCAATACCGAGTCGATTAAATCTGAAGCCGCAAAACGCGGAGTCGATTTGCGTTTCTCCGATGCCCAACAAAAGGAAGAAAACCAAATCAAGGCAATCCGTTCATTCATCGCTCAAGGCGTTGATGTGATCGCATTTTCGCCCGTAGTCGAAACTGGTTTCGAGCCGGTTTTACAAGAAGCGAAAAAGGCTGGAATTCCTGTCGTGCTGTCCGATCGCGCCGTCAAAGTCTCAGATGATACCTTGTACAAATGCTTCATCGGCTCAGACTTCATCGAAGAGGGTCGGCGAGCAGCCAACGCGGTAGCAAAGCTCACTGGCGGCAAAGCGAATGTCGCCGAGTTAGTTGGCACGGTCGGATCCGCGCCGGCGATTGATCGCAAAAAAGGTTTCGAGGAAGTTATCAAGGAAAAGTACCCGGATATAAAGATCATCATGTCTCAGAGCGGTGATTTCACGCGGGCCAAAGGCAAAGAGGTCATGGAAGCATTTTTGAAGTCACCCAACGCCAAGGAAATCAATGTGCTGTTCGCGCACAACGATGATATGGCTTTGGGAGCAATTCAGGCGATGGAGGAAGCCGGGATTAAACCTGGTCAAGACATCAAAATTGTATCGATCGATGGTGTCCGCGGCGCCTTTGAAGCAATGAAGGACGGTAAACTGAATGTCACCGTTGAGTGCAATCCGCTCCTCGGACCACAACTTTTTGATTTGATTGAAAAGGTAGCGAACAAGCAGGAAGTGCCGCATCGAGTGGTCACGCAAGAGGGCGTTTACGAACAATCGCAAGCAGCCGCAGAGCTACCAAAGAGACAATACTAAAATCCCATTCTTAGTAGATTAAGGCGGGCGCTCGAACCGAATGGCCGAGCGCCCGAACTGTATTTACTGTGACACAGTGGCTACTGCGCTCTTAGAGGTTACGGGTCTGAGCAAGGGCTTTCCCGGCGTCAAGGCATTGGATGCGGTCGATTTTGCGGTGCGGTCTGGCGAAATCCATGCGCTGATGGGCGAGAACGGCGCGGGCAAGAGCACGCTAATCAAAGTTTTAACGGGAGTTTTTCCACGAGATGCCGGAGAAACACGGTTGGAAGGTCAAATCATCGCACCGAAATCGCCGCGCGAGGCGGAGGCGCTTGGTATCAGCACTGTGTATCAGGAAGTTAACCTGATCCCGCATTTGTCGGTTGCCGAGAATATTTGTCTCGGCCGCCAGCCGACCTGGCTTGGTACCATTCGTTGGCGTGCCATCGACAAGCGAGCGCGAGCGGCACTCGCCCGGCTCGACCTTACTCTAGACGTCAATCGTCAACTCTCTTCCTATTCAATCGCCATTCAGCAGATGGTGGCTATTGCTCGCGCCCTCGATATTTCTGCGAAACTCTTAATTTTGGACGAGCCGACCTCAAGTCTCGATAAGACAGAGGTTGAAGAGCTGTTCAAAAAACTTCGCAAACTCCGAGAAGGCGGTCTCGGAATCATATTTATCACTCATTTTCTCGACCAGGTTTACGAAATCTCCGATTTAATCACGGTGTTGCGCAACGGGTGTCGAGTCGGTTGTTTCGCGACCAAGGACCTTCCCCGAATCAAACTCGTTTCCCATATGATTGGTAAGGCGATCCAGCAAGTCGAAGCGCTCGAACAAACGCGGGCGAGCACAGCCACCATTCGTTCGGACGCTCCGGTCCTAGAAGCGCGGGCACTGGGAAGGAAAGGCTCGATGCAACCGCTGGATCTCGCGATCCGTCCCGGAGAAGTCGTCGGCCTGGCCGGCCTGCTCGGATCCGGACGCACAGAAACAGCCAGACTACTTTTCGGAGTCGATCGACCGGATCAGGGCACAATCCTGATAAAGAATCGGGCCGTGAAGCTCAATTCGCCACGGGCCGCGATCCGATACCGGATTGCGTTAACTCCAGAAGACCGGAAAGTCGCCGGAATCATCCCCAGCCTCACCGTCCGGGAGAATATTGTCTTAGCGTTGCAAGCCAGCCGAGGAAGTTGGCGGCGTTTGTCGATTACTGAGCAGGACAAGCTCGCTGACCGCTTCATTCGATCGCTTGACATCAAAACTCCGACCCGGGAGCAGATAGTTCGGAATCTCAGCGGCGGAAATCAACAAAAGGTCTTGCTCGCCCGGTGGCTGGCGACTGAGCCAAAATTGTTTATTCTCGACGAACCTACGCGCGGAATCGATGTGGGAGCGAAGCTCGAGATTGAGAAACTGATCCAATCACTCCGGCAGGAGGGCTTGGCCGTTCTCTTTATCAGTTCGGAACTAGAGGAAATCGTCCGGCAAAGTCAGCGTGTGGTGGTTTTGCGTGATCGCCGAAAGGTAGGAGAATTGACAGAAGCAGAGATTTCCGAGGAAGCTATTATGCAGTCCATTGCAACGCACGATTTGGAGCGGCCGGCCGCATGATTGACTGGTTCTCTGACCTGCTATTCTGGATAGCCTTCGGCGCGATTCTGTTCTTTTTGCGCCGTCAAAGAATCTTTTGGACCGTTGGCGCGCTCGCGCTACTCCTGCTTTTCAATCAGTTTTTCACGCCGGGTTTCTTTCATATCCAGCTGTTGAACGGGCACCTCTACGGTTCCCGGATCGATGTACTGAACCAGGGAGCGAAAGTAATGCTGTTGTCCCTCGGCATGGTCCTAGTGATTGCAACCGGTGGGGTTGATCTTTCAGTTGGCGCCGTGATGGCAATCGCCGCCGCCGTGTCGTCCCGGTTGCTGGTCACCGAACATCAATCCCCGGGAGTCGCTATCGCTGTTGCTCTCGTCATCTCCGTTCTGGCCGGCGCTTGGAACGGTTTGCTGGTCGCCGGGTTCGGCATCCAACCGATCGTTGCCACGCTGGTGTTGATGGTTGCAGGCCGCGGCATTGCTCAGCTGATCACGGAAGGACAGATCATTAATTTTCTCGATCCAACAATGGTCTACCTCGGTAATGGTCACCTGTTCGGCTTGCCTTTTACTTTGACGCTCGTGCTGGTCATGCTGGTGCTCGCGCATTTTCTGGTCCGGCGTACGGCTCTTGGACTCTTTATCGAGTCGGTAGGCGACAACGACGAGGCCAGTCGTTACTCCGGCATCAACGCCAAGCAGGTGAAGTTTTTGGTCTACACGTTTTCGGGGCTCTGTGCCGGACTCGCCGGACTGGTAGCGTGCTCAAATATCAAGAGCGCGGATGCAAACAATATCGGCCTGTATTTGGAATTGGATGCCATCCTGGCAGTCGTGGTAGGTGGCACCTCACTACAAGGAGGTCGTTTCTATCTGGTCGGAGCGGTTGTTGGCGGATTGTTCATCCAGACACTCACCACCACCTTATACGCCAGAAATGTGAGTTCCGATGTCTCTCCGGTACCGAAAGCCCTCGTGATTATTGCGGTTTGCCTGTTCCAAAGTGAATTGTTCCGGACGCGACTTGCCCAACTTTTTCGGCCGTTAGGGAGGATACTCAAACCGCTTAGTTCTCGGTTGCCCCATCATCTCCTTACCGCTACGCGGCATGATTCGCCTAAACCCTAAGTACATTCCGCTCCTGGCGACGGCCGTTGTCCTGCTCGCAGTCTTTGGCACCGGCTCTCTGCTTTATCCGAATTTCGGTACGCCCCGGGTGATCGTGAACCTTTTAAACGATAGTGCATTTGTCGGTGTTGCGGCCGTGGGAGAGTCGTTCGTGATTTTGTCCGGCGGCATCGACCTCTCGGTCGGTTCGATGGTAGCTTTTGTTGGCATACTCATTGCCAAACTCCTCCAGGTCGGATGTGATCCATTCCTGGCGATGGGGATCGCGCTCTGCATTGGGACCGTCGCCGGAGCAGGCATGGGTTGTTTGATCCACTTCTTTGAAATGCCTCCGTTTCTGGTGACACTCGCCGGCCTCTTTTGTTTGCGCGGCCTAGGCTTTGTGATCTACCCGGAATCCATTGGGATCGATCACTCCTTCTATGGTGAGGTCCTGCCCCAGCTCTCGATCTTAGTCGCTCCCAAGGCAGTCTTACCGTTTACCGCTATGTGTTTTCTGGCCTCGATTATTGTTGGAACCTTCATTGCGAGTTTCACACGTTTCGGACGGAATGTGTACGCGATCGGATCGAATGAAAACTCCGCTCGCTTGATGGGATTGCCGATCGGGCAGACGAAAATCGCTACCTATGCGCTGGCCGGATTCTTCTCCGCGCTGGGCGGCGTGGTCGCGACCTTCTACATGCAATCGGGGAACCCTGCCTCTTTTGTTGGATTGGAGCTCGACGCGATCGCCTCGGTTGTGATTGGAGGCACCCTGCTAACCGGCGGGGTTGGCTTTGTTCCTGGGACCTTGATGGGCGTGTTAATCCTCGGATTGATCCAACAAATCATCATCTTCAACGGTACGCTGAACAGCTGGTGGACAAAAATCGTGATCGGCGCTCTCCTGCTCATCTTCATCGTGCTCCAGAAGTTCATCTCCCGGCGACCGGCCGGAGCGAGTTGAGTTTTTGGTGAGGAAGTACAGTCACGGTGTGTATTGAGAACGCCGGGAGACACTTCGTCGCTTCGACGGTTCCCATCTTCTGATCCGACGAATGAACTCCAGGTAAGGGCGCGCTACGGCAAACTACGCTGACCGGCGGCGACGACGATAATGCCGCGGAGCCAATCGCGGGCCTTTCGTTCCGAACCGTTGCCGCCCAGAGTGGATTCAGGGCCACGTAGACGTTGAGCCAACAACTCATAAAGCAGGTAGCCCAGCGTAACCCAGAACAGTGTACCCAGTTGTGGCTGCCGATCAGTACCCGCCAAAGTGAGCACCACAATCGTCGCCAACAGACCGAGCGCTAAGACTGGACTAATTCGCAGATTTCGCCGATTACGCGGATTAAAGAGATTTTCCGATCTAAGAACCACGAATCGACACAAATGGACGCGAAGACGATGCTTTCCGAATTCGCGGCCGGTCTGCCGTATCGCGCAACCAGGGTAACAGAAGCTATGGAAGGAAGCGAGGCTCTGTCCTCTCGCCTCCTGCATTGAATCGATCATCTTCGTGACCTTCGCGCTCTTCTGTGAGAATGATGTGTTCGATTCCGCTACAAGCCTTAGCTGTTCATCCCCCCTGACACTCCATTACTTCGTTACTCCCGCTGTCGAATGCCAGGGATTGCAGCGTCTTTACGCCTGTGCGCTGGAAATCGTTCTCGTTTCGAGAGACAAGCGTCAGGTTATGAAAAAAGGCGGTTGCTGCGATGAGTCCATCCGGTTCTGACATGGTTTGCCCGGCACTGAGCGAGCCCCGCAGTTCCGCGACTTCTTGCGTGACCGGTAGGATGCTACTTTGGAAATCGCGCAATATTCCGCGGAGCCACTGTTCGAGTTTTGCTGCAAATGACGGATCCTTCATTCGTTTCTTTTCTATTCCTTGCCGGATTTCGCCGATTACCAGAACACTCGTGAAAAGCTCCGCACTTTCCGTGCTTTCGTACCATGCTCTGACCTTAGGATCGGCCCGGTTTCGTTTCCGCAGTTCGGAGAGGACACTGGTATCAAGAAGAAACACCATTACAGGTTTACCGGGCGTCTTTTCTTCTTTTTTCGAGTAAAGAGCGTATCGTCCCCATCATCGGACATCGCCAGCAACGCTTCTTTGAAGCTCAATTTCGGTTTGTCTTTAGGTAACGCCTGACGAAGAAGCCGGCGATGCGCTTCCTCCGTTGAGGTCCCCTCTTTCGCTGCTCTTTGCTTGAGAGCCTGAACCACTTCGTTTTCGAGATCCCGAACGAGCAATTGCGCCGTAATCAAAACGCTATCATTGATAGCATTTGGCATAAAGCGATTGGCGAACTTTCATTGTCGCAGCTGTGAATCAGCAAATGAAAGTATGGAGTCTCGCCTGCCCCCTGATCGACCCCCTTCTGGGGAAGAGTCGCCAAGAAAGTCGCCTTCGCTCGGTATGTCAATTAGCAGAGCGTGAACTCCGTGAGGCACGAAGGCGCTAAGGAGACGCACTCGGTACAGCAAGATCTCCGACCACTGCGTGTTTCACGATTCGCACATCGAGGATGTTTGGCGTTAATGGCGGGATCTTTGTCCCGGTCAGCAATGCTTCATCCGGCACGATGCGCAGACCACTACTCCACGGGTTCGGCGCGGTGGGCGGCGCAGAGTCCTTACCCAGCGCAACGACGCCACCAACTAACGTCACATTTTGCGAGGTCACGATCTTCGCTGGATCCGATCGCCCGGAAATAATCACCGCGTGAATGCTTGTCACTACTGGTCCGCCACCAGGAGGCACCCCGGTCCTGGGAGGTATGTATGGTGAAAGAGTGGGCGTTATGCTTTGGGGAGAAATTCTCCAAACATGATATGGTCCGCCGAAGATGTTGCGAATATTCGTCGGAAGCGGACTGGAAAGCTCCGAATATGCGGCGCTGAAAACGAGCGGACCAGGTCCCAAGCTTGAGGCATCGACTATAGCGATTCCCATGTTTGTTCGAGGGTTTTCTCTTCCGGGAACTACTTCTTTCCCAATAAGTATGTTCCCTTCTCCGCCGCTGATATAATCGTTTTTGCTGAGATAAGTAGCCGTAATCGAGCGTCCTGTACCGGGGCTGGTTATAGTGAGGACCGGTTGAAAGCGAGTGGTTCCTGGCATCGAGTCCGTCTCGATGCTCGTATCAAAATTAAAAACGGTCGTAACCGTGAACGTCCCACCATTGTATTGGTAGGGCTGGGTCGTGATCTGCCCGTGTACCAACGCGACAGTTCGAATTGAAATTATTCCAAATAGCAGGAGAAATCGCATTCGATCCGGCATCGCTTTTGAACTCCAAGACAATGTCGAACAGTATAGGATATTCGCGCATACTCGTCTACAACAATCAATAATCATGTAGCTTCAGTGGTGCGGACTAGTTACTGACTAAACTTAACGTTTAAGCCCAATATCCGCTTGTCTCACAAAAAGAGAAGCACAGGATCCGGCGGATCCTGTGCTTTTGCGACGGCTTAAACTACTTCGTCCTTAAAATTTCTTTTCGATCTCTACGTAGAAGTAACGCTGGAAGGGGGTGGTGTGAGCGGTGTCGAACCCGACTGTGGTGTTGGCGTCGGCGAATGGGGGGCGAGTATCAAAGATATTGTTGATACCGAAGGTTAATCTCGTGCCACCTAACCACCGGCGCCAACCCTCGTTGCAACCTTCTGGTTTAGGAGAAATTGCTTTTTCTCCAACGAGCCGCTTGCCTTCCTTGTCATAACCTGGTTTCGGCGTCTCGGGCACGATCTCCGCAAATTTTCCAACCTCATAGCTGATCTGCCAGTCGAATGTCGTCCAATTGCCGATAACGTGCGCGTTGGGTAAGCCCGTCGCTGCAACGAACTGTTGAAGAGTTAAACCGAAGGCACGGGGATCGTTGATATCGTGTTCTGAGTCCAAGTAGTTTAGCGTCAGCCCCGTCCTGAAGGTGTCGCAACCAAAGACGGTTTTGGAATAAAAGGCGCTGGCGACCAGCCGAAAGTCGGGACCGGTGTAAATGCTGCCTCCAAGAGAGTCGGTAACATTGAAGACCTGTCCGCCTGGTTGATCCTGCTCGCTGACATGGTAGAGATACGAGGCATTGACCTCCAGGTCTAGCTTGCCCCAGCTAAACTCCTTGGTGACATAGCTCGCACCAAAATCGACCGCGTCTACACGCTCTGCGCCGAGGTTCTCGAAAGGGGTCAATACTGTGACGATCTGGCCACCTGTGCCCCGAATTACCAAACTAGGATTGCCAGTGTTGACGACAAATTGGGGACTGGGTTCGGCGATGACGTTGCGGCGCGAAATCTCAATCCAATCAACATAAGCGGTAAAGCCATTGGCCCAGCCCCACCAGCTGTGTTCGGGGTCGGCCGCACCGGGAGTCCAGACCGCACCCGCATAATAGCTATATCCGGTCTCTGGATGCAGGTGAGGGTTGCCAGAGCCTAATTGTTGGACTTGTACGGTGGTGGCAGTAACTGGATCGCTGACGAATTGAAAGCCGGTTATAGTGCCGGAGAACAATTCCGGGAGTGAAGGCGCCCGAAAGCTTTCCGAGTAGCTCGCGCGAAACGTCAGGTCATCGAAAGGCTTGTAGCGGATCGCGAATTTCGGCTTCGCGGCGGAACCAAAGGTACTGTAATCGTCGTAGCGCTCTGAAATGTCCACCTCTAAGGCGCGGGCGCCAGGCCAGGACCATTTCTCACCCAAGATTGGGATAATGATCTGACCGTAGACGCTTTTGACATAATCTTTACCGGCTGCGTTCTGTGACTCTCCAAACGAAGTCAGATTATGGCTGTTGTAGTTGGGATCTAGGACAGAGATGTAACTCTCCGACCGGTATTCGGCGCCACCGCCAACCGTAACTGGTCCAGAGCAAAGATAGAAAAGATCGCCGCCGCCGCGGATCGACCATTGCGTCAGGTCGGTGCGTGCGATGCTGTGAGCGTTGTAACGTAGAGCGTTTATGAATTGGCGATTGGGATTCGCATTGGCGTCTATAAACGGGTTATAGAACTGGCCAACAAAACCAGGAAGCGTTCCCGGAAAGGGCTTCATTAAGGCGGCTGTTCAGGCTAAAGTTGGAATTGGTTTGTTCAGCGTCGCTCTCGGCGTAAAGGAAGCTGGCATCGACATACCAGTTCTGGGGGAGTTGAATCAAACGCACCCCCGCGATATTGCGATAGGTGTCGATTTCCACTTCGCCTTTGCGTTGGCCCAACTGCAGCAATCGGCCGCGCCACTGTAGATCTTCGCCGAAAGGATTAAATGGGTTGCCTGCCGGAACCGTTACGTTGTCGGTTTCGGTAACAGGTAGGGCGGTAAAGCTGCTGTCCTCTTTGGTGTGTTCGTACAAGAACTCGTCGTAGACTTGTACATATTTGAGCGGCTGGAACGTAATCTTGTCATAGGTGGCAAACCGTTGTTCGCGGGGGACAATTTGCTCTCCCGGGATGGTCTGGTAGTGATTCAGTGCTCCGTTGATCACGAAATCGGCCGGCGTAACGGTTGGTCCTAGAGTCCCTGGAATCAGCGCATAAGAATTACCTGTCGTGAGTCCGAAGAAATTGCCGGCAGGCGTTCGGGAAGATCTTAAGTCCCTGAAAGTCGGGCCAAAGCGCGATTCAATTATGTTGTTGGCATACCAGCGGCTGGATGCATCAATCGGGGTGGTTTCATCGTAATCAAAAGTCGCTATGATGCTTAACTTTGAATCGTCGCTCCAGAGTTTCTGAGATATACCGGCGACTAGCTGAACGTGGTTTTCTACATAGTCGTCCCGTTGGCTGATGCCAAAATGATAGCTGATATCCGCCCCATTATATTCGTCTTTCAAAATGATATTGACTACACCTGCGATCGCGTCAGATCCGTAAAGGGAGCTGGCACCATCCTTTAAGATTTCTATGCGATCCACGGCGGCAAGAGGGATGGTATTGATATCGACAAATGGCTCGAAGCCGTTCTGCGGATAAGGAAACAGTGTCTGTCGGTACCCGTCGATGAGAACGAGCGTCGTGTTGAAGCCTACACCATAAAGGTTCACCTCCGCACCACCCGGTGAGAAGCTGGCGCCAGCGTTCACAAGCGGCGTGAATGAGCCGACGTTTTGAGGCAATTTTTGGAGTACATCGGTGACTGTCTGATCGCCCTGTTTCTGGATGAAGTCCTGGTTAAGGGTGTGGACCGGTTGGGTGCCATCACCGACACGAGGCGCTATGTAACCGGTCACAGTTATCGTTTGGAGTTCGCCTCCTCCTTGATTGGGAAGGGTAGTTGGAGTCGCGGGTGCCTGCGCAAACGCGCTGCCCCCAAAGGTTATGCCGATCGCCAGTTCGGCAACAAAGGCCAAACTAAGATCTCTTAATTTATTCATTCCGCCTCGATTTCTGTCTTCGGTGATCGAATTTCTGCCCTCGATCATCTCCGCTTTTGAAAGAATCACGGCGCTTGCTTAAAGTCGCAGCCTAACGCCTTTTATGTTAATTAACGTTTTTGTAAGAAAACAATTGCAAGGTCAAGAAGGAAAATTTGAACAAATCTTCTACTGAAGTGTCACGCCCCCGATTAGAAGGGCGCAATGCACTGCGGAATTGGCTTTTCGCGCAAAGACTCAAAGAAGCCTTGCGTGCGAAGAGAATCCTCAGAGACGCTCGATTTCCGTAGATTTATCAACGAAGGAACCCGCTTCGGCAAAAAGTCTAGCCAGATTTCGCGTCCGCGATTTAATGAACCTGCGTTTTTCTGCCGTATAAATCATCCGAGTACATGGCCGGAGCCAGTCCGCAAATATCCCAGCGCAAAAAAGCTCGAACGGGGGCGCGCCGTAAGGTCTCGGCGGCTGTCATGTCGAGCAGCGGAATCAAACCGGCGGCGCGCTCCGCACGCACACCAGCGTATCCCTCAGAATTTTTTCTCGACGGACACGTAGAAGAATCGTCGGATTGGATTAGCATCCGACGTGTCGTAGCCTTGATACCAGTCGGCCGCAAAAGGCGGCGGAGCATCGAACACATTGTTGATACCGAAGGTGAACGTAGTATTGGCTAGCAATGTCCGCCAGCCGAAGGAAGAACCTTCCGGTTTCGGTGCGATCGCTTTCTCTCCGACGACTCGTTTGCCCTCCTTGTCGTAACCAGGCTTTGGTGTCTCGGGAGTAACCGCTGCCGGCGCACCGAATTCATACGAGATCTGCCAATCGAAGGTCGTCCAGCTACCGATGAGATGTACATAGTTTGTGCCAGGAACATCCGAACTGAAATTCGCCATTGTACCCTTGAAGTTGTCGTTAATGTCATGTTCCGAGTCGGTATAGTGAAGGGTCACGCCCGTGCGAAACGTATCGACTCCGAATAACGTTTTGGAATAGAAAACGCTGGCCAACGCCTTGAAATCGGGAACCCCGTAAGAGTCCTCTTCATCCCATAATGTGAAATGCGGTGTGCCGTCAGGGTTCGCGCCAACCAACTGCTTGAACGTAAAGTTATAAATATAGTTGGCGTTGAACTCCAAGTCGAGTTTACCCCAGGGATATTCCTTGGTGATGTAGTTAAATCCGAATTCAATCCCGTCAGTCAAACGTCCGCCGATGTTTTCGAAACTGCTGTTGACCTGGGTAATCGTTCCGGCGGGATTTCGGATCACTGCGCCAGGAAAACTGGCTTCCAGATCCACGATTTCTTGAGCCGTAAGGTTTCCAATCAGGTTGCGCTGGGTCACTTCGTACCAGTTCACATAGGCGGAAAAACCGTTGGCCCAACCCCACCAGCTATGGTCCGGGTCAGCGGACCCAGGGCTCCAGACGGCGCCCACATAATAGCTGTAGGCCGTTTCGGGTTTGAGATGAGGGTTCCCGCTCACAAAATTTACGATGGGGACACCAGTGTTGCCTGTTTTGGGATCGTTGACAGTTACCTCTCCCGGGATAGGAGTACCGAAAAGGTCTGCCAACGAAGGCGCAGCGAAACCTTCGGAATAGGTCGCTCGAAACGTCAGATCGTTAAAGGGCTTGTAGCGGATTGCGATCTTGGGTTTCGCGGCGCTGCCGAAGTCCGAATATTGGTCGTACCGCTCCGAAAAGGCCACATCGAGATTTCTCAAACCGGGCCAGGACCATTTTTCGCCCAGGACCGGAATATCGACTTCGCCGAACGCGCTATAGATATAGCGGCGCCCACTCGGGAGCTTGCCCGGACTTTGGAAATCGGCGCCGTTGTTAATTTCTTCGGTATGGTCGTTGGACTGAACCATCTCTTCACTTCGGTACTCGAGTCCGCCGGCTATGGTGAGCGGGCCGCTGCACAAATCGATCAGCGTACCACCACCGTGGATGTTCCAGTTCAGAATATCGGTTCGATTGTCCAGTGAGTAATTCGTGCGCAGCGCATTGTAAAAGGCCCGGTTAGGGTCACCGGCAACGGATTCATCCACGAAGGGATTGAAAAATTGGCCAACGTGTCCGGCCAGCGTGCCGTTAAGCGCGGCTTGAAGAGTGCTGGTAGTAAAGTTGTTGTTAATGATCTGGCTGCCATCGCTTTCGCCATACATGAAGCTGGCGTCAATTACCCAGCCGTGGGGAAGCTGAAGGGTCGCCCCCGCCACATTGCGAACTGTACGGATAATCGAATCGGTGCGAAACGGCCCGAACTCCGGCAGGCTTTGGTTGAATCCGCCCGTGGTAAGCGGCATGCCAAAGGGATTGAAAGGATTATTGGCCGGAATCGTCAGATTTACATAGATCCCTTGGTTCTGAAACGAACTCAGTTCTTCGTTACGCTGAACGATAAGATAATCGTAAAACTTGAGATAGTCGGTCACATCAAAGTTCACCTTGACCAAGCCGCCGTATCTGGTTTCGCGCGGAACGAGTTGCTGAAACCGCAGATTGAAATCACTGTTGGAAGCGCCGTTTATAATGAAATCGGACGCGGTAGCAATACCTCTGGTTCCCGGTATTAACGTATATTGGTTGCCGGCCGCGTCAAAAAAGGAACCCGCATTAGGGACAACGTTCGGCTGGTCCGGATAATTCGGACTGAGATGACTATGCTGCTCGTTCGCAAAGCCGCGGTCCTCCGACATAATCGGGCTCGATTCATAGTAATCGAAGGCCACCAAAATGCTCAGCTTGGAGGTATCACTAAACTTGTGAGAAACTCCGCCGACTAATGAACCATGGTAGGTCTCGCTATCGCCTCTTTGGCTGATTCCATAGTAGTTAGTAATATCGGCTCCGTTATACTCGTTTTTCAGGATGACGTTGACCACCCCGGCGATCGCGTCTGTTCCATAGGTTGCGCTCCCGCCGTCGTTCAGTATCTCAATTCGGTCGACCGCAGCCAGTGGGATGGAGTTGAGATCGACGAAGCTGGTAACACTGCTGGTGGAGACTTGATTGAACGGGAAAGCTGGCATGCGCAGACCGTCGACTAACACGAGCGTGTCGTTGGGCGGCAACCCTTTGAGGCTAACTGACGCGGAAGCGGGAGAAAAGCTGAACCCGGTGGTAGTATTTGGAGCGAAATTACCGACAGCTGAAGGCAGGTTCAGGAGGACATCGGTTACGGTCTGGTTGCCGGACTTCTCGATATAATTACGATCCAGGGTAACTACCGGCTGTGGACCGTCCCCCACTCGCGGGATGATATACCCGGTCACGGTGATCTGTTGCAATTGGCCGCTTTGCGCGGCTCCTCCGGATGGGCTCGGGCCGGGCTGGGATACAGGCGCTTGGGCGTGAGCGTAGACGGCGAAGGCGAACGTAGCCATGAATCCGGCGGCAAACGTCGACCGCGAACGCTGGGAATGTACCATGTGACTCCTTGATTTTTGGGATCTCCTGACCTCGCGTCAATTCGTTGGGTTAAGGATCGAGGCTGATAATGAGATAAGCACAGCTCGTGCCATTCGGCGTGCGCAAGCCGTCTCCCTCCGATTAGCCGCCAATCCGCCAAGTTTTGTGTGAAATTTTTGTTACACGGTCAACCAAATACGCGGAACTTTTTGAACATTCCGGGCGATTTTGTGCGCGCAAGTTCCGCCGGCTATACCGAGTCGCGATTAATGCGCGTTTATTCGCAGGTGCGCTGGCGAAGAAATGGTCTTTTCTACTTCAGACAGTTGGCAAGGCTGCTTCCTTGTCCAAGACCAGTGCAGGAACGTTGCGGCAAAGAAAAGCTCGAAAGGCTGAGTAGCGGCGTAAGGGATTCGGGGAGTAGTGTTGACCGGCTGGGTCCACGCCAGCGGCAGCATTTGCAACAAATAGAACAGCAGCAGCCAAAGGTATGGGGCCCGTCTTTCTCGCCAGGCCACCCAAATTCCGCCCAAAGCCGCGAAGTACAATACCGGCAGGCGCTCCCGATCGATCGGTATGGCAAAAAAGACCTTATCGCACCCCAACAAAAACCGTGCGGCAGCATCGAGCAGCGAATGCGAAGCGAAATAGTCGCGGGCAGTCAAGAGGCGCGGACTATCCATCGATCCGAGATAACTGTCGCCCCAAAGAAAGTTTTGGATCGCTCCGTGATAAAATGGATTCCCGAAATAGTACCAGTGCGAGAGCCAGCTCGGCGCAGTGGCGACAATCAGAACGGGCGCCGCGAGCAGATAATGCCACCAGGAGACGGTATTTTGGGTATCCGACTTCGCCCGGTCGTCGGACTGGCGCCTGGTCCTGATCAACGGATGATCCGATCCGAGTAAATGCTGACTTAATGCGAAACAGCCTAGAACCGCGAACGCAGAGATCGCCAGGAAGAGTCCGTTTACCCGGTCAAGGTAATCCAGACCGACAGTCAGAGCCAAAAGCGAAAGGTAGATCCAATGGCGGGTCGCAACGTACCGGAGGAAGCAGGCGATGGTACAAATGAGTAAAAAGAGATGGAGCGGCTCGGTAGCCAGTCCGTGGACGGATTGATCATAAGCGAATGGGCTGAGGACGAAAAGGGTAGAGATGATCGCAGCGGAGGCCGAGTCAGAACAAAGACTCCGGAGGATCAGAAATAAAGTGATCGTGGTACCAATGATCACTCCCACATTGATCAACCGGATCGCGAAGAGATCGCCGTTCGTCACTTTGATGACTCCGGCCACGAGCAGAGAAAAGAGCGGCTGGCGATAGGGCCAGTCCTTTTCGTACGACATCGAAAAATCACCGGAAGCGAATGATTCGGCCATCACGTAGTAATGCATGGCGTCCTTTGTGAAATAGGTCCGCCAATCGGAGTTCTGCTGCAGGTCGCGGTCAATCTGGCGGATAGAGGCCAACAGGTAGAGGGCAACCGCGAAAGCGAGAATACAAAAGCAAACTCTCCCGGCTAACGATGGTGGACTTGCGCTGGACATCTCTAAATTCCGCCAATGGCATTACAAAGAGCGCCGGCAGAGTCATTTTTCACCGAGAAGCTCTTTTTGTTATTTCGCTCGTTTCCGGTCAAGAGACAACCGGTTTGGCGACTCATCGGAACTGAGTCCGAGGCGCCCTTCTCCGAGCGCAGGCTCTTCCGTTGAAATCGCCGAACGAAAGCAAAAAAAGCAGGAAGCGAGGGAGCCTTTACGACTCCCTCGCTTCATTCGGACAGAATCGTTAAATTAGAACTTCTTCTCGAACTGCATGTAGTAGAAACGTCCGTAAGGATTTGCGTCGCCAGTATCGTAGCCCTGAAACCAATCTGCCGACAGCGGCGGCCTGGTATTAAAGACGTTGTTGATGCCAAACGTGAAGGTGGTATCGGCTAGCAAATTACGCCAACCCCATTTTGAGCCCTCCGGTTTCGGCACAATCGCCTTTTCCCCGACAACTCGCTTGCCTTCTTTATCGTAGCCGGGTTTCGGCGTTTCGGGAACGATTTCAGCCGGCGCTCCGAATTTGTAGGAGATCTGCCAGTCAAAGGTCGTCCAGTCGCCGATCCGATGGACATACCCAGGAGAATCGAGGGTTGCTAACGGATTGGTGCCTTTGAAGTTGTCATTAATGTCGTGCTCAGAATCGACGAAATTGACGGTGACTCCGGTGCGGAAAGTGTCTACACCAAACACCGTCTTCGAGTAAAAAATGCTGCCGACTGCTTTGAAATCAGGGTTGCCGTAAGAATCGGTTCGATCCTGGACTTCGAAGGCCGGGAGATTGGGGGCCGGCTTCTTCGTGACCGTGTTGAGAGAGTAATACTGGTAATAGGTAGCGTTCGCCTCTATATCGAGCTTGCCCCAAGGGCATTCCTTGGTGACGTAGCTGAAACCAAAATCGAAGCCGTCGTTACGCGATTGGCCAAGGTTTTGAAATGCGGCATTGACCGTGGTAATTGTGCCGGCCCCGTTACGGATGACGGCACCAGGGAGGTTGATGTCGACGATCGTCTGCGGCGTGAGCTGGCCGATGAGGTTGCGGACATTGATTGAGAACCAATCGACGTAGGCTGAAAAACCATTCGCCCAACCCCACCAACTGTGTTCCGGATCGCTCGCTCCGGGGGTCCAAAGTGCTCCCGCAAAATAACTGTACGAGTTTTCGGCTTTTAGGTTCGCGTTACCTCCAGTGACGTTCAGAACGGTAAATGACGCCCCACCGTGTTGCGGATCATTTACGGTGGTTTGGCCAATGATAGCTGCGCCGAAGAGTTCGGCCAAGGAAGGAGCGGCAAACCCCTCGTCGTAGCTGGCGCGCAACGTGAGGTCATTAAACGGCTTGTACGAAATAGCGAACTTAGGCTTGGCCGCGCTGCCGAAGGTGCTGTAGTCATCATACCGCTCCTGGAGGCTGAGCAGGAGCGATCGCGCCCCGGGCCACGACCACTTATCGCCGAGGAGAGGGATCTCTACGTCAATAAAGCCACTGTGGATCCACCGGCGAGCAGTGGTGAGTTCGCCCGACGAGAAATCATTGGAGGTGATGTTACCAAATTTGCTATTTTGGTCCTGGTTTTGGATAAATTCTTCACTGCGATACTCCAGCCCACCGGCCACGGTGAGCGGGCCAGAGCACAGATCGATCAGAGTGCCGCCAGCAGAAACATGCCAAGTGAGCACACTGGTACGAACGTCCTCCCATTGGATCGTTCGTAACGCGTTGTAGAACTGCTGGTTAAAGTTGCCGGCGAACCGCTCATCGATAAACGGGTTGAAGAACTGGCCGATATGGCCAGGCAATGTTCCCGCGAGCGCCTGACTCAGCCGATCCTTCTGGGTCGCATTGTAGACGTATTGGGTTCCGTCGCTTTCCGCGTACTGGAAGTTAGCGTCGATCACCCAGTCGTGTGGGAGCTGGAGAGTCGCGCCGACTACGTTACGGATGGTTCGGATAATTACGTCCGAATTCCACGCACCCATCTCCGGGAGATACATGCCGGGAAAGCCAATAAATATTGGCACTCCGGTCCGATTGAAAGGATTGGTCGTAGGAATTTCGAAGGGTGCGGTTCCGTTAATGTCAAAGGAACTAAAGCCTTGGTTAGGTGTTTCAGCAGTTTCCTCATTCCGTTGAACTATGAGTTGATCGTAGAACTTCAGGTTCTGGCTCACATCTAAATTGACGTTTACCAGACCACCGTAGCGCGCCTCGCGCGGTAATATCTGCCAATAGTTTGGGGAGAAGTTGTTGTTAGCAGCGACTCCGGCATTCGCTGCTGTCAGGAAGCCGTTCGCGGGTGTTGTTCCTCGGAATACCGTGTACTGAGTGCCGGATCCGTCCGGCGCCGTATTAAACGTGCCGGCGGTCGAGAAGAGGAAAGGCAGCGCCGGATATTTGGCAGCCAGCACGCTGTGGTCGGGATTGGCTGAGTAGGGGCGGTCCGCAGCGTCAATCGGGCCCTGTTCATAGTAATCGAACGCCACTACGATGCTGAGCTTTGAATTGTCGTCCCAGAGTTTGTGACTAACTCCGCCGACTAATGAGCCGTGATAGGTCTCCGCATCCCCATGCTCGCTGATGCCCCAATACTGCGTAATGTCGGCACCGTTATACTCGTTCTTGAGAATGATATTGACGACACCGCCGATGGCGTCGGAGCCGTAGACGGCGCTGCCGCCGTCGTTCAAGATCTCAATGCGATCGATGGCAGCTAAGGGGATTGAGTTAATATCGACGAAGCTGATGACGGCAGACGTTGAAACCTGAGGGAAAGGGAAAGCAGGCATTCGCTTACCGTCGACTAAGACCAGGGAAAAGTTCGGGGCCAACCCGTGGAGGCTGATCGAAGCCGAAGCAGGGGAAAAGCTGTTACCGCTGGTCGTGGTGGGCGCAAAATTCCCTGCTGTCGAGGGCAAGCGCTGCAGTACGTCCGTAACAGTCTGATCCCCCTGTTTGGTAATAAAATCCTGGTCCAGCGTGGTGACCGGTTGCGGGCCTTCGCCGACGCGCGGGATAATGTAACCGGTAACAGTGATCTGTTGGAGTTGTCCTCCCTGCTCATTGACACTGGTTGGATTTGGACCGGGCGAGGGAGCCGGCGCCTGCGCGCGCGCGCTCACCCCTAATGTCAAGACGATCGCTAGTTCGGCCGCAATGGCCAAACCAAAGCGTTTTAATCTAATCATACTCCTTGGTTTCTTTTGATTGGTGACCGGATGGCTCTTCTCCGCCACCGGATGTTTAAAGAAATGCTATGCGCCTGGTTAAGGTGGTGCCGAAAACAGCCCGACTCCGTCGATGCTGAGATTTCGCCCAGAATCGTCCTAGCCAAACGCGTTCAAGCTGAAATCTTTTGTCAAAGAAACCGGTACACGGTCAAGAAAAGACGGAAAATTTTGAACATTTCGAAGGAACTTGTGTCGTCGACTCGGTAAATTCCCTATTCCATAGGGAATTATGCTTTCGAAATACCGTGCATTCCGCGCGAGCCGAGGAGGAGCGGACGGCGATACGGCCAGCATTTTCGTCGGACATTGACAACCGATCAGCGATTGATCCGGCCATTACGTAGCAACGCATGGCATCCTTCGTGAGATAGGTCCGCCAATCGGAGTCCTGCTTTGTGTCGCGGCCAATCTACCGGATGGAGGCCAACAGGTAGAGAGCAACCGCGAAAGCCAGAATACAAAAAACAAACTCTGCCGCCTAAGGATGGTGGATTCGCGTTGGACATCTGTAGTGCGCCTTAATACCAGGAGGGAAGCCGCGCGAGCAATAGCCGCAAAAGAACACAAACACGGCGCGCTATCACTGGGACTGCTACATTTAGTCGTCGGATACCTGAGATTCCCCTACGAGCGCACCGTTTTTTGCGCTCTCTGTACTGCTATAGTTGGAATTCTTGTTTTTTTGCGAGGATCTTTTGCTGAAAAGATCAAGCTGCCATACGAGTAAGCTGATCAACGTCAGCCCGCCGGGCAGCCAATAGTGCGGTGATAATCCGGCGGCCGTTTTGGCTGAGGGTATAACGATGAGTGCCGGAGACTTTTCGGATCAAACCGTGAGCGCGCAGCAGCGCTAAGTTGCGAGTGATGGCTGCAGATTGGCGCCGGCGTTGGGCGGGCTGGTGCTTACCGGGATAGAACAATTTTTGCAGATCGCGATTACGCAAGCCGTTAATGGTAAACTCACCGCGACTAATGGCTTCCAAGAGTGCTCCGTCTTTCTCGGACCAGGGATTAAGTGCTCGGTAACGTTTGGTTTTAATGAACACTGGGCGGCAAACGCTTTGAGCTTCCCGGTAAAGGGGAGTGGTACCTGTGACAGAAGCCAATGCTTCAAGGTAACGAGTATTGGCCGCCTGACTGACTTGAGCCCGGCGCCACAGATCAGCTACCCCTCGACGCAAGCGCTGCCACTTGAACTCTCCCTTTGTATTCGGACGGTAAACCTTAAATTGTTCGGCACGCAGAATGGTCGTTTCGACCCGTAGGATGCTGGCCTCCTTATTATAAATTTTCACCGAGTTGCCATTGACCGTATGACGCAAGCGTACGCCCTCGGACCGGTTTTTGAGCGTACTTTTGACTTCGCCGGCTCGAAACATCTGCGGTACTCGCCGGCCCAAAAAACGCAGGACATCGTCACTGCCGAAGCTGCGAATGGCGTGATGGAGAAATTGCGGATAAAGGGCCTCCAAGCTGGCGCTATCTTTAAAGCATAGATCGGTAGCAAATTCGCTCTGGGTGGCCGACCAATAGTAACGTTGTCCAAGGGGTTTACCCAACTCGGCATGCAGCGGATGGGCTTGAGCTAAAAGCTCATCGAGTCGCCCACTCCAGTCGGTCTGGAGCTGTTGATCCAACAACTCTTGAGCTGCGGCCGGTTCACTGACTCGCACAAAACAGTTATTGCGTTGGTCGTAGCTAATGCCGGCAGAGTCCATCTGCCGCGCCAGCCACTCTCGACCGTTGAGACAGACATCCACGCTAAAGGGAAACCAGCTCTGAACTCGCACGTGCAACAGTCCGAATTGTTCATCGAGGTAGTAGTGGTAGAAATGGGTGCACTTCCGGGGCTCCAACACTAGCTTGATCTGCTTAGTCTTTTGATCCCCTCGTAGCGAGTAGGAAAGACAAGGTTCCACTGCCGTAAAGATGGCGATCAAACCTTGCTTAATTTTATCTCGACGAGCTAGTTCACGAGCTAACTCTTCTTTGGAAAGCGCTGCATTGGGCAGATACTCCAAAGGACGTCCGGCCAGTGCGGCCGCCCGGTAGGCGGCTGCTTTGACCTTGGCGGTGGTGCTCTCAGCAAAAGACTTAAAGTTTTTGATCAGTACTCCACAATAACCTAAGTATTGTTCCATTATCCCCGGTTGATAAAGCATCCGTAAGGTGCCTCGAAATCGGATCCGATCGAATCCACTCAAAACAGCCGTGATTTGCTGACCAAATTTGCTATAGAGACTCTCTGGAACGCCGTGTGGTGGTGGTGCGGTTTGGTTTTGCATCCTCCGCTTTTACCTAAGCCCACGGCGCTCCACACCCCCAAATGTGGTTGCGGCTATGCCGCGCTGTGTTCTTTCGCGGCTAAGTTGTCTTCACGGCGTCGGAGTCGAGAGGTCGTCCGTCACTTCATGTTTCACCACGCGCACATCAATGATGTTCGGCGTTAACGGCGGAATCTTTGCCCCGGTCAACAGCGCTTCATCTGGCACAATGCGCAGACCGGTACTCCATGAATTCGTAGGCGCCGCAGGCGGTAAAGGATCTTTCCCTAATGCAACAACTCCGCCGACCAGCGTCACATTTGGCGAGGTCACAATCTTCGCTGGATCCGATCGAGCAGAGATAATCACCGCGTGAATGTTCGTCGATGTACTAGGAGGCGGAGCCGGGCCGCCGATCCCCGGAACTCCGGGGCTGTCGCCACCGGATACAAGAGATTGCCCTGAAGCAGAGCTCCATTCCTGAGAAGCGAACCCTGCTAGAAGGTCCACAGGTCTCGTCCACCAGATTTGTTCTCCGACGATCAGGTTCTGGCTCGACGGGTTCGAGAACTGGAAGCTGCCTCTAGCCACGACATATGGACCCAGCTCCATTGTCCCCGAGCCAAAACCGCCTGATTTTGGTTCAGCGATGTATGAGTAAAGCAAATTATTCTTAGAGTCCCTGATCTGAACGATGACGAGGCCCTCGTCATTCAGGCCTCCCCCCGGCTTGTGTATCTCGGTGTATTGAGCGTAAAGTTGATAGTTTATGAGTGTCGGACCAGCGTCGCTGAAAATAGGCGTGGATGCCTGTTCGTAGCCGATGAAGTTTATCGGAGCGCCGGCTTGAACGCGAAAGTTGGCCGCTGCGACAAACATGACCGAAAGAACTAGCCTCAGTTGACCGATCTTCATTTTGTGTCTTTCTTGGCTAATTATATTACATGTTAAATGTATGTTTCAATTACAACCTAAAAAAAGAAAGCGAGGGAGCCTTGCGACTCCCCTCGCTTCATTCAATACACTCGCTAACCTATATTAGAATTTCTTTTCGACCGAGACGTAGAAAAAGCGGCCGAGCGGATCGGTGTTGTAGAAGTCGTACCCAGTTCCGGCATTCTGGTCGATCGACAGCGGCGGATGCGCGTCGCAGATATTTTTGATACCGAAGGTCAGGTTAGTGTTTGCCAGGAAAGTACGCCATCCCCAGCCAGGCGCCTCGGGCTTAGGTGCGATCGCCTTCTCTCCAATCACGCGTTTGCCTTCTTTATCATAGCCCGGCTTCGGCGTTTCCGGCGTTACGAGCGCGGCAGCACCGAAGATATAAGAAATTTGCCAGTCGACAGTGGTGTAGCTGCCGATCAGGTGGACGTAACCAGGAGAATCCAGGCCACCGTTCAGGTTCGGGGCCGAGCCTTTGCGATTATTAAAGACGTCAGCCTCGGAATCGATGAAATTGAGCGTGAAGCCGGTCCGGAACGTATCGACTCCGAAGACGGTCTTGGAATAAAAGGCGCTGGTGACCAACTTAAAATCAGGCCCCGACCCTCCGTCCGCCCGGCCGCGACTATATTGATCATCTGCCGTGTAAACTTGAAACCGCGGGTTACCGTTCGTGACGCCAACGAGTGTTTTGAGAGCAAAATTGTAGACGTAACTCGCATTGGCCTCGAGATCGAGTTTACCCCAGCAGTATTCCTTGGTGATGTAGCTCGCCCCAAAATCGATATAATCGGCCAAGAGGCTCCCAACGTTGACGAAGGGATCAGTTACTTGGCGGATTGTGCCATTGGGATTGAAGGCGACTGAGGCGCCCGGGAACGCGGTCGGCGCATTAACCACCGACTGCGTGGGGACTGTCCCGATGAGGTTGCGAAGCTCAACCTGAAACCAGTCTACGTAAGCGGTGAACCCGTTGGCCCAACCCCACCAACTATGCTCGGGATCCTTAGCACCTGGAGTCCAAAGCACCTCGGCGTAATATTCGTAGGCGGTCTCCGGTTTCAAATTCGGGTTACCTCCATTCAGTAAAAGAACCGTTTCCCTCGCACCGGTTGCCGGGTTGGTAACGGGTGTTTGAAACTCTAGTGGCGTAGTAAAGAGCTGAGCCAAGGAGGGGGCGACAAAAGCTTCCGAGTAGGTAGCTCGGAAGGCGAGGTCATCAAATGGCTTGTAGAGAATAGCGATCTGCGGCTTGGCCGCGCTGTTGAAGGTCGAATAATCATCATAGCGTTCCGAAGCCACCACTTGCAGCGATCGGAGACCGGGCCAAGACCACTTTTCTCCTAATAAAGGAATCGAAACTTGGACGTAGCCGCTCCTGACATAGCGCCGCGCATTTGTTCCTTCGCCCAGAAAATTCCCAGAAATGATATTCCGGTTTACGCTGTTAGGGTCGTTGTCGATGATCAACTCTTGGCTGCGGTACTCGAGACCACCAGCCACCGTGAGTGGACCACTGCAGAGATCGACGAGCGTACCGCCCGCGTGGATGTTCCAGGTGAGGATATTGGTTCGAGCATTTTGGAACTGTTCCGTTCGGATCGCGTCGACCAATGAGCCGTTGATTTTACCGGAGAACCTTTGGTCCGTGAAGGGATCGTAGAATTGGCCAATGTGACCAGGCAAAGTCCCGCTGAGCGCTTCTTGTAAAGCGTCGTTTTTGGCCGCGTTGTAGTAGGTCTGGGTCGAATCACTTTCGCCGTAAGCGAAGCTGGCATCGATAAACCAACTATGCGGCAGTTGGACCGTAGCGCCGACCACATTGAAAACGGTTCGGGTGATAACGTCCTCACGCCAAGGACCAAACTCGGCAAAACTTTGTCCGTTTGGAAGAAGGGCTTCACCGGTAGTATTGAATGGGTTGGTAGCAGGAATGAATATGGTTGTGCCAGCAACCGCGTCACCAGTGCTCATACCCTCATTCGGAGTGACGCCGCTCTCCTCACTTCGCTGAACAAGAAGGAAATCGTAAAAATTCAGCCAGTTCGTCGGACTGAAATTCAGTTTCACTAGTCCGCCGTAACGTTCCTCCCTGGCTGCCAACTGTGTGTCGAACGGAATAAAAGCATCGGCCGGAGCGTTGCCAGCGACTAACGTAGGGGTTCTCGAACCCTGTGGCGTGAAGAAGCTATTTCCGCTCGTAACTCCGGTGAATGAACCAAAGCTGGGCCCAGGAAAGACCGTAGTTGTATCCGGATATTTCGGAGAAAGTTTGCTTTTGTCGCCATACGCGTACCAGCGATCGAGCGCGTCAATCGGGCTTTCGGACAAGTAGTCAAAGGCCGCGACAATGCTCAATTTGGAGTCATCAGACCACAACTTGTGCGAAACGCCGGCGGTCAGGCTACTATGAAACGTTTCGAAATCGCCCCGCGAACTAATGCCGTAGTAGTTGTAGATATCGGCGCCGTTGTATTCGTTTTTCAAAATGATATTGACGACGCCGGCCACGGCGTCGTCGCCGTAGATAGCGCTGGCGCCATCTTTCAAAATTTCGATCCGATCAATGGCAGCGAGCGGAATCGAATTGAGGTCGACGAAAGAGAACGCTGAACCTAAGGGGATCGGAAAATCCGGAAAGCGATGCCCATCGACTAGGGTGAGGGTACGATTCACGCCCAATCCTCTCAGATTGACGGCGGAGGAGGCCGGAGAGGAGTTGATGCCCGCGTTGACCGTAGGAGTCAACGTAGCATTGCTATACGGTATTGAACGTATCACATCACTCACTGTCTGGTTGGCCTGCTTCTGTAAAAAATCCTGGTCGTAGCTCACAACCGGCTGAGGGCCCTCCCCGATCCGCGGGATCAGGTAGCCGGTCACCGTAATTTGCTGCAACTCTCCTCCTTGCTCGGGTGCGCCTGGGCTGGGCGCGGGTGCCTGCGCATGGGCGTTTACTCCCAGCACCAGGGCGACCGCCAGTTCGGCCATAAAGGCCAAACCAAAATGTTTTAATTTGATCATACTCCTTGGTTTCTATGATCGATGACCGGAGTTTCTCTTCTCCGGATCACCAGATGGGTTAAAAGAACGCTACAGCGTTTGGTTAAGGTAATGCCGGAAAACAGCCGACTGTTAGATGCCAGGGGTTCCCTGAAATCTCTTAGCCTCACGCCTTCAAGCTGTAGAGTCGTTTTGTGAAAAAAACGTCACACGGTCAAGAAAAGACGAAATGTTTTTGAACATTTTCGGCAGATGAGTGTCCTACCGCGCGATAGCGCTATTATTCCCGGAAATTAGGAGAATTGGGGCTTGCTCTCTTCCTCATCGTCCGGGGGTCAAAAAGCGCTCGGACGGTGATCGAAAGTGGCGCTGAAAATTGCCTTGGGCCGGCAGGGGATGGATTTAGCCCGCTTTGGATTCTCTGAAGGCTCTTGCCGAAACGAGTTTATTAGCTAATCTGCTCTTAGCTAATATGCTGAAAGTGAAGGTCCATGAGGCAAAAACCAATCTCTCCCGTTTGCTCGCGCGAGTGGAGACTGGCGAAGAAATCGTGATTTTTAGAGGTGACAGCCCGGTGGCCAAACTGATTCCGGTTGGTTCACCTCCGAAGGCCCGACGACCGGGTCGACTGAAGAATCAGGCAAAATTGGATCCGAGCTTTTTTGACCCCCTTCCCGAAACTGAACTTGAGCGATGGGAAGGAAAATGACGCTCTTACTGGATACTCACGCATTGCTCTGGTGGCTGCTCGAACCTGGCCGCCTTTCTGCCCGTGCTCGCAGAACTGTGGCGAATCGGCAAAACCAGATTTGGGTCAGTGCCGCGACGGGTTGGGAAATCTCAACCAAGCATCGCATCGGAAAACTTCCGAGCATCGGCGGTCTTGCTGCGAACCTTTTCCAAGAAATCCAGGAAGAGGGATTTCAACCTCTCAGCCTGACCTTCCCGCACGCCTGCTTGGCCGGAAGTTTCACCTACGCTCACCGTGATCCATTCGATCGAATGTTGGCGGCCCAAACCCTACTCGAAAATCTCCAGCTCGTCTCGGCAGATCACATTTTTGATCAGTTCGGGATCGAACGGATTTGGTAGTGGTGACCGAGAAATTGAGCCGCCCTTGGGTGCCCCCGCTTCGCTAAGGCGCGAACGAAGGCCATTCTCATTCGGGCGTGTTCGCCCCTGTTCGTGGTTTCAAACCTGAGGAGGGTCCGCCACAAAAAACCGAGAACGCGGCTCGGCGGGCCACCTTCGCAGGGCTACGGCGCGCCCTCTCTCGGGATCTGCGTATTCATCGTGTAAGTCTGCGACGAAGCGTTGCGCGTAGTCGGGAGCCTCGCCCTACCAACCCCCGTCACCGCTTGTACCACCGTCATAGGTACTTGAGGCCGTTCGCTGCGGTAAACAAAAAAGCCGGTTCGGATTACCGAGCCGGCTTTTTCATCGAATTATTGCAGAGGTCAATGTCCGCCCGCCAACACGAAGTTGATCGGCAAGGTAAAGGTGCCGTTCGTGGTCGGGGCGCCCTGCCAATTGCTGCGAATCCAGCGTTCCGCCGCGGAAGCCAAAAGGCTTGGGCCAGTCGCATGCACGCCTGTAACCGTTCCGTTCGACACAGTGATCGTCGCGGTCACGCTCCCGGTGATGTGCAATTGTAAGGCCTGAGGTGGATATTGCGGTTTCGGGCTGCGAATCCATAGCCCCGTCCGAGGTCCACCGGTACCGGTTCCACCAACCACGCCGGTCGGAACACCCTTCTGTGCGCCGGGAGTCGGAGCAGAATTTGGCTTTTCCGTGGGCTTTGGCTTCAGTTGAATTTGGGGTGCCGGTGTTGGGGTTGCTTCCGGCAACTCAAATTCCGGCGGCTTGTCGAGCGGAGGCGGGGTCGGTTCCGGATCCGGTGGCGGAGTCGGGTTGGGATCGGGTGGTTGTTCCTCCGGCACATCCGGATTCCCGAGCGGAGGCGCATCATTCACATCCGCCTCGGTCAGCATGATGGATGTATTGGTAGTGGGCAGATGAATCCAAAAACCGGCGATCGCGGCGCCAACGTTAAGAAACAGCGAAAAAAGGAGAAACCAGATAATGGGCGCGCCGTCGCGGCGGCTTCGTCGGATGCTAGTGGGCATACAACACCTCCCCGGTTATCAAGATAAAATTAAGGGTTAGACGGCGGTGGTGGCCCACCGCCTCCGGTCGTGGGAGCTCCACCACCCGGCGTAGGTCCAGCATTGGCTTTGACTTCCAGCCCAACCTTCTGGATACCGGCGTTACGCAGCGCGTCCAGTACGAACATCACGGTGTCGTAATTCGCGCCCTTATCAGCCCGCAAATAAATCCGAACGTCGTGGTTCTTGCTATAGAGATCCTGGAACTTGGACAAAACTTCCTCCCGCGGGACCTTTTCCTTTTCGAAATAGATGTCCAGCAACGCGTCGACACTGATGATGATGAAGTCCGGCTTCGTATTCGGCTGCGCGCTGCTTGCGGTCGGAAGCGATACATCGATCGCCTTCATGTTGATCATCGTCAGGCTCACCAACATAAACGAGGCGAGCAAGAAGAACATGATGTCGATCAACGGAATGATCTCAAGCCGAGCCTTCTTAATTGGAACTGGCGAACTGCTGTGACTGCTCCCGTGCATCGTGGACTGTGTCGAGGTTGGCGTTCTTGAGTCGCAGTGAGTTGATCATGATGAGGACGTTGTGACACGTCGACTCGAGCTCAAACTGCAGTTTGAACAGTTTCGAATTGAAAAAGTTGAAGAAGATCAGCGTAAAAATGGCGATTCCGAGACCGCAGGCGGTGGCGATAAGCGCTTCACCAATACCACCGGAAACTGCAGCCGGACTCAACCCGCCTTCGTTCACCGCGTTAAAGGCCGACATAATGCCGGTAACCGTACCGAGTAGACCAAGCAACGGAGCCAAGGTGATGGTTGTATCCATTATTGATAAGAAACGTCCAGCCCGCTGAATTTCCGCTCCCCGCGCCACCTCTAGAGCTCCTTCGAGCGAGGTGTGAACATGGTTCAGACCATTCCAGGCGGTACGAACCAGCGGATCTTTGGATGCCCGACCAAGATTCGCCGCGGCGGTAACATTTCCTTGTTCCAGCGAGGCATACATTTGATCGAGTCGATTGGGATCGCGTCGAGCACCTTCAATGATCCAGAAGATGACGCGTTCCAAGATCACCGCGATCGCCACAATAAGAACGGCAACGATCGGGTACATAACGATTCCGCCCTTGAAGAACCATTCCAGAAGGAAATTGCCTTTAGCCCAACCGGGGACGAAACGCCCCACGACAGTCTGGGTATCGCCGGCGGCAGCCACAAAGGGAGCGAGTTTGACTAAGAAACTGACCATAGTGTGATTGATTGAAGTAGACGTGAGTTACCCTGCGCTTCGAATATAGCTATTCGCTTTGTCTTTTTGGCAGGTGAAGTTTTCGAGCAGGATTCTTGCCATTCTTGCCCGGGTGTTCTCCATCTGACCGTACTGACTTGTTACAGGGGCTTATCCGCATTTGCAGGCCTTAGGGAACCGGACGTAAACGTACGATATCCCGAAAATGTAAGTCGTCAAAGTGACTCTTTTCGACCAGCCTGCAACTTTTTTTTATTGCTTTTTCGGACAAACCTAAAAAGCGCCAGACCAGGAAATGCTTGAAACGATAAGTAGAGTGGCGCCGATACCTTATAATTTTAGCAGAAGAGGCCCGACGAGCTGAAAATGTTCCTGCGGCGCAGACAGGCTTAGGACGGCTTGTGCGATAGCGTCCAAGGCCCGCCTCAGACAGCTACATCAGAGCTCTTGACAGCATCCCGGAGATGGCCGGCAATCTGCTCGTGCAAATGATTCGTCAGGGTCGGGTCAGGCAGACGATCCACGACTTCGTTCAGGAACCCTTTTACGATCAGCCCTTTTGCCACCCGATCCGGAATGCCGCGAGTACGCAGATAAAAGAGCTCTTCCGGCTCAACCTGACCAGAGGTAGCGCCATGGGTGCAGCGCACGTCGTCCGCTAGAATCTCCAGGCCAGGCATGGAATTGGCTTCGGCTTCATCACTCAACAAAAGGTTTCGCACTTTTTGATAGGCATCGGTCCGATGCGCCCCGGGCTCGACCTTAATCAATCCGGAAAAGATCGTGCGTGCCCGATCACTCAACGCATTCTTATAAAGCAGGTCACTGGTGGTGTTGGGTTGGAGATGATCTTGGAGCGTGCGTTGATCGAACTCCTGATCCCCGCTGGCGACGGAAATAGACAGCATGTCGCTTCGAGCCCCGCTGCCGATCATCCGACTGACGCTCTCCAGACGTGAATATTTTCCGCCAAAGTTGAGCGAGAGATTCAGGACGGAAGCGTCCCGGTCAGCTAGGGTCGAGTTAATCTGAACTGAGGCGAAGTCACGGCTCCAATCCTGTGTACTGATGTAAGTGAGCCGAGAACCCGGGCGAGCGACCAGATCATTTACGCCGCAGGCAAATCCCTGCCGGCTCTCGTCGATGGAAACAAAATTCTCCAGCAAGGTCACTTTGCTCCCTTCCTCGGCAATAACCAGGGTGTGAGGGAAAACCGCGACCCGATCGCTTCCAACGAAGTGGAACACCTCGAACGGCTGCGCGACCTCAACGTTTCGCGGCACGAGCACGACGGACCCGGCCCGCACAGAGGCTTTGTGCAAAGCAGCGAACTTTCGGGAACCGAGTCGGACCGGCTGCGCCATGAAATGCTCGCGCAGCAGATCGGGACGTTGCTCCAACGCTTGCTCCAAAGAGAGGAACAGGACGCCGCGATCGAGGAGTTGTGGATCGAAGATTTCGCAGGAAATCAGTCGTTCATTCACGAAAATCAAGCGACCGGCCGGATGTCCAAAGCTTCGTCCAATCAAGGATCTGGCGTTCCACATACTCGATTCGGAGGGAGGTTGGTACGAATCGAGCAGCAAATTCTTTATGGAGGAAAACCTCCAGAGTTCATCTGTGCGCGCCGGAAACGGTTCGCACTCGAACTCCTTCCAAGCATCGGCTTGCAGCGCAGCGAACCATTCGGGCGCAACGACCCATTCACGCGGCGAAGATACAATCGTAGAAACGTCAGCAGAGGTACTCAGCATCCAGTCTTCCCTTTTTGGTACCGGTGGTTTACCCGACGGAACCTTCCATCTCGAGGTCAATCAGCCGCTTCAATTCCACGCTGTATTCCATTGGAAACTGGCGCACCAGGTCGTTCACGAATCCGTTCACTGCAAGACTCATGGCTTGACCCTCGCTGAGGCCACGCTGCTGCATATAAAAGATTTGTTCGGCGCTGATTTGGCTTACCGATGCTTCGTGTTGGGTGGCGTTCCCGGTACCGCGCACGGTGATGGCCGGATAGGTATCGGTCCGGCTGCGGTTGTTAATCAACAGCGCATCGCACTCGGTGTTGTTCTTGCACCCCTTCAGATGTTTCGGCACGTGGACCAATCCTCGGTAAGTCGCGCGTCCTTGCCCAACACTTATGCTCTTGGAAACGATGTTGCTGGTTGTCTCGTCGGCGGCGTGAATCATTTTCGCGCCCGTGTCCTGGTGCTGCCCGTCACCGGCTAACGCGATGCTGATGACCTCTCCTCGCGCCTTCCGCCCCTTCAAGACAACGCCGGGATACTTCATCGTCAATCGAGAACCGATATTGCAATCGATCCATTTGATCTCCGCCTCTTCCATCGCCAATCCCCGTTTGGTTACGAGATTGAAAACGTTCGGGGCCCAGTTCTGTACCGTCACGTACTGAATCTTGGCGCCCTTCAGCGCTACCAATTCAACAACGGCCGAGTGGAGCGTCGCGGTAGTAAACTTCGGCGCAGTGCACCCTTCCATGTACATCACCTCGGAACCTTCGTCCGCAATGATCAACGTTCGCTCGAACTGCCCGAAATTTTCCGCATTGATCCGGAAGTAAGCCTGAAGCGGATGTTTTACTTTCACCCCCGGCGGCACATAGATAAAGCTTCCACCACTGAAGACCGCGCTGTTCAGAGCGCTAAATTTGTTGTCGCCAGTCGGTATGACTTTGCTAAACCATTTCCGGAAAATTTCCGGATAAGTCTTCAATCCCTCGGTGCTGCCGATAAAAATCACGCCCTGGTCGGAGACGGCTTTTTTGATGTTGGAATAGACCGCCTCGCTATCAAACTGGGCTTCGACACCGGCGAGAAACTTTCGCTCGCTTTCCGGGATTCCCAGCCGTTCAAAGGTCCGTTTAATATCATCCGGTACATCTTCCCAGGAACGCTTGGGCGCATCTCCTGAGGCGAGGTAGTAGCGGATGACGTCGAAATCGATCTCCTCGAGTTCGTTGCCGGCCCAATGGGTGGGGAGCGGCTTGCTCTTGAAGACGTGATAAGCATTCCTTCTAAAGTCGCGAATCCAATCCGGTTCTTCCTTTGCGTTGACAATGTAATCGATCGTCTTTTCGGTGAGACCGACGCCAGCGTCGCGTGCATGCTTTACCTCGTAGGAAAAGTCGCCGATGTCTCGATTGATATCGATCGTATTGCTCGGTGTGCTCATAATGCTATTTGCCTTAGTAACGATGAAGAGTTTTCGCGGATTACCCGGCCGTCACCGGCTCCGTCGCTTTGGGGCGAAGCCAATCATAGCCTTTCGCCTCTAGTTCGAGCGCTAGCTCTTTGCCGCCGCTGCGAACGATTCGGCCTTGCGCCATCACGTGGACAAAATCAGGGGTAATATAGTTCAGCAGTCGCTGGTAGTGCGTAATCAATAGAATACCCAAGTTGGGTCCGCGTAGCTGGTTGACCCCTTTGGCGACGACCTGCAACGCATCGATATCGAGCCCGCTATCGGTTTCGTCGAGGACCGCGAAAGCCGGTTCCAACATCGCTAATTGCAAAATTTCGTTTCGTTTCTTTTCGCCACCGGAAAAACCCTCATTCACAGACCGCGCCGTAAATTCCCGGCGAATCTCCAGAAGATCCATTTTCTGATAAAGGCGGTGGTAAAAATCGGTAGCGTCCAATTCCTCACCTTCCGGGAGCCGGGATTGCAACGCCGCTCGCAGGAAGTTCGCGTTGCTCACGCCAGGGATCTCAATCGGGTACTGGAAGGCGAGAAACAGGCCTTTGCGCGCACGTTCATCTGGTTCCAAATCCAGGATGCTGTTTCCATCTAGAAGGATATCGCCCTCGGTCACCTCGTAATCCGGGTGCCCGGCCATCACTTTGGCTAGCGTGCTTTTGCCCGATCCATTCGGTCCCATGACAGCATGCACTTCTCCTTGTCGGAATTCGAGGTCCAACCCTCGGACAATCTCCTGACCATTGACGGACGCATGCAGATTTTTGATGGCAATCGAACTCATAAAATTCATTCCGAACATTTTGGACAGGTGCCCCGCAGGTTCACGTCGGCGTGCGACACTTTGAAGCCGGGCGGCAAATCCAAACCATTTCCCATGGTCACGTTCACGTCATGGACGGAGCCGCACCGTTCGCAGAAAAAGTGCGAATGCTCCATCAGGTTTGCACAAAAGCGGGTAGGAGCCCGATCCAGATTCACCTGCTTGACCAGCCCACTTTCGACCAGAGCTTCCAGACAATTATAGACGGTACCGAGAGAGATCGAAGGAACATGTTTTTTTGTTCGCAAAAAAACCTCCGTGGCCGTCGGATGATCTGGTTTCTGCGTGAGCACGGCCAGCACCTGCTCACGCTGTTTGGTGAGCCGGATACCGCTGGCAGCTAAACGCTGAAAGATTTGACCGGGAAGCTTCACTTCCAAATCATTGGCCGCATCGAGAATGATATCAAGAATTATTCTCAATAAGCGATCAATTCCCTCGTAAATTCACTCTTTTTGTCACGCTAAATACTCTACAATGAGCAGGTTATAATGATTAGGTGTCATAGTCAGCTCACTCATACATCACCTGTTCTAATACAAGTTAGCTGCTGGGGCGGCGCACGCGTCCGACGAAGCCTTCGCCCCCGGCAAGAGCATCGCGGAAAAATGGGCGAAGTCGGAAGCGACGCCCCCCTCCGACCGAGGGACATTCTCGCCAAACGGCGAAATGAATCCAGCGATTGCCACGGAGATTGACGACCCGGCGGATGTCGAACCCCTGCAACCCTGCCGCGCTCCTAAATCCAACTATTCCCTATTTTGTTTTCCCTCCTATCCTGCGTTTGACTTTTCATTATTCGCAGCTAGCCACGAATGGTGTTCCGATATCTTTCTGACATTCGGGTTTGGGTCTCTCTGCTGCTTCTAGGTTCCAGTTTGGCCGCTTGTGAACGTCATCCGGCTAGCCAACTCGAAGAGCAGCCTACTCCATCAGCTAAGCCGGAGGCAAAAAAAACAGAGAACGCCGGCACTAGCCCCGCAACGACACCGAAAACCTATTTCCCACAAAATTCGTGATTCTTGAGTTTCGCGCTAGATTGGAGGGCATCAGCAATTCCGTAGCGATGGAACCATCTGGAAATCTGTCCGAATCGAGAACGGCAATCGGCGGTTGGCGAGAGGAAATTCAACACCGCTACCGCAGTTTTGCGGCCGCGTTCCGCGGGCTCGTTTGGCTGATCCGAAGTGAACGTCATTTTCAGATCCACCTCGTTGTGGCCGTTGCGGCGATCCTGCTCGGCCTGTTTCTGGGACTTAGCCCCTTCGAGTGGGCTATCCTGCTGGTCACGATTGGCCAGGTCTTGGTTGCGGAGGCAATCAACACCGCGATCGAATACACCATCGACCTTACAGTTCATCAAGTTCATCCGATTGCCCGAACAGCGAAGGATATCGGCGCCGCTGCTGTCCTAGTCGCTGCCGCGATCTCTGTACTTGTCGGCTGTTTCTTATTTCTGCCGAAACTTATTGCGTTGTTTCATCGTTGAATTATCCCTGGGCAGGGGATTCCTCAACGGCGACTCTGCTGATGAGAAGGGGCGAAAGATGTTGAGCCGTATCGTCGTCGAAAAAAACAATCACCCGTCTCCCATTCGGCGAGATGACAGCGTGATCATGCGTCGGCACGCGAAGCGTTCCACCGTCGGCGCAGTAGATGGTAAACGGCACAAATGGCCTACCCGCGAGCAGTCTTCGGATATCAGCGACCACGTGGAGAATTTTAGCTCCGCTTGCACAATAAGCAAGGAGCCTTAACAACACATAAGAACGACGTTACTATAAATGCCGGGCCCCGGGAAATTAGGGCCGAAAATCAAACAGATTCATCTGCGGTTTTGGTTCCTCTGCAGATTTTGATTTTGAGCGCGCAACTTTGGCTTCGGCCAGGCGCGGCTTGCCCTGAGCATTTAACTCGCTCGCTTCCAGGTTAGCAAGAATCTCCTTCGCGCGATCGATTACGCTCGGCGGTAACCCGGCCAGCCGCGCCACCTGAATTCCATAGCTTTTGTCCGCCGGACCGCGCTGGATCTTTCGCAAAAAAATGATCCGGTCGTTCCATTCGCGGACCGCCACATTGTAGTTCTTGACGCCCGAACAAACCGTCTCCAAGTCGGTCATCTCATGATAATGGGTGGCAAACAGAGTGCGTGCGCCAATCGCATCGTGCAGATGCTCTGCTACACTCCAGGCGATCGACAAACCATCAAAGGTCGATGTTCCGCGCCCGATCTCGTCTAGAATCACCAAGCTCTGATCGGTCGCATTATTGATGATGTTCGCGGTTTCGTTCATCTCCACCATGAAAGTCGAAAGACCGCGCGAAAGATCGTCAGACGCGCCCACTCGCGTGAAAATGCGATCGACAATCCCAATCTCTGCGGATTTGGCCGGTATATAACTACCGATCTGGGCCACCAGCACGAGTAAAGCCACCTGCCGAATGTAAGTCGACTTACCGGCCATATTCGGTCCCGTGATCAGCATCATTCGCTGCTCCGTCCCGTCGAGCAGGCAATCATTCGGTACAAATTTCTCCTCGGTCAGGTTTTGGTCGAGTACAGGGTGTCGACCATCCGTGATTCGGATGTATTTCGTGTCTGTGAGTGCGGGTCGGCAATAACCAAAAAGACGAGCTGTCTCGGCAAAGGCAGCCAAAACGTCTAGTTGGGCAATCGCGCGGGCGGTTTCCTGAAGTTCCGCCAGATGCTCTAATGTCTGTTCACGCAGTTTCAGGAACAACTGATACTCCAGCTGCTTCGATCTCTCATCCGCACCGAGAATTTTCGCTTCAAATTCCTTCAACTCTGGAGTGATGAAGCGCTCACCGTTGACGGTGGTTTGTTTGCGAACGTAATCCGCCGGAACAGCAGAGAGGTTGCTGTTCGTAACTTCGATGAAATATCCAAACACCGAATTAAACCGGACCTTGAGAGATTTAATCCCCGTGCGTTCGATTTCGCGTTGTTGGAGTGCCGCAACCCACTCCTTGCCGCTCGTCGATGCACCGCGCAGCTCGTCCAATTCCGAATTGTAGCCAGTTCGAAAGATTCCTCCCTCCTTGAGGAAGGCCGGAGGCTCATCCACTAATGCCGTAGACAGTAGTTCCAGAAGATGCGGTAACGGATAAATTTGTGCTTCCAGTTCAGCGCAAAGCCCATCGGTAGCCAGTGCAGCGCGATTCAAGGCAGACAGGTGATGCCGAAGGTCAGGCAACACTTGCAGTGAGCTGCGAATGGCGGCGAGATCTCGAGCGTTCCCGCTTCCCTGACTGATTCGGCCCAATGTACGCTCGATGTCGCGTACGGTACGCATCGTCTCACGGCAAGCATTCAAGAGAAAGGATTGGTCCAGTAAGAGGCCGACTAAATCCTGGCGCCGACGGATCATCTCACCGCTTCTGAGCGGCTTCAAAATCCATTGGCGGAGAAGGCGCGCGCCCATAGAAGTAGCGGTTCGGTCCAATACTTGAAGAAGACTCGTGTCGCGCGCTCCAGAGCGTGATACTACGAGTTCGAGGTTCTGCTGGGTCGCAAGGTCGAGGGCAACAGCTTCGTCCGTAAGAAAAACTCCGATCCTTCGAATGTGATCGATTGACCTTCGGAGTTGATGTTTGAGGTAGTGGATCACGGCGCCCGCAGCACCGATTGCTACCGGCATTTGCCCGCAACCAAACCCATCCAGCGACTGCACTTTGAAATGTTCACGGAGCAATTCAGCCGCTTGATCAGGCTCGAAGGTGTAACCGTCGTACAATAACGCTTGAGGCAATTGGAACTCCCCGACGTCGGGAGTTATGATCTCCGCCGGCACAAATCGCGCTAGCTCATCTTGTACAGCCAGTTTGCTGGCCAGCTCGGCGACGCGGAACTCACCGGTGCTCACATCGACCAAAGCCAATCCAAAACGATTCTTTTTCTGATTGACCGCCGCCAAGAAATTGTTTTGGCGGGCTTCGAGCAACTGGAAATCACTGACTGTCCCGGGGCTGATGATTTGCGAGATCTGGCGTTCAACAATTTTGCCGGGTTGCGGTTCGCTCACCTGATCGCAAATCGCAACTCGATGGCCGGCCTTGATCAACTTCCCGATGTACCCCTCCGCTGCATGGAATGGCACGCCGCACATCGGCATGCCGTTGCGCTTGGTGAGAGCGACGTTGAGGATGTCAGCCGCCATTTTCGCATCCTCAAAAAAAAGTTCATAAAAGTCTCCCAAACGAAAAAGCAGGAGTGTATCGGGCGGTAACGTGCGGCGGACGCCCTGATACTGCTGCATCATCGGCGTGAGAGACATGGTTCGGACCTTACAAAGTGGACGGACCTTCGGCAAGCGGCTCGCGAGGTTTTGGGGCAAATGGTATCCACCGGGACGATGCTTTTGGGAATTAACACAGACGGCTCCCGACTTCGCAAAACCTTCCTCCTTGCCTGAAGCTTCCGCGGGACACGTTGTCGCGGCAATCACCCTGGGCAAGGCACGCGCACAATGCGAGGGCGCGCCGTAGCTTGCGGAGGGGGCAAGTCGATCTGGCGCCTGCCGGATCAGGGTTTCGTCCTAGCTATTCGACGTCTCATCGTTCTCATAGGGGTGTGCACTGATCATCGACATTATCGAAGTGTAGCAGAATATTATCGATGAGAGCGATTCGGAATCGACGCTTTAGGCTGGAGACATGTTCATCAGATATCCCGTGCGATTGTTCGCCTTTTCCGGTGTTAACGTCTCTTTCTTCTTGCCTATCGTAAAAATTTTCGTTTTCTCAGCACCCTTTTCCCTGCCAGTATGGTGTTGCTTTATTTCCTCCCCGACAGCCGCGAACGTAGCCGGATGGACTGGCTTCACCGCGACTTCGATAATAGCTCTGTGTCTGATTATGCCCACGCGCTTCGGTCATAGATCCCGCGAGTTTTTCCTTCGGGCGCTCGGAGGCGTTTTAGCCAGATCAATCTACCGACTAAAAACGTTCGGTCGGGAAAATCTGCCCGAAGGCGGGTTTCTACTGCTGCCGAACCACATGAGCTACGTCGACGCCGTCGTTCTGCAGTTGGCTTGTCCTCGCCCGATTCGATTTGTCGTCCATGAGTCGATTTACCGGATCGGGTGGCTTAATCCGATTTTTCGGCTGATCGACGCGATACCGATCTCGAGCGTTCACGCGAAGGATGCAGTCCGCAAAGCCGTGGAACGGATTCGCGAGGGGGAGATTGTTTGCATCTTTCCGGAAGGAGAACTGAGCCGGACCGGAATATTGATTAAGTTGCGCAAAGGATTCGAGTTGATCACCCGGCTAGCCGAGTCTCCTGCTGTCCCGGTCTGGGTGGATGGCCTTTGGGGTTCTATCTTTTCCTTCGAGCGAGGCCGATACTTTTTCAAATGGCCCAAGAGGGTACCTCAGTTGGTAACCATCGCCTTCGGCAAACCAATTGAACCACACGCGCCGCGTCTCTCATTGGCTCGTGAGAGATTGCTCGAATTAGGTGAGTTCTGTTTTGAGCACCGCCCGGAGTTGCGACGTCACCTGGGCCGAGCAACGGTCAGCGGTCTTAAGAAAAATCAATTCCACGAAGCGATCATCGACGGCATGGACGGTCGCCGACTGAAGCGAGGCGATCTGCTTGCTGCCAGCATCGCCCTAAGTCGTTGGATTCGAAAGAACATCCGGGACGAGCGGGTCGCAGTTGTCCTTCCACCTGGGGTAGGCGCGGTAGTCGCAAACGTGGCGGTCGTTCTGGCCAACAAAATCCCGGTAAATCTCAATTTCACGGCCGGCCGAACTGCCTTGGAATCTGCAATTCAGGGGGGGCAGATCCTACATGCCCTTTCCGCGAAGGCAGTAATGAAACGGTTAGCGGATTTTCCGTGGCCAGCGAATGTTTATCGATTGGAAGAGTTAATGCCCGAACTGAAGCCCAGAATCGTATTCTGGCGCATTGTCAGTTTACTCACTCCGGCGCCGTTGCTCAGCGGTCTTCTGGGGTTGCCCAGTGAGGGTGGCACCAAGGAGGCGGTGTTACTGTTCACGAGCGGGTCTTCCGGGGAACCCAAAGGAGTCGTTCTTAGTCACCGCAGCATTCTTGGAAATATTGCGCAGTTTAGTTCTCTGTTGAACATGACCAGCGCTGATTCGGTCATGGCCTCGTTGCCGTTCTTCCACTGTTTCGGCTGCACGGTCACGCTTTGGTTTCCGATCACCGAAGGATTGCGGATGATCTCCTATCCCACCCCGGTCGACGTCGTAAAGAATGCGGAATTGATTGAGCGGCATCGCGTCATGTTGTTGCTGACTACTCCGACTTTTCTCCGTGGCTATCTGAAGCGGGCGGAACCCGCGCAGTTCGCCAGCGTCAAACTGTTAATCGCCGGCGCTGAAAAGTTGCCGCAAGAACTCGGTGTCGCATTCGAAGAAAAGTTCGGAATTCACGTTCACGAAGGTTATGGCCTGACGGAAACAGCCCCGGTAGTCAGCACCAATCTTCCTGATCCGCCGAAGAACCAGCCGGACGATACAATCCAGCCGGCCAATCGGGTCGGTTCGGTTGGCAAATTGCTGCCAGGGCAAGCGGCCCAGATACGGCACCCGGAAACCGACGAGATTCTGTCGACGGAAGCATTGGGAATGCTCTGGCTGAAAGGGCCGAACATTTTTGAAGGTTATCTCAACCAACCGGCGAAAACCGCTGAAGTGCTGAAGAATGGTTGGTTCAAAACTGGGGATCTCGCCCGATTCGACGAAGACGGATTTTTGTATATTGAAGGTCGTCTCTCCCGATTCTCTAAGATCGCTGGGGAGATGGTGCCGCATGAAACCGTCGAGGCAAAGATCATTGAGGCATTCAATTTGCGGATGGAAGATGAACGGCTCGTCGCGGTCATCGGTGTTCCAGATGAATCGAAAGGGGAGGCATTGGTGTTGCTGACCACGCATGATTTTAAGCCGGCGGAGATTCGAGAGAAATTATTGGCGGTAGGTATTCCAAGCCTGTGGATTCCCAAGATCGTAAAACGCGTGGAAAAGGTGCCTATCCTCGGGTCGGGTAAACTCGATCTAGCCGCCTGCCAGGCGCTTGCCTTGGCATCCTAGCTCCAAAGCATAAATCGAGGCATCGACGCGCTGGGCATAACAAACGTGATCCGGTGACCGGGCCGGCCTTGCAAATCCGTCTAACTCAAACACTCGTGCATCGAGTTGACTGACTTCGGCTTCGCTCAATTGGTAAGGCGGATGGTAGACTCTCGCGGTGAGCAGCTGCCTGGAGCGAAAAGCAAATAAACGATAGCGTTCGATGAGGAAAAATCCGAGCGATCCGAGGGCAGCTTCGCCGATTGCTCCGATCCCTCGATAGCGATATTCCAGTGCCCGCCCACATCCGTCTCTGGCCGAAAGATAATCGATCCAGCCATTCGTTCGGGTGGCACGCATTGCGGCATGACGATACGGCAACGCGAAGAAGATCTGGGCAGCCCAAACGGCCAAAGGCTGATTAGCATCCAAAGAAAAGAACCATATGCCAGGTCTCCCTGATTCATCTTTTACGTAGGTCCGGACGTTCAACTCCAAAAAACTGGAGATGACTGGCAACGCAGGAAATCCGCTTGGACGGATTCCACCCATGAAAAACGGGACGACTCCAACCCATGCGCTTCCGTCGTAGCAGTCGACCGCAAGTCCCCTTGGTAGACGTTTCTGTATTTGGTACGCATCCCAGCGCCAATGCAGAAAGAGCAATTTCGTCCAGCGTTGGAACATAGCCGGACTCCGGCGGGAGGGCAGTTGGCGCTCGACCAGCTGTCGCGTTACCCACGCGTTCATTGGCTGGTCAGTTTAGGTGAGGCGCTAGGAACCGCCGGCGCGGTGTTTTCCGGCAATGGACCGGGTACAATTTCTACCCTCGCGCCAATTCCAACGGTCGCAAAAAGTCGAATGATGTCTTCGGAGCGCATTCGGATGCAGCCAAAGCTAGCCGGCTTGCCGATATTGCGTTCTTCTGGCGTCCCGTGGATGTAGATGTAACGCGCAAACGCGTCTTCGTTTTGTGGTTCCAAACCTTTTAACCAAAGGATTCGCGTAACAATCGGATCCCGCCCAGGCGCGTCCGGAACCAATACTTCTCCGGTCCGTTTACGATTCTTGAAAACGGCCCCAGCCGGAGCATCGGCTCCGATCTTTTTCGCGATCTCCAGGCGGCCCAACGGCGTCCGGTACGTTCCCCGAGAATCACCGATTCCGAATTTGGACGTGGACACCAGATAGTGGCCAATCACTTGATTTCTCGCATAAACGTCCATCGCCTGATCCGCGACGCTGATGACGACGCGATGAGTGCGATCGCGCTGGACACAGGAGGCCAAAAAAAGAGCCGCCAGAATTGTGAATCGGTTGATAGCCGATAACCGCATACTTCACGCGGAGAAAAGCATAAAAAGAAGCTGAGATCTACTGCGTTACAAAAGAACCTCTCCAATTGACACTATTAGATTTTCTAATAATGTGCAGATTATGGTCCCGGCGACGGTTTCCCCCGTTCCTTCTCGGAGTTTTTCTCGTAACCCGATTCGAGCCTTTTACCAATCCTCGATTGGCAAAAAATTTACGGTGGCGCTGACCGGGGTGATTCTCATCCTGTTTGTGATTGGGCATCTTATCGGCAACCTCGAAATTTACCTCGGCCAGGATCACACCAACGGGTACGCCGAATTTTTGCATGCAACCGGACCGCTCCTTTGGATCGTACGCGTCGTCTTGCTTGCAGCAGTGGTAATGCACATCGTCGCGACGATTCAATTGACCCTGGAGAACCGGCGAGCTAAACCAAAAAAGTACGCCGTCAAGGTTTCGCAGGCATCGACGATTGCTTCCCGGACGATGATCTACAGCGGTTTACTTGTGCTCTGTTTCGTCATCTATCACCTGCTTCATTTCACGTTTGAAACTACGAACCCGAAATTCCGCACGTTAACGGATGGGCAGGGCCGTCACGATGTATACCACATGGTTATCCTAGGATTCCGCCAACCGTTGATTTCATTGTTCTATGTCCTTGCGTTGTTTTTGCTCTCAGTTCATCTCAGTCATGGATTTGCCAGTGCCACGCAGACGCTCGGCATTAATAATCGCAAGGTATCCGGGCTAATCTCGAACGGAGGACGAGTGCTCTCCTGGCTCATCTTCGCGGGCTTCGCCTCCATTCCGATAACTGTTCTGCTAGGCATCCTTAAGTAAGGCTATGGATACGACTCTCGATTCCAAGGTCCCGTCTGGGCCGCTTGATGAAAAATGGCGGAAACATCGGGATGAGTCCAAGCTGGTCAGTCCAAACAACAAGCGGAAGTTTGATATCTTGGTGGTTGGGAGCGGGCTGGCCGGTGCATCCGCATCGGCTTCGCTGGCCGAGCTTGGATACAATGTAAAATGCTTCTGTTTCCAAGACAGCCCGCGGCGCGCTCATAGCATTGCTGCCCAAGGCGGCATCAACGCCGCCAAAAACTACCAGAATGACGGCGATAGTGTGTTCCGGTTGTTCTACGACACCATTAAGGGAGGCGATTTTCGTTCCCGCGAGGCGAACGTCTATCGGCTGGCTGAGGTGAGTCTTGGAATAATCGATCAATGTGTAGCGCAGGGAGTTCCGTTCGCGCGGGAGTATGGCGGCCTTCTCGCAAATCGGTCATTCGGTGGCGCCCAGGTTTCGCGGACGTTTTACGCGCGTGGTCAAACCGGCCAACAGTTGCTACTCGGCGCGTACCAGGCATTGGCTCACCAGATAGCGCTTGGCGGAGTGCGGATGTTTGCCCGTACTGAGCTGTTGGACATCGTCGTCGTGCGGGGCCACGCCAAGGGGATCATTGTTCGCGATCTCAGCTCCGGTGAAATCACAGCCCACGCTGGCGACGCGGTGGTTCTCGCGACTGGAGGCTACGGCAACGTCTTTTATCTTTCGACCAACGCTCGCGGCTGCAACGTCTCGGCAACATTCCGTGCATATAAGCGAGGCGCTTTTTTTGCCAATCCTTGCTACACCCAAATTCATCCGACCTGCATTCCGGTCAGCGGTTCCTATCAATCCAAACTCACACTGATGTCGGAGTCGCTTCGTAATGATGGCCGTGTTTGGGTGCCGAAGAAAAACGGGGACAAGCGGCCGCCGGATCAGATTCCGGAGAGTGAGCGAGATTATTACCTGGAAAGAAAATATCCGAGCTACGGCAATCTAGCCCCGCGGGATATCGCATCTCGAAGCGCCAAAGAGGTATGTGATGAAGGACGGGGTGTAGGTCCGGGCGGTCTCGGAGTGTATCTCGATTTTTCCGATGCGATTAAGCGCTTAGGTGAGAGCACGATTCGTGAGCGTTACGGCAACCTGTTCGACATGTACCACAACATCACCGGAGAAGATGCCTACAAGATACCAATGCGGATTTACCCGGCCGTCCATTACACCATGGGTGGGCTGTGGGTCGACTACAACCTGATGAGCAGCCTGCCCGGCTTGCACGTTTTGGGTGAAGCCAATTTTTCCGATCACGGCGCAAATCGCTTGGGCGCAAGCGCGTTAATGCAGGGTCTGGCCGATGGCTACTTCGTTATTCCGTACACGATTGGAAACTACTTGGCTAGCCAGATGAACCGGAAGGTTTCTGTAGATCGGCCAGAATTTGCTGCCGCGAAAGAGGAGGTTCGACAACGAATTCGGCAGCTTTTGTCGATTAGAGGAAAGAGAACCACGACCTCGTTCCACCGTGAACTCGGCTTGCTGGTTTGGGAGAAATGCGGAATGGCGCGCAGTGAGGCGAGCTTGAAAGAAGCGCTGCAGAAGATTCCAGTCCTGCGCGAAGAATTCTGGCAAAATGTCAACGTGCTCGGCGAAGGCGAAGAATTGAACCAGGCTTTGGAACAGGCTGGGCGAGTCGCCGACTTTTTGGAGTTCGCGGAACTGATGTGCGAAGACGCGTTAGAACGCAACGAGTCGTGCGGTGGACATTTCCGGACTGAATACCAGACCAAGGACGGCGAAGCCCTGAGAAACGATGATGATTTTTGCCACGTAGCGGCCTGGCAATACAACGGGTCAAACACCAAGCCGACCCGGAACGTAGAGCCGCTGGAGTTTGAGAACGTCAAACTCGCCCAACGGAGCTACAAATGAACTTTAAACTGAAAGTCTGGCGTCAGGCTCGGCCCACTGCAGCGGGTAAATTCGTCCGCTACGACGCGAGAGAGATCCCAGCGGAGGCCTCGTTTCTCGAAATGTTGGACATAGTGAATGAGGGCCTGAACGAGCGGGATCAGGATCCGATTGCTTTCGATTCTGACTGCCGGGAAGGCATCTGTGGAATGTGCTCGCTCGTCATTAACGGCATACCACACGGCCGGGGGAAGGCGAAAACCACCTGCCAACTTTACATGCGACGTTTCCGGGACGGCGCCACCATTCGGATCGAACCTTTTCGGGCTGCTGCTTTTCCGGTTATCAAGGATCTTGCGGTCGACCGAGGAGCGCTCGATCGGATCATCGAAGCCGGCGGTTACATCTCGGTGCGCACCGGCTCCGCGCCCGACGCGAACTCGATCCTTATCGGCAAGTCGGAGGCCGATCTTTCGATGGCGGCTGCTGCGTGCATCGGCTGCGGGGCATGCGTCGCGGCCTGTCCAAATTCTTCCGCCATGCTTTTTGTCGCCGCGAAGATTTCTCATCTTGGCCTGCTGCCTCAAGGCCAACCAGAACGCGCGAATCGGGCAACCAAAATGGTTCGGGCCATGGATAGCCTCGGGTTCGGGAATTGTACGAACCACTACGAGTGTGAAGCGGTCTGTCCGGCCGAGATCAGCGCGACGTTTATTTCGCGGCTCAATCGGGATTACGGGTCGGCAGCTGTCAAAGAAATGCTCGCAGTCGGATAGCCGTCAACGGTTGGCAGTTAGCGGTCAGGTGACCGGCACGCGATTCATCGTTTTGAGGAAAACTCGATCGATCCGGTGACTGTTTTGTATCCCGTCGATACGATAACGACTCTATTTGCTGCCTGGATTTTCGATGAAGTGTCGGCAATTTTTTCTCCGCCATAAGAGAGTACAGCAGCCAAAGATTTCACCGATTCGTGCATTTCGCCGAATTTTCGATTGTTCCGCTGCTTCTTATTGATTCGATCGGTCGTCTTCACTATCAGTGATGGTCAACCCGTGCGGCTCCGGTCTACCTGAAATCTTTAAGCGCCTATGAATGGGAAAAAAGTACTGATCGTAACAGTAGTTTCTCTCGCGGTGGGTTTGGAAACCCACGCGTCAATGCCTTTTGGCCGGCTTATGCCGCTGCACTACGGCCCGGATGACTGTCGAACGATTACTGTTGCAAAATCTCAGCGGGTCCGTTTGTCGCCATCTTCTGCAAATGCACTCTCTGACGAAGAACAAATCAGGAATGTTGTCCGCGAGGAGAGTCAATGCTGGAACGCCCATGACATCAACGGCTACATGAATTCGTTTTGGCGGTCATCCAGCTTGGTTGCCATAGTTGATGGAGAACAGTTCACTGGATGGGACAAGTTAATGGCGGCCTACCGAAGCGGATACGCCGATCTGAAAAAGATGGGTTCCGTCGCCTTGGAACGAATCGCTGTCCAGCGACTTGATCCGGAGCTTTTCTTGGCAACGAGCTGGTTCACGGTCCATCTGGAGGCCGGCGATTTTTCCTCTGCGGACAGTATGATCATGCGTAGGTTCCCGGAAGGGTGGAAAATCGTGAGTGTTCATCGCAGTTTGCTCCATCGCTGAATCGCTCTTCTTCTTCCGAAAGAACTGGCTTAAGTCGGCCCGCTCCAAACTCGGCCACAGGACGCCAGCGAGGACCTAGGGACCAACGGGGTCCCGCGGCCGCAACTCGGCTCGTATAGCGGATCAAACTTGCGAATTCTCAACTTTGTGCTCGCGAGAACGCGCAAAAGTCGTACGGCTTAATCCGTATGAGAAAAATACTGCTAGTTACTGCTTGTCTTGCGAGCACCATCTGCCTGACGAGCGGGATCGGCACAAGGCACGATCACACAATTGTGAGACCGGCATCCGAAATCGCTGTTACGGTCCCATGGAGGCCGGCATCCGAGTTCGCTGTCACGGTCCCATGGAAACCGGCATCCGAGTTCGCTGTCACGGTCCCATGGAGACCGGCATCCGAGTTCGCTGTTACGGTCCCATGGAGACCGGCACCCGAGTTCGCTGTCACGGTCCCATGGAAACCAGCATCCGAAGTCGCTGTCACGGTCCCATGGAGACCAGACACGAACATTGGTTAGCCTGGCTAAACCTTAAGCCCTGGCCGGTCAGACTAGCCGGCCAGGCTTAGGGTTCAAGAAAGCTGCCATGCGAAGTAATGACCTTCCACCCCTCAGGGAGTTTCCGGAAAATCATAGTATCGGTACAGTATGAATTTTTGGCGTTTCTGGTGAACGTGTACCAACTCAACGCCAAAAAGAACTCCGAGCTGAGCTTTTGAATCTTAACACGCTGCAACGCGATTGCGCCCATTTCGGTTCTATCGGGAAATCCGCGCTGGTAGGCAGCTAACATTTCTGCCCAGCCGATGATTTGCTCGCCCTCGATCACCACAAGCAAGTCCGGCGACTTCCAATAGGTATCCATGTAATGCTCAATGTCGTGCGCATTCCAGTATCTCACCTGGTCAAGAATGACTGCATAGACCTGCTCTTCTTCAGTCGGCACAGTCGGTGAGGTCGACGGAGACGGCTTGGGCGAAACTGAGTCAAATACCCAGGCCGACTGCGGATTAGCAGCAAACGCGGGGATCGAAGCCGAGAGTAGCAGCGTAACCAACCATCTGGATGCCGTCCTAATCATCGTGGAAGAGGGCTTTTTCTAAGCGGATTTTGGTCGGCACGCCAGTCTTTAATTGTGTCTTTTTTGAGCCAAACTGGCGACTTCTTTCCGCGGGCCCTGGTTCAGCACTCATTTCCTCCAAAAATCGCAGTGTTAAAGCATAATGCGGTAGCCCCGGAATTTTGGGGTCAAGAGACGAAAGGAATTCAGAATCTAGGAGCTGGAATCTCGAGATATGCTCTGCGTCTGTCATGGCTCGAAACTCGTCAGCATCTATTGAAAATTGTGAACTGGCGACTATTCTCGCTCGTCGTTAACCTGAAGAATAGCTCAGCCGCCGCCTGAGCCATGCTTTCGCCATCCGCCATTCTCTCTTTACAGTACGTGCGGATACACCGAGAACCTCTGCGGTCTCCTCGACGGTCATTCCCGCAAAAAAACGGAGCTCAACCACTCGGGCCTGATCGAGATCCAGATCTGTCAATTCCTTTAATGCTAGATCGAGACCGATGAGATCAATCGGTTGACCACGGGGGTCCGGCAGATCGACTTCAACGGATTGAATGGAAACCTTCAGTGCTCCACCACCGCGCTTTTCAGCAACTCGGGATCGCGCCCGATCGACGAGAATCTGCCGCATCAGGCGTGCTGCCACCCCGAAAAAATGCGAGCGACTTTTCCAATCGATCTGCTTTGCATCGACGAGCCGCAGATATGCCTCGTGAACTAACTCGGTCGGTTGTAACGATTTGGTTCCCCAATCTTTGCCAAGCGCTTGGTCCGCTAGGAGCCGGAGCTGATCGTAAATCCGCTCGGTCAGGCGATCAAGAGCGGAGGCGTCGCCATTCCTCCATTCACGCAACACCTGAGTGATCTCGGTCTCCGGTTGAGTGTGACGATTGGCCCCCTCTCCGTCTGGAGAGGTTTCAAACAACGCTGACGACCGCCGCCGTTTTCCCATACTGGCAAAAGTTTTTTCGAGAGCCGGGAGTATAGCGACAGAATCTCTGGCGCTTCAAGCCTGGGAATAACACCAATAGTTTGCTGGTCGACCCCTTTTAACAATCCAGTTCGCTTCCTCTTGCCGATTGTGGTTTGGGGTGCTGCGAGGAGGCATAATGCTCTGTTCGAGTTTCGGAGCCAGACCCGCCGGCTAGCTTTTCAAGTTCTCGCAGATCCTCGCTCCCATTTCCGAGGTACCGACTAACTTGCAACCTTCCGAAAAGATGTCGCGGGTACGGAATCCTTGGCTAATGGCTAGGCGGACCGCGCGATCGATGCGCTGAGCCAACGTATCAAGACCGAACGAATATTGCAGCATCATGGCGGCGGAAAGGATTTGAGCGATCGGGTTGGCGATGCCTTTTCCGGCAATGTCGGGAGCAGAGCCGCCGCTCGGTTCGTAGAGTCCGAAACGAAAATCTCCAGTCTGGTGCATACCGAGGCTAGCGCTCGGGAGCATTCCGATGGAGCCAGTCAACATCGCCAATTCGTCGCTTAGAATATCGCCGAACGTATTCTCGGTTACGACCAAATCAAAGCCGCGCGGATTTCGGATGAACTGCATGGCAGCGTTGTCGACCAGCAGATGGCTGAGCTCCACGTCCGGGTACGCTGCGGCAAGCTCTTTCATGACGGATCGCCACAATAACCCGTTTTCGAGAACGTTCATTTTATCCACGGATGTCAGTTTCCGTTTCCGGCCTCGGGCGATTTCAAAAGCTAGGCGGCCAATGCGTTGGACTTCCGAAGCCCGATAGATCATCGTGTCAACCGCGACTCGCTCACCATTCTCTTCCCGGCTTCCTTTCGGTTGACCGAAATAAAGTCCCCCGGTCAATTCTCGGATGCACAGAATATCAAATCCGCCCTCCACCAAGTCTGGACGGAGGGGTGATGACGCTGTGAGCTCCGGAAAACATGTGGCGGGGCGCAGGTTAGCAAAAAGCTCGAAGTGCTTACGCAGACGCAAGAGAGCCGCTCGCTCCGGTTGCTCGTTCGCCGGCAATGTCTCCCATTTCGGGCCGCCCACTGAACCAAACAGGATCGCGTCGCTCGACTCGCAAATCTTTAACGTCTGATCTGGCAGCGCCTGGCCCGTAGCATCGATGGCAGCGCCTCCAACCAGCGCCGCTCGCACTTCCAGGGTCAGACCGCGATCGACGGCGTGCAAAACCTTGACTGCTTCGGCCATCACTTCCGGCCCGATCCCATCACCGGCCAGTACCGCGATAGAGAGCTTTCGTGTCATATCGTTTCAGCAGCACAAGGGTAAGAACTCAACCCCATATACACTGTACCGGTAAAACTAAACAACTGGATCGGTAAATCTAGGGATTATACGTTTTTGTCGCAGCGTGGCAGCCCAACTATCATGCGGCCGGGGAACCTTTAAAGGATGCCGAAGAAGAAACGCACAAGATTTAACCCAAAGAAGGAAGTCCCTGTGATGGCATGGATCAAAAATGACAAGGGCTGGTTCGCCAAGCCGCTGGTCAGAAACTATGGACGTCGCCTGGAGGCAAAGTCAAACGGAACGAATCTCTCGAGCGTGCTCTGAAATGCGAGGTGCGAGAAGAAACTGGATTGGGCGTCAGAGCGATTGATTATCTCCGCATGTATGATCGACCTGAGCATCGAGCGATTACTCTTTTTATTCAGCGTGGCGGTCCGAAGGAACGCCGCACAGATTCATTTTCCGGCAAACGAAATCGCCGATCTGGCCTTTTTAAACCGGCTACCTCCGAACGCGACTCCTTCGGCAAAGTTTTTCTGGAAAGTCAGGGAATCCTACCGGGCCGCGCCGCTGATGCATTAAAAAAGAATCGCACGCGGCTCAACCCTGCCTCTTCGCTGCAGCGATGAAATCGCGGAGTTTGCTTCGGTCTTTCTTACCCGGTCGGCGTTCCACTCCTGAAGCGACGTCAACAGCATACGGGTCGACGGTTCGGATCGCAGTCGCAACATTTTCAGGAGTCAGTCCTCCAGCCAGGATAACCGGCTCAGGGAATCGGCGTTCCCGAAGAATCTCCCAGGCGAAGCTTTCACCGGTTCCACCGAAGTCGCCTGTACGATAGCCGTCGAAAAGAAAAGCGAAACCACTGAACCAGTCGAGAGCAACCACACTCTTTTCATCTTTCACCGAGATCGCCGCGATTAAGTGGTTGCTCGTTTCAACCAGACTCGCGACAAATGGATGCCAGGTTTCGCCATGCAGTTGCACGGCGTGGAAGGTGCGATCTGCCAACCATTCGAGTGCTTGCTCTAATGATGGATTCACCCCGACCAAGACGCGGGCAATCTCGTTCGGCAAAGCGTTGATCCATGGTCGCGCGGCGGTAATGTCGACGCACCTTCTGCTGCCAGGAAAAACGTTGAAGCCGAGTGCGTCAGCTCCGCATTCTATTGCGAAGTTTGCATCTGACGCATTGGTGATTCCGCAAATCTTCACGAACGGCGTGGCATCGCGCGTTCCGCTGAGAAAGCGAGGAAGAGCCCGATCGCGCTGCTCGTTCATGAGCGTTTTGCGTTGTAGATTTTCAAAATTTTATCCTTTTTGTCGGGTTTTCCAGTTTACTGATTACCCAACGAGATTACAATCACGGCAGCGATAATCTGTTCTCAATAAGGGATGTAAGAATGGCAGGCAAAACAAGAAAGAAACGTGTAGAGAAACGTAGTGTTCGGAAAAAGAAAGATGTAGTCGCGGATTTGCTGGGACCTGAGACTACGGAGCCAAAGAAAAAGAAGGCTAGCAAAAAGTCGAAGCCGACGGCGAGTCGTTTAGCTCCAACTTACGAGCAAGTCCAGCTGCGCGCGTATTTCATTTCGGAACAGCGCCGGCACCGGGGGATCGCCGGTGACGAGCATACCGATTGGGTTCGCGCCGAGAAAGAACTGCGAGAAGAGCTCTTGGCGGAAAGAGTTTCCGTTCGGGCCTGATTGCGCAGATCGAGATTCTCGAGCCGCGGGGGAACACCGCGCGGGTGAGCTGGAAGCGCAATCGTCCCTGCGATATAGCAAATCGCCGATAGTAAAAATTTGCTATTGGTCATCGCCATTGCGAGCTACCCCACCAAGCGGAGCGATCGGCCAAGCGTTTTGTCTTCCGCGATTTCATACAACCGACCGATCGGGGTCTCGGATAGCCACGCAATACTCGTCGTGGTGACAACCCGTTGGCTACCGGCAGGCAAGCTCCGCAATAGCCGATTGCGACGGTCTTCATCCAGTTCGCCAAACACATCGTCCACTAATAACAGAGGTGGCTGACCCCACTCCGCCTCGAGCACGCGGGCCTGGCCCAACTTCAGTGCGATCGCCATCGTGCGTTGTTGCCCCTCAGAAGCAAAGAGCTCGGCCGGCTGCGATTGCACAGAGAAGTGGAGATCGTCGCGATGAGGTCCGACTAGGGTCGCGCGCAGGCGCCGTTCCTCCGCCGAGCTGGCAGAGAGCGCCTGATCAAAATCATGGGTTGCACCTGGGTGATAGTTGACAGTGAACGCTTCGCCCCGGTCGCTAACCGAGGCGAATGCGGAGACTACGTATGGTTCGAGTCTTTCGACCAGAAAGGCGCGCAGAGCTGTCAATTGGTGGCCAAACTTCAGTAGGGGCTTCGTGTAGGCAGCAACCTCCTTGGGCCGGGCCGGGACCATTTTGAGATAGGCGTTGCGGGAACGCAGCGCTTTCTCGTAAGAGCGAAGAATCTCTCGATAATTGCGGAATAGTTGGTTGCCAACGAAATCGAGAAAACGCCGCCGACCTTCGCCCGAACCTCGGATGAGGTCGATATCGGAATTAGCGAAGAAAACGACTCGTCCGACGTTGAGATACTGGGTGGGATCTTTTTGCTCAACCGAATCGAGAGCCAATTTGCGGCGGCTAGAGCTGTAATAATATTGCAGATGATAGTCGTGAACGATTCCATCGACGACTAATCCGCGAGCGCCGCTTCGAATAACCGGCTGGAGCGAGCTGGTACGAGGTGACTGCAACCGAATGAGCACCGCCAGGGCCTCCAGCAAAGAAGTCTTTCCCAATGCATTCTTGCCGACCACGCAGGTCAGATCAGCGTGGAGGTCGAGTTCGAACTGAGCGAAACAGCGAAAATCTCTGACCCAGAATCGATTAACCATCGTATATCTCTTCAAAGATGCCGCCGCCAAGGAGGGTTTCTCCCGCATACAACGCGCACACCTGACCCGGTGTTAACGCCCGCTGAGGCTGGTTAAATTCGAGCATCGCCCTGCGTCCCCCGATCGGCTCAAAACGAGCTTCCGCAGCTCTCGCTCGGTAACGAGGCTTGGCCGAGATCTCCGCCGTTTGGTTCAGCGGGCGATTGGTGTATGACAGCGAACCGATCCGACAACGTGTGGAGTAGAGTCTAGCTGTGTCCGGTCGATCAAAGGCGACGATCAACTCATTGGTAGCTGCGCGTTTTTCCACTACCACGTACGCTTCATGCGGGGTGTTTGAAGGCACCCGGACCCCTCTCCGCTGGCCCAGGGTGTACAGATGAAGCCCCCGATGTTCGCCGACAACCTTCCCAAATTGGTTCCGAATCAACCCGGGATTGTCGGGCACAAATGCTCGTAGGAAATCGCTCATTTTTACCTCCCCTATGAAGCAGATGCCTTGCGAATCCTTCTTGGCAGCAGTCACGAGATGGTACTTGGCAGCAACCGAGCGCACTGCCGGCTTTTGTAATTCACCGATCGGAAATCTAGCCGCGGCTATTTGCGACTGCCGAAGTAGGGCCAGGAAGTACGATTGATCTTTGTTCTTGTCGACCCCTTCCAAGATATCCCAGCTACCATCGGATCTCTGTATCCGACGTGCGTAATGACCAGTTGCCACCGAGGCGAACCCGTTTTGACGCGCGTACTCCAAGAAGACCCCAAACTTCATTTCCCGATTGCACATCACGTCTGGGTTCGGCGTCACTCCGGATTGGTATCCAGCCAGTAAGTAATCAACCACCCTGGCCCGGTACTCTCGCATGAGATTCACGACTCGGAACGGGATACCGAGCGTGTGCGCAACCGCCTGGGCATCCTCAATGTCGGCCTGCCAGGGGCAATCGCCTACAATATTTTCTTCATTGATCCAATTCTTCATGTAGGCGCCTTCAATCGAAACCTCCGCACGTTGCAACAACAGCGCCGCGACGCTGCTGTCGACCCCGCCCGACATTCCAACGAGCACCTTTTCTCGACCATCAGATGACATTTGTTGAATCCGCAATTTCGCGGAAATCCTGCCGTTATCAAATCGACACGGTGATACCTCACGCCTCGGAATGACGTGCCGCTCAGGCAAAGCTTTCGCCCTACCAATCGGCGGCGCTGTTCTCCGACCAACGAAGTCCACGATCGGTAGGCGAAAATTCTTGAGCCGCGGAACTGGATCAAACAGCCCCAGCCGGAGGGGCTACTACGGTCCGCCCACTGAGGGCGCGGGCGATAGTCAAATCGTCGGCACTTTCGAGTCCGAGGCCAGCGGGAAGTCCCTGGGCGATCCGAGTAAGCTTTATCCCTGGCTGAGCTAAATGTTCTGCCAAGTAGCTTGTGGTCGCCTCTCCTTCGACGTCAGCTCCCAGCGCGAGGACAATCTCTTGCGGCGCGTCACGTCGCACCCGTTGAATCAGCGTATCAATCCGCAAGTCTTCAGGTCCCACGTGATCGAGTGGCGATAACTTACCGCCCAAAGTGAAATAGAGTCCCCGAAACGCGCCGGTTCTTTCCAAGGGTAGCACGTCGGTTGGCTGTTCCACCACGCAGAGAGTCCCGCGATCCCGGGCCGGGTCTGAGCAAATGGTACATAATGCTGATTCCGAAAAAAACCCGCACTCGGTACAACTCGTGATCCCTTTCACCGAACCCAAAATTGCGCTCGCGATCTCGTCCGGACGGGCGTCGCGGGATTGGACCATCCAAAGCGCAATTCGCTCGGCGCTCCGCGGACCAATGCCTGGCATCCTGCGCAGTTGCAGGATTAATTCCTGGAGCAATGTGGGATATTCCGTTCTAGCCATGGGCCCGAGCAAACGACGTCAGGACTATCCAGTTTTCTTTTCGCCGCGTTCTGTTCGGTAAAAGTCAACCACTCGCTCACTCAAGAACTTGTCCGGATCATCCAATGCGTTCACGGGGAAGCGGAAGTGCAAATTGGTTTCACGATCGCGCAGCAGCTTCAGGCCGTAGGGATAATCCTTAAAGAGGTCTGCACAAAAAACGCTGACCTCTTGCCGGGCGGCCCGGGCTCGGACAACGATCTCGGAAGCCGCTTCCGGATCGATGGAAAACTCGACCCCGTTCTTCTGCGAAAAGACCTCGGCAAATTGGAGAACTTGATTCGTCTGGTTTTGGTCGGTTTCAGCTCGGGCGTTTGCGAGCAGCGACTCGAGCGTACGCGCTGGATCGCGTACTAACGCTGCGTCAACTGTCAGACTTCGGATTCCAGTCCCAGGCAACTCGAATTTGAAATCGCGGAGCACGCGCTCGCAGACAGTGACCAAGGCACGCGCCCCGGTCTTCTCCAGCTCGGCTAGGTTCGCAATCTCGCGCAACGCGTCGTCGTGAAACTCCACTTGAATGCCAAAGGCCTCAAAGGCCCGGCGATACTGGCGGATCACGCTGCCCTCCGAAGTCTTTAGAATCGCGAAGTAGTCGTTCGCATTGAGTTCCTCACAAACTACACGCACCGGGAGACGACCGACGAATTCGGGCTCGAGTCCAAATTCGATAAAATCTTGCGTCTCGGCTGCCCGAAAAATTTGCCCAGCTTCGCCTGGAGCCGGTTCTGCGGCGAACCCGATACTAGCCGCGCGCAAGCGGCGGTCGACCTGTTCCCGGAGTCGATCAAACGCCCCGCTGCAAATGAAAAGGATATGGCGGGTGTTGACGACTTCTTTCTTGGCTTTCCCTCTCTTCTGGAACTCTAACGCTGACTGAATCTGCGACTGGATGTCCATCGGATTGCGTAAAGGGACCTCCGTCTCCTCCATCAACTTGAGAAGCGTCGTTTGCACGCCGCGTCCGCTGACATCTCGTCCGATCATTCGGCCGCTGGTCGCCAGCTTATCGATCTCGTCGACATAAATAATCCCATACTGGGCCAAAGCCGGGTCGCCGTTTGCCCTCTGAACCAGCTCGCGAACCAGATCTTCCACATCTCCTCCGACGTAACCGGTCTCACTGAATTTCGTCGCATCGGCTTTGACAAACGGAACCCCAATCAACTCCGCTATATGCTTGACCAAATAGGTTTTGCCAACGCCGGTGGGTCCCAGTATGAGGACGTTGCTCTTAATATATTCGATTGCGCTCGCCGCCTTTGGATCGTCTTTCTCTAAGCGCCGAAACAAGGTCACGTGGTTGTAGTGATCGCAGACCGCGATTGCCAGCGTCTTCTTGGCGTCCTCCTGCCGGACGACAAAGCGGTCGAGATGCGCTTTGACCTGCCTCGGGGTCAGACGAAATTCGAGTGGATCAAAATTTTCGACCGGCTGGACCGGGGGCTCTTCCTCTACCGTCTCCGGTTGAGTGAACGCCGCCACGGACACCTTGTCGCCAAAGTTCGCCTTCATGAACTCCTGTATCTTTCTCTGCAGCTCTTCCGGCGACGGAAATGGTGTTTCTGCCATCTTGAACGTTAAACTGCTCGATTTCGTATCGCAAGGTGGCGCTATGGCCCCATTTTCAGAAAATTCAAAATTGGGTATTTGCATATGCAAGATCGGAGCTAAATTCCGCTCTATGGTGGTCCCTCACCCGAAGAGGTTCTGCACGGCCATACTTTTCGCCTGTTTCGTTGCGGCAATCCTTGCCGATCAGAAAGAGAATTTTCAGATTCGAGTTACCGGTATTCAACCCAACGGCCAGATTTCCAACGACTTAGTTTGGAACCAGTTCGGTTGCAAAGGAAAGAATCTATCGCCGGAGGTTAGTTGGAGCGGCGCCCCAACCGGCGCGAAGAGCTTCGCTCTCGTGCTTTGGGATTCGGACGCTCCCAAAACGGGCGGCTTTTATCACTGGATGATCGTCAATATCCCAAGTTCGGCTCATGCTCTCCCGGCGGGAACCGGCAACATCGAGAAACGGCTGACGCCGTCGGGAGCTGTGCAATTGAAAAACGAGTATGGCGACCCTGGCTACGGAGGTCCGTGTCCGCCGGGGCACCAGGTACATCATTACCACTTTTTGCTGTATGCACTTCGAGTCGAACAGCTCCCGGTCGATCAAAGAACCGCTTCCGGTACTGCGGCAAGCCTGCTGCAGAAAGAGATCGTAGCCACGGCCGAGGTCGTTGGAACTTACAGCCGATAATGATTAGACGAATTCTGCGAACTCACCAGACGGCACGACACCTCGAGTACAATAGCAAATCGCCCAACGGCAAATTTTTGCTATCGGCGATGGACTTTTGGCTATTTCATTCAAGTTCGGGATCGGCATCGGTCTGCGTATGCAAGGACTCTTTGAGGAGCTCCATCACATAGTCATAACGACTCAGGCCGTTGATTAGCCGGTGCAATTCCAGGCGTTCGGCCACTTCCGGGTCTAACGCCGCCCAGAGGGCGTTAATGTAAGCTTGGCTATCCAGCTTGGAGGACATAGCTCACTCAACGGCAAAAAGCGGCCAAGCTTTAGTCCTGATTTAATGTGACGCGAAAAGGCGGCCTACTGCTCCGCTTTCTTTACCTCGTCCCAAAGTCGATCCATTTCTGGCAAAGAAAGCGTCGAAAGCTGGACGCCCTTTTCGGCGGACAGCGCTTCCATCGCTCGAATCCGACGAGAAAATTTGTCGGTCGCCGCCTGCAACAGTCCCTCCGCATCAAGTTCTCTCTTACGCGTAAAATTGACAATGGAGAATAAAAGATCGCCGAGTTCTTCCGAAAGTTGTTCCGAGTTGTGAGCCACTTCGATTTCTGAAATCTCTTCGCGGATCTTGGCCAGAACATCTAGCGCTTCGGGCCAGTCAAACCCGGCGCGCGCCGCCTTCGCCTGCGCCTTCTGCGCCTTGGCTAGTGCCGGTAACGTTCGCGGCATTCCGTCGAGCATGGATTTCCGCTCGTGTTTCTCCGAGCGTTTGATTGCGTCCCACTGGCGCAAGACGGCAGCACTGGTAGGGAGTTTGTTTTCACCGAAAACGTGTGGATGTCGGTGCACGAGTTTATCGGCGATCCTATCCGCGACTTGATCGAAATGAAATCGACCTTCTTCGCTCGCCATCTGCGCATGCAGCACCACCTGGAGCAAAACGTCACCAAGCTCCTCGAGAAGAGCACCGTCGTCCCGATCGTCGATCGCGTCGATCAGCTCATAGCACTCCTCGAGTAGATGTGGCTTGAGCGTATCATGAGTCTGCTCGCGATCCCAAGGGCAGCCATCCGGTGCTCGCAGTTTAGCCACTATTTCCCGGAGACGATCAATGGAAGAAGTCATACAGCAACACCCAATTCCGTCCGTCCCCCCGTCCGTCTCACTTGCCGTCCTGTTCAAGTAGCTTCGCGCGGGCGCGCTCCAATGTCTCCCGCTCCTTAGAGGTAAGACTAGCTAAGCCGTGCTTAGAGATTTTGTCGAGCAGCCGGTCCATCTCGCTGAGGTCAGCTGTTTGGAGATCGCGACTGGAAGGCCTAGCAAACGAGGAGGGACGAGCGACCACTTTGAATTTGCGCCGTTGCCAGAGTTCGAACGGATTGGGAATTCGGGGCAATTCGCCACCGTACTGAAGATACCGAATGTAACCGAATGAAGCCCCGCATACCAGTGTCAGCACCAATGCGTTTAGCCAATCGCGCTGGTTCACATAAACCAATATTTGAATGGCATAGGAGATCATGGCGATCCACTTTATTCGAATCATCCCAAACCACTGCAGGTTCGGGTAAAGGGTGCAGAAGGCGACAAAGAACCCGATCACCACATCGTTACTGCCAAAAAAAGAAGCAGATTGACCAGTTGCCAGCATCCAGCCCGTCAGGGTGACGATCGGAATGAAAAGCAAGATGCTGTAAAGACCCAGAAAACGGGACCGACCGATGTACTTCTCAACCTCGACCGCAGAAATGTAGAGAAAAAAGAGTCCGATCAGAATGAAGAAAGAAGGCTCGTTAACAAACGTGCATAAGAAGATCTGCCAGATCTGGCCGTGCAGGAAAGCCGTGGTCGGGAAAAAAATGAAACTCGCCACCAATCCGCCCGCGGTTTCCCGGAAAACTGTGGTCAACACAACACCTATTGCGTAACCGATTGTGAGGATCGTGGCACAATAGATCGGGTGGCCCCGGAAGTATGTAACCGGTCGATCTTCATTAAAACTCGATAGTAGTGCCATAATTCCAAAGACTGATTGCGTAACGCCGTCACTATCTTAAAGGAAAACTTTGGCAGCGGCAAGAAGAGCCGGAGGAGGCTGTTGAAAAACCATCGACGCTTCAACGGGCTGCTAGGGGTTTGCTTCTCGTCCGGAGGAACGCTAGTCTGCCCGAGCGCAAATGGCACAATCGTTCGATGTTTCACGAGCCCGCAATGGGTCGCTCACGGCAAAGGCTCGTACACTCGCCTCGCACACGCTGCGCCGATTGCCTTGGAACCGACGCACCAAGACAGATAACAGAAACCTATTGCCGCTGTTGATTCAGGTGCTCGCCGGATTTTCTAAGGTCGATGGGCGCATTCTAGAAGAGGAGATAGATTCGAGCCTGGGTTTTCTTCGCTACGACTACCCCGAAGCGGTTTACTCCGAGCTTCGCTTGCTGTTTCAAAAGGCGCTCAAAGAGCCGCAAGATCTTTCCGCCATGGCGAAGCGTCTGGCGGAAGAACTGAGCCAAGATCGTAAAATCATGCTCGGCGTTCAGCTCTACGATTTGATCGCGAAGGCCGGCATGCAGCAAGAGCAGGTCATCGCCTACTACTCTTTCATGTCCCAACTAGGGATGGCTGCCCAGGCGATAGACATTGTCTACCAACTCAACGCGGCCGAACTGGCCGATCCTTCGGTCTACCAAAAAGGTACTTCGCCGCTAGAGTCGATCGTATTTGGCGACAGCCCAACGATCGATGTGCCCGTCAAAGAACTCAAAGAGGGCGACCGGCTGATGGCCTACCGTTACCACGAGCTGATCCTCTTCAAGAATTTGAGTTCTCGCCCGGTGGTCGTTCGCGGCCGCGCGCTGGCGCCAGGTGAATTCTGCCGCATTTATCCAGGGCAGAGAATCATCGTGGGCGAGCAGGTCATTACCCATCAGGATCTTGTCTTCTATTTCAACGCGAAAAAGAACGTTTCACTTCCGCACATTTTCGTCAGCGTTACCCAAAACGACGAAGTGCAACTCGAAAAAGCAAGGACACGCGACAGCTGCTTGGAGGTCAAATTCGGCCTCAAAGTCCAAGTCGCCGCCCTCAAAAATGTAGCCGCCACCCTCAACGGGACCGAATTGAAAGCGGGCACCATGGCGGTGGGCACGTTGGAAGATCGGATTGTTTTTGAGAATTCCACCGAGCTCTTGCTTTCCGATTTACGGCGGCGGGCTCGCGCGTTGGGTGGAAGGTTTCAGCTAAAGGCTTCGAAATCAAAATATTTGGTGTCGAACAACCCCTCGCTTCTGGAAGCCGATGATATCCTGCTAAGCCCTGGCACGGTCGGGGAAGTGCTGCTGAAAATTACATGTGACTACGAACATCGGGTCGGCACTCTGCAGGTGCTGCAAGCGGATCGTCCGATCATGGTGGGCGACAGCATCGTGCGTAATACCGCTCATCTCGTCGATGGCGATATCATCCGCATCGACACTGGTCAGGTACTTCGATGTGATTTTTCCGAACGAATCATCGAAGAGGAACGGAACATCATCCGGCACCTTGAGGTACGCGACGTGGCGCTTCGATTTCCCGCTGGGGAGGTTGCCTTGGATGGAATTTCGTTTTCCATCAATCGCGGAGATATGGTCTGTGTCATGGGGGCTAGCGGATCGGGCAAGAGTACTTTGTTAAAGGCCATCTGTGGGCAAAACGAGCCGACCACCGGTAGAGTCCTCCTCAACGGCCAATCACTTTACGAAGATCGCGAAGCATTGCGTGAATATGTCGCTTACATACCGCAGGATGATGCTTTCGATGAACAGCTGACGATCCTGGAGAACCTCGATTACGCCGCAGCGATTCGGTCACCCCATCTTTCGGCGAAGGACCGTATGCGCAGGATCGACAGCAAGCTGATCGAGCTCGGCCTTTCTGAACGACGAGACAGCTTAGTGGGCAGTTCGGTAAAGAAATATTTAAGCGGCGGCGAACGTAAGCGCTTGAACATCGGCCTCGATATGATCGGCTCAGCCGATATCTACCTCTTTGACGAACCGACCTCCGGCCTATCGTCGAAAGATTCCGAACATGTTATCGAGATCATTCGCGGTCTCTCTCACAATAAGATCGTGCTGGTGACGATCCATACGCCGACCTCGAAGATCTTTCAGATGTTCAGCAAAGCTGCGCTCTTGGATAAAGGCGGTCGATTGGTCTTCTTCGGTACGCCGCAAGAAATGTTGCAGTACTTTGCGTCGGCGGAGCACCAACAACATTTCGGCACGGAGTTGGGCAGCTGCCCTTCCTGCGGAACCACGCGGCCGGAATTTATTTTTGATGTCTTGGAAACTCCTCTGCGCGATCTGAGCGGCGACGTTATTTACGAGGAAAATGCCAAAGGTCAGCTGGTCGCGTCCCGCCGCTATTCGCCCGATTATTGGCGGGATAAATACGAATCGTTTCGGTTGATCCAAGAGATGCGGCAGGTCCCCGTACTGCAGCAAACGGCGACGGCGCTACCAATCCCCGCCGGCCGAAAGGATCCGATCAGATGGAGGGATGAATGGGTAAGATTTAAGACAATCTTTAAGCGGGCATTCGTCAGTAAACTGCGAAACCGGACCAATGTATGGATGACGCTTTTTGAGGCGCCAGTTCTGGCCGCGCTCATCGGGTTCGTCTTGCGCTATGCGGAAACCGATCATTACGACTTCGCTTCCGCGTTCCACATCCCCACCTATCTCTTCCTCGGCTTGATTGTCGCCATGTTTCTCGGCCTGACCAATAGCGCCGATGATGTCATTCGAGACCGAACGATCCTCCAACGAGAACGGAACCTAAACATCCATCTGCCCTACTACGTTATTTCGAAATTCGTTACCCTTTCTCTGTTTGCGCTCGCGCAATCGATCCTTTTCGTGCTCATCGGCAACACTATTCTCGAAATTCGCGGGATGTTTTGGCCGTACGTGTGGTTTATCGGAACCACCGCGATCAGCGGCGTAGCTGGTGGCCTTTTGGTTTCGTCGCTAGTCGATGACGCAAAAACGGCGGCGAACATCGTGCCCCTCGTTCTGATCCCCCAAATCATTTTGGGCGGCGCGTTGATCAAGTACGAAGAAATGAACCGGAATCTCGATTTTTTCTACTTTTTCACCCGCGACCGAATCGCAAAAACGCAGCAGACCTCGAGCGACAATATGAAGCCACAGAGTGTCGAGGTACCTCTCGTGTGCGAGTTTATTCCCATGCGTTGGGCTTATGAGGCGATCGTTGTCGCACAGGGGAAACTTAATCCATTCACGAAAAGGCAAGACCTTCTCACGGAAAAGATTCAACAACTCGCACATCAGCCAGACTTGTCCGAGGCAGAACTAAATCGCCTGGAGGACCTGAAGGTAACGCTGGCGATACTCTCGGGTTTGGGCGGCAAGGACGCGGGGCAAATCAATTCGCGCTTGCACGAAGTCGATCGTATTCTCGGTGGCAAAGAACTGGTCGAAAGTGAATTTGAACGACAGGGGAATATCGTCACGGCCGAAGAGCTGTTCGAGAACAAGAAGATCACGGATATGCTCACCGATGCTCAAATGAAGCAAAAGGACTACGCATCCAAATCGAGGAATGTCTTCTTTGGACCGGAAAAGACCTACCTCGGTTTGACTGTGAGCGTTCTCCTTTTCAATTCATTGGTCATCAACGCCTTCACCGGGTTTTTCTTGGTGCTGTTACTCGGGCGTTTGCACCGGCAGCTGAGCACGAGCTAGAGGTTACAAGTTACAGGTTGCAGGTTCCGAGTTTTTGCCTATCCAACGGGTAACTCGTAACCATTAGTGGGCCATGGCAGCTGCGTCCGGCGGCGCCTTCGCTTTCCTGAACAGGAAGATCATAGGCCCAAGCGCAAGGCAGATCAGTACCAGCCAGCGGAACTGTTCCACGTAAGCCCATAGGCCGGCCTGTCGCTCAAGAGTTTGGTACAAAACGCCGTAAGCCTGCGATTGAGCAGCTTGACCCGATTGAGGAGCTAACGAGTGCTGCAGCATAGCGAGTTGACTACGGAACGGCGCGTCCAACTTTGTGAAGTGCCCAACCAGCAAAGCCTGGTGCATTTGGGTACTCCGCGTAACCAGCGCGGTCACCAACGATATCCCAACCGATCCCCCCAGGTTTCTTACCAGGCTCGTTAAACCGGCAGCATCCCCCATGTTCTCGCGCTTCAGAGTTGCCACCGAAAAAGTAGTCATCGGCACAAAGATCGAGGTGATAGCAAATCCGCTAATGACGATTGGCCAAATGACGTTCTCCGGGGAAATGTTCAGGTTCAGCCCGCCCAAGAGAAACATGGTGAGACCCAGCACTGCCGCTCCTTGTGCCATCCAGAGACGGCCGTCAACCTTGGAAAGAATGCGTCCGGCAACGATGCTACCGATAATTGCTCCGATCCCTCTCGGGCTCATCACCAGGCCGGCTTGCATTGAGGGATACCCAAGCAAAAGTTGCAGAAACTGCGGCAGTGCCGCCGTTGTGCTGTAGAGGACGGCGCCAACGCTGAAGTTCAATAAAACCCCGGTCGCGAGATTTCGATCCTTCAACACCCGCAAATTGACGATCGGATTGGGTGTCGTCAGTTCCCGTACAAGGAAAACGATGAAACCAAGGACTGCGAGAACTGCCAACCAACAAATAAAACTCGATGAAAACCAGTCGTCATCCTGGCCCTTGTCGAGCAGTACTTGCAGGCAGCCGATCCACAGGGCCAGGAACCCGAATCCAAAGAAGTCGATTTTCCCGGCTGTCGCGTTTTTCAGGTACGGAGGGTCCTCGAGAAACCGGAGACACATAAAGATCGCCGCAATGCCAACTGGAATATTAATGTAGAAGACCCAACGCCAGGAATAGTTGTCCGTAAGCCATCCCCCCAAGGTAGGCCCAAGTATCGGCGCCACCACCACGCCCATAGTGTAAACTGACATTGCGGCTCCCCGTTTCTCCGCCGGGAAAGACTCTAGCATTACCGCTTGGGAGACCGGTTGCAGAGCGCCTCCTCCGGCACCCTGGATAATTCGGGCCAGAATCAGAAAACCCAAGCTGGTAGCCAATCCGCAGAGCACTGAAGCAAGGGTAAAGATCGTAATACAAGTGATCAGGAAACGTTTGCGGCCGAAGCGTCGTGAGAGCCAGCTGCTGGCAGGCAAAATTACCGCATTGGAAACAAGATAGCTGGTAAGCACCCAGGTCGCTTCATCGGTGCTCGCCGAGAGATTTCCAGCAATGTGCGTTAACGAAACGTTGGCCACGGAGGTATCGAGCACCTCCATAAACGTCGCCAACATCACTCCTGCTGCTATCAACCAGGGGTTAGCGGCTGGTTTCCACGGTTGCTCTGTTTGAGCTGAGGTTTGATCAGCCATCGAGATTAGGCATCCCTGGCGCCGTGACTCAATGGATTATTTGTCGCGCCATCGCGCCGGGTGCGCGGCCAGATCCAACGAAACGGCCGCCAGCGGTGCTTACCAGTTAGAAGGAAGGGATTGCGCTCATGAGGCACTTTCTTGGTCTTCATAAGAGATTAAGCGTTCTTCTTTGCTTTGGGCGGCCTGGTTCCCCACCAAAGGACCCCCAGAATTGCTGCTCCGGTCAAAGCAGCCGCGATCATCAATTGGAAACCGGAATACTCAAAATCTTGTACTTTGACCGTTGGAACGACCGATTCACCTGGTCCGAGCGGCAAGCCCGCATCGGGAACCGAATCGAAACGGATTTTCACCGGGACACGCTGAACCACCTTCACATAGTTTCCCGTGGCATTTTCCGGCGGCAAAAGGCTGAACGCAGCGCCGCTACCCATCTGGATACTGTCGATATGACCCTTGAATTTCTTGCCCCCGAGCGCATCCACTTCGATTTCCACCGGCTGGCCCGGCCGCATCAGCCGAAGCTGATTTTCCTTAAAGTTCGCCGTAACCCAGATGTTCGAAGGAATCAAAGCAAGCAGGTTTTGACCCGCCTGGAAGTAGTCACCTGGTTCGACTGACTTGCGAGTGACCCGACCGGACTCTGGCGCAAAAACTTTTGTATACGAGTCGTTTAGCTCGGCGGTTTCGACGTTCGCCTCGTTTTCTTGTTCTTGGGCAAGGACATACTGCAGGAGCGCTGCAAAGGTGCGGACCTCGGCCTGTCCCGCCGATATCTGCGCCTCGGCCGCGAGCACCTTCATTTTTGCTGAATCCACGGTTGCCTGGGCGGAGCGATTCGAATCCTTGGCATTAGTCAAATCCTGGATGGAGACAACGTGGTGATCATAAAGGTCCTGCTGCCGGCGCAGATTGTCCGCGGTTTGATCTGCCTGAGCCTCAGAGGATCGCTGATCTGCCTTGTCTTGATCGAGCGTCGCTTGCAGACTTTTGACCCTCGCAATCTGCTGCTCGACGCCTGCCTGCGCAGCAGCTGCCTGTGCCTTGGTACTGTCTAACGCAGCCTGTTTCTGTTTCAGCTGGGCATCATAATCCCGGGGATCAATCTCGACGATTGGGTCCCCTTTTTTCACCAGCTGGTTGTCGTTAATAAAGACCTTATCGATCCTCCCGGCGATCTTCGGTGCAGCGTTGCTGATGTGACCATCAATGAAAGCGTCATCCGTTGACTCATAGCTCATTGATTGCGCGAAGAAATAAAGGCCGACGACGGCCAGCACCAGGACCAGACCGATTCCGACGAGCGTTCGTTTAAAGCGCTTACCAAACCGGTCGCGCAGGGACGCTTTGCGCTCCCTGATCCGCCAATCGGCAGGAACATCTTGGCTGCTCTCTCGAAGATCTCTCTCTAGCGTTTGTGGCATGCTTAGGAATTCCTTCCGTCGTTGGCTTTAATTCCTCGATAAAAAGTATCTGTGACCCCGCGCAGATGGGCATCGACCGTTTCGGGATCGGTACGGTACAAAGTGTGCCGTAGCATGGCGCTATGAATTGAATCGCGGATAAAATCGGCTGCGACGGACAGATCAACATCCATTCGGAGAAGACCCAGTTTCTGGGCTTCCTGCAGCGCTGCAACAAAGCGAGCCTTCTTGGCCAACATGAATTCCTGGAGTGGGCGACGGATCGATTCAGGTAAAAAGCGTGCTTCGCCGATAAAGGCGCGCACAATAGCTTCACGCTCCTTGACTGCGGAATACATCTCGCGGACGTAGCGCTCCAGGCGCTCAGCCAGTGCGCCCTTCCAGATTTCCTCCGGGTGGATCAGCGCGTCGAATGCAGCACATTCGTGCTCCAAAGTTGCACGGAGTAGCTCTTCCCGGGTATGAAAGTGACGAAAAATTGTCACCTCATTGACACCGGCTTCCCGAGCGATTTCACGCGTGGTAGCTCCCTGGAAACCGTCTCTGGAAAAAACCAGTTCAGCGGCTGCGAGGATTCGTTTCTTGGTTAAATCCGCGGATCCGCCTGGGACTCGCAGGCGTTTAGAGGTCGACTCTGATGAAGCCATGCAAGCATATACTTGCAAGCTCTATTGAATGCAAGTGCTTACTTGCAATACGGATCCATTTGAGTGGGAATTGTTAGGAGTTCCGGACTCCTCGAATGAAGATCGCAACTACCGTTCTCAGATAGGTGTCAACAGAATAGCCACTCGTGCCGTATGCGGTGTGACGAAGCATTCCCGTGTGGACGGCATCGCGAAGAATATCAACGGCACAGTCGAGGTCGACATCCGGGCGCACACATCCCGCTTTCTGGGCCGACTGCAGGCGATCAACCACAGCCGCCCTCATCGGGGCCATTTTTTCCAGTACAGCTTGACGAACAGCAGCCGGCAGAATTCTTCCCTCGCCCACGACCGCCCGGACTAACGCTTCACGCTCCAACAGGAGCGCGTAGTATTTGCGAACGTATTGCTCTAATTGAGCTGGCAGGTCGCTATTCCAAGAGGCTTGTGGACCGACGAGATCCTCGGGAGCGATCGCACCGTGCAAAATGGTCGCGCGCAGCAACTCATCGCGAGTGCGGAAGTGGCGAAAGAGAGTCACTTCATTGACTTTGGCTTCCCGCGCGATTTCGCGGGTGGTGGCGCCCTGAAAACCGTCACGAGAAAAGACCTTTTCGGCGGCTTCGAGGAGACGCTGACGGGTGAGATCTCCGGAGGAGCGAGCGGTGGTACGAGCAACATCAGGGTGCGGATCGTCGATGCAAGTACTTACTTACATGGCACAGTGTGCGCAAGTGTTTCTTTTTAAAAAAGCACTTTCTCTACGCCGAACGATCGTTGCGACACACCTCGACCGGAGCGCGCATGTCCGACACAGAGGCGGCGGCTCGTCAAGACTATGCCGACTACGCGGGCGAAATTGGGAACATTTCCCCTCCCGTATTCGCCACCTTTTCGTTACGGTCCACGAACGGCCGTCGCTTCGACGGACAGGCCGTCGTCAGGGGCGCTCCCCCCGAAATAGCATCGGATCGTGGGCGCCTGCTTGGTCTTCAGCCTCCTCTATGCTATGCATAGCGAATCGTTATGACTCAGCGTCGCGCTTCCCGGCACCGCACCACGTCCGAAACTTCGGTCTCCGCCGATTTACAAATCGATGGAACCGGCGCCGCAACCATTGACACCGGCATCCCATTTTTTAATCACATGCTGGCGCTGCTCGCCAAACACAGCCTTCTCGACCTTCGAATCGAGGCGCGGGGAGATCTTGCCGTTGATTTTCATCATACCATCGAGGACACCGGTATTGTCTTAGGCCAATGCCTAAACGAGGCTTTGGGAGAAAAAACCGGAATTCGACGCTACGGTTCGATCCTCATTCCGATGGATGAAACCTTGGCTCAGGTGGCAATCGATTTAGGCGGGCGCCCATTCCTCAGCTTTCGGACACCCGAAATACCTGGCTCGATCGGCGACTTTGATTTCGGCCTCATCGAAGAGTTTCTGCGCGCCTTCACGAACAACGCCGCGATAAATCTCCATGTTGAAATACGGTACGGTCGAAATAGCCATCACATGGCCGAAGCGATCTTCAAAGGACTCGCCAAATCGTTGGATCATGCCTGCCAAATAGATCCGCGGGTGACTGGAGTGCCGAGTTCAAAAGGGATGTTGTAATCGCCGTGAGCACACATAAACAGCCGCGACTGGGCCTGGTCGATTACGGCTCCGGTAATCTGCGCAGCGTGACTAAAGCGTTGGAGGCCGTGCAGGCGGATGTAGTAAGGATTTCGAACGGACCGATTCCGGAAGCCCTCGATGCCTTGGTTCTACCAGGCGTGGGATCATTTGGGGATTCTGTAAATCAGCTGCAAAGGCGGCGGCTATTTGATCCTCTTCGCGGTTGGTTGGAAACAGGAAAACCTTTCTTGGGGATCTGCCTCGGATATCAACTCCTCTTCGAGCAAAGTGAAGAATCGCCGGACGTGCAAGGACTTAGTCTTTTGGCTGGCCAAGTGCGCAGATTCGCCGGCCCCGACATTAAGGTACCGCAAATCGGATGGAACAAGGTGCATTGGAGTGCGCAAGCTCTGAAACAATATCCTGGCTTGCCGGCTGATCCATTCGTCTATTTCGTCCATTCTTACTATCCGGTGCCTGCGGATTCAGCGGTAATCGCGGGGACAACCGAATACGGTGGGCCGTTTGCATCGGCCATAGCGAGGGGAAACCTTTTGGCGACTCAATTTCATCCCGAAAAAAGTCAAGCGGTTGGCCTCACAATCCTTCATACCTTCGTCGATTCACTTCCATGATCATTCTTCCTGCAATCGATCTGTTGGATGGCCAGGTGGTTCGGTTACGACAGGGCCAGCTGGATCAACGCACGATTTATCCCGAGGGCGCTCTATTCTACGCTTCGCGCTGGGAAGAAGAAGGCGGTAACTGCTTGCACGTGGTTGATCTGAACGCGGCATTCACCGGCGAGCACCGCAATCTCAAGCTGATCGAGAAGCTTGTTTCCACTCTCAATATTCCAGTCCAGGTAGGGGGCGGAGTGCGCTCGCTTGACGCCGCTCAAGAGTTACTGAGGGCGGGTGCCGCACGAGTAGTCGTAGGGACTCGGGCGGTCGAGGATCGAGGTTTTCTTGGCGACCTAGTAAACCGCTTCGGCGGAGACAAGATTGCAGTCAGCGTTGACGCGAAAGAAGGAAAAGTAGCTGTCAAAGGTTGGGCCGAGGTAAGCGAACTTGATGCTCTGGAATTTGTCCAGCAGATCGACGGTGCAGGAATCGGTACCGTTATCTTCACTGACATCGCGACCGACGGGATGCTGGCTGGTCCGAATTTCGCTGCTTTGGAAAAAGTGCTCGCGACGACTCGTTGCGAAGTCATTTCCAGCGGCGGAGTTGCCAATATCGAGCACGTCAGACAATTAGCAGCGATTCCGGGGCTACACGGTGCCATTATCGGAAAAGCATTGTTCGACGGGACAGTCGACCTAGCAGAGGCTGTAGCGGTTGCAAATGCCGGATCAGACGCCAAGGGCGCAGTCTGACGGAATCCGTTTCGCAGCTTCCCGTCCCCCGGCTTCCCGCTAGCGTCCTGCCGTCCGTGGGGACTTCAAAAGATCTACGAGATCAGTCATGACATTCAGAGTCTCGCGCCGGATCGCGTCCGCATCCAAAGAAGTTCCGTTTTCGTCCTCAACAGACCCATTCGGATCGCTAGTACCCGAATTATTTCCCTGCGTCTTTTGATCTTTTTGGGCTGAAGCCTTCTCAATCAGTTTCAGCTGCGGTTTATCAACGTCAGCGAGGGTCAATTCAAAGTGTTTGTCGTGGACTTGTGCCTCCATCTTCTTCTCGTCCGCCTGTTCTTTTTGCTTTTGAGCGTTATCTTTGTCGAGTTGCTCTCGACGCGTCTTTTCGTTCAGCGACAGGCGATTGCTCTTAAGTCGATCCTTTAGCTCCTTAACGTCCGCAATAATATCTTGAAACGACTGATCTTGAGCGATCCGGTTGTTTGAGCGTTTTTTCAGATCGTCGATAGAGAGCTGCTTATGGTTGTTGGCTATATCGATGGCTGCGGGTTCGACCTCATCATAGGGAAGCGGGTGTTCAAGGGCAGATTCGCCAATTTCCGAATTATCCGACAAGGATGGAAGAACGACATCGGAGCCCACCCCGTGCAACTGGGTCGACCCACCAGCTACGCGGTAAAATTTCTGGACCGTCAGCTTTAGAGCACCCGCGTCGTTGCCGGATCCTCCCAACAAAGGAATAAATCGCCCCAACTCCAACAACGTTTGAACGGTGCCTTTTCCGAAGGTACTCGAGTCCCCAACGATCACCGCTCGCCCATAATCTTGTAGCGCGGCCGCAAAGATTTCACTGGCCGAAGCGCTTAATTTGTTCACCAAAACGATGAGAGGACCGTTGTATGCGACTGTCGGATCGCGGTCCTTCAACACCTCGATATCACCACCTGATTCCTTGACCTGAACAACCGGGCCTTGCGTGATAAAAAGCCCGGTCATCTTGATCGCTTCATCAAGAGAACCTCCGCCATTTCGGCGAAGATCAATCACCAGCCCTTGGATCCCCTCCTGGTCCAATCGCTTGATTAGAGCAGCCACATCGCGTGATGTGCTCTTTCCGGTACGTGACCGTTCCATATCTTGATAGAACGAAGGCAAAGTAATCCAACCCAATTTCTGGGTGGTGCCGTCCGGCAACGTTCGATCAATCAATTCGGCTTTCGCCTCTTGTTCGGTAAGTTTGACATTGTCGCGGACCAGTTCGACCACCTTTCGTTTAGATGGATCGGAAGTGTCGGACGGAATAATCTGGAGGCGAACTGTACTGCCCTTTTTGCCGCGGATTAACTCGACAACCTTCTCTAGCTTCATGTCGACGACGTCGACAAAGTTGTCCTTAGCCTGGCTCACCGCGGCGATTCGGTCGCCGACGCTCACTTTGCCGCTCATTTGCGCAGGTCCGCCGGGGATAAGGCGTTCGATCTTGGCGTAGCCATCTTCCACTCGCAGTTCTGCGCCAATGCCGGTGAGGGATAAGCGCATGTTGATCTCAAAGCTCTCGAGATCGCCTTTTCCGAGATATTCGGAATGCGGATCGTAGGTTTGGGCGACGGCGTTCAGGAAGAGCTGCAGCACATCATTGTCGTCGCGTTCCTCCAGATTCTTCACGAGCTGATCGTAACGCTTAGCGACAGATTTCGGGCCCGGATCAATGGCAAATTTGTTCAGCTTTTCCTGAAGGAGCTCTCCTTCAATCCGATCCCGCCAAAGGTTATCGGCATCCTGTTCGTTCGCCGGCCACGGCTCTTTGCGGCGATCAAGAGCGACCGCGCGGGTGCTCTTAAAGCTGAAGTTTTCGTTAACCAGTTTGCGAATCTTAGCCGCGCGGCTTTCGACCCGCTCCTTAAATGTGGTGTAGACGTCGCGAGCGGGTTGAACATTTCCAACGATCAAGTCTTGATCCAAAGTGCCGTCATACTTCTGGTGGATCTTATCGATGTCTTCCTGGGTGAAAAACAGCTTGGTATAATCCAGGGACTCTAGGTAAGTGTCTAGCACCTTGCGGCTCATTGAGCCATCCAGCTTTTGCCGGGTGAAATGGGCTTGTTCAAGCAATTTGGCAACCGTGATGGCGACCTGGCGCGAGTCTACCGTATTTGATTTGAGCTGCCCAAAACTAAGCGTCGTCACCAATACGAGCGAAAGTGAGACGACGAGGTATTTTAAATTTTTCATGCCTCGACCCGAGTACAAATTGACAGAAGAATTCCTGAACACGATTTTTTAATGGCCGCCGTAGCCAGCCTTGGAAGCCAGTTTCTCTCAATATGATCGACTTTCAAACCTTTATTGGCGGTATCTTCGAAACAAACGCCTATTTGGTGGATGCTCCCGAGGGAACGATCCTATTCGATGCCCCCAACGGAACCTGCGAGTGGCTGGAAGGCATCGGTCGTCGACCTGATCTCCTCCTGATCACCCACGGCCACGTGGATCATATCGAGGATGCGCAGGCAGTAAAAGAACGATTTGGCTGCAAAGTAGGATACCATGCCGATTCAGCCCCCCTCATCACTGAACCCGGTTTTTTCAAACAATTTGGTTTCTTCTTAGAGGTTGCACCAACAAAAGCCGATTTCCTGATTGAGGAGACAGATTCACGCAACTTTTTAGGCCTCCAGTTTCAAATATTCTTAGTTCCCGGCCATTGTCCGGGTAGCGTCTGCTTTTATCTGCCTAAGGAGAAGATCCTCATTGGGGGTGATGTTCTCTTTGCCGGAAGCATCGGCCGCACTGATTTGCCCGGCTGCGACCACCAAGCCCTGATTTCAAATATCAAGCAGAAACTCTACCGCCTCCCCGACGAAACCAAGGTGCTCCCTGGTCATGGCCCATCCACGACTATTGGCCACGAGAAGCGGCACAATCCATTCGTTCAAGCCAACGACTAAGCAGATAGAGACGCGGGAGCTAGGATCAGCTGTCCCTCCGCGACCAACTCCCGGTTAACGCGGGCTTCGACGGTGCATTGCACCAACCCGTCCACCTCCCCCACACGTTTGGCCCAGAAATGAATTTCCTCCTGAGGTCGAATCGGCCGCAAAAATTTCATCGCGCGAATCGCGGTGAGCAAAAACATCTTTCCGGGACCACCAATTGCAATTCCTGCAGTTTGGGCCATCGCCTCAGCAACGAGAACTCCGGGCACGATTGGATTTCCGGGGAAATGTCCCTGAAAAAAGGGCTCTTCCCCGCCGAATTGCTTATGAGCTTCGGCCTGCACCCCGGCCTCAACTTTGTCTACTTCGTCAATAAAAATGAAAGGAAATCGATGGGGAAGGCCGAGGCTCACTGGATCCATACCGAAAAGGGTAGGACCAATAGCAAATAGCAAATAGCAAATTTTGGCTATCGGCGGGGCTATTTCGTCGAGAACGAAGGGCGAGAGCGAATGCGGTCGTAGCGAAGCAAGTCCCAATCCGCCATCAGTTGCAACCGGTACCCAACGGCCCGAGAGTAGACTTTGTGAATTTTGCCGGACTAGCCGATCGGTATCGCGCCGATTTTCCGATTCTAGCGCAAGAGGTGAACGGTCACCCTCTTGTTTATTTAGACAACGCGGCCTCGACTCAGCGTCCGACTACGGTGATCGAAGAATTGGCGAGATATTATCGCGAGGACCACGCCAATGTGCATCGGGGACTCCACACACTAAGCAATCGGGCAACCGAGCTGTACGAGAAGGCCCGCAAGTTCGTTGCCCGCTACCTGAACGCGAGAAAGGCCGAGTCAATCGTTTTCACGCGCGGCACAACGGAAGGAATCAACTTGGTAGCGGAAAGTTGGGCTAGTCTCACTCTTCGCCCGGGTGATTTGGTGGTGCTCACCGAAATGGAACATCACGCGAACCTGATCCCGTGGCAAATAGCTGCTCGTAAGACCGGTGCAATCCTGCGCTTTCTGCCAATCCAGGGGGACACCGGAGCGATTGAATGGACGGAGCTAGAAGAGCTTTGCCAAGAGGGTAACGTGCGTCTAGTGGCGCTTACGCATATTTCAAACTCACTCGGTTGCATCAATCCAATCAAACAAGTCTGCCAGACAGCCAAGAGGTACGGTGCGGTAACCTTGATTGATGCCGCCCAAAGTGCCGGTCACGCTCCTCTGGATGTTGAGGCGATCGGATGCGATTTCCTGGTCTTTTCCGGTCACAAATGCTGTGGACCGACCGGGATCGGCGTTTTGTACGGCCGTGAGGAGTTGCTCGATTCCATGGAACCGTACCAAACTGGCGGTGAAATGATAGTGAGCGTGGATTGGAACGAAGCAAAGTGGAAACCGGCACCCCATCGATTTGAGGCTGGTACGCCGCACATCGCGGGCGCTATCGGTCTAGCGAAAGCGCTCGAGTATCTGGAATCGATCGGCCGCGACAAGATCGAAGCATCGGATCATTTTTTTGGAACGGCGGCGGCTGAGCGGCTGCGAGAGTTTCCGAAACTACGCTTGCTCGGACCGGATGCGGATCGAGCTGGAATTGTGAGTTTTCAGCTAGGTTCGATTCATGCCCACGATCTCGTAGCTTTCGCTGACCAATACGGTATTGCTCTCCGGGGTGGGCACCATTGCAACCAACCCCTGATGAGAAAATTAGGCCTTATGGCGAGTGCCCGCGCTAGTTTTTACTTTTACAATACGGAGGCCGAAATTGATCGCTTAGTTACCGTTCTGCGTGAGGCCGCCAAGTACTTTGGGGATTAACGCGTAACTTGCAACCGTGCTCAGATGGACTTCGACGAGCTATATCAATCCATCATCTTAGATCACTGCAAACGCCCAAGAAACAGGGGAACGCTTCCGCCTCCGGCGACCCACGGTTCCGGCTTCAACCCTGCTTGCGGAGATGAGGTCACCGTGTTCGTGCGCCAATCCGCGGAAGGTCGAATCGAGGAGCTCTCGTTTGAATCGCAGGCTTGTGCGATTTGTACTGCTTCCACGTCGCTCATGACCACCCAAGTGAAAGGGAAAAGCCGTGAACAAGCGCTCGCGCTGCTGCGGCGTTTCATTGATTTCCTGACTAAGGATGCTCAGGAAGAAGGTCTGGGGAATCTGCAAGCGCTCGCTGGTGTCAAAAAATTTCCGCAGAGATTGAAGTGCGCGACGCTCGGCTGGCATGCCCTTGAGATCGCATTGAGTGGGGTTGAGAAAGAGCCGGTGACATCCGAGTAAGAAGCGCAGCACCGTCACAACAGTAGAATCATGTTAACGATAGATATTGGTCCTCACGACGCCGAATCTTCCACTTGCGGGCTGCCGAAGTCGAGCGGACTGCCTGGCATCGTCGATGGATGCGTTTCCAAAATCCGATGGCTCAATAACTCCCGGTTAACGCAAAGGTAGATTCGTTCCTCTGGACGATTTTTCCCGAGGTGCATGGACCAAACTTGATCCAAAATATCTTTTTCGCTTTTCGTCAATCGCTCCTGTTGAAGAAGGTGCTCATTCCAGGAAGGAACCATCATTTCGAGACGGAAGATGTTGAAACGCTCCAGGTCTTCGTGCAAACGCCAACTGAAGGCTCCGTTCCGGAGATGAATCAGACGAACATCGCGCATCTTCCGCATGAAATCGCTGCCCCGCCTCTGATCGACTTCGAACTCGATGGTGATCGAAACCGGGCCATCGTGGGGCCGGGGCACATGGGTCAGACGATGATGCACATGGGCTGCCACCGGCGCCGGGTCGAAGTCGAGATCGGAGATAAAGTTGATCGAAAGGGGTATAGTCAGCAGCAAGCTAAGTAGCATCGCCCCAGCGGCGACCAGTAAGGTCTGACTGATCCCCAGGGTGCTGGCACTGTACCCCCAAACCACTCCGCCCAGTGCGAGTCCCCCTTGCGCAACCATAATGACGCTCGCGTTCATTCTACCACGCGCCCAAGAGGGCATCGCGCGCTGACCCGCCACCCACAACTCCGAAGCCGCCAGCGTCCAGGCCACTCCGGCAAGCGCCGCTACCAGCATGAAAATGACCGGGTCGCGGACCAGCGCCATCCCCAAATAGACGATAACGACAACAAGATTAGCCAATAGAATCAACGCGTTCGAGGAAAGGTGATCGCGCGCTCGCGGAACAACAAAGACTGCGCCAAAAACCGATCCCGCACCCATACAGGTAAATAGCAAACCGAGGCTGGCAGGCTGAAAGTTGAGCTGCTTCAAGCCGACCACCGGCATCAGCGACGGAATAATCGAAATAAAGAAGGCGAACAGGATATTGCGTGCCATGACCACCTGAATACCCGGGGCGTGCCGGACGTAACGGATCGCGGTGGTGAACGATTCCAGAAAGTTCTCCAGAGGCAGCTTGGAAATTTTTACATTCTCTTTCCAACGCAGGATGGCGAGAATTACGACGAGGAAACAAACGGCGTTTAACGCAAAGAGCCAGTTGGGCGCAAAATAGCGGAGCAGAATGCCGCCAATCGCCGGACCGATAATCCCCGAAATGTTAAGCTGAAGACCGCCGAGCGTCGCGGCTGAAGGCAACTCTGCGTCTGTGACGATATCTGGAACGACAGCTGTCCAAGCTGGCGAATTGAAGGCGAAACCAATCCCTGTGAGAAATACACAGAACAATAGAATCCAAGGGCTCAAGAAACCGAGGAAACCACATAAAGCTAACAATGCCGCGGTGCAAGAGAGCCAAAAATTCATGATTAACATCAGCTTCCGACGGTCAACCATGTCGGCTAAAGCGCCCGCAGGAAGAGTGAAAAAGAAGAAAGGGAGAGAAGCCACCGTTGACATCAGCGACAGCAGAAACGGCGATGGGCTCAACATATTCATTACCCATGACGCTGCGGTATCGTGAGCGGAAACACAGGTACCGGAAAGCAGCGTCGCCAACCAGAGGTTGCGGTAGACCGGATTACGAAGTGCCGTAAAAGTAGAACTTTTGGCCATGACGCTTTGGGGGAGAGCGATCTCTGCCGAAATATTCCGCAGAATACAAGACGCGGCTAAAAAGCCAAATGGGATTATGCCGTGAGGTGCAGGATATCGGAGTAGAGATCAAGCCTCTGCTTGTAGGTCCTCGATTGGTACCTCCTCGACTGGCGCCCTGCCGTTCCTCCGCATGAGGAGTTCTCGATTGAGCGACAGATAGTGCTTCACAATCCGCTGTCCTTTGCCCCGATGAAGTCGCCAGACCCTTTGCCACGTAATCAATTCATGCTTGGTCATTCGCTCGTGCTGCTGCAAATGTTCGGACCAGGAGGCTACCATCATTTCCATCCGGAAATAGTTGGGCTTTTCCAGGTCTTCGTCTAACTGCCAGCGGAAGGCGCCATTGCGAAGATACGTCAGCCGCATTTCCCGCATGAGCCGAAGAAACTTCCATCGGTCAGACGGCGCAATTTCGAACTCCATGGTAATGACTACCGGCCCGTCGGACGCTTCTGGCGGCCGGAGCATGCGGTGGTAATGCGTCGACAAAGGAGCCGGATCGAGATTCAGCTGCCGGGTAAAGTCGATCGAAAGCGGCAAGGCTAACGGGAGACTAAAGAAAAGGAATAACGCCGCGGCCAAGAGCGCGAACTGAACGCCTAACGTTGCAGCCAAGCCGCCCCAGATTAGGCCTCCCAGAGCGATACCGCCTTGGGATACCATCAGGTGGGTGGCGTTCATTCGACCTCGCGCCCAGTTTGGCATCGCTCGTTGGCCGGCTACCCAAAGTTCTGTAGCGGTGAAGGTCCAACCGACTCCGGCCAATGCTGCAATCACCCAAAAGATTCTAATCTCGGATACCAAAGCCATCAAAACGAAGACAACCACTAAAAGCAGGTTCGCCACAATCGTCAGCGTGTTTGCCGAGAAGCGAGTGCGAGCATGCGGGATCAGGAATACGGCCGCGGCAACTGAGCCGATCCCCATGGAAGTGTAGAGGAAACCCAGACCGGCCGAATCGAGTTTTAACACTCGTAGACCAACCACTGGCAGGATCGCTGGAATGACCGAAATAAAGAAAGAAAAGACGACGTCGCGCACCAAAACAACCTGAATCCCCGGCGCATACCGGACATAGCGAACAGCGCTGGCAAAGGCCTCCAGAAAATTCTCCAACGGTAACCTGGCTTGCAGGTTTGATCTCCTCCAACTTAGTATCGCGGCAGTTACCATTAAGAAGCAGAGAGCATTCAGCGCGAACACGAGCGGCGCCCCAAATTGGAGCAGCAGACACCCCCCCAGCGCAGGGCCAACGATCCCGGCCAAATTCATCTGAAGGCCGCCAAGGGTTACCGCTGAGGGCAGCTCAGCAGGAGAAACAATCTCGGGGATCAGTGCTGCCCAAGCCGGAGAATAAAAGCTGAAACCGACGCCGGCAAAAAAGATTGCCACCAGGATCAGCCAGGGGTTCAAAGCATTCAGAAAGCCGAATATTGCCACCATTCCCGCGCAGGAAGCCAACCAGAGATTCATCACGGAGATCACTCTTCGACGATCAACCATATCGGCCAGGGCGCCCGCGGGTACCGTGAAGAGAAAGAAGGGAAGCGAAGCCAAAGTCGACATCAACGAGATCAAAAAGGGCGAATTGGAAAGCGTGTGCATCATCCAGGTCGCCGCTGTATCGTGAGCGGAGACACAACAGCCCGAAATGGCGGTTGCGATCCAAAGCCGACGGAAAGTTCGATTTCGCAGCGAAATCCAAATGGAACTGCTACTCATACGATGACGAACGACAGATCATTCAATATCTAGAGGAACGGCGAACCTTTCCCACATGGTAGTTCAGGACGAAGGATCCACAATCCGTTCTCCTGATGCAAACGGAAGGACCTCAATGGGGCACTGACAAGACATAGAAGTCTTTACCTGCATAGACCTTCCCGCCGCGCTGACGAAATATTCCAGGCGGTCCGGCAGTGGAGCAAAAGCAGGTAGCCACAACGGCATACGATAAGCTACCAGTTGGGAAGGACGATGGCCGATCATGTCCGACATGGACAACCGCAACGCCAGCCAGCCTCAAAAAGATGCTTCAAAATTCAATGTTCCTCCCGAAATCCCGTCATGGTTATAAAACGTTGTCCCAAAGTTATTCTTGAAGGCACCCGACTGACGGGCAAGACGGATCTCGCTTTCGCGTTGAATGAACATCCGCGAATCGTCGGGGTGCGCAAATATCGTTATCACTCGCCCATCATCTCGGCCGAGTGGAACGGCTTCACCGACAGTCCGTATGGCGCAAGCCTAATCAATTTTGAGCCTCGGTACGAAGAAATGGTGCTGGAGGCCTACCGCACCTGGGCCAAGCTGTTCGAGTTGTACCGATACTATTCTTGGATTGTGGATCGTTTTCACATTTCCACTCAAGCGTGGCAGTTCATTTATGCGAACCGGCGGTACGAATTTACCTGGTTGGAAAATCGTTTGGTGAAGCTCGGGTTCCGCCTCATTTTCTGTTGGCGACACCCAGACTCATTCGAAGAAGCTCGGCGACGCCGGCTTAAAATTTCAAGTAATCCTTCTCAGTACGATGATCTCAGGTTATTCCTTCGCGAACAGGAGGTGCTCCAGGAGTTGATCGATCGCTCTTTGATTCCGAAGTTTGTCGTCGATGTGACTGAGAGCAGTTTGGACAAGAACGCGGCTCGGGTTGCGGATTGGCTGGAAGCAACCGGCGGATTGACAGCGCCAGAGGAATCGGCGCAAAAACATCGCCGTCGCTAATCATCGGACTTATAACTTCTACTTGTAAGGTTGATCACCTGAAGTTCTCCCCATGTGCCGAAATTTCATCTTCTTCCTCATAGTAACGGGGGCTCAAATCGCCAACGCCTGGACCAATGGACAGCTGTTGGTATGGATGGATGCCGACCGCGCCCGCGCCATGCAGTTGGTCGCCGACAAGTTCGCACAGGATTTCGGAATTTCAGTGCGGATCGAAACGCCGGAAAAGATCACCGATAATTTTCCGCTGGCGGCTCAAGCAGGCAAAGGGCCGGACATCGTTATTTGGCCGAACGATAAGGTTGGCGAATGGGCGGATGGCGGAATCATTGCGCCGATCGAGGTGACTTCTGCCTATATGCAGCAATACTACCCGATCGCCTGGGAAGCCGTACGTCATGACGGCCAGCTTTGGGGATACCCGATCAGTCTCGAGGTGATCGGCTTAATCTACAACAAGAAGCTGGTGGAGGGCACTCCTCCTGGCCAACTCAACGATCTCATCACTTTCCACCAAAAATTTAAGGCAACGCACCCGGATCTGAACTCGATTCTTTGGGACTACAGCAGCCCTTATTATACCTGGGGCATCTTGGCGAGTGCCGGAGGTTATGTCTTTGGCAAAACGAGTGATGGATACGATCCGCGCAACGTGGGAGTGGCTACCGAAGGGGCAGTTCGAGCGTTGTCGGAGATCATCCACCTGATCGATCTAGGTGTTCTACCCAGAATGGCCTCCAATAGCGCGATACCGGAAGAATTGATGATTCAAGGCAAGCTCGCAATGACGATTTCCGGGCCTTGGGATTGGCCCGATCTCATGAAAAGCGGAATCGACTTCGGCGTAGCGCCGATGCCAGGTCTAGACGGTAAACCCGGAAAAGCGTTTATCGGTGTTTCGGTGGCCTACGTTAATCGTAGCTCACCGAACCGCGATCTGGCGAAAGAGTTTCTGGAGAAATACGCCTTTACTAAAGAAAGCCTGTGCGCAGCCGATCACGCCAAACCGATTGGAATTCCGGCCCTGATTTCGCTTTACGATGAACTTTCTCAGAACAACCCGCTCCTCCAAGATCTGAAACGCTGTGCGGACGCCGGCGAAGTGATGCCAAATATTCCACAGATGGCCAGGTTCTGGACCTCGATGACCACTGCCCTGGAGGTTGCCACCACCGGGCGGTCCGCGCCGGCAGCCGCTTTGGCCGAGGCCCAACACAATATGCTAAAGTAGGAACCGCTCTTTCTTGGACGCATTCTCCGCATCCGAGGAGCGCAAAGAATGCCTTGCGAGCGATCGGGGCCATGTTAAAAGTTCGTTCTCCTCTGAACCGCTCGGGTGGTGAAATGGCAGACACGTACGTTTGAGGGGCGTATGCCGCAAGGCGTGGGGGTTCAAGTCCCCCCCCGAGCACCACTCTTCATGTATGGACAGCGCGCTACGCTCGATCACAGTCGATCTCGGCTCCCGAACTTATCAGGTTGTTATCGGGAAAGGCCTTTTGCCAAAGGCGGGACCGATGATCCGGGATCTCGGCTTGGACGGCCATGCTGTGATCGTCACCGATGAAATTGTAAGTGCACTTTACGGAGAACCGCTGCTTGCCTCACTTACAGCCGCCGGGTTCTCCTGCAGCCAGGAGGTCGTTCCTTCCGGCGAGAATTCCAAAGCATTTTCCATCGCCGAGGAGTTGTGCGAAGCGCTTGCTCGGACCCGACTAGATCGGTCCGGTTTCGTCGTGGCCTTGGGAGGAGGGGTCGTAGGAGATCTCGCCGGTTTCGCCGCCTCGATCTACGCTCGGGGCATTCCTTACATCCAGGTCGCTACCACGCTCATGGCTCAGGTAGACAGCGCAGTTGGAGGAAAAACTGCGATCAATCTTCGAGCAGGGAAAAATCTCGTCGGTTCGTTTCACCAGCCCGCACTGGTGCTCGCCGATACCGGCACGCTGGAAACGCTACCGGAGCGCGTAAAAAAGGAGGGTCTGGCGGAGGTCGTTAAATATGGCGTGATCGCGCAACCAGATCTGCTTGATGCCGTGTTGCAACCGGGCTCATCCGATCTCAGCTCGCTGATTACCGACTGCGTCTCGATCAAAGCCAAGATCGTTATCAAAGACGAACGGGAAAGTTCGGGGGAACGTGCTCTCTTGAATTTCGGCCATACAATCGGTCATGCGATCGAGGCGGTCGCGGGATACGGAACAATGCTCCACGGCGAAGCGATCAGTCTCGGCATACGGGCGGCTCTGTGGGTTTCCGTGCAAAAGGCTGGGTTTCCGCAGAGCGAGTACCGACGGATCGCATTGTTGCTCGAGAGGTTAGGGCTTCCGACGGTACTATCTGCTAACTTCTCCACCGAAACCATTCTGGAAAAGGTCTTTGCCGACAAGAAATTTGTTCATGGAGCGGTACGCTTTGTTCTGACTCCTGCCTTGGGCACGGCATTTGTTTCGGACAAAATTACGAGGGGTGATCTTGCCACCGCGATTGAGGTCCTGAGAGAATCATGCACGTGACTCGCACCGAGGCGTATATTGCATTGAATATGGTGGCTCATCTGGGCCCCATTCGATTACGCAAGCTTCTCGACCGTTTTCAGGATCCCCAACGAATCCTTCGAGCCAGCCGGGCCGAGCTACAAACCGTCGAAGGTTTACCAAGTCCTGCGATCGACGCGATCCTCTCCTGGGAGTCAGAGAATGATCTGACTGCCGAACTGCGTCGCATCAGCGATTACGGCGCCAATATTCTTAGCCCAGAAGATGATCTTTACCCTCGGCTCCTGCGCGAAATTTATGATCCGCCGATCGTTCTGTATGTCTGGGGCGAAATCCTAGAACGTGACCAACATGCGATTGGAGTCGTCGGTTCAAGACGAACGACACATTACGGGATTGAGTGCGCTAAGCGCCTCTCTTATCAGATCGCTTATTCCGGGATCACTGTGGTAAGCGGACTAGCGCGGGGAATCGATACCGCCGCTCATCAAGGGGCGTTGGCGGCGAAAGGGCGAACAATCGCAGTGCTCGGTACAGGGTTGCATCACCTTTACCCGGCCGAGAATCGGGCGCTCGCGGAAAAAATCAGCACCTCTGGAGCAATCATTACCGAATTTCCGATGGACACCACCCCGGATCGGCAAACATTCCCGATGCGCAATCGTATCATCAGCGGCCTCAGCTTTGGCCTTTTGGTGGTAGAAGCCGGAGCGAATAGCGGCGCTTTGATCAGCGCCTCGCAAGCCGCTGAACAGGGCCGATCTCTTTACGCGGTACCAGGACCGATCGATCGAGCGACTTCATTTGGATCGAATCGTCTCATTCAGCAGGGCGCGAAATTGGTGATGAGTGTGGATGATATTCTCGAAGATTTACACACGCTCTTTCCGAAGGCGCCCGAACTCGTGGCCAGTCGCCCGCCTGACCTTGAGGGCGATCTACTGACCGTCTACAACGCGATCGGCTCAACCGAGACTTCCATCGACACCATCATCGAAGCATCCAGCCTCACGGCCGGAGTGGTCAGTGCAGCTCTTCTCCAGCTGGAGATGCGCCGGTTAGTCCGTCAGCTGCCAGGAAAGTTTTTTGTGAAGCTTCTTTGAGGCAAATTTTCCTCGCACAATCACGAGGAAAACCGGCCTCGCTTCCCCACCGTGCGATCTGGGGGCGACAATAAATGAGTTGCCACCTATAGGGTTGCCCTTTACTGTCCCGATCCAAATTTGGGAGCCGAACGAGACGAACTTTTGCTGATGGGTAAAACGCTGGTCATCGCAGAAAAGCCGAGTGTCGCCCTCGATTTCACCCGTGCGCTGGGGAGATTCGAGAAGAAAGGAGAATACTTCGAAAACGACCGATTCGTCATCTCATCAGCCATTGGTCATTTGGTAGAACTTTGCCTGCCGGGCGAGCTCGATAAGAAACGTGGCAAGTGGAGCTTCCAAAATTTGCCGATCATTCCGGATGAGTTCGAACTGAAACCGATCGCGAAAACAGAGACAAGGTTCAAGCTTTTGCAGCGACTTATGAAGCGTGACGATATCGATCTGATCGTCAACGCATGCGATGCAGGAAGAGAAGGCGAACTGATTTTTCGGTACTTGGTTCGGCTGGCAGGGGTCCGCAAACCGTCGCAGCGGCTTTGGTTGCAGTCGATGACTTCCGAAGCGATTCGATCTGCATTTGATCATCTGCGTACCGATCAAGAAATGATTCCGCTGGCGGAAGCGGCTGTCTGTCGTTCGGAGAGCGACTGGCTGGTGGGGATCAACGCCACTCGAGCGATGACAGCCTTCAACTCGAAAGTTGGCGGTTTCCAATTGACTCCGGTTGGTCGAGTGCAAACTCCTACCTTGGCAATACTGGTAGAGCGGGAGGAGAAAATCCGGAGCTTCCAACCGCGAACTTATTGGGAGTTGTTTGGCGACTTCCAGATTAGCAAAGGACTCTATCGAGGGCGCTGGTTCGACGAATCGTTCATCAAGGATGGTGATGAAGATCGCCGAGCGGAGCGGATTTGGTCTGGTGAAAAAGCCGAGACGATCAAAGCAAGAATTATTGGCAAGACAGGGACGATCTCGGAAGAGAAAAAACCAACTACCCAAATTCCTCCACTACTTTACGATCTCACCTCGTTGCAACGCGAGGCTAACGGCCGTTTCGGTTTTTCCGCTCGGCGTACCCTTCAGATCGCTCAGCAACTCTATGAGCGCTACAAGCTAGTCACTTATCCGCGAACTGATTCTCGGTATTTACCGGAAGACTATTTGGGGACGGCTAGTAATGTTCTCCGAAATTTACGAGATCCATCACTCGTTCCACACGCTCAAAAGGTGGTACAAAACGACTGGGTACGACCGAGTAAGCGGATCTTTAACAACGCGAAAATAACGGATCACAACGCCATTATTCCAACCGGCGAAAACCCGAAGCATCTGGACGAGGCCCAACAAAAGCTATTCGACTTGATCGCCCGCCGATTCGTGGCCGTATTTTTCCCGGCTGCCCAGTTTGAAGTGACAACGCGGATTACGCGCGTTGCGGAAGAAGCGTTCAAGACCGAAGGCAAGATCATCAAGGATCCCGGGTGGCTCGCCGTGTACGGACGCCAAGCGTCCGGCGACGACGAAGGCGACACTTTGGTGGAGTTGACCGGGAGCGAGTCCGCAATCACTCGCAACGCGGAAATAAAGGAAAGCCAAACTAAGCCGCCAGCCCGTTACTCAGAGGCGACACTACTTTCGGCCATGGAAAGCGCGGGCAAACTGGTGGACGACGAAGAGTTGCGGGACGCGATGTCCGCCAAAGGCCTTGGTACACCGGCTACCCGCGCCGCGATCATTGAAGGTCTGATTCAAGACGGATACATTAGCCGAGAGGGTCGCGACTTGGTGGCAATGGCAAAAGGAATCTCCCTGGTCACATTACTCAGGGGAATCGGGATCGAATTACTCTCCTCGCCGGAACTAACCGGCGAATGGGAGTATCAGCTAAAGTTGATGGAACAAGGTCAACTGGAACGACCTGCGTTCATGTCCAAGATCAAAGATTTAACGCGGCAGATCGTAGACAAAGCTAAGAATTTCGAAAGCGATATCGTTGTCGGCAACTACGTCAGGCTTGAGGTTAAATGCCCAAATTGTGGTGCGCCACAATTGAAGGAGGATTACCGAACGTACCATTGCGACACCTGCGGTTTCAGACTTTTTAAGAACATCGCAAGTCGCGAACTCAGTCCGGAGGAGGCAACCACGTTGGTGCGAGAAAGAAAGCTTGGGCCACTTGATGGATTTCGCAGCAAGACCGGACGGCTTTTCTCGGCGCAATTGGTGCTAAACGGGGAGAACCGGCCACAGTTTGCCTTTGAAAATAACGGGCTGGCCGCCAATCTAGAAGTTGATCCGTCAACTCACTCAGTGGTTGGGCCGTGTCAGGTTTGTGGAACAGGTTCTGTCTACGATTTGGGCTCGGCCTACGCTTGCGAGAATGTGCCGAAAGGCACTTGTACTTTCAAGATGAGCAAGACGATCCTTCAACGGGAGATACCCCCCGATCAACTTAAGAAAATGCTCACCCAAGGAAAGAGCGATGTCCTCCGCCGGTTCATATCCAAAAAGGGCCGCCCTTTTGACGCGGTTCTTACGCTGGATAAAGGCAAAATAGGCTGGGAATTCGCCAAGCGAGAATCCGGCCGAAAAAAGCGCGCCGCTCGACCGGTTGAAGAGAAAACGTCGTAGCGAGGGACCTCTTCTAGGTCGGGTGCCCGATTTCTTCGGTGCTTCCTTTCTTTCCGGGAATCTTTACGACGACCGGCTTAGCTTCAATCTCCGCACGTTTTCGCTTGGGAATTTGATCGAGAAAGAGCGCTTGCACATCGATTCGCTCTCCGTCGATCGGTCGCCGGCGGTAAGCCAGCTCGCGCCCTTGTTCTCTCGCTTTGACGTTATCCCGCCAGTAGTGCTCCAGCATTTGCCCGATTTGCGCTTTGAGATCCTCTTCTTCAATCGGGAAACAAGTCTCAACCCGCCGGAAAAAATTTCGGGGCATCCAATCTGCGCTCGCCAGGTAGATCACCGGCCGTCCAGCGTTCTCGAATCGAAAGATTCTGCTATGTTCCAAAAAGCGTCCAACTAAGCTGCGTACGACGATGTGCTCGCTGACGCCAGGAATCTGCGCTTGTAAGCAACAGATTCCTCGAACTAATAGACGGATCTGAACGCCGGCTTGTGAAGCCCGATAGAGCGCCTGAATGGTTTCGGTGTCAACAAGCGAGTTGAGCTTAGCAAAGACGGTCGCCAGCCGTCCCGCTTTGGCGTTCTCTGTCTCGCGTTCGATCATTTCGAGGACAAACTCATGAAGCGCCTTGGGAGCGGCTTTGATCTTCCTCAACTCAGGAAAAATGGACACACCCGTAAGCCAGTTAAAAAGTTCCGCACAATCATCAGTAAGAACGGGATCGCACGTCAGGTAGCCCAGATCGGTGTATAACCGAGCGGTCGAAGGGTGGTAATTACCGGTTCCTAGGTGCAGATAGCGACGGAGACCGTCCTCTTCCTTACGGACTACCAAGGCGAGCTTGGCATGGGTCTTTAGTCCAACGATTCCGTACACCACATGAACGCCAGCTTCCTGAAGCGTGCGCGCCCATTTGATGTTCGCCGCTTCGTCAAAGCGCGCCTTGAGCTCAATCACCACCGTGACTTGTTTGCCGCTTTCGGCTGCTTCCGCCAAAGAGGCTACAATCTGAGAGTCACCACTGGTGCGGTACAAAGTTTGCTTGATCGCGAGCACATTCGGGTCTTGAGCCGCCTGTTCGATGAAGTCGAGGACGCTTTGAAAACTTTCGTATGGATGGTGCACTAGAATAGACCGGCGACGAATTTGCGAGAAGATATCCTCCTGGTCTTCGGGAGCGGTGACGATCGCTGGAACAAACGGTTTATATTTGAGATCTGGTCGATCGACACCAGAGATCACCGGCATCAACCGAAAGAAATTGATCGGGCCATCTACCGTGTAAAGATCGGCGTCGGCAAGACCGAATGTCTGCAGAAGTTGATTTGAGATATGCGGCGGGCACTCCTGCTGAACCTCAAGCCGCACTGCGTCTCCCCGGCTGCGTTTGCGCAACTCCAACTCGATCGCTTTAAGTAAGTTCTCGGATTCTTCTTCGTCAAGATAGAGATCGCTGTTGCGGGTAACGCGAAACTGATAGGCCCCTTTCACTTTGACCCCATGGAATAACGCGCCGACGTGCGCCTGGATAAGGTTGCCGATGAAAATGTAACGGTACATACCGCGCTCGCCGGCTTTGTACGGAAGCAAGCGAGGCAAAATTCTCGGCACCTGGACAATAGCCAGATTGCTGTTGAGATCCTTTCCCTCGAGCTCCACAACCACATTTAAACTCTTGTTAAGAAGCTGCGGGAAAGGGTGTACCGGATCGACGGCCAGAGGAGTTAACACCGGATAAACAGAGGTGCGGAAATAGTTTGAATAATAGTTCTTTTCATCCGAACTGAGTTCCTCGTACCGCAGGAAAAAAATGTTCTGGTCCTCTAGCGCTGGAACCAAGGCTTCGTTCCAGAGACCATACTGGTCATCCAACATTTTGCGCACGCGAACCGAGACCGCGGCAAGCTGATCCGTCGGGCTCATTCCGTCGGGACCGGCATCGCTGATTCCGCTTTGCCGTTGTTGATTTAAACCGGCAACCCGAACCTCAAAAAATTCGTCGAGATTCGAGCTGACAATACAAAGAAATTTGACGCGCTCTAAGAGCGGATTATTTGGGTCTTCGGCTTCTTCCAAGACCCTCTGGTTGAATTCGAGCCAACTAAGCTCTCGATTGATGTAAAGTGACGGTTCTAGGAGGGAAGAGGTCGGGGGAATCTGCATGCATTTCCTTTTCGTGGTGAGCTGATAGGGGTGTCTCGCCTGCATCCTTTATACCTTCAATCTCCCAACCGCTATCTGGCGGATGTGACAATTCAGTTACAGTACCACAGTTGGGGGATTCCCGGTAGCAAAATGGCCCTGAGGTGAAAGTCTAACCGAGCAAACGCTACGCCGCCTTCTGGGCCAAGCGCGACCCGGGATGGGTAGGGCGAAAGCCTAATACGACATGCGCCGGATTGGCTTGAGCCGTCCGCGCACGCGGCTCACACCCCGCGCCTACCAAACAAATGAGAATCGCAGGACAACGTCGCGCGGAGGCCACCTTCGCAGACTACGGCGCGCCCTAGCCTTAATGATGTGCGTAACCCAACGTGTGGCCGCGGCGAAGCCTGTGCGTAGTCGGGTTTTCGCCCGAACGATCTTGGGAACGGCCCACACGAAGATTCCCGAGGCCCTCGACAAAACCTCAGTCCCAGTTCCGCCGGCTGCCACCGAGCAGCGGCAGTAAGTAGTACAGAAGGTAACCGAGGGAGGTAATAAAAGCGGCAACGTAGGTCAACGCTGCGGCATTCAGTACATTGTTGACGCCCTCTGCGTCTGCCTGGCTCCGGTAGAACCCCAATTCGCCCAATATTCGTTTGGCTCGCGCCGAAGCGTCGAACTCCACTGGGAGTGTGACCAAGTTAAAAAGCATGATGATACCCCAGGCAAAGCAAAGAATGATCAACATCGGTCGAAGCATGTGAGTGACAAATCCAAAGATCGGCAGGAATGCTACGGCCATATTGGCAAAACCGACTAAATGCACCGAGGCCATTCGCCACCCGAGAGGGGCGTAAGCGAGCTTGTGTTGGACAGCATGGCCGCATTCGTGCGCAGCCACCCCCATGGCCGCCGTCGAAGTACCGCGAAAGTTATTGGAGGATAGCACCAACCGCTTTGCCATCGGGTCGTAGTGATCCCCAAGAAGTTGATTCGACTCAACAATCTGGACGTCATAGATTCCGGATTGCTGCAAAATCTGCGCGGCTACTTCGGCCCCAGAAAGGCCGACGGAGGAAGGGACCTGACTATATTTGGAGTAGACCGCTTTCACTCTCCAGGTGGCCCAAAGCGAAAGCGCGAAAGTTCCGACAAACAGTAGAATACTTAGAGTACCCATTGTTGATCAGAGAACATACTCCGAACTCGGTTGGTCGCAAATTACGACAAAATTCGCTCGCTGGGCACGGTGCCTGCTCCATAGTAGATTATTTCCCCCTCCCGCCGAGGGCCCAACAATAGGCGCGATCATTATGGGTGAACTATTCAATGACTATGACCCAGGCTCGTTTTTCGACGAGATGTTTGACCCCTCTGGTCAGGTTAGGAATCACTATAAACACCTTCACCAGCGGTACGGCGAGCTGACGCCTGAAGAATTCGAGCGGAAACGCAGCGGTGCGGACAATTCGTTTCTGAATCAAGGAATTACGTTCACTGTCTACAACAATGATGAAGGAACCGAGCGGATTTTTCCTTTCGATTTGCTGCCCAGAATCGTCCCGCTGGCCGAGTGGCGGCATATCGAACAGGGGCTCATTCAACGAATCACCGCGTTGAATCTTTTTTTACAAGACGTTTATCACGAGCAAAAAATCATTACGGACAATGTCGTGCCGCGCGAGATCGTCGAAAGTGCGGTGCATTTCCGTCCGGAATTCATGGGGGTGGATGTGCCTAAGGGCATTTACATCCACATCTGTGGAACCGATCTGATCCGGGATCGCGAGGGGAATTACCTAGTGCTTGAAGACAATGGCAGATGCCCTTCGGGAGTATCTTACCTCCTGGAGAACCGCCAGGCGATGAAACGCGTGTTCCCCAACCTATTCTCGCGCCATCCGGTTCAGCCTGTGGATAGTTATTGCCAGGAGCTGCTGAACGTACTCCGCTACATAGCTCCAAGCGATAATCCCGAGCCAACCGTCGTCTTGCTGACGCCGGGAATCTACAACTCCGCTTATTTTGAGCACTCCTTTCTTGCCAGAACGATGGGTATTGAAATCGTCGTGGGGGCAGATCTGGTGGTGCAAAATGGCTATCTCATGATGAAGACAACGAAGGGTCTTCGGCGGGTCGACGTAGTTTATCGTCGAATCGATGACGATTTTCTCGATCCGTCTGTATTTCGGAAGGATTCCTTACTGGGCGTTGCCGGCATCGTAGACGCCTATCGGAGAGGAAATGTGAGCCTTGCAAATTCGATTGGCACTGGCGTCGCGGACGACAAGGTGACCTATTACTTCGTTCCGAAGATGATCCGCTACTATCTCGATCAAGACCCCATTCTTCCCAATGTTCCGACGTTTCTTTCCCATTTCGATTCAGATCGGGCCTACATCCTCGAACATCTTTCCGAACTTGTGGTAAAGTCGGCGAACGAAAGCGGGGGTTACGGAATGCTGATGGGCCCTGCATCAACCGCTACCGAAAGAGAAAAATTTCGTGCAGCCATTATTCAGAATCCCCGCAACTACATCGCGCAACCCGTCATCCAACTCTCTCGCTCTCCATCGTATTGCGACGGTCGCTTTGAGGGACGGCACATCGACTTGCGGCCCTATATTTTGTCCGGCGAAAAGATTACCATCATTCCTGGGGGCCTCACCCGGGTCGCTCTGCGGAAGAACTCTCTTGTGGTAAACTCTTCGCAGGGAGGCGGAAGTAAGGACACCTGGGTGCTGAACGAATAATCTGGTCATGAGATCGCTAACTGCTCACCACGGCGCGATTGATTCACTGCTTTAAAAATGCTTTCCCGAGTTGCCGATTCGCTCTACTGGCTCGGCCGCTACATTGAGCGCGCGGAGAACAATGCCCGTATGCTGGATGTGAATCTCCAGCTCATGCTGGATGCCACGCTGGTTAAGAATCGCTACAGTCAACAGCACTGGGAATCGATTATTTACTCCCTCGAAGACACCAAGCTGTTCGAGAAATTATATTCAACAATAGAAGGCGAACAGGTTGTTCAGTTCGTTTCATTCGAGAAGAAGAACCCCAACTCAGTCTATTCGTGCCTTTGTTCAGCTCGGGAGAATGCGCGAACGGTACGTGAGCAAATCTCCTCGGAGATGTTTGAGCAGCTCAACCGAATGTTTCTCGATTTTCGCTCCGGCGAAGCCCAACGGCTTTTTCGTTCCAGCACGTATCAATTTTTCAATTGGGTCATGCAAGGCTGTCATCTATTTCAAGGAGTCGCGGACGCTACCATGGCCCATGACGAGGGTTGGGATTTTATCCAGCTCGGCAAGTTCCTGGAAAGAGCAGATCGAACCTCTCGTATACTTGACATAAAATACCATATCCTTTTGCCCAAGGGAGAGCAGATCGGAGGCAACGTTGACCTCGTGCAATGGCTCGCGGTACTAAACTCCTTGAGCGCAGGCGAACCGTTTAGGAAACACTTTCAAGGCCAGGTGGCACCGTGGAAGGTCGCTGAATTCCTCATTAAGCATCAGACCTTCCCACGGTCGATAAAGTTTTGCGTCGATTCCTTCGATTATTCATTACATCGGATCACGGGAGTAGAGCGGGGCGATTTCCACTACAGCATCGAGGCGGAACGGCTTTCTGGTAAGCTGCTTGCCGATTTATCTTATGTGACGATTGCGGATATATTTCACATCGGTTTACACGAATACCTGGATACCATCCAACTGCGGCTCATCGAGATCGGCGATGCGGTGCACAAGGAGTTTTGTGAATGGCTGGAAACTGAGCGCGTGGCCGAAGCGGGCGTAGAGGCAAATAGGTTTCAGCTCCAAAAGTTGGACTAGACTACGTTATCTATTGGGAAGGTAACTAGCGCTTAGAGGCCTTCGGCAGACTCCAAACCCAAACTCTCCCTTCGTCTCCGGCGGCCCCGAGCCACTTGCCATCGGGTGAAAAGGCGACCGCCCAGACCGGTTTCGTCGTACCTAAAAGCTCCATTCGCTGGCTTGGATGGGAAAACGAGATCAGGTTAACGCGACCATCTTCTCCGCAACTGGCGATCCATCTCCCATCAGGAGACCAGCTAACCCGCCGAGCCCCACCGTTTCCCGGTCGATGCAGCTGGAGGCTAACGTGTTTACGACCAGTCGCAGCGGCGAGTATGACAACCCGCCCATCCTGCAGCGCAGCCGCTACCCAGTGTCCGCTGGGAGAGTACGCCACGCCGTTGACTTCGTCTTTCCCGAATCCGTAAGGAGCCCGGTAATTCGACGGCACATTCTGGATCTGCCACCGCACCTCTGCCGTGGTCGCGTTCAGCACGAGCACTGTGCTCCCGCCCTGGCCGGTGCCAATGGCCAAGTCGTGCCGCTTCGGAGCCCAGCTAACTCCTAAGCCCGCTCCGTCTAGCTGGATCGTCGAGGTTGTGTATCCTTCGGTATTCCAAATCTTCGTGGTCGCCGAAACGTCGGCCACAGCCAACTCCCGGCCACTCGGCGAAAACGCCAGATCGTAAACGGCCGCTCCTTCTTTGCCTGTTTTTCGAAGTGTTCGGTTCTCCCACCAATTCAGCGAACCATTGATTCCACCGGAAATTAAGAGATTATCGCCCGGTGACCAGGCTAAACCCCAGATTTCGCCCTGCTCGGCCGCCAACGGCTCGAGCGCGCTAAAGCTGGGCACCGAGAACATCCAGATCGCACCCAGGCCACCACAGACCAGCGTTTCGCTTTTCGGCGACCATGCCAAACTGTAGAGGCCTTGATCCGCCTGCGTCGTCCAAGCCAAGGCTACCCTAACCGGTTCGATGGGCAAAAGTTTGAATCCTTGCGCCTCCGTTCTCCCGGAAGCTAAAGAAAAGAAAACAACGAAAAGAATTCCTAGTGGGGTTCCTCGCACCGTGCCGCCACGCTAGCCACGAAACCGCCTATGTTTCAAATTTCGTATTCTGATTCATCCAGCCGGAGCACAGGAATCAGAAAAGCTAACAGACGATTTAAAGAAGCTTCTATGCTCTCTTGCTCGGTATTGAGGACCAATTCTGGATCCTCGGGAATCTCGTACGGCGCATCGATACCGGTAAAACCTTGAATGAGACCGGCACGCGCTTTTCGGTAAAGAGCTTTTGGATCACGGTTTTCACATACTTCAATCGGGGTTGAAACGTGCACCTCCACAAACTCCACACCACCACTGGAAACGATTTGGCGAGCCTTCAACCGATCAGCTCGGTAAGGAGAAATGAATGACGTAACCACGACGGACCCGGTTATCGCCACCAGTTTCGCCACCTCCGCTGCCCGCCGAATATTTTCGACACGGTCTTCCGGACTGAAAGAGAGATTGGCATTCAGTCCATGCCGAAGGTTGTCTCCGTCCAGAACGCAAACTTGCATTTGCCGATCGAACAACTCTCGTTCAAGCGCGTACGCCAGGGTTGATTTCCCCGCGCCGGATAACCCAGTGAACCAGACGACCAAGCCGCGGTGACCGTTGCGTTCGACCCGCTCCGGTAAATTTACCTGGCCCTCCGACCAAGAAATATTGGAGCTACGAGTGGGTACTCGCTCGAGATAGTGTCCTCCAAAAACGATCCCGCCGCCGGCCACGTCATTTTCGTCAACCAAGACGAATCGCCCACTCACCGCTAAACGATCGTAGTTATCCAGAACGATCGGACCTCGGGTTTGCACCGTGATCTCGGCGACTTCATTTCGGCCGACTGATCGACGAATACTAGAAGTCGTCTCTAAAGAGGAAGCGTCAATCGCTCGATCGATTGAGGCCACCTGGCATTCAATTTCCTGGGTCAAGAGCTTTACCTTGTAGCGACGCCCTAAAGTGAGTGGCCGATCACCCATCCAAAAGAGTCGAGCCCGAAAACGATTTGTTTCGATCGGCATCGCGGTCGCGATCGCAGCGATTTGGCCTCGTTCCACGAAAATCTGTTCTCGGAGAGTGATGCCGATCGATTGGCCGGAGCGCGCAACCGTTCCAGGTGTAGCGTGCCATGATTCGATGGAGGCAACGGTCGATTCCTTATCGGCTGGGGCAAAGAGGATTTGTTCTCCAACTCGGAGGGTGCCGGACTCGACTCGACCAGCGATGATCCTTCGTTCGTCGAACCGATAAATGTCTTGGACAGCGAACCTTAGGGGTGCGTCGCTTGCCATCGCCGGCGCCTCCAGTTGGTCCAACGCATCGATCAGTGTCGGCCCATCATACCACCCCAGATATTCTGTTTGAGTCGCTATGAGATTCACGCCATCCCGCGCGGAGATCGGAACAAACCGAATCGGTTCGATTCCGAGCTTTTTCAGAAAGACGCGATACTCGGTCTCGATTTGGGAGAAAACGTCAGACTCGTAGCTCACCAGATCCATCTTGTTGACCAGAACAAGCACCTGACTAACTCCCAACAGGCTCAATAGATAAGCGTGACGCCGGCTCTGCTCTTGAACCCCTTCGTTAGCCGCGATGAGCAACAGCGCCGCATCCGCGGTCGCAGCGCCCGTAACCATATTCTTCAGGAATTCCTTATGCCCCGGAGCGTCAATGATCACGTAGTTACGAAGGGCGCTATGGAACCAAATTTGCGAGACATCAATCGTGACGTTTTGGTCCCGTTCCGCCTGCAAGGCATCCATCAGGAATGCCCATTCAAAAGGCATATTCCTCCGCCGGCAGATCGCTTGGATCTGTTCATATTTGCCATCCGGGAGGGATCCCGTTTCGTAGAGCAGCCGGCCGACGAGCGTCGATTTACCGTGATCGACGTGGCCTACGATCACTACGCGAAAGGCTCGCTTTTCTGAACTAGTCTCGATCGCGTCGCTAAGCAAAGGGTCGGGCGATCCTGTTTGGAAACCATCGAGATTTTCTCCCGAACGAATGTCTTGTCTTAGGTCCATTTCTTTGCCTACTCAACCGTGCGGGAGAGACCCTCGAGGAGCATACCAGAAGGGTGGCATTGTTCTCACATGTAGCCGCTGGCTCGCAAGCGCTCAAAGGCGTCTTCAGATTCCTGATCTTGAGCGCGGGTACTCCTTTCAGAAAGCTTGGTCTGGCGTAGCTCCGTGATAATGTCCGCGACCGAACTCGCTGTCGATTGCACCGGTTTCGTGCAGGGTGCGCAGCCCAGGCTCCGATATCGGAACCCGTTTCGGGCGAAGTATAGGTCGACCACGGGGATGTTTTCTCGCTCGATATATTCCCAAACGTTTGTCTCGGTCCAATGCAACAGGGGATGAATTCGGATGTGGGTTCCGGGATCAAAATCAGTCTTGTACTGGTCCCAGAGTTCCGGCGGTTGATCCTTAAAGTTCCATTCAAAGTTCTTATCCCGCGGCGAAAAATAGCGCTCTTTCGCTCGAGTCCCTTCCTCATCTCTTCGGATGCCGACGATCACTGCATGATATCCACGTTCCTCAATGACGGACTGCAGAGCGTCTCGCTTGAGCAATCCACAGCACTCCACGCGCGTCAACGCGCCATCCGGAAAGGTTCGTCCTGTCCGAAGCGCCTCCCGGTTTTGGCCTACCACGAGATCAATCCCCCACTCGCGAACGAGCTTATCCCGGAAGGCAATCATCTCGGGGATCTTGAAGCCAGTATCAACATGGACGCACGGGATGGGCAGATGTCCAAAGAACGCTTTCCGCATCAGCCATAGAAGGACGGAGGAATCTTTGCCGACGCTCCAAAGCATCGCCAGGCGCCGGAATTTTCGATACGCCTCGCGCAAAATGTATACGCTCTGGCTCTCCAGAGCATCCAAGTGTGCAAACCGAGCATCCATCAAATGTTCTCGCCTAAAAACGTGTGAATCCCACATTCATTCTTTTCGAATCCAGTCCATCGGCCGGCTCGATCCGATTCATCACCGCTCACCGGACGGGTGCACGGCACGCATCCAATGCTGCGAAAACCGCGATCTTTGAGCGGATTATACGGTATGCGATTTTCCCGGATATAATCCCACACTTGAGCGGAAGTCCAACTGGCGAGAGGATTCACCTTTACGATCTGTTTCCCGCGTAATTTGTCGAACTCGTAAAGTTCGAGCACTTGGGTGGACGCCCGCGTGGTAGATTGGTCTCGTCGCAGCCCCGAAATCCAGCCATCGAGCTCGGAGAGTTTCGCCTGTAGCGGAACCACTTTTCGGATCGTGCAGCAGAGATCTGGATTGCGTTCCCAGAGGTTCGCGCCCAGTTCGTGGGCTTGCCCGGCAACGGTCAGTTCCGGCGTAATCGTTTCGATCTCGATTCCGAAGAATTTTTCAAGCCGATTCTTCAATTCGAGGGTCTCAGGAAACAGTAACCCTGTATCGATTGTAAATACCGGCAGGTTCAGTTCGGCTCGAATTGCGTGATGAATTGTCACCAAACCTGCGCCCTGAAAACTTGTCCCGATCGCAACGCGCCCTGGAAAGCTTTCTGCTGCCCAGGTCAAAACTTCTGCGGGGGCAGCAGACCCAAACTTCTGGGCGAGCGCTCTAATTTCGGTACTGGATGGAAGGTCAGAGACAGGCATGAAAAGCGTAATCTCTAATTGTCTACCGAGAATACGCAAATACTATTTGAAGTTAACCGTCGCCCCCCAACGGTTAGCTGTTCACGGTTCTCCAAACAGGTTTCTGCTCCGAGATTCTAGGTTCCGGATTCGAAATTCTGGAATTTGAATTCGCTTACAAAAGTGTCTTCGCGACTTCGCCGAGATGCTCTGCGGTAATTCCAAGCTCCTTCATGACCTTCCCGCCAGGAGCGCTCATCCCAAAGCGGTCTATTCCGACGGTCTTTCCATCTAAGCCAACATATTTGTACCAAAGCGGCGTGGCACCCGCTTCAATGGACACTCTTTTTCGACAGGAAGGCGGCAAAACCTCGTGTCGGTATGATTCATCCTGCCGGTCGAACTTTTCCAGACACGGCGCAGAAACAACTCTCACCCCGCTACCCAGCTGTTTCACGGCAGCTACTGCATGCTGAACTTCGGAACCGGTCGCAATGAGGATAAGTTGCAACGGAGAAGTCTCTTTGTGGAAAATGTATGCTCCGCGAAGCGCTCCCTGTCGTCGTTGGTCGGCCGGCAACTCTGTTAAATTCGGCAAAACCTGTCGCGTCAACGCAAGCAACGTCGGCCCATCCGTCCGTTCCAGAGCGGCGATGAAGGCCGCCGCGCATTCCTCTGGGTCCGCCGGGCGGTACACATCTAAATTCGGGATGAGCCGTAAGCCGCTAACCGTTTCAACGGGCTCATGAGTTGGACCATCTTCACCGACTCCCACTGAATCATGGGTGAAAATGTAAATTACCGGAAGCTTGGCCAGAGCGGCCAAACGGATAGATGGCCGACAATAGTCGGCAAATACGAGGAACGTCGCCCCGGAAGGACGGAAAAGCCCGTCATAGGCGATGCCGTTTAGGATCGCGCACATTCCGTGCTCCCGGATTCCAAACCTGATATTCCTTCCAGACCAATTCGAAGGATTGAAATCCTTATCGGATTCTATGTAGTTAAGCGTGGAACCATACAGGTCAGCGCTACCCCCGATCAAAAGCGGCAGAGCCTGGGCGAGCGGCTGCAGCACCTGGTTTCCGGCTTTGCGCGTAGCGATCTTCGCGTCAGGGGCGAACTCGGGGACGCGTTGCAATAGATCGTGCGGGATTTCATGCTTGATGCCCTCCTCCAGAAGCTCCGCCAATTTCGGGTTCTCTTCTTGCCACTCGCTAAACGTCTTTTGCCAAGCGTCGTATGCTTTTTTTAATATCTGCTTGTGCTCGGCAAAGTAGCTCCTGACTTCCGGAGAAACGTAGAATTTTTCTGCCGGCAGACCCAATGCTTTTCGAGCGGCGTCGACAAATTTTACGCCGGCTTCGCCGTGCGCTTTGCTAGTGCCCGCAACTTCGGGAATGCTTTTCCCTACGATGGTGTGCGCGACTATAAATTGCGGCCGGCCGCTGGTTGCTTCTTTTGCCTTCTCGAATACAGCAAGGAATTCCTCCATGTTTTGGCCGTCGACTTCCTGTACGTCGTAACCGTAAGCAGCAAAGCGCGCTGCAGTATCCTCGCTTTGCGTCATCTTGGCCATCGCGTCGAGGGTGACCAGGTTGAAATCGTAGATCAGGATCAGGTTATCGAGCTTGTAGTGGCCCGCAAACGCCGCCGCTTCGGAAGCTACTCCCTCCTGCATGCAGCCATCTCCGGCAATGCACACCACCTTATGATCAATAATTGTGTGCTTCGCGGTATTGAAGCGAGCAGCCGCCATCTTGGCCGAGACCGCCATGCCCACTGCGTTTCCAACTCCCTGCCCGAGCGGGCCGGTCGTACATTCTATTCCCGGCGTCTCGCCAAACTCGGGATGCCCCGGGGTCTTACTGTGCAGTTGTCGAAAATTCCGGATATCGTCCAGGGAGATATCGAAGCCGGCGAGGTGCAGCCAAGAATACAAAAACATGCTTCCGTGGCCGGCGGACAGCACAAATCTGTCTCGCCCCAGCCACCGAGGATCATCCGGGTAATAGTGCAAAGCGTGCCCAAACAGGACCGCCCCGATCTCGGCATCTCCCAGTGGTAGGCCAAGGTGACCAGAATTGGCCGCTTGCACCGCATCCATTGCCAACCCGCGCGCTTCGGTCGCGGCCCGCGTAAGAAGTTCAATATTCAGTGCCATACGAGTTGTTCTCTGATAACCACGGTCTCGGACGCCGCGCAAACGCGCATCTAAAAAAACGTATGATTCGACAAAGAATTTTCTGGCTTGCGATGCAAGTTGCCTGTAGGTAAACGCCCCCTTTTTTACGATGAGCCAAAATCAGCTCCGCCTAGGATTGCCGTCCGGGAGTCTCCAAGAGGCTACGCTGGAGCTATTTGCGAAAGCGGGTTATAAGATCAGCGCCAATAGGCGGTCTTACAAGCCGACGGTCGACGATCGCGAGCTTGAAGTTCGGCTACTCCGAGCCCAGGAGATTAGCCGGTATGTAGAACGCGGTTTCCTTGATTGCGGGATTACTGGCAAGGACTGGATTGAGGAAAACGCTTCCGATGTCGTTGTGCTTGGCGACCTCCACTACAGCAAAGCGACCTCCAGCCCGACACGCTGGGTGCTTGTTGTACCCGAAAATTCGCCCATTCAGCGGATCGAGGATCTGGCCGGCAAACGCATCGCTACCGAGGCAGTTGGCATCACGCGACGGTTCTTACAGACACACGGCGTGGAAGCCTCCGTTGAATTTAGTTGGGGAGCAACCGAAGTGAAAGTCCCCGAATTGGTGGACGCAATTGTCGAAATCACGGAAACTGGTGCGTCGCTGGAGGCAAATAATCTCAGAATCCTTGAGGTAGTTACCGAGTCCTACCCGCAAGTGATCGCAAACCACGCTGCGATGCAGGACGCCTGGAAGAAAGCGAAGCTTCACCGGGTTTTCTTGCTATTACAAGGGGCCCTTAATGCACGAGACAAGGTAGGACTCAAAATGAACCTGGAAGAATCTAAACTGAGCGATCTTCTTGAACGCTTGCCAGCACTCAGAAATCCTACGATTTCGCCTTTAGCTCAGAGCGGTTGGGTCGCAATCGAAACGATCATCGACGAAACAGTTGTGCGCGAGATTATTCCGGAACTCAAGCAACTTGGTGCCGAAGGCATCATTGAGTACCCATTGAACAAAGTAGTTTATTAGACTTTATTAAGCGCTTAACTCCGGCCGCTGGACCGGCAATCGATACCACCAGCATGACCGCACCTCATTATGGGTTCCCTAAAGAAAAGAAGGAAAGCAAAGATTGCTAAGCATAAACGACGCAAACGGATGAAGGAGAATCGCCACAAGAAGCGTTTGCGGTACAAGTCCTAATCTTTAGGTTGACTCCATGGTGAGATCGGAGTCAGCACGTGAATCGGTGAGTAATGGGCTCCGATCTTTAGGTCTCGGCGCGTGGATGTTCACGCTGATGGTGAGCTCCGCTTTGGGTGCTTCGGTTCCGACGAACAAACCGCCAGCAAAGAATCGCGACCTCGAACAAAGCCTGTTTTTCGATGTCCGGCCATCGACACCGGATCAGTCTCTGGTTAAGGCGTCCGAAAAAAAAGCGGACGCCGAGGCGGCTTTCATGGAAGGATTGGTCCTCGAGGAAGAGGGCGATTACGACTCCGCCCTCGAATCTTACACTAAATCGTTGCAACTCGACCCCGGCGGTAATCCCCAGATCGCGATCCGAGTCGCAAACGAATACATTAAGAGAGAAGAGATACCTTCGGCACTCGATCTTCTAAAAGATCTCATCAAAGTGCGTCCCGACGAAGTCCAAGCGTTTCTCAACCTCGCAGACATTTATCTACAACAACTCCGCAAACCCGATCTTGCTCTCCCCTACGCTGAGCAAGCTCTGCGTTTGGCACCGGACCGCTTAAGCGCGTACCAGACCGCCTTTGAAGTTTATTTTGCGCTAAATCGTAAGAAGAATGCGGAAGTTGTTCTGCAGCGCGCCCAAAAACTGGAGAGTAACGATCCAGCCATTTGGCTGACTTTGGCCGATCTCAGCATCCGACTGTATTCCAGCGACAAAGGGGAGTTCCAATCTGGCCGCTCCGCGGCGGTCGAACCCTACCTCAAAAAAGCGGCTTCCTTGGCGAAAGACGACGCCGACGTTTTGTCGAAGATCGGTGACGCCTATGTTGAGATCAATGAAGTCCCGAATGCAATTGACGCCTATTTAAACGCGCTGGAACTCGGACAGAGCAACACCGAAACCAGGTATAAGCTCGCTCAAAGCTTTCTCAAGACCGGTCAAAGGGATGAAGCGATTCGGTCGTTGGAGGAGATGATCAAGACGAATCCCTTACGCCCGGAAAGCTACGAATTTCTTGCTCGTTTGTACCAAGAAGCCGGCAATCTCTCGCGCGCCCTCAGCAACTACCAACAAGCCATTCTGCTAGCTCCGAATCAGCCTGAGAATTATTTGCACACAGCAGAAATGCAATTGGAACTCAAAAAGTTCGACGAGGCAATTCTGACACTTCAAGAAGCTCGTCATCGCTTTCCGATACCCCAGATGACCTACAGTTTGGCGGTCGCCTTGAGCAGCGCAAAACGCTATTCTGAAGCTCTCCCGATCTACGAAGCCGCACTCCAGGAGGCCAAAGCCTCTCAACCTGAAGTTCTTGACGCAGCATTCTACTTCAATTACGCCGTGGCTGCCGAACAGTCCAACCTAGTGGATAAAGCCGCCGGACTCTTCAAACAGTGCATCGAGCTTGATCCATCCAAAGCCGCCCAAGCTTACAATTATGTGGGGTTCATGTACGTGGATCGCAGCATGAACCTCGATGAGGCAGGAGGGATGATAAAAAAGGCGCTGGAGTTAGAGCCCGATAACGGCGCCTACATCGACAGTCTCGGCTGGTACTACTACCACACCGGCGAATTTGCCAAGGCATTGACCGAGCTGCTTCGAGCTCTCGAAAAATTGAAATCCGAAGATACTGTCGTTCTGGAGCATGTCGGCGACACTTATCAGGCCCTGAATAACCTGGGTGAAGCCGAGATCTATTGGCAAAGAGCACTCAAGCTCGATCCGGCAAATCAGAAGCTTGCGACTAAGATCGACGAATCAAAAGCAAAATTGACATCCAATCCTGCCGGTACCGCAACGCCGCTCCCGAAGCCGAGCGCCAGCTCAAGCCCACACGACTAACCCGCATTCTCGTGAGGAATGGGGGTTAGGCCAATTGGAACTCCGGTTGCCGACGCACCAAGAAAGGTTCGACGCGAGAAAAGACCCTCGGCGAAACCATCGCCACCACATTCGCGTGCCGATCATCATAATTTAGACTGAGCACGTGGCTGGTGCGATGGAGTAGAGAGAGTAGTTCTATGCGGGCAAGTGGCAACGCGAGTTCTACTTTTGTGACGCCGCCTCGAAGCATCTCTCCACATAGATGCAGCAATTCTTCTAACCCTTGTCCAGTGTGAGCAGAGCCAAAAACCGCGTCAGGAAAGTGCAATCGCAACGCGTGGAGAGAGCTGACGTCTTGCACACGATCAAGCTTGTTGAGCAAGGTGACGACTCGTTTGGTATCGGCCCCCAGTTCCTCTAGTACCTGCGTTGTGGTCTCATAGAAATCGTAAACGCGTGGATGGCTGGCATCGAGCACATGAATCAAGAAATCGGCTACGGTCGCCTCTTCCAGGGTCGCTTTAAAGGCCTCCACTAATCGGTGCGGTAGATTACGAACGAAACCGACCGTGTCGGTCACCAACAGTTTCTGACCGCCTGCTAAGTCCACCCGCCGAGTTTTCGGATCCAGGGTAGTAAAGAGCTTGTCCTCCACCAAAACATCCGTCCCGGATAAACGGCGCAAAAGGGAAGATTTACCGGCGTTCGTGTAACCAACAATCGCGGCATGCGGTAACGGCAAACGTTGCCGCTGCTTTCTCTGCGTGGCGCGTCGGGCCCGCACACGTTCCAAGTCTGCCTTCAGTCGACCAATCTGTTTACCTACGAGGCGTCGGTCAGTTTCGAGCTGGGTTTCGCCTTCGCCTTTTGCGCCAAGACCGCCGGCCTGTCGGCTTAGGTGACCCCAAGCTCGAGTAAGTCGGGGCAAAGAGTACTCGAGTCGGGCGAGATCTACTTGCAACCGCGCCTCTTTGGTCTGCGCGCGTTGCGCGAAGATGTCCAAAATAACTTCCTGTCGATCAATCACGGCCACCTTTGCCAGAGCTTCCCAGTTCCGTTGCTGTGCAGGTTGCAGTTCGTTGTCGAACACAATGACATCTGCGCCCAGCGCGTGAGCCCGGGCCGCCATTTCCTCCGCTTTACCGGATCCAACGAGGTACCGCGAACTCGGTTCCGGTACTCGGATGAGCTGTTTTTCTGCCACTGGGATAGCAAGCGTTTCTACTAAAGCTGCCAGTTCATCGAGGAGACTTGCGGACTCTTCTCTCTCGGTTGGAGACTGAAACACCCCGATCAAAAGCGCTTTTTCGACCAGCTTCGGTCTTTCACTTATATCAAACATGCCTTTTTCTCAAAGAAAGTGCGGATCGCTCCGATCACCAAGCCGATCTCGTCCTCTCTTAGCTCCGGAAAAATCGGCAACGCCAGACACTCTTCGGCAACCCGTTCCGCTTCCGGAAATTCGCCGTTGCGGTATCCGAGATCCTTGAAGCAATCCTGCTGATGCAAAGCGAGCGGATAATAAATCTCCGTGCCGATCCCCATTCCCTGCAAATTCGCCCGGAGCGCATCGCGTTGCTGTGTGCGTACGACATATTGATGAAAAATATGGCCGGAATCGCCACAGGTCTCGCTATAAGGTTCAGCCGGCAGCCTGAGATCCGGACTTAGATCTGCGAGCGCTTCCCGATATTTTTGGGCGATCTCCCATCTCTGCCGCGACCAGGCAGAAAGGTGAGGAAGTTTTTTCAGCAAAATCACCGCCTGCAAAGCGTCCAGGCGGAAGTTCCCCCCGATCTGCCGGTGATGGTAAGGCGGATCCATACCGTGGTTACGCAATACTCGAAGCTTATGCGCAAGTTCCAAATCACTCGTGACCACCATCCCGGCGTCACCAAATGCGCCGAGGTTCTTCGTAGGGTAGAAACTGAAAAATCCGGCGAGGCCAGTTCCACCAGCTCTTCGCACACCATCCCGAGATGGATACTGGGCGCCAATCGCTTGGGCTGCATCTTCGATGACCGGAAGATTCCATTGCGCGGCTAACTCAATAATCGACTGCAGATCACCACAGAGACCGAAAAGGTGTATCGGGATCACTCCCCGAATCCGTCTGCCGTCATTCGTCTTGACGCCGTCCGAAGTCCGCACACAACGCTTCTGGAGGAACTCATTGAGTCGCTCAGCAGAAAGCGCGAAGGTATCCGCTTCAATGTCGATGAAAATGGGCGTCGCTCCGACTCGGGAAATACAACCGGCGGTCGAAAAAAAAGTAAATGGACTCGTCAACACAGCGTCGCCCGGTCCGATTCCCAGAGCCATCAGCGTCAGAAGTTGGGCATCAGTTCCAGATGAGGTCCCGACACCGTAAGCAGTCCCCGCCAAATCAGCGATCTTGCGCTCGAGTTCTTCGACTTGCGGTCCAAGAATAAAGTTTTGCTGATCGCAGAACGCCGCTATTCCGGAAAGGATTTCCTCTCGCAAAGGCAGATATTGCCGTCGCAAATCAAAAAATGGAACCTTGGTCACTCCTTTAGAATCTTGGGCCGCCACCTAATATCGGCGCGCCGACCATTCGGCGCAAACCAAAAGGAGAACGGGCTGTTTTGAGCTCTCTTCGCTTTGCTAATTCGACGCCCACTCTGAAGAAGATGCCAACTTAGCAGTCATATCTCGGTGCGTCCGGGCGATCTCCCAGATTCGAACTCTTAGAGCGGACAACGAACTCTTGTTATGAGAAAACTCACGTTCACCATCTTAGCAGCGCTAGCTTTAGCTTTTGGCCTGGGTTGGGCGCATGCTCAAACCCCGACCCCAAAGAAGGAGAATCCGGTCAAAAAAGCAGCAACCGACACGGGAGAGACCGTCAAGAAGGGTACAAAAGCTACAGAACGAACCGTTGGCAAAGGAATTGAGAATACTGGAAAGGCGATCCAAAAAGCGGGGGCAACTGCAACTCCGAAGCGCCGGCCTCATCACAAAACATCGCCGTCGCGTTCGCCTTCTGCCTCGCCGAGCCCCAGCGCGACGCCTAGCACAACTCCGACATCTAGCGCCACGCCCGTTTCAACTCCTTCCCCGCGACCGGAGACGACCCCAACTCCCACACCAGGCACGTGATGTAAATGCAAACAGGCCTCGGCGCGCCAACCTGTCAAGTTGGCACCTGGTTCACTCGGTTATCTCTCCGCGCAAGTCGTATATCTGAGAACCGGTAACTCGGACGGTCGCGAATTCGCCCACCGGTCCCGGATTTTCTAAGAGGACTCGGGTATCCACTTCCGGCGCGTCACTTTCAGTGCGCGCGACGAGCGGTTGTTCAACGAGGACTTTCAGTTTCGTATGCAATTTTTCATCCGAGTGTTGCCGGGCGATCCTTTGTTGTAATTCCATCGCCTCCTGATATCGCGCTCGCTTTACCTCGTTGGAAACCTGGTTCGGCATCTTGGCTGCACGTGAACCCTCCTCCTGCGAGTACATAAAAACTCCCAATCGCTCGAAGCGCACGCGCTCGATAAATTCCAGTAGTGCGCGGAAGTGCTCGTCGGTTTCGCCAGGGAAACCCACGATAAATGTTGTCCGCAATGTCACTCCAGCGATGCCTTCTCGAATCGCCGAAATGAGATCCTCAATGTGACGGCGAGATGTCTCTCGCCGCATCAACTGCAGCATGTCGTCATGAATATGCTGGAGCGGCATATCAATATATCTCGCTACCTTACGATTGGTCGCGATTGCTCTGATCAACTCTGGGCTCCAATGCGCGGGATGCGTGTAAAGCAGGCGTAACCAAAAATCTCCAGGAACCTCTTCCAGACACGCCAGAAGGTGCACCAAGCTTTGGCCTCGCGTCGGATCAACCGGTTGACGAGGACTCGCTTTTTCCGCCCAGCGGTCCATACCGAAATAGGTCGTATCCTGGCTGATCAAATTAAATTCTTTCACGCCTTCCGCCACCAAGTGACGGATTTCGGTTTCCAGCGATTCGATCGAACGGCTGCGATGCCGTCCGCGCATCTGCGGGATAACACAAAAGCTGCAGGGGTGGTTACAGCCTTCGGCAATCTTTACGTACGCGTAATGACTTGGAGTAAGTCGAAAGCGCGGGGTGTCAAAATCGGGAATGAATCTTGATTTTGCTGTGACCAGATTAAGTGGCTTCTCTTCTTTTTTCCGGCTCAAAACGCGTTCCACGATCGAACCGGCCTCACTGACTTGGTCCAAACCAAGAAACGCATCAACCTCCGGAAGTGCCGAAGATAATTCGGTGGCGAACCGCTGCGACATGCATCCACTCACTAATAGCTTCTGGTGCTTCCGTTTCCGCAGGCCGCGTTGTCGATGGGCCTCTAAGATTGCATCAATCGATTCTGTTTTGGCAGAATCGATGAACGCGCAGGTATTCACGATTAACACATCTGCGTCGTCGGCGGAGTTGGTGATTTCCATGCCGCGGCGTCGTATGTCGCCAAGCATGATCTCCGCATCCACCAGATTCTTGGCGCAGCCCAAGCTGATCATCCCTACCTTCACATCCCGGCGAAGACCAAGCACCTGAGACGCCACAACCGGGGTACAAGACGACATGATAGAAAGAGCTCCTTATTCGATCACGATACTGCTGTCCGGAGCAGCAACCGTTTGACCGTTTTTCCGGAGTTCCAGCGCGTTCTTATCCGGTAATTTCAGCCAAAACCGCCTACCTTGGACTACGATGGGAGGACTACGCGGGCTGATGAAATCGTTGTAAATCGGTTCAGCGTTCGGCTTATCTTTAGTGACTCGCAACCAGGTCCGTTCTCGAACTCTGATCTCAAGCGTGTCCACGGCTGTTGCCGTGGAACTAGGTGAACCGTTCGTTTGAGCGACATCCTCGCCCGGCACCACCGGAAGCGCTTTCCGGACCTCGACGCTAGCTTCTGGAGAAGCAGACGGTGAAGGAGTCGTTTGGGCAACGGAAAAGTTGGCAGATGCAGTGGGCGGCGCTAAGATCTGTTTGGTTTGTTCTTTCGCTCGTTCGTCCGTACGGGCTACCTGCGACGGCGTCTCTTTAACCTGGGGCGGGGGCGACGCGATCGCTGTCTGATCCAAGGATGAGCCTCCGCTATTGAGCCGAGAAACTTTAATGGCTAAGAACGATATGGCCGGTACTCCAACCAGGATAAGGAGCGCGAGGATTGCCATCAACGCAGGCGGGATTTTTAACCCTTTCACCGCCTCCCGGCGGCCGGGCTCCGGCTGGTACTTCAGAGGCGGCGTAGCCCTCAAATAGTGATATTCGCCAAGTCCAACTTTGCTGCCCACCTGAATGTGTTCGAGATCGTCCTGAATATCTACGCCTAAGTGCTTGGCGTATTTGACGAGAAAGCTGCGTCCATAGACCAAGCTAGGGAAACGCGACAGGTCGTCTCCCTCTAGATCGACGATCCGTTCAGGCCGAATCTTCGTCGCCGCCGCAACTTCGTCGACCGTCCATTTCCTGGCTAGTCGCGCCCGTTGCAGCCTCGTGCCAACTGTCTCAACCATCGTACTGGAAATCCTCAGACAAATTCAAAAAAAGAAATCGTTAACCCTGATAAAAAGCCCCTTGATCAACCCCAGAGTCCGGGGCTAAGGCATCTAGATTGACCAAGATTTGCCTTGGTCTAGCCCCATCACCAGGGCCCAAAATGCCTCGCTGTTCCAGAATGTCAACTATCCGCGCCGCCCTAGTGTAGCCGAGGCGCAGACGACGCTGCAGCATCGAGGTCGAAGCCTTTCCTTCCTGGCGGATGATCTCCAAACATCTATTTACCAGTTCGGCATCCTCGTCACTTACTTCGTCTTCCGCAGAGCCGGGGGACTCAAGTTGAGTCTGCACAACTGGATCAAAAGCCGGAGCCCCTTGGGCCGAGACAAATTCTACGAGCTCACGGATTTCTTCATCGGTAACGAGTACGCCTTGAGACCGCACTAAACGGGATGTCCCAGGTGGTCGATAAAACATGTCGCCCTGACCCAAAAGGCGCTCAGCGCCGTTCTCGTCCAGGATAACTCGGCTGTCCAAGCTCGACGCAACTTGAAACGCGATCCGCGTCGGGATATTTGCTTTGATCACCCCTGTGATAATGTCGGCACGCGGCGTTTGGGTCGCCACAATCATGTGGATACCCGCTGCCCGCGCCATTTGGGTAATTCGCGCAATGGCACTTTCAACGTCTGCTGGTGCCGTCTGCATTAGATCAGCCAACTCGTCTATAATAACGACGATATGCGGCAGCTTTTCCGGAATGACTAGGTCATCGTCCCGTCCACTACCAGCCGCTGCGTTATCCGTCTCTATTGACCGTTCAGAAAGATCGAGCTCCTTCTGCGATTTGGGTTTTGGACGCGTGTTAAACGCGGTGATATTTCTTACTCCGGTCTGAGCGAAAATCCGGTATCGTTCCTCCATTCTTTGGATCACCCACCGGAGAGCGAGCAGGACTTTCTTGGGATCAGTCACTACCGGCATTATCAGGTGCGGCAGGGTGTTATACATCTGCATCTCGACCACCTTTGGATCGATCATCACAAATCGGAGATCGTCTGGATTAAATCTGAAGAGGATGCTGGCGATAATTGCATTGATGCAGACGCTCTTACCGCTTCCCGTCGTTCCAGCAACCAGGCAATGCGGCATCTGCGCCAGATCGCCCAGAACGATTTTGCCATACACGTCCTTTCCGAGCACGATCGGTATGCGCATGGGAGTTCTGATCCACTCTTCCGATTCGAGGATCTCCCGCAGCGCAACCTTTACTTTCTTCGTATTTGCGATCTCGATACCAACGGTGTCTTTCCCCGGTATCGGCGCCAGAATGTTAATCCTTTCTGCCCGGGTCGCGCGAGCCAGGTCTCGCTCTAAGCTGGTGATTTTGTCGACGCGCACGCCTCTGGCCGGATAAACTTCGTACCGAGTGATCGTGGGTCCTCGAGTAATGTCGCCAGGGCTTACGTCGATGTTGAATTGCTTGAGCGTATCAATTAAGACGCTTTGGATTTGTTTCAGTTCGGTGGGATCGGTCGCCCTTCGGTTGTCGACGTCCACCTCGTCAAGCAGCGTCACGGGAGGCAGTTCGTAATCTTTAATCTTACTAGATCCCGTCGCCCGGCCCGACTTCGGAAGTTGGCTTTTCGTTGCCTTCCCCCGGACCGGTAGATTGGCCACGCTATCGATAATTCTGGTCTCTGACCGATCCAACTCTTCCGTCTGCACACTCGTAGGGACGACTCCCTGCTTCTTGAGCACTCGTTCTTGCCGCCGTATCTCGCGCTCAATCTTTTTCTGATTGGCTTCTAGACGTTCGCGTTCATCCGCCGCTGCTAACCTTTTACGCTCGCCCTCATCCGCCATCTTTCGGAGCACGGCTTTCATCCCGAGCACGGTCTGCTTGACGATGAGAATCGGTCGAATACCTGTGAGCCAAATCAGACTCACGAGGTAAATCACGACCAGAGCGATGACCGATCCAGTCTGTCCTAAGGCGTTCTGCAGAAAGACACTTCCGATCCATTTCCCGGCAAAGCCGCCCGGGCCTTCGACCTTAAACTCTTGCTCCCAGTTCCGGAGAAACCAGGGCTGCAATTGGGCGAGCGCAGCGCCGCTGAACACAAAAAGTGCGGCCCAAGGAAGACGTTTAAAAACTCTAAAACCGGGCAAAAACAGCTTCGCCCCGCCAAGGCCCAAAAAAAGACACGCGACGAGATAGGCCGCTGCGCCCAGCGCAAAGTACAGAACCCCAGCGATGATGGCACCCGTCGGACCGATAAAATTCTGGGTAGGATCGTTCGAGGGGCTAATATAACTGATTTGGAACCAGGACGGAACGTCTCTTGGGTCGTAAGAGACCAGTGCGAGGAAAAGAACGGTTCCAATCCCTAACGCAATCAATCCGAATACTTCGTTCCAAGCGTTATGCCGACGGGCTTTCGCCATTTTGCCTAGTTTAGTTCCTTGCCATGTGCTTTCAATCTTGTTTGCAACGATACCGCAGAGCGAGACAATGGGGCCATGCCAAAATCAACTATCCAATAAATAGGGAACCGCGTTCTAGTGCCTGGTCCAATCATCAATCGAAATAGGATATCTCTAATTTCAGCCGAAAGAATCGATTTTGCCCCAAACGGGAACGATCTTCCGTAACTTAGACGAAAATGGTGCATTGCCTAACTTTCACGCCATTATATCAACCTCGGGTGTGGGGTGGTCGGAATTTGCATTCGGTTTTTGGGCGTGCATTGCCGACCCAGAGTCCTATCGGTGAGTCATGGGAGTTGGTCGATCGGCCTGTCGAACAAAGCGTGGTCGATCTGGGCCCCTACCGGGGATGGTCGCTGCACCGGCTCTGGAAAGAGCGACGGGATGAGCTCTTTGGTGACCGGTGCTCCGAAGATCGATTTCCGATCCTAATCAAGATTTTAGACGCGGTCGAGCCCCTCTCGGTCCAGGTCCATCCACCTCTGACAGTAGCCAAACAACTGCAAGGCGAGCCTAAGACCGAGATCTGGTATTTTGTGCAGACAACACCTGAAGCTGTTATTTATGCCGGTCTCAAAAACGGCACCTCCAAAGATCAGTTCAAAAAGGCTTTGGCAGATGGCTCCGTCGCCGGCCTCGTTCATCGCATTCCGACACAACCCGACAGCTTCATTTTTATCCCAAGCGGTCGCATTCACGCGATTGGTGCGGGCAATCTGATTTTCGAAATTCAACAGAATAGCGATACTACGTATCGAGTTTTTGATTGGAACCGGGTGGGTTTAGATGGAAAACCACGGGAACTTCATATTGAGCCTTGCCTAGTCAGTATCGACTTCTCCGATTTCGAGCCCTCGCTCGGCCAAGCAGCCGGCGAGGTGATCGCGTCATGCCACCATTTCCACGTAGAGCGTTGGTCTCTCAGAGAATCGCGTCCAGCCCACAACCAACGCCAATTTGCCGTGTTTCAATGCGTAACCGGAAGGGTAGAATTTGCCGATCGCCTCTTTGGGCCTGGCGACCTTTTTTTGGCGACCGCAGAAGGACATGCCGAAATGCTTAGTCCAACGGAATCAAACACCAAGGTATTACGTACTACGATTGGGAAGAATTGATCGAACGACGGAGCCCAAATTGTGAGCACCGAATTGACTATCCAAATCCAAAACATTAGCCTCCGCTTGTGAAAATTTTCACAACGTCGGCTCTCCGGAGTATCGCCTCCCGGAAAATGCAGCATGCAATCGAGCTGATTAATCCCCACCTCTATGCCGTCGAAGAACGGATCCGGGAGCAAGCACGTTCTTTTGACCCTGCCATCGAAGGCTATATCGCGTACGCGTGCGGGAGTAGCGGCAAACGGCTGCGACCCGCTCTGGCGCTCTTGGCCGGGGGAGCTACCGGGGATATTTGTCCGAGCCACGTCGATTTAGCCGTCATCCTGGAGCTAGTTCATCTTGCATCGCTTGTGCATGACGACATCATGGACAGTGCCGATTTACGGCGCGAGCAGCCGACCGCTAGTGCGAAATGGGGCAATAGCCTGGCCGTTCTGTTGGGCGATTGTCTGTTCGCTCACGCGCTGAAACTCGCCACCGGGTTTCCCAATATTGAAATTTGCCGGCGCATCGCTCATGCAGCTAAAGACGTTTGCTCCGGCGAGATCATCCAGACTCAGCGGCGCTACGATCTCAACCTTTCCGTTTCGGAATATCTGCGAATCATCGAAATGAAGACCGCTGCGCTATTCGCGGCCGCCGGCGAACTGGGCGCACTGATCAGTGGCGCGAGTCCCGACGTCATCACCGCGTTCAAGACCTACGGTCTTAAACTTGGAACTGCCTACCAGATTTACGATGACTGCCTCGACCTCGCCGGAACGGAAGAAACGGCCGGGAAGACTCTGGGATCTGATTTGCGAAAAGGCAAACTCACGCTTCCGCTGCTTTACCTTTTGGAAACGACCGACCAGGAACAATACCACCGATTTAACGAAATCCTCTTGCGCAGCGATCCTGACGAATTAGCAGAGATGCAAAGCGATGTGACCGCCCGTGGTTGCCTGCGCCGCGCCGTCGAAACGACTAAGCAGTTAGTCGCAGATGCCAAGCAGGAGCTTAAACACGTTTCGCTGAACAAGTATACACTGGCCATGCAAGAGATCGGCGATTTCCTTTCCGATACCGTCGACCAATTCGCCGTAGCCGCTTAACCTGAGCGATCGCTAATCACGTATCACTATGCGCTTGCGCGACATTTTACAACACAATATGCATGTGTTTTACAATGATCGAATGTACCATTCACGAGTTACCATTACAGGAGCGGCCGAGAGAAAAGCTATTATCCCGCGGCGTTTCTGCCCTCAGTGACGCTGAGCTGATCGCTATCCTACTCAGAACAGGAACCCGCGGCGCTAACGTAATTGCTTTGGCGGAACAGCTTCTGCAGCGATTCGGATCGTTCGCCAACCTCGCTCGAACCCCTGTGCTTGAACTGGCAAAGGTCAAAGGAATCGGCTTGGCTAAGGGAATTCAACTCGCCGCCTCTTTTGCCCTCGGAGCGCGCCTCGCCGCGGAGCGGATCGAAAATGAACCGATCGACAGCCCGCAGGCGATTTACGAGCTCCTGGGACCCGATATGCGTCTTTTGGACCGCGAATCACTCCGGGCTGTGCTGCTGGATGCCAAGCAGCGACTCATCGTCGTCCAGGAAATTTCCCGTGGAACGCTGAACGAAAGTCTGGCTCACCCCCGGGAGATCTTTAAGGCAGCGATCATCCATTCCGCGTTCTCCTTTATACTTGTACACAACCATCCGTCGGGCGATCCATCGCCGAGCGAAGCAGACGTGAGGTTGACTCGACGTATTGCCGAAGCCTCGAGAATTCTTCAGATCACGCTGCACGATCATGTTATTGTCGGTGTTCCGCAAAACGGAAACTTTGGCTACTTCAGTTTTAAAGAAGCTGGAGTTATCGCCTAGCCCCTCGGGTCGCAGTACTGCTCTTTCACGTAATCGATGAACCGCGTGACTACTTCACTCACCGGTCCTCTTCGCCAGGCGACGCCATACCGAATCTTTGGCCCCACCGGATGGAGGGGCACAAAACTGACTCCCGGAGCCGGTAGCCGGCTGATGTGCTCGGCAAAGATGGATATCCCAAATCCGGCCGCGACATACTGAACTCCGGTACGCGCCCGGTCGACTTCCTGTACCACTCTCGGCACAAAACCCGCTCGGTAGCATAAGCGAGATAACCAGGTGCGATAGTTCGGTGAATTCTTGCTGGAGGTGAGGATAAATGGTTCATCACGAAGTTGAGCAAGAGACACTGACACCATCTTGGCGACCGGATGGTCGTTTGGCACGCCGACCACCGGGTCTTCTTCCGTAATGCACTCCAGCCGGAGTCCTGGCGGCGGCTTCCCATCGATGGGCCCAACGAGTCCGACATCCAGAGTGCGCGCCAGCAACGCTTCCAATTGCTCAGAGGGCACCATCTCAGTCAGCGAGACTTCCACGCCCGGATGCTTGCTGCGGAATCGTTTGAGCACTTGCGGCATCCATTCGTGACTCTGGGCACCGATAAAGCCGATTGCCAGAGAGGCGGCATCTCCTCGCCCTATTCGCCGTAGTTTTCGCCCAGTATCCTCCAATGTCTGGAAGACTTGATCGATCCCGGTCAAGAAGATCTTGCCAGCTGCAGTCAGCTGAACTTGTCGACTGGTTCGCTCGAACAACCCGACGCCCAGTTCTGATTCCAGATCTCGTACTTGCGCACTCACTGCGGATTGCGCCACGTGAAGCAGAGCCGCAGCGCGAGTAAAACTCAGTTCTTCCGCGACCGTTTTGAAATAGCGCAGGTGTCGTAGCTCCATGGTCGCTCTCTTTCTAGTGCACTTTTAGAAACACATCACGGTTTCCTCGGCTAAAGCCAGGCTCTAGTCCCTCGCCTGCTCGCCCTCTGGAGTACGGCGGACAACCCGGAGGGGCGCGCATCACTCCCGTCAGCCTGCAATCAATCTTTGATTGAGATGGAAGCTAGCGCAACTAGCTATTTTCCTTATCGTCGCAAGCTCCGTAATGTTCACCGGCTTTATGAATCGATTCTTGGTCCATTCCGCTTCCCCTCAGGACCTTGATACCTCCCGGCTCCCGCGTCGTCGCGCTGCTAAGGCGAAATCCGATTTCCAACTAAGACGCCAATCCGACTTCGCGCGCCGTAACAAATGGCTGTCGCTCGCTGTGATGCTAGTCGGTCCCTTCCTCGGCGTCATCGATTTCTTTATTGCGAATATTGGCATTCCATCGATCAGGAGCTCACTGCACGCGGACTTCAGCCAAACCGAGCTGATCGTCGCCGGTTATGGTTTGACCTATGCCGTCTGTCTTATCACAGGGGGACGACTCGGAGACATCTTCGGTCGAAAGAAAGCTTTTATTTTTGGAATGATAGGGTTCACGGCAACCTCCGCGTTTTGCGGCTGGGCCGGTGATGCCCCAATGTTGGTATTTTTGGCGTCTGTTGCAAGGTTGCGCTGCAGCGGTCATGTTCCCGCAGGCCCTCTCCTTCATTCAGGTCAACTTCGCCGGATCGGCCAAGCGCGTTGCCTTCAGCGCGTATGGAGCAATGATTGGTTTTGGTTCGATCGTTGGCCAAATTTTGGGCGGATTCCTGATTCAGGCCGACCTATTTCACCTTGGTTGGCGGCCGATTTTCCTCATTAACCTCCCTCTTGGGCTGATCACGATTCTGGCCGCATCGCTCCTTTTGGATGAATCAAAGGCCAAACACGCACCAGGGCTTGATTTGGTCGGGACGGTGTTACTTACCATCGGCTTGTTTTTGTTTTCGTTGCCTTTCATGGAGGGCGCGGATGCTGGCTGGCCCCTTTGGACATGGGGAGCCGTCGCCGCCAGCATCCCTTTCTTTTTTGCGTTTTACCGATTCGAATGCAGGCACTCGCTCGACGGCGGCTCTCCCTTGGTCGAGCCCCGCTTACTTCGGGATCGCGGATTCGTAGTTGGGATTCTGGTCACCTGCATTTACTTCGCCGGGCACACCTCGATGATATTGGTGCTTTGCCTTTTTTTGCAGCTGAGTCTGCATTTGGATCCGTTTCACGCTGGACTGTTGCTCGCTCCATTCTCCTTTGGCTTCCTGGTAGGATCCTCGTTCTCCGGAAAGCTCAATGGCCTATTCGGCCGCAACTCACTCCATCTTGGCACCGCGATCCTGACGATCTCGCTTGTTTTCCTTTCGGTGCAAGCAGCGGCGAGTCACGGTCAGGCTTCTTTGCCCTTTGTCCTTACATGTTTCGTCTACGGGATTGGTCGAGGTCTGGTCACCGCTCCGCTTTACAATACGGTGCTCAGCGGGGTACCGGCACGCGATGCCGGCTCCGCTGCAGGGGTTGCTTCCATGGCGCAACAGGTGGCTAATTCGATCGGCATAGCTAGGCGCTTCGCATCGTGACCGAGCTCGAGCGGCGCTATGCCGAATTCGACGGGCTCAACCTGACCCAGGAGACGCTCGAAGGCCTGGTCAAGCACAACGGCCCGCTTGTCGACGCCGCCGGCGCGCCGCTCGAGCGCTGGCGGAACGCGCGGCGTTCCCGAAGCCATTCTCGGTTATGATCGCCGCAGTCCCTCGAACTCTGCCTTTCGCGAGCCTCGAGGCGCAAGCGGCCGCGATCGCCGACGATATCGCCTATAACGCGCATGACATCGACGACGGCTTGCGCGCGGGCCTCTTCGACTCTGGACGACATCCGCGCCGTCTCCCTTTCGTCGCCGGGCTGCTCGACGAGATCGACGGGCGCTATCCGGCCTCGAGCGGCCGCGCGCCATCCACGAGCTCGGCGCGCCGCATCATCACGCGCTTCATCGAGGACGTCGATCGCGGAGAGCCGGCGGCGGATCGCGGACGCGCGGGTCGGCGATCGCCGAGGCGTCGCGGCGGCGGGAAGTGCGCTCGTCGGCTTTTCGCCGGCGATGGCGGAGCGCCGACCGGCGACTCAAAGCGCTTCCTCTTCGCCCGTATGTATCGGCACCCGACGGTTCGAGCGCGTGCGCGAAAGGCCGACGCGATCGTGCGCCGGCTGTTCGAGGCGTATCTCGCCGATCCCGCGGCGATGCCCAGCGGAATGGGCGGCGAAGGCGGGGCAGGGCGAGCGGGCGCGCGCGCCGTCGCCGACTATATCGCCGGCATGACCGACCGCTTTGCGATCGCCGAGCATCGCCGCCTTTTTGACGAGGCGCCGGACTTGCGATAGACGCGGCCGCCTCAGCGAGCCTGACGGAGTGAATGAATATTTTTGCGGATTTCCAGGCGCGTATTGCGACGCTGCTGGAAGAGCCAGATCGCCGCCGGCGAGCTTGCCGCACGACGCTCGATCTCGGCCGCTTCGTCGTCGAGCCGCCGCGCGAGGCCGCGCATGGCGACCTTTCGACCAACGCAGCGATGGTCTACGCCAGGGAGGCGAAGGCGGCGGGCTCGAATGCGCGCGCGCTCGCCGAGTCGCTCGCCGCCGACCTTGCTGAAAGAGCCCGACGTCGATCAGGCCGAGGTCGCCGGACCGGGCTTCATCAATATCGTTCTGCAGCCGGAGCGTTTTCCAGAACGTCCTGCGCGCCGTCCTGAAACGAAGGCGCGGATACGGCGCCGGCGCGCGAAGCGGCGGCGGTCCGGTCAATGTCGAATATGTCAGCGCCAATCCGACCGGACCGATGCATGTCGGCCACGCGCGCGGCGCCGTTTTTGGCGACGCGCTGGCGAACTTGCTCAGCTTCGCCGGACGGCGCGTGACGCGCGAATATTACATCAACGACGCCGGCGCGCAGGTCGACGTGCTCGCGCGCTCCGCCTTTCTGCGCTATCGCGAAGCTCTCGGCGAAGACGATCGGCGCCATCCCCGAGGGTCTTTATCCCGGCGACTATCTCATGCCGGTCGGCGAAGCGCTCGCGCGGGAATTCGGGCCGACCCTCAGGGAAAAGCCCGAGGCCGATTGGCTGCCGTCGTGCGCGCAAGCGCGCGATCGAGGCGATGATGGCGATGATCCGCGAGGATCTGCGCCGCGCTCAACATCGACCACGAGGTTTTTTCCTGCGAGCGGGCGCTGACCGGCGCCGACGGCGGCCAGGACCGGGTGCGCGAGGCGATCGAGGATTTGCGCGCGAGGGGCTTCGTCTATGAGGGCCGCCTGCCGCCGCCCAAGGGCGCGCCCATCGAGGATTGGGAGGATCGCGAGCAGACGCTGTTCCGCTCGACGCGAATTCGGCGACGACATCGACCGCCCGCTGATCAAGTCGGACGGCGGCTATACCTATTTCGCCACCGACATCGCCTATCACAAGACAAGATCGATCGCGGCTTTCTGACGCTGGTCGACGTCTGGGGCGCCGACCACGGCGGCTATGTCAAGCGGATGCAGGCGGCGGTCGCGGCGCTGTCCGGACGGCAGGGCCAGCTCGATGTGCGCCTTTGTCAGCTCGTGCGGCTGATGCGCGCCGGCGAGCCGGTCAAAATGTCCAAGCGCTCCGGGGACTTCGTCACCTTGCGCGAAGTCGTGGACGAGGTCGGCGTCGACGCCGTCCGGTTCATCATGCTGATGCGCAAGAACGACGCGCCGCTCGATTTCGACCTCGCCAAAGTCATCGAGCAGAGCCAGGACAATCCGGTCTTCTACGTCCAGTATGCCCATGCGCGCGGCGCAGCGTGCTCAGGCAGGCGCAGGCGGTCTTTCCCGATTTCGATCTCGCGCCCGCCGCGCTCGCCGGCGCCGACCTTGCCGCTCTCGACGACGAGGGCGAGCGCGGACCTGATGCGACGTTCGCCCAATATCCCCGCGTCGTCGTGCAGGCCGCCGAGGCGCGCGAGCCCCATCGCATCGCGTTTTTCGCCCATGAGTTGGCCACCCGCTTCCATGCCCATTGGAATAGGGGCAAAGATTTGCGCGATTTGCGCTTCGTTAATGAAATGAAAGGAAATTATCGGATGCCCGGTTGGCTCTGGTGGCCGCGTCGGCTTGTTTTGGCCTCCGCGCTTTCGATCTTGGGGGTTAGCGCGCCCGAAGAGATGCGATAGCGGACTGCTACAAGATGGCGGGCGAGGCACGCCAGGGCGTTCCGCGTTGACGAGGATGAGATGAGCGTTTCAGGGTCACGATCAGCCGGAGATCAACCTTGACGAATTTGAGCGCCGGTTGCGCGCGGCGGGCGCGCAGCCAGCCGACTAGAGGACCCTCTGTTCGAACTGGCGCGCGGTCGAGGCTCGTGGCCGGCTCCGCGGCGCCGATTCGTCCCCTTCGGCCGCCCGGCTTGATGGAACCAGCCGAGCCGCTCGAGGAGGGGGCGCTGAGGCCCGAATTGGAAGGGGCGGGATTATCAGGGCGAGATCGTCGCGCCGTCGAGACGCCAGACTCGGCACCTCATCGAGGTTCACGATGTCGGAACCCGAGCCCGTCCAAAGGCGGCGTCGGCAGGCTGGAGGCTTAAGGTTTCGGCGCTCGCAGCCGCGGGGGTCGCGATGTCGGCGCGGTGGTCGCGCTCAAGGGCGGCGTGCCGGGTCTCCGACAGCCCCCTTTCATTGCGGCGGCGCAGGGGCCCACCAAGGTGCTGCCCCCGAGCGATGACACCGTTACGGCCCAAACGACGCCGGCCAATCTGCTGAAGGACAACACCCAACAGCCACGTCAAGGTTGTCGCTTCTGAGGAACAACCGGTCGACCTGAACCCGCGACGCTTGCGGCGGCGTCCGGGCTGAGCCTGCTCCTCCGGCGGCCTGCCTCCCCGGAAGCCGGTGAAGGGAACGGTCGACACGCCGTCGTCGTGACGCTACCTGCGGGGCAACCGCCGCTAGCGCCGCAGTTCCCCGACCGAAACCGGTGAGGACCGTCTCGTTGCGGCCCGACGGGACGCCCATTCCGCCCTCGATGGTTGCGACGGGGGAGGGGAGCGATGCGGCTCCGCTGAGCGAAGCTCCGAAGCCGGCGGCAAAGCCTGCGGCGAAACCGGTGGCCGAGAGCGCGGCGAGCGCACAGCCTTCGACGCCGAAGCTTGATCTTTCCGCCAAGCTTTCCGGCAAGTCTTCGGCGCGCGTAGCGGTCGCCAAGACCGATACGACGGCGTCCGCCGCGGCGACGGAGACACAGAACGAACCTGCGGCAACCTGGCGCTCCGACGAAATCCGAAAAGCCGGTGAAAGCGCCGAAGGTCCAGCAAGCCGCGGCCGAGCCCGGCAGCCCGCCGGCGCCGACGCAAGCGGCCGTGGAGTCGCCCGCGACAACATCCTCAACCGGCTGGGCCGTTCAACTCGCCGCGCCGAACTCCGAGGCGGAAGCCAAGAGCACGGCTGCGCAACTCCGCTCGAAATACGAGTCGGCGCTGAACGGCTCTGCGGTCGGGGTGCACAAAGCTGTCGTCAATGGCGAGACGATCTATCGTTTTCGCGTCGTCGGCCTGTCGAAAGCCGACGCAGCCGCTTTTTGCGCGCGCCTGAAAGGCGACGGCGGCGAGTGCTTCATCGCCAGATAGTGGAGGGGACGGGCGCAGGCTGACCCCGGACGGAGGGGACCCTGCCGAAGGCGTTCATTTGCGGCTGCGAAGGCCTCGCGCTCAGCCGGAGGAGCGGGCCTTCCTTCGAAAAGGCGCCCCGTGGGGCTTCATCCTCTTCAAGCGCAATGTGGGGATCGCGATCAGCTGCGCGAGCTGATTGTTCGTTTCGCGATTGTGTCGGCCGAGCCGATGCGCCGGTGCTGATCGATCAGGAAGGCGGGCGTGTTCAGCGGATGGGCCGCCTCATGGCGGGCTTATCCCGCGGCCACCGTTCGAGGCCGGTCTCGTCCGCCTGAGGCCGAGGCCGCGGCCCGCCTGATCGCCCGCTTATCGCACGTGATTTGAGGGAAGTTGGGATCACGGTTGACTGCGCGCCGGTGCTTGACGTTGCGGAGCCGGCGACCCACGCCGTCATCGGGGCGCGGGCCTTTTCCCAGCGGCCTCACCGGGTCGCCGCGATGGGCAGGGCTTTCGCGAGGGGCTTCTCGCGGGCGGGGTCGTCCCTGTCGTCAAACACCTGCCGGGCCATGGGCGGGCGCGAGTGGACAGTCACCATGAGCTGCCGGTGGTTGACGCGACGCGCACGGAGCTGAAGCGTGATTTTCTCCCCTTTGCGGAATTGAGGGATCTGCCGATGGCGATGAGCGCGCATGTCGTCTTTCGCGCGCTCGATCCGGTCCGGCCAGCGACCGCCTCGCCGATCGTCGTTCAGGAGATCATGCGCGGCGAGATCGGCTTCGACGGGCTGATCATGAGCGACGATGTTTCGATGAAGGCGCTGCGCGGCCCATTCGACGAGCGCGCGCGAGCCATCTTCGACGCCGGGCTCGATATCGTTCTCCACTGCAACGGCGAACTCGACGAGGCTCGCGCGGTTGCATCCGCCGCGCCCGAACTCTCCGGCCAGTCGCTGCGTCGCGCCGAAGCCGCGGTCGCCGCCTCCGTTCTCCCGCAGGCGCTCGACCTCGAAGCGGCCGAAGCTAAACTGGCCTGCATCAAGACAACGCTGGCGTCGGCTGAGCGCTGTCTTCGCCGACGCCTTCGACGGGGGTCGCACAGCGCCCTCAAGCTGTCGAGCGGCCCTGACGAGGAACCGATCGATCGTCTCGAAAAATTTGGCGACGGAGATTGGTTTGGAGAGATACGCCTCGCAGCCGCCTTGCAGGATTTTCTCCTCGTCGCCCTTCATCGCGAAGGCCGTTATGGCGATCACGGGAATCTCGCGCAGCTCTTCGTCATCCTTGAGCCATTGCGTCACTTCAAGGCCGGACACCTCTGGCAGTTGGATGTCCATGAGAATAAGATCCGGCCGGTGCTTACGCGCGAGATCGACGGCTTCGATCCCGCTTCGGGTCTGCACGATCCGGTGCCCTCGCGTCTCGATGAGATCGTTGAACAGCTTCATGTTGAGCTCGTTGTCCTCAACGATCAGCACGGTCTTGGGGTTAACGCTTTCCATCGGGGGGCTTTCTGGTCGGCTTGCCAGGAAACAATACCCTGTGGACATTGATGAAAAGAGAATCAAAAGATGCATCATCCGAAAAAGGCCCGGTTATCCACAAGCCCTGCCTCCGACCAATCGATGGCGATCGCCGCGTTGACGTTCCTGGCGGCGGTTCCTGAGCGTCTGGCAAGATTTTTGTCCGTGACCGGGCTCGGGCCGCACAATTTGAGGGGAGCCGCCGCCGATCCAGGCTTTTGTGGGAGCGTGCTCGATTATCTTATTGCCGACGAACCGCTTCTCCTGGCTTTTTCGGCGGACGCGGGTTCGGGCCCGGGGACGTCGCGCGAGCGCATCAGGGACTGAGCGGACCGCCTCCCGACGGGTCATGACTGAGCCGCCCGGGCATAGGCTTTGCCGGGACTGCCTCGGCCGGCACGCGTATCGAGACGGCGCGCTGTCCCTCCTGCGGCTCGCCAAGATCGGTCGATCTCGAG
>CAWDQF010000002.1:0-844546 GCA_963804425.1 uncultured Verrucomicrobiae bacterium | reverse complement strand
CTTATCCTATAGCCCGTTAGCTAGTTTCCCGCCGGCGTTACCTCCAACTTCACTCCAAGTCGTTGTTGGAGCGCTTGCGGATCCGTGAACACCGGATCGGTCAAGCTGATCGGTTTATCTGGATGAAGTGAAAATCTAATACGGCTGCGCTGCTGGAAAATTTGGGCGAGCGGTGCGCGGTAGGCCGATAGATTTTCCGGTATCCGGCTGGTTAGCTGCTGCTGGGCAGTGATTCGAAATTGCTGTTTGGTGGAGCCCGTAATTCGCGAACCCCAATCAACAATCCGATCCGTAAGTCCGAGGTCCACCAACTCGCTATCGAGAGAAACGAAACTGGCTTTGGTCAGAACCTGTTCCAAGAGTTGCGCCTGGGCGCCGACCGATAACCCATTGCCCTGAGCAATATGTTTCCAGTTATCGACGTTCACATCGTCGTATTCGAGCTGAACGGTGGCATCGATGAGATCTTCGATATGGATGGCATAACGGCGGACTTTCAGCGTTCGGTCACCCGAACTGATGGCAACGTTGCACTGCAGGTCACCTTTCACTGCGTTTAAGCCGGTCACCACCATTGCCAACTCCATTTGCGGGCTGGTCATGCATGAAGGCGTTACCAAAAAATTGACTGCCGTCAAATTCACTTCCATCGGGACGCCGTTCTCCTCGCGATAACGATCTATCCGCAGTTCGGCAACTTTCACTGGCGAGACGGATTCACCTAATTTGACCTCTACGTCGTACAAGATCGTCGCGCCTGTAAACAGATTGTGGTTGGCGTCGCGATATCGAACGTTTTTTTCAAGATTCAATGCTTTGATCGCCTCGGTTACCTTGCCTTGCGCATACTGGTTAATGAGGAATACGCCGCCAAACCAAGCGGCGGCAAGCGACGCAAGGATGACGATCACCCCGCCTACAAACAAAAGGCAGCGGCGTGCAGGCACCCGATTCTCTTTGGTCATAACGAAATCGGCACCGACGGATCCTATCAATCGGAGCGGCGAACGGAATCAAAATCACCCATATTTTCGTTCCGGCGCGATGTCCAAAATCAGACTTCGAAGTCGCCCGGAAATCGGGTCTTTGCGGAGAGCCCCGCTCAAGGTAATCTATTGCGACTATTCGAATCTCAGGTGACCGATTGTATGCTCGCCTATTCTTCGCTTTGTGCGGCCAGCACAAACTCTCTTCCAACGATTGGTAATTCGTGGCTGATCGTTGGTTTATTCACGGTGATCTACTTTGCGCCGGCTTTGGTCGCTTTTTTTAGAGGTCAACAAAACCGTTGGTTCATTTTGGCCCTGAATTTTTTGTTTGGCTGGACGCTGGTGGGCTGGCTCCTCTGTTTGGCCTGGGCGGCCCGCGCCCCGTCCGGAGAACCTGTGTTCAACGTGCAACCGGCTCCGCAACATCCACCTGCGTCGATCGCTTCTTTTCCTCCCGGTACCATCTTTACTTCACCCACTCCGACCGTTTCGGAGAACGCCCCATTCCAAATCGAGGAGCCGGCAACTCTTGCGGGTCGGCGCCCCCAGTCCATCAAACTCTTTCTTTTGCGGCTCGCCGTAGCGGCAATCGCATTGGCCGTCATTGCCGGAGTTACCGCGTCGCAATGGAAACCGAGGTCCTCCACTCTCTCTACGTCGTCCATGCCAAAAAGCCGGATCCATCATGTTCCCCAAATACGGAACATCGATCCTTACGCGCCGATTCGTCCCAGCGCCACGCCCCAACGACGCTATCCTTCGCCGCAATCGCACGAGGGATACTATTGAAGGGTTACAGGCTGTAAGTTGCAGGTTACGGGTTCCAGGTTGGGCGGGCGGCTCTCTCCCGGATTCTAACTCCTGGCTTCTGGCTCCCGGCGCATCATTTCGGTTGCAAAAACGTGTGGCACGGCTATCTAATCCGTCCACCTTTTACCGGAGGTAAACCCCATGCACATCATTGAGAAAATTGAAAGAGAGCAGTTTAAGAGTGACATCACCCCTTTTCGGGTCGGCGATACGGTAAAAGTGCATACCCGCGTGGTTGAAGGGGACAAGGAGCGAATTCAGCTTTTTAGCGGTATCGTGATCGGCCGTCGCGGGGTCGGACTTAACGCCTGTTTCACCGTTCGCCGAATCTCGTACGGAGAAGGAGTGGAACGCATGTTTCCGTTACACTCGCCTCGCATAGCCAAAATTGAAGTGGAGCGGGCGGGCGACGTGCGGCGGGCAAAGCTCAATTACTTGCGGAATCGAAAAGGTAAGCAAGCTATCTCGGTGAAGGACAAGACTCAGAAAGAACAGGCAGCCAGCAAGAATCAAGAAGCTGGTGTCTAGCATCTGCAAGGGCGCGTCGACAGACCGCAAGCGGCTAAGGTTCGTCTGCCAAACATTTCAGTAGAATCCGCCCCTGGAACGAATTATCTGGCCAGTAATCCAGCCGGCTTCCGGTCTGGCCAAGTAAGCGACCAGTCGCGCAGCGTCTTCCGGCTGGCCAAGCCGCCCAAGAAAATGTCGCGGAAGAAGCTCCTTCTGGACTTCTTGAGTCATCCAACCGGTATCGGTTGGACCGGGATCTACCGCATTTACGGTGATTCCGAATTTCCCGACCTCGCCGGCAAAGGTGATGGTAAAAGCATCCAGCGCCGCTTTGGAAACGGCATACGCAATCGCACCGGGCATCGGACCTAGCATCTGACCAGAGGTCATCGAGATGATCCGACGGGCACCTTTTTCGCCAAAGCGCCGGGCGAATTCAACACTCAACAGGATCGGAGCCCGGGAGTTGACCGCGTAATGCAGATCTAATGATGCTGCAGTAAGGGTTGCAATAGAATCACGAGAGGAGACGCACGCATTGTTGATCAATACATGAGCCCGACCAAAGCGGCTCGAAACGGCTTCTAACAATGCGACCGGTGACTCCGAAAAGCTCAAATCGAATGCGATCCATTCAACTTGAGATCCAGAACCTCGCAAATCGCTCAAGAGTCGGTCCAGTCCGGAATCGCCGATCCCTCCAGGCTGACTTTCATCAGACGCTGGCCACCCAGTGAGAAATAAATTCGCGCCCAACGCTGCCAGTTCCCGGCTGATGGCGGCGCCGATACCCTGCAAGCGGCTAACCCCTGTGACGATCGCCACCTCTCCCTGTAAGCTTCTTTCCACGTCCTGCAGGCTCCGGTATTCCTCAGAACTGCATCGTTGCCTCGACGAGCGGGGTAACGTAGCCACCCACTTCAATTCCGGTAGTCCCATTGTTGATCTGCACGTGCAAAATGCTGCGGCGGCCCATTTTGGTGCCTTGTTCACTTACCAATCGCGTTCCCGGTTTATCAGAAGCTAATCTGTGTTTCATCAGGTACGCTGCCAGTGGACCTGTGGCGCTACCCGTAGCCGGATCCTCGCTGACGCCATGTTCCGGGGCGAACATCCGCGAGTAGACGCCTTCGGTAGTCGGAGCAAAGACGAAGACGCAGAGCGGTTCGGCAGCTGCCGCCTTGAGTGGTCCCAGTGTGCTGAGCCAGGCGCGATCGACAGCAGCCGCATCTTTGACACCGATGTAGACGTGCGGATTCCCGGCACTGAGGATTTGCGGAGGGATATCCAGAAGATCGCCGAGAGATAACCCAAGCGCCTCTGCGCAGATGGATGGATCGACTTCCCTCCCTTCCGCGACCGGCGGAGTTTGCAGCCATATCAAAGGTCTCTCTCCTTGTTCTACCCGGATTGAGATCGGTCCGATCATTTCTTCCAAAAGAAAGCGGTCCGCCAGAGCTATGCCCTCGTCGATCAACACGTAGCTCGTACCAACTGTCGGATGGCCCGCAAAGGACATCTCACGCACGGGCGTAAAGATCCGAACGCGCGCCGCATAATCGGAACGAGTCGACGGCAGCACGAAGGCCGTTTCCGACAGATTCAACTCTTTGGCGATGCGCTGCATCGTCAATTCGTCAAGATCACGTGCATCCGGAAACACAGCGAGTGGATTCCCCTCCAGCGCACGTTGAGTGAAGACGTCTACAACGCGATAGCGATAAGCCTTAGGTGGTTGCATGGCCTGTCCTATTGGACTCTATCATGCGAATCTGTGCCGCGAATGGAGTCTTTCGCGTCGCGGTCCGCTTGAGTAACTGGGCGCTGGACAAAAACGAGATCGAGCCAGCGGTCAAACTTCCTTCCAACTTCCCGCAGATGCGCCACCGGTTCAAAGCCGAGCTTTCGATGGAGATGAATCGACGGCGCATTGTCGGCATCGATGCCTCCAACCATGACGTGCTTACCCAACGCCGCTGCCTGCGGAAAGAGGGCTTTCACTAGGCCGGTTCCAATACCGCGATTGCGAGCGTCTGCTCGGACATGGACCGAATGCTCGACCGTGTAGCGGTAGCACGGCCACGGTCTAAAATCGCCAAAAGAAGCGAAACCAAGCACTTCGTCATCATCCAATGCAACCAAAACGGGAAAATGCATTGCGGTCCGGATTCGCCACCATTCGACTCGACTCTCCAGAGTGACCGGCTCTTCGCTGTAGACGGCGGTCGTCGTCGCAATCACCTGATTATAGATCTCGAGGACGCCGGATAAATGCCGCTCCTCCGCATTGACAATGAGCATCTGCCGAGTTTAGCAACCACTCGATCTGAGTACAAACAACTCTCGAAGCTCTTCCCCGGGCGGTTGCTAGGCAACCGTTTCGTGTGCCGGCGTAACCGTTTGAGAGCTCCCGGTCCGTTGATCGATCGACTGATTCACCGCGTCGAATGCTTCAGTGGACATGCCGTGGGATACTGAAAGACCGAGCTGTTCTTCCAAGAAATGCTCCAGCTCAATCCAGTTGCCATTTTCATCCTGGATTCTTCGGGTCCAAGCGCAAACCCGCACCGCGCCTCGACGCAACCGTTCTACTTTGGCGCTGGAAGCCAGCAGCCGATTGAGCAATCTCTTTTGCACTCTCTGATGGCGCTCAACCAAAGCGCCGGTGGTAAGGATCGCAATCGCCGACGTTATCGTCAGCAGAAGGACCAAGCCCAGTCCAAGATTCTCATTCCAATGACCCCTGGCGGCCCAGTAAAAGATAATCGATCCGAGAAGGATTGGCCCTGCCAGCGCGACCAAGAGCAAGTGCCTAACTACTCGACCAGAGAGCGCGCCTGAACGAAAGATCAAAAAAATCCCCGCTCGCCGTCGCAGAGATAAGAAGCCGAACCCAAGCAGCAAAAAATAAATCGCCGAACAGAGCGACATACCCATCGATGGCCGCGTGGTATTCAAGGTTGGCATTAGTAGCTTTGTCAGTAGCCCGATGAGAGCCAGCGAAGGAAAGAAACACCCTAATAAGATGGACGCATACGGAACCAAAGCGCGCTTTCCCGGCTGCCGGTCGAGAAAGAGCAGCGATCCAATCGCGAAAACCAGAGCCGTCACACAAAGCGGAGGGCTAGGCCGGCCCGGAGTATACCCACCCAAAAACGAGAGTTGCTGCGGAAAAAGCAGGCGGTCAAACCAGGTCGGGTCGGTAGACAAAAAGTCTTCAAACAGAAACGCCGCAGCCAGCAAACCGGTGATTGCCGCTAGAGCACAACCCAGCAGCCGACCCTGCGCCGGACGAATCCGCCACCCGTTTAGCTGAATCAGGATGAGAGCGAGGGGGGCGAGCATGAACGTAGTCCAAGGGTAGACAGAGATCAGCCCAGCAAACGGCCGACGGATGAAATCGATTTCGAAAATCCAACCAAGCATGTGAACGACGAACGCAACCAGGATGATTGATCCCGCAACCAAAGGGATCGAGAAGCGGAAAGGTCGCCAAGGATAGGAGAGACTTTTCAAGGTGCCAATCGGTCGTCCTCCCGAAGGGTGAGGCAACCTGTTCGAGGATTGTAGTTCACGCTGTTGCCAGGTCAATACCATTAGCGATTGACGTTGGCTGTTACCGTTTGCCGGTTAGCGGCTAGCCACAGTCCCGTGGCCGCGCACTAAAGCTGGACTCTGTCGGACAGGCTAATCGCCCCCGGTGGCCCGACTCCCGTCTTGCTGTATCTTGGGTTCCTTTCCTCTTGCTCCTCCCCTCACTTTGTGCCACAAAGTAACCCAGCCATGGATTCCCGATCAGCTGAGGATCATCTGCGTGTCATTCGCGAATTGATGGAGCGCGCCACTATCTATCGAACCATCTCCGTTCCAGCAGCGCTCTTCTGTGGTCTCCTGGCACTAGTCGTAGCGCTCATCGCGCTTGTGCCAGGACCGCTGGAATCGATTTTCCGGGACAACTTCATTCCGGTCTGGTTGATCGTCTTCCTACTCAGCGCCGCCGCAAATACGCTCGTTTTGGTGCGCTCGGCCAAAAAGAGGCACGAAGCATTTCCGTCGGCCCGCTTACGGACCGCGTTGCTGGCGATCGCTCCCGCGTTCCTGGTCGCCGGCGCTCTGACGGTCTTACTGACACGTACCCGAGGATCTGAAATTTTCATCGCAGTTTGTTGGATTGCCCTGTACGGCATGGCCCTGTTATCAACGCTCACTTTCGCGCCTCGATCGATCGCGCTACTCGGATGGGCATTTGTGCTCACCAGCTGCCTCTGTCTGGGCTTATTAACGCAGGACTATCTCTTCTTTTTTACAACTACCCGGCACTTGGCCTTGGAAGAGTTAGGTTTCTTCGCCATGGCCGGGACCTTTGGGCTTTACCATATCATCTATGGACTTGCGGTGACGTTTTATGCCGGCCGCCACGGGAATGGTTGATTTCAATAAACTGGACCGAACGATCCACGAGAAAGGACGGCTTGCGATTATGACGTTGTTGGCGACTCGACCGCGCTGGTCATTTCCAGAGCTGAAGAGCGAACTCCAGATGAGTGATGGCAACCTCGTGACGCATTTGCGGACGCTGCATCAGGCTGGCTATGTCGCGGTGACGAAAGAAGTGCTGGACCGGCCGCAGACCACCTATGCGATGACGGACCGGGGTCGCTCCGCGTTCAAAATCTATATCGAGACCTTGGAGGAAATTGTGAAACTCGGACGCCTCTAAAAAAAATTATCTACTTACTTTGCCCTACAAAGCCAGTGGATACCAGCCCAATCGAGACGATAAAGAACACCCTAAACAAGCTTATGAAAGTAATCCTAGCCAAGCATTTCGGTGTCTGTTTCGGAGTACGCGATGCTCTCAAACAGGCGGAAGAATCCGCCCACCGCGGTCAGCTCACCGTTCTGGGCGCGATTGTCCACAATCCGATCGCGAAAGAACGACTCACCGCTCTCGGCGCTATTGAATCTTCACTCGACGCTCCCAACGCCCAAACGAAACAGGTGATGATTACGGCGCACGGAGCCTCAGATCGGGCGGTCGCCACCTGGCGAGAACGCGGATACGAGATCATCGATGGCACCTGTCCACTCGTACATCACGCACACCAGGCGTTGCGCGAACTGGTTGAACAGGGCGACCACCCAACCGTAATCGGATTGCGCGATCACGTCGAAGTTCGCGGTCTGATCGGCGACTTTCCTGGTGCCAGCGTGATCCAAGAAGTTCAAGATATCGAATCGCTTCCCTCTGCTTCGGCCTTCGGGGTCGTCGCCCAGACAACTCAACCGATTGATCGAGTTTATCGGCTCGTCGATGAACTGAAAGCAAAGCGCCCCGAAGCGGTGGTGCATTTCCGCGACACGGTTTGTCAGCCGACCAAGAACCGGCAGACGGCGTTGCGTGACCTCCTTTCCGAAGTAGACGCCGTGGTTGTCGTTGGTGGGAAAGACAGCAACAACACGTTGCAGCTGTTGAGCACTTGTCGGAAAGCCGGCACACCCAGCTTTCACATCGAGCGAGTCGAAGACCTGACGCCAAGTTGGTTTACCGGCTTTGCAACGGTTGGCGTCACCGCCGGAACCTCAACTTTACGGGAAACGGTGAACGCCGTCCGCGCTTGGTTGGAAAGACTTTGAGGGAATAGGCAATAGCAAATAGCCAAGCACTCCTCCGTTGGACGCCAGGGGCGGTAGAACAGCACAAATCGACTATCATTCGAGCTAGGTTGATTATTACGGTGGTCGCATCTCTTGATAATGGTCTGATCGCGGCTTGAAGCCACGCCCGCAAACCGCTACAAAAGAACTGAGTTAGTCGATTGCACGGACCGCCGAGCCTTTTTTCATGGACGTGACATTGGTTAATCGGACCGTCAACGACTGCGATTACGAGAAGTTAGTCGCACTCTTGCCTAACCAGAGCTTTTTTGTTTTGTCGACCAACCGTTCTTTTGTTTATGTGCCGTTCAACGAGCCCCGACAATATCTGGTACAATAAGACCGACAAGAAGGCCCAATTCTTCAGCGATTGGAAAACGGTTTCCAATGATCATGCCTTGGCTCCGGCAATCGACAAAATAGAAATACTCCAGCGATAGGTCCACCGTTACTCTTGCAGTAGACGCGCCACGCATGCGAAGCTCGGACCCGTCATGAGAATTCCCCGGGTTTGGAGTGCAGTGTTGGCGCTATTCTGTCTTTCGGTCTGTCGTTCCGCTTCGGCAGACGAGTTTCCCGGAATACCTTTGCCGGAAAATAGCGTGATCGTGCTGGCGGTCGTCGCAGAAGGGGTGCAAATCTATGAGAGCAAAACGAACCCGTCAGGCGGTTTTCAATGGTCGCTGAAGGCTCCGGAAGCGGAGCTGAAAAACCTGTCCGGAGAAATCGTTGGTCACCACGGTGCTGGACCGAGCTGGTCACTCAATGACGGCAGCAGCATCGCAGGGAGTATCCCTCCGCTAAAAAATTTGGCCGCTCCGGATGCGAAAGGTATTCCCTGGCTACTGGTTGCCGTGAAATCGAAGAGCGGCTCTGGCGTCCTCGACAAGATCGACTACGTGATGCGAGTGGCGACCGACGGCGGAATTGCTCCAACCGAACCGCCAAAGGCAGAGGGTGAAACCGTAAAGGTGAAATATCACGCCATTTATCTCTTTTTGCGCAAGTCTTGACCCAATCTTACTTCTCCTGCGATTGAGGCGAGCTGATCTCACGAAACGCACACGAGCTAACACGAATCAAAGGCAAATCATTCGTGTCCATTCGCGGTTCTCCCTCCCCGATTCCGGACTCTATGGCGACTCGGCCGGTCTCACGGTGAGATGGCAAAGATATGCATGGCAGCCTGATAGCCTGCGACGGTCCCGGTTATTTTCGGGAGTACAACTGCCTGGACGGTTTTCGACGAATTAATCGGAACCGTAACAGTAAACACGTAGATCGTATGACCGGACGAGCCGGTCGGATAGTTGGCATAGTTCACGGCTGCAACCTTTGGGTTGGCCGGATTACCATTCTGTCCGGCCCGGATACCAGAAGTTACCAATAGACAGTTCAAACGGGGAGCTCGTACCGTCGGTGTAGTAGACCGTTCCGCTTCCCGAGAGTGGTGCGTTGTTCGAAGCCGCTAAGAATCCGAGCTGGCTGCCCTGCCCGGTTACCATGATCGCTTGACCATCTGCCAGAACGTTATCCGGCTGAGCGGCGGTACATCGGGCCAAGTGAAAGTCAGGTTGGCGACGTTCACGGTTGCCCCAGGAGACAGTCCGGCCGCGGTCAAGTCTTCGGGAGGAAGAACTCGGGTCCGTGAACGTTCACAGACAGTGCTAGTTTTTCCGCACGGCGGCAAGCGAAAAGGTTAGTCGTTGCCGACCGGAATCCGACCAAGCTCTCAAGGACTTTGTTCTGAGGGAAGTACGCATTTCTACGTATTTTCTAATAGACCTCAGCTTGATAGCTTCTTATAGAACGAAGGAAGTTTTCACCCTCTTCAAACTCGGAGGATAACAGATGCCAGACAGTATGACTCAGATTCTCGAGGCGGGCCCGCCGGGGACAAAGGTCAACATCGCTGTGCTAGGAGATGGCTTTGCCGACGGAGCCGACCAGACCGCTTACAACAACAAGGTCACTGATCTTTTGTTAAATGGGCTTTTCAAAAACGACTATTATTTCGAGGACATCCAAGCGTTTAACGTTTACCGCGTTAATCTGATCTCAGTCGATTCGGGAGTCGGCACAAAGACATACAACAACGGCACGCTTTTAACCACAGTCACCAAAAACACGGCTCTCGGATATTATTATAGCGGTTCGTGGTCGCATTGCTGGCTGGAAGGAGGTCCTAATACCGCGACCCTGGTCAACAATGCTCTGAACACTTGGGTCCCGGATCACGACTTGGTGTTAATCCTCCTGAATAATCCCGGTTTCGGCGGTTGTGGTGGAGGTGGTTTCGCGGTTCTACCGCTCGGAGTCACGTGGGATACGATCGCCCACGAGTTCGGCCACGGAATGGGCGGGTTCTGCGACGAATACTGCGAAACCGACGCAACCTACTCAGGTGGAGAACCCGGCTGCGTGGACAATACCATCAACCCAGACCGCGCGACCCTGAAATGGGTGCGGTTTGTTAACCCGAGCACTCCCGTTCCCACGGGTGTCGGCAAGTGCGCCAACTATACCCAAGGCGCAAAACCTGCGGACTGGGATGACAATCAAAGTGTTGGATTATTCGAAGGCGCTGGAACCGTCACCCAAGGCATATATCGCCCGGTCATCAATTGCCGCATGCGATCGAATCTGCCGCCCTATTGCCCGGTCTGCTACACCCATATGAAGTCAATCAACGACGCAAAGACGCAGAGGACTTTTCTCAACGTCTATGCGGGCGACTTCAATGGAGATGGCAAATCCGACGCACTAATCCATAACGGCAACGGAATCATGACCTACCGCTCGAACGGAAGCCAACTCGACGTCCAGTTCAGTGTGGTAAATCTTGTTCCGGGTTCGTGGCAGTTCCAGCCGGGAGATCAGTTCTGGACCGGCGATTTCAATCATGACGGAAAAGATGAAGTTCTGGTTTTTAACGGGGGCGATTGGGTCATGCCGTACCTCGGCTTGCTCGCTGACGACGGTCACGGCGGCTTGAAACTTATTGCTCGCTACGACGGCTCCATGCCCGGGTGGCAGTTCACGTCTGGCGATCAGTTCTTCGTTGGAGACTTCAATGGTGACGGGCAAACCGACGTCTTCGTCTTCAACGGTGGCAATTGGGCGATCCCCTACCTGGGCATGTTACAGTCGAGTGGAACCGGGTTATCGCTGGTTCGGCGTTATGACGGAAATCTGCCGGGATGGGAGACGCGGCCGAGCGACCAATTCTTCGTGGGAGATTTCAACGGCGACAACAAGGCAGATCTCATCGTCTTTAACGGCAATGCATGGGCTATCCCGTATCTGGGAATGCTCGCCTCAAATGGAACCTCTCTTTCGATGACGAAGCGCTACGATGGAAATATGCCCGATTGGCAAATGCGTCCGTCCGATCAACATTTTATCGGAGATTTCGACGGGGATGGGAAAGCGGACCTTTACGTTTTCAACGGCGACGCGTGGTCCATAGCCTATCTGGGCATGCTCAAATCGAACGGTTCTTCGCTGTCGATGACCCAACGATATGATGGCAATGCCCCCGGTTGGCAGATGCGATCGCATGACCGGCATTACGTCGCCGATCTCAATGCAGATAAAAAAGCGGATTTGGTCGTATTCAACGCCGACGATTGGTCCCCGGTTTACCTTGGACGCATGATTTCGACAGGAGTAGGTTTACAGTGTGATTGGGCAGCCGACTGGATTGGTGGATGGCACCTTGGCACGGTGGATCGATTCGAGCCCTGCCATTATCAGGGTGCCAACGGCCGGCCGGATCTCTTTGTTCACAACACCGATTGGTTTGGCATGCTCCGGAGCGCTTCGCCCTGGGTGCTCGACAAAATTTATTACCGGTGGATTCACAACTACAAATACGGAAACAACTTCTAAACGGAGATAAAAAGCCATGCCGAAACCGGAAGAAACAAAGCCAGCGCACATCCTCCGTAGACTGCCTTCGGTGCAAGGTGCACGTAAGCGCCCCGTCGTCACAGCGCCGCACCTTCCCGCGATGGAGAAGCGGGGCAAGGTGAAGACTGTACTGAGAAATACTCTGCTTCCGCTCATGGGCGCAGGCGCCCCGCAACATACCACGGGCCGAGGAACCATGGCCCCGGTTCCGACCAAAGTGCCGCCTTCCGCGCCGCCCGCAGGCAATCCGCAGCAACCCCCGGAGAGTCACGTTGGTTCCAGCTCGTCCGGTGGATATGTTCGGATGAAGGTCCGGCTGGAGAATGGCCAGCTTTCCGTTACCGGCCTGAAACAAGTACCGGGACCGCTCGCCATGCCAAGCGGTGTCGTACACGGTTACGCATACGAAGTGTTGCTGGACGAGCAGCAAGTCGCCCTTGGCTCAATCCCCGACGTGGGGGTACGGCGCTCATTCGCGAATCGGGACGTCCCGGGACACGAAGGCAAACATCATTTCGCGAACGTTCCGACGACCGAGTTTTTCGTGCGAATTCCTAAGGGCTACGTTTCGACGGCAAACTTGCCGAAACTCAACATCGTGCTCCACAACGTCCGAGAGGCGCCGGATCGTCTTACAAGCTTGGCTCCGTTGCAGAAACAGTCCGGCGTAAATACGGTCGAAGTGGCTCGTTTGGCGGGCATCAGGCTGGAGCACCTTTCCTCGACGATACGCCCTCATCTTGAGCAGATCTTGAGCGAAACCGACAAAGAGGAATAGCGGGTCAGGCTGCAAAGGCGCCGAAAGGCGATGCCAACCCGGTAGTCGAGCTTTGAGATCCGACGCGCTCCCCCAAGAGAAACCGACGGACCAACCATAGCTCCGGGACCGAAGACGGTCTGCTTCCGATTTCCCAAGCCCTACGTCGGACGAGGCTTTGTGGGAGTGAAAAGTTTCCCTTCATTCGGGTCCGCCCAAAGGCGAAACCCTCCCAAGAATGCATTGGAGTTGTCACCCGCCCGGCAACCTGGAGGCAGCTCTTTGAGATGTTTGACGTTTCCTCCCCCAAGAACCACGTCATCGGGCACCAAAGCGGCGATCAGGCGAGCTACAACATCCACCACGCATTGGCGCCATTTCTTTTTGCCTAGCCGCACCAATCCGCGGGTACCCACATAGTCCTCGAAGCTACCTTTCTTGTAAGGAAGAATACACAGCTCCAAAGGCACGACGACGCCTTCAACAACCAAGGCGGAACCGAGACCGGTCCCCAGGCCTAGAAAAAGCATCTTCCCGCCCTGGTAACTTCCCAGAGCTTGCATGGCCGCATCATTGATGAGCTTGACTGGCCGCCCGAACGCGGCCTCATACTCAAACCCGACCCAACCCGGCCCAAGGTTGTGCGGTTCTGCGCTCGGCCGACCCTGGCGAATGGGCCCCGGATAGCCAATCGATACCGCCTCGTACGTCCAGTCTCCGGCGAGCTTCTTAACTCCGGAGACCATCAGTTCGGGCGTAAACGTAGGTCCCGACGGCAGCTTCCGAGGTTCGTCTTGTCCGGGAGCGAGAATTTTTACGTTGTTTCCGCCCACATCAACAACCAACACGTTCATAACGAACCTCATATTGCAGAAAAGCCTAAAAATGCGCCAGTCTACGAATTGTCTGCCATCGACACCTGGCTCGCAAGAGCCAGGATCTCCGGGGAGGCGTTCGGTCTGGCATGCGCGCCAACGGGCACCTCGGCACGGCAAACGTGGCTGTTCGAGAAAGGCGCAGATGTGAATTGCCGGAACCGGAAGCTGGTCAGACGAAGATGCGATCAAAGGTCATCACAACGAGGTCGCGGCACAAGGTTGGAAGAATCTGAGCGTGCTCCTAGCCCTTTTCCTCGACGTACGCTTGCAGCCAGGTCAAGACTTGAGGCCAGCCTCGATGGTGGGCGCGCGAGCTCTCGCTCATCAGGCCGGAATGCGTCAAGCGGACCGTGGTAACGCCGTCCTTTTCATCCAGATCGAAGCGTACAAGCGTCTCCGACGCATTCTCTTCCCAGTCGGGAAACCACGTGAAGACGAGCAAGCGCGGGCGCTCGATCTTGCGGTACTCTCCACGCACGGTGAACGGCTTGCTGCCTCTGCCGACACCCCGGGTCATCCATTTGCCACCGGGACGCAGATCGGACTCCATGTGCGTTCCCCGGTACTGCCCTTCAGCACCCCACCATTGCAAGCGTTGGTCGGGATTGGTCAGCGCCTCAAAGATCCGTTCCGCCGGAGCCTTGATCATGATTTCCTTGACGATTGTGTCGCTTCCGCTTGTCGGGTTCATCGATTCTCCTCCACATAATTTTTGAGACTACGCAGATTCTCGTTCCAAAAAGTTTCATAGTCCCGGAGCCAATCGTTGATCGCACGGAGCGGTTTGGCGTTCAGTTCGCAAATGCGCGCAGTACCATCTGGGTCCGTGACAACTAAGCCCGCGGCTCGGAGCAAACGAAGGTGCTTCGAGATCGCTGGACGGCTCGTAGGAAAATTCCCGGCGATCTCGCCGACGGTCTTCCGGCCGCCGCGCAGCAGGCTCAGGATCTCTCGACGTGTCGGATCGGCAATCGCCCGGAACACCGCGTCACGCCGCTTGCGTCGTATCGTAACCATTTAGTTACCAATAACGTAACCAAACGGTTACGATAAGTCAAGGCGACGGAGCGCGAAAAAAGCGTTAGGTGCACACCGCTGGATGATCGCCTTTGAGTTTGGACCAAACAGTGCTCCTGATGCTCCGATTCATGATACAAACATCGCTTGGGCTACCGATTGGCAGATCCCTTATCGCTGCAGCTGATCGGCTGCGCTGACTTCGCGGAACTTGCAAGCTTCCTCCAGCGAAATCACGCCGGCCGCAGCTTCGCGGACCGCTTTCTCGAATAGAGTCGCTTCCCTTTTAGCTTCCAAGATTCGGCGGAGCTGAACAGTTGGTGCTTGGTCCTGGATCGCGGCCTTCACTTCGTCATCGACAATGAGCGCTTCAAAGATGGCTTTACGGCCGCTGACACCGGTCTGCCGGCAAAAATCACATCTGCGGCCGCGGCGGAGAGCGGCTGCTTCGCTCAACCAATCCGGGCGAATCCCTAATCGGATCAGCCGCGCCTCAGATGGGATCGACTCTTCGATATAACAGCGAGGACAGACCTTTTTTACCAACCGTTGGGAAATCGCCATTTTTAGGCTATCCGCCACCATGAACGGCTGGGCTCGAAAAAGGAAGAAACGGTTGGGCACCTCGCAAACCGAGTTGGTATGTAAGGTAGAAATAGCCCGATGCCCCGACGAGGAAAGCCGCATCAGCGCATCCACGCTCTCTTCGTCACGGATCTCTCCCATCATGACATTGATATATGCGCTATAAGACCTATATTGCTCGATGCCAAAAGCAGCATACTCGTACGTCAGATTCAGCAGCGCCGAGCAATCAAAAGGCGATAGCTTGCGCCGTCAGAATACGCTGGCAGACGAATATGCAGCCAAACACGGCCTTCAACTCAATCGTGAATTGACCTTTCGCGATCTAGGCATTTCCGCCTTCACGGGGAAGAACAAAGTTGGGGGTGCGCTTGGTGCATTCATCAAGGCTTGCAAGTCCGGGAGAGTACAACCGGGAAGTGTGCTCTTGGTCGAAAGTTTGGACCGATTGAGCCGGGAACAAGTGCGCAAAGCGTTACGTCAACTGCTTGAACTGATCGACGACCACGGCATCGAGGTTCACACGCTCGTTGACAATCGCATCTATGGTTCTGGCACTCAGACAGAAGAATTAATCGTCAGCATAATAATAATGAGCCGTGCAAACGAAGAGTCCGAGCGTAAAAGCCAGCGAGTCGGCTCTGCTTGGCGCAACAAAAAGAGCCTTGCCGCTAGCAACCCTGGTATTGCAATCACAAAGAAGGTACCGGCGTGGATTCTCGCGGAGAAGGGAAAGCCATTCCAATTGATTGAAAAGCGAGCCAAAGCTATCCGAGAAATCTTCTCGCTGTCGATTAAGGGTTTGGGTGCTCAACTCATCGTTCAGCACTTAAACGCAAAGTACGAGCCGTTCACGGACACAGGTAATGGTTGGCACAAGTCTTATGTCGAAAAAATCCTTGTGAATCCGGCTGCCTATGGAGCGTTTCAACCTTGCCGAAGATTGCGGGATGGAAGGCGAGAAAAGGACGGTGATCTAATCCTAAATTACTTTCCTGCGACGATTGATTTTCAAACTTTCAAAGCTGTAGAGGCAGCGCGTAAGAGCCGGTATCGTAAGCGAAAAGGCAAATCAGACGCTAAAATTAATAATCTCTTTGCCGGTCTTCTCACTGACATAGACCACGGTTTGCCCATGACTTATTATTACAAAGGGAACCAACTCATTACTGATTCTTACCGGTTTCGGAAAAAACCAAACCGTATCGACTATTCGATTTTTGAAGACGGTTTCCTTCATTTCCTCGATGCTTTGGACTGGCGAGCATTGACTGGTGAAACTGAAACGACAGAGCTAAAGACCGCCAACGCTCGTCTGAGCAAACTACTGGCCGAAAAAGAGGCGAACGAAAAGAGGCTGGACCGGCTCACCAAGATTCTGATGGGTGATGACGAACCATCCAAAACGGTAGTCGTTCAGCTGAAGGAGTGTGAAAAACGAGTCGAGACACTGAGAGAAGCACTCGACACTCAAATAGCAGACGTAGACCGCCTGAAAGCACAGCAACAGATTATCGGCAGTCCCGATCAGCTGCGGAAAGCTTTAAAGAACTCCACCGATTACGTTGCACGTGCACAGTTACGCGAAGAGATACGCAAACGCGTTTCCGGCATCAGCCTATACTTTCGCCACAGTCCACTGACCGTTGCCCACATCGATCTTGTCAACGGTAGCAAACGGCAACTGGTGTTTTGGCCGAAGAGCGCTGGTGACGCTGTTGTTTTAACCGACGGAACGGTCGGAAAGCTTTTGACTCAGTCGATGGAGAAAGGAATCATTTACAAGTACTGACATTTAAGAACTGCAAAACGCGGGAAATTTGCGGTAGGAAATACAGTCGGCGGCACCAATAGTAGTGCCAACTTGTTCCGCAAAACTACTTTGGACCGGGACAACGATCGCCCGATGGTTTATCGATCGCAAAACAGAAGCGACACTCATCCAGGCTGACGGCCTTGTAACGTGCGTGGCAGGCGGCACCATACGTTTTCAATAGTTGGAGCGTGCATTCTACCAGCTTGCACGTCTCGAACGGCTATAAACGATTCTAGAAGCGGTTTCGCACGATCCGCTTGGTGGCACCAAAGCGTTTGGTAATGTGATCACTGACCGGCTGGTATGCGCCACCACTTGATGCGGCGACCATTTTAAGCTTGCATCTTCAGACCGATTGGATTGCTCGACGGCTTAGGCTTTACCAGCCAACCGGTAATACTTTCGCGGTACGGCTTGCTACGCCTTGATCATCTATCCGCACACGATTGCACATGGGTCACCGCCACGGCCAGCGTGCTCATGATTAACCAATTTACCTGACTGATCGATTAGTTCATACGCTCTGCTTTCTCTCTCTTAATGAGTATGTATAGTTAAGGGGGTTCGGGGGGTTAGATGCTTTGTCGACCGGAGGCCGGAGCAAAGCAGCTAAGCCGTCACTGTTATTTGTGGCGTTGCTAGGGAAGTTCAGACCGGCAGATTTTCTAAATAATTCTAAAGCGGCCTTATTGCGTCTTGCGGTGACCTGGAATCGCCGCGATGGACGAAGGGTGGCCCGGACCGGATATTGCAATCTGTCGGTACTGGCCGGGAGTTCGTATCAACACTACGCACCATCCTGGTTTCGTGTCAGTAAGGCACCAACACAACGATGACCAGACATGCTGCAATATCCTAACGTGTCATTATTTAATAGCTGACTAACTCTTATGGTAGTAGTGCTACATCTAAACTCTTATAAGCAGGCAAAATCCATTGTTTGCTCCTGGCATGGAATCACACTTGAGCCTATTATGCTAGCAATACTACCCACAACTAAATTTCTCCCACCTGCCGAGAGGTTTTGCAGTCGGACGTAGTTTTAGTAGTATAGACAACTAACGAATTGGACTAGGATAGGGACAAGGTTAGGGTGGAGACACCTTAAATCGCAGAGTAAAGCTAATACACCCACATAACTCTGGAAACCTGGGAGGAAATGCCCAGGAGCGACAATCCCGGTAAGGAAGATGCCATAGACACGGACCCCTATGGATGATAATTCCCCCGGTCACAGGACGGGAGCTAAAGGCTCCTCGGTTGATTAAGAAACCTCAGTGATAGACCGGCTCGGTAGATACGGGCCACCCGAAAAACTTCCGGTGTTACAACCGGTATGAGAAGTATAAACTAGCAAATGGTGATCATAGCTTAACTGTTTCACAGTAGGCGTATTATATCTGTTTCCTAGTGATAGTATGCGACGCCGAGTCTTCGAGGATCGCATGATTGAGACTGAGAATTCATTCAATAACAATATAAGCAATTACATAATAGACGCTATACATAATACAAAGCTACACGTGTATAGATAAATCGAAGTAAACAATACTAAAAAGAATAAGATTGTCTGCTTTAGAAGTAAATGGAATCCAAGTAGAATTACATCATAAATCACACAGATCTTGGTTTACTTATCTTACGAATGACGAACTTCGTGAGATACTACTAAAAGTCAGTCCACATATGAGTGAAGATCCTGTTTATTTTCTTGTTAGTATGCATGCTGTGCCGATTAGTTAAGTCACAGTGTTGCTAGTTCATACAGGCTGTTGTGTGTATTCATTTCCTCTAGACGGCGGTTTTCTTTTAAACAAATAAGCATTGTCCCCGGCTGTATCTACCGATACCAGGCGATTTGTTTCGACCTATCTTCTCAGTAGTTCATACTTGAGTTCCACCGCTTCACCGTTAATCTCAGCAAACAAGGATTTGACGAATTAAGTTGGTCGATTTGAAGAGCGATTCGGCTGCTAATTCTTCTTTAGGATGGAATAAAAGCATTAGCGCACCGGTCTCAAGACGATGGCGACTTCCGGGCTGGCGGCGTACCTCTCACAATCAGCCCCTCTCCCGTCACACCACAAATCGGCCCGGTGAACGGGAGCAGGGCCTGACTGGATATTGCAATCTGTCGGTATTGGCCAGGAGTTCGCTTTCGACACAAACCACCATCCTGCTGCTCTGGTCTGGGCCGCCTCCTTCTTTTAAACAAGGCCCGTCAATGCACGACTGCCCCTTTGAGTGATCTACTGCTTGACCCACAAAACTAGGTTGCTCGATACTTCTCTATCGTTCTCGTCGGAGCACTCAAATGTGGTTTAAATTGTCTTACAGCATCAACGGCATGTATGTCTCAGATTCCAGATTGCTGCCGGTTTCCTGGAAAGAGCCGTTTGGAAAAGGTGAAATTGTCTTGTTCATGAGAACCTTCGACGACCCGAATATAAGAGAACAACTCTGCTGCGACGCAATGATCGAAAGGGTTCCCAAACCCAAAATAGACGAAATACTAAATGGATTGGCGGAAGGTACTTTGCCGAACTCGGTAACAAAAACCCTTCAACTTCCTTATCTCGAAGGCGGCGAAGAAATCATCAGTGCAGAAGGAAAAATAGCACCAAAGAGGGGTCTCCATTTGGAAATCTTTCCCGAAGCGTTCCGAGACTATCACTCCGAGACCCGCCAAATGCTCTCTGATCTTGCGGCCAGATTTGTAAAAACGTCGCGCTGGGTCCACAACGCATCCGGTGGGTGGAGTCCCTTCGCTACGTTCGGCTTTTTCTGGTCACCAGATAAAGAATCTTGGAAATCCATGCCTGCCGATTTCCAAGTGAGGATGGATATAGGCAGGGGAATGAAAATCGATAGTCATTCTCTAGCCGTGATTGCGCAGGTTTGGCAAGATGGTTATCTCGAACCCCTCGGACACGAACTCGTTCGTGAAGCTCTCGATGTCTGTCAAAGCAATCCGCGAAGCGCTTTGCTTATCGGAATATCAGCAATTGAAACAGGAGTGAAAGAATATATCCATAGATTATTACCTCATTCGCACATTCTGTTAGAGAAGATACAATCACCCCCTGTATTAACGCTTTGCCAGGAAGTCATTCCGAGATTGCATAAGTCTCTCGGTATTCAATCGACGACGTTTCCTCTCTCCGAGGATGACAAGAAACTGATTCAGAAGTGGGTGACGAAACGAAATCGAGTCGCGCATGGCAGCTCAGCTAGACTCGACAGCTTCAAGCTGATGGATTTCCTAAAATTCGGCCAATGCTTGCTGTATAAAATCGATGCGAGTCACGGATTGGCTTGGGCTTCACCGTTCACCACCCCGGATTGAGCTGTTTAATCGCTCTCCATAGAGTCTCGACCGAATGTCGGAAGGGAAGGTCGATATCATTATTGTACAAAAGGCTTTCTTGTCTCTGATCAATAGCCTTTGCGCAAAGCTCGAAGGCAGCCCGAATAATTCGGATCGCTGCCATTGTTCATTGCGATAATTGATCTATGGCACATAGCTCTGCCGTTGGCAGTTTAGCGTTGCGCAAACGAACGAATTCGCACCAAATCGAGAATTCACTATCTCCCAGGCGAAATGTGTTGCATAATCCTGTTGCAATAGTAGAATAAATGGCAACACGAAAACGCAACAAAATGCTAATTGGCTACGCTCGGGTTTCCAAAATTGACCAACAAGATACCGGTGCGCAGGTCAAAGCGCTAAAGCAAGCAGGATGTCGACGCATCTTCGAGGAACATGCTTCGGGTGGTCGTTGGGAGAGACCGGAACTGCACCGGGCATTGGACCAGCTTCGGGAGGGTGATGTCCTGGTTGTTTGGAAGCTGGATCGCCTCTCGCGGTCACTTAAAGATATGCTGCTTATTCTGGAGAAAATCACGGAGGCGGGAGCTGGTTTCCGCAGCCTGACCGAGCACATAGATACGACGACTCCGGCAGGCCGAATGATGCTCCAAATGCTCGGTGCATTCGCCGAATTTGAGCGATCCATGGTCCGTGAGCGGACAAGAATGGGACTGCAAGCAGCCCGTGAGCGCGGACGTGTTGGGGGAAGGCAACCAAAGCTATCGGCTCACCAGAGGACCGAGGCTATCAAGATGGTCAACAGCGGTATGAAGAGCGCAGCAGAAGTCGCCCGGCTATTTCGAATTCATCGTTCGAGTATTTCGCGTATGCTTTCCCAGTCGCGGGTTGCGGACTGACGGTAAAGAAGACTTAGTAGTCTTATGGCTTTTCAGGTGCGCTCGTTTGTAGCGTTTGGCTTTTCCGAGCCCTGGGTGGCTAGGGCCTGGATCGACAGAAGTCCAACTGATAAATTCTCCACGCTTTGCCAAGAGACCTCCGCATAGCGGAGACCAGATCGAACTAACGCGCCTCTAATTATGGGCCCTAAATCAATAGCGCTGAAAGCATCAGTGTGACTGATCCTCTGCGCCCCCGCTTTCGGCGGGGGGCTTGATGCAATGAAGCTTTTCGTGCGGTTGCGTTTTTGGAATGTTCGTGAGATCAGCACGAAGGATTTGGCGAGTTGGTTGACCGACGAGAGTCGGACGAAACCGCTCTTGCTCGATGTGCGCACTCCGGCTGAATACGCAGTAAGCCATCTACCGGGTGCACAGCGGATTGATCCCGATGCTCGGATCATCCAGACGCTGGACCAATTTCCGCCGGATCGCCCGATCGTTACCTATTGCTCGGTTGGCTATCGCTCCGCCGAACTTGCCCAGCGCTTGATCGCCGCTGGCAGAAAGAACATCTACAATGTGGAAGGTTCGATTTTCCAATGGGCGAACGAAGGACGTCCTCTAGAACGAGACGGAAAGCCAGTCGATACCGTTCACCCATACAACGATAGCTGGGGGCAAAATGTTGGATTCGCGACTCCGAGCGAAGGTGCCGCCGGTGGAGTAGGAGCTAAGAGGAGGAAATAGTAAATCGCGAATAGCTAAAACAGACCACCGAAATCTACACCGGAGATGTTGATCCGAAATCCGTGGCGATGCGGATCATGGATTCGGTCTTGTTCCAGCACTCTACGACCCAAAAAAACTCATGATCGAGACGCTGCGCAAAGATCCAAACTTAAGCCTAGGGGAAATTGCAGCCAGATTCGGCGTGTCGCGGTCAACTCTGTATCGCAACGGGGCTTGAACTGAGCGTTGACCCGGAACCGAACGCAAGTCGAGCGCTGATCGCCACGTTGGTCTCCAACGAAATGCTTTACGCCAAATACCGCATAAAGCCGAACCCGAATCCGAGTGTCTGGCGCGGACCCATGCTGCAGCGGCGCACCAGGCGCTCCTCAAGGCCCTCGACCGAGCGGAGGTTTTGTTACAAGGTTGAGCCATGTGCGGCCGGTATCGCAGAACGACCAGAGAAGAAGAGCTAGCACGGATCTATAGGATTCCGATCCCGTCTCAGCCCGACTTGCCGATAAGCTATAACATCGCGCCGAGTCAGGAAGTGCTCGCGATTCGACTTAACCCAGAAACTAAGCAACGCAGTCTCGATCGCTTGCGCTGGGGCTTAGTCCCGTATTGGGCTAAAGACGAGAAAATCTGCTTCAAAACAATCAATGCACGGGCTGAGACGGTTGACACCGCTCATTCCTTCCGTAGCGCCTTCAGAAAACGGCGGTGCCTGATCCCCGCAGACGGTTTCTATGAGTGGAAGAAAGTCGTTGGAGGGAAGATTCCGTATTCGATCGAAATGAAAGACGGTTCACCGTTCGTTTTCGCAGGTTTGTGGGAGGGTTGGCAGAACCCGGAAACTCAGGAGTGGCTGCGGACCTGCACGATTATTACCGGCCAACCCAACGAGTTGGTCGCGGAAATACACACCCGAATGCCTGTTATTCTGCCACCGGAAACGCATGACCGGTGGCTGACAGGAGAAGCTGGTAAACAAGTATTACAACCGTGCCCTGCCGGAGCAATGAAGGTGATGCGCATTTCAACCCGAATAAACAAACCAGAGAATAACGATCCAGAACTTCTAGAAGAAGAAGGGGAGATGGAACAGGTCGGGCGGCTGCTTTAAGTGTAACGAACCGACAGCGTAATACGGCCTAGCGAAACGATGAAAATTCGTACCTTGCTCACGTTCATGGCGGCGGGCTACTTCGTTGCGCGCAGTGCTCGACTATTTGACAGATCTATGTAATAGTGTATTACCTGCAGCGTGGACGCTTGTTCTCCCAAACCCAACTTTACGAAGCGCGCATTGATCTCTGGTCCTTCTGCTGAGCAACTCGCGGACGTGTTCGAGGTTCTAGCCAATGATACTCGCCTCCGCATGTTGCACGCACTGGCTATCCGCGGCGAGCTCTCGGTTTCGGCTCTGGCGGACACCGTGGGGATGAAAACTGCCGCGGTTTCCAATCAGCTCCAGAAGCTCAGTCTCCGCGGCATCGTGAAAAGCCGGCGCGATGGGAACACGATTTATTATCGGATCCTCGATCCCTGTGTGCTGGAACTTTTAGACCGTGGTTTATGCCTGACTGAAGACGCTGCCGAAGGCTCGCCTCATGAATCAGATCGCTCAGCACTACTTACATCGGCTCGCTGAGGCTGCGCCCTGGTTTTTGCTGGGTGTGGTACTGGCCGCGGGAATTCAGACTTTTGTAAAGCCCGAATGGGTGGCGCGTTGGTTCGCGTCGAAGCGCGCCTCGGTATTCAACGCAGCCGTTGTCGGTGCAATGATGCCCGGTTGTTCATCGACAACAGTACCCCTTGCCAAATCGCTTAAGAGCCACGGAGCGCGTCTTGGAACCCTGACGTCGCTAATCATGATTTCCCCGCTCTTAAGTCCGGAGACAATTGTGCTGAGCGCATCAATGCTAGGAAGCCAGATCACCATCGGTCGAATCATTCTGGCGCTGATCGCTACAGTGTTGATAGGGATCGGCCTGAACACGTTAGATGGTAACCGTGTTCGTGGTTTCTCTTCACCAGCATTTGGCCGGCACCTGGGATCCAGCAACTGTGGTTGCGGAATCCACGGAGCTGTGAAGTCCCGCAGCAGTGGCAACTGCGGTTGTGGCGGAACTTGCTCACGATTCTCCATCCTCTCTGGATCTATTTTGTTGTAGCGCTGATTGCGGTTCCTTTGCTGCAAAGTTTTGTCCCGACCGACATGATCGATCGCTATCTGCGGGGCGGCTTAAGCGCCTACCTGGCAGCCGCGCTTCTTGGGATTCCGACGTATGTTTGTGAGGGAGCGGAGGTTCCATTAACCTTCGCTCTTTTAAAGATGGGGGTGGGGATAGGACCTGCCTTCACCTTCATGCTCGGTGCCGTTGGCACTTGTATCCCGACGATCGGAATGGCACCCAAGATAATTGGTGTACCGGCAACTTATTTGTACGTCGGGACCTGGCTGGTTCTGGCCATTGGTGCCGGCATGGTCATGGGCACACTCTTCTCCTAAAATGAAAGTGCTTCTAACAGGTGGGATGATCGCGGGGCTGGCATGCAGCGCTTATGCAGGCCAAAGCTCTTTCACGTTACGGCAGCTGCAAGAATTGGCGGTCCAAAACTCCCCAGACCTCAAAAGCCTCGAGCAGAAATTGAATGCTGCTTATGCAGCAGCACGTCAGCAAGGGCGCTGGGCCAACCCAGAATTTGAGACCATAATCGATGGCAGCGAGCAGGATTTTAGTCTTCGACAACCAGTAGACCTTTGGGCCAAACGTGCGCTGGCACGTCAAGTGGGGAACGCTGACGCCACTGTTTCAGCCGCTAAACTGGAAAGCGCGCGCCAGGATCTTCGCTTCCAAGTAGCCCAACAGTTTTGGGTGTTAGTGAGCGCAACAGAGGCGCAATCACTTTTGGATAAAGAGCTTGATGCTTGGGATCGACTTCTCACGATTCGTCAAGGTGAGCTCAAAGCAGGTGAAATCGCTGGGCGCGACCTGCTCACCGAACAGACACTCTGGTCGCAGCGGCGCCAGGCGCGTTGGAAGCTAGCAGCGCAACAGACTGCTGCTCGCAACACGCTGAATTCGCTGGTAGGACGGCCGCCAGGGACTCCGTTGACGTTAGATTCCACTAACGAGGTCAAACTCAACCTCCCGGATGCGCAATCGGCAGTTACGCGGGCTATCCAGCAAAATCCGCTTCTTGAAGGGGCTCGCAGACAGTTGCAAGCTGCAGGAGTTCGTGTAACACAGGAACAGCGCCGATGGGCTCCTGATCTTTCGATTGGTCCCTCTCTGCGGCGCACGACACAGGAGGCTTCCCCCGGAATTTTTGTGCTTTTTTCGGTCCCGATCTGGGACCGAAACCGCGATGGGATTCATTCTGCCGAATTCAATCTTGCAGGTGTGCAGGATGATTTGGAATCGGCCGAGCGGCAGATTGCCCAAAAGGCGTTCACAACCTATCAGCTTTGGAGTCAGGCGAAGGATGCGTTCGAGCAACAGCGCTCGATCATCGAAAAGACGGTGCAGCCCCAGCAAAGCTTAGCCGAGCAAACTTTCCAAGCTGGGGGCATTAGTGAGCGCGATCTGCTCTCGGTTCAGATCGATGCGTTGCAGCGACAAGCTGAGTTAGCAACGCTGCGCGGGGAATTAGGACTGGCTCGGGCCCGTCTGGAACTCCTGATTTCCGGAGGACGACAATGAGATGGACCTGAAACGCTTAGAGAAATTGAAGTTGGATCATCCAGCAGATGGCCAGCTTGATCATCGGTCGTCTGGAAGGAAGCGATGGATTATCCTTCTCCCGCTCCTGGTTGTTGCGGGTGTTGCGACGTATTTCATCTGGCCGCGCTCACGCGGAATCGAGAAGAAGGAAACTGCGGCGCTGGTGCCCCGCGAACAAACGCCCCTACCTTCACCCGTCAACTCGGATACTTTCACCGCAGCCGGTTATTTGGAGCCAGTGCCCCCGTACCCCATCACGGTTTCAGCACTGGTGCCCGGCCGAATTGATCAGTTCAGTATTTTGGAGGGAACGCCCGTCAGCGCCGGCCAAGTCGTGGCAAAGCTCGATTCAGCTCAGTTCCAACTTCAACTTACTGAGCTTGAGGCTCAAAGCCGCGTTGCTGACGCTAAGCTCAGTCAGGCTCGGACTGTCTTAGAGCGTACTCAACAGCTGGCATCCATTGGATCGGCTTCAACAAAAGATTTGGATCGTGCAAAAGCTGACGTATCCATCGCCGAGGCTGATCAACAGCAGATTGCAGCTGCGATCGGTCGAGTAAAATGGCAGATCCAAAACACGGAAATTCGCGCACCGGTTGACGGCATGGTTTTTGAACGGCTGAAGAACGTTGGCGAGTTTGTTTCACCAGATTCTGGCAAGGGCGGCGCTGTGCTGTTGACGATTTACGATCCGACGAAGATCCAGGCCTGGGTTGACGTAACGCAAAGGGACGCCAGCCGCGTTAGCACGGGGCAACGCGTCGATATTGCCCTGGATGCCGCGCCGGGTAAAACCTACGAAGGACGCGTTGTTCGTATTCTGCCGCGGGCAAGCCTTCAGAAAAATACGATTCAGGTGAAAGTGTCGATCGCAGATCCGACGCCAATGTTCCGGCCAGATATGAGTGTGAAGATCACCTTTCACTCAGAAAACGCTAAAACCACCGCAGCCAGCAATGAGTAAAAATCCAGAGCCGCATCCGATTGTCGTGGACGTGAAAGGCGTTCACAAAACCTATCACCGCGGGAGCGAAACGCTGGACGTTTTGCAGGGCGTTGATGTGGAGGTTGAGCGTGGAGAATTCCTTGTGCTCATGGGTCCCAGCGGTAGCGGTAAAACGACGCTGCTCAACCTGATAGCCGGCATCGATTTCCCAACTTCCGGCCGGGTAATCGTCAACGGACGAGAGATTTCGTCCTCGGATGAAGATCGGCTGGCCGGCTGGCGCGCGCGCAACATCGGTTACGTCTTCCAGTCTTTTAATCTGATTCCGGTGCTCACCGCTTATGAAAACGTGGAGCTCCCACTGCTCCTCCTAAACCTCTCGAAGAAGCGGCGACGAGAACAAATCATGACCGCACTCGAACTGGTGGGAGTCGCCGATCGCAAAGATCATACACCGCGCCAACTAAGTGGTGGACAAGAGCAGCGGGTGGCAATCGCGCGGGCGATTGTAACAGACCCAACACTCGTGCTCGCTGATGAGCCGACTGGAGATCTTGATCGCGCAAGCGCTGAACAACTCCTGGATCTTGTGCAAGCACTGAACGGGGAGTTCCACAAAAGCTTTGTGATCGTAACCCACGATCCTCAAGTGGCGGAGCGCGCTCATCGAGTGCTACACGTGGATAAAGGCCGGCTGATTACCACGCTAGAGGCTTCCACTTTGCAGTTATGAAGTTCTTCGGCCTGATACTCAAAAATGCCGTGCGTAAGCCGGTTAGAGCTGTGTTGACGCTCTTAGGCGTGGCCATAGCCGCTTTCATATTTACTGCTGTCTTCGCTTTGGACCTGGGAATGCGCCGAATGATCAAGGAGAGCGGCGGGAATGATGTTCTTACGGTTTTTCAAAAGTATCAGGGATGTCCACCGCTCTCGAAACTACCCAGCTCCTACCAATCACAGATCGCAAGCGTGCCCGGAGTTAAAGACGTCGCGTCGACTCTTTTTCAGCTGAGTTCCTGTTCTACCGCGACTGACTTGGTCGCTGTTGATGGTGTTGAACCGATTAAATTTCGGCAATTCTATAAGATCGACATCGGTGACGCTGACTACCAAGTGTTCGCCAAGGAACGTGGAGCAGCGATTGTCGGCGAGAGGGTTGCGCAAAGATATGGTTGGCAACCCAATCAAACGGTAACTCTTCAGAAGCTAGGGAATATTTCTTTTACCATTCGAGGAATTTTTAAGGCGCCCGGGAACAGTTTAGAGAACGCTATTCTGGTAGACATCGAATACCTTCGCTACAGCACAAATCAGGTCGGATTGAGCACGCTTTACTTAGCCCGACTTAACGACCCAAACCAAGCCGGGCCTGTTGCTGACCAGATCGATGCGCTTTTCGCAAACTCCTCAACACCGACAAAGACAACTCCCGAAAGATCTTTTATTTCATCAGCAATCGCTGGCGTAGTTGGCATGATCGAGTTTAGCCGATGGCTTGGCTATGTCGCGGTCGGCATTCTCTTTGTAGGAGTGGCCAATAGCCTCTCAATGACAGTCCGGGATCGCGTCCGCGAGATCGGGATCCTCAAGACGATGGGATTCCGGCGAACGCAGGTGCTGTTTATCATTGTCTCCGAAGCGACGATTACCGCGTTTATTGGCGGTGTTGCGGGCGCCCTGATAGCTTTCTTTCTGATTAATTTCGGCACGTTCGGGCTCTCAGTAGAAGGTTTTACTATTTCTCCGCACGTGCCGCCCGCGTTGCTTGCCGCTTCGGCCCTTATTGCTGCGTTAGTAGGCCTTTTTGGTGGCCTCTTGCCGTCCTACCGAGCGAGTTGGCTTCGGATTGGGCAAACTCTACGAGGATTGGACTAGAGCCATGGGTCTGCCACTTTCCTATAATTGGCGAAATGTTTGGCGTCGAAAATCTCGCACCGCTTTTACGGTGCTCGGCATTTCACTCGCGATCTTTATCTCATTGATGATGCTGGCGCTCTCAAACGGTATCCGCGGCAGTATTCAAAACACAGCGGAGCCGGCCAATGTACTAGTGTTAGTGAAAGGCGCAGAAACGATCGAATTCTCCGCAATCGACCGGTCAGTATTAGAGGCGGTCCGATTTTCTGACCTTGTTGCTGAAAAAGACGGGCAACGATTGGCATCGCCGGAAGCCTATTTTACGACCACTGTCGACGTGCCTGGCTCTGCGGCAGCGCAAGGATTGATACGCGGAGTCTTACCTGTCTCGTTACTGGTGCATCGCCAAGTTCACGTTACCGAAGGCCGATACCCGTCAAATCCTGGCGAGATTATGGTGGGGCCGCTCGCGGCGACGAAGTTAGGTCTTCAGCCCGATGCACTGCAAATTGGCAAAGAAGTTCGTTTTGAAGGACAACCGTGGAAGATCGTCGGCCATTTCACCGCTCCAGGCACTGCTCTAGAGTCGGAGATTTGGGGACCGTTGGACGATATTATGGTCACGTCTCGTCGTGAGGAATATTCGGTGATTGCCGTGACAGCGAAATCGGCTGGCGCGGTTCCGGATATGGTTTTCGATTTTAGTACGCGCCGGGACATTCTCGTCGATGCTCGGAGTGAGACGGATTATTACCGTGCGTACGCCGATTCTTTCCGACCGGTAGAAATGATGGCAACACTTATGACCGCGATGCTGATTATCGGGGGGATTGTGACCGGGATGAACACGTTCTTGGCCGCCGTTCTTGGCCGCGTGCGCGAGATCGGAATGCTTAGGACGTTGGGCTACACCAAAGGCGCGGTACTAGTCGTCATTTGTTTTCGAAGCGCTCCTGATTGCGCTCGCCGGCGGAATTGTCGGTTCGCTCTTTTCCCTAACCCTCAACGGACTTCCCATGCGAATTCCCATGGGCGCGTTTCGCTTTCAGGTCGACATCCAGCTTGTGGCTCTAGGGCTCGGGTTGGCGGCATTGATCGGGCTCTTGGGCGTCGCATGGCCGCTATTTCGAGCCACTCGACTCACAATCGTAAACGCTATTCGTCAGCTTTAAATCGCACACAAACTAAAAAACCAAAACTCATTCATGAAACTAAAAATTCTAGCTCTCTGCTCTGTGCTGGTGGCCTCCGCCGCCATTGCCCAGGAAAACTCTGCAGTCGTAGAGTTCGGCGATCTCGTCGGACACATGGAATCAATGAAAGGAAAAGAGATCGCTCTCCATGGAGGCGTTGACCTGGTCTCGGCGTCTAAGGGGATGTTTACGATCTCTGATCTCGGTGAAGCAGGGTGCGCCGATGGTTGCGCAAAAGTTTCCATCATTGCCTCTCTACCGGAAAATCTAAGAAGCCAGCTTCCAAAACCGAAAGATGAAGTGGTAGCGTTCGGGAAACTCGAAAAATCTGGTCGTGGTTACACGCTAGCAGTGAACAAACTCGTTGTCGGTCAGGATCAGATCAAATCGCTTGCCGCCGTGCAAGGATCGCGGCCTGGAGACAACCTAGGTCACGATGCGCAACCGACGACAAATCCCTGATTTTTGTTCGCACAGTTAGTCAGTACGAGATCAATATTAATCATGGCCGCTGCACCCGGTTCACAAGCAAGGCGCCAAGAACGAAGAGCGCTGCGCTATAGCTGAACGCCAGGTTTAGACCGACTGTCGACCAAAGGAGGCCTAAGTCGCGAGCCGCCCGGTGCCAAGGCACCATGATGCCTCAATCAGCCAGTAACATCGGGATATTACTCGGCTGGGTAAGCGCTGGCTTGATGGCGATTGACATCGACAACGACAGTCATGTGCAACCGTTCTTAGAGCTTAACCCGCAGTTACCTAAGACGACGAGAACGCGCGCCGAGAAGGGTTGTCAGTTGTTCATTGTTCTCAAAGAAAATAGTCCCTATCCAAACACACAGGCTTACTACCCTCTACTAACTAGCGATGGTGCATCATGGGGTGAATGGCGCTGCGGAGCATTTGATGGGGCGCAGTCAATCGTCTATGGTGTTCATCCCAAAGGAATGCGTTATCAGTTGGTAGTCGACACGCCACCGCTCGAGGTCGACTTCTCCACCATCCGGTGGCCAAGTATAGTTCGCTTGCCCTGGCTGAAAGATGAGCCGGAACAAAAGCCGAAACCGGAATCCACCCCAAAGCCGAAACCGAAAAGTGCTAAAGCTGAACCGGGAGGCGATCGGAAGTTACGGGAAGAGAAGGAAGCCAGTGCGGAACAGAAGCGCGAGGAAGAGCTGGCAGCAAAGATGGAGGCGCAAGCGAGGCGAGTGGCCGACGGAATTGATGCGTATTATGATCTGGTCAGAAAAGAGTATCCGTTGCGCGATGGTAACGCGATCTATCAGAGCTTGAACGAAGGCCAATTCAAGCGAGTTTTGCGTTTCCGTCGTTTAAGAGCAGATCTCATTCCGCGCCGATTTTGGTCGCAACTCGACATCGTCATTCGCCAGTTGCAGCAACATCGCCCATTGCTCCGCAACTGGTTCGATGATCTTTGGCGACGTGGTGACGAGGAAGGGAATCCCGTTTTCCATATAGTAACCGCAATCGCGCCCCGCTGAGCGCTCCGACAAAGTTGACATAACGACGCTCGCAACCCTGTTCAAAAATCTCTCGAGCCCATTAGCTCAGTCTAGTTGTTTGGACCGAATACGGTCCCTTATTTGAGCGGTTCTCCACCAGGAACCGGAATTAGTTTTGCGGCCGCGATAATCTCCGTTAGGCTACGCAGTTCACGAGGTTCTAACGCCTGATAGTTTTCGGATTCCAAGGCTCTTCGGTGGGCCGGGCGGAACTATTTGCGGCTTGGTTTCGCGCTTTGGTTCCGGGTAGCGGTCCGGTTCTTCGATTCCACGCTTCCGCCTCGGTTCTTCTACTGGCATTATTTTTCTTTCAGGCTTTCCAATACTTTTCCCAAGCCTGCTCCAATCCGGCTCGAGTATCGGCGATACTGTGACTGATCAAAAAACTTGAGTGCCGCGCAACGAACGCATTCCACCCGGCCGCAAATGCTTCCCGTTCACCGGCTTGGATTGAGTCGCCTAGATCCTTGATCGCTTTCTTTATTTTCGGCGAAGCCATCACCTCTTCAAAGATCCCTTGTTCTTTGAGGAAATCGTCAAAATCAATGCCCCGATGCGGACTGGGTTTTTCTATTTTGGCCATCGCGAGGGGTTCGAGCCCGGGGTTTTATTAGTTCTGATCGATGTTTTGTTCGTGGTCAGCTAAACGCAAATACTCGGGCTCCGGAGAACTGTTTTGGCTATCGGAAGACATCTACTAAATCCGCAGGTTAACAAATAGCGAAACGGCTTACGAGCAATAACGCTGGATTGTGCGGATATTCAGTATTGCGGCACAGGTTGGACGAGTCTGGTAATCTGAACGGATATGCCAAATCCAAACCAACAAACCGATGACGGACTTCTTGAACGGCAAGGCGTTTAGCCGGACAAATCAGCGATCCAAAGGTTGTCACTATTGTTTCCCCCTTGTTGATCGCAGAAGCAATACGCTTCGGTAGCGGACGGATTACTTGAAGCTACGGCGAGATCCCGATAACCGGCGAACGGTTGCGTTGCATCGGTCGAAGCTGCCGATCGATATTGCGCAGTAAAGGCGGCGACCGAAAACTGTTTTGCAAAAGCACATCGACGGAATCCGGAACGCGGAGGTTGGCTGGGTGGTTACGGGACGCTCGGCAACTGTTCCCAGGAAGCACCAGCGGTCTGGACGGAGAACCTCCAAATAGTTGGTAGAGCCGCAACGCTTAAGAAGGTTGACTTGCGCCTCACCAGCGCTAATCACGGAGCCTCAGCGCGAAACGGAAAACAAAGCACGCTAAGCTCCATGTCGCTTGGTGCCAGCCTCGGAAAGCTTCTCCGCCGCAACATCGCGAACAATTTCGAAGCTGCCATATAAAACGATCAGAGCGATCGCGGCTCCGACGATCAAATCCGGCAGGGCGCTCCTGGCTGCGAGGACTAGGCCCCCTCCAAGGATGGTTCCAAGGTTAGCAAGCGCATCGGTTCTAGTGAAAATCCAGGAAGCTCTAATGTGAACTTCTCCGAGACGCTGTTTCCGAAGCAGGCACAGACAACTGACGTTTGCCGCTAATGCGGCAGCTCCGACCATGATCATTACCAACGGGGTGGGTTCGCTTCCGCAAAGGAAGTGTCGAATGACCTCGCCGATAACCAATAGTCCAAGCACGCCTTGGAAGATTCCACTAATGAGAGCAGCTGTGCGTTTAGCAGAATCCGGTTTGCCGACCGCGTAGAGAGCGATTCCGTAGATCGCTGCATCGGCAAGCATATCCAGCGAATCCGCCAGCAGAGCGGTGGAGTTCGCCAGGATGCCCGCTACGATTTCGAGACAGAACATTGTCGCGTTGATGGCCAGAAGCAGAACCAGTACATGGCGCTGAATCTCTGCGCCGTCTTCAGGATGACAATCACAGGACATAGATCTTCGCGTTTACCATTCCGTTTCGGCAGCTGTCGCCTTGAGCGATCAAACAGTTTCTTTTTGGTCCAAATCCGTGTGGACCGTTGAACTGTTTTGCCGAGCACCCGCCGCGCTCGATTTTTCCGGAAAGGGACAGGTCTCCGAATCAGCGCAGTTGCATTCCGGCCTGCTCACGACGTACAGGTACCCGCCGCCAATTGATATCGAGAGATGAAGGCCATGAGCGGCTTGCCAATGCCTGCTGCTTTGGAGCCAAAAAGACTAACATAAATCGGTAGCATCGGTGAGCCGCAGCAACCGATCAGAAAGCATCCTGCCGCCGCCAGGAAAGTAACCAGGCTAACCCCACCGAACGCCCCTACGGCCGCCGCCCGTCGGCGAAAGTACACAAAACGTGCGGTAGCCCAAACAGCAAAGCTGGCACTCAGTGCATAAGAAAAGCCTACGAAATAGTCTTGGCTGATCATATAGCTCTGCCAAAAACTGGCCGAAGGATTGAAATTGTCTGCCCAACCTTTTTGCGGTGCGCTGGTCAGGTATCGAAGACAAAGTACGTGGCCAGCAAATACCGCGACGAAAGCTGCTGTCCCCAGTAACCATATGAGACGGGGAGCGGTCCCTTGTTGCTTTCCTTTCACTCTTTAGCAGCCTCCACTACGTTCTTGGCAGAAAAGACTAGCCCGCGATCTGATTTTTCGAGAACTCCGGTTATCCGAACTGCCTGCTCTAGTTTCGGAGGAACTCCGTCCCAACGTACAGGGATCTTTCGAGTATCAGGCTCGCTGAAACAAGAAAGACCGCAGGCTGAATATTCACCCTTATCAACGATGGTAAACCCTTGGCCAACCTTCACCGCAGCCACGACGCCAACTACCGCAACTTGTCCTAGATAAGCAGACGGGTCCGCCGTCAAATCGTTGACCGATGTCGCATGAATGGAAGCTGGTGAGGCGGAATCGATCGCTTGCTGCGCGTGAACGCAAGTAGCTAGAATGCCGACTGCCGTTGTGGCGAGTGTGACAATTTTTTTCTTCATGGCCTGGGGTAGAGGCTATGCTCCATGGCAAGAACAAGCTAAATCCTCGCACGCTTCGGCACTCTGACTTTTTTTCGAAGGCAGGATGCCCAAGGCGGAATCTTGTTCGTAATGGGAACCGGTCTTCAGTGCGATTTCTGCTTTCGTCAACTCACGACCAAGATAAGCCGCGTGATCGAGCTGTGTCACCAGTCCTTCCTGGATGACTGTTGCGGCGATTACTGCCGCTTGGCGTCCCTCAATCACATGCGCCAGGCGGCCACTATTCTCATAGTGCTCACAAACAATTACACCCGCTGCAGCTTGCGGTAGGACAACAAAAAATCCGGCCTTGTCCAGGCGCAAGGTCTTCGGGGCGCGAGCCTGTAACCGTTCAACTCGACATCCAATTTGATCGGAGTCGCCTCGTGTCTGGAAACTGAGTTTCGGCGTGGGCTTTTTTGCGGCTTCGTGGGCAGCATCGACGATTTTGCTGACTGCAGTTACTCCAATCAGATTTACGAGTTCGATCTGCTCCCGAAACCGGGCTACGTCGAACAAAGTCAAGTTCTTCAGTACTGGTCGCCAGGAAGCCGACTCCAGGACGCGCATATTCGCATCAACGCCTCGCTCCTTCAGCCGCAGAAAAGCATCTGCAGCTCGATGTCCCGGTGCTTCAACTCCACAAAGTAGCAGCCAACGAATATGGGAGTTTGCCAGCAGATTGAGAACCACTTTTTCGATACCGATGTTTTCTGTGTCGCATCGCCCTGCAATGGCTAAATCGGGTCTAGCCGCAGCGATGAGCTTTTGTGGGAGTTCCCGATTAGAGAGGGTACAGATCGCGACTGAACCCAACGGATTGCCGACGATGTACTCGCCTGGATGAGGCGGCCAAGAATTCTCAAGCTGACCATTAACCGCAACGGACATGTGCTCTCGCTCAGCAATGCGATCACCAGCGCTAGAACACTCGCTCGGTGCGACTTCCTCAAAAGAATTGGCAAGCTGAATAATGGCATCTGCACCCCAACACTTTTTGCAGCCAATGCAATCATAAGCGACCGGCTCCATCGCGGCCTGGTGCCCCTCAACTGTTGAAACAATTTCGCGGATTTCCCGCTCCTCGGCGTTCCGAAAAGTGCGACTGGCGGCATCCAACGCTTCCTTCATGCAACCGCATTTGCGGCATTTACGAAGCGCCATTCCGCGCTCGATTTCATGGAAAGCCGGGGCGGCCCGCTTAGGTACAGCTGTCTTAATCGACGACATCTGCTAGCTCCCGTTCGCGTTTGAGTTGACCGAATCCTACGACGCATCGGCCTCCTTCCCGCATCTGCAGCCTCTTTTTGAGTCGCCTTGCGTCTCGGCGTAGCTTTTCGTCGCTACCAACTGTCTGCAGTTCGGAGAAAATCCTTTCAATCAGCGGCGCGTAGCGGGTCGAGAGCGAGTAATAAATCCAACGGCTCTCCTTGCGCGTAGTCACCACTCCGGCTCGACGACAGATTTGTAAGTGGCTGGACAGCGAAGACTGGCTGATATCCAAAGCATCCACCAGTTCACACACGCAAAGCTCGCCGTTTCTCAGCGCTGCGACAATCCGAACACGGGTCGGGTCGGCGAGGGCTCTGGCGATGGCAACAAGTTCCAACACAAGATCCATATATCGTAATTCATCGATATATCAATAGCGAAGTTCGATTGCTTTCAGATGAACGTACGCAGTCGGTTCCGTTCCAGCGCCTCCGCTTCAACAAGATCATCGGCTTCGCGGCGCAAAATTGCCTCCGCGATCTGACGATTCTGCTGCTAAAGATGATTTAAGAAGGGCTTCGAACGGCTAGATTTTAGGAAGTCATGAATGAACGTCTAAAGCTCATTTCCGGCGAGGAAGCATTGGTGCTCGATCCCGTCGATGGTCAGGAAACGCTTGGCCACGCCACCGACGTTTTCAGATACATTGATCACAATTTCGAGCGCTGGAATTGCAATATTGCGGGACCGCCGACCAGGGAAACTGCAGTGCAGGTCTATGAAATGATCAGGAACAGCACCTTTCAGGAATTGTTTGGTAGTTTTGGCGCAGCACTCGATTCTCTCGCCCTCACGCAAGCGCAGATCAAGCAATTCACGAAACGTTATCGTGACTGGTTGCAAGACGGTGGCAATGGCACCTTTTTTCTGTTCAAGATCAGCAACGAATTTTTTGTGGCAGCAGCGTACTTCTTTTCGGACGGTCAAATTGGCATGCGCTTACGCCGCCTTACTCTTGAGCGAGTTTTCCGGGCACAAAAGCGGCACCGCCTAGTGGTCAAATCATTTTTAGCGCGCCGCATCAGGCGGCGTTCCTCCTAAGGTGTCCCTGAGTTCCAATGAAACAATCACGCTCCTCCTCTGCTCAGCCATGGCTGAATCGTACCGTGCTTGGAATAGCGTTGACCTCCCTTTTCAGTGATTGGAGCCATGAAATTGCCACCGCTGTACTGCCCGCTTTTCTCGGTTCCCTGGGTGTGGCCGCTGCGTGGTTGGGCATCATCGAGGGTGTTTCCGATGGATTGTCTAGCTTTGCCAAACTAGGCAGCGGCTTTTACACCGACCGTCTGCCTCGCCGTAAGCCCATCGCCTTTTGCGGTTACTTGATTACTGCTCTCGCCACCGGAGCGTTCGGCCTGGCGACGACGGCCTGGCACGTTCTTATTGCTCGCGCTGCAGCGTGGCTGGGTCGAGGGGTGCGAACGCCAGTGCGGAAGGCGCTCCTAGCCGCTGCCGTAGACCCCTCGATCTATGGACGTGCCTTCGGCTTTGAGCGAGCAATGGATACGCTTGGCGCAATTGTTGGCCCACTGACAGCGCTTGGACTATTGGCGGCGCTACCGGGAAACTATCGCACCGTGTTTGCGATAACGCTTTTACCGGGACTGGTCGCAGCTACGTTAATCGGTTTAGTCGTACAGGAGAAAGAGCGAGTACCTGTATCGCATGCATCTTTTAGCGAACGACTGGGACTATTGCCATCAGCCTACCGGCGGTTGCTGCTGGCTGTGGGTATTTTCGGCGCAGGTGCATTCGCCCACACGCTCCTGATTCTTCTAGCCACGCAACGGTTAACACCCAGTCTGGGTGCATCGGGAGCGGCGAGCGCCGCCGTAGCACTCTACGTTCTGCACAATGTTTTCTACGCAGGGTTCTCCTATCTAGGCGGTTTACTGGCGGACCGTTTTCCTAAAAACCGACTACTGGCGGGCGGGTACGCGTTAGCAGCGCTGATGGCCCTCGGTATCATATTCTTGCCAGTAGGACTTGGGCCGCTTGCACTGGTCTTTATTCTCGGTGGAGTCCAGGTAGCTATCGAGGAAACACTAGAAGACTCCTTTTGCGCCGAACTGGTTGAGTCCGCTCAGCATGGGATGGCTTTTGGTATACTGGCAACTGTTAACGGAATCGGAGACTTCTTATCCAGCACCGTTGTCGGACTGCTCTGGTCGGCCCTAGGCGAAACGGCCGCGTTCGGCTATAGCGCTGTGCTATTCCTTCTTGGCGCTGTGCTCACGTTGCAGGTCCAGCCGCCATTGTCTTCCTCAAGATCCCATCCTAGCGAAATTTGAAAAATATGTTTGAGAATATTAACGGCAGTCAGGGCGTTCTGACTCTGTGAACCGCATCCAGCACTGGGCCAGTCGGTTGAAGGTGGTTGCCTCCGTGGCCAAGTGTCTGTTGGGTGAGCGATGTCTCGAGTTTTTCCGCTTCCGCGGTCTCAGCTGAGTGGGTCAGAGATTTGTATCCGTTTGCCATCTTGCTTCGTGCACTCCCTGTGGAGCGCCGCGAGGAGTTGGTTCGGCGCGCTCAGAACTGGCCTGACCCGTTGGCCGAACAGGTCGCGCGAATCGACAAAGAGGAGCTGTGTGGGTGACTGGCAGATTACGCGGTCTATTTGTCATCATCCTCCTCCTCTTCAGGCTCGATGCTGTCGATGATCCGCCATACGAGCCGCGAGATCGCACGGGCCTTTCCCCCTACATGCTCGTCGTCCTCGTCCTCTCCCCCGGCGCGTTCTAGCTTCAGCTTCTTAATTGACAGCTTCTCATACTTCAGGCCCTCGATCTCGAGCCGCTCGAAACCACCACCAAACCCGTGCTCCTCGCCTTCCTCTTCATGCCACGAGATCTTGAAGAAAAACGGATCAATCGACGGCGCAATTACTGGGTTGTTGGCGAGGTCTAACAGTTGCTTCGTCGAGAAGTTGACGTTCCTCTGGTAGCGAACGCCATGGGGAAAGTTCGCCAGGTCCGGCGTGTTGTCGGTGGCGAAGGTACCGTAGAAGTCGCGCCCGTGCGCCTGGAGACCGTTGTAGTCGCCGGTCCAGTTCGTAGCCGCAGCGTTCGCGAGCAGGACGTCATGCCAGTCCACATCATTCCGGGTGAACTGAACGTGGTGCTCCCAGCGCTGCGCCCCCACCGGTCCCGTCAACCGCTGGTAGAGGATGCCAACCCGGCCGTCGCTGCTGACGGCGAGGCCGGGGTTCTTAGCGTTCGAGACCGTTAGTAGATCGGACGACCATGTCTTACCGTGATCTGTCGACCGGCGTAGGTGAAGGGTGTAGCTCGCCCCCTGCATGTCGCACCAGGCGACCCAAACCCGCCCGCTGTGCTTCGGCCGTGGATCGACGGCGACGGCGAGGTCGGAGCCGAATCGATCCGGGCCAAGCGCCCCGTTGAAGTTCGCGTTGAACCCTGTGGCGACGCGCACGCCGAAATGCAAGTCGCCGGGATCGACAAGGTCTTGGAAGCCGCCCGCTCCCCAGTTATCGTCTCGCGCCACGACGACGTCCGCGATCGTCGAACCCCATGTGGGAGGCACAAGCGCGGCACGCCAATCGAAATAGGCCGCGTAGACGGTGCCGTTATCATGGATCGCGGGTCGAACGGAGGGGGCGTTCCTGGTCACCGCGCGATTTTGCAACTGAACCGAATTGAAGACGGGGGCCAAGGCCGTCCCGTCCTGGCAGACATCGATCGTCGCGACCGAAGTGACGGCATTCCAATTGGTGTACGCGGCGTAGACTCGATCCTTGCCCGCGTCCGGCCCCTTTCTAACCGTCTCGACTCCCATCCAAGGCTGATCGATGATGGGCTCGGCGTCGATCTGGGCCATCGCAAGTCCGGAAAACGCGTTGGTCGTTTGGAATACCGACAGCGGCCCGCCGTTGCCAGCAAGCCCCACGATGTCGCCGCAATAGAGCGCGTTCCGGCTGAACTTCGCGTTATAGTCAAAGGCGGCCGCGGGAACGATTCCCGCTTCAGCCCAGGTGTCTCCGCCATCGTTCGAGAGGAAGATGACATTGGGGAACTGGTTCGTGAAGGCGGTGCCCCCGATGATGCGCGCATCTGCGGGGTTCACCGCGATGTTGGTCTCCGAGTCGTCGTTGGTCTCGTTGCTCTGAGACTGCGGGATCATATTCACGACCTTGATCTTGATTGCCATAGAGCCTGTCTACCTTTCTTGCGCCCAGCCTATTGTTTCAGGAGCGATTTAATCTTGCTAAGCATGTCCCGCGATTGCACATCGTCCGGGTCGAGCGCCGTCAGGAAGTGCCGGGGAGCTTTCAGCGCCGTTTCGTTGCGGAGAATGAAGACCGCAGTCTCATGCTCCTTGAGCCGGGGCGCGGTGCGCCACGGGGGAGCGGGGTTGGTCGGGAACAGGACATTTACGCGTTCTCCGCCCTTGCCCTTAAGCGTCGACACAACGCGAACAACGGCGAGATGGTAGTTTGGCGAACGAAGCGATAACCCATCCGGGACCGGACTCGGCCCGATGGTATCCACCTCGCCGTCGACGACCAGCACTGCGCCGTCGAGTCTGGCCTCCAAATGGCGAATCGGCATGCGTTCCACCGCCTCGACCACCTCTTTCTCGGCCTGCGTCGTCGCCTTGAGGTGGTCTAGTTCGCGCAAGGCGATCTGCACCCCATACAGCCACTCCTTGGCAAATACGAGCAACCTGTCGCCGAGGGCGGGCGAGCCGCCCGCGAGGAGCACCGTGACCTCTCGACCGCGAAGGCCGCCGACGCCGACCGAGGGGCTCGCCCGGAATGCCTCGTCCACGTGCGCGACGATCAGCCCCGGACCGGGCGGGACGGCGGGCTCGTTCGAAGCGTTGAGCTGCGTAACCGTTGCCTTGAAAACATAGCTCGATTCCTGGACGAGCCGGTCCATTCTTTCAGTCTTCTCCGTCGCCATGTGTTCTCCTCCTCTTTGGCATCCCGGTCGTGTCTCTGACCGCCGTACCTTTGGGCCGACATAGCCTAAGATCTATACAAAACCTGTCTATACGTACTTTGACGTATAGCCGTGCAGCGTTTCGACAGACAATATCGGCGACCGGCTCTTTGGCAGGATCGTCTTTCAGATAGGCGACGTAGTAGAGATCGAATTCCGGGATTTCGTTAAACATGAAATAGTGTTCAATAGAACACATGCACGTCAAGCATCGGAAAATTTTCCCGGTTTCCACTCGAACGGAACCCCTCACCTCCGCAGCCGTAGCCGAGTTCGTTCCGGTGATGCGTCTGGCGCGTGGCATAAGCTTCCGATATAACGGGATAAATGGCTCACGACGTTTTCGTTTCTTACGCCGAAGAAGACAAGTTGGCTGCAAATACCGCCTGCACTATTCTGGAATCAGAAGGCACTTCATGTTGGATTGCACCACGTGACATTCGACCTGGTGCGAAATGGGAGCAGGCAATCATGGATGCCATCCGCGCCAGTCGAGTGATGGTGCTAGTGTTTTCAGAAGACGCGAACCGCTCGGATCATGTTCAACGAGAAGTGGGAAGCGCTTTCGAGAATGGAATCACGGTCATCCCGTTCCGCCTAAGGAATACGAAACCAACCGGCGTTTTGGAATATTATCTTCGGCCTGTGCAGTGGCTCAATGCGTTTACGCAGCCATTGGAGAGTCATTTGAAGTCATTAGCCGTCCAAATTGCGGATCTTCTGTCGGAAAGCGAAGCTGGACTCGCAGACTCCTGCTTAATGCAGGTTTTCCGAGACAAGGAATACAAGCTGATCATCTCCTTTCAACGAGTTGAGTTTACGGGTTTCGGAAAGCGAATAGCGCGACTCGATCTCGGTTGCACGAAAGGACTCCTTGGTCCCAGTACTAACCCATCCGATCAACGGGGTTTCCATAACGAGCAGAACACACTCTTTGGTATCAATCATCAGCCTTGCACCAAAGCAAGCAGCGTTCATTTCTTCGTTCTCATGGACGCAAATTTTATCATGATCAACGATGTTAATGTGCGAGTTGCGAGATTCTTTGGCGAATCATTCTCTAGGGCGGAACTTGGCTTCCTTCGCATCGAGAGCATCAACGGGACCACCGTTAGACTACAGACAGTCGATTTTCGAGAACGACCGCCTTATCCCCAGAAAGAGTTACTGGTTAATGTCGACGGAGACGGCCGCATCACTTTGATCCCCGAGAAAAACGCACCACAAAAGGCATCCTAGCGCGTCGATTTTCGACGGCTCTTCTCGCTGATTTGATGCGCCCAAAGTAACCAGATAAATCACGAACAAAAAACCCGCCAAGCCCCTCCGGCGTGCTAGGCTGGAACTTCAGGAGAATTCTCGTACCGATATACTATGCCTTCCGCGTGGGGGTAACCCCTCGATTCGGCAACTTTTGGACAACTCGAAGCCAACCAACGAAGCCGAAAGAGCGTATGGCAACGCTTCAGTGGCTACGCAAATTCTTAGAAGAGCATGGCACCAGAATCGCGGCCCCGGATGATCGCAATTTCGAAACTGAAGGCGAAGCTATCGAGTCTGGACTTCGGCGAACGGTCGGGAGCCGAGATATGGCGATGCGGAGTCTTGTGCGAGCCGTATACAGATTTAGAGACGCCACCCTGGTCGCCGAAAAGAAGGATGATTTCCCTCACGCCCTTCAGAACCTTTACCGGGAGCTGGAACGGGCCGAAAATCTGGTTGGACCGGCAAACTAATCTTGGTAAATCTGGGTTGGAACTTATCGTCTGAACTGCTAAAAAACTGTCGCCAGATGGCTTATCGAAGGTATCGCCGTTACCGAGGTTATCGCTCAAGGGCGATAAGAGCCGAAGAAATCGGTGAGTGGTTGCGTAAGCGGGAAGAGCAAAGGCCTATACTGGCAGAAATCACAGGCTCGCCGACCTTACAGACCCTCTGTTGTGGATGTGTTTTTCAACGGGATTGCAGTCTGTCTTGGATCAGCGATCTGTGTTGGAGTTTTCTGGTGTGCAGTTCATGCGATTGCTTCCCGAGGGGCGTATTGGCGAAACGACTATTCAGCTCTTCTAACATTCTTCCTTCGCCTTGCTTTTGTAATCGCCTTTTCTGTGGGACCAGCATATTTGGCATCGCGAGGACGAGTAAGCTTCTGCTTACTATCGTTTGCGGGGACGGTTCTGACTATAGCAATGATTTACCAAGCCCCGTGGTCCTATTGGGCATATTTCGGGCTGGCGGGCGTCGCACTCTTCATTCGTTTGATCCGCTCACAGAAAGAATACCACCACCGGAAAGCTGACGAAGAAGAGCTGCGAAAAAGGGGATATGATCCCAAAGATTTTAACCTCTTCTAGACAACCGACGTTAGGTCAGACCGGCCCTGACCTTCGGAACAAAAAAGCGGCACCGGTTAGAGTGCCGCTATTCAAAGCCTGGGGGAACCTTTTAGTCTCGCGGTAGTGGCAGCACGGTGACTGGTTGTCCATCAATTATTTCACGATGGGCCCCGACTACTCCTCCTAGGTCGGGTGTAGGTGCCGCATACGCTTTGACTGATGGTGTGGGTACTGGAGTTGACTGTGCTATTGGTTTTGTAACCGTAACCGCAACATCTTCTTTCTCCCCGGCGAAGAGCGTAGAGGCTACAAATCTCAGGGTAAACGGACCCTTCTCCATATCTACAGGAATTTCGAAATAGCATTTTCGGCTTTTAACCAAAGTCGGCTCAATATTCCGAATATAGTCCGAACCTTGGTCCAAATCTTCGGCATCGAATTCGTTAGCCCCAATTATTAGTTTTATCTGATTTCGGGGGATGAAGGTGGACCCTTCGAAACCATCGGTCGGTGCGAAAATGAACGTTAGCCAAGTCAGCCCGTACCAAGCCGAGATGATCGCGGACCGATACCCGGATCTTCGGCATAATAATATTGAGATTCTCCGCTCGATGGACTAAGTAATAAATCAGCATCAGGAGCTGTCCGGAAAACCGGACACGGCAACCTGGCGATGGAGAACGCCAAGGTGCCTTCTCTGAGACGAAAGTCTCTGAGGATGTGATCTCAGCGAGTTGCGGGGATAACAAAGATCTTCACGGTAAACAGATAACCGCCGCCTGATGAAGGTTGGCGGTTTTTTGTTTTCCGGCTCTTGGTGTCGACCGAATTATCCGTCCCAAAGAACGAAGTAGATACCAAGAGCCTATGTCGATTCCCAAATTTTACTCAGCAATTAACTATGACTTCCAACCGATCTCGTATTGGTCACCCGAGGCGAATCCGCTGGAGGTCGCCCTTCGCAACGTCAAGGGCCGTAACCGGCAGGAGATGATCCGGGACTATTATTCTCGCGGACTGCTCCCGACACTCTCCGAAAACCTTTTGCGAGACACGCTTGATGAGGACACCCGGAGGAGCATCGGTCAAATCCATCCTTCGTTCATGGGCGGGGAGTACTTGCCAGACTGCGGTCGCCACGAAGTCGAAATCGGACGAATCGAATTAGAGTCGACTACAAACGATGTCATTAGTGTTCGTGCTCGATCACGCGGCGGGCGGATTGAATATTCGATCTGCGACGAATACGGATCGGAGTTCACGCTCCCGCAGAGGACCTCGATCCGCCCGTTCTCGCTTCGGGAGCTGATTCGTTTCCTGGACCGCGTGGAGCAGATCGGCGCAACTGATCAATGCAAGTTCGGTTTCATCCTCTCCTTCAACCAGTGCAATCTCGAATGCGGTACCGAGCTTAGCACGCTCGAGGATTTCACCAGGGTCGAATCAGACTTCTATCCGGAGCTTGAGCTGCATTACGCGAGGGTTATCAACGAATGGTACGAGTCGCGTCTGACCGAACTCGAGGCCCAGGAGCGCAAAGATTCGCTTGCAGGAAAAAAAGAAGGGTCTGCTGAATGATCTCCACTTCGAGAAGAAGACGGTACACACCAAAAAAGCAAAGAACGGGGCAATTTTGACCTCGCATTGGATGTGCGCCATGGCATCGCAAATCAATCTCGCCGCGCGCTGCGGGGCACCACGGGAACGAAACGGCCAATTTAAAGCACTCTGGTGCGATCCGCCGCGTTCGCCGCTCTGCCGCGAATGGGTGGTCTTCCTTTGCGGCTGGCACAGGATCGTTCACCGCGCCGGTTACTGGCACCGAGGCGAGACGCCTCCGGCACCGCCGACGATTTGGGAGTTTTGCCAACGGTATGATTTACCCGTGCCTCACTGGGCCACGCTTAATGCTGAGCTTCATGATTGGGAGCACCTAAGGCCAGTGGCGAACAGGCTCAATTCACGGCATGCGTATCTTGTCACTCTATCCCGGGAGACGAGATTCCGCCTCTATGAGGTCGAGTCGGAAATGGGTTGGATGGAACGTGATCGCCAGTGGGCTTCGATGGGCTTAGTGCAGACTGATCCATGCACTTGGCGATCTGTCCTTCTTTTGAAGGACCATGACACAAACACGGAACCCTCTTCAGACAGTTACTGAGATCCAAAAATACAGGGGGTAAATATGTTGGAAAAACTCTTAAGTGCAATTGTAGCTACTGTAATACTGACAGCTGTTGTTTGTACTTTTCCTTTCTGGGTGGTCGTGTTGGTCATTCTAGCGCTCTTTTAATGGTGGAGTGCGCCAAGCCTAGGAGATCGTCCGGATCATTAACAGCAGGCTTTTTGCAATGCTCAGTTTCGTAACAAGTCCGCAATGCGAGCAAGCGTCTACCGGACCGTTGCGGTAAGTGACCTGCATATTCGTAATAGATCGCTAGCCACCGTTATAAAAAGAGATGTAGAGAAAAGCCTTTTCACATTATGCCAGCGCACGAATTTACAATCAAAGATCCTTTTTGGGTAACGGCGGAGTTTCGCATTAGCCAATTGGAATCATTTATCCAAATCGCTCGACAAGCCTGCAAACAAGCCGCTCGACGACAGAAGACGATTTTGGAGAAGACACTCTCAGATTTCATCAAGGAAACCGGCATAGTCGAGCCGGAATATGTTATAGGGGTTTCTCACTTTCAGCGTGTAGCCGAGTACGTCTCCGCCTATCACGACACGATCCCTCGGTGTTTGAGCTACTCCTTCGTAGTCCAGGTCTACAATCTCTTTGAAGAGCTTGCCAAGGCCCTGCACACCGAAATAATGCGACGCGAAAAGATCTCTGGCCCCAAGAAATTGGAACCACGAAACTTCCTGGGGCATTTCGAAAAGTTTGCCACGATCGCGGGAATCACATTTGCTGAGTGGCCCGCGCTACGTGACTTTAAAGAGATCAGAAATATCATCGTCCACCGAGGAGGCGTTGTCTTTGAAGACCATAAGGAGGTCGATCTTCGAAGGATTGTACAGACCCACTTTAAAACACTGAGAATTTACGACGGTCAAATCCAAGTCGAACCTGAATTCGCAATAGAAGCCGTGCATCTTTTAGGCCGACTGTTCTCCCAAGCCTTCGAGCAGAAGAACTTTCAGGACGGGTATTGGTGGACGCCGTCTCCGCAGGCCTCCTATGGTGTGCGATTCGACGGACACAAGGTCACCATCTTGGTGCGCGAAGTCGACCGGTCCCATAGGCAAATGATTTCCGCTAGGTCTAGGGCAGTCTAGCACCGGCGTCTTGGCGTTCCGGCCCGCTCCTGGTGCCAAGAAACAGCAACTATCTACAACGATGTTAATCGAATTGATGGCTATTCAGATTGTCCTGAGCCGCTGGTTGCAAACGCCAGACGCACCGATTTGTGAAATTAATTCTTTTGGTACCCACCTGACAAGAGAACTCGCCCTTACACGGAGCGGGGAATCCGGCGAATGCGCGACTTTTCGAAGCGTCATGCGCCGGAAAAACTATCGACGCGCGTTCTACGATGAGTGACCGATGTCCGACGAACCTCCAAAATATAGCATTGCGCAGGCCTGGACTCCCGACGACGACATGTCCGACATCATGACCTTTAAGACACCACCACAAGAGAAAAAAGAGTCACCAATCGGCTATTAACTCCCCTTGCACACCACCCTGGGTTCCCGAGCTGCTTTCGGGGATAGGAGGCGAGCCGGTCTTGAATCCGTGCCACGTCAGGTCGGAACTCTGGTTACGTCAACGTATCGTTTTTTGACCAGTTACACGGGCCACACAGCAAAGTCAGGTTGTCCCAGGTTGTCAGTCCGCCACGAGATCGAGGGAGAACATGATCACCATGCAATTGAGCAAAGCCGCGGGTTCCAACGAACACTTTCAAACATCGAGGGCACACATAACCTTTTACGGAGGTGTTGTAGTTTCGGCGAAAATACGCCTCTTTCCACTCCACAGGAAAGGTCGTCTGATGCGGATCGCAGAGCGGCAAACCAGGAGGCAATTGACTCAAGGGTATTTTTTGATAAGCCGCTTCACAAGGAGTTCTACCGCCTTGCACTGGCCATACTGCCCTTTCTCCCCACCCCATCGTCCCTTTTGTTCCGGATAGCCACCTACATCCTTTAAAAACTCCTCGCCCACTGCCCGGGCGGACTTCAGAAACCGGCTGATTACATTCCACGCAGCGTCAGAAATTTTGTCCGATGTGATGTTGAGCCGCGTCAGCGCTCCGACCAAGAGCGCCATCTGTTTGTATTTTTGAACGTTCGCAGAAGTAAGCTTGGCTCCAAGCAGCAACCCCATCCAGTCCGCAAACTCGTAAAATTCTTCCATGAGTCCACCTCCATAAAGAGGGAAGATCTCAACACCACCTTCAATTTCAGTATAGCGTAGCTGAGCGCAGTATATGTCAAGAGCTTCCTCGGTAGTCCCTCGGAATGCCAGTTTTAGGTGCTTGATTAGAGATTGATCCTGAAGCATCTCGCCAAGTTTATCGTGTTGAAGCATCACCAAATACCAAAGAAACATTTCCGAGGGTGTTTGACCCTTGGCCAGCTCCTTACCTTCCCACCATTCCTGCCAGAGCGTATTTGCATCCGCGTGAGTAGACCACGGGTTCTCGAGACCCTTTTCTGCACCAGCTTCGACCATTCTTTTGGCTGAATCAGTGACAGAATGAATGCCAGCCAGCTTTAAGAAGAAGACCGACCTTGAGTCGCTATAGTATGAAAGACGGATGTCCTGGCCCGTAAGAGGCGTTCCGCCTTCGTTAATCCGACGAAATATTTCTAGTTTTGTACTTAGATCCAGATTGGATGGGAGATTGATTATCGTTAAAGGGTAGTCATTAAAAACCGCCCTCAGCGATGTCGGCAGCTCGCTGCACTTTTTTCCACGGTACTGCAAGCTCTGTGGCGACAGATAGACGACATCGTCGTCGGTACTCAGCGCTAATTCGTCCTTCAAATATTTGAAGATCGTCGTCAGCCGTTGTTGGCCATCGACTACCTCGATCTTCCCCTCTGGCCCGTCAGCGAAAAAAAATGCTGGAATCGTAAGATTGTTCAAGATCGACTCAATAAAGAGAGATTCTTTCCTCATATCCCATTGGCCCGCATCCCGCTGATAGTCAGGGATAATGATTCGCCCGCTCTGTAGCCGGTTGAAAATCGTTTCTATGTTCGAGCTCTCAGAACTCGGCTTTGAACTAACGAGAGGTAACGCGGAAGATTCTATAGCGGCTTCAGGCATTTGTTCTTTCTTTTCATTTCGAGGCTTACGACCAGCGCCGTCGGATACCCTTTTGATCAACAAGCCCCATAACATCTCTTGGGAGGGACCCTTCCTGTTCGATGTCTACACAATTTGCACTCCGTCCTCAATGTTCTTATGCCCATTCATTTATGTGCTGCCGCTCGTTGGCCGGGAAGTCAGGATGTGGCTAGGGTCCGCAACGGCAGATCTACCGGATCAGTTGAAGCATAATCAAAGAGCCGCGCTAAAAGCCGCTTTGGCTACCCCCGCCACGTGCACCGCCTCTCCGAGACGGAACATCCCCGGTAGGCCCGGTAGGGGTACTTGAGCGTGCACCATATTCGGCAAAGGCTGTGTTTGGATCAGTTGTTCCTGTCTTGGAAGCAGCTCCTCCGTTTTGGCATGCGGCAAGAAAGGCCGTTATGCCGAGCACGATCAATCCTGTTGCCCACCTCGATTCTTTTCCCACAAGGAACAATTCACGCACGAATTGGTGATGTAAACCGCGATTTGGCCGAGCAATCTTTGCTGATTTCTTTGTAAAAATTTCACTCACTTTTATCCATCAGTGGTTGACAAGCTATTCGCTCACCGCCAAACCAGAGAGTCTTGATCGGCTGATACGTGAAAGATTATAGTATGTCCCCAGAGCATCCCACCCCTTCCTTACCTGTCGTCCGCTGGACCCCGAGTCTCCACCGATTGCCAGCGCTGTCAATCCGCCAGCCATGGGCTTGGCTGATTGTTAATGGTCTGAAGGACATTGAAAACCGTCCACGTCGGACCCATCACCGTGGGCCGTTGCTTATACACGCCGGTTTAAGCCTCGATGGCTATCCCGAGTCAATTGAATGGGTAGAACGAAATCATGGAATTTCTGTCCCATTGGAATTGGAAACCGGAGGGATCGTCGGAGTCGTCGATGTGGTTGATTGCGTCGAAAGTCACAAGTCAAAATGGTTCGAGAAAGGGAAGTTTGGCTGGGTAATGGCAAATGCACGTCAGCTGAAGTTTCGTCCCTGTAAAGGTGCGTTGGGGTTGTTCCGGCCAAAATGTTAAAATGTTAGACCGCTTTCTCGCGAACCACTTCTTTCGCGTCCTTGTCTGCCCTGAGCCCGAGAAAGACCGGCTGACGGAGGCGATCATCCCGTGTCCACTCCGCGAATTTTACCTGCCAGACGATTGTGGGTTTGACCCAATGGCATGTCCCATCTCGAATGCTTGCAGTAATTGAAAGCAAGAGCGCCCTTTTTCGTCCAGGGCCACGATCTCCCCATCAATGATTACGACCTGTACATCCAACTCGAAGATTGAATCGACGACCTCTGGGAATTTTCGGCCCAAATCCTTTTCGTTCCGGGATAGGACTCGCGCCTCGCTACCTCCACGCAAAGCTAGTGCGCGGTAACCGTCGAATTTGATTTCGTAGATCCAGTCGCCGGAAGGTAGCGACTCGACCAGCTTAGCTTTCATTGGCTCCACAAATTCAGGCAGGCCGTCGGAAGCGGCTGAATGTAATTTCACAGGAAAGAACGGAGAGGCACCAAATGATTGACGACAAAGAATTAATTCAAAAGGCGAAAGATGTCATCAATCCGAGAAGGCTATCGCCTACGGTGGAAGTCGGGGGTGTAGGAAGTGCTCTTGTGACCGACAAGGGCAACGTTTTACGTAGGCGTTTGCATCGACACCGCCAGCAGCCTGGGTTTTTGCGCAGAACACAACGCGATCGGAGGCATGGTCACGCACGGTGAGAGCAAGATTATCTCGATAGTAGCGGTAAATGGGGGCGGAAAAATTCTCGCGCCATGTGGACGTTGCCGTGAACTCATATACCAAATAGATCCATACAACATCGAAACGCGGGTTCTCTTAAGCAAAGGAAGGGTTATGAAACTCAAAAAACTGCTGCCGGAGCATTGGGCAATAGATGTCGAATAGAATGGACGTATTTGGGCCGAACTCAGCGACATCGATCCTTCCAAACACAGGTTTAGAATGCCGGACGTAAGATCGCACTACCACCGAAGGCCGGGACGTAACGCAAAAGAGAAGAGAAATTTCCAGCGGCTCATTCAAAAGTTAAAGCAACTAGCATTCGAACGAGGTTATACGAAGAAGCAGATCGCTGCCGAGCTTGGAGTGTCACATACCTGTATCTATCAGTGGTGGAACGGTTATTCCCTCTCGGCCAAACGGAAGAGTATAGAGCGGCTGAAGGAGTTTTTATCCGCTCAGTGAGCCGATATGCCTGAGAAGCCGCTACCCCAGTTCGTTTCCCCAATGATGGCTTCGAGCGCGAAGAAGCCTTTCGACTCTCCGGACTGGATTTCGAGACCAAGCTCGATGGTTATCGAGCGATCGCCGTGATTGATTCAACTGGTAAGGCTCGGCTCTGGTCTCGTAACCGATTGCCGCTTGAACCGAAGTTTCCTACGGTTCGAGATGCGGTCGAACAACTGAACCTGCGCTCAACCATCCTAGATGGTGAGATTGTGGCGTTAGACGATGAAGGCGTTCCGCGATTTCAACTGCTGCAACAATGGCAGAAACGCCCGGCCGCTCCAGTAGTCTATCTCAATTTGCGAACCTGAGCGACGATTTTGGAAGCTCGCCGCGCGGGCTGCTTCCCCCAACTTCGCGATCATCGAAGGGTTCGTTCTTGGGCTGTTCCTGGTTCTCGCGCTCGCTGCAATCGTTGCCTGTTTTTGGGAATTATCGCTCCTATTGGATAGCGATGCGGTCGGGCATGTCGCCATGAAAGCAATTAGTCCAGGCGGGTAGTCAATGTGCGTCACGAGTGCGCGACCATCATTGGTATCAGATAGATCATTAACAGATTATGACCACCGGCCGCAGCGACTTCGACGGCTCTTCCGGCATGGTATTGACCCTTTACTTCAGAAAAGTCGGATTCATCTCGGGTTTTGTGAGCTGTCCAGGGTTGGGTGGGAGCAGCAAGAGCGCTGCTCTTAGTTCATCGTCATCAATCTGCGTTTGACTGATGTTCTCGAGAAGCACCTCTATCGGCGACTCTGCGGTGAGCACGTTGTTCTTCAGGGCTGCAAAGCCAGCCACAGCCTGCGCAAATCGGGGCGCACCACTTTCAAATCAAAGTGCGTTAATAATCGGATTGATCAGTTTGTCCGCGAGCAACTTCGCCCCAATCTGCCGGCCGAGTTTCCGATAGCTTTCAAACTGGGCTTCGCCATACCATTGATTAGCGAGCTGGTCCGCTGGAAAAGCCGGATCACCTTTCGCGAAATTCAGGACGTCTGCAGGTAATCCTCCCTTAAACATCTCTGGCTCCAACGCCGGGTAGACTCGAACTAGGATTCCACTGCGTGCCACGGGATCCTTTTTGCACGCCGGGTACTCAATCAAATAAACCTGTCCAGGAATGCCCCGCTCCGTCAAATCGTGCTCCAGAGTTATAGCGACGCCAAAATCTATTCTGACCTTTCGGATCATGCGCGCGACGTTCTCGTGCGTTGTATTGACATCTACCAGGAAAATCGTGCAACAACGCCGACGCACCGCTTCGTATACTCCAGTATCATCGAAATGCCCGCCATCGGAGATATTGATAAAGCTCGATGTGTCACGGGTCAGTAACAGCATCTCTGCGACCAGGGGCTTTAGGGCAGGAAAGGGGCCCTCGCGCCGCCACGGCTTCGGGAACTTCGGGTTTCCAAGCCACCACCCGAGCCGAACGTTCAGAAGCGTCATCACAAAAGCCCGATCCGGGGTGCTGTAAAAGCCCATGTTGGGATTGGCGGCAGCGCCGGAAATGGCCATCGCGGTACCAAGAGAAATTCCGTCCGGCCCTCCGAATTCATTCGTCGGCCGATAATCCAGAAAATCAGCGCCGCAGTAATCCCCGGCAAACGTGAAGAGGGCGGCCCTCCGCTCTTGCCAAGCTAGTTCCGCCCCAGCGTACAAGTTCACGGTGCCGCATAACACATGGTATGGACGTTGCTTCGCAGAAATATCTTTTAGAAATACGTTATCATCCTCATCAAATCCCGTGAATGAATTAGGCTTTCGATTCTTGTGCGATGCTCCCAGAAATGTTCGAATTAAGCGATTTCGATACGTGTTGTGTAACGAAAATCTATTGACATTGACAACGCAGCTGAGCATCCCCGTTACTAAAAGCAATGTTATGCACATGCCCAGATAGAACCAACCCACGTGGCCTGTAGTGCGGGCGAGCCCACTTTCAGCGACGGACAAACTAATCAGCAACCCAACTATAAATAACGGGCAGGCGATTTTAAAAAGAACCGAACCTATAATTTGCGGTATGCTCTTGGTGTCTCCGGGACTCACTACATTTGATTCACGCGTTAACAAAGCCAACAGCCCTGAAATCGCTGTCGTAGCCGGCGCCCAATTTACGCCCGAAAGTTTTGCTACCAGGCCAGCCAAGTGCAAATGGTGTACCAACCACTTCAAGATCAATGGGAAAACCTCGTCACAAAGCGATATCCCTCCTACAATTAGCCAAAGCACCGCAGCAAAAAGCAAATAGCCGCTGGCGCGAGCCCACCATTCCCGGTCGTCGTCACTTAGAATTGGATTTACGAATCCGGCAAAAAGCGCGACTCCCAACAAGTAGATCGTTAACAGGCCCGGCGGAACACAGAGCAAGAATAACAAGGGATTCTCCGGAAAACGGCAAATTTGGAAGAAAGCAATCGAACCAATAGCGTACGCACCGACTATCTGGATAACGTTGCAAATCATCTTGCTTACTTCATCCACATCAGGATTGGGCCGGAATCGTGCCGCCAAACCCGACTGGGGCGGAACCTCCGTACCCGAGTGCACCGACAGCCGGCGAAACAATCCCCAGACGAAGAGTAGAAGAACGCAGACAACGCCACACCACAACCCAATCGATCCGAAATTTTGCACCACCTCCGGCTTGACACCGATTTCTCGATAGAGAAAACCCGATAAGAACAACAGGCTCAAGAGAAGAGGAAAAACTTTAAAGATGACAAAACTGTCGGTCGAAAGACGCTTCTTAAGACTTAAGAGGAGATGCTTAAGAGTTTTACCAATCGATCGTCCGGCCACAACTTTCGGTTTGATTTTGGGCGAACCGGGCCTGGTTTTGGAAGGTTTTGGCCCGCTTGCGGCAAATATGGTGTACCCACCAGAAACGACAGCCAGAATCCCGCTCAACACAAACGTCCATGGACTAGCCCAGACAAATTTAACCGATTCCGATTGAAACAGCCGGTAAAGGATCTTCGGCAAGACCGTCGCTGCACCGAGCAAGGAGAGCAACATCAAGCCGTTAAGAAACAGGTTACGGAGATAAATTGCCACCAAAGCCAGCGAGTCGCCGGAAAATAAACCAAGGCGGGGCGTCAAATAATTGCTGTACCGACGCAGATTAGCTACCGCCTCTGCGGCAGGCCCTGTTGGATCCAAAGCACCGTGATCTTCGTCGATACCCACGATCGGCACATCGTGTTCCTTTAGTCGGTGCATAAGCGCCGTTAACCAGCCACCAATATATCCTCCACCCGACACCGTGAAGAGGTAGTCAAATTTCTTCAGCAACGCCTCCTTGTCGCAGGCTTGCAGAAAACCCAGCGAAACCGACGCACTCCTGATTCCGCCGCCCGAAAGACAGAGAGCAGACCCTCCCACTACTTCTTTTTTCAGCTCGTCTGGTCCGCCTGGACTTCGCTTTAAACTCTGAATACGCTCACCAAGTTCTTTACCTTTGGGGCGAATATGTGCTTTCCCCTCCGCTTCCACAACCGTATCGACATCAACCGGGGGTTTGTTGTCTCCTGCGTCTGGCATAGCATCGCGAATTTTTCGGACAATTATTGCTACCAGCACTCGGGGTCTATTCTCGTACGCTATTGAGGGCAAGCCCGCCCCGGAACACATTTACGACAGCGCCCGAATTCCATTAGCCGAACCCTTAAGCTATAGCCCTATCCACCAAGGCGCCAAAAATACCAAATGTCGAGCAAATAGAAAATTGCCCGAAAGGATGATTCTCTGTAAAGCTTATCACCGAAGAACATCAACATAATCAATCAGGTAGGTAATACTCGGGCACCTTCACTAAAGCCCTAGCTTAACTCTCGAACGACCTCGTTCGGATTTTTGTCTGCCCGAATCCTTTCCAGCGCCCGCATCACTGAAGGTTGATGATTCGCGAAAGTCCTTTTGTCGCGAACAACAAAGCGAAATCCAAATTTTCCATGGAGAAAACGACGTGACGCTCCCTCGGTGGGTGTCCGGTTGTCTCAACTCGGCCTGGGCAGCGCGGCGTTAAGAACGGGGATTTTCATTTAAATCTGCGACCAAATTGGGGCCACAAATGGTCTACGAATTAATTGAAAACGACAGCAGAAAAACTCTCGGAGGGCCGCTCTTTGTTAGCCTGGCCTAATTATTGGCTATACATAACCCCTTTTATGTATAATAACTTTCCTGGCCATTCTGGGTGTTTTGGGTACTCTGCGAGTGCCGATGTCAGACCGCGTCTTAACCCTCGCACGAGCCGATTATTTTCACGTTCCGGCCATCGTCGCCGATGTCGGACCGGAAGCGACCAAGCGCTTTTTCGAATTCTTCACGGTCCCAATCCGTAACAAGAACACCCGGATGGCATACTACCAAACGATCGATCAGTTCCTCGACTGGTGCCAAAGAGCCGGCTTCTCCAATATTGAAGATATCGAGCCGATCCACGTGGCGGCTTAACATCGAAAGCCACAAAGGCTCAGCTGCGACCATCAAGCAGCACATGGCCGCGATCCGGATGCTGTTTTCCTGGCTGACTGAAAAAAGCATTCTGGCCATCAATCCGGCCCGCGAGGTCAAGACACCAAAGTTTTCGCGGACCGAAGGCAAGACGTCGGCGTTCAGCGTAGAGGAAGTTCAAAAAGTACTCAATTCGATCGAAACGAGTCACGTCGTCGGGACTTAAAGACGCTGGCATCGTCGGCGATTACTCGCCTCACTCCTTCCGAGCTACCGGCATTACTAACTACCTGGAGAACGGCGGAACTCTGGAGGTGGTGCAGCGTATAGCCGGTCATGCTGACAGCCGCACAACGAAGCTTTACGATCGTCGTGGCCAAAAGGTGCTGCTCGACGACATGGAACGGATTCGGTATTGATCGAGAATGGACTGAATTGCGCGGTGACAAAGTAACATCATGTTCCGAAAACGAGATCGAAGAGGGATTGTGCTGTGCCTGATTAAGGGAATCGTTCGTGCCGGACGCGTTCCGGTATTCATATTGGGCGTCCTCGTTGTACTGCTAAGCACGGGGCAGATGAGGGACGTTTGTTCGGCCACAGCAGCCGACCCCTTCCGACTCTTTTGGGCTGTTCTGAGCGCAGGTCTTTTTGCTGTCACAATCACAGGAACGTTTATCGGGCAATTGCAACAACTCTACCATGAAACGTTTGGGTACCACTGGTGTCGGATTGTACGACGCCTGCGATTTTACGCGGTCCCGTTTGCTATCGGTCATGTACTCGGAGTGATGACTCTATTTTTGGTGGTGGACGCTTTGCTTCCCACCACGCTCTTTGCATCCCTAACACGCCTATTACTATGGATAGGTCTCTTTTGTCTTTTCGGCCTATGTTGGACTATCCCCGGCGATACATGGGTGCTGTGCGTCCCGGTACTTAAAATTCGATGGCTTGGCGTCCTGACACTTGTTCTGCTCTGCTTCGTTCCGTTAAATCCTCGCCTCTTTGTCGGGATCGGCACGCTCGCGACTCTACTCTTTTTATTGTCGCTGTGGATCGTCATCGGCACAAAATTCCTCGCAGCGTCTGATAAGACAGGAATCCCGATTGTCGGCGCAACCATCTGTCTAGGCGCTTTATTCACAGTAAAGGGATGCAATAACAATCACTTCCTTCAGCCGCTGCAAACAGTTGATAAGAATCAATCACCGGTCGAATCTATCGAGAGTCACTTCGACCGATGGATCAAATCGCGACCGCAAAACGAGTTTATTGGACAGCCCTACCCAGTGTTCGTTGTTTGTGCAGAAGGTGGAGGAATCAGAGCAGCAATAACAACGTTCCTCACGCTCGCCCGGATACAACAAGCATACCCAAATTTCCGCGACCATTTGTATGCAATTAGCAGCGTATCTGGGGGATCAGTTGGCGCTGGCGTCTACATTGCGTGTAATGCGACCCAGCCAAAGGACATAGAGACAACAGGAATCAGTATTCTCAGTTCCGATCTGCTCTCTCCCGTCGTCGGTGCACTACTTGGACCGGAGCTAATTCAGAAGATACTTCCTTTCCCTGTTTCTGCCTTCGACAGGACAAGGATTCTCGAGCGATCTCTTGAGGAACGATTCGAGGACGTAACCGGACATCAATATTTTAAAGAAGGATTTAGAGAGTTCTGGCGGCGGTGGCCGTCCGCCCCATTGCTTTTTGCTAATCTCACAAATGTCGAAACTGGTGCGCGCGCTATCATTGCTCCTGCTTATGTTTCGTCGGATAACGCAATCAATATCTTCAGTCATCATCCAGACATCGACTTTCCTTTCAGCACATCGGTCATATTAAGTGCTCGTTTTCCTTTTATTTCGTCGGCTGGTTATCTAATGCGAGAACACAAAGTCTCGTTTCAATCCATTCGTCGTCGCTTCCATTTGTACCTGGCTAGGACATTCGTCGATGGCGGCTACGTAGATAACTCTGGAGCCGAAACCCTAACATCAGTGCTGCGGGCTTTGGCAAGCCACATCCGTTCTAAGCCAGATGCTAGCGTGCGGTTTTACGTGATTCAGATACCTTTTCAGAAACGTCGAGACTCCTTTAAGACGGATCTTCAGAAGATATACGAAGAGAGGGACACTGCGGTAGATGTTCGCCCTGATGTAGGTGCTTCGGATCTTATGACGCCAATCACAGCATTGGAGACTTCAAGCAGTGCGCGAGCGCAATCCGCTGTAGCGGCGCTCAGGCAATTTCTGGCCACGGATTCACAGCTGTTTTACCCAGATATCTTGGACTTTCAATTTACGACAATTTTACAGTTACAACCTCTTGGTTGGTCCCTTTCCAAGAACGCGATCGATGAACTAAAGCTACAAGCACCAAGGACACGCTTCAAGCCGCAGCCAATTCAAGTTGAAATTCCAACGAAAAGCCTCTCAATGGTCTTGAATGATGCTCTACTTCGGCTTTCGGGTGTCGATGATAAAGAGATAGACGAAATGATGCGCAAGATTAGTCGTGACCTTGAAAACAAAGACTTCCACGCATGGAAAGACATGGGGCTCGCAGAGCATAATGTGGAGATAGCGGATAAAATAGGAGTCTTCCTTTGTCCGGTTAAAGCGACAGGCGTAATCGCGCACCATGAGCGTGTTGCCGTGAATGAGGCTCTGACAATAATACGCAATGGATCTCGCTTTGATGAAAAACGCTATCTTCCAGACGCGCTGCGAGCTCTTGAAGGAGCTCCACTACCAAGATCGCCCGCAATAATAATGCAAATAAAGTATCTGCAGGAAGAAATCCATGCGCTGTTTGGCGGCTGAAGACTTGCTTCGTCGGAGGGGAATGGTCCGTGCCGGCCTGGGAAGAAAAAATTGAAGATCGAATTCGAGCGAGTCAGCCCAAGCTGATGGCAGTTCAGAACGAAGCAGCAGAGCGCAATGCGCAATGATCGCTCAGCCGCCTTATCCTTGAGCCCCTGTTGGCCCTTTTGCCGATCTGAAATCCCATTACATAGAAAGAACTGTCTTCCGATTTTGCTCAAACAACAGCTTATCGGGCAACAGCCCGTTAAAACGTTAAAAGGATTGACTGTAGTTCAAGCGTTCAAGCGTTCAAGCAGCAGATGACATAGGGGCTTACGATAAAGAAGGAGCCGTTGGGATGCACGCAACCGAACATGCATGCGCGTCCCACAGCCAAATACTGTCAGAGAAAAGCCGCGAATTTCCGTAATTTTCCCGGACCTTGATGGTTCAGGACGAGAATTGAAGCAGATCAGATCGCAGCGGTTCGCGGTGCTTTGCGCAGATTGTAAGAATGCCACGCGCGCTGATTGCATGTAATCACTTTTACTAGCCGAATCATCTGCTGCAGCATTGGCCAATCCTATGCTCAAAGAATGGCTCAGGAAGGCGCTGGCGAATGCCGCACTCATCCGAATTTCCAATCAAGAAGGTTGGTTGTTTGCCGTTTGTTACGATTATGCGGCAGTGCAATGAGACGGCGGTCGAACTACGTCGCATCGGTGGTTAGTATGAAACATCCAGAGAAAGTTTTTCGGCCCTTAGAAACCGAATTGAGGGCCTCTGCCCCCTTCCATTTTTAACTACTCAGGAGCTTAAGCGGCTATTACGAGGAAGACGGGAAGCTCTGTCTGGAGCTGCCAGCCAACAGCCTCGCTTGCCATTACCTAGATACTGAGAGTTTCCGAGCCTATTTAAGGGGCTTCTCACAAAGAAATGGTGATGAAGTCTTTCTGAAAGTGGCATAATGCTGCTGACGTGCCCGATCGGCTCGCCCTGAGTGACTCCAAGGTCTTAGCGATTACCAAATTTTCGCGGCTGCTCTTACTGCATCCGATCGATAGGCAAAGAGTCCATCTAGAAGGTGGGCAGCGATCTTCGGTCGTCGGGCTAAACGAATGTCGCCAATTGGAGGCTACGAGAGTTCAGATCAGCAAATGAATACACCCATAGTTGCTTCAGATCATTCTATCCGATCAATAAAGGCGGCTGTGATCACTCCGAGAGACGATCGAAACAGATTTGTTGCAGTTTTCAGTCGATTTGCTGCAGAGATTTTGAAGCATTCTTAGAAACGAATCCGTCAGCACCAACGTCAACCAGGGTGGAAGCAAAAGGGTACGTAGGACTGGTTAGGCAGAAAACTTACACTTCTGTTGCGACCCATTTTCGAATGTGCTGCGCGACGGTGACTCTTTTCCCGCTCTGATTGGTGACAAATATATCTGCTGTACTTCTTTGACGGCCTTCATCGACGGAAGTGATTTCGTACTTAACTCTCAAGGCATCTCCGATAAAGACCGGTTCAATAAAGCGGATTCGATCATAACCAAGTGAAACGGGAAGGCGATGGCAGTTTGGGCTAGTGAACTAGGCAATCAACATGCTTGACGCCGTCGACATGAACGCCACAACGAGCGCTCCGTGAACAATTCTCTGCTTATACAGCGAGTTCCGCATGAACTCCTCATTTACATGATTCGGCGAAAAATCTCCCATGATACCAGCAAACATGTAAACGTCGCTTTCGGCAACGGTTTTGGAATTCTCCTATGGCATCACCGATTTTGATGGGAAAGACACTCATGAAGCATCGCGTGAAGTCGACTATTTCGTGATCGTTTGACCACACTTTACAATTCCGCGCAACTCTAACTCGTTGATTTCAGCTGATGAATAGCCGATCCCCTGTAAAATCGCAGCGGTTTGCGCACCCAGTTGCTGAGGTACGGAGCGCACTGAAGGGGTTGTTCCATTAAACCGAGTCGGATGTGTAACCAGCGTGATCGGCGTCCCTTTTTCGTTCTTCACTTTGACAAAATGGGCGTTTTGTTTGACTTGCGGATCCTGTACCACCTCATCATAACTTCGCACTCGGGCGACGTTCAGCTAGGCGAGGATGAGTTACTACGGATATGCTCCTAGAATGGCGAAGCGAACTTATCGTTGAATCCGGCTTAACCCGGGGGGATTGCTTTTGCGCTTTCACAGCTATGCGGGCGAGGTTGGAAATGTGTCAAAATCGCTGTTAGCTAGTTCAGTGTAGCTGCTGAAGCGAGCGTCCTGAAGATGGTCGTTGTCAATCGATCCTATACCACGAATTTCGAACTGCCGTGCTATCTGTGTGCCTTTCGCGTAGACCGCATCGTTATTCCATTCTAGTCCGCGATCGTCCGCATTGGGATCGCGTATGTTCACCCAGTCGAATGCTCGGCCATAACAGTGATAGCTGAGTCTGGGAGGGACCGCCTTCGGCCCTCCAGACCGATATTTTTGGTAAAGCGCCTGTTGTTCCGCCGCCGTTCGTGATCCAAAATGAACAAGAGGATTCAAGCCTTGTGCACGACATGCGTTAAGCCATCTGCTCACTCGAACAGCAAAATCCGATTGCAAGGTTGCGATGTTTCGATCCGTCCTTTGATCGTAGCGCGACTGCTGAGGTCCCGGCACAACCGGTCCGGCCTGTGTAGAACCGTCAGCGCTGATCTTAGGTACCCTAATCGTAACCTCCTGCCTATCGGTTTCAACGCCCAAATCTTCCGCAAGTTTATCTGATAAGTCGGCGACCCGTGATGTGATGCCCGGTCCCCAATCAATCGGCTGAGCTTGAATCGAAATACCATTGTAACTAACAGTAACTTTCTGTCTTACCAAAAAACCAGGCGGGGTCAATTTATAGTCCCATCTGCACGCCAAATAGTACATTTGCTTGTTAGCCAGCCGCTTCGCTAACGGCGCGGTCGTGCCGGGCAAGAAGTAGTCCGAAAAAGCGGGAAAATTACGGCTGTTTATCAAGGCCAATCCTTCGTCGTCTCCTACCCCGGAATCACTGGGTCCACCGAATGTCGAAATTTTGCCCTTTAAGGTGACGTATCCTGGAGCGGGAGTCGCTTGCGGGTCTTGTCGATACAGCAACACCGGCTTAGCAGTTACTTGTTCGCCGTCTCGAACATGCAGTCCGGCGTAACTAACCACTGTTAAGCAGTCCCCTGGAAGCTGATCAATGCCAGCCAAGAAATCCGGCAAGATTCTCATCTGAAGCTTAGGCGCTTGAACACCCGGCGGGAGAGATACTCCTGTTGCAATATTGGTTGGAATCTCGCTGGAGTCCGAGTTCACCAATGAAATGAGTTCGAGACCGAGATCTTCCAGGCCTTGAAGTTTGGCTAGCAAATCTTCCGGCGTTAAATCGGGGGGAATGGGAAACTGTACGGTATTTGGTGGCATTGTGTTTTAGGGCGTTGCTCTAGTCGGCTAGTTCTTCAGAAGCTGGTCGGCGGAGGCTTTGATCTTCCTTAGGGTTTCAGGATCTTTGATGTCGTCTAGCGCGACTATGGCGCTCCCCTTAAGGATGGTCAGCTTCGCCGCTTCGTCGGTCGGCAGTTCTGCTAGGAGTTTGAGATTCCAGTCATTGCAGAATTCTAACAACTGATCAGGCTGATTGGCTGCCCGCACCTTTTGACTGATCTTCTCCCGAAGTATGGTTATTGAGTCTGCTGGCGTTGGACTCGATTTAGCTGCGCTACTCTTGTCCTTAGCCGCGCTTTGTTCGTCGACTGACGACTGTCTTCGGTGCTTCTTCCTAGGCGACGTCGTCGCTCCAGAAGAGCTCATCGCCTCCGTGGCTTGCTGAAGGTCCTGCAAGCTTGGAAGGTGGCCCGCCAATGATTTCTCCACTATATGTACCGTTCCGGTGACGCGTTGGTACAGGAGGATGCCGTTCGGCGTAAGCTCCTCCGCAGAGGGTTCAGGATTGTTTTTTAGGTAGTCAACCTCGGCTTCTTCTATATATCGGACAGCATCTTGATAAATCTCGGCCTGCGCTTTCGCATTGAAGACGGAGCTCAGTTGAGGAGTTAACGCGCTGCCTAAGCCAAGAGCTGCCACAGCCGTCGTTCCGAAACTTAATGCGGCTCCCGCTCCGGCTAATCCCGCAAGTACAACTTGAACCGTTCCAGAAGTGTATCGAGCGAAGCGCGCTGTTGTAAATTTGGCTCTCAAAATCGATTTAACGTGGTCTGAATAGTCAATGACCAATGCGTCACTGAAGACCGGCGTTATGAATGGTTGATCCTGATGACTTGGCGGGTTTGCCGCCATTCGCGCCAGTTGGGTCAGAGATGGCTCATATCGCTCGTACTGTCTGTACTTTCCGGCAACGTCATTCGACTTTGTGTAAGGGTCGCTCACACAGGCGGCCAAACTCATGAGGGCCGCTAACAAAAGGACGAATCGCGGGTGACTCATGCTGCATTCTGCAGTCCGGTAATCTGCGCCTCCTTGAGGGTTGCCGTAGCCGACTCCTTGTCACCATCGAGGTACAGTTCAACATTAACAATTGCACCAGGCACGAGTGAATTGGGGTTGGGATTTTCAAACACGATCGCAGTGTCAGTCCAACTGATAACCCGAATTGGAGGTTTTTCGTTTATTGTGAAGCGGTCACCGGAAAGCTGTTGCGCAAATCCAGTCCCACTAAGAGTCAGCCAGTGGTCTTTCCAATCGACGCTATACAGTTCTGGCGTCCGCAGAATATAGATAGGCAGACTGTTACTATCTTCGGAATCTACGGTGACGGCTATGGAGTGTTGACCGCCTTTGGTGCGCTCTGGAATGAAGACTGTGATTTCGGTGTCGCTCCACTTTCTGATATCCAAGGCAGGATTTTGGGAAACTCCATCGAGGGTGACAAGACTGCCGCACTCGGTTGATCCAAGGTTTACTCCGGTGAGCGTGATCTCGCCGCTGGTTTTCACACGCGCGTCGGAAACCTTGTAAAGGGTGGGTGTCGTCGAGGTAATGAGCTTTTTACCAAGATACGCCCCGTGACCGAGCCCCATTAGAACCATGAGAGTAGGGTCAATATCTGGCTGATTCAGCGCACCCGTCTGAATGGAATGGGCAGTTTTCACCAGGTAGGCCCCGATAGCAATAACTGTCCATCCCAAAACTTGCACCTTTGTTAGATCGACTGCTCCGCTGTCTTCGGAAATAAGGTCGCTCGCCGCTGCGGCTTTATCGTCGCCGCTAGGCTTAGCTAAATCGCCGCTGTTTAATCCGCTGACGGTAATCCCTTTTGCAGCCACCGCGGAAGTTATACTGATTCCCATGGCTAGAAGGAGACTGCTCGGGACGTCTTGAGGTGAAAGGTCTATTTTTCCAAATCCGATACGGGCTGCATAAATGCTAGCGAACGAAAAAAAGGCTGCCACCGTCCACAGGAAGAACTGGCACTTCGAAGTGCTCAGCCTTTTGTCAAAACCCATCACGATGTTCGTTGGATCCCAGGATCGCGACAAGACTCGAAAGGATGCCCAAAGGATAAGCAGCACCGTGACGCCAACAAGATACGGAGAGGTCTTGCAAATCCAACAGAGCCAGGCTGTGATTGCGATAGCCCACGGGCCCAGAACGGTCGAAAATACAAAACCCAAACCGACTGCCACAACTAGGATCAGGAAAATCCACGGTAGAATCGAAGAACTGCTTATAAAATTGATCCGCTGGAATTTGGTACGTGCCGCTCCGTTTGACATAAGATTGATCTCGAAATGCGCCTAAGTCTGTTGGCGCCCGGTTTAACCGGTCGTGCCCGGTCGGTAAATACGTCAAAGTACGTATTGACCGATGAATCGCCTCACGGTCATCGCGAAATCTTTGACAGTGATCGTCCGCGTCAGTGAATCGACAGAATACGATTCCGTTTACACGAGCGTCTCACCGGATAGCTTTTCCAAAACACGGCCTTCGTCGCCGTCGGGTCAACAAGTCCTCAAAGGGCGAACTCTCTGTGCCATCGCCCAATGTCCAGAAACGCCGACGTAGCCCTAACGTAATGGAACTACTGGGCTAAATCATCAACAAGTTGTGACCACCTGCGGCAGCCACTTCGAGCGCAGTTCAGCATTTAGCCCGGTGCCGGATCGCTCGAAACGCTACTGGAGAATGTCAGGCCCAAGAACCTGAATACAAGTCATCTTTCAGAAGAAGAACAATCCAAGCTAGGCTAAATGCGGGTACTGTGCCAACCAATCAGGTGATTGCACCCAAAAGGTGCATACGTGCTGCCGCCATCCAAAGGCAGTTCCGAACAAGCGGAGTTCTCTCCGGGATGCCCAAAAATCGGTTGTAACGTTCATAAAATCCAACCGGTAGGACTAGATGATGGGTCAAGTTGTGGTCCAGGCAAAAAGTTCCCCATTGGTGCTCTGAGTTCGTTTCTTTGGCAATAATCATGCCACAAGCAACGCATCAGCTCCGTGAGACTGCGGCTGCAATACGTAGAATTGCGTATTGCCTTTGCGAGGGCGTCAGGATAGAAATTCCTTTTCAACAACGCCACGGCCTTCGACGCCTAAACCTTCGATGCCCAAAAAAGAAGAAGTAGTAGCGATCGACGCCAACCAGCTCGCGATGGTGCAGCTTAAGTGGAGCCGTATCGAGGCTGTTTTGACATTTTTGGTGGTCACGATTTGCACCATTACTATTGGAATAGTTATCGTCCTTGTGTTCCGCCTCCTGTATCCGAGTGCCATGAACGGCGCGGACGCAGTCACCCTATTCTATCTATTCATTTCGATCTTACTGCCGATAGTCCCAGCGTACGTATTTTTCAAATTTTTGCCAAAAAGTGACGCTACAGTAACCGGTCCTTTCAGTGGCCTGAAAATCAAACTGGGGGGTGCATTTGCCGGATATTTTCTTCTCTTACTTTTTGTGACGGTTTCCCCCCGGCCCAAAGTCGATGAAGTTTGGACTGTTAAAGGGATGATCAGCAACGAACCCGCTGCGCCGATCGCCAAGTCTGACGAATTGATCGTGAGCATCGAGCCGCCCCTTGTTGCCATGCAATCCGACTACTCTTTTCAAACGAAGGTTCCAGTTTCTTGGCATGGCGGGAAAAGAGTATTTCCTACACTAGTAATCGGTCGCCTACCTGAGGCAGCTTTTGGCAAGGTGATAATCCATCTTGGTGGAGATTTCATATTCGGCCCCCCAGTCAGCAAGGAGTACAAGACCTTGGTTTACCATGTTGATAAGGACGAAGCTGAACACGAATTAAACGTAAAGGAACAGATAGAGGTTCCAAAAATTCCGGGGAGCGGTCAAGGAGCAACCCCTTTGCCCTATATTGGGCAAGGTGCCGCACCCACTCCAACCATTGTCCCGACGCCGCAACTAGTCCCCAATAAGAGTTGAATTCGGCAGGTGCCGCTTATGAAGCCACGCCTATTTCTCATCGCCATTCTGTTACTGTCCGGTCTGTTGGCTCATAACACCTTCGCGCAAGCCACTGTCCGTGGACGATTAGTCAGAATGGGCCCGGCTGGCCAATATACAGTTCCGAACGTTCGCGTTAATATGTTTAGCACAGCCATCGGTTTCAGTAATCCTTCTTTCACCGGCATTGACGGTATGTACTACCTGAGCGGCATACCGTACGGTTCGTATTTTCTGCAAGTTTGGGCAAACCCCGCAAATCCAGCTGTTCCGTTATCTTACCCAGTCCAAGTTTTTTCGCCGCTGACTGACATTCCCGTTATTTCGTTGCCGTAGAGGCCCTGCTTAGAACGCAGGAATTAGACAGACCTTAACTTTAACAGGTTATGACCACCGGGCTGCAGCCACTTCGAGCGTTCTCCTGCCGACCCATAACCTGTAATAGATTTCCAAGGGCGGCTGAATAAGCTCTCCCTAAATCGGTCTGGCCGCAACCCGAGAAATCCAACGGCGACAAACATCGAGTTTCACTCACTTCCATCCATGCTCTAATCCTGAGACTGAAACGGATCAAGTACTTGGTGAAGGTAGCAAAAGCGGCTTTCGATTCGGTCGGTGAGTTCGTGATAAATCAATACCATTATTCCAAATGCGCGAGCGGCAACCCATTGATTAATAGAGTGATCGTCAGAGAAATTGGAAAAACGACATAATAAGACCTCCGGGCAAACCGGTCTTTGAACCATTGCCAAATATCCTTGTCTTCAACAAATCACTTAGTTGCATTTTGCGGTGCGCAACAGGGGAGAGTCGCACGAGCACTCTAGAGCGCGTCACCTTCCGTGGGCACACCTCAATCAGTCAATACGTACTTTGACGTATGGCTCATTTCAGCACCGTTCCCTAAGCTTTGAAAATCATGAGTTCTTTACAGCAACCTAGGCGCTACCTAGCTCGATTAAACCGCTACCCCAAGCGTAGTACAAGCATCTGCGCCATGCGCCCTCAGCACGCCTTGAACGTGACCATGGACTTGCAGGGTTTCGTGACAACTATTCATGGGCTCACGAGGGGTGGCCTGGACCTCATACTCCATAGTCCCAGAGGCAGTGTCGATGCAGCCGAACAGATAGTCGACTACTTGCGGAGCGAGTTTAAGTACATTCTGAGTAATTGTGCCACTACGCGACGTTGGCCGAGACGATGAAAGAAAAGAGAAACAGATCCGGCACGGTCATGCCGGTGGGTAGGCGGTCAGAGGCGCATTCTTGCCATCCGTTAGGGGCTTTTCGCAACTTGCCGTGGGCCTGGGGGCAACACCGATGAGCGACATTCTCGCCCGACTGTTAGGATTCATCGACAACAAGAACACGCGCCTCGCCGTAGCCGCTGTCGTAATCACGACCCTATTGGTAAGTTGTGGAATCGCCATTACATCCGTAAGCTACGACCACGGCTGGAAATTTATAATTCGCCCCGAGTTCCAGGCTGCGTTCGTCATCGCGTATCTCGTGCTGTTTGTCACCAGCTGGTTCATCCTATACCTACTGAACTCCAAGGACGCGACTGACGTTTATAGCGAAGCGCGCGAGAAGCTTGTCGGCCAATGGATAGTTACTTACGAGGCAAACGTAGGTCCAGTATCCCAGCAAGTCGTCGTCGCATCGCGGACGATTGGCTGCTTTATTTCTGTTAACGAGCTAAAGAAGTTAGAGATGGTGTTTAGAATCCACGACAATCCAATCTTTAGGGATGACGAGAAGCAGGTCGTTCGTGATGTAGCAATCCGCGCCAACGAAAGCGGTGGTTACACTATCTTTTATTACTACGCAGCCCCGCGAGGCATCCAGCCGCAGGTCGCGATACATATACTTCCAGAAGAAGGGCAAAACCAAAGACCGGATGAAGTGGAGGTCGAGATTTTCGCCCGCGTCAATTTTGAGAAATCTCCGGCTGGCGGTGTCGTAAATAAAATGCAAGGCAAGTGGTTCGACCTTAACGGTAATGTGAGTCGACTGTTGGCTCTTCTTGATAGCCAAAAGGTCGCAGAAATCAGGAGCGAGGAGTTTAAGCCGATGCGCCTTTCGCAGGTACCGATCCACCAGAAGAACTTTGACGCGGACATGGGTGCCATTGAGTTTAGCCGAATGACTAAGGGCGATTAAGAGAGCAGCTGCCATACTGCGATATGCGGCCCTGCGAAAAATGGAACGATACAAGGCGATAAGCGTGCTAGAGCGGTTTCTTAAGATAGATCTCTTCGGGCCAGGGACTTTTCGAGTTCTGATGTCAACTCCAGCGATGAAGTATTTGCTTGGGACCGAATTGGTCAGAGCAGCCGTTGGTTCGCCCTAGAGGCTATCTTGAAGCACGCCAGCGGCGCTCAATAATTATGACCATTCATGGGATGATTGATCACCGATCTTTGCGTGAGTCCGGAAGTTCATCCCACAGCGCTCTTAGCGAAGCGGGGGGTTTCTTCACCCAACCCAAATCCGGCGTGGACCAAATTAGCACCTTCGTCCACGCGGTCCTCAACCACAATCACCGAGATCTTGATTTCTGAGGTAGTGATCATCTGAATATTGATACCCGCTTCCCCCAGCAGCTCGAACATTTTTGCCGCAACTCCGGAATGAGAGCGCATTCCTATCCCAACCACACTGAGTTTGGCAATTCCACCCTGCGCAGAAAAGCTGTGAGCTCCAATCTCGCCAACGAGCGGGCCGAGCAAACGCTTGATCTTGGGGAGCTCGTCTGAATCAGTTGTAAAGGAAACATCGGTTGAGCCATCGGCCGAAACGTTCTGAACAATCATATCGACATTGATGCCTGCGCCGGCAATTGCCGTGAAAATGCGCGAGGCTACTCCTGGCCGGTCTGGGACGCGGTTAACTGTCACTTTTGCTTGGCGGCGATCGACGCTGACGCCACGAATGACCACCTTTTCCATTCCGCTCGTTTCTTTTTTCACGATAGTCCCTGTCTCGTCGCTAAAACTACTGCGTACTTCGAAAATGACCCCAAACTTTTTAGCGAATTCCACCGCTCGCGACTGCATCACCTTCGATCCGAGACTCGCCATCTCGAGCATTTCGTCGTAGGAGACTTCGGCGATTTTGCGCGCGTTGGGAACGCTGCGAGGATCAGCGGTGTAGACGCCGTCTACATCCGTACAGATCCGGCAAAGGTCGGCTCCCAAGGCAGCGGCCAGTGCGATCGCCGTGAGGTCGGAACCGCCGCGACCAAGAGTTGTGATGTGACCGTCTAAACTTTCGCCCTGGAATCCGGCGACGATGACGATATGGCCGTCTTCCAGCAGTCGATGTATCCGCTTCGGTGTGATATTAGCGATCTTGGCTTTCGTATGGACGCCGTCAGTGACGATTCCAGCCTGCGCTCCGGTCAAAGAAACAGCCTTTCCTCCCAGCCCGTTAATGGCCATCGCCGTGAGCGCGATCGTCGTCTGCTCGCCCGTTGCGAGGAGCATATCCATCTCGCGTTCGCTGGGATGGTCCGCCACTTGGCGGGCTAAGCCAATCAGATTGTCGGTTACACCGGACATTGCCGACACCACCACAACAATTTCATCGCCCGCCGCCTGTGCTTTGAGAATGCGTCGACCGACAAGGAGGATGCGTTCTGGGGAGCCTACCGAGGTTCCACCGTATTTCTGAACGATCAAACTCATAACAAACGGTAGACCGCCGCTTTATCGGCTGGAGCCTGATAAGTCTCGATTCCGTGATCAACCACGCTTGCAACATCTTTGAGTCCGTGGCCGGTCAGGGTGACACCGATCTTGGTACCATCCGGTATGCCGGACAATGGGCAATTCTCGCAGCGTCGTTCCGGGTCTGCACACTTCAATAGACCAGCAACCGCAGCAGCGCTAGCCGGTTCCACAAACACGCCTTCTTCCGATGCGAGCCAGCGTTGAGCAACGAAGATCTGCTCGTCCGTGACGACGTCTACTGCACCTTGTGATTCAAGGAGTGCTGCCTTGGCTCGCATCCGGCTAGCCGGATTTCCGATGCGTATCGCAGAGGCTGCCGTTTCCGGGCGCTCAATCACCCGATCATAAAAAAGAGGAGCGGCACCGGCAGCTTGGAAACCAATCATCCGAGGAGTAGTTCCAATGCGTCCGAGCCGATGGTATTCGGTATATCCTTTCCAGTAAGCGGTAATGTTTCCAGCATTACCAACCGGCAGGACGTGGGCAAAAGGTGCTTCCCCGAGCGCGTCCGCAATCTCGAATGCAGCCGTTTTTTGGCCTTCCAATCGATTGGGATTGATCGAGTTCACTACGCCAATTCCGGGCTCGTTTTCGAGTTCACGGACGATCCGTAAACAGGAATCAAAATTTCCGTCGATCGCAATGACCTTTGCCCCGTAAACAAAGGCCTGCGCCAGTTTTCCCATTGCAATATTTCCTGCTGGCACAAGCACTGCACATCTGAGTCCAGCACGGGCAGCGTAGGCAGCAGCCGAAGCCGAGGTATTACCGGTCGAAGCGCAGACCAAGGTCGTAGCGCCACTTTCGACCGCTTTGCTGACTGCGACCGTCATCCCGCGGTCTTTAAAAGAACCGGTCGGATTTAACCCCTCATATTTCAGATATACCTGACACCGATTGCCTAGCAGTGCTCCGAGCTTCGGAGACTCAATCAACGGAGTCGAACCTTCACCAAGCGTTACTATGGGAGTCGCCTCCGTGATCGGAAGCAAGCTCCGGTACCGCTCGATTACACCAGCATATCGATCGGTTACGGAACTCATGACAGGAGCCAAAGCAGCACCGGCGTATTTTTGACACATTCCAGATCGCTCATCTCTTCTACCGCTTCCCTCATTCGGCCAAAGGGGGCGTTGTGGATCATCAGGACGAGCGGTACCGCCGTCTCTTCGTGGCTTTCCGGTTGAATGACAGACGAAATGCCAATGTTGTGCGATCCGAGTATGCTCGCGATTTGGGCCAAAACGCCGGGACGATCGTCCACGGTCAGGCGTAAATAAAATCCCGAAACCAGGTCCTCGGTAGGCAAACACTTTCCGTACAAACCGTGTGGAGTAAATCCGAATGCCTTCCCTCCGGAATCGATCCAAATAGCTGCTTGTGCCAAATCGCTGATAACCGCACTTGCGGTCGGGTCTTGTCCCGCTCCGCGTCCGTAAAACAGGGTATCACCCACAATGTCGCCACGTACCATCAAGGCGTTAAATACTCCGTTAACTGACGCAAGGACGTGACCTTTTGGCACCAAAGTGGGATTCACTCGCACTTCAATCCGTGCATTCGAATCCGCTCGGATAGTAGCCACTAACTTGATTCTGTATCCGAGGTTCTCTGCGAATCGAATATCCGCGGCCGAAATTCTCTCGATCCCTTCGACATAGATATGAGTCGTATCTACCCAAAATCCGTAAGCTAACGACGCCAAGATAATCGCTTTGTGGGCAGCGTCCCAGCCATTGATATCCAAAGCAGGATCGGCTTCAGCATATCCTCCTGCTTGCGCTTCTTGAAGCGCTTCCGGAAAATCCATTCCTGCGTCCGTCATCCGGGTAAGGATATGGTTGCTCGTGCCATTCAGGATTGCGTGGATCGATTGGAGATGGTTTCCGATAAATCCTTCGCGAATCGATTTGATAATTGGAATCCCGCCGGCCACCGCCGCCTCGAAGAAAACCGGGACCCCAACTTCAGCGGCTAGCTCGAAGATTTCGGCGCCTTTTTCGGCCAACAAAGCCTTGTTGCCAGTCACGACAGGTTTTCGTGCCTTGAGCGCCCGGCGAAAAAGCTCGTAAGGAAGGTCAATACCGCCGATCAATTCAACGACGATACCGACTGTCGGATCGTCGATGAGCGCTTCCCAGCGTTCGGTCAGAATTCCTTGAGGCGGGTGTACGCTACGGATCCGCGAGACATTGCGTACCGCGATCCGGCGCACCTCTACCTCCAGCCCGATGCGCTCGGTCAATAAAAGCCGGTTTTGGAGAACGTGCTGATAAACGCCTGCTCCAACCGTGCCTAATCCGGCGAGCCCAATCCCGATCTTTTGCATAGAGAGGAGGCGCACCTTCGCGGAATCACCATTCGCTGTAAAGTGAGGAATTAAATGCGTGATTTTTGTGGGGACATTGTGCTGCGTGCGCCGGCCAACGTGTCCCGGAGGGAACAACTGAGAGTAGCCCGGTACGAAGTGCCGGGTTAGACGTTGAAAGACAGGTCCGTCCGGGAGGGACGATCGATAACCGTTTACATTCGCTAACTAAGCGGCACTAGAAGCCGAACGACCATCATTCGATCGTCCCTTACCGGGACGCGTGGGGTTTGTTGATGGCGAACGATCGGCTAACACAGCGGCGAAGCCGTGACTCTAGGGCAAGTTCGGCGAGAGCGTCGTCAATCTGGATTAAGAAGGGCCGAGAAATTATCATAGTCGAGTTTGGAGCGTGTCTTGTATTGACTTCATGGTGTTGCGAGCGCCCCCGAGTAGCTCTTCGAGTCTTCTTTCCGGGGGGAGATCGAGTGGCTTATCTTGGGCAATCACTCCGAAGTAACTTTTAAGTTCCCATTTCTGCAGAATTCGATCAGAGGAAATAGTCCTCAACACTTCTGGCTGCAGAGGGCATACTCTTAGGGAGCGCCGCGCGAAAGCGGCCGGAGTAGAAACACATATCGGCAGCCACACTTTCCGGGCCATGGGCATCACCGCCTATCTAAACAACAGCAGCAAACTAGAGGTGGCGCAGCAAATCGGCAGCCATAAATCGCCGCGGACGATAAAGTTTTACGACCGCCGGCCGGATGAAATTTCCTTGGATGAGATCAAGCGCATTACTATCTTAACACATTTTCATTCCCACCGCCGACAACCGCCGACACCTTGCAGGTCTATGTCATTCTTCCTCATCCTCCGAATCCGCACCCATGCGATACTTGCCGTCGTAGTTCACGATGAAGTCTAGTTCCTCTTCCGTGAATTTGTAGTACTGCGCCAAATGGCGATCAATTTCGTCGATCAGCGGCTTGCTTGCTTTGGGGTAGATGCACTGCACGGTCAACGTATCGTGCTTGAAGCGCATCGTGCGGTTTTCTGAGTTATCTTGGAGATCGTTCATGAGACTCCGGGCGAGCTCAAGAAGCTGTTTCTTGGATGACCTCGCCGCAAGGGCATCGAGATCGACAGGGAAGGCATCGACTTCACGCTTGTTTACGTGCCGACAGTCCGAAAAGACCGTCACGAACCAGTAGAAAAGGCTTGCGTTGAGGCAACACAATGCCAACTGGGCGTGCTCCTTACTAGCGAACGTCAGTTCCTGGAACTCGGAAGGTGGACGGCGCCGCCCCTTCCCATCAAGAACACGCGGCTCGAAGTCCAGGACCTGAAGAAAGTATCCAACCTTTCGCGAATAGTAAATGCTGTTTTGAGCAGAGCGGCTATAGAACCTGCAGAGCTGGCGGTGACTGCCTAGAGCCCGGACGATACGCTGCTCTACCTCGGAGCAGAGTTTTGGGAAGGTGCCGTCCACCAACCCCGGTTCTGTACTGGCAAATCGCAACTTCGCAAAGAGAGCAGCACGTTCGTCAGAAGCCCACTTGTTATATTTGGTCGAAAAGAGCTCAGGCACGTCGGCCGACCGGCCCATAATATGAATTGTCAGACGGATATGCTCAAGCCCGTCGAAAAGGCGCGACGGACGGTCGTCGTATGAGCTGAAATGAACTGCACGCTTAATTAGAAGCTTCTGAAGTGAGCCATAGCGATCAGTCGATACCGAGGACACCGGAACAATGTAGCCCTGTCTGCCGTCCTTTTTGCCCAGAGCGTCACAGCGTTCGATAACGAGAGCGTAAAGATTGCCGCTATCCTCGCATGCATAGCCGCGCGTTTTGTAGTCTTCCACGGCGTTGAGTTCGACATACGGAGGATTGCCGATAATCACGTCGAAGCCGCCACCGTTAATAATGCCGTAGAACTCAACAAACCAATGAAAGGGCTGATGTGATTTCAGCCACTTGCCATATGCAGCCACCTTTGACGGCTCGACGGCGTAATCGATCGCCAGATAGCGGTTGAGTTCGTCGTCCAGCGCTGTCAGGCGATTTCGTAGTTTCTGCTTGTCTCCGGCCGGTACCGAACCATCACCTTCGATTTGAGCCGCGCGAAACGCATCGAATGCCTGCCGCAGTTCCTCTACCTTAACGCCTATCTTTTCCACGGCGTTGTCGAAATCGAGTTTGCTGGAGGCGGCCCGTTTCACTTCTTCATAAGTGGCGTAGCCGACGAGAGTGTTTCCAGCACGGATGTTGAAGTCAATATCCGGCAGCGGTTCAATGCCGAGATTATGCATCACCGCGTCTGGATCGACCTGCGCGGCGAGCTTGAGAAAGAGGCGGAGCTTACATATTTCCACCGCCTCCTCCATGATGTCCACGCCGAAGAGATTATTGAGAATAATGCTCTTAAAGATGAAGTAGCGACGGTTCGGATGTGCAGCGACACGCTCCAGGACTTTATGGAAATCGGACAACTTTTCGAGGTGGTGCTTTTCGCCAGAGCGTTCTATGTCTTCGACGAACGCTTCCATGCGATCAAGGCAGGCTTCATAGAGCGGTTCCAGAATGTTGAGAGCGGCGAAGAGGAATGCGCCGGACCCACAGGTCGGGTCCAGGATCGTTACCCTTTCGATGGCCTGCCAGAATGCTCTAAGGAGATCCGGGCGTTCGGAATTTTCAATTACGTCCTGCGCGAACTGCCGGATATCCAGATTGAGAGTGACGAGATCGTTGATGTCGTTCACCTCGCCGGCGGCAAGCTTCGCCTTGAGCTCTTCGTACCGCTGTCGACGGACGATCACATCACGCCACGTCTCCGCTAGTAGACCGTGCTCCGATGGCGCCTGCTTGTTCCAACCCTTGCGCAGTTCGTGGGTCTTTACTGAACCTTTACTGACAGGCTGGTGCAGAGTCACTGGGTCAATTCCCGCAGCAATCTCTGCCGGCAGCGGTTCACCTATGCCGTGGCGCACGGCGGGATAGATGTATCGGTCTGGGTCTTCTTTCAGCAGCTCCCAGACTGTTGAGCCTTTAGGATTTTCGAAAGCGATTTTACATTTTGCGCGTGCTGCATCGAAGAGGAAGGAAACCACAGTGTTCTTGCTGATGTACTCGGTGATGTCTTCCTTCGTGTAGTACGCCCCCATCTGCTTTTGATTGATGTACTTCTCGAAGATGTAGCCGAGAACATCCGGGTTAATCTCGTTATCATCGCGGAGCGGGCGCTCATCCAAATGCCACTGGTAGTGGTCGAAGTAGTCGAAGATGCGCTCGAATGCTTCGTCGGGAATCTGGATTGTTTTTCCGTATCGGTCAGGCGTTTCAAGCTCGTGGATTTCAAAGAGACCGCCGTTAAGGTACGGAATACGGCCAATAAGCTTTTCGAGATCCGCACTGCGTTTCTTGCCGCCGAGTCCTTCATGAAAGAGGCGCAGGAGAAAGTAACGATAAAAGGAATAGAATTGATCCCGGCCGTGCTCTTCGCGTAGGTGGTTTAGCCGGTTGCGCAGGTAGTCCCGATCGCCGTCCAGAAAGCCTTTGCGTTGAATAAAGTAAACAAACATCAACCGGTTGAGCATTACCGAGGCATACCACTCGTGATCGGCCCGCTCCATGATACCATCAATGAATTTCAAGAAGGCAGTGTGTTCCTTTTGAAAGCGATCGTAGAAGCGTTTGGTGATCCGGTCGACGTCGAACCCTGTACGGGCCCGGCGGGTAACGTCTGGCAGCGACAGGCGATCCTCCTCCGCCAACGTGAAGACAATGGCTTCCAATTTCTGCAGCAACGCATCGCCCTGTTGAGTGCGATGAAACGTATGTTCACGACATGCCGCAGGTTTACCCGTTTCGCGCTTAACCCATTGCCAGATCTGCGTGTCTTTCGCGGCATCGGTGAAAATGATCAAATGTTCATGCGCCGCCTTGGCAACCTGGTGCTCAATCTTCCGACGCAGCGCGTAATCGGGCAGCCGCTGTCCTCCTGGCGTCGCGCAATGATATGCAACCATGCCGCGTTTTTGGGCTACCGCTTGCAGAGTAATAGACTGATCATCAGGCGTGACCTTCAGCGTGGCGCCATGGTGGTCCCAACCGAGTTCTTCTATAAAGACACCCTTTAAATCGCACTTGGCGAGTAACTGACGTGCACGAGTGCTATTTAGGGCCATCGCTCTCCTCACGCTCCCTTGCTGTCGCTGGGAGCCAGCCCAAGCGAACAAATGATCTGAGGCTCGTCCGAATGTTCCTCTTCCTGGACGACGCAAAGCCGACCATCATCGCGCAGTGCCGTCGCCAGCTCAGAAAGCTTGTCGTCCGAGATACCGGCGCGGAGCTGGCGATTGAGCGTGTCCGTGGCCGACTGACGGAGCGGAAAGCGGTAGATTTCCTCGATTGCCTTGGTCAATTGCGGAAGATCGAACAGTGTGCCCTTAACCTTGTCGGCGTACCTTTTGAGACGCTCGTAGGTTCGGAAGCGAGCGCCCGAGGGACGTCCCAACTGGCCGCCTACTGACTTCTCCTCGGCAACCAGGAATTCCACACCCTTACGCACGAGGTCATGGTGATTTTCCTGCCGCGGCAGCGCCGGCGTGTCGGGCGAGCACTCCGCTGCCTTCAAAATCTCAAACTGCGATTCAGTAACATTGTTGCCACCCTTGTCCACCCAGGCAAGAGCGTCATTGCCTTCCGCAGTACGAAGATACACAAGCACCCCATCCGGTTTCTTCTCTGTTGCCCGATGCGGCTGCGTTGAGAAGACCACCGGCGGCATCGCAGGGATCGTCCTCTGCAATTCGGGAAAGCGATCAATCGCATTCTTCCAGATCTGGTAGGCATAGGAGGCGAGATCCACCTCGCTGTCGGCTTCACCATCAAGGATTCCTGATTTCTCATGATACAGATCAAGGAGTTTCTGTCGCTCCCGTTCGTCCTCGAAGAAGGCCTCGTCCGTGCCGACAACCTCGGCGTTCTCATGAAGACGCTGGCGGACGCGGGCCCGCAGACGAATGAGATTCTCGACGCCCTCGGCCGGCAGAAAAGAATAGCAAAGAATTTTCTCGGATTTCTGTCCAATACGATCCACGCGTCCGGCGCGCTGAATCAGCCGGATGATTGCCCAGGGGAGATCGAAGTTAACGATGATCGCGCCATCCTGAAGGTTCTGTCCTTCGCTCAAGACGTCCGTGGCAACCAGAATGCGAAGCTCCCGGTCGACAGCGACGCTGTCGCGCTTGTTGTTGCTGACGGGACTGAAGCGCCACGCGAAACTCGTGGGATCTTCAGCCTCTCCTGTTACACCCGCGAGGCGGGGAACGCCGCGGGCGCGCAATTGCGCTTCCAAATAACGCACGGTGTCGGCGAACTGAGTGAAAACGATTACCTTGTCATTCGGGTGCCGCTTGGTCAGGAGCTTGTGTAGCGCTTCCAGTTTGGCGTCCTGATCCGGCTTCCATTCCCCGCAGCGCCTCAAGATAGCGAGAAGGCTGCCGGCGTCATCAGCCAAGTCTTTGGCAAGCGACTTCACGAACAGATCCGGACGCGGCCACTTAAAGCGGCTACTGAACTGGTTCGCATAAGCACCATATGCCTCTGCCGCACGCTTCGCGAAGTCCTCTGCCGTTCGGAGGTGCAGCGCATGCGATGCCGCCGCCGACTTCTCTTGCTCGCCGTCTTCCTCTTCAAATAACTCCGCACTGGCGGCCAAGTCATCCACATCCTCGTCGTAGTTGCCGGTATCGAGCAGGCCGGAGTCCTGCGTGCCAAGAGGCAGTGGCAAACCATTCTGGATGCCATGCAGGAAGATATGGTTGCGCAAGATATGGCGTTCGATTGATTGCTGGAACGCCGCGCCGCTGCTCTCCAAGCGCTTGAACAGGTTCGTCCGGCAAAAACCCATCAGTCGCTTGCCGGCGCGGGAAAGATTTTGCAGTTGTTTCGCCTCGGCAGGTGTAGGCGACTTGTGCGGGGAAGCCGCCACGTAGTTAGCCAAGCCGTAACGCGGCAGGCTTAGCGCATTGATGGCAGCCACGACGTCAGCAGCATAGAACTGCGCGTATTGGTCCGAAGGGTTCTGCTCGTCAATGCGGAACTTCACCGTCTTTGGGACGCGCTCCGGAAAATAGGAACGCGTGCCGTCCTCAAACGTAAGGAATCTGCGACCTGTGATGGCGTCGGTGTCCGCGTAATTGTCCTGAATGAAGCTTCGGGTGCGGCGCACCATGTAGCGCCGCATCAGCTCGCGCCAGTCGTCCGCGTACTGGCTCTTTTCGAATGCGGCAAGGGAATGAATGTCGCATTGGTGGCGACGAATGAACTCTGTTTCCCCGAGTTCCCGCAGCAGCCGCTCCGGGCGTATGGCCAAGTTCTTATCCTCGGGCACGAACAGATGGAGCTGGCTCGACAAATCATGATACGTCTTGTTGTAAGGAGTAGCGGAAAGCAAGATGCATTTGCTTTCGTTTTTATGGATGTACTCCTGAATGACGCGGTAGCGCTTGCCCTCACGATTGCGAAGATTATGGCTCTCGTCGATCAGCACGACGCGGTAACGCCGCAGATCGGGCAATTCACGCGTGGCCGTTGTCACTGACAAGACTCTCGCAAGTAGCCTGTACTCGGCAACATACTCCTCCCACATCTTCACGAGATTCTTCGGACAGATGATGAGAGTTTCCGTGAATTGGTCATCCTGGAAGATTTTGGCGAGGGCCGAAGCCATAAGCGTCTTTCCCAGGCCGACGACATCGCCGATCAACACCCCGCCGCGCTTGTTCAAATGATGTGCGGCGATCTTGACCGCGGCAACCTGGTAGTCGAATAGACGGTTACCGAACTCGGGCGGGATGCGGAACTCGGAAAGCCCGGCGCGTGCCTCCTGAGCCAGGTGGTACGCCATCTTAACGTAGATCTGGTATGGCGGAGGCGCGTCCTCACGCGCCCAGCTTTCCTCAATCACTTTTAATAGCTCGGCGGTTATGTCTACGCACCAATGGTCGACCCACCGATCCTGAAACCATCCGGTCAGCTTTTTGGCGGCGTCGTGATCAAGCACGTCCAAATTTAATTCGCCTTGATGTGATAGACCGGAAAGTGTCAGGTTACTGCTACCGAGGTAGCCGACGATCGGGTTGATTGGATCGCCGCGGAACAACAAATAAAGCTTCGCATGGAGGGCGTGGCGGAGGAACAGCTTGACGACCAGCTTTCCCGCCTTCAGTTGCGCTGCCAAGCGACGCAGAGCCGCTTCATCAGCATTCGTCGGCACGCCGAACGTCAACTGATTGCGGAAGTCTTCGGCCAATCGCTTCTTTAGGCGAGCAACGGTTTGGTTGTCTAGCTGTTCCTCGCCATGAGTGAGACTGAATGCGGTGCGCAACTCATCCTGCGGAGGACGCTGCATTCCAACAAGAAGACGGCATTGATTGCCAGAGCCTCCCGACCATTTCTCGACGAGGTCGTCAATCGCCTTCCACCCGCGCAAATTGAAGTATCCGACACAAAAATCGGAACGGTCTGCGACGACTAACGTATCCCGCAACGCCGGAAGCAGTTCGAGATCAATATTGTCGAAAATCCGAGGCATCGCTTATCCTAAACGGCCTCCCCTTTCGTCTCTTTCGCTTCCGCAAATATGGTTTCTCGTGAACTCCAGATCTAACACCCGCGCGCAGACGGGAAACGCAGGATTGAACGACTCGCATTTCATAACCTTACAAAAATAGGGTCGTATGTATATATTTTGCCACCGCCGAAGTCTATATCCTTGTTCTAGCGTTCTAATATTGAATGGCGCCCGTGAAATCGGCAATACTGCTCAAGGGATTGTTTCCCGCGTATATTTTTCCCTCCCCGGCCGCAGCCCGCGGATTCATGTTACGCTTGGCGCAGCGCGAGAATATTGAGCGGCTGAAGGAGTTTTTATCCGCTTAGTGAGCCGATATGCCTGAGAAGCCGCTACCCCCGTTCGTGACTCTCCGGATTGGATTTTCGAGACCAAGCTCGACGGTTACCGAGCGATCGCGGTGATTGACTCCACTGGTAAGCATCGGCCAGTGTCGCGATATTGCCGCCTGATCGACACGGGTTCCGACCGGAGTCAAATCGTCGAAAAGGGGAAAAAACACCGCCCCGGGCTGCGAATTCAGGATTTGGCTAGGGTCCGCCACGGCAGATCTACCGGATCAGTTGAAGTTTATCAAAGAGCCGCGCTAAAAGCCGTTTTGGCTACCCCCGCCACGTGCAGCGCCTCTCCGAGACGGAACATCCCCGGTAGGCCCGGTAGGGGTACTTGAGCGTGCACCATATTCGGCAAAGGCTGTGTTTGGATCAGTTGTTCCTGTCTTGGAAGCGCCAGCTCGTCCGTTTTGGGCATGCCGCAAGAAAGGCCGTTATGCCGAGCACGACCAATCCTGTCGCCCACCGAGATTCTTTTCCCACAAGGAACAATTCACGCACGAATTGGTGATGTAAACCGCGAAAAGCCTTGCCAAGGATACAAGGCGATCAGCGTTCTGGAGCGCTTTATTAAAATGGATCTCTTCGGAGAAGAAACCAAAAGTGGCACCGCTTTAAAGATGCCGATCCCCGTTGACAATGCCCTTTAGTGATCATAGTCGCCCGCTAGCTTAGGGACAAAATCACGGGCGATTTTGGCAACCATTGGGTCGTAAATTCGGTGCTGTGAGCGAGGGTACACGAAGTCGAAACTGATCCACCAGTCACCGGAATCGAAATATTTTTTGTAGAATTCGTACCCTTTGGCATTGGTGCCAGAGACCACATACCAATTATCTTTAATCACGCTGTAGTTGATGTAATCACCGCCCTGTGTGCGGTTTGAAACTTCATAATTTAAATTTTCTTGTAGTGATGCATCTGTGTTCATGCTGTGGGTCTCAACATACAGCTCCACTTCCCCGTCCTCGGATCGGAAATCCTTAATTCTCCATTGGGTAGAGCTGTTTGTGGCAACGGCTCCCGGTGATGGCGGCTGAAGCTGCAAATTGGCTGGGTAGGTTATCCTATAACCTGCTCCTTCATGCGTAAATGTTTTCCAACCCTGTGCCTGGGTGGTGCTGGCTAGTGTGATTGCCACTAGCAGCATTAATAGTGTTTTCATATTTTTCATTTCTAAAGCGATGCCTGAATCTGCTTGAGGTTATCAATCATCTGATCGCGCTGCCAATCGATCTGGTGATTATAAACAACGATCCAATGTTCCTGAATGCCAGTGTAGGCTCCGAAACTGTTTTTGGCATTGCAGGTAAACCCGATACGCCATTCCGACCGATTGCCGAACCGCACAAGGTGAGGTTGTCCGACTACTAGGTCTTGGACCGAGTAAGGATCTTTGGCTTTGCGGTGGATGTACTCGTTAACGAGTGCGGTTGCCTCTTGATAGCTCACGGTTCCGCCAGCGGCAGCGGCATTCTCGGAGGTTTGTTGCACCTCGGTTGCGCATCCACAAATAAAGGCTACGGCAATTGCCGCTAGCAGCGTGAGTAAGGTTTTCATATTACTCACCATCTATTCTTAATTGCGTAAGGACTTCGCCAAAAGCATTGGTATAGGTCACCGCTTTAAGAAAATCCATTAGACCGTGTTTAATGGCTCGCCCGTCTTCGTATTGATTGATCTCAAATGCGCCTATATCTGAAGTGTTGGCTTTAATTCGAATCCAAAAATCCTTCGCGTCGGCTTGTGCCACTTGCACAATTTTAGAGTCGCTCGCTCTACTTAAATCCAAATCATTTGGATATGTATTTGCCCGTGCTGTCATTGTCAGGCCGACAGCGGCCATCAGTAAATAGTAGTATTCTTTTCATGTTCTTTCAGTTTTGAAGTAGACCCAAGTTAATTGCTTCTGACACGTCGGTGTGAGAGACAAAGTACTCTCGGTCTTGACCACGAATCAGGATACTATCAACACCATCTCTGCCCATCTCCTGCACATAAATAATGGTGCCTGGATTAAGGGTGAAAGCCATTTGGTTCGCTACCAGGGCATTGAAGAGTTGGCGAACAGCAGGCTTATTGTGGAAACCATTTAACCGGACCAGTTCCACCAGACTCGATCGCTTGGTCGTAACCACCACGTCGTTGGACCTGATGTTTACGATCTGGGCGCCGTTAGGGTAGGTGTCCTCATGTCCCTCGCCAGATTGACGAAAACGGGTAGCGGGGGTGGGTTTCGGTGTTGGATCGGGATCGAGATTTGGCTCAGCTAAAATAGCCCGATCTCCGGTATGCAGAAAAGCGTTGTACTCCGCTAACGATAGAGTGGTAGTCCAGTTACGACTCAGGTCCGATACTATGCCACGTACCTCCTGGCGGCTGTAGTTTCGGAAAGTAATAAGGACCTTAGCGAGAAGGAAGCGATCCCCGTTTTGGTTGGTCTTTTCGATAAAAGCGCTGTTTGAGGCTAATACCTGGGACGGATCAACGCGGTTAAGGAAATCAGTAATGTAACCCGCAGCGCCCTCCACTGTCTTTAACTCGGCTATTCCGTTTTCTTGCTTAGCCTGGGCGTCTTCGATCGCGTCTTCGTTCGGTACGGCATCCAAGGCGCTGGCTATCTGTGCCAGACACAGCGCACATAGTACCGTGAGTAGCGTTCTTTTCATGGCCTAGTGGCGCTCCTCGTCCACGGATGTAATTTCGTAATCGTTTGAGTCTCTGTTGTGCCAGACCACACACACGGTTTGCCGTCCGTGACCACGAAAGCAGCGGTTCTTCCATTGGTAAGAAGAGTGCCAAAAATATACATTTCGCCATTGACGCCATTGGTTACCAGGAGTTCCGGACCATACTCCTGCCTAAGCGTATCGAGGGTGACCGCTGGAGCGGCATTCAAGTACTCGAACACCGTGTCTCGAGTACGCTCCACTATGCTTAGCGCATTGCCCACGACGGTGCCAAGTGTTGGCGATGCGGCATACGACGCGACCGCAAATAACCCAACGGCAAGGGCGATTAGTAATTTAGTTTTCATGACATCGGTTCCTTGTGCCACACCACACACAGGTTCGTTTCTATCGAAACGTACAGGCTTCGTAGCTTATTGTGACTCCTCGAGCTGACGGACATACGTCGTCGTTGTTCCAGCCACAGTGGACGCATGGGTCCAGACGGGTCTTCGCCGATAATTCCATCCACCCGACCTCAGCTGAACTACACATGTTGAGGAGGATGGAAAATAATCGGCCGACGTATTAACGTGGGCTTAAAACCCCACAACGGTCGTTCTCGAGAGAGGTTTAGCCGCTAGGTGACGAAACTCTTACTCTCCATATCCATCATACGTGCAGCTAAATAAAGTGACCTTGGTGTTCCCTGGTAGTCGAGTCACTCGGCGACACGTTGAGTAATGGACTGCAGACCGATTTGGTTTGGAAAGAAATGTTCCAACCGGATCTCTTTATGTCCCCTGGGGGGTAGCTTAGCGAAGCAGTGGGAGCAAGGGTCGAAACAGCAATCGGTTGTTTGCTCAACGCTACTGGAACGCCCCTCGGCGGCGCAAAATACGGCTCCATGGGGGGCCGTCCCAAAGCTGGCACCGTCCAGAAAGTTTTGCGGCTGACTCCCTCAACGATCCGGCCCATTAAAGAGTTGGTCGCTAAGGAGGAGTTCGGCACCGAAAGTTCGGGCGTCGAGACTCTTTTCTTGGCAGGCGCGAAGGGATTTCTCTCAAGAGAAAACCGGACGCCCCATGAACAAGCTTTTACTGTTTGTAGGGGTAGCCATTTTGGTTTTGAACTTTTGGGGGCAGTTCCGTACTCAGCATGGAAAGCGCAATAGGGCTTACATTTCCGAACGCGCCGCTGAAGCGAGGGGGAAAGTTTTATGATGAAACGTTTACTTATTGCCCTCACCGCTGGGTTATTCGCGGTGACGACGGCGCAAGCCGAAGATAAGGCACTGCGAGTTTGTAATGCAGGCGGGCATGCCGCCGATATACCCACTTGGGAAAGCTATTACGGGAAGCCAGCTAAAATTGAAGATAGTGGTAAAGGGCGATATGGGCGATCAATCAAACCCTTCGACCGATACCATTGGAAAAGTGTGCGGATTCTTTTGCGCTCACCTTTAGTTACCGGAACGTGTGATGGACATGGAGATTAAGAGTCTTGTTCCCTAGCGGCAGAACCCCTCCTTGACCGTTGCGGGATTCAAGCCCACGTGAATACGTCGGCCGATTTTATCCTCGGCCCCTCCATTATCCTCCGTCCCCTCAACACCCTAATTGAGGTGTAGCTCGGTTGCAGGGTCTCGCTCGGGCTGTGGTCTGGTCCACCGTTCAAACAATCCAAATGAAATTCTCTAATTCACCATCGGGTCAAGGAGTCGCTTCATGAAAAATCTAAAGTATGGAACACTACTGGCGCTTGTCTTGATCGCGTCCATCGGATCACTACAAGCTGCACCCACACGAATTACGGCCCCCCAAATCATTACGGTGCCGGGCAGTTACGTCCTCGCTAATGACCTCACTGGAACGAGCGGAGGAGCCACGATTGAAATACAAGCCAGCGACGTCACGCTAAATCTGAATGGGCACGCCATTACCGCTACACAAGGAGATGGCATTATCATTGATCAGTTTGATACCGGTGGTTTGACGTTGGTCAACGTTCGCGTGAGTAATGGCCGAATCGTTGCTGGCGGTTACGGGGTAATAATCGACGGTTCCTCCTGCCTCATCACCGGATTAAACATCACAGTTGGCCAATCTGGCTACGGGTTTAGCATAGAGCACGGGCAATTCAACCGCGTCCACAGTTGCATACTGACAGGGCAACAGGGCGCTAACACAGCGATCGGTCTCTTTCTTGCCAGTCATAACACGATACAAAATAACACGCTCGCAGGCGTCTACTCGTTTACTATTGATGAGCAGGATCAAGCCGGTAGCACCTTCACCGTTGTCGGAGATAACACCTTCAGCGGAAACCAATTCGCTAGTCCGACGCCCTAAACCTCCCCCCAGTAACCCAAGCCGGTGGAGCTGGTGATCGCTCATTGATCGCCAACTTCACTCCATTCTCGAGGCGATGCCATTTTAGCCTCATGAAAAAACGAAGGTTTTCTCGTTCCATTCGGTTTGGCCTATCGTCCCTTTGCCATATCGTTCCTTAATAGTCGTCCGGACGGTGTTTCCATTCGTACTCATCTGCCCAGTCTTCGAAGCTCATCCATTTCTTGCGCTTCCAGATTGCTTCCTCCCATGCATTTACTGCCTTAACTGTCCCGGGGTCTCTGTAGTTGAAGTCTTCTGGACGCAAAGTTCGGCGGACTTTGCAGAAGGACCACTTCCCGGGCACCGGAAGCGAAGGAACTTGGGAGTGGATTAGTAGTTGGTTTTGGCCCTGGTAAAACATATTCTTTTTCGACGTGAGTTCTTCTATGCTGACACGCTTTCCGGAGAACTTATAGATTAGGTTGTGGCAGATCTCTCGGTCTTCTTTGTACCGGAAATAGATGCACTTATGGCAGTTGAGCACTTGAAGAGCATTGATCATCCGGACATCATCCGAGTGGTTCAAAGCTACTGCGTCTTGATCTGGTCTTCCCACTCGGTAACACTTCGAATCGAATGCGATGATGGCGAGTTCCGGACTAAGGGGTAGGAAAATTTGCAAACCGCGCATTGCGATCCCTCCAACACTTCGCCCTTTTACAACGTCGCGGAAGCCTTGGTTTAAGACGATTACTGGATGGTCGCTCGCAATGAAATGGTGTGACTCAGGGGCTAAAGAAGCTTGAGCTTGAGATCGCAGAGAAGAAGGGCATGCGTAATTGCCGTCGCGACGCTGTCGGCAGGCAGTCCCTTGTTTACCCATTCCAGGTGCGGCAGCACCTTTTGAAGATCCGAGCGCCCTTGCTGCCGCATTTTACTGGCTAGAAGCTCGTGGATGATCGCTTGAGTGTGTGCCTGACGCTGTTTGTCGAAATGTTCAGTCCGGCCCCGCATGACGTTCAGAAAAAGGACTAGCGGTATGCGATCCGCTGACTCTTTTGGCAGACGCCTTTGTTCACATATCTTTTTGAACAGTTGTTCCGCTTGACCTTCAAGCTGACTTAGCTGGTCCTCTAAAATGGAATCTTCACTGTAAAAGAAATTCTTCGAACACTGGCTCTTAAGCGGAGCGTTAACCTTGAACTGTCCTTGCGGCACGAGCATGAGATGGATACGCTTACCGCCATCGAAGGAGAATCGCTTAAGATAATGCCTCGGTACAAAGTGCTGGTTCTTCTTGTTACTCATCTTGAAACCTTTAAAGCGGGAACTAGATGCCACCTTTCGTTTTTTGTTCTCTGAGCAAATAGTGTCCCTAATCGACATGTCCTCGGCAAGATCCTTGTATCATCGCAGACCAGAACGTAACGCAAAAGAGAAGAGAAATTTCCAGCGGCTGATTCAAAAGTTAAAGCAACTAGCATTCGAACGAGGTTACACGAAGAAGCAGATCGCTACCGAGCTTGGAGTGTCACATACCTGTATCTATCAGTGGTGGAACGGTTACTCCCTCTCCGCCAAACGGAAGAGTATAGAGCGGCTGAAGGAGTTTTTATCCGCTCAGTGAGTCGTTATGCCCAGAAAGTCTCTGCCGCATTTGTTGGGCCAATGATGGTCTCGACCGTGAAGAAGCCATTTAACGATCGAGATTGGATTTTTGAAACCAAACTCGACGGTTATAGGTTATAGAGCGATCGCTGTTATTGATGCAACGGGCAAAGCTCGGATCTGGTCCCGTAACCGATTACCACTCGAACCGAAGTTCCCGACCGTTCGAGATACGGTTAATGAACTGAAACTGCGATCAACGATTCTGGACGGTGAGATTGTCGCATTGGATAAGGACGGCATACCCCGGTTTCAGTTGCTCCAACAAATGGCAGAAGCGACCGACTGCTCCGGTTGTCTATGTTCTGTTTGATTTGCTTTGGGACAATGGGCAGTGACTTAACCGGCAGGAGCGTTGTGCGACGGCGGAAACGATTACAGGAGATCATCACTGGCGTCGACGGAATCCAGGTTGGCGGCTATATCGAGAATTGCCGTAAGGCTCTTTTCAAGCTCGCGAAAGAGAAGGGACTTGGAGGGATAGTTGCCAAACGAAAGAGCAGCGTTTACCGGGCCGGGGAGACGCTCACCGGATTGGCCGAAGATTAAGTCCCGGCCACAGCAAAAATTCGTGGTGTGCGGCTTGACCGAGGGAAAAGGGAGCCGCATGCATCTTGGAGCCTTGCTGCTGGGCGCGTATCGAAACGGGAAGCTCCGCTACTTCGGTCATTCGGGTACCGGATTCAACGAGAAAGGATTGGCAGAAGCAATCGATCGATTGAGGCCGTTTTTCACCAATAAACCACCATCTGTTTTACAGCCTTGAGTCGAGCTTTTCCTTGATCTGACCGCACTTTCAGCCAGTTTTCGGTACCGGCTCGTTCTCCCCAGGTCCAGACATCCATTTTATCTCCCTGCTGGAAGTCTCCGATTTCAACTTCATTGTCGGTCATGGTGCGTAGGAATAACCCTTTGTTTGGTCGTTGCATCATCACATATTTCCCACCATCAAGGTAAAGTTTAACGTTTTCCTGCACGGCTGAGCCGGTGTTTTCAAGAGCAAGGGACGCTATCGTTTGCCTTCCGGTGATTTTCGGCGGCATCCTAGAGGACGTTCGAGACTCGATATCGTTGACGACTTCTCGAACGAGTTCTCGAAGGTCTGTGCTGGAAGCAAACTTAGTAGATATCTGAAAGTGGGCGACAAACTCGTTCCGAAGCGAGTTTCCTACCGGCGAACGCCAGAAATCTAGCGCTTCTTCCAGCCCAGCATTTGTCGGAACATCAATACGTTCAAATCGCACCAGCAGCGGCTTTCTCCAAACTCGAATCAGGTTCCAAAGGACTGTGAACCCTCCAAGTCCACCTAAAACCGTAAAGACAAAGATAACGGGATTATTACCCCAAGACCAGTCCATCGCGTCATTGGCAATGATGCACCAACGTTAGTCAAGTCAGCGATTTGCATTGCTTCCTGGTAGAAACTCCTTCCCACGTAGCCGCTATTGCCAGTGGCTGAGACCACACTGACAATCCGAAACCCCAAGTTATACCGATGCAATAAAAACTAAGGCACCGGCAACCAACCGGCCCCCAATCAAAGGGCCGGTTTTTGTTTTCGTTCATGTCATCATGTCGCCCAAATTCTTAACTACATTTTGACTACATTTTTCGGCTCTAGAGGAGGCGTACAGGATCTGTGAGTCTGGGGTAGTGGAGCAGTGATCACCGCTACGATCGGTTCTTGGTACTACCGGCAATTTATCTAAAGATTCGCGATCGCCTTCTGACTTCTGACGCCACCCGACCGAAAAACGTAACGATGAATTTCATAATCAAGACTCGGTAGTAGGACTTGATGGCGGTCGTTTGATTCGCTATGGCCAACGTACCCGTAGCCCCCACGTCGTGGTAGCCGGACTCGCCAATAGTTTTCAACCGCAGTTACCGGAAACTTTGATCCGAACACGTCGTTTCATCGGCTAGGCATTTGTTTCATCCTGGATCTCCCTTAGTTTCTTTCCTTCGCCAGTCCGCCATTCTGATCGGCCATTGGAACTCGCGCCGCGGATAATTCCAGCCGCGGTAGAAGGCGAGCTGAATTCGTAGTCCTGGAGAAACGCAAGACCACTATTTTCGTTCTTGCCCAAGACTCCCTTGGCCTGCAACTCATTCCTAAGTTGGATGATCGACGATGGAGCAGACGGGGTCGTTTCGGGGAACACCTCTGAGCCTTTTAGGACGACGAAACCATCAGCCGTCTCATATCCTTTCGCCTCGATCTCCTTATATTTGAGGAACAGCAGCAGCTGTTGGGATGTCTTGATTTCGGGCTTTTCGAAAACGGTAATGCCCAGGGCCGATGAAATGGAGAAAACTTCGTCGAGAAAAAGTTCGCAGTCTGCTCGATCGGCTTCGGAAAGGCTCGGCGCGGTAGGATTATTTCCGTTTAGGAGATTGCAGCGTTTTGCTTCGCCAGCGGCCTGGATCATTCGGTGCTCCAGGTACTGGATGTGCGCTTTGTTAAGTGACTGCCCACGATCCGAGAATGCGACAAAGCGTTCCCAAAAATCCTTGTTTTGAACGTGTTGCTTGATCCGATCAACCAGAGGGTCAGCTTCACCAATGTAAACATCAGGGAGGTTCTGTCCGGCATCGTCTCCGAGTAAGAGGTAAACGCCCGGGCGGCCGAATTCTCCACGATTTTTGACTTCGCCAAACCGTTGTCTGGGACAAACGGCACCAAACCCGCTCCAACCTGATTTCTCTACCAGTCGTAGCCCCCTGGGCTCGCCGTCAGTGAAGAAAACCCTGATCGAAAACGGTTTGATTGCGGGTTGAGGCATATCACGAAACAGAGGATGTTTTAGCGCACAATCGCCGGATTTCGAGTTCTAAGCGCTGCGCATAATAAGTTCTCGAACCTTCAGGGGGACTGCCGAGGATATCCTATCGCTCATTTTACGAATGCTTCGCCATTCGATTATTCCGCTTTCCGTATCAAGCTTGATATGGTTCGGCCATGACGCTTCGAGGAGTTGACCAGGCGTAACGACGACCGTCTTCGCGAGTTCATGGGAGCACTTGCCTTCGAGCCGGTACGGCAATCATGCACATGGCCGCTGAGCCAGAAGTCCGGCGAATACTCAGCGAGTAGTAGTCCTGCCGCCCGCTCAGATGATTCTGCGGGTTCGAGGAGCGGCGGTGGTTCGTGGTGAAGCACCAGCCATTTTAGTCCCCGTGACTTCCGAATGCTCCGACCACGGTCGAGTCAGGCTTCGCACATTCCCAGATAATGCACCCAAAGGCCACCGCAGCGCCCATGATCGCGCCGGAGGCACAGGTCTCCTCTCGATCCTGCTGGGTTAGCCTTCGACGGGCGCCTTCCCGAGTTGCGGGTATATTCGATGACGAGCCTATAGTTTAACTCTAGCAAGCGTGAGTCCCTCACACAAGTTCCGTCAGGCGTGTAAACAGCCCGGTAATTGCAGTAGCGAAAGAGCCACCGGAAACGCTCAGGGCGTGGAATGGGAGGGAGTGAAAGAGACACAGGATACGTGGTTATTAGAAGACCGGAGTGAGGGCTACCGCCTTCAGCGTCGCAGTATTGCTCATTTCGATCTATTTCGATAGTCTCACCCAAATCTTTTGGATCTCTCTTTCGAAAGCATTTCGAGTCTGAATCCGTTCGCCGAGGTCTCGCGGCGATTGGGGATCCGTCTGACGCTCCGCGGTGGTTTGGTTCGGCGCCTTGTTCGCACCGCAATATACGAGGCTTCGGAGCTTGATTCCGACGACCTTTTGTTCCGCCTGACGCCGTTCGCTAGCGATATCGATGTCGAGCACTCAGGTCAGTCAGACCTTAGCGCTCGTATTCGCGAAGAACTCTTGGGTTCCGTTCCCGCAGCTGCGTCGATCCGTCTGGAGATAAGGTCGGAATGGGAAAGTTATATTTTTGGGAGAGCGAGACGATTTCAGGCTTTTGCGCCGGTGTTGTCTATGAGCTTGTCGTCGGACGGCTTCCGCGACCCAGAGGGAGGCACTTTGGATATCGCAAGGCGCAGATATCGGTTTAGCCGGAATGAGCTATACCAACATTCAATTCTCTACCGTAGAAAGAGGGATTTAGAGATCTTCTCGATGCTACTCTTCCTCAAGGCCGTTCTCGAAGATGGAGCAAGTCCACCAGAGAATTTTTTGGGCGAACTGGAAAAGGTCAGAAGTGGCATGGAGGTTTCTGAGGGAGGATACCTAGACGCTAGGCTGTTCTACCTTCTTGCTGGAATCTGGGGAGTTTCACATCGTACGGAAGAAAATAGCGGGTTACTTAGAGCAACCGGTCTGAAACTGTCTTTTAGAGAGGCGAATACCACCGATGCTAGAGTTTTTAGTTTGGCTGAAATAGTGGATTCCAAGGGCGCTCTCATTGTCTCCTCGTGGCTAGGGGCCGAACATTTTCGTTTTCCAAAGTTCACTCGGGCGCCATTTTTACGTCCTTCAGAGCGAACCGAAAGCGCCGTCCAAATCCGTCAGTGTGCCTCTGACCAAGAATGTTTCCTTGAGTCGTCCTGGTTGGATGTCTCGCAAGGAATCTCTGACAGTGTTACCAAACAGACGCCGTTCGGCATGGAATTCGTGCACCTGTTGCTTGGCTTGCCGCATGATTGCGAAGGACTCAGTGAACGGGAGATAACTGCTTGCTGGCTACTGAAGGGGATGTCGCGCCACGATGACGAAGACGAAGAGCTGGTTTTGCCCGCACCCACCGTCTGTCATGTCTTGACGCAGAATAAAAAGGAGAAACTTTCGGTTCGCTGTAATCTATTGGACCTAGGCGGCCTAGTCGGCGCTTTCAGGTCTGTACAAGCGAAAATATTTCTCCTTCTTAGCCACAAAACCAAGAAGAAACCGAGCTTGCTGGCATTCACGACGGCAACCGGCGGTTCGCCGCGAACGCTAGAGCATTTCGTCTACGTGCACGGGATCCGATCTGAGCCCAGCACATTTGATAGCTTGCGTACGCGCCTGGAAAGGGAGGGCAAGGCGCGAGGTCTTTCGATAACGCATCATGGGTTTAGCTATCCTTATAAAGACAGTATGAAAAGTAACGGCACGGCGCTTGCCGCCGAGCTAACTGGCATTGGTGCAAGAGACCGCTCGGTAACACTTTTCGGCCACAGCATGGGAGGCCTTATTAGTCGACTCGCGATCCTCGATCAAACGCCTGCTTACAAGCTCATCAAGCGCGTTGTAATGTTTGGAACCCCGAACCACGGCGCGGTGAGAGCCTCCAGCATGACTTCTCTCCTTATGTGGATTCTCCATAGAGGCGCGGTGATAGGGGGCGACTGGTTGCGCGGCCCCGGAATCCTCGAACTAACCGAGGTACACAACGTTTTCAAAGATCCAATGAAACGCCGAGATCAAGCCGACGGGATCGAATACATTACCATTCCGGGGACATTCTTTAACAAGAGCCGACACCAGCTTGACCTTGGTGGACTCCCTAAAATGACGCGGGCATTGGGGATCGCGACCCTGTTGCTCCGGTTCGCTTATTCGCCAAGCAAACCCCATGACGGCATTGTTGAGCGGGAATCTGTGGATTTGCTTCCAGCAGAAGCGGGCCGGCGTTCCGAAAAGAATGGACCACCTCTTCGTTTCAGCGATCCCGGAATAGAATATGTGCACGTCCACCTACCGGTCTGCGACAGCCTCGATCACTTGACGGTACATACTAACGATGAAGTCTTCGAGTTTGTTGTAGAGCTTGTTTTCAAAAAAAGACTCAGCGATCTGGCGGGCAGCAAATTCGAAAATGATGTATGGCCGCTTCGTTAGATGCACTTAAGGTTGCCGGGAATTATACTCAAACATAAACGGCATAAACGGAACCCCGGGAGCGGTCAACCCTTGGCGATGTATCGATCAACGAACGCTTTAGCTTCTTCGGGAGTGTTGAAAGCGGCTCCACCGCAATCCTCATCTTTTCCGTTTCGAAAATTTACTGACCAGAGTTTCACGTTTCCGTCCATGTAAACCATTGACGGCGCTCAGCCGGAAAAGGAGATCGTCGCTTCGATCTCAGGAGAACAGGCAATTTTGGTCTCTCGAATAGGATCCCCGGTTCCACAGGTTTCACGAGCGCGTTTTTTTGGAATGCCATCATCTGTCAGAGTAAAGTAGCGATCATTGGCAAGAGAGTATTTTGCCATCAATTCCCCCCCTTGTTCACCTGTCGTCCGATGGATGCCGAGTCTCCTCCGATTGCCAGCGCTATCACTCCGCCAGCCGTGGGCTTGGCTGATTGTTAATGGTGTGAAGGACATTGAAAACCGTTCATGGCGCACCCATCACCGTGGGCCATTGCTTATACACGCTAGTTTGAGCGCCGGTGGCTACACCGAGGACATTGAATGGGTAGAGCGGAAACATCGAATTTCTGTTCCACGGGAGTTGGATACCGGAGGGATCGTTGGAGTCGTCGAATTGCGTGATTGCGTCGAGAGCCACAGGTCAAAATGGTTCGAAAAGGGAAACTTTGGCTGGGTAATGGCAAATCCACGTCGTCTGAGGTTTCGTCGCTGTAACGGTGCTGTGCGACTGTTCCGGCCAAAATTTTAACAGGGACACCTCTTCATCGTCTGATTCGATGTTCCACAGCTCGACCGCACGGCCACGCTCCATCTCGGGAGTACTCACGCCGCAATGATTGGAATACACGATCTCCGTTGGTGGGAGGTTTTCATCTGCCTCGAACGAATCAAGGATGATGTGGGTGCACTTGCAGTGCCGACAAGGTTTAAGTTTCTCTTTCACTTACCATAGAGAAACGAGGAAATTATTTAATCGAAGTCGCAATTCGTCTGGTAACAAGAATATCCCAGCGACCGGCGATGTCGAGATGCACACCCCCAAGCCAACCTTTGAACAACTGCCGTGCATACAGGGACTGTGCGCTATCGGACTGATAGCATAGACCGATCATGATATCCAGGGAAGCGGCAGTCTTGTCCCAATGCAATGGGTTACTGATTGGGAAGGTGAACCTCCTCTGATCTTGCGGACACGGAAACTCAAAGTAAAGAGAGAGAAACCGTGAAGGAAAAGAAGGTTCAAAAAAGATACAACGAGGAGTTCAAACGCCAAGCGGTGGAATTGTTGATTCACAGTGGCAAGAGGCAGGCGCAGGTGGCTCGGGAGCTAGGGGTGAGCGACTACACGCTGACGCTCTGGAAGAGGGCGTACCTGGGGCGATTGAAGCCAGGAGAGCTTGAGGGGAAGCCACTGAGCCCTGAAGAGATGTTGGAAAAGATTCGGCAACTGCAGAAAGAGAACGAGTACCTCAAACGCCAGCGCGAGATCTTAAAAAAAGCGATGAGCATAGTGGGCGAGGAACCGAATCCCGGTATGCGATGATTAGGACGCTTTCGGTTGAATATGGAATCAAGGAATGTTGCGAAGCGCTGAGGGTATCACGCAGTGGGTACTATCAATGGAAGAAGGCAGAGCCAAGTCAGCGGGAGCGAGAGGAGGCCGAATTGGTGGGGCAGATACGGCGAGTCTTTGAAGCCAATAAAGGCCGTTACGGCAGTCCCCGAGTGAGGCAAGCGCTGCGCCAGGATGGGATCGAATGTGGCGAGAATCGCGTAGCACGCCTGATGCGCGAAAATGAACTGGCGGCACGACTCAAGAAAGCGTTTCGACCTCGCACCACAGTGCCTGGAAAGGGCACTGCAGCCAATCTGATAAAGGGTTTGGAGCCTAGTGGAGTGGATCAAATCTGGGTCAGCGATATCACTTACGTTGCGACGGTGGAAGGATGGCTGTACCTGGCAGTCATCTTGGACCTCTTCAGCCGTAAAGTGGTAGGATGGAAGCTGGGTGAAACATTGGAAGCAGAACTGGTTAAGACAGCACTGGGCAATGCGCTAATGATGCGCAGACCCGATCCGGGGCTCTACTTCCATTCGGATCGAGGTAGCCAGTACAGCAGCCAGGTCGTACGCAAACCCTTGAGTGTAATCGGAGCTAATTTGAGCATGAGTGCGCAAGGAAACTGCTATGATAATGCGAAGGCTGAAGCGTTCTTCAGCACGTTAAAAACGGAATGTTTTCCACCTAACCAGCTCTTTGGCTCCAAGGCGTTGGCTCGTCGCGAGATCTTCGAATATATCGAAGTTTATTACAACAATCGGCGTCTGCACAGCGCGCTTGGTTATCAGACGCCGCGTCAGTTTGAAGCCGGCTATAGTGAAAGAAGAAACAATTTTTTCGAAGAAAAAGTTTCAGCTACTCCTTTTCAGAATGCGTAACGTAGTTCAAGAGAGTAAACGGAATAAATGGAGGGTAGCCCGTAGGGAGGCGCCGTTTATGCCGGCTTGCGACCTTGAATGCAGTGCAGCATTCTGACCTGTAACAAACCACATAGTTAACCAAATTTCCGTGTCCGTTTTATCGGAGGAAGTACAAAGGGACCTGTACCCTCCAAATAGACGATGTACAAATCCAATGGGCCGGATTTTAGGATTTTAACGAATCCGGCTTCGCGCAGTTCACGCTCCTTATTAACGTTCGCTGCATTGACGGCATAAACCATATCGCGCCGTCGATCGAAAAACTTCCTCCACATTCAGAATTAAAACTCGATCTGTTTTAATTCAGTTTACATTCTTTGCGTAACCGTCGTTTTTCTTCGAAGGTAGCTATGTGTTTTTGGCCCCATTCGGTGGATCTTGCAACTTGGCGAACAATAAAAAACAAGAGCGCTGCAGCGACGGCAGTCCAGAAAAAACCTGCCCGATGAACAAATTCACTAATAGCGTTCTAAGCTACTACACTAATTCCAATCCAGATTGGTAAGAGGTACCAGAGCACCCGATATGCCCACCGCATCCAGTTGTATTTTTTAACTAGTGCCCAATACACTGGGTAAGGAACCAACTGCTGAGCAATAATTGGAATGGAGCCTGCCGTTGCAAAGTCGCACTCAGCATCCATTACTAATGGATGCCAATCGCTCCGGTCCACATCATCACCATATGCTTGTCTTGACTCGCCAGTCGGGAATCGAACTTTTCCGAACCCGAGACGCTCCGCTTCCCAACGCACAAAGAACTCGACGATCTGATCGGCACCATCCTCAATCAGGCTAATAATTATCCCAATAAGGAATAGACCACCCACGAATTGTAGGAGTTGTCCTATACCGGCCCCAAAATTGTTGTGTTCACTCATAAGTCATTGTCCTCGGGAGTTAAACTTATTCAATCTATCCAACTGACGCTGTTTCTCTGTCGGACGCTCTCACCATTCTTTTTCTTCCTGATCGACTAATGCGTTTGCCTCCGCTTTTGTCTCCTGCTCCGCCTTTTGTTCTTTTGTCTGCGGGTGGCATGAACCGTAATGGCTCCGACTATCATAAACAGGATAAAGCCGTGTGATGATTCTTGTTGTCATATAATTCCTCGTACACAAGCTGAAGGAATCGGTTCAATTGGTTCTGCAATTTTTCCCAGTCTTGCTGGAACTGTGCCTTGTCTCCCACTCGCGAACGTGGAAGCCGTGGAACAATCAAAAGGCTTCCAACGCGATAAGAAGCGAAAAGCTAGGGCTGAAGCTTGGGAGAAAGCCAACCCAGAAGCAGCCGCGAAAGCTAAAGCGCTATTTAAGCAAGTTCTAGGGTAACATGGCTCAGAACTTTGGCAGCCGCTTCGGGCGTCACACACTTTTGATATTTGCTGGCCAACATCTGCTCACTGTGTCCAGCGTTTTTGCTGGTGCTCGACTAGATCTAGGTACGTCGAACTGATAAAGACATTCATATCGTGGCTAAAGCACGTAGCAGCTGATCCCCCCGACTGTAATTACGCCTTGGCCTCCATCCACCCGACTGGCGGCCAAGGACGCTGCTTGCTCTTCAGGGTAGGCGTCGCGCATGAGCTGGCCAGTCCGATAATTGAATAGCCGGCCGTAATCTTCCGCTGGCCCGATTTTTATTTTCCGCCAATGAGTGTTAAGCGGGTCGGAGACCAAGTAATTTCCATCGTCCCCGGGTAGCGCCGGAGAACAATAATAAGCATCGGTCTTGGCGCAATAATCGCTTATCCGCATGTAAACAATGCCATCAATCAGAATGTAGCTGCGAACGACAAACTCGCCGACAGCGTCGTCACTCGGGGTCGACCACTCTAGGTCTTCGCTCAATAATTCGTTCTCGCTCATGGCTCAATACGGCGGCGATCATACCGATTTTACTAAGGGAATGCTCGAAAATTCTCTTCAGGAAAGAAACCCAAGTTCGCTCGGGTTTGCTGGCCCATGGTATGCTTGAAATATTCGGTGATTCGGAACTGGCAGTGCTCCCGGCAGGCCGAGTCAAACCTTTCGACTATCAACTTCTTGGCTGCTCTAGTTCAGCGAGCTGACAAACCCGAGAGGTATCTTCGTTATCAGGGGACAATCTGATTCGCACAACCGGAGCACTGAGCGTCAACGAGGGACTTTTGGCTGTAGGGGCGAGGGACTGATATTTTGTCGTGATGTCTGTCCCTCGATCGACTAAAGCCGATTTTTATTGATGAATCGCCGGTCGAAAATCCGCCGAAAACTCCCGAAAAAATCCAATGGGTTCAGCCAAAGCTAGTATGCGAAGTAGCGTTTGCCGAGTGGACAACTGATGAGCAGTTACGCCAAACAACCTTTCTCGGATGGCGAGACGATAAGTCACCAGATGAAGTAGTGATCGATGCCTAAAGTTGCCTCGAATGAATCCCTTTCCGTCTCCTGTAAGATTACATTTCATAACATTGTACTTCGGCACAAAATTCTGAGAAAATGTGGAAGCTATGGATGAGACGTGTTTTGTCATCCAACCATTTGATCAAGATAAGTACGATGAGCTTTGCCGCGACGTTTTTGCTCCTGCAATCACAGATGCGAGACTTACGCCTTACCGAGTTGATAATGACCCGTCAGCGACAGTGCTCATCGAGATTCACTCCGAAATTCGAGCTCTTCAGGAAGCTAAATTCAGATGCCAGCTCGGCGTGAAAGAGGCGATCTTAGGAAAGACCCTGCTATTGAACAACCGCTCCTAAGCGTGCCCTTTCGCAAAACTCCCTCGATGAAAGATCTCGTTACTCCTGTTAAGAAATGGTGGCGGAAATTCCGTAGAACAAATCTGATTAAAAAAACCTCATCCGAAATTGAGAAGCTAGCAACTGTTCCATTTGTGTCCCGTTATGCGCTAAGCGTCTATTCGGAGATCGACATAAAGGAGATTCCGGGACTGCTGGCACTTCATGTCGTAAAGGAACATGGTCATTTCGCGGTAATAGCCTATTGGAAAAGCAAAGATCATTTTGAGAGGTCAGGTAAATCACTGCATGACAAACTAGGCGTGGCAACTACAGGCACCGGCATCCTTCAGGAAGTGCTCATCACGCCGAAGCGCTTGATCGAATCGGTCATGCAGAACGCGTACACTTGGATTGTGACCATCATTGCCTTGTTAGGAATGGCTCAAGTGGCTAAGGATGACTATTCATCATTTATCGGAAAGCCCAGGATGACCCTCGCGGAACCGCAGGAAACCAAAAATTTCAACGTCCACGAACCGATCTTGATAAACCGAAAATTCCTAAATACAGGGATTTGCAAGGTTCGAATTGAAATCAGGAAAAGCAGCGTTGTAGACAGTGAAGGGAAAGAAGTGACCGGCGCAAAAATTGCGATTACTGGTATGGGGGAGCTGGAGCAAAGTAAATCAGATGATTTTAGAATCCAAGTCACAGGACTCCAAATCATAGGACCCCAACCTGAAATTTTCGAAATCAAACATCGCGCACGCCTCAGGAACAGTTGGTTTGGAAAGAGTTGTTGGAACCCTCCCGAACAACGAATTCGCGTTTGGCCTGACGCTGCCATGCACTTGGAAAAAAAACCGGGCTATCGAACAAAGACCGAATGCAATTTAACTGGCCAGATTTATGTGGGTCGCCAATTCCCAAACGGCATCTATTGTGAAGCATGGTTGTTAAGACGACCAGGCATCAGATTTAACAGCGTTCAGATGCGAGACTCTTTAGTTGCAAACCCCAACTTCCCTCCCCCACCAGCAGGCAAGCCTTCTGATACTGTTACGAAAGTAAGTTGGGACGTAAACTCGACTAACAAGTTTACTGAAGAACCTGTTACTCTAGGTTTGGTGTCTGAAACCGAAATAAGCGAAGCCGACTGGTTGCAGATCGTTAATGCCATCGGAGCCTCCGCTCAATCAAAATGAATGCTAAGGCTAACCTTTCATTCTTGTCTCCCATTCTATTGCTGCTGATTTTCACATTCTCGACTAAAGGCGGTACAGTTGAGGGAAACATCGTCGATGCAGCAGATAACACCAAGTTGGCGGCTATCAATGTGCGAATCCTCTCCGCCAATCAGAAATCGAGCAACACCATTTCAAATGCTGACGGCTATTATTCCATAGCGGTTGACGCGTCTCTCGGAACGAAGGTCCAGGCATTTTTCGGCGGTAGAGATTACGAAACGTGTAGCATGGAGATAACGTTCGTGAGCGACAAAATCAAAAAGGACATTCCACTTGCGAAGTCAGAATCCACTAAGGATACGGTCTACTGGAAGAAGGTCATCCGAAACTCATCTTCGCCAAATGAGTCACTTTTCGTATGGCAACAGTCTGACCTTTCAGCACTAGCAAGGGTTTCGTTCTCCCAAGCGCTCGCACAAACTGCGCCTCAGGCCGCAAACCAGATTCCCGAGCTTTGGGTCTACTCTGGGACCAATTCCGACGATGCAAAATTGCTAAATAAATTAGTTGAAGAGACTCTTAGTAACAAACTTAGCATTCCTGCAAAAAAAGAGGTTCTGAAGCAAAAGCCATCGTTGAGTGCAGTGCCAGATTTGGTTGTCGCCAACATTTTTGCCGACAATCTAAAAAACGTCAGTAAGCAGCAGCAGCAGGCCAATCTAGGCATTATCGCTGCCACATGGGGTCCAGACGTTAAAAAACAAACCGAGATCCACATTTTAAAGACCGAAGAGATGTTTGGTAAGTTCGAGCAGTAATTTTAGCGTTCTCGGACATCGCTGGTTTCAATTTTTTCTCACTCATCCGACTACGGTTAGAATCGATTTGTCCAAACGGTGCATCCCGAGGTTCAGGACATGCTGCCATGCGCGTTACCTCCTGAACTCCTGAAAGAATCTATCTGAGAAGCTTGTGACTGTGATGCTGTATGATGCCAGTGCGTGACTGCGGACAATAACCATTACCGGCGCGAGAGAGTCTCTGTATCAGAAACATCATTGGCAGATTATGAGATTATGACCACTGGCGGCAGCCACTTCGACCGCTCTGCGGACATCGTATTAGCCCCCTCAATTGAGAGAAGGATTGTGGCGGATTTCTAGCCGTTTCTGATTGTGTATACATCATCACTTGTATCAGATAAATCAACAGATTGTGTCTCCCACTGTGCACCTCGAAGCACTTAATCTGCTTATGCTCGTGTCTACTGCTTTCCTTCAGTCCTTCGGCGCTAACCCCGCTAACAGCTTGTCAAAGCGCGGATCCTTCCGAAGCGGATCCCAGTATGGATCGAGCCTTAATTGACCATAGTAAAGACCTCCAGGTGTTGTTGTCAGAGCATTCAATTTCTGAAAGGCCGAGTCTATCTCTCCGGTCCACGTGTAGACGACGGCCAGATTTAGCAACACAAGTGGGCCGTGGACTGAGTCGGTGGATAAGGGTAGCATTTCGATCGAACGTTCGGCCTCAGCTATCGCATTATGTTTTTTCCCAAGCAGAGCATCGACCACGGCTAACTGGCTAAGCAACCTCGCGTGCCGCTGCGACCTCTGAACCTTTTTGCTTAATTGTGCACGGGTCTTAGTAAATTTGGAGTTTGCACGAAGTTTTTCTTCTCGCAGCCGAGTGATAAGAATCGAGTAACAACAAACCGGAACCGCTGCCCCGGCATAAGCAAAGGATCCGTCGTCGTCTTCACCCTTCATCGTTTCGATCAGATCGATAGCTCGTAGCCAATCGCGACCATTCAACGCGCAGACGAGCCGCCAATTGAGCACATCTCGATCCTCCGCCATCGATGCGGGAAGCTTTGCTAGTTCGGAGCGGAATGCCGTAATGTCACCGGTCTTCATAAATATTACGTAATACGCTTTTAAAACCTTAAGCACCACGTGATCAGGAGCGAGACTGATCGCCCGATCGTACTCCTTTTTGGCAGCGGAAAACTGACGCGACATTACGAGTGTGTTTGCCAGCTCGATCATCGGATTCCGCGGATCGATGGTGATTGCTTTACTGAAGTCTTGGATGGCTTCTTCAAAATTGCCTTGGCGGCGATGCATTAATGCTGCGACCACCATCAGCTCTGAATTGTTTGGCATGCCGCGTTTGGCGATAGCTAGCTGGACCCGTGCGCGTTCATAGTCCCGGTAGCCCATATAGAGGTGATATGCGTGCCTTAGGTGGACTTCTGGAAGTTCGGGTTGCAAGGCCAACGCGCTACGAATTGCTGCGTCCCCTAGGGCGCGTCGCATTGGGGTCATATCGGGACCGTTGTAAATTTGGTCGTGAGCTTTTGTCGACAAACAATAGGCACTCGTAAATTTTGGATCGAGCCGGAGGGCTTGCTCGAGCAAGTTGATAGCTTCTAAGAGAGGATCAGTCTCTGCGAACTCCATCAATCTCTTTGCTTGTAGGTATAGATCGTATGCTTCGAGATTATCAGTGAGTTTCGTTTCAATAATCTTTCTTTCCTTGGCAGAAAGCGTAGCGGCTAGTGTGGTTGCGATGCTTGCAGCCACCTCGCTCTGGATCACGAAAATATCCGTGAGATCACGATCATAGGCCTCGGACCAGAGCGTCTCGTCCGTTCGACCGTCTACCAGTCGCGTTGTAATTCGAACCCGCTTACCGCCCCTTCGCACCGTGCCCTCGACTACGTTTGCCACCCCGAGAGCATAGGCAACTGAGCGTAGATCGCGATTGCCACCGGCACGATAACCCATCACTGAGGTCCGACTAATCACTTTGAGTTGAGATATCTTGGCGAGACTTGAAAGGATCTCATCCTGGACTCCGTCTGCAAAGTAGCTGTCTTGCTTGTTTTTGCTCAGACTATCAAAGGGAAGTACTGCAACGCTCTTCGGACCCAGCCGTGCATGAAGTTTCGACGTCTCCATGGACGCCTCGGTTGCCAGCGTTGGCTGCAAGCTTTCACGAAGGACTATGCCTCCCACATCAAGAGCGCCGATTATCTTTGGCATAGCCTTGAGAAGCTCGGTCGGACTTTGAAAACGGCGAACCGGGTCTTTGTCGAGGAGTACCTCAAGCAGAGCGGCCACTGGCTGGGGTACCCGCTTCAGTTGTTCGATTTGTAAAGTAGCATGTAAGTGCTGGTGCATAAGTTCGGCAGAATTGCCTTGGAACGGAGGCTGCCCGACAAGCATATTCCAGAGCGTCGCACCCAACGAATAGAGATCGGAACGAATGTCCACACCGATTCCGACAAACTGTTCCGGGCTAGCAAACTCGGGTGTGCCTGCGAAACTTCCGGGGATCGAACCCACGGTTTCGGATTGCGATTCCGCTATCGCCTTGGCCAATCCCAGATCAATAATCTTTGCGGTTGCACTGTCACCCTCTAAGCTCACGACGATATTGCTAGGTTTGATGTCCCGGTGAACGAGGTTCTGTTTGTGCACCGCAACCAAGCCAGCGGCAACTTGGGTCGTAATCTCCAGTGCGAGCTTGGCCTTTAGCCGGGCGAAACGTCTTATGTGTTCGCTCAGGGGTTCCCCATCAACAAACTCCATCGCATAGAAGTAACTCTCCCCGCTCTTTCCGAGGTGAAACACCGAGGCGACGTTCGGATGCCGCACACTAGCGGCGGCGCGTGCCTCTCTTACAAACCGCCGACGCGCTGATTCGTCGCCAATGAATCGGGCGTTGATGACCTTCAGCGCTACGGCACACCGAAGATTGACATCGACCGCCTTGTACGTCACTCCCATCGCCCCGCGGCCAAGTTCAAACGGCGATCCGTCTTCGCGCGTGAGGATCTCGTAATGTTCGAACCGGAGCTGGGAAGGTGAAAGAGTCGGATCCGCAGGTGACTCGCTAGTCGCATGGTCATCGCTCAAAGCGCCTCGTAAAGCACAGACCGGACAAAGATCGCTACCGGCGGAAATTGGCGCGCCACAAACTTGGCAAGTGCGTCTGGCTTCCGGTTTCACGGATCCAATCGTCCTTCTCGCAAACCAGGTGCCTGGCTCTGAGTAGAAAGCAAAACCGCACTCCACCGCGCGGTCTGGAACCGGCCGGCATCGCCGGCCGCCGAACTATCATCTCGCTTCACCTGCGCTCCCGTCTGTCATGGGAGTTTACAAGGTCCAATCCGAATTTGGAAGAAGACATTCAAATGACGGGAAAAGCCCTCCCTCCAAATTCAAGGCTGCTGTTTCCTGGGTATGCCTGAAACCTCCGGACCCGAAACCCTATGTAGTGGGATGAACGTCCAAAACTCGGCCGGAAATAAATATGAAAACAACTTCGATTCCTCCTGCAGCTTCAATTTGTAACTCGGCATTTAGGTCCGATGCCGTGCCGCCTTGCGGCGGCGCACCCTCCATCATCTTAGATGAGGGACATCGCCTAAGTCGCAGTGCTCACGGCTTCTTTCGCGCTGTTCGAGTTTTCCTTTCCGGTTTGATTGATAGTTCTGCCTTCCAAGAGGTTTCTTCGGGCCGAGAAATTTCGATCATTTTCACTTCGAACGGTCCGCTGATTTATCGGTGGGACTCGAATAACGGGAAACCGCCTGCCCGATCATGACTATGAACCCGAGCTGGACGGCACTTCGAAACCCTCTCTTCAGAAGGTTGTGGATTGCCAGCGTCATCTCTGGAACCTGCGTGGCGGCTCACGATAACGCGGCGACCTGCATGATGAATACGCTTGCTGCCTCGCCGTTTCTGATCTCGCTCATTTCGACGGTTGCATCACTGCCTTTCTTTCTGTTCACGCTACCTGCCGGTGCCCTTGCCGATAGTGTGAACCGAAAGAAATTAGCATGCGTAATCAATGTTTGGTTGGCAGCCATAGCCGGCGCTTTGGCCGTTGTTGGCTGGCTGCATTTTCTAAATCCTTGTCTTATTCTGATCAGCGTCTTTTTTCTTGGAATTGGGTTCGCTTTTAACGCACCAACCTGGGCGTCGATTGTACCTCAGGTCGTTTCAGACGCGGAACTTCCCTCGGCTTCGACCTTGAGTGGCTTGCAATTCAACATCTCAGGAATTATTGGTCCCGCATTAGGTGGTTTGTTGGTTCCGTTGGTCGGGGCGAATTTTGTATTTGTTGCCAATGCCGCCTGTTTCCTCTTGGTGATTCTATCGATTCTGCAATGGAAACAACCAACAGTGTTTTCAAAAGCTTCGTCGGAAAGCTTCTACCGGTCTTTCGTGACGGCTATCCGCTACGTCCGTTGCGCACCTGAGCTTCAGATTGTGTTAGGCCGAAATGTCCTGTTCGCTCTGTTCATTTCAGCAGTTCCAGCAGTAGTGCCGGTCGTCGGTTTGAAAGTGTTACATCTTAATTCGTCTAATCTCGGCCTCTTGTTCACCAGCATGGGAGCCGGCTCGGTAGTCGGAGCTTTGTCTATCGCTCCGTGGTTTAGAGCTCGCTTCTCACCGAATGCTGTCACTTTGTCGGCGAACTTGCTGATTGTCCTCGCCTACGTGTTGATGGGATCCATCCGTCAGACCGAGCTATTCTTACTAGTCGCGGCGCTTGCCGGTGTGGGATGGACGCTCTCTGCTTCCGAGCTTTGGGTGGCAGCACAGCGCGCTATGCCAGACTGGGCGAGAGGTCGCATTAACGCCGCGGTCATCATGGTCTCGCAGGGAGCAATGGTACTTGGGGGCATGCTGTGGGGTGGGGCAGTCGCAATCGCCGGACCTAATTATGCCATGTTCGGAGCGGCAGTTCTTTTCCTGATTAGTCTGCTTCTGGCGTCCCGGCTTTCGATCAACTTTACGACGAACCTCAAAGAAGGCTTCTCGAACGTTCCTATGAATTCTAACTGAGGGATCTGCGCAGCGCACAAACCGGACACGACACGCTGCGGTCAGGAAACAACGTGCCCAAAACCGGACAAGCCCGTTTGCTTCTGCCAGTCATGGCCCTAGTCGGCCTTCAGAGGCTATGAGCGCTTCACAGAGAGCGTGAATCTCCTCGTCTATTGCTTGCGGATCGCTCACTGTCCGCGCAACTTCTTCCCGCAGAAGCTCGCTGTATCGTTTTCGCAACCGATGAATAAGAGTCTTTACTCCACCCAGACTAACCTGGAGCTGATCGGCAACCTCCTCATAGGAAGGTAACCTCTTACAGTTGGTCGGATCGAGAAACGGCTGGAGCGCGTCGACTATCGCGGTCTTGCCTTGCGAAGCATACTCTTTGCGAAGGCGTCCGATCGCGTGGTCCAACAGAGTCATAGCCCAGCGCGCATCGAAAATCTTTTCGGCGGTCAAAGAATCTGTCGGATCTTCGCGGTAACGTTCTTCGCCAGTTTCGAAATCGAGTGCCACAAATTCGATCTGACCGCCCCGCTTGATGCTTTTCTCGCGATCGAATGCGTCGGAAAGATAGTTCTTTAGTGATGCCAAAAGAAACGAACGAAATTTCCCTTTTTCTGGGCCTACCTGTCGTAACGACTTGCGTTCGAGAAGACTGAGAAAGAACCCTTGCGTCAGGTCCTGGGCATCTTCAGCGCTGTGGCCCCGGCGGCGAACAAAAGCATAAAGCGGATACCAGTAAAGCCGGCAAAGATCCGCCAGGGCCGTTCGCGAACCAGGCACCTGAGTCTGAGCGGAAAGTAAGACGACGCTCCAATGGGTGGTTCGAAACCGGCCGGCATCGTCATCCGCCAACCTGTCGTTCGGATTCATCCGTAGCCCCTTGGCCAACTTTTACACGTTAATTGGATGCGTGGGAATCTTGGAATTGCAGGAAAACTGACCGCTCACTATCTGAGTGCCCGCCTCGGGCCGAGGGCGCAACGCGGAATCTGCGAAACTTCGGAATCGGAAATCCTCTGTAACGCCTGAATGCCGGTTATCCGGCCAAACACCAAAACAACAGATCACATCCGGAGAAAAACCATGTCTGCCATCATCAAATTCGTCGCGCCTGCCGAACTTTTGTTCCGGCCCGTTGAGGAGAAAAAGAGAGTTTCCGCGAACCGCGAAGCAAGACTCTCGAGGCCGAGCTCAATTTGCGAACCTGAGCGGCGATTTTGGAAGCTAGCCGCGCGAACTGCTTACCCCAAATTCGCAATCATCGAAGGGTTCGTTCTTGGGCTGTTCCTGGTTCTCGCGCTCGTCGCGATCGTTGCCTGTTTTGGGGAATTATCGCTCCTATTGGATAGCGATGCGGTCGGGCATGTCGCCATGAAAGCAATTAGTCCAGGCGGGTAGTCAATGTGCGTCACGAGTGCGCCACCATCATTGGTATCAGATAAATCATTAACAGATTATGACCACCGGCTGCAGCGACTTCGACGGCTCTTCGGACATGGTATTGGCCCTTTACTTCAGAAAAGTCGGATTCATCTCGGGTTTTGTGAGCTGTCCAGGGTTGGGTGGGAGCAGCAAGAGCGCTGCTCTTAGTTCCGTCGTGCGTTGCTCCCCGAGACGGATGGCTCTATTAATCTCGTCACCGGTCATTCTGATTGCGTGTATTTCATTACACTACCCACGGAAGTCTTCCGACGACTCCGAGTCCCAAACCTACTCTAAGTCCAGAACCAATCCCGATCCGAGCATTCCTGAAGACTGTTGGAAATTAAAAGGGAGTACCATTTGAGCACTGGCCTTCGGTGATTCACAGGACTGCCGAGGATATCCTATCCGTCTACTCCGTTAAATTTCGCAATCGCCACGACATACGCGAAACGGATGGACAGAGGCGAAACTAATCAGAACTCTTTTCCGAGAGTCCTGAGTCTTGCCAATATTGCTGTTAAATCTCTGCCTTCTTTTGCAGCAAATGCGGTCAGGGTGGCATGCGACTTCTTGATGTTACACTTCATACAAATATAGACCATATTTTGCCAAGTGGAGAGACCGCCCTTAGCTACCGGATGAATGTGATCAGCGTGTGGCGAGTTTCCAAGTGGTCCTCCGCAGTATGGGCATTGATGATCCCGAGGAAGCTTCGGAATGATTGCTTGAGCACCGCCACGGGCACGATCCAGGAGAGCCGCTATACGAGCCTTTTCCAGTTGCTTGGCCTGGAATACCCGAGCCTCTTCCAACTGCTTGGCCTGGAATCTGCGAGCTTTTTCCTCCTGCTTGGCCTGAGCTTGTATTATGTCTCTCGTAAGGGCAGCAATTTTTGTTTTAGACGCCTCTATCTCGATTCTGGAAGCCTCTAACCTAGGATTAATGTCATCGCGAAATTCCCTCACAACACCAATCACCCAGCATTCACATGAAACTTTATCCCCCTCGAGTGGCTCCCAATGGTTACTCCAAACACTTTCCCCCCGGCGCAATCTCTCCGCATACCATTTTTGAAACCAGTTAAGCTCATGCTTAATGCCATATTGATATCCTTCATATCCTAGGACAGTCGAAATTTTGTGTACTGCTTCCTTCTTTAACCAAATTTTTGAAGAGAAAAAGCGGCGCTCTTGCCAATCTTTATTGTTGCAAATTGCCCCAATCTGTTGCTCTACAGTAACCGCGGCGGCTTCGAGTGCTTCAAAATCAGGGCGAGCTTTTAACAGTCGTTCTAGACGATTCTTTTCCTCAGAAAGCAAGACTGCCGGTGCTTTTGCTATCTTCGGGGGACCGCTTCTCCATCTTCGTCTCCAAGATTTTCTGCTCATAGATTGACTACGCCCGATGCTGTCGATTGCCGTGATGGAGAATGGCTCGCTCAATAATCTTGGGCGTCTCTGAGTAAATGGCTCGCTAGTTCAATATACGTTCATTCATGGTTTCTTCCAGGCGTCACCGGGCGTCCGGGCCGGGCTGAGGGTTGATCCAATCAGTGACAGTGATCGGATAGCGCAAACACAGAAACACATTTCGAAAGTCGAAGAGATGTTTGGTAAGTTCGAAAGCCCTTAATTTTCTAGCGCTCTTGGAGAATCGTCGCGTTTTCTAGCTACTTTCTGATAGCGCATACAACATCACTATGTCAGGTGCCTGGCGCAGGATTCCGCGCGCCCATATCGCGTAGCTGTACGGGCCATCGTCATCAATCTGCGTTTGACTGATGTTCTCGAGAAGCACCTCTATCGGCGACTCTGCGGTGAGTACGTTGTTCTTCAGGGCGTCGATCGATCGCAGAATGCTATAAATCGTCGTCGTTTTTCCGGACCCGGTGGGACCGCACAAGATAAGCAACCCGTTGTCACCGTTCATCAGATCGTCGATCGCGTTGACGTAGCGGTCCGGCATCCCCAATTCGGGCAAACTCCTTACGTGTCGTTGATCGCGCTGCAATCGCAACACGGCCTGTTCGCCCTGGGATTGATAAGAAGTATTGACGCGGAAATCATAGCGTTGATCGCCAATCTTAATCGGGAACGTGCCGTCCTGTGGCAGCCGCACGTATTGGATCTCAAGACCAGAGATTACTTTGATGCGGGAAATGACTTGCTTCGCAATGTGGCCGGGAAACTCGCCATTCTCGTCAAACCAATCTCCATCGACCTTGTACCTGACCCGAAGCCGTTGCGGGAACTCTTGAAACGTGATGTCGCTCGCTCCGAGATCCACTCCTTTGTAGAGAATTGAATGAACGAATTTAATGACTGCCTGTTCGTCGACTTCGGATCGGAATCTCGACTCTTGCAGCTTGTCTGCCTGGATAGTCTCGAGTGGGTCAACATCGCGCACCTGGCGATCAAGGCCAATCATCGCGCGGACAATAACGGCCGTGTTGATCGCTTTGCTTTCGGAGGTCGAAATGAAACGCTGCAACGAAACTGGATCCGCCAGAACTTGCTGCACCGAAAAGCGATGCCGAAGAGCACCTTCGATTTCGGCTTTGGTCATGGGATCGAGCGGCTTTGCGACGGCGAGCGTGAGGAGCCTTTTACCGCAATAGACCGGACAGGCCTGATACCGTCTTTGGAGAGCTGGACTGAACCAATGGTTGATTTTTTCCGCTGGAGTTATTCCGTCCAGGTCAATCCAGGGCATACCTCCGTTCTTGACTTCGCCCTCAACCGGTCGGTCAACAGGTCGTAATTCAATAGCGCTAGCAAACCGCTTGACTGTTTCACGCAAAGCTTCTGGTTCCGACCAGACAACACCAATGCGCCGAACTCCCCAGAACTCGTTGAGTAAATCAAATTCGCGGAGCGTCAGTAGCGTCTCTAGTCCCGGAACCCAGGACGTAATAGTAATTTCCAAATCTCTTCGAGAAACGGGAACTAACGGGACCGTCAATGGCGGAATCTGAACGGCTTTCGGCGAGGCTCCGAGAAGGCCTGGCGCAAAGGGGATAACGGGATTATCGCGAACGATTTTGCCGAGAAGGACATTCAGATCCAGATCCGTCTTGCGGGCGTACCACTCTAAGAATGATTCCCTCTGCCATCGGGCCATCGCCTCCAGATTGGTCTCCGATGAAAAGAAATTAAAGATGATCGAAAAGCCGTTCTTCGCGTCGGTGAGCCCAAGCAGCTTGGCGAGATAACAATGGATAACATTGTTCAGCTCGTTGTAACCTTGGGAAGGCTCTGTGGATCTTACGATCATATGAGCTGAAGAAAATTAAATCAGAGCGCGCCGAGGGAATCACTGCGCCAATCCGCTGGTTGGGTCTGAACGTCTTGGGCAGTGATAATCGAGCAGGCAACACCCGTCGGGTGGTTAAAATCTCCAGCAATCACAATGGGATGTGGACTGACGATCGACAATGGGCCACTCAATGTCTTTGCTCCTCGAATTACAATGATCGCATTTGCGACTGGATTGCCGCCGCTATCTTGAGCAACTAAGTATATGGATCCGGTAAAGCTCTTCGGAAGCTTGCCGTAGTCGAACGCCAACAAGACTTGGGTCGGATTGTCTTTGTTGGAGTAAGCAGCGAAGGCAACCGATTGCTTGCTAGGCCCCCCGTTTGATCCAGCTTTAGCGCCGGAGTTTGTGGACGGAGGATAAGAAAGCGATCCGAGAGGGAATTCGCCGGTTTTCGAGATTGTCGTCACCGGATATCCATTGTTTGGATCCGAACCAGCCGAAACCTGAGCGACGACAACTAGATCGCATTGCGCCTGGAGAAGATCGAAGTTAAGCCCTCCGCCGGGACTCGCGCCATAAATCTGATCTAAAGGAGCAGATTCGACCGGCAGCACGTCGGAAGTAATCAGCCGGAAATCGAATTGAGTCCGAGCGGCTGCCCAGAAATCGTTAGAATCGGTGTCCGTCGAAGATATCCCGATTGGACCGTTAGAGCTATCGGCATCAGCGACTTTGAGTGAGGCGCCCTTAAAGATGACTTGGAGTTTTGAAACGATGGGATACAAGGATGAGACGTCACCGGCAACAGCGATACTCGATTCGGAGAACACTCTCCCTACACCTTGATCAAACGGAGCCGGTGCGATGGTGAACGGATCACCGGCAGAGTAGACGGTGAACTGGGAAACCGGAATCTCGCGGACTGCGATTTGTGGCGTGGCCGTCAACTGAACACTGGGCAGCCTCTGCTGGCCGTCTGGCGCAATTTTGGAAATCGCCGTCAAATCGATCAACTGCACTCGAGCTTTGGCCGCCCCGAACGGATCTTCATTTGTCAGCGACAGCAGACTATGGATATCTGCGACTCCGATGGTGGAACTCACGCTAAGAAGTGTACCGGCTTGACCCGCCACGGTCGCACTAAAGGAGAAGCCGGGCACCGGGAGGAGCTGATCAGCACCGAGATCAAATGACGCAGAGCTCAGCAGTTGCTGGCGGACCCGTTTTTCGATTGCGAGAATACCTTGTTCCGCAGCGATTTCCTGTTGATTTTGATCCAGTGTTCTACTGGCTCTTTCGCGCAGGTTATCGGTAAAGATCAGGTATGAGACAGCGATCATCGCGGCAATCACGACGGCCCCAAGCACCAACACGAGCGTTGAACCCGACTCGTCACGTTTAGTCCGTCGCATGGAAAAACTCGTCAAGACCGTGTCTATTGCATGCGAAGCGGGAGCCCGTACACACTAAATGGAACCAGGTCTAACGAGGTGATTACATTCCAATGAGCTTGGATGATCCCAAGGTTTGTATCAAAAAGCGGCACGCCGCCAGTCGTGCCCACGTAATCAAAGTATTTTGCCCTCGGAGGCCCTCCGTCGAGCTGAGTGTAAACGATCTGGTTTCCAGAAAGCAAAAACTCCTCCTCGAGGCCCAGATCTGCTCGCACACAGACCAAAAGATTTCCGGTCGACTTACCCGGAGTAAGAGATGAGCCGAACTTAATGCCAGGATCGGTCGGGTAGATCTGGAAAGCGGTTGCGCTTTTAATCGACACCAACATGGCCTCGGCCAAACTCTCATGCCGAGCTTCAAGAGCATCTGCGCCAAGGACTTTAAATTCCCGAATCGCCGCGGTGAGCATAAAGCCGGTGGCCGCTCCGATCACCACGACAGCGGCAACCAGCGCAGCAAGCATTTCCACCAAGGTAAAACCGCACTCCCTTTTTCTGCGTACCGTAATCCTCATGGTGGACTCAATGGATCTAGAGTGACCGTTTTCGAGAAGTTTTTCGCAGCATCACTGCCATACCCCGGCACAGTATAGATAAGAGTGAGTTCACCGGTCATGGGTGAATAGGCTAGCGAGTAGCTAATCACATCGTCATATTGCGGAGCCTCTTTCGGGCTATTTACTTTCAACGGATGATATAAGAATCCAGTTAGCGGATCTTGAGGAGTAACCGCCTCAGGCGCACCAACCATGAACGGTTTAGCACTGCGCGGTGCAAAGGTCTGAAGTTCATAATACTCTCGTAGAATTCGATCAGCTCGATGATCTAGGCGCGCAAGTAACACCTTATAATCGGCAAGTCGCCAGGCTGCAGTAATGCCGACCACGGCCAGCGACAACACCACGCTGGAAGCCAAGACTTCGACGAGCGAGAATCCGCGAGAGGAGTTGGAACTATTCATCTTCTTCTTGCAGGGATTTTTTCGTTCGAGCCTCTTTCCCGGCACCGCTCACTGGCAGCGGAGGTTCTCCTGGAAGATCAAAGGAATCGCCAAGCATGCGTTTCTCGCTCTGGCCGAGGCGATCCCGACGCTGGTTAGTGGCTGGGACGATCGTCGGTGACACGATGACGATCAGATTGGTCCGCTGGTTCACGTGTGACCTTGTGCGGAACACGTAGCCCAGCACCGGGATCTTGGAAAGACCCGGGACACCATTCTGATTAAAGGTTGCGCTGTCTTGTAGAATTCCACCGATCACCGCGGCTTGGCCGCTCTTGATTGTAATATTCGCCGTGGTGCTACGGGTGGAAATAATCGGAATCTGAGTGGTTGTCCCGGGTTGAGCTGCACTCGTTCCGGCGATCGTGGACAGCGTTGGATTCAAATTCATATCGACCAGACCGCCGTCCAAGATGCGGGCCACGACATCAATGGTTAATCCAGTGGTAAATGTATAGGGAGTAGTGCTCGGGCCGAAATTTTGCGTGCCTGGAGTCTGCAAGAAGATGGTCTGCTTAGTATCCGACCTGATCGTAACTGGCATGCCGCTCTTTGCTATCGTCATCGGAGAGTTGTTGCTGCGGATTCGCCCTTTCGCTTGCAGCGCCTGCACCACCACCTGCACATCAGATAGATTCAAGACGAGGCCGTTAGAAAAGAATGATCCAGGGGTCAGATTGCCGGTGATCGTCTGAAAACTGCTGGCTGGGGGTATGCCCGCTTTACCAGTCAAAGAGAACTTTGCTCCTTGTCCATTCTGCAGACCGAGCGTTTGACTCCAATCAATCCCGCCGCCAATGGAATTGGTATCGTTTACCTCGATCACGTAGGTCTTGATGAGAATCTGCTGTTCTCTCCGGTCCAAGCGCTGAAGTTCAGCGCTGACGAGTTCGTGCTGATCCGGAGTAGCTCGAACGACAAGTGAGTTGCTGCTTCGCTCGACAAAAATCGCGCTCTGGCCGGTCTTTTGAAACCCGCCGGCGGAGAGCGGCGCGTCGAACGGAGATCCTGGCTCATAGCGCGGCCGGCTTTGATCAGATCCGGAACCGCCCGAGATCGCCAGCGCGTCTTGGGTAATGTTGGTGGTGTTGTCCGGTTTGGGATATGCCGGAAAGTTTGAAGCGGCCTGATTGACCTTGATCCCAAGGAAGTTGGCGATCGACTGCAGAAGAAACTCCGCAGGCTGGTTTCGGATCACATAACGCTTGGTGACGTAAAAACTGGGGTTTTCGATGTCGGATCGACGTAAAGTGTATTGTTGGCCATCAGACACGACTTGAAATCCGCGGGATTGAGCAATCTGGTAGAATGCTTGGAGTGGCGTCAGATTCGTCAAGATAACCGAGATACGTTCTTCCGCCGGAATGTTAGGCTCGATGTAATTGACACCAGCCTGTTCAGCGAGAATTCGCAGGACCCGTGCGATGGGCTGATTGGTGTAGCGGTGTGTTCTCGGTTTGTCCGGCGGCATCTGAGCCGCAGCTGCGGCCTCCGAATTTTCACGTTCGCGTAGGAGCCTCTCAATTTGGTCTACAACTGTATCATTCGATTGATTCCCTTCGCCGGAAAATGGTTGAGGGCTGGCACTGCCGCCAGCAGGCGCTGTGGGGCTCGGACTCACGTCGGGAAAGTTCTGACCGAAAGCCAGCGTCGGTACTATAGCGCAGAGAAGAAAGATCCTATTCATCTTGGTCTGCCGAAGGTTTTTTCCGTTCTAACTGAATGCGTTCGGGGAAGTAATCGCCGCGATAAGGAAGTTTACAGAGGGCGGACTTAAACCCAGGAAGCAGAAGCGTTACCCCAGTGCTCTGAATCTCGCCTACCTCGACGAAAATGCTTTCTTTCTGTCCGTCAATTTTTTCGAGTGGAAGACCGTAGGTTTTGGCCAGCTCTTCTAATTGCAGAAGTTCGTTTGACCCGATGGCGAGGGGGATTTTTTCACCTTGAGTAAATGCGATACCGTTAATAAGCGCGATCCCGCGAGTCGCAGTGTCACCAGTACTCACCCCCTCGACAAAAAGTTCCTTTTTGATGGCCTGGATAATTGTATCGAGGTACTGCTGGGCGGCCTTCGTGGTAAATGGCGCGCCAAGATCGGCGCCTCCGCTCACGAGCGTTTGCTTTGCGTCGGCGCTGATGAAAGGATCACGACCTTTCGGTACATACCGAAACACAAATAAATCCGGTAGTCGCGGCAAGATGACGTCAGCCGAACGCCCCCATTCCGCAGAGCTAGCTAAGAGAATGATAGAAAGTGAGAAATAGAATTTCATTTTCCGCTCATTAACCGGATTGTAAAACGGCAATCGAGATAAGTCGGTGCGGTCGAGAAGCCTGGAACGGCGGCAGGCCGATTCAGCACGGCTTTGTCGAAGTAAAGAAAGGCATTTGCATTTTCCAACTCCGCGATTAGCGAAACGACTCTGCTGAATTCGAGAGTCGAAGAGCCGGCGAGATAGATCATCGCACTTTCGCCATTTGGCACTCGAGATGATTGAGTGACAACGCCCATCTCTGCCATTCGACTAATCACGAAAGGTTCCTGATCGACCATCTCACGATTCGCCAGGAGCGACCGATTGGTTGAGCCTCTATTCAGTTCTGCGTTCTTCGTTCGCGCAACCGATTCGTTTAGCCGTGCGAACAGGGCGTTTATTTTTGCCCGGCTCAGCTTGAGACCGCTAATCTCGGCTTCGAGTCTTCCATTTGCCTGGGTCTGAAGCTGGTTCGTCAACGTAAGGTCCTCGAGACCAGACCAACCTCGCAGGAGAAGAAACGCTTCCCCTCCCAACAGGAGAATAACTAAGGAACCAAGCAGAGCGACTATGCAGAAGACCGATTTCATAATTTCTTAGTGGTCGGAGCGATCAACTCACAACGAATCCGGCTCAGAGATCTTGGTGAGGCCCAGACTCAGGTAGTTGCCAGTTGGTTTGATGGAATACTGCATTTGCACAGGAACCAATCCGTCTGATCGCTTATCGAGTTGTGCCGTCCGTACGAGTTCTGAACCGGGAGGAAGGATCTTTGCCAGACTATCTTTGAAACGATCGATCGCATCATCACTGCCAGGCTTAGCAGTCGCTTGCAAAAGCACCGTGTAATCTTCCGGTACGCGATAGGTACCACCGGTAACCGGAACAGCTTGAAATTTGCCGCCCTCGATCACGACAGAGTCGAGAACAACATCCGAAGGGATACCTTTTTGGATGGCTGAAAGAATGGCACTGCAAGGAATGCGAGTATGCAAAATCGGCTCCCATTGCCGGATTTGATCGAGCTTTTGTCGCAAATCGCGCAGACTGGCATTCTGGCTTTGCAGATCTGCTGCGCGGCCGCGAATTTGTGATTGGATCGCTGCCTGCTCTTGAAAACGGGTCCAAAGGAAAAAGCTGAAAACAGCTAGTGGCAACTGTAAAAACGCCAAACAAATCAGCAACGATCCAGCAGCGCGAAACGCGGAGTCATGCTTATATCGTTGTAGTAGAATTCGCTCCGAAGAAACAAAGAGGTGTCTCATATAATTTTGCTCTCGAGCCACATCAGCAGGTACGCCCTTGCATCTCTGACTTCTTGTCGTATGCCGTTGACGTTGCGGACCATCATTTCTGATCCGTGAATCTTCTCTAGAGCTTCTTGGTCTAGCGCTAGTCCGTGTAAGCGAGACGCTACGACCTTTGGCGGTTCAGCCACGGACCACACGCAAACGTACGGTTGCTGATCGGTGTCTAGCTCGGCTGCAATCGCTGTGAGTTCCTTTTCTACGAACTCGATGTCGTGCTCGTACTGCCGGAAGAGCGTTACCGCCTGATTGTGGACCGCGGCAACAATTATCGCGTGTTTCAATAGGAGAACGAGAAATCCGGTGCGTGGGCCCAGAGGCATCTTTTCAATAAACCAACGCAAACAGGCAATGGGGGCAGGTATAATGCCTAGTAGTGATCCTTGCTGAGTTTCCGTCCACGCTTCGCATGCTTCGCTGTACTCCGTTGGAATCCCCAGAATCATCAGATGACTATGCTGACGATCAATGCGGCCGCTCACCTCTTGGAGATCAGAACCTAGGACTGACCAACGAAACTCGCGAGTATCGTCCCAGACACCGATGACTTGTCGAGGTTCTTCGTGAAGGCTTTCCAGAAGGCCTTCGATCGAATAATCACGCAGGTTATTGGCGTTGTGAATGTTACAATAGATATCCTCGATGCGAAAATCTGGCACGAGGACTATTTTCGGCATACCGCGGAGCCGATTTCTCGCGAGTAGCTTAGCCGTAAACGGTTGGGCTGAGGAAGACGAAGCGCCCGGAGCCGCGGGGATAGGCGGGCGATCGGCGATTTCGCCAATCTTATCTTCGTAAGCTACAGCCCGCCGGTGCCGAACAATTAGTACTGACGCTACGTCCGACGAAAGAAAAAATAACACGCTCGGTTCATCTCGAGAGACCAATCCGCCTGCCAAATAATATCGCAGAGGAAAGCTCCGAAGATAATGAACGAGCGAGTAATTCATGGCGTCTGTTCCGTAGCAAAACATTTTAAATATAACAACTCTTTTATCTCTTGTTTTAAATACTTTGCAAGATTTGGACCGCCGGAAGAAAAGTCGCGAACACAATTCCGCCAATGACCACACCTAAAACGATGATAAGAAGTGGGTCCAAGATTTGTCGAATCGCACCAAGGTAACTATCCAGTTGCCGTTCAAGCAATTCCGTAAGTCGGAATAATCCTTCGCTTCCAGCACCAGATGCTTCCATGAAGGTCAAACCGTTTACTACTAGATCACCGAAGATCTCGACATCGTCACGAAGTGCAGTCGCGAGTGACTCTCCTCGATGTACCCGCACAAGCGTACGAGCCACCGCAGATCGATACTCATAGTTCCAAGAGAGATCTCGACACAAAAGCAAAGCATGGGTGGTCTTGACGCGGGCAGTTTTGAGTTGAGCAAATGTGCGACTGAAATTTGCCCGAATGAGTGACAAGAGAAGTTTGCCAAGTATTGGGAGGCGCAGCACCAACCGATGAGAGCGCGGTGTCCGTTTCACGAGCGCTGGCAATTGTAAAATGGCAGTTACGACTGCAATCAATCCGAGCAAGAGAAGAATCGGATGTTGCGAACTGAATTGGGAGATCTGTAGTAGCACCCGAGTTGGAAGTGGGAGTTCAGCGTGCATTTCCGCAAGGACATGAATGAACTGCGGCACCACTTTCGTCATCAAGAGCCAGACCACTCCGCACGCCGCCAACAAAACGATGACCGGGTAAATCAGCATCATGAGCACGCGATGTTGGAGGTCATCGTTGCGCGCCCAGATTTTGCGGACGTTTGTTAATGCTTCACTCAGAGTCCCTCCCTCTTCTCCCGCGGCAATGAGACCGACCGCTACCTCATCGAAGATTTGAGGATACAGTCCTATCGCCTGCGAAAAACCGGAACCCCGTGAAACACGATCTCTTAGATCCGCGATTACGCTCGCCATACGACGGCCGATCTTTGTCCGATGAGAGGTGGTATTTAGGCAGATTGTAAGGGTGGTGCGAAAATCCATACCCAGATAGGCGCTTGTCTCGAGCTGCTCAATGAAGGTGAGCTTGGTTCGAAGCGGAACACGAATCGCTTGATTACTGGCCTTCGATCTCTGGGCTAGCTCCACGTGGATTACCGGCCGATTGAGATTGATCAGTCGGAGATTCAATTCGGCAGCTGAAGCCGCATCGATCCTTGCGGTTACGAAGGGGCCACCTTTTGCCTTTTGTGTGATGTACGCGTAATGAGCCATTGTTCACCCCGCTGAAGCTGAGCTGTCAGAGGCCGGCTGCGAGCACTAAGAACTTAGGGCGTCGGTGACGGAGCGCTGGTCGGAATGTTATATTTTGCGATGTACGGATTCTTACTCCCTTCTGTAGGCATGAAATAGGCAGCTCCGCCCCATGTGCCAAAGTTAAAGCTGCCGCCCGTACCTTGGTTAAGCTCGTCCGAAGAGTTGAGCTGTTGACCAAATCGCAGAAGATACTTCAACAAGACATCGGGATCCACATTAGCCGAATCCGGGTACGGAGTTGGCGCTGGCGAAACTGCCGCCTCGGCCTCTAGCTGAAATTGCACTTTCGCCTTTTGAATAGCGTCCAATCGATCCGCTATCATCGCCGCTTGCGACTTCTTCATGGAATCGATAACAGCCGGATAAATAATCGCAGCGAGCGTTGCGATAATGGTCAAAACAACGAGCAGCTCCACAAGTGTCAAACCACTCTGCCGAGCTCTGTTTATCTCAACATGACAGTATTTCATGTGGTTTCCTGAAATTTAGACACATCCAACTTTTATGTTGTTAGTTATCGTGATGCCTCCGTTCTTTTAGACAAATTAATACCCTGTGAGCAATAATAAAATAACTACCACGATAAATGTTGTTTAGACGTCATAAAGGTCGACCGATTCCGCGATTTGTTCGCACCAACGCGAAAATCAGAGACAACCAGCCCTCAAAGGATAGATGCGGCATGCGAGGAATTTCGGGGCCAAATAAAAGCGTCCGAAATGAGAGAAATCAGAGCCCCTCATTTCGTGAGGACTAAGCTGGTTCAGATTGGAGATCGCCAGTATCTGGACTCGCGATTTTGTGACGCTCAAAGTTGCAAATCGGTGTCAATTCGACACAGAAATGGTAAGCGATTCAGCTTCGAAATTTAGGCTGATAGAAAGCCCGTGAGTTGAATTGCCGCCTTGGAACGCAGCGGAAACGTCGATGCCCTCGGCAATCAGTTTGTTTGGAGTCGTCATTTCGTTCAGCCATATGTCCTGCAATCGAAGACGATGGGTTTGTCCCGACAAATTGGGCACCGGTGGGTAGCGGTAGCCGCCCGCGGAACTCACAAACCCAACTAGCTGATCATCGATCCAGAGCAGGCCGTCCGCAGTGTAATCGGCGATGCGTAAGCGAATCGTTCCGTTACGCGCCCTCTTCTCGTTTAGGCTTCGTTCGTACTGGACGACAGCGGCTGGCCATTGCTCACGAGGGATTTGACCTGACTCCGCCACGGTAAGAGCACGGTCGTAGCCAGTGCCATACATCAGAGCGAAACGTTTTCCGAGATGGGTGAAATAGGAGAGAACCGCGTTCAAGGTCGCTCGCCCGGGCACCGAATGATTCAACTGTTCTGCAGCCCATCCATCGGCTAGCGCTTCATTTCTGGTATGAAGCGCGAGGTGTCCGTACTCGTGAACTCGAAAAAAGAGAGAAGCGCCCGGACGCGCACGATCGATCTCGAGAGCCCGCTGCGGACAGAGGTAGATGGCGCCCTGCGGATCGAACACGGTCGGCTGGAACGAAATGCCGATTCCTCCCTGGGTTTTGATGCAATCTTCGTGCACCGGAACGTTCTGCAATGACGGCGGCGGCGTCCATTGGGCCTGACCGGTTCTGCTCGCGCCAAGAAGAGAGAAGCCGACAAACCCTAGCACCAGGAAGTTTCGCGTCCGAGGCTTTATTGCCTGACTTTTGATTAAGACAATCAGCTGGGTAGTAACAAACCCGAGAACGCCGGCGAAAATCTTCGGCTTCTGGCCCCTGAATACCGGTTTCTTTTTCTTCTCAGCGTATTCCGGGTCCAAGTGGCAAATGACGATCACCCCAGGAATGGGATTGGACGGTTGGTGGCTCGGAGAAAGATGAGCAATAGACCGATCCCGAAGAAAAGGACAACGGGAGTCCAGGCTGCGGTCAACGGAGGAATCCTGGCCCCCGCTCCGAGAGCCATACAGATGTTGCCGGCCGCAAACAGCGCAACAAATAAGAGGAGTCCGCCCGCTACGCCGCCCAACGAGCCGCGTCGAGAAAAAACCACACACATCGGGCTTGCTACCAGGATGATCACGAGGGCGTTCCAAGGTAGAGCAAAACGATACCAAAGCTGAGATTGATAGTCCGCTAATACGGTTGGGGGAAAGTCCGCATTAATTCTTAGATACCGTTGCAGCTCGGGTACCGTCATCATTTTGCCCTTCAAAGCGGAACTACCGAGTTGCCACGGAGTTTCACTCCAACCGGTAATCTGTTTTTTGTCGAAGAATTCCTCATCCGTCACGTTCCCTTCTGGATCGATTTGAGAAACCTTGCCGTTATACAAAGTCCAGACCCCGGTGGAACGGTCATGGGAGGCCCATTCGGCGTAAGCGATCGAAACGATCGTTTCCTGGGCATCCTGCTGGGTGACTTCGATTCCGCGAATCTCCTGAGTTTTCGTATTGAGGTGCTGAGCGAACCAGATCCGATGCTCGCGCCGGTTCACAAAAATATGGCCGTCCAGCAACGTGGTTTTGGAATGGCCCTTGGAAACCTCGTCGATCATGTAGTTGTTGGCGTAGTATCCCTTGGGCGCGAGGTCGTAGTTCAGGAAAGTGCCCACCCCAGTAAGGAACAGTCCAAAGAGGAAGAGCGGCCAAAGCACGCGGGGGACGCTTCGTCCGGCACTGAGCATCGAAATGATCTCGTTGCGGCGCGACATGCGAGTGAGGACATACAAAAGGCCGAGCAACACACACAACGGCAGGAAGTTCACTATCATGTAAGGCGATTGAACGAGGTAATAGAGAGCGATAATGCGCCCGGGAATATGAGCCTCCACAAAATTGGGGCCGTTCACGCCGAGATCGTACACCAGCCAAATCCCCAGCATCCCGAAAAGCGCGTAGAAGAAAGGGACCAGAAAGCTTTTCAGAAGATAACGATCAAAGATTCCGAGCACGCGCTAAGATAGACGGAGTGCCCTCGGCGTCCAGCACACGGTTACAGGCGGAAGCCAGCCGATAAAACCGATAGCCGATGAGCTCCTTGATTCTGGATTCTGGATTCTAAATTCTGGATTCTAGATTCCAGGTTCACCTTCATCTACAGTGTCCGCGAGTGATCGCGCTGAGGGACGATTTTGATGACGATTTCACCGAGTCGGTACGAACTATCTTCGGGAAGAACGGTCCGTTTTCGGATCAGGCAACGTTTGAGTATCGACCGCAGCAACAGCAAATGGCTTCCGCCGTGGCTCGGGCTTTGCGGGAGGAACGTTCGCTGGTGGTCGAGGCGGGCACAGGCGTCGGCAAATCCCTGGCCTACCTTGTTCCCTCGATTTTGTTCGCGCTGGAAAACCGGCGCAAGGCAATCATTTCGACGCACACGATCAATCTGCAGGAGCAGCTTTTGCATAAAGATATTCCGGCTGCTCGGAGAGCGATCAAACAACCGTTCGAGGCAGCCCTGTTGAAAGGGCGCCAAAATTATCTCTGTCCGAATCGTCTCGATCGCGCGCTGCAAGGCGGCGAAGACCTTTTTACTTCGACTGATCGAGAGGAATTGCTGCGGATCAAGGACTGGTGTCAAAGAACGACGGAAGGAACTTTAAGTGATCTGGACGTAGAACCGGATCCGGAACTCTGGCTGCAGATTTGCAGTGAGCCGCACATCTGCACCCCGAAGAGCTGTGGAACAGACGCGCGTTGCTTTTACCAAAACGCGCGGAAAAAATTGCTGACTGCCGACATCGTGGTCGTCAATCACACTCTGTTTTTCGTCGCGCTGGAAAGCGTCGGCGACCTGGAGAGCCGCGCTGCGGGCTATCTATTCCCGCATGATTTCGCTGTGTTTGACGAGGCGCATACGTTGGAGTCGGTCGCTGCTCGGCAGATCGGTATCGGCATCTCGCAATACGGACTGCGCCAGGCACTCCATCGGCTCTATAACCCAAAAACTCAGAAGGGTCTCTTCCCGTTGTTGCGGGCCGGTGACGCGGTACGCGAGACGGCGGAAACGGTCGACATGGCGAACCGCTTTTTCGAGCAGGTGGAGGGAGCCGTCAGTTTCCAAAAGGGACGAGAGATTCGCGTCCGCCAACCCGAGATCGTGCCCGACACCATCAGCATGGCACTCGCGCGAGTGCAAGCCGCCATCATCTCCAGTGTGAAAGCTACCGATGACGACAAGCTCAAGAGCGAGCTTCAAGAAATCGGGCGGCGCATTCGGGACGCTCGACTCGGCATCGGCGATTTCCTTCGTCAGACTCCGGAGAATCATGTTTATTGGGTGGAGCGAACCGGAAAAACGGGGCAATTTCTATCGCTCAACGCCGCTCCGGTCGATATGTCGGCTGCTCTCCAGCGTTTGTTATTCGCCGAAGAACGGCTTTGCGTCATGACCAGTGCCACGCTGGCGGTAGGAAATCCCGACCTCTCCTATTTTCGGAATCGAGTGGGAGCAATGGATGTGGAAGCGCTGCAAATCGGGAGTCCATTCGATTATGAGCGGCAGATGAAGCTGTTCATGGTCAAGAAGATGCCCGACCCGCGCGACAGCCGGTACGAAGAAGCGTTGGAGCACTGGATTGGGCATTTTCTGGAGCACAGCGAAGGCCGCGCCTTTGTTTTATTCACCAGTTACAAGACGCTCACGAACGTCGCGGAACGGATGGAGAAGCAGCTGCGCAGCCGGTACAGTTTCTTTGTCCAAGGGCAGGGCCTTTCCCGTACCCGCATACTGAATGAATTCAAGAACGCTAAGGACGGCGTCCTGTTTGGGACCGATAGTTTCTGGACCGGCGTCGACGTACCCGGTGATGCGCTCTCGAATGTGATCATTACCCGTCTGCCATTCGCTGTGCCAGATCATCCGCTGATCGAAGCAAGATTGGAGTACATCGAAGCGAACGGCGGAGATCCGTTCTCCGAGTATTCGTTGCCGGAAGCTGTGCTGAAGCTGCGCCAGGGAGTGGGCCGGCTCATTCGAACTAAGACCGATACCGGGATCATTGTCATTCTCGATAATCGGATCCTTTCCAAAACATACGGACGAGCCTTTCTGCAAGCGCTGCCGGAATGCCCGGTCGAAATCGTGTAAGGATGCGATTATCCGTGAACGCCGTAGACCAATTTCTGGAAGAACTGGAAAAGAGTCTCGCAGCCGAAACTTTTCGGAAACTCACTCTGGGCAAGCTTCGCGGAGAATTGTCCGATGCGGAACACGTGTACGTGCGGCTGATTCAGCTGAATGAAGGGCAACGACTCAGCTTTGTTCACCGTTACCCCACCCGCGACGTTACCAAGAACTATCCGGTTCCGGAAGCGCTTGGTTTGATCCAGCTCTGGCTTGGCGAAGCGTGTCTGGCTGCTTCCCTGTTCACCTCGGAGAAACGTTATCAATTGTTATTCAATCGACGCGGCAAACCGCGGCTGCACGGCTCAACCGAAAATGGTCCAGTTCACCCGGAGACCGGCCAATCATCCGACCACGACCGATCAAAGAGACGATTGCTCCAGGATGAGCGTTTCCTGGAGTCTCTCGGCATCCTCGACGCGAACGGCAGGCCTCGCGCGCAAACCGGGGACAAATACCGGCAAGTGCATCAGTTCGTGGAAAATGTGGCGCCGCTCCTGCAATCGCTCAATGCCGGCGATCAGGTTCGAATCGTGGATATGGGATGCGGTAAAGGGTACCTGACCTTTGCCCTGCATCGCCATCTCCAGGAACGCGGCCTAGAGCTGCAAACGACTGGGGTCGAGCGCAGAGCCGCGTTGACCGACGCTGCCAACGCGATCGTTCAAGATCTGCAATATACCGGGATAAAATTCCGGCCAGGTGACATCTCGGAGAGCACTTTAGAATCGGTCGATTTGTTGGTGGCTTTGCACGCCTGCGACACGGCGACCGATGAAGCGATCTTTCGCGGAATCCAGGCCGGCTGTCGTTGGATTGTCGTTTCACCTTGTTGTCAACACGAGTTGCGTCCGCAACTGCAATCTCCGTCCGGTCTTGAACCGCTCTTCCGTTATGGAATTCAGCTCGATCGGATGACTGAAGCAGTAACCGATGCCCTGCGTTGTTTATACTTGGAAGCGTACGGTTATACGACGCGCCTCCAAGAGTTTGTCGACCCCGAGCATACTGCGAGAAACCTGTTATTGATCGCGACCAGATCAGCAAAAAATCCCGATCGGCAGGAGCTTCTGCAACGGGTGAAAGAGTTTCAAGAGCGGTTCGGAATCAAAACACAGCGGCTCGCGGAGCTGCTGGAAGATGAAAATAACCAATAGCAAATAGCCGATAGCCAACCTTGGCTATTGGCTATCCCGAAGGGCGGTTGACACAGATAAATTCCGAACGACAGTTGCGATTCGCACCGGCGGGGTAGCCAAGTGGTAAGGCCGAGGTCTGCAAAACCTCTATTCGCGGGTTCGATTCCCGCCCCCGCCTTAAATCCTTTAACACGAGTGATTTATATCGCTATCAGCCTGCTGGATCCGCCAGGTCAGAACAAAAAGTCAGAACTCGCGCAAAACAGCTTCCGTCTGTTTGGCTTACGTTTGCAATCGTTTCCGTCATCGTCGGGCTCCTCTTCGATACCGTCACCGCTTTCCGGGATCACCCGGTGTAGCGTTTTCCAGATCTGGGAACGCCGCGGACTATCCTGGCACCGGGCGGCTGCCCTAGCAGGCGAGAGCCGGGAGGGAAACCTGCCGGACCGCTAAGCAGCGCCGCGGCCGCTAGCTCTGAGGAAACGGTCGCGGCAAACAAATATGCAATACAACTGAACCTAACCGTTCAACCTAAAAACCTCTCTGGCGCTTTGCAAGCGCCTCTTGTCGATAACCCCATATCGGCAAGCGTTATCTGTCACCACCACAATACGGAGAAAGAAAAAGCTGGTCTCCCTCGCGAACGGGCCAGCGGCTTTCAGGTCGTTAGCCCCACGAACGCATCCGCTACACGAACAAATTCGACGCCCCCGGTCTGCCCGGCGAAGACGGCGGCCGGCCACTGTGCTCAACGCCCCAACTTTACCGCCACGGGAGAAGGAGCTAATCGCCCGAGAAATTCAGGAAATTCGTGATGCCCTTGAAGCGTTCAAGGCCGCGGTTGAAGCCGGAGAAATGACTGGGTTCAAACATAGTGGGATGCGGGCGCATGGCGGTATTTGAAGTGCTCTAGTTCTCCTCGCACCATTTCAACGCTTGCCAGATGACTTCGTTTTCGTCCGAGCCTGCGAAATGCCGCAGGAGCCGCTCGCTCGATCTCCGGTAGACAAACGTGGCAAACGTAACCCTCTCCGCGCTCCGCAAGGCGTGCAACTCGATAGAATACGGACCGTGATCGATGCTTTGCTGAAAAGATGGCGAATTCCTCAACGTGGCCTCTGACATGCACACGTTACAGCCGCGACGAACGAACTGACCAGTGGAGTCTGGGAATATTCCCGGCTTCTGGCATCAGGGTACGTCTCACCACGTGCACCCGGTGCCACCTCTTAGCCGGTTGAGACTACCGGGGTTAAGCGTCGCGGCATGCGGGAGCATGACGGATAAGCCCTGTTAACGACTAGGCGCGAGACCTTTCGTCGCTTCTTCAGGAAGGCTTTGCACCCTGAGCCCCTGTTCAAGGGTTGGGGTATAACGGCCAGCAAGCCAATCAGTCACCCGCTGCATTCGCGCGATCTCCGCTCGCCTTCCGCCTCTAGCTAGTCCAAGACTAAGGGGCTGGCGAAGATGTGCTGAGTATCTCAGCAACTCTGCTGAGATATTCGCGTAAGTCCTTTTCAGAGGCGCTTAGGTCAAGGATGTCACGGACGTTCTGTGTTGGATGAGCAATTTCAGACCTGATCTCGCTGACTATGATGGCCAGGCGGTCCGCAGTCTGCTGGGATCTAAGCATTGTTGCTACCCTCAACGCGTCATCCTGTGGCTGCTCAGAGAAGATGACCGGGTACAATACCAGGCTGAGAGGGCCAAGCCATCGCTCAGTGAGCGATTTGCCGAGTTTCTGAGCGAACTGCCTCCCACAGCTTGGGCATTGATAGAATGTGATGCCCTCTGGTGAGGGGAGGATCTTCAGTTCGGTTGACTGGCAGCGTAAACAGGCGGCCATATGCTTTCTTCATCTGTTGACCTCTACTTTTTGCTTTTGCTTGGCAATGTCCAGAATGGATGCTTGCTGTTTGGCGCGCCATCTTTGGAGTCTTCAATTATTAAAGGTTGCAGCTTCGTTTTTGAGCGGAGTTGACTTCAGATATCAAAAAATCGCAACCTCCGCACCAGCGCCCGAGCCGATTCTGTTCGGTCGTCTGGCAGGCCTATCTCCTCTTAGCTTCCCGGCCTGGAGCGAGCGTGACCTCCCGATGGATTTTTCACCACGGAGGGAGTGTAACGAAAAAAAAGATTCTCTAGCATGAAATCTCTCTTCTTTGCCCTGTTAGCCATCGCATCCTTTGCTGCCGACTCCTTCGGTCAGACCATCATTAGTTCGGTGCCCTACACCATCTCTGCTCCCGGCAACTATGTTCTGGGCTCAAACCTCGTTTACTCATCGGCCGCCGGCGCAGCCATCCAGATCTTCAGCAGTAACGTTACCCTGGACCTTGGGGGGCATTATCTCTACTTCCCTGGCACCCCGACCTCAAACGTCGGGGTCTACGTGCACAATGCCGGCAATGTCATTATCCAGAACGGCATCATCGCCGCTTTCCATTATGGAGTCTATTTTGACCGTACTGGAGGAACAGCGCTCAACACAGGCAATATTGTGCAAAATCTGAGACTGACCAATGTCATCAACGGCGTCGTTCTCTTCACAGTCGCTGGGTCTATCGTGAGAAATAATCAGATGACTTCGACATCAAACGGAACGTCTGGTGCTGGAATCTTTATCCCGGATGGTAGCGGCAACCTGGTCAGCGGGAACGTCATCTCTGGATTCAACGAAGGCGTTTTTGCGCCAGGGGAATTTAATTATTTCCTCGAGAACATGGTTAGCAATTGCAATTTTGGTTTTGCCGTGTCTTCCGGCGACAAATACCGGTTTAACACCACGTTCAATTGCACGACGCCGTTCTCCGGTGGTGTCGCGCTGACCGACGAAAATAACTGAAAGTGCGCTAGAGCCCCACCGCGTCATCCCGGCCGCCAAGGCCGGCGGCATGACTGGTGAAATCTCACACTGAGTATGAGACCTAAGCTCTAGAGCGCCTTGATTCCCGCCTACGCTCTCTTTTGAGGAATGCCCGCAATGCTAGGCCGTTGTCCAGCCCTGGCAGCGCTCGGCCATGGAGCCAGTCGGTAACTACTTGTCGGCTTACTCCGATAGCTTTGGCGACCTCTGCCCGGCGACCGTAGCTCTCTTCGCACCAGGATCTGAGCTCCTCAATTAGCATCTCGGATTCTTTTGGAGACATATTGCAGTGTACGATATCTCGTATTCTATCGGCTTGCAAACTGTCTGAAATATCGTACACTTATACAAGCGTTGCAAGCCACCGGCGAGCAGCGAAATAACCCAAAACCTAAACAAACACAGACTCCATGAAACCAACGAAAACAGAATCCATCACCGTTATCATGCCCTGTGATAAAATCACGCAGCTCAAAGCTCGCGCCGCTAAACTTGGCTGCACACCTGATGAGCTGGCCGTGCGTGCGCTCGCCCGCGCCAAAGCGGGATTCTACGAAAAGAACAAGAAAGACACAGCGTTTCTAGTCCGGGCCGAATCGAAAGCCAAAGAGATCTGCGATGCCCTCAATCGAGATAAAGACTATAGCTTTACGACAGCTGCTTTTGGCCTCGATCCCTTCAGACTTGCATTGTAGTTGGCGGCACTTCTCGCCGCGGCTTTCGAGGACGGTGCAGAGGAAGTGTTGCCGGATCTGAGCGGCGTGGTGATGGATATCGTTGAACGCATCTGCCGGGAAGTCTCCTACGAAGAGTTTGTGGCCGAAGCGTTCACGAGCGCGCACAAAGGGAACATCAAACCAGGCGAGGCAGAGGACGACCAGGACGAGTCGGATTGGTGGAAGAAAGCCTGAAGGGGGTAAGCCGCGCTTCTGTTTTGCCGATAAGGAACCGGGCACCAATCGGCCGGGGACGTGCCGTTTTCAGGTGGTCCGGTGGATCGGCGGTTCATGCGATCGCAAAGGTGCTGAAACTCGGAAGACTGAATCCATTTGTAACCGGGTGATGACTAAGAGTTCTACTTGGACGGCCCTACGAAAGCCGGCTTTCAGAAGACCGCTGATTCTTATTGCACCTGCTTCCAACTTCGTCGCGGTCATGAGTGTCGATTGGCTCGATGGCACCAACCGAGCAGCTGTTTCGCGAAAGCGCACGGTAGGAACTATCTGGCAACTCGGCCTTTGGCTCCAGCGCGCGACCGGCCGAGCCCCGCTTCAACTCCCACCACTTTCATGATCCGCTTGAATCCTTTCGAGAGGCTACTCTGCGATTTGTTTGTAAAGCTTTCGAGAGACGGGTGCGCCCGGCTCATCACTGATTGGGCAGCCAACCCTTCGCCGTCGCCGCTGAGAGCGATCCTTCTACCAGGAGAAAATGCCAATAATCTTCCGTGAGCTGTTGCGCAGGATTTCGCGGCGCAGTCGGGTTGCCGCGCATCACGCCCATCTGGCGCAGCATTGCCAATAGCCGACGTAAGGTGGCCGACGTACAGATGTGGGCCATTGCTCTTTCAGTTCGTGGTACAAGAACCGCTCGACAACGGCCTCGTCTAGATCACGGATCTCGCAGCCGGATCGCTGGAGCGACTGGCTGAACATAACGATGACTCGGACATAGTGCCGCTAAACGAACGCAGTCGCATCGGTAGCTTGAAGCTCAGAGAGATTCAACGTGCCGGCACCAAACCAATGCGCCGTTTCGGGACCATACTGGATGAATGGGCCCACATTAGGGCTCTTGACCACTTTTGGTGAAGCGGCAGTTTGCGCCCGTGGCCTCAAGCGCCTCGATTGCAGCGATTTGTTAGGCCTCGTCAGGATTCATCGGATGGCGTAACCGCCGTCAACGAAGAGGATCGTACCGGTGACAAAATCGGAAGCATGAGAGGCCAAATAAACGGCGGTTCCCGCTAATTCGTCGGGACTACCCCAGCGAGCGGCCGGTGTCCGTGCAATAATTTTTTCGTACAAGGGAGTTGTTTTCAAGGGCGCCAGCATGTCTGTATCAATCCATCCAGGGGCGATTGCGTTCACCTGGATATTGAACGGTGCCAGCTCGATCGCCATCGATTTGGTCAGTTGTACCAAGGCCCCCTTCGAAGCACTGTAAGCAGGCGCAAGTCCGGAGCCGAATCGGGAAAACTCGCTGGCGATATTGATGATTTTTCCGACGCGCTTCTTAACCGAATATGAGCGCGTTTGTTGGTCCGCCCGCTATCATGACCCTCGGGAAAGCTCTTCCGCTGCGTCCCGCAATGTTGGGCTCACGCTAACCAGTATCAGACTCCGTCGGGACCCCGGGTAAGTTTCATCTCTTTGTAAACTGCACCGGGTCATCGTTCTTATCGATGGAGTCCAGGCGCGCGGTAATACGCAGCTCATCCGCTAGCTTTTCCGCCTCCTTAATAGTCGAGCTGAGTATTTCCGGATCACGGAAAATTTGTCCACCGTGCTTAATGAAGGCAGCGCTGTAAAGGGCGATGGTCGCTTGAGCAACTGTATCTTTGTAGTTCATATTTAACTGACAGTAGCCCCAGTACTGGTGCGAGCAACGACTCCACGGCGCCCAAACAAAGTCATGAGCGCTCCTCAGACGAACGTCTCAGGTCGTCGTGTGGTAACTTCTTCTAGCGGCGAACAACTATTGAAACGAATCCTGCGTCTTCGAAGCAAACGAGTTTTCGTCTAGCGCCTAAAGGATGCCGTCTAGTGGCCAGCGCCCCGGAGATAGATGACCCGTCCCCACTATGCCCCTCGGGCAATTTTATCGTTTCCATACCGAAAATTTCTGGCTAATTCTAGGCAGGCCGAAATGAAACATTTCAGAAGTGGCGATGAAGGATTTTTGCGATAAACAAGATAGCATTCGAGCATTGGGGTTGGCCGGATCAAGCGATGAAAGGTTGTACCGCCGATGCAGAGGTGCGACATCGTTTTAACCAAAGTGGCGATGCCGATGCCACATGCGACCTGAGCGACAACTTTGGGCCGTTGCGTCATTTCAGCGATTACATCGGGCGTGAATCCGGCCTTATGGCAACAGCTAATCAGTTCATCGTATAGAACCGGATTCGCGTCGCGCGGCGGCAATATCCAGCGTTCGTTTCTTAGTCGTTCAAAACGAATTTCTGACCGGTCGGCTAACCGATGACCCGGCGGGAGAACCAGGCCGATTTCCAATCTGCAAAGCTTATGACTGATCAGCTCGTTACCTTTTGATTCCAGAGCGGGAAAAGCACAGTCGATCCTATTCTCAAGTAGATCCTGAAAAAAGCCTTCCGAAGTATTTTGAACGCTTGAAAGCCGCAAATTCGGCCATTCTTGACGCAAGCGTCTCAGAGCCGGGGCGATCACCTCCGTCGTTAGCGCGCCCCCATCACCGATTCGCAGGTGGCTAGTTCCTCCCGCATTCGCCCCCTTAACCGCATCTGTCAGATGCTCGATCTGGGAAAAGAGAACAGGCAGCCGGCCGGCCAATTCTCTTCCTTCGATCGTGAGGTGCAGACGACGCGGAGCCCGATCGAACAGGCAAATCCCGAGTGCCGCTTCCAACTGTTTAATTTGCCGGCTCAAGGCGGGCTGCGCGATGTGGAGCGTTTTGGCCGCTTGCCGAAAACTTCCGGCCCGGGCGATTTCCGCGAAGGACACTAATTGTCGCAGATCGAAAGAGTGATAACAAAAAGGTTTCATTCGATCGCGCTATTCTATTCGAATTGTTTATGATTCCCCTGCAAATGAGAGGCATGCAAGAAACAAAAGAGTTTGACCTGGATCTCGTCTATAAATGCAGCGCGCGCGTATCTCCCCCGCTGATCGCTAACCCCAATTAGGGAGGACCACTATGTACGCTATCACTGGTATCACCGGAAAAGTAGGCGGTGCGCTTGCTCGCGCTCTGCTCGCGGATCGTCGACCTGTTCGCGCCGTCATCCGCGATATCGAAAAAGGCCGCTTCTGGGCATCGCAAGGCTGCGAAATCGCTCGAGCGGAAATGCAGGATCCGGCCTCGCTGACCGCTGCGTTTACCGGAACAGACGGAGTTTTCATTTTGTTCCCTTCGGAGTTCGATCCGGCGCCGGGCTTTCCCGAGGCGCGCGCGGTCATCGCTGCCGTGAAAGCAGCGCTCGAATCGGCGCGCCCTAACAAAGTCGTCTGCTTATCGACCATCGGCGCACAGTCGACGAAATCGAATCTGTTAACTCAGCGTACCCTGATGGAGCAAGCCCTCGGTGAACTACCGATGCCAATCACATTCCTTCGCCCCGGATGGTTCATGGAGAACGCAGAGTGGGATGTTGCTTCCGCCCGCGACAAAGGGATGATTGCGAGCTTCCTGCAACCTCTCGACAAGCCGGTGCCGATGGTCGCCACAGCAGACATAGGTCAAGTAGCCTCGGAACTGCTTCAGCAGAACTGGACCGGCAAACGTGTCGTTGAGTTGGAGGGGCCGAAACGCGTTAGTCCCCAAGAGGTCGGAACTATCTTCGCAAAAATCCTCGGACACGCCGTTCGCGTTGAAGTGGTTCCGCGTAAAACCTGGCAGGCACTTTTCGAATCACAGGGAATGCTCCATCCATTGCCACGCATACAGATGCTGGAGGGATTCAACGAAGGCTGGATCGACTTCGAGGGCGGTCAGGCCAGCACTATCAAAGGAAAGGTTGAATTGCAGACCGTCCTCCAGGAGCTGGTGGATCGAGCCGGATGAGAACGACTTTCCCAAATCATCAGCAATCAAGCTTGAAGAAACCGACTACTATGAATCCCACCCGTACTCGGAGCTTACTTGTCGCCGTCTGTCTTGGCCTTTTCTACCCCATGGCCACGACCGCGCAGGCCGGCGACACGACGGAACAACCAATTAAGCAACTCAATGAAGCGAGTGATTTAATCCACTGGCCGGACGGCTTTTCACCGAAACAAACCGATGCTTTTGTTCACAACCAGATATTCATTAATGCTCCAGCCAAAGTAATTTGGTCCAATCTGGTAAATGCGAAAGACTGGCCAAGTTGGTACTCCAATTCGGCCGATGTTCAAATAACGAATGCCGATGAGGATCGGCTCGGACCGAAGAGCCAATTTAAGTGGAAGACTTTCGGATTCCCCGTCAGTAGCCGCGTGAACGAATTCGTTCCTGATACCCGTCTCGGCTGGTTTGGAGATGGGACGGGCATTCACGCCTACCACACCTGGCTGATCATTGAGAGGGGCAACGGCTGTGAAGTGGTAACAGAAGAGACGCAGAATGGTCCTGCTGCGGTTGCGTTCAATCTCGATCAGCCAAGAGCCATGTATGACGGGCATGACTGGTGGCTTGCTGCCCTAAAGGTGAGGTCAGAGCGGGCCGCAGGTAAGGACTAGAGCTCGCAACCGCTAAGGGAGCACACTCCGTAACACGCGGCTCGTCGTCACGCAGCCGAAATGACTTTGCGTCGGAGTACTCTTGGAGAGCCGAAGGCCCGCAATAGGTAATTGGCGGGCCGACACTAATTGTCGCAGATCGAAGGATCTGATAGCAAAAAGGTTTCACTCGATCGCACATTTATATTCGAATTGTTCATGCTTCGATTGCAATTATGGTCATGCAACAACCAAAATCTCCCGCCCCTCCCTCACTCGACTGTAGTTCGGAAGGACAAACGTCTCACAAACCGGTTGGGAACGAATCAGTTTTTAAGTGCAGAGAGCCAATCGAATAGATGGTATTGGAGATTCGGAGAGGGCATATGAGAAAAGTTGCCATCATTGGTGGCGGTCAGTCCGGGCTGCAGTTGGCCCTGGGGTTACTGCAGAACAAATACGAAGTCACGCTAGTTTCTAGCCGAACACCGGAACCGATCCTTTGCGGCCGAGTCACCTCTAGCCAGTTCATGTTCCATGACTCATTGCGGAACGAACGGGATTTGGTAATCAACTTCTGGGAAAAGAAATGTCCGATCACCGAGGGCATCGCGTTCACCATTCCCGGGCCGGACAAGACCAAGGCTCTGTTCTGGGAGGCATGGTCGAGAAGCACTATGGCCACCTGATCCCGAGCGATGACGAGATCAACGTCGGCGCAGAGCGTTTAAACGGTTCCTCGCCGGCACCGCCGATTCGTGGCGAATCGCCCCACCTGGCCCTGAGTTGCGAGGAGCTGCACGCCCTAGTCTGGTCCAAGCCGCTCCTTCATGCGGCCCGAGAACTGGGCATTTCGGACGTCGGCTTAAAGAGTCACTGCCGAAAACTGGAAGTGCCAATTGCACCCCAAGGTTACTGGCAGACACCGCCCGATCGCCGTGAAAAATTCCTCGCCAGGGCAAACCGCAGCCATCATGCGACTCGCCAGACGGAAGCAGAAAAGCTCAAGGAGGCGGCGGCTTAACCGATAGGGAGAACAACCATTATGGGCTTTCGATTCCGCAAACGCATTCGCGTGGCTAAAAGGCTGTATGTGAACTTGAGCAAATCCGGGACCTCGTTTTCTATTGGCCAGCGTGGCGCAACCGTGAATCTGAGTAAACGCCGGGGCCTACCCTGACCGTAGGAGCGCCGGGAACCGGCTTGAGTTGCCAGACGCGTCTCGGCAAGCGTCGCTCGTCACCGGGAGTCGCGCCGTCACTGGAATGGTAGCGTTGTCCATCGGGGTTGCCGCTCTGATCTTTTGGTGGATTTTCATGCGCTAAGGCCAAACGCAGGCGTTGGTCGCTATTTCTCTCTAACGAACGTAAAGATCCGGGGTCGGACATCGGTCGCCTTGCCGGTTCCGCGTCGGCCGTCGGACTTGAGCGCCTGCAAGCAGCGGCATAGGCTCAGGCTCTACCAATCGACCGGAAGGCCCCCTCCGCCTCAAATTCTTCCCGCGCCCAGGCGGTCCAGCTCGATCGCGGCCTGGTTCTTCCCGCTTGCAACTGGTCCGCAACCCGAAAATTTTCTCCTCGCCGTTTGTCTTCTGCGCTGCGTATCGAGCATTTGTTCGCCGGTTAGACGCTTTCAAGGCCCCGCGGTTAAAGCCGGCGAATTGAGGCCAACCAGGCCTCGGCGCCGCCACTGCCGTCGACCACCTCGAAGCGCGATGCGCTGATCGCCTCCACCTCCCAGCCCTGCTCGAAAGCGGTGCGGATCTCGGCCTGAGTCAGCCGACGGGGGCCAGGCCAGGAGGCATGCTCGTTGAATGCCAGGAGGTGGAGGTAACCCCCAGACCGCAGGACAGCATAAAGGCTGGCCACCAGGCGCGCCCGATCTGCATCCGAGAGGATGTGCAGCAGGCCGCTGTCGATCACGGTGTCGAAGGTCTCCTCCAAGCTGAGCAGATCCAGTGCGTTGCCTGCCACGAAGCGCGCCACCACCCCGCGTGCCTGCGCCTTCATCCGAGCCTCGGCTATGGCCACCGGGGAGAGATCGAGCCCGAGCACGTCGAGCCCACGCTGGCACAGGAAGAGGGCGTTCTCCCCCGTACCGCAACCAACGTCTAGAACCTTGCCTGTGATACGACCGGCCTCGGCCAGCGCCACGAAGGCTGGCTGGGGCTGACTTATATCCCAGGGTGGCCGACGCGAGGTGTACGCCTCGTCGAACTCGCTACCGCTGATCGATTTCTGCGCCGTGGCCTCGGAACGACTGGCCGAAGGGGTGTCCCGATCGAAGGTGGTCCCTCCACCTTGATTGCTGCTCGTGCGATAAGGTTCCATGTTTCTCTCGTTCGTTTGCTCCGCGTGCTGTGGAGCGGGAGGCTGGTCTTGTGTGGACATCATAGGTTCTCCCTCCGGTAAGTTGCCTGATTTTGCAGTTATCGGTCAGGAATACCGCCCTTAAATTTGGTTTTCAAGCTTTCCAGTTCCGGCCCAGTAATCTCCCCCGGCGTCCGCCTATGGCTGCAACGAGAATGCGCGCTTGTAGCCTTCAACCGGCTGGCCCTTGAATGACGCACAGGGACTACTTCGCCCTGTGACCAGCCCGTTTCGCCCGTGGCCCTTGAGCGGCGCCTCGCACCACTCCAAGAGCGAGTCGGCTATTTCGGGGTTGAGCGCTGCGACAGTTTTGTGATGCTCGAACGAAAGCACCTCCCGTCGACGGTAGGTGTCGAATTTTCGAGAGACTAGGGACGCCCAACGGCATGTATCATACGCCGTCCCGTTCCAGGTCTCGCTCTCAACGATCTTCGTTCGCGCGCCGTAGTGGTGGGCGCCATCAGGCTGGCCTGAAATGCCGCGTTGCCTGCAGGTTTCAAAAATCGTAACCTCCGCACCGACGCCGAGCCGATTTTGTTCGGGTCGTCTGGCAAGCCTATCTCCTCTTAGCTTCCCGGCCTGGAGAGAGCGTGACCTCCCGATGGATTTTTTCACCACGGAGGGAGTGTAACGAAAAAAAAGCTTCTCTAGCATGAAATCTCTCTTCTTCGCCTTATTGGCCATCGCATCCTTTGCTGCCGATTCCTTCGGTCAGACCATCATTAACTCGGTGCCCTACACCATCTCCGCCCCCGGCACCTATGTTCTGGGCTCAAACCTCACTTACTCATCGGCCGCCGGCGCTGCCATCACGATCGTGAGCAGTAATGTGACCCTGGATCTGGCAGGTCATTATCTCTACTTCCCTGGCACCCCGACCTCGAACGTCGGCGTCTACGTCCACAATGCTGGGAATGTCATTATCCAGAACGGCATCATCGCCGTTTTCTTCTACGGGGTCTATTTCGACCGTACTGGAGGAACAGCGCTCAACACAGGTGATATTGTGGAAAACCTGAGACTGACCAATGTGACCGATGGCATCATTCTCCTCACAGTCGCCGGGTCTATCGTGCGAAATAATCAGATCACTTCTACCGCGACGCTGGGTATTGGAATCGATATCTTCGGTGGTGGCGGCAACCTGGCCAGCGGAAATGTCATCTCCGGATTCAACCTCGGCATTTCTGCAGGGGGCGATAATTATTTCCTCGAGAACATGGTTAGCAATTGCAATTTCGGTTTTGACCTCTCCGCGAGTGACAAATACCGGTTTAACACCACGTTCAATTGCACGACGCCGTTTTCCGGTGGTACCGCACTGACCGACAATAATAACTGAGAGCTACTCTTGACGCTGATCGCGGATTGAGAGGGTAGAAACGACTCCACCAATTGGTAGAGTCGTTTTTGCGGCGCTTGACTTTCCGATCTGGCCACCTTTTTTCAGGTTCGCCAGCTTGGCGCCGCCATTGCCCTCTGAGATTCGTTGTCGTGGCGAATTTACAATAGAAACTGAGAGTAATCATACGCGTCATAATCCTTAGGCTTTGAGTGACTATGATTCACCGCGTTGCGCTCGGGCGCTGCTAAGGTCGGGAACAAATCGGTCGATCCGGGAAGCTAATCGAACTTGGTTCGTTTATGAACTTCTCTTTCAAATGGCTGCATCGCGATGGCTCGGTCGTCGAGTTTAGCCCGACGGGGTGGAGCTCCGACGATCCTAAAAAAGCCGGTTGGCTAGCCAAGATGAATCAGCTTTCCAGTTCCTGCCCTGCAATCTCCCCCGGCGTCCGCCTATGGCTGCAACGAGAATGCGAGCTTGTAGCATTTCAACCGGCTAGGCCTTGAATTCAGGCCGGCCAATCAAAACGCAGCCTGAGCCGATTGTGAGCGCTCGCTCACAGGATTTGGTCGCACAGGTGCTGCTCGAAGCATTCTTGGGCCGAGAAGGTCGCTTCGCTCGTCATCCACTCGATAACCGTGGTCACTGTGTAGACGACGGGACGAGCCGCAACGATCTGCGCCAATTGCTCCGGTGCGTTCATCGGCGCGTATTTGGTCGCCGCGATCGTTCGTGACGCGATGAAACCTCATGATCGCGTTCTTTTCCATCACGATCCGATGACCGGCCATCGCCACGATGATTGCGCAACTTGAGCATTCGCCAGTTATGAAAACTTCTTTGGGAATCGCGCGAAGAGGACCACTCGTGAGCGCCCGGTAAGTTCGCCAGGGGTCGATGAACGTGCCACCAATCGAGTTTATTTCGAGCTTGATCCGATCGAAGCTTCCCAGCTCGCCCAGCCGGGCGCCAAACTCTTCCCAGGTGAACCCGTCGACGTCAAAGGGGCTGTGAAGTTTGAGGTGGGCAACGCCCGATTCGTCGTGATTTTTGAACTCGAAGGTTGATTGCATCAGAGCGTGTAAGCCAAAGGCAGGGCGCCGTGTTTTTCGATTACCGCAAGCAGCTCTTGGTGAAAACTCAAAGCCAACCGTTGCGATGAGCAAGCCCCAAATGCGCCAATCGCGCTCAGGTGTTCCATCGTTCCAAATTGCCGATATGAAAAATTGCGCGCAAAAAGTTCGGTCAAACAATTCACGGAGTGACAAACTGGACTTCCGGGCGGTTGCGCTGGTCGCATTCACGGTTGCATCCTCAATTTGCTCATCGACGTCAGCGGTCCGAGCTTTTAGGACCTATCGCGAGGGCTCCCGCGCCTAGCCTTCATCGACAGGCTTCTGTCTGGTTTCCCGGCCTAAGAGAGCATATCCTCCTGCGTTAGCTTGAGGATCTGGGCATCGATGGAAGGGATCAGGCTTTTCGCTTGCCTCATTCATAGTTTACTATCCTGTGAATGGATTCGGGCCCGGCATACGCACGCCAGAGATATTTCGATAAGTGTCCTGAATCTAATGAGCGGAGCTTGTGTCCAAATGAAGGATCAACTAAATCGTTCGGAAAGACTTTCCTCAGCTGAGACATTAATCGCCTACGAAAATGAGACATGGAGGTTAATTAAACAGAAGGATTTGAAAGGGTTTGCAAGCTATCTGGCTGAAGATTTTTACGACATCTTCCCTGATGGAAAGGAGCGAACCAAATCGGAGTTGCTGGAGTTTCTAAGCGGAGCCGACTTGAAAGATTTTCGACTCAGCAATTTCCGAGTCACCATGTTGAATGAGGATGCTGCGATCGTAACTTATCAAGTAGATGCGCTTGCGTTAATTCGGAGAAGAAAGATTTCGATGAAAAACTACGTGACATCAGGCTGGGCTAAGCGCGGTCGCAGGTGGTTGAACGTGTCTGCCGTTGCTACGGCACGACCTCGCAACGCCTAAGCATGCGATTGCGGGGGGCGAGCGTCTTACGCGTTGCCTTCAGGCATCAAAAAATCGGAACCTCTCGAGCCAACGCCCGAGCCGATTCTGTTCGGGCGTCTGGCAGGCCCGTTCCTCTTAGCTTCCCGGCCTGGAGAGAGCGCGACCTTCCCGAATGGATTGTTTCACCACGGAGGGAGTGTAAAACCAAAAAATGATTCTCTAGCATGAAATCTCTCTTCTTCGCCATATTGGCCATCGCATCCTTTTCTGCCGACTCCTTCGGTCAGACCATGATTAACTCGGTCCCCTACACCATCTCCGCTCCCGGCAACTATGTGCTGGGCTCAAACCTCACTTACTCATCGGCCGCTGGCGCAGCCATCACGATCCTCAGCAGTAATGTGACCCTGGATCTGGCAGGCCATTATCTCTACTTCCCTGGCACCCCGACATCGAACGTCGGCGTCTACGTGCACAATGCTGGGAACGTCATTATCCAGAACGGCATCATCGCCGTTTTCCATTACGGAATCTATATCGAGCATACTGGAGGAACAGCGCTCAACACAGGCGATATTGTGGAAAATCTGAGACTGACCAATGTGAACGATGGCGTCGTTCTCATCACAGTCGCGGGATCTATCGTGCGAAATAATCAGATCACTTCTACCTTACGCCGGCTTAGGTATTGGAATCGATATCTTCGGCAGTGGCGGCAACCTGGCCAGCGGAAATGTCATCTCTGGATTCGACGCCGGCGTCGATGCGTTCGAGCAATAATTATTTCCTCGAGAACATGGTTAGCAATTGCATTGTTCGGTTTTCTCCTGGATGCCACCGACAAATACCGGTTTAACACCACGTTCGATTGCACGACGCCGTTTTCCGGTGGTACCGCACTGACCGACAATAATAACTGAAAGCTATTCTTCGCGCTGATCGCGGAATTGAGAGGGTCCACCGCCGTGGTAGATCTATCTTCCCCCTTTTTGCCGAGCTCGGACGATTGTGAGCGATTGCTCACACGATTTGGTCACACAGCGGTTTGTGAATTATTCGGCAGTATCGCGTCGAAGAGTTTGACGACGCAATCACCGGACCAGTATGTCCTCTCAGAATCACTATTACAGCCTGGTTACCCTTAATGACCACTTGTTCCCAGCAGGGTTCGCGGGCATGCGTGCGTCCCTGCTAGCAAGAAAATCGCCTGCATGTCGTGAAATCAAAGTCGTCGTTGCTAGCCCATCAAAGGTCTCGGAGGGGACAGTGATTAAGTTAGCTAAGAAAGCTGACTAAACACATACGGGTTAGTCGCGGCTGGAGTGCTGTTAGCGCGACCGTTCAGTCCATGGAAATCCGAGAGCTGCCCTCACTCGGGACACCCCGGCAAACCAAGGGCAATCTTACCGCCTGGATCGTCGAATAGCTTGAATGACGGTGAATTCGGGGGATCGCGCCAGGGACAGGGAACAAGCGCTTGCGCATGGTCAACGTGGTGCGAAAGTTTTTGTGATCGAAAGAAAGGAGTCAGGTGCCGATATGAAAAATTGCGCACAAAAAGTTCGGTCAAACAATTCACGGAGTGATAAATTGGACTTCCGGGCGGTTGCGCTGGTCACATTCACGGTAGCAGCCTCAATTTGCAATGGAGCTGCACCCACTCAGGAAACAACAGAGCCAATCTGGCCAACGAAGGGATGGCAAACGTCCACCCCCGAAGAGCAGGGAATGGATTCAAAGGAGCTCGCTGAGCTGGTCGACTTCGGGGCACGGCGCATTCTAGCCACGCCAGGTGTAACGCTCAGCAGCCTGTTTGATAGCCTGCTCGTCGTGCGGCACGGAAAGATTGTCGCCGAAGCATACTACGCCCCCTACGCCGCGGGCATTCCTCACACGATCAACTCCGTCACCAAGGCGGTCATCAGTACTTTGACGGCGATCGCATCGAAGGATGGCTTGCTGGATAGTCCGAACCATCGAGTACTCGATTTTTTTGACCGTCGCAGCATTGCGAACGTCGACGATAGAAAGGAAGCGATCACCGTTCAGAGCCTGTTGGACATGACCTCGGGCCTCGAATGGATGGAACCGCTCGATGGCAGGCCCGTTTCCACGATCGAGATGGAGCGCAGCCCCGACTGGGTCAAATTCATTCTCGATAGACCGATGTCGAGCGCTCCCGGAGACGCCTTCAACTATGACAGTGGCAATCCACACCTCCTTTCCGCGATCATCACAAAACTCACGGGAATGAGCGCCCTGGAATATGCAAAAGCCAAACTTTTTGGTCCTCTAGGAATCACCGATGTGCACTGGCAGCAGGATCCTCAGGGAATTTCGAACGGGGGTTACGGATTGTACTTGCAGCCTCGCGACATGGCGAAGATTGGCTATCTGTGCCTGCGCAATGGCGCGTGGGACGGTAAGCAACTGCTTCCGTCCGCTTGGATCGATAAGGTGACCCACGCTGCGGTGGATATGCCGCCTTTGGAGGCGGGACTCCGGTATTCCAACCTTTTCTGGGCTCTCCCAGACAAGCATGTCTACATGGCGGTTGGGCACCATGGCCAGGTGATCATGGTCTTCCCCGATTTGGACGTTGTGGCCGTGAAGACGGGCCGCGATAGTTACACATCCTTGAGCAAATTGGCCGACTATATTTCCAGCTCGGTGAAATCGGACACGGCGCTCTCTCCTGACACGGCGAGCGCGAATCTGCTCGCAAACAAAATACGCGATGTCTCAACCGAGAAGCCGACTGAAGTGGGCGCGCCCCCGGAGATGGCGGCTATCGTCTCAGGGAAGATGTACAGGTTTCCCCCTAACCCAATAAATGTGAAGTCGCTGTCGCTGATTTTGACCGATCCGCAGCCTCACTAAGACATGGAGGCATACGCCAGAGATACAACCAAAGCTGGTTCCAGATTTACCGGCCCAATCGGACTGGATGGACTGTATCGAAAGGGAGAGTTAACCCACCATGGTTTTGGTGAGCGACTTGAAGGTGTCCCTCGGGTCAACGCGGTCAAAGGGATTTGGCAAGACGACCATACATTTCTGATCGATCGGCTGGTCCTCGGATTAGGGCAAGGCCCAGAGCGATGGATTCTCACGTTCGACGGAGAAAAGCTCAACGTTCACGTTAATATTCCAGAAAGGCCCGAAATTTCTATCGACAGCCAGACGGGCGGATAAGGTTGCGTCTGCGGCTTGTCAGATGTCTTCGGAACTATTGGCTCGAATCGTTTTGGCGCGACCCGGCACATTGCGAAAACTGGTAACTCCGAAATACCTTCAGTTTGAGTTGAGCGTATTGCCACCCGAAAGACATCGACGCCCTCAATTATCGTGGAAATTAAGGCCTCAAATAATTTGGAAGGTTTCCCTACACGATTCAGGCTTGTCCCTATCCGTACACTGACGTTTTAAATAACCGAAGTCGTCCCCGTGAATCAAGCCGGCTACCACTGGACGACGCTAGACCCTTTTAGCAGATTGATCACATGAAGTTCCGATACATCAACGGCATACGCGGTCGAAGGCCTTCAGAGGCCGGCAAGTGACACCCTCTTGCTCATCTCAGACGCCGAAAAGAATGCATTCTTAACAGGATCCTCTCATGAACCATATCACCAAAGTGCGGACGATTAGCGGTTTAACTCTGAGAATGCTGAATCCAAAAGCCAGGAGATAACATCGAGCTTCGCGACGTGCACTCAAAGGCCGGCAGCCATCGGGGGCTAAATGGCTTGACGGCAGAAAGCTTCTCATTGCAAAAAGAACGAGCGGACTGCGATCAGTTGCCGCTCGCCGATTCAAGCGCTTCCTTAACGCCCGCTGCATTTCGATAACGCATTGAGCACCAGCGTCTTCCTACTGCTTCCAATATTTTAGCTTGAAGTCTAAAATATTCTCAAGTTTGATAGCACCTGGAAGACCGGAGCCTGGACCCCCAATGCCTCTGTCCTTGCATATCGCTCAGGGTAACGCAAGACGCGTAGCTGGTAGGAATCGACCAGCGAAGCTATCCCCCCAGGATCAGTGTGTTGCGGCCCGCATTGCGGCTTGGGCTTATTACCCGAACCCGGAGCGCAGCGACCAATATATGAAACGCGCGTCGGGAGATGCATCACCATCCCCCGGCGCTTGATAAACCACCCCATCACCGAGTCACCGACAATGAGAAGTTTAGTCTCTAATGGTATCACTATCCCAGTCGTTTTCAAAGCCAGCCGCTATAGCCGGCGCGTTCAACTATGGAACCGACAGGCTTCGATCATCATGGACCTGACCACTCTGGCCCTTCGCCACGGGTGGCGCTGCCTTCCGCGCGTATGAGCACCGAAGAAATTTTGAAGGCGTTGGGGCGGTACACGGAAGAGTCGCACGAGAGTGATCGTCAGACGGCAACAAAACTAGGTGTCAACCGAATGACGTTGACCGCCTGGCTGGGCGGTAGAGATCGACCTCAACGGTGCATGCTAGCGAGGTTAGCGGGTTTTTTAAGACGCGTTGGCTATCTCTAGGATGCGGATAGAAACGCCTCGAATCTGACGTCTAAAGATTGCGAATTGGTCCGACGCGAGATCCAGGAAATCCGTGATGCTCTTGAGGGCATTCAAAGCCGCGGCCGAAGCTGGACGAAGTGACTGGATGAGATGGCGGGATGCGGGCGCATGGCGGCACTTGAAGTGCTCTAATTCTCCTCGCACCATTTCAGAGCTTGCCGGATGACTTCGTTCAGATCATCGAGCAAATCCATCCGCGCACACAATCTGCTTCGAACTAGGTGTTGTGAGTTTTTGCTTCAAGTGGAGCCACCGAGACTGGATCAACAGTCGAGTTTAATCCGACTGGCTGGAGCTGCCGATGATCCGCTGAAAGCCGATTGGCTTTCAAGAATGAACCAGCTTTACAGTTCTAGTCCGAGAATTCCTCCCGGCATCCGCAACTGGCTGCAAGAAGAGTGCGAGCTCATCGACGTCAGCGGTCCGAGCCTTTTAGAACCTGTCGGGAGGGCTCGGCCAAAGCCCTATCACTCCCTCCCATTCCACGCCATTAGCCTCCCCGACTTCGCGAGGGCTCCCGCGCCTAGCCTTCATCGACAGACTTCTGCCTGGTTTCCCGGTCTAAGAGAGCATAGCCTGCCAGAGGATCTTTCCGCCATGGAGGGAATTTAATTGAAAAATAAACCCTCATATGAAATCTCTCTTCTTCGCCTTATTGGCCGTCGCATCCTTTTCAGCCGACTCCTTCGGTCAGACCATCATTAGTTCGGTGCCCTATACCATCTCTGCTCCCGGCAACTATGTTCTGGGCTCAAACCTCACTTACTCATCGGCCGCTGGCGCAGCCATCACGATCCTCAGCAGTAATGTGACCCTCGATCTGGCAGGCCATTATCTCTACTACCCTGGCACCCCGACCTCGAACGTCGGCGTCTACGTGCACAATGCCGGCAATGTCATTATCCAGAACGGCATCATTGCCGTTTTCTATTACGGAGTCTATATCGAGCATACCGGAGGAACAGCGCTCAACTCAGGCGATATTGTGGAAGACCTGAGACTGACCAATGTTACCTGGGGCGTCGTTCTCGCCACGGTCACGGGATCTATCGTGCGAAACAATCAGATCACTTCGACATCAAACGGAACCTCTGGTGAGGGAATCGATATCTTCGGTGGTGGCGGCAACCTCGTCAGCGGAAACGTCTTCTCCGGATTCAACCTCGGCGTTTTTGCGCAGGGCGATAATTATTTCCTCGAGAACATGGTTAGCAATTGCGCTTTCGGTTTTGACCTGTCTGGCAGCGACAAATACCGGTTTAACACCCACGTTCAATTGCACGACGCCGTTTTTCGGCGGTACGGCGCTGACCGACAATAATAACTGAAAGTGCGATCGAGAGCGCCCTGTGTGCGGGGCGTTCGATGCGAAATTGAAAGAGAGGCGGCCAGGAAAATATCAATTTCCTCTTTCTGTTGAACTTTGGCGATAAGGCGTTTTGTTCTGGCCTTAACTCCCTATCTGGGTTTAATCATTGCCAGGTTAGAGAACGTTGAGTTGGTAGCCCCAACCGATTCTATTGACATCCTTCGTGCCCGGACGTCGCTTTTGTAACCTGAATCCGCGCGAGGCGCTTTTGGGAGCATTCGCTATAAATCCGAGGCGACCCGGTAGGTCATAGTAGTCGTTTCGAACCGCGCGTTACTAACCAAAAACGAATCTAAAACTCAATTCGGAGACAGTAATGCCAGCGCAACAAGTATTTCATTTCTTCTACATAGCTCCCGGCGGGTCAGCTAGCCTGTTCGTACATGGCTTTCCGACAAACTGGGCGTCAGTTTTCAGCGTAACACCTTACGCGCTCGAGGGGGAGGCTTACTTCCCTCTTGGGAAGGTAGCACTCACTCAGGAGGTGGTTCTCGATCACGTCGATGGCACAATCGGTCGGGTGGCGGAAGTGCAGAACCTAGCACCTTTCAACCCGTGTGCGGTCGATCTAAATGTTCTCTACGACTCCGTCTAGAAACACTCGAGTAAACAGTTTTATGGCACGCCAAACGATTCACATCTGGCACGGTCTGAACGGCGAAATCGTCGCAGTCGGAAAGAAGATTCAAAAGAAGGGATCCACTCATCGAGTAACGCCGATAAGTGGAGAGAACGACGCGGTGATAGAAATCGAGACCGATCTCAGCGAGGAAGAACTGAAAACCGTCCACCGCACGCACGTCGTGGATGTCGGACGCAAGATGCTGGTTTCGGCAAATAAAAAGAAGTCCAAGTAGCATTTCAGCTTCAGGCCGATGCGGTGATACTGACTGGTCACTATCACCGCATGTTCCGCTGCTTCGCGTCATCACTAATCATAACCGTTATGATCTTCGCCGCTTTTTGAGGACGGCTTGCAACCGCAAACCCTGTTCAAGGGTTGGGGTATAGCGGCCAGCAAGCCAATCAGTCACCCGTTGTCGCGGGTACGCCGGGCAATCGCGCAATTTCGGCTCGCCTTCCATACTCGGCGTCCACCCAAGCTTTGAGATCAGCGATCAGCTTTACTGCCGAAGGAACACAACTTCTGGAAGTTACCTTGCCGATTGCGAAGGGTGAGATAGGCAACTACGAGTTAGTCGAAGAAGGCAAGCCATACCGGGAATGGTACCTGCCAGCCCAACTCATTAATCGGCGCGGGACCGTGCGACTCATTGCGGATGAGGGGTAGGGAGATCCCTTACGCCCTTAAATCCTTCGGCAATTTTCGGCCGCCCGGGGGCACCCCTAGAGTTCTTTACTCGAAGTTTTTGCATCCGGTTCGTTGTCCTGTGTTGTCAGGCCACTGCGCGCAGCACTATCAAACTCTTGATACGCCCTCTTAAAAGACGGCTGCGTGCTAATCCAGTCTTGAACGCACGATTCGATCATCTCAAAGAGCATTTCTTGTCTCGATTCCCAAAGGTCTGGGCATTTTTCCTCAAGCAACTTCATCTTGGCGATCGTTGTGACGGGAAGCCTCACGTCACGGCTCGTAACGCTCTATTCGGCGAAAGCCGGCGTAGTCTATGTGGCTTAAGCGTTCGTTTTCGCTCCGTTCTTTGATTCTTGAAAGAAAGCTCGACATATTGCAGTCAATATTGCAGATTCGATTGCAAATCAATGCGTTTCCGCTTCCGCAAACGCATCCGCCTGGCCAAGGGTCCTCCTCCTCCAGATCGGCGGCCGCAGCGCCACGATGAATATCAACCTCTTTGTCGTACCCTTTTACAACCCTACATTCGGCTTGCGGCGAATTGCGGTCGATCGGGGAGTGTTCAATCGAATTCTCGCCGCCGTCCTGAGTGGACAAAGAAAGCGGCTCGGTTTCCAGTTGCCGTTCGCTACTCAATGCCGGATAAAATTCGACGCGTACCCCCCCGGGATGATTGCCAGTTCACTCTGTGCTGCCCAGGTAACGGTAGACGAGGTCCCGCCACGCCGGGGACGCGAGCCGGTGCAGCAGCGCGCGGTCCACCGGCTTGCGCCACGGGCTGCCGTCGCGCAGGGCGATCCCGTATGGTTCTGCCTGGAGGGTCTGCGGTAGGACGGTGATCTTCCCCGCATAAGGTTCACTCCGTGCGATATAGCGCAGGGCTGGCGCGTCGGCCAGAACGGCCTGCGCGCGGCCGGTCAGCAGAACCTCAAACACGTCTTTCAGGGGCACACGGATGTAGTCAATCTGGCGGCGCCGCAGGTAATCTTCGCTGGAAGTGCCGGCGATCACGGCAACGTGGAGACGGCGGAGGTCATCCGGTCCGCGCACTACAAAGCCGCCAGTCCCCGCGTCCAGGCGTTCCGCGGTAAGGATCGAAGCCATCGAGGCGGTGAACCACGACACCAGAAACAAGCTGACGAACATCCACGCGATCGCCACCAGCCGGCCGACTGGGCTGCGCGGGGCCAAATCGCCGTAGCCTACGGTCGTCATCGTCACCGCGCTCCACCACAGGGCGGAGCCAATGCCTCGGCGTGCGTTGCCATCGCCGCCAAACTCCTTCGGGTTGCCCTTGTGCTCCAGCGCCCAGATCAGCAGTGCCACCAGCACCAGCGAGACGAACAGTGCCGCCACGATTCGCCAGAAATTCCATGCGAGCACCCTCCCGAGCCACGACCACAGCCCGCCCGCGCCGGGCGCCGTTTTTACCGCCACGCCGAGTCCGGAGAGGAAAAATGGCTGACTGAAGTCCAACCGGTCCTCGCGCTCTGCGGTGATCGTCAGGGCGCCGATGCTCACGTCCAGCGGGCGGCCCGGAGCGAGGTCATCGAACAGCCCAGTCACCGTGGTCTCACGGAACTCGGTGTCGATACCGAGGTCAGCGGCGATCCACTGCCACAACTCCACGCTAATGCCGCTCCAGGAACCGTCTTCGCCCCGCATGCAGAACGGCGGCGACTGGGTCAAGCCCACCACCAACCGCGTCCGCGCGGGCGTCGGAACAGGCGCTGGCTCCTGGCCGTAAGCGACGCCGGCGAAGAGGACCACCGCCGCCAGGACGACGACGGTGACGGCAAAGAGAGAATTGCGGTATGCGATCGCCACCGGCGCGAAAGCCGATAGGATTGCGCGACTCGCATGCGTACTTCCGATTCCAGCGACGCCGCCGATCGCAACTGGCGGCGCTTTGTCCTTTTCCGCGTGCTCTTCAATTCGCGGTTCTACTACCCGGTACTGGCGGTGCTGTTCCTCGATCTTGGCCTCAGCGCGACACAATATACGCTGCTGAATTTCGCGTGGGCAATCGCCATTGTCTGCACGGACCTGCCAGCCGGCGCGCTCGCGGATCGGATCGGACGCCGGCCTCTCGTCATCGCGGCCGCCGTCGCTATGGTGATAGAAATGGCGGTGCTTTGCGTGGCGCCGGCCGGCGGAGGGACTCTGCTCTTTCTCCTTTGCCTGGCGAACCGATTGCTCAGCGGCGTCGCTGAGGGCTTGGCGAGTGGCGCTGACGAGGCGCTCGTGTTTGATTCCCTCGCCGAGAGCGGACGATCCGCGGAATGGCCGCAGGTACTCGACCAGGTCACCCGCTACCAGTCGGTGGGCATGGTTGTAGCCATGCTCGTCGGCGGCGCGATCTATGATCCCGGGTTTATGAACTCGGTCGCGAGCGCGCTCAGATGCCCCGGCGGATTCACGCAGGGCGCGACGCTGCGTTTTCCAATTTATCTCAACCTCGTCACGGCCGCGCTCACGCTCGTTGTCGCCCTCAGTATGCGGGAGCCAAGCCGAAAGTCGATCCACGGCACCTCGGCGGCAGATGACCGACCGCAGGCGTCGAAGGAAACAGCGATCGGGGCGGTGCTGACCGCGGGAGCGTGGATTGCGCACGTACCGCTCGCGCTCTTCGTGATTCTTGCAGGCGTGCTGCTCGACTCCGTGATCCGACTGTTCCTGACGTTTTCCAGCTCGTACTTCCGGCTGATCGATCTGCCGGCAGCCAGTTACGGGGTGATCTGGGCGGGGCTTGGGGCGCTCGGCTTTCTTGTGTCGCCGGTCGCGCGGCGCATGGTGCAGCGAGGCTCTCCAGCAGGAAACTTCGTCTGGCTCGCGGTCGTTACCCTGACGGCCCTTGCGGGACTGGCGCTGCGCTGGCGGTGGTGGGGCGTGGTATTCACCTTCTCGCTTGGCGCATCCATAGTCGTCATCGGCTTTTTCCTTTCGTATTATCTGAACGCCCTGGTCGAGTCGAACCGGCGCGCGACGGTACTTTCTTTCAAGGGTGTTGCATTCAATCTCGGCTACGGCTTGGTAAGCCTGCTCTTTGCCTTCCTGCTGCGCGCGCTGCGCGATGGAGGCAGCGCCGAAGAAATCTTCGGCCGCACGCTGATCTGGCTGCCGGTGTGGCTGGCGCTGGCGCTCGTAGTACTGGCGTTGTTTTTTCGGCGGCATGCCGCGGTGTTGCGGCAGCCACTGGCGGTCGCTAGCGACGCGTCGGAAGACCCGCCTTGAATTCGCAAGGTCAATCGGCATGGCGTCTTGTCTTTTTTTTTGGAGGACCCCAGAAATCCTTTAGCGCTGACCAGCCGGGGCCCGCTGGAATGCTCGAAAGCCCATCAGTTCCAATACTTCTCTGAATCGCACCCTTGGCGTCAGGGATAATTTGCCGGTTCTTCGCGGCGATCTACCGGCTCTCCCTCCATGAAGCGAGGTCGCATTCAAAGAGTATTGTTCTGAGACAGAGCAATCAAGCTCCGAATGGCAGATCGCTGCCGCCAAATGGGCACGGCTACTCTTGCCACAGCGCGAGGCGGCACGTCGGTCCGCAAAGGCGTAACGATCAGTTCTCCGTCCTCCAGCCGTACTCCGTCCAGCTTGCCATTGCCCCTAAGATCGGACGATCAAAGTTTGATTTTTGGTGGGATTAGGGGAAGACCTTCGGCGCAATCGAAAAGTCCGTGTTAGTGGTGACATTCTGACCGCCAAGTACGACCGACGCAAATCCATTTGGCGCATTGAGCTGACCGCCAAGTACGACCGACGCATATCCATTTGGCTCATTGAGCTGACCGCCGGCGACGCTGGTGATAAATATTGTTCGAGAGGTTTGAGTAACCGCCGCTGACGCTGGAGTAACCGCCGCCTGCCTGGTTACTAAATCCACCACTTACACTGCCCCCAGAAAAGTAGGCGAAGTTTACGCCACCGCCGCTGACACTCGCGAATGGGGCACTGGCGTTGTTTCGAACGCCTCCGCTGACGCTGGAGAAGAGCCCTGCGGAAGTGTTGACAAATCCGCCGCTGACGCTGGCGCCAACAGCTTCGATTGAGTTTCGCTCACCAACCACGAGGCCGCCTGAAGCCGCCTGCGTGAACCTATTGCCGGCCCTATGACCAAATTGTGTGACCCGCCACGGTCGCCGGGCAGGAGCGGAGAAGGGCCGCCCGGAAGTTGCATTATTGGTATGCCAAAACTGGTGGAGTCACCGGTTAAGGGTAAATTTGGGTCTTCATCATAGCCAATGATCAAATTGCCCAGCCCGGTAGGATTGCCGTGATCGTCAGTCGCCTGCGAGCCGCTGACGATATGAATGTTCGCGCCGCTGAAAGTGATATTCGGTCCGATTACGCCAACTTCAGGGTTAGGATCGACGCTGACAAAAGGACCAAGGGCGAGTGCGGGATTGGATCGGACCGCCGCCAACTGCGTCTGCAGCGTGGTGACTTTGCCCTCCAGCGAGGAAAGAGTTGCCTCCAGAGTCGCGATCTTTGCCTCCAAAACCACAATTTCCTTGTGCAATCCCCGTTGGTCTTCGTCCCCGCCGCCGAAATGTCTGTCCATGTCTTCGTCAGCGCGTCCGTGCAAAGGTGCGAGAAGCAGAGAGAGGGCCCCCGCTATTATTAATCCAAGAAAGGTTGAGCGGACGATTCGCCAAAGCTTTCTGACTTTTCCGGCTCCCAAGCCGCAATTCCCGCCGCCTTTGTCTCGATTGTTCGCCACTCCGATACGAGCGCAATTGCATTCTTTCCTTTGCATATTTGACCCCGATAATTTGGCTGTGACCAAGAATGGGAAGGTGGCCGTAAAAATTTCGCCAGACGCTCAAAACTCCGGAGCTTAGTCAGAGCCGATTTGCTTCATTGGTTTCCGGTAAGTGTTCAGTCGCCACTGTTATCCTTATACCCTGCGTTCGCGGTCTAACAGCTCAATCGCCGGATCATCCATCTGTGCTACAATTCGAATGGCTGTCTGGTCCTAAAGATTGGTTCCACCGTCTGAAAGAACTTGCGCCGCGCGAGGAGGGCCGTTGATTGGCTGCTTCCCCCAAGACGACGCGCAGCGGCCACGATTTCCAGCCATCGCGGAGGGTCTTGGCGTCGATGGGCTTGTTCCTGGGCGTTCTTTCAAGACGCGGCGGGAGGCTTGGCGATCCAGCCGACAAAGGGAGCCACAGGCCGATCAGCACGAGGAAGCCGAAGCCGATCCGCACGATCGGCATCATATTCATCGCGGCGGCGGCGCCGCGCGCGATCAGCTGCGGCGCGGCCAGCAGCACCACGCCGCGCAGCGCCAGGAACCAGCCAAACAGAGAGATCAGGATTGCGGAGAGGCGCGACCAATATTGGTGGTGCGCGATGATCAGCAGGCCGCTGAACAAGAGCAAGCCGCCCGTTATCCACACGAGCGCTTCGTTCTCGAAGAAGGCGGTCAGAATCGTTCCTATGTTCGGCGCCCGCACCACGATGATGGCGGGCACGATAACGAGGAACGGACCGATGACCCGTGCGAAAGCGCGCGTGCAGGCTATGGCTTCTGGCGTGTCAGGCATTAGCGTCTCTCCCTTGAGGTCACCACAGAATTTGTACAATATGGTACGCCCCGACAATAATAACTGAAAGTGCGATAGAGCCGGGCCACCGCGAGTTAGATCGGGGAATACCCACCCCTTTGGTCTGCTGGTTGCGCCAATAGCGCTAAAGCTCGCTAAATAATGTTCGGTACGATTTTGGTAGGCCCATTGCACCCGTACCCTACAGATAGCCAACGCGTCTCAAGAAACCCGCTAACCTCGCCAGCATGCAGCGTTAAGGTCGATCTCTTCCGCGCAGCCAAGCGGTCAACGTCATTCGGTTGATCCCCAGTTTTGTTGCCGTCTGCCGATCACTCTCGCGTGACTCTTCCGTGTACCGCCCCAACGCTTTCAAAACTTCTTCGGTGCTCATACGCGCGGAAGGCAACGCCACCCGTGACGAAGCGCCAGAGTGGTCAGGTCCTTGATGATCGATGCCTGTCGGTTCCATAGGCTGAAAGCGTTTTTGGATGCCGAAGCGAAGCTCATTTCTCTTTCTTCGCTCTCGCATGCTAACACGGTCAGCGAATGAAGGAATAGTCGGGAAATACCCCGGTTCGGGTATCAGGGCGAGCACGCCTTCTTCGAATACAGAGCGAAGCTGATGAGTACCCCACATGTTGAAGAGCAAGGCAAGCCAGTCCATCGCTATAACAACATCGTTTGCAACCGGATGGTCATCGCGCAAGCCACGCGAACAGGAGGGTGATGTAAAGGATGAAGAGCAAAACAATAGCGGGTGCCAACAGCTTGTGAAACCACTCTTGCCGCGTGACCGCGGCCACAATCGCTGCAAGGCCGAAGATCACACGAAACTCGGCGTTGATGCCACCGAGCATGTGCCCGGTGAGAGCGAGATTCTTCGCCGCACTGAAGACGATGCTGGCAAAAACGGCAGCGAAGAACCAGCTTTTATGCGCGAAGTAGTGCTCGCGCAGATCGACGATAGCGTCCCGGAGATGTCCGGGAAGACCAGCGCCGCGACCATGTAAACGCTTATCGCTTGAAGCACGATGACGAGGAGCGCTACGAAGGTCCAATTTGCATGCATGCGCATGCCGAAACTCGCGCCCACCATCCCTGAATGGCGATGAGGAGCGCGAGCCCAGCCCAGATTAGAGTCGGGACGTACAATTTCACCTTTGCCCTGGTCAGAATGGGCCCGCGCAAGCCCTGCAGGACTTGGGTTATCGCCAGTCCAAGGATGATCGAGAGGAGGACCGAGAGGTAGTTAAAGGAGTCCAACGGCGTTGAAAACAAAGCGAGCCTGGACCGGCGCCCGGAATTCCTACGTCGAAGCGGATGCTAGCACATTGCTTTTCGGAGTAGCGGGAGAGCGCCTTCAGTTTCCAGCAAAGAGCCGTTGGTCGAGCTCCTTGAGAATTTCGGCTTTGAGCTGCCGCGCTAGTCCGCGCTGGCGGTCGAGATCCGCGTAGGTCTTGAGTTCGTCCTTGGTCATCTTCTGGATCATGGCACGCTCTTTTTCCGGATACGTCGCTAGGATGAGTTCTCGGTGTGAATCGGTTTGCTCGGGCCGCGCCGGCTCGGGCCTTCGGCCACCGCCTCAAAGAGCACTTGAATGGCAGTTTCTGCCTCTTGGATCTGCTTGTCGGCTGGGGCGTAGCGTTCCCACTCCTCGCGGGTCATTAGCGGGACTGCTTTGGTTTCAAACTCGGCGAATTCGGATTCGTTCATTTTGTGGTTTGGGGGGTGGCGGTTTTCTTATCCGAACGCGCTTGCGCTCCCTTGATGCGGCCGCGTGCGTCGGCCAGGTGAGCCGACCAAGAGCGAATGGGTCTGGCGCGGAAACTGAGCCCGCACCTCGGACAGATACGAGGTTTCATTGGTCTTGGCGCAAACGTAGCGATAAAACGAGCTGGCCGTCAACCAACGTGGGCTTTCTCAAAACCACTTTGAGGCATCCGAGAACGCATTCTCGCTACCAGAACGAACTGGTTCAGCGGGTCCACCGGATTCAAGGCCGGCGGGATGCGGGCGCATCGGAGGCACTTGAGCGCGCTAATGCTCTTCGCACCATTTCGGCGCTTGCCGGATGACTTCGTTTTCGTCTGAGGCCGTGAAATGCCGCAGGAGCCGCTCGCTCGACCTCTGGTAGACAAACGTGGCAAACGTACGTCTCTCCGCGCTCCGCCAGGCGTGCAACGCGATTGAAAACGGACCGTGATCGATGCTTCGCTGAAAAGATGCCGAGTTCCTCACTTTCCCCTAAAAGACGCAGTCTGCATTCTCGGGCTACGAAACATTCACGCGTAGTCTGCGTATCTGCCGACCTGTTCGCTGATACTAATACGGCACTAATTATAATCATTCTAGCATTTGGCAAGAGTCCTGCCCTGCGAGAATCCATCGACCGCACGAGTGTTGTTTTCCGATTCGCTAATGAGTAACCGATAAAGAGAGAAGTATCTCCCCCTTCAACTTTAAAACCAATATCAAACCATGCCATACTTGCTCGTTCGCCACAAAGTGGCCGACTTTTCCACATGGAAAGCGGCTTATGACGCCCATTTATCAGCCCGTCAGAAAGCGGGTCTCAAACAAGAGCATCTGCTGTGCAATATCGACGATCCAAACGAGGTAATCCTGTTGTTTGAAGCAGAAGAAGTCCAAAAAGCGCGAGAGTTTAGTAACTCATCTGACTTGCGCGAAGCCATGCAGAAGGCTGGGGTGGTTGATAAACCGGATATTTATTTTCTCAGTTAGTGGCCTGCCAACCGCAACGGTCCCAGGAGCCATTGCCTCCGGCGTGATGCCGTTTGCTTATTAACGGCCCCCGGAGCTCATATGATTCGATATCCTCGTTTCAATCGATCCGCAAATTCGCGGTCGGGTCTTGGTCGTCGGCCGGCCCGCCCACCCGCCCGACGGCGCGCTGCCCTTTCAAGGTCAGGAGCGCCAGTGCGACCAATCCGGCGTGGAAGAGAACCCCTACGGCTAGCACAACCTGGCCAGAAAGCGGACCGATCGCCGCGTGATCCCAAAGATCGTCGAGCGACCTGACCGGCGTCGGGTGAATGCATATTTTGAGTGCATAGCTGACCGCCTGAACCGCAAACAGGAACGAGTAGTTGCGTCGCAGCCGGCGTCCCGCAGCTTCCCAAAAGCTTATGTGAAAGTGAAGTCGCTCGTAGTCGCGAGCCAGCGCTTCGTTCCAACCGCTGTCAACGCGCACCCCTTGGAGCCGAAGAAGCGGGGCGTAGATCGAAACCTCCATCAGTCGCACGCGCGTGCGCCAGATATCGAAATAGCGATACCGACGGGCTTCGATCGCAAGGAACACCAGAGCCATCAGCGCCACCAGAACGAGGGGAAGGGGCGAGTTCCCGACACTGCTAAAGGCGACCGAGAGCGCGATGCCGGTGGTCGCTACGGCCCAGTTGGTCGTCGCATCGAGTCGCGTACGCCAGACCTTGCTGCGATACATCTCGCCTCGATACAGATGGGCGAGCATGCCCAGTTCGGCCCCGTTGAACGGAGGCTCCGGCGTGGGATCTACCGTTGTACTTATGAGTTTTCCTCCAGTGAATTCGTGGATTCCTGTGAGCTTGCGCGCCACGAATATTTGACCTGAGGACGCGAACGTGGCCAGCACCTCGAACGGTAAAGGACGGCAGGCGAAAGTGTCAATCTGTTTTCAGGATGGATGGATCGGTTTTCGGGCCGCGATCCGGAATCACGCGCTTGCCCGACCTCCGGCAAAGAAATCGCAGACGCCGAGGAACTGGAGCGCGGGGCCGACCTCACCCGGTCCACAGACTTTGAGGGTCTGGCGATATCCAGCACGGACCATCACGTCTTAAATATATTGAATGGCAAGTCAGCCTAAAGTTCCATCGCACAGCTACCCTCAACCCGGCATGAAAACGTTCAAAATCTCGGACGCCTTTCAGGTCGGGTTGAAAGCCGTCGGCGTCGATCCCGCGGTTTTGCTTCGCAAAAGCGGCCTTCCCCTGATGCTGTGGAGCTCGGGCCGGGGCATGGTCACGACCGAGCAGCTCTTGGGGCTGTGGCGTGCGCTGGGCGAAGTCAGCGACGACCCGGCGAATCATACACAGATCTAGGCAAAAACGAGGTAGACCCCAACAAGAGCCCTTTTTTAACGACTAGGCGCGAGAAATTCCTCACCAGGGCAAACCGAAGCCATCAAACGACTGTCAGACGAAAAGCAGAAAGCTCAAGACACCGGCGGCTTAACCGATTAAAGAGAGGTATCCCCCCTTCGACTTCAAAACCAAAAATCATGAACTTTCCTAAGTGGTTGGCTAGGAACGGAGCGCCGAAATCGACGGCGCGGACGCAAGTTAAACTTTTTAAAACACTCAAAGCGCGAAACCCCGACTCAAGCGTAGAGGATATAATTGAGGCAATGATTTCGGTGCGCTTTCCGGCTTTGACAAATGAGAATGAGCAAATCTGGATGCATCAGCAACAGGACAAATGCTTGTATACGCACGTAGTGAATTTACTCAGGGTGGAGGCTGGTTTTGACAGGCTTGACTCCTCGGCGCAGAGCGAGATGGAGGCAGTGGTTCGCGAGGAGCTTCTTAAGAGCGGTCTCGGAAAAGAACTGACCTTCGGAAAGCAACAAACCCCCGAAAGCATGAAACTCGATACCGCAGCGTCGGACACTTCGAAAATATCATAGCCAGAAGGACCGACCAATTACCCGAGTTACCCATCGGCTCTCGCACACAATTTGCTTCCGATTTTTCCCCTGTGAATTTTTCATTCAGGTGGCGGCATCGCGATGGCTCGATCGTCGAGTTTAGCCGGACGGGCTGGAGCTCCGATGATCCAAAATCAAAAAAGGCCGGTTGGCTAGCCAAGATGAATCACCTTTCCAGTTCGGGCCCGACAATTTCTCCAGGCGTCCGCCTCTGGCTGCGAGAAGAATGCGAGCTTGTCGCCTTCAGGCCGACCGGGCCTTGATTAATGGCCGGTCCTACTTCGGGTTGTGATCAGCCCGCTCGAGGCCTACAGGGAAGAGGGTGCGTCGCCTCCATTCGACGGGCCAACTCGGCCGAACGTCTTTCACGCCGCCTGGGAGTTGTGATATCTTGAGGCCATACTGAATGTGCAGGAATATCAAAGCCCTCTACAACTTCGATCCTCCCGTCACCCCGGAAGAGATTCGAGCAGCTTCGCTCCAGTTCGTGAGAAAAATCAGCGGTTTTAACAAACCGTCGAAGGCAAACGAAGCCTCGTTCCAAACTGCGGTCGATGAAATCGCCGGTATCTCGACTCGTCTACTTCGTTCGCTCGAAACCAACGCACCGCCGAAGAGTCGAGAAGAAGAGGCCGCAAAAGCAAGAGCTCGCGCCGCCGAGCGATTCGGTGCCTGAGTCTGGCAGACACCTGACTAAGATCCTGCGCTTGGATTGTTCGGAGCGCACCCGGTTGCTTTCCGAAAGCGCCGCAATACGTCGGCTCAGACCGAAAGTTAATCCATGCCGCTGATAAAGCGGCTGCGTAAGAGAAGCAGGCGCAGATTATAACATTGTTACGAAATCTCGCTTACCTTAGGCTTGAGGGTGAATGAGCTCCGGAGGTCGTCCCAGAAAAAAACCGGGTATAACTTGGCCCCTCGCCATTGTGGCGGTGATCGGATTGGGTCTCGGATTGCAGAGCCTCTGGAGGCATCTTTTCTCTCCCGATCCCGAGTTTTCGCAGGGTTACCTGATCTTCTCGTATCTTTTGGACGGGGTTACCATCGCGGCTTGTGGCGCCGCGCTGATTCTTTTTCTTCTCAAGTTAGCCGGCCAGGGTAAATCCTGATCTCTAACAGAAAGGACCTCCATGGCTCTGCTCATCGTGACACTGATCCTAACCCTAATGACCGGCGCATATTATTTTGGACGTCCTATCACTAAGCGAGTTTGGTTAGTGCTCTTCGCCCTTTCGATCATTGCGCTGATCATGGAGCTGTTAAGCTACCGCAGTTTGGGGTTTTGAAATCGCCGGCCGACCGAACGCCGGCGCCGGATCCGCGCAGAAAGAAACGAACCAGCCCTGGGTATACACAACCCAAGGCTGGCTCTGATTTCCTAACATGAATCGACCTCAAGAGCCCCTACGGATCTGGAAGACCGATTCAAAGTGTATCTCTTGACTGGCTACGTCGAGTATGCGGTAAAACTTGCGTACAAAGAAGCGGCGGCAACCGCCAACATCAGGCTCGACGGTAACCGCAAGATGCTCTCCGCTCGGCTCCGCCAGAGCATGCCCAAGCCACCGCCGGCAAATAGCATGGCCACCAGGAAAGGAATCACGTACGCGGCCTCGCCTCTAGCCGGAATCGAACATAGGTAGGCCGCAAACAACAGGCCCCCACTTCCCACAAAAGTGTTCAGGAAAATCGACCGACTACTAGTCAGGCGCCAGGCTTGAAACCCGAGCCCAAGCGTGCCGAGAGAGATGATGACCAACACTATGGATGGGTAATTCATGATCGAGGAGCAACGTTCATTTATTTTCTCAGCGCCGGCTGCCCGGATATGTTAATGAGGGACCGGAGGCGAAGACTTATCCGTAAGTGCATAGTCCGGGTAAGCCTCGGCGCCCATTTCGGGCACATCCAATCCCTGCACTTCGTCATCGGGCTTGGAACGTAACGGAATGATCAGATTTGAAACCTTGAACCAGACGAGCGCAAACAGGGCTACGAAAACAAAGTTGGTTAAGGTCCCAACGAATTCTGCTCCGAGCTGGCTCCAATCGCTGTAAGCTCCGCCGAAGAGAGGGCCGAAAACTCCAGTTACGCCCTGATCACTCCAGCCGTCAGTCAAAAGCTTGTTGAACTTGTCGATGGTCTCTTTGGCGCCATCGTTGTTGATAATCTGCATCGTGCCGTCCTTAATCAGCCTGTGCACACCACCCCACCCTTGGCCGTAACTCCCATTGGCCAAAAAGCCGACAGATAGAACTCCCCAAGACCCGCACGTACCATGCACCGAGATTGCTCCAACCGGATCATCGATTTTCAAGACGCCCTCGACGAAAAGGCAGGAAAACACGACCAATACGCCAGCTACGGCGCCGATGATAACCGCTCCGAGCGAATTCACGAAAGCGCACGGCGCCGTGATGGCGACAAGACCCGCCAGCATGCCGTTGCACATCATTGACGGATCGGGCTTTCCAAATTTGAACATCATCACGAGCATGGCAAATAGGGCACCCGAAGCCGAGGCCAACATGGTATTGACGGCAACGATAGCGATCCGGTTGTCGGTACCGGCAAGGGTCGAGCCGGGGTTGAAACCGAACCAGCCGAACGCGAGAATGAACGTTCCCAACATGACCATTGGAATGTTATGGCCTGGAATAGGCCGCGGCTTGCCATCTGGTCCGAACTTTCCGAGCCGTGCCCCCATCACCCATGCCCCGGCCAGCGCGATCATACCGCCGGTTTGGTGCACTACCGAAGATCCAGCGAAATCAACGTGACCGTGACCGAGACCGAAGTTCAGACCTAATTGGGCTAGCCAGCCACCGCCCCACACCCAGTTACCGAATATGGCGTACGGCAGCATCCCGACCCAAAAGCCATAGAGTATGAAATTCTTGAAATTCCACCGTTCGGCCATCGCCCCGGTGGGGATGGTTGCCGTGGTGTCCATGAACACCATTTGAAAGAGAAATAAAGCAAAGATAGCAGTGTCAAAGACGTCGTTACCGAGGAAAAAGCCGGTGCCGCCCAGCAGACCAAATGGTTTGCCGAAGATAGGAATCGTTAGCTCCTTATTTAGGAGCAAGATGCCCTGTCCAAGCGATGGTTGCGATCCGATTGCTCCAGGGCCAACGCCGACTCCACCGAACATAATGGCGAACCCGCAGATCCAGAAGCCGAGCATTCCGAGCCCGTAGATCATAAAGTTCGTCGACATCACATGGGCTGCACTCTTGGCTCGACAAAGGCCGGTTTCAACCAGGGCAAACCCTGCCTGCATGAACATAACCAAGAAGCCGGTGACCAAGGTCCAGACAATGTTAATCGAGATCTTGTTATGCGCGATATTCTTAACCAGTTCTGAGTTTGCGCCGATGGTAGTTTTCCCGGCGTCATCGGTCGTCGGCTCCCCGGTGCTTAAACTGGTTTTGGGATCGGTCTTCGCTGGAGCAGGCCAGGCTAGGTCGATGCCCGTTCCGCCGTTGTTGGCCGTGGCCGTCGAATCTGGACCCACTGGGGTCGGAGACGGCGAAGCAGCCGGAGTCGCAACTGCGGCAGGAGACGCCGAAGGGCTGGCATTCTGCGCTATTGCAGATTCGGTCGCGAGGACCACAATACAAAGAACGGAAGCAAGAGCCCCGTAGCTAATTATCTTTCGGTTGACGAGCATTTGAAGAAGTTTTTCTTGGTCGCTGTAAGGCTTTAACTTCGGTTAAGGATCACAGTTAGGTTCACTGGTGGATAACACCGGCAGGAAAAAAACCTTCCAGCGAGCAAGTACGGTTGGTCTTTCTCAGACGGAGCTCTGACCTGATTATCTAACGGTGGCCGAACGGGCTAAAGCAGCGCCTGTGCCACATCAGAGAATGTACAACTAAACGAACCGAGGCAGTGGCTAACGGCCAAGCAACCGCACCGTTCAAAGCGGGTTTGTTTCGAATCGAGCCAAAAATGCTACACAGCGGATAGTTTGTTGTCACATATATCTGGACTCATATGTAGGGTATTTCGCTACATTACCGTAAAGCTAACCCGCAAGCCGTAGTTGATTTCTACCCGAGCCCATCGCTAAGTGCGTCAAGTGGAACGACTCGCCCAGTTTCTAAAACAGCAGCCCCGCGCTGGGCTCTATATCGAAGCGCTCACGCTAACGATCGTGATCGCATTCATCGACTACATTACTGGACCCGAAGTTGCCATCTATCCTTTCTACTCAATACCAATCCTATTAATGGTTTGGTTTGGCGATATGCCGTCGGCGATCGTCATTTCCGTTCTAAGCACCATCGTTTGGTGGACCGTTGATAGAGCCGTTGGCCATGTTTATTCCAGCGAATGGCTTCGGATGTGGGACGCTGCGGTCAGGCTAATGTTTTTCAGTCTCGTGCTCTTCGCTGGATGGAGCGTCAAGCGACAACGCGACGAGGCTCGCGCTCGCATCGAACTACTGGAACGTTCGGAGCAGCTCGAAAAAGAGATCATCGAAATCAGTGAACGGGAACAGGAGCGAATCGGTCGCGATCTCCACGACGGAGTCTGCCAATATCTGGCGGCGATCGGAATCACCGCGTCGATGGTGAAGCAGGACGTCGAGAAAACATCCCCGAGCCTTGCTCCCAAGGTCGAAGATCTTGCCAACCATATCAGGGATGCAGCCGGACGGGTTCGACAGCTTGCCCGAGGTCTTTCGCCAGTGGATCGAGATGAAGGCGGGCTTGAATCGGCTCTGGAGGAACTCGCGTCTAGTACGGCAAGGTTAACCGGGATCTCTTGTTCCTTTGTCTGTCCCGGTCCGGTCCCGCCAATTGAAAGCACCCCGTCTATTCATCTATTTCGGATCGCGCAAGAGGCGGTTAGCAATGCTCTGAAGCACGGACACGCCAAATCGGTGGTAATCGCGCTCGACACCGGCGACGGCACCTGTTCGCTTCGCGTGAGCGATGATGGTATCGGATTCGTCCCGTCCGTCACTGAGAGAAAAGGAATGGGACTCAGCATTATGCGTTATCGTGCCCGAATGGTTGGTGGAGACCTCGAAATCCAACCGAATGCGCCGATCGGCACCGTGGTCGCTTGCACGATACCGACGAGTATGGAGCGCGAGCTCATTCCTCAAGCAGTTAACAATGACTAACAGGAAAGCCCGCGTAGTCGTCGTCGACGATCACCCGCTGTTTCGGGAGCGTCTATGCCAGCTCATCAACAATGAGCGGGACATGGAAATCTGTGGCGAAGCGGAGAGCGCTCAACAAGCTCTGCAAATCATTCGGGAAACCTCGCCGAATTTAGCGATAGTTGATATCACGCTGAAAACGTCAAGTGGACTGGAGCTGATCAAGAGCATCAAAGCTCTTTCGATCGGTGTCCCGGTTCTGGTCCTCTCTATGCATGACGAGTCGCTTTATGCCGAGCGCGCTCTCCGAGCCGGTGCGATCGGCTACATCACCAAGAGTCAAGAAGCTTCCCAGGTCCTTCTGGCGGTTCGATCGGTTCTTAGTGGAAAGATTTACCTGTCGGAAGAAATGACTTCCGGATACCTGAAAAGCCTTACAGCAATGGGTGGTAAAGGTGTCGCTCGGCCGTTGGATCGCTTGACTGATCGCGAACTGCAGGTCTTGGATTTGATTGGGCGAGGCCGCACTACCAGGGACATTGCCGAACTGTTGAAGCTAGGGGTCGCGACCGTCGATACCTACCGGGCAAGAATCAAAGAGAAGATGAATTTCCGAAATGCGATGGAGCTTCAGCATTTCGCCGTTCGGTGGGTTAGCGAACGGGAGTAGGAAACCAGCCAGCCTTTGGACGCTGACCGTCCTTCCAGATAAATTCGCTCTCGGTTGCGCCTCGCGTCCCTTCCCGAAAAGCGGGCTAAAATAACATGAAACAGGCGCCAACTATCAGAGTGGGTATGATTGCCGCGAGGAATAGACCCGACGGAGAAATACCGCCATCTCCAAATAGTTTTGCTAGAATTGCCTGCCCGACTGGGTTCGGCGCGTTCGCGATCACAGTCAATCCGCCACCGGTCACGGCACCTGCCATCACGGCGTACTTTAGCTGCGGAGAAAAATCCGGCACCAACGATGCAAGATAGGTAATGGCGGCATTATCGTTGAATCCCGTCAGAATGGTCGCGCAGATCATGAGAGGCCATTCACTAAGTCCACCTAATACCGGCTGCAGCCACCATTGTTGGCAGGTGCCATGAAAAACGAGAGAGATAAGAAAAAAGCCAACAAGCAAGGGCCCGCGAACGGAAGCATTTTCTTGATGCCGCCCGGTGGCCTGGACAAAAGCGAGATAAAACAGAAAGCCAATGATCACCAGCGTCGGGTAATGAGCTGTCGCGACCGTCCACCCCATGAATAGCACATGTATTACCATGATTCGCTTTGGAATCGGACGGCTGTCGTATCCGTCGGCAGGCCCTTTGGGCGCGAGAGCGAACAACTCTTTGCGAAACCAAGCAAAATAGACAGCGGTTGCGAGAAAAATACCTATGGCCGCTTTCCAACCAAAATTGGTAAGCATGTGAATGAAGTCCCATTGCCAGACGCTGGCCACCATAACCACCGGCGGTGCCGCGAAGTGACTCAATGTTCCACCCACAGAGATCCCGACGAATAGGAGTCCGAGCGTGGCGTAACGCAATTCCTTGCTCGGACCCAGGTTATAGATCCGGTTGCGAAGCAACAGCGCGCATATGGTCATGGCGCCCGGTTCGGTAATGAACGAGCCTAACAGCGGACCAAAGCTTAAGATTGCGACCCACCAGGCGGCTGGACCGTAACCGCCAATACCGGCGACAGCCGCAAGTCCACGCTCAGCGATCCTCAAAATCGGTCTCGAACTCGCCATGGCCATGATTGCTACCACGAAAATAGGTTCCGCTGCGTTCACGCTCGTGCTGTAGGCGACCAAGGAGGGCCATCCTTTCATCACGATAATCGTCGCAAATAGCGGTACTAACCAGGCGCCGAAGACCGCTTCGACTTCTCCCATGAAGCCCAGAAGCTGCGCTCTGAACTGGAGCCTGTCCCGCCGCCTGGCAACGGCCGTGCCGATTTCCGGATGTAGTTCCTGAGCTTCCAGGGCATCGAACTCCTGCTCATATCGGTGAGCCATCTTCGTAAAGCTCGACGTCAGGAAGGTGTGAATGATCGCACAGAAAAAGATTAAGGTCGCAATCAGATTGAACGGCTCTACTCCTGCACGATGGACCAGCCGGTCGATTACGCGGATCTCGCCGTCGTGATACTCGGAGAGCGGTCGGGGAAACGCGGGTGTCGCAGTTGCGGAAGGAGGTTCCGCCGCCTCTCCGGCCGAACCAGAAAGAACTAGAGCCGCGAAGACCAAGAAAAGAATGACGCGAGTCGGGCAACCAATTGCCCATGTCGCCCTCGGCGCAATTCTCGTCACTTTAGTTTTCCACTCCGAGCCTGCCCGCGGCTATTTATCTCCCGTTTTTCGCGTCTCTCCGCCATTACGGTGGGGCTGAAGCAGATTTCAGACCGTGCGAATCGATTCACCCCGCACTATTCCCGGGCGTCGCACGTGTCCGACGAAGTCTCCCTCGCTGGCTAGACCAAGGCGGACAAATTGGCGAAGTGGCAAGCGACGCCCCTCCGAATCATCGGTTTGCACGTCACCATCGGATGATGCTTGCTCAGCGTGCAGAAGGGAGTTCCTGCAGCTCTCTAGAAAGAGGCTCAGGTCAGATCCCAAAGACGTTTTTGCAACTCTGTAAACCGGTTGACGATTTCTGCCTGATCTCGATGCTGACCCTCTTCCACGATTGCTTTGCCCTGCACAAAAACTTCGCGGACGGCGGTTCGCTCAGCCGAAAACAGTAATTGCTCCAGAAGAGCGTCGGGCTCGCCCCCGGCTACACTTGGATCGTTCAGATCAATGGCCACGAAGTCGGCGGGGTGTCCGACCACCAATTCTCCAACGGGTAAGCACAAACTTCTCCCGCCCTCTCTCGTAGTCATCATAAACAGCCGTTGCGACAGATCGCGCCCCGTCTCCGACGCGAGACGCACCCGTTCCAGGGTGGTCATGCGCAAGTGATATTCGATCAGTCGCGCATCTTCGAAGAGATCAATTTGGACTTGGCTATCCGTCCCTAAAGAAATTCGGCCTCCCTCTCGAAGCAGCCAATGGGCCGGCACGGCTCCGTCAGCCAGATTCCGCTCCGAGGTCGGGCAGGCGCAGACGGTCGATCGAGCGAGCAGCCGCGCTTCGGTTTCCGAGATATGAATGGCGTGGATGGCGGTGAACCGCTCGCCCAACACCCCTTCGTCATGAAGCAGTTCGACTGGTGATCGCCCAAATTCGGAACGGCATTGCTCGATCTCTGCAGGTTGTTCCGCAACATGCATGTGCAGCGGAAGAGCGCGTTCGCCGGCGTATTGTACAACGGAGCGCAGATACTGAAGCGGAAGAGCCCGGAGACTGTGAGGAGCGACGCCGACAGTCACCGAGTTAGCCCAATGCTCTTGTTGAACCCAACTCGATAATGTCTCGGTATCCCGAATGAAATCTTCCGGATCAGACGTGAGGAACCGAGCTTGGCCTGGGTTTGCCGGTTTCTTAAATCCGGCTCGACCGTAAGCGGTCCGCAGCAGGACGATCCGGATACCAATATCGCGCGCGGCTTGAATAATCAGCTTCGCCAGGACATTGCGATCAGAGTAAGGCGTTCCATCCGTTTGATGGTGCAGGTAATGAAACTCTCCCACCGTCGTAATCCCGGAGAGTGCCATCTCCAAGAAAGCCATCCGAGCCGTTTCGTAGATCTCGTCCGGTTCGAGTCTAGAAGCGGCGGAATACATTTTTTCGCGCCAGGTCCAGAAGGTGTCGGGTTCGGCCGCCGCGCGAAATTCGGTGCGTCCGCGAATTGCTCGCTGAAAGGCGTGAGAATGACCGTTGACTAAACCAGGGATGACCAATCGGCGCTTGAGACGATGGGCTTTGGCCAGATCCGAGCGATCGCGGGAAAACCGGGTAATAACTCCTTGGGCGTCGCAAAGGAGGGCGCAGTCCGCAACGATCTCACCATCTAAATAGAGGTAATCGGGCCACCACCCTTTCTCAGCGCGCATAGACGCGGCGACCTCCCATAAAAACCTGCGCGGCCGGCTCGACCCCAAAATAATATCCAAGCTCGCGATAATCGTTGAACTGGTGGATGACAAAGTCTGCGATTTTCCCCGGTTCAAGCGATCCGATCAAATGCCCGCGCGATAAACTGTACGCTGCGTTCACGGTGACCGCGGTGATCGCCTCCGCAACGCTCAGCCTCATTTGGGTAACTGCCAACGACACAATCATCGGAATCGAAGGAGTGGGAGAGGATCCGGGATTGAAATCGGAAGCAAGCACAAGCGGAAGACCTGCAGCGATCATCTCCCGAGCCAAAGGATAACGATGGGAACCAAGCGCATACACTGAACCCGGGAGGAGCACAGGCTGGACGTCTGCTCGCTGCAAAGCTTCGATTCCGTTGCTGCTCGTGCGTTCGAGATGATCTGCAGTCACCGCGCCAAGGGAAGCCGCCAGCGCAGCGCCTCCGGAATCTTTCAGCTGATCGACATGCAACCGTGCCGGCAGGCCGAGGGCCTGCGCTGCGCGAACAATCTGGGTAGTCTCGGTTGGGCTAAACACATGCGACTCGCAGAATACATCCACGTATTCAGCCAATTGCTCTTGGCAGACGGCCGGCAGCATCTCCTTGATGACCAAATCGATGTAGCCGGAACGATTCGCCCGATACTCATCCGGAATCTCGTGAGCGCCCAAGAATGTTGGCACGATGCGGATAGCGTCGTTGAGACGTCGCGCCACCCTGAGGATTTTTATCTCGTCAACCAGCGAAAGGCCGTAACCCGACTTGATTTCAATGGTGGTTGTCCCATTCCGAATAGCCCAGCGGAGCCGATGGCGCCCGCTCTCTTCCAGCTCGTCTTCTGAGGCGGCTCTGGTCTGGCGGACCGTAGACAAGATTCCACCGCCCCCGGCTGCAATCGATTGATACGATTCGCCGCCCGCCCGGCGTTCAAATTCTTCTACCCGATTTCCTCCAAAGACCAAATGGGTATGTGCATCCACGAAGCCGGGAGTGACCAGGCGCCCGGCTGCGTCTACCTCTTCACTCAACGGTCCGGCCGCCGCTCGAATCTCCTTCCAGGTTCCGGTTAATGCTACCCGTCCATCTCGAACCAGCATCGCGCTGTCATTCAGAATTCCCAGGTCACGCATGGCCGCCCCACGCCGAGCCGAAGGCGAACCGGCTAGCGTGAGTAGTTGCCCACAATGCGCGACCGCGATCTCCTGGCTTGCTTTCATACTAGTGAGGAATTGGAAACCACGAATGAACGCGAATGGACACGAATATGATCCCTTCATTCGCGTCCATTGGGGCCCGTTCACGGTTCATTTTCTTCGATTCTTGGCTTCAGCCGTGAGCCTTCGGTGTGAGCTCGGTCGAATGCTCAGCCGAAGGGTTGCAGCTTCTACGCGCCGCACTCTCCCAACCTAGGAATCCGGATACGGTGTTCCCGAGCGGTCTGCACGGCGTCTTCGTAGCCGGCATCGACATGCCGCGCTACTCCGATCCCGGGGTCGTTGGTAAGAACCCGTCGAAGCCTGCGTTCCGCCAACGGTGAACCGTCCGCTACGCTCACCTGACCGGCGTGTAGCGAATACCCGATCCCAACGCCGCCTCCGTGATGGACCGAGACCCAGCTGGCTCCACTCGCGGTATTCAACAAAGCATTCAAGATCGGCCAGTCCGCAATTGCGTCAGATCCATCCTTCATCGCCTCGGTCTCGCGAAATGGTGACGCCACCGATCCGGTATCAAGATGGTCGCGTCCAATAGCGATTGGGGCCTCGAGTTCGCCTTTTTTCACTAGATCGTTTATCTGGGTTCCCATCTCCGCGCGATCACCCTGGCCGAGCCAACAAATCCGCGCCGGCAAGCCTTGAAATTGGATTTTCTTCTGAGCCAGTTTGAACCAGCGGCTCAGCGTTTGATCTTTTGGAAAAAGACGCAGCGCAAGATCGTCCGTTTTTCGAATATCCTCGGGATTTCCAGAGAGCGCGATCCACCGGAACGGACCTTTTCCCTGACAGAACAACGCCCGAATGTATTCCGGAACAAAACCCGGTATTTCGAAGGCGTCCTTCACCCCGGCGTCAAACGCGCGTTTCCGGATATTATTGCCATAATCGAAAGCTACGGCGCCGCGCCGTTTCAGCTGCAACATCGCTTGCACGTGCGTCGCCATCGATTGGCCGGCGCGTTCGAGATATTCTTCTGGCCGCTTAGTTCTTAGGATCGCGGCCTCATCCAGGGTGAGCCCTACCGGAATGTAGCCAAACAGCGGATCGTGGGCGCTGGTCTGATCCGTGACTACATCGATTTTCAGATCGCTGGCAACAATTTTCGGGACCACCTCTGCGGCATTGCCAACCAAACCTACCGAAAGCGGGAAACGAGAACGCACCGCTTCGTCGCACCAGGCGATCGCTTCTGCGAAACTCTGGGTCATCCGATCGCAATAACCGGTCTGTACGCGACGCGCGATCCGACTCGGATCGACCTCAACACAGAGAGCCACTGCGCCATTCAAGGTAATCGCCAATGGCTGGGCGCCCCCCATGCCGCCGAGACCGCAGGTGAGCACCAGACGTCCGCTCAGATCGCCTGAGAAATGGCGATCGGCAACGGCCGCAAAGGTTTCGAAAGTGCCCTGAACGATGCCTTGAGATCCGATATAGATCCAACTTCCGGCAGTCATCTGTCCATACATGGTTAAGCCGGCTCGCTCGAGTTTGTCGAAATTCGCCCAATCAGACCAAGCTCCGACCAGATTCGAATTGGCAATCAGCACGCGGGGCGCTTCTTCGTGTGTCTGGAAAACCGCCACAGGCTTTCCAGATTGAACCAATAAGGTTTGATCATTTTCCAACCGCCGAAGTTCCCGAGTAATCAGATGAAAGGCCTCCCACGAACGAGCCGCTTTCCCGCGACCGCCATAGACGATGAGCTCCTCCGGCTTTTCAGCGACTTCCGGGTCCAAATTGTTCATCAGGCAACGCAACGCGGCCTCCTGCTGCCAACCGCGACAGGAAATTTCCTGACCACGCGGAGATCGAATCGCTCGAGCGTCTGTCGATTGGTTTTTCATTGGGTGAAAGGTCCGACGCTCTGCTCGGCCGCGCGCACCAACTCCCCGCCGCGGACGAGCCGAAGAGCGCATTGAATGTCGTCGTGGAAAAGGCGATCCGATTCTGCGAACGAAATCGATTTGCGGATTTCGGCATGCGCCGCCTCAACTCCTTTCCCGGCCTTGAGCGGATGAATAAAATCGAGAGCTTGGGCCGCGCTCATCAGTTCGATAGCCAGAACAGTCTCCGCGTTCTTCACGATTTCCAATAACTTGGTCGCGCTGGTTGCCCCCATGGAAACGTGGTCTTCTTGTCCTAAAGAACTCGGGATCGAATCAACCGAAGCGGGATGCGCCAGAATCTTATTTTCTGAAGTGAGCGCCGCAGCCGTGTACTGCGGCAGCATGAAACCAGAGTTCAATCCGGTGTCTTTCATGAGGAGGCGAGGGAGCTTGATATCGCCCAAAGTATCTCCGCCGAGCATCAGATAGAGCCGGCGCTCTGAGATCGAGGCAATCTCCGCCACCGCTATCGCCAAATAATCCAAAACCAACGCCAGTGGTTCGCCGTGAAAATTCCCTCCGCTGAGAATGTCGCCCTCCCGAAAAACGAGCGGATTGTCCGTTGCAGAATTGATCTCAATTTCTACGACCCGTAGCGCATGCGTATAGGCGTCTCTGGCAGCTCCATGCACCTGTGGCACGCACCGGATCGAGTACGGATCTTGAACCTTTGGGCAATCGAGATGGGAAGGCAGGATCTCAGATCCGATCAACAACTGCCGCATAATCGCAGCGGTTCTCACTTGGCCGGGATGCGGTCGCGCTTCGTGAATTCGCACATTGAATGGGGCGGCGCTTCCGCGAATTGACTCCAGGGTCATCGCCGCCGCGAGATCCGCCGTGGCTAGCAACAGCTGAATCCGAATTAGGCAATGGACCGCGTATGCGCTCATGAACTGAGTTCCGTTGATCAGGGCGAGTCCCTCCTTTGCCTCTAATCGCAACGGTTCCAGCCCCAGACTTTGCAGCCCGGCTTTTGCAGAAATCCGTGAACCTTTGAAATTCACTTCACCAAACCCCAGCGCCGGCAACGTCAGATGCGCTAGCGGAGCCAGATCGCCAGAAGCTCCCAGCGATCCTTTGGTAAAAATGATCGGAATGAAATTTTCGTTAAAGAAGCGGATTAAGTAATCGATGACTTGAACCCGAACTCCGGAGTACCCCTGAGCGAGTCCCTGCGCTTTCAACACCAACATGAGGCGCACGATCTCCGCAGGCACCTCATCGCCTACCCCGACGGCATGGCTCAAAATCAGATTCTCTTGTAGCTGCTCCAGATCGGACCGCGGGATGCGTTGATGGGCCAAAACGCCGAAGCCAGTGTTGATCCCGTACAAGGCCCCAACTCCTTCGGCCAGCTCCTCAACGATTCTCCTGGAGCGAGCGATGCGATCATGAGCCGCGTTGGACAGGCTTAGGGATTGGTTGCTCGCGAGGATCTTTCGCAGTCGATCAACCGTTAGATCCGAATCGCCGACGGACCAGTATGCTTCTTTGGGGACAGTGGCTGAGCGTACGGAAGCCGATCCTTTCATAGGTCAAACAGAGTCTCCGGCCCCTGCCGGCAAAACACTTGAGCGATCACTTTGTGAGATGAAAAATAACGACGGTGCCGCGTTAGCATAGCAGCTCACGGACAAGAATGCACGGTTTGGTAGGGCGAAAGCGTGATACCGTTTCAGCGGGATCGGCTTGCCGCCTGCGCAGGCTACGGCTAATGCTGCGTCGGGCTTGGAGACGGTGACGGCGACGGGCTTTGGTTACGAGTTGAGTCCTGAATTCGGGCGAATGCAGCGGTGACATCTGCGTCGGAGGCGTACTTTGGAAAAATCACTTTGAGCTCATCAACTCCCGCCTGCAGCTGTTTGAGGAAAACCCGGAAGCGGTGTATGGCAGCCGTACAGTCGTCCAACCCGGAGTTGCCATTGCTCGATTTTTTCTGAGCATCGGTGACTATGGCCGTAAATTTCTGGCGGTAAGCCGTTAAGCTGTCCGCGACCTGATTGAGGGCGCTAGCCAGCTCTTTAGCGTTGGTCGCCTGACTGGCCTTGTCGATTAAGACTCCTACTTTCGGAAATCCATCATCAAAAAGCTTGGCAAGATCGTCACACGGATTCGCCCATACCCCCGTCACAGAAATTAACAGCGCACTAATCGCGACAATGACTTTCATGTTCATCAATGGAGGTTGTCCGAAGAGCTAGCAGGAGGGCGTTATTCGGTCAAAACGAAACCGCAGAAAACGAATTCACCAGTGCATTTCAGGTCGAGCATGACGTGTCGGACATGCAGCGGTCCGTGCCGACCTGGGTTGACGACGCCGGATTCGATACCGGGCGCGAGGCAACAAACTCCGGCCGAAAACGTTGCTTCTCGTTTCCCCCATCGCCAATATCACGCCCCATGGCCAAGGGCGAGCGGCTTCCGGAAATCGACGCACTGCGCGGACTGGCAATTGTATTGATGGCGCTCGATCACGCTCGGGATTTCTTTGGAGATCACTCGATCGATGCTCTCGACTTGGACCACACGACGATCGCGCTGTTTCTCGCTCGTTGGCTCACGCACTTCTGCGCGCCGACCTTCGTTTGTCTGGCCGGGATGAGTGTCGCTCTGGCCTCGCATCGCCGACCGATCGATAAGACTTTTTTGGTGGGCCTCGCCACTCGCGGCCTCTGGTTGGTGGTGTTAGAGCAAACGCTACTTCGGTGCTTCGGTTGGTATTTCAACTTTGACTACCATTATATGAACGCTGGAATCTTATGGGGCACCGGCTGGGCAATGGTATTTTTAGCGCTGGCTCTAGCCGTGAAAATGTCTCCGATTTGGATTTTGATCCTGAGCGGCGCGCTGATGGCCGGACATGAGCTGCTCGCACGTCTCGTGGGAAATGGTTGGTGGTCGACGATGTTACTTCGTTCCGATGATTTGGAGTCTGCCGGTTGGCACTTCTACATCTCTTATCCGGGGTTGCCTTGGTTCGGTTTGATGGCGTTCGGCTACGGAATCGCCGTTTTGATTTCACTTCCGCGAAAACGGATCGCTGAGCTGAGGCGAACGCTGGCGTTGATCGGTCTTGTTCTCCTCGCTGTTTTCTTGGGCGTTCGCTCCTTGAACTGGGGCGATCCGAGCCCATGGACGCCTCAACCGCAAACACCGTTTACCATTCTTTCTTTCGTTAACCTGGAGAAATATCCGCCGTCGGTTGACTTCTCGCTGATGACGCTCGGTGTCATGTTCTGCTTCTTGGCGGTCATAGATTTCGTTCCGGCTCTTATGACGCGGTTCCTGGTAACTCTGGGTCGAGTGCCTCTCTTCTTTTATCTGACACACATCGTACTCATTCATCTCTTGGCAGTCGTTCTTGCTTTTATCCGCTTTGGACGCGCCGAATGGCTGTACCATGGGCCTGGCATCTTTTGGTCGGAAACTCTTCCCGGACATCCAGCGAACTATGGATTGTCCTTGGTTTGGGTTGTTTTGCTCTGGGTGCTCGTAATTGCAATTCTTTACCCGGCTTGCTCGGCCTACGGTCGCTACAAACGATTACACGATCAGGCGTGGCTGCGGTATCTCTAGGCGAGAATGACCGATAGCTAATAGCCGATAGCCCCGCGGCGATAGTGACCTCAAAGCTCTTTTTATTTCCGCGCTCTCCGATCGTTTTGTGGTGAATTGAATCTTCGCCGGTGATTGTTACTTGCTCGTCTCAATGACCTTGGCTTGAATGCAGCCTGTGCGATTGCTCCTCAGGGTTAGATTGTGCGCAAAGAAATTGCGATCTTACTCGATCCTGCTCCTCGTTGGCACTCTTTCACTTTTCGGGTGTGCTCACTCGAAAAAAACAACGGAGGACGCTCCGGTCAAAAAAGAATGGAACAACGTGCACTTTGGTCCGGCGAAGTTTAACAGAAACACCGCCGGATTTGAGGATCCTTGGCCGTTTGGGCCCGGACCGTAGATAATAGGGGCAGTGGCGTATTGGAGTGCTGAAGTATGCTTTGGCTTGACAGGAATGAGAAAAGGAAGAGAAGAAATCTGTTCCCAATTCACGCTAATGTTCCAGCTATTTTTGTCCTCTTCTACCCCGTCGGAGATTGTATCCCGGATCCACGAATTCATTGATAACGAAGAAGTTGACCCACAACAGCCTTCGCTCTACCGCGGTGAGCGACCGATCATCGGCCGAGTAGAAGGGCATGGCTTTCATTTACGGAAACGCTCCAAGGCTCTTTGGTACTGGGAAGTGCTCACTCCGGCCTTTTGGTTCAAGCCGGCGCTTCATGCCACCGTCGCTTCCAAAGGAACGGGGAGCGAGCTGCTGGTTGAAGGCGGGGCTCCGCTGGCGATCAAAATCAGCTGGGCGATTCTGTTCCTCGCGGTGGCCGGATGCTTTGGCGCTTTTACGGTGCTAAGCTACCCCGTCTTTCTCAATTTCGACGGCGCAAACGCCGCCGCGGACATGAAACTCACCCTCCTGCTGATGAATGTCGCCTTGGGAATTTTTCTCCTGCTTCCCTTAATCGGTTGGTTGGCGACCCGCGACGAATTGAGTTATCTGGTTTCGGAGCTGCAATCCCGTCTTAATCTGCAACCCACGTCGAAGACCGCGGTCTGATCCGCCCTCTCGGAATTATAGGCCTTAGATGCTGCGCGGATATGTTTGCGGGGGCTCGGGAGACGAAGCTGGCAAAAAAGAGCGCTGGCAGGGCAAACTCGATCTGCGGTTCACCAAAGCCGAAAACCGGACGATCATTTCCGGCCGGCGTCATCTGGGACCTCTCCGGATTCAGAAGCCGTTGTACCCGGAAGGTCCGGAAATATGTCATGTAGTTGTCGTTCATCCACCGGGTGGAGTCGCCGACGGAGACGACCTTTCCATCCACCTCAGGTTGGAAGCAGGTGCGCAATCGTTGATTACGACCCCAGGAGCTACGAAGTGGTACAAAGGGAACGAGGGCTCGACATTCCAAGTTGAGATAGAGTTAGGAGCCGGAGCGATCCTTGAGTGGCTGCCAAACGAGAATATCTATTTTTCCAACGTGTCTGCACGAACGACCTTTCGTATTCGCCTGGCAGATGGCGCAACCGCGTTGGGGTGGGACATAAATATGCTCGGTCGGATCGCCTCAGGAGAGTCTTGGCAAGCAGGAGTGCTGCGCGCTGCGAGCGAGTTCGTTCGAGAGGACGGTTCGCTGATTTGGAGCGAACGAACATCGTTGCAAGCGGGCTCCGATCTACGACGCGCACACCAAGGCCTCGCTGGATACCTCGTTTTTGGAATACTCTGGTGCGCTGGCGGTAAATGCGAGCCCGAGACGATTGAGAAATTGGCCGCTACGCTCCCATTTAGCCTTGGGCTCCGAGCCGGAATCAGCCTGTTGCCGAATGACGTCCTTCTGGTGCGAGCGGTCGGAAACCAAATTGAACCACTCAAGTCTTTGATGATCGACTGCTGGTCCCGAATTCGCCCTATGGTGTTAGGTCGGGACGCCCAAGCGTTAAGACTCTGGTCGACTTGACGATTTTGGCCGAATAATTGCTGCTCAACCAACTTGATGAATCTAACGCCTCGCGAAAAAGATAAGCTTCTTATTTTCGCCGCCGGTTTGCTAGCCGAGCGTCGTCTGGGACGCGGACTCAAATTGAATCATCCCGAGGCGGTCGCCTACATATCCGCGGCATTGCTGGAAGCTGCACGAGATGGTAGATCGGTGGCAGAACTCATGGAGTTCGGCGCCACTCTGCTGCGACGGGACCAGGTAATGGATGGAGTATCGGAGATGATTCCGGACATCCAAGTCGAAGCGACATTTCCAGACGGCACGAAATTGGTGACGGTCCATCACCCGATAGTTTGATCCCTATGATCCCAGGCGAAATGATTGTCGAACCGGGCGATATTGAGCTCAACGCCGGACGTCCCAAACGAACCGTTACGGTTGCCAATACCGGCGATCGTCCAATTCAAGTCGGGTCCCATTTCCACTTTTTTGAAGTCAATCGGGCGCTTCGCTTTGACCGTTCGGTCGCTCGGGGTTACCGCCTCAATATTGCCGCGGGGACTGCCGTCCGTTTCGAACCGGGTCAGGAGCGAACCGTGGAGTTGGTAGAACTTGCTGGAGACAGGTTGGTCTACGGCTTTAACGCTTTAATCATGGGCAAGCTCTAGTGAAAATCTCGAGGCAAACTTACGCAGAAATGTTCGGTCCTACAGTCGGCGACCGGCTCCGTTTAGCAGACACTGATCTCATCATTGAGATCGAAAGGGACCTTACGGTCTACGGCGAAGAAGTGAAATTTGGCGGCGGCAAAGTGATTCGGGATGGGATGGGACAATCGCAACGGGAGAGCAAGGATGCGGTCGATACGGTGATCACCAACGCGGTCATTGTCGATCATTCGGGGATTATCAAAGCAGACATCGGTATTAAGGCAGGTCGGATCGCCGGGATCGGAAAGGCGGGCAATCCAGACATCCAGCCTGGTGTCACCATCGTGATCGGACCTGGAACCGAAGCCATTGCCGGAGAGCACATGATTGTTACCGCCGGCGGCATCGATTCCCACGTCCACTTTATCTGTCCGCAACAGATCGACGAAGCGATCTCGGCCGGTATTACCACTATGATCGGCGGAGGAACCGGACCGGCCACCGGCACCTTAGCAACGACTTGTACTCCGGGGCCTTGGCACATCGAACGAATGCTCCAGGCCGCGGAGGGTTATCCGATTAACCTCGGCTTTTTAGGCAAAGGCAACGCGAGTCGTCCGGAACCGCTCCGTGAGCAAATTCGGGCTGGTGCCCTTGGTCTGAAGCTGCATGAGGACTGGGGCACAACCCCCGCTGCGATCGACTGTAGTCTGACAGTCGCCGAAGAGACTGATACGCAAGTCGCGCTCCATACGGATACGCTAAACGAATCCGGTTTTGTCGAGGATTCCATCGCGGCGTTCAAGAATCGAACGATCCATACTTATCATACCGAGGGTGCGGGAGGGGGGCATGCTCCGGACATCATCAAAGTATGCGGCGAGCCAAATGCTCTCCCCTCGTCCACTAATCCGACACGCCCCTACACGGTGAACACGGTGGACGAACACCTCGATATGCTCATGGTTTGCCATCATCTGGACCCCGCAATCGCCGAAGATATCGCGTTTGCCGAATCTCGAATCCGGCGGGAAACCATCGCGGCGGAAGACATCCTTCACGATCTAGGCGCCATCTCGATGATGTCGAGTGACTCGCAAGCCATGGGTCGAATTGGCGAGGTGATCCTGCGCACGTGGCAGACCGCGCATAAGATGAAAATGCAACGCGGGTCGTTGAGCGACGACCCAGCTCGAAATGATAACTACAGAGTCAAACGGTATATTGCTAAGTACACCATTAACCCCGCGATAACCCATGGCATAAGCCATGAAGTCGGCTCGGTGGAAGCAGGCAAATGGGCAGACCTGGTTCTTTGGCAGCCCGCCTTTTTTGGGGTGAAACCGGCATTGATCTTAAAAGGGGGAATGATCGCGCACGCATTGATGGGAGACGCCAACGCTTCTATCCCACCTGCACAACCGGTCCATTATCGTGAGATGTTTGGTGCGCGCGGTAAAGCTCTGCTGCGGACCTGCCTGAGTTTCGTATCTCAGGCGGGCAGCAAAGCTGGAATTGCGGATCGGTACGGTCTAGAGAAGACCCTAGTGCCTGTGCATGGCATCCGTGACCTACGAAAGACGGACATGATCCATAATTCCTGGCAGCCGAAGATCACCGTGGATCCTGAGACCTATCAAGTAATCGCGGATGGTGAGCTTTTGACCTGCGAACCTGCTGCCGTCTTGCCGATGGCCCAACGATACTTCCTATTCTAAGGATTCTGCCATGCGTCGTTTTGAAAGGGTTGTTCCAGGTTCGGTCTCCGACGATAGCCCGTTGCCCAAATTGACCTTGTCCTACGACCTGCGCCGGAAGAGCCGGCAGCTGGGGCGGTTGGATGATGGCGAAGAGATTGGGTTGCTACTACCATCTGGAACGATCCTGAGAGAGGGCGACGTGGTGGAGTCCGTGGACGGCCACCGGATCCGCATCGCAGCAGCCGCGGAACCGGTCTTATTCGTCACATCGTCCGAGCGCGAAAAGCTCACTCGCGCTGCTTACCATCTCGGTAATCGTCATACTCCAGTGGAGATCGGAGCTGGATTTCTGCGCCTGGAGGCCGATCCCGTCCTGAAAGGTATGCTCCAGCAGCTCGGCGTGAGCGTGGAGCAAAAGAGCGAAGCATTTAATCCGGAGAGCGGAGCTTATGGCGGAGGACACCGCCACGGACATGACGAATCATTTTCTGATGACTATCGGCTGGCCCAGGAGGTGTTTCATGAGCATGAGGGGGAGCACAAGCATGAGTGACGCGGGAATCGTCCTAGAAAAGCGGTAAGAACCCGTAGTGCCCAAATGCAATTAACGTTTCCGCGAGGGGGCCTCTCACTTAGCGTAAGGACGACGGCAGTTAGCTTTCAGTTTGGCGGCTCCTCTTCGAGCACAAGGAGGACGACGAGCACGAGAACGAGATTAAGTTGAGCGGAACTCATGGACACGCGTATTGATCTGGAACAGCTGACGAATGCGCTTTACCTCAGCTCTCCTGCTCTGCCGATTGGCGCTTACAGTTATTCTCAGGGACTGGAAGCAGCAATCGACGCAAACATCGTGCGCAGCGAAGTGGAGATCGCCGATTGGATTTTTCACGGCTTGCAGGAGCTCATTGGTCCGGGAGAAGGAGCGGTGGTCGCGTGGCAGCACCGTTTTTGGACCGAACACGATTTTGTCGAAATGCGGCGCTTAAACGCTTGGTTCTTAGCTAGCCGGGAAACCGCCGAATTACGTCAGGAGACCGAACAGATGGGTTGGTCACTTACTCGTATTGCGCTCTCATTGACCTGGGCAGATGAGCAAAGTCGCGAAAATTTGGGCGGCCTACCTGCCATCGCTTTCCCCACGGCGTTCGCTTTTGCCGCGGTCGCGAATAGTTTATCGCTCGGAACGACTCTAGCCGCTCACTCCTTTAGTTGGGCAGAGAATCAGGTCAGTGTGGCGTTAAAAACTGTTCCGCTTGGACAAGAAAGCGGACAACGGCTGCTGCAGCAGATCCGGCCAGAGATACCCAAAGTGGTGAAGAAAGCTCTGGGCATCGACCGAGAGGAGATTGTGGCCTTTGCTCCCATGCTTGCCATTCTATCGAGCCGGCACGAGACCCAGGCTTTCCGCGTGTTTCGCTCGTAGTCCTAAATTGCCATGCGTAAAAAGGTTTTTCCTCCATTGCGAATTGGTGTCGGTGGCCCGGTCGGCACTGGCAAAACCACGCTGGTAGAGATGCTCTGCAAAGCGATGCGGGCTCGTTACGACATCGTAGTCATCACGAACGACATTTATACGAAGGAGGATCAACGTCTTCTGACAATCGCCGGAGCCTTGCCCGCGGACCGCATCCTGGGCGTAGAAACGGGCGGGTGTCCCCATACGGCGATTCGAGAAGATGCTTCGATCAACCTCGAAGCGATAGATCGGATGCTGAAACGCTTCCCGGATGCCGACATCATTTTCATCGAATCAGGGGGCGACAATCTCGCGGCAACCTTCAGTCCGGAGCTTTCCGATCTCACAATCTATGTAATCGACGTTGCTGGCGGCGAAAAAATCCCGCGCAAAGGCGGACCTGGAATTACGAGATCCGACCTCCTTGTGATTAACAAAATCGATTTGGCGCCCTATGTCGGTGCTTCACTCGAAGTAATGTCCGCTGACGCGCGGAAAATGCGTGGAGAACGCCCGTTTGTGCTGAGCGATCTGAAGACTCAAAGCGGGCTAGGCGAGATCGTAAAATTCATCGAGAAGCATGGAATGCTTATTTCGTAGCAGCTGCCGATATAAGACATAGTCGCTCCTAGTTGGAGTCGCTTGCCTGTCCGCGCCCTCCGATGAAAAGGGGGGCACCAAGGATTCGGCTCGGCACCGGCCCATTGTCAGAATGTGCGTCCATGTCTAGTCTAACGGATATGACCAACTCGGCATTGTTCGCGGCTGCTCAACGCTACATCCCGGGTGGAGTCAATTCGCCGGTTCGCGCTTTTCGGAATGTAGGCGGCGAACCGTTCTTCGTTGCCCGAGCAAAGGGATCGCATATTTGGGACGTCGAAGGGCACGAATATATCGACTACGTGGGAACGTGGGGACCCGCTATCCTCGGCCACGCTCCGGACAAAGTGGTCGAAGCAGTGCAGGCTGCCGCTACGCGGGGTTTGAGCTTCGGCATCCCCAATTCAGCTGAGGTAGAAATGGCGGAACTAATTTGCCGCTGGGTACCCTCTGTCCAGAAGGTCAGAATGGTGAATAGCGGGACAGAGGCCACCATGTCGTGCATTCGACTTGCCCGCGGATTTACCGGTCGCAAATTGATCGTCAAATTTGCTGGCTGTTATCACGGCCACGTGGATTCACTTCTGGTGAAGGCCGGGAGTGGAGCGCTCACTCATGGATATCCGGACAGTGCCGGGGTGCCTGCAGAGATTGCGGCGTTGACTTTGACGCTCTCTTTCAATGAACCAGACGAGCTTAAGACCTGTTTCAGCCGGTTCGGTGACCAGATCGCCGCCGTCATTATCGAGCCGGTGCCGGCGAACGCCGGGCTTTACTTGCCCGAGCCAGGTTTTTTGGAGCTGCTGCGCAATCATTGCTCCGAATCTGGCGCGCTTTTGATCTTCGATGAAGTAATGACCGGTTTCCGGCTGGCTCGCGGTGGGTATCAAGAACTCTGTGGTGTCCGACCTGACCTGACTGCTATGGGAAAGGTAATCGGTGGAGGCCTACCAGTCGGCGCATTTGGCGGAAGAGCCGACATCATGGATCAATTGTCGCCGGATGGCCCAGTGTATCAAGCTGGAACCCTTTCCGGGAATCCACTCGCGTTGGCTGCCGGACTTGCCCAATTGCGGCAGCTCGAAGAAATGAATGGCTATCACCGCTTGGAACAGCTCGGCGCTCGCTTTGAGAAAGGTGTGCGCGAAATCCTTCAGGAAACCGGCCACAACCTGGTCTTTCATCGCATCGGATCCATGTTCTGCCTCTATTTTACGGCAGAACCGGTTCAGAATCTGGCCGATGCCCAAAAGTCCGACTTAAAGGCGTTCAAATCATTCTTCCATTCTTGTCGAAACCGGGGCATCTATTTCGCCCCGTCCCAGTTTGAAGCCGGCTTTCTTTGCCTCGCACACACTGAGGCGGATCTTGATCGGACATTAGAGTCAATGGCCGAGGCTCTGGCGAGCCTTCCCGACGCATCGACCTTCTGAGCGGTAGATTGGCGAGAGGGTGAGGACTTGCCTTTTCCCAGTGTTCCTCTACCGTTTTTTGGGAGGAGTGGGAAGGAAGGCTGCACCAGGATGGCGAACGACGGTCACATTGATCAGGATCGGGAAATCGAATTGCTCCAGCGGATTGGCGCAGGTGACCCCGACAGCTTCGAAGATCTCTACGATCGCTTTTCCGGTGTTCTTTTTTCCGCGGCCGTCCAAATTCTAAATGATCAGAGGGAGGCAGAGGATGTTTTGCAAGACGTCTTTGTCCAGATCTGGGATAAGGCAAAACTTTATCAGCCTTCCCGAGGCAAACCGCTGACGTGGGCGATGACGCTCACCCGCAATAAGGCCATCGACCGCCTTCGCTCCTTTCAACGCCGGTTCCGACTCCAGGATCAGGTGGAGCGGGAATCGAAGGCAATCTCTCCGCCGGTATCTCGTGACTCGGTAGACGAGGTGGATGCTCTGGAGAAGAGCCGAATCATCCGTTCGGCTGTGTTAAAACTGTCCAATGAGCAACGGCAGGCTATCGAACTTGCGTTTTTCTCTGGATTGACCCAGAACGAAATTGCCGAGGAGCTAAATCAACCTCTCGGCACTGTGAAGGCCCGGATCCGCCGCGGGATGCTCAAGCTCAAAGACCTGATTGCGACTCGTCTTTGATCGAGCGGAGGTAATCGAAAGAATAAATCCCAGATTGGTGATGGTCTGCCCACTCGGGTTGGATGGCGTACCCGCCTATCACCGCACACTTCAGAAGCTGGAAACTGTCCGCTGATAGCGAAAATCCCGATCGATAAACCTCGCCCAACAACCCTTTCTCGCCGGCGCAGTGAGCACAGGGACAACGTCGGCGGAGGAGTTCGAGTCTAATATAGGTTTCCTGCCCGTCATTCCATCGGATCGCCATCTCCTTTCCGACGATTGCTAAGTTCTCCACTGCTAAACGCACTATGCAAAATAGACCGACCCGGGGCGAAATCCAAGTTCCCCCAAGCGAAGCCTCATCGCAGATGAATTGACTGCCGAAGAGTTCGAGCTTAGGTGGAGCCGATGAGCATCAGCTATTTCGCGGAGTGCACCGTTTTGATCACTGGTGCATCGGCCGGGATCGGACGAGAGTTCGCCCGCCAACTCGCGCAAGTGGTTGGTTCGTTGATTCTTGTCGCGCGACGCCAGGACCGCCTGAAAACGCTCGAGCTCGAGCTGAAACTGATCAACCCGAAGTTGGAAATTTTCGTTCAACAGGTTGACCTGCAGAACGAAGAGGAGGTCGGGCGTTTTTGCGATTGGTTAGAAGAGAGCGGATTAACAGTCGACGTGCTCATTAATAACGCGGGATTGGGAGATTATGGGAGGTTTAATGACGCTGACTGGCACCGGATCCGCGCCATGCTGCAAGTGAATATGGTTGCGCTCACCTGTTTGACCTATCGTATTTTACCCGCCATGCGAAAGGCGGGCGGCGGCGCTATCCTCAATGTGAGCTCAATTGCCGGCTTGCTGCCCGTACCTAATTGCGCCGTGTACGCTGCGACCAAAGCTTACGTTACAAGCTTCAGCGAAGCGCTTCGGGCGGAATTACGTCCTCTGAACATCTCGGTGACCGCCCTGTGTCCAGGTCCGGTTCCGACGGAGTTTCAGGAGGTAGCAGCCCGCAACTCTGATCAAGAAACGATCTCCGTCAATCTGCTCACGGTACCGGTGCAGGAAGTGGTCCGGCAAGCGCTGAACGCCGTATCGCGGCACCGAGCTCGAGTAGTTCCGGGAATCATGGTCCAGATTGCCGCGGCGACGATTCTGTTCATACCGATGTTCATTAAGCGCCTGTTTTTTGATTTACAGAGTTTGCGCGAAGGCGAGTTTCCTTCTTCCCCCGCTCCTGATTTGGAGACGTCCCAAGCGGGCAGCTCGCGATGCTAACTCAATACTATTATATTTTGTTCGGCGTCGTCGCGATCGTCGGAGGAGCGCTCGGATATGTGCGGGCCAAAAGCGTTGCCTCGATCATCGCCGGGGGGGTCTCCGGCGGTTTGTTGATCCTGGCAGGGTTAATAGTTCCAAGTGGCCCCGCCTATTGGCTGGCAATGATCATCTCCTTGCTCCTGCTGGGCTATTTCGGACCATCTTACCTGCGCAAACGCAAATCAATGCCAGCGATTCCGATGATTTTGCTCAGTGTGATCTGCATAGTTTTGACCGTGGTGCATTGGTTCAGGTAAATCATGGTCCATGCGACCCCGCCGGCCGCACACTCAGATCGGACTCGTCATTTCTGTGGCATCGCTCCTTCTCACGGGATGCCCCGGACCGCATTTCGCGAACGTAGCATCTCCCAGCCCCTCGCCCTCTCCCACCCCTTCACCGACTCCCAGCCCAACGCCACTGCCGGAAACTTACGTCCCCTATTCCCATAAGGAGATCTCGAAATTGTTCAACGGATTGGAAATCCATTCCAAGGTTGATACAGACTCAGGAGCACCGGCTTGGGTGGAACGGAAGGCGCCGGAATCGTATGTCCTTGATCTGGAAGTACGCGTCCGGGTTCCCCAGGCTGCTCAAAGAATTGACCAACTGGCTCAAGCCGACGGGCAACTTCCTACCTTGCTGCCAAGCTTAGTCTCTTTGTTGGGCACCAGCAAAGTTTCCAACTTCTATTACGGTTTGTACCAACTGAAGGTCGATTCTCTCAACCACACGTTGAGCCGCTTGGACCAATTGCTTTCTCGACACAATTTCTTTGATTGCAACACAATTCTGGAACTGACCGACCAAAAGACTTCGCGGAAGGCACTACTCATCCAGAGCGACATGGATGTAAACGCTGATGGTTCGGATGCAGATCGCTCAACTGACGTCGATGGCTCATCGACCAATTTCCAACCTTATACGAGTTATCGCTGGCCAAAACGCTCGGACAAGCCAAATCAATTCATTCCGGAACGTGAGCAGAAGTTGAAGCTGGCTCAGGCCGAGTTCGATCAAAAAAGCACCGCCCCCGATCGGAAGAAAGCGCTCAAGGAGCAAATCGAGCAGCTCAACCGGGAAATTGCTGACCTCAAGAAGTACAGCTTTCTTATTTCGAAAGCGGACCCGTACGTTGTATTGCCTGGCTTCATATTACGCCAGGCAAACCATCCGTTCTTACCTAAGTTTGGCGACTACGTCGTCGTTATTTACGGCGGAAAGCTTTATCCAGCGATCCTGGGAGACGCGGGTCCATCTTATAAGGTAGGGGAAGCGTCCCTCCGCTTAGCCATGCAGATCGACCCCAAGGCAAATGCTTACAATCGTCCCTCCAGCGATCTCAACATCACTTATTTGGTGTTTCCCGGGAGCGGAGAGAGTCAACCAGGGCCTCCCGACTTTTCCAAAATGCACGATCGCTGCGCAGAACTTTTAAATGAGATGGGGGGGTACACGGGAGAGCTTTGGCAATGGCAAGATATTCTGGCAACACCCACACCTTCCCCTTCCCTTTCGCCTTCCCCCTCTCCATCGCCAAGCTCAACACCGACAGCGACACCGACACCAATATCTCCAACTCCATCGTCCACTCCGAGTTCTTCGCCCAGTCCGAGCGTTTCCGTACCTAGTCCTTCTACTTCGCCAAAGGGCGCCATGCACCGCGTACCTCGAAAGCGGACCGCCAAGGAAGAGGCGCCACAGGGGGACTAAAGGCCGGCTCGGAAATGACCTGTTTCTCACTTGGCTTCCTGAACGTAATTTGTTAAGTTACATTTGTAATTCATGAAAAGCTGCCGGTTTTCGTTCGCCGTCCACGTCATGGCTGTTCTGGCCACCGAGCAAGAGGGATGCTGTCCTTCTTCTCGTCTGGCGGTAACGGTTAACACCAACCCAGTGGTCATTCGCCGTTTGCTGTTGGATCTATACAAAGCCGGACTGATAAAGACCCAGCGCGGCCCCCAGGGTGGTGCGGTCCTATCGCGTAGTCCCGAGCGAATCAATCTCCGGCAGATACAGGCTGCGGTCGACCCCCAAGAACTTTTCGGAATGCATCCCAACCGGCCGTCCCCAGACTGCCCGGTGGGCCGGCGGATCGAGGATGTAATGGGATATATTCAGCGGCGAGCGACTCGCTCTTTTACCCAGGAACTACGCAAGATTAGCTTGCAGGATGTGGTGCACCGCTTGCAGCGATCGTAGCCGACAGAACCCTGGTGGGTCTGCTCCCGCCGGGGGGACTAAGGACCACCACCGCTCCCAAAAAAGCATTTGCCTTGCTGTGTAACTTACGTAGTTACATAGTACGTCACAGAGTGACGAATCCCATGCTCGCTGAATTTGAATCCATCTGGAATCCTACTCTCTCGGGCCGCCCCGAGGCTGGGCAACCCTCCGTTCAGACTGAAACCGGCGGTCTGGATGAAAACCTGCTGGATAGCTATTCCCGAACCGTGAGTTCCGTGGTTAAACAAGTAGCGCCGGCAGTCGTCAATTTGCGCGTCGAAAATGGCCGTCGCCGGGCATCGCAGCAAGGCGGGAGCGGATTTGCGATTACCCCGGACGGATTCGTCTTGACCAATAGCCACGTCGTAAGAGACGCATCCGCCATCGAAGTGACTCTGGCCGACGCGACCACCGCACCGGCCCAATTGGTAGGGGACGATCCCGACACTGATCTCGCCGTAGTACGGATCGGTACAGGCCCACTTTCTTTTCTGCCTTTTGCTGATTCCAAGGTGCTCCGGGTTGGGCAGATCGCCATCGCGATCGGCAGTCCTTACGGATTCCAGCAAACAGTTACGGCCGGGATTGTGAGCGCCCTTGGCCGATCGATGCGGGCAGAATCAGGTCGCTTAATGGACGACATTCTGCAAACGGATGCCGCTCTCAACCCTGGTAATTCGGGAGGTCCATTAGTGGATTCGACCGGAGCGGTAATCGGGGTGAACACCGCGGTGATTCTGCCGGCGCAGGGGCTTTGTTTTGCGATCGCTTCGAATACCGCTCATTTGGTAGCCGCCTGGTTAATTAAAGAAGGAAAGATCAGGCGCGGCTTTCTCGGAATTGCCGGCCAAAATGGGCCTATTCATCCGCGACTGATTCGCGCTCATCATCTGAACCAATCGAGCGGCGTCCTGGTGGCAGAAATCGATTCCGGCGGACCGGCTGATACTGCGGGGATCATCGCAGGCGACATCGTGATCGCCTTCAAGGATTCGCCGGTCGTATCCATTGACGACCTTCACCGTTTGCTGGTTGGTAACGAGATCGGTAAGCGTTCAGCGGTGACAATCATCCGGCGCACCGAGATCATCGAACTGATGATAACTCCCCAGGAGTTAGAGCTTGGCCGACAAAAAAGTGAGAAATAGAAGTTGGAATCCAGAAGGTGCGTTTCGATGTGAGCGACCTTTTCGTGGACGTATCGCAAACGAGGACGACCAATCGCAGATAGCGAATAGCAGATTTTGGCCGTCGGCTATCGGCTATTTCAGTCGAGGACGAGAACGATTGAGGTAGTCATCGCCGGCCGTCTGCTCAGCCGACCGGCTACGCAGCACTCGGCCGCGCAGCGTCGTTGAGAATCCGGTTCTCATCCCTGGCGCGCCCGACAAACTGCGCGACGAATTTCGTTGATTGCGAGCATCGATCTGCCGAAGGATGATACGATGAAAATTGCGATTGGCTCTGACCATGCCGGTTTTCGGTATAAAGAGAAAATCAAAGAAATGTTGAAAGGGGCTGGACACGACGTCATTGACTTCGGAACTGACTCCGAGGAGCCGTGCGATTATCCCCTGTTCATCCGACCGGTCGCGGAAGCGGTTGCTCGTAATGAAGCGGAGCGAGGAATCGTTCTGGGCGGTTCCGGAAATGGCGAAGCGATCACAGCTAACCGAGTCGTGGGCGTTCGTTGCGGACTATGCTGGAACGAACAACTGGCGAAGTGGAACCGGGCTCATAATGATGGGAATGTCCTCTCCTTGGGCCAAAGAACCATCTCTGAGGAAGAGGCTCTCCAAATCGTTAACGTCTGGTTGGAGACGCCGTTTGAAGGAGGACGACACGTTCATCGCATTTATCTGATTGATCATCCGGAAGCGGCTGCCAAATCTTAGCCATGACGTTTGAACAGCAGATTCGCGCCGCAGAGGGGTACGTGGAACTGGGGATGCCTGGGGAAGCGTTGGCTCATCTCAACGAGATTCCGGCGGAAGATCAGGAGCGCCCGGAGGCGCTCAGAATGCGGATCCAAATCGTCCTGCAGATTCGCGATTGGAAGACCGCCCTGGAGCTGAGCTTACGCATGTGCGAGCTGTTTCCGCGCGAGAGTTATGGTTTTATCCACGCCGCGTTTTGCTTACACGAATTTGGTCAAACTGCCGAAGCGAAAGAAAAGCTGCTGAGTGGACCGCCTTCGCTCCTCGACGAACCGATTTACTACTATAATCTAGGTTGTTACGAAGCCATCCTGGGCAACTTGGACCAAGCAAAAGCGTACTTGCGCGCGAGCTTTCGACTAAACAAAACGTTCCGGGACATCGCCCAACAAGATCCCGATCTCGCGCCGATCCGGGACGAACTGTAAGACAGAATACGGAATTCAGTAGCCAGGTGGCAGAAGGCAAATAGCTAATTTTATTATTCCATCACTCCGGACTCACAGACCCCGCTTTCGCCGGATCTGTTTCGCCCTACCATCACTCCAACTTCATCCTCTAGGCACGTGGATCTCTGCGGGTTAATCGATCTTTTCGAAGAGAATTTTAGTAAGTACGGAGAACTCGGAGCCTCCGTCTGCATAATTCAGGGAGGTAAACTAGTCCTGAACATCGGTGACGGTTTTTTTGATCGAACGCGGACCAAGCGATGGACCGCTGAAACGCGCGTATTGATCTGGTCCGCGACCAAAGCACTAGCCTCAGCCTGTCTTCTGCACTCTTGCGACCAATCGGGAATTGCTCTCGGCCGCCGAGTGAAGGAATTCTGGCCAGAGTATAGTGTAAACGGCAAAGAAGATACAACGATAGGTCACATCCTCTCTCACCAGGCCGGTCAAGCCGCGCTGCGCGAGCCGAATATTAATATCCTGGACCATAAGGCCGTAGCTCGCGCGCTGGCAGCACAAGAACCTTTTTGGAGGCCAGGTGATGGACACGGCTACCATGCGCGCACCTATGGCTTTCTGGTTGATGAATTGGTGCGTCGCGTTTCATCAGGCACCACGGTGGCGGAATATTTTCGGCAAACATTTGGTAAACCGCTTGACCTTGATCTCTGGATAGGCATCCCCTCGGATTTGGTTAATGAAGTGGCGCCTATCCAAACACCGAGACAAAAGCGGGAGTCTTCATTTGAGGATCCGTTTTATCAGGCTTTGGCAGATCCGAGGTCCCTTACGCGACAGGCTTTCTCCACCCCAGCCGGTCCCATTGCGCCCTCGGCCTTCAACGCACCGGAGATTCGGATGCACCCGTTACCGTCGCTGGGCGGCATAGGCACGGCCGAGTCGTTGGCGCGGTTTTACTACGACGTTTTTTGTGAACCGGGATTTCTACGAGCTGAAATGCTTTCGAGTCTCTCTAAGACAATCGTGTCAGGCCCGGATCAAATCCTACAGATTCCAACTGCGTTTGGACTCGGATTTATGAAAGATCCAATTTCGGTTGGACACCAGAAACAGCGGAAAATGTTTGGCCCCTCAGAGACGGCATTCGGACAACCGGGCGCAGGCGGCAGCCACGCCTTCGTCGATCCCGATCGGAAAACTGCCTTCGCCTATGTCATGAACCAAATGGAACCGGGCCTTCTACCGAATCAGAAATCTTTACGATTAGTTAACCTGCTCTATGCTGACAGCGTTCAGTAGCGAATTTTCAATTTCTACGCACGGAATCGGCACCTACGAAATCACCGATCAAATCGATCAATTGGTCGTCCGGAGCCGCATAACGACCGGAGTTGCCACCGTCTTGATCCAACATACCAGCGCCAGCCTCATCCTCTTCGAGAATGCTGACCCTAGCGCCCGAGCTGACCTCGAACGTTTTTTGCAGGGCCTGGTACCAGAGCATTCCGCCTATTTCACGCACACCCTGGAAGGGGCGGACGACATGCCTAGCCATATTCGGATGGTGTTGACCAGATCCTCCGAGAGTATTCCGATCGCGGGCGGCAGACTTCAGCTTGGCCACTGGCAAGGTCTCTTCGTATATGAGCATCGGCATGATCCGATGCAGCGCAGATTGAGCGTGAGTATCATCGGAGAGTCCGGATGAATCTCATACCCACCGATCCGACGCTCATTCTCTCCGATCTCCATCTCGGCCATCACGCTTCGCATATCCGCGATCCGGAAGAGCTCATCCCGGTAATTCGCGAAGCGAAGACCATCGTGCTGAACGGTGATACCGCTGAATTGCGGCATCAGATCGATCGACCGGTGGGCCGCGGGCTGGCAGCTAGTCTGGCCCGAGTCTGTCATTCCTCTGGCGCCAAAACGATATTTATCAACGGCAACCACGACCCGGTGATCTCCCAGATTGATCATCTCGATTTGGCCGGAGGTCAGATCTTGGTTACGCATGGTGACATGCTCTTCCTTGGTGTCGCTCCCTGGAGTCGCCAAGCCTACGCCTATCGAAAAGTACACCTCCGCGTGCTCGAACAGCTCGGACCGGACGCGCTGTTAAGTTTCGAGAAACGCCTTCTGGCTACGAAGAGAACCTCCATAAAACTACAGATGCTCGAAGAACCAGTGACCCTAGCCAGATTTCCCGGCCTCGGGCTGATCGCGCGGCAACTCTGGCCGCCCTTTCGGCCGTTTATGATTCTGCACGCCTGGTGGACTACGCCGAAACTTGGCGCCAAGCTCCTCCAAGCCTTCCGGCCCGACGCACACTATCTTCTCATCGGTCACACACACTACCCCGGTTGTTGGCGCTGCGAGGGGCGAGTGATAGTAAATACGGGGAGCTTTGTCTTCAACTTCGGTGCTTTTGCTGTATTGCTGAACGATAAAAGGTTCGAAGTTCGACGCTTGCAGCGTTGGCAGAAGACCTTCGTGCTCGGAAAGCGTTTAAGAGAGTTTGGTATCAATCGGCTTTAAATGGGGAGGACGATCCCTCCTGCCAATCAACTTCCGGTATAACCAGAAAGCTGTTCTCGGGCCGTTTCCACCAACTGGGCATAGGTAACCGATGGACGATCACCTAAATAATCCGTTTCTAACCGATCGGTTCCTTTTTGATAATCGAGGGAAAACAGTCCGAATCGCGGCGTGAATGAGCCCCATTCGTAATTATCGACCAATGACCAGTGCAGATAGCCGAGCAAAGGAACCTTGCTTTGGGCAATGCGGGTCACTTCTTCGACATGAACGCGCAGAAATTCACTACGAGTCATTTTATCGCGGCGCAGTGTCGTACGATTGTCGGTTCGGCGGCGGAGGGCCATTCCATTCTCGGCGATAAGCACCGGCCGATCTCCATAATCTTTGCTGTAGAATTCGCAGAAAAAACGCAAGCCGGCCGGCAAAACCCGCCAGTCCCACCACTTGCTGGTGATGTTGTTCATCAACCAAGCTCGAAAAGATTTATTCTTAAATTCGTGATCCCACCAAACCGGCAAACGAAAGATATGTGCCGCAAAGGGATCGTAGTAATCGAGACCTAAGAAATCAAAGGTTGATGGCCTCTCCGCCGCATAAATTTCATTGACTAGGGCTGCGAAAGAATCGGCATGAAATGTTTTATAACCGATCCAATTGCTAATTCGCTTGGTGAAATCGCCAAAAAAATAAGGAATGTCTTTTTTTAGCGGAATTCGCGCTTCGGCAAAGGCCGATTCGAACTCGTGGATCTTCCCGTATACATAATCTCGCAACTGGGATGATTTCACACCTCGCTCTCGAACCGAGATCAGGTCGAGCCAGATTTTGTCCGACCAATACAGATCGCTGCAATAGTTGTTGAAACTCACCAGCGGCGGATTCCAGCCCTCACGCTCAGCTAAATCGTGGATCAGATTGTAAGCCCGGACGTGTGCTCGGAGCATCTGCCGACAACCTTCGGCGACGCTGTGCAAACCGGAGCGATGATTTTTTCGCCCGGGAAATTGGGTGCCGAAATAGGTGTTGAGTACCAACATATTCGGCTCGTTCACCGTGATGTAGTAGCGAATCGGCTCAACCCCGTAGCGATCGATGAGCGCGCGATTCACGTGCAGAACGACCTTTTCTACGTAACGACAGAAATGCTCAACCATTCCCGGCTCCAACCAAGGATCGGCTCCGAGCCAAGCCGGGTGAACAAAATGATGCAAGGTGACGATCGGCTCCATCCCGTGGCGACGGCACTCCGCGATCATCTCGGCATACCGGTCGAGAGCCTCCTCGTCGAAGGAGGGAGCCGGTCCAGGCTGATCTACATAGGTAGGCTGTACCCGGCTCCATTCGATTCCCAGCCGGAAGCTGTTGAGACCCATCTTTTCCGCACGGTCGAAATCCTCCGGGTAGCGGTTCCAGAAATCCGCGGCCGATCCAAGAGGTACCACATCGTTCCGTCGCTCCGACGCAGCCCAATTAGTTTGGGGCTGGCCAACCCCGTTGAATCCTCCTTCCGATTGGTACGCGGACGTAGATACGCCCCACAGGAATTCTTCCATAGTTACCGCAGCTTGTTGTCCTTTTCTCGCGCAGCCGCCAAAATGATTGCCTCGGCGTCATCGTCGGTGACCTCGAGAGGCGGTAATTCGTCGCTGACCAAAGTCTCTGCGATACAGCGGGCGGCGTCCGGACGACTCAAAGCAAAAGCCCGTCTACGCATTTGTTCCAAACGATCAGGATCATCTAATAATGTGTCGATTTTATAAGGGACGGTGGTCATTTCGTTGCATTTCACCGCGACGCCATCTTCCAAGAGATGATCACAATTTCTCTCTTCCTGTCCCGGAATCGGGCTGACGATCACCATCGGTAGTCCGCAAGTCAACGCCTCTGCACTGGTCAATCCTCCTGGTTTACCGATAAAGAGGTCTGAAACTTTCATGAGATCGGGCATCCGGTCAGTATAGCCAAAGACTTTGAATGTTTCCGTATCCCCGCGTACGACGCGCAACACTCGCTCCTTCGTCTCTGCGCTCCGGCCGCAGACCACTAAGATCTGCGTCTTGTTGCGCAAGTTTTTTAAGCGTTCCACGACAAACTCGGCCGGACCAACACCAAGCGCCCCGGCCGAAAGAAGCAACGTAGGACGAGTAGGATGCAATCCATAATGATGTCGAGTGGCGGACCGGTCGACGGGTGAAGCGAATTCCGGATCGATCGGAATACCCGAAACCGTGATCCGCTCCGAAGGTAGCCCGAGCATCTCTAAATGTACTTTTGTTTCTTCGATCGCCACAAAGTACCGATGAAACATTCGAGAGAGCCACATCGCATGAAAATCGAGATCGGTGACCACGATCGAAAGATGGGCGTCCAGGCGATTTTTCGCGATCAGGTCCGAAATGATCCCGGCCGGCATGAAATGCGTACAAACGGTAATATGTGGATCAAATTTACGGATAAATTTGACCAGCGGGCCGGTATTCAGGCGATCCAGCATCAAGCGCATTCCGTCCGTCTTCCATGGTTCGTCGCTTTGCTTGTACCACCAACCGAGGAAATCGGGCGCCGTTTGAACCAAGCGCGCGTAGAGTTTGGAATAAAAATCGCGAAACATCTTGTTAGTGAAATCAAGAGCATCGCTGTGGATCACACTCCCGACCTCGGGATTGTCTTTGAACGCCTTCGTCAGTGCCTCCGCCGCGCGCACGTGTCCGCTCCCCGCGCTGGTCGACATTATGAGCACTCGCTTCTTCATCAATAGTTTCGGCCGCTATTTAACGCAGCGGCCAATGTTGCACACCAAAATCAGACCTACGATGGAGATCAACGAAAAAGTGCGGGAATCAGGCAGATTGAAAATGGCTTTGAAAAATGCCGGCTTGATACTCTCTCCCAGATTTTCTCATTTGGGCATGCGACTGGAACGTCTGCATACTTCGGCTCATTCAGCTTCGCTAGCAAGGCGAGCTTTTCGTCTGATTAGCTGCAGATTCCGCAGATAGATCGCGCAATTTGGAACCGTACTGACGATCCCCACCGGATCGCGGCGGAAAACGAAATAGGCGCCCAGCAAGACGCAGCCTGCCAGACTGAAATGCCAGAAAGAAACGGGCAAGACGCTTTCGCCGCGTTTCTCGGAAGCAATCCATTGGACGATGAAACGCATTCCGAAGAGCAGGTTACCCGAGAATCCCAGGATCATCAGATAGCTCCAATCGAGACCGAAGAAACGGTGGAGTTGTCCAAACCAAGTAACCGCGCAGATGAAATGGGAGCTCATAGCAGCGGAACCTTAGCAGAATTGGGAATTCGGAATCCAGAAGTCAGAAGAAGGGCGATCCACGCAAGCGGTAGGCGCGGCCCTTGGCAGGGCGAGGCTCCCGCCGAATCGCTCAACCAAAGGTGCTCGGAGGGCTCGCGGCGCAGTTATTCACAACCTCGCTCCGCTCGGTCATGAATAACTGCCAAACTGATATCAGCCTTTAGCGACGGCGCTCGCTGTGCGGTCCATTCCCGGTCACTTGCCAGCTCTCGACGCTATTGCCACGGGCTGCCTGGTCAGCCCGCCTCAGTAGCGGTAGTACTCGGGCTTGTATGGACCTTCAGCGGGTACACCGATGTAGCTCGCTTGCGTAGGCGTTAGCTTGGTTAACTTCACACCAATCTTCTCCAGGTGTAAGCGAGCCACTTCTTCATCGAGCTTCTTTGGCAAAATGTAAACCTGCGGTTTGTAAGTGTCCTTGTTCTTCCAAAGATCGAGCTGCGCGAGCACCTGATTCGAGAAGGAGTTGCTCATCACAAAGGATGGATGCCCGGTCGCACAACCGAGATTGACCAGCCGGCCCTCGGCCAACAGAAAAATCTCACGCCCGTCCGGAAACCGATATTTGTCGAGCTGAGGCTTGATATTGGTGCGTTGCACACCGGGGAAGGTGTTGAGTTTGTCCACTTGAATCTCGTTATCGAAGTGACCGATGTTGCAGACAGCGGCTTGATCTTTCATCTTCGCCATGTGTTCTATGGTAATGACGTCACAGTTGCCCGTGGTAGTGACATAGACATCCCCTCGTCCGAGGGTATCTTCCACCGTTGTGACCTCGTATCCTTCCATGGCGGCCTGAAGCGCATTGATCGGGTCGATCTCCGTGATGACGACACGCGCGCCTTGGCCCCGGAGCGATTGGGCGCACCCCTTCCCCACGTCACCGTAACCGCATACGACTGCCACTTTTCCCGAAAGCATGACATCCAACGCACGGTTGATGCCATCCACGAGCGAATGCCGACAACCGTACAGATTGTCGAATTTCGACTTGGTCACGGAATCATTGACGTTGAACGCGGGAACCAACAGTTTACCGGCTTCCTGTAGCTTGTAGAGCCGATGGACGCCGGTTGTCGTTTCTTCCGAGACGCCGCTCCATTCTTTCACCAGCTCATGCCACCGGTACGGGTTTTCGGCATGAATCTCCTTGAGCAGGTTCTTGATGACCTGTTCTTCGTGACTGGAGGATGGCGTATTGATCCAGTCGCTGCCTTCTTCCAGTTCGTATCCTTTGTGAATCAGAAGCGTCACGTCGCCACCGTCATCGACGACCAGCTGTGGACCATTACCATCCGGATGCGAAATTGCCCGGCTGGTACACCACCAATACTCTTCCAGAGTTTCACCTTTCCAGGCGAATACCGGGACACCCGACTTGGCGATCGCAGCGGCCGCGTGGTCCTGCGTCGAAAAGATGTTGCAACTTGCCCAACGAACGGACGCACCAAGATCGACCAGCGTCTCGATCAAAACAGCGGTCTGGATCGTCATGTGCAACGAGCCCGTGATCCGGACGCCGGCCAACGGCTTAACCTTCGTGTATTTCTCGCGGATTGCCATCAAACCCGGCATTTCCCGTTCAGCAATTTCGATCTCTTTTCGGCCAAACTCAGCCAGGCCGAGGTCGGCCACCTTATAGTCGGCGGCAGTTTTAGCGATTACGTTGCTCATGTATTTGAATTAGGACAGGTACTTTTTGAGAGCTTCGGCCCGATCCGTCCGCTCCCAGGTTAGCGATTCCAAGTCATCCTCACGGCCGAAATGACCGTAATTGGTAGTCTTGCGATAAATGGGACGGAGGAGCTTGAGCTGGTTGATGATGGCTGCCGGCTTAAAGTTGAACACCTCTTGCACGGCGTCCTCAATTTTTGATTCGTCTACTTGGGAGGTTCCAAACGTGTGCACACACAAACTGATTGGATCGGGATAGCCAATGGCGTAAGCGAACTGTACCTCACACCGATCGGCCAACCCCGCCGCTACGACGTTCTTAGCGACGTACCGACCCATGTACGCCGCGGACCGATCTACTTTCGAAGGATCTTTGCCGGAAAACGCGCCGCCACCGTGACGGCCCATTCCACCGTAGGAGTCGACAATGATTTTCCTCCCGGTCAATCCCGAATCCCCTTCCGGACCACCGATAACAAAGCGGCCGGTTGGATTAATGAGATATCGCGTTTGGGAGTCGATCCACTCCGCCGGGACAACCTGCCGGATCACTCGCTCGATGATGGTCTCCCGAATCTCCTTATGTTTCACATCCGGGGCATGCTGCGTGGAGATGACTACGGCATCGACGCGAATCGGCCGAAGCCCATCATATTCTACGGACACTTGGGTCTTAGCGTCGGGCCTGAGCCAAGGCAGTTCACCGTTCTTGCGCAACCTCGTCAGTTCGCGCCCCAGTTTATGACTCAGTTGAATCGGAGCAGGCATTAATTCAGGTGTCTCTCTTACCGCAAAGCCGAACATCAGTCCTTGATCGCCGGCGCCTTGTTCATCAGTATCTTTGCCGTCGGCCGCCTTCGCATCGACGCCTTGGGCGATATCGCGAGACTGCTGGCTCAGGGCCTGAACGATCAGGCAGGTATCCGCATGGAAAAGCGAACCATCGTGGATATACCCGATCTCGCGAACCGCGGATCGAATCTCCTCGATGTAGTCGAACTTCGCATTCGTTGTGATTTCACCGGCAACAACTACCAAGTTACCTTTGGCCAGTGTTTCGCAGGCGACTCGACTGTTTGGGTCCTGGGCAAGACAGGCATCCAAAATAGTATCGGAGATGGTATCACAGACTTTGTCCGGGTGACCTTCGGTCACCGATTCAGAGGAGAAGATGTAGCGACGCGACATAGAATAGGAATGGAGCGGTCAATGGGGCATTGAGGTGACAAGGCGGGAACTCTGAGTATATTGACTGATCATGATATCCTGATATATCTCTTTTCCGATGTCGTCAACGTTGAATTTATTGCGACTTTTGGCAGACCCGACCCGAACCCGGCTCCTGTACCTCCTCGAACCGGGCGAACTCTCGGTAGCCGAGATCCAAGAAATCCTGGGAATGGGACAGTCGCGCATCTCCACCCATTTAGCGCAGTTAAAGAGGGCAGGTCTAGTCCATGATCGGAGGGTTGGAAAAAACATTTTCTACAGCTGGAATGAACAGACTCCAATCCCCTTGCCAGAGCTCAAGCAACTCGTTGAGCTTGCCGCTCGGGAGATGCCGGAAGCCAAAGCGGATCGCTCAAGCCGCGACCATGTGCTGACGAAACGCCGCGATCGGACGAGGGAATATTTCAATCGTTTAGCGGGCAAATTTGGCCGCAGCTACTGTCCGGGACGCTCGTGGCAGGCTTTATCGCATCTCCTCCTTACGCTTCTGCCCGAGGTTGATGTTGCCGATCTCGGAGCGGGCGAGGGCACTTTGGCCCAACTGCTTGCCCGCCGAGCGCGAAGCGTGATTGCTGTGGACCTCTCGGAGAAAATGGTCGAATTCGGTTCGCAACTAGCTCGCGACCATGGCTTCTTAAACCTTGAATTCCGGTTAGGGGACATCGAAGATCCGCCGATCGCCGCGGGAACGATCGACATTGCAATTTTAAGTCAAGCGCTCCATCACGCGATCAATCCTTTGCGCGCGATCCAAGCCGCTTATCGTCTTTTGCGGCCTGGCGGTCGCGTCCTTATCTTGGATTTGCTGGCCCACACATTCGAGCAAGCACGAGAAATGTATGCCGACGTTTGGCTTGGATTTAACGAGTTGGAACTTTCACATGCATTGCAAAGGGCGGGCTTTGCCGAGACCGATGTTCGGGTCGTTTCACGCGAGACCGAGAGCCCGTTTTTCCAGACCCTTCTCGCCACCGGGAAAAGGCCTTTGGATTCAAGAAGCAGTAAACGGTGATTGGTAGGCAGTGATCGGTGATCGCGTGGTCGTCTCTTCTGCTTACTACTTACCGCTTACTAGTAGGTTTTCCTCTTCCGCCGGTATACGCTTCGGCATGTTATGCGCATCAGCTGGCTGCTCCTGTACTTAATTCCAACCGTCGCATCGGCTGGATGGAAAATGACCAATCGGCAGGAATCGAATGCCGGTGCTTCTCGAGTGTTCGTTCTTACATTGAGAAACGGCTCTGCGGACGCCACGATTTACGCGATCGCCGGCCGGGCGTCTGAGTTCCGCTTTCGAGTACTCAGCAATACGGACCGCCGATTTTCCAACGTACAAGAGGCGGTCTCCAAATCCGAAGCACTCGCCGGGGTGAACGGCGGCTATTTTCAGTCGGATCTGACTCCGGTTGGACTGCTCATTAGCGAAGGCAAGCTGGTACATCCTCTGGAGCGGGCAAAACTTCTCTCGGGCGTATTTTTCGTACGAAAACAGAAGCCCGGACTAGTCCGAGTGCAGCACTTTTCCGATGCAGGTGTTTCCGACGCTATCCAATGTGGACCCTTTCTCGTTGAAAGCGGCGGTGTGGTCTCCGGCTTGAACAACGGGCGGAGTGCGCCCAGGACGTTTGTGTTTGAGACGCAGGGTGCCAATTGGGGTATCGGGATCTGCCGTTCCGTCACGCTCGCGGAACTGGCAGATATCTTGACGCTGCCCGACCTGTTGCCCAGCGGACCTATCCGCAGCTGCGCTCAATCTTGATGGCGGATCGTCCACCGGCCTGTATGTGGCGCGACGGGATCAATCAATCTCCTCACCCGAATGGACGACCGTCGGAAATTTTTTGGTACTGAGCTCCTCTGCTCGTAGGTAGATCATTCATTTTTACGTTCCTTGCTGAGTCGGTTCCGGCACGGAATAGTAGCAGATCTCCCCTCCTGAAAATTTCATTGATCTCCAGGGCGCTCTCACCCAACTTTGCGCTTCGCATTTCCTCCAATCTATGAGTCGTTACCATCTCCTGAAAATCACCAAATATATCTGCGGGTTACTGCTGATCCTCGGTACGTGGTCTGCCGAGGCGTTCGATGCGGACCAGAAGGCGGTATTGGAGGCGTATGAAAAGCCCTGGAATGCTTACTTCACGGCGATTGAAACATTGGGTGCAACCCTCGAGTCTGCTAAAGGAGATAAGGATGTGGTCAAAGCTGCAGACAAATTCTGCGACGAGGCAAACAGCTTCGTCGAGGCGTTCTACGACATCCGGGAGCGCTACGTGGGATCTGAGATTCTGAAATCGATGGACAACGATGCGGATGCTAAGAAGGCATTCCAGGATTTCGTCACGAACGTGAAAAAGAAGTTGGACGACGCCAAGCCGATCTTCGAGAAATTGAACCGGCAACTGACCATATACAGCAGCTCAGCCGACATCAAAAGAGTGCGCGATAGGCTTGCTGCAACCTCCGGCCGACTTCAACTGCTGACCCTTTAGAACCGGTCAGCGGTCAAGCGATTCTACGAATTCACAACGTCGATCATGTTCTCCATCCGAAAGCACCGGACGACAGACCAGATCCGGCGAAGGAGCCGGTAGTTCGACCCACGATCGACAGCCGCCGAAGGATTGTTGGAAGGGTAGATACCAGGTGGGAATTACCCGAAAGATCCTGACAAAGGCCAAGTGAAGACCCTTCACCTCATCTTGATGGAACCGTCTTTCCAGCACCTCACGACGGAGAATATGAAGTTCGCAGAGCGGCTCTAGGGTTTGCAGATCCGAAATCCAGCGAGTGAATTCAACGTAAGCAAAGCCTTCGATAACGACGGTCTCTGCCGGGGGCTCCAAATTTCTAGCGGGATCCAGGCGCGTTTGACCGATTTGCTCATGGAAATATGTCGGGAACAAAAAGAACTGAGAATGCTTGAATCTAAAGCCTTCTCTTCCTTCGGCGATCCCGCCTTTGCGAAAAATGAGACTCGTCTCGCCCCGTAGCATCGACTCACAAACCAACGCCCATTCTTTGAACCCAACTCCAGGGAGCAGACCCGGCAGCGGACGCAGCGAGGTAGAAATGACGGGTGATTGCGACATGAGCTACCAATAACATATTTCTGCCGAGCAAACAGCCGTTTACACCCCACGCTTTTCCGGCTTACTTAAGCTCGCCTCATGGCCATCAAGATCGACCTCCACTGTCACTCCTTTTTCTCTGGCGACGGTGTTAGCAGCCCGGAACAACTGATCGAAGCGGCGCGGGCCAAAGGCCTCGATGGTTTCGCGATAACTGACCATAACACCTGCGACGCCGTGAAGTATTTGATCGATAAGGGATTGATGCGCCCGGACGGCCTGCCGGTGGATAACTTCTTGATTGTCCCGGGAGTAGAGGTCACGACCGCGGAAGGGCATCTTCTCTGTGTTGGCGCGGTACTACCAAACCTCAAAGGCCGGCCCGCGGTAGAAGTATGTCATCTAATCCATGAGGCAGGCGGGGTCGCTATCCCTCCGCATGCTTACGACATTTTTCGGGCCGGGATTCGGGAGAACGTTCTGAAAACGCTGCAGATCGATGCGATCGAAGTCTTTAATGCCGCCACCACCCTCAAACGATATAACCGAATGGCTTACGACTATGCGATCGACCACGGGCTGCCGATGACCGCAGCCAGCGACGCGCACCACTACGCTGCCATCGGTACTGCTTACACAGTTCTCGAAACGGATGATTTGTCGGTAGCCGGAGTGTTGCGGCAGGTCGTAAGAGAAAACCGGCTAAGCGAACAATACCTTTCGGTCGGCGGAAGCATCCGCAAGACGTGGAACAATCTCTTGCGCCTTCGCAAACGAAAGTCGGTTGACGAAATGCTCGACAAAGGGAAAGGCAGGAGCAATGACCAATAGTAAATTCGTCTATCGGTGATTGGCTATTGGTCATCCTTAAGGCGTACTGCGCGTATCTTATCCAATCTCAGTACCCCGCCGGGCTGAAATAACGGCTTTGCTTTCGGATCGGTTAACTTTTCACCGAGCCATTGCACGCTTCCCTGTTCAATCAAGCGGCGTGCTTCGGCCCGCGATTTTGTAACTTGAAAGGCTTGAGCGTAGGCCGCCACAACCGCCGAAACTAAATCTTCGCCCAGCAGCCTAGGGGAAACCTCTGGCAAGTTCGCAGCTGCCAAATCCCGTTTTGCAAACCGCAGATCAAACTCTTGCAGAGCGGCGCAGGCGGAGGTCTGATCGTGAAACCGAGTGACAATCTTCACCGCGAGCGTTTTTTTGGCTTCCATCGGATGACCTGGGGGTACCGCTTCGTTAAATAAGATCCGATAGTAGCGAGCCATTAATTCATCGGAAATGCTCATCACCTTTCCGAACATGCTAGAGGCTGGCTCGGTGAGGCCGATGTAATTTCCGAGGCTCTTGCTCATCTTCTGGACGCCATCCAACCCTTCCAAAATCGGCAGGATACAGGCGACTTGTTGTGGTTGTTGGTGTGCCTTTTGGAGACTCCGGCCAATCAAGATGTTGAAGAGTTGGTCGGTGCCTCCCAATTCAACATCCGCGGCGATCACGATCGAATCCCACCCTTGCAAAATCGGATACTGTAATTCGTGCAGGAACACCGGCGTGGCTTGCTCGATCCGGTTTTTGAAATCTTCGCGCTGCAACATCTGTTGGAGAGTTACCAGGCTATTGAGGCGGATGATTTCCATGAAAGTCATCTTGGTGAACCAATCTCCGTTGAAGACGATCTCGGTCCGGTCAGGATCAAGAACCTTGAAGGCTTGCGCCTTGTAGGTCTCCGCATTTGCCAGCACCTCTTGGTGACTCAGCATCGGTCGAGTTGACGAACGACCCGTCGGATCACCCACCATCGTTGTAAAATCTCCGATCACTAAAATCGCGCGGTGGCCCAGCTCCTGAAATTGGCGCAACTTTGATAATCCCACCGAATGGCCAAGGTGGAGATCGGGAGCGGTGGGATCAACGCCGAGCTTAACTCTGAGCGGCCGGTTTTCTTCGAGCTTGGTGGCTAGCTCTTGGGCACTGATGAGCGTTGCTCCGCCCTGTTCAAGCTGTTGAATCGTATCTGCTACCGGTTGCATAGAGAATCGGAGAATGCTGTCCCAAAACCGTCGATCGATCAATTTTTCGTTCCTTTGATCAGTGCAGCATCGTTGTATTCTGGTCCTCTGCCAAGCCCGAGAACCGCTTCCTGCGGCACGCACATTTGCCATGGTTTGCCCAGGCCTTAAGCCCATTTGACATCCAGGGCTCTCCGACTATCCTTCCCGACTCCCTCCATCGAGGAGATGTTGCCATGAAACGAACTTATCAACCTTCCAAGCGCACTAGAAAACGCCAACACGGTTTTCGCGCCCGGATGAAAACCAAAGGAGGCAGAGCAACTCTCGCTCGACGTCGCCAGCGTGGTCGGAAGCGGTTGCTGCCAGTCGGCGCAGAAAACCATTACGCGCGACATACTCAGGCTTAATTCTATGACCGCCGGGAGGCGGGAGCGTTTTAAATTTCCCAAAGCTTCTCGATTAACTCGAACTGCCGAATTCGCTCTCGTCAAAAAAGATGGAAAATCGTGGACCGGAAAGCACCTCACTTTGGGGATATTGTTTCGGGCGAGTGAGCAAGCTGCGCGGCTGGGAATTGTTACGACACGAAGAATAGGTCATGCGGTTGTCCGCAATCGCGTAAGGCGACGACTTCGCGAAATTTTCCGCTTGAACCAGCACCGGCTGAATTCCGGAGTGTGGATTGTAACCGTAGCTCGGGTCTCCGCCGCCAGAGCCACTTTTGACCAGCTCGAGCGAGACTGGTTGCGACTAGCCGACCGAGCTTCTATTTTAGCGCCGATTTCCCACAACCGGGCAGACAACTGAATCTGAAAGCCGTATCCCCATGGTATCGATCCTCAAGCTGCTCCTGAAAATTTATAAGCTGACGCTATCTCCTTTTTTGGCGGCGCTCACCGGGGGACAGGGAACGGGGTGCCGGTTCGTCCCGACCTGTTCTGAGTATTTCGTCGAAGCAGTCCAAGAGCACGGCCTGATTGCAGGAGGATGGCTGGGATTGAAGCGCTTGGCTCGTTGCCATCCATGGGGAGGCTCAGGCCACGATCCGGTTCCGGAGCAACTACATAAGAATCACTAGATAAAGATTACGCATGCCTCGCGATCGCACGACTTGGATAGCAGTTTCATTGGCCGTACTTGGCCTGGTTTTATCAATTTATTGGGGTCAGCAAGACGCGGCACGGGTACGCGCCCAGGCGGAAGCCCAGCAAGCCCTCGTGAACGCGCAACCGTCGGCGACGCCAGGAATAGTCCCTTCGCCGATACCTCACGTCGCAGAAATCAATCCGCCCGCTCCGACCGTTCCCGAAAAGAAGGGTACATTGAGGAGCGCGCAGGCGGAGTTTCAGTTTTCGAATCTGCGCGGCGGTCTGGATCACATTCTTCTCTTGAATCACAAAGCAGAGGATGATGTCCCGGTCCGCCTGAATACTGAGGATGCGCCGGCGATCGGTGCTCTCACTCAAAATCCCAACGATTGGTCCGATAACGGCTACGAATTATCGATCGACGAGGATGCGGGCACCGCGAAGCTGACCCGTCAGCTCACCAACCAGCTCAAAATTACCAAGGTTTACACTGTGGGAAAGGCAGCCGGACTGCCAGACGAGTACCAAGCCAAGCTGACGATCTCTCTCGAAAATACTGGGTCAGGTGAATTCCAAACGCCGGGGTTCTTTGTTAGCACCGGCAGCGCCCAGCCAATTCACCTATCGGATCGTTCCATTTATACCAAGTTCGATTGGTATACCGACGGTAAGTTCCGCCAGATCGACGTAAACTGGTTCAGGCCAGTCGAGTATCCTTTTCTTTATTCAGACGTCAGGCCAAAAGGAGATCTACTCTGAAGCAGCGGACCACATCATGTGGGCTGCGACCGCAGATCAGTATTTCGCAACCATTCTTCAATCCCCGGACAAGATTGGATCGCAAGTCTGGGCTAAACCACATGAGATCGCCGGAACGAATGGCCAACCGGCGACCCAAACGATCCTGGGCGCTCTGGGAGTGCCCGGTTTCACGCTTCAGCCTGGTGAGGCCAAGGACTTCAATTTCACGATCTACGCTGGCCCGAAGGAATATAGTCGTCTGGCAAAATTGCCGGGAGATCTTTCGGCAGTGATGGATTTCGGGTGGTTCGCTCCAATCAGCCAGATCCTACTAACCACGATGGATACTCTTCACTCCTTGGTGAAGAGCTATGCATTGGCGATTATTTTGATGACCCTGATAATCCGGCTTCTGCTCTGGCCGTTGCAGAACTACACGACCAAGAGCATGCGTCGTATGGCCAAGCTCTCGCCGGTCATGAACGAGCTGAAGGCCAAGTACAAAGACGATCCGCAGCGGATGAATCAGGAGACGATGAAGCTGTACAAAGAGTACAAGATCAATCCGTTCACTGGTTGCTTGCCGATGTTCATTCAAATCCCGATCTTCTTCGGCTTTTACTCGATGCTCGGTTCGGCGGTCGAACTGCGAAATAGCACGTTTTTGTGGATATCGGATCTTTCCCAACCGGATACCATTACACATCTGCTGGGGTTCCCAATTAACATCCTTCCGCTGATAATGGCGGCAACCCAGCTTTGGCAACTACGAATCACCCCGAAGACCGGCGATCCTTCGCAACAAAGGATTCTGATGATCATGCCGGTGGTTTTCCTAGCTATCTGCTATAACTTTGCGTCAGCTCTCTCGCTTTATTATACGGTTCAGAATCTGTTTTTGATTGTGCAGACGTATCTCACCCGTAATCAGACCGACACCCCTTTAACCAAGCCCGCACCCGCCCCGGCAGTTGCCAAAAAGAAGAGTTACCGTTAAATAAGTTTAGGCGTAGTTGCTCCTATGGATGCCAGAGAGATCCTTGATACCATGCTCGGTCATCTTGGATTTGTTGTAGATATTCAGGAGATCGAGACCGAGACCGGCAAGCAGCTGCAGGTCTTTACCGCTGAAAACGAGGCTTTGATCGGACCACACGGCGAGACGTTGGAAGATCTGCAATTTCTGCTGAACCGGATTTTGCAATCTCAGGATCGGAACGCTCCCAGGGTGCAAGTTGACGTCGGCCATTGGCGAGCGATGCGAGATGATAAGCTTCGTCAAAGAGTCAGGCAGATCGCCGAAACGGTGCGCGCTACCGGACGTCCGGTAAAACTGGAGCCGATGAATTCTTATGATCGACGCATTGTTCACAATGCTTTAACCGACGACCCCGAGGTAATGAGCTTTAGCCCGAGTGACGACGCTCGGGTTAAACGGATTACCATCCAGAGGCGAATACAAGCGCGCTAATTTGACGTCTCCTAGCCTGCAATAAGCGTTTGGATTCCTATCGCGGGTGAAATTTGCGGGCTAGGAGACGCCAAATTAGCGATCGCCAGCCGGTAGTTTGAGACTCGCGATCTTGTCCATAACGCGCTTGCTCAAGGTCAGATAAAGCTCGCGATCACCTTTTAGATCATCCTCAGTGAACCGCATCGGTTCACCCACTACCAGGGAGACTGGTCTAAGTTTGAGGCCGCCGGTGCGAGGCAGCACCTCAAAGGTCCCGTACACTCGAATCGGTACGACCGGCGCTAACGTCTTGGCTATGATCATTCCTAAACCGGCCCGAGCCGGCTGCAAATTTCCGTCCGAAGATCGCGTCCCCTCCGGAAAAATGATCACCCGATGGCCGGTTCGCAGGAGCCGGATGATTGCTTTGATCGAACTCACATCGCCACGGTCTCGATCGACGGGAACGGTGTTCAAGCGCTTCAGCAACGGTCCAATCAACGGCCGCTGATAGAGTGTGTTTCGAGTGAGATAATAAATTTCTTTGCGGCAGGCCATTCCAATACAAGGTGGATCCAGGTAGCTCTGATGGTTCGAAGCAAAAATGGCCGCCCCTTCCTCGATGAAATTCTCGCGACCGTAGACCTTAAAATCGAACGCTAGTTTGCCAATCAGGTTGCAAAGAGTGTACCCGGCCCAGTAGAGAGGAGTCATAATTTCACGCTGAATGCGGAGGCGAGCCCTTTTGTTTGCAAACGGAGCACAATATCTTTTACTACGCGGTCGATCGTTAGCGACGATGTGTCGATGACCGCGGCGTCATCGGCGATCATTAGCGGTGAAGAGCGGCGGGAAGAGTCAATCCGATCACGATGGGCCGGGCTATCTTTCAAACCTTGAGCAGCACGGCGACGCGCTCGGATTTCTGGAGATGCGTCGATATAGAACTTAAAGGGCGTTTCCGGAAAGACGACCGAGCCGATGTCACGTCCTTCGATGACAACGTTATCAAGCGCCGAAAATTTGCGGATATGACGGGAAAGAAACTCTCGGACTTCGGGGATCGTTGCAACAATCGAGACGGTCCGATTCACGACTTCCTCTTTCAGATGAGATTCCGGATTGACGCCGTCAATCCGTACGAACAACTCCTTCTTTTCCAGGCCGAACTCAAGCTGGGTTGACTGCAGCGCTCGCCAGACCGCGTCGGTGGAAGCAGGATTGATTCGGCGGAGGTGGCTCAGCCACGCCACCGACCGGTACATCAAGCCGCTGTTCACATAGGAAAAACCCATTTTGATAGCCAAGACTCTGGCTACAGTGCTCTTCCCGGAAGCGGCCGGCCCATCAATGGCAATTACCGAAAAACCGGATCTTTCGTTCAATGTTTTTCAATGACTCCGGCCGGGTTAATTACAGGCGTGGGCTGTTCTTGATTGGGATCAAGGAAAGCCAAAAGCTGGTCTTCGAAGCCAGGATAAGAAGTTGCGATACAATCGGTATCCTCAATCACCGTCTCGCCGTCGGCGAACATACCGGCGACGGCGAACGCCATCGCGATGCGATGGTCTCCATAGCTCTTTAAACGAGCAGCCATTAACGGGGCGCCGCCATTAATTTCCAAGCCATCCTCCGTCTCGACAACATCCACTCCCATTTCGGTAAGATTAGCCGCGATCGCCGCCAGTCGATCAGTCTCCTTAACTCGCAGCTCATGGGCATCCCGAATGATAGTCTTGCCTTGGGCAAGAGCACCAGCGACAGCCAGAATAGGTATTTCGTCGATCAGGTTGGGGATTTCTTGCCCGCCAATTACCGTCCCATGCAGGCGCGTGCCCTGAATATGGATCTCGCCGCGCGGTTCGCCTTTCTCGCTATCTTGAAGCACCTCGTGAACGTGCGCACCCATTCTCAATAGGACCGCCAAGGCCCCGGTTCTCGTTTCGTTCAAACCGACATCCCTGACCAAAAGGTTCGACTGCTCTTGGGCGGCAGCAGCGACCATCCAAAATGCCGCGCTAGAAAAATCCCCCGGAATAGAAAAATCACGCGACTCGGCAATTTGTTCACCATAAATAGATATCGCTTGGCCCCTGGCGGAGACCTCTCGCTTCGTCTCGATTAAAAAATAATTCAAAATACGCTCAGTATGATCGCGAGACTGAATCGGTTCAATAATTGTGGTCTTCCCCGAGGCGCCAAGGGCTGCCAATAAAATAGCGCTCTTCACTTGGGCGCTCGCCACCGGCAATTCGTAGGTCACCGGAGAAAGATTTCCCCCTCTGATTTTCAATGGCGCGATACCACTCGGTTCAGTCGCGTCGATGGATGCGCCCATCAGAGTGAGAGGTTCGATCACCCGGCGCATCGGTCGAGCAGAGAGCGATGGATCGCCGATCAAAACGGTCTCAAACGCCTGGGTAGCTGCCAGTCCGCACATCAGCCGCATCAAAGTCCCCGAATTCCCGCAATCGATCGGTTCCGCGGCAGGCTGAAATTTGCCTCGTTGACCGTGCACCATAAGACGAGTCTCATTCGGTTGATCGATCAGGATGCCGAGTAAGCGCATCGCCTGCACGGTGCATTGGCAGTCATGGCTGGGAAGGAATCCTTGGATAACGCAGGTGCCGTTGGAAATTGCAGCCAAAAGAACTGCGCGATGAGAGATGCTTTTATCACCGGGGACAGCTATTTCCGCTTCTATCTGGGGAGCCCGAAAAACGCTTAAGCTGGCCATAAGTCCTTTATCAGATTAATTTGTCGCGGTTCCTTTTCGCCGCGTCGAGAAGCGCGCGCAAGTTTTTCGCATCGTTTCTTTGCAGCAATTGAATCCCTTCATCGATCCGGCCGCGAAATTGTAGCAAGTGATTGAGCAGCTCGGCGCGATTCGCAAGCAAGATTTCGGTCCAGAGGGCCGGCGACCCGGACGCAATCCGGGTGAGATCGCGAAAACCGCGGCCGGCAACCTGGAGGGCTGGTTCAACCGATTCAGCTACACCTGTCACCAGCATGGCCGCCAGCAGATGCGGGAGGTGACTGACAGCTGCAACGAGCCGGTCATGCGTTTTTAGGTCGAGGGTAACGGTGGTGCTACCGAGTCGTTCCCAGAAATTGCGTACAACTGTTACCGCGTTCCGATCGTCACAGAAATCGTCGCAAACCACGGTCACCGCTCCCTCAAAAAGTTCGGCATGGGCCGCCTGCCATCCGGAACGCTCGGAGCCGGCCATCGGGTGAGTCGGAATGTATTTACAGCGCCCGGAGAGCATGCGTGCAAGCTCTGGCGCGATTAAGTGTTTGGCACTGGCTACCTCCGAGAGAATCGTACCGGATCGGACGTAGCTCGACAGGGCTTCCGTTATAGGAATCATGGCCGAGATTGGAGTGGCGACGAAAATCAGGTTACTTGCGGCTGCAACTTCCTTGATGGTGCCGGCCCATACGGCTGCGGCTCCGAGCTTGGTATCGGTAGGAGCGTTGTGGTGATCAAAGACGATCACTGAATATCCGGCCATGTGAGCACCGAGCGCAATCGAGCCGCCGACTAGACCCACGCCAATAACTCCGATGGTCAACTCATCCATATTTGCTCGGAAAGCTAATAAAGTTACGCCAATCCCTAAAATTCGGTTAGGCAGATTAGCTCGCCAACTTCTGCCCTCAAACTGCCCGACTGCTCAATTGGTCAAGTCAGTGCGGAGGAACCTAACAGAGAATAGCCAATAGCCAATCGCCGATAGCCCAGGACCGCAAATTGGCCATCGGTCACCGCCGTTCGGCGAAGCCCAACGGCTCGGGTCCACTGGGAGTGCTAGGGAACCAAAAAGATCTTGTTGGTATAAGGGTCTCGTACTTCCGCACCTGGAGGGTAGCCAGAAACATCCACCTCGCCAGCGTTCGGAGCATAGGGACTTATCACCCGACCCGGTTTGCCCGGGACCTTTGAGGCGGTCGGAAAATTTTCCGGCTGCGCACTTGGAGTGGCTGCAGGGTTTGGCACGTTGCTCACGTCCGGCGGTGGGGTTGGCGTCGGGACAACGACCGGTGTTGGTGTCGCCAATGGCATCACGGTTACGGGAGTCGGTGTCGGAACCGGCCCGCGCACGGAACCTTTTTTGCTTTGAGTCCCCGTATTCGAATCGCAAGACACTAGCGCCAAGATTACGGCGGCAAGAAGTGCGAATTTTTGGTGATGGCTCATAAAGACGTTGGGTGAATGAGGATTAATTCATTCACTGCCGAATGACAACCCCTTTTGCGGTAAGCAGCAAGGCGCATTAATGTGTTTGGCCGCGCAATAACTGGATCAGCAAACGCAGGCGTTCGGGAATTCCATTGGCCTCCAGTAGCTGTTGCCGCGAATTCGGCTCGTTGATAAACGCGGCCGACACCACATCGGCCAAAACCTCCGGGTCGTCGATCTGGTGGATTTGATCCATCAGATTCGCCGGCAATCGCACACCCAATTTTTGAATCTGCGCACATAGTTCTTTCACCTTCACACACAGCGCTTCCGCTTCAATCACGTTCCCTCGATTTGGTGGCAGCAGTTCCACTTCTGCGATTCGAAAGGGTTGCTCTTGCGTCAGGTCGAGCAACTTGACCCTGGCCAGGCCTTGCAGCACCAGATTCGACGTTCCATCACCATTTCCGACGCAAGCGCGGATGAGGCCAACGCCCGCCACCGGCCAGATATCCTCGAGCGAGTCCGGCTCGGTGATGCCATCGCGCATCAGTCCCACCGAGAATATCCGCTCACCATCCAAACAGTACGCCAGCATCTGGCGATAACGAGTCTCAAAAATGTGGAGGGGCAAAAGCGAGTGCGGAAACAGCACGGCATTCGAAAGGACCATGAGGGGAATTTCGCGGGGAATCCTGATCACGGAAGCAAACGAACGATCATTGGATGATATTCTTGTGAAGAGATGGCAAATATTGGCAATCGCAAATATGCCCAATACTTGCCGGCTTCTTCACTTTGTCGTTTGAATAATATGAGCAAGCTGCTGCACATCTTTGTCGCCTCGTCCGGAAAGATTCATGATGACTATATGGCTCGGAGAAAATTCTGACGCGTGCTTAATTATGTACGAAAGAGCATGCGCTGATTCGAGTGCAGCAAGTATACCCTCCGTCTTAGCCAATAGTTGGAAAGCAGCCAAGACCTCGGCATCCGTAGCATAGGAGTATTCCACGCGCCCAATCTCCCGTAGATAGCTGTGTTCTGGCCCTACGGCAGCGTAATCGAGGCCGGCCGAGACCGAATGCGTCCCCTGGATCTGCCCATCCTCATCACACAGCAGAAACGTCTTGGTTCCTTGCAACACACCGAGGCGCCCACCTTGGAATCTCGCTGCGTGTTCTCCCGGTCGAATGCCTCTACCGCCTGCTTCTACCCCGACCATCCGAACGTTTTCGTCTTCCAAGAATGGATAAAATAACCCGATCGCGTTACTCCCACCACCTACGCAGGCGACTAAAAGATCTGGCAGTTTTTCCTCGACCGCCAAAATCTGCCGTTTTGCTTCTTCCCCGATGATTCGATGGAAGTCTCTCACCATCATTGGATACGGATGGGGACCGTAAGCGGTTCCCAAAAGATAATGTGTACTCCGAACATTGGTGACCCAGTCTCTCATCGCCTCGTTGATCGCCTCTTTCAGAGTAGCCTGACCCGCAACGACCGGAACCACGGTTGCTCCCAGGAATTCCATTCGAACCACATTGAGCGCTTGTCGCTCCATATCCACCTTTCCCATATAGACGACGCACTCGAGACCGAATCGAGCTGCCACCGTAGCGGTAGCCACCCCGTGCTGACCGGCGCCGGTCTCCGCAATCAGTCTTCGCTTGCCCATCCGAAGGGCAAGGAGTGCCTGTCCTACAGCATTGTTGATTTTATGCGCTCCGGTGTGCAGCAAATCTTCACGCTTCAGATAAATGCGTGGGCCGCCCAGCGTCTGAGTAAGCCGCTCCGCGAAATATAAAGGAGTCGGGCGACCACAATAGGTGCGAAGCAACCCTTCCAGCGTCCAAGAAAACTCCGGATCGTTTCTCGCCTTGGCGTATTCTCTTTCCAGTTGCTCAATCGCCGGCATCAAAGTTTCCGGAACAAAAACACCACCGAAGGGGCCAAAATGCCCCTCCGCGTCCGGCAGTTGATAGGGCAAAATCAAGGTGTGCATAAAACGATTCTCGAAAACTCGCTGTGTTCCCCCGCTCGAATCAAGTGGAAATAAGCGCTGTCAATCGATCTGGAACGTTGAGGATTGCTGGATCTCTAGCATCGCTTCCATCGCACGGCGATGAGGGGACGGCATCGGCAGATCGCCGAGTGAATTAACAGTTTGCCAACGGAAGCCTTCCTGAAGCGACTCCGGAACGCTGCCGGCAAAGACGCTTAAGCAAATAATGTATTTCGTAATGGGATGGCGCATCTGGAATAGAGCAACCTGGGCCGGAGAAATTTCGGTTGCGGGCGGCAGGGTCCAAAGTCCTCTCCAGCGCTTTCCCGCCGACTGCCGGAGCAAAATGTTCTCTTCTCGGCGAATCCACCAATAATTCTCCTGAATTCTTTGGGTTATCGGGCGGAGACGTTTTCGCGGAAGCGAGTCAGGATCTACCGCACGACAAAAACTTTGGACTGGACACTGCGGACAGCGAGGATTTCGAGGCAAGCACACAAGTGCACCAAGCTCCATAATCGCAGAATTGAGCAGCCTCGGTTCCCCATCCCGGACCAGGCGTTCTGCCAGATCCCAGAGAATCCGCCGGCCGGAAGCTGTTTCGACATTTGTTTGCAGATTGATCAACCGGGCGAGCACCCGGGAAACATTCCCGTCGAGAATCGGTGCAGGCCGATTGAAAGCAAAACTGACTATTGCCCCGGCGGTGTACCGTCCAATACCGGGAAGCCGCACGAGATCCGTAACGGTCTCCGGCAGCCCGGGGATACCACTCTCCACCAACTGCCGGGCGCAACGGTGCAGATTTCTCGCCCGATTGTAATACCCCAAGCCTTGCCAAGCCCGAAGAACTTCCTGTTCGCCGGCCGCAGCGAGCGCTACCAATGTCGGGAACTGATTGAGCCAGCGCCGGTAATAGTCGAGGACCGTTGTTACCTGCGTCTGCTGGAGCATGAGCTCGGAAACAAGGATCCGGTAAGGATCGCGGGTTTCGCGCCAGGGCAGCTTGCGTCCCTCGCGCAGATACCACGCGACAAGCAGGGCGCGAAACTCCGTGATTTCCAAAGCGACTTGTCTCATGCTCAAAGAGTGAACTCGTATTCCTCTGCTCTCACCCCAGAACAAGCGGAGAAACTCCGGGCTCTCTTGTTAGAACAAAACTTCGAGTTCAGTGAGCGACCTTACATGATCTTCTTCGCTCAGAAAGGCAAACTGTCGATCGCTGTTTTTGAAAAAGGTCCCAAGGCGGTGATTCAGGGAAAAGAGGCAGAAGATTTCATTCGTTTCCAGTTCGAACCCGTCGTTACCGGCGAAGCTCGTCTTGGTTATGAAGAAGTCCTGCAACCGCAAATGTTCGAGCCTCATTTTGGTGTGGATGAAAGCGGCAAAGGCGATTTCTTCGGTCCACTGGTGATCGCAGGCGCCTACGTCGACCGGACGATTGCGCGGAGGCTTCTGGATGGCGGCGTGATGGACAGTAAGCGGATCGGCTCCGATCAGCGAATCAAGGTCCTGGCAGAGTCGATTCGGCAGATTCCCGGGCTGGCGCACAACGTGGTTCTCATCGGTCCAGAGCGCTATAACGAGCTCTATGCCCGCTTTGGGAATCTAAATGATCTGCTCGGTTGGGGACACGCGCGAGTGATCGAGAATTTGCTTAAGGATCGACCCAATTGTCCCCGTTCGCTCTCCGATAAGTTCGCGAACGAGCGAGTTATTCTGCGCGCCTTGATTGATGCAGGACGACGAATCCAAATTGAGCAGCGGACAAAAGCGGAGGCCGATGTTGCGGTGGCCGCAGCCTCCATCCTGGCTCGCGAGAAATTCATCTTGTGGCTGGAAAACAAAGGTAAACAATTCGGGGTCATTCTACCGAAAGGAGTTTCCACAAAGGTAAAGACGGCCGCCCAAGAACTGGTAAGGATCCACGGCGCTGAATTCTTGCCGAAGGTGGCAAAGATGCACTTTCGCACCTCCGCTGAAGTGCTTGAACGAAATAGCCAATAGTCCGCCACAAATTGACAAACCACAGAAATGACCAATGCCCGAGCGGCTTATTTGTCATCGGTCATTTGTCTTCCGTTAAATTCTATGGACTATTGGTCATCTCGACTCCGGGGCGGAGGATTTAATTTTTGCAGTTCAAAGCCGGGAAGATAATCTCTTGCCTGGCCGTCGTTCTTATGGATAGTGCGGAAGGTTCTCAGCGCCCGAGAGTTGCGCGTTCGAGCGTTGACGGTATACGAGCTGCCGATCAGCCCAGAAAATTGATCATGCGAAAGGATTTCAAATGGCAAATCTAACGAAACGGGAAATCGTAGTGAGGATCAGTAACGATACCGGATTGGTGCAACACCAGGTTTTTGAAGTTGTGCAACGAACGCTCGACCTCATTACCGATAGTCTGGCGAGAGGAGAAGATGTCGAGCTCCGGAATTTTGGGATCTTCGAGGTCCGACTGACCAGGGAGCGCGTCGGCCGCAATCCGAATCAACCTGGCAGCAGTTTCAAGATACCGCCTCGAGCGACAGTCAAATTTAAATCTGGAAAAATTATGCGGCAGAAGGTTGCCAAGCTTTCCCCAGTTCTTAAGCAAGCCGAGATGGTGAAAAGCAACTCGATTTCGCCATCGAACCGTTGATCTATTGCTCTCGTCATTTGGGATCGATTGGCTGCCACTGCTGTAAGAGCAACCGAACCGCCTTGGATATGGGAGTTTGATTCGGATTAATCGGCTGCATTCGAAAACGATCCATCTGCTCTCTCACTGTGGGTGGAACGAGCCGTCCCTTCTGCCGGCGAATTTCTTCCGCTTTAACCTCGTGTCTGGTCTTGTTCAGGCGCCGCGCCTCCAGTTCCTCAACCAGGATCCGTCGAGCCAAAAACCGGTTTAAGCCCTGACTCCTCTCGCGGGTGCAACGCACTCGCACGCCGGTGGGCGGGTGATAGATAGCAACTCCTGCCTTCCGGAAGAAAGTCTCCTCCAATTCGTTCTCCCGGCAGCCAAGGGCTTGCATCTTTTCTTGAAGCGCCTTCGCTTTCTTTTCAGAGACGGGAAAAGACTTCACCGATTAAGAAGAAAAGTTTATTCGACCTCGATAAGCACCTCAGACCAACAGATGCCCCTAAACGAGGCCCGACAAAGTCGCCCGCCAGATCTGGGCAATAGACGCCGAATCGAAAGCGAGATCGCAGGGCAGGTTTTGGCTGGGCGATTGTTCAATCCGGGATAATACTTTCTGGAGTTTCTTACCATTTCGCTAAAACGCAAGGCGAGATCATTCGCGGAGCACCTTGGCGTTCAGCACAATATTGATTAAGATACCATAGATCATGGCTTCGGAACTCCTCACAACGAATCGTAAAGCGCTCACCATCAATTTGGACGAAGCGAAATACGGCACCTTTGCAGAGATAGGCGCCGGACAAGAGGTCGCCCGGCAATTTTTCCAAGCTGGAGGCGCTGCTGGCACCATCGCGAAATCGATCTCCGCCTATGACATGAAATTTAGCGACGAAATCTACGGGAAATCGGCCCGCTACGTTTCCAGGGAGCGTCTAGCCAAGATGCTCGATCATGAATACGACTTATTGATCCAGCGATTAAAAGAAGCGCGCGGTGATCGGACTACGTTCTTCGTTTTCGCCGATACGGTGTCCGCTCGCAATTTTAAAGGAACCAATGAATGCCATGGCTGGATGGGAGTCCGCTTTCAGGGAGCGGCTTGCTCCGCGCCAAGCGACGCCATATTGCATGTGCGCATGTGGGATAAGGAAAACATCCTGCAACAGCAAGCCCTCGCCATCATCGGCGTCAATCTGATATACGGCGCCTTCTATTACCTCAACGATCAGGACAAATTCATCCAATCGCTGGCCGACAACTTGTCGCTGGAACGCATCGAAGTCGACATGGTCAATTTTGCCGGCGCGCTCTTCGAGACGGTCGATAATCGCTTGATGAGTTTAAAACTCGTTGAATACGGACTCACCAACGCGGTGATGTTCAGTCCGCAAGGGGAAGTGCTCCAGCCTTCCGAGGTGCTCCATAAGAAAGCGATACTGGTTGAGCGGGGGAGTTTTCGGCCGGTCACATTGGTGAATGAAGACATGGTCCGGTGCGCTCTGTCACAATTTCTGCAAGAACCGGCATTGCAGGGCGTCGATATCCTCGTGCTGATGGAGATTACCATGCATAACCTCTTGGCCTCAGGGAATATCGATCATGAAGATTTTCTGGCCCGCGTCGACACGCTGGCTGCGATCGGCAATTATGTGTTGATCTCGAATTACCGGGAGTTCTACCGGCTGACCTCATATTTTCGCCGCTATACCAAACAGATGGTCGGGGTCGTCATGGGGATTAACAATCTGCTCGAGGTCTTTAACGAGAAATATTACGAGAATTTGGAAGGCGGAATCCTTGAATCCTTCGGGCGATTATTCAAAGCTGCCACCAAGCTTTACATCTATCCGATGCGGAAGAGTGCGTTCGAACGATATTGTCAAAGCGGCGAAGCTCCTACGTCCGCGCTCGGCAGTTCGTCTCATCCTTTGGCCAATGACGTCTGGATAAACGCCACCAACCTACAGGTCGAGCTGCACTTGCGAAACCTGTACGCTCACCTTCTGGAGAACCACTATCTGGCGCAGATTGTCGGGTGCGATCCCAATATCATGAACATTTTTTCGAGAGATATTCTCACCAAAATTCACACTGGCGAGGTAGGTTGGGAATCGGCGGTTCCACCAAAGGTGGCGACCTTGATCAAAGAACGCCATCTATTCGGGTATTGTCGCCCGGAACCAGCTGAAGTGACTCCGGCTGGGTAGGAGTAGTTTCCGCGGCACCAACAGATGCGATGGATCGATACGATCAGAGTGAGGTACCATCGCTCGATCGAGTTCCGATTGTCCCATTAAGGTCATGAACCCCCTAGAGCAACGCATCGGCTACAAGTTTCGCAATTCGCTCCTGCTGGCGGAGGCTTTAACGCATCCTAGCCTGGGGCACGAAACCCAACGCCATCATTTCGATAATCAGCGCCTGGAGTTTCTCGGAGACGCGGTCCTTCAGCTCATCTTTACCGAGCATCTGTTCCGGCTTTTTCCTCACTTCAGCGAAGGCCTATTGACCAAGCTTCGTTCGCGACTGGTTTCTCGAGAAGGGTTGAAGGTGCATGCCATCAATATCGGTCTCGGAACTTACTTGATGATGGGAAGAGGCGAAGAAGCAAGCGGAGGCCGCAAGCGAGCATCGATCTTAGCTGATGCGTTTGAAGCTTTGGTGGGCGCTATGTATCTCGACAGCAATTTGGAAACAGTCCGGCGATTTGTGCTGGATGAAGCGCAAAATGATATTCATCTCCTCGCGCTACAACCGCTCGAGGTCAACCCGAAGGGCCAATTGCAGGAAATTCTCCAGGCCATCTCGGCCAAGAGCCCGGTCTATGAAATCATTTCCCAGGCTGGACCGGAACACCAAAAGCTCTTTATCGCGAAGGTGCTCTGGGAAGGAATGGAATTGGGGGTCGGGGAAGGTTCCAGTAAGAAGCAAGCAGAAACAGCGGCTGCGCTTGGGGCGCTGCACGCGCACCGGTGGGAGGAACAAGCGGCACTCAACCGCCCCAATGCCGACGGGGCTGATTCAGAAGATTCGTAACCGATTGGTGGCGGCGACTGTCCGGCAGATGTCGCGCGGGCCGCGCTCCGGCGAGTCCATTTTCGCCATTGGCCGGTCCCGCGAGCCGGGCGTGTCCGACGAAGCCTCCTCCACCCACTAAATCATGGCGAAGCAGTGAAGCGGCTCCCTTGCGTAACGATGGGAACTTCGCCCCCATCAAGGGTTGATCTCCACCCCCTGCCCGCATCTACCCAAACCAGTCGCGCAGGCGAATATAGATTTCCTTGTAACGACCAAAAGAGTCCGAGTACAGCTGGACTCGATCAGCATCTGGGTTAGTCGCTTGATCAAAAACGGGGGCAAAATGTTTGGCATCCTCGAAGCTTTGGAATACTCCGGCTGCTATGCCAGCCTGAATGGCAGCGCCCACTCCTGCTCGCTCGGCCGAGTTCTCGTCGCTACCGCGAAGTAGTGGCCTTCCCAAGATGTCGGCCAGAATTTGCCGCCAAAGGGGGCTAGCCAAACCGTTCCCGGAGACTATCCAAAAGTCTACTGACGCGCCGATCTCTTCCATTGCTTCCACGATTTGTCGTAACGAGAATGCAACGCCTTCCAACAACGCGCGAACGAGATGCGGACCTTTATGGCGGAGCGTCAACCCCACAAAGCCGCCGCGTGCCTTCGGATCCATAATCGGAGAACGTTCCCCGACCAGGTAAGGGAGGAAAAATAGGCCCTCACATCCTGAGTCAATCTTCTCCGCTCGTTGATCCATTTCTGCGTAGGAGATGGCCTCTCCGTACAAGGTGTGGCGCAGCCATCGCAAAGCCATGCCGGCCGCCAACATTGCACCAAGAAGATACCATCGATGACGGTCGGCATGACAAAAAGTGTGGAGCCGGGCCTGGGGATCAACGAGCGGCTCGGCCAGCGGGACAAATACTTGCCCGCCCGTGCCGATAGTCACCGAGCCGCGACCTGGTTCGAAGAGACCGTTCCCGACCGCTTGCGCAGGTTGATCAGCGCTTCCGACAGCCACCGGAATGCCGGCAGGGAGACCAAATGCCGCGCCGGCCTGCGAGGTGAGTTCCCCGGCCACTTCAATCGAGTCTCGAATCCTTGGAAACATATCGATCGGCATTCCCAGCTTTTCGATCACTGCTTGAGACCAAGCTAAATTCGCCACATCAAACAGACCCGTAGCCGCCGCATCGCTCGGATCTGTCGCTAGATCGCCGCAGAGCCGAAACCGCAAATAATCCTTTGGCAAGAGGATCGAGCCGATCTGGTCAAACCGCGGTACATCGAATCGCTGAAGCCAGAAGAGTGTCGAAATGAGAAATCCGGCCGCAGGAGCCGTCCCGCAAACGGTCGCCAGAAGACGGCGCTCGACTCGCTCTTCGATCTCTGACAGGACCGAAGCGCCACGTTGATCGGCCCAAATGATCGCATGGCCGAGCGGCCTTTGAAATCTATCCAACAGAACTGGTCCATGCATTTGGCCCGAAAATCCGATGGCCAAAATTTCCGGGCGACCAGCCGCGTCTATCGCTCTTCTAACCGCAAGAATCGTCGCGTTCCACCACTCTTCCGGATCTTGTTCCGCCCAGCCCGGCTGAGGAGTCAATATCGGATATTCCTCGGAGCCAAGCCCTAGAATTTTTCCGGAGACGGAAACAACAACTGCCTTAACGCTTGAGGTCCCGAGGTCAATGCCGAGCAGAGCACTCATCGACGCAGCATCTCACTTGGAAGCGGTTTCAACTGGCACTTCCGACGCGACGGTTCTGACCGGAAATGTTGCTGGGGACGCATCGAAGACGTTTGAACGAGAAATAAACTCAAGAAAGACCGTGTTGCGCGGCCTTCTTTTTCAAGAATTCCAATCCTTGAACGGCCAGTTGCCGCGGTTCATAGCGGCTCTTGCGCCAAAGGCAAGTCGCCCCGATGAGATCAGGATTGATGGCGGCAAACGCCTCAAGCACCAACGGACCTTTGTAGTCAATTTCTTTCAAGCCTTGGAACACATCATCCCAATCGACTGTTCCTTCGCCGGGCAAACCGCGGTGGCTCTCGGACATATGAATATAGCCGGCGAATTTCCCCGCTTGCTTGAGCGCCGTGCTAAACCGATCCTCTTCAATGTTCATGTGATAGGTGTCGAAGTGGATGATCAGATCGTCGACCCCCATCATTCGGAAGTATTCGCAAGCATCTGCGCCGGTATTGCAAAGATAGGTTTCGTAACGATTTACTGGCTCGATGCCGAGCCCGACACCCCTGGGCTGAGCATAGCTCCGAAGCTGCGAGAGAACATCGGCCACCTTTTTCTTTTCGTCATCCGTCGGAGGCTGCCGAGTGAGCATTCCCAAATTGCAGTACAAACAACCAAGAAGCTGTTTCCCCCCAAAATCGGCGACTCGATCGACGGCGTTTTTTAAAAACTGCAAAGCACCGGAGGGATTGAACGGCAAATGCGCAACCTTCGGCAAACAGAGGGAAGCGACTCCGGTGATCCCGTTTTGCGATAAGGCTTTGGCTACAATCTTGGAATCAAATTCAGCCGGTTTGAGCACTGGAATTTCGATTTGATCAAACCCAAGTTCCGCTGCCTGGCTAATGACCTTCGCGGCGACTTGATTGTTCCAGAATCCGTCCAGAGTAAACGCATGAATTCCGTATTTCGGCATATTGAATCGATGTGGGGTAGATGAACGCTGTGTAGTAAATGGCGGAGAGCAAGGAGAATCAGTTCAGCAATCTTCCGCCTCAAAAAAACTCTGCTAGAACGCCATTCTCCATGCGCTGTCGCAGTGAACACTTGCTCACTCCTTCGCACTGATCTCAGGAAAAGAGCAGTTTTCAACATCGGAATAGTTGGACGGCCTCAGCCTGCATTTCAGCCTTTCTGACGCGCTCGCTTATTTTCTAACGCGGGCCCTCCAATTATAGGAACTTGCCGGGATTCAATATGCCGAAAGGATCCAACGCGCCTTTGATCAGTCGATGCAGTTCCAAGTTTTCCTTGGTCACGGCGGCCGGCCACCAACGTTTCTTGGCCAAACCGATCCCATGCTCACCGGTAATTGCTCCACCCCAAGCGATGACTTGGCGGAACAATTCATCAAGCACGGCCTCCATCCTCTTTTGCACCTCGATGTCATCGGGATTCGCGACCATGACGTTTACATGGATATTGCCGTCTCCGGCATGCCCGAAACAGGCGACCGGGAAACCGAACCGCTGTTGGAGTTGATCGGCAAACCGAACCAAGTCAACGATTCGCCCTCGCGGGACGGTCACATCTTGATTGAGCTTCGTTAATCCGGTAGCCTTGAGCGATTCAGAGAAGCCCCTCCGCAGGTCCCATAATTGCTCACACTCAATCTCACCAAAAGCGCTCTCAACGGAGAGCGCGCCCAGAGACCGGACACGACCAATCAACGCCTCGAGTTCAAATTTCACGGATTGCTCCTGCCCGTCGAGATCGATTAACAAGTGAGCTTCTCCTTGCGGAACAATTCGTTGAGCCAGGTGTTCCCTGGCCGCTTCCAAGGTGAACCGATCTGCGATTTCCAGCGCCGATGGGAGAAACCCAAACTGAAGAATCTCTTGCACCGCGGCAGCAGCGCTCTCGATGGTCTGAAAGCTGACGGAGAGCGAAGCTCGAGCCGGCGGCAGAGGAAGAAGCCGCAGCGTCGCTTCGGTGACCACCCCGAGCATTCCCTCCGAGCCGACGAAGAGTCCCACCAAATCGAAGCCCGTCTTGTTTTTTAGCGTTCGTCCACCAACTTTGACGATCGCGCCTTCCGCTAGAACGACTTCCAGACCAAGTACGTAGTGCCGGGTCACTCCATACTTAAGACAGCGCGGACCGCCGGCGTTGGTGGCGATATTACCGCCAACGGAGCTGTGTTTGAAACTGGCCGGATCGGGCGGATAAAATAATCCCTGGGTTCGAGCCGCTTCCTGAAGTTGAGCCGTGATCACGCCGGGCTGAACCACTGCGACTCCGTCGTTGACCGCAATCTCTTTGATTTGATTCATCCGGGCGAGCGATAGTGAAATGCCTCCACGTTCGGGCACACAACCGCCGACATAACCGTAACCGGAACCGCGCGGGGTGACAGCGATCTGCTTGCGGTGGGCAAACTCTAGAAGGACTGCCACCTGCTTAGTCGTTTGCGGTTCCGCGACGACGTCGGGCAAGTGGCTGGCGAACCATTTGTCACCGCTGTGTTCCTGCAGTTTTTGCGGATCGATCGAAACAACCGAAGCGCCAAGGAGATCAGTTAATTCGCGGAAATAGTCCATTTCACTTCTGCCATCACATCCCCATGATTTGGTAACCGCCATCTACATAGATAACCTGACCGGTAATGGCAGCCGCTCCATCGCTGGCCAGGAATAAGCCAGTTTGACCGAGCTCCGCCGGATCACAGCTTCTTCGGAGTGGCGCATGCTCCTGGTAATGCTTCATCATCGTAGAAAACCCGGAGATCCCACGAGCTGACAACGTTTGGACTGGTCCGGCACTAATACAATTCACTCGAATTTTTTTTGTTCCGAGATCGAATGCAAGATAACGGGCGGTCGCTTGCAAACTCGCTTTGGCCACACCCATGACGTTGTAGTGAGGAACTACTTTTTCCGAGCCGTAATAGGTCATCGCCACAACGGACCCGCCCGCGGTCATTAAAGGCACCGCCTCTCGAACAATCCCGACTAAGGAATAGGCACTGATATTATGCGCGACAAGAAAAGCGTCCCGAGTCGTACTTACGAAATCGCCCTCGAGAGCCTCCCGCGGAGCGAAGGCGACCGAGTGAAGCAGGAGATCGACGCGATCGGTGTGCTTCCGGACGTTTTGAAAAAAGTGAGCGATTTCCGAATCATCGGTTACATCACACGGATAGGAAGGTGTATCCGCGCCGAACGTACCGGCCAGCTCCTCGACGTTTTCCTTCAGTCGTTCGCCCTGGTAGTTGAAGATCAGCTTTGCTCCTGCTTTCGCCCACGCTTGAGCAATCGCCCAAGCGATACTGCGTTTGTTAGCGACGCCAAAAACTACACCGATCTTGCCATCAAGAGTATTCGAACTCATGTCAGTTATGTAACGGACGGCGTCTCCCCGCACAACTCAGTATCCAGACGTAGGATAAGCAACCAGAGTAAGACATGAAATCATTGCTCCTTAGGACCACGCTGATCCGTATTGCCGATTCGTGGCTCTGGCTGATACGCTGGGAAAACCAGCTGGGGTTCACTTGGCGGTTGTCGAGGCGCAGAAGCCTCATTGGGAGCATTTTTGCAGTCTGATTGTTGCCGAGAATTCCGGCTGGCTTTTCGTCGATAAGAGGAAGCGCGCGAAAAGGACATCTCAATGAATGCGACAATTATCAACCTGATTATCCAGCTGCTGTCCGGCGCTGCCGGCGGCAACATCATCGGTAACATCTTAAACCAATACAATCTTGGCCCAATCGGCAACACTATTGCTGGGATTGTTGGTGGCGGGCTTGGTGGACAACTGCTAGGAATGATTCTCGGCAGCGGGGCGGCAACAGGCACAGCAGCAGCAACCACAGCCGCTAGCGGTCTTGACATTGGTTCGATCGTCGAACAGGTCGCCGGGGGAGGTGTCGGTGGCGGCGTGCTCATGCTGATCGTGGGCATCATTAAACAGGCGATCGCTGGTCAGCCTAAGACTTAAAAGCTTGTTCTCGCCGGTGCCATCAGGGGGTACCGGCGAGAACTACGCGCCTCCGGGGACTCGCCGGTTCCCCTCCCTCTTCCCGCGGCCAACAGTTGATTGCGCTGAAGGCTGGTAAATCCATATTCCGTCTTGGCCATGCGAATTTACTACATCACGCTCAACACTGCCGATGAAGCGCGCCAAATCAGCCACGCGCTGCTCGAACAACAATTAGCAGTTTGTACCAACTGGTTCCCGATCACCTGCGCCTACCGCTGGGAAGGCAAGATCGTGGAAGAACCAGAGACGGTTCTACTGGTCAAAACCCAGGCGGGTTACCGCAACGCAATCGAGCAGGTAGTCCGCGAGCACATCAGTTATACTAACCTGATCGCGGAGATGGCTCCGGAATCAGCCAACGAGAGCTTTCTCAAGTGGCTGAACACCGAGGTGCCGGGGGGGAATAGGCGATAGCCGATCGCCGAAGGGCCAATAGATCGCCCCATCTTGTCACAACCTTGGTGAAGATACGTGAACGTTTCAACCGGCCTCTCCGGGACGGAACGCGTCTTCTCTGATCTTCCCAGCACTTCGTACTGGGCTACTATCAGCATGTCCCTCCGGGACAGCGCCTTCCTTCGTCCTCCTGACTTCCAGCTTCGTTGTGTTCAGCTACCTTCAATGCTACCTGATCCGTGTCATCCATCGGCGACACGCGTCCCGGCCGAGACGCGGCCTTCAAACGCTAGCGAATCCATTTCTGGGTTCCCGAATCTTAGTTGATACTGCCGGGATTTGAGCATAATCACTCTTCTCACCGACTTTGGGAATGCCGATTATTACATTGCGGCGATGAAAGGCGTTATCCTCAGCCGCAATCCAGCGGTCCGCATCGTTGATATCAGTCATGAAATTGCTCCGCAGAACGTTCTTTCTGCCGGTTACGTTCTCTTTGGTGCTTATGCCAACTTTCCGGCCAACACGGTCCATCTGGTCGTGGTTGATCCCGGGGTCGGCTCAACCCGACAGCCGATTGTGGCAAGGGCGGGTGACCACATTTTCGTTGGCCCGGACAATGGAGTCTTTTCTTTCGTGCTCAGCGACGCCCCGAACTACAAAGCATATAGGATTACGAATCAGAGTTTGCTTGCATCGAATATTAGCAACACGTTTCACGGTCGCGATGTCTTTGCCCCGGTCGCAGCGGCTTTGAGTCTCGGCGTTCCTCTTCATGAAATCGGGGAACGATTTCTAGGCGTCCAGCTACTGCCCGAACCGACGCAACTCTCCCTTTCTTCCGTCGAGTCCAGGATCATTCATATCGATCACTTTGGAAATTGTGTAACCGGTATCAAGCGAACTGTTCTGCCCGGCGGCGAGCTACCCCCAACGTTCGAATTGGAGGCCGGTAAGAATCAGATCCGAAAACTGCAACGCTTCTACCTGGAGGAGGCGGCGCCTCCGGACAAGCCCTTTGTTATCTGGGGCAGCCTCGGTTTTCTCGAAATTTCCCTGGTCTCGTCTTCTGCGGCTGAAAGACTCGGTTTGAAAACCGGCGATCCAGTTCGGCTACACTATTCAGCTATCGTCGAATAGTGACGCCTAAATAGCAAAAGCGGCTAACAAATTTGGGCCAGCGGCGATAGTCGATTAACTATTCCGTTCGGAAGACAGTCAACCGGCCTTATTCCTTGACGCCACCAGAGGTTAAGCCACCGATGATAAATCGTTGGCATAATAAGAAGATCACCGTAATTGGAACGCCACCCAAGACCGCAAGTGCAGCAAAGCGCCCCCAAAGTTTTTCCTGCTCGTACAGAAAGGAATTAGCTCCGACGGCCAAGGTCCAGGTTTCGCCCGTCTGCAACACAACCGATGCCACCGGGTATTCGGACATCGTGTAGATGAAAGAAAGGATGAATACTACGGCAAAGATCGGGGCGCTGATCGGCAGCAGGATACGGAGGAAAGTCTGGAGTTGAGATGCTCCATCGATCCGGGCGGATTCCTCCATACTGGCCGGGATCGTTTCGAAGTACCCCTTTATCATCCAGATATTGATTGAGATGCCAGCGAGGTAGATCGCAATCAGCCCCGGAATAGTATTGAGTCCGAGCCAACGAAAATGCTGCCCGATGTAATCGAGAATCACGTAGTAAGCGACCAACGACAAAACCGCAGGAAACATCTGCAGAATGAGAAGCGCACTCAAAACCTGGTCACGAAACTTGAAACCCAGGCGAGCAAACGCGTAGGCAGCCGTCCCCGATAGCAGAATAATACCGAGGGCGGAACAAGAGGAAATCAGAACCGAATTCCAAAGCCAGAGGAGTGGCGGTGTCGAAGCCTGGATCGTGCGCAGTTCGCCAGTCGCCGGGTTGACAATTTCCTGGTAGGGAATGCCGAGCACGAATTTCCAGTGCTCCAAGCTCCATTGGTCCGGTCTCACCCAGAGCGTACTTGGCGGAAAGTGGCCCTTCCGAAGCGAGGCAACAACGACCATCAAGAACGGGATCAATACCATCGCAACAATGCAAATGAGAAACACGTGAGCTAGGGCTTTGCGCAGCTTGAGTTTTTGCCGAGGGTTCATCGGATGGTGTCCGCCCTTGCGGGTTTGAAAGGGATAAGGGATACCTGGTCGGCCGCGGATCGCGAGAACGCGATCCCTCCCTTTCGACGACGAGCACGAGGACTATCAGTGACCAATTTCACACCCTCACCTTTTTCGCATTGAGTCGGAGGTTGACCCAAGACAGCGTACCGACAACAAAAAAGAGCAAAGTCGCGATGGCACTGGCCAGGCCGTAATTCGTTCCTGAGTCCCGGAACGCTAAATTGAAAGTATAGGTGACAAGAAGATCGGTTTCGCCGGCGATGCCACCTCCAACCATTTTGGGTCCGCCGGCCGTCAACAAGTAGACCAAAGTGAAGTTGTTGAAATTGAACGCAAAGCTGGCAATCAAGATCGGTAGGAGCGGAGGAAAGACCAACGGCAGAGTCAGCTTAAAGAAGTCGATGACCGGATTGCTACCCTCGATGGCGCTGGCTTCGTAAATCGTCGAAGGAACCGACTGCAGCATCCCGGTGGAGACAAGCATCATGTACGGGTAGCCGAGCCAAAGATTGACCAGCAAGATCATGGCCCGAGCACCCCATGGGTTAGTTTCCCATTCGGGCGTAAATAGATGAAGCGCTCGCAAGAGTTCGTTCACCGCCCCGAATTCCTGATTGTAAAGACCTTTGAATATCAGGATCGATAAAACCGACGGAACCGCGTATGGCAAGATGAGCAGGGTCCGATAAGCCTGGCGGAACCGGAGCTCTTTCCATTCGAGCATAACGGCCAGCAGCATCCCTAGCGCGAACGTCCCGAGAACGGAGAGTCCGGAAAATAACACGGTCCAAAGAAAAATGCGGAAGAAAGGGCCCTGGATTCGCGGATCCGTGAGAATCTGAATGTAGTTCTCCAGACCGGTGAAGGTCCGAAATCCGACGCCAACAGTCTGGCCTTTTTCGTTTACAAAACGGCCCTCCTTAAAATTGGGACGGACCGTCGAACCGTCTTTCACATTGGTCAACGAACCGTCAGGATTGACTTTCCAGAGATGTCCGCGCGAGACGAATTTTTGCAATCCCTCGAGCCCGACGAGAGTGTTGTCTGGCAATAAGAACGGACGGCCGCGCATCGGCATGTAGAGTTTTTCCCGAGTCACCTGAGCCAGCTCCAACGGCTTACCAGGCGCCGTCGAGCCGTCAGCTAACTGTTTTAATTTACTCGGCTCTTCGCCGCGGGCAGATTCCTTGGCAGCTTTTAGATCAAAAGGCTCAGAAACGAAGCGCCGCAAGGAATCTTTGTCGTCCTCGAGGTAGAGTACGTAACGTCCATCCTGCTGAAGCAGGAGCTTATAGTTATAGGAGGCGTTGCCCAAAAGAAACGTCTCCTGACCGAAGATTTTGAGGGCCCGCTCGTACGGAAGAAGATTGGAAGAACTATACCGGGTTAAGCTGACAAAAACGGTATAAACAAGAGGGAAAATGACGAACAGAGCAAAGCCAACGAAACCCGGGAAAAGGTACCGGTAGGTATAAGCCCGATTGCTAAGATAAATGTAAATACCGAGACCAACTACCACAAGCAGGCCGAGAGCGATCCAGGTGCTGCCGGTTTCATAAATAACGAAATCCAGGTAGAGCGCCGGTAACGCCACCAGCGCTATCAGGAGATGACGGATCGATAGAGCTGGTCGAGAATCCTTGAGAACAAAAGACTGTTGTAAACGAGCTAACTTCTTGCGCCACACATCACAAGCTTTTCGGGGGTTTGTTTTTCCAGGATCCACAGAGGAAGGCCGTAAGCCTTCCCAACACGATTTCCAATGCAGTAACCCTTATGCCCTATCTCTTGTCAGTCCGAGGAGCGGCCGTCGCTACTTTTCCATATTCTTTTTAGCGTCAGCCAATGCTGCTTCAGGAGTAGCTTGGCCGTTGGTAGCGATTTGGAATGCCGAAGCCATCGAACTCCAGAACTTGCCCATCTGCGGAATGTTTGGCATTACCACGCCGTTCTGAGCATTGTCGTAAGTGACTTTGATGAACGGATTTTTCGCAGCCAATTCCTCATAGAGCGACTTCAGCGCCGGAACACCGATCGGCACATCCGCGTCAATGGTTTTCAGACCGTCAGCGGTGCAAACATATTTCTCGATAAATTGGGCGGCGAGATCAGCGTTGGGAGTAGAACGATTGATGAGGGCGGTGAGGACTCCAACCAACGGTTTTCCCGGTTTGCCATCAACACCTGGTACCGGCGCTAACCCAAAATCGATGCCGCTTTTCCGCAGGTTAGCCCAGGCCCAAGGCCCGCTGATCATCATTGCCAGCTCGCCGCCGTTCATCTTCTGTTCCATCACGCTGTAGGAAGCGCCTTTCGGCATGATTCCCGCGTTGATCAAATCGACTACTTCCTTGAGTCCTTTGATCGCGCCGTCGTTTGCTACCCCGATGTCTTTCGTATCATAACCGCCTTCCACTATTTTGAACGGATATCCGCCACCACTGGCCAGGAACGGCCAAGTGAAATACGGCGTGTTATAATCCCACAGGATGGGGATCACATTCGGGAACTTCGCCTTCAGCTCCTTGGCAAAAGCTGCAATCTCCGACAGCTGCGCCGGAGGCTTTCCGGTGACAAATTTTTTGTTGTAGATCAACGAGACCGCTTCCAGAGCGAGCGGATAGCCCCAGATCTGTCTGTTGTGAGTGACCGCGTCCCAAGACATCGGGATGAAATTGGCTTTGGTCTCGTCGGCGATCGTGAGCGGTTTTATGAGCCCCGCATCAGCCCATTCGCCAATACGATCGTTCGCCCAGAACATGATATCCGGACCTTTCCCGGTCTGCGCGGCTGCTTGGAACTTATCGGTTGCGCCTTCGGGCGCTTCGACCTTGACCGGCACACCAAGCTCTTTTTCGAATTTTTTGCCGACTTCGGCCAATCCGCGATACCCTTTGTCGCCGTTGATCCAGATCAAGAGTTCACCGTCAGTCCATGCAAATGATTGCAGCGTAGAACCGAGAAAAAAAACACCACAAAGGAGAGTTCTAATCATATTTCCGGGGAGGAAGTGAGGGGTTGAAAACAATCTCCCTCTCGCATACGCAAGGAGGGGAAACCAGTGTAGAACTTAGCCCTAAAAAGGCAACGCTTGACTCGCGGCGGTCGCGCGAAGCGATTGCGTCCTGACTAGGAGGACGATCAAATTCTATCCAGAAACTCCAACCCTTTCGATTTTGGAGTAAGCCTCTTCTCTTCCAACCATTGAGGATTATACAACCGGGAAACATATCGCGAACCTGAGTCACAGAGAATGGTCGCAATCACCTGGCCGCGACCACCCGATCTGGCCATTTTGACAGCGCCACAAACGTTGATCGCAGAGGAGAGGCTGAGAAACAGCCCTTCCGCGAGGAGTAGATGATAGAGCATCTCTACGGCGACATCGTCGCGGATGCGATAAGCGTCGTCGATCCGAACTCCTTCAAGATTCTTGGTCACGCGACTCTGTCCGATGCCTTCGGCCACCGAATCGCCGTCATTGATTTCGGTGTGGCCATGCTTGACCCATGACCAGATCGCAGCGCCATATGGATCGGCACAGGCAATCCGAATATCAGGGTTCCGTTCCTTCAGATAAAGCGCGACGCCAGCGAGGGTTCCGCCGGTGCCGACCGATGCAACAAACCCAGTGATTTTTTGGTCCGTTTGGTGCCAAAGCTCAGGTCCGGTTGTTCGGTAGTGAGCCACCCGGTTAGCAACGTTATCAAACTGATTAGCCCAAAAACTATTGGGCGTTTGCTCGGCTACCCGCTGAGAGATGCGGATATAGTTGTCGGGGTCCTTGTAGGGTTTTTCGGGAACGGTCTTTACGTCTGCTCCCATCGCCCGAAGTCCGTCAATCTTCTCTTTTGATTGCGTCTCCGGGATCACAATGACGGTTCGATAGCCCCGTGCATTTCCAACCAAGGCTAAGCCAATCCCGGTGTTTCCGGCTGTGCCTTCGACGATCGTACCACCCGGTCGAAGCGCACCCGAAGCTTCAGCGTCCAGCACAATACCCAGGGCCGCCCGGTCCTTTACCGAGCCGCCGGGGTTGAGGAATTCCGCTTTTCCCCAGATTTCGCAACCAATGGCGTCAGACAAAGCCCGTAATCGAATCAGCGGCGTTCGCCCGATCGATTCACAAAACCCCTGCGTGACGAACCCGTATGGCGCAGTCTCAGGAGAGATAGTCTCGCGCATGAGAAGATCGTATCATTATTTTTGGGCTGGGTAATGCAGAACCGAAAGGAGGGGAGCAAAGCTCAACTCCAGGAACTGAGCGAGATCCTCGCTAGCGTAAAACCGCAATAATGTCTTATCGCGGCGGCTCCCGCTCTTTGGCGTGGCGTAAAAGTTGCCTCGCCTGTTCATTCATCACCTGCTAAGACCAAATGTTGGCCATGCTCTCCCTTTTCCGTTACTCGCTACGACTGCTTCTCAAGTCGCCAGGATTTACCATTACTGCCATTGTGATCCTCGGCTGTAGCATCGGCATGGGTACGGCAATCTTCAGCCTGATCGATGCGGTCATTCTGAAGCCGTTACCATTCCCAGACTCCGAACGTCTGGTCGAGGTTTGCGAACCCCATCAAAACCACCCTTTCAGTGTCTTCGACTATCCTGACTACGTCGATATGGTCGCGACACAACACACATTCGAGTCTCTAGCATTAGAGAAGGAGATAACGGTCGATCTGCGTACCAACGGCGAAGCGCAGCGCTTGGAAGCCGATTTTGTGTTGCCAAGCTTGTTTCGGGTAACTGGCTTACCGATGATTCTTGGCCGGGTATTTACTGAGGAGGAGGATATCCCGAACGGACCCTTGGTTGCGGTGCTGAGCGAAGGTTGTTGGCGAAGCCGGTTTCAGTCGGATCCGAACATTCTAGGCAAGAATCTCATTCTGAGTGATTTAAGTTTTCAGGTGATAGGAATCGTGCCGTCGCAACTGGACAATTGGGGTCCCCCGGGCGTCGATGTTTACCTGCCCATTCACACCATCGTTCCTTTCAACTTCCTCGGCGACCCATTCGCGCTTCGAGACACGCACGTGTTCTATTGCTTTGGCCGGTTAAAGGCTGGCGTCAGTGTTTCTCAGGCAGAGGCCGAGCTCATGACGATCCATGACAATCTATTGAGTCATTACCCCGGCGTAAATATCGGCTACGGGCTACGGGTGTTTCCTCTGCTCGGTTTCATCGTGAACGGCTACTCGATGACCATTTGGCTCTTAGCAGCCGCGGTTAGCGTTCTCTTGATCGTCTCCTGTTTAAACGTCGCGAACCTATTGTTCGCTCGGGGATTGCATCGTCGACGCGAGATGATGATCCGGGCTACGCTGGGAGCGTCACAATGGCGGGTAATTGGCCAGCTATTGCTCGAAACCACCTTGTTAGCGTTCATCGGCGGACTAGTTGGACTAGTCGTTGCCAACATCTGTGTCCAGGGCACTAAGAGTTTAATCCCCGCAGATCTCTATCGTTTCAAAGAATTACATGTCGATACCAATGCGCTGGTATTTATTTTTGTCTTAATTCTCATCACATCATTGCTCGCAGGGCTTCTACCGGCTTGGAGCCTTTCTCAAGTCACGCTAGCCCCTGGACTAAAAGATGAAGGTGGCCGAACCGGGACCGGTGGACCGCATCGCCACCGAATTCAATCAGGTCTGGTCACGGCCCAGGTAGCACTAACGTGTGTTTTGCTGATCGCGGCCGGGCTTTTGATTCGCAGCTTCTACGCTACCCAAACCGTAGAACTCGGATTTAACCCGAATCATCTGCTTATGGCAGGGATCAATCTGACTAGCGTTAAGTATGAAAAAGACAGGGCTAAAACTCGCCCATTTTGGGATGAGTTGATTACGAAGATCCGTCGAATCCCGGGAGTCACTGACGCAGCGCTGAGCACCAACCCTCCACTGAACGGTGAATATGGTTTTACTCCTTTTATCGTGGACGGTCGACCTCGACCGGAGCCCGATCAGGAACCGGTAGTGGACTGGCAGACGGTTTCTTCCGACTATTTTCGAACGCTGCAAATTCCCCTACTGCAGGGTCGGGACTTCGATTCACAGGACACAACTGACAAGGCAAATGTGATCGTTGTGGATGCGGCGCTGGGGAACCACTTTTTTCCCGGTCAAAATCCAATCGGCAAATCGATCAGCATCGGGGGAGGAGGCAATTTCCGCAGCGCACCTAGCCTGCATTACACGATCGTAGGGGTGGTTCCGCACCTTTGTCATGACACGCCTGGCGAATGGGAAGTTCCGTTCCAAGCGTATCATCCCTATACCCAATCAGATGGTGACGACGAATACCTGATAATCCGTTCAAATCTTAGTTCAGCCAGCTTGGCCCAATCGGTACGACAAACCGTCGCTTCAATTGATCCCGGCGTGCCGATATTCGATGTGCACTCTTATGACGATGTCATCGCCCGACGGTTCGTCACTCGTAGACTTAGCACTCTCCTAGTCGCCGTGTTTTCGGGTGCAGCATTATTTCTCTCGGCTGTCGGACTCTACGGCATCCTCTCCTATTTCGTCGGCCAAAAAACTCGAGAAATCGGCATTCGGATGGCCTTGGGAGCGCAGGCTGGCCAAATCCTCAGGCTGGTAGCTGAGCAAGGGTTATGGCCTGTAGGGGTGGGTTTAACGACCGGTATTCTGGCTGGACTATTGCTCGCCCGTTTGATGGACGCCTTCTTGTATGGGGTGTCTGCATACGATCCAATCACGATAGCATTGACTGTTCTCGTGCTTGGGATCGCTGCACTACTCGCCTGTCTGTTACCTGCGGTGAAGGCGATACAGATCGACCCTAGGAGAGTTCTAAACGAATAGCCCAGCCGGTCATCTCTCCATTATTCAGGAACCAGGCGCTAAAATGACAGCTTAGAAGATGACGGATCTACTCGAGGCGCTACGCCTAAACAAGAACGGCGAGATTGCCTAAGTTGCACCGATCACTTCTGCGGCAAAGCGCTCCATTTCCTCTCGTTGCGGGCTGCATTGGAGCAGGAGCAGATCCACACCAGCCTCAGCAAACTCAGCGATTCGTGCACGCACCTTCGCGGGAGTTCCAATGAGATCAGGTCGAAGCCCGCGATTGGAAACCGAATATTCTTCGATCGACATGCTGCGTTCCAGTTGCGTGCCGGCCAGCCATTGTTGGTAGTTAGCAAAACCAGCGGCGGAGGCTTTCACATCAGTGATGCGCCCCACCTCTTTTTTCGCTTCCTCGTCGCTATCGCGCACAATTGTAAACGCCGCGAGGCCGAAACTCAAAGGGGCGGCTTCCGGCGCGAGCCGAGCACGACGGGCCTTGAGATCAGCCACCTTTTCCCGAATTCGATCCGGCGGATCTCCATGCATAACGTAGGCATCGCAGCGCTGCGCGATCAGATTCTTGGCGGCTTCCGATTCGCCCCCGGCGTAAATGATTGGTCGCGGACGGTTCCTTATCGGTTTTGGCTGAAGAATCGTGCGCTCGGTTCGGTAATATTTTCCGCTGAACGAAAAATCGTCTTCCTGCCATACTCGGTCGACCACTTCCAGCCACTCCGCGGTTCGGGCGTAACGATCATCGTGTTGTTCGAAATGGACACCATACTGCTTTGCTTCATCCGCCCACCATGAACTCACAACATTTAACGAAATCCTGCCTCCACTGATATGATCGATATTAGCTGCCGACTTTGCTAAGAGCGCCGGCGAGTGAAATGTCGGACGGACAGCAACCATTAGCTCTTGGGTCCTCGTCACCGCGGCCAGCGCAGCGGCGGTGCTCCAAGCGTCAAGAGCCGGAGCCGAAGCTCCCTTGATGTCGTTGAGGTTTAGTTCTGCTATCAAAGTAAGATCGTACCCGATCTCTTCGGCCCGAACCGCGAGACTCTTTACATAATCCCAAGACGCTTCCATTCCTTCGTCCGGGACATTCCTTAGCCATCCCCCAAACATCGGCAGCCAATATCCGTATCGCATAGTGGAAAACTCACCGTCGAACGGCGGCTAGGGTATCTACCAGAAAATCCACCAACCGCGCATGCGGATCGAACCCGATTACGCGCGGCGCGTCAGCCACGAAATTCGAAAGTGCATTCACATCGTAGTAAAGGCGTTGACCGTCGCGGTCGTCGATCATCGATTCAATCCCCCCAACCTCGATCCTTGCCTGCTGCGCGATCCGTTCGCACGCTTCAATCACATCCTCCGACGGGGTCACAGCCTCAACCCGTAATCCGCGTTTTGGCGCGTCGGCCGCACACGCCGAATGAACGGAGCGTAGCAACTCGGTCCCATCCCGGGTCTGGGAAGCGTCGGCCGGACAAAGATCGAAACTACCGCTCTCCGGGTAAACGTTGATCGCATACAGGAACTTGCCTTTAAGCGTCTCTACGCGTGTGATGTATCCACCTCTGGGCGGGATGAACTCCTGGACAAGGGCAAGGTTGTCCAAACCCAAATGAACGCGCCCTTCTTCCACGGCGCTTTCCAACTCAGCCCGAGAATCGAATCGAACGATTCCAGCTCCGCTCCCGCCAATGTTGGCTTTCACGATCACCGGGAAACGCAAGCCCTCCAAGGCCGGCAAGGCATCGCCGGCGCGGTGGATAACCCGACTCGGCGGAGCCGGTAAGCCGAGTTGCGCTAGCAACGTCAGTTGCAGCGCCTTCGAGATTTCAAAACCATAAGCGCGCGATCCGTTAATTATGCGCACGCCAAGTCGTTCCAGATGAGCCAGCAGATATTGCGTATGCACAATGGCGCTTCCGGAGTCTCTCAAATGAGCGGAGGGACTCATCCGGTTAAAAAGAACGTCAAACTCAATGCGTCGATCGGCTGGATCGTAAAACGGATATTCGGCAGCGTTGAGCTTTACGTAGGTCACATCCCGACGATCCAGTTCGTAGAAAAGCGGCCGAAACCAGTCTGGATGCTCATAGTAAATCGCGAGGGCAGGTTTCATCATGGAGAGGTGCAAGTTACCGGTTGCAGGTTGCAGGTTGCAGGTTACAGGTTCGCTTCCCGACGCCAAGTTCTCCGCTATCGGCTATCGATCGGCCAGTCAAGCCCGCTGCCGAAGCCGGAGCAAGCGTTCGCCGGCTTCGGACAAAGTTTCATCGCGTTTAGCAAAATGGAACCGAATGAGATTCCTTACCGGCTCCGCAAAAAAACTGGAGCCCGGTACGGCGGCGACTCCTATCTCGCGCGCCAACCAGTGGCAGAATAGGACATCGTCCGGGTGACCAAAGTCGTCAATGTTGACCAGCACGTAGTAAGCCCCCTCTGGTTCGACAAAACGGAGACCTGCCTTGCGGAGATAGCCGGTAAACAGTTCCCGGCGCCGAGTATAATCGCGGGTGAGCTGTTCGTAGTACTCCGGCGGAAAACGCAATGCCGTCACTGCAGCCTGCTGCAACGGATGAGGAGCTCCGACCGTCAAAAAGTCGTGCACCTTCCGGGCCTGCGCGATTATCTCCGGAGCAGCCAGCACAAACCCGAGCCGCCAACCGGTTATGGCATAGGTTTTCGATAACGAGCCGACGGTCAACGTACGCTCAAACAAGCCAGGAAGTGCTGCCGTATAAGTGTGCCGATGCGGAGCGTAGACGATGTGCTCGTAGACCTCGTCGGTAATGATAAAGGCACCCGCCTCCCCAGCTAAATCCCCAATGAAGGTAAGTTCCTCCGGCGTAAACACTTTGCCTGTCGGGTTCGAGGGATTGCACAAAACGATCGCTTTCGGCTTCTGGGAAAACGCTCGACGCAGTTCGTCCTGGTCGAAATCGAACCGCGGCGGCCGCAGTGGTACGTAAATGGGATGCGCCCCAGTCAGAATGGAGTCGGCCCCGTAGTTTTCATAAAACGGGGAAAAAATGATCACCGAGTCACCCGGATTACAGACAGTCATGAGTGCGACAAGCATCGCTTCCGTGCCGCCACAGGTCGCTACCAGGTGAGTATCCGGATCAATATCGAGTCCCATCCAGCGCGATTGTTTCTCAGCAAGCGCTCGTCGGAATTCGGGTGAGCCCCAGGTGATCGCGTACTGGTGAAAATTCCCCCGGAGCGCTTCCGCTGCGGCTGCCAGCAGCTCCGGAGGCGGATCAAAGTCAGGGAACCCCTGCGACAGATTGATCGCTCCGTGCTGGTGGGCAACTCGTGTCATCTCCCGGATGACCGATTCCGTGAACCCTCGAAGTCTATCGGCAGTAGACATGATCGAGGTATACTAGCATAACTGGATTAAGCAGGCCGAAGATGCGAAGCAGAACCAGGAATTTAGAATCTAGGAGTTTGCGTTGGGGCCTTTCACAGCGCACGGTTTCACCGATGCTGCCGATTAAAATCTAAATCCTGGATTCTGACTTCTTTCTCGTCTCTATTCTGTTTCCTGTTTTTGTCATCTCAACCAAGTAGGTTTGTCATAATGAAGTTTCAGCACCCTGTTTTGTTATACGTGATCTTGACCGGAATGCTTTCCGCGGGCGCTCTGCGAGTGGAAGCGGCCGATCCCACGGACCAGTGCCCGAGGTTTCAATTCAATCCGCTCGATGCTTACAAGAGCGGCATGAAGTACAGCTTCTTCGCGCCGGGTTCCGCTGGTTCGAAAACAGATACTTTTGTCTCAATCTGCTCCGGGTTTTGGCAGTCGCCGAATACGCAGAGCACGCAGACTTGGAATATCATCGTTAGCAAAAAGGACGATCCGAAGATAGCATCCGCCTATAATGCAAAGGACGCCTACGCACCCGACCTGGCGAGAGCAGATTCGGGCAGTGCAACGCCATACCTTTATGCGCGTTTCCAGAAGTTCTCTTTTCCTTGGGGAAACGCCGTTGGATATTTCGTTCAGACAACCCAGGACACCACTTGGCCGGAGGCGAACAATGCGCAACTCGCCTACGAAATTCGTGGTATCACGAGCGACCGCAAATGCACGGTTGTTGGCAAGTTCATAATCAGACATCCACGGCTTCCCGCCGCTGGATCTAACGTCCTGGACGCTCACGGCGATATTCGAAAACTGACGTCGTTTCCGAGTTACAAACTTCTAACGAAGTCCGCCCCCGGAAGCTTCCAGCCAAGCCTCACCGAGATTCAAACCCTCGTCTCGTCGGTTGTAATTCTGGGACCGAAGAATTCTCTGAAGCTAGAAAACAAAGCTGCTAAGTCGGAATGACCTCTAATACCGCTCTGGAACCCAGGGCTGTGAATTTTTGCTTCAAGCGGAGAGACCGAGATTGATCAACAATCGAGTTTAATCCGACCGGCTCGGGGTCAAAATAGCTCCTGGGCGCCTTTCAGGAATGGGATTAAGTTCACAAACATTATGGGAGATTACAAAGGTCGGGTGAAACTGAGGCAACGGAAAAGGCGCTTTGCTAAGGACCAACGGATTAAGGCCCTCGCCGCCGCTAAAAAGGGAACCAATCCCCAGGTTCCCACCGAACAGGGAACGGCTTAGGCCAAACAACTGCGCCAACGGTTTGTTAGTGAATCCGAGCGATAAATATCGGTTCAATACGACGTTCAATTGCACGACGCCGTTCTCCGGCGGTACCGCGCTGACCGACGAAAATAATCGAAAGGGCAATCGAGCCACCACCCGCGTTTAAGGCCAGCGGCCTGCGAGCGCGTGACAGCTAGGCGCGAGACCTTCATCGCTTTTTCAGGAAAGCGCTAACTGTTCCGTTTTAAAAGGACCGTCAAGGAACGCTCAGGCGAACTAAACACGATTGTTGCTAATTCATTTTAAAAATATGACACGTTTAACTTTGGACAAAGATCCTGGAGAAGAGTTCGCCGTGCGGGGCTGGAATACGGCCACCGACTTAGAGGACGAGGCGATTGTCTTTTACGACGAAATTACAAAGGTGCACGTTGTGCCTGAACGAGAGAGCTTTACCATTCAAGTCGTCACGCCCGACGTGGAAGTCGAAATGGATTTTGCGAATGCCCAAGAGGTCCAGGAAGCTCTTGCACAATTTGAGGAGAACAGGGTCTTAGAAGTCGACTTCGACCTCCCAAACTCTGTTCGCATCACTCCGCGGATTTCTAAAGGTTCCGAAAAATAGAAATGGCTCAGAGCGCCTGAAACCTTAAAAAGCGTATTGTGCATAGCAGTTAACAATAAAACATAAAACGTAGTTATATTATGACTGCTTGCTGATTTTCAGCTATTCCTCTTCTGCTAGATTCCCGACTCTACTTTCTGACTCCTGGTTCCCGTATTCTTTTTCGTCCGTTTCCGATTCACTCGGCCGCAGCTCGGACAGAGATTTGCGACCTCGCAGTTTTCGCAATCTGGTCTAAGAGCAAAGCAACGCCGCCGGCCATGCCAAATCAACCAGTGACTGAAATCGGTCCAGTCAGACCGCGGGACTAGACGCATCAGATCGATCTCGATTTTCTCCGGCTCAGTCCGCTTCGAGAGACCAAGCCGCTGAGATAACCGGGTGACATGCGTGTCAACCACTATGCCTTCATTGATCTGGAAAGCGTTACCGAGTACGACGTTGGCCGTTTTCCGGCCAACGCCTGCGAGGGCAACTAACGCCGCCATCGTCGACGGTACCTGACCCTGATGCCGTTCGAGCAGATCCTTGGCCATCGAACGGATACTCTTGGCTTTGTTGCGATAAAACCCGGTTGACCGGATCGCATCCTCCAGTTCTTCCTGCGGGACATTAGCGTAATCTTCGGCCTTACGAAAACGCTGGAACAACTCCTTCGTCACCAGATTCACTCGCTTGTCAGTGCATTGAGCAGAAAGTATGGTTGCCACCAATAGTTCAAGGGGGCTCGAAAAATCTAATTCACAATGCGCCGAAGGGTAGACCTCTTTAAATCGTTCGATTAATCGCGCGATTCGAACCGGGCGAGTGATCGCTTTGGCCCTGTCCGTTGTGCTGTTATGAGGAGATTTCACGCAAATTGGCAACCATTTCAAGGTCGCTTAGGAAGCCTCGCTCAACGTCTCATTTCGTCGCGGGTTTCTCCAGCCCGTTTTGCTGGAGGAAGCGAACAAAATAGGCACATTGTTGTTCATCATAATATTTGCGGGCGGTAGCAAAGTATTGCTGAGCTTCCTTTTGTTGCGCTTTCTTTAAAAGGATCGCCGCGCGAGCAAAATAGTAGGCCGGCGTGTTCCCCGGGAAGGTCATTTGGTCGATCAACTGAGCAGCTCTCGGTTGCTGGTCGTCCAGAACATCGGCCACCACCATCTTGAACTGGAGCATCTCTGACTGGGGATCAACCTGCTGCAGCTCTTGGTAGCGCACCCGTGCATCGGCATATTTGCCTTGAAGCAACAGCACGTCCGCTAGGTTCAGCTTGGCCGGATAAAATTTATCGTCGGTAGCGATCGCTTGGGTGAATTGCTTTACCGCATCTTCGTAGTCTTTCTTCTGAACGGCAATGACGCCTCGTAAATTTGCCGTTTGAGCACTGGTCGGATCGAGTTTTGCCGCGACATTCGCCTGTCGATCGGCTTCGGCTAGTTTGCCAGCAACCAGAGCCTGGGTGGCTTTGTTGACCGCGGCGTCATATGCCTTGTTTTCTGCGTGGACAGAAGAAAAGGCGGCGACAAAGCCGAGCACGATCCAAAGCGCTCTCATTGGTTGGCCGTTGGCAGTTTTGCCGTTTGCGGTTGGCGGTTGGCCATCACAGTGCTCGTCCCACCGCTTCCGCAACACCTCGAATGCGTTTTACCAGATCGTCGAAATCCTTTGGCAATAGCGATTGTTCGCCGTCACTTTTTGCGAACTCAGGAGCGTTATGCACTTCGATCATGATCGAGTCCGCGCCTGCCGCGACAGCCGCCAACGCCATAGCTGGAACGAAATCTCTGATGCCGATTCCGTGGGTCGGATCCACGACCACGGGTAAATGAGTTTCCGCCTTGAGCACCGGCACAGCGTTCAAATCCAATGTGTTTCGCGTCATCGTTTCGAAGGTGCGAATTCCCCGTTCGCAAAGCAGAACATTGAAATTTCCTTCGCTAAGAATGTACTCGGCACTCATCAGGAGATCCTTAATTGACGCCGCCATTCCCCGCTTCAGCATCACCGGCAATTGCGTTCGCCCTACCTGGCGAAGAAGGGAGAAATTCTGCATGTTCCGGGCACCGATCTGAAGGCAATCGGCGTATTCTGCGACCAATTCCAGGTCTTTGGTATCCATCACTTCGGTAATGATGGGTAACCCCGATTCGCGACGCGCTTCGGCCAAAAGCTGCAGACCGACTTTCCCCAGCCCCTGGAAACTGTAAGGAGAGGTGCGCGGCTTAAATGCGCCGCCCCGCAAAATCTTGGCACCGGAATCTCGGATCGATCGGGCAATCGAAAGGATTTGGTCCTCGCTTTCGACCGAACAGGGGCCGGCCATTAAAACGACTTCTTTTGATCCGATGACCACTTCACCTACCTTGACGCGCGAGGCCGTGCCACGAAACTCATAGGCGACCAGCTTATAAGGTTTCAGAACGGGTGTAACTGATTCCACGCCCGGAAACGCTCCCAATGGCTTCTGCCGGATCTTGTCTTCCGGTCCGATCACCCCAATGACAACCCGCATCTCACCGCGGCTCACCTCTGCGCGAAGCCCCCAATCACCGATCCGGGAAACAATATGTTGGATTTGTTCCTCGGTCGCGTCCGGACGAGTGATAATGATCATGACTAGAGAATTGGCAGTTTGGGGTGAAAAGGCCGGTTCGCAACTGGTTTCGCCACGGCCTGGCGAAGGTGGCCGATCGACGTGAGCAGTTTTGGGAGATGGGAAAATCGTACGCATAACATTGGAAGGAGGGCTGACCGGAGAAAACGCTGGCGAGCGCGCTGGTCAGAACCCGAAAAAGAAGCGCCAAAAGTAATAAAAGCCGCCTACAAACTCAAAGCAAAGCCCGGTCGAGCGGGCGGCGCAGGCGGTTAATTTCATGGGGTTGGCGATAAAACCCGATACCGCACCCTGCCCGGTTTGCCAACAAAAATCGCCGGGCAACGGCTGTTAGCGGCTAACATCTATATCCCCAACAGATTTCGTTGCCAGCGCATGAGTACGGTCTCTGCCGCCTCTGGCTCTCTCGCCACTCTCTCGAGAGTGCTCCGGGAGGCGACAACGCTCGCCTCGAGAGCCAGGGCGGTGGCGACTTCATCGCGCTTGACGCGCAGCTGTTCAAATCGCTTCTCCTGCTCACTCGTCGACCGCATCCGGGCAGGTCGGTTTCGTTGCGGCCACTCCGTCTCCGGGATCTGGAGAGATTGGTCAATTGCTGCGAGCAACCTTCGTCGTCGCGCGCTCGGAAGCCAATGAGGAATATCGAGGTGGGAACCGCTCAGCGCGGCTTGCACCAATCCCACCAGGTCTTCATTGCGTATGACCTGAAAGGGCGGCCGATCCGCCTGCTGAGCCTCCGACTCTCGCCAATGCCAAAGGGTGCGAAGGACGGCCAAACCGCGTGGCGAAAGTGCAGCGCTGCCGGAAATTTTCCAAATCTTCTCGGGATCTCTATCCCGATCTTCGCCGGCCGCCGCGACGGCTCGGGTGCAAGATTCCTCGTACCAATCCCAGCGCGAGGAGCTATGCAATCCCTGTTCCAGCCGTTCGGCCAATGCCAATAGGTACTTGGTGTCGTTCACCGCGTAAGAAATCATCGTTTCCGTAAGTGGGCGCCGCGCCCAGTTTGCCTTTTGGGAAGACTTCGGCAGGTCGACGGCAAAGAAGTGTTTGACCAGTGAGGCGAGGCCGACCTCCTTCATGCCCAGGAGCCGCGCTGCTAGATAAGTATCAAAGACCGGTCCCGGAATAAATTGGATACCTCGGCGCAACATGCGCAAGTCGTAATCACAACCGTGAAAAATGAGGGTTCGATTTTGCAGGAAGCGCGCTAAGACCTCGAGATCGAGCGGTTGAAAAGGATCTACTAAAATATTCTGATCCGGCACGGAAAGCTGGATTAGGCACAGCTTTTCATAATAGCAGTGAAGGCTGTCGCCTTCGGTGTCGACGGCGATTCTTCGCTCGCCAGCCATCAGATTGCACCAACGCAGTAGTTGGTCTTGGTCGCTGAGAATCAAGCCATCACGAGAATCCATGGCCACTAACGGAGCGTCGTGAGCAGAAGTTCCGCGTTAGTCTTGGTCGCCCGAATGCGTTGCAGAAGCACTTCCATCGCCTCGATCGCCGGAAGTTGGGCCAGATATTTCCTCAACGTTGTAATTTTCTCAAACTCGGCCGGATGATAAAGCAGGTCATCGCGTCGAGTACCCGAATTCAAGATGTGAATCCCTGGGAAAATGCGCTTTTCGAGCAGGGTCCGATCCAAATGGAGCTCCATGTTCCCTGTCCCCTTGAACTCCTCGAAAATCACCTCATCCATCCTGCTCTCGGTTTCGATCAAAGCGGTAGCCAAGATCGTGAGGCTACCGCCTTCTTCCACATTTCTGGCGGCACCAAAAAACTTTTTCGGCTTCAGCAACGCCTTGGCTTCGACGCCGCCCGACATAATTCGGCCCTTCCCTGGCTGCAACGCGTTGTAGCCACGTGCCAACCGGGTGATACTATCGAGCAGAATCACCACATCCTTCTTGATCTCAACCAGACGTCGGGCCCGCTCACTTACCAACTCGGCAACTTGGACATGCCGGGTCGGTGATTCATCAAAGGTTGAGCTAAAAATCTCGCAATCCAGACACCGTCTCAGGTCGGTGACTTCTTCCGGTCGTTCGTCTACGAGCAGCAAGATCAAATGAATTTCAGGTGAATTCGCCCGGATAGCGAGTGCGATTTCTTTCAGAAGGATGGTCTTGCCGGCTCTGGGAGGAGCGACAATCAGTCCGCGTTGACCTCTACCTAGCGGCGCGACCAAATCTACTGCCCTGGCGCTCGCGCTTCTCGTCTTCTGATTTTCAAGCAGGATGCGTTTGTCCGGAAAAAGCGCCGTAAGTTGGTCGAACTGCTTCGGCTCAGTCCACTGATCAATCGGAATCCCTTCGATCGTGACGACTTCCTCCAGCGCCATGAACTTCTCTTTGTCGCGCGGAGGACGGATAAAGCCTTTCACCTTGTGCCCAGCCCGTAAGCCAAATCGCTTTAGCACCGAGATAGGCACGTAAACGTCTTCCGGGCACGGATTGAAATTGAATTTTGGCCAGCGCAAGAACCCATACGCTTCTCCGGTAAGCTCGACCATTCCTTCCGCCAGGATCTTCGTCCCTCGAGCGCCGAATGCCTTTAAGATGTCGAAAACAAGTTGGTGACGGGTACGCTCGTGGGAAACCCGCATTCCCAACTCTTGCGCCAAATCAAGCAGGGCCGTGTGGTTGAGGGAATGGAGTCGATCTAGCTCTAACGCAGAGCGGTCCGGAGAAAGATAAGTCTCTCCCGGAACTTGGGCGCTCTCAGTTGGTTGACTCTCCATAACGTTCCGTCAGTTCCGCGCTCAGGCGATCGATTTGGGCACCGGTAATTTTGGGCGGGCAGTCGGTCCAGACCAAACGGTCGGCGCGCTTAATTTTTTCCTCGAGCGGCATTTGCGCTGCGATCATTTGTTCCGCTAAATCGGGCGGCAAACCACGCACCTCAATTAATCTGTTTATCTGGGCCGATCGGCTGCATGCGGTGACAACGACTAAATCAAGGTGTTCTTCTGCTTTTGTCTCAAACAATAGTGGAATTTCGGCAAGAAGCAGGGTGCCGGTGTCTGCTCGTTCCAGCCATGCCGATCGGATACGCGGATGCAGGATGCTTTCAAGTGTTTTGCGCGCTGACGGATCCCGGAAGACTAACTCCCGCAACCTTTCCCGTTTCAAGCGGCGCTCGCTATCGAACAGCTGCGCTCCGAAGACCGACTTAATCTCCTCTTGTACATCTAAATCGGTATCCGTCAATCTTCTCGCTTCAAAATCAGCACTGAACCGTTCCACTGGGAGACGGGAGGAGAGCGATTCGTGAAGTGCAGAAGCGACCGTTGATTTTCCGGTCGCAATCCCGCCGGTAATGCCAATAGCTGACATACTTATCCTGAAAAACTCACAAAATGTGCCTGGCTACGGGACCTGGTAACGTTGGCTTACCACCATCTCGGCTCGGCTACCAGAGCCTACCGGGTCCCCTAGCCAGGCACATTTTGTGAGTTTTTCAGGATATCCCTAACTTCTCTTTAAAATACAAGAGTGTCTCTCGAATTCCGGAGTCAAAATCGACCTTTGGCTCCCAACCTAACAGCTTTTTGGCTCGAGCGATATCGGGTTGACGCACTTTTGGGTCATCCACTGGCAACGGTTTGGTAACTATTTTTGAGTTAGCTCCAGTAATCTCCAGGATCTTGCTGGCGAAGCCAAGGATAGTCATTTCCTGAGGGTTACCAATGTTTACCGGTTCGTGGTAATTACTCAGTGCCAAACGGTAAATGCCATCGATCAAATCGGAAACGTAACAAAAACTACGCGTCTGGCTACCATCGCCAAATACGGTTAACGGCTCCTGGTTGAGCGCCTGGCTGATAAATGCCGGCACGACTCGACCATCTTTCAAGCGCATGCGTGGTCCGTACGTATTAAATATCCGAACAATTTTGGTATCCATTCCGTGGAACCGATGATAAGCCATCGTCATTGCCTCCGCGAAACGTTTGGCTTCGTCGTAAACGCCCCGCGGACCGATTGGATTGACGTTACCCCAATAATCCTCATTCTGGGGATGAACCAGAGGGTCGCCATAACACTCCGAGGTCGAGGCCAGCACGAAAGTCGCCCGTTTGTCCTTAGCCAAGCCAAGGGTGTTGTGCGTTCCCAGCGCACCCACTTTTAAAGTTGGGATGGGGAGCTCCAGGTAATCGATCGGGCTTGCCGGCGAGGCAAAATGAAACACGTAATCGACCCGGCCTGGAACGAAGATAAATTCGCTGACATTATGCCGGATAAACCTGAAATTCTGATTTCCGACCAGATGCGCGATATTGTCAGGCGAACCGGTTATAAGGTTATCAATCGCGATGACCTGAAAGCCTTCCGCGATGAGGCGATCGCTTAAATGAGAACCCAGAAACCCTGCTCCTCCCGTAACAACCGCGATCTTCCCGGAAGAAGTGGCTTCAAACATGGAAGAAGAATCTAATCTCACGCAGGCTAGTCATAAAATTTGCGGATGATGGACACACTCGCTTTCGGAGATGTTAGCGCCACTCCCAAGCGGAGATGTTGGGCGGCGCAGCTCCATCAATCAATCTTCCTTTTTCTTTTCGTAGGTATGGCGAATATCCTCAGCGTGAGAAGCCCAGAAAGAATCTTCTCCAATGTTTGTGGCATGATCTCCGACTCGCTCGAGCGCACGAGCGATTAAGATCAAGTTTACGTAAGATTGCACTCGGCTCGAATCGGCAACGATCCGCTCCATGAATTTTGCCGCCACTTCCGTGTTCAGTGCATCCAAAATTCGGTCGCGCGGCTTGAGCGTAAGCGCCAGCTCACAATCACCATCAACAAAAACCTTCATTCCGTCGTGAAAAATTCCCAATGCTTCCCGAAATAGTGGCTCCAGCAAAGAAGTTTCGGTGACAGCGGATTCCAGATTTAGTTTTTTGGCTCTACGGGCAATCAGCACGGACTGGTCCGCTATGCGCTCCAGGTTCACACTTAACCTCATCGCCGAGATCACTTGGCGCATATCCGAAGCAACCGGATGAAACCGAATCAAAACTTCGATGCCTTCTCGGTCGATTTCCTTTTCCAGGAGATCAATTTCCTCGTCGTCAGCGATAGCCAGATTGCAGAGATCGCTATCCCTTTGCAAGAGACCTTGCATCGAACGATTCAATAATCGTTCGGTCAAACTCGACATCATCAAAACGTTGTTTCGGAGGGAAGTGAGCGCCCCTTCAAAGTTGCTACTGATATGCCTGCCAAGCGTCGCCATAACCGGTCGTTCCCGCGTTGACTATAAAGAATTTTTCAGACCCGAGCATTACTTTTCTCACAGATTTTGTTGGGCTTCGGACGTTTACATCCGCTCGGGCACTTCGATGCCGAGCAGTTGCAATCCCAATTTCAGTATCCGCCCAAACAAGTCGCAAAGGAGCAGCCGTCGATTCCTCTGTTCGGTCTCCGCGCTGAGAACCGGACACCGTTCATAAAAAACGTGAAATTCCGCCGCGAGCTCATAAAGAAAATTGGCCAGTACATTGGGGCGGAAACCGTCGAGCACCGCCGGAACTACCTCGCCAAACTGCACCAATTTCTTGGCCAGCTTCTCCTCGGCGAGATCCTCCAGCTCGATCTCCGACGGGGCGTGAAACTTCTCCTTGAGCCGTCGGAATATGGCTCGGCTGCGAACGTAAGCGTTCTGTAGATAAGGAGCCGTATTTCCCTGGAAAGAAAGCATCTTGCTCCAGGAAAAGACGTAGTCGGTAAGGCGATGCTGCGAAAGCTCGGCGTATTTAATGGCTCCAATTCCAATGATCTGGCCAATCTTTTCGACTTCCTTCTGATCCAACTCTGGGTTCTTTTCGACTACCAGGGCCTTTGCCCGCGTTATCGCCTCCTCAAGTAGTTCCCGTAGTGGGACCGAGTCTCCGGACCGCGTGCGCATCAGTTTGCGGTCTTCCCCAAGAATACTTCCAAACGCAACATGCTGCAGATCAACATTCAATCCCAGTTTTCGCGCTAAGCTGAACAGCTGTTGAAAATGCAGCTGTTGAGGAGTGCCTACCACGTACCAAATCGCGTCGGGTTGCCAGCTTCGAACTCGATACTCCAGTGTTGCCACGTCGGTCGTTGCGTAACCAAAACCGCCATCTGATTTTCGGATCATGAATGGCGCCGGGGAAAGCCGCTGATCCCAAACAACGACCGCCCCCTCGCTCGGCTCGGCAACTCTCGTTTTCAGTAGACGATCGACGATGGTGGAAAGCTCAGGATGGTAAAAGCTCTCACCAAGCTGCTGGTCGAATTCGACTCCGAGGATTCGATAAATAGCCGCAAATTCGTTTTTGGAAAGTTGAACGCACTTCTGCCAAATCTCGGTGTTTTCCGGATCTCCTTGTTGCAATTTGACGAGCTCGCTACGGCACGCCTCGAGAATGATTGGGTTTTCTTTTGCTGCAGCATCGGCCGCTCGGTAAAGGCGCACGAGTTCGTCTACCGGATGCGTCGTCAGCGCGGCTTCGTTGCGCAGATTTTTCCAACCGTAAATTACTTTACCGAACTGTGTTCCCCAATCGCCCAGATGATTATCAGTTATCACGGTGTGCCCGATAAACCGGGCAACGCGGGCTAATACATCACCGAGAATGGTCGACCGAATATGTCCGACATGCATCGGTTTTGCGATATTCGGCGAACTGAATTCGATGACCAGCGTCTTAGGGTCGTTGGTTTTGCCCACTCCGAGACGCGCATCCGCATAGGCAGCGATCGCTCCCGCGGCAACGAAATTTTTTTCCAACCTGAAATTAATGAAACCAGGACCAGCAACTTCGGGAGTTTGGCTGATGCCGCTTACATCAAGCGCCCCGGCGATTCGACCGGCCAGCAATCGCGGATTCTCTTTGCGCTCCTTGGCGAGCACCATGGCGACATTGGTTTGGTAATCTCCGTAGCGCTGATCAGCCGCGGGAACTACCTGGATCGTTTGGTCCACTGGCAGCCCTAAATTTCGGAGAGCGAGGCGGAGCCGCTCTGCTAAAGTCTCGGCGACGGTAACCATCGGCTCACGAAGCCTGCGGCTTAGCGGCCTTATGATCGAAAATGGCTAGAATTTCCTCGGCGGAATCCGCGCGACCGAGCTGCTCGCGCACAGACCTGTCATTCAGAAACTTCGCGATAGCCGCCAAAGTTCGGAGATGGACCTGGAATTGATCCTTGGGCACGACGAAAAGCACGATGAATTTGACTGGCGAATTATCGAGCGAATCGAATTCGATACCTGTGGACGAGCGGCCGAAAGCTGCTACGACTTCGTTCACGCAGGTGGAGGAAGCATGCGGAATGGCAATGCCGAACCCGATCCCCGTGCTCATCGTCTCTTCCCGCTGCCGGAGCGCTTGCAGGACCGGATCCCGATCTTTGCGCTCCACATGTCCTTTTTGTACCAACAGATCGATCAACTCCACGATCGCTGCCCACCGTTCGGTGGATTTCATTTCGGGGATTATTTGGTCTACAGATAAGAGGGAGCCCAAAGTCATAAGCTCACGATCGAGGATGCGGCACCTTATCAAGTCGCCACCCTTTGACAAGGCTGATTCGCGTCAAAGATGCCACCAAGGTGACCGTCGATTTAGATTTGAAACCGTGTGATGTTGCAGTACGGAGAAAGTTTAGGGACAAGAACGAACCTTATTCATGAAAATTTTGATAGCAACCAGCGAGTTTGCCCCCCTCGCTTCCACCGGCGACCTGGGTGACCATGTGCGGACCTTGGCCCTGGAGCTAAAGCGGTTGGGACACGAGGTGAGTGTCGCTATACCACTCTACCGGTCGGTTCGTGAAAGCCGCCAGTCGATCGAGCCTGCAGGATTAGAGTTCCAGGTGTCCTTAGGAGAGAAGAAGGTAGCCACTGCGCTCTTAGAAACAAAGACTGCCGAAGGAATTCAGCTTTTTCTCATCCGCCGGGACGAATACTTCGACCGCTCAGGCATTTACTCGGGGAACGGGCGGGCTTACGACGATAATTCGGAACGTTTTATCTTCTTCAGTAAGGCAGTGGTCGAAGTCGCTCGCCGGCTGAGTCCGTCTGTCGACATCGTTCACTGCCATGATTGGCCGACAGCTCTGATTCCAGTATTTATTAAGGACCGCAGGCTCCCGTTTCAAACGGTGCTCAGTTTGTACGATCTAGAATATCAAGGCTCGTTCTGGAGCTTTGATTTCGCCCTGACTGGTCTGCCCGGAAGCTATTTTGGTCCCCGCGGGGTCGAGTTTTACGGGCGCTTAAACTTCGCGAAGTCCGGGATTCTCTTCGCCGATGCGGTGGTACTTCCTGGCGAGATCGCACTCCAAGAAGCGCTCCTACCCGAACATGGCGCCGGCCTCCACCTGGTGCTTCTGGAAAATAGCGCTCGGACCATCGGAATACTGCCGGGCATCGACTACGCCCAAACCAATCCGCCGTTCGAAAAGTTGCTTCCGCGCCGTCCGAAATTGGAGACTACCCCCGGTAAGTCCACCTGTCGCCAACATCTACTCCATCAACTCGACCTTGAATCGGATGGCACTGAACTGGTAGTCACCTGCCCGGTCCAGTCAGACGACCATACCGGATTCGCTCGGGTGGCTCCGCTCTTTGACCGCCTCTTGACCAGCAACCTACGGCTGATCATCCCGGGACCTATGCCCGCCTCACTTACTCCGCAGATTATCGTCGCCGAACGCAAATATCCCCGGCGTTTTGCCTATGATCGTCAGGCAGACTCGCGGATCCGCAGTCTGAGCTTGGCTGGCTCAGACATTGTGCTGCTACCCGGTTCACTCGGACCCCGTGGCATCACTGCGATTACCGCGCTCCGTTACGGCACCGTTCCGGTCGCCGGCTACCGACACGGGTTGAGCCAGATCATCAGTGATTTCGATCCCGTGCTGAGAAAGGGGTGTGGATTCGTGTACTATCGCGATCATCCTGAGGGGCTCTGGGATAGCATCCAGCGCGTCTTTTGGACGAGAGAAAGAAAACCCCTTTGGGATGCGCTTCTGGAGGAATGCTCGAAGGCCGATTTCTCCTGGGCTGAATCTGCGAAAGCTTTCGGTGACCTTTTTTCCGGACTGCTTCGGCACCGGCGCGCGATCTCCGCGTAGAATGGCCTCAACCTTTCCCGAGGCGATTCGGATGAGGCCCAAATCGACCATGAATGCGAATGACTAATAGCCAATAGCCAACAGCAAGTTTTGGCTATCGGCGATTAGCGATCGGCTATTTGGTTTCCCAATGCTGCCACATGTTTGCACGCCCATACCCGGACCGAAGTCGCGAGAACTGGCCGAGCTACTAAAAAGGTACGAAAATCGCAACGTTACCTTTTTAGCTCAGTCGTTCCCGATCATGTGGGAACGAGCCGACGGGATCAATGTTTGGGACGTCGACGAGAACCGGTACATTGACCTGACAGCCGGGTTTGCGGTGACCGCTCATGGCCATACCCACCCGAAAATTCGGGAAGCCATTGAGGACCAAAGCCGTCTGTTGCTGCACGCGATGGGAGACGTCCATCCCGCAGCTAACAAGGCTAGGCTCTGTGCAAAGCTCAGCGCGATCACTTTCGAGCGGTGGAGTCTTGGGTCGGCTAAGACGACCTTGTGCAACTCCGGTTTCGAAGCGGTCGAAGTTGCCATCAAGACCTCTTTGTTGCACAGCGGCAAGCCCGGCGTCATTGCGTTTAGGAATGCTTACCATGGGTTGGGCTACGGCGCTTTGGAAGTCATCGGGATCCCTTGGTTCCGCGAACCGTTTCGGTCTCAACTGCGTGACTATGTCACGCTGGTCCCTTATCCGTCCTGTTTCCATTGTCCGTTTGGCAGATCGGAGGGTTACCGGCTCGAAGGTGCGCGGTTCCCCAACTGCGCTTCATCCTGCTTAGAGTCGATTGAAGACCAGATCGTCCAGGCCATTCGACAGCGAGAGATCGGCTGCATCATCGTAGAACCGTGTCAGGGCCGCGGAGGAGAGGTGGTTCCTCCATTGGATTTTCTGCGCTTGCTCAGAAGCATTTGCGATACCTACAAAATCCTGTTGATCTTCGATGAGATCTACACCGGCTTTAACCGGACCGGAAGTTTATTCGCCTGCGAGCAATACGGCGTTTCCCCCGATGTTCTCTGTCTCGGAAAAGGCCTAACCACCGGGTTCCCCCTTTCCGCTTGTGTCGGACGCGCAGAGATTATGGATGCATGGCCGAAATCCGCCGGAGAAGCACTGCATACGACGACCTTTCTAGGTAATCCGATCGGCTGTGCGATGGCGCTCGCGTCTCTCGATCTGCATTTGGACCCGAGAACGACCGAACGGGTCCGCGGTATCGGCAGATACTTTTTGGAGCGGCTGCGAACTCTGCGCGATCAATCAATCGGCGAGGTCCGGGGGCTCGGTCTGATGATCGGCTTGGAATTAGTTGACCCGAATAGCCGTCCCGATGGGGAGCGTGCGGCCCAGATCGTACAGCAAGCCTTGTCAGACGGCCTGATTTTGCTCGGCGGAGGCCCGGAAGGCAACGTCTTGTCGTTTACGCCTCCGTTCTGCATCTCGGAAGAAGAGATCGACTTTGTGATCGCCCGGCTCGCGCACTATATTGCGGGAAGCTGATACGCCGCACTGCTACCGCGTGTCAGATTGCCACGATCGAGCGCGCCAAAAAACTCACTTTCGCCTGGGGTCGCCATCGTAGTCGAGGACCAGGGAGGAGGCCATATTCGGCTTAATAATCTCCTCGACGAACTTGATGTAGATGGCGTCCTCGTGAAACATCGCTAATCGCTCCTTGGAATCAAAGTCCACGGCCAAAAAAAAGGCCCACTCGTTGGCCTTGTCGACTTTTCGTCCGCACCGCACGTTTGAGGCAAACGAGATCTTGAGGAGTTGCATCCGCGTTTGCATCATGATCACGTCGAGTTGTTGCGCGGTAACGTCCGGTTTGGGTTTATAGAGAACGATATGATGAATCATGCGCAACTCCTCTTCTAAGAACAAGATTATGCCTAGGCAAGGATTATCCAAGCAATGCTGGTCTGGCGTAAGATAAGCTCCCAGAAGTGGGCCGATAGTTGGCAGGAACGACTCCTATTTCTTGGCTGGGAGCGGCTCGTTATAACCCACTTGGGCGGAAGCAACCGAATACGTCTTGAGATCTTCGAAGTGACTCAACGCGAAGGGAGGTTACTGCTGAAGCGTTTCGGCGGTGAGATTCGGGATCTAAAGCGGTCGACGGCCGATTGGGTGAGGGCGGTCGTTCAAAAACGGCCGATCTCGATTCGGGGCAAGCTCTTGATCTTCAATCGTGAGCCTGGCGATGATCGACCGATTCCGCACCATCACCTCTATCTGCCCGCCGGATTGGCTTTCGGTACGGGCGACCACGCGACGACGGCCGGATGCTTGCGGCTTCTCTGTGATATCGCCCCAAAGTCTGGTGGATGGCAAATGCTGGACGCGGGAACCGGTGCGGGAATTCTCGCCATCGCCGCAGCCAAGCTGGGGGCTTCGCCTGTGGACGCCTTTGATCTTGACCCGACGGCTGTGCGTACCGCGAAACAGAATGCAAAGTTGAACGAACTGACCATCAAGATTCGTTTTTGGGAACAAGATGTCCTCTCCTTCGCTCCCAAGCTTTGCTACGACATCATAACGGCGAATCTTTACAGCGAGCTGCTGGGACAATGTGCAACCAAAATCTGCCAAGCCCTGCGCTCGAATGGACATCTCATCGCTTCCGGCATTATGCGACATCAAGTGACGCCGATCCACCAGTTGCTGGAAAAGACTGGTATGAAGGTTCTCCTGACCCGAGCACGAGGCAAATGGGTAACCCTGCTCGCTCAAAAATGAGACGCCGAACGCGATCGCAAATAGCTGATCGCGGATAGCAAATTGTTCGGATTGCTATTTTCGATTTGCGATTTGCTATACACCAATCGGCGACAGTCGAGCGGTGCAGTTAGCGGGAATTCCTTGGTTGAAATGGCCGCTGGTAACATATACTCGTGGGAAAGATTTTTATGCAACTTTCCGCAAGAGCGACCAGTTTGATACCATCGTTATCTCTTTCCATCGACAGCAAAGCAAAAGCGATGAAGTCCGAAGGGATCGACGTGTGCAGCTTTGCTGCGGGCGAACCTGATTTTGATACTCCCGAGCACATCAAAGCCGCAGCTATAGCTGCACTGGAGGCGGGATTTACCAAATACACTCCTAGCTCAGGCATTCCGGAGCTCCGACAGGCCATCTCGGAAAAATTCCATCAGGACAATCACATCACCTACAGCGCGTCTCAGGTCATCGTCAGCACCGGGGCGAAACATTCCTGTTACAACGCCATTCTCGCCACTTGCCAAGCTGGTGACGAGGTGATTATCCCAAAACCGTATTGGCTAAGCTATCCGGAAATGGTGCGATTGGCGGGCGCAGATCCCATCTTCGTCGAGACCAAGGAAGAAAACGGGTGGAAATTGACTGCGGAAGAGTTTGAAAACGCGATGACGCCACGGACGAAGATGATCATCATCAACTCTCCGAACAATCCAGCCGGCGCTGTTTACACTCGCCAGGAACTGGAGGCGCTCGCCGCCGTGGCCGCCGAGGAGGAGATTCTGATTCTCGCTGACGAAATTTACGAAAAACTCGTTTACGAAGGCACCGAACATGTGAGCATCGCATCGCTCGGCCCGGAGTACTACAACCTCACGATTACCGTAAACGGATTTAGCAAGGCCTACGCCATGACCGGCTGGCGTCTCGGCTATCTCGGTGCTCCAGAATCAATTGCTCGGGCCATCGACTCCATTCAAAGTCACGTCACGTCGAATCCGGTTTCATTTGCGCAAAAAGGGGGACTAGCTGCGTTGAAAGGAGATCAACAGACCATTTCCGATATGCGGGAGGAGTTCGATCTCCGTCGCCAATACATGGTGGATCGGTTATCAAAAATTCCGAATCTCAGCATCGTCCGTCCTTTGGGTGCGTTCTACGTGCTCGCCAACATCGGCCGTTTGGGTCTAACGTCGCAAAACTTTGCCGACCGGCTTTTGAGCAAGGCCAACGTGGTTGTCGTTCCCGGAATTGCTTTCGGAAATGACCGCACGATTCGTTTCAGCTATGCGACCAGCCTGGACATAATCAAGCGAGGCATGGATCGATTCGAGGATTTCTGTAGAACCGTTTGATACCGAATTTCGGATCGCACCGGCCACGAAAATCGAGGCGAAGCAACGTTCCGGAGCTCGCGGTCACTGGCGCGACGAAAAATGAAACCTCTGGCGAGTTATCTGCACGTCTACGGCGTAATGCTACGAAACTCCCTGATCAGGGAGATGAACTTTAAGCTTAACTTTCTGCTCTGGCTGTTGGTCGAAGTTCTCTGGTTTGCCGGGCAGCTCATTTTTATCGAAGTTATTTATAGTCATGTAGACGCCATCGGCGATTGGACAAAGTGGGATATGGTTTTGCTGGTCGGAACCCATCAGATCATCAGCCAGATCTTCAACGCTTTTTTCTTTACCAATCTGATGAACCTTTCCGAGCTCGTTCGGACCGGTAAGCTCGATTTTGTTCTGCTGCAGCCGATTGACGCGCAGTTTACGACGTCGGTCCGGCGATTCGGCATCGACAGCATGATTAATGCATTCGTTGGCGTGCTGATCGTCGGCTACTCGCTCTATCGTATCCAGGTCACTCCATCGCTCGGTCAGATCGTGCTTTACCTCGCTACGGTGCTGATTGGCGTGTCTTTGCATTACGCCGTGATGTTCGGCCTTGCTACAGTCAGTTTCTGGAGCGTCCGAGCCCAGGGAGTTATATACGGCTATTACAATATCATGAATCTAGCTCGTTATCCTGACGTCGTATTTAAGGGATTCGCGAAGTTCATCTTCAGTTGGGTTCTCCCGGTGATGGTTGTCACCAATGTTCCGGCACGGGTATTGATCCACGCCGGCGAAACCCCTTGGCGTTTTATAGGTCACCTCATACTGATTTCGTCCCTGATGGTGCTGTTTTCGCGTCTGCTCTGGCGGACAGCTCTTAATCACTATTCGAGCGCCAGTTCCTGATGCGCGGTATATCGAAGGAATCGGACACAGTGCCTTAATTTGCTGCCTCCAGGACTGAAGCCTCGACGTCGATCAAAAAAAAGTTTCGGGAATTGATTTCTTTTTTAAACGTCCGGAAGGCATTCTGCGTCGAACACAGGTCGAGCCAATTCCTATAAAAAAGCACTCTCCGGAGCGGCGGCCAAAGGGGCCGAATTTCCCGCTATCTTTCCCCTTGAACCGAACGGTGATTGCCATTATATGTTCGCCCTCCTCGCTCGGGAAGGGGAAAGCGTGGGAGCAGCTCGGTCTACTTAATTTATGGCGAAATCGAAATTACAGAAAAAGCAAGATGCGTCCGTAAATGGGCATTCGCCCTCGGACCAAACCGCGCAAGTCCTAGCCACCGGTAGCAACCATGAAGCGGAAGACGAAAAGCTTAGCCCTTTCTTGAAGAAGCAGAAAGCGAAGCTTCTGCAGCTCAGAGATAGCCTTCTGGACGCGATGATGGGAGTTTCTCGGGACACTTTGCGCGCAAGGGCCGAAGGAAGTGAAGCTTCTGCGTTCGGCATGCACCAGGCGGACGCTGGGAGCGACGCATATGATCGTGACTTTGCGCTCAGCTTACTTTCCCAAGAGCAGGATGCACTTTACGAGATTGAAGAAGCACTCAAGCGAATTGATGCCGGAACCTATGGTGTGTGCGAAATGTCAGGAAAAGCGATCCCACATGCCCGGCTGGAGGCAATCCCATTCGCTCGTTTTACGGTGGAGTGCCAGACGACGATCGAGAAGCAAAGGAAAGCCACTCGCATTCGGCAACCGGTCACCTCGCTCTTTGGATTGACCGACGAAGAAGGCGGTGAGGGCGAAGAGGAAGAACCAGCTTCCGAGAACAAGGAATAATTATGCCAAGAGACATCATTATCCTGGAATGCACCGAGGCCAAGTCCCAGGGAAAACCGGTTTCGCGCTATGTCTCCACCCGTAACAAAAAGAGCCTGAACACCCCAGGACGGCTCGAAAAGAAAAAATACAACCCTTTCCTGCGGCGCCATACACTGCATCGCGAAGTAAAGTAGGATCATGGAACCGAAGACTGCCAAACGCCGATCGAATTTCCGACGCGCGAATCGCGCCATGCCCCGGCGACGAATCGATATAGCCATTGAAGCGCTTGATTACAAGAATCCGGATTTACTTCGTAAGTTTGTCACCGAGAGCGGTAAGATTTTGCCGCGTCGTGTCACTGGCATGCCCGCCTATCTGCATCGAAAAATTACCCGGGAGATCAAGAAAGCGCGCTCTGTACTTCTCATGAAGTAATGGATGGTTGAGGTTAGAAGTTGGCGGTAACCGGTTGGCCGTTGAGTGTTTTGCATTCTGGCCCTGGATTCCATACTGCTCTTCTCGACCTCACAAGGTACGGCCCCCAGTCTTGACTCCGCTTTCGCGTAAAACTACGGCGCTCTCTCCCCGGAAATCTCTTGCAGCTCTTGAGCGAGTGGCTATGTTCACACCTCCTCTGATCCCGTGGAGACGCCCTAAAACAGGGCGTCCGGGAGTGGATTAAACTAAGTGGCAACCGTGGTTTGTTTTGTGTTTGTAATTTCTTTATGACTGAAATGCAGGAGCTAATCGCGAAGTCCCTGCGCGATTTCAAAGAAGGCAGTATCGTTAAAGGACGGATCTTGGAAATTCGGCCCCGCGAAGTGCTCGTAGATATCGGCTACAAGTCCGAGGGCGTAATCCCGGTGTCGGAATTTGAGGATTCTGACGAGGTCGAAGTAGGCGATGAGGTCGAGGTACTGCTGGAGAGGCTCGAAAATGAAGATGGGATGGTGGTTCTATCGAAGGAAAAGGCCGCCCATAAGCAGAATTGGGACAAGATCGTTAAGGTTTTTCAAGGCGATGGGTTGATCAAAGGGAAGGTGAAGGCCGTGGTCAAAGGGGGCCTAACGGTAAATATCGGGGTAGAGGCTTTCCTTCCTGGTTCGCAGATCGACATCGTTCCTCCCAAGGATCTCCAGCAATTCGTAGGCAACACCTACGATTTCAAGATTGTTAAAATTAACGACGAGCGGAAAAATGTCGTTTTGAGCCGGCGCGAAATCATCGAACAGGAACGCGCAGAGAAACGGACGAAGTTCCTTGAGTCGGTCAGGGTCGGCGACACAGTCAAAGGAAGTGTGAAGAATCTCACCGATTTCGGTGCGTTCATTGACCTTGATGGCATGGATGGGCTTCTCCACATCACGGATATGACTTGGGGACGGCTTACTCACCCGAGCGAACTTCTCAAGATCGGGCAAAACGTTGATGTCGTTGTACTCGACATCAACAAGGAAAAAGAACGTGTTTCGTTGGGCCTCAAACAAACCCAGCGCAATCCATGGGACAAGATTGAGGAGCGTTTTCCGGTTGGTGCGAAAGTGCACGGAAAAGTTACTAATCTAGTGCCCTACGGCGCATTCGTGGAGATCGAAGAAGGGGTGGAAGGTCTCATTCACGTTTCCGAGCTCTCCTGGACGAAGCGGATTACCCGGCCTTCCGATGTGTTAACGCAGGGCCAGGAAATCGACGCGGTCGTGCTGGGCGTAAATAAGGAAGAGCAAAAGATTTCCTTGGGAGTTCGCCAGCTCGAACCAAATCCTTGGGACGCAATCGAACAGCGTTATGTGATCGGCTCCGAAGTCAAAGGCAAGATCCGTAACATGACCGCCTACGGTGCCTTCGTAGAGTTGGAAGAGGGTATTGACGGCATGATTCACGTCTCCGATCTCAGCTGGACTCGCAAGATAAATCATCCGAGTGAGATCTTGAAGAAAGGCGACGAGGTGGAAGCGGTCGTTCTGGATATCGATAAGGTCAATCAGCGAATCAGCTTGGGAATCAAACAACTCGAATCCGACCCGTGGAAAGAAATCGATCAGAAATACAAGATCGGTGACTTGGTCAAAGGTAAGGTGACCAAGCTGGCTAGTTTCGGCGCTTTCGTTCAATTGCAAGATGACATCGATGGCTTGGTCCATATCTCGCAACTCAGCGAGGAACACGTGGCCAAGGTTAAAGACGTGTTGAAGGTAGGCCAAGACGTCGAGGCCCGGGTTATCAAGGTGGATAAGGCGGAACGACGTATCGGCCTTTCGATCAAGGCGGCGCACTATTCCGAGGACGAACTGCGGCGTGAGACTGAAGCCTTTGATAGTCTGCGGCCCGGTGAAGATATGGTCGGTTTGGAGCAGGCGTTCCAAGCGGCCGAGGAAGAGTATCGGCCCAGTGATCGGAAAAAATAATCTTTGGAGAGGGCGCCCGGCTAGCTGGGCGCCTTTTTTCATTGAGAATCCTCGGGTACTATCGCAACTTTCTCAGATAGAATCTGAGTTTGGGCTGGAGTTGCGATCGTTCATTCGGTAGACGCCCGACAAACAACAAGCGAGAGTTTAACAACGTAAAGTAAATTAAATGAGCACGGAAACACCACAAATTGTCGCGTACTTGAAAACCCAATGTGGATGGAGCGCCGGGGTGCGCGCAGTCTTACAGAAGTACAATCTCCCGTACCAGGAAAAGGACATCATTCAAAATCCGGCATTTCGCTGGGAGATGGAACAGAAAAGCGGCCAACCTCTTTCGCCTTGTGTAGAGATCAATGGCTTTATGCTTCCAGATGTCAGTGGCGAAGAAGTAGAACAGTACCTGGTTGAGAAACAACTGATCCTCGGGAACGCTAATCCCACGGAGGTTCCGACCAACGCGGCCTGTCCTCCGGAACAGCACGAAGCGGCGAACGTTCTCTTTAACCGCTAATGCCCCGGTAGGGACGCGCTCCTTGTCCGCGTCCGCTGAGACCGTATCAGGCTTTTGCCCTACCAATCGGGGAAGCGGTCCACTCCCGTCTACTCGACGAATTCAATCTCAATCGGTTTTGGAATAAGGCCCCGACTGCTTGCCTGTCCCAGAAATTCCCGAATCGCTTGCCTCCCGACTTTACCGTAATCCAGAGTAAAATCGTTCACGTACATACCGATGAACTTATCGGCTTGAGCCAAATCGAGGCCGCGCGCTAACGACATGGAGTGTTGTACTCCAGCTGCGCGGTGCTGCAGCCCATAGTGGATGCTTTCTTTGAGAATATCGGAGATCTCTTTCCGCTGCTGAGGGGGTATATCCTTCCGGATCACGTTTCCACCCAAAGGCAACGGAAGGCCGACTTGATCCTTCCACCAGGCACCTAGATCGAGGACCAAATGAAATCCCTCTTGGGCGTAGGTGAGTTGGCCCTCGTGAATCAGCAATCCCACATCGGCCTTGCCCGCTTTAACAAAGTCGAAGATTTCGTCGAACGGCACAACTACCGTTGAACCGAGACTGGTCAAGAGTCGGAAGGCCAGATAAGCGCTCGTTTTTAAGCCTGGTACCGCGATCGTCTTGTCCGCAAGCCAGTTCGAGATTTCCGGCGGATCTTTGGGCGGAAGCGCCAAGGAGACCAACATCGGACCGTACCCATCTCCCATGCTGGCGCCACAGGGCAACAACGCGTACAACGAAGTAAGAAAAGCATAGGCGTGAATCGAAACTGCGGAGATGTGAAGTTCGCCCCGGAGCGCACGTTGGTTCAGCGTTTCAATGTCTTGCAGAATGTGCTGAAAGCGGTAATCCCCGGTGTCGATCTTGTTTTCGGCCAGCGCATAAAACATGAACGCGTCATCGGGATCTGGAGAATGGCCAAGCAGTAGATCCATGCCGGAACAAAGCCAGATCCGCCCCCGGCCGCAACCCTTGTTCTCGCCTTAGCGTTCGAAACAACCACGCATTTGTCCGGGCGCTTCTGTCAATTGTCATCTGTCAATTCTTACTGGCTGTGCACGCGTTCGACTTCTCCCTGCATTTCGCGCCAGCGTGCGCGCCCTCTGGGTGAATAAAACAGATAACAGATACCCCCAATCAATCCAAACAGGACGAAGAATGAAAACCCGAGTAGAGAAATCAGTACTCCGACCTCTCCGGGGACTTTGGCGAGGTCACGGAGCAGAATCTCGAACAGAGATTCACGAAACCCCACACCTCCTGGTGTGATCGGCAGCGAAATGATGGAGGTCACGATCGGCATGATCGTGATCATATCGAGAAAGGAGACGCGGGCATGAACCGCTTGGGCCGCGCAATAAAATGCGCCGTAGAATGAAAAAAGGACCGGGAACGACAACAGAAACGCCCAGAGCAGGGATAGCTTGGCACGAGCGAATACATGATAAGCTTCCGAGGTCTCGATCAGTCGCTCACGAAAGGGTGTATGCCGTGGCAGCCGATTGGCTAGTTGCAGACCGCTCACTAAGAAAGAACCGACGGTGATGACGGTGAAACCGATCAACATGCAAAGAAGAATCCAGAGCAAGAAGGAAGCTTGTGGAGTTTGCTGCAGCCATTGCCAGCGCAGGCCAGTCGTGATCACTGCAGCGACGACTAACGCCAGCATGCCGATAAGGCGATCCATGACGATGGTAAGGATGACCTCTTTCTTTCGGTCGGGAAACTCCCGCATCGAAAAATAAAGTCGCGCAAAATCTCCGCCGGTGTACCCCGGCATGAACAGATTAAAAAACAATCCAACAAAGAAAAGCTGGGAGATTCGCCGCCAACTTAAATGCATGCCTTGTACTCGCATGAGAATCTTCCATCGGATGATGTTAGCGATTTCTCCCGTGAGCGCGACCGGAAGACCGACGAGCATCCAATAGCCATCCGCTTTACCAAAGGCTGCAGCCATTTGGGCGCGTTTCTCTGGGCTGTGAAATACCCAAATTAAGATCCCAATGGTAAATACCGCCTGCAGCGTGCGGACAAGAGCTTTCTTCATGGGCCCAACCGGGAAAGCGTTTCGCAATTTCCTCCCCGGCTGCCAAACCACGGCGGAGCATTAGCGGTGCAACGCATTGTACACGATCGTAGCTCGCTTGGTTTCATGATCCGCAGAGATACAACTGATTGGCAGTTTAAAAATGTAATGAACTTTGGTGACCCAGATTGGCGCCGGACCACCCAAAAAAGCTCCAGCTTCCATTTTCAATGGGCGTTGCAGTCAACTTGTTCGGTCCAATCAAATTTCTGCCTCCCAGGCGGCCGGCATTTCGCTTTGTCTTATAAATGAAGACGATATGCTTGGATCTCCAAGGAAATCAACGTCCCTTTTCCGTGCCTCCTTTGGCTAAACGATAGGCAGCATCCAGCTTGCGCGTGTTCGGGTCACGGTACAGTGTCCGGCTCGGCAATGAAGTTTATCGACTTAAGTTCCGAGGAGAGCGCTAGCAGAACCGAGAAGCTGGATCGCAAGTACATCCCGGAGGAACGCCTGATCGACCAGGTACGAGGTATTGTTGACCAAATACGCTTCGGGGGCGACGACGCGCTTATCCGATTAGTAGAGCAATTCGACCACACTCTCTTTGCCCGAGACGAACTGAAAATCGATCGATCCGAAATAGAAGAAGCCTTGGGACATTTGGACCCGATGCTTCGCGACGCGCTGGAGGCAGCCCAACAAAATGTCCACGAATTTGCGAAGAGAAGTCAACGCACCGATTGGCTCGCACAAAATGCGCAAGGAGCCGAAGTCGGGGAACGATTTCATCCATTTCAAAGAGTCGGTATCTATGTTCCGGCCGGCACGGCCCCGCTCGTCTCATCGGCGATTATGACCGTTTGCCTGGCAACGACCGTCGGCGTCCCAGAAATCGTCGTAGTCTCACCAGTCGGCTCCGATAAGAAAATGAATCACGCGCTACTAAGCGCACTGCAGATCGCCGGAACGACGGAGATATTTAAGATCGGTGGGGCGCAAGCGATCGCGGCTTTGGCGTTCGGAACAGAAACGATCGCCAAGGTCGATAAAATATTTGGTCCGGGCAACGCTTATGTTACCGAAGCAAAACGTCAAGTGTTCGGCTACGTGGCCGTCGACCTGTTGCCTGGCCCCAGTGAAATCCTGGTGCTCGCGGACAGTAGTGCCAACCCTGCTTGGGTGGCAGCCGACCTTCTGGCGCAGGCTGAACATGGTCCCGGAAGCGTGATTTGCGTGGTTTCGTCACATCGATCCGTCCTGGAAGCGACCCGGTTGGAGCTGGCTAAGCAGATGGCCCGTTTACCGCGAAAGAGCTATCTGGAGGAGGTTGTTTCGAGCCGCGCGTATGCTGTCCTCGTGAGAGATCTCCCTCACGCTATCCGATTCACAAACAATTTCGCTCCCGAACACTTATCGATCGTCACGCAAGATCCCTGGACGGTCGCGGAGCAGATCATAAACGCGGGGGCTATCTTTGTGGGTCCGTATTCGCCGGTAGTCACAGGCGATTTTTTGGCCGGCCCGAGTCACGAATTGCCTACTGGTGGCGCGGGAAAATCATTCGGGGGCCTGACCGTGGATCAATTTCAGCGAAGAACCAGTGTCGTGAGCTACAGCCCCGAGGCTCTCGAAAGGTCGCTACCTTTCCTCGATAAATTCAGTGAGGCAGAACAATTGGAAGCGCACGGACGATCTGCGCGTATCCGGTTTGAGAAAATCGATTGAGCAAGAGTTTGATGGATATCCCAATACGCTTTTGGCAGGAGCATCCCCAAACGTCGGAAGCGCCGCACCCTCCGATCCGCGTGCATCACCGCATCAACAATCAGTGTCTGCGCCGGCGCTTGAATCTAAGCTGAGCGAGTGACCGAGCCAATGCCGCCTCGGCTTCGGCTGCTTCGTCAGACGCCAGACTCTTGTCTTGGAGAGCGGCTTCAGCACGGTGAATCGCTTCTTCGGTGACCTTCTCGTCAATCAACTCGTCTTCGAGCGCTGAATCGGTGATCACCGAGACCTGGGTTTGCGTAATTTCTGCAAATCCCGACCCGACGACTAATTCTGTCTGATTTCCGTCTTTGAGAATCCTGACCTCACCAGGCGCAAGCTGCGTCATCAGCTGAGTGTGCCCAGAATAAACACCTAGTTCTCCATCCGCACCAGGGAGGACAACCATATCCACGTCGTCCTGATATGCGCGCCCCTCCGGAGTCACAATCTCAAGCCTGAGCTTAGCCATCGCCAATCAGCCTTCGGTATGAATTTCGTCGATGCCGCCTCTCATGTAAAAATTCTGCTCCGGCACATCGTCGTGCTTGCCTTCCAGGATCTCTTTGAATCCTCGGATCGTCTCCTGTGTACTGACATATTTACCTTCTTTTCCGGTAAATACCTCGGCCACGTGAAAAGGCTGGCTCAAGAAACGTTGGATTTTTCTGGCGCGATAGACGGTCAACTTATCGTCCGGGCTCAGTTCATCCATTCCAAGAATAGAAATGATATCTTGCAAGTCCTTGTAGCGCTGCAGCACGCGTTGAACGCCACGCGCAACTTCGTAGTGCTCCGGACCAACAAAATCTGGGGACAAGGACTTTGACGTAGATGCCAATGGATCCACCGCCGGATAAATTCCGAGTTCCGAAATAGCTCGATCCAAAACGATCGTCGAATCCAGATGCGCGAACGTATTGGCGGGTGCCGGATCGGTAAGGTCGTCCGCCGGAACATACACCGCTTGAAACGAAGTGATTGATCCCTTTTTGGTGGATGTGATGCGCTCCTGAAGATCGCCCATTTCGGAAGCTAGCGTCGGCTGATAGCCGACAGCTGAGGGCGTTCTTCCCAACAGCGCAGAAACCTCAGACCCAGCCTGGGAAAAGCGGAAAATGTTATCGATGAAAAGGAGTACATCTTGATTCTTCTCGTCTCGGAAGTATTCGGCCATCGCAAGCGCGCTCAAACCGACTCGGAGCCGAGCCCCAGGCGGTTCATTCATCTGACCGTAAACCAGTGCGACCTTTGACTTGCTCAAATCTTTTTGATCGATCACGCCAGCTTCCGACATTTCATTGTAAAGGTCGTTCCCTTCGCGAGTGCGTTCGCCTACTCCCGCGAATAGGGAAAAACCACCGTGCCCCTTCGCGATGTTGTTGATCAACTCCATGATTACGACCGTTTTCCCTACTCCGGCACCTCCAAACGCCCCGACCTTACCGCCTTTGGCAAATGGACAGATGAGGTCGATGACCTTGATTCCGGTCTCGAGCGTGCTCGCTGAAGTGTCTTGGTCTAAGAGAGAAGGTGCCTTGCGGTGGATTGGGTAACGTTTTTCAAACTTTACCGGACCACGCTCGTCTATGGCATCGCCAGTCACGTTGAAAACTCGACCGAGTACACCTTCGCCAACCGGAACCGAAATAGGATCCCCGGTGTCGGCAAGTTTCATACCGCGTTTCAACCCTTCGGTGGAAGACATGGCGATCGCTCTGACCCAGCCTTCTCCTAAATGTTGTTGCACTTCGAGGACAAGGTGACGCTTCTGTTTCTCCACTTCGAATTTGACCTCCAGTGCATCGTAAATTTTCGGGACCTTCGGGGCCTCGCTGAAATCGACGTCCACGACGGGACCGACTATTCTCACAATTGTACCTTCGCTCATAGTGAAGTTATCCTACCGCCAGTTGCGCGCTGGCAATCTCGAGAAGCTCGGTGGTGATGCCTGCTTGCCGAACTTTGTTATATTCCAGGGTCAGATCCTTCACGAGTTGCTTCGCATTATCGGTAGCGTTTTTCATCGCTACCATTCGAGCGCTATGCTCGGAGGCACGCGCATCGAGGATCATCTGGAAAATCTGAAAACTGATGTAATGAGGTAGGATCGCGGACAACACACCTTGCTCACTCGGTTCGAAAAGGAACTCCCCGCTCGGAAGCTTTTCTTCCCCAAGCAACTCCTCGGACGAAACTGGAATCAGATTCACGGTAGTCGGTTGCTGGACGAGTGTGTTCACAAATTTCGAGTAGACGACGCGCACCCGATCAACTTCGCCAGATAGGAACTTTTCAGTGCAGAACTGGGCGATCGGGCGCACCTCACGAGTGTGTGGTATTTCACTTACCTTGAAATCGGCCAATAATTTTCGCCTGGTCCGAGCTACGAACTGAACAGCCTTTCGACCGACCGCGGAGAATGAGGGATCTGGGGCGTCGAGGCTCGTTAATTCTCGGAAGAGATTGGTATTCAACGCGCCGCAAAGTCCTTTGTCGCTGCTGATCACCAGGAGCAACTCGCGGCTGACAGGACGTTCCACCAGCAGCGGAGCACTTTGAGGATCCACTCTTCCGCGAAGCGCACCGAGAACTCGGTTCAGCACCTCCTGGTAGGGTCGTCCGGACAGCGCGGCTGACTGTGATTTCCGCATCTTGGAAGCGGCGACCATTTGCATAGCCTTAGTGATCTGCGCCGTGTTTTTGACCGAGCGGATCCGCCGCCGGATATCGAGCGTACTTGGCATGGATCAAGGCTTATAGAACGACTTAAAATCTTTGAGCGCGGCGTGCAGCTTCTCTTCAAGCTCTTTGTCGATCGCCAGCTTTTCTAGAATGGCTGCGAGGACGTCTTCTTTCCGCGTTTCAAAGTATTCGCGAAGCTTGGTTTCGCAGTCTTTGATCTTATCGACCGGTACGTCATCGAAGTAGCCCTTCTGCATCGCGAACAGAATCACAACTTCAATCTCGACCGGCATCGGGTCGTGCTGACCCTGCTTGAAGAGTTCCACGATACGCTGACCGCGATCCAACTTTTTTCGGGTACCGGGATCGACGTCAGATCCGAATTGCGCGAACGCCTGGAGATCCCGGAATTGCGCCAAATCTAACTTGGTCGAACCGGCAACTTGCTTAACTGCTTTGATCTGAGCGGCTGAACCTACTCGGCTCACCGAGATACCGACCGAAATCGCTGGGCGGACACCTTGATAGAAAAGATCCGTTTCCAAATAGATCTGACCGTCAGTGATGGAAATAACATTCGTCGGAATGTAAGCCGAAACGTCACCGGCCTGTGTCTCAATAATTGGCAAGGCAGTGAGCGATCCGCCGCCGGCCTCTTTGCTCAGGCGGGCACTTCGTTCGAGCAACCGAGAATGGAGATAGAATACGTCACCGGGGTAGGCTTCGCGTCCAGACGGGCGCTTTAGGACTAACGAGACCTGACGGTAAGCCGCAGCATGTTTGGAGAGATCGTCGAAAACGATTAATGCATCCATGCCGTGATCCATGAACCACTCTCCCATTGCGGCTCCCGCATAAGGCGCCAAATACTGGCTGGTAGCACCCTCCGACGCCGGTGCAGATATGACGATGGTGTACGGCATGGCGCCGGTTTTTTCCAGCACGTCAATCGCGCGGGCGATGTTCATGTTCTTCTGCCCGATTGCTACATAAATACAATAGAGCGGCTCGTGGTACTTCGCCTTACCTTCTTCTGCCGCGCGATTAAGCCGAGCCTGGCTGATAATCGTATCGAGGGCGACCGTGGTTTTTCCGGTTGCGCGATCCCCAATGATTAACTCGCGCTGGCCGCGTCCAATCGGAATCATCACGTCAATGGGAAGAATGCCGGTCTGAACGGGCACGGAGACCGGACGTCTCTTAATGATTCCAGGAGCGATCTTCTCTAGCGGGTAGCTGATTTCGGACTGAATCGGTCCTTTGCCGTCGATCGGCTGCCCGAGAGCGTTTACCACTCTGCCGAGCATCGCTTTTCCGACCGGCACGGACAACAGTCGACCAGTCGTGCGCACTTCCGTCCCTTCGGTAATATCGGTGTAATCACCGAGTAAAATTGCTCCCACTTCGGTCTCCTCCAGGTTCAGCGCCAACCCGTAAGTGCCACCGGGAAATTCGATCATCTCGTTGAGCATCACGTCGCTCAACCCCTCTATCTTCGCCACCCCGTCCCCGACCTCGCGCACGACGCCAACGTTCGATCGACTGGTTTCCGGCTTAATACCCGAGATCGCTTTTTCCAGTTCTTCCAGAATGGTGTTCATGAGGGACGTCTAAAGTTGCTCTTGGAGGGTCTGTAACCGACGGCGAACTGATCCATCCCAAACATCGTCGCCCACTTTGATGCGCAAACCACCCAGCAGAGCAGGGTTGGTGCGAAATTCTGCGGTCAGATCGTCCCCGTACCGCGCCTTTAGTTTAGCCATAACCTGATCGCTCAGCTGCGAATTCAACGGAGCGGCGCTTTCGACCACGACGTGCCGGCGCTCCACTTCCAAACGCACCAGGTGCTGATAATTCTTTAAGACTTCGACGTAATGCCGAGGCTTCTCCGACAAGACTGTTTGAACCATTCGCGATACTTTCTGCTGATCTAATTTTCCGTTTGTTAAACTCAGTTTAAGCATTTGCCGTGAAGTCCGGCGGGCTTCTCGAGACGTTCTCATGGCTTCTGCGGGGTTATGCCGCTATCTCGCGAATTGCCTCCTCGCTGATTCGCCGCTGGTCCTCTGGAGTAAGCACTTTGCTTGTGACTTTCGTAGTGGCTTCGATGACCAGCCGCCCAAAATCGCGCTTTAGATCGGCCATCGTACGCTCTCGCTCCTGTACCACCGCTTCCTGCGCTTTTGTGAGAATCTGCTCCGCTTCCGCAATCGCCTGTTGCCGTTTCTGATCGGCGAGTCGGTCACCACTCATCCGAACCTCATCAATCACTCTTTGCGCTTCCGCGTTGGCTCGGGCTAGAATTTCTTCATACTTCGCCTGCGCCTCAGCCAATTGTTGCTTGATTCGTTCCGCGTTTATCTGCCCTTCCTCGATCCGGCGGCGTCTCTCTTCCAGCATGGCAACGACGGGTTTGAAGGCGTACTTGCTCAGAACAAAGTACACAATCACGAATAAGACGACCTGAGCGATGAGGTTTGGCCAGTAGACTCCAAACTGCTGAGCAACGTTACCCGCTGAGTCCATAGTCTGTAGATCGAGGAAGGTTTCTTGAAAAGGTTGGGGGCTGCAAGCGGGGTTTCCACTGCAGCCAATACCATTCAGCGGTTACTTCGTGAATGCAATGATCAACCCGTAAATTGCAATCGCCTCGGCGAGAGCCATTCCGATGATCGCCATCACAAGAATGTTACCGAATGCGCTCGGGTTACGACCGACTGCTTCGGCGGCTTTACCACCCACAATACCGACTCCGATTCCTGCGCCCAGACCGGCAAAAGCCAACGGTAGCATTGGCCCGAAACTTGGCCCAGCCGCGGCATCCGCGGCTAACATAGTCAGAATTTCCAACATAAGTTTTTTCTTTCTTTGTTTTCGATGATGTTTTGCTTTTTGTTCCTGCCGCCCACGCTTAGGCATGGTCTCGACAGAAAAGCCGTTAGTGCGCGTGCTCCCCTTCTCCGGAATCCGTAGAAAGCTTGATGTACACCGAGCAGAGCATCGCGAAGACAAACGCCTGGAGGATGACCGACCAAGAGTTCGAGAAAGTAAAACGGGAGCGGGAAAAGCACCGAAGTGAGGTAATTCAGGGGGATTGGTAGCGAGGCTCCGATCGTGGACATCGTGTGCAACAAGGTCTCACCGGCGTAAATGTTACCGAATAGCCGCATCGAGAGAGAGACCGGGCGAATGGCGATCGAAATAATCTCGATGACTCCGACGAAGAGAAAGAGCGGCAGCAGGGCGACCCAGAGAAAACCCGTTACTCCGCCCTTAGGGGCAAATGTGTGTTTGAGAAAGCCGATCACACCCACTTCTTGGATAGTCCAGATTACCCACCAACCCATAAAGAAGAGCGCCATTCCCAGGGTCATATTCAAATCCGCATTGGCGGGCCTGAGTAGCGGCGCATCCACCTCGCTCAGGGTCAGTGGTCCGGCGGGCTTACCGAACCCAATTGTTCCGACTCCCGGGATCAATCCAAACCAATTCGCCGCGAGAATGAAAATAAACAAGGTTGCCAGGAGAGGGAATACCTTGGGAATCATGTGCCGGCCGACAATCCCCGAAAATGTGTTGTACAGTGTTTCGACCACCGCTTCGAAGAGATTTTGCGGACCGGACGGCACCAGCTGCATATTTCGAGTGGCCCAACGCGCCACCCAGACGATTAGCGCGGTGACGATTACCGTGAACAAGAAAGAGTTCGTAAACCAGCTCGCTAACGGCGAAACCGGCGTAGCGTTTACCGAGATCTGCTCAGCGGCTATTAAGGTCGAGACCTGCATAACGATGTCACGCCCTCAGACAAGAGGAGAGAGGCCCAAAGCTCCGCGGGGAGCACAGGACCGATCGCGCCAGCGGCCGGAGGGGTGGGACTCGCTATAAAAGCAATGGCTACCGCCTCTGGCAAGTTATTTGTGAAATTTTTCACAAAGGTACTTCCCGTCGGGAAAATGCCCTCCAAACACCTACTTTTCGACTCCAACCGCACACTTGGATTCTCGTTGGCGCTCCATTCGTCTCAGGAATAAAGATAAGTCGTGCGCGCACTGGCCTACCTTTTTGAAAGGTTTCCCGCTTTCACCAAAACATTTTGCGCGCGCGAAGTTGCGGAACTGTATCGCCAAAATAGGCGAATCCCGATCTTTTCGATCCGCCGGCCGAACGATGAGCGCCCTTTAAATATCCCGCTGAACGAGGTCGTAATTCATTATTTTCCGGACTCAAACAGCCCGATTTTCAAGATTCCAACCCGTTGGGCGGCGAGACGGTTCAGGGATTACTGGGACAGAGAGGTGGACAGCCGCGATAAACATCGCTTTTACGAAGCGATCTACCTGGGCAATCGAATGAAGAAGCTCGGAATCGAGCATCTTCATGTCCATTTTGCGGGAATTGCAGCTCGGACGGCTTGGTGGGCGAAAAAGCTCTTCGGGATCAGTTACAGCTTCACCGGCCACGCCAACGACATCTTTGTTGAGAAACCCGATCAAAGGGTCCCGCTCAAGAGCTTGGTGGCAGATGCGCGTTTTGTCGTCACCGAAACCAACTATGCCGTTGACGACTTGAAAGCAAGGTTTCCATTCGCAGCTAACAAAATCTACCGCGTCTACAACGGCCTGAATCCTGCCGAATTTATTCCAGCAAAGCCCGGGACGCAGCCGGTCCGGATTGTTTCGATCGGTCGGCTGGTCCCAAAGAAAGGGTATCGGGACCTAGTGGAGGCTTGCAGTCTTCTATATAAGCAAGGACTTGATTTTCGCTGCACGATCATAGGGGGCGGGCCGGAGCATCTCCCGCTTCGACAGCTCATTGAAACACGGGGCTTGAGCCACTTAGTCGACCTTCCCGGGCCAAAGAACCAAGCGGAAATCGTAGAGCTGTTAGCCCAAAGCCAAATTTTCGTCTTCCCTGCCAGAAAGGACGAAGCTGGTGACCGAGATAACCTCCCGACCGTCCTGATCGAAGCCATGGCAAGCGGCTTACCGGTCGTTGCTTCGCGCCTGGCCGGCATCCCCGAAATCATCACCGATCAAGTAAACGGCGTTCTCGTTCCCCAAGGGTCTCCGGAAACTCTGGCTTCGGCCATCCGGACTTTGGTTCAGGACCCGGAAAAACGACGGGCCCTGGGCGCTTCCGGCTTGAGAACAGCGCAGGAGAAATTCAGTTTAGTCTCTACGGTTCAAGATCTGATCGGGATTTTCGAAAGTCATCTCCGCTAACGTCTCGGATTCAGCCTTTACATTGCCGCGCGATTAGCCTCTGAGATAAATCATGAATGCGCTGATTCTGGCAGCCGGCTATGCTACTCGTCTCTATCCGCTGACCTTGAATCAGGCTAAGCCGCTCCTCCCGGTGGCGGGCAAACCGATGATCGAAAGGGTGGTCGACCACCTCATACGCATCACAGATCTCAAAACATTTTACATCGTCACCAACCATAAATTTGCCCAACAACTAAGCGATTGGGCAGATCAGTATGGGCAGCGAAACAAATCTGCGCGGTTCGAGGTGATCGACGACGGGTCGACCTCGGAGGAAGATAAGTTGGGGGCGATCGGCGATATCTTTTTTGCCACAGAAAAGAAAGGCCTTTATCACGAGAACCTGTTAATCGTCGCCGGCGACAATCTTTTCAGCGAATCTTTGGCCAACTTTGCCGATTTCGCCCGGGAGCATCCGGCCACAATTGGCGTTTATGACGTAAAGAGCCTGGAGAAAGCAAAGAAATATAATCAACTTACCACTAACCCGGCGGGAATCGTCACCGACTTCGTCGAGAAACCGGAAAATCCATCAAGTACGCTGTGTGCGATCGCACTTTACTATTACAGCCCGGAGGCCCTTCGCTTCCTAAGTGCCTATTTATCAGAGGGAAACAACCCGGATCAACCAGGTCGCTATGTCCAATGGCTACATAAGAGGATCGATATTTTCACCTATCCAATCGACGGTCTGTGGTATGATATAGGCAGCCATGAGAGTTTAGCCGAGGCGAGCGAAGTCTTCTCGGGTCGATAAAGAACCCTTGTTTCCCCTCGCCCGCCCCAGCAATTTGTGATTGATTTCCCTCTAGGCCGTCTATTAATCCCACAATTATGTCGAAAGAAGGTAAAACAAACAGCGCGTTTATGAAACCGGTTCAACCGGACGAGGCCCTGGCTAAAGTGGTAGGCTCAAACCCGCTGCCCAGAACTGAACTCACCAAAAAACTTTGGGAGTACATCAAGAAACATAATCTGCAACACAAGAAGCAGATCAAAGCGGATGCCGCTTTAGAGGCCGTATTCAACGGCAAAAAAGAAGTCGACATGTTCGAGTTAACCCGATTGGTGAACACCCATATCGTCAAATAACCGGCTCTTGTCGCAAGATACTCTCTGCTGATTGTTGGCAGAGAGCGATCTTTCAGCGTAGTTTCCAGCGTGTTGTCATCGTTTCGGGCGAAGCTAATCGTTGCTGCTGTCGTCGTGCTCGGGTTGGTGTTGACCGCCTACTATTTTCCGATCATCCCGATGCTGGAAGGGCTTTCCAACTGGGTCGGTAGCCTAGGGTTAGTCGGGCTGGCTTTCTTGGCCGTGGTTTTAGCAGTTTCGTCTCTCTTTTTTTGCCCGGCCAGTCCGGTTATCATAGCGATGGCCGCGGTGTTCGGCTTTCCGCTCGGAGTTTTTGGAGCCGTTGTCGGCGTTGGGCTCGGAGCCTCGTTGGGTTTTGTTCTCTCGCGAACTTTCCTCCGCAAGGATATTGCCGAACGGCTTCGTCGAAACCCTACGTTCCGCGCCATAGACATGGCAATCGAGGAAGAAGGTTGGAAGATCGTCATCCTTCTCCGCTTGTGTCCGATCCCGTTTGGACTCGCAAATTACTTTTACGGCCTTACCGCAGTACGCTTCCAGCCTTACCTTTGGACGACGGTCGCCGGTAGCTTACCGAGTATTTTGCTTTTCTGCCATCTGGGCAGCGCCGGCAGAGCCGGTCTGGAAGCTTTGGCTACCGGCAATTTTAAAAAAGGAACCGACGAAATCGTCCTGCTTGCTCTTAGCGTTATTGCTGTAATCGTTGCCTTGATTTTTTTGCCGCGGTTTGCTCGCAAAGCGGTAGAAAAATACGCGAAGATCAGCATCCCGTCTTGAGGTCGGATCTGACCGATTCGGATAGGGCGAAAGCCCAATACGGTCTCAGCTGCATCGGCTTGAGCTGTTCGTGGAATTACCGAAAGGCATCGTTTTGCCATGTTGCAAAAGAGACGAACCAGCGATTGAAACGGCACACGGCTCAGGCCCCGCGCGGGTCGCGCGAACTAAATTGCGACATTCCATCGCGCCGAGATTTTCCCTCTACTACGATGGGCAAAAACGACACTTGGAGAGCGCTGACGCCGGCAAATCGGGTGCCACTCACGGTATGTCGTAACAACGGCTGGGCTCCGGCACGATCACCTGCGTCCCCGGAAGGCTTCCTTCGATCGCGCCAGCAAACCATTGTATGGACGGAGGATCACCGTGAACGAGGACTACCACTTTAGGTTTCGTCTTTTGAATAAACTGCAAAAGAGACTCCCGGGACGCGTGACCGCTAAAATTGAATTCCTCGACCGAGCAGTCGATCGGTTGTTTCGGCGCCTCCTCGTCCAGTTGGATTGCTTCCCCGCGCTTGGCTGCTTTCAAACGGCCGGCTGGTGACTCCGGGTCCGCGTAACCAACAAAGAAGATCGATTGTTTGCGGTCGGCAACAAACCGAGCCGCCAATCGATTCGACAAAGTTTTTTCCGTCATCATGCCGCTGGAAAGCACATACAAACCATTCGGCTGGATTTTTGTCGTTGGAGCTTCTCTTCCGTTGAGAACGTGAGGCGCTAGCGTCGGCAACAATTGCAGACCCGGATGCAGCCGCCGAGTATTGGCGGCCAATTGGTCATGGGCGATCGTAATTTTGGTACTGAGCCCGCCGATAAAAATCGGCGTATTGAGCAGAGCTCCATTCATCCTAAAGCGGTGAATCATACTCAATACCTCTTGGGTTTTTCCCAGCGCAAAAACAGGAATTAGGACTGACCCACCGCGTTCGAAAGCGGCCAGAATCGCTTGCAAAAATCTGTCCTCTTCCTGAAGTCGAGAAAACATCGGATTCGCGGCACGATCGCCGCGGGTCGTTTCGATAATGAGAACATCGAGCGGTTCCTCTGGAAAAGCTGCTTTGATCACTAAGCTCTGATCCGAAAAATTTACATCGCCGGTATAAAATATCTGTTTTCCTTCGGCCCGGAACAAAATACCGACTGCCCCGAGGATGTGACCGGCTTCAAAAAATTCGAAGCTAAACCCCCTCTCATGATCGGGCACTCTTTCACCTTCGATATTCCACCTTTGTTCGACCTGCGCTTCATGCCAGATCGCTGCAGCCTGCTCCGTTTCACGGTGCGTGAAAAGCGGGTAGGTCCCCAAACCTAGGTCCTCCCGCTGCCGGGTCATCACATTCACAGAGTTATGTAACATTATCTCGCTCAGCTTCGCCGTCGCTTCGGTCATAAATACTCGAGCTCGCGGCAGCCGCCGCATGAGCACCGGAAGAGATCCGATATGATCTTGGTGAGCATGACTGACAAAAATGGCAGAAACCGATCCGTCAGGGATATGTTTGTAATTCGGCAAAGCTTCCTCAGCGAGTTTGCGAGGGTGCAATCCTGCATCCAATACGATGTTCCTTCCGGCGATCTCGAGTAAGTAAGAGTTCGCCCCAATTTCCGTTTGCCTCGTCAGGTTGATAAAACGCATGATCTTTGAGTCCCTACCTTTTCACTGAAACCGCGGTCCCTTCATCTCGTCATTAAGGAAGATGGAACCTGGAGTAACCATGTTTGACCGAGTTCAGATCGCAAGTGGTTGCGTTCGAACTGGTGTTTCTGGTCAAACGAAAAGCTTCCATCTAAACTGTTAGCTGCTTCGATTTACCATGTTAACCCCGCTACCATCAAGTCGCTGGGACTACAACGCGGCTGGCCACTTACTGGTTCGGTCCGGATTTGGCGGATCCGTTGCCGAGATTCAGCAACTGACCGAACAAGGACTACAACCCAGCGTCGAAAGGTTGCTAACCTCTGCTACTACTCAGGCAGCACCACCGACCTGGGCGTACCCCACCAGCCTAAAAGAGTTAGCTGACCAGATTCGTTCGGCCACAACACCGGAAGATAAGGTCAAGGCGCGCCAGGCGTTCAACCAGGCCAACCGGGAACAAATGGCGCAACTTATTCAATGGTGGACTCAAGAGATGATCGACACGAAGGCGCCTTTGCTAGAGAAGATGACTCTTTTCTGGCACGGACACTTCGCCACCAGCGCCGAAAAGGTACGACCAGCCTACAAGATGTGGTTGCAAAACCAAACCCTGCGCGCTCACGCGCTGGGAAATTTTGGTACTCTCACCAAGGCCATCTCCCGAGATCCCGCGATGTTAGTCTGGCTTGATTTGGTCAACAGCCAAAAAGAAAAGCCCAACGAAAACTTCGCGCGTGAATTAATGGAGCTATTCACGCTAGGAGAAGGCCACTATACCGAGAACGACATTAAGGAGTCCGCGAAAGCGTTCACCGGTTATCGAATTAATCCACTCGATCAACAATTCCGCTTTGCTCCGAAGCAATTCGATCCTTCGATCAAGGTCTTTATGCAGAAGGCCGGCCCGTGGACCGGCGATCAGATTATCGATATGATACTCGAACAACCCCAATGCGGGAAGTTCATCGTGAATAAGGTCTGGCGGTTTTTCGCATATGAAGACGCTGATCCCTCACTGATCGATGCGTTGGCCGCCAAATTTCGCCAGGCGCATTACGAGATAAAGCCGCTTTTGCGAACGATCTTCAGCTCAGAGGAATTCTATAGCGACCACGCGAAGAATGCGATTATCAAGAGTCCCGTTCAGTATTTGGTGCAGGCTCGTCGCTCTCTTGCCGTCGACCTACCGGAGGGTCGAGCCTTGGTAAATATTTATCGCCAGCTTGGACAAGTTCCTTTCTATCCGCCCAACGTGAAAGGATGGGATGGTGGTAAGAGCTGGATTAATACCGGCACGCTCGCCTATCGCTATCAACTAGCCCGTTTGCTGATTAACGGTATCCGGCCGGAACAAGTGGGGTTGCCTAAGTTCCCAGCAAAAGCGACCGCCTCTCCAACCCCCGGAGCACAAGAGCAGAATATGCCAGCGACTACCCAAGCCAATATTGTCGCCGCCAGTCCGGAACCGACGCCTACACCGTTCCCGCCGCTCACCCCACCGTGGCCGGTCGCCAGATTCGTCGATAGCGATGATCGGCAAGACGCAAAACGCTTGATCGAAAAACTGTACACCCAAATTTTTCAGTCTAAAACGCAACCGGATCTCCTCCAAAAATTTGTCGAAGTCGCTTCGGCTAAACCGACGCCGTTCGACGATGCCTCAATCCGGGATCTGGTAGCGCTCATGATGACCACACCCAATTATCAAGTCAGTTAATGTATGCCTCAAGAACCTGATGTAGTAACCAGACGCGATTTTCTGCGCACCTCTGTACTCGGCGCTGCGCTGAGCTGGACGGTTCCCCTATTTATCGAACGAACATTCTGCGCTCTTAACGCCGAGGCCGCAGAGTCGTCCTTACAGGTCGCCACGGGCAAAGATCACCCGATTCTGGTCGTTTTACAGTTGGCCGGAGGTAACGATGGATTGAATGCCGTTGTCCCTTACATGGATGACGCGTACTACCGGGCCCGACCCGCTATCGGTATTGCCAAAGATAAGGTGCTCAATTTGAACGGCCAAGTAGGCCTTAATCCAACGTTGACACCTTTTAAAGCGTTATACGATGAAGGCTCTTTGGCGTTACTCCAGGGCGTCGGTTATCCGAATCCTAATCGGTCCCATTTCCGTTCGACGGAAATCTGGCAGACTGCTTCGGACGCGAGCAAAATCATCCGAACGGGATGGCTGGGACGCTATTTCGATAATTGCTGCTCCGGCGAGGGGGCGACTGTCGGTGTGGCTTTAGGAGGCCAACTTCCCCAAGCGTTTACGTCGGATAATCCAACCGGCATCACATTTAACCCAGGCTCGCGGTTGGGCTTCGCCAAAGAGTCCGACGCCTCAGAACAGGCGCTCTTCAACCAGCTGAATGGGATTGACCATGATTCGGTCAGCGGAGCCTCGATTGCCGAACTCAGCGGGCCAAACGGTTCGGGGATGACCGCCGTTGAATACCTGCAGCGGACCGCGCTCGACGCCCAGGTCGGTACTGACAAGATTGCCGAGATTCTGCGTCGCGTGAAGCCCGAGACGACTTATCCGAAAACGCAACTGGGTAATTCGCTCTCGTTAATTTCCCGATTGATCACCGGAGGGTTGCCGACCCGAGTCTATTACGCCAGCCAAGGCGGTTATGACACGCATAACGCCCAGGAGAATAGCCACAACCGATTACTCGGCGACCTAGCCAATGCCGTGTCAGCTTTCTGCCAAGATCTCAAAACCAAGGGAGTCTTTGATCGCGTGATGATCATTACCTTCAGTGAGTTTGGGCGTCGCGTGGCGGAGAACGCCAGTAAGGGAACCGACCATGGGACCGCAGCACCGATGTTCATCTGCGGCGGCGCCATCAAACCGGGTATCTATGGCCACCAGCCGTCGCTGGAGCAATTGGACGCCGGAGATTTAATTTACAATGTCGATTTTCGGTCGGTGTACGCAACAGTGCTAAATCAGTGGCTAAAGGCTCCGGCTACAAAGGTCCTGGGACGTGATTTCGGTCCTTTGGCTTTTGTGTAGGATAGGCTGTCCGTTTATTTTAGGTCGTTCTCTTGGGATCTCGGGCTCGCCAACTCGGTAGGTCCTCGATAATTTCGGGGCGTCGGACACGAGCGACGCCCGGGAATTACCGAGGATTCACCAAAAGCCGGCGGTGGAGGGTATCGCCCCAACCACGAATGAGGCGACGTTTCTGAGCGAGACCTTTCGGTGGTTTCTTAGAGTCTTCAGATTGTGAATAAGTGGTGAATTGTCTCTGGGGTTTCGCAGGCTGCTACCTCCGGGATTGAGCCAAAAGGAGACAATCTCTTTTAATTTCCATAAATGCCGTAGATTCACGACTAATCGCGATAGCCAAATCCCCTCGCAGCCTTTTGTGAATAACTCCGGGGTTTCTCCTCGAGAGCGCTCCCGTTATTCTTTCACGTTGACTCCCTTCCCAATTCGAGAGAGTTCGACGGAGCATCTTCTGTTTCCTAATCGCCCCGGAAAACCAGCTCCATGCCCAAAGGATATTTCTCCCTGCTCCTTCACGCGCATTTGCCTTTTGTTCGCCACCCAGAGTACCCGGACTTCCTCGAAGAAGATTGGCTATTTGAGGCAATTACCGAAACCTACTTGCCGCTCTGGCAGGTATTTGAGGGCTTGGTACGCGACGGTGTGCCATTCCGAATCACAATGTCCCTCACCCCAACGCTTTGCGCGATGCTGGACGACGAACTGCTGCGTGAACGCTATTTGAAGTACCTAGATCGAGCCATCGGACTCGCGAAAAAGGAAATCGACCGCACCCAAGGAACTCCCGACCTGAATCACCTCGCGCGCCTCTACCACACTCGATTTCTGGAATGTCAGGAAATTTATGTTGATCGGTTAAAGCAAGACTTGGTGGGCGCGTTTCGCCGATTTCAGGAAGGAGGTTTTCTGGAGATAATCACTTGTGCCGCCACCCACGGGTTCTTGCCGCTCCTCGCTCCTCAGCCAGAAGCGGTACGCGCCCAAATTCGAATCGCCTGCGACCAGTATCGCGACTCGTTTGGTCGCTCGCCCCAAGGAATCTGGTTACCGGAATGTGCTTATTTTTGCGGACTGGAAGAGTATCTCCGAGAAGCGGAGATCCGCTGGTTCGTCTTGGATGCGCATGGGATGATGTTCGGCAATCCGCGGCCCCGGTACGCTATTTACGCACCCTGCTTTACTGGAGCGGGTCCGGCGGTGTTTGGCCGGGACCGGGAATCGAGCAGACAAGTGTGGAGTGCCCAGGAAGGCTATCCCGGTGATCCTGCGTACCGCGATTTTTATCGCGATGCGGGTTACGATCTGGATCTCGAGTACCTGCGACCATTTTTGCCCGCCGATGGACATCGCAAATTCACCGGCATCAAATATCACCGAATAACCGGGCGCACTCCCTACAAAGAGTATTATGTACCGGGTTGGGCACGGGGAGCAGCCGATCATCATGCCGGAGATTTCGTAGCAAATCGGGTTAAACAGTTTTCGCATCTGCTTGGGGTGGCCGATATCGATCCGATCATCCTCAGTCCTTTCGATGCCGAACTCTTCGGACACTGGTGGTATGAAGGGCCAATTTTTCTGAACTTCGCTATTCGCAAGGCGGTTTACGATCAGCAAGTTTTCGAACTCACCACACCAAGCGCTTACCTGGAGAAGCATGACACACTACAAGTCATTTCCCCCAGCCCTTCCAGTTGGGGTAATAAAGGCTTTTGGGAAGTCTGGTTGGACCAGTCGAACGCCTGGATATATCCACATCTTCACGCGGCCGCTCGCCGAATGACAGAGCTTGCTAGAGTAGTCGCAAAAGCGCCAACAAAGTGGAAAGAAAGGGTTCTTCGCCAAATGGCCAGAGAGCTTCTGCTTGCTCAAGCCAGCGATTGGGCCTTTTTGATGAAGACCGGAACCGCCAAAGATTACGCTACCAAACGAACCCGCGACCACATTCTCCGATTTACCCGGCTGTATGACTTACTCAAAGGCAACATTGTCGACGAAGAATTCCTCACCCTTTGCGAATCGCGCGACAATCTATTTCCGAACCTGGATTGGAAATACTATGTCTGACGGCGGTGCGCTGTTTCAGTGGAGATTTTACATTTTCAGCTGCAGCGTCGCGGCCGTTTTGGCTTTTGGGACATGCCCGGCGCAGAGCGAGCAGACCGATGAGGAAACTGCCGGAACGCATCAACTCATGTTTCTACCTCCGCCAGTGGAGGGGGTCATCAGTCTGGGAGTATACGATGCGGACGGGAAATTGGTTCGAGTGCTTAAGCGGGCAGCAGAAGTCGATAGCTTCAAATCGGGCTTAAACGGACTTTTTATTGATTGGGACGGAAAAGATTCCAAGGGTGCTCCAGTGCCAGCAGGAAAGTATTCGGCTCGCGGGATATTGATTGGTGATGTGAATGTCTCGGGCGAGGCTTTTCATCTGAATGATTGGGCCGCACCGAGCGATGTCCCCCAAATAAAACGGATTTTGAGTGCCTCATTCCTCAGCGGAGAAACTGTCTGCGCCTTTGCGGAAGTCGGAACAGGTAAGCAATTATTGATCGACGCCATAAGCGGCAAGTATCGCAGCACCGATTTGCCGGCAGACACCAAGAGCGTAAAATTCGACGGGTCGCACATTCTAGCCGTCTGCAGCGATCGCCTCGTGCAACTGGACCCGATAAGCCGTGATTCGACCGGACAAAAGTCCTACAGCGATCTTCGGGACGCCGATCAGTGGCACGGCAAATGGATCGTCCTGGCCGGTAACCAGGTTCTCTCGTCCAAAGATGCCACCGACCAAAGCACAACCGCGCCGAGCGATAATTTGGCGTACTGCGCAGAGCTCGATTCATCCTCCGTGGTGGCTGACCGGGACGGGCATCTGTGGAAATTCCAGGACGGCCATTTTTTGCCAATTGAAACCGGAGAGACCGGGCAACTCCTGGATATGAGTGCTGGGAAGGGAGACACGATTTGGCTGTTACTGCGCATCGACTCGAAATTGCTTCTTCGCCAAGTGGATCTCTCGGGACGGCGCGTGCAGGAGTTGGAACTACCGCAAGATTTACAAACCGCTCGTAAACTGTGTGGTTCCAGAGAAGAGGAGGACTTGTTGTTGACAGTCGATCTGGATCCAGGAGAACGGGTAATGGGTTTGCATTTCCAAAATTCAAAGGCTCAACAATCGGTCTGGCAAAAATGGATTGATCGGTCGCTGATCCCTTTCCGATTTTTCGACATTCGAGACGGACAAGTGGTCGCCGCGCCGAGTAATACTGAATCGGCAGCGGTTTCTGTCCAACTAGCCGAGAATCCATTAGAAAACGGCGCAGTAGAGAGCCTTCCTTTAGTTGTAACTGCGGATGAAACCGGCGCCTGGGTTTCGAGCAGTGACGGCTTGCCGCTCTTGCAAGTAGTCAAAACGAAGAACCCCGTAGTTCAGGTTAGATGGACGGCTGATGGTGCCGATGCCTTGCGCGTCTTCGTTTCTGACGGTTTCGTCGTCGAGGAATATCGCGTGCAGGGCCTAGAAAATCTTTACCGGTTTGACGCCGGGAGCTTTGATTGAGGAAACGGGTGACCTGATTGCTCCGGGCTCAGGAAATTTGACGGACTGCGGGCTTGAAAAATGCCTGATCGCGGCGGTAGAGAGATCGGCCCCAGGCTTCCCTGAGTCCGGGCACACCAGGTCACCCGTTTCCTATGGACATTGTTTACTTCGATTTGGAAACCCAGCGCACTGCCAACGACGCCGGTGGCTGGAATAGGAAGCGGGATATGGGGATGTCGGTCGGCGTCACCTACAGCACTACCTTGCGCGAATACCGAATCTATTCCGAGCAACGCGTCAATGATCTCGTTCAGCAGTTGCTTCGGGCTGACTTGGTGGTCGGCTTTAATGTGGTGAATTTCGATTACGAAGTTTTGATGGGATACACCATTCTCGATCTTCCGCACCAGCTTCGTACCCTGGACCTTCTGGTCGAAGTGGAGAAGAACCTGGGTAGTCGACCGAAGCTAGAGAACATTGCGCAGGCTACCCTCGGCTTGGGCAAAAGAGGGGATGGGGTGGACGCGATCAAATGGTGGCGCGAAAAACGGGTTCTCGATATTGCTGAATATTGTTGTTTCGATGTCAAAGTAACCCGATTGGTGCACGAGTTTGGAGCGACCAACCGAGAGATCTTCTACATCGATAAATTTAGCCGCCGACAGCGGATACCGATTGGATGGTAAATCCATAAACGGATAGCCAATGGCCAATTACCGATAGCCAAAACTTGCTATTGGCTATTTGCTATTGGTCATCGCTATTGATGCCGTATGATCCAGCCGTTACGCGCGACCAAGGAAATCTGGAGTGTGAATTGGTTCGACCTTAACGTACCGATCCAGTTCGGGTCTCTCTTTATCCTTCCCACCTGTCTTTATGTGGTTCATCGCCACAGTGCGATGCTGATTGGTCACGAGTTTGTGCGGGAGATGGACCAGCGCCGGGCAGAATTTCTGCTGCATCGGCTCTTTCAAGAAAAAGGCGTTCCGGATGAGCTGCAAATTCCCGACTTCGAAGAATGGGATGAATCGATCTGGCAAAATTTGTCCCGAGAATACCATTGCGAAATCAATCTCGTAGATATTGAACCCGGTGAGTCTACCGAGGAAGAACAGGATCCTGTCCAAGCTCAGATCAGCGGTCTCATCGCTGGTTCCGCCAAGAATTTGTTGCTGACGCAAGGCCCCGGGTTTCTGGCTCAAGGCCTAGTCCGAGCAGTGAAGCATGTGCGATCTGTCGAAAAGAAACGCGCGTTGCTTACAAAGGCTCTCGAGTTGGTTGAAGACCTTCCAGAAGCGTTGATCGAACTAGCGGATCTCGAGCTCCAAGAGGGGAATATCGATTCGGCAGCGGAAAAATTTTGCGCCGCAGCAAAAGTCGCTGCTCCCTTTCATGTGCCTGGCGAATCGAGCTACTACCTTCGTGCCCAACACGGGCGGATTCTTACTGCCTGGCAGAAAGGTGATCTGACTCAGGCTATCGCCATCGGCGAAGACACGATTCTCGAGAATCCAACCGATCACTCGGGAATTCGCTTTCTCCTACCGCTCCTTCAATTGTTAGCGGGCCACACCGAGCAGGCTCACGAATTTTTCGACTGGTATGCGCAAAAGTTTGTCGATGACCTGCAGGATCCCGGCTTCTGCTTCGGGTGGGGTCTCGCTCTCTTCGACTCGGATGAAGAAAAAAGTTCTGCACTTCGGTATCGCCGCGGGATCAGGCAAAACTTATACCTCGCTCCCCTTTTGTTAGATCTGCCAGAACCCTCTCCGGAAATCTGGCAACACAACGAGAGAGGTGATCTGCAATACGCGGCCGATTTTGCGAATTCTTTTGGCGTGCTTTGGGAGCGGGACGCCGCGGCGAGTCGCTTTCTCCGCGAGGTGTATTTGGAAGAGGTCCCTCACCTGGAGCAGCTGATTGCATTGCGACAAAAGATGGCGGATTTCCAAGATCAACGATACGAACCTAAACACCGTGAGCTTTGGCAGAGTTTTCTCGACCAAGAGAAAGCGTTGCTAGAGCGGTGGGAGAGAGAGAACAAATGACCAATAAGCCGGCCCCGGCAGCGGGCGGCGTGAAAACCTGGAGCGCTGGAGGCTGCCCTTGGTCATTTGTGATTTGTCATTTGTCATTGGTTGAAGGCGTGCGCCCTCCCATAGATAGTGCTATCGATTTCGCATGGTCCGTTATTTAACTGGTATTCAACCATCCGGAGCCCTGCACATCGGAAACTATTTTGGAGCGCTTAAGCCGGCGGTTGAGCTGCAGAAACGGGGAGAAGCGTTCTATTTCATCGCAGACTTTCACGCGCTGACGTCAATCCAGGATCCCGCTGCTTTGCGCGAGCACGTGCGAGGGGTAGCGCTCGATTTTCTGGCCTGCGGATTGGACCCGGATAAGGCCTGTTTTTTTCGCCAATCAGACGTGCCGTTGGTGACTGAGCTCACCTGGATACTTAGTACAGTGACACCGATGGGGCTTCTGGAACGATGCCATTCCTACAAAGACAAAACGGCCCACGGCGTCCCTTCGTCCCACGGGCTATTTGCTTATCCGGTGCTGATGGCTGCGGATATCCTCTTGTACTCCGCGGATGTGGTGCCAGTCGGAAAGGACCAGAAACAACACCTGGAAGTTACTCGGGATATCGCGATCAAGTTCAATGAGACCTATGGCCACACTCTGAAAGTGCCAGAGCCGTTGATTCGAGACGAAGTGGCAACTGTTATTGGCCTCGATGGCCAGAAGATGAGCAAGAGTTATGACAATACGATCGAAATTTTCGGTTCCGAAAAGCTCATTCGGAAGAAAGTGATGAGTATTGTAACCGACTCAACTCCGGTAGAAGCCCCGAAAGATCCGACGAATTCGACTATTCTTCAGCTCTACCGCCTTTTCGCCTCCTCGGAGCGGGTGGCTTCCATGGAGCATGCCTTTCGGGCTGGCGGCATCGGTTATGGCGAGTTCAAAAAACAGTTATTCGAAATCATTTGGGACACCTTTGCTCCGATGCGGGCTCGGCGCGCCGAGTTGGAGGCCAACCTGCACTACGTAGACGAGATCCTGAGAGCCGGAGCAACACGTGCTACGGCCGTTGCCGAAAGCACGATTAAAAAGGTGCGAACAGCGGTTGGGCTGGCTTAGAATTCGTTGCAAAATTTGCAAATTAGCTTCTACTTTGTGAGTTTTCCTCGCGTCAATCGCCTTAAGGTGGACAATCCCGGTTTTTCGAAATCGATGAAAGTCTCCTTAAGCGGGATCGGATAGTTAAGGTGCCCGTTCGCGGGTACCAAAAGGTTTAAGAAGGTTATGATTAACAGTGATACATCCCACAGAACCGAGGATCCTCTCGCCTCTGAAAAAATTCAGATAGATCGTAAAATCTTCTTTCTCGACTTGAAGGAGAATCAGCGCGGCCGTTTTCTCAAAATCACTGAAGATGTGAGTGGGAGACGCGACACAATCATGCTGCCGGCGAGTGGTTTTCGGGATTTTGTGGACGCTCTTAGCCGCATCGTTGACCTAGAGGAAAAGCTCTAGCAGCCTATCGAATTTGCAGGGAAGCGGAAGGGTGGCTTGGCAGTCGGCCGGCAAACTACCGGACGTGTCGACAGGGCTGCTCGAAGCTCCCCTCCGCGGGGAAGAGATGATCTTTATTTTTCTTCGCGACGCGAATTTCCGGCGGCCCATCTACGCGGCCCGCTCTTTTTTCTCTAGACTCACAATGTGCAATGTCTCAATTACTAGGTCCGATGAGCCGCTAGCTTCATGCCTAAAAACACCGATCTTCAGAAAATCTTGTTGATTGGGTCTGGGCCGATTGTTATCGGACAAGGCTGCGAATTCGACTACTCCGGAGTGCAGGCCTGCAAAGCTTTGCAGGAAGAGGGATATGAGGTGGTCCTGGTAAATTCCAATCCGGCCACGATCATGACCGATCCGGAATTTGCTACCAGTACGTACATTGAGCCTATTACTCCTGAGATTGTTGAGTTGATTATCGCCCAGGAACGACCGGATGCCCTGTTGCCAACGTTGGGTGGCCAGACGGCCCTTAACATCGCAATGGAACTACACCGGCGCGGAACGCTCACCCGGTACGGAGTGAAACTGATCGGAGCCAACGCAGCGGCGATAGCCAAAGGAGAAGATCGCCAACTCTTCAAGAACGCCATGCTACGAATCGGACTTGACGTGCCGCGTTCCGGCGTCGCCCGCACCCCGGTTGAGGCCCAGACCGTGGCAAATGAGATCGGTTCCTTCCCACTCATCATTCGTCCTGCATTTACCCTGGGCGGTGCCGGAGGCGGCATCGCTTACAACCGCGAGGAATTTGATGAGATCGTCCATCGCGGATTAGCGCAATCGCCAATGAGTGAAGTACTCATCGAAGAATCGCTACTCGGTTGGAAGGAGTTCGAGATGGAGGTGATGCGCGATCGAGCGGACAATTGCGTAGTCATTTGTTCGATCGAGAACTTTGATCCGATGGGCATTCACACCGGCGATTCGATCACCGTGGCTCCGACCCAGACGTTGACCGACCGTGAATTCCAATTGATGCGAGATGCATCATTTGCGGTGATCCGGGAAATCGGAGTCGAAACCGGAGGTTCGAATATACAGTTCGCCGTCAATCCTCAGAACGGGCGAATGGTTGTTATCGAGATGAACCCGCGCGTTTCCCGCTCTTCGGCTCTCGCTTCCAAGGCAACCGGTTTTCCCATCGCTAAAATCGCTGCCAAATTGGCCGTCGGTTATACCTTGGACGAAATCCGTAACGATATCACGCGAGAAACGCCCGCTAGTTTCGAGCCGGTCATCGATTATTGTGTGGTCAAAATTCCGCGCTTTACATTCGAGAAGTTCCCGCAAGCCGATCCGACGTTGACTACGCAAATGAAGAGTGTCGGCGAGGCCATGGCGATCGGCCGAACTTTTAAAGAAGCGTTTCAGAAAGCGATCCGGTCTTTGGAAATCGGGAGATTTGGATTTGGAGCGGATGGCAAGGATCGGGAGCCGCGGATCGAGAATGGGGATTGGGATTTCGACGAGATCCAACGCAAGCTTCTGAATCCTTCCTGGGACAGAATCTTTTTTATCCGCTACGCCCTGCTAGCCGGCTTCAGCATAGCGCGCATTCAAGAACTGACCGGCATCGACCCCTGGTTTCTCGAAAATCTCCGCGCTCTGGTAGCTGCCGAATCCGGCATCCGCTCTAAAACTCTCTCGTTACGCGCGGCTAAGCGACTCGGTTTTTCTGATCGTCAGATTGCGTATCTAAACAATCGTACAGAATCGGAAGTGCGGGAAGAACGGCACGCGCAATCGATATTGCCAACGTATCGACTCGTCGACACCTGTGCCGCCGAGTTTGAAGCTTATACGCCCTATTACTACTCCACTTATGGAGAAGAGAACGAGATTCGGGAAAGCGTTCGTCCTCGAGTAATGATTCTTGGCGGCGGACCGAACCGCATTGGGCAAGGGATTGAGTTTGACTACTGCTGCGTGCACGCTTCTTTCGCCCTCAAGGAAGAAGGGTTTGAGACGATTATGGTAAATTCCAATCCTGAGACCGTCTCAACCGACTATGACACGAGCGACAAACTCTATTTTGAGCCGCTGACGCTGGAAGATGTGCTGAGCATCTATCAGCAAGAGAAGTGTTGGGCTGTGATCGTCCAATTTGGCGGTCAAACTCCTTTGAACCTCGCTGCGGCCTTACAAGCTAACGGCGTGAATATCATCGGTACGCAACCGCAAAGCATCGAGATGGCGGAGGACCGGAAACATTTTTCGGCGCTCCTGCAACGCCTGGGACTAAATCAACCACCCAATGGTACTGCCATCGACGAAGGAGAGGCCGTCAAGGTAGCTCGATCGATCGGCTACCCCGTATTAGTCCGCCCTTCGTTTGTTCTCGGCGGCCGAGCAATGGAAATTGTTTACGAGGAAGAAGATCTCCGGCGCTACATTCGAACAGCGGTGGAGGCCAGTCCAGAGCGTCCGGTTCTAGTCGACCGTTTCCTGGACGACGCCATCGAAGTGGATGTCGATTGCATCTCCGATGGCGAAACAGTGGTCATCGGCGCAGTGATGCAGCATATTGAAGAAGCGGGGATCCACAGCGGCGACAGCGCCTGCGTGATCCCGGCCTTTTCGCTTTCAGCAAAAGTGCTCTCCACTATCGAAGCCGCGACAGAGGCTATGGCCAAGGAGCTCGCCGTGCGCGGACTAATGAATGCCCAATTCGCTGTCAAAAATGAAGATGTTTATGTTCTTGAGGTAAATCCTCGGGCGTCGCGCACCGTTCCGTTCGTCAGCAAAGCGCTCGGCGTCCCGTTAGCGAAGCTCGCTGCGAAGGTGATGGCGGGAAAATCGCTGCGCGAACTGGGATTTACGGAAAAGATCGTCCCACAGCATTTTTCCGTCAAAGAGGCGGTCTTTCCGTTTATCCGTTTTCCGGGGATCGATATTATGCTCGGACCGGAAATGAAATCGACGGGCGAAGTCATGGGCATCGCGGACGATCTCGGTCTTGCGTACGCGAAATCCCAGATGGCCGCTCAACCTCCTCTACCAAGCAAAGGGAACGTTTTTGTCAGTGTAAAAGATAGCGACAAACCGGAAATCGTTCGGCTCGCCGCAGACTTAGTCGGCCTGGGCTTCAAGATGTTCGCCACCAGCGGGACCGCTCAGGCGCTGGCTTCCGCCCAGTTGCCGGTGAAGCACCTTTTTAAACTGTCTCAAGGGCGCCCGCACGCGCTCGACATGATGAAAAATGGCGAAATCGATCTCATTATCAATACGCCTAGCGGCACGGTGCCCAGGAAGGACGAGATCCGAATTCGGAGCTTGGCGGTTGCCCAACGGATTCCGATCCTGACCACGACCAGTGGCGTGGAAGCAAGTATTCGAGCGATCCGGGCAATCCAAGCGAAAGGGATCAGTGTTTCTCCACTCCAGAAGTATCATGCTGCTACGCAGCATGACCGGGTGCTGCGCAGCATGACAAATCACAAATGACAGATGACAAATAACCGAGGGAGCTGCGTCGACGGACAGTCGTTCGCTGCCTAGCAATCCGCTCAGACCGCCTTAAACGATGATCAAGTCTTTTAATCTGTCATCTGTCATTTGTCATTCCGTCAGGTAAATTGAGCCGATGCACAGTATGACCGGCTATGGTCGCGCGAAAGCTCTAAGCGAAGGCCTGGCGGTTGTTGTTGAAATTCAAGCAGTCAATAAACGGCAATCAGAAATTATTCTCAATCTGCCCGATTCGCTTTCCTCCTTGGAATCTGAAATTCGCTCTACCGTCGATCGAGCGATCGGCAGAGGACGAATCACCATCAGCTTCAATCTGGAATTAGACTCGCCCGAAGCGGAGCCGGTATTGAATCGCGAACTTGCCAAGTCGTATCTTTCGGCATTCAAAGCGTTACAGTCGGAGTTGCGTCTCAATGGGGAGATCACCATTGATACACTGCTTCGGTCACCTGGGGTAATCGAACAGCCGGCGACCAGGCAATTGGGCGCTAAGACGCGGGCGCCAGTTTTTAGTGCCCTGCAGACCGCACTGGATCAGCTTCTTGCCATGCGCGCAAAAGAAGGGGCTCATCTCCAGCGCGATCTCACGAAAAGGATCAAAGCAATGCGGAGTGCTCTGTTGAAGATCAAACGATTGCAGCCACGAGCCGCAGAGCGATATCGGACAAACCTTCATAGCCGAATTCGGAAATCGGGAATCGAGATTCCGTTAGATGACGATCGCCTCGCGAAGGAGGTGGCACTTTTTTCCGAGCGATCCGATTTTTCGGAGGAACTTACGCGTCTTGCCTCCCATCTCGGACAATTTGTCGGCACCTTGGAAAAGGAGGAATCAATCGGGAGAACATTGGAATTTCTTTGCCAGGAGATCGGACGCGAGCTTAACACTCTGAGCGCAAAAGCTAACGATGCTGAAATCTCGCAGCTCGTGGTGCAGAGCAAGTCCGAGTTGGAAAAAATGCGAGAACAGGTTCAAAACGTTGAATAGGATTGTGCGTGATGCATCTTTCGTTTCTCGGCCAAACAAACATGAACAGCCCTCATGACTATTGTACTCGGAGTCACTGCGTCCATCGCGGCGTATCGATCAGCAGACATCGCCAGTAAACTGCGGAAGGAAGGGTGCGACGTTCACGTTGTTCTGACGAGCGGCGCTGCCCAATTCATCACACCGCTCACCCTTCAGACGCTCTCTCGCAATCCGGTAACGACCGATCTCTTTGCCGAAACTGCAGACTGGCACCCGGGTCATATTGATCTAGCAGATCGAGCCGATCTGCTGCTCGTCGCACCGGCCACCGCAGACATCATCGCTAAACTCGCGCTCGGCTTGGCTGATGACGCACTGACGGCGATCGCGCTCGCGACCCGAGCGCCGATTCTGATAGCGCCCGCGATGAATGGCAAAATGTGGTTGCACCCGGCGACCCAAAACAACGTTGTGGTTCTCCGCAATCGTGGCGTCGACTTTATCGGCCCGGAAGAAGGTATGTTGGCGTGCGGCTACGAGGGCATCGGTCGATTGTGGCCAGTCGAGCAGATTGTGGCCAAGGCCCTCGAAAGAAAAAAATAGGAGGAGACGAAAATCTCCTCCTATTCACATTAGATGAGGAAGGACTATTTAACGACCTTCTTGGCAGCAGGCTTCTTCTTTGCAGGAGCCTTCTTCGCGACTTTTTTCGCAGGAGCCTTTTTTACGGTCGCCTTTTTCTTCGCCGGAGCTTTCTTGGCTGGCATTAGTTATCCCCCCTTTCATTCCGCAGTTGCGGAGGATAAAACACAAATCACAATTGGCTTGACTAACGAACAATCGCAGCAGCGTCAATCAGAAATTGTCACAACATTAAATTTTCATCGTTGTCGAAAATGTTTTTCGCCCATCATTTGTGGTCATTGCACCGCGATTTTTATCTTCCAAACTCACGTCGCTCGATTTATTGCGATCAATTTTTGTGGTACTGGATGCGATCGAAACCGAAGACTATCTGATCTGGCCGCATGGGTCTGCTGAACGTTTGATCTTTTGCTCGCCGTCGCTCGATGAGCATCCGAAAAAATATATGAATACTTACGTCAACGCTGCTATTGAGTCCGCCCGCGAGGCGGGCGAATTGATTCGTCGCAATCTCGGCACATCGCTTACGGTCAATGTGGAAGAGGCACACGACATCAAGCTTGAGCTCGACGTGAGCGCTCAGGAACTCATTACCAAGATGCTGCTCAAGCAATTCCCCGATCACGCAGTGATTGGGGAAGAGGGTTCTGCCGGCAGCGCGGAAGCCGAATATCAATGGATCATCGATCCGATCGACGGCACTGTAAATTTCTTCTACGGCATTCCTCACTTTTGCATCTCAATCGCGCTAGAGGAGCGTGGTATCCTCATCGTTGGGACAATTCTCGATCCGATCAAAGACGAACTCTGGCACGTCTTTCGAGGTGAGCCGGCATTCCTGAACGATCGCCCAATCAACGTGAGTGCGCGAAAATCTTTGAGTGAAAGTATAGTCTCCGTCGGCTTATCCAAAAGTCCTCGCGCGATAGAGGCGGGGTTGAAGACGTTTAATACACTGATCCGCCGAACCAGAAAGTGCCGGATGATGGGCAGCGCGGCGTTGGATCTGGCTTACGTCGCAACCGGTCGCTTCGACGCTTATATCGAGCGCAGCGTCAATCTCTGGGATATCGCAGCCGGCTGGCTGCTGGTAGAGGCTGCTGGCGGGAAAATGTTGGTGCAACCGAGCACCATCGAAGAAAATAAATTGTCGGTGACGGCGTGGAATGGTCAACTGGATCTTCAGACACTGGAACTCTGATCATGTTTCTCAGCGGAATTGGTTACGACGTGCACCGATTGGTACCCGGGCGCCCCTTGATTTTGGGCGGAATTGAGATCCCGCACTCCCGCGGGCTCGATGGTCACTCTGACGCCGATGTCGCCACGCACGCGATTTCGGATGCTCTGCTTGGTGCCGCAGGTGATCGGGATATCGGTCATCACTTTCCTAATTCTGATCCCGCGATCAAGGGCATCGATAGCCAAGAAATTCTGAAACGCGTACAGATCATCCTCATGACCAAACATCTCGCCATTGTGAACGTCGATTGCTGCGTGATCGCCGAAGAGCCGAAATTATCTCAGCACATCGCCGCGATGCGCGCACGGCTTTCGGAGACCTTACAGATTCCGGTCGAGCGCATCGGGATCAAGGCGACGACGAGCGAAGGACTTGGCTTTATCGGCCGCGGTGAAGGTATCGCGGCAATGGCGGTGGTCAGCCTCGAAAAGATTGAGCCGCGCTATCCGGTCGATCTGCCCGGCCCGATCGTTTGAAGTTCGCGCATGAACTCATCTATCTCAGCCGACCGGATGGCGTCATCCGTCGTTCGGGGTATACTCCATGCTTTTCTTCGATCGAAGAATCCCGTCTACTGCTAATCCGTCATATCGATGCTTCAGTTCTACAACACCTATTCTCGATCAGTTGAGCCATTCCAGCCGATCGATCCGGCCGGAAAAGAGGTGAAGATGTACACCTGCGGCCCGACCGTCTATTCCTACGCACACATCGGCAATCTTCGGACCTTTCTGTTCGAAGATCTTTTGCAACGTCATCTGGAGGCCCGCGGCTTTCGGGTGAATCGGGTGATGAATCTGACGGACGTTGAAGACAAAACGATCCGCGACAGCCGGGCGGCCGGTGAACCACTACCGAAATTCACCGCCCGATTTATCAGGGCTTTTCATGACGATGTCTCGACGTTGCGCATGAAACCGGCGACTTCCTATCCCGCCGCGACTGAGCCAGCCAACATCAGTAAGATGATCGAGATGATCGGAGAATTGCTGGCTGGCGACTTCGCATACCAGGCTGAGGACCGATCCATTTACTTTCGCATCAATCGATTCGCGGAATACGGCCGGCTCGCCCACTTGAATCTAGAGGAACTCAGACCGTCTGGACGAGTGCGCAGCGATGAGTACGAGAAAGAGAGCATGGGCGATTTCGCGCTCTGGAAAGCCTGGGATCAAGAGGACGGTGATGTCGGCTGGGAAAGTCCTTGGGGTCGCGGCCGACCTGGCTGGCACATCGAATGCAGCGCGATGGCCACCCGCCTGCTCGGCCCCCAGATCGATATTCACTGCGGCGGCGTCGATAACATTTTCCCTCACCACGAAGCCGAGATTGCGCAGTCGGAGTGCTGTACTGGACAGCAGTTTGTTCGTTACTGGCTGCATAGCGCCCATCTCTTAGTCGAGGGCCAAAAGATGTCGAAATCGCTGGGCAACTTTTACACGTTACGTGATCTACTCGACAAAGGATTCACTGGACGAGAGGTCCGGTATGCTCTGATCCGAGTGAACTACCGGCTGCCGTTGAATTTTACTTTTGATGGCATGGTCGAAGCCCGCCAGTCCCTTCTCCGCATCGATGAGTGGATTGAGCGCACGCGTGCGGCGGCCGGCAAGAGCGAACCAGACCCGAATTACGAACCTGCGCAATCCGACACATTTTTCGCCGCCCTCGATGATGACCTGAACATCTCAGCCGCATTGGCTGAACTCTTCGAACAGATTCGCGCTACCAACCGGGCGATGGATAATGAAAAGTTGGCACCCGGCGAAGCGGCGGCGCTCATTCGCTGGTGGGAGCGGATCAATCAGATTCTCCAACTCCAAAACGAAGACGAGCAGGTAGACGCTGAAGTGCTCGCGCTACTGGAGAAACGCGCAGCCGCCAGAGCCGCTAAAGACTGGTCAGCAAGCGACACTATTCGCAAACAGATCGAAGAATTGGGCTGGATTGTGAAGGACACCAAGGAAGGTCAGAAATTGACCAAGAAAACTTCGTAGCAAACAATACTGTATGCTCCCGCCTAGTGAGTACTTGGACTTGCGTGAATGCGCTCACCCGGCATTGTTTGACGATTCAGTTTACGCATGGGATCCACTGAAAAAAATAGACGGCTATCTCAAAACAGAATTGACTCCGGGATTTTTCGGATCGCGCTTGGGGACTTCATTCATCGGCGAGCTGGTATTTGTTGGCAAAGGTACCGTAGTCGAGCCTGGCGCGACGATCAAAGGGCCGGCTTGGATCGGTGAGAATTGTTCGATCCGCAGCGGTTGCTACATTCGCGAGAACGTCATCGTCGGCAACGGAGTCGTTCTGGGCAATTCTTGCGAATTCAAGAACTGCGTAATTTTTAACGAGGCGGATATTCCTCACTTCAGCTATGTGGGTGATTCTATTCTGGGTTACAAGGCTCACCTCGGCGCTGGAGTAATCCTCTCTAATTTGCGTTTGGATCGAAAGGAAATCTCGGTACCGCATGCGGGAACAATCATCGCCACCGGTCTGCGCAAGTTTGGTGCGATCATTGGTGATCGGGTTGAAATCGGATCCAACTCCGCGATCAGTCCCGGGTCCCTGATTGGCCGGGGCTCGCTCATTTATCCGCTGACCCACTTTGGCGGCGTCTTAGCCGAAAATACGATCTTGCAAAATCATCAAACCCTCCGAAAGATTTCCCGAGATCGGCGTTCGTAGACGGAGATTAGCGCTCCGAGAGCAATTGGGCGATGACTTCGGAAGAATCGGAACTTAATCCGCGCGGGCGTCTACATGTCACGGCGCTGAACGTCCTTCGCGCTTAGCAACTCGAGGTATTTCTCTTCGATGCTCGCGATTTGTGATTTCGCGCGAAACTTGCGTTCGATTAACTCCTTCCCCAGTCTCGTTAACTCGGCTTGGCGCACTGGATCCCGCAAGAAAGCGTGAATCTCATTTGCCAAAGTGGGAACGCTTTTGCTCAAGTCGATGAGTAGTACCTCGTGCGCCAGTTGCTGCTGCACCCCATCCACCGCGGTCGCCGCGACCGGCACGGCATGTTCCAATGCCTCCAAAATCGTGACCGGTAATCCCTCGTAATCTGAGGTTAAGAGGAAAAGATCGATCTCAGCAAAAAATTCTTCCAGCGACGGCAATGTCCCAAGCCAGCGGACTGGCAGCTGCAGCCGCTCCGCGTGCCTGCGCAACTGGTGGGCGAGCGGTCCGTCGCCAGCAATGACAAACTCGTAGCTTGGATCTAACTCGCGAAGTGCGTGCGCCAACTCCAGAAAACGTTTAAAATTCTTCTGCGCGACGAGCCGACCAGCCCCTCCAATGATCTTGCCGGAACTCGCCTTTTTGAGCGAAGGCTTTGGCTCAGGCAATCCGGGTGCCACAACCTCTACCATTCTTGCGGGCAACCGTTCGACTGAGACGAGAAACTCCTTGATGCTCATCGAAGCAACAAAGATCCAGTCGGCAAATCGATTCGCCCATCGATCAATCGTGGTGATCAATCCAGAGTTGGTGCGAAAAGCGTCGTTGCACTGATCGTGCGAGATAACGATTGGCACGCCGAGCAGCCTGGCGAGCGGTTTCCCGAGCCAGTTCGATGCGAAGAGATGGCAGTGGACCACGTGATAGCGTCGTCGAGCAAGAAGCCATGGCAGAAGAATCAGGTAGGCCGGTAACCAGCGTCTCGCTGAAAGCAAGTGGATCGGGATCTGCAACGCCGCAGCGCGCTCGTAATGGAGACTGCGATGGGTCCCATGAATCGCCGCAAGCTCGACAGCAAAGCGCTCGCGGTTATGAGATTCGATCCAGGCAAGCAGCGTCGTCTGAGCGCCTCCCAAATCAAGGCTGTCGATCAAATGGAGGACACGGATACGAGCATTCACGCGGGCTTGTTTAGAAAAAAGGAGTTGGAGCCCGTAACTCGTAAACTGGACGTCGGCATTTTTTGCGTCGTGCGCCTAACGCGGTAACTCCGCGATCATGCCACTCTGCCGCGCGTAGTTAAACAGGCCTCCCGCCTCAATTACCGGACGCACATCCCCCATCGGCTTAAGGGTGAACACCTCCCCGTTCAATTCCAGCGTGTCGCTTTCGAAATCAAGCGTGGCCAGATCGCCCGTTTTGCACCGATCGATCAGACGCTCCGCCGATTCGTACGGGTACAATTCTCCCGTCGCTACACTATTCCGGAAAAAGATACGCGCATACGATTCGGCAACTACCGCCTCGACACCGGCCGCACCTAACGCGATCGGCGCATGCTCTCGCGAGCTTCCGCAGCCGAAATTCTTCCCCGCCACAACGATACGAAACGGTGTCTTCATTTCTTTCTCCGGTATAAACCGCGCGGGATAAAGTTCATCCGACAAGCCGACCATCGCATGCGAGCCGAGCTTTTCGTACTCTTCCGGTATAGTTGGTACCAGAGTCAGAAAATGTGCAGGAATGATTTGATCGGTGTCGATGTTATCACCAACCACGAATATCGGTGAGTTTAGCCTGGCCATAAAATCAGTGGTGAGCAGAGGGAGAGGCCGTTGGTTTCGCCTTCGTATTGGAATGGGGTGGCTGGTGCCGTTGCACTGCAGCCGTGCCAGTATTCGTCGGGGAACTTGACTTCTTCACACTTGAGCGTGATTGCGTCGCGGTGCTGGCAGGTGAGGGCGCCTCGTACGCTAGCCCCGCGCCTACTAGGACTTCTGCGGGCGGAGCGGTTAGATCCTCCGTTGGCACCCAGCCTACTTGGCCTTCGGAGGTTTGAATCAAAGTGAATCCAAGCTGAGTCTTAATGACCCGCACCAAAGTATCCTTATTCAGAAGTTCGTCTGGCACACTGAGCTGTTGCGGCCCAAAAATATACAACGGCACCTTGTCACTAGCAGCCACTCGATAGTCCTGGCCAGTCGCAGCAGCAGCAGCCGCAGCCCCTGCCGTTTTTGGATCAACATGGAAGTTGCAGCTAGTCAAAATCGAGATCACGACCGAGAAAAGAGTTGAGAACAGGATCTGCCAACGCGCTAACGACATGAGTTAGAACTTATCTAACTCAAAAACTCGCGCGGAATCTAACTTAAAAATTCGCGCGGGTCGGTAATGTGTCCAGTTAATGCTGAGGCTGCAACGGTATATGGGCTAGCCAGGTAAACCTTCGATTCCTGGCTACCCATTCTGCCAGGAAAGTTGCGGTTGGTCGCGCTGATACAGGTCAGCGGAGCATTTAATCGTCCAAAGGTGTCTGAAGGACCGCCCAGACAAGCGGCGCAGGAGGCGTTCTCCGTCATCACGACACCAGCATCAACCAATACGTCCCAAACTGATTGATTTTCCCATTTCGTATCTCTTAGCTCTAAAACTACGTCGGAGGTGGCCGGTACGCCGTAGGTTTCGATTCGCACCTCTTTGCCGCGTACGACTTCCGCGAAAGCGACGAAATCGCTCGCCTTGCCCCCAGTACAAGAACCGATATAGGCCCGGTCGAGCGAAACATTTGCAAGTTCCTTAGCCAAAGCACGATTCCCCGGATTGGGGTGCATCGCGACGGTCGGTTCGACCGTCGATAGATCGTATTCTTTGTCGAAAACAACCTTCTGATCCCTATCCAACTCGACCGGCTGATAATCGCTTCGGGTGCCGTTCAATCCGGTCCGCTCGTCGACATAAGCGAATGTTTTCTCGTCTGCCGGAAAAATACCATTTTTGGCACCCGCTTCGATCGCCATGTTGGCGATAGTCATGCGGTCGTCGATGGTCAGAGAAGATGCTCCCGGTCCTTCCCACTGCATGGCCCGGTAAGTGGCGCCATCGAAACCGATGTCTCCAATCACCCAGAGGATGAGATCTTTGGCCATCAGTCCTGGTGGAAGCTCGCCATGCAAAGAAAAGCGCATGGTTTCAGGCACTTTCACCAGAAGCTTGCCGGTACCCATGATAAACCCGGCATCCGTGTTACCGATCCCACAGGCGAACTCACCAAAAGCGCCGGCCATGCAAGTGTGAGAATCAGTTCCGAATAAGATTTCGCCCGGTCTAGCATGCCCTAGACGGGGAAGAGCGGCGTGGCAAACTCCTTGATATCGGGAACCATATTGACGGCGCAACTGTCCGCGGGTCGTGTCAAACTTCCAACTGCCCCTCGGATCGTCGATAACATCGTAAAAATAGGGAAGGCGCTGCTCATTCGCGAAATCGCGCAAGATATCAACATTGCGGTTCGAAAGCCGATCCGCTGTAAAAATGTAGTGATCCGGGATGATCACTATTTTCTCGGAATCCCAAACCTTCGCCTCCTCGCCAAATTCCCGTTTGAAAACGCCGATGCTGCCCGGTCCGCAAACGTCGTGAGTAAGGAGAATATCGACGTTGATCCAAACATTTTCTCCGGCGGTGACTTGGCTCCTGCCGGAGCCGCGAGCGAGGATCTTCTCCGTCAGCGTCATAGGGACTCAGAGTGTGGCCCTGGCAAGAAGCTAAATCAAGCGGAAAAACCTTAACCAATTTGTTAAAATGCGTCGCTCTGGCAGATGCCGAGCGGACCACGTTCCTGCGCGCCCATTTTCTTTCCGAATCGAGCGATAACCCCGGCGGCGCAGGGCGTTGCTTCCGACTTCGCCAATTTGTTAGTCATGATTTAGCTGGTGGAGGAGGCTTCGTCGGAGAAATTGGTGAAGTCGGAAGCAACGCCCCTCCGCCGCGATGGGTCGTCTTCGCCGCCCATTGTTCGGCCCGCGTGCCTTTTACTGCCATCCGGTAACGTTTCGCCTATCGTCGCTGGCTTCAGCACCGTCAACGCGTCTCGTCGAATTCCAAACCGCACAGGGGTCGTTCCGATCGATTGGCCATCCACGTGAACCTGGAGAACCTCCTGGGCGGTGACTTCTAACCAGGCGCATTCAAAGATCTCGAGCTTAGGATGATATTGACGCCGGCCGCGGCTGATGGACCAGAAATGAGTTAGCAGCTCTCGCTTGCTGAAATCCCGAAAGACGCCAACTGACAACAACCCATCATCAAGCTGTGCCCCCGGCATGACCATGAAATTGCTACCGTAGTAGGGACCGTTCGCGACTGCCAAAAAAGAACTGCGGAGGCGAATGCGCCGTCGATTCTTTCGAAAACGCCGTCGTCGGTGGTGTACCGGCGTTTGTCCACGAAATGAACGCTGGTAGGCTCGATCCAGTGGTCGATCAAAATTCAGTTCTACGGCCGCTTGACGATGCGCCAACACCAGCCGGATCGTGCGAAAAATTGCGCCGAACCGTCCTTCCTTCACTGCTTCGCCCAAGGGAAACAGTTCGGCATCCACGCCGACTCCGGCAGCTTCAAAGAAGAAATGGCAACCGTTGGCTGTTCCCACGTCTATTTGATGAATCGCTCCAGAGTGGACAAGCTGGCACGTCTCGATCGGGTCCGCGGGAAGACCAAGGCTCCGCGCAAGATTATTAAAGGTACCTAGCGGAATAATCAGCAAAGGAACGGTCTTTCCGACCAAGGCGGAGGCTACCTCGCGAACCGTGCCATCTCCTCCTGCGACGGCGATCAGATCGGCTCCTTCCCGGAGCAGCTCCGATGTCTCACTGGAGATTGAGCGGCCTGGTTCGACAATCAGTTCTTTCCACAGGTAGCCCCCATCAGTAAATTGTTGCCGGACTGCTGAGCGGGCCGGCTCATGGGCGCTCCCGCTCGCGGGATTCTGGATCAAGGCTACCCGAGAAAATCGGATCATACTTAGCCCTTTGCTGTTCGCGGCAGGTACACCAAGCTGGCGTCTCGGAAGACAGCCAATTGCCGATGGCTAATAGTCAATTTGCTACCGGCGGTAGGCTATTCTGCGTACGCTTTCAAGTCGAGCCGACCTAGCATTCTAGTGGATAGCTGCCGGTACCGAATACCTTTTCGGCTATCGGCTATTGGACACACGTTAGTCTCGTCGTTCGCGCGCTTGGGCTGCGTAGGAATTGTTAATTACGTCCACAATTTTTTGGCCGGTGATAACCCGGTCCGTCGCATAATCCAGATTCCCGTCCGTACCAATTAAGGCAATTCCGAAATCACCGACGCGATAAGCATCGGCCACCGAAAGCGGATCCGGCAAAACGACAAACGGCACGTCCGATCGAGTAATCACTCCGGTCTCTTTGGTGAAGGCCACAAAAAACAACACGTTGCGCGTTGCCAGAACTTTGTAACGGCGGGTGATCTGTTTCACCTGGTGCTTGAAGTCTTTCTGATCCGGATTTGTCGAGAATATCAGGACGACCGGTTGACCTCGCAGATCGCGGAGTCGGCGCACCTTGCCACTTACGCTGCTCCAAACAAATTCTGGAGCGGGTCGCGGCACATTGGCCACCGCCGGAGTTTGAGTCTTCTTGCTTTTACTTGACTGCGCCTCGGCCACGAACGGCACGAACAGCGCCACTAACGCGAGAAAGCAAACGAGTCTCATACTTTCATGATATCCACTTCTTTAGTTTCCAGATGATGGTCTATGTCCTTCACGTATTTATCAGTAAGTTTTTGGATCTCCTCCTCCAAATTCCGGCGCTGATCTTCCGTGATAGCTCCCTCTTTTTCTAACTTTTTCACAAGATCAATTCCGCTTCGCCGACTGGAACGAACCCGGACCCGCGCCTCCTCCGCCATGTGGCGAGTGGTCTTGACCAGGTCTTTGCGTCGCTCCTCAGAGAGCTCAGGAATTGGTAGACGGATCAATTTACCGTCCACGGCTGGGTTAATTCCTATTTTCGATTCTTTGATTGCTTTTTCGATGCCGCGAGTAACCGAGGCGTCAAACGGTTGAATCAAGAGGAGGCGTGGTTCGGGCGTAGAGATCAGGGCGAGCTGCTTTAGCTTCATCGACGTTCCGTATGCTTCGACATCGATGTTCTCCACCAAGGCGGGTGAAGCTTTGCCGGTACGGACCGCCGCAAACTCGTGGACCATGTAATCAACTCCTTTGTCCATGGCTTCTTCGGTCTCTAGTAAGATGTCATCTGCTGTCATAAAAGAAGGGGGTCTTGCTTAAAATTGAGGGAACTTGCTGGAAATTCCGGTTACCTATTCTGCGTCGTAGCGCATCGAATGCTAACACCGTGGTCTTAATCCGCGGTAACCAATGTACCCACCTTCTCGCCGCAAACCACTTTCGTAATATTCTGCGGATCGTTCATATCGAACACAACGATTGGCACGCGGTTGTCCATACAGAGGCTGAAGGCAGTCGAGTCCATCACTTTCAACCGCTTGGTGAGGGCCTCGGTATAGGTTATCGTCTCGTATCGTGACGCGTTCGGGTTTTTTCTGGGGTCGCTATCGTAAATCCCGTCGACCTTAGTGGCTTTCAAAATGATCTCTGCCCGAATCTCGCTGGCGCGCAATGCTGCAGTCGTGTCCGTAGAAAAGAAGGGATTGCCGGTCCCAGCTCCAAATATGACCACTCGGCCAAGCTCAAGATGCCGAATTGCCCGGCGATAAATAAATGGCTCGGCGACATTAGCCATCTCGATCGCTGACTGCAGCCGGGTCTCAACGCCGAGTTGTTCCAGAGCACTTTGCAATGCCATCCCATTTATCATGGTGGCCAGCATTCCCATATAGTCGGCTGTCGTCCGATCCATGCCCCGATGGGTGGCGGTAAGTCCGCGCCAAATGTTGCCGCCGCCAATCACGACGGCCGTTTCAACACCAAGCTGGCGAACCTGCTGGATCTGCTTAGCGATATTGGTAACAATAGCCGGAGAAATAGTTTCCTGACTGCCTGATTCTCTTAAAGCCTCACCACTGAGTTTGAGAACGATGCGTCTATACTTCGGCTTCCCGGCGGCCGTATGCGGATTGGACATGGGAAAAGTCTCTAGGGCTTATTAGAGGACGCTCGGGAAGTCAATCGGATTTGCGGTAGGGATGCGCTCCGGCGCGTCCGTTGTTTGGGACCCGGAACCGGCCGGAGGACACGCCGGGGCGTATCCCTACCGCAAACCCGACGGGCTGCTGATGAGTTTGCGAAATTCGGCCTCTGAAACTGTTTTCACCCCGAGCGATTGTGCTTTCTCCAACTTGCTTCCGGCCTCTTCGCCAACCAGCAGGTAGTCAGTCTTCTTGCTGACGGAGCTGGAAACCTTTCCTCCATGACTCCGAACGATTTCTGCGAGGACCTCACGCGGTTCGTTGAGAGTCCCGGTGATTACCCAAGTGGTGCCCGCCAGCCGGTCACTCTTCAGTTGTTCGGTTTCCTTGGTTCCAAAATTCAGCCCATGGCCGCGAAGCGCTTCTAGCAGAGCCAGGTTGTCCGGGTTGCGAAACCATTCCCAGATGCTTTGAGCAACCACCTCCCCAGTATTCGGGGCTTTTTTCAGTGATTCTACCGAAGCCTGGCGCAGCGCATCCAGATTCCCAAAGTATTCCGCTATTTCGCGAGCAGCGGTAGCGCCGACATGCAGAATCCCAAGCCCAAAAAGCAAACGCCAGAAAGATTGAGACTTACTCGATTCTATCGCCCTGAGCAGATTTGCTACGCTCTTTGGACCCATCCGCTCCAAGCTCTCGAGGTCCGGTTGCTGGAGGCGATAAATGTGGTCAACTCGGCGAACCGATCCATGCTCTACCAACTGGGCGACCATCGCTTCCCCAAGACCTTCAATATCCATCGCCCCTCGGTGCGCAAAATGCTCGAGGCGCCGTTTCACTTGCTCCGGACACTCCACATTCGTGCAGCGAAGATCTATCAGTCCCTCCTGGCGCGATACCGGCTTTCCGCAGCTCGGACACGTCCGCGGCATCTGAAAAATCTCTTCCGTACCGGTCCGACGCGACGCGACTACCTCGACAACTGCCGGAATGATTTCGCCGGATTTCTCGATCACGACGATGTCTCCAATCCGGATGTCTTTCCGTTTGATCTCCTCGCCGTTATGCAAAGTTGCTCGCGCCACCGTCGTGCCGCTGAGGAAAACCGGTTCCAGGTTCGCCACCGGGGTTAGTTTGCCGGATCGACCAACGTGAACTTCGATCGAGAGCAAACGAGTTTCGGCGCGCTCGGCTTGATACTTATACGCGATGGCCCAACGGGGCGCCTTGGAGGTAAAGCCAAGGCGCTCTCGCTGCTCGTAATCATCCACCTTTACGACCGCGCCATCGGTTTCATATCTAAAGTCGTCGCGAATCTTATCGAGTTCCCGAAGCGCCGTGATAATCTCTGCTACACTTTCTGCGTTCCAAATCTTGGGATGAGTAGGAAATCCCCAGCGCCGAAGATGCTCGAGAGCCTCGTGATGCGCTTTGACCTCCGTATCGCTGAGGAAGCCAAACCCGTAGAAAATGATGCCTAATTTACGCCCGGCGACAATACGCGCATCGAGCTGCCTCAAAGTACCGGCAGCGGCATTCCGAGGATTAGCAAATGGCATTTCACCTGCCGACTCCCGGGCGACGTTCAGATCGCGAAAACTAGCTTTCGGGAAATAGACTTCACCCCGGACCTCAATCTCTTCCGGCACTTTCGGTTTAAGTCGGACCGATACTCCACGTATCGTGCGCACATTCTGAGTTACATCGTCGCCCACGTCGCCGTTTCCCCGCGTTGCGGCATATTCTAGACTTCCATTTCGATAAAACAGCGAGATGGCCACACCATCCACTTTTGGCTCGACGATTGTTCTTACGCGCTCCTGCCCGAGGAGCCTCTGGATGCGTCGATAGAATTCCGTTATTTCAGTCTCGGAGTAAGTGTTGTCCAGGCTCAGCATCGGAGTCCGATGCTTGATCTGTCGGAACGCATCCAGCGGCGCTCCGCTCACGCGTTGGGTGGGAGAATCGGGATCGACCAGTTCGGGGTGGCGAGCTTCTAGATCCTTAAGCTCCTTATAGAGATGATCGTAATCCTGATCACCAATCGTAGGGGCAGCCTCTATATAATACCGTCGATCATGCTCCTCGATTTCCGCCCTTAACTCATTGATCCGCTTTCTTGCTTGGTTGACGGATTCCATGTTCTGCTAATTTTCGGATTTTAGGTGATCTTGGGAACTAAGCGAATAATCGCTGGCTGCTTTTATTAAATCCGCTTCGCACGCGCACTCTTTCGCATCTTCCAAGAGCCCTTATGGTCAAAGAAGTGCAGATACTTTGTTAACCGCATACACTAATTGGCGAGAATTTGGGCGGATCTGCGGTTTTTTGAGCAGAGACCGATGAGGCGTCGCAACGGGATTCGGACTTCCCCCTGGATGGCGCTAGATTTGAGCTAGCGAAAATCTTGGCATGCTCGCTGCTTAAATGTCATTCGTTCTCTAACGAACGGATCAAAGGAGCGCGGCCCGGTTAGACGGGGGATGAATTACCATGTGTCGGGGGGATTATGGTAATTATCACCAGGGGGAAGTCTAACCGGGCATTTCTTTTTCTAGATAGTTGACTGAAGGGTACACTTTTTTCTTGCGGACTTCCCATATCTAGGCAAACTTCACCAGTTGACTAAACCAAACGGTCTACTGTGAGAACTCTCTTTTTTCGTCGCCGTCGTCGTGCCACTCAAGTTTGCCAGCCGAAGCCCGTACCCCGCAAACATGCCAATCTGCAGGCAGCGTGGAGCTTCACTTACCAATTTGGGACGCCACTCCTCAGCTCAATCCGATACACGGAATAACTAAACGTCTTTGGATCGTGTTTGACCCTGCCCTATGGTGGTCGCCGTCCTTTCTGGCCGGCCGGTTCAATACCGTCTAAATGGCGACTCAGGTGCAGTCGCTGCCACCCACTCCCCTGAACCGCTCTCTTTATCAAAATCCGTAAAAATCATAACCTCTCAACTCAAGATAGGATAAAATCTGGTGGAGTTTGTACGATTTGCTTAATATTGTTGAGCAAATAGTTCTCCCCCTATCTTGATGGACGCAGTCGATCTTGAAATCCTCTCACTTATTCAGAATGACGCCCGCGTGGCGCACGCATCAGTGGGAGAAAGACTCGGGCTTACGGCCCCCGCGGTGCACGCCCGCATAAAACGCTTGGAGCGTGAAGGCATCATCCAGGGGTATTTGACCGCGATTAATCCGGCGGCTGTAAATCAAGTGCTCCTGGCGTTTGTTCGAGTCACGAATAATTCGTCTGGCGCAGTCGAGAAGGATTTCGAAGACTTCGTACGCCAGGAACCGAATATTCTCGAGTGTCACGACACTTCCGGCGAGGACAGCTATCTCCTCAAGATCCGCACCGATTCCGCTTCCTCCCTCCGTGCCCTGCTCGGCCGAATCCGAGACTTTCCTGGAGTCGAGCGCACGGTCACCTCCATATCACTTTGTACAATTAAAGAATCGGGAGGACCGCCGCTCTTTCCGGTGGCGTCATCTCAGATGAATTCGAAATCGTAGAGGTACCCCTGAACGCAAGTCTCTTCCAGCCAACGAATGAAGAAGGGGACGTCGCGATTCTGAATTTCCCAGAAAAAAAGGCGCCTCCGAAAAATTCGCAGACGCCCTTCGGGGGACGGATGATCGAGGTAGACGGGGTGCTAGCACCGGCGGCGACGACGGCAAATCTGGATGCCGAAAAGAGACATTGTACCGACCGCCACCAGTGCCAAGGAGTTTGGTTCAGGAGCGCCCGACCGGGTTACGTTGTCCACACTCATGTGGGAACTTAGATTAAGGTTGGCCAGCAGCGGATTGCTGGCCCCAGGCTGGAGCAAGTAGCTATCTTGCACCCCGCTCTGTAGGTTGGCCTGTTCAAAATTGCCGTTCACCAAAAGGCTGGTGTCGGCGACGGCTCGGTTGGCTAATCCGAGGCCTAGGCTAACGGCAGCGACCATTAGCACTTTCGTGAGATAAGTGTTACGCATTGCCTTACGGGATTTAATCCGCAAGACTGTCGCCTTCGTTTTTCTGTTGCTATCTCATTCGTACCCTTGGACTTAGAGCGCCCATGGTTGAGCGCAATTTCCATAAACAGGTGCGCCAATCAGCAAATTTAGTCAATCTCGAGCAGCGAGCCCGTTGCGCCTTCAGAGTGCGATGCGTGTGCCAAAAAAATGCGCTGAATCCTGTCGTCAGAATGATCGCGCACAAACAAATCTTCGATTGCTCGGCAGGCCTCGGAGGGCGCCACACTTCCGACTTCGCCGATTTGTTCGTCACCGGTGGCTGCTTCATCCCAGTTTGCATAGATGGTTTTTTTCCGGTACTGGAACAGCGACGAACGTTCTGGGACGCGCGCGGATTAGATTCCGATCTTAAGCGCATCCCGAATCGCTGCAGGCTAACTAAAATCCATGTCTCCGTAGTTCAACGGATAGAACGGAGGTTTCCTAAACCTTAAATCCGGGTTCGATTCCCGGCGGGGACATTGACTGTAGATCAAGTTCTAGAGCCGTTAGAACGGCCTAGCCCACCTCGTCAGCAGCCCTCAGAGTCGGGCAGAAATCGGCTAAATTCATCACTGAAACACACCCAGAACACACACAATTATCCCCCCTCGCTCGGCCATAGATAAAGCTGCTCTCGAAAATGGCCGCCTGGTCGTGCTAGCTGCTTGTTCAGCCCTCCTCGTTTACGACGTCAGATTCGGCTCTGTGTCTCTCTGCCCACCGAAACTGTTAAAGTCCCGCCGTTTGAACGCGTGGATCGAACTCGACGATTCCCTTGTTGAGCGCGGGCACGATGAGAGTCTAGTCCTTTAGTTCGAGCACTGAGCTATCTCCAAGGGTGGTCCATTGGGATGGCTCCATCGGCGCATCGCCTTTATTTGACTGGCCGCGATCCTAAGATGAGGATGTCTACCAATTTCCTGGCGCTTTTCTTCCAGTCAGGAGTGGTCGCTATATTGGCGACGCCGACAAGCGCCCGAAGCAGATCGATTGCATCAAGGTCTTCCCGTATGTCACCGCTTTTGATGGCGCCCTGATCGCGGTCCCGATAGACTACTCGGAAAACATTCGGGTTCTGGTGGATGAGCTCCGCAGTGCTGTTCCTGCCGCTCATCGCAGACTAGAGTTGGTGACGAGTCGATCCAACTCGACGCGGACTGTTGACAGTGGAGAGGACTGAGACTAGTCCGGCTGAAGTGGTTCATTGGACGGACACACTGGCCTGCGGCTATCTCGGCTTTGAGCTTTTCCTTTTAGCTACTCGCCGGGGAAAGGTAGAGGCTAAGTCCGCTGACCGCGGAACCATTTGCGTTTGTTGGGTTCTGATCCTCGGCGGTTGCTTCAGTGGCTTTTTACTGGCTCGACACGTCACGGTCCTAAATTGGCCCGTGACGCCGCCGATTGTCTGCCTTGCTGTCTTACTCTTGGTCGGTGGAATAGCCCTCCGCATCTGGGCCATCCGGCATCTAGGAAGATTTTTCACCGTTGATGTTGGTATTCAAGAAGGCCATCGAGTAGTTGAGGATGGTCCTTATCGGTTTGTGCGCCACCCTTCGTACACCGGATCACTAGTAGCGCTGGTCGGGGTTGGTTTTCTCTCTTTCAACTGGCTTGGGCTCCTCCTGATCGTCACCTGCACATTGCTGGCATACGCCTTGCGCGTTCCAGTTGAAGAAAAGGCTATGCTCGCACAATTCGGAGCACAGTACGCTGGGTACGCCGCCCGCACCAAGCGGTTGATCCCATGGATCTATTAAGAGCCTGCGCGGGTGGGAAAATTAATTGCGAACGCGTATAGTCAAGAAAATCTCGTCTCCTACCGCTGGCGAGGCGCCCTTTATGCCGAACTCGCTCCGCTTGATGGCAAGATAAATATCGGAGCCGCTTCGCGATTCACCTTTCGAATCTTTACTCTGGCCAATGAGATTGGACCGAAGCGTCAGCCGTTTCGTGACCCCATGGAAGGTTAAGTCTCCAGTCAAGTTGTACTGTAAGTCGTTGACCCTTTTGGTAGACGTATTTTTGAAAGTGATAAGCGGAAACTTTTCCACGTCCAGAAACGACGCTCCTTTGATCTCGTTGTTGAGCTGGGTAACTCCGGTGTTTAACGTGTCAGTTTTGATTTCGAGCTTAACCATCGACTTTTCTGGAGCGTCGGTATCAAGTGACACCCTTCCAGAAACGCCTCCGCAAAAACAACCTTCGATGTTGGTGGTCCACAAAAGGCGAATCTTGAATAGCACGGAAGAATTTTCCGGATTGATCTCGTACGTTTCGGAAGCAGCCGCTGCTTGAGTTATGGTCCGCGCCAGCAATAGAGCTGAAAAGATCGCCTTTTTCATGGACGGCAGTCTTTATTTCGTCCCGCGAGCCGGTCGGGTCCCATTATCCGCCGACAAATAACGACCGGTGCGGCTCGGAGAAAGTGGTCGTTCATGACGGGCTTCTTCCATCTAATGCACCGAGTCGGTCTGGGACGCAAACGTGGCCGCCCGTTTAAAGCTTCGTCTTCCACGCGCGATATTCTCCTCCAAAATCCGTTTAATTTCGGCAACGGTTTCTGGATGGTCCATCAGGTAGTGACCGGCTGGAACTATCTTCTCTGATTCGGCTCCTTCCAAATGTGAGCTAGAATACTCGACCAGTCCATCCGTGCTGCCTGGTCCCTTTATGGGTCCGAGATGTCCGATGATGCTATGGAATGGAACATTGATCGGCAGATTAGCGAGACTGTTCAATAAGGGGTTGGGTGCAATTGAAACCAGACTGGTTGGGCCGCGGCTTGCGTTAACCCGAGCATAGTAAGGATCGAGAACACCCGGGTATTCTTCGGCCAGCTCTTTGAGTACGCGGGCCGGAGCTTTGGAAGGCTGGATGATTCGGTTACCAATGCTGCCAACGATACCGCCCGCCAATACGCTGCCTCGATGTGGGACCGAAAGAAAGATAATGCGGTCGATAGAAGGCTGATGCCGAAAAAAGAAATATCGGAGGATTAACTCTTTTACGTCCGCAGGGAGTTTCAAACTGCTCAGCGGCTTTGTCGCGAAAACGTTCCAAAGTGCGTTGTCTGAGTCCGAAACCAAAGTGTGGGCCAGCAATCCTCCCATGCTATGAGCGACAACGACGACGTGATGCGAAGCAATCGCACTGCCGCTCGGATCGAATAAACGCTGAGTTGCTTGTAAGTCCTCTCGAAGTTGCGCCGCGCTTTCCAGCATGGGCTGGCCGGTCGGATAAAGAAAAAACCACGGTTGATAATGCTCGAGAATTTTAGGGTCTGAGCAAAGGTCGTTGGTCAGGTTTTGCCACGAGAGCGGAGAACCAAGCAGGCCATGAATAAATAGGATCGGAATTTTATTTGGATCGTAAGGATGGATCAGGTAGACACCGGTTGCGAACCGTGGATCATCAGGCCTGATAAACGACGCGATGGAGCTTCGGGCCACTTTCCCGGCGTGCGAATACAATACCGCTAAAGTAGCCGTGTAATTCGCTGCGATAGGATCCGACCCAGCAGCGGACTGCATCACGACCGGGTCGAACGAATCGTAGAGTTTGAGCAATGGCACTTGCCCTGGACGCGCTTCTTTGACGGCAGTTATTCCAAGTGTGATGCCGCTGGTCGGATAGTGTCGCTCTTCCGGGGTCTGCCTGGGGTTTTTGGTGTAGACAACCAGGGGTGTACCCTTCCCAGCGATTTTATATTCGTGACGAAGACCGATCTGATGGATTGAGTTTGCCAAGAGGACTCGATCGGACCCTCCTAAATACTTGGACGATTCCACACGCAGGGAAGGCGTCCAATTGACTTCTACTCGCTCTCCGTTCCAGATGGTATACCGCTTATCGAATTCAGGATGAATTACCGAATTCGGCAGATAAAAAATCTTAACAGTCTCAGCGCATCCGAAAAACAGAGTGCAAATGAGGACACAGCTTAGACGAAGGCTGAGTGCTGCGGCAACGTTCATGCAAACGCTACGTAAGATCAAGCGTCGGTCATTAGCTCGTGTCATTTGATTTTGCATTTAGTGTGGCCGCCCAAGCGCTAAGCACGAACGCCGCGCCACTACCGACGGAAACCGAATAATTCAGCGGGGCCTTGATGATTAACAGCGATTTATCCTTCCTTCGTCAAACTTTGCCAAGCTTCGCTCAGCGAGCTCGGCCTGTAAGGCGATCGTGCGTTATTCACCAGTGCCATCTCTGATCGAGAAGTACCGGTTGCATTTTAGGATCACTGTCGTATCGATCCAACCGGTTGCGATATGCAATCAGTCAAGGAGATTGCCATGGCACTTGAAGGTTCCAAAGTGGTCATCGTCGGTGGGAGCTCCGGAATCGGGCTTGGGGCAGCCCGAGGCCATTGTTGAGCGCGGCGTAACACACTAGAGGTACGACATCATGCCCAAGCCCTCGTTGCCGAAAATCGTCCCGCATCTGTGGTACACAAAGGAGGCTGAAGAGGCTGCCCGGTTTTACGCGGCCGTATTCCCCGACTCGCACGTCGACCGGGTGACATCGTTGCCGGCCGACTCTGCGATCGGTCCTGCAGGCTCAGTCGTCATCGTCGACTTCACGTTGTTCGGCCAGACGTTCATGGCGATGAGTGCCGGCCCGAACGATCCCTTCAACGAAGCCATCTCGTTTCGCGTGAATTGCAGTTCGCAGTCGGAGATCGACACCTACTGGAACGCGCTGCGGAAAAATGGCGGAAAACCGCAGGCCTGCGGCTGGATCGTCGATAAGTACGGCGTGAGGTGGCAGATCGTGCCCACGGTGCTCGTCGATAGGATGAGCGATCCAGACAAGACGAAGGCCGGTCGCGTAGCCGCCGAGATGCTAAGACAGGTGAAGTTCGACATCGCGAAGCTCAAGAAGGCATTCGACGGCCGCTGAGCGGGGTGCTCCTGCCCGTTGGAACCGAGCCGGTCGTTATTGGTTGGCCGTAAGCGGCACGACCGGCTCTGCATCTTCAGGATGCCTCGAGCCCCCAACATGAGAGGCCCAGCCAATGACCAGCCCTTTCCTCGCTCCAGTCGAACTGGAACGCCATCCAGATCGACCGTACGACTGAGAATCGTCCAAATCTGGACAGGGAAGACGCCATCGTAGTTTTCGGCTCCAAATGGATTCGGCGCGTCTGTTTGGCCTGGCAAAGCTTAGCACTGATTTCGTAAGATCGAGCGCGAGCGAGACTAGCGTGAATCCAGAACAGCAGGATCAAGGAGAGGGCTTATGGAAACGTGTCGGGAAGTTTTTTCTGGACTGGGCCATCAGCCTCGTTTTGTTCGTAACGGTAGTTGCATTAGGGACGTTACTCTTTTTGCTGGGCGCTTCAGCAGTCGGCTATCTGGCCTACAGTGACCGCCCCGGGCCGGGCTGGATGCCATCAGGAAGCTTTAGCTGGACCGAAGTCAGATTCTTTCTCGGCTGGGAGCTGCTGCTCATTCTTTACTTCCTTCCGTTTGCAGGAGCGGCGCTGTTTCCCTTTGCTCGTGTGCTTGGTTGGCTGTACTCACCCCGCTGGCTTGTCCGCATATTTGGCGCTTTGTTCTCCGGATTCGCCGCGCTTCTATCGGTCTTGGCGGCCGGATGGTATATCGCGATTTCTGAGTATCCAGTTTATGCCGGCGGTCTGTGCGGAATCGTTTATGGAGCTTTTCTCCTGCCACTTTTTAGTAAGCGTTCTCAATCTGGAGGCGGTACTTGGAAGCATTGGATAGGAATAGCGGCCTCAATCCTAGCCTTTGCAGCCTTGGTTTCCTATCCTGTATGGGCGGCTTTGCTGAAGGCGCAAGTACGCTCTGGATGAGAAACTCACGGTCAACTTCAGAAGACCGTGACTTACTGATAAGTGACTCTCAATGACGACAGATCAAACCCTAAAACGCGGAGAACGCTTAGCGGGCTACAGATCTTTTATAGGTTGAGTCTGCCAAATCTACGGCTTTACCCAGGCTGAGCACCCGATAATTCGTTAGTCACTGAAAACCCCGGAAGGATCTTGTACCTGGACGATCTCGCCCGGCGCTAGAAACTCCGGGTAAATGGCTAGACACGAACCGCGCCGCCTACGAGCACTCGGATATAGAATGCAAGAGAACCTGTGGATGTCTACTATTGCCTTGGCTAGGATATGGGTTGGCACAACGGATCACCTGCTTTGTAGAGTAACGGGCCTGCTAGCTTTACAACGGTTGTTCCAAGCCGCCTTCGGTTTGCTACAATGGTAAGATCTAGAGCGAACCTTAGATCCACCTGTACGCCGTAGACGGCCGTTGGCCCCAAAGGCAAACCATCATCACCCGGCCAGTGCCGTTGGGAGGGGTCTGAAGCCATTCTAGCGCGTTAGATTGCAAGGGAATGACTCTGGCTCTTCTGGTCTTCAATTCCCGGCGGGGACAGACACTTGATCGGCTGATTACTAAGCACAAGGCGATAAATCACCGAATATCCCTAAGCCTTTCACCCTAGCGAAGAGTCTCACGTCGCTGTGCAGTCGAAGTTGGACTAGAGATCCCACTAGTGGCATGTCGCAGAGACAACGTTACTGCGGATGCGGCGGGTCGGATCGGAATATTTCCACTGGATCTGCCCGAGTTGCTCCATGATGCGGCCGACTCGGGCTAACAAGCCCAATGGCTACCTTCTCGGCTCATACCGCATCGCCACCGCCCCCGAGCCGAACTCCAGCCGGCTCACGAGCCTCAAGTCGATACGCTTCGATAGCCCCGCGAACAACGTCGGCCCGTGGCCCGCTAGCCTGGGGTGCACCACGAACTCGTACTCATCGATCAATCCCAGCTCCGCCAACGCGAGCGGGAGCTTTACGCCTCCCACGAACAGTCCCTTACCCGACTCCCGCTTGAGCTGCTGAACGGCCGTCCCTAGATCCCCGCGCACTAGCTCCGCGTTCCAATCGACCCGGTCCAGAGTGTTCGACACGACGTACTTCTTTGCCACGTCGATCGTCCGGGCGAAGGGTTCCATCCAATCAGGCCTCGCTCCTGTCCGCGCCGGCGGCCGCCACGCTGCCTCCATCATTTCGTAAGTCACCCGGCCAAAGAGGAGAGCATCGGCCTGGTCGAGGTTTTCCGCCGCGTGACGATGTAAGTCTTCGTCCGCGAACATTTCACGATGATCGCAGCACCCGTCCAATGTGACATTAATGGAATACCGAAGGGGTCGCATTACGCAAGAGTACCGCCGATGTGGTAGACCAGCACACGATTTTAACCAGGCCCGGAGCGCAGATTGGCGCTCCTCTTCAACGCTCTATAAGTATCTCGTCGCGACGGAGCAGCTCATTGCAAAGAACAAAATCCGCGAACATCTTTGTTGTGCGGTGTGGGAGCACGACGCTTCGCGTGCGCTTGATCCGCAGCTACACACCCATTGTGGGGTGGCGAATGTTACTTTCGACCAGTCGGGACAACGTTACGCGCTGGAGACTCTTGATATGGTGAGAGCGATTCGTTATGCGGGCAAAGTGTACCAATCAGCGTTACGGCGGGAGGTGACCCGCTGTGGCTATAGGACGGTCGAGACGAAGAGCGAGCGAGGTCATATCAAGCGATTAGCGTTTTCTGCGTTGAGACGCGGCCGATAGGATGTATCAAATGGACGGGTGAACACGGCGACACTGCATTTGATGATTGGATTACCTTGCAGCGGAAAAACAACCTATGCCCGTCAGCTTGCAAGGGAGACAAACGCGCTCCTGCTGACCCTTGATGTTTGGCACTTGAAGCTGTTTGGTGATGATGTCGGGCAGGAACATCACGATGAAAGACATGTGCGCATAGAAAAGATCATGTGGGACGTTGCAAAACATGTCTTGGAAATGGGCGGCGATGCAATCCTTGATTATGGCTGTTGGGCGCGTGTTGAGCGTGATGATTACAGGAACAGGGCGAAAGAGCTGGGTGCAGATTTCAAGCTGCATTATATGGATGTTCCGTATTCCGAATTATATCGCCGTTTGGAAGAACGAAATCGAAACCTCCCTGAAGGCTCGTTTGAAATTCCCAAAGCGGAAATGGATAGATACATCACTATTTTCCAACCGCCGACCGGAGACGAGCTTGCATAAAGAGCTTCACCTAATATGCAAACGTAGCCGTTACTAGCAGCGCTTTGCGCGTTTCTGATGCTAACGGTTCAAGACTATTCCAGTTCATCAATCCAGGGATCGCCCAGGCCTCAACGCTGTGAATGTGCGCTGAGAGTTCGATGAAATGCTCTTCCGGAACCACCTCGGAAATCACCCGTATTTCGGTCCCTTGATTGACGACGTAATACCATCCTCCCTCGATATCCAATCTCATCGGCCGTGCCATCCCTGGATGGCTTTCACTACTCGGGACAACACAACGTGAAGCGTCTTGTTGCTTAGTTAAGACGTGACCCTTGAAACAAGGTGACCCTGCCGCCGGAAGTGATCCTGCGCATGATGCTCTTGTTGTTTCTGGATGATATCAAGAGTGAGCGGGAGTTGATGCGATCATCCCCGAACGAATGGATTACTTATGGTTCCTCGGTTACGGGCTGGATGATGAGATAGATCCCAGATCATAGTGTGTTGAGCAAAGCGCGGAAGCGCTGGGGTAAAGAGGTTTTCCTATCGCTCTTTAGCCGCGTGGTGGATCAATGCGTCGAGGCAGGACTGGTGGCGGACAAAAAAATCCACGTCGATGCCAGCTTGGACGATGCCAACGCCTCTTTGCACTCGGTTAAGCCGCCTGGAGCTGCGGCTTTCGGTTGGGTCGTCTCTTGCCCACTTTAGGCAAATCCAGGGGGATTTGGAGAAAGCCACGCAAGCGCTTCGCCAGTACGCTTATTTCGTTAGCCTATTTCCTCGGCGCAAAGTCTTGAACCGGGTCGGGCCAATTGCTAATCTCCGGGTCGATCAATCCGAGTCCGTCTAGGGGTTTCATCTTTGCGTGCACGCACGCCCGTTTCCCTCGTCTACCGATTAAACGCATCGGAATCCGGTCAAAAACGATGAACCAGGAACCCAGTCCAGGCACAGGACAGCCGGAGACGCCGAAACCGCTGCACGCAGTTTTTATCTCGCATTCGAGCGACGACAGCTCGGCGGCCGACGGCGTATGCGCAGCTCTCGAAGCTGCCGGGATCCATTGCTGGATTGCCCCTCGGGATGTCCTGGCCGGGCGACCTTACAGCGGACAGATCACCGAGGCCATCCGCCGGGCAGAGATACTGCTGCTAGTTTTGAGCCAGGCTTCAAACCGCTCGAAGCAGGTGCTTCGTGAAGTTGAACGCGCGGCTCATTTCAAGGTTGATCTCTTAGCCTTCAAGATCGAACCGGTAGAGCCATTGGACGACCTCGCCTATTTTCTCGGGGTTGAGCATTGGCTGGATGGTTCCAAGCCCGGTCCTCCCGAACAACATTTTCCGTCCCTGGTGCGCCACGCGATAGAGCTCTTGACTGCTAGGAAGAGGCAAAGCGCACCGCAAGAGCAATCGAACATTCCGGAGGAGCCCGAAGCCGAAAGCTTCGCACATTTCAGGATTCTTCGCCGTCCCGACGGGTCACTGTTCCGGTTAGGTAAAGGCGGAATGGGCGTCACGTATAAGGCAATCGACACCAGGCTAGATAAGCCGGTAGCTCTCAAGGTCATTGGAGCCGAATTGCTCAACAGTCCGCAGGCGCGACGCCGGTTTCTCCGAGAAGCACAGACTGCGGCGAAAATCGATCATCCTCACGTCGCCACGGTTTTGTATTTCGGGGAGGAGGGCGACACCTACTTCTACGCCATGCAGTTTGTAAACGGCGAAGATTTAGAGCGCTATGTGGAACGAATCGGGCCGCTCTCGGCAGCGGCCGCACTGCGGGTGACCATGCAGGTTGCGCAAGCCCTTGAAGCGGCTAACGACCAGCAATTGATTCACCGGGACATTAAGCCGGGTAACATCATGGCGATCGCCAACCGGTCCGGCAGCCTGGACGTGAAGCTGATCGATTTCGGGCTCGCTCGGGCGGCAAAAGCCGCCGGTCTGGATGTGACTCAACTAACCGGGACCAAAGATTTCGTCGGTAGCCCGGCGTTTGCCAGCCCGGAACAAGCCGAGATGAGCGAACTCGATACCCGCTCCGACATTTACTCGTTGGGCGTCACGCTTTGGTATCTGCTTTCAGCCAAAAGACCATTCTCAGGCACGGTGGGTCAGGTGATGATCGCTCATGCCGTGAAACCCCCGCCGTTCGAGCAACTGGCGCAAGTGCCGCTGCCGGTCATCGACTTGCTGCGGCGAATGCTGGCGAAGAGCCGGGAGGATCGACCGCAGAACCCGCGAGAGCTACAGCAAGAAATCGACGCGGTCATTGCCAAATTAGCGGCGGAATTCAGCCCTTTACCCGGACAGGCAGCACCCGAGGCTGCGCCGCCGGTGGCACCGGAGGCAGCGCTTCCTACCGATGACAATCTGGAACTGGCGACGCTACTTCCACCGGTCGCCTCGCCGTCGTTTGACGGCTACTTTGGTATTCAGATTGGGAGCCTGGTGAGCGACCGGTACCGGCTGATTGAAGAAGAACGCGAAGGAACTGGGGGGAGATTGTTTCGAGCAACCGACGAGAAGGTCCTCTCCGAGACGACAGCGGAAGTTGCTTTAAAGCTGTTGCATCCTGGAATCGGCACCGATCCGAATTTAGTCGATCTCCTGGATAATGAGCTAGGGGTGATCCGGAACGCGTCTCATCCCAACCTGGTGCAATATATAAAATTGGAACGGAGCGAAGCATCGTTCCTGGTGCGGGAATGGATCCATGGATTTCTACTGTCCGATTTGCTCCGGTGGCGACGTTCGCTCAACTCGAGCGAGCTGCTCATGCTCTTAGAGCCATTGGCTGCAACGTTGGATTTCGTCGCCGGTCAAGGGCTCGGCTTGGTCAATGTCAGCGCCCAAAAGATCCTGGTCGGTTGTCCGGCAGAGATCTCTCGGGAGACCTTTCCTGCCCTGGCTCGTGGAGATGCCGGGGATTGGTCGAACTGGTCTCTGAAACTCAATCCTCTCTGTATTGCTCCGCTCTTGTTACGCAACCGGGCCGATTGGGGCAGACAAACCCTGGTGCCGGCCAGCCGCGTGTTGTCGATGACCCAGGCCGAGGCTGGGATTCGCGGCACGAAATCGGTTTGGCTTTTCGGCCGCCTCATTTATGAATTGCTTAGCGGGCACGACTTGTCATCAGACAACGGCCGGAACGAACCCAATAAGTACACGCCTCTGCCGGAGCTCAGTGAGGACGGTAACCAGACGCTCCGGCGCGCCTGCGTTGGAACCCAATTAACTGGAGGCTTCCCCAACTGCGCCGAATTTTGGCGGGCACTGAAGGAGAACATCCAAGAGCGGGAATCAAAACCAATGCAACAAACAACCCCGGTTGCGCCCGAGGTCGTTGTCCCACCTCCGTTGCCTTCCAAGTCTCACCTAGACAAAAAAGTCGACGGGCCAGAAAAAAGCAGGGTAACAAATTCACCGAAGGTTCAACCCGCGAAGAAGCCTGGCAGAAATCGACGGTTCGTCTTGATCGCAGGGGGCATTGGGTGCGCGGCTTTGATACTAGGCGCGGCGTTGGTTCTAATAGTGTACTTTGTTGCCCAAAACAGCCGCTCTCCTACTGCGACGCCTACCGCGACGCCCACTCCGACTCCAACTCCGGCGTCCGCAACCAACGAGCAGTTGGCACAAACTTTCTTCGATCGAGGTAAGAACGAGTCGATCTTAAGAAATTATCAAGCCGCGATCGCTGACTACACTGAGGCTATCCGGCTGAAACCAGATGACGCGGTGGCTCACGCTGGTCGGGGCGACGCTTACAACTGGCTGAAGCAGTACGACAAGGCCATTGGCGATTACACCGAAGCCATCCGACTCAAGCCGGATTACGCCGAGGCGTATAACGATCGGGGCGCGGCCCACACCTGGTTGAAGCAGTACGACAAGGCCGTCGGCGATTACACCGAAGCCATCCGGCTCAAGCAAAATTACGCCGGGGCGTACGCCAATTGGGGCGACGCCTACACCTGGTTGAAGCAGTACGACAAGGCCATCAGCGATTACAATGAGGCCATTCGGCTCAAGCCGGATTACGCCGATGCGTACTACGGTCGGGGCAGCTCCTACGCCTGGCTGAATCAGTACGAGAAGGCGATCAGCGATTATACTGAGGCCATTCGGCTAAGGCCAGATTACGCCGATGCATACGACGGTCGGGGCAACTCCTACGCCTGGCTGAGTCAGTCCGACAAGGCCATCAGCGACTACAATGAAGCCATTCGGCTCAAGCCAGAGGAGGCTGTTTACTACGATCACCGGGGCAACGCGTACGACGCATTGGGAGACAAGCCGAAAGCCGAACAAGATCACAATAAAGCCAAGGAGCTAAGGGGAAATTAATAAGTCACAGGCGCGAACTGGGCGGGAGTCGGGCCATGATGTATCCAAGTGAATCCCTGGGGAGTAATTTTAACGAATTGATTCCGATTTCTGCATGGGTTGAGCCCGATGAGCAATCCGACACAACTCCTGAAACTTTCGCACATTTCCGGATCTTGGGATTGCTTAGGTGGCTGGCCATGACCGGGGGCGGAGCCGCTAGAGCGAACCAACTGCAAGATAAAGGAAAACAGACATGCTAAACATCACCCTACAGTGGAGCGAATTTATCAAATCTGCATCTCTGATTGCGATTCCGTTTGCTGTCTCGACCATGCTGCTCGCGACTCCAACTCCCACACCCTCAACCAACGAGCAGTTGGCATTGAGTTACTTCAATCGAGCTGGAGACGATTGCCAGCCTACACAGTTATTTGATCTTCTTTAGCGGTGGAATCCCGGGTATAATCAATTCCATCTGCTCGTCTCCCCCAGTGACAAACTTTAGGTCCACCAATCCGTCAATATCGAAGAACTCATTTTCGGACTCAGAGAGAAGATTTATAGAATGCTGCCCTAATATAGAATCCTGCCCTAATTCGATTTTTAGATGATCGTCTTCGGCGCGGAATTAGCGGGAGGCTTCCCTTCCAAAATCACTTCGAGTGTCGGCACCGTTTTTGCCTTGTTCGTGTCCTTCGAACCCATGGACCGTGAACCCTGCGGTGTGACACAGTATTCTTTCCAAGGTTACTTTTGCTCTTTGGTCCAGGGACTCGGCAACATCTACCCGCGGGTATGACGGAGCGTCATGCGATCGACGCCAGGTACTCGGCGAGCTTGTCGTAGCTCTCGGCCGCGCCGTGCTCCATGCCCGAGTTGATCACCGCGTCGCGGATCTCCTGCGATGGGTACAGGATCGTGCCCGTCAGCGTCGTCTTCCCGTCGTGTTCGACGAGGACCCCTGTCACGAGCGACTCGCCCGGGTAATCGTCGAACGACTCGGTGTGGACGAGCCGCTCGGGCGGCACGATCTCGCGATAAACGCCGCGCATCCCCATGTCGGTTCCGTCGGGACCACGCAGCACGAAGCGCCATGCGCCGCCCACCTTCAGATCGACCTCGCAGACCACCAGCGACCAGCCCCTGGGCCCGAACCAACGCTTGAGCAGTTCGGGCTTGGTCCAGGCGTCGAAGACCAAGTTGCGTGGAGCATCGAAGACGCGCGTCAGGACAATTTCGCGGTCGGTGGGTGTAGCTACTTTCAGAGTTCCAGTGTTCTTCATTGGTGTTTTCCTCTAGCGGTTGGTGTTTTCTTCTCGCGCTTCGAGCGCCCACTTTTTTTTCCCTGGATCTTCAGCTCATCCAGCAGGGTGTCGAGACGCTGGAAGCTGCCCTCCCAAAACCGGCGATAGCCCTCCAACCATCCGCTGGCGCCTGCGAGCGGCTTGCCTTCGATCCGGCAGGGCCGTCGCTGCGCATCCCGGCCGCGCGAAATCAAGCCGGCACGCTCCAGCACCTTGAGATGCTTGGAAATCGCGGGCTGGCTCATCGTGAACGGCTCGGCCAGCTCCGTCACCGACGCCTGACCCGACGCGAGCCGGCCGAGGATCGCCCGCCGGGTGGGATCCGCCAGCGCCGCGAAGGTCGCGTCAAGACGATCAGGAGCCATCTGTCCATAACCCGCAGGTTGCATAACTTATGGGTTATATAAAAAGACAGAACGGCTGTCAAGCCCCGCCCAACGGGTCTTACGCGGCCGGGAGGCGCCATCGTGCGACGGCAGCCGTTTTCCGGAAACCTGACAGCCTACGAATAGAGCCTGAACATTCGTGGGATTCGTGTCTATTCGTGGTTTACCAGACAGATCCCGAGGATATTCGATCTTGTTTGAACCTGAGTTTTATGAAGACAGTCCGCTTTGCGAAAGTCGTCGAGTCGTGCGGGAAGCCGGACACTCACCTGTTGCTCACTGATCCAGCTGAGGATAAGGCGCTACAAGCGGCGATAAAATCGAATCGCGTTATGACAGTATATCAATTGTCCGGGAGCACAAAAACCGACTACGGGACAGTTGGTTTTGAAAAGGGAACATCTCGGCAATTTCTCCTATTCCCGAAAATACTCGAAGCGTTCGCTGGCCAGCGGGTCATAGGCATCAAATACGATTTGCTCGAATCCATTCCGGTTTCCGCCCATGACCAAGCGCCTAAGCCGACAGGCGACCAAGCGCCTAAGCCGACAGGCGACCGAGCGCCTAAGGCGATAGCAAAATCAAAAGCGGTGAAAAAGAAGCCCTCCGCGAGAGTAGGCAAACCGCGGAACGAACATCCAAAAAACGTGCCGCCGGACAAGTTAGTGGAATTTCCAAAAGCCCGGTCGAATGAGGCAGCTTCTGCGGCCGGTAACGAAGTGGAAGAGCTTAAGCGCCGGGTGCGCGAGGCTATGGATATCCTGGAACAGGGTAAGCAGGTCGCAGCGTTCAATCTCCTCAAAAGGATCGTGGAAGGAACATGATCCTAGACCTGCTTCCGGGATAAAGAGCCGAGGGATCGCAGCAGCCGGCGCGGTCCATCTCCGCTCGAGAAAAACACGGCCACCAAGATGACGAATCCCTTGATGACCAACTGGGGCTGAGACTGGATTCCCACCAGATTCATGATGTTGAGAATGGTACCGATGATGAGCCCTCCGATCACTGCTCGGATTGGGTCGCCGCTTCCGCCGAAAAGAGAGGCGCCGCCCACGACGACGGCTGCGATAGAATCCAGTTCATACCCTCGCCCAACGAGCGAGCTGCCTTCGAGTAGCTGCGAAGCAAGCATCAGCCCGGCCAGCCCGGCCAAAAGGCCCGAAATAACATAGGCGAGCAATAGGTCGCGGTTGAGCGGGAGACCCGACAAGCGCGCGGCTTCGCGGTTGCCACCGATGGCGTAGAGCGCACGTCCGAACGTCGTATTATTCATAACGAATGCGGCAGCGGCCATGATGACCAGGAATATGATGACCGGTGCGGGAATTGGGCCGACCGAGCCGGCAAAGAACGAAGCAAAGGCCTGATCCGAAATCTGGATCAATTCGCCGGTCTGGATAATGTAACTGAATCCTTCCACGATACTAAGCGTAGCCAGGGTTGCGATGAACGGGGTAATTCTGGCGTAAACGACGATCGCCCCATTAAGGAGCCCCACCGTCGCTCCAATCAAAAGGGTCAGGAGGATCACTGCGGGAACCGGCAGATGAAGTTGCAAGAAAATGGCCGCCAAAACCGTGGACAAAGCCGCGAGCGAGCCAACGGATAGGTCGATTCCTCCGGTGACGATAACGAAGAACTGGCCAACCGCCAAGACCGAGGTGATCGACGCCGCCGTAATGATGTTGACCAGGTTTCGTACAGTTAGAAAATAGGGCGATACGACCGCGCCGATCCCGAGAATGATCGCGAACCCAGGAACAGATACATTTTGGAGAACGCGAATAACATCCGCTCGCGCAGCCTGTGGTCGGCGGCTGGAATTGCCTCAGAATTCAGTACATTTTGGTCCATACGCGTGGTCGCACTCTAATGAAAAAGGTTCAGGATAGCGTCACCGTGGGGATCGATTTCTTCGTGTTTCAGCTCGCCGACCAAGCGACCACGCGCCATCACCAGCACCCGATCGCACATCATGACCTCCGGAAGTTCCTATGCCAGCGCTAGAGATCACCGGACTTCGCAAGGAATTTGGCGGCGTTATCGCGTTGGCTGGAGTCGATGTCTCGATTGAGCTGGACAAAATAGTGGGGATCATCGGACCGAACGGGTCGGGCAAGACAACTTTGTTCAACCTGATTGCCGGCGTACACGAACCCACGGCAGGTCGCGTGTTGTGGCAAGGCAAAGACATTACCGGTAAGTCTGCTCACGAAATAGCCCGAAGCGGATTGGTGCGGACATTTCAGCAGGCGATGTCGTTCCGGGGATTGTCAGTTCACGAGAATGTCCGCATCGCCTGCGAGCACGGCCGCTCGCGCGTTGACTCGGTCGAAGCGAAATGGGATTCTCCAGATGAAATTCTCAGTTTCGTAGGGCTCGCTGGTCTCGGAGCGGAAATAGCCGGTTCGATGCCATTTGGAAACCTGCGCCGTCTCGGCGTGGCCGTGGCCTTGGGGGCGAATCCTTCGCTCCTCTTGCTCGACGAGCCAGCCGCAGGCTTAAGCCATAGCGAATCTGACGAACTGATGAAGTTGGTTCTCCGATTGCCGAAAATGGGCATCGGCGTCTGTTTGATTGACCACGACATGTTCTTGATGAGTGCTTTGTGTGAGCGACTCGTCGTGCTCAACTTCGGCACCAAGATCGCTGAGGGGCGACCGAATCTGGTAATGCACGACCCGAGAGTGACGGAGGTTTATCTGGGAAACGAGCTATGACGCTGTTGCACGTCGCGGTCTAATGGCTCGTCCTCGCATTCTTTTGCTCGACGAGCCCTCGCTTGGCCTTTCGCCGCTGCTGATCAGAGATGTGCGTTCCGTGATCATAGACGTGCGTACGAAGTTTTCAGCAGCCGTGCTCCTCGTCGAGCAGAACGCGGGGCTGGCGTTGGCGGTCGCGGAAAGAGGATACTTGTTGCAACACGGCGAAGTTGTGGCCTCCGGTCCCCATTGCAGAGCTGCGCGATGATCGTCTCATGCACGAGCTGTATCTAGGACAGGGGAGCCGGTTTCGCCGGAATAGCAGATAGCAGAAAATGGTGGAGCGAAAACCCGGGCTAGCATGCGCAGGGATCGGCTTGAACCGGTTTTGACTTTACCGCGAACGCCCTTGTTCCCAGTTTGTACTTCACTGGGAAACGCGATAAACAAACGTAAGCACGGATCGAGTTCCGCACGCGGCTCAAACCCGTCCGGCGCCTGCCTGACGACGTTTTCGCCGTATCTAGTGGCCGATAGCCAACATCGCTATCGACTATCGGCTATTCGTCATTCGGCGGGCAGACGCGTAGTTATATTCTTTAAGAACGCGACCGCCCACCGTCACCTCACCCGTGCATACGCATAATGCGTTTCGGGCTTTTCCGGAGGGTAATCAGTCTGGATCGATAGGACGGTGCTCTCCGGTTTGCTAGTGGTCGACGGCGTGATGCTAACCTCTACTTCTTTGCCGGGCCGGACATCGTGGAGCTCGAGTTTTACCGCCGGATCGTCGGCCTGCACCGAAACAATCTTTGCAGGGAACCCGTCCGCGACCAGAATCCGAATGGTTTTGGGCTCGAGTTGATCGCCAACGCGCCACATCACAAACTCTGGCTCAATCGTGACCGCGGTAGGAATGTTCACTATCAGGCGGAGAAGTGTCGGTTCACGTGGAGCCGTGCTCGTTGTGACGAAGATCCACTTTTCCTGGTGTCCAATATGTCCAGCGAACTGAAAGTTCGCCTCAATCTCGCCCGATTCGCCGGGAGCATACTCCCACTTTTCCAACGCGGCAGTTGTGCACCCGCAAGACGTCCGCATATCATTAATCGTAACTGGTGAAGTTCCGACGTTCGTGAATCGATACTTGGCGACGACTGATTTATCCAGCGGACTTGGCGCGAAAGTTTGTTCGAGCTTTTCCCACTTCAGCTGCGCAAATACCGGCGTTGCGAGTGCGAGGAAAAGAAACAGGATAATTTTCATCGCTTACGCAGAGGACACCACGGGGAAACGAAGATCCGCGCCCCATCATCGCTAATCAATAATGTGTTCTTGAAGGCAAGGCAACGGCTCGATAGCACTGATGACTGAATAGCGATCAGCGATTACTCAGGTCGAGTCGCTAGCATTCGCGGTTCGGAATTCCTTTTCTTTTCGCGGCGGCCTTCTCTGTTTCTAGTGGCCAAACTCGCAATAGCGCGTCCACCACCCGTAGAAGGTGCTGACGGCTCGCACCGCTCGCGGCCTGGACCGCAATACCGACGTGGACCGTCGCGACGAAGCGGGCGAGGTCGGCAGGGTTGGCGTCAGGCGACAGGTCGCCCTCTAATATTGCACGCTTGAAGCGCTGGCGTATTGCACTCTCCCCCGCCGCCCGGCGCGAGATCAGATCCTGTCGGATGGGATCCGCTTGGTCTCCGCAGGCGAGCGCACCCTGCACCCAGAGACATCCCGACGGATTGTGCGGATTGGTGACCAAGGCCACGGCCCCGCGCAGCAGCCGTTCGACGACGACATGCGCTGTTGGCTCGGCCAAAGCCTCGCGCACGTAGGACGCCGGCCCGTCGGTGTAGTGATCGAGCGCCTTGCGGAACAGTTCCTCCTTGTTGCCAAAAGCGGCATAGAGGCTCGGCCGGTTGATGCCCATGGCCTTGGTCAGGTCCGACAGGGATGTGCCCTCGTAACCCTTTTGCCAGAACACGTGGAGCGCCCGATCCAGGGCATCATCGATATCGAAGGTGCGAGGACGTCCCAATGGCACCGGGGTTTTTCCGACTTTCATACCTGTCGATACATAAACCACTTGACGACTCTTGTCCACGGGTTACCTACATACCAAACGATACAAAACTCCATGAATACGAATACCAGGAAACTCGCCGGGAAAATCGCCGTGGTTACCGGCGGGGAATTAGCCCCTCTCGACTCAATCACCGAAGAGCACTTCGACAAGACATTCAACACTAACGTCAAGGGCGTCCGGTTCACGGTGCAGAAAGCGTTGCCTCTGCTGGTAGACGGCGCCTCCATCATCCTGAACGCCTCGTCGACCGCATCGATGGGCACCGAGGCCTTCAGCGTCTATAGGGTCACCCAGGCGGCGGTAAGGAACTTCGCGCGAAGGTAAGCGTTCTGTTAACCCCATCTAGCGGCTGGGAGGCTATTCATCTGGGAAATCCCGGCTCAACAAAGGAGATATCAAAATGCGTGCTGTTCAGCTCACAGCTTTTGGCAACCCTGTCGACGGTCTTGAGTATGTCGACATTCCCGAGCCCGATGCTCCCGGCCCCAACCAGGTCCTCATCGGCGTCGAGTTTTCCCCCATCAACCCGAACGACCTCATGGTCGCACAGGGCATCTATGCATTCCGCCCCCCGCTTCCAACCGTCATCGGCAATGAAGGCGTCGGCCGCGTTCTCGCCGTGGGGCCGGGGGTGGAGAGCGTCAAGGTCGGCGACCGGGTCCTGGCGCCGCTTTCTAGCCTCACTTGGAGGGAGCGGATGGTCATATCGGCAGGCGGCCTTTCCACCCTGCCCCCTGACGCGGACCCGCAGCAGTTGGCGATGCTGGCCATCAATCCCCCGACCGCGGCGCTGCTGCTCAGCGAGTATGTCGACCTGAAGCCGGGCGAGTGGGTGGTGCAGAACGCCGCCAATTCCGGTGTCGGGCGGTGGGTGATCGCCTTTGCGAAAACGCGTGGCCTGAAGACCGTCAACATCGTCCGGCGCCCGGAGCTTGTGGCCGAGCTTGAGGCGAACGGCGGAGACGTCGTCGTCGTCGACTCTCCGGATGTCTCGGAAAGGATCAAAGCGGCTGTCGGTCAGGCTGAGCTCCGCCTGGCGCTTGATGGCGTCAGCGGCCCGGCGACGGGGGTGCTCGCAGCGACGCTCTCGCCCCGCGGCACGCTCGTCAGCTTTGCGGCCATGAGCGGGGGTCCGATGTCCATTAGTCCGCTGGACGTTATCTTCAAGCCTGTCACCATGCGGGGCTTTTTCTTGGGCCACCCGGAATTTGCGGCCAAACTTGCGCCAGCAGTCGTGCAGGCGGCGGAGATGATCGCCTCGGGCCGGCTGCACATACCAGTGGCCGGGACCTACCCACTCTCCTCCATCAAAGAAGCCATCGCGCATGCGCAACGCGGCGGAAAGATCCTTCTGGACGTTGCCGGATCATCCACCTGACTTCGGAATAGGCATTTGATCGTTGGCCATGAGCCTCTCTGAGCAAGGCACAGAGGAGTGCCAGCGGCGGCATGTGTTGTGACTTCATTTACTAGCTCTCCCATCCGACCAAAGCGTATGGAGCCGCGTCGTGCTGGGCGATATTGCTCGAGATTTACTCCTTTAACGCAAGCATCTAAGTAAACAAATCGTGCTCCCAGCCGCTAGATGGGGTTAACAGAACGCTTACGCGCGAAGCTGGATCCTGGATCTTAAGCCGCGGAAAATCCGGGATGGTCGTTCGCCTTTATGCTGCAATCACTTAAAATCAGAAAACTAGAATTGGCAGAGAGATGGACGCTGCAGCAGCGGTCCATCGAGCCACGTTCGACGATAGACTACCGTGGTTGGCGAACCTCCATACACGCGAGGAAGACCGTTCGTACTTTCGAGAAAGGGTATTTCAGCAATCGCCGCGGCGAAGCCGCGATTCAGGATAGCCTAGCCTGCAGGGCTAGGTCATCGGGTAAAAAGATGATCAGCACTGAAAGTGCGTTCCAAGACAGGCCCGAACACGGATTTCGTAATCACATTGAATCCCGTCAACGGATGGTTATGGCGCAATGGGAGTCTGGCATTGAAACGCGCATTCAGCGCTGATCGTTTGTGTATGTCCGTTCCTAGCCCTGCAGGCTAGGCTATCCTGAATCGCGGCTTCGCCGCTGAAAAAAACCTGCCCATCAAATTTGATCAAGCGAAGCCCGACAGGCCGCGTTAGGGACGCGCGTCCTTTTTGAATCTAAACCCAGCACTGAAGTGCTGGGTTACTATAATCTGTCCCTACGGGACTAACACTCGTCTTCCCCCGCCTGACGGGTCTGCGCCTGGGGACTGTTAATCAATCTTGGTGGAGCGGTTCTCAAGAACGGCATCCACCGAGCAGTCAGTCATCTCTAATCCAAAACTTTGCGTCTTCGCGCCTTGGCGCGAGATCTCGATTCCGCAGTATCTACGAGAACTCGTTTTCGTCGTGAACCGCTTCTACAAACTGGCCAGCTCAACGTAGTGATCGTCGCATTTTGCCTACCTCCCCTGCGTGGTCTCCCCGGCCAAGAAGCGATCGAGCTCATTTCGCGTCGGCAATCCCGCGTAGTCGCCCCAGGAACTGACACTGAAAGCACCCATAGCAGCCCCTCGTCTGACCGATTCCGCGAAAGGGATATGGTCAAGCAAGCCGGAGATGACTCCGGCGCAGAAAGCGTCACCCGCACCAACCGGATCGATTTCGGAGACCGGAAAACAAGGGAAGAGCGAGCGATTCTTTTCGTCCGCGAAAAGCGCTCCCTCTTCTCCCAATTTGATTGCGACGCGCTTAGGACCCAACTCACGAAGCCGATCCAGCATCGCTTCGGGATCACTCTTGCCGCAAAGAATCTCGCCGTCCACCCGGCTCGGAAGCAAAACATCGCTCTGTTTGGCCAATTCTAGAAAAACCGTTCGCGCCTCGTCTTTCGGCCAAAGCCGAAATCGCATGTTAGGATCAAAGACGACCAACGAACCGGCCGCACGAAATCGATCTACGACGGCGATGGTAACCTCACGGTTGTGAGCGCTGAGCGCGGGCGTGATACCGCTAACAAAGAGGACTTGAGCTTGCAGATTTTCGAACTGATCGACTTGGAGATTCGCCGCTGGCGAGTGTCTACGGTAATAAAAGACTCGGCTAGTATTCCCCGGCCGCACCTCTTTGAACATTAGGCCGGTAGCCGCATCCTCCACGAATTTGACCCGACTGACGTCCACTCCCTCGCCGCGCGCAGTCTTTACTATTTTCTGCCCGAAAGGATCGCTGCCCAATCGGCTTATCCAGCTGACCTGATGTCCAAGCCGAACCAGACCGATTGCGCAATTGAGTTCGGCGCCTCCGATCGACGCGTGAAAAGATCCGGCAGATTCTAACAGGGCGGATTCGGTGGGAGCCAGGAGCACCATCGCCTCCCCAAAGGTAACCACATCGAATTTCATCGCAGGATGTTCGCCGGCTGCTTCGCCTCTCTCGGAATCGAGCTACTATCACCTGCGAGATGATCGGCAACTCGGAGCGCTTGGGCGGCAATGGTAAGCGCGGGATTCACCGCGGCTGACGACGGGAAAAATGAGCTATCAACGACGAACAGATTTTTCAACTCGTGGGTTCGGCAGAAAGGATCGAGAACGGAGGTCACTGGGTCTAACCCGAACCGCGCCGTGCCGCATTGGTGCGAGTTGGTTTCTATCCCCATTCGTTGGGTAAATACCAAGGAATAACCAGCTCGGCGGAGCATGCGAGTTCCGGCCTCGGTGAGGTGGGCATGGGCTGGCAAATTTGTCGGTTTCCAATGGACAACGATTCCGCCGTTCGAATCGATGGTCACCCGATTGTTGGGGTGCGGCAAATCTTCCGACATCACCCACCAATCGACGCTCCGCTCCGCGAAAGCAGCTAGCAAGGGCTGCGGGACCCAACGCTGGTTTGCCGTGAGCATTCCGACCTGTAACTTGCCCAGCAATTGTAAGTTCCCCAACGGATATGGGTGGTTTCCTTCGCCGTGCAGATAAAAATCATTCACGGCCATCGTCTTTTGGAACATGGTCGGATTCTTCCGAAACGGATCAATCGCCATAAGCGCCGTGTTGTTGTGTACCATGTAGTTACGACCGACCAATCCCGAGCGGTTCGCCAAACCGTTCGGATGAGCGTCGCTGGCGGAGCGAAGCAGCACGGCCGCAGAATTCGCGGCTCCGCACGCTAAGACGAAAGTCTCAGCTCGGACTTCTGCCGTTTGTCCATCGCTCTCGATCTCAGCAGAAATGACGGTCTGACCCGAAGGATCGGTGCGTAGCCGCCGTACAAAACTTCGGGTCCAAAGCGTGATCGACGCAAACTCTAAAGCCGGGCGCACACAATTCGTTTCAGTGTCCGCTTTAGCGGCAACCTGGCAAGGGAATCCGTCGCAAGTCCGACAACGAATGCACGATCCTCCATCGCGCCAATCGACTCCCATGGGAAGATAGAATGGGTGCAGACCCTGCTTAGCCAAACGAGCTCGCAACTCTTCAATGTAAGGTTCATGGGCCAACGCAGGAAACGGGAATGGTTTGGTACGCGGTGGATCGGTTGGATCGCTTCCGACTTCCCCATGCACCCAAAACATCTCTTCCGCACGGTCATAGTAAGGCGACAACTCGCCATATTTGATGGGCCAGGCCGGAGAGGTTCCCTCCTCGTGTTCCAACGATTCGAAATCTTGTTCGCGGAACCGAGGAAGCGCGGCGCCGTAGACTTTCGTATTCCCTCCGACGAAATAATGCACGCCGGGACTAAAGGGTCTTCCTGCGCCATCATGCCAGAGTTCAGTTGTCTTATATCGCTTCCGATCGAAGACGGCCTCCGGACTCCAATTTTCCGGTTCTTTTGGGAGAAAATCGCCACGCTCAAGTAAGAGAATTTTTCGGCCCGTATCGCGCAAAGCATAGGCCAGCGTGCCTCCGCCCATCCCGGTCCCGATTATGACGAGATCGAAAGTTTCCATTTTCTTAAACACAGGAGGGATCGCGTCCCCGCGCTCCGTGGCGCGCGCCTTCCTACCCTTTGACCGAGCCCGCCAGCAATCCGCGCATGAAATAGCGGCCCAAAAAAATATAAACCAAAGCGGTCGGGAGCGCTACGACCACCGCCCCAGCCATCACCACATTCCAATCGACCGAATAGGACCCAGAGAGATTATTCAACGCGACCGTCACCGGCTGGGCCTGCGGATTCGGCAAGATCGTGACGCCGAAGAGAAAGTCGTTCCAGATGTTCGTGAACTGGAAGATTCCGACCACCACAAAAGCCGGTTTAGCCAAAGGCAACATCACTCGCGTAAAAATCCGAATTAGCCCGGCCCCGTCGATCCGGGCGGCTTCCAGTAATTCGTCCGGCAGGTTCGCGAAATAGTTCCGGAAAATCAGGCTGGTGATAGGAAGCCCGTAAATCACATGCACAATGATCAATCCCCAAATCGTTCCGTACAAGTGGATGTACTGCAGCCACTGAATGAGCGGGATGAGGATACTCTGGTAAGGGATGAACATTCCAAATACCAGGAACGCGAAAACAACGTTCGCGCCCGGGAACTTCCATTTGGCGAACAGATAGCCGTTGATGCTTCCTATAATCGAAGAGATGACCGTCGCCGGAATCGCCAACATCAAGCTATTGCCCAGATTCGGTAGTAGTCGCTGCCAGGCTTCGATGAAGCCGCCGCCGCTGAGCCGCGTCGGCAGGTTCCACATAGTCGATAGACTAACATTGGTCGAATCCTTCAGGCCAGTCACCACCATGACGTACAACGGCATCAGGAAAAAAAGCATGCAGAGGAACAGGAAAGCCAAGCTGACGTAATCCAGGGTAGTCCTGGGCAGCGATTCTCGATTCGGCAATAAGAACGAAAATGCTTTCATGGAAGTTCCTCGCTAACGCCGTCGCAAATTGGCCCAGAGATAGGGCACGATGACCAGACTCACGAGGATGAGCATCACGACGGAAGCAGCGGCGCCGAGGTTGTACCGCGTTGCTTTAAACGTCATGTCAAAAACAAAGATGCCCGGCACATCAGTGGCAAACCCGGGGCCGGGGCCGGTCATGGCAAAAATAAGGTCGAAAATCTTGAGGGAGACATGTCCGAGAATAATAGCTGTGCTTACTGTCACCGGGTGCAGCAAGGGAAGGATCACTTTCCGATAAATCTGGATTTCGGTTGCCCCATCAATCCGCGCGGCTTCCCGAAGATCGCTCGGAATCGTGGCAAGTCCGGCGAGATACATCGCCATAGCGAAGCCGCTGAGCTGCCAACCCGCCGCGACAATCACTGGGATCATTGCGATGGGAATGCCCATCTGAATGCTCATGCCCTTGACTGCAGGGAAGATATTCCCCAGCCAATCGTTCATCGAGAAGAGCACCCCCGGATCCGTGGTCCATCCAGGCTTTAACGGCGGCCCCCCAAGTGAGGTAATGAGATGGTTGATACCGAGTCCATCCAATAGAAGATTAATTCCGGTTTCCGGATTGAAGATCCAGCGCCAGGCGATTCCGGTCACGATGAAAGAAAGTGCGTAGGGAAATAGGAAAATGTTTCGCAGAATCGTGTGACCGATCAGCTTCCGGTCGATCAGCAGCGCCAGAACCAATCCCAGACTCATGGACATAGTGAGAAATAGCACGGTGAAGATCAACACGTTCCGCAGGTTCGCGTGCCAACGCGGCATCGCAAACATTTGCAGGTAGGTAAAGCCGAATGGATCGCGCAGATCCAGGTTCATGCGCAGAGTCCCCCACTTAGACAACGAAACCCAAACCGTGATCCCGATGAAGACGTAGACAAAGACGATAATCGCGATCATCGTCGGTGTGAGGATGATCGGAGAAAGCCATGCCTGGTTGAATCGGCGCTGCCGTGCCTTTTGGCCTCGACCCCGTGCCAGCTGATCGAGCCCTCCAGCAGACGGAGATTTTTGTATCGGGGTACCGGTAGTCTTCATCTTCATCAATCCGGTAGGGACGAACTCTGTTCGTCCGTCTGCCGGACCAGCGGGAGCTGGTCCCTACCGAGTCACGGACGGCGCTGACCCTCTTTTCTCGTCAGCGCCGCCAGCTCAAACTTCTTACTTCTTAATACCCGAGTCTTTCGCGGCTTGAACCAAGGCAGAAACAAATTGGTCGACGTTTTGGTTGGCTACGAATGACGTAACCGCGTCGTTCAACGACTGCTGGAACGCAGCCGGAGCCGCCTCGCCGTGCACGCAACTCGGCAGCAACGCGTCCTTCGCAAACGAAGCCATTGACCACTGGTGATACGGACCGAACTTGCTCTTATCCACATCCGTGCGATCCGGAATCGATCCCTTGAGAGGATTGAAAGCCTCTTGGGAATCTTTGCTCCCGATTGATTTCAACCAAGCAATCGTTTCCGCTTTGTGCGGGGCACCCTTAGCCAGAGTGAAGCCGTCCGCTACGATGATAAACGAACCATCGGTTCCCGGATGCGAAACCCAGCCGAAGTCTTCGTTCGGTTTGAGTCCGGCCTTGACAAATTCGCCGACAGTCCAATCGCCCATCGACATAAACGCGCACTTTCCTTCCTCGACGGTTTTGGCCGCTTGGTCCCAAGAGAGTGCCGAGTGATCGCTGTTTTGGTACTTTAGGAACTTGGCGTAAAGCGTCGCAGCTTCTTTCACCTTAGGATCGTCAAAACTCATCTTCCCGCTGAACAGATCTTTCCAACCTTGCGACCCGACCACGCCCAGCAAGGTATTCTCAAACAGTTGCGCGCTCGCCCAGATGCCGGTATCGCCAACTGCCAGCGGAGTGACACCTGCCGCCTTGAGCTTTTCCGCCGCAGCAAAAAACTCGTCAAAAGTCATTTTATCGCCGACTTTAACGCCGTTCTTTTCCAGCAACTTCTTATTGTACCAGAGTACGTTCCCGCGGTGCACGCCGCAGAGCACCGAATACGCTTTGCCGTCCTTGCTTAGTATATCGATCAATCCTTGCGGAACGACTTTGTTCCAGCCTTCGCTCGTGTAGATATCTGTGACCGGCTCGCAGTATCCAGATGCCACATATTGGTCGAGCAACTCAAAGCCCGGATGGGTCTGCCAGGTATCAGGCGGATTGCCACCGGCTAACCTGGCTTGCAAGACCGGGCGTGCGGCGGAACCGCCGCCACCGGCCACGGTCGCGTTGATGATTTCGACGCCGGGATCTTTCTCCTTGTAGTTCTTGAAGAGAGCGTCGAGAGCGGCCGCTTCTCCACCAGAGGTCCACCAGGAGAATACCTCGAGTTTCTTGTCGCCGGCAGCGTTGGCGGCTGCGGGCATCAGGGCTAGCGCGGCAAGCGCTAAACCGACTAATTGGGGGGTTAACTTCTTCATTCGCGTGTAGTTATGATGTGGTTATTAAAAAAAAGCATGAAGATTCTGCGCCTCTCGCGCATTAATTCAAATGGAATGAAGAATTAGCGATCAATTCCATAACCGGCGAGAAGAGAATCGATGGCCGAGAGGAAAAAGTATTCTCCCCACATGACGCTTTCATCCACTCCGAGCTGTCTCCGCTCATGATAGGTCCCATGTTTGAGGATACCTTCCCAACCGGGCGTCTGAACCGCCAAAAACTCGGGACCGAACAGTTTGTCTAAAATGCGATGCGCTCTGGCCCGGTAAGCCCGGGCCGTCTCCGCGTCCTTCACGGCTTCACTCAGGGCAAATAGACCGCGCGCCGCAATCGCGGCAGCCGAGCTTTCGTAAGGTTGTTGCGGCCCGGGTTGCTCCCAGTCGTTCGGAGGCACGCCATGATGGGGTGTCCGCTCGATGAAAAAATTGGCACATAGTTGGGCCGTTTTTAGAAATCGGTCGTCCCCCGTAAATTCGTAAGCGGTAGTAAAGCCGGATAAAGCCCATGCTTGGCCTCGAGCCCAACTCGAATCGTTCCGCCAACCCTGGTGCGTTGATTGGCGCAGAAATTCGCCGGTATCCAGATCAAAAATTCCTTCGTGCGCGGTACTGCCGTCACCGCGCACCAAATAACGTCTCGTAGTCAAACAATGCTCGACAGCGAGTGTCCACAACGCATCGTCCTGGGTTTCCCTGGCCGCGTAGAAGATCACCCCAACGTTCATCATGATGTCGATGAACAGGCTTGCTGGGGCGACAAACGAGCGGAGATAGCGGCCTTTCTCTTGGAAACGCAAGGCCAGGGTGCGTCCGGCATCAATCACGACCTGTTTCTTCGCCGGATCGCCGGTAAGCTCATACCAGACCTTCCAGGTTGGCAAGAAAAGGAAACCGAGATCGTGCACAGTCCGATCCGTTTTCCGGTGCTCGATTAAGAGCGAGTAGTGCTCCGCTTGCTCGCGATACCAACGATCCTCTCGCCGGCGCGCCAGAATCCAGAGCATGCCGCCCAAAAACCCCTCGCACCAATTGGTCCAAGCTTCGCGATCGTGATGCCATTTCCCGCCCGTAGTGAACAAGGGGAAGTAATCCGGATAGCGCGTGATCAATTGGCGGATTTGGTGGCCGGCAAAATCCAAAGCCATTTCCGCGCGGCGCCGCAGATCGGGAAGCGCCGAATCATCCAGAGGCTCGATTCCCCGGTCGTTCATCTTTTCTCTTCTGCTTTGCTGATATCCGTCTTGATCCACCAACCGGTTCGCGGACCGAAATGCACCTGAATCGTTTTAAGATCTGTGAACTCCTCGATCGCGGATCTACCCATTTCCCTTCCTAGGCCGCTCTCTTTATATCCGCCAAACGGCAGCTCAGCCGGTCCTTCCATGAAGGTATTGATCCAGACTGTTCCGGCTCGCACCCTCCTACTGACCGTGAAAGCTCGATCCAAATCTCGGGTCCAGACTGCCGCCGACAATCCGTACGGCGTGCTATTGGCAATCGCGATCGCTTCGTCGGCGCTAGCGAAAGCCAAAACCGAAAGGACCGGCCCGAAAATCTCTTCTCGCGCAATCGTCATATCCGGACGGACATCCGAAAAAATCGTCGGCTCGACAAACCGGCCCGGAACGCTCGATAACCGTCGCCCGCCTAATCGCAGATTGGCTCCGGACCGCTGACCTTCGGCAATATAGCGAAGAATCTTATCGAGCTGTTCGTCGTTCACGATCGCGCCCACCTTGGTGTTCTCATCCAAAGGGTCGCCGACCTGCACCTCACGAGTGAGGCTGATCAGACGCTCGATAAAAGTGTCGTAGATCGAGCGCTCCACCAACAAGCGGCTTCCGCTGTTGCAGCACTCGCCCATGTTAAAACAGATTCCGAACACGGCGGCATCGAGAGCAGCCTCCAAATCTGCGTCTGCGAAAATGATTTGTGGATTCTTCCCACCGAGTTCGAGCCCGACTTTCTTCAGATTCGAGCCAGAGGCGGCGACCACCATCTTGCCGACCTCGGTGGATCCGGTAAATGACATCATATCGATATCTGGGTGCGAGCTAAGCCGGATCCCAACCGGATCGCCATAGCCGCTCAGAATATTAACGACTCCGTCAGGGATTCCCGCTTCCGCAAGCAACGGTCCGAGCCGTAAGGTAGTTCCCGGCGTCAGTTCACTCGGCTTAAGGACGCAGGTACAACCTGCTGCCAACGCAAAGGGCAGTTTCTGACTAATAATCAGCAGCGGAAAATTCCAAGGAGTAATCAAACCGACCACGCCAATCGGCTCCCGGACTACTAGGCCGAGCATCTGTTCTCCCAAGGAGTTGTATGTATCGCCGGCGAGGTGGCGACAAGAGGCTGCTGCATAGTCCCAAATACCGGCCGCCCATTCCATCTCGTTCCGCGCTTGGGCGATCGGTTTTCCGCTTTCCAGGGTTTCGATCAATGCCAATTCCTCGGCGCGAGCCCGAATGAGCGAAGCCAATTTCCCGAGACACGCGGCGCGTTCAGCTCCGGAACGCTTTGGCCACGGTCCTTGATCAAATGCCCGTCGCGCGGCGGCTACCGCGATATCAGTGTCTTCAGCGCCGGCCAGCGGGTAAACGCCGACCACTGTATCGTGAGCCGGGCTGCGACGATCAAAAGTTTTCCCGGACCTGGATGTTTCTTCCTTTCCGTTGATCCACAATTTGTACTGAAACGGTTTCGGCGGTTGGTTCATCGGCCTTGAAAGTTGGGGTTACGTTTTTCGCGAAAAGCCGCTAAACCTTCCGCGGCATCTTGGGTAAAGGCGTTTGTGGCGGCAGCTATCGATTCCAGAGTGACCGCGCTCGAACCGGCCACTAGTTGCTTAGCGGTTTGCACCGAGACGGGCGCATTTGCGGCAATCCGATTTGCCAGTTCTTCGACCCGCGCAATCAGTCGGTCTGAGGGGACAACCTCGTTCACTAGACCCCATCGTTCTGCGACCACGGCGGTAATGGGTTCACCCGATAGGATCATTTGTTGCGCTCGCCCTTTGCCAATCAATTCCGGCAATCGAACTGTCCCTCCCCACCCGGGTACGGTTCCCAACTTGACCTCCGGCATGGCAAATCGTGCGGACTCGCTGGCAATGCGGATATCACACGCCAACGCCAATTCCAAACCACCTCCAAACGCCAGCCCTTGAATCGCGCAGATAACCGGTTGGCGCAGTTGCAGCAGGCGAGAGAAAACTCGATGCCCGTGGCGAATCCATTCCGACCACATCTGTAATGGTGTCAAAGCACTCCAGGCGTTGATATCCGCCCCGACACAAAAAGCTTTTTCTCCTGTAGCCTGGAGAATGACTATCCGGATATCCCTGCGCTCTTCCAGCAAACTCAACCCGGCTTCGAGCGCAGTCAGCATTTCCGGATCCAGAGCATTTAGCTTTGCCGGTCGATCGAGTGTGACCCGCGCAATCGGCGCCTCCGCGAGAATCTGAATTTTGGTCGAATCAGTCATCGGGTTAATTCTTTTGTTTCGCGTAATGACCACAGAATAACCAGGCGTTTGCCGGGAGCCGCAAGCAGCTCCCCTCCGTGCCGAAGGGTGCCGAAGACTTCTCCATTTTTGGAAGGACCCATCATAGCAACGAGGGTACCGCGTTCACTTGCCTCTCAGCTTCCTGACTAGCTGTTCTGCTGCCCGTACGCACAAGGCCATTAGTGTGAGGGTGGGATTGATGCCGGGACAGCTCGGGAATGCCGCTCCGCTAAAAACGTAAAGCCCCGGCGTATCGTGGACCTGCAATTGCGAATCAACCACCGAGACTGCAGGATCTTCTCCCATCCGTGCACCACCAAAATCGTGGCTGCTGCCTACCCCGGTAAACCGCGGACCGCGCCACGTCGCAGTAGCACCCATTTCGCGCAAGATATCTTCCGCTTTCGTTTCCATCCAGGCCGCCAGACGCTGCTCGTTCGCTCTCATATCGTAGGTGATGCGGATCACGGGCATTCCGAGTCCGCTCCTGTCTCGATGGTGGGGATCGATGTCGATGAAGTTGTTGTCGTAAGAAAGTGTGTCCGGTTGGATCCGCACCACCCCAAAATGCTGCCACTGCCGAAGATGATCTTTGTAGGGTTTGCCCCAGCGCCGCACGGCCGGCGGCAAAGCTTCCCGGCTGATCTGAATTGGCAAGAACTGCTGTTCTGCCCCCAAAGTCGCGCCACCGACAAATCCGTGTTGAACCGAATCAAAGTCTGCCGCCAGATAGTCGTCGAGAACCACCCCCTGCGCGGCGGGGCCGGTATGGCGATTGAAGTTTATCTCTGGAAAGAACCCGTCGACGTGGGCGAACATTTTGGTCATGAAGTAACGGCCAAGCTGGTGGCGGTTATTTCCCAGGCCCCCGGGATGTAAATTGTCTCCCGATAAAAACAACAGGCGCAAATTTTCAAAGGTATACGCGCTGAGAACGACCGTGCGCGCCTCCTGGATTCTTCGCCGGCCAAGCGGATCAATGTATTCGACGCCGCTGGCGTGTCCGTCGCAATCCGTGCAAATCCGAATCACCCGGCAACCCGTTCGCAAATCAAAGTTACCGGTTGCCAGCGCCTCCGGGATCGCTGTGAGAGACGGATCCCACTTGTCTCCGGTGCATGATCCGAAACCGTTACTCCACGCGGTGTTGGTCGTCGCGGGCCGTCCCCGATACGGTATGGTGTTGACGCCGGCAGCGACCGGATGCGGGTGAAGTCCCATTTTGCGCGTCGCAGCGCTGAAAAAATTTCCGAGACGAAATGGGCGCATTGCCGGCATCGGCAACGGCTTGCTCCGCGAGAGAAACGGATTTGACTCGTCTCCGGCAACCCCAATCTCGTGCTCCAGCCGGGTATAAAACGGCTCAAGTTCCTCGTAGGAAACGGGCCAGTCCGCCAATCGACAACCCTCGGGCAGGACCGTTGTTCCCCACCGTTCCTTCACGTGGGAAAGCGTCCGGAAATGGTGAGGATGAAATCGCCGCAACCAGGCTCCGTAATGAATGACCGAGCCTCCGACACTGTTCATCATGCGCCCGAGCGAGAAAGTTGCCGCTGCGGTTGGTTCGCTTTCGTCACGCCGCCAACGGGGGATCTCGTTGGAGAACTTCGGTCCCATGGTTGCTCGGCAGTAATAAGCCGCGCTGAGTTCATCCGGCAGATAGTCGGCTTGGGTACGAAACGGTCCCGGCTCAAACGCAACTACTTTCAGTCCCGCCTTCGCAAAGATCGGCGCGACGATCGACCCCACCGATCCAGCTCCCACAAGAATGATGTCGACGTCCGTTAAAAGATCAGCTGAGCCGCGCTGCGGATCATGATTGGGGATACTCAATGAATTCGGCTTTGGCAGCTCGAGATCAGCCAACGACTGGATCACGCCTCCCTTATCGACCGGTTCCGGGCAGAGATTTTCTTCCGCACTGTTCTCCGGCCAAACCCCGGGATGTCCCAGCACTCTCCACCCGGCCTTGTTTCGGTTTCCGCCATACCACGGGTCCGAGAACAAACCTTCTTGCAGATGTGTCCTGACGAGTTCGAAAAACTCTTTAGGCGGCACCGCGCTGAACTCTTTGACAGTCCCTTCCTCCAATTCGGCTAACAGAGCATCTTGCTGTTCTGCCGACGCTTGGACGAAGCCGATTTGAAACCGGCTCATGCTCGCCCGATCAATGGCGAATAAGCCGAGCCGATAAGTGTCCCGCATTTCCGAGTAAGGACCGCTCAATGCGCGATCCAAGTAGTCGAGCACGCCGATTTCAGTTGCTCCCGGTCCATTTTCATCCGCCGGGAACAGACGCTCCAGGATCGCAGTGAGCGTATTCGCCTCTGCCGGAGTAAACACAACAGGGCAAGTCAAAGGGGGAACCGATACCATATTCGAAAAAATTAGGGGGCGAATTCCAAACCGAACGGTTCCGGCCGAAATAACCGTTCGTCCGTGACCTTTAGATCCTTCGCTACTCGCAGGGGCGTGCCAGTCCTTTCCAGCACATCTCGTTGCAGATCGATTCCGGGGGCGATCTCAAATACTTCAAGACCTTCGCCTCCCAAGCGCAGGACGCAGCGCTCGGTGACGTAGATGACTTCTTGCCCAATTTCCCGCGCGCGGCGTCCACTGAAGGTGACGTGTTCTACCTCGGGCACAAACTTCCGGCTCTTCCCCTCTTTGACGATTTGCAACCGGCCGTTTGCGAGCCGGATATCCAATCCGCCGGCAGTGAAATATCCACAGAAGACTATTGCTTTGGCAGCCGCCGTGATATCGATAAAACCGCCGGCGCCTGCGGTTACATGCGGTCGCGCCGCCAAGCGTGAAACGTTCACACTACCGTCCCGGTCGACCTGAAGGAAAGAGAGATAACTGCGATCGAAGCCCGCTCCTTGAAACAGGGTAAATTGGTCGGGCGACGCCATAATGGCATCGGCATTGGAGGCACAGCCAAAAGCAAATCCAAGAAGCGGCACTCCGCCAACCGGTCCTTGTTCTATCACCCAAGTGACATCGCGTTGTTTCCCTTCCTCCAAAACGATTCGGGGCACCAGAGCACTGATACCAAAACCCAGGTTGACGATATCATCCTGCCGTAGTTCAAGCGCTGCGCGCCGCGCGATAACTTTGTCGACGTTCCAGTCTACCGGTTCGAACGAGTCTAACGGTCGAAAGATTTCTCCGCTGATAGCCGGATCATAATCGGTCTGCGTTGTCTGCCGCTGTCCCGGATCAATGACAATATGATCAACCAGGATTCCTGGCACCTTGACATCCTGGGGTTTCAAAGTGCCATACGCCGCCAGGCGTTTGACCTGGGCGATCACGATCCCTCCGTGATTGCGCACTGCGAGAGCCTGGTCCATTGCGCCCAAATACGCGCCCTCATGTTCCATCGTGAGATTGCCTTTTTCGTCGGCTGTCGTCGCCCGGATAATTGCGACGTGGGGCGTGATCGATTTGAAAAACAGCCACTCTTCGCCTTCGAACTCGACTACCTTCACGAAATCTCGCGGCGTTCGCCGGTTCATCGCGCCACCCTGACGCCTCGGATCAACGAACGTATCCAAGCCGACCTTGGTCAATACACCGGGACGCCCTGCAGCCGCCTCGCGGTGCATGTGAAAGAGGACACCGCTCGGCAAATTATACGCTTCGACCTGATCCTCGAGAATCATCTGCCAGATCTTCGGACTCGGAAGTGACGACGGTCCGCTCGGCAACGAGCCCGCCAAAACGCGCCTCAGGAGTCCCGGCTGCGCCAGATGGTCGATCCCGGCAATCCCGTACATATCGCCAGCGGCGATCGGGTGCAGCATGGTCAGGTTTTTTGGCGAGCCAAATTGCGCAAAATGTTCGCCGATTGCCTGCAGAGTTGCATCCGGACAACCCAGTCCGCTGGACGAACTGACCGTAACGATCGCTTCGTCTGGGATCAGACTGGCAACTTGTTTAAGGGAAATAAGCTTGGATCGCGGCATGGATGTCAGCTCTGCTGAATGACAAATGACAAATGACTGATGACAAATGGCGCCTGGATCAGCGCCGCGGCGTGGACCGGACTCGCTGAATCCGACCCATAGTGATTTTCCTTGAGCCCTTTCTCGGCGGCAGAGCGGCTGTCAGCTAGTGCAGCCGTCCGCAGTTTGTCATTTGTCATTTGTTATTTGTCATTCCACCACTGCTTACGCCTCATATTTCACCTTCGTGCGTTTGCCAGTTTTGATGGATTCCACGGCTGCTAAGGCGACCGCCAAAGATCGGATACCATCTTCTCCGGTTGCCGCAGGGTGACCATCATCTCGGGCAGCGGTGTTGAAATGTCGAACAGCGAACGAGTAAAGATCTTCTGGAGGACCGGGATCAACCTCTGTCTCCTCGGCGCCGTGCCGGAGAACGATTCGTCCGACCGGTTCTTGAGTCATCACGTCTGTAGCCAGCAACGACCCCTCGGTGCCATGGATTTCAAAACCGGTCGAGGTATGGCGAACGGTGAAAGCATCATGGAACTGCGCCAGGATATTTCCTTCGAAACGGATCACGCCCATGATGGCATCCTCCAATCCACTCCGGCCAAGTCCTTGACTCACGGACTGGGCAACGACCTCTTCCGCTCGAGCATCAAGCACAAAGTGCAGCGTATCGGCATCATGCACCGTGATATCGAGCGTTACTCCGCCGCCCGCTTCAGGATTATCGAGGCGCCAGCCTTGGAGTCGAGGTGGAAGGTACACCGCATGAAAAACCCTCGCTGCCAAAGGCTGTCCAATTGCTCCTTCTTGGACGAGTCGCCGCAGAGTTTGATGGGTCACTGCACAGCGCAAATGATGATTTGTGCCGAAAGGCAGTCCGGCCCGGGCCGCGGCACTCACCATTTTCCGCGCGTCAGCCAAATTCAGAGCCAATGGTTTCTCGCACAGTACTGGTTTGCCTGCACGAATCGACGCCAACGCTTGCTCCAGGTGTTTTTCGTTGGTGGTGCTGATGTACACTATGTCGAGACTGGAATCCGCCAGGAACGTCTCGAGATTGTCATGTGCCTTGGGAATCGAGTTTTTCTCTGCGTACGATTTGGCGCGTTCAGCGCTACTGCTTACCACCGAATGCACCACACTATCGGGCTGCGCATTAATGGCTGGAATCATTCGAGTTTCGGCGATGTCGCTGGCACCGATCAAACCCCAACGTAATTTTTGCTGTTTCGTGCTCATGTTTTGGAGGGAGGGCCGGAAGAGACCTTCGCACCGCATGATGCTCGCACGATCAAGCGCGGTTCCAAAATAATTCGCCGAATCGGTGCGTCGGGCGCAGCGATACGCTGCAGCAGCAGGTCAGCCGCTGCTTCACCTAGATTCGCCGGAGAGGTGTCAATCGTGGTCAACCCTGGATGACTCTGAGCCGCTTCTGCGACGTTGTTGAAGCCGACAATCCCAAAGTTAACTCCAGGGATCTTCCGATGTTGGTACAACGCGTCGATGGCTCCGAATGCCACCACATCGTTAAAGCAAAGGGCCGCCGTAGGGGCGTGCGTTTGGGCCAACAACCGGCCTAATCCTTCGCGTCCGCCAGCCCGGTTGGGAAGGGTAGGCACCACGAGAGAATCATCAACGGTCTGCCCAAAGGATTGGAGTGCAGCAACATAACCGCGGTAGCGTTCTCGCCCAGTGGATCGCCGAGGATCCCCTCCCAAAAAGGCGATTCGACGATGACCGATGGATCGTAAGTGCCTTACCGCTATCTCCGCACCGGCCGCGTTGTCCGCTCCAACAAAGTCAACTCCGGGAAGGAATCTGGCGAATGCAACGGTCGGAACTCCTGGGGCGGGCGCTGGTTCGCTGTCTGGCCGCAAGGTCGGACAGATCAACAAGCCATCCGCAGGAAATTCGTGCATGGTTCGCCAGACCCGGTCTTCTTTTTTTGGATCTTCGGACGTATTGCCAAGAAGGGTCACATATCCCGCAAGATCTAGCCGCCGTTCGATGGCGACGATTACTTCAGCAAAGAATGGATTGGCGATATCGGAAACGATCAAACCGATCGCATGCGATCGCTGGGTTCGCAGACTAGCCGCGGCTCGATTATAAACGTAACCGAGTTCTTGCATGCTGTTCTTGACCCGTCGCCGAGTGCCCGCCGCGACGGATGGCACATTGCGAAGGACCAACGACACGGTGGCGCGAGAGACTCCCGCATGCTCCGCGATATCGTTGAGCGTGATCCGGGGCTGAGGAGTCGAGGGAGCGACGGCGGGGGGCATGAGCAAATCGATCTAACAGACGCTTTCCCAAGGAGAACCCTCCAAAAACCACAGAAAAGCGCCTCTTTATTTAGATCGATCTAAGTGCGGCCGTTTGCTTTGTCAAATCTAAATCACGAGGTTTTTCCAACCGGCGCGCGACTCTTATGGCATCGTGCGCGGTCAGATGGCGGTTTCTTCGATAGCATCTACCGGGAACACAAACCAACTGCGACGCATCTGGGATGCGTTGATTGCCTGGCACACGAGCATCGATTCCCCCCAACCGGAGACGGCCCAAGGCTTGCGAGCGGCCGTCGGGATATTTCTCCCCATCGCAATCGGCTCGGCTCAGGATCACGTGTCATGGGGTGTGCTCGTGTCACTAAACACCTTTTGGGTGCTGCTGTGCGACAATGGCGGCGCCTATCGCCAGAAAGCCGCCTCCATGTCGGTATCTTCGCTCGCGATGATCGCTGCGTTTGCCGCCGGGGTCTGGGCATCCCAATCGAGCATCACCCATATCGTAGGAATCTTTCTTTGGCTCTTTATAGCCGCCTTGCTCGGTGTAGCCGGAAACACTGCCGCTCAAGCAGGTTTGATGAGTTCACTGATGTTTATCGTGAGCACGACCTTGTTCGTGCCTGGCGAATTCTGGATCCGCACCGGGCTCTGTGGGGTGGGCGCACTCTGGGCAATGTTGCTTTCTTTGGCTCTCTGGCCTCTCCACGCCTCTTCTCCGGTCTTCAACGCCCTGGCCATTAGTTATCTGAAGCTTGCTGAACTGCTGGAGGCGTTCTGGTCGGGTACCATAGTCGGCGACAGACCGGTTGATAACATCGGCTTCGCTTTGGCATTCGACTCATTCATCACCCAGCTCGAAAATACTCGCACGATCTGGGGAGCAGTCCGCGCCCGTCGAGCCGGTCCCAGTCCTCGAAGCCTGCAACTTCTTCGCTTGATTGAAGTGCTCGATCTCACTGGTGGATCGGTGGTCGCGCTACGCCAACTCGTTAGTCTGCTCGGCCGGAATGCTCGAGCGACTGAAGTCATTAAGGAATTGCATTCACTTACGACCGATCTTGTCGCGATCGTTCGTAATTTGGCACGTTCCATTCCAAAGCGGGGTCGAACCCTGGATTCGGCCCAGGCGGAAGCGACACTCAAAAAAGCGGAGGAGAGATTGCAAACCCTGTTCGCGACGGGACATAGCGGACAGGAACAGCTCTTTTCAAACCCGGAACTGGAAAGCACTGCGTTCAACCTGCTCAGGCAGATCCGGAAAGCAAAAAAGTTGATTGCGAATTTGGAATCGAACCACGACAAAAAAGAACCGGTCGCAGACCTCACCTCCGAGGCGCAAACTGAACCCTTTCGATTCTGGAGAACAATCGGGGACAATTTATCGTTCGAATCGGACGGTTTCCGTCATGCTTTGCGACTCGGGGTCACCGCTGCGTTGGGCCAAGCCATCGCGACCGTTCTGCATCTGCCCCGCGGGTATTGGATTACCGTGACAATCCTATTTATACTCAAACCGAATTTCGGAGGAACGTTGCAACGCGCCGCGCTACGGCTCACCGGAACCGTTCTCGGGGGATTGATCGCTGCCGCGCTCTCACTAATGATTCAAGAGCAGGTCGTCCTGATGGCGTTTCTGCCGGTGCTTGCTTTCGCCGCATTCTCTGTGCGACCGATCAACTACGGTCTCTATACGTTGGCTCTCACGCCAATGATCATGGTTATGCTGGATGTCGGGAGTTCCGCCGATTGGGAGACCAGCTGCCTGCGCGTAGTCCACACCTTTGTCGGCGGCATCTTAGCGGTCATTGGTGGGTATCTGCTCTTCCCTGTCTGGGAAAAGCTCAGATTGCCGGGTGAGCTCGGGGCGGTGCTTAAGGCAAACGCGGATTTTCTTCGGGCCATAGTCACCGAATCGCCAGAGAAAGACCAAGGAGAAAGAACGCGACGACAGCGACAGCGAAAGGCGGCGCTGGCTCTCGCCAATGCTGCCACGGTCGGTCAACGGGTATTGAGTGAACCGACTCACCTGGGGAGTGAAGTCGAATCGTCGCTTGCTGCGATTAACGACGCGCGGGAGATCTTTCTCATTCTCTCCGCAATCGTCGAAAGCCGGGCGCAGAGCGAGAACCTGCCCGGAAATCTCCGGGACCTCGGAATGAACCTGGCGGATTTCCTCGACGAGTTGGCCGCCCGCGTCGGTCCGGACGGACCAGCACCTCATTCGCCGGGTCTGCAAAGTTGGAAAGACCGGCTGCATCGAGAGAAAATCCAGGATATCGCGGATCCTGGCAAGGGTTCCGCTTCGGATTCAGCACAACAGGAGTCGCTCATTACTCAATTTGAGGCCTTGATTGACGCAACCCAGACGCTGCATTCGGCGGTCAGCCGGTTGGGTACGGAAGACTCTCATCCGACCAAACTTGACCCGGCTATCCGCACTGCGTAACAGGCTGGGACCACACCGTCGATTTTACCATGTTAAACATCAGTGTAATCATTCTCTTGTTGGTCGTTCTCCCGCTTTTGCTTACTGCGATAGTGATCTTTTTCGTCGCGCGATTCGTCCTTCGGATGATGCGCGAGGGCGGGCAGCGTCAGGCGCTGCTGCGTAACGGAGAGTCAGCCGTCGCTGAGATTCTCAGCATTTCCGACACTGGAATCACGGTGAACGGTAATCCGCGAGTGGCTCTTCGCTTATTCGTTCAGCCTCAGTCTCGTACCGGTTTTGAGGCGAACACCAAATTGATCGTTTCGCGTCTTTCGCTTGCCGCCTTTCAGCCGGGTTCAAAAATCCAAGTGCGTTTTGATCCGAACGATCTGCAAAAGGTCGCAGTCGAATCGACTGGCATGAGCGTCCAACCGCGTTCGGTATCGCCTTTGGCAGCATCTGGTGGCCCCGTCTGGCAACCCACTCGAGCTACCGCGATCGTTTTGAACGCGGTCGAAACCGAACCGGCCGGACGTTTCAAGCTGATGAACCTCTTGGTGGAAGTGCACTTAGCCAATCGTCCGCCATACCAACTGAATACCAAGGTGGCAATTGCGCCCGAAAATGCGCCAATGATTCAACCCGGGGCTCGGATCAACGCGACGGTCTCGGCAACCGACGCCACCCAAATCTCTTTGGAATTACCGGCAACCGATGGTCATGACAGATGACGAATGACAGACCGTCTCGGCCGCGACGCGGCCGCAGGACCGGGTTAAAGTTACAAAGACGCGTTCGTCCCAGAGGGACCAAATGAAAGTAGATGACATGAGCCGACAGCTAGCAGCACCCGCTGCTAAACTGTCGGCTTTATGAATAAATCTAACCAAACAATATCGAGCAGCGGTGGCGGCCAAGCAAGTGTGGCGCACAGTGAGGATCGAGTGCTGAAGTTGGGGCTGGATCTGCACTATCGGCAGGTAACGGTGGGGATGCAGGAGGATGGCGGCCGGATCAAGGCGGTTGGGAAAATGGGCCATGCGGCTTTTGGGAGCTGGGTGAACAAGAAGTTGGCCGAGGGCTGGCGCATACATAGCTGTTACGAAGCGGGAGCCAGCGGCTACTGGTTACATCGGCAGCTGGAGGAACTGGGAGTCAAGAACCTGGTGGTAGTGCCCAAGGCGATGGGTCAAGGAGGCAAGCAGCAAAAGACCGATCGGCGCGATGGTGCAGAGTTGACCGATCAATTGGATCGCTATCTGAGGGGCCAGGATAAAGCCTTGAGTGTGGTGACGGTACCGAGCCTTGAGCAGGAAGAGAAACGAGCCCTGATTCGCTATCATCGTCAGATCATGGCCGATCGGAGCCGCTATGAGGGGCGCGGTAAAGGCTTGTTGTGTGCTCAAGGCATCGAAGTGCGAGCTCGATGGTGGCAGGGCAAAGGGTGGTGTGAGCTCAACGCTGATCCCCGGCTCAAAGACTGGATCAAAGAGCAGTTAGAAGCTTGGCGCAAGAAGGTGTTGAGCGCCCTTGGAATGCTCAATGAATCGCTCCGCGATTAGGTGATTGCACACCACATCTCCCGCCCCTCCAGGGCGGTTGTTGTCGGGATGGAATTTCCCAGGCTAAAGCCTGGGCTATGTTTTCTTGGCCCTTCGGGCCGTATCCCAAACCTCAGGAGGCAGTTGTTAGCAGTTTCCCTCAACCAAGGTGTTTTTCAACAGTCTGCTAGGCTGAGCCGAACGGTTGCGGCCATGCCGCGCTGCGTTCACTCTCCCAGCTCCAAAACACAGCGAAAACCGTATGTTGGATCGCGGTCCCCAGGAGCGACCACGTTGCGGTAAGAAGTCAGCAACAATCGAACTCCATAGGTGTTCCAGGATCCGCCGCGCAGCACACCGAAATTGGCGAACGTACTGGATCCGCCGTACGGGTCGGAACACCATTGCCAGACATTTCCGGTGATATCGTAAAGCCCGAGTTGGTTCGGTGAGAAGCTTCCGACCGGCGAAGTGCGCTGAAACCGGCGCTTCACATTCCGCTGTTCTGGAGGGTTGCCTAAGTTGCCCGCATCGGACGGAGGAGGCCAGTTTTCTCCCCAGGGATAATGTTTTTGATCTCTGGAATCGCGCGCCGCGGCAGATTGGCCTTGCTCCTCCGGCAAATTGGCGAACTGGCTCCATTCGAGATCAGTCGGCAACCGATACTGATCGTCCAAACGAATCCGGCCCTCTGCTCGTTCCTTTTGAGTTAACCACTCACAGAATGCTTCCGCATCGGACCGATTAATGAGTACGACTGGATCTTCCTCGGTTTGGGTAAAACCCGGGGCCGGCATACCACGATTCATAGCGCGGCAATAGTTTCGGAAATCCGCGACGCGCGTATCCCAGATCGAGACCAGTAGATGTTCGACCGGCACAAACCTCATCTCCAGCGAATTAGTCCACGATCGATCGCGCACCGGCCATTGGACCGGCACCAACTTCAGCAGCGGCAAATCCAGATCTTGTCGCGCTTCAATATTCCGGTCAATGAACTCCGTCTTGTAGCCGTTCAAGCGTATCTCAAATTTTGCCGGACCGGGCGCGACATTCTCTAGCACCAGCGGCGTGTGTCCCATCTCTTTTCCGTTCAGCGTGACCGTCGCATCCTTTGGTTCTGATTGTATCGTAACGATGCCGTAAACCGGCGTCTGCAGGACACAGCGAAAACCATAGCAATCGGTCCGGCTATCCACCACGTCGTCGATCCGGCGATTTGTCTTCAGCAGCGCCGGATCCGCGTTGGCCCAGGACGCACCACGCAAAGCTCGCGCATCTCCGCTCGCAGAGAATTTATCCATGCACCACTGCCAAACGTTTCCGCCGAGATCGTAAATTCCCAGTGCATTCGGTTTAAACGATCCGACAGGAGACGTGCGCGTAAACCCGTCGTTGTAATTTTGGATAAATCGCCAATTTGCCGGCCAATCAGCTCCGCGCATCTCCGCTCCAGCATAATTCCCGGCTCCAGGCGGTGGCGGAAAGCCGTTCCCCCAAGGATAGAGATCGACAGAACGGCCAGAACGTTCTTCGGGAGTCGCGCCTTCTTCGTGGTCGATGCCGGCCGCTTTGCTCCACTCTTGATCGGTTGGCAGGCGATAGTATTGGCCTTCTTGCAACAGCCCGATGCTTCGCTCCTTTTGGGTTAGCCAGGAACAGAACTCCATCGCGTCTTTCCAGCTGATTCCAATGGCTGGATGATCCGGTGTCTGCGAAAACCCGGGAGCATCCCAAGTTTTCCCGTGTTGAGCTTGTACGCCGTCCAAAATGCTTTCCATTGGTCCGGTTGCCTGGTAGCCGCTCGCTTGAACGAATTCTTGATAATCGCGAACGCGAGTATCCCAGATTGCGAATAGCAGGTCGCCCACCGGAACAAATCTCATTCCGATGGTGTTAGTCCAATCTCGACCGCTGACCGGTGCCTTGGCGATCTGCAGATCCTCCGTCAGATGTAACGTACCGTCAGCCCCGACCTGTCCGCTCACTTCACTATAAAGATATCGTTGGAGTCTCAGTTGCAGCCGAATCAGTCCGATCGGCATTTCCGTCAGCCGCAGCGGCGTTACTCCAAGAAGCTTATCGCCATCCCAAACTTGAGCGCCATCCGGGTTACTCTCGACCAGTACCACTCCGGTTTTTGGCTTCACTGGAGTCGATATCGGCGTGGCGGTCGGTCCCGGCGTAAGAGTCGCAGTCGGGGTAGGTGTCGAGGCTAGTTTCGCCTGGCGTGGATGGATCCACCAAGAGAGGCTGATCAATCCTGCCGCCGCAATGATTGCGGCGAGCAGAGCGGAGAACCCAAGGCCTCGTTTGCGAGGCGCTCGATCCGGCTTGGCACCGATTGAACGAAGTGCCTGAACGAAGTCGGCCGCGGATGCCAACCGTTGTCTCGGCTCTCGCGCACATGCTTTTAGCAGTATCGAGTTAAGAGCTACGATCTTCTCTCGGTCGGGCAACGCGGGTAGGTTGGTGGGAATTTCAGGAAAATCGAGGCGATCCTTTCCGGTCGCCGCTTCGTATAAGACCTTGCCTAGTGCAAAGACATCTGCGCCGGGTGAACCGGGGCCCTCGGGTGGAACGTACCCCTCCGTTCCGACGTAGGTTCTGCGCCCTGCTGCAGCAACCAAACCAATGTCGGCTAGTTTCGGTTGTCCGTTTACAAAAATGACGTTGGAGGGCTTGATATCACGATGCGTTAATTTCCGTTCGTGCATGTAGGCCAGCGCCTCGCCGAGAATGATCCCGAGCTCGATGCAACGCTCCGCGCGAAGGCGGCGATCTGTTTGCATGTCGCTGGCCAAAGTCCGCGGACGATAGTTCAGCGGATCGATCTTTTGGCCGCTGACCCAATCGTCAGCGACCTCCATCGTATAGTAGAGAAATCCGTCGCCTTGTCCGACGTGGTAGATATTAACGAAGCCGGGATGATGTCGCGATATCGGTTCAAAGGTGCGAAGTCCGTCAAACTCGCGATAACTCGTTTCCGGATCAGGCGACAGGACCTTCACCGCGCGAAAGGCGCCAGTCAGGGTGGTCGCCAACCAGATTTCTCCGTACGCGCCTCGCCCAATGGATCGAATCAGATCATGATCCGGAATCTGCGGCACTCCCAACTTGGTACTCCCCCTTTTCGATTCGGGCGACAATGTCTTGGAGCATGGGTGAAAGGCGGTTTTTGGCAAGATAAACCGAGTTCGCTCGGACCCCGAGTGTCTCCGCCACTTTCTGAGCGGACCAGCCTTTGATCACGTAGCATTCGAAAAGCTGAAATTGCTCTGGGCTGACTTTGCGCTTCAAGATTTCGAGAGCGCTGCCGAGCAGATGTCTCTCCCACTCTTCCGCCCAAACGTTTTCAAAGTTCGTGACGGCCAGATCGGTGATTTGCTCTGGAGTTGCTGACTCCTCCACACTCCGTTTTCTGAATTGGTCGGCGATCCGCCAACGAGCGATCGTCAACAGCCAACCCCGAAAAGAGCCAATAGAAGGGTCGTATCGGAATTCCGGAATCTTTCGGGCAACTGTGATGATCGTTTCTTGGACCGCTTCCTCCGCTTCGAATTCATCTAATCCGGATCGCTTGGCGACGGCGTAAATCAGGCGCCAATAGATTTCGAAAAATTCCTGCCAACCGGCTCGATCGTCCAAATTCTGCAACCGATGTAACAGCGTGCGCCGAGTAGCCAGGAACCGATCCTCCATAGTGGGCGATGCTAGCGAATCCCAGAGAAAAACAGAAGCCCCGAACAGCGATGCCCCCTCGCCCACCTCGCACGCGGTCAACGTCAACGTAAGGCTTAGTAATATGCGACGAAGACTCGTTCCATCGGCAGCTTGTCGGACTTCGCCTGATGGAGTTTGATGGCTTTCACTATGGGCAAGCTTTCAGCGGCGAAGCCGCGATTCAAGATAGCCTAGCAATCTGTCGGGCTTTCTGCCATTTTCGGCTCTCGCTTGTCATGGAGCAGGGTTTTCAGCGGCGAAGCCGCGATTCAGGATAGCCTAGCAATCTGTCGGGCTTCGCTTGCTCATTGGGGAGCAGGGTTTTCAGCGGCGAAGCCGCGATTCAGGATAGCCTAGCAATCTGTCGGGCTTCGCTTGCTCATTGAGGAGCAGGGTTTTCAGCGGCGAAGCCGCGATTCAAGATAGCCTAGCAATCTGTCGGGCTTCGCTTGCTCATTGAGGAGCAGGGTTTTCAGCGGCGAAGCCGCGATTCAAGATAGCCTAGGGCGAAGCCCTAGGAATCCAACCCCAGCGATCACGCACTGAAGGTGCGTTTCAACCCTGCTGGTCCACACATGGGTCGTTGCGATTGTTACGCGCCTTCAGCGCTGAGGCACTTGTAAATTCCGGTTCCTAGGGCTGCGCCCTAGGCTATCCTGAATCGCGGCTTCGCCGCTGAAGACCTGTATGCGTCAAATTTGACCAAGCAAAGTCCGACACCCTGGCAGCCCGTTGAAATACCAATGAGACTTGACGATTGGCTCCAAAAATGCAGCCCAAGGCCTCGGCCTGCGGCCCGAAGGGCCAAGAAAACATAGCCCAGGCTTTAGCCTGGGTAGACGGGAATAAAGGCGATCAGCCCTGTAAGGGCGTCTGAAAAGGCAACCAGATCACGCCAAAGATCGGATGTTCCTCGTGCAGCCCGCTCATGGGATTAGCAATGAATCGCTCCGCGATCAGGTGATTGCACACCACATCTCCCGCCCCCCTACAGGGCGGTTGTTGTCGGGATGGAATTTCCCAGGCTAAAGCCCATGCGCGTCAACATAAGGAAGTGAGTTTGTGGAAAAAGTTGGGGCGCTGGCGCGAATCGTAGCGGCAAAAGTAGAGGAAGTGATCAAACCAGTTCTGATGGGGAGAGGCGGCGATGAGAGGGAGCAGGCGGGCGAGATAGGCGGCAATCTTGAGCGGACTGAGATCTCTGGGCTCTTTGGTTTGCAGCCGCGCACTAAAGCGATTCTGGAGCAGAGCGATGGCCAGCAATTTGGCTAAAAGCTGAATTTGGACCCAAAGGGGATTAGAGCGAGGCAATTGGCCGATTTGGAAATGAGACTTCCAGCTCTTGAAAAGCAGTTCGATCTGCCAGCGAGCGCCGTAGGCTTGGAGCAATTGTTGGGCAGTGGCCTGCTGGGCTGGAACATTGGTTAGCAGGATAGTTCAACCCAGGAGCTTGAGATAGCGCTGGGCAGGACGCAAGGAGCGGTCGCGCCGAGCCCGAGCCCGGGCACGCCGACGGCGTTGAGCGGCTAATTGAGCCGGCAGGCGCAGGGCCACTAAGCGCAGAGGCAGCCGTTGTTGAGCGCCGACCAATACCTCCAGAGAACAAAGTTGGGGATGTTGTTGGACTAAGGCCAACAGATCCAAGGGCTGGTTAGTTTGGGCATCAAAAAGGCCCAAATCGTTACGCCAACGGCTTAGAAAGTAGGCGTCCTGATCGATGATCTGGCGCCAAACCTTCAAGACCGCATAGCCCAGATCGCGGATGACCAGATCTCCGGCTTGGAGATGCTCTAGAATGAGTGAGGAGGCCTGCTGATCGTTAGCGCTGGAGCCACTGAGTTGGAAATGGATCCAGCACTGCGAACAGAGGTCAAAAATGGCCTGGATTTTGAGGCCGGCCATCGCGGCCTGGCGTTGATTACCGCAGCCAGGAAAATACTTGGCCAGGACCGGGTGCAACTGCAAAGCGGTACTGTCCTGAACTAAGACGCGTTTAAAACGGCGCAGAAATTCTATCGAACAATCGGCTTGGCTCAGCTTACCCAAGACCGCAGCCAAAGTCTGGTGCAGAAAGTCCACCAGCCGCTGATTACAGCGCCGATGCAGGGCCTGTTTGCTAAAGAGCTTGCTCTGTAAGGCGCTTAATTGGGCGGCCCACTGACTCAAGGAGTAGTGGGAACTGCACAGACTCCAGAGCACCGATTGGAGAAGAGCTTCCAAAGAAAGCTTCTTGGGCCGACGCTGGAGAAAGCCGGAGGATTGGGCCAAGGACTGCAGTGGTAAAACAGAAAGCAGTTGTTGCATTCTAATATAGTATTAGTCCTATATAGAAACTGCGAGCTTTTTTCCTCTGCTTGCTCTAGGTTAAAATCCCTACCCAATGGGCTACCCAGTCAAACTTCAAAAAGTGGAGCGCCCCACCAACCGCAGCTTCTACATCAATCTGCCCGCCGCTCTAGCCGACGCCGTTCAGCTGGCCAAGGGCGAGGATCTAGAGTGGTTTATCGAAGATAAAAATACTCTTATCCTTCGTCGAAAAAAATCGGTCAAACCTCTCAAACTCAAACACTAGCGCCTTAGGTTGACGCAGATGGGCTAAAGCCTGGGCTATGTTTTCTTGGCCCTTCGGGCCGTATCCCAACTCTCAGGAGGCAGTTGTTATCAGTTTCCTTCAATCAAGCGTTTTTCAACAGTCTGCTAGGCTATCCTGACTCGCGGCTTCGCCGCTGAAGACCTGTATGCGTCAAATTTGATCAAGCAAAGTCCGACACCCTGCCAGGGCGAAGCCCTAGGAATCCAACCCCAGCGATCACGCACTGAAGGTGCGTTTCAACCTTGCTGGTCCACACATAGGTCGTTGCGATTGTTACGCGCCTTCAGCGCTGAGGCACTTGTAAATTCCGGTTCCTAGGGCTTCGCCGCTGAAGACCTGTATGCGTCAAATTTGATCAAGCAAAGTCCGACACCCTGCCTACGGCGAAGCCCTAGGAATCCTGAATCGCGGCTTCGCCACTGAAAATCTGGTCGTCAAATTTGATTACGCGAAGTCCGGCAGACTGCAGAGGGACCGAAGGCGTGTTTTGCACCATGACCCGGCATCCGCTGAGGCGGACTGGGCTACTTGGATCGGTCCCAACGGCTTTCGTCTCACGCGATTTCCTGAAAGAATCTTTCTCCCTCCCCCGTACTTGCTGATGAAGCCACCAATCTATGCAAAATGCCTTCTCCCGGTTTTTGAAAACGATCCGCCGATTTCTCGGCTCTATCCTCGTCTCCTTGTTCGGCGAGGTTTCCTGGGAGCCGCCTGGCTGGTGTCGACGGGCGACAACCGCCATCGGCCGCCATCGTTGGATCGCTGCAGGAAGTGCCGTCGCCGTGTTCGTAGGAGCAATCTGGCTGTACCAGTTTTTGCACCAGCCAAAGCCCGAGTTCAGTGCTTTTACCGTTAACGCGCCCGCAATCACGCCGCTCCAGCCTGAGCTACATCCGCAGCCAGCCTCGATCGAATTCGCCCGATCGGCAGCACCACTCGGCAAGGTCGGAACCATCGTCCCTCTCGCAATGATGCCAACCCTGCCGGGAACATGGAAGTGGACGACAGATCGTACTCTGACCTTCCAACCGTCGACAGATTGGCCGGCCAATACCACGTATCGCGTCTCTTTTCCTAGCGAGGAACTGTCGAAGACTGTTCGATTGGAAAAGAATTACGCTGAATTCAAAACTTCCACACTCGAAGCGAAGATCGTTCAGGCGCAGTTCTATCAGGACCCCGCCGACGTGAACAAACGACAGGTCGTCGCCACCATCGAAACAAACTTTCCGGTCACAACCGACCTTCTGCGAAAGCAGATCGCACTCGATGTTCTAGGCGGTTCGGACCTCTTCGACAAAAATCAACCATTCGAGCTCACGCCGAGCCTACACCAACGACGGTTTTTTCTTCATTCGGCGAATATCAAGTTACCGGAGCACCCGGATTACGTCCGGCTAGCGATTCGCCAAGGCTTGCCCAGCGCTGCCGGCAAGTCACTGACAGAGAAAGACGAGGTCGCGAAGGTCACTGTTCCCGATCGCTACAGTTTCTTTCATATCGACGAAGTCAAAGTGTCGGTCGCCCGTCGCGAGAACGGCGACTCCGAACAGATCTTGGCCGTCGATACCAGTGTAAATACCAAACCGTCCGATCTCGCCGCCGCGCTGCAAATCTGGTTGCTACCGGAACGGAGGGATGCCGGCAACGATTCGGTTCGGCCTTGGAAGAGCGTGAATGAAATCACGGAAGAGATTCTCCGGAGCGCCCAACGACTGCCGGTGACGCCAGTCGCGGAAAAAGAGCAATTTTCTAGAGAACATCCGTTCCGATGCTCTGTCGCCAAAGGCGGGCAGCTCTACATCCGGATTGCAAAGGAAACGCCCGCGATCGGCGGATATCTTCTATCAGACGACTACGCCCAAGTCGTCAATGTGAATCCTTTGCCAAAAGAGATCGTGATCGAGGGACAAGGAGGTTTGCTCGCGCTGAACGGAGAACGCACTCTTTCGATCATCTCCCGCGGCGTACAAAGCATCGAATTCGAGATCGCGAAAGTGCTTCCAGCCCAAATCCATCACTTGGTGAGTCAGACCTCGGGCGCGTTTGATAAGCCGGAGTTCGTCGGCGACAACTTCGACGAACGCAACATCAGCGTCGTTAGCCGGCCAACGCAACAGATCGCCGACCAAGGCAACGGCGCGGCTAAGTATACTACGCTTAGATTGGATCCGTACTTGGAAAGGGGCGGCAAACTGCAGTACGGGCTTTTCTTTATCCGCCCGATGGCTGTCGATCCGGTCACCCATGAGACCGTAAAAGCTCACACGGAAACTCGATTTGTGCTGGTTACCGACCTCGGGATCATCGCAAAACGAAACTCCGACCGGAGCCGCGAGATCTTTGTCGCTTCACTAAAGAACCAGACGCCGGTAGCCGGTGTCCATGTTTCTGTTCTGGCTAAGAACGGGACAACGATCTTCGACAGCAGTACGGACCAGCAGGGCCACATCCACGCTCCGGCTCTGGACGAGATCGACGATAAAGACGCAGAACGGAAACCGGTAGCGATCGTTGCCCAATTAGAGGACGACCTCTCGTTCCTGGCTTATGAACGGGATGACAACGCGCTCGATTTTTCGCGTTTCGATATTACCGGCGAAACTTCACCTCAGGAAAAAAGTGTTGAAATTTTTCCGTTCACCGAGCGTGGCATCTATCGACCTGGCGAAACGGTCCACATCGGATTGATCGTGAAATCGTCAAGCGGCCCGGCTGGTGACGTTCCCTTGTCCGTCGATCTGCGGGACTCGGGCGATACGTCGGTGGAAGTCAAGAAAGTAAGTGTAAACGGGTTCGGTGAAACCCAATTCGACTTGCCGGAAACCGCTTCCACCGGCGAGTACCATCTCGTAGTCCAACTCGACGTGAAAGACCAAGAGTCAGTCGCAGATTATTACTTTCACGTGGAAGATTTCCAGCCCGATCGGATGAAGATCTCCGCCTTCGGACCGGACGTAGAAAGGCAGGCATGGGTATCTCCGAATGATCTTATGATTAACGTTCATTTGGAAAACCTGTTCGGCGCTCCGGCGAACAGCAACAAGATCAGCGCCAAACAGAAAGTAAATCCGGGGGGATTCACCATTGCTCGCTGGAAAGACTTCACCTTCTACAACCCGTCAAATTATGAGGCGACTCATCCCGACTACAATGAGGAACAGGAGCTCGAAGACGTTCAAACGAACGAGAACGGCGACGCGAAAATAAACGCGGATTTAAGTAAATACGCTAGCGCCTGCTACCGCGTCGATCTCAACATCGAAGGATTCGAAGCGGACGGTGGCAAAAGTGTTCACACGAGTGTTGGATTCATCGTCTCCGATCGGGCCTTGGTCGTCGGTTATCGAACCGACGCGAAACTCGGGTTTTTACCCCAGCAACAACCAGCCTCCATAGATCTGCTCGCGGTGAATCGCTTGGCTGAGCCCATCGCACTCTCCGGCGCTCATGCCCGGATCATTGAAAAACGCAAAGAGCCAGTACTTACTCGCCAGGATAACGGCACTTACAAGTACGAACCTGTACTTCGCGAAACGCCTATTCGCGACGAGCCGCTCTCGCTTGCCGCCCAAGCCAACCTCTACTCGCTACCGACAGATCAAGTCGGTAGTTTCCGATTGGAGATCGTTGCCGAAGGCGGCCAAATGCTGTTTGCCGTCGACTACACCGTTGCCGGATCAAAATCTGGAGCTGTGGCTCTGGATCACGACGGCGAATTGCGGCTCGCGCTCACGAACGCCAAGGTCGCGCCAGGCGATAGCCTGGAGGTGAGCGTCGAAGCGCCGTTTGAGGGATACGGTCTGATTACCATTGAACGCCAGCGCGTCTTTGCCTGGAAATGGTTCCGCACAGATACCAGGACCTCCGTCCAAACAATTGAAGTCCCCAAGGATTTTGCAGGCTCAGGGTACGTCAACGTGAATTTGGTGCGCAGTCTGAACTCTTCCGAAATATACACCACGCCCCTGAGCTACGGCGTGATCCCATTCCAAGCGATACCACCACAGCGCAAAATCAATCTTGCTTTGGATGTACCTAAGAAAGCGAAGCCAGGCGACAAATTGGTCATCAAGATTAGGGCCGATCGCGACTGCCGTGCCGTGGTTTACGCGGTGGATATCGGCATTCTCCAAGTGAGCGACTATGTACTACCGGATCCGCTCGGTTGGCTCTTTCGGAAACGGCAGCTGGAAGTGCTCACTCATCAGGCACTCGATTCGCTACTTCCGGAATACTCAAAGTTAAAGTCGCATTCCGCGCCGGGCGGAGGCGATGAACACGTGGCGAAGAACCTGAATCCGTTCTCCCGAGTGACGGAAAAACCGGTCGTGTTCTGGTCTGGCGTCATTCGGGCCGGTCCGCAGACGCAGGAGATAAGCTACACGGTTCCCGATTTTTTTGACGGGAGCATTCGCGTCATGGCGATTGCCGATACTGTGGACGGGGAAGGTTCAGCTGAGGCGGATGCTGCGATCCACGGACCCCTCATTATTACTCCTCAGGCTCCTTTGGCAGCAATTCCCGGTGATGAATTCATCGCCACAACGAGTCTCACGAACGCGAGCGAGGGTGAAATCGATACCGAGGTACGCCTCGAGACTGAGGGCGGGCTGAAGAGTTCGGGTGACCCTGCCCAACATATCCATCTGGCCAAAAACGGCAGCACAACGCTACGTTGGCCCATTCGGGTAGTTGAACCGCTGGGCAATGCGGTACTCCGCTTTACCGCAAAGTTGCCGGATGAAACGATTCAGCGAAAGCGAACCCTGAGTATTCGTCCATCTACCCCGCGACTGACGTTGATCGAAAGCGGTCGAATGGAAGGTGGCGAAAAGGAAGTTGAATTGCGCCAGCAATTCTATCCGCAGTATTTGACGCGATCGGCGTCGCTTTCCACAACGCCAGTCGTGTTAGTCAGTGGTTTGGCGAAATTTCTGGACAATTATCCTTTCGATTGTTCCGAGCAGCTGACCAGCAGGGCCTTCGCGAATCTACTGGCAACTCAGTCAGGCGCCGCATCTTCGTCTGCGGCTCAGCTCAACGCGAACTTGGTGAGTTATTTCAAAACGTTAGGAGAAAGACAAGGAAGCGACGGGGCCTTTCACTATTGGACAACAGATGACTCGGACGGAACCGACCAGATCTCCACCTATGCTATGGAGTTTTTTGCGGAGGCTAAGACTGCCGGCATCAAATTACCGGCTGAGGTAGATCGGCAGGCCATCGACTATCTAAAGGCCTTGGCAGCTAAAACGCCGGATTCGCTAAGTCACGCCGAGATCACTGCGAAAGCGATTTACCTCTTAACCAGGCGGGAACTCGTCATGACAAATGAATTGATGAATTTGCGCGACCAGCTCGAGCGCCAGTTCCCGGAGGAGTGGAAGAAATCACTCGCTGGCGTTTATCTGGCCGGGTCCGCCCAGTTGCTCATGAAGCAACGAGAAGCAAACGAATGGATTAGTCACTATCGATTACACGCCGAATCTTCCGGCTATGAATTATCCAGTCCCCTGGCAGAAGACGCCCAGTACCTGACTATCGTAGCGCACCACTTTCCGGCAAAACTTCGCGACCTCCAGCCCAAGCAGATCGAACAGGTTCTCCACCCGCTACTGACTGGCAGCTTCAACACAGTATCGGCTGCCTATGCGCTGCGAGCGCTTACCGCTTGCCAGGCAGCGCTTCCGGGAAGTAAGGCCAATCTGCAAATCAGCCAATGGTCAAGCGGATGGAAGCCTTTGCCGCTGCAAAGCTCCAGCAATGTGATGGTTCCGCCGGACGCCTCCAGATTGAAATTCGTCATCGGCTCATCACAAAACTCTGTGCCTGGCTACTACCAAATCACCCAAAGCGGATTTCCCAAGTCGATTGCTCCGAGCGCATCGGGCTTGGAAGTGCGCCGGGATTACCTAAACGAGAAGGGCGAGAAGCCCGGATCGATCCATGTGGGAGACAACGTTCATGTCCGCATTCGCATCCGCTCCACCACCGGATCTGTGATCGAAAATGTCGCTATCGTTGATCTCTTGCCAAGCGGGTTCGAAGTGGTCCGCGGCGACGATGGCGGCGTGAGCATCGAGGGCGAAAACGTAGTTCATTCCGATGCACGAGAAGATCGGGTCGTCCTCTATATAACCGCGGAACCGGACATGGCCGAGATTCAGTATCAGGTGAAGGTGACGGCGGCAGGCAAACTCATCGTGCCCCCAGTCAGTGCCCAGGCCATGTACAACCGTGCGGTGCAAGCTGTCGGAGAAACTGGAGTGCTTGAGGCGAAATGAAAAAGCTGCGGCGAACCCTTCTCTTGTTTTCATTCTGTCTGCTCCTGATTGGCGGTGGCTGGTACTTTCTTCCTCGGTCGCTGCTGATGGAGGGCATCACGTTCTCTTCGATCGCGCGTGATCGGCACGGTGCCCTGCTCCGGCTTACGACAGCGAGCGACCAACGTTACCGGATCAAAGTCGAGTTGGAGGAGATCCCGGAAGACCTGCTCGAGGCGGTGATGACGCAAGAGGATCGAAGCTACTGGCAACATATCGGCGTGAACCCGTTGTCCTTATTTCGCGCAGTCAGTGAACTGGTTATTGGTGGACCACGATCTGGAGCGTCGACTCTGACGATGCAGGTTGCTCGACTCCGTTATCGACTAAATACTCGGACCATTCCCGGCAAACTCTTGCAGATGCTGTTCGCGTTGCGAATCGAGCGCCATTACACCAAGTCGCAGATCCTTGAAGCATATTTCAATCTAGCTCCTTACGGGAGAAACATTGAAGGCATCGGCGCAGCCAGCTTGATCTATTTTGGCAAGAAACCAAAGGATCTGAGCAGACAAGAGATCCTCGCGTTGGCCGTGCTGCCACAATCACCGGCAAGACGCGCTCCCATCTACGGCACCGATCCGGAATCACTGTTGCGCGCCCGAGAAAGATTGAATCGCCTGACTTGGAATGAACCGTTGGCGGATCTTCCGCTGCACTATCGCCGGATCGAAGATCTTCCCTTCCTCGCTCCGCACGCCGTTCAATCTGCTCTGGGACGCAAAAACGGAAATCTCCGTCTCACTCTCGATCTTGCCGCGCAAAGGATTGCTCAGACCGAACTGCAACAATATTTGCGAGACCGCTCCACCGCCGGAATCAATAACGCTGTAGCTCTGCTCGTCGACGCTCAATCGATGGAAGAGCTAGTCTCGGTCGGTTCGGGTGGCTTTTGGAACCGGTCGATCGCCGGCCAGAATGACGGCACCCGTCAGTTTCGTTCGCCCGGATCGACCCTCAAGCCATTCGTCTACGGGATGGCTGTCGACCATGGACTGATCAATCCTTCCTCACTTCTGTTCGATGCTCCGGCTCGTTTCGGAAATTATCTGCCAGAGAACATCGACGGCGGCTATGATGGACCGATTCCAGCGCGCTTGGCGCTCGTGCGGAGTCGGAACCTGCCTGCGGTCACGCTTGCCGCCCTTCTGGGCCAAGACGCCCTGTACCGTTTTCTCACGGAAGCAAAAGTTCGCGGTTTGAAAACAAACAACTCGTACGGCCTTTCCGCGGTACTAGGCACCGTCGACATAACCATGGAAGATCTGGTGAAGCTGTACGCGGCGCTAGTGAATCACGGGCAAATGAAGCCTCTCCGCACTTTCCTGGATGATCCGACAACGGAAGGAGTTCAGATGTTGTCCCCAGAAGCTTCTTTCATCACGCTCGATATGCTGACTACCAGCGAAGCGGCGATCCATCTACCTGCAGCGCCCTGCGTCAATCTCCCATACAAGACAGGCACCTCAACCGGCTTTCACGACGCGTGGTGTTGCGGCGTCATCGGACGTTATGTACTTGCCGTTTGGGTTGGTAACTTCGACAGCCGAGCTAATCCATCTTTTACTGGTCGGACGGCTGCTGTCCCGCTTTTCCTTCGTATCGCGGGCAAACTGGCGGCAGACAAGAAGATAATCGCAACACCCTTATTGCCGCCGGCGGAGGCGAATCTTCTCCAGATCGATGTCTGCAGCGTTTCGGGTTGCATCGCGGGATCGCATTGTCCTCATACGAAGAAAGAATGGGTGATTCCCGGTGTTTCGCCCATCACTCGTTGTCATTTACATGATGCGGAAGGATTGGAGAACTGGGACAGCGAAGCGGCGCGATTTTTCGAGACGACGGGTTTGCCCAGAAAAGCGACTCGCTCCTCCAATTCAGTTTCCGAGCTCCAGATCTTACCGCTCCCGAAAGTGGTCAGCTGGCAGAGTACGCAGAAACAGTCGGAACGAGCGATCGCATTGCGGGCCCGAACTGGTGGCGAAGTAAAGCGTTTATTTTGGTTCGCGAATCGCTCGTTCTTGGGCGCGACTCAACCCGGCGAAACGTTCTACTGGTCTCCGGGACCAGGCGCTTACACGATCGCCGCAACGGACGATCAGGGGCGCACGGCCTCGACACAGATCACCGTAGAGACCGACAGGTGATCGGCAATCGGTAATCAAGGAGAAACCGAGCGGAGTATGGATACCCTGATGGGTAGGGCGAAAACCCGACTCCGCCCAACCCGTGTGTGCCAAAGAACGTGGCGAGGGTCAGATAGCCCGAGACGTGGCGGTTTCCTGTATAGAGAATAGTGAATAGAAATCAGCGATCATGGGTTCGGCTTGCCGGTCTTGAACCGACGATCATATTTCCATTCAATGCGCCGCGCTGAGAGAGCACCCAACCTCCCCGGGCACCGATCTCGCCGCCAGGCATGTGACCATTCAGTCTGTCGAAGCCTCGGCGGATATCCTACAGAGCGCAGAGAAAAAACCGCAGACCCAAGATAGCCAATAGCAAATTTTGGCTATCGGCTATTGGCTATTTCCTTCGAGGTCTCACTGCAACTCGCGAGATGCGTTGGAGATCGGCGGTGTGCTCAGCGCGGTATTCACGAATTGCTCGAAATCGTCCCTTAGCTTCTTTCGCGATGGCGTATCGATATAGAGCATGTGGCCGCTCTCGTAGAATTGAACCTGGAGGTTATGGCGAATAGTTGAATCAAGATTCATGGAATGCGTTACGTTGACGGCAGCGAAATAAGGCGTCGCAAGATCGTAGTAGCCGCAACAAACCATGACCTTCAGGTACGGATTCCGGCTCATGATCTTGCGCAGATTCTCCGCAACATCGAGATATCGATCTCTGGAAAGCAGCCAGGGACGTACCTCGGCGGACCTCTCATAAGGCAAATCGCTCTCATACTTGAGGTCTCGGCGCACGTAATCGTAAAAAGCTGAGGTGATGGGCGCGTCCACTGCGAGGTCGCTCGGATCAAAGTCTTGCCGATCGGTTCCCGGGTAATAACGAATACCGGTAAATCGGCTGTCGTATCGACCGATCGATCGATTTTCTTTCTTCAGGAGATCGGCGAAAAAACGGTCATCTGGCTCTCGTAAATGTTCCTGGAGAAGGTAAGCAGAATCGAGACCGGTGAAGCGAGCGAGCTGATTGGCGATCGTCTGCTGATCTTCTAAAGGGAGCGCATCACCCTTGGCTAAGGCGATCAGGTAGACATTGGTCGCGAACTCTTCTACCCGCGACAAAAGCTCGGAAAGCGACAGTTGCTGAAGGTCTGGTGGAAGCCTCTTGTGATACCAGGCGGCAGACGCGTAGGACGGAAGAAACAAAGGAAACGGTACGTCGTTCCCGTGACCCATATCGATCGTCTGAAAATTGAGCACCGAACCGATCAAGATAATTCCGTTCAGGGACATCGCGTAGCGGTCCTGTAAATAGTCCCCTAGACCGGCCGCGCGAGTCGTACCATAGCTTTCGCCGGCCAGAAACCTTGGTGAGGCCCACCGGCTATTCTTCGTTGTCCAGAGCCGGATGAAATCGCCAACATGCTGAATGTCTTCTTTGTATCCCCAAAATTGGCGGGCGCTCTCCCCTGGAGCCGGTCGGCTGTAACCAGCTGGAACCGGATCGATGAACACAAGATCGGTCTTATCCAGCCAAGTCGATTCGTTGTCGGTTAACTTGGCGGGCGGCGGGAGCGGCTCTCCGCGATCAGACAGCAACACTCGCTTTGGACCTATCCCGCCAAGATGCAACCAAACGGCCGATGAGCCTGGTCCGCCGTTGAAGACAAAGGTCACCGGGCGATTGACCGGATCGCCGACCTCTGCCGCAACGTAAGCGACGTAGAAAACTTGGGCCTTTGGTTTCCCTTTTGCGGGGTCGACCGGTTTTTCCTTGGTTCTTTCCGGGCTGGCTGTGACCGCAGGTTCCTCCTTTGCCTCACTCTCCGGCATCACCTCCTGTTTGCTCGAGTCTCTGAGAAGTAGGTAACCGGTTATAGCCTTGTATTTGAGCGTCTTACCTGGAGCCAGGGTCAGCGTATGCTCGGTTATAATCGGTGGGGGCGTTTCAAATTCTTCCGGTTTTTCCTCGGCTTTAGCTGGCTTGGGTGCTTGGATCGGAGTCGGCTGTGGTGTTTGGGCGCAGAGCGAACTGGCGACCATGACCGAGAGAGAAAAAGAAGCAAGCGTTCCCTGGCTGCAAACGTTGAATGAGCGCATAAGCGGATCCATGCATAAACGCGAAGAGTCGGAGAAATACAACCGGGATGTGTCTAGGAATTGACGAACCCGCGCGACGACTTACAATACTGTTCTAGTAGGGTTATAATTTGTTGTCGATGCACGCTCCTCTTTTTGAAGATTCGGTTGATGTCGCCATTATCGGTGCCGGATTCAGCGGCACCATGGTAGCGGTTCATCTGCTACGACGGACGGATAGCCAGCTGACGGTGGGCCTGGTCGAACGGAACTCCGAGTTTGCCAGGGGCTTAGCGTATAGAACCCGAGACCTAAGCCATCGGTTGAATGTGCCCGCAGCGAAGATGGGCGCTTTTCCGGACGATGTGGAAGGATTCTACCGTTGGTTACGCAATCGGCCCGAGAGTCACCGAGCTGCTGGTGTGCAGACGCTTCGTCCGGGCTCCTTCGTACCGCGCCTGCTTTTCGGCGAATATTTGGCGGACCTGCTAACTAGCGCCGAGAGATTATCGCCCAGACTGCAGAGAATTTCTGCCGAAGCTGTTGATCTCGTACCGCTCCTCAACGGATCCTTCCGCATCGAATTCGCAGGAGCTCAGGCGCTCATCGCCAACCAAGTCGTTCTCGCTCTCGGCAATTTTCCGCCCGGCGATCCGTTTCTTAAAGATCGGGCTTTTCACGAAAGCAATCGCTACTTGGTTGACCCTTGGTCGGTCCAAACTCGCTCAAAATTGTCGGAGCCCGGAGATGTCTTAATTCTGGGATCCGGCCTGACCGCGCTGGATCTGCTCTTGAGTTTGTCCCGATCCAAATCATCTGGAACCATTCATGTGCTCTCTCGTCGCGGCCTATTTCCGCGGCCACACCTCCCAGTCGAACCTTATCCGCCGTTTATTCATCCGGATCATCTGCCTTCTTCCTTAAGGGCGCTCTGCCGATTGCTTCGCCGGGAAATTGAGCGGGCGCGGAAAGAGGGAGCAGATTGGCGTGCCGTCATCGATTCCGTCCGCCCTTTTTCTCAGACGATTTGGAAAGCCCTATCGCGAGACGATCGGCGACGTTTCTTGCGGCACCTGAAGGCTTTTTGGGAGCCGCACCGCCATCGCGTGGCGCCGGAGGTTCTCGCGATCAAAGAGAGTCTCGAAACCCGGGGGTGCCTTTGTTGCCATCGCGGTCGGGTCGCAGCGATTGAGGAACGACAAAACCAATTACAAATCACATTTTGTCAGGCCGGCATATATGGAAGGCTGCGAGTGAGCTACGTCATCAACTGTACAGGTCCGGAATGTAACTATCACAAGCTCAAGGATCCGTTAGTCGTACAACTCTTTGCTCGGGGACTCATTGTCCCAGATCCTCTTTTTTTAGGGTTGGACGTCGGGGCGGGTGGTGCGGTTCTGAATCTCCTGGGGGAACGGGTAAGAAATCTTTACACGCTGGGCAGCCCGCAAAAAGGCGTTCTCTTCGAAACTACGGCGGTGCCGGAGCTACGCGTTCAAGCAAGAGATTTGGCTTCACGCATCTTAAACCAGGCTCATATCACCGCCAGCCAAGAAGGGTTCACCCCAAACCCGGCTTACGCTTATCAGATTTGAGGCGGGCAACGTGGCGACGCCGATCAGGGACCATTCGACACCCATGACCGGTCCGCTCGGAACGGCCATCGCCCGCGACGGCAGAATAAGCTCGATTCGGTCCGACAGGCCTGTCCGACGAAGCTCCATCGCTGACAAGTTTGGCGTAGTAGGAAGCCAGACCCTGTCGCGGCTAAGGCGTTGGAGTAGGCTTCCCTTTTCCGGGCTCATTCTTTTTGCCCTGCGGCTCAGGAGCCGGCGTCTTGATTTCCGGAGTTGGCTTCGGAGTCGACACTGGCGGTGGCTTTGGCGTAGCTATTTCTCGCGGGGTCGCTTTCACTTCGGGAGTTGACTTCGGAGTCGACACTGGCGGTGGCTTCGGCGTAGCTATTTCTCGCGGGGTTGCTTTCACTTCCGGAGTTGGCTTCGGAGTCACCAAATTCGTCGGCTCATGAAGCGGGGTCGGCTTCGGTGTCGCTATATTTGTGGGGCCGGCATGCGGGGGCGAGAGCGGGGTCGTCTCCGGCTTCTTCTCTGGCGTCGGCGTCGCAATTATCCGAGGCGTAGCGGACACGCGGGGACTTTCGCCGGCCGGTGTGCCCCCCGATTTGGGTGGCGTAGTCGCAGACGGCTTGAGTTCCGAAGTCGGCGATGGCTTGGGAACGTTAAGATTCGGTGGAGTCGACTTCGGGACACTCGGTGATCCTCCCGGAACGGTTCCGGTTGGTGACGGCTTTGCGCCCGTCGGCGATTGCTTCGCTCCAGGTGTGCTTGGTGGCGTCGGTTTACCCCCCGTTGCAGTCGGCGAAGTGCCGGGCGTGCCCGAAGGCTTCACACCAAGGAGATTCGGCGGGATTGACTTCTTCCCCGCCACTGATGCGTTTGGTGAAGCGCCCGGAGTCACATTGACGCTCGGCGACTTGGCACCCGGACTCGTGAAAGGTTTGACCAAATTCGGTGGCTGCTGTTTCTGCCCGGCAATCGGAGTTGGAGAACCGGTCGGGCCAGGTGTTCCGACCTGGCCTTTGTTCAGAATCTGGGGCGTCGCGAACGGCGTCGCTTTCGGCAGATTCGTCGGTACAGGGTTTTGCTCAGCAATTGTCTTCTTGAGTTTATCGGCGTCCGCAGGTTTCACATCTTGCCATCCCTTTTCGACGGTAGGGTTGGCGATACGGTTTTGAACGACAGGCGGCTGGGTCGCAACCGGCTTGAGTGTCGCAGGAGGAGCCACCACGTTGAGCTGGGTTCCATTCAGGGTGTGGCCGTAGTTGGCATTCGCGCCAGTTGCCGGATTCAGCACAAGCTTGACCTGCTGAATGTTCTGATTGGTCTTCGCTGCAACGGTCTGAACTTGGGGACCGTAGTTATTGATCACCGTGTTATTGGTAACAATGTTTGTAACGTTCTTGGTCTGGCTAATGATCTGAACGTTTTGAGCGGGTGGCAACACATGCTGAGCATAATTTGGTGCAGACCAATCCTGATAACGGATGAAAGTATAGGCCGACGGCCCAATTCCGTAATAGGAGTCCGACCAGGAAGAAATCCCAACCTGCACGGAGATACTCGCTTCCGGGGGAAGAGGAGCCCAACCCACATGCTCACCACTCTCCCGCCAAGAGACCCAAGCCGGAGCCCATTGGTGTCCGGGTACCCAGCACCATCCGGTTCCCCCGATAAGGACCCATCGTCCATAATGGTAGGTTGCCCAGCCAAAATGCTCGTTCGAATCCCAGAACCATCCTCGATCGGTCCAGACCCAGTGCCCGTCCCGGTAGGGTCGCCAATCTCCGCTCGCTACCCGTGGCCGGAAACAGTAACCGTAACCACCCGCCTCGACCCAGCTGCCTTCTGAAGAAAGCTTCGAATAGAAAACGTTATAGTCGTCGCCGGTCGACGACTCAGCGACGGGTTGGCCCTGGCTCTGCGGCTGGGGAACCGCCACCTGTGGCTCCGGGTTACCGCGACCGCGTTCCGGGATCGCCAGGAATGCCGCCGTCACGTTGTCGGACGTGGTGCCATATCCAACGATCCATCCTTTGTCGTTGATGCCGTAAGCTACATCCAAAGAGACGAATCCGGCCTCTTTCAGATTCTCCGCAAGCCGGTCCAGTTCGACCAACTGACCCTTGGTGTAAAGGAATGCACGTTTTTGGTCGGCACTATCGCTCTCCCCGACCACTTCGCCGGAATTGTTGATTCCCCTGGCATAGCTCGCATTCTCGAAGCCAGACAATGTTCCCAAGTCTCTCAACGAACCATCGAAGAGGAAAGCGTGAATGGGTCCGTTCGCGGTATCACTGTCACCTACGACTTGGCCGTTCTTGTTGATGGCAAGCGCTTCGCCGTTTGCCCCGCCCAAAGTGCCAAAATCGGTAGTACTACCGGAGGAGCCGGCAAACAAGAATGCATGGAACACGTTGTTGCCGGCGCCATGCCGGCCGACGATCTGACCAGAATCGTTGATGGCATAGGCGGTCTCGAGAGCATCCGCGTCGTTCGAGGCCCCCAATCCGAGGTCTTGCACCGAGCTGTTGGAGAATAGCGCCGGACGATGATTCTGGTTGCCGCTCTGGCTGTCGCCAACCACCGCTCCATGGCCGTTAATGCCAAACGCTTCGCTGGTGGAGCCGCCGTTCAGCGCTCCTAGCGATGCGATCGGGGCGTTTCGTGAAAAAATGAACGCGAGCAGATTTCCATTTGCGTCCTGACTATAGCCGGTTACCTGGCCGGCATCGTTGATTGCGCAGGCGGCGTTGAGTTTCCCTCCGAGCGAGCCCACATCAGTCATCGATTTGTCCGAAAAGGAATACAGGAATGCTTGGTAGTCGTCTCCCTGGAAACTGTAGCCAACCACTTCGCCCTTGTTGTTCAATCCGAGCGCTGCGCTGTTGGTGCCCGTGGCAACGGGAATCCGAGTGATTTGGTAGCGGTTTTGGGCGATCGCTGCGGAAGCGAAGCAAACCATCGCGCACGCCAATCCAACCGCTCTCAAAATGAGGCTTGCTCGGCAGGCTTGGCGCACTTCGTCGGCATGAATCAATCGAATCGCAAAACAATTTTTCATAGAGGGATGCAGATGCGGAGTCTCGTATTCTTACGGTCTCAAGGCACGAACAAGTGGAAAAAGGGCGCTAATGCTTCGTCTGGCCAAGCCGAAGCACGAGTCCTAAACAATCATCGCAGCGCACAACTTCTTGGACTTCGAAATTACCCGGAATCGAGATCACCACCTGGAGACGGAGCTACAGAAAGTCTCATTCAAATTCTTTTCCGCGGCGGCACCACGATGAATACCCGATAGCCGATAGCCGATGAGAAATAACAAACGATAAAACGGCGAACCGCTACCACGCCGAAGGCGTAAGAGAATTCAGCCCAGCGTGAGGCTTGGCGTAACCCTGGGTTAGTCAAAGAAAGCGACGGCGCTCTGTAGGAGCGCAAGGTTATTTGTGATTCCGAGCAAAAAACAAGCGCACCAGACAGCCCGGTGCGTTTGCTTCCGAACGAATTTTCGATGGCTCTATTTTTTCGGCGTTGGGGTTGGCTTGGGTTTACCGCCACTAGGTTTATTCCCAGCCCCTCCGCCTCCGGTCGGTTTGTTCCCGCCCCCTCCGCCTCCGGTCGGTTTGTTCCCACCGCCTCCGCTCGGGTGATAAACCGGCTGGTTGTGTTGGGTGGTACCGGCGCCGGTGCTACTCCTTGAGACCTTCGGCGTTGACGTTACATGCGGATGCGGGGCCGGCGTCGCCAAATGCTCCCTCACATGCGGCGTCGGTGTTGCCAGATGTACCGTCGGATGTGGAGTCGGTGCAGGGGTAGTCAAATGCTCTGGCTTTGGAGTCGGCGTCGGTACGTGCACGGTGGGCGTTGGAGTTGGCAAATGCTCTGCAGGTTTTGGAGTTGGAGTTGGAGTACCGGCATGCACCGTTGGAGCCGGCGTCGGTGAACCCCGCAATTGGGTACCCGGTGTGACGCTCGCTCCGGGTACGTGCGGCGTACCGGTTGGCTTCGGAGAGGTTGAAGGCGACTTTATCACACCTCCACCCGGATTCGCCGGATTGAATCCCTTAATGTTACTCTTCAACGGTGTGGCGGTTCCTTTCGGTAGTGTCCCGGTCGGCGTTGCTTTAACGCCGCCAGGAGGTGTCGCAGCGCCGAAAGCCGTCGCCCCCGGTTTCGGAGTGGCCGTCGGTAAAGCGCCGCCTTTCAAAAGAGTCGCAACCGGAGAAACGGTCGGCTTCGGGAGATTGGCCGGCGTCGGATTCTGCTGGGCAAACTTGGTCTTAAGCTCGGTCTCTGTTTTCGGATCGACGCCTTTCCACCCTTTATCAACAACCGGATTAGCGTTCTTGATCGTGGTCACTGGCAGTTTTGTGGCGGTAGCATTCAAGGTTGTCGCAGGGCCTGTTATTTTCAGCTGTCCATTGCTGATGCTTGATCCCGGTGTTTTTCCATTCTGATACACGAGCGAAACCGGCTTGATTACGGTGCCCGTCTTCTGCTGGACCGTCGCGACCGCTGGTCCAAAATTATTAATAACCGTCTTATTGTTGGTGATATTCGTCACGTTCACGGTGTTCTTGATAATCGTGACGTTTTGAGCCGGCGGCAGAATATAATTGTTGTAATTGGGCCTCGCAAAATTGGAGAAGTTGATAAAGAAATAAGCCCCAGGCCCTAAACCGTAGGCGTGATCGCACCAGCCACCAATACCGATACCGGGACCGAATCGAGCTTCCGGCGGGAGTGGCGCCCAGCCACAGTGCTCCGGACCGGTCCTCCAGGAAACCCAAGCAGGAGCCCATTCAGTACCAGGTACCCAACACCAGCAATCTTCTTCGTGAATCCAGCGGCCATAATGGAAACAGGCCCAACCAAACCCTTCGTCCGAGTCCCAGTACCAGCCGCGGTCGGTCCAGATCCAGTGCCCATTGCAATAGGGCCGCCAGCCGTGCGGCACTCTCGGCCGGAAGACATGGCCATAGCTCCCGCATTCACACCAGTCCCCTTGAGAGGAAAGCTGGTCGTAAAAAACGCCAATGTTATCGCCGCTCTCCGATGCTTGTGCGACTGGCTGAACTGCTCCCTCAACCGGGATCGCTAGAAACGCGTGGGTCTGTCCGTCTTTGGTCGTGCCACAACCGCAGATCCACTCTTTATCGTTGATCCCATAGGCGATATCGAGCGAACTGAAACCCGCCTCATCCAGATTGGTCGCCAATTGGTCGAGCTCATACAAGTTGTTGTCCTCGTATAAGAAAGCGCGCTTTTGATCGTCACTATCGCTGTCCCCAACGACGTGATTGGAATTGTTCACCGCGCGAGCGTAACTCGCTTTATCGAACCCGGACAGAGCGCCCAGATCGCTCGGATTTCCGTTGTTCCAGGCGCAAGCATGCGTAGCTCCATTCCCGGTGTCGCTGTCTCCTACGATGAGCGAGCCGGTGCCCTTAGAGATTGCGAGCGCTTCGCTATTGTTACCGCCGAGTGTGCCAAGGTCTTTGAGTTGCGCCTGCCCATTGCCGCTCGGTCTCGTACACTGAAATGCATGAAAAATACCGTTCCCCGAATCGTATCGCCCGACTAGAACTCCGCCGTTGCTAACTCCATAGGCCGTCTCAAACGCATCGGCAGTGTTTCCGCCGATTCCGAGATCCTGAAGGCTGCCCGAATACAGAAACGGACGGTGCGCAACGCTGTCGGTCGCGCTATCACCGACGATTTCGTTGTTATCGTTAATCCCAAATGCTTCGCTCGTAGCACCGCCATTGAAAGTTCCAAGTGAATTCATTTGCCCGTTACCGGCATAGGAAAACGCTTGGAGATTCCCGTTACCGTCCTGGCAGTAGCCCGCGATAGCGCCTTTACTGTTGATTGCGCACGCCGCCTTCAATTTTCCGCCGAGCGATCCGATCTCCCCAATTTTGCCGCTGGGATAGGCGTAAAGAAACGTCTTGTAGTCATCCCCCTGGAAGCTGTACCCGACGACTTGCCCGTTCTCGTTCAGCCCTAACGCAGCGCTGGTTGATCCGGTCGCGGTCGGAATATGAATAATCTTGTATTTGGTTTGGGCCAGGGCGCTCGAAACCGATAAACAGACAATCAACTGAAATCTTACCAAGGAACCAAGCGAAGAGACTCCAGGATACCACTGGGATATCCATCGATGAAGGGCAGTGCGTAAACTGCGAACCGGCCGGGTGAATGCCATCATAAGAGAGGGGTCATCTGTTTCTCAAAATTATAGAATGTTAACAAGCCTAAAACGTTTTCCCAACCCAGTGAAACAGAGTTCGTTACGCGGACCAAACCCCTCCTCGTCGGCACAACGCTGCCGATGCGCGGAAATTTGGTAATGCTCTTTACACCCGGGCGCACTCGATCCACTGGACTAGTGACTTTCGCGACCGAAAATGAGGTCTTCCTGGAAAACCTCAAAAATGAATGCCCCGGCAATCGCTCCTGGGTGCCTGGAACACCTTGAATCGGGGGCGAGAAATACGCTAAGAGAATCGGGCACCGTTATCCGAAACAACCTCCCGTCGTGCAGCAAGTGAACACAGAGATCACAAACCACCTTCTGATTTGCATCTGCAACCCTTTCGAATATCGGTCTGACGATGTTGATAGAAGTCGATAACCGGCCTATCCGCCGTTCCTATACAGCTCGTCTCCGTCGCGCTCGCCGCGCCGTCACTCGCTTGGAAGCACAGATAGGTCGGTACGATCACGTGGACACCCCGGCATTTTATCTCTGGTATCATTGCGAGTTTGGACCGATCCTCGCGCACCATCGCGGGTTGCGTGAACAAATTACGGCCCACGAATTCCAGCGCGAACCGAGCACTGAAGAGGCCGGCGAAAACTCGAGTAGTCAACAGACGCAAGCTGGGGAGGATTCCACCGAGGACGAGCAAGCGGATCAGGATTATCGACGAAATATAACCGAATCAGAAGACGACTTTACTTTCGAAACGAAGCAGCCGCACCGCGAGTGCCAGCGTCTGTTTCGTCGCATTGCTCTGCAGCTTCATCCCGATCGCGGTCGGCCTTTGCTCGGTGAACGGAAACTTTGGTGGCTGCAGGCGCAATCGGCGTACGAGAGCGGTGACGTCGTTGCCCTCAATCTCATCTTATCTCGATGTGCACCCTCTTGGCGGACCATCGCAATGTCGTGCGCAGAAATCATGCAGGCGATTCGAGAAATGCGAAATCGGGCGGAGGCGTTGCTCAGTTTGCGGACACGCCTGCGTCGGGAACCAGCTTGGCGTTTCACGGCCAAGACCGACCAAACCCGGGCATCACTTCGGATCCGTTTGGCGCGCGAACTAGCTCGGATCGAGCGGGCACTCATTGATCGATTGCGACAGCTGACGCCGACTCCAGACGCGTGGGTCCAGGAAGGTGAACCCGTCTGAGCGAAGGCGCGCAAAGAAAAGCTCATCGCGGAACTAGGCGAAATACGGCCGATCGCCAACCGCTAGATAGGCTCCACGCATCCGCTGGCCTAGATCCGGGCGCCGAAAGCCCAGCTGGGGGTGTTTTATCGACCGTGGCGGGAAATGAAGCGCTGACAGGTTTCGCGCCTGGCGTAAATCATTCAACGCCAACACCTCCGCATTTTGCAAGACGATATCCCTCAACCCGCTCCTATCGCGGTCGATACTCAGCCATAGGAGGTAGGCATTGTTTGCCGACATCATTGAGATCTCTGAATTCACGAGAAGCACGATTTACGGAGAAGGATGCCAAGGGGTCACTCGATATGAAACTGAGGGCACCGAGAAATCAATAAACAATGCAGATGGGTGACTTGAACAGCAATGCTCGCCAAGAAGGTGAGCGGAAAGCTGTATTGCGGAAAGCCCTGGAGGCGATTGACTCCCTCCAGAACAGGCTCGATGCCGCTGAGCGCGACGGCAGCGAACCAATCGCAATCGTTGGTCTTTCTTGCCGTTTTCCTGGCTCACAGGATCCCGATGCTTTCTGGCGTCTTTTGAGCGGGGGTGTGGATGCTGTGAAGGAAGTGCCAAATGATCGTTGGGACAAGGATGCATATTCTGACCCGGATCCATCAACGCCGAACAAGATGCACGCCCCTTTTGGTGGTTTCCTGGATCAAGTCGATCTGTTCGATGCGGCCTTTTTTGGAATCTCAGGCCGAGAAGCCGAAAGCATGGATCCTCAGCAGCGCCTCCTGCTCGAGGTCACCTGGGAGGCCTTGGAGAACGCAGGAATTGCGACCAGTCATCTGCGCGGTTCCCCTACGGGAGTATTTGTCGGCATCACAACCTCTGACTACGCTCGTCTGGCAATCGCCAACGGGTCGACCGACCTGGACTTGTACACCGCGACCGGCGGCGCGCTCAACGTGGCTGCAGGTCGCCTCTCTTATGTGTTTGGCCTGAACGGTCCGGCCATCGCGGTGGATACGGCATGTTCCTCGTCGTTGGTCGCCGTTCACCTGGCTTGCCAGAGTCTCCGGACGCGCGAATGTGATTTGGCTCTGGCTGGCGGGGCCAACCTTCTTCTCACGCCGGAACCTTTCATCTGTTTCGCAAAATGGGGTATGATGGCGCCAGACGGTCGATGCAAGACTTTCGATGAGCGGGCAGATGGTTTCGTAAGGGGCGAAGGGTGCGGTATGATTGCGCTCAAACGCCTCGGCGACGCACTGACGGCGGGCGACCGGGTTCTTGCCCTCATCCGCGGGACGGCCGTCAATCAGAATGGAGCCGGCAGCGGGTTGACGGTGCCGAACGGTCTTGCCCAACAGGCGGTGATTCGAGCCGCGCTGAAGGTCGCCCGTTTGCAACCTGATGAGGTGGATTACGTCGAGGCCCAAGGGACCGGCACCACCCTGGGTGACCCGATCGAACTCGAAGCCTTGGCAGCAGTACTCGGCAAGAATCGGCCGGCCGATCGACCACTGCGCGTCGGCTCGGTCAAGGCCAACCTCGGCCACTTGGAATCGGCTTCGGGAATCGCCGGACTCATCAAAGTTGTACTCTCGATGGGCCACGAAGAAATACCGCGGCAGCTTCATTTCCGAAAACTCAACTCGCAAATCTCTCTGGGCGGCGCACCAATCGAAATTCCCGTCAAAGCGATTGCGTGGCCGCGTTCCGGGCGTCCTCGCGTAGCCGGGGTGAGCGCGTTCGGGTTCAGTGGCACCAACGCGCACGTTGTCCTGCAGGAAGCTCCGACAGCGAAAGAGGCGGCTATTTCGCCCGGGTCGCCGGACCGGTCGGCTCACCTGCTCGTGCTGTCCGCTAGCTCTGAGGTTGCGCTCCGGGAACTCTCACAAGCATACGCTGAACATCTCGCAAAAGAACCTGAATGCTCCCTGCCGGATATCTGTCACACGGCAGCCGTCGGGCGCTCATCGCTTTCCCATCGCCTGGCGTTTCCAGCTGCGGACATTGGCGTAGCAAAGGGATTACTAAACTCTTTTGCGCAGGGGAAAACCGAACCCGAGATGGTCTCGGGTCGCGCTCGTTCCGATTCCAGAGTCGCGTTTCTCTTCACCGGACAAGGGGCACAATATGCGGCGATGGGACGGGACTTGTATAGAACCGAACCCGTGTTCCGCGACGCTTTCGATGAGTGCGGGCGTTTGCTCGATGAACACCTGGATCATCCTTTGCAGGAAATCGTCGGTTATAACACCCAGTGCCCCGCCCCCGTCGGTATTCTGGACGAGATCCGCTGCGCACAGCCGGCACTCTTTGTGGTCGAGTACGCGCTAGCGTCGCTCTGGCGTTCGTGGGGCATCGTGCCCGCTGCGATCGTGGGACACGGTTTGGGCGAATACGTTGGCGCTTGTGTTGCCGGCGTGCTCAGCCTGGAAGACGCGTTGCGTTTGGTCGTCGTCAGATCGCGCCTGATGCATGCCCTGCCGCGAAACGGTGCGATGGCCGAGGTGTGCGCCGGAGAGGATCGGGTGCGCGCGATTATTGCTCCTTACACCGATTCCGTTTCCATCGCTGCGATCAATTCGCCGCAGAACACAGTGATCTCTGGAAAAGCGGACGATGTCCGCGCCGTGTTCGACCGGTTACAGCGGGAAGGTGTGGAAGCGAAGCTGCTGACAGTCTCGGACCCATTCCATTCGCCGCTGGTCGAGCCGATGCTGGATGAATTTGAACAATGCGCACGAAGCGTCCAACACCAAACGCCGGTCGTCGACTTCATATTGAACGAGACGGGGCGCCCCCTGGATGAAACCGTGCTGCAGGATGGTGCCTATTGGCGCCGCCACGCTCGGGGGACTGTGCGGTTCGCGGAGTCGATCGGCACTCTTCGTGCGCGCGGAATTCGGGTCTTCCTTGAGATCGGACCTGAGCCTGTACTTATCGGCGTAGCCCACCAATGTGTAGAGGATTCGGAGACGACTTGGCTGGCCTCGCTGCGTAAGGATCGAGATGACTGGCCGCAAATGCTCTCGAGCCTTGGAGCGCTCTTCGTGCTCGGCGTGAAACCGGATTGGAATGCGTACGACCGGCCGCACGGACGCCGGCGCGTCATGCTGCCAACCTACCCGTTCCAACGAGAACGACACTGGCTTCCGATTGCGTCTGCTGATTCCGTCAGCAAACGCACGAAGGCTTACTTGGAGCCGGCCGAAAAATACGATGCGGTCGAAACGGTGGAAAACTGGCGCGCTTTGGCTTCTGAGCCGGAGACCCGGGCGGAGATTGTGGGTAGCTATCTGGCGAAGCAAATGGCCCGCATTCTCAAGGTGCCTTTGGCTTCGCTGGATTCCGAAAAGCCGATATCGAACATGGGATTCGACTCGCTGATGTCTATTGAACTCAAAAACCAGATCGAGATCGACCTGGGGGTAAGCATGGCGATGGCACGACTCCTCCAGGGCCCCACGCTCGCGGAATTGACCGATTGGGTGACGCGCCTGCTCGTGCCGGTGCAGCCTGTTGGTACGACTTCTGTCGTTCTTTCATCGCTCAACGAATTCGAGGAGGGGGTATTGTGAGCGAGACAATGGAATTGCTCGACTCCCTCGCCAAACAGGGCGTGGTCTGCTGGGGCGAAGGAAGCAGGCTTCGTTTTCGCGCTTCGAAAGGAGCTCTTACCGAAGCGATGCGGGCGCAATTGGCGGGGCGGAAAGATTCGGTGCTGGCTGCTTGGCGTGAGCATGCCACCCAGAGCGTCGTCTGGCACCCGGCTGCACACGGGCAGCGGGCACTTTGGTTCCTGCATCAGTCGTACCCCAGTAGTGGCGCGTACAACGTGGTGTTTTCGGCCCGCGTTCGCTCGGTGATTGACTTGCCGGCGTTGCGCCGTTCCTTTCAGGCTTTGGTGGATCGGCATCCATCGCTGCGCACCAGCTTCTGCGCGGAGTCGGATCGCCTCGTCCAACGGGTGCATGGCTACATGCCGGTCTGTTTCACGGTTCACGATCGGCCTGGCATCGACTTGCCGACACTCAGGAAAGAAGTTCACGACGTTTCCCAGGCTCCGTTTGACTTGCAAAACGGCCCGCTCATGCGGGTCGATCTGTTTACGCGGGCCACGGACGACCAGATCCTTCTTTTCACCATCCATCACATTGCGGCGGATGGTTGGTCAGTCTTCCTGCTCCTTGAGGATCTGCGCCGGATCTATCCGGCGGAGCGGGACGGCGGAACGGCGCCTCCGCAGCGTCCAGTGCACGACATTCTCGAACATTCGCGCTGGCAGGAGGCTATGCTGGCCGGTCCCGAAGGTCAGGCGCACGAGGCCTACTGGTTGAGCAATCTGGCGGGCGCTCTTACTCCGCTGAGTATGCCGACCAATCGTTTGCGGTCGATCCCAAACACGGACCGGGGCGCATCGCTCCCGATAGACCTGGGAGGCGAATTGAGCGACGCGGTACGCGCGCTGGCGGTGAAAGAGGGAACCACGCCGTTTGTTGTGCTGCTCACAGCCTACCAGATTCTTTTGCACCGCTACACCGGGCAACAGGAGGTGATCGTTGGAGCGCCCACTTACGGACGCGACCGGGCGGAGTTCGCCAATGTGGTCGGCTATTTGATCAATATGATCCCGTTGAAGGCCACGTTTCATGATGACCCGCCATTCCGAGAACTTCTTGCGCGGATGCGGCAGGCGGTAGTCGAAGGCATTCAGCATCAGGATTACCCGTTTCCGCTGCTGGTTGAAAAATTGCAGCCCGATCGGGATTTTTCCCGAACGCCCGTTTTCCAAACGGTGTTCATGCTCCAGAAGTTTAATCAGATGGCCGGTCTCGAGGATCTTTTGAGCCACACGGAGTCCGGTGGGCGCGCTGAGTTCGGCGGCCTCGTGTTAGAACCGTTCCAGATTCCGCAGCAGGAGGGACAGTTCGAGCTGTCGCTTGATTTGGCGGAACATCGCGGAGTCCTTCAAGGGGTTATCAAATACGACACCGCCCTCTTTGACCTGCCCACGGTGCAGGGGCTTGCAAGTCAATATGCAACGCTACTACGGGGCGTATTGGCCTCGCCGGAGACAACGGTGTCTCGGCTGCCATTGCTGGAGACGGTCGAGTGTGCGGAGTTGGTCGTGGGATTGAACGCGACGGACCGAGCGTATGCTCGAGAGCACACCGTGGTGGATCTGATCAGGGAACAGGTAGCCCAGCGACCCGATGCGAAAGCGGTGAGCTTTGAAAGCGTCTGGTTGACGTATGCAGAGTTGGACATCAGATCGACGCGGCTAGCGCGGCATCTTGAATCGGCGGGAGTGGGACCGGAGTCGCTCGTGTGCGTGTGTGTGGAGCGCGGACTGGCGATGGTGATCGCGGTATTGGCTGTGCTCAAAGCTGGGGGTGCCTACGTGCCATTGGATCCAACCTTCCCGGTGGAGCGATTGCGTTACATGGTGGAGGACTCGGGTGCAAAAGTGCTGGTGACCCAGGCAACATTATCCGAGGCGTTGTTTGCCGAACTTAACCTGGTCCGGGTGTGTCTGGACCAGCACAAAGATCAGATCGAACAGCAGAGCGGTGATCCGCTACCGCCTTTGGCTAGGCCATCGAATCGGGCGTACGTGCTTTACACGTCCGGGTCGACGGGCCGCCCTAAGGGGGTGGAGATAGAACATCGGGCTTTGATGAACCTTTTGTGTTCGATGGCACGAGAGCCGGGGCTTAAAGCGACCGACGTGCTGCTGGCGGTGACGACACTGGGATTTGACATCGCAGGATTGGAGTTGTTCTTGCCGTTGATTACGGGAGCGCGAATCGAGCTGACCAATAACGAGACAGCCCTGGATGGTGTGGCCTTGGGGCGTGCCATCTCCACTTCGCGTGCGACGGTCATGCAGGCAACGCCGGCAACCTGGCGGATGTTGTTCGAATCGGGATGGAAGGGAGACCGTCATCTGAAGGCGCTCTGCGGAGGAGAAGCGATGGACCGCGATCTGGCGGTGCGGCTGATTTCGGCATGCGGGTCTGTCTGGAATATGTATGGACCGACAGAGACGACAATCTGGTCGTCGGTGGCGCGGATCGAATCGGATGAGGTGAGCATTGGACGGCCTATTGCCAATACCAGGATTTATGTGCTGGACGGGCACAGGGAACCCGTGCCGCGCGGCGTGGTGGGCGAGCTGTGGATTGGGGGAGAGGGCGTGGCCCGTGGGTATCTGAACCGGACGGACTTGACTGGCGAGCGTTTTGTACCCGATCCGTTTCATGAGGGGGCGCGAATGTATCGGACAGGAGATCTTGCGCGACATCTTCCGGATGGGCGTCTGGACTGCCTGGGTCGCATAGATAACCAAGTAAAGATTCGGGGCTATCGGATCGAATTGGAGGAGATCGAGGCCGCTCTGTCTTCGCATGCGAGTGTTCGGGACTGTGTAGTAGCGGTCCGTAAAGAACATACAGACGACGTGCGCCTGGTGGCTTATGTGGTCCCAACCCGCGCTCACCGCCCGCCAATCGAGGATTTGCGAACCTACCTGAAGACGGTTTTGCCCGATTACATGATTCCTTCGGCCTTCGCATTTCTCGATGCGATTCCGCTTACCCCAAATGCCAAGGTGGACCGAAGTGCGTTACCGATTCACGAAGCCGACCTGTCGGAGCTAACCGTCGGGTATGTGGCTCCTCGCAATCGGGTCGAGCATGTTATGGCCCAGATCTGGGCCGAAGTGCTGGGGCTTAAGAAGGTGGGGGTGTTCGACCATTTCTTTGAGCTGGGCGGCCACTCGCTTTCGGCCACACGTTTGATCGCGCGCCTGAAGTCAGCATTCCAAATAGATGTCCCGCTGAGGAGCATTTTCATCGAGCCGACCATCGCCGGAATGTCCAAACAAATTCTCTATGACGAGTTTACTCAGAGGTACTATCACGTGGGTGAGATCTGCCGCTGGAATCGCTTGGTGCCCGCGCAACCGAAGGGTTCACGAGTTCCGTTCTTCCTGGTGGCAGGATTCATGGATGCAGATGATACGCTGCGAGTTATATCAAGATTGATTCCTCACCTGGGTCTCGAACAGCCGGTGTATGGCTTTCAGCCGCGCTGGCTTGACGGTCATTCAGATCGGTATTCGGGCGTCGAGGAGGTGGCGTTCGAATTCCTGGCCGACCTCCGTGCTGTCCAGCCCAAAGGTCCCTATTTGCTGGGGGGCGACTGTGCCGGCGGCATCGTAGCGATCGTCATGGCCCAGGAACTCTTGCGACAGGGCGAGGAGGTTCGGTTGCTCGTCATGTTCGATACGCACCGGCCGAGTGCCCTTCGCTCGGTAGCTCTCGACCTCTACAACGGATGGCGCAGAGCCAGGCATATCGTCAGTGTTATCGGCCAGATCATACGTACCAGCCATCGCTCGAGGGTGCAGCTTATGCGGGATCTGGGGCACCGTAAGCTTGGAAATGTTCAGACGAAGACCGGGGACGAGTTGGCTTTCCGGCGCGTTTATCGTTTGAGAATGGACTACATGCGAACAATGTACCGACACAGGCTGAAGAAGTACCCCGGCCAGATCGTATTGATAGTCAACGAGCGGCAGTACAAGTTCGATAAGAGCATGGGGTGGAACGGCGTTGCCTCGGCCGGCTTGGAAATCCATAGCACACCAGGCGATCACTGGACACGTTACCTTCACGGGGAAGAGCTCGCGAAACGACTTCTTGGATGCCTCAAACGGGCGCAGCGTGACAACGCGGACTGCAGCGTTCCGGAGACGGTACGATGTGAGAATACCTGACGGCCGTCGATGTGCCTCTGTCGTCCACCGGAAATCAACCTGTCGATCTTGAGGTCTGATTTTCTACGCCTTTCGAACCGCGCCAAATCCTCAATGCAGTCAATGCGCCGCCAAACTCAAAGCCTCACTCCAAGCTTGGCGAGCCCGACTCTCGCGGAGTCTCTCTCTTTCTGTTGTTGGACGCTCGCGACGAAAAAAGTCCGTAACGGCGAACACTGCTCGACTTCGCCATGAACGATAATCTGACCAAGGAATCAGCCGTTCCGAATCAGCCACAAGTGGATGCGCTCAAAAAGTGGTTGGTGCGGGAACTTGCTCAGGTCCTGGACATCAGTCAGGAAGCGATCGCTACGAACGAGCCGTTCAGCCACTTCGGACTCGATTCCACCAAGGCGGTCGGTTTGCTGAGTCGCTTGGGCACATTTCTCGGTCGCGAAATCCCAGTCCCGCTCGCTTGGCATTACCCGACGATTGAAGCGCTGGCGAATTATCTCTGCGGCAAAGTGGAGTCATCCAAAGAGTCTTCTTTGCACTTGTTCTCGGCGACGGCCTGGAACCAGCCAATCGCCGTGGTTGGCATGGCTTGTCGCTTTCCCGGCGCGCCTGATCAGGAAGCTTTCTGGGACTTGCTGCGATCAGGTCGTTCCGCTTTCCGGGAAATCCCACCCGACCGCTGGGACATCAATGCGTGGTACAATCCGGACTTCAACAAGCCGGGGAAGATGAACGCGCGCATGGCTGGCCTGCTGGAGCGCATTGACCAATTTGACCCGGGCTTCTTCGGAATTTCGCCGCGCGAAGCCATCCAAATGGACCCCCAACAGCGGTTGGCTCTCGAATTGACCTGGGAAGCGCTGGAGAATGCGGGTATCAAACCGGACGCTCTGCGCGGCAGCCGCACGGGCTTGTTCGTCGGGGTGGTCTGGCACGACTACGAAACCATTATTCGGAAGGCGGGTGCGGAAATTACCGCGCATTCCGGCACCGGCCAAGCCTTCAGCATCGTTGCCAACAGGATTTCATACGCGCTGGGGCTACAGGGGCCGAGCATCGCTCTTGATACAGCGTGTTCTTCCTCGCTGGTGAGCGTGCATCTGGCCTGTCGCAGCCTGCAAGCCGGGGATGCTACTCTTGCGATCGCCGGCGGCGTGAACATGATCATCGATCCGGACACGATGGTGGTGCTGTCCAAATTCGGCGGTCTCTCGCCTACGAGTCAACTATGCGCATTCGACGCCCGCGCCAACGGCTTTGTGCGCGGTGAAGGCGGCGGATTTGTTGTGCTCAAAACACTCAGTCGCGCCTTGGCTGACGGCGACCCCGTCTACGGCGTCATTCGCGGGACTGCAGTCAACAATGATGGAACCAGTAACGGTCTTACCGCTCCGAATCCTCAGGCCCAGGAAGCCGTGCTCGCAGAAGCGTACGCACGAGCGGGTATTCAGGCCTCGGACGCCCATTACGTCGAGGCTCATGGCACAGGTACCCAACTCGGCGATCCCATTGAAGCCCACGCTTTGGGCAACGTGTTTGGCTGCGAACGCGCCTGGGACCAACCTCTGCTCGTCGGTTCGGTTAAAACCAACATTGGCCATCTTGAGGGGGCCTCTGGCATCGCAGGTCTCATCAAACTCATACTTTCTGTTCACCACCGCAGGATCCCGCCCAGCTTGAATTTTGAGACGCCCAATCCGCACATTGATTTCGCGGCCTCAAAACTTCGGGTTGTCACAGCCCTTGAAGACTGGCCCGAACCAAGGAAGCCGGCGGTGGGAGGTGCCAGCGCCTTTGGCTGGGGAGGCACCAATTGCCATGTGGTCGTTGAAGAGGCCACTCGCAGCACCGCGCACGTGCTGCCGTTGAGTGCACCTGATTCGGATTCTTTGCTGGCGACCGCCGAGAAAGTGAGAGCTTTCCTGAGTTCCAAATCCCTCGACTTCGAATTGCGAGACGTATGCGCCACCGCCGCGCGGGGCGCTACCGAGCCGACAAGAGTCGCCTTGACCGCCCGTTCGCTGAACGAACTTACTGCTCAGCTGGAAGGTTTTCTCCTGGGTCAGAAACGTCCCGGAGTTGTCGTCGGTCAAGCGACACCTACTCGGCCAAAACTGGCGTTTGTCTTCTCACCACAGGGCTCGCAATGGCTCGGGATGGGTAGAAGGCTGTTGGCGGCGGAACCTGTCTTCCGAGCCAAGATGGCCGAGTGTGATCGCGCGCTGAGGAAGCTCGCAGGATGGTCGTTGTTCGATGAGTTGCTGGCTACGCCGGCAGATTCTCGGCTGAACCGGACCGAATTTGTCCAACCGGCGCTTTCTGCGATGCAGATAGGGCTGGCTGAACTCTGGATCTCCTGGGGCGTCAGACCAGATTTTGTGGCGGCGCACAGTCTCGGCGAATGGGCTGCGGCATGCGTGGCTGGCTCTTTGAGTGTCGAGGAGGCCATGCGAGTCGTCGTGGAGTCCAGTCGAGCTCAGACTCAGGCCGACGCAGGTGGCGGCATGGCAGTTGTGGAACTCGCTGAAGCGGAAGCCAGAGAGCGGATCCGCGGCTGGTCTGGAGAGGTTTTCGTCGCGGGCTGTAACAGCCCGACCTCAACCCTTCTTTCCGGGGATGCTACCCGCCTGAAATCCATTGTCACGATGTGGAAGGAGGAGGGACTGATGTGCTCGCTCATCGACGTCGATGTGGCCGCGCATTGTCCCCGCATGGATTCGGCGCTCACCGGGTTAAAAGTCTCGTTGGCTGGCTTGCGTCCCATCCGAGCAGCTATTCCGTTCGTGTCATCGGTGAACGGTTGCCAGCTTCGAGGTACGGAGATCGGACCGGAGCACTGGGCTCAACACCTTCGGCAACCTGTGCTCTTCACCCAAGTCATTGAGCGCCTGGCGCGCGATGGGTGCACGCTTTTCCTGGAAATCAGCCCGCATCCGCTGCTGAGCGGTGGCATACAGCAGACCCTCTTTTCTTCCGGCTTCAAGGGTTTGGCTCTCAGCTCGTGCCGGCGCGGCGATGATGAACGTGGGTCGATGTTGAACTCCCTGGGTATGCTGTACGCACTCGGCTGGCCCATCGACTGGCCTGCGGTCACGGGTGGTGGCCATGACGATCTTTCACTTCCCATTCCCGGAACGCTGCAGCAGGCAACAGCGCCGATCACATTGGCCGGAGAAAAACCCCTGCTATTGCCTCTTTCAGGCCACACCGTGGAAGCCCTCAAAGACCGGGCGCGATCCCTCGCGCATCATATACGAACGAAACACGCCGTGGCCGTACATGATATCGCTTACACCGCAGCAGCACGTCGGGACCACCTGGAGCATCGTCTTGCCGTGGTCGGAGCGCGGCGCGAAGACTTGTCCTCTGCGCTGCAGGCGTTCGCCGATGGCCAGACTCCCGCCGATGCGGTGACGGGCCGAGTGCGCTCAAACCCGGCGCCGCAAGTGGCTTTCGTCTGCTCCGGGCAAGGCCCCCAATGGTGGGGTATGGGCCGCGAGCTTCTGGCATCGGTACCGGTTTTCCGGCGGGAAATCGCTCGATGCGGCGACGAGATGAAACGACATGTTGCCTGGGATCTGTTAGAGGAGTTGACGCGTGATAAAGCCGGTTCGCGACTCGACCAAACTGAGATTGCGCAGCCTGGCTTGTTTGCACTGCAGGTAGCGCTCGCGGCCGTCTGGCGGTCGTGGGGCATCGAGCCGCATGCTTTGGTCGGCCATAGCGTGGGCGAGGTCGCAGCGGCGTACCTGGGCGGTGTGCTCTCGTTCGAAGACGCCGTGATGGTGATTTGCCATCGCGGCCGGTTGATGCAGCGCGCGACGGGTTTGGGCAGGATGGCTGCCCTCGAAATGACTGAAGCCGAAGTCGAACAGTTATCGAGGCCACACATCGACCGCATCTCCATTGCTGCAGTCAATGGCCCGACCTCGACGGTCGTTTCCGGAGAAGCGTCGGCGATCGACGAAATCGTGGCAGCTGCCAAAGGTCGCGGTGCGCGCAGTAAGATTTTGCCCGTTGACTACGCGTTTCACAGTGCGCAAATGGAGCCGTTCCAGACAGAGATAGTGCAAGCGGTTTCGGGGCTGACAGCCCGGGCTGCGTCGGTTCCGATCTATTCAACCGTGACTGGTCTGCAAGCGACAGAAGGTGACTTCGATGCGGCTTACTGGGGACGAAACATTCGCCAAACAGTCCGCTTTGCTACCGCCGTGCGGGCGATGCTCGACGCGGGCATCGATACCTTTGTCGAGCTGAGCCCGCATCCGGTGCTATCCAGTATGATCCTCGGGTGTGCCGAGGCGATGACTCGCCGTGTTGAGCTGCTGCCATCGCTGCGACAGGGGCTGCCGGAGCGGCTCCAGATGCTCCGCTCGCTGGCTGCTCTCTTTGCGGCAGGCGCACAAATCGATTGGATTGGAGTTTATCCCGAGGGCGGTCGGGTTACACCGCTTCCCACTTACCCCTGGCAACGGAAACGCTATTGGTTCGAACTGCCTGCCGCACAGTCCCACCCCGCCCTCCCAGCCCGTGCCAGGAGCGTTGGACAGTCTACTTCAACACCATGTCACGGTCGTAGACTGCATTCGCCAGGCATCACCGGATTTGTTTTCGAGACGAAGTTTGGACCGGAATCGGCCGGATTTTTGCAGGATCATCGGGTGTTTGACACAGTGATCGTCCCGGCGCCGATGATGATCGAAGTGGCCTTGTCCGCCGCCGGTGAAGCCTTCTCGTCATGTTCAACGACGGTGAAGGATCTCGTGTTGCACCGACCTTTGATCGTTGCGGAGGAACACCAACGGATTGTGCACCTTGTTTTCGATTCTCCGAGCGACTCGTCTGCCGAATTCAAGATCCACAGTGCTGATGTCACTGAGGGCTATGAACCTGTTTGGACTTTGCATGCGACGGGGAGACTATTGCTGCACCCTGCCGCGCAAGATCCTGGTTCGGGCATCCCTGAACAATTCGAGATGAACTCGGCTCGCAGCCGTTTTTCCGAAGCACTCTCCGAAAGTGATATTTACGACCTGTTCGAAAAGCGTGGCGTCCATTTCGGTCCCGCCTTCCGTGCCTTAAAATGTATGGACTTGGGTGAGGGCGAAGCCGTAGCCAGTTTGAGTTTACCGGAACAGCTCGCCAGTGAATTGCGTGATTACCGCATCCATCCTGTGCTCCTGGATGCAGCCTTGCAGACGATCGCCGTGAGCCAAATGAACAGGGCTGGGATTGATGAATCCCGCGATACGCTATGGCTCTTCTGCGGTTGCGAGCAGTTGCACGTCAAGCGTGCCGGTGCGGCCCGATTGACTTGTCATTCGGTGTCAGATCCTGTTGGGAACCTTCCACCCGGCATGTTTGGCGGCAGCGCAAAACTCTATGATGAACACGGGCTACTGGTTGCTGAAATCGAAGGCGCGCGGTTCCGGCAGGCGACGCGTGAGTTACTACTGGCGTCGGACGACGTAAGCCCGGCGGATCTCCTCTTCGAGGTTGTCTGGAAACCGTGGAGCTGTCCAAGTCACGCGCTCAGGCGCGATGCGGCAGACTACTTGCCGGCCCTCGAACAAATCGAGGAACGCCTTCAAGCCGATTTGGCCAAGCGACCTCCTGCTACTGAACCGGATGGTGAAGTCGTGTCCACCTTCCATCGTCTCGCCGCGCAGTACGTCACTCGGGCGTTTCGAGAACTTGGCTGGAGACCGGTTCTGGGTGAGCGCTTTGCGACTGAAGACGTGATGAGACGGCTGCGTATCATCGACCAGCATGAGCGATTGGTGGCACGAATGCTGGGGATGCTCTGCGAAGAGGGCGTCACGCGCGACGTGAAAAACGGTTGGGAATTCGTGAATCCCTGGCCCGACGATTCGGGTCCAACGGTTCGCGATCTGCGCAATCGCTTTCCCGATTACCACGCTGAGCTGGACTTGTTTGACCGGTGCGCGAGCCGGTTGCCAGAAGTGTTGCAGGGCACGTGCAACCCGCTGCAGTTGCTCTTCCCGCAAGGCTCGCTTGAATCCGCTGGTCACGTTTACCGGGATTCTCCAATGTCACGCGCGCCGAACGGATTGATCCGCGAACTCGTGAAAGCCACCGTCGAGGCGCTCCCGCCGGGTCGGGTTCTGCGCCTGCTGGAAATTGGCGCGGGCACAGGCGGCACAACGGCCCATTTGCTGCCGTTATTGAAACACATCCCGTGCGAGTACGTTTTCTCCGATGTCTCCAGGTTATTCCTCGACGGCGCCCGTCAGAAGTTCGGCGAGTTTCCATTCGTACGCTATGCTCTGTTCGATGTTGAACAGCCTCCTGACTTGCAGGGTTTCGCGTCACAGCAATTCGATCTGATCGTCGCTGCCAACGTTCTGCACGCGACCCGGGACCTTCGTCAGACGTTGGCCCATGTGCGGTCAATGCTCATCCCGGGAGGACTGCTGGCGCTGCTCGAAGGATTCCAGCCTGCACGCTGGATCGATTTGGTTTTCGGCCAGACCGAAGGATGGTGGCGGTTCGCCGACACAGATTTGCGACCGTCGCACCCGCTGCTTTCTCTGGAAAAGTGGAAGCAGATTCTGAATGAAGTCGGCTTCTCCGCTGCAAGAGCCGTTCCGGCGCAGATTGAGAATCGCCCCAGCGTATTCGACCAGGCGGTGGTCATGGCCAAGGCCCCTGCTGCTCCGACCCGACAGACTGAAATCGCAGCGGAGCTGGGCTCGTTTGGAGTTTCTGCAGTTAGGCCGGAACAGATCGCATGGTTAGTCTTTAGCGACAATTCGCCGGTCTGCGATGCGATTGTGCGCTTGCTCATGATTCGTGGGAACGAAGTTGTGCGCATCGATCGAGGCGATGCGTTCGAGACACTGGGTGAACGGTACTACCGGGTGGATGGCTCACGGCCCGACCAGCTCCAGCGAGCTATCACGGCGGCTCTCACGGCGGTGGCGCTGCCGTGTCGCTACGCTGTTTGCCTCTGGGGCGTAACATCGCATCATGAATCCGACGAGATTGAAGCGCTCTACGATCAAGCGATCGCGCTTAGCTCGCAGGCGCTACATGTAGCGCAAAGTCTCATCCGCAGTTTCCAGACGCAAGGGCCTCGTCTCTGGCTGGTGACACGCGGTGCGCAGCCGCCATGTACAACGGGACTGCCTGCACTGTCTACAGCTCCGCTCTGGGGTGTGGGTCGAGTCCTGGCTGTCGAACACCCCGAGATTTGGGGGGGCATGCTGGACCTGGATCCAACTGCGTCGCCCGATGATAGTGCCCGCGCCATCATCGCACAGGTCACAACACCGGAAAGTGAAGATCAATGCAGTTTCCGTGAAGGCGTTCGTTTCGTCCCGCGACTCGTACCGCAAGCAAAGCCCACTATTGCTGAAATCCCGGTCGCTTGGTTAGCCGACGGCTGTTACCTCATCACCGGCGGCCTTGGTGGCATGGGATTGCACATCGCGCAGTGGTTGGCAAAGCAAGGCGCTCGCAAGCTCGTGCTTCTTGGCCGGACACCTTTGCCTCCGCGATCACAGTGGGAAATGGTCGAGCGAAACAGTCGAGCCTTCGAACAGATCGCCGTTATCCGCGAAATCGAAGGGCACGGAGCCGTCGTCAAGACGGTGGCGATTGACATCGCCAATAAGCTGGACGTCCGACAGCTGCTCAAATCGCTCCAAGCAGAGGGGTGGCTGCCGATTTGCGGAGTCGTTCATACCGCGGCCGTTGCTGACGACCAGCTCGTCCCGAAGGTCGATGTCCAGAGCCTGCAGTTGGTCTTCCGCCCGAAAGTTCTAGGCGCCCTCGTTCTCGAAGAATGCCTGGCAGACCAGCCGTTGCAGTTCTTCATTTGCTGTTCTTCGGTGGGAGCATTGCTTGGCCAGACCGGTCAGGCCAATTACGCTGCTGCCAACGCGTTCCTCGACGCCTTCGTTCAACGCCGGCACACGCGGCAGCAGCCTGCACTTGGTGTCAATTGGGGCGGTTGGCAGGGGGCGGGACTAGCTGTAACACCTGGTGGACGGCGCACACTCATGAGTCTCGAGCAGCGCGGCATTCTCAGTTTCAAGTCTTCGCAGGGCGTCGCATCCCTGGATCTGCTGATCCGACGTGGATCTCTGCAGGCGACCGTGATTCGGATGGACTGGGCCAGGTTTCGCCAAACCTATCCCATCGGCGAAGAACCTCCCTTGCTAGTGGACCTCGCTGCAGGTGTACCAGCGCCAAAGGCCCTGGTGGGTCAGAAACCAGCCACAGGGGTACCGAAGGCCGGCCTACGCGAGCAACTGCTCGCGCTCGATTCAGGCACAGCACGGCGCGCAATGTTGGAGGCGGTGCTCAAGGATCTGCTGGCGATCGTCCTCAAGCTGGATGCCGTTGCCATTGACGGCGAAAAATCCATGGGTGCGCTTGGACTCGATTCGCTCATGGGCTTCGAACTGAAAAATCGCTGCGAGCAGAGTCTTGGCCTTGCTCTCTCCGCTACGATCGTCTGGAATTATCCGACCGTTAGTGCCCTGGCCCGTCATTTGGCCGACAAGCTGGGTGTGACACTGACGGAAACGCCGGCCATCGCCCATGCTACGGAGACCGGCCCGGTAAAACCTGCTTCAGAGGAGCGTGTCGCGGCCGTTATAAACAGCGTGGGACAACTTTCTGAAGATGAGGCTTTGAACGTGCTGCTCAGAGGGGAACGCGACTGAGATGAACCGCGAAGCGAACGCGTCGATGTCAGCCATTAAACTCGCTTTGGCGGCGCAGCGGTTACGCGCCGAGTTGGAAGGCATCGATCTGCTGCAATCCGAGCCGATCGCCATCATTGGTCTCGGTTGCCGGTTTCCCGGTGGGGCTTCGACGCCGGACCAATTCTGGCGCTTGCTAGAGAGTGGAACGGATGCAGTGCGCGAAATCCCACCGGAAAGATGGGACATCGATGCCTACTATGATCCCGATCCAAGTGCTCCGGCAAAGATGAGCACAAGGTGGGCTGGGCTTCTGGATCAGGTGGATCAATTCGATGGAGAATTCTTCGGAATAGCGCCTCGCGAGGCGGCTGCCATGGATCCTCAACAAAGACTGCTGTTAGAAGTCGCCTACGAAACCCTGAACGACGCCGGCCGACCCCCGGAATCGCTGAGCGACAGTTCCGCCGGAGTTTTCTTTGCCGTCTACAATACAGATTACGCCCGGCTCCAATTCAGCGATCCTGCCACGATCGGCGCGCATACGAGCTCTGGCACGTCGCACGGAGTCGCAGCAGGTCGGCTGTCTTACTTGCTGAACCTGCACGGTCCGAGCATGGCAATCGATACAGCATGCTCATCCTCGTTGGTGGCCGTGCACCTGGCGTGTCAAAGCCTGCGCGCGGGTGAGTGCTCGTTGGCTCTGGCCGGAGGAGTGAGCACCTTGATCACACCGGAGGAAACTATCTCACTGTCCAAGTGGGGCATGCTAGCCCCGGACGGACGCTGCAAGGCCTTCGACGCAGCAGCCAATGGCTTCGTCCGTGGTGAAGGTTGCGGCATCGTTGCGCTGAAACGCCTAACCGACGCGCTGGCTGACGGAGATCGCATCTATGCGTTGGTTCGCGGGTCAGCCGTGAATCAAGATGGTCGCTCCACAGTGTTGACGGCCCCCAATGGCCTAGCGCAAGAAGCCGTGCTGCGCCAGGCGCTCAAGAATGCCCGAATCGTGGGCGCCCAAGTGACCTACGTCGAAGCACACGGCACCGGCACCGCTCTGGGAGATCCGATCGAAGTCGAGGCCTTAGCAGCCGTGGTGGGACAGCCGCGGCCCGACGGCACCACCTGCCGGCTGGGTTCGGTCAAAACCAATCTGGGGCATTTGGAAGGCGCCGCGGGTGTGGCCGGACTGATCAAGGTCGTGCTGGCCATGCAGCACGAGACCATTCCACCACATCTTCATTTCAAGAACCTCAATCCGCTGATCTCACTCGAAGGCACTTGTCTGGTCATCGGCCACGATGCTGCACCCTGGCCCGCTGGGTCAGCTCCGCGGTGCGCAGGGATTAGTTCCTTCGGCTTCGGCGGCACCAATGCCCATATCGTTCTCGAGGAGGCACCGCAGCTGCCTGTGCGAACAGAAGCACCGGTGCCAGGATCGAGTTCGTGGCTTTTGCCTCTTTCTGCGCGCAGTCCGCGGGCTCTCGCAGGTCTTGCGCGAGATTATGTTGCGTTTCTCAGCAATGGGCATTCGGGAGCAAAGCATGCAGTCAGGGACATTTGCTACACCGCTGGTCTCCGACGCTGGCATTATCCTGTGCGCGTCGCTTTCGCAGGGGATACGCGGGAGGAACTGACGGCACGAGTCCGCGCTTACCTGGAGGAGACGGCTGCCAACGACACACTTCCGGAGAAACCGGGCAAACTGATTTTCGTCTTTTCCGGTCACGGCTCGCAATGGGCCGGTATGGGGCACTCGTTGTTCGAACGGGAGCCCGCGTTCCGCGAAGCCATGAAACAATGCGACGCGGTCCTACGATCGGTAAGCGGCTGGTCGGTACTCGAAGAACTTGCCGCGCCGGACGATTGTTCGCATCTGGACGAGACAGAGGTTTTTCAACCGGTGCTCTTCGCCATCCAGACAGCGCTCGCTGCCCTCTGGCGATCGTGGGGAATTGTGCCGGAGGCGGTGCTGGGACACAGCGTTGGCGAGATCGCCGCCGCCCATGTGGCGGGCGCCATCACGTTGGAGGACGCGTCGAAGATTGCTGTGCATCGAGGCCGCTTGATGCAAGCTGCGGCCGGGCGAGGAGCAATGGCGGCTGTCGAGATCTCGGCCGATGAGGCGAAGGACTTGATTGCGCGGCACGAGTTTCAACTCACGGTTGCAGCGATCAATGCTCCCCACTCCATCACGTTATCTGGCGCGGCGGACGCGATCGACCAGTGTCTCGCCGAGTTGGCTGCACGCGGCGTTCAGGGGCGTCGGGTGAAGGTCAATTGCGCGTTCCACAGCCCTCAGATGATCTCCTACGCGGACGCTCTGGAAAAAAATCTTGCCAGCTTGTCTCCGGTGGATGCCGCGATTCCCGTATACTCTACAGTAGAAGGTCGAACGCTCGAAGGCTCCAAGTTCGACGCGGCCTATTGGGGGCGCAACATCCGCGAGCCTGTCCAGTTTGCGGCGGCAACGGCAGCGGCCCTGCGGGCCGGTTTTTCCTCGTTTCTGGAACTTAGCCCGCACCCGGTCCTCGGAAGCGCTCTCAAGCAGTGCCTTGAGACAAGTGGGACGAAGGGCGCGGTGCTGGCTTCGATGCGTCGTGGCCAGGATGAGCGGGCCACGCTCCTTACTTCGCTGGGATCGCTCTACACGCTGGGCAAAGCAATCCAGTGGAAAGCGCTTCATCCAGAGGGTGGCAATTGTATATCGCTGCCGCCGTATCCCTGGCAACGCGAACGACACTGGGCCACGCCCTCAAGTAAATCGGCCGTGCAAACCTCGCGACGGACCGCTGCTGAGGCCGAATGGCCGGGCCGTGTATTGCGCTCAGCCTTTTTCGACGGCGTAGTGGTCGAAACCGAGATTTCTGCCATCGCACCCCCGTTCATCGACGACCACCGCCTCTGTGGTGTGGCGATGGTTCCGGCTACGGCCATGATCGACCTTGCTCTTACGGCGGCTCGGCGCGCTCTGACCGGCGAAATTGCTATTGCGAGTAACCCGGCGCTTTCCACCGCCGGCAAAACCTTCCTGCTGGAGGACTTCGCAATCGATCAGGCGCTCGTCGTGCCTGACAACGAACGACGTGTACTGCAGTTGGGATTTAAGCCCGCTTCCCCGGACGGCGGATCGTTCCAATTGTTCTCACGGCCGGTGGACACGAGCCGTCCCTGGACTCTGCACGCCGGCGGTTCGGTCCGGCTGACGTCTTTCATGGATGTATCCTCTTCAAGCGCGCCCGAGGCTCCAACGCTCAATCGTGCCAGAGCGCTGTGCAGCGAACCAGTGGATGTTGAATTCCATTATCGGACGATGCGAGAGCGAGGGATCGAGTTTGGCCCTCTCTTCCACGGCGTCGAAGCGCTCTGGCGAGGCGCTCAGGCGGGTTTGGCCCGGATCCGAATTACCGAAACCCCGGATGGGTTGGCCGCCAGTCACTCAGTCCATCCAGTACTGCTCGACGCTTGTCTGCAGGCAATCGCTCCCGCCATCCCCAATGACCCTGGCGGGGATGGCTCTTCGTGCGCATACCTCCCGGTAACTATCGAGCGACTCTGGCTGTCCGACAACCTGCCTGCCGCCCGCTGGAGTTTTGCCCGACTTCGTGACCAACCTGAAACGGTCGCCAGGACCTTAATCGCCGACGTCCGGATATTTGACCAAGCCGGGCAAACCGTAGGCACGGTGCGAGGTCTCAGCCTCAAACGCACCGAGAGGTCACGACTTGTTCAATTGATCGGCACCGCAGCCGAGGGATGGCTCCATGAAGTCTGCTGGGAACGGCAGCCGCTTCCCCGGCGTGATAAAGAAGCGGCAACAAGATTCGAAGGGCGATGTCTGGTGTTTGCAGACCGGGGCGGGATCGCTCGCAGGTTCGCAGAGAGAGCGACGCAACGTGGTGCCCAGTGCGTGATCGTACAGGTCGGAGAACGTTTTCGCTGCACGGAAGAGCGGAGCTTTGAGGTCGCTCCGGCCGTGGGAGAGGGTTTTCGCAGCTTACTGAGAGAGCTTCGCCGGTGTGGTCAATGGCCGGTCCACGATGTGGTTCACTTCTGGGGATTGGATCTTCCGCCGGCAGCTTCTGACGGGGCGCGCAGCTTTTCTGAGGAACAAGTCCTTTCGGTCGGCAGCGTTCTCCATCTGGTCCAGGCGCTGAACGCCGAGCAGACGGAAAAACCTCCCCGAATCTGGCTAGTGTCGCGTTCGGCTGTGTCAATCACCGAAGAAGAATCCGCAATCGAGCCGACGCAGGCGCCTGTTTGGGGTCTCGGTCATGTGATTTCATTGGAGCATCCCGAATTCCGGTGCACGAAGTTGGATCTGCACGGAGAGGAAACGACGATCGCTTCTTCCGTAGATCAGTTGTGTGATGAGTTGTGTGCGCAGGACGAGACTGAAGATCGGGTGGTGCTTTCTGCCGGACAGCGTTTTGTCGCGAGGCTTCGTCGTCTTGCCCGGCTTCCGACACCGGTGCAGCGTCCGCCATTCGCCTCCTCGTGCGTCGCACTTCATACGGTTCCAAGCGGCGTCCTCGAACAATTGAACTGGCAGCCCTGCGAGCGGCGCGCTCCGGCTGCTGACGAGGTGGAGATCGAGGTAACCTGCGCAGGCCTTAATTTCCGTGACGTGCTGGTCGCCCTGAAAATGGTGCCCGGCTTTGGAGAACGTCTGGGCGGCGAATGTGCTGGGCGGATTGTGTCCGTCGGGAAGGGCGTGAAGCAATTTCAGGCGGGCGACGACGTGATTGCGGTCGCCTTGGGCGGGCTGGCGTCTTATGTAACGGTGTCGACCGATTTGGTGATCCACAAACCGAAGTCAGTTTCCCTCGACGAGTCTGCCGGATTGCCGATTATCTTTCTAACGGCGCTGTATGCCTTCCGTCGGGTCGCGACCTTGCACGCCGGAGAGAAGGTGTTGATCCATGCCGCCGCGGGTGGCGTAGGCTCGGCTGCGGTGCAGTTGGCGAAGCTGGCGGGCGCCGAGATCTTCGGCACGGCGGGCAGCCCCGAAAAGCGCGCATTACTCAAGGCCTGGGGCGTCCAGCACGTATTCGACTCGCGCAGTCTTTCTTTTGCGGATGCAATTCGCGCCGTGGCCGGAGAGCGCGGCATCGACGTAGTACTGAACTCTCTTGCGGGTGAGTTCGCAACGCGGAGCCTGGAACTGGTGCGGGCGGGCGGTGTCTTCGTCGAGTTGGGGAAGCGCGACCTTTTGAATCCACGGCAAGTCGCGTGCAATTACCCGGGTGTGTCGTATACCGCCTTCGATTTGGCGGACGTGTCTGCACAGGATCCCCAGGTAATCCGATCATTGTTTGCGGAGTTGAAAATGCTGGTGGAGTCGTCGGCCGTGCGGTTACCTCCAACGCAGGTGTTCCCGGCGCAGAAGGTTGCGCACGCATTCCGGCACATGGCCCAGGGTCGCCATGTCGGCAAAATCGTGATCCGGCTCAAGACCGACGAAACTGGAATCGGTGTCCCTTCGCACGGTCCGTTGCAATCGGATGGGGTCTGGCTGGTCACTGGTGGCCTAGGCGGACTCGGATTGCACCTGGCCAGATGGCTGGTGGGTCAGGGTGTCAGCCGTTTGGCACTGATTGGCCGGCGCGCACCCGATGAGGCTGCATCCCGACTCCTTGACGAGTTGCGGGGTGACCGGACTTCGGTCGAGACATTTCAAGCTGACGTGTGCAATAGCGCACAATTAGGACAAGTGTTGGGCCAAGTGCGCGAGCGACTGGGTCCCTTGCGCGGCGTCGTTCATGCAGCCGGCGTGTTGGATGACGGTGCGATCGCGCAGTTGGATTGGCCTCGTTGCTGCGCTGTGCTGTCGCCGAAACTCGATGGCGCCTGGAATCTGCACGCATCCACTTCGGGAGACGCGCTCGATGCTTTCGTGTTGTTCTCCTCCGCCGCTTCGGTGCTCGGCTCGCCAGGTCAGGCAAATTATGCCGCCGCCAATGCTTTTCTGGACGCGCTGGCACACCATCGCCACACGCAGGGACTGCCGGCCATCAGCGTCAACTGGGGCGCCTGGGCCGACGCAGGGATGGCCGCGAACCTCGTCGCGAAGCACCGGGACCGTCTCGCTGCGCGCGGTTCGCATCCGATTCCGCTCGAGGACGGATTCGCGGCGCTGGGTGAGTTGTTGAATCGCGATGTGACTCAAGTTGTCGCCATCCCTGCGGATTGGACACAGTATGTCCAAAAGCTTCCGGGTCACACCTCTCCCTCTCTCCTGCGAGATCTGGTCTCCACCGCGCCCGCATCGGATCCGACCCGGCCCGAGGCCGGCGTTTTGACGACCTTGACCGGATTGTCGGCTTCGCAGCTCCTCGCGCGGATGCAGCAGCTCGTTGAGGCTCACGCGGCGCACGCGCTCGGGCTCGCGCCCGGTAAACCAATCGATCCGCTACGTCCGTTGCACGAGGTGGGTCTCGACTCGCTTATGTCGGTTGAACTGCGCAACGCACTGGCGGCTTCGCTAGGCCGTTCCCTGTCGGCCACGCTTTTGTTTGACTATCCAACCATTGATTCGCTCACCCGCCACTTAGCGGAGGACGTTTTGCAGTTGGAGCTTGCGGACCGGACCGCGTTCCAGGACCTCGTCGCGCCCGACAACCAGGATCTGAAAGAGCTTCAAAAGATGTCCGAAAGTGAGGCCGAGTCACTTTTGCTGGCGGAACTGGATCAATTGAAAAAATAGCGAAGTGATGAGTCAGGGCCCACAAACACAGGAACAACTCTCCCCCTTAAAGCGGGCCATTTTAGAGCTGCGCGAATTGCGCGCGAAGCTGGACGAAACGGAACGCCGCCAGAGAGATCCTATTGCTATTGTCGGCATCGGACTGCGCTTGCCTGGTGGCGCACGCAACGAATCTTCGCTCTGGCAGATCCTGGCAAATGGCGTGGATACGATTTCCGAAATCCCGTGCGACCGCTGGGACCTGGACGCCTATTACGATCCCGATCCCGATAAGCCGGGAAAGATGAACACCCGCCACGGCTCATTTCTCAGCGATGTAGATCAATTTGACGCGGAGTTCTTTGGCGTATCCCCACGTGAGGCGGTGAGCATGGACCCGCAGCAGCGCCTGTTGATGGAGACTTCCTGGGAGGCATTGGAAAATGCAGCGATCGCACCGGCAACTCTGCGGGGTAGCCCGACGGGTGTCTTCGTCGGAATCGGTAACAATGATTATTGGCGTATGGTCTATGGCGACGAGCAACAAATCGATGCCTACTCTGCGCTCGGTAATTCCTACAGCGTCGCTGCCGGCCGGATCTCCTATTTTCTTGGTGTTCACGGCCCTTCCATGGCCGTCGACACCGCGTGCTCCGCGTCGCTAGTGGCGGTGCACCTGGCGTGTCGCAGCTTGCGCTCCGGCGAATGCACACTCGCGCTTGCGGCCGGCGTGAATCTCATTCTTTCACCCGACGCGAACATTAACTTCTCCAAATCGCGGATGCTCGCCCCTGATGGCCGGTGCAAGACCTTCGATGCCGGCGCAGACGGTTACGTGCGTGGCGAGGGCTGCGGGGTCGTGGTTTTGAAAACGCTGTCGGCAGCGCAGGCTGATCGCAACCGGATCCTCGCGGTGATCCGGGGCTCGGCTGTGAACCAGGATGGGCGCAGCGGCGGGCTCACCGCGCCCAACGGCCCGGCGCAGGAAGCGGTGATTCGTGCGGCGCTCGCGGCGGCCGACGTTGCACCCCACGAAGTCGGCTACCTGGAAGCGCACGGCACCGGTACCTCCCTCGGCGATCCAATCGAAGTGCGCGCTGCGGGCGCAGTGTTGTGCAAGGACCGGTCTCTCGGCAGCCCGCTGGCAATCGGCTCCATCAAAACCAACGTCGGCCATCTGGAGGCAGCAGCCGGCGTGGCGGGGTTGCTGAAGGTAATACTCGCACTTCAGAAGAGGCAAATTCCGCCGCACCTTCACCTGAAGAACAAAAGTCCCTACATCGATTGGGATCGCCTGCCCATTGTCGTTCCTACCAGCCTGACACCCTGGGAACCGGTCAACGGCAAACGCATCGCCGCGCTGAGTTCATTCGGCTTCAGCGGCACCAACGCGCACCTTATCCTGGAAGAGCCCCCGGAAGTAACGAAGCCACATCCTGCAACCGAGCGACCGGTCCACATCCTGACGTTGTCAGCCAAGAGCGACGAGGGGCTCAACCAACTTGTGCAAGAGGTTGCGAGGTGCCTTGAGAGCGAATCCGCTGATGCGCTCGCAGATGTGTGCTTTACCGCCAACGCGGGGCGCTCGCATTTCACACAGCGTGTCGCGGTCCTCGGTGAGAATTTCGACCAGATGCAGACCGGCCTGCGCGCGTATGCGAGCCGCAAAGCGGACCCCAACCTCGTTGCCGGCGAAGTGATCGACTCAAGATTGCCACCCGTCGCGTTCCTGTTTACCGGCCAGGGCTCCCAATACGCTGGAATGGGGCGCGAATTGTATGAAACCTCGCCGACCTTTAAGCGTGTCATGGATCGGTGCGATGAGATCCTTCGCGCGCATCTCGAAAGGCCACTCCTCCCGGTGCTTTATCCTGAAGCAGGCGAGGTTCCTTTACTCGACAACACGGCTTACACCCAGCCGGCCCTGTTCGCCATCGAATATGCCCTTTCTGAACTATGGCGTTCGTGGGGGGTTAAGCCAGGCTTCGTGCTGGGACACAGCGTAGGAGAGTATGTGGCGGCCTGTGTGGCCGGCGTTTTCGATTTGGAAGACGGCCTGAGGCTCATCGCTGAACGAGGGCGCTTGATGCAATCGCTTCCTGTCGGTGGTCGCATGGCCGCGGTCTTCGCCGGGCGAGAACGCATTGAAGCAGCAATCGCATCCTCGACTGCGGTTTCCGTAGCCGCAATCAATGGTCCCGAGGTCGTTGTGATTTCCGGCGACGCGAATCAAGTCGAGGCCATTCTCAAGCGACTTTCCCACGATGGAATCAAGAGCAAAGACCTGGTCGTTTCACACGCATTTCATTCGCCCTTGATGGAACCGGTCATGGATGCTTTCGAGAAGGTCGCTTCCAGCGTGGAGTATTCCGAACCGAACACAGGATTTGTTTCCAATGTGACCGGAGAGCTCGCGGACGCGCGTTTGATCGGTCAATCCCAATACTGGTGTCGCCATGCGCGAGAGCCGGTGCAGTTCGCGGCGGGGATTCAGACGCTTGAGGAACAAGGCGTTAAGATCTTCCTGGAACTGGGACCTAATCCGGTGCTGCTGGGCATGGCGCGGCGCTGTCTGAAGGAAAGAGGGCAATTGTGGCTACCATCACTCCGCTCCGGGCGCGGGAACTGGCTGCAGATGTTGGAAAGCTTGCAGGCTCTTTATGTTGCAGGGGCGGAGATTGACTGGCCCGGAGTCGATCGCGATTACGCGCGCACGCGCGTTGCCTTGCCGACTTATCCATTTCAACGCCGCCGTTATTGGCTGGAACAGACAGACCACCGGCAGAAGGCAATTCAACACGATCCCCAGATTTCGTGGCGCGCCGTCGGAACAGCCGCTCTGCGACAGTCGCGTCATGCTCCCATCGGCGTGAACGTGCAGACCTACGCCCTCAAATGGAGCTGCCTGGAAAGGCTGACCACAGCGCAGGCGGCGAACACATTACGCACGCTGGGCGCCTTTGCCCGTCCCGGTGAGGTTCACGATGCCGAGTCGCTCGTCCAGTGTTTTGGCATTCCCGCAATGTACAAACTCCTGCTCCAGCGGTGGTTGGAGCGGCTGGCCACGGCAGGGATATTGCGTCGAGACGGTGGGAAATTTGCCACCGACGGTCCGTTGCCCGATCCGGATCTGGGTGCCCGAGTTCGCGAGACCGAAGAGACACTCGCGGATGACCCGGATCTACTCGCTTATGTTCGCAACTGCAGCGAAAAGCTGACGCAAGTCATCACGGGCAAAGAGAGCCCGCTCGAAACGCTCTTTCCTGGAGGCTCTTCCACTTTAGCCGAGCGATTATATGCAGGCGCCAACATCAACCGTTACACAAACGCCATCGCCGGCGCGGCCGTGGAGGCAGCGGCGCGTGCGTCGAGAGCGAACCGGCCGTTTCGAGTCCTGGAAGTGGGCGCAGGCACAGGCGGCACCTCCGCGACGTTGCTGCCGCTTCTCGATCCGGACAGGTCTGCGTATGTATTTACCGATGTTTCTGATCTGTTCCTCACACGCGCCCGTGAGAACTTCGCCGCCTTTCCTTTCGTCTCCTTTGCCGTGTTTGATCTGGAGAAGGATGTCGAAGCTCAGGCCTTTGCTCTTCACTCCTTCGACGTCATTGTAGCTGCAAACGTCGTGCACGCAGCCCGCGACCTCGATGGGGCATTAAAGCGAACAAGCCTGCTTCTGGCACCTAGCGGCATTTTGCTGCTGATCGAGGCCACGCACCACCACGGATGGTTTGACGTCACAACAGGACTCATCGAAGGCTGGCAGCACTTTGCCGACGACCTGCGCGGCGACCATCCGCTTCTCACGCCGCAGCAGTGGAAGGACACGCTGTTGGAGCGCGGCTTCCCCGAAGTCGCCGCGTTTCCTGAAAACGGCTCACTGGCTGAGGTGCTCGGTCAGCATGTGATCCTGGCGCGTGCTCCTGCGTTGGAAGGCCACAATGGTATCGATCCTTGGTCGTCCGCAGCGGTTCCGGCAGACGAGCGGGCGCCGAACGTCGTATCACCCGATATCGCGGCGAATACCGCAGAGCGTGTCCAAGAGTATCGCCGGCATCTGGAATCGGCGTTACCCGACGAACGAGAGGAGTTGATGAACGAATACGTTCGCGCGCGAGTGATGGAAGTGCTGCGATTAGACGTGGACCGGCGCCCAGGCATCGGCCATCGGCTGATGGATCTAGGGCTGGATTCGCTGATGGCGGTTCAATTGCGCAACCTGTTGGAATCGGGTCTTGGACTGGGCTGCTCGTTGCCCGCCACGCTGATGTTTGACTATCCGACCATTGGATCCATATCCGCGTTTCTGTTGAAGAACCTGTCCTGCGATAGCGCGCCAGCGGCACCGTCACCAACTGTCCGAGCGCAGCCCGAATCTGCGTCGCTCCGTGCGCTCGAGATTGAAGCGCTGTCCGATAATGAAGCCGAGGCTCTGCTCTTAAAACGGCTGGAGGGAAAATAATCTCGCGCCCGAGCGATCTGTCCAAATTCCCAATGAACGCGACGGAACTCTCGCCACTGAAACGGGCCTTGCTCGCGATTGAAGAATTGCAGGCTAAGCTCGACACCGTCGAAAAACAACGGCACGAACCCATTGCGGTCATAGGGGTCGGTTGCCGCATTCCGGGCGGCGCTAATGACCCCGAGGAATTCTGGCGGTTGCTGCGCGAGGGACGTAGCGGTGTGCGGGAAATTGCGTCGGATCGCTGGGATGCCGACGCATACTACGATCCCAACCCTGACACGCCCGGCAAGATCGCCACTCGTTTTGCCGGGTTGCTCGACCAGGTGGATCGCTTCGAGCCGCAGTTCTTCGGGATTGCGCCACGGGAAGCGCTCACGATGGATCCGCAACAACGCCTCTTACTGGAGGTAAGTTGGGAAGCGCTCGAACACGCAGGCCAGTCGCCAAGCAGACTCGGTCACACCCGCACAGGGGTTTACATCGGTATCTGCAGCAACGATTACGCCCAATTGTTGCTCGAAGCAGGCAATCCGGCGCTGGTGGACATGTATTACGCCTCGGGCATCGCGCACAGCATTGCCTCGGGCCGGTTGTCCTACGTGTTGGGGCTGCAAGGTCCAAGCATTTCGGTTGACACTGCATGCTCGTCCTCTCTGGTCGCGGTCCACCTGGCCTGTCAGGCCTTGCGAAACGGGGAATGCCGCCTTGCTCTGGCCGGTGGAGTGAACGTGATTCTTTCGCCCGAAGTGTTCTCAGCGCTGTCGCGCGCGCGGATGCTGGCGGCCGACGGGAAGTGCAAGACATTCGACGCAACTGCTGACGGTTTTGTGCGGGGTGAAGGTTGCGGTGTGGTGGTACTGAAACGTCTGGACGACGCACTCGCCGACGGTGATCGGATCCTGGCGCTGATTCGCGGTTCGGCGGTGAATCAGGATGGCCCAAGCAGCGGACTGACGGCCCCCAACGGCCCTTCCCAGGAATCGGTGATCCGCGATGCCCTGGCAAACGCAGCGGTCAACCCGCAGGACGTCAGTTACATCGAAACCCACGGTACAGGGACTTCGCTCGGCGACCCGATTGAAGTGCAGGCCCTCGGTGCCGTGTTCGGGCCTGGGCGAGCAACCGCAACGCCTTTGTTGATTGGCTCGCTGAAAACCAATGTCGGTCATCTGGAAGCGGCGGCCGGCGTGAGCGGCTTGATCAAGGTGGTGCTCTCCTTGCAGCATCAGGAGATTCCGCAGCACTTGCATTTCCGGCAGCCTAGCCCTCACATCCCATGGGACCGACTGCCGGTGAAAGTCCCCAGCGAGCGGGAGCCCTGGACCCCTCTTCACGGCAAACGCATCGCCGGCGTCAGTTCGTTCGGATTCAGCGGCACCAACGCGCACGTGGTGTTGGAGGAAGCGCCTGTTGCGACGCCGAAAACGTCGAGCAGCGAGCGCCCGTTGCATCTCCTGACCCTTTCCGCCCGCACTGAGCCGGCGTTGTACACGTTGGTCGAGCGGTACGCGCAACGCATGGAAACCGGGGAGCAGGTCGCCCTTGCCGATCTCTGCCACACGGCAAATGCAGGGCGCGCCCACCTTGTGCATCGGCTCGCCGTGACTGGGCCCGACGCGGAAGCGATGGCGGGAAAATTGCACCAAAGTCTCTCGAGCAAGATACCCCCAGGCGTTGTGCGTGGCTGTTGGGAGGGAACCGACCGCCCAAAGATCGCCTTTCTGTTCACGGGCCAGGGCTCACAATATGTGGGCATGGGCCGGCGGCTTTACGAGACCTCGCCAACGTTTGCCCGAGCCCTCGAGCGCTGCGACACCGCGCTGCGCGACTGTCTCGGCCATTCCCTGCTGGAAGTGCTCTACCCGAGTAACGGCGCATCCTCTCCGCTCGACGAAACGCAGTTTACTCAACCCGCTTTATTTGCCGTGGAGTACGCGTTGAGTGAATTGTGGCGTTCCTGGGGAGTGCAGCCCACATTCGTCCTCGGACACAGTGTCGGCGAATACGTTGCAGCTTGTGTGGCCGGCGTGTTCAGCGTCGAAGAAGGGCTGGCGCTGATTGCGGAGCGCGGCCGCCTGATGCAGGCCCAGCCACCCGGCGGGCGCATGGCCGCTGTGATGGCTCCCGTCGAGATAGTGCGAGAGGCGTTGAAGCCTCTGACGGCACGCGTCGCAATTGCGGCGCTGAACGGGCCGCGTCAAACGGTGATCTCCGGAGCGGGTGAAGAAGTGAAGACGTTGCTGGCTCAATTCTCAGCGGCTGGCGTCAAGTTTCGTGAACTGGTCGTGTCCCACGCATTTCATTCGCCGCTGATGGACCCGGTGCTGGAGTCTTTCGAGCACGCGGCAGAGAAAGTGTCCTTTGGTGCACCGCGATTTCGGCTGGTGTCCAACTTGACTGGCCAGGTAGCTTCGGCCGCACAGATGGCTCAACCAGCCTACTGGCGCCGGCACATTCGTGAGCCAGTTCAATATGTTGCGTCGATGCAGACCCTGGCCAACGCGGGTTGCACGGTATTCCTCGAGATTGGGCCGAATCCGGTTCTGGTCGGGCTTGGCCGTAGCTGCGTGGAACCGGAGGGGGCTCTCTGGCTGCCGTCGCTGCGATCGGGTCGCGACGATTGGGCCGAGTTGCTGGCAAGCCTCAGTCAACTTCACGTGCACGGTGCGGATGTCGATTGGGTAGGATTCGATCGCGATTTTCCGCGACGCAAGGTGAGTCTACCCACCTATCCGTTCCAGCGTGAGCGATACTTCCTTGATCGAGAAATCCGGCGCGCCGGGCGACCGGAGACCACGCACCCATTGCATCCTTTGGCCGAGCGACTCATCGACTCGCCGTCCCTGAAGGACGTGGTGTTTGAAAGTAGCCTCAGTGCCGCGTCACATCGGTTTGTGGGCGATCACCGTGTGTTTGGCAGAATCATCTTCCCGGCGACCGGCTATCTGGAGACTGTGTGCGCTGCGGCGCGCCTGGGCCTCGGGAGTGGGAATTGGGCCATCGAGAACATGGTGATCGGTGAAGCTCTGGCGTTGGATGACACCGAGACAAAGCGTTTGCAGGTGATCTTGTCGCGCACGGCAGAGGGGGCGGCGCGCTTCCAGGTGTTCAGCGCGGGATCGTCCGATTCTTCCTGGCGCTTGCATGCCTCAGGCTCCGTTCTCCAGTTCGCGGGTCAGGACGACGCGCTTCACATCGATATCGAGGCGCTCCAACGTGACGGGGAGGCAATCGGGGACGTAAGTTTCTATGCAGATTATGAAAACCGAGGACTGGATTTTGGGGCGCGCTTCCGCGGAGTGCACAAAGTCTGGAGCCGTCCCGGCGAGGCCTTGGGATTGATTGAAGCGCCGCCCGCCCTGGCCGGCGAACTCACCGCGTACGACATGCATCCGGCGCTGCTGGACGCCTGCATCCAGGTCGTCGGCGCCGCTGTGCGAGAGGAGAACGAGGACCACACGAGAACGAGGATTTTCATGCCGTTGGGGGTGGACTCTTTCCGCATCTTCGCGCCGGCAACAGGAAAACTTTGGAGCCTGGCCACGGTTGATGCTGCTGCGGAGGCCAACCGAGAGACGATCAAGGCGACTATCCAGGTCGCCGACGAGGACGGACGATTGATCGCAGAACTGCGCGGAATATCCTTCAAACGCGCAGACCGCGCGTCCCTGGAACGCGCGATTCAAAGAAGCATCGATGACTGGCTTTACGAGATTGCCTGGACCCCCCTCAGCGAAAAGGCACCTGCCGCGGCATTGGTTCCATTCCCCGAGTTCGACAGCATAACCGGACCGCTGCACACGCAACTGGAATCCTTCACCCAAGCATCGGGACTGAATCGGTTCGAACAGTTGCGTCCACGCCTGGACGCTGTTTGCGGTGCCTATATTGCGGCTGCGTTGACGGAGACCGGGTGCAAGGCAGCCGTCGGAGCTGAGTTCGAATCGGAAAACTTGGCGAACGGACTAGGAATCATTCCGGCGCATCGTCGCTTGTTCAGTCGGTTTCTCGAAATCTTGGCGGAAGACAACATCTTGGTATTTGCGGACAACCGGGGACGATGGCTGCGCCCGCTGCCGGCCTCGGATACCGCCGCCACGATGAGCGACTTGCAAAAGAATTTCGCAGAATTCGAAGCCATTCTCGCCGTGACGGAACGGTGCGGTGCGCGGTTGGGCGAGGTGCTCACCGGACGCGCGGATCCACTCCAATCGCTGTTTCCGGCCGGCGATCTCACTACCGCCGAGAAGCTCTACCAGCATTCGCCCTCCGCCCGCACCTTGAATCTCCTCGTGCGCGAAACGATCCAAACCGCGATGAGCGCGTGGCCCGCCGGACGGAAATTGCGGGTCCTCGAGGTCGGTGCGGGTACCGGCGCAACGACAGCACACGTACTGCCCGCGCTGCCAGCCGATCGCACGCACTACGTCTTCACCGATCTGTCGCCACTCTTCCTCGCACGGGCGAAGGCTAAGTTCGCAAATTTTCCGTTCGTGAACTTCCGGCTCCTGGATCTGGAACAGGATCCTTCTGCTCAAGGACTGCTCCTGAACAGCTTCGATCTCGTCATTGCGTCGAACGTCATTCATGCAACCTCGGACCTGGTGCGGACACTGGCGACTGTGCGGCATTTGCTTGTACCCGGAGGCTGGCTACTCATGCTGGAGGTGACACGGCCACAGCGCTGGTTCGACGTCACCTTCGGACTCACCGATGGTTGGTGGCGGTTCCACGATCGCGATTTGCGGACGCGCTACCCACTGCTCTCGCGGGCGCAGTGGCAGCGACTTCTGCAGCAAACTGATTTCGCTCACACCCTGATCCTCCCGGAGATCGGTATCGAGACGGAGGAAGTGGAAGACCAGGCGATGCTGATCGCGCGCGCCGCCGATAAGCGCGCGGAGGTGGCCGGAAGGCCATCGAGCGCCAACCCGCGACGCTGGTTGATACTGGCCGATCGCGGCGGGTTCGGTCAGCAACTGGCTCAGCGTCTCGGTACCCGTGGCGATCGTTGCGCGCTCGCCTTCGCTAGTGACGGCACGAACGGGTCATCCAACGGAGGCGAAGTGTTGGATCCCACATCGCCAGAGGATCTGGAAAAGTTTATAGACCTGCAAGATCCCGAGGTCGAAGGGCCGCTCTATGGTGTGATCTATCTTTGGCCGCTCGATGCTGCATCCCTGGAAACACTGGATCAGGTCAGTGTCGAACGTGAGGCGCGAGTCTCGTGCGGTGGAGCATTGCACCTTGTGCAAGCGTTGGCGCGCCAGGCGGGTACGCGACCGCCCAGATTGTGGTTGTGCACCCGAGGCGCTCAGAAGGTGGATCCTGCGGACCAAGCGTTGTCCCCGGTTGCAGCAACCGTGTGGGGTTTGGGAAAGGCGATTGCCCTCGAGCACCCCGAGCTGCGCTGTGTGCGGGTTGACCTGGCGCCGGATGGCGCCGCGAATGAAATTGAAGTGCTAACCGCAGCTTTGGACGCCGAGGATGACGAAGACCAAGTGGCGTTGCGCGCAGGTCGGCGATGGGGGGCACGCCTCCAGCGCATCAAGAAATCCGCTGATAACGTCCCGCACAATCCTCCGGGCAATGCCGAAACATTCTGCGGCACGTTATCAGCGGATTTCTATCAGTTGACCTTCTCCAGCCGAGGTTCGCTGGAGAATCTGAAACTGGACACTGCGGAACGCCAAGCACCTGAGCGAGGAGAGGTGGAGATTCGCGTTCGTGGCACCGGCGTGAACTTTCGGGATGTGATGAACGTGATGGGGTTATATCCGGGCGATCCGGGACCGTTGGGAGCGGAGTGTACGGGCGAAATTGTGGCGGTTGGAGAAGGAGTCACAGAGTTCGGAGTTGGCGATGCCGTCGTGGCGATCGCTCCTGGGAGCTTTGCGGCCTATGTGACCACGCGCGCGGAATGGGTGGCGCTAAAGCCGGTTCGGCTGAGTTTCGAAGAAGCCGCAACTGTGCCGGTAGCTTTCATGACTGCCCATTTCACGCTGAATCATCTGGCAAAGATGCAGGCCGGCGATCGGGTCCTGATTCATGCGGCAGCAGGCGGCGTCGGGCTGGCGGCTGTAACGTTGGCCAGGCGCGCCGGAGCAGAAATTTTTGCTACGGCCGGATCGCCGGAGAAGCGAGCGCTGCTTAGTTCCTTGGGTGTATCGCATGTCATGGATTCGCGCTCCCTGGCATTCGCCGAAGAGATCATGAAGATCACGGAAGGGCGCGGTGTTGACGTGGTCCTGAACTCGCTCGCCGATCGGTTTGTGGATCACAGCTTTGAGGTCATCGCTCCGAACGGCCGGTTCCTGGAGATTGGCAAACGCGGAATCTGGGAACCGGAACGGGTTGCGAGATTGAACCGCGGCATTCAATACTTCGTTGTGGATTGGGGCGTGGACGCGCGAAACAATCCCGCGCTGATCGGGTCGATGCTGCGTGAATTGATGGCGGCGTTCGATCGGGGAGAATTCGAACCACTGCCCCATCGGGTGTATCCGCTGCGGCAGGCGAAAGCGGCGTTTCGTTTCATGGCGCAGGGCCGTCACTCGGGCAAGGTAGTGCTGTCACACGACGAGATGCTACGCCCGGGAACGGCAGGCTCCTGGCTCAAGCCACAGGCGACCTACCTGATCACGGGCGGTCTGCGTGGCCTCGGGCTCATGACGGCGCAATGGCTGGCGGAACAGGGCGCGCGCCATCTCGTATTGACGGGGCGTCGCACTCCGGATTCCGAGGGTAGAGACGCTTTGCGGGCGATGGAAGCTCACGGCGTTCAGGTGCTCGTGGTACAGGCCGACGCTTCGGATCCTAAAAAAATGAAACGCCTTTTTGAAGACATCCGAAGCACCATGCCGGCGCTACGCGGCGTCATCCATTCGGCTGGCGTGCTGGAGGATGGAGTGTTGCTCCAACAGAACTGGGATCGATTCGCGAGCGTATTCGCTCCGAAAGTCACCGGCAGCTTCCTGCTTCACAGGTTGACGGCGCCTGACACGCTCGATTTCTTTGTGTTATTCTCATCCGTCGCTGCTGTTTTCGGTTCGGCCGGCCAGGGAAACCACGTAGCGGCGAACGCGTTCATGGATACGCTCGCTGCCGCGCGCGTAGCAGTGGGGCTGCCGGGTCTGAGCATCAATTGGGGGGTATGGACGACGGCTGGCGCGGCAGTCGACCGCGGTGTGACGACACGGGCGCGAGACGCGGGCTATGGGGTGATTGATCCCCAAAACGGTTTTCGCGCGTTGGAGGCCGCGCTGACCAGCGGACTCTCCCGGCAGATCGTGTTCCCGGTGGATTGGTCCCGGTTCCTCCTCCACTTCTCGCGCGACGGAAAGTGCCCGCAATTTTTGAGCAATTTCGCCAGACACGGTTTGACGGCACCGGACAATCGTATGAGTGGCGGAGACGGGATCGGAGATTGCGCTTTGGGCCCGAGCGCAGCGAACCAGACCAAGAAGTCGCCGTCCCTTGCGGATCGCGTAGCGGCCGTGGCGCCGAATCAGCGGCGCGCTCTGGTGATCGAGCAAATCCGTCGTGACGCAGCGCGCGTACTGGGACTGGAAAATCTGCAATCGCTGCCCAACAACAAACCACTCAGTGAGTTGGGTCTCGACTCGTTGATGGCCGTCGAACTCCGCAACGCGCTGGCTAACACAGTTGGATGTAACCTTCCCGCGACGTTGCTATTCGATTATCCGACGGTGGACTCCTTGACTAGATATTTGAGCCCAATCGTCCTGGGGCTGGAAGAATCACCAGCGGAGCCGAGCCGGTCCCACTTTCCGGTTTCCGGAGGATCGGATGTACTGGATGAGATCGAGAATCTTGATGAAGATGAAATTGACCGGTTGCTCAAAGAGAGAGGAGCTGGAACGCAGTGAGGGATTTTCTTGAACGCATAGCGAAACTGTCGCCAAAGCGCTTGGCACTGCTCGCGACAGAACTCAACTCCAACCTGGAACGACTCAAACAACGCGCCGTTGAACCGATCGCGGTGGTTGGCATGGGCTGTCGCTTTCCAGGCGGTGCGAACGATCCGGATTCATTTTGGCAATTGATGATCGAAGGCCGCGACGCCATCAGCGAGGTGCCCCCTGGCCGTTGGGACCTTGACGCGTTTTACGATCCCGATCCCGACGCGCCGGGAAAAATGAGTACGCGCTGGGGCGGCTTCCTGGACCGGATTGAGCAATTCGATCCGGAATTCTTTGGAATCTCGCCGCGCGAAGCGACGGGAATGGATCCGCAGCAGCGGCTTCTGCTGGAGGTGGCCTGGGAGGCACTGGAAAACGCCGGACAGAGTTCCGATCGCCTGGCTGGTTCGCAAACGGGCGTCTTTGTCGGTGTGTGCAACAGTGACTACTTCCTGATGCGATTCGAGAGCGCCCGGAGTGCCGTCGACGCGTATGTGGCAACAGGCAACGCACACAGTGTTGCCTCGGGGCGGATATCCTACATCCTGGGATTGCAGGGGCCGAGTGTGTCCGTGGATACGGCCTGTTCCTCATCCCTGGTGGCGGTGCATCTGGCCTGCCAAAGCCTGAAAGCCGATGAGTGCCGCATGGCGCTCGCGGGCGGCGTTAATCTTATTCTCATGCCGGACACGACCATCATTTTGTCAAAGTCGCACATGATGGCGCCCGACGGCCGGTGTAAGGCCTTCGACGCAGAGGCAGACGGTTTTGTGCGCAGTGAAGGGTGTGGCGTCGTTGTGTTGAAGCGCTTGTCCGACGCCCGCGCCGATGGCGACCGTATCCTGGCGCTGATCCGTGGTACAGCCTCCAACCAGGACGGTCGCAGCAGCGGTCTCACCGCGCCCAACGGCCCCTCCCAAGTAGCAGTTATCCGCGAAGCGCTAGCCAACGCCGGACTTCAGCCGGATGACATCGATTTCATCGAGGCTCACGGAACAGGCACTTCTCTGGGGGATCCCATCGAAGCGCGTGCGCTCGCCGATGTTTTTGGCCAGGGACGCACATCCGACCGTTCGCTGCGCGTCGGCTCAGTAAAGAGCAATTTCGGGCATGCGGAATCGGCAGCCGGGATCGCAGGTCTGATCAAGGCGGTACTGGCGCTGCAGCACGGAATAATCCCGCCTACCCTGCATCTGAAAAAACTGAACCCCCACATCGACTGGGGTGGCCTGGCGATCGGCGTGCCCACCGCAGCTACTTTGTGGAACCGCGAGAGCGGTCAACGCGTTGCAGGAGTCAGTTCGTTTGGGTTCAGTGGCACGAACGCGCACGTGATCCTTTCCGACGCTCCCGCAATGGAGCCGGTCCCGGATGGTTCCGCTCAGGACACATCCAGATCTGGTAGCACGCTGCCTCTGCAATTGCTTCCGTTGGCGGCCCGCACGGAATCGGCGCTGGCGGAACTCGCACACAAATACCAACAGGTTTTCACCGAAAAGCCTGATCTCGATCTCGCCGATGTTTGCTATACGGCAGGCACAGGTCGCTTTCATTTTGAACACCGTCTCGCTGTGGTGGCGGCGGACCTTCCCGAAGCTAAAGAACGACTCGCACAGTTCCAGCGCGGCGAAAAGCACGCGCGAATTCGAACGAGGCGCGCGACGAGTTCGACGGCACCGGGCGTGGTGTTCCTGTTCACGGGTCAAGGATCTCAATACGCCGGCATGGGGCGTGAACTATTCGAAACGCAACCGGTGTTCAGGCGGGAACTGGAAAAGTGCGCTGAAATCTTGAAACCGCTTCTCGATAAACCTCTGCTGGAGGTGCTCTTTGCGGATGGTGGCGAGCAGAAGGGAGACAGTCCGCAGCGTCATCTCCTGGACGAGACGCAATACACGCAGCCCGCACTGTTTGCGCTGGAATACGCGCTGGCAGCGATGTGGCGGTCGTGGGGCGTGGAGCCTGTCGCCGTTCTGGGTCACAGCGTCGGCGAGTATGTCGCGGCCTGCGTCGCCGGTGTGTTCAGCCTGGAAGATGGGCTCCGCCTCATTTCCGAGCGCGGGCGGTTGATGGCCACGCTTCCCGCGGGAGGCGCCATGGCCGCCGTGTTCGCCGACGAATCAAGCGTGTCTGAGGCCATCGCTGCCGAAATGCGACTGCGATCGCCTGCATCAACGGACCAGCCAACATCGTGATTTCCGGTGAGCACGCGTCGGTTGACGCGGTTTTAAGCCGGTTGGCGGAGGCGGGCATCCGGAGCCGCCGGCTGGTTGTTTCACACGCTTTCCATTCGCCGTTGATGGATCCGATTCTTGACTCTTTCGAACACGTGGCGGCGGGAGTCCAATATTCAGAGCCGCTCGTTGCGGTCGTATCAAACGTAACCGGTAAAATGGCTTCCCCGGGGCTCATGTCGCGTTCGGAATACTGGCGCGAGCACATTCGCAATCCTGTACGGTTCGCAGACTCGATCCGCGCTCTGCGCGAAACGGGCCAATCAACGTTCCTTGAAATCGGTCCCCATCCTGTCCTGACCGGCATGGCTCGTATGACTGCTCCGGACGCTGAAGTCGTCTGGGCCGCGAGTCTGAAACGTGAGGAAGGAAACTGGGAAAGCCTGCTTGACGGCGTGTCCACGCTGTTTATCCACGGTGTGGACCTCGAGTGGACCGGCTTGCATGCGACCTGCCAGCGCAAGCGCGTCGCGTTGCCCACCTATCCGTTTCAGCGCGGCCGGTATTGGCTCGAGCAGAGAAAGCCGGGGCTGCCACGCATGGCAATCAGTTCCGGTTGCGAGGATGGAAGTACCCATCCGCTCCTCGGTAGACGTCTGGATTCTCCCGCCATTGCCGGAACGGTTTTTGAGATCGAGATGGGTGTCGAACGGCCTGCGTTCCTCGATGATCACCAGATCTTTGGTCGCCTCATTATGCCCTCGCCGGCATACATCGAGATGGCGTTGGCTGGTGCTGCCGAAGTTTCGAAGCTCGGCAGATCGAAGTCTGTACCCTGCGAGGTCACGGACCTCATAATTCGCGAACCGCTTTTCTTGCCCGAAGAGGATTCCAGCCGAATCCAATTGATTCTCGAGGAGGGCACGGAATTCGGGACAGGCTTCCGAGTTTGTAGCAAGGACTCGGCAGCAATCTCAAACGATGAAGACCCATGGCGGACACACGTTAGCGGCCACGTACGAATTGGCACCGCATCGCTGCGACCGGATACAAACATTTGGAAGCGTGAGGAAGTCTGGACACGATGTTCCGAAGAAAAGGACGCGCGTTCCTTTTACGACTCGCTCGTTGCCCTCGGTCTTGACTTTGGTGACCGCTTCCGCGGGATCGTTCGTATCCGTCGGCGTGATGGTGAAGCTCTAGCTGAAATTCGATTACCCGAATCACTGGCGAACGAGACGGATCCATACCGAATCCATCCCGCCTTGCTGGACTCGTGTTTTCACTTGCTCGGCGCAGCATTGCCGGCAGAGGACGTTCAAAGCGCCTATCTTCTGATCGGGCTCGAGCGCTTCACCCTGTTCACGCTTCCTCCGGAAAAGTTTTGGAACCATACGGTCTTGCGCCCTGGCTCCGGCTCGGAAGCCTTCAGCGGTGATATCTGGCTTTACGACGACAACGGCCGGATGGTGGCGGAGATCGTGGGACTCCACCTGAAACGCGCCACCAGCGCTGCGATGAACCGCGTACCCGGATCTAAATCCGAACGTGTGTTTTACGAGGTGGCGTGGCGTGAGCAGGAAGCCTCCGCGTCGAATGCAACGGATGATGGATCTAATCTGACGGCAGATTTCATCACGTCACCTGTATTGTTGGCTGAAAGGGCGAGGACCGAACTACGTGCGCTCGCGGCATCGGAGAAGCTGGACATTTATAGCGAGTTGACTCCGAAACTGGAGTTTCTCAGCGCAGCCTTCATCAACCGGGCATTCGTTCGCATGGGATGGTCACCGCAGTCGGGCGAGTGCTTCACAACGGGAGAGTTGGCTGAGCGGCTATTGATTATTCCAGCCCATCGCCGGCTGTTCGAACGTCTGATCGGCATTCTCGCAGAAGAAGGCGTTCTTAAGTCCGCAGACGAAGGTTGGATCGTACTGAAGCCACTGGACGCGCAATCTTCCGATCTCCAGTCGGAAGCGGCGGTGCTGAACCAACAGTTCCCGGCATGTTCGGCGGAGGTCACCCTCACAGCCCGGTGCGCAGAACGGCTCGATGAGGTGTTGCGTGGAACTTGTGACCCGTTGCAGCTTCTCTTCCCGAACGGCAACTTTGATACCGCGGATGCCTTGTATCGCAGCTCGCCGTTCGCCCGCGCCCTGAACACTGCAGTGCGCCACGTCGTAGTCGGGGCGGTGGAGGACGCTCCGAAAGATCGGATGGTTCGTATCCTCGAAATCGGTGCCGGAACCGGCGGCACTACATCGTTCCTGTTTCCGCACCTTCGGGCGGAAAGCACTCGCTACACCTTCACAGACGTTTCCCCTCTTTTCCTGACCCGCGCACGGGATGAATTCCGGGATTATCCGTTCGCGAGCTTCGAACTTCTAGACATCGAGAAGTCGCCTGGCGCGCAAGGATTCGGCGAACGATCATTCGATCTGGTTATTGCCGCCAATGCGTTACACGCCACGCGTGATCTACGCGAAACCCTTCGGAATGCGGTCAGCCTGCTTGCTCCCGGCGGACTGCTTATCCTACTTGAAGGAACCGCACGACGGCGTTGGGTCGATCTGACGTTTGGGCTAACTGAAGGCTGGTGGCGGTTTAATGACGCGACATTGCGGCAGGATTGCCCTCTGCTTTCTGCTGAACAGTGGCAGGCCTTGTTTGAAGAAACAGGTCTCGAGGCTGTTCATTCGACCGCATCGCTGGGTGGAGATGCTGATTTTGTTCAGCAGGCCATCCTGATCGGCCGTAAACCATTAGCGACCGATCAGGCAGACGCGGCAACAATGTCTCCCGGTTTCTGGGTTATTTTGGGCGATACAAAGGGAATCGCCGAGGAACTGGCTCTTCTGATCTCGGGACGGGGCGAAGAGTGCGTACTTGTTTCGCAAGGAACGGAATACAAATTCGCCGGCGGAGGACGGGCAGTACTCGATCCTCTGCGCCCTGAAGGTTTCACACGCCTGTTCTCGGATGCGTTCGCGGGTTGCACGGGTCCACTGAGAGGCGTTTTGAACTTGTGGCCCGTGGACGAGGAAATTGCCGCGGAAACAACACCAGCACAATGGGAGGCCGCGCAAGCGCGTCTGGGTGGTGGCGCGCTTCACGTCACTCAGGCATTTGTTTCTCTTCAATCCGCAGGAATTTCGCGGGGAGCACGGCTTTGGTTCGCGACTCGCGGAGCACAGGCAGTCTCATTGGAAGGAATCTCAGCTACAGGTTCGTGCCAGCCTGCACAGGCGCTTGTGTGGGGACTGGCGCGAGTGATTTCCCTCGAGCATCCCGGGCATTTCGGCGCCGTCATTGATCTTGATTTCGGAGCATCTTCACAGGAATCCGCAGCTGCCATCTGGCGCGAAATCAAGGACGTTGCTGGAGAGGATGCTGTGGTCTACCGGAACGGACGGCGGCTTCTGCCTCGGGTAGTCCAGGCTGCAGAGCCGCAATCAAACCCGCTAATTCTTCGCGGGGGCGGGTCGTATCTGATCACTGGCGGTTTGGGCGGTCTGGGGTTGCGGATCGCGGGTTGGATGGCTGCACGCGGCGCGGGACACATCGTCTTGCTTTCACGACGCGAATTTCCGCAGCGTTCACTCTGGCCTCAGTTGTCTTTGGAAAACACACATTACGAAACTGTTCAGAGCATTCTCGGCGCAGAAAAGCTGGGTACGCGCATCACCGTTGCGCAAGGCGACGTAGCCGATGAAAAAGCAATGCAGTCGCTTTTGAAACATCTCGGCAAAGAAGCTCCACCATTGCGAGGAATCGTCCATGCCGCCGTAGACATGACCAGTTGTTCTATCAGCGATCTGGACCTCGAATTATTTCAGAGGATGTGCCGCGCGAAGGCGCTGGGTGGATGGATCCTCCACCAGCTCACGCTCGATACGGAACTGGATTTCTTCGTATTGTTTTCTTCTACAACGGCGCTGTGGGGAGCTGCCGGTCTCGGGCATTACGCCGCAGCCAACCAGGCCGTCGATCTGCTGGCACATTGGCGGCGTAAGGTCGGGCTTCGTGCGTTGTCCGTTAACTGGGGGACTTGGCAAGAGATGCGCGTTGCGAGCGAGGCGGACAAGGAAGGAATCGAACAGGCAGGTCTCCACCCCATGCCTGTTGACCAAGCGTTGGCGGCACTGGAACATCTCATCTTGGCGGATCGAACCTCGACCGTCGTGGCGTCCGTCGACTGGAGCGCCCTACGAGCTGTCTACGAAGCGCGCCGAACGCGGTCTCTGTTTGCTGAAATGCGATCCCGAACCCGGACCGAGAACTGGACAACGGCCTCAAAGAAATCCGCGGCCGCGGCATCGGAAGTCAGCAGTCAGCTGCAAAGCGCGTCGCCGGCACGTCGTCGCGATATTTTGATTGCGCACCTGCGCTCCCAGGCCAGCAGCGTTCTCGGGTTCGATCTCTCGCGGGAGATCGAACTAGAGCAAGGGCTTTTCGACATGGGCATGGATTCTCTCATGGCGGTAGAGCTGAAGGGACGCTTGGAACGAAGCTTGGGCCTGCCGCTTCCTTCGACACTCACGTTTAACTATCCAACCATCAACGCTCTGGCCAACTATCTTCTGAGCGAGGCGCTCGGATTTGATTCTGCGCCAGCGCCGGAAAAGACCGTTCCGATCCTGAATCCCCCCGATCTTGATTCCAGCGACAGCCCCTTTGAAGACCTCAGCGAAGACGAGATCTCCGCTCTGCTTCTGAAAAAGCTGGAGCAAATGAAATGAATCTCCGGGACCAAATCGAATCGGTCCCGGCGAATCATACAGTATCGCTGGCGCGGTTATCAGGCCCGATATCCTGATGCCGAAAGTCCGCCTGCAGATCGTGTTAGTTGACAGCCACCCCGTAACCTCCGTCCACGCGCAGATTAGCACCGTGAATATAAGCGGCTAAGGGGCTAGACAGGAAAACCACAGCGGCGGCAATTTCTTCCGGCTGTCCGAAACGTTGCAAAGGGGTGGTAACAAATTTTGCCGCAGCGTTTCGCTCAATGGCCGCCCAGTCATCTCCCCACCCCTCCTGCTGGGCCATTTGACGGAAAAAGACCTTTGCGCCGGGTGTCACAATCGGACCTGGGCTGACCGTATTGACCGTGACCCCTGAGTTACCCAACTCCTTCGCTAAGCTCGCCGTGATCAGAATGTTGGCGGACTTGGTAGCGGCGTAATCAGGCATTCGGGCCATCGGTTGAAAACCAACGCCGCTGGCGATGTTGATCACTCTCCCCCAACCATTCTTTTTCATATCGGGCACAAACGCCTGAATCATACGCACCATGGAAGCAACGTTCTGGTTATAAAGTTCGACCCACTCTGCTGGAGTCGAGTCCCACCATCCTCGCTGGGGAAACACTCCGGCGTTATTGATCAGAATGTCGATATGTCCGAATGCCTCTTTCGCGGCTTTGGCGACTTGAGCCGCCTGCTCGTCGTCCGCAAGATCACCGATAACACTCTTCACTTCTCCCCCATTTTCCAGGATCTCTGCGGTCACGCGCTTGGCTGCGTCCGCTTTCCTACCGTGAATCACAACGCGCGCTCCCTCTCGGGCAAACGCTTTCGCGATGCTTTCGCCGATTCCGGCGGTACTGCCAGTAACCAACGCTGTTTTAGTTTGCAGTTGCAGGTCCATAAAGAATTGCCTTTTGTTCTATTGTTCGTTATTAAACGAACATTCGTAAAACCGGTTCGCTGGATTGTCAAGCGTGTGCCGCCTCGGTCCTCCAGTCAAAGGTCCCCACGTCGGCCAATCGGCAATCCGAGCGACAAAATGAGGTTGAGCGAAGGGACATTCGCCACTAACCTCCAGCCTGCTCCAGAGTTGCCGGCATAGCTCAGTTGGTAGAGCAGCTGACTTGTAATCAGCAGGTCACCGGTTCGAATCCGGTTGCCGGCTCATTGATCCTGAGGCACTTACACGAGATAGAGAAAAGCAAAAAATTCCTGCTTGGACACTTCTTGGACGTTCTGACGGGCGAAAACAGGGTCGGGTATTCCGCGGCGAAAAAGCCTATCGAGTCATGTACAAGCTACGGGTCGGCGACGTGCCGGATCGGTTTCACATTCATCATAAGTGCGAGAACTCCGCCTGTGTAAATCCTAGACACCTTGTCGGTCTATCATCCGAAGCACATCGCGCCGTATACGTCACCAAAGACAAGACACTCAAGGAGCGAATATATCGGGGCAAGTGGGAGAAAATTCAGGCGGAGAAGCAGATACAAGCTGAAAGTGAGCGCCTCGTAAGAGAACGACTCGAAAAACAGCGACTCGAGGAAGAGCGGGTTTATGGATTTGTGCAAAACGGCTGGAACGCGGAAGATTTAGCTGGCCGCAGCACCGGGATCAATCGGATCGAGTAACGTTGAGTCATGAAGAACTATCGCTGTTGTTAGGTGGAATAGATCTGATGCGCGTGAGGCGCAAAAATTGGTATCGCAAGACAGTGTCTGAGAGCGAAAAATTGTAAGAAAAAACTATTAAAGAAACTGCATTTTTGTTAGTTATGTTTCTATAGTTGAGCAGCAGTTTTACTCCACTCAAAATGCAGGATCCGGAGCTGGTTAACCAGCTCAAGGAAAGGCTTCCGGAGGCGCTATTCGAAAAGCTCAACGGCTCTTTATCCATTGATCGAGATCGACTCAGGTTCGCAGAGTATAAAGTCCGGGTATTGGAAGAAAGACTGCGTCTGGTACGGATCGAGAAGTACGGGCCCGGCAGCGAAAAGCTCTCCGAGGCGCAACTGGAACTGCTGGAATTAGAGCCTGGAGTCAGCAGCGCCGAGGTCCAAGCCGAGAGCGAACGGGAACAATTGCAACTGCCGCTTAAATCGGCACGCAAGCATCCGGGCCGGCAGGAGTTGCCAGCTGAGCTGCCTAGGACCGAACAGATCATTGCTTGCACAGCCGAACAATGCGTCCTGCGGCAAATGTGGCAAACAGACCGCTGTGATCGGCTACGAGACTTCTGAGCAACTTGACGTCGAGCCGGCTAAATACTTTGTGCGGGTGACCAAACGCGAAAAGCGAGCCTGTAAAGATTGCGAAGAACAGACAGCAGACCGATCTAGCTACGCGCAGTTTTTTTTCTGGTTCGCACAGTAAACCACAGAGGCGCGAGCCCGGCGGCAGCGATCAGATCGAAAATATCTTGATTACGAATCCTCCTGCGCAACATTTTCGGGGATGGGGGAGTATTACTCAGAGTTGGCATCGGCTTTGCAAGAAAGACTTGAAGTAATCTCCGATCAGGATTTGCGAACCAAGGATCCCGAAGCTCAATTACAGCGACTTCGTTTGGCGTCGGAGCAGATCGATCGACTAAAACAGGGTTTACCGGCAGATGCGGATCCCATGTTAAAGCACTTTTTGGAGCGCATGAGCCTGGCCAAAGCCTTGGAATTGATTCAGAGTCGATATCTGGAGGCGAACAATTAGGGAGCTTGCAGAGGATCTCGTGCGCCATGCCTTGGTTTGGTGTGCTTCCTCCATCCGAACATTATTCGCTCGACTACGTCCACTATTTTACTCGAACCCCCTTCTTTGAAGGCCGCGCTCCGAATTTCCCCTGATTATCGCGGGATGATATGGCTTGGATTCTTTGAAGCAATTGCGGGACCATCTGCGCTACGCTTGCGCTTGGGTCGGCAAAATTGATAAGACCGATCTGCGTGCACGGCTGCCGGCATTTGCAGCATTTCTTTTCTTCGCTACTGAGTTCCAAAGAGTTTTGGGCAGCGATTCTTGGTGCGTTATTCGGTGGACTAATGGCCGGATGGTTTGCTCTACTCGCTCAGAAGCAAGCGGCAAAGAATCAGCGGATCCGCGAGCGCGAAACCGAAATTGAAACAATCAGAGGTACACTACAAGCGATCGAGGCAGAGGTGGAACTCTTTAAGGCTAAATTTCTCGAGGGCTTCGAAATGACATTTAAGGAACCGGAATCGCCGTTAGCATATCTGCCAAAGATCGTCTCGATAAAACAAAATCTCTCTGTCGTTTTCGACTCAAATACCGCTGTGCTCGGACGAATTACCGACGCGACATTGCGTCGTAAGATTGTCGCCACCTATCTACGGCTCAAAGCGACACTTGATGTCGTCAATCATTACGCCGAACGGAGAGAATTCTGGGATAGCGTTCGCTATCAACCGAGCACAGGCGGGGTCTGAATGAGGTGAAAGGAACGTTCGACGGAATATTCCAGAGCTCGAGAAGGAAATAGCGGATCTGCTGTCGATATTAGAAAATATCTCGACCGTTAATAATGGTTTTCAGTGGGCGTGAGGATTTCGGAACCACGCCGGCTAGCCAAAAGGCTCTATCGCTCCCTCCCATTCCACGCCCCGAGCGCTTCCTGCTGACTTTCTCGGGTCGACCAGTCGGTTCGGCGTTTTCGGACGAACGCCCTGGAACGACTCGCCAGGGGTAGTTTGCGGATCTCGACGACTCGTCGCTGATCCTAATACGGCACTAATTTTAATCATTCTAACATTTAGCAAAAAGTCCTCCTCTGCGAGAATCCGTCGACCGATTCGCCAGTGGGTAGCCGATAAAGAGAGAGGTATCTCCCGCTTTCGACTGCAAAACCTAAGAATATGAACTTTCCTCAGTGGTTGGCCAGGAACGGAGCGCCAGAATCGACGGCGCGAACGCAGGTCAAGCTTTTCGAAATACTCAAAGCGCTAAAGCCGGACTCAAGCGTAGAAAATATAATTGAGGCAATGATTTCGGCGTGCTTTCCAGCTTTGACAAATGAAAATGAGCAAATCTGGATGCGTCAACAACAGGACAAATGTCTGTATTCGCACGTAGTGAATTTACTAAGGGTTGAGGCTGGTTTTGACAAGCTTAACCCTCGGCGCAAAAACGAGATGGAGGCTGTAGTTCGCAAGGAACTTATTAAGAGTGGTCTCGGAAAAGATGTGATCTTCGGTAGGTCCGTTGATCACTAATCTGACGATCCAAAACGATTCTCACGTTGCCTTCAGGTATCAAAAATCGTTACCTCCGAGCAACGCCGAACCGATTCTGTTCGTCGTCTGGTAGGCTCGGTTCCTCTTGGCTTCCCGGCCTAAGAGAGCGTAGCCTTCCCGTGGATCTTTTCGCCACGGCATCTACGTCCACAATGCCGGCAATGTCATTATCCAGAACGGCATCATCGACGTTCGATGTCGGGGTGCCAGGGAAGTAGAACATGCGCACAAGTCGATCACATAACCGGTACGATCGATGCTGTGCCGAAAGGACAAAGACTTCTTCAACTTTTTCCTGCCAGACAAGCGTTACAGCCTCGACGAACGAACTGACTAGTGAAGTCTGGGTTCAAGGATGGGAATATTCCCGGCTTTTGGCATCAGGGTGCGTCACTCTGAGCACCCGGTGCCACTCTCAGCCGGTGAGACAACCAGGTTTAAGCACGGTGGGTGGCAAGCGCACGATGGTATCTAATCCCCACTCAAAAGTAATTACGCGTGCGGTACGTCTGTGCCGGCTAGCAGGTTCGAACTCTTAAAGAAATGAAATTCAGCGGACCGGATCTTCCTAATCCATTGGCACCAGAGCAGCCTCCAGCACCGCCACGGCCAACGCCATCGCCTTTGCCGGGCCATCCTCCACCAGGTCCGGTCCCCGAGCCGCCACTGCCAACGCCGCCCGCTCCAAGTCCGTCTCCGCAGCCGCCTGCGCCCACACCGCCGCCTATGGGCGAGTAAAGCGCATAGTTGTGGCGAAGCAGGAGAAGTGACTGGGTTAAAGGAGTGCGGAATGCGAGCAGATTAGCCTCTTTCACATCTTAAGATGATCCGGGTTTTGACCTGGGATTTGCTAAGCTGTGCACAACTGCCAGAAGCTCCGCTGGCTCTACCGGCTTCGGCAGATGGTTCTGAAAGCCGGCGCGCATTGCTTCTGTGCGATCTTCCATCCGGGCATATGCAGTTAAAGCCACTGCCGCGACTTCACTTTTTTGGCCGTCATCAAGCGCACGGATGCGGCGCATCAATGAATATCCGTCCACGTCGGGCATTCCGATATCGCAAATCAGTACGTCCACAGATTTGGTGAGGAGATACTCCATCCCCTGCTCCGCCGCTGGTGCCAGGTATACCGTCGCCCCAGCAGATTCCAGCAGCAGTTTCAGAAGATTGCGAGCGTCTAACTCGTCGTCGATCACCAGCACACTTACGTTATTGAGAGATATTGCTGGAAGCGGCAGGGGGTCCCGCGGTTTCGATTGCGGATGTTCACGTTCCCACGGCTCTTGCAGGGGATGCAACACCGTCAATGGAAGACTGACAATGAAAGTAGCGCCTTTTCCGATGCCGCCGCTTTTGACCCGCACATTGCCACCGTGCAATTCAACCAACTCTTTGACAATTGCGAGACCTAATCCAAGACCGCCGTGGTGCCGAGTCGTAGATGCATCCGCCTGTTGAAATCGATTGAAAATGTACGGTAAGAACTCGGGTGAAATACCTTCGCCAGTATCAATAATGCATACCTCCACGTGTGAGTCTACCCGCTCTAACAAAACCTGAATGCGTCCTCCTTTCGGTGTAAACTTGATGGCGTTGCTGAGGAGATTCCAGAACACTTGCTGGAGCCGATTCGGATCACCTGTAACTGGAGCGTTGAGCGGATCAATTATTGTCTGGAGGCGAACGCCCTTCGCCGATGCGCTGACGCGCACTGTGTTAATCGCTTCAGCCACAACAGCCGGGAGGTCAAGGCGCTGAACGTCAAGACGCACTTTTCCCGAAATGATGCGATTCATGTCCAGCAAATCTTCGATGATCTGGGCCTGAACACGAGCGTTGCGCTCGATCGTTTCAAGCCCTTGCGCCAATTCTTGGGCTGGAAAATGACCCGCGCGAAGAGCAGTTGCCCATCCGAGCATAGCGTTCAGCGGAGTTCGAAGCTCGTGGCTGAGGGTAGCCAAGAACTCATCTTTCATCCGGCTGGCTCTCTCAGCTTCCGATCTCGCTGTTCGTTCGCCTTCCAGTAAACGTTGCCTGTCGGCGTTGGCCGCGTCAGCGACTTTTTGCGCCTCCCTTAAAGTCTCTTCTGATAGCTTTCGATCAGTAATATCACGAGCGATTTTCGACGCCCCGACGACACGGCCATCGGCATCTTTGATCGGTGAAATGGTGAGAGAAACGTGCAGTTGGCGACCTTCTTTGGTAGCGCGGACGGTTTCGAAATGCTCAAAGCGTTCTCCTCGTTTCAGGCAAGAGAGAATCTCCTCCTCCTCTCCCTGGCGCTCCAGTGGAATGAGTCTCATGATCGAGGTTCCGATCATCTCCTCGGCTGAGTAGCCGAAGATGCGTTCCGCTCCCTGGTTCCAGCTTGTAATGATGCTGTTTAGATCCTTGCCAATAATCGCATCGTCCGAGCTATCCACAATTGCTGCTAGACGGCGCGGTATCAAATCTGATTCATGACGCTGAGTCGCGTCTCGAAAACTCCACAGTCGACCGACGACCCTTTCCTCGACCGAAATGACATTGGAGTATCGCTCTATAAGCCGTTCGTCGACCAGTTCGAGCAGATCAAAGCTTTTCTCCTTCGAGGCCTCAATTTCCGCGATACGAGCCAGATAGCGCTCTGAATCCTTCAATTGTTGAGCGATGAACGCTCCGACTTTTTGAACTTCTCGCAGAGCAACTAGCCCCTGGGGCGTTCCCCACATTACTACAAACTTTGTATTCCAGTCGGTGATCCGTCCTTCCTCATCTGTTACCAGCATCCCGTCTGCCGTCGCTTCCAGCGTGGCCCGGATCAGAGCCAACGCGTATGGCAGATCCTTTACGTTTTTCTTGGAATCGCTATTTGGCATATAATCTTTCTTCGCTTCCTTTTCGAAAGATCGCTGCCGCTGTGCCCAATGAGCCTATTCGCGATGGCTCCGTCCCCTCAAATGAGCCAGTATTCTACGCAAGAGCGTGCGCTTCAACACGAATAAAAGCGCGATTTTTTGATCCGGGTAAGCTGCGAACGCTTTCCGTGCTCGACACCGGCCCAAGCTTCGAGATCAGCGATCGGCTTTACTGAAGGCCGTACTATTCGGCGTGGCTGTTATTTTCGTTGTGCCGTTCTCTTCAAGATAAGCGTCAATCTAATGCGTCGGAGCCAAAGGGCGGCATTCTAGCAGCCGCATTCGGAATCATTATTGCTCTGTTCAGCGCCAGCGGCGATCACCCTCTTGCTCTGGATCTTCTATTCCGCCCAGATCCTCCTTTTCGGCGCAGAATTTACCCAGGTTTACGCTAACGTCTACGGCTCACATGTTAAGCCGCAGGAGCACGCAATCATGGTGGAAAGAAGAAAAATGGAGGTGCCGACGAATGGTGAAGGGGATGAATCAATTTGAGATCGCGGCTCGGCAAAGCGGACTGATTTTGCGCGCTTCAGTCCTCATCAACTGGCAGAGAGCCCAAGCCGCTTTTGCCCTGCTCGCCCTTGCCTTGCAGCGCGGTGCGCAGCTCTTCGGCTTTGGCCTCCGAGGCTTCTTCGGCTTTCTGGGCAGCAGCGTCCTCAGACGATTTGCTCGGTGATTTTACGTCTTTTTCGGGCGTTGGTTTTTCGTTCATGCAGTGTGTCTTCTTTTCGTGGGCATCCATGCGGTGTCTGATCCCTCCCAAAGGTTCGAAGTTGCCGGCCGCCTAAACCGCACAACCCCCTTGCGGTTCGTTCCCTGGGCCCTCCCTTGGCTGCGTTTCGTCTTTTGCGCTTTCCTCCTCCTTGATGGCGTGCTCGTACCAACGGGCGCGGAGGAACCGAAGCAAAAAAGCAAGCTGCCTTGACGCCCTCCTCCAGGACCTTGGCGGCGAACACCCCGAAGAAGCCAAACGGGGCGAGCAGGCCTAGCCCGACCGCGGCCGGCAAGCCGACCGCGTAGGTTGGCGGCCAAGTTGCCCACTAACACAAAGCGGGTGTCGCCGCCGCTCGCCAGCACGCCGTTGCCCAGCACGCTGCTCAAGACCTTGGCCGGCTGCGTCACGGCCATCAGGAGCACGCTCCAGAAAGCGAGACGCAGGACGTCCTCACCCACCTTCGGGTAAAGCGCCGGGAGCAGAAAGCTCGAGCCCGCGTACAGGGCGCCGAGCGCGATCGCCACCAAGAGGCCAAACCGGATCGTGAGCCACGCGTTGGCCTTGGCGGCCGGCAGCGAGCCCACCCCCAACGCGTGCCCGATCACCGCCACGGCCGCAGGCCCCAAGCCCGCGGATGCCACAATGAAGATGCTCTCCAACGAGAGCACGATCTGGCTAGCCGCCAGCGTCGTGGTGCCCAGTCGGGTGAACACAACTGCGTAAATGAACGTGCTCATGCCCCAGAGCACTTCGGAAAGCGCAATCGGCCCGGTCAAGCACAGGAGCTTGGCGGTGGTGGCGCCCACCCTTGAACTAGGCAGTGAGCAAACCCAGCGCACGCCTTTTTTGCTGGCGTAGAGCAACAGGATCAAGGCCAAGCACCGACCGCTTTGCGAAAGCAGGGTGGCCCAGCCGGCCCCGGCTACGCCGAAGGAAGGGATGGGCCCAAACCCGAGGACCAGCACAAAACCCAGGAGGGTGTTCAGCACCACCGCGGCGCCGGTAATGATCAGGGGAGTGCGCGCGGCATTGAGCGACCGGAACACCGCACTGGTCACCGCGCTTAAGATCATCGGGGCGATCGACACCGCATAGAGTTGAAAGTAGCCGTTAGCGCTTCCGGCTAACTTCGGGTCCGCGCCCACCAGCCGCAAGAGGGGTAGGGAAAACGTGACGAGCGGAAACGCCGTGAGCAGGCCAAGAAGGCCCGAGAGCGCTTGGGCGGCTGAGGCGACTTGCGACACTTCGTCCAAGTCTTTGCGTCCAAAGGCGCGGGCCACCATGACCCCGGCGCCGACGCCCGCCGAGGCGTACAGCAGTAGGGCAATGGAAGCGATGCTGTTGGACAAGCCCACAGCGGCCACCGCATCGGCGCCCAGAGACCGACGATCACCTGATCGATGACGTTAAACCCCATCTGGAAAATCGATTCCAAACTCACCGGGATCGCCAGTCGGAGGATCTTTCCCGGGTCGCCCTGCGGCTTAACTTCCTGTTCGGAGGGGTCTGAAGACGGGCGCAGTAGAATTGGTATGGCCAAAGAAGGCTTTCTTACGGGACCTCCTATCCTGGGCGCCGCGGGTTTACTATTTATTCGACGGATCCCCCTCCTGTGGACGTCCTGCGAACCCACCAGGTCTAGGGGTGACCAAGAACGCGCGAGTTCATTGCTCTCAGCCATGCTGTTTGTCGACTTAGGAGCGGACCAATATCACGTCCTATTCAATCCGCGCTCTTATAGGAATGAAGCGCGGTGCGGCGACTTGGAGAGATTTATCGCTTTAGGCGGAAAGATATCGTGTGGTTAGTAATCCGATCCGCAGCCATCGAATCATTCAATATGAACAGCGTCTCCGAGCTCCATCCTACTCCTCAATCTTTCCTCTGACAGACACACGCTACGCCCTCGGCGCACGAACTAGCTACTGAGGTCTGGTTCAAGGCTGGAGGACATTCCCGGCTTCTGGCTCAGGGTGCGTCAGCAATGAGCGCCCGGCGCCGCCCCTATGAGGAATGATCTCTCACGGGTGTTCTAAGCCATCGTCTACAAGTCAGGTCATGAGCCAGAGACACAAACCGATGCCGGTGGCTTGTGGTGCGGATTCGAATCTTTTCCGAGGCTTCTCTCTTTTTATGTGGCGCAGTGCTTTGTCCGGTTCAGGATGCGCTCAGGGCAGGTAACGCACCCGCCCGTGCAAATCTTTAAAGCCTTTGCGCATATGCGGACAGCCAAAGCCGCAAGCTTTGCGGATCCGAGCTTCAATCAAGAATATACCTAGCTGTCTCCTCAGCTTGTCTCGGACTGATTCGCCGGCAGAAAGACGCCCACCCTGGAATCAGGGCTTAAGATTCAGGAATTGCTGAAGAAGCGACGAAGATCTCGCGGCTGACTCGTCCCGCTTCGGCGCCTGATCGCCAGATATTCCGAAGTCGGGAACGCAGGAAACCAAGCTGAGAGTGTGGGTCGCAACTGCAGCTCTCTCAGCCTGTTAAAATTTCGATATGCGTCCAGGGCCCCATCTCTAGCGCCTGCCCAACAAGCCGCAATAGCTTGAACACGGTGACCACGCGCAAATAGAGCAGCGAATCGCGCTGCTCGTTTTTCAATATCAGAGTGAAAATCATAGATCCTACGTTGGGTAATGTGGCAGGCCCTCGCCCTGGATCCTGGCTAGGTGGCCGCTCTCTGCCAGATCGTTAATAAGCAGGCGTCGGACGTAGGCTGAGAACGAAATGTTGATTTGATTCCGTTGATCTGCCCTTGGTCGAGCGATATGGACCCTTAAACTCCTTCTAATAGAAGCTAGCGAAGCGACTCTACACCTTATAATGCTAGCTTTTCTGGCCATCGCATCCGTCGTATTGAACGATCAAAAAAGAGAACGGCACTTAATTCTGAAGTGCCGTCCTCCAGGTTAATCGGAAAGCTAGTCCGGAATTTATAAGTTCTCTTCTCCGGTATCGGGGTCAGTCGGCTTCGGGCCTTTGCGGCCAGTCTTACCGCTTTCATCGATGTCGACGTCTTCGCGTCGGACGCTCCCTTGAATTGTCTCCCGCTCGGTTCCTATAGAATCGCGAGACGGAGGGATGTCGCTTTCTGGGATGTTCTTTCTCGGAGAAACTTCCCGGACCGTAGTGCCTCCCCTGTCGGGAAGATCTTGTGCCTTAACATCGGAATGGGCTTCTCCTGTACTCGAAATGTCATGAGCGCCCGCTTCTTTGAAGATGCCTTTTGCGCGGTTCGTCTCATTGCTGCTCTCGGAATGAACTGAGATAAGGATGCCACCTTCCTTTACTTTGCCCTCGTAGCGCTTGGCTTCGTACTCAGGTATGCCCAAACCGACCAGGGCTCCGGTGAGTCCACCGACCCCGGCACCAATGGCACCGCCGCTAAGCGCCGCCATGATAGGTCCAGCGGCAATGAAGGGCCCAAGGCCCGGGATGGCCAATGCACCGATACCGGCTAGCAATCCAATCGTGCCGCCGACGACACTGCCTGTGCTGGCGCCGAGGGTTGCACCTTCTGGCATCTTTGTTGCTTTTTTGTGAGCGAAATCACGGGTGCTTCCCTTGTCCGGGAAGAGCACGGAAATGTCGTTATCGGAGAAACCAGCGCTTCTAAGCTTTCCAACAACGGCGTCGGCCTGGTCTTCTGTATCAACGAGACATAATGCGGAACGTTTCATAATAATTTATCTTTCTGTTTTTGGTTCGAAAGGGGGCGTAGGGAAGTTGTCGTTTACTTATTCTCCGCTTTGACCTCGAGTTGGTTATCGACTTTGTCCTTGCCGGCAATCTCACCGGCCTTAGTAGCGATAGTGTCCTTTTCCTGTTGGCTGCCGACAGGACCGCGCAACATAACTTTGCCCTCGCGCACAATGATCTTAATGTTTTTAGCATTCATCGACAGGGATCCATCTTTGACCACCTCCTGTCGGATCTTCTGAGTCAGGGCGAGATCGTCCTTATTATTGGACTGCTTCTCCGCGGTGTCTGTATCATTGTTTTGCTTGGCAGAATTGCGTTTGGTGTTATCTGCCTCGGTCGAGTCCGAAGCAGCAGGATCGCGGGGTGTAGCCGTTGGCTGCTGACCTTGGGAGGAGTAAACGAGCAGGAGGGCGCCAAAGATTGGCAGTAGGAGTATTTTCATTCGTTTTATTATTTAGCTAGTTGAATTAGTTCAGATGAGTAACGAGGATTTAAACGCTTTTGATTGACCGCTTTGACCGGCCCGACAGGGCCCATGAAAAGCTAACCTTTCAGCGGAGCTTCAGAGGGTGCGCATTCAGGATCTGCGAGCGAACATTACGACGCTAAAGTTCACCGCATTTACGATGAAATGGGCAGGCGGTTTCGCTGTGCGATTGTCGGGCCTGCGTAGCACTCGATCCGATATTCGGCCCTTGCTTTATGGCGCTTTTACGACCAACAACGATCCAGGTGCGTAACATTACTTCTTCTTTTCCTCAACTTCCGGGTCTCCCATCAAAGACTTCCCTTTCCACAAGTCGTCCGAAGTATCCCTGGGCGCGGTTGTGCGAGCCCGCTCTTTTTGGTGGGATGCTTCTGCCCGTTTGTTTGAAGGATTTCCTCGTTTTACTACACTCACACGCCGTCTGTTCGTAAGAGACCGGTATCCTGGTCGTGAGTCCCACCGAGAAATGTTGCAGGTGAAATCCCTTTGATGGTCCTACCCGTCCCGAACTCCCGAGGCTGATCAGATCTAGGAGTTCTACGATCGCCCTGTTTCCGCACGAAATAGAGGATCTGAGGCACACGATTCCAATTCTGCACCCGAGGCTTTACGGCTGTACACCAACGACCTTTCGACGGTCGAACTAGACGGGTCGGCTTTCACGCGCAATCGCTTATGACCCTCCGCGGGTCTCACCTTCTCGTGCCAAGTTTTCGGATCCCAGCAGCTTTGCTAATCGCCGAGCTTCAATTGACAAAGCATTCAGCAATCGCGCTGGTTCGCACTCTCAGCAAATTTTTCGAAGGTCGGAAGGAAATAAATAGACCTTCGCACATCCGAGACATGTTCTGGCACCGAAAGACAACAAACGCTCCGCTAGAATATTAATATGAACACCCCGCTCGATAAAGGAAACCTGAAGCTGCTTTCGCATGCTTCACTTGCTGCAGGCCTTTTCTCAATTGCCGCTTCAATTGTAACGTGGTTTTCAACTAAAGAACACGACCGCGCGCACGCAGAAAGGTTTGGCATCTTCATCGGACTGTGGGTTCCCAGCTTATTGATTCTTTCGAACCGACTAGCACGGCTTGCTCAGGAACAGCAATAGGGATTCACCGCGAAGCTGAGCGAGTGCCGGTTTTGTGGTTCTTACCGCTTTTAATCGATTTGTTCGCGAGGCTTTCCGCTGACCAATTCAAGTGGATCTTTCGCGCGAACATGTCTCAACAAAGAGAATGAAATGAGCCCTGAACCAGAAGAAACGAGTCAAGGTAACCCAGAGAGGAAGGATAAAATTGAGCAGGTCTCCGAAGGAACCTTCGGCGGTACGCAGGAAAGACTAAGTGAGGTCGAAGGCGATGAACCGGAACCGGATGATAGGGGCGATAAGGGACATGGTCAGAATTGAGCAAGTCCTTTCCGAGGCTCGATTTTAGGAAGGTAAGTTAGGGCCGCGAGCGTCGCAATCGTTGATTAGAATATCGATCCCTCCAAAATGGCTTGCGATATTCTGAATTGTTGATTGGACCGCTGGTTCATTTTTGATATCGCACGGCCAGGTAGTAACTACCGAACCGTGCTTAAGAAGATCGATTCTTGCCCTGCCAAGTTCCTGCTCATCTCTCGCAAGAATCGCGAGCTTAGCCTGCTCGCGCGCTAGTCGCCGAGCGAGCGCAAGCCCTAATCCGCGGGAACCCCCGGTAATAACAACAATCTTGCCCGCGAATGAATTGCACGCCGCTAGCAGTCGGTACAGAAGAGATGCCGCCAAAGTCGCGGCTACTAAGCTCGAACCTTTCTTCAAATTCATGCGTCTCCTAAGCTGATCAAGCTGATGTTGTGTGTCCGCCGAAACGGAAGCCTAGCGCTTGAGATCCGGCATCGTTTATCGTACAGCGGAATGTCAATTCCTAGCTCGTCTGGCGATAGGAAAATGGCCGTTTTTTAATGTGTCCAGATCAAAGAGGCGTTCAAAGCAAGCGATCCTGGCAACGACTGGCCGATAGAAATCTGATGACTCTCTGGGAGGAGGCCGGACTCCATAAGGCTAACTTATCTGCGCACGACTAGACCAACGAGGATGCCGATCCCAAACAGTACCAGAAGTGTCTGAATCGGCTTTTCCTTTATATACCCTTCACAGATTGAGTGGAGCCTGTCGATCTCGCGCTTTGCGTCATTCCAGGCCGCTTCGGCCGCCGGTCGCGTTGCGTCGGCAATAGGGCTCGCGGTTGCTTTCAGGTCCTCAGCAGCTCCGGCGATATGCTCTTTCGCTTGTTCCGCTATTTTCTCTGGATCGGTTGCTTCCCCCATAAAATCTTCTTTCTTGTTGTGGCCGAGGTCGCGTGAGCTAAAGCTCAGAAAACTGGGTTCAATTCGTGCGGCTTCATCGGTGCATGCCGAAAATGTTCGCGCCAGAGGCTTCATACGGGCTTCCAAAAATTGGCGGCTGGAAACAATATTGTTTCAAATCAACCTGGGTCAGCTGATCTCAAATAGCGGTGCTTCTGGCATAGGGCCCAATTCTAAACGGCCAGAGAGATCCAGATTGCGGACCGCGTTAAGGAATCAAACTCGCGGGAGGCATGGATAGCTCGAGTTACACCGCGGTTCAATTTAACGCCGACAGCGAGGGACCAAACCGCGGGGCCACGGTCAAGGTCGAGTTGCCGACCACAGCATCCAAGGGCGGGCCGATCGACGAACATCCCGGAGAGCGGACCTTTACGAAAGAGGAAGCGATGCCTGATACTAGACTTAAAAGCATCAAGGTGGTGGCTGTAGATGACAACGCTGACTCGCGAGAGCTTTTGAAAGCCATTCTGAAACGCAGCAGTGCGAAAACCACCGTAGTGAGTTCCGGGCAAGAAGCGCTTGCGGCAATCAAGAATGTTCACCCGGATGTGCTAATTTGCGATCTAGCGATGCCCGAAATGGATGGCTACGAACTCCTGGAGAATGTCCGGCGCCTTGAACCAGAGCTCGCAGAGCTGCCCGTAATTGCTTTTACGGCTGCAGCTCGTAACGAAGATCGAGCTCAGACCCGACGGGCCGGTTTCCAGGCACACCTCGCCAAACCGGTCGAACCGGACGAACTTATCACAACAATCTTGGAGTTGGTTAGAGGGCACAAAGAGTAACATCCAACACTTCCGCGGTCGTTTCGAAAATAGCTTGCGCCGTCGGTTCGGTAACCTTGCCGACGTCTTGGCGGCACCCATTGGAATGAAGATTTCCGATGTCGGCTCTTCGATGAAATGCGGCCATTCGTTGGGCGGCGCGCGACCATGTTCCGGAATGAAATGAGTGACCTTTTACCAAAACAAGTGAAAAAAAGGGACGATAGCTCAGAAGACGAGCATAAACCGAAAACGTTCGGTGAGCCTTTCATTATTCCGGATGAGAGCGAAGGCCCATTTGAACAGGTGCCGGCGCGACCCGACCAGCGTACCTCTGAAAACTTGCCGGAACCGTAGGCTAGTTCCGGCTTCGTCAAAACGAAGCGTTGCCGCGAGGCGACGCCCTTTCGATAGAATCGGATCGAAGATTCTCTTAGTCCTCCCGTTTAACCTTCACCTTCTGGCCGGTCTGATGGTCGAGGTAGACCTCTTTATTACCCTTTTTCTCAATGAGCTCGTAGCGCGGCAAGTTCTGTTGCACCTGCTCGTAGGTGATCACCTGTTGTTCAGCTGGCTCAGTCGTGGTCGTGGTTGTTACCGTGGAAGTCGGGGAATCAACTATTGCCCCAGCTTCGTTGACGTACACCACCCGAGTCGCATCGTTCTGACGAACCGTCACAGCGTAAATCCCGCCATTTTCCCGGACCACCCGGGTTACTAGAGTAGCGTCAGGAATGTGCGTCTCTCGGACGACAGTTGTCTGCACGACCTGAGGGAGTGTAGTGAATTGAATGTCATCGGCTCGAGCAAACGCGCTTAAAGAGAGCGTTAGAGCCAATAATGCAGGGTATTTTTTCATAGTGGTGTGATATTAGAAGCCACCATCAAATCGCCTCAAACTATTGCGGCGGACGTATTTGCCCATTTCATCTATCAGAAATTCGAAATGTACGCCCGACGGCCGGCATATCTCACCTATCTTTCAGCCGTCGAGCCATTTTACAGTGGCGACAAAGATCGCCGATTGATTCAAGCGTGATCGTAATGAAACGAAAGCCGATGCGGCAGTTGGAGAGCGTGCCGGTAAGCCGGCAAAGCATTACCGAGGCAGCGGCAAAAGTCTGCGGAGGAGCCATGGGAAACGGCGAGCCAGCGCCACGGAGATCCAGCCCGAGAAAATAGCGCTCATCGGCGATTGGAGATTTACACTGGTCTAAGCGAAGCGGTGCTCGGCCTAGCTTCTCTCAGTTCCGCGGTTGACCAGGAGTTGCCTGCCGCACCGGAGCCCGAGTGACGTGACGGATGATTATGAGTTCTTTTTGACGTGCCGCTACCTCCTACCCGCCGATCGCTGGCGATAAATACCTCGCTTGCTGCAGATCTGATACGGCCGACTGCCCCGCCCAGCGTCGAATAGTTGATATGAATAAACTCCAATTCAAAGGCTCCTGGAATGAAATCAAGGGCAAGCTCAAACAAAAGTACGCTCAGTTAACCGACGACGACCTCACCTACACTGAAGGCAAGGATGATGAGTTGATTGGCAAACTTCAGAAAAAGCTCGGAAAGAGCGCAGAGGAAGTGCGCCAAATGCTGGAACGTTAGTCGAACCGATTTTCGAATTTCTTGTCGAAACTTTTCGACTATTGAACCCTAATGCAAATACGGCCTAAGCGCGCAGAGGCAACATTCTTAAAGGTCACATCTCCTTTCACTCACGAAGATACATGAATGCCAATATCATAACCGAACGAAAATCTACTTTCGGAGGGAATCTTATCGCGGCAATCGCCAGTTTCTTTATCCCCGGTTTGGGTCAATTGCTCCAGGGAAGGCTCGTAGCAGCATTTGGTTTCTTCGTTTTTAGTGTTTGTCTATGGTTCTTTTTCCTCGGCTGGTTAGGACATATTCTCGCCTGCCTGGAAGCCGTGTTTTGGAAAGGTCGAAAGTGATCTAAATCTCAGTTGATCCAAAAGCGAAGGAGCAAAAACCACAGGCCAATTCTCATCGTTGCCTGCTCGACCATGCGGAGGCCACGTTGGTGCCTCGTCGCGCTCTCTAATGTAATGAAGCAACACAAAGGTCAAATGATGATGAAGACCAAACCGGGCCCGCCGGAAAGGTAATAGCCCGACTCACCACCTTTACTGGTTCTCTAACTATCTTTGCGAAACTCATGAATGGTAGACTCCTTTACCTCTTCGCTGCAGTTTCGGTAGTCGCAACTTCTCTGACGGGTTGCAACAACGCTGCAGGCCCAATATCGAAGTTGAACCGGACAAACTATGATCAAATCCACGAAAAAATGTCGAAGGAACAAGTTCAAGCCATCCTCGGTCCACCGACATCCACCAGTACGGAAGACAAACTGATCTACAAGCGAAGCACTTGGCGCTACACCGAGGGAGATAAGTATATCGATATCACATTCAAAAACGAAGAACTGGACAGCAAGGATACAAACCTAGGAACGCGATAAGTGGCGTTGCCCAGCCTCAGACTGGTTTGAGCTAGCGATTGCATTCGTGCCAGGATGGGGGAAGAAGGCTCGACGAGTTGCGCCGGGTTCGCGACGGAGAATAACGATCCTCAGATCTCGTCCGATTTGTGCCCTGCGTTCTAAAGCATCCCATAACGGATGAAGTGATGAGGCGATACAAACGGAGACAATCCCGGAGCTGGAAGCCGCAAGTGTGCAACGTCTGACCACATGAATTTCCCGTTCAGCCCAGGGAAAAACTGGCCTCTAGTCACTGTAGCCCTTGTCTTATCCCCCATTCCAGGCCCTGAGCCGGACGTACGGCTACGTCAAACAAAAAGAGATAGGCCTCTGAAAAGATTCTGAATCCGCACCACTGCGCCAGCGTCGAATGGGTAGATGAGCGAGCTGGCCTTCTTCGAATACAGAGCGAAGCTGATGAGTGGCCAACATGCTGAAGACCAAGGCGAGCCAATCCATTGCTTAATTAAGATGAAGACGGACGTTGGCCACGGACGCTCGCGAGAGCTCCTTGAGCAGGAAGCTGGGGACTTAGTCCTTTTTAGTGCTAATCCGGGACCTCACCTCAGAATCAGCCATTCGAGCATCTTCGAGGTGGATGAAAAACGCCTGCGCGAGCTAGGTCCTGCCACAGATTTCAATCGCGTCGAGAACGCCGAGATTTACTTTTATTCATCCTGATAAATGGCTCTGTATAATCGCTAGTGGCTCTTTGCGGCCCGCGTCTTATGCTCGACCATTTCACGCCCTGAGCGTTTCCAGGTGGCTTTCTCGCTTGGGTCCGCCCGCTCCGCAGCCTTGGGTCAGATGCTTTAGACCTGCTTTGCGGTAGGCCGCTTCCCTTTCAGGTAACCATACCTGATCTAAATATAAGGGCGCGCCCCTCTTTTCAATCGGCAGCATCAGTGCACATAATTTGCTCGCAACCACGAGGCAGAGTGAACCGCACAATTCATTTTGACGCTTTCGTCTTTCTGTTGCTGTTGGCTTTGTTGTTTCTGCTCAGCGGCCAGCTCAGTCGTTTTTCGGCTCCGCGCTCCATGCTCGAATCTGGAAAGGTAATCGATCGGAAGGCTGTGAAGAATGCAATATTAGTTCACCCGCGGGCCGTTGGCCTGTTTCCCGATCCGGTTGAAATCAAGGTATCGGCAAATGACCAGCGAGTAGATTCCTCTATTGACGCCGCACTCAACAAAGTCCCGCGAAAGCTTCGTGGCGCGCAAACTCGCCTAAAGGATCACGGGCACCCGTTCAACGTGAAGATCGTCTCTCGATACAGGTCCGCGGCAAATCTTGTAACCCGGATCCATTCCTGGCTGGTAGACGAACTCGGGCTCACGCATACAACGAATGGACGGCCGTGGAAAGAAATTCGGATAAATGGACGAAGCATCAAAAAGCGGCTCACGACCCGTCATCTCGCGGCAGCAGAATTCAAGGCTCACGGGCAGAACTGAATTAGTGCACGTGCGCCAGAATCAAAACAGCGATGAAATGCGGCAACGCGCTAACCGCTCGACCTACAAACAAGCTGGTGAAGTCTGGGTTCTGGGGTACAGTCCCAACTTCTGGCATCAGGGTGCGTCTCACTCCGCGCGCCCGGTGCTATTTCTTTTGCCCTTCCTTTCCACGCCCTGCGCGCATCCGGCCGGCGGTTGGATTGGTGATCGGGTGGTATCCGGTCGGTTTGATTCCGTTACTCGCAGAATGCCGCCTCGCTTCAGCGTTCAGAAATGCCCTGACTTTGGCAAGTGTTTGCTCGTGCAAGATCCGCTCACCTTGCAGAAAATAAAACAATGTGCGTGACGTAATACCGATACGCGCAGCAAGGAAGCGATGGGCGGAGTGCTCATGCCCGTTTTGCAAAGCTGGGTTCAGATCGGCTTAAACCCCGTGTCGGTGACCTGAATCTTTTTGAAATCGACCTTGATTGAATTCAGGCCAAATTGGTAGGCAACGTTTCCTACTCTATCAACGCCAGCAGAATTGTTGGCCGATTTTCGCATATTCAATTTGTCCACAAAAACAACGGCCATCAGCTTAAAACTCTCGGACGCGTGTTGCTTCCATCATCTTCCGTCTTTCCGGCCTATCCGATCGACTTGCGTTTTTTTCAGCTGCCTCACCCGTTTGTAAAGTTCTCGCCCGATATACGTGCTGATAATCGGTTTAACGAGGGACCAGACCTTGTTCATGGACCGGGACTGATCCTTGTCTGATATTGGGGGGCGTACCTCCCGAGGCGGTCTCCGTCCAAGGGGATCTGGCCTCAGATAGACTTCTTTCCGACGCGCGGGCAGACGCGACAGCAAAAAGCCAGTCACCACCGCACCCACGATCCATGGCCAAGGATATTTCTGAACGGATACTTTCAGCCGGCGAGGAACGTTGTAATTTTTTTTCAGCTCACTCACCTGAACCGCCATTTTCTGGCGATCCTCTTCCAAGCGTCCTGCTAGGAATGCTTTATCTTCGACTGGATCAGCCATTGCTTGTCCCTTTCAAGATCTTTCAAGGTCATTTGAAATACCGGCTTTCGGAGCCGCATCCGAAGTAGAAAAAAACCAACTACACTGGAAAGAGTTAGGATTACGCCGCAGATCAAGGCGCTCCAACCCCAGGCCAAATGAAAAAGGAGCGCGACCAAATACAAAAGAAACGCCCCGTACATGAGGACGCTGGAAACGGCTAGAACGAAAACTACCCCGAGCAGAATTAAAAGCCCAATCAAATGACCGGATGCCTCTTTGGACTCGACAGCCATCAAGCGTGCCTTCAAGTCAACGTAATCAAGAAAAAGGGAAGCCCAGCTCGCAACCGGTCGGCCTTGCATCGCTTTCTGTATGCTCGCCTGCTTTTCAGTTTCTGCGTCCATCTCGCTGGCCTTCAGTATGAATTCGAATCGTGGACCGCCGGTGGTTGTTTCCGGGTTTACCTCCTTCAAGCGGACGCTAGCCTTCATTGTCTTACGTTCGGGCGTCGGCACTCTGTGTGGAATACATACGCGGCCTTTGACCCGCAAAGCATTTAACGACCGAGACGACGAGAATAATCTGTTACGTCGAGCTTCTAGATTGCTAGGAACTTATCTTGGCAATAGAAGAAAGGCCGAGGACCGATAAGCATGAGCCTCAGCACATTGAAACCTGGTCTGAGTCATATTCAGACGACTCGCGGATCGCCGCCGGTTTTAATCAGCTGCAGCCCCGTTTTAGAATCGCGCCGATTTCGAAACATTCTTGGCCGTCGAACAAGCATGAACTCGACCGCGGTGAATCGCCGAGGTTTTTTGCGGGGCGATCTCTTCGGGAAACGCTCCACCGCTACTTGAAGGATTCGTGTTCGAGCAGACCGCCTGGGGCCGTTGTTTCTGGAACGGGTCCTCATGAAGGTGACTGCCTTTACGGAAAGATTCTCACTGCTCACGGGTTTTTTAAGAGGCTGCTGAAAAACGCTTCAACTTACCGGAACGAGGTGGAACCAGTCCTCGTACCGAAACAATAGCTCGGCGGGAGTATGGAAAACGGCTACCGCTCCAGCAGAAACCAATTGTTTTTCCGGAAAGCCTCCGGAGAGGAGCGCTATCGTTCGAATGTCGACCCTGCCAGCGGCCTCAACATCATATGGGGTATCGCCGACCGCAAGTACCCGGAAGGGATGCAAATAATTTAATTTCTTTAAGACCCGCTCAAAAATGTCCGGATGCGGTTTCGATCGGTGAACGTCATCGGCGGAAACTTCCAGATCAGTGAATTTTGCGATTTGAAGTAATTTCTTGTGATGATCGACCTCCTTACGCTTTCCAGAGGAAGCCAATCCCACTGTCCAGCCTTCCTTTCGCAATCGACTAAATAATTGAGGAACAGATGCAAGTGGCCGCACCTGGGAGGAATAACGTCGTTGAAAAATCTCTTCCTGACGCTCCGAAACCTCTTTGCCGAAACGCTCGATCTCTTCCTGATTGAGGAAGCATGGGATAAGCATATCCGAACCTTTACCGATCTGAGAACGCAGCTCGGCGAAATGAAGTCGCTTGCCACATTCGGCAAATGCTTCTTGCCAGGCGCGAGTGTGCAGATCAACGGAGTCAATTAGTGTACCATCAACGTCGAAGACAATAGCTTTTTCCGGCATATTTCGAGCGGTGACCGTAGTGTTCGGATCTTCGGGCTCAACAGGTTCTGAATTAAATCACAAACACCGAAAATCTTTCCAATCGCCGGCAGAACTATTGGATTCTGGCCAATGGCGAACGGCCGGAGAGGCTTCGGGCAACGAACTCGATCCGGTTGTGGACAAACGCCGGAAAGGTAAGCCGCATTTTCTCTTATTAGGCGTAGACCTTCTAACAGCTGTAGGCCTTGACGTCCTTAAAAGGCACGTAAAATCGTGCACCGCATCTTTAGCGAGAGTGGAGACTCGAGTCCGCCGAGGAGATTCCGCAATTAGAAGATCGAGCGAAGTCAAATCTGACGCTCTTATCGCTCCTCCTGAGAGGAAACGAGAAATAGCAAGAGGCGAGCTCCAAACAAATAAGTCTCACGCGGCACAGGTATTCGGTCTTTTCAAGGCCACTGCAAAGGAGTGGAACGATGACAAATGCCCGCAGCTCGGGGCGGCCTTGGCCTATTACACCGTGTTCTCTTTAGCCCCACTGGTGCTAGTACTTCTTGCTGTGTTTGGCTTGATCTTCGGTAGCAGCGAGCAAGCTCGGGAAAAGATTACCGACCAACTGCGCTACCTCATCGATCCCAGCGGGGTAAAAGTAGTCCAAGACATCGCCGCCAATGCTGCAGAGCCCAAAGGTGGAATTCTCGCCGCTGTAATTGGAATCATAATTGGCTTATTCGGGGCGAGCGCGGTGTTTGGTCAACTGCAGGCTGCTTTGAATACCATCTGGGGCGTCAAGCCGAAGCCAGGCGGAGGGATTTGGGGCTTCTTGCGGGCCCGATTCCTGTCATTTGCGATGGTTGGCGGCGTTTGTTTCCTCCTGCTTGTGTCCCTAACCATCGAAAACCTGCTCAGAAACTTGCACACCTATCTCCAAAGCATGTTTCCCGTTGGTCACTACTTGGGGCTAGCGGCGTTCTACATCTTCGACGGTGCGATAATCGTAATGCTGTTCGCGATGATTTTTCGCTTTTTGCCAGACGCGAAGATCGTTTGGCGCGACGTGTGGATTGGCGCCGCTCTAACGGCGATCCTGTTTGGAATCGGCAAATTCCTACTCGGCCTCTACTTAGGCAGCGGGGCGGCGGGCTCAGCCTATGGCGCTGCAGGTTCGCTAATAACGCTGCTACTCTGGATGTTCTATTCCGCCCAAATCCTGCTCTTTGGCGCAGAGTTCACTCAGGTTTACGCGAATACTTACGGCACTCACGTGGAGCCGCAGGAGCATGCGGTAAAAGTGGAGAGGACGGATATACAGGTGCCTAATAGCTAGAGATAAAATTCTGTTTTTCGTTCCTATAGTTTCTGACCGCAACTCCTGACTTCGTTTTTCTCCCACTTGCGTGACGATGGGCCCCTTATCCACGGCGTTTGGATGGGACCTGCGACCAGGGTGGCAGTTTGTTACGAAGGGACAAGCCTATATGGCGACTAGAGCGCAGAGGAAGCGTGGTGGGGCCGATTGAGGCTCCAGGAGCCTGAGGTATGGCGTTTCTCGGACTTGCCTCCTTGGTGTCCGCCGACTCTGAATGTGATACCGATTTATTTCTTTTTCACCGCGTCCAGTTAGCGGACTTCTCGCGATCTACTGTTTGTATGCTTTGGACGATTGCCGTTATCTTGCTTGTCTTGTGGCTTCTCGGATTTTCGTTCCATGTCGGCGGCGGCCTGATTCACCTGGTTTTGGTGATCGTTGTCATTGTGGTGATAATTAAGCTTGTCACAGGTCGCTCTCCGTAAGCTTGGGGACAAGTGCCGGGAGTTGTGGGGAATAACCAGGATTCGAAACTGAGCGGCTCTAATTCTCTTTGCAGACTAGCGCCTGCCCGATGACTTCAGTCTCATCGCTGCCGGCAAAATGCCGCAGGAGCCGGCCACTGGCCTTCTGGTAGACAACGTGGCGAATGTAGGCTTCCCCGCACCCCGCCATGCGTGCAACTCGATAGAAAAATGACCGTGATCGATGCTTTGCTGAAAAGTTGGCGAGTTCCTCAATTTCTCCTGGCGGTCGGTAAGAAATAAGGCGGCCCATCCACTCTGGGAGGGGCCTTTGCCTTTCCTTGATTTGTGCCTGCTTAGCGAACCGGCGCTCTAACACTCGCACGAGCACTGACCGTTTATGTCTTTTGCTGAAGGTATTCACGATTGGTGCTCGCTCTGGCTCGTTCTCGCGTTTCGGTTTCGCGGCCAGGCTCAACAGCGTCCTAATTGACGGGGGAGTTTTTAAGGCTCCAGCCGAGGAAAAAGCAACCGATTAATCAGCTCTCAGCTGAGCCATTGTAATTCGCTTTAACTATTAAATGCGTCTATCACCCCATTTCCCGTCCTGAACGCTTCCTGGTGGCTTACACGTCATTTTGCGTATTCCTAGGAAAGCGGCAAATCTTTAACTATCAGGTCCAACCGACAAATGTCGGGTAACTGGCCAGCGCGAAGCGTTTGGCCACTGCAGACGAACCATCGGGGATTACCCCGCGGCGGAATGGACTTCGTCCACCGATTATGCTTCAATATCTTTGCTGCGCGCGCAGCCCGGTCGGGGTTACACGGTTGAGTTCGATATGAGCTATTTAGCACAACTTCAGCAACTCTGCACCCGGCTGAACGAGTTCGCGCTGCCGCGAGCAATCGTGGATTTCGACCGGGACTGCTTCATTGCTTGGAACGTAAAGTTCCTTGAGCGGACTGGCTACTCCGAAGAAGAAATCAAAATACTTAAGCCCACAGAATTAATCGCGCTGGGTGATTCAAAGTTTCCGCTTTCGACAGGTGCCGGTAATCCGCCTGCAGAGTTCGCCGCCTGTGTGGTCAGAAGGACGCTCCAACCGCCGGCTGCGCCGGGACACATCGTCGAATCAAGCGGGAGCCTTGCCTATCTGATGTTACAACCTACCGAATCGTTCATCTCTACGGATTTTGAACAAGGTCGCCTCGTCGGACAGGAAGAAGAACGGGTGCGAGTTGTGCAAATGTTTCATGATGAGGTTTCTTCGCCGTTGATCGGTTCACTCTTCGCAATCGAAAGGGCAAGGCAAGAGCTGGAAACTCAGTGTTTGCCGCAAGCTGAACAGGTGACGCAAGCCTCGAGCCTTCTTACCGAGGCGTCTGAAAAAATCAGAGAGGTTTTGACGACCGAAAAAGACGAAGTCGGGCAGTCGTCTGAGAATAAAACTACTTAGTCTTTAGGAACCGACAGAATTGCTTCCAGAAGCTTCTCCGGGCCAAAAGGCTTGTCCAGATGCCTTTGAAAAGCCAGCTGAAATTGTGCGATTTCGGTCAGCCAAGTCCGCACTCCGCAAGGCGGCTTCCTCTTTCGGGCGCGCTACCGATGCCGGCGGAAACATCGAGGGATTACATGATCAACCCGATTTATTCGCCGCTCTCCTTGTCGATGAGGCCAAATCAATTCGTAACGAGGTTCTAGACGCCCTTGAACGCTGTTCCACAAAATTTCGCCTATTCATGTCCGGCACAGGACCGGCCTTCGGAGGCTTCTACCAAATCTGTACCGCCAAAGCTCATCTCTGGAAAACCTTCCGCGTCCCATCCTCAGAGTGTCCGCATATCGATCCTGCCAGGATCGAGGCCGATCGAGAGAACCTCAAAGATAACGTATTTCGAATCAAGCACGGTGCCGAATGGCTCTATGATGCCGGCGATTCAATGAGATCACTCGATCATGTTCGCGCCCTGATCGACAACCCGCCTGCACACGTTCCCGGGCCTACAACCGCCTTCTGTGATTTCGCTGGTTCCGGTGACGAGAGCGTTCTCGCCACCTGTAATGGTAATCGAGCCGAAATAGTCGATGCCTGGCGCTCCCGCGATACCATGCACTCGGTCGGCAAGTTCCTAACCCATTTTCGGCGTCTAAGTTTGCAAGGCTTTCAGATCGGCGGTGACGAAGGTTACGGGCACCAACTCATGGACCGCATGGCCGAGAAAGGCCTCTATTTGCAACGGATCAATAACGGCAGCCACGCGACAAAAAACGACATCTACACCAACCTTTCTGCTGAATGGTGGTCGATCGTTGGTCAACTCATCGAACGCCGGCAGATCATCATCCCGAACGATGAAAAGCTCATCGCACAGCTAACCTCACGCCGGAAACTGTACGACAGCAAAGGCCGCGAGCGACTCGAATCCAAAGCGGATTTAGCAAGCCGTGGCGTCGAGTCACCAGATCGTGCGGATGCCTTGATAGGTTCTGTGATGCTCGGGATTGGCTCAGACCCTTACGCGCTCAATCCAGGCGCACGGCAAGCAATGAGCGAGATGATGCAGCAGCAGCTTCGCCGAATGGAGCGCAACCGGCTGCCTTTCTATACGCCGCATGTCCGACTTTAATAGGTGGTGGTAGCCGGTTATCCGTTTTCGGCTATTACCTCAGTAATCCGTCCAGCGCGGCGGATTGCATCAGCGATCAATAAGGCGGATAGAATGGGCACAATCCTTGGGTCGCTGAATTGTCCGGCTAAACGCTTTGCTCGTTCAAGAAGTTCGTCATCGTTTTGCTGGTCTGGACTTTGCATACCCGTCGAGATTACCAGAACCGCCCACCTGCACCGCAATGCATTAAAGTGCGTACAAGCAAAAACTACGAGGCGCGGGCCAGCTAACTCTTCGTAATTGTGTGCTGTTCGAACAGGAATGCCAGCTTCCGAAAGAGCCTGCTTCTTGGTCTTGCCATCGATGGCCACTCCATGACCCTTGTTAGGTCTAGCGGTCTCTAATTCTCTAGACAGCTCACCGATCTTGATAACTGCTCGTAGCTTGATTTCACTGAACCGCGTTTCGGTTACTTTATCGTCACGCACGCGCTTTGACTTATGGACACGTGTGGCTAATCTGCTGCAGAGATAGCACCATGCCTGCCCCAGATGTTTACGTGCAGTTCACCGCGACTCGCGGGCGTGGAATCGAGGTTCGCGAGGCATTCGCTCGGGTACCAGGTTCAAAGATCGACGAATATCGAGAGGGTACCGGTGACCAAGACTCCAGCGATTACGATGTCGCCCGAGGGGTATGCGAAGACCTCGTAAACGCGACGCTCGGACCGTTTCTTTATCCCGGTCAGGTTTACTCTATGGGCCACTTCTATTGGATCGAGGAGCCTCCACAGATTGAGGGAAAGCATCCGACCGGACAGGTTGAAGGAGTAACGATTTGGGTGATGTGAATTGATCCAATCCATTATGATTCGCGTCATGACTCCCTAGGAGAAACCGATGATTCGGAAGGACTGAAACGTCCAACGAATGCTCACTTCACCACCACCTCTCCCCTGAGTGCTATTGCCTCAGAATCGCAGTAAAGAACTTCCTGCCGCACTTTGGGCGCTCGCAAGCCACCCGGCATCCGGACGAACTGACACAGGCTTGGGCAGCCGAAATGATGGTCGAACACAACTGCTCATGCGTTCAGGAGATCGATACTTTTAAGCTATGATCGAGATTTATCACGCGTCCGGCAGAGTTATACCCCCGCAAGCGCCGGGAACGCCCTTAACGGCGAACGAATTCAATCAATACAATGTAGCCATGCAACGCCTTAACAACCGCTATGCCTCCGGGCCGGATACCAGCGGCGGTTAATTGCCAGGCCTAACCCACCAAATTGCGTCGCCTTTGCCGGGCCATCCTCCACCAGGACCGGTGCCCGAGCCGCCCATTGCCAACCCCGCCGCTCCAAGTCCGTCTTCGCAGCCCGCAGCGCGCCCACACCGCCAGCCCTGACATACACACGTTACAGCCTCGACGAACGAACTGACTAGTGAAGTCTGGTACAAGACCGGGGGATACTCCCGGCTTCTGGCATCAGGGTGCGCCTCAAAGGATAAATAGGCTAGCTCGATTAATCAGCATATCGGGCGCGCGAAACAGAGCGATCTGTTTTGTCGTATCTCCTATGGATTATATTGGAGTTCGTGAAACGGTCGAAAGAGTGCTCGGCCGGGAGTTCTCCCGAGCGTCGGCTATTGTAGAACCATGGCCACCGGCGGCAAGACGGTGTCGCAAGATTTCCTGGCCATGTTTCTCGGCGCGGGCGAACACGACTTTGTAGACCTCGCAATAGGGATCCTTGGCCATGATTGTGCCTCGGGCACTATAGGTTCTTACTGGGCAGCCGCCGTGGCAGATAGAGAGATAGCGACAAGATAGGCAATCTTCGTGCTCAACCAGATGCTTTGGCCGCTCGACGAAATCCCGTCGTGCTCGGCTTGTTTTCAGCATCCGCGTGAGGTCAGGCTCGCGGAAGATATTACCAAAGAAATATTCCGGATAGCTGGTGACCCAGCAGTCGCACTGAGCGACCGACCCCTTTGCGTCCACCGAAATGAACTGATTGGAACAGTTCTCTTTCCAGATGCAGGGTAAACGCGCCGGTCGACCGATGAAGTGATCAATCAACGCGTCGAACGGGCCAAGCGACACACCGGAGCAGTGGCCGCGCTGCATCCAGATGTCGAAGAGCTCACCGAGAAACCGGGCCAGCTCGCCGGAGTCGAGTTCAAAGCCGCCCACTACGTCCTTGGCGGGGCCGCCCGCAAACGGTGTGTTGACCTGAAAATCGTCGAGGTCGAGCTCCTCGGTGAAATACCGGTAGAACCTCTCCGCGCCAGCTTCCAGACTTGCTTGATGGAGCACCGCAATTACGCCGATTTTGATTCCTGCCTCTCGCGCCTCGCGAAGCCTTCGGGTCCAGAGTTTGGTATAAGCTTCGGGGCCGCCCTTGAATAGTTTGCGATGCACGTTGGGATAGTCCATCGAGGTCCCTATTGAGCCGTTGAACATCTGGTGGATCACATTGTTCCAAGCGGCCGAGTAGCTGATGAGATTGGTTTGCAGATAGTGAATGAACCTCCTGCCCCTCTCCAGCGCGGCCCGGTCCATAAGAGCTCCAGCATTGGCGAACCAATCGGGGCCCATGAGCATTGCCTCTCCGCCCTGCCAGTAAATCTCGCACTCCGCGATACCTTCGTTTTGAAGGTGGTCAAGCAAGCGTCGGGTCAACAGCGGCAGCAACGCGGGCGAAAGTCGATGCGGCTCTTTATGCTCGAAGCAGTAATCACACGCGACATTGCATTCTGATGTTGGAAGGAGGATCACGCTAAAGACTCGTCCGCTCATCAGGAGTTGCTCCTATTTCTACGACGCCTTGGATCCAAATTCCCCAAGCGGCTCTTCTTGATCGGCCCGATCGCGGTAGGCAAGTTCTTGCCTCATCTCATCCGCGGCAGTTTTGATGATCGAGAACAACTGTTTGACCCCTTGGCAATCATAAGCAGGATCCGGCCACTTGAAATATCCTTGGCAAATCTGCTGCCAAGGGCAGGTTGTACACTCGGTGTTCTGCTCGACAAGCTGTTTGAAGCGGGTCGCCACAAACGTCGGGAGAGAGATCTCCCGCGACGGAGAACCGGATACGCGGGGTAATTTGGAGCGGCCGTCCGGGTCTTGATGCAAGAAAATCGCCGGGTCTTCTTCAAGAATCGTCCAGAGTGACCCGGTATCGGCGCCGAACATAAAAGCCAGCACCGAATGGAAGAACTCTACCGGCGTTTCAACCATGGGATCACGAAGGTAGAAGGTCACGGCCTCCGTCAATTCAGTGAACACATCCGGAGAGGGTTGTCCGGGAAGAAGCCGCACCGGCAGCCGCAATGCGATGGCCAACTTGAGTGCCCTTAGAAACCCGGGCGAGGCCGGCATACTCACCCGCACATCACGTACCGCACAAACGTCGACCAGCCTGTATAAATCAGAAAACTGGGACCCGGGATTCGCGAGAACGACGTCGAGTGGAACATTCGATGCGCTTTGTGCCGCTGGCACCCAAGCATCGGGATCTCCCAGCAAACCGTCGATTTCGAGCCACTGTAAGGCGGCGGGCGGATCGCTGAGCCATTGGCTAAGTTCCTCTCGACTCTTGACGATAACAACAAGTGCGCGGCCGCCTTTTTCCACTACCAAATCAGACCGCACGAAAACAATGGGCTGATCAGGTCCCAGCGGCGCGCAACCGCGGCCAGAACCATCGCTTACCAGCGGTTGATCCATGATCCTCCGCCGCCGTAGGACCGGCGGTTGACCCAGCCGCCTCCGCCACCATTCACCCAGCTGCCCCCGCCACCCCAGCCACCCCGACCGTTGATCCATCCACCGCCTCCGTAACCCCCTCCGCCTCGCCGATTAATCCATCCGGCCTGAGCGGCGGGCGGACCGGCGAACCACACGCTCCCGAATACCGCCGCTGCGATCGCCGCGCCTGACCATTTCCCCATACTCTGAAGAAACAACCTCCGCTCCAGCAGCTTCCCCTGTTCATCCGGGCCAACATTAAAAGATGATTCGTTATTCATTGTATGAAGTCGACCGTACTACTGCGTGTCTTTGGCTCCGGCGTCCGCGCCGCCTGTCAATGTGGAAAAATGCATAGCGGCGACCAACCATCGGCCACTATCTTTTGCCACTGTCAGAGAAATGTTGACGGGAAACGCGAAATCTTTTTCGTCCTTCTTACCGGTCACATTTCCGGAAGTCATCATCCAGCCCATATCCGACGTCAGTCCGCCAATCCTGAATTGGTATTCGAACTTTTGTTGTCCCTTGTCGAAACCCTGGAAAAAGTGCTCATAGGCTACTTTGATTTCATCTGGACCTGACCAGATTTCTCCGGGTCCGGAACCCATAATTGCGGCTGTTTTCGTGAAGCACGCTAAGACCCCATTGATGTCCTGATTGGTAAAGGCTTCATCGTGCGCTTTTAGCAGAGCGCGAACCGGTTCCACCTCTGGATTTTCGGACGGGGACGCTTGCACATTGACGACAGTGGGCATGGCGGCGGCAATGCTAACTGCCCCCGCGATAATTGCTTCTCTTCGGTTCATAGGCTGATTCTTTTAGAAACTCAGGACGTTCGAATCACTGCGGATAACTGACTTTGCATCATATGGCAGCACACGATCCTTGGTTTGCCACTTGGTCGGAATGGAATGTGTGACGATGGACCGACCGATCCCTCAACCGAACCGCAGCATATCATCCCGTTTCTGCCTTGGCTATCAGACTTTAGTCCAATAGCGGGGTCATTGGACTAGGCCTATTTACCCGGCAGTCACTGGTTGGTATAAATCCTAACGACCTAGAACCAGCGCTTGGGAAGAAAATACGGTTATCTTTCCGACAGTCCAAGATAGGACTAGTCTCAGATCACATTCTTGGATAGAAGTTCCGTTGTCAGCTACAGGCAAGAGCTTATGAGAGAGGCTGTTTATTGGGCAGCATTACCCGTCGCCATCGCCTTCACATCATGCCAGAAACCAGCGCCAAGCGGTTCAGCCGCCCCCCCCGAGGTGCTGGTCACTGAGGTAATCCAGAAGGAAGTCCCCGTCATTCGCCAATGGGTTGGCACGTTGAACGGAGCCGAGAACGCCGACGTCAGGGCCAGAACGACTGGATATCTGCAGAAGCGGGCTTACCAAGAAGGCGGTTATGTGAAGGAGGGCGATTTACTGTTTGAGATCGATCCCAGGCCTTTCATCGCGGCGTTGGATCAGGCCAAGGGCCAGCTGCAGGAAGCGCAAGCAACCTTGCTTGGCGTCGAGCAGGACGCGAAGAGGGCCAAGGAACTGTTCCAAGGCAAAGTTATCTCTGAGCAGGAGTATACGAACAAAACTCAGACCTACCAGACCAAATTAGCCGCCGTGGGAGCGGCTCAAGCAGCAATGGAAGCAGCGCAGCTGAACCTCGATTACACGAAAATTGTTTCACCGTTAAACGGAATCGCGGGCCAGGCGCAGGCGCAAATCGGCGATCTGGTTGGCACCGGATCAAATACTGTTCTGACTACGGTATCGCAGATCGACCCGATTCGATTCTATTGCCCGATTAGCGAGCAAAGCTATTGGGAGTTTGCTGACCGTCTGAAACAGGCAATGGCGGTGCCGGAAGCCGAACGTCCGGAAAAAGTGGAACTCATCCTAGCCTGATGGCAGTGTTTACTCAGCATAAAGGCAAGTTCGCTTTTATCGATCGTCAAGTCGATCCAAAGACTGGGACAATTCAGATTGCTGTCAGTTTCCCAAATCCGGAGCTTACGTTGCGACCCGGACAATATGGAACCGCACGAGCCGAGATCCAGACGATTCCTGATGCGCTGTTAATTCCGCGGCAGGCAGTATCGGAGCTGCAAGGCGGTAACCAGGTGGCAGTTGTGGGTCCGGACGGAAAAGCGGAGATCCGCGCCATAAAGGTCGGACCGGTATTTGGTCAGATGATCGTGGTGACGGACGGCCTCAAGGCAGGCGAAAAGGTCATTGTCGAAGGATTTCAAAAAGTCCGGCAAGGCACCCAGGTATTGGCCAAACCTTACACCGATTCAGTGAAGAGCCAGGAAACCCAAAGCACTTCGAGGAGGAAGGCGTCTTCCGACCAGTCCTAGCCTCAGCAGAGATCATCAATGGCCCGATTCTTCATCAATCGCCCAATCGTCTCCATGGTGATCTCCATTATCATGGTGATCGTTGGCGTGGTTTCGTTCCTCAGTCTGCCGGTCGCGCAGTATCCCAATATTGTTCCGCCGGAAATCGCGATCAACACGACGTTTGTTGGCGGGGACGCGATAACCGTAGAGCAATCGGTTGCAACGCCGATCGAACAGCAGCTTAGCGGCGTAGATCACATGAACTACATGTATTCGCTCAACGCCAGCAACGGTTCGATGAAGGAGACCGTTAACTTCGATGTGACCACCGATCCGAATACCGATCAGGTACTCACTCAAATGCGCGTCTTGCAAGCGCAGTCACAGCTGCCTTCCAGTGTCCAGAATTACGGTGTGACGGTGGCAAAATCGACTTCGGCGCCGCTCATGGTGATTTCCTTATACTCGCCGACCGGCCAGTTCGATTCGAAGTTCCTGGCCAACTACTCTTACATCAATTTGAATGACGCGATTCTTCGAGTGCCCGGCATCGGAAGCGTGTCTGTATTCGGAGCGGGTCAATACGCGCTCCGGATCTGGGTAGATCCGAACAAGCTGGCTGCACTCAACATCACAACTCCGGAAATCGAGCGAGCAGTTAGCGCCCAGAATACCGTGAATCCAGCGGGCCAGGTCGGAGGCGAGCCGATACCAGCCGGACAGCCTTTTACCAATACTGTTTTGGCGCAAGGACGTTTGGAAACCGAGGAGCAGTTCGGTAACATTGTTATACGGGCGAGTTCGAACGGTTCCTTCGTGCGAATCAAAGATGTTGGGCGCGTCGAATTGGGCTCTCAGACCTACTCACAGGTCAGCAGTTTCAACGGCAAACCCGCTGCAGTGGTCGCCATTTACCAGTTGCCTGGCTCCAACGCAGTCAACGCGGCTAAGGGTGTAAGGGAACTGATGGGCCAGCTCAGACAGCGATTTCCTTCCGGGCTCGATTATTCTATCTCTCTCGACACCACTCTGGCTGTGACCGCCGGGATGGAGGAAATCTACAAGACGTTGGCGGAGGCGATGCTGCTGGTCATACTGGTTGTTTTCGTTTTCCTCCAAGGCTGGCGAGCTACCCTCATTCCATTGTGTGCCGTACCGGTATCACTGATTGGCACATTCGCAGTGTTTCCACTGCTTGGATTCTCAGTCAACACGCTGTCACTCTTGGGACTCGTTCTGGCCATCGGTCTGGTAGTCGATGACGCGATCGTGGTAGTCGAAGCAGTCGAACACCATATTGAGCAAGGTCTGTCGCCCAAAGACGCCGCGCTTAAGGCGATGGAAGAGGTCTCCGGACCGGTGATCGCCATCGCGCTCATTCTGGCGGCGGTTTTTATCCCAACCGCGTTCGTTCCCGGAATTACCGGACGGCTCTACCAGCAGTTTGCAGTCACCATCGCGGTTTCTGTGATCTTCTCGGCATTCAACGCGTTGACATTAAGTCCGGCGCTTTCGGCGCTTCTGTTGCGGCCCAAAAAAGAATCTGGCCGCGGGCCATTGGCATTTTTCTTTAACGGATTTAACAAAGTCTTCGGATCCGCGACTAACGGTTATATACGCGTCTGCCACCTTTTGATGCGGCGCGGCTTTCTTTGCATTTTGTTTCTGATTCTGGTTTTACTGGCGACGGGTTGGCTGGGAGGGAAGATCCCGCAGGGATTTGTTCCAACTGAGGACCAGGGTTATCTCTATGCCAATCTGTCGCTGCCGGAAACAGCGTCATTGCAAAGAACCGACGCCGCTTGCAAACAGGTCGAGGACATCCTCCGGAAGACCCCAGGAGTGGAAGGAGTCACGACCATCGCCGGATTCAGCCTGCTGAGCGGCGTCAGTACCACCTATAACGGCTTTTTCTTTGTGACCCTTGAAGCCGTGGAAAAAACGGACTTCTACGGAGCAGCAGCTCAGAGCGATCTTGGAGAACGCGAATCAATCGCTCACCAAGATCCCGGAAGGAATTGCGTTTGTTTTCCCACCCCCGTCAATCCCAGGCATTGGAACATCCGGGGGGGTGACTTTCCTCCTGGAAGATCGCGCTGGAATGGACGTGAACTTCCTCAATCAGCAGACCCAGAAATTCATGGAGGCTGCCCGAAAGCGCCCGGAAATTGCCAGGATCACAACCACTTTGTTGGGAAGCGTTCCGCAGTTTTATCTCGACGTCGATCAAGACAAGGTACTGAAGCAAGGAGTTAATCTGTCCGATGTTTATAAGGCCGTGCAGGTCTTTATGGGTGGCTCGTTTGTCAATTACTTCAATCGGTTTGGGCGGTCATGGCAGGTTTATATCCAAGCGGACGGGCCATTTCGTACGAAACCCGAAGACGTCGGCCAGTTCTATGTACTTAACAATGCTGGAGATCCGGTTCCTCTTTCTTCGGTGACGCGCATTGAGCGCCGTTTTGGACCGGAATTTACGATGCGTTACAATCTTCACCGCTGCGCCCAGGTGAATGTAACTGGGAAGGAGGGCTTTAGCTCGTACCAAGTCATGGCCGCGCTGGAAGATGTGTTCGCCAAGACGATGCCGGCGGAGATGGGATTTGACTATAAGGATATGTCATTCCAGGAGCAGCAAGCCCAGAAAGGGGTACCGCCCACCGTGATCTTCGGGCTATCATTTCTGTTCGTCTTCCTGATACTCGCGGCCCAATACGAAAGTTGGTCGTTACCGTTCAGCGTCCTCCTCTGCACGCCGATAGCCGTTCTCGGAGCGTTTGTGGCGCTGGTCGCCAGACTGTTCAAAAACGACGTTTACGGTCAGAGTTCAATCGTTTTCGAAAACAATGTCTTTGCGCAAATCGGCCTAGTCATGCTCATCGGCCTGGCGGCAAAGAATGCGATCTTGATTGTCGAATTTTCCAAAGCCGAATATGACAAAGGGAGGCCGATCGTGGATGCGGCGTTGGCTGGTGCTCGTTTGCGACTTCGTCCTATCCTGATGACCGCGTTCGCGTTTATCCTTGGATGTGTACCGCTGTGGTTGGCTGCTGGATCGGGCGCCGCATCCAGGCAAATTCTCGGAACGACCGTCATCGGGGGCATGCTGGCAGCGACATTTATCGCGATTTTCCTTATCCCGGTATTGTTCTATTTGGTTGAGAAAGTTTCTCATCGAGAGGGAAAAGGTGAGTCCAAAGCTCCTCCCGTCGAGGAAATGGGCGCTTCCCATCCGGCCGGCACAAGCGAACACTGAAATTTCGATTGTTCCTGCGGCGCCACCCGAAATTGGCTATCCGGAGATTTCTATTTTGCGTCAAGTGTAATGATCAGCGCTTTAGTGCCTTGCCAGCGCCTCTCGTATGGCCGACCCGCCGATTAGCTTGACTATCTCCGTATGCGCTGCCGCGTTCCGGTGCCGAAGCTCCTCAAGCGAAATGTTCGTCGTATTTTTTACGCGCGAGTGACCGACAGCAGCCAAATGCAGATGAAGGATGCGCTTCAACTCTTTGATTGTCTGAGGCAGAGCAAAGGAGCCATGCGGTCCGGGCACGATCAATTCCGACTGGGCCCCATTAAGGTGCGAACTCCAGTAGGCCACGACGCCATCAGAACTATTTGGGGTATCACCTCTCCCTCGATCGCCAATGATCGAGTGGTATGGCGCGGCGATCGGAAGTGTGTCGAGCGAGCGAAGGAGAGGGGATCGCGGAGAAAGGCCGTTGATACCTGTTGGTAGATGTTTGAAACCAAGGTTCTTCTGGAGTGAAGTTGTGACCGCGCTTCCAGCCTGACTCAATATTGTGCCAGGGAGACGAATGAGACTGACGCGACCACAGTTCTACAGCGCTTTGACCAGCAACTGCACAACCAACGTGCGGATGCATACCGCGGCGACGACTGCAAAACCCGCTCCCTGGAATTGGCGGATGTTGTTGAACGGAACCATAGACCAGTTGGTGTATGAAAACGGAGGTTTCGCCAGTCACCTGCCATTTGCTGAGCTCAAATCGATGTCGCTCATCGACGCAAAGGCTCAAGCTGCAGACAAAGCTCCAGATTTTTCAGCGCTGATCCGGGCGGGTTTGCCCGGCTTTGACCAGTGAGCAGGGAGGAGAACAACGATGGATTTTGATCGGCGGCGCCTCGATGGCTTTGAAACCGGATTGGGCGATTGGCCATTCCGACGAGAGCCCTAGGCAGCCGATGAATCGATAGCCGTCAATGTTTCCGATGCGTGCACTGTTAGCTACTGCCATTGCGGTTCTCCTATCGGTTTGTTATGCTTTGGGGTCGACCAATTTCAGTGGTAACTGGGTGAACGATCTTCACTCTTCTGGTTCTTCGGATTCAATGCTAAAGCGTCTTGATAAAACGGAAGCTGGCCGCTACGATAAAGCTCGAATCGAGCTATACTCAATCGCCGAATTTATTAACCATTCACACGCACGGTCCGGGGCGGAAGTACGAGGACGATTTGCGCTATGCCTGACCTGGTTCTAGCAATCGACCAAGGAACAACCAATACCAAGGCGATCGTGGTTGATAGCGGTGGCAGAATTCTGGCGCGCGCTTCCACGCCAGTGGAAATTACCTTTCCTCGGCCGGCCTGGGTCGAGCAGAATCCTGTGGCAATCTGGCAGGGTGTCGATGGTGGTTTCATTTGCTGGTGAAGAATTTAGCCACAAAGAACACAGCACGGCATAGCTGCGACCAAGGCGAAGAAGAGGAATCGCGAATAGACTGATTTAATTCGCGTCCATTGGTGTCCATTCGCGGTTAGGCATTTTCAAGAACGGAACTAATCCGCTTAGATAATCGACCAGAGACGAAGGTAGAAAAGCTCACGGGACCATATACGATTGGGAGTCGGTGTTCTGCCATGGCACCCAACTCGTCTCAACAATTTCTTTTCGCACTAAGGGATGCGCTCCATGCCCAGTCGATTGTGGTTCGCCAATTAGCTGATGCAGGAAAAACACTCGTCTTAACCCAAACACTGAAAGTAACAGGAGACTCGGGAACCTGGATGGTCCATCGCGTCTGGAGAAAGCACTAGCCTCCTTGTTAGTCAGTTCTTTGGTCAAATGTGCTTTTGTCAGTCACGCCTCCGATGTTCGCAGTATCGGACGGTCCATTGGAAGGGTAGAGCGAGACCGGTCTTGCGATCAGCAGCGCTTTGCTGGTGTCTTCCGCATCGCCAGTCCACCAATTATGCCGATCAATGTTGCGTGTGCTGCCGTATTCCGGTCTGCCAGCTCTTCGAGCGTGTGCGCCTCGGTCAGCCGGCTCAGCTTCACCAGCGCTCGAATCCGTTGCCGGCGTGTTAGTTTCAGTTCCGATGACCGCCTGGTGAAGAGAATCTTAACAAGCTCGCCGTCACCGAACAGCGCATTCAATTCGGCAGCCGAGGTATAGATCAGAAACAAAACGAAGATCCAGATCTGAATGGCGAAGAACCGGTGCCAGGAAAAGTGAATAGCCACATATTCGGGAATTCCGCCGAGGGTTCCGCCGCCGAACCGGTATTCCGCGAGCTTTTCCACGAGGCGCACCACGAAGACTACCGCCCAATAGACGAGGGTCTTGAACAAGATCGGACGAATTAGTGGGGCGGTGTCGAAACGGCGCAAGAATGGTATTGCATTGGCGATCAGTACTGACTTGCCGACGACCAAAGCAGCCACGGTTGCGACCATGAATTTCGTGAAGCTGATCAGGTAATCGGCGAGAAGAAGTTGGGTGGTCAGTACAATGATGTTGAAGCCGATCGCGAAGAAGAGCGTCGGAGCCAAGACTTCCTTTAGCTCTTTGATGACGAATCCGAGGAGTCGTGAGTTAGGCATAGACTGATTCCGGTAAGTGGTAATTATTTAGGACCGCCCGCTGCCTGCAGCACATCTGGGAGCGCACGAGAATCGCCGATCTCTTTCTCGCCGCGTGGATGCGATCAAGGTACAAACCAGTACGTCGCTTATTGCTCGGTGGATAGGGCGGGTCGCACCGTCGTTCGCAGATTTTCCAGCGGGCTGATATTTTCCAGGATCACTCCCCTCCGCGGGCAGTCGAGATCCAGAATTACTGATACTACGAGCGTGACGAGCAGTGCGAAAACCGCTGCCGTGAGCACGTGGCGGCGCCCGGCACGACCAAATGAATCTCCGACCAGCACACCCGTAAAAAATGATCGCCCCGAATAACAAAATGAGCACAATTGCCGGTACAGTGTTCGAATACGCCGCCTCGATCGCTGCGCCAGCGTCGATCATTTCGCTCGCTGCTGGTACCATGGTCGAAATGTTTCCGGGCTGCGGGCTAATCCGCGACTGTTCCGAGATGACTTGCCAGATCCGCTGTTGAAGCTGCTGTGAGGCCATTGCTGAGGCCGCAATTTGCGTCGGGTCGAACCCTACTCCGAGATACTTGAGTCGCGCATCGAGATAGTCGCGAAGCAGTTGTTGAATCCGGCCTCGTGTCGGTTCCTCCAGTAGATCCGCGCGAGGCGATGTGTCCCTGATACTGTTTGCTTCCCGTAAAACGAGTGTGTTGCGCTGGTCGTATCTACCCGCTGCCAACGAAAACGAGAACGCCAGCAGCAATGCCGCTAAGCCAGCCGCTGCCCCCTTTACTGCGGAATCGGCCGCCCCGGCTTTCTGCTCTCCGTGCCGGGCCGCGTTTTTGCCCAGCAGGAAACCAATGAACATTCCGCCCAGCAAAATGACAAACAGCGTTATCGCAGGCTGCCAACTCGGGATTGAGTAGACTCGTTCCATACGCGATAAACTAGCGCACGATCAATCGTCTTCTGAACGTTCACGGAGTGTGTTTGGTCCCCATGACGATGGCGCCTGTCATCGAAGCTAGTCTTGGTTTAACTGTTGCAGGTCCGGGTTCGTTGGAACGCTAGGTCGCTGCGGGGGAAGCACAATCCGTCCGTTTGTCAGCGGGAAATGCATGCGGAAAAGAGCACCCAACATGGCGACGGAGTTGTCGCTCCACAGTCCGCCGTGACCCCAAATAATATCCTTTGGCACCCTAACAATCCAGCAAGGTACACGGGCATTACCCGAATAAACGAATTGCCACCGTCGCCAAAGTTCTTTTCCGGTAGACGGCCTGTTCTCATCGGGATTGTATTTGGCATTGCGGCAGAAACGGTTTTCGTGGCCATCGTTACGTTCGCTGGTATAAAAGATCTGGTCTTGCACGTTTTGTCTGATATTGGCTTCGAACGCTCTGTTCTCCGGCGCCCCTAGATCGGGTGGCGCAACGGTTTCTCCAAGAGGCACGACGTGATAATTGACTAGATACGGGTTGTTCCCGGGTGTCCGAGTGTAGAACTGCTGTTCAGATACTTTTCGTCCGTGGATACCGGGCACCGATACCTTATCCCAATGGAAGCGAAGATTTATGGTGTTGTAGACTTCCGTCCCAATGGGAAAGTACTCCCCCGTCGCCTGATCATTCTCTGATTGCAGGATGACCAAAAACGGACGGTTTTCCTCTATGACCACACCGCTTTCCAGAGAGGTTCGAGCGACATATGCATGCCGTTTTTCGTCATATTTATACAGGTAATTAAGTTCCGCCATCAATTGCCGGGAGCCAATAGAACTATCTGCCGAATTAAACGCCACCGCCATGTCCCATGGGCTGGAATTGCGTACACCGTTGCTGCCGGCATCGAGAATGGAATGAGAAATTGTATTCCCCAATACCAACCCGCCAAATGAATGGCCTAGGAGCACACAATGGTGATATTTCTTATCTGGCGCTCGAGCAGCCAATGCGAGTTCGCTGATGGCGGCTAGGCAGCCGTTTTGTGACGCAACTATTTGCCCAGCGGACTTGCGGCTCCAGAACGTAAGTAAATTCAGCCCTGGCACAGTAAGGTCTCTCCCACGCCATGCGATATAGACGCCGATCACGTTAATCTTTCGCCCAGTCATCTCCGGAAAACGCGACATCGTATCGATGAAGTGTTCGAACCGGCAGACGTCTCCCGAAATCGCGTTATTTTGCCAGCCGTGGATGTAAACGAAGAGCAGCGGACGCTCCGCTTTACCGATTACTTGGAGAGCAGCAGCTAGTTGCGATGTATCCAACATTGAGCCTTGATCCCCGAATTCGATGAATGCCAATTTGTAGCGCCCGTCCTTGGGTCCTCGCACTGAGTTGAGCGGTTCATCCGATGTATTCGCATGGTAGGGACCGTAAGCGGCGCAGCCCGCGACGAGGACCGCAAGGGCGAGGGTAACAAAGAGCAGAAAAAGCGGCCTAGAATTTCGTAATGGGTCGGACAGGCGCGACCAATTGGTCTTGATCCACGCTGCCGGAATCAGTTTGCCAAAAATAGGTACTCCCTGACCATACCTCCCGTGTGACGGAGTGTCAGTCATTAGGATTTGATTTTAGAATATTACATGCGGTTCGTCCATAGGACCAAAGTCCAACAAGAGGTAGCGCAAGCGCTCAGAATTATTGGCACATGCGCTTTACACCTTGGTCGTTCACCAAGGACCGCGTTAAAATAGGTGAAAGACAATCCGTCGCCCCTAGCAGTGTCGCTAGAAACACAAAATCACCGTTTCTGCGTCTATCTTCGCTTGTGGACATGAAGTTTCCTGTTGGGCATGCTTCGGCGATCGGCTCAAACGAGTTGCCGGCTCCCAATCTACCAACCTTGGAATCAGGCGCTTGTGATTTCTATTCGTATGCGCGTTTCGATATCGGGCTGCCTGCTTAGCCATTTCTTAGCCAGTTTCCAGCTTCAACTTGCTCGATTTCGTTCGATCCTGGCGACACGGGAACAAGGAACAAAGGACACAGAGCGCCGGGGCGAGAAGGCCCGACCCATGAGCTTTTCGCTTCTTCCGATTGTTCAAGCCGGGCGAAGCGTATATCTTCAAGTGCGTATTTAGTTTCTTGGTCCGTGGCGCGGCCCGCGCAGGGGACTGCTTCTCCCAGCCTACTCATGTGTCGCCTCCTGTCCGATCAAAGATTCCTGTTCGACCCTCTGAACGTCTGCGATGCGATACCGTGTGCAACGAGGGCTAAACTTGATAGCGGGAAGTACTCCGGCCCGTTCTCGGCGCTATACCGTTTCAATTGAGCAATTCCAGCGTGCAGCTAGCGGTACCCGTGAGATGCAAATGTCTGAACTAACAAAAGTCGTGATTCATGTTCGTTGGCGCGTCCTTTGGACGCAGTTGATTTGGTGGGCTGGCAACAACTAAGAACACGAACAGAAAACCCGGTTCGGCGCGGGCTAGTTAACCAGCAATTGTACGCAGAGAATTCTGAACTCCCGGGTCTCTGGAACAAGTCGGGAGGACGCCGAATCGGCCGGCTTCACCGTTTAGTGCGCTGGGGCGAAGCGGCCCTGGCTCCCAGGCGCTGCAAATGACAGTATCACGCTCATTAAATTCCCGCGCGTGCAGATCTATAGTTACGAATAGTTACTTCTGTTTATGGGTTTTGGACAACCTAAAGGGAAGTCCCCCTTTAATCTTGTGTTTTGGACCCGCGCCGGCGCTAATCGATGAGTCCAGTAGTCAACCAAATCTAAAAACTTGAATATTTTTAGAGAAAAAGAGCGAAGGCTACATTCCTCATTGAAAAAACCGGGCCAAGTCGGTCACCGGAAAGGCCAACAAATGAATACACTTAGTAAAAAAATTCAGGCGTCATTCCTGATCATCGGCATCGCGTTCGGCGTGATGTTTGGAACCGCACAGCCAAGCAAAGCGGCTTATTACGACAATTACTACCAATACTATCAAAACAATATCAATGCGTATAACTCAACTGGTAATCCGTTTTATTACTATACGGCACGCGCATTTCTCTATTATTATTATTCTGGCTACTACGGGGACCGGTATGCCTTTACTTATGACCCCTACGGCGACTATTCAGACCGCCATTTGAGCTCCAATTATTATAGCTCGTATACTTATCATGACATATATTATAACTATTACGCATGGTATGGTGATTACTACTATCGACTTTATCACAATGTGCCTAATCGGTGAGTGACTAATTTGGCGTTATTATTGACCGCGTCGCATAAAGCCTTCCAGCGGGCTTAGCCCTTCCGATTAACCTATTGAATGTACTTATGGAATATGCCCGGCGAAATGTTCGTCGGATCATAAGCGTAGGGGTTCCGTGCGTCTTTCTTATCATACTTTTGCCTTTTTTATTCCGGCATGCGGGTAACTCGTCCGCGATAGTCAGGCCTTCTCCATTAGCGAACGCTAGCCCTGATAACCAGAAAGACGCCCGCGGAACTCAGAGTCCTGCTGTTCTCTCGAACGAATCGGTGCTAAAGGAGGACCCGCTTTCCGAACCTCCTGCGCAGGCGCAGCTCCCTCCTCCGCCAGACGACAGAGCCTTGAAGGTCCATCGAATGATGGTCGCTGATCTCAGTGCAAAGCTTCGGGAGGCGACGAAAGGACTGTATGCGGGCGCCTTCCAGCAACTACACCTATCTGCGGATCTCCAGGAAAAAGTCGTAGACATCCTGACGCAGGAGCAGAAGCAATGGGAGCAGCAGGCTTTTGAGGCTGCACAGTCCGGTACGTTACCCGCACTTCCCTCGCCCGCGGCAGTGCGCGCGCAGCAAGCCCAGCAGGATCAAGAACTACGTTCGGTATTAGGTGATGCCGACTTCGCACAGTTCAACCAATATCGAGCAACTATTCCTGATCGTAGTATGATAGATGCGATGAATCAGCAGGGCGCTAATTTGACTGAAAGTCAATCCCAGCAACTTCTTCAGATTCTCACGGATACGCGACAGCAAATTATCGGTCAAAGGGGGATTACGCAGAATTTGGATTCGTTGTCCCCGGACCAGGCAGTGACCATTATGCAGCAGCAGCAAGTTCTGCTACAGCAAGCCGTTGGTAATCGAGTTCAGAATGTACTTACTCCTGAGCAGGCGAGAACGCTTCAAGTAGTCTTCTCGCAACATGGTACTGGTCCTAAGGGCAACTGACTCCTTTATAGCTCTGCTCCGAGGATCGCAGACTAAAAGCCGGAGACGCACTCAGAGCAACTATTTTCCTTGTTCCCAAGCCAAGAATGTCGTGCCGATTGCACGTGTTTCGTGAGCAAACAAGCTCCGACTTTGCCTCCTCGCCTTGGGCTCGCAGAGCTACGTCGCGGTAAGCTCCGACTTTGCGTGGCAGATTGTGCGGTTAGTTAGCGCTCGATTGCGACAGCTCGCGCTCGCTCCAAACATGTGGATTCAGAAATAGGAATCCGTCTGAACGAAGCTGTTGAATCAATTCGGACACAGCGTCCGGAACCCAACCACGGTAGGCGCTGGTTTCCCGGTCGTTCGGATCATAGTGCGATTCCATCCAGAAACGAAGACGCCGGTCGTGCAACACGAAGATCCCGCCTTGATCACGCCGGGCCGCACGCTGAGTCAGGGCGATCCAACTCCGATAAGTATGCCGGGTCACATTGGTGTCCCAGCCGAAATGCGTGATCGGGAACACCCGCTTCCGCAATCTAGGGAGAACCGTTCTCACGGCCGGCGTCAATAAACCGCAAGCAGGTCGATAAAAATCGGTGCGAAGAGAAACGGGATGCAAAGCCGCGGCAATCGCGACATCGCAATCAGAGATTTCTTTCTGCAACGCTTCTTCTGAGAAAAGTGCGAGCGGTTGATGAAGATCGCCATGATTCACAATCAAATGACCATCAGTGGCCATGCGCCGCGCCAGATCCGGCGCGGCGCGAGTGGATTTGCCGCAGATGCAGAAGGCCACTCGGACACTCTTTTGGGCCAGCGCGTCGAGCAGTCGCGCCGTAATTTCCGGGTGCGGACCGTCGTCGAAGCTCAACAACACCTCGCCCCGCTCGATCCCGACGTCTTCAACGCGCTGCCAGATGGTCCATCGCGCCCGCAGCCTCTGCGCCAATTTCACGGATAGGATTCTAACCGCGAATGAACACGAATGAACACGAATAAGGGCAGTTGAGGAGATCTTCTGTAAACCAAGATCTGTTTGCGTCGTTGGCCTAACGAGGGGCGTTTGGCGTTCGGCGTTTGGCGTTCGGCGTTAGACTTTCCCGAAAGCTCCCAAGGTTCTCAACGCTTCCGGCGTTCTCGGCGTTCCGGGCGCGGCGTTCTCGGCGTTCCGGGCGCGGCGTTCTCGGCGTTCCGGGCCTTAGCTCCTCAAGTACTTGATCCCATCAGCTCGTTACGGCTAATTGACTAGCTCAATGCATCAGGACTGGAATACGCAGAATATTGTCATAACCGGGGCTGCGTCGGGACTAGGCCAAGCAATTTGCATACGTTTCGTACAATTGAGCGCAGGCGTGCGTGGTATCGACGTCAATGGGGCTGCACTCAGAGACATGCAAACCGGTTTAGGAGAGAACTTTGTCCCCGTAATTTGCGATGTAACCAACTGGGAAGAAGTCGAGCGTACGTTCCGGCAATTTCCGCCAATCGACGTGTTAGTGAATTGTGCCGGAATAACCGGAAAGACTGACCTTCGGAGCCATGAAACGGATCCTGCGGACGTGGAGCGAGTATTTCGAGTCAACTTTTTTGGCTCTTACCACACCTCCCGGGCAGTCCTGCCACAGATGGTAAAGCGCGGATATGGCCGATTGCTCCATATCGCCTCGATCGCTGGAAAAGAGGGCAACGCTGGAATGCTCGCTTATTCTGCCTCGAAGGCTGCCGTGATCGGAATGACCAAGGTTCAGGGCAAAGAGTTGGCAGGTACCGGTGTGACGGTGAATGCATTGGCCCCGGCGGTCATTCGGACCTCGATGGTAGACGCGATGCCAGAGCGACAGGTTAAGTACATGACTGATAAGATCCCAATGGGTCGTTGCGGATCGTTGGACGAGGTCGTCGCGATGGTCGAATTCATCGCTTCTCCGAGCTGCAGTTTTACCACCGGTTTCACCTTCGACCTTTCGGGAGGGCGCGCTTCCTACTGAGTTATTTGTCGAACCGGTTTACACGGCGGACGCAGATTTCGTGGTCGTTGGCAATCTCCTGGACAGAGTCGCTCGTGGTCTCTCAAGAAAGAATTTCTCTGTTTCTTCGTTCGAATTCTCGGTAAACGCGACGTGAAGGTAGCGATCTGGTCGTTCAATTCACTCGAGATCCCAGATATCAGCCCTTTTTGCAGCGATGCGAACTCAGGGAGGTTTTCGGTCATCGGATTCCGGTAGCCGGCTTGACTGACCTCATCCTGGGCAAGATCTGCGCATGCGAGGATCCTCGCAGACTTTTGAGCAACCGCATCAAGGACGAAACTGACCTTATCCGGATCGCCGAAACTTTTCCTGGGTGCCGTCCCTTGCTTCCGCTAACCCTTCGGGACAAGCTCATAACCGAAGAGCAAAATGGAGATGATCCGAACCGCGGCATTTCCACCTGGTCAAGAAGGCCGGCTCGACACACCAAACTAGCCGACTCTGTCTTGTTGCAGTTCGCTGAAAATCGGCTATCCGCGAGGATTTCTTTCAACCGCAAATGGACACGAGTGAACGCGAATTAAATCCATCTATTCGCGTCAATTAGCAGCCTGTCCCGCCGTAGCTCGCAGACCACCTTCGCTCTTCGAGCTACGGCGCGATCGCGGTTATTTTTTGGTCGCGCCATAGCCGAAGGGGAGGCGGACCGAAGGAGGATCCGTTCGTGGTTTTTTTCTTCACCTTTGGCGAAATCCAAAACTTCAGGAGGCTGTTGTCGCCAGGCGCGTTCGAAGCGCCGGGCCTTTTTCAACAGCCTCCTTAGCAAAATCACTGGTTCTGAGGATGAACACTATATTGGGAGAAGACTCCTTGAAGCGTTGTCCGCTGCTCGGGAGTAAGCAGATTTTGAATTCGATTATTCACAGCCTGTTGGAGAAGCAACTCCTGCTGCTGAATAGTGGCCATCGCCTGATCTGGCGGCATCGAGGCCAAACTCTGATTAATACTCGCCTGACCAAAAATTTGGTTTCGCTCCTCCTTAAGAATTTGCAGAAGCTGCTGGGTTTGGTCGTCACTGAGATTAGCGTCCTGCTGATTCATCGCATTGACGATCATTCGGTCAGGGATAGTTGATTGATATTGGTTGAACTCTGTCAGTCCGGCATCACCCAATACCGAACGTAGTTGTTGGTCCTGTTGGGCCTGTTGCGTGCGCAACTCCTCAGCCGACGGGGGTGTTGGAACAGTACCCAACTTGGCAGCATCAAACGCTTGCTGCTCTAATCGCTTCTCCTGCTGAGTCAGGATGTCTATGACTTTTTCCTGCACATCCCCGGACAAATGCAGTTGTTGGAACACCGCGCCGTACAATCCTTTCGCTTCCTCCCGCAGCTCTGAGTTGAGGCTGGGAAGCATTTTTTGACGCGCTTCTAAGAACTTCTGGTCAACGGCAGGAGACGGCGAAGCCAAGCCTTTTCCCGGCACCGTCGACGGGCTCGGATCCTCTATTAAAGCGGTTTCCTGCCGGCTATCGGTGTTCTCCGTTACACTTGGCGAAGGACTGGCTTTCGCGAACGAAGAAGCAGATTTGGAGTGACCTTTGTGTCGGAATTTACTGCTCAACGAGACACCGACAAAAAGGCAAGTAATTCCAATGACTATGCCCCAAACAATATTTTTGTGTGAACCCACCATGCCCGCCAACAGCTCGAACAAGTTACTTCACTGGACCCTTTATACGACGCAATTAATAATTCCGGTAGTAGTAATCACCGTCGTAATCGTAGTAATTGTAGTAATAGCCTGCGTAGGTAAAGTTGACGTAAACCATCGACTTGCTTCCCCAGCGGTCATAGTTAACACCGGTATAATCTCCGTATAGACCGCCAAGATAGTAATAATAAGCCGGATACGCCAACCCATACAGATACCCGGTATTCCCGGTGCTACGATATAGGTTTAAGTAATAGGTGTACCACGAATAGTAATTGTTATAATATGCAGCTTGGGTTTGCTGCACACTGCCGAACATTAGGCTCAGCGCGATTCCGGCAATAAGGAATGTCGCCTTCGCTCTTTTTCTCAACATATTCAAGTTCTTAGATTTGGTTGAACTACTGACGTCATCGATTAGCGTCGGCGCGGGTTTTGACACAAGATTAAAGGAAGAACTCCCTTTTAGGTTGTCCAAAATCCATAAACAGAAGTAACTATCGATAACTATAGATCTGCACACGCGGGAATAAGAGCAGTGATACTGTCATTTGCCCTGGTCACGGTACAGGTTCAGGACATCGGTAACACTTCAGGTTCAGGACATCGGTAACACTTCAGGTTCAGGACATCGGTAACACTTCAGGTTCAGGACATCGGCAACACTTCAGGTTCAGGACATCGGCAACACTTCAGGTTCAAGACCATCGGCAACACTTCAGGTTCAGGACATCGGTAACACTTCAGGTTCAGGACATCGGTAACACTTCAGGTTCAGGACATCGGTAACACTTCAGGTTCAGGACATCGGTAACACTTCAGGTTCAGGACATCGGTAACGCTCAAGGGCTAAAGCCCTGGAAGAAGAGTGAACCGATGCAACAGAGAATGGAGTTTGCGCTGAAGGCGCTAAAGAGTGAGAACTTTCGCCGGCTGTGCCAGGAATACGGGATCAATACAAAGACGGGCACGAAATGCGCCGAGAGACGCTTTTGTCCCGGAGGGGACAGCATGAGAGTAGCCTGGCACGAAGTGCCTGGTTCGGTAAAAGAAAGAATGACGCGTCCCGTAGGGACGGCTGAAATAGCGGTTAGTCCCAGCCATATTGGCTTGGAATTTCAGGTCGTGCCTTTTTAGAAACGCCAGATATTCCTTTTCGACCGTCCCGCTGGGACGGCTGTGTCTTTTCCCATTTCCCAGGCACTTCGTGCCGGGCTACTCTCAAGCTGTCCCCTCCGGGACAAAAGCGTCTCTCGGCGCATTTCGTGCCCGTTGGCAACAAAATCGGAACTTAAGTTACCGCTATGGGGCCACTCCCGAAGGGGACACTCAACGAAAAGGAATGACCATGACCACTACTTTCCGGTCCAGAGCCTTTGTTCTTGGAAGAGACTTTTTCTAACATTTTTCCGAGTCAAAAGAGGGTTTGCGGCTCGCCGCGAAATCAGAAAAATAGGAAATGCAGAGCCCTCACGTCCAATGTTCACCCTGCGCCATTAAAGAGTAAAGCCTGCCAATTCGGCATCCTTGGCAAACATCTTCACCGTATCGAGCGAGAGCTTCTCCAATTCCATGCCAAAGAGAAGTGTCGCTTTCTTGATAATATCATGGGGCACTGCCACGATATCGCAGCCACAATCGTCCGCCTGAATGATGTTCAGAACCTCTCGCACGCTAGCCCACAGCAGATCGGTCTTGGGCAGATCTTCCAACAACGCTTTGCTCGCTCGCATGATAGCCTCGGGATGCGTACCAGTATCGGCGATGCGCCCGGCAAAAACCGACACAATCGCCGGGACGCTTGGGCTTAGAGTAGCAGCCACCTCGCGAATTTGTTTCAACGTAAGAATCGCAGTGATATTGAGGGGAACCTTCGCGGCCACGAGATCCTTGATCAGCGGGATCGACGATTCGCCCCGGGTATTGGTGATTGGAATTTTCACGAAAACGTTCTCCTGCCAATCTCGAATCTTCAACGCTTGCCGCCGCATCTCCGAAAACTCATCAGAAAACACTTCAAATGAAACAGGTTTCGTCTTCACGACTTGAAGCACATCTTTGGCGAACGCTTCGTAGTCGTCGATACCCGCCTTGCGCATCAAAGTCGGATTAGTCGTCAGCCCCTTGATCAGGGGATCACGATAAAGGGTGAACATTCCTTCGAGATCCGCGCCGTCGGCGAAGATTTTGACCGAAAGGTTTCCGAGAGAGTTCATGCTTCTGAAAGGCGGACAACTAGACCTGCAGAAGGTCGCCGCAACTACATCTTCTCGATCAAAACTGCGGCTCAAGCAATCCAATCTTTTTCTGTCTCCCTGTGGTAAAACAATTTCTGTTGGCTTAAAGCGTGATGAGGAGCGGAATGCAGCCACGGTCATCGGAGATTTCAGCGAAATCGGCGCAAAAAGGCCGCTCCGGTTCGATCGATTTGTTGCGCGGATTATCGATTCTGCTGGTTGTCCTCTATCACGGTGACGATTTTTTCACGGTTCAATCCTCAGCGCTTGCTCCGCTATTCCCATCCCAATTAGCTCAGATCCTATTTCAGAATGGCTACTATGGAGTAACGATTTTCTTCGTCATTTCCGGCTTTCTGATCACCCGTATTTCCATGGTCAGATATGGGGCTCTGAGTGCCATCCGGCCTGGAAGTTTTTACTTGTTTCGATTTGGTCGAATCGCCCCCTGCCTCAGCCTGACGTTAGTCGCCTTACTCTATCTCCACTTTGGTCAAGTGCGTGATTTCGTTTACGACACTCAAAAGGCTTCGATTTCAGAGCTGTTAACTTATACCCTCACGTTTCGTTATAATCTCTTGTTCTGCAAAATCGGCTGGAGTCTGCTTCCCTGGGATATTCTTTGGTCTCTCTCCATCGAAGAGATGTTCTACTTCTTTTTCCCGCCCCTCTGTCTCCTCCTCCGGAATCGGCGCGTCATGCTGTTCTGTTGCCTGCTATTGATGGTAGCTGGGCCAATTGCCAGATTCACCAGCGCAACCACCCTTGATAAACTCTACGGATACTTTTCCTGCTTTGATCTCATCGCTTTGGGATGTGCCATCGCGATCATTCAATCGATCCTGACGAAACAGATCAGCCGTCGTCCCGCCGCTTTGGCGATGTCGGTCCTGGGCTTTGTCTTATCGGTTTGGACAATCACGAGTACGACGATCCCTGACGATGTCGTCATGGGTCCAACCTTTCTCGGACTCGGGATCGCGTTGTTGTTGCTTGGTCTAACCTATTTCGAGAGCAGGTGGCGCAATCTCTTTGCCGTTCTCAGTTGGCCTTTCAGGCTCCTGGGACGCCGGAGTTACGAAATCTACCTATCCCATGGAGTGATCTTGCTCCTTCTCGTTAATTACCTGAAGGAACTCGATCTTGATCTGGTCCCCTACTCTCCCGTGTTCCTGCCGCTTTTCGTTTTGATCTGTGCGGTGATCGGTGAGTTACTCGGGAAATTTTGGAGTGAGCCGGTGAATAACTTTATCCGCCGACTGGCATACGCCTTAAAGCCACAGATTTCACAGACTTTTACGAATTGAGGATTTGCTGAACCGCGAATGGACGAGGATTAATCCGCAGATTTCGCAGATTACACAGATTCATCTATTGCAGCCATCCACGGGGCCACCCGTTAGGCCGAAAGACGCGAATGCGGGATTGAGAATCCAGAACTTGGAAAGACCGAAGAGTTTCGGTGGTAGGGCGAAGCTCCTGCTGAGACTCATTTGACCAAACAAATCCCCGGTAAATTCATTCAGCTTTGAGCCTCCAGCAGAGAGAACCAAACTCCTCCGCCTCCAGCGGCCCTCTACTGAGAGCTTCTAAGGTCTTCAGGAGAATCTGTGTAATCTGCGAAATCTGCGGATTAATCCTCTGCGGGTTGTTTCCCATCGCCTTTGGTTGGGGCCATTCCGCGCTGTGTTCTTTGTGGCTATTCACTCTTGCCTGGGCCGCGGAGAATCCATTCGACAGCTTCAGATAAGCTCGTGGCGCTAAAATCGGGTTGTTCGCGCAGCGTCTCGTGGTAGCCCCAGTTGATGAAAACGGTTCGGCAACCTGCGCGTTTACCGCTGTCGATATCGCGCCACCGATCCCCGATCAAAAAGGAGCGCGACAAATCTATATCGAGCGCTGCGGCTGCATTGATGAGCATCCCGGGACGCGGCTTCCGGCATTCGCAGTCTTGGCCAAACCGAGCTCCGGCATGATAACAAACCTCCACTCGATCGATTGGTAGTTGTCGAACCATCACGTTGTGCATCGCTTCCACGCTTTCTTTTTCCAGGAGCCCACGGCCGACATCCGGTTGGTTGGTCACGACGACGAGCAGGTATCCGGCGTTCCTAAGGGTGGCGCACGCCTGATCTACACCGGGCAAAATCTCGAACTTGGCAATCGTTCGCGGAGGGTATGGTTTCCCATCGATAATAATCGGCCGATTAATTACTCCGTCACGATCGAGGAAAACGGCTTTATTGAGCTTCATCGCAGAAAAGAGAAATAGCCACAGAGAACACAGCGCGGCATAGCCGCAACCAAAAGCGAGGAAAACAACCGCGAATAGACACCAATGGACACGAATTGATTCCTTTATTCGCGTCTATTTGCGTTCATTCGCGGTTAGAAGATCCTCGCAAAAAAACAAGAATTCCAACTATAGCAGTGCAAAGACCACAAAGATGAGAGAAAACGAACCGCGAATGAACGCTAATTGACGCGAATAAATGGATGTAATTCGCAGGCTGCCTGCCATCTTGTTCCAATCCGCCGCGGCGGACGAAGTCGGAAGCCCGCAAGGCGACGGAAGGTCAATTCGCTGTCTGTTTCTTCTCACTGTTTTTCCCGCTCTTCCTGGATGGCTCTCAGCTCGGCAACAGACTCGAAGTCTTTTGGTCGGCCGGCTGCATTCTTGAGGAAAATCAACTGTTCCAGAGTGGCACACCTGATCCTCAAGCCGTCGATCTCCGTCCACATTGAAGCTAGTAGCAGTTTTTCATAGTTGCCGCCGCCGGCCACTTCTCCCATCAGGTCGAGATCTCCCAATGTTGTGGTAAGTGTGAAATTCAGGCCGTTCGCGAGAGTCTTCTCATCGAGTCTGAACGGGAGCCCTGGAGGTGCACCTCGAAGGTAGGGTGCAAGCGGCGCAAGCGCCGAAGCTATTGCCGCTAAGTTCTCTTTCGAACGGGCATACACAATGTCGATGTCAAAGGTAGCCCGAGCTGAACCGTGAAGGTTAGCGGCCACACCGCCGATCAAGATAAACTGAACATCCGCTTGCGCGAGAACCTCGAGTAGCGACTTAAATCGGTTTGGCATCCCTATAAGTCTGCGAAGCGGATTGACGCGTTTTTTTTGCTGACTGCAAGAACTCAAGGAATTCCTCAAGCTTCTGGAGTCGCTGGGCCGGTGTCAAAGCAAGGTTCTCGCGGATCAGGGTTCGGTCTACATCCCGGAGATAGATCTGGATGATCTCTTCGAATGCTGTTGGCGCCTCCATCCCTGGCGAGCCGGCTAGCGAACGCGGCGCCATTTTGTCAACGCTCATGAGAGAGATTAAGGGCTGTTCCGGAATCCTACAACTTGTAGTCAATTTTCCTGAGTCTTCCGCATTCCGTGTTCTACCGCATACTTTCCCACTTGGTCTGCTGAACCTTCAATTTCGGGTGCGACACCAATAGGTGCCAAACCACCGCCTGAAATGCCTCAGAGTGGGGCGTCACATTTTGCGGGTTCACCGTCGGCACGATGCAAATAGCGTCGGCTACCTTGGCGGTATAGCCGCCATCCCGCCCAACGATACCGAGTACACTGGCTTTCATTTCCTTGGCGTATTGGAGAGCAGAGACCAGGTTCGGGCTCACATTTTTTTCCAGGTTGCCGCCGCCGACCGAGAAGACCATCACGGCGTCCTTCGCATTCAAGCGGCTTCCCCGCAGCCACTCGACAAAGACGGAAGCCCAGCCTTCATCGTTCGTTCGGGCCGTCAGTTCGGAGACGTTGTCAGTCGGAGCGTAGCATTCCATTCCGGCAATCTTGCGAAAGTCGTTGACGGCATGGGATGCATTAGCCGCACTTCCGCCCACTCCCAGAAAAAAGAGCCGTCCCCCGCGTTCCCGAACCCTCAGAAGCAATTCCGCCATGTTCTCCAGGGCAGCCGAGTCGATTTGCTGAGCGATTTCTACCGTCTCGGCGAGATGCTTTTCACTATAAGTCATACGAACAATGGAGTGTTGGTAGGGCGAAACAGATCCGCCGAAGGCAGGATCGGTCGAAGCGAATAGCAAATAGCAAATAGCAGATAGCAAATGAAGCCGCTGACGCGCCAGCCGAAGTAGCCGCAGAATATGGGTTAGGCTTTCGAACGGGTTCCGACTTCGCCAACGGGATAGCCACGGTTCGAACATCGGACGAGGCTTCCTTTGTCTCCGGTAAAGCTATGGCGGACACGTCGGCATGAATAGCCAGTATTCCGTGCTCGATTTGCAATTTGTCATCTGTCATTGGTCATTTGCTATCGGCTATCGGCTATTTGACATCTGTCATCTGTTATCTGTCATCTGTCATTTGCTTCGCGACTTCCGTCGCGAAGCAAGCGGTCTAGCTCTTCCAGCCCTTGGTGTGACCCGATCTCGTAAAATCGTTGGTGAACTTCGTAGCCAGCCAATTCTCCGCGTTCGGCAAGCTTTTCGAAAACCATGGCTAAATCAAACGGCTCTTCGATCGGGTAATCCTTAAAAATAGATCGGTTACAGATCGTGAGCCCATAATCGATGAAGTGCATTTGGGGGAGACTCTCCGTTTTCGAGTACCGCCGGACCTTGCCTTGCTCGAACCAAACATTGCTTCGATCCCAAGCGTTGTCGTTGTGAAAGACCGTCATCAGAGCAGGCTGGTCGGTTACTCGAAAATGAGCGGCCACGGCTTGGTAATCAATTGGCAGATAAGAGTCGCCGTAAAGCACGAAAAAACTGGCAGGCAGTCCCGGGATCAATTTCTTAATGGCCCCACCGGTACCTAAGAGCTTCTCGCCATCGTAGGAATAGGTTATGTAGATTCCAAACTGTTTCCCGTTCCCGAAAAGCTCTTCGATCATCTCGCCGAGAAATCCAACACAGAGATAAATTTCGGTCACGCCGTTTTTTCGAAGAAGAGCAATCTGATGCTCCAGGAACGGACGCCCGGCAACTTCAACCAGGCTTTTCGGGATCTTTTCCGTCAACGGCCGCAAACGAGTAGCCAGGCCGCCGGCAAGAATGACAACAGGGAGAGAAGCCATCGGTGATTAGTTTCGGTAATCGGTAATCGATGATTCCGGATCAGAGATTCATAAACCACGAATAGAAGCGAATACACACGAATAAGGGTCTCCTCTCGTGTCGCGGTAGGAATGCTCATTGCTGAGCACCCCGCACTGCCAAGTTTGAAATCCGCCGATAGACGCGAATGCCCCCCCTATTCGCGTTCATTCGCGTTCATTCGCGGTTGAACTAGTTCCCAATCGGTGAATTTGCGAAAATCTATGATCGGATAGGTTCCGGTTTTTTGGCTTCGATCCTACCAAGTTGCGTGGCAGGTCTCTTTGCGAACGACGACGAGGACGGGGGCGAATATTTGGATCCGTGAAATCTGCGGTTACCCCGGCTCTTCTGAACAGTTCTGGGCGTTGTCGGCGCTCACGGCGCTCCTCTCACGACTGCGCAACGATTTTAGTGCCTTCAAAATCAAACCGAAAACGAACCTCCGTCAGACCCCTTTCCCGCATGGCGTGCCTCAGCCGTGCCTTGTCCTCTCCATAGAACATCAGAAAGCCGCCACCGCCCGCGCCAATCAATTTTCCACCCAGTGCGCCGTTCGCCATGGCATGGTCGTACCACTGATTGATCCGCGAGTTTGACATATTATCCGATCGTTCTTTCTTGCGTTGCCAGTGGACATCCATTAGGCGAGCGAACTCCTTCAGGTCGCCATTCTCCAAGGCGCGCTGGCTCTGCTTCCCCAGCTCCTTGATGAAGTGGAGGTTATCGATCATGGCGGAATCAGACGCGAGCGTCTTGGATTTTTGTTCCTTTAAAATCGAAGAGGCCGAGCGCGAATAACCGGTGAAGAAGAGCAGCAAGTTGTCCTCCAGGTTATACAGTGTTTCCTCCGAGATCTTGAGCGGCCAGGCCTCCACTCGGCCATCCGGCATGAATTTGAAACAGGTAATACCGCCATAGGCGGCGATATATTGATCCTGTTTTCCGATCGGTTCACCCAGGCGGTCGATCTCGATCTCGCATGCTTGTTCGGCCAGCTGCGCCGGATGGACCAGATTCATTTTCCAAGCGTGCAATGCCTTGAGCAATCCAGTCGTGAAACTTCCAGAAGAGCCCAGGCCGGTACCCGCCGGAATGTCCGCCAACGAAGTGATTTCCAGATTAGGAGCCTCGATTCCGACCAATTGCAGAGCCTCACGAATAATCGGGTGCTCCAGCTCTTTTACTGCGCGGACCCGCTCAAGTTTCGAATATTTGACGATCAACTCATCAACAAACGTCCGATGCAGAGTAATGTAGACATACTTATCGATTGCCGCCGCAATCAGAAACCCGGAATGCTTTTGGTAGTAGGAGGGAAGGTCAGTTCCACCTCCTCCTAGGGATATTCGCAAAGGCGAGCGCGTGATGATCATGAAAAAGGTTAGCGGTTGTCCGTTGGCGGTTGGCGGTTCACGGACTTCTTGCCTTTAGTATTTGCTATTTGTCATTTGCTATCTGCTATTCGGCCGTAGGCCGCGGGTAGCCGCTCTTCTGATAAATCGTTTCGACAATTTCTAACGTCCTTCTTCCTTCGGCCAAGCCCGGTGATGGAGTCCGCCGCAGCCGGATATCCTCGATGAACTGGTTCAACTCGACAGCCCACGAATCGTCGCCACGCGGAAACTCATAGATGATGGTTTCCGGAGGACCCATTTCCGGCAGCATCTTATAGTAGGTCAGCCGCTCCAGGCCATAGTTTCCGCCCAGGCCATCAACCTGAAGTTTGGCTTGTCGAAAATAAATCTCGAACGAGAAAAGATTTTTCCATTCCGTGCAACTCACATGCAACCAAGCCGTCTTTCCCTGTGCGGTCCGGAGACTCAAGAAGGCGTTGTCGTCAACCTGCATATTCCAGAATGCGGTGATCGCATGGCCGTCGACCTGCGTGAACTGGCCGAGAAACATCCCAGCCAAATCAATCAAATGGACACCCTGATCGATCAGTTCGCCCCCGCCGCTCAGGTTCGGATCGGCGCGCCATTCACGCTCGTAGCCGACCCGGCCGCCGTGACCATAGCGTGCCCGCAAGAACATGAGTTCCCCCAGCGTTTCGGTCCGCATGAGTTCCCCGATTTTCAAAAACGCTGGATGGAAACGGTGATTATACCCGATTCGTACCAGGGAACCGGTAACGGTAGCGGCGACCTCAATCTCCGCTAGTTGCTCCGACGCAATTGCACCTGGCTTCTCGACCAGTACATGCTTTCCGGCTTGAACCGCGGCGAGAGCGACGGATGCGAGCGCACTATTGGCGGTAGAGACGATGACAGCGTGCACGGATTCGCTCTCTAACAGAGCCTCCAACTTCGTGACTGGCTCGCAGCCAGGATGCAGCCGCGCCAGTTCGGACGCGCGATCCGACTGGATATCGAACACATGCTTGAGGGAACCGGCCGGCAGAACCGTTGCCCGGCGACATCCAATTAATCCGCAACCAACGATGGCAAAGCCGGTTTGTTGCTGATACAGCATCCGCTCCATTTACTTGTGATTAACTCGGAGAAATTTTTTCGGTTTATTCGTTTCTGTACCGTAGGCGGCACGTCCGCAGCAGCCGACTTTTCGGCGGTCTTGATTCTCAGTCGATTTCTACCGCCTCTCATCGCGGTGACAATCGCCTTTTTCGTTGGGGTCACCTGTCACTTTGTACTCAACAAGTTTTGGGTGTTTCGCTGCCCGCGCAATGACTATCTGCGACAACTTCTCCAGTATTCGCTGGTAGCCGGGAGCAGTTGGTTGATCACACTCAGTGTCGTCCACGTTGCTCTCTCAATCTTTACCGCTAACGTCCTGATCGCCAAGCTTTGGGCGATCCCCTGCGCAACTTTAAGCGGTTTCCTTCTCATGCACCTGTTTGTCTTCAAAACGTCTTACCGCTCTCTCGCAACGGAGTTGGAGGCTCAGGGTTAGAAATAGACATCGGCAGGGACACACTTCAACGCCTAGAATTTCTTCCCTCGGTCTTCTGGAACGATGCGTCGCAGAGTATAAATATCGTTTCTTTCCAACTCGGCTCGATAATCGCTCAGCTTGTCCCAGGGATCCCACAGCGCGCTAATGAGCTTGCCCGTGATGCCGTTGCTCGCCGGGGAAGCCAGGTAAACACAGAGCGCAACCCCCTTGGCTAAGGGCACGCCGCCCGTCTCGCGTTGTTTGATCGCCTTCTGATAAAATTCGGCCCCAACCAATTCCGGTCCGGCCTGCAGCACCTCGTCTAACAACCGAGTGTTGAGCGCCCCGGGGGCAATTGCGTTGACTGCGATGGAAAATTCCCGCAGCTCCTCTGCGAGTGTCTCCGTTAAACGGACCACGGCCGCCTTGGTTGCGGCGTAAGCGCTCAGACGCGGTAGAGGACCGGTCGCGCCGCCCCCGGATAGATTGATAATTTTACCGCCACCTTTCTTTTTCATCTGGGCGATAGCGAAACGCGTGGGAATAAACGTTCCGAGCAAATTGATTTCGAGCGCACGAATCCATTCGTCGAGATCAACCGCTTCGCTGGGACCTTTCGGTCCATAGACTCCGGCGTTGTTGACCAGCACATCCACCAACCCCATTTCCTGCTCGGTCTGGTGAAACAGTTCGCTCATTTGATCTCGCGAAGAGACATCTCCCGCATGTGCCAAAATCTGCTGGCCAGGATACGCCAGGGCTGCCAGCCGGCTCCGCGCCTCTTCAAGAAGACCACGGTCTCGGGCGCAAATCGCTACGTGGGCACCTTTTTTCACAAATTCCTCGGCAATCGCGCGTCCGAGACCCTGGCTCGCCCCGGTGACGATAGTGACAAGATTCTTTAACTTCATAGCCTCATCCAAAGACGCAAAGGACGCAGCGTAGCCCAACCAAAGCGGCGAAAAACAGCCGCGAATGGACACCAATGGACGCGATTGGGCGTCGATTCGCGGTTAGAAAATCCTCGCAAAAAACAAGATTTGAACAATAGCAGCGCAAAGGAACACGCCGCTGCGGATCTGCAACCAAAGCAAACAGGACGGTTGAACAGGAGGTAACGGAGAAAACAGAGAAAGTACTGAGTTTCGATCTTGTCCATCTGAGCTACCGGTTCGAGCCTGGTAGAATGAGACGGGACACACCGTCCACCAGCTTTATTTCATTGAAATTGATCAGCAACCCAACAGGAACGTCGAGCACCGCTGCGAATCTGCAACCAAAGCAAACAAGACGGTTGAACAGGAGGTAACGGAGAAAACAGAGAAAGTACTGAGTTTCGATCTTGTCCATCTGAGCTACCGGTTCGAGCCTGGTAGAATGAGACGGGACACACCGTCCACCAGCTTTATTTCATTGAAATTGATCAGCAACCCAACAGGAACGTCGAGCACCGCTGCGAATCTGCAACCAAAGCAAACAAGACGGTTGAACAGGAGGTAACGGAGAAAACAGAGAAAGTACTGAGTTTCGATCTTGTCCATCTGAGCTACCGGTTCGAGCCTGGCAGAATGAGACGGGACACACCGTCCGCCAGCTTTATTTCATTGAAATTGATCAGCAACCCAACAGGAACGTCGAGCACCGCTGCGAATCTGCAACCAAAGCAAACAAGACGGTTGAACAGGAGGTAACGGAGAAAACAGAGAAAGTACTGAGTTTCGATCTTGTCCATCTGGGCTACCGGTTCGAGCCTGGCAGAATGAGACGGGACACACCGTCCGCCAGCTTTATTTCGTTGAAATTGATGAGCAACCCAACAGGAACGTGGAGCAACTTCAGATAACTTAGTAGCTGCGCCTTGTGGATAGGCAACACCTCGGCAACAGCTTTTGCCTCGACCAAAACGCAGCCTTCCACCAGAACATCGAAGCGGAGCGGCTCTTCCCGAGTGAAGCCTTTGTAAGTCACGGTCACAACTTTCTGGCTGACAGACGACAGTCCTTTTAGCTCTAGTTCTTTCTCCATGCACCACTCGTAGATTGACTCGATGAGGCCAGGACCTTTGTCGCGATGTACCTCTATGGCCGCGCCGATAATGGTGCCGGTGAGCTGTCCTGCTTTGGCGAAATTCGGATGCATCGGTTAGTACGGGCGACGAACTAGACAGCGTAAACAATTCACAATAATCTCTGCTTCCTCGGTTATCTCCTGTTCAAAACAGAATCTGAGGCCGTGTCCCAATTTCCGCTGCCGGTGGACGCGATTTAAGGGACTTCATTCCTATCGTTTTGCTTCCAATTGCCCTCTGCATCGAATCCATCATCTTTGTCAGCTTCGCGATCTTCTGTTAAAATAACAATCAAAAAATAAGTTATACTATTTGTTGCGGGGATCTTATACGCATCATTTCCTGCTCTTCGGGTTCAAACGAGATTGTCTTTGGGTCTACCGACTTGACGGTAAGTCATTCCTGGGTGATTGCCCACAGCCGTCGCAAGAAACCCGTTGGCATCGATGACAACCAGCCCTTTCGCTCGGCTGAGGATTCTTTCCCAGCCAGCCTCCCGGATTTGTGGCCACTCCGTACAAACTACCGCGGCGTCGGCATCCGTAACGACCTCTTCCAGGTTGCTGGAGAGTAAGATTTTTTCCAGGTGATCGGGAAGCGCAACAACGAGCGGATCATAGGCTCGCACGATCGCTCTTTCTTGGAGGAGCCACCGGCACAATTCAATTGCCAGGCTCCGCCGAAGTGTGTCCGTGCCCGGCTTGTAAGTAAGTCCCAAGATTGCTATCCGCCTGCCCTCCAGCTCTCCTAGTTCTTCCCGGAGTCTTTGCACCGCCCAAAGTTTGTGTTGATCATTGCCACGCTTAATGGCCGGGATGAGGACGAGTGGCTCGCCTTTTTCTTGGGCGATTTTCAACAGCGCGACCACATCCCGTGCCAGTGTACCACCGGAAAAAGCTGCGCCCGGGGAGAGGTATGCCCCGGGGCCAATGCGTGGCTCCGATTTGAGGCCTCGTTCCACTTCCTTCGCATCCGCTCCGACGCGCTCGCAGATTCGAGCAATTTCGTTCATGAACGCGATCGAACCCGCCAGAAACGAGTTGATGGCATGCTTTATCATCTCTGCGGACTCGGTCTGAACGACAAGCAGGGTCCGAGTAAAATGAGTTAGAAGAGGTTTAAGCTCCTTTGCGTCGGCCTCAGTCCGCACACCGAGGACGATGCGGTCCGCATCTACAAAAATCGAGAGGGCCTGGCCGAGACGTAGATTTTCTGGGGAATAGGCGAACCGATAGCTGGGGAAGCGCGCTTCGAGAGCGCGGCAAGTTCCAGCCGGAATCTGCGAGGAAATCAAGATCAATGTCCCGGCTGGGAGATGCGGAACACAACGACTGATTCCGTCGATTACAGGGGTTAAATCAGCGACGTCGTTATCATCGACCGGAGTGTCGTAGCAGACCCAAAGTAGGTTGGCGTGCCGGCAGGCCACTGCCGGGTCGTCGGCAAAGGTCAGGCGTTTGTGCTGAAGTCCCTCGCTGATCAGCTCCGCTAGACCCGGTTCGAACACGGGCGGTTTTCCATTCTGAAGTTGCGCGACCACTGCAGGGTCAAAATCGAGGCCGATGACCGACTCAAACTTCGCCGCACAAGCCGCTGTAACGCAACCGAGATGCCAGAGACCGAGCACAACAATCTTCATGAGAACGGATAAAGAATAGCCACAAAAGAACACAACGCGGCATAGCCGCAACCAAAGCGAAGAAAACAACCGCGAATAGACACCAATGAAGGCGAATTAAATCCATCCGCGGCTTTATCGCCTTAGAAGAGCGGCCGCATTTTTTTCTGACTACCTCGGGGTTACGCCAAGCCTCACTCTGGCAGCCTGGCGGGCTTTGGAAACGGCCCGAAGAACAGAAGGTCACCAAGAATTTCAACAAAAGGGAAACAGAGATAACAGAGTGGCTGAGCCACAACCGTTCGGCTGAGCTTAGGTCGAAGCCAAAGCGAGGAAGAAGAAACCGCGAATAGACGCTAATGGACGCGAATAAACTGATTTAATTCGCGTCCATTGGTGTCCATTCGTGGTTAAGAAAAGTCCTCGCGAAAATGCGCGAATTGTCAACGCAGTAGTACAGAGGAAAGAGATTCTCTGTTCACTCTGTTATCTCCTGTTTAAGTTCTTCTGGCTTTCGGCAAACTCCTTGTGTGCGGATTTCAGTGGCGCTTCTCAAACACCCACTGGTTGTCCGCCAACCAATCGACTGTCCTTTCGATCCCTTGGCGAATAGTCAGCTTCGAACGCCAGCCGGTTTTCCGCACTTTGATGGTATCCAGAAAGATAAAAGGATTATCGCCAACCCAACCTCGTTCTCCGCCGGTGAACTCTAGAGTCGGGGTCACTTTGAGTCGCTGACAGATCCAAGAAATGGAATCTTTTACCGTACAGTACTCTTCAGCGCCCAGGTTATAGATCTCACAATGATGCTTCGCCGATCGCGCGGTCTCCTGATTCATCACGTGAAGGATCGCGTCGAGACAATCCTGCACGTACAGGTAAGATTTCCGTTGGTTACCATCTCCGAGCACCCGGAGCCGGGTCGGGTCGCCGAGGATTTGGCGATAGAAATCAAAAACGTGTCCATGTGTGTAACGCTCCCCCAGAATCGACACGAAGCGGAAGATGTAACCCTCAAAGCCAAATCCTTCGCAGTAAGCCTGGACCAACGCTTCTCCGGCCACTTTCGATGCGGCGTAAAGCGAGGTTTGGATCGGAAACGGCGCATCCTCGGGAGTCGGAATCACTGTCGCTTCACCGTAAACGGAACCGGTGGATGCGAATGCGATTTTCTTAATTTGATTGCTTCGCATCGCTTCCAAAACATGAAACGTGGCAATGGTGTTTTGCTCGAGATCTTTCCGCGGGTGTTCGAGACCGAATCGCACATCGGCATTCGCGGACAGATGGAAGACAGTATCACAGCCAGCCATTTCCTCGGTCAGTCTTTCGAGATCGAGTATATCTCCCTCGATCATACGAAGATTGGGCGAAAGTTTCGCTGCCTCAATATATTGCAGCCGGCCAGTGGAGAAGTTGTCCCAGCCTGTCACCTTGCAGTCTAGCGCGAGCAGTCGATCGCAAAGATTGCTGCCGATAAAGCCGGCTGCGCCGGTGGCAAAGACGCGTTCCATCAGTTCAAGAAATCGCCTGCCAAATCGCTATTCACTGGCCAGACAATCCCCTCATTTTTTGAAGCTGTCTTGGACACGACGCTCCGTCTCAAACCCGTAAGCGACATCGATTGTGTACCGTGGTCGTTGGCGGACCTCTTCGTAAATCCGCCCGACGTACTCACCCAAAATACCGATGCTGATCAATTGAATGCCGCCAAGAAACAGTACCAGGATAACGATCGTGGGGTTTCCCAAAGGGAACGGGAACCCAAATATTTTCAGTAGAGCATACAAAGTACCGACGCTAAAAGCCGTGAGCGCGACCACAAAACCGGCCTGCGTACTTAAGGTTAGCGCAGAGTTGGAAAAACAGAATATGCCGTTGAACCCGATGCGTAACGAACCAAGGAAACGGTTATAGTTGCCACGGCCGGAGAAACGCGCAGGGCGATCGAACAAAATCGAAGTTTGCGGAAATCCCACCACTGCGACCATCCCGCGGAGAAAGCCGTGACATTCCTTCAATCGATTGATCTCGGCGACTACCCGACGGCTCATCAAACGAAAGTCTCCCGTATTGGGCGGAATATTCACCTCTGCGATCTTGTTGATCAGCTTGTATCCTGCCCAGGCAGCAAATCTTTTGATCATGGTCTCGCCATCCCTTGTCCGGCGTTGCGCGTACACCACATCGTGGCCATCTCTCCACTTTTCCACCATGGAGGAGATCAGTTCCGGCGGATCTTGGAGATCCACATCGATCACAATCACCGCATCTCCTTGCGAGTACTGAAGCCCGGCAAGCGTTGCCATCGGTTGCCCGAATCGACGCGAGAATTTGATAAGCTTGATCCTTGGATCTTTCTGTCTGGCCTCCAAAATCAGTGCTTCCGTTCGATCCGGAGAAGGATCCAAACAGAAAATCACTTCGTATTGACGTGTAATCGAGCTGAGAATGCTTGAGACGCGATTGAGAAATTCCGGAATATTTCCTTCCTCCCTATAGACAGGGACTACGACAGACAGAAACGCGTCTCGTACAGCCGGAGAACCCGTAATCTCGACCGCGGCCTCTGATTTTTCCCCTGGTGCCGCATTCGAAAAGTCCAATTCCATCCGAGTGATCGTCGCATGCTTGTTTCTCCCGGGCAATAGATGTCCTGCCCTTGGCTGGTCGGGAAACAACGACCAAATTTATCTGTCGAATTCGCGACTCCGGTCGGCTATCCTCTCCGCGAGTTGACCCCGCATGCAATGCTGTCGCGTTCCCCACTCAAACTCTGGCGACACCGGCCCAGTTACTATCACGGGGTCGGAAGCAGTTGTTGGAGTTCCTTTTCATGGAGGAGTCGAATGTTAATCAATCGGCTGATTCTCTATGGGGTCTGGCTACCGATATTTACCCTCCTGACCTCTCCAGGGACCGCCGCCGACGTTCTGACTTACCACAATGACGCCGCCCGCACGGGCTGGAATAATAGCGAGGGAGAGTTAGCCCCGGACAACGTCAGCGTCAGTACGTTCGGTCTGAGGGCTAATCTTCCAGTAGATGGGAAAGTGGACGCCCAACCGTTGTACGTCTCGAATGCACAGGTCTTTAGCGGGGCTACCTCTCTGGGTACGCACGATCTGGTCATCGTCGCCACCGAGCACGATAGTGTGTATGCTTTTGACGCCGATAGCGGCATCCTTTATTGGCGCACCTCTCTACTCCGTCCGGGAGAGACTCCGTCGGATGATCGGGGATGTGGTCAGGTGGCACCCGAAATCGGTGTAACGGCAACACCGGTTATCGATCGCAACATCGGGACCCACGGAACGATCTACGTGGTCGCCATGAGCAAATCGTCGGGGCCCGTCTATCACCAGCGTCTGCACACGCTGAATCTGGCGAATGGACAGGAATCCGGTTCGGTTGAGATCCAGGCGAGCTATCCCGGCACGGGTCCACATAACGACGGTCACGGCCACGTGATCTTCGATCCTGGGGCGTACAAAGAGCGCCCTGGATTGCTTTTGCTAAACGGTGTCGTGTACACGGCGTGGTCATCTCACTGTGACAGGGCTCCCTACACCTCATGGATCATTGGGTACCGCGCAATCGGTCTGGCTCAGGTCATCGTCTTGAATCTAGACCCCAACGGTCCGCCAAATAATACATTCCTATCTGATGGATCAGGGGATGCCTTTTGGAATAGCGGAGCCGGGCCGGCCGCGGACACAAACGGAAATATTTTCGCGCTTACCGCAAATGGCCCTTTTGATACCACTCTGGTCAGCGGCTTTCCCAGTGGCGGCGATTATGGCGACACCTTTTTGAAGTTGTCTCCGGGGCCGCTCCATGTCAGCGACTACTTTACGCCATTCGATCAAGCCGCGGCCGCCGCGAATGACACCGATCTCGGCTCCGGCGGAGTGGTGGTACTCCCGGATATGCTGGACGCAAACGGCAACACCCGCCATCTGGCAGTGGGTGCTGGAAAGGACAAGAACATTTACCTGGTAGATCGCGACAACATGGGAAAGTTCGTCCCCGGCGCGACATCCAACAGCAACATTTATCAGGAATTAGTGGGCGCTCTTCCCGGAGGGGAATGGGCCACAGCAGCATACTTCAATGGCGCAATCTACTACGGGCCGGTCGGAGGTTTGTTGCGGCGGTTTACGTTTACCCAGGCGCGCCTGAATCCGTCCCCGGCTGCCATGACTTCGACTCGGTTCGGTTATCCTGGAGTTACGCCGAGTGTTTCGTCTTCCGGCAACAATGCGGGAATCGTTTGGGCGTACGAGAATTCAGGTAATCAGGCCGTGTTACACGCGTATGATGCGATCGATCTACACGAACTCTACAATAGCAATCTAAATCCGGCGCGCGACCAGTTTGGAGTGGCCAACAAGTTTATCACACCAACAGTCTGCAACGGCAAAGTGTTTGTCGGCACTACCAATTCGGTTGGCGTCTTCGGCTTATTAAGACCGGCTGACAAGGACTTCGACCACAATGGCTATGCTGATCTGCTCTGGGAAAATGTGCGGACCGGCAATTTTTCCGTTTGGTTGCTGAAGAATGGTGTCCTGCAATCCGACATTTCTGTGAGGAATGCTTCCCTGTCGTGGCGTGCAGCCGGCATAGGTGATTTTCTTGGAGACGGTTCTTCTGGCATCGTGGTGGAGAACACATCCACGGGTGAGCGGCAGATCTGGATCATCAGGAACGGCGTTTACTCCTCCACTATCACCCTTCCCACCATCTCCACCGACTGGCATATTGCCGGAGCCGGAGACTTTGACGGTGACGGCCAGGCAGACTTAGTCTGGGAGAACACCCGCTCTGGTGCTCGCGCAATTTGGTTTCTCAGGAACGGCGTTTACTCCTCCGCCCTTTCTCTTCCGACCATGTCCACTCAATGGCGGATTGCCGGGGTTGGCGATTTCGATGGCGACGGCGAGGCAGACCTTGTCTGGGAGAATACAGTGACGGGCCAGCGGGCTATCTGGTTTCTCCAAAACGGTGTTTACTCCTCCGCCCTCTCTCTTCCCACTATCTCGACTCAGTGGCGCATCGCCGGTGCCGCAGATTTCGACGGCGACGGCGAGGCAGACCTTGTCTGGGAAAACACCAGCACGGGCGCTCGCGCGATTTGGTTCATGAAGAGCGGGGTACTACGGACCACAATGAGTTTAGGCAACGTGTCGACTCAGTGGGAAATTGCGGAGCACTAAGTGGAGGCCGAGATACGAACTATTATGCAAAGCAAAACAATTCTGGAAGAGGCATCGTCGCTGATCGAGCAAGGTGACTTAGCGATTTTCAAAATACCGAGTCAAACCGCAGATGGCGACAAGAGATCGCTGCTTTGCCTCCAGAACATCGTGCGCACGCACGCTCGGAGTTACACCTATCTGGAGGTTGGCTCCTACCTGGGCGGCACCTTGTTGCCGCATCTAGCTGACCCGGAATGCCGTCTTGTCTACTCCGTTGATAAGCGACCAGAATCGCAGCTGGACGAGCGTGGAACGACGTTCGACTACGTCCAAAGCGACACCGGAAAAATGCTGGCAACACTGGAACAGCATCTCCCTCTCTCGATCCTGCTCAAGCTACAAACATTTGACCTTGATGCTTCGGAGCTTACGCCTGATCATATCACGCTCGCCTGCGACCTTATTTTCATCGACGCCGAGCATACGAACAGAGCAGTGTTCAAGGATTTTCTCAATGTTTGGCGCTTCGCCAAAGAAAGCTCCGTGGTCGCCCTTCACGATGCGCAATATGTTTTCGATGCCCTCAGCAATATTGACGCGCTCTTAGCCCATCAGAAGGTTAAACATCGAAGCTTCGTAATTCCAGACTCTGTATTTGTAGTTTTACTAGGCGATTTTGTAGATCTAGCGAGCAGCGTCCTATCAAGATTCTCTCTCGACAAGGAGACGTTCTTTGCAGATGCCAAAAGAAATCTTTGGAAGGAAATCGCGCGGAACAATGCTCTCCCAGTTGCCCAGGGAGCCCGGCGCGCGACCTAGCCCTCAGTCCATTCCTACCGTGGAGCCAAATTGAAAATGTTTGAGGCCACCGGCAATCTTAGTCTGAAAATTTCGTGCGTTTGCATTTTGCTGGCAAGTAGTTCGGCTTTTGGCTCGACTGCTCTGACTTTGGATCTGCCGGAACTTGCGCAGCGGGCGGAAATCATCGCGGATGTTACGGCACAAAGTCTCAGTTCTTATTGGGTATCGCCAGCCGGGGCAAAGTCGATTCGGACCCGGGTTAATTTTACCGTGAATCGGATGATCAAAGGAACCCCGGCGCCAACCCTTTCATTAGAATTCCTGGGTGGTGCTGTGGGAAACCGCGGCTTGAAAGTCGCAGGAATACCGCAGTTTGCGCCAAATGAGCGGTACGTGATCTTTTCCTACGCTCCAGACAAAACCGTAATATGCCCCATCCTGGGACTTGACCAGGGCGCGCTGCGCGTGGTGCATGACAACGAAGGCAACGTAGACCGAGTTTTCAGATTCTGGGGTCAGCCAGTCTCGGAACAAGAGCGGTTTACCAGCCGGATGCCCGCCGCGACGGGACTAACGACCCGAGATTATTTGCGAAGCGCCGACACCGTCGACCGATTCATCGAGCGGATTCATCAAATTACAAACCAGTAAAGCTCAGCCGAGTATGAATCGATTCTTTCCCGCCGCGGCTCTCATCTTCTTCGCGCTTAGCTCGGTTACACGCGCCTACGTCTTCGAAAACCTCATCTGGGGCGTCCCCAGCACGACGATCTATGTGGACTTGAACGCTACGCAAGGCCAGCTCGGGACCCGAACGCCGCGCTTCCCGCTTGAGGACGGCTCTGCGAGCTTTGATCAGGTGTTCTTCGGTGCCGTCGCAACGTGGAATTATTACCTGGGGAATCTGAAGATCCAGCCTGCTGAAGGAGGCGACCCAAAAGGATTCAATCCCAACGACAATATCTCCGAAGCGAATTTCGGTAATGCGGCCGAAGGCGACACGTTAGGGAACGAAATCCTGGCGGTGACCGAGATTTATTATTATGTGGGAACGAACAGTTTCGCTTCCTCAGGGATCGTATTTAATAGTAACGCCAGCAGCGGTATTTACTGGAATTCCTACCGTGGCCCACTCCAAGGCAGCACCATCGATTTGCGCAGGGTCGCCTTGCACGAACTAGGTCACTTCATCGGACTTGACCACCCCGACCAACACGGCCAGAACGTCAACGCCATCATGAACTCAGTAGTCAGCAACACTGACAACCTGACGTATGACGATGCTGCCGGTGGGGGAACACTTTATCTGCCATCGCTTGCCCGCGTGACCCAGGTATCGTCACTCGGCGATTTTAGCGGCAACGGAAACAGCGACCTTTTGTGGCGGAATGTCACGACTGGGGATGTCGGTGTTTGGTTGATGAGCGGCAGCTCGGTGGTGTCAAGTGCGGTCGTCCGGAGCGCACCAATGACCTGGAGAATCATTGGGCTCGCCGACATGAATCATGACGGTAAAACAGACATTCTTTGGTATGACACTGTCGGAGGCGAATATGGTGTCTGGTATATGAACGGCACATCATTGCTGACCACTCAGACGTTCAAGCTTCCGGCAAGGTATCCGGTCGTTCTCTTTGGGGATCTGACCAATTCCGGTAACGTCGACGCCGTCGAATGGTCACCGAGCACTGGGGCGCTTTTGATCTGTCAGAACCAGGGTAGCCTCAATTTTGCAGAGGCGTACTATACGGTCATTTCACCCGACTGGGTATTAGTGGGATTGGCAGACATTAACGGAGACGGCCATAAAAAGCTCATTTGGCGGAGCCAAAGCACCGGTGCCGTCGGTGCATGGTATCTCAATGGCTTCCAGTTCGCCAACAGCGTGGTTTTCGGTACGGTGCCTCTTTCTTGGTCACTCCGCGGTATCGGCCGATTTAACGGAAACAATATTGACGATTTTGTCTGGCATAACATCCAGACCGGTCAGGTCGCAATCTGGAATTTCAACAATGCCGGACAGTTTTCGGCTTCGTATAGCGAAACTGCGAGTTCGTCATGGGACATTTTTGCAACGCAAAAGGCAGGGAGCACCAATGCCAAGATTTTCTGGTACAACCTTAGTTCATACCAGACGGCGATCTGGTCGTTGACCGGTTCAACCGTGTCGGGGGCGACAGTGCTCAGCAATAATCCTCCCGTTTGGCTCCCAGAGCCTCTCGGATACTAGATATCGAGCATTTTCAAGGAACAATCCGCTGTTGCTCAGGTTGATGCGCTGCGGGTCAAACACATTGCGTTTATCCTGGCCCAGGCGTAATCATTTGAGCGCGCGGAGATACCCCGCGCGACGCGGATCAGCACGTCGATGCGGGTCGCTCGCCGTTCCAGCGCTACGCGGATCCACCGCGATTCAAGGGCGCTCAGTTCTTCGACGTGATGGAAGACGATCGCGCCAGTGCAGCAATCGATGCCAATGAACTCAAATCGAACCGGCTGCGCATTGGGGTGCTCGACATGCAACTCCGCCTCGAATTGAGTCGGGTCGCAAGTTTCGATGCCGGCCACGATGGCTGTCGCCGCCCGCTCCAGCCCGGGCACGATGAAAAATCCGTCACCCGAGAGCTGGAAATAGTCAGCGCTGTCTATCTCGAGTATCTTCGTTCGCGCCGCATCGATTGGCTGGCGGTCCAACCGGGCAACGCGCGAGCGCCTGCGCAATTTCCTCCTTTGACGCATAGCCTTGCCGGCACATTTGCTCGCCGCAGATGCTCAAGAATAGGAACAGGCGTTCGACCGGCCAATCGAGATCGGTCAACCGTGGTCGCACACCACGTTCGCTCACCCACTTCGCGGTCTCTGCTTTGATAAACGAAACAAACCCGGTAAGGCGGGTCGGCGGCAGGCCGATGAATTCCGCGATTTGCGTGGCGACCCGATGCGGATGCTGGATCAGGTTTTCATGCCTGATTTCAACATAGCTTCCTGCAGGAAGCTCCGGACGCGTACGGTCCCATTGCTCGCCACAACCTGTCCAGTTGAAACAGACTTCGCGCAAGCTCACGCCGAAGTATCGCTCGGCGGAAATCACGTTTGCGATGCCATCGCGCATCAGGTAAATAATTTTCGCCCTCGGCCACACGGACAACACATAGGGCAGCGCGCCGATCGCCTCGCAGTTCACGGTTTTATCGAGCCATCGGCGATTGCCTGACAGCCGATTTATATCGAGCCACCGGCGATTGCCTGACAGCCGATCCTTAAAGACGGTGAACACGCCCGCCAGGGCCTGTCTAAATTCGGCCTCCGACACATTGGCAACCATGTTTACGGGAATATCGAGCAGACCCCGTTGCCGCATCTCTCGGAAGTAACCCGCCGCGAGGTAGTCTAGCCTGTGCATCAGCGGTGTGACGTGGCCCTCGGCAAAACCGGCGAAGCCGGCGGCCTCTTTGAGTGCTTTAACCAAAAACGACGAACCGGTGCGGGGCGCTCCGACGATGAAAACGGGTTCTTCGGTATTGGTGGACTTGGCGGCGGGGGCTGCAGAAAGGACAGGAAACATAGGGCTGGCTATCTCGACGGATCGAAGCCGAAAAAAGGTTCCGATCAGCCGGATAAGCCTAAAATCACGTTACAATCGGCGCGCTAACGTTACAAACAATTAGCAATTCCTATGCGAGAAAGTCACGATCTTGAGTTCAGATAAATCCTTACACTCGAGAGCTATCGCTTAGAGAATTTTCGAAGAACGAAGTCTTCGACAGCTGATTGCCACGCGCGAGGGCGCAAGCCGGTGAGATTCGAAAATCTGGTTGTGTCCATCGCGGTGTAAATTGGCCGCTTCGCTGCGAAGCGGCTCAGGGAAACCATCGGGATCGGAAGAACCTCCTTTGCCTGGAAAATCACGCCACAATGAGTCGCCACGGTCAGGGCGTGTTGTCCCCATTCCTGCCAACTACAGACCCCGGAGTTACAGAGGTGCAAGATCCCGCCGACTGGTTGATCAAGCAGGAGAGGCCGAATCCATTGCGCGAGGTCCAAGGAGTACGTGGGCGATGAAAATTTATCTGCGACAGCTTGAATCTGCTCGTGCGAGGATGCCTGGTCCAGGATAGAATCCAGAAAGCTGTCTTTATCGGGACCAAAAACCCAGGAAAGTCGGATCACTAGGTGCTGCTCGCTCGCCTGCAGAAGCAGCCTCTCACCCAGGGCTTTGCTCTCCCCGTAGGCGCTCAACGGCTCAACCGGCGCGGTTTCAGAGTAAGGGACCGACTGGTTGCCAGAAAAGACATAGTCGGTACTAACATGAATGCACCGCCGGCCGTTCGCGGCGCAGTACTGGCCCAGGCTCCCGACGGCGCGGCCGTTTACCACAAATGCCGTCGCACGATTTTGTTCGCACCAATCCACATTCGTTGCCGCGGCCGCGTTGATCAAAAGATCGAAATTGTACTTGTCCAAATCATGGGAGCGAACATCCAAAAGATCGATCTCCTCTCGACCCAGAGGAACCACAGCAAATTCCTTAGCCAGTTCGCGGCAGAGGGCAGCTCCCAGGCGTCCCCGTTTTCCCAGGATTGCCACTCGCAAAGTCATGAGGCTCTCCCAGGCAAAAGCTCATAACAGGTTGAGCAAAGGCGGTCTAAGTAATCGGCAGGAAGCGAGATGGTAAGCGGAGCATGATCACCGTCGAGATAACGGGAGTAGACCAGGCCAAGCACATCCGCGAGTAAGTAGATCATCTTGGGAAGGGTCCAATCAGAGGTAAGAGGCAGAGTCACGGACAAAGAGGCCGAAGACGTTGGTCGAGGCAGGCGATTACGCCATGAATCCCAGAAGGGTCCGCTCCCATCAATCCGAACCGGCGAGTTTCCGGAAGTTAATGCGGAGACCACCAGTCGATAAACTTGCGAGATTTTTTTCCTCTGAGCATTTTGTCTCGCGCTCGCGGATACTCCCTGATTGCTCGTGTGCCAACGGTAGAGGTAAAGAAAGTCCGGCAACAAATCGATCCGTTTCTGGATCGATGTTCTCAGCGCTAACTCGTAATCCTGACAGCCGTTATACTGCGGGTTGTGGTACCCGATCTCTTCAAAAAGATCGCGACGAAATACTTTCAAATGGGACGCGGCGAGGTTGTCAGCGTGATCCGAGACTTTCCCGAGGCGGAAATGGTAGCCCAGGAACTGATCTCGATCATTGATCAACATCATCTGAGAACTCAAGAATGACGCCCCCGGCTTATCGCGGACAGCGCGGCTTAATACTTTGAAACAAGCCGGATGGATTTTATCGTCACAATCCAGCAAGAGCAGCCAGGGCTGGCGGCAAGCCACAATTCCTCGGTTCAACGTCCGTGAAATGCCGATGTTCCCCTTATTGCCGAGGACCTGGGTGACTGGTCGGAGTTCAACCGGAATCTGCGATTCAACCAAAGCATCGCCGATCTCGGGATCATCGTTGACGACCACGACGCTCAGTTCGGAATTCTTGAGCCATTCAGCCGCCACCGCCACCGATTGGAGGCAATCTTCCAGGAACCCGAGATGGCGGTAAAAGGGAATGATAACGCCAAAACCGGCGCCGACCGGGGTGTCGGGAACCGTTGCCGGCGCGGCGCTCCTCGAACCAGCGTTGTTCTGCTCGATGAGGTTCCGCACCGCTCGAGTGAGTTCACTTTCCGCAACACCGGTCAATCGCCCGGCAATTTCTCGCCTCTTGTCGATTAGCCGTTGCGCGAGCGGATTGTAGCCCATTTCGGGATGGATCAAGAGGACCAGTACCGCTTCGCAAAACTTTTGGACAAGGCGGACCGTGAGGCGGCAGATCACGTTGATCGGGTGACCAAATGCGAACGGAATCTCTTCAGATCGTCTTCCCACCTGGTAGATCGCATAACCCGCCTTGGACAGCCGCGCGCAAAGGTTGGTCAATCCGTTTTGTACGATGGAATCGGGGCGGATCACGAGGTTGGAAGGCAAGGCCAATTACCCGCCATTCAGGTTCTGATCTGAAAACTCAGCCCGTTGGACCGAGCTCGAGCAAGGTCGGACGCTGCGATCTTTTTCAACGCGGACTCGTCCCTGAATCCAGATCCCCTTTTCAACTCCATTCGATAGATTTTCGCGACCTCATCGGCATACATTGCAGGCGAAATTTGGTAGCCGGGATGAGCATCGAAAAGATCGACCAACGTTGCACGAAGCGATGCGGCTCGAGTCAGTGTCTCTGCAATCGCATCGGAGGACTTGGCTGCGAAAACCAAACCCGTTTTCTCCGGTTTAATAAACTCCGTCATCCCGGCAACATCTGAAGCCATTACGAATGTCCGCGACGCCAGACAATTGAGAAGAATGAGCGGAGCATTCTCTGACCAGATTGAAGGAAGAACCAGTATGTCAATCTTCGCCAGAACGCGATAGATGTCCGAGCTCGGGAAAGGCGGTATAAACTGGATCCGATCTTCATGGTGAGCGATTGCCCGCAACTCGTTAGCAAAAACGGGATCCTGTTCAAGGTTCCCAATCACTTGGAGCTCAGTGTTGACCGGTTGAGTGTTGGCAAAGGCGCGCATCAGAAGATCTACTCCTTTATGTCGAGCCATTTGCCCAACAAACCCGAATACCAAAGGTCGGTCGGTCGAGCGGAGTTCCTGGTATCTGGCTCGCAGAAAGCAATTCTCGTCGGCCGTTGGTTGGGTAATGCCGAAGGGCAGCCTCGTGATCGCTCGATCCTTCAAGCCATGATCACGATATTTCTGTTCCAATATAGAAGTTGGAACAATGAAACGATCGACGTGCCGATAACTTTCTTCGATTATCCCTCGCCGTTTTCGTATCCCGTCTATCACCGATGGATACCAGGTTTTCTTGAAGACGGGGGTTTTGAGCAGAATCTCAACCAAGGAAGCCAAAAAGGGCATCCATTGAACGATTCTACCGCCGGAACGTATCACTGGCTGAGGATGCGAAATGGAGAGCGAACCCAGCACATCGCGCAGGCAATTGTCACTGTTCCGGTCGGGGCCGGCGCATTCCTTCCCGGCGCACGTGATGAGCTTGTTGGTCCAACAGATCCCAAAAAAATCAGTCATTGTGAACACGATCGGGCAACCGGTATGGCGCACCACATCCAGAAATGAAACCCCTAGAAACAAAAGGTGCGCACAATGAACGACGTCCGGGCGTTCTTCAAGAAGAATTCGGGCAAAGAGGTGGTTGAGGTCCGGGCGGTAGTAGCTCGCTGAAAACTCGAGCCTTCTGTTTTTGACGAGATCAATCGCTCGCACCCGGAGCCCATTGTACTCGTATTCGATGATGTCCTCGCCAGTGGAGTCTTCGGGGACGCGGCCGGCCGTCACAATGACTACTTCGAGGCCGGCCCGAGCCAGTTCGGCGGCTAGATCAAGCGTATAGCGCTCCGTGCCGTGGTAAAATCGAGGAAAAAACTGATGAACCGTCAGGAGGACCTTCAGAGGAAACATACTAAGCGGGCGCGCACAACTGTGTCTCCCTCGGGATTGGTTAACTCGTTCGTCGTTTACGCTCCGATCTGAAGCTCGATGCCAGCAGAATTAAACGCTAAGTCCCAGCGAAACGCCTGGATTGGCGGCTCCGTAGCACCAAAATCGAATCGTAAACGGATCCAACTCTCCTTCGGGATAGATAACAGTATTTTTTTGTCCTCCGAAAGTGTGTGCTCCCGATCTTGGGCGTAGTAGACAACCGAAGACGTTGGCGCGGACCATTTCGCCAAAACTTCGATCCATTCAGCCTTCCCGGAGCAATGGTTTTCCAATAACACGAAAGAATCGCGGGCCAGCGTCTTGAACCTGAATCCGCCGTCTCTAGTACGCTCAATCGCCACTCGGTGCGAGATGGCTGCATTCCAGTCGAATGTAGTTTCACTTGAGCTCCCAAAAGGAACGGATCCGAGCACCCGCCATTTTACGGGCCGAATTCGGGCCGGACTCGAAGCTGCGATCTTTTTCAGTGACGACTCATTCCAGGATCGGGATCGCTTTTTCAACTCCACTTCGTAAATTCTTGAGACCTGACTGGCATAAATTGCAGGCGAAATTTTGTAACCAGCATGGGCATCAAAGAGATCCAGGAATTTCGACCGAAGCAGGACAGCGCGGCTTAGCATCGCTTCAATGGCCTCCGTAGATTTCGTGGCGAACACCAGGCCGGTTTTTTCCGGTTCGATGAATTCTGTCATCCCGGCAACATCTGAGACCGCCACGAACGTCCTCGAGGCGAGGCTATTCAGAAGAACCAGCGGAGCATTCTCTGACCAGATAGAAGGAAGAACCAGCACGTCGATCTTCGCCAGAACATTATAGATTTCCGAGCTCGGGAAAGGCGGGAAAAACCTGATGCCATCATGACCAGGTGCGATCGCACGAAGCTCGTGGGTGAAGAGGGGATTCTGTTCGAGGTTACCGATAACGCGGAGCTCAGTGTTTGCCAGGCGAGCGTTCGCAAAGGCGCGCACCAAGAGATCGACTCCCTTATGCCGGGCGATCTGACCAATAAATCCAAACACCAAGGGCCGATCGGTTGACCGCAGTTTCTCGTATCTGATCCGAAGATCGACGTGCTCGTCCGAAGAGGGCTGCGTGATGCCGAAAGGTAGCCTCGTAATGACGCGATCGTTCAACCCATAGGCCCGGTGTTTTTTCTCCAAAACAGAAGTAGCCACAATAAAATGGTCGACGTGGGCATAGCTCTTCTCGATGGTGCTTCGCCGTCTCCGCATCCCGTCAATCACGGATGGATACCCGCTATTTTTGAAGGGCGGTGTTCTTAGCCCCAGTTCCATTAAGCGCGTCAGAAAAGGCATCCATTGCAGCAGCTTGCCACCGAACCGTATTACCGGCACCGGATGCGAGACGACCGATGAACAGAGCAGATCGCGCACGCAATTATTGTTGTTCGGGTCGGGCCCAGGGCAGACCTTGCCAGCGCACGTCAGCAGGATGTTGGTCCAGCAAATTCCGAAAAAATCTGTCATCGTCAAGACGGCCGGGCAGCCGGTCAGGCGCGCAACGTCGAGAAACGAAACGCCGAGAAACAAAAGATGCGCACAATGGATTACATCCGGATGTTCTTGGATAAGAATTCGGGCAAAGAGGTCATTGAGGTCGGGCCGGTAGTAGCTCGACGAAAAGTCCGTTCTTCTATTTTGCACCAGATCAATTGCTCGCACCCGGAGCCCGCGGTACTCGTATTCGATCACCTCCTCGCCGGTAGAGTCCTCTGGGACCTGATTGGCTGTAAGAACGACCACCTCATGGCCGGCTCGCTGCAGCTCGGTCGCCAGATCGAACGTGTAACGCTCCGTGCCAAAGTGGAACCGCGGAAAAAACTGGTGCACTGTTATGAGGATCTTGAGACCGGCCATACTCAATATTCTCTTTCCGTTGCGTTGTAAGTAGCGAGAACCCCCTCCTCCAAATTAACTCGCGGTTGCCATCCGGTAGCATCCCGCAGCTTGGTGATATCTAACCGGCTGCGCTGAACGTCCCACTCGAAAGGCGTTCCGAAGGTAAGGCTGATTTTCTTTCCAGTCACTTTCTCGGCAAGCTCAATGATCTGGCGGACACTGGCGGATTCACCGTTGGCGACGTTGAAAATTCCGCAGATCCGATCCCGCAGGAGAGACAACATCGCAGCGGTCAAATCCTGCGAGAAAATAAAATCCTTAATCGCAGATCCATCCCCCCAGAGCTTCAGTTCGTTTCCCTCCAGAGCTGCCCGCAGCGCGTGCAGAATGATACCCTGCGGTTTAACGCTGCCAACGGCAAATCCATACGGATTGGAGATTCTCATTATGCAAGTCGGCACTTCAAGATGGCGGGAGAGTGCGCAAGTGATTTCTTCGGCATCCTTCTTAGCCAAGCCATGCCATCCTTTGGGATGCAGCGGATCGTTCTCCGCGCTCGGCTTGCCCAAAGCCTCTCCATAAACTGTCCCTCCCGATGAAAGAAAGCAAAAATGGGGACGCCCAATAGAAGGAAGACTACCAAGAAATTTCATTATTCGCACCAGTAACGGGATGTCAACCTGCCACTCGATGCCGGGATTTTGCTCTGACGTGAACGGCACCGTGCTCCACGCCGTATGCACAAAGGTGTCTCCACTTTCCCAAACGCCCGGGGTAAAAAGATCTTCGAGCGGTGAAATACCGTTTCCTCCGGCTCTCGAGAATAACTCGCAACGCAACCCTTCCCGACTTGCATGTCGATGCAGCTCTGTGGCGATTTTCCCGCGCCCGCCGATTATCACCAACCGCTTTAACGAGCTACTCACGAGCGACACCCTTTGGCACAGGCAAAAGTGAACTGCAACAAAATTTCTTCGCTCCCGGTTTCGGTTTGCTTTTCTCTCGCAGGGTGGAAAAATCCGGCATACGCCCGCCGCTCGGTCCGCTTGAATTCAGGCGATGCACCTTGGGAGCAGAGCTGTCGCAATTATGAGATTTTTTGCCCTGCCGATTCGCCGGCTTTTCGAGCAACGCGAGTTACTCGTGGAGTTTGGAAAACGATCGGTTCTGGAGCGCTATAAACGCAGTGTTCTCGGTCTATTCTGGACGATTCTGAATCCTCTGCTGATTTTCAGTGTTTACATTTTTGTATTCAGCGTCGTCTTGCAGGGCCATTTCAACTATTCGCCGAACGAATCCCGCATGGATTTCGGTCTCGGAATTTTTGCCGGGCTGATCATTTACACGTTTTTTGCCGAGGTCACTGCAGGCTCGCCGAAACTGATCTCTTCACACCCAAATCTTGTGAGCAAAGTTGTCTTCCCCCTGGAGATCTTACCGATAGCCTATGCAGCACCCGCAATCCTTCAGCTCGGGACGGGATACGGCATTTTGTTATTTTTCGTCCTGCTCACCAAGGGCGTAACACTCGGCGGCTTTCTGTTTAGCTTGGCTTTAATGGCCTCCCTGGTGTTGGGTGTGGCGGGCCTCGGACTGCTCATTGCTGCTCTTGGCGTGTTTTTTCGCGACCTCAATGCGCTGATCTCGAGTCTTCTTCTGGCAATCATGTTTCTGAGCGGCATTTTCTATTCCCCTGCGTCCATCGCTCAGCCCTACCGAACTGTCGTTGAATGCAATCCTCTGGCCACTCTCATTGACCAGTTTCGGCGGTCATTTATCTGGGACCTCCCTCCCCATTGGCATTTCGCCGTTACAGCTTTTCTGGGCGCTGCTGCTTTGTATTTCTTCGGTTTTTGGGTCTTTCGATTTCTGAGCAACCTCTTCATTGAGGTGCTCTGAACCGATCGAGCGGTGCAAAGAGAGTAGCCGCGGCCTAGAAATCCACCTGGATGCTGCCAATGAGTGCATGGGAGTTGAAGTTACTTCTGCCGACCTGTCCGCTGTATCCTAAGTAAGTTCTAATAACCGGTGTCCACCCCACGTTCACGCCAACATCGATCAATGCGCTGTCGTGACCCACGGCAGGTCCGTGCACTGTGAAAACGCTGCCGACGCCAGAGGCAAACTGCGCATCGATCGGCAACGCACTATATAAATATTCATGCTGCCAACTAGCGCTCGCGCTTGGCGTTACCGCTATGTGCCCAGCATTCCACGTGTACGACGCACTCACGCCCAGGTTCGTCCGGTAGGAATCCTCGCTCTTTGGCACTATCCGTAAGGGCGCGAGTGAACCTTTCTCCGTGTATCCACCGACATCGACGTAGATGTACTGCAAAGACGCGATCGGGCCAAAAGTAAGTCCCCGGCAGTGAAAATCGTAGCCGCCGCCAAAGTAAGCATCAAACTCGCCGCCGTTCGTGCTTCCCGCCGCGCCCCTCCCCAGCACATCTCGCCGGGCATAGTACGAATTATAGCCTCCGCCGGTATAACTGCCCAGATGAAATCCACCCTGATGATAGGTCGCATAGAGTCCGCCCTTGCCGCTGTCCACATCGATGCTACCGGACCCGGACAGATCCGTCCAACTATGGCCGTAGCCTCCTGCTATGCCGAGTGCGAAACTCTTTGTCAGCCGATAGTCGACTCCGAAGGTTATGCCGCCGGTGCTGAAGTTGTAGCCTTGACCATTGCCATCACCGCTCACGTTCACGAAATCACCCGTGCCACTGATCCACACGCCCCACTTGTTTTCCGGCGACGGCTCCAGCACATTCTTGGTAGGCTCCAGCACAGCCTTGGCGTCCGTACCCTCTCCAATCGTTGGGGTATTGGAAATTCTTAAAGAGGAGCTGAAGCCTGTCGAACCGCTGCGTATCTCCGCGAACCGATTTTCCAGATTCACTGCCTGGATGGTCGCCCCCGAAAAGCTAATCTCGTAGAACGCGGTCAGTGCGTCAGGGGAGATTTTCTCCAAGTCGCCAGGCAGATTGGCGAAGGGTTCCCTGGTCAGAAAGGAAACCAACTGCGCCTCACGCGAATCCAACGCTACCCGGTCGAGTTGATTGGCGACCGCCCTCTGGTTGGGAGTCCGCGCGAACGCCGCGAAGTTGGACGCGAACTCCAGCAGAACCGTGTTCGGTTGGTAAATCAGGTCTAAGGAAAGCACGCTAAAAGGATTCAAAGCGCTAGTAAATTGTCCCGAGATCCCGCCAGCGGCGGTTACCACAGTCAATTTATCACCGATCTTTGGTTGGAAACCATTCAATGAGAGCACCTGCAACGTGCCGCCCAGAGTTGCGTGACCGCCCACATTTAGGAAGTCAAATTGGCCGGTTGCGGTACCCCCTATGCCCAGCTGCAAGGTGCCGCCGGCGCTCTGGGTGTAATTCCCTTTCACATTGATTGGCTGCGGGTCAGCTCTCAAAAATCCTCCGTTTACTATTACATCGCCTATGCCTAGCGCTTGCGGGCCGGCTATCACCAAGGTTCCCGCATCCAGGACGGTGCTTCCGCTGTATGTATTGTCGCCGGATAGTGTCAGCGTTCCGGGACCGATCTTAGTCAGACCAAGTGCGCTGCTACCATCGGTCAGTATTCCACTAAATGTCGTCTCGGCGTTACCTCGACCTATGGTTAACACCGCTGCTGCACTCCCGTTGTTGGTTACGGTACCGCTGCCAGACAGCGAAGCAATTGTGTTAGAGAATCCATTCAAATCGAGCACCGTATTCACCGTGAACGCTGAGTTGCTGCTAAAGCCAGTTGCCGATCCAGCGCGCAGTGTTCCACCGCTGACCTCAGTCCCGCCGCTGTAGGTACTGTTGCCGGCCAGCGTGAGAGTGCCAAGGCCGATCTTTGTCAGCGAACCCGAATTGATGATGTCGCCTGAGAACGTAGAATTAAATCCGTTGGTATTGATAGTCCCTCCCTGAGCCAGGAGCGATATCGTTCGCGAGGTGTTCAGGCTTCCTGTCATTTGCAGTGTGCCGCCATTAAAGTTTATAAAATTTCCAAACCCAAGACCAGTTAGTGCCGCGTCATTGGCTATTAACAGCGGACCGCCTCGAGCCACAATGACGTTCGGTCCAATGAAAGAGCCGAAAGTGCGGGACGCGTCTCCAGAGGGAAAGAGAAGCTGGTCAACTACCATATTCGTGGCCGTGTCAATGACTAAGACCGTGGTGAATCTGCCTACGGTCGTAACGTAGGCAAACTTGCCGTCAGGTGTTATGGCAACGCCGAAGGGATCGCTTTGTCCCAGCGGGATGGGTGAGCCGATCACCGTTTTGGTTGCCGTATTTATCACCGAGACCGTGTTGCTGGACCCATTCGCAACATAGGCAAACCTGCCGTCCGGCGTTATAGCTATTCCGACAGGCTCAGTTCCCACTGGAATCGGTGAGCCAATCACTGTGTTGGTTGCCGTATTTATTACCGAGACCGTGTTGCTGCGACCGTTCGTGACGTAGGCAAACTTGCCGTCTGGAGTTACAGCAATGCCATTAGGACCATCTCCCACGGCAATCGGTGAACCAACCACCGTGTTGGTCGCCGTATTTATCACCGAGACCGTGTTGCTGAATCCATTCGTCACATAGACAAACCTGCCGTCCGGCGTTATGGCAACGCCAAAAGGGCGACCTCCCACCGCAATGGGTGAGCCAATTGCCGTGTCATTTGCAGTGCTTATCACCGAAACCGTGTTGCTCAAGGTGTTCGTAACGTAGGCAAACTTGCCGTTCGGCGTTATGGCAATGCCTTCAGGTTGAGTTCCAACAGCGATAGGTGAGCCGATCACTGTGTTGGTTGCCGCGTCTACCACAGAAACTGTGTTGCTACGAACATTTGCGACGTAGGTAAATCTGCCGTCCGGAGTTACGGCAACGCCTTCGGGAAAACCGCCCACCGGAATGGGCGAGCCAACCAATGTGTTAGTTCCGGTATCGAGAACATATAGGTTGTTCAAGCCAAAGCCAGAGATATAGGCATTCACCTCGATTTGGCCGTCACAGAGACGCGAGGAGCAAAGGCTGAGCGCAGCCACGGCTGCCGCCAGGAACCACGCTGGGCTATTCGATCTGCGGCCGGCTCGCCTGCCGCTCTTGCTCCATCGGATCAATCCTGCTGTGACGTTAAACAACATTCGTCGTCCACTATTTCTCGTTCTGCCTGCGAGGTCGCGGCTGTGGCGAGGGTATATCGGCTTATTAGCGACTTGGGCAAAATGGGTCAAACCAATTGGGCGCGTAGTTGCTTACCTGGATGATCGGCGCGTATTATATGTGTGCTTGGAAATGGGTGTTCGCTACTACTGTATCGAGTCAGCGTTGAGAATTCGGGAGTTTCAAATTCCAGAATTCGAGAAACCAGACCGAAACCCGAAACCGGCCGAGAGGGCGACGGCGGTATGAAGACTGCAGAGCATTCCAAGCCAAAAGAGGCGCTTTCCGGTCTCGCCAGGCAAGTCAAATCCGGAGCGCCACCTGATCATCATCATTACCTGGCTCTAAGCATCATCGACCGATGGGTGCGAGAACGCGCGGTAGGAGCAGCAAGCGGAACGCTACTTGACTACGGATGCGGCGGCCAACCATATCGGGCCCTTTTCACACCGTACATCGAACGCTATATCGGGGCTGATGTCGCGGCGGCGACCGGAATCAAACTCGACCTGGAGCTTGTTCCGGGCGAGCCGGTCCCTTTACCCGATCAAAGCGTAAACACGATCCTTTCGACGCAGGTACTCGAACACGTGCCGGAAGTGGACGTCTATCTCGCCGAATGCCGCCGGCTACTGAAACCGAACGGCACGTTGGTGTTGACTGCGCCGATGCATTGGCGGCACCACGAAGCGCCGTACGATTTCCTTCGATTTACGCGCTTTGGCTTGACCCGATTGTTGGAAAAGCACGGTTTTGCCATTGGTAACCTTGAACCTTGTGGCGGCGTCTATGTGCTGATGGGCCAGACTTTTCTTGATCACCTGGCCGAACGTGGTGTCAAAGCTCGTATCGTGTTTCGAGTCGTAAACCGGATCGCCCTGTTCCTAGATCGTAAATATCCGGATCTGGAGGACACGGTGAACTGGCACTGTATCGCGTCCAAGGTTCCATGAAGCGCAACCTCCGGAGCGTAGTCAGCGAATGAACGTGCAAAAGGAACGCTCTATCTCGCCGCCCTGCATAGTTTGTGGGAGCCCGGCAGCGCGGTTGCAAACGAAACCCGCCGCCTTGGCACTCTGGCGCTGCCCTCATTGTACAACGGATTTCGTATTTCCCGTCCCAAGCGAGGAACTGCTCGTCTCCCCTGACCAAAACGCCGACCAAAGCGAATGGACCGGAGAATTTCTCGGCAGATTCGAACGTGAAGGTGAAACGTTGTCCTTGCTGGACGTCGGTTGTGGAGACGGTTCGCGTTTGGCTATGGCTCTTAGCCGAGGCTGGAGATGCTTCGGCGTGGAACCTTCCGACACGGCACGGGCTTCTGCTCAGCAACGGGTTGGCACGATGGCTCTTTTGACCGATCGGGTTGAGCATCTCATTCCGCTCGTTTTTGACGTTATCCTGCTGCTCGATGTGCTGGAACACTGTCCGGATCCAATGAGATTGTTCTATGCGCTCTTCACTCGCGGAGCGATCCAGCCGCGGACAACGGTAGTTATTTCCACGGCGCATGCGGGTTTGGTTGATTCTTCTATGCGCCTCCTCAACCGGGCCGGATCTCAACGGTTTGTCTCCTTCTCCGCCGAGTCCTTGAAGCGTATGCTGGCAAAGCTGCGTTTCAACCAGGTGACTATATCGAGCCTGCGCGAACTGGCCGGCGAGCCGGCGCGCTCTTTGCCGAACGAATCATCCGAACTCGATCATTTGTCCGGTGACACTGAGATCGCCGCAGTCGCCTCCGGCAGCGATTTTCATGCGTTCATGAAAGAACGCTACGTTCCCGGCACTTGGTTGGACCTTTCCTTGTATGAACATTTTCCGCGTTACTTGCTGGCAGCCGGGCTGGCGCAGCACAAAGCGGTTCTCGACTTCGGTTGCGGCACCGGCTACGGAGCTGCCATGCTCGCCCGTAAAGGAGCTGCGTCCGTCGTCGGCTTGGATATTGATCCAGCGACAATCGAATGGGCGCAACATGCCCATTGCGAAGAAAATCTTTCGTTTTGCGTGCGCACCGACCTCGGAGCGGGTTTGCCTGCAGAAAGCTTTGATTTGATCACTTGTTTTGAAATGATCGAGCATGTTACAGAGCCCGTTCAGGAGGCTACGATCGCCTCGATCGCTCGGCTTCTGAAAAGAAAGGGCATCCTCGTGATTTCCACACCTAATCCGGTGGTCACGAAACTCTACGGCGAAAATCCCTTTCACTTGCGAGAAATGACCGACCAGGAGTTCGTGACGTTGCTCACGAAACGTTTCAAGCACATCCAACTGAATTACCAGTTTATCCATGAGGGCGTGCTCATTGCACCGGCGGCCCAAGCAGCTTGCACCAATGCGCGTGTCGAGTCGTTGCGCGGAACCGAGGCAAGATCACCTGCCGCGGCATTTATCGCGGTCTGTTCCAATGGCCCGTTGCCGGACATACCAGTCACCGACTTCGTCGATAACACGGATTTCATTGGGCCGAAGGTGCGAACGGAATATTACATCAACACTTTGCAACTTGAACACTTTGCGGCTTTCGAAGCGGTGGCGCGTGCGCAATTGCAGAATCACAGCCACCTTTTGAGTGAAAAAGAGGGTGAAGTCCATGATTTGGTTTTTCGCAACCGGCAGTTAAGAGATTTGTTGGCCGCGAGGGAGGCCAAGATACGAAGCTTGGAAGCATCGAGTCTCGTACGTCTCGAACGAACTATCCAAGAGCCTTGGTCGCTGCGCAAAGCAAGGAAAATTGGTTCTCTTTTGGTGTCCATCGCTAAGAACTCATTCCGAGCAAGTTTGCGCGGCTGGCGGGGTGAGAAAAGCAACGCCACGGAAGTGGTGCCCGCAGGCGAACCAAAACATCAATCCGACGGCGTATCAGATAAGGCAACCTAAGCCTCCCAGACTGATTTCTTCGCCTGCCCGGTGAACCGGCGGATAATCGCCTCGTCCTGAGCCCGAACCGCCAAAAGGAGGATGCGTTGACTCTGCCGCCGTCAATGACATACTGCGCGGTTGAATTGAAATTGGTTGGTCAGATCGCAGTCCTGAACTCAGCAAGGTAAGGATGACCGAACAGGATAGTCATTGTCACCAGCTGACCCGGTAAAATTCTTGCAATGAACGGTACGGTAAAGATCGAGAAGCTCAGTAAAACATACAAACTATGGAATTCGCCCGGAGAGGTCCTGGTCTTCGCTCTGCTGCAGAACTTGCGTCGCTTGCTCAGCCCATTCGCGGCTCAACTCGCTCGACTCTGCCTCAGGCAGATTGAAAAACTCGGCACTAATTTCAAAGCTTTAGAAGACGTCACCTGTGATGTAGCCGCGGGGGAATGTCTTGGCATCATCGGGAAGAACGGAAGCGGGAAGAGCACGCTTCTGCAGATTCTCACGGGGGTGATGCAACCTTCAGATGGCTCCGTGGTGGTGAACGGCCGGGTCGGCGCGCTTTTAGAGCTTGGTTCAGGCTTCAATCCTGAATTCACTGGTCGCGAAAACGTCCATTTCGTCTGCACCCTCAATCATGTCTCCCGCGAAGAGTCCGGCCGGCTTTTTGACTCCATCGTTCAATTCGCCGACATCGGAGAATTCATCGATCAACCGGTCATGACCTACAGCTCCGGGATGATGCTGCGGCTGGCATTCGCCGTGCAAACGGCGGTACGGCCTGATATCCTCATCATCGACGAAGCTCTCGGAGTAGGCGACCTCAAGTTCCGTAATAAGTGTATGGAACGGATTCGTCTGCTAGGCGAAGCCGGAACCACCATCATTGTGGTCTCCCATGATCTCGGCACGATCCAGCTCATCTGCCATCGTGTGATGTGGCTCGATAGGGGAAAGGTGCGATCGATTGGAGACCCGGTAGAAGTTTGTCAGAATTATTTCGCTGAAACCGAAGGTGTGCTGATTACGACCGAGACGCCGATAGGAGCTCGTCTCCCATCCCAACAGAGTACCGGGCTCGCCCTCTTTCGATCATTTCAGATCGCAGGCCGGCCCTTCCAGTCACGAAACTCGTTTGCACTCGGAGATGACATTCCTTTCGGTTTTGAATTGGAAGCTCTGGAGGACCTGGATGAAATGGTGTTTACGGTCAGCGTTTACCAGAAGGGCGGTTGTTGGCTGGTCGGCCAAGGCAGTCGCGAAGCCGGAGTAGTCTGGCCCGCAGCCAAGAAAGGACAGATCGTTTCTGGGCAATGGATTATCCGGAATAATTGTTTTGGTCCCGGGGATTACGCGGTGGCCTTGGGCGCGTACTCCAAGGATATCAAAGTTTGTTACGGGCTAACGGACCTGGCCGTTGAATTCCAAGTTCGATCAGACTTCCCAACTTGGGGAATGATCGTTCATCCATCCAGTTGGGTGATCACCGCCAATTCTTCCTCACACGCGGAGGCACGCGGAATGGCTAAAGTTTAACGAGTCTCCGTGGAAAGACTGCACCACCCTGACACAGATCGACCGTCAACCTCCCGCCTGCACTCGATCCTGATTCCATTGCTACTCTGCCTGTGTCTGGTGATTCTATCTATCGGGGTATGGAAACATGTTCGGAAATCAGAGCAACCGCCCCTCTACGACGCAGTCAACTACATGCAGAAGGCCAAGACTTTCTGGGACATGATAGCGTCAGGCCATTGGAAAAATCCGCTCAATCTGGAGCCGGTGATGCGACCTCCGGGAACGATTCTGATGTCGTATCCGTTCGGATTTTCGGAGGACTACAAAGGTTTCCTAGCTCGATCCGTACTCCTGCCGGTCGGTTTATTGGTTGCAGCCCTCTACGTTGCTGCATCCCACCGCCGGATGTCTCCCAGTGAGCATCTGGACCTTTTGGCTCTAGCCCTGATCCTGGCATCCCTCCCTTGCTTCTACCATTTCGAAGCTGTCGACGGTGTGAGCTCTCCAACTTATTGGGGTCTCGTCGATAGTTTTATGGCTGCTGTAGGAGCCCTCGGTTTTGCGACTGGCTACAGAGCTGTCCAAAGCGGGTCTTGGCGATTGCTCGCCCTAGCATCTCTCCTTACCGGATTGTGCCTCGTGATCAAACCGGCCGGGGTTATCGTTGCGCTGGTTATTGTTTCGCTGCTAGTCGTACTCAAGATCGTCAACGATCTCAACCGACCCGCTGGAAGTAGGTTTCCGGCACAGCTGGTTTCGTTCGCAGCCTCGGTGTCGACCGGAACTGGCCTCTTGATTGTGGCAACCATCAATCCGCATCATCTTTCGCGTTCGGTACCCTTGATTGTCGGGTCGGTCTTTGTTGCGCTGATGGTCAGTCTGAAGTTCATCAACGATCTCAACCGACCGGCTGGAAGCAGATTTCGGGCGCAACTGATTCCGTACCTAATCACAGCCGCGGCCGGAGCTGGTCTCCTCATCGTGGCAGCCATCAAACCGCATTATGTCTCGCGTCCGATGGCTCTCAGCGTCGCGTTAATCATTGTTGCGCTGATGATCAGTCTGAAGCTGATCAACGATCTCAACCGGCCTTTCGGGAGATGGTTCTCGCTGCAGTTGCTTCCGTTTGTAATCACGATATCGATGGGAACAGGCCTTCTGCTGATGGCAGCCCTCAAGTCGCGTTACCTCTCGCGCGAGACAATCCAGTTGGGCAATCAGGCGGTGACGATTCTACGGAGCGAGTTCAGATTTGCGCTCTCACCGGAGCATTTGGCTAGTGCCCTGTACCCCTGTTTCGGTCTGAGTGTTATTGTGTTGGGGATAGCGACCGCTGTCACAACAATCAGAATTTGTGTAGACGGTATTCGAGCGCACGACCGTCGCGGCACTGTGATTGCTTTGCTCAATTTTATGCTGGCGGCATCTGTTCTGGCCGCGGGAATCCCCTTTTGGCTGGTATACGCTGATCTGTCCCAAGTCAGATACTATTATCCCTTCGCCTTTATCAGCTTGATCTTGTTGGGAATCTTCTTGCTCGACGCGATTCGAGAAATCCGCGCACCGTATACGCGATTTCTCCTTTATGGCTCGGCGGCGACTCTGTTCGGAGGCCTCACCGCAATGCTCTATTGCCACCAGCTTGACGCCTCGTGGCATCAAACATTCGGAGTGAACCTCACTGCATCGAAACACCGCGAGGAAAGACTTCTTGCCGATTTGCTGTTACGACGGGCTAAAACTGCTCAGCATGATCTCAAAATCTTCGCGATGGAAGTGGACTGGGCTTTTGGGGCGATTCTTTCCGAAGGCATTGCTACAAAAATTGTGAAGCCAGACGAGCCCAGCTTCGAGGTCAGCTTTCCGGTTGACTGGCGACGGCCATCCACCGTCCACCTGAAAGATTTAGTAAATTCCGAGTACATTCTTTTCCATCCCAGTGCCGACATCCATAACGGGCAGCCGCGGCTGAGCGGTGGCCATGCTGGAGATTTATCGGCGGAAATTACAACGATCAGCAAATGGCTGACACAAGCGAACGAAGACGTCGGACTCAAAGAGTTGGCAACTGGAAAGGTCGCGATCAAACAGGTGGTTAATCCCAGGCTTTTCACACAGTCTATTGCCAATTGGACAAGGAATCAGCAGTGGAATGATGTCTTCAAACGGGAAAACGCTGACTTTTTACAAAGCACCGAACCCAAGAATACCGCGCAGTGAAAACACTCCAGAGACCTTGGGAAAATCTTAAACCGACGACTATCCCAGTGCAGATCATTGTTCATCCGTCAGCTTGGTTGATCACCGCTAATTCTCCCTCGCGCACGGAAAGGTGCAGAATAGCTAAAGTTTAACGAACCTGCTGTGGAAAGACTTCAACAACTCGAAACGGATCGACCGTCATCGTCTGGTCTGCACTCGATCCTGATTCCATTGCTACTCTGCTTGTGCCTGGTGATTCTATCCATTGGGGTATGGAAACATGTTAGGAAATCTGAGCAGCCGCCGCTCTACGACGCGGTCAGCTACATGCAGAAGGCCAAGACTTTCTGGGACATGGTTGCGTCAGGTCATTGGGAAAATCCTTTGGATCTGCCCCCGGTGATGCGACCTCCGGGAACCATTCTGATGTCCTATCCGTTCGGATTTTCGGAGGATCACAAAGGTTTCTTAGCTCGGTCCGTTCTCCTGCCGGTCTTTTTGTTCGTAGCAGCCGTCTACGTTGCTGGGTCTCGCCGCAGGATGTCTCGCACTGAGCATTTGGACCTTTTGGCTCTGGCCCTGATCCTGGGATCCCTGCCTTGCTTCTACCATTTCGAAGCCGCCGACGCGGTGAGATCTCCGTCCTATTGGGGCCTTATGGATACTTTTTTCGCCGCTGTAGCAGCGCTGGCTTTCGCCACGGGTTATAGGGCCGTCCAAAGCCGATCCTGGCTGTTGCTCGCTTTGGCATCGCTCCTAACCGGATTGTGCCTGATGATCAAACCAACCGGCATTATCGTAGGGCTAGTCATTATCGTGCTGCTAGTCGTGCTCCGGATCGCCAACGATCTCAACCGACCTGGCGGAAGATGGTTCTCATTGCGACTGATTCCGTTCGTCATCATAGTATCGACGGGAACGGGCCTTCTGCTGGTGGCAGCCATCCAGTCAGATTATCTCTCGCGTCAGACACTCCAGTTGGGCAATCAGGCTGTTGCGGTCCTGCGGAGTGATTTCAGACTCGCCATATCGCCGGAGAATTTGCGCACTTTTCTGTACCCCGCTTTTGGCCTGAATGTCATTGTGGTGGGGTTAACTACAGCCGTTGCCGCAATCGGAATTTGCGTCAATGGGATGCGAGCGGGCGACCACCGTCGCGCTTTGGTTGCTTTACTCAATTTTTTGCTGGCGGCATCCGTTCTGGTCGTCGGAATCCCTTTTTGGCTGGTGTACGCTGATCTGTCGCAAGTCAGATATTATTATCCCTTCGTCTTTATCAGCCTGATCTTGTTGGGAACCTTCTTGCTCGACGCGATTCGGGGAATCCGTGCGCCGTATACCCGATTTCTGCTTTATGCCTCGGCTGCGGCTCTGTTTGGAGGCCTCACCGCAATGCTCTATTTCCACCAGCTTGACACCTCATGGCATCAAACATTCGGAGTAAACCTGACGTCAACAAAGCACCGCGAGGAAAGGCTTCTGGCAGATTTGCTGTTACGACAGGCTAAAACTGCCGAGCATGATCTCAAAGTCTTCGCGATGGAAGTAGACGCGGCCTTCGGGGCGGTCCTTTCTGAAGGGATTGCGGCAAGAACCCTCAGATCGAACGAGCCTAGCTTCGACGTAAGCTTTCCGGTTGACTGGCAACGGCCGTCCACCGTCCATCTCAAAGACTTAGTCAATTCCGAATATATACTTTTCCATCGCGGTGCCGACGTCCGGAAAGCCCCATCAATTGCCGACGTTCGGAACAGGCAACCGCTGCTGAACGGTCGCGAACAATTAGCGGTCGAGATTATAACGATCGACCTGTGGCTGAGCCAGGCAAACGAAGAGTCGGGTCTCAAAGAGCTGGCAACCGGAAAGCTGGCGGTCAAACAAGTCGTTAGTCCGAGGCTTTTCGCCCAATCTATTGCGAATTGGGCAAGGAACCAGCAGTGGAATGATTTGTTCAAACGCGAAAACGCTAACTTTTTGCAAAGCACCGAATCAACAATATCGCGCAGTGGAATCGCTCAAGATGCTTTGGGAAATCCGACCGAGACTTTTGACCATACAATCGCCATTGATAGTGTGGAGGTTGAAACCGTTTCTCCTTTGATCTTCGCTGTCAATTGGCGAACCCTCGGGGAACCCGTTCCAGACGGCCTTTTCCTTTTCGTCCACGTGGTCGATGGAAGCGGCAATATTCGCTTCAATTCCAGATTCCCATTGCACCCCCAGTTAACGGAAGATGGCAGCCCCGGCAGTCCACATCACACGCTCCTGCGGACCGGCATCGACGCCACCTCTGGGAAACTGCGATACGGATTTGGAATCTATCAAGGGCCTCATGCCGAAAGACTCTTGACGCCCGATCCCGCCGGCACGGACTATGGCGGGAAGCGTGTAATTCGAGAAGTGAATGTGCAATGACCTGACTGGTGAGAGCATTCTGATTCTTCCCAGCTGGAATCCGACCCGAACAAATGGTTGGACTTTGTGGAATCGGCCGGAGCTCTGAGTCTGTTTTGCGAACTCTTCATGAAAAGATTGCCGAGTCTCAGCGAAAAACGTCCGTCCCCGGCCCGCCTCTACTCAATCCTTGCTCCATCGATACTCTGCGTCTGCCTGCTCATGTTGTTCAGTGGGGTTTGGAATCACGTGAAAGAATCGGAACAACCGCCGCTGTACGATCCGATCTCCTACATGGAAAAAGCCAAGAACTTTTGGCATATGGTTGCATCACAACATTATTGGAAAAATCCATTACACTGGAAAAATCCGCTCAATTTATCACCGGCTTTTCGGCCTCCCGGAACCGTTCTGATGTCCTACCCATTCGGCTTCTCGGAAGACTACAAGGGTTTTTTGGCTCGTTCGATTATCCTGCCGGTCTTGCTGTTTGTAGCGGCCCTCTACGTTGCGGCCTATCGAGGGAGGATGTCTCGCGCTGAGCATTTAGACCTTTTAGCTGTAGCATTTCTTTTAGCATCCCTGCCGTGCTTCTACCATTTTGAAGGCGTCTACGGAACCAACTCTCCAACTCATTGGGGCCTGGTAGATAATTTTCTTGCTGCCGTGGCCGCCCTGGCTTTCGCAATTGGTTATCGATCGGTGAAACAACGGTCCTGGTCACTGCTCATTCTGGCTTCATTGGCGAGCGGATTCTGCCTGATGATTAAACCGACCGGAGCGATCGTGGCTGGAATTATCATCTTGGTATTAACCGGATTGATGATCACCGAGGAGTTACTAGCTTCCGGCGACTCATTGTCGTGGACGCGCGCATTTCGTTTCATCCTTTCGTTCCGGCTGTTTTCTTTCTTGGTAGCGTTATCGCTGGGTACGTGCCTGTTCTTGGTCGCCTCGATCAATTCCGACTACTTTTCGGGTGACACGATCCAGGCCGGAAACGTCGCCTTGAAAGTCTTGCGGGACGACTTCGCATCGGCGCTTTCGGTGGAAAATTTCAAGACGGTTCTTTATGCCAGTTTCGGGCTGAACGTTATTATTCTGGGTTTGGTCACGGCAGTTGCCGCAATTCGAACTTTAGTAGAAGGCATCCAACTACGCGACCCTCGCTGGACCGTTGCCAACTTGGTGAAGCCAGTGGTGGCCGCAGCCGTCGTGGCCGCAGGTGCTTTCTTTTGGCTAGCCTACGCCGATCTGGGTCAAATCAGGTATTGTTATCCCTTCGCGTTTGTCAGCCTGATCCTGATGGCGATCTTCTTGCTCGATGCTATTCGGGGAAGGCCCGCGCCATATACCCGACTTCTGATTTACGGTTCCAGCGCGATTCTGTTCGGAGGCCTCGCGGTGATGATGTATGTCCGCCAAATCGACCTTTCCTGGCAACAAAGGTTCGGCGTGAACCTTAGTTCATCGAGCAGCCACGAAGAAAGACTGCTGGCCGATCTCCTGTTGCAACGCGCGAAAACGGCCGGGCGCGATCTCGACGTCTACTTGATGGACCTTCGCATGGATTTGGCGACGATCGGGTCCGCCGGTGCCGCCCAGAAAGTCTTAAGGCCAACCGAACCTAGCTTCAGCGCTCAGCAACCCGTGGACTGGGCAGCTCCATCCGTTGTTCATTTGCAAGATCTATTTCTCGCGGACAGCATTGTTTATCATCCGGTTGCCGGTGCCGTTAACCCGCAGGTCGCGTCGCCGGGAAAGAAAATCGAGAATCTTTTGCAGGAAATCGAAACGATCTCAACCTGGATGACGCAGGCAAATGAGGAGTGCGGCTTGAAAGAGCTGGCCCGGGGTAAGATTGCGGTTAAAGGCGTCGTTGATCGAAAGCTTTTCGCGCGATCCTTGGTTAAATGGGCCGCGGGCCAGGACTGGCCTGATGCCTTCAAAAGTGAAAATTCCGAGTTCCTGCAGCAGACCGATCCGGCAATACCGTTCGGTGAGATCACTCCTTCGGCAGGTCCGATAGAGATTTTCGACCAGACTATCGCCGTAGATGACATTCAAGTGGAAACCCTTTCCCCATTGAGGTTCCGGGTTGACTGGCACGCCCTTACCGAAAATGTTCCCGATGATCTTTATTTTTTTGTTCAGGTGTTTGATGCCCGGAATAAAGTCCGTTCGAATTGCCAGTTCTATTTGAGCTCTCGACTTTGGACGGTGGCAACTCCCCTGGTTACCCATCGCACACTGCTTCCGGCGAATATTAGTGTAAGATCAGGCACTTTGCGGTACGCGTTTGGAATCTTCGAGGCTCCCCAGGGCGAGAAGCCCCTCATTCCAAATCTCGCGGGCGAAGAGGGCCAGGCTAAACGGGTGGTGCGCGAGGTGAATGTGCCATGATAGAATCCAAAACGCCTCTGACCGGCTTTTTATTTCTGCCTCGGCAATCACTCAGAGCTGTGTGTAATTGGACAGTTTGATATCGATGAGAATCCTAGTCACTGGCGGCAGCGGGTTTATTGGCAGTAATTTCATCAGGTTTGTGCTAAGCAGCGAGCCTGAGGTCACCATACTCAACCTCGATGCCCTTACCTACGCAGGCGCAAATGACACAACCAAAGATCTGGCATCGAATTTTAAAGATCGATACCGATTCGTGCACGGCGATATTGCGGATTTCAAGTTGCTGGAAGAGCTGTTCGATCAGGCGGGCTTTGACGGAATTCTGAATTTTGCAGCTGAGAGCCACGTCGATCGAAGCATCACCGATCCGAGCGCGTTCATCCGCACCAATGTCTTTGGCACCAGCGTATTGCTCGAAGCTGCCCGGAGACATGGGGTGCGGCGATTTCTTCAGGTGTCGACCGATGAAGTCTACGGCTCGCTGGGTCCAAAGGGTAAATTCACCGAGAAAACATCGCTCGATCCGAGTAGTCCCTACTCGGCTAGCAAAGCGGGAGCGGATCACCTGGTTCTGGCCTCCTACCGAACATTTGGTCAGGATATAGTCATTACTCGGTGCTCGAACAATTACGGTCCTTATCAGCATCCGGAAAAACTGATTCCTCTGATGATCATGAAGGCTCTGCAGGATCAACCCCTGCCGGTCTACGGGGATGGGCTCAATGTGCGGGACTGGATTCACGTCATGGACCATTGCCGGGGCGTCTGGACGGTCTTCCAGCAAGCGTGTCCTGGGGAGGTTTACAACCTCGGCGGGAACTCCGAGAAAACGAACCTCGAGGTGGTTCGCACGGTCCTGGATGTCCTCCAGAAACCGCACAGCTTGATTTCTTATGTCAAAGATCGACCAGGGCACGATCGGCGGTACGCTATCGATCACAGTCGCGCGGCTGCGGAATTGCAATGGCGACCGGAAATAGATTTCGGAATTGGTCTGGCGGCGACCATCCAATGGTATCAGTCGAATGAAACCTGGTGGCGGCCAATTATCGAGCGACAGGCGTACGAGCGAACCTACTGACCAGCGCCGTCAGGAATCTCTTTGCCGTCCCGACCAAGCCGGGCGATCACGTTAATGCTGGAACCGTTTGCGATTTTACGCTCCAGGGTTGCGGCATCCATCGAGAGAGTCTCGCCATTCAGCTGCGCGAAGTGATAACCCGAGCGAGCGAGAATGGCCACCAATTGCGCCAGGGAAACTCCGCGCTCGCGCAAAACGTATGGGGCAAGTTCCATCAGTATCGTTGGGCGAAATGTGTCCAAGCAACGCCGAGCGCCTTCGAGGACTTCGCACTCGAATCCGTCGACATCGAGCTTGATGAAATCGACACGCGGAACCTTGGCCTGTCGGAGATACGTGTCGAGGCTAATCGCGTGCGCTCCCTCGGTTGGCTGCAGACGTCCCAAATGTTCCGCATGAAGGCTATCTGCATGCTCGAGAGGCCAGCTTGAATAGATCTGGAACTCGGTCGCCCTGTCGTCCGTAGCCGCCAGCGCGATCTGCTCGGCCTTGACCACAGAGGCCAGACTTCCGTTGAGAGCTAGATTCCGAAGTAACTTAGAGTACGCAAAAGAAGTGGGCTCAAAGGCAAAGACCCGGCCACTGGGACCGACCAAACGTGCAAGCTCCAGCGTGTGAGCCCCGATGTTTGCGCCCACGTCCAGAACGATATGGCCGGGTCGCACTAATCGGTGGATCGCCGAGGTCGTTGTGCGCTCGTATAGGCCGAGAAAAAGAGCGAAATCGATCCCCTCCTTCAGATCAAGATGCCAGGCGATACCGTGACGGTTAGCGATCACATTGTCGCCCGACGCGCCAACGGTCCTCCGCGCAGAGCGGACAACGCTCGCCAATGCCGTCAAAAGCTTGATTTTCGATTTGGTAGTGAACATCAAAGGAGAACGCCGTAGCGCGACTTCTTTTTGGCGTCAAGCACTGGCTGGCGCAACCGGTTCCGGACTTTCCTGTTCGATGACAACTCTCGCTTGGTCACCGCGGCGCGGGTCCGGGGTGCTGTTACGGGACACAGCCTGGCAGAGAGTTGAAAAACGCTTGGTTGAGGGAAACTGATAACAACTGCCTCCCTGAGGTTTGGGATACGGCCCGAAGGGCCAAGAAAACATAGCCCAGGCTTTAGCCTGGGAAATTCCATCCCGACAACAACCGCCCTGTAGGGGCGGGAGATGTGGTGTGCATCACCTGATCGCGGAGCGATTCATTGCTAATCCCATGAGCCGACTGCGCGAGGAACATCCGATCTTCGGATTGATCCGGTTTGCCTTTTCAGACGCCCCCACAGGGCTGGTCGTGTTTATTCCCGTCTACCCAGGCTTTAGCCTATCTGCTCGTTGAGAGTACCCGTCCTGGAGGGACCAAATGAAAGTAGCCCAGCACTTCAGTGCTGGGTCAGTTTTTAGAAGTGATCCGTCCCGTTAGGGACGATCCATCACCGCTTGTGCTCGTGAAGTCGCGTGGGAAAAAGCCGAGCGTTATATCGTCCATTCCGCGGCCTGTCGGGCTTCGCTTGATCCAATTTTATGGGCAGGTTTTCAGCGGCGAAGCCGCGATTCAAGATAGCCTGGCCCGTAGGGCTAGGAACGGGCCTAATCCAAACGATCAGCGCTGAATGCGCGTTTCAATGCCAGACTCCCATTGGGCTATAACCATCCGTTAACGAGATTCAATGTGATTACGAAATCCGCGTTCCAGCCTGCCCTGGAACGCACTTTCAGTGCTGATCATCTTCTTATCCGATGACCTAGCCCTGCGGGCTAGGCTATCCTGAATCGCGGCTTCGCCGCTGCGATAGCCAATCGTTCGTCCATTGTGCAAAGTCCGGCACCCTCCTTCCGAGACGAACGCGTCTTTTAAACCTAACCCGGCTGCTTTCATTTGGTCTCTCCAGGACGAGTACTCTCAACGAGCGCGTCCGCAGCCTTATGTTGACGCGCGTGGGCTAAAGCCTGGGCTATGTTTTCTTGGCCCTTCGGGCCGCAGGCCGAGGCCTTGGGCCGCATGTTTGGAGCCAATCATCAAGTCTCATTGGTATTTCAACGGGCTGCTAGCAGCCCGTCAGATTTGAAATTGAGTGGCATGGCAGATAGTGGATTTAACTGAGAGACAAGCGAACCGTGCAGATGGGCTGCTCAAATTTCGCTTCGCGAAGGAAAATAAAATCCTTCTCCGCGAAGCGGACTTTAGAGCAGCCCGACTCCGCAAAGCCTGCGTCGCGGCCAGCTTTACAATGTTTCCCCGAGCTCTTAGCCAGGGCGCGACAAAGCGCAGCGACGGCGGCCTGTCGAGACCGCCACGGATTTTTCATTTCAGATCAGCAAGCTGCCGGTTAGCTCAGATTCCAAGTCCGATAGGCTGCTGGGAGACCTTATTGTATTTGACCTCGTGCCAGAGCGCCTGCAAAAGTGCCTTTCTCATGAATGGGCCCAGCTGGATCGGTTTGAAGGAAGAGGCCCACCGGCTCCTTGAACAAAGAGACTATTCCAGAGCCCCGTTTACTGAGTGCACAGCTCGCTTTGGCGTGTCCGCTTCCGAACTGCTGAAGCTTCCGATGGACACAGACGAGCGCCGGGAGATCTGGATACCCGGGTTAGAGATTTTTCCCATTACGACCTTTGTGCAGCGACATCGAGGAACGTTTTCTGAACTGGGACGCGAGGGTCAGGGACGTCTCGGCGAGATAGGACTCTGGCCGAAGCAATGGTCGACCTCGGTACTGAACGCCGGTTCTGCCAAGGGGTTTCATATCCATCCGCCTTTCATCCCAAAAGGAAAGGCGGCGGCTGACTGGTTCCAGAGTCTATATGGCCGATCGCCGCCGAGCTCGATTGACCGTCCATATGATCAAGAACAGTGGGACGTTATGTATTTCTTGACGGGATCAACGGAGATTCTGCTGGTCGACGAACGAGCCGGCTTACCCCGTCGGATTCTCCGTTTTTTTGTTCAAGGGTACGATCGTCCCAGTCCGGACAACGCGGCTATAGTCATCCCGCCTGGAGTCGCCCACGCGATTCGGACCGCTACCAACCAAGATGTGCTGATGGTATACGGGACCAGCACGGTGTTCGATCCCGGAAACGAGGGGCGGATTTTCAGCGGGATTGAGCAAGCAGGTCTTCCTGAAGAGTGGAAAAGATATCTCGGTGGCTGAGCTGCTTTGAATCGGTGCCTGAGCCGCGCCAAATAGACCCATGAAGACTGCCAAGAAGGGCATCATCCTCGCAGGAGGGGCCGGTACGCGACTGCATCCGTTGACCCAGATCGTCTGTAAGCAATTGCTGCCGGTCTATGACAAACCGATGATCTATTACCCGCTGTCGACGTTGATGCTGGGCGGTATCCGAGAAATCCTGGTTATCTCAACTCCCAAGGATCTGCCGATGTTTCGCAATCTTTTCGACGATGGCACCCACCTCGGGCTTCGCATCGAGTACGCCGAACAGGCCAAACCGGACGGAATCGCGCGCGCATTCACCATCGGCGCAGATTTTATCGGTGATTCTGGTGTCTGCCTGGTGCTGGGGGACAATATTTTTCACGGCAAACTGGACTTTTTTCGCGAGGCTCTGGAAATCGAGCGAGGAAGTTGCATTTTCGGCTACCCGGTCTCTGACCCGGAACGTTATGGAGTGATCGAATTCGACTCGGGCGGGCGCGCCGTCAGCCTGGAGGAAAAACCGAAGCAGCCGAAGAGTCATTATGCCGTGCCAGGGCTGTACGTGTACGATAATCAGGTCGTCGACATCTGCCGAAAACTGCAGCCTTCAGCGCGAGGCGAACTCGAGATTACCGATGTCAATCTTGAATATCTGCGAAGGGGCGAACTGAACGTAAAGGTTCTGGGACGCGGTATCGCCTGGCTCGACACCGGCACACAGGAGAGCCTCCTGGAAGCAGGTGAATACTTCGCGGCGCTGGAAAAACGGCAAGGCCTGAAAATCGCCTGCGTCGAAGAAATTGCCTACGACATGGGCTTCATCAACAAAGGCGAATTGAAGTCAATCGCGGCGCGGTTGCCGCGCTCCCCTTATCGGACTTATCTGGAGTCGGTTTGCGCATAGGCTCGCCGATTCAGACGCATCAGTGTTCAACGATATGCCACTGCGCGGATATCGTGGGCAAACTGATAACGGATTGAAAAACGCCGTTATTCATCACCCAAATTGCCCGCTGGCCATTCACACTATTTTCCCAAACTAAGTCTGCTTTGGCGTCGCCACTGAAGTCCGCAGCGCCCGCAATGTGCCACTGCGTGGAGACGGTGCCTAAACTGATCGCGGATTGAAAGACGCCATTGTTCATCAGCCAGATCGCTCGCTGACCGCCTGCGCTATTCTCCCAAACCAGATCGGATTGGCCGTTGTGCAGGAAATCTCCCACTCCGGCGATGTGCCATTGCGTGGATACGGTGCCCAGATCGATGCTCGAGACATAGACTCCGCTATTCATCAGCCAGATCGTGCGGTGACCGGTGACACTATTCTCCCAGACCAGATCCGCTTGCCCATCGCCGTTGAAGTCTCCGGCTCCGACTACATGCCAGCCACCACCGACAGTCGGAAGGTTGATTGAGTATTGGGGAGCACCGTTGCTAAAGATCCAGATGGCGTGTCCACCGCCTGTGTTCTCCCAAAGCAGATCGGATTGACCGTTACCCAGGAAATCGCCGATCGCGGCGATGTGCCAGCTCGGATCGACTGTGCCCAGGTTAGTGCTGGACTGGACAACTCCGTTGTGCATCAGCCAAATCCCGCGCTGACCGTTGGCCGTATTCTCAAAAACCAGATCCGCTTGCCCATCTCCGTTTAAATCCCTGGGGATAAAACTACCGTTAGCAAGAGTACCGTTAGGAAGTGTGCCTTCGAGCGCGTTGATGAGATTATCTATGTCAGGCACCCCGACGCCGGTGCAAAGATCAAAACCCGTTCCGGCACTGTAGGCGCCATTTGATCCGGTGGTAATGTCAGTGAACCTGGATGACCCAAGTAATGGATAAATTTTCGAACCGAGCAAGCCGAGCGAACTTGTCGCTCGGTTAGAACGAAGCTGGTTAATCCGCGCGCAGATGCCTGCCCAAACCGGCGAGCTCAAGCTCGTTCCGCCCCACGTGAACATCGTGTTGCCATTCAAGCACAAGAAGACGCCGGTATTCGGATCAGCGTCAAGCGCGACATCCGGAACAAGCCTCCCTGTGAATCCATTCAAAGCCGGAATGGTTCCAGTTCCCGGTTGCCAGGCCGGACGCGAGAAATGCTGGCTTTGCCCCCCGCCGCCGAGCGACCATGCGAACTCACTGGCGACTGTGCCAGTCGACGTATTCAGATACATCGTCGTACCGCCGACTGCGGTAACGTTTGGATCATCCGACGGCGATTGGACCTGCACAGGGCCGCTGGTGTCGCCATAGCCACCGGGGCCAGGCGTGGAGCCACCATCACCAGAGGACACAAAAACCGAAACGCCCTGTCCGGCGATCGTCATAAAGTATCCGGCGTCGGTATCCATCTCGCCGGAGGGCATATAGGTTTCGCCTAGCCCGTAGCTGAGAGAGATTTGATGAAGTTGCGGTTGGCTGTTCAGATCGTTAATGACGAACTGATAGGCTTGATCAAGGTGAGTGAAGCTTAGATCCTTCGTCGCATAGACACGAACTCTTGCGGCGGAGGCGATTCCGCTGCTCCAGGATACATCCAGTGTTTCCTCTCCGGACGGGGCCGGCAATGTGCCAGACACTACCTGCACTTTTTCAATGTTATTGAGCGATTGCGGCACGCTGTTATCGGCCCAGAAAGTGGTGAGATCGCTGTTTTTCGGGAACGTGTCGATGACAATGCCGATCTTTTGCCCGGTGCCATCAGCAAACAACCCGTCGTACGCTTTCGCGATCTCGGAGACGAGATAGGGTGGCTGATTGCCGGTCGATTTCCCTACCTCGGCAGCCTTTCGCACCGAATGAACAAAAGGATGCAGATGCGGCTGCAATCCGTTAATGCTCAGGACCGGGCGGGCGACGTCCGTCGGTAAACTGGGAGCGGTTACAGCCGAGGTATGCTCTTCCCCGCGAAACTGAACGCGAGCAAACGTGACTCCGAAAGCCCGTTGCAGTTGGGTCACTGTCCCGCGCGCGAATACACTGAGTTCGTACTCAGCCGGCGGCTCCAGCTCGAATCCTTGAGCGCGAAGCCAAGCTCGAACGCTTTCGAGATCCGCAGAGGTCGGGAAATATTTCGCGCTCATTTCCTCCAAGGAAATGATTTCGCCTCTTCCAGTCCGCTGCTGGAGCTCAGCGAAATTGCGCATTTTCAACGCAATCGAAAAATCGATGGTTGCCTGGGTTTCCGCATCGGTCAGCTGGCTCCGGACTGTGGTCGGCGCATTTTTAGCGACCGAAGGGGCTTTGACCGCCTCAGTAACCGGCTCCTTGATACTGTTTGCGAACGTGATCCGCGCTGCCGCGGATTGAGCTTGAACCGACGAACCCGGTACCAAACCGGCGATCAGAACGGTTGCACAAAGGATTGGGGCCAACTTCCTTGTCCGGCCGAAGGCGGAGCGCCGACGGGACTCTATAGGATTCATTTGTCAGATTGAAGAACGAAGGACGTGTCGTACTGCCCAGGGCTCACTCGAAGCGATAATCGCTTTGATTGCCCTGTCACCTGCTCTTAATCGACCTTTGAACCCAGAAATTAAGCGTGCGCTCTCTACTTTCTCCGCACCGTGAAATGGTTTATAGCGCAGATTCCATTGATAAGACCTGCAAGAAAAAAGGCAGGGAATTTAGCGATATTGAGACATCGGGCGAATTTGAACCTTACGCCCTGCTCAGGGGTTAATCCTATTACAACCCCCTCAATTTATTCCATTTACCACTTGATCTCTGCTTCCCTATCCCCGATTAGCTTGTCCGAAGACGTTTCAGGATATGCAAAATAGCGCTCTAGGATATGGAAAAAATATTAGCTCTGAGAAAGCGTCCAATGGGTCCCCCCGGACGGTCTGTTCGCGAATCAAGACCGATCGCCCTCGGTCAACGGTTGGTGGTTTTGGGAGGGATCATATCATTCCTCTTCGGATTATTATCACAGGCCCAGGCAACTAGAAGTATCACGCTGGCTTGGAATGCCAGCGGCGGGTCCGGCATCGCCGGCTACCGGGTGTATTACGGCACCTCCAGTGGACACCTCACCCTTTTGAAGGATGTGGGAAACACAACCACGACCTCGGTTTCCAATCTGCTAGCCGGAGAAACGTATTTTTTCGCTGTCACCGACTACAACTCCGCTAAGCTGGAAAGCATATTCTCAAATCAAGTGTCGTTCACGGCCACGCCCGATGGACCGATTCCCAAGGACTTCAACGGCGATGGATTCGCTGATCTGCTCTGGGAAAATATGCAGACCGGTAATTTTTCCATCTGGTTGATGAAGAATGGGGTCATGCAATCCAACATTTCTGTCTTGAGCGCTCCCGGCTGGCGCGCAGCCGGTATAGGCGACTTCATGGGAGACGGCTCTTCTGGCATCGTGGTGGAGAACACGTCCACCGGCCAGCGGCGGATCTGGATGCTCAACCACGGGGTTTACTCCTCCACCATCATTCTGCCAACCGTCTCTACCGATTGGCATATTGCGGGCGCTGGAGACTTCAACGGCAATGGCCAGGCAGACCTCGTTTGGGAAAACACCCGGACTGGTGATCGCGCGATTTGGTTTCTCAAAAAAGGCGTTTTCTCCTCCAGCATCGGTCTTGGAAACGTCTCCACTCAGTGGCGCATCGCCGGTGTTGGCGACTTCAGAGGCGCCGGCGAGGCAGATCTCGTCTGGGAGAATACGGCTACCGGTGAGCACGCTATCTGGTTTCTCCAGAACGGCGGTTACACTTCCAGTATCTCTCTTCCCACTACCCCCACTCAATGGCGCATCGCCGGCGCCGCAGACTTCGACGGGGATGGCGAGGCTGACCTCGTTTGGGAGAACACAAGTACAGGTGCGCGCGCTATTTGGTTCATGAAGCAAGGGGTACTAAAGAGCTCCACCACCATAGGCACTGTGCCTACCCAGTGGGAAATTGCGGAACACTAGATCAGCTTCTACACTGGGGAAATACGTTTTCCCCGTGTTGACTTTTGGAGTTCTGACGGGAAGCTGGCGTCGGTGCTGATATCGATTATTGTTCCGGTCTACAACGAGGCCGAGTGTCTGATCGACCTGAGCCAAAATGTGCGACGGCAGCTTACCGAGCTGGGGCGAAGCTGGGAGATTATCTTTATCGATGATGGGAGCAGCGACGGATCTGCCGAGATTCTGGATAGCTTGGCAGATCAGGACCGGCGCATTCGGGTAATCCATTTCAAGAGGAACTCCGGCCAGACTGCCGCGATGATGGCAGGTTTCGATTTCGCTCAAGGGGACGTGATCATTCCAATGGATGGGGACGGTCAAAACGATCCGGCTGATATCCCGAGGATGCTCGACCTTCTGGAACAGGGATTCGACGTTGTTTCTGGTTGGCGGAAAGATCGTCAAGATAATGTGCTTCAGCGTAACATTCCGAGCATCCTGGCTAATCGGTTGATCTCAACGGTTTCCGGAGTTCGCCTGCACGATTTCGGTTGCTCGCTCAAAGCTTATAAGCGGCAGGTGGTCGACGGTATCCGGCTTTACGGCGAGATGCATCGATTCCTCCCGATCTATGCATCATGGCATGGAGCGCGGATAACCGAACTCGTCGTTAACCATTATGCCAGGCGTACCGGGCAATCCAAATACGGTTTCGAGCGCGTGTTCAAAGTCCTGCTCGACCTTATGGTCGTAATGTTCCTCGATCGAGTTGCCAACAAGCCGATGTATCTTTTTGGCGGCTGCGGCGCATTCAGCCTGCTGATCAGCGGATGCGCCTTCTTGTGGATGCTCTATCTCAAATTCTATCACAATATCTCCTTCATCGTCACGCCGCTGCCTTTGCTCATCGTCATGACGTTCATGATTGCGATGATGTGCGTGTTGCTTGGGCTCTTAGCGGAAATGATCACCCGGACGTTCTACGAGTCACAGGGTAAGAGTATTTACAATGTTCGGGAAACGAGGAATATCGGAGAGGTGAGTCAACTCAACGGCGGGTCGACGAATTTGACTAAAGAACATTTAGGCAGTGCTCAACAGGTCCGGTAATCCGGTGAAATTTTTCGCACTGCCAGAGGGATGCCGCGAGTCTTCACTGGGAGTTTAGGGGCACCAACCAGTCCAAGAACATTCATTTATCCAGTAAATCTGGATGTCTTTCAGACCAACTCTCTGCAGCAAAGCCAGAGCTTTGAGATTTAACTGCAGGCGAGCCGATAGATGATGGATGCTAAAAAGGGATCACCCAGAGCGGTTCGGATCTAACGCCCAACACCCAACACCCAACACCCAACACCCAACACCCAACACCGAACGCCGAACGCCCAACGCCGAACGCCCAACGCTCAACACCCAACGCCGAACCCCGAACGCCGAACCCCGAACGCCGAAACGCCGAACGCCGAACGTCGAGAACGCGCCCGTCCCGGAGGGACAAGGTGATAGTAGGCTGGCGCTTTAGCGCCTGTAAGGCCAAAAGGAAAGGCGATCCGTCCCAGCGGGACCGTTGAAGGGCGTTTTAGTTCCAGAGATATTTGTCCTCGAATTGCAGATTGGGTTTCTGCAAAATTGCTAGGTACTCCTCTCTGAAGGTTCGCGTGCGGTGATGCTCGGCCTGATGCTGGATGTAATTTATCGTGCCCGGCAAGTGAGAAACGCTGACCGCGAAGGCGCCGTAACCTTGTTGCCAGCTGAAGTTGCCCAATATCGGGAACGTCTGATGGAGCCAGCTAGATGAGCCGCCCTTTATTAGCTGGATAGCCTTTGCGACGGTGATCGTTGTCGGGAACGAAAGCAGGAGGTGAACATGATCAGCAACTCCGCCGATGCATCTGGGTGCGATCCCGTTTTGCTTGGCAATACCGCCTAAGAACGGCCAGAGGCGCTCTCTTATTTCCGGACTTAGGATCGCACTCTTTCTTTTGTAGTAAAGATGCAATGGATATTCAGGGAACAAAACGTGTTGGCCATGCAGATATTTATCGAACGGTCCATTATATCACAACGTATTACTTTTATGTTTCTTTATATCGCTGCCTTTCAAACGTCCCTACGGGACGGGTCGCGTTTTTTTGATCGATACAGGCGCTAAAGCGCCAGCCTACTATCATCGTGTCCCTCCGGGACCGTTCGTTGCAGTGCGTTCTTCGACTTCGTCGCGTCGTTCGAAAACTCTGGAGGCTTCGTCGGACGGGCCGGCGCTTCAAGTGTTCCCGCGCGTTCTCGGCGTTCCCACGGTTGCCATCCGTGATTGGTTGCACCTGGTTTTTGCCACCGGATTTGAGATTTAACTGCAGGCGGGCCGATAGATGATGGATGCTAAAAAGGGGTCACCAGAGCGGGTCGGATCTAACGCCCAACGCCCAACGCCCAACGCCCAACACCGAACGCCGGACGCCGAGAACGCGTCCGTCCCGGAGGGACAAGATGATAGTAGGCTGGCGCTTTAGCGCCTGTAAGGCCAAAAAGAAGGCGATCCGTCCCAGCGGGACGGTTGAAGCGCGTTTTAGTTCCAGAGATATTTGTCCTCGAATTGCAGATTGTGTTTCTGCAAAATTGCTAGGTACTCCTCTCTGAAGGTTCGCGTGCGGTGATGCTCGGCCTGATGCTGGATGTAATTTATCGTGCCCGACAAGTGAGAAACGCTGACCGCGAAGGCGCCGTAACCTTGTTGCCAGCTGAAGTTGCCCAATTTCGGGAACCTCTGATGCACCCAGCTAGATGAGCCGCCCTTTATTAGCTGGATAGCTTTTGCGACGGTGATCGTTGTCGGGAACGAAAGCAGGAGGTGAACATGATCAGCAACTCCGCCGATGCATCTGGGTGCGATCCCGTTTTGCTTGGCAATACCGCCTAAGAACGGCCAGAGGCGCTCTCTTATTTCCGGACTTAGGATCGCAACTCTTTCTTTTGTAGTAAAGATGCAATGGATATTCAGGGAACAGAACGTGTTGGCCATGCAGGGGTTTATCGTACGGTCCGCTGCATCACAACGTATTACTTTTATGTTTCTTTATATCGCTGCCTTTCAAACGTCCCTACGGGACGGGTCGCGTTTTTTTGATCGATACAGGCGCTAAAGCGCCAGCCTACTATCATCGTGTCCCTCCGGGACCGTGCGTTCCCGTGCGTTCTTCGACTCCGTCGCGTCGTTCGAAAACTCTGGAGGCTTCGTCGGACAGGCTGGCGCTCCCCAGGGCTCCCGGCCTTCCTGACGTTCCCAGCGCTCCCGGCGTTCCTGACGTTGCCGGCGGTTCCCAGCGTTCCTGGCGTTCCTGGCGTTCTTTTGCCGCTGCTCAATCTTCCTGCCTCGCTGGCTCGGCGCCTCTTGCGCCGCTGGGTCAAACCCGCTGCTTCTAAGACACGCTTAAAACTGCTCTCGCTGACCGTTTGCCCACCTTGGCGTAAACCCATGTCCTGACCACACCCACCTCTCGGCTATCTGCTATTTGCTATCGGCTATTTGCTATCGACTATCTGCTATCTGTTATCTGCTATCTGTTATCTGTTATCTGCTATTTGCTATTTGCTATTAGTCATCGCCGCAGGTATGGGCTGAATTTATGTGTGGGATCGCCGGTTTCGTAGGAGAAGGAAACCGCGAAGATTTACTCCGGATGACCGCACGAGTGAGTCATCGCGGTCCGGATGGTGACGGGTTCTGGAACGGAGATCAGGTCTTTTTCGGGCATCGACGCTTGTCAATTGTCGATCTCGCCGGTGGTAGTCAGCCAATGAGAACCGCTGATGAAGCGTTGGTGATCACGTTCAACGGCGAGATTTACAACCATCGCGAACTCCGGAAAGAGTTGGAGAAAGCGGGACATCGATTTCAGACCGATCATTCGGATACGGAAGTTCTGCTACATGGCTACCGGGAGTGGGGATCGGCCATGCTGGACCGGCTCAATGGGATGTGGGCATTCGCCATTTTCGACCGGGCCAAGAACGAGCTCTTCTTGAGCCGCGACCGATTTGGCAAGAAACCCCTTTTTTATTACTCGGATGAACGCTGTTTTGCTTTTGCTTCGGAGCTCACGGCGCTACGCCAACACCCGCGAGTTCCTGCTTCGTTAGATCCGGTGGCTTTGCAGAAGCTTTTTGCTTACGGCTTTATACCGGCGCCGTTTACGATGTTGGCCAAGGTGCGTAAGCTTCCGGCCGGGCATTGGTTGCGAGTAACTGTCTCCAATCTTATCCCGAAAGTTGCGAAGTACTGGGAATTTCAGTTCGCTCCTTTTGCTGCGGTTCCGAAAGATGCAGAAGAGCAGTGGAGCGCCGAACTCATCCGCCGATTAGATGAAGCCGTGCGCCTCCGCCTCAATGCGGATGTGCCGGTAGGTGTGTTCCTGAGTGGAGGTATCGATTCCTCGTTAGTAGCTAAGCTCGCCTCGCGTCATCAGAAAGGGATCCAATCGTTCAGCATCGGTTTCACCGAGAAGAGCTTTGACGAACGCGGGTACGCCCGATTGGCCGCGACTTCCGCCGGTACCAATCACAGAGAAGAGGTATTTTCGATCGAGCGTTGTCTGGAACTTTGTGCCGCTACCTCGCAACAGCTTGATGAGGTTATGGGCGACAGCTCAATCCTGCCTACCGGACTGGTAGCCCAACTCGCGCGCCGAGATGTCAAGGTAGTCCTGACCGGCGACGCCAGTGATGAACTATTTGCGGGCTATGATCCGTTCCGGGCTCTCCGGTTCGCAGCTCCCTACCAACAGTTTGTTCCTCAGGTTTTGCATCGTACGGCGCGAATGGCCGTCGAGCGCATGCCGGTGTCGCATGTCAACATGAGTTTAGGTTTTCGGGTGAAGCGCACGTTGCGAGGTCTGTCGTACCGGCGCTCACATTGGATGCCGGCTTGGATGGGACCGCTCGACTCAGGCGAGATCGGACAACTATTTGGGCAAAAAATCGATCCGGAAGAACTTTACGCAGAAGCCACTGATGCTTGGAACGAACCTACCGCTCAGAACGACATCGAGCGCACCATGCAGTTTTATATCCGGCTCTATTTGCCAGACGACATTCTGGTCAAAGTGGACCGTTCCAGCATGGCTCACGGTTTAGAGGCGCGCTGCCCTTTCCTGGACATCAATGTAGTCGATTTTGTCCGCCGGATTCCGAGCAACTTCAAACTCCGTGGCGGAACCACGAAATATCTTTTGAAGAAGGCTGTGCGCGGACTGGTTCCCGACGCAATCATTGATCGGTCGAAAAAAGGATTTGGCGTTCCGATCGGGCGCTGGTTCCACTCCGGAGATCTCCGCTTTGCCAGCAGCTCGTCGCCTGCCTTGTTGGATTGGAAGTGGATCAGCGAGCGATTAGCCGAACATCGAGCTGGCAAGAGAGATGATCGGGCGATGCTTTGGTGTGCCTGGTTGCTAGCTCATTCCGAGATGGTGCCGCGGGCGGACGCCCGAATAGCAGATAGTAAATAGCAGATGCGTTGCTCTGAAGGAGCGGCAGAACCGCATCAGTAGCCAAGACGCTCTCCTGACTCCTCTGTTCCGGGTTATGCGCTAATCGACGCGAATAAGTAGATGTATGGGTGTCCGCGCATGGCTACGAAAGCCTTCGCGGAAGACAAAATTTTCGCGGACTGTAGAGAAGGAGGGTGATAGCCGCAAAAGAAAAGGAACTCAGAAAAACCGGAGTCTTTCGGCGCTAGGATTTCTCTTCGGCCACAAATAGATGCGAAAGCACCCAATTGAGACCTCCTAATATTCGTGTCCATTTGTGTCCATTCGTGGTTAAGAATCATTAGTTTTTGAGGTCTTTGCGTTCTTTCGCGGCTATTTTCTGCGTCCGTAGCAATGGCTAACTTCCTCTTGATCAACTATGAGTACCCACCGATCGGAGGAGGAGCCGCTTCCGCGACAAGTAACCTCGCGTTAGCCCTGCGCGAGCGCGGGCATGAGATTATCGTTCTGACCTCGGCTTTCGGTAAATTCGCCGGCCGCTCATGCGAGGATGGTATTACGGTGATTCGCGTTCCCGTCGGACGGAAGGAACCGCACCGAGGCACTCTATTGCAGATGGCGCGCTTTGTGGCGGCGGGCAGCTGGAGGGTGCGCGGAATCGCTCGTCGATACACGGTCGACCGAGTTTTTGCTTTTTTCTCCATTCCCAGCGGGATCGTGGCCTGGTGGTTGAAACGCCAAACTAAAATTCCGTATGTCGTTTCGTTGCGCGGGGGAGACGTCCCCGGCACCGAACCGAGTCTTCGCCTATTTTATTGGGTGCTTACACCGCTTCGCCGAAGGGTCCTCCAGGAATCTCTCGCGGTCACGGCTCCCGGTACTGGGCTCAAGGAGCTTTCGGAACGTCGCGATCGTACTCCAGTTCTCGTGATCCCGAATGGGATCAACGCTTCGTTATACCGGCCTGACAGACGACGAGACATGACAGAAATTGTACTGCTGTCGGTTGGGCGTTTGCACTCACAGAAGGGCCCAATCCGCCTGTTAGAGATCGTGCGAGCAATCCGAGTGAATACAGGACTGCCAGTGCGCGCATGGATTATCGGCGACGGCCCCGAAAGAGCTCGATTGGAGCAGTACGCGAACGACAACGAACTTAACTCTGTGGTCAAGTTTACCGGTTGGATTGATCGGTCCGAAGTGGCAGTCGCATACCGCTCGGCGGTCTTCCTCGTGCAACTTTCTGCTTATGAAGGGATGTCGAATGTCATACTTGAGGCACTGGCATCGGGTTTGCCGGTCGTCGCCAGTCGCATTCCAGGCAATGTTGATCTAGTGTTGGATCAGGAAAATGGTTTACTCTTTTCGATTGATGAAAGTTGCGAGATGATCGCGGCAGAGATCGTGCGGCTTTGGAAGTCGCCCGCTCGATGGCAACGAATGAGTGATTCGGCGCGGATGAGTGTCACTGCCAAATATGATTGGCAGATAATCGCCGCCAGCTACGAGCGACTATTTAACGGTGACGATCCTATGGCTGCCCGGAACGGAAAAGATTAGTTATGCGTATTTCTCGGAAAGCGGAGTATGCCCTCCGCGCATTATTTCTTATCGCTCAAGATCCCCCCGGCAAAATTCACCAGATTCAAGAACTCTCCGAGCGAGGTCACATTCCCGTTAAGTTTCTCGAGCAGATTCTCCTGGCGCTGCGTAACCATGGCATTCTCTCAAGCAAACGCGGCGTTGGCGGAGGTTATACGCTCCGCAAACGCGCCTCGGAGCTAACGATGTTGCAGGTGATCGAACTGCTGGACGGAGAGATCGCGCCTTTGCCTTGCGCCTTGGAAAGACCGACTGACCGCTGCGGGTGCCCTGAGCCGCTCCGGTGCCCGTTGCGACCGGTAATCAGAGAGGCCAGAGAAATGATCCGGGAGCTCTTTGGCTCCAAATCGATCCAGGATATGCTCGATGAGAGCCGGGAACGTCCGGTCATGGCATTCGACATTTGAGGTCGGATCTCACGCAAAGTCGCAGAGCAAGGGCCGGAGAACGGCCCCTCGGAGAAAACCTCACGCCAAGACGCCAAGACGCGAAGATACCGAAAACTTTCCCTTATCTGTCCTTCTATCCTTTGGGTCTTTGCGCCTTTGCGTGAGCTTCACTTAGCTGTTTAGCGGCCCGGTTCCAACTATGATCACCAAAGGATCGTCCTGGACGGGCGGTGCCGGCCCGCGACTGCACCGAGCAAATCGCGCGGCTCCCGGGAATCCCAGGAGCCGCATCTCCCATCGAGCGTCCCAAGGAACGCCCTTCCGATTAGTTCAGTGGGTCGCGCTCGATGAAGAAGGCTGCGGCAACGGCATTCCACTCGGTTTGTTGGAAGGCGTTTGCCGTTCCGGGGTCATCGGCACATTGTGAGATTCAGATTCTTCACCAGGAATCTGCTGGAACGGAATGACGTGGATGCGCTCTTTAAGCTGTTCCATCCGTTGCTTGAGCACCTCCGCTTTCTCTTTCTCGAAACCGGTTAAGTTATCGGGCAGCTCGAGGAAGAGTTCATTCCGATCGGCCCTCGGGTTCAACACCATTTCGTCGGGACCGTCGGGGATTTGGCCCGACGAGATATAACCTAGATCATCCAGATCCTGACCACCTATCATGGCCCGGTTGGTTCGAACCATAACCCGAACTCCTTTTCCCGTTGAATCAGAAACGGCCCGCAACGCCAAGCGTCGCATCACCGCATCCGGGTCATCTTTGGCCACCGACATTAGGAAATCCTGCGCTGTTTTTGATGATGCTCCGGCTAGCCCCCACAGACAGGTTTCTTTAATTGGTGCTTCGCCGGCGGACCGATAGATGGCGATAAACTTCTCGACAACGTTATCGTCGATGTTGCGGGTCAAAGCGCTTAGCGCCGCTATTCGAATAGGGATAGATTGTTCGTGAGTCGCGAGATCGTTCAATTTCTCTTTGACTCTAACTTCCGCCACTCGCTCGCGTTTAAGCCGATGCAATATGAGTACCTTCACCTGCTCATCCTTGCTTTCATCCAGAAGAGTGAGGAGCGCGGTGGTTGCCTCGTCGCCAACGGCATTGGACAAAGCGTTGACCGCCTCTCGCCGGACTCCTGCATCCACATCGTTCAAGGCGGAATTCTTGAGCAGAGCGATGACCTCCGAACTCAGCGGTGCGGGCTTACTGTCTTCATGCGCAGGGCCGTTTTGAGCTTCCGCAGCTTGCGCGGGTTGGGTCCACACAACGGCCGGCAGGAAGACCAGAGCTCCGGCCGAAGAGCAGACCAAAGTGACTCCAGCCAACAAAGTACTCCACCATGATGGCTTGAGACTCCGATTGCAGTTCTTATCCAAAATGCGTGACACGCGCTGGTAAAGCTGTTTGCCGTCCCTGCTTACTCCGGATACCAGTAGCGGCTCGCCGCGACGATTAGCAGCTAAACGAGCAAGCAGATTCGCATAGTTTTTTGGATGATGGACGCCCGCCAATGCCCAGTCGTCGCAAGCTACCTCTTGCTGAAGTTGCAATCGCTTATCGAGGATCCAAAGGAATGGGTTAATCGGAAAAAGCGCAATCACCAACAGCTGCACTACGCTGGACCAATCATCGTATCGCTCAAGATGCGCGATTTCATGGCGCAATACGTTTTCCTGATCCTCGGCCGAAAAACGCGATGTGAAATCTGTTGGCAACAACACCTTTGCTGACCATAAACCCACTGCAACCGGGGAAGAGATTTGGGACGATTCAGCGACTGTTATTTTTCGCCGCAACGTAAGGCCGGTCGGAACGGTCAGAGGTTTTGCGCTCCGGTGAAGAAGCCGCAGCCGATTGATTGCGAGCGCCAGGCGAACGAGACAGACCATGACGAGCATAGCCCAGAGCAACGCAAACGCTAAAGCCCAGTCGACCCAGCGGAACCAAAAACCGAGTCCTCGCCAACGGTGTCGGGGCGCGTGTTGAGATGCGGAGTGATTCGCTGTGGCTGATACGGTAGCCCCGGAAACAACTGGAATTTCTTGCGACCAAGCTTGCACTGGCAGACTCTGTTCGGCCCTGCTCAGAGCGCCCCTCGGCTGCACCGGCTTTAAGGCCGTCAGGATCGGAGTGCTGGCCAAAACGAAAAAGGTAAGGAGCGAAACTCGATGACGGGTCGAAGCGCTCCAACGCTGCTCGCAAAAGAGCAATCGGAGCAGCAGCATTGATCCCAGGAAGATTGCCGCAGACAGCGTCAGACCGTTGACCAGGTGCTCACCAATTGTCCGCAGATAGGGGGCTATGGAGCCCAGATTCGGATTCATGGTTTTTCTCCTTGGTTGATCAACCGGTGAATCCGCTGCAGATCTTCGGCGTCGATATGCTCCGACTCCAACAGCTTCATCACCAGGAGCTCAGGTGAATCGTCAAAGAACCGGGTGAGAACATGTTTGAGGACCTTCTTTCGAGCCTGATTACGATCGACGATCGGATGGTAAACGTAAGCTTGTCCTTCTTTGGTATGTTCCAGATACCCTTTCTGTTCCAGAATCCGCAGCGTCGTGAGCACCGTGCTGTAACTTAATCCCAGCTGTTGGGGTAATGCGTCGACCACCTCGGCAACGGTCGAGGGTCCTCGGTCCCAGAGGACATCCATGGGGCGCAACTCGGCATCGGTCAAAGTTGGTGATGGTTTGCGAGCCATATCTATTAAAGAATTAGTAGACAGCTAACCACGAACGATTAAGACGTCAATTAATTCTTTAATAGATGCGCGCAAAAAGAGAGCATAGCCGCAAGAGAACACAGGAATCACAAAAAGGAAGAGAGGCCTAAAGACGGCTGGTGACCCCGCGGAAGCTACCGCGACAGAAAATAGCCGCAGGTTGTTGGCACCATCGACGTGGAGAGTGAACAGCCGAACGCTTTCGACCAGGACGCAGAGCGACTGTTGGAGGATTGTGCGGTTCTACTGCGACCGCTTTGGAGCGAGACTCACTGAGAGAAAGCAACGGAGAATAGAATAGCCGCAAAGGACACAAAGACCGCAAAGGTTTTCTAGTCTCGGTTCATCAGGTGGTTCAGGTAGAGCTGCCTGTTTAGTACCTTCACGAACCCCGGTGGCCATCGGAAAACTCACCTGCAGGTGATAAGCCTCGAATGAAAATAGCCGCAAAGAACGCAGCGCGGCATAGCCGCAACCAAAAGCGAGGAAAAACAACCGCGAATAGACACCAATGGATCCTCCTTCGCTCTGCGAGCTACGGCGGGACAGGCTACGAATTGATTCCTTTATTCGCGTCTATTTGCGTTCATTCGCGGTTAGAAAATCCTCGCAAAAAAACAAGAATCGCAACCAGTGTAGTACAAAGAAGAGAGGAGAGGCTAGATGCTCTTTAGACGCCGGGCGGTTCAGGACTCATCACATACTTCCGCACCTGAAATTTGTAGCTGCCAAAGTTCATCAGAACGCCGTGCTCTTTTCTGGCTGACCTTAGGTAGCCCAGTATCTGAGCGGCGTGTTCATTGACCAAAGCGTGGCAGGCCTTGAGTTCCGCAATCAAGATCCCCTCGACAATTAAATCCGCGAAGTATTCTCCGATTATCGCTCCATCTTCATCGAACACAGTGATTGGGTGTTGCTGTTTCACATGCAGACCCGCTTTGTCCAACCGATGTGCTAGCGCATTTTCATACACTTTTTCTAAGTGGCCGTGACCATGGTAAAGATGGATCGCGTATGCGGTCTCGCGTACAAGCTCACACAATTCGGGGATACTTTTGATCGGCATTTGTGTTCGACCTGTTCTTTCGTAGCTATTTTAGGGAATTTATCTACAACATACAACATAAACACTTTATGTTTCTTTTTGTGTTCTCTGTGGCTATTTTCTGTCGCGGTAGCTTACGCGGGGTCACCAGCCGTCTTTAAGCCGCTCTCCCTTTTTGTGATTCCTGTGTTCTCCTGCGGCTATTCTATTCTCGGATGTGAGCGAAAGCTTCCATGGGCGCACGCGGGTGTCCGGATCGTCCCAGATCGCATTGAAAAAACGAAGGGTGTCCGAAGTGTGCGCTTTCATTCGTCGTAATATTGGACCCAGAAAAAGCATCAACTACGATAGCGAGAGGAGAATCCGTCATGAAAACAAAGGCTACAAAAGCGCTTCCGAGAATCGCGTCGCCCGGCGAGTGGCAAGCCGCTCGCGAAAACCTACTCGTCAAGGAAAAAGCAGCCACCCGTGCGCGAGACGCGCTGGCGGCGGAGCGCCGCAGGCTGCCGATGGTCCGGATCGACAAAGACTATGTGTTCGAGGGGCCGGACGGCAAGGCGAGTCTGCTCGATCTGTTCGAAGGGCGCCACCAGCTCATCATTTACCACTTCATGTTCGCCCCGGCTGTCGAGGGCTGGCCTGCGGCGGGCTGCCCCGGCTGTTCGTTCTTTGTCGACCAGATCGGTCACCTCGCCCATCTGCACGCCCGCGATACCTCATTTGCTTTGGCGTCCCGCGCACCGCTGGCGAACATCCAGCGTTACAAGAAGCGCATGGGCTGGATCGTGCCGTGGATCTCCTCCTCCGGCAGCGACTTCAACGTCGACTTCGGTGTCACGACCGACGCAGGCGAGACCTTCGGCCTCAGCGTCTTCCTGCGCGATGGCGAGAGCGTCTTTCGCACCTACTTCATTTCCGGGCGCGGCGTCGAGGCGCTCGGCAGCACCTGGACCTTCCTGGACCTGACGCCGCTCGGTCGGCAGGAGGACTGGGAGGATTCGCCCGAGGGCTGGCCGCAATCCGCGCCGTATGAATGGTGGCGCCGCCACGACCAGTACGGGGATTCCGCGATCGGCAGCTAATGCCAAATGCCCGGAGAGGAAAAGGTCCCGTGCTGGACAATTACTGGTTTCCCGTGCGAACTCGGGAACCTGGAGGCGAGGGGAGTCGAACCCTCTGCTTATACCTACAAGCTTTGCAAAAAATCGCGAATTCTCTAGGCGATTTGAACATCGGCGTAAGTCATGAAACTGCCAGATTCGTCAGAAAGCATGACGCACACTGGACACACACTGGACGATTCGGAAATATTGTCAAAAGTTGTGTATCGGAGAAAAGCGCATCCTTGATTTACAGCGGTTGGACGTAAGGGCTCGGTGAAGCCCATCTTGAATCTGGGAGTTGGGAGGCTGGAGGTTGGGGCATGGAAAACGATCCAGTCAGAACAGTGCGGGTACGGCGCAGTGGAGAAGAGCTAGCGGAACTGCTGCGGGATTATTGGACGCCGACCACTGGAAAATCCCCGACGACATCAGCCATCATCTTCCCGTTTGCCTTATCCGGCCTTTAGCACTATCTCCAACGCTGAATCCTCTGCGCGAATCATCTGCAAACACACCACCCAAACCGTCGAAAAAAAATGGCGAGACGATGTCCATTTCCGAAAATCCCGTTCGTCGATCCAATGCCAGGCCGATGAGGCCGGCTCAACCAGAAAAAGAAATTTATTGCGCTAAAAAATCTGCAAAAGAGACGCTATGAGAAAGATCAGGATCATCGAACATATCTCGCTGGACGGCGTGATCCAGGCCCCCGGCGGGCCGGACGAAGACGGTGACTACCCCCACGGCGGATGGGCGGTGCCGCATCACGACCCGGCCGTGGGAGAAGCCATCGTCGCGGGGCACGGCGACGCTTTCGATCTGCTGCTGGGCCGCCGGACCTACGATATTTGGAGCGACTATTGGCCGAAAGCCGAGAAGAGTCCGATGGCGGACAGTCTGAACGCGGCGACGAAATACATCGCGACCCACAGACCGGATAGTCTTGGATGGGGGCCGGTCGAGGACCTTGGACCGGACATCGTCGACGGCGTTCGCCGCATCAAGGCGAAGGGCGGGCCGGACCTGATCGTCTGGGGCAGCTCGACGCTGACACCGGTGCTGCTCGAACACGGGCTTGCTGATGAGGTCTTGCTGCTCGTCTTTCCGATCCTGCTAGGCACAGGCAAACGTTTCTTTTCGGATGGAGCCCCGCCACGCGAACTCGCGCTCGTCGCCACGAAGGCTGCGTCCTCGGGCGTCGTCATCAGCACCTACAGGCCCAACGGGCCTTTGCGGACCGGCTCCTTCTGACGAAGCGGCGGCGTGAGCCGACGTCAGTAACACCAGAAAAAGAAATTTATTGCGGTAAAAGATCTACCAAACTTATCTCAAGAATGGGGAGCACCGGTCCCAATCCCATGCCGGGACCGAGCGAGATCGAAATCCGGCGGCTGTACGAGATGGCTGATTTGCGATGAGAATCTGACGCCGGAGGTCATGGAAATCCATGACCGGACGCGCAAGAAGCTCAGCGGCACCAACGGCGAGTTTTGGTGCCGCTGCCAAGCAGAAGCGCACCAGTCTAAATTTGGTCAATTTGTCACGTTCGGGACGCGCCAACTCAATCGTGGAATAGCGAGGCACCGATGCCTTGCGAGAGTGCGGATTTGACCTTTTCTCTTAACATCCGATCCGCCCACACTCCTTTGTCATGATCGGCAGACCTCGAGAGTACTCGCAACGCAACCTCCAACCGTGCTACGAGAGACAGGGAGTGGAACCCCTGTTTCGTCGACTATCTATTCAGCGACGTCCTTAGATGTGCTTTCAGAGAGGATTTGCGGGGTTATGAAAGAACATGGATTGCTTTGGACGGTGCTGGATGTTATTACAATTGTTGTTAGGCATGGCTAGTATTTGGAAGCATCCGCAGTCAAAATATTTCACAGCCTGTTTTCGCGATCACAACGGACGCCACGGCGTATAACCACGAAAGAGACAAGGCGCAAAAGCTCGCGGATGAACATGAGAGGGCAGCACGAACCAAGCGGACCCTTAAACAGGCGCGAGCTGTTTTGGCTAGATTGCACGAAGAGCTCTCTGGCGAAAAGATGGTGCGGACCAGTTTCCGCCAATATTTAAACGACTGGTGGAAAGCCAAGGTCGCGGAGACCGCCCGATCCACGATGATCTTTTGCCGGAGTGTAGGGTAGGCGTGGGAATCGGGATGAGGACCGAGTGACGGTACGGTGCACACACTGATCTCTGCATCGTGCCCGACTTGAAATCTATCTGAGCGCAACATTATCGCGCCGCGCTATGCATCAAGCCCGTCGGCGGCAGGCCGAAGGCCGCAAACAGGCTCGCGCCCAGCGGCGGGGCATAGAGGACGACTTCGCCGACCTGCCCGCTACCTGCCAGGACATGCAGGGAATGCGGCAGATAAGGCGCGTCGTCGCGGCGGGTATAGACGGCCGCCGCCGGCTGCCCGTTGGCGACGACGGCTACGGCGCGGAAGCCGTCATAGCGCGGCCAGACGCCCGTCATGAAGCGCGCCACCTCATCGCGGCCGGTGAATGTGCGGTGCCACGGCGGCATGGTTAGGACGATATCCCTCTGCAACAGGCCGATCAGCGCACCGACGTCGCCCGCGTTCCAAGCGTCGACATAGGCCTCTACCGGGGCGTCATCCGCCGCCACGACATCCTGCTGCGGCGGCAGGGCGGTCCGCGCCCGTTGCAGGGCACTGCGCGCCGCCGCCACGCTGATGCCGAGCGCGGCCGCCGCCTCCGCCGCCGTCACGCCTACGCCGTCGTGCAGCAGCAGCACGGCGCGGGCGCGCGGTGACAGCCCGTGCAGCAGCGAGACGAAGGCCAGCCGGATGTCCAGCCCGCGTTCAGGACCGGACGGCGGAACCCCGCCCGGCCACGGTTCGACCCACGGCCCCGTCCCCGGCTCGACCTCATCGAGGCTGGGGCCGAACACAGGGTTTGCCGCCGCCGGCGCGTGCGCAGGGCGTCGAGGCAGACGCGGGTGGCGATGCTGTAAAGCCACGGTCGCCCCGCCGCCCCGTCGCGCAAGCTGGCGAATTCGCGCCAGCCGCGCAGCAGGGTTTCCTGGACGCAGTCCTCGGCATCCTGCACGCCGCCCATCATGCGATAGCAATGGCGCTTCAGCTCGCAGCGCATGGCGCCGGCCAGGGCGGAAAAGGCGCCTGACGCATCGGGGACGGCGATCGAAGTCTCCATCCACATCAGCCTAGCGCCGCCACTCCATCGGGAGAAACGATAAAATTGCCGCCCGGCGGCGCCTCCCCGATCAGGTCGAGCAGCGCGTCGGCGACTTGCTGCGGCGTCTGCCCTGGCCCCATTGCCTCGAGGAAGGCGGCTTCGCTGGTGCCGTTATAGGCGGCATAGCCCTTGACCCCCGCCGCGCCGATGTCCGTCTGCGGCATGAGGCGCGCCGGGGCCAGCGACAGGAACCGCAGGTCGAGGCCGGCACGGTCGGCCGCCTTCTGGGCATAGCCGGTCATGAAGATCTGCATCTGTTTGGCGCCGGCATAGCCGCCGGAAATCGGCGAGCCCTGGCGCACAGCGCCGCTGGTGATCGTGACGACGGTAGCGCCCGGCGGCAGGGGCCGCTTCAGCGCCGCCTGCAGGAAATGGAAGCTCATGCGCACATCGTTGTTCCAGTTGCCGCTGAACTCCTCCCAGTCGACCTCGGGGAAGGGGCGGCATGGCGGCATGGCGCCGCCGCACAGGATCAGGATGCGCGGCGCCTGGACGGCAAACACGCGGTCCGGCGCATCGGCCGCCGACGCGTCGCACGCCAGCACCGCCACGCCCGGCAGGTCGCGCGCCACGGCGTCGAGGCCGGCCTGCCCCCGCGCCACAACCAGCACCTGCGCGCCGAGACGATGAAAGGTTTCGGCCAGGACGCGGCCGAGACCGCGGCTGGCGCCGATGAGGGTGACGGGGGTACGGGACAAATCGGTCATTGCAGGGGCTCCTTCATGATATTCACGTAGATTAGGACGTCCCGGCGCCCGGTAATGCATCGCGCCGGCCGAAATTATTTTCAGCGCTTGCGCTTTTTGCCGCGCCGCCTGAAGGCCCGGCGCCGGGCTGGTGGAGAGAGAAGGACGGCAACAAAGGCCCGGAATCTTCGATAGGCGCCGATTTATTCCACATTCTTGAAAGCCTCTTGATCCTGGCGAGGAGATGATCGTGCTGTGGGCGGCCGACAATCTGCGTTTTCCGCAAGCGCAGCGCATTGCCATCCTTCCGGAAGAACGGCGCGACCGGGATAACCTGATCCAGTATGTCGTCACGGCCTCGCTCGATTTCGAGCAAAAGGTCACCGATTTTATCCAGGCTCAGGGGACGACGCCGGCTTAAACGCGCCTTTTCCACTGGCGCGGATCGCGGCTGCCATGAAAGCAGGCAACGATCAAAAGGCAGTCCGGCTCGGTGAGGAAAAACAGCGCGTAGGGAAATTTCTTGGTGCGCGCCCGGCGCAATGTTTTGTAGACCACGGGAAATTGCCGGGGATTGTCGGCCATGCGCTGGGCCACGCTGTCGATCTCGGCGCGAAAGCGCCGGCCTAAACCCGGCGCCTCGGCCTCGTACCAGTCTTGCGCGTCGATAAGTTCAGCGCGCGCGGCTTCGGTGAAACGAACCGGCCACACTAGGGGCAACGTTGCTCAAGTTCGGCTTTGAGGGCTTCCCAGGTGACGCTTTGGTGGCGCTCGTCATCGAGCGTCGCCAGACGGCGCTCGAGCTCGGCCTGCTGCGCCGGCGTAAATTGGACCTGGTGGTCCTCGAGGCTATCCCATAGCTGCGCAATGAGCGAAAGCCGCTCGTCCGGCGAAAGGCGGGTGATTTCGTCTTGGGTGAGCTGCATCAGCCTACAGTACCTGAACGGGCCGCGCGTGACAACGGGTCACGTCGCCGGGGGAGGGCTTATTACAAGCACATTGGAGGCGAGGGGAGTTGAACCCCTGTCCTTAAGACCATCAAATCGAACCTCTACATGCTTATCTGACCGCTCATAGAGCAAGGCGAGTCGGTCAGCTACCTGCCTTACCCTTTGCATCCACGAAATTTTCTCGTCCTCCAGCGCGGTCGCTCCGCCATCAGACCAGCCTGCTGTCGTCGTCCCCGACCTTAGCAGGCGTCCAGCCGGGAACGTCACGGTCAATTAAGCCGCGAGGGCCAATTCTTGGTTGGCTGTTGATTTTTTGACCCGGTTTTTAACGAGGCCAACGAGTCGTCCTCGGCATGCCGTCCGATTGTCAGACCTTAAGTCGAAACCAGTACGCCCCCATTTAGGGAAGAAAGAACATAACCTCGACGACGGACTCAATGCAAGCGATCGATGTCGTCCGTTACCTTCCATTGATATCCGTCTTGGCGGGCCGCCCGCATCGCTACGCATTGCGCAGGTCTTTGCGACTTGGACTTCGGTCGCGTTCAGTGTTCGACTGCGAAGATGCCGAATGAAACCGGGTCCATAGCAAGGCGACCCTCTCGGAATGCGGCGCCTTGCACCAATAATGGTTCAAGCTTCAGCCCCTCCTCTAACCCGACCGAACAGGCTCGTCCGGCGGGATTGATGGAAACAACGACGCGCTCGGTGTCCGCTCGGCGCAGGTAAACAAATGGATATTCATTTTTTTCTGCATACAGGGGTTGAAAGTCTGCCGCATTGGCCAGTGCCGGATGTTCGCGACGCAGCTTCAACAATGCGCGAGTAAAATTCAGCATTGATGCCGGGTCTTTCTCCTGGGTCGCAACATCCGGCCGTGATTCGGAGGGATCGATCGGAAGATAAAGCTCTTCGGGCTTTGCCGTCGAAAATCCGGCGTTCTTCTCCCTGGACCACTGCATTGGGGTTCGCGAACCGCAGCGCTGCAAGTCGTCGAGCAAGCCACCTTCTTTGTTTGGGACTTGCGTTAGATAGTTCATTCCGATTTCGTCGCCGTAATAAATAAAGGGCACTCCGGGCATGGTTAGTAGCATGGCCAAAATGGTACGGACTTCTGGTAAATCTCGGCCCCAGGTTGCCCGCGGTATATCGTGATTGCCCGTGGGCAGCGCAATGTAACCGTGCAATTTGGTCACGGTGTAGTGTTTGAGATAATCATCAACAAACGCTTTGATGTCGCCGCCGGCCGCGCGCTCAAAGAAGGCGGGCGGCTTGCGAGCGTCACCTTCAAGACGTGACTTGGGGCCAAGGAGCATGCCGTAGGCTGGGTCACCGAATTGCAGAAGAGAATCGATGTGGAAGCCGGCAGAAATGGCGGTAGCGGGATCGCTCCATTCGGAGATCAGCACCGCTTCGGGATAGTTCTTATCAAACCAGGCTCGGTAGTAGCGCCAGAGCGCGCTGATCGCTACACGATCGGGATCGTTTCGGATAAGCGAAGAGGCCATATCGACGCGAAAGCCATCAGCACCCCAGTCCAGCCAGAATTTCATCACATTTTTGAGCTCCTCGCGCACCGCAACGCAGGCCGGATCCGAAGTCGAAAGCTGCCAAGGTTCTTTCGGATCGGGCCGGCCATAGCCGTAATTGAGGGCCGGCTGAAAAGGGAAGAAGTTGGGCAGGTATCGTTCCGGGCGGTAGCGGTCGCCGGGAAGGGCTTGTGAGCCGGGAATCTTCTCGCCCGCCGGTGTCCAGATATACCAATTCGAGTACGGGTTAGGCTGGCTGCGGGCGGCAGACTGCTGAAACCATGGATTCAAGACCGAGGTATGGCCGGCCACGAGGTCGAGGCAGACGTGCATGCCACGTTTGTGGGCTTCGGCGAAGAGGCGCCGCAAATCGTCGTTCGTGCCGTAGCGCGGAGCGACCTTATAAAAATCGGCCACATCATAACCCGCGTCACCAAAAGGCGACTCAAAAATGGGGTTGATCCAGATCGCGTTGCTACCGATCGAACGGATGTAATCAAGCTTCGCAATGATACCGGCCAAATCACCAATTCCGTCGCCGTTAGAGTCGAAGTAACTCTGAGGATAGACCTGATAAAACACCGCTGTCTGAAGCCACTTCGGTCCCGAATGAAATTCGGCGCGAAGCGGCGCGACAGTTTCACTCGCGAAACAGAGCAACGCTACCAGGGGCGAACCGCCGAAGGTTAATTTACCCATCGCCACCACCTACTACATAGTCCTCGGGTTTTCGCACCACAATCACCGCCCATGTCACCGCGATCTGGTCGTCAGGATATCCAGCAAAATCAGGGTGAATCCGGTTTCTCACCTTCTCGAAAGCATCCGGGTCCGATGTTGAGTCAATGATAGCGACGTTCAGCCCGATATTCTCGAAAGCCCGAATATGGTCTGTAATCCGCCAGCGCGGCAGATGACCGGGATTCAACCACCGGTTCCAGGTGGCGCGCGACCAGAGGAGATGATGATAGGGGTAGGCGAAAAAATGGTCCCGGTAGTCGACGATGTGGACCATACGGCCGCCGGGCTTGAGAATGCGAGCCAGTTGGCGATTTAACGCAGCAATGTCGGTTACATGTTCCAGCACCGAATTTGAGAGAACGAGGTCAACCGAATTCGATTCCATCTTTTCGAGTGAAGTCGCTCTCGATATCCTCTTACGGATGAAATCCGGCTCCAAGCCGTGGCGGCTTGCACAACCGGTCAGCATCGCACCGTCCATCCTCTGATCCAGAGTCGCAAAGGGCTCGTAGCTGTGGCAGAAAAGGGCTCCGTCCGCTACCAATTCATAGCAGGCCGCGTTGGTTGCTCCGGTCCCCACCTCTAGAATCGTCGCTCCGAGAAAATCGACCGGAGGGGATGAAGCGCGAAACCACTTATAATACCAATTCACCAGGAGCTCGCTGGAAATTTCGCCAATGCTCGTTCCTATCCATGGAAATACGGCCCCCAACCGCTTCACAACGATCAGCGGAAGACTCCGCCGCACGACCCGAAGAAGAATATATGGCAGATCGTGAGCACGCACGACCGTGTTGTATTCGATCGGTTCTACTTCCTCAAGTAGGCCATTGCATTGGAGCGAAATTACGGAGCTCTCCGGCGCATTGATGCGTCGAATGGAACGTCCCCTCGGGTCATCCTGGGGCGAAGTCAGATCTTGTTCGAATCGATAGCCGGGCTTCGAAGAATGCTCATCGCGACGCGAATTTCGCGCCGGAGATCCGCCAGCATTTCTCGAGTCACTTCTATCTGTTTGGTCCGGCGATCCGCCCATTCGTGGGCAGCGGCCTGCAGTCGTTGATAACTACTGGTGATATAGGCGGCAGTGGTCGCCGAGAGCGTGGGGCTGGCGAGTCTTTTCTCCAGTTTGCGTTGGGCTTCAGCGAGTTCGCAGAGCACGATCTTTTCCGTGGGAACCCGGCGGAGCTGTTTGACGAGGCCAACCTTGGAAAGCGTCCAAATGATCCATTTCGTGGGATCGATCTGCCAAGGCTTCACGCCGTTGCGGTAGTCATGTTGAAACTCGTGATGATAGTTGTGATACCCCTCGCCCATCGTAACAATAGCCAGAAGCCACGAGTCGCGGGCGCTACACTTTGAGGAATACGGTTGTCCACCCAAGTAATGACAAAGCGAATTGATACAAAAAGTGGCGTGTTGAAGCACTACAACGCGCAGCACTCCGGCGATCAAGAAAGCCCCTAGCGCTGCTTTCCAGCCGCCCCAGGCAAAGCCGATGGTCGCAGGCAGCACGAACGCAACCAACACGGCGATCAAATGAATGTAGCGATCCTGCCACACGAGAAGCGGATCCTTTTTCAGATCCGCCACGTTGTCGAAACAGGGTAACGGCTTGAGCTTGAACATGAGCCACCCCATGTGCGCATAAAAGAGGCCCCTGGAAATGCTATAGGGGTCGTCATCGTGATGATCGACGTGCTTATGGTGACTGCGATGTTCGCACGACCAAAGAAGGACCGAATTCTCAAACGCGCCGGCACCGAAAATCACCGTGAATAATCGGACGATCCAGTGAGCCCGGAACGTAAGATGAGAAAAGAGCCGGTGATAGCCCAGAGTAATGGAAAAGCCGCACGCATAAAGCATGAAGAAGAACAGTGTGATCTGGAACCAATCGATTCCGAAGAAATAGAGATAGGCTGGCACTGCCGTAAGCGAAAGAACGAGAGTACCGATCAGGAATGAGCTGACGAGCCAGTTGACTCGGTCGAAAGGGAATCGAGAAAACATGTTGTTTTGTTAGATATAAATTGGGGTCAATTCGCAAGGGACATTAGCTTAAGCCGCATGGAATCGGCTCGAGTTTCGCCCATTCCAGGCTGGATCTCCCATATTATTTTTAAATGTTTGGCTCGAGTGTTTCGTATACGACGCGGGCCGGACCTACTAGAGGATCCGGTGAATATAAGAGGTCCCGGGAATCCCTCGGGTTACAGCCGCGATATCGCAGTGGAGCCCGTCACATATCTTGCAGAGAATCGCGAAGGTCAGGTTTCGCTCACCGCGCTCGACTCCGCCAAAATAGGTCCGGTTCAGCCCACACTCCTCAGCAAAACTCTCTTGGCTCAAACCCAAGATCTTGCGTTCGTCCTTAATTCTGCGGCCGAGCCTTAACAGTTCTACTTTGGTAGTTCCCATATCGTAAGATTGTGCGAGCAGAGGCCATGTCGCCCAGATCCAGAAAGTTTCCCAATATTTTTTTGGAAGCGTTCCTGGTTGTTTTTCGTTATGGCAGGCGACCGCTTAACTCGAACGATGCAGGACGAAAGAGAGGAATCTTCTCACGAGCTCCCGGACTTCTCCTTGTTTGCCCGTTCTTGCCCTAATCCCATGGTAAGCGCTGTCACCCCGGCTAGGCCGCCCAACTGCATGTTTTCCACGGCTGTGCTGGGTACGATGACAATAGTGGAGTTATTCTTCAAACCCTCGTAAAGCATGTTCATCGCTCGGAGATGCAGCGCAGTAGGATTGGCGACGTAGGTTTGAGCCGCTTCTCCAAATTTCTCTGCTACCTGTCGCTCCGAATCTCCCAGGATCACCCGCGCCTGCCGTTCTCGCTCCGCCTGGGCCTGCATGGACATCGCATCTTCCAAAGCCGGAGGAATAAGCACGTCCTTCACCTCGACGGAGATCACATTGATACCCCAAGGCTCGGTCCGCTCATCGATGATCTTCTGCAGGTGGTGACTAATTTTTTCTCTGCCCTCCAGCATCTCCGCGAGCACCGTCTTGCCGATCACGTCCCGGAGAGCCGTCTGGGAGGCCCAACTGATGGCAGTTTTGTAGTCGGCCACATCCAGCGCGGCCTTCTTCGGATCTAAGACTTTCCAAAATAGAACTGCATCGACGTCCACGGGCACCGTATCTTTGGTCAGAGTCTTTTCGGCCTTAAACGATGTGGTGATGACCCGGGTATCAATCCAGTAAGGGATTGTCTCAATGACCGGAATAATAAAAAACAGGCCCGGTCCCTCCAGAGAACGGAACTTACCCAGCCGCAACACGATTGCTCTATCCCACTGGTCGGCAATTTTGATTGCCGAAGAAACGAGCGCAGCGACGACCACGGCTATAATTCCGATCAGGATGCTTCCCGGGTTTTCCGAAATGCCGTAGACGGCGAACGCTAGAGCTCCACCAGCTCCAGCAATCACGATGAAGATCAAAGCTGCGAAAGAGCTGCTCTTTCTCATTTCAATTACCTCCGTATTTTCCGGCGCAACTCAGATCGTTCGAGCACTTGAATCCGAAGAACCGAATAAATAAACCTTACACCGATTTAAGAGTTTCGTCCTAGTCGTGCTCATCCTCGAACCGACCTCATTTTTTCGCCATAGTTTTCCAGGGGAGATTCCCTCTCCGCAAACGGTCAGGATAATCGATTATGCATCCGAACCCGGGATCAAAAAGCCGCTTGTAGGTCCGGATGGCAAATCCGTCTGTCATCCCAGCGACGTAGTCGCACATTGTACGAGAGTTACTTGTCCCGGGGAGGCTACCTCGGACCCAAGGCGGAAAATCGATCGATCGCCTGTTACCCCCAGCGGGTGGCTAAAACCTTAACCCCGCCGCCGCGCATACGCGCATACGCGTCAACCATAACGGCTCGCGATCAGGATCACAGGAGGTCGCCAATCGCTGAAAAAATCGGTCTCAGCCTGTCCGCCGTAGTCGCGAAACGAAGGAGGACAGGGACCCCAATGAAAGTAGCCCGGTAATTTATTGCGGGGCGAATGATAGATAAAGACAGCCTCCGTCCCGCTGGGCACGCTTGATAGTAGCCCGGTACGAAGTGCCGGGAAGCGGGAAAAAGCCCCTTCGTCCCGCCAGGGACGCTGCGATAGTAGCCCGGTACGAAGTGCCAGGACCTGAGCGAAAGCACGTCCGTCCCGGAGGGCAACGCCGGGAACGAGCGACAACGCCGGGAACGCACGGTCCCGGAGGGACACAATGATAGTAGGCTGGCGCTTTAGCGCCTGTAAGGCCAAAAAGGCGATTCCGTCCCGCTAGGGACGGCTGAAATGTTCAGGTCTCTTAGTGGTGTTTAGTTGCCTTCAATTCCACGTGTCTAAGCGACACTTGCGATCAAGCGACTCTTTTCCTGCTTCGTCTCGCTTTCGCGGGACCACGGCGGACAAGCCGGGAGGGCGGAGAAGCATCTCTCAGCATTCAGCGAATACCCCCCAACGTTGACAAGCGCATCAACGCCGGCAAAAGGCGGACTGTGAGCCTTGCACCGCCCATTGTTTGGCTCACACGCCTCATCTCGCTGTCGCTCAACGGCGTGTTTCACCCTACCCTGCAGGGTATCTACATCGAAACAGATTAGCCGCCGGACCGATAAGCGTATCTCGCGCCGGTCGCTCAGCTACTGCTTTTTCGACTGGTGCCGATGCGCTGCATGCCGGCTGGTGCGTGCGTCCTCGGCCCTGGATAGTGGCGCCCAAATTTCCGGCACGGAAGGAATGCCTTCATCGCCTAACCGCGCTTGCTCGAGGATGCCGGCAGCGATCCCTTCCGCGATCCGTTGCCGGTTGTTGGGATCGGCCACCCTGGCGTTCTCCTGCGGATTCGTCAGATAAGCGCACTCGCAGAGCACACAACGAATATCAGGATTCCTGGTGAGCCTCAATCGGCGCCGGATAACTCCGCCGTTGTGTTCCCCGGTTGCACTCACCAGATGCGACTCGATCCGGGTCGCGAGTCCATGACTATCAGCTCGCCAAAAATAAGCTTCCGCGCCGTTGGCCGACGCGTTTGACGTTGCATTGTAGTGGATGCTGAGCAGAATCGCGCTACTGCCTTCCCGGTTTGCTCGCGCTACGCGATCATCCAACTCAATAAAATAGTCGCTCTCCCGCATCATCACTACGCGAAAACCCGAGCGCCGAAGCAAATCTCGGACACGTTTCGCGGTGTCGAGTGTCAAATCCTTCTCCAGCTGGAAAGGAACTGAGCCTCTCCGGCTGAAACCACCGTTATCCTTGCCGCCATGACCCGCGTCGAGCACGACCGTCGTGAACCCCCCTTTGGAAATGTTGCCGACTTTGGTTCCTACGTGAGCACAAGCACCAAGCAAGAGCACCGCCGCCAAAGATAGAGCAGCCCAGATTCGTTTCAGCGACATGTTTGGCCTCCAAATCGGCTTGAAAAGTACGAAGGTCAAGTATCCCTGAGTCGAGGGATGAGGCGAATCTGGTCCCGGCAGGCACGCCGTGAAAGTAGCCCGGTACCTCAGTGTGCGGTTAGGGTTTTTAAAGCGACGCGTATCGGCGTGTCGGCGTGTCGGCGTGTCGCGTGTCGGCGTGTCGGCTAGTACGATGGTGTGCTGGGATCGTGTTTTTTTAAGCGATATGTCCCAGACGGGACGGGCGCGTCTTTTACAGCATTTCCCAGCACTGAAGTACCGGGCTTCTTTCATAGGGTCTCATCTTCCTCCGCCCTTCGGGCTACGGCAGATAGTCCCGAACGATTCTTCGGCGCAGACCTCTAGATTTACGTTGATACCCATACGCGTTTGCGGGACCGCTACGTAACCAAGATTGATTTCTTCGACGTCCGAACGAATTCCGCATTAAGCAGTTGCCGCCTATTCGCTATTGGCTATTTGCTATGGGTCATCATACTTGGTGAGCCTGCATTCCTCCCCGAACGGATAAGCATAATTTCCCCAATCCTTGATTCATACCATGGCTAGACCAGTAACCCTGTTTACCGGCCAATGGGCCGATCTTCCCCTGAAAGAACTCGCGCCTTTGGCCACAAAAATGGGCTTCGACGGGCTTGAACTCGCCTGTTGGGGCGACCACTTCGACGTCAATGCCGCCGCCGAGTCCAAACAATATTGCCAGGAACAATGGAAGATTCTGACTGATAACGGGCTGACGGCGTTCTCGGTATCAAACCACTTAGTTGGCCAAGCTGTTTGCGATCGAATCGATGAGCGACACCAAGCAATTCTTTCCCCCGAGATTTGGGGTAATGGAGATCCAGAAGGTGTGCGACAGCGGGCGGCCGAGAGCCTGAAAAAGAGCGCGAAGGCTTGCCGCAATTTCATCGACTCCAAGCCTCACCAAGACCTCGACTTTCCGGCCGTCGTAAATGGATTTAGCGGATCGAGCGTTTGGCATGCTTGCTACGCTTTTCCCCCGACCAACCAAGCGTTTCTGCAAAAAGGATTCGATGATTTTGCCATGCGCTTCATTCCAATTCTTGAGGCGTTCGACGCAGTCAATGTCAACTTCGCTTTGGAAGTGCACCCGACTGAGATCGCTTTTGATATTGCTTCCGCGCACCGGGCGCTAGAGGCCGTGAAGAACCATCGCCGTTTCGGCTTCAACTATGATCCTTCGCACCTTGGCTATCAGGGGGTCGATTACGTGAAGTTTATCCGGGAATTCAAAGGGCGGATTTATCATTGCCACATGAAAGATGCGTGGTGGGGCCACGGAAATGGTGATGTCGGCGTCTTCGGCGGACATACCGACTTTGGAGATGCTCGCCGATATTGGGATTTCCGGTCGATCGGTCACGGAGACATCCGCTTTGAGGACATCATCGTGGCCCTGAACGACATCGGCTACAACGGTCCCCTTTCGATTGAATGGGAAGACGTCCGGATGGATCGCGTACACGGGGGGACAGAATCGTGTAAAAACGTGAAATCATACGACTTCACTCCGAGCCGGGTTGCCTTCGATGCGGCCTTTGAGCGCGATTAACCCGCGGATACGAAGTTATGGCACGTAAACTAAGAATGGGAATGGTCGGTGGTGGACGCGACGCTTTTATCGGTGCGGTCCATCGAATGGCTGCCTGGCTCGACGGCAAGATTGATCTGGTCGCCGGATCCTTTTCGGCCAACGCCGAAAAGTCGCGACTCTCTGGTGAAGATCTCGGTCTCGACCCAAAACGAGTCTACCCGGACTATGAAACGATGGCGAAAATCGAAGCGGGTTTGCCAAAAGATCAGCGAATCGATTTTGTCTCCATCGTCACCCCGAACCACGCGCATTTTCCAGTGGCGAAAACCTTCTTAGAGGCTGGATTTAATGTGGTCTGCGATAAGCCGATGACCTTTGACCTGGCGGAAGCCATCCAGCTTCGCGACCTGGTCAAGAAGAGCGGAAAAGTCTTTGCACTCACTCATAACTACACCGGGTACCCGATGGTCAAGGAAGCCCGGGAAATGGTCCGCAAAGGAGAACTGGGAAAAATACTGAAAGTAGTCGCCGAATATCCGCAGGGCTGGCTTATCCAGCCGATCGATGCCGAAGGCAAAAAGGGAGCCGCGTGGCGCACCGATCCCGACAAGGCCGGCGCTTCTAATACCATGGGCGATATCGGTACGCATGCGGAAAATTTGGGTCGATACATCAGCGGCCTGGAAATCGAGGAACTCTGCGCGGAACTCACTACTTTCGTTCCCGGCAGAAGACTCGAGGATGACGGCAACCTTCTCATCCGGTACCGAGGCGGTGCCAAAGGAGTGCTGTACGCTTCGCAGATCTCTGTCGGCGAAGAGAACGACGTTAACGTTCGAGTGTACGGAACAAAAGCTTCATTGGAATGGCACCAAGAACATCCCAATGAACTGATCGTCAAATACCCTGACGCGCCGCGCCGGATTGTTCGTCGTGGCAACGATTATGTCAGCGATGTGGCGAAAAAGTTTACGCGATTGCCAAACGGGCATCCGGAAGCCTTTATCGAAGCGTTCGCGAACATTTACCTGGAAGCAGCGCGCGCGATCGAAGCGGAACTTACCGGTAAACCGATTCCGAGCGACTGTGACTTCCCGACTGTTGACGACGGAGTAATTGGAATGGCGTTCATCGCGACGGCGGTCCAGAGCGCCAAGAATGGCGCAGTGTGGACGAAGTTCGCGAAAGTACGGTAGGGCACGCTCCTGCGCGACCGTTCTTCGGTAGGGACACGCTCCGGCGTGTCCGGTCTTCGGTAGGGACACGCTCCCGCGTGTCCGGCCTTCGGTAGGGACACGCTCCCGCGCGTCGGTTTCTTCGGTAGGGACACGCTCCCGCGTGTCCGGTCTTCGGTAGGGATGCGCTCCCGCGCGTCCGTTCTTCGGTAGGGACACGCTCCCGCGCGTCCGTTCTTCGGTAGGGACACGCTCCCGCGCGTCCGTTCTTCGGTAGGGATGCACTCCCCCGCGCGTCCGTTCTTCGGTAGGGATGCGCTCCCGCGCGTCCGTTCTTCGGTAGGGATGCGCTCCCGCGCGTCCGTTCTTCGGTAGGGATGCGCTCCCGCGCGTCCGTTCTTCGGTAGGAATGCGCTCCTGCGCGTCCGTTCTTCGGTAGGAATGCGCTCCTGCGCGTCCGTTCTTCGGTAGGGATGCGCTCCCGCGCGTCCGTTCTTCGGTAGGGATGCGCTCCTGCGCGTCCGTTCTTCGGCGTCCGTTCAGATTCCGGACCGTGCGCAACAACGGTCTCCCTACCAGGATTTCACCACCACCTTTCGGCTCGAAAGATCTCGCCCTGGAAAGGCCAATCCTCTGGTTTCTCAACCAACCCGCGCCGAACCGGATTCTGCAGGATATATACGGCCTTCTCTTCGGCACTTTCGAAAGACCGGATCGTGTGATGAAACGAACACCTTTGCCATCCGTACTCGACCCTGCCTAATTTCTTTGTAGCAAGCGATTTCCAATATTGTATCCATCCGTCCAAATCAAACTCGACTCGACCAGGCCAGGCTAGGAAGTGCAGGTGATCAGGCATCAAAGCGTAAATACCGACCTCCCAATAATCCGCACTGAGCCAAACTTCTTTGAGAACGGAGTGAACTCTTGTGTCGGCAAGCGATCGGCTGGGCGCGGACGTACAAACAGTAACGAAGACGAGAGTCGGGCGTCGACCGACCTCTATTACGCCCTTTGCAGGACGAGAGCGCTGGAGGTATTCCTTCATTATACAACTTCATATATTTATGTTTCTTTCTCAACAGCCGATATAATCGTCCGACAAACCGATACGGACGCGCAGGAGCGCATCCCTACCAAAGAACGGACGCGCAGGAGCGCATCCCTACCGCACCACCACCTGGATCGGTTTAGCCGGGCGCAAGGTAATGGACGCTTTGGGTTTTATCGTTTGCCCAGGGACCAATTCAAATTGCCAGCGACGCAACAGCTCGGACAGGACGATTCCAAGTTCCATCCACGCAAAACCTTCTCCGATGCACGACCTCGGTCCGCCGCCAAAAGGGAAGAATGCATACTTAGGTAGGGCTCGCTGAAATTCTGCCGTCCAACGGTCCGGATCGAACTTTGAAGGATTTGCGAAAAATCGATCGGAACGGTGCAGGGCCCACTCGCAAGCCAGGACGATCGCGCCCGAAGGAATCGTAGTTCCGCCCAGTTGCAGATCCTTGGTAGCTCGCCTTCCCACTGCCCAGACCGGCGGGTAAAGCCGCAGCGATTCGCGAATCACCCGGTACAGCAAACTATCCTCCTTGATCCCTAATCCAAAATCACTGTCATCTGCGTCGGCGGTCGCCTCCGTCTGCCTGACGCCAGACTTTCGCGCGCCCTCCAGATTTTCGGCGGATGTGCTCTTCGATTCGGTCGCGACGTAGGCTTTGCGAGGTAGGGAGCCGGTCCCTACCAATCTCACTTCGGCTAAGAGGCGCTCAGCTATCTCCGGGTGCTGCGTCAAGAGATAGATCGTCCATCCCAAGGCGTTGGCGGTGGTTTCGTGTCCGGCCAGAAACAGAGTCATAACTTCATCTCGCAACTGTTCATCAGACATCCCGAATCCGGTCTCAGGGTCTTGGGCGGCAAACAACAAAGTCAGCAAATCGTTGCGCACCTTCTTCGCTTTGCGCCTCTCGTCGATCATCGTCTGCACAATTCCGCTCAGTTCGCGGCGAGCGGCCGCCGCGCGTTTCAACTTTGGATGGCCAAAAAACTCGAAAACCGGAGCCATCGGACTCAGGAACAGAAAAAAGGTTTCGATGACCGTCTCCATCAGCTGAGAGACGCGACCGGTGCGATCACCTACTTCTGTGCCAAAAAGCGCTTCCCCGACGATCACCAGAGTAAGCGCGTGCATTTCCTCATTGAGATTCAATGCTTCGCCGGCGCTCCAAGTCTCCGCCCGTTGGCGAGCGCGCTCCCGCATAATCACGGCGATATTTTTTAAATTGCCGTGATGAAAAACCGGCTGGATCAATTTCCGTTGCTGCCGATGAATTTCGTCCTCACTCGTCAGCAAGCCTTCGCCGAAGAGCGCTTTCGCTCGCTCCAATCCGCGGCTCTTATGAAAATCGGAGGCAAAGGTAACTAGCATTTCTCGGATCAGGTCGGGCTCGCGCAAATAAAAGACCTTCGTTCCGGCTATCCGCATCGCCGCGATCGGTTCAGTACCGGTTTGCAAATCCTCAAAAAATTGCAGCGGATCCCGAAAGACCCAGGGAGAAATCGGCAACCGGGACAGCAGGTCTATCCCTCCCGGGAGTCGAACTGGCTTTGTGATTTGGGTTCGCATTTAATTTCTCCTCAAGTTAAAACGTCGGTCGATTGATGCAGCAAGTTCGTTCCTTCCTAACCGCCGCAGCTCCTGAACTGCTACTCGTTTTGGTGGCAGCCGGCATCTACTTAGTCGGGCTTCTGATCGGGCGGCTCTGCAAACGCCGCTTCAATATTCATCTGCACTGGACCTACCAGATTTTTATCCTCGCGCTGGCTATCTCCTGTGCGGCGCTGATTCTGCATGTCGAACTGCCAGGAGCACGCACTATCGGACTCATCGCGGTTTTTACGGCAGCGTTCCCGATCAACGCGCTGCTCTATCGTTTTCTCTGGCCGCTTTACGGCTATCCAGGTGATCGCGCGCGGATTCCCTCTTTTTTGCCCCAAACCGTTGGCATTCTTGTCACGATCACGGCGCTCTTTGTCGCCCTGGGTGTCTTCTATCAAGTTACTGTTCCAAGTCTCTTGGCCAGTTCCGGGCTGATCGCCATTGTGATCGGTCTTGCCCTCCAAGACACGCTGGGAAACATTTTTGCCGGAGTCGGCTTACAGACCGGCAAAGCGTATCGAGTAGGAGACTGGCTGATCATTGACGGCAAGCGCGCGGAAGTCGTGGAGATTCATTGGCGCTCGACTCGGCTGCGCAACAATGATGCGTTCACATTTGACATCCCGAATAACCAACTGGCCAAAGCGACCATCGTTAACCTATACCAGCCGACGCGAGTGCACGCGATGCGGGTAGGCGTGACCATTCCGTACACGGTACCGCCAAATACGGTGAAGCAAGCCCTACTAAAAGCCGCGAACGGTGCCGACGGCGTTTTGGCGAAACCGGAGCCATTCGCTTTCCTGATGAATTTCGGCGATTCGGGAATCGATTACGAGCTGAAATTCTGGCTGGATGACGGAACGCGCTACCCCAAGATCATCGACGGTGTACGCACCAATGTCTGGTATGAACTCAATCGACAGGAGATCGCGTTCGCGTTTCCCGTCCGAGTGGTGGAAATGCACACTCACACTGATTCCGACCGGGAAACGGTCGACGCGACCAATCTTCTGCTGCGTCAGCCGCTCTTTTCCGGCATGCAGGCGGACGAACTCGAAGTATTAGGGCAATCGGCGATCCATTTGCGGTTTGGTACAGGGGAAAAGATCATCGAAGAAGGAAAGCCCGGAAAATCGATGTACATCCTGGCTGAAGGCTCGGCTGAAGTGCGGGTAGTACGCGACGGTGAAGTCGTGCGAGTCGGTCGACTAGGACAGGGGGATTGTTTTGGCGAAATTTCGCTGCTGACCGGAGAACCTAGAACAGCCACCGTGATCGCAGAATCGGACTGCGAAGTCGTGAAGATCGAGAAATCGGCAATGCGTACGCTCTTACTGCAACATCCGCGCCTGGCTGAAACCTTGAGCGAAACGTTGGCCGCCAGGCGCTCGGTCTCAGAGGCAGAAATCAGCGCGTTCCGGACGAATCAACCGGTCGCTCCGAGCGTGGGGACAAAAGAAACATTCTTGGCGCGTTTACGCCAATTCTTCCAACTGTGAGGCAGTGCCGCAGAGCAAAATAGCCAACAGCCAATGGCCGATAGCCATTGGGCGACGCATGATGATGAACGGTGAGCTGCGGTCCCGGAGAGACACACTGATAGTAGCCCGGCACTTCAGTGCCAGGTTACTGCCAAAGAAGAAGCGCCCCGTCTCAGGGGAATGGTTGAAGCCTCGCAAATTCTCGCTTATTTCGTCCCCAACACCATGTGATAGGCAAAATCATTCTCAAGCGTCCCTTCGGGACGCATCCCTTGTTCAACGCGTTCCCGGCAATAATTTGCCGGGCTGCTCTCATTAAATCTCTTCGGGACGATGTCTCTTAAAAGGCTATGCCCTAGGTTGACGCGCTCGGGTCGTCGACCGGATCCCCAATCGCCATGAATCGAAAATCCCTGTGTGACGAAACCTGGATGCGGCTCGCGCTGGTCGAGGCGCGGAAAGGGCTGGGCGCTACCAGCCCGAACCCGGTCGTCGGAGCGGTGATCGTCAAAGGTGGCCGATTGCTGGCTCGGGCTTACCATCGGCGAGCGGGTCGACCGCACGCCGAGGTTGAGGCACTGCACCGGGTGCCCGCCAGACATCAGGCTGAAGGCGCCACGATGTACGTCACGTTGGAACCATGCTCCACCAGTGGCCGAACTCCGCCCTGTACCGAACAGATTATTCGATCCGGCATTCGTCGAGTCGTGATTGGTGCAATCGATCCTAACCCGAGCCATCAAGGACGCGGATTGCAGCAGTTACATGAACACGGGATCTCTGTCGCCGCAGGCGTCCTGGAGCGCGCGTGCGTCGCGCTAAACGCCGGCTTCAATCGCTGGATTCTGAGCAAACGCCCGTGGGTGATCGCCAAGATCGCTCAATCACTGGATGGCCGGATCACCCGTCCGCCCGACGAGAGCAGATGGCTCACCGGCGAGCGCGCGCGACAACGGGCGCATCAATTGCGTTCGACAGTTGACGCAATCCTGGTCGGGGCGGAGACCATCCGGCGCGACGATCCGCTGCTCACCGTAAGAAACATTCGCGGAGCTCGCCAACCTTGGCGCGTCGTGGTGACGCGCTCCGCTAATCTGCCATCGACCGCTCGCGTTTTTACTGATCGCTATCGTGATCGAACGATCGTCTTTCAAAATCGATCTTGGGATCAGATTTTAGATGATCTCGGACAACGCGGCGTGACGCGGCTTTTGGTCGAAGGGGGCGCCGATGTGCTTGGCCAGCTCTTTGATCAAGGTCGGATTGACGAACTTTGGTCCTTTTTCGCGCCATTATTAACCGGTGGCGACAAACCGAGTTTCGGAGGATCCGGTGTAACCAGCAACGAGTCTGCGATTTCGCTAAAGGAAACAAAGTTCGAACGGCTCGATGATGATTTATTGGTGAGAGGATATCTCACGGCCCCTTGGGCCGATATATCGATAGGCGATAGCCGACGCCAGAGCAGAGGTATGGTCAGGACACGGTGTGGTCAGGAGATGGGCAACCCTTCAGGTTCAAGACATAGGTAACCCTTCAGGTTCAAGACACAGGTGACACTGCTTGTTTTGAGGTTACATTTTTGGTTGGTTTGCGCCTGCGTCCCGCCAGGGACATCGCGATAGTAGCCCGGTACGAAGTGCCGGGAAACGAGACAAACGGAGTCCGTCCCGCTAGGGACGGCTGAAATGCTCCTTAGTCCCAGACATATTTGTCCTCAAATTGCAGGTTATGTTTCTTTAGAGACGTTACGTACTCTTCTTGGAAGGTCCGCGTTTGGTGTTGTTCGATTTCGTTGTTGATGTAATCAACGGTCTCTGACAGGTGGGAGACGCTCACGCTGAACGCGCCATATCCTTCTTGCCAACTGAACTTTCGCAGTTCCGGAAAGCTATCGTCTATCCAAGCGGATGATCCGGCCTTGATCAATTGGACCGCTTTGGCGATCGCAACGGTTGTGGGTAGTGAAAGGAGCAAATGCACATGGTAAGCGACACCGCCGATGCATGCCGGCTTGATACCGTTCTGCTTGGCAACGCACCCAAGAAGGGCCAAAGACGTTCTCTAATCTCAGGACTGAGGACTGGAAGACGCTCTTTACTACTAAAAACGCAATGGACATTAAAATGTGTGAGCCATGGAGAAATTCTCTCACGAGTCACGACATATAACAACATTATATAACTATGTTGTAATTAGTTGCTACGTCTTATATATCCTCTCGGTCCCGAACGCCTTTCAACCGTCCCTACCGGGACGGAGGCGCTTTTTCTTATTTCCCAGCAAGTTCGTACCAGGCTACTATCGCAACGTCCCTACCGGGACGGAGGCGCTTTTTCTTATTTCCCGGCACTTCGTACCGGGCTACTATCGCAACGTCCCTACCGGGACGGAGGCGCTTTTTTCTTGTTTCCCGGCACCTTTCGTATCGGGCTACTATCGCAACATCCCTGCTGGGACGGAGGCGTCCTCATCTATCATTCACCCAGCAATAAATTGCTGGCCCCTTTCTTTGGGTCCCCTCCTCCTTCGGCCCGCCGCTGCCTCGCTGATATCAGTTTCGCAGTTATTCATGACCGAGCGAAGCGGCCGGCCCTAGCCAGGTGGAGCGCGGTTGTGAATAACTGCGCCGCGAGCCACAATAACGCTGGCGGACGTCCTGCCCTGGCTCGATCACGGTCATCGCTAAGCTACCGCAAGACGGTTAGCCAAAGACTACCGGGGGAGCCAGCGGCCCTTACTCCAACATCTAATAGAACGACGCCTCAGGAAGTTCAGGTGTCCTTGACGCGCATGCGCGGCCGCCGGTCTGTGAGCCTTTTTCGTTGCTCCCGTCTATTTGGGCCCGCCCGCAACGCGTCCGCTTGGGCGGATGCGGACGGGTCACACGTCTAATCTCGCTGTCGCTCAACGAGCCGTTTCGCCCTACCATTCTGATTTTATGAGCGGATTCGATCTCGTACAGGACCTAGCGGTCGTTCTCATCATCGCGGGTCTTGTCGGCTTTGTCTTTCAGCGGATCGGGCTATCAAATATCGTGGGCTTCTTGGTAGCCGGCCTTCTGGTCGGTCCACACGCATCGCGCTTTGGATTCGTTACGGATCCGCACGCCATTGAGGCTCTCTCGCAGCTCGGACTGGCTTTTTTGATGTTCTCGATCGGTCTGGATTTGAGCATCAGCAAAATGCGACGAATCGGCTTCGGTGTCGCGGTTGCCGTCGCCATTTCCGCCGCGCTGGTTTTCAATGCTTTCCGCTTTCTCACCCCTCTTCTCGGAATAAGCGGCCGAGAACCGATTTTCGTCGCCGGCATGATGGTGGCATCAAGCTCGGCGATGATCGGAAAGATGCTCCATGATTCCGGTCTGCTCCATCAGCGATCTGGGAATCTGGCGATGAGTATCAGTGTACTTGAGGACATCGTTGCCGTGATTGTCCTGACCTTTGTCTCGTCTCTTGCCAATATGCATGCCGGGACCCAAGCCCGGCCCGGCGTGATTCTGGGAACCTTGGCAGCTTTCGTTACCATCGTGGTTATTTTGGGTTTGCTTCTCCTGCCGAAAGCGTTGCAGCTGCTGGCGAAGGCCGGGTTGGATCTGGTGATGCTCTTTATCACCGGTCTAGCGCTTGCGGTGGGAATCATCGCCGTACGCACCGGCTATTCGTTGGCTCTTGGCGCGTTTTTGCTGGGAGCAATCATCGCAGAAACACCCCAACGACCGGCGATCGAACGCGCTTTTCAAGGAATGCGCGATGTGTTTCTCGCCGTCTTTTTCGTATCCATTGGGTTGCTGATCGACCCAGCGGTTATGCTCAAGAATTGGTGGTTGATCGTTTGTCTGGGGATCGGAGCCGTGGTGGTCCGCTCGCTGGCGGTGACCACCGGCTTGATCCTCTCCGGCAATCCGCAAGGTGAGTCGTTGCGCGCGGGATTGATGGCCATACCGATCGGCGAATTTGCGTTCATCATCGCGCAGGTTGGTGTCTCATCCGGGTTGCTCGCCCCCGATTTTTACCCGATCGCCATCGGCGTGGCGACGTTGACTGCAACCGTTACTCCCATTCTCAGTCGCCACTCCGAAGGAATTAGCAAACGCCTGCTTTCTTTTGAACCACATCTTGTTACCAGTCTCGTCGCGAGTTATCACCAGTTTCTTCGGGAAGTCGCGGAGAAACAGCGGAGGAGTGAAATCATTTCTCTGGCTAAGAAAAAGTTAGCGCCGGTGGCAATCGGTTTAACCTTCGCTAGCGGCCTAGTGATCTTCGCTGGCCAGCTTTTGAAGTTCTGGGCAAGATTGTTTCCACGACTGTCTGCAGAGCTCGCGCAAGACCTTTTTTGGGCCGTTCTTGGAATCCTCGTTCTAATACCGGTAGCTGTCGTCTGGCGGAGTGGTCAGGAGTTCATCGGATTAATCAGCGGCGCTCGAGACTCCGGTAACGGCGAGCGAACCCGTCCTCTTCTCCAAGCCTCGATGCAAATCGTGATGGCAGTCATCCTGGTCGGCTGGCTTTGGATTCTGGCTCCCGCGCACCGGGCGACGATCTGGTTTTTCGGAGCGGCCCTGGCGATTGGGATCCCCCTGGCAATCTTCTTTCGGCAAAGTTTTCAACGGCTCCAACAGCGGATCGGCAGCGGATTGAGTGAGGCCATTCTTTCCAAGGAAGAACGGCGAAAACTAACCCGTCAAGCTTGGTTGGGCGACTTCCGCGACTGGGATTTACGTCTCCAGGAAATCGAAGTCCCGGACTCAGAAAACTGGTTCAATCGGAGTCTGGGAGAACTCGCGTTGAGAAGCCGGTTCGGCTGCTCGGTCGTGGGCGTCGAACGCCAAGGCTATGTCCTTTCCAGCCCTGGTCCGGAGACATTTTTGTTCCCAGGGGACACGCTTCTTGTTCTCGGGTCGACGGACCAGTTGCGCGAGTTGCGACGATTCTTCGAAACCGCCGAACCAAGGAGCAGGAAAGTGGATCTCCTCGAAGAGGTGCGCATGGAGTCCGTGTATGTTCCGGATCCGAGTCAGGCAAGCGGCCAAACCCTGGCGAAGTTGGATGTGACCCGCCATTTCGGAGTAACTATCGCCGGGATCAGTCGAGGAGAGGAAAGAGATCTTTCTCCCAAAGCCTCGCAGACGATCCAATCCGGTGACTGGCTCTTAGCGATTGGAACCCGGGAAAAAATTCGCGCCTTCCAGAATTGGATTGAGGAGCCGCCCCCGCAGAATAAGGGATGGGAGATAGGGATTTAGGGATGACCAAAAGCCAATAGCCGGTGTGGTCAGGACATCGGTAACACTTTAGGTTCAAGAGATAGGTAACACTTTTTGTTGTTGAGGTTACATTTTTTGGTCGGTCTGCGCCTGCGTCCCGCCAGGGACGTCGCGATAGTAGCCCAGCACTTCAGTGCTGGGTCGTGCATAAAACGGAGTCCGTCCCGCTAGGGACGGCTGAAATGCTCCTCAATCCCAGACATATTTGTCCTCAAATTACAGCTTATGTTTCTTTAGAAACGTTACGTACTCTTCCTGGAAGGTCCGCGTTCAGCGCAGACGCCTTTTTTATCCTCTCGGTCCCGAACGTCTTTCAACCGTCCCTAGCGGGACGGAGGCGCTTTTTCTCGTTTCCGGCACCATCGATTTGCTATTGGCTATTGGCTATTTCGTTCGAGCGCGATAGCTTGAAAACCATGGCACAGATCGGAGGAAAGCATTTTTTGCCCGGCTTTGATCAAGCGCTGGAATCGGTCAAAGCCGACGTGCTGTTGATGGCAAACCTCGTCAGCAGAAATCTTGGAAACGCCCGCGCGGGATTTATCAAACGTGACGAGGATTTTTGTGCCGCGGCGATCGCCGACGACGAAGAGGTCGATCTTTTGGAGAAACAGGTAGACCAGGCCGGCACCGAGGTTTTGATGCGCTTCCAGCCGATGGTAGTCGACCTCCGGACCGTCCTGGTTACAGTCAAGCTGGCTTCTCACCTGGAGCGCATTTCCGACTACGCCGTTTCGATTGCCCGGCGCACCCGACATTTGGTTCAGGATGCGGAACTCGAGGAAGCCAAGTCGCTCGATGGGTTGTTTGATTCAATACAGAAGCTATTCGCTGAGGCGATCGCCTCTTTCAATACGATTGACATTGCCCGCGCGGGATGGGTGCGAGGTCAAGTCGATGCGCTGGCCGAACAGGCGCGCAATTTAAGCGATAAGTTCACGGATCTCATTGAGGAACGGTCTTTTGCTTCTCGCGGCTACGTGGGGTTGATGACGATCGCCGAGTCGTTGGAGGAAATCACTTATCTCTGCGGTAGTATTGCAACGGAAGTGATTTACATCGCCGAGGCTCGAGACGTCCGGCATCCCGGAAACCAGTTGGCCGCAGAGGAGCAATAGCCAATAGCAGACTTTGGGCTATCGGCTATCTCAAAAAAGAAAAACCCGCCCGGCTGAGCCGGACGGGTTTTTGAATGCAATGTTCCTCTAACAGGAAGGATTAATAATCCATTCCGCCCATACCCGGCATACCACCAGGAGGACCTCCTGACGGTTTATCCTTCTCCGGCAACTCGGTCACTAACGCTTCAGTGGTTAGCAACAGGGCTGAGATCGATGCGGCGTTTTGCAGCGCACTCCGAGTCACTTTGGTCGGATCAACGACACCCGCCTTTACCAGATCGGTATATTGGCCAGTTGCGACATTGTAGCCTTCGTTGCCCTTTCGCTTTTTCACTTCCTGAACGATCAAGGCGCCTTCTTGTCCAGCATTGTTCGCCAATTGACGCAGCGGGGATTCGATTGCGCGGCGCACGATCTCCAGGCCAACCGCTTCGTCGCCTTCGAGCTTAATGTTGTCGAGCGCGCCTTGGCAACGGATGAAAGCGACGCCGCCACCGGCGACGATACCCTCTTCCACCGCAGCGCGGGTAGCGTGCAGCGCATCTTCAACTCGCGCCTTCTTCTCTTTCATTTCGGTTTCGGTCGCCGCTCCGACGTTGATCACCGCGACACCACCGGCCAACTTGGCTAGGCGCTCTTGGAGTTTTTCCCGATCGTAATCGGAGGTGGTCTCTTCGATCTGACGACGGATCTGGTTGACCCGACCTTGGATATCCGCGGTCGTGCCTTCACCTTCGACGATCGTGGTATTTTCTTTGTCGATGGTCACGCGCTTGGTTCGGCCAAGATCGTCCAGCGTGATGTTTTCGAGCTTAATTCCGAGGTCCTCGGTTATACAACGGCCACCGGTAAGGATGGCAATATCTTCCAGCATCGCCTTCCGACGATCGCCGAAGCCCGGAGCTTTGACGGCCGCAACCTGCAACGTGCCGCGCAGCTTGTTGACCACCAAAGTGGCGAGCGCTTCGCCTTCCACATCTTCGGCGATGATCAACAACGGACGACCCGCCTTGGCCACTTTCTCGAGCAACGGAAGCAGATCTTTCAAGCTGGAGATCTTCTTCTCGTGGATCAGGATGTAAACATTCTCCAGAGTCGCTTCCATGCTCTCCGCGTTAGTCACGAAATAAGGCGAGAGGTAGCCTTTGTCGAACTGCATACCTTCGACCACTTCTAGTGTGGTCTCGATCGACTTCGCTTCCTCAACCGTTATCGTGCCGTCCTTGCCCACTTTGTCCATCGCGTCTGCGATAATTTCTCCGATGGTCTGGTCCCAGTTGGCGGACACGGTCGCGACTTGCGCGATCTCCGTCCGATCGGAAACCTTCTTAGAGATCTTCTGCAGTTCCGCCACGACCGCGTCGACGGCCTTCTGAATGCCGCGCTGCAACGAGGTCGGGTTCGCTCCCGCTGTGACGTTCTTCAAGCCTTCCCGGAAGATCGACTCGGCCAGAACCGTAGCGGTGGTCGTGCCGTCACCGGCCACGTCCGAAGTCTTGGAAGCGACCTCGCGGACCAGTTGGGCACCCATATTTTCGTACGAGTCCTCGAGCTCGATCTCCTTCGCCACCGTCACCCCATCCTTGGTGATCGTCGGACTACCAAATTTTTTATCGAGAATGACGTTCCGGCCGGAAGGCCCTAGCGTCGCCTTTACTGCCCTCGCGAGCTTCTCCACTCCGCGAAGAAGCGCTTGACGGGCTGCTTCATCGAATTGCAATTGTTTAGCTGCCATAATCCTAACTAATTAATTCTTTTTTTAATGTTCGGGTTTAACCAATAACTCCGAGGATGTCGTCCTCGCGCATGATTAGGTAGTTTTCGCCGTCAATTTTGATCTCAGTGCCGCCATATTTTGAAATCAGCACCTTATCGCCAACTTTGACGTTGAACTCGACCTTCTTGCCCTTGTCGTCGAGCTTACCTGTACCAAGGGCGACAACTGTTCCTTCCTGCGGCTTTTCCTTTGCCGTATCAGGAATGATGATGCCCCCTTTTTTTACTTCCTTCTCTTCGAGTGGCTGAACTAGCACACGATCTCCGAGAGGTTTTACGTTAATAGCCATATGAGTTTATCCTCCTTTTGCTTTCTTTGGGTTGATGACACACCAGCAGGGCAGCAGCGAAGGATCGAACTGTCACCCTACTGGAAATTAACCTAATTTTTCTCAGGACTTCTTTTTGTCCTCGTCGACTACTTCGAAGTCGGCATCCACGACTTTTTCTCCACTCTTATTGGCGTCACCGGACTCTGGTGGAGGAGTCGCTTGACTAGCGGAAGCCTGCTTGTACAGATCGGAACTGATTGACTGGAAACGGGTCTGGAGCTCGTCCATCGCTTGCTTAATCGCTTCCGTGTCTTCGCCAGCCAGACTGTCGCGTACTTTCTTGATCGCATCTTCCAGCCCTTGTTTTTGCTCAGCCGAAACTTTGTCGCCAAGTTCCTTGAGCTGTTTCTCCGACTGGTAAGCCAAATTGTCGGCGTTGTTCCGGATCTCCACCGATTCGCGGGCCTTACGATCTTCTTCGGCGTGCGCTTCCGCATCTTGCCGTAGCTTCTCGACTTCTTCCTTGGTTAAACCGCTTGAACCGGTGATCGAAATCTTTTGTTCCTTTCCGGTACCAAGGTCTTTGGCGGACACGTTTAAGATCCCGTTCGCATCAATATCAAAAGTCACTTCGATCTGCGGGACTCCCCGCGGGGCCGGCGGAATACCGTCCAGGTGAAAGGTCCCCAAGTTCTTGTTGTCCCGAGACATCGGACGTTCACCTTGGAGCACCTTAATTTCGACACCCGGCTGACTGTCGCTAAAGGTCGAGAAGATCTGCGACTTCCGAGTCGGAATCGTTGTGTTCCGCGGGATCATCGGTGTCGCAATTCCGCCCGCAGTCTCAATAGCGAGCGTAAGCGGTGTCACATCCAATAACAGAACGTCTTTGACATCGCCGCGGAGCACGCCTCCCTGAATGGCCGCGCCAACGGCAACCACCTCGTCCGGGTTAACCCCTTTGTGCGGTTCTTTGCCGATGAGACGTCGCGCCGTGTCTACCACTTTCGGCATGCGAGTCATTCCACCCACTAAGACCAATTCATCGACATCGTTTTCCGTGAGCTTGGCGTCAGCCAAACAAGCCTTCACCGGACGAATCGTTCTTTCGAACAGATCATCGGTGAGCTGCTCCAGCTTTGCCCGGGTGAGCTTCTTCTGGATGTGCTTAGGGCCGGTGGCATCCGCCGTGATAAATGGAAGATTGATTTCGTATTCTTGGGAAGAGGAAAGCGCAATCTTTGCTTTTTCGGCCTCTTCTTTGATCCGTTGCAGCGCGTCTGCTTGAGGACTCAGATCAATCCCGGACTCCGAACGAAACTCCGAGATAATCCAATCCATGATTTTGTTGTCCCAGTCGTCACCACCAAGATGCGTGTCGCCATTGGTCGCCTTAACCTCGAAAACACCGTCCCCGATTTCTAGGACAGAAATATCAAACGTGCCACCGCCCAAGTCGTAAACAGCAATTTCCTCGTCTTTCTTTTTGTCCAATCCGTAAGCGAGCGAGGCTGCGGTCGGCTCATTAATAATCCGGAGGACTTCCAGCCCTGCGATCTTCCCGGCATCTTTTGTCGCATTGCGCTGCGAGTCGTTAAAGTAGGCCGGCACAGTAATCACCGCCTGGGTGATCGTCTCTCCGAGTTTGGCCTCCGTGTCGCTTTTGAGTTTCCCCAAGATCATCGCGGAAATCTCCGGCGGCGAAAACGTCTTGCGCTCCCCGGCCACTTCGACCTCAACATGCGCGTCGCCGTTTGGCGCTTTGACGATTTTATACGGAACGCGTTTCGCTTCCCCCTGTACCTCATCGAACTTCCGTCCCATGAAACGTTTGATCGAAAAAATCGTGTTTTTCGGATTTGTAACTGCTTGCCGTTTGGCGGCTTGGCCGACCAGACGTTCTCCACTTTTTGCAAAGGCAACAATCGAAGGGGTTGTCCGCGCGCCTTCCGAGTTTTCTATCACCACCGGTTCACCACCTTCCATGACGGCCATGCAGGAGTTAGTTGTACCGAGGTCAATTCCGAGAATTTTAGCCATAGGTCGCGAACCAACTCTAAGCGTGTTTTGTGCCAAAACTTCATCTTCACTGTAAGACTCATACTGGCAAGGAGTTACGAATCATTCGGATCGCATGAGGGCCGTAAATGTGTGTCATCTTGGCGCAGTCGCGTCAAGCGCGAGTCTCATATTGGCGCACCTCGCGACCAAGTCGCCGCCACGAAATCGTTGTTGAAGCAGGCGTCGCGAATGAACAATAGCCAATGGCAAATCTTGGCGATCGGCTATCGGCTATTTGGTCCGAGCGCCTCCTTGATTTTGCAACAAGACAGGGCAACTCTCTTTTCGACCATAAGACCGATGAGCGACGCTCTCTCCACCAGCAAACCGTTGGATTCTCCCGATACAATCGAGAGTAGCGGCTTGCAGTTAACCGAGCGCGACATCGTTTTCTCCTGCCCTCATTGCCAGGGCGAGCTCGTAGTAGACAAAGAAGGGGCCGGATTAGCATTAGCCTGCAGCCATTGTGGGCAAACCGTCACGGTTCCTCAGTACTCCGGTCCATCCCTGCATTTTCTTCAGGCGGCAACTTCAAAACTGGCCGATGCCCTTGAGAATGCTAGAAGCTCGGGACCGCGCAATTTTCAATTCGAAGGGCAAGGGCAATCCGAGCTAGTCGCTCACCAGGGTGAGTTGGAGCGCCAGATACGGGAAACTCAAGCGCAGGTATCCGACCTGCGGGAGCAAATTAACCATGCTCGCATCCAGCTCCATCGATATCAGTTAAAGCTCGAGATGCTCAAAGAACGAGAGGCCGAGCTCAAAGCGGAGATAGAGGCCGTGCGCAAAGAGCTTTCCGCACCGGTAAATCAGCTGACAAAGACAGAGTGAAGGCGGCATTGGTAGGCGAGGCTCCTGCCGAACCGCGTTTAACCCGCGCCGAGAAGTAACAGCCGCCGCTTCCCAGTTCAGCCTCTGTCTCGCTCGCGCAGTCTACAGCCATACACCTAGAGGCGGCGAATTCATTTGCAACCCACTGGATCCGAATCCAAAATCCTGGCTTCATCAGGATGGGTGCCAGAGCGGTCGATTGGGCACGCCTGGAAAGCGTGTGTACCGAAAGGTACCGCGGGTTCGAATCCCGCCCCATCCGGATATATATGGAAATAAGGGACTTGCGTAGATTTAGTGCGGTCAACGTACCGATTTTCAGAACAAATATCAGAAAAAGAGTTTTTTTTGCCACGTGTTGCGTGCTACGCTTCCACCACACATGGCAGAAACGTTTCTAACGAAAACTCTGCTCGCCCGGGAGATCGGCATTGACCCGCGGCATCCGAGCCTCAGAAATCTCGAGCCCGCTGCATACGTTTTGCTTGGCTCCAAACGGCTCGCCATTTTTCGCCGAATCTCTGCCCGCGGCGAGAAAACAGCCCTCGTTGTCAACCTGCCAAGCAAAGTAGCAATGTCATGAGCACCCACAGGCTACCGAAAAATTCCTACACGCCACCGTCCATCAGGCCCATGCAAATGAATATCGACCCAATAAACACGCTCGGAAAAGCAAAGGATCGAATAGCCGAACTCGAAGCGCAGCTGGTGCGGTTACAAGGGGGAACCGCACCGCCCACCAACATCAATATCCGGCCGGCGCCCCCGACACCTCCGCCCGTTACGCGGGCCGCCGCGGTGCCGCCCATCACACGAATTCCCGCCGGCGACCTCACGGTTGCTTCGCTCAAGGCGGCGATTAACGGAGAAACGAACGTTGGGAAAAAGGTGGACCTCTGCGTGACCCTCGAAAATCATCTCCGGTCAGCGCTGGAGGACGCCAAAGGCGATATGATGAAGCAAAGCGAAATTTCGCGCGAGCTTTCCAAGATTTCGACTCATCGCGCACAGCTGATGTTGAGTGATCGAGAGCTTTGGAAGCATCGCAACAAGCGGCCAGTCGAAAACCTTTAACGCTTTGCGCAGAGCTTGGTCTCTTTGCGCAAAAACCCGAGAGGGTTTCGGTATCCATAGCTGGCAGGGCTTGGTTTCCTTCGAGGGTTTTCCAGCCCCTGTTCAGTTTTTAAAAACAAGAGCAAAATATGATCGCCACCAAAGTCGTTGCAGTCGCAGCAATCGAAAAAAAGTTGGGCGCATTGGATCAGCGAATCCAAACCGTCGACTCATTGGAAACGCGCGAAGCGGATATTCGCCTCAAGATCGGAGGCGCTGCGAGCGAGGAAGCGGCAATCCAAGAGGACCCAAAAGCCGACCGCGGCGCCCGATTACTCGATCACCGCATATCGCAAGAACTGGCGACCGGCGATTTAGCGCGCGCTCAGAGGGAAATTACGGACGCCAAGGCCGAGGCAATCAAAGTGGCCATCGACGCGTCGCAGCTAATCAATGCATTTAGCGATGCAATTTTGGCAGCGCGAAAGCTCCGAGCCGAGGAGGCCCTAACATCTTTACTGGACGATAGATCCCTCCGCATGGTGCGAGGTTTGATTGGGATTAGGGATTGTCGCATCGTCAAAGAAGCTGAGCAGGTGACGGCGGGTCACATTTCTTGGCACCGCCCCGGGCTCCATGATGCACACCCCGATGAGCTCAAATTCGCCGAAACCCAAAATGATAGGGCTATGCGCTCGTTGCGCGGACGATTCGATGCCCTTCTTGCCCTGGCCGAAGGCTACGCGCTGGAGGTGTACGCCGCGCCCGAGTGGATAGAGGCGCCGGAACCCGCGCCCGCGCGCCCTGGCGCCAACCTGCGCGCGGCAAAGCATGCCACAGCGGCCGGCAATGTCCTTGCCTGAAGCGAACAAGCAATGAGCCTCAACGACGATTTCGATTTCGCGCCGGCCAAGCGAGCGCAAGACGCATACGACGGGGCAATTGCTAATCACTGGAACGGCAACGTTCTCGAAGCCTGGACGATTCAACGAGAAGCGGCGGCGCTTCTCATGGGTTGCAAGATATTGGGCGATTGGGCGACCTTCGAGCGGTTCTTTAAAACCAACACCTACCCGAGCATCCTCAAAGATATCATCATCGTTTTGTGGCTTCTTTCGGTCGACGATAAATCCGTTCTAGAGGTCGTTAAACTCGGGGAAGATCGCGCGCACGAGAAGCTCGAGGAGGCGCTGAAATGGGCCGAAAAACACAACATTAGAATGGGTTCGAAAACGTTCACGGACGGCGTTCTAGTGCTCGCCAAAATCGAAGCCGAAAAGATCAATTCTCGCTTTGGAACAGAGGGAAACGAAACCTCGGATAAAAAAAAAGGTTCCAACCGGCCCGTCAAATCTTCCTCGCTTTCTGCGCGGGGCAAGCAAGCGGGCACGACGAAAGCTATGTCTTAAACAAAATGCCAATGGCTCACGCGCTCCAATACCAGGCCATGTACCTCATTTTCAATTCTTCCAGCGAGATTGTTTGGCCGCGAAACGTTCAAGCGGCAACGCGCCGCCGAGCAATAGATAGAGTTTTAAACGGGTGACTTTATGGCGGCAAGTTGGAGCATTCTCGGCAAGCTCGGGTTAACGACAACCCAATTTGAATCGGCCCTCAACAAAGCCAAAGGCGAGGCCGCCAATTTCGGCAAAGAGGTTGCGCTGCACGCGAAAGAAGCACGAGAGCAACTCGCCGATGTAGCGAAGGAAACAGGCGGCGGCAAATTCGCCAGCATGCTCGGGCTCGCCGGAACTGGAGTCGCCGCGACCGCTTTCGGCGTCGCGGTCGTTGAAGCGATGAAAGGCGGACTTGAAGCGTTCGGCCATTTCGAAACGAAGGTGCTTGAGCTCAAAGCTAATTTGAAGGATCCGAGCATTGCCAAAGAAGTCACCGAATGGGTTGAATCGATCTCGGGTGCCGGCGGCAAGTTCGACGACCTCTTCGGTGGGATGCGATCGCTGCTCGAATCTGGCTTAGGACTCGAGGAATCAAAGACTCTTTTAACCTCCTTTGCAGCCGAAGCGATCAAAACCGGCGCGAGCGTTACCGAGCTCGCCGAAGCATTCCGAAAAGCGCGCGCGGGCGGCCTCGATGCCGGCGAGGGAGCAAGCCGCTTGCTCAAGAGCATTCCCGATCTCGCGCCTATGATTCAGCCTCTTATCGATCAAGAGGCAGCGAAGTTCAGGCGAACCCACACGACGTACCAAGGGGATGCGGGGACGTGGAAGATGAGCGAGGCGGACCAAGCCGAATATGAAAAGCTCAAAAGCCAAACGCCGGCTGACTATGTGAAGGGAAAACAGCTAACAACCCAAAACCTCGAGGATTTGCTTAACAAGAACGCCCCGCGCGGACTAATCGAAGAGAAGAAAAAAACGGTCGAAGGCGCAGAGGCGGAATTCCATCAAAAAATGGACGTGATGATGAAAAACCTAGGCGAAGCGCTCGCTCCGTCATTCAAACAAATCATGGCCGATCTAATGACCGAAATGCCGAAACTGACGCCGCTCCTAATCGATTTCGGGCACGAAGTCGCCAGGGCGGCAACATGGATAATCGACCATTTGGCGCCGGCGATGCAGGCGGTTAAGGACACAGTTTCCGGCGTATCGGGGTGGGGAGAGGAATCGGTTCAGCACGATTGGGAAAATCATCACCCGGGAATGTCCTACCGAAGCTTTTTGGCTAATCCAGCCGGAGGCGGATTTACGGGCGGTTTCGCAGGTTCTCAGGTCGCGGGCGAGGCGGGTGCTTCTCGGCTCGCCCTAATCCACGCCGAATTGCAACGGCTCAACAGCAAGTTCGACTAGGCGGCAGCCGCCTTGAAGAAGGCTGTACGATGGCTGCGACACGCTCGCTCGAGAAACTTCCCACGCTGCGCGGGCGGCACGTTCCAATAGCCTTGTGGCGGCAGCGGAATCTTCAGCCGGAAACACATTTTGCGAAGTCCGTTATCCGTGAGCCCGACGTCTCGCGCGGCTCGAGTCATCGGCTTTGACCAGACGAGCTCTTTGAGCTCTTCCCAGGTGAGCTGTAGATGCGCCGGCGGCTCGGGCGCGATCACTTCCGGCGCCGGCGCCTTGCGCTCGAGCCCGACGTTTATCTGTTCGTCACAGGGCGTCAAATGCCCGTAATGCTTTTCGCAAATATCGACCCGATGGCCGCACCACTTAGCAACCTTGTAAATCGAGATGCCGGCCGAGACTTTGAGCGAAGCGAACGTCCGGCGCAAATCGTGAAACGAGCAGTTTATTCCGAGCGTCATCGTGAGCCGCTGGTACCGCCGCCGGAAATCGTACCGGTAGCGCCAGGCGCCGCCCGAGAGTTTTTGCGGGGCGATCATGAAGGGCGAACGGAGGCCAAAGATTTGCAGAAACTCGTGAAACTCGTCGCTCATCGGGATGGTGCGCGCCTGGCCGTTCTTGGGCTGCCACTCCACCGAGGGTTGGACGTGAATTAGTTTGCGCTCGAGGTCGAACCATTCAGGGCGCGCCATATCAACCTCGCCGTACCTGAGCCCCGCGTGAATCGCGCAGAAGAGAGCAAATCGGAGTTCCGAGTCAACGCAGTGGTCGATGAGCCGCTGGGCCTCAGCCAGAGAGAGGAAATTGCGCCGGACCATTTTGGTGTGCCTGGGCGCCCGGACCTTCTCGGCGGCGTTAAAGAGCGTCAGCCGGCGATATTCTCGGACCCATTTGAGAAAATGCTGGACGGCAAAGAGGTAAGCCCTCGCGGTGGAAATCTTGACCGACCTCGCTTTCGCGTAAAACCAGATCTGCAGTTTCTTTGTGCTGATTTCCTGCACGCACGAGCAGTCAAGTAACAGCATCTCAAGAGCCCATGCGTGGAGAATAAAAGCGTTGCCGCGGGAATGGTTCTTACTCCGAAACTCGGCGAAATGGACGATATAGCGCGCCACTTCCAACCCGATCGGCGAGCGTTCGTGCGTCAAGCGTTGCGGCACTATTTCCTGTGCGATCTCCTCGGCGGTCTGCCGATCTTTGGTTCTCAGCGAAATGTAGCGAACATCGCCCCTCTCGTCCTTGGAGCTCGAGTACCAAATGCCGCTCTGTTTCTGGAAGAGCTTCATACGAGCTCGAGGCCAAGAACAACGCTCGTTGGGCGAAGCCGGAATGCTTTCGCCTCGGCCGGCTCAAGTTGGTCGTTTAGTTCGCTCAAGGTTTCGATGATTTGGAAGAGCGGCAATGTCCGCATCGTGTGCGGCAATCGGTTCAGGAACCCGACGCAAGCACTCAAATCTTCGATGAGGTAGTTTTTTTCGATCTGTTTTGTATCAGTCATAGGCCGCTTCAAGTACGCCTGTTTTTTGCTAATGCAAGTAATATAAGTATGACAACAGCAACGTGTTATGACGCAAACTGTATTGCGTGGTTTTGACGTGTTTTGAGACGTGTTGTGCGCGCGGCAGAAAAACTAAAGGCACGGACTTCCGAACCAATAGAAGGAACCAGCTACCATGGGCTTACGCTTCTACCACCGCACACCTTGGGCTGAGGTGATTATCCGCGACGGATTTCGCGACCACGAGGGCTTCTATATGCTGGGTGACATGATGCTCCGCGGCGTATTTCTCTCGGATGTTCCTCTTGACGCGAACGAGGGAGCAAGAGGCGACGAACTTCTGGAAGTCAGTTTGCCGGCGGAGTGTGATATTTCTGGCTACGAGATCATTGAGGAAGGCAAGCCTTACAGGGAGTGGTGCCTCCCTGCCGAGCTCATTAATCGGCGCGGGACGGTGCGACTCATAGCGGATGAGGGATAGGTAGAGCCGCTAAACCCTTCGGTAATTTCGCCCGGCCGGCGCCGCTAGAGTTCTTTACTCGGAGCTTTTGCACCCGGTTCGCCGTCCTGGGTTGTCAGGCCACTGCGCGCAGCACTATCAAACTCTTGATACGTCTCCTTAGGAAACGGCTGCGTGCTAATCCAGTCTTGAACGCACGATTCGATCATCTCAAAGAGCATTTCTTGTCTCGATTCCCAAAGGTTTGGGCATTTTTCCTCGAGCAACTTCATTTTGGCGATCGTTGTGACGGGAAGCCTTACTGTCACTGCTCGCAACGCGCTCATTCGGCGAAAGCCGGCGTAGTCTATGTGGCTTAAGTGTTCGTTTTCGCTCCGTTCTTTGATTCTCAGAAGAAAGCTAGACATATTCCCACCTATATTGCAGACATGGTTTGCAGATCAATGAACTTCCGAAATCCGGCAAAGGTGAGAAACCATGACGGGATTAATTGTTGGTTTAATTATAACCGGTGCGGTGAGTTCCACTTTATACGACAAATACAATAATTACGTCCGCGACACCGACGCCGAGCCCAAACTCAAGCGGAATTATCTACTCGTTGGCGCGGCTGAAAGCGTTGCTGCCGGAGTAGTGATCGGCACGTTTGTCCAATGCGTTGTCTATTTGTTCCGCCACTAGGGCAAAAGGCCATGGGGTTCCGATTGCGCAAACGCGTGCGCCTCGCCAAGGGCCTCTACTTGAACCTTGGCAAGAAAGGCTCATCGCTCTCAGTCGGCCGCCGCGCTGCGACGGAATGAACGTTTCCAAAAAAAGGCGTCCGAGACATGTTCTCGGTGCCAGGAACAGGGATCAGCTACGAGACCAAGGCGAAGTCAGGGCAAGCGGGTAAGAGAAAACTGTGGGCTTGCCAAGCGAAATGCACGCTTTTCGGCTGGCTTATACGTCATTTTTCGTATGGCGGCGGGAATGCTCTTTTGCTATTTTCGGCCGGTTGCTTATAAAAGGTAAATTCCAGGCTGGTGGTCTGATTGATATATTGACGTACATTCTCTTTCACACCTAAGGTGCCCCCAGATGCCAGGAGAACCGGTTTGTTCAGCCATAGTATTTTGCGATCTCGTCATTGTCGAACACATCACTGGGAAAAACTCCTTGATTGGGACCTTTCCGAACCTCGCAAGCCCCCAGTTCCCTTATCTCCTTGAGAGGTTTTTTGTACACGTGTCAATTAGCAATATTGTTCCAACCGAAAAGCCCGTTTTGCTGGCTGTTAATCTAAAACAGCCGACATCCGGCGGTGTGCTTGGAAGTGTAGCCTTTCCAATAACGATGCCGGTTCTCAAGAACCAGCCGCTGCCATCTTCCGGCATGCAGATTAACCTAAATATCCCCTTTCAAAGGGTAACCTTCCCTTCTCCAGGAACTTATGAATGCGAGGTTTTATTTGATGGCGATCCAATCGGACATCGCGCACTGGAATTAGTACAGATCCAGCGACCCCAAATTAACCCACCCCAAATTCAACCGAACTCATGAACCCTTCTTTTTCTCCTCCTTGGGAAACTATCCACGAGGCAATGCCCGTTCCGACTTACCCTGTTTCCCCGGAAGAGCCAGCCTCGAACGTGGTGACCGCACAGTTTTGGCAGGACGCTTCAATTATTTCGTTGGAACTGGGGGCAACGCCAAACCATTCGACCTTGTACCTTCTCGGAGTTAGCCTAGACGACGCAGGAAGCGTCCTGATCCGGGAGCCTCTCAAGGTCTTTATTTGCGAGGACGAAGCCGGTGTGCATGCTGAAAATGAAGAACTTTCGGTATTTGCTTATGGCCAAACTATCGCCGACGCTATTAATGACTTCGTCGCAGCGCTTTCCGCGACCTGGGAAGGTCTAAAAGATCTTCCTGAATCTGATCTTACGGTAGACGCAGCAGATCTCCGAAAACGGCTGCTGGCTTACATCAAGGTTGCGTGACTCAAGACACGAGCGAAATCGAGTACGCCCTCACGCATAAGGGCTTCTCAAGAGAAAACGCTAGACATCATGTGATGTACTGGTTTCGCCTGGACGGAAGGAAAACCTCCGTTCGTACTAGGATGAGCCATGGCGCGTCCGAAATTGGAGACAACTTGATTAGCCGAATGGCTCGAGAGATGAGAATCTCGAGGGCTGATTTCTTGCGATTCGTTGAATGCGAAATGTCTGGAACTGATTACGAAACGAAAATGATTTCGGAAGGGCAGGTCCAGCGTCAGAATTAAATCCCTCGGCCATTCCCCACCCTGAGCGCTTCCCGCTCGGTCAGTGACGGGAGGTAGGAGACAACCGCTGTCCTAGTGATCGTAACCGCTGATCGTGAGTTCCGTGAGCCGTTCGGCTTCCGTAATCCGATCGAGGTCTCCTGTGCCAACTCGACCGACAACTTGCAGCCGGCAAGTCTACGGGCGCAGTCTACTTTCAGGCTCCCAAGCAGCGCGAGCGCCTGGCGGCCATCCTCGAGCGGAAAAGGCGACGGTAAATCTATCCATACGTCCGCCTCGGAAAGCTCGGGCTCGGGCAACGGTTGTCCGCGATCGCGGACATTTTCAACGACTGGCGCGTGAGTTGCACCGTTTACGCCAGAACCGTTTCGCGTGAGCGCTAGTTCGAAGCTTCGGCCGCAAGCGCGGTGATCCTGCTCGGCGGAATATTTCAGAAGCGCCGCAGTGTCGGAAATATCGAACCCTTTCCGCTTCCAGCGGTAAACCGTATCGGTCGACTTGCCGACGAGCGCGGCCGCTTCTTTTACAGTCATACCCTCGCAGAACATAGCCGAAGTTGCATGGCTTATGCAACTTTGTTGCACGGTCAACAGCTCGCCGCAGAAGGAAAAAAGGCCAACGCCGGAACCTGCTATTTGGGGTGGGGTGGCCCTAATAGATTCCTTTGGTCCGACTGGGCCGTTGACGGGTACTCATCGGTGAGACTGCTCGCAGGGAAACCACTTGTAGTGATTTTCTTAAACCTATAATCTCTATGGTGGCTCTGCAGTGAGGTTATGAACTACCATCAAACTAAAATCCCTGCAGGCTTCGCAGGGCCTCAAAAGAAGAAACGAAATTGGCGCTACTGGGTAGGTATGGCGATAGGCGCGACCTTCTTTTGCTACACCTTCGGCGTACAGCCGGCAGTGCGGCGGCAGCGAGAGGCGTGGCAACGGGAGCAACCGCATACGTCGGTAACGGATGGCCCGAACGGGACACAGACTATCGAAGTGACGGTCCCCAAGGAGCACGTCATTCACCGCTACTTTAAATATTCGGACGGTTCAATCGTTTGGATTTCGGACACCAAACTCAATCACTGAGGTTTATGGGCGTCGGCTCGGTTGCGAGGATGGCCGCGCGGCGCTACCTGTGGCTCGATTCTGGCGCGTTTGATGGCTCGGGCTAACGTCCTTTGGCGTGCGCGAGTGGATAGCCAGCAGTGCGCCTCTTTTTAAGCATCGGCGCAAGGTTGTTTCACCGATCGGGGGTCTGCCCCATTACCCGTTCGTTGCGGGTTTTCGAATCTCTGAAACTCGCCACGGAAGACCACCGGAATGCTGACGCGCGCTCTGCCATTCCGGTTCTTTATCACCTGAATTTTTCGCTGTTCTGATCCCTCGGATTCCGGTTCCAGAATTTTCAAGATAACGTCGGCATTTTGGCCGATCGCTCTGCTTTCACGAAGTCGGCCGTCGTCGTTTAATTGCGAAAGCGCGAGCACGAAAATATTAAGATCTTTCGCGAGAATTTTGAGCCGGCGGGACATATCCGCCACTTGGCGTTCGCGGTTGTCGTTTCTTCCTTGAATCGCGGGCGTGAGCAGTTGCAGGTAATCGACAACGATTCCCCCGATTGCCTCTTTCGCGTGCATGTGCCGAGCCATCATCAAAACGTGATCGATGTCAGTGCTTCGGAGATCGAAGAAGATTGGCAGTTTTTGCAGTTTCCTCTGTGCCGTGGCGAACCGGGGAAACTCGATATTTGTGAACGCAAGCGGGCTCTTCATCGACCGCATTGACACGAGCCCTTCGGCCGAAAGCATTCGGATGAGAAGATCGCGGGGCGGCATCTCGAGTGAGAAGATCGCGACGGGTATTGATTTTTCGGCCGCTCTTATCGCAATTTGAATCCCGAGCGCGGTTTTTCCACCGCCGGTTTCAGCGGAAACCACAACCTGCTCGGGCGGCCTGATTCCTTGGAGCACGTCATCGAGAGCCGAAATTCCGGTGCTGGCGCCCAAAAACTCGCTTCGGGATTTAATGAATTCGAGATAATCAATCACCTCGGGCATGATCTTTCCCGCTGAAGCGTAGCCATCGGATCCGGCAGCGCCGAAGTCGCGATAAAGCCCTTCAATTTCCTGTAATATTTCTTCGGAGCGGGTCCCGGGATTTTGTACTTTTCCAAGGATGGCTGTCGCATGGGTGAATGCGGATCGCTTCCGGTGGTTCTCAATGATCTCGCTCAACGCCCAACCGAGGCCGCCGGCGTCGCTTGACCACAGTTCGTTGAGAAACTGACGGCCGCCGCATTCCTCGAGTTGTCCGCGGGCTTTAAGCGTCGAAAACAAGTGTTCGAACGTCAGCTTTTTTTCGTGGGTGTAACAATGCTTGAGCGCCTCAAAAGTAAACCTATGCGCCGGCGCAAAAAGCGTTGAAGCATCGAAAGAAAACAGCTCATCGAACAGAAATTCTGGGGTTTTGATCACCGCGGCCAAAAGAGCTTTTTCCGCTTCTGGGTTGTGGGGCGTATTCATTTGAGTTTGGCTAGTTGTGACTTGGCAATTTCCAGTTCCTCGGAATACGCCGCCCTCGTGGCCGCGAGCCGCAAAGGATGGCCGTCTTTCCGAAACTGCGCTTCGTACTCGGGAAGTCGCCCTATCTCACGTTCGAGCTCGGTAATCACGAAGAGGAGATCTTCTTTCGATGGATCCGAACCGTCCAGCCGCTTGAATTCGCGTTCGTACCAGGGCTCATGATCAAAAACACGGTTAACGACCTTTACCTCGTGAACGCTCATGCCCTGAACTCCTCCTCACGCCCGCTGTTCTTCTGGTTCTGTGCCCGCTTTTGGCTCGGAAGCCATCCGCTGTTTCTGAACCGGAGTAGCTTCTGGGTGGGGCTCGCGATCGGGTTTCCTTTTCCGTCGTACCAATCACCGGCTTCCCATTCCTCGAATAGTTCTCGGCAATCCTGTTTCGAGATTCCTTTCGATAATCCGTAATCGAGAAATTGCTCCCAAAGTATCGGGTGCGGTGCCCTGGATACCTTCTTGGATACCTTTCTGGATACCTTACGCTCAATCTCCTTTAGCGGTCCGCTAAACGTCGTTGAGCGGTCCGCTAAATCTCCTTGAGCGGTAAACGTCGTTGAGCGCTCAATCTCCTTTAGCGGTTTCCAACAACAATGAGGTAGCAGTTTGTACTTCGAGCGAGCGCCAAATTTCTTGGCGATTTTGATGAAGCCTCTGTCTTCAAGTTCTTTGATGCCGACGAGAACAGTGGGTTGGGATACGCAGAGGGTCGTGGCCATCGCCCTTATTCCTGGCCACGCCGCATGAGTTTTATTAGCCCTTCGGCATAGATGCACGTAAACGATTCGACCGCGCCAAGAGAGCTTCGAGTCATCGAACTTGCTGTCTATGACCATCAGAGGCCACTCTCTAGCCTCGGTCATGCCGCGCCCGCCTCTAACCGTTTTACCAGATCAAAAACGTTGTGCTTTTCTCGCTCCTCTTGCGCTTGAAGAAACGCCCATTCCCCCTGCTCGACGTGCACGAGAATCCTTCGCTCAATCTTGTCCCTGATAATGGGCGCGGGTATCGCATCCACCTCGACGCACCGGTCTCCGTACTCGTCCAGATACGGTTTCCATGCCCCGGGATCCGCTTTTTTCTTTACCGGGAATCCCAGATAGTCGGGATCGTTGAAGTCCCGCGTCGTTACCGCCAAACGCTCCCAGAAGAAAAGCTTTTCGGTAAACCCTTCTAGCCGCCGGCGCAGATCGTCCTCGATCTTCAACCCGCTCGGATCGTGGTCGCCAAGGTAATAGGCGAAGATAGGCTTCGTGATCTGACGCCATTCCTCGGCGATATTGTAAACAAAGGTCTCGGAGCAATTCCCGCGAATGACGTTGAGGTGAACATCGAACTTATCGGTGATCCGCTGAATCACGCCCGCCATCGTGTCTTTCTCGACAAAAAACTCGATATAGTCCGGCTGCCTCTCCCAGAGATCTTTTCTGTAAGCTTGCGCTACAGTTGCGGCGAAGTCTGCCAGCCCGCTCCAACTCGACGGCTTGAGCCGGCGGCGTGTGCTGTCCGAAATGTACGAATACGGGATAAACCCCGCTCGTCGCATCTCGAGTATTAACCGGCCGCACGCGTTGTAATGGCTATCGGCCGTGTCGGGGAAGAGCCCGCAACTGACCGCTCGATAGAAGGCGCCGCGAACGGTTAGTGGTTGCTCTTTTTTAAGAATTTGGGCTAGCCCAAAAACTTTCCAGAGGGTTGGCGACGTGAAGCGTTTCGATGCTTTGTTCCAGTGCCATTCGAGTTCGTAATCAAATGGAAACCCGATGGAGTCGAGCTTATCGAAAGCCGCTTCAAGACGATCCTGCGCTTTGCTCATCGGGTTGACCCCTTAGCGTGGCGCTGTTACACTCGGCTCGAGTTTTGATGCAGTTTTGGGGCCGCTCGTCGTTGGGCGGCCTCTTGCGTTCCAGGCGGCGATCCTCGGTTACTCATTGGCTTGCGCCTCCGCTAAGCCGTTCAGATAGGCGTCTAGGCTGTCCAGATCAATGAGCCTGGTCCCGCGTTTGCATCCCGGCCGACGCAATTCGACGGATCGGATTAAGCCTAAGGCAATTAGTCGGTATTGGGTCGCATCAGGTATTCCGTATTGTTCACGGACCCCATGAATACGCCCGAATTTAGCACGTGGTTTCTCGGTCTCGGACTTCATGAAGAAGTCCTAACACGAAACTTCTACGTAATAACCTGACAAGAATTGTAGACCCGGTCTACAATTGTGGTCTACAATTTCGGCTTCGGCTTTCGCCCACGCTTGGCGTCTTTCACTCCATGCAAACCTATCAGCTTATAAACCCGCGGCCAATTGACTGCGAACCCGCGAACGCTGGCCAGCTCGTTTTGTACTTTCGGATCGTCATCGCCCAGCTTTCCCATCCCCTTAGATCGGCACCGCATGTGTGCCCAGAGCAGTAGGGCCTTAGCGTTAAGTTCGGCTTTAGTGAACGTCTCGCCACGGCGTTTCATGTAAAAAATCCTACCCGCGGCCATGGTGCAAAGAATCGCTTGATCCTGATAATCTTGCCTCTGGTCTACGTATGGCGAGTAAGGCCCCAAAGTAGCCAGCCGAAGCGCGTCTTCATCAAAGCCAAGAGTGACAGCGTTTCTCTTACATATCCCCCATCGGAAATTTTCCTCATTTACATTCAGAATTTCCCTCCCGAATATGCGGCGGCCGAGATCCGCAAATTCCTTTGGATCCGTTGGCCACTTCCATTTTTCGAAGTCTTCGTCTCGAATTATGTAGGCACTCACAGATCCCCCTTTGGCAACCGCGGAATGAGTTTGGTGGCCTCTCGAATCGCTTCCAAATCCTTGTGGATGTAGCGATCGACAACACCGCCCGCGGCGTGGTTTGTCACGCGCCTCGTGATTTCCTTGAGCGCCGCTTGGTTAAAGACGTTACTAGCCGCAGAATGCCGAAAGCTATGAAAGGTAAGAGCTTTTAGCGCTCGGCCCTTACCTTCGTTGCCTTCACGCAAGAGCCGCACCTTGATGCCGGCCTTTTTCATGAGGGCGAGAAATTCGAGCGAGACCCCACCCTGGCCGCCGAGCCGGCGCTTCGCGAGAGTGGGAAACACATAGCTTTCGGGATCGTCAGAAAGTTTCTTGGCCGAAGCGATCCAGTCCAAAAAGTCAGGATGAAGCCCGAGCACTGCAACCTTGCGCCCTTTGCCCTCTCGGAAGGTCGTAATGCCGGCCTCAATGTCGAGGTTAGTCCAACGCAAATTGGCGACATCGCCCAAACGCACACCGCAACCGTAGGCAAAGAGAATTGCGCCCTCCCAATCGGTGCCTTTAGTGGCGCGAACCAGCGAGGCAACCTGTTCGCCGGCGAAAACATCCTTGGCGAATGCCTCGGCCCTCTCGGGCAGGGTTGCCATCACCGGGTTGAACTTTATCTTGCCCGTTTTGCGGGCTCGCTCGAAGGGCAGCGAGAGATATTTGCGGACGAGCTTATTGATCGTTGAGGCCGAGCGGCCCTCGCTCCGAAGGAGGGCAACAAAGCGGTCAATGTCGGCTTCGCTGATCGAGTCCAGGCGGCGGAGCATCCCGGCCGGCCCGAGGAACTCCAAAAATTCGCGTGTTACCTGCTCATACGCTGCATAGGTCGCGGGCGCTACCTGAGCCTCTTTGGACGCAAGGCAAGAGTCTAGCCAGGATTTGACGCTAGGGGTTTTTATCGGCTCTTGCCCTAGACGGCGCAGTGTTTCGTTGAGCACCTCCGTAAGCCGTTCGGCTGTGGCTTCACCGTTGCTCGCCAGTCCTTCCGCGTGCTCCCACGCGGCGAGGATTATTTCGGCCTGCTTTTTATCAGTTTTCCCAGTGGATTTCTTCAACCGCCGGCCGTCCGCTGCCCGATAACAGGCAATCCAATACTTTGAGCGGCCGAGAGCGTCTTTAACAAGGCTTCCCATATCAGAACAGTATCAGAACCATTCAGGAAGTCCATGAGGTTTCTTGAAGTATTTATTTACCTCGTAGAGAGGCATTTACATAGGGAGGAAAAACGTACCGCGGGTTCGAATCCCGCCCCATCCGCCACGCTCTCAGCGACAAGCACTTACATAGATTCAGCAGGAAAAACCTAGCCCGCGTTATAACGAAAGTTATACAAATGCCCGCGAATCAAGTCCTAGAGCCGGACGTTTGCGCGGCATCAAAGGATGACGTCCAGGCGACAGCTGATGCCTTGAATGTTGCTTCCGGGTTCCCTCTACCTCTGGAAAGAACACAACCTTGTCCTCTCAGTCATGCACCCTCTTTTTTGCCTGCAAGAGAAGCTTGCCGCATCTATAGGCTCGGATACAGGATTCTGAATTCTTCGGAAAACAACAGAGGTAGAAGCGGCGGCCGCGCGCTTGCGCGCCTTGCGCTTTACAGGGTTGCTCCGTTGTCCCTATGAAACGACCGCGGTTTAGTAAACCATCGCGTCATTCTCCCTTTGACTTTGAGTCATCTTTTTTCTTTTCCGTTTTAGCCTTCTCTTCCGCTTTAGGCTTTTCCGTTTTGGCTTTCTCTTCCGCTTTAGGCTTCTCAACTTCAGTTTTTCGCTGTTGCTCCTTAGGCTTCTCTACCTCCGCTTTACGCTGCTCTGCGTTCGGTCTTTCAACTTCAACTTTTGGCTGTTCTACGTCACCTTTATTAACGGGACGTTCGCCCTCGCTTCTCTCGCCCTTACCCGGACGGTGATTCCGATCTCCTCCCCCTTCATGACGACCGTGCCAATAGCTATACGGATGCCCTTGATAATCGCCTTGAAATTCAGGTCCGTTCCAAACCCAACACTGATATTCGTCACTCCAAACCCAAAACGAATCGTCCGTCGCCGGACCTACCGTAATCGTAATGGATTGAGCTGCTGCCTTCGGAGCTAAACCGGTAAATAAGCTTAACGCGCATAAACCAATTAAGATTCTTTTCATAAGTTTTGATTTCAATCACTCGCAGTTTTAGACGACATGTCGCCCCCAGAATTCATTGCGTCACAGATTAGCAATAAACGTGGTCAGCGGACGAGCTGGGTCCCGTCATCGTTTAGTTTTTGTGCCGCCCGCAACGTTGGATCTGGACTACGCATGGTTTTTACCGAGGACCAAGCTAAGGACTTATTTGGAACTCATTTCCCTAGGGAAAGCGGTTTTCTCGTAGGGGGTAAAAGGTACTGCGGGTTCGAATCCCGCCCCATCCGTATCTCATTCAATATGAGCTACTTACCCTCGTGCACCTCGGTGCTGACCTCCGAGTGCGAGACATTCTTACAGCGGATCAAATCAGCAAATACAAACAGAAACGCGGTTATTGAGGGGCCTCGCGTGCTTCAAGTGCCCCGACCTTTTCTTTCACTACCGCCATCGCTTGTTGCCCTTTGCTCAAAGGCCGCCGGTAATATTGCTCGAGAGGACGAAAGCGACTGGATCCTTGCCGTTGACCGTGATGGTCCGAGGTTCTACCTTCGCGCGCCGGCGCGCCTCCCAGCGATTGCACGGGCGAGTGTCTTACGCGTTGCCTTCAAGGCGTCAAAAAATCGTAACCTCCTAGGCAACGCCCGAGCCGATTCTGTTCGGTCGCCTGGCAGGCCTACTCCCTTTAGCTTTCCCGACCTAAAGGAGCGTGACCTTCCGCTGGATTTTTTCACCACGGAGGGAGTGTAATTAAAAATGATTCTGTCACATGAAATCTTTCTTCTTCGCCCTGTTGGCCACCACATCCTTTGCTGCCGACTCCTTCAGTCAGACCGTCATTAACTCGGTCCCCCTACAACATCACTGCTCCCGGCAACTATGTGCTGGGCTCAAACCTCGTTTACTCATCGGCCGCTGGCGCAGCCATCACGATCCTCAGCAGTAATGTGACCCTGGATCTGGGAGGTCATTATCTCTACTACCCTGGCACCCCGACCTCGAACGTCGGGGTCTACGTGCACAATGCTGGGAATGTCATTATCCAGAACGGCATCATCGCTGTTTTCACTTACGGAGTCTATTTCGACCGAGGAACCGCGCTTAACTCGGGCAATATTGTGCAAAACCTGAGACTGACCAATGTGACCGTCGTCGTCGTTCTCTTCACAGTCGCGGGATCTATCGTGCGCAATAATCAGATCGCTTCCCTTACAGCAGGCTCTGGTACTGGAATCTATATCTCGGGTAGTGGCGGCAACCTGGTCAGCGGGAATGTCATCTCTGGATTCAGCGACGGCGTTTTTGGAGGGGGCGGGAATTATTTCCTCGAGAACATGGTTAGCAATTGCACTGATGGTTTTTTCGTGTCTGCCACCGACAAATACCGATTTAACACCACGTTCAATTGCACGTTGCCGTTTTCCGGTGGTACGGCACTGACCGACGAAAATAACTAAAAGTGCGCTAGAGCCGAAAACAGGCCGCTGCCTTCCGCGTCACCTAAATCATAACCGTTATGATCGCGAGGCGCGCGACTTCGCCCAGCGAGCCCTAACAGCTTTGCGAGCCGCTTCCTAAGTATTCCGAGGAGCAGGCGAAGAAGGTGGCCAACAATTGTAATGCGTTTTTGCTGAAGGAAGCTCCCGTTTGGGGCCGGAGAGGTGAACGGGTTTTAAGGCCAGTAGCATGCGGCAGAATGGGCGTAACCGAGCTTTTGGGAGCTACCAGAGCAACGTCCCCAGAGGATCAGGCTAACTTGCTCCAGGACATCAAACTGTTGGCAAAAGAAGAAAACCTATGATCTTTGCTTAACGCCATGACGACACTCACGACCAACGAGAACCGTACCCCGCTCAGCATCGTTGCCGCCATTATCGCCGTCAGCGCCGTTGCCAGCCTCTTCCTCTGTTGGCTCGTCTATTATCATGCACCGGCGGATGTTACGGGCACCCACCTGCTCTTCCTTCCTGCGCTCAACGCCCTGCTCAATGCCCTCTCCGCCATCGCCCTCGTCACCGGTTTCTGCTTCATCCGGGCCAAGCGCGTCAGCGAGCACCGGGCGGCCATGTTCACGGCGTTTGTCTTTTCCTCCCTTTTCCTGGTCACCTACATCACCAATCACGCCCTCCACGGCGACATGCGCTTTCAAGGCCAGGGCGCGATTCGTAACTTCTATTTCCCGCTGCTCATCTCCCACATTGGTCTCTCGATCGTAGCCCTGCCGATGATTCTCATCACTTTTTTTCTCTCGCTCAGCGGTCGCTTTCCCGCGCACCGGCGCCTGGCCCGATTCACTTTCCCGATTTGGCTCTACGTCTCGGTCAGCGGCGTCATCGTCTACGCCATGCTCGCGGCCTGTCGTTGAGGCAACCGGACGCCCCGCGCTGACCGACGATGATAACTGAAAGTGCCGTGGAAGGCCCTTTAAAGCCGCGGCTGCAGCCGGAGAAGTGACCGGATTTAAGGCCAACCAGCATGCGGGCGCATGACGGCTAGGTGGTAGCGATTCGAGAACTTAATGAGAGCGGCTCTCGCTCGAACCGCAGTTCCCTAAGCTTGGGCCGGCTGGTACGGTTCCGTAAAATCGAAATTGTCGTCCTCGTACCGGTCATGGTGCCGTACCCAGTCGCCCAGGTTGAACCCTGGACCGGTCTCGTTGCGGCCCTTGGGCATCAGATCCAAGCACACGTATGCGCTGATCAGTTCTTCGGCTCCGCGGCCGTAGGTCGAATAAGTGTGGAAAACGTCGCCGGCCGCGTTTTTGTAGAACACGCTTATGCCGGACATTTCCTCGATTTCGACCTCTTGCATTTTGTAGTTGTGATAGGCCTTACCCTTCGCAATCTCCTCTTCCGTGAACGATACCTGATAATCGTAGTTGAAGTCGCTGCCGAACGACGACACCCACGGAATGCGCCAGCCCATGCGCTGCTTGAAGGCTTCGATTTCGGCTAGTGTGGCGCGTGAGACCGCTACACACGTCACGTCGTGATGCTCGAGGTGCACGAGAGCGCCTTCGATATGGTCGACGTCAAGCGAACAGCCCACGCAACCCGCCTTCCATCCGGGAGCGAACATGAAATGCTTTACGAACAACTGGCTACGGCCCTCGAAGAGATCGGCCAGCGTTTGCGGGCCGTTCGGGCCTTGGAAGACGTAGTTCTTCTCGACGCGAACCCAAGGCAGATCGCGCCGCTGGGCGTTGATCTTGTCCCGCAACCGGGTGAATTCTTTCTCCTCCTTCAAGAGTTCCGTGCGGGCAATGAGCCATTGGTCGCGGGGAACAACCGGGTGATGTTCGAGGCTTTCCGAGGTGGGGTAGATGATCATGGGGTTCTCCTGCTTGTTTCGGCGACGTCTGGGTTCATTTCGCGCATGGGTTGTGTGATCTGGAATTCAATGACACGACGAACGAGGGGCGACGGTCAGGACAACGTCCTTGTGGATAATCGAGATCGGCCCAAAGCCTCTAATCGCCGGAATATAAGGTTTCGGAGTTTGCAGGTGCCGGTCAGCCGTTCACGGTTCTGTGCGACGCAACTTTGATATTTTTCTCAAATATCAGACGGCTGGGCCTTGCAAATCTCGGGGCATTTCGCTTTGATGTGCGCACTCTGCCTAGCAGGGCCGACTTTCTCTATCCGACCAGCCTCTTGAAAAGCATCCGATATCTATTTGCTCTCTTCCTCGCCTCCGCTGGGCTGGTTTCCGGGGCTCTCGCGACGGATATCCTTACTAATCGGGGTGATAATGCGCGTACCGGACTGAACCCGAACGAGCCGTTCTTGAACCCGACAAACGTCCAATCCCTCGGTCTCCTTTACAACAAGCCGGTGGACGGTCTGGTCTACGCTCAGCCACTCTATGTATCGGGCCAACAAGTCACCGCGAACAATCAAACCATCGTTGCCAACGTCGTTTATGTCGCGACGGAGCATGACACGGTCTATGCCTTTGATGCCGATACAGGCGCGCTGTACTGGCACACTTCTCTGCTTCTGTCCGGGGAAGCTCCGGTATTATCAACGGACGTGAACTGCGACGATCTCGTACCGGAGATCGGCATCACCGCGACTCCGGTGATTGATCGCTCCGCGGGACCGCACGGTACGATCTTTGTCCTCGCATCCAGCAAGAACGCTGCCGGAACCAGTTTTTTTCACAGACTGCACGCTATTGATCTTACCACCGGACAAGATCGACTAACTCCCAGGGTAATCGCTGCGTCGGTGTCCGGCACTGGTGTGGCAACAGCTTTCGTGGCGCTGAACCAGCGCTGCCGAGCCGGCTTGCTCCTGCTCAATGGCATCATTTACACCTCTTGGGGGAGTTATTGCGATACCCAGCTCCCCTACGCCGGATGGCTCATCGCCTATCGGGAGACCGACTTAGTGCAGACAGCGGTTCTCAACACGGCTCCAAACGGCCAACTGGGAAGCCCTGGCACGAATGGTTCAGGGAACGGCATTTGGCAGGACGGAAACGGACCGGCAGCCGATGCGAACGGCAACATCTATATAGCCACCGGCAACGGACCGTTTGATACGCCCCTTAACGCTAAAGGTTTCCCTCCCCAGAACGACTTCGGGGACAGCGTTCTGAAGCTCTCCTCCACCAGCGCTCCGTCCATCGCGGTCACGGATTACTTCGCCCCCTTCGACCAACTTGCTGATCAGAGCAACGACCAGGATCTCGGCTCCGCAGGACCTATGGTTTTGCCGGATATCGTCGATACAAACGGCACCCATCATCACCTGCTCGTACAAAGCGGTAAGGATTGGAATCTCTATCTTTTGGACCGGGACAACCTCGGCAAGTGGAACTCGGGTGGTGAAAGCAACAGTCAGATCTACCAGGAGTTGAGCGCCGCAATTACGAACGGTGCCTGGTCTTCCCCGGCCTATTTCAACGGCTCAGTTTATTTTGGTGGCCAAAGCGCGGCTCTCTCGCAGTTTCAATTCAATTCGCAGGCTAAGCTGAATCTAGCGTCCTCCTCGACCACCGCGCAGTTTGGTTATCCGGGTACTACCCCAACTATTTCCTCCAAGGGGACCAGTAACGGGATTGTCTGGGCATACGAGCGTGCAACCCCTCCCGTCTTGCATGCTTACGATCCGACAAATTTGGCGCACGAACTTTTCAATAGCAGCAGTTTTAACATCGGCACCGGGGTCAAATTTACCGTTCCCACCGTTTGTAACGGTAAAGTGTTTGTCGGTACGTCCAACTCAATGGCGGCATTTAGCCTGCTAGGCGCGACAGGCAGTGGCGTGGCCAAAGACTTTTACGACGATCGGTTCGCGGACCTGATTTGGGAGAATACGGCCAACGGTCAGCGGGCGATCTGGCTGATGATCGATGGAGTCTTCCAGTCCATGATTAACCTGGGTGTGGTTGACCTGAGTTGGCATATTGCCGGGGTGGGAGATTTCCTGGGCAACGGTCAATCGGACCTGCTTTGGGAAAATACCACGACAGGCGCGCGCGCCATCTGGATCCTGAACAACGGCAGCTTCGTCAGCTCCATCAATCTCGGCACTGTTTCGACCGCTTGGCACATGGCAGGTGCGGGAGACTTTGATGGTGATGGCCAGGCAGACATCGTTTGGGAAAATTCGGTCACGGGCCAACGGGCTATCTGGTTCCTCAAAAACGGCGTCTACTCCTCCAATATCTCTCTCCCCACTATGTCTACCCAATGGCACATTGCCGCTGTTGCGGACTTCAATGGCGACGGCCAGGCAGACCTCGTCTGGGAGAACACAGTCACGGGCCAGCGGGCTATCTGGTTCCTCAAAAACGGCGTTTTCTCCTCCAGTATCTCTCTTCCTACCATCTCTACTCAGTGGCACATCGCCGGGGCTGCGGATTTCAACGGCGACGGCCAAACAGACCTCGTCTGGCAGAACCCGAGCACGGGCGAACGCGCGATTTGGTTCATGCAGAACGGAGTACCAGTGAGTACGATCAGTTTAGGTAAGGTGCCTACACAGTGGAATATCGTCGATCACTAGGCGCGCTTGCGGCATCGCTAGACTGACGCACCCGCAGGATCGAAAAGATGCGCGTCTTTGGCGGCAAAACAGAAGCCGACGGAGTCAGCGTGGCGCAGATCGTTAAAGCCCCGGAGAGTAATCGTTACCCGGTTATTTCCAGTAGTGAGCCCGTGAACCAGGGTGGAGTCTCCCAAACTTTCGACCACCTCGATGGTCAAAAGTCCGTTCGCCTCGGGCTTTGGCACAACTTTGATATGCTCCGGCCGAATCCCCAGAGTCAATTCGGTTCCGGTAGAGACTGAACACTCATCGCGCGTTGGGATAACGACGGGCCCGCCGAAAAAGTCGGGGCTCTCTATGGTCACGCTTCGTCGCTCCGCTCCCGCCACATTCACTTTCAAGAAATTCATTTTCGGTGAGCCGATAAACCCCGCCACAAACAGATTCACCGGCGACTGGTAGAGGTCCATCGGACGCCCGATCTGCACGACTTTACCTTCATTGATCAGAACAATTTTTTCGGCCAGGGTCATCGCTTCCACCTGATCATGGGTGACGTAAACCATGGTGGTCTGCAGGCTGCCATGGAGTTTCGAGATCTCAATCCGCATCTGCACGCGCAATTCGGCGTCCAAGTTGGAAAGCGGTTCATCAAAAAGAAAGACTTCCGGCTCGCGGACGATGGCTCGTCCGATAGCAACCCGCTGCCGTTGACCGCCGGACAGTTCCTTCGGTCGCCGTTTGAGATAAGCACTAAGGCGGAGAATTTCCGCGGCTCGATTCACTCGCTCACGGATTTCCTGTTTTGGCCGGTTGGCCATGCGAAGCCCGAACCCCATGTTCTCCTCTACCGACATGTGAGGATAAAGCGCGTACGACTGAAATACCATCGCTACGCCCCGCTTGGCCGGTTCCACGCCGATTACGTTTTCGCCGCCGATCCACACTTCTCCCTCGGTCAACTCCTCCAGTCCGGCAATGATGCGTAAGAGAGTCGATTTACCGCATCCGGAAGGTCCCACAAAAACCACAAATTCGCCGTCCTCGATGTCCAAGCTGATTCCATGGATGACTTCCGTTTTGCCGAAGCGCTTGACGATGTTCCTGAGACTTAAGCCGGCCATAGAGAGAAAACTCCACCTACCAGAGACAATTTCTCTGCGCAAGGGCGAGCTATCGAAAACCGAATTCGAGATTTTTTTGAAACTTCCGCTCTTTTCCCGGGTTTGGCAGATGAGGTTTGACGTAGAAGTCAGGCTTTTTCTCGCGATGAGGAGCCGATTGGCCATCTCGTTAGAAATTGACGACGGAAACGAAGAACCTGGCATCGATTGGCTGGGCCTGAATTTGGTTTCCTGGCGACAGCCGATCGGGCAGCTTCGGCAAAGAAGGGTCGAGCACGAGAGTGCGCGACCAGGACAACCGAAGCCAAAAAAACTAATATCCGATAAATCCTTAATAGCTCTTACTTCATCGTTATGAACAAATTCATCCTCTTGCTGACGACCGTTTTCGGTTTAGGCATTGTTGCCCAAGCTGCTGACCCAACGCCGGCTGCCTCTCCTTCGGCTTCGGCTAGCGGCGCCCCTAAGAAACATCATCATCACCACAAAGCGGCACCGACTTCTCCGGCTGCCAAGCCTTCCGCTTCGCCAAAGGCTTAAGTCGCTCCTCTTGGGTCCTTCGGGATCACTTTGGAGAATTTCAAGACCCGTGGCTATTCGCTGCGGGTCTTTTTCTTTTTCGGGCGCCTCCCGGCACGGCCCTCGATCGTGCCCGGGCGCCGCAAGCGGCGCACCCTTCGATCGATGGGCATCGCCGCGTGCTTCGGCGGGAGCGACCGAGACGACGCGCATAGGCGCGGGATCAAAAGATGCTGCGGGACGCCGCTCCTCGTCCCGCCCTGTCCGCCGTAGTCAGGAGGGCACCTCCCGCTCTTCGATCTGCGGCGCGCCCGCGAAGCGACGGCGGGACGAAGGAGGAAGGGACAAAATAAAAGTAGCCGGGCTTTGGCGCCGGGAACATGGAAGAAGAGAGCGATCCGTCCCGGAGGGACAGAGTGAAAGTAGCCCAGCACTTCAGTGCTGGGGCGCTATAAAATAGCGATTCCGTCCCAGCGGGACGGGCGAAATGTTCACCTCTCTTTTGTCGTATCAGGTTGCCATCGATACCACATGATTGGCGGTTCACTTGGAACCGAGCAATATAACTACTGGAAATAGAGATATCGATTGCCAACGTCGATGATTCCGTTGCGCTCGAAAAAGAAATCGGCTCCCAACAATCCTCCAAAGGGATAGGCGAGATCTTCTGGTCCGTCCGGCAGCATCGTCACGCCGACCACCACCGAGCCGAGGTTATATTTGCCGATATCGAGTTCCGAAGCGATGGCAACCGATACCGGTCGCTCCTTGGAATGAATCCCTTTCGCGTTTGCCGTTGTCCCCACTAAGGTAATCCCGCTTTGCTTCGCTACTTTCGTTGGAATGAGGGTCGCGAATCCGCCGGTATCAACTACGAAACTGTAGCGTTGGTTCCCGATATGCCCTTCGACCTCCAATGCACCAGAGCTGGTGATCCGCATCGGCACCCGATGTAATCGATGGGTAGATAACTGTCGCAGCAAGTCTCCCGAGTTTGTGGTTGCACTTTGCAGATAAATCCGGCGCCGCGCGCAATCGATGACTGCGCGATATCGTTCCAGAATATCGAGCCCAAGTATTCCGTCCATCGACACTTTACCCCCCGAATTTTGGAACCGGGCCGCAAACGCTCGCAGGTCGATCAGTGCAACCGGTCCAGCCCCGAGATCTTCGTTTCCCAGCTGGAGATTTTGGACGTGCGCGACCGGCACTACCCGGTCATTCACCTCGATTTGCCGCGGCAATTCGACTACTCGAGCCTCACCGGAAACACCAAACGCTTTAGCTTTGTTGGCGTCCACGATGGTCAAGGCGGCGCCAGTATCCACTGCGAACCAAGCCGGACGGTGATTGATGCGGACTGGAACGAAAAGATGATTACCGGTCGTTCGACTTAAGGAGATGGCGCCAGGAATTTCGCTTGCCGGAGCGTTCAGCAAAGCTAACCCCAGCAAGAAAGTTGCCCAGCAGATGACATTACGCTTAGAATCACAGAATCGCTGCATGACAAGTTCGGAAGTAATCAAGAAAACACGCTCCGCCAAAATCGCATTGTTCCTATTTCTGGCGACCTCTATTTGCGCCGCGACGGCATCTTTCGTCCAGGCACAAGAACAGAAAGGTTGGGGGTCAATTTGGCAGCAGCGGATGACGATCGGTCAGGCCCAGCTGGACGAAGCTTATAAGTTGGCTGAGGGCGGGAAATCTACCGAAGCCCTAGCCCAGATCGATTCGGTGATTGCGGCAAACCCGCGAAACTGGCGAGCCCATTTTTTGAAAGCGGCCGTTTTGATCTTGGTCAAGCGGCAGAATGACGCCGTGCAGCAGATCGATATAAGCATTGACTTGGCAAGAAAGGCCAACGTATCCGCAGAGCTGCTGGCGCAAATGTACGGAAGCAAGTCGCGCACTTGTGTTGACGTTGGCCGGTATGATGACGCTAAACGCGCGCTGGAAGCGGCGAATCATCTGCAACCAAGCGATCCAACCACGTTGAATGATCTTGCCTGGCTCTTGGCAACCTCTCCCAATGGACGGGTGCGAAATGGACGGAGAGCGGTCGGTTTCGCTCAAAAGTCGTGCGCGTTGACCAATTGGGGTAATGCCTTCTCGATCGACACCTTGGCCGCAGCTTACGCCGCCGCCGGCGATTTCTCGCAGGCCGTTAAATTCCAGCAAAGAGCAATTGATGCTCTAGATCCTAAAGATCGGGCAATCCAACTACCCGGGATGAAAAGCCGGCTTGAACTCTATTCGAGTCGTCACGCCTACGTCTCGTCCTGAGAATAGTCGATAGCCGATAGCCGATAGCCGATAAGATGATCGAGCTATCTATTGACGTTTAACCAAAGCTTATATAGAACATTTTGTAATAATGTTCTATGTCCAAATATACGCGATCTGAAGACCTGGCCGTTTGGCAGGAAGCGGCCCGACTATACAACGCTGTTCCAGATCTGCTCGATGGGCTAGATTCTCCGCTCTCTTGGGGATTTCGAATCAGCTCGACCGACGGCCCTTTCGATTTCAAACAATATTGCTGAGGGCTTCGAATGGGTGTCTACCAAAGGTGCTTGGATCCTTGGCGATAGCCCGAGGCCCGCCGAAGAGGTCCGTTCGATGCTTGCTCTGGTTCAGCAGCGTCGCCATTTAGCTAGGTTAGCGGACCGATTGCTCGCCATTCGGCAGATGGCGGAATCATGCGCCCCGCAGATCACGGCATGGATTACTTCAATCGAGAAGTCGCCGGCGAAAGGAAAGCGACATTTGGCGCAATACAATACGCAGGACAATCGGCCGCGCGAAGCAAATCTAAGAGCTTGAAAACTGGCGGTTGCGCCGCCTCCCCCAGGGCAGGTCCGTAGCCGATTTCTTGGCTATTGGCTATTGGCTATTGGCTATTTATTCCTCAGCACCACCGTCCGGTCCCGATGAATCGCGCAATATAGTTATCCCATCGGGCCAAGTGACCCCGCGGAGGCAGATCGACGGAAACATAACCCTGCCTACCGACAAACCGATTATTCAGAGTGTCGTAAATCAGAATACCGGTGAGGTCGAGGTTGGAATAGGTAAACCTGTCCCCGTGCCCAAAGAAACTATTCGCCGTTTCCGAGTTGATGAGCTTATACCACGCGTCCTGTCCCAACTCTGGAGCAAGAACGGTGGCCGCCGCCACCGCCAGATAGCGGGTAGTGGCTGCGTACTCCGCTTTATGCTTCGCCCAATACTTCTGGATATGTTTTTCGGCGACTCGCATCTCGTTGGAACTGGGACGAAAGGTATCGATAGAGAAATTGCGTTGATCGACCGTCTCGGCCATTCCCGATGCGACAAAAGAAAAAATGCAACCCAGGTATAGCAATCGTTTCAGAGCAGTTGCAGAGCAACTCTTGGAATTCATCGCTTTCATTCTTGTCACAGATTCGCCTTCCCAATGAGCGAGAGCCAGTACATCTTTAAGTCCCCTTCTTATGCCTAGTATATCTCCTGTTTTGGTCGGCGGCGAGGCTCTCTATGATCTGATTTCCACCGACCCTGGGGCAGGTTTAGGCGGCACCAAGACTTTCGAGAAGCGAGCTGGCGGCTCGCCGTTCAACATCGCGGTCGGAGTTCGGCGATTAGACACTCCCGCGGCATTTGTCGGAAAATTTGGCGACGACCAATTCGGCGAAGCACTGGTTCAGTTCCTCAGAAACGAGAAGATCGACGTAGATTTGATCGTTCGCGAACCTGAAACGAAGACAACGCTGGCCTTTGTAGCTGTCGACGCTGCCGGGAAAGTCGATTTTCGGTTTTATCGCGACCACGCAGCGGACATCTCGTTGCAAGCTGCCGAACTCAAGCCTTTCGACCCGCGAAGATTCTCTTTATATCACTGTGGCGGAATCGTGCTGGCACAAGAACCGACCGCCTCGGCTTATATCTCGATTGTCGACCGCTTCATGGAATTAGGTGTCCCGGTCTCGCTGGATCCAACCATTCGAAAATCGCTGATTGCGGACGAGGAAACCTATCTCAATCGGATCCGACGTTTGGCCGAAAAGGTCAACGTCCTGAAATTGAGCGACGAAGAGCTTACCTACCTTACTGGGGTAGGCGACACAGCTCGGGCTGTGCGAACGCTCCGCGTGTCGGCTGGCGCGTTGGTGATCATCACCTTGGGAAGTCAGGGAGCCGAGGTTTATCGGGACAGCGAACGTCTGGTGAGCGTTCCCGGATTTTCCGTGAAAGTTGTCGAGACCACAGGATGCGGCGACTCTTTCATGGCTGCCATGCTGGCCCAACTGGCCGGCAGAACACCGAAAGAAATCGCCGGTCTTAGCCCTGCTCAACTCGAACCGATCGCTCGATTCGCCAACGCCGCGGCCGCCATTGTGGCGACTCGGTACGGCGCAGCGGAAGCCAACCCCAGTCGGGAAGAGGTAGAGTCTTTTCTAGCGCAGAGTGGTACATCCTCTTCAAATTCGTAACATCCTGCGCCGGTATTCCTCGTCCTGGCGGTTCTCGATCCGATCCACTTCGGCATCGGGCAGATGACTGATTCCACCCAACACTTGGGCGCCGAAATAAATCTCGGCCGCCTTGACGGTCATCAACATCGCGGCGCGCACAGCTTGCAGGCTCGCGCCAAAAGTAATCACGCCATGGTTTTTGAGCAGGATTATTCTAGGGAGTTTGCCGTTCCGCATCTGGAATGCTACCAATTCATCCCGGATTCTTCTGGCCAGCGCTAACCCTGGATCTACGTAAGGAATCAACAGTGAGACTGTGCCGCAGCAGACCACTTCATCCGGACATTGCCGCTGACGGCTGAACGCACTGGCGTGAGACGAACAAAGAATCTGGTTCACAACGATCGGATGCGTGTGACCGACAAATTGAACTTCCGGCAAAGAGAGCAGGAACGCATGGAAAAATGTTTCCACCGACGGCTTCAACGCGGAGGGATCCACTCGGCTCTCGAGAAGCGCCGTTTCGATTTCGGTGTCAGAAACAGCTTTGCCGTCCAAAAACGAGAGCAGCCGATCAAAACGGCATTCCGTAAGGTGTTCCTCGGCCAATGTCGCGAGACTGCTCCCGCTCGCTTTCACCAGGAAGGTCGAATCGTCCAGTCGGGCTGAAACATTCCCTTCGCCCAGAATCGCTAAACCACGATGCCCAAATTCGTGGGAAAGGCTCAATAGATCCAAGACAATGTCTGAGCGGTCGCTGGTCATCAGGGAAGCGTCCATGCGCTGCTACAGCTTGACTAAGGTTAAATGTCTCCGCAGAAATAGACCTTCAAACCCAGCTCGGCCATCGCGGTCGCTTTTGCGAACATCGCCGTCCGCGCTCCTGACTTGTCCGGCGCGTACGCTACTTGAATATGATTGGAGGCATGCCGGGCCATCATCTGGTCGCGGGTAATACCTTGCAGCACCGCATGCATGATTGGCCATTGGGGTGTCGTTAATCGCCAACGTTCCGCTGTCTCGCTGGCCGGCAACGATACCACCTCCGCTAGGCCGGTATCGAAGCAGAGTTCGCTCCGGTCAATAAACACCCGGCTCCATACGATCCAGCCGGGCTTGCTAACGCCTTTGCAGGTACCGCCACCGAGCCGGAAATACATGGGCGGTTGTCGTTCGCTGGAGGCTCCACTGTAGCCCCCAACGAAGTGAGCCGGAGGCGCGCCCCCGCTAATCAAGAAAACCCAGACATACGCGTCAAGCTTCGGGTTTTGATACTGCCGGCCCCACCTTAAGTCATGCAAGGTCGTCTCCGGCGGGAAACCGAGTTCTTGCCAAATTCGATTGGTAATCAGAGCGTCCAGACCGGCACACTCGTCGACCTCGTTAAAATGCGGTAATGGTTGGCTGGGATAGAGTTCTTCGCCCGTGGCTTCACCGTAAACCGGCGGGCGCTCCGTGTTGTTCAGGAGGCCTTCAACCAGATCGGAAGCGGGCACGAGATCTTTGAGTCCTTGTTGGTATTGGATCCCGATCGTCGCGCAGCCAAACTCGTGGGCAATTCGGACCGAAGCCAGGTACATCTTGCACTGTTGTAAGACCTGTTTTTCGGTCAGATCGGTTTCTTCATTGCTCCCTAGAGAGAACTTCATGCCCCGATTTTTTAGCCACTCAAAAACTTGTTGGGCCTCTTGGTCAGAGGTGGCCAGCATCCGGGCATACAGCGTCGATTGACTAAGCCTTTCCTTGTACAGTCCGAGCGGATTCAACAACTCGTCGGAAATAATCGCGTTGTACATTCCCATACAACCTTCATCGAACACGCCCAGGATCGACTGATGCGCGCGGAACTTGGCGGCAAACTTTTCGCCGAGCTTGCGCGGTTCACCAGGGATCTTGACCTCCTTAAACTTCATTACATGGGAGGAATCGTGATTGATCTTATCATTCGTCAACCACTGCCGGAGTTTTTTGACGAAGAACTTGTCTTTGAAATCTTCGCTCCAAAGACTGCTGAATTTTATCCCTGCCTTTTTCAGACAACCATTGAGGTTGAGCAATCCGACCAAACCGGGCCAGGTACCGCTCCAGTTCGCGACCGTAAGAATCGGCCCTTTGTGAGCAAACAAACCTGGAAGGATATGTTGGCTATACTGCCAGACCGATTCGGCAACAATGACCGGAGCCTCTTTAGGGATCGAATGAAATACTTGGATTCCCAATTTCTGACTATCGATAAAGCCATGCCCTTTTTTCTCATCGAATGGATGGGCTCGTTTTACGAAAAACTTTTCCTTCTGAATCGCGGCGACGAGGGCTTTCTCCATCGCCGCTTGGGCCGGTTCACACATTTGATTCGCGGCCAGACGTAAATCGCCGTTCGCGACGAGATAGACAGTATTCATAGGCATCAGTGCGATTCACCCTGCCAGCTATAAGCGGATCGGGCAAGACGGAGGAAAAAAGCGAAGGACCTTTTTCAAGCCGATCTCGCCCGGTCGAGTCCAGTCAACGATTATACACGCAGGTTGCATCGACAAGAAGCTAGCGACAGATTTTGGTACGACTCATAACTTGGGGGGTAGATGGCGTCGCCACCCGCAGGTCAGGGGCGAGCATTACCACTAAATACGCTTGCACCGAATCAGTCCAGCGAACGAGTGTAAAAATTTACATTCAAGAATCCTGTCCCGGAGGGACCCGATGAAATTAGCCCAGTACTTCAGTGCTGGGAGGCCCAGCAATTTATTGCTGGGAAAGGAATCAGAGAGGGAGCCGTCCCGTGAGGGGACGATCGAACGTTAACGACCGATTTGGGCTCAAATGTCACGCTTTGGCGTCCTGACGGAGGGTGTCGGACTTTGCACGATGGACGAACGATCGGCTATCGCAGCGGCGAAGCCACGATTCAGGATAGCCTAGCCCGCAGGGCTAGGTGATCGGGTAAGAAGATGATCAGCACTGAAAGTGCGTTCCAAGACAGGCCCAAACACGGATTTCGTAATCACATTGAATCCCGTCAACGGATGGTTATGGCGCAATGGGAGTCTGGCATTGAAACGCGCATTCAGCGCTGATCGTTTGTGATATGTCCGTTCCTAGCCCTGCGGGCTAGGCTATCCTGAATCGCGGCTTCGCCGCCGAAAAAACCTGTCCATCATATTTAATCAAGCGAAGCCCGACAGACCGTGAAGGTACGGTTGAAACGCTTTCGTCTTGCTCGCATGTTTTATGTGCGATGCGACCCGTCGTGACGGCGACTTGCTCAAGCGTTCCCTACGGGACGCATCCCCCTTTTCGCGTTACCCGGCAATAAATTGCCGGGCTACTTTCATTACGTCCCTTCGGGACGGCTGAAACGTCCAGCGCTGGAACTGTTAACGAGCCAACATAGCTCCCCGCCTATTTGGGATCGAAGACGATCTCGAAAGCACGATCATGCTCAAGCCGCCCGCGTGGCCTTACTCATTCCCGCGACCCAATGGACTCCCTACCACCAGCGCGGATCTCTGAACCAGATGGCGTAGATCAGTAAGAAAGAGAGCGAGATTGCGATGAAAAAGGTGCCTCCGATGATCGCGCCCACAAAAATCCAATCTCCTCGGGTCACCGGCTTTCCAGTACCCGCATACTTCTGCAATAACTCGTAATTCTGCCGATTCGCTTTAAAGAAAAAAGTGAAAAGATCGCCCACGACTGGAATCCCTTGAAACAGGGCGTTCAGCAGAACATTTAATGCCATTCGTGCGAGCACGATCTTCGGTAAACGGTATCGCACACTGCGGAACAGAACCGCGGTTGAGATAGCCGCATCGATCTGGTCACCGATCACCGGAATGAATCCTATGAGAGGATTTACACCGAATCGGAATTTGGTTCCCGGTACACGGAAGATCGTGTCCATCACCTTAGTTACCAATCCAAGGATCGCGTCGATTTCCTCGTTCTTACCGGTCTTCCTCTCCGGCGGCAAGACCTCCACTTCAATCGATCGAGGCTCGCGATCTGGCGGCTGAGTTTTCACGACAAGTACAGGCTACACCCGTCGCCAACGAACGACAACGAACGTCGCGACAACACCCCTGGATGACGCACGCGCACAATGTGAGGGCGCGCCGTAATGTCATCTCTGGATTCAGCGAAGGCGTTTTTTCGGCGGGCGAAAACCATTTCCTGGAGAACATGGTTAGCAATTGCGCTGTCGGTTTTGAACTGGCTACCAGCGACAAATACCGGTTTAACACCACGTTCAACTGCACGACGCCGTTTAACGGCGGTGTCGCGCTGACCGACGAGAATAACTGAAAGGGTCGAGCAGCGAACGACAACAAAACGTCAGATCGGGCAGCACAAGTCCGCCGGGATTTTCCGCATACGCGAATCTTGCCCGCACTGACCCGGCCTTTTCCCGGCGTTGACATTCGTCGTCGTTGCCATTTGCGCGTTGCCTTCAGGTATCAAAATTCGTAACCTGCGAGCAATGACGAGCCGATTCTGTTCGTCGTTCGGCAGGCTTGTTTCTCCTGGCGTCCTGGCCTGAGAGAGCGTGACCTCCCGATGGATTTTTTCACCACGGAGGGAGTGTAATTAAAAACGATTCTTTAGCATGAAATCTCTCTTCTTTGCCTTATTAGCCATCGCCTCCTTCGCTGCCGATTCGTTCGGTCAGACCATCATTAACTCGGTCCCCTACTCGATCACTGCTCCCGGCAATTATGTTCTGGGCTCAAACCTCGTTTACTCATCGGCCGCTGGCGCGGCCATCACGATCGTCAGCAGCAATGTGACCCTGGATCTGGGAGGTCATTATCTCTACTACCCTGGCACCCCGACATCGAACGTCGGCGTCTACGTGCACAATGCTGGCAATGTCATTATCCAGAACGGCATCATCGCCGTTTTCCATTACGGAATCTATTTCGACCGTACTGGAGCAACCGCGCTTAACTCGGGCAATATTGTGCAAAACCTGAGACTAACCAATGTGACCGATGGCGTCTTTCTCTTCACAGTCGCGGGATCTATCGTGCGCAATAATCAGATCACTTCCCTTACAGCAGGCTCTGGTGTTGGAATCGACGTCGAAGGTGGTGGCACCAACCTGGTCAGCGGGAATGTCATTTCCGGATTCCAAGTCGGCGTTTTTGGAGGGGGCGGGAATTATTTCCTCGAGAACGTGGTTAGCAATGCCGTTATCGGTTTTGACTTGGCCAACACCGACAAATACCGGTTTAATACCACGTTCAATTGCACAGGGCCGTTTGATGGCGGTGTCGCCCTGACCGACAATAATAACTAAGGGGTGTTGGCGGCCGGTTTTTGCGGTTTTCATCGCACCGACACTAACCGGCCAAGACAATGCCTTTGGGTAGAACCACAAACGGCTCAAGCCGATCCGGCTTAGATCGGATTAGGCTTTCGCCCTGGCGATCTTGAGGGCCGCGGACGCACCTACCCCGGTATTTCGCGCAACATCTGGGCGTTGGTCGGAAACTTACGCAGAAAGGAGAGGAGTCGTTCGATCGCCTCGGTCGGCCGATGTCCGGCTAAACCGCGTCGAATCGTGTTGATCTTCTCGAGATCTCTTTCGGGCAACAATAACTCTTCCCGCCGGGTCCCCGACTTGAAAATATCGACCGACGGATAGGTCCGCTGATCGCTAATCTGACGGTCCAGAACCATTTCCATGTTCCCGGTGCCTTTGAATTCCTGAAAGATCAGCTCATCCATTTTCGATCCGGTCTCGATCAGAGCGGTGGCCATGATCGTCAACGAACCGGCTTCTTCCGTATTTCTGGCAGCAGCGAAAAGTTTCCGCGGAATCTCCATGGCCCGCGAATCCATCCCACCGCTCATCGTACGGCCGCTCCCGGCGCTGGCGTTATTAAAGGCGCGACCTACGCGAGTCAATGAATCCATTAAGACAAAGACATCGCGATTTGCCTCCACCAGCCGTTTGGCCCGTTCGATCGCGAGTTGAGCGATCCGGGTGTGGCTCTTGATATCGCTGTCATTCGAGCTCGCCATGATATCGGCCTTTGGCACGGTCCGACGGATCTCGGTTACTTCTTCCGGCCGTTCGTCCACCAGCAGAATGATCAAGCTCGTTTCCGGGTGATTTCGAACGACTGCATCAGCGATGTGCTGCAATAAAGTGGTTTTACCGGTTCGCGGGGGCGCAACGATCAAGCCGCGCTGGCCCTTGCCGATCGGCGTCATGAGATCCATTACGCGCGTCGTATACCGATCGGGAACCGTCTCCAGACGAATCCGTTCCACCGGATTGATGGAGGTGAGCTCTTCAAATACCGGCAAGTTGCGGTAACGATCCGGGTCCTCCCCATTGATCTCAGTGAGTTTGAATAGCTGGGGTCCGCGACTGCCGCGCCGAATCTCTCCCTTTATCCACAGGCCGTCGCGGAGGGCGTGTTTTCGCACTACCTCCGGGGTAACAAAGATATCCTGGGGCGATTGAACGTAATTACGTTTCGGATCGCGGAGAAAGCCGAACCCTTTGCCCGAGACTTCGATCAGCCCTTCACCGTAAACCGGTTCGGGCCTCGGCTGTTCCACGGCTGTCTCGCCCGGCACTCGGTGCCGGCCGTTGTCGCCTGGGGTCACCTCTCGGGCTTCATTGAGCTCTAGAGGTTCTGTCATCGGCCTGCCTGTCGCCGATTTTTCCGCCCCCCGAACTGCTCCGCTCCCCGCTACCGAATGAATCGCATCGTTTCGAGCAGAAGCATGCGAGGTGGCCACGTGAGAGGTTGCTTCGTTCAAAGGTAGCTCTTCGTTCACTGTTTCTGAGAGTTGATCTCCGGGGTGGGACGCTCCGCCGGTCGCGTGATCATTCGATTTAGCCGGCCTCTTTCCCCCGCCCTTTCGAGTCGGCGTCCTCTTCGCACTGGAACCGGGCGCGGAACGAATCCGCTTCGGTTTTTTTCCAGGGTCCGCGTCTTCGCCCAACAATGCAGGCTGTTCATTTGCTTCTGCCATAACTTACTCCAAAATCTGTTTCTTTAGCTCAATGGATGTGCTGTCCGGTTAGTGAGAGAGTTTCGCTACGAACTCTTCCGGAATATCGAAATTGCCGTGCACATTTTGGACATCATCGTTTTCTTCTAATTCGTCACAAAGCCGCAATACTTGGTCAGCCTGGGAAGAATCCTCAACCGGCACCGTGTTTTCGGGGACAAAGGTTAATCTTTGTAACTCTATCTGGATTCGGGAACGCCGGATTGCTTCGCCGACGTGATAAAGCTGATCGTGCGGAGTAGTCACCAAGTAGAACTCCTCATCGGCGATCAAATCTTCAGCGCCCGCTTCCAGCGCAACCTCCAGCAGCCGATCTTCCTCTACGGCGCTCCGATCAACCGTGATCTGTCCCTTCCTCTTAAACAAATAAGAGACGGCTCCCGTTGCAGCCAAATGCCCACTATTTTTACTAAAAATTCTTCGAATGTCCGCTGCGGTCCGGTTCTTATTGTCAGTCGCCGCCTCGACGATGAGGGCAACCCCTCCCGGACCGTATCCCTCGTAGATCAACTCTTCGACGATCCCGCCCGCGATCTCCCCTGTTCCTTTTTTTATCGCCCGCTCGATCGTGTCGTTCGGCATGTTTTGCGCCCGGGCCCCCAGGACTGCCGACCGCAGGCGCGGATTCAAGTCGATGTCACCGCCGCCTGTCCGAGCGGCCACCATGATCTCTTTGGAAAATCGACTAAACAGTTTGCCCCGCTTCGCATCAAGGACGCCCTTGAAGCGTTTTACTTTAGACCACTTGCTATGACCCGCCATAATTCGGGTTCGAAAAAAAAATTTGAGACCGAGTTTAAAGGTTTTGCCAATGACCGCTCGCGACCGAGAGAAGACAGAAGTCTGTAGAACCGCCGGTTAGCGTATCATTCTGCGATAAGCAACCAATACCTATCAGCGCTCTCTTGTCAAGCCGCCGCCAGCCTGGCGGCAGCCCGCTTGCGAGCGGTCGAAGCCAAAATCTTTTTTCGGAGCCGCAGGTTTTTGGGGGTTACTTCAACGAATTCGTCGCGCGCAATGTACTCTAAGGCGCGCTCCAAACTCATTTTGAGGGGCGGCGCCAATTGAACCCCTTTGCCATCGCCTTGGCTCCGCATGTTCGTCAAATGTTTGGCTTTGCACGGATTCACCGTCAGATCATCTGGCCGCGCGTTTTCTCCTACGATCATCCCCTCATAGACGTCTTCTTGCGGGCCGAGAAACAATCGTCCTCGCTCCTGCACGTTATTGAGCGCATAAGCGGTGGAAACACCGCCCTCCATTGCCACCAGCACGCCGTTACCGCGACTCGAGATTTCGCCCTTATACGGTCCGTACTGCTTGAAGAGGTGACTCATCGAACCAAGGCCGCGAGTGAGATTTACCAGGTCGCTCTCGAAACCGATCAACCCGCGCGTCGGAATCACCGATTCGACGAGAACGCCGCTAATTTGATGATCCATCCTGACAATCTCAGCCTTGCGGCCGGCCAATGATTGGAGAATGTCGCCGAGATTCTCGTTCGGAACGTCTACGTACAAGGTCTCGTACGGCTCCAACACCTCGCCTAGCTCGTCTTTCTTGAAGATGACCTCCGGTCGCGAAACCAGCAGTTCAAAACCCTCCCGTCGCATCTGTTCCACCAGGATCGCGATTTGCATTTCTCCGCGAGCGCTGACGGTGAATACGGCAGCCAGATCCGTCTCGGTGAATCCTAGAGAAACATTCGTTCGCGTCTCCCGGACCAGGCGCTCCTTAATATGGCGAGCGGTCAGGAATTTCCCTTCTCGGCCAGCTAACGGTGAATCGTTGACCACGAAATTCATTTGGATCGTCGGCGGATCGATGTGAACAAACTCCAGTGCCGGCCGATCTTCACTATCGGTGATTGTTTCTCCGATCGCGACCTCCTCGAAGCCGGCCAGACCGATGATGTCGCCGGCTCCGGCATGTTTCATCTCGGTCCGCTCCAAGCCTTGATGTCCAAAGAGCGCGGTGACGTTCGTGCGTTCGCGGCGTCCGTCCAGGTGAGCCAGAACCACCGAGTCGCCTACCGAGACGCGTCCACTCACGATGCGCCCAAAAGCCAGCCGCCCAAGGTAGTCGCTATAATCAAGATTCGATACGAGAAATTGGAAGTACGACTGCTCAGCTTTCGGCGGCGGCGGGATATGTTTAAGGATGGCCTCGAATAGCGGCTCCATATTGTCGTTCGTCTCGTGAATTTCTCGAACAGCGTAGCCCTCTTTCCCGCTAGTGTAGATTACTGGGAAATCGAGTTGTTCATCCGTGGCGTGCAATTCCACAAACAGATCGAATACCATGTCCAACACCTTATGCGGGCGGGTGTTCTCACGATCTATCTTGTTAATGACAACAATCGGGCGGGCGTGATTTTCCAGTGCCTTACGCAGAACAAATTTGGTTTGCGCTTGCGGTCCATCGTGCGAGTCCACGACTAGGAGCACCCCATCGACCATCTTCATGATCCGCTCCACTTCACCGCCAAAATCCGCGTGGCCCGGCGTGTCCACGATGTTCACGTGGTAGTCCTTGTATTTGAACGCCGCGTTTTTCGCTCTGATGGTGATCCCTTTTTCGCGCTCCAGATCCATGGAGTCCATCATCCGCTCTTCCACCTTCTGGTTCGTACGGAACGTTCCGGACTGCCGAAGCAACTGATCAACTAACGTCGTCTTTCCGTGATCTACGTGTGCGATGATCGCGATGTTACGAATCTTGTCCATGTCCCCTCCGAGAGCCCGGAAGATGACTTTGGAGACAGGTGGCGTCAACGAGTTTATATGTCACCTATACTACACTATTGCGGCGACCGCCAAAAAGGCATCCCCCGGGGAGCCACCCGTGATGCAGGCTCCCGGCTCAAAATAAGCTCACGCCAAGACGCAAAGGCGCAAAGAATGGGAAAACGGAATCTGGAATGTTTGGCACAGAAGCAAACGGAGCTAACGTAGAAGCCGTTCGGCTGAGCTCAGGCGAAGCCCTCTGTTTCCTCTGTGCTGCACTGGTTCCGATTCGCGGTTGTTTTTTCGTCGCCTTTCGGCTTCAGCGGCTATGCTGGCCCTGTTACCTTCTGTTCATACCTTTCTTTGCGCCTTTGCGTCTTGGCGGGAGGCTCTAACGGATCTATTATTATCCGGTTAAAATCCCTCTCTCGGCCGCTCTAACCGACGAGTCGGCCGATCCTGAAATCTTCGTTAGATGGTTGGTCTCCGTCTCAAATAGATAAGCAACCGGAGCCCCATAATCGGATCCGATATTGAATCCGAAAAAGCCGCCGAGATCCAAAGGCGGTACCTCCCGATGGGTATGACCGCAAACGACACCCACAATCCGCCCTTGTTCCTGACGAAGCATTTTACCCATTTGTTCATTTCCCAGGTATGCCCGGAAAAAGGTATACACGCTCGGCGTTTCCAAATTTACGGTCGAAATCTCAGGGATGCCGAGCAATGCGGCAAATGGCGGAGTATGTGTTATCACGAACGCGCGCTTCTCGGTGACTGATCTCAGACGGGCTTGTAGATCGCGGACTTGCTCCCGAGCAACCGCCGCAAGATCCAGCTTGGGCGGCATGTGGTGAAAGTCTCGCCAGCGCAGGGATGTCGTAGTCGGAGGCTTTCCGGCCAGATAATGCTCTCTCGTCACCAATGCTCCTTTGTAACGGAGATCAGGACAACGAAACCCTAGGTCGTAGTGCCCATAGGTACCGACCAAAGTGACTTCCCCCACGGAGAGATTCTCGACGTCCAGCAGAGATACTCCGAATTGATCTGCGGGCGGCTTCCACCAGCGGTCAATCACTTCCGCCAGGGAACGGCAGCCGGTGCCAGATTCCGACCAGAAATCGTGATTACCGAGCGTGACCGCGATCGGGCCGCCTGGAAAGATGTCTCGCAAAAATTTGAGAGAGTTTGTGGCCTCCGGTGCGATCGACAAATCACCCGCAATGACGAGCCCCTGCGGTCGATAACGCGCAATCCATTCGGCCAATTTCGAAAGCACGATGTCACGCCATCGGCGAACCAGGTGCAGATCCGATGTGACTAATAGTTTCATGACGAATTCACCGATTGATCAACGCCGGCCTACCAAAAGAAGCTCACAGCGGAAGTCCGTTCCACTGCTCTTTCAGAACAGGACGCTTTTTTTTATGTCAAATACCTAGGGCTGCGCGACGACTTTCAGCGTTCGCTTACCCTCTAGGCTATCCTGAAGCGCGGCTTCGCCGCTGAAGACCTGTTGCGTCAAATTTGATCAACAAAAGTCCGACACCCTGCCAGGCTATCTTGCTTCAGCCCTTCAGGCCGTAAATCCATGCTAAGGTCTCCTGTACCGCCTTGCGACTTCGCCAACCGTTAGCCATGGTTCGAACGTCCGGGGAGGCTTCGTCGGACACCTTTCGCCCTTTCCGCCCCTTCGCCCCTTCGCCCCTTCGCCCAGACGCCGTCTCGCCGTTTGGTACAGGTTCAGGACATCGGTAACACTTCAGGTTCAAGACATAGGTAACACTCAAGGGCGATGCCCTGGAAGAAAAGTGAGCCTATGGAACAGAGAATGGAGTTTGCGTTTAAGGCGCTAAAGAGTGAGAACTTTCGCCGGCTGTGCCAGGAATATGGGATCAGTACCAAGACGGGCTACAAATGGCGTGAACGCCTGCTGCGTGGTGGACTAGAGGGTTTAGCCGAAGAGTCGCGGCGGCCCCAGAGCAGTCCGCGACAGCTTAGCCAAGAAGAGGTCTGTGAGATGGTGCGTTTGAAGCTGGCTCATGCTCATTGGGGAGCGCGCAAGATCCGGGAACTGTATTTACGCCAAGGTGGGCAAAGGGTCAGCGAGAGCAGTTTTAAGCGCGTCTTAGAAGCAGCGGGTTTGACCCAGCGGCGCAAGAGGCGCCGAGCCAGCGAGGCAGGAAGATTGAGCAGCGGCAAAAGAGCACGGCAGGCCAATGAGATCTGGACAGTGGACTTCAAAGGCTGGTGGCATGGGGCCAATGGTCGCTGTGAACCCTTAACGGTCCGTGACGAGTATAGTTCGCTATCTATTGGAGCTACGAGCATTGGAGAATGCCCGTAGCCAGACAGTGCAAAAGAGCTTTGAAAGGCTCTTCGAGCGCCACGGACTACCGGTGGCCATTAGGAGCGACAACGGAGCACCCTTTGCTAGCCGAAGCGCCATTCACGGATTAAGCCGCTTATCGGCCTGGTGGGTGGCCCTGGGAATCGATTTGGAACGAGGTCGACCTGGTCATCCGCAAGATAACGCAGCCCATGAGCGAGTGCATCGTGATATCAGTCTGGAACTGGAAAGCTTGGGCTCAGAGACTACTCAGGCAGCTTTAGATCTCTGGCGCCATGAGTTTAATCATGAACGCCCCCATCAGGCATTAGAGATGCGCTGCCCAGCTCAACTCTACAGGTCATCGGAGCGAAGGTTCAAAGGAAACCCAGATGAGTTGAGCTATGCGGCCGGTAGTGTCAGCTTTTCTGTGTGCGGGTCGATTTTTGGCTTTGCTGTCTAGTACTAAAGAGGGTTGTTTCTAACGACGTCAGCGGGAGCCGGCGAGACCATCTCCCAAAAGTGGTCGGCTCTAGCCGGGCCCGGTGTGAACAACGCGTAGCGTTGTTCAAGTCGTTGGAAACAACTCTCGACTTTTCTCATGTTTTTTAGGCGGCGTCAGCCGCGAAAAATCGCTCTCCGAATTGAATGGCAAATTGGGTGGCCGCCAGCTTCCAAGTTATCGGCGGATTTTTCCACTTCTTGGTGATGTTACGTATGGCCAGGTAAATCAGCTTGGTCGCCGCCTCATCGCTAGGAAAGTGCCCTCGGTTTTTGAGCACCTTGCGCAGTTGCATGTGCAGACTCTCAATGGCGTTAGTGGTGTAAATGATTTTGCGGATCTCAGCCGGATAGGCGAAGAACGGAATCACTTGTTCCCAGACTCTTCGCCAACTTTGCACGATGGGGGAGAGTTTTTTGCCCCATGGGCTCTGGGCAAACTCTTCCAGCCCTTTGACCGCCAGTTCGGCCGTCTCCGCGTTGTAGATACGCTTCAGTTCCAGGGCTACCGGCCGACGCTCTTTCCAGCTGCAGAACGATAGCGAGTTACGGATCAGATGGACGATGCAGGTCTGAATCTGGGTCTCTGGAAAAACCGCCGTGATTGCTTCCGGAAAACCTTTCAGCCCGTCAATGACCGCAATGAGCATATCCTCTAGGCCGCGGTGCTTGAGCTCGTTCATGACGGCTAGCCAAAACTTGGCTCCCTCTGTCTGCTGGATCCACAGACCCAGCACCTCTTTGGTGCCATCACGCTGGATGCCCAAAGCCAGGTAAACAGCCTTGTTTTTAACTGTTCCTTCGTCCCGAATCTTGACCCGCAAGGCATCAAAAAATACGACCGGATACATCCTCTCCAGTGGCCGGTTCTGCCATTCCAGCACCTCATCCACGACCGAAGCGGTCACCGGGCTGATCAGATCAGCCGAGACCTCTACCTTGTATTGCTCTTCCAAAAACGCCTTGATCTCGCGCACCGTCATACCTTGAGCGTACATGGCGATGATTTTGGAATCGAAGCCGCCGAACCGCCTTTGCCCCTTACGGATAAACTGCGGCTCGAACTCCCCACTACGGTCTCGGGGTACTTCAATCTCTAGCTTGCCATCGTCGCTAACAATCGTCTTCTTGCTTGTTCCGTTGCGATGGGTCTCGCGCTCCTGGTCGGCTTTCAGCTTGGGCGCCCGGCCCTTCTCGTAGCCTAGATAGTGCGTCATCTCTGCTCCAAGCACTCGTTCGTACAAGCGCTTGGTCAGTTGCTCCATAATCCCTCCAGGACCGGTCAGATCTTCCGGTCGCTGGTACCCTTTCATCAGCTCTTCAATGATGGCCGGATCGATCTCCGGCTTCTTGCCTTCCTGGCCCTGCTCTACTCGCTCCTTCTTCTTAGTCACTTCCATCTCTTATCTCAGGTTGTGACCTACACACAAATTTTAAGACACCCTCTGCTCGGCTGCTTTTGGGTCATATCGATCCTGCCACTGCCAGCTTTCAGCGCGCGGATATTCGCCCGCCGAAAAGTGGGCAAACCAACCAAGAAGTGTAACCTCAACAACAAAAAGTGTTACCTATGTCTTGAACCTGAAGTGTTACCCATGTCCTGACCACACCCACACCCGGCTATCTGCTATCTGCTATCTGCTATCCGCTATCTCCTATCCGTCATCCGCAGTGCCATATCCCCCTCCGCCCGGCGTTTCTACGACAATGGAATCTCCGGGTTGAACCTCCGTCGTCGCGCAGCTACCGAGAATTTCTCGACGCCCGTCCGCCCGGCAGATGGTCGTCTTCCCCGTTGCCCCATCCTCTCCTCCCTTCAAGCCGAAAGGCGCAATCCGCCGGCTGCCAGCTAAGATCGCGACCGTCATCGCTTCGCGAAAAGTAATCCGTCGGACGACGCCGTCCCCGCCGTTCCAACGCCCTTTGCCACCTGAACCCGCCCGGATCCGAAACTCTGAGACGATGACAGGATACCGTAGTTCAAGGATTTCGGGATCGGTCATCCGAGAATTGGTCATGTGCGTGTGAACTGCGGAAGCACCGTGAAACTCGCGGCCGGCACCCGCACCGCCGCAAATTGTCTCGTAGTATTGATACCGGTCGTTCCCGAACGTCAGATTGTTCATGGTTCCTTGGGCAGCAGCAAGCACCCCCAGGGCGCCGTACAAAGCGTTCACCACCGCTTGAGAGGTCTCGACGTTGCCAGCTACTACGGCGGCGGGCGGGCAGGGATCGAGCATTGAAGCCGCTGGAATGACAATTTCAATTGGCTCCAAGCATCCGTCGTTCAGCGGGATTGGCTCAGGGATCAATGTCCGGAAGACGTACAATACAGCAGCCCGAACGATGGCGGACGGCGCATTGAAATTGTCTGCAGCCTGAGCAGATGTCCCGGTGAAGTCGATTCGGGCAGAGCGGCTCTCACGATCCACGGTGACGGCCACTTGAATTTGTCCGCCGCAATCCATCTGCAGCAAAAACTTTCCCGGTGTCAGACGATCGACGGTGCGGCGCACCTGTTCAGCCGCGTTTTGCCGGATGTAATTCATATAAACTTTCACCCCGTCGCTTCCATAGCGCTCCATCATCTCCCGCATCACAGCGATCCCTTTTTGGTTGGCGGCGAGCTGCGCGTGAATATCGCCGAGGTTTTGCGACAGGTTGCGAACCGGAAAACGGCCTCGCGTCAATTGTCCAACAAATGCCCTTTCTTGAAATTGGCCATTGCGTACCAACAGGAAGTCATCGATCAAAACGCCTTCTTCGTCTATCGTCCGGCTCATCGGCGGCATCGAGCCGGGAGTTAATCCACCGACGTCAGCGTGATGGCCTCGACTGGCCACCCAGAAAAGCGGCCGATCCCCTGAGTCAAAAACGGGCGACACCACGGTGATGTCAGGAAGATGGGTACCACCGCGGAAGGGATCATTGAGCGCGAAGCTATCGCCCTGGCGAACCTCATTCTTTCGCCGCTCGATGATCGACCGGACAGCGGTACCCATCGAACCGAGATGAACCGGCATGTGCGGCGCGTTGGCCACGAGCCGGCCTTCCCCGTCAAAAAGTGCGCAGGAATAATCGAGCCTTTCTTTGATGTTGACGGAATAGGCAGTGTTGCGGATCACGGCGCCCATTTGTTCAGCCGCCGAGAAAAACAGATTGTGGAAAAGCTCGAGCTGGACCGGGTCTACCTCGGTACCGATCTCGATCCGGGTTGCGCGTGAGATTGCTCGTTCCAGGACCAGATTTCGTTCGCCCGTGATTTCAGCTCGCCAACCAACTTCGAGCACAGTGGTTGCGTGAGGTTCCACGATCAAAGCGGGACCGTCCAGTTTTGTGCCATCAGCAATCTGATCTCGATTCCAGACCGGTGTATTCCGCCATTGGCCCGAAAGAAAGACCGGAACTTCGTCTGATGGCGAGTCGGATCCCGCAACTTCCGAACGGTCCAGTGAGACAGAGGTACCTCGGCTTATCGCTTCAATCGAAACAGCCTCGATGGCCAATCCTCGACCTGGCATCGTGAAACCGAAGACTTGCTGGTGCAAGGCAGCGAAGGCGGCGGTTAACTGCTCCAGCGGCGCGTCGTCCAATGCGATCGCCGTATCCGTACCTTCGTAGCGAAGATGGCAACGCCGGATGACACGGTTTGGTGTCCCACCTTGTTTCTCGATGCCTCGCCGGGCATCGATCTCCAGCTCATCGAGACGCTGATGAGCGAGCTGAAGTCCACTCTGGTCCAGCGCTGTCTCGATCGAGCTCTCGCGCAGGAGCCGGAGATCGGCAAGACCAATCCCGTACGCGGAAAGCAACCCGGCCAATGGATGGATCAATATTCGGTCAATCGATAAGGCATCGGCGATCGCGCAAGCATGTTGACCGCCAGCTCCACCAAAACTGACCAGCGTGTAATTGCTTAGGTCATACCCACGAGCGACAGAAATCTCTTTGATAGCGCTCGCCATATTTTCTACCGCGACGCGGACGAATCCTTCAGCCACCTCCTCTCCGGATCTGCCAGTTGCGTCCACGATTGGATCCAATCGCGACTTCGTCGCCAGCCGGTCAATCCGTTGATCGCCCGTTTCATCGAAAATCGCGGGAAAGAATCGGGGCTCGATACGTCCGAGAAACAGATTGCAGTCCGTGACTGTGAGCGGTCCCCCCTTTCTATAACATGCCGGCCCGGGGTCCGCTCCGGCACTTTCTGGACCAACCTGGAATCGGCCCCCGGCAAACCGGCAGATCGAGCCGCCGCCAGCTGCGACAGTGTGAATGTACAGCATCGGAACACGTAGGCGCACGCCGGCCAACTCGGACTCAAACCGGCGTTCATACTCTCCGGCAAAATGAGTGACGTCGGTTGAGGTGCCGCCCATATCAAATCCCACGATTTTTGGATAGCCGGCCTGTTCAGCGGCTTTGATGGCGCCCACCATTCCGCCTGCCGGTCCAGAGAGAATGGCGTCTTTGCCGCGGAACTGGGCGGCGTTCGCTAGACCGCCATTCGATTGCATGAAGAAAATCGGCACGTTCGGCAGTGCTTGGTTAAGCCGGTCGACATAGCGGTGCAAAATCGGCGATAGATACGCGTCGACTACCGTCGTTTCGCCGCGCGGAACCAGCTTTATCAGCTGGCTTACTTCATGGCTGACCGAAATCTGGGTGAACCCGATTTTCCGAGCAATCTCCGCGATGCACAACTCGTGCTGAGGGAATCGGAAACTGTGCATGAGCGCGATCGCCACCGCGCGGTAGCCACTAAGGAAGGCTTCCTGTAGGACACCCTCGGTTTGTTGCTCATTGAGTGGCTCCAATTCGATCCCTTCGACCGAGAGTCGACCCGGAACTTCTACTACCCGATCATAGACCGGAATTGGCAACCTAATCTCCAGATCGAACAGACGAGGACGCTGTTGCGTACCGATCCGAAGAACCTCTCCTAAGTTCTTATTGACGACCAGTAACGTCGGTTCTCCTTTTCGCTCCAGCAGCGCATTGGTCGCCACGGTTGTTCCCATCTTCACCGATTGGATCAATTCGGCTGGTATGGGACCGTCGTGATTCAAACCGAGCAGACGTCGAATTCCTTCGACTGCGGCGTCGGCGTAGTGCTGGCGGTTTTCGGAGAGCAGTTTGAGGGCACGGATCTGGCCGGTCGGCGAGACCGCGATAATGTCGGTGAAAGTTCCTCCTCGATCGATCCAGAACTGCAACGGCTCTGGCACCTGATCCATGGCCATCCTGAATGGTAGGGCGAGACACGCCGTTGAGCGAACGGCGAAATGCGGGTGACGAATTTCCTTTTTTGGGATTGAGCTCGATTGCCTTTTCAAACGGCCCTACCAACGGGCCGTTCCGGCGCCAAGAGTCATCCAAGCGAAATAAAACGGATCGGATTCACCAGTTCAGTGCGAAGTCATCCCCGTGGTATCTGTCATCTGTCATACCATTCGTCGACAGCCGAATGGTCAGCTTCGTAAGAATTCTAATACCTGAGCCAGAGCACGGGCACGATGGCTCAGACTGTTCTTAATCTCCCGAGGTAGTTCGGCAAACGTCTGGCGATACCCTTTTGGAATGAACATCGAGTCGTAGCCGAAGCCTTCGTAACCGCGTTCCGCTGGGATTACCTCGCCTTCGACGGCACCGTGAAAAGAGCCGAGCAATTCGCCTTGGCTCGCTATTACCATGACACAGCGAAATCTTGCTTGGAATTGTGTGTCACTCGGAAAGTTTCGCAGTAAGCTGATTAACTTAAATCGATTGTCACTATCCGAAGCCTGCTGGCCCGCAAACCGGGCAGAATGAACCCCGGGCGCGCCGCCCAGCGCATCCACAACCAAACCAGAGTCGTCGGCTAACACTAAACCAATAGCCATCTTAGAAATCGTAATTGCTTTCAGCTGAGCGTTTGCTTCGAACGAATCTCCGGTTTCCTCAACGATCGGCGCATGCGGAATCGCGGTGAGATCCCGGACATCCCAATTGGAGCCCAGAATTTGGCCTATCTCTTGGGTCTTGTGTCGATTCCTGCTCGCAATGAAAAGTGTTTGCATCGTGAGGAGAGCACCCCAAAGTTGCTCGCCCGTGCCACAAGACAATGAGTGACCGACGAAAACAATACCCATTTCCGGATTTCGAACCGAAGTGGCAGCGGTGCTGGGAAGAGCAGCAGACTTTCCACGCACCAAACCCCGGAGAACCGTCGTTCGATCCGAAAAAGCCTAAGTTCTTCGTCATGGATATGTTCCCCTATCCGAGCGGGGAAGGGCTCCATGTCGGGCACCCGGAAGGATATACAGCTACGGACATCCTGGCCCGATACAAACGAATGAGGGGATTCAACGTGCTGCATCCGATAGGCTGGGATGCATTTGGACTGCCAGCCGAGCAGTTTGCTATCAATACCGGACAACACCCCTCGGTAGCGACGGCCCAAAACGTGAGCCGGTTCAAAAAGCAGCTGCAGCAGATCGGATTCAGCTACGACTGGCAACGCGAGATCAACACGACCGATCCGCAATATTTCCGTTGGACTCAGTGGATCTTTTTGCAGTTGTACAACGCCTGGTTTGATCCGGAGATTGGGGCAGCAAAACCGATCGCGGAATTGCAAGCGAAGCGGCTGGCCTCTCACCCGGAGGAGTCGTCGGAGGAAGTTCGTGCGTTCCTCGACGAACACCGATTAGCTTACGTATCCGATGCGCCGGTCAACTGGTGTCCCGAGCTAGGTACGGTGCTAGCGAACGAAGAAGTCATAGATGGTAAGAGCGAGCGAGGCGGTTTCCCGGTAGTCCGCCGTCCCATGCGCCAGTGGATGCTCCGAATCACCGCTTATGCGGAACGTTTACTCGACGAATTAGAGGGACTAGATTGGCCGGAGTCCATCAAGGCGCTGCAACGTAATTGGATTGGCCGAAGTGAGGGAGCCGAAGTTTATTTTTCGATTCCCCGGCGTAAGGCGAAGATAACTGTCTTTACCACGCGCCCAGACACGCTGTTCGGCGCCACGTACGTCGTCCTGTCACCCGAGCACCCGCTTGTCGATCTTTTCACCTCCAAAGAGCAGAGGGCCGCGGTTCAGGCGTACATAGAGCAGGTAGCCACGAAATCAGATCTGGAGCGGACTGATTTGGCGAAAGAGAAGACCGGGGTTTTCACTGGGGGATTCGTAAAAAACCCGGTGAACGGCGAGAAGCTTCCTGTTTGGATTGCAGATTACGTGCTGGCTAGCTACGGCACGGGCGCCATCATGGCGGTACCCGCCCATGACGATCGAGATTTCGAGTTTGCTCAGAAATTTGGGCTCGAAATCCGGAAAGTCGTTGAGCCGCCGGCGCCGTTCGAAGGCTGTTTCACCGGCGAAGGAACTTCTATCAACTCAGACTTTCTGAGCGGCCTTGCGACCCGCGACGCCAAACGAAAAATCATCGATTGGCTGGAAGGAAAAGGCGCCGGCAAACGTTCGATCAACTTCAAGCTGCGCGATTGGTTGTTTTCTCGCCAGCGTTATTGGGGGGAGCCGTTTCCGATCGTCTGGCGGAATGGCCATCACGAAGCTCTCGACGAAAGCTCGCTTCCGGTCATACCGCCGCCCCTCCAAGATTATCGCCCGACCGGAACGATCGATCCACCGCTCTCGAAGGCGGAGGAATGGAAAAATCTGCCCGATGGCAGTGTCAGGGAACTGAACACGATGCCGCAGTGGGCCGGCTCATGCTGGTATTATCTCCGTTTCACGGCACCGCACACCAGGAATCGGTTCACCGATCCGGCTGCCGAAGAGTATTGGATGGGTGGAGGAAAACCGGGCGGAGTCGATCTCTACGTAGGGGGCACCGAACACGCCGTGCTGCACCTGCTATACGCTCGTTTCTGGCACAAGGTGCTTTACGATCTTGGATACGTTTCCACGATCGAGCCTTTCCAACGGCTCGTAAACCAGGGCATGATTCTCGGGCAGGATAACCAGAAGATGTCGAAGAGCCGGGGCAATGTAGTCACCCCGGACGAAATCGTCGCCGAATATGGTGCAGACTCCCTGCGTCTGTACGAAATGTTCATGGGTCCGCTGGAGGCAACCAAACCCTGGAGCATGAGCGGAGTCGAAGGCGTGTATCGCTTTTTGGCTCGCGTCTGGCGGCTGGCGATGGAAGAAAATCAGGAAGGCGTCTGGAAGCCGTCATCGTTGCTTGCCGAAATCGAGGCATCGCGACAACAACGAAAAGTCGTGCACGCAACAATCAAGAAAGTGACGCAGGATATCGAGGCTCTCGCGTTCAATACCGCAATTTCACAAATGATGATTTGCGTAAACGCGTTTACGAATGTCGAGCGACGGCCCTTGGAGGCAATCCGCAGTCTCCTCATCGTGCTCAGCCCATTTGCTCCGCATCTCGCCGAGGAGATTTGGCGTCAACTCGGCACCCGTTTTTCTGATTTCAACGGCTTAGTCTCAGAACAGCCCTGGCCTTCTTGGAATGAGGAGTACCTGATTGAAGACGAAGTGGAAGTGATTATTCAAGTGAACGGGAAACTGCGCGACAGAATGACAGTCGCCAAAGATCTAGATGAAGCGAGCTTGGAACGGTTCGCGCGAGCTTCAACCAAAGTACAAGAAAGCTTGAGCGGAAAGACCGTACGGAAGGTCGTCGTCGTGCCGAATAAAATCGTAAATCTCGTTGCAACGGTAGGGACGAGCTCCCGCTCGTCCGGCGATTGAACCGACCCATTTAGAGAGACGACGCCAACCTCAATCGAACTTCCCGGAACCGATGTACTGAGCGCTGTGGGTCTCGAAAGCGTCGATTTCACCCAAATTCGGTACCCCTCCAACCACGTAACAACCTGAGCCGACAAACTGTTGGGAGACGGTGTCAAAGACCATCACACAATGCAGTTTTGCTGGTTCGACCCAACGATCAGAAAGTTTTTCCTTGTTCCAGTCAGCCTTCTGTTTCTCCGCGGCGACTTTTTTGACGTAGGTTTCGGTTTGTTTCTTGTTTGGTCTCAGCGTGTCAACGGCAACGTAGCGGTTGGTCGTTTTGGGATGTTTTTGCGCCTGATAAAGCCGAACGTTTGCCTCGGCCGCCTTTTGCTGTTCCGGGCTAATTTTGCAGATCAACAATACAATATTGCTGCCACCGACTGACCAGCTGGGGGAAGTCGCACAACCGGCAAACAGAAAGAGAGTCACGAACAAAGGGGGCAGCGGAGATCTTTTCATGCAAAAGCTAAGCCTAAAAAATATCCAATCCGCGGACAATCCTATTTTGGCTCCTGCGCAAGTTCAGCAGTAGTAAAATCTTTGAATCTGGGAGAATTTGTTAAAACTGTGGCCTTTCCGATCCTGGTTTTCCCGGCCTTAAATCACCCTCGGCCTTATCAATGAGTACAAGCGCTGTCCTCACCGACTACCATGTGCACACTCCACTCTGCCATCACGCCGTCGGCACACCCGCCGAATTCGCAGCGGCCGCTCGGCAGACGGGTTTATCAGAACTGGGATTCGCTGACCACAACCCGATGCCGGACAAATTCGACAATTGGCGAATGGACTATTCAGATCTGCCGAGATATTTCGAGTTCGTCGATTCAGTTCGAGCGGCTGGAGTGACCGTGCGGCTTGGACTCGAGTGCGACTACCTGCCTGGGTTCGAGTGGTGGATCGAAAAACTCGCGAGAGAGGCGGAGTGGGATTACTTAATCGGCAGCGTTCATTATATCGGCCCCGGTTGGGACGTAGATAACCCAAAGCATATTTCCCGTTTCGAAAGTCAGCCCGTTGAAGGAATCTGGGACATTTACTGGAAGAATTATGTGCAATGCATCGAGTCCGGATTGTTTGATTTCGTTGCGCATCCGGATCTGCCCAAGAAGTTCGGTTATCGTCCGATCGGGGACTTGCGCAGTTATTATGAGCCAACCATAAGCGCTCTGCAGAAACACGGCGTCGCGTTCGAGATCAACACGGCCGGATTGCGCAAGCCCGTGAATGAAATTTATCCGGCGCGCGAATTTCTCGAGCTCAGTGCTCAGGCTGGGGTGCCCATTGTGATCAATTCCGACGCGCACGCTCCAGCAGAGCTCACCGAAGGGTTCCACTTCGCCCGCAAGCTCGCGTCACAAGTTGGATATCGCACCGTTCTGAGATTTGAACGCCGTCAACGATTCGAAGTAGCGCTTTAGCGGTAGCCGTCCGGAAAGCCTCACGCAAAAATGCAAAGGAAGGAATCAATTCGTAGCCTGTCCCGCCGTAGCTCGCAGAGCGAAGGAGGATCCATTAGTGTCTATTCGCGGTTGTTTTTCATCGCTTTGGTTGCGGCTAGGCCGCGCTGTGTTCTTTTGCGGCTATTTTAGTCGGCCCATTCGCGGTTTACTTCCTCCCGATGATCCTACTTGCCAGGCGAAGACAGATTGCGTTTCCCCGACGGCCTTTGGTCATGGGCATCGTGAATCTCAACGATGACTCTTTTTCTGGAGATGGAACGCTTGATGTGAACGACGCGATCCGTCATGCCAGCAAGCTGATCAGCGAAGGCGCCGATTTGGTTGATGTGGGCGGCGAGAGCGCGCGCACGAACCGCCCGGAAATCACCGAGCAGGAAGAAATCGATCGAGTCGCTCCGTTCATCTCTCGGTTCCAGGAATGTTATCAAGAATTGAATCCGATGGATGAAGCTCAGGTTTTTCCGCCGCTTCTCTCCGTGAATACTTGGCGCTCACCAGTTGCCAATACACTGTTGGAGTTGGGCGGAGATTTATTGAACGATCTGAGCGCGCTTCCCACCGACGAGAACGCTCGCGTCGCCGCCCGCCACGGCACCGCGTTTTTGATTATGCATTCGGTCGGCCTGCCGAAGCAGAAGCATACGGATGTTCGGTACGCGGATATCATGGAGACATTGGAACAGTTTTTTGGCGGGAAATTGGAGTTGGCTAAAAAAGCGGGTGTGGCCCCTGAGGCCATTGTGATCGATCCCGGATTGGATTTTGCTAAGCAACGAGATGACAATCTGACGATTCTCCGTGAGCTTCCGCGGCTGGACCGATTGGGGCGACCCATCCTTCTCCCGGTTTCGCGAAAAACGATGATCGGCGAAGTGCTCGATCTGCCAGACCCGAAAGATCGCGATGCTGGTACCGTCGCCTGCATTGTTGCCGGCATGCGAACGACTGCTGCGATTTTTCGTGTCCACAATGTCCGCGCGGCCAGCCTGGTAGTCAGAACAGTCTGGAAAATTTTGGGCGAACAAGGGCACAGATTTGTTTAGATCTCACGCAAAGACGCCACAGGGGAAAAACTCACGCAAAGACGCCAAGACGCAAAGGGAGGAAGATACCAGGGATACGGGCGTTGGCTCGCCGATTGCGGTAGGGCGAAAGCCTGATTTCGTCTCAGCGGGATCGGCTTGAGCCGTTTGTGGTTTTACCCAAAAGCCTGTGATAGGAGCGTTCCCTTTCCTCGAGGATTTTTCCAACCGCGAATGAACGCGAACTATATCTATCCGCCGTCGCTACGCTGTGCTCTCCTGCGGCAGTCTTGTCTTCTCCTTTGCGTCTTGGCGTCTTTGCGTGAGTTTTTCCCCTCCTTCGCGTCTTGGTGTGAGCTTCCTTTCCTAATCCGTCGTTCCCACGTACACGGTCTCGCCGGATTGGAGGCCCGGATCCGCGGCTGCTTCTGCGATCGCTCGACCAAACTCTTCTACCGTCGGCAGTCTTCCCGCTTGTTCACGGCGGAATTCGATCAAGCCCGGGTTGGTCCGGTTCAATAGCCTTGGCGTGATTGTGCCCTCGATCATATCTCCGCTCACGATAACCAGTTTGATCTCGGCGGCAGCGAGCTCCGGAACCATTGCTCGAAGTGCTTTCTCCCCCGCCTGTTTTCCGATGGCAACCGGTTCGTAGCCCCGATAGACCGGTTTCTTTCCATAAAAATGAGCGAGATGGCTAGTAACGAAGATCACCCGCCCCTGAGGCCTCATTAGTGGCACACTTTTTTTCGCCAGTTCGATTTGCGCCGTGCAGTTCAGAAGCATGGAGTAGTCCTCGCCCTTATCCTTTTCCAGGCCGCCGCTCGCGTTCAAAACCAGAAAATCAAGAAAGCCGCATTCCAGACTTATGCATTCCATCATGGCATCGACTTCGTCCGCAATGGTAATGTCGCACCGAATGGTGGAAGCTTGGCCGCCGGCCGCTTCGAGCTCTGCGGCAACTTTCCCGGCGCGAGATCCTTTGGTGCGGTAGTTCAAAATGACGTTCGCTCCAGCTTGAGCCAACACCCGGGCTGTTACCCCCCGATCCCACGAGACGCACCGGTGACCAAGGCCGATTTTCCGATCAAAGCCCCTTTCTCCATGGGCCGCAGACGGGGCTCAACGTACAGAACGTCCATGAAGTGCATTTCTTCGCTGGCCCGTAAAGAAAGCAAGCAGAACCTTTGGGTCGACGCACCGACAACGAGGACGCCCGCCCTCCCCTTTTTACGGCGCCGGCACACGGCTCTTCCATGCGGGGTGATCCCCGATCAATTCAAGCGCTCGTCGGGTGAGCGATTTTCCCGGTTCAATGCGGTGCCAGGGAGAAGCACCGGACGGATGAGGGAGAGCGACAACATCGAAGCGTTTTCCCGCCCTCTCAGCCGGTCGTATCTGACCGATCAAATCGGTCAATGCAGATACCGGTTGGATGAATTGCGCGATAGCCAGTTTTCCGACTGGGATCACCAGGCCGGGAGAAAGTAACGCGATCTCGGCATCCAACCAGGAAGAACAATTTGCGATTTCGACCCGAGAGGGGACGCGGTCGCCGTTCGCTGTTTTACCGGGAAAACAACGACACACTGCAGCCATGTAGACAGTTGCCCGAAAAGTGCTCTCATCCACACCAGCAACTTCGGAGAACCATTTGAAAAGCGTCTTCCCGGCGGTCCAGGCGAAAGGCCGACCAGCTTGCGGTTCTCGGAACCCCGGGGCTTGCCCTACCAAAATGACTCGACTCGACACCGGTCCTCCGCTCACGGGAGAAAACTGCATCTGCGGGCAACGGCGGCATCCACGCAACGACTCGACCAATTTGTTCAATGACTGATGGTGGGAATCCATAGCGAATGACAAATGACAAATCAGACTGGCGCGCGCTGAATTCGCTGCCTAAATCGCCCAAAGAATCTCACTTGCGCGATCTCTCGACAGCAGCCTAACATGACACTCCATCGAAACCAGGAGAACCCCATTTTGGATCTGGACGACATCAGAGCGATCATAGATTTAATGAAAGAAAACGATCTCGCCGTTTTCAAGCTGGAGCGAGAGGGATTCAAAATCGAACTAGAAGCGCAGCGTCCGGCCGCTCCCGTTATCGCTACAACCATTCCGCCTACAGCCATTGCGACCCAGACCGTTCCCGCAAATGTCACCGGATCAAGCGGAACCGGAGAAGAGAGGTCAAAGCTAAAAGAAATCGTCTCGCCAATGGTTGGCACTTTTTACCGGGCTACTTCGCCCGATTCAGCGCCGTATGTCCAGCCAGGGCAAGAGATCAACGAAGAATCTGTCGTTTGTATCATCGAGGCAATGAAAGTGATGAACGAAATTAAAGCCGAAGTGCGTGGCATCATTGTAGAAGTGCTGGTGGAAAACGGCACTCCGGTCCAGTTCGGTCAACCGCTTTTCCGAGTGAAGTAGCGTGTTCAGCAAAATCCTGATCGCCAACCGGGGCGAAATCGCATTGCGGATCATCCGGGCTTGCAAGGAACTTGGTATCGCGACTGTCGCCATTTACTCGGAGGCGGACGTGGATTCCTTACACGTCCAACTCGCAGATGAATCGGTTTGCGTCGGACAGGCAGCGAGCGCCGAAAGTTATCTTAAGATCGACCGCATAATCAGTGCGGCGGAAATTACGGACGTTGACGCCATTCATCCTGGATACGGGTTTCTGGCGGAAAACCCGCACTTCGCGGAAGTGTGCGTTAGTTGCAATATCAAATTTATCGGTCCGTCCGCTCGGGCTATCCGGGCCATGGGAGACAAGAACTCCGCTCGGGAACAGGCTCGGAAAGCCGGTGTGCCGGTCTCACCCGGTAGCGATGGCGTGGTAGAAACGGAGCAGCAGGCCCTGAAGATCGCGAAAAAGATCGGTTACCCAGTAATGATCAAGGCGGTCGCGGGCGGTGGCGGTCGAGGAATGCGACCAGCGCACAACGACGGCAGCTTGATCCAGGGCTTTCACGCGGCCAGAACAGAGGCGGAGAAGGCGTTCGGAAATAGCAGCGTTTACATTGAGAAACTCATTGAGCGTCCGCACCACATTGAATTCCAGGTCATCGGGGACAGCCACGGCCGCTTAGTTCATCTCGGGGAACGCGATTGTTCGATCCAGCGGCGTAACCAAAAGATTGTCGAGGAGTGTCCATCGCCGCTGCTCGACGCGGATCTTCGCAAAAAAATGGGCGAATCTTCCATCAAACTCGCGGCGGCTGTCGGTTATGAAAACGCGGGCACTATGGAATACCTGGTCGATCGGAGCGGAAGCTTCTACTTCATGGAAATGAACACTCGGATTCAAGTCGAACACCCGGTGACCGAAGAGGCTTACGGCTGCGATCTGGTGCGGGAACAGATCCGAGTCGCGGCCGGTGAGCCTTTGTCCGAACATGTCATGAATGCGCGGCAGCGGAGCCACGCCATCGAATGCCGAATTAATGCAGAAGATCCGGACGCAAATTTTCAACCGTCGCCGGGGACGATCGATCTTTACTATGCGCCGGGCGGAAGGGGCGTGCGCGTCGATTCGCACGCCTACTCCGGGTATACCATCCCCCCGTATTATGACTCCCTGATCTCGAAGCTGATCAGTGTAAGCTCCACTCGCACCGGTGCGATCCGCCGGATGACTCGCGCCCTCAGTGAATACCTCATCAGCGGCATCAAAACCACGATTCCATTTCACGTAAAGATCATGGAAAGTGCAGATTTTTTGCGAGGAGAATTCGATACCGGTTTTGTCGAAAAGATCATTGGAATGAAGCAACTTGAGATGAAGCGTTAGCTGCTCTGTGAATTCTTTAGATCATTGTTTTTTGTACGGCGTCGTCGATCTCGGATACGTCCAACCGGAGGCCGTTTCTGATGTCACTCAGAAGCTGGTCCGCGGTGGCATCGACCTTTTGCAATTCCGGGCAAAGGATCGGCCGCTTGATCTGGTTCGTCGATTGGCGGAAATCATGCTGGCAATCACGCAGCCAGCCAATGTGCCGTTGATCATCAATGATCATCCGCAGCTCTTGCGTGAAATAAACGCTGAGGGCTGTCACGTCGGCCAGAGCGACTCTTCCATAGCCCAAGCCCGCGAGCTGGCTGGTCGATCGGTGATTGTCGGAAAATCGACCCATACCATCGAACAAGCGGTTGCCGCTGAAGCCGAAGGCGCTGACTACATCGGTTTCGGTCCAATTTTTCCGACACCGACAAAACCCGATGCACCGGCCATTGGCTTAGGTAATCTAGAGAAACTTCGGACAACCGTAAAGATACCGGTCTTTTGTATCGGAGGCATCAAAGAGACCAATTTTATGAAAGTCACGGACGCTGGGGGGGAGAGGGTGTGTATCGTCTCGGACCTGCTATTGGCACCCGATATCAATGCCCGGACCCGTGCGATCAAGGCGTTTCTTTAGTTTATAGCGCACCGGTGCGCGATGAAACCATTTGGCATTCGACGCGCCCGACCGGCGGAGACGGACACTCTCTCTGAAATCGCTTTCACGTCGAAGCAGTTCTGGGGATACCCGCCCGAATGGATGAATCTCTGGCGTTCCGTGCTGACGTTGAATCCGGAATCGGTGCAGGAACACCCCACCTATGTTGCACAACATCGAGGGCAACTGGTTGGATTTTACCAATTATTGCTAATGAGTCCCGCGCAGTTGGAACATCTTTGGGTTCTTCCCCGGTGGATTGGCCACGGCGCCGGCGAGCAGCTTTTTCGGCACGCTTGTCAGGTTGGGCGAGAATATGGTCTTTCGTCGTTCCGAATCTACGCGGACCCAAACGCCTGTGGGTTCTACCAGAAGATGGGGGCAGAGATGCTCGGCTACGAAGATAGCTCGGTGCTGGGTCATCCGCGAAGGTTGCCATGGCTAGAAATGCAGCTCCAAGGTCGGTAAGGCCGCGCTCCCGACGACGCCCGCGCAGGCGCGCGTCAACCTAAGGGCTAGAGGTTCTTTTGGCGATACGTCCCGGCAGAGATGATCGATCTCGATGGCGAACCTTGGTTAGCGCCTGCGAGACTTCGTCGCCATCCATCGCAAAAAACCGCTGGCAGACTCACCCGGTTTGCTCAACTGTGAGCCGCGATGGCCGTATTGATTGTGGGTTCCGTTGCGCTGGATAGCATCAAAACCCAAACCGAAGAACATCCCGACCTGCTGGGTGGCTCTGCGTCGTATGCCGCGGTTAGCGCAAGTTTCTTTCAACCGGTAGATCTAGTCGGAATTGTCGGCTCCGATTTCCCAAAACATCATCTCGATCTCTTTCGCGAGCGCCAGATCGATCTTACCGGGCTGCAAATCGCTGAAGGGAAAACATTCCGCTGGTCTGGTGAATATGAAGCGGACATGAACAAGCGGCGAACATTGCATACGGAGCTCAACGTTTTCGAGACATTCAGTCCGAAATTGCCGGCCACCTATCGGTCGGCTTCCGTGATTCTGCTGGGGAACATCGGACCGGAACTCCAAAACCACGTGCTCGATCAGAGCGAACGGCCGGAGTTCGTGGTTGCGGACACCATGGACCTCTGGATCACCATCGCGCAGCCCGAATTGATCAGGCTTTTGGGCCGGATTGATTTACTGGTGTTGAACGACAGCGAAGCGCGCCAGCTTACGGAAGAAGATAACCTGATTAAAGCCGCCAAAAGAATTCTGGATCTGGGTCCAAAATATGTGGCGATCAAAAAGGGCGAACATGGTTGCTTGCTGTTGTCGCGCACGGAGTTCTTCAGTTGTGGAGCTTATCCCTTGGAGGAAGTAAAAGATCCGACCGGCGCCGGCGATACCTTTGCCGGCGGGTTCACCGGCTATTTGGCGAGCCTGAACCGATCCCGCTTAGATTTCACAGACTTGAAAAGGGCGGTTGTCCACGGCACCATCCTTGCCAGCTTTTGCGTCGAATCATTCAGCCTCTATCGGCTGACTGATCTTTCCAAAGGCGAGCTGCAAGCCCGCTACGATCGATTTCGGGAAATGAGTCACTACGAGGACGCCGCCAAGCCGTAGCCACCGGGAAAGAAGTCGATACCTCGAAACCGGAGATCGAACCGTAGATCTGTGATCGCAACCCAATGAAAGGACAGAATTCAGAAGCTGGAAGTTGAAGAGTTGCTCCTAAACCGAGCACGGATAGCTGGCAGGTTTAGGAAGATGGCCGTTATTATCCCGATCGGCACAGTCACGAACACGAGCAAACCAGCCGCGAACACGGGCAAACCCAAAATCAAATCGTCGATATGTCCCTTTAAGAGATTTTGGAGCAGTGTTGGCCAAACCACCCAAATGCATTCACCGACGGCAAGTAAGACGCAGAAGACCCGCCGACGCCCGCGCACCAATTGGTTTCCGATGATGAACGACGAGATGGCCAAGAAACCCAGAAATGCAGCGCCGAGGAGGCATTCAATGAGAAAAACTATCGATCCGTGGAAATAAGTCCTGGGATCGCTCCAGAGCCAGATGAGAGCCGCGATTAAACCAACACCTAAAGTAAGACCCGTTGCCTGAAGATAATGAATCGCGCTGAACACCCGGAGCCCAAAAAGACTGGGACCGTTGCGATCGCCCCAGTGACGCGCTTCCGACGGCGATGAGTCAGGACCAGCTTCCGGTCGACCGGGCGAATTTGATTGAGTCGTGCCTTGGTGCAGTGAAGTCGAACGAGACATAGATCATTGTTCTTTCTTGCCTTCATAGACGCGGCATCGACCGCGAATTGCGGTTCTCATTCCGCTAGCCAGCAAGAAGAAGTTCCGGCAAAACCCACAGAGGCACTCCTAGACGGCGAGGCAATGCCGAAAGACGCGCCGGCCCTGGCGCATCGAGCGATGGTCGATTGGCAACGACGAGTCTAGCTAGTCTACATAAGACAAATCCACGGCAGTGTTTGAGGAATTCCCCGCGCCGCTCGAGGCTGCGATCGCAAAGCAACCGATAACCAGGACAGCGAAGCTAACGACGAGAAACAGGACAAACGCTGCCTGCGAATAGTCGGTCTGCGATAAAGAGCCGGTCGAGGCAGCCAGCTGCTGCCCAGGTGGGGCTGTTTGGGCCGGCGAATTGCCCAATTGGGAATTGGTTTGAGAAATCGGCTGATTCATAGATGCTTATTTTCTTGCCTTCATAGGAGCGGCGGCGGCCGCGAGTTGGGTATTTTCTCTTACAAACCGATTTTTCATCCTGCGATTTCAGATTAATACGAACCGCATGAACGCAATCGAGACGACGGCATTGACTCGCACGTTCCGCCAGAAGATTGCGGTAGAAAATCTCACCCTCAACGTTCCGAGTTCCACGGTTTTCGGCTTTCTCGGGCCGAACGGCGCCGGCAAGACTACCACGGTGCGGATGTTAGCGGGTCTCTTGCCTCCCAGCTCTGGAACCGGTGTCGTGGCCGGTTGCCCGTTGAATGGCAACTTGGATCAGCTACGCCGCCGAATTGGATTCCTGACGGAATCACCCGGTCTGTACGAACAGCTTACCGCTTGGCAGAATCTCCTTTTCTTTGCCCGGTTGTACGGTCTTTCCGAGAAGAGCGCTCAATCTCAAATCGAGAAATATCTGAAACTGCTCGAATGCTGGGAGGACCGCCACCAGGCGGTCGGGACATTTTCGAAGGGTATGCGGCAAAAGACTGCGATTGTGCGGGCGCTGGCGCATGAGCCCGAAGTGTTATTCCTGGATGAACCTTCTTCCGGCCTTGACCCTTCAACTGCCCGTTTTTTTCGTGATTTTGTCAAATCGCTCCGGGCGAGCGGGAGAACCATTTTCCTCACGACTCACAATTTGGCGGAGGCCGAAGATGTCTGCGACTACATCGCGATCTTGAAAACCCGGCTGATCCTGGAAGGTTCACAATCACAAATTCGTTCTCAGTTATCCGGCAACGTTGTGACAATACGTTTCTGTACCGCTGCCGAGCCGTGGGTAGCAACCGTTCAACAACTTGAGTATGCAGAGAGCGCAAGTGCGGTGGAGTCCGCGCTCCGAGTAAATCTCGCAGATCCCCAACGAGATACTCCGAGACTCATCCGCGCTTTGGTGGAGGCCGGAGCGGAAATCTACTCAGTGGAACCGGCCCGCAAATCGCTCGAGGACATTTATCTAGAACTCGTCGGGTCCGCAACTGCGGCGGATCGAGAACAACTGGCTACCGCGTGATGAATCCGCTTCTGACCATTGTGCGCAAGGAGCTCTTGGAAATGCGGAAAACGCGTCGATTCCTGCTCCGGTTCTTCGTTGCACCTAGTTTCATCCTTCTCTACTCGTTCATGTCCTTAGGAGATCTCTCGCATCGGTCTCAGGGTGACATGACCAGCTTCACTCGACCCGCTGCGGTTTCAGAAGATGTGGAAGCCGCGGAATGGCTCAGCAGATCAAGAGTGTTTCTGCTGTTGATGCTGCCGATGCTGTTTTCAGCAGCGTTGGTCACGCAGACGATGGTCATCGAGAAATCAGCCAAAACGCTGGAGCCACTCCTGGTCACGCCCGTGAAAACGCATGATTTGGTACTAGGCAAAATCCTTGCCGCTTTGGTCTTTCCGCTCGTCGCTGGATACCTCTACCTGGCCCTTTATGTGGGTGTGGCCTGTCTGGTCACCAACCAATCGGATCTGCTCCGCTTCATGCTGTCGCCGCGGCTGCTGGTCGAAGCTTTGGTGGTGATGCCGATAGCAGCATTTGCCAACGCTTCACTCGCCATGATCGTGGCCGTCCGTTCGCGTGATCCAAAAACTGGCGGTCTGCTTTCGAGCTTATTGAGTTTGCCAGGGATGGTTATTTTTGGGACGCAGATCGCTCTCTTGGAATATCTTAACCAGTACATCGTGTTGGTCGGCGTCGGTGCTATCTTGATTCTGGCGTGTGCGGGCGTTTTCTTTGCGACTGAAGCGTTCCAGCGCGAAAAGGTATTCGAGCGGTGGGATAGCTAGCACCATTCGGCTCACGGCGAAGGGTGATGACAAATAGCAGATAGCAAACTGACTACGGCGATCCGCGCGCGCGATCATCGTGGCGGTTGGCAATTCGGACACCAGCAGGTCCGACGACCCCCGACTAGTTCCCGGATCAAGCCGGTCCGGCACCTTGGGCATTTCCCTCCGTCCTCCCAGCGATGAGCAAACAACCAGGTCTTGGGAAATTGCCAATCCTTATCCATCGCCTTCATGGCCTTCGAACAGACGCTTCGAGTCGCGCGATAAAGCGTTGTGATCTCTGATTCACTGAGAGCACCCGCGCGAGCCTTGGGATTGAGCCGAGCTCGCCACAGAATTTCATCTGCCATCCAATTCCCAACCCCCGGGAAACGCTCCTGCATCAAGAGCAGCGCTTTCAACGATGAACCTTTCCGGCGCTGACAAAATTCCGCTACTAGGCTCCGCTTGAATTGATTCGACAAAATAGAGGGCGGAAGCTTTGCCCACCAGATTGGTACAACCTCGCTTTGAGCAAAGAGCACTCGACCGAATTGCCGCTGATCCGAAAAAACGAGAGACTGTTTCGATTGGCGTAGGATGAGGTAATCATGCTTCCGGAACGGGTACTTCGGTTTTTCGATCCGAAGTTCGCCGGTCATACCCAAATGGAGCCCCAACCACAATTCGCCATGTTTCCCGAATCGGAAAACCATCTGCTTTCCGCGAGCTTCGGAATCGAAAAACCGTTGCCCGCTCAGAGCACGTACCAGCTTCTGCGGATTGACACTGCGAAAGATGCGCGACTTCCCGTTGCGCAAAGTCACTTCCAGAACCTTGGCTCCTTGTCCCACCTGCCAAAGACGACGGCTGTATTCTACTTCAGCCAGCTCAGGCATCTAAAGCAACTTCTTCCATCTTCGGTTCGACTATGCCAGGCGACATGCGGCTTCACTCGACCTATTTGCCGGCAGTCTGTTTTTGCCCAGCGAGCTCACTGACCAGCGCCGGCACTTGGTAGACGTTCTTCAGTCTTCCAGAATCGCCCGAGAATCGACGGCAACGGCGCGCGCCTGTTTATCGGTATAGAGATAGTCCCACACCAACGTTTGAATGTTTCCGTCAAAAGGAATTCCCACGAATTCCCCGTTTCGATTGATCATCGGACTACCACTATTGCCGCCGACGCTGTCTGCTGTACTGACAAAGTTAAAGGGGGTCTGGGGAGCCACGGCATTGCGCTTCTCTACCCAGCGGGATGGCAGCTGAAATGGCGGATGATTCTCGTGTTGATCCGCTCGCTGAAAAAGCCCAGCGAAATCGGTAAACGCCGGAACGGTCTTACCGTCCTCCTCGTACCCTTCCACAGTTCCATAGGAAAGCCGCAAGGTAAATGTCGCATCCGGCGCGAATTGGCCGCCTTCCAGAGCGAGTTTCGCTTTCGCGATTTCGGCGTACGCTTTGCTCTCGGTCTCTTTCTGTTCTTCTAGAGCTTGCCGCGCTTCTCGCGCTGTGCGGTCGGTCATTTTGGCCAGCTCGATCATCGGATCGGAGATCGCGTTGAGAGCGGCCTGACCGCCATCGTAAAGTTGACGGCGAAACTGCACATCCTGCAGTTGAGTGCCGCTTACTAACTCGTAGGCGCGATCGTGCGGAGATTTCCCCTTTATCAAATCTCGCACCACCGGATCATCGAGCCCATAATGAGCGACTAACTCGCTCAGAGAAGCGGAAAGCTTCAAAATTTCCAGATCATCGTAGATCGGCGCTTCGGACAACAACGCCAACTCCAGCGGGGCCCGAGCAGAGTCGCGAAATTCGGGCAAGCGCACGCTGTTTGGTTGCGCTCGCTCCGTCGCCGCTCGAACCAATTTTCGAGCCAGCTTAAATAGTTCACTGTCAAATCCGAGCGGTTTTTCCCGAATCCCTTCGTAATAAAGAAACTGAATGACACTTTCCCGATTGGACCGGACCGCCTTCTCAATTTGGGTGTACGCATCCGCGACATCGCCGAACCGAGGATCTTTTGCCGCGGCCGATTTCAGTTCATTTTCTTTCGCCGATAGTTGCTGAAACGTTTCGGGATCGAGCAAGCCGGCGAGCCGGCCTCGGAATGCTTTCCGGGAATTCTGGACATACAACAGATCTTCCCGAGCACGTCGCGCGTTCTCCGTCGATCGTTCGCTGTAAGTATTCAACAAGACTTCCTTTCGATAAAGTGCAGCCAATCTCAGCGGTAGAATAAGGTCTCGTTGTTCCGCGAGCTCGGCCACTGCGTGGAAGCGCTCCGTCGATCCGGGATGGCCGCTGACGAATACCAAATCGTGCTCGGACAATCCACCTTTGCCAAAAAACAAATATGCTGGGAGTGAACCGGCTGATTATTTTCGTATACGCGAAAGAGGCAGATATCCAGATCATAACGCGGAAATTCGAAGTTATCCGGGTCACCTCCAAAAAAGGCGATCCCACTTTCCGGAGCAAAAACGAGACGTACGTCCGTGTACCGTTTGTAGCGGTAGAGCTGATAACTACCGCCCTCGAACAGGGTCACCACGTCGCTGCGCCAGCCGGTCGCCTTGGTCGATTCTTGCTCGATCTCGGCGCTGGCTTTTCGCCGAGCTGCCAACGCTTCGTCCGGTTTCGCGGCAGGCGGCACCGCGGCATTAACGCGATCAGTAACGTCTTCGATCGACTCCAAGACGTTGAGCTCTAAATCGAAGCACGGTTTCTCTTCTGCCGGTGTTGCTGCGTAAAATCCGTCTCGGATATAGTTGTGCTGAGCATCGCCGAATTTTTGCAGGGCGTCAGCCCCGACATGGTGATTGGTTATAACTAACCCATTCGGAGAGACGAACGAGCCGCTGCCTCCGCTGTTAAACCGAACGCTACTCTTTTGGATATGCTCCAACCAATTTGCGTCCGGCGTGAAGTGATACTTTTCCTGCAGTTGTTTAAGCGGCGGCGCATTAAACGACCAAAAACCCTCATCCGCTTGGCTCTTGGACGCGATGAGCAGGGCGAGCGGAAAACCCAGCATCGACGCGATGAATCGGAGGGGACGATGTTTCATAAAGCGCGTTCTCCGACAGTCCGAAGCGGGCCGGTCGTTGTCAAATTGGGGACGAGACTGATAGGGTTCGGCTTTTGGTCCATGCGCGTCCACACCATGGCTCGGACCAAGGGCGGCTGTCGCCTACAGCGTTGAGCAATCGGTCCCAGAGGAGGCAGCCGGACTTTGCCCGATGGACGAACGATCGGCTAAGGCAGCGGCGAAGCCGCGGTCAGGATAGCGAGATGTAACCAAGATGAGCGCTCGTCGGCAGCCGATTTTCCGACCGGCTGGCACGAATATTCGTTCTATTTTTTTCCGGTCAACTCACCGACCAGTGCAGAAACTTGGTAGACATTCTTGAGCGCTTCCAGAATCGCGCGAGAATCAACCGAAACGGCGCGGGCCTGCTTATCCGAGTAAAGATAGTCCCAGGGTAAGGTTTGAATGTTCCCATCAAAGAGAATTCCGACAAACTCTCCGTTTCGATTGACGATTGGGCTGCCACTGTTTCCACCGACGCTATCCGCGGTACACACGAAGTTGAAAGGCGTGTGCGGGTCTATCGCTGCGCGCTTGTCTACCCAACGAGCCGGTAACTGGAAAGGCGGACGATTTTCGTGTTGATCCGCCCGTTGATACAGTCCAGCGAAGTCCGTAAACGCCGGGATCTTTTTGCCGTCCTCCTCATACCCTTCCACAGAGCCAAAGGAGAGCCGCAAGGTAAATGTCGCATCCGGTGCGAACTGGCTACCCTCGAGCGCGAGTTTCGCCGCGGCGATTTGGGCGTACGCTTTGTTCGCCACTTCGTCCTGTTCTTCCAGAATTTGCCGCGCGTGGCGGGCAGTTTCGTCGGTCAATTTGGCAAATTCGATCATCGGATCGATACTCGCCTTAAGCGCGGTAATACCGCCGTCGTAAAGCTGATGGCGAAATTGGAGGTCCTTAAGTTTCGTGCCGCTTACTAACTCGTACGCGCGATCGTGCGGAGTCTTCCCCTGCAACAAGTTCCGTACGACCGGATCATTGACTCCATAGTAGGCAACCAGCCCGGTGAGCGAATCGGAAAGGGTCAGAATCTCCAGATCGTCATAGATCGGTGCCTCAGAAAACAATACGAGCTCCAGCGCGGGTAGACTGGAGTCGCGATACTCCGGCAAACGCTTTTCGTTTGGTCTTTGCCATTCCTCGGCCGCCCGGACAAACCCACGAGCAAGTCGAAACAACTCGCTCCCAAACCCTAGCGATGTCGCCCGAATCCCCTCAACCAGATCGGATCTTGGATGGGTGCCTTCGTAAAAGAGAAATCTCGCTGTATTTCCTGGCTCCGAGGAAACTGCATTCTGAATTTGGGCGTAGACATCCGTGAGATTGGAAAACCGAGGATCTTTAGCGGCCGCCAACTTCAGAGCATCTTCTCTTTCCGAGATGCGCCGAAGGGTTTCCGGGTCGAGCAACGCAGCCAACTCGCCATCGTAGACCTTTCTAGAATTTTGAACTTCGAGAAGATCTTCGCGAGCCCGTCGCTCGTTTTCGAACGAACGCTGGCTGTAAGCGTTCAACAAGACTTCGCTCCGATAGAGTGTCGCCAGTAGCAGCGGTACCACTGTGTCTCGTCGTTCCTCGAGCGCCGCAACCGTGCGCAGACGGTCGGTACCCCCTGGATTCCCACTAACGAAAACCAATTCATGCTCAGGCGGCCCATCGGCGTTAAATCGCAAATAATGCTGAGGGTGAACCGGCTGATTATTTTCGTATACGCGGAACAGACAAATATCCAGACAGTAACGCGGAAATTCGAAGTTATCCGGGTCGCCGCCAAACGCCGCCACGCCGGCCTCCGGCGCAAAGACCAGCCGTACGTCCGTGTACTGTTTGTAGCGATAGAGTTGGTAACTGCCTCCTTCGAAGAAGGTCATTACATCGCTTCGCAACCCTGTCGCTTTTTTTGACTCTTTCTCGATGTCGGCCATGGCCTTTCGCCGAGCCGCCAGGGCGTCTTCCGGTTTCGCATCAGGAGAAATGGCAGCGTTGACTCGATCGGTAACGTCTTCGACCGACTCCAAGACATTAAGTTCTAAATCGTAGCACTGTTTCTCTTCCGCGGGCGTTGCTGCATAAAATCCGTCTCGGATATAGTTATGCTGAGCATCGCCGAATTGTTGCAAAGCGTCGGCCCCAACATGGTGGTTCGTGATAACCAAGCCCTCCGGTGACACAAACGAGCCGCTCCCTCCGTTGTTAAATCGAACGCTACTCTTCTGGAGATGTTCCAGCCAGCCTGCGTCTAACGCGAAGTGATACTTTTCTTGCAGTTGATTACCCGGCGGCGCGTTAAACAGCCAAAAGCCCTCGTCCGCTTGCCCGCTGGATGCCATCAGCAGGGCCAAGGGAAAGCCCAGCCGGCAAACAGTGGCTCGGAGCGAACGGTGCTTCATACGATAAGCCTAGCGATACTGCGAAGCGAACCGAGCCTTGTCAAACCGGTGCTCCCTGAGTTTGAATCAGGTTGTAAGCTCCTTGAGTTCCACCTCGATTTTCTCTTTCCCAAAATCGGCCAGAGCAAAACTGATCGGAAGGTTAAAACGCCGCGGTCCAATACTTCCAGGATTCACATACCATACTCCATCTTTGTTCCGAATAAGCGGTTTATGCGAATGACCCGAAACCACCATCGAAAAACCTGCAACTGCCGGATTCAAATCCAGGTCGGCGAGGTCATGCAACACATAAACTAACTGCCCCTGAACCGAAACGACTTCCGTTGCCGGAAGCGAGAGAGGTTCGGCATCAACGTTACCGGCAACGGCCACGACCGGAGCACATGCACCCAATTGGTCTAGCACCTCCGGATGTCCAACATCGCCAGCATGTAATATCAAATCAACCTGGCCGACCGCATCAAGAACCGACCTGCGGACAAGTCCGTGAGTGTCGGCCACAATCGCAACCAATCGAGCGCGAGGCCATCTCTGCATGCGGCAGAAGTTTTCCATAAGAATCAGGGGAACTCGACTGGAAGTTCAACTGGTTGTCACCTCACCATGATTCGGCTCGACGGGCCTGTTTGACGACGCTCCATTGTGGAAAAGTTTGGCGTAGTAGGAAGCCGGATCCTACCAGCCAACTAGTCGCCGCGCCTCACCGAAACCACCGTCGGTGAGAGGTCCGGCCGGTAAATGGATGCGCCGTAACAAATCACTGCACTGGTCGAAGCGTAACGGACGGGGCGGAGGTTCGAGTCCCAGCGCTGGAAATAAGAGCAGTTTGCTGTCTTCTTGCTGTTCGGTATATCGACATAGCGTTCCGACGTCCAGGTCAGGAACGCGGATTGACCTGGCAATGGGACCGGGGCCGCCCAATTGGGTGAAAGCCGAACGAATCGACGATTGACTAGGTCAAGGGCGTAACAGGTGTCCCCAGCGGTACTGTCGAGATGCAAACCAAAGAACGCGAGCCGCAGCGGCGGTTCGATCAGGAAATGCTGATCTTTGTTCGCGCTGCCATGCAGGATCTCAAAAGCCCCCTCGAAACCCGGTAACTGATAAAATTCGGTGACTTTGCCGGTCTTTAGATCACGCAGTTCGTAGTGCTTCCCGTGTCCGGGCCCATCGATCTGATCGTCTTCGGAATCGGTTTGCCTGAGCACTAGCTCCACCAATCCATCCGGGGACCGGACCGACACCTCTTTTTGTTCATCGGATGGAGCGTCCGGATTTGGTGCAGAGTCGCTGTTCTCTTCGAGGTTGTTGAAGAAAGGAGAGTTCTTAGTTGCCTTGTACCATTCGGGTGCTTCCGGCAACTGACGAAGATATTCACCCTTTGGTTCGATGCTCCAGAAATCCGTATGGTCGCCAATCTCCCGGGTGAAAACAATCGTCTGACCGTCCGGCGCGAAAATCGGATCGATCATCTGGCCGGCGTTGTCGCGCGTAAGTTGCCGTATCAATTTACCATCCTCACGATATAAAAACAGCTGAGCGTGACTGGTTCCCTGCGCTTGCAGATACCGATTTGCCACCACGATCTCCCCATCGCCGAATGCGGTGATCGCGCTCGCGACCAACAAAACAGAGCTCGTGACAAGAGCGAGTTGGTGCTTCACTAAAATGGGTCTATCCCGAAGCGACTGGGGAGTCGAGTTCCGATCTCACACGAAGACACACCGAGGATGGCTAAAAAGTTGGAAGAGATTGCTTTGTGGGTTCGTGTTTTACCATATTGCGCGATCGTACTTTCGGCCGTTAGAGCGGAAGCAAGTGAACCGGTCAGAGCTTCGGACGACACAATCCGTTCGCAGATTGCGGGTGCTTGGATCGGTAGCGAAACGTTGGATGGTCAGCCAATGATTCTGAGCGTCGATTATCGCTCAGACGGTACCTTGGCCGCCTCTGCCCAAATAGTCGAAGGTCGCTACCGGACGAAGCTGGTTCTCACCGGAACCTGGCGCGTGCGAAACGGTTACCTCATTTGCCACACCGAAGCGACGGGATCACCGCCAAGAAATACGGTCCAAGAAGTGGTTGGGGTGAATGACAACGTGATCATCTTACGCGACCGAGACGGAGATCTCGTGGTCAAACGAAGAGCGCCCCACTGAGACGATGAACTATAGCCAATAGCAAACTTTGGCGATTGGCTATTTCATCAGTTGGCTCTTTTCCAGATTTCGGTGCGTCCGATAAGCGAGATGCCAATGTAGCCTCGTACTTTAAGGGTATTAGTACCTTCCAATTCCATATTGCAGGAGTAGGTATTTCCGTTGTTTGGATCGTAGATCGTCCCATTTTCCCATTTACCGGAACCTGCCGGAGCAAACCCGGTCATGAATACCAACCCAATAATTGGACGACTGTGTTTGCTAGCGTCCGGGTTATGGACGTCGGTTTTTTCTTTGCCCTCCGGAGTGAGCGGCTCGCGCAGACTAACAACCTTGGCGGACAACTTTCCGTTCTCCTCATAGACCTCGAATGAGGCGTCCTCGTTTTTCCAGAGACCCGTGGCTGAGGATGAATCGTCCGCAAGTAACCTTGTCGAAGCGAAAATTAGAGCAACGCAAAACAGGAGGCGAAAGCCAGGAGTATATTGCCCGGAGAACATAATCATCAGTTCGAGTAGCGTTACCCCTTGTCAACTAAAGTAGACCCGATCCCGAAATACTTATTCCATGAACAGGCTCGCTGTTTTCGCTCGAATCTTTGTCGTAATCGCGTTTCTCGCTGTGCCCGAGCAGAGCTTCGGGGGTTCTCAGCCCGAGTTGGCATCCGCCACAATTGTTGTTCCTGCGTCCCTTAGATCCCCGCCATTTGATCGGGATCGGTATTTGCAGGTGCCGCGCGGTTTTCAAATCCGAGTCCTGAATCGAATTGAGGGAGCCCGCTTTCTCGCCTCGACCCCAGATGGCGGTCTCCTCGTCTCTCAGCCTTCGCAGGGTAAGATTTGGTGGATCTCGGTAGCGTCAACTGATGTACGCGAGCCCGTGATCGCTACGGCCGGGTTACGCCTTCCGCATGGGATGGTTTTTACGGTGATTGAAGGAAAGACCTACGTTTACGTCGGCGAATCCAACGAGATCAGCCGATTCCTCTACGATTCCGCCAGCCACAAGTTGCTCCAAAAACAGGTTATCGTACCGAATCTGCCCGACGCCAGTAGCGCGGAACTTCGTGGATCCTACCGCCATGAGTTGAAGAATTTGGCGATCAGTCCGGACCGCCATCTCTACGTGGATATCGCTTCTTCTACGAATACGGATCCGCGAGACACGATGAGCAATCCGATTCGCGGCGCTATTTATCGCTACGATCTGGACGGCGGAAACCGGACCCTTTTTGCGAGGGGCATTCGCAACGCGGAAGGGCTCGATTTTGTTCCGGGCACAAACGCTTTGTGGGCCGTGGTCAACGGAAGTGACGATATCCGGTTTCCATTTCATCGAAGCTGGAAAGGAAGCGGCTCTGACGATTACGGCAAGCGGATCACAGGTTACATCGATGATCATCCGCCCGAGACATTTATCCATGTCAAATTGGGTGCGGACTACGGCTGGCCGTTCGCTGAACCAGACCCGGACAGCCCCAGCGGTTTAGAAAACATGCCGCTCGACCCGAGCTACGAGACCAATCCGGATTGGCGCAAATATCCAGAGTCAAAGTTTACCCGCAGCGATAAAGGGATCCAGGCTCATTCGGCGCCATTGGGGATGGCGTTCTTGCAGGAGACGAAATTGCCGGAGTGGCTGCGCAACTCAGCAGCTGTCGCATACCACGGCTCCTGGGATCGCAGTCGAAAAACCGGCTACAAGGTTGCTATCTTTCCTTGGACGAGCCAACAACGGCCGGGTAATCAAACGGACTTGGTGACCGGCTGGTTGGATGATTCATCGCAACGAGTTTGGGGTCGTCCCGTGGATGTGAAGCCGGCGAGAGATGGCAAATCGTTATTTATATCCGACGACCAGGGCGGCGCGGTTTACGAATTGCTTCCGGAGCGTTAGTTGCTGAGGAATTCCTAACTCTTTTTTGCGAGCCATTGGCCAGCAAATCGACTAAGACCTTGAGGCTGGAAGATTCCATGCTGCACCGGGTCTTTATCAGCCATTCCAGCAAAGACAAGACGACAGCCGATGCGATTTGCCAGCGGCTCGAGTCTGCAGGGGTCAAGTGCTGGATCGCTCCACGCGACATCGAGGCGGGATCCAGTTGGACGGAAGGAATTATGCAGGGGATTGACGCCTGTGGGGTACTCATTCTGGTGTTCTCGGAGCATGCCAACGATTCCGATCATGTTTATCGCGAAGTCACAAAAGCCTTCTCCTCCGGACTCACCGTCATCCCTTTCCGGATTACGGAGGTCTTACCGAACCGGAGCCTGAGTTATTTCTTGGACACGGTTCACTGGCTGGATGCGACACAGCCTCCTTTGTCGCGGCATCTAACGACGCTCACCGAACGAGTGAAAACGTTGCTGGCCGGCAAGAAGCGGCTGATTACGAATCCAAAGGAGCTCGGACCGGCTACCAGTGCGCGTTGGACACCAGAGAGCCCACCTTTCGAGCCAGCTAAGAAAAGAAACTGGTTCGTCGGAACTGCCCTGGCCGGCAGCTGTCTGCTGATCGCTGCGGCTCTTTGGTTCTTCGCGATGAACGTCCGCAAGACGGGTGAATCAAACGCGAGCGGTTCGGCTGCCGCCATTCCCGCAAAAAGCATCGCGGTGTTGCCCTTTGAAAGCCTTAGCTCGAACAAAGAGGACACCTATTTCGCGGATGGTGTGCAGGACGAGATCCTTAATAACCTGGCCAAGATCGCCCAGCTGAAAGTCATTAGTCGCACCTCGGTGATGCAATACCGCGGGGATGCGAAACGCGATTTGCGCCAGATTGCCAATGCGTTAGGCGTCGCGAACGTTTTGGAAGGAACCGTACGTCGAGAAGGAAACCACGTACGTGTTAGCACGGAACTAATTGATGCTCGCAATGATAATACGGTTTGGGCTGACAGCTTTGATCGCGATTTGACCGGCATCTTCGCCATCCAGAGCGAGGTCGCTCAGACCATCGCAAACAAGCTGACAGCGACGCTCTCACCAGAAGAAAAGAAGAGAATCGAAGAAAAGCCAACCGATAACCTTGAGGCCTACGATTTCTATCTGCGAGCCAAGGAGTTAATCGTAAGCGCTAGAATCTCTTATTCCCTCGGAGCCACCGAGAAACCTTTGCGTGACGCGGTCAGTTTTCTTGAACGAGGAGTCCAACTCGACCCAAAGTTCACTCTCGCATACTGCGCATCAGTGGAAGTGCATGACCTCCTTTATAATGCGTACGATCCGTCCCCGGAACGGCGAGTCTTGGCAGATACGGCAGTTAGTAAAGCGTTAGACTTACAACCGGACCTTCCCGAAGTACATCTGGCCTACGCGCACCACCTTTACTTCGGATATCGTGACTACGAACGGGCTCGAGTACAGCTAGCTATCGCCAGGCCCGGCCTGCCCAACAATGCGGAGGCGATGGCGCTCGAGGCCTTCATGGATCGTCGGCAGGGAAAATTCGAGAAAGCAATCCCAGAGTTTAATGAAGCGATCTCACGAGATCCTCTCAATTCGGTTTCGCTCGCAGGTTTGGCTGTTTCGCTTTATTACAAACGCCAGTTTCGCGCGGCCGAACAGGCATACGATCGGCTGATCAAGCTGCTTCCCGACCAACCCATGCTCAGGGTCCAAAAGGCTTGGATTGTAACCTTTTCAAAGAATGGAGACGACAGCGCTTTTTGGTCAGCAATTGCGGCGCTCCCGGCCTCGATGGCGGACGATCCGGGTGTACTCTCTTTACGACTGACCTTCACTTTGGTTGATCGCGATTGGCCACGAGCGCGAGAACTCCTCGAAAAGATGAAGGGCAGCGAGGATGATGGCAACTTTGCTTACGGACAGATACCGGTTCCGGCTGGTTGTTATTTTATTTTGCTCGCTCGGCTTCAGGGGGAACAACCAAGCGAAAACCCCGGCTTCGCCGAGACGCGAGAGCAATTAAACCAAAAGGTCGAGAAGTCACCAGGAAATGCCCGACTGCTTAGCCAGTTGGCAGTGGTGGACGCCCTGCTCAATAACAAAGAAGTGGCCATCTCGGAAGCCAAACGCGCGGTCGAACTGTTACCGATTTCTAAGGACGCAATCGATGGCCCCTATATGGAAATGAATTTAATTGTCGTTTACGCATGGACCAATGAGTTAGATCTCGCCTTTAGGAAATTGGCTCCGCTGACCAAAACGCCGAACGGAATTTACTACGGCCAGCTGAAGCGAGAACCTTACTGGGAGCCTCTGCGCAAAGATACGCGGTATGAGAAGATGCTAGCCGAGTTGCTACCGCGGGAGTGAACCAATAGCCAAATAAGTAACGGAGCAAGTGATTATCGATTACGATTAGGGCCTTTGCCTATCTCATTCTGCAACCCCTGAGGCTCCGAACCTCTTAACTCAATTGCGAATCGGGAACCGGGCAAAAACAAAGAGACCGACCAAGCAGACCGCAGCAGCGAGGAAAGCACACCCATAGAAACTCTGGCTAGAGCCAAGCGTTTGCAGCCAGCCAAACGCCACGGCCGAAAGACCGATCATTGATTTTTGAAAGATGGCTTGCACTCCGAAAAAGATCGCCTCGCGATGGAGTCCCCGCCGCTGGCTATCCTCATCGATCACGTCGGCCAAAAGGGCGAACGCCAGGACTCCAAAACCTCCGACCGGGACACCAGCCAATCCCACGATAGATTGGGCTACGCTGAACGGAGAGAGGCCGATCTGAATTCGATCGGAAATCCCGACCAATCCGAATACCAAGACGGTCAAGGCAAATACCCAGAGGAAGCTGCGATACTTCCCGAACCGTTTGGCGAACCAATTGAACAGAAAGAACGCTGCGAGATTCACGGCGATAAAGGGCAACATGAGCCAAGTCACGGCGTCCTTCTCCATCCCCAGCTGGACTTGCACCCAGCGTGGGACCAGCATCAATAACAGGTTCAGCGCGAACCAGTAGAGCGAGGTGGAGATAAGGAGCGGCAAAAACGTGCGGTTTCCTACCACGTCTCCGATCCATTGGAACAACACTTTGAGCGATGGTTTCGCACCAGCCGGGTGTTGCCCCTCCGAGATAACGAAAGGAATCGGGTAATAGGAGATCAGAATCGCGGCACCTACCATCACACCGAGGCCGACAAAGCCGAAGTGCTGCACGATTAGGCCGGCAAACGCGAAACAGAGAGTGCCCACCAGCGCCGCAACTCCTTGTCCCGTCGTGAGATTCAAGCGATCGCTGGTCGAGCCGGCGATTTCTGGGAGCAGCGCCAGATAAGGGGTAACCACCAACCCGTAGAGTAAAAAATAGGCCTGAGCCATAACGACCGCATAAGCGATGCGAACCCCTTCGCTAGCGCCTTGAGGTGGCACCCAGAGCAGAAAGGAGACGATCGCAAAAGGCAACGTGCCAAAGAGTAGAAATGGGATGCGTCGACCCCAACGGCTCCGGGTGTTATCGGTCCAGTAAGCCAGGAACGGATCGGACACACCGTCGGTGATACGTCCCGCCAATATAATGATCGAGAACACCACCGTGCTGAGCACTCCTCCCACCACGTAGCGTTCGTAGAACCATTCAGTAAGCACGAGGTTGGCCAGATTCATTGCCAAGGCACCGAGACTGTAGACTCCGAGCTGCAGTGGAGTGAGCGCCCGAGCGGTAGGGACAAGGTTATTGGTCAGCTTCGAGGTGTTCATGCCAAGCTTGTCGAGTTGATGTCGGGTGCCAGACGCCTTCTCCTGGTAGCGGCGCAGGCAAAAAAAGGCAAGCTTCGGGAGTAATGGAGTGTTGGAGTTGGGGGAGGCAACGCGTCGGCGGGCGCGCGTATCGGCGTATTCGCGGGGCGGCGTCCGCTTCGTCGAAGATTTTTGCATCCGGCGTGCTTGTCTTGGCCGCACACTTCTGCTAAGACGCCGGGAATTCCGGAGAAAAAAATGGAAATTCTAGCCGCAGCTATTTCGGTTCAAATCGCTCCGATCATTGCCCTCGTGGCAGGGATCTTAATTCTGTTGGTGCCCCGTTTGTTGTCTTACATCGTTGCCGTTTACCTGATCATTATCGGGTTGAACGGCTTGTTGCATCTCGGGCTGTAGTCAAGTGTACGAGGAGACACTGACGCATAAGCAAAGGAAACCGAGTAGGAAGAAGACGGCCGAGGCGATCTGGACAGCCCGGAATGTTTGTTCAAGCGAAACGGGTACCGGTATATTCTGAAAATCTTCAGTGGGCGGACTCTCTCGTAACGGAACGATCCACCAGATTGCGATGGCCAAGCAAACTCCCAGGCTAAAAACCGCGGCCCAGGCAAATGCGTTAGCGAGGCCGCCACTCTCAAAACGAAGAGCGTAGATCACGGTGGCAAAAACGTCTGTCCCAAGTAATAGGACGTAGATCAAGGTGCTCAAAGGATGACCAGCTTTTCCGCCGGCGATATCAGGCTGGGTGGGCTTTTCCAACACCAAAAACCGCCTGACGATCGCGTATTCGTAGACCGCGAACAATCCGGTCAAGACCAGGACAGAGAATTTGAGCCAGTCCATTGCTAAACCTTGTCGATTATCTCACCGGGAAACTTTCTGTTCCAGGATAGAGTTGCAGGCCGCACCAACAGGAACGACAAATCCCAGATGACAGATGACAAATCTTTCTTTGTCATTTGTCATTACTTTGCCTGTGCGCTCGCCGATTGAAAAATTAATTGATGAATGGATAGCCCAAACTCCTGGGGAACACCTACCCGGAAAGGGTAAACCATTGGATCTCAACGAGTACTTTGGTTGGCCGGAAGAGACTCGAATGGCTTACTCGCTCCTCAGAAACGCCGGATGTGTTCCCGCTGAGGTTGAGCTTTTTCAGGAAATCGATTCCTTAAAGCAATCGATTAACCGGTGTACCGATCCCGAAAAAAGCCGAAAGTTCCAGGACCAACTCCAGGCGAGACAAGTCGAGCTCACTATGCGTTTGGAGGAGCGTCACCGCGCCCGAAGGCGAGGACGGTAAGGCGCATGATTCGGCATTCACTAGCCGACGTTTACCAATTACTGATTACCGATTAGTGGCTACTGTATTTTCTATGGGCGCGCTCCCCCAATTCCTTCGGCAAGCGGAACGAATGCTGATCTTCACCGGCGCAGGAATCTCGACGCCTAGCGGTATTCCTGATTTCCGCGGACCTGCTGGTATATGGACGAAACGCACCCCTGTTTATTATCACGACTTCATGAGCTCCGAAGCCGCCCGGATCAAACACTGGGACTACAAACTAGAAGCTTGGACCGCCTTTCGTGCCGCCCGGCCAAATATCGTGCATGACTCGATTGTGAAGTTGGAACGGACCGGAAAGGTTTTGGCTCTGGTCACTCAAAACATCGATGGCCTCCATTCGTTAGCCGGATCGCGTCCGGATCACCTGATCGAGCTCCATGGGACAAACGCTTTAGTTGAATGCCAAACCTGCCTCTGGCGAGGTGACCCGGAGCCGCACTACGAACATTTTCGGAAGCACCGGAAGCCACCGGTTTGTCGCTGTGGCGGCTTCCTCAAACCGGCAACGATTAGTTTCGGCCAGAATCTCGATCCTGAAACAGTGGAACGAGCGGCCGATGCGGCGCGGCAGACTGATCTCGTGGTAGCGCTTGGCTCGACCCTTTCGGTTTATCCGGCGGCTTCGTTTCCGTTAATGGCCGCCCAACGCGGCGTGCCCTATGTCATTGTCAACCGGGGTCCAACCGACCATGATGATGAACCATCGGTCTCGTTACGACTCGATGGCGACCTCGCGGAGACTTTTCCGCCAGCGGTGGAACAGGCACTGCTGGAAAGCTAGCACCAATTCCTACTCCCTGATCAGTCGTCACCGTCGGGGAGACGGGCATCGTTGCAGCGATTAGTGGAAGGCGAGATCCTAGATTCTAAAATCCAGATTCTGATTTATGCTCTCCCTATGCCCCTCTACGAATATCTCTGCAAGAAGTGTGACAAAAATTTCGTTGTGACGATGACCGTTGGCGAACACGACAAAAAACGCGTTCGATGCCCAGATTGCAAAGGCACGAAAATCGTGCAGCAATTCCGAGCCTTTTACGCCAAAACCTCCAAAAAGAGCTGAGGCCGAGAGACGGTATCGGCTCATTCAGCTAGTAAGGAATCTGGTAGTCGCTTCGGCCACAGCCTTCGGTGCCTCCCGCTGCGGAAAGTGGCCGACCCGGTCAAGAACAAGTCGTTGATATGGCCCAGCAAAGAAATGCTCTTTTCCCTGCGATGTCGAAGGATCATTGCAGGGATCGCTACCGCCGTGGATCACCAGTGTCGGAACGATGATGGTCGGTTCCGCCGCGAGCTTCGTTTCGATAGCTTGGTAGGCGGGATCTGTCGGAGCAAGACCCCAACGCACACGGTAGGAGTGCAACACGATGTCCGCCCAATCGGGATTCTCGAATGAGGCAGCGGTTGCCGAGAATTCTTCATCTGAGATCCGCCAATTGGGGTTCCAGACAGTCCAGAGATGGCGGGTGAAGTTGAGCCGATCGTTCCGCACAAGTTCAGCGCCACGATCGAGCGCCAGGTACCAATGGTACCAGTAATTTTGCGTCTGCCGGAGGGAAAGCTTCTGCGTGGGATCGTTAGTGCCCCACCCAACCGAGAGCGCAACGCACTGAGTAACGCGTTCCGGAGCCAGACAACTCGCGATGTACCCTGCCCGCGCTCCCCAATCGTGGCCCACCACCGCGAAGCTATTTAGTCCCAGAGCATCCGCTAGATCCAAGAGATCTTGTCCGAGGGCCGAAAGCTGTCCCGAGCGCATGATTTTTGCTGAATGGAATCGGGTCGAACCGAATCCTCTGAGATAAGGGACAACCGTCCGTAGTCCGGCTGCGTGCAGAGCCGGCGTGATCCGATCCCAAGTCCGGACATCATCGGGCCAGCCATGCAGGAGGATCACCGGACGGCCCTCTTGCGGACCGGATATCTCACAACCGAATGCTAGAGTCGCTGTTTCTATCGTGGTTGATTGCATTGCGGCTTTCTAGCGTAAAGGTTCACAGGTTCCCTGTTCCCCAGATTCTGGAATTCGACTGCAGTACTCTTGTTTCCAGCAAGTCATTTCACTCCTATCCGCACCCGGTAACTCCAGAACCACGGAAGCGAACGATCGCCCAAAACGCGCCGAGCGGTCTCATGCAGACCAGTCAGACCTATTTCCGCTTCCGGCACGCCTGCTTTCAGCAGCGATGCCACACTTCCCTGGCTTTTCGCCAATCCGACCAGTCGCTCCGCAGTGCCCAATTCTATTTTGTGAAAGGTTGACTCTTTCGTGACTCGAAAACAGCCGCTGCGCCGCATGTTCTCCAGGTGTTCGTGTTTCGGCCACGATTTGACCCGGGCCAACGGAATGTCCGCATATTTCGGATCATCGGCTTTCGCGACGCAGGCATCGTAGGCTAGCTCAAGTTCCGGCAAAATGGTCGGCGGCCAATCACAATCGATTGCGGCGAAAATGCCTCCCGGTCGAAGGATGCGCGCCACTTCTGGGAGCGTCGTTTCTGGATTCATCCAATGGAATGACTGAGACGCCGTGGCAATGTCGACACTCTGCGCCGCGATCTTAGTATCATCTGCTTCTGCGCTGACCCACTCAATCGTGCCCGCTGGGAACAGGGTTGAACAACGCTTTTCCGCTTCGCGTCGCATATCGCCCGACGGCTCCACTCCAACAAGAGAGCGAGTTTTCTTCACCCACATCGCCATGGATAATCCACTGCCGCATCCGAGATCTGCAACGCGTTCAGCTGTCTGCATTTTGGCTAACTGCAGAAGGAGATCGGCGATCGCTTCTGGCGGCGAGGGCCGCACCTGATCATACACGTCCGCAAATCCGGTAAATCGTTCGACGCTTGGTTTCATTGTCCGCGAATTAACCGAGCGCCGGCCATCCCGCCAACAGCGAAAATGAATGGATTTACTCCCTTTGCCTGCCTTTTTGTTGGGTCGGCCGAGATCCTCGGAATGAAATAGCCAGCAACCAAATTTGCTATCTGCTATTTGTCATTTGCCATCACCGCGTAGCGGTGCGCTCACTGTGCTTTTTCGACCTCGTCCGCAAAGACCTTCAACTGTTTCTCTACAATCTCTGGGGACAAACTCTGATACTCTGGCGTCAAATAGGACGGTTTGGTTGCGCCGTCGCTTTTGATGTCGGCGCCACTGACCCCGATACCGACGCCACTCATAATTTCCATCGGTTTGTGTTGAGGATGGATCGCCTTATCTTCGGCTTTATCCTTTTTCTCCTGAGCCTGTCGACGGAACTCTTTGTCAGCAATGGTCTCTATTTTCGTATCCGGCGGGGCCTTAGTAAAATCAGGCCTCTGTTCGCCAATAACGGTGAGTGCCGGGAGTTCCATCGCCTTGGTCAGATCTTTCGAGAACTTTTCTTTGTCAGCCGGTTTGAGATCCGAAACCGGCACCACCGCCTGACCTTCGTTGCTTTGCACAACCAAACTCGTCGTGCTTCGGCTGGTAACCTGGACGTTGTGGAATGTATGCCCGGAGACCGTCGTCAAATCTTCGGCCCGGATCAAGGCAGTCGAGCAAAAACTCATTAAAAGAAATGGGATAAGTTGTTGTTTTTGCTGCCTCAACAAACTGCCCGGACGACAAAGCATACGTCGGACCATAGACATGATTCCGCGTTTCGGCGAGTCGAGAATTTTAGTTAGAGGTTGGATATCGCACTCGGCGTGCACGAGTCTCGCTAGTCATCTCGCACTTCTCACCAATCACTTTGGTTGCTCTGCCGCGCTGTGTCTTCTTGCTCTGGCTATTCGTAGGCCTCGGACTAGCGATTGCCGGCTCCCGTCTCCGTTTTCCTGTCTCCGGTGTCTCCTGCCTTGTTCCCCACATTCACGGTGCCCCGGGTATTGCCCGAGAGCACCGCGAGAACGTCAGCCGCCTGTTTATCCGTCGACGCCTTCGTATCCAACCAAACTAACCGGCCATCCTTGAAAAGGTAGGCTTGCCGCGTCGCGAAGCTGTCTTTAATAAGCGGCACACCAAACGCGGAGGTGACCTTATGATCGCCATCCGACAACAACGCAAATGGCAAATGTTCTTGGGACTGAAATTGCTTTTGGGTCTCTACCGTGTCCAGACTCACTCCATACACTTTTACTCCCTTTTGCAGAAGGTCTTCATACGCGTCGCGAAGACTGCAGGCCTGCGCCGTGCAACCGGGCGTCATCGCTTTGGGATAGAAATAGACGAGCGTATACCCGCTCTTCGCCGCTTCCGCCAGATCAACGGTCTTACCATCTTGGTCGGCCGCAGCGACTGTTGGGATCGGATCGCCTATCGATAATTTTCCGTTGGTCTCAGGCGTCTCTGACGCCAAGCCGGACAATGGAAGTGATACAAAACAGAGGAGCGAAACGGAGCAGATCAATTTCATAGGAGGTGGGGTTGTTGGAAGTCGAGTTTTTATATCCCAGAAGGCGTTAGTCGTGATTAACCCGCGTATTTGATTTACGCAAAGAGCAATGCCGACGGATTCATCTCCTCGCCGCGCAACGGTTCCCTGATTAACCGCTGGCCACACCGCTCTTCTAGATCGTAGACCTAGATTCCAGCTTCAATATTCCCGTCCCGTTTCCCCTTCTCGCATTGCATTGTACCGATTGATCGTGCGTTTTTACGATTGCCGGAGATAACTGCGATATCTTCCTCTCTGGCATCACGATTGCCGGTTCGTTTGACCGAATAACTCGCCGCTAACGTCCGTCACATCTTTCAAATGAAGGCTTTGCTATTAAGTCTCAGCGTTATTGCAGCGGTCGTCGGAACCTCTTTCGTGGCTCGTGCGGACGACGATCATCACTATTACGAACATCATGATCGGGATCACGAAGAAGATCGTGCCGACCACGATTGGCATGAAGAATACTGGCACCACCATCACTACGGTTATTGGCATGGCCAACGTGGCTACTGGGCCTTTCGCCATCACCACCACGAGTTTGTCATCTTTGGGCCCGGCTAACGGTGGAAACCCATTGGGCGTGTGACTTGGACCATACGGCCGATGCACAGTAAAGCGGAAGTATGCGGGAGCCGTTCGGCGGCTCCCGTTTGGGTTACAAGTTACAAGTTGCAGGATAGAAGTTCACCGTTTGGATTTCGACCCCGTTCTCGATTCCGCCTCCGCCAACTTGTCTGCAGGGGGTTAACGACGGAGGAGGCTATGTCGGAAAAGGCCGCGCACCTGCGCATCCTGCTTTCCCTCCTGGCTCTGGTTGTCTTAATCTCGAATTGTCACGCGCTTTCAGCGATTGGTCGCTTTCTATAATTTCATTCCTAGGGCTTCGCCCTGGGCTATCCTGAAATGCGCCTTCGGCGCTCTGCCAATCTCTTTCTAGCGACCAGCGATGATCGGCGATCAATGCGAGCGCCTGGCCAAAAGCGCTTGCCACTTTTCGATCATCCGCCGCAGCCCCGACTCCAAATTCCAGTCCTGCATCTCTTCGCCGGTAAACCATCGCAATTCCTTGCTCTCGGGACTGGTGCGAATCTGCGCACGCTCGGGAGCAATGAGAACGTAGCGGACGTCGTAGTGAAAATGCGCAGGTTCACTTCCCAGCGCGGGAATTTCATGAATATCGAGATCGAAGGGACGCGCGGACGCAACGATCAAGCCGTCTACCCCAGACTCCTCGTATGCTTCACGTTGTGCCACGGAAAGCACGTCTTCCTCTCCGTCGCAATGGCCGCCAAACTGCAGCCAGCGGTCGAGTTTACGATGATGATGCAAGAGCCCGCGCGCCCCGTCTGCGCTGACCACGAATGCGCTCCCGGTGAAATGAGCGGGAAAAGCGTCGCGGCTGAAGCAGTTCGGGCAGGAATCGAGCAACTCTACCATTCGCTGACGACAAGCCTCTTCGTGCGGTCGATTGGAAAGATCGAGAGACAATAAGATGTGTCGGAACTCAATGCGCTTCATCACTATTTTCTATTCGCGTTCCGACCGAAAGTCACGGGTGCATCAATCCAGAGAATGAGCCTACCGCTCTTTGACTAAGAGCCGATCCGCGTCGAAAGTGGCCGTCTTGATTACGTCGCCCAGTCCTTCGTCAACTCAACCGAAAGCCGTACGACCCAAGCCCTCCGATGATCCGTTACGCCGGCCATTGAATGAATGGCTTCTGCTGCTGATGCTGGCAGCAATCCAGTTCACTGTTGCGGTTGATTTCGTCATAATGATGCCGCTCGGACCGCAATTGATGCGTATCTTTGCGATCAATACGCCCTCCTTTAACCTCGCGGTTTCGGCTTACGCTGGCGCGGCGGGATTGTCAGGGCTCGGCGCCGCATTTTTTCTTGATCGGTTCGATCGCAAGACCGCGCTACTCTGGATCTACGCCGGATTTGCCATTGGCACACTGCTCTGTGCGCTCGCTCCGACTTACGAAGCACTGGTGTTCGCCCGCGCGCTGGCCGGTTGCTTCGGCGGCATTGTCGGTGGCATTAGCCTGGCGATAGTCGGCGATCTCGTGCCGGATGCTCGGCGCGGATCCGCGGTGGGAACCGTAATGTCAGCGTTCTCGGTCGCTCAGGTAGCGGGTGTACCATTGGGCCTCTATCTCGCAGACAAACTCGGTTGGCATGTTCCTTTTCTTTGGCTGGCTGCTGCGAGCGGGATCGTATGGATTTTTGCCATCGTGCGATTGCCGAGGGTCCGGGCGCATCTGAAGGTGAGTCGAAGTGAGACGCCGATGCGCCGATTTTTGGGCGTCCTGGCCAACGCAAATCATCTCCGCGCGTTGGCGTTAATGGCGGTAATCACCTTGGGCGGATTTATGATCATTCCTGATCTGGCCAATTACTTGGTCGCCAACGTCCAGTTGAATAGCGGAGAGCTGCGCTGGGTCTATTTGATTGGCGGCGGAGCCACGCTTTTCACCATGAACGGCGTCGGCCGGTTAGCTGACAGATTCGGCCGGATGAGAGTATTCACCATCATGATGATTAGTTCGGTAGTCGTCGCACTGGTGGCCACGCATTTGCCCGTCGTTCCGGCCGTGGTGGCTGTGGCTGTTTCTACCCTGTTCATGATCTCTATGACCGGCCGGTTTGTTCCCGCCATGGCCATGATCACCAGTAGCGTGGAACCGGAACATCGCGGTGGCTTTATGAGCGTTAACTCGTCTGTAGCCCAGTTTGGTGGAGCCTTGGCAGCAACCATGGCCGGGTGGGTCATTCACGATGGACCCGATCATCGACTCATCGGGTTCGGGCTGACCGGATGGATCTACCTTGCCTGGGCGATCGCTGGGCTTTGGTTAGCCTCCCGACTTCGCCCACATTTGGCGTCGGGAAATCTGGCGGTCGAGGCTACGGCGTGACTGGAGGTGGCAAATCCACCGATTCCCAGTTAAATCGCTTTCTTTCGGCGCTTTGCGATTAGTGGTTACTAACTCCGACTCCTAGTTCCCGCGCCCCATCCCCGCCATCATTACATGCGAAGCGTAATCCGCGAAGTCGAGAACGGCCGTCGCCCGAAACGGCAGATGACAACCAGCCGCCAGCTTCGCGATACCGTGCACCATCGACCAAGCCATGAAGGCGAGCGGTTCGGGATCTCCGGCTGAGAGCACTCCGGTCTCTTGGCACTCGACGATAAACTTAAGTAACGTAGCAAACGCCTCATCTCCAGCCTCAGCATATTCGGGATATTTGTCTCGGCTGCTCGGTAGATCGAACATAACCAGAAAATGCTGTGGCCAACGCAGCGCGAAGCTGACGTAACCGCGCCCGCAAAGCCGGAAACGCTCCTCAGCGGTAGCGCCGCGGGCAGCGGACCGCTTCATTGCTGCCGTTAACCGTTCGAAGCCTTGCACCGCAACGACCGCGAGAAGCTCGTCCTTGTCGCGAAAATGACGATAAGGCGCGTTATGGGAAACGCCGGCCCGGCGTGCCACCTCGCGCAGGGTAAAGGCTTGGGGACCGACCTCGCTGATCAAGGCGAGGGCGGCGTCGAGGAGGACCTCCTTGAGATTGCCGTGATGATAGGAGCGCTCGGCTGACATCAACCGACAGAAGCATATCATGTTGACAATAGCAACATTGAGCAATAATGTGGACACTGCCAACATGAGATACCCTTCTTATAAACAGCAATCACTCGATGATCCCTGGGACGCGATCGTCATCGGTTCCGGTATCGGTGGCCTCGCTACCGCCGCGCTACTGTCGTCGTACGCCCACAAAAAAGTGCTCGTGCTCGAACGCCATTACACCGCCGGCGGCTACACCCATGTCTTTCATCGGCCGGGATACGAATGGGATATCGGCCTCCATTACATTGGCCAGGTCCATGACCAGACCTCAACCGTAAGACAGGCCTTCGATCAGATCACCGACGGCCAGCTGCAGTGGCAGCCGATGCCGGACGTATACGATCGGTTCGTTATCGGCGACCGGGCATACGAATTCGTCACCGGTGTGGAGCGGTTTCGAGCGCGTTTGAATGATTACTTTCCCCAGGAGTCGACCGCTATCGATCGCTACATCAAGGCCGTGCAATCGGTGGCGAAGGCGACCGATCTCTATTTTGCCGAGAAGGCTGTCCCGCGCCCGATCGCTTTTCTATTTGGCCGATGCATGCGTGCTCCGCTGATGCGATGGGCCAAACGCACCACTGCCGATGTCCTCGGCACCTTCACCCGGAACGAAGAATTGATTGGCCTGCTCACCGGCCAATGGGGCGATTACGGTCTACCGCCCAGACAGAGTAGTTTCGGACTCCACGCCATCGTGGTGAATCATTACCTCGAGGGCGCCAGTTACCCAATCGGCGGCGCAAGTCGAGTGGCGGAAACCATTGCTCCGGTAATCGAACGCGCCGGCGGCAAGATCGTGGTCAACGCCGAGGTCGCAGAAGTGTTGCTCGATGGAAAGACCGCAATCGGCGTTCGCATGGCCGATGGCCGAGAAATTCGGGCACCAATTGTAGTGAGCGACGCCGGTGCGCGAAACACGTTTGAACGTTTATTGCCCAGAGACGAAAGTGCTCATCAGAGAGTTGTGGAACAGATTCGCCACATCCCTCCTTCGTCCTCTCATCTTTGTTTGTACGTTGGATTGAAAGAGTCGGCCGCCAACCTCGGCCTCGCCGGTACCAACATTTGGGTCCATCCAACGCCCGATCACGACGCCAATCTCCAGAAATTCACGGCTGATCCCAAAGCCCCTTTCCCGACGGTCTACATATCCTTTCCGTCGGCTAAGGACCCTGATTTCGAACGACGACATCCGGGCCGGGCTACGGTGGAAGTGGTGACATTCACCCCCTATCACTGGTTTCATCAGTGGCAGGAGAGCAACTGGCGACGGCGCGGAGCAGATTACGACGCTTTCAAGGAAGAACTATCGAGCCGTCTACAAGAGGAATTGGTCCGACAGGTACCGGCGCTCGCGGGAAAGATCGATCACGCGGAGTTATCGACGCCGTTGAGCACGCGGTATTTCATGAATTACCAGCAGGGCGAAATGTATGGATTGAGTGGAACTCCTGAGCGGTTTCGCCTGCGCTGTCTCACACCGAAAACGCCGATTCGAGGGCTTTATTTGACCGGCCAGGACGTAGCTTCCTTAGGGGTGACTGGAGCGTTGTTTGGCGGCGTGCTCACCGCCTCGGCCATTCTCCGGCGCAATCTGATGTCTACCCTAGGGAAGCGGAGCAAGAAACGGAATTGGGAATACGGCAGCGGATACAGAAATCAGGAGCTAGCTCAGGAAACGCGGAGTACGATACCCTCAGCCGCCAATCGATCCGGCATCATTTCTTTAACGACGGGGGCTGTGAAGGGCAAACAGATTTCGGTCGAGCGCGTCGGTTCCGACTTCGACCGGCGCCCATCCGAGAATTCGGGCCTATTTTACGCCATTCTTAAACGTTCCATAGTGGGAGGACCATAGAATCCAGGGAGGGATCGCGTCTCCGCGATCGGTCTCTACCGGCGTGCGAGGACGCCCGCCCCTTTTTACGGAGCCAGGGCGAGGTTCCCGCCGACCCGGGTCAGCGGCATAAGTGGAACAAGTGGGTACGACTTGTTAGCATGACGAATGCACAAAGTGAATCTCTCACAAGTTCCGGCGGAAGAGAATCCGTCCTCACCTTCCGGCCGCTTCCGATCATTCAGCCAAGAAATTTCAAAAGCTCTCGGACACGTGAGAGACTCGGATTCAAAACGAAGCACTCACCCATTCGACCTGGAACTCTGCCGAGTACCTGCGGGTGCCTCACCTTGCCCCTACCACGCACACTCTGGGCAATCGGAACTTTACCTGATCTTATCCGGATCGGGTAAATTCCGCACGCCGGCCGGGCTAGTCGAACTGACGGTGGGCGACGTGTTGTTTTGTCCGCCTGGCGAACCGCATCAGATCATCAACGACAGCAGGCAAGATCTGGTCTTCTACATTATCGCTGATAATCCGGTCGGGGAATCTTGTTACTATCCCGATAGCGAAAAATGGGGATTACCTCGGAACCTCGACGGCCCGATTTTGAAAGGGACATCCGTCGACTATTTCGATGGCGAAGAGTGATGGAAGCCGGGAATCAAAGATCTGATCGTATAGCAACTTGCCGCGAGCCGTCGGGATCATCCCGTTGACCGAGCGCTGGAACAGCCATGCCCAATGAGGTCCTCGAGGGCTGCGAGTTGCCGGCTCACCGCCGATTGCGTGAGGTACCGTTGGCGAGCGGCCGTTGATACGGAGCCACATCGATAAAATCGCGACAAAGCTCTTACAGAGATCAGTGCTTATCATTAGGGAGGCTAATAACGCTTATTCGAACTATTAAATTGCTTAGCCCTCTCTTACTACGATTTTGCTAACAGCCCAAAATCTATGAAGGACGTCTCTTCCAGTCGAGAGCAGTTCGATCCCCTGGCAGAACGCTATTCGCAAAGCCAAGTCCATCGAGCTGGCGCTAGTCTGCCGGTGTTACTAGAGCTAGCCCAACCGCGCATTGGTGACATCGTATTGGACGTGGCGACGGGCGCCGGCGGTACGGCCTTTGCCCTCGCGGACCACGTTCGAAAGGTCATGGCCATCGATGTCGCCCCGCGCATGCTCGAACAAGGCCGGCTGCGAGCCGCAACCGAGGGGAAGACTAACATCTTCTTTCGGGAAGCCACCGCCGAGGCGCTACCATTCGACTCTCAATCTTTCTCTCTCGTAGTCTCCCGGCATGCGCCGCATCACTTTCATGACGTTGCAAAATTTCTCCGCGAAGTTCGGCGCGTGTTAAGTCATAACGGTCGCTTTGTTCTCGCCGACCAGATCAGCCCGGCCGCCGAAATCTCCGATTGGATCAACCGTTGGGAGCAGATGCGCGACCCATCCCATTTTCTTCAACGAACCGTTTCACGGTGGCAGGAGCTAGCTCATGACATCGGATTTTCTTGGAGCAAACACCAGATCGTTCCCTATCGGTTGGAGTTCGACTGGTGGGTAACCCAGGCCGGTTGCGATGCCGAACGCATCTCCCAATTGCGACAACATTTTGACGCCCGCAGTCCCGAAGGAACGAAATGGTTGGATCCGACCTTCGATGGCGAGGGGCAGCTCATCTCCTTTGTCGAAACCATGTTGGTCACTCGAATGGAGCCACACCGGTGAGAGGTGAACAAAAAGCTGAAACCAAAAGACGGGGCATCGATACACTCGATCGACTAAACAGAATCATGGCAAGACCGGGCTCACCGTCCGCCGTGCTCGGCATTTGCTATCTGCTATTTGTCATACCGTTTGGCGACAGCCGAACGGTTCCCTCTTCCCTTCCGCTTGCGCGGTGATATATGGGTTCATTTATGGAATATCGTCAACTCGGACAATCCGGCCTCCGGGTTTCGGTGCTCAGCCTGGGCACCATGACCTTCGGTGGCCGCACCTTCTTCAGCAAAGTGGGCGCAACGGACGTGGAGGGCGCCCGCCGTCAGGTGGACCTCTGCTTGGAGGCAGGTGTCAATCTATTCGATACGGCCAATATCTATTCCCACGGCGCATCCGAAGAGATCCTTGGTCAAGTTTTGGAGGGTCGCCGCGATCAAGTGCTGGTCGCTACGAAGTTCAGGATGGTCATGCGCGATGGTCCAAACGACGGCGGTGCCTCACGTTACCATATCATCAGGGAGTGCGAAGACAGCCTGCGCCGGCTCCGAACGGATTATATCGATCTCTACCAAATTCATGAATGGGATGGAGAGACACCTCTCGAAGAGACCATGGACGCGCTGGATTCTCTCGTCCGCTCCGGAAAGGTGCGGTACATCGGTTGTTCGAATTACTCTGGGTGGCATCTCATGAAGGCTCTCGCGATCTCCGACCGCCGAAATTACACCCGTTTCGTCAGCCAGCAGATCTACTACTCGTTGCAGGCCCGGGACGCTGAGTACGAACTCGTGCCGATCACGCTAGATCAAGGCCTCGGCATTCTCGTTTGGAGTCCTCTGGCGGGCGGCCTCTTGTCCGGTAAATATCGCCGCGGCCAAAAAACGCCGGAAGGTTCGCGCCATTTCAATGACTGGGGCGAACCACCGATTCACAACGAAGAACAGCTTTACGACATCATCGATTTGCTGGTGGAACTCGGAGAGACGCACAAGGTTTCCGCGGCTCAAGTCGCTTTGGCCTACCTGCTGGGCCGACCGGGAGTGACCTCCCTCATCATCGGCGCCCGCACGGAGGAACAGTTGGCCAATAACCTCGCTGCAGCGCACGTGCGGCTCGCGCCGGAAGAACGCGCTCGGCTCGATAAGGCCAGCGCACCGGTGTTATTGTATCCCTACTGGCATCAAGCCAAAACGGCTAAGGAGCGCCTGAGCGCGGCTGATCTTTCGTTGCTCGGACCGCATATCCAGTAGGTTACAAGTCGCAGGTTACAGGCGTTGGCCGTTCACGGTTCGCTCAGGCGATGGTTGGGGCGGCCCTCTGGATCCGAACCTTTGTATTCAGGCGAGCTAGCTAGACTCGCCGTCAAAAAAGATTCCCTCGACTCGAGTCGCCGTTCGCAGCTCGTTGTTCCGCGGCTATTGGCTTGCATCGCTGATTTGCGGCGAGCGTCTCGAGTGTTACTCTTTTGCTATGAGGCCTCTGCGAACCCAGGTCAATCGGTCGATCCTCGCGGCCGCAGTTTGCGTCGGAATAGCGTTGCCAGCTAAGGCCGATAACCCGATCGCGAAGGAACTCCAGAACAAGACCAAGACTGAGCCTGAATATTATCAAGTCCAGAACGAGCATGCCGCCATGCATCAAGCGGTGATCAAAGCCCGCAAAACGGTTGGCAAATTTATCGGCGCAGTGAAGCATCCAGCGACCGGCCAAACCGATTTTGAGGTGAAAAAGCCGTTCGTACAAGGAAACGAAGTCGAGCACATCTGGTTGTCCGATGTTCAGTTCACTGGAAGCCGTTTTCAGGGCCGGGTGGACAATACGCCAAGAAAGATTCGTGGCCTCAAAGTCGGCCAACTCGTTTCAGTGAACCCGAACGAGATCTCGGACTGGGTATACATCGACAACGGGAAATTAGTCGGTGGTTATACGATACGTGCCCACTATAACCAACTTACACCCGAACAGAAAAAGGAATTCGATCGTCAGGCCGATTTCCGGATCAATTAGCGATCGCTCCAAGGCCAGGAAGGACCGTTTTCCACTACATGAAGACGACGAAGAGAGTGCTCGTACGCGGCGCTGCAATTGTTTGCTTGTTCTTGTCTGGATGCGCCGGTGACTACGTAGCTGGAACCTACGTGCCGGGAGTCTATGCCGGACCATATTACGGTCCCTATTACGGAGGGTATGGACCGTACGATGGAGGCGAATTCATTATCGGCGGATACCACTATCATCATCACTATGGCTGGCACCATTTCTACGGATCTGGTTTCGGCGCCCGCCATTTCGGGGGTGGCTTTCACAGCTTCCATCGCTGAGCCAAATGGTCGCTAAGATCGCTTTACCGCGGATCCTCCGGATCGGAGGCGGAGCATTCAAAGAGACAGGTCAACTTTTACAAACGCTTGGGTTGCGCGCTCCGCTGATTGTTACCGATGCATTTTTTGCGAAGCAGGGATTGGCCGGTCGACTGAGCGAAATCCTCAAGGAATCCGGTATTAACGGCATTGACGTATTCTCCGGGAGTGTGCCGGACCCAACATCCTCCTCGGTTGATGCGGGACTTCAGGTATTGCGGGACGGGAACTTCGATTGTGTTATCGGCCTAGGCGGCGGCAGTTCGATCGACACCGCCAAAGCGATCGCAGTTCTCGGGGTGCATGGAGGTAAAATGCGCGAATACAAAGCGCCACACCAACAGGATGTCTCGGGTCTACCAATCATTGCCATTCCGACGACGGCCGGAACTGGATCGGAAGCGACGCGATTCACGATCGTTACCGATGAAAAGAGCGGCGAAAAAATGCTTTGCATCGGACTCGCTTACCTGCCAAGGGCGGCGATTGTTGATTATGAATTAACCTTGAGTAAACCGATGCGATTAACGGCTGACACCGGTGTCGACTCGTTGACCCATGCGATCGAAGCCTACGTCAGCAAGCTGGCAAACCCATTCGCAGACGGATTTGCTCTCACAGCGATGAAGGCAATCTGGCAAAATCTACCGACGGCTTGCTTCGAGCCGCAGAATCGGGCTGCGCGGGAAGCGATGATGCTAGCGGCGACGCAGGCCGGAATCGCGTTCTCCAATTCGAGTGTGGCATTGGTACACGGTATGAGCCGACCGATCGGGGCCAGGTTCCACGTGCCGCACGGGTTATCCAATGCCATGTTGTTGCCCACGGTTACTGCTTTCTCGATTGGAGCGGCCCACGCACGCTACGCCGATTGCGCGCGCACTATGCACATCGTTCCCGGAGACGCGCCGGATGATCGCGCAGCCGACGCTCTGGTCGCCGGGCTGGGTGAGCTGAATCAACGGCTCAAAGTTCCGACGCCGCGCGGGTATGGCATCGCTGAAGATGAATGGTTTAGCAGTCTGCCAATGATGGCTAAGCAAGCATTAGCTTCCGGTTCACCGGCAAACAATCCGCGTGTGCCGACCGCAGAAGAGATCGAAGAACTGTATCGGAAGGTGTGGGCGACCGGTTGACGGTTAGCAGTTTGTAAAACCGGCCCTAACCCTGGATTCGGGAATTGCGGCACCCCAACGACCGCCACCTCCAGGACCATGGGAGCGCCGTTGAGGTGGGTGATGCCCTCGCTGTCCAGCAATCGCCGGATCTCCGCAGCGTTTACCGCGCGTAGGCAGACGTGAGTGCCGTCGATCGCGGTTACCGCCCACGTTGTGCAACCAGCCGTTGCAGTGGAACACCGGCTAATGTCCACAGATATCGCGACGCGGGCGTGTGCTGAGAATGGACTATCTCGGCCAGTGAGTTCAGGCAGACGCCCCGGGTGATGGTACATCACTCCATGGCCATATCCAGGCGAGCAGGAGCCTTTTAGGTAACCTGTTAGGATCGAATCGCTTACAAACGAGCCGACAAGAGGCTTCGCTGATGACAGAATGTATCGGTTATTGCTCTTGATACTTGATACTGGCCCCTAGATTCTAGAGTCTAGGCTCCAGATTCTTCCCCTCCTCCCAGCAGACCGAATGGACCACTTCTTTGATGATCCGGCGTTCAGTCTGGCAGGTAAGCAGTTTAAGCTAATCGCTGATTACCTCCAGATCCCGTCGAGCATGCGCGAACCTCTTTTGTGGCCCAAACGCTCCATCGCGGTGTCGCTGCCGGTAAAAATGGATGACGGGTCAATCGAGGTCTTTGAAGGATACCGAGTACAACATCACCTCGCGATGGGCCCGACCAAAGGCGGAGTACGGTTCACCCCAACGCTTACCATGGGAGAAGTTGCGGCGCTGGCAATCTGGATGAGCTGGAAATGCGCTCTAACCGGTCTTCCCTACGGCGGGGCCAAGGGAGGGGTCCGGGTTGATCCCCGGCAGCTGAGTATTTCTGAGCTCGAGAGACTTTCTCGGCGCTTCATGCAAGAAATGATTCCTTTTGTCGGTCCCAGGGCTGACATCATGGGTCCAGACATGGGTACCGATGAGAAAGTGATGGCCTGGTTAATGGACACTTACTCCTCTTACCTGGGATACTCGGAACCCGGAATCGTCACCGGAAAGCCGGTGTGCATCGGGGGAACGACCGGTCGCCGTGAAGCCGCCGGTCTCGGAGCGGTCTACCTGATTGAGCGCGCTGCAGATCTGCTGAAATTGAAATTAGCCGGCGGTAGTGCGGTCATTCAAGGATTTGGCAATGTCGGATCGGTTATTGCACACGGCCTGGCTTATCGCAACGGAATGAAAATCGTTGGGCTCAGCGACTCTTCCGGTGCTTACTACGACAAAAGCGGTATCGATATCTGGCGGGCGCAGAGCCACGTCCTGGAAAACGGCGACTTGCGAAATTTCGACGGTGCTGAACCGATCAACCCAAACGATCTATTTAGCTTGCCCTGCGACGTCCTGGTTCCTGCCGCCGTGGGCGGTGCGATCCATGGACAGAATGCCGGGAAGTTGCGCTGCCGCATTCTGGCGGAAGCGGCCAACGGGCCAACCACAACCGAAGCGGACAAAATCCTCTTTGAGCGATGGGACGAGATTTTCGTGATCCCGGATATTTTATGTAACGCGGGCGGTGTGGTGGTTTCTTACTTTGAGTGGGTGCAAGGCTTGCAAAGCTTTTTCTGGACCCGAAGCGAAATCATCGATCGTCTCTTTAGAACTATGGAACAGGCTTTTGTTGCCGTGACGCGAAGAGCCAAACAACAGAAGATCCCGCATCGTTTTTCTGCCTTAGCGACCGCGGTCGAGCGCGTCATGAAAGCCCGACAAGAGTTCGGGTTGTTCCCTTGAGCGGTTAGCGGTCAGCCGATGGCAGTTACAGTTAGCGATCCGCCGATTGGGAAGTCGGGTAAGTAGCAAGAAGGACTTTGGAAACGTGGCGCAGGCTTTAGCCCACACGGCTCAACATAGGGGAAAGCCACACTCTCCCCCGCAGGGGGAATAGATTTTCGCCTGGGAGGGTGTCGGACTTTGCTTGATCAAATTTGACGCAACTGGTCTTCAGCGGCGAAGCCCGACAGGCTGCCAGGGTGGAGGCTTGGCGTAACCCTGGGTTTGTTAGAAAAAGCACGGTTAGCTCTCATAAAGCACTACGTCCGAGCGCCCATTCTGAAAAACACCCGCGCAGCGGGTTGCCGGTGCTGTAGGAGCGCCAGAGGAACGGGCCTAACCACAATACAAACAATCGCTTGGATACAACCACAAACGGCTCAAGTCGATCCCGCCGAGACGGGATTCAAGCTTTCGCCCTACCGCCCACCGCTGGATCGGGTAATGAAACGTGGACGATGTCGTAGACATGCGCATTGACGCCTGTTGGGTGAGCTACCCGCTCGGCGGTGAACTGAAACTCGATCAGCTCCCACCGTGCCGGATCGATGGCGATCACCCGAGCGAGCAGATTCGATGTGTCTTGTCGCTCCTCCCAAGCTTTCGCAAACTTACCAATATGGGTTTTGCGCGGTATCCCAACTATCTGGCGAATAGCCGTTCGCGTCCGCTGGAGCTGAGTAATATCTCCCTTCACCCGGTTCACTAATGCCCATCGGGGAGTCGGCCGAGCAAAAGCATTCGCGTAGTTTTCGAAGTTATCGCCGGTAAAAAAATCGGCGAGAAACTTCGATTCCGACCAGAGATAAATCGAGGAGTATTCGTTCCAGGAAGCGGTCGCCACTTCATTCACCGCATAAAATTTCACGAGCAAACCAGGCATTTGATCGAATATCCCTCCTTTTTCCCGAACCCTGGTCCGGATGCTGTCCATATCGAAATCATCCGGCAACGGTGTCTCGTATTGCATCAGAACGGTATTGGAAAAGTCTGGATGGTTCATGGGGTAACGAAACCCTCGATTTATATATTATCAATTTTGATTTCTTACGCTACATAGTTTAATTTTTCTCATCTATGAATCTGCCTTTGTTCGACCTGGACCTCCTGCGTACACTGACCTTCGCGCACGACCAAGGGAGCTTTCGGGATGCGGCGCGTTCCGTCGATCGCACTCAGTCAGCGGTAAGTTTGCAAATGCGACGTCTGGAAGGTTTGGCTGGCGTCGACCTATTTGAGAAAGCCGGGCGCAATGTCCAACTGACCGAAGGCGGATTCGTTCTTTTGGAGTACGCCCGCCGGTTGCTCTCCCTGAATGATGAGGCAGTTCAAGCCGTGGCCGGACTGAAGGTACGCGGCAAAATCCGGCTGGGTATGCTGCCGGATTTTGCGGAGACGATCCTTCCTTCCGCTCTCGCTCCGTTCAGCCGAGCACATCCGGCGGTGGAGCTGGAAGTGCGCGTCGAACGGTCGACGGATCTGCTCAATGCGTTACAGCAGCGAAGCCTTGATTTGGCGATCATGTTCGGTTTGAAAGATCCAGGCGATGCCTTCGTTGCTCAGCCGGTCGGAAAAGTGCCAATGGTTTGGATCTGGAAACATGCACCTGAAGCAGACGAGGAGCTAAAACTTGTATTGTTTGAAGCGCCCTGCGCTTTTCGCACGACCGCTCTGAAAAATTTGGGAGATCGACGATGGCGGCGCACTTTCACGAGTCCAAGCCTCTCGGGTACCTGGGCCGCCGTGGAGGCGGGGTTGGGCGTTACCGTGCGAACTCCGCTGGGCGTTCCCAGAGGTTTAACCATGAATAACCGGCTATCCGGATTGAAACCGCTTCCATCTATTCAATTGTATTTGATTTCGCGGGAGAACGAAAAGTCACCGATCGTCCACTTGCTCCGTGATCTGCTGTTTAACACGTTGCAAAGAAGTATGGGATTCTTGGGGGCAAATAAGAAATCGGCAGAACGGAACGCGGGGAGCCGATCCTTTCCCGCCCTGCGACGTTGAGCATCCTCCAAACGGTTGGGGCGAAACACTCCGTTGAGCGAGAGCGAAATGGCGTGTGAGTCAATCACGCGGCGATGAAGGTTCACGGGCGCCGAACAAAGGCTCACAGTCCGGCGCATAGCGGCTTCCCGTCACCCGCGCATCCTCGCCGGGCTGTATCGCCCTACCCGCGGGAGGGGTTATTGGTCGTCAGCTGTTGCGGATCGTTGGACAGAAACCTAAACTTACTCGCCTCACTCCATGCTCGCCAAACGAATCATTCCATGTCTCGACGTCACTGACGGACGGGTCGTCAAAGGAACGCGCTTCTTGCAGTTGCGTGATGCGGGTGACCCGGTTGAATGCGCGCAAGAGTACAACCGGCAAGGAGCGGACGAACTGGTGTTCCTCGATATCACGGCCTCTTCCGATCACCGGAAAACGATGATCGATGTCGTTGAACGCACAGCGAATGAATGTTTCATGCCGTTAACCGTGGGCGGCGGTATTCGAACGGTTACCGACGTACGCGATATGTTGCTGGCCGGTGCGGACAAAGTGAGTATAAACACAGCGGCTATCCAACGTCCGGAACTTATTTCCGAGGCAGCGGAGATGTTTGGGGTGCAGTGTATCGTGGTCGCGATTGACGCAAAGAGAGTCAGCGGTTCCTGGCGCGTGTTTACCCATGGCGGCCGGTATCCGACACCGCTCGAAGCCATTACATGGGCAAAGCGGGTGGAAGCTCTCGGTGCCGGCGAGATTCTGCTGACCAGTATGGATGCAGACGGAACAAAAGATGGTTACGACCTCGAGCTCACGGCCGCCGTTAGTACGGCCATTCGGATCCCGGTGATAGCCAGCGGCGGAGCGGGAACCCTGGCTCATCTGGAATCCGTCCTCCGTGAGGGCAAAGCCGATGCTGTCTTGGCTGCCAGCATCTTCCATTTTGGCGAGTTCACCGTCTCTGACGCCAAACGTTTCTTAGCCGCGCGCGGTCTCTTTGTCCGTCCTCCCAATGATGATTCGACTGACGTAATGTGAATTTCTCTCCCGCAATAATCCGAAGATGAGCGTGCATTTGGACCGCGTTTGGCATTTTCCGACTCACGATGCAGACGCGAGTGTTGACGACCTAAGCGCAGCACTTCAACTTCCGGTCTCTCTGGCGCGGCTCCTGGTGAAAGCGGGCTTTGTCGAAGTCGCCGAGGCGCAACGCTTTCTCCGCCCGAGACTACAGGATTTATCGGATCCCTTTCTGTTGCCGGGGGTTCGAGAGGCCGTGGGCAGGGTTCTGCAGGCGATCGATCGCAATGAGAAGATCGTCCTCTACGGCGACTACGATGTTGACGGGGTAACATCGACGGCAATGCTCGCTCGCATTTTGCGATCGTACGGGGCTGAATCTGCCCAATTCCTTCCTCATCGCGTTGACGAAGGCTATGGGTTGTCGGCCGAAGGGGTAGATCGTTGCCTGCGAGTTTTCCAACCCGAGCTCTTTATCGCGCTCGATTGTGGGACGACTTCGCTGGAGCAAATCGCCTGGATCGAGGCCCAGGGAACAGACGTCATCGTCATCGATCATCACGAACCAAAGTCGCGTCTTCCCAACTGCCGGGCGCTGATCAATCCAAAGACCGGTCCCGGTTTCCATTACTTTTGCACAATCGGACTGGTCTTTAAGCTATGCCATGGGCTGCTCAAGGAACGCAGACTGCCTGGAATCGATTTGAAGGATTTCCTGGACTTGATTGCGGTCGGCACTGTCGCGGATCTGGCACCATTGATCGGGGAAAACCGCACGTTGGTCTACCATGGACTCAAGCAACTCGCACGCACGCGATGGATCGGTCTGCGGGCACTCATGCGTTGTGCTGGGATCGAGGAACCGGCAAAAGCCACAGAGATCGCGTTTCGGCTCGGACCACGTCTGAACGCAGCAGGCAGACTTGGCGTCGCTCAGGAAGCGCTGGACCTCTTGTTAACCGAAAACCTTTCTGAAGCGAACCGGCTCGCCGAATCGCTCGATCGGCAGAATCGTGAAAGACAAGCGGTCGAGCAAAACACAGTAGACGAAGCCTTTGCGCTTCTAGCTGCCCAGTTTGATCCATTATCCGCGGCTATCGTCGTTGGCTCGCGCGGTTGGCACCCCGGCGTCGTGGGTATTGTCGCGTCGCGCTTGATGCGGCATTTCCATCGTCCAACAATCGTAATCGGCTTCGACGAGGATGGAATTGGAAAAGGCAGCGGCCGGAGTATACCCGGGTTTTCGCTCGTGCGCGCGCTCCAAGCCTGTGACGGAGTCTTAACCCAATTCGGAGGACACGACATGGCCGCAGGAGTTACCTTGCCGTTCGATCGGTTAGCATTGTTTACCGAAATGTTTTTGGCGACCGCGAGAGAGCATCTGCCGATCGATCTGTTGACCCCAAAGTATATGATCGATGCTGAACTCTCCGGTCGGGAACTGAATTTCGAGTTTTTGATCGGATACGAGAGGATGCAACCGTTCGGGATCGGCAATCCGGCGCCCCTGTTCTGCTTGCGAGGTGCCGAGCCCGCCGGGGAACCGCGCCTACTGAAAGAAAAACATCGGGTATTCAGTATCCGCCACGACGGGAAGTTACTTCGAGCCATCCACTTCGGGTGCGGAGACGTCCCGATTCCCCCCCACCTTGGGACATCGCATTCTTCTTCGAAACCAATCGGTTCCAAGACCGTCTCGAATTGCAACTCCAGATCGAAGCGATTCGCTCTTGTCGCACCGATTGAAAGGCTGTTCGCGATGGATCCTCTAGAAACTCCGATTAACGAGCTTCCCTGGGTCAACGCATCGTTTGGCCGGGGATTAGCCCGGCTTGGCATCGAAACCTGGCGAGACCTGGTCGAACATTACCCGCGTCGTCACGAAGATCGTTCGCGTTTTGGCCGGTTCCCAACTGCGAGTTCCGAGACACCGACTTGCATCCGCGGCGTTATCACCAAAATAACCGGCCGCTATTTCGCGAGGAGAAAGATTGTCGAGGCGACGGTAGAGGAGGGCGGCGACAGCGCACTGAGCGGCCGCATCACCTGTCGCTGGTTTAATCAATATTATGTGCAGCGCATGTTGGCGGCAGGTCAGACCGTCGTTCTTTTCGGTCGCCCCAAGGAGATGCGAAACCGCATCTATTTCGACCACCCGGAATTTGAGATTGTGGATGAGACGGATGAAAACTTGATTCATCTGGACCGGATCACACCGATCTATCCGCTCACCGAAGGGGTACGCCAGCGCCCGTTGCGTGAACTGGTGTACCGCAGTCTTGAGCAACTGGACTTTATCCCAGATCGCCCGGTTCTTCCCGGCTACGTCGCATCGCTGCAAGTCGCGCTCCGGCAGTTGCATTTTCCGGAATCTTGGGAGGAATTCGAGAAATCCCGCCAAACGTTGGCCCTGGCTGAGTTAGTCGGGATGCAACTGGTCGTGGAACGACGTCGCCGGACCGCGCTCAATGGAGCCGGAGAGCCGCATGTGGGCACCGGTAAGCTCCTCACAAAGTTTCTCGACCGCTTGGCGTTCGAACCAACCAAGGCACAGCTCCGAACGATGGAAGAAATTCGGCACGACCTCGCAGCGCCGCGACCGATGGCGCGTCTTCTGCAGGGCGACGTCGGCGCCGGCAAAACCTTCGTAGCGGTGACCGCTATGCTCTCGGTTATCGAAGCTGGATCTCAGGCAGCTCTGATGGCTCCGACTCAGGTCCTGGCCGAACAACACTACCGTGGCCTGAGGGATTGGCTCGAGCCGTTAGGTCTCAAGCTGGCGCTTCGGACCAGCGTCCGGAAAGAAGAGACCTTCCTCCCGCTAGAAGGGGAGGCCGATGCCGTTGTCGGCACGCACGCCTTGCTCTACGACACCGACTCATTTTCTCGTCTCGGATTGGTCGTGATTGATGAACAGCATAAATTCGGCGTGCTCCAACGTGCACGATTGGTCCAAAGAACGCCGGTGCCGGACCTTCTGGTGATGACGGCAACGCCCATCCCCCGAACCTTGGCTATGACGGTCTATGGCGACCTCGATGTTTCGATTCTCGACGAGAAACCAGCCGATCGCCGTCCGGTGATCACCCGGGTACGATCCACCGCCAAGCTTCCCGAAGCGACCACGTTTCTGAAGGAGCGTCTGAAAGCAGGGCGTCAGGTCTATATTATCTACCCAGTCATTGAGGAATCCCTCAGCGTCAAAGCGGCAACCAGCGAGTTTGCTCGCTGGAGCTCGCTTCTCGCTCCGGCCGCTTGCGGGCTGTTGCACGGGCGACTGAGTCCCGAAGAGAAGGAATCGGTAATGGCCCGTTTTCGCTCCGGAGAAGTAGAAGTCTTAATTTCGACTACCGTCATAGAGGTCGGTGTGGATGTACCAAATGCAACGGTCATGCTGATCGAAAACGCTGAGCGTTTCGGTTTGGCGCAACTTCATCAACTGAGAGGGCGGATCGGGCGCAGCAACTATCAGAGCTATTGCGTGCTCCTGACCGACAGCAAAGACCCAGTACCATTGGCAAAACTCAAAATTCTGGAGAACAGCGACAACGGATTCGAAATCGCGGAGGCTGATCTTCGGTTCCGCGGCCCGGGGGACCTTCTGGGCACTGAACAGAGCGGGCTTCCGCCGTTGCGCTTAGCGGATCTGCTCAAAGACGGACATTTGATCGATGAGGCGCGAGGCATCGCCCGCGTCATTCTTGATCAAGACCCGGATCTGCAAGCGGCTGCAAACGCTCGTTTTCGTCGTATGATAATCGAGAGTGGTAAAAAGGCCGCGAATTTAGCTAACTAGTACACACCAAGTTTGTGGAATCGATGCAGCATTGCGTTCAAATGGTCACCCGGGTCGGGCCAGCCGGGCACGAGCAAGGAGTAGCATGAAAAGCTTTCTCAAGTTTCTCGTCTTCGTGCTCCTTCTGGCGCTAGTCATTTCGCTGATTTACGTCTGGCAAGCCAAACAATTCGGCGCAGGCGAAGCAAAGACTGAGAAATTTACGCCGGCTGATAAATCGCAAATTGATGTTGGGTCGGTCCCGCTTCTGGAACGACTCAACGAAGAATATACCCATCTCGCCAACACGGTCGTGCCCAGCGTGGTCAGCATCACTACGATGAAGACGGTGATGCAGCGGCAATGGTCCGATCCGTTGGATTATTTTTTAGGCCGTCGTTCTAAGCGAAACGGCTCCACCGAGCAGCAAGTCACGTCTCTCGGGTCCGGTGTGATCGTCTCGAAGGAAGGTCACATCGTTACCAATAATCACGTCTTGAATGGGACGGACGACATTGTGGTGGAATTGAACGATGGACGTCAGGCCAAAGCCAAAATAATTGGGACCGACAGCCAGCTCGATTTGGCCGTACTAAAGGTCGATTTGCCGGAACTTACGCCTTTGCCGTTAGCCAACTCCGACTTGGTAAAAGTGGGTCAGGTTGTGTTTGCGATCGGCAATCCGTTTGGCCTGGAAGAGAGCGTCAGTCAGGGGATTATCAGTGCGAAGGATCGTCGGGCGATCAGCGAGAGTTCTTTGGAGTTTTTTCAGACCGACACGGCCATCAATCCGGGGAATTCAGGCGGCCCCTTGGTCAACATCAAAGGCGAAGTCGTGGGAATCAACGCAGCGATCTATTCGGAGTCGGGCGGCAATCAGGGAATCGGGTTTGCCATTCCGTCTAACGTGGTAAAACGAGCACTTAAGAGTTTCATTGAAAAAGGCCGAGTGGTGCGGGGCTACCTCGGGGTGAGCGTCCAACCAGTCACTAAAGAAATCGCCGAACAATTCAAATTGGACGGCAGCACCGGAGCCTTGGTTACGGACGTAACGCGTGGTTCTCCAGCAGAAAAGGCGGGGATCATTCGAGGTGACGTTATTCAAAAGATCAATGAACACGATATCAGGGATACCCTGGCGCTCGGAAATCAGATTTCGGAGGCTGAGATCGGTTCGAATCTTTCCATCGCTGTTTCTCGTGACGGGAAGAAGATGTCTCTTAGCGCTCAAGTTGCGGAGCAACCGGCTGAGCTGACCAGCCAGGGCAATCAAAGCGATAGCTCCGTGACCAGCTCCAGTAAAGTTTTCGCCGGAATCGACGTGAACGATTTAAGTCCGCGGTTGCGGGCCGAAGCGAACGTCCCCGAGTATGTCAAAGGGGTCATTGTCATCCAGGTTGATCCCGATGCTTCGGCCGGCCAAGATTTACGCCTGGGCGACGTGATCGAAGAGGTAAACCGACAACCGACTCCTAACACTCAGACCTTCGCGCAAATCACCAACCAGCTTGATCCGGCAAAGCCGGTCGTTGTCGGCCTGACTAGAAACCGCCAAAGATCGTTCGTAATTCTTCAACCCAATTGAAACTCACAGCCAATCGTGATTGTTCTTAGTATGAAGGAGATAACTATGGGACAAGGTTCCACTGGAAATGTGCTTGCTGCGATCTGCAGTTTTTTCATCCCTGGCCTTGGTCAGTTGGTGCAAGGTCGCATTCTGGCCGCCATCGTCCTTTTCGTTGTGAGCGGATGTTTGTGGTTAATTTGGCTCGGATGGCTCGGCCATATCGTCGCTTGTCTCGATTGTGCGCTCTGGAGAGGACCTAGACGTTGATGGGCTGTGGCCTGGATCAGCTAAGAAATGATTGGCTCGGTGTCGACTGAATCTGGAGATGCATCGGTTCAACCCGTTGAACGTCTTGAACCTGGGCATGCCGTCCGTCTGATCGAGTACAACGCTTATTCCCACGCGGAGAAGCAGCTTGATCGCCTCGAAGACGTGAAGGACGCGGCGCTCGGCGAAGGCGTTCGTTGGCTCCACTTGCAGGGACGACCCAACGACGACTCTTTGGATCGCTTGGCTTCCCTGTTCCGTTTTCACGCGCTCACCCTAGCCGCATTTAAGGCCGATCCTGGACGGCCGCGGATCGAAGCGCTTGATGATCAGTTGTCGATCGTTCTCCAGATCGCTTGCACCGCGCCAACCGGAGAACTCATTGCCGAACCTTTGCATCTTTTCTTGCAGGATCAGGTTGTCATCACACTTCTGGCCAATAGCGCTCTCGAGCCTTTTCAAATGTTGCGGGAACGCCTTCGGGACAAGGGAAATCACCTGCGGTTTTTGCGAAGCGATTATCTGGTCTATTCTGTCTTTGAGGCCGCACTCGAGGCTTACGCCGCTTCGATCGCCCAATTGACTGATCGTCGCCAGACGCTGGAGCAGGCTATTCTACGCGATCCGGGCAAAGAGTTGTTGGCGCTCATCAGCCAGACGCAAAGGACGGTTGCGGCATTGCGACAAATCGGCCTGACTCAGATCGAAACCTGGCGAGCATTAGCAGAGGACCGAACCGGAGCAATCGGAGAACGCAGCAAACCGTTTTTTCGTTCCGGCTATCTGCGCCTGCTCGAAATGGTTGGTCGGCTGGAACCCGAGGAACTGGCTGCGACGAATCTGTCGACTCTGTACTTAGGCAGCTTGAGCTCGCGAACCAATGCATCGATCCGAGTGTTCACATTCATTGCCTCGGTTTGCCTTCCCATCATTGTCATAGCGTTGTTGTACGCCATGAGTTTTTTCTTTTTGCCCCGTTCCCCAGCCTCCCTGATGCACCGGTGGCACGAGACCTATCCTCTGGTAATTTTGTTAATGCTAGCCTGCGCTGCGATCACTTTCTGGCATTTTCAGCGTCAGCGCTGGCTTTAATAAGACGCCATCGGTATGAGTAGCTCGATACCTCGACAAGCTCGGTATGAATAATCTCGAACAAGCTCGACGCGTCTTACAGGTTGAGATCCGTGAATTGGAGAGACTGGCAGAACGACTAGACAAGCGTTTCTCTCTGGCGGTTCAAGTTCTGCGTAAGACCGTGGAGGAGGGCCGAAAAATCATCGTTCTCGGCGTGGGGAAATCGGGCCAAATTGGAGAAAAGATTGCTGCGACTCTGACCAGCACGGGGTCGCCCGCAGTGGTGCTGAATCCGCTGAATGCTTTGCACGGCGATCTGGGAATTGTTGCCACCGGAGACGCTGTTGTCGCGATGAGCTACAGCGGAGAAACCGCTGAATTGCTGAATATCTTGCCCGCATTGAAACGGTTTGACGTTCAGATCATTGCTTTCACCGGTGACTTAGGTTCCACGCTGGCTAAGCATAGCGATGTGGTGTTGGATTGTTCGGTCGAGCAAGAAGCTTGTCCGCTGAACTTCGCCCCAACCTCGAGCACGACGGTCATGCTTGCTCTGGGTGACGCATTGGCCATGGTGCTCCTGGAGGCTCGCGGTTTTCAAAAAGAAGATTTCGCCAAGTTCCATCCGGGCGGCAGTCTCGGCCGCGCGTTGTTGCAACGGGTAACCGATGTCATGCGCGGAGGGGACAGAATGCCGACAGTTACACCGGAAACTCAAGTACTCGCTGTGCTGCACGCGATGAACCAGTGCCGCGCGGGCGTTGCTGTGGTGGTCGATGCGTCAGGAGGGTTGGCCGGAATCTTTACTCACGGCGATTTCGTGCGCGCGTTCGAAGATCGTCCAGCCATGGTTCAGGAACCGGTTGGTGGTTACATGGTTAAACACCCGATCACGATCCGTTCTGATCGTTTGGCCGTCGAAGTACTCAATATCCTCGACCAACATCGCATCGACGATCTCATCGTCGTGGACCCGTCCAATCGACCGGTGGGAATTATTGATTCTCAAGATTTGACGAAACTGAAGCTTCTGTAATCGTACCCTCTCCCGCAGTCGCTTAATCCGCGAGACAGCTTTATGGCAGCAGCAAACTATCTTCGAAAAGGAATGGCAATTCGGTATAACGGCGATATCGCGATTGTGCTCGAGGTTCAACACCGGACACCGGGTAATTTGCGCGCTTTTGTCCAAGGGACACTCCGCAGTATTCGGACCGGCAAATCCAGTAATGTGCGCTTTAGCTCGACTGAAACCGTTGAACTGGTCGACGTCACCCGGCGTACCCTGGAATTCAGTTACAAGGATCAAGACGGCTTTGTTTTTATGGATCCGGAGAACTACGAAACCGAAACCTTAAGCGCGGAGCTGGTGGGAAGCGCACAAGAGTATCTTTCGGAGAACCTGGGCGTGGAAGTGCTGTATGCCGAAGGCAGGCCCGTCGAAATTGCTCTTCCCTCTTCGGTGACATTAAAGGTATCGGAAGCAGCGGAGGGGGTCCGTGGGGACAGTGCTACCAACGTCCAGAAAACGGCTAAACTAGAAACGGGAAAATCGATCCAAGTTCCCTTATTTATAAAAGAGGGCGAATTGATCCGGGTAGATACGCGGACCGGCGCTTACATGGGAAGAGCCTAGGGCGTGATAGCCAATAGCTAATAGCCAATAGCCAATAGCCAATAGCCAATAGCCAATAGCCAATAGCCAATGACAGATGGCGCAATCGGTACAGGAGAACCTGGATTTACGGCCTGAAAGGCTGAAGTAAGATAGCCTAGGGTAAGCGAAGGCTGAAAGCCGTCGCGCAGCCCTGGGTATTTGAAATTCAAAAGCGACCTCGCTCTGTAAGAGCGTCAGAAACATTGAGCCGCGAGAGAACGACGAACCGAAAACGCCGGAAATTGCAATCGGGGCGTTCAGCTACCGAGAAGATGCGGGAATCAGATCGGGAGATAGTTGTGCCGATACGATGGTTGAAGCAACTGATCGCCCTCTTCTTAGTCCCAACCGCCTGGATCCTTACCCGCGCTTTCTTTTCTTCGTTTTCCCAGGCGACAGTGGATCACTCTTTCTGGGCTTCGGAAGAATTTTGGTTTTTCGCGCTGGGAGCCGTCCTCTGGCTCATCACTTTTTTGGGACTGCCGAGGCCATTGTTGATGTATGTCTTCGGTCACGAGTTGACGCATGTGCTTTGGGTCTGGATCATGGGCGGGCGAGTCACGCGATTTCGCGTCGCTCGCGAGGGTGGACATATCATTACCGATACAAACAATTTCTGGATCTCGCTGGCACCGTACTTTTTCCCAATTTACAGCCTGCTCGTCCTTGCCCTCTACGGCGGGATCGGCGTGTTTTGGGATTTAACACCGTTTCATCGCTGGCTGTTCGGGCTCGTAGGCTTTACCTGGATGTTCCACGCCACGTTCACCGTTTGGATGCTCTGGAACGGTCAAACCGACCTCGTGGAGCACGGAACATTTTTCTCCATGATGGTGATCTATCTGATGAATTTTCTCGTTCTAAGCCTGATGTTGATCCTCGCCAGCCGTGACGTGACGTTCTTCTCCTTTGGCCGAGAGCTTTTGCAGGGGGCAATGGATTTCTCGGATGCGGTGCTGCGGTTGGTAAGGGTTAAAGGTTAGGAGTTACAGGTTAGAAGTTGCGGGTTGCAGGTTCAGGGCGCCAGCTCTGAAGGAGCGGCCGCTCGACGATCCGGAATCGAGGACGACGACGAGAACGAGGACTCGAACGCCCAACCTCTAATCTGAAACCTGTAACTCCTAACCTGTAACTCCTAACCTGTAACTCCTAACCTGTAACTCCTAACCTGTAACTCCTAACCCTTCAGCTGTCTCCAAGCGCTATCCCAGAACGCCGGCAACCGCTGCACTTTCATCTCTGGCAATTTCACTACGACCAGCATCTGCCGGCAGGTGATCAGCACTTGGCTGTCACTGGGCCGCGTGATCGTGAAAGCGATCCAGAATCGAGCGCGTTCAAATTTGTCCAGCCAACCACGCACGACTAAATCATCCCAGAGCCGAGCAGGCCGGCGATAATCAATTTCCGTTCGAATGACGACCGGGCAGTCCCCTTGGAGCATGCGTTCACCCATTTCCCAGCCGAGCTTTTCGGCCAAGAGAGATCGATTAGTTTCAATGAACCGAAGATAGGCGATGTTGTGAACGACCCCACCCGCGTCCGTGTCAAAAAACATGACGCGAACGGAGGTTTCGAGGCTAGGTGTCTCCATGATGGCGGCCTACCGATTCGTCAGCTTTGCCGCCAACTCATCAGGATTGGTGATCGGCAATTCACACGTGAAATTGTGGCAGACATAAGCAGCAGGCTGCCCGTCAATCAGATCCATGCCGCGCAACTCCGGAACTTGTTGAGCAAGCCATCCCTCTCGACCGTCTGCCAACAACAAGATCCGGCGGGGCAGGTAGGTCGCATGAGCAAGCTGCACTAACAAATCATCTGCCGGTTTGCGCGTCGCAATCACAATCTGGAGCGGATCCGCGAGTAGGGCATCTACCGCGCCTAACATTTGCGGCAGGGCCGCTGGCTGACGGTCGAGCATTTCCTGAAAGCTGTTGACCGCTCGGGCGGCTGCCGCTTCGAAGTCAGCTCGACCAAGGATACGGCTTAACCGGATCAAATTCATTGCTGCAACCGAATTCGCCGATGGCTCTGCACCATCGTGATCATCTTTCAAACGGAAAATAATATCGGTCGCGCCTGCTTCCGTGTTGAAGAACCCACCGGCCGGATCGGCAAACCGCGCGTCGAACTCGGTTTGGAGTTCAACGGCCCATTGCAGCCGTTTATGATCAAAATCTGCTTCGTACAAATCGAGCAATCCTTGAATGAGAAACGCGTAATCCTCAGCAAAACCAGGAACGGCGCTAGGTCCTTGGCGGTAGCTGCGAAGCAAGCGCTCGCCGTGCAACTGATCTCGCAAGAAATCTGCCATTCGTTGCGCGTGCTGCAGATGAATTGAGTCTCGGAAAACCTGGTAGGCACGCGCCAAAGCCGTGAGCAGGAGGCCGTTCCAGGCAGTGATGATTTTATCGTCCAAATGCGGCCGAGGCCGTTGAGACCTCGCCCGGAAAAGCTTCTCCTGAGCAGACGCGAGAAGCTTCTCCACCTCTGACTGCGGCTTGCCGGTCAGTTTCGCCACCAGCTCCGCGTCGTTTTGCAGGAACAGCACGTTTTGGCCAGTCAATTCTCCGTGCGGGTCGCTGTCCGAACGGACGTTTCCCGGTTTTTCCACTCCGAAGGTTCGGCGAAAGACCAGCGATTCATCGGCCGACAAGACTGCGTTGATCTCGGAATCGGTCCAGACATAAAAGGCGCCTTCCTTCTTTTCGGCGGCCGTTGGGGAAGGCAAGCTATCGGCGTCTTCTGCCGAATAGAAACCCCCTTCAGGAGCAGCTAAATCGCGGACGAGATAGCCCAGTGTTTTCGCCACAACGTCAGCGAAGGCTTTGTCCCCCGTAATCTGGTAAGCCTCCGTGTAGACCGAAACGAGCTGGGCCTGGTCATACAGCATTTTTTCGAAGTGCGGCACGTGCCAGCGTGCATCGACCGAGTACCGGTGAAAGCCGCCGCCCAGATGGTCGTACATTCCGCCCGCTGCCATTTTCCTCAGGGTGAAAACGGTCATATCCAACGCGGGGGCAGATCCGGTCCGCGCCCAATATCGCAAGAGAAAATGAAACACGGCAGGACGCGGAAACTTCGGTGCCGCCCCGAATCCGCCTTCTTCTGGATCGAACGAAGCAGTGAACTGCCGATAGGCGGTATCGAGCCAAGCGGAACGCAATGAGTCGGCAGGTTGGGCTTTCTTTTGCACCAAAGCCTCGTTCAACGCCTGCGTAAAACGCTCGCCCTGATCTATGACCTTTTCTCGGTTTTGCCGCCAGACGTCAGCCAGGCGCTCCAACAGAGTGCCAAATCCGGGACGCCCGTAACGATCTTCCGGCGGGTAGTAAGTGCCACCGAGGAAAGGTTGGAGTTCGGGAGTAAGAAATACGCTCATCGGCCAGCCGCCCGAACCGGTCGTGCTTTGCACGAAGAGCATGTAGACCCGATCGACGTCTGGACGTTCTTCCCGATCGACCTTGATGCTGACGAAATGGTGATTGAGGACCTTCGCAATCTGCGGATTCTCGAACGACTCATGCTCCATGACGTGGCACCAATGGCAAGTGGAGTAACCGATGGAGAGAAAAATGGGCTTATTTTCTGCGCGCGCTTTGCGGAACGCCTCCTCACCCCAAGGAAACCAGTCGACTGGATTGTGGGCGTGCTGGAGTAGGTAAGGGGACTTTTCCTTGATGAGTCGATTCGTCCACGGTTCGCCGCTCATTCTCGAAGAAACCACAGTTGGCGCGGATTCCCAATGAATGAGTTTGAGGAGCTCTAGTCCGATCGCTCTTGAACGCCTAGTATTCGGTGCTTTGTTGGTATTGTGCCCGCTGGCGTTCTCAGGCGATTTGGAAATTGGGCGTCGGCAATCATTCTCCTGAGTGTCTGGTTGATTGCGACCAATCATTGCGCATTGGCCTCGAGCCTGACCCCGGCTAATTCCTGTCCCCATTGCCACCCTTTGTTTCCCACCGTTCTCGTATTCTTTGGGGGATTCGTACATTAACCGCGTTGAAAATTTTGATGAAAGAAAAGCTTTTGAAATTCAGGATGAACCACGTTCTAGGACTCATCACGGCATTGAGCTTCGGGATCAGCTCTCCGGCACTGCGGGCAGAAGAAAATCCCGGAGGCAAACAAGGATCGATTCAATCTATGGATAGGTCTGATGACCCTGGTCAAGCATGGACTACGATTCAGCAGCTGGTCAAAGACATGGAAACAGCTGTTCAGTCCAAGAACCTTCACGGGATACACGAACCGAGCATGAAAATCAGGGCACCGATCAAAACGCTCAAGGGACACAGCGCCATGCTAAGCGGCGACAAAGGTCAAAAGATTAGTGCGTCCTTGAAGCAACTGGACAGTTCAGTAACTGATTTGCACAGCGCGTCTGATGAAGGCAGTCAAGCGAAGTCGGAAGAGGCCCTTAAAGGTGTTGAAAGCGCTCTTGACCAGCTGAAGGCTCAAGACCCTGAAACTGCTTTCAAAGGTATGCATTGAATTTACCTTGCTTTGAATTGGCGCCAGCGTCGCTCTAGAGCGGATTCGGAAGTGGCGCTGACGTGTTTTCGGCTGTAAGAGAGGTTTAGTAAAGTAGAGTGCACGTACCGTCATGAAGTGGTTGGCGAAGGTGAGGTTTCTTAATGCGGCAGTTGTTGTACTCGCTGTCCTCGCTTGGTTTACCGCTAGCAATCACTGTCTGTTAGGGCTCATGACGCAGCCTCACGAGACGGCTGTTCCAATTTCCCTTTGTCCAGAGCATTGCCCAAAAACCGACGGCAACCCCCCCATTCAGTCCGGGATGCTGGCTTGTTGTCAGGGCCTTTTGAGTTCGAATGTCGACGTCGCCAAAGCGAAAATCTCTTTTAGTCCCGTTCTGACCGGGATTCAGCTTTTTGCTATCGGTCATCTAGTTTTGCCAGAATCTTCAAGACGTATTCTTCCGAGCACGGAGTACGATACTGGACCTCCATCGGCTGGCTCGTTCGTCGGAATTGTGCTTCAGCGTTCTCTGCGCGAAAACGCGCCTCCACGCCTTTCTTAGAGACGGTTAGTCTGCTTTTTCCGCAGCTGGCTAAACAGCCGTCTACCGGGACTCTCGAACTGGCTTTGAGTAGTTCAAACCCAGATTCGCTCTGCAGCTGGGCGCGCTGCCATTGCTCTAAAAACTACTGATCAACCAAATATCAACGTCCTATGACCGAATTAGATCTTCTTAAGAAGCCCGAATACATCCACGTGATGCTCAATCATCTACCGATTTACGGCACGATGTTAGGAGCGTTGGCGCTGGCGATTTCATTACTCCTTCGAAGCCGTGCTGCACAGATTACAGCGTTGGTCATCACGCTCATTGCCGGGGTGTCAGCATACCCAGTCCTTGTGACCGGACAGAGGGCGTACAAGACAATCCGTAACGTGGCTGATGACGCAGGCGCTGATGCGCTGGATGAACACATGGATCGAGCCGAAAAAACCATCGGGGCGTTCTATTTCTTGGCAGGTTTGGCCCTCGCCGGCCTTTTGGTTCCAATCAAATGGCGGAAGGCTGGTTTACCGCTCGCTGCCGCGACGCTCGCGGTCGCGGTAATTTGTTCCGGAATCGCCGTCTACATTGCGCAAGCGGGTGGCCAGGTAAGACATGCCGAATTTCGGCCGAGTGAAACTCCAACTCCAGCTTCTGAAACCGATCACCAGCACAAATAATGAATCGATACTCTATCCTGTTAGTCGCTTTGGGCCTCTTAGTGGGTTGTGCAACGGCTCCTCCACCGCCACTGACAGCTGATGACCCGGCTAGTCCATCAGCGCCGGAAGCCACTGTAAGACCTCTTCGTAACGCGCTTGGAGCCGACGATCTTACGAAGAAAACTCGCCAGATTTTCGCACAAGCTGCCAAAGAGCAGCGGCAGGCGTCGCCGACTCCGACCCCGCAACAAGGGCAAATGGATCAGATGCCTGGCATGAACATGCCGAAGGAATAACCCCCAACCATCACTAACTCCTAACAATTAATAACACATGACCATTACAAGGTTTGTGACCTGTTCATCAATTTTGGCGCTGACAATACCGGCCGGTTCTGCCCGCGAGAAAGAGAAGGCGTTTCAAGATGTCCAGCAATCGGTCCAGGAACGCACAGGAAAAGCGGTTCGCTGGGAAGAGGATCAGGCGGCGCATGAGCAAGCTCTGCAAGAGGTGCGCCAGCTTCTTCGCAAGCCTTTGACAGTCGATACCTCCGTTCAGATTGCGCTGTTAAACAATCGATCGCTGCAGGCGACTTTCGAGGAAATTGGCCTTTCGACCGCTGACCTTATGGAAGCTGCTACATTCCCGAATCCGAGGTTCGATTTAGCAATACGGTTTCCGGACAAGCCGCCCTCCGGTACATACATCGACTATGGTGCGGCCATTGACTTTTTAAGCATCATCATGATTCCGCTGAAAAAGCGGGTCGCAAAAGATCAGCTGGAAGCTGCGGCTCTTCGGGTAGCGGATGCAACTCTCGAACTGGTTTTGCAGGTCAAAAGCGCCTTCTATTCGCTGCAAGCGTCTCAGGAGCTCCTGACGCGGTTTAAGTTGATAGTAGATACTAACGCGGCTTCGCTGGATCTCGCCCAGCGACAGCACGAAGCTGGGAATATCACGGACTTGGCGCTGGCTCGGCTGCAAGCAAGCTACAGCCGTTCGCGGCTGGATCATGCCTCAACGGAGGCCGAAATCCGGCGAAATCGTGAGAGGTTCAATCGCCTGCTTGGATTGTGGGGCGCCGATACTGACTGGCAAATCGCCGGTGAACTGCCCGCGGTGCCGAGTTCAGACATTCCCATGAGAGCGCTCGAACGCCTGGCCATATCCCAACGGTTGGACTTACAGGCAGGCTACCTCCAGGTCACAAGCCAGGTGAAGAATCTCGGACTGACCAAAAGCTTTCGACTCGTGGGTGCGCTGGATTTCGGGGTCAATAGCGAACGGGAAACAGATGCACAAACAAGGACTGGTCCAACATTCGCCATCGAGTTGCCGATCTTCAATCAAGGGCAGGCGCGGATCGCCAGGGGTGAAGCGGCTTTAAGGCAGTCACAGAATAAGTTTGAAGCATTGGCAGTTGACGTTCGCTCTCAGATAAGAGAGCTGCGGGACGAACTCACGAGCAAAAGGGAGATCGCTCGTTTCTATCAAGACGAGCTTTTGCCCGGCCAGCGTCGAATCCTCAACGAAAGTCTCATTCAATATAACGCAATGGAGATTGAGAATTTTGAGCTCTTTAGCACAAAAGCCGAAGAAGCTAGTACTGAGCGCGAATACGTCAATGCCGTCAGGGATTACTGGATTACACGAGCGGAACTCGAACGAGCTGTGGGCGGTAATTTGAATCCGCGCCAACCGGCAGACGGCAAATCCCAACCTGTTTTAAATGCAAGGCTGCCAAGGCCAGCCAAAAATAATTAACCAAGAATACAAGTTTATGATATCTCGCCGCAAGTTCTTCTCTAACGCGGTTATTACTGCAGGGGCGGCTGCGCTCGGCGCTACTTCCGTACAAGGAGCGGAGCCCGCTAGACAACCGCTCGAAAATCCTGACAAAATCATGGGAAACGCTCAATCTGATCAGCAGGACTATCCTCCGGGTGAACCCGGCAAAGATTATGCTCCAGTCATCACACCGAACGGATCTACGCTGCCCTATAAATTGGTGGGAGGCATCAAAGTATTCCATCTAATCGCTGAAGAAGTGGATCACGAATTCGCGCCAGGACTTCGCGCCTACTGTTGGGGATTCAATGGCCAGGTCCATGGTCCAACCATCGAAGCTGTGGAGGGGGATCAGGTGCGCATATACGTGACGAACAAGCTTCCGGAGAGCACCACTGTTCACTGGCACGGTGTGCTTGTGCCATCAGGTATGGATGGAGTGGGAGGGCTTAGCCAGAAAACTATCGAGCCTGGCGAGACCTATAAATACGAGTTTAGGCTTAGGCAGCACGGGACGTGCATGTACCACTCTCACACCGACGACATGACCCAGATAGCACTTGGGATGATGGGGATATTTATCATTCATCCGCGAACTCCAACCGGTCCGAAGGCGAACCGAGACTTCGCTCTGATGTCGAGTGAATGGAGGATCGATGTGGGCACCAGGCGGCCCGTTCCGATTGAAATGACGGATTTCAATGTCCTCACGTTTAATGGTCGGTCGTTTCCAGGTACTGCCCCCTTAGTGGCCAAATACGGGGATCGGGTAAGAATCCGATTCGGAAATTTAAGCCCGATGGAGCATCATCCGATCCATCTCCATGGGTTCTACTGGAAGATCACTGAAATGGACGGTTTTCCCGTCCCAGAGGCAGCGCAGCAGACCGGGAACACAGTCCTGGTCGCGGTCGGCCAAACCCGGACCGTGGAATTTATTGCGGACAATCCCGGCGATTGGGCGATGCACTGCCATATGACCCACCACACAATGAACCAAATGGGGCATAGGGCACCAAATCTCATCGGGGTGCGCCCAGGCAAGCTCGACACAAAAGTAGGCAAATTACTCCCCGGTTATATGGCGATGGGCGAGAACGGCATGGCTGACATGGGCGAAATGGGCATGCCGGTGCCGCCCAACAGTATTCCGATGCTCGGCGCGCAGGGTAAGCATGACTACATTGATATGGGTGGGATGTTCACGATCGTGAAGGTTCGAGAAAACCTGACCAGCTACGATGACCCGGGCTGGTACGAAAATCCGCCAGGGACGTTGGCAAGCTTGGCCAGCAATGACGAGTTGCAGCGCGATCTCGGCTTGGTTCCGAGTTCAGAGAAGAGCGAGAAGCCCATGGATAACATGAACATGGATCACATGAACATGAAGCACGGCGGTTAAATCCCGCGCCTGACTAAAAGATCTCGCGCCTATAGCCGGGGGTTGTTTACGAATTCTTAATTCGGTTAGCGCCAGCCTCGGGCTCGATAAGACTCAATCAAGGAGAAAGACAACATGAATTGGCTTTGGACCAGCATCTACCACGGAGCCGCGATGTTTTGGGAAACATTATGGGCTCTTGTCTTTGGCTTCATGATTTCTGGAGTTTTACAAGTCTTCGTTAGCAAAGAGCAGATGGCCAAGGGCTTCGGAAAAGTCAACCTGCGATCAATGGCTCTGGCAACTGGACTAGGCGCAGCTAGCAGCTCGTGTTCTTATGCTGCGGTTGCAGCTGCGAGAAGTGCATTTCAACAGGGTGCCGCGCTCATAGTCATTCTGGCCTTCATGTTTGCTTCGACCAACCTCGTCATCGAATTAGGACTGGTGTTATGGCTCCTCATGGGCTGGCATTTTGTCTTGGCAGAGGCCATCGGGGCATTGATCCTGATAGCGTTGATTTGGATTCTTGGAAAATTCCTGTTTCCGAAGGATCTCGAAGAAGAAGCTCGCCAGCACACCTCCGCTCTCAAAGAGGAAGGCCATCATCATGCCGTAGGTCGAGAGGAAGACAAGTGGACCCAAGTTGCAAATGCGTTCGTGACGGACTGGTCTATGCTCTGGAAAGAAATCGCGATCGGCTTTCTGATTGCAGGATTCCTTGCAACACTTGTTCCGGCTAATTGGTGGAAAACGCTTTTCTTAAACGGCGGTCCTCCGTTTTTGCAGTTGGTAGAAAACGCGATAATTGGTCCGCTAATCGCAATCGCGAGTTTTGTATGCTCGATCGGTAACATTCCTTTGGCCAGCGTTCTCTGGAGTGGAGGAATCAGCTTTGGCGGGGTGGTCTCATTCATCTATGCGACCTGATCGTAATCCCTTTAATCTTGATCTATCGAAAATACTACGGCACTAGGCCAACTCTCTTCATCCTCCTAGCGATGTTTATTTCAATGGTCGCAGCGGGAATTCTTGTCGATCTTCTGTTTTCAGCGCTGCACCTGGTCCCGGTTGGGCCTCGCCCCAAAAACGCGCTCTCTGAGGCGCATTTCAGTTGGAATTACACGACGTTCTTAGATCTTGCAGCCATAGCCTTGGCTGGCTGGTTTGTGTTCCTTCATATGCGACAAAGGACGCGCGACCACGAACATTTAGCCCAGGCCCACGAGCATCATCACGGTCATAGCTAATCCCTCGATCGAGATGGCGCCCTCCTTCCCGGCGGTCCGCCAGCAAATTCAATCGAGATTGGACGCGATTGATGTGATACGTCCCGTAGCTCGTCTAATTTGTTACACCTAGTTCACCAAAAAACTGAAACAATAATTAACAATGAAAAAACAAATGATAGCCGTCTTGGCCGCCGTGCTCACCGTTAGCGCTTTCGCGACCGATCCCAGCCCAACCGCGAGCGCAAGCGCCGCTCCATCCGCCCAAACATCCAATAAAGCGGTAAACACAGTCTGCCCGGTTTCCGGTGATACGGTAGGAGACATTGGGAAGCCAGCCTACGCACAATACAAGGGACAGACGATTGCGTTCTGCTGCAAAGACTGCCTGAAGAAGTTCAACAAAAATCCGGATAAATACGGTCCGTTGGCACTCAAGAACCAATCGGCGAACGAAGGGATGGAGTAGCAGGGGGCCCTCCTCTCGATGGGTTATTCCCAATCTCTCCTTCCTTGACACCCGAGACCGTATCTACCGCCCGGGGGAACCTGTTAACTTCAAATGCCAACCCGCAACCTGTAACCCGCAACTTGCAACTTGTAACCTGTCAGCGATAAATCCGTTCAGCCCGTTTCGTGATGCCGGTAAAGATATCCCAGGCAATGGTGCCGGCTTTGGCAGCCAGTTCGGAGGCCAAGATGGTCTCGTCTCCCTGAGCCCCCATGAGGATCGCTTCTTCACCGACGGTTACCTGGTCGAGATGCGAAACGTCGACCATACTCTGGTCCATTGTGACCCGTCCAAGTAAACGGCAGCGCTTGCCTCGGATAAGTACATCGGCATTTCGGCCCGACAAATGGCGTTTGTAGCCATCGCCGTAGCCAACCGCTAGCGTTGCGATTCGAGTGGGACGATCCGTAATAAACGTGCGTCCGTAGCTCACGCTCCGCCCCCCTCCGACCTTGCGCACCAGGATTACTCGGGTCTTCCAGGTCATTGCTGGCCAGAAGCGCGATTGGAATTCTGGAAGAGGTGAGATCCCGTAAAGAGTCAACCCTGCCCGCACGATATCGCCCGGTCGCGCGAACGATCCAAACCGAAGAATACCCGCACTATTCAATACGGTCGTGCTTTGGGGCGATAACTTCTCGGTCTGAGCGCGCACCCGTTCAAGTTGATTTGCCGTGTAACTCGGATCTTCGTCCGCGACCGGTAAATGAGTCGAGATGGCCTCGATGCGAAGCTGTTTCATGCCCAGAATCAATCCAAATTCTGCGATCGCTTCTTCTTCCCAAAGCCCGATCCGGCCCATGCCGGTATCAGTCACGAAATGGATCGTTAAAGGTGCCCCTTCGGTGACCTCGGCATAACCAGCAGCCTCTTCTGCGGTGGAAACAGTCGGTATAAACCGATGTTTGGCTATTCCTGCTCTTTCCCCCGGTAACGCCGGACCGAGAATCATGACCGGCCGGTGAACGCTGGCAGTTCGGATACGCGTTGCCTCAGCCAGATTAGCGACCCCAAATAGATCGACCTTATCCGCTATTCGCTGCGCAACCGCCTCTAGGCCGTGTCCATATCCGTCGGCTTTGATGACCGCGGCGATTTTCACGCCTGGCTGGAGGAAGCGACGCAGCGATTCGACGTTATCGTTGAGAGCGGCGGTCTCAATTTCTACCCAGCAACGGTCAGGTAAATTCATGCGCGAGGTGTGCAGCAAAGCTCAAAGACGGCGAGATTGCCACCAGAGAAAATAGGTCATTCCGAGCAAAACCAAATTCCGGATGAGCGGCCAGAAGGTACCAGTCGACTGCCAGACCCGACCAAAACAGCCGCAATCGATGCTGAGACCACGCAGCATAGCAGTCAGCAAGGCGACACTGAAAAGCGCCAGCAATCCAGTGGTCCAAGCCAGTGCTCCGCGAGAAAATCGGCGAGTGAGTAAGCCGAGACCAACGCAAATTTCCAGCGATGGAAGAAAGAGCGCGAGGAGCGCGCAGGTCCACCACGGGACCAATTGATACCGATCGATCTCCAGGGCGAACGCAGCCGGATCAAGAAATTTGAGTCCACCGGCCAGCAAGAACAAGCCGCCCAACAGAATGCGAAAACCGAACGACAACCAAGTAAGAAGTTGCTGTCGCGGAGCGCCGGCCGAATTCATCGCATCAGCGCTCATCGTTTTGCTTTCCAGCTTTCCCACCCGCCTTTTAGGTAAAAGACAGGGTCCGCGCCGCTTCGTCGGAGGCGATCCGCAATTTCCCGGCTCGTGTCACAACTAGCCGCACTGCAGTAAACCACCACCTTCTTCGGTGGATTCCAGGCGTCGAGGAAGCCGGGGAATCGTTCTGACCAGTTGTCCGGATTCAACGATATGGCTCCCGAGACATGCTCCTTCTCGTAATCCGATTCCGGCCGCGCATCGACCCAGAGTACGGGCTCCTGCCAATTCTGCACCTCTTCCAGGCCGATCTCGCCCGGCTCTGAAGATCTATTGGGGAAAGCTGGTCTTTTCGGATGGACAGCCGCGGTGAGGCTAGCCAATACGGCGGCGGCGAGAAAGATCATTAAAGCCTGCGCGCCCGCCTTCATCCTATTGCACTCGGATGTACTCGTAATAGGTCTGCGGATTCTCCGGAGGGTAATCTGTCTTGATCAATAACGTACCGCTGAGGGGACGCTTGGTTTCATTCGGTGTGACACTCACTTCCAGTTCCTTTCCGGGAGTGACCGGCTTCACCACGAATTGAATTTCCGGATTGTCCGATTCCACCCCAAGCAGCTTCGCGGAGAACCCTTCCCCAATTGCTACCCGGAATTTTTTAGCGTCCAATGGTTCTCCGATTTTCCAAAACACAAATTCCGGTTGCAACACCACCGCCTGAGGGATGTCGACGACCAAGCGGAGGTACGTCGGCTGGTTGGGCGCGTCCGAAGTGGTAACCGCAATGCTTTTCTCTTGGCGTCCGGTGTGGCTTCCGAAATTAAACCGCGCCTCGATGTCCCCGGCTTCGCCAGGGGCATACTCATCCTTGGCCAACGCCGCGGTCGTACACCCGCAAGAGGTGTGCACATTGACAATCTTGATCGACGATTTGCCCTCATTGACAAAGTGGTACTTAACCACTGCTTCCTTGTCTCCCGGCTTCGCTTTCTGATCTTGCTCGAGATTGTCCCAATGCAGTTGGCCAAATAAAGGGGGGGCTAACAAGAGGCTGAGGAGGAATGTTATACGCATCACGGCAATCCCTTGAGTAAAGCGCAAAATCCCGGAAATAGCCAATTGGTCATTGGCTATTTCCGGGAGTCTTCGGATCAAACTATGCTACACTTTGAAGCGAGCCCCATGTACCAGATCGTCTTTAACGAGATCAGCGCTTCGGAAATGGCGAAAATCCCGAAGGAACTGCAACTGGAGCTGCTGGCCGAATTTCAGTTCCTTCCCGATAATTTGGATCATTTGGACTCCAAGGCGTTCGGTGTGATCGAACGCGAAGGGACGAAGCTCTATCGGTATCGTGCCAATGATTACCGGATCTATTTTCAGCGCAGCCTAGAAGGTATCGTGGTGCATCGAGTACTGCACAAGAACACGATTCGCGATTTCTTGTTTCGGTCGAAATTGCCTCTCGCCGAAGATGAGCAACTCGAACAAAGTTCGAGTTTTTGGAAGTTGATTGAAGAAGGCGAGCGAACAAAACTGATGGAGGGGCGTCGAAAGAGGGAATAATCCGCAGATTTCGTGAATTACGCAGATTCCTAGATTCAGGACGCTTACCAGCTCTCAGTAGAGCGCCGCTCCCGGCAAAGGCACTTTGTTTGGTCACATGCACGCCCGCAAGGAACGGAAAATAATCTGCGTAATCCGCGAAATCTGCGGATTATTCCCCTTCCCTTTAATCGGTGCTTCGTAAGACCTGATCCAAAAAGAAATGCCTGTGCGTTCCCCGGGGAACCCCTATCAGAAGCGGCTCCCAGCTCCTATTCCGTTTCCCATTTACCCTCGAGTGGTTTCGGTGTAGGGCAAAATGATGGAGTTCTTTGCCTCGGTGGTGGCCGACGAGTCGTTTCGATCCAATTGTTTTCCTATCGTCCGAGATAAAATATTCTTGGCGCACGCTGCGGTCACTGTGCTGCCGAACCCGGTCGCAGAAGCGATCAGTAATTACGTTCACAAGTCGGCAAGAGAATTCCCTGATTTCACCGAATCACTCCGGATTATTCGGGAAACCCGAGAGTCTGCAGCACGTTTGCTTCACGCCTCGCCAGAAGAGATTGCGCTCCTCGGGCCGACCTCGCTCGGTCTTAGTCTTTTCGCGAACGGCATTCCCTGGGAAGCGGGAGACGAAGTTGTCTGTTATCTCGATGACTACCCGGCCAACGTTTATCCGTGGTTAAACCTGCGTCACCGCGGCGTGACCGTACGTTACTTGGAACCGGCCGGGTTAGGCGAAATCACCGTCGAAATCGTGGAGCGTGCACTCACCAATAGAACGCGGTTGGTGGCGTTAGCTTCTTGCAATTTCATTTCGGGTTATCGCATCGATCTCGCTGCAATCGGCGCAATGTTGCATGCGCGGGGCATACTCTTCTCCGTGGATGCGATCCAGACGCTCGGCGCATTCCCGACGACGGTCGAGCAAGTCGATTTCCTCAGTGCAGATTCTCACAAGTGGCTGCTAGGTCCATTGGCCAGCGGTGTGGTGTACGTGAAAAAAGAGCACTTCGACCTGTGCCGACCAACCTTACTAGGATCATGGAACATTCGCGCGCCAGGATTCGTGGCGCAGGATCGAATCGAGTTTCTCGATACCGCGCAACGCTACGAACCGGGAGCAATGAACCTGCTTGGTATCGTCGGAATGAAGACCGCAATCGACCTTCTGTTAGAGGCCGGGATTGATCGGATTGGCGACCGCATTCTTGCGCTTCGCGCTCGTTTGATCGAAGGGATGGTACCTGCCGGTTATCGCCTGCTTGGTGCGCCAGGGTCCGCAGCCGGTTCGGGGATCGTTACATTTTCCCACCCGACTCGAGACCTTAACGAGGTTTTTCAACGATTGACTCAGGCACGCGTCTTCTGCTCCCAACGCCAGGACCGCCCAGGCAACCATTATATCCGGTTCAGTCCGCACTTTTATAATTCCGAAGCCGAGATCGACCGGGTACTCGAGATCGCTACCCGCTAAGCAAAATAGCCGATTTTCTCGTCCAATTATCAATGAGTGAGGTAGCGCAATCCTCTCGCCCGAGTACGTTTTCATGAGTGAAATCGCCAATCGCCAATCGCCGACACTGAAATTTAGCTATCGGCTATTGGCTATTGGTCATCGCTTCCTTGCCTGGGTCGGTCGCCATCCTCTCTTCCTCCTGATTCTGCCATCGCTGTGGTTTTTCGCGTTCTATCTCCCTTTTTGGAAGGATATAGACGTCCTCGATGAACTGGTTTGGGGCTTCACGGAGATGAACCTCTTGCTTTGTCCACCGCTCTATCCAGTCTTGGGCAGAATTCCTTTTTGGATTACCGACACGTTGCTCTCGGGGTCGTCGCCCGGCATCTTGTCAGCGCAGCATCCGTCACTGGCCGCGGTATACGCTCTCATCTTGTGTCAACACGTCGGACTATGGGTTTCGTTGCGATACTTTCTGTTTTCGCTGCCCGCATCGGATACGGGTCGAGGCGGGATGGCGCTTCTGCTCGCTTCGATAGCCAGTTTTTACGCCTTTGCTCACACGGCTGGAGCTGAAGCGACCCTTACGATTACCTGGTTCTGTCTTTTTGGCATCGGGCTTCGCATTTTGGGTCGAAGAAGCACCTGGAAAACTTGGTTGCTCTACTTTCTCATCCTGTTGTTCTCGATCGGCTCGCGCCATGTCAGCGGCTTTCTGCTCGGCTGGCTTCCGACGACAGCCTTTGTTCTGGGCGTCCTCCGATTTATTCAAACCGGTTCGCGCCGATTCCAAAACGCGTTCCCGATGGTGAAGGTTGCCGGAATCGCGCTCAGTTTGAGTGTTGTCTGTCTGATTACTGAGCAAGCTTTTGTAACAGCGATGTGCACTCATTTTGGAGTCGTTCAGCGCCGCACGATGGGTCGGACTTTGAGCGACCGGATCGGCAGTTATCTGGACTCGCTGGAGCCCGAAGAAAAAGCGCGAGCGGCTCAAAGAGCTGCCTCGCTGACCAGCGATTTAGATGTGAGGGCGACCATTGGCGCTTTCAAAGATATCGGCACCTTCCACAAAGGAACTAACGAGTTTGTCGCGCAGTTCTTGCGTGAGCGCGGCCTGACCGGCGAATCGATGGAAGTCGAGCGAGACCGAATCATCCTCGAAGGAGTATTGTGCTATTACCGGACCTGGGACGCAAAGCTGATCCAGATCATCCTGCGAGATATTGCGAAAGGATTTTACCCAACTAACGACCAAGGGATCGCGATAACCGGCGCGAAATCAACTTTTGATTCGCTCGGGCCGATACAGGAGGATCCAGCCAACTGGGTGGGTTTGCGACAATTGCTCATCTTTCAACCGGCTGTCGCTCAAGCCACTCTCGAACGTGCATTCCACGACAATTTCATCCGACACTGGAGGTTTATTCCGGTCGGCCTCTGGTTTCTCCTTTTCCTCATCTTCGGAATCTGGCGATTAGTCCGCGGGCGACTTTCTCTGGACCTGGCTTTGATCAGCCTTTGCATTTTTGGCATCGGCCTTGTCACGTACGCAGCCAATTGCGTCTGCAACTATTCGATGCCGCGCTACGTGTTACCGCTTCTGGTGGCAATTTTCGCTGCCGGCGCAATCTGTCTCGTCGCAGAAGGGTCGAAGCCCAATGGAGAGTGCAGCATTTGAATCCGGAACTACGCGGTCGTATAGTTGACCGGAAGTATTCTTTATGGATGCGAATTCCTTTCTGAAGCGCATCATCCTTATTGCATTAGTTGGCGCGCTACCCACTTTTATTAGTGTTGCATCACCGGGCAGCGGCGGTCATTCCTCGAGTGGCTCTGGCGGCGGTCACTCCTCAAGTGGCTCGAACGGCGGTCATTCCTCGGGCGGGTCAAGCGGCGGTCATTCCTCACGCGGCTCCAATGGCGGCCATTTCGCCAGCGATCCGGGCAGTGCTAATGTTGCAGTGGGAACCGGACCTTCTGTCCCCGGTACGCACGTTCGTTCAAGCACGGCTCACAAGGTTTCCGTCTTGGCTGCCAATACTCGCATTCTCAGCAGTGGTGGTCCCTCTGGACACGGTAGCTGGGATGGAAACGATGACTGGTGGCACCATCGGCGGCGCCTACTTTTTGGCTTCTTGCCGTTCTAGTTACTTTCATCAGCCTCACGCCTCTGGCTATCTCTCAACGGCGTGTACCGCCTAGCCTTTGCGATGAAATCCGTTTTCCCCACACCGGTTGACCTGTTCCTAACGAAGGTGGATATTGTCTGGCGGAGGTATTTGTGGATAGGAAATCTTTCTTGAAGCGCGTGCTCCTTATTGGATTAATCAGCGCGCTACCCGCCGCTGTAAACGCGGCACCTGGCAGTAGTGGTCATTCCTCGGGGAGTTCAAGTGGCGGGCACTCCGGTGGCGGACACGCTGTTTCGGCTGCCCACGGTAATTCCGTGGGTCGAGCTCATGCTTGGCACTACAACGGAAACGGAAATTGGCACGACCCTCACGGATCCGGGCACTGGGACCACGGTGATTGGCATCACGGTGACCGGGACCATCATCGGCGTTTTTCCTTCGGCTTTTTTCCCTATTGGTATCCGGGCTATGGTTATTATGATTACGGCTATCCGTACTATGGGGATTATCCGGATTACTATCCGGAATATCCGAGTGACTATGGATCCCGCGCAGTCAGCGGTGCGGTTTTTGTTCAAGACGCTCTGGCGCGGCGTGGCTACTACGATGGACAAGTTGACGGCGTTATTGGCTCCCAAACGCGAAATGCGATTCGCGAGTTTCAGCATGATAACGGCCTAGCAGTGACCGGACGTATCAATTCGCAGCTCGTACAAGCGCTAAGAAACGGGAGAGACTAGAATCAGTCATCGGGCCTGGCACACGGAGTGCGATTCGTCAGTTTCAAAATGATAATGGCCTGCCCGTGACCGGACAGATCGATTCGCAGCTCGTGCAAGCGCTGAGGATCGGGCGAGACTGATGAGCGCCAAAGGCGCGTTTCAGGATAGCCTAGAGGGCGGCGTAAGCTCGGATTTTGTTGCCAACGGGCACGAGATGCGCCGAGAGATGCATTTGTCCCGGAGAGGTCTGAGGTGGTCTGTCAAATTTTTTGGGGGGAGTTTTTCACCGGCGAAGAATAAGGCGAGCCACGTTGGAGCAAGGCGCTGAGGTAGAGCTCAGGGTCGTAAGGTTGGCGCGTTTTCCAGCAACGGAACAAGATCCGGATCCATTTGTAGGCCAGAGCACGCACTGCGGCGTGATGGCCTTTGCCGCGGGCTCTTTGTTGTTGATAAAAGAGTGCGGCCCAATCACAGAAGCGAACCGATTGGCCGGCAAACTCGTGGAAGGATTGACGGAGGAATTTCGGACAAGCCCAGCGAAAGTGGATCCATTGAGATTTGCCGCTTTGTTCAGTCACCGGAGCAATCCCAAAGAAAGTCACGGCTTCGAGCGAACTTTGAAAACGCTCTCGATCGGTGCCGAAGGCTGTCAGTAAACGAGGGCCCAGAGTGGGACCCGCCCCAGGGAGGTTGTTGAATAAGGCGCTGTCGGGATGGAGATCGAAGAGTTGAGCGATCTCTTTTTCGTACCGAGCGATGTAAGGCAGCAGTGCTTTGAGCTGCTGGGCCAGCATCTGCACAGTGAGACTGCCCGCCTCAATGATGGCCGAGTCGCGGGTCAAAGGTTGGGCGGCCTCTATCCGTTCCAAGCGCGTTTGGAGTTTTTGCTCGCGGCGGCTTTGATGGCCGTAAAAGAACTTACGCAGCTTGTGGGCCGAAGCTTTTTTGAGCGACGCAAAATTAGGCCACTGGAGCAAAAAATCGGCGGCTAAGGCCGTGGTCAGATCGTTGTCCAGTAGGGCTAAAGCCAGAGGAAAATACTGCTTGAGCTCACTCTTGAGCTGATTGCTCAGGGCGCTACGCGCATCGACGGCTTGCCGGCGCTTCTCGCACAACAGAGCCAACTTTCGCGTTAACTCATCGTCGGGATGCCAGGGGCGTAAGCTCTCATGATGCAGACTCACAAACTGGCAAAGTAGCTCGGCATCAACCGGGTCGTCTTTGGCCCCGCTGGGCCTAAAGGCCTCCCGGTAACTGGCCAATTGTTTGGGATTGATCGGGTAGAGTGCAAAGCACTCATAGCCCATCAAAAAGTGAATCAGCGCTCCGCGACTCTGCTCTAGGCAAACCAGGATCTTGCCCTGAGCACTGAAACGCTCTCGCACTTCCAATACCCACTCGGCTAAAGCAGCCGGCTCGCTGCTGATGCTACGATGTTCCAGCCTAGCGTTGCTAGTGGCTGCTCGTAGCACGATAGCGTGTTGTTGATCGGCCCAGTCGATGCCGACAAAAGCGGCGACTGGTTTTTCATTAGTTCTATCAGCTGAAGACATAACGTGATTGCTCCAAATAAGAAAACTCGCGCCGCCCGAGTGATTACCAAACCCTTATAGTGAGACGTAAATCGCCAGGGGGGCGATCTCGCCGTGGTCTGAGTATTGTTTTCCACTCAAGCAAGAATCAGCCAGCTCGAAACTCTCCGGGAATCCGTTGCTACGGATGGGACGGCCATTCGTAGCCGGCTGACGCGCTTGGGGCGAAGTTACTCACAATCCGGGGGTCGCTCACGCTCCAAAGCTTCATCGGGGGCTTTGGCCCCAGATTGATGAATAACTTCGGACTACCTATAAGGGATAGCCGGATAGTAGCCTGGCACGAAGTGCCTGGGAATTGGGAAAAGACAAAGCCGTCCCAGCGGGACGGTCGAAAAGGCCGATCCGGCAGCCGGCTTGGGCACAGTCCCCAGAGGTCGCCTTGCTAACAGCCGCAATTCGCAACTAAAATAACCGTCTAGAGCAGAGTTCCAGATTCAGGCCGAACATCAGCGGACCCGAAGCTTTCAAGAGGATTATCTGGCGTTTCAAAAGAGGCACGACCTGAAATTCCAAGCCAACAGCCTGGGACTAAACGCCATTTCAACCGTCCCTTCGGGACGCGTCATTCTTTCTTACGCCGAACCAGGCACTTCGTGCCAGGCTACTATCAGGCTATCCCTTATAGGTAGTCCGAAGTTATTCATCAATCTGGGGCCAAAGCCCCCGATGAAGCTTTGGAGCGTGAGCGACCCCCGGATTGTGAGTAACTTCGCCCCAAGCGCGTCAGCCGGCTACGAATGGCCGTCCCATCCGTAGCAACGGATTCCCGGAGAGTTTCGAGCTGGCTGATTCTTGCTTGAGTGGAAAACAATACTCAGACCACGGCGAGATCGCCCCCCTGGCGATTTACGTCTCACTATAAGGGTTTGGTAATCACTCGGGCGGCGCGAGTTTTCTTATTTGGAGCAATCACGTTATGTCTTCAGCTGATAGAACTAATGAAAAACCAGTCGCCGCTTTTGTCGGCATCGACTGGGCCGATCAACAACACGCTATCGTGCTACGAGCAGCCACTAGCAACGCTAGGCTGGAACATCGTAGCATCAGCAGCGAGCCGGCTGCTTTAGCCGAGTGGGTATTGGAAGTGCGAGAGCGTTTCAGTGCTCAGGGCAAGATCCTGGTTTGCCTAGAGCAGAGTCGCGGAGCGCTGATTCACTTTTTGATGGGCTATGAGTGCTTTGCACTCTACCCGATCAATCCCAAACAATTGGCCAGTTACCGGGAGGCCTTTAGGCCCAGCGGGGCCAAAGACGACCCGGTTGATGCCGAGCTACTTTGCCAGTTTGTGAGTCTGCATCATGAGAGCTTACGCCCCTGGCATCCCGACGATGGATTAACGCGAAAGTTGGCTCTGTTGTGCGAGAAGCGCCGGCAAGCCGTCGATGCGCGTAGCGCCCTGAGCAATCAGCTCAAGAGTGAGCTCAAGCAGTATTTTCCTCTGGCTTTAGCCCTACTGGACAACGATCTGACCACGGCCTTAGCCGCCGATTTTTTGCTCCAGTGGCCTAATTTTGCGTCGCTCAAAAAAGCTTCGGCCCACAAGCTGCGTAAGTTCTTTTACGGCCATCAAAGCCGCCGCGAGCAAAAACTCCAAACGCGCTTGGAACGGATAGAGGCCGCCCAACCTTTGACCCGCGACTCGGCCATCATTGAGGCGGGCAGTCTCACTGTGCAGATGCTGGCCCAGCAGCTCAAAGCACTGCTGCCTTACATCGCTCGGTACGAAAAAGAGATCGCTCAACTCTTCGATCTCCATCCCGACAGCGCCTTATTCAACAACCTCCCTGGGGCGGGTCCCACTCTGGGCCCTCGTTTACTGACAGCCTTCGGCACCGATCGAGAGCGTTTTCAAAGTTCGCTCGAAGCCGTGACTTTCTTTGGGATTGCTCCGGTGACTGAACAAAGCGGCAAATCTCAATGGATCCACTTTCGCTGGGCTTGTCCGAAATTCCTCCGTCAATCCTTCCACGAGTTTGCCGGCCAATCGGTTCGCTTCTGTGATTGGGCCGCACTCTTTTATCAACAACAAAGAGCCCGCGGCAAAGGCCATCACGCCGCAGTGCGTGCTCTGGCCTACAAATGGATCCGGATCTTGTTCCGTTGCTGGAAAACGCGCCAACCTTACGACCCTGAGCTCTACCTCAGCGCCTTGCTCCAACGTGGCTCGCCTTATTCTTCGCCGGTGAAAAACTCCCCCCAAAAAATTTGACAGACCACCTCAGACCTCTCCGGGACAAATGCGTCTCGGCGCATCCCCTGCCCGCTAGCACAAAATCGGAACTTAACTTAACGCTTATGGGGCGGAGCCCTAGGAATCCGACCCCAGCGATCACGCACTGAAGGTGCGTTTCGAGCCTGCTAGTCCCACGCATAGGTCGTTGCGATTGTTACGCGCCTTCGCTGCAGGGCTCAGCCCGGGGTCAAACCCCCGGCTGCGTGCCAGTTCTCCTTTCGGGGCAGAACCGCCACGCATTCGCCGATAGCCAAAACTTGCTATCCGCGGTTCGCTCTGGCCCCGCCCACATCGCTTCCGCCTGAGGCCGATGCGGGCGCCGGTATTGGTCATCGGTACTACACTCCTACAGTTTCAAGCTTTTCTTGGTGCGGTCTCTCCGGTTGATTAGCCTGCAGCAGAACGCGATTGACCGCGTTGATGTAAGCCCGAGCACTCGCCTCGATTACGTCGGTACTAGCTCCCTTGCCACTCACCAATCTGCCATTGCCGAAATCGCATTTTACAGTCACTTCGCCGAGCGCATCTTTCCCGCCTGAGGTCGCGTGGACCTGATAATCGACTAGATGCCCGCGCAGACACAAGACACGATCGACGGCTTTCATGGCCGCATCTACCGCACCATTACCCGGCGAAGAATCCTCCAGGGCTTCACCGCCGCGCCGTAACCGGACGGTAGCAGTGGGTATCGTCGTGGTGCCGGTGGTAACGTGAATATAGTCCAATTGCCAGGTCTCGGTCGATGAACCAAAGGCATCATCGACTAGCGCAGCCAAGTCTTCGTCGTAAACGAACTTCTTCTTGTCGCCGATCTCCTTGAATCGCACGAACAACTGTTCCACCTCGTCGTTTGACAGCTTGTAGCCCAGATGTTCCAGCCGCTTGGCCATCGCATGCCGGCCGCTGTGTTTGGTCAGTGGCAACTCGGTCTCGCCCCAACCAACTTCTTGCGGATCCATGATTTCGTAAGTCTCGCGCTTCTTCAGAATGCCATCCTGGTGAATACCAGCTCCATGGGCGAATGCATTTTCTCCGACGATGGCTTTGCTTCTCGCGATGGCCAGTCCGCTCATGCGGGCTACGATCCGGGAAGTCTTGACTATCTCGGAAGCTTGGATGTCGGTGAAGTAGTCGCCGTAGAAATCCTTTCGAGTCTTCATGGCCATGATCACTTCTTCGAGGGCGACATTTCCGGCTCGCTCACCGATACCGTTGATCGTCCCCTCCACTTGCCGGGCACCCGCGCGAACGGCCGCCAGTGAGTTGGCTACCGCCAATCCCAAATCGTCGTGGCAATGCACGCTAATGATCGCGTCATCGATATTCCGGACGCTGTTCCTCAGATACTGAATGAGTGCTCCGAATTGGTCTGGCACAGCATAGCCAACTGTATCCGGAATATTCACGGTGGTAGCCCCCGATTCGATTGCCGCCGCCACCACCTGCGCCAGGAATTCCGGCTCTGTCCGCGAAGCATCCTCCGGTGAGAATTCGACATCCTGAACCAAGGATTTCGCGTGCGCAACGCCTTCCCGCGTCAGCCGGATGATCTCCTCGGTTGCCTTTTTCAGCTTATGGTCCCGATGAATTTTCGAGGTCGCAAGAAATACGTGGATCCGGGCGCGATCAGCTGCTGCTTTAACCGCAGCTCCGGCGGCGTCGATGTCCTTGGTGTTACACCGAGCGAGGCCGGCGATAATCGGACCACGCACTTCGGCCGCAATCCTGCTGACGGCCTCGAAATCACCTTCACTGATGACCGGAAATCCGGCTTCAATCACGTCAATATTGAGCCGCTGGAGCTGGCGAGCCACCTCCATCTTTTCCCGCAAATTCATTGACGCTCCAGGACATTGCTCACCATCGCGCAATGTCGTATCAAAAATCACGATCTTCTCTGGCATAATAGGTAGTTAGTTCTGTGTTTTGGTGGAGACGATTAGGCGAGTCACCGTTTGTCTCCACCGCGAACGAACGTGACCTGAAACCTAAAGAGTAGTGGGAAGAAGGAAAGAAGTCGGGGCGCCACTCCCGAGCAGGAGAAGCTCAAGGCTAAGAAGTTGAGCGGGCAAGCGCATCGAGTCCAAGACTATGATGATCTTGTCCCTTTGCAAGCGATTATCCCGTTTACGAAAGTGATACACTATGGCATTCGGGACATTTACCAAAGAACTCCAACGAGTGTCGAAGATCGGTGTAGCCATATTTTTTCCCTATCGCATGCTCGAGGCGTTCAACTGGACATGCGTCGATCATGAGAGTGACACGACCACATTCGGTGCAAACAATGTGGTCATAGTGCTGCTGTGGATCCACGAGTTCGAAATAGCTGCAAGAACGATTCAAAAGAACCTTTTGCGCGACCTGCAGATTTTCCAGCAGCGCCATCACCCGAAAAACGGTGGCAAAGTCCGGTGCGACACCTTCTTCACTCGATCGACGCTGAATTTCTTCCAGGGAGAGCGGTTCGCGCGCCGCCAGCAAGGTTTCTAAAATCCTTTGCCGACTTTTGGTGATGCGCGAACCGTGCGATCGCAGAAGCTCGAGAATAGCGTTCAGATTAAGCTCGGCTAAAGGAGAGCTGTGCGATGCAGTGTCCCGGGACATGTCCAAAAGAGGGTACCGCACGGTTCGGTTGGGATCAAGAATGCCGAAGTCGTCCTCGTCGTCGAAGATTTCAATTGGAAGCGTGAGCAATAGCAATGATGGGTAAAATTCACGACTCAATGCGAATCGATTCCAGGGAATAGCTTGATCAGTTCAGCCCGGATCGCGGCAAAGCTGATCCTTTCATGGGCCAGCGCAGTCATTCGCTCGACCTGGTGAGCATAGAAGAGGTCTTCTCGGAGGAGTCGCAGTGCCACTTGGATGAGTTCAGAAAACGAACGGCCGTCGCCGTTCAACTCCGGTAGTACTTCTCGCTCAATCGCGCCATTGCCGCCGACCGTAGGCACCTGACAGAGCAATGCGTCCCCGGCTACTTGTCCGGGTACGCCACTCTGATCGAACTGCAAGACGATGCGGTGGCGCCGGACGACCTCGAGGTATCGGGCATAAGGCATCCGCGGTAAAACCGTGAATTGTTCGCTCGGGTAACGAATCGATTGTAAGAGGCTTTTCGTTGCTGCTGTTCCCTCGTCCACCACCGTCACGGGATAGGAGGTTAGTCGGGCCGAACCTAATGCCAGAAGGTGATTGCGGGACGGCACAGAAAACTCTCGAGTTCCCAGAAAAATCCCTGTGCGCTCCTGGATCGGGAGCGCCAGTTTCCAAGCATCGCTTTCGACCGGGTAGGGAGTTGGCAAGTAAACCGTCCGGCGGGAAAAACACGAAAAGAGTGGTACGAGATCGGGAGTGCTGGACAGGCAAAGATCTGCCTTCGCGGCCAGTTCCCCAAAATGTCCAAACGCCTTCGGATCGGCCAATTGTTGTGCGACTTGGTGAGTACCAGCTTCCTTAAAGGCGATCGCGACGACGCACCCTTTCGCCTTCAAAGCGACGAATGCTCTGCGCGCGGCCCGCAAATTCCCTCGCAAGAGCAAAAGTACGTTCCGATGACGACTCGCTAGGGCGGTATGCCGGTAAAAGGCGCCTCGGGTACAAGCTGCATAGGCATGATAGTTGACCGGGGCGTGGGCCGCAGAATCCGGTGGGGGCAGCTCCTCGGCAAAAGATTGATCGGGATCGCGACCTTGCGCATTGAGAACCGCCAACCCGGGATAGGAAGCGAATCGCACAGGATCAGACAGCGGGTTCGGAAAGCGGAACAACCAGTACCGGACATCGCGCGTGCTTCAGTACGCCTTCGATCACACCACCAACCAGGAGGTGATACAACGGACTTCGGCTGTGTGAGCCCAGCACGATAAGATCAACGCGCGATCTTTCGGCTTGAGTCAGGATCAAATCAACCGGTGCTCCTTGCAGTTCCACCGAACTGGATTCCAATCCGACGGACGTTACCAGATCGCTCAACTGAGTGAGTCTTTCAGCAATTTTTGAGCTGCCGAATTCTTCCATTGACGGTGTCGGGACGGCTTCCGGAGCGGGCCCAATGGTGATTATTTGGGGGATAACTTCCGATACGTGCATGAGCGTAATCCGGCTTTTGAATGGCGTCGCCAAATGTACCGCCGCTTTGACTGCTTTGAGTGTGACATCAGAAAAATCGACTGGAACCAAAATAGATTTCATTTACTTCCTAGCACACAAACCGTTGAGTAATCTGCCTCAGGAGAAGGTAAATAAGGTTCGGCCCTTGTAAATCGAAAGCGGAACCTAGAATTCAGAAGCTAGAATCTAGAGAACGGCCCCGTTGCACCGCGAACGGCTACCGCTCACTGGAAACAGATAGAAAAGTAGGCCGCTGGACTTCGTTTCGGTTCGTCACGAGATTAACTCCGTGGACGATCTCTTCGAAAAAGGGCCCGACTCTCCGACGGCTCACGAGCCGCTCGCTGCGCGGATGCGACCTCGATCGCTCGACGAATATGTTGGCCAACGTCACATCCTCGGAGAAGGAAAGCTACTCCGCCGGGCCATTGAATCCGATCGGTTGACTTCGATCATTCTTTACGGCCCACCCGGAGTTGGGAAAACGAGTCTGGCCCAAGTTATTGCCTCCGCGACCCAGAGCCATTTCGAGCGGCTGAGCGGCGTAGAAAGCTCGGTGAACGACATCAGGCGGACGATTGCCAGCGCCGGTTTGCGTCTAACCAATCGCGGCATGCGCACGATCCTATTCGTCGACGAGATTCATCGTTTCAACAAAGCGCAACAGGATGTCCTGCTGCCAGATGTTGAAAGCGGCCTCCTTCGGTTAATTGGCGCCACAACCCTCAATCCGTTTTTCTACGTGAACGCGCCTCTCGTATCACGGTCCCAGATATTCCAGCTTGAATCATTGTCGCGCGAAGATCTTGAAAGGCTGATGGAGCAGGCCTTGCGTGACGCGGAACGAGGGCTCGGCAACCTTCCCATTGAAGCCGATCCGGACGCTCTGCGCTTTCTTGCGGAAGTCAGTGAAGGGGATGCGCGACGGTGCCTGAACGCCCTGGAAATAGCGGTGTTGACGACAACTGCTTCGCCAGACGGCAAAATTCGTGTAACCCGCGAAGTAGCAGAAGAAAGCATTCAGAAGAAAGCCATCGTTTACGACGCCGACGAAGGCCAACATTTTGACACCATCAGCGCCTTCATTAAGAGTATGCGTGGATCCGATCCGGACGCCGCACTCTATTGGTTGGCGAAAATGCTCTATGGTGGAGAGGATATCCGATTCATCGCTCGGCGAATTGTGATCGCGGCCAGTGAAGATGTTGGAATGGCTGATCCGCAGGCTTTGCTAGTCGCAGTTGCCGCCCAACAAGCCGTGGAGTTCGTGGGTCTGCCTGAAGCGAGAATTCCATTAGCTCACGCTGCGGTATATCTCGCAACCGCGCCAAAAAGCAATCGGGCTTATATTGGCCTCGAGCACGCCACCGAAGATATTAAAAAGGGGCGGGTGCTGGCAGTTCCGAAATACCTGCGCGGTTCCGGGAGCAAGCTATTGGGAGAAGGAGAAGGCTATCAGTACGCACACTATTTTGCGGGTGGCTACGTGCCACAGGCGTATCTGCCAGAGGGCCGGCGCTATTATGAGCCGAGCGACATCGGCTTTGAGCGCCGGATAAGAGAACGTTTGGAGTATTGGCGTTCGCAATTTGCAGCGACCCAAAAAACCCGTGCGGACGATCCCTGATGGGCGAAACCCGCGCCCAAGAAATGCTGTCTCGCCAAAGGCTTTGCCGTTGGCGAATAGGGCGATGCGCGGCGTCGAGCGACCGCGAGATTAGTCTCATTCTATTTGCCCAGATTGTTCGACCACCGCTTTTTGGCGGCTGCTCTGGCTCGAGCAGACCTGACCTCCGGTGACTCCTTGGCCCGAGCCGCTTTGCCGCCAGCACTCGCCTTTTCTGCCATATGGCGGCTTATCCGGCTTAATCCTATGCGCGACCCGCAGAGCGGGCACCTAACTCTCTCTTCCCGTTTTTTCATTTTTTTGAGGGATAAGTCTTTAAGACACTTTGCTCGATCTGGAACTGGTTCAACGTGCGAACTTGATAACCGTTCTTGTTGTCATTTTCCACCAAACCCAAAAAGCTAGACGGTTGATAGATCACGGCGTGAGCGAAACGCTCCAAGCCTAGACTACTGCAGTGGTGTTTCCCGTCCCAACCCGTTAGCTGCAGTTCGTACTGGAAGCCAGCCTGATTGAGCCGGAGTAACTGTTGTTTTAACAGCGGAGATATTTTATCTGCTGTCTTATTGTCAAAATAACTTACATCTGAAATTTTACCGTCACTGCCCGTGATGGCGTAGATGTAAAGTCCGTTGCTGACAAAGCCGTAGGCAGTTCCACCGCACCACGCCTTTTCTAACTTGACCTCATGACCATAATTGGTCCGGCACTGTTCCAGGTTCCAGCCGATTCGGGCCTGCGCGGTCGCGGCTATGATCATTGCTGCCGCAATAGTTAGTAAGGATGTTTTCATTGTTGTTTTCATTTCTATTCTTTCGTTAAATTAGGATGCAAAAGCTGGGCGCCTACTTTCTCTCTTCTGTAGGCCGAAGATCAGGATTATTAGAGCAACATAGATCACTCCGTTTAAGAAACTGAGCCAATAGTACCCCAGAATCTCTGGGTTCCTTACCCAAAGGGTGGCAATAACTATCGAAGTGATCGCAATCAGGATGTAGGGAACAAACCATTGCAAAGGGATTCGTGAACTTATCGCCCCCATCTTTGGTGTAATTCGCCAATCCAAGGTAGTCTTCAGCAGAGCGCAGCGAGCAGCGTCGATAACGGCCCAGACAACCCAGGGCCAGCGGGCTAACTGAAATAGAGGTACTTCCCAATTGATGAGTTTCGCATCGCGTGGCCGAAGGAGGCCATGCCCCTTGACCCAGACGATAATCGCGATCGAAGCGATAATCGGTAGAGTCGAGTAAAGGACGAACTCAAAGTAATTTACATGGGCAAACGAGACGCCGAGCACCACCTGCCAATAGCGGCAGCAGATAACTGCTAAGCATGGCCCCGGAAAAAAGGAAGTACCATAGTTGTCCGAACAAGAACTGAGCCTTCAACCGAAGTGATAACTTCGGGAGATAGCGAGGGGTCATGGTTAGGAAAACCATGACCAGGCTCCTAGCCCATTGGAACTCTTGCACCATGCCGTCCGCAAAGGTCGCTGGGCCTTCGCCGTGAGCCTCCGCATCCAACGCATGAATACCACGCCATCCATGGGCAGGCCAATATCAATGAATTGAAAGTAAATCTAACCGGTCCTGTATAATGGCTAGGATCTAACCACCAGACTCCAAAAGCGACAACAGTTGCTAACCATAGACAGATTAATAATTCAAGTTGTTCCCTTTGTGCCTTACTTAGTACATCAACCAAATAGCCATCGGAAACATGCTTGCGGACAGCAGGCTTCTTCATTATTTGGTCTGTATCGGCTATCCGCGCTTAGCATGAAGACTGGGGGATCCTACTTAATGTGATGAACGTATGATGATTGCCTGCCCGGCCCATTCGTTATAGACGGGCCGGTTTTCTATAGAGAACGCGGTAAATATGGTAAATCCTAGTAAACCAAGTGGGCTTCGGTATGTCGTTCAATTCTCGGTATCCTCGCCAATGCGCGCATTACCACCAATGCAACAGCTCTGCAGCGGCCATCGAGAGTTCGACGAAACAGGCCGTTCTGCCTGAACGCTTGGCCTAGGTCGTTTTTCTTAATCCGCTGCTGGCTCAGCGCCGCGACGCAAGCAATTGCGGACTAATTCGCCAATCAGGAGTGGTATAATGTGGGCCCCAGGCCCCAGGAGTATCCTTGGCCTGGAAATAGGCTACTGCCTCGAGCAGAGGGTAATTCCGCATATCCTGCAAAGCAGCGCGCAGCCAGGCTTGCTGAAAGTCTCGGTCGCCGGTCACGCCGAATTCAGCGATGATGACTGGTTTTTGGAAAGCTGCTATCCGCCGGTATTTTTCGCTCATCTGCTCACTGAAAGAGCGGACTTTGCGATAGTATCTCAAATCAAACTGCGGGAACTCAAACACAGATAATCCTACGAAATCCACGAACGCGGGTCCCGGCCAGTAGCGTTCACATCCATTATCGCCGACGGGAGACCAAATATAATCGATGTTATGTGCATACAGCCGGCAGGCCGTGACAAAGCGCCTATAGGCATTCTTGTACAGTTCGGCGTTACGCACTGCCCAAGGATACCGTCCAGTTACGTTCTCCATTTCATGGCCCCAGCGTACGTAGACCGGATCGCGGAACTCGGCGATATCCGAGGCCAGAGCTCGAATCGTCCGATCGTACTTTCCTGTTACAACATCGGCAAGAAGGGAAGAATTCAATGGGGTAATCGCGGCGTCGGCCCAGGGCTCGATGCTAACCAACGGTCGTCTCCCTTTGTCCTGGATGGCATGCAATTGCCGAAGGAGGTCGCCAGAACGGTAATTGGCCCAGCCGACAAACACGTGCTCAATCTTGACAGCCGGCTCATGCTGCAATAACCCACTGGGGTCGTATGCGCCTAGGTTGATTGCCGGGGAAGCAAGCACGGCATCTTCGGCAAAAGGAATTGCCAGGGCAGCCGTTAACAAAGTTTTCATAAGCCGCTGCCTTGTCGTTTTGGCCTTGCGGTCCCTCCGATCCTTAGCTGGACCGGAAGCCACCTGGCCAGTAAGGCAAAAAAGCCCAACGATCGCCCAGCCGATCAGGAGCAGTTGGAATACATTTTTGAGCTCGTCCATTCTCTCACCCCGGAGTCAGGAGCCTCCGACACTGAGCGGCGCTTGGGCCTCAGTCAACCGCGAGGAGGGTAGTGAGGTTTCTGGGATTTGTCTAGGCCAGCTTGAGTTTTTCCGCCGAAGCAATTATTACTGTGCTGCTCTTAATCTTTTTTGTCTCGGTTTTTGCACACTCGGACGATTTTTTCTTGGCTCAACTTTTTGATCGCCGCGCTTCTGTTCGGCGGTATCGTTTGGATTCAGGTTTGGCTGGGCGGAACTCGTCCGGCACACGCCTATCCGGGCTACCTTTTAGTGGGAGGAGCCGGCGTGCTCAGTGCTCTCGCTGTTGGCCACAAACGCAGCATACCGAACTGGGGAGCGCTCCTCTGCACCTCTCTTTTTTTTGGTTATCTCCTGATACGTACCTGGTTTTCTCCGGTGCGGTTTCTGGCCAACGTGAACCTGCTGCTAATCCTCGCGGCACTGACGACCTATTTCTTGAGCGCTGCTTTGCTTACTGGCTCGCGGACACGGCTGGTCCTCGTCAGCGGGTTTGTTTTGTTGGAAATCGGACATCTCTGGGTCGGACTTATTCAGTATGTCTTGGGAAATAACTTTCTCCCGTTTGGCTATGTCCGGCCAGATTACGGGTCTCGCGCGAGTGGATTTTACGTCTGCCCCAACCATCTTGCGGGGTTTCTCGAGTGTTTAGCTCTCTTGTTATTGACGTTCGCACTGTTTGCCCGTTTGCGGATTTGGGTGCGTATTCTCTTCATTTATTTCGCCGGCGCAGCCGTTGTCGGAGTCTTAATTTCCGGCAGTAGAGGTGGCTATCTCAGCACCGGCGCGGGTCTGCTCGCATTGGCAATCTATGGCGCCTACCACTACTTTCGTGTCGCCCCTTCTCGTTTTCGAAAGCTCTTGTTTGGCGCAATCGCTGGTGCATGCGTGGCCCTGGTCCTGGGATCCACTTTTGTCACAGGGAGCGATCTTTTGATTCGGCGCTTTGGTTCGATCGTCGAACCGAAAGATTTAAGACCCCGCCTGTGGCAAGCGGCTTTACGCCAATTTGCCCTCAATTCAGCGATCGGTACCGGCGCAGGAACCTACTTGGTCTACGGCCGAAAGTTCCGCGATCCGTTGATCCAGACTGATCCGGTTTACGCGCACAACGATTACGTCCAACTACTGGCTGAATACGGTGCGGTTGCCGGGGCGCTTTTCATCGGTTTCCTCGTCGCTCACCTCACTGGTGCGTGGATATTTGTCCGGCGAATGCTGCGCTGGCTGCAGGAGCATGAAGAAACATTCAGTTCATCGCTGGCGCTGGTCGTAGGGGCTAGTCTAGGAATCATCGCGCTCGTGGTACATTCGTTCTTTGATTTCAATTTGCAGATCCCGGGAAACACTCTCTTCGTGGCGTTCCTGTTTGGAATTCTGGCGAATCCGGGGGTACAATGGGACAAGGAACAAAAACAACCTCGATTCGTTACTTGGGCCTGGCGGGCCATGCCGATTTTTTTGGGTCTTATTCTAATTGTGATGATCTGGCCACGTTGGCCGGGCGAAATCGAAGCCGAATCTGCTCGGCTGGCTTTCTTTAATCGCTCTTACGCGCTCTCGGTCTACCACGCGCGCAAGGCTACCGAAAATGGAAATGAAGATCCCGATACATTTTATTACTTGGCGGAATCGAGGCGCCAACTCGCCAATCTATTCACCGGAACTACCCGGCGAGATTTTTTATCCGCAGCCGCCGAAGCTTTCGATCGGGGATTGAAATTTTTTCCCATGGATGAACGATTGCTGGTGAAAGGAGGGCTGAACCTTGCCGAATTAGGTGACTTCGCCGGAGCGGATGCGCTTTTCACTCGAGCGTTTGATTGGGATCCAAATCTCGGACAGGTCTATGCCTTTTATGGCTCCCGGCTCCAGCTCGAAGGACGAAACGAAGAGGCAACCGTCGCGTATCGCCATTCAAACGAACTAGACGCCAACCAAATCGCGACGATAGGTTTGGACCAAACGCTGGGGCCAATAAAGACTGCACCACCGGCAGCAACTCCAACGCCGTAACCCGAGTGTACGCGTACATCTATGAAAAGCTTTTTTGCTTCTTTCTTCGGAACTCTTTTCGCAATTGCGTTGGTAATCGTGGGGGGATTCCTTCTCTTGATCGGCATCATCTCTTTGATCGGATCAAGCAGTAAGGGGCCTACCGTAGAAAATAAGAGCGTGCTGGTGATCGACCTTTCCGTACCGATCTCTGACGCCCCACCCGAATTCAACACGTCGCAATTGCTTTCGGAGCTATCCGGCCAGGAAAATCAGCGCGTTACCTTGCGCGAGGTGTTGCGCAGTATCTCACTCGCTGCCACCGACGATCGTATCTCGGCGATTTTTCTGACCGGAAACGTAGTGCCGGTCAATTATTCGTCTGGATTAGCCGCTCTGCGCGAAATCCGGGAAGCGCTCATCCGGTTTAAACAATCGAAGAAGCTCGTATATGCCCACCTGGTAGTGCCCTTTACCAGGACTTATTATGTCGCTTCGGTAGCGGACAAAATCTATCTCGATCGCGAAGAAGGGATGGCCCTCAGCGGTCTCGTTTCTGAACAGCTCCGTTTCGCTTCGCTGCTCAAGAAATTCGGGATAGGGATCCAAGTCTCCAAGCAAGGAAAGTACAAGTCGGCGGTAGAACCGTATGTGTTGGATAGTAGCAGCCCGGAAAATACCGAGCAGGTCCAATCGCTATTGTCCGATTTCTGGAGCGAAATCACCACGGGAATCGAGCAAGCTCGAAACCTACCGGCGGGGACAGTCCAACAGCTGATTTCACAAAAGGGTCTCATTGATGCTGATACCGCGCTGCAACAAAAGCTCGTGACCGATCTGGTACCGCTTACCAGCGTCATGGACGAATTGAAACAGAAATACGCCGAGGATAGTAAGAACAATACTTTTCGCCAAATCACCGTAGCTAATTACTTGGCTACTTTCGATGGTCGTGTTCGGGCCGCCGAAAAGGGATCCAAGGTCGGAGTTATTTATGCGGAAGGCGAAATCGTGGACGGCGAAGGAGATTCCGCGAGCATCGGCGGCGACAAACTCGCCCGGGCTATTCGCAAATTCCGTTTTAATCCGGATATCAAGGCCATTGTTTTGCGCGTAAACAGTCCCGGCGGCAGCGCTCTCGCATCGGAGGTGATTCGAAGCGAATTGGAGTCGACCCAAAAGATGAAACCAATTGTTGTTTCCATGGGAACCGTGGCCGCCTCGGGAGGCTACTGGATCTCGACCACGGCAAACCGCGTTTTTGCGGAACCAGGGACGATCACCGGCAGCATCGGAGTATTTGGCTTGCTTCCCAATGTGCAGAAGTTGGCTAACGACAATGGTGTATTTTGGAACCCGATTGAAACCTCACCATACTCCGACCTTTTTTCGATCGCCCGACCGAAGACCGACGCGGAGCTGGCTGTCATCCAGGGAGCGATCGACCGCATTTACGACGATTTTTTGAAGCACGTATCTGATGCGAGGCATCTGCCGGTGGACAGCGTGAAGGAGATCGCGCAGGGACGGGTTTGGTCGGGAACCCAGGCGGTCAAGCTGCACCTGGTCGATGAGATTGGCGGTCTGCAGACAGCGATTTCCTATGCCGGAACACTGGCTAACCTGGGCGATTCTCCCAAGATTACTGAATATCCGGCAAAGAAGGATTTAAGCGAAAAATTGCAGGAGCTTTTCAAAAATAACGAACGCCCTCCGGTGTCGAAGCTCGATCCCATCAATCGCGAACTCAAGGCGCTTGAGACGGATTTGCAGACCCTAACCCATCTGAATGATCCGCAAGGTGTTTACGCACTCCTACCGATTGGGATAGAGTGGAAATAGACCTCTCCTTGTCGAGGCCGACTCAATCCAGGGTTTGATAGGGGCAAGCGGCAGCTCAGTTTAAAGAAGTGCCTAAGTCGCTCGAGATCTGTTGGCTACCTAGTCCTCCGGAATCTGGCTACTACAGCATGGATCGATACTGGCGCGCTCTCGACGAAGCTAGGCGATCAACCGAATTACCAGAAATGGTTTTTTCCTCACTGCTGAGTGGTCCACCGGCCAATACCAGGACCGCCGGTCGTTGGTCGCGAGCGGTAGCGAGGTACGTGGCTTACCCACTGCGGGCGGCTTTGGCGCAACCGGTCGATCAGTTTCATCTACTTGATCACAGTCACGCACATCTCTTGGCTTACTTGAAAGGCAAAGCAAAAAAAGTGGTGACGGTCCACGATCTAGCGCCTTTGCGAGAGCCTGAGAACCTTTCGTTGAGCCAACTTAGACGCTTCGAAAGAGGATTGAGAGAATTGCGGCGTGCTGACCTGATTCTGGCCGTCTCCAGCTTTACTGCCAAAGAGATAAGGCGGTTCCTGGAGACGGACGCTCCCCCGATCGAACGGTTGCCTATGGGTGTTGCCTGTCAGGAGTTCGCGACAATCCAAAGCGATCGCTTTCCGGAAATTGAGAAGATGGCCTGCCGGCCGGTGGTACTTTGCGTTGGCTCGAATCTTCGGAGAAAGAATCTCCGAATTCTTCCGGACGTTCTGCGGCTTGCTCTGGATCATCTGGAAAGTCTGACCTTGCTGCGGGTGGGGCCGCCACTCGAAGAGATGATCCGTTCGAGACTTTCGTCTCTTGCCCCCAAGCTAAACGTCGTCGAATTAAGCGATCTTCCCGAGGAAAAGCTGATCGCGGCTTACCAGCGGGCCGATCTCCTTTTCTTTCCTTCGACTTTGGAAGGATTTGGGTTGCCGGTCTTGGAGGCTATGGCTTCAGGAACACCCGTCGTCGCTAGCAACGCTGCCAGCATACCGGAAGTAGGAGGTAACGCGGCATTATATTTTGATCCCACAGATATCGAAGAAGCCGCGCGACTCTTATTGCGAGTCTTGGGTGATCCGGATTTGAGAGCAGAGCTGAGGAAGCGGGGACAGGAACAAGCGGCCCAGTTGGATTGGAAAAATCATTTTATTAGGCTTTGCGAGTACTATCGCCAGCTTGCGCTCGGCCCTTAGAAGATCTGAAGAAATCGGTACCGCTGCGACGAGGGAGAGGCATGGTTCAGGGGTCTGCATTGCTAGGGCGACTCCGTATTAGACGCAGATAGATACTTTCCAACTTTTTGATCTGCTCAACGCTGTTGAAGTTCGTGGCTACAGTTTCCGCACCCTTTTTCGTTATTGATTGACGCCAATCGTCATTTCGCGTGAGAGCCTGCAGGGCCAGAAACAACGCCTCCGGGTCCGCCTCATTCACCAAGAGTCCATTGACCCCATCGGTTATCGCCTCGGGGATTCCACCATGGCGAGTCGACACACAAGGCAGACCTGTAGCCATCGCTTCCAACAAACTGTTCGGCACTCCTTCCCGGTTCCCTTCGATCGTGAGCTCACTCGGATGCACAAAGATGTCACTGGAATAAAAGAGCCGAGCCAGCGCCGGCGCATCAAGGAAGCCAGTAAAAATCATGTTTCGCGTTATCCCAAGCTGATCACCTTGCGCCTCGAGTCGACCCCGGAGAGGTCCGTCTCCGGCAATCGTCAGCGTTGCAGCCGGGTACTCCTGTCGGAATCTTGCAAAGGCTCGGAGCGTTACTCCAAGACCCTTCTTTTCCGTCAGGCGACACGCTTGCACTAAGCGCCAAGCGCCTCCAGCGGGCTTTGGCCGGCTCTGCAGGGAGTAGAGCTCAAGCGGAATCCCGGTTCGATGTAACTCCAGTTTCTCCCGAGGACAGCCTCTTTCTTTCAGGGCTTCCGCTAACGATTCGGACCGCACCAGAACTAACGCAGCGCGTTGGAAAACCTCGCGCAGTTGCCGATCAGCGAGTCGCGAGTTCAACCCTACCTGCACATCAGCTCCGTGAAAAGAAACGATCACGGGAACCGGGCTCCTCCTGATAAATGGCAACCAATAGACCCCGTTGTTCCCGAAATAAATATGTAGCAGGGCGGACTTTTGCTCGATTAACGCATTCAGCAATTCTCGGCATTCTCCCGGAAGCGCCAGCTGCGGACAGTTCCGAATCTGAACATGCCAAATTCGACGAGCCCACCGGAATGGTGATCGCCGAAGCAGAAACAGGTCCGAATAAGGAAAACGATCCGCGTTCTCTCGCTTGAATGCGTGGACCGCTATTCTAACGTTGCTTGGACCGACCACCTGCCGGTAGATATGCCACATTTCCGGCTTCAAGAACGTCGGGCAAAAGATGCTAACAGTCGGAATGTTCATAGCCAAAATTGGGATGCTGATCGAGTGGACAACAAAAAAGGCCGGAATAATCCGGCCCTTCTCGCAAAAGTGACTTTACTGATTCCGCCTAGAACGCGATCGAAAACAACTTCCAATATAATACAGGTTTCCCGCTCGTATCGCGCGGATCTAATGCAGGTCTCCCGCTGGTATCGCGCGAATCAGCTGATACCACCTGCTGACCGCTGCCGTAGCTCACAGGAGCCCCTGGGTTCACCAGTTGGTATTTACGGGGTGCCGTAAAGACCTTGTGGAGAATGCTTGAATTGGAGCCTTCTTCAATCGCCGGACGAGGAGGGATCGCCTGCGGCGCGAATTTTGGGACATTCGTAAACTCCTGGGCAAAGGCCCCGCCTGCGCTTAGACCGAGAAGGACCAAGGCAGATAACAAGTGTTTCTTCATATATATTTCTCCCTACGGGTAGACGGTAAGACGAAATCGGCAGCGGGTCAATTCCCGTTCGCCCAAGCTGGCAGATGATACCCCTGTCGAACTAACTCGCCCACCGTGTAGGACGTTATCTTCGGCGTGTTCGAGCCGGCTCGCTTAGACCCGAAAAAGTAATCAAACGTTGCCTTTTGATCAGGATCTTCGCGATCGAGAGCGCCGGCCCCTTGCTGGACGAGCTTGTCGCTGTCTACGAAATAATATTCCAGGTCGCTGATCATATTCGATTGGTCGCGATCCTGAATGTCTAGTTCAAGGCTGTATGCTTGAACCAAACCATTGCGATGCAAAGCCGGGATAGGGCCGACGTAGATACCAGCGAAATCGATCAGTACGTCAGAGTCAGTAATTCGTTGGAATCCTCCGGTTACCGGAGCATACGCCACCCAGAGCCAGGTATTCGGACCTGATTTCCTGTACCAAGTTCCCACGAAAACTATTGGTCTCCCGTTGCCCTCCATATCGACTTCCACCCGCTTAAGCACTAATAGTCGGCCGGCATTCTCCGCGCGATCCGGTACGTTCATGGACAGGTAGTCAGCGATCGGATCGGCGATAGCTTCGCCGGCTACGGCGCTGGTTGAAAGAAGGATCAGCAGGAGAAAACTCCCTCTAAGATGGCACATGGTCTGCGAATAGATCCGGGAGTGGTTTTTCGATGATTTAGCTAGTTAGATCACATCGTCAGGCGCAAGTTCACAGCGCTTAGCCGTATCGCTACATTCTAACTGGATCGTGGCGTGACCTACCCTGAAACGCGAGCGCAACTCGCCACAAACCGCTACCAGCAACTCGTCGTCCCTTTGCGAGTCTGTCCTCACGAGGTGAGCTGTGAGCGCCGTATCAGTCGTGCTGAGCGCCCACACATGCAGATCGTGAACGGTACTGATCCCTGGGAGGCGTTCGAGATATTGACGAATGGCTTCTAAATCGATCCCTGCCGGAACCGCGTCCAACGCGAGATTAACCGATTCTTTCAGTAACCCCCAGGTTCCCCAAACAATGACCGCATTAATGATCAGGCTGACAATCGGGTCGAGCCACCACCAACCTGTGAAAAGAATGGCGATTCCTGCTACCACGACGCCCGCTGAAACCGCAGCGTCCGCTGCCATGTGAAGAAAAGCTCCCTTGATGTTGAGATCCGCTTTGCGGCCACCGGCAAAGAGGAACGCGGTAAATCCGTTGATAGCAATTCCGAGCGCAGCAACCCAAACGACAGTTATTCCGGCTACTGGTGCCGGTTCCCCAAAGCGGCGAATTGCCTCCCAGGTGATTCCGCCGACCGCGATGAGTAGAAGAATTGCATTACCCAACGAAGCCAGAATGGAGGTACGGCGAAGTCCGTACGTGTGTCTGGACGTGGGCAAACGTCTGGCCAGCACACTTGCATACCAAGCCATTAAGAGGCCAAGGACATCGCTCAGGTTATGGCCCGCATCGGCTAGTAGTGCGAGTGAATGAGCCAGAAGTCCGAATACGACCTGAGCGGCAACGTAAAGAATGTTGAGGCTTATGCCTATTCCGAAGGCGCGACCAAAATTCGCGGGTGCATGGTGATCGTGTCCTGAGCCGCGGTACTCCTCGTGTCCATGAGCAAGCTTTTCGTGCTCATCAGTCTCATCCTGACGATGCTCCTCGTCAGAGTGCTTATCGTCATGACCCAGGTGCGGATTAGCCATCAAGGGGATACTGGATACAGGTATTGAGAAAAGAGAAGTTAGAATTTGGAATACGATGAAATCTCCGACCGAGCGATTCGCTGGTCACTTCCTTGCCCAAAGCATCGTATATCGTGAGCTGCATGCGATAGGACCGCGCAAAAGGTCTTCGGTCATCCGGGTGAATCCCTGTGCATGTGCGTCGTCTGAGATCAAATGCAGAGAAGAGAATGCCTTTTCGTTGTATGCGTCAGCGGTTTCAAGAGCGTAGGTCAGTTCCGCAGTTTCTTCCTTTATCGCCGAAAAATCCGCTTCGCGCATAAGTTGCTTCAAATGATCGATTCGGGGGTAACCAGCCAATTCGAGCTCCACGGTATCCGGAAAATAAAAGGAAAGCGGCTTGCGTCCGCGTATGTCGGATTCGGAATCCGTGACAATACAAGCTCGGCCTTTGAGCGACAATGTTCTGAACATCTCGGAAATGAACAACGGCACGTTTGCGACGTGATGGATGAGGTCGACACAAAAAAATGAAAGTAAATGTATCCGCCGGATACGAGAGAGATTCCGCGGTTCCCTTTTTCCAACGTACCTTGCCGTCTTTTTTTCGGGGCTCTGCCAGCATAGCTTTCGAAGGCTCTATGCCATGGCAGTCGCAGTCGATCACTTTGAAAATGGCCGAAATATAGTTTCCGGAGCCTCCGCCAATCTCGAGCACTTGGGAGGAGCTCTTCAGACGACTGAGAAGGTTCTCAAGAACCGCGGGATGGACACGACGAAACCGGGCGTAAACCTTCGCGACCTTATCGTAGTCAACTTTCACCTTTAATCATATCTTCACTAAGCGTTGTTGAACCATGAACAAATAGCCGCAGAGATCGCAAAAACGGCTATTTTCATTCGTGTCCATTCGCGTGCATTCGTGGTTTAAAACAGTTCGATGAAATCTCCCACCGAGCGTTTCAGTGATCGGGTAGAACAATATGCTCAATATCGACCGCGTTATCCCAGTGCACTGGTCGACCTCCTGCTAGACAGAATCCCGTTGCCGGCAACAGTCGCAGATATCGGGTCCGGAACCGGGATTCTGACCGGCCAATTGCTTCAGGTCGGTTACCAGGTCGTAGCCGTGGAACCAAATAAGCCGATGCGTGAAGCGGCTGAACGCCGTCTATCGGACTCAAAAAAGCTCCGTAGCGTCGACGGCACAGCTGAAAACACGAACCTGCCTCCGCTTTCCATGGATCTGGTGACCTGCGCGCAATCCTTCCATTGGTTCGATCGCGAAAAGTGCCGGATCGAATTTGATCGTATCCTTCGTCCAGACAGACTCATTGCACTGATTTGGAATGATCGGATCGAGGAAGATCCGTTCATGCAACGATACGATGAACTCCTCACCCGGCTCGCTCCCGAGTATCCGAATTGTTCGCACCGACGCGTTTCCCAAGCGGATGTTGAGGCATTTTTCTCTGGTGGCTCCTTTCAGCTATTTACATTTCCGAACAACCAATTACTCAAGCGAGAAGGTTTTTTGGGGCGAGTCACTTCCTCGTCCTATGTTCCGCTCGCCGGCGAGCCGGGCCACGAAGCACTGATCGAAGCGTGCGAGGCTCTCTTCGATCAATTCGCTACAAACAACTGCGTCCAATTTCTCTACCAGACGCAGCTTTTTCTGGGCCGTCAGGCAAATAAAATAGCCCATCGCCAAAATTTGCTAACATTTCGGCAAAGCTGAAATACCGGCTTCCAACCGGTAAGCGGGTTGAGAGATGGATTGGGTTATGACTATAGTCTTATGACTATAGTCTTTTGAAATGAAGAAAAGGATTTCAAAGTCTGCTTTCAAAGCGCGCGCACTGGAGTTCTGCCGTGAAGTGGAAGCCTCCGGCGAAAGCTTGGTCCTGACCGACCGCGGCCGACCAGTGCTGGAAGTTCGCCCCTATCACGAGAACCAAGCTGATCCACTCGAGACTCTGCGCAAATCTGTCGTTCGTTACGAACGACCGGCCGATCCCGTTGGTGACGATGAGTGGGAGGCCAGTCGATGATTGTTTTGGATACCCACACCCTAGTCTGGTGGGTAAACGGAGTTGCAAGTGAACTAGGCAGGAACGCCGGCTCCACGATCAAACGTGAACGGGCAGAGAACGGCATTATGGTGTCGTGCATCACCGCATGGGAAATCGCAATGCTGGTTGACCGCGGCCGCCTCACCCTAACGATGGATGTGTCCGCATGGTTGGCCACAGTCAATCGAATCAGCGGCGTTCGCTTTATTCCAGTCGACAACGAGATCGCCGTGGCTTCAATGGATCTGCCTGGCCAATTTCACAAAGACCCGGCTGATAGAATCATCGTGGCAACCGCCAGAAGGTTCGGAATCCCTGTCGTTACTCACGACCAGAGAATCCGTGCCTATCCTCACGTGAAAGTGGTTTGGTAAAACCCGTTTGGTGGCTAGGGTTGAATAAACAATCGCCAATAGCCGAAGTTGGGCCATTTGCGATCGACCATCCACCATTCGGCGACAGCCGAATGGTGGAAAGGGCTTGCGTGGAGGCTGATCGGATAAGATCAGGAGGGATGCGCATCTTCGACAGTCCCCCTTTGCGTGCCCCGCAGGTTCAACTTCTGTCCAACGGCCGGTATCATCTAGTCATCAGTAATGCGGGCGGCGGCTACAGCCGTTGGCGAGATCTGGCCGTTACCCGCTGGCGCGAGGACGCTACGCGCGATTGCTGGGGATTTTTCATTTATTTGCGCGATGTCGCTACCGGAGAATTCTGGTCCTCCGCTTACCAGCCCGCCTTGCGCCCAACCGAAAGCTATGAGGCCATTTTTACGCCAGAAGGCGCAGCCGAGTTTCGCCAGCGGCAAGGCGATCTCGAAATCCACACGGAAATCTGTGTTTCGCCCGATGACGATGTGGAGTTGCGGCGCGTGACTCTCACTAACCATGGCCACACGCAGCGTTCCATCGAATTGACGAGTTACGCAGAAATAGTCCTGGCCGTTCCTTGGGCGGATTTGGCCCATCCAGTCTTCAGCAATCTTTTCGTACAAACTGAGTTCGTGCGGACAAAGCCGGCCATTCTCTGCACCCGGCGTCCCCGCTCCGAAGGAGAAGAGCGTCCTTGGCTTATGCACTCAATGATAGGAGACGAAAGCGCGCAGAGTGAACTGTCCTACGAAACGGACCGCGCCAGGTTTGTCGGCCGAGGGCGAACGGTAGGCAACCCGGCCGCGATGCAAGAGGTTTCGCCGCTTTCCCACACGGTCGGTTCCGTGCTCGATCCAATCGTCTCGCTCCGACGCATATTCGCGTTGGCTCCTAATAAAACGATCCGCGTTGATTTCGTCTTGGGTGCAACCGAGAGCCGGGAAGCTGCGCTTGCACTGGTCGAAAATTATCACAATCCTGGCATGGTCGACCGGTCCTTTGATCTCGCTCGGACCCAGGACACTTTGCATCAACTCGATGCCCCAGAGATTGAGGCCTACACACAGCTGGCCAGCGCTTTGATTTATACCGATCCCGCTCGCCGAGCGGCCTCCAATGTGCTGCTTCAGAATCGGCGCGGGCAAAGCGCTCTCTGGAGTCAGGGCATCTCCGGCGACAACCCGATTGTGCTCTTGCGCATCCGCGACTCGACCAAAATCGAAATCGCGAAGCAACTTATCCAGGCGCACGCCTACTGGCAGACGAAGGCGCTCGCGGCGGAGTTGGTCATTTTGATCGAAGACGTTTCTGTTTCTCGCCAAGCTCTGCACGACCAAATCATCAGTTTGACTGCATCCGGGCGTGGAACAGAGCTGTTGGGAAGGCCCGCCGGCATCTTCATCCTGCTGGGGGAAGATCTCTCCAGCGAAGACCAACTGCTGCTTCAATCGGTGGCGCGCATTGTCCTGGCTGCTGAAAACGGAACGTTGGCCGAACAAGTGGAAACCCCCGAAAGCCCCGGACCGGTGATACCTGCGCTGACACCGGCCCGATCCTCTTTGCCCAATCCGACCCGGCCACTTACTCCGCGTGAACTCATTTTTCATAACGGACTCGGGGGTTTTACTCCGGAAGGAAGCGAATATGTCATTACGTTGCTACCCGAACAGGTGACTCCAGCGCCGTGGGTCAATGTGCTGGCGAATCCATCTTTTGGAACCGTCATTTCGGAGAGCGGGAGCGCCTACACCTGGGCGGAGAACTCCCACGAGTTTCGTCTGACGCCCTGGAACAACGATCCAGTCACAGACGCCGCCGGGGAAGCCTTCTACATCCGGGATGAGCAGAGCGGACAGTTTTGGTCGCCAACCCCATTGCCAGCGCGCGGGACGACGCCCTATGTCATCCGCCATGGTTTCGGCTATTCGGTATTTGAACATGCCGAATATGGGATCCTCTCCGAGTTAACGGTTTATGTCGCCATCGATGTGCCGATGAAATTCGCAGTCTTGAAATTGCGGAATGTCTCGGGCCGTCCACGCCGAATATCCGTCACGGGCTACTGGGAATGGGTTCTTGGTGATCTGTTCCAAAGAAATTCGCTTCATGTGCAGACCGCAGCAGAGCTGAAGAGCGGAGCATTGCTGGCCCGCAATTTTTACAACACCGAATTCTCCGAATGGATTGTGTTCGTCGATGTCGACGAACCAGCGCGCACCTGCACAGGGGACCGGAAGGAATTTCTCGGTCGAAACGGAAGCCTCTCTAATCCTGCAGCCCTGCTGCGCGAGCGTCTCTCCGGCAACACAGGGGCAGGGCTAGATCCTTGCGGCGCTGTGCAGGTCACACTGGATTTGCCGGACGGGCAGGAACGAGAAACCTGTTTTCGCCTGGGGGCCGGTCGCAGCCTCGCCCACGTAGAAACCTTGATTCAACGCTTCCGCGGGGTCCAGGCTAGCCGAGGAGCGCTGGCAGCTGTTTCGGAGTATTGGACGCGAACCCTCGGCGCGGTTCACGTAGAGACTCCGGACCCATCGGTAAACCTGATGGCAAACGGCTGGCTGTTCTATCAGACCTTGAGCTGTCGCCTTTGGGGCCGAACCGGCTTTTATCAATCCGGCGGAGCATTTGGATTTCGCGACCAATTGCAAGACGTAATGGCGCTCGTGCATGCCGAACCAACTCTGACCCGTAAGCATATTCTGCGTGCAGCAGCGCACCAATTCCGCGAAGGCGACGTGTTGCACTGGTGGCATCCGCCCGCGGGGCGTGGAGTGAGAACCCATACTTCAGACGACTACTTGTGGCTACCCTACGTCACATGCCGCTACGTCTCGTGCGTCGGGGACACCGGCGTTCTCGACGAAAAGATTGCCTTTTTGGAAGGCCGGCCGCTTAAGCCGGAAGAGGAATCCTACTATGATTTGCCGAAACGCTCCGCCGAGTCCGGTACGCTCTACGAACATTGCGTACGCGCCATCGAACATGGATTGAGATTTGGTGAGCATGGTCTGCCTTTGATCGGAAGCTGCGACTGGAACGACGGTATGAATCTGGTGGGAAAAGAGGGTCGAGGCGAAAGTGTCTGGCTGGCCTTTTTTCTTTACGACGTGCTAACAAGATTTGCCGAATTAGCACGTGGCCACAACGACGCCGCCTTTGCCGAACGTTGCTTGGCGCAAGCGAATCAAATAAAAGCAAATGTCGAGCAGCACTGGGACGGCCAATGGTATCGCCGCGCCTACTTCGATAATGGCGAACCGCTCGGCTCTCACACTAATACGGAATGCCAGATCGATTCCCTACCGCAAAGCTGGTCCGTGATCAGCGGTGCGGGCGACCCGCAGCGCGCACGACGGGCCATGCAGTCCGTGGACCAGCGCCTGATCCATCCTGAAGCCGGGCTTATTCAATTATTCGATCCTCCTTTCGATCGCTCTCCTCTCAATCCCGGCTATATCAAAGGCTACGTCCCGGGCGTCCGGGAAAATGGCGGCCAATACACCCATGCGGCGATTTGGACGGTCATGGCCTTCGCGCTGCTCGGCGATCACGACCGTGCCTGGGAACTGGTCACACTGCTTAATCCCATCAATCACGGAGCTACCGCAAAACAAATCGCCACTTACAAAGTGGAGCCTTACGTCATTGCGGCGGACGTATATGCAGTTGCACCACATACGGGTCGGGGTGGTTGGACCTGGTACACCGGTTCGGCTGGTTGGATGTATCGGCTGTTGATCGAAACACTTTTAGGCTTGAACCTCGAAGGGAACCAGTTACGTCTTACACCGCGTCTTCCGAAAAACTGGACTACCTACAAAATTCATTATCGCTATCGGCGAACACTTTATCACATCAGTATCTCCAGATTGGTCGACGAGGCACCCCCCTCCGGTCAAATAGCGCTCGACGGACAAGAACTGGCTGGGACAACAATCCCGCTGGTAGACGACAGCCGCGAGCATCGCGTTGAGATGCGGTTGCCGTAATGGTTACAAGTTACGGGTTGGAAGTTAGCTTTAGCTCGGTTCAAGGTCTGCCCCGACGGAGCCTTCTAGCTTCTAGATTCCGAATTCCGGTTTCAACGCTTCCTCCGAAAGATCTCCAGCGCAGTGTAGAATAGAAACAGCGTATTGTTCACCAAATATCGCCGCCAGAGTCGTCGGGGTTCCATCAGCAAACGGAACGCCCATTCCAACCCAAGACGCTGCCACGAAGCCGGCGCCTGCCTCACCGTTCCAGCGAGCAATGGGAATGCCGCACCAACTGCCAGGTAAACCGCGGGGGGCAACTCATCTTTCAAACGCCCGAGGAGCAGCTCCTGTTTTGGGCACCCGAGACCCACCCAAACAAACTGGGCACTGCTATCGGCGATAAGTTGAATGACGCGGTTGTCTTCCGTCGCCGGCCAAGGGCCAAAAGGAGGAGAATAACAGCCGGCAATCCGCACCGCCGGGAACTTGGAGGCTAGGACGGACTTGAGTTGCACCAATATTTCCTCGGAACCGCCCAGGAGAAAATGGCTATACTCTTCCGTCGTCGCCGCCAGACAATGCAACATCAGATCGGGACCGTAGACTCGATCTTTGAGTCCGGCTCGATAGAAGCCGTTCAAATACCAAACCAAGGGCATCCCGTCGGGAACAACCAAGTCGAATCGGCGCAATGCCTCGGCAAAATCATTGCGGCAACGAAACGTGGTGACGAGATGAGTGTTCGCTGCGGCGATGAGTCTGGGCGCCCCGCGATCGGCCGCCCATTGAAACAGGATGCGCACCGCCTCCGAATAGTCGACTGCGGCAACGCTTAAGCCGAGCACCGGAAAGCCCACCAAACCGTGCGAAGAATCGGCCTGATCTACCATCTTGCTCCGACGTTTGTGCAAGGCGCCACGGTAGATTGGAGCAAACTAAAGCTGTGGCCCAATATTCTTTGCGCTGGGTAGCACTGGTAGAATTCGCAGCGGACTAGTGGCTGATTGGTAAACAATTAAGTAGACGCCTCGGACAAGCCAGAAAAGCGCCGGTTGGTCCGTCAAGTTGCTTCTCTCCTGCCCGAGAGCTGGGCGAATCGTGAATCGATCACACTCAGCCCGGACATCATGGAGTTTGTCGGAAAAGACTTTGTCGACCGGCGCCGGCATTGTCAAACTTTGACATCAGATGAATCCAGCGTAGTCGTTTGCAGTTTTCGAACTCCCGAAAAACTGGAAAATCTTTAGCTGTGCCTGGCGGGTCTGATCGAATTTTTGTTTATGCGAAGCTCGGGCGCATTCGAATCGGCAACTACTATTTGTTTGGTGCCGGACTAGGGAACACACTTTTTGCTTGGGCCAGAGCGGAAATAGCGGCCAAAAAATATTCGTTACCGATGCTTCCGCCGGTTTGGCAACGACTGACAAGCGGAGGAGGATGGATCTCGGCCCTGAAACTTCTGAGATCGCGCCGCAGCGCTGTCCGGACCTACAGCGGGTTGCTGGGCGAACCTCAAAGCTTGGGCGCCACCTGCGCGACCCTTTTAACGTTCGTGAGAGCATCCCGGGTAGACGAAAACTTGTTGGCGCAAACCCTGGAATCAGAGCAGCCTCGTTCCCGTCGGCTGGTTTTCGTTTTTGAGGGGATGCGCAATGGGTTCGTCCCACTCGTATCGCATCGGGCTTTCATTTCTGCGCGTTTCCGGGAGATGATAACTTCCAGCGCTTTACCGGACATTTCGAAAACAGAATCCTCGCGATTTGCCTGCCACGTCCGCATGGGGGATTACAATCCTTTGCCTCGGTCTCCCAGCGAAACCAATGCTCGCTTGCCGCTCGATTGGTATATCGAGCAATTGAAGACTCTATCAGAACATTGGCCGGCAATACCGATCGACCTGTTTTCTGATGGAAATGACGCCGAATTAAATGAACTGCTTCAGCTGCCCGGCGTGCGTCGGGCTGACTACGGAAACCCGGTTGCGGACTTGGTGACGATGACCCGAGCTCGGCTCCTAGTCTGTTCCGGCTCTTCCTTTAGCGCATGGGCCGCCTTCCTGGGACAAATGCCTACGATTTGGTATCCGGAACGATACGCTCCCCTGTTTGGCGACCAGGCCTTGCCCAACGCTATCGACAGGCAAATGAAAGAACCTCTTCCCGTCAGCTTTTACAAAACGGTTGTTATCTGACACCAGAGGTTGCAGTCACCCCAGTTAGCTAAGGTAGGCCCGAGCGAATAGGCGGTTCGCTAGGAGGCCAGGCGCAGCCCGGCTAAACCAGCCAAATGGCCTACTAACGACTCCGGCAAAAGCTCTTAGTGATGCCTTTCGGTAGATATACGGAAGCCCGGCAAGTGTGAATGGTGACGGGATGATGTCGACGCGTTCAAATCCGTTCTCCAAGAAAAACCGACGAAAGAGCTTCGGAGAAAAAAAACGGATATGCGGATCCGACCAAGGCTTCTTTCGCGAAGTTAGCGGGCTTCCTCCTGGATTAAAAAATCCCGTGACGAGAAATTCACAGCGTTGAAACCAATGCGAGGCGTTTGGCACACTCGCCAAGAGCACCCCTTTTGGATGTAGGACTCTTGCGATTTCCGCAAGTGCCAGATGCGGCTCGAGAAGATGCTCAAATACTTCGAAACATACCGCAAATTCGCAGCAGTCATCCGGTAAAGATGTTTTGCCATCGACACTTAGTAACTCGGCGTTGAGGCCGTGAGATCGTGCTTGGGCAATGGCCTCAGCCGAAACATCGAACCCGCGATATTCAACCCCAATTTGTCGCAAGAACCCGCCGTAGCGAATTCCGTCACCGCAACCATAATCAAGGCACACCCCACCCGGGCGGACGAGTGGCGCTAAAAGCGCTATCTCTTCGGCTAACAACTCTCCACCACTGGGCGACCATTCCTTCCCAGTCTGCCAGTACTCGTCGTAATACTTCATCGTCACGAATTTCCATCAGAATCGGCCAATGGTAGCGAACTCGCGCCGCACCACAAGCTTGCTTCGCCGCACTCGGCATGAAACAAAGAGAGCTTGGATGAAGCGACCCAAGGTGCTCCGCATCTTCAATCGTTACCGGCAGCTTGGCGGTGAAGAGAGGGCGGTGCGCCAAATCGAGGAAGCATTGCGCGATTCCGTTGAGGCTACCGCGTTCGAGTATGGAACCGACGAGCTCCTCGGCGGGACATTAAAGAGGAGGATTTTGGCGCCTTCGAACGCGATTCATAATCGCGGCGTCGAAAGGGAGCTTCGGGCGCTTCAGCAAAAGAACAACTTCGCCGCCTGGGAAATTCACAACGTCTTTCCCGCGTTTTCCCCATCGGTTTATGCGGCGGCGTTCCAGGTTGGGGTCCCGGTCATCCAATACTTGCACAACTACCGATTGTCGTGCGTGAACGGGATGTTTCTAAATCACGGCTTGCCTTGCCAGCGCTGCATTGGCGGCAACTTCTGGCCGGCTTTTCAGACAGCCTGCTGGCACGATAACCATCTGGCAGGGGGGATCTTGGGCTTGGCGCTGAGCCATCTGCGCCGATTGAGAACGTTTGATCGGATTCCGGTATGGGTTGCCATCAGCGAGGCCCAGAAACAATTGCATATACGAATGGGTGTACCTCCCGATCGAATTCACGTGGTGCCGCACTTTCTCGATGCGCCAGTCGAAATCCAAACTGATATCCCGCCCACTGGTTACTTTTTATTTCTCGGACGTTTATCGGCTGAGAAAGGGGTTCTGCAATTACTCGAAGGTTGGCGGCAACTCAGAACTCAGGAAGCCACGCTGGTTATCGCGGGTGATGGTCCTGAGCGACAGGTCTTGGAAAATTTTTGTCGGATCCATAACTTGAAGAACGTCGTATTTCGCGGGTTCGTCAAGCACCCGGGCAAAGCTGATCTCTGGCGCGGAGCCCGCGCTTTAATCGTTCCCTCGATTTGGGAAGAGCCGTTCGGCCTCGTGGTCTTGGAAGCCTGGGCCTACGGTCGTGCCGCGCTCGTGTCCAACCGAGGCGCTCTCGCCGAAATCGTTGCCGACCCTTCTGCCCAATTCTCGCCAGACAGACCGGAGGAAATCGCCGAAATCGTTGGTCGTCATCAAATCAGCTCGACCGATCTGCAAAGAATCGCATCGGACGGAGTGACCCGTCTTCGCCGGACCTATAATCGTGCGGTTTGGCTAGAAAGGATCGCCGCAGTCTATCGCACGATCGGCTTGCAATTGGCCTGCAGGCAACCGCTAGAATGATTTTTACACCGAAACAGCAGGATAAGCCGTTTTGGCTCGCCATCATGCCCAAGGCCGTTTCGGAATCGGCGCTTTTCCGCCGATTCCAAGCGTTGCCTGTAGTCACGGTGACGCTCACCACTTCAGGGCTGAAAACAAACCTTCGGAAGCTGCTCTACTCGGGAAGTCCGAGGGCTGTGCTCTGGTTCGGGCCGGTTGGGAGTTGGTCAAGCTTGCGATTCTGGTGGCTTAAGCGTTCGTTGCTTCCGACTGTGCCGATCTTCGTTATTCGATCGGGCAAAAGTCCTACTGCTCGGGAGAAGGCACTGATCCGCTTTTTGGTCTATCACCGACTCATCGATGGCGTGCTTTGCGAGCATACCGCCTGGTCTGACTTCTCAGAAACCCCAGCCCGTGTTTTCGTCGGCAGCGACGCAGATGCCGCATTAAACTGGATTGAAGGACGTCTCCGAGCAAGAAGTCGATCGATTCTTTTGGTGGATCCTTCGGTAACCGTAAAGAGTCCTTCGATGAGGAGTTTGGTCCGCACCGCACCGCTTCTGCTGCAAGGTGGTTGGGAAATCGACGTTTGGTGTTACGAAACCGATCTCAGCCCAACCGAGGTAAATATTGTCAAATTGCCTCGGTGGGGTCTTCCACTTTTCCGTCTGTTTAACTTCTTTCTTCTCTGCAACCTGTATGCCTGGGCTCACATTTGGCTAACAGGCCGTAAACCGGCGGTCGTTCGCTATACAACCTGTGCGAACTTACTCAGTGCCGATATTTGCGCGGTCCATTTCTGTTCGCGCGAATGGATTAAGATCGCCAGACAGTTGGGCTCATTGTCGCTTAAGGATCGCTTGCAACTACTGATGATTTGGCTGGGAACACTCTTCGAAGCTCAACAGTATCGGTCCAAAACTCTCAAATTGCTGTTGCCTGTTTCGCTGGGGATTGGCGAAGCCGTCCGGAAATGCTACGGCGACCGGATCCCGCAAAAGGTCGTACCGAATGATTATGATGAAGAGCGATTTAATCCTGGTACTCGGGAGCGATTTCGTAGGCAGATGCGGCGTGAGCTCGGATTCGATGATGACCAGGTCGTCTTTGCATTTACGAGTTATGGACACTATCGCCGAAAGGGATTTTGGCACGTCATCGAGGCTTTGGACATCTTGTGCAAGGAGAAAGTAACTCAGGTTCGACTCTTGGTTATTGGCGGATCGAACGGCACACTAAAGCGCCTACAGCGCCAGTTGGACAATGTCTTCGCCAGTTGGCCAAGCGTGATTCGTTTTGTGGGGTTTCAACCTGAAGTAGAGCGTTACTTGGCTGCCGCAGATGCGTTCCTTTTTCCGTCTTTTTTTGAAGCCGCCGCCAGAGCGCCAGTGGAAGCAGCCGCCATGGGGTTGCCGCTGTTTATCACGAATTTCTACGGCACCGAAAACATTCCGAAGGACGAGTTAAACGGGGCGTGGCTTAAGTCCGATCCGCAAGATATCGCAGCCAAAATGCGCGCTTTTATCCGCGGCGAAATCCCGCCGAAACCGGTTCATTTGCCGGCAGCGCTTAACCGACATCAATACGCAGAATGTCTGCAACGAATCTTCGAGCAATTTTCCGCGGCGCGCTCCGACCCAATGCTCACCTGAGAGGCTTCTGGCGCAAGACTTTCATTCTATCATTTAACAAAACCAGCCAAGGTCTGCTGATTGTTACCGCCCCGGGGGGCCGCCGAATAAGTTATCACCACGCCGGAGGAGTTATCGCTGACGAGGTAGGGAACTCTGCTCGTGATCACGCTGACGTTCCAAAGATCGATGTGGCGTCCACCTCTAACGTCGATCAGACCTGGTGGATTCGTTCGCCAATCGCCGGCCAGAAATCCATACCCATAAATCCGATGTGCCTTGTTAATCGTAATCTTTGGATTCGATCCTTCGTAAGGAGAATTCTCCATAGAGATATTGACCAGGATGATGTTGCTAGCGCCTTCCAGGTCGAGGCTTGCCCGGTTGAAGTGCTCCACATCATAGCTGTAGAACCAAAGCGGACCGTGCGATTTGATCAAAAGACCAGCTGAACTCTTGTTGCTTCCCGGACCAGGAGACCCATTCTCGAAGAACCCGCCTCCGGTGAGAAAGCTGACAGGGGGTAGAGATCCGCTTCCGCCCTGCATAAAATTGCAATCCATTACGACCGACGTGTGGTCGCCGTTCCAGATTAAGCAGCTCCCACCGGGAGCAAGATTCTTTAAGAAAATTCCGTACATCATCACGCCTTCTCTACCGCGCCCGTTCACCCTGAGGATTGCCTCTCTGGAGCCTGACCGGAAGCTTGGCGCAGCTGCGTCTGTTTCAATTGTCACGGCGACAGAACCAAACAATTTTTGGCCGGCATTGAGTATAAGGCTGCCCGAGACCCGGTAATCCCCTGGCGGAAAGAAGATCTCAGAAGCTGCCGCCAGGGCTCTCCTGATCGCATGCGTATCATCATGTGCACCATCGCCAATCGCCCCAAAGTGCCGCACGTTGACGCAGGAAGAGCTCGGTCGCGGGATGGTTCTGCCAACTCGCTTCAGAGTAAAATTTGATCGGTCGAGTGAGCTGTCTTTGGTGGAAGCGCGCGTATTGACGACGTTCGCGCTTGACCACTGCGAAATCTTGCCATGAGAACATGCCGATAGAAGAGAAGCCGGTATCTCGGATGGATTATCAAAGCTGGTATTCTCGATGTAAATTGTGCAGCGATGGAGATTGGCATCCAGCGCCAGGGCTACTCCATTCGCATCTCGGAAGGAACAATCCAGGAGATTCAAGAGACCGTAAAAGTCAGACTGCAACTGCAGGGGACCGGAATTTGTGACTTGCACACCTTGAAAGGTGAACATCCAACCTCCGCCGATAGTGATCGAGCTGGAACGTTGCTCGGCAAAAGTGCAATCGCGAAAAAACATCATCGAGGTCGCGGCCGCGGTATAGCCGCTTTGACCACCGACAAACGTACAATTAGCGATAGTGCTACCTCCTCCCCAGGCAGTTGAATGTAGGCAGCCCAGACAATCTCCCGCCTTCACGTGCACGTTGCGTAGCGCGGTCAGCTGAGCGCACCACCAATAAATGGCCCACGCTCCGTCGTTTCCCGTCGCAATTTCGACGTTCAGATCCCGCATGGTGATGGAAAAAGTGTTGTTGGTCGAACCATTGAAATCCTCGGTTCTGGTCTGCCAATCCGTGGTGTTGCCGGGCGCTTTGTACCCACCGGCAGTGACGATGAATGGCTTGGGGCTATCGGGCTGTTGGAACCCGGGTGAACTTGGCGCCAACACCAAAGTCGGCGGGTTGTGCCAGTCCCCGAATAGCTCGGTCCTCATCCAGAGAATTAAGGTGGACGAAATGAGGTAGCGCCCGGGCGGAACATAGACATTGACGGCGACGGTGTTCCCCCAAATGTCATGGCGATTATCCTGGAGAGCATGAGTGAAAGCCAGGGTATCATCAGTGACTCCATCCCCCTTGGCTCCATAGGCCTGCACGTTTCGAGCTCCTGCGGTTAGGACGCCTACGTCAGCTGATGTCGCCTGGCAAAGAAGGGTCACCAGCAAAAAGGAGAACAATAGGCTCCTCATTCAGCATTCTGGAGAGATTCTCGCAGCCCCAACAAGAATTCTGCGTACTGCTTTGCCACCGCGGCGTGGCTATAATTTCCCAATACGCGGGTATGCTGCATTTCGACTATCTTTTCACGCAATCCCGGGTTTTCCACAAATAGCTGTAGTGCATCAGCAATCGCACTCGCACTCGAATGAGGAAATAATAGGCGAGGATCAGCCAATACTTCCGGAATCGCTCCAGAATTTGAGCCGAGCGTGAGAACCCGTGAGGCCATCGACTCAATCAACACATGCCCGAATTGCTCCTGCCAGACGCGTCCGGGTTCGCAAAGCGGCTTACTCGCCAGAACGAATATGTCCAGCGCACGGATGAAATCTGGAATTTCGAAATGCGGACGAGACCTAAAAAGATGGCACCAGGAGCGGCTAAGCTGCGCCAACTCGTCTCCACAAGGTCCGTTCCCCAGAATAGCCAAATGGACTTCCGGATGTTCGTTTCTGATTTTGTCGACCGCTTGGTAGAGCTCCATGACTCCTTTTTCCGGCGAAAGTCGGCCGCAATACCCGACTACAATGGCGTCCGGCGGGAGCCCTTGACCTTTCCGCAATGCCAAACGTTCGACTTCCGTCGCCGGGCGGAACAGCGAGGTGTCGACCCCAAGTTGCGGCGCTACCAGCATCGGTTTCTTGGCAGCTCCATTCTTCAAAAATATCTGTTTGCCGGCTTCATTCCCGCAGACCACGAAGTGGTCCGCCCAAGCAGACAAGCGATACGCCAATCCGAGTAGCAGACCTTTGAGACCGGGACGCTCGACATTCTCCCAGCTAAACTCGCCAAACAGCGCACGGCTTTGAAACGTACGGGCAAACAGCCAAGTCTGCCATTTGAGTAACCCCCACGGTTCATTTTCTACTAGAATGAAGTCGAAGGTCTTGGACTTTAGCAGGCTGGCGAAACCCCGATAGATAAACCGGGTATTCTCACGGTTTTCCGGTAATTCGCGAAACCGGTGAACTTCGATTGGCTCTTCCAGATTATGCTCTTCAAAGTCGCGCATCGGGCGTCCATACACGTGGCGGGAGGAAAAGGTGGAAGTCGCGCAGGTCATTTCGAAATATTCAGCGAGTGCCCACAGCTTTCGACGATTGGTCGCTATCGTGTAGGTAGGGCCGACCACTAGGAATCTCGACTTTGGCATAGTCACCCGGCTAGCTATGGCTTGGAAAAAAGCGCGAGCAACCCGTATGGCTGGTCGTTCCGGCGCGCTTCTCTATCCTGTTTTAGTTCCCCCAGCGGAAGAAGAGCAGGCAAACGCTGCCGGAATCGGTTCGCGAGCACGATCATCTTCTGGGTCGGCCGCGTCAGAAAATAGTCATAGTGAATTAGCTGGAGGCGATAAGGCGCCGCCAGGTCACGAAGAGCATTCAGCGAGTAGCCTTCGCGGACGTGACCACCCTCCGGCCAAGGCGCCGGCGGATGTGGCACCGTCACGAGCAGATATCCTCCGGATCGGGTTATCCTGACCAGTTCACTCATCGCTTGCTCGTGGTCTTCGATATGTTCCAAGACCTGGGTCGAAGCAGTCAAATCGGCAGTGCGTGTTTCTACCGGAAGGTCGAGGATAGAACCTTGCCGGCAACTCACTCTTGGACCAAGACCGGCGGCTTCTTTCTTGAGCAACTGGAATAGCGCGCTGTCGTATTCGATACCAATCACTTGGTCCGCGACCCGCGCGTATACGTTCGCGGCGTAGTAGCCGCCGCCCGCGCCAACGTCCACCGCAAGGAAACAGCGTCTGGTCTTTGTCAGCGCTTCTCTCAAACGAGGGATTTCGACCCGATAGCGGGCGGTATTGCTAGTATAGAAGAGGCTACGGACGAAATTACGAACAGCGGTTTTCAAGGGCGTGGCAGCTGTCCATAGGAACGTAGAATACCAATCACCTCAATAACAATCGCAGCCTAGTGAGACGCACCAATTCCGTCGAGACCGAGACGCAGGCTCGGTGCGATGAATACTATCTTCATCAGAGGCTATTGATCCCGCGTGGTTCACGCCCTGGACTCATCGGAACTGAGGTTCGGAGATATCGGCCGATTCTTCGCAAAACGCGCCAAAAACCATCTCAGTAGATAGGCGAACACCACACCATAAGTGATGCCAAGAGCCAGATAGGCGCCGGGTGCGTGTAACCTGGGAATGAAGATTAACCCGAAAACGAGGGTTCCTAAAGTGGTTGCAGTAAGGCTGACAAGCAGATGTGCCGGACGACTCGAACCCTGAAAGAGGATGTTAAAGTTTGCGACATGCGGCCGGAGAATGCAGAACGGGATGGCCCATGGCCACAGGTTACCAACCGCGCTCTGCCAACCCGCGCCAAGAATCGGCTTTGCCAGAAACAAAAGAAACAGCTCGATCAGGATCAAACCAGCAACGATCCCCACTGAGATGAGTGCGGTGAACTGAAGCATTGCCCGGCGTGTCTGCGTCTCGAGCGCTTGGTCTCGGCTATAAAATGAGCCGGCGACCCGGTCGACGAGATTGATGCTAAGGGAGAGAGGAACCCGGAGCAGTTGTTGCGTTCGATCGTAGATCCCGAGCTCGTAGTCGGTAACAAACAACTTGAGCAAAATAACATCGAGACTTGAAGTAAAATACTCCATCCACCCGAGCGGCCCTAACAAGCGCGCAAAGCGCAGATAATAGCGGATCGCTTCGAGCGAAATCGGAAAGAGCGAAAGATCGCGCCGGTACCGTATCAATAGCAAAGCTCCTCGGACCGCAACCTCGGCGAGACGGCCTAGAACAAGCGCCAGAGCGTTACGCAGAAAGAAGGACGCGACAATGGTCGCAACCATCCAACTGGCAACCGCGCTGACCTCAATCACAGCGATCGTCCCAAACTCAAACCTTTTCGCGGCAATGATTTGGGGCGTTTGCAGCAACGCCTCAAAGACGATCGTAAGCAATAGCGGAACGATTACCGGGCGCAGGACACTAAGGCTAGGTATGCCGAAGACTAAGAGGAAAAGAACCGCCATCGTCAATGGCGCGCCAAAGCAGGCCAGACCAAAATGAAAACTCGTATACTCTCGCGCCTCCTCACGGCAGCTTAGCAAAGCCGAATTTTGGCCGATCTCCTTGATCAAACCGGATAGGCCAAGAATCATGACGGCGGTAGCGAATATGCCGAACTGTTCGGCTGGGACCAGCCGAGTCGAAATCAATAGACCAATAGTCCGCAAAACTTGGCAGACCAATGAACTGCCACCGTAAAACAAGGTTGCTCGGGCCTTCGGTCCCCTTCGGAACCGCTCGCGAAGCCTAAGAAAGACCGACTTTCCCGACCCGTTTGAGAACTGATTATTCAGATCGCTGTTGGCAGTTGACTTGCTCGCTTCTTTTCAATCAAGGATTGCCGTCTGCGCGCGCGTTCGTCTCAAAACGTCTTGGATAAACCGACATCAGCGTCCGCGCTCATCGGCCGCCAGCAACGTGACGCTCTCGTCAGGCGCAGATTCTACCTTCTCGGCAATCAGGACGCAGAAACAGCCGGTTATCAATGAGAAAAAGATATTCACTGGGAAAAGGCCAAGGTGCCCTCCAAACAGCATACCACTAATCACCGTCGCGAGTAGAACGCTGAGAAATCCTGCCATCATGCTGCGTCTTTTTCGGTCCGGTTGCCGGAAAACTGCTCGGTGCGCAAACCAAAGTCCTGCCACTGCCACGCTGGCCGAAAAAGCCAAGCCGACGAGTCCGTAGTGAATGAGGATCTGACCAATCTGGTCGTGCGCGATCGCGTCCGAGGAGCTTTCCGTCATGTCCTCAATGGCTTGTTCACGGTTTCCGAACCAAGTGTGAAACTGTGGATTCGTTAAGACATTTTGAAAACTAAGTAATCGCGCGCTAAAGGTGCCCAGACGGAAGGCTTGGCTTTCGACATCGCCATCGGTCGGCAAGTAACTCTCCATTTGGTCGAGCGACCGAAGCAAGAAGTCGGCATTGGCAAAGAGCAACCCAAAACCCACTAGCGCCACCCCATACATTACAAAGGTGGTGGTCTTGCGCTGGCAACATACCCAGACGACCACTGCCACCAGCAGTAAAACCCACCCTGCTCGGGCGAACGTTGCCAAACAAGCTCCGGCAAAGATCAGACCTGCCGGAATCTGCCACCAACCTCGTTTTTTGTCACGAAGCGGGATAAAAAACGCCAAGGCAGAAAGCATCGCCATCGTTACGGCCAGCGCATGTGGTGAATTCAACGTCGAAAATGGCCGCATCCGGACATCGTCAAGCAATCCGAACTCAATCGTGAACCCGCTCTTCAGGTAGTTAATTTCGAAGTCGTTCAGCCCAAAGAACTGTTGCCAGATACCGTAAAGCGCGACTGGGACAAAGACGCAGAGACAAAATGTGAGCAGTCGTTGGACGCGAATCGTTTCCGGAAAAACCAGGCAGACCGCCAAGATCAATGGCAGATAGGCACCGGTATTGGCGAACTGTTTAAGTGCCTCTAAGGCATCATCACCACGGAAGAATGCCTGTACAAAAATGCCTGCCATAGCCACGATGATCACTAAAGCCAGGATTATCTGCCAGGGCTTGGGCCAGACCCGATTCATCACGCAGCGGTAAATCACCCCAAGGCACACGAAAACGAATAACAAAGGCGCAACCGCCAAAGTGATGACCACATCGTCATTGGACAGAGCGTCTGTTAAAATGCCCAGCCGCTTAATGAGATCTAGGTAGCCGCAAGTCAGTATCAGTAAATAGACGCCGGCCGTTGGATTGCAGACCGCGACGATAAACATCACTATCGCGGCTAAAATTATCGTGGTGGTAAATGGATTCAGCTCACTCGTTACGAACCACCCGACGAAAAGGGCCAGCAAACAGGCGACTGCCGGCGCAATGAAGCGAATGCCGGTCTGCTTAGTGGCAAGCGATCGGCCACGAATCGATCGTAAGTTAACGGGTTCTATCGTGTTCACTCCGGTCGCCTAAACAGGCAGCGTGTCCCGGTCCTCTTTTTGACACACCTATCGTGCCAATGCAACGCAAACGGCCGCCCGGTTCCGGGGACCGACAACCGGTCTACCTACGCATCCCTTTTGATCGGCAGAACCAAGAACAAGTTGAGACCTAATTCTGGAATGAAGACCAAAGAAGTTGCGCTTCTTAGCAAGGATTGTTTCGCGCAAAAAGCGCGATCGCGCGCGAACCTCTTCTGATCCGTGGAAATCCGCGGTCTCTTTTCATAACCGCTGATCGATCGGCGCAAATTTTCGACCGACCGGATCGCCGACGTATTCGCTCAGCGGACGATACAAGCGATTGTCGGCCAATTGCTCAAGAATATGCGCGGTCCAACCAGCAGTGCGAGAGATCGCGAAAATCGGCGTAAACAAGTCCGTCGGCATTCCCAGCGAATAATAGACCGTGGCCGAGTAGAAATCGACGTTCGCGTAAAGTCCCCTCTTCTCCTTCATTAACGCAGCGATCCGTTCCGACATTTCGATCCACTTCGGTTCTCCCAGCTCCCGACCCAACTCGACCCCTACCCGGCGGAGGTGCGGCGCTCTTGGATCCAAGACCTTGTAAACCCGATGACCGATGCCCATGATTTTTTTCTTTTCGGCCAGCATCTGTTCCACATAAGCGTCGACCTTATCTGGTGAACCGATTTGTTGGAGCATATGGATCACGCCCTCGTTCGCCCCGCCATGGAGTGGTCCCTTCAAAGTGGCAATTGCCGCCGTCAACGCGGAATACATGTCTGTGAGCGTCGAAATCGTCACTCGAGCGCTGAAGGTCGAGGCGTTCATCCCATGCTCGGCATGGAGCACGTAAGCGAGATCAAGCGTTTCCACCTTTTTCGGGGACGGCTCTTGGTCGTCCAGCAGGTAAAGAAAATGAGCCGCCTCGCCCAAATCAGGGCGAACTGGCGGCAATTCCAGACCGTTCCTGGCCCGGTGAAAATAAGCAATGATCACACCGACTTTGGCTAGTACGCCAATTGCGCGGCGCCGGTTCGTCTCTAGAGTATCGTCCAGAACCACCGACGGATCGTGTAAGCCCAGCATCGAGACCGCCGTCCGCAGTACATCGATCGGTAAGGCCGTCTTCGGCGTGGTCTGAATGAATTGGACAATCTGGTCGGGAAGTTCTCTTTCCGCTGCTAAAGCTCGTTTCAACTCGGCCAGTTCCGCCCCGTTCGGAAGCCGGTTGTTCCAGAGGAGATAAACCACTTCCTCAAAACAGGCGTTGCCAGCAAGTTCGTTAATATCGAAGCCACAATAAATCAGCTGACCTTCCTGTCCGCGGACATCCCCAAGGCGCGTTTCGTTGGCGACAATCCCTTCCAATCCCTTTGCAAAATCAGACATAAATACCGGTTAACGTTTGGCTACTTTGCTCAATATCTCGGCGATGGTAGCCGGAGTATCCGCAATAGCAATGCCGGCCGCGCGCAAAGCCTCGATCTTTCCAGCCGCGGTACCTTTTCCGCCCGCGACAATCGCTCCCGCATGACCCATGCGTCGCCCGGGAGGAGCGGTTGCACCGGCGACGAAAGCGCATACCGGCTTTTTGAAATGAGTTTTGATCCAAGCCGCCGCTTCCTCTTCCGCCGTGCCCCCAATTTCTCCGATCAGGATCAGCGATTCTGTCTCTGGATCTTCGGCAAACATTTTGACGGCGTCCACATGGGAAGTTCCGTTGATTGGATCTCCGCCGATTCCGATGCAGGTCGATTGACCGTACCCTCGTTGGGTCAGTTGCCAGACTGCTTCGTACGTTAGCGTACCCGAGCGAGAAATGACGCCAACGCTCCCTCTTTTGTGAATATACCCCGGCATGATACCGATCTTGCATTCGCCTGGCGTGATAATTCCAGGACAGTTCGGGCCAATCAGCCGGCTTGCACTCCCGGCGAGCGCCGCTTTCACCCGCATCATGTCGATAACCGGGATCCCCTCGGTAATGCAAACGATCAGCTCAATCCCGGCATCCGCGGCCTCCAGAATCGCGTCGGACGCAAACGGGGCCGGCACAAAGATCATCGTCGCATTGCATCCGGTCTGTTTTCTGGCCTCGCTTACGGTATCGAAGATGGGAATCTTACCGTCGAATGCCTGGCCACCCTTTCCCGGCGTAACGCCTGCCACAACGTGCGTACCGTAATCGAGACAGCCACGCGCATGGAATGCGCCGGAACTACCAGTGATGCCTTGAACGAGAAGGCGCGTGTTCTTGTTAACCAGGATAGACATAAACGTTAGTGCACTATTTTTGCGGATGACGTTTGTGGATCGTAATCTTGTTGCCGTCCGGATCGGCGATGACCGACGTCCGGCAGACCGGCGTTTCCATCGGAACGTGCCGAATGCGTCAGCGACCAGGTTTGTATTCTAATTTCTGGATTCTAGATTCAATTGCTTATTCAAAGCCCCTTGGCCGCAGCCACTACCTGTTGAGCCGCTTCCGCTAAGTTGGAGGCCGCGCGGATCGGTAACTTCGACTCCTGGAGCAGTTTCTTACCTTGCTCGACATTGGTGCCTTCCAATCGCACCACCAGCGGCACCGGCAATGACACCGCTTTGACCGCGTTAATAATCCCTTGGGCAATGATGTCGCATTTCATGATGCCGCCGAAAATATTCACCAGTATCGCTCGGACGTTCTTGTCCGAAACAAGGATCTTAAACGCCTCAGTCACCTGCGATTCGCTCGCACCTCCTCCTACATCAAGGAAGTTGGCTGGTTCCCCGCCCGCGTACTTGATGATATCCATGGTGGCCATCGCCAACCCGGCGCCATTGACGAGACAAGCAATATTGCCGTCTAGACCGATGTAACTGAGGTTAAACTTCGACGCCTCCACCTCGCGCGGGTCTTCTTCCGCTACATCTCGCATTTCCACAATCTCGGGATGCCGATACAAAGCGTTATCGTCGAAATTGAACTTCGCATCGAGCGCGATCACCTCACCGCTCTTGGTTACAGCCAGCGGATTGATCTCAACCATTGAGCAGTCGAGCGAGATAAAGAGCTTGTAGAGGTTGCCGAACAACTTCGAAGCAGACTTGAGTTGATCCCCACTAAATCCCAGTTGGCGAGCCAGTTTCAAGCATTGAAAGGGTTGCAGACCAAGCAACGGATGCACCTTCTCGCGGATGATTCTTTCGGGATGCTTTTCGGCAGTCGCCTCAATTTCAATGCCGCCTTCAGTACTCGCTACTACGACTGGCATGCTTGTCGCCCGATCGATCAGAATCGCAAAATAGGCTTCTCGCTGAATTTCCACCGACTCGGCCACCATCACTTTGCGAACCACCCGCCCCTCCGGGCCGGTTTGATGAGTGATGAGCGTATGACCTAACATGTTCTGCGCCAGTTCTCGCGCCTCCGCTGCCGATGAGCAGAGATGCACTCCGCCCTTGAAGCCGTTCCTGAACGTCCCTTTGCCGCGTCCACCTGCGTGGATCTGTGCCTTAACGACTAAATTGGAAGTCTTCAGATCACTTGCCGCTCTTTCCGCCTCCTCGGGAGTCGCCGCTGGAATCCCGCGAGGCGTTGCAATGCCGAAACGTTCAAAAAGCGATTTCGCCTGATATTCGTGGATATTCATGACCGGGAGGAAAGCCATCCGCTAGGGAGGCAACTGGTCCGTACATAGGTCTGGCCAGGAATGACGTCAACCCCGGATGATTCGTGAGAAGTGAGATACGAAAATGTTGGGTATCGGCGTGTCAGCGTAGGGGCGTATCGGCGGCCCAATCGTCCTCGTCGTCGTACTCGTCCTCGTCCGCGGTTCGAGATAGCGAATTCGGCCCCTCTTCGCACGGAAATGTTCGTATTCTCCAAGTTTCAACCACTCCCGCACGCGATCCACCAGCCCATCTTCCGACATCGGATTGCGGTGACCCTCATCCCGAATGAGCTGGAAATTGAGCCGACCAAGCAACTCCGCATCCGAGGGATCGGCTGCACGAAAATTCAGTTTGCACTCCATGATCGTAGTCCAGAGAGATATATAGCCCGCAAAAGAACACGGAAGAAATTATCCGCAGATTTCGCAGATTACATAGATTTCTGATTTAGGGGATACAATCGGTCGATCTTGGAATAAGCGACAAACTCGGTCAGCAACATCCGAAATTACGGCGCGTATTCGTCCGACTAGCCTAAAAAATCGGCGTAATCTGTGAAATCTGCGGATAAATTCCTCTACGAAATCCGCGGCCCTGGTTTGCGATTCTTGTTTTTTTACGAGGATTTTCTAAACGCGAATGAACGCAAATAGACGCGAATAAAGGAATCAATTCGCAGCCTGTCCCGCCGTAGCTCGCAGAGCGAAGGAGGATCCATTGGTGTCTATTCGCGGTCGTTTTTCATCGCTTGGTTGCGGCTTCGCCACGCTGTCGGCCCTCTTGCGGTCTTTGCATTCCTGGATTCCGCCTCATGTCTTTGTGGCTTTGTGTGAAATCAGCGGTGCGTATATTCCTCGATGTTAATCGAGCTACCCGGACTAATAGAGCGCATCCGAGCACTCGGATTCGGTGAATCTCAGTTCGAGGAGTCCTTTGCTCGGTCGACTGGCCCGGGGGGCCAAAATGTAAATAAGGTTTCGACCGCCGTGACGCTGCGCCACCTTCCGACTGGGACCAGCGTCACAGTGCGCGAATCGCGCTCCCAACATCAGAACCGCCGGATCGCCGCCCTCCGTTTGGTAGCGCTGCTTGAACGGAGAAATGCGGACCGGCGAGCACAGCGCAAAGCTGCTAGAGAAAAGCTTCGACGACAGAACTCGCCGCGTCCGGCCGCATTAAAGCGCCGGCTGCGCGAAACCAAAGCGCGCCGGGCCGTTACCAAACAAAATCGGAGCAAACTCCGAGAACTGGAAAGCTGACACCCTGGCAGGCGATTCTGGGGAAAGCGTCAGGGTATACCTATTCGTCCCTGGTAATCGGTCTGGTTTTCGTCACATCGCGATTAAAAATTTTGAGATTACTTTACCAACTATGAAAGCCATTGGACTTCTGCGTTACCTGCCGATTGATGATCCGGAATCGCTCATCGATTGCCAGATTCCGACCCCCGACGTGCATGAGCGCGATCTGCTCGTGCGGGTTGAAGCGATTTCCGTAAATCCAGTGGATACCAAAGTCCGCGCACCCAAACCGAAGGTCGAGTCATCGCCGCGCATCCTCGGCTGGGACGCTGCCGGAGTGGTGGAAAAAGTTGGCTCCGCGGTCTCCCTTTTTAAGCCGGGAGACGAAGTCTACTATGCTGGTTCCATCACTCGCCCGGGCACAAATAGTCAGTTTCATCTGGTTGATGAACGAATTGTCGGCACGAAACCAGCTACTCTCTCGTTCGCCCAAGCCGCAGCGCTGCCGCTGACGACTATCACCGCTTGGGAGGCGCTTTTTGACCGCCTGAGAATCGATCGCAACGGAGGCCATGCGGGATGCACACTCCTGATTATTGGTGGCGCAGGAGGAGTCGGCTCCATCGGGATTCAACTCGGCAAACTCGCCGGTCTCACTGTGATTACAACGGCTTCAAGGCCTGAGTCTCGTAAATGGTGTCTGAGTATGGGCGCTGATCACGTGGTCAACCATCGCCAGCCTCTGCGGGATGGTTTGCTTGAACTCGGCCTAAAGGAAGTTAACTACATCACCAACTTTGTGAACACCGACGCCTATTGGGCCGCGACCGCCGACGTGATCAAACCACAAGGCGCAATCTGCTCAATAGTCGAGAATGAGAAGCCGCTCGATCTCAACCTGTTGAAAAGTAAGAGCGTCGCGTTTGTGTGGGAGTTCATGTTTACTCGATCCATGTTTGAAACTACCGACATGCAGGCCCAGCATCAGCTTTTGCAAGAGACCGCTGCACTGGTCGATTCGGGCAAACTTCGAACGACCGTGACCGAGACTTTTTCGCCAATTAACGCTGAAAACCTTCGCAAGGTTCATGGCCGGCTGGAATCAGGGCGCACGGTCGGGAAGCTAGTGCTCACGAAATGGCAATGACTTCGAGCGCTCGTGAGCTCAAAGCATTCGCTCGATGTACTTTGCTACAAGATCAAATTCCAGGTTGACCCGCACTCCCGGCGAGGGCCGATGCGCACACCGTAGAGCGACAGCGAGATAAGGTGTGTGAGTGTGAGGCAAACGCGGAGGCTCACATTGCCGTCGGCACGATCGCAATCAAATCGTTTTCGACCAAAAAGATCGCCTCCGGTAGCAATGTTCTTACTCGCTCCTTGAACTCCGCGAGGCTCGGATATCCATCCTCCGAGCCAAAAGAGCGCGCATCGTCGATGAGCATCACGAATCGGACTGGGCATCGCTCGGCTATTATCTGGACCTCATCGCAGATAGGGGTAGTCGACTCCCCTTGAGCGGTGATCCCACCGGAAAAATGGCCATCCAGCCAAAAGAGACTCGGCCGGCGAAGTTCCTTGAACAGTTGCGGGAGCACTATGGTGCTCTCGCCCTCATGCACATGGATATGCGGGAAACGTTTGAAGCGCTCTCTCGCTAGGCCGCACAGAGTCGGGCTCAGTTCAATAGTATGGATTTCTGCAAATCTATTCCGCAGCGCCCAGGGCGTGTCACCCAGGAAGGTACCGGTTTCTACTAACGCTTTCAAACCATGCAACCGTGCGTAGCGAACGAGAATTGGGTGTTTTAGCAGGTTTGGGAGCGGCGACTCCCAGCCGGTCCGGTACCAGCGCGGAAGCGTTTGAAAAGCAAATCGCGCACGCAGCGTGGTGCTAAATGCCCACGGTGCGAGTGCTACTAGCGCATTCCGAATGCGTATTCGGCTGGGCGTCCAATTCATTCCGCAATCTTCTGCCAGCAATTGTGTGTGAGCAGCATGCGCTCCACGTACTTAGCCATCAGATCGAACTCGAGGTTCACGCGCGCTCCCGGCGAGAGGCTGTGCAGGTTGGTCACCTGCCAGGTGTGCGGAATAATCCAGAGTACAAAGCTATTGGCGTGAAGTTCAGCAACGGTGAGGCTGATACCATCGACTGCTATTGAGCCCTTAAACACGACGTACTGCCGAAAGCTAGAGGGAAGCTCAATCTCGACTCGGTGGTCTGCCTCCTTCGGCTCACAGGCGACAACTGCACCGGTCGCATCGACATGACCTTGCACCAAATGCCCGTCGAAGCGGCCGTTTGCAGCCATTGGCCGCTCCAGGTTCACCAAAGCGCCGGGCTGGAGATCGCCCAAATTTGTGCGCCTTAAGGTCTCGCCGAGCAAATCAAACCGCAGGCGCGGGTGTGCTATTTCCGTTACAGTCAGACAACAGCCATTCACCGCCAGGCTGGCGCCCGGAGTGAGCTCCTCGGAAAAGGGCACCTCAATCTCCAGCCGAAATCCGCCCAAGTCGTTCTTCTTCAGCACATCCAGTCTTCCAGTGGCCTCCACGATTCCGGTAAACATTTAGGAAACCTAGGAAAGGAGGATAAAGAATTCAAGGGATGCGATTGTGACGTAAACTCTGCGAAGTCAGAAGCGGATCCCTTGAATTCTGCATACATTTTGCGTCGGAACGAATTTGATGGAACGTAACCCGCCCATGGAAACAGTTGTGATTGTTGGTACAGGGTGCGCTGGATTAACGGCCGCAATTTACGCCGCGCGGGCCAACTTGACTCCCCTCGTCCTCGAAGGGAGAGAACCCGGAGGTCAACTGACTACGACCACTATGGTAGAAAATTTCCCCGGTTTTCCAGACGGCGTCGACGGACCCCAGCTGATCATGAATATGCATAAGCAGGCGGAGAGATTCGGTGCCCGGTTTAGCTATGCCGAAGTCGAAGACTTCGAACCCAATAAGCGCCGCCATCGATTGAAGGTCGACGGAGAATGGCTCGAAACGAAAAGCGTCATTGTCGCAAGTGGGGCCTCGGCTAAATGGTTGGGACTGGAAAATGAAAAGAAGCTCAAAGGCCACGGACTGACCTCCTGCGCAACCTGCGATGGCGCTTTCTATCGCAACGTCCCAGTTTGCGTCGTTGGGGGTGGGGACACTGCTTGCGAGGAAGCCATCTTTCTCACTAAGTTCGCTTCAGTCGTCTATTTGATTCACCGGCGAGATACGCTGCGAGCCACTCCGATTATGGCGGATCGAGCCTTACAAAACCCAAAGATCCAAACGATTTGGAATACGGTGATTACGGAGTACAAGATTGACGAGACCGGAGAAATGGGGGCCGTGAGCTTACAAAACATTGAGACCGGTGAGGTAAGTTCATTGGGTGTGAAATGCGTTTTTATTGCCATCGGGCATACGCCGAATACAGCCCCGTTTCGGGGCAAGCTCGAGATGGACGCAAACGGATATCTCATCCACCAGCATGGATCTCTAACCAACGTTCCCGGCGTTTTTGCGGCGGGCGATGTGGTCGATCCACATTATCGTCAGGCTATTACCGCAGCAGGTCAGGGTTGCATGGCGGCGATGGACGCCGAGCGCTACCTTTGCGATCAGGAATCGGAATAGTTGGACTTTTGCCGAATCAGTCAGTCCAGGAGGCTGCCGAAAAACGATGGGCGTTGCCGCCTAAGTTTCCGCCACGTCGAGGATAAGCCTTAAGTAAACGATGAAGGTCTGCGATCTCACGCAATTTTATTCGCCCTTCAGCGGCGGCGTGAAACGCTACCTCGAAGAGAAACGACACTATGCCGTGTCGGCTGGGCACGAGCACATTTTGATTGTCCCAGGCAAACGTAGCGAGCGGATCGACGAAGAGAAGGCGCGGACCTACTTCATTGAAGCGCCACTGGTTTCCAAGACCTCGCGGTATCGCGCTCTTCTCAATCTCAGATCGGTTGAAAACCTGCTCGAGCAAGAGCAACCCGACATCATCGAGTCCAGCGATCCTTACCAGCTCGCCTGGAAGGCAATTGTCTCCGGAGAAAACTTAAGGATTCCGGTGGTCGGATTTTACCATTCCCACTTTCCTGAAGCGTACCTCCGGACCACTTCAAAGTTCTTCGGTAAGACCGCAACCTATATTGCGATGGAGACTGCGAGGGTGTACATCCGATCGCTTTACAACCACTTCCGCTGCACTTTCGTTTCTTCGGCAGGGTTGGCTCAAGTTCTCAGAGAATGGGGCGTTGAAAACGTCGTGCTGAACGAGCTCGGCGTCGATATCGAGATTTTTCACCGCGGCGCCGATAAGTTCGCTACGCGGGTCGAGCTACAGATTCCGACCGATCGTTTGCTGCTGCTTTATGTGGGCCGGCTAGCTGCAGAAAAGAACGTCAAAACGTTGTTTCAGGCGTTTGAAAATTTGCATCTGCGTAATCCAGGTCACTTTCACCTCTTGGTCGTCGGGGATGGGCCTCAGCGGGACTATTTGCACGAACTTCAAGAAGCAACGGCATCGGTTAGTTGGCAACGATACTGTTCGGACAAGTCGACATTGGCCAAAATTTACCGGACCGCTGATCTCTTTGTGCACCCGAGCGTCCAGGAAACTTTTGGCCTAGTCGCTTTGGAGAGCCAGGCCTGTGGCACTCCAGTGGTTGGCATCCGGGGAAGCTACATGGACAGAATCATCCTCGCCGATCAAACCCATTGGGCGTCGGATAATTCATCCGAGTCACTCGCCGCGGCCATCCTCGAAATGAGCGCGATCGACCTCGAGGCAATTGGCAGCAAAGCGAGCAAGCAGGTAGCAGCACGCTATTCCTGGCGTAAGGTGTTCAGCCAGATGTTTGACGTCTACCAAGAGCTGGGGGCCTGATGAATTCGGTGAACACGAAACCATTTGTTGTCCGCCGATACACTCGGAATGACCGAGCCGCGGTACGACAGATTTGCTGCGAGACCGGGTTTCTCGGTCAACCGATCGATCGGGTATTCGAAGACCGGGATCTGTTTGCTGATTTCTTTACAGATTACTATCTTCGATGGGAACCGGAGGCCGCCTTTGTTGTGACTATCGATGATTCTGTAGCAGGGTTTCTTTTGGGTTGCCGATATCCGTTGCGCCATCAACTATTCAGCATTGCTCAAGGTCTTCCGCTCGCGGCAAAGGGTTTGCTCCGATACCGGGGCTACACGCCGGCGACCAGGCGCTATCTTTGGTGGATCCTACGCAATGCGCGAAACGAAGTCCCGCCTGCCCCTCGAAGGATCGGACACTTCCACGTCAATTTTCTGCCTCAGGCCAGGGGCATCGCAGTTTTCCGAGCAACCTTGGAAGCTTTCTTGCGGTTCCTGGCGGAGCAGGGGGTCGCCCAGATCAGTGCGCAGATGGTTACGTTTGACGATCGCCGCGGATTCGCGTTGCTCGAGCGCTACGGTTTCAGAGTGCTCAATCGTTCGCGGATTACCAAATTCAAGGAGTTCACCAACGAAGCCGTTTACCTTTCAACGATCTTAAGAGATTTGAGTCCGGACGACGATCGCATGGTTCAGCCTATCCGGGAACCGGCTCAGCGTCAGCGCCAGTGAAAGCAGTTTAAGCAGTCTGAGAAGCAGCGGGGTTAACGCAACGGCGCAAGCAGCGCAGAGCCAGCGAGGCAGAAAGATAAATACCGGGAGAAAAGCCCAAGGGGTCAACGAGACCTGAACAGTTGGACTTCGGTGTTACTGAGGTCCTGACCACACCCCACACCTGGTTATCGGCTATCGGCTTTTCTTCAGGCTGTATCGGAGGATGCACATCAAGGTGCGAACCCCGTCTCTCCAGCCGATTTTTTTCCCAGCGGAATAAGCGCGGGCCGCGTAAGAGATGGGAACTTCACGAAGCCGAACGCGCATTTTCGCTACCTTCGCCGTCAGTTCCGGTTCGATGCCGAATCCTTTCTCTTCGATGAAAATCTTTTGGAGGAGGCTGCTGTGAAACATTTTGTAGCAGGTTTCCATATCCGTAAGCTGGAGCCCGGTGAACCGATTACAAACCCAGGTTAGGATCCGATTCGCCAGGTATTGGCCATAGTATGCTTCTTGCACGTCGTCCGTCCGAGCATACCGGGATCCGTAAACCACATCCGCTTCACCCGAGACCAACGGCGCGAGAAGTCTTTCGTATTCCGTCGGGTCGTACTCTAAGTCTGCGTCTTGAATGATGGCATGACGAAAGCGGATCGCGCTGATGGCCGTCCGCAAAGCGGCCCCCTTGCCACGATTCACTTCGTGGAAGAACGCCCGAATGCGCGGATCTTCTCCCGCGATTTCCGCTAAGAGCTCGCGGCTTCCGTCGTTGGATCCATCATCCACCGCAATGAGTTCGCCAACGACCGGCTGGGCCAAGACCGCCGATACAATCGCCCGGAGGGTGCTGATCTCGTTATAGATCGGCATCAACACGGAAAGGCAGGCATTCGATGCCTCGATTGGAGAACCCTCGTTCAACGTTAGCGAGCCCATAAGCACCTGAGCAAGCCATCGAGGGGAATTCAAGTGAATCGTCAGCGACGAAGAGAAAATTTGGCTGCAAAACTCGCGCACGCGCACGCGACAAAATGACGCTCAGACAGTGAGGGTAGTCTTAAGTGAGACAATATGGCGCTATTGGAACCACGCTCCCGCTAAGACGATCTGCGTAAGTTGCTACTTACCAGGATATTATGAAACTCGATAACCTTGGCATAACGTAAGCTGTTCAGTGCAGGCGTAATGCAAATTTTCCAAAGAAAGGCGAACCCTATGAACATTAAACGCTATCAAGCTTACCCGCATTCGGAGTTGTCACAGGCTTTCGATCGCCTCGCGACGTTGCGCGAGGAAATGGATGGCCTGTTCGATACCTCCTTACTCCCCTTCTTTCGCACACCAGGTTCCTTCAGCGCCTGGTCACCCGCGATCGACGTCTACCAAGATAAGGACCAATTCACGGTTGTCGCTGAAGTGCCGGGGATGAAAAAGGAAGATTTAGTCCTCTCGTTGCACAACGGGGTACTAACCATTGCCGGCGAGCGCAAGCGCGAAGAAAAATCGGAACAAGGATATAGTTCCGAACGGTTTGTCGGCCGGTTCCAGCGCAGTGTGACACTTCCTGCTAGCGTCGATCCTAATCAGGTGAAGGCCAGCTATCAGGATGGTCTGCTGAAAGTGGTGCTACCTAAATCGGAAGAAGCGAAACCGAAACAGATTGAAGTGTCGGTAAAATAATCGCTTAACGTCAAACTACCATGCCCGGGGCTCTCGAGCTCCGGGCTGCAAAGGAGAAATCCATGAATACTGTCCCACAAGAAGAGCAGCAACTGAGTAATCGTCCAGTGACCGGGCCGTTTGCGACGCCGGTGGTCGATATCGAATCCACTCCAGAAGGGTATTTGCTTCACGCCGAAATGCCGGGCGTGGGCAAGGAAGGCATCGAAGTCACCGTGGAAGACGGCAATCTGATTCTGACCGGACATCGCCGACCGCTCGAAATGTCTGGCGAACCCGTGCATCGCGAATCCCGTCCAAACGATTTCCGGCGAGTTTACGAGCTGGATCCGTCGATCGATACCGGTCGGATTACCGCCCGAATCGAGAATGGGGTGTTGACCGTGAATCTGCCCAAAGCAGAGAGCGTCAAGCCACGACGGATTGAGCTTGAGTAATGGGGTTTGTTGGTTGCTCAGATCAGGCCCGTCCCGCGTCTGCGGGACGGGTTTTTTTGTTCGATGACCGCAGCCAGCGGTCGGAGGAACGTTGCTTGCGACCGGGAATAATCCAGCGCACATCGAGCAATCGAGCCAAACATCGGCTGCCGTCGTTCCATCAGGGATAGTTCCCGGGAGCCGCAAGCGGCTCCCCTCTGTCATCAGGGACAATTCCTCCCAAATTCGCCCATTGGCCATTGGTACCCTGCTCCCATGGTTGCTCGGTTTCGTCCGGCGTGCGATTGGAGCACAACGATGAAAGCCATCCGATTTCATACCCACGGCGGACCAGAGGTGCTCAAGCTGGATGAAATTCCCATTCCGGAGCCCGGCACCGGTCAAGCTTTAGTGCGGGTTGTTGCGGCTGGAGTCAATTTTATTGATGTCTATCAGCGGACTGGATTGTACAAGGTCGCTTTGCCTTACACCTGCGGGGTGGAGGGAGCGGGGATAGTGGAAAAAAGCGGACCGGAGGTCGACATCGCGCCTGGTAGCAGAGTGGCTTGGGTTTCACATCCAGGCGCCTGTGCGGAGTTCGCGGTCGTCCCTGCCGCTCGCTTGGTTCCGGTGCCGGAGGGATTGGATTTTGGTTCGGCTGCGGCGGCGCTTCTCCAAGGCATCACTGCCCAATACCTCTGTGAGACTACCTATCCGATTAAGCAAGGCGATCACGCGTTGGTTCATGCCGGAGCGGGAGGCGTCGGGCTGCTCTTGATTCAAATTCTGAAACACAAAGGAGCCACGGTGTTCACAACTGTTTCGACACCGGAAAAAGCCAAGGTCGCCACTGAAGCGGGCGCAGATGCTACGATCCTCTATACGCAGGAAGATTTTGTTAGCCGAGTGAAAGATCTCACACGAGGACAGGGGGTGAACGTTGTTTATGATTCAGTCGGCGTGGAAACCTACCGAGGTGGTTTCGAAGTGCTTAGACCGTTGGGGATGCTAGTCTTGTTCGGGCAAACGAGCGGACGCGTGCCGCCAATCGATCCCGCGTTGTTGGTGGAAAAGGGTTCGCTTTTTCTGACGCGTCCGTCTCTCGCCCATTACGCTGGAGATCGTCAAAGTTTGATCGAAAGGTCCAGCAAAGTTTTTGGTTGGATTCGAGAAGGTTGGTTGCGTTTACGAATCGGGCATCGCTATCCACTACCCGAGACCGCCCGGGCGTATCGTGACCTTGAAGGCCGGAAGACCACCGGCAAAATTCTTATTACCGTAGCGGCTAATTGATGGCATCGTTTCGCGGAGACGCCCGAATCAGCGTGACACATCGGCCCTCTCAACCAGGATTTGTTTGTCTTCTCCTTTGCGCCCGATAATCTGACCGATCATGCCAGCGAAGAACCCAGAAGTAGAGCCGACTGACCCAGCCCACGCGGCACGCAAAAAGAATCTGGATCTGGCACTCCAGCAGATCGCGAAAGACTACGGCGAAGGCGCAATCATGCGTCTGGGTGATGACAACATCGCTGCCGTAGAGGTGATTCCGACCGGTAATATCCTCATCGATCGCGCCCTCGGAGTAGGCGGATTTCCGAGGGGGCGGGTGGTTGAGATTTTTGGCCCGGAATCCTCCGGTAAAACCACGTTGACGCTGACCGTCATTGCCCAAGCGCAGAAACGCGGTGGATTAGCCGGGTTTATCGACGTCGAGCATGCGCTGGACCCTCAGTACGCTCGGCGGCTCGGCGTTAACCTCGATGATCTATTAGTCTCACAGCCAAGCTCGGGGGAGGAAGCGCTCCGGATCTGTGAAACCCTGATCCGGTCGAACGCCCTGGACGTTATCGTGTTAGATTCCGTCGCGGCGTTAGTAACCAAAGCTGAATTGGAAGGCGAAATAGGCGACGCAACCGTGGGCGCCCAAGCCCGACTGATGAGCGCAGCGTTGCGCAAACTAACCGCCTTAATCTCAAAAGCGCGCACCTGCTGCGTTTTCACCAACCAGATCCGAGAAAAGATTGGGGTGATGTTCGGTAACCCGGAAACTACGCCTGGCGGGAAAGCGCTGAAGTTTTACGCGAGCGTGCGAGTCGATATCCGTCGAATCAGCGCTATCAAACAGACCGACGGCACCGTGGTGGGGAATCGAACCAAGGTGAAGATTGTGAAGAACAAAGTCGCACCGCCGTTTACGGAAGCCGAGTTTGATATCATGTACAATGAGGGCATTTCAAACGTTGGAGCGCTTCTTGATCTCGCCTTGGAAAAAAATATTCTCGAAAAACGCGGTTCATGGATTTCCTACAAAGGGCAGCAGCTGGCGCAGGGACGGGATGCGGCGAAGGAGGCACTCAGGGTAGACGGCAAGCTCTATGCCGAGCTTGAAGACATCGTAAAGGCAGCGCTCGACGAAGAGGCGAAGAAGCGTTGATGGCTCGATGATCGGGCGCGAATGCACCCCAATAAGTTCTCCGTAATTCGCGTACATTGGTATCCATTCGCGGTTTTTTCCCATCGCTTTTGGTTGCGGCTATATTGCGCTGTGGAATCAGTGGGTTTCTTTTCTGTGGTTCTCTGAACATGAACGCATCCGAAATACGGCAAACGTTTCTCGATTTTTTCAGGGAGAAGAAGCATACCATCGTGCCTTCCTCCAGCTTGCTTCCAGACTCGCCGAATCTTCTCTTCACCAACGCCGGCATGAATCAGTTCGTGCCCTATTTCTTGGGCCAGGAACAAGTACCCTACCAGCCCCCTCGCGTTGCCGACACCCAGAAGTGCATCCGGGCAGGAGGCAAACACAACGATCTGGACGATGTGGGATTCGATACCTATCACCACACGTTTTTTGAGATGCTCGGTAACTGGAGCTTCGGTGATTATTTCAAAAAGGAAGCGATCGCTTGGGCTTGGGAGTTGCTCGTTGACCGCTGGAAATTTCCGCCAGCACGTCTTTACGCTACAGTTTATCGCCCTGGCCAAAACGAACCTGCTGAATTTGATCAAGAGGCTTACGACCATTGGGCAGCTTTGTTTAGCAAGGCCGAACTTGACCCGAAGGTTCACGTCGTTTCCGGTAACCGGACAGATAATTTTTGGATGATGGGCGAGACCGGGCCGTGCGGCCCGTGCTCGGAAATTCATGTCGATCTGACTCCGGAAGGGAATAGCGAGGGAAAATTGGTCAATCAAGGAAGCGCGCTCTGCATTGAGATCTGGAATCTGGTTTTCATCCAGTTCAACGCGAATCCAGACGGGAGTTTTTCTGCCTTACCCGCTCAACACGTCGATACCGGCATGGGGTTCGAGCGAGTAGCTGGCATTATCGAATGCAGCAAGGAATTCAGAGACTTCGGTAGAGCGATTTCCAACTACGACAGCGGTGTGTTCCGGCCTCTCTTTGAAGAGCTCTCCGCATTGAGCGGCAAAAGTTATCGAGGCACTCTAGCGGAATCGCGGGCAAATCTTTCCGAGCAAGAGAAAATCGATGTGGCGTTCCGGGTCGTGTCTGACCATATTCGCGCGCTTTGTCTGGCTATCGCTGACGGGATTATCCCAAGTAACACCGATCGAAACTACGTTGTCCGGCGGATCCTGCGTCGAGCAGTGATGTTTGGCCGGTATCTGGGGTTTGGTTCCAACGGATTTCTTGGCCGGCTCGTTCCGAGAGTAGTGACAAGCCTGGGTCATGTGTTTCCCGAACTATCAACTCGCGCCCAAGAGATTCGGGAAATAATCGAAGGGGAAGAGGTCTTGTTCAATCGAACGTTGGATCGCGGCCTGAAGATCTTCGAGGAACAGATGACGCGCCAGAAAGGGAAGGCGTTTTCGGCGGAGACAGCGTTCATGCTATACGACACGTACGGATTTCCGGTTGATCTGACCGAAGTGCTGGTTCGGGAGCGCGGCCTGGAACTCGATTTGGCAGCAGTGGAGGCGCTTTTGGACGAGCAGCGAGAACGCTCAAGAGCTTCACAAGAAAGGGTAGTCATACTCGTGCCAACCTCTGCTTCCGCGACGGCGACTCTTACGACTGTTACTGCGCCAACGAAGTTTGTCGGTTTTAACTCGGCAGAAACGGATGCCAGGGCAACGGACCTGATCCATGAGCCGAATCGGGTTCTCGTACGGGTTGATCAGTCCCCCTTTTATGCGGAAATGGGTGGTCAGGTGAGTGATACCGGTGAGCTGGAAACTGATGAGGGCTCGCGTTGGCCGGTGCAAAATGTGATCAAACAGGGGCACACTTTTTATTTGAGCCTTCCGCCAGAGGCCAAATTTACCGTCCCCAGCGAAGTCACGTTGCGCATCGACATCGCACGCCGCCGACTTATCGAAGCAAATCACACTGCAACTCACCTGCTTCATTGGGCGTTGCACGAGGTGATCAGCAAAGGGATTAGCCAAAAGGGCTCGTTCGTTGGTCCAAGCCACCTCCGCTTCGACTTTAACAGCAACCCTCTGACTGCCGAGTACGTTCGGGAAGTCGAACGACTGGTGAATTCGCGAATTATGGAAAACGAGCCCGTAACCTGGGTCGAAGTACCCTATGAAGACGTGAGGGCGAGAGCCGATATCATGCAATTCTTTGGCGAAAAGTACGGGAACACCGTCCGAGTAGTTCAGATCGGTGGGCATGCCGGCAGACTCGATGGGTACTCGATGGAGCTTTGCGGAGGCACCCACGTATACAACACAGGCCAACTCGGATTGTTTACCATCAGCAGCGAGGCAGCGATTGCTGCGGGCATTAGACGCATCGAAGCTTTGACCGGATTGTCCGCTCTCGATCATCTCCGGAGCCAGCTGCAGAGCCAAACCGACAAACTCGATTCCGCCAATCAGCAACTGGTTGATCTAAAGAAAGCTATCGAGAAGGAGCGTGCTCAAGCGCTTCAGCGTGAAGCCGACCAATACGCGCGTAACATGGATCTGCGTTCTGGCCGGCTTGTGCAATCAATCGACAACGTGACCGGGGAATTTCTGCAGGCTCTGGCGACCGCTCTCAAAAGCAAACGCTTCGAGGGCGCTGCGGTCCTGTTCGGCAAACAGCCTGACCAGATTCACGTGTTGGCGTACGTAGGCTCAGATTTGTCGGAGACTCTATCGGCGGGAAAACTCGTACAGGAATTGACTGCGCTTGTGGGCGGCAGAGGCGGCGGCCGGCCCGACCTCGCCCGTGGCGTTGGCAAAGACGTTACCAAGCTCGCCCAAGCGATCGAACGCGCCAAGCAGTTGGTTACAGGTTAAAAGTTTACAGGGTGTGATCCAGGCGACCGCCCGAAGCAAGAATTCGATTCCTAACTTGCAACCTCCAACCTGCAACCTGTAACCTGCCAACCACTAGCGATGAAGCAAGACTTACATCAGTTTCTTCTTGATGGCGCCCGCCGCGTCACGCCTCTTTACGTAAGCAAGCTGGTCAGGCACTTGCCGGAAATCCGCCTCGTCGCGACGCAGGTTGTCGAGTTTCCTCACCTCGCCGACCAGGTTGAGTTTTTGGCTGAATTAATTGAAGACTTTTACTCTGGCCTCAATCAAGACGTTCCGTACACCGCTATCGCCGAGGCGGCCTTTGCACTTTCCTATCTACGCAAAGGAGCAGACATCATTCCCGACAAGATCCCGGGAATCGGATATGCGGATGACGCTGCAATTATCACCACGGTGTTCGAGACCTACAAGGAAGCGTTTCTTAAGCACTTGGTAGGGCAAGACAAAAAGCGGCTAAAACAGTGAATTCGACAGGTTTCGGTATTGTCCTGGCCGAGATGTGTGACCAACCAACTGCAGGTCGTGACCAAGGAAAGTGGGCGACCATTGCACCTCGAAAGGCTTAGATATCCTCTCGTGGTGTCTCAGCTAATTGTCGCCGTTTTGCGTTTGGTAGCGCTTCTCATTGCCGGGCCGAATCTCGTGGGCGTGCCTTTACACGGCGCTGAACCGAATACTGCGGACGTCAACAAACCTTGTCTGGTCTTCGGCGGCACTCAGTCGCCCGATGGCCGCTTTGCCGTCGGCTGGGATCTGGCGAATAGCGCGGCGACTTTCACCTATCCGGGAACGGAGCAAGAGAGTCGAGTCACCACGACCGGAGTGGTGCGCGATACAGGGTTCGAACCTGTGACCCCTACCGTGTCAAGGTAGTGCTCTACCACTGAGCTAACCGCGCTTCAGAAAGATCTTTCGGTAGATCCAAACTCGTTGCTTTGCAACCGCTTTTAGCTTAGCTCACCAAGGAGAGAGTCTGCGCTCGTCTCAGCTTGTTCTTTGATCTGCTGCTTTTCCCTGATCAGCTTGGCAAATCTTTTCCCAAATACCCGGATGCCCTTGGACGCTAGTGTCATTGTTTAGCTTACAAAAAAAGTCGAACGAGCTGTTGTTCTCCCGCACGGGATAAACCATAGTCGCCTTCCAAACACATTATGACTTCGGATCTAAGTGTTTGGACTGCTTTGTTGGCATTTACGGGAGCCGCTGGCCTTCTGACCATCGTCCCCGGTCTCGATACCATGCTGGTGCTACGCACAGCCACGGTGGAAGGTCCGCGTCGAGCGATGTTTGCCGGGTTAGGCATCTGCACGGGTTGCCTGATCTGGGGTGTTTTGGTTTCCCTTGGATTAGGTGCGATCTTTTCGGTTTCCAACTTCGCTTATCATCTTTTGCGAATCATCGGTGCCGTTTACCTGGTCTATCTTGGGGTACGCCTATTGCGGCAACGAGAACCAGCGCAGTTTGAAGAACCCGATCAGGCCGCAGGGCTGCAGCAGACGACCGGGGCTTCACGCTGGTTTGCACGCGGACTTCTCACAAATTTGCTTAATCCAAAGGTCGGAGTCTTCTATGTGACTTTCCTTCCCCAATTCATTCCCGCTGGCGTGAACGTAGTCGGATTCAGCGTCCTGCTGGCGTTGATCCATGCCGTGGAAGGCATTCTGTGGTTTGCGGCTCTTACGCTTGCGACGCAACCGCTGGTGCGTTGGCTGCGTCGCCCGAAGATTTTGACACTGCTCAATCGTTTGACCGGTGGCATCTTTATCTTGTTCGGCGTGCGCCTGGCCCTCGAACGCAAAACTTAACCGGAGCCAGACAAAGCGAGCGCATAGCCAAATTGGCTATTGGCTATCGGCTATTGGTCATCAATCTACCGTCCATGTCCAAACGGTTGTTCCTCAGCCGGATTCCAGACCCGAATCTGGTAATACCAGACCTCATAACCGCCAACGTGCCTAACTTCCCGCACGCTTCCATAAAGATTTAGCACATCCAGCTTGGTCGTGATTCCTTGGTAAAGTCGCCGGAGTCGTGCCTCCTCAAACGGTTCCGCGGTGATCGTGTAAATATAGACCGGGGCAAACGCTACCTTTCCTCGCACATCGAAAGGGATGGCAATCGCATCCCAGCCGTACCCTCGATTTTGCATGCTCGGCTCTTCCACAGGCGCACCCCCGAGCCCCCAATCCCACCATTTCTTCGAGTCGACCGAGATCTTATAGTAACTTTGACGCGGACCAGATTGAACCAAATCGCGGTCGCCAACGTTGCGGGGCACCATTCCGCTAAAGACTGTACCCATCGTGCCAAGCAGAAAACAACTGACCAGAATCTCTTTTTTCATGCGAATTCTGAAGTGATTCGAACCGCCAAATTTACAACGAAATGAGTGGAGTAGCGAACCCAACGTTCGGGTCTACGACCAGACTGTACCAAGTCGTGATCGCCGGTGCGTGGCACCATTCCGCAAAACGCCGGGTCGAGCGATCCAAGTAGAAAACAACTCGCTAGCCGAATCGCACTTCGCGCCCGGTCAAACTGGATTGGTAAATCGCGTCCAGCATTTCCATTAGCTGCACCGCCTGAATCGAGCTGTTAATCGGTGCCTCAAGGCCATGAATTGCCCGGACAAAGTTTTGCATCTGCGGGACGAACTCATGAGGAACCGATACGTAGGGAAGATCAACGCGTTCCAGCTTACCAGCTTGATCTTCAAACAGACTCAGACTCGGGACTTTTTGCGACGGGTCCGATTGTTGATCATCCACAATACGAATCGATCCCTTAGGCCCATAAACGACTGTACTGAAAAGCTCCCGCGATCCAAATCTCCCGTACGGAATATCGTCCGTGAGATTAGCTGCCCAGGAAACTTCGAAAAGCAGCGATCCACCGTTCTCGAAACGGATCATTCCGTAGGCGCTATCTTCGACATCGAATATCGGCACTTTCACTAGCTGCGGAAATTTCTGGTAGGTTTGCGCCGAAACCGACCGAGGCTTCGGCGTGCCCATCAGATACCAGGCTGCGTCAATCGCATGGATCCCAATATCGATCAGCGCGCCGCCGCCTGAACGAGATCGGTCGGTGAACCAGCCGTCAATCCCTCCAGGAGTGCCACGGGAGCGCACCCACATCGTCTTGGCAAAATAGATTTCGCCGAGGCGGCGTTCGCCTACGACCTTTCGCGCTGCTTGATTCGGACCGGAAAAACGCATTTGCCGGCCGAAGAAATAGATCAATCCTCGTTTCCCCGCTTCGGCGTGTAAGCCTCGCATCTGTTCAGCGTTCAGCGTGGGCGGTTTCTCACACAGCACATGTTTCCCCGCTTCCAATGCCTGCAGGGTGATCGGGTAGTGCAGCGAGTTAGGCAGACTAACCACGACGGCACGTAGTTGCGGATCCGCCAACATCTCCTGGTAATCAGCGAAAACTCGGGTAGGCGCATAGTTCCGGCGAAAATTTGCGCGTCGTTTTTCGTCCAGATCGCAGGCCGCGTACAACGCCGCCACGCCGCTTCCTCGGATTCCCTCGGCGTGACGTTCGCCTGGCCAGCCGAGGCCAATAATTCCGACATTCAGCTCTTCCATCCTAATTCAGGTTTACCATTGGCGGAACAAAATGCATCTGGCAAACGGTTCACCATTCGGCTACCGCCGAATGGTGATGACCAACCGCAGATAGCAAATAGATCTTGGCTATTGGCTATTTGATTCGGGGCTCGGCGAAGGCTGCGCCGTCGGACTCTGTTCAGTCGGACCCTCTTCCTTTTTGGAAACCGTGAGAGTATCGCCCAGGTAATATATTGGCAGTGTGGCAAGCTGCCCTAATATGTCAGCTGGATCTTTGTTTCCCCGCACCATGCTGACGAAGCCGGTATCGGTCCGGCTCAGTACCGAGTAACTCTCATAATCCCGCATGAATGCGGCTAACGATTTCAGGCCGGCGGCCGAAACGGGTGAAAGGTTGTTGGGACCGGAGGAAGCGAGCTGTTTTTCCTGCAACTCGCAATAGGCGCTTTGGAATTGTTTACTGACGTACTGTACCGAGTTGCCGCGATCGAGTAACCCCTTGGAGATCGTAGCAAAATCGGCTCGAGTCTTGAGCCCGGGCACTTTTCCGGTTTTCGTATCTCTCAACGCGCGTACCAATTTATCGCTCGACGCGAAAACCATATAATCTCCAAATCGGGCAAGGGTAGGACGCAAATACGGTGGGTAATCAGTCATATTGACGATGCGAAGACGCAAATCTGGCTCATCCACCTTTTCGACATCTTGGCTTAGTGCGGCGAGCGCTTCCAACATGCTAAAGACCTTTTCGTCTCGGACTTTCCAGAGGATAGCAACGGCCGGTTCCGCCATCTCCAGTTCGACACCTGAAATCGGGATCTTCACTTTCGAAGTTGGATCGAGGGTCACAATGTAGCCGGCTTGATCACCCAGCGAACCAAGTATGTCGGATAGGGACATTGCGGTCATCCCCTGGACCTGTTTGGGCAAGTCCTGTGCGAATTGTACCGCAGCCGGGATTTGCGAGGCGGTGAGATCTTTTTCCAGAGAACTCCACAGCGCGGAGAGATCGATGTCGAAAAAACCAAACGCCTCGGTGTTTGCAGGCACGAAATCGACTGCGTCGAATGGGTGCGATTGCTTCCAGAAAGTCGACCAGAGAAATCCGGTTGGAGCTGGAGCAAAAACCACTGATTTACTCAGGTATGAGCCGCTCGCTTCTTGCTTGGAACTTGCCCCCGCCGCTTGCAATCCGGTTAATCCGCTAGAAGTGAGCAATTGTAATGCTATATCAAATTGCTGCTTTACTTTTGCCGACTGCTCGGGCGTCAACTTTCCCGAAAGCAAAGTGGCGTCGCGCGCGCTAGTGATTCCTTTCGTGAGTTGGGCCAAGATCTTGTCGATCGCCCAGTAGAAATAAAACCCTCCTCCCGCGTCGAGTTGCGAGGTGACAACAGAAAACGGCGATTTCGTGTCAGAGGAAGCAATTGGGCTAGGCGACGAGGTTGCGGTCGCCGCCGGGGTCGGGTTACTCTCCGCCTTGCTCGAGCCGGTTGGTTGGTTGTTGCAGCCCGCGAAAAGGAAGGCAAGCACGAAAAAGCACGGGAGACGACGCATGATCATAAATGAGGGATGCAGGGAGATTGCCTTGACTGTGCGATGAGTGACGAGACAATTTTGGCCAGTTGCGGCAACTTTTCGACGCTGGCGCCATGAGTTCCCGATTTACCATAGAGGCGATGAGACAGGCGACGCAGTCAGCAGTCGTGACAGGAACCATTCATGCCCAGATCGAGACAAACACCGAAAGACGCACTCGCGAACTGAAACCGTTTCTTGAACTGGCCGTTCGGGATTTAACTGGTCTTTTAATCGTCCGCGTTTGGCAGGACCATCCCTATTTTGCCTACTGCGGTGAGCTGCCGCCCGGCGATTGCATTGCGTTGGAAGGCGAATTTGTCTCGGGCACAACTTTCGGCTTGGAGGCTAAGAATTGGTCGATCCGATCGCTCACTTTGGAGGAGAGGCAGGCCTTATTTGCCGGACCACCCGAATCTCGAGAACTTCAGCAGCAGGCGTACGCAGATATCGAGAGTGCGGTCGCCTCCATCGCGGACCCGCGCCTACGTCGTCTGAGCGAGCTTTTTCTGGAGGAGTTTGGTGAACGGTTCCGCAGAGCGGCCGCTGCTCGCAGCGTTCATCACGCCCGTCGTGGCGGGCTGGTAGAGCACGTTTCGCAAATGATGCGCGCTGCGATGGCGCTGGCCGATGTATACACCTACCTCAACCGCGATCTTTTGCTCGCCGGCGTGCTCTTCCACGATGCGGGCAAAATGTGGGAGAATGGCTTCCCGAAAGAGGGCTTTCAAATGACCTTTGACGTGCTGGGCGAACTGGTGGGGCACATCACGATCGGTGCGGAGCTAGTGAATCGGCTATGGTCTAAACTTCGCCAGGATCCGGTTTTCGAATCCTGGAAGAGCGCGAAACCCGACAGTGAGCTCGTCCGCTGGCACCTGCTTCATCTGGTAGCAGCGCACCACGGAGAAAAACAGTTCGGATCACCAGTCGAGCCAAGGACCCCAGAGGCCATGGCGCTTCATCTGATCGATAACCTGGATGCGAAACTCGAGATGATGGCCGCGGCGTATCGGACCGGACACCGGCTTAGTCCCGACATCATCGAGCGGGTTCGGCCGCTGCCTGGCCACTTGGCGGAATCACTTTCGGTTTTCGTTCCGGGCGAAGGATCGAAAGAATAAGAACGGCCAAACGCAGGCATTTGGCCGTCCCAGGCGTCTCGCTGTTCTCTAAGCCTCGATGAGTAGCCGAATAGATTTCTGGGCGCTCCATTCTGCGCCAAGTCATCTATAGGATCAGCTAACGTTGCCCTTCTTGCTAACGTTCACGACTGCTTAGAGCGCCACCAAGACGAGTCTCTCGACTGGCGAAAGTAAACGGGACTTAAACAAATTAGGCAAGCGCAGGTTGCAGTTTTCTTCGTTCTGCGTCTGGCGCTTCACCTCGGCGCTCCCGGTCTTTCGAATGGTTTTTGGCCAAGAAGAGATAGATCGCGGGTACTACAAATAGAGTGAAAAAGGTGCCAATGATCATTCCCGGGACCAGCACTCGACCAATGCTGTTCCTGGCACCGGCGCCGGGACCGGTAACGAACATGAGCAGAAAGTGACCGGAGATGGTTGCGACCGAAGTCATCAAGATCGGGCGAAGGCGGGTACCGCAGGCCTCGACAATGGCATGTAGTTTGTCGCGACCCTGTTCTTGCAGTTTGTTGGCAAATTCGACGATTAAAATGCCGTTCTTGGAGATCAACCCCACCAAAGTAATCAACCCGACCTGGCTATAGATGTTAATGCTCGTGAATCCCAAGAAACAGATGGTCAACGCTCCGACAAAACCCAGAGGCACCGATCCAACCAAGATAATGAAGGGATCTCGGAAGCTCTCAAACTGCGCCGCTAGCACCAAATAAATCACGATTATGGAAAGAATCATCGTCGAAACGAAAGCGTTTCCTTCTATGCGAAGCTGTCGCGATTGGCCCGTGTAGTCGATCGTATAGCCACGCGGCAAAATCTTGGCCGCCTCATCCTCCAGGACCTTTAAGCCTTCGTCCACGGTTACGCCGCCGCGAGGCTGGGCGGAGATCGTGAACGAGTTGAGTTGCTGGAAATGATTGAGCGATTCGGGTTGGACCTCGCGCTCGAGCTTGGCAAATGTGGAAAGCTGAATTTGCGACCCGTTCGGACCGCTGACATACCGGTTGATCAGATCTGCCGGCGTCAGCCGTTCTACCCGTTTTAGTTGAGGAATTACCTGATAACTCCGACCCTGAATACTGAAGTAGTTCACATATCCACTACTGAGCAGCGTCGTGAGATCGCCACCGACTTGCTGATGGTTTAGTCCCATCGCCGCAACCTTGTCGCGATCGAAAACGATCCGTGTTTGCGGCTGATCATATTTCATGTCGGAATCCGCGAAAAAGAATTTTCCGCTCTTGTTCGCTGCATCGAGAAATTGATTGGAAAAGTCCAGCATCTCGCGCGGTTCAGCAGTGGAAATGACCACCATCTCTACCGGGAAATTGCTGCCGCCAGGAAGCGGCGGAGGGACCGTTGCAAAGACCTGAACCCCAGGAATCGCCGCCATTTTGTGACTGACCTCGCCCAGCAATTGTTTCGTTGTCTTGGTCCGCTGACTCCACGGTTTTGTCACCATGCCGGAAAACCCGGGACCGGGAACCGGCGTAACCTGGAAGGTCTGCGCGGTCTCCGGGAAACTCTTGAAGATATCGTTTACTTCGCGCGCAAAGAGCATGGTCTGATCCAGGGTGGCATCCGGTGCGGATTGGACGATGCCGAAGACAACGCCTTGATCCTCCGTCGGAGCGTCTTCGTGTTGAGAAAACATCCAGAAGCCAAGAATCAGGGGCCACATGATCACCGAGAAGATAATGGTCACAGGATAGACACTTAACAGGCCCGAGAGAATCCGCGTGTAACCCCTGCGCAAACTGTCGAACCTGTGAGTGATCCAGCCGGAAAGACCACGTTCGGAAAGACCCGGTTTCAACAACTGCGATGAGAGCATCGGCGACAACGTGAGCGCAACGACCCCGGAAATAGCGACAGCGCCGGCCAGGGTAAACGCGAACTCACGGAACAAGGTCCCAGTCAATCCGCCCTGAATACCGATCGGTGCATACACTGCCGCCAAGGTAATCGTCATCGCGATGATCGGGCCGAACAGTTCGCGAGCCCCTTTGAGCGCCGCGTTAATCGGAGTCATTCCTTCCTGGATATGGCGTTCGACGTTCTCCACCACGACGATCGCGTCGTCTACCACCAAACCGACGGCCAGAACGATCGCCAAAAGTGTCAATAGATTGAGTGTGAAGCCGAATATGAGCATCAGCAGGACGGCACCCACCAACGAGACCGGGATCGCCAGAATCGGTACGACCACGGCGCGAAGTGAACCCATGAAGAGAAAAATCACGATCATGACGATGCAGAGCGTCTCGATCAGCGTCTCTGTCACATCGTGGATCGCGCTGCTGATGTATTCTGTAGAGTCGTACGGTATGTCGAGTTCCATGCCCGAGGGGAGCTGCTTCTGGATCTCCGGCAATGCCGCTCGCACCAATTTGATGACGTCCAGAGCGTTGGCCGTGGGCAAGACGAAGATACCCATGAACGTCGCGGTATTACCTGAGAACCGGACGTCCGAATCGTAACTCTGGGCTCCGAGCTCGACATCGGCGACGTCGCGCAATCGCACAATCGCTCCATTCGACTGCTTGATGGCCAATTGTTTGAAGTCCTCTACCGATTGCAGGTCGGTATTCGCGACTAGATTGATCGCAGTCATCGACCCCTTCGTCTGGCCCACAGCGGAAAGAAAGTTATTCGCTTGGAGAATGTTTTGGATTTGGCTAGGCGAGATATTCAGTGCTGCCATGCGGTCTGATTTCAGCCAGATGCGCATCGCGAACGTACGAGCCCCAAGAATCTGGGCGTTTTGGACCCCGTTGATTGCTGACAATTTCGGTTGAACGACGCGCGTTAGGTAGTCGGTAATCTGATTCCGATCCAAATCCTTGGAGAAAAAGCTCAGATACATCGACGCAAACCGGTTGTCGGCCGAGGTAATCTGAATGACCGGCAGCTGAGAAGCCGGCGGCAGCTGGTTACGGACTTGGTTGACCTTCGTTTGCACTTGGGTCATCGCTGCATTCGGGTCGTAGTTCAGCTTGAGGTGTACGTTAATCGTGCTCGTCCCAAGCGTGCTCTGCGACGCGATGTAATCGATGCCCTCAGCGCTCGCAATCGACTGTTCAAGCGGCGTCGTGATAAAGCCGCGCACTAAATCCGCGTCGGCACCATAATACGCCGTGGTAACAGAAATAACGGAGATGTCGCTCTTCGGGTACTGACGGACGTTGAGGTTATGAAGAGCTTGGTACCCTCCAACGAAAATCAAGATGTTAACCACCCACGCAAGAACGGGTCGTCGAATGAATATATCCGTAAAGTTCATCGATGTGTCCGGTGTGAAGCGTATGCTGCGTTAGCTATCGGAGGGTGTGGGAGAGAGTTCGCTTCCTGGTTTAGTTTTGTTATTCACAGTGATGGCCGCGCCGCTCTTCAAACGAAAGACACCGGAAGTAACGATCTCCTGGCCGGGGTTCAAGCCGGAAACGATAGCGGTTAGATCTCCTTTGCTTTGGCCAAGTTTAACAAACTGCTCCTTAACGCCCTTATACGTCTTGCCATCCTCCGACTTCATCTCGGATACAACGAATACCGAGTCGCCGTATGGCGCGTAATGGATGGAGGAAGAGGGGATCGCAATGACTTCCTGAGACTCGGGAAGGTCTACTTTAACCTTCGCGTACATCCCCGGCCGAAGTTTGATTTCAGAATTCGGCAGAGTCGCTTGGATCTGAACATTCCGGGAACTTTGATCGACCAGCGAATTGATCGCCGTGATTTTTCCAGCGAAGACCTTATCTGCATAGGCGTCAAGGGCCAGCTCGACCGCTTGGCCGACCGTTATTTGGCTGAGATTCTGTTGCGGCAAACTGAAGTTAACGTAGATCGGATCGAACGACTGCAAGGTGACGACCGCATCACCGGTATTGAGATATTGACCTAAATTGATTTGGCGGATGCCGACGACACCGGCGAAAGGTGCCCGAAGCGTTTTGCGGGCGATGATCGCCTTATATTGATCGACCGTGGCCTGGGCTTGCCGAAATTGAGCGGAGGCGCTGTCGAAATCCGATTGTGACACTGTCCTTTTCGTAAGCAAGTCCTGGTTGCGGGTGAGAGTAATCTGGGTCCAATCCCGTTGCGCTTCGGCCTGGGCAAGCTGCGCCTGTTCCTGATCGGTGTTCAATTGAACAAGTACGTCGCCCGCTTTCACTTCCGTTCCGGAATCGAACGCGATCTTGCTCACGATTCCAGCCAAATCAGTGCTAATGGTGACGCCGTTAATCGCGGTGACTGTGCCAATCGTTTCGAGAGTAGGTTGCCACTGGGACTTTTCCGCTACCGTCGTTGTCACTGCTGTAGGCGGCGGCGCAAATGCACCCGACTTTGCCAGCTGAACGAAACCCATGATTTGGGTGAATTTGAAATAGCCGAGTCCAGCATAGATGGCCAAAGCGACCACGAGCATCAGGATGAACGCAATGATAAATCTTATAAATCTTTTCATGAAAAAGAAGGGAGGTTAGGCCGCCTCGGAGGTGTCATTATCCTCCGATCGGACGGATGCAAGTTGGAGTTGGATTTTTTCTAACAGAGCGATCAGCAGCTGCCGCTCGGCTTCCGTTAGCGAATCTACCAACTCAGAAAACCAGCGGCAATAGGCGGGCCGGATTCGATCCAATAGCTGTCGTCCCTCTCTCGTCAGTTGTATCCGGATCTGGCGTCGATCTGCCGGAACGGCCTCGCGAACTACCAGCCCGTCTCGTTCCATGCCATCCAGGAGACCACTGACAGTGGCACGGGTGACACCGGTGCATTCCGCAAGTTCTGCCGGACTCGGAGGCTCGGCACAATGACCGGCGATCATTAAAAGATTAAATCGACCCGGACGTACGCCTTGGGAGGAAAGAAACTGGTCATTTAACGCAAGCAACTCATCACCAGTCTTCAGGAGGTGCATCCAGGCCAGGCAAGCAGACGGGTTAAGCTCAGGATACTGTTGCGACTCCTGCAGCAACACATCGTAATGAGGTAACTCTTTGAGGATTGGTTCGCCACGGGCCATGGTTAACAGCCTTAAATATTAGGTTCCTAACTGTTGTCAAGTGCCGGAGTAAAAGATTCCTTTCGGGGTTGGGTGCACAGTGGCCTCGGCTCGGCCGGAGCCTCGCCCTACCAATGACGCCTCGATTTACCACGGGTGGCCGCCAGACGCAGATCCAGAACACCGCGTAGCCGCCGGAAGTTACACCTTTTGCAAATAAATACTGAGAAGAGCGATATCGGCGGGCGTGATACCACTAATCCGCCCCGCCTGGCCCAAAGTGCCCGGCCGAATGTTGTTGAATTTCTGGCGCGCCTCCGCCCGTAGCCCAAGAATTTCGGCATAGTTTATGCCGTCGGGAATCGCCTTCGATTCAGCGCGCGCGGCCTTCACTATCGTCTCTTCCTGTCGCCGGATGTAACCTTCATACTTGAAATCGGTCTCAACTTGGTCCCAGACGGACCGGCGAAAGCGCTTCGCCAGATCATCTGGAAGATCGGCCAAAGTAAATTCGGGACGTTTCAGCAACTGATCCAGTCGAATGCCTTGAAACCGGGTAGCAGCTGCGAGTTCTTTCGCCTCGCGGATTTGGCTCAGGCGCGCTGCCACGCGTTGCCAGGGGCCCGAACTAGTGAGACCTATGGCATACGCTTTTTGGGTCAGGCGCAAATCGGCGTTGTCTTGGCGTAGGAGCAATCGGAATTCGGCGCGACTCGTAAACATCCGGTAGGGCTCCTGCGTGCCCTTGGTCACCAGGTCATCGATCAAAACGCCGATATACGCCTCGCTTCGCTGCAAGGTAAATGCCGGCTGGCCGAGGACCTTGAGTGCGGCGTTGGCTCCAGCGACTAGGCCCTGAGCGGCCGCCTCTTCATATCCGGAAGTTCCGTTGATCTGCCCCGCGAAAAAGAGGTCCGGGACTAGACAGGTCTGAAGCGTTTGATCGAGTTGGGTCGGCGGACAGTAATCGTATTCGACCGCGTAACCCGGACGCAGAATTTCGGCCTGCTCCAGACCCGGAATAGATCGGATGAAAGCGTACTGAATCTCAAATGGGAGGCTGGTGGAAAGACCGTTCACGTAAATCTCGCCGGTCTGGCGTCCCTCCGGTTCCAAGAACAGCTGATGTTGGGTCTTTTCCGCGAACCGGACCACCTTATCTTCGATGGAGGGACAATAACGCGGGCCGATACCCTCGATCTTTCCCGAGTACATCGGCGAAAGATTGAGGTTTGCTCGGATAATTTCGTGCGTTTGCGCGTTGGTGTAAGTGATCCAGCAGGGAATTTGTTCCACGTGGAACATTCCGTCGATCCGGTGATTCAGCGTAAAAGGCTCGTCCCGCGCCTCGAAATCGTTTTCCCCGTGTGAGAAAAGCGGAGGGGGCACATCTCCGTCCTGACGTTCGCACCGGCTAAAGTCGATCGAGCGAGCGTTGAGTCGACAGGGTGTACCGGTCTTGAAGCGCCCGACCTCAAATCCGAGCTCCCGCAGATTGTCGCTTAAAGTCGAGACGGAATCTCCCATCCGACCCCCAGCCTGGTTCTGCTGTCCGACATGCAGCAGCCCGCGCATGAAGGTGCCCGTTGTCACCACAACGCTCTTGCCTAGAATGGTGAGGCCGAGACTGGTCAGAATGCCTTCAATCCCTGCCGATGTGACCAAAAGCTTCCCGACGTTCCCCTGCATGAGGCGCAAACGAGGCGTCGCCTCCAGCAACGCCTTCATCCGAAACTGGTACGCCTTCTTGTCACATTGCGCTCTGGGAGCGCGGACACTCGGTCCCTTGTTCGCGTTGAGCATGCGGAACTGAATGCCGGTAGCATCGCAATTCTCCGCCATCATCCCGCCGAGTGCGTCGATCTCGCGCACCATATGCCCCTTGGCCAAACCTCCGATCGCTGGGTTGCACGACATCTGACCGATGGTATCCAGGTTTTGGGTCAGCAGCAGCGTCTCGCACCCGAGCCTGGCCGCGGCCGTGCTTGCCTCGATGCCGGCATGGCCGGCCCCAATCACGATCACATCAAACGTCTGTGGGTACGTCCACATAAACAGAGAAAAGACGTGATTCTACTTCCGAACGGAACGAATGCAAAGGTCGATGTTCCACGTGGAACTTTTGGTCTCGCAACAAACTATTCTAACGACGTCCCTGCGTGTCATTCGTCTCCCCGCCTCTAAAAACATCTCAAATTTGATAAATCATCCCGATTCCCACTTTTCTTTCGCGTGACAATCCAAGGATTTTCCGGCACAATAGCAGGGACTACATCTATGGCCAAGTCCCTGGACATCTCCCCAGTCAAGTCTTTCGCCGAAGAGGTAGAAATTCTCCGCAAGTCTTTTCGCGCCTGTTTGGACGTTTATACCCAGCGCATCGAAACCGACCTCAAGGAAATCAAAGACGCCGCCTTGGCTCAAAGCAACGGTGCTCAAATGCCTGCCAGTAAGATTCGCGATCTCCGCGATATGATCATTCTCTGCCGAACGCTCGACATTAAACCCGAGAAAGGGCGTCGCAAAGACTTGAAAAAAATCGATAGTCTAATCGACGACCTGCATTTGATGATTGAGAACTGGCGCTGAGAGAGCTGCCGGCCTCGTTGCCAGGCCACGCTCGCGCGCTGGGTAGGGATAGGCGAAACCCCGGAACACGCACATCCTCAAGGGTGGAGCGCGGCGTAGCTTGCGAAGGCGGACTGTGCGTCCTATCGTCCTAATGATGATGACGCGCGAGCGGCTGTAGTCCTCGTTATGGTGTAGCGCAAACGCCGTTTGGTAGGATGACTGTGCGAATGCCGTTCGCAGGGTCCGGCTTCGTCGGACCGCGCATACCAGCCGGCAACCGCCATCGCGAACCACGCCGGCCCTATCTTGATCTCGTGCCTTGGTTTCGGTGCTCCCTCCTACGGCTCCACACATTTTTTGATCATGTTGTATAAAGTTTTCTGAGTCGCTATTGATTTTTCAATTCACTTTGATTTCGTTACAGGGTCGTCTATCTATTTCGCGGCCATGCTACCTGCGCTTATCCTGACAATTTCGACAATTCTTTATCGGCTCCTCTACATACTTGCGGGCTCGCCCGCGGATTGGGCAAACTTCTCTCCGGTAGCGGCAATCTTTCTTTGTTCCGGCGCATTCCTTTATCGGCGTTCTGCATTTCTCTTGCCACTTGCCGCCCTCCTGGTCTCGGACCTAATTATTAACGCTCACTACCAAGTGCCGCTTGTAGATACCCGGATGATTCCCGGGTATTTTTGTTTTGGACTCTTGCTTCTTCTGGGCCGTTGGATCGCTCGAAAGCACCAAGCCAAAACGTTCTGGATGCTTGGCGGCGCCGTCGTCGCCTCGCTGCTCTTTTACGTCGTCACTAATACGGTCGACTGGTTCTTCGATGCGCCCGTACCTTTCTCGGTCGAACTCTATCCCAAAACGTTCGCTGGCTGGCTCCAGGCCTTGACCGTCGGACACCCCCACTTTCCACCGACCTACCTCTTTTTGCGGAATACCTTGGTGAGCGATATTGTATTTACCTCTATCTTCCTTTTAACGCAGTTCTTTGTCCGAGCGCCCGCTCGCAAAGCCGCTCCGGCCGTGCCTCAGAAAAGCCGGATCCCTTAGTTTAATCATATGCATACCGTCGCCGATCAATCCTCTGATGTTGCCGCGATAAATCGGCAACTCACCAAGGAAGACAAACTGCGCTTCCTCCAGGACATGTATCGGATTCGCCGGTTCGAGCAGACCTCCCTCAAGTATTACAATTTGGGGCGCATGGGCGGGTTCCTTCATCTTTATTCCGGACAGGAGGCTGTGGCGGTCGGCAGCATCTCTCTCTTGGGCGAAAACGACCACGTCATCACCGCCTACCGCGACCACGGTCATGCCCTCGCTGTTGGTATGACTATGAACGAATGCATGGCCGAGCTTTTCGGGAAGGCCACAGGCTGCTCGAAAGGAAAAGGAGGCTCGATGCATTTCTTTGCACCCGACAAACGGTATTGGGGAGGCCATGGCATCGTCGCGGGTCAGACGCCGCTGGGCGCCGGCATAGCCTACGCGCTTAAATACAAAAACATTGCGGGTTGCTGCCTCTGTTATTTGGGGGACGGCGCGATTAACCAAGGTCCGTTTCACGAGGCCTTGAACCTGGCTGCGCTTTTTCAACTTCCGGTCGTCTACATTATCGAAAACAACGGTTACTCGATGGGCACCAGTCAAAAGCGGTCTTCAGCCTTCAAAAACTCGTTGGCGGAGCGAGCCGAAGTATATGGCATGGCATGGGACGTGTTTGGCGGCGAAGATATTTATGAGATTCGCGCTCGGACTCAGGTCGCCTTGGAAAGAGCCCGCCGCGATTGCCTGCCTTCCCTCTTGGAGATCCAAACCTACCGTTACTACGGTCACTCCGTGGCCGACGCGAACGCCAAGAAATACCGAACGCCCGAAGAAATCGAAGAATACAAGAGCAAACATGATCCGCTTCGCATCTGGGGGAAACGCCTGATGGATGAAGGCATTCTGGACGAGGCACAAGCGGAGGAGATGGATCAGAAAGCGAAGGAGGAAGCAAACGCCGCCGTCAAATTCGCTGAAGAGAGTTCCTTCCCCGAACTGAATGACATCTTTACCGATATCTACTGGGAAGTCGACAACCACACGGACGCTGCGCAGCACGGCACCTACTTCTTCAATCACTGATTCATCCCAATGCCCGAAATTACCTACCGCGAAGCGCTCCGAACAGCGCTCGATGAAGAAATTCTTCGAGACGAGAATGTTGTCATTCTAGGCGAAGAGGTCGCCCAATATAATGGAGCCTATAAAGTTACCGAAGGGCTCTGGAAAAAGTATGGCGATCGGCGCGTGGTCGATACGCCGATCAGCGAGGCCGGCTTCATTGGCATGGGAATCGGTGCGGCCATGCTAGGATTGCGGCCGGTGATGGAGCTGATGTTTTGGAGCTTCGCCTACGTTGCCTTTGATCAGATCGTCAACAACGCCGGCTGCATTCGTTACATGTCCGGCGGTCTGGTGCACTTACCCATCGTCATTCGCGGTCCCGCTAATGGTGGCACCAATGTCGGCGCGACTCACTCCCATACCCCGGAGAACCTCCTCGCTAATAATCCCGGATTGAAAGTGGTCACTCCCGCAACTGCCTATGATGCCAAGGGCCTTTTAAAAACCGCTATTCGCGACAACGATCCGGTCATGTTCATGGAAAATACTCTGCTTTACGGCGAAAAATGGGAGGTGCCCGAGTCAGAGTACCTGATCCCGCTTGGGCTCGCCGACGTGAAGCGCGCGGGTGAACATATCACTCTAGTCTGCCATGGGCGTGCCGTATTGACCTGCCTCAAAGCCGCTGACCTTCTTGCCGCCGAGCACGATATTAGCGTTGAAGTGGTCGATCTCCGGTCCATCCGACCGCTAGACGAAGAGACGGTTTTGCAATCAGTCCGAAAGACACACCGGGCAGTAGTGGTCGAAGAAAACAAACCGTTCTGCGGGATAGCCGCCCAGCTCGCGGCCACGATCCAGGAACAGGCCTTTGACGATCTTGATGCTCCGGTGGGCCGGGTCTCCGCCCTTGACGCTCCGGCGATCTATAGTCCGCCTATCGAGAAGCGCCAGCTTCCCGATCCGCAGCGCGTGATCAGCAAGGTCCTGGAAATCTGCTAAAATCCGCCGCCAGCTATGCCCATCACTATCGAGATGCCTAAACTGAGCGACACGATGACCGAGGGGACCCTCGTTCGCTGGATCAAGAAGGTCGGAGATTCCGTTGCCATCGGTGACGTGATCGCGGAGATCGAGACAGACAAAGCCACGATGGAAATGGAGGCATTTGATGAAGGCACTCTGGCCAAGGTATACGTCGAGGAAGGTCAGAAGGCGCAGGTGGGTCAGAAACTCGCGATTCTCACTGGCGATGGAGAAGAGGTCCCAAAATCGGAGGACGGAACCAAGAAAACCGTCGAGGATAAAAAGGAATCGCCAGCTGAACGGCCCCCAGCCGAGAGCGAGCCGTCCACCAAGGAGCTTGCGCACTCTACGGCGGAGAGCACTCCCGAAACTTCAAAGCAGATCAAATCTTCCGCCGAGCAGTCCCAGTCCCGCCCAAAAGCCTCTCCGCTTGCGCGCAAAGTTGCTGCTGAATTCGGCGTGGAATTACAACAAATCTCCGGATCTGGCCCCGGTGGCCGCATCGTTCGCGGCGACGTAATTTCGGCTGCCAAGACAGAGCAAAAGTCTTCCGATCGCCCGAACGCGGCTTCGTCGCCGGCGCCGCCCGGCGCCGAGCAACGCATCCCCCTTTCCGGAATGCGACGAACGATCGCTCGCCGCCTCCTGGAGGCCAAGAGCACCATCCCTCATTTTTATCTCCAGGCGGAGATCGATGCGCAACCATTGGTTTGGTTGCGTCAACAAATCAATAGCGCAGCCGAAGCCGCCGGTTTACCAAAGGTTACTGTCAACGACTTTATCCTCAAAGCGACCGCCGCGGCTGCGGCGCGCGTCCCCCAAGCAAACGCCGCGTTCGCGGAGGACGCAATTATCCAATATGCCGATGTCCAACTCGCCTGTGCGGTGGCCATCGACGAAGGCTTGGTTACGCCGGTGATAAGGCAAGCCCAACGGAAGACCCTGAGCCAGATCAGTGCCGAAATAAAGGACCTCGCGACTCGGGCTCGTTCGAAGAAGTTAAAACCCGAAGAGTACCAGGGCGGAACGATTACGGTCTCAAACCTGGGTGGATATGGTGTTGAACAGTTTTTCGCAATCATTAATCCGCCCCAGTCGGTCATCGTCTCGGTCGGCTCCATTGTCGCGAAGCCAGTCGTCAACGCCGAAGGTGCGGTCGTCGCGGGCCAGCGCATTGTACTCGGACTTAGCTGTGACCATCGCGTGGTAGACGGAGCGATCGGAGCGCGACTCCTCGCCGAATTGAAACGTTTCTTGGAAACACCCGCGCTCATGTTGATCTGAGCCGATGGGACGCACACCCTTCGGCCTTCGGCCCGAACGGTATGACAGATTACAAATTCCAAATGACAGATCCTTAAATTTGTCATTCTGTCATTTGTCATTCCATTCGACGACAGTCGAATGGTTCGGGCACGCGGGAGCGTGTCCCTGGCAACTTAATACTTTATGAAATACGATTTGATCGTTGTAGGCGGCGGACCTGCCGGCTACGTCGGCGCCATTCGCGCTGCTCAACTCGGCAAAAAGGTGGCTTGCGTGGAGAAAGAAAGAGTTGGAGGCACTTGTCTCAATTGGGGCTGCATTCCGACAAAATCGCTGCTGCGCAATGCTGAGCTTTTCCAGCTCATGCAAAAACGATCCGGTGACTTTGGTTTCCGCTTCGACAAGCTTTCCTACGACTGGTCCAAAATTGTTTCCAGAAGTCGCTCGGTAGCAGATAAACTTGCTGGCGGAGTCGAATTCCTTTTTAAGAAGAACAAAGTCGACTACCTCCGCGGCGAGGCGACTATTCCCTCCGCCGGGAAAGTCACGTACACCAATCGCGCCGGCAAAGCGGAGACCCTCGAGGCCGATCATATTCTCATCGCAACCGGGGCGGCCTCTCGGGAGATGCCGGGTCTGCCGGTGAATGGCAAAACGGTTGTGAACAGCCATGACGCGATGATCATAGACCCTCAGCCGAAGAAACTCGTTGTCATTGGCGCTGGGGCTATCGGAGTGGAATTTGCCTACTTCTTCAATGCCTTCGGCACGGATGTGACACTCGTGGAGATGCTTCCGAATGTTTTGCCAGTCGAAGACGCTGAGATAAGTGCAGTGCTTGAAAAGTCGTTGTCCAAACAAGGGATTAAGATTTTTACAAACGCCAAGGTCGCGGATGCCAAAGTTGAGCGAAGCGGAGTCCGCGTGAACCTCGAGGGGAAACAGGCTCAAGTCTTGGAAGCCGAGTGCGCGCTGATTGCGATCGGTGTGAGCCCAATTGTACCGGCCGGGGTGCAACTTGCTGTCGATAAAAAAGGATTCATTTCAGTCAACGACCGTTATCAGACCAACGTTGCGGGTATCTTCGCCGCCGGTGATGTCATCGGCCCACCCTGGCTTGCGCATGTGGCCAGCTGGGAAGCGATCCAAGCGGTCGAAGGAATTTTTACCAAAGGATTCCACCCGCAGCGCGTCAAGACCTTTCCAGGCTGTACCTATTGCCAGCCTCAGGTGGCGAGCATCGGCCTTACCGAAAGAGCAGCCAAAGAACAAGGTCTCCACTTTAAAGTCGGCAAATTCCCCTTCGCTGCCAGCGGCAAAGCCCTAGCAGTTGGAGAACCCGAAGGCTTCGTCAAGCTTCTGATCGCCGAGCCGCATGGCGAAATTTTAGGAGCGCACATCATCGGAGCGGAAGCTACTGAGCTCATCGCAGAACTCGGGCTCGCCATGAACCTTGAGGCTACCTACGAAGAAATCGAGGCCACCATCCACGCCCACCCAACCCTCAGCGAGGCTGTTCATGAGGCTGCCGGTGCCGCCTTCGGCGAAGCGATCCATATTTGAGCCCAGCTCTGACTGTTAGTTAGGGCGCAGATTTATTTGAGCGATATCGTCCGGCATCACCACCGCAATCGCCGCCGGCGACCGGCCTAACCCGCCGTTAGGATGTCACTGCCGCTGGAGGCAATCGATCCACGTTGGCTTGTGCAGCCCCCACAGTTCCCCGCAGTATCACTAGTTTCAACGTCACCCGAAATACCGTCCAGCCGCCTCGAGACGACTGTAACGTGACATCACCACCGTGAGCTCGGGCTAGCTCTCGCGAGAGACTTAAACCGAGGCCATGTCCCTCGGCTGTCCCTTGTGGATCACTCCGAAAGAAGCGCTCAAAAAGGTGCGGTGCAAGGGCAGCGGAAACGCCCGGCCCACTGTTTCCGATTTCGATCCAAACCAGCTTCGTCGCTGGATCCGTTCCTGCACGAATCTCGATCTTTCCTTCGCGTACGTTATATTTGATCGCGTTATCAAGCAGGTTCCAAAGGATCTGATTCAGGCGTCCCGCGTCAACCCCAGCCACCATGCTGTCCGGCAGGTTCTTCTCTATCGAGATACCTCTTTCCTCGGCTAAGATCTCCGCATCTTCTGCGCAGGCTCGGACAATCTCGCAAACGTCTACCGATGTGAGGTCCAACTGCAGGCGTCCGGTGTCGGCTCTGGATAACAGAAGTAAGCTTTCCGTGATCGCAGAAAGACGCCGCGTTTGCTCGAGCAGGCCGGCGACAGCCTCCCGATCAATTTCCGTCAACGTAGGCGATTCCAGGAGATCTTCGATGCTATTTCGCAAAACGGTGAGAGGCGTTTTGAGTTCATGCGACGCATCGGCACTGAACCGCTCCGTTTGGCGAAAACTTTCATTTAACCGGTTGAACATTTCGTTCAAGACCCGAGTTAAACGCCCAATTTCATCATTCACCGGCGGTTCGCTCAATCGCGCATCCAGCCGTTCAGCAGTAATTTGTTCTGCCGCCTCTGCCATTGCAGACACTGGCGCAAGGGCTGTTCGCGCTATTAACCATCCGCCAAAACCCGTTACCAGGAGAAGAAAAGGAACTACCGGCAACACCGCCAGAGAGCGCGCGATTGCATCGTTCTCAATTTCGCGCATATCACCCGCGAGACTCAGGATGAGTTCATCTTTCTGGAATGTCCCCAGCCGATAATTCTCTCTGTGAAGTTTCACCGTTCGCACTCCCAATGTCGCTACCGGCAAGGAAACCTTCGGAACCTCAAAAGAGCGATATAACAAGTGCCTCGCGAGATCCCGTACTTCGATCAACCGCCTCCCGGCCGAGTATGGAATCAGTTCCTTAATGCGAGCGAGTCGTTCCGATTGCGAGAGCCGGCTGCGTTCTTCCCACTGCCCAAAAAAATATTTCGCCTCTCCCTTCAGCTGATTGTCGAGCATATCTATCTGCTCATGCTTCAAAAAGAAGCCCGTACCAATCGCACAGGACAGGACACCGAGGCCGACCAAGAGGACCGACCAGATCGTGAGCTTCGCGCTGAGCGGCCAACGTTTCATTCCGGACTCTTGAGAATATACCCGACACCCCGGACAGTTTGAAGCAGCTTTACCTCATGAAAGTCGTCGATTTTTCGACGCAGCCGATTGATATAGACGTCCACCACGTTCGTCCCAGTATCAAAGTGGTAATCCCAAACTTGCTCGCAGATGCTGGTCCGCGAAAGAACTCGACCCGGGTAGCGCATCAAAAACTCTAGCAAAGCAAACTCCCGTACCGCTAAATCAATCTTCTCCCCTGCGCGAGTCACTTCTCGTGTCAGCAAATTCATGTTCAGGTCAGCCACTCGCAAGGCAGTGGCTCGATCCCCACTGCTGCGCCTACTGAGTGCGTTTACCCGAGCAACCAGTTCCCGCATAGCAAACGGTTTGGCTAAATAGTCATCCGCTCCCAACTCTAACCCTTCCACTCTCTGCGAAACCTCGCCCCGAGCCGTAAGTAAAATCACCGGAGTCGCGTTTCTCTCCTCCCGCAATCGCCGCAACACGCTTAACCCGTCTTTGCCTGGCATCATGATATCCAGGATGATCACGTCAAACGTCTGCTTGCCCGCTTCATCGATGGCCTGGTTCCCATCATGAACTGTTTCCACCTCATAGCCAGCCTCTCGGAGCGCCTTTCGAATGAAATGACTTACTTTCTTTTCATCTTCCGCGAGAAGGATTTTCATCGCTTCGCTTCTATGAATCGCATGGCGACTCCTGCCAGCTTTTAACTGTTGTTTCCCAGTCACTCATTATTCTTAATTCGCAAACACTCTAACTATTCTTCGCTGCCACCCAGATCTGTTCTTTCCCGTAACATGGAGGTGATTTTTCGAAGTCAGAATACTCTGCCAGCACTCGAAATCCACAAAGTCGCAGAAGGTGCCGCATCTCATGACGAAAAGTCCAACGCAGCTCGAGAATCTCTTCCTCCTGTCGCGCGACTGTGCCACCGTCCGATCCAAATTCAGTAAATCGCCATGTTTCAGTTAAACACTGGCGCAGGACATCATTCACGCGCCCGGCGACTTCAATCATGATCCTATTTCCCGAAATCGGATGGACAACGAATCGCTGCGGATCCACTGCTGAGCAGCTGCCTGGAAGCAACAATTCATATCGCGGATCAAATAGGTTGAGGACAAGCACTCCATCAGTACGAAGATGGCGTTGTATGCAGCGAAGACAGCTCTCCTGATCTTGCGACGTTAGCAAACTCTGAAAGGAGCGGAACGTAGCATAGACTCCGCCGAACTGCATCGGAAACGTAAAGTCCCGCATATCGCCTTCTTTTAGAAAAAGCCGGCAGCCAACTCCGGCCGCTACATTCTCTTTCTTGGCATTGGCAACAGCCAGCATCGCAGTGCTCCTATCTAATCCGTGGACCTCATAACCGGCCTCAGCCAGTGGGACTGCAACCCGACCCGTACCGCACGCCAGTTCTAAAATCGGACCATGAATGTCTCGGAACTGTTCGCGCAAAAAAGACACATCTGAGCTGGCTGACTCCCAACCAGCATTCGTCATGGCATCGTAGATCTCAATGTGCAGACTTGGTTTAGAGTAGAATAATTGTGCCATGGGAGAAGCACGACCGATATCAGGCTATTCTTTCGGTTGTTCACACACTGATAAGAGGGTTCTTTTCCTTACTAGCCCAGATCTAATAATCATCTACATGTGAACAACAATGATTCTGGTGCGTCCGTTGGCTTTAACACTACAAGAGCGGGCTATTTAATCTTGTGAATAACTATCTCGCGACCCACCAGCTTTCCCGAACAATCCAGAGCCAGCCTCAGGTTTGCCGAGTTATTGCCAGATGTTCCGGCATTCTTCAGAAACTCGTTCACATTGATTACGGCGACCGGTCGTCGGGAATTTCCTCTCTGCGAACGGTCAGGATAAATCGATTATGGATCCGAACCCGGGCTCAAAAAGCCGCTTGTAGGTCCGGATGGCAAATCCGTCTGTCATCCCGGCGACGTAGTCGCACAAGATACGTGCTTTGCGTTCCGGCACGTCTTGCGCTCTTACCATTTGGTCGAAGGCCTCGGGCAATAGGCGTAAACCCGCACCCTGAGGGGACAAGTAACTCTCGTACAATGCCGATAGAATCCCTTCGAGGATCACCCGGCCCTTTCGCTCCAATTGATGCAGCTGGGAATGATCGAATACCAAATCGTGACACAATCTCTTGTAGAGATCTGCTTCCGCTCGAACGGCCGGCTCGACTGCCAGCGTAAAACGGTAGCGGTTACTGATTGACGAAAGTGGCCCGTCCCTCTCTTCTAGTTTGGTTGCTCGGATAAAGGCGCCAATCTTTCTACTAAATCTTGCCTCCGCTTTCCGATCTTTGATCGCTGCTATCACTGTCTCGGCATGTTTCATCTCGTCCGCGTCCAAATGGTTTCTGCGGGCCCACGCCTCGACCCTTTCACTTCGGAGGAAACCAGCGTTAATACTATCGACCAAATCATTGAGGCAATAGGCGGTGTCGTCCGCCCAATCCATGATTTCGCATTCCAAGGATCGCAGCTTATTCCAATCTGGAACTTCCGGAAAATCATTCCCTTCGCACACAAATTGTCGGAGGTACTCCTGCTCGTTATAGATGAAGTGATTGCAGGCGCTCGGATCTTCCTTGAGTAACCGTTTATATTTCAGAATTCCGTCCACAAAGGCGCGGGTCGGAATCATTCCTCGGCGGGCAGACTCGGCCGGGTAGATTGTTTCGGTGATAATCCGTAGACTCTGGGCGTTTCCTTCGAACCCCCCGAACTCGAGCATCAACTGATGGAGTGTTCGTTCGCCAGCGTGGCCAAACGGACCATGGCCCAGATCATGCGTCAGACAAACGGCTTCTACGAGGTCGGGATTGATGAAGAAATCGGCTTCTAAGAAAGCCGAGGTCTGTTGCAGATAAGAACAGATCGAACGTCCAATCTGTGCAACCTCTAAGGAATGGGTCAGCCGGGTGCGGTAGAAGTCGAATTCGCCAGAAACAAAGACCTGCGTCTTCGCCTGCAAACGACGAAAAGCAGAGCTGTAAATAATGCGATCCCGATCAACCTGAAAATGGGAACGAAAATCGTCCGACTCTCGTGGATACAAGGACTCAAGGTCGAATGAATGGTAAAAGCGGTTTGCAGCCGAAAGTTTCAAAGTCATCGCATCCTGCCCATTGTGCGATAACCGATGCCTTCTTGCTAGGCGCGTCGCTTTTTTTTCTTTGGCGTGACAATGGGCACAGGTGTCGCACTGGGATTGGGCGAGAGGTAGACCCGGGGAGGATCGGGAGGAGTGGCGGAAGATACTCCCGGAGTGGGCGAGGGTACGGCAGGAGTCGGCGAAGGCTCCGCCTTTTTCACAAAATCTGTGCGCGCTTTGAGCAGAGGTTCCAAACTCCAATCGCTTACCAGAAAAACCCAATGCTCCAATTTCTGTTCGTCAGCCAACCGGTTTTTCCATTGCTCCAACTGCTTATTAAATTCGTCGTCCTTTTTCGATTTCTCTTCCGCAGTTTCATTGGCTGCCGGTGTCCGAGCCGGGGGAAAATTAGCGCTCACTTTCACCCGCAGAAAATGAGATTGGTCGGGCCCAGAGCCTCCGATTTCCAAGTGGTAATGGAATCCATCGAATGTGTCCAACTCCGCGACCAAAGGTTGTTGCAGACCCGTCTCGCTATCGGGCGCGGTCTCCGGGCGAACATCTTGAAGTGAAAGAGAGAGAGAGGAAAGGGGAGTAGCGCTATCTTTGTCCAGGCTTTCATTGGCGCCGCCATCTTGAAGCTCCCAGTCGGCGCGATCGTCTTTCCGGCTCACCTTCCAACCAGGTGCATTGCCAGCGTTGCCCCGGGTCGCGGCGCGAAGCTTTTGGGTGTCTATAAATTCTTTCTTCAACCAAACGTTCAGATTCAACGGGTCCAAGCTCGGAAAAGTCTCGTCGATCAAGTATACTTTGTCCTTTTGATCCGGGTTGAGAGCAAAGCGCCCGGATCCTGGTGCTCCTGTGCCTTCACCGCTCGACGGTTTCTTTCCGAGAAGGAGCGTCGCGATCTTTTTGTCGCCCGTCCCGAGTAGATCGATCTCTGTACCGGATAGGTCACCTTGACCGGGCGGAAGCAGCTGAAGTCTGCCGAACTGGGAGGGTCCAATTTGCATATCCCGAACGTACTTTAACTCCCAAATCGAGCGGAGCAGCTCCCGGATCTTGGCAAAGTCGGCCGGATACCCATACCGTTCCGCCACTTGCCAGAGGTCGCCGGATGCTTGCAGAGTCAGATTTCCTTTGCCGGTCTGCACCCGGATCTTACTGACATCGTTGATCGGCAGGTTTGAAAAAATCTGCCGATCACCGGCCTCTTTCTTCCAACTTGCAGATTGCTGGAGCTGGAAAACGGTTCCGGCAATAACCAGCACGAGAGCGACGCCGAGCAGCAAATAGACCTGTTTTCGTTTCATCGAGCAGCGCGACTTTGACGCTTAAACAGCGCAAGCCCCAGGCCGGCTAAAGTGACGAGGACCGGCATGGTAGCGATGTTGATCCACTTCAAAGTGTTTTGCAGGGAGTCGATTTCTTGTCGCAAATTCTTGCGCACCTGCTTCAGCTCTTTGTCAAATTTTGCTTCGCTCTCCCGGAACTTTTTGATCTCGGCTTGTTGTTGAGGAGATAGGACAGTCTTTTGATCTGTGGGGTTGGCGTTTTGTAGAGCGGCCAGCTTCTGCTTGGTTTGGGCGATGCTATTTTCGAGCTCGTCGATTTTGCTCTGATATTTTTGCTCTGCTGCGGCCTCCATTTGGTTGACCACCAAGAAGGGTCGATTGGCTGAGGCGCGACTCCGGATCGAAATAAGATTGGAGTCCCCAGCCAGCATCTCAACGCTGCTCTCGATGAAATTCAAATTGCCGTTCGATGGCGAGAACACTGTTTGGTTCAGGACCTGTTGCTCGCTACCGGCGATAGTATCATAGCCAAAGTCAGCATCTCCAACCAGTACGACCACGCCATCGCTGGTGCCTTCTTTGAGTGGCACCGGCGTTGAGGTGGCCGAAGGAGTGGGAGTCGGGGAAGGATTCGGCGACGCCGAGGGAGTTGAAGCCGGTTTGCCGTTCGGAAAAGCTGTTTTGAATTTTCCGGTGAGACGCACAGCCAGCGGATAGCGGGTGTGCCCGGGTTTCATCGCTTTGCGAATCGCGTCTGATCCCATCTGCACTGTCATCGCATCGATGAGGCCCGCTTGCTCCGAGGAGGATAACAGCACTTCTTCCTTCAGCTTGTCGACTGGTGTGCCAAGAAAGGCGCCAGCGAATGGAAGCAGCAGATCGTTGGCGGCGGCGCCGAGCGGATCACTCCGGTTGATGGCATCCGCCGTCAGCGACAAGACGCTCGGATCCGATTGAATCACGTTCGCCTCTCGCTGAATCTTGGTGGCAAAAGTCGGATCAGCCACGACTTGGTTGGAAGTGAAATTAATCCCCCAGCTCTTCAGGAGTTTGTCCAGCGAGGCGGAGAAACCTTCGCCGCTCATCATACCGGCTTGGCCGCTCATCTGGGAATCAATGAATGAGAACGGGTCAAGCAAAGCGACCATCTTGCCTCCACGCAGGAGAAATTGGTCGATCGCGTATTGAGCCGAATCCGTAATTCCTTTCGGATAATAAACCAGCAGGACGGAGATATCGTCATCGATCTTGTCAACGGTGAGCGGCACTTCGCGAACCGTGTAGTTCTCCTTGAGCTCCTGCGCGAATACCCATGGTCCACTCCCTTGCTGCCGCTGCATCATCATCATCGGCGTATTCCGACCGAGTACTGGTAACGCGCTCATCACGCCGATGACCGCCTTCTTTGGGTTGGCTACGCTGGAAACGGCTCGCGAGACGTCATACTCAAGCAGAGTCTCCCGGCCGGGGCTGAGAAATGGAATTGCGGCTTTCGCGTCGAGGCAACTTACGGCCAGCCCAAGATAAACTTTATCGCTCAGATTGACGGTCTGACCCTCGACGCCATCCAGCCGCGCTGAATCCTCCGCGTCGGAGTCCGGCTTGGGATCGAGTTTCACGATCTTAATCTTGCCGTGGCTCGCCTGTTGAAATTCGGAAAGCAGGTCTTCGACCTCCTGGGCATAGGTGCGCAAGTAGACCGGCGTCGACGCGTTGTCCTTGCTGTAGTAGAAGCGAATCTCGACCTCGGTATCGAGCTTCTGCACGATGCGCAGCGAACCTTGGGATAAGGTGTACAAATGGTTCTCAGTCAGATCCCAACGAAATGTTTTGAGGTTTCCGAGTACGTTTACCGCAACGAGTATGATCAACAGAGCTACCGCGCCCACCACGGAGAAGACCCAACTCTCTACCACTTTTCTCATAAGTTTTTAGGCACGGTGAGCGCGTAGGACGACACTCGTCGTGAACAAAGAAAAGATGATGACACTGATGAAATACAAGAGGTCGCGACTGTCGACCACTCCTCGTTGAATACTGTCGAAATGCGTCATGACTCCCAGTGCGGTCACCGCGTCGACCAACCAGGCGGGGGCCCAGGCCGAGAGCGGATCAGTGATCGGACGCCAGCCACAGAGAATGAGAAATAAGCAGATTACTACAGCCAAGATGAAAGCTACGACTTGATTCCGCGACAGCGCTGAAGTGAGCGAGGCAATGGAAAGAAATGCGCCGGCCAAAAAAAAGCTGCCGATATACCCGCAGAATATGCGGCCAAAATCCGGATGTCCGAGGTACGCTACAGTGATGACTAACGGGAACGTGAGCACCAGCGCGATGAAGAGGAAGATCCAGCTCGCCAGGAACTTTCCGAGAATCGCCTGCCACTGAGCGACCGGCATGGTAAATAACAATTCCATCGTGCCGAGACGAAGCTCTTCTGACCAGAGCCGCATGCCGACTGCCGGAACGAGGAAAAGATAGAGCCAAGGGTGCCAGAAAAAGAAAGGAATCAGATCGGCCACACCGCGTTCGAAAAAGCCGCTCACCATGAAAGTGAAAGTCGCGGCCAACAACAGAAAGATTACGAGGAAGACATAGGCGACTGGTGAAGTGAAATAGGCCCAGAGCTCCCTTTTTGCGATAGTCCAAATCAGTCTCATGCTGCGGTCTTTGTATCGGGCAGGGTGATAGCCCGGAAAACGTCATCCAGTCGGCCCTCGTCAACTTGCAGGGTTTCAACCTTCCAGCTGCTCTGGCCAACGAGAGCAAGCAGATCCGGCAGAACCTGGCCCTTCGGTATTAACCGAACCGTCACTCGGTTATCCTCTGCTGATAAAAGTTCGCAACGCGAAACGGTGGCAAGTGATTCCAACTGGGCAACGAGCGCTGGTTTCTCGGCACCAATTACGGTGAGAACAATGCTGCCGGCCAACGGCGATTGTGCCTTCAGCTCCTGCGGCGTTCCGATCGCCACGACCGCACCTTGATCGATAATCAACGCGCGGGTGCAGGCAGCCTCCACTTCCTCCAAAATGTGGGTCGAAAAGATGATCGCTTTATCTGTGCCGAGGCGCCGAAGCAACGATCGAACCTCATACTTTTGGTTGGGATCGAGGCCGTCGGTCGGCTCATCCAGAATCAGAACCTCCGGGTCATGGATCAATGCTTGGGCAAGACAAGTGCGATGGCGAAATCCTTTCGACAGCGTGTCCACGCCCTGCGGCATGACCCGGCTCAGAGAACACATTTCTACCACGCGATCGATGGCCTCTTTCCTAGCCGGTCCATATAGACCGCGCATCTCTGCGCAAAAATTCAGGAATTCCGCGACCGACATATCGCTATAGATCGGCGCGTTTTCGGGTAAATACCCGATGCGACGTCGGGCCTCCAACGAATTCTCCACAATATCGAAGCCACCAATCGTCACCGTTCCCTCCGTGGGCGGGAGATAACCGGTGATCATTCGCATGCTGGTTGACTTACCGGCGCCATTAGGTCCGAGAAACCCGAGAACTTCGCCTTTGGCAACGGAAAACGTGATGTGATCGACGGCGAGTTTCGGTCCGAAACTTTTCGTCAGCATCTCAACGTTAATCATAAGGGGAGATCATCGGGAAAGTGATTGCTGGCCCTCCTTTTTCTGGAAGGAGCTTAAGACAAAGCGCGAGCCTGTCCCTTTGTCAAGAGAAGGGCAAAGCAGCCTGTTGGACTTCGAGGTCAAGCGAAAGGATCACTAGCAGTTTGCTCGACCAGAGCGCGCGCCGTGAGGACAGGCCACCTCCGCTCTGCGAGCTACGGCGCGCCCACTACGGGATAAGGTCGCGCCAAAGCGAAGCGACCCCGGCCTCCTCAAGCTCCGCTGCGCGGAGAACCGAACCACCATTATCCGAAGTAGATGGAAAAGATGTGGTCTCTATTTCTCCGTTGACTTGCGACCGATCCAAGCCCGAAGGGTATAACTCTATCATGCCCAGAAATTCGATTCCCCGATTAATCTATGCCGCCAGCGAGTCTTCGGCCGACATGCTCTATGCTACCCGATTCTCTGTGCCGGATCCCTTCTTGTATCTGGAGCAGAACGGCAAGAAGAGCATATTACTTTCCGATCTGGAGATCGATCGCGGTCGGCGGGAAGCCGATGTGGACGAAGTAATCTCCCTCTCTCTCATTCAGCGCCCGCTAGAGAAACAGTTGAAGAGCAAACCAACGATCGAACAGACAATCGAGCGATTCTTGCGCCAACGCCGAGTCAAACGTGCGGCGGTGCCGAACGATTTTCCGCTCGGTCTAGCCCACGCTCTGGCAGCTAGTGGAATTAAATTGGAACCGGTTTCAGGTTTATTCGATCCGGCCCGCGAATTTAAGCAAGGAGAGGAAATCAAGCGGCTGCAGCATGCCATTGCATTAACCGAAGTGGGCCTGGAAAGGGCTTTTGCAGTGCTTCGGGCATCGGAGATCAAGCCCGGACGTAAACTTTTTTGGAGCGGAAAGAGACTCACTTCCGAGTTGCTGCGTGCGGAAATTGAATGCGCCATTTTGCGGGCCGGTGGAACACCCACAAATACGATCGTAGCCGGCGGCGATCAGGCATGTGATCCCCATCACCGCGGTGCCGGAGCATTGGCGGCAAATTCATTAATCATTCTGGACGTTTTTCCGCGAGCCGCCGACACCGGTTACTACGGCGACATCACTCGCACCGTTGTCCGTGGCAAAGCGAGCGAACCGCAAAAACGTCTTTGGCACACTGTGCTTGAAGGCCAAGAATACGCTCTGAAAAAAATTCGCCCCGGGATCTCCGGCCTGGAACTGCAAAAGGAAGTCTTCGATCTGTTTACGGATCGGGGATTCCCGACCGAGATCCGGGATGGTCGCTGGACCGGATTTTTTCACGGTCTTGGCCACGGACTAGGTTTGGAGATTCACGAATCACCGAGGATCGCCGCCACCGAGTTCAAAAAAGGGCAAGTATTCACGGTCGAGCCCGGTCTCTATCTCCCGGGTGTCGGCGGCGTCAGGCACGAAGATGACGGAGTGGTTACCGAAAACGGCTTCCGAGTATTGTCGAAATTTCCGAAGATTCTGGAAGTGTAGCGAACACGCGGGTAGGGCGAAACACGCCGCCGGGCGGTAGCGAGGTAAGGTGTATGAGCCACAAACGACATGCGGCCACCTGCTTACCACAGCGCCGAGAATCGTAAAATTACACCTGGCCGATCGCTCTATTCGATCGGAGGTCGGCATACGTCGAAGCTCACAGTCCGGCGATTGGTCGTCTCCGGCTATCACGCGAACTGCGAACTGCAAACCGCTAACGGCCAACATGGAGCCCCTAATACGCAAAAAGCGCAAGCGAGAAAATCAGCGCGCCCCAGAGTACTCCAAGCCCACTCAGGGCTCTCCAGCGAAAAAGAGATTTCGTGATCCAACTAATCTGATCACGCATAAGGTACGGTTTGCCGACCCAAAACATGCCAACTGTGAGCCAGATATACGCAAGCAGCACGAGCAACAGTCGAGACTGCTCCGATCGCAGAAAAGCGGCTGACAAGATCGGCTCTGCGATCAGCATCGCCAAAATACCCAACGCCCGTGCGGAAAGGAATTCTTCGACGAAAAAGACCGTCAGCACAAAAAGTACCGGTATGGCCACCTGAAGATAAACCCGTAGCCAGTCAAATTCTTCCAGATCAACGCAAGAGACCAACCAGAAGCACCAGACGGCGTCAATCGCCAGAATACCGATCCCAGCAGATTTGGAGCGGGGCAGTTTAACCAACCACTTTTGGGTCTCAGCTGTGCGCAGCAGCGCAAACAAATGTCCGACGATCAAAGCCGCGCCGACGATCAGCCCGACAACGTGCAGCGTGTAGTCGTATATTCGAGGTGGATAATCCATGGAACAATCAATCGGCGAGAATCGCCGGGTCGCCGTACAGCGTATATCCGGTCGAGCGAAGAACCCGCACCGGGAATAGCTCTCCGACATGGCGCGGCGAACCTTCGAACACCACGATCTTATTTCCACGGGTACGTCCCATTAAACGCTCCGGATTTGTTTTACTTGGTCCTTCACAAAGAATCTCGACCTCGCGACCCACCAAAGCCTCACCCCGCCGTTTTGCCCAGGAGTTCACCAGCTCCAAAAGATCGTGGTTCCGATCTTCCTTCACTTTCTCGGGAATCTGCATTTCGAGTTCGGCAGCCACGGTGTCACGTCGCGGCGAATACTTGAAAACAAACGCGTTGTCAAAGCCGACTTGCTCGACGAGTTCGCGAGTTCGCCGATAATCCTCATCGGACTCTCCCGGAAAGCCCACGATGATGTCGGTGGTAATCGCAATGTCGGGGGAGGCAGCTCGGATGTGCTGCACCAACTCGATATATCTTGCACTGGTATAGGTGCGCCGCATCGCTCGCAAGATTCGATCGGACCCCGATTGAAGTGGCAGATGAATATGCTCCACCAACTTTGACAGACGCCCAAACGCCTCGACCAGATCGTCACGAAAGCCGATCGGATGGGGCGACGTGAAACGGATACGCTCTATTCCAGCCACGTTGTGGACGGCTTCAAGGAGCTGAACGAACGGACTCTTGTCGTCTATCTTTGGAAATTCATGTCGGCCATAAAGATTAACGATTTGACCGAGCAAAGTGACTTCCTTGACGCCGCGTTCGGCAAGTTGCTCGACTTCGGTGACGATTTCGTGGATTGGGCGGCTTCGTTCGCGACCTCGGGTCGATGGCACGATGCAAAACGAGCAATGCATATTGCATCCCTGCATGATCGAGACGAAAGCGCTCACCCTCTTGGCGCTCACCAGATGATCACGGATGGCGCCTTGGGAATCCGCTTCCTCTTCCACGTCAACGATTGAAAATCGGCCATCATCCCAGCGCTGTGACGTTTTCCGATTCAACGCTTCTTGGACATAATCGGCGACTCGATGAAACTTTTGTGTGCCCACGACCAAATCGAGGTGAGAGACTTCCTTAAGCAGCGATGCGCCCCGGCTCTGCGCCATGCAACCGAGCAAACCGTAAACCACCGGCCGTTGCCGCGATAGCGCACCAAGCATACCGATCTTACCGAGCGCTTTCTGTTCGGCCAAATCCCGCACGCTGCAGGTGTTGAGCAAAACGACATCTGCATCTTGGGCGTCTGTGGTGATCACATGCCCGGAGGCAATGAGCATCTGCGCAACCTGTTCGGAGTCGCGCTCATTCATCTGGCAACCGTATGTTTTGATGTAGACCCTGGCCATAGTCCCGCCACGAGAGCGCGTAAAGTAGCGCGTCCTGCTAGGGAAGTAAAATGCGCGTGGCCATCAAATTGGTGGACTCACGGGCGATTTTTTCGGGCAGTTAATTGAGGTTTTTCAGCTTGGTCAACCCGAGAGAACACCAATTTATGCGAATTCACTGAATCGTGACGAAGTGTTGCTTGACATTCGAGGCTAAGAGCGATGCAAATGTTTACAGTAAAGGTTTACATCACCTCAGCTTCCACCCCCAGACAATCATGAAAACATGGATCCGATTTCATTTCCTGACTCGCGCCCGCTGGCTAAATGCCGTTAATCATTCCCCTACTCGCCCAGCTTATTCATTCCAGACCGACTGGTTACTGATCCTCGGCATTATAACGTTTACCGCAATCACTGCTTTTGCCTCTGACTTACCCAGTGAGGCTCACCGTCAGGGTAAGAAGTGGGTGGCATCATGGGCGAGCTCCATGCAAGGCACGTTAGCTGTCGCACCAACTCCACCCTACGCTTTGACCCCGGGGAGTGTGTATAACACCGAACCCGACCTGACATTTGCCTTACCTAACGGCACTACTGATGGTGTCGTCGACCAGACGGTGCGCCTGATTGTTAAACCCGATCTTTGGGGCCGTTTTGTTCGCTTACGCTTTTCAAACTTTTTCGGTACCCAGCTTGTCAAGTTCTCGAAAGTCACGGTCGGTTTACAGGCATATGCGGCAAATCTCGTACCGGGTACCAGTACCCAAGTGTGCTTTGGGGGTGAGCCGAGTGTGACCATACAGCCCGGCGAGACGATCTACAGCGATCCGGTTTTGCTGAGATTCGTTTCAGATGCAGATGAGGATGCGAATGATCGGGTTGTCGCTGGGCGCAACCTGGCTGTTTTCTTCGAGCTTCCCGGGCGAATTCAACTACCTACCGGTCACGCTCGGCCTCGACACGGCCTCGACTGCTATCAGCTTCCAGATGGCAGTTAATCCCGCAAATAACGGAGTGAGACTCACGCGTATCTCCGACCAGAATCTCTCCTATCAGACTGCTAATGTTTATATCGATGGGACCTTCGCGGGCACATGGATTGAGCCATGGAATAATCCCGATTCCCGCTGGCTGAATGATCCCTTCGATATCTCGGGTAACCTCACACGTGGCAAACGAGCCGTTAATGTGCGACTGGTCCCGCTCACGGGCCTCACTGGAACCTCGGTCTGGACGGCTGCCCACTATGAAACGACCTCCGAAGTAACGCCTTTTGCGGACACTCAGATTCCAGGTCCCATCGCAGGGCTCGCCGCAACCGGGTCCCAATTCAATTCGATCAATCTCTCCTGGGAGCCCGATACAGATAGCGTTGGGGTTGTCAGTTATCAGGTCTATGGTTCGATGGATTCTACCGTTCCGGTTAATTCCGCTACTCTGGTCGGCCAATCGCCTGTCCCAGGATTCCAGCACACGGGCCTTGGATTGGAACAGCAATGGTATTATCGAGTCAGAGCCATCGATGGAGCTGGCCATTTCGGCCCACTCTCAGGTGTTGTGACTGCGCGCACTGGGAATGAACTAAAGATCGAGGGAGAGAGTCTGGTCGCTACGGCAACCGGTACCGCTCCGGTCGTGATCCAAGGCAATTGTTGCGGAGTTATCTGGTCCGGAAACGCCCAGCTCTGGTTCCAGGCATCAAAGGCCGGCGATACCATGGTACTCACCATCAATGTCCCTGTGGCGGGGACCTATGATCTATCAGCGGTGATGACCAAAGCGCGTGATTACGGCATCGTGTCGCTGGCGGTTGATGGAAGCCAGCTCGGGCAACCCTTCGATGGTTACAACTTTCCCAACGTGACCGTCGCCAACGTCGACTACGGGTCAGTTCCATTGAGCGCCGGCGCCCATCAACTCACCTTCACGCTCGTCGGGAAAAATCCCAGCTCGAGCAACTATCTTGTTGGGATCGATTACCTGTTGTTAACAAAGACGAATTGAAGGCGGACCTTTGGTCCTTACGCGTGTAGATACCAAGATTGGTAGAGCGAAAGCCTGGCCCGGCATGCGCCGGGCCGCTTGAGCCGTCGGGGAGTGCGCTATAGGATTGTTTTGCGCGTGTTGGTATCAAGTCAGAAAACACCGCAGCAGAATCCGTGATACAAATTCACCCCGCGCACCCGGCTCAAACCCGTCCGGTGCCTGCCGGTCGAGGTGTTTGCCCTACCGATATTGGGGCTGGCTTCGCCTCAAGAACTCTTCGCTAACGCCGCCTCATCCCGGATACGTTTGCGCTCGATAAACCCGGCTACCAGAATACACACCTCGTAAAGCAGATACATCGGCGTACCCATCATTGCCATCGAGAGTGCGTCAGGGACTGGCGCAAGAAACGCTGCCGCCAAAAAAATAAGCAGGAATGCATAAGCGCGCGTCCGACGAAGCAGCGCTACGGAGACAATGCCGAGGCGCACCAGCACGAGAACCACCACTGGCAGCTCAAACGCGATACCGAAGCCAACGCAGCATTGGGTCACAAAAGAAAAATATTCTCTGACGTTCCAGGTCGGAGCCCAATGCATGTTCATCGCGTCGTGAAAAAAGAAGCGGAGCGTCGGAGGAAGCACAAAATAATAAGAGAAGAAAACGCCCCCTAGGAAGAGACCGAATCCGATCAGCACCGCTGGGAGCATCGCTTTGCGTTCCTGCGGAGTGAGTGCCGGCAGAACAAAGCCGCCGGCGAAATAGATCAAAAACGGGAACGCGATCACGATACCGGCATAAAACGCTAGCTGAAAGGAAATGGTCATCGAATCGGCGACACCGAACGAAACCAACGTCCGCACAAGATTTGGGTCTAACGATGCCAGAGGCGCCTGCATGATCTGCGCCAGTTGGCTTCGAAAAAGAAACGCTAAAGCCATCGCGATCCCAAGCGCGAGTGCCATTTTGATGATGACCCAGCGAAGGTCCTCCAAGTGATCCAGAAACGGTTTGACCGCCTCTGGATCGTTCCCCTCCCGAAATTTGAAAAGGTTCGAAAATTTCATCGGGTTTCTTACTTAACTTACCCGATCAGCCCACGCGCCCAGAGTCGCGCGAAAAGAGCAAGCGTGTTGGCATCCTGAATGATGTTCTGGGCCACCATGGAACGCAACTGCTCGAGGGTGAATTCGCGGGACTCTGCGATCGTCTCGCTATGGTCGAGCTGAGCACCGCTTCCATTTGCCTGAACGGGGCGTGCGACGAAGAGATGTGGTTGCTCGTCGGTAAAACCTTGGGAGGCATAGTAGCGTCCCAAATCGATCAGCTCGCCCGTGGCGGCTAGCTCGTATCCACTTTCTTCCGTTAGCTCGCGGATCGCTGTTGCCTTCAGGGTTTCCAGGTCTGGTTCCATGGTACCGTCAACCTGACCTGCCGGGAATTCCCATAGCCACTGACGCACCGCAATCCTGGCCTCATGGATCAGAACGAACCGGCCATTCTCAGTGATCGGACAAATCACTACCGCCTTTTTTCGCCGAACAACCGTCCAATCCCGGATTTTCGTCGTCCCGCCGATTACAACCTTCTCCTGGCGAACTTCGAGGTGGGGATTCCGGAAGAGCGTGTGGCTTTCCAGCAGACGCCATTCTTCTTGATTAGTCACGGAGCCTTGCGTTCCACGCTTCTAATTCCGCCGCAACATTTTTCGGCGAAGGCGCACCGACGGCGGTTCGGCTGCGAAGGGCCTGATCGAGATTCAGCGCCTCGAAGACATCCTCCATGAAGCGATCACTAAATTGCCGGTATTCCGACAACGTCAGCTTTGCCAATGGCCGCTGGTGTTCAATCGAGAAAGCCACCAGCTTTCCGATGATCTCGTGGGCTTCCCGAAACGGAACGCCCCGTTTCACCAGATAATCGGCTAAATCGGTTGCTAATAAGCCAGGATCGCTTGCCGCACTCAGCATTCGCTTCGGTTCGATTTCGACCTCCCGGATCATCCCGGCAAAGACCTCGAGTGTCATCGTGATTTGGTCGAGCGAATCGAAAACTGCTTCCTTGTCCTCTTGCAGGTCGCGATTGTAGGTCATCGGCAAGCCCTTCAAATTCGACAGCAGAGCAACCAGGTTGCCAATCAGTCTGCCTGTTTTGCCCCGGGCGAGTTCACAGACGTCAGGATTCTTCTTTTGCGGCATCAGGCTTGATCCGGTGCTGTAGGCGTCGCTGATCCGAATAAAATGAAATTCCGCAGATGCAAACAGGATCAAATCCTCACTCAAACGGGACAGGTGAATACCGATCAGCGAAAGCACGAAAAGGAATTCCGCCACGAAATCGCGGTCGCTGACCGCATCCATACTGTTATGGGTGATCTCTGGGAAATCGAGCAGTTCCGCGACGTAAGCTCGATCCAATTCAATCGTCGAACCCGCAAGAGCACCGGAACCGAGGGGCATCCGGTTAATTCGTCCACGTGCATCCCGGAGTCGCTCTCTGTCCCGTTCGAGCATCTCCACGTAGGCGAGGAGATGGTGGGCGAAGAGGACTGGTTGAGCGCGCTGCAAGTGGGTGTACCCGGGAAGAACCGCGGTAGAGTATCGGCTCGCGAGTTCCAGTAGCGCGCGTTGCAACTCGCGGATCCGCGCAACGACGTTATCAGATTCATGTCGTAAGTAGAGGCGAAGATCGAGAGCGACCTGATCGTTCCGGCTTCGAGCGGTATGAAGCTTTGCTCCCGCCGATCCGATGCGTTTGGTCAGAGCCGCCTCGATATTCATATGCACGTCTTCGAGCTCGATCCGGAACGGAAATTTTCCTTCGGTGATCTCCGTTTCAATTTGGCAGAGACCATTTTCTATTTGGGTGAGCTCCTCGCGAGTCAGAATCGCTGCTTTTTCCAGCGCCTTCGCGTGAGCGATCGATCCCAGAATATCAAATTTGTAAAGTCGCCAATCGAAAGAAACCGACTCCGAAAATCGCTGCAGGGCAGGCGCTGTCTCCTGGCGAAATCGTCCTTTCCACATTGCGGAAGGAATCTGCAGGAGGGGCCATTAGAAGCAAGGGCAGAAATGGATTCGGCGGGGACATTGGGAAGGCCATACAGCCATCTTGGAGGGGCAGGGCTCCCGCACAACCCCAAATGGTCAGCAACGGGACTGCGGTTGTTGTGAGATCGATTGCCCTGCTCCTTGGGACGCGAAATGGCAGCGAAGAGATCGCCCGATGTTCTGACTGCTCCGTGACAGAAAACTGCTTACAACTGCCAACTGCTTACCCAGGGATCGGTTCGACCAAACCGAACCCGGCGTGCACGAGGGTAGCGCCTTCGTTGACTCGTTCCTCATCCACAATGACCGAAATCTTGATCTCTGAAGTGGTTATCATTTGAATGTTGATACCCGCTTCCCCTAGTAACTCGAACATTTTCGCTGCAACTCCGGAATGAGAGCGCATGCCGATACCGACGACGCTCAATTTGGCAATTCCACCCTGCGCCGAAAAGCTGTGTGCCCCAATTTCGGCAACGAGCGGTCCGAGCAAACTGTTGATTTTTGGTAGCTCCTCCGAATGAGCGGTAAACGAGATATCGGTCGTCCCATCAGCCGAGACGTTCTGAACAATCATATCAACATTGATGCCAGCCCCGGCGATCGCCGTAAAGATGCGTGACGCAATTCCCGGCCGGTCCGGAACCCGGTTCACCGTCACTTTGGCTTGGCGGCGATCGACGCTGACGCCGCGAATGACCACCTTTTCCATGCTACTCGTTTCTTCTTTCACAATTGTACCCGGCTCATCATTGAAACTACTTCGGACTTCGAAAATGACGCCGAACTTTTTAGCGAATTCCACCGCGCGCGACTGCATCACCTTGGAACCTAGACTCGCCATTTCCAGCATTTCGTCGTAAGAGACTTCGGCGATTTTGCGCGCATTGAGCACACTTCTGGGATCGGCCGTGTAGACGCCGTCCACATCCGTACAAATTTGGCAGAGATCGGCCCCCAGGGCGGCTGCGAGAGCAATCGCAGTCAAATCCGAACCACCACGACCGAGGGTCGTAATGTGGCCTTCCAAGCTTTCGCCCTGGAATCCGGCAACGATCACGGTATGGCCGCCTTCGAGTAATCGATGCACCCGCTTCGGAGAAATGTTGGCGATCTTCGCTTTGGTGTGGACGCCATCGGTGACGATGCCGGCCTGGGCTCCGGTCAAAGAAACAGCGTTTCCTCCGAGCGCGTTAATTGCCATCGCCGTCAGCGCGATGGTCGTCTGCTCACCCGTGGCCAGCAGCATATCCATCTCTCTTTCGCTGGGATGGTCCGCCACTTGGCGAGCTAGCCCGATCAGATTGTCCGTTACTCCAGACATCGCCGATACCACCACCACAATTTGATCTCCGGCTGCCTGCGCTTTGAGAATACGGCGGGCGACGCTCAGGATGCGGTCGGGGGTTCCGACGGAGGTTCCCCCGTATTTCTGGACGATCAAGCTCATAGCAAACGACGGACGGCCGCCTTATCTGCCGGCGCCTGGTACGGCTTCAAACCGCGATCTATCACACTCGCGACATCCTTGAGTCCGTGACCGGTGAGCGTCACGGCGATCTTGGCGCCGTCCGGTATTCCGGAAAGTGGGCAACTCTGGCAGCGCTGTGTTGCATCTGCACATTTCAAAAGGCCGGCGACCGCCGCCGCACTCGCCGGCTCCACGAATAGACCTTCCTCTGAGGCGAGCCAACGCTGGGCCGCAAAGATCTGTTCGTCCGCGACGATATCTATCGCCCCTTGGGATTCGAGCAGTGCCGCCTTAGCCAGAGTCCGGCTGGCCGGATTTCCGATGCGAATCGCGGAGGCCGCTGTTTCGGGGTGTTCAATTGCCTTATCGTAGAAAAGTGGAGCAGCCCCGGCAGCCTGAAATCCGATCATACGAGGGGTAGTCCGAATACGTCCCAGACGCTGGTATTCGGTGTACCCTTTCCAGTACGCCGTAATGTTCCCTGCGTTCCCAACGGGTAGAACGTGTGCAAAAGGCGCTTCCCCGAACGCGTCTGCGATCTCAAATGCAGCGGTTTTTTGGCCTTCCAAACGATCAGGGTTAATGGAATTCACGACCGCAATGCCCGGGTCTCCTTCGAATTCGCGAACGACGCGTAAACAGGAATCAAAGTTGCCGTCAATGGCGATGACTTTGGCGCCATAAATGAAGGCTTGCGCAAGCTTTCCTATCGCGATGTTTCCTGCCGGTATGAGCACCGCGCATTGCATACCAGCGCGCGCAGCATAGGCGGCGGCCGAAGCCGACGTATTACCGGTGGAAGCGCAAACCAGGGTTCTCGCACCAATTTCGGCGGCTCGACTGACCGCGACAGTCATTCCGCGGTCTTTGAACGATCCGGTGGGATTGAGTCCTTCATACTTCAGGAATACCTGACACCGATTGCCCAGCAGCGTTCCCAGCTTCGGGGACTCGATCAACGGAGTCGATCCTTCGCTTAGCGTTATCACGGGGGTAGCCTCCGTGACCGGAAGCAGGCTCCGGTACCGATCGATCACTCCGACGCACCGATCTGTACCTGGATTCATGGTAGGATCCACAGCAACACCGGCGCCGCCTTCACGCACTCGAGACCACTCATCTGTTCTACAGCCTCTCGCATGCGTCCAAATGGCGCGTTGTGGATCATTAGGACGAGAGGCACTGCCGTCTCTTCGTGGCTCTCTGGCTGGATCACCGACGAGATCCCGATGTCGTGCGACCCGAGTATGCTCGCGATTTGCGCCAGTACACCGGGACGATCGTCCACCGTCAGACGCAAATAAAATCCTGAAACCAGCTCTTCTTTGGAAAGACACTTTCCGTACAATCCGTGCGGGGTAAACCCAAACGCTTTACCCCCGGAATCGATCCAGATGGCCGCTTGCGCCAAATCGCTGATAACGGCACTCGCGGTGGGATCTTGCCCGGCGCCGCGCCCATAAAAAAGCGTGTCACCCACAATGTCGCCACGTACCATCAACGCGTTAAACACGCCGTTGACCGACGCGAGAACGTGGGCTTTGGGCACCAGCGTCGGATTCACCCGAACTTCAATTGACGCGTTCGAGTCGACCCGGATCGTCGCTACCAATTTAATTCGGTACCCGAGATTCTCCGCGAATCGAATGTCCGCGGCCGATACCTTTTCGACCCCCTCCACATGAATTTGCCGGGAGTCGACCCAAAATCCGTAAGCTAAGGATGCCAGAATGATAGCTTTGTGCGCTGCGTCCCATCCGTTGATATCCAACGTAGGATCGGCTTCCGCATATCCTCCCGTTTGGGCTTCTCGGAGCGCTTCTGGAAAATCCATTCCGGCGTCCGTCATCCGAGTGAGAATATAGTTGCTCGTGCCATTCAGGATTGCGTGGATCGACTGAAGATGGTTCCCGATAAACCCTTCCCGGATCGACTTGATGATTGGAATCCCGCCCGCGACCGCAGCCTCGAAGAAAACTGGCACTCCGTTCTCGGCGGCCAATTCAAAAATCTCGGCCCCTTTCTCCGCCAGCAACGCTTTGTTACCGGTGACAACCGGTTTACGCGCTTTGAGTGCCCGCCGAAAAAGCTCATAAGGCAGGTCGATGCCGCCGATCAATTCGACAACAACGCCAACAGTGGGATCATCCACCACGGCTTCCCAACGATTCGTCAGAATCTCTGGTGACGGTCGCACGCTCCGAGCCAAAGAAACGTTGCGCACAGCGATTCGCCGCACCTCCAGTTCCAATCCAATCCGCTCAGTCAAAAGAAGCCGGTTTTGGAGAAGGTGCCGATAAACGCCTGCTCCAACCGTACCTAATCCGGCGAGCCCGATCCCGATCTTTTGCATACAGAGGAGGCGCACCTTCGTGGAATCACGAATCCCTGTAAAGTGGGGAATTAGATCGACAATTTCCGTGGAGAATGTTTTGCCGGACGGTTCCCTTCCCCGAAAGGGAAGCAGGATTTAGCCGCGGGCTTTACCCCGGGGAAATCGTCCCTCTCCAGGATGCTCCCTGAAAGGGTGTCGGAATGAAACCTTCTCTCATGTCCTATCCTCGCGCCGTCTTTTGGACCTAAGAGGCATGCGCCCTCCTCATTTCGCATCGAAAATGATATACCGAGGGTAACGATCCGACGGGGCGGGTTCGAATTTTCCGGCGACTTCAACTTCCTGGCCGACCTTCTTCCGGAATGACTCGAGCTGAGCTTGCGAGAGTCCGTACAGCAAGACACCTCGCTTATCACTCACGGGATACGTCTTATCATCCACATTGATCTCACCTCGAACTGGCTCTCCAAAACTGAGGCAAATCCAGGCAGGATTTCGTGCTAATAACGAACCGTCAATCTTTGCGTGTACGGTCACCCATTGGTAGAACACCACATCTCTGGCCTGCGCCGCCGAAGCACAGGCCAACGTGAATATGCTTAGTATTATTCTCATCTTTTTATCCTCCTCCACCTGTTTTGCTCTTTAGATTGCTGTACAAAGTAGCTACCGCTGGACCCCAGCCTTTATTAGTATCGTTAGGATCGTTGTGTGCCCCTGGAGGAGAGTAGGTGAACCAGAGTTGACCGATCGTATAATCATTGGCATAAGCTCCGTTCGGATTGGATAGGATCCTTGCCGCGTAATTGATGCTGTCATCAATCGAATTGAAGTTTCGCGGTCCGCTGTCATTTGGCGAAATGCCCATCGCGTTGTCACGATTGCTGAAGGCATAGGACGGTCCAGTCGTGCCTGATTCTTCCTCCGTAATTGCCGCTAACAGGGCGGGATCGATGTTGTACTTCTGCCCGGCATCTATGTAGGTCTGCGCATAAGGCTGCATATAAGCTGGCAGGGCCGCCTGCAACGATGCTAGATCGGTCGGCTGGAACCCTCTCCAGGTCTGATCGAGACCTGCCCCGCCGCTGCTTTGGCCTCCCGCCGCCGCATTCGCCAATTGGTTCCCCTGCGCCAGGTCATCCGTGGAAGGTGAAGAATCTCCGCCACCCGAGCTGCCGACGTAATTGTTCGAATCATCGCAACTGCAGAGAACCAGGACGAGCAGGCTACGGCAGATGATTTGTTTCACCCAACGCATAAGGGCTGGGACGGTGATGAGTTGCGCAGTCCGCTCCTGGGTTGGTTGTTTTCCTTGCTCGAAGCAGGAAACCGGAAACTCTCGTTACTGATTGGTTGGCTCGCAGCCATTCGCGGAGCGTCGCGAGGCGATGCCAAGCGCCTCCTTGTCGATAATCCGGCCCATAGACGCAATGATCGGGTCCTAGGACGACGGCAAAGCCAACTAGGACCGGTCCTTGGGGCGCGAAAGAAGTGGGGCATACGAGGATCGATCCGGGCGGGGCGCGTTCCGGGTCGACCGGATAGGCATCCGCGTGTTGCAGATCACGCAAAATGCCCACTGTTCCATTAGAGCTCAGCGTAAACCCGGCAATGGGTACCAGGAGTGCGTTCAAGGATGCCCCCAACGGACAGATAGCGTTGGGGGAAGCTATCGCCCGAGCGGCAACGGGATCGTCGCCCTCTCCGTTTAGGAGGCGAGCAGCGGCTTCCACCACTGGGTCCAATTCAGTTCGATCTGTTTCTCGTGCGAGAGAATCAAGCGAAGTATCCGCGCCAACTACGTCGAAGCTGGTGCCGTTCTGTCGAACTAACAACACGCCCTTTCGCTCGCTCTGTTGCAATGTACAGAGGTGATAGACCGTCTGCGTAACGGCAAAGGCACCCCAATACCTGATCTCGCCGTTCGGCACTGCCCGCTGCACAAACCTCACCAAAGCGCCCGGTACCTCCGCGGCGGCGAAACCGGTAAACAGCCAGATCAGTGAAAGGACTAAGCAGGCTCGCAACACGATTAACGATTGTTATGTCATTTGACGAAAAGAAACAATAAAAATAAATGTAACTGCACTCTGGGTCCCCGCGACTACTGCGATATCCCTAAGTCCTCACCAAAACGGGTGATGACGCAGGCGTCGCAAAGCGCTTCGGCCCCCAGGAACAGGACTTCCGCCAAGCTTGAGCAAGCAACATTCTATCCTTGCCAGCCGTTTTCTCCGTTGATGAAGAACGGCGCTTCCTGCACTGTATTCACGATTACCCGGAACACCGATGGCCTACCTCATTCTGACCGATATCCAGAAGCACTTCGATAGTTTTCACGCACTGAAAAACCTCTCACTCGCAATCGAGAAAGAAGAATTTGTTGTCTTTGTTGGTCCCTCTGGCTGTGGCAAAACAACGCTGCTCAGGTCGATCTCTGGGTTGGAGACGGTCACCAGCGGAAGGATCGAGTTGGATGGCCGTGATATTACCTTTGAGCATCCTTCGAAACGCAACGTGGCGATGGTGTTCCAAAACTATGCCCTCTTTCCTCACCTCACGGTTTTCGAGAACGTCGCATTCGGTCTCCGGCTTCAGCGATTGACCAAAGCGGAGATCAATCAACGGGTGCAGCGTGCGGCGGCCCTGCTGCATATCGAGCCACTCTTGCAACGCAAGCCGAAACAGCTCTCAGGAGGTCAACGACAGCGGGTCGCGATCGGGCGTGCCATTGTGAAGCAACCAAAACTGTTTTTGTTCGACGAGCCGCTTTCCAATCTGGATGCCAAACTGCGAGTCCGAATGCGGGTTGAACTGCTCAACCTGCATTACGAAACCCGCAACACAGCAATTTACGTTACCCACGACCAGGTGGAGGCTATGACAATGGCGGACCGTATCGTGATTCTAAACGACGGCAAAATTGAGCAAATTGGCAGCCCGATGCAGGTCTATGAGCGGCCGGCAAACAAATTCGTGGCCGGCTTCATCGGATCGCCGCAAATGAATTTCTTACCTATCGTAGTTGAGGATGAAAAACCGGGCCAGATTCGTTGTACGACAGTTACTACCGGGTCACTTAATCTTCCGCTCCAAGTGTCGCAACCGCTTCGCGGCAAATCGCTGACCCTGGGTTTTCGCCCGGAACATGTACGACTCGGATCTTCCGCTAACTCCGTCCGCTTGCCTGGTGTCGTGAACATCGTCGAGCACCTGGGAAGCGAAACCTGTATTCACTCCGAAATCGGGAAAGATACAATCGTCGTAGCCAAGACAACCGGCGGCTCGGCTCCCGAGCGCAATCATCGCATCGAGTTTCACTTGCCGGCGGAACACCTGTACCTCTTCGATGAAAACGAACAGGCGATTCCGTTAGAGCCGGCAGTGGCAGGCTGAGTCGACGGCTCACGAAACCTATTATGCTGGCGCTCGCCGGACTGTTTCGCCCTGCCAGCCATGGGCACCTACCTCGTGGCGGGCAATGGATACCAGAAATCACCCGACCTGCAGCAAAATCTTGCCGATATGCCGGCTTTCTTCCATGACGCGGTGAGCTTCAGATGCCTTCGCCAGAGGAAGGACGCGGTCTATTACGACTTTGATCTTGCCGGATTCCAACAGAGGCCAGACGTGCCGACGAAGACTTTGCGCGATGGCAGCCTTTTCCTGGATCGTGCGGGGACGTAAGGTCGAGCCAGTGACGGTCAATCGCCGCGTCGTCACGGGCAGGAAATCGAATTGGTGGACAGCACTACCATGAAGAAAGGCGATCAGGACCAGACGACCTTCGAGGGCAAGTAGGCGGATATTTTTCGCAAGGTATTCTCCACCCACCATGTCCAGAACAACATCAACACCGCGGCGATTAGTGGCTCTCTCGATCTCCTCGACAAAATCCTGTGTTCGATAATTGATCGCCAATGTTACGCCGAGAGAACGGCAGAATTCCATTTTGGTCTCGCTGCCAACCGTCGTGAAAACTGTCGCACCGTGTTCCCGGGCGAGCTGGATCGCCAAATAGCCGATTCCGCTCGAACCGCCGTGAATCAAGACATACTCTCCAGCTTTGAGTCGCCCCCGTTCGATCAGATTCGCCCAGACTGTGAACAGATTCTCGGGCAGTGCGGCTGCCTGGGCTAGGTCGAACCCCTGCGGAATTGGCAAACAGTGACGGGCGTCTGTCAGGCAATAACCCGCATAGCCTCCGCCCGGCGTGAGAGCGCAGACCGCATCACCGACGCTCCATTCGATCACTTCTGCGCCGCAAGCGACAATCTGCCCACTCACCTCTAAACCGAGAATCGGTGAAGCCCCCGGAGGCGGTGGATATTTTCCGGCACGCTGCATTAAATCCGGCCGATTTACTCCGGCGAACTTCACCTCAATTAATACATCCCGCGGTCCAGGTTGGGGTGTTTCTCGCTGCTCGATTCGCAACACTTCCGGTCCTCCGCCGGGCTCGTGGGCGACGTACTGCATGGAGTGCGGTAGCATAGGGTTTGCTCTACCGATGAAGGGTCGTTTTCTGTCCATTCACAGCGCTACCTTGCCGAAACTGCTGACGCAACCGCCGGAAACGACTCTCATAAATCAGGTCATAGAGCACTATCTTGTCCGGGAATAAATTCATCGTCTGGACACGTAGATGGAGCCGCTCGATGTCGATCTCGCGCTCTGAGCAGTCGGTGGCGACGATGAGAAAGCAGAGCCGGTCGACGTGGCGCTGGAAATTCCGATAAGCTTGCTCATTGGTTTCCACCATTCAATTTACCGCGAAATTGTGTGTCCGAAAACGGCCAGACGATCCATTCTAGCAGGCCTATTAGGAGGGAATGAATCCGAACCCTGCTTATCCCTTTCGAGTCTCTGGAATTCCGGTCGATGTCATCAATGAATTTCGCCAACTTTCAGATGATGAATTGAAAAAACACCGCGTGGTTCGGCGTGTCGTAGACGCCAAACCCGGATTTCCGTGCCGCGTCAGTTTAGAGGATGCCGAAATTGGTGAATCTGTGTTGTTGTTCAATTTCGAGCATCTGCCGGGGCCCTCTCCTTATCGCAGTGTTGGACCGGTATTTGTGCGAGAGTCGGCCATTGGCGCTTATTCGAGAACCAACGAAATTCCGGAAGTACTTCGGGTCCCGGGTCGATTGCTGTCGGTGCGTGCCTATGATGATAAGGACATGTTGGTCGGAGCGGACGTGATCGAGACTGCTGAGATCGACCAATTAATTCAGCGGCTGTTTGCGGATGCCAACGTAGCCTACCTCCACGTGCACAACGCAGGCCCGGGTTGTTATTCTTGTCGCATCGATCGCGCCGGATGAAATAGCCAATAGCCCATTACCGATAGCCAAATTGGCTATCGGCTATCGGTCGTCAATGGCTACGGCTCCAAGGTGACCTTTACCGACGTCAGACCAGAAATAACCAGATCGATGCCTTTCTGGTAATCGCTCAGGGGCAAACGGTGCGTCACGATTTCGTCCATCGGTAAACGCCCTTGATCGATCATCCGAATGGCCACCGGATAACAACGTGGGCCAAGATGCGAGCCATGGAGGTTCAGTTCTTTCGAGTCGCCAATGATCGTCCAATCGACGGTGACTTTTTCGCGCATCACACTGAATTCCACGAACGTTCCGAGTTTGCGGATCATGTGTAACCCTTGTTCCACTGCGCTGGGGTGACCTGTGGCCTCGATGTACACATCGCAGCCGTAGCCGTCAGTGAGATCACGCACAGTTTGGACTGCGTCCTGTTTCTTCGGATTGATGCCGATGTCGGCGCCGCACCGTTTAGCCACTTCGAGTCGCTCGTCGCTGAGGTCGAGTGCGATCAATCGATCTGGCCCCTTCATTTTGGCTGCAGCCACCATCCCTAATCCGAGTGGTCCACACCCGGCAATCACGACCGTATCCTGATACTGGATATCGCCTCGCTCTACTGCGTGAATCGAGCAGGCCAGCGGCTCAATAAACACCGCGTGATGCAGCGGGATGTTCTTCGGTACTTTGTAATTTAAAGCGCCCTCCGGAAACAGCATGTACTCTGCCCAGGACCCGAATGTGCGGCGTCGAAATCCATAGATGTCATGGACGTTGCACATCCAATAAGCTCCCATCTTGCAATAGCGACAGTTCCAACAGGGTACGATCTGCTCACTGATCGCGTGGTCTCCAATCTCTAAACCGTATAGTTCGCCGGCACCCTCGCCGAGTCCGACGACTTCGCCCACAAACTCATGACCAGGAGTTACCGGGGCCTGGCAATAGCCGCTCCGATTTTCATCGCCCCAAAAGAGTGCTGCCCCAGTGTAACATTTGATGTCGCTAGCACAGACGCCGGTGCTCTTGACTTTGAGGAGCACTTCTCCCGGTCCTGGTTTCGGGACGGGACGCTCTTCCATGCGATAGTCGTGCGGACCATGTGCCATGACGGCTGGCATGGTCTTTGGTAGTTTATCAACCACCCGGCTGGCGGATAGGTCCGGCACCGACTTTGGTAATTTATCTACTACACTGCTCACAGATTGATTCTCCTTCTGGTTGGGGGTTACTCTGGTTGGTGTAACGAACGTTTAGTCGCACACATTCGCTCACAAATACAACTGCCGCCAGACCCGGAAACGAGGATGGTACTCTCTTCCCTATTTAATCGCTCCCATGGTTAACCCGCGGACCAGTTGCCGGGAAACGATCAGGCTGAAAATGATCACCGGTAGCACTACCATCGTGCCGGTTGCCATGATCTGGCCCCAAGGCAGTTCGTAACCACTCATGAAACTGGTGGCGACGACCGGCGCCGTCTGGGCGTAGTGGCGGGTCAGCACCAGTGCGTAAAGCAGCTCGTTCCAAGAGAAGATAAAGCTAAAGATAGCCGATACCGCGATGCCCGGCGCAGCGAGCGGCAAACCGATCCGCCAGAAAATGCCAAATGAACCGTAGCCCTCCAGTGTCGCCGCTTCGTCCAATTCCTTGGGGATGTTTCGGAACTGGTCGGCACAAATCCAAATTACGATCGGTACGTTGAAAGTCAGATAAATCAGGATCAGGACCAACTGCGTGTCGAGCAACTTCATGTTTCTGGCAAGAATGAAGAAGGGCAACGCGAGCACGATCGGACTCAGCATCCGATTCGTAATGAACCAGAACCAGAGATCCTTTTTGCCCTTGAATTCGAAGCGCGCGATGGCATAAGCCGCTGGCGTCCCCAGCAATAGGGCGATGGCCGTGGTGCTGATGGCGACAATCAGCGAGTTTGCCAGACTCGAGACGACGTCAAATTTTGTAACCGCGCGTTGATAGTTCTCAAGTGTCGGGGTGAAAAGGAACTTGGGAATCGGGGAGAGGATATCTTGTTGGGTTTTGAGCGAGCTTGTCACCATCCAATAAAACGGAAAGATGCAGAAGAAGATGATCAGCAAGAGCGCCAGGAGATGCCAGATCTGCAATTTCGGTCGGTGTCGCGTGTGAGCTGTCACCTCTTTCTCGTCGATTTGGTTCTCAGATTTCACGATAAATGAAGCGAATGTAGATTCGCGAAAGAATGATGGTCACTACCAGCAAGACGATCGCTTCGGCCGATGCCATTCCCTGATCAAATGAGCGGAAGCCAATGCGCTGAATATAAATGCTAATCAGCTCGGTAGCTGACCCTGGACCACCTCGGGTCATAATATAGACCACATCGAACATCTTCAGAATGTCCGCGGTACGCAGAATGAGAATCGCGGTAATGCCCGGCAACAAAAACGGCAACTGGACCTTCCGGAGCACATGCCACCACTTGTCAGTTTCCAATTGGGCCGCCTCCTCGATCTCCACGGGGACCATCGTCAGGCTCGAATAAAGGACGAGTGCGCAAAAAGGAGTCCATTGCCAGCAGTCCATGATTGAGATCGAAACAAATGCTAATTGCGAATCGGCCAGCCATTCGGCTCCGTGCCCGAAAATGTGGCTCCAAACGAAGTTAATAAATCCGAAGTCGTTATTGAAAAGGAGCCGCCCCATGAGCCCGACCACGGCGAACGTGGTTGCCATCGGGATAACCAGGCAAACCCTAGCAATGTTTTTCACCCATTCATTTCCTGGCCTGTGCAAGAGCAGCGCGATAAGCGTGCCAAGCACAAGCTGAATAGGGAGATTGATGACTAGAAATAAGAGTGATCGCCCGAGCGCTTCGCGAAAGGACTGGTCAAACAAAAGGGCGCGGTAATTCGACAACCAAACGACCGGGGCATCGAAGATTGGCCAGACGTTCAGGATCGCTCCTTTGAGGTGAACTTTTGGGAGCAAAAACTGTTGAAAAGAGGTCCAAAGAGCAAAAACCAAAGGTGCAATGCCAACGGCCAGAAGCACGACCACCGCGGGAGCGACAAACAGCCATGCGCGCGTTGAATAGGTCTTTTTCGTAGAGGTCCTCATTCAGTTCATTCGAGGTTGGTGTGGCGATCACTAGCTTCGCCCATCGTTTTGCCTGTCTGCTTTATTCAGCGGATGTAGCCGGCCCGAAAAGAGTTTTCCCGAACCGGCTAATTCGAATTCTCTTATTTTGGGCGAGTCACAGCGGGGCCCTCACAGACATTCGATAAATGGTTGCATTGTGTCCGCAGCGTCTCAACTAACCACCTATTACTGGGCCAGCGCCTTCTTGCCGTCGTAGTAGCCTGCTTTGGCCAACACATCTTCAACCCGCTTACCTATTTCTTCGGAACCCTGCTTGATACTCACACCGCCGATCATCATCTTGGTTCCGACTTCGGCGACGATCTCTGTTAACTGGGGCCATTCGGCAAAACGGGGGCGGAACTCCGGAACACCCTTTTGCCACGACTCAACCATTGGTCCGGCGAACGGGTACTTCTTCGTGATCTCAGCATCATAGGTCGACTGCCGGCCGCTAACGCCTCCGTTCTCCACGTATTCTTTGGCCTTTTCCTTGGATGTTGCCCATTGGATAAACAACCAGGACGCTGCTTTTTGTTCATCCTTGGCCTGTTTCGCTACGGCCAGTGAGAAACCTCCAAGAGCAGGCTTGCGGCCGTCGGGTCCCTTCGGTTCGGGCGCCACACCGAGCTGGTCGACGATCTTGGATGACTTCGGATCGACCAAGGTCGAGTAGAATGCCGACCACTCAGTGATCATCGCAACTTGTCCTTGGGCTAAAGCGTTCACCGCTTCGCTGTGGTCGTAGTCGACGATGCCCGGCGGCATGTATTTGATGAGCTCTTGCCGGAAGTTCAGACCGGCCTGTGACTGCTCGCTCGACAGGTTGGACTTAAATTTCGCATCGAGCAGGGAACCACCCCACGGCCAAATGAATCGCATAAAGCTGTCACAAGATTGCGTTTCGCCCCGTCGCGATTGCAGCGCATAGGCATACTTTCCGCCGGTCGTCAGTTTCGGGGCGTAAACCTTTATCAGATCATCCCAGGTTTCCGGTGGCTTATCGAAACCGGCATCTTTCAATAGTTGCTTGTTGTAGAAGAGGAGACCGGAATAGTTATCGAATGGCGGCCCGTAAACCTTCGAATTCCATGTGCCGAATGCGTTCAGCAGCAAGGGAAAGAAGTCGGTCATATCATAATTCGGATCGAAGATCGCTGGAAACTTTTGTTTCAACTCATCAACGGGGACAATGTAGTCCGAGTCGGCAAAAGTACCGATCCAGACCAGGTCAACCAGAGCGATGGTTAAGTCGCCGCCGGATGAGAAGTCCCGAACTTCTTTTTCCAACGTGCTTTCGTAAGGAACGATTTCGTATTTAACTTTGATTCCGGTCTTCTGCTCGAATTCCGGTAACATCTTGATGATCGCCCGATAGCCCGGTCGATCGAGGAAGATTACTGAGACTTCGGTACCTTTGTAAGGCTTGGCCGCTTCTTCTAGCGACCAGGCGCCAGCGAAGGTCGCGCCGGCAAATAGCAACGTAACTCCGCAAACGAAGTTACCACAAAACTTTATCATGGTTAAAAAGGGGGAAATTAGGGTTTGCAGCCGGTACGGCCGCTGGGTATTGCACAGTCATCTGTGGCAGTTGGTAGCAATCGCGGTTACAGAGAACCGATTTCGGGTCTGGATAAGTGTGGATGCGTAGCTCTGGTGATTGGTTTACCTCCTTTCCGGTGCGTGAGCGGTGGATCCGCGCACTTGCAAGGACGGACTGATGAAGATGCTTGAAGGCGCGGCTCTTTGCTGGTCGGGCTCTGTCAGGCTCTGGAGTAGCAAGTCGACTGCCCTGGTTCCAATTTCCCGCGCCGGCTGCGCGATCGTCGTGAGTGATGGAACCAAGTAGCGGCTCACCTCTATGTCGTCGAATCCGACAATAGAAATATCCTGGGGGATGCGGTACCCGCTTTCCAGGAGAGTCGGCCACGCTCCAATCGCCACAATGTCGTTCGTGGCGAACACTGCGGTTGGACGAGGATCTTGTTTGAGCAATTCCGAGATTTTGACGCCGAGCTGAAGCTCTTGTCTTCCGTGCACGATATAGTCGGGAGAAACGTCGACTCCTGCCAGCCTGAGTTCGGAACGAAAACCTTCGATTCGATCGGCAGCGTTTCGGATTTCCGCTTCACCGCAAAGCAATCCAAAGCAACGGTGACCTAGCGAAAGCAGATGACGCGCAGCCAACTGGCCGCCGTAGAAGTTGTCGGTGGCGACCGAATTTCGACCGGGGACCGGGCGATCAACAAAAACCATTGGCACGGGAAGCTCATCGACCGTCCGCACCACCTCGCTCGCCTCGTTGTTGTAGACCATCAGAATACCGTCCACCTGGCGGCTGGTCAGCGTGGCGACTTGTACGACTTCGCGCTCCATGTCGCGCTCTGAGATGCAGAGCAACATCTGATAGCCGCGATCCCAAAGCATGTTTTCGATGATCGCGGCGAGTTCGCCGAAGAAAGGGGTCGTAATGGTTGGGATGACTAGGCCCACCGAGTGAGTCTTGCGGGAACGGAGGCTTCGAGCACCCAGGTGGACCCGATAATTGAGCTCAGCGATCGCTCGTTCCACACTTTGGGCGGTGTTCGGCGAAATCGGAGCTGTCTGGTTGAGATAATGAGAGACCGTACTTGGAGCCACTCCGGCCAGCTTCGCGACACTCCGGATTGTTGCTCTCATAGCAGACTCGGAAGAGGGATGATTTTGGTCGATCGAGCTTGGATCGAAACCGGCAGGACGATCGGCGAACTCCCGAACGAACGAAAGTGAACGAGAGAAAGTGAGGCTGCAGGATGAATGTTCATTCTGAGGGGGAAATCCATTCTGTTCGCTGAAGTATGCACATTTTCAGAAAACGGGAAAATGCTTTCTTCCAATTTTTTGAAACGATTTCATCGGACTATTCGAGCACAACCCGAGAGCACTCGCTCGATCTGCAGCCATCGATTGGAGAAATCAGAGCCCCTATAACCGCCAAAACTCGAAACGATTTCATTGTTGGACCGGCCTGCGTATTTTTCCTCCGTACCTCTCGATCGGCAGATGACAGATCGAAAGGCTCTGGACCCCCTTGTGCCACCACCGGTTCTCGGTATGTCGCTTGCTTATGCACAGAACGCTTTTGGTTCTCACTGTTGGCTTGAGTCTTGGGATCTCGAGTCTGGCCGGCCAGACGATCGAGCATCCCCAGTGGAAATCGTATTTCGACTCCAACAGCGTTGAAGGAACAATCGTTGTGACCGATCTCGTCAAGGGAGAGACCCATGTTTACAATCCGCAAAGAGCGGCGGAACCTTTTATTCCGGCGTCCACTTACAAGATTCCCCATTCGTTGATCGCTCTCGAGACCGATGTCGTGAAAGACGAAAACCAGCGGTTTCACTGGGATGGTCAAAAACGTTCGGTTGAGGCTTGGAACCGCGATCAAACGTTTCGAACTGCCCTGAAGTATTCGGTGGTCTGGGTCTATCAGGAGATTGCTCGTCAGGTCGGCGAACAGCGCGAGTCCGACTACCTCAAGAGATTTGCTTACGGAAACGAAGACGTTTCCGGTGGCGTTGATCATTTCTGGCTGGATGGCGCTTTGCGCATCACGGCATTGCAACAGATCGAGTTTCTCAAGAAGCTCTACCTCAATCAGCTACCGGTCAGCGAGCGGAACATGCTGATCGTCAAAGATATGCTGATCAACGAGGCGAATTCGAAATACATCCTTCGCGCAAAGAGCGGCTGGCAAGGCGCAGAAAAATCGCCGGCGCGCCCCAATGAATCGCGCTCGCCCGGGATTGGTTGGTGGGTTGGTTGGGTCGAGACCGACGATGACACCTATTTCTTCGCCTTGAATCTTGACGTCACCAAGAATGAAGATGCACCGAAACGAATGACAATTGCGCGCGCGTGCCTGGCTTCACTCGGTATCTTGCCGGCGGACAAATAAGTCAGCCAACGCATCTTTTCGTCCTTGAGCTCACCGAACTGATAACGGCAGGGAACATGCTAGCCGCTAGAAAAGGCGCTTCTCGCGCACGGCGAAAACCGATTGCGTTGGACTTTTGCGGTCCCCGCACAGCTATTCGAGGACGAGAACGACGGCGTGCGTGGTATCCACCGCGTTATAAATCTGCCTTAAACCCGCGTGACCTTCATTCTCGCCTCCAGATGGTCGGGCTCGAGTTTATCGAATGTGTCGAGAAATCGGATCTGGAAACTGCCAGGACCTTCGCTACGGGAATGTTCCGCGGCGAGTTCGCCCGCGATGTCCATTACCACCATGGCCGAGATGGCGGCTGCGAGCGCGTTCGAATTCACGGTGAGGAACGCCGCGATCACCGCGGTGGCCACGCATCCCGAACCGGTGATCCGAGCCATCAGAGGATGCCCATTGTCTACGGCGATTACCGAATCACCGTCGGAAAGATAGTCGATCGCTCCACTGGCTACCGCAACCGTTCTCAGACGTTTGGCTAGTTGCCTGACCGCGACGGCGGCTTGGTCGGACGATTCGGTTGCGTCCACGCCGCGCGCAATGGCCGGAAGACCAGCGAGAGCTGCAATCTCTGCCTGGTTTCCCCGAATAACTGCTGATGGCACAATCTGCAATAGACGGTCGGCTAACTTGCGCCGTAGTTCGGTAGCCCCAACCGCTACCGGATCCAGCACAATTGGAATCTGTCTCGCTTTGGCGGCCTGTGCCGCTAACGCCATTGCTTCGGCGCTCCGCGGCGTCGGCGTTCCGATATTCAGATTGAGCGCGTTGGCCAGACCCACCAATTCAGTGATCTCTTCGAGCGCATCAGACATGATGGGAGACGCTCCCAGCGCCAGTAGGGCATTGGCGGTGAACTCCTGCACGACCGAGTTGGTCAGCGAGAGCACCAATGGAGTGGTCTCTCGCACGTTGCGAAAATCGGCCCAAATGCGGTCGGCGGTAATGTCCATTCGCGGAGAATAAACTCGTTTGCCGTATAGTTTTCAAAAATAAGGGCTGCAATGAAGCGCCCGATCCGATTTCTCTCGGTTTTGACGACTCACCGTTAAATCTATCGCAATTGGTCTGCGCGCGCTGCTGAACGCGCTGGTCGGTTTTGAATTTCTTACCAAGAAACGATGACGGACGTTACGCGCTTACCACCGAGAGCGAACGTTTCTGGTCCGGAACAAACCTGCCTAGCGTGGCGACTTCTTCACCTTTGTCCCAGGAATGATTCAGCATTGGCTAAATCTGAAAGAGGTGGTGAAGAGCGGCGAACCAGTTGGCTCGCCGAGACCGGATTCCGCGATGCTCATCTCCTGGAAGCTCCAGGGGTCTCGCCACTGATTCTTGCGACCCACCATGACGTTGAAAGCTTTAGCTGACGAGACGACCCGGTTGCGTCGCCGGCGAGATCTCTCCGTCCGCTTTTCTGTTGATCGCTCGACAGATTTTGCTGCGTGTGAAAACGTCCCTTGTGCGCATTTGCGTTTTCTGCGGATCAAGTCCTGGTAACGACTCAGCGTATGCTGAAACAGCACGAGCGACTGGGCGAACGCTCGCCGAGAAAAACCTTGACCTGGTGTACGGCGGGGGACGAGCTGGCCTGATGGGAGTGGTGGCCGATGCGGCCCTGGCCGCCGGAGGCAACGTGACAGGTGTGATACCCCGCGCACTGGTCGATCAGGAAGTCGCCCACATTGGGCTTACGCGCTTGATTGTCGTGGAGACAATGCACGAACGAAAAGCGAAAATGGCTGAACTCTCGGATGGCTTTATCGCGTTACCCGGCGGCGTAGGAACGTTGGAGGAAATCTTTGAGCAATGGGCTTGGGGTCGACTCGGTATCCACGAAAAACCGTGCGCCTTCTTCGACGTGAACGGATTCTTCGTACCGATTCGTACCATGATCGAACAGATGGTTCGAGCAGGATTCATGCGCCGAGAGCACACCGATATGATTACTTTTGCCTCGAACCTCGAACAGATCCTGGCGGCGTTCCACAGTTACCAGCCGCCGTCCCACAGACGGCTGCGCCCCCAAATAATCGGACAACCTAAAGACGCGCGCTGAAAAGCCATGGTAGATGCCATGGGTATTGCCAGGCTGCTGGATAGCCAGCAACCTGACAATATGAACAATAAAAGACCCCCATCGGCACTTACCGAAGAGGTTAAGGAAAACAACGATCCAAAAGGAGGAAAGACCAAGCAAATTTTTTCTTGGCATCGACGCGCACCTGAGGCGCAATCAGATGGCGCGCAAAGACTGGTAAAGATGCTGAGGGACGCTGCGTCCTCGTCCCGGAGGGACGCGGTGAAAAGTAGCCCGGTACGAAGTGCCGGGAAAAGGAGAAAAGGTGCGCCCGTCCCGGACGGACGGCTGAAACCGTGCTGGGCGACACACCTATTAGCCCCGCCAATCCGCCCCAGCAGCAGCATCCTGATCAAGCCGTTCCCAGGAATCCGCTGCGGCAGCGCGTCTAGGGTTCCAGGATTTGTCGGCAGCAGTTCGCCGCTCGCAGCGTGCGGTGAATATTCAACCCGGAACGCGTTACCTGTTCGCTTCTGAATTCTCGCTTCCGAATCCCGGTTCGTCTTATTTCCCGTGCTGTATCAACTCCACCTCGTAGCCTTCGGGAGCATCGACAAAGGCGATCATTCCGCCCGAACCTGTCTTGGTTGGGCCGTCGCTGAGAGGATAGCCTTTGGCGGCCGCATGCTTCGCGAATGCTTCGAGATCGTCGACCTCAAAAGCCAGATGAGTGATATCCGTCCCGACATTCACCGGACCGCTCTCGTCAAATTTACAGAGCTCAATTTCTTCTTCGCTGCCGGGCACCTTTAAGAACACCAACTGTGAACCGCGCGGCGAAGTGTGCCGCCGTGTTTCTTTCAAACCGAGGACGTCCTTATAAAATGAAACAGTCTTTTCCAGGTCGGAAACGCGATAACGTGTGTGAAGGAGCTTTTTTACCATAGGTTCCAGAAACTGCCACAAATCGATCGCGCGAGCTACCAAGCCATAATAAATTTCAATCTGACACCAATAGGCGTTTGTAGGACTTAATCGATCTGTGGCAGTCTTTGGAACCTCTATGCTCTATCTCGGCATCGATAGCGGAACCCAAAGCACCAAATCGATCGTCCTGGATCTTGAATCCGGCAAAATTCTTGCGACCGCCCAAAAGACTTATGATCTCGTTCCGGGTCTTCCACCCGGACACATGGAGCAGGAACCGCAGGAGTGGCTTGATGCGACCGAGGCGACCATCCTGGAATGCCTGGAGAAGATCGGCTCCCGGAAAGCCAAGGTGCGGGCAATTGGTGTCAGCGGCCAACAACATGGGCTGGTCGTACTGAACGATGCGAATGAAGTGATTCGTCCGGCCAAACTCTGGTGCGACACTTCGACCGCGAAACAGTGCGCCGAAATCATCGACGAATTTGGCGGCGACGCTGCTCTCATCAAGCTCATGGGGAACACCATGTTGCCCGGCTGGACCGCGCCAAAGATTCTTTGGTTGAAGGAAAATGAGCCGGAAAATTACGCTTCGTTGAAAAGTATTTTGCTCCCGCACGACTACATCAATTTCTGGCTGACCGGCGAAAAGCGCATGGAATACGGAGACTCTTCCGGAACCGGACTTCTCGATATCCGCACTCGCCGTTGGTGTGAGCCGGTACTGGAATTCATCGACCCCGATCTCTCGGAAAGGCTACCTTCCCTTGGTTCGTCTCGGCAGGCCGTTGGCCTATTGCGAGAAAATCTGCGAGCCGCCTGGGGTCTGCCCAATTCTCCCATCGTTTCTGCCGGCGGTGGCGACAACATGATGGGCGCAATCGGGACCGGTAACGTCCAGAGCGGCGTGGTGACCGCCAGCCTCGGTACCTCAGGCACGATCTACGCATTCTCTGCTCAACCGGTAGTCGACCCGCAGGGGGAAGTCGCTGCTTTTTGCGATAGCACCGACAATTGGTTGCCGCTGATCTGTACCATGAATGTGACCGTGGCAACGGAACAAGTGCGCAAATTATTCGGGTGGGAGATCGCCAAGCTTAACGAAGCGGTCGCCAGCGTCGCTCCCGGATCGGAGGGCATAATTTTCCTTCCTTATCTTAATGGCGAGCGGACACCTAATCTGCCGCAGGGAGTCGGAGTCTTTCATGGGCTGACTCCCGCAAATATGACTCCAGCGCATTTGGCTAGATCTGCCATGGAGGGAGCTACATTGGGATTGGCTTACGGTCTCAACCGTTACCGCCAGCTCGGGATTAAACCGAACGAAATCCGGCTAACCGGGGGGAAGCCGTAGCGCCGTTTGGCGTCAAATTTGTGCAGATGTTTTCCGTGTACCGGTTGTTTGCCTGGCTACCTCGGAAGGTGCAGCGCTTGGAGCAGCGCTCCACTCCGCTTGGGTTGATCATCTGGTGAACAATAAGTCCGGCAATCTCAATGAGTTAGTCGCCCGCTGCGTCAAGCTGGACGAAACATCGCGCGCGCTCCCCGTTGAGGCGTCCGCCGATCTTTATCAGGAAGTGTTCGGTCGATTTAAAGGTCTAACCCAGCGACTCGTGACGGGAGGCTATCTGTGAGATGGTTACAGGTTGCGAGTTTCAAGTTGCAGGTTACAGATCGGGGTCCTTCAAGGGGATCGCGGAATAAAACGGAACCGATGGGTGAATCGAGAGCGGGAGCGAGCAACTTGTAACTTGTAACCTGCAACCCCCAACCTGTAAACCTCATGAAGCTCGTCATCGCCGCGACCGGCGCCAGCGGAGCGATTTATCTCCAGCGTCTTCTCGACCAGATCGACTGCGGAACGCACGAAGTGCATTTAGTCCTTAGCGCCTACGCCAAACAGGTGGTGAGCGATGAGCTCGGGAAGTTACGGGTTCCAACCGGCGTTCGCGAGCATAATGAGCGCAGTATGAATGTGCCATTTGCCAGCGGTTCCACCTTCTTCGATGGGATGGTAATTGTACCCTGCTCAATGGGTACGCTCGGGCGAATCGCTGCCGGTACGAGCGAAACCCTGATTCTCCGGGCGGCTGACGTATTCCTGAAAGAAAGACGAAAGCTGGTTTTGGTTTTGCGTGAAACCCCCTTGAATTTGATTCACGCGCGAAACTGTTGCCGAGTACTCGAAGCAGGTGCTGCGATCCTGCCTGCGATGCCCGCCTTTTACAGTCGACCAGGAACCGTGGAAGAAGTGGTCGACACCGTCGTACATCGTATTCTGGACCAGATCGGGTTACCGTGCGCCAAGACCTACCGCTGGTTGGAGAATCCAGAATGACGGCAAGGCGAGGCCTCCGACTGCGTCAAATTCGCCGCGATAGTCTGCTTACAGTGAGAGGCTTCGTCGGACAGGTCCGCCGAGCCGCAATGGACACCGCATAAAAAAGGCGTTGTTCTGAAGGATTAGCGAACGGCATGTAGAATTCAGAAAATGGATACCGTATCGGCGACTCTGAACCGGTAACCGCCAACCACGACCCTCAACCCTCCATTACTCCCACCCGTCTGCAGCTCCAAACCCGTAACCTGTAACCCGCAACCCCTAACCTGTAACCGTGAACCCCATCGACATTCACGTCCATCTCATCGGCAATGGACTGAGTGGATCTCGGTGTCGGGTTCGTAGCGCTTGGTGGCAAGGTCCGTTCGTTCGAGTTATGGCTCGCAGTATCGGAGTGTCAGCCGACCCTCAGAGTGGTGAACTCGATGGCGTTTATGTTCGGCAACTCCGCCATTGGTTGGACCACTCTTCCTTGGCCGGAGCCGTCGCGCTCGCTTGCGATGATGTTTATGAGGAGGATGGCACGGCTCGCCCGGATCTATCTCGAATCTATGTGCCGAACGACTACGTTTTCCAGGTCGCGCAACTAGACCCTCGAATGCTTCCCGGGATATCGATTCATCCGGCCCGAAAGGATGCTCGCGACGCATTGGAAGCGGCCACTGAGGCCGGCGCTGTGTTGTTGAAGCTCTTGCCTTGTGTCCAAATCGTCGATCCATCTCGACCCAAGTATCGAAGCTTTTGGAAAAGAATGGCCGAGCTCCGTTTGCCGTTGCTGGCCCATACCGGTGGCGAATTCTCGCTCCCGACCTACCGACCGGATTTGCGGGATCCAAACTGTCTGCGGATTCCGCTTGAGCTTGGTGTGACGGTCATCGCAGCGCACTGTGGTGCCCCTGCATTGCCTTGGGGAAGAGATTATTCCCCGGAGTTTCTCGCGCTTCGGCGGCAGTTCCCGAATCTATATGGCGACATCTCGGCGTTATCTCAACCGACTCACCTAAAAACGCTTGCCCGGTTGCGGGAGAATCCGGAGCGGATTCTTTACGGCAGCGATTATCCGGTGCTGACCTCTGCGATCTGGTCGCGGATGGCTCGATGGATCTCCGAAGAAGATTGGCATCGGATTCGCCAGATCAGGAACCCGTTGGAGAAAAAGCTGAAGCTTAGCCAGGCCCAAGGATTTCCCGATACAATCTTCAGCGATGTACGGACGGTGCTTCGTCTGCCAAAAGATTTTCCCCCTCCAGACTCTAGCTCCTAAATTCTAGATTCTTCTTTCGTTGGCTGCGTTTTTCAATCAGCTCGCAAAATTTTCCAGAAACTCGTTTGACGCCGGGGCTACCCCTGCTAGCTTGTCGGCCCCGAGAGACGGGAAGGTTGGCTGGAAGCAGGAATATTGAAGAGCGATTTTCAAATTTTCCTCGCAGCAATCGGATTGATTGCGACAGTCGCCAGCCCGCTCGAACTCGCCGGGTTCTTTTGGGAACGTCGCGCAATTTTTGCAAAAATCGCGTTGACCGAGTCGGAAGAAGAGTTAGAGTGAATATCTCCGTTGAAAGCGGAGAAGCTCGCATAAAGGCGGAAATGTTCTTCTAGTTTTGGGGACTTCAAATTGGCTCAATTTTGTCCCGGTTGAATTGAAGGAAGTAGATCCAGTTTAGCCGGAGTTCAAGTTGAGTTTTTTTGTCGCCTGAAGCGAAAGAGAACCACGTTCATTGAAAGTTTGGTTCTGAGTTTTTTAAAAACTTCAGAATGGTGATGTCAGCAAAAATTGTGTTGTGCGTTATACGTCAGATTCTTTTGATTCTTACAATTTTAATGACCGACAAAACTTGCTCTTGATCTGGCAATTGCCGGAAGAGAGAGGCAAAGATTGATTATGGTCAGAATTTTTATCGCTGGCGGCCAGTCTTACTGGTTGTCAGGGTAGATAAAACTTTCTACGGAGAGTTTGATTCTGGCTCAGAACGAACGCTGGCGGCGTGGATAAGACATGCAAGTCGAACGAGCTTAGTTTTGTAGCAATACAAGGCTAAGCTAGTGGCGAACGGGTGCGTAACACGTGAGCAATCTGCCTTAAAGTGGGGGATAGCTCGCCGAAAGGCGAATTAATACCGCATGTGGTTGTAAAACCAAAGCCGGGGCAACCTGGCGCTTTTAGAGGAGCTCGCGGCCTATCAGCTTGTTGGTGAGGTAACGGCTCACCAAGGCTTCGACGGGTAGCTGGTCTGAGAGGACGACCAGCCACACTGGAACTGAGACACGGTCCAGACACCTACGGGTGGCAGCAGTCGAGAATTTTTCTCAATGGGGGAAACCCTGAAGGAGCGACGCCGCGTGGAGGATGAATGCTTTCGGGTTGTAAACTCCTGTCATTTGGGAACAAAGCCTTACGTTAACTGCGTGGAGGTTTGATAGTACCAGAAGAGGAAGAGACGGCTAACTCTGTGCCAGCAGCCGCGGTAATACAGAGGTCTCAAGCGTTGTTCGGATTCATTGGGCGTAAAGGGCGCGTAGGCGGCGGGGTAAGTCGGGTGTGAAATCTCAGAGCTCAACTCTGAAACTGCACTCGATACTGCTTTGCTAGAGGACTGGAGAGGAGATTGGAATTCACGGTGTAGCAGTGAAATGCGTAGAGATCGTGAGGAAGACCAGTGGCGAAGGCGGATCTCTGGACAGTTCCTGACGCTGAGGCGCGAAGGCCAGGGGAGCAAACGGGATTAGATACCCCGGTAGTCCTGGCAGTAAACGGTGCACGTTTGGTGTGCGCGGATTCGACCCCGTGCGTGCCGGAGCTAACGCGTTAAACGTGCCGCCTGAGGAGTACGGTCGCAAGATTAAAACTCAAAGAAATTGACGGGGGCCCGCACAAGCGGTGGAGTATGTGGCTTAATTCGATGCAACGCGAAGAACCTTACCTGGGCTTGACATGCATCGTGTCGCCGGTGAAAGCCGGCTAGTGTAGCAATACACGCTTTGCACAGGTGCTGCATGGCTGTCGTCAGCTCGTGTCGTGAGATGTTGGGTTAAGTCCCGCAACGAGCGCAACCCTTGTGAACTGTTGCTACCCAGCACTTCGGTGTTGGGGCACTCTGTTCAGACTGCCCTGTGAAACGGGGAGGAAGGTGGGGACGACGTCAAGTCAGGATGGCCCTTACGCCCAGGGCTGCACACGTACTACAATGCTCAGTACAGAACGAACCGAAATCGCGAGGTGGAGGAAATCACTAAAACTGAGCCCAGTTCGGATTGTAGGCTGCAACTCGCCTACATGAAGCCGGAATCGCTAGTAATGGCGTATCAGCTACGACGCCGTGAATACGTTCCCGGGCCTTGTACACACCGCCCGTCACATCATGGGAGTCGCTTGTACCCGAAGTGTCTGTGCTAACCGCAAGGAGGCAGGGCCCTAAGGTATGAGCGGTAACTGGGATGAAGTCGTAACAAGGTAGCCGTAGGGGAACCTGCGGCTGGATCACCTCCTTTCTAAGGAGCACTCTTTCCCAATTAGATAGGGATTGAGAGGTCGACAGCTAAGTCAGTCGGCAAAAGGGAAAAATGGGGATCGATTGATATGCTGTAAGACCTGGTGGACCGAAAGGTTGCCAGGCTCAAAAGACTGAAACGATAGCGCACAACTCAGTTTTTGCTGATCATCGCGAGACCGGACAGAGACAACGAACGTCGACGAACGCCAATGAACCACATCGAGTGCCGGCGAGGAATGCGGGCGGCGCTGTGGTTCGTTGACGCCGTTGACGTTCGCTGGAAGGTCCGGGGGTATAGCTCAGTTGGTAGAGCGGTAGCTTTGCAAGCTATAGGTCAGGGGTTCGAGTCCCCTTACCTCCAAGAGATTTCTTTGTTCCCTTAGTTTAGAGGATACTCGTTTGGCAACCTGGAGCATCAGAAACAGCCAAGCCTGTCCGACGAAGGCACCCCGAAAGTTTGAAACGACTGGGGCATGCTCGGGCGTGTCGAGACCTGACTCCGGGCCTGTAGCTCAGTTGGTTAGAGCATGCGCTTGATAAGCGCAGGGTCACTGGTTCGAGCCCAGTCAGGCCCAGACCCTTTCCCGGGGTCGAGAGACCGGTGCTCTCTCTGGCTAGATCCAGAGGAACTCGGCTGGAGAACCGTCGCGATGCGAAAGCAAAACACACCATTTTGATGTTTGGTAAGAGCCTGAAAACTCAGCCCAAGCCCCTTTCCCGCAATAGGCGGAAAAGTGTTCTTTGACATCTGCATATAGGGTAGAAAATACAACTTTGGAGAATCAGAAGTGGAGGTCCGCCTTCATTTCTACAGATATCAAAAAATAATCAAGCTACTAAGGGCGTATGATGAATGCCTTGGTGCCAATAGGCTATGAAGGACGTGGTAAGCTGCGATAAGCTACGGATAGCGGCAAACACGCTTTAACCCGTAGATTTCCGAATGGGGTAACCCGATTGAGGTAATGCTCAATCATTGCTACCTGAATACATAGGGGAGCAAAGCGAGACCCGGTGAAGTGAAACATCTCAGTAACCGGAGGAACAGAAAGAGAATTCGATTCCGTAAGTAGTGGCGAGCGAAAGCGGAAAAGCCCAAACCACTAGCTTGCTAGTGGGGTTGTAGGAGCCCGAGATGGGACTTCGAAAGTTAGGTGAAGCGGATGGAAAGTCGCTCCACAGAAGGTGAAAGGCCTGTAACTTAAAACTGGAGAAGCCCTAGGGATTTCCTGAGTAATGCGATGCACGTGAAACTTCGCATGAAGCTACGGCGACCACGCCGTAAGGCTAAATACTAATTGGCGACCGATAGTGAACAAGTACCGCGAGGGAAAGGTGAAAAGCACCGCTGTGAGCGGAGTGAAATAGTACCTGAAATCATACGTCTACAAGGTGTCAGAGCCCGCAAGGGCGATGGCGTGCCTTTTGCTTAATGAGTCTGCGAGTTATTGTCAGTGGCAAGCTTAAATCCTTCTGGGATGGAGGCGTAGCGAAAGCGAGTCCGAAATGGGCGTTTAGTTGCTGGCAGTAGACCCGAAGCGGAGGTGATCTACCCATGGCCAGGATGAAAGTTGCTTAACCGCACCTGAAGGTCCGAACCGGTGAATGTTGAAAAATTCTCGGATGAGCTGTGGGTAGGAGCGAAAGACTAATCAAACCCCGTGATAGCTGGTTCTCCCCGAAATAGCTTGAGGGCTAGCCTCGTGTGCTGATCGATGGAGGTAGAGCACTGGATGAACTAGGGCCCACACCAGGGTACCGAATTCAATCAAACTCCGAATGCCATTGAACGTAACACGGGAGTCAGTGCGTGAGGGATAAGCTTCACGCGCGAGAGGCAAACATGCCAGACCAACAGCTAAGGTGCCAAAATACCGCTCAGTGGAAAGGATGTGGAGTTACTTAGACAGTGAGGATGTTGGCTTAGAGGCAGCCATCATTTAAACAGTGCGTAATAGCTGACTCATCGAGTGATTCTGCGCCGAAAATGATTGGCGATAAGCGGTATACCGAAGCTCTGGATTCGTTGCGATTTCGATTGCAGCGAGTGGTAGGGGAGCGTTGTAAATACGTCGAAGCCGAAGGGAAACCGACGGTGGAGTGTTTACAAGTGAGGATGCAGACATGAGTAGCGATAAGCCGGGTGAGATCCCTGGCCGCCGTAAACCCAAGGTTTCCTGGGCAAGGTTCGTCCCCCCAGGGTTAGTCGGGACCTAAGTCGAGGCCGGTGGGCGTAGACGATGGACAGCAGGTTTAATATTCCTGCACCGGCTATGGTTAAGTTACAGAGTGACGTGTCTGAAGAGAGGAGCTGCCGGCTGAAAGTGGCAGTGGCGCAAGCTGACGCGGAGACTACGGTCGAGGTGGATTCTTTAAATCAGACACCGAGAAAATCTTTGTAATGTTCCCGTGGCCGCCCGTACCGTAAACCGACACAGGTGGGTGGGTAGAATATACCAAGGCGCGTGAGTGAAACCTCGTTAAGGAACTCGGCAATCTAGCCCCGTAACTTCGGAAGAAGGGGTTCCCTCCTGCTTTTTGGCTGGAGCAAGAAGTGACTAGTGAGCAGTGGCTAGCGGCTAGTGAATTCTAGACACTAGCCTATAGAACCAGCCACTTGTTTTTGAGCCCAGCTCAAAAAGCAGGAGGGACGCAGTGAAAAGGGTCAACCGACTGTTTAACAAAAACACAGCACTCTGCTAAGTCGTTAAGACGACGTATAGGGTGTGACACGTGACCAATGCGGTAAGATTACGGTAAGAGGTTAGTCGCAAGGCGAAGCTTCGAACCCAAGTCCCCGTGAATGTCGGCCGTAACTATAACGGTCCTAAGGTAGCGAAATTCCTTGTCGGGTAAGTTCCGACCTGCACGAATCGTGTAACGAGTTGACCGCTGTCTCAACGAGGAGCTCAGCGAAGTTGTAGTGGCGGTGAAGATGCCGCCTACCCGCAGTAGGACGGAAAGACCCTATGCACCTTTACTGTACGCTGTTACTGGTTTTTCGATTTTAATGCTTAGCGTAAGTGGGAGACTGTGAAATCCGGTTTTCGGACCGGACCGAGTCGACAATGAAACACCACCCTTTACAGTTGGAAAATCTAACTCAATACCATGATCTGGGTTGAGGACATTGGCAGCCGGTCAGTTTTACTGGGGCGGTATCCTCCCAAAGAGTAACGGAGGAGTACGAAGGTTGGCTCAGCCTGGTTGGCAATCAGGTGACGAGTACATGGATATAAGCCAGCCTAACTGTGAGACACACACGTCGAGCAGATGCGAAAGCAGGTCCAAGTGATCCGGTGGTTGAAAGTGGAATCGCCATCGCTCAACGGACAAAAGGTACGCTAGGGATAACAGGCTGATCGAGCCCAAGAGCTCATATCGACGGCTCGGTTTGGCACCTCGATGTCGGCTCATCACATCCTGGGGCTGGAGAAGGTCCCAAGGGTCCGGCTGTTCGCCGGTTAAAGTGGTACGCGAGCTGGGTTCAGAACGTCGCGAGACAGTTCGGTCCTTATCCACTGTGGGCGCAGGAGAATTGAGGGGTTCAGACCTTAGTACGAGAGGACCGGGTCTGACGAACCTCTGGTGTTCCAGTTGTCGTGTCAACGGCAGTGCTGGGTAGCTATGTTCGGAAAGGATAAGCGCTGAAAGCATCTAAGCGCCAAGCTTTTTCCAAGATGAATTCTCCCTGAAGAGTCGTGGTAGACCACCACGTTGATAGGCTACGGGTATAAGCACAGTAATGTGTTCAGCTCAGTAGTACTAATTACTCGTTCGGCTTGATTGTTTCTGGTTTCCTGATCGGTTCGCCTGGCTGAGGCCGGGCCCTTGCGATCAGCAGCCTAATACAATCTTTTTGTAGAATTAAGATCCGAAGTTTCTTCCTGTATGCAGATTTCAGAGAATACGTATCGCTAGAATTTCTGGTGAAGTTGAGGAGAGACCGCCCCCCACGGGCTACCTTCGGCTTCATCAGCCTTCTGGTGATCATAGCGCAGTGGCACCACCCGTTCCCATTCCGAACACGGAAGTTAAACGCTGCAGCCCCAATGGTAGTGCATCTCTAGGTTGTGCGAGAGTAGGACGTTGCCAGAGTTAATGAACCCCGATCGGCGAAAGCCGGTCGGGGTTCTCGTCTTTTGCGCTTCCTGATCTCCCTTCGTTCCTTCGTTAGTATCCGTCTAGCCAACTAGCCAAAGCCAACAGTCAACCACAGGGTTGACCAGAGGACCAGGAGTCAGGCGGCTGCGGACAGGCTCCGAATATTTTCGGTTTAGAAGTCAGGAGCGGGCATCTGTTCTTGTTCGCTAATGCTAGAAGGAACAGGCTCAAGATCCTATTATGGGACGGCAGCGGGGTTTGGGTCTGCGCGAAAAGGTTAGAGCGCAGAAGGTTCAGTTGGCCGCTTGCCGTAGATGGATTGGATCGAGTGACGTTGAGTCATGAAGAGCTTGCGCTGTTGTTAGGAGGAATAGATCTGAGGCGCACGCGGCGCAAAGAGTGGTATCGCAAAACAGTTCCTGAGAGCGAAAAAGTATAAGAAAAAGCTATTAAAGGAACTGCATTTTTGTTAGTTATGCTTCTCAGAGTTGAGCAGCAGTTTTAGTCTCCTCAAAATGCAGAATCCGGAGCTGGTTAAGCAGCTCAAGGAAAATCTTCCGGAGGCGCTATTCGAAAGGCTCAATGGCTCTTTAAGCATTGATCGGGATCGACTCAGGTTCGCAGAGTATAAAGTCCGGGTATTGGAAGAAAGGCTGCGTCTGGTACGGATCGAGAAATACGAGCGCGGCAGCGAGAAGCTCTCCGAGGCGCAACTGGAACTGCTGGAATTAGAGCCTGGAGCCAACAGCGCCGAAGTAGAGGCCGAGAGCCAACGAGATCAACTGCAACTGTCGCTCAAAGCTTCGCGCAATCATCCACACCGGAAGGAGTTGCCATCGCAGATGCCTAGGACCGAACAGATCATTACTTGCACAGCCGAACAATGCGTCTGCGGCAATTGTGGCAAACAGACCACTGTGATCCGCTTCGAGACTTCTGATCAACTTCACGTTGAGCCGGCTAAATACTTTGTGCGAGTGAGCAAGCGCGAAAAGCGAGCCTATAAATATTGTGAAGAGCAATCAGTCCAATGTGCGCCTCTGCCAACGCGTATCATCGACAGAGGCTTGGCCAGTGATAGAGCAGAAATAGACAGCGTAGTAAGCAAATATACAGACCAACTACCGCTCTACAGACAAAGCGCGATCCTAGAACGGGAGACGGAATAGGCCGGCGGCATTTTCGCCGCCTCACTTTAGCTCAGTATCACCCCACGATGGGCGGCATCTATAAGTATAAAAGTTGATGTCACTAACTAAAAAAAACAGATTGATTCCCCTGCTTTGCTGCCTCTCGGCGCTGTTAGGTATCGGTTCGGCAAACGCGCAAATTAACTCAAAAGGCCTGCTCGGCATGCACTTGAGCGACGCGCTCAAGACAGAGTTCTTTAACTGGTTCCATCTCCGTGAGACGGACCGGCACACGGAGGATGGAAACAACACCGTCGTGATTTTCAAACCGGAGGGCGAATCGGTACGTGATTTCGTTACACTATATGTCTCCATAAATGCGCAACGAGAAATCACCTCGCTGAGGCTGGATCTTTCGCGCACGTTTGCAGACGACAACCGCTCCACAGGCATGCTGGCGCGCGACATTTCGAAGAGCCTGCTCCTTGACGCAGTTCCCGATGCCGACCAAGCCTTTATTCGGGATCTCGCAACGGCGATCGCTGCGCCACCGAAGAACTCCCGCACAATCGTCCTTACCCAAAAACCGGTTAAACAACCCGACCCTCGAACGCCCGGATACCAGGTTTTCGTAGGTAACGAATCGAAGTTCAGTAAAGAATATACGCACTGCAGTGTGACTATTGAGAACATCACGCAAAACGGGGAGCCCACGCTCGAGATCACCGTTGCGGATTGAATGCACAAAAGATGTCAAAGGCCGCGGCCCGGATGGGCGCTGGCCGGAAATGCATGAAGATCTTGTTCTTCGAGGTGTGGCCGCGAGATAAGCGAATTCTGGTGGACGTGCTGTGTCACAATTCCGCTGCCATCGCCTTCTGGAGATCCGTTGGGTTCACAGACTACAGCCTCTCTTTGGAGATTTATCCAGAGTGGGCCATGCCTTCCGATTCAGCGCGGACCTGCCGCACAAGATCGGCGGAGGCGAGATAGGGTAACAGCAACGTGGCGATTAGAACGGGACCAATGATAGCCTCCGCGCCATCAAGGGTGAGATCGCCGGCGGCGCCGATGAAGGGCAGAAAGGCGGCAACGAGGCCCTCGACCGGAAGTTGCAGCAACTCGATGGCGCCGATCCCGGCGGCGCCTATACCAAGAGCGATTAGTTTCGTGCGGATCGGGACCCGGTGGTCGCGGAGCAGGGCGTAACCCAGAGACAGGTTCATGGCGCAACCTGCATCCTTTTTCAGAAAAGGACAAGGGGCGGCGGATTATGCGGGTTACCTGGTACTTCCCTTGCGATTCCCGGCCAGGTTCTCCCTTGGTACGGAAAATGCTACGCCTAAAAACTGTGTCTTACCGCCAAGCGCTCAAAAATGGCCATCGCTGGTGTGGATTGAAAGTTTTTGAGTAGCTGACGAGAGATTTACGTGAGTTCGCGAAAGAGCAAATCAAAATGCAAAAACTTAGTTGTTGGAATTGCGGGGAAGATTGTCTGGGAGTGGGGGAAGAGGAAAGTGAAACGATCGTTCCAGTACGCTTTGTCGTCGAGAAGAAGCAGGTGTGTCGTGATTGCTATCAGATTCTTCGCGAACTTGACAGCCTCTATCGATTTGGATAAAGCGGCCCGATCTGGAGAGTTGCTGGTGCGTTCAAAATGGTCGTCTACGAGGCGGGAGCAAGGAGCATATCTGGCTCGAAACACTAGGCCTTGGGAGCTGGTGTTTGTTTGATTGAGATCAGCAGTCCGTCGATGCCGCGGCTGCGTAGCACCGGAACGAGAATCGAGATCAGATCGGGTCGAGCACTTACTTCCGCGTTGTAACGCTTTGTGCCGCTCTCGGCTGCCGAGTCCAGAACCGCGTCTGGCAGGGTATTATCGCCCAGTACCAGACCTCCTTCGCGAAGAAGCGGCATGGCTTTCCGCAAATAATTCACATATCCGTCTTTGTCCGCATCAATAAAGACCAAGTCAAACGGGCCTTCATTTTCCGCCTCCAATTGAGAGAGGGATTCAAGCGCCGGCCCAATTCGTACCTGGACTTTTTTCGCCAGATCGGCACGCTTCAGATTGCGTCGGGCTATCTCAGCGTACCGTGCGTCGATCTCCAGGGAAATCAGCTTCCCTTGGGGAGGCAGCGCCCTGGCTAGCCAGATCGTGCTATAGCCGCCCAGGGTGCCTATCTCCAGTATACGCTCGGCACCGATCGCGCGCGCCAGAAGATGCAGTAGTTTACCCTCGCTCGCGGAGACATTGATCTCCGGCATGCTCGCGCCCAACATCTCCTCGCGCGCCGAACGGAGAGCATCGTCCTCGGGCGCAAAGAGTCCGCTGATGTAGCGGTCATAGTCCTGTAATACCGTTTTTTGGCCAGCCATTTTTGACACGCTTATACACCGGCCCTTCAACTGCCACTCGGTTTCCATAGACCAAGTGTTGCTCCTGTTGGGTCAACAATAATGCTTAACCAGCCGGCTCCCATTACCTCGGTTACGTCTCTCATCACCGTCGCCCCGAGCGACCGGGCCTTTTCCGTTGCTGCCGCAATATCGTCGACCAGCACGTAGGCCAGCCATGCGGAAGGCGATCCGGGCACAGGGTGCTGCATGATTCCTCCACCGGTACCTTCCCCAACGTGAATCATCGTGTAGGAACCGTTCGGCATTGGTAAATCTTCTAGTTTCCAGTCAAACAATTTTTCGTAAAAGGCCTTTGCCGTGGGAACATCTGTTGTGTTCAGCTCAACGTGTACGAACGGGTTTGCCATAAGTATTTTCTTTTCTGGTCTTGCGATTGCGGTTTTTAAATTGATGAACTTCTTTCTTGTATGGTGGTCTGACGAAGCGTTGTTGGTGTGCAGAGGCAGATCTGCTCAGGGTAAATGAAAATCGCGACCGCCGGGGACGACGCTACACCGGCTTACCTCTGCGTCAAGCTCAGGCCCTGTTCCCGCGGGTGTCACTTCGGAGGTAGGAATGCACTGTAATAATGCTCGGCAATAATCGATCGACTGACGGATCTGTTGGCAGTTAGATCGCGGTGTGCAACTCTCGAAATGCTCTGCGACGGTCGTTCTGAATCTTGCAGCAACTGATAAATTCCAGCATCTTGTCCAGTTGTCCGGTCCAGAGCTATGAAGTCGCTCGTGATACTGTCGGTTAGTGTGTTGATCGCCGTAACGATGGCCGAAGCTCAAGACTCGGAACCCAAATCCTCACCCACTCCCAGTCCGGCCTCCAGCGAAATGGAGGAACCTGCCCTACCAACGCCCGAAGCTACTCCGGGCGACACTGGACCAATTCTGTTGCCCGAATCGAGCGAACTCCCGGCAAATCCAGCAGCCGAGCAGCCAACCAGAGCGTCAATAAATCGTGCGTCGACCAAGCCCTCAGCGAAAGAGACGGTTCGCTTTGACGAGATTCAATCCATAGCAATGAGCAATCCGCGCGCCGCTTATTTGCTCAAACGGGCCAGAAATTCTTCAAGCGCTGCCGCTCGGCGTGCCTATCTTCGTGCCTACTACTCGACCGTGGCCGCCCGGATGCGAAAGCTCGATCCGGAATTAAAGTCGTCAATTGATGCCTACGAGGAAGAAAAGGTTCAACAGGTAGCCGGGTCCGCGAGTCCGAGCGATGGCTCATATCATGGATCACGTTCACATCGCACGGTGACCCGGGAACTTCATCACCGGTCTCGAAGAGTCACCGCTCACCATCGCTACCAAAGAATGATGATCATTTAGACCCATACTACGACCCATACTACGGGCCATACGGGCCATATATGCCCCCATACGGCCCGCCACCGGTCTTCGGCCCATGGTGAGTTTCGGAGCGGGCTCTATTTTCGCTACTGGTCTCCACCGGCTACTGCTTCCGAATCCTGTGAATCAGTCTCCCGGCATCCGTCCGGAGCAACAGATTGTTGTCTGTCACCTCAGGATAGTTCAACCCAAATTCCGAAATTTGGAATCGTCCTCAAATTCGGTTTTTAGGTTCAAATGAAACAATGCGGATCGGGCTCAGACGAATTGGCTAGTACTTCAAGGAACTGGACGGTATTCTGGGCCGATGAGTCATGCGCTAAGGAGCTGCGGGATCCTGTTTCGGTTGAGATAAGAGAGATCACATGAAGAAAGATGAATTTAAAGAGCTCTATCGGAATCATTTTGCGGTACCGCTGGCCGGTTTCGGAATGGCTGCGGTAATGCTCTGCCTGTTCCTGCTCCTGATGACCTGGCTTTCGGAGCGGCTTCATCACCTCCAATTCGCTCTCGACAGATTCAGCCATTGATTCCAACAGCGGAATCCTGCTCCTATGGATAAATTTCGCGACGGCGTAAGCAACGGCCAAATTCGTTAGCACCCTCGAGAAATCGCTTTTACGCGCCAGTCGGCCTTCTTCAATCTATATAAGACGTGGCGCCGAAGCGTGTTTCCCTCTGGTACCAGTGGGTGTTCGAAATCCTCGGCTGGAGAGTACCGCATGCCGAGCTTTTCCATCACGCGACGAGACTTCGAGTTGGTAGCTGCCGTGAAAGAGACAATTTCTTGCAGACCCACCCTCTCGAACCCGTCTCGGATAGCTTCGTGCGCGGCCTCGGGCGCATATCCTTTTCCCCATTCCTCGGCGCAGAGTCGCCATGCTATCTCAACACACGGGGTGAATGGCAGTTTGTATCCTGGAACGGCCAGTCCTACAAACCCTATGAACTTTTCTGAGGCCGCGATCTCTACCGCCCAAAGCCCAAATCCATGCGCGTTAAAGTTTGCCGCGATTCCATCGATTTTATGGCGCGTTTCCTCTGGCGTCATTTTTCGCAGCATGAATTCCATGACGCGCGGCTCGGCATTCATCTTAGCGAAAGGCGGGAAGTCGGATGGTTTCCACCTCCGCAACAGGAGGCGCCGCGTTCGAAGGTAGGTCGGGCAGACGGTACGCATGGACTGCAAAGAAAATCTTAGACTAATGCAGGTGACCTAAACCTAAATTCCGAATTTGAAACCGCAGATTCCGCGGTTACCTCTTATCTTCGGTTTTTCACCTAAATCAACCCTGCATCCGACAGCTCATTTTTGATGTACGCGTAATAGATCGGAGCGGCAATGAGGCCGGCAATGCCGAACGCCACTTCCAGGAGGATCATGGCGATTAAGAGCTCCCACGCGCGGGCATGGATTCGTGTGCCGACGATCCTGGCGTTCAGGAAATATTCCAGCTTGTGGATGACCACCAAAAAAACCAGCGCCGCGATCGCTACGTAGAGCGAGATGGACAGGCCTACGACGAAGATCATCGTGTTGGAAATCAGGTTACCGACGACAGGAAGGAGGCCCGCAAGGAAAGTAATGGCAATGAGGGTTTTGGTAAGGGGCATATGCACGCCAAAAGCGGGCAGAACTGCAGCCAGGAAGATCCCGGTGAAGACCGTGTTAAGAGCGGAGATTTTAACCTGAGAAAAAATAATCTGCCGGAACGCATTTGCGAACCGGGAAATGCGTGCGGTGAGGGCGGCGGCGAGCGGCCGCATCCGGCTGATCGGCGGTCCTTCATGCAGAGAGACCAACGCTCCGATGACCATACCCACCAGACCGCGGACAAAAAAATGCATGACTTCCTTTCCGACGTGCTGAACCTCTTTGGTATGTTCATCGAGCCAATCCGTAGCAAACGATTTCAGGTCATCGACGTTGCCGGGAAAATTATCAACGATCCAGGGCGGTAACTTGGTGCGCGCATCGGTAAGGATATGCTGCACCTTGTCCAGGAGCGCCGGTAGATTTCCAGTATCACTCTTGAAGAAGGCCAGCGTTCCGAGGGTCAAAAAGATGAGAATGACAATTGTGAGAACCGATAAAGCAGCCAATGCCACTAACCGGGAGCCCTTATTCGTCAACCGCTTCTCAACCCGTGGAGCAAGCAGATGAACCAGTTCGTAGACCAGAAGGCCGGCCAGCAAAGCGGAGAGCATGTGAAGGTGAAGCACCAGAAACATGGCGATTCCAACCAAAATCCAGGAGGCAACCGTAGGTCGGGGAGAGGTGCTGAAAGATAATCGGTTAAGGGTGTTGCCGCCTGCTTTCATGATTGAATACTCATTGTATACCCGAATCGTTACGTCTATTAAAACAGGTAAGGAAAATGGCCAGACGAATTGCCGGAAAAATCGCCGTGGTGACTGCCGCCGGTAACGGGATCGGCCGGGCGACAGCCAAGATGTTCGCGTGCGAGGGTGCGAAAGTCATTGCGACCGATATTGACGATTTGGCTCTGTCTGAGCTTGCCGATGTAACTCCCCGCAGGCTCGATGTCACCGATTCTGAAGCGATTCAGCGGTTCACTGCCGAAATCGGATCGATCGATGTGCTCTTCAATTGCGCCGGGTTTGTCCATGCTGGAACAATTCTCGAGTGTACAGAGCGAGACTGGGATTTCTCTTTCAACCTGAACGTTCGGTCCATGTACCGCCTTATCCAGGGGTTCCTGCCCGGCATGCTGGCTCGAGGAGGCGGGTCGATCATCAATATGTCTTCAGTGGCCTCGAGTGTGAAAGGGGTGCCAAGCCGGTTCGCTTACGGCGCAACGAAAGCGGCGGTCATTGGGTTGACGAAATCTGTGGCCGCGGACTTCGTCGGCCAGGGGATCCGCTGCAACGCGATCTGTCCTGGAACGGTGCAAACTCCGTCGCTCGATGAGCGGATCCGGGTTCAGGCTTCTAGTACTGGGCGTTCTGAACAGGAGGTGCGCGCTGGGTTCGTTGGCCGCCAGCCAATGGGACGTTTGGGTCAAGCAGATGAAATCGCCTATCTCGCGACCTACCTGGCTTCGGACGAGTCGGGCTACACGACGGGGCAGGTTCACATTATTGACGGCGGCATGTCAACGTAGGTGAAAGCTCCAGCTTTTGCGCGATGGACCGTCGGGTGGGGAAGCGTGTCGGCGGGTCGGCGTATTGGCGTATCGGCGTCTGGGGAAGTTGGAGAATATGGCGACCAACGAGTTTGACTCGATCAAAATTCTCGCACTCGTTTCCGACACGCACGGGCTCTTACGCGATTCGGTGACGGATGCCTTGCAGGACGTGGATCTTATCATTCATGCCGGCGACATTGGCAACCGCAGTTTGCTTGAGCGTCTGGAAGCGATCGCGCCCGTAATCGCTGTGCGCGGCAACGTCGATAATGAGCTTCTCTATCTGCCTTTGGTAGAGGTAGTATCCGTCAACGGTCACCTTATTTACGTGTTGCATGACCTGAGCCTGCTTGACATCGATCCCGTCACCGCCGGCTTCGCGATGGTCGTTTCAGGGCACTCCCACCAACCCCGCATTAATCGACAGCGTGGTGTTCTCTACGTTAACCCCGGCAGCATCGGTCCTCGCCGATTCCGCCTTCCGATCTCGCTGGCCAAACTCACCTTTGATCGGCAAGAAATTAAGGTCCAACTGGTCGATTTTCATGAATAGGCTGAGTTCCACCGTAGAAGCATGCTCAAAGCCTCCCGCTTTGCCCTCGGTGAGCGCCAAACGAACGGGGCGGCAGCGAAAACGGCGTCGAGACGTAAAACGCTGGATCGGGCAGGAGCGCGGTCCCTACCGCTTGATCCGCCTCGCCGGCGGAATGACGTACATACACCGCAAAAAGCTCGAACGCGGAAAGGGACGTGATCCGCTATAGCACGCGGTAGCAACTGTGTGACGCTTCATCCGATAGAGAAAGATCGGTTCGGCATACCGATTCCGAATGTTCATTTTGACGATCATGCGAACGATATTGCGATGCGCAATCACGCTTACAAGCGAGGTGCAATGGTCTACGACGCCGTCGGTGCAACTCGAATCATTCGGGTGCCGCCAGGCCCGTCATCACATAATCTTGGCACCTGTCGACAAAGCGCGCGTCGTGAAGATGGGGTTTGCAACAAATGGGGTCAGGCTCACGACGTCAAAAACCTCTTTTTTTCAGACGGCAGCCAATTCACAACCAGCGCGGCGGCAAATCCGACACTGACGATTGTAGCCCTCGCAATTCGGCAAGCGGATTACATCGCTGACCAAATGGGGAAGCAAAATATCTAAAACCTGTGTCATCGAACGAGAAAACACCCAGAGAAACGCCTAGGGCCGAATAACAGGCTCGAGTAACCCACATCCTCTCTGACACTCCTTCCAGAATGCTGAACCCCTTACCCGTATGATTACTTGTGTCATTCACGGAGCCAAAGAGCTCAAAATTGAGAATCGCCCAGAGCCACGCCCACAGGATGGCGAGGTATTGGTGCGGTTCGGTGCCGGAGGAATCTGTGGATCCGACCTGCACTATTATCATGAAGGCGGAATCCTGGATTTCAAAATTCGCGAGCCTTTGGTGCTTGGACATGAAGTGGCCGGAGAAGTGGTCGAGATTGGCGCCGGCGTGACCAAAGTAAGCGCGGGTCAACGAGTCGCAGTGAATCCGCTGCGAGCCTGCCTTCGCTGTGATTACTGTTTATCCGGTCACTCTAACCTTTGTCGCAACCGCCGGTTCTGCGGGAGCGCGGCCCGGTTTCCGCATGTTCAAGGCATGTTTGCGGAATTATTCATTGCCTCGGAAGAGCAGTGCGTAGCAATCCCCGAATCCATACCATTTCGGGTCGCCGCGTGTGCGGAGCAGGGCCCGGCCCCTGGGAACAAATCCTCCGGTGCTCCTGGCCTGGCGCAATCGCGAATTCAAGCAGGCTCGATAGGCGCCGCTTTGGCCGCCGGATATGATTTTCGAAGCATTTTGAGCACCTTGTCGCTTCACCGTTCCGATTCTGGCGTCTTCCGGTCAATCCCTCTGTTCGGAATCTTTCCGAATTCGTGAGGCAGAAAGCCACCCCGGCGTGAACCATTCACGAGCAGCGCAGGGATAAAATGTCAGAAGCTCTTCAGATCTTGGAAGCGGAAAGAGAGCTGTTGCGGCCGGCCTTTCGCCAGCGATCGCATTTCGGCTAACCTGACTTCTCTCAGCGCCGATTTAATAGTCCGGTAAACTCAGCGGTTTAAGAACCGGATACGGGAAGGCAGGATTTTCTTCAAATGTTCAAGCAAGAACTTTTCTTCATTTTGTTCTGTCTTGTTCCGTTTTCTTCCGTTGCGGCGCTAATTTTCTTCGGTCTCGGGCAGGCTTGAAGTAGCGGCAACTCAAACTCTTGAGTTTGCCGATGACGGTGAGGCGCACAACGTGGCTGAGACTGACGAAATCGCAAGCAGTGAAGCGTTGACCGCGAACACCGAAGACCTGAACGAGGACACCGATGACTTGGACGCTTAAGGATTTCGCGGCGCTGAACCGTCACCTCAGCTACCGACTAGACACACCGGTCCTGGCGAGCCCGTTTACAGCGACACGGATGTTTACTGGCGGCGCGAGAAATCCGCAGCTTGGGTCGCCGGGCGACGACTAATCTAAACTCCCTGGAGAAAACAATGAATGCTCTTGAAGTTTCACAACGCGCCTTTGACGCATGGAACAGGCAGACAGCCCAGCAGCGTGATCTCATCGGGGTCGCCGATAACATGCCAGAAATCAATTCAAAGCTTCCACACTGAGGACTCAATAATGAATGCTGTCGAGGTTGTACAAAACAATTTCAATAACTGGAACCGTCACGATGCAGAAGCAATCGTCGCGGCGTTCGCTGAGGGGGGGACCTACAGTAACCCACGCCATTTACCGGAGAAGCAATTGGCGATTTCGCCAAAACGGTTTGGACAATCTTTCCTGACTTCTCGCTCGACCTAATAAGCATCGGTGAAACTGGGGGGGGTCTCGTCGCACTCCAATGGGTGTACCACGGCACCAACACCGGCGCATTCCCAGACGGTACTCCTGCCACTGGTCGGCGCGTAACGTGTCCGGGAGCAGCCTTCGTTCAGGTTGAAGGGGATAAAATTCGTTCGGAAAGAGTGTATCTTGACCGGCTAGATGAAAACAAGCAGTTGGGATTCATAAAAGACTAACCGACACAACAGCTCAACCGCCTGGACGACAACCCAACTCCTCGCAATCGCGATTGCGTAAACCCGCTGAGTACGGAACGCTTACCGTTTCTTGGCGAAGGTTAACCGTTTAGACTTTCAAGTTGCGCTGGGTCTGCTGGCATTTCAAATTTCGCCGGTTTCTCGATGATAATTTGTAGCGCCGTCTGTAGCGGTTTGCCTGAGAATGTGTGCAAAATGGTGAGAAAGCCTCTCAACTTAACCCATTGAAAATACGTCCACTTGCACGGTTTTGACAATCAGTGAGAAACCATGATAATAGCCTGTACAAGTTTGCAACACTTCCCGTCTCGCTATCCCCACCTGTCCTTCTCACGGCTTCTTTGCTGGACTGTGGGCATGATGGAAAACTGAGAAGTCCCGGAGCGAAAGCAATGAAGCCGAGAAGAAATCCAGCGGCTGGTAGTTGAATTTGAAGCGAGTGGATTGCGACGTAACGACCGAATGCTTATCCGCCCGTCTCGCTGTCCATAGAAATTTTCGTCGCCGTCTCCGAGCTTGACGCGGACGTTGAGCTTCTCCCCGTCGAACGTTAGAGTCCATCTAGTCCGATCGGGTCGGTAAACCTGGGACCGGATTTGGTTGTATCTCTGCCGTATGTCTCCATGTCGTAGAGGGGTGTCTGGGTGAACTCGTGATCAAAGGCCGGGTGGAGGAGACAGAGGCGCGCATCAATCGCAAGTGTCGGAATTCTCTAAGGTCTTTGTAAAAAGTGCGTGAAAAGTGCGTGATAATTCGATAGTCGATTTATAAGTTACTCTTAATAAGTATATTATATAATACAGTCTATGGCCGTTTAAGCCGCGGACGGTACTCTTGCCCGGAGGCCGCCCGTGGGTTCGGAATGGATCTGGCGTGAGCCAGACAAGATAAAGGAGTGATCTTAAGCGAACCTGGGTTCGCTTAGGCGAAAGAGGAAGGAGAGACCGCCTTGGGGCTCGACGGGGAGAAAGTCTTTTCTCCCTCATCTTATTGATCGGTTTCACCTACGTTTTACAGCCTTGGGAATATCTCGTTGTGCAGTTCATATACTGGCAATTTCCCTGTCCAAACTCGCTTGCAGAATGGCAACGAAATTTCCGACACGGATCATTGCCTCATACTCGTCGCGCTCCTCAGGGGTTAGCTCTCCTTCGGTGCATTTGTCGGCCAGCTCTTCAATTCTCTCTTGCATTTCCGTGTCGGCACGTAGGCGCAGCAGCGACTCGGCGCTCTGTCGGTCAAGGCATTGCCCGACAGCCGCAAGCACGCGCTCCAAGGCAATTTGCGCTGAGTCGGCCGGCATATCCAGAAGAATAGGATCGCTGGCCTTCAGGTCAAGCTGACAGTGGACGCAAACCTGGTTGCTCGGGACGGCGACGAATAGCGGGACTTGACCGCTTCGTTTTTCTAAGATTTTGGTTCTGATTGCAGAATTTATGCGTCGCCCTACTTTGCGGTAGGAACCTTGGAGGGACACGGGAGCAAATGCCATGACGAAAGCCGACCTCTCCGACATCTACCGAGACTACATTGCCTGCCTAAACAAGCAGGACTGGCCGAATCTGGGGCGGTTCGTTCATGAGGAGGTTTACTACAATGACGAGGGGATCGGATTATCAGGCTATCGCGAGATGATGGAGGGAGATTTTCGTGCAATTCCAGACCTCTATTTTGACGTCCATCTGCTGATTTCCGAGCCACCTCGTGTAGCGAGCCGCCTGCACTTCGACTGCACGCCGAAAGGAATCCTATTTGGCCTCCATGTAAACGGGAGGAGAGTCTCGTTTGCCGAAAACGTATTCTACGAGTTTCGAGACGAACGGATCGAGAAAGTATGGTCGGTCATAGACAAGGCCGCTATCGAATCTCAGCTTTAGTGCGAAAACTACTCTTTTTTCGACCCATTGGTGAAATGTCCCGCGCGCGTTTGCACTCCGGCGAACTTTTGCGCGCACATTCTGGAATCACAACAAATGTTAGCGGGGAACCAGTAAGGTTGGCCCAAGGCTTGAAGCAGTCGTTTCGGTGCTGAGCGGATGATGGGTTCTGAGCCTTAGCAAGTTCATGAAAAGAAACCTAACAGTGGCGGCCGCCCTCTTAGTTGCCGCTTTATGCCAGGCAAGAGACGTAAGATCTCCCGATGGCAGATGCGCGATTCGGGCCGAGAACAGCATATCCTTGGTAGATCTTGAGAGCGGAAGCACGCTGCTGGTTCTGGACAAGGACGCTTCCGGCGAATCGCGGGTCGAGGTCGCATGGGCGCCGAATTCTATGAAAGTGGCGATTGTGGAAGATGACGCTCGTGGATCTGTCGTCCTAGGTGCGTGGACAGATGAGCGAAGTATTCCGGCTGATATGGCGTCTGATCCAGAGTTTCTGAAAGGTCCATCCGACGTCGTAGGTCGACCGGCTACCTGGCATAAGACGATCCAGGACGACAACGAGAAGGAAATCTTCTCGGAGGCCCAGCGCCGGTTCGGAGGCTTGGTGGTTGCCGAATCCAGAGTGTTCGCCGGCTGGATCAGCAATGACGCCATCAGGGTGAATGGCGAAATCAGGCTCTCAAACGGGAAGCGCTGCGCCTATCAGTACGTGGCGCAATTTAATCCGAATGTCGTCGGAAATCTCTCGAAGGGAGGATTCAAGCAGGGAGTGCTGGTCGGTAGGAATCATCAATTTTTATGAGAAGGTTTAACGACAGTCTGGCAGGACTCCTGGCAAGGTGTAGCACGTAACCGGCGACCAAACGCAGCAACCTAATGGCGCGGATCTGTTGCAGATAGGCGCATCCATCATGCAGCGAGCACGTTATACCATACATGGAAGGGGTCCGTGCCGAAGCTCTCGGGCAGACCAAACTGGCCTTTGATGATCTTGTGAACGAGTTCAACGCCGCTCAGAACACGCCGGGCGTTGAAGAAGCGCTTGAAACCAAGCATTGGAGCCACGCGGCTTTTTACCCTCCGGTGACTTGTTCGAGGACGTTGTTCAAGTAGGGACAATTGCGAATCTGGACGGCACCGTCCCAACGGTAATTGAATTCGTTATTCATACCCATGCGGCGCAAAGCGGCATGGGTGGCCTCGAAGCCATCTAGGGTAATTACTCTCGGCTCGCCGTGGCGCTTGAGAGCTTTACGGAAGAGGGCCTTGGCGGCGGTGACGTCACGCGTTCGACTGAGGTAGGCGGTTTTGCCTTGTTTATCAACAGCGCGGTAGAGGTTCGGCAACGGCGTTTGCGCAGAGCCACCGGTTACGAGCGCAAGAACTCTGCAATAATCGCGATCTGCGTCGGGTCCATGAGGGCCGGCGCATGGCCGATTTTCGGAAATTCGCGCAGCTCCGCGCGCGGCCCGCGCTGGGTCATTTCCTGTGCAACCGGTGTCGGCAGGATGTCCGATTTCAAGCCGTGCAGCAACAGAACGGGGCAGCGGATACGATCGTAAATCGACCATAAATCCACGTCCTGATTGACCGCGAGGAGTGCTTCTGCGATGGCCGGATCATACGCGAGGCCCAACTTGCCGTCCAGCACGGGCCGCGTGCCATAGCGCACCAGATGGCGCCAGTTCTCGTCGCTCAGATCGCCGAACGAGGCATAGATCTCGCGCATATATTTTTCGACCTCATCGACAGAGTCGAAAGCAGGATTCTGACCCACATAAGCGCCGATACGCTTGAGCGTGATAAGCGGGATGAACGGCCCGGTATCGTTGATGACGAGGCGCCGGATCGGCGTATTCGCTTCCGCCGCCAGCAGCATGCCTATGGTGCCGCCCATCGACGTGCCGACCCAATCGATCTTTTCGCCGCCGGTGCACGCGATAAGCGCCATCATGTCGGAAAGATATTGCGGGAAGTTGTAATAGGCGGGACTGGCGAGCCAGTCGCTGCGGCCGCGGCCGGCGATGTCGGGACAAAAGACCTGCCGGTCGACCTCAAGCGCGCGCGCAAGATAATCGAAATCGCGCCCGTTGCGCGCGAAGCCATGCACGCAGATGACCGGCGGCTGCGCCGACGCGCGGCCCCATTCGGTATAGGCGACGCGATAAAAGCCGCCGAGGCTGCGACCGTAAAACTGTTTTTCTTGCATGCAGTTTCAATGAAGAAGGGCCGGATCGTTAACTATCACGGACGCGGCCGGAAGAAAACCGCCAAAATCGCAGCGCAGATTCCCGCTGTAGGCGCCCATCTGGCCGATCTCTATATTGATCGCCAGTCGGCTCTCAAACGACGGAAATGTTCTTTGTAGAGTTCGAAATATATGAGTTTGATTTGCGAACGCGGGACAGTTCGTCGCCGACTTCAGCTGATCATGGATACATCGTTACGGACACCTCAGCCTCCATCTCTGGTTAAATTCCAACAAAGGTACCAAAACTCTCACAGGATTTTTCGCAACCTTCTATGCTCTAGGAACTTACGGCAATTCTGCGGCTCCCAAGATTGGCTCTTGTTTAGTCGGCCAATTTTGGGTGCTTACTCAACCCGTACACCCCATCTATTCCGCATCGGATGATTACGTACCTCACCTCACGGGGTCTATCGGATGCATAGATCCAACTGATCTCCGGCCATGAGAGCAAAAAGAGCCTGGATATCAGCACCACTCAATTGACGCGGTCGAACAGGCGTACCATTTGGTGCGCCTACGACGTGCAAACATCCGTGTATACGCGACTCTTTAGAGGGCGTTTGAAAAGTCTCATGCAGGGGCGATCCGGTTTAGCATAAGGCGGATTGCGGCAAGGTCGATCATCGTCTCTGAGGTTTGCACCCGATACTCGTAGTCTTTGCTCAGTCGACGGTTCCTTCCCAGCCAGGCAAAGCTACGTTCAACGATCCAGGTCAGACCCGTGATCTTGAACGCTCGTTGTCGTCTCTTGACGATCCGTAGCTGCCATCCTTGGTGTTGCTTCAGGGTTCGAGCGAGCTTGCGGCTTTCGTGGCCGGCATCAGCTATTATCGTCCGGATTCTCGGAAACAACGCACTCAATCCCCCAAGCAGTAGAGCGGAAGGTCAGACACTGAGGTTCTGGCATGGATTCGCGAACATTCGAACCGCGATTGCGCCAAGCTGGGGCGCATCATGAAGCAAAAGCCGCCCCCGAATCGCCGCTGTCCCCTCGGTATCGAAACTTGTCGACACAGTAGAATCCCGTGCCTGAGTGCCTAGGCTGAACCGTCCACCCCCGCTGTTGTTGACCTTGCTCAAAACTTAGGAAAATCTTTCAATATGCAGGAGCAGACCGCTATAAATCTCAGTTGGTGTTCTTTCGAAAACGCAACCTGAACGTGAAATCCATCGACTAGCAGGAAGCGCGTTGTGAAGGAGAAGAAATATGAGCGAACCGACGCAAATCAGATGGCGAATCGCAGGTGAAGAGTTTGCGAGCTGTAATTGCAACTGGGGCTGTCCTTGCCAATTCAATGCACTGCCGACGACGGGTCGCTGCGAAGCTTTTGTTACTTGCCTGATCACCGATGGATATTTCGCCAATACCCGACTGGACGGCGTGGTGTTCTCTCGCATTTACTGGTGGCCACGAGCGATACATGAGGGCGACGGCGTACGGCGCATGATTATCGACGAGCAGGCCACCAAGGAGCAGCGCGACGCGCTGATCGCGATCGAAAGCGGCCAGCATGGCGGGTTGATTTGGGAGATTTCCATTGCGGTCGCCCCTAGTTCGATGGAGACGCTCTTCGCCCCGATTAGCTTCAAAGTTGATCGTGACAAGCGACGAGCTACCGTTCGGATCCCCGGAATTGGCGAGACCAATATTGAGCCAATCAAAAACCCGGTAACCGGCGAGGAGCACAGGGCACGCATTGTGTTGCCCGACGGTTTCGAATACAAGGAGGCCGAGATGGGTAACACGGTCCATTGTCGAGTCGACGCAGGGGACAAGTTCACTTTTGAGCTTAAGAACACCTATGCACAGTTAAACGCCTTCGATTGGAGCAACTAACGAGGCATTTTCCCCCGAACGTCTGTTCTCAAGCGTAAAAGAACGGATTTTATTCGCCCCTTCGCTACTAAAGTGCCCGATGAGATCTGCCGTGCATGACGACATAGTGCTGACCAAGCTGCTGCGGCAGGATCGCGCTATAGTTATAACGGGTGCCACGGCTATTTCCCTTCTTGGCTGGTCATATCTGGTTTACGAGGGCTGGGCAATGCAACACATGGATCTCGTGTCGATGGCCATGCCTAGTACCGGCGCATGGGGTTTAGCAGACCTGCTGATGATTTTCGCAATGTGGACGATCATGATGATCGCCATGATGGTTCCATCGGTAACGCCCATGCTATTGACTTTCGCCACAATCAACCGCAGTCGGCACGCACATGGTCGAGTTTTCGTTTCGGTATGGGTGTTCCTCGCTGGCTATGTCGCATTGTGGACGGGGTTCAGCTTCGTCGCCACGCTGGCGCAATGGGGGCTGCACAATCTGGAACTGATTTCTCCGATGATGGTGGGCACCAACCCCCTGCTCGGCAGTTTAGTGCTCACGTCGGCTGGCATTTATCAGTGGACGCCATTCAAATACGCTTGCTGGCAGGTGCGCCGGCGCGAAAGAGAACTCAAACGGGAGACGGACTCTCGAAACAAACAGTGGGTCGAGACTGTCAAGAGTTGTTGACTGACCCCTTCCCCGCCACGCATCATCCGTGATACAACGCGGCTTCGGCCCGGCGCTCATCAGCGTAAATGCTGCGGAAACCGGACGCGGCTCAGGAGTTCGGCGGCTGTGAGTGGATGAGGTTCGACTTCCGCACCAAAGCTGCGATGCAGCACGCGCGCCACATAGCGCTCGGTCTCAGTCCTTCAACGGCAGCGGCAGTGCGAATCTGCAATCGAACACAGGAACGAGGGATGAGCATGGGTTTCTGACCCAAAAACGTCGTTATCGACTAACACCCCCAAAAGGTGCCATGTAAACGGGGCTGGCACCGGCGAGCGCATCCTTGACCTGCGCACTCGGTCTGCCGTAGACAACGAAGCGTACGAGCTTCACCGTTTCACCGAATCGAGCGGCAAAGTTCGCATTGAAACGCTCCATGTGGGTCATCACGGCGACGGAGTCCCGGAAGCGTTCATAGACGTGGCAGACCTGTCGATCATCGCTAATGGCCCACTCATAGTTTAGTGTACCTAACTCGTTATGTTGAGTCGCTTCAATCATCTCCGCCGCTAGTGTCTTGAAATCCTCAAACCGATCGGGAATGATGGCAAACTCAACTGCTAAAATTACATTCTCGGTCATAATCTAGGTGTTGCTTCTGGAAACATAAACATGACACATCCATGACGCAGAATGCCTGCGAATTCTCAACTGTCAATTTAGGAGAAGATTTGAAATGTCCGAACCAATATATAAGTTCTTTAGAGGCGGGTTCCTGCCAGACTGGTATCAGTTATCCAAGGAAGAGCAAGCAAGCATCTTAGCGAAGCATAACGACGCTCTTGCTATGGCCGTTTAAGCCGCAGACGGCACTCTTGCGCTGTAGGCCGACCGCGGGTTCAAACTGCATCTGGCGAAGCCAGACACAGAATACAACGATACAACGGGCAGTTTTGGGCGCGAACTAGCCTGACTTGCTCATTTTTCAGAGCGCTTCCTGTTTCAAGTGGGTTGCGCCGCATTCCGTGACTTATATGCAAATCGGCGCACGCCACTTCCCTTTGTAAGGATTCGGGGGTTGCTGCGACGAATGATCAAACCGGCATCCTTTATCAGGAATCCGCGTTCGATCCAACTCCAATTATGAAAACACCAGTCGACCTATTTCGCCGCGGCTACGAGCTACTCGTATCCGGTGCAAACGTCCTCCAATCACCCTTTCTGCTGTTGCTAAGAATTTATTTCTTTTGGCAGCTTTTTCAGACCGGGCAAGGCAAACTCGCTCACATCGAAAAAATCTCCGATTATTTCGCCAGCCTCGGCATTCCCTTGCCGACTTTGAATGCCTATATGGCCGGTGCGACGGAGACATTTGGCAGCTTGCTATTAATTATCGGGCTTGCCTCCCGATTGACCGCAATCCCAATAACGGTGGTTATGGCTGTAGCTTATCTGACGGCCGATCTCGAAGCAGTCACTGGCATCTTCAGTGACCCGGATAAGTTTGTGAAGGCTGATCCGTTTCCGTTTCTGATTTCTGCATTGATCGTATTGGTCTTTGGTCCCGGCAAGTTCTCTATCGATGCCCTGATCAAATGGTTGGATGCGTCACGTCGAAATCTACTCAAGCGAAGCCTACGCTTTGGTGCTCCCGTGACCCCAACTGAAGCGAAAGCTCAACACTAAAGACGAGAAACCCATGAAAAAGAATCGTGTCCTCATCCTCGGCGGTGGCTTTGGCGGCTTATACGCCGCGCTCGAGTTCGAAAAGCGCCGCGACCCCGATTTCGAAGTCACGTTAATCAGTCAGGATAACTTCTTCCTGTTTACGCCGATGCTTCACGAGGTAGCGGCGAGCGACCTCGATTTAACCCACATTGTTAATCCGATCCGTAAGATGTTGCGACATGTTCACTTCTTCCAAGGAGAGATTCGGTCGATCGATGTCGCCAAGCGCCAGGTCATGGTTTCTCATGGGTTCGACCAGCACACGCACACGCTCGAATACGATCACATCGTCTTCGCGCTGGGTTGTGTTACCAATTTTTACAACATTCCGAATCTGATGGAAACGGCCGTGACCATGAAATCTCTAGGGGACGCCATCGAACTCCGGAATCGCTTGATCGAACATCTCGAGGAAGCCGATAACGAGTGCGCGTCAATTGATCGCGAGCCTTTGCTCACTTTTGTCGTGGCTGGCGGCGGATTTGCCGGTGTGGAAACAATCGGAAGTATAAACGATTTTCTGAAGGAAGCGCTTCCCTATTATTCTAATCTGAGGCCCGAGATGATTCGAGTAGTGTTGGTACATCCGGGTGAGTTCGTCTTGCCGGAGCTAGGCGAACAACTCGGACGCTATGCTTCCCGCAAACTCGCTAAGCGGGGTGTAGAGATCCGGTCGAACGCCAAAATCAAAGCAGTTACGTCGACCGAAGTCGAACTCACCAACGGCACCCGAATCAAGAGTTTTACTCTGGTTTGGACGGCCGGTGCCGCCCCGCACCCTTTGCTGGAAAAACTTCCTCTGCCAAAGGAGCGGCAACGGCTCAAGGTTAACGCGGCGATGGGAGTTGAGGGATATCCGAGTATTTGGGCGCTCGGTGATTGCGCCATGATTCCCGATGAACATGGCGGACACCAGCCACCCACCGCGCAGCACGCCTCCCGGGAAGGCAAAGTGCTGGCGCACAACATCATTGCGAACACACGCGGCAAAGCCTTGATCCCTTTCCGATTCAATACTCTTGGTTTGCTGGCATCGATTGGCCGGCGTACCGGAGTCGCTCGTATTCTCGGCATCAACTTTTCGGGGTTTGTGGCCTGGTGGCTCTGGCGCACGATCTATCTGCTCAAACTTCCAAGAACTGAAAAGAAGCTGCGGGTCGCGCTGGATTGGACCTTGGATGTCTTCTTTTCCAAAGATTTTGTTCAATATCTCCACCAACGATCCCCGGTCGTCGTTAACAAGCCACCGGCTAATTCGGACGCCCATCCGATTGAGACGGAGCCGAATCGGTTGGCTGCAGTCCATTAGGTCGCGGGCGCAAGCAGGCACCGAATATTCTTCGCCCTAAGTGCCTCGATTTGTTAGCTTAGCGAGAAGATGCGATTCCCCGAGAACGAAGGCGCGAAACCCGCGGTCACCACCGGCGCTGATCCCGAGCGGTGGGTTGAGGAACATGGTGATTGCCTTTTACCGATACGCTCTCCTTCGGGTGCGGCGACCGGAGATCGCAGAAGATCTTGTCCAGGAAACATTCGTCGTCGCGGTCAGGACCTCTGGTAACTTTCGCGGCGAATCGTCCGAACGAAGCTGGCTTTGCGGTATACTGAAGAACAAGATCTGCGACTATTTTCGGAAACTGGGTCGTGAGACCTGCTTTACCGATCTCGAGTTTCTCGATGACGAACTGTCCCATAAGTTCGTCCCACAGGGTTTTTGGAATCACGAAGCTGGTCCCCTCGAATGGAAACCCGAAGCCGAAGTCGTAATGCATCGCACCGAGTTCTGGGAAACGTTCAGAGATTGTCTGGCTAAACTCCCCCAGCGGGTAGCAGATGTCTTTATGCTGCGGGAAATGGAAGAGATGGAGACGTCACAGATTTGCGAGGCCTTGAATATTTCGCCCAACAACCTTTGGGTGATGCTCCATCGCGCGCGAATGGCTTTACGGGAGTGTCTGGAGTTAAATTGGTTTAAGGAACCGCAGCCGGAAGGACAACTATGAGTGGGGAGTACAATCCCTCTCCGGAGGGCAATCCATCGTTTCTGGCGCGTCGGAACCGATTCCAGACAGCGCTGGTGAAGTTCATTGGCAGCCACACCCCGAAATGCCGCGAGGTGGTGCAGATCCTTTCACGGTCCATGGACTCCAAACTGCCGCTCACGATGCGAATCAAGCTGCGTTTGCATTATTTGATTTGTGCTTGGTGCCAACGTTACGCGAAGCAGTTGCACATGTTACGCAAGATCGCCTCATCGGCTCCTGATCACGTCGACGAATTTTCTCAGGATGCGCTTTCGTCCACAGCCAAGGAACGGATGAAGGATGCGCTTCGCCGAAAATCGCCGTGAGTGACGGCTCACGATGGTCAGCTCCGAAAATCGCGGAGGTTATTCGATCTCGCGAGCTGTCGTGTGAGAGTTGGCGCGATTCTACTTGGGAAAACCAACACTCCCGAACTAACGCAATCAGATCAGCAAGGCATTTCAGATTCCCTTTATCGCTGTGATTGCGATCGGGCCGAGTCTATTTGACCAAGTTGGCTTGGCTGGCTATTCACTTGCGCAAGCTGCGCCGACTTATCGGAGCGTTTCGGCCCCGGGGGTTCCTCAAAATCGGACTTACGACTTGGACCGAAGAAGGTCGCCGTGCTGTACTGGGCAACGGGCGAATACGCCAAAGCGGCTCGGCTTTGGCGTATTCGCCCGTTGCCCAGTACAGCAGGCTCCGGATCCTGCAGAAGGTCCTGGGTAAAGAAAATCCTGGCACGGCTAACAGCCTTGAGAATCTTGGCCGGATCGACGAGGCCACGGCCCTTGCGCGCATCGAGGCACTCGAAGGGGAGATAGAGAAGACCGAGAGCCAACTTGCGCAGCATGTGGCCGGTCTGGGCCAGGCACGGCACGCCCTGGGTGTGAGCGTTGAACAGGTACAATCAGCCATTCCCAACGATGGCGCGCTCATTGAGTACCTGCGGTACCCACATTACTTGGGCAAAGGAAAACTTGAGCAGCGCTACGGAGCCATTGTGCTGTTCTCGAAAGGTGCGCCACTATGGATTCCGCTCGGCAAACCGAACGAGATAGAAAATTTAGTGCGACGATACGGCACCTTGGTTCGAGGTTCGCCGGAAGAAGACGAACTCTCGGCGACTCTCCAGGCGCTCTATGAGGCACTTTGGCTGCCGATTGGCCAGGTGCTGCCAAGTCAGACAAAAAGGGTCATCATCAGCCCGGACGGAGAGCTAAATTTTATCTCTTTCGCGACGTTACTGACTGAGGATAACCAGTTCCTGGCCGAAAAATACGATCTCCAATACGTTGCTAGCGGACGCGACCTGTTGCGCCAAGTAAAACCTTCAACGGCTAGGGAAGTCGTTCTGTTTGCTAACCCGGATTTTCGTCTCACCTCAACAGCAATGTTAGCCGAGGCAGACAACCGTTCGGCCGATGTAGGCTCGGTCCGTGGCAACGAAAGAGGGGATATCGACGATTGGAGCTTTGGGAGCTTGGAGGGCACGCAGAAAGAAAGAGATGAACTGATCAAAAAGTTCACCGGATGGGGTTGGACGCCTAGCGACTTCACCGCCAAAGAGGCGACGAAAGAAGCGCTGCTTAAGATCCATTCACCCTTCATTCTGCATCTGGCCACCCATGGGTTTTTTGCTAAGGAAGATCCGACTAGCGCCAACACCGAAGCCGAATCGTCGTCGAAGGCTGGGCAGACCGTCGTCAAATCGAAGTTTTTCAAGAACCCGATGCACCGGAGCGGGTTAGCTCTGGCTGGTGCGCAAACCACGATTGAGGCTTTAAGCTGCAGAAGCTTCAAAGCGAAGGCCTAGTGAATCTCGCGGACGTGGCAGTCGCCGTGAAGGACGAGAAGGGCAAGGCCAAGTTGCACCATGCCGGTAACTTATTGGCCGAAGGAGCGGCCTTCCCAGGCTTTTGTGGATCGCTAGCCAACCTGATCTTCCTGAATGCCACGGTAGGTGCTACTTCTGGCGCACTCGCCGACGTGGGGATCACCGATCGCTTCATGAAAGAATTGGCCACAGTGCTGATTCCTAGCAGATCAGCGCTCTTCGTCCTAACGAGAAAGCCCACCTCGGACAAGGACCGGGTATTGGAAGAACTGAAGGGCCTGGGCGGCAAAATCTTTATGACCTCGCTTTCGCACGAGGACGAAGCCAGACTCCGAGCCGCCTTAAACGCTACAAAATCGGCTGACGCGTAAGATTGTCAGGAGACCTTTTGCAAGGACTTCGATGGATCGACTTCACGAGCTGGCAGCCAAGGCTGCCGCATTTGCCGACTTATTGGACCAGAATCGCCCGCTATTTTCTGATGCCGTGTGTAAGGGCTCATTAAGGTTCCGGGGTGCCGCAAATGTCGCAATTGATCCGGCAAGCCTTCACCCGAGCTTTTGCGCGGTCGAAGAACAGATCGAAACCGCCGACGTCGACATTACAAATTATGGCGCAATTGTTTCGCCCGGCACGCGCAAAATTCTGCGCTCGACACCGAGTTTCCCCGGCGGGTCGATTACGACCTGGGCAGAGATCCGCGGGGGGCAAAGCTCGCCGGAAGTGACCGGCGGGCGAGCATTTGCCGGATGCTGGAATAACCTGACGTTCTGTTTGTGGGGTCGCGGGATCGCTAGAGGGCGGTTCTTTCTATATTCGTCACTGTGACGAATATAACCCTGACCGACGCCTATGGCGTCCCGCATTTACTCGCAACGTGGCCTAGCCCGAAAAACTCAAATATAAACTAGCAATTGCGGTGGCTGTTTTTGGTAAGATCTTGCTCTCCAACAAGTTAACCTTAGCCAAACAGACACCGCTTTGAATACGGAGCGTAACGAACAGGCGTTTTTATTTCAAGAATTAGCTAGCCGCAAAATCGTGGCGGATGCCTTCGAAGCCTTTACGCATGTCAGTGGCTCCCAAGGCCAGATAGATCCTGGTGGCCGGTCCGATTCCAAACACGGCCTATGCTTTCTCCAAGATGTTCAGCAGTCGCTCCAAAGTGCCCGAATCGAAATCCGGTCGCACTTCGATCCTCCGTCTGCTGGATAACACCACCTCCAAAGCGCATGGCCTCGGTGTGTCCCCGTTGCCTTTCGCTCCAAGCAATGCCACCGGAACCAATCGCTTGACCTCCTTTGATTCAACCTTGCCCAGGCGTCGCCTTTTCAAGTGCCGCTGCAGGACGCTTCACGCCAAATGGTGAGTTCGACAAAAATCCCTCACCCGCTCTCCACTAGCTTCGTATGCGACTACCAGCCGCTTGATTTCCTCCAGGCTCCTCCGTCGTCTCCGGAACGATGCACTCAAAAGTCTTTGTTCCTCGGTGCGCCGCTTTCGAGATGCTACCATCAAGGAAGAATGCAAAAGCGATTATCCGCACGCTCTTCAGGCGTTGTGGAAAGCTCTAGATCGGGCAGAGGATCTGATTCAGAATGAATAGCTTTCAGCGGTACACAGGCAGGGGGACAGCCAATGTGTGGCAACCATACTGACTACGCAGCAAGTATTTTTCAGTTACCGCGTTTGGGAAATAGTTTGCGGTGTACGTTCTCAGCGGCAAAGACGAGCCGCCTAGCTTTCCTTCTCACGGACCACTTCGGCCGGATCCTTGTCTTCCCTGAGGCCGAGAAACACAGGTTGACGGAGCCGATCGTCTCGCGTCCATTCCGCGAATTTGACCTCACAAACCATCGACGGCTTAACCCAAATACAACGCCTCATTTCTGCGGCGGTTAACCCTGGATCCAGTCCCGCGACCGGTTGCGGGCAAGTTGTAAAATGGACAGGCTCTAACCGCGATCTTGTTAAGTTCAAGCGATAGGGTTTTCAGGAGTTTTTCACTGAATCCGTACCGACTCTGCCTGCAAACTTGAGCTTTCCGTTTTTTTTCGACTTCTGCCATGACGGTAGCGCGCGTGCTGGCCCGAAACCGTTCTTTACGCTTTCAACGAAACGCAGCCCCCGCCTCCTCTCGCCCCACCAGGATTTCGGCAACTCCTTTCCCGCTCTCGATGTATTCGCGGAATCCGAACCGCTTCAACCAACGTCTTCGGGTGCTAGGCGGGACGCTGGAGTCCCCATTTCTTCATCCGTGTAACCAAGGTAGTTGGTTTCACTCCCAGAAGTTCCGCAGCGCCGTCGGCGCCCCTGATTTTCCAATTCGTTTTGTGTAGGGCGGCAAGGAGGTTTTCGCGTTCGCGCCGCTGCAGCTCTGGCTCGGTGAGGATCTCCGGCTCGCTGCTCGTCGCTTCTCGCGTCACAAGGAGAGGTGGGGAATGTCTCACTGGCAGGTCAAAGTCGAGCGCGCCGCCGCGCGAAACAATGACGGCACGTTCGATCACATTCCGCAGTTCTCGGATGTTGCCGGGCCAGTCGTAACTTTGAAGTTTGGCGACGCCCGCCCGTGTTAACCGCGGCTTGGAACAGCGTAGTTCCTTGACCGATAATTCCATGAAATGCCTCGCCAGAAGCGGGATGTCATCCGCCCGCTCCTTAAGGCTAGGAACTTGAATGGGGAATACATTGAGCCGGTAGTAGAGGTCTTCACGAAAACGGCCGGTCGCGACGTCCTGCCTCAAGTCACGATTCGTCGCGCCGACGATACGCACATCGGCGAGTCGCGTCCGGTCCTCCCCCACACGCTCGTAACATTTTTCCTGCAAAACGCGGAGAAGCTTGCTCTGCAAATCCAAAGGTATCTCGCCGATCTCATCGAGAAAAATGGTCCCCCCCTCGGCCATCTCGAAACGTCCGGCGCGGTCTTTGATTGCCCCGGTAAAAGCGCCGCGCGCGTGACCGAAAAATTCACTTTCATACAAATCCTTGGGGATGGAGGCGCAGTTGACGCGGATCAGGGGCTTGCCTTTGCGCCGACTGCGATGGTGGATTTCTCGCGCCACTAATTCCTTGCCCGTGCCGGTGTCGCCAAGAATTAAAACCGAGGCGTCTGTCGGCGCGACCAGGTCAATCTGGCTGACGATGTGCCGCAAGGAGGCGCATTGGCCGACGAGGCTCCCGAAGGCCCTGGCTTCCATCACCTCCTCCTGCAAGTAGGCGTTCTCCATTTCCAGTTGCGCCTTCAACCGCTCTATTTCCTCGAAGGCGCGGGCGTTGGCGATGGCGGCGCCGACATGATCGGCCATAATCTGGGTCCACGTCCGCGCTTCCTCGGGCAGATTCACACGGGCGAAGGTGGTGATAACTCCCATGATTTCGCCTTTGAAGGAGATTGCCGTGGCTGCGAATCCATGGACTAGTTCCCGCGTGAGCCAGTCCAGCCGGGAAAATTCGCCTGGCTCTTTGTATAGATCGCGCAGGACGGTCTGCTGACCAGTCACCGCAGTTTTCCCGATGACACCATCTCCCAAAGGAATCCTGACACTGTTATCGGGCAGGCGTGTTTTGACGCCCCCGATACCCTCAAGCGGATTGTTAGCGGCCGCAGCCAGGTTCAAGCAAGAGTCCCCTTTCTCAATCAGCCAAATTTCGTAACGCGTCGTAGCAGGAAGGGCGGCAGCGGCACGGACAATCTTTTCCAACAGGTTCTCGAGCGACCGTTCACGGGCGATCTCCAGCAGTAAAGCCATGGGGAACTTGGGATCAATGTTCGGATCAAATCGGCTATCGCTTATCGCGTCCACCCGGCTGTCGCTGGTCGGTTCCATGACCTCTCGATAGCCGAAGTAATGCGGGATTTCAACGTTGGAGGGCGACGAATTTCCGAACGTTCAAAATTCCGTCGGCCTGTGGAGTTCGTCGCGAAATTCGCATATCCTTCTCAATGAACGAGATACGAATAGCCAAACCGATTGGCACGACAAATGACTTAAGACAGACGCAACTGAAAATAGAGACGAAAGGACGAACACAAAATGAATACGACTTTGGAAATCAACGAGCAGGACTTCGAGCTGGAGGTTTTAAAATCCCCTCACCCTGTTCTGGTTAGCTTCTGGGCTCCCTGGAGCCAGCCTTGCGGCAGAATCGGACCGGTGCTGGACGAAGTTGCCGCCCGGTGCAAAGGAACTGCCAGGGTCGTCAAAGTCAATGTGGATGACAATCCCGATCTCGGCCTGCGGTTCGCGATCCAGTCCATCCCCACCTTGCTCTACTTCATCCACGGCAAGGTATCCGCCAAAATCATCGGGACGGCCAGCATGGAAGCCATTCTCGCCAAGCTGCCTTCACTAACCCGCTAACACCAACAATCCAATCACGAGCATAACTGATTCACTGTAATCCTATGAAAAAGATTCGCGTTGTAATTGCGGGCGGAAGATTTGCCGGACTGAGCGCGGCGATGCATCTCGACAAGACTTTGGCTCGGTGCGGGGCCGTGGAATTTACTCTCATCAGCCGCGAGAACTTCATTCTGTTCACGCCGATGCTCGCCCACGGCGCAACACGGTTTACGCCAGGGTCTCATCGCGGCCAGGAACATCGAAGCGGCCATTCTGGGCCGTCCGCTGACGCCCTTCATTTTTTCAACAATCGGACAACTGGCAACGATCGGGCGCCGCTCCGGCGCAGCGTCGGTATTCGGAATAAGGTTCTCCGGTTTCATTGCCTGGTGTCTTTGGAGGGCCGTGTATCTGATGAAGCTGCCGCGTTTGACAAAGAAGCTGCGGGTCATGGTCCGTTGGATACTCGACCTATTCTTCGCCAGGGAATCGAGCAGATGATCACTTTGCGCGATGTCGAAGCAGTGAGCGAGCTGGCAGGCCGCGTTCGCGCACGTGCAGCGGAGCAAACGTTAGTTACGTCCACACCCGTGCCCGAAGCGGCCAATCACATTCAAGCCTGACCTATCATGAAACACATAACGGTTCTCTCGCTATTCATCCTCACATTGCTTCCGGGTTGCTCGCGCAAGCAAGGCGACGTTTCTCCGGCGAAAGTGGAAGTGCAACGCGTCGCGCTGGCCGAGGCGTCGAAGACGATGACTCTAACTGGTGAGATACGCGCGCAGGTGGAGTCTGATCTCGGTTTCCGCACCGATGGCCGAATCACCGAACGGCTGGTGGATATTGGCGATCACGTCTCTGCCGGCCAGATCCTCGCGAAGCTCGATCCGCACGAGCAGCAAGCGGCAGTCGATGCAGCGGCATCCGACGTTCGCGCTGCTGAGGCAAAACTTCGCAACGAGACCTCCAACCTGGAGCGGCAGAAATTTCTGCTTTCTCGCAAGGCGAATCCGCCATCGGAGTATGATCGCGCGGAGGAGTCCTTCCGCACCGCGCAAAGCTCGCTCGATGCCGCAAAAGCTCAGCTTGGAACGGCGCGTGACGCCTTGGCGCAAACAGAACTTCGCGCCGGCAACGCTGGTACGATCACCGCGCGAAACGCGGAGATCGGTCAGGTGGTGTCGGCCGGGCAGCGCGTCTTTGTTTTGGCCCATGACGGTCCACGCGATGCGGTCTTTAACGTGAATGAATCGGTGTTCGGCAATCAACCCGTAGATCGAAACATTCCGATTCAGATCAAACTCGTTAGTGATCCGGGTATCCAAACCACCGGCAAGGTGCGCGAGATCACGCCAACGCTGAGTGGCGCGGGTGGAACGCTTGCGGTCAAAGTCGGGCTGGAGAAGTCTCCTCCAACGATGACCCTGGGAGCTGCGATCCTTGGCGAAGGGCCGCCAAGCTCGCAAAAAACGATTACGCTTCCGGCGTTTTCATTGGCGTCGGTGGCGGGGCGGCCAGGTGCGTGGGTAGTGGACCCCGCCACGAGCGCAGTATCTGCAAGGCCGATCACGATTGCGCGATATGAAACTGACCGAGTCATTGTCTCGGCGGGGCTGCGGCCGGGCGACCTCGTCGTCACGAGCAACACGCAAAAGATGAGTCCGAACCAGACGGTCGCCATCGCGGAGGTGCAACAGCCATGAAAACATCCTGGGTTCTCTTGTTAAGCGCGGTCGCCGGACTGACGGCATGTCACCAGCGCGCCGCCACACCCCCACCGCCCATTCGGCCGGTGCTCAGCATCATTGTCGCGCCGGCAGCGGGAGAAGGAGCTGCATTCGCCGGTACCATTGACGCTCGTTACGAATCCACCCTGGGCTTTCAAGTGCTCGGCCGGATGATCGCTCGCGACGTAAGTGTCGGTGATGCTGTGAAGCAAGGCGGGCGACTCGCCGCGCTCGATCCCACTCCTTTCCAACTCGCGTTGCGGAATGCAGAGGCTGACTTGGCAAGGGAAGAATCTCGTCTGCAGAACGCAAAAGCGACTGCGGGGCGACAGCGCCAGTTGAACCAGTCAGGCGCGACAGCGAAAGCGGATTTTGAGGCGGCTCAGCATGAGTTCGAAAGCGCAGAGGCGTCCACGGAAGCGGCGCGCGCAAATGTTCGCGTCGCGCAGAAAAAGCTCGGCTACACAGAGCTCCATGCCGAGTTCGACGGCGTCATTGCCGCCACTAAAGCCGAAGTCGGTCAGGTGCTTCAGCCTGGGCAGGAAGTGGTGAGCGTGGTGCGCCCGACTGAGCGCGAGGCAGTGGTCGATGTGCCGGACCAGATTGCGGTCAAGCTTCGTCCGGAGACCGGCTTCATCGTGACCGCGGAAGCGGATCCCGCCACGCGTGTCAAGGGGCAGATCCGAGAGGTCGCACCCCAGGCGGACCTGGCCACGCGCACGCGACGCGTCAGGATCACGCTGGTCGATCCACCGCTGAATTTCCGGCTGGGATCCATCGTGAAGGCGGTCGTGGCGATGGATGCCGGCGCGGAGATCGAGCTGCCTTCGTCCGCGTTACTCGAGCGCAATGGCCAGACGTTTGTGTGGGTGATTGATGCCGCCACGAACAAGGTGTCGATGCGCGAGGTAAAGATTGGTGCATCCGACACAGGCTCGTTCCGCGTCGCTGAAGGACTCGCGCCCGGCACTCGCGTCGTGACGGCTGGAGTCCACAGCCTCTCGCCCGACCAAGCAGTAAAAATTTCGGAGACTAACTTATGAAAACTAACTTCAATCTTTCAGAATGGGCGCTGCGGCATCGCTCCCTGGTTTGGTATTTCATGGCCATCTTCGCCGCCATGGGCGTGGCGTCTTATATAAACCTCGGGCGCGAAGAAGACCCGTCTTTCACCATCAAGACGATGCTGATCCAGGCGCAATGGCCGGGCGCATCCGTGGACGAGATGTCGAAGCAAGTCACGGAGCGGATTGAGCGCAAGTTAGAGGAGCTGGAGGCGCTGGATTACACCAAGAGCATGACGACGCCTGGTCAGACGATCGTGTTCGTCAACCTTCGCGATGCCACCAAGGGAAGCGACGTCCCCAATGTGTGGTTACGGGTGCGAAACATGATCAAAGACATCCGCGCGGAGTTCCCGCCGGGCGTGACGGAACCAACCTTCAACGACCGCTTCGGCGATGTCTTCGGTAACGTCTATGCCTTCACCGCAGATGGGCTGACACAGCGGCAGTTGCGTGATTATGTCGAGCGCGCCAGGAGAGAGGTGCTGCTGATTCCCAACGTCGGGAAGGTGGACCTGATCGGCGCGCAAGACGAAGTCATCTTCGCGGAATTTTCGGTGCGACAAATCGCGGCGCTCGGCCTTAATGAGCAGGATATCCTGCGCACGCTTCAGGCACAGAACGCGATTGTCCCTTCCGGCGTGGTGGAAGCCGGACCGGAGCGGATCATTCTTCGTGTCGGCGGGCAGTTCATTTCCGAGGAGAGTCTGCGCTCGATCAATCTGCGCGTGAACGACCGCTTCTTTCGCCTCAGCGATCTCGTCACCATCACCCGCGGTTACGCCGACCCTCCGCAGATGCTCTATCGCGTGAATGGAGAGCCAGCCATCGGCCTCGCGATCGGCATGAAGTCCGGCGCCAACCTTCTGCATTTCGGCGAGGCTTTGAAGGAGAAGATGAATACGATTATCGGCGAGCTGCCGATCGGCGTCGGAGTGCATCAGGTCTCAGATCAACCGGTCATCGTGGAGGAATCCGTCAGTCAGTTTACGCATGCGTTGTTCGAAGCGGTCGCAATCGTGCTCGTCGTCAGCTTCCTCAGCCTCGGTCTACGGCCGGGCTTGGTGGTCGCCCTGGCAATACCGCTGGTGCTCGCGATGACGTTCGTCGCGCTCGAGTATCTCCATATTTCGCTTCAGCGAGTCTCGCTCGGTGCGTTAATCATTGCGTTGGGACTGCTCGTCGATGACGCGATGATCGCTGTGGAGATGATGGTCAGCCGGCTCGAACTGGGCGATCCGCTGAACAAAGCGGCTACCTTCGTTTACACCTCAACTGCGTTTCCGATGCTCACCGGGACGATGGTAACGGTGGCCAGCTTCCTCCCGATCGGACTCAACAGCAGCAATGCGGGTGAATACACCTTCACACTCTTCGTGGTCATCGCGGTTTCACTCATCCTGTCGTGGATCGTCGCCGTGATATTTACTCCGCTGCTCGGCGTGACGCTGCTCCCGGCGAAGCTCAAGAAACACGATGAAAAGCCGAGCCGCGCCAGCGCGCTTTTCCGACGTTCGCTCGAGTCGGTCATGCGGCGGCCATGGGTCACGGTCGCGATTTCGGCCGTCTTATTTCTCGTTTCACTATTTGGAATGAAGTTTGTCCAGCAGCAGTTCTTTCCGCCATCTTCGCGGAGTGAACTCGTCGTGGATTTCACGTTGCCGCAGAACGCCTCAATTGCCGCGACAAAAGCCGCGATGGACCGCTTTGAACGCCAACTCGCCGGCAACAAGGATGTCGATAGTTGGTCCTCCTACGTCGGACAGGGCGCGATTCGTTTCGTGCTCGCTTTCGACATCCAAATGCCAAACCCGAGCTATGGGCAGATCATCATTGTAAGTAAGGACGTGGCAGCGCGCGACCGGCTGAGGACGCAACTCAAGGAGATGGCGCACCGCGAATTCGTCGGCATCGACGTTCAAGTGGAGCTTCTGCCCATGGGTCCGCCCGCCGGACGGCCGGTGCAATATCGCGTCAGCGGACCCGACGTGCAAAAAGTGAGAGAACTCGCTCAGCAACTGGCGGCGAAGATCGGCACCCATCCGCTGCTCGAAGATGTCGGCTTCAACTGGATGGAACCTTCCCGCGTCGTGAAGCTGGAGGTGTTGCAGGACAAGGCGCGACAACTCGGCGTCACTTCCGAGGCCATTGCGCAAACTATGAATAGCGTAGTCGGCGGCGCGCACATCACGCAAGTTCGTGATGACATTTACCTGGTGAACGTTCTCGCCCGAGCACGCGACGCGGAACGCGGCTCGATTGAGACATTGCAAAATCTGCAACTCATGGCCGGCGACGGGAAGTCCATCCCGCTCGCCGCCGTTGCGAACTTCCACTACGAACTCGAGCAACCCCTCGTCTGGCGGCGGGACCGGGTGCCCACCGTCACCGTGCGGGCAGGCATCATCGGCTCCACGCAGCCGGCCACGATCGTGCAACAGTTGAGTGGACGCGTGGACGAATTTAAGCGTACGCTGCCGGCCGGCTATCGCGTCGAGATCGGAGGTCCGGTGGAAGAAAGCGCGAAATCGCAAGGACCGATCGCCGCCGTCATTCCGCTGATGCTATTCACCATGGCCACGATCCTGATGATCCAACTGCAAAGTTTTCAGCGCTTGTTCCTGGTCCTCGCAGTTGCCCCCCTCGGTCTCATTGGCGTTGTCGCCGCGATGATTCCGAGCAATTCGCCGATGGGCTTTGTCGCCATTCTGGGAGTCCTCGCGCTGGTCGGCATTCTGATCCGTAATTCGGTGATTTTGATCGTGCAGATCGAGGAGCATCAGCGCGATGGCATGGGTCCTTGGGACGCGGTCCTGGACGCCACAATCCATCGGACGCGCCCCATCATGTTAACGGCCGCAGCCGCAAGCCTCGCGCTGATTCCAATTTCCCGCGAAGGCTTCTGGGCTCCCATGGCGTTCGCGATGATGGGCGGCATCATCGTGGGCACTGTACTCACACTTCTGTTCCTGCCGGCACTGTATGTCGCGTGGTTTCGCGTCAAGCCGCCCGTCAAAGCAATCAAAAAGGCGACTCCAACCGCGGGCGCGCATCAGCACGCTGAGGATGGACAAAACCAACAAGAGAACCTCGCAGAGTCACGTTTATGCGAAGCGAATCAATAGATCCAGACGTGCTCCGCCAGTTCCTCGCCCGCTATCGGAGCCGCGAAAGGCCACACGTGAATGTTTCTGTCTGCCAAGGCGAAGGCTTCGAGCACGAACTCGAACGCCAGACCTTGATCAGCGAGCGGCGCGAGCAGTCATCCTCGCGTGGATTCTCGGCATGATCGTGGTGCTATTGGTCATCGACCAAGGGGCGTTCGGACTGCGAGACGATGAGCTGCCGGGCAGGAGTTCCATACTGGCCACGCTGGGCGCCCGGATCGGTCTCGAATGGCTCACGAACTTGGGCTTCAACGCCCTCAATTCCGGCCTGAACGCATGGATAGCTTTGCTCACGACTGTGACTTCGCTCATCGTGATTAGGGACGCCTTTGCCCCCTCCCATACAATCTTTAAGTTGTGGTATTAAAGATCCGCTCTTGTTGCCACGGACTAGAGCCTCTTCTCCCTAGACGTTTGCCATAGCCGCGTGCTCGATTGGACAGCCGCGCCGCGGATTGCTCTTTGAAAGTGATGTTTTTGACATATTCCCAGAGGTAATTAAGAGCACGGGCGACCGAACGCCGAACCGAGGAATTCGGCCGCCGTGCTGTTGCTAGCTGGAGATTGGCTGGTACTCACTAGGTCCCCCGCCTTCGTCGCGCTGACCCGGAGACCGGAAACTCTTTTTCCAACAGTTTGGTGATCTCCTCTACCATGGTGGAACCGCAAATGCCGCACGCCACTTTGGACGTGGGATGCGGCGAAATACTGGGATCAAAGCCTAATGCCGCAACCGGAGCGTTCAGTAGGAAGACATACACGCATACATGAGAAACCCAGCTATTTTCGCGTTTTGTACAATATCCGCCTGCGCCCTTGCGATCAGCGCGATTTCGTCTATTCCGTCTTCAATATCCGAGCCAATGGCAGACACTGCTTTCGACAAGAGCATGGATACAATGCACGGAGAGATGCAGAAGGTTCGCTATTCGAGTAACGCGGATGCAGACTTCGCGTCACGGGTGATTCCGCATCATCAGGGTGCGATTGAAATGTCCAAAGTGGAACTCCAATTTGGCACGGATCCTCGTCTCCGCCGCCTCGCTCAGGAAATTATCGTTACTCAGCAATCCGAGATCGAGGTCATGAAAGGAGCGATCAGGGGTCTTCCCCTGTCTTCGCTAAACCGAAAGAACTGGTGCACGCGATGAAAATGCGCCTTCAGATATTACCGGTGATTCTTGTTTTGGGACTCATCCGGAACCTGGTCGCAGGCCAGGTTCCGCACCTCGCCGAACGGACATACCGCTGGGCTCCCGCGATCGGATTTACACGGCCGATCAAACTTCGAACACTCTTTCAGTTTACGATCCTTCAAGTAATCGTCTGGTAGGGGTGCTTCGGTTGGGGTGATGTGACACCCCAGAATCTGAGTCGTCTATACAGTCGAGGCAGAATAATTGCAGGACGAGGTCATTGGTCTCGGGTGCCCCAGACGCGGTGCGGCGCTACGAGATTCACCTGGCCTTCTCGACAGCGGGAGTGCCAAGAGGCGTCAACTGACGGAGTTCTTCGCGGCAAGACTCGCTGAAATCCCGCAAGGGGTCCAGCGCGCCGCTATCCAGCATCGCGCGCAGCTCTGGCACGGTCTTATTCGGTAAGCCATAGGTGTCGACGATGATTCGAACGAATTTGTCCGCCCGTTCGGCGATGGCAGGGTTAGAGACAACCCTCATTTTGTTGATCGAAGCGTAAAGACTGACAAGCGATGGAATTGCGGGCTCATCGTGAATGAGCGCATCCACATATAATTTCGAAGCCTCTTCAATGAACTGGTGGTAGAGCTCTTGCCGTCTTGTCTTCTCTTGCAAGAACCATTGTACGTTCGCCTGCTGACGTTGCGTAACCCATGCTGCTGCAAAAGTCGTCAGTCCTCCAATTACCGATCCTGCTAAAGCAGCAAAGGCAGAAAAATAAGCGGCATTCATGTCGTCAGCAGATTTAGCAATTTAAGTGGGACTTCAAACAGCCTATATTGTTTGGCCACAATCCTTATCCGCTCTTTTTGACTTGGGTGCGCGCCGTCGGGTTTTAGTCGAACCTGGGTTCGGATAAGACAATGAGGAAGGAGAGACAGCCTTGAGGCTCGACGGAGAGAAAGTCTTTTCTCGCGCAATAATCACTGGAGGGAGTTCTTGCTCTAAAAAAGGAACATTTCGATAACCAAAAACGGAACAACCTTGGGCTGATGCTGAGTGCCCGGGGGGCTTTGCTTACGTTTGAAAATCTCTGGATCTCGATCAACCTTGGCTGATAATGTGTTCGTATGAACACTCTATCGATGTCGATCACACCAAAGGCAGTTCAAGACTTGCTCGATGAGCTGGAAGCATCAAAGTTGGTAACTGCTCGCAGCGCGCTGTCTCTCGGTTTGGTTGTGGGAAGTCCAGCGTTATCAAACAAACGCTTGAGATGCAAAGCGAGGACACTTCGGCTACAAGAGATCCGCTAAAGGAAGCGTGTTTAGCCAGGGGTGTCTGGGTGAACTCGTGATCAAAGGCCCCCAGATTGACGGCACTCACTAAGCCCTATTTGCTGCTCGGGCGGGACTCTGGCTTCATCGGCTGTCGGGTGGAAGAGACAGGGCGCGCATCAATCGCAAGTATCGAAATTCTCTAAGGTCCTTGTAAAAAGTGCGTGAAAATTGCGTGATACTTGAACAGTCGATTTATAAGTTACCTTAAATAAGGATATTATATAATACGGTCTATGGCCGTTTAAGCCGCAGACGGTACTCTTGCCCCGAAGGACGTCCGTGGGTTCGGTGTAAGACTGGCGTCAGCCAGGTAGCGACAGGAGTGGTTTTAGGCGAACCTGGGTTCACCTAGGAGAATGAGGAAGGAGAGACAGCCTTGGGGCTCGACGGGGAGAAAGTCTTTCCTCCCGCGCAATGATCAGTTGACGGGCGTTCTTTCTCCGAAGGGGATGTTTCCTTGCTCGTCACCTGCCTGAGACTGGAATCTTGCAAGTGGTGGAAGCTCGATTCCGGTCCGCCCAAAAAGGTTCCTAAGCTCCTCGCGCATTGTCGCGGAGCGATTGACGATAAAAGCCAGCGCATCCGTAGCGAGGTTCTCTGGATGTGTCGAGAAGCGCGACACCAGATGCCCGAACAACGCGCCCTGTTCCTCTAAGAAATTTGTGCCCATCGCCAGGAAGTAGAATATGGCCGACAGGATAACCATGCGAGCAAATCTCTCGCCGTTCCCAGAAATAGCGGTCGACCTCGGGTGAGCAGGCGAGTTTAACCAACGGCCGTGATCGTGTTCAACGCTCGTGCACGAGCTCTCGCGAGACTAGCCTCTTGATCATTGAGGTCTCACCCCAGATATTCGACCGAATGATTCTTGTCCCGGACGGCTACGGAAGAGCCAGGATCGTCCAGGCGGAACGTCGCGGTTGAGCCGTCTGCAAACTCGATTTTGAGTTCGGCTTCGGCCTCATGAACCGATTTTACTTTTCCGCGCGTCGGTACCGCCACGGGTGCGGCCGTCCTGATCTGCAAGGATGGTGGCGTACGAGGCTGGGAGCAGTATATCGCTCCGGGTCAATCTCGTGCAGGGACTTGAGCCGAGTAATAACTCGATCGACCGGAGCGCGATCGGTTCCGATTCCGCCCAACATCTTTAACTGGTCAGCAAAATCACCCACCCACTGCCGGCTAACCGCTTCGGCTCCTGCTCCGTCGGTCGACATTTCAGTTAAACGTCGATTGAGATCCGCAATTTGCTTATCCTTCTCGCGAACCGAAAGTTCCAGGAATCGAAAAGTCGGAGCGTCCGCCAACGGATCCGAGTAGGTAAGGAATTCGAGATAAGCATCCCGCAGCGCCGGCAACGCCGCACTTGCCAAGGTTTCAACAAATGCGCGCTCGGAGGGAGCTTGGCGCAGCAGGTTCAGTAAATCGGCCAGCGGTTAATCCGCGCCCTCATGCTCCATCAATCGGCTCGGAAAACGGAGCTCAAAAACCCGTTGGCGTAACGCATTGGCCGTTTCGGCATTTTGCCAGCAAAGCAAAGGAACTGCCAATTTTAGCTCAAGCCCCGCGAGGTGCGGTATCCAACTCGACGCACTTACGATCACTGCGCGTTCACAAAAGAAGAATCGCTTGAGGATTTGAGCTGCATCCAGACGGTTCCACCGGGCTCGAGCTTGATTACTAGAAAGGTATAGATTCGCCGTATCCATGTTTCTGGGGACCGGGAGGAAACACCGGTTGGTGCTTTGAGCGTAGCGCGTAGCTCTCGAAAAGAGAATGCAGGATTATCTTCTAGACATGAACTATCCTATCGAGCCTGCATCGCTCAAAAATCCTTAGAGATTTGTGAGCGATGCAGGCTGTAGCAGCGGGACTATCCGGCCACGCCGGAAATTTCCGCTGCTTTATTGGAGATAAGAGTTTAAAAACAGTTGTTTCGATTCACTTATTCTGAAAACCTGCCCAGCACCATATCCTGGCGGACTCCAGTCTTGTGCGCTGCCAGGCCGCGAAGGGATATGTGCTGGGCTTTCTAGTCCGCAATGAGCTCGTCGCTTCGGCTTTTGCGTGATTTTTGCGGGCTAGCTTGATTGGCACCGACGTCAGATCTAAAATCGTAGGCGATGTGCCGCTCGAGAACGTCCTCGCGATGTACTCGCGATCAGCAAATCCCTTCGCAATACCCCCACAGATCTATGCCGAAAAGAAATTTCCTTCCGCTGCTTTGCCTCGGATTGGCAAGCCTCTGCGGTCTATCTCCGGCGCCAGTTGGAAAGACCGTATGAATCGTTTACAAGATAAAGTCGCAATCGTTACTGGAACCGGTGACGGAATCGGGCGCGGCATTGCCCTGGCTTTTGCGCGGGAAGGAGCCAGGCTGGCGATCTGCGACCTCAACCTGAGCGAACTTCGAGAAACGGAGCAACTCATTCAAAAGACGGGCACCCAGGTTCTCGCCGTACCAATCGATTTGAGAGACGTGTCGCAAATCTCCGCGTTTGTGGAACGAACAGTTGCGACATTTGACCGGATCGATTGTCTGGTAAACAACGCCGCCGTGATGCCCGTTGTTCCGACAGAAACTATCGAGTCGGAAACGGTCGATCAGATCCTGCAGGTGAATCTCCGGGCGCCAATCATGTTTACCCGATTCGCGATCCCACATATGCGTAGAGCCGGGGGCGGGTCCGTAATCCACATGGCGAGTGTGACCGGTCACCTCGGTCACCCCGGCATAACCGTTTACGGAGCGACCAAAGGGGGATTGATCGCCTTGGCCAGGGGACAGGCCGTTGAACTCGCCGTGGACAATATCCGCGTGAACACGGTCTCGCCCGGGACAGTCGACTCGCCGATGCTACACCGCTTTCTGGCCGAGAATGCGACCGACATCCAGAAAGCAAGAGAGGCTTTCGACCGGTTGCATCCAAGGGGCAAGGTCGGTTCTATCGAAGAAGTCGCGGCGGTTTTCGTTTTTCTCGCAAGCGACGAGGCTGCGAACATTACAGCGACCGATATCCGCTGCGACGGCGGTTACGGCGCTCGAGGTCAACAACCAACTTCGTGACATTGCCATCATGATCCAGTTATTCGATTCCGTCTGTCTGTTGGACGGCACCGTCGGAAAACGGCCGATTTATCTGCCACTGCTGGTCGGCGAGTGGGGTAGCCTCCTGCTCGATACCGGGTGCTCCTACCACGTCCAGGACCTAATCCTGCCGGCGCTCGATCGGTTAGAGCTTCGACCCGAGCAGCTGCGCTACATAATAAACACCCATCCGGATTCAGATCACGTGGGCGGGAATGCTGGAATGAAGCGCTGGTCTCCGACCGCTCTCCTCTGTTGCGGCGACGCAGACCGATTTCAGATCGACCATCCGGACACCCTTTTCGCGACGAGGTACGATGCCTATCGACCGCATGGCGTGTTTTATCCTGAAGACGTCAAAAGCGGTATTTTTAAAGATCTCGGTGAAGCTCAACCGGTCGAACTTACCTTTCGAGGAGGAGAGCATCTTCGCTTAGGCCCCGATTGGGACCTCGAAATCCTTTCGCTTCCGGGCCACAGCAAAGGGCATCTTGGAATACTTGATCACAAACACCGTGCTCTGTTTGGGGGCGACGCGATTCAGGGAGCCGTCTACCTGGGTATCGACGGGCAACCAGCGTTGTGTCCAACCTATCTTTATCCGGAGACTTATCTCCTTACTAACCAGTTCATCGAACATCTCGACATCGACCTCTACGTCAGCTGCCATTGGCCATTAAAAAAGGGTTCGGAAATCGCCGAGTTCTGTCGAGAAACTCGCGAGTTCGTCGAACACGCCGAAATCCTGGTGCGATCGGCTGGAACCGAAGACCTGCGGGAATTGTGCGACCGGTTAGGACCACAACTTGGACAATGGCCTGAAACCGTTCATCGGGAACTGGCTTACGCGCTGGCTGGCCACCTGAAATTGCAATGATTTCAGCGCGGATTCCTATGAAAGTAACGAACATCCGAACCCTGGTCGTAAACGCCGAAATGCGAAACTGGGTGTTCTGCAAGGTTGAAACAGATCAGCCCGGTCTGTTCGGCTGGGGGGAAGGTTCCCTGGAATGGAAGACACGCGCGGTCGTTGGGGTGATTGAGGACCTGGCCCCGATGGTCATCGGCGAGGATCCGCGGCGCATCGAACACATTTACGAGAAGCTTTATCGACAATCGTTCTGGCGCCTCGGCGTGATCGGGATGAGTGGTATTTCGGCTATCGAACAGGCGCTCTGGGACATCAAGGGCAAACTTCTCGGCGTCCCGGTTTACGAGCTGTTAGGGGGACAGGTTCGCGACAAAGTGCGGATGTATACCCATCTCGGCGGAGGCGATATGCGTTCTGTCTATGAGACATTCGAGGTTGGACCGTTGATCGATCTCGCCCTGAAGGTTATCGGGAATGGCTACACCGCGATAAAGGTCGTGTTTGTTCCCTACTCGGAGCCTCTTGAAGGAATCGGTAAAGTAAAACGATTCGCTACGCTGATGGGCAAACTACGCGAGGCAGTCGGTGACGCGGTGGACGTGATGATCGATTTTCATGGACGGACCTACCCTGCCATGGCCATTCAGTACATCCTGGCGGTGCAAGAGTTTTTTCCTTACTTCTGCGAGGAACCCGTTCCGCCGGAAAACGTGGAGGCACTCCTCGAGGTGCGACAATCGGTACGAGTTCCGATCGCCACCGGGGAGCGACTGGTGGGGCGCCATCAATTTAGACCCATTTTCGAACAGAGAGCCTGCCACGTGATTCAACCCGATCTCTGCCACTGTGGTGGAATCATGGAAGCGAAAAAAATCGCGGCAATGGCAGAGACCTACCAGATGGGCGTCGCGCCTCATAATCCTCTGGGGCCGGTTGCGAATGCCGTCGCCCTGCACTTCGCACTCTCGACGCCAAACTTTTTGATCCAGGAAGACATGCTGACGGATGTCCCGTGGCGCTGGGATGTGGTGCGAAGTTCGCTCAAGACCGAGAACGGCTACTGGCTTCCAACGCAAGTTCCAGGACTCGGAATCGAAGTCGATGAGGAACAAGCCAGGAAACACCCGTTCAAACAAGAGGTGATGCATTCCACAACGATTCGGGCGAAGGACGGAGCGGTTCTTGATTGGTAGAGGAAAGGTAAAACGACCGCGCTTCACGCACAGAGCGCTGTAGCCGCAAACATAATCGTCCTCGTGCTCGTCGTCGTCCTCGTCCCCGAGTGAACCGGAAAAATTCGAATGCAAAAACAGAGCTGTCGAAACTCATCTCCACCGCTATTAAATTGGCCCATGGCTTCGCCTGCAATTTTCGACCACGAAAAGCTCGATGTTTACCGGGTCCGCGAGAATGCGCCAGCTCAACAATTCGAGGACGAGGACGACGACGAGCACGAGGACGAACGAAGACCAAATTGATTCCCATGAACTGGAAAACCAAAATAAACCATAGCGATATTCTCCCAACAGATTGGCCTCGCGGCTGTCTCGTGGGGCGGGTCTGGCGACCTGACGTTCAGGGCCCGTCGGTCGTCGTTGTTCGCGAAGAAGCCGTGCTCGACATTAGCCAAACCTTCCCGACCATGCGCGATTTGTGCGAAGCCCAAAGACCGGCGGCGAGTGTCGCCGCCATCTCCGGAGAACCAGTCGGCTCACTTCGCGAACTTCTAGATAATTCGCCACGTGATCAGCGCGATCCACGAAAGGCGTGGTTACTCGCCCCAATCGATTTGCAGGCCATTAAAGCTGCCGGAGTCACTTTCGTCATTAGTCTCCTGGAACGGGTCATCGAAGAACAGGCACGCGGTAATCCGCAGGAATCTTCATCAATTCGAAATGAAATTCTGTCCTCCGTTGGCCAGACACTTGAGAATTTAAAGCCGGGAAGCGAGCAAGCTGTTGCTTTAAAGGGACTCTTGATTAAAAAAGGACTCTGGTCCCAATACCTCGAAGTCGGGATCGGGCCGGACGCAGAGCTTTTTACGAAGTCCCAGCCCATGTCGGCGGTTGGTCACGGTCATGAGGCTGGATTCCATACGATGTCGTCGTGGAACAACCCCGAGCCAGAGGTGGTTGTGGTGGTTTCAAGTGCAGGAGAGATTAAAGGAGCGTCACTTGGAAACGATGTTAATCTCCGCGATGTCGAAGGGCGATCCGCGCTCCTGCTCGGCAAAGCAAAAGACAATAACGCAAGCTGCGCGGTGGGCCCATTTATCCGGCTTTTCGACGAAACCTTTTCTATCGATGACGTCAGAAAGATGGAAGTTCACATGACAATCGAGGGTGAAGATGAATTTCATCTTCATGCAGTCTCTTCCTTAAGCCAGATCAGCCGTGACCCGACCGACCTGGTAGGGCAGATGATCGGACCGAATCACCAATATCCGGATGGAGCCGTCCTGTTTCTAGGCACCATGTTTGCACCGGTGCAAGACCGGGATGTTCCGGGCATGGGATTCAGCCACAAGATTGGCGACGTCGTGACAATAAAGTCGGATAAACTCGGCGCCCTTTCCAATCGTATGCGGCATGCTCACGACTGCGAGCCCTGGACCTTCGGCGCAACGCAGCTCATGCGGAATCTCGCAAGACGCCGGTTGATTTAAAGCTAAATTCCGAATTTGAGGAGTCGTCCTCGTGCTCGTCGTCGTCCTCGTCCTCGAGAAATCCCGATCGTTTGCAATCAGACTAGCAGAACAAATTAGTTGCAGGAACATCGGTCTCTTTGCGGTCACGGAATCCCAATGCCCCGAGGACGAGCACGACGACGAGGACGAGGACGATTCGAAATTTCGGAATTTGGGTTTGAGCGTAAGCGAAAGCTCCAGCTTTTGCTCCGGTCACCCGAGATCGCGTAAGCGAAAGCTCCAGCTTTTGCCACGTCGACACGAAATGGCCAAAGCTGGAGCTTTCGCTTACTCTGGCCTATGCCAAAACGACTTCAAACGATCGTTGAAACGGCTGCGGGCTATCGTAGCCCTGCGCCTGAAGTTCTCGCCACATTCTTGGAACGAATCGGCGATGGGATCATGGCCGTCGGCGACCGGTTGATCTCATCCTGCGCCGAGGAAACCGCGCTTTCTGCAGATCGCCTTATCGGTGAGAGAGCTCGTACTGCGAATCAGCTCCGGATGTTCGCCGGTCTCGTGCGCGAGGGGTCGTGGATAGATGCTCGGATTGATACGGCACTGCCGGACCGGAAGCCGGTCCCGAAACCCGACCTTCGTCGGATGCTCCTCCCTTTGGGTCCAATCGCAGTTTTTGGCGCCAGCAATTTCCCGTTGGCATTTTCTGTGGCGGGAGGAGACACCGCCTCCGCCCTTGCTGCCGGCTGTCCGGTCGTCGTGAAACCTCATCCTGGTCATCCAAAAACTTCCAACCTCGTCGCATCGGCCGTTTCGGACGCTGCGCGCGACTGCCGGATGCCGGAAGGCGTGTTCGCCATG
>CAWDQF010000001.1:0-236196 GCA_963804425.1 uncultured Verrucomicrobiae bacterium | reverse complement strand
GGCTAGTTTTCTGACGGCCTCGTTCCAGTATTCCCGGCGTCGGTAACACACCTCTTTGTGCTCGCACTGAGCAGTGTTCAAGTACGTCTGAAGAACGTTGAGGAGGACATCGAGCAAGTCATCCTGAAGCCGGAAATATTGGTGGGTAACGAAGGCAATCAAATGCAGGTAGCGGTCTTCGCTGGACCGTTGTGTCACCTGGAAGATCTCCGACTTGATGACACTGTGGGCATAGTACCGAACCACCTTATGATTGAGGTCGAGTGGGCAGAGTATCGGCAGGAAGTCTCGATACAAGCCCTGCACGACTAGCAGATCGGTGATCGTCTCTCCCGTCGTGGTGGATGCCATGGACGATATTAGGGGTCTAACGTCTCACGCTTCTCGTGTGAACGGGACTGTGTCAGTGGCGATAATTCCGTGGCGTTTTACGCACCTTTGTTGGAATATCCCCAGTAGTAAACGAATCGCAGCAGGTCGAGCCCGAGAAGCTAAGAATTCAGAATTAGGACCGGTACCGCGTCCAGATCTGCATTTCGCCGGCCCCTCGATTGGCCCATGCATAGTACGGTACAGCGATCACATCGACAGATTCGGTCTTGGGCGGCTGCTCGGCGTAAAGACTTTTACTTTGATCCGCGCTTTCGCGGGTTGCGCGACCGCGGAGCGTGACCACTCCATTCAGCAATTCCTTTGACTCTATCGGCTGAAACTGCTCCTGCACGGGAATCACCAATCGGTCGAGATCGGGACCATTATCTACCTGTTCCAAACAGTAAACCAACGGCCCGCGCATCAGAGCCATTCTCCCCCGATCAGCGTCAACTTCGAATCGCGCAAATAGCTTCCTGATGGGCATCTCAAAGTGCAAATCGACTTGGTCATCAGTCTGCCAGGTTCGGCGAAGGAAGAGGTAACCGTCCACGGATTCGAGTCGCACGAGTGCTCCATTTAGCAAAACCTTGACTTCACCGGCCCAGCCTGGCGCCCGAAACGCGAACGTTTTTTCGCGCGGCTGATCCACCGTAACCTTGATTCGACTCTCCCCAGAAAACGGAAATCCACTCTCCAGCCGCAGGCGAAAATCACCTGATGTAATATCACAAGTTACATAGTGATGAATCGCGATATTTCCTTCTCTTTCGCTGATCAGATAGCCGGACAATGAGCTGATGAGCCGGGCAAGGTTGGGAGGGCAACAGGGACACCACCACGGCCACGGAATCCGCCGGTGCTGGCCATGACTGGCCAACGGGTTATCATAAAAGAAGGTTTCGCCATCGAGGCCGATCCCGGACAAAATGCAATTGTAGAGGGCTAGCTCCATCACATCAGCAAACTCAGATGACAACCGCTGCTGGAGCAGTCGGTGACCAAACAAGAATAAACCGATCGACGCGCAAGTTTCGGCATAGGCTCGCTCGTTCGGGAGATCATAGTCCCGCGTGAATCCTTCGTTCTCTGATGCCGAACCAATCCCTCCAGTTATGTATAGCTTGGTTTCAATGACATCGCGCCAGATCCGTTCGGCAGTTTGGATTAGACTTGGGTCGTTCGTTTCCAGTCCCAAATCCACAACCGCGGAGAATAGATACATCGCTCGCACCGCGTGACCGACCACCTTCGACTGCTCGCGGATCGGTTGGTGGGCCTGCATATAGGCATAAGGGGACCCGGGATGCTCCGGCCGAAAGGGTTGCGAGTCGAGTCGCGCGGCTGCTTCAATCTCAAAAAAGTTCGGTTCTTGGCCTCGCTGATCGATGAAAAACCGGCTCAGCTCGAAATAGCTCGGCTCGTTGGTCAATCGGTAGAGCCGCAGCAGAGCCAACTCTATTTCCGGATGTCCGCAATAACCGGGAATCTGGTCGGGACCAGACCCGAATTGTTTGACTAGAAGATCAGCAAAGCGGCGGGCGACGTTGAGGAGTGACTGCTTACCGGTCGCTTCATGATGAACGACCGCCGCCTCAATCAAATGACCGGCACAATAGAGTTCATGGAGATCTCGCAGGTTTTTGAACCGATGCCGCGGGCGCCAAGTGAGGATGTGGCTGTTCACGTAGCCGTCAGGGGTTTGGGCACGTTCGAAGCGTGCGATGATGTCATCCACGGCTTCCGCCAGTTGGTCGTCCCTGGCTTGTTCGAGGTACGCCGAAGCCGCTTCAAGCCACTTAGCGAGATCGGAGTCCCAAAAGATACTCGCACCCCAATACCAATCATCGCCCACCGGCCGGCCACGGTGCATTCTTTGATCGAGTTGCAGGGCGTCGAGGTGCCCTTCTGCGCGCAGTTCGCCAAGTTGGTGGAAAAGCGTAGTTCTTCCGATCAGGTCTCGCCATTCTTTCCAAAAGCCGCTATGAATGACGATCCGGTTGCGCGGCAAGGGCGACCAGCCTACTGCAATATCCATACTCTTCTTTTCTATTGAAGGTCTGGCAGATTCACAACTAGACTGGAACGTAGAAAGGCGGAACGATTCCGACTTTTGCTATGCCCCCCGAATCAGAATGTCCCCCGACTCAGTTTCGGATTAGCACGGGAACTCGATTGTGCGCTGCCAACGCGGGTCTGTTTGTAGCCCCCGGGGCTCGTTCACATCCCGAACGACGGATCACAACGTACGAACTCATTTTTGTCCGCTCCGGTGTGCTTCGTCTGTGGGAAGAGGAGCAACAATTTGTTCTCCCGCCCCAGCACACGTTGATATTGTGGCCGGAGCGTCGACACGGTCCAGCTGCACCTTATGAACCTCGCACCTCGTTTTACTGGTTGCACTTCCATCTGGAAGCAGAGGAGACCTCGCCGAATTTTGCCACGGTTCCGCAGGTGACTCAGCTGTCGCAGCCGCTTCGGTTGGTTGAGCTGTTGCGCCGCTTTCTCGACGACCAGGAGGACAGACGTCTTGAGCCCAATTACGCCAGTGTGCTGGTGAAACTGATGTTGCTGGAAATCGCGACCCAGATCACAGACCCACCGGGCGAGGCACCGCAACAACGCCGAAAATTAGCTGCTATCGCACAGACCGCGCTGGGCAAAAGGTTTCGGGAACCGATCACGACTTCGGAGATTGCTCGAACGCTTCACTGCAATCCGGATTATCTCGGGAGGGTTTACCGCGAAACCTTTGGTTACAGTTTGACGACCGGAATTCACCGGGTCCGGATGCACCACGCTAAGAACCTCCTCCTCCTAAGTTCGTTAACGGTAAAAGAAGTTTCTTTGGCGTGCGGCTACGAAAATCCGGACTATTTCCGGCGTATGTTCCGGCGCTTTTTCGACATGCAGCCAAATCAATTTCGGCTCTTGCATCCCCAACAGCATACGAACGCCACGTAAGGGATAGCAGATAGCAGATAGCAGATAGCCGATAGTCGATAGCCAATAGCAGATGGCAGGCGCGGGGGTGTGGTCAGGACATGGGTAACGCCCCTGGATGTAGGCGGCGAATCGCGCTTTTTCTAACCAACCCAGGGTTACGCCAAGCCAAGCCCTTAACCCTGGGCCTTCGGATACGGCCCGGAGGGCCAGGAAAACATAGCCCAGGCTTTAGCCTGGGTAGACCGGAATAACCGCGATCAGCCCTGTCGGGGCGTCGGAAAACACGCCAGCTCAATCCCAAAATCGAAAATTCATCGCGCAGCCAACTCGTGGGGTTGACAATCAATTCCTCCGCAATCGGGGTGATGCACACAACTCCTGCCCCTAAAGCACCGGCAACCCGCTGCGCGGGTGTTTTTCAGAATGGGCGCTCCGATCTAGCGCCTTATGGCTGTTGTCATTTAGACGGAATTTCCCAGGCTAAAGCCTGGGCTATGTTTTCCTGGCCCTTCGGCCGCATCCGGTACCCTGCCGGGTTGATGGCGTCAAGTGATGCGCCCTTAGAAGACGGTAAAACCGCCTTTCCCGGGGAGGCCCGCGCGACGCGCGAGGGGTGGTGAGTGAAGGGGCGCTAGATTTGTTATTGGCCATCACCGTTCTACGGTCGTCCAATGACCGGTTTCGGCGCTTTCGACCGCAGCGATGACCATAGCGAGGCTGCGAATGTTATCCGCAGAATTCGTTTCCGGAACTGGCCCGCCCCGTACGGCTTGGATGAATTGATTCATCACACTGAAATGACCGCGTATCTCGGCTGCTGGGGGTTCCTCTTCGGGCAAAACAAGTCGCGTCTCATTCAAAAAAACTCCTTGCTGAAACATCACTTGTTCAGCTCGCACATCGTCGTGGCCATCCCAGATGAGGGTCCCTTCGGTTCCAATGATTCGCCACATTCCATCCCAGGAAGTTCGGAATCCATCCGCACACCAACTGGCCCGATAAGTAAATCGGACGTCGTTTGCCATCCGGAAAATCGCAGTCACCGATGGACCGCTCAAGTACCAGGAATTCTTTGGCAACCATTCTTCACAAAAGACGGCTTCTGCATCAACCCCGAGTAAGAAACGCGCCGCATCAAATGGATGGATCGCCATATCGGCCAACAAAACATGCGCCATGCTCTCGCGGAATCCGCCGAAATGCGGGCCGGCGAAGAAATCCACGTGGACGGTGGTTACCTCACCGATCACCTTGGATGCAATCATCTTTTGCATTTGACGAATTCCGCGATTAAAGCGGCGGTTCTGTACCACGGCGTGTACTCGAGTATTGCGCTGAGCGAGGTCTACCAGATCGGTTGCGTCTCCGACCGTTAGGGCCAGGGGTTTTTCTTCGAGCACATGAAGTCCTGCTCCGAGCGCAGCTCCGGTGACCTCTTTGTGAGCTGCGGGAATCGTGCAATCAAACACCGCGTCAGCCGGTATCCTACGGAAGCTCTCTTGAAAATCAGAGAAAATCGGTGCCGATAAATGGAAATCGGCGCGGCGCTTTTCGGCATTGCGCTGATCGATATCGACCAGCGCAACGATTTGAACACCAAGCTCGCTCGCCGCGCGGAGCCATTCGGCACTCATGGCTCCGCAGCCGACTAAGATCGCATCAATTGGTGTTATCCCATCGGGTGGCACGATACGATCCTCTTGCACCCGCTACTTCTTTTCTGCGATCGTCTTAATCTTATCCGCTGCTTCGGACAAGGCAGCGTCTATGGGAGACTGTCCGGTCAGAGCTTTTTGGATTGCGATACGAGCAGCTAAAGAGATAGCCGGGTAGTTGGCTCCTCCCTCTTCTGGTCGCGCTCTAGCGGTATCCATCTGGAGAACGAATGGTTGAAGTTCGGCATTCGCTTGACCTTGTTTAGCCGCCACGCTTCGAACCGACGAAATGTAGTTGAATGTGTTACAAATCTTTTCCAGTCGGGTCGGATCCTGGACGAATGCAATGAACTTCAGAGCTGCCGCTTCGGTCTTGTCATCGGTCTTCGAAACACACCAGACCTCACCGCCGAGCGGGACCACGGGCTTCATCCCCTCTTTCGGCACCGGGATCGGAGCCACTCCGAAGTCCAAGCCACTCTTGTGCACTTGGCCGAGCATCCAAGGTCCCATAACCATCATGGCGGCACGACCACTGATGAATTGATTCGCCACATCTCCCTGGTTCCAATTTACTGCATCGCGCGAGACCGATCCTTTCTGAACAAAGTCGGCCCAAAACTGGAGTGCTTGCTTCGCCGGCGCAGCGGTCAGGTCAAGCAGCTTCCCGCCGTTAGACCAGAGAAACGGTTCCCACTGCCAAGTTGCTTCCTCGGTATTTACAGCGGAGAAGTCTAGCCCGTACACCGGAGTCTTGGTGAGTTTAGCCGCAACGTCAGTTAATTCGGCCCAGGTTGCCGGAGGACTACTGACGCCAGCATCGCTGAACATCTTCTTATTATAAAAGATGGCCAAGCTGTTGCTGCCGATCGGCACTCCATAAACTTTCTGGCCGTCGGTGACGGCGCTCTTAGGCCCAGGATACGTATCCTGCCAGGTTGGCAGTTTCGCAACATCCGCGCTGATATCCTTCAGAACGCCGGCTTTCGCGACGCGCAAGACATCCGGGTTATCGATGCAAGATATAGCTGGCGATTTGTGGACGGCCGCCATCTGGAGTGTCCGGCTGAGCAACTCCGCAAACGGCACATAGGTAAACTGAATTTTGATGTCGGGGTTCGCCGCCTCAAAATCGCTCTTGAGCGCAGCCAGGCCGTCTAACTGGCCTTGGACATTAAAATAGTGAACGATTTCAACAGTGGTGACCTCAGACCGGGCAGATCCGGTTAAAGCCGCTATTAGCAGAGCGCAGGCGGAGAAGCTCCACCAGCTTCGACGCGTTCGGGAGGAATTATTTTTCACGGAGTTTGGGGGTTAGTTAGGTTACTTTTTTTTGCAGAAAGGTTTACCTCCGCTGAATCGCAAGCTGCAGCAGATTCAGCGAAAGAATGAGAAGCACCATCACGGTCGCGATCGCGGCAGCTTGCCCAAAATTGAGGATCGAGAATCCGGTTTGATAAGCGAAGGTAGAAAGAAGGTGTGTGCTGTTGGCGGGTCCGCCTCCGGTCATGATCCAAACCAGATCAAAGACTTTCACCGTGTAGATCGTCCCAAGCATCAGCACCGCAACGGTTACGGGCTTTAGCATAGGGACAGTGATGTGGCTAACCCGTTTCCAATAAGCAGCACCATCCAATTTTGCCGCCTCGTAAATTTCAAGCGGCACCGCGCGCATTCCGGCGTACAGAAGGATGAAATTGAATGGAAAGCCGATCCAAATATTAGCGACGATCGTGGCCGCGAATGCGAGCTGGGGATCGGCTAGCCAAGCAAGACTGGGAAGGCCAAACAAATGCCCAATGTGATTGATCGGACCTACTTCGTTGAACAAGCCTTTGAAGGTATTAGCCGCCGTAAGGATCGGAGCCAGCCAGGGGACGAGCAAAAGGGCGATGAGCGCGTTCTTGAGCGGGAACTCATTCTGGAAAAACAACGCCAATAGAAACCCAATCGTAAATTGAAACAAAATGCTGAAGAACGTGAAAAGGACAGTGTTCAGTAACGCCCGCCAGAAGCTGGCATTCGCCAAACCTTGCTGGTAGTTGGTAAGCCCATTAAAAGGCATGTCGCCACCAACAAATGTGTCTACCGTCGCATCGCGAAAGCTCAGCGCGAGGCTGTAAGCGACGGGATATGCTAAGAACAGAATCGCAAACAGAACAATCGGGAACACGAAGCTGTAGGGCGTAAACAAATTCCGCCACCGCGCGGCCTGCCTCTTCGGCGGCCCCAAGTTGGCTGGCCCAAATGGAGCGGATCGGCTCCTCGCGCTTTCCATCTGGGTCACAGTTTCCATCCCATTCACTATTTCGAACTAACGCAAAGCACCACGGGTAAACCCTGAAACAATAAACCGACTCGCGTACAGCACGACTATGACGGCTGGAATCGCAGTGAGCACACTGCCAGGAAGCAGAAAACTCCAATCTACACCATACTGCCCGACTGCTTTGTAAAGTTCGAGAATCAGCGGTTGCAAACTAGACTCGGTAATTAGGCTGAGAGAGAAGATGAGGTCACCCCAAGGCATCAAAAAGCTGAAGATCGCAATCGTGACGAACCCCGGCGTCATCACTGGCACGACCACGGAACGAAAAGCTCTCCATTGCCCTGCTCCTTCGACCAAAGCCGCTTCCACCAACTCGTACGGAAATTCCCGCACGTAAGCACCAAGCATGATTAAGGCGAAGGGAACGGTGAGAGTCATATCCGCCAAAATCAAACCCGGTAATGTGTTGACTAGGTTCAATCGCGAAAACATGACGAAGAGCGGAATCACAAAGACGATCGCCGGCAGCATCTGACTCGTCAGCATGAACGACTCCAGCACTTTTCGGCCCCGAGGTTTGAGCCAGACTATGCTGTAGGCGGCTGGACCCGTGACCAAGAGGGTAAGCGCCGACGTCGCAGCACTCACCATAAAGCTGGTGGCCGCGTGTGGCGCCAACCGCTGGATCGCGTTCGACCAGTTCTGAAAAACGAACTCGTGCGGCCAAAGGGAAAAATGGGGGCCGAAAAGCTCTCGAGGAGTCATAAAACTTCCCGAAAGCACCCAGTAAAGCGGGAGGAGCAATACGATCGTTATCACCACGCCGACAATAGTGTATCGCCATGGCGAGGACGTTCCGGGGGAGCGCATCAACGAGATCCTAGTGCACGAGAGACGTATCTCACAAGCCGACCGGAAGGTAGAAAACCCGGACGATTCCGACCTTCTGAAAACTCCATGCCCTCGTGGCACAAATCTGGCCCAAGCCTCTAGCCGGGATCGATCACAAATCCTGAGAGATTTTTGATCGAACCAGGCCCAGGCAGCAGAATCCTCCGGCTCACGCCAGACAATTCCGCTACAGTTTGAGTTTTTAGGAAAAAAACAGTGTGTTCCAAACAACCCTTTCAAAAAGGGCTGTAAATTATCCGGCGGCCGTCGGGTGATTTACAGCTATCTAACCCGCGATGGTAACCGTCACGCCTAGCACCTCTGTAAGAGCGGGTGGAAACCGCAGTGGGAATAAGCTTTGGAACTGAAAACATTGGATTGACATAAGGATTCTCGGTCGTATTCGCGCTCATCCCTTGTAAGGCTGATGTAATCTGACCGACCATGGCATAGGACTGCTTCTGGCGGAGATTTGCATCAATAGGACCTTAAGTGCCTTCGGCGCCGCGCCGCCCTGGTCCTTGAGGTCATAAATGAAGTTCTGCTCAGTCGCCATGCGTAAGCTGAAGCAGCCGATGCGCAATTATATTGCCTCGACCGGCGTATCGTACATTCGGGATGATCTCTATGCCGGGAGTTGGGAGCCTAGTACCGGTGTTTACGTGCAACCTTCACGGGATATGGGTTGGCTTACTGCCACCAAGGCTAATGGATTGAAAGTCGTCGGTATTCTAGGCCCGAACTGGCATTACCAAGACAATTACGATCCGGTCGCAATGTCGAATCTTGCGGCATGGATTGCCAAGACCGGTTTGGTCTCTGCGTTCGAAATCACGAACGAACCGAACAATGCTTACGCATCCTACGAAGGATCGACGTGGCAAACGAAGCTTGTGGCCCTCACGAATGCGGTTACGGCTGCTGTTCACGCTGTTAACCCGTCCATTCAGGTGATTGGTCTCGGCGCGCAAGGAACGCAGATTTTCAACGTGCTGGCAATGGGGACCACGATGGATGGCGTGGTCTATCATCCGTATGGCGACGGGTACGGATTTATTCCCGAGACGACGTACGAATGGGAATATCGGGATTACGCAAACTGGATTCAGGTGCTAAGCTCGAAGACCAGGTTGCCCAAATGGGAAACCGAATGGGGCGTCGGTACTACGTCGACGTTCACCAATACGCATCAGGTGGTATTTCTTGCGAGACGATTACTGCAAGCGGCCGGCCTCGGCGTACAGCATTCATTTATCTACGAATTCCAAGACAACGGCCCAGAGCTTTGCGGCGTGGCATCCAGCAATCCGACGACGCCTAAAATTGCGTTTTACGCAGTGCAGCGGATTATATCGACCTTAGCCGGTGTCCAGGGCGGAACCGGTTTTGTGACTGTCAACTCGGTCGCAAACGGGGATTTCGCGGACGTGAAGGCCTTCGCGTACCAGGGTTCGATCAACAAATCAGTCGTAGCCTTCTGGTTCGGAAACCATGACCCTCGAACTCCACCAGCGGCGAGCACGTGCCAACTCACGTTCACTGTTACTCACCGGTATAAGCAAGCCTACGTGATGAACGCCATTACAGGAACTCAGGTGCCGCTGTCGAGGCGCAGTTTGTCTCGAAACGGAACCCAATGTTCTGTCGCTGGCATGCCGATATCAGATCAACCCAAGATAATCGTCATGCAGTCAGCTGCACAAACCGCGGCGCTCGCCGCCGGCACGTCGACAATAAAGCGATCGATTTTAGCCGTGCCCGTTCCGACACCCGTGGCGTCCAGTCACCGTTTGGACCGACCGAAGCTTCGCCAAAGGTGAGCCCGACTTGCTTTCCACCGAAGGCGCGGTCAACCGTAGGATGGTTGCTTTCCGCTCGGTACTAAGGTCGACCTAAAGTTCGCTTTCGTCATTGAAAGTGGGTTACAAACCCAAGTCTGGCAAACGGACGTTCAGAAACAAGGCTCGCTCGTGAGGAACCATGTTAGCTGCGGACATTCTTCGGCGGTGTTTTTTTGCTAAATCTAAATTAGCTCTCAGAATGCCCGAAAATAATGAAGCCTTCTGCTATTGGGCCCGTCAAAGCGCGGGGATCATGGGCGTCCGTTCTCTGCTAGAGGGAAACAAGTGCTGCCAGAAAAACAAGAGAATCTTGTTTGTGCCATGCGAAAGATGAAAAGAATCGACATTCTTGTTTGTTCTTCCGAGGACGTACAGAAAGAACGGAGTGTGGCAGAGCAATCAATTCGCGAGGTCGCTGCAGAGTTAAACGTTCCTGTAAGCGTCCCCTACTCCGATCGATTGAGAGGACCGAAACAAGAGGATGAAACCAGGCGACCGGGAAGTGACAACCAAGAAGATGGGCTGTTGTTATGTCCCTACTTCCGGGAGCATCAAGATTCCAAGGCGGACCCGGAGTATTGCGAGCACATTTTGAATCCGGGCCAATACGACCTTGTTATTAATATTCTCTGGACTCGACTCGGAACCAGGTCGGCGCCGATGTTCGTCCTGCCCGACGGTAGTCGACCGGAATCCGCAAGCGAATACGAAATTGTCCGGGTATTGGACCAGTCGAAGCGGACCCCTGGGTTTCCAGGCTTGTACGTTTACCGGAATCGAGCGATTCCCGATGCTCCGGTCGAGCCGAAAGAAAAACGGGAAGACTTTTACCGGCACTGGGATGCCGTGCAGGACTTTTGCGCGGCATGGGAAAAAAATGACGCTACAGAATTTCGCGAATGTTGCCATGAGTACCAAGACCTGGAAGAGTTCGAAAATTTGTTCCGCGAGCATTTTCGCGATTTCCTCACACGGCAGTTGGACCGCCAAACTGGCTTGGGAAAAGCGCTGCGAAATGGTCGTTCCCCGGAATCGAACCCTTTTCGCGGGTTAAGCTTTTTTGATTTCGAACATGCAGATCTCTACCACGGCAGAACGAAAGCCGTCTGGGAAGTGCTTGATGCTTTGAAGAATCAGGCGGCGGCCAAGAAGCACTTCGTCCTGGTGATGGGTCCCGCCGGTTCTGGAAAGAGCTCCCTGGTCCGGGCCGGCGTTCTTCCCCTTTTGACTCAGGGTGGGACACCTCTGGGCAAGGGACCATGGCGGTATGCGGTTACCCGACCGGGGAGCAGCGGGGACCCCTTCGATCCACTTGCCGCCGCGCTACTTGGCAAGTTCGCCCTGCCAGAGCTTCAGCAGGAAGAGTCGCCCATCGAATGGAGGAACCTAGCAGCCCGACTAAGAAAAGATCCGAAGGGTGCTGCAGGCCGGATAGCGGCGGCGTTGGATCAACTCAACTGGAAGGAGTTTGATCATCTGGAAACCGATGAGCTTCCAGCAGGGCGGAGCGAAAGCGTTGACCTGGTCCAGCGAAAGAGCGTGGAACGGATCAAACCGAAGCTGCGCCTTGTGCTGGTTGTAGATCAGTTGGAAGAGTTGTTTGCTAGAGGGGTTTCTTCGGTTCTCCAGCGGAAATATGTCTCCGCTCTCGGTACTTTGGCTGACCGCGAAGCCGTATTTGTTATTGCGACGTTGCGCAGCGGTTTTTACGGCGATTTCCAACAGTTTCCAGAATTAGTCGAACTCACTGGTTTACGCGGAAAATACGAACTTCAACCTCCGACGCGGCGCGGTATCGGTAACATAGTCCGGTTCCGAGCAGAGGGAGCCGGTCTACGCTTCGAACCTGATCCTGATACCGGTCGAAGCTTGGATGAAGCCCTGGTGGAGGCAGCGATTGCCAGCCCGGAGCCACTTCCGTTGCTCGAACACCTGCTTTCACGGCTATACCAGAGACAGCTTAATCGAAAAGATAGTTTGCTACTCTGGTCCGATTATCGCGGATTGGGCGAACTTCAGAATGCGTTGGCCCAGCACGAAAAGGCCGTGTTCTCAACGTTAAAAAGCAATGAACAGCAAGCGCTCAGATTCGTGATCCGGCGTCTGGTAGCGCCCGGCCGGGGCGAAGAAGATCACTTGATCCGTCGAACCGTTCCGTATCGTGAGCTCGTTTCATCGCCGGAGCTTAATCAGGTGCAGAGAGCAGGCGCTATTGGCCTGATTGATCGTTTGATCGAAGAGGGCTTGCTGCGCGCCGATGCTGATCCGAAACAAGAGCTGTTGATTAGCTTTCCTCAGGAGGCGCTGCTTCGAAGATGGCCTGGGGTTTGGCACAGGATATCAGAGGACCGACACTTTTTTGAAATGCGAGATCGGCTGGATGCAAGCCTGAAGCTTTGGCTTGAAAAAGGCCGCCACACCGATGACCTGCTCGACCGTGGGATCGGTTTGGCCGAGGCGGGGACTTTGCTGAAAGATTTTCGGTCGTCACTAAGCGAGGGACAGATCGAGTATATTCGAAAGAGCCTTGCAAAACAAAAACGACGCCGCTGGGCGCGGGATGGTATCGGGTTAGCGGCTATCGCGGGACTGGCTGGTTTTGCTGCATTTGCGAGCATCGGATGGTTTAACGCAAAGAGCCATCGCAAGACCAAAGAAGACGTCCAGTCAGCACAGCAGAACGCCGAGCTTGCTAATAGCCAGCGCAGCACTCTGGAAGCTGAGCTCAAAAAACTACGCGACGAGAAGGCGCAACTCGCACAGCAAAATGCGGATCTCACCACCCAGACCAGCGCCCTCGGCACCCAACTCAAGGAGGCCAAAGACAAAGCGCAGCTAGCCCAGCAGAATTCCGATCAGCGCAGCACCCTGGAAGCTGAGCTCAAAAAACTACGCGACGAGAAGGCGCAACTCGCACAGCAAAATGCGGATCTCACCACCCAGACCAGCGCCCTCGGCACCCAACTCAAGGAGGCCAAAGACAAAGCGCAGTTAGCCCAGCAGAATTCCGATCAGCGCAGCACCCTGGAAGCTGAGCTCAAAAAACTACGCGACGAGAAGGCGCAACTCGCACAGCAAAATGCGGATCTCACCACCCAGACCAGCGCCCTCGGCACCCAACTCAAGGACGCCAAAGACAAAGCGCAGTTAGCCCAGCAGAATTCCGATCAGCGCAGCACCCTGGAAGCCGAGCTCAAAAAACTACGCGACGAGAAGGCGCAACTCGCACAGCAAAATGCGGATCTCACCAGCCAGACCAGCGCCCTGGGCACCCAACTCAAGAAGGCACAGTCAGAACAAACGAGTGTCAATCTGAGCGCTAGCCAGCGGAGCACCTTGGAAGCGCAGCTCAACAAGGCCGAAGAGATGGCGCACCAAGCGCAACAGAACGCCGATGCTGTAACCAGCCAGCAAAACGCCCTGCTAGCTGAGCTCGAAAAAACCCGAGAAGAGAAAACGCAGCTAGAACTACAGAATGCTGACCTACTACGGAATGCTGATCTTACCAGTAGCGATCGGAGCACGTCGGAATCCCAGGTCAGCAAGACAAACGGGAAAGAGCAACAGCGGACCGATCCCGCTAGCCGCAAGCGGAAGGCCCAGCAAACTCGATCGAAGAAAGCGAGCAGCAAAACAACTTCCAAAAATCGCACAAAAAAACACCCAACGAGCACAAAACAGGCTGCGGACTAACTATACGAGCACAAGAAATGTGATTGTCTAGGCTCAGCAAAACAATTATACGCTTTCCGATGAAAGCGCTCGTGCGATAGAAGTTATGGGTACTGTCGCTCAAATTGTAAGTGCTGTCGTTCAAATTGCACCCATTACAGCGGAACACTCACTCAGCCCACCAACTTCTTCAATAATCCGGTCACGACGGGCAATGCCATCGTGGTTTTTGTCAGCTGGCGTACTACTAGCGGCTACGTGGTCAGCGTCACAGATAATCAAAGCAATCTCTACTTAGCCGTCGATCCAATCCAAGTCGGGACGACTTCCACTCAAAGTTGGGTATGCTATGGAGCCAGGGGCGGCCCTTGCACTGTTACGGCGACCTTGAGTGCTTTTCAGACTGGCTTTTTCATGCGCCAACCCAGGATTTCTTTTTCCATACGGTAGAGTGCGTTGTTTATCCAGCATGAATCTGGACGACTGCGGCACTCGCCGCTGGCACGTCGACAACAAAGCGATCCGCTTTGAGCGTCACTGATTGCGCCACTCGTAGTGCCCAGTCACCTTTTGGGCCGACCGAAGCTCCGCCAAAGGCGCGGCGGTTTGCGCCGATCACCCGTTTGTCTGCAACGAGTCGTCCATGAAGCGGCTCAGTTCCGGATCCGGCTTCCACAGCCCATTTGCATATTCGGCCCAGCCTTCCTGGGCAACGTAACGGTGTGCGCACAAGAGTTCCTTTTGGCTGAACTTCCGGTCGTTAAGCTCCACGTTGGGCCGAACGACACAGCTGCGACCGGGGTTGGGGCGCAAAACATCCATGTAGATCCTGGCAGGAGTAATGATAACAAGTGGACGCATTCTTGGAATCCTGTCTATTTCATCGACCGAGTTGCGATTGACTAAAGCGCATTCGCTCTCAGGTGGCGCAGGGTGCTGCGCCGGTATTTCCGCTCGTTGCGGTCGGGTTAATAGCCTTGGCGTTTCCGAAAGGGAGCCAAATGAAAGCTCTCCGACTTTCAAAAGAAACTGTTGGAAGTAGCACTGGCCCAAGCGCTCACGGCCAGCTCAGAGCTTTCTGCTGACCCATCTTCCAGGGTTGTCGCCTGTTCCCCTACGCGATTGGCATATGGCTTGCGGCGCCGAGCAGACAGAGGAAGAATGGAACCGCAGGCCAAGGCCATCGCTTTATTTGTCCTATACGTCCTATGACCTCATTTAAACTCCCACGTGCCATTTCTTGGCCGCTCACAATTCAACGTGGTGAGGCTCAGCTTAGCGCGGCATTGGCCGTCGTTTTTGATGACCAATCCTTGGTTTTGAATGAACTTGCTGGTGAACTTCTTGGACCAACAGAGTTTGCTTACTTTTCCACTCTCGGATTCGGACGCCGCCGGCAAGGCTATCTGCTCGGACGTTATGCGGCGAAGCTCGCTCTGCGAGACTTACTCCAGGAATCAGATTTCCGGATCATCGAAATTGCCCGTGGCGTTTTCGATCAGCCGATCGTTCTATTTGCCAAAAAGCAAGGATGGGGTGTAACGATCAGCCATACCGACTCTTTGGCAGTTGCGTTGGCTTTCCCAACGGGTCATCCAATGGGCATCGATGCCGAGCGAATCGATTCGACTCGCTTTGAGACTATACTCTCGCAGCTTTCGGAACGAGAAATCGAGTGGGTAGAGACTGCGAATGTGGAAAGTAAGCCGGAGCTTGCTACTGCCCTTTGGACGAGCAAGGAAGCACTATCGAAATTCTGTGCACTGGACTGATGAGCCCGATACAGATTTACAGCTTGGCTGAGTTCAACTTGATTCGCTTGGGAACCTGGGAAGGTCTCTTTCAGAACTTTGGCCAATACAAAGCGATGGCATCGATCGGCTCTTCTTACGCCTTGTCAATCGTGCTGCCTAGGAGATCAGTGGTGGAAGGCGCGTGTGACATCGGCGAAATACTCTGAATCACTCCCGGGGATAGATTACCGCTTACTTCGAGAGCCGAAGCAAACCGCGCAGCTTTTCGGCGGTCCTGCGTACGTTTGGCTCGTCGAAAATTGATACATGGTCGCCGGGGATGTCATGGATTTCCAATCCGCCTTCCGCCAGCTCAGTCCATCCGATATCGGCAATATAATCGGGGGTGTAGTAAGAGTAGTCGCTCGGAGTCGTCGCTCGAAACAGGGTAATCCGGCCAGGGTAGGCCCGCGGCTTATAAGCGTCCCGTGCCCGTTCCAGAGCCAGAACGACATGTAGCTGCCGAAATTCGTTGGGTACCACTCCGGCGTCGACATCGATGCTCAGCGATCGATACCGCATTTTTTGAAAACGTCCCTGCCACTTCTTAACATGGCCATCAAACTTGCGCGCAAAATACCGAATTTGCTCGCCCGGGGCTAAACGAGACGCGTATTGAAAACGGAGCTTGACCCGCTCCGCCAAAGTGTAACGCTGCGGCGGCCGCGCCGGGTTGTAGGCGTCAAACAGAACCAAAAGCGCGATTCCCTCACCCTCCTCGTGAAGTTGCTGGGCCATCTCGAATGCAATCAGACCTCCTGTACAGTAACCGCCCAAAAAGTATGGCCCATGTGGTTGCACGCCACGCATCTCTTCGATGTAATAACTGGCCATCGCCTCCACCGACGTATGCTTAAACGGCCTGCCGTCTAAACCTTGCGATTGGAAGCCGTAAAAGGGTTGATTCAGTCCCAAGAGCTGCGTGAGCGGCCGATAAAATAAAACCTGACCATAGCCACAGTGGACTGCAAAGAATGGGAGTCGGTCCCCCTGGGGCTGAATCGCAATCAGCGGCGACCAGCCGGGGTGCCGATCTGGTTCATGGATCAGTGCAGCCAAAGCTGCGATGGTCGGTGCCCGAAACAAGCTGGCAAGCGGAAGCTTGTGCCCCAAGGTCTTTTCGATTCGCGAGAAAAGTCGGACCGCCAACAATGAGTGACCGCCGAGCTCAAAGAAGTTGTCATTCACTCCCACTCGCTCTGTCCCGAGTACTTCCGCCCAGATTTCCGCCAATGCTTTTTCCACGGCAGTCCGTGGTTCGACGTATTCTTCAACCAAATTAGTTCGGTCGAGTTCCGGTACCGGTAAGGCTTTAAGATCCAGTTTACCGTTTGGAGTTAAAGGTAGACTCTCGAGTACCACAAAGCGCGGCGGGACCATGTAATCCGGCAGCTTACTTTTGAGATAGGTGCGGAAAGAACCGACAGCTATATCCGATTCAGCTTCTTTCTTCATGACCAGATAGGCCACTAGTCGCTTGTCCGCAGGTCGAGCTTCTCTGGCTAGTACCACACACTCCTTGACCTGATCGTGCTGCCTGAGCACGCTCTCTATCTCCCCAAGCTCAATCCGGTAGCCACGAATCTTGACCTGTTGGTCCATCCGACCCAAAAACTCCAATTCGCCGTCGGCCCGCCACCGGACTAGATCTCCGGTCCGGTAGAGCCTCTCTCCCGGCTCTTCCGGCAGTGGATTGGTGATAAATTTCTCCGCCGTTAACTCTGGCCGATTTAAGTAGCCCCGGGCCAAGCCATCGCCGGCTACGTACAGCTCGCCAGCTACACCTACCGGTACTGGTCGCAACTGCTGGTCCAAAACATAAACCCGCGAGTTGGCTATCGGCTTACCTATGGGTACAGAGTCGGTGATGGAGTTGGCTAAATACCAGGTAGAGAATGTGGTGTTCTCGGTCGGTCCATATCCATTGACTAGCCGGCGCGGCGGCGCTGTGCTTAAGACCCTTTTGACTGATTCGGCATCAGCGGCTTCTCCACCAATGACCAGATTATGGACTTTGTGAAATGCCGAGGGACACTCTGCTGCTATCCGATCAAACAGTGAGGTAGTCAGGAAAAGGGTGCTAATCGATTGTTCGGCTATGGCTTCTCCGAGCAAGGCCGGTTCCAGGCTGGTTGCCCGACTGATTCCCACCAGAGAAGCTCCATTCAACAATGCACCCCATAACTCGAAGGTAATAGCATCAAAGGAGGCGTTCGAAATCTGCGCTACCCGATCATCGCTATCGAAAGATATGTAATTACTGTTACATACCAGTCGTACAATCCCTCGATGCTCGACCATCACCCCTTTTGGGATACCAGTTGATCCGGAGGTATAGATGATATAAGCCAGGTTCTGTGGCTTGATACCACTATCTACAGGCTCAGTGCTATATCGGGCGATCGCTTCCCACTGACTATCAAGACTGATTACTGTGACGTCACTCTGGGGCAGCAACTCTTTGAACTCCTTCTGGCTTAAGACAATTTTGGCCTGAGCGTCCTTCAACATGAAGCCTAAGCGTTCCTTCGGATAACTTGGATCGAGCGGCACATAGGCCCCGCCGGCCTTCAGAATCCCGAGAACACCCACTATCATCTGCATCGAACGCTCCATGCAGATTCCCACCAGACTTTCTGGGCCAACCCCGCTTGTCCGTAAATAATGGGCTAGCTGGTTTGTATACTGATCAAGCTCCCGGTAACTGAGCTTTTGGTCGTCAAAGACCACAGCCACTGCATCAGGTCTTCGGGTCGCTTGTTCGGCAAAGAGCTCATGTACACAGCGTTGTTTTGGGTATTCGGTTTCCGTCCGATTCCATTCCACCACGATCTGCTCGCGCTCCCGCTCGGTCAATAATGGGAGTTCGGATAAGTCGAGCGTCCGGATTTGCGGCGATCCCTTCCAACAAGTTCTGGTAATGATTCAGGATTCGCCGGATCGTTTTCGCATCAAATAAATCGGTCCGGTATTCAACAGATGCGTTAAGCGATTTTCCGCTCTCCTTTATTGATAGCGTCAATTCGAATTTGGATCCGCCGGTATCTAGCCAATCCGGGGCAGTGACCCGTAAACCCGGAAGTGTCATGACTGTGCCGGATGCATTTTGAAGTACGAACACTACCTGGAAAAGGGGAGAATGACTCATGTCCCTTTCCGGTTGGAATTCCTTTACCAATTCCCCAAAGGGCATGTCCTGATGGGCATAAGCTCCCAGGCAAACCGTCCGGGTTCGTTGGAGAAGAACTCGGAATGAAGGGTCGCCCGATAGATCGCCACGGAAGACCAGCGTATTGGCGAAAAATCCGATTAGACCCTCGACCTCCATTCGATTACGTCCAGCCACCACCGAGCCTACCGGAATATCGTCCCGGCTGGTGTAGCGGTGCAATAACGTCTGAAATGCTGCCAAAAGTGTCATGAATAAAGTCACCCCCTCACGCCGGCTCAACTCTCCAAGCGCTAGTGATAGCGACTCCGGCAAATCGTGAGATAGCAGCGCACCACAATAGTTCGCAGTCGCCCGCGCTCGGCGATCGGTGGGTAGTTCCAGTGACGCCGGCGCTCCGTCGAGTTGTTTCCGCCAGTAACCTAGTTGCCTTTCCAGAACGTCACCTTGCAACCACACGCGCTGCCACACGGCGAAATCGGCGTATTGAACAGGTAATTCCGCTAAAGGCGATGGCTGCTCTTTCGAAAAGGCTTGGTAAAGGGTCTCCAACTCACGCATCAACACTCCCCAGGACCAACCGTCTGATGCGATATGATGCCTATTTAAAAAAAGGACATGCTCCGCTTTTTCCAGCCGAAACAGCTTGCCTCGCAGCATAAGGTCGCGCGCTAGATTAAAGGGTTGTTGGGCTTCCTTCATGCACAGTCGCTTGGCTTCGGTCTCACGCTGTTGTGCTGGCAGCCCACTCAAATCAACCAACGGTATTTCCAGTGGTGTAAAGGGTTCCACCACTTGCACCGGCCGGCCTTCGACAGCTTCAATGCGAGTGCGCAAGATTTCATGACGTCGAAGCACTTCGTTTACGGACCGGCGCATTGCAGCGACATTCAACTCACCTTCGAATCGGAGCCAGGTCGGGAGGTTATAGGCAGGACTATCGGGCTCCAGTTGATAGAGAAACCACAATCGCTCCTGGTTGAAGGAAAGGAGGAGCGGACCCTGGTGAATACTCCGTCGAATCCCTTTATGCTCAACCCAACTTTCCGTTGCCTTCGACCTTTGCTCTAAGAGCGCGCGTTTGGCCGGAGAAAGTGCGGCAGTTCTTTGGTCTAACTCATCCATAGGGAGTTTCCAGACACGCCTGCGTAGTCTGTCTTAACCGCGAGTTGAAAAACTTTCCGATGCTATGAAATCTCCTGGGCGATCTCTTTCCCATTCGTTACCTGCCATAGATACCAGATGCCGATCTTTGACGTTCAGCCCAGTTCGCGAATTCAAGCTTTGTTAAGAAATTCCTTAGAGGTCTATGTCCGGTTCTTTTACTGGCAGTGCTCAGCTTGTTCATCACTGCGGCAGCACGATTTTTCGGCCACCGAACATCGCATGCTCAAACATCTTAAAGAAACAATCGACGTCTTGGAACCCGATCTCCCTTAGCCATCCGCACTGAGCCTCTGCCAAAGCAAGGATGTTCTCTTTTCTTGCCGGACTGGAGTAGAAGCCATCGGCTACCTCCTGTCGCGACCGATCGGGATCCGACTCACGATAAAACGCGTAGAGACCGTCGATGAGGAATTCATGATACACCTCCGCAATCCCGGCGGTGGCGGAAGCCACCTGCTCTAGATTGAGAAAGATTCCCCCGATCGAAAGCAGATCGTAAATCTCACGGTACAACTGCTTCTTTCTAATATTACTCAGATGGTGGATCGATTGACGAGACACCACTAGATCAAACGTGGGGCAATTACCTAGATTGGGCATCCACTCGGAGCTCGCAAAGTCGGCCTTGATGATCGTCGCGCGATCCGATCTTCCTAGTTTGTCTCGGGCTGCATCAAGCATTGGTTCCGAGAAGTCTAGGAACCACACGTGACAATCGGGAAAATGCTCAAGCAGGGTTCGTCCCAGGAAACCGTCTCCGCAACCTAAATCGAGCGCCGTGCGTGCTTTTGGATGCCAAGCGCGAATGAGTTTTAGCATCACCTCGGTTTCAAGCTTGAAGCCGGGAATCGCGCTACGCGCAGCAAGATATGCCTTGCTTACTATATCGGTCTGCCAATGACTTTTTTTGTGTTTCGCCCCTTCGGCGGCCTGATCCAGAGCCGCCGCCAGTTGGCGTTCCGCCTCTTCTTCGGACATTGCTTCCAGTTCGGCGATCAAGGCTGTATTCTTGTCTCCGTTTGTCGGACCGGCGAGGTGTTGCTCGATAGCGGCAGCCTGCTCCTTCACCGTAGCTATATTGAAAAGCGATTCTAGCGGTAGGACATGCTCAAGAGTCTTCTGCAGTCGGGTAATGATCTGCATCGCTTTCAAAGAATTCCCGCCCAAATCAAGAAAACGGTCTATCACTCCTATTCCCGGCGCTCCGAGCACTTCCTCCCAGATCCGAACGATGGTTCTCTCCAGGAATGTGCTTGGCGCTACGAACTGGACGTCCGACTGCCGGACATGGGCCCCAGGCGGCGGCAGAGCCACGCGATCCACTTTCCCGTTTGTCGTCACTGGAATCTGATCGAGCACGACGAATGCCGTAGGTACCATTTGTGCGGGCAACAGTCCGCGCAGACACTCGCGCAGAACTGCGGCGGAAGGTTTCATGTTCTGAGCGGGGACAACGTAGGCCACTAGTTCTTTTTGTCCGGGGGCTTCTTCATAAGCTGCCACCACCGCTTGCCGCACGGAAGGGTGCTTTGCCAGGATGGCCTCGACTTCCGCAGGTTCAATTCGGATTCCCCGAATCTTGACCTGGCGGTCTTTGCGTCCGAGATGCTCCAGGCAACCATCGGCCCTGATTCTGCCTAGATCGCCGGTGCGGAAAAAACGCTCATCGCCACCGCGTGGGTCGGACAAAAAAACTAAGCGCGTCACTTCAGGTTTCTGCCAATATCCCAGGGCAATGTATCGACTCTTGACCACAATTTCACCGACCTCGTCAAACCCCAGTTCGCAATCCGACTCATCAAGGAGGATCACTTCTTTTTCTTCGACCGGGTAACCCACCGGCACGACGTTGCCCATGATAGGAGTCTCTTTGTTGATGAAGTATTGGCGGAAGGTCGGGACTTCGGTAGAACCGAGGTTGTGAACTAGAACGCAATCCTCGGACATATATTTTTTGTAAAGCTCGACATCGTGGATGGTGACCGCCTCGCCGCCAAGATGAATGACCCGCAGCTTTGGGAATCGAATCGAGCCCGTCAGCGCCTGCGCCCACTGGCGAAACAGCGTCGGTACTGATTGATAGATCGTGATGCCCTCGGCACTCAACCAACGCGGTAGTTCGCCCCATCCTTCCCCGCGCAGATTAAACACGCACAGCTTCCCGCCGTTCAATAACGCCCGCCAAGTCGAGGTCATGCCGGCGAGGTGACAGTAGGACGCCAAGAGGGAAACTCGGTCTTCGGAATGGAGACCCATAGAGTTGGTATGTTCGCGGATTGAATGTAGAAAATTGCGGTGGGTGTGGAGCACCCCTTTCGGCTCGCCAGCTGACCCCGATGTGTATAGCACACAGGCCAGGCTCTCGGCCTGCGCGAATTGATCACACGGGCCATCCGCAACCTGTGGGTCCAAGTCATCGACGTCGATAACCTGCGAAGCACTGTGAGCGAGATGAGCGGTAGTGGCCCGATGCTTTGCCTCCGTCAGCAGGTGAGTTACCAGGGAGCCTTTGAGGATAGCTGCGCTGCGCGCCGAGGGAGAAGCGGGGTCAATCGGAAGGAAGAACCGGCCTGATTTCAGCACGCCAAGGATGGCCGCTACCATCGACGGGCCCGGTTCGAAGAGCAGCGCGATTGGCGCCGTCTTGGCGCCGCATTTTTCGAGAACGACATGGGCAATCCGATTCGAGAAACGATCAAGTTCACCGTAGGTGATCTGCGCGGTTCGCGTTTGGACCGCGATGTGATGCGGAAACCGACGCACTTGTTGGGCAAAACGAGACGGAATCGACTGCTGGATTTCTTCCTTGCGAAATTCTACGAATGATCTTGATCGCTTAATTACCATTGCGATTTTTTTTTGCCAAACACTACGCACTATTTTGGCTCATTGATTACCACGGTGTCGCGATCGTCCGCTCGGCGGCGAGTGACTCTAGCGATTCGATGGTTTTCGAGTCCAACAATATTCCCTCTTTGATTTGTTTGAGGTAACTGCGCCAACGTGCTTCTCCGGGGATCAGGACTTCGGAAATGCCCGGCTGGAGCGGGGAATCCTTTATCGCTGTCACCAGCATCTTCATCCTCTCGTGGTACTCTTGAAGAGGCAAAAGTGTGGCGATATCGATCACCAGGAAAACATGCCCGATGCGCGTCACCCGCTGCGTTTTCTCGAGTATGTATGGAATTTGAAACGACATCAGTGATCCGGTCATCACCCCCGTTAAGATTTCAACCAGCAGGCTGAGGCAATAACCTCTTGCCCCGCCAAACGGCAGCATGGCGAAAACCTCCGCGGGATTCGTAGCCGGCTTGCCATGGGCATCGACGGCGACACCCTCCCTGATCGGCTCGTTCGACTCCAGACCTTTGCGGATCACCGAACCAGACATCATACTAGTCGAAAAATCGATCAGCACGGAGTGCCTATCAGGCAGAGGAGCGCCGAACGCGATGGGGTTGGTTCCGAAGACCGGACGAAGTCCACCGTGCGCAGCCACGCGGCGCGGAGCGTTTGTGAATGCGAACCCGATCATACCGGCCTGCGCCGCGAGGTGAACATAGTACGCAGCGGCCCCGAAGTGACTGCTGTTCCGAACCGCTGCTAGTCCGATCCCGCAACGCCGGGCCAGCTCGATCGCCCGCGACATCCCGACATGTCCCACGTACCGGCCGAAACCATTATGACCATCGACCAACACGACGCCGTCCGTCTTCTGCGCGAATTCTGGCGAGCAAGGCGACTGGATGAAGCCGGCCCGAAGTCGTGGCAACAACACTTTGAGACACCAGATCCCTTGGGTGGAGCGACCCACAAGGTCCGCCCAAATCAAGATATCCGCGATCGTGCCGACCTCTGATTCGTCCGTCCCATTGGCGGACAACAAGGCGGCTGCCAAGTCTCGCAAATCCTTATGATTGATTCTCCGATCGATCATCGCAACCGCCCGACTTAAGTGCAGAAATCAAAAGCCCCGTTGTTCTTGTGCCGCAGGGGTTCATACGCAAATAGACCGCCTAGGCTCGCACTGTTCATGTTCGTCACACCGGCATCGACCGAGCCAGAGGGAAGCGCCCAGTCTGAGTATCGAACCCCTCTAATCGACCCGGAAGCAATCGAGCTTGGTCAACGCATCATCCACCCATTCGTTCGAAAAATTTCCGCGCTTCACGTTTTGCTCGTAGTCGTGCATCGTTTGTCTGTTGTGCTCCAACCTGGTCAGCAATTCCTCCAAGAATTCCTGTGGAACCACAACCACTCCGTTCGCGTCCCCGCAGATCACGTCGCCAGGTCGGACCACAATCCCGCCACAACATATGGGAAAGTTGATCTCACCAGGTCCGCGGTGCAGCGGCCCGATCGGCGTCACCCCACGAGCGTAGACCGGCATTCCGACTTCTTTGACTCGATCGATGTCACGCAACAATCCATCAATTACGAATGCAGCGATTCCGCGATGTTTGGCCTTGGTCGAAATGAGATCGCCCAGAACACCGTTGAGGGACGAGCTGCCCGCATCCACCACAATGACATCGCCTGGCTGAGCGATATCCAGCGCCTTATGGACCATGAGGTTGTCTCCGGGGAAGACTTTAACAGTGCAAGCCGGAGAAAAAATCCTCTCCTCATTGACGACGTTCTTGATGCCCGGGTCCATCGTGTAAAGACGGTTCATTAAGTCCGAAATGTCAGGCGTCGGGAAATCCCGCAACCGTGCGACAGTCTCCGGTTTTGGTCTCGTGATTTTCCTCCTGAACCGAAAACCTGGTCCAGGGTGTATTTCGCTGGACCTCGGCTTGGAGATGGCGGCGTTGAGCGTATGCATATGACGGTTTGGATTACGAAATCAGCGTTGGTGGCGGTCACTTAGACGAGCAGATCGATTGCCTCATCAATCATTTTTTGTCTGGGCAACATAATTTTGAGGCCCCGATCTGGTGAACACCCTAGCCAATCCGTTATCTGCGCCTCGTTTGCATTGTCCTTGCTCGAAGACCGAGAAATGCGAGGAGTCCTGCTGTCGCTTTAGGCCGAAACTCCACGAGGGCTGCGCCTGTCAAAAACTGTCCTTCGATTCGCCCGTGGACACTTCCGTAGGTGCCCACAAAGACCGTCATTTTTTGACACGCTCCGTCCCATGTTACCGACCAGAAATTGACCAGACGCTTACATTTCTTCCGCAGATAGCACGTAACCCAATGGGAGGGACGACCTCGTCCGCTCCGAAAGCTTGCGAACCGGCTTGGTCTTGCATAGTAGCGACACAGCCAGTGGGCGAGGACAGAAATTCAGGCCCTTCGAAATGAGATCGAGCGAGACTTCCGGCAAACCACCGTATGGAACGAGTTCAACTACGCGCAATCCACTCAATTCTTTAATAGTTCGACACTATAATGTTCCGCCTGCAAATAAATTTTGGCATAATCCCTTTTCTCTACGCTTGACACCACACTGTGTGGACTCAGGTGATTATGATAATACTCCCAGACATTTTCTCTCATCCTGGCTGTTGTTTCGGGCGAAAGCCCTAACAAATAGTTCAACGGGCTTCCAGGTCATTGATGTCTTTAAAGGTAACAGCCTGCAGCCGGTCGATCAGTGCCGGTTGGAACAGGTTCGCATATCCCTCCTGCAGGAAAGGAATAACTCCGGCTGACATCGCCTCGACGACGTTGTGCGCAAATGGCAAGACCACTCCGAGCAAAGCAAAATAAAAATTGACCACCGGGATGCGAGAGAGAGAGAGAGAGAGAGCGGCCGTACCGAGCACGGGCGTTGCGGCCACCAGGCCCTTTAGGCGGGTACCGCTGTCGGGATGGCTTGGCTTCATGCTGATTCCTCCTGAATAGTTGTTAGTCATTATCAGATTCCTGCTCTATGCCGCGTTCTGACGCTTAAAGAACGTCATGCCCATGATCTGGAAATCGAGAATCAGACTCCAATTTTCCATGTACCAGACGTCGTAGTTAATCCGCTCAGCCAAATCTGTATTGCCTCGCAATCCATGGATCTGAGCCCAACCGGTTATTCCTGGTTTGGCATTGTGACGAGCATTGTAGTGTGGGACGTCGTGTTTAAACCTGGCGACTAATTCGGGACGTTCCGGCCGAGGTCCGACCAAGCTCATTTCCCCCTTAAGAACATTCCAGAACTGTGGCACTTCATCGATGTTCCATTTGCGCATAAATGCTCCAACCCGCAATCGTCGCGGATCATTCTGGATGGTCCAACCCGCCTTCCCATCCTGCTCCGCATCCAGCCGCATACTGCGGATCTTAATGATATCAAAGAGCTTGCCGTTTCTTCCGGATCGCCGTTGCCGATAGAAAATCGGACCCGGGGACTCAAAATATACGATCGCGCCAAAAATGAAGATAATCGGTAATGAGAGCAAGAGCCCTACAGTTCCTCCAACGATATCAATCCCCCGCTTGATTGCTCGGCTGACGATTCGATCCAGAGGTAGTCGGCTGACTCCGAGAACTGGAATTCCGCTGATGGTTTCCAGGTGCAACCCGGAGACCAGGATTTGGAAATAAGAGGGCACAACTTTGAACTCGACCATTTCGCGTTCGCAGGCGTTGGCCAATTGAATAATGCGCTGCCGGTCATAATCGAGATCAGCCAAAATCAAGATATCGATCGCAAGCGAAGAAATAGTACGTTCTACTTCTTCAATGTCGCCTAGGTAGGGAATAGAGATCTCCGTTCGTTCGTCAGCGTGACCGTGAATGTAGCCTATGACTTGGTACCCCGAACCAGGGGAGCGAATGAAATTCTCCGCCAGATGAGCGGCGTGCTGGTTCCAGCCGACAAAGACAACGCGCTGCCGAAGCGCGGAGAGGGCAGAAGTCCGAATTAAGAGCAGCTGCAACGCACTGCGCCAGATCACCAGTATACTAGGGGTGATCACCCAAGCCATTACACAGTAGACTCGTGACACCGGGGGCTCGAACTTGACCATGAACGACGCGAGCAAGATGAGCCCTACCCAGGCAACCGACCACTTTAAGATCCGCGCAGTTACCAGGCGCAATTTCAATAGATTGCGATGATCGTAAACGCCGCCGTAGCCGAGCATCCCAATGTAAACCACTGAAGCCAGAATGATGTAACCGAGATAGTCACCCAAGGCTGGCCGCCCATAAATTCCCCATTCACGAATAGGGGTTTGAAACCGGATATAAAAACTTAGTAACAGCGCAGACAAGATGAGCAAAATGTCCCCGGCGAAGGCGACAGCAACTATTTGCTGGCCCAACTCTCGGCCCCGGGGAGCACCCTCATCCCGCGTCGGAAAACACCAAAGAACTTTTCTGGCTTCGGCTACTCTATCCGACGAACCTGATACTTCTGAAACTACTTTCCTAGCAAATAAATTCTCGTTAGTCGACATATCGCCATCCGTGTTGGACCTCAGTTAGACGCAAAAGAAACTCCTGTATTCAGGAGGGTCCCCCTCAAGATTCAGGGACCAAGAAAATAGAGTGATCAAAGAAGGCGGAAATAGAAGCAGACAATTTAGAATCAAGTCTGCCACTCCAATATGCGCGGCCCCGCCCTTCCTTTTTATCCCCAAAACCAAAGCAACAATAACATGTTGCATTGTACCTCCCTTATTATCCTTCCAGCACCGTTTCCAGTTTTGCTCGAAACTACGAACTGCGCTACACGACCAAAGACGAGCGATAAAGTCAAGTGATTCGTCCGTAGAACTTAACGACACAGTCTGGCCTGCATCGTTAGTCGGTTGATCATTTCAGAACTTACTGGGTCAGCCTTGAATTTCCGTTACTTCCCGAACTTCGTACCGCGTGCTCGGCTAAGTTAGATCACGGTGCATGTCGATGGAACATACAACTCCAACACCTGCATACCAGTTAGTCTGCTATAAACTCAGCCCTCTTCCAGCAATCTCCTCAGAAGACTCGAAGGACAGAATTGCGTTAGTTAACGCATCTGCCGTTTGCTCTGCAAAGAATACACCGGTAATCGCGCCACCTTCTTCGACCTTCGGCCGGCGAATCGGAGCATAGGCGCCCTATGACACTTTCAAGAGATCCTCCCTTTCCGAAAGCGATCACCGGACGACCATATGATTGTGCTTCCAACGTGACACGCCAAAATCTTCGTCGGCCCACAAATCGGCATTGCGCATAGATATTTCTTAATTGCGGTTCATCCAACCCTCCCAGGAATTCAATGTTCTTTGGAGAAAGTTTCTTCAACCGATTCATTTTCCGGTCCATCGCCCACAATCACTAACTTCCGACCAAGCTTGCAGCAAGCGTCTATCAGAAGATCCGTGCGCTTATAAGGAACGAGCCGCCCTACAGCTAAGTAGCAACCCTCATGCTTGCTAGCCAAGAAACCCTGTGAAGTATTGATAGCCGGATGAATGATTGGCTCTCTTGGCGATAATACTTGCGGATGCGTCCGGCTACATAATTGAAATTTGCTATGAAGTGATCCACTCTTGCTCGACCGTGGACTCGAGACTTGAACGTCGGCGCGAACCACTTGTCCAGGACTTTGGCTTCATTGTTTCCTTTCTTTCTGGATTGCACTCGGCTCTATATGCCGGCTCCACAGCAACCAGACAGCCGCAAGCCATCGCCTCTACCGGAGGCAGTCCAAAACCTTCATAGATAGACGGATAAGCAAATCCCGCCGCGCCCGAATACAGAGCCGGTAGCACCTCGTCCTCCACACGGCCAAGCAGGCGGACTCCTTCCGGTATGGAATCGAACTCCAATTTACGAAACGGATCACCGCTCGTTCCCACCACTGCCGATTTTGCTCCATTAAGGTCAGCCACCCGCAAGACAGTGGCTCGATCCCCACTGCTGCGCCTACTGAGTTCGTTTACCCGAGCAACCAGTTCCCGCGTAGCAAACGGTTTGGCTAAATAGTCATCCGCTCCCAGCTCTAACCCTTCCACTCTCTCCGAAACCTCGCCCCGAGCCGTAAGTAAAATCACCGGAGTCGCGTTCCTCTCCTCCCAGGAAACCGCCCAACTGCCAGGCCTCGAGCAGCATTTTTAGGTTCTTTCGAGCCTCCAGTGAACCGACGAACAGTATATATGGAGAGTTAAGACCAAAATCTGATCTTAACTGTGTCACCGTTTTCGGGTCGACCGAACAAAAACGCCGCTCAACTCCGTTGTATATAACGTGAACGCGCTCTGGCTTTACACTTGTGAGCCGGACGATCCGATCCTTTGAAAAATGAGAAACGGTTATGATCGCGCGGACTTTGCGAATAAGACGCGGCAACAGAGCGGCATACCATAGCGCGAACTTGCGTTCAAACCGTTCAGGGTGATCGAGACTCGCGATATCATGCACCGTCAACACTTGCCGGCTTACTCCAACAGGACCGGTATTCCCGGGGTGCAAGCCTCCAGTTCTGAGACTTAGGCTTGTGCGTCTTGGATAGCCGGCCAGAGCTGGTCAGCGATCTGGGTCGAGTCCTTCCGGGGTGATGCCGGCCCTTAGGGAACTGCCGCAGCCAGTTGAGCACGATCCGCTGCCGTTAGGACCTGCGTCTGCGACTTTCTTGCGGGTGAGAGCGGTGCATTTCTCGATCAGGCGATTGATCCGCGCTTGCCACTGATAGAGTTTGACCTCGAGAATCTTCTCCGAGAATACGAGGACGTTGCCAGGCAAATTCATTGGATCAGCAATATCTGCGGAGTGTCGCTAACCGAAACGCGTATGACGACCGTTCCTCTATTTGGGTCGTTCAAATCCCACGAAAAACTTAAGGGCGTTTGGTTTCCGCTCACTAGGTCGCAAAGCGTAACGGTCTTGGTTCCCGGTTGATGAATCTTCAGACTTACGGCCGAGCCCTGATGCGAAGCTTGCCAGAGCGCAATCAAAGCTTTTGACCCGTCCACGGCGTCAAACCTGTAAGCCCTGTAATCCTGCCACACGAAGTTGGATGGAACGTCGTACGTCCGGGGCAGCTGGGAACTGGGCTTCAGGCCGGCCAGCAGCTTGGTCACACGATTGATCGTTCCAAGCGCCTGTTTCGGTGCGAGATTCGTGTGAATCAATCCGTAATTGGCATAGTTCGAATGTGGGTCATCCGATTCGTCTTTGAAAACGTAGATAAAGCTGTGCTCTACCCCAAGAGCATGGCTCTCAATTAGCCGAGCAGCCTCCCATTGCGCCTGCATCTGTTCCGTAACGACAAATCCATTGGAAAGCGTAAAAGTGCTGTTCCCCCATTCGGTAAGCCAAATCCCGGTCGTCGTGTTGTATTTACGGGCGTGGGTGCGCCATTCATTTACGAAGGAGGGAAAGTTCTGCGAGCCCATCAGGCCTAAAATTCCCCATCCGTAGGGATGATCCGTCAGTCCGTCGACCAATGGACTTATCCCGATGGCCATCATGCCGTAATTCTCGCTAGGGTTTGCCCCTAGCCCGATCACCGTTATGTGAGGATTCACAGCCTTAATGGCTTGTGTGCTAACGTTGAGCAGGTTTACGTACTTGTGCCACCAGTCGGTCTCCTTGCTCTGAAAGTTGTTGTTCGGTTCGTTGCAGACCTCGATCGCGTCGATCGTGCCGGCGAACTTTTGCGCGAGCCACGCCGCGAATCGGGAATAAGCAGCAGGATCGTACGGGTCAGCGTAAAGCTCGTTGCCATAGGAGATGCAGGCGCAGATTTTCAGCCCGTACCGAGTCGCCAGGTTTATCCAGTTCTGTACCTTCGAGGGAACCTGGTAAACGCCCTTGGCCTTCTCGAATTCGCTCCAGTAGATGTCGTCCTTGATCCAGCCGAAGTCGCTCTGCGCGATTAGTGGCATGACAGCGTTTGGGTCCCAATTCTGAGAAAAATGGGTGTCAACGCCTAGGCGGTCATCGCGGCAGTAGGCTATTTGAGTAATGAGCAGTGTTAACAATAAAATAGATTTCATTGCGTTCCCATTGGCTGTCTAAAATCTGTTTTGGACAGCAGTTGACGCCGAACTTTCACGGCGTTCTTGCCCAAGAGGAAATTGCAATATCAGGCAGGACTTCGGTAACATGCCTAACCCGCCTCCTGGAAAGATCGAAGACGAGACTTAAAAGAGGCTGATCTACACAGTTTGTGACAAAATTATCTCTCAACCCGCAAGCACTTTCTGTAATAATAAAAAGTTCCACTTCACTGTCGGCTTAACCAGTGACAGCCACTGCAGCCTCTAACCTTTTCCTGGCGCAGGCGGCAAAGTGGGTCAGATACTGGTCGACGGTGGTGCGGAGATCAAAGCAGGCTTCGACCCGGGCGCGCCCGGCCGCGGCGATGGGGGCGAGGTCGATCTGGCCTTGGAGTATCTTCGCCAGGAGGGTGGCCAGTTCACGGCTGTCGTTGGCCGGAACCAGGAAGCCCGCCCGCCCATCATCAACGATCTCAGGCGAGCCGCCCAGATGACTGGCGATGACCGGTTTGCCCATGGCCATCGCCTCATAGATGGTCGTGCCTAACGGTTCGGGTTCAATCGAGGTGTTCAGGACGATGTCCAAATCGAGATAGACGTCCCGCATGTTCTTGTGTTTGCCGGCAAAGAGGACGCGATCCTGAAGGCCATCTTTTTGGATTTGCTGCTTAAGTCGCGTTTGGTAGGCCGCGCCGAGTGTGCTGTTTTCGAAGACTTCGCCGACAAAAATAAAGCGCCAGGGGGCGGCAACCGGAAACTCGTCGCGCAAAAGACGGGCGGCTTCGATCACGACATGGTGGCCCTTCGCTTCGCTGATCGTTGCGACCAGGCCGATGAGCTTCACACTGTCATCCAGACTAACTTTACCGCGCAAGAGGTGCGAACGGTCGGGACTCGGCGCGTAATCCGCCACATCCAGGCCATTGTAGATGGTCTTGATCCGTGCTGCTGGCACACCGGAGATTTGCAACCCTCGATTCATCGCCTCGGAGACCGCGATGAAACCATCGCAGAACTTGGCGAGAAAAAAGACCAGCTTGGCGTCGGACGTGCCGGGTTGGAGAACGGGATGGTAGTGGATGCAAATATTGGGTACGCCCGCCAGTCGGGCCGCCGGGCCTGCATAGGGGAGGGGACCGAGGGCATTGCTGATGACGAGGTTGGCGTCAAACGTGCGGATAATCCGTCTTAAACGTTGCACGACACCGGGGAAGCGGCCCGCCAGACGTAGAAGGGAAAAGGCGTCTTCCGACCGAGCCATCTTCGTCAGGCCGGTCTCAATTTCAACGGCAATCCCCGCCTGCCGCAGGCGGTCCGCAAAAGCCCCCGCCGGCAAAACCACGAGAATGGGGTGATCCTTGATGCTCTCGACAATCCGCTGCGTGCAGATCTCCGCCCCGGAAACATCGCGCCGATGAGAGACAAACAGCAAATTCATGTGGCGAGGGGATTACGTGGTGCGGGGGAGCCGGTTACGACAGGGAAAGAACGAGACCTCATGGGGTCGCATCTCTGTCAGATGTATCCCATTAGGTTTGATCTTCATTTTTAAACCAATAACATTTTAGGTCTTATGTACACTCGGTTTCATCGAGAAACAGCCTCGAATCATCCAAGGAGGTCACGCTTGTTTTGGTATTCCTTCATGAACGGGTTCAGACAAAATCCGTCCGCTTTTTGACCGCATGAGTGATTCTATCCCCACCGCCCCGGATTGGGCTCATCGCTCGATCAGCATTGCCATTATTTCCAGAGGAAGGCCTGGGGTTCTCGATGACACCCTCGAGAGCATCTTTCGTCAGTCGCAGCAGCCGCGACAGGTCATCGTGGTAGTTCCCTCCGTGGAGGATCTTCCCCGGAAACCGTGGGGAGAGTCCGTCCAGTTTATCGTCGGCCCTCATGGCGGCTGTGTGCAACGCAACAAGGCGCTGGAGGCCATTCCCTTGTCGGTCGATTACGTGGGTTTTTTCGATGATGATATTGAACTGAGAGCCGATTTCTTGGAGCAGGCTACTCTGTTCATGCGGCGAAACCCGACGACGATCGCCTTTTCCGGTCACCTCCTGGCCGATGGCAACGGCGTCACCCGCGCAGAAGCCAGGCGCTTACTTGCGCATCACACCCATGGGGAAAACCTGAACGGGCTTTTCCGTTGCAAGGGTAAATTTCATTCCCTGCATGGGTGCAACATGATCGTTCGCCGCTCCATTCTCGATTACGAAAAGTTCGATGAAAATCTTCCGCTCTACTCTTTTGCGGAGGATTACGACCTTTCGATGCGTCTGGAACGTTATGGGAATATCGGCAAGTTTGGCCTTTGCATCGGGGTGCATCTGGCTTCGCCGGGAGGGCGGGTGCGCGAAGTCCTGCGTGGTTATTCTTTCGTGGCGAATCACTGGTACTTTCTGGAAAAGGGGACGGTTCATCTGCCGCCTTTTCTCGCCTGGGTACGCTTTTGGCTGGCCGTTTTCGGGAGAACGTTCTTATTCACGCTCGGGAAAGTTTTGGCCCGGGACCGCTCGCTCGATTGGGCGGGGAGGCTGAAGGGGATTTTGCTGGCGTTCCAGGACATCGTTCTTGGTCGGTCCCATCCCCGGCGCATTTTGGAGCTGTAGATTGTTCCCCCCATGCTTCGACTGCTGGAATTTTGGGTAAGAGAGAGGAGCTTTTCTGCGATGAAAAGGCATGCGCATGTTCGCTGTCGTTTTTTTTGTTCCTCTCCACCTGCGGGCCTGCTCTTGCGCAAGCAGTACACCGCAAAATGCGTCTGCAGCAAGTGTGGCAAAGGATGCAAGCACGACGGTCATATACGCAAAGGCGACCTTGCAACGTTACGGTCGTTGGCGATGCGCTGGCCGGGAGGTGTTCTAATTCGCTGTAGCGGATCTGTTCAAGCACAAGAAAGAACCGTCCGATTCGAAAGATTGACATGATGTCGAGATTCGGTGTCGCTGCCAGTTGGGTTTCCTTCGCTTCGTGTCACACTTTGGTGCCAAAGCGCGATCAATCGGCTTTTTAATGTCCGCAAACCTCAGCCCGAGGATGCGCTGAATCTTCGATTGTAACCCTTAGGTCGCGACTTTCCGCTATACCCTTCTCGCCGATTAACTTTTCGCGTAGGGTCCTGTTGTAAGGCCTTAATGCTCGCGCGGGCGTGGGCTGCCACTTTTTCCGCCTCGCCACCCGTCTTGGAGTCAACGTCCGACTGCGGCGAAGGTGTCGCGCTTGCCAATTGGCCCACCGGCGTCATTGAAGGCGTATCCACCTGATGACCTTGGCCTCTTAACCGGATCGACTATACGAGGGCATTGCTCCCGGCAGCTACCGCCTTCGCAGGTGAACTCCGCGAGCACGGCGGTTAGTTAGGGTGAGCCGGTGCATGAGTCAGCGGCCAAGAAGCCGCCGGATCTTCCGATAAACGCGCCCCAACAGCTTGTGGCCTAAGCTGGTAGAAGACGAACCGCGGACCATATTCCAAGGCTGCATATGCCAGGCAATATCATGAATTAGGGGACGCATCTTTCGGAACACAAGCGTCTTGCCAGCGAAGTCTCTCACCAGATTCCAGGCAGAATCAGCAGCCATGAAATTGCACAGCAAACCCACGGAGCGCATTTGCGCATCGTCAACGATCATCAGCCCATCTTGCTTCAGCCGGTCGGCGGTGTAGAACCAGTCCACCATGGGCCACGGAAAGGCGTGCTTTCCGTCGAGCAAAACAAGGTCAAGATCGGCCAGTTCACAGCGAGGCAAAAATTCCTCTGACGGCTCGCAGATGAAGCGAACGGAATCGAGGCGGATACCGTTGTTGGCAGCATAGTCACGGATGGAACTGATTTCTGGTTTACTAGGGGTGACGGCGAAGTGTGCGGTTACGCGAAGGGCGAAAACCAGAGTGCTGAGGCCAGCGCCCGTTTCCAGGGTCTTGCTGCTCGGGGAAACGGAATCTGCCAAGAAACGAAGGACATCCGGCCCGATCGCATAACATGCAGTGCCACCGGAGGCAAACTGCTTCGCCATCGCTGGTGGGAGACAGCTTTCGCTCGCCTCGAATAAGCGATGGATTTCAGTCTCGATGCGGTGGAAGGCTGGCCGATCAGCCAAGAGCTTTTCAATGGCAGACATGCTCATCGCGGGATGTGTAAGTGGTGTATGCATTTGTCGGTAGTGGTATTCAAAACGAAGCTCGGCCGCATGGTCATAGCTGCAGATGACGAGCAACCCTATTATTATCGAGTCCGCAAGATAGCGCTTAAGCACTCCGAGCAGCTTCGCAAAACATCCTTTGAGAGTCTCCGTGTTACTAACTACCCGGGTAACAACGCAGCGACCTACAAGTTATTCCCCGTCGGTTTGCCGATGTCGATAAGGCAGTAAGCACTCACCCCCGAAGTCAGCCGAGGAAAAGTGTTCTCGATCAGCCGCAGAGCCTTGGCTGCGTAATTCGATCTCCCGAACAGCCGCTCAAATTCAGACTTATTCAGAATCCTAAGGGATTCAATCGAGTATCTGCTCGTTAGCTCTCCCGCAATTTTTTTCCACTGAGCAACTTCTCGGGGAAGAAAATACAGTTCATGAGGGGGAGGTTCGACACACATTTTTTCCGAAGAGGGGGCAGAAGGGGATGGTACAGGCGGGCGAATTAGATGCAGGACCTCTAATAGCTTCCTAACGGACCGCAAGAGCAAAATTAACCCCTTGTGTTTCGTGGAGTTACGAACTTCGGTCAAGATACAGAGGCGGGCGCTGGGTCGAATGACCCGATAGAGTTCCTTGACAGCTCGGAGTTGCTGAGATTCTGGTACATGCTGGATGGTGTATCCGGAAATAGTGCCATCAAACGTCTCATCACGAAAAGGAAGCCTACAAATATCAGCCAGGCAGCAGAAGTCCGCCTGTCGCAGCTTACCATCGGCTTCCCTGAGAGCGCTGATCGACATATCGACGCAGACACGGCTCTTGAAAAACCAAGAGAATGCCAGGTATTCGGGATGTGCTATGGCGCCACTTGCAGCATCGAGCACAAACCCGCCGCCGGGTAAGCGATCGAGAATTGATAGGTGTGACATCAACTCGTACAAGCCGTGTCCAACCAACGTGGTCTGGGAAAACGTCGCGGTGTCGTTGTAACAGCCCTGCTCGTTGGTTTGCCAGCCGAACTGATCGTACCACTCTCTTACGCTCTGCTTCAAGTCCTCGTCCGGGTTCGTCGGCGCAATGCTTGAGGCAGTCCCCGAAAATTCGGTGCGGACTGGGAGCGAACTCTGTTCCAGGAAATTGACCAATCGTTCTGTTAGGGGAAACGCTCTTTGCCGGGCATCAGAGATGAACGCGCCTATCGTCCCATCTGGAATCCGCTCGCGCTTACCATCGGCTAGGCAAGAACAAAGTTCTTCAATCCCCACCAGCCGGAGTGCAGTCTTCGTATCCGGACAGCAGAGAATGTTGTGAAGGGAACTAAACCTGGCGAGCGCCTGCGGTTGAATTTGTGGATTCATCCTGATGATTCTTTCTCGGCTAAGTGCAGACGCTCCTTTGCTATTGCTCTCGCTTCCTGTCGTCCACTGAACCAATATCTTGCCTGGTATTATAAAAGGTGGTGCCTAGGGGAGGAGTGTAGCATCCTCAAAGCCACCGAGAAAGAGCGGCAGCTACTTTGGCGGGCGAGAGGTATTGAAGGCAGGGCTCGACAGCTGGCGGAAATTCAAAGCCCAACTTCAGGTATGCGTAGGTACCTTGGGCGGGAACCAAAGAGACAGCCTGCGGTCCGTAGGGCCCCCAGCGTGCGGGGTCAGAAGGCCCACTCAGACCTATGGTCGGTACCCCAAGCAAAGCGGCAAGATGCATAATGCCAGTATTTACACTCACCACAGCCTTTGCTGTCCGCAGCAAACAGCCAGTTTGCGCTAGGGAATAGGAACCTGCTACCGAAATAACCGGCACGTTGCGAATATGTGCGCGAAGCAATTCCGCTAGACTATCGGCATCGGATGCGTCTCTTGGACCCCCGGTCAGAACGATTCCAGAAGTTTTCTCAGCAATGCAAATTCCTAGCTCTTTCCAGTACTCCAGCGGCCACTCCTTCAGCCGCTTCCGAGTGCCGCTCGCCCAGGCATGAAAAACCAGGAAGCTTTGGGGAGGCAGCGGCGGATTGAAGGCTGCAGAGTCGGGAATTTCCAGGGACAGGTCCCAGTCAGTGGTCGCACCTAAGAAACCGAGCAGTGCCCGTTGATTCTCCACCTCATGGAGTTGGGAGGAGTGCTCAGCTGAATAGTCGTAGGCAAAATGGCGATCTTGCTTGGGCGTCTTGAAGCCGACCGTGAATCGCGCGCCGGCCAGCGCCGTGAGTACGGCATTTATCCGCGGCCAAGTGCCATAATCAATTAGCACATCCGGTTTCAGAGCTCGCAAGGCTTGCAGCGCGGCAATGGGCGAAAGGACGTCTATGAGAACTACTTCATCGCTTCGCGGGAGGACTTCGGCGACCGCTCGGTTATCACGCCCTAAAGCCAGAACGATCTGCGCATTGGGCAGTACTTTGCGTAGCCTCCGTATACTTTGACTCATCAATATCGTATCGCCGATCGCGGCTGTTTGTAGAATCACGACTCGGTGAATCTTCGCGGGCATCGGGCGGGGCCGGCGCAGCTTGCCCAATGTCCAAAGCACAGGAACACCGAATAATCGATCCAACTGTCGCCGAAATCTGAGCCCTCGCTTTTGACGTTTCTGCATTGAATGTCCTCGTTTCAATCCGAAATGCTAAAGTTTCGGCCGTGAGCGACAGGCAACTCGCAACCCTCTGGAGCAGCCGGTAGGGACCGCTTCACTAACGGCGTAAGCACGACCCTATGGCTATGGCAGATTTACCGCCACGACGCGCCGGCGCGGAACAGCCGCCTCAACTACTGGTAGCGAGCTTAAGTATCCGCCATGTCTCCGACGCCGCGCTCTGCCAGTTGTATAAAGCTGCGCGGTGCAATCCTTGTTCTGCCAGCAACGCTCGTGAAGAATTATCGAGCCGCAAAAGCCAATCCAACTTGCTTGAAATATCTTTGGGACTGAACGGATCAAAATACATGGCTGTTTCACCACATACCTCCCGGTGCGCAGGAATATCCGAGACAGCAACCGGACAGCCGCAAGCCATTGCCTCAAGTGGAGGCAGCCCGAACCCTTCATAGATCGATGGATAGACAAATCCCGCCGCGCCAGAATACAGCGCTGGCAGTGCCTCGTCCTCCACCCGGCCAAGCAGGCGGACTCCCTCCGGGATGGAATCGAACTGTAATTTCGGGAACATATGGCCACTCGCACCGACGACTGCCAGCGTTGCTCCGTCAAAAGCCCCCAGCTGCCAGGCCTCGAGCAGGATTCTTAGATTCTTCCGAGGCTCCAACGAACCGACAAACAGGATATATGGGCAGTTGAGGTCAAAATCTGTTCTTACCCGATTGACGCTTTTCGGATCTGCAGGGCGAAAGCGCTGGTCAACTCCGTTGAATATAACGTTAACGCGCTCTGATTCTACACCGGTAAGCCGGACGATTCGTTCCTTTGAAAAATGAGAAACGGTGATAATCGCGCGCACTTTGCGAATTAGACGCGGCAGCAGAGCGGCATACCATAGCGCGAACTTGCGCTCAAACCATTCGGGATGATCGAGACTCGCAGCATCATGTACGGTGAGCACTTGTCGGCTTACCCCAATGGGACCGGTATTGCCCGGACTCCAGAGCAGCCGGCGCCGAAGCTGAGTAGGAAGGTAAAACTGCTCCCAGAGATGCCCTTTTATCCCCTGCAATGCCTGTGACGGTTTGACTGACTCCAACTCTGAAGGCATGTGAGGCAAAAGGCTGAGAAGATACCTCTGAACGCCCGTGATGCGGTATCCGAGCGTGCGTAGGTTGACACACGTTTCTAACGTCATCATAGGGGTGGATTTCTCACGGCGTGTCCGATAGCCAATCAAAGATCAAGGATTTGGCTATAAATTAACTCTTCTTTGCTTGAAGAAACTTCCTCAAACCCAGAGTTCGATTGGATAACCCGAGCGCCGGGCGAATGAGCATCTCCGCTATTTTTGCAGGAAGAATTGACACTCCTATAAACCACCAGGTTATCGCAATCTTCTGCGTCCAGGAATACCCGTCCCACCAAATGGAAGAAAGAATTCCTTTGGAGAAGAGGTTCAAGCGATTATCCGCTGGATCGAGCCTACGGCCGGACAGACGCAAGTAGCACAAACGGCGCTTTAAGCGCGATGGTTCCAGCAATTTCGGCATCTCTGTCTGGCGAGCTGCCAAACGCCACGCGCGATCCCTGACCATATCCCTTTGATGTTCTTTCTGCAGGATCTGCAGGCTGGTTTCTGCCCGAAACGTGGATGTCACGCCCCCTGATGCGCTTCCATGACGACGGTAACACCCTAGAATTCGCGGAATGGCCGTGATTGTTCCAAAGTACGGCGCAGCCAATATAGGGACCGAATCACCGCCGAAGCGGATCGCCTCGAAGCGCCGAAATTCGCTATCATTTTCCTTCGGCAGAATCTGGCCGAGGAAATTCCGGCTGTAGATATTCCCGCTGCCGGGAGGCGAGCAGTAGGCGCCGAAAAGGCGCATCATCTTCAACGGATCCGTCCCCCTGCCCAAACGACCACTCGGGACTACCGCATCCATTCGGGCCCCCTTCTCGTCAACGACATCGAGGTAAAAGTGAGCTTTGACACATCCTTCTTTCCAGTTGTCGATTACCTCACTGAGGCAGTGCGAATGGAGATAGTCGTCGGCATCGAGATAGAGCACAAGATCACCATTAGCAACGGCAAGACCGCGAGAATAGCAGGATGACTGGCCGCCGTTATTTTTAAAAACCGGTACTATCAGGCTGCCGTAGGATCTGATGACTTCGGCTGAATCGTCGGTCGAGCCGTCATCGATGACAACGACCTCGGTATTGCGGTAGGTTTGGGCCAGCGCACTCTCGATCGCCTGATGCAGGAACCGGGCGTAATTATAATTAACGATTACGATGGATGCTTTCATCATCGCTCTCTGGAGAGGGGCGCTGCTTGCAGCGCCTTTCGACGGCGGAACTGACTCACCTCGAATTGTCGTGCTCATTTTCAATTGATAGGCGGTACACTAACTCCGTATCTTCCAGAACAGTGCCCAATTGCCCGCCTTTTGATATGGTTCGCGAATCGCAGCAGTGAACTTCTGAGTTCCGGAATCAACCGAACGCAACATTCAATCCGCTTCAGCCGATAAGGCTTGGAATACTTCGATTTTACTATTTTTCCCGGGTCAACCTTTTATGTGGCCTTGCGACTTCTGCGTTCTCTCATTCGAAGTGCCGTCGGCAAGGCCGGGAGCAATCTTTCCACTCTGCGATGAATTGCTCTTTGAAGGGCCTTCGCGAACAGCTGCAAGGATCCTCGCACGTTCACCTCGTCCCATATTTCCAGGTACTGCTGCGGATGAACGACTGAAAGAGGCAGCGCGTTGTCTCGCCTGCTAGCCAGTTTCGGAACTTCCGGCAGAAAGTCGCGACGGCAGAACAGCAAGATATTTTGCCGATACCAGCGTGCTATGTCTGCATTATCCCAAATTAATGGCCGCAGTACATCGCATGTTACGAAGTCGTAATGGGCGAAGATGGCCGCCCATTGACTTTGCCATTGCTCGTTGATGTGGGCCGTGCCGCCTTGCCGCGGAATCGCCGCGGAGAACAAGACAACGGGCGCCAGTCGCGTGAGATCCTCGACAAAACTGATGCTCCGCCTTTCCGGTAAATGCTCGGCAACCTCGATGGACATCGCAATGTCAAAAGAACGGTCCAAACGCAAGGGCTGGCGGAGATCCACTCGATGGAAAGCAGAGTCGGGAATCTCGAGCAAATTCTCGACGTAATATCCATCTAATCCGGCGATATCTTTAGCACCTGCTTCCAGGAACGCTCGCAGCCATGTCCCAACCCCGCATCCGACATCACAAACCGAACGGATAGGCACAAACTGCTGTACAATCGGTATGACTTGTTGCGCCGTGCGCAGATTGATACATGGTTCCAAAGTCATATTCAGATTGGCTTTTCCCGGCGTTTCCGATCGTTACCTAGAGATCGAGGATTCGGCTCAGGGAAGAACGCCCGCAGATGATGTCCCCGAGAGCGAGCAGATTGCCATGAATCTGTCCCCATGGATTTGAAACAGTTAGTTTCGATTCATTTATTTTAAAACAGGCTCTTAAGCAGACGCGCATCGTCTGCTTAAGAGCTTTCTAGCCCGCAATGAGCTCGTCGCTTCGGCCTTTGCGTGATTCTTGCGGGCTAGTTGCCAATAAGCCAAGCCCAAAAACATCCATGTTGTTGGAAGAAAGAGTTCGGCGACCGAAATGAGGAACAGGAAAAACATCACAGCCAGACCGGTTTTGAGAGCGATCCCTCGCGCACTCGACGGAAGACGGCAGATCGGAGAAAGAAATCCAAAGGCGAATAGCGCAAACCCACTAAGGCCACAATTGAAAAGAAGGCTGATACCGACGTTCCCATACGTGTAGCCGAAACCAACGCCGGAAAACCACTGAAGAGGAGGCAGTTCAAAGAAATTTTCAACAACGCCGAGCGGCGAGAATTGACGCTTTGCGCCGGAATCGGTTGCTCCGGCCAATTTATCGGAAAAGAGATTGGCATAAATGTCGGGAAACACGAAGTAGCAAACCGCCAATGCCGTCACGATGCAGCCAACCAGCAGCAGGTCGCTCCAGCTGAATTTTCGCCTGAACAGCGCGGTGACGACTGCTCCAAAAGCCAGACCAAAAAATGCGGAGGTTGAAGTGGAGAAGATTGCGACGAAAAGCAGGAAGGCGGCAAGCAACCGTCGACGTTGCTCAGCCGCCAGGTAAAGATAGGGCAGAACGACCACCGAGAGAAATGACGGTTCACCCTGCGTGCTCTTGATACGCAAAAGGTTTACAGAGCCGAAATCAAGAGTTTGAGACCAGCTTCCGGGAGTGTCAGCGTAAGAACGGTTGGCGATGAAATCGCCTGGCGTTTGAAAAACCAGAAAATACACCCACTCGTACACGCCATAGATCGCGAGAAGCCAGGCTCCCCAGAATACATACTTCCACCACCGTTCCTGAAACTGGTATCGGAAAAAGAGGAAAACAGAGACGCATGCCGCTAGATAGATGGACTGAGTAATGATGGTCGAACGGAAGGCCGCCCGGGTATCATCGGGGTTAATTAGAGTTGCTGTCCAAAGATAAGCGGGCGGACTCGCGAGGTTCACCATCTGACTCACGCAGAGATTGAGCGTCCACAGGAGTAAGAGGCACACAATGGCTTTGAGGTATCCTCTGCGGACCTCCGCCGTAGCGACGGAGTAGCCGGGAAGAAAGACCAGGACCAGTGAAACAAACGCAAACAGATAAGCCGGAGTCGTTCCCTGGATGGAAGGGATCACCACAAACGAGTTGACCGGCATTAGGGTGAGCCAGCCGGCTACGAAGCACTCGATCATCCAGGCGCCCGGGTCTGACAGCTGTGAAACACTCCGGTCCATCGGCAAACAAGGACTACGCCGTGTTGTGAAAACCTCCGTTCTACTTGCGGAACGATTTGCCGAGCGCTCGCTCAACCTCTTGATGAACAACGCTCGCAAACTTCTCGTAAGAAAACTCCCGCTGGACCACTTCTCGGCCTCGCTTTGCAAGCGCCAGCCTACGTGCGTGATCATTACACAACCGGATACAATTCTCCGCCAAATCTTCTGGATTTGCGGCTACGACCAGAGAATCACCGGCCCGCAGGTAGTTTTCGAGGCCTCGATGGCCGGTGACCGTCGCCACGCATGTACGCCCAAAAGCCAGGCTCTCGAGTACCTTGATATTCGTCCCCGCTCCACTCCACAGCGGGCACAAGGTAAACCAGCTCGCGTTGTAAATAGCAGCGAGATCGTCAACAAATCCCAAGACCTTGACGCCAGGGACCGCTTCCCAGCGTCTAGCCGTCGCTGGATCGTTTTTCCCTGCGACCCAATATTCCGCCGTAGGCAAAGCTGCTCGGACCTTTGGCCATCCCTCGCGAATGAATCGATCAACCCCGTCGCGATTGGGTTGGTAATGGTAAAATGCGACGGTGAGAAGGACGGGATTTGTCGATCTCGAACCGTTCAACGGAGGCGTCGCCACTGGGGCGTTGTAGGGTATATTTGGCAGTATCGCAGCATGCCGAGCGACTGCGTGCCGTGTGTCATTTGCTTTCGCTACCCAAAGTCCATTAAACTTTGGCAGCCATTTTTGAAAAGCTGTTTCGATCTGTGAAGACTGCGCCGAATAGAGCAGTCTCTGCCAGCGGGGACGTGTCATGTCTTTAGCTCGTTGTGCAAAGATGTCGAAATCCACATCGTCGATATCCAGCAAGCAGGGCATCCGTCCGACGAGCCCCGTCTTTACAATCGGTTTGAGATATCGTCCGACTGCCAGGAAATATTGGTTCCGACCAAGAACCTCTGAAAGACTTCGGTTTACATGGCTATCGACTTCATAATCCCAATCCCTGGGAAGAACCGCGCGCAGCAGGCGCTCGATCATTGGGCTAGGCGTTGATTTCTTGAAAAGACGATATAGCCAGTGCCCTTTCGACCGCCACGGAAACCTTCCAAGGAAATTCAGATAGGCCGGGATGGAAGGAGCCGTTACTCTGTTGTTGACCAAATCGTCGCAAAGAATCACATCTACTGGGGCAATTTCGCTCAATGCCTTCCATAAAAGAAGCGTTCTCTGATTGGTGCCATTTTCCAGGGGAAAAGGGGGCGCCGGCGCGATCAGCAAGATCCGCTTACGGTGAGGTGAATTGGTACTCACGGTCCATGGGGAATGCCGTGCCCTGCGCATCGGTACGACTGCCCGTTCCTTTTGAGATTTTATGTTCGTCATTTGATCAAAGAATTTTCTCTTTAGAGGACACTGCTCCGTTAGCGCCGCGATGCGGCCGTTTTTCATTACCGTTCGCCTTTTCCATCTTCCTTAGACGTCCGGCGCCGGTTGATTTGGCTGCATTTCTCGAAGAAAAGTTTGGAACAGTCTGTTGGAATCCTCTCTTTGAAAACGGGCCGCTAAACAGGCGCGGAAGCGACGTTTTGCCCTGGCAGGCCGAGATCTCGAAAGCGGAATTGTTCGCCGAGGGCTCGCTCGACCTCGCGATGAACGATGCTCGCAAACTTCTGGTAAGAGAACTCCCGCTGGACCAGCTCTCGACCCTGTTTTGACAGCGCCAGCATTCGAGCGTGATCATTAATCAACCGGATACAATTCTCCGCCAAATCTTCTGGATTTGCTGCCACAAGCAGAGAATCACCGGCCGGTAAGCTATCTTCGAAGCCTCGATGACCGATAACTGTCGCGACGCATGTCCGCCCGAAAGCCAGGCTCTCCAGGATCTTGATATTCGTACCCGCTCCGGTCCAGAGCGGGCACAGCGTAAACCAGCTCGCGCTGTAAACCGCAGCAAGATCGTCAACATATCCCAAGACCTTAACGCCAGGGACCGCTTGCCAGCGGCTGGCCAGCGCCGGATCGTTCTTGCCCGCGAGCCAATACTCCGCCGTCGGACAGGCTGCTCGGACCTTTGGCCATCCCTCGCGAATGAATCGATCAACGCCGTCGCGATTGGGTAGGTAATGGAGCACTCCAACAGTGAGAAGGATGGGGCTTGCCGATCTCGAACCGTTCAGGGGAGGCGCGACGACCGGGACGTTGTAGGGTATGTTTGGCAGTATCGCAGCGTTTCGAGTAACCGCGTGCCGAGTGTCACCTGCTTTCGTTACCCAAAGTCCATTAAACTGTGGCAGCCATTTTTGAAAAGCCGCTTCGATCTGTGAAGACTGCGCGGAATAAAGAAGTCTCTGCCAACTGGGACGTGTCACGTCTTTAGCTCGTTGCGCGAAGATGTCGAAATCCACATCGTCGATGTCGAGCAAGCAGGGCATCCGTCCGACTAGGCCTGTCTTCACAATCGGCTTGAGATATCGGCCGACCGCCAGGAAATATTGGTTGCGACCAAGAACATCTGAAAGATTTCGATTTACACGGCGATCCACTTCATAATCCCAATGCCTGGGAAGGGCCACCCGCAGCAGGCGTTCGAGCATAAGGCTAAGGGTTGATTTCTTGAAACGACGACATAACGAGTACGCTTTCGACTGCCACGGAAAGCTTCCAACGAAATTCATACAAGCCGGCATGGAAGCTGCCGTCACGCTGCGGTTTAATGCCAGATCGTCGCAGACAATCAGATCTACTGGGGCTATTTCACTCAACGCTTTCCACAAAAAGTACGTTCTCTGATTCGCGCCATTATTCGGGGGAAAAGGCGGGGATGGCGAGATTAACAAAATCCGCTTATGGTGGAGGGAATTGGTGCTCATCGTTCGTGGATAATGCCATTTCGGGCGCATCGGTACGACTTCCTGTTCCTCTTGAGATTTGATGTCTGTCAACAACGTTTTGCCCAAGCAAGCCGAGATCTCGAAGGCGTTTGTATCCCCGCAGTTCGCCCCTCGATTTCGATATAGCCAGATCAAAATGCAGCGAAAAACCTGACGCCGCATAACGGATCCAACTGAATAGATATTTTAATTTTAGAATTCGCAGCCTTTGGAGAGAATGGTTGTCACTATCGAGTTCATAGAGCGACGACAGAACAACTTGCGATTCGGCTTTACCTGCGACTAAGCGGCTCATGTATTGCCGAGTCGTGCGTCTCTCTGGAATTAAATGCGTAATTTTCAACCCCGTGAAAGAAGCGGTCCCCATCCCCAGTGCGCAGGCGAATATCCCTATGTCTGTGTCTCCACAGGAAGCTAGCGACTCTCCCGATCTATCTAAAGACCGGCGAACGTTATCCCGTTTACAAAGGCCTGCATATTGGCCGGCTACCGTCCTACGCAAGCACATCCCCACTCCAAACGGCAGGGAGTGATTCAGTGCAGGGATATTAGCCCACAAATCGCGATCAAGGCGGCGTATTGCGAGCGCACCGTCATAAGCGGCCAGCCAAACTGGAGGAGGTTTCTCGTATTCAGGTTCAATGCAACCCGCCCCCCAGCAGCCGAGATCCGGCCGGGATTTGCCAATGGCCATTGCTATCTCGAGATAGGAAGCTTCCAAGATACTGTCGTCATCAACAAAGACGAGCAGTTGCCCTTGTGCGTCATTAATGCCGCGCAGTCGTGCCGGAGTAAGGCCAAGAACTTCCTCTCTGATGTGACGGGCGTTTGGATGCCATGTGAGGCTGACTAACGAGGCGGCCGCGGGACGCGATGCATTGTCGATGAGTAGCAGTTCCCACTCGGCCATCGGCAGCGTCTGTACGCGCAGCGCCTCCAGCGTGCGGCAAAGATACTCCGGTCGCGGGTTGTGCGTGCAGATAATAACGCTAAGACTCATCGCGGATTGCCGACTGCGGATTCTGAAAGAATTGCGTTCATTTGCAGAGAGAAATCTTTCCAGCTCAGATGTTCGACGGTGGCCCGGATATCCGTTTCCAAGGCGAAAGCTTTCTCAATCAAGTCACAGACGAGTTCGACCGGGCTCCTGATATCAAATAAAAATCCGTTCCGGCCGTGTTCGATCACATCCGGAGCGAATCCAGTCCTGCTAGCAACGGGTACGATGTTGGACATCATCGCTTCGATTAACGGTATCGGTCCACCTTCCAGAATACTGGCGGAGACAAACACACTTACCTTTTCATAGTATCGCGGGTATTCTGAGTAAGGGACGTCCACATAGGAAAAGTTCGGTGATTCGATGAGTTCCGAGAAACGCGGATACCGCTTCCAATCTCGTCCAAGCAGAATGAAATTCCGATTAGGCAGAGTTTTGACTAGCTTCAAAATAAGGTCTGGATTCTTTCGTTCATAGAAAGCGGTACAGAATCCTACTAGCCCGTCGGGTGAGCGTGGATGAGGCCGAAAGAAGTCCGGATCGGCGGCACCAAGAACGTAGGTTAGCTTCTCGCGTTTAATACCTTTCTGGGCTAACCGATCCACAAATAATGAACAAGCCGAAATTACCTTGGTAGCTTGTTTCAAGGCAAAAACTAACTCATTCTGTGACACCACGTCTTCTGGATGCGTATACCATATAAATTTGCGACGAAACCAAATCGATGGGCTCGCCTTAAGGCACCTTACAAGGAAACGAAAATCCGCGAAGAAGTATGCCTTTGCATCTGGTAGTTGCACTGGCCGCGGAAAGAATGGCAACCGATGCCCAGTATAAAATTTTCCATAGTAGAACCTAACTTTTTGAGAAGAATGGCTGGCAATCTCCCGACAGATAGCGCCCAGGATCCATTTTCGGTCATGCTTATCCAAAACGAATACGAGATCAAAGGGCGGCTGACCCGATCGTCTCAGAATGCTCAGGAAGCAGCCCACTGACCACGAACAAAAAAACGGGAGCCAGAAAAAAGCCTGTCGAAAGTGTAGCCTGAGCGGGGCCGGGGCAACCTTACGGAGAATGTTATAGACAATATAGAGGATTCGCATGTGAGACGACGTCAAAAAAACCAGCGTTCCGTGGTCTTGGAAAATTCGGCGCTCCAGAGCAACCTTTGCTCTGAGACGAGCCAGTGCACCGAGCGGTGAGACATCAACTTCTGTAGGTTTTACTCAGTCCTTCCGCTATTTTTTGCTGTTCTGGGATTAATTGGAAAATCGAACGCGTTGCGTCAGGATGACTTCTTTATCGTGCATTGGCTCGGGTACACGACAGATCTCCTCAACGGATAAATTCCACGGCGGCTGATCGAGTTCGACCCCTCGTCCGTGTCCCGTCCGCCAATTAAATCGGACCTCGGCGTTAGCGGGCTTATCGGGATTCGGCGTTCCGACACGCACGAGCGGCTGTCCTTCTGTCACGTACACGTATCGATATTTTCGGAGCTTCGGCAACACGCAGGCAATGTCGCGGTTCGAAAGATGTTGAAACACTTGACGCACAAGGCAAATGTCGCCATCCGGAAGATCATCGCTGACCATATCGAGCACCTGGAACTGCGCACAATCATTCCCGAATTGTTTTCGATTGTGTTCGATAATTTCCGGTACCACATCGCAACCCACATACCGGAGGGGCGGCAGTCGCTGCAGCAGCCGAGCACCAATCGAAAAATCACCGCATCCGAGATCTATCATCGTTGCTTGAGGTCCACAATCGTTCAGATGAGTTAGGATGATTGGGACCATGATATCGACATACGCAGCGGCCGGCCCTCCATGGGATCCCACGCCGGAAAAAAACTGCGACTTGCCGCCAGTTCCCCACATTTTATTTCGATAAACAGTCTGGAAGGTTCTGCGCCGGCGAAAACGTGCGAGAGTACTTTTTGGTAGCAAATGGGATAACGCGGAGCCTATGTGTTCAACCGCGCGCTGGCCATAAGCCATGGGATTCTTTACGAGGGAAAGAATCCGGTGAGCAGCCCAGCGGAATCGGTTGCCGAGGCGCCTGACGATCGCCGGCGCTTCAAGGCCCGGGAGTATTATTTTTGGCATCATGCTATTCGAATCCTGACATTTATCTTTATGCGTTAGCCGCTAATCCCAACGATTCAACCGCCACGCGCTCAAGCCATTTGCTTAATTGGACCTTCCCAGAAAGCTTCCTTAGGCGAATTGCCGCCTCATAAAGTAGAAGCAATCGGGGCAAGAGAAATCGCTTCGTCTAGGCTCTCGAGGGCAAAGCGGCTGTGAGGAATGCATGCCGCTGCAATCGTATCGGCAAATTGCCCGGCGGACTCTTCATTTGAAATAACTTCAAAAACCGCCGCGTCGGCTATAAAATCTTCTTCGCCCGATTCCGATCTTATACCTATATTGATCGAGTAATTCGCGGGAGTTACCCGTAGATTTGGTATGCACACGCGGATTTTGTATTGACCGGGCTCAATATAAGGAGATAAATGCCCAACCTCCGCCCGGGCGGAGGCGATTTCAAAGCCCGAAGTGAAAATAGCGTACGCAAAGGAGAGAGTAGAAATTCTCGTCGTTACAACAATCGTGCACGCGAAATCAAGGGGTGAGTCGAATGCATAGCTCCAAATAGCCTCGTCCTCAGTCTGGCAGATAATCTCCCGCGTGACTACTTTTTGGCGCACCCAGTTTGGGCGCTGACGCTTAGATAAAACTCTCCGCTGCGCAAACCACCATCTGGTGCAAAAAGCGGGTTAAGAAGCTGATCAAGCGATTTATTTTCAAGCCCAAAGTCTCATTCGAGCGGCTCGCCTTTGCGGTCGCGGCCCATCTCGAGCCTGAAATTTTGATCGTGGATGAAGTACTTGCCGTAGGCGACGCCGCGTTTCAGAAAAAATGCCTTGGAAAACTGCAGGACGTTGCAGGACAAGAGGGGCGCACCATCCTGTTCATAAGCCATAATGTACTTGCGTTCGGCCCGTTTCTGCAACTTGGCTGAAAACCCATGCAAGCGCTCATTCTTGGCCAGTCCGACGATATAGTTGACTCTTAAGCATAAGTTAAAATAATCATTGGAGGGCTTTTTTAAGCAAGGTGGTTAGGTTTATTGCACAAACCTCATATCGGCATGTCGTGGGAATGCGCAGGCCAGCACACTTGGATCTGAGCGGCGCCGGGCAAAGTAATCCACCCCACGGAGATCACCGGACCTTTTAGCTCGTATTCGGAATAAGAGAAAGTCTTCGTCGGCTTCATGCGTTCAACGGCCCTCTTTACGCACGCATGCTCAAATAGACTCCCCGGCTTTCCCGAAATCTCGCGACATCCCAAAGCACAAATGTATGATTTTGCGGATCATGTTCGCCTCGGACAATCTAGTCGCGATGCGAGTTATGTTTAGGGGATTCGGGACTTCTACTTAAACTTCTACTACCCGCAAACTTTTAATCAATTCTTGTTGTGAGTGCCAGTCTCGTTTGGGAACTCTCAAAGTGCCGACAGCGTCCTTAAATGTGCGGGTCGCTTCGTTGAGATCTCCAAGATTGTCACGGAAGTCAATGCCGTTGATGTGATCAGTAAACCCTCGAGGAAACGCTTTGGAATCGATAAAGAAAGCATTAACACCCGAAGATGTAACCGTAATAAAGCTGTATCCGCACTCATTCAAGAGCTTACGTAACGCGGAAATAGAAGCGCCATAAAAGAGTCCCGATGCATGATCCGCCCAGCGGCTGAACGTTTTGCGATACGGGACCGTTACAGAGCGTTCAGGTCCAAATACGCTATTATATTCAGCTGCAATAACTTTAGGGCGATAGCCTAGGGCTAAGATGCTTTTCAGTATATAATAATCTATTCCGTCGATATCGATGACAAAAACGTCGGGATCATTGTAAGGGCACATTTTCATCAGAGATTCGACGTTTTCGGTATCTACCATGAGATTAACTACATAGACGTTCCAAATCCGACCGTCGACCATCTGCCGGCATTCTTCTACTAGTTGCGAACTGCCATCTACCATTACTCCACCGTAACCGCGAGCTAAAGCCAACCAGGCCGTGCAATTCTCTAGACCGTCCGCAGAGCCGATTTCAAAGAAGAATCGATTGCGCTCGGTCATCCTTGAGCACAAATAATCAATGATTCCATCTTCGCCCGATTGGCTGAATCCAGAGAACTCCCAGGTCTGTGAGTCAGTTGGGTCGATTTCGCGTATCGAAGCGGTCGCTGCTGCTCGTGCGAATCCTGATGCAATTTTAGTTTCAATCTTTAGGATCTGCAAGGCTTGCATGGATCGCTTCGTCCGTTTCAGAAATGAAATGGCGGTAGACCTATCAAATAAATCCAATAATTTCTCTTTCATACGAGAACTTTGCTGCCCACCAAACGGCGTGGCGGAGCATGGCCCATCTTTGCCTTGAGGCGGAGATTGGCGAGACTCAACAAGATCCGCTTGTGGAGGAGATATTTGGTACGCATTGTCCACGATAACGCCATTTCGGCCCTTGCGGACCGATTCCCCGTTCCTCTTCAAATTTGACGTCTGTCATCGATCGAAGGAATCTGCTTCTAGACGTTGGGGTTCTCCCAACAGTCGTGTCACCACGGGCCATGTGGACTAACATCGAGCCCGGTATCCATATCGAGCTCGAAGCGGCCGTACGGATTGACGTGCTCCCAGATTAGCGGTGTAAGAGCGCGCAGATCCGTCGCCGTCAACCGCTCGGCCCACTGCGGACGCACGAGCACCTACTGCATCATAATGGTCCATCACATAGGTGCCCAGACGGGCACCACAGCGCAGCCCTCGCAGGTTGGCCGACATGAAATGGATGCCGCCGAAGATGCGGCTTATCCCAGCTTCCCATGCCGGAGGCATTCCGAGAGCACTTGTGGCTTTACTTACCGCCAGTTCGAGGTTGATTCGACGATCTGTGTGCATTTTACCAGGATCCTTACCGCCGCCCTTTATGGGGGGTGGCCACGGGCCCATTTTACACGAGGGAACTCGGAGCTGTCCGCAAAACTGAACGTCTTAGCGCTATTCTCGGTTCCGTTGCTCCCGATCACCCGAATTTAACCGCACTGGAACTTAAATCTCTTGGGCGGTGGTAACGCTAACGTTCACGGGAAGCCGGCAGCCGGCATAACCCCTGCTTTCGACTCCGTGCCGGCCGGGGAGACTTCCCATACCGCGCAGTTTTCTAAACCTATCCAACCACTGGATTCCAGACGCCAGGGCTACGGAGCAATTATAGGTGGTGGGATGGAGAGGGTTTCGGTCGACTTTAAAGCGCACCTCATGGGTGCCCGCAGCCAGTTGAGTGACCGTTGCCGAGATGTTGTCTGCATCGAGGGTCAGGACTCTGTAACCGTCTAGCGTATCAAAGCCGATGCCAACGATCGCATTCGTGATCGGAGAATGGCACTCGACCGTAAAAATGAGGTCAAGAGGCTCACCGTATTGAAAAGATGATTCGGGAGGGATTCGGATCCTGAGAATTTTGGCCGATTGCGCCCAGTCATACTTGCGCGCGACTCTACTCAAATCCAGGTCGAACGGTGACTCCTTCATGCTCGAAGTGTACCCGTTCACCGCGGCATCGACGCTTGTGATCCCCTCCGTTTGCCCTCTATTCAGAAGACATGCTGCCGTGCAAAGGCGGCGGATCGCCCCGATCTGATGGCTGACGAAAAGACCGTCCGACCGCCAGTGGCCACGTCATGCATCTTCCCGAGACACTTCTTCTGAAATTCCGCATCGCCCACCGCCAGCACTTCATCCACGATCAAAATTTCCGGCTCTAGATGGGCAGCGACCGCAAAGGCCAGCCGCACATACATACCGCTGCTGTAGCGTTTTACTGGCGTATCGAGGAATTTCTCGACCTCAGCGAACGCAACGATCTCGTCGAACTTGGCCTTAATCTCGGCACGGCTCATCCCAAGGATCGAACCGTTGAGATAAATATTTTCGCGTCCGGTCAGTTCCGGGTGAAAGCCGGTGCCGACTTCAAGCAGGCTGGCCACGCGACCTTTAATTCGGATCCGACCTTCAGTCGGCTCCGTGATCCTGCTGAGAATCTTAAGCAGTGTGGATTTACCCGCGCCATTTCGCCCGATGATGCCGACCACCTCCCCCTGCTTAACTTCAAACGACACATCTTTGAGCGCCCAGAAGTCTCAACAGAGTTGTTGGAAGAAGGATAAGCGGAAGCGTTAGGATGTGAACCGTTTAAACCGTTCCGCCCTCGTATTCTCTCGCCAATTGCTTTGAATGGTGCTGCCGCCTGTCGGGCAATCACGTCGCGGAGAGTAGTGTATCGTTCGCCTTTGCGCTTGTGGTTCAGAGTGTAACTTTGCCGACGTTTTCGACGGAGATCACGGTGTCAGACATAAAAATGTTCGAAATTCCGGAATGTGAATTTTGACTTGCGGCATTTTCTACGGTTGGCGAGCCGAACGTTACGCGATAATGCAAATGCGCTTCGCACGATTCAGATCACGTCCGCAAAGGTCTTCTCCGTCCTGCGGAAATACCAGATACCCAGAAAGAGGAAGAGGGTGATAACTAACATCGAGAGGGCAAAGCCCGGCAAATAAATGGGCGATGCTCCCCGGCAGATCGCCCAGCGGAATCCATCGATGACTCCAACCATGGGATTCAGGGAATAGAGCAGGCGCCAATTTGCCGGAATAACGTCGCTGCTGAAACCAACCGGCGAAATGAACAGTCCGAATTGCACGATAAACGGGATTACGTAACGGAAATCGCGAAATTTGACGTTGAGGGCAGTCAGGAACAAGCCCGGACCGAGCGCCGCGAGAAAGGCCATCAGCGTGAACAAAGGAAGAGTGAGCAGTCGCCAGTCGGGCATGAAGCGAAACCAGATCATCAGGACCCCCAGCAGCGCGGCTGAGATCAGGCAGATCCACCAGACTAGTAATGACTGCTCCGGCTGGAATGATCAGACGCGGGAAATAAACTTTCGATATAAGGTTGGTATTAACGACCAGACTATTGCTGGCTTCCGAGAGCGAGTTGGAGAAGAACTGCCAAGGCAACATTGCGGCGAACACCAGGATTGGATAAGGGATACCATTGGATGGCATTTTGGCGATCCGGCCAAATATGACCGTGAAAATTACCATGGCGAGAAAGGGGCGAAGTACCGCCCAAATCACGCCGATAGCGGTTTGCTTGTAGCGGACGCATATGTCTCGCCACGCGAGTATGTAGAAGAGCTCACGATAGCGCCAGAGATCGCTCCAGTAGTTCTTCTCGGTGCGACCGGGTTCGATCAAAAGTTCTTGCATTTGCGCAATCCTCTGTCCCAAAGGGACCGTTTGTTTAGCGGCTGGGTCATTGTAAGTGCATGAATTAGCTCGGGGGAGGGATTGAAGCGACCGCCAGCTAGTATGCCTAGCCCGCATCGTTCACAAACCGAGGAAATTGTTATTCAATCCGTTTTGCTCGTTTTTAAATATATTATCACCCGAGCCGCTTCCCAAGCGGCTCTACAGCGTGGAAATCTCGCGAGCGCTTTGGATCGTGAGATTTCCAGGCTAGGCGCTATGAGTTAACTTTGCTACTTTCCTCTGAACCTTGTGGACAAACTCGACCACAAAGCCTCCGCGCTTTCGCCAGGCCTGTTTGCGGAGTTCGCTGGCCATCTGCTTTTCAATGTTCCACGGAAATTGCGGCGAAAGCTTGGGATTGACTTTCAGTGGCAGCGCAAACGCCAGGATGTAGGCGCGTCTTGGATTTGGCGACGTGTTTGGCCCTGCATGGTGCAGCGTCCGGCAATGATGTATGGTGCATCCTCCGGCAGGCAGCGGGCAGGGCACAGCTTTCGTCTCGTCAAAGTTATCGACGCACATCAGTGCATGAATTCGCAGATCGTTGCTCGGAGAGGCGTGACGCAAGACGCGTTCACGATGCGAGCCTGGTACGAACTCCAGACATCCGCTGCTTGTATCCACAGGTTGAAGCGGCATCCAAATACTTATCTCATTGTAACCCGGAGCATAATCGTAGCGAAAAGCCTCATCCTGGTGCCATGGTGTCGGTGCGCCGATTCCGGCGGGTTTTAAAATGGCGTGCTCGAAAACTCCATACGCGTTTGGCCCGAGCAATTGCTTGGCAATGGCGAGAGCATTCCTCCGAAAGATTGTCTTCTTCAGTTCGGGTGCGAAATTAACCGGGTCGATTATCTGCGGGGAGGTTTGTGGTTTATTATCATCCTCGTCAGTACTAACCGCATCGAAGTAAGCGCCTTGCCGACGACCAACTTTTTCGGCAAAGAGCCGATCATAGACGCCCTTCAAAAACTCCACTTCGTCTGGCGGACTGATCTGTTCCAGTCGAAGATAGCCGTACTCTTTATAAAACAGAATTTGTTCTTCAGTTAACGTTAGCGTGGGATTGCCCATAATATTACATGTCAGTTGGGAATTGGCGCGAAGATAGGATAGGCTATGGACGGCTCCTTAAGGCGCAAAGACTTCAGCCTGAGGTGCAGCTCCAGGAAAGGCATAGAAAACGACATCCCCCCGAAAGGTCGTCAGAAGATTGGAGTTGATCCCCCTCACCGTACATAGCGCAAGGTAACTCATTCCAACGCGCTTCAGTGCTTGATCGTTTTTTTTGCTTTTTCCTAGGGCTCCGCCCCCCAGGCTAAATTCTTGAAGCCTTTTGGAAAAATCCCAGGCTTCCCTATCTTCGAGCGATTCATGTCAGTTGGTATTGAAAAGACCGTCCGCTCGGATTTTCGAGCGGCAGCCTTGAAAATCAAGAATTGGACTATGCCGTCGGTCCGGTGAGTGGCACCAAGTCCGCAATGCTGGCTTCCGCGTAGAGGCTGCGGCCCATCCATTCGATGAGAATTTCCACACGGTCCCTGGCGGTGATGAGGCGAGTGACCAATGCTTCCAAGCCTTGGAACGGGCCTCGGGTAATCTGAACGTTCTGCCCCGGCTCCAGCGCTTGATTGATCTCCATAAATTCACCTGTGCCGGTGCGAATTCTGATCTCGTTGATCAGTGCATCAGGCAAAAGCGCGAGACGATCCCCGAATCGTACGAAGCCACTCACGCCTGGGCTCTGGCTGATTCGCCGGTTGAAGGCTGCATAATCAAATCGGGCAAAAAGGTAACCGGGGAACATGGGCTCGACGAACCAGATCGGCCCCCGCGTTGTCGGTTTCCGGAAACGCAGTCGAGGACAGAAGACCTCGATTTCGGAGATCTGGCGCAGGCAAGCGGCCGCGATATGTTCCCGTTTGGGCTGGCCCCTCAGACAGAACCATGAGCCAATCGGTTGGTGACATAAGATTTCAGCAGGGTTTAGAAGCATGGTGAGTGGCTAACCTGTGCATTAGAAAATTCCGGGCATGCTGCCGCCCTTGGTCGCGAACCTTCCGGTTCGGACTGGAATCGACAAAAATTTTCTCGTGAACGTCCAATCCACGCGATGTTCCGGGGGGGTTCGGGTTATCCATCGCGCCAGTCCAACCTTGGTGGCTGCCGACGCCTGCCATCGGGCTCAGTTGAAGCTTCGGGCTACATAGCGACTAATATTGATCAACAGTACTTTCGCTCCGATACGCTTCGGCCTTGACATACATACTGGCGTAGCGAGCAAAGTAGTAATTATCGCGAGAGCGCCGCACCATCCGGTTCAAGACGACTGCGTCAGGGGTGTGAGTCGCTTGGGCGAGCAGGTTGCATGCCCTGACCACCGCTCGCCGCGGGGTTTTACCCGCGCGGATGACGAGACATACCGACTCAATTTCCTTCGCGATGAGTTGAGTATCACTGACGGCATTGATCGGGGCGCTATCTATCACGACCCGATCGAAGTGAAGCATGGCTTCTTTGAGCAAGCTGGCCAGGTCGCCAGCAGCCAGCAATTCGGCCGGCTTTGATGCTCGCTGGCCGGCCGCAAGGAAGAACAGGTTCTCAGTGTCGGTCGGTCTGCAGCAATCCATGATGGTGGTGTCTCCGGTGAGACAAGCGGTGAGTCCTGGCGTTTTGCTGTCAGTTAGTAAAGCTTTGGTCAGATTCGGCCGGCGCAGGTCTGCATCGATGAGAAGGGTCCGAAGTCCCTGCTGTGCGAGAGCCGCCGCACAGTTAAGCGAGCAATAGGTTTTTCCTTCGCCCGGATTGGCGCTCGTGAACAAGACCGTTTTAAAGTCTTTTTGCTGCCCAAGAAAAGAGAGAGCCGTCCGGAGCGAACGGAACGCTTCCGCTTCGTGCGAGGCCGGGTCAGCAGTTAGCACGGGTTCTCGGTCGAGGTATTTGCGTTTGGAACGCGGAACCAAGGTTAGCACTGGCAATTCCAAGACTTCTTCCACCTGTTTGGCGCTGCGAATGGAGCTGTCGGCCATGTCGGGGCCGACTACCAGGCCGCACCCGACGACGGAGCCGCCCAAGAGCGCAAGCAGCAGAATCTTCATCTTGGCCGGTTTAGCCGGCTTGGTAGAGACAGACGGAGTTTCGATGATCCGGATATTGTTCTCCCAGATGCCCTTGGCGACATTGGTCACCTTCATTCGCGTCAGAACGGACTCGTAAAGCGCACGGTCGGTTTCAACTTCGCGGACGAGAGCATTGTAAGGAACTGCGATCTTGTTAAGCTCCAGCGCCGCTTGCTCCTGCTCCTGGAGCGCGACTGTAAGCTTATCTTCCGTGTTCTTGGCGGCTTCATACGACTTGATCACCATCTTTCCGGCGTTGACCAACGTCTGATTCAGTGATTCCCGCAGTCCGTTGAGCTGGCTATCTGCCCTAAATTTCGATTCCTTATCAGCAAGTTCCTGGCGCAGACCCGCGACTACCGGAAGGGCGGCAATGCTGGGAAGCATTAGTAGCTCAGTCGGAGTCTTTGCCTTGCCGTGCTTAATTGTCATCACATCGGCCTCCAGCTTCAGGCGCGCGCCCTTGGCTTCGGTCACATTCCGGTTCAATTCTTTAAGTTTCTCGACAATGATGTTCTGTTTGTCCTCAAGTGAAACCGCATTGTGGTCCTCGCGGAATTTCTGGACTGCCTGCTCAGCGTTTTGAAGTTTCGCTTTGAGGCGATCAGCTTCCCGACCGAGATAATCGCTCGCAGTCTCTGAAAGACCGAGATTTTGCTCAAAGCTCTGGTTGACGAACTCCTTGACCATGGACTCAGCAAGCTGCTGTGCCCGTTTCGGATCGGTGTCTTCCGCAGTGATATCGATCAATCGAGTTCCGCGACGGAGTGCGACGTTAACTTTCGACTTGAACCGGGCGACAAGCTCGGTGTCCGAATAGGCCGAGCCGTCTTTCTTGGGCGGAGCGAATTCGGGGTCCTTGTCTAGCCCATTGGCTTTAACGACCTGCAAGAACAATGTCTCGCTCAACAAGGCTTGCTCGATCGTCTTCAGCACTTCGGGTAATTTCTCCTCGGCGTTATCGGCGTTAAAGTCCTGGATGTTGTTGACCCTCGGCGTCCCCTGCTCGACCGCGATGACCGCGCGTGAAGCGTAGATTTTCGGAGCCCACCATAGATAGGCGATTGCCGCACCTAGACTGAGAATAACAAACAGAATGATCACCCACGCTTTAGACAACAGCAGGTGATAGAGATGAGCGAAATCGAACGTCAGCCCGGAAGCGTCGCTCAATGGTGTAGATGGTGTGTTCGTGTTCACGGAGATGGGCTCGAGTTTAATAACGTAGTGGCAACTAGAAGGTGCGCTCTTGAACGGAGAGTTCACCTGACCAGCCAGCTTCTTGCTCGGCATTCATGTCAGTTGTTTCAGGCTGCGGCCGTTGCTCGAAAATAGGTTGCTGTTCCTCGACATTAGGCTCCTCGGCTTCCAAGCGTCTGTTTCCGAAACCGGTTGCATGGCACATGGGGTAGGAGAAGTTGGTCCCGCCTGCCCGGCTGCCGTCCGCGCCAATGCCTGACATACCGTCGCAGTATAAAGCCATCCTGTGCCTCGAAATAACATGTCTTACCTTTCAAATTACTTCACGAAAGGGGGGACAACACCGCTGCCGACCCGCCGCTCAAGTGCCGCCTGTCTCGAAAAAAATTCCCTGATCCCATTTGTATCCCTCCCCCTGAAACTAGGCCTTGATCGACCCGTATGACGCGATGACGAGATAAATAGCGCAAGAAAATTAAAGAACAAACGAAATTGTCTAAAGAACAAACAAAATTGCCGATAATTATTGTATTAATGGGCATTATCAAAATTCTGACGCATTTCTGGCGGAAAATTCTTTCCGACTTAATGACCTCTTGATATATCCGATCTTCGTCTCCCAACCCCCCCAAGCGATTGAACGAACCAGGCATGATATCACACGATGACTTTGTCCTCGGCTACCAGAGCGGCCGATTGGGCTGCAGTGTTAGCGCCTTGCTCACCTTTCGGCTCTTCTTCGCCGGCCGGATCCACGAAAAGCGAGTTGTGATCACCCTGATTTGTTGGTCAATCGGTCTACTACTTTTGGTCGGTCTTTCTACCATAGGGTTCCTTTATCTACCACCTCTCTGGGCGCTTCTCGGCTCCATCGTCATACTCGCGGTCTTTGCGCTCGGATCTACCCACCAGGTCGGCGAGCTTGTAATGTCTGCTGCATTAACGGACAAACAATTTTATGAGTTTGCCAGAGCCGAACGCGCTTTGTGGGTTTCCGTTGACCTCGAGGGCAATCTGCCCAAACTCCAAAAAGTCGTTCCTATCCGGCACCCTCGTCGTGCTCAGCATTAACCTTCGACTTCGGTCCAGCCCGTTTCGGATTTACCCGGACGCCACGCTCGGCGTCGAAAGATTTCAGTCGAGCGCCGAAACTACGAGCGTTACCAGCACGGCTGCACCCACCTTTTAGGATAGCTTTCCATTTAGCATTCCTCCCTCTGTTTTGTCGTCTTTAGGTCGGACTCCGAACATCGAAAAAGCCCAGCCGGCTCCGAGTCCGGTCCTGTGTTCCTTCGCACAAAGGCCGACCGTAGTCATTCCTCAGTGATATCAACCCCATGATAAACTCCTCAACATTTGGCATAAGCAGTCACATCCTTGATCGTGAAAAGTACGAGAAACACTCCCTCCTCCCCGTAGCGAAACTAAGAAGCAGGGTTTCTTTTCTCCGCTTTGACGGATGTTTGCACACCCTATTCGATTATTTTTTTGCGAGTTTGGTTGAAGAAGGAATCCGCCTGTAAGAATTCGTACCTAAGCTATCGGCTGTTTCATTCCGGCCGGTACTCGCGGCGTCTTTCCCGAAAATAGCCGCGAACTTCCGCTGCGTTTGAATCACCTGAATCCGCTATGCATCAATTAGATCCCGCAGCCCACCAAACGTGAAATTCTTCACCATCGGTTTATCGAGAAAATCGTGTGGAAAACCGAGTTCGATCTGGCTCGCATCATCCAAGGTGTGAATCTCCTCTGGTGATAGCTTCAGATCCACAATAGCAACATTCGCTTCCATTTGATCGAGTCTCCTCGCACCAACAATTGGAATGACCGGCGATCGGCGATGTCGCAACCACGCCAATGCAACCTGGGCCGGTGAGTGCCCCGCTTGCTTCGCCACAGCTCGTAATGCGTCAATGACGCGATTGGTACGATCTCGATTCTGAACGAATTGCTGCATGTCCGGGTTGTCCATCCGACCTTTGCCGTCATCGCTCTGAATCCCCTGCTCCGTGACCCGATATTTACCACTCAACAGACCGCCAGCGAGCGGGCTCCAGGCAGTCACGCTCAGACCAAAATCGGCGGCCATGGGCAGGAGTTCCCTCTCCGGTGTCCTCTCCAGGAGGTTATACTCTATTTGTAACGCAACAAACGGCGACCAACCACACAACTCCGCCAGGGTATTGGCTTTGGCAATCCACCAAGCCGCAGCGTCGGAAACTCCAACGTAAAGGACTTTCCCTTGGCGCACGAGGTCGTCGAAAGCGCGCATCACTTCTTCGGCCGGGGTGAGGCGATCCCAAATATGCATCCAGTAAAGGTCTATGTAATCGGTCTTCAACCGTTTCAGACTGGCTTCGACCGCCTGCATCATGCTCTTGCGATGGTTACCGGCCGCATTGGGGTCTGTGCCAGGCACTGCATTGGTGTACTTGGTTGCGAGCACTACCTGATCGCGATGTCCTTGCATGAACTCGCCGAGGAAGAGCTCGCTGGTGCCGTTCGTGTAAAGATTCGCGGTATCGACAAAATTTCCGCCCAACTCTCGAAAGCGATTGTAAATACCTTGGCTCTCCTCTTTTGACGAGCCCCAACCCCACTCCTCGCCGAAGGTCATAGTACCCAAACAGATCTCGGATACGCGCAAACCGCTTCTTCCTAATAATTGATATCGCATAGCAGTTCTTTGATTTATTACCCCAAACCTAGTGCACTATCCGACAAAGGTTCCAAGTCTTGTTTCTTTTTGGAAAGATTTTCATCCTTGTGCTTCCGCGGTCGTCCTCAAAATGTCTGGGCGAGTCAATTCCCGTTTATTCTTGGTTGCCGATTTCTCGGGATTTGGTCAACCGGTTCGAACACGACGATAAGGATGATCCCTAAAGATCCTGGGTTCGAGGCAACATTACCAGATCGCGAATCGTCACGTTGGATGGTCGTGTCAACATAAACAGGACGGCCTCGGCGACGTCTTCTGATCGCAACCCTTCGCCGAGTGCTGCTCGGCGATTGATCTCAGCCTGATCGTGAATACCCCATAGTTCGTTCAAGACCATACCCGGGGCGACCGAACCTACGCGAATTCCTTTATTGAGAAGCTGGCGCCGGAGACCGTGAACAAACGATTGGACGGCATGTTTGGAAGCGCTATACACCGGTTCCCAGTGAATGGCTTGATGTCCGGAGATAGAACTGCAGACGAGAATATCTCCCGCCCCTTGCGCCAACATGTGCGGCAATACTGCATGGACGGAGTGCATCACGCCCTTCACATTGACGTCGATCAACTCAGACCAGGCGTCTGGCGAACCGTCTACCACGTCACCGGAAAGATAAATTCCAGCGTTCGCGAACAACGCGTCAACTCTCCCGCAATGCTGAAGGGCGACGTCGATCATCTTCTTGACGGAGTCGAGCGAGGTGACATCGCAAGCTATTGGAAAGGCTTCGATTTCTTTTGCCAGCGACTGCAGCTTGTCAAAAGAACGAGCGACCAGTACCACCCGCGCACCGTTGGCAGCGAGCAGCTTGGCGGTAGCTTTGCCGATACCGGAACTCGCTCCCGTTATGACAACAGATTTACCAGCTACGCTTGGGGGAGACATGAGTTCATTCTACCGCAGTGAACCAGATATATCGAGGGCACGGTTGGGGGGCCCGTCAGCGCCGAAGGCGCGGTTCACGATAGCCTGGGGAGCAACCCGAAGGATTCGGACCCTACACGGCGCAAGCGCTGACAGCTCGTTTCAGATTGCGGCGCACGTTGAACACCAAATGACCATGTAGTTGTCACGCGCTGATATTCACTTTTATTCTCATTCCTAGGGCGTTGCGCTGGCAGTCTGTCGGACTTTGCCAGACCCCTGGCGTGCATAGACATCAACATGAAGTGTACCCCACTAAAGACGCTGGCGGATGGGCGAGTGTTGCAAAGACGTGTTTTTCCCGCAGGGACGCGGCGAAAGTGGCCCAGCACTTCAGTGGCGGCTTAGCTTTTTTTAAAAAGCGATCCGTCCTGATTGGAATGATCGATTACCGTATGCGTTGGTCGCGTCGTATTGGAGGCCAAGAGCTAAGCGTTCTATCGTCCCTTATAGGGACGGACACGTCTTTGTTCCATTTCCCAGTCCGCCGCGGCGGACTGGGCTACTTTCATTGCTTCCCTCCGGGAAGGCTCACGCCTTGCGCGCAACGATGCCGGTAAGATCGTAGTGCCGCATCTCCTGGATATAGGGTACGTACGGCGCGATCTCCTGATAGAATCGCTTAAATTCTGGGCTGGAACGGAAGCCTTTCAGGTGTCCTTCGTGAGAGTCCCATTCGATTCGCAGAATGTAGGCGTTTGGATCGTCGGTGCAGCGAGCTAATTCGTAGGCACGGCAATGGGGTGATTCGTTCAGCGGGACGCCAGCTCGCTGGTAGGCCTGTTCGAGCGCCTCGGTTTGATCAGAGGGAAGTTGATAACGGATGTATTCGGCAATCATAGAGCGGAGTAATTTGTTTTGCGGGCCGACTCTACTGGCCTGTTTGGCGCTCGCAAGTACCCACTATTTTGTGCCATACTTACCTTTTGAAGACCTATGCGTTTGGAGGATTGTCCCGTAGCTCGAACCCTCAGACTGATGGATGGGAAATGGAAACCTAGTATCCTGTTCGAGTTGAAGGACGCGAAAATCCGCTCCGGAGAGCTATCCCGGCGCATACCAGAAGCGACCGCCAAGGTGCTGACTCAACAGCTCAAAGAGCTGGAGGAAGACGGCTTGGTCCGACGTCGGGTATACCGGGAAGTGCCGCCCAGAGTCGAATATTCGTTGACGACCTTCGGCGAGTCGCTCCGCCCGGTGCTTCAGGTCATGGCGGACTGGGGCGAGAGGAATAAGACCAGAGCGAGCAGACGACAAAACCGCCGAGCCGCCCAGAAATACCCTTGAGAGATTCGAATGATCGTGCAGGCCTGCCTGAACGGCGCCCACCCCTCCGGTTATCATCCGCGTCTGCCAGTATCCATCAAGGCGCTGGTCGATGATGGCCAACAAGTCGTGGCTGCCGGGGCAAGCGAGTTACACATCCACGTGCGCGATCAGAACGGCCTGGAGAGTCTGCATCCGGATAATTTGGATGCAACGATGAGAGACTTAAAAACTAAGCTTCCCGGCACGTTGATCGGGATCAGTACCGGTGCGTGGATCGAGAAGGATGATGACCGAGTGCTGACGTATGTAGACCGCTGGCGCGTTTTGCCAGACTACGCGTCCGTGAACCTGAGCGAAAACAATGCCCCGGCCCTCATCGAGAGACTTCGTCGATTGGGGATTGGCATCGAGGCTGGACTCGCCCGGGCAGGCGATGCAGAGCGCCTGCTCGCACTGGGTTTAGAGCGTTTTGCATTGCGTATACTGGTGGAAGCGAGCGAACGGGAGCCGCATCGCGCCCAGGTAGTCGCCGATGAAATTCTTTCAGTACTCAGAACCTCTCGTTCACAAAAACCGATTCTCTTACACGGCTCAAATGGCTCGGCTTGGCCTTTGCTCCGGCGTGCAGTGGAAGCAGGGTTTTCCACCCGTATCGGTCTTGAAGATGTATCGATTCTACCGGACGGCTCAACAGCTCATTCGAATGCCGACCTAGTTGCGGCGGCCATTCGCTTGGTCCGGGCAGTTAGTTCCCTCCGGACCCGGTGAATTTCCCGCAGAGTTCGAGCAGAACGCTCAGCCAGAACGGAATATGGCTAAAGTTCGTCGGTCCCAATCCGAATTAGACGCAAGTAGGCATCTATAACGCGTCTTCCACTCGAACCGTAGTTAGGTAACCGGGTGGTAAACCCTAGTTGATCCGGTATTCGGAAAACAAAATGGACACGTACATAGCGTTAACCGTCATTCTGCTTGCGCTGATCGGCGTATGGCTGCGGCACAAACCGTGGCCGCACTGATCGCGAGACTTCCAGTCCATCTGCAGCGCGGCATCGCCGCAGTTGCACTCGTTCCTGTCGCTAATTTGAGTATATCGTCTCACCACAAAAGGCTTCGCGTATCACCGTTGAGAATTCCCCTCGCCGTCCGCCGGCTGTCGGGCGGATGAAATCTGCGACACCGTTTCTGCGACGCGCGAGTCTGGCGATCAAAATCGAATCTTGAATGACGCCGAGACATGGAATGGCATTTGTTGAAGGATGGCGTCATTCCCCGTAAAGGTCGGATCGATCACGGTGAAATTCCGCTCATTGGTGAAGTTGAAGAAGTTCACCTGCACTTCCCAACAGGGCTGCCGGTAAAAAATTTCTGCGTTCCATGTAACCTGGGCGGGAATCTTAAGGGTACCGCTCAGGTTTGCTTTCTGCTCGCCCGTGACTTGCGGCCCGATGCCAATGCCAAGGCCCCAAGGAGTCTTATATATGGCGTAGGCGTTGAAATAAATTTTCGGCGTCCCCGGCAATGAATAGTTCCCCGTCGGAAACGTGTGAAAATTCGGGCTGCCCAGTCCGGTTCCAGATTTGCCATCAACGATAAAACCGGCTGGGAAAGCATCCAAGTAGCTACCCGTTTGCTCGAACGCCGAGCTGATCTGATGATAGTTCGCTAGCAAGTAAGTGAAATTGCTGACGAAACTGAATTGCTTGGTCGGCTGGTAATCGAGATCCACCTCAAGACCCCGCGAGTGCACCTGCGCTCGTTGGCCGGTGGTGTTAGTTGGAGCTTCAATCCGGGTTTGGTAGAAACCGTCGATGTTGAAGAAGAGTGCCTGTTTGAACAAGGAAACTTTGTACCCGGCCTCGTAGAGTTGGCTCAAGTTATCGAGGATCCCGGAGTTGACGGAATGGTTATGCCCCGCCGCATCGTTGTCGGTGGCATAAACTATCAATCCGCCGAAGTTTGAATCACCCTGGAACCCGTTGGTTCGATCGTAGCTTACGTAGAAAGCGGATTCTTCCGTCGGTTTCAAAATTAAACTGCCAAAAACCGACCAATTAAAAACGCGGGCGCCACTGCCGAGGTCGGTACCATGGTAGCCCACGAGATCTCCGGCCGGCAGTCTGGATTCTCCATCGACGTAGTCACCTCGTACGCCGACAAGGGAACTAAGAAATTTCGTCCACTCCGTCTGATGTTGATAGAAGATACCGAGATCATAGACTTGATACTCCCCGGTACCTCCGGCGGTGAAAAAGGGAGCCCCGTCATTAATTCCGGCGCTGTAAGTCGGATGTCCCTTGATCTGATAACCACCAAACGCTCCACCCGCGCCGATGAATGGCGGTGAGCCAAGTCCTATGTTCGCGATGTTGAAGCTGCTCGGACTCTGTTTCAGGTCGTATGCTGCATACGGCTCGATCGAGAAATCAGAAAACGTGGTCCCCCATTGTGCCCGGAAAGACACTCCAGCAATGTCGTGATTCTTGATGGTGCTCTGGAAGAGACAGAGATCATAGTCATAATGAAGCTCGGTCCGCGTATCATACAAGCTCACGCCCGGCACGAATTCATCGTAGCCGTAGAGTTCGTTCTTCTGGGATTTTATGTGTTCGTAAAATTGGTAGTTAACGATTTTCCAATCTGGCGCAAGATTGACGGTAGTGATCAGCTGCAACGATAGCTTGTGCCGCGAGCACTATCCGCAGGACCATTTAACGATTCGTAGCCGTAGATCTTTTTTGTGCCGGTTGGCGTGACCAAACCGAGGAAGCTCCCATTAGCGAACGGGGCGTATGGACCGGTGATATACGAGCCGTTATCGATGAGCGCTTGGGTCGGCCGGTTGAACCCATTGACCTCGTTATCGCGGATTTCATAAAATTGCCCGAAAAATTGCATGGTCAACCAAGGGGTTGGCGTCCAGGTTAATGCGCCGTATATGTCTTGCTTATCGTCCCGAGTGTTTCGGTAGTAAGTTGTCCCGTCCGTGCCTTCATAGCTGACTCTGTAGGCCAGCTGATCCTTGATGAGCGGTCCGGTGCTGTCGACGCTCCACTGGTAGTGATACCAGGACTGCCCTCCTCCTGCCAGAGCCCCAATCGTCGTTTCCAGTTGCTCGTGATAACCGTCAAACTGCGGAGACTTCGTAATGAAGTTCACGTATCCACCGAGACCCCCGCCAGATGGCCCGTAGATGGCCGTTCCTGGCCCTTTCAAAATGTCGAGTGACTCCATTTGGTTGAAGCTTGGTACAACGCTATTTCGGTAAAAAATTTCGCGTTGCCCGTTCTGGAAAAGCTCCGCATAGATCCCGCGAATGTAAGGAATTCCGTCCAAGCCATACTCGGCCGGGGTATAAGTGCCCGATGAGAACTGACCGAGATCTTGCACCGAGAAAATCTGACGGTCTTCGAGTTGGGCGCGAGTAATGACATTGACCGAGCGAGGGGTGTCGATCACGCCCATGTCCTGGCCGAATACCGAACTAATCGGGCGAGCTGTCGGAACGACCTGATCTTCAGGCGGCACGTCTGTGACCGTGATCTGGTTCAACTCTCCCAAATTACTACCAGCCGTTGGCGACGGCGATGGAGTCTGGGCTTTAAGCAGCGTACATCCTGCACTCAGAAAAATGATGGCGATAAGGCGGGCGAAGTGACGCGCGGAAAGATCCCTGAATCCCGGAAATAATAGCATATTTAGTGGCAAAGAATTTTCGTTCCGGACCTGATTATGGCTGGCAACGAAGGAAATCGTCTAATACCAAGAAAGTTGGTAAAACTTTCCTTGGAAGTTGGTAAGTTCCTACCTCAGCGCCTCAACCTAAGTGGGGGTCCCGGGGCGGGTCGGTCGGACCCAAAGGAGAATTGAGGTAAGCGCCACAGGGAAGATCAACCCGTAACGGTCCAGCTACCCCTGACAGGTAGGGCGATACACGTCGTCGAGCGACAGCGAGATAAGACGTGTGAGCCGATTCTCGGTCGATACAGAAACCTAGAGCACGCCTATCGTTATGGTCCCGTCCAACCGCTGCACGGTCGGCTCTTTGCCTTCCACCTTTATTTTTTGTGAGAAGGCCGAAAAAAGATTCGACTGAACAACGAGCGGTTCGTGGCGACAATGCGATACACCAGCTCTACCAACCAGATAAATGGCCGGTGCGATAAGAAGCGAGCGATTGGTCCCCACCCTTCTTGTTCGAGCACAAAGAGCGTTGCTCTGCCGCCCCGGCGAATAGAACCCTCCTGATCGATCACATGGACCGCCTGGCTGCATGCTCGATACAGTTCCGGCGTCATGGGTGGAGACGGAGCCTCCTGGTACCTGACAAACTGAAAACGATGTTCGCGGTCGTTCTGCTGAAGCCAAGCGACGGCTCGCGCGCAGAACCCACAATCACCATCCCAAAGGACTAGATGAGAGCCCGATTGCATCTTGGTAAATCTACTCCTGCATTAATAAAATTTCATCCGTAACTGAGTAAGCGTCTGAACTTACATGCTTGGCGAAAGACCGGAACCCTGATAAACGAGCTAGCGTGTCGTCAACCTTGGCGAAGACGCAGGACGCGACGAGCAGGCCCGGAGATCAGCGTCAGATTCCAAATCAAGATCGTCGGAGCCGCGTAGAGCTGCCCCTGATCATCAGACTGGGACGCGATTTCCTGCCCAAGCATCGGCGCCTGGTCCTGCTCTACATTTTTATCTACCTCTTGGGGCGTTCGGTGTTTCCGGCGGCTGTAGGTTTCTACGCCGAAACCATCTCGAACAACATCCCAAGCGCTTCCCATGAGGCTGCACAACGGCCAGAGATCAATCAAACCAACTCTGCATCTAGAACGAATCACACCGCTGGGAATGTCCAGTCGCAGCGACTAAAGCCAAAAATCGCCCTCCTTTGGCGCGCTTACACACTCTGGCTACTAGCGACGCTGGCGATAGCCTTTAGCAGCTTAGGCCTGAGCTTGGTGACTGCTTACCTCGGCGGGAAGGTGAGCAATGAGATTCGGGCGAAGCTTTTCGCCGAAATCTTGAACAAATCTATGCGGTTTTTCCAGGAGCATGAAGCTCAACGACTAACGACAGTGGTCAATCAATTGGCCCTTCAGGTCCAAGGTGCGTTACAAGATATTTTGATCAATCCAGTGCTTGACCTGATCGGAGTGCTCATTTTGGGCTATGCCTTGTTTCGCTCACTGGCTGCCATCCAGGCTACCGGAGGAAACCAGGTGTGGGTTTTCTTTGCTGCAATCGTTCTGATTGCTCTGGTCTCGCCGTGGCTTGTCAGCCGGCTCAGTGAAAAGCTCCGTTCGAGCTCGCAGGGCGTTCAGCAGCAGAATCTTTTGCTGGCTTCCCTGGTTGGCGGCGCCATGGGCGCTCCTGAGGAAATCCAGGCGCTGCGAGCAGAACACATTTTTAACCAGAAGTTCTCCGACGCGTTGGCCGCCTCGTTGCAGGGAAAGATCGTCCAAGTGCTAAACGTTGGTCGTCTCAACCTCTTGAATCGATTGCCCGGCGATCTGGTTTTGGCATCCTTGATGGGTCTATCAGTATTTATCGCGGCGAGTGGGATGCTCGGCATTGACGCCGGTGTCGTTGCCGGGCTGATGGCGCTGACCCCTGCATTCATGGGAAGCATACAAGGCTTCTCAGCGCTGACTATCAACTTTAACTTGGCTTGGCCAGCCATCCAGACCGTCGGCTCGATGATTTACACCTCTGACCAAGATGTCGTGGAAGACGACGGTGAGGATTATCCGATTCCCCAACCGACACTTGAGGCGAGGAACCTTGTATTTAGTTACCGCTCCGGCGATTCCAAAAACGTTTTGGACGACGTTTCGTTCAGCGTACCCGCGGGATCGATCACTGGTTTGATTGCCAAAGCCGGGCAAGGCAAAACCACTTTTTTCCGTCTGGCTCTCAGGTTCTACGAATTGTCACATGGGGAGATTCTTTTGGGCGGCATTCCGCACTCCCGTTTCTCGGTCAACAGTTTGCGACGTCATGTCGTACTGATGGCCCAGACTCCGGCGTTTTTTCACGACACGATTCGAGAGAATTTTCGGATAGCCAAACCAGCGGCCACAGACGACGAGCTCCAGGCGCTTTGTGAAACAACGGGGATTTGGCCAGTGCTGGTTGAAGCTTATGGTTCGACTCCGCTGGACGGACAATTCCTCGCGGGTGGGCGTCTTTCGGGCGGTCAGAGAAAGCTGTTCGCTTTGACCCGGTGCTTGCTGGGAGAGCCTTCCTATCTTTTTCTCGATGAACCGACTACCGGGATAGATCCGCAAGAGAAGTTCGCTCTCCTCCAGGTAATGCGACAGGCTTGTTCAGGAAGAACCGTGATCGTGATCGATCACGATATCGTAGGCTGGCAGATTCCCTTCTGCGATCGTTTCGTCGTGCTGGATCAGGGTAAGATCACCCAAAAGGGGACCGCTGCGGAACTGCTATCCGCTGAGGGACTCTTCAAGGATCTGTTCGACCGACAAACTGAAGGCGCTAAGCGCATCAATGAAGAGTTGCGGAGGGTCGAAGAGCTGGCCGGATCTCGCTCCCAAACATAAAGGTCGAGCTCGATGAGCGGCATTCGGATCCGCCGCCAGCACGAATGCGATTTCCTTTCTCGCCCAAGCGAGAGCAGCCTACCCAGCGGCCGCTCCCGTTGTTCCTGGACCAGGCTTAGTACCAGGCCCGGTAGGTTTCACCGCAATTGCCGCAAGTGAAGTGTTGTCCCTCGAACTCCAAATCGACCGTGCGGTGAGAATGACAATACGGACAAACCACGTTGAGATTATAGATCGTGTGACCCTGAACCTCAGCGTCAGCTGCCATTTCTTTACCCTTTTTTGAGGGATCGCCCTCGCCCTCTGCCTTCTTGGCCTGACCCGTCTTTTTTTCTTGTTCTGCCATATGCCTTTCGTTTTTGTTTGTTAGCTGCTTCGACTCGGTTTGGTATCCCGAGGCTGGCAGCAGTCAAAGAGATGACGCTCGGCCTTCCCGCAATTGCAATTCTATCGCTTCCCAACCGCAATGAACTGCCGGGCTACTTTCGTTGGATCCCTCCGGGATCGATTTCTTCATCGATTGGCGAGCTTCTGCAATCACTCATCGCGAGCCCTTGGGTTGACGCGCATGCGCGGCCGTGGGTCTGTTTCACCTACCAGCCTCGGGGCGGAGATCAACACAGTCGTCGCTACCGTCTTACTGCCTAAGCAAAGACGGAAGGTCCTCGCTCCAATCCGGCAAGGGCAACGATTTCGCTGACGTGGTCGTTACGTACGACGTAACGATCTTTGCCGTAGATCAGGTATTTACTCTGCTCCACTTCCGGCGTGAAGTTGATGGTGAGGACGTTGGCACCCGCCGCAAGACCGCTGAGCTGTCCTCCGCCTTGCCGGCGCTCCAGCGCGCTTACGCTCGGAATCAGCCAATGTGGATTCATCAATCTGGCTAGGGCTATAAAGTTGAGGGTCGTTTCAACGTCCCCGGGCGGCATATGCGCCAGCGGAGTGTCGGGCGCCGGGATAAACGGCGAGCCACTAACCATGTGAGCCCCAACCTCGCGAGCTAATAGCAGATCGTTCACCAAACTCTCCTGTGTCTGGCCGGGCAGTCCGATAATCGCGCCCGTGCCGACTTTATACCCGAGCCGGACCAGGGTGTGCAGACAACCCAATCGTTCCTCAAACGAAGCGCGTCTCATCCGGGCGTTGAGGTCGGGATCGCTCGTCTCGTGCTTCAGAATATAGCTCGTAGCGCCCTGGGCCCGAAGAAATGCATACTCTTCTTCAGTCTTATTACCCAGGCAGAGGAGAAACTCTACTGGACCAGAAAACATACCCCGAATTTTGGGCAGCGCGTTGCCGACAAGTTTGGTTGTCCGCGGAACCTCACCTGCTTGCAGAAAGACAATATTTATTCCCGCGTCGCGGATTCTGGCGGCGGTCTCCAGAATTTGTTCTTCGTCGAGTTGGAAGATGGTATTCTGCTTCGTGTTGTCGCGGCGCATTGGGCAAAACTCACAGTTCACCCGGCATAAGTTGGTAACTTCGATCAACCCGCGTACTACCACCCGTCGGCCGAAGACGCCTGCTCTCGCCGCCCGCGCAGCGGCAAAGAGTTGTTCCTGCTGTTCGCCCCTCACCTGCAGCCAAAACCCTAAAGTCTCTTTGTTCCAAAAAGAGGAATCCAGTAACGGAGCAAACTCGGCATCCAGTTCCGACCTGAGACCTCGCGCAGAGGCGCGAGGAGCAATCATAGATTCGTTGTACATTTCGTCCCGCCCCTCTACCGCTCAACGACTAAGCAATCGCCAGGACCGGTTCTTCGGCGGCATACGGGTCCGTATCGTGATACGGATTCAGCGGACCATCTGCGTATTCTTTGCGCGGATAAGGAATGTGCTCTTCCGCATGGAACTGTTGGGCGATCTCATCGGCAAAAAACGCTCCGTAGGGAGTTAGACCTAGAGTGACATCGTCTTCCCGCAATAAGCCGTACGATTTTAATCGTTCGATCTTCGTGCGGAAAACATGATCGAGCGATTCGCCCGAGACTTCTTTGAAGGTCGACTTGTAAACGTCGCGATTCTTGATCGGGAGAACAATCGCCCAGCGCATCTGCGCGTCTTTGTCACGGCGCTTACCCCGATTGAGCGGCAACTTGCCTTCTTCGATCAATTTATAGTATTCGCCAAAGTTCTCGGTGTTGAGCACGAAACGGTCGCGCAAGCTGCTAAAGGCGGTAAGACCAAATCCAATCTCGTCAAATAGTTCACAGCACTGGTTGTGCGCGTAGCAGGAATAGTGCTTACGCTCTTTGGTGAAGACCCGCCGCAAGTTCTCGTGGTATCCATTTTCGGCTAGAATATCGATTGCGAGTTGCTTCATCATGATAGTCTCTTCGTTAGAGACCACTTCATCTGGTCGTTTCTCGATATAATTCTTGATCGGGCCCTGGTAGTCACCATAAGCCTCAATCTTCAATCGATAGAGTTGAATCTCCTCGGTCCCTAAAGTGACGGCCTCTTTCATGACGTCGACCCAGTTTTGCATCGTCTCGCCCGGATGACCGAAAATGAATTCGATGTTTAGCTGGTAACCGGCTTTCTGAGAGTTCTCGATTGCTTCCAAAGCCACTTGTTTGTCGTGTGGCCGGTTCATAATCTTGAGCACGCGCGGATCGAGAGACTGGATCCCTAAGGTCAACCGATCGGAGCCGAAATCGCGGAGAATCTTCAAACGCTCCAAGCCGATATCGCCGACGAGCGTGGATGGGTCGACATCCCAATTGAATTGTTCGACTTCAGACATATCGAGCCGCTTGGTGAAGAATCGCAGAAAATGCTTGAGTTGTTCTGGACTCAAATAGGTCGGAGTTCCACCCCCGACCAGAATCGAGCGCGCCTTAATTTTATCGATTCCCAGCCGCGCCATGTAGAGATCCATTTCCTTCTCTAAGGCAACCAGATACTGATCCATCTCGGCCTGCTTTTTCCCAAGCATCACTGGGTAATGACAAAAGATACAGCGTTGCTTGCAGAAAGGGATGTGAGCATACACGTCGAACTTCCCATCGGCGGGCAGCGCGTAGTCGCGAAAGAGTTCCTCTTCGTCCGTTTGATCGTACATTGTGATCGGTGGGTAATGCACCGACGGAAAAAAATCGCCATCCTGACATATCAGTCCCTCATCCCGAAACCGGTTGAAATCAGCCACTCGATCGAGTGCTCTCTGAATGAACGAATCGGAAACCTTCAAGTCTTGCCCCAGGGCGGTATTCATAATGATTTAGATGCGGCTGAACAGTGCGATTGCGACTTTTCAGGACCCCTATTTCAGTGATTTTGGACCAAAAGGTCAAGCCCAGAGAGGCTTTAGCCAAAAGACGATCAGGCGTTTAAGGCCAATAAGAGAGCCCCGGGCAAAGCCACACACGCTCCGGTCACGGCCAAGCGGCTGGGACGTTCGCGTAGCCAAAGAACCGCCAGCGGAAGGGCGAAAAGCGGCTCGGTCGCAATAAGTGTGTTTGCGATCGATACATCCAGATGTTTGATGGCGGCCAATGATAGCCAAAATCCGCCGAAAGTGACGATTACCGTGGCCAGGGCAAACCTGCCTCGCAGCGCTCCCTGCCGAAGCGGCCGCAACCAAGGGATAATCTTTCGTTGCAGGAGGCCAATTAAGAGGATTCCTGAAAACCCAAATGCCATGCGTAGAAATGTTCCTTCCAAGGCCGAGACATGCCGCACACCAAGCTTGGCTACAATGATCGATACAGCCATCGACAAGATGCAAAGCAGTCCAAAAATAATTCCTGTTCGCGTGTTAGCGGGTTGCTCCGTGCGGCGCATATCGCCGAAGAAAGTAAGCGACACTCCGCCGAGAACCAGGACAATACCAACCCATGCGAGAAAAACCGGAAACTCCCCCAGAACCAGCACTGCCATAAGCACAGTAATCGCCGGGCCCAACATCATGATTATAATTAATTGATGGGCGCCAAGACGTTGGAGCGCTGCAAAGAAAAACGTATCCCCCGCCGAAATACCCAAAAGCCCGCTCAACGCCAGCCAGCCGAGTGCGTCCCCCTGTGGTACCGACCAGCCGACGAGCAATAGCAGAATCAAAAGGAGCAAAGCCCCGGCGAAGCTTTTTATCAATGTCATTGCCATCGACGAAAACTGAGCACCCACACCCTTGAAGAGAATGGTTCCCATCGCCCAAGAGGCCGCCGATCCTAGCGCCGCCGCTACCCCGATGAAGTGATCATTCACCTGGCGTCGGCGGGCAACTAGGAACCGGCCCGTTTCTTGAAGATCAATACGTAACGCTGGGGAATGAACTGGTACTGGTCGACCAGATCAAAACCGTAGTAGTAAAGCTGACCAATAATGAGCTCTTTGGCGATGTGCGGACCATGGTATGGCAGCTTGCCCGCCGCAACCACGGCATTATCCACGACAACGAACCGACCGTCCGGTTTCAACGCCTTCTTGATGCTATCGATAAATCGATCTTTCACCTCCTCCGTCGCGGTGGCGTAAATGATGTGATACAGCGAACACATGAATACCAGGTCGCTGTTGTTGGCTGGCAGATCGGTCGAATCTGGGCGGTCTTTGCGAGGTTCGATATTATTCAGCCCGAACTTTTGCGCGACGTTTTTGACGTAGTCGAGATGCGCTTGGACAGTATCGAGCGCATAAACCTTACCGGTGTTTCCGACTAACTCGGAAAATTTGAATGTGTAATAACCGGGGCCACTGCCTACGTCGGCAATTGTCATGCCAGGCGTAATTTTCAAACATTCGATAATCTTGCTAGTCTTTTCCCACTCTTCCCGGCGCGGATTATTGAACAAAATAAAGTCTTCCAAAAATGCGATCCGCTCCCGGCCCGCTTCGTTATCGGCATCCGAGAATTTCGACAAATGATATTTGCGGCCGAGATACTCCTTCAGGCTGGCGTAATCGTTGGCACTGAATAACTCAAAAAAGCTGCGGTGGTACCGGTCGGAGAGCATTTCCTGGCGTTGTTCGTCAGTGCCGACCAAATAATCGCAAAACCATTCCAGCGCGGTGTACTCTCCACCGTAGTGCTCGATGGGAATGATTTTTTCATAGATCGCCTTGGCCTTCATCGGATCATCGAGGGTCTTGTTTTGCAAGGCAGTCAGCAGCAGACGTCCGGCCTGCGTACCCTGTTCGGTGATCGTGAATGAATCGATACTCCCCAGGTGAACCAGAGAGACCTTCGAAGTGATCTGTGTCGCTTCCGGCGGCGGGTTTGAATTGGTATCCGCGGCTGGCGAAGCACCAATCGGAGAAATCAACAAAATGGCTACTCCCAATTTTTGAACAAAACGAAGATCAGACATGGCTTAAGAAAGCGGGACAGAAGAATTGAGTGTTAAGGTTTGTAAACCGTGAATGGATGCCAATGGACACAAACCAGCATTTTTTCGCGTCCATTAGTGGCCAATCGCGGTTCTTTGCAAGACAATTGCGGGCGCGTGCTGTGCCCCCATGCCGTTTGCCGCTAGGCTTCCGATCCGCTCAACCGAAGCAGGATGCGTCTGAGACTATCCAGTTGCTCGGCCGTCAGAATTTTTTCCACGTCCATGCGCTCAGCCTGCATGATTTCATCGGTAGCTTCGCGCAGTTCCTGCTCTTTCTTGGCGCGCTCCACCTCGCTCAACCCAGACAACTGGACATCGCCGGCCTGGCTGGACAGCTTTTGGCTATATACGGTTGCCAGCTTTGCAATCTGCTCGTTCTGATCTGCGGTGAGTTTGAGTTCGGTTTTGATGTTGTCGGTCTGGAGTAACAACATCGGATCGATTCCAAGCGGGTTGGCCACCGGATGACGTTTGAGCCATCGAGGCATTGTCGGGTCGTCGGCTCGCGCCGGCGTCGAGAACGCAATGAGAATACTGGCACAACCCAAGAGCAATTTCATTTTTGCTTTCATCATTCTTTTCGCACAAAAATTGATATCAGATTCGTCGAGGGATCAGCCCAGCGGCTCGCAAAACAATCGGTACATCACGCACGGCTTGGCGATCCTTTTCCTTTTCGGATTCTGGCAGTTCGTCGTAGGGCACGAGCATCGGGTGACGACGCAGTTCATTGTCCCTTATCTTACCGTAGTTCCAGCCGGCTAGCGTGCGATCGGCGCTCCAGCGCAAATGTTCCAGCTTCGCCAAACTTTCAAACTCGTCGTCCGAGAAGACGATGGGTGGCCCTTTCGCCTGTGGATCATTCTCCAGACCGTAACCGAGCAAGCTGAGTTTGTACAAGATGTGGTCTGCCTGTTCCTGATTGGCCTGACGCAAGTCTTCGCCAATTTGATCCCATGCTTGGAGACTGGAATTGTCTGCGGCCAGTTCGCCGGCGGCAACCCGCGACGCGCAATAACGTTCATGGATTGACCTGGGCAAACCAAAGCGTCCCTCTTCCATGAAGCGTTCAAACGAGGCAATGCAGGAAAGGTCTCCAAAAAACCGGATATTTCCCAGGTCGGCTCCCCACTCAAATCGTTTTCTGAAAATATTGTTTAATCTCTTGCTGCGAAAATCGGAGATGTAGGTCCCAGCAAATCGACTCAGCGTTTTTCGGTTACCGGTGCCGAGCAATATTTCGAGGGTCTTCGCGCCGTCGGAAAGGATCAAGACTCGGCCCGGAAGCACCAAAGATTCCAAAACCGCGCGTAAACCCGAGTCGGAAGAATGGAGGGTCAGCAGACAGGCCCCCTTGAGCTCCGGGTGCGTTACTCGGATATGCTCCGCGTATTCGCCAGGTACGATCCAATCGAGGGAGGGTTTGGCGCCGTCCAGTTGTCCACCTAATCGAGCAATTTTTAGCGCGAGCGATTCAGCGATCGGGCCCGAGCCGACCAGCAAGAAACCGTCCGCGGTTACCAGGGCTCGGCTGCTCTGCGTGAAATGCTCGTATAAGAAGTCCCGGGCTATGTCTTGCTCTGGTAAGAAGAATCGAACCGCTAAGAGGGGATTCGCTTCGAAGGAGAAGGCGCCTCGCCGGATGGCAGCGAAGCATTCGATGTTTGGAGCGCTCACGAACGCCTGAAACGGACCGCGCTTCCCTTTGGGATCGATGAAATCCGCCGTATTGGCCAGCCACCAGACCAGCTCGCAGAGATCCGCGGGGAACAGGACCAAATGGGAAGCTTCACTCAAACCGAACTGAGGGAGAAACGTAGAATAGGTAATTGGTTCGACTTGCAGGCCATTTCCAGCCGCAATACCAACCGCGATCGAATCCGGTGCCGCAATCAGTCTGGTATTGATTCCTTGTCGGGCGAGATCGACGGCGGCTAATCCGGCAAATGTGGAATCCCCGGCCACGAAAAACCGCACATTCTTAAATGAACCATCTCTCATGACTGCCGCAACGACATCAACGCAGACCGTACCAGAGCATCACGCGCGAAATAGCCAGCGCAATCAAGCCCAACAAGGCGAGGACAACCGCATTATACCATTCTGTCGGAATCTGGTTATACCATTTCGTCAAGTAAGTTAGATCCTCCTGATCAGCCTTATGGTCGGAAACAAACGGCAGCGATTTGTAGCGCTCGAGCAACCGTCCCGCTCTACCCTTCCCGTTATGAAGCGGGTTGTTGTCCCACGCTACGCTGTCCAGCTGCGTTTGATAGCGAAGGAAATGGCCGTCCTTCTTGCTCACTGTTTGATCTGAGCCCGCTGAAACCTCCGTCCTGATTTTGCTGAGCAGCGTGTAAGGCGCGCTAATCTGTTCCGCCAGCGTCGAGTTGCGCACGGAAATCTGCTGATTGCGCTCCTCAGACTGCTTTTTCTTGACCGGATCGTTGATTTTTGACGTGTCTTCTTCCGGAGTTCGACGCTTCTCATACTCGGCCTTGCATGCGGTGTCGAGATCTGCCACCGCTTTGTCAAACGTCTCGAATTCCCCGTAGCGAGAATGGTTCAAGTGGAGTGCGATCAACCCTTCATAGGCCCAACGCGAAGGCATCAGCTGCCCAACCTCCGGTATAACTTCTTCGCTTTTCGAACCGGAAGTCGATTGCAGATGCAGGGCCTGAAGGGTTTGGGTCCCCCAATGTACTAAATCGAGATGCTGTAAGGACTTGAATTCAAAAGACTTCGATCCACACAAAATCAGCTGCGGTACCAGTATCAACGGCAACAACGTGGTGGCGCCGGCGGAACTAATGTTGGGCACACTCGAAAGCATGAGTCCAAGCGCCACGCCGACCGCCGCAACCAGCCAAAGATAGAGGGTATAAAGGAAGAACAGCTCGTGCACTTCCAAGATGTAAAGGGTCACACCGGTGTAAAGAGCGATCGGAATAAAATTGGTCGCGACCAGGGTCACAAACTTTGAAGTCAACCAAACGGTGAGGTTGACTTTGAGGAGACGCTCGCGGCGCATGATCGCTCGCTCCTTCAGAATCTCCGTAATGCTGGATGACATTCCGAGGAAGAGAGCCACGATAGCCGACAGAAAAGGATAAGATGGAAAAAGACTATTCCGGTCCAAACGATAGTCGCCGTAGAGAAAAGGGATGGGAAAAAGACCAAGAAACTTAGCAAATTGGCTGGAGGCCCTCGTGTCACTACGCAAGATCAGGCCGGTGATGATCCCAAGAATACAGGCTGCACTAACCAACGAAATTAATCCGGAATGGTCTCGCAGCTTACACTTGATTGATCGGTTCAGCAGTACGAGGTTTTGCAGGAGAGAAAGTTGGCCGGCTGGCGTTGTCGATCGGAAGCGTTTCAACACCGGGGCAAGCACTGGAGATAAATGGGTCTTGCGGAAACTCTCAAATCGTGTTTTCCAGTAGTGAGGCTCGAACATTCGTCGTTCCTCGACTCGGCCGTCGATTTGCCGGAAAGGCGTCTCTAGAGCGGCCAAGAAGGCTCCCGGATCAAGTTGCTCCAGTTCGGCCACGTTGGTAACCGGCGCAACTCCCGCCAGGTAAGCGCCAGCATTCTTCGGATCACCAAAAAATGCGGTTACCCCGCCCCGGTCCAAGAGTAGGAGTCGATCAAACAATCGGAATAGCGTCGCGCTCGGTTGATGGATGACCACCAGAACCAGCGCCCCGGCGTCAGCACGCGCTCGCAGGATCTGTAAAATCCGTTCGGAATCGCCCGACGAAAGACCCGAGGTGGGTTCGTCGAGCAAAAGCAGCGTCTTCGGAGTTAGCAACTCCAGGGCCAAATTCAACCGTTTAGCCTGGCCGCCGCTCAACGTCCTGCGGTTACGTCCGCCGACCATGAGAGCCGCCCGATCGGCTAAATCGACTTCCTGAAGCACCTCGACGACCCGCTCTTCGATTTCCTGCTTGCCAGCGCCAGGCAGACGAAGACGAGCTCCGTAACGCAGGTTTTCGGCCACCGTGAGTGTATCAAAAAGCAGATCGTCTTGCGGCATATACCCGAGGAAACGGGGATTTTCTTTGACTAATTTCGTGAGATCGACTCCATCGATCGTGATTGCTCCGGAGGAAAGGGGAACACTACCGGTCATCGTCCCTAACAGCGTGGATTTTCCGCAACCGCTCGGACCCATGACCGCAACCATTTGGCCGCCCGTTGCCGAAAATGTGACGTCCACCAGTCCTAGCTTCGCCCCGAATTTACAACAGACGTTGTTCAGCTCGAGCAGGCACCGAGACGTCCGCTTCCGTTCATCGATTTCTAGGGCTTCTCCTCGAGGAAGAGCCAAGATCACTTCCGCCGTCTCCGAAACCGGAACGGTCAATCCGGGAAGTTTAATCTGTTCGCCCCATTCAAATCGTTGCTCATGATGTTCCTCCCGCATCAGCAAGTGGGTAGGCTTCAGTATAACGGTTCGCCCACTGTGCCCCTCGCCTGGCCGGTCTAGAATGGGTCTGCCATTTTGGCGCAACGCGAAGTTCGGAATCCCCTTGGTTCCAGCATTGAACCAACGATAGAACACCTGCAGTTCTCGAAACAGCAGCCGGAATTTGCCCGATCGGAGCTCGTCCAGATAACTAAAGCGAAAGGCAAAATTAGCCGGAATCGGTTTGCCATTGAGCATCGCATCGGCCGTCCGACTCGATAGGTAATATTCTTTGAACCGGCGTGTGATCGAAAACAGATTGGTGAGATTCGGAACATGAAAACAGCAATCAGAATTGCCGGCCCCTATTTCGAAATGAACAAGAGTGCCGTCAGCCGAACCCGCTGGTTTATTTGAGGAGGGATCGACAACCGTTCGAACCAAGGCAAGATCGGAAGGGGAAAGTTCCAGAGCTCCGCTGATCGGCCGGAGAAAGCGCGCCCAATCGGGGTCCGCTCTTCGCAAAATCTCGCAGAGTTTAATCGCGAAAAATGCCCGCGACGACGCATCCCAACGAGCGCTGAGTCCCTGGAGGGACGTTTGGAAAGACAGACCAGCCTCTCTGGACTGCTCGACCGCCAGCTTCAGAACGGAGGCGCTCTCCACTGGAAAATTGAACGCCAGATATTCCGATATTCCTTCGTCGATCTTGGCCCGAGCCTCTTTCGCACGCAGATCGTCTTCGCCCGGAAACAGTGTCCACAACGATCCAAAGACCCGGATGATTTTCCCAGTATCCTCGTCCTGATAAAGAATGTTCTTCAGGAATACCGGGGGCTCTTGATCCGCCATAAAACGAGAAAACTAAACGATTCTGAAGAGGCTAAATCACATGAAACCAAGAATCCCGGTTCGCCAAGCCACTCGCCAGCGCGAGGAGCGTCATTGCAGCCGACCCAGCGACGAGATGCAAGACATAAGATGGCCATCAATCCCTCCGCGCTTCTCCGACAGAGAGCACCGGCGGCGATGACTGCAGGACGCAAACGGGCCCCCAGACTACGTCCCAGGCAGGCCGGAGAGTAAAGCGGGCGGCGAATATTGCCCAGCCGACCCGCGCCGCCAATCTGGGCCGAAGGCTGAGGCTAACCTCCGATTGAAACATGACGAACGCAGTGTTTCGCTTCACAAACCTTGCCGCGTTCGTCCGTCAGTAGCCCGAGGACCATCCTCAGGCTTCGATCTGCTTGATGATTCCTGCGCTTTGATCGCGGATGGTATTGACCTCTTCCTTCGTCAGAGGCTTGGTCTGGTCCTTGGTGATAAGCTCGGCAATCTGGGTCACTCCCTCGGTGATCTTCTGCAAGCTGGAATGCGTTGAGTCTTCCTTCTTACCGCCGTTCTTCTGTTGCACACCGGTCGTCAGCGACTTTAACTGAGCGACGACTAACGCGGCGAGAGGACCTTCCCGAACGATCTTGGCGCCGTCCGCCGAGTATTGAGACGCGAGCGCATCTGTCACCAGATGAACTCCGGCCAGCCACCCTGTTGCCATGGCCATTGTCGCCTCCTCTTTGCGGCTGCCGTTGCTCTTCAATTCCTTACCTACTTCGGAAGCAATTTTTCGAATGGTCTCCTTGACCGCGAGCCAGTCTCCGGCCTTCGCCTGTTGGTCCGCTTCGTCCGCGTATGATTTGATTTTCCCGGCAGCGCTGAATGACTTGGTCAGCTCCACCGAGACTGCAGCGGCTTTCTGCAAAGCGTCATAGTCCTTGGCCTGTACCGCGATGAAAGCAGCCGCTAGCCGAACACCGAGGTTCGAGATTTTCGCGACACTGTCCGCATAATCGGTTTTTTGGAAATTCGGATCGTTGACCTCTTTCTCAACCACAGTTTTCCAGTCAAAATTGGGGAAGGCCGCGTCGAGCTTATCGAACAGCAGGTCCGGCGAAGGCATACTGCTGGAGTTGCTAACTATGCTTTTCTCATCGGGAGATCCAGCCCCCGCCGGTGGAGGAGTCGGACTTGCTGCCTTAGTGATACAAACAGACGCCATCAGGACCGAAGCAAAAAGGCCGGCCCGCCAGAGTGATTGAGGAATTTTCGCCATAAATGCACGTATTAGACTACTCTCAGCTATCAAATTGCCAAAAAAATGCGAGCACGAACCACTTTTGTCCTCGAAGTTCATCAGTAAAAACGCGCATTTATGGATAAAAATTGCGATTTCTTAGGTTTTTCAGGCTGACAGGGAGGTCTGTTTACTCGTCCCTTTAGACCGTGCAAATCACAAAATTGAAAAATCCATGCCCGCCAACGCTCAAACGCGTTCTCCTAGCTCCTCTATTCTGATGGCTTATGCGATGGGGCATCCGAAAACTTCTCGCGGCTGATGCAGTCTCGTTTCGGAGGCTGCGCTTGGAGGCGCTCCAAAAATATCCGGACTCTTTCGGTTCTACGTACGAAGTCGAAGCCGCCAAACCGCGAGAGTATTTTCTTGAGCGGTTGGAAAAAAACTCCGTCTTTGGCGGATTTGATCACAGTGCGGCGAAGCCGCAACCAAAGCGATGAAGAAACAACCGCGAATAGACACCAATGGACACGAATTGATCCCTTTGTTCGCGTCTATTTGCGTTCATTCGCGGTTAGAAAATCCTCGTAAAAAAACAAGAATAGATAGCATCCCAATCACCGAGTGAGCGCAAGTGATGCGGGGCCAGAACCTAGTATCTCAAGAGTCTGCCAAACCAAAGCAGCACTTACGCATCTCCATCGTCTCTTGATCAGGCGGAAGAAACACCAAACCGAGCGTGAAGGAAAAAAAGGCTCCGAAGAGTGGTATTTATCAAAGGGCTGGCTGGCAGAACTTTACAGGTGGTTCCCACCGATTTTGCGGTCTAGTGTTCTCTTGTGGCTATCTTCAGTGGAAAGCAACTAGCTCGTGTTATAGCGGGCGTTGGTTGCTTGCTTGCCACCGCGATTCCTGCGATCGGAGCCGAGTGGATTCAGATCAATAGCAATCCAAATCTGACGGTTTACGCTAAGGACCGTCCCGGCAGCTCCGTGAAAGAGATTCGCGCGGTGGGAGTTGTGGATGCGCCAAGTTGGGTAGTCCATAACGTCTTGGACGAGGTCGCCGATTACCCGGACTTCATGCCTTATACCACGAAGGCGGAACTGATTGAACGGAAACCGCACCGAGCCATCATCTATTTTCGGTGGGATCCGCCGCTCCTCGGGGCGCGCGATGTGACGATCGCGGTAACAGCGAACTCCGATAAACGGGCAGACGGTAAGACAGGTTATCGACTGCAGTGGGAACCGATTAGTTCAGTCGGTCCCGCGCCGATTCCCGGGATCATTCGAATTACTCTCGACGAAGGTTCCTGGAACCTCGAGCCGACGGAAGACGGTAAGAAGACCACGGTGATTTACGATCTATTTACAGACGGTGGCGGCGGTTTACCTGCATTCGCCATCAATTTGGCAAATCGCCAGAGCGTCAACGATTTATTCGTGGCGCTCCGCAAACAAGTGACGCTGCCAAAATATTTCAAAAGAACTCCGGCGGAGTGACAGCTCGAAACGATCTATAACCGAGGCTCGCGCGGAGGACGGGGCGCGGAATAATGGAGTGTTGGCCGGATCAATCCACAATGATAGGACGAAGCAGCCCTGCCACTGCGTTTCTACGCTCGATCTAGCTGCGTAGTGGCGGGACTGTGAGCCGCTCCGTGGTTTGGCTCACACGCCGAACCTCGCTGTCGCTCGAGCGTGTTTCGCCCTACCGCTCAGGGGTACCGCGACGTCGCGCATTGCTCCAATTGTATTCCGGTCACCTGAACTCCACTACTCCCTCACTCCACTACTCCCTCACTCTATGCTCCATCACTCCGCTCCTCCCCTGTTCCGTACCGCATCACACCAGTAAGCAAAGCTATCTGCAGAAATTTGTCCTGGGTAATCCCGATGGATCTGCTGCAGCGCAGAGAATAGTGCTAACGCAAAGGGTTCCAACCCTAGCAACGACAGGCTCAAGAGTATTCTGGTCAATCTCAGATAATTGTGGTTTTCGGGCCGCAGCCAGATCATTCGCCGACCTTCAAAGTCTTTCATTCTTTCTACAACTATAGTGCCATCGACCATGGTCGTGAGTTGCAGGCTGTAAAAACGAAGCATGACCTTCAGCGATTTTCGAAGGCGGTCTTTCAAGTTTTGGGAGTTTCGAAAAGTCATGACGGCATCTTTATCAAGTACTGGAGCGCCAGCGTTGAAACGACTAGGTTCCGCTAAGGGAAAGAGCCATTGGATATAGTCGTGGAGACCCTCCAGTTCCAAATCTGTAAAACGCCAAATCTGTTCGATGGTCCGGTCGCGAGTATCGGTCTTTTCTCCCAAATAGAACCGAATGAGGGTTGTCGAGTCTGGAGCGCTCATAGACCAAATAAGAGAGCGGACATCATTCTCAGATCCGCTTACGATTGCCAGGCAGATTTCTCGCTCCAATCGGCGCTGGCAAAGCGACTTCGTTTTTGGGTATCAACTAGGCAGCTATGCACCTGTCGAATTTCCTCTTGCTATTGACCTGCAGCGTCCTCCTCGGTACCGCTCCCCCCTGCCACGCGGGTGACCCTGGGGCATTAGTCGAGTCCTACACAGCTCGGCTGAGCGAACGCGATCACTTTAACAGCAGCGGAGCACGCCTCACGACAGCCGCCGCAATTATCCGACAGGATCGCGCCAACTATCATCTCTACGGAATCCGGGATCCGGAAGACCGACCGGACGATTTTTTTCAGACGAAGGAGAGCCGTGCGAGCCTGGAACACTTGTTGGAAAATGGTCACACCACTCCCGAAGCAGAGCGCGCTATCGTTAACGGCACCCCACTGGTCCGCGTGGACATCTACGAGCGTTTTATCAACGTTACGGTTATTGCCGATTAAGCTATCCAGCACTCCCGATCGCTAGTTTTCATTCGGAACGATCAAGCGCTGCCAAACGATCCAAGAGATCGTCATAACTCTTGGCGTCTCGGATCGTCGCATTTAAACGCTCGACACCTTCTTCCCGGGAAGCGTGATTAAATGACACTCGGTACTGGTACGCATCCTGACCGAAAACCACTTCATCCCAGTGGATAGATTGGATCTGCGGATTAAATCGGGCCACGGCTCGACCACGAAAATAAGCGCGAGTTGTTTCTGGCGGGTTAAACACCGCATTCTTAATTTCGTCCTCGGACAAAATCCGGCGCATCTGATTTTGTCGAACCAGCTCAGCGTGCAGACCCTGGTCCCACGAGATATTGTGGTACTCGAGATCGATCGACTGCAGCCATGGATCACTCCAGTCCAGGTGCTCGCTTTCTTGAAACGTGTTAAGCAAAAATTTTTTTGCGACCCAATCGATTCGATCGACACATCGCATCAGTTCTACATCGAGATCATTGAGAATCTTTTCCCACTCCGTCAGAACCCACTCAGTGTCCGGATTGGAGCGATCACAAAATTTTAGTCCTTTCTCGAGGTACATTCGTTGAACGTCGATCGCCGAAATTTTGCGACCATCTTTCAACTCAATGATCCAATCAAAAGTTTGATCGCGGCTAATCGACTTCGTGGCATCGATCGGCTGGGCAATTTCCAGTTGGGGAGCCTCCCGTTTCTCGATGAGCTCCAGTACCAGCGACATGGTTCCGATCTTCATCGCTGTCGCGAACTCGCTCATATTGGAGTCGCCCAAAATCACGTGGAACCGTCGATATTTGCCTGGGTCGGCATGCGGCTCGTCCCTCGTATTGACGATCGGCCGCCGGTTCATCGTGTCGATACTCACCAGCACGCTAAAAAAATCGGCGCGCTGGGAGATTTGGAAAATGCCGGGCTGTCCCACAGACCCCTCCCCTTCGATGCCGAGTTTCCCGGCTCCGGCGAAAATCTGGCGCGTCACCAAAAACGGAACGACTTCAGCAACCAACCGATCCCACGGGACCGTGCGGCTCATGAGATAGTTGTCATGACACCCATAGCTGTGCCCCACAAAATCGGTGTTGTTCTTGTAGAGTCGCACCTCGCGTTCGGGCGCCAGTTTCTTATTGCGGCGGCGGACGCACTCGGCCAAAATTCTTTCGCCAGCTTTGTCCTGGGCTACCAATTCGCGCAGTCGAGTGCACTCCGGCGTGGAATACTCCGGATGAGCATGATCGTTGTAGAACCGGGCACCGTTGCTCAACACCAAATCGCTCTTAATCTCTTCATAACTGAGCGGCCGGTTCTTATCGAGTTCGTAGTAGGCCGATTCATCAGTGTCCTGGAGAAGCGTTTGGGCCCGGAAACCACGCGCATCGAGGTGTGGATCCTCCAGCTCATAATCCCACTTCATAAGCGCCCCGTGCTCGGTGTAGCAACGAACGAGCTCGATGGATTCGGCAACCACGTCCACGTTCTCGACTCCGTTTACGGTAATGCCGTACTCGGTCTCGATCCCAAAAACGCGTTTCATCAGCTAAAGTACGATGCAGGCATCAGATGACTCCGGAAGGGACGGAGGTCCGGGGTCCAGGGCGGACCGGCTGGACTTTCACCACATTCTCCGAATCGTAATCGATCAGCTTGAGCCAATCTTCCACGATATCGGTCGGTGGGAAGATATCATTCTCGGCGTACTCCATATTCAGCGAGAGCAACAGATCCGACTCGCTGATCCCCTCCTCCTGCAGCGTATTAATCGCTCGTTTGATCGCCAGCTCTTTTGCTCGCTCCACGATAGAGGCGATGATAGCGCCGCTCACCAAGTCGCCGCGGTAAAGCGTCTCGCGTTTTCCGCTGCGCAGGGTGATTTCCAGAACGCGGTTATCCTCCCTCCGGGCGAACTGCGCCTCGACCACTTTAGCAACAAGATGTTCAACGACTTCGTCAGCTCCTCCGATTCGTTGAACCAGCTCAGGATCGAACGGCAAATCCCGGGCGAGATAAATCCGATAAATCTCCGGAGCAGAATCCCGATCAGGCCGGTTCACCTTAATTTTCCGATCAATCCGGCCGGGCCGGAGGATCGCCGGGTCAATCAAGTCGGCTCGGTTGGAAGCAAGAATAATGACAACTTGGTTCAATGACTCAATCCCGTCCATTTCAGTGCAAAACATCGGAACCAGCGTGGACAGAATATTTGAATAACGACCGGCCCGCCGCGTGCCCAGAATGCTCTCAGCCTCGTCGATGAAGATAAAAGGCAAAAATCCTTCCTTTCGCTTCTCCCGAGCGGTCGCAAAAATCTCTCGGACAGTTCGCTCCGATTCACCAACCCACATGTTCAGGATCTCCGGACCCTTAATGTGCATAAAGAACTGGTGCATATCTTCACCAGTCTTCTGTGTCAGTTGCCGCGTCAGATTGTACGCGGTGGCCTTGCCCAGCAGCGTTTTTCCGCACCCAGGGGGACCGTAAAGCAGAAAGCCCTTCGGTGTTTGATGCTGAAACTTCGAGAAGAGGTCGGCATGAAGCAGGGGCAACTCGATCGCGTCTTTGATCGCGCTCAAGGCCTCGGCTTGGCCACCCACTTTGTCCCAAGAGATTTCAGGAACGGCTTCCAAATAATAGTCCTGTGTGTTGGATTGGTTCAACAATTCGATGGCGATGCGATAACTTGGATCGACTCGGATTTCGTCACCAACCTTGAGCGTCTCTTTCAAAAGGTCCTGCGAGCGCTGGAGCACAATAGACTGCACGCCGTGTTCCTGGCCGACTCGCAACCGATCGTGACCAAGGATTTCAGTGATCTTGGTCACCGGGCCGGCTGGGTCATAACCGAGATCGCCAACCACGACGTAAGCCTCATTGACGAGAACCCGCGTTCCCTTCTTTAATTTCGCGACACTGATTCTGGGATCAACGTTACAGTAGTAGTCCGAACCGCCTACGACAATCTGGGCGGTCTCTTTGTTTGGACTTCCCAGGTAAGTTCCAATGCGGTTCGCTGGAGACGTGACCTTCTTGATTACTTCGTCCAGTTTTTCGATCGTTTGCCGTGCTTCCGATATCATTTCCTCCTGTTCGGCCACATTGGAGCGAAACGCGATTAGCTCGCTGCGTGTTGGATCGCCAGGTGGTAGACTTGCGATGATTCGTTCCAGGTATTCCAGAGGAGTTGCGGGCTCGGCACCATAACCCCCATGCTCGGGTGCTCTTTCTTCGTTCATTTGTACTTCTTAATCACTCCGCTTTTCCAACTATAGTCGGGTCGAGGAGCAGTAGCAATCCGGTAGTCATTTCACCTTGGTTCATTGTTTATTGCATCAGGGCGGCACACCGCAAACCTCTACGATCAGCGGCATCTAAAGCAAGTTCTACAGCTGGTCTTGGGCCAGCTTAAATCCTTTTTTTGAAAAAATTTGGGTGGTGCCTTCGAGGTCTTACGAAGCGACATTTCCTTCCGGCATCCTTACTGGCACGATTCACACGGGGTCCCCCTGTGAGCTGCTTCCAGCGAACAGCTCAGCTCTTGCCCGTGAGCGGAAACTTGGGACGAACGCGGCTCGCGATGCACAGAATCGATCGCACTTCGATTGAGCGTTCGAAGGTAGTAGGTAGTCTTCAAACCGCGCTCCCAGGCTTCGCGATAGACAAAGCTGGCTATCCGCGCATCGGCATCGGCGAGCCACAGATTCGTGCTCTGGGCTTGATCGATCCATTTCTGGCGCTCAGCGGCGGCTCGCAAGATCCAGGTTGGCTCAACCTCAAAAGCAGTCTTGTAGAGGCGTTTCAAATCGGCCGGAATGCGCTCAATCGGCTGAATACTACCGTCAAAATACTTGAGGTCTGCGAGCATGCCGTCGTCCCAAAGGCCGTGCTGCTGCAGCTCACGCAACAGGTGGTCGTTAGTGCGGACGAATTCACCACTGAGATTTGACTTGGTGTGGATATGTTTGTAGGTCGGCTCGACACACGGCGTACAGCCGAGAATGTTGGATATAGTTGCCGTTGGAGCGATCGCCAAAGCGTTCGAGTTTCGCAGCCCTTGCCGGGCTACTTTTTTGCGGATCTCATCCCAGGGCATCCGCTGCGCGCGACTGACCAGAATCGGAACGCCACGTTCCTTCTCCAGGATTTCGAGGGTGTCGATCGGCAGGAGACCTCGGTCCCACTTCGATCCCGGAAAACTCGGGTATCGCCCTCGCTCCGCCGCGAGATCGCTGGACGCATCGTAGGCATAAAATGAAACGGCCTCCACCACCTCATCATTGAAAACGACGGCGTCCTCGGAATCAAAAGGAGTTCGCCGACGGTACAAAACATCTTGCAATCCCATGACCCCTAGGCCAACTGGTCGATGCTGCTGATTGGACAACGCCGCAGCTTCGATCGGATAAAAATTGACGTCGATCACGTTGTCCAACATCCGCATCACCAGGGAGACGGTCTTTCGGAGCTTGTCGTGGTCGACGCTGCAGTCGTCGCGCAGGTGCGCATCGAGATTGATCGATGCGAGATTACAGACAGCGATCTCGTCTTCGCTGGTGTTGAGTTCGATCTCCGTACACAAATTCGAATTGTGAATGACGCCGGCGTGATCCTGTGGGTTGCGGACATTCGCCGGATCCTTCCAAGTTATCCAGGGATGTCCGGTTTCGAACAGCGTCTCGAGCATTTTCTTCCAAAGCGCCAAAAGCCGCACCTTGCGCCCCCAGAGCTTGCCCTCTTCAACCAAGCGTTCGTACTGTTCATAGCGCCGCTCGAAAGACTGCCCATACAGATCTAGCAGATCGGGCACATCGTTCGTCCGGAGCAAAGTCCAGTTCGTATCTTTCGGCAGTGTTCCCTCGCCGATCGCTTTCAGTCGTTTCATGAACAGATCCGGAATCCAATGGGCCGTGTTCATGTTGTGGGTCCGCCGGCGATCGTCTCCGGTTTCCTTACGGAGCTCCAAAAAATCTTCGATATCCGAATGCCAGAGCTCGAGATAGCTGCATAATGCTCCCGGCCGTTTGCCGCCTTGGTTTACGGCGATCGCAATATCGTTGGAGACTTTCAGGAACGGAATCACTCCGGAACTCTCGCCATTCGTCCCGTGGATATGGGCGCCGGCCCCCCGAATCGCGGTCCAGGAGCAACCTAAGCCGCCAGCCCACTTCGAAAGATGAGAAAACCGGCGCCAGGTCTCGGTGATGTGTTCGATACTGTCGCCACAGGTCAAAAGATAACAACTGGATAACTGGGGTCGGACGGTGCCGGAGTTGAAAAGCGTCGGAGTGGAAGAGCAGGCACGCCGAGTCCTGTAGATGAAGTAAAACTCCAGCGCCCATTGGTCGGCATCCTTCTCCAGGAGCGCCAAACCCATGGCGACGCGCATCCAAAAGATCTGGGGTACTTCCAAACGACGTTTCTGCCCGCTTATCCCGTCTCGCGTATGGATCAGATATCGATCGTACAGGGTTTGAATTCCGATAAAGTCGAACTGGAGATCGGCAAATGGGTCGAGAGCATCGGCCAGCCGCGGCAAATCAAAACGAGTAAGTCGTGGGTCCAGGCGACCCAACTCAATACCTTGGGGGATGTAACTAAGAAACGCTTGCCGATGTGCTTCCTTCAAAGCTGATAAGCCGTCCTCGATCCGCCAAGGTAACGATTCCTCGTAGACATAGGTTAGCAGGATGCGACCGGCAAAGAAGCGTGCGTCCGGATCGAGATCGAGCAGCGCCCTGGCGTTCAGGATAATCGTATCTCTGCATTCCTCGGCAGATAAATGAATCGACGTGCTCCGGCTGAGCCGCTCGCAGAGTTCTTCTTCGCTGAAGGAAAGGTCAAGCCCCATCCTGGCAAACCGTACCCGGGTGCAGAGATCTCTCTTTCTTTCCGGCAAAGCAAGCTCGCGCTGCAGCTCCTCATCGCTGCCGGCATCCCGAATCCGCGCCTCCCGCTCAGCGGCTCGCCGAATGCGATATTTCGCGTAGGCCAAGGCAATCCGCCCATGACCTAAGTCGAGTAACACCTGCTCCACCAGATCCTGCAACTGCTCGACATGAATGAAGAGTGGCCGTTCCCTTTGGAGATGCGACTCGATCACGTCGCGAACTTCTCGACCGATGGGCTCATCGATCGCTTGGCTTCGGCAGGCCGCACCAACCGCCCGCTCGATTTTTTGCCCAAACCACGGCACCATTTGCTGTTTGCCGTCTACCTGATCCCGTCGAATCACTTGAGGGAAGTCGATCAAAGAACCCTGATTCATTAAATCAAGTCCTCCTCTCGAGCGTTTCGTAGACTTCCACGCGTCTGATACTCGGTGACTCGGGTTTCAAAAAAATTCTTTTCCTTCCGGAGAAAAATGACTTCATCGAGCCAGGGAAATGGATTGGCTCGGACGGTCGAGATAAAAGGCAAACCAAGGCTACCGAGGCGACGATCGGCGTTGAAATCGACGTAGTCGAGAAACGCCTGCTGAGTCATCCCAATGCTGTCCTCAGGCAAACAGTCCCGAACAAACTCTTTCTCGAGGTCGACCCCTTCACGCATGAAAGCAACCAACTCGGACTGAAACTCCGGCGTCCAAATGTCGGAGTTTTCCTCGATCAGCTGAGTCAGCAGGTAGCGGCCAAGTGCGATGTGATTTGATTCATCCCGCAACGTGTATTGGAACATCTGTCCAATCCCGGTCATCTTGTTCTGACGTTGCAGCGAAAGGATCATCGCGAAGAGCGCGTAAAACTGGGTTCCTTCCATCACCTGCGTTATTCCGAAGAGCGCTTTGGCGAACCGCTGCTTGTCGGGTGTCCGTGTCAGATCGATGCTCATCTTTAGCTCCGGCATCTGCCGGGCAATGAAGGCGTTTTTCCGGGCGATGCTGGGCACGTCGGTGAATTTTGCGGTCGTCTCGTCGAGATCGATGTTGAGACTGCTGACGATGTGCAAGAGCGAATCCATGTGGACGGATTCTTCGGCAATATGGCGAAGCACAGCGTGTTTGAGCTCGGCGGCCGTGAGTTTGTCCTCAATCACATGCAGCACCGAGTCCCCGACGATGCCCTCGGCAGCCGAAAAATAGCCGATGCCCATCTCGATAATCCATCGCTCCTTTTTGGAAAGAACGCCCGTATTCCATTGTTGCACATCCCGTGACATGTCGATCACATCCGGCTCCCAATGACTGGCCTTCATCTGTTTATAGAGACGATAGGCCTCGTGATACTTCAGCGGTAAGACGTTGAGCTCCGGACTTCGCAGCCCATTAATCACTCGTTTGCCCGTTAGGCGCTCGCGCGCTTTCGCTTTGTTTAGTCGGAACGTTCGGTCGCCCAGGCGGTGCAACACGTCATCGCGCTGCTGCTCGATTGTTGGAGCTAAGAACTCGCCGATCTCGGCCAAACCTTCGTAGGTCTCAATATTCATTTTGCGGTAGATCTCCTGGCGTTTACGCGTCTGCCAAGACGCAGATTGAACGGACCTCGAAGCCCATTGCTTTTTCGAAGTCCTGCTCGTGTTAAACGATGAGGAAGCCGAGGGCTGGAGGCAGACGGGCAGAAACCGTACCGCGGAAAAGCGATCAGCGTTCTCATCCCTGTCGTTGGCGCGACAGTTGCCTCGGCTAAAATCGGCCGAGGCCTTTGATGAGTACAAAAGGAGCAGGTCTTCTGGCTTCGACTTTATCCTACTTCCTCCGCCTTACCGCCCAGCCCCAATGGGAGATATCGGGTGAACTCATCCGATTTCTCACATTGGGCCTGGGCGGTGGCATCATTGGAGGACTCGTCCGTCGTTACAGCGGCGCAACCGCCCGGGTTTTGCACCCGGTTCCCTATTCTCCCAAGATCATAATCCTGGGCACTCCTTCGTGTCATGACCCAATATATTGGGCCTTTTCTCAAAGAACTACACAAGATATTGGGCTCTGCAGCGATTTTAGTCAAGAACTAGCAATCGATTCAATATCGTTTTTTTTCATCTTCCTTCGTTGTCCGTCGGGGCTCACGATTGACTCGCGTACCTCCTTTTGTGAGTGCGAGGGTGATCGAAGCTTGCGGAGCGTCCGGTTGGTGGGTCCTGCCCCTATCGCATGCGCGCTCCTTTTTTTGCTTGAACCTTACCACCTCGGCCACTAAACAGCCGGACAGTTCTTTGCGATTTACTTTTGACGGTCGCCAAAAGGCTTGCATTGCCAACCCTCTTGGCCCCGGGAAGCGAGCGAAATGAGGAACCCTGTGAGATTCGGGGACAGTTGCGCTGCTGTATCTGGATACAAGTTTCCAAAAGGCCAGTTTCGGTGAATGCCAAAGCGAAGGCGGAAACAAGGATTGAAGCCAGAAGTCAGAATACTCATTCGAACTCGCTCTCATTCGTGCGCCCCTGGTTAGGTGCGCATGAAAAACCTTCTTCGCAGAAAAAGAAGAATGAGAGAGGCCGTCCTCATCCGACAGGTCGCTCTCCTAACGTTTGGAAAGACCTGTTATGACAAAACGATTCGTTCTCCGACTCGCGGTAGCCACTGCGCTATTTCCCTTCGTTGGATTCGCGCAAACCCCCTCGCCCAGCCCAGTAGCGGAACTTCAACCGGTTACGGTGACTGCGACTCGCCTCGATACTCCCGAGGATCGTTCGCCCTCTGCCATCAGCGTGATATCGGATTCTGCTATCGAACTGCATCAATATCGATTTGTCTCTGACGCTCTCCAGTCGGTTCCCGGGGTCAACGTCGTGCAGACTGGAACTCCCGGGCAAGTGACTTCGGTGTTCATCCGTGGCACGCGCAGCGATCAGACTCAAGTTTTGCTGGACGGCATCCCGTTCAATCAAGGACTCTCCGGCGCATTCAATTTCGCCGATTTCACCAATGACAACATCAGCCGGATCGAGGTAATCAGGGGACCACAAAGCGCGCTTTACGGTTCGCAGGCTTCCGGTGGTGTGATTAACCTGATCACGCGCCGCGGCGAAGACCAACCGACCGGGTCCGCCTATTTCGAAGGCGGCTCGTACGATTCGTTTCGCGAAGCGAGCGGTGCCAGCGGCCGATTGGGTCCACTCGATTTCTCCTTCGGCATCAGTCGATATGACACGGAGAACTCGCGACAGAATAACGGCTACCGTTCGCTCGCTTTACTGGGCGACGTCGGCTTTTCTCCCATACCGGCTTTAAGGATCGGGCTCGTCTATTATTACGGCTACGCGGACGCCGGATCTCCCAATACAATTTTTAATCCTCAATCGGTCGATAATCTTCGCACCGAGCGCTGGCTTTTGGCTCCAACCCTTGAGTTCACGCCGACGGAATGGTGGAAGAATAAAGTCTATTTCGCCGACGACCAGGAACGGCAAATCAACAATCCGAATCGTCTCGATCCGTTTACCGGTCCAACCCGTGGCGTATTCCGGCGGTTTCAATTCGAGTACCAGACCGATATCGCACCGGCGACCTGGCTGACGCTGACGGCCGGAACGTATTACAATCACATCGATGTCTACCAGGAGCGGCCCCAAACGTTACTAGGCAATCCTTTGATCCGTGATAAAACAGACAATACTGCCGGCTTTGGTCAGTTAAAGCTGACTCCGCTAAAGAATCTCGATCTGTATGGCGGCATTAGATACGATGCTTTTAGCGGTTTTGCCGGAAGATTCACCTATCGGCTGGCAGGTAATTATGTGGTTCCGTGCACAGGAACAATCTTCCGATCCAGTTACGGCACCGGATTCACGCCGCCAAGCAGCCAGGATAAAATCTTTGGCGGAAATCCGCAACTCCTGGCCGATCGGGACAAAGGATTCGATATCGGCCTCGAACAACCTCTAGCAAACGACCGGCTGCGAATCGGCGCCAACTTTTTCTACAGCACCTCTTCCAATACAGTCGGATTTAACAGCAACTTCGTAGCTTTCAACTTAGGCAAGGATCGGATCCAGGGCGTCGAGCTGTTTGCGGTCCTACGTCCGTTGCCGAATCTCACTCTCTCTGGGAGCTACACTTACCTCGACGCGATTACCACTTCGGGCGCTGACATTAGCCAGCCGGCTGGCTCTCGTCTACCGAGGCGACCCAGGAACCAATTCTCCGGCTCCATCTCTTATGAATGGTGTCGTCGTTTCGACGCCACCTTGGAGCTCGTAACCGTAAACGCTCGCCAAGACGAAAACTTCGGCGCACCCAATGTAAATCTGGAAGATTACACAGTACTCCGCTTCGCGTGTGAATATCACGTAACGGATTTTTTTAGCGTATTCGGACGCATCGAAAATTTGACTGACGAAAAGTATGCTGAAGTTAATGGTTTTCCGGCGCTCGGACGAACTTTTTACGGCGGATTGCGTCTCCATTTCTAGCTGCTGGTAGTGGTCCTGCGGCAGGACATTCGCGTAACCTAAGATTGGTAGGGCGAGACTCCTGTATAAGCCAAATGGCGCTGGTCGGGCTCGGCGGGCACATCCACTTGTCACCAAGGACCATGGATTAGGATTACGAATATTTTCGCGTAACGCAGGAGCATCGCTCTACCAGCGCGCGCGGAAAAACCGGTTTCGAAATCCTTGCATGCTGCGAAGGAATGCTGATATTCGTTCCCGATGCTGAAAACCCTCAAGGAGCCTCGGAGGGATACCATGCCAGCCGGGTTCCAGGAACAGTATGTGAAGGCATTCAAGTGGATGCTTCTCGCAAGAACGGTCGAAGAAAAAATCGCGAATCTTTGGCGCGCCGGCAAGATCGCTGGCGGAGTCTACATTGGAAAAGGTCAGGAAGCGGTCAGCGTCGCGATCGGTACGATGTTGAAACGTGGTGACATCTTCGCGCCACTGATTCGTGATCAAGCAGGCCGTTTGGCTTTTGGAGAGCCGATACTCGATATCCTGCGAACTTATTCGGGGGTCAAAACAGCTCCGGCCCGCGGACGCGACGGTAACGTTCACCGCGGCCATCCGAAAGAAGGCACCTATCCGATGATCAGTCATCTAGGTGCGATGATTTCTGTGGTTGGAGGATCTCTACTAGCCCGCCGGATGAAAGGAATCACCGGAACGGTGGGGGCCACTTCCATCGGAGATGGCGGCACTTCCACGGGAGCATTTCACGAAGGACTGAACTTCGCCGCTGTGGAAAAACTGCCCCTGGTTTTAGTGGTAACCAATAACCGATATGCTTATTCGACACCAAACGAACGGCAATTCGCGTGTCATGATCTAATCGACAAAGCCGTCGGCTACGGCGTGGAGGGTTACGGGATGGATGGTACCGACTTACGACAATGCCTCGAGGTCGTTGGCCATGCTGTCGATCGGGCCCGCAGCGGTGCCGGTCCGCAATTGGTCGTAGCAACTTGCTTGCGTCTCACTGGTCATGCGGAGCATGACGATGCCTCATATATGGACAAGCAGCTATTCAAAGAGCCTTCAGGACGCGATTGTATCAATGCGAGCGAATCTTTTCTTCTGGAACAGCATTGGGCTGATAAAAGTCTTTTGCTGACTTGGAGGCAGGAGGCAAAAGCGGAGGTCGAAGCAGCGACCCAGCAAGTTCAACGCGAACCGGCATGCTCTCCTGCCGATGAAGATTGGATCCCTCTTGCCACCCGACGATTAGTCGATTTTGATTTCTAGCGAATGAGCATCACCTATCTCGAAGCGATTCGAGAAGCCCAGGCCAAAGCGCTGCGCGATGATCCGCGAGTCTACATTTATGGCCAAGACGTTGCGGATTTCGGCGGTGCGTTCAAAGCAACTAAGAATCTCGCGAAAGAATTTCCGGGACGCGTATTGGATTCACCGATCAGCGAGGATGCGATGGTGGGCAGTGTCGTCGGTGCCGCCATTGAAGGGATGCGCCCTATCGTTGAAATGCAGTTCAGCGATTTCTCTTCGAATGCTTTCAATCAAATCGTCAACCAGGCCGCGGCCTTCTATTGGCGAACCAACATACCCTGTCCGATTACGATTCGAATGCCCTCAGGTGGAAACCCGGGCAGTGGTCCATTTCACAGCCAAGCCTTGGAATCCACCTATGCCCACTTTCCCGGGCTAATCGTGATGACTCCGGCAACGGTGGAAGATGCTTATGACCTATTGCTAGAGGCTATCGCGATCGATGACCCAGTCATTTTTTGCGAACACAAATTTCTCTACAACCGAGTAAAAGCCGACAAATTACCGCAGACCAACGGCCAAACCGCCGGGAAAGCCAGGATCGCTCGAGCTGGTAGAGACCTGACGATAGTCACTTACAGTGCAACCGTTCATGACGCTCTGGTCGCTGCGCAAGAGTTGTCTCGATCTGGTATCCAGATTGAGGTCGTTGACCTCAGAACAGTAAAGCCGCTCGATACAGAAACCGTTCTCGCGTCCGTGGCCAATACCGGCCGGTTGCTCTGTGTGGGAGAATCGTGGCCTTGGGGCGGAGTAAACGCCGAGGTCATCGCTCGGGTTGCCACCAAAGGATTTCATCTACTGGATTCACCTCCCCAGCGGCTCAACAGCCGAGATGTACCTATTCCTTACCATCCCGATCTCTGGCTGGCGTCAAGGCCATCCGTCGCGATGATCACCGAACGGGTACGCCAAATATTGCAGTGGTAGCTCTTTAACCGGTCAATCGATCCTATGCCCAAAGTGCCAATTATTATGCCGCAGCTTGGCGAATCCATCGCCGAAGCCACCGTTGTCCGTTTTTGTGTCGACGTCGGTGGAGCGGTTGAAACCGACCAGGAAATCATCGAGGTCGAAACGAATAAGGCGGTGATGGGCGTCACAACTCCGTGTGCCGGAAAGATTGAAAGTTTTTCGGCATCGGTGAACGAAACATATCCGATCGGGACTGTGCTGGGATATGTCGAGGCTAGCGTCGAGGACGCGGAACGCTTGAATGCTTCCGGAGCGGGCCCCATTGCGCAACCTACTGCGCAGGTTGAGCCTGAGCCGGTCTCCTTCCAACCCGGCGAAGCAACGACAGGTGGTTTCGCGCCGATCCGATCGCAAGGTGGTCCATTTATCTCTCCTCGAGTGAGGGCGCGGATGGATGACTTAGGTTGGCGTCAACAGGAGATAGGGTTGTTGGCCGGCACCGGTAAAGGCGGCAGGGTCACCGCACGCGATCTGGAGAGTTATCTGGCCGCACTTGAATCCAATCCCACCGAAAAGGCCTCAGCCATGCGCTTAGCAGTTTCGGATTCTATGCGTCGCAGTTGGGCTCGCCCCCTGGCAACCGCTGGGGTTGCCTTTGCCCTGGATCCGATCCTTGCTCATCGCAAGCAGATAGAAATTCCCCCAGGTCCTGCCCTTTACGTGGCCAAAGCCTTGGCCGTCGCGATTGCCGAACACCCGGCTTACGTCGCGCGCTTAGCCGGTGATCAGCTCATCTTGCCCAAATCGATCGATATCGGGATTGCCGTCGAAGTCGAAGATGGCATCATAGTTCCGGTTCTCCGCCGCCTCGATCAACAGCCGATCTCAGAACTGGGCAAAACCTATCAGGATCTGGTGAGCGCCGCGCGCGCCCGTCGTTTGTCGGAAGATATTCGCGAGGGCTCGGTCGCTTCGGTTACGAACTTCGGACCACTTGGAATCACGTGGGCCACTCCAATTCCGTTGCCGACTGAAACGCTAATAGTTGGGCTTGGTCGAGGCGAAAAGCGACCGGTGTGGGATGAGGAAAGCGGCCAGTTTAAGCCGGTTTTGATGGCAGAGCTTACAATTACGTTCGATCACCGGATTATGGATGGCGGCGCCTCTGGCCGGCTGATTCAGCGCATGGCTTCGTTGCTCGCGAAACCGGAAGAACTGTGATCGCCGAACCGCTTTGGTAGGAGCGAAATGCGTGGGTCTGAGCTCACCTCTTGCAGACAGGCTGGCACAGTTTGCTCGAAGAGGTTGGGGTTGCCCACACTTTTGTCGGTTGGCATTTCGGCCCTGATTGGGTCCACAATCGCGATCGCCGCTCCTGAAGATCAAACCGACAAACCTGATACCTCACCCCCAGCGAGAATCGCAATCGTCGGCGCGACATTAATCAATCCCGCAAAATCCCAAGTGCTGGAGAATTCTATCGTCACGATCGAGGGCGACAGGATAATCGGCGTCGCTCAGGCGCCGACGAACAATGTACCGGCCAATACGCGGGTGATTGATGCACACGGCAAATGGCTGCTTCCCGGATACGTCGATGCTCATGTGCATTTTTTCCAGTCTGGCGGACTCTATACCCGCCCGGATGCTCTGGATCTGCGCACGATTCGACCTTATCCGGAGGAAGTCGCTTCCATTAAGCGTGACTTAGCGGATACTTTTCGGCGCTATCTCCGAAACGGTGTGACCTCCGTGGTGGACGTGGGGGGACCGTTCTGGAATTTCGCCGTCCGCAACCAGGCAAACGCAAATCCCTTGGCCCCGCGAGTTGCTGTGGCTGGACCGCTTATATCGAGCATCGCGGACGACCCGTTGGACCTAGGAGATCCGCCGATTGTTAAGGTGACAACGCCTGATGAAGGGCGAGCCATGGTTCGCAAACAAGCAGCCGAAAAACCGGATCTAATCAAAGTCTGGTACATCGTGGACGAAAACAGTTCCGCCGACGCATTCCGCCCAATTGTTCGCGCGGTAATCGAGGAGAGTCACCAACTGCATTTGCGAGTTGCGATTCATGCGACCGAGTTGGAAACTGCGCGCGCCGCTGTGGAAGAGGGTGCTGATGTGCTGGTTCACAGCGTGGTCGATCGCGACGTTGATGACCGGTTCGTCCAACTATTGAAGCAGAAAGCGACCATCCTCATTCCGACCATAGTCGTGTTTGAACGATATTCGCGCTGCTTCGCGCAGCAGCTTAATCTCTTGCCGGTCGAATTGGAGACCGGCAATCCTACTATAGTTGGCTCTCTGTTTGATCTGCGTCATCTACCTGCGGAGCAGATTCCCGAAAGAGTGAAAAAGGCGATGGCCAACCCGAACTATGTAGCCAGCCGAAGGAAGCTATCGGTTGAGCCTGCACTTCGGAACTTGAAAACTCTAGAGGATGCCGGAGTTACGATCGCAGCAGGCACCGACGCCGGGAACATCGGCACTCTGCATGGACCATCGATCTTCCGCGAATTCGAGTTGATGGCCGAAGCCGGGCTGACACCGATGCAAATTCTGACTGCCGCGACCATAAACGGAGGGAAGGTGTTCGCCAGAGACTCGAAGATTGGCGCTATCGATCCAGGTATGTCAGCTGACTTGGTCATCCTACGCGCCAACCCTCTTGCGGATATCGACAACGCTTCCGAAATAGAGACCGTCATCAAGGATGGCATCGAGCACCAGATCGGGGACCTTTTACAAGAAACGCCCGTTGACATCGTCCAGCGACAGGTCAATGCCTATAACGCAAGGAGCACGGAGGCGTTCACTGCAGCATACAGTCCGGACGCGAAGGTGTACCAATATCCAGACCAGCTCTTGGCGACCGGAAGAGACGAAATTCGAAAGCAATACGAGCATCTCTTCTCAGAAACACCAGCGCTCCATGTGCAGATTCTTCAGCGCCTCTCCGCCGGTCAGACGGTTATCGATCAGGAGCGAGTGACCGGGGCACAGAAAATCTACGAAGGTTTTGCAATTTACGAAGTGGCGGACCGAGCAATCCGAAATGTGACGTTGATTCCCACCAATTAGGCGCGTCCGCTTCGGTGTGACTTCCTAGCGGCCGTTCGAACCGCAAAGCAATGGCGGCTGGGACGACCCAAGGGCCGCCCAGCCGCCTGCCTAGACTACTCAAAGGCTCGGCCCCCCGCAGACGTGAAAGCCTTCAAGAGTCAGCGACATCGGAAAAAAAGTTGTGAGCATACGTGGGTAGATCGGCTTCCGGCCCTCGGCGGACCTCCGGTCTAACGAGCCTGATTCATCGACGCTCTTTCGGTGCGACTTGAGAACAGATTTGGGAAATCGAGTATTCATTGGTTCAGTGCCAGACACCGAAGAGCTGACCAACCCATTGGCAAAGTCCTCCCCAAAACCGCGGATTTGCTTGGACGCAGAACGCCACGCAAACTAAGAGCATCAAAAAACCTGTTTTCAGCTCGTTCATGACTCGCAGCTCATATAGGCAAATGGTGTGCCACTTATTTAAGTTGGTTTGTAATATCATTGTATACAAGTACTTACGTATCATATTGCGTTTTAAAGAACGCAAATAAGCACGACTTGATTCCCCCGTAAGTGGGATTGCCGTTCCATTCCTGGGACGGTCTCGTTCGGCGGAGAGATAGTCAGTTAGCCGGGAAACGGCGGGGGCGCCGAACGGATGACCAATCGCAAATAGCCGAATAGCAAATCTTGGGTATCGGCGATGGCCTATTCGCCATCAGCTATTCCACCGCACGTCCAATTCGAGACCCAGACCGTATCTTCAATAGCCCCGCCATGACGCCGGAGAACGAGAAACTAGTTGAGATTGCTGTGGGCTACTTTGAACTCGGGATGGTAGATGATGCGGTCGGAGAGCTCGAATCGTTGGGTGGTCGCGAGCGGCTCAGCATTCTGAGCATCTGGAGCGCGGCATTACGAATGGCAAAGCGATGGTCTGAAATGCTTTCCCTCACGCGGAAGATGGTTGAATTATATCCGGGGGAGGCTGAGTGCTGGGCCAGTTTGGCGGATGCGACTCGGCATTCTGTATCGCTGCAAGCAGGCCTCGAGCTGCTCGAAATGGCACGACATTATTTTCCGGACGACGGCCACATCCTTTTCCAAATCGGGTGCTACTGTTGCCAACTCGGGCGGCTGGATGAAGCACGCACGGCTGTGCGGGAAGCGGCTTCGAGTAACCATGTCTGGGCCAAGATCGCGGTTCAAGATCGCGACTTAATCCCTCTCTGGCCCGAATTTAAAACCCGGCGCTTCAGCTAGGCCACTCGTCTCTCTATGCCGGGTTTGCCGTAGCTACCGCCGGATCTGAGTTCCTCTGACGGCGGGCGATAAAGTAAGAACCAATGACTAGAGCAGCTGCCAGCCCCTGTGCGGTCAATGTCTCAACCGTAGGATAAAACGAAAACCAGACACCCATCCAGTCGGGCGTAAAATTGGCGAGCCAATCGATCTTTGTCGCCGGAATCCAGTTAGCCAGCTGCATCTCCTGAGCCTGTTCGCCAACCATGACGAGCAGAACGAATCCAAGCATCGTACCCGTAAGGACGAGCATGTTCCGATACGGCAGCCGGCGATGTGCAAAAAACGTCAATACCGCAACAAGTCCCGATAGGAACATCCCGATAATCGCTCCGATCAAAACCGGTCCATTCCCCATTCGGAGGTGATAACTCTGCAGGAACAACACTACTTCGAATCCCTCACGGTAGAACGATGAGAATCCAAGGAGACCAAGCCCCCAGAGCAAGCTGGTTTGCGAAATGTGCAATCCCTTAGCGTCATTCAAAAGCGACTTCTTTTTCCGAGTGTGGAGACAGATCCAGCCGCCCCAATAGACCTTGTGGAAAAACCAATTCATTATCACCAACAGCACCACGACAGCCAACAGACCGGTTCCAGCTTGGAGGTCGAGAGCGGAAATATTTTTTGAGAGATCACTGATGATGCCAGCCGCCACGAACCACGTCACCAATGTGGCCAGAAATCCAATACCAACGCCGATCGCGACCGGTTTTCGCTGGGATTCGTTTGGACCGACCATGCTCGCCATGATCGCGGACAATACCAAAATACACTCCAAACCCTCGCGAAAAACGAGGACCGCGATATCGAGCGACGCAACCGCTCGGCTGGTATGGGGCAACGTGGGATCTGGAGCTCCGTTAGCGGCAATACCCTGCCACACCAGAATGCCGGCAACAATTGCGGCGCCGATCAGTAGCAAGACCCGGAGACTCGGCCGGATCTGATAGGCGCTTGGCGGAGCAGACTGAACGGCGGCAGAACTCATCGTTACTGAAAATGACTCTCAATAACGCTTTGTCAACGCAAGAGTCGCTTTCTCTCACACTAGGGAGAAAACCTCGGCGCGCCTTTGTGCTTTAGGAAGACACGTTTGAGCCGCACGCTGTATGGTCCCGCAACCCACTAATACCATGGCGGCATGAACGATTAGAAACAACGAACGGCTCAAGCCGGTGCGGGTTATACCGCACCGGGCTTTCGCCTTACCAGCCGCGGGTTTGTCACGGTTCGGATCTATCGATCCCTTCGTGCGATCTAAGACTCTCAAAAATCGAACTGATCGATGTTCTCCTTATTGAACGCCTTTGGCAGCCCCAATAGAATCTGGCTGCCGTTGATCACCTTCACCTTCCCCAGTTTTCCGGCTTCGAGTTCGGTGGCGCCCGGTTTCAGCGTCCCGTCAATTGAAGCGCGCATGGCGTAAGCCGCCAAATAACCAAGGTCGACCGGATTCCAAAGAATGACATCCTTCACGGCTCCGTTCTTCACAAAAGGTTTCATTTGGTTCGGCGTCGACAAACCAACGACCGCGATTTTCCCGATCAAATTGGCCTGCGTAATCGCATCCGCCGCGCCCGGAAATGCGACGCTCGACAAACCAATGATACCTTTGACACTGGGATAGGCTTTCAAGATTTCACCGGTTCTCTTAAACGCCAGCTGTTGGTCCTCTTCCGCGGGCACGATCGTCACAATGTTAATTTGGGGATGAGCTTGCGGAATGTATTTCTTAATCTCCGCGATCCAGGCGTTCTGGCCCGCTGCCGTCATCGAACTCGTGACGATCGCGATATCGGCTTGCTCGCCTACTTGGGACACCATGTCGTCGATGAGAGCTTTCGCCACCCCGTCCGGCGTACACATCTGAGCAAACCACTCCCGCGCATCCGGCTGTGACTCGGCATCATAGCCGATTACGTGGATCCCGGCTTTCAGCGCTTTGCGCAGCACTGGTGAGATTGCCACCGGATCGTTGGCAGCAAAAAAAATACCGTCGACCCCGCGCGAAATCGCATTGTCAATGAATTCGATCTGCTTCTGGATATCGCCCTCGGTCGGAGCGTCGGTGGTCACCTCGGTTGGCAATCCATTTTTCGTCAAATCGGCGCACCCTTCCGCAATTCCTTTCGCGGTCGCGTTGAAGTAGCCGATCCCAATCAGTTTCGGAACATCGGCGAGGACGACCTTCTTGCCTTTGAGATCCTTAGGGTTAGTCGGCTGCCCGCCGTCGTACGAACTGTCGGCGGCGAGAGTGTTGGCAGCGGACGCTGCCAGCAACAGAAGAAGCGCTTTGAGAAAGCGCGATGGATTAGTTGATATCATGGTCTAGGGGGCTCGTATTATTGATTCCGGTTTCTGTGGTAGTTTGAAGAAGCTGCGTCCAGACAGGACAAACTTCTCCAAAAATTGATTTAGCAAAATGGAGAGAATCAGTACGGTGCCAATCAGAACCACCGTGGCTTCTCCCCGAAATCCTGCCAATTGAAGTCCATTTTTCAAAAGCTGGATGGTGACAACACCGAGGGCGGTTCCGAGAATCGTGCCCCGGCCGCCGAAGATGCTGGTTCCGCCAAAAACGACCGCTGCGATCACGTCCAGTTCCAGGCCGGTAGCAGCGTCTGCTCGCGTCGACGTCACGCGCGAGGTAAAAATAAATCCGGCTATCCCGGCCATGAACCCGCTGAATGTGTAGGCCAACAGCTTAATCCGACCTACGCGGAGGCCGGCGAAACGAGCAGCGACTTCATTGTTTCCAATTGCATAAACCCGGCGTCCAATCGGTGTAGCGCCAAGCACCAGAGCGCTTAGAGCGAAAACAACGATCAGGAGGTAGAGCTGAAATGGTAAACCGGCAATTTCACCACTGCCCCAAAACGCAAACGCGTCCGGGAACCCATTGAATGAGCGCGACTCGCTAATCCCATACGCCAGACCACGAAAGATCGCCAGCGTCGCCAGAGTAACGATCAAGGGCGGCACACCGAGATAAACGGTGACTAGTCCGTTGAGGTACCCGGCAAAGGTTCCGCCCGCAATCCCGATGAGCACCGCGACCCAGAGCGGAAAGCCGAGTACCTGCCAGGAGAAACCTAGCAGAACGGCGCTGAACGCGACGATCGAGCCGACCGAGAGATCGATCCCACCCATGATTATCAAGAAGGTCATGGGCACGGCCAGAAGCGCCACCTCACTCAGGAAGCGAGTTTGATTCAATAGGTTTGCCGTCGTGAAAAACCGATCGGATAGAAAAGAGAGTGTGATCATCGCGATCACCAGAATCCCAGCGAGCACCGCTTCCTGAAGGCTCAGCCAGCGCAATCGAAACACGTCGGGCGAAGCCGCCTGTCCACTCCCTCCTCCCGACATTACCGCGCCTGGACCACTCGTTTGTCGGCGCCGGAAGACGTCGAGCAGAATGGTTAGTAGAATGAGACTTCCTTGGACGGTCAGGAACCATTCAGCACGAATGTGAAGAAAAACAAGCGCGGTCCCGATGGTCTGGAGCAGCAGCGCGCCCAGCAACGCCCCCATGACGTTTCCGGTTCCGCCGAGGATGCTAACGCCCCCGATCACGGCAGCGGTGATCACCGTCAGCTCAAACCCCGGCGCTACGTTGCTTTGAATCGCCGTAAAGTTAGTCGCGTACAGAATAGCCGCTAACCCAACCAGAAGCCCATTCATCACAAACACCCGAATCGTCACCTGGCGTTCAGAAATACCTGATAAACGGGCCGCTTCGGCGTTTCCGCCGACTGCATAGAGTTCTCGGCCTTTTGCCGAATATTTGAGCCAGAGCGCAAAAGCGGTCCCAAACAGAATCAACGCGAGAATCGGTAACGGAATCCCGACAATCGAAGTACGACTAATACCAAAGCCGGGCGGCAAACCATAAATCCAGCTCCCACCTGTGGTGAGGATCAGAGTCCCTTTTAAGATACTTGCCATTCCAAGGGTGGTGACAATAGCGGGTATCCGACCGTACGCCACCAATAGGCCATTGATGAGACCGATGATTCCTCCGGCAAGAATCGTCGCCGGAAAAACGACCGCTAATGGGACCCCAGCAACAGCGAGCTTTCCTGCCACCGTGGCGCAGACGCCTAGCGCAGCTCCGATAGAAATATCGATATGGCCGCAGAGGATGATCATCGTCATGCCGATCGCTGCGATCCCGATGTAGGAGCAGTTGTAGAGCATGTAGACGAAGTTGCTGAACTCGAGGAATCCGTGATTGAGTGAGCCTACCCACCCAAAGACCAAGCAGAACGCAACAAAAAGGACGGTCTCCTGCTGATTCAGCAATCGCACCCAGCTACCAAACGTGGAAACCTTGCCATCGGTCGGGCCAAGCTTGGCTGAACGGATCGGTGAAGGAGCGGTCGACATAAACTAGACTCGGAGCTTTCCGTCTCCGGGTGCAGCCGGACCTGGATGCTCGACCGATTGAGTTGGTGCCTCCGGGACCTCGATGGTGTGCCTGCCCAACGCCGCCGTGATGACTGCTTCTTGAGTGGCCTCCTTCCGCGTAAATTCAGCCACCAGTAAACCTTCGCGCATGACCAGGATACGGTCGCTCAGCCGCATGATCTCCGGGAGATCACTTGAAATGACCAGTATCGCCAACCCCTGTTCTCGAGCCAATGCATCAAGCAACCGATGAATCTCAGCCCGCGCCCCGACGTCGATTCCCCGCGTCGGCTCATCCACAATGAGAATGCGCGGATTGGTTGCCAGCCATTTGCCCACCACAATCTTTTGCTGGTTTCCGCCGGAAAGATTACGCGCCACTTGCCGCGCATGAGGCGTCTTGATTCGCAGTTTGTCGATATACTCTCGAGCCAGCGTGTCCTCCGCGTGAAAGTCGATAAACGGTCCCTTCTTTAGGGCGCTGAGCCGGGTCATTCCGATATTCTCGCCCACTGTCATCGCGGTGATTAAGCCCTGGCGCTGCCGATCTTCAGGCACATAAGCGACGCCCAGTTCCATCGCATCTTCCGGACGTTTGATTTTCACTTCTCGTCCTTCCACTTCTACGGTTCCCGACTCAGGCGGCATTACCCCAAAAATGGCCTGCGCCAATTCGGATCGCCCTGATCCGATCAGCCCGGCCAATCCAACGATTTCGCCAGCATACAATTCAAGGCTGGCGTCGCGTAGCATCGGTCTTCGAGCGAGACTGCGCGCTCGCAACAACAGTGGTCCTCTCTTGACCGATCGCTCCGCGTGTGAGACCGGCTCTTGCTCAAGCGCGCGCCCAACCATTAGCCGAATCAGTTCAGACTCCTTTGTTTCTGAGACGGACTTGATCGCCACCAAGCTGCCGTCCCGCAGGACAGTCACCCGGTTGGCCAGAGCAAAAATTTCAACCAAGCGATGGCTGATGTAAACGACCGCCACTTTCTGTGCGGCCAAACGCCGGATGATGGCAAACAGTCGATCGGCATCGTGTTGAGTCAAAACAGCGGTCGGTTCGTCCAAGATCAGAATGCGGGCCCGACGCGACAACGCCTTCGCGATCTCAACCCTTTGCCGGTTGCCGACCGAGAGCGTTCCGACCCGCGCGTTCACATCCAGATCGCCGGCATCCAAGGACTCAAGAACCGTCGCTGCCTCTCTGGCGGCACGGCGCCAATCCAGCGCGATTCCGCCCAGCGTCCGCGGCATATGTCCGGCGAAAATGTTTTCGGCAACCGTCAGCTCCGGGTAAAGGCTGAACTCCTGGTAGATCGTCGCAATCCCTTGAGCTTGAGCTTCGCGCGGACTCAGAAAACGGACCGGGTGACCCTCCACCGACATCTCACCGGTATCAGGCGGGTAAACTCCAGAAATAATTTTGATCAGTGTGGACTTTCCCGCGCCGTTTTCTCCAAGCAATGCGTGCACTTCGCCAGCGTGGACATCAAAGGAAACATCGGCGAGCGCCCGCACTCCCGGAAACGATTTACTGACTCCGCGCAGCGCCAGCACCGGTTCGCTAATGGTTGCCGAGGAAGCTGAAGATTCTCGATGCTGTTCTGCCATGAAACCCAACTCAGTGCGACGGGGAAGCGACCGAAGATTGACCGCTGCCTTGCGTTCATCTCCCAAGCTGAACTTATTTGGGAAGCGGACTTCTCGGAGTGCGCGAAATGTTCAGCTTCTCCTCCCTGGAAGTCAATCCTTTAGCCCGCTTTTTGCACTGTGCGCTGGCGCCACTTGGACCTGTGGCTATTCTTGGGTCAATGAAAAAGCGAACCGCCTTTCCGCTTGTGCTTATCTCGATTTTTGGAGCGCTTTGCCTCGAGGGTTGTTCCGAGAACTCAGGCTGGAACGTGGGTCCTGAGGGCATCCCGCTCAATTCCGCACCGAGCGGGACGAGCAACTCGAGCAGCCAATAAATCCCGCTGCGCAACGGCTCCAAAGCGCCGAAGGCGCGCTTCAAGAAAGCCTAGCAGGGTGGTGTCGGACTTTGCTTGATCAAAATTTGTCGCAACAACTCTTCAGCGGCGAAGCCGCGCTTCACGATAGCCTGGGCAACGCCCTAGGACCGGACATGAAGCGAGATCAGCACTGAAAGTGCGGGACAAGAGCGGTGGTCACCAACCAGTGGCTTTAGCCTGGGTAGACGGGAATAAAGGCGACCAGCCCTGTGGGGGCGTCTGAAAAGGCAAACCAGATCAATCCCAAAGATCGGATGTTCCTCGTCGGCTCATAGGATTAGCAATGAATCGCTCCGCGATCAGGTGATTGCACACCACATCTCCCGCCCCTCCAGGGCGGTTGTTGTCGGGGTGGAATTTCCCAGACTAAAGCCCATGCGCGTCAACATAAGGAAGTGACTGCTAAAGACGCTGAGGGACGCTTCTCTGCCGTCCCGGCTTGTCCGCCGTGGTCTCGCGAAAGCGAGACGAAGGAGGAAAGGAGTCGCTTGATCGCAAGTGGGTCGCTTAGACACGTGGCATTGAACGGCAGCTAAACACCACTAAGAGACCTGAACATTTCAGCCGTCCCTAGCGGGACGGAGGGGCTTTTTTTCGTTTCCCGGCACTTCGTACCGGGCTACTTTCGCTCTGTTCCTCCGGGACGATTTTCCGGCTACTTTCATTGCGTTCCTTTCTCCTTCGTCGTCGTTGCGGGACTACCGCCGACAGGCCGCGACCCATGGCTCAACGCTGTGGAGACAGCTCTGCTGCTGGTCCGGGCCCTTGTGTTGACGCGCATGGGCTAAAGCCTGGGTAGCCGGGAATAAAGGCGACCAGCCCTGTGGGGGCGTCTGAAAAGGCAAACCAGATCAATCCGAAGATCGGATGTTCCTCGCGCAGCCGGCTCATGGGATTAGCAATGAATCGCTCCGCGATCAGGTGATTGGACACCACATCTCCCGCCCCCTACAGGGCGGTTGTTGTCGGGATGGAATTTCCCAGGCTAAAGCCTGGGCTATGTTTTCTTGGCCCTTCGGGCCCTATCCCAAAACCTCAGGAGGCAGTTGTTATCAGTTTTCCTCAACCAAGCGTTTTTCAACTCTCTGCTAAGGCTATCCTGACGCACGCCTTCGGCGCTACACCCGGATCCTCTTCCATCGTGAAAAACATCGGTGCCGGCCGCGCTTTCAGGGCTGCGCGCCCGGCGCCGCCCCGACTATTTCGGCGCTGAAGGCGTAATAGTCGCTGCCGGACTTCCGAAAGCGGCGGGGTTGGCGCTCGAAGTCGGAGTCGGTCCGGGGCTAGAGAACGAGATGATCCCGGAGTTCTCGGGAGTTTCGATCGTTCCATAGGGATTTTTGATTGGATGGGTGCTCAGGTATTTGGTGGAAGTCCAAAGATCAGCGGCTATCCCACCGGCACGGATTCGAGAGAGACCCGAGGCGGTATCGTTTTCGACCACGAGAACCACCATTCCAGGTATCAGGTAATAAGAAACAGCTTCATCCGCGTGTTCTAACTCAGATTTCCGACTGGCGCGCAAAGAGAATTTTCGTGCCGCTTCCTTCGAGGTATACGCGTACGGTCCGTCGACCGCCACCCAGCGATAGCCCTTAGTAACTAGATCAGCGTAATCAACGGCTAGACCAACCGATGCTAACCCCACCATCGCCAGAAAAACAGAGAACAGATTCGAGACTTTCACACGTTTCATTTCGATCCTGCGCAGAAGTAAGGACGCACCCCGGAGAGAAATAGCAAATAGCCATTAAACCGATAGCCAAAATGATCGGCAAAGGAATACGGGTTCAGAGTCGATGCGCCATTGCCAGGGCCGGTAGGGCGAAACCCCGGAAGACAGGAGCCGAGAAGTATATATAGCCAAGGACCTACGGGCCGGGCCGTTCCGATATTCCATTAACCCAACGCTCCATTACTCCGCTGGTTCTAAGCATTGGCCATCTCTCACCCGCCTGCCTGGTCCAGCGGCTGCCAGACCAGGCGCGGTTCTCATTGGTTCTTTACCGCGGCGATCACCCGATCATCCGCTGCCCGACCCCTAACCCGAAGACCCGCTCGCTTGCGCCAAGAACATGATAGACGGCGAATCCGGAAAGAGATCTAACCAATCCTAATGACGAGCGGTCTCATGCTCCAAGCTGGACCTCAGTCGAGCCGGTCTCTGGTTAGAGGGTGCGCGGAAAAAGCTCGCGCGTGCCATGCGGCTAATGGTATCGCGGGTACCGACCGTCCGCTGCTCGGATCATGGAGGAGCCTGAGGCTGCGGCGTTCAGACCGCCGCTCACTAATGCACCAGAAGCTCCTGTCTTTTTCATCGCATACTCGCCGGGCTCTTGAGCTGGCCCTTGAATGGATAGGTAAACATCCACTCGCTGCCGTCGTCGTTCCTTCAATCTGGCTTTTCATTCGTTATCAACCGTTCTGGAAGGACGTCGACGCAGTCGCACAGCTAATCGCCGCGCCCGGCTCCCTTAACATATTACATTCTCCGCCGATTTACTGCTTCCTTGCCCGGCTCCCCTTCTGGTTGACCGACACGCTAACGCATGGAACCGCGCCGGCGATTTTTAGTGAACAAAATCCGTCGTCGCTCGCCGTTTGGGTGCTGATTTTCTTTCAACACGCTGGGCTCTGGTTGGCTCTTCGCTATCTGCTATTTTCCGTTGGGTGGTCTAATGTCACCCGCGGAATTGCCGCCGTCCTACTCGGTTCGGTAGCAAGTTTTTATACGTTTGCACATACCGCCGGATCCGAAGCGATGACGGCTGTCAGTTGGATCATTGTCTTTTCCGCCGGGATTCGCATCTTGCTTCGATCTGCCGGTTGGCGAGACTGGATTATCTATTCGGCTGCGCTGTTGCTGGCGGTCGGCTCGCGAAAGGTGAATGGCATCCTGCTTCTTTGGTTGCCCGTTATCACAATCTGCTTGGGTTCGCGTTGGCTGTGCGCGCGCAAACATTGGACCGAGCTGAAACCGCTTCTGCGAACCGCCGCCGTTTCGCTGGTGATCAGTCTAAGCGTCGGCGGAATTGAGAAAGGTCTCGTTTTGATTTTGTGCAGACAATTCGCGGTTATCGAGCGCCCAACGGATGGAGCGACATTTAGTGACCGATTTGAGACGCTCATCGCTCAGCTTTCTCCGGCCGAGAACGCCAAATTCCTCGCTACTGGTTTAGCTCTGACCGACGACGTCAACGTCCGTTTGGCAATCGAAGCACAGTTTAAGTTCGGGTCGTATCATCTCGGTGGCGAGAAAGTAATCGAGCGAGCCCTCTTGGAACAGGGTGCGAGCGGCGAGGACCTCCAGGCGGAAAGGGATCGCATTATTTCGCGCGCAACCCAATGCCTCTACCAGGCCACGCCCCCGAAGTTGCTGGCGGTCATAGGGAAAGAGTTTGTTCGCACCTGGGCGCCAACCAGCGATTACCGAGTGGCACGATCGGGGCCGTTTGCAACGTTCCTTTTCGCGGGTTTTCTCGAGAAGCTGCCCTCCCGTTGGAGTGATCTTCCGCGGCTGCCCATGTTTCAACTGAAAGATGCGCGACCCATGCTGGCCGCCGTGGATCGCGATCCCTTCATCAATCATTGGCAAGGCGTACCGATCGTTCTTTGGTGCTTCCTGTTTGTTTCGGTGGGGGTCATGCGACTGATTCGCCAAAGGCTCTCTCGCGAGCTTTTTCTCGTTGCGCTTAGCTTCATCGCAGTTGGAACGATCGCGGATCTAGCGAGTTGCGTTTTCGCGTACGCGCAACCTCGATATACGCTGCCGCTACTCATCGTTGTTTTTGTGTCCGGTTGCGTTCTGCTATTTGGGGCAAAACGATCGAACAAGATGCTGCCAGTCATACCAAGCTCGGCGATGATGTCGTCCATACTGGCAAAGTCATTCGCTCCGGTCACGAAACTGTGATCGAAACGAGTTATAAGCTGCAGCTCAACGAGCACGTCTACCTGCACCCTGATGTGCAGTAATTCTCTACCCCGTCGGTTTTGGGGCTCACCCAAATGCATTAGTGAGTGGGTTAAGATTTGACGTTTTGAAGACGGATCAAAATCAAACCTGAGGCAATAGCGTGGGTTCACCAGAGATGAGAAGTTCGATTCCAAAGGGATTCATTGATGGTAGATGACATGAGCCGACAGCTAGCAGCACCCGCTGCTAAACTGTCGGCTTTATGAATAATATCTATACCAAACAAGATCGGGCAGTGAAGGCAACCAAGCAAGTGGGCAGCACAATGGCGATCGAGTCCTGAAGTTGGGACTGGATATGCACTATCGGCAGGTGACCGTAGCGATGCAGGAGGATGGCGGGCGGATCAAGGCGGTGGGCAAGATGAGTCATGAGGCCTTTTTGGTTTGGGTAGAGAAGAAGTTGGCCGAGGGCTGGCGCATACATAGCTGTTACGAAGCGGGAGCCAGCGGCTACTGGTTACATCGACAGCTGGAGGAACTGGGAGTCAAGAACCTGGTGGTAGCGCCCAAGGCGATGGGCCAAGGAGGTAAGCAGCAAAAGACCGATCGGCGCGATGGTGCAGAGTTGACCGATCAATTGGATCGCTATCTGAGGGGTCAGCACAAGGCCTTAAGTGTGGTGGGGGTGCCCAGTGTGAAACAGGAAGAAAAACGAGCCTTGATTCGCTATCATCGTCAGATTATGGCCGATCGGAGCCGCTATGAGGGGCGCGGTAAAGGCTTGTTGTGTGCTCAAGGCATCGAAGTGCGAGCTCGATGGTGGCAGGGCAAAGGGTGGTGTGAGCTCAACGCTGATGCCCGGCTCAAAGACTGGATGAAAGAGCAGTTAGAAGCTTGGCGCAAGAAGGTGTTGAGCGCTCAGGAGGAGCAAAAAGGGTTGCGGCGGCGAATCGAAGCGCTGGCTCCGGCGATCTTACCCAAGGGAGTGGGGGCCTACAGCGCGGCGGTGTTGGAATACGAGATGAAGGGCTGGGAGCGCTTTAAGAATCGCAGACAAGTCGCCAGCTATACGGGCTTATGTCCCGGCATCCACCAGAGCGATGGCCGGGGTAAAGAGGGTTCGATCAACCGCTGTGGCAACCGGATGGTGCGCTGGAGCTTAGTGGAGATGGTCTGGCGGCTCATGATTTGGCAGCCCCACTATCCACCGGTACGCCAGCTGGGGGCTGGCTTAGTAAAGAGCAAGCGCGCCAAGAGACGCTTGGTAGTCAAAGCGGCCCGGCGTTTAGCCATCGATTTATGGCGTTTAGCCAGCGGACAAACCACGGCTGAAAAACTGAGTTTAGTCCTCCAAGCCAAGCCCTAGAGCAAAGTCAGAAGCCTGGGGCAGGTAGAATTTTAAGCAGCGACCTTGAGGTGACTTTTTGGCAGCAACGGCGCGCGTCTGATGCTGGGCTTGGGTCAAAACCCGAAAAGTAGATGAGACCGCTGGTTGCTGTCCCTTGGAATGCTCAATTGCATAAATCACCGTGTGAGGAAGGAGCCTTCCCACCGATAGAAGCTTAAACCGGGCAATCATGATCAAGCTCGCGTTGGGACAGCAAACGTTGGCTGAAGACCAAAAAGAGCAAGCTCCAGAGTCGACAACAAAAAGAAAAAAGGAGCGAACCAATCCCCCGAGAGAAAGACCTTTTAGCCGATCAGAGCTAGTTCCCTAGCGCGCAGCGCGCGCTTTAAGGAGGTCACCGAACTTTGGTGTTTGATCGCTGCGGTGTTCGTACCTCACACCGCGCCGATCAAGCACCAAAGCCGGCCAGAGGTGGGTTGTTGTCTGATTGCGCAGAAAACTAACTAAAAACATTCAAACAAAGCTTTTTGCGGCGAGGCTTGACAACGTCGGCTTCATAGAAGCCCAGCACTTCAGCGCTGGGAAAATGGTGCAAAATACGCTTCCGGCCCTTCACGGCCTGTCGGGCTTCGCTTGATCAGATTTGATGGACAGGTTTTTTCAGCGGCGAAGTCGCGATTCAGGATAGCCTAGCCCGCAGGGCTAAGAATGGGCATATCCAAACGATCAGCGCTGAATGCGCGTTTCAATGCTAGGCTCCCATTGCGCCATAATCATCGGTTGACCAGATTCAATGTGATTACCAAATCCGCGTTCCAGCCTGCCATGGAACGCACTTTCAGGGCTGTCTCGAACGACTAGCGCCCACTAAGTTTTAGTGATTCCGAGCCAAATTCCGGAGATACGCGGCTCTGGCCAGGATGACCTGTGCTCGCCTGGCGATCGGAGTACTATCTTTCATGTTGATCCATTCCCTTTCGTCCTGTCGAATAGCCTCCCTCTGCCGTTCGGTTAAGGCCCGCCAAGCTTGATTCAATTCCTGCTCCGCGATTTGCACCTCGCCGACCGGATCTGTGGAGCTCCTAGTATTGTTCTGATTTCGGGCAAGATTCTGAAGATAGGAAGTTCGTGCGCGAATGACCTGAGCTCGCTCAGCAATCGGAGTGTTGTCTTTCATTTTAATCCATTCCCGCTCCTCTTGTCGAATGGCGTCCCGCTGCGCCTCCGTAAGGGCCGACCAAGCCTGCCCTAACTCTTGCTCCGCAATCTCTGCTTGTCGGACCGGGTCTACTACTGGGGTCGGTGGTATTGGGCTGGGCGTCGATGGTATAGGCGCGGGTGTCGATGGTATAGGCGCGGGTGTCGATGGTACGGGCGCGGGTGTCGATGGTACGGGCGCGGGTGTCGATGGTACGGGCGCGGGTGTCGATGGTACGGGCGCGGGTGTCGATGGTACGGGCGCGGGTGTCGATGGTACGGGCGCGGGTGTCGATGGTACGGGCGTGGGCGTCGATGGTATAGGCGTGGGTGTCGATGGTACGGGCGTGGGCGTCGATGGTATAGGCGTGGTCGCCGGTGCTGCAGGCGTAGGCGTGGGTACTGGTGTAGAAATCTCTTGAACCGGTGTGGGGGTCGCCGTCGAGGCAGGACTTGATCCGGTGCCACCAAAGCGGATCGCAGCAAAAATCGCCAACCCGATGATCAGCGCTCCGCCAAGAATCGATCCGACGATCAGATTTCGTTTCGGAGGTGGCGTGGCCGCAGGAGACGACGTCGGCGCGGACGGTGTGGGCGGCAAAGACGCTGGCGCGGCCGGAGCAGAAATGGTTGATGGAGATACCGGTACGGTGGAGGCGCAAGACCGGGCTGCCAGGTTCTCCTTTAACGCATTCCAGAATTCCGTGCAGCTGCGAAAAGCTTCCGATTGGCGGCCCTCAATGCAAGCGCTCCGTAGCGTCGCGTTGCCCCCTTCGTTCAACTCCGACAACGGCGAGTATCTTTGCGAGTCGCCACGCACCGGAGCATGTCCACTCAACAGTTCGTACACGAGCCGCCCGTAGAGGCGGACTACTTTAATACCGCGGACGCCAGCTTCGGCCTGGGTCAATGACAGCACCTGGCTGGTAGGAACGAGCGTCTGCTGAGGTCTATTGGCCCGCCTGCGATAGAGTAGCGGTGCGATACTCAAAGGGTTCAGCTTCAGTGTGCAGTGATTCCACTCGCGCACATCGCGACGAGCGAAGTCCGCAAAGCGATCCGGATGCAAATCCTCTGGGCATACCACGAGGATCTTGCGCACACTCACTTCGACTAGACCGAACCCTTGCCCAGAAACGAAATCTAGAGTAGCGGCCAATGGCTCGAGTAAGATCTGGAGCTCAGCCGCCCGGAAAGAACCACGCCACCGCAACAGGTCGTACATCAGAAAGCCGTGGACCCATTCCCTAATGATGAATGGAGTTTGGTACTTCCGTTCCAAACCGACGTATTTGACCACGTGCGGATGGGGCGATCTGCCGATCACCCCGAGTTCGTTTTCCATCAGATCAAGCAGACCGGGGTCTGCTATGACCCCGGGATGTACTATTTTCAGCCCCACCTGGAATGGTTTACTACCGGTTGGCTTTTCATCCTGAGCGAGGAAAAATCGGCCGCCTGTGCCTTCTCGTTCCTCCTCGACTAGTCGGTAGCGATCGCCCACGAGACTTCCCAGCTCGAGGCTCAGGTAGCCATCGAAGAGCGGAGAGGCGATTGTGTAGAGCTGTTCCGGTTCACCGGCTCCATCCCATTCAAATGTGCGGTCGGACGGGAGCTCCTCTCGCGCCGCTTCCACGGGAATTCGCTCCGGTACCGCATTGAACTCCGTCGCTAGTCGAGCGGCCGCGGCTACCACCGCGGTTTGCAATTCCTGCGGCGACTGCGGTCGCTCCTCCGGGTTCTTGGCCAACATTTGCTTGAGCAGCTCCAACACCGGCTCCGATACCTCATTCAACTGTTCGAACGGAGGGGGCTGTACGGCATGCGCGATCATGACTTGGCCCACGGTTCCTGTGAACGGACGTTTCCCGGTGAGCAAATACCAGAGGGTGACGCCAAGCGAGTAGATGTCTGACCTCGTATCCAGCTCTCCCATTTCGCACTGCTCAGGGCTGGCAAAGGCTGGGCTGCCCACAAAATCCTGTGACCGAGTGATGCGCGCCATATCAAAGTCTTTGGCCCCAGCGCCCTTAGCAAGACCGAAATCGACCAGTTTGACTTCCAAACTCCCGGCTCGATTCACGGTGGCCATGATGTTGGCCGGCTTGATGTCCCTATGAATGAGCTGATACGAATGGGCAGCTTCCAGGGCTTGCGCGACCTGCAGCACCACCTGCAACGCCATCGCAGGCGAGAGTGGTCCGTGCCTAGCGACGTAGCGTTCCAAGTCTTCCCCTTCGACAAACTCCATGGCGTAGAAGTAGGCATCTCCCTCCTGCCCAAAATGGTGAACCGTGGCGACATGCGGATGATGCATCTTGGCGGCGGCTTGGGCCTCCCTTAGAAAACGGCTGCGGGCCTGCGTACTGTTTAAGAGATCGACTCCGATGACCTTCAACGCGACTGGACGATCCAGATTAACGTCGATCGCCTTCCAGGTGACGCCCATACCTCCCTTGCCTAACCGGAAAAGAGAACCGTCCGAACGACGCAGGATTCGGAAATTACCGTAAATCTCTGGCGGTGCAGGTTCGCTCCCTTCTGCGATCTCCGGTCTGGCCTGCAAAAGGGTTATCGTCTGGCGCAACAGTGCCGGACAGTAGATTTCTGACGGGCCAGACGACGCTTCGACACAATGATCGGCCGAGAGAAAGAAAGCCAAGTCATCGTTTGGTTCAATTTGCTCGACCCGGAAGGTCAGCACCTGCAATTGGCAATGAATGGCGCGTTCTACTTCCCTTAGCGCCTGTTTGGAGCGGTTCGATTCCCGGCTCAGTATCAGCACGAGTATTTGCGCGCTACGGATTGCTTCGGTGATCTGGGCAGCATAGGGTCGGCCCGCCAGCATATCGCGCGGAGCTATCCAACAGCGGACGCCATCCGATTCCAAGGCGGCGCAAGCGCCATCGGCCACCTTCTTGTCCTGGCTCGCATGGCAGATAAACACTGCGTGCGGCAATCTCTGCATTTCCGATTTTCCCACGGCGGGAGTGGTTGCTTGATCCATAGTTTTTTGCCGGATCGGAATAGTTGGTTGATAGACGAGAACGCGCGCCAAAAATTTAGACTCTATCGGAAATCGGCGCCGAGGTTAGCAATTGGCCGCGCACGATTCAAGATTTTGCCGAGAAGGCGAATCGGTGTGCAGCTAGTTGGGACAGGGTTTGGATTCCGGGGCGAACGACTAGCCGGTCGGAACGCTCCCAAAAATCCTCACGAAGCGAAGTAATAACGCGTGACGTGAAAAAAAACCGGTGCGGCGAAGCAGAGAGAATCGATACGATCCAGGATCCCGCCATGCCCTGGAATCATTGCCCCGTAATCCTTGACCCCGCGATCGCGTTTGATCGCTGACATGACGAGGCCTCCGAAAAAGCCCATTAGCGCGATCACCAGTGCCATCAACGAAGCTTGCCACCAGGCAAAGGGCGTGATCCACCACAAGCCGGTTCCGACGAGCACCGCTCCCAACACTCCGCCAACAAACCCTTCTACTGTTTTGTTGGGACTAATATTGGGCGCGATTTTATGCCGTCCGAAACATTTCCCGAAGACATACTGAAGCACATCGCTCAACTGAGTCACGCAGACCAGGAAGTAGAGCAGCTTCCCATTCTGCCCTTCCCTTCCCGGAACGTGCAGCAGCAGTAAGGCGGGTGCGTAACTCACGAAATAGACGCAAATCATTAAGCCCCATTGGATCTTCGAATTGCGGGCTAGAAAATCTTGGTACTCTCCCGCAATCACGTTGCGGATAGGAATAAACAAGTAGGCGTAGACCGGAATCATGATCACGGCGATGCCATAACGTTGGAACGCCAGGAGCACATATTGCAGCGGTGTGATGATAAAGAAGGCCCAGAACAGGGCTCGATGATCGGCCCGATGGGTTGGCGTCAACGTGATGTATTCGCGAAGCGCGAGAAAAGAGATCAGCCCGAAGAGAATCACCGAGCCGATGCCGCCGGTGGCTAGTGCCAGAAAGAAAACAATGGTCATCACCCACCACGCTTTGATGCGCGCATTGAGGTTCGCTATTACCTCTCTTCCTTTCTCGCTCTTTACTTGGAGATGCAGGATAAAACCAATGACTGAAGCCACGGTTAACACGGCCAAGATTCCAGCCGTCAACAGTTGCATTTCCCGATCGGCGCTCAGCAGATTCATAGGTCAACTAGGCCTTCCACCGCCGCTCGCGCCCGGGTGAGAAACGCCTCTTTCGATTCATTCTTTTGCAAGCGTAACGGCTCCCCAAAAATCACCGAGCACAAGAGCGGGAGCGGCAAGAGTTCACCCTTTGGTAGGACCCGACTAGCATTGTCGATGTAAACCGGGACGAGATCTACATCAGGCACAGCTTTGCCCAGATAATAAAGCCCGCTCTTGAACGGCCGCATCTCTGGCTCAGTCGTTCTGCCGCCTTCCGGGAAAATAATCAGCGACTCGCCGTTGGATACTACCGGAACGAGTTGATTCATCGGATTGTTGGCGCGCGTCACTTTCTTGCGCTCAATCAAAACCCCGCGAAAAACCGATTCTGCTAAAAAAAGACGCAATCTTCCACCCCGCCAGTAATCGCTCGCGGCTACTGGCCGCGTTCGTTTCCGTGTTTCCACCGGCAGGACCGCCCAGAGCACCAGAAAATCGAAATTACTGGTGTGGTTCGCGAAATAGATACGGCGGGTTTCATCCGGAGCACATCCGACCCAACGCGCCTGCACCCCCGTAAAGAGACGGATAAAAGCCGCCAGCAATCCGGCGATCACGAAGCCGCCTCCAACCTTTGCGCCAAATGCAATGTGCGCCGGACGCAGGTGACAAGCGTTCCGAGATTAATAAGAACCAGAATCCAAAACAGCGATTGCCGAGGCCAGCCCACGAAGTATTCTCCGGCCGCCAAAAGACAGCCTACCGTCAGCAAGAACATCCTTTGCTGTTTCGCCACCGGACCACCAAAGTCTTGCGCTGTCCCCCGTCGAGCCCCCAGCGCCCGGATATAAGCTGTACCTATTGCCAGTACGGCGGCGCTCCAACCCATTCCGACGCCCCAAGCGGCATGATGGGATGCGTAGCCGGCTGAAGCCAAGAAAAGCACATCAGCAATCCGATCCGGGATCTCATTATAGAGCTCTCCCGTTTTGGTTTGGCGTCCGCCTTCCACAGCGATGAGACCGTCCAGCATGTTTGCGAGCAAGCGCAACTGAACGCAGGCAGCAGCGCCAAGCAGGAACCACGGCGATCCCCAACCGAACGCCTCACCGATAAATACTGCCGCTCCCGCTAAACCGCAGACCACACTGAATAGAGAAACTTGATTCGGGCTGATCCCCAACTTCACGCAAGTAGCAGCCAACGTCTGCGCCCATCGCGCTGAACGCATCTTGATTGGACGCCGATTGGGATCGATCTCCGACGAGCCTACCGAAGAGGTGGGGATAGACGGGTCATCCATAAGAAAAGGTTCACTGAAAACCTCGAGTGCCGCTACCCTGGATGATTTGCCGGCAGTGTCAAAATCATAATGGCGATACGTCGGAATGGCACACGCAGTGGGCCCGTCCAGGGAGCCGGCAAACAATTAATTTGATGGTACGAATAGCAATCTCTCGAATTTGGAACCGCGAATAGACGCTAATGGACACGAATGAGGGGAAGTAATTATTCGTGTGTATTCGCGTCTATTCGCGGTTGATTCGAAGCGTTCGAACTACCACGACAAAATATCTCGAATACCCTTGCGCCCCGCGGTAAATCCTGCCGCGTCTTCATTGATCCGTTGCCGCAATCCCAAGAGTTCCTGCCGGGCTCTTTCGTACTCTGCTCTGAACGCAGCCTTTGAAGTATAGCCATTGGGTTGTTCGAGATCCCAGGCCAGCGCGCGATCGATTGCTCGCATGAGAACTGCCGAGCGTTGGTCAGCTTTTTCGTAAATCGATCGTCCCACGCTCTCAGACAAAAACCAAAAATGAGCTTGTTCGTCAGAGGCCTCGGAACTTTTTGCTCTTGCCAACAAAAGAAACCGGTAGCGCACCTCGCCCACATAATACCAGAAGCTCGCAGCCTCCTTCTCCCCTTTGCGATAGAGTTCGGTAGCCAGAGCAAAGTACGTTGCGGGCGACTTATTCTGAATACCGACCTCGAGCTCTTCGATGGTTTGGGCCGCCTCAGGCTCGCGAGCCGGGGCTACGTGCCAGAAGGCCAGAGAGATCAGCGCGGAAATAAGAAGTGCACGAGACATAAGATCCTGAATGAGGTGAAGGCGCGGAAATAGTCAGGATAACTATTGGCGTATACCGGATTTCATTCCAAAATCAACGCGCACCGTCTAAATGTATTTTTCAGCGCAGCAATCGCGTCACCTTTCGGAATGAATTCGTGAGCAATATAGCCATCGTACCCGGTCTCCTTAATCGCTCGTAAAATGGCGGGATAGTTTATCTCTTGCTCGTCGTCCAAATCGTTTCGACCAGGATTGCCGGCCGTGTGATAGTGAGCGATCCAGGGATGAGACGTTTCAATCGTGCGGATGACATCTCCTTCCATAATTTGCATGTGATAGATATCGTATAGGAGCTTCACTCGCGGTGAGTTCACCTTTAGGCATACCGAGACACCCCACGCCGTGCGATCTGCCTGATAGTCCGGATGGTCAATCTTACTATTCAGCAGTTCCAGGATAAGCGTGATGCCTTCTCGTTCGGCTAGCGGAGCTAACAAAGTCAAACCCTCTGCCGTAATATCTGCACCTTCGTCGTCTCCTAGGCTGTCCCGGTTTCCGCTAAAACAGATCAGGTTAGGAATCCGATGGCGGACTGCATCAGCCAGCTTTGCCTCTACCTCCTTTTTGATGCGGCTGTGCTGACTTCGTTTGTTGAGTCCCACAGTTAAAGACTCGTGGCCAGCGATGGCGGCAATCTTCAATTCGTGCTCGGCCACCAAAGAGAAGTACTCGGGCGGCACTAGATCCAGCGCGACATAACCGGCATCAGCGGATGCCCGAACAAACTCTTTCGGAGTCAGCTTCTCGGGAACGAAACACCACCAGGAGACAGATTGAGCGATCGTAGGCATAAGGGCGATGACCAATAGCCAATAGCAAACAGTAGATTTTGGCTATCTGCGATTTGCCATCGGTCGTCATTCACCGGTCCCGGTTGCTCTGCATCTGTTCCCAGGAGCGGGAAAGCACTTCGATGATATTGCCAAATGGGTCGTGACAATAGGCGGCACGGAAATAAGAACCCGGGTAAGGGTCCCGAATCGCACCACGTTGGCAACCACCCGACTCGACGATCTTCTTTACCAGACCTTCGATGTCCGGGTCGGTAACGCAGATGTGGTAAAAACCGCCGCGCATATACTCGAAGTCGTTGGCCGGCCGCCGAGAGCGCGGTTCGACAAATTCGAAAAGTTCAAATCCAACGCCATTCCCGGTAGTCATATGACACATCTTTAGTCGTTTGAGTTGTGGATCAAAAAAGTCGCGCAGCAGTTCGCCGAGCAGTGAATCATCCACAGTGACATCCAAAGGACCCATGAGAACTTCAAAGCCGAGAATCTCCTGATACCAGCGAATACCTTCCTCAAGATTTTCCACAGTAAGGCCAATGTGATTGATCGGTCTGGGGTACATGGATAAAAGGAATACAGTGAAATGGCCGATAGCCAATAGCCGATAGCCAAATTTGCTATCGGCTGGTCATCAACATTCGCCCCAAAATGAGCCAGATAATCCCTGATGGGTACGCTCCGCTAAATGAACGTTCCGTCCTCGATTTTGTTCACTCGATTCCGGCCGTGTGCGAACTCCTCGGCTCCGACCGCACGGTTTGGCGAGCCAACGAGGTTGGTGACGGCAATCTGAATCAAGTATTTATCGTGCGCGGTTCCGGCCAGGCAGTGATCGTCAAGCAGGCTCTACCGTACCTGAGAATCGTCGGCGAGGCCTGGCTCCTCCCTTTACGCCGAAGCTTCTTTGAGCACGAGGCGCTGTGCGAAGAGGTCCGTCACGTTCCTCATTTGGTGCCAAAACCTTATCACTTCGATGACGTCGCTGCTGCGATCGTCATGGAATACCTCTCGCCGCACATCATCCTCCGCAAAGGCTTTATCCGAGGGATAGTTTATCGAAAACTTGCTGGGCATATCGCCGAGTTCATGGCGCAGACACTCTTCAAGACCTCCGACCTATTCCTGGATGCCGCCACGAAGAAGAGGCGGGTTGGTCTTTTTTGCGAGAACATCGAGCTTTGCAAAATCACGGAAGACCTGGTTTTCACCGATCCTTATCGGATTGCGAAACTGAATCGATGGACCAGTCCGCAACTCGATGATATGGCGGAGGCGTTCCGCCGTGACGATGAATTGAAGGTGGCCGCGCAGCGGCTAAAGCTGAAATTTCTGAGTTCAGCGGAAGCGTTGCTTCACGGCGATCTCCATTCGGGGTCCATCATGGCGACCCTTGAAGAAACCAAGGTGATTGATCCGGAGTTTGCCTTTTTCGGGCCGATGGGTTTCGACATCGGCGCCGTGATTGGGAATCTGTTCCTCGCATTCTTCGCTCAGGGTGGACATGAACCCGCTCCGGGCGCGCGGAATGAATATCGGTCGTGGTTGCTGCAGACCGTCGAAGAGGTATGGAATCAGTTCGCCGATCGGTTTCTCGAACTCTGGCGACGTCACCCCACTGGAGACGCTTACCACGCCTCCCTGTTTGCCGAGCAGATTTCGTCGCTCGAACCCGAACGCCGGCGATATATGCAACAGCTCTTTTGCGACACCCTAGGTTTTGCTGGAGTGAAGATGATCCGGCGCATTCTGGGTCTCGCCCACGTTGAAGATCTTGAAGCCATCAAAGATCCCGAGATTCGCTCCCGCTGCGAACGCAATGCGCTTCGACTCGGTCGTGAGTTGGTGGTAAACGCGTCGCAATTCCGCCATGTCCGGGAAATTTGTGAGCTGGCTGCGCGCCTTCAGCGCGATAGCAAATAGCAGATGCCCAGAGCGGCGGTGTGGTCAGGACATGGGAACACTTCAGGTTCAAGACATAGGTAACACTTTTTGTTGTTGAGGTTACACTTCTTGTTGGTTTGCCCACTTTTCAGCGGGCGAATATCCGCGCGCTGAAAACTGGCAGGGCTTGTCCTCTTGGACCGCCGACCTGCCCGCCTCAGGTCTTTACCCGCGTCGAATGGATCCGCCGCTGCAGCCGATTCGCGACCATGACGGTTACGAGTAACGCGCCGTAAAGGAGGTCTCGGGCAAAATTGTTCACTGAAAGTAAATTGAGGCCACTCGACAAGAACTGCAGGGAAAGTACGGCCAACACCAAGCCCAAGACGGTTCCAGAACCGCCGTTCGGGTTTACTCCCGCCAGAATATTAATCAGCACAGCCAAAAGAAGATAGGAAGTACCGTAGTCTGGATTCGCGCTATTTGCGCGCGCCAGGATCAACAATCCGGCGCACGAAGCCATGATCCCGCTCAGGATATACGTGAGCATCAACACGCGAAAAGTCGGGATTCCTGCAAAAGGAGCGGCTCGCGAATTGGTGCCGTACAGGCGCATCTGTTTGCCGATTAGCATGCGTGCGGTGATGAGATAGATCACGCCGAGCGCCAGAATAAAAACTAACAACGGCACCGGAATTCCGAAAACTGCGCCATTACCAACGTAGGCATAGCTGCTTGGCAGGCCGGTGATTGAGCTGCCTTTCGTTAGAATAATCCCAATTCCAGCGAAAAACTGCAGTGTTCCCAACGTTGCCAGAATGGCTGGCAACCGGCAACCAGCAACCAGTAGACCATTGGTACCTCCCGCGACCGCCCCGACCAGTAGTGCCACCGGAATGGCTAACAGAAAAATTTGCTCGGGCAGACTACGCATGAGGAAGGCAGCGATAATGGCACTCAAGTTAGCTACGCTTACCACGCTGAGATCGATTCCTCCGGTTAGCATCGTTGGGTGAATGGCTAACGCGAGAATCGCGAACTCAGGAAGCTGGTAGGCCATCGAACTCAGGTTAGCCGCCGAGAGAAAAGCCGCCGGTCGAAGTGCACAAAAGACCAAGAAGATTACCGCCGTGAAAATCGCGAGCCGAATCACGTAGCGGGTATTCTCGGACAGCGAGCGTGATTTTTTGTCTGGGGGGGCGTGGACGGCTTCTCGGTTCACGGCTGAAAAGCGTTTACCATAAACTCCTCTGCGAGCTAGTCGAAACACTCTAAACCTTTTCTTTTTCTTGATACTGGCTTGCCTGAATCTCCAAGCAGAGCTTATCTGTAGCCCTACAGTACCCCCCAAAAATCACTACATCGCAGAAAAATCATGAGACCAAAATTCTTGGTTCCCTCCCTTGTTGTCGTCTGTCTTGTTTTTGTCACCGGCTTTGTCTCCCGCAGCTCCGCCGAGGACAAGAAATATAATCTGGCCACTGTCGTAAAGATTAGTGGCATCAATTGGTTCAACTACATGGAAACCGGCGTGAAAAAATTCGCCCAGGATACCGGGAATCAAACTGTGCAACTCGGTCCGCCGGTGACCGACTCTGCGCAACAAAACCAAATTATCGAAGACCTTATTGCCAAGAAAGTCGATGCGATTTGCGTCGTTCCCTTTCAGCCGCCAGCCATGGAGCCGGTCCTGAAAAAGGCGATGGATAATCACATCGTGGTCATCGCTCATGAAGCGTCCAATATCACGAACGCAGATTACGACCTCGAGGCGTTCGATAACACCGCCTTCGGCGAACATATCATGGAAAACCTCGCCCAAAGGATGAACTACGAAGGGGAGTACGCCGTCTTTGTCGGAAGCCTCACTTCCAAAACCCATAACGAGTGGGCTGACGGCGCGATCGCTCTCCAAAAGAAAAAATATCCCAAGATGAAGCTCGCCGTGGACAAGATCGAGACCAATGACGATCAGCAAGTTTCCTACGCCAAGGCGAAAGAGCTGCTCCGATCGCATCCGAACATCAAGGGGTTCCAAGGCAGTGCCTCAACCGACGCTCCCGGCTGCGGCTTGGCGGTAGAGGAGGCGGGCCTCCAGGATAAAGTGGTGGTGGTTGGCACCGGCGTTCCGTCTTTGGTTAAAAAATATTTGCCGACCGGTGCCGTGCGCATGATCTCGTTTTGGGATTCTTCGATCGCGGGTTATGCCATGAATAAAATCGCGGTGATGGTGCTGAACGGCAAGAAGGTCACGGACGGAATGGACCTCGGATTACCCGGATACGAGAAGATCAGACTGGTTAATAACAAGATAATCTACGGAAACGGCTGGATCGATTGCACCAAGGATAACATGGATAAATTTAATTTTTAGAATCGAACGGTAGCTGCCGGCCGACGCCATTTTGCGGCACATTCGCGAAAGGAATCAATCGTCCCCACGCAGAGGCCGGGAGGGCGCACGTCCTAGTGCGCCGCAGATCGCGCGGATCGCGACGTCGCCCAGTGCATGAATTTGAACATGACGCATTGAAGGCTATGTCGGAGAGGCCGCGATCCCTCCCCAACGAATGGCGCGTTTTGTGATATGACATAGGCGCTCGCTCTGCGCCAGAGCTCGTGAAGGATCAAACACTGAACATAGCGTGACAGTGGCCGCTACCGACCCCGGTTTCTATATTCCGTATCCGTTGCTCCGTCTGCCTGTCCTTAGCGCCGGTGCGCCCGCCCGCATCGCTACGCGAAGCGTTGCGGGCAGGTCTTTGCGTGACCTCTTTTTCTGATTTCAAAACAACATGGCTTCGCTACTCGCCCAGGACATCTCGAAAACGTACGTCCGTGTTCCTGTCCTCAGGAACGTGACTCTGGCGGTCGAACCCGCGTCAGTTCACTGTCTCGCCGGAGAAAATGGGTCCGGCAAATCGACGCTTATTAAGATTATCGCCGGAACGTTGAAACCGGACGATGGAAAGGTCTTTATCGATGGGCATGACGCCACCAAGGTGAATGCGCTCGGGCGAATTGATCTTGGCCTGAGTGTAATCTATCAGGATTTCTCCCTGCTCCCCAACCTGTCGGTTTTCGAGAACATCGCCTTTCTGGATAGTGTCTCTCGGCATCGCAGGTTGATCGACTTTCGACGTTTCCGCCAACAAGCGCAGGCGATTCTGGAAAAGATGAGAGTGCACATCCCGTTGGATGCGCTGGTTGAGGAGTTACCGGTTTCAAATCAGCAACTCGTCGCCATCGCCCGTGCCCTGAGCAACCGCTCCAAGATCATCATCATGGATGAGCCAACCTCCGCACTCACCAAACGCGAAGTACGAACGCTTTTCCAAATTGTTCATGCGATCCGCCAGGAGCGGGTCAGCTTTATTTTCGTTACGCACAAATTGGAAGAGATCCACGAAATCTGCGATCACGTGACCGTGATCAGAAACGGCGAAGTAGTTACTTTCGGGGCAATCACAGATTTCACTACCGCTCAGCTCAGTGAAGCGATTACCGGGCGTCGGATCCAGATAGAAAGACTACAACCGCCCGCTCCGGCAACCGATCTTCCGCCGCTCTTAGAGGTGCAGTCCTTGACCACCGAGCCGCATTACCGCGACGTTAGCTTTCAGGTACGACACGGCGAAATCGTCGGCCTCACCGGCTTATTGGGTTCTGGACGTTCCGAGCTGGCGCTAAGTCTCGCCGGTCACATGCCGGCAGACTCGGGAACCGTGCGGCTCGATGAGCAAGAAATTCATCCTCGGACCGTCCGGGAGGCGCAGCGGTTGGGCATCGGTTACGTTCCGGAGGATCGCCTGAGTGAGGGCCTATTTCTCGAGCAGGAAATCTTCGACAATATGCTTATCGCGAACATGGGCCAGCGTGTCTCATTTGGCCTGCTCGACCAGGAGCGGCTCCGGCGCGACGGCGAGGCGTTTATCCGCCAGCTCGATATCAAGACTCAAAGTGGCCGTGACCCGGTCCAAACCCTTTCCGGTGGTAACCAACAACGCGTACTGATCGCTCGTTATCTCGATCTGAATCCGAAACTCTTAATCCTGAATGGGCCGACAATCGGAGTCGATGTCGGATCGAAACATGAAATTCACCTCTTGATCGCGGCATTGGCCAAAGCGGGTACCGGAATCCTCGTCGTTTCCGACGATCTTCCTGAATTACTCAGCGTTTGCCATCGCATCCTGGTAATAGCAGACGGAAAACTAACCAACGAGCATTCTGCGCGCAGTCTGGATCTTCAAACCTTGGCACGTGAGGTAACGATGGAGTAACGCATGGGTTGGTTGTTGAAATATTTACGTTCGTCGGAAGGAGTGATCCTGCTGACGATGGTCGTTCTATGCGCGGTCGTCACCTGCATCAATCCGGTTTTTCTGAGCGCTCCCAATCTGCTCGATCTGGTTCGAGATAGCATAACCACCGGTCTCTTTGCCCTAGGCGTTTACCTGGCTCTGCTTTCCGGCGGGCTCGACGTCTCCTTCACTGCGGTGGGCGCATTGTCGATGTACGCCACGGTCAAACTCTTTGTGCAGATCGATCCTCATGGCTCACTGTTTTCCATCTTTCTCGTTGCCGCAGTAATTGGGGGAATCCTCGGCGCTTTCAACGCAACGCTGATCGCTCTCTTTCGTTTACCCACTCTGATCGTGACTCTCGGAACGTTGAATCTGTTCCGAGGGATCCTATTGACCTTTGTCGGGACCAAACATATCACTGACATCCCCGATAGCATGCTTCAGTTATCGCGGGCCTTCCTTTATCGGGGCCAGCTGGCTGATGGCAGTCTGTTTAGCTTACCGGCAACGACCTTGGCTCTGGTGATTGTCGCGATTCTCGTTGCCGTTCTGGTGCGTTACACGATGCTCGGACGATCAATCTACGCTATTGGCGGAAGCGAAGTCGCGAGCGATCGACTCGGGATTCCGGTCGCGCGGATTCGATTCTTTATCTACGTGGCGATCGGCATTATCGCCGGCATCGCCGGAATCGTCCATGGCTCACAGATACGCGTTGCCAACCCGTTCGATTTGGTCGGTACAGAGCTCAATGTATTAGCAGCAGTTGTGCTTGGCGGAACCAGAATCACCGGAGGTAGAGGCAGTGTTTTTGGCACCCTGATGGGGGTTTTCCTCGTGACCATTATTAACAACTCACTGATTCTTCTCGGCGTTTCTTCCTACTACGACCGCTGCGTCATCGGCATCCTCGTCGTGCTGGGGGCTGGCGGCCCTCTGCTACTGCAGCGTCTCCAATCCGGCAAAAAGGCGTGGTTGCCTGGCAGATCGTGAAATCCCCGTAGCAAAGCTCCCTACGCCAACCAATTGCCTCTGTGTAATAAGCCCATCGATCGGAGGGTAGTCGCTTGCGGCTCCCGGGGACGAGCCATGGCACAGACGCCTACCTGCTGGGTTCGATCCCTCGGTTTCGCAGCCGGATTATTCCCGGGAGCTGCAAGCAGCTCCCTTCGATCGACGCGTATGTCTCAATCTATCAAACGAAAACGGCCGTTGAGGAAAATATCAGCTTGACGCAACCTCATTATGCCGTCGTAACCGAAACGCCATCGCTCGGAGCACCAACAAAGCAAAGAAAGGCGTCTCCTCGACCATAAACAGAAAATGCCGCTCGTTAATTGGGATCAATGTGCAATCCGTTTTTGCCTTCGCTGTGCCGCTGCGCGGAACATGCCCAAGGAGCGCCACCTCACCAAAAAAACCATCAACCCCTACGGTCTCAACCAGCTTATCATGGATATACAGATCAACCTCACCGGACTTCACCACGTACATCGACTCTCCATTTTCGCCTTGCCGGAATATGACGTTACCTGCCGGGAACGTCTCAGGAGTCACTTCTTTCTCAAAAATGTTAGGTAGCTTCATGATGCTTTTGTTTTGCTCCGATGCACGGAGCGCTAGCGACTAAAACGAAACCAACCATCGAAAAGCTGTCGCTTTCTGAGCGAGTCCGTTTCGGCGGCCGCTTCACCCAAGCCGCGAGCAACAGGTAGACTTGCCAAAGCCAAAAATGTAAAGCAAAAACGTGGCATTGATACCCTGGATCTAGTAAAGGGGTTTCATCGATTGATTACCATTGCACCAGAAGACCCACGGTCGCCGGAGGCTCAGGAGCTTTTGTCGGCGTTTATCGACGAAGTTCGAAAACGTTACGACCAGCCTCCGGCCGATGTCGGCTATTTCGATCCCGAGCTCGTGTCATTCCCCAGGAGTGTTTTTCTGGTTGTCAGATCGGAAGGAAAAGCGATCGGCTGCGGAGCTTTGGTGCCGATGGAAGAAGAGTTGGCAGAAATAAAGCGGATGTTTGTCGTACCCGGTGAACGCCGTCACGGGATTGCCAACAAGATTCTGAACGAACTCGAACGGTTTGCTCGAGAGTTTGATTACGACGCCATCCGTTTGGAGACCGGGGTGAAACAGCCGGAATCAATGGCGCTTTACGGCAAAGATGGGTTCTATCGAGTACCGAACTTCCATCCCTTCGAGGACGACGCGACGGCAGTCTGTTTCGAAAAGAGGATTTAGCCCGCTGCGCAAACTCCGGCTATTGGTCATTCGCTCAGACGAATGAGATCCGACGAAGTTGAGAGAAAACGGACGGTAGAGGCAGGCGGTTCCGTGGTCGCGAATGTCAGAAAGACAAAAGGGCGGCGCGCCGACGAAGACCTCGTCACGTGGGCTGAGGGATCCGGGTGCTTTGTTTACATCGGCGACTCGGTACGCCATACGCACTACCAGCGTTCTCCCTGGTTTAATCCGGCCAAAGGCCGAAAAACGGACCATGATCGGGCGGTAAACGAATATCGGAGCTACATTTCGCAAAGACCGGACTTACTGGCACGGTTGCCGGAGTTGCGCGGCAAAGTATTAGGTTGTTGGTGCTACCCAAAGGTCTGCCACGGGAACATTTTGATCGAACTTTGCTATCGTAATTAGCTGAGCAGATTACTATTTGGCGAACGGAAATTTGATTAACCACGAAAGAAAAGTTCACGCTAACGAATCCCCGCGTTTCCAAGTGTCGTGACAGCTAATACATCCATCTGGTCCTCATTGCGTAACCCGACCTATCTTCGTGTGTGGTCTGCTTTAGTCGTGTCGGGTTGCTGCGTTTCGGCTCACGAAATGGCCGCGACCTGGGCGATGAATTCTCTGCGGGTGCCAACTCTTTGGCTCTCGATGATGTCCTCAGCCGGCACATTTCCTTTTTTTCTGTTTACTTTGCCTGCCGGCGCTCTCGCCGACCTTGCCGACCGTCGCCGGCTGCTGCGCATTTTTAACTGTTGGTTGGCCGGAAGCGCGGGTCTGCTGGCCGTCTGTTCCTTTTTGGGCGGATTGACTCCCGAGATCATCCTCGCCGGTGTCTTTCTGCTCGGAACCGGTTTTGCCTTTCAGGCCCCGGTCGCTTCAGCCTCGATACCCGAGATCGTAGGTCGAGAACAACTTCCCTCCGCAATCGCGCTTGGCGGAATCCAGATGAACTTAGCGGGTATTATTGGTCCGGCGATTGGCGGTTTCTTGGTGCCCCTGGTTGGCGTGAGCAGCGTGTTTGCCTTGAACGCGTTGGCCTTCGTTCTAGTGCTGTTCGCGGTAATGACTTGGAAGCGCAAAAGCGAAATGCTCGACACACCGCTGGAAAGCTTTTTCGACTCATTGGCCGGAGCCGTCCGATACATGCGATACGCACCGGGCGTTCAAATCGTTCTGCTGCGAAATTTTATCTTCGGCGTGCTGATCGGAGCGATCCCAGCGTTGCTACCGGTGGTTGGGCTAAAGGCTCTTCACCTCGACCCGTTGAAGCTCGGCTTCGTATTCACCTGTATGGGCCTCGGGTCATTGGCCGGCGCTCTGTTCATCCTCGAGCCCGCCCGAAAGAGGCTCACACCGAATCAGATGACCGTGTTGAGCGGGTTTGTCTTAGCCTTGAGTTACGCGTTGATGGCGGTCGTGCGCAATCCGCAGTTTTTCTTTATCGTTTCAGCGTTAGCCGGAGCTGCTTGGACAGTTTCTGCTTCGGAGCTTTGGGTAGCCGGCCAGCGGGTCATACCGGATTGGATCCGAGGCCGGATGAATGCCACTCACATGATGCTGTCGCAAGGCGGCATGGCGTTAGCCGGAATTGTGTGGGGTGCGCTAGCGACTGCGCTGAGTCTAGAGTGGGCGTTGTTCTCAGCCAGTGCGCTGGGAGTCGGCAGCGCGCTCACTGCGAAACGATGGTCGATCGATTTCTCCACAGAGACCAACTTGGAACCTGACCCGCTGCCGTTCGAACCTCAGCATCTCTACTTACCAGAAACCGACGACGGACCAATCACTGCGGCGGTAGAGATCGAGGTCGCACCGGAAAACCATATCCGGTTCTTCCGGTTGACCAGAAAGATCAGGCTGATCTTTCTCCGGAACGGTGCATTCAACGCTCGGCTCGACCAGGATATGGATAATCCAAATCGATTCCGCTTACAGGCCATGTACAGTTCATGGGGTGCTGTCGAACGACTCGATCGGCGAATCACGCGAGACGAACACGCGCTGTGGTCTGAGCTCTGGACGCTGCACATCGGGCCGAATTTGCCGAGTCCTAAGCGCCACCTCGGGATCCAGCACTGGGTCCCCGAGGAGTCGGTAATGTCGCGATTGAAGCCGGTGCAGACGGTAAAGGAACCCGGAGGAGCGGACGACAAAAGGACCAATCGGGAGCCAAAGTGATCGGTGATCTCACGTCTCACTTCTCACCGATCACTTTGTCTGGACTCAGCGGCTTTGCGTTCCTTGCGGGTATCTTTTTTGGATCACTTTGTCAGCAAGCCCGCAATCTCCTGGAGCGCTGCCTCACTGAGCGACCCAAATCGAAGGGCAGCCACGTTCTCCTCCACCTGTTTGACCGTGCGGAACCCCGGGATTGGAATGGTCTGCGGGCAGCGTGCCCAGATCCAGGCTAGAGCGCCTTGAGTGAGCGTTCTTCCGTCGCTCGTCAGGATCTTTCGAATGGCGGCCACCCGTTCCAGCCATTCCGGTTTGGGTTGACCTCCGTCGAAATAGCGAAGCCACTCGGGCTGTATGCCGCGTACGTCATCCGCGTTTAATCGTGATTTCGCATCAAATTTGCCTGTTAGCAGTCCCATCGCCAGTGGAGAACGATTGATGCTCGCAAGTCCTCGTTCTTCACAAAACCGCAGCATTTCGGACGCATCAAAGAAAACGCTGAGCTCATGCTGAACGGCAACATTGTGCTTGCCTTCGGCGAACACTTTGGCTCTCTCCGGAAAATCAGTGCTCCACCCATAAGATCGAATTTTTCCGGTGGCTACCAGTTCTTCGAGAGCTTCGCGCACCTCAGCCGCCTTCTCCAGATCGTAGTCGTTCAAGTGAAATTGATAAAGGTCGATATAAGTTGTGCCTAGCCGTTGTAGACTCTCCTCGCAGGCCCGGCGAATCCCTTCCGGGGAAGCGTCTTGTCCGGTCTTTTGGCGAGTGGATTCATCGAACGTATTCCCAAATTTGGTGGCGATGATCACCTGCTCGCGAACGCCCTGGAGAGTGCTCCCGACAACCCGTTCGCTATGTCCGCATCCGTAAATGTTTGCGGTATCGAAAAAGGTGATTCCGAGATCGAGCGCTTTGTGAATGGCGGCGATTGACTCTTTATCGTCCACTTCGCCCCAGCCGAGCGGCTGGGTACCAAACCAAAACGGCCCGCCGATCGCCCAGCAACCCATTCCGATCGCTGGAAGTTCATGCGCACCAAGTCGTCGAGTAAGAGGAGTACTCATGCGTATTCTCTCGCCCGATCTTCAGCGATCGTCTACCCGGTAATCTGGACGCTGTGTGTCCGCTCCGCGGATCGGGCGTGTTGTGCACATGCTCTTTCTGCGCAGTTCCACTCGGCAAGATAACTCGCCCGTTTCCAGCCCCGGGCGATGACATTATCCACCTATTTCTGCATCCTTCTCCTTAATCCACTCGCTATTTATAATTCTAGAAAATATTAATATTCTTAAACCGACTGCGCCGGTAGTCGATAGATGCTTCATGCAAGTCGCACTACCCGCTAAGCCGAAAACGACCGGATCGCTTGCCTTACCGATCGCTTTCGCTTTGTGGTTGTTACTGGCCTGTACGGGCATGACCGCCCTCTGGATTTACAGCGTTGCGCCGGGAAAGAGCGGTACTCCTCCTGATCGGTGGCCCGAATCTTCTTCCCTTCAGCGTGCGCCCGGAGCATCGACACTCGTCATGTTTGTGCATCCAAACTGCCCCTGCTCGCGAGCTAGCATCAGCGAACTCGCTGTTCTTCTCGCGCACTCGGCGGGACAACTTCATGCACAGGTCATTTTCCTCAAGCCGCCGGGAGAAGAGGATTCCTGGACTCACACCGATTTGTGGCGCGCCGCCTCGCAATTGCCAGGAACTGCTGTCATTAGCGATGCGGAGGGTCGAGAGGCGCAACTCTTTCGTGTTACGATATCCGGTGAAACGCTCCTCTACGACGCTTCAGGCAATTTGAGATTTCACGGTGGCATCACAGGCGCCCGCGGCCATAGCGGAGAGAATGCCGGGTGCTCCGCCGTCCGGTCCTATGCCAACACGGGCACGATCCCTCTGGCTAGGACACCGGTTTTCGGATGCCCGCTCTTCGATGAGTCTACCTCTCGCATACCATGAGTTCGAATGATGCCCTCAGTTTGCGGACAGAGGAGTACTTTCTCGCGCAACAGAATAGCATTTACCGTCACACAGATTCTCTCTTTGCTCGTTTGCTAGTGCTCCAATGGCTCGCGGGCATAGGAATGGCATTCTGGATTTCGCCAAGCGCATGGATCGGCACAACCAGTCAAGTTCATCCCCATGTCTGGGCCGCGATTTTTCTTGGTGGAGTGATCTGCTCCTGTCCACTGCTGCTGATCTGGAAATGGCCAGGGCACACGCTGACTCGCCACGCTGTGGCGATCGCACAGATGTTCACTTCCGCATTATTCATTCATCTCTCAGGCGGCCGGATAGAAACGCATTTCCACGTCTTTGGTTCCCTTGCATTTTTGGCGTTTTACCGGGACTGGCGGGTCTTGGCCACCGGCACCGCAGTAGTGCTCGCCGATCATCTGCTGCGGGGTGCCTTTTGGCCCGAATCGGTATTTGGGGTACATGCCGCCGGTCTCGGGCGAGCCCTAGAGCATGGCGGATGGGTGCTATTCGAAGACCTATTCCTCGTCCTTTCCATTCGCCAAAGCCTCCGCGAGATGCGGCACGTCGCGGCCCATCAGGCCCAGCTTGCGGCCGTTAACACTGCGATAGAATCCAAAGTGGTTTTGCGCACCGCTGAGCTCGCCACGAGTGAAGAAAAGTTTCGCCAACTCAGCGCCACCGCGCCGATTGGGATTTACCAAACCGATTCCTTGGGCCGTTACCTGTACGTCAACCGTTGTTGGACTGAAATTTCAGGTTTGTCCTTCGAACAAAGTCTCGGCGATAGATGGGCAGAGGCCCTCCACCCGGATGACCAGGGGAAGGTATTGCAGGAATGGCAAATCGCAGCTCAATCCGGGAGCGATTTCGATCGCGAGTACCGCCTACTAACGCCGACTCGGGAGCTACGCTGGGTGCATGCCCGAGCTAAGGCTATGCATACCGCGCCGAGCCAACTCGTCGGCCATGTCGGAACCGCAGAAGATATAACCGAACGCAAACACGCGGAGACGGAACTAGCCCGAGCACGCGACGCCGCGCTCGAATCAGCGCGCCTTAAATCCGAGTTCCTCGCGAACATGAGCCATGAAATCCGCACGCCCATGAACGCTGTGATCGGTATGACGGATCTGCTGCTCGATACGGAGCTGACGCCTGAACAACGCGAGTTCGCCCGCACGGTGAGCGGCAGCGCTGAATCGTTGTTAACTATCCTCAACGACATCCTTGATTTCTCGAAAATCGAAGCGGGCAAACTATCGCTGGTAGAGGAGGATTTCGATCTCCGCCAGACTATCGAGGACACCCTGGAACTACTGGCGGAAAACGCCCATACCAAGGGTCTGGAACTAGCAGGACTTCTCCCACCTAACACTCCTACTTACCTTCGTGGCGACGCCGGGCGGATTCGCCAGGTCCTTACCAACCTCATTGGCAATGCCATTAAATTCACCGAAAACGGCGAGGTCGTAGTGCAGGTCTCTGAGGAGTGTAGGAATGCCCAACACGTAACCATGCGGTTTCAGGTCCTTGACACCGGCATCGGCATCGCCCCCGAAGCACAGGCGCGACTCTTTCAAGCCTTTACTCAGGCGGACGGTTCGACCACACGTAAATACGGCGGGACCGGGCTCGGTTTAGCCATTTGCAAGCGTCTCGTCGAATTGATGCAAGGAGAGATCGGGATAGAGAGCGAACCGGGCCGCGGCTCAGTGTTCTGGTTCACGGTCCAGCTCAAACATTCGGCTGCGCCAATCAGCCTGAAGCGACGGCGGACGGATCATCTTGCTGAAATGAAAGTCCTTGTGGTGGACGATAACTCCACGAATGGCCGAGTGCTGCACTATCAGCTTGCCGCATGGAACATGCGCGATGAGTATGCGTCCTCTGCGGAGCAAGCTCTGCACATGCTCCATACTGCTGCAGCGTCCGGTTTTCCGTACCGCTTAGCGATCCTGGATATGCAGATGCCCGGCATGGACGGCTTAGCTCTCGCCCGCGCCATGCAGGCTGATCCAATATTTGTGAGCACCAGAAAAATCATGCTTACTTCGCTTGGCCTGCGCCTCGATGCTCACGCCATGCAGGAAGCCGGTATCTCCGAGTGCCTGTTCAAGCCGGTGAAGGAAGCAAGACTATTTGATTGTCTCATTCGCTTACTTGGCGAAGCCCCAGCACCTCCGGTAGTGCAGGCTCCAGCGAACGCGCCGACTGTTCCTCCGCCTTCGCTCAATCCCATCTATGGCCCGGTACGAATACTTTTAGCCGAAGACAATCCGATTAATCAAAAGGTCGTGCTTTTCCAGCTCAGAAAACTCGGTTACGACGCGGATACCGCTGCCAACGGCTTGGAAGTTCTGAGTGCATTGGAACGAACAGATTACGACCTGATCTTGATGGATTGCCACATGCCTGAAATGGGAGGTTACGAAACCTCACAACAAATTCGTGAGCGTGAGTCCACCTACAACGGTCATGCAAAACGGCAAATGCACATCGTCGCCCTGACGGCTAACGCCATGGAAGGCGACCGCGAAAGATGCCTTGCCGCTGGAATGGATGACTACCTGAGTAAGCCGACGCGCATCGACGACTTGGCAGCCGCACTCGCGCGGTTCAACGAAGTCGACCCAAGATTCACCGCTGGGAAGCCGCAATCGAACTGATTGGTGAGAAGTAAACCAAGCAACCTTGAGTTGTTTGGTGGAGGAAGGGAAAACGAGGCAAAGCACATTTGTTGCGGCCTGTTAATCCGTTCTCGGCGTTTCGGGCGATGACGGCGTTCTCTACCCTTACCGGCTCCAGTACCGGCGGACGACGAGCGAGATGGGGACTCCGACGCACACCACGTGCGTGATAATCGCGATAACGGTTGCGGAGATGGAGAATGGAGGCTTGTGGTAAGCTGAGAGCGGCATCACGACCCAGTACATGCAGAGGTAGACCGCGATCCCGTACAGCACGCCCGAGAGAATCGGGCGGCGCGTCAGGAACGTGAGTTTCCGGCTTGCGGCATAGAATACTCCAGCTGCCGAGAAGGCGATTAGGAAATGAAATGCCGCCCCCAGCGTAGCGGTCTCCCCCCGCCGTTAAAGGATTTTGGGCCAAGCATCCCGCTGGCGATGCCTTGCAGAATTCGGATCGGCTTGATTCCCCAGGCCGCCCAGGTGCCGAATGCGGCGGAGATATCCAAAACACCGCATGCCAGGCCAGCCAACAAGATGGTGGAGAACGCGCGGGGTTTTTGTGCCGGAATCGTTGCGGGGTTTGGCGCATGCAAGCTCTGCTATTATTTTCTGCGAAGGCTTAAGCTCGATAAACGCTTCGATTTTCTTTTCTAAACCACGGCGTCCAGGCGAATGGTCTCTCGGGCGATTGCCTCGCGCATCGCCTCAGCTGGTTGGACCACGATCGGACCATGACCCGGTGCCAAGAACTCCGGCTCAACCGCAAGCAATCGTCGAGCGCTTTCCAGTGCCGTCGGTGCGTGCCAGGTTGCCATGGCGAGAAAAGGAAACAGAGCCTTGGGTGCACTCGCCACACTCACCCCCCCGAACATGCTGTGAAAGGCGTCTCCCCCGAAGAGGATTTGGGTCGCCGGGTCAAAAAGGGCAATGTGCCCAGGAGTGTGACCTGGGGAAGCGATGACGGACAAGGAGCCAACCCGATCCCCTTCCCCCAAGAGTCTCGTCGGTCGAGCCCGACAAAGTGAAAACATCCCCTTGATTCTTGCGTTCGGCTCGTTCGAATCGAGTGAAAAGTCTCTCTGCAGAAATCTCGCCTCACGTTCCCCCACAGCCACTTCAACCTCAGGAAGTTTGCGCGTCAGATACTCCAGCGAACCGACATGATCACGATGCACATGCGTAAGGACAATGCGTGCCACCGGACGGCCCAGCTTGGCTGCTTCTCTGATAATGGCGTGACCAAACCTGATGATCCCGGTGTCGATGAGAGTAAACGTCTGATCCCTCTCCGGAAAAAGATAGGCATTAATAACTCCGAACCGACAGAGCTGAAACAGGTTCGACTTGTGATGATTGACTTTCATAAATCGATCAGTCGGCTGACCGTGAACCCTTGCGCACATCAGGTCCACTCCGAAATGGAATTGACCGGAGTGCCAAGCGGGAATGCTCGGGACGTGAACCGCCTTCTCCGAGTTGGTTATTATTGGGTAACGCGGACGGGACTCTCACTCGATAGCCCGCGCACGCCCGCCTGAAGGATTTCGCGTGAGCGTAGTTATCAGGAATTGGCTGTGGCCTTGGCCGTCGGAGTGGCCGTCGCAGCAGGTGTGGATGCCGGTGTAACCGTGGATGTCGGTGTAGCTGTGGGCGTCGGGGCAGGTGTGGGCGTCGGAGCAGGTGTAGGCGTCGGAGCAGGTGTGGATGTCGGAGTAGGTTTGGACGCCGGAGTAGCTTTGGATTCCGGAGTAGCTTTGGATTCCGGAGTAGGTGAGGATTCCAGGGCATCTCGATGACGTCTGTGTTTTGGGGGAGGCCCGCCCTCGGGCGGGCGGTGGTGCTCGGGCGGGGCGTGGTCAGGCGGATTTTGCCCAGCAGCCTCATTTGTCAAAGCACCAATGAAAGCGCAAAAGCCAGCGATGAGCGGTACAATTAGAATGTGGAAAATCGATCGGTTCATCGGTTTGCAACGAGACAAGAGTAAAGAACTGCGCCACTCACCGTGACACTCTACCAAGAGCGCCGTTTGAGATGCAACTAGACAGAAATAAAAAACCGGCTTGCGCCGGATTTTCGATAATTACCAGACAGCCATCAAAATCTGTTCAGCCCTTCCAAAGTAATGCGAATTTTTGCTGAAAGATTTGCGCGCGGCGAATTGTTTATGAATCGGCTCCAGTAAAAGATTCTCAGGGATCCAACGGATTTACCGAAGCATCAGCGCGTACGGGACTCGAACCCGTGCACCGGCCTTGAGAGGGCCGTGTCCTAACCGACTAGACGAACGCGCCAAGTAGGAACCGCCAATTTATCGCGGCAACGTGCAAACTCAAGCAAAGCCAATTTTCAACCGCGAAAGGACACGAAGAAACACGAATTAAAGTCCTAGCATCTGCAATAGGCGGAATTTGTGTAATCTGCGGATCGCTCAGGCGCCTTTCCACAGCCGAAGAGGAAAACGGGCGGCAATCCGAGAAAAGTCGTTATCGGTCGTGAGCAACGTGAGACCGTGACGAACACAAAGTTCGGCAAGCAGAGCATCAATAGTCCAAATTTGAATGCCCGAGCGACGGCAACGGTTGCGTAAATCGGCGGCTTCAATGTGATCTTGCCGATCCGGATTGATGAACGGCAACGCTGCGAAACGTTCGATGAGCTGTCGGCGAGCGCGCGGCCCTGCGAACCCTTGTAGGAGTTCCTGTAGAACCAATCCCGTTGTCAGGATCGTATCACCCGCTTCAAGCGATTGCCGCAACGCCAATACTTCAACGGCGGTCGCAACCGCATCCCGGCGAAAAGCCAGCGACCAGACGCCACTATCGACAAACAAGCTCACGAACGAGAACGTTCAGCTTTGTAATCGACCGCTGTATCCCATTCAAGTTTACCCATCAGCTCGAGCAAGCCCTTCTGCTCCCGTCGGGCGATAAACTCTTTGAGGGCGCGGGTAACAGCCGCTTTCTTCGTGCGCTCGCCGCTAAGCTCCAGGGCGCGCTCGATCAAGACAGGGTCGAGGGAAAGGTTAGTGGCCATGTGTGAGCCTCCACCCATAGTATGACACACTACGCAGGCATCGATAAAAACCATTTGGTAACGTTGAGTGTTGTACGTCACTTGCTAAATATGATTGCGAAAGATTTAGCCAAGGAGGTAACTACCGAAGACCGACTCCGGGCAGCGGTGTGGGGTCAATTTGTCGGAGACGCAGCCGCTCTAGGCACGCACTGGATCTACGATCTGTCTGAGCTCTCCGCTAGATTCCCTGGTGGCATGTTTGGATTCGAGGCGCCAGCAGCTGGGGATTACCATGAATCGAAGAAGCCGGGAGATCAAACCCATTACGGAGATGGTGCCTTGGTGTTGCTGGAATCAATTGCCGAACATGGCGGCTTCGATCCTCGCGCTTTTGGTGACCGCTTTGTCAAGACATTTGGGTCCTCTCATTACCATGATTACTTGGACTGGGCGACCCTGGGGACGCTCAAAAATTACAAACGCTTCAGGGAATCAAATTCACCAGGGGATTATGACTTTCAGCAAGGAGCCGATGACGACGAGCCCGCTACCGCGTCCAGGCTGGCCGGACTGGCCGTCCGTTATCGGCGTGACCCCAACTTGCCGGCGACAATCGAGTCTCTGACCCGCGTCTGCCAGAACAACCCGCGTGCGATTGGCTACATGAAGTTTCACGGGCTGCTCCTGGTGGAGCTTTTTCTTGGACGCGACCTACCCGACGCCTTAGAAAACGCGATGGTGAGAGTCGGCCCGCTGGTGCCGGATCACAGCGCTGAGCTCCGCCAACAAACACAGAAAGTGCTCACTGCAACCGGGAAGGAAGTGACGGAAGCCACTTTAGAATTCGGCCAAGCGTGCCCATTGGGCCAAAGCTTCCCCTCCGCTCTTCATGCATTCCTAAAGCACAGCAACGATTTTGAGACCGCTATTCTGGCGACGTTGCGAGCAGGCGGCGACAATGCCGGAAGAGGGGCTATGCTTGGTTCCTGGCTGGGCGCATACCTCGGAGTCGACGCGATTCCGCGCGAATGGCGGGCCCGCCTTACAGCCGCCCCGCGAATATCCGCCGCACTGGATAAGATCTTGCTCGACGAAGCGCGTTGAGGACCTTGTGATTGGTGCGAAAGTTTGAACACTCGCCACGCGCGATTAAGTTGCCCATCTTTCCATGAGCACACAGACTGAAGAGCAAACTGCACCTTCAGATTTTATTCGCGACATTGTCGCGGAAGACTTGAGGGCTGGTAAGTATTCATTTAGCCACACCCGATTCCCACCAGAGCCAAACGGTTATCTCCATATCGGCCACGCTAAATCGATCTGCCTCAATTTCGGGATCGCCCGTGAATTTGGAGGGGTCTGTAATCTCCGCCTGGATGACACGAACCCGACCAAAGAGGAAACTGAGTACGTCGAGTCGATTGTCGAGGACGTAAATTGGCTAGTCGCCGGTTGGGCAGACCACGTTCTCGGGCTGAAATCAAAGGGCAAAACTTGCGACATTCAAGTGGTCGACGGAAGACACGACTTTTCTTTATGGCCGATCGTTGTAGAAAAGGCTGCTCTAAATTCGGCAATCGGCCAAGCGCAACCCGAGAGCGAAGGGGAGCCATTCTACGCCTCGGACTATTTTGAACAATTTTTTGAATACGCAGTTCAGCTCATCGCCAAAGGCAAGGCGTACGTGGACGACCTCTCGCCTACGGACACTGACAGCTACCGCATAAACGGAAAGGAGAGTCCATTTCGTGGACGCTCGCCGGAGGAAAATCTGAACCTCTTTCAGCGGATGCGCCTGGGCGAGTTTCCCGACGGTCATTGCACGCTTCGGGCAAAGATCGACATGCAGTCGCCGAACGTTTGGATGCGGGACCCTGTGCTCTACCGGATTCGGCATACTGCGCATCACCGCACTGGCAGCCGGTGGTGTATTTACCCGATGTATGATTTCGCACACTGCTTAAGCGATTATATCGAAGGTGTGACCCATTCCGTTTGCACGTTGGAATTCGAAGTGCACCGTCCTCTTTACGATTGGATTCTGGAGAACCTCGATTTGCCGCGGAAGCTACCGCACCAATACGAGTTCGCGCGCCTGAATCTCACCTATACCGTTCTAAGCAAGCGCAAGCTCATGCAGCTTGTCGAAAAAGGGCTCGTCACCGGATGGGACGATCCGCGGATGCCCACGATCTCTGGACTGCGCCGCCGCGGTGTCACAGCCAGTGCTCTGCGTGCCTTCGCCTACAACATCGGCATCACCAAATATGACGGCCTCACCGACGTCGCGGTACTGGAGCACGCCATCCGTGACGAGTTGAACAAGACGGCGCTTCGGCGTCTAACAGTCTTGCGCCCGATCAAGGTGATCCTGACGAACTATCCGGTAGGTCAAAGCGAAACGCTCAACGCGGTCAACAACCCGGAAGACCCGAACTCTGGTACACGCACAGTTACGTTCACGACGCGAGCTTTATATTGAACGTAGCGATTTCATGGAAGATCCGCCGCCGAAATATTTCCGACTACGGCCCGGCGGCGAGGTACGTCTCAAGTATGCGTACATCATCAAATGCGAAGAGGTCATCAAGGATGCAGCTGGCAACATTTTAGAACTCCGGTGCACAGCGGACCTTGACAGCAAGAGCGGCGGGGCGAACGCGAATCGTAAAGTCAAAGGGACGATTCACTGGGTTAGCGCAGCAGACTCGATCGATGCTGAAGTGCGTCTCTACGATCGCCTATTCGTAGAACCCGAGCCCGAGACCGCAACCGACTTGGAGCGCCATTTGAATCCCGCCTCATTCGAAGTCGTTGCGGCTAGATGCGAGCCAAGCTTGCGGGAGGCGCGAAGCGAAACCAGATATCAGTTTGAGCGCCTCGGCTACTTCGTCCTGGACAAAGACAGTACGTCTGAGCACCTCGTTTTCAACCGGACGGTCACGCTCAAGGACTCTTGGGCGAAGGAAGCACAGAAACCATCCGGCGCACGGTAATCTGCCACCCGTGGAGCGTGCCGGCGGCCCATTTTCATCGCAACGAAAGCCAGGTTATTTATGGGACAGGACACTAAAATTCCGCATTCCCAGGCGTACGTGCAAACGGAATCACATCCCTAATATTGGATACCCCCGTTAAGAACATCAGAAGCCGTTCGAACCCAAGACCGAAACCAGCATGGGGGACGGTGCCAAAACGACGTAGATCCAGGTACCACCAATATTCTTCCTCGCGCACACCGCGCGAGCGCATGTTTTCCTGCAGCACGCTCAGACGCTCCTCGCGCTGCGAACCGCCGATGATTTCGCCGATGCCCGGCACCAGCACATCCATCGCGGCTACCGTTCTGCCATCATCGTTCACGCGCATATAGAAGGGTTTAGCCTGCAAAGGCTGATCAAAGACGATCACCGGCACCCGGAAATGCTCTTCGGCCAGAAACCTTTCGTGTTCCGACTGCAGGCTCAGGCCATCCGTGACGGGATACTCAAAGCTCCGCCCGGAGGCGTTAAGAATGGAGATCGCATCGGCGTAGGGAAGCCGTTGGAACGGGCGCTCAGGCACGAGAGTGAGCCGCTCGATCAGTCCTTTGTCCACAAACTTAGTAAACAGGCCCAGTTCATCCGCGCAGTGCTCCAGGACGTGTCGCACCATTGCTTTCACGAACTCCTCGGCGAGGTCCATATCCCCCTGTAGGTCGCAGAAAGCCATCTCCGGTTCGATCATCCAAAACTCCGCCGCGTGCCGAGAGGTATTCGAATTCTCGGCCCGGAAGGTAGGCCCAAAGGTGTACACTTTCGACAACGCGCAGGCGAACGTCTCGGCTTCCAGTTGCCCGCTGACCGTTAGGTACGTGGCCTTGCCGAAAAAGTCGGGTTCGTCGGCCTTGTCCCTGTCCTGTTTTATCGTGGTGACGCGAAACAATTCGCCCGCGCCTTCGCAATCGCTGGCCGTAATGATCGGCGTCTGGACGTACACAAAATTCCGCTCCTGAAAAAACTGATGCACCGCGTATGCCAGACGACTCCGAAGCCGGAAAACCGCGCCGAACAGATTGGATCGCGGGCGCAAATGCGCGATGGTGCGAAGGAATTCGACGCTGTGCCCTTTTTTTTGCAGGGGATAGGTCGCATCGGCCCGTCCGATGACTTCCACATGCGTGGCGCGAAGCTCCCATTTTTGGCCGGCGGCGGGGGACGCAAGTAGCCGGCCCGCCACCCGCACCGAGCTACCGGTCGTCGCTTGCAGCACCTGCTCGTAACCCGGCACCTCCTGGTCGACGATCACCTGCAGATTGCCCAGGCAGGAACCATCGTTAACCTCAAGGAACGAAAAGGCTTTGGCGTCTCGCCGGGATCGGATCCAACCTGCGATCTCAATGTTCGCCTCGGCGCTGGCCGAAAGGGCGTGTTTGATGAACGTGATCATAAAACTGCGATGGTGTTGCTGGGTATCGTTTGGAGTTAAGATCGTTCCGCAACGCATTTGAAGCAGATTTTGCATCTGGTTCGTTCCGCAATCGGCGCTTGTTCCGTCGAATCATTCAGCAAGTGCATCCCGTTTTTATCGCTGGCAGCGCCCCAACCCTGGGTCTCTCGTATAAGACAGGTCAGAAACCAATCAGCTCTGTCTCGGTTAGATTGAGTAATGCTTATGCCCGAGCAAACCAATCCCAAATCACCAACCTGTCCGACATAGTTCCCGCGTCCACGGGAGGATGCCCGAGCAACGGGACAAGCATCAGGGTCAAGTGTCAACAAACAACACTCTTGTTGCACGTTATAGTCTTCGACGACCGGTCCCGCTTTAAGCCGTCCAATGAAACCTCCGAGAGTGACCGTCACGGCCTCAGCAGATCTTCTCTAAGACGTTAACCTTCCTAGCGCGCAATCAGGCGCGAACTTTTAGGGCGACATAAGGGCGATCATTTTGCTTTGCAGGAGAACGTACGGGACTCGAACCCGTGCACCGGCCTTGAGAGGGCCGTGTCCTAACCGACTAGACGAGCGCGCCAGAATGGAAAGAAGAGAGGCCGTCTTTCGGAAGACTTCTTTTCCGCCATGGGCTGAGTCTTGCCCTCGCGGATCGCGATAGAGGGCGATCTTCGAAAGGAAAGGAAATTGAACAGGGAGCTAAGGGAGGAAACAGAGCGCCTCTAGGGCTCCACGCTGGCAGACAAGCCGGGCATATACAGTCGCGGCTATAACGGAACGCTTGCTCGCCGAAATATAAGAGCAGGTGCCTGAATTCCGCTAAGGTGTCGCCATGAGGAGGATGAAATACGTCCCCATGACCTCTTCTCCACTTGATCTCGACCGTCAAGAGATCACGCTATCAGCTCAAGACCAGACTTTCACGATGGAAGAAAACTACACTCCAGGACATTCGGTGAATGCGACCGCTTTTATGGCCACGCGCTCGTTTAGGACCCATGGCGGGTTTATCGAACCCTATCTCAAACTGGGAATGAACGTCCTAGACTGCGGATGCGGCCCCGGGACCATTTCGATTGGCTTGGCGGAAGCGGTTGGACCAAATGGTCAGGTAACGGGAATTGATTTTGTTGAATCTCAGATTGCGATAGCCCAAGCTCGTTCTGCATCGAACCTCATGTTTCGCGTCGGATCCATCTATGAGTTACCCTTCGACGATTGCGCTTTCGATTTGGTGTTCTCCCATGCACTCTTCGAGCATCTCGCAAACCCGATCCGGGCGATCCAGGAGATTCGGCGGGTTCTGCGACCGCGTGGTGTTGCTGGACTATGTAGCCCCGACTGGAGCGGTTTTATTCTGAGCCCAACAAACGATCAGGTGGAGGCCGCGATTATCCGGTATCGAACGCTCCAGCATGAAAATGGTGGAGAGACCTGTGCCGGGCGACAACTCGGGTCCTGGTTAGAGGCCGGTGGTCTCTTAATGCAGAAAATACAGGCCCGTTACGAATGTTATCCTGACTCGAAAGTTATTGCCCAATACCTGGCAATCCAACTGGAACAAGCTGCACAAATCGACTGCGGTGCCGCTTTACGCGAATGGGCGTCGTTGCCCTGGAGTTTGTTTGCCCAATCGTGGGTCAGCGCCGTCGCGGTGAAGTGAGCTAGACGAACACCCCTGAGCAAACTATGAGGAAAGTTCAGCGGTTTTGGAAACTGACGCCACGCAGCGTCCCCTCTCTCCATCTCGTAGTTAGAAGCTAGCAGTAGTGTGCGTCCGCCAGCGCACTAGTGCACCACTTCCGTGACTGGTATAGCAGCGCTGCTGCGATTTTAGTTGGGTGCGCGGCGCGACGAGGGAGGAATACCCGCTTTGGTCTTTGACCGACGAGCAACACAGCACCCGACCCATATCCGCGCAGCCCTCAGGGTTGCGATGATTTTGGCTCGGCGGCCTCGTTGCTCCTCAGTCACGTATCGATTCAGATATGCTCCTTCGTCGCGCCTTGCCGGCGGCCCATTTTGATCGAGCAACGCTGCTATACCAGTCACGGAAGTGGTGCACTAGGGATGGAAATATCGGTGTCACTTGAGGCAATCGATGTTCGTCCGTTAAAGATATCGGTATGATTGAGACGCCGCGGCTTATGCTCAGACCTCATATACTGGAGGATTTCGAACCATGGTTCTCGATGTTCTCGGACCCTGAGTTGTTCCGATTTATTGGTTTCCCCAACTTATCCCGAGAGGACGCCTGGAACCGCCTCCTGAGATACGCAGGTCACTGGTCTCTGCTTGATTTTGGGATGTTTGCCGTCGTCGAGAAGGCGACTAACCGATTCTTCGGCGAGGTTGGTCTCGCCGATTTCCACCGCGGCCTCGGCCCGCGATTCGATGGCTATCCTGAAGCTGCATGGATCATGTTGCGATCGGCGCAAGGTCGCGGTCTTGCTCTCGAAGCCGTGACGGCCTGTCACAAGTGGTTTGATGAACAGCGCGGACCCGCGCGGACAGTTTGCATCATCAAGCCTCACAATGAAGGATCTCTACGACTGGCGTCAAAAGTCGGGTATCGCCCGTTTGGCGACTGCGTCTACAAGCAAGATCGCTATATCATCCTGGAGCGCCAATAAAAGGCAGGACATAGGAACGTCTCTTTTTAAGACGTGTCTCCTATGCTTTCTTGCCTTTGATCGCAGCCCTAGGACCCGATCGACGAGATCCTTCACTGAAAGAGCAGAAACTGCTCAGGATTCACAAAAATCAATTGCATGTATATCGTCCGTTCGGTATACATAGCACGGATCGAAATTTTCTAACCCAAGCAAGTCAAAGGGACTTCTGCGAAGACGTGGCGGATTGGCCTGAATACAAACACCGTGAAAGAATTTTACGAGCTCGACTCAGAGCAAAATGCCGGAGCCTTTGCCACCGGTCTTTACGCTCAACCATCGGCCTATTTGGGGGCAAGTCTTACGGTAAAAATCTTTGACGGGGAGATCGGTGAGGCCGCCAGTCGTGACACGAAGTCTCCCAATTACGCTTGAGCCGAGGTTGATTCAATGCCAAGTAAAATTCGCCGCCCCCAACGTGGAGAAGCCCGGTTAGCTATTCTCGAGGTGGCTGACCGTCTCTTTTATCGACATGGCATTCGAGGGGTGGCCATCGACCTTTTGGCCAAGCAAGCCGGGGTCACCAAGCGCACACTTTATTATCACTTTCCAACCAAACGTGAATTGGTGAAAGCGTACCTTGAGACCCGCGATGAAAAAACGCGACATTGGTTCAACGAGCAGGCGCAGACGTTTGGCCCGAGCCCGATTGACCAAATCCTCGGCGTTTTTGATGTTCTAGGCGGATGGTTTGCCGCGCCCGATTATCGGGGCTGTCCCTATCTTAACGCGATTTCCGAAATGAGCGACGATCCCGACTTGGTTGCGGACGCCGTAAGGCTGCACAAGGATGCGGTGGCCGGCTGGTTTTCGGAAAAGCTGGAGGAAGCGAAGGCACGGAAAGTTGGACTGCTTACGGGCCAGTTGATGCTCCTCGTAGACGGCGCCTTGGTTCGTTCCTTAATTTATCGCGACGGGCAAATTGCACCGAAGGCGAAGGCCGCGGCAGCTGCGCTTCTTCGCGAGGGCGGATTGGCAACGAGCTCTGCAAAAGTAAAAAAATAGAATTCTATGAACGAACAATTTAACATCGCTCCAAATTTTATCGTCCGCGATGTAGTGAAAGCCTCGGAGTACTACCGCGATCAACTGGGGTTTGTCTTTGACGGCTACTGGGGTGAGCGGCCCGATTTTGTTATCGTGCAGGGGTTGGGCTCCGCCATCTTTCTAAAAAGCTTGCCGGGAATCGATTCCTCCTTTCCCAACCATAAGGTGCACGAAGATCTGGGCTGGGATGCATACATTTGTGTGTCGAACGTCACGGCGGTTTATGAAGATTTGAAACGACGTGGGGCTAAAACCCATCGTGAAATGGAAGATGCACCTTATGGCCTTCGTGATTTCGAAGTACAAGATTTGGACGGCTATATTCTTTGCATTGGACAGTACCTGTAAGGCTCCAGCCGGCGTTGAGGAAAACTACGGCATAAGGCGGCAGCCCCGGGTCGGCCCTGGTGCCCGCGATCATGATCAGCAAAGGGCACCAGTCGCCGCTACAATTCCCAACAGGTCAAATCCCGGAATGACAGGCGGCGTTCGACCGAAGAAGTTGAGTAGGGCCAGTTTATACTCCAAAGGTTTGAGTGACGAGCTATCAACATGGATCAACACTTGATTGGCCGATGGTTGAAGCACTGGGACTCGAATAGATTCGAGAGGCAAACCGTTCTTGTCTTTGGTGCAGCCGATACCATTGAATTGGGAAGGAAGAGATAGTTCGGCTAGGCTCAGTTCAATCGAACGCCGCCGTCGATGATCAGCTCCGTGCCGGTAATGTTGCTCGAATCCTCGGAGAGTAGGAATCTTGCTGCCCGGGCCACTTCTTCGGATGTGCCGAACCGCTTCAAGAGCGACTTGGCGACAATCGTTTCCTCAAACCCTTTCTGCTGGTCAGGGGGAAGGCCGACTTTCTTTAGAATCGGCGTGTCAATCGGTCCCGGGCTCAGCACATTCACCCGCACGCCTCGCTCGGCTAACTCGACCGCTAGGGTCTTGCCAAGGGAGATGACCGCAGCCTTCGTCGCCGAATAGATCGACGCCCCGGCCAAGGCGATAGAACCTGCGATGGAGGAGGTGAATACAACGGAGCTCGGATTGCCCAGCAGCGACAGCAGCGATTGAAGCTGGAAGTAGAGACCTCGCACGTTCACATTGAACATGTCGTCATAGTTCTTGGGCGTTGCCGCGTCAATTGGTACGAAGGTCGCGACACCCGCATTCAGGAAAACTCCGTCGAGATGATCCACATATTTTTTGACATCTTCACCCAGCGCCTGCGCGGCGGCCAGGTCACCGGCGTCCGAGGGGAGCACGACCACGTCGGTGAGAACCTTCCTAGCGGAAGCAAGAGTTTCGGGATTGCGCCCGGTGACGATGATCTTCGCGCCCTCGGCGCTGAGGAGTTGGGCTGTGGCCAGGCCGATTCCGGTAGTTCCGCCAGTAATGAGAATGGTTTTGTTATTCATGAGACAATTAGATCAGTAGTTCGGTACTTACGAACTAATGGACTAATTGTCAAGCGCGTGTTATAAAGACTATGTGAGGCCGCTCTACCATCCCGCTCTCCGCGACATTACCGTGGAGGGCCTCCTCTATGCCCTGTCCGATCCCGTGCGCGCCCAAATCTTCGCGGAAATGGCCACCTCGGAATGGCCTTGCACTTGCTCGAACTTTCGCAAACTCGACAACCGCACATTGCCCAAGTCGACCCTCTCCCAGCATTTCAAAATCCTCCGCGAAGCCGGCCTTATCCGCAGCGAGCGCAAGGGTGTCCAAATGCACAACACCACCCGCTGTGCGGAACTCAAGGGACGTTTCGGCGACATGCTCGCCGCCATCCTCGCTACCTACGCTACCCAAAATTCGCGCCGGTGAGACTTAGGCTTCTCAGAGCCGATCTTGCAACGGCTCCGGACACTCCTTCGAGTGCCTGCCGAACCGTCTCGCGCCGAAGATTGGGCGGCAAAAACTGGTAATGAAATCGAATATCTGGATCTTCCACCATCGGCTAACGAGGTACTAACCTTGTTCTCCCAGTATTGGGCCGCACAGAGCGCTGATGTCGACATCTACCAAATTGATGTGACTTGGCCCGGAATCGCCGCCTAGTTTCCCGGCCTACGACAGCGTAGCCTTCCAGTGGATCTTCCCGCCATGGAGGGAATTTAATTGAAAATAAACCCTCAGATGAAATCTCTATTCTTCGCCTTATTGGCCATCGCATCCTTCGCTGCCGACTCGTTCGGTCAGACCATCATTAACTCGGTGCCCTACACCATCTCTGCTCCCGGCATCTATGTTCTGGGCTCAAACCTCACTTACTCATCGGCTGCCGGCGCAGCCATCACCATCGTCAGCAGTAATGTGACCCTGGATCTGGGAGGTCATTATCTCTACTTCCCTGGCACCCCGACATCGAACGTCGGGGTCTACGTGCACAATGCCGGGAACGTCATTATCCAGAACGGCATCATCGCCGTTTTCCATTACGGAGTCTATTTCGACCGTACTGGAACAACCGCGCTCAACTCGGGCAATATGGTGCAAAACCTGAGGCTGACCAATGTTGTCAATGGCGTCGTTTTCTCCACAGTCGCGGGATCTGTCGTGCGAAATAATCAGATCACCTTTCCATTAATCGGAGGCTCTGGTTTTGGAGTCCATATCTTCGGCGGTGGCGGCAACCTGGTCAGCGGGAATGTCATCTCCGGATTCGACGCCGGCGTTTTTTCGGACAGCAATAATTATTTCCTCGAGAACATGGTTAGCAATTGCGATTTCGGTTTTGCTCTATCTATCAACGACAAATACCGGTTTAATACCACATTCAATTGCTTCACGCCGTTTTCCGGTGGTATTGCGCTGACCGACGATAATAACTGAAAGTGCGATAGAGCCAGTTTCACCATTGTCTTTGCCATCGGCTGCAGGCTATCGCTCAGCACATCGGCTAGCCTGAGATGTGATATACAAATCCAGGCGGCGAGCTTTCCACCCCTGAAGCCCTCCCTGGTTTTGCCTCGCGTGTCAAAACGCCTTACAATGGGTCGTTCGACGGAAGGGTAATAAGGCACGCTTGTCGATTAGTTTCCCTGCGGAGTGAGGCCGCAGGCATGAGCGGCCTTGGCTGAATTAGTGCAGCTTTAGTCCACGGGTCGAGAACAGCCCGGTGTCACGAAACGCGCTCTAATCGAATTTCCGTCTGCATGAAACGAAAGAGAATCTATGGCCGACATTGCGAATAAATACGCGGAAAACGTGTCCGGAAAGTTTTACGTCGATGACCAGTGCATTGACTGCGACCTGTGCCGGGAAACCGCACCCGCTAATTTCAGGCGCAGCGACGACGGCGGCTACTCCTATGTTTTTAAGCAACCGACCACCCCGGAGGAGGAGGCGCTTTGCAAGGAAGCCATGGAAGGATGTCCGGTCGAAGCCATCGGTAACGATGGCGAAGGCTGAGTGTGATCGAACCAAATGACCAATGAACTGCCTGGCAAACCAACGCAGCGAACGGGCGAACCAGAAGCACCCGCGCGATGCGCCGGGCCAACTGGGCTTGCGGCGCGCATCATCATGAGTAACGCCTACCAGGATCCAGAGGTTTCGGCTCGATCAGCAACCATCAACCCGACTTAAGCATTACGGCGAAACTTCTCAAGATAGCTAAGACCAAGGATGTACCACCCGGCCAAGCGGCTGCGTTCACAATCGAAGGCCAGAAAATAGTCCTCTGCAATGTGGAGGGAACTTACCATGCCATCGGCGACACCTGCACGCACCGTGGCGGACCGCTGCTGATCCATCCCGCCTATTTCTGAGAGCTACACAAAGCGATCGATTTCTGCGCCTCAACCTATCACTTGGCACACGGCACGGGCCGATCTTCTCCAGAATTGGAAGGATCCGTCTGCTTCCTCGTCAGAATATGGGCGATCGCATTGGGCAAGCAGATTCAAACGATTTGCTTCACTCGATATAAGAATTGAAATGGGCTCACATCTCAGATAGATACCGGCCCTGCGGTATGCGATCTAACGTATGTGTGTCCGGCCACGTCGTCGACTAGGTGTTTGGACAGACGGATACAGTGAAACGAGAGTGAATCAGTTTCTGAGGAGGAAAATCAATCATGCCACTACCAACGGACGATAGACTAATTGCGCTGAGTCAGGATCTGCTTCAGCAGTTCGACACGATCTTCGGACTGCACCCCGGCTTTCGGCCTGCCCATGCCAAAGGCACTCTGCTTACAGGTACGTTCACGCCTTCGCCCGACGCCGCTTCCCTCACCCGCGCACCACACATAAACCGGAAGTCTACACCGATAACGGTGCGCTTCTCTGACTCCACGGGCATACCGCTGGTACCCGATAACGACCCCAACGCGAATCCGCGCGGACTCGCAATGCGGTTTCATCTCGCCGAGCACGTTCACACCGACATTGTCAGCCATTCGACTGATGGATTTCCCACAAGAACCGGCCCGGAATTTCTGGAGTTCTTGCGCGCACTCGCCTCCAGCGATCCGTCAAAGCCATCACCGTCTCCGATTGAAGCATTTCTTGGCACTCATCCCAAGGCACTCGAATTTGTGCAGACACCTAAGCCCGCTCCATCCAGCTTCGCCAGAGAATCGTACTTCGGAGTGACGGCTATGCGCTTCACCAACAAGGATGGCGTCAGCCGCTATGGACGTTACCGGATCGTCCCAGAAGATGGCAACGACCATCTGGACGATGCTACTGTCGCTGCCAGGAGTACAAACTACCTGTTCGATGAACTCGCAGAAAGAATTGCCAATGGTCCCATCAAGTTTCGTATTCTGGTTCAGTTGGCAAACGACGAAGATACCGTGGACGATGCGACCATCCATTGGCCAGAGGATCGAGCTTTGCGCGAACTCGGCACGGTTGCTTTAACTGAGCCAGTCTCGGATAACGCTCATGAGCAAAAACACATCATCTTCGATCCCATCCCACGCGTAGATGGAATCGATCCTTCGGATGACCCTCTGCTTGAACTGCGTGCCGCCATCTATTTGCTAAGTGGACGACGCCGCCGGGCAGCCACCGAAAAATAGTGCGCGGGACAGGCTGCCAATTCTTTTGGTTAAGGATCTGGTGCGTTGCAACCCGGCCCAATACTCGGAACCAGATACGACCGAGCATTGCGCGGCCGTGGCGGCCAAGGCGGAGGCCGAAGGATTTCCGATTTTTAAGACTGCGCGAATCGCAGAATAGCACACGAGAACAGCCTGAGATCGTCGGGTTTCGCGAGATGCGCGATCGGACGCGATCGAAAAATTGGAAATTAGAGCATCGGTCATCGGGTCAGATCCTTCAGCATCACGGAATTTTGGCAAATCGTCAGGCCATCCCACCGTTGGCTCGAATCACCTGGCCGTTGATCCACCCAGCGTCGGGCCCAAGGAGAAACGAGACTACCCGTGCAATGTCTTCGGGTTCACCGAGTCGCTCGAACGGATTAAGCTTAGCCAGGCGCTCGACCTGTTCCGGCGTTTTATCACTGAGAAACAGTTCGGTTCCCACCGGACCCGGAGCGACTGCGTTGACCGTGATTTCGCGACCGCGGAGTTCCTTCGAAAAGATGGACGTATAAACTTCGACTGCCGATTTGGACGCGCAGTAGGTTGCGTAGCCGGGCAGCGCGAGTCGCGTCGCGCTGGTCGAGAAATTAACAATCCGCCCACCCCTCCGCACGCGCTTCGCGGCTTCGCGCAGCGCCAGAAACACGCCGCGAACATTGATGGCAAAAGTGCGATCGAAGGTATCGTCATCGGTTTCCCCGACCGTTTTCGTGATCATGATCCCGGCGTTGTTGATTAACGCATCGACTCCGCCAAAGGCGCGTTCGGTCTCGTCGAAGAGGTGGACCACATCCGCGGCCTTGGACACGTCTCCCTGGACGGCCAAAGCGCGTCCGCCCGCTGACTCGATCTCGGCCACTACTTCGTTGGCCGACTTTTTATTGCCGGCATAGTTGACGACGACGGCATGACCGTCCCGCGCAAGGCGCAAAGCGACGGCTCGTCCGATCCCGCGCGAAGATCCGGTCACAATGGCTGTTCTGTTCTGCAGTTGGGTATTCAAGTGGCCTCCTTTAATGGTTGTGTGAGTCCACGTACAATCGGACTTACTATTCGCATAATGAATTGTTAGCATATGATTCATGCGTTCCATGCATTTAACGGATGTCGATCTGAACCTCTTGCACGCGCTTTACGCGCTGTTGGAGGAACGCCATGTCACCCGGGCCGCGCAGCGCTGTTCGTTAAGCCAGCCGGCGATGAGTCGGGCGCTGGAACGACTTCGGGAAATGTTCGGTGACGAGCTCCTGATTCGCACAGGTCGTAAATACGAGAGGACGGTCCGCGGAGAGCGGCTCCTCGGAGAGCTGGAGAACTTGTTGCCGCGGCTTGAGGCCCTGGTCCGAGGTGAACCTTTCGACCCGGCACGGAGTGAGGAGAGGTTTCGGGTGGCCATGACAGACAATGCGTCCGTGGTCCTGCTGCCCGGGTTAGCGGAACGGATGCGAGGCGCCGCACCAAACATGACCCTGGAAATCGTGGCCTGGCATGACCGGGCCTACGAAGATCTGGAGGCCGGCAGAATCGATGTGGCCCTCAGTGCAGTGGCCGCTCCTCCGCCGCTCGAAGTGGAGACCCTTTTTAAAGAAGACTTTGTGTGCCTGTTCAGCGCCGAACGAAAGTTCCGCTCGCGGCGACTAAATCTGCAACAGTACTTGGGCCTCCCGCATGTGATTATCTCCGTTCTGGCGGGGCAGCAAACCTCAGTGGATCGACCGCTGGCGGACCTTGGATTGAAGCGGCGCGTTACACTCACCGTACCGTTCTTTGTACCGGCGGTTGCTGCGGTTGCTCACACCGATCTGGTGGTCACGCTCCCCCGCCGACTGGCCAAAGCCATCCATGGAATGACTGAGGTCCGCACCGCGGAACCGCCTGCGGAGATCGGGAGCTTTCAGTATTTCATGATCTGGCATCCGCGGCTAAACGCTGAACCAGCTCAACGCTGGCTCCGCGACCAGTTGCGAATCGTCGCTCAGGGCACCTGAAAAAGACCGGAGACACCCGCCGATTGGAATGCCGCGCAGCCTGGATTCGACAGGGCGTTCGTTTTTTTCAGGACGCCGCACGTCAGACCTCGACCAACCGGCGCTGGAGGAACCACGCTCGGCTTCGTTCTTGACGAGCTCAAAGCCTCCCGATAGGCCGCGGCGGCACAACAAGTCCGCTCTTGAGGCCGGACAGTAGGTGATAACTGGACATCGGTCATGGGGTCAGATCCGAATCTTCCACACAAAGTTTTTATGTGTTGAATATTTGGACGCCAGCCCTCTTCGCCTCCGTAGCGAACGCAAGAGTCGATCGAACTTCCACGCGCTTCGCCAAAACCCAAGCGATGTCTGGAAGTTCGATTGACATGCGGGATGGGAGGAACAGGCTCGAATCGTGAGCAATTTCCCTCGACGAACCTTTGTCACGTCCGATGGCGTCCAGTTAAGCTATATACGGCGGGGTAGCGGTCGTTCGATTGTTCTCATCCACGGCTGGTCCCAGTGCGCCGAGGAATTCAAACATCAGATCCAGCCACTCAGCGCGCGATATGATGTCATCGCTCTCGATCAACGGTCTCACGGCGAATCACAGAAAGTGTCTTACGGGTTAAAGATTTCGCGGTTATCCAAGGACCTGTACGAGCTCTTAAATGAGCTGGACCTAAGTAATGTCGCGCTATTGGGGCATTCGATGGGATCGTCAGTGATCTGGTGCTACATGGACCTGTTCGGCTCGGAACGCTTGTCGAAGATTATTTTAATCGATGAGCCGCCATTTCTCACGTCGGACCCGCATTGGACACGACAGGAATTAGAAGATTCGGGCGCTATTTTTACCGCTCAACAAGTGTTCGACACTGTGGCAGCTTTACGGAGCAAGGAAGCAGAACAGGTAACCCGACAAATCATCGATCGGATGGTGACGAAGGGGGCAACGTCGGAGATGAGAGAGTGGATCGTCCAATGTAATCTGAGGATGCCCCGGGACTTTGCTGCGACCCTAATATACAATCACCGGCATACGGATTGGCGAGATTTGATCCCGCGGATCAACCTTCCCACCCTGATCATCAGCGGTCGAGCCAGCGTGATACCGTGGAAATCACAAAAATGGATTCATAGTCAAATCAAAGGTTCGCAGTTCGAACTATTCGAAGAAGCAGAGGGCGGCGGACATTTTATGTTCATCGAAAACCCCGAGAAGTTTAATCGGCTGATCATGGAATATTTACGCTAGTTCCTATTGGCCTCGCCTCTCCACTCTCCCTTTGCCCGCTCGTACGATGTTTGCGCAAGCACAAATTCTTACCAGCTTTACGTTAGGCAAATATGATCCGTTTCGGCGACGATCGACGATGCAGAGCGGCATCTTGGTCAGCAGTTCATTGCACTTACGCTTTGGGTTCTCGAAGAGGCCGCTGGCGTTCGAAAGTTGAACAGGAGCTAACCGCTTCAAATCTGCGGATCAGCGACTGGAGGATCGCAAGTCGCGTAAGGGAATCGTCCCTTTAATATTTGCTTGCGAGTGGGTGGCCACCTGTAACTTTTCCCAAGCGTCAATTGTTGTTTTCAGCCGGGGTTCAAGTTTTCGCATCACCCCGCTGACGTAGGTGTCGTATTGCCTTAGCCATTCGCGCTTGTATTCAAAGTTGTCCGCTTTAGCGGCGTTGTCCCACAACTCGATCGCCGTAGGTTCGCGTTTGGCGGTGGTCAAGATCTGGCGAAATCGCACCGTGTCCTTTACCTGCTGTTCCATCAACGGTTTCGGGGTCGGAGTCGGAGTTCCGATCGGTATACCATTGGGAAGTAGATCGGCCGGATTAGGACCAGGCGTAGGCGTGGCCGGTAAGCTGTGGGACTCGGGCAGCAGATCGGGCGCAGACGGCGGCGGTGTCGGGATGGGAACACTATTCGGGTTGGGTATCAAATCACGCGGGATTTTTGGGCTCGCTGTGGGCGACGGCGAACTCAACGGAGAAGGCGAAGGTGACGGCGACGGGGATACACTCGGCTGCGCGGTTTGGGCCTGCAGGGTGACGCCTATGCCGCAAAAAATGACGACCAAAAAAATCCGCGCCATGTTTCGGGATATTAATGCGGCTTGGCGGGAAGAAAAGGGCAATCCCGAGGACCGTCTTTGACCGAGCTGGTCTGCAAGGACCCGCTGCTTGCCGCCCGTCGCGCAAAAAACACACCGGCCAACTTCACTCGATCTTTGCCGAGAGTTCATTGGATACGTGGATCTTTCCGCCGACGTTTTCAATGAACACAACGACGAAATAATAGACGCTTCCGCTTTTTAAACCATCGACGGTGAAACCGAACTCAGTGGTCGAGGTTGGATAGGCGTTCGTTGTGTAATGACCGCTGGAGGTTCCATATTGAATCTCGAACCAGCCTTGGCCAGGCGAGGAGTTTTCGGTCCACTCCAAGGTTGCGTGGCCATGCGTTTTACTGACCACTGAGCCGAGCAGGGGCGCCAGGTCCGAAGGCGTTGGACTAGGAGTTGGCGCCGGCGTTGCGCTCGGGATCAGCGTGGCTGCCGGCGTCGGGCCAGGCGTAACCGTTGGTGTCGGCGTGGAACTCGGATTGCCGCCGCCCCGTAACGGATGCGGGTAGGTGCCCCGTAAAGGATGCGGATAGGCGTAGGGCGCGTACCCCGTCTTGGCTGCCAGGACGTAGTCGCGTCCCGATTTGATGTAGTCGTTTACGATCTGGCCTTTCCCGCAATTGTCTTGATAGTTTGCGAGAGCCGGAGATTGCGCCCTACTTCCGCCCACGTTGCCCCAGATGTAGAGCGGATCGGTGCTGTAGCCGGTGCCATCAATCGCGGCGCCAGGATAGCTGTAACCGCCGCCATCGATCCAGGTTTGACCAACCTGACGAGCGCTCGGATAATGCGTCTGGCACGAAATATTGTTCGCCCCGCGCTGGATGTTGAGGTCGTACATGAGGATTGAAGCTTTCACGCCCCATTGCATCGAGGAAATGTCCGGCATCGTGTTGTTGAAAACGACGCCAGTGCCGCCACGAATCTCGAACCAATAATTGAGGTTTAACGGGTATGGCGCTCCGTTCGTGTGGAAAACAAATGTGTCGGCGTAAACTTCAAAATGCCTCAGGCCCCAAGGACTAGTTTCCTGACCGTGACTTCCGATCGCCGAGTCATTGAAGGCGCAGTGGCGAATAACTACGCGGGCGTTGTCGTCAATATTTACTGCCTGCAAGAAAAGTCCGTTGAAGCTGCAATCCTCGATGTAGGTATTGGCAAGTCCGGTTGTGTCGGCAGTCCCCAGCGTGCTGGGCGACTGCCACGGATCGCCGACCTGCGTGGATCGGAGAGCATTTTTGCAGTAGACGCCGGCATTGTCGTTGTACCTCGAGAAAAACGTGCAGTTGTAAATCACGCCGCCGTTCGTGCTCCATAAAACACAATCTTCGCCCGTTTGGCTGACGGTGAAGTTGCAATCGTGGAGCAGGACGGTTCCGCGGTTCGCCGGCTGTCCAGTGGATCTCCCGTAGGCTTCAAGCAAAGCGTGGTAGTTGACCTTGAAATTGCCCTCAACAAAATTAATTCCCGAGATTTCTATCACGCCGGATTTCGGGAAGGTTACGTCGATCGTTCCAGTGTTCGCTACTCCGCAGGTGATTGTCGGCGAGCCGCGGCCGAGCAGGTGAATCGCGCTCGACACAGTGACAGTCTGGTTCCAGGTGAAGTTGCCGGCAGGAATAGTCACGGTATCACCCGGCACCGCAGAATTGATTTTGGCTTGAACGTCCGAAGGGCTGCCATTGGTAGTGAATGTCGTCGCCTGCGCCCTGTTCAAAAGAAGCAGAGTGAGGAGGATCGCCAGGATTTTCATTTTAAGACTTCAATGATTCTTTTAGTTGTAGATCCAATTTGGCGAACGGCTCGAGTTTCGAGCAAATCGCCTGACGATCCAAAGTCGACATTCGTTGGAGGTCGATCTCACGTAAAAATTTGTTTTTGTAGTGGATAAGCGAATCGAGGGATTTTTCGAACCGCGATTTGCATTCTTTTGCGGTTATTCTTTTCCTCATATTCGGTACGCTCTCCGGCGATTTTTTTTCGTGCTTCTGCCACATGGGCGACAAGTGTCTGGACGACAAGGGATTGTCTCGGATAAATTCGCCGCTCATGCAAGGCTCTTACCTGTTTGCAGCGGGACTTCTCGCGGTCGGTTCTCTCACACCGGCTGCCGTTACCCCGACGACCGATCACGGTCAGGGTGAAACTTCTTCGTCCGCTGAAGAGTTATCAGCCGAGGCTTCTACCGCGGAACCGCCCCACGCCCAGTCTGAGGCCGTAAAGGCGTTTCGAAAACAGGCTCTCTCGGTTGATTATCCGAGTAATGGTTTGACCCTACACGGCTGGATCTACCGACCGACAGGCAATGGACCGTTCCCGGCAATTCTCTGGAATCACGGTGGCGAAAAAACGCCGGGAGCGCACCCCGAGCTAGGTATGTTTTATACCCGACACGGGTATGTCCTGTTTGTTCCAATCCGGCACGGGCATGGGACTTGTCCCGGTCAGTACCTCGGAGATGCGATGAGTGAATTTGCCGCCTCCGGAGCGGACCACGCATCGATTCAGAAAAAAGCGGTCGAGCTGCAAGAGTTGTATAATCAAGATGTGACGGCTGCATTGGCTTGGTTGAAGAATCAATCTTACGTAAAAGCCGACGCAATCGCCGTATCCGGAGTTTCTTTGGGTGGAGTTCAGACGTTGCTTTTGGCTGAGAAAGGATGGGGTGTGCGAGCCTTTATCCCCTTTGCGCCTGGCGCGGCGGCGTGGAGCAATCCAGAATTCCGCAAACTGGAAATACGAGCAGTGCAAGGAACCAAAGCGCCACTCTTCCTCTTACAAGCTCAGAACGATTTCGGTCTTGGTCCAAGCGAGGTGCTGGGGCCGATGATTCGGCAGAAAGGTGGACTAAACCAGGCTAAAATCTATCCGACATTCGGGACCACGCGCGCCCAGGGAAATTTTGGTTTCGCCTGCTGGGAAGAAGGGGTAGCCGTTTGGGGAAACGACGTAGCGCAGTTTCTGAAGGCAGCAGGGATGGGAGGCCACTGAAGGCCAGAGCAAATAGCAGATCGGCCGACTGCTGGCCCCAACTGCAGTCTGGAAGATCGCGCCCGGCTAACTCTCAACGCGCGACTCCTAATCCGTAACCGTTAGTTGGTCGGGCCGGCGGGATTCGAACCCACGACCTCTTGAACCCCATTCAAGCGCACTACCAAGCTGTGCTACGGCCCGACAATGAAGAGATCCGAAGATGCGTTCTCTCTTTGAAATTGCAAGTAGGAAGTCGCTGGAGCCGAAGACGACGTCTCTGTCACCTCTGTTTTGCTCCCGTTCAACTGTTTTCCAAGCGAAGCATGGCCCGCCAGATCGTGGAATTATCGGATCGCCAAACCCTTTGCTACCTTTGTTTAAGACTCTGTAAATTCATTCTCTGGGACCTTTGGCTTCTTCTATTCGAAATGCTTGTTTGGTGTTCCAACAAATCATTCGCGATTTTGCGCTTCGGCGTTACAATAACCGCTCTCGTAAACGACGGGTGTAGCTTAGCTTGGTAGAGCGCCTGCTTTGGGAAAAGCAAGCACTAAAAAGACGGGCTGTAGCGTAGTTTGGTAACGCGCTTGCTTTGGGAGCAAGAGATCGCCGGTTCAAATCCGGCCAGCCCGATGCTGACACCTTATCCGCCCGCATGAGCGGAGTGACCACGGAAGTGACCGACCACAAGCTAACTTCTTTCTCTCTAGTGACATCTTGAGGCGATTAAGAGATACCACGGTCATTTACGAAGGCTACCCCCGCCGGGCGGGAGGAGAAACAGCGGGGTTCAACCCTATTTCTTTCTTTTACGACGGTTTCGGTTCGTCTCAGTATACGTCTTGTCCGGATGCTTTATCGCATACTCCTTTTTGACATACTGGCCAGTTTCAGCGTCTCGTGGATGCTTCGGATTTGCCTTCGACATTTGCTATCACCTCTTTTTTGGAAAGTTTCCAATATAACCGGTGTCTTTTCTGACGCAACCAACATCTAGGTGTTGATGCTTACGATCGGTACTATATATTGCGGTTCTGAATCCGAATCCGCGTGAATATCTGCAGGCGAAACTGCTCGAACAGCTTGACCTACTAATTACGGCTGCCGACGCATACGATTCAGGTCGCAAGAACCAAGCATTACATATCGCAACGATTCTTAGGACCCTTTTTTCACCGTCGAAGGGAGGAAAAGGACTAATCTTTCGAATTCTGGCCCTCGCCCCGCGACAAATAGTTTTGAACTCCAGCTGTCCACAATTTGATCGTCCGCCACGTATGCTGCTGGGTCTCGTGGACTATGTCGTACGCAACAATCAAGGCGAGGTCCTTCCGCATTAGACGGGAGCGCAGTTCAAGAGGGAGAACATATTCGTTGTACAAGCATTGTGCACCTGGATGGGATCATACAGGGAACGTCTGTCGGTAGAGTGGATGAAGCTCAGCATCGACGTGTGCACCGCCATCCTGATTGGCCGCTGTTTCGAGAAGAAACTGCCGACAGATTCGGTGCCCAGGAGGGAGAATAAAAATGGATTCATTTAACCATTTCTTTGGCGAGAGCACTAATGAATTTCAGAGGCTGGTATATCTGGTCAAGAAACATTCTGCTGCTGGTGCAAAAGTAACTGAATCGAAAATTCTGACAGATTCCAAAGGCAACGAGCGCGAAGTCGATATTTGCATCGAGGGCAATTTTGAAGGAATTCCCGTTACCATCAGCATTGAATGCGTGGGCTCAAAACGCCGAGCCACAGTAGAATGGGTTGAACGAATGAAGGGAAAGCATGATGACTTACCTACAGATGTCTTGGTTTTATTTTCTCGTTCTGGCTTCACGAAACGAGCCAAAGAAAAGGCACAAACCTATAGAAAACGCATCGTTGCCTTAGAAACTCTGGACGAAACCTCGGCTGAACGATTGTTTGGCGGAGCTAGTTCCTTATTTCTTAAAACGTCCTCGCAGACACCCACCAAGGTGATAATCGGCGTGGCTGCCTCAGGCGACCTTCCCGCTCAACAAGTAAACATCTTTACTGACACTCCTATCTTCAACCAGTTTGGCCAAGTATTAGCAACTGCCGAAACGCTAGTTAACCAAATATTGCGTTCACCTAAAGCTCTAGTTGAGTTCCTCCGAGCCGGCCAAGACCACCACAGGACTTTCAATCTTTACACTCCATCCGTCACAGAAGGACCGAGCGGCAATCCCATTTTTTACCGAAAAGATGATAACAGCCCTTTGCGGTTGATCGAATCCCTGACCGTTTCGGGAGATGTAGCGGTACAAACCTCTCCGCTTCCGTTACAGCATGGCAAACTAGATGATACGACCATAGCGTGGGGAACCGTACTATATAGTGGCAAACAAGGATTGATAGTGGCTTCACAAGACAAGAATTCTGACACAAAGGCATCTTTCGACACTGGCGAAAGGTCGGTGCAGCTACAAAAGCCACCACCGTGACTAACGCTGCCATACAAAATTGCTACCCCTGGGGAAACTAACGGTACCTATTCAGTTAAGCGCCCAAATGGCCGCTGGGTGAGGCGGGTTAACTGGGAGACAGTGCTCAGCCTGTGTAATCGCAATCGCACTAAGCCGATCAGTGCTGCCGCCTAACTGCCCTCGCCCTAATTTCGCACCGACCTATAACTTAGCGTTATCGCTTTAACTGCGGTTAGTGCTCACTCTCATCGAAGGATAAACTAGTGGATACGTTGTCCGAACTCTACACAAGTCAGCACAACAACGCAAACGCTCCGGCGCCCTCGTTTCTGGGCGGCGATCCGCGGTCTGTTTCTTTCATCGCGTTCATTAGCGTGGGACAAGCGCCCTGATGTCACCTCTCCGGGCAAAGAAGCTGTCGCCCGCAAGGCTGCGGGAATTCTTCTGAAGGCGCAGCACGCGCGGTCTGCGAGCGACCGAGAGCGAGGACCCTTTCTTGCCCAGGTTTCAGATACAAGACCCTTGGCCAGGCGAATGCGTATGCGGAATCGGAAACCCATGTTCTTAGTCTAGTGGCGGAATAAATAGACAACGCAGTGGATAAACGTGCCGATCACTATTCCGGCAGCAACGCTTTCAGCCGCGCCAACGAGCAGATAATTCCGCTTGAGTTTGGGGTCGGCGTCGGTGTAGCGGACGTAATTATTGTATTTGTCGTATAAAGTGGAACTCACCGCACCGGTTATAATTAAACCAACAATTAGTCCTGTCATGGGGGGTTGTTCTCCCTACCGGCTAAGCAGTCACGCTCTTGAGTTGGGGCAAAGGGAATCGGCTTCCTTGAGGAACGATTCGGGTTCTGGTGTCAATGCGCTCCCCGAGAATTTCCACCCCGAGCCGGGCGCGTCAACGAAATCAATCGAGCCTCGCGCTGCCGCTGACGCCGAAGCGCGCGGTGCGGCAACGGGATGGACGCCGCTCGAAGCGATCCTGGCCGAGGCGATCCAGACTTATCAACCCTACTGGACGCTGGCCGCCCACCTTCTCAAGCGGATGCAACGATCTGACGAGGCTGCGGCCGCGTACAGCCGCACCCTCGGTTTGTGCGAAGACCCGGCCATGCGTGAGTTCCTGGCGCGAAAGGCGTCTGACGGGTGAGCAGTAGTCAGTAGTCAGTAGTCAGTAGTCAGTAGTCGGTGGATGGCGATTGCTGTAGTCAGGACTTCGGTAACCTCGCTTACCAGTGCAGCGCCGACTTTTCCGCCGAAGGCGGAAGGCGCGTTTCGCTTAGCCTAGGAGTTATTCACAACCTCCCTTCGCGTTGCTGTGCATGACCGCTTCACTCGGTCATGAATAACTCTGAAACTGATATCAGCGCGCGACAATCTGAGGTCAGGACAACGTCTGAGACGCACCTTAAGCGCGCGACCGGCGGGGAATCCGAATTCCTAGGGCTGCGCTCCGGCTTTCAGCCGGAGCTTACCCTCTAGGCTATCTTGAAAACGCGCCTTCGGCGCTGCACTGGTGAGCGACGACCAGTCACTGCTTCCTGCTTCCTGCTTCCTGCTTCCTGCTTCCTGCTTCCTGCTTCCTGCTTCCTGCTTCCTGCTTCCTGCTTCCTGCTTCCTGCTTCCTGCTTCCTGCTTCCTGCTTCCTGCTTCCTGCTTCCTGCTTCCTGCTTCCTGCCTAGCGGTTCCCGACTCGCCCCTAGATTCCCCTCCAGTTTCCCGTATCCTGTACCAGCTGTGCTCCGCTTCGATATCCTGACCTTATTTCCAGGCCTGTGCGCAGGCGCATTCACCGAAAGCATTCTCGGAAAGGCGCAGGAAAACCGCCTGATCGCGGTCCGATGCCTCAACATTCGTGATTGGGCGACCGGCAAACATCGATTGACGGATGAACCACCCTATGGCGGCGGGCCCGGCATGGTCATGAAACCGGAGCCGATCTTTGCCGCCGTGGAGGCGATTCGGACCGACCGCTCTCGGGTGATTCTCCTGTCGCCGGGTGGACGCCGCTTCGATCAGACAGTCGCAGCCGAGTTGGCGACGGAAGAACATCTCATTTTCATCTGCGGCCATTATGAAGGGATCGATCACCGGGTGGCGGAGCATCTGGCGAATGAAGAATTGTCCGTTGGCGATTTTGTTCTGACGAACGGAGCGATCGCAGCTGTACTAGTGGTCGATGCGATAGCTCGTCTGATACCTGGCGTGCTCGGAGACAGTGACTCGGCGGCAAACGATTCCTTCAGCGATGGTCTGCTCGAATACCCGCAGTATACGCGGCCGAGCGAATTTCGCGGATGGCGAGTGCCGGAGCTTCTGCTTTCTGGAAATCATCGAGCGATTCGCGAATGGCGTCTGGAGCAAGCAAAGAAAAAGACAGCCGCAGCCCGGCCAGATCTGATGGATGATGCGAATTGATTCGAATCGGAGGAAGGCGAGCCGGCGTGACCGCAAAATGACCGCTGGTGCCGCGTCATGAGGATTCGCTCTCTGGCAAATTACACCTGGTGGATCCGGAGGTTTTTTCTCGGGTTGCTAGGCAGCGCGGGGGTTGCGGCGCTTCTGCTGCTCTTGTTTTATTTCATTTGGTCGCTCACCTTCGACCTTCAGCAAGTCGGTCGTATTCCAGAGCGTTCCTGGATTTACGACAAAGACGGAAACGTCTATAGCCGGCTGTACGGTGAAAACCGGATTCTCTTGGAGTCGAACCAGATCTCGCCGTTGTTTAAGAAGGCTTTACTTGCCCGGGAAGACTCCCGCTTTTTCGAACACCACGGCATTGATTTTGTCGGAGTCTTTCGCGCTGCGGGAAGCAATCTGAGGCACTTCACGTTATTGCAAGGGGGCAGCACCATTACCCAGCAACTGGCCCGCAACAGTTTCGACCTGGGTGGCAAAACGTTGAGCCGGAAAATTCTGGAAGCCTGCATCGCGCTGCGAATCGAGCAATCGTTTACGAAGGACCAGATTCTTGGGTTCTACACGAATCGAATCTATTTCGGGTCCGGCTACTACGGATTAGAAACGGCCAGCCAAGCTTACTTCGGAAAACCGGCCGCGAATGTGAGCTTACCCGAGGCAGCTACACTAGCGGGCTTGATTCGCAGTCCGAACCGATACTCGCCGCTGAACAACCCGAACGGCGCGACCATTCAGCGCAACGAAGTGTTGGATCGCATGGTCGAGCTTAATATGATCACGGCGACAGACGCGGAAGCCGCGCGAGTAACCCCGCTGAAGACGATACCCAAACGCTCCTCGGTTCCGCAGCAGAACTACGCGATGGATGCGCTGTCCCGCGAGCTGGAAGGGATCGTAAGTCAGGACCAGATTGACGCGGGCGGCCTCCGGATATACACCACTCTCGATCCAGTGTTGCAACAAGCCGCCGAATCCGCCATTGAGAGTTGGCTGCAACAAGTCGAGAAAAGGACCGACTACAAACATCCTCGAAAGTCGAGCTATACCGACGCCGAACGCGCCGCGGAAGATCCGACTCCTTATTTACAGGGCGCTACTCTCGTGCTGGATAATCGCGCCGGAGGGATTCGCGCTCTGGTCGGGGGGCGCGACTTCCGGGACAGCAAATACAATCGGACGCTACAAGCATCCCGCCCGATCGGCTCTACGTTCAAGCCATTTGTTTACGCAGCCGCTTACGGGCAGGGCCTGTTTCCGGGCGCGCTGATTAGTGACGATCCCTTGCGTCCGGGCGAGGTGTCTACCGCACCGCATTGGGCACCGAACAATTCGGACGGAACCAACCGGGGAACCCTGCCGGCTCGAGATGGCCTCATTCTGTCGCGCAACACGATGACGGTACGGGTCGGCGAAAAGGCGACGCTGGAGAGAGTGCACGCGCTGGCAACTCTCGCTGGATTTGCCCGCGACATTCCGAAAGTGCCGGCCATCTATCTGGGAGCTTTCGAATCGACTGTCAAAGACGTCACCGCCGCCTACAGCGCTTTCGCGGCTGGAGGAGTTCGCCGCGAACCGTATCTCATCGAACGCATCGATGACCAAGACGGGAACATCCTCTACCAAGCACATCCGAGCCAGCGACAAATAATCTCTCCCGCGATCGCTTGGATGGTGACCCAGACCCTTCGCGGGGTGATCGAACGGGGAACGGCGGCGTCGGCCAAATCACTTGGTCTCGACCGGGTTGCTGCCGGCAAAACTGGAACGACCGATGAATATAAGGATGCTTGGTTCGTCGGATTCACTAACTCGCTGACCTGCGGTGTCTGGGTCGGCTTCGATCAACCGCAGACGATCGAGCAAAAGGGCTACGGCGCGACACTGGCTCTTCCTATTTGGGTCCGGATCATGGAAAAAGCTTCGCGCCAACAGTATGCCGACGGCGAATTCCCTCCGCCGGAAAAGCTCGTGCAAGTCCAGCTTTGTTCGGTTTCAAATCAGTTGGCCACGTCCGATTGTCAGGCGGAGGGTACTGCTTATCAAATCTTGCTGCCGCAGTCGATGTGCCCTCAACAGACCTGCTCCGTTCATCAAGGGCAACAGCTCAACCCGTATGGTGAGCCGGCCAAGAACGAAGGCAACTTCCCCCAGCGCCTCTTTCGCTCTCTGAGAAATTTGTTTGGGAAATAATTCCGCGGAATTATTTCCCAAACAAATTTCTATCTACTTTCCAAAATCCAGATAGGTATATCCTCGTAGTCCGCGCTCGTATTCGTTGAGCAGCCGCATGGCCTCGTTCGGCTTGAGTCGATCCGACTTAATCGCCGCATCAACCTGGGACTTCACCAGACGGATCAATTCGTTCTGATCCCATTGCGTCAACGAAAGCACGCTACCAACGGTGCTGCCTTCGATTACCTCCTCGATGTACCAACCGGAATCTTCATCTTCGTCGAGGAATATGTGCACCTCGTTTACCCGCCCAAATAGATTGTGCAGGTCTCCCATAATATCCTGGTAGGCGCCCATCAGGAAAAAGCCGAGGTAATACGGCTCGCCCGGTTGCATCCGGTGCAAAGGCAACGTTTCTTTGACATCTTGCAGATCGATGAATTTGCTCACCTTCCCATCGGAATCGCAGGTGATATCCACCAGAGTGCCATTGCGATCGGGGGGGCGCTGCAGATGATGCACCGGCATAATCGGGAAGAGTTGACCAAGGGCCCAGTGATCGAGAAGCGATTGAAAGACCGAAAAGTTGCAGAGATATTGGTCGCCAAGTGCGATCTCGAGTTCCTTCACCTCTTCCGGCACGTAGCGCATCCCTCGGCAGAAAGTGACGACGGCTTCGGCAATTTGCCAATAGATCGATTCGATCTTTGCTTTGCTTTCCAAATCAAGCAGACCGAGTTCGAACATTGATTGCGCTTGCTCCTTGATTTGCTGCGCATCATGGAGATTCTCCATCCTGTTCTGCTTGGTCATCGTGCGATGTATTTCGATGATGTCGGCTAGGAGCTTCGGATCTGATTCCTTGATTTCGAACAACTGGTCACCGGTCGCTTTCTCGATCGAGCCAAAAGCCTCCACGACCAATACAGAATGATGAGCGACGATGGCCCGGCCGCCCTCGCTTACGATGGTCGGATGCGCCACTTTCTCAGAGTCGCAGACATCCATGATGTTATAAACGACGTCGCGCGCATACTCCTGCAACGTGTAGTTCATCGAACTGTCGAACGCCGTCCGAGAACCGTCGTAGTCAACGCCGAGGCCACCACCCACATCGATGAACTCCATCGGATGTCCCATCTTTGCTAGCTTGGCAAAGAACCGGGCCGCTTCTCGAACCGCTCGCTTGATCACTCCGATATCCGGAACCTGCGAACCGACATGGAAATGCACCAACCGCAAAACATCTTCCATCCCTTCCTCTTTAAGATATTGACTAGCTGCGACGAGATCGGCAGTGGAAAGCCCAAACTTCGCGTTCTCCCCGCCGCTGGTCGCCCAGCGTCCGGAGCTTTTTGCCTGAAGTCGGACTCGAAGGCCAAGCATCGGCGAAACGTTCATCTCCTTGGAGAGCTGAACGATCTGCCGAATTTCTTCGATCTTTTCCACTACCATAATCACCTGCTTGCCTAATTTCCGGCCAAGTAACGCGATCTTGATAAAAGTTTGGTCCTTGTAGCCGTTGCAGATGATCAGGCTCTCCGGGTCGCGGTGAACGGATAACGCTGCGATCAGTTCCGGTTTGCTCCCCGCTTCTAGACCGAAATGAAATGGCGCTCCGGCATCGATTATCTCTTCCACAACCTCCCGCAGCTGGTTGACCTTGATCGGAAAGACCCCTTTGTAGACATTTTTGTAGCCGGCCTCGGCTATCGCGGATTGAAACTCGCGGTTCACTGTTTCGACGCGATGACGAAGCAGATCTTGAAATCGGATGACGAGCGGGAAGGCCATCCCGCGATCGCGTGCCTCCTGGATTACTTCCATGAGGTCAATGCTGCACCCGTCTTGCTGGGTGGGCATCACTTGGACGTTCCCAGACTGATTAATCGAGAAATAGCCGGACCCCCAGCGGTCAATGTTATATAGGGCAACGGCGGATGGAATATCCCAGCTCTCAGACATGTTTCGCGCAAACTAAGTGGTCAGTTTTCAAATGCAATTGGCTGATGCGAGAATTGCGCAAAGTCTCGAAATTTAGAGTTCCTCTTCAGTCTCACCTTCCGCCGGTCCTTCCTCTTCCATCTTTCGCAAAATCTCGGTCATATCCTCGACTTCTTCCCAGACTTCGCGGCTGACATAAATCGCAGCTGTCTGCTGGGTTGCCATCGCAATGCAGTCACTCGGTCGAGCATCGATCTCAATAATTTTTCGCTGATGCAATTCGTTCTCGGCACTCAAGATCATCCGAGCAAAGTAGGTGCCGCGCTTGAGGTCGTTGATCACTACGCGTTCAATCTGTGCTCCAAGCGCCCGCAAAACGTGAGCCAGCAGATCGTGCGTCAGCGGACGCTCCTTGTGCGCCCCGCGCATAAACATGGTGATAGCCTGACCAACCCCTTGATCCACGTAAATGACGAAAACCTTCTCGTTGTTGCCGACGAACACCGCGCAACCCCCGCTGGTCGGGATCACCGCCCGGACTTGCACTTCTACAACGGGTTTGCTCATAGCCGAACGTACTCGCGGTTGTTGGAAATCGTCAACGCTTCGGCGGAAGACCTTCCCCTAAAATCTCGATTAATCTTTCCTGCACCGCTGCGTAGAAATTGATCTGCAAAAGCACCAAATCACGGCGGGAAAACGTCTGCAACGCCTGGTTGAATGATAGCTCCGCCTCTGAAAAATCGTATTTGGTGGCGAGGACCAAGCGCGCTTGATTCAATGCGTTCAACCAGGATTCCGCGTGAACCAAAGGCACCACCAAATGACTGAGTCTGCCCGGTCGACGCGTCATGGTCGCAAGATCTTCCTCTACAACCTTTCGGGCACTTAAAAAAAGATGACGCAACTCCGGTCGCACATACTCTTCCCAATCTTTGACCACGCCAGGAGCTTCTTGGTGCGTGGGCAAAGGGTAAAGACGTTCCTCAGCTTTTCTTTCGCCCTCCGGATCGCCGGCAGCAGGGACCTGTTTGAGCAGCTCAGCTTCGATTGACTCAATCCTGGTGAACTCGATCGACTTATCTTTCGAACGACGGATCATCATCCTTCTGCTCTCTCGAGGGTCGCATGGAGCAAATACCCGTGTAGTTGCTGCACATACATCTCGGCCGTTTCGCGATCTCCGGTCCAGACAATCGAACGCCCTTTGTGGTGGACCTCCAGCATGTGGTGCCGCGCCCGATCCTGCGAATAGCCAAATATCTTTTGAAATACCATCGTCACATAGCTCATCAGATTCACGGGATCATTGTGAACCACGACGTTCCAAGGCGTATCGAGCTGCGTCGCTGATTTTGTTTCCTCAAGCGTTTCAGCCATGGATTCGGATCTTTTCCGCCATCGGATGAAGACCGTCTCGATAATAATCATTCACCGTCTTGGCGGCATCTGTGAACAACTTCTCTATTTCCTCTCGATTTGGAAGTTCTAACATCAATTCGAGTAAGACGTAGGCGAAGATTGTCGTTCGAGCCGGGATTGAGAAAGCGATTGCCCGAACGGCGAAAAGCGTCACGAAATGGCCCGGAGTTTCTCCGGTACAGATCGCCTGTTGCAAGCGGGCAACCATACGATCGCCTTTCGGCGGTCGAGCTTGCAGGAGCCGTTCGGCAGCCGACCGGCTTCGGTGAGAAAGTGATGAACTCAGGAATTGCTGAAGCGATCGATCCAAAAGCACAATCTCGCGAAACGAATGCTTTAGTGCTAAATCAACTACCTCCACCAAATGCGGGAGAATCACCGGACCGAACAGCAATGTCTGCCAGCTTACCCAATTACTCGTAGGATCAGTACCGGCTCGCCACAAGACGCCTTCGGTAAACGCTACTCCAACACCGCAGCGGTCAATCACGCGGATCAACTCCTCGATGCCAGTGCCCTCGCAACTTTTGCCCATGACGGTAGTCCTATCACGAGTTTGGATGGCCGTCGATCTTCTCGGTACGGCAGGGCAAAGCTCCCGACTACCTGCAAGGCTTCCTCCATTGAGGCGCGCTTTTCAGCGCTATTACTCCGTTGGGAACCTGAAACCTGGGGCTTCGCCCCAGGGCTTTCCTAAGACGCGCCTTCGGCGCTAGCACTCCAAACTACGCACCTAAGAACCAAATTAGCTCTCCCTCCTGGGGCCGAACCCGCTCCGCTGGAAGCCCACTTTTCCCACCGAGAACTTGGTCGATAATGGCCTTTTTCTTGGGATCATTGACCAGGAAGGCAATCCGTCGCGCCGCATTGATGAGCGGAAAAGTAAAAGTGATCCGATAACCGTTGAACTTCGGAACGAAATTGCTCACCACATCGTGTTCCCGCTCCTCCAGCGCCGCAGTCCCAGGAAATAGCGACGCCGTGTGTCCGTCGTCCCCGAGACCGAGCAGGATCAAGTCATGACGGTAGCGTTTTTCTCCAAATCGTTTGGCAAAATGTTGGAGTGCGGCCTCATATTCACTGGCGGCTTCCTCCGGCGCAATCTCCCCTTTGATCCGGAGCACTTCTCCCGGACTGGTCACGAGAAGAAACGATTCCGACGCCATCCGGTAATTGCTTTGGGTGTCGTCCGGGGGCACGCATCGCTCGTCGCCAAAGGTGACGATCCATTTGCTCCATCGACAATCCATCAAAGCAAGCGCCTGATAAACGGGTCGCGGCGTATTACCGCCGCTCAGGCTCAACCGAAAATGGCCGCGCTCATCAATGGCGTCCCGCGCGCTATCAGCAATAAAACGAGCGGCGTCTTCTACAAACGAGCGGCTGCGAATAATCTCGGGTTTCATAGGAACTTCACGGGCAGCAAAAACTCCAGTCTACCAACACCCACTTTGAGTTTGGGTAAAGTGACTTTTGCGAGACTCGCTTTGCGGAAGCGAATGGACTCGTCCCCGCCACCGATTAAGGCGGCGACAAATTCGCTGAAGTCCGGGTCATGACCAACAAGCAGTAGAGAAGAATGCTCCGTAAAATGTTTTAGCCCGTTGAGCGCGCCTTGGGCTGTCATCCCGGCGGTCGCGAATTCGCAAACCTGCACCCGTTCGGCAACCTTCAACTCGTCGGCAACGATCTGCGCGGTTTGCCTTGCTCGAGCTAAGGGGCTGGTAAGGATTTTTCCGGGAGATAGATCGTTTCGCGCACAAAATCGGCCAACCGTCCGAGCTTGTTCGCGGCCGCGGTTGTTTAGCTGACGTTCCTCGTCCGAAGCCGCTTCCTCTTCAGCCTCGGCATGACGCAAAAGATAGAGGTCCATGGTGGGTCAGGAGTATAATAGTGCACCAAGTCTGCGGAATTGACAGCAATGCCGCATGGAGATCTTCAGGAAAGGGAAACAGAAAACCGGGCGGGATACCTAGGACAATGTCTATCTCTGTTTCCTCCGTTAGCTCCTGTTCAACTATTCTTCACGAAGCCCTGCACACGATTGCTCGAGACGGACCAAATCCTTTGAGGAACGCGATCTCGATCGCCAAACCCTCCTGGACGTTGCGAGAAAGATGGTCTCGCAATTCCTGCAAGGCGCGGATCCTGTCTAATAAATCACTCACCGGAATCTCTTTGGCGAAATCGGCGGTGGCGTTGCGATAGTCGTTTAGATCTCTTTCCTTTCCACCCTGCCGAGCTCTCAGCGCATCACCGAACCACTCTAGTACTCTCTCGACCAAGGCCGTCCTCGCCCGAACGTAACGGCTCTCGGTCAGCACGTTCAGCCGCTCCCCTTCTTGCTCAAGCCATTTTCCGTCAGTTGAGTTTTTATATAACTCTGACTCTCGCCTGAATCTCTCCTCATGATCGACCTCAATGTCTCTCCGGATCCGCACCAGCTGGTCCTGGAAAAGGCGCGCTAAGACCAAAGCCGATCCCACTGTCCAGGAACGTTCGCCAGCAAGTCCAACCATCGCGTCGAGAAAGGCTCGTTCCGGCGGTTCCAGCTGGCGGACCTTGGCGGACCTCAAAGACAGAATCACGCAACGGGAGCGAATGGTTTCGAGCAGGGCTTCCGGCAACGACGTCAAAAGCAGAAGGATCGATCCATTGGGAGGTTCTTCCAGCGTTTTAAGGAACGCGTTGGCCGATTGCGGCATCATCCGGTCGGCCTCTTCAATGACACCAAATTTTAGTTTTCCTCTAGTCGAACGCATGCGCAGCTCTTCTTCTAGTGCACGAATCTGCTCAACCAAGATGCGTCGAGACTTCGATTCGGGCTGGACTAGATGCAGGTCGGGATCGCGGGTGACATCATCAACCTGGTTAAGCGCCCTATACAACTGTTCAACCAAAGCCCGCTTTCCCGAACCGTCGGGACCAGTGATCAAAAAGGCGTGAGCCAGTCGGCCGAGCTGGTGGGCACGAACCAGGTATTCGACAGCTTCAGTAGCTAAGAAAGGCATTCGATTCCTTCCAAACAATCTCTTCTAGCTCATTCTCCGGCAATGAAGCATCGATCACTCGGATCCTGCCTGGTTCGCGACGGGCTAGTTCTAAATACCCCTCGCGCACTCGTTGATGAAATTCATCGGGCAACTGTTCCATGCGATCAGCTTCAGTAACCGGGCGCACTCGCCGGAGCTGCCGCTTCCGCATTGTCGCTAAATCCAAATCGAGCACAAATGTCAAACTTGGCCGGATCTCGCCGAGCACAAACTCCTCTAACACTCGAATAAATTCCTGACTTAGGCCGCGCCCGCAGCCTTGGTACACTGCCGTCGAGTCGGCAAATCGATCGGAAACGACCACCCGACCTGCTGCTAACGCGGGCCGGATGATTTCAGTGATCAGTTGCGATCGGCTAGCGGCGAACAAGAGCAGCTCGGCCGTATCGCTCAGGCTCTTGCTCTCCCGCGCATGCAGCAGCAGCTGCCGGATGGCCCGCCCGATTTCGGTCGAGCCCGGGTCATGCACAACTGCTACCGATTTCCCTGCCGCTTCCAATCTCCGCGCCAGCCGTGCCACCTGCGTCGATTTCCCAGAAGCGTCTCCTCCTTCAAATGTGATTAAAATGCCGGACATAAAGGTGATGACCAATAGCCAATAGCAAATAGCAGATTTTGGCCATCGGCGATTTCATTCGATACAAGGCCTGTTCCGGGATTAAAACCCCGAGCAAAGTCCTAGAGCCCCTTGGAGACAAGTTAAACCGCATAGACGCCACAACGGCGCAATACGGCATACCGACGGCACAAGAACAATTCTTGCTTCTCCACGGCTCGAAGCGATGATATGCGCTGTCATGAGTCAATACTGGCTGGTGAAACAGGAGCCGACCGCTTATTCCTGGAATCAGTTTGTCGCGGACGGCAAGACTGATTGGACCGGAGTCCGCAATTTTCAGGCCCGGAACAACCTCCGCAGCATGAAGCTCGGTGACGAAGTCCTGTTCTACCACAGCGTCAATGGCAAAGCGGTGGTCGGCGTGGCCGAAGTAACCAAGGAAGCTTTTCCCGACCCGACCGCGGCCGACGGCGACTGGTCAGCGGTTGAACTGAAACCTCAGCGAGCTGTGACCCCACCCGTGACGCTTGATCAGATCAAAGTCGAACCAAAGCTCCAGGGAGTCCCTTTGCTCAAATATTCGCGGCTATCGGTGATGCCGCTCACGCAGGAAGAATTTCAGGAGATTCTCCAGCTGCACTCGAAATCTGGAATCTAGAATCTGGAATTTGGTAGGCCGCGTCGGCGAATCGGGATCCAGGCCACCGCAGCGGTTCCTACCCAAGCCGGTAGAGCGAAACGCGTCGTTGACTTCCAACGACAGTTGCAAGTGACAATTTCTCTCGTGAACTCCCAACCTGCAACCTGCAACCCGTAACCTGCACCCTTAACCTGCAGCCTTTAACCAAACCAAGCTTGGCAGCAGGCGCTCCATCAGGCAATATCACCGCAGGTCTATGCCAGCCGCTTCATCCCGCCGCGCCCGCTCGCCGGCAACTGTCCGATCTGAGAAGGGCTCCGCTCGCTCCCGGAGCAGCCGTCTTACCTTTTGGTGGTTGCCCTTGGGTGTGCGCATCTTAGCCTGTCTCGGTGTTGTCGCGCTACTTGTGATCGTGGGATTCTTGCTGGCGAATGGCGGGTTTGAGGACCCGGATCCCCAGAGTAAGACGCTGCAGCTGACAGACCAGGATATTGATCCAGAGACCACTACTTTAACAAAAACCCTGCTCCGGCAGAATCAACTCGATCAACGCATCGGTCTCTATTTATGGACTGCGGCGACCGCCGAGTTTTCCGGTGACGCTTTGATCCAGGTAAAATCCGGACTGACGCAAGGCCAGATAGCGCAAACTCTTTTACCTCTCGCGAAATCGTTAGCAGACGATCTTGATCAGCAAAAAGTGGCGGCTTTTACCTTCTGGTTCGTCCCTGATGATGAAGCCGCGCCCGGTACGGTACATCTGCTGCTCAATGGCGTTGATCTTGGCGAATTTCCGGTAGGGAGCGAGCGTTACGCGATCACCGTACTCGCAAAAACTGGTTCGACTGAGCGCCTCCAGATAACTGCCGCACAAACTCGCTCGGGTCCCATCGTTTATCGTGCCGAAACTACCACCACAGAAGCAGTGACCAGGCGGTTGGCCGCCGGGAAATCCGACAGTTGGAACATTAATGTCCAATGAGGTTGCTCATCGTCGGGGACCCGCGGCAAACCGTTACTGCTTGACGCCCGGCAACACGCAACGATGTAGTTACGGTTTATGAAGACCCTTGGCGAGATCGCCAAATCCCTGGAAGGAAGTCTACGGGGAGACCCTTCGCTACAGATTGATCGAGTAGTTCATCCGGCTCTGGCCAGCGGCCCTCGCGATTTAGCGTTGCTGCTATCTGCTAGCGCTGCGCAATATCTGGCTTCGGGAGAGTTGGTGAGCGCGGTTGTGCCAGAGGAAGTGGACCCGGGCAAAACGCCAAATTCGATCTCCGTAAAGCGTCCGCGGTTGGCTCTAGCCCAACTAATGGAACTGTTCGAACGGCCGGTCTATTCGCCTCCTGGCATTCACCCGACCGCGGTCATCGACTCAACCGCCAAAGTGGGAACGGATGTGGGGGTCGGTCCTCATTGCTGGATCGGACCTGACACGGTCATCGGCGAGGGCACCCGAATCGTAAGCAACGTGAGTATCGGCGCGAATGTGGTACTTGGGAAAAAATGTCTGATCCATCCCGGAGTTCGGATTGGCGACCGGTGCGAGGTCGGCAATCGAGTGATTATCCAGGCTAATGCCACCATCGGCGGTGATGGCTTTGCCTTCGTGACCCCGGAACGTGGGAGTGTGGAAGATGTAAAAACCAAGAAACAGATTCACAGCTTCAATACTGAAATCATCCGTATCAACTCGATCGGAAATGTCGTGATCGAAGATGATGTCGAGATCGGCTCCAGCACTTGTGTTGATCGCGGGACGATGGGAGAGACTCGAATCGGCCGGGGCTCAAAATTGGATAACCTGATCCAGGTCGGCCACAACGTCACGATTGGTCAGAACTGCTTGGTGGTTGCGCTGGTTGGGCTAGGTGGCAGCTCGCAGCTGGGTGATCGCGTGGTGATGGGTGGACAGTCCGGCCTACCCGACCACATGTCGGTCGGCGATGATTCGGTCGTTTACGCACAATCGGGAATCAGTGAAAATATTCCGCCGCGCAACCTTGTCGGCGGCACCCCGGCAGTGCCGCTCCGGGACGCACTCCGGCGGGAAATGAGTACGAAACGGCTGCCCCGCATGTTCCAGGAACTCAAGGAGCTTCAGCAGAGAGTCGCTGAACTCGAATCGCTCCTGAAGCAATTTGATTCCGAGGCGACTTTTAGGCTAAAATAGTACCCGACGGTCTCTGCTCGCGAGCGTGTTGACAGGTTTCAGTGGCTACGTACCCTTGAACGCTCTCATGAAAACGGTCTTTTCCTCACCCGACGCTCCGCCCGCCCTCGGACCGTACTCGCAGGCGATCGGTGCCGGACCTTTTCTTTTTTGCTCCGGGCAAGTACCCCTAGTGGCCGCAACCGGCGAATTGGTCAGCCGGGATGTCGCCGAACAGACTAAGCAGGCGTTACTCAACTTGGGCGCCGTCCTGAAGAGCGCCGGGTTGTCCTACGCGAACATAGTGAAGACTACCGTTTTCCTAACCGACCTATCCCGGTTCGCAGATATGAACGCAGTGTACGCCACGTTTTTTCCTGACAATCCGCCGGCGCGATCCACCGTCGAGGTTTCCGGTCTCCCCAGAGGCGCGAAAGTCGAAATCGAAGCCATTGCCGTTAAACCGTCGTAAGTTGTGGAAGAATCTATACTCCAGATATTTGAACGGACCGGTTCCCTGCTGCACGGGCATTTCATTTTGAGCTCCGGACTACACAGCCGCGAGTTCTTCCAATGCGCGCTCGTCTTGCAGCATGCAGATCTCGCGGCGGATATTTGCGCGCGCTTAGCCGCAAAGCTGGCGAACGTTTCTTGTGATGCAGTCATTTCTCCTGCTCTGGGCGGTATTATCGTCGGTCAGGAGGTAGCGCGCCATTTGGGGAAGCGACATATTTTCGCGGAGAAACAGGACGGAAAACTAGTGCTCCGGCGCGGATTCCAGATCCGTCCCGATGAAAGATTCATCGTCGCGGAGGACGTCGTAACCCGCGGCGGGAAGGTCCTGGAAACGATTGAAATCGTGCGTTCGGGCGGCGGCAAGGTCGTCGCTGTGGGTTCGATTGTAGACCGAAGCGGCCAAGACAAACCCGATTTTGGGTGTAAATTTGAGAGTTTGTTGCAACTCCAGGTGGAGACCTTCGCTCCTGACCAATTGCCGACGGATTTAAGAGACATCCCGGCAATTAAACCGGGGAGCAGGTAGAAGGAGTGACCTTATATGGTGAGCTGGGTTCTAAAGAAAATCTTAGGTTCGAAAAATCAGCGCGAAGTCCGGCGACTTCGTCCGTTGGTCGAACAGATCAATCGGATTGAACAGGAGTATCAGGCGCTTAGTGCTGCGGACCTCCAGGCCAAGAGCGCAGCCTGGAAGCAAGAATTGTCAGCGATCGAAGATCCGGATCTGCTGACCAAACGGTTGAACGCACTCTTACCCGAGGCGTTTGCCGCCGTCAAAAATACTGCTCGCCGCCTTTGGGATAAATCGTGGCTGGTTTCAGATCAACCACAGGTTTGGAACATGATTCACTTCGATGTGCAGCTCATCGGCGGGATCGCGCTGCACCAAGGCAAGATCGCAGAAATGGCTACCGGCGAAGGAAAGACCTTGGTCGCTACCTGTCCGCTTTATCTCAACGCCTTGTCCGGCCGCGGCGTTCATCTGGTAACTGTGAATGATTATCTCGCTCGGCGCGATGCCGAGTGGATGGGCGAGATTTATAAATTTCTCGGCCTGACGGTCGGCTGCATCCAGCACGATCAATCGCCCTCCGAGCGTAAGGCGCAATACGATTGTGATATCACCTACGGCACGAATAGTGAATTCGGATTCGACTATTTGCGGGACAACGGGATGGCCACCTCGAAAGACCAGCAAGTTCAACGGGGTCATTATTTCGCCATCGTCGACGAAGTGGATTCCATTCTGATTGACGAAGCGCGTACTCCTCTCATCATCAGCGGACCCGCCACGGTTTCTTCCCACCAGTACGATAAGTTCAAGCCCATCGTTGAACAACTGATCAAGCGACAGACGATGCTTTGTAACCGGCTGGTTTCGGAAGCGAAAGAAGCATTAGAACGCGACGATCTGGAACAGGGCGGCCGGATACTTTTCAAGGTCAAGCTCGGTCAGCCGAGAAACAAAGGGTTGCTTCGGTTGATGGAAGATCCGGAAAACCGCAAGGCGCTCGATAAAGCGGAACTTTCCTTCTACCAAGACTCGCGCAAGGAAGAACTAGTCGCGTTGAAAGAGGAACTGAATTTTACGATCGACGAAAAACACCAGGATTCAGACCTCTCCGAAATGGGGCGTTCTTACCTGAATCCGGATGACCCCGATGCCTTTGTGTTGCCCGATCTCATTAGCGAGTTCACCGAGATCGACCTAGACGACTCGCTTACCCCTGAACAGAAAGAAGAAAGGAAACGCGCGCGCCAACAGTACTGCGATAGCCAAGCGGAGCGGATTCACAACATTTCTCAACTACTGCGAGCTTACTGCCTGTTCGAAAAAGATGTCGATTACGTCGTCGAAGAGAACAAAGTCATCATCGTTGATGAGAACACCGGTCGCAAGATGCCAGGCCGGCGCTGGAGTGATGGCTTGCACCAGGCCGTCGAAGCGAAGGAGGGAGTCCAGATAGATCGCGAAACCCAGACTCTCGCGACCATAACCATCCAAAATTATTTTCGGTTGTATCACAAACTCGCGGGCATGACCGGAACTGCGGAAACTGAAGCGAACGAATTCCACGATATCTATCGCCTTGACGTTCTAGTGATTCCTACAAACCGGCCCGTCATCCGGAAAGACTGGAATGATCGAATTTATAAGACGCGTCGCGAAAAATATAACGCGGTTTTAGACGAGATAAAAAATGCGCATGGCCGCGGGCAACCGGTCTTGGTTGGTACCGCTTCGGTAGAAGCGTCGGAATTACTTTCCCGCATGCTGAAGCGGGAAAAAATCCCGCACAACGTCCTTAACGCTAAGTATCACCGCCAAGAGGCAGAGATCGTGACCCGGGCGGGCCAGCAAGGAACGGTCACGATATCTACGAACATGGCCGGTCGCGGAACCGACATTAAACTCGGCGAGGGCATCCCTGATTTGGGCGGACTCTATGTTGTCGGAACAGAACGACACGAGATTCGCCGGGTCGACCGGCAGCTGCGTGGTCGGTGTGCACGCCAAGGCGATCCAGGATCCTCTCGATTCTACGTCAGTTTTGAAGATGATTTGATGCGCAACTTCGGGGCTTCGGAACGGATGACCGCCATGATGGAGCGTTTTGGACTTAAGGACGGCGAAGAACTCGAGCATCCTTGGCTCAACAAGAGCGTCGAGACTGCGCAGAAACGGGTCGAGCAAAGAAATTATCAGATCCGGAAACGCACGCTCGATTTCGATGACGTCATGAATAAGCAACGCGAGGTGATTTACACGCTTCGCAATGAGACGCTGGAGACGACCGAACCGCGCAAATTAATTTTTGAGATTGTTGACGAAGTCGTGCCCGAACGGGTGCGCGAATACCTCGAGCCGGTGGATGGCTCCGATCCAAATCCTGAAGGATTACTGCAATGGGTTAACACGACTTTCCCGCTGGGATTGAACCAGGTCGCCGCGCAGTTGGGCAGCCGAACGGTCGAGGAAAACGAGAAGTTTGTTGTCGAGAGGATCAAGAAGTCATACGAGCAGAAGATCAAATTGGAAGAAAGCGAAGCCGTTGCCGGTCTCGAACGCTACATCCTGCTCAACGCGATAGACCGTCTCTGGCAAGAGCATCTTTACGCAATGGACGGCCTCCGCGAAGGCATCTATCTGCGCAGCTACGGCCAAAAGGATCCTTTGATCGAGTATAAGACCGAAGCGTACGAAATGTTTACCCAGTTGATGGCCAGCATTAAGAACGAAGTGCTGAGCAACTTGTTCCGCAGCACGACAAACCTTATGGCATTCGAGCAGTTCTTGTCTACTTTGCCGGTTGGACTCAACAACTTGCCGGGCATCGGTCCGATGCCCGGCAGCCCGAGTGCTCGTCCGATGCCGCGACGCGAGCAGATGGCGGGTAATCGGGAAATGCCAGACCAAAACGGAAATAACGAGTTGGAACTGGTCATTCCCTCCACTCGTCAGAAAACTGTATCGGTCGGCCGCAATGAACCTTGCCCCTGCGGCAGCGGGAAAAAATATAAAAACTGCCACGGGCGGGTAGCGTAGTGTGTTAGCGGCGAAGGAGCGCCTTAAGGAAGCCGAGGGCCTCCGGATACGGCCCGAAGGGCCGGGAAAATATAGATGACATGAGCCGACAGCTAGCAGCACCCGCTGCTAAACTGTCCGCTTTATGAATAAATCTAACCAAACAACATCGAGCAGCGGTGGCAGCCAAGCAAGTGTGGCGCACAGTGACGATCGAGTGCTGAAGTTGGATCTGCATTATCGGCAGGTAACGGTGGGATGCAGGAGGATGGAGACCCAGGCTTTACCTGGGTAGATCAGAATAGGCGCGATCAGCGCTGTAGCGACGTCTGAAAAGGCAAGCAAGCTCAACCCCCAAAATCCGAAATTCACCGCGCAGCCGGCTCATGGGGTTGGCAATTAATTGCTCCACAATCGGCGATGCGGACAACATCTCCCGCTCCTACAGCACCGGCAACCCGCTGCGCGGGTGTTTTTCAGAATGGGCACTCCGGTGTAGCGCCTTATGAGGGTGGTTGTTGTTGGGACGGAATTTCCCGGGCTAAAGCCGGTGCGCGTCAACATAAGACCCCGGACCAGCAGCACAGCTGTCTTCACAGCGTTGAGCAATGGGTCGCGGCCTGTCCGCTAGTCCCCCGCGACAGCAGGAGGAAGGGAGCGCAATGAAAGTAGCCGGAAAATTGTCCCGGAGGGACAGAGCGATAGTAGCCCGTACGAAGTGCCGGGAAACGAAAAAAACGCCTCCGTCCCGCTAGGGACACTTGATAGTAGCCCGGTACGAAGTGCCGGGAAAACGAAAAAAAACGCCTGCGTCCCGCTAGGGACGCTGGGATAGTAGCCGGTACGAAGTGCCGGGTAAGGCGTTGAAGAGGTGGTTCGTCCCGCAGGGACGCTTGATAGTAGCCCGGTACGAAGTGCCGGGAAGCGGGAAAAAGCGCCTCCGTCCCGCTAGGGACGACCGAAATGTTCAGGTCTCTTAGTGGTGTTTAGCTGCCTTCAACACCACGTGTCTAAAGCGGAGCCACTTGCGAACAAGCGACTCCTTCCTCCTTCGTCTCGCTTTCGCGAGATCACGGCGGACAAGCCGGGACGGCGGAGAAGCGTCCCTAAGCGTCTTTAGCAGTCACTTCCTTATGTTGACCCGCATGGGCTAAAGCCTGGGCTATATTTTCCTCGCCTTTTTCGGGCCGTTCCCAAAGCCCGACAGGCTGCTAGGAATGGGATCATAACAAAGATCAAGAGCTGTAAGCGTTTGGCAACGTGAGATTAAGATAATGTCGAGACGCACCTTCAGCGCGCGACCGCTGCGAATCGGATTTCCTGAGCTTCCCCCTAGCTTTCTTGAGGCGCAGCTTCGTCGCCGGCAACCCGCTACTAAAAAGTTGCCCGGGGGCGATCCTTCATCTATATATCTTGCAGTAACACCGGAGATCTAGGGCAAAGAGAGTTTGTGAGCCCCAGAATCTAGTGGGCAATTCCACATAATTTGCAGCTTTCAGCTGAGAAGAATTGTGGTCGCCTGGTTATAAGGGCAGCTCGACTAGGGCTCAATGCGCTTGAGGCCTGTGTCTCCTGGAAGTTGTGGTGAAGGCCTTGGGTTTGAGGGCTAAGTTCCGCCCAAACTGTTCTTTCTCAGTATGCGTAGTGCATGTCCTTCACCGGAAGCACTTCAAAATCGTGACCAATGAAATCCCAATCAATGCATTACTCAGGACGCCGCCCTCGTCGAGGACGCCGCAAACGTTCAGTTCGAGGAGAAACCCCAAAGCTGAAACTCACGTTTTGGCAGCGAGTCGTCGCTTTCTTCGCGGGCTCCACTCAGCAAGATGTTGCTCCGCCCAAACCCCGCGAGAAACCGAGCGTGAATATTCCTCCGAAGGAAAAGATCAGCCGTAAGCCTGAGCTGGTCGAGGTTACCTCTCCCAAACTTTATGTAGGTAACCTTTCGTTTGACGCTACCGAAAGCGATCTGTTTGACCTGTTCAACGGAGTCGGCCAAGTCCGCAACGCAGAAGTGGTTTGCCACAAATACACTCAGCGATCCAAGGGTTTCGCTTTTGTCCAGATGACCACTATCGAAGAAGCGAGGCGTGCAGTAAAAGAATTGCACGACAAAGAGTTCTTGGGACGCAAACTAGTAGTGAGCGGTGCCAAGACGCCGGATATGGAGCGCGCAGCCTGATTATTCCCTCCGAATAACTTATAAAACCCGCTTTCAGAATCATTGAAAGCGGGTTTTTATTTTCCCGTGGATCCGTTGCAATTCCTGATCCTCGCTGGTCCCACCGCCTCTGGCAAAAGCGAGCTGGCCGTCCAGATCGCCGAACAGCTGAGAATTGAGATTGTCGGGGCCGACGCTTATCAGATTTACCAGGGATGCGATCTTGTGTCCGGGAAGCCACCGCTGCGGTTGCGGGAGCGGATTCCTCATCATCTGATCGGGATACTTCCGATCACCGAAACCTGCGATGCCGCGCGATATGCCGAGCTGGCGTCAGAACGAATCAGATACCTAAACGCGCGCGGGATTCGACCCCTAGTCGTTGGCGGCACCGGATTTTACCTCAGAGCATTGACCCATCCGCTGCCCAAACTGCCCGGCGCCGATCCGAATGTTCGAGCAGAGTTCGCCGGACGCTCTCTTGAATCATTAGTTGACGAGCTGGAAACTCGGGATCCCATTTGCCTCCACCAAATCGATCGGCATAACCGGCGGCGCGTCGAACGGGCCTTGGAAGTGTACCGGCTAACTGGCACACCGTTTTCGTCCTTCAAGGATAGCCGGCAAAGTGGGGCTCACGCGCCGGCCCTGTTGCTCGAACGCCCGCGCGACGAGCTGTACCGGCGAATTGATCGCAGAGTCGAAAGAATGTTTGCAGAGGGCGCAATCGATGAAGTGCGAGAGACAACCCGAATCAGCCAAACTGCAGCTCAAATGATCGGTTTCGCGGAAATAAGAAACTACCTGGCAGGATACGGCAGCCGGCAGACTTGCATCGAAGCGATTCAGCTTGCGACCAGACAATACGCCAAGCGCCAGCTCACCTGGTTCCGCCGTCAAAATTATTTGTCGTTCCCGGCTTCAGGCGAACCTGCGGAGGCAGTGGCAATGTTTCGCAGTTTTAACCGGTAAGAGGACAGAGAGCGCTTAGAGGGCATACGGCTGAGCGCCGAAGGCGTAACTCAAGATAGCCTAGCCCGCAGGGCTAGGAACAGGCATAGACAAACGGTCAGCGCTGAAAGCCACTCTCAATGCCGAATTTCCACGCGGCCATTCCATCCGTTGACCAGCTTCGATATCGTCACCAAATCGGTGCTCCGCCCTGCCCAGAAAACGCGCCTTCAGTGCTGATCACGTTTTCATGCGGTCACCTAGCCCTGCCGGCTAGGCTATCCTGAATCGCGCCTTCGCGGCTGAAAGCCTTATTATCGGTCAGCGATATATGGCCGGTGTAGCACCATGATACGTTCCGGATGGGTAGTGCGCGTAAAACCAAATTTTTCATAAAGTGCATGCGCATCTGCCGTGAAAAGCAGCCAGCGTCGTAGACCCTGCAGCTCGGGGTGGGCCACGACAGCCTCCATTAAGCGTTTGGATAATCCCTGACCGCGATGCTCGGTCAGAATGAAAACATCTGCGAGGTAAGCAAACGTCGCGCAATCACTCGCCACTCGCGCAAATCCTACCTGTTTTCGGACGGACTCTGAGTCGTTCAGTGAACCAATTTGATAAACACCAAAAGAAATCGAATGGGCCAGCGACTTCAGGACGATTTCTCGAGGCACACCGCGCGCCCAATAGCTTTCCTCGGAAAGAAACCGCCAGACAACATCGACATCAACCCAACTAGGGTCCGAGCTAATCACGTAGTTCATCAAAGTAACTAGGTTACAGGCTGGAGGTTCGATCGCCGTTTCGCCCCTACCCCCTTCAGCTTCTCCACCTCAGCCCTCTTCAACATCCGAAATGCGCCGGGCCTTAGAATGGAATCGGACAGATCACCGATCTTCGTTCGTTCCAGTCGCTTCACTTTGTAGTCAAGCGCGGCAAATACCCGCCGGACCTGTCGTTTGATCCCTTGGGTGAGTACGACTCGAACCTGACGAGAATTGAGCTTGTAGATTGCCTCAAACCGGGCTCTGCCTTCCGCCAAATAGATCCCGCGTTTGGTTTTCGCTGATTCCGCCATATCAAATTCGCGATCGAGAGTAACCAGGTATTCCTTTGGTAATTTGTAGCGGGGATGAGTCAGCCGCAGTGCCAGCTCGCCATCGTTGGTTAGTAACAACAACCCTTCAGAATCGAGATCCAGCCGGCCAACATGCGCAAGTTTGGGCAAATGCTTTGGCAACAAATCGTAAATCGTCGGCCGTGCCCGATCATCCGACCTCGTCGTTAAGTATCCGGCCGGCTTATTCAGCAAGAGGTAAACGAACTCTCTTGCTTTAACGATGTTACGGTCGACTCGAACATGATCCTCGGTCGTGACTTGGGTCGCCAGCTCCGTGCAGATCTTCCCGTTGACTGATACTCGTCCAGACCGGATGAGCTCTTCAGCACCACGACGAGAGGCTACTTCAGCCAAAGCAAGAAATCGATTGAGACGCACGGAGAATAAAAAAAGCGCCGGGATATCGCCGGCGCCTTCGCAAATTTGTTGGGAGTGATTAAGCGTCCGGTTTTGTCTTCGGCAACCCGATGACCCGGTCGCCAGCCTTAAACACACCACGTTTCTTCAATAATTCGACCCTTTCAAAACGCTTGAGCACGTTGCGTTTCGTCTGGATTGTACTGGCCCCTTTAAGACTCCGGTGCTGTGACATGAAAGTACCTCGATTGAAACGCCGACATTACCACTATGGAGATCAATAGCAAATATTGGCTATCGGCTATTCTTCAGATTAGGCCGAGTTTCATTTTCCCGGTTTCGCTGATCATGTGCTGGTTCCAAGGCGGATCCCAGACCAGTTCCACGGAAGCTTCGTCCACGCCTGAGATTGACAGAATCTTGAGCCTGGCATCTTGGGCGATCGCCGGTCCCATGCCGCAGCCAGGAGCGGTCAACGTCATTTTCACGTCGACGTGCGTCCCTGTTTCCGGCGATTTCGTAACCTGGCAGTCGTAAACCAATCCGAGATCCACGATGTTCACCGGGATTTCTGGATCGTAAACTGTCCGGAGCTGATCCCACACTTCTGCTTCATCCACGTTGCCGTTCGCTCGTTCCTTTTTTTCTTGGCCCGATGTTCGCTCAAGCCCCAAAACTTCGGCGTCTTCCTCATTGATGCGAAAGAGACCGTAGTCACACGCAATGGTATAACTCCCGCCCAAATTTTGGGTGATTATCACCTTGGTGCCTTTCGGAATCGTGGTCTTTAATCCGGCCGGGATCTGAATCGCTTCACAATCCCGCAATAATTCGATCTCGTTGTGGTCGCTCATTTGGAAGGCTCTAAAACAATCTTCTTTGGTGTCGGAGTTTGCTCCTGAAATTGCTGAAGCAAGGTTGGAGCAACGGTCGGATCTGACTGCGGCCCCTCTTCCGCCGATAATGCCGACCTCAACGCTCCCTCTACCAGTTGTGCGCAGTGAATCTTGACCGGCGGCAACGGCCCCAGCGGAGCTGACAATTCCGTGGTGCCCATGGCCAACGCTTCTTCGGCCGTTTTGCCAGTGATCAGTTCTGTCGCCACGCTCGCCACGGCAATCGCGGTCTCACAACCGAAAGTCTGGAAAGTCGCTCGATCTATTACTCTCTTCCCGTTTTCCTCCTTGAATTTAATCCACATCCGCAGCATGTCGCCACAATCGGCGTTCCCTACCGTACCCACGGCGTCTGCACCCTCGAGTTCACCGAGGTTTTTCGGAGTATTGATCGCCTCTTCGATGCGACGGGAAAAATCTTCAGGAGCACTCATTTCTATTCGAGATGGTAACGGGGTAGCGAGGAATCGATCCGAACACTCCAGGCGTCGATGCCTCCAGCCAGAGATTTCGCCTCGCTGAATCCATGACCGGCAAAAAATGCGGCTGCGTCCAGGCTGCGGACCCCGTGATGACAAACGAACACTATTTCCCGTTCTTTCGGCCAGGAGCTCAGCATTTCTTGCATGAGTTCTTGGGTCAAGAATTGCGATCCGCTCAGGTGCACGGCATCCCACTCCTCCCGGCCGCGAACGTCTACGATTGCTATGGGCGTACCTGATCCCGCTTTGAGGCTTTGCGACAGCTCCTCGGGTTCGATCTGCATTTTCTGTTCTTCCTCATGTGCAGAGAGAATTGTCTCGATCACTTGGTCGACGGGTAAGTCGCTATTCCGCTGGCAAACCGCCGCCAGGGTTTCGTCGGGCCGGAAACCACAGCTTGAGCAACCGCCAATATGGTAGGCGCGGAAGAGGGCGCGCTGGGCGCCGGGAAACTCCTGCAACAATTCGGACATCGAGAGATCTGGATCGACGGTTCGCATTTGGCTCACAACCAGTATGCTTGCACGGCGGGGAATTAAAAGCAAAGGCTGCAGGCATTGAGAAAGCGAATTGGGTTTCGTTGACAAGGGGAAGAACAGATTAGATCTGCATAAGAGTAAAAAAATAGTATTGCATATTTATGTGCGGACTTTTGGTTAACCGTGCCCCCCCTTTCTCCTCCCGCCCCAATCTTCCGCCCACCCCACCTTCCCTCCCCGGCGTTGGCCAAAATGGCCAAGCTGGGCATTGTTGATAGACGATTCGATGCGAGTTTGCGATCTCGGCGCGACGGCCATCCAATGCTGGGACTCTCTGCAGCATAACTACGGGGTGAACATCTGGACATTGCTGGGTTAGCTTTTTAGAAGCGATCTGTCCTGTTAGGGACGATCGATCACCGCTTGTGCTCGTGAAGTCGCATCGGAACCGAGAAGGCGAGCGTCCTATCGTCCCCGGCGGGGCGAACGCGTCTTTTAAAGTTAACTCGTTAACCATCTCCGAGATCGAACGGAGGCCCTTTTGCTGGCCGTTTGGTTGATTCAGCAGTTGCCAATTCGAGGCAAATTGCGGTAGAAGCAGTTTTTATATGCGCAAGTACTTTTCGCTTCTGCTGTTGGCTGCGGTCGTGGCGCTTCCTCTCGCTTACTCGCAGACCCCTACTCCTTCGGCCAGTCCCAAGCATCGGAAGGCTAAGAAAACGGAGAATGCAAGCCCGTCGCCCGGTGCTACTGCGGCCCCGAGCGCCACACCGGAAACCGGTGCTTCTCCCGGAGGCAGCCCGAAAAAGCCTCGAACCAAGAAGAGCCCATCACCCGCAGCCTCACCGGTTACTGTTGCAACTCCCACTTCGACACCGGTTCCAAGCGCTAGCGCTAAAAACCCTCTGAGCGGTATCTTCGGCAAAAAGGCCTCGCCAAGTCCGGCCCCGGTCACCGCCGGGACTCCAGGCGCGGGCCAGGTTTGGGTGAACACTGAAACTCATGTCTATCACAAGCCCGGTTCGCATTTCTATGGGAAGACGAAGCAGGGTAAATATGTAAGCGAGCAGGAAGCCATCAAAGAGGGCGACCGCGCCGCCAAGAACGAATAGCTTGGCATTGCTCGCCCACTCTTATTGGCGCACCTATGCGTTGAAAAAGCCCCTGCTTGTCAGGGGCTTTTTGGTTTTGTTTCCGTAGGGGGCTGTTGGAGAGCAATCAGCGCGTCAAAACTGGCGACAACAGCTAGACTTTGAGCGATCTACCAAATAGTGAATCTGCCTTTTCTGGAACTTCCTCAGCTTCTTCCGCGGGTGCTCGACTGGGTCGAAGCGCAGGAGAAGCACGCTCTGAATCAAGGTGTCGCGCTCTCCCCCGCAGCTCTGAACGACGCACAAGCCGCCGGGGTGAACACACCAAAAAAGATCCGGGTATGTGTCGTGCAGGAAATTCCTCAGCCGGAACATCCAAGAATCAAACAGATCGCGGCCGAAGTCGGATTGATCACTCCGCTTACGGTAGCGATAACCTTTGGCTATGGAATCTTCGTTCGGGAGGACCGATCAAGTGACCGAGAAACGCTGGCGCATGAATGTGTGCACGTGGCACAGTACGAAAAACTCGGCATCGAGGATTTTCTGATGCAGTACGTCATGCAGGTCTTTAAGAACGGATACGACAACGCGCCGCTGGAGAGCGAAGCCCGTGAATTGGCCGAGCGGATTGTGGCGAACGGCTAAAGGTTACAGGTTACAAGTTGGGAGTCGCAGGTTGGAAGTTCGCGCTTCGCCGTCCCTCATTCATCGTTTCCCACTGCTGTTCCTTTATCTTAACATTTTGCGAAACGGGACTGACAGGCTGATTGTGATTGTATGGATACCGCAACCATTCCCGACAGATTGCTCAAATTGGCTCCGGATTTGACGACGGTTGCTCCTCGCAGCCCGCGCGCACCTCTCGGCGCTTACGGAGTTCTCGCCGCGCGGATGTTGGATAAGTGCCGGGCCGAGCTGGTCGGCAAGGCGGGCGATTACCATTTCAATTGTCCGATGGATCAGGTCTTTTTCAGATTCACCCAGATCGACCCCTCGGCGCTCAAAGAATTCGTAGCCACAGGAGCCAGCGATGATGATGTCGCACGCTGGATCGAGCAAAACTCGAAGGTGCAGGACCCCGCTCGGATCGCAGGCTGGGCACGCCTGTTCCGTCTAAATCCTTTTACCCTGTTGCTAGACCTGGATGACTGGCTTCATGCCCGGCGAGGGGCGCGAAAGAGCTAGCGAAACGGCGTATCGGCGTTCCGCTGCACCTAAAGCACTCACGCTCATTGGGGAACTGCTCCTGGGCCTAGCCGGCCCAGCCTAAAATCACGCTGCGCTTTGCGCCGGCGTTTTTCACCTCTGACCACTCACCGATCACCTCTCACGGCGTTCGACATTTGGCGTTCGCCGTTCTCCGCTGTCGGCATTCCCGGCCCTCCCGGCGCTCCCGGCCTTGGGCGATGTCGGCGTTGCCGGCGTTTGGCATTCCCGGCCCTGCCGGCGGTCGGCGTCTCCGCCCACTATAACTCTATCCGCGAAAAGAGATACCCGCCCAACGCCAACAATCCTGCGGTCAACAGAATCAAAGCTCCCAGGTCGGTCACTAAACCGAAATGCGTGATTCCGCTTAGGCTATAACGTAATCCATCCACACCGAAGGATAGCGGATTGATGCTCGTGATGAAGGTCAATGGCCCCGGTAAATCTCGTAGCGGGAACAACGCACCGGAGAGGAAAAACATCGGCATGACGAGCAAGTTGATGATCAGTTGAAATCCCTGAAAGTCGGAGAGCCGCGCTGCGATCGCTGTTCCCATTGCAGTGAACATCACACTGATCAAGGCCATGAAAAGGAAGGTCAATGGCAGCAGAGTGAAAGTCGCTGGACGAAATCCAGCAATCAGACAAATCGAGATCACGATTAAGCCTTGGATAATCGCGACCGTGGCTCCCCCCAAAGTGCGTCCGATCATTATGAGGATCCGCGGGACCGGGGCGACCAGGGTCTCCTTAAGAAATCCGAACTGCCGATCCCAAATCAATTCCATGCCGGAAAAGACAGAGGTGAAGAGCAATGTCATGCCAATGATACCAGGCGCTAAGAACTGAATGTAACTCCCTTGGCCCGCCTTTTGAAAAACTGGCTCCATTCCGAACCCCAATCCCAAAAGGAACAGGAGGGGCTGCCCCAGGGAGGCGACGATGCGAGCGCGGGAACGCACGTAGCGCTTGAGCTGCCGGATCCAAAGAATGTAAATCGTGGTCATGCGTGTGCTAACTGTTCACTGATCGGCCTCGGAGCTCGACAGCCACAGGAGAGCGGAGGACGGGAGTGATGGGTTATCGGAGTAAATGGAGTAGTGATCAACAGCCGTCTTCTTCTTCTAAATTCCAGATTCCGGGCTCGAGGGAAGTTATCGCCTCCGGAACATCCTGGCCATTTGTCGCATCCGCTCCATTTGTCCGGGTTCCTCTTCGCGAATCGAATAACCGGTCAGTTTCAAAAATGCGCCCTCCAACGAGTCGGCGCCGGTCTTCTCCTTCAACTCCCCCAGCGTGCCTTGGGCAACGATTGCTCCGTGATCGATGATCGCGATGCGGCTGGCCATGCGCTCCGCCTCGTCCATGTAGTGGGTGGTCAAGAAAACCGTGATCCCTTCCTGTTCATTTAGCCGCTTGATATGAGTCCAAAGTTGATTCCGCGTTTGCGGATCCAATCCGAGGGTCGGCTCATCGAGGAAAATAATTTTTGGCGTGTGCAGCATACAGCGCGCGATCTCCAGACGCCGGCGCATCCCGCCTGAAAAATTCTTCACCAAATCGGTTCGTCGATCCCAGAGTTGAAACAGGTTCAACAACTGTTCGATTCGCTCTTTCCGCACTTTCTTCGGTACCGCGTAAAGGGCGCCGTGCAGATCCATGTTTTCGTACGCAGTCAGTTGATCGTCCAAGCTGGGATCTTGAAATACTATCCCAAACCGTTTACGCACTTCGCTCTGTTCGGTGACTGGATTAAATCCATCCACTTCGACTTCTCCGCTCGTGGGTTTGAGTAGAGTCGTCAGTATTTTGATGGTCGTAGTTTTCCCGGCACCGTTCGGCCCGAGGAAGCCAAAAATCTCGCCAGCTTTTACCTCGAAAGAGACATCTCGGACCGCCATAATTGTGCCGTATTTCTTTACCAGATTCGTCACGCGGATCATAAGGTCCGTTCCTCCTTCGTTCGGGCCGCACGTTTTCCGTCTGGTTCGATCGCCTCGGCGAGACGATCCATTAGCCCGGAAGCGAGTCGGACCAGTTCCTGTTCGGTGGGTGTGAGGACACGAATCATCGCTGCCGCTAGTCGGGCCTCACGCTTGCGCGCCTCGCCAGCCAGTTGCCGCGAACCAGCGGGAGTGATCTCGATCAGACTTCGTCGTTTATCGACCTGATCCTGATGGCGTTTGATAAAGCCTTCGTCCTCCGAGTCGGCCAGAAGCCGGGTCAATGACTGCGGTTGGATGCCTAAATAAGCAGCCAGTGTCGTCGCGGTAATGACCCCCTCTCGTAGAAGCTGGCTAAGAACTCCCAGCTTAGCCATGCTCAATCCCCCAGCCGGTCGGGTGACACGTAGCCGATGGAACAGGCGCGCAACGCTGCTATGCAGGCGATTGGCGGTCGCCAAAACCGTTCCATGGCTCGCTTCCTTCATTCCGATATTATGAAGATAAACTTACTAAAAGCTATGCGCAATTCCAAATAGTCTCTTTATTTACCTTAGATTCGCCTATGCTCATTCGATACATTACTAAGTCCTATCTTACTATATAGTAGCGATGCGGTGATTGCTTCTTTTCGCCGGGGTATTTTGTGTTTCACATCGTGTTCTCTTGGTCTCTGTGATAAATCGCTCAGCAGTCGCTTGAAACCGAGATGAGTTTTAGAGACAAACTGGATAAACCGGGACCGAAAAAGCTGCTCTCCTGCGATGGCGGCGGAGTTCGTGGAGTCGTTACCGTAGAGATCCTCGCCGGCATCGAAGCCGAGTTGCGCAATTTGACCGGCAATCCTCGGTTGGTGCTTGCTGACTATTTTGATTACGTGGCGGGAACAAGCTCCGGAGCGATTATCGCTACCTTCGTAGCGCTCGGCTTCAGCGTGGAGCAAATCCGCGATTTTTTCAGCGACAGCGGCCCAGACATGTTTCATAAAGCGCGCCTTTGGGAACGATTCCGTATGAAATTTCGCGATGATCGCCTCTCTGTTGCACTGCGTACCACCATCGGCCAAAATACGACCATCGGGTCCGACTTGTTGCGGACTCTGTTAATGATCGTTTTGCGCAATGCCACGACCAATTCACCTTGGCCGCTTTGCAATAATCCTGCGGCAAGGTTCAACGATCGCAATCTTCCAAACTGCAATCTCGACCTTCCCCTTTGGCAGTTGGTCCGAGCAAGCACTGCCGCTCCGACTTATTTTCCGCCCGAAGTCATCACTGTTGGTGAACAGACGTTCATTTTCGTGGACGGTGGCGTGACCGTGTACAACAATCCTGCCTTTCAGCTTTTTCTGATGGCGACCAGCGATCCGTATCGCCTTTGCTGGCCGGTCGGCAGCGAACGCCTCCTGCTGGTGTCAGTTGGCAATGGGACAAGCATCGGCACTGCATCGCATCTCAGCCCCGCCGAGATGAACATCATATACCATGCGAACAGTATCCCTACGGCTTTAATGGCGTCTGCGCAATTCGAGCAAGATCTTCTTTGCCGGATGTTCGGAGAAACCCTGGAAGGCGAACCGCTAGACGGCGAGGTGCATGATCTGAAAGACCAAGGAATCCCCGGCGCCTCAAAGCTTTTTACCTACGTCCGATACAACGCTGAACTTTCCCGGGAAGGCCTAGAATGGCTCGGAGTGTCGCATATTCATCCAGCCCACGTACAGCAAATGGACTCGGTCGACTTTGTAGACGAGATGCGCGAGATCGGTGCGGCCATCGCCCGCCGGAAAGTGAGGGTGGATCACTTTGCGAGGTTCTTGGTTTAAAGAGTGCTATTTTCTCCCCCCCGAAGTCTGACAGACTGTTAGGGTGGAGGCTTGGCGTAACGCTGGGTTTGTTAGAAAAAGCGCGGTTCGCTCTCTGAGAGCGCGAGAGGATCGGCCCAGCCAAAATGCAAAAGCGCGCAGGCGGCCTCCAGCCTCCGACTATGCGGCAGACAGGCCGGGACGCCTCTTCCGGGCTTTTGCCAGATCCGCCCCTTGGTACAACGCTGCAATCATGCTCCGTTCGTCGGCTTTGCCGGTCCCGGCGATATCGAACGCGGTACCGTGATCAACCGATGTTCGGACGACCGGCAACCCTAAGGTCACGTTCACACCGGCCTCAATGCCAAGCACTTTGATTGGCCCGTGACCCTGGTCGTGATACATCGCTACCACCAAATCAAAGTCGCCTCTAGCCGCACGGTAGAAGAGTGTGTCCGCCGGCAGCGGGCCCTCCACAGTGATGCCAGCGCGCTGGCTGGCTTCGACGCCGGGCCGTACTTTTTGCTCTTCCTCCCCGCGTCCAAAGAGGCCTCCTTCACCAGCGTGTGGATTGATTCCGCACACCCCGATCCTCGGTTTCTTAATTCCGGCGTTTCGCAAAGCTTCATCCCCACGGCGAATTGTCCGCTCGACCAGACCGGGGTTAATCTTCTCAACCGCGTCAATGAGACCGATGTGGGTCGTCACATGCACAACTCGCAACTTCGGTGACACGAGCAACATGGAAACCTCCGGAGTCTCGGTGAGAGAAGCCAGTAACTCCGTATGACCCGGAAACTTGTGACCGGCGAGATGCAACGCCTCTTTATTCAATGGAGCGGTACAAATCGCGTCGATCTCGCGGGCCATCGCCAATTCGGCTGCCTTTCGCACGTACTGAAAGGCGGCCTCGCCACCCTCGGAGGTCAACTTGCCGAAGGGCAGATTCGCCGGAAGCTCCGTAACAGCGAGACAATGGATTTTCCGGAATGCAATCGTCGTCTCTCCTGGTTTGGTAATGCTGCCGACCTTCAGCGGAGACTTAGTGATCTGAACGGCTGCTTCCATTCGTTGGAGATCGCCAATTACAAACGGGAGGCAGCGCTCAAATACCTCTTCGTGAGCCAACGCCTTCGCGATAACCTCGGGACCGACACCGGTCGGATCACCCATAGTGATCGCAATCAGCGGCAGTGATTCAGTCTTCTCTGTTTGCATTTCATTCATGACATACTCCTTGATTTCTTGAGATAGTTATAAGCATTCCTGAGGGTGGATGAACCGCCGAAACCTCCTGCCTTTACTACCACCAGCAACGGTTTCGGAGACACAACGGAAGCAAGCGCGACGCCCGACTCTAACTCTTTCAGAAGTTGAAGTCTTTGCGCCCCAATTCGTTCGAGGAGCAACCGGCACGTCTGGCCGCCTGTAGCCACCAGCGCCCCCACTCTATCCAGCACCGGTGCAAGCAAATCGGCCAAGTATTCGGCAGGTTCCCTTGCATCTGAGAAGGTCGCGTTAGCATCGATACCAACGGCCAAATCCTCACCGGCATCCAATCTTTGTCGAAATCCGGCCTGTATGAGGGGTTGCGAGTGGAACTCATGCGGGCCCACGTAAAATTGGGCAAGCCCGGAAAGGTCGCTCAATTCGGCAAACTGCATCCGCGAATTCTTGGCGAAACTTCCAACGGCGATAAGAATCGGTTGAGAAAGCTTTCCGGGTATTGGGATCGTAAGATCGGCCGCCGGGAAAAGCTGGAACAACTGCTTGGCCAAGCCACCCGATCCGGCAAATAGGCACTGCGGTCCGAATTGGAATCCTGCTTGAGCAATTTCAAATAAATCCTCATCGCGTCCCGCGTCGCAGAGAAAAGCTGTGCACCCTTCCGCGACCAAATCGCTGACCGTAGAGTAAATCTCCTGTTTACCACGGCGCACGGTCTCCAGAGACAAATATTCCAGCTTCCAACCCGTGTGCGCCATTTGCGTCTGAAAGTCTGACGTGGGTTGGCCAATCTTTCCGCTCCAAAACCGTTCGAGCGGTTCGCCGTCGACATAGACTTTCCCACCGATGGTGACGCGCCCGTTGGCCGGAAACGCTGAAGCAAAAAGAATAAACCGCTTTCCGGCAGCTGCCATTGTTGCCGCCAGTTCTACTGCGACATTGCCGCGCAAGGTCGAGTCAACTTTTCTATAGAGGAAGAGATCCGCGGGCGGGTGAATCTCTTTTAAGCATTTTTGCGTAATCGCGCGGGCGCGCTCCGCTTCGATTTCCCGGGTGTCCAAATCAATCGCTACAATGGCAGTGCGCGACGTTAGGACGCCTTCAGCTCGGAGAAACACTTCTGCATCCAGGCCGGCATGAAGCGCGGACACGGCAGAGTCGGCGGCTCCTGAGAGATCATCCGCTAAAATGAGGCACGTGATCATTCGGAGCGCTTCTTACTGGCAACACGTTCCGCCCACCAAGCCGTAACGAAGGACAACCACTGCGGTGATAACGACAGAAGCAGTGATCAGAACCGTCGCCGGTTTCGCGGCGGCGGCGTAGGCGGGATTTGCCACAGCCACCAAAGTAGGTACCGCGGCCGCGTTCCCAGCGGTTGTCGCAGCCGCTACTCCAGCCGCCCCTGTTCCTCCAGTCAGCCGGTCCGAAAGGATCAAGAATATTCCGGAGACAACGACTACGAATAGGCCAAGAGCAACCCCCAACAAACCGGCGCCGACGACGCTGGCCAAGCTCAAAGTGCCTCCTAGTGCAAACGCAAAGAAAGGTATCATGACCGGCACCGCACGTCCGAGAAACTCGCGTAACTCGCGATCAAGATTTCCCAGAACCATTCCGCAGATTAACGGTAGCACACTTCCAACCAACGTTTGCCAGGGGAAGGCTGAGAGCCCGGCTACACCCAAACTCACCATAGTTAGAAATGGTCCGCTCTCGATAGGCATGATGGAATAGGCAGCAGCATCCTCCGCTCGCCCGTATCGGCTCACCAGTGCCATGTATAAACCACCGTTTGTGTCGTTGATCGCTGCGACTAAAGCGAGCGCCGAAAGACCAGCAAAGAAGCCCTGGTCAATTGGGCGTTCTCCCAGGAAATGGCCAGCGATCAAGCCAACCACCACACCGAGCAGGATCTTGGTCGCGAAAAGGATGCCCCCTTTTTTCGCGATGTAGCCGGTCATCTGCACATCAATCGTTGCACCCATGCAAACGTAGAAAACGGCCAGGATTGGTAGGGCACCGCTAAAAAGTGCGGCGGTAAATGAACCGAAGAATTTCGGGACATCGGGTGCAAATGTCGCAATGACGCAGCCGGCCAGGAGCGGAACCACCATCATACCGCCTGGGACCCGCTCGATTGATCGCTTGATGGGGATTTGCATTACCCGTCTACATATACCGGCGTAGATCCTTCTAAAAGTCTCTCTCCGTCGGTTGCATCACCGGTTGCCCACCCGGAAATTTACGCTAACAGATCTCGATCGGGTCAATTCGTTCCGGACCTTGATCCAAACACTTTCCACGCTGGTTCCAGACGCGCGTGGTAAGCAGTCAATTTATCGATGTGCGCATCCAGATTAGCTTGGAGGCGCAGACCCGGATAGAGCGTTTCCTGATAATTGCGGAGCGCATCACTGGTCCTCCAGAACGTCGCAACACCGAAACGATCCGGGGATCGGCCCAAACGCGAGACCGTGCCGAGGAGCATTCCGCCGGCACTCGCTAAAGCCGGATTCCAGACTTCAAATTGGCTGGCCAAAAACGTGGGCGAACAGTTTGGCAGCAGCGTGCAATCCGTGATCCGGACGATCTCAGCTTCTGCGAGAGCAATTCTAGGATCCGTTTCGTTTACAGTCGTGATGACGTGACCTGAGCTGACGTGGAGAGCGGAATACGTTCCTCCCTGGTGATCGGCTAGCGAGTCATGTTGTTGAGCCATGAAGTCGGCATAAAATTGTTCATTCTTCCAATAAGCAATGACAACAGCGGAACTCGGATCCTCTCTTTCCCATCCGCCTGCCTGTGCTAGAAAACCGGCGCCGGAACCTAAGCCGGCCCAGGCCGCCTGGCCCGGTGCAAACTTGGCGCGCAAGTCATCTGGAACAATCGCGACGATCAACTTGAAGAGCATCGGAACGACTCCGTTCGGATGGCACTATCATGCCGAAGGGATACTCTGTAAAACGAGCCAAAGAAATGGATTCCTCGCGGAGCGGCTCGGTAGGCCGCCTCCGCAAGCTATGGCGCGCCCTAGCCTTGAAGATGTGCACACCAAATTTAGAGCCACGACGAAGCGTTTCGCGTAGTCGGGAGTCTCGCCCTACCAAGCCGCGCTCTGTGACGATCCATTTCTTAGAGCTTCAACTCCCAAGTTTCGCCAACCAAACTTACGCCGAAACCCTGGTGCGGTTCTTCATGGGTGAGACGGAAACCGGCTTTCTCGTAGAGGCGACGAGCAGCAACCAGAACGTTGTTCGTCCAAAGTATGATCTTCCGATATCCGGCCTGGCGCGCAAACCGCACGCACTCGGTTACCAGGCGTTCGCCAATCCCAAGCCCTCGCGCGCATGGCTCAACCAATAAGAGCCGAAGTTGAGCAACGGTTTTATTCTTGGCCACTAGGAACACGCAGCCCACGTTTTGGCCCTCTCGTTCGGCAATCCAACAGCGCTCACGCTTCGAGTCATGAGCGGAAAGGAAATCGGCGGCAATTTTGGCTACCAGACCTTCGAATTCCTCGTTCCAACCATACTCTTGCGCGTAAATGACTCCGTGTCGCTGGACGATCCAGCCGATATCCCCTATTTGGTGGGTACGGAGAAGAAAGGACCGGTCCGATTTTCCTGAAGGGCTGAGAAGTCTTTCGATTGTTTGCATTGCCCCGATCAATTGGCGTTGCTCGGTCGAAGCCAGGGCCCCCAACAGCCGGGTGACATCGTTTTGCGAACCTGTGTTTAACGCGGCGAACGCTTTCGCTCCTTCCTTGGTCAATTTCAGAATGCTTTGTCGACCGTCGGTCGCACACGGCTTCCGGCCGATCAACCCTCGCTCCACGAAACCGCCTAGCATCCGACTCAGATAACCAGGATCAAGATCTAGTCGATCGCCCACTTCTGTGGCTGTCGGCTCCTCGCGTTGCGCCAATTCATAGAGAACTCTCGCTTCCGTTAAGGAGAACGGGCTTTTGGCCAGCGACTCATGTAAGACCCCGATCTGTTGCGTGTAAAATCGGTTAAATGCCCGTACCGCGGCGACCCGCTCCGCGATTTCGCCATTGGTCGGCTTGCTCATGAACAAAACAATAGTTGCGTTAGTCAACTAATTCTTTGCTTATTGTCAAATACTTTCGGTGGAGAGAAGTGCCGGAATATCGACGGCCCGAAGGGCCTCGGAAACACAGCCCAGGCTTTACCTGGTGGTGGTATTTTAACTCGCCGGGTCTGAAGGACCGTAAGAAAACGCTCCGGTTTGTGGTGGCGCCAGACGACCAGGTTTGTGTAAGTTTCTCGGTCGAGCCAAACCAGACACGTAATGGGACAGTCGCCGCTACCGCTCCAATACTCCAATACTCCAACACTCCAACCCCCCGGTTTTCCTAATGAGTTAGGTCGTCTCAGCATCGCTCTCGTCTTGATGGCGTTGCTCGGCGGAAGCTTGATCTTTCTGTTGCCGGGATATCCTGAGCAGGATTCCGGATACCATTTTGTAATGGCTCGGGCCGCTTGGCATGAACCAGTCTATTTTGTGGACGTCTGGGCGCGCCCACTTTACACGCTGGCGTTTTCCGGGCCGGCCTTGCTGGGGTTTAAAGCGGCCCGATTTTTCGCTCTCGCCATCAGCCTGTTGGTAGCCTGGCAAACCTGGAGGCTTGCTCAAGATCTGCGACTCGAACGGACTTGGTTGGTCGTTCCCTTACTTCTTGCTCAACCAACTTTTTTTGAGCTGTTTACCGATCTGCTTACCGAGCCACTTTTTGCTCTGACCTTTGTCGTCGCGTTGCGACTTCATTTGCGAGGCCGGATCAAAATGGGCATGCTTCTTGCCTCGCTGCTTCCGCTCGCACGCCCGGAGGGCGTCGTTTCTTTGCCTGCTCTGGGGATGTTGGGTTTTGAGCGCTTATTGGCAAACCGGTCGACGCGCTTCCTTGTTTGTGGACGCCGCTTCTCTTCTTTTACTTGGCGCTGGCACGATTCTGTGGTGGACAGCTGCATTCGTCATTTCGAGCGATCCATTCTTCATCGTGCACAACTGGCCAACCCATTGGCAGAATGGAACCTATGGGCACGGTTCAATCTTGAGCTACTCGCTGCGTGCCTGGGAATTTATCGGTCCTCTGCTTGTCGCTTTCTTGCTCATCGGCCTTCGGCGTTTGCTCTGGCTCAAAAAACACGCATCGATCACGACCGCATGGCTCTTATTTTTTCTCCTGCACAGCGTTTTCCGCGCTTACGGGCTCTTTGGTGAGGCTGGATACCCGCGATACATGGTTTCGCTTGCGCCCGCGACCGCGGTGATCACACTAGTCGGCTGGAACACGCTTGCTGCATGGCAAAATGAATGGTTTCGACGCGCTTGGCCGATCATTGGATCGGTTGTTATAGCCGGTTCGCTGGTACTCTCCTTTCTTTACCTGGACGCCTTTATTTGGACGCGTGATTTCATCGCGATCCGTGAGATGCTCACTTGGTTCCAACAGAATCGTCGCCCCGTACGGTGCCTTATCTGGAGCGACGTCGGGATGTGCATTCAAACAAATAATGATCTCAGCACAGCACCGGCACTGACCGAAGATCGCGAACGCAACCTGCAGATTTTGCAGCATGCTCCTCCCCAGACATTGGTTTTTTGGGACGACAACGTTGGGCCGAAATGGTTCGGTCTCAGCGCCCATGAAATCCAAGGCGCGGGGTTTCAGATGCTCCGGGTTCGGCAATACACGTTGCGCGGCGTCGTGGTTAGCGGCGAGATCGGTGGCTGGCAACTAACCCGTAGGATAGAACTCAGCTTGCTCTACAAGCCGTGAGGGAGCCGCGTGTCGGCGCTGCTTAGAGCCATCTTCGTACGCGCTCCCGGTATTCTGTATAGGACCGACCGAAGTGGTCGATCATTAGCTTTTCCTCAAAAGGTATCTGCAGAAAATTGATTAAGAGAAAGAAGACCACGGGAGGAATTAGAAGAAAAAGCGACTTTGTGAGAAAGAAAACCGCTACCAAGACCAGCTCAATGCCAAGATACATCGGATTGCGGGTGATGCGGAATGGCCCGTTTATCACCAGCTGCGTTGGTTCGTCGCCGGGGCGTACCGATGTACCAGCCTTTCGGAAAGCAGAAAAGCCAGAATACCCGGTGGCAAAACCGATAACCAGAAAGAACACGCCAATGCCTCGTGCGGCCGGAATCGGGAGCGAGGCTAAATGGATAAACGTCATCAAACAACCACTTGCAAGCAACAGAACCAGCCCAAGAATAGGCGGAGGAATGAGCGGAGGATTGGTGCGCACCTGAGAGAGACGGATTAGGCGTACAGAAATTCAAGGAGCTTGGGAGTCGGATGGAATAGCCGAATTTGGCGATTGGCTATTTTCATCCCCCATCACGATCGGAGGTACCTGATCAGGTGCTCCCGGCTGGTCGCTAACCGTTTGTATGCGGCGACCGCCGGCGGCATCGAAGTCAGGTTTTCCGCCAATAACTTCGCTAAATCAGTGATCGCGCGGACCCGCGGCAGCGGCACGTGAAAGACCCGGATACCAAACAGAATGAGATCGCGCGGTAAACCAATGAGCGCTTGCCATTCAATGCGCAAGTCGACTGCTGCGGGGTCTGTCGCAGGGCCGATAGGTGGAATCCGGTTGCGAGGATGCTGGTCCAACGCGCGCGATCCGGTGAGTCCCCAGTTGGTTCTCTGAAAACATCTTTTCAAATCGAGACGCGACAAGAATTGACTGATTTTCGGCGCCAACAATTCGTTCATTCCGGGTACCGGAGCGTGCGTCGCAAACAGACTTTTTCCTATCTTCTCCGACAAACTCCATCCCGACGGAAAACAGACACAACCTCCAAGCACGTGGTTTGGCTCTTTCTGGTCCAAGACGACGAAATCGGGTTCCCAACTGGCTCCTAAGGTTCTGCTATCTTCCGCGGACGCAGCCGGCTCCCATCGGTGAACCGAAGATCGCACCGTTTCCCAATCGGCCGCTCTTTCGAGCGCGCGCGCGTATTCTTCAGGCTGCTCCTGGAGCAGTCGCCGCCGTTCTCGGAGAATTTCTGCCATGCCGTGATTGGCGAAGAAATCCTCAGGTTGTAACGGGGTGATACCGATCGAGAATCGGAATCCGTCCCGCGAAAAAAGCGTCTCGGATAGCAGCTGGGAGATCTGCGCTTCTGCCCAATCTTTATTCACTATCTCACAGGAGGCGGTTGATCCGGCCCGGACTTTCCGAAGCTGCCGCTGGCCAGGAGACTGACCAAAGTTTCGTATTGACCATTCGGCACCAAGGTCACATCTGCGTTGCCTTTCACGATTCGATCGACTTCCAACGTCTCGAATACCGCGTCTAGCACCTCAGGATCTTGTCCAATCTCGCGCAACGCTTCTCCAACCAGTTTGGGTCTGACTGAACGAGCGCGGGCGAATTCGGCGGCTGACTGCCGCTCGGCAGCGCTGGTGATGATATCTACTTGGTTGGTTCCAGCTTGCCGGATCGCGGATGTCACTTGTCGCAAGCGATTGACTACTTTGTGCTCGATCTGCCGGATCATCTCCGAATCGCGGAAATGCACCTTCCGGATATAAATTGAACCGAGTTGATAACCCCACTCGGCCGATTTCGGCGAGACTTCCTGACGAACGACCCGGCTCATCTCATGCCTGTTCTCCAGCAATTTGTCCAACGGCATATTGCTCAAGCTGCGTACGGTGGCGTTAGCGACGTTAGCGCGCAGTGAGCCGCGCGGGTCGGTGTTCTTGAACAGAAAATCCACGGGGTTTTGTATCCGCATTTCGTACCAGACCCCGACTCCCATCGGCGTCCCTTCTTCGGAGTTAACCGGATTACTGCGCAGATATTCCTGATCGAGTCGCCGATCGATTTCGTAAACTCTGCCAAAGAAACGAACCAGCGCGGCTTGAGGTCCAAGATCGATCCAGAGCAAATGCAGTCCTGGCTCTTCGACAACACCTAATACCTTTCCGAACAAGAGATACACTTTGCAGCGACCTTCCGGAACGGTGGTGTAAAAATTGATGGCCTTCAGGATGCCCAGAGCGACCGGGAGTGCAACCCAGCAAAAAATGAAAGAAAACACCAAAGTAGTTAAAAAGATCGTCATCGGTCCTCCTTTCTCGCGAGGACGATTCGGCGCGAGCGCGAAAACAGGTCCAGACGCACATTTCTTAAGTAAGCGGCGACCGCGGTGTCGCCGCTGCGTTTTAACTCGGTGATCTGTTGCGCTATCCAACGCAACGGCTGTACCTCCGCTTCCGCCCGGTTTGTCTCGATTTCTACGGCCCGCTTCGATTGTTCGATTTTTTGGTCCGCAGTCGCCTGGGCCAAACTCAGATTAGCCGAGACTTCGTTGTGCGCGGTATTGATCGCGGCCAGGGCTGACTCTATCTCGGGAGGCGGATCGATCCCGGTAATTAGCGAGGCATCAAGCACCATCCCGTATCGAGCGGCCGACGAAAGACACTCGCGGTCCATCTGTTCGTTCAGATCATTGAGATTCTTTCGCAGATCGTTAATGGATACGCCCGCTTTCGCTAAGCTTTCGCTGCTTTTTTCTGTCGCGGTTACTTCTCCCGTCACGACGGGCGCTTCGTATTTGGCGATTCGTTCCCGCAGAATCGAAATAAAGTAGCCAAGGACATGGGATATTGGCTTCTTTACGCCGAACATATAGGCGTACAGGTTCTGTTCACTCACCTTATACCGGATTTGCCCGCTCAATCCGATGTTCAGCTGGTCCTTGGTCACAGCTTCCAGAATAGTGCCGTTTGCGTTGGCGCTGGGCGCGTCAGGATCCATTGCCACATTGATGGTTTGAATTGCCAAACTCACTTTGTAGACTCGCTGCCAGGGCATCCGCAGATAAGGTCCTCCTGAACCGATCACGCGAATCTGGGGGTAGTCATACCGTTCCCGGTTCTCCGGAGTCAGAAATTCCGCGATTGGTAGATCTAGAGTCGACTTTCTTCCGATGCGCTCGGCCCGTCCAAAATTGGTCACAACCGCTCGCTCGTTTTGGTTGACCGTGTAAACGCCTCCCAAAAGACAGTAAATCAACAGAAAGGCGATCACTCCGACAACGATGCCAAAAATCGCTTCCATGGGAGCGGTTTATAGTTCATGCGATACGGCCAGAGCAAGCGGCATCTCGTTCGCGAAAAACCGGTTTGCTCGCGCAATGAGATTGGCTCATCGTCGTCGGATGGACGCAACCCCTTACCAAAAGCTCTTAGATCGCACCAGAGAGATCAACCTCCTAAGGTCAACCTCCCAAGTGCTCGAGTGGGATGAGCAAACCTACTTGCCGAAAAAGGCGGTGGAATATCGCGCAGACCAGTTGAGTTACCTTGGCGCAAAAGCGCATGCACTTTTCACGGATCCGGTGATCGGCGAATGGTTGCAGACATGTCGTGAAGCCGGTTTCCCAGCTGACTCCGATGAAGGCGTCAATGTTCGGGAATGGAGCCGAAGCTATGAGCGGGCGACCAAACTGCCGGTGGAATTTGTCGAGGAATTCGAAAAGACGGCGGCCCTCAGCCGGGAAGCGTGGAAGCAAGCTCGGCAAGCCGGAAACTTTTCCGCTTTTCAACCTCATCTTGAGAAGGTCGTAGCGCTGACCGTGGAGAAGGCGCATCGGTACGGTTTTACGATTTCACCTTATGACGCGTTACTGGAAGATTTCGAACCGGGAGCTACCGCCGCGTACGTCGCCCCGGTTTTTGCCGAGTTGAAGCCAGCTCTCAAAGCGTTGGTGCAGGAAATTGGCGGCCGATCAGGCTCCGAATCGTTGGCTGGAAACTACCCTATTTCCGGGCAACAGGAATTTAATCGAGTCATCGCCGAGGCTATCGGATATGATTTCGACGCTGGACGGGTTGACACAACCACCCATCCATTTGCCACTTCGTTGGGCCCTTTCGATCATCGGATCACCACCCGCTATGACGAAAAACTGTTCCAGTTCTCGCTGTACGGAATTTTGCATGAAACCGGCCATGCATTGTATGAACAAGGCTTGCGTCCGGAAGTGTTTGGGACCCCTGTCGGCTCGGCGGTCTCACTAGGGATTCATGAGTCACAATCCCGGCTCTGGGAAAACCATGTAGGGCGTAGCCGTTCTTTCTGGGAAAGGTGGTATCCGATTGCGTCGCAGCATCTTCCCGACCTGAAACGATTCGGAATCGACCAACTGGTACAGGGCGTACAGAAGGTGGCGCCATCATTCATCCGTGTCGAAGCCGATGAGGTCACCTACGATTTGCACGTATTACTCCGTTTCGAAATTGAACTTGCTTTGATTGAAGGCAAAATCGCGGTACGCGATCTCCCAGAGGCTTGGAATACGAAGTTTGCAGAACTTTTCGGACTGAAGGTTCCCGACGATCGGCTCGGCGTCTTGCAGGACATTCATTGGAGCATGGGTGCTCTCGGGTATTTCCCGACCTATTCATTGGGCAATCTCAACGCGGCGCAGCTGATGAACTACGCCGAGCAACATGTTGCCGGTTTGGCTGATTCGTTGGCGAAAGGAGAGTATCAACCCTTGCTGACCTGGTTGCGATCAGAGGTTCATCAGCTGGGCAAAAAGTTTCTGCCTAACGATCTAATGGCTCGGACCACTGGCGAACCGACGCAGGCGAAATACCGGATCGAATATCTCCGGAAAAAATACCTTGGCTAGCGAGAGAGCGGATTCGCCGCCGTTGGCTGGTAGAGCGAAAAAGTCCAGGGACTGTGAGCCTGTGCACCCCATTGGTTGGCTCACACGCCTGGCTCACACAGCTTATCTCGCTGCCGCTCGACGCGGTGTGGCGCCCTACCTGTCAGGGGATCGACATCGCCGGGGACCCATCTCCATAAATAATCTGCGAAAATCTGGCGCTATCCGGTCAATCTGGGAGAATCCAGGTTGTTGCTTTAATTGAACTAAAGTAAGTTCCGTTACGTGTACCGCCGAGCCGGAGTTGCCACGACTTTTTCACCTCGTTTTCGGGACGTGTTAGCAGAAGCAGGACGCATCAGTGGTCTCTTCGAGGTTCCCCTTCATCTGGTTCATGCAGCCGAAGAAACCCCTGAAAAAGTTGAACGTTTTCGCGACACACTCAGGTCGTTGCAACTCCCAGGGGATGCTCCGATTCATTTCCAAGCTGGCCAACCGTCCGAAGCGATTCTCAAGGTGCAATCAGAACAGCAAATCGATCTGCTGATCGCCGGTGCACTCGAACAGGAAAGCGTTCACCGGAATTTCACAGGCGATGTTGCGCGCGCGCTTCTGCGGGAGGCAGCCTGTGACCTTTTTTTGTTTGTTGAACCGAAAGAGGGCGCTCCCCCGCCTCAGCATCTCTTTGTCGCGATTCCCGATTTCACTCCCTTCTGCCAAGAGGTATTTCAGCGTAGTACCCATTTTGCCGAGCGAGTCGGGGCGAAAAAACTCACGCTGCTCCACGTGCAAACGACATTTGCCGAAGCCAAAGAAAAAGCGCTGGGAACCGATGCGCCCTCCTCTCAGCAGAATCTGGATGCCTTTGCCGCGAAGTCGCTCTCGGCAGCAGTAGAAATCGATACCCACCCAGTGCGCGGAAATACCGGATTCACGGCGTGCGAATTTATTCAATCGAATGGAGCGGATCTGTTGGTTTTGCCGTCGCGAATCGGCGAGCCTGGACAACCGATTTTCGCCCCGGTGCTCGATTGGATTATCCAAGTGATACCAACCAATGTGTGGGTTATCCGGCGCGTGTATGCGGCCTAGTGGCCAATAATCACGAATCGGTAATGGTTAATCGCAATTCAGGGCAGAGCCCTGAAGGCGCGTTTCAGGTTAGTCTAGGGCAAAGCCCTAGGAATGAAAATGATAAGAACGCTCAAGCGCTGAAAGCGTGTGACGACATGAGATTAGGGCAATGTTGAGACGCACCTTCAGTGCATGGCCTTTGGGTGGAATACTGTCCTAGGGCTTTGCCCTAGGCTAACCTGAAACGCGCCTTCGGCGCTCTGCCCTGAATTGCGATTAACCTGCTTACTGCTCACTGGTTACTGCTCACCCCTCTCCTCTCAGCTCTCGATTCCTGTTTCCAGTATCCTGCTCTCCGTCCCGCAGCACCTATGAGGTCCTCTTTGCTGATCCTTCTCGCATGCTCCGCAATGCTGATTAGCGGCTCCCCAAGCTTTGCCACGGCCGACTGGCGGTTTCAGCTTGGACAATTTGTTCCGATCGAAAACGGTCTATCGCCTAATCGAGAATACACGATCGCCGCTCACGAGGATGAACGCGGTGCTTTCGGAATTTTTCTGGTAAATGCACGCACCAAGAAAACCCTGAGGTCCCTCCAGGAAGTTGCCGAATTTTTCGATACTGCTCCGGCGGCTTTCCACGCTGAGTGGGCGCCCGATTCGCGCCACTTCGCTATCTGGTATCGAGTACACCGACACTTGAATAGACTAGCTATCTACCGAGTCGAGAATGACCGTGCCTACGCGATCACGGGTCCCTCTCTACTTTTGCGGATTTCTCCTGAGCTGGCAACTATCGAACCGCATATCGACGTCGCGTTTCATTCGCTGAAATGGCAATCCAACTTACGATTTTTTCTACACGAAGAAGGGATTATCCGTCACGCGGCCGCTCGAATCCTCCAGGTACTCGGCGCTTTCGGACAACCCGATGCCGGATCTGCGACAACCGGAGAGTTGGCCAACGCAAGATATGCCGTCGACGCCACCTGCGAATTGGCTGTCGATGATCGGTATCGGATTCTGACGGTGGCGCCGGCCAACCTTAATCGTCGCCCCTGATCGATGAACGCCTGATTATCATAGGGTGATACAGGCCGAGCACTCCGGTTTTCCGGAACGTTCAGGCCTTGGTTCCGCGATTTTGCTCGGCTCACACGCGTCATCTCGCTATCGCGCAACGGCGTGTTTCGCCTACCGATCAGGAGTACTTACGTCTCCATCCTCTTTTCTTCGGCATCATAGATATCGAAGAAATAGTCGATATGGTGCTGCAGCTGTCTGGGTACAAACTGAGGAATGTAATCTTCCATGTATTCCTGGATGTCCTCCGACATCTCGGACAAACGTTTGTACCGGAGATCGTTATTCCATTTGATGATTTCGATCCGCTCTCTCGGCTTCGCCTGTTTTTGAACCCAGGCAGCAACCTCTTGATCGTTCGCGCCGGTCGCAACAAAATCCTTGAATTGATCTGCTGCGATGCCAGTGAATTCAAAAAACATGCCGTCGAGGGGACAGTTAAAATGGTACTCGCCAAGCGAATTGTTGAGCTCGGCCCGACATTTGTCCAGGGTTCGCATGCCGATGATGTAGCCAGCCAACAGTTCCCGTGGGCTGCGCGGATAATCCCTGGTCAGGTCCTTGGCTAGAGAAGGTAATTTTTCTGAATTCAGAGTAGTCATAAGGTGGATTGTGATCGTAGCTATGACGATGATACGCCAATTTTGCCCGAGGAGGATGCCGGGAAACGTATTTTTGGCTCACACGCCTCTTCTCGCTAGCGCTCAACGGCGTGTTTCGCCCTACCACTCAGGGGTTTTTTGCGTCCCCCAAAATTGCTGGCGATTGATTCGGAAGAAGACCTCCGGTGGCAGTCGTTGAAGAGCCGTGCCTCGATCGCGATCTACGCCCGATTCAACAACTCCCTCAGCACATAAGCCAGAATGCCGCCGTGCCGATAATAATCTACTTCGATTGGCGTATCGATCCGGAGGATCGCCTCGATCTCTTCGGTTTTACCGTCTTGCCGTTTGATTCCGAGTCGGACCTTTTGCCGTGGCCGAAGCTCGTCGTTTAAACCTGTGACACTAAAAGTCTCGGATCCATCCAATTTCAATGATTTGGCATTTGTGCCTTCCGGGAATTGCAGTGGCAATACGCCCATGCCGACCAGGTTAGAACGATGAATACGTTCGAAACTTTCCGCGATAACCACCTTAACCCCGAGCAATCGAGTGCCTTTCGCCGCCCAATCGCGGCTCGATCCGGTCCCGTATTCGTGCCCGGCAATGACGATCAACGGCACTCCGTCCTTCTGATACCGCATCGCCGCTTCGTAGATTGAAAGCTGCTCGCCCTGGTACTTCGTCACTCCCCCTTCGACGCCAGGGACCATGAGATTTTTGATCCGAACGTTCGCGAAAGTTCCGCGCGTCATGACCAAATCATTTCCGCGCCGGCTACCATAACTGTTGAAGTCTATTGGCTGCACGCCCCGGCTGATCAGGTATTGGCCAGCGGGAGCACTCTGTTTAATTGCACCCGCAGGTGAGATGTGGTCGGTCGTCACGGAATCGCCGAAGATCCCCAGAGGACGCGCGTCGACAATATCTTCGATTTTTCCCGGCTCCATGGAGAAATCGGCGAAGAAGGGCGGTTCGTGGATGTAATTACTCTGCTCATCCCAGCGGTATAGTTCGCCCGTAGACGAGGAGATCTCGTTCCATTTTGGGTTCTGGCCGGCGAAATCGGCGTACAGCCTGCGAAACACCTCTGGCGACAATGCTGTTTCCATTGTATCGCGAATCTCTTGCAGCGTGGGCCAGATATCGCGGAGATAAACATCACTGCCGTTCTTGTCTTGGCCGATCGGTTCATGCGTAAGGTCAACGTCGACGTGGCCGGCCAAAGCAAAGGCAACGACCAATGGAGGCGACATCAGAAAATTCGCTTTGATGCTTTGATGCACCCGCGCTTCGAAATTCCGGTTCCCCGAAAGAACCGATGCAGCCACAAAATCTTTATCGGATAGAGCCTGCTCAATGTTGGGGTGGAGCGGCCCTGAGTTTCCAATGCAAGTGGTGCAACCGTATCCAACGATATTGAAGCCGAGCTTATCCAAATAAGATTGCAGACCGGTTTTCTGGAGATAATCGGTCACCACCCGGGAACCGGGCGCCAGAGAGGTTTTCACGGTCGGATTAATCTTCATCCCTCGCTCCACGGCCTTTTTCGCTAGCAACCCAGCTCCCAACATCACGCTGGGATTACTGGTGTTTGTGCAACTGGTAATTGCCGCGATCAAAACGCTGCCATGACCGATCGGTCCGGATTTTTCCGGATGCGCTGCCGGTTCCTTTCCGTTCATGGAGACAGTGACCTTCTCCGTCAGGCTTTGGGGATCCTTGCCGTATCCACCTTCAGCGGACGGTTTACTCAGAAGCGAGTGAAACGTTTTCCCGACCGACTCAAGATCGATGCGATCTTGCGGCCGTTTGGGCCCGGCTACACTCGGTTGAACCGAAGCGAGATCAAGCTCAAGGTCGACGCTATAATCAATCGCTCCTTTCCTCGGCATGCCGAAAAGTTGTTGAGCCCGAAAATATTTTTCGAAACGATCGACAATTTCGTCCGATCGCCCGGTCATACGGAGATAGTTGACCGACTCATCGTCGACCGGGAAAAATCCCATCGTGGCTCCGTACTCTGGAGCCATGTTTCCGATCGTCGCCCGGTCTGGAAGCGGCAAGGTAGCCGCCCCCTCGCCATAAAACTCGACAAATTTGCCGACGACCTTAGCCGCTCGCAGCATCTGGGTAACGCGCAATGCGAGATCGGTGGCCGTGACGCCTTCCCTCAGTTTGCCGGAAAGATGTACTCCCACCACTTCGGGAGTGAGAAAATAGACTGGCTGCCCCAGCATTCCCGCCTCTGCCTCGATTCCGCCGACTCCCCAGCCAACGATGCCGAGGCCGTTGATCATCGTCGTATGCGAATCGGTACCAACCAATGTATCGGGGTAACAGATTTCTCCTTCCGGCGAGGAAGCACTGAGCACGCCCTGCGCGAGGTATTCTAAGTTCACCTGATGCACGATGCCAATGCCGGGAGGCACCACGCCGAACGTCTTGAAAGCCTGTTGGCCCCATTTCAAAAATTCGTAACGCTCTCGATTACGTTTAAACTCGTACTCGAGATTGAGTTCGATTGCTTCCGGGATTCCGGCGAAATCAACCTGAACCGAATGATCTACCACCAGATCGACCGGCACGAGCGGTTCGATGATTTTTGGGTCCCCGTTGAGTTTTGCCACCGCTCCTCGCATGGCCGCCAAATCAACCAACAACGGTACACCGGTGAAGTCTTGCAAAACGATTCGAGCTACGACGAACGGAATCTCTTCGTCGGCCGGACTTTTCGCATTCCAGCACGCGAGCGTCGTGATATCCTCTTCTGTCACCTTCTTCCCGTCGCAGTTCCGGACAACCGATTCCAGGACAATGCGAAGACTCACGGGAAGCCGCGAGATCGGGGCAATTCCCGCTTCTTCCAAAGCGGGTAAAGAATAGAAATTGGCTTGTTTGCCTTGGCCGTAAGTGAACGAGCGAACTACGCGCTGCAGCGACATACTCAGACCAACTCCTTTAGCTTCGCTTGAATAGCAGCAAAGTCTGGCAGCTGCTTCGGGTTGTCCGAGCTCTCAGCGTACTGAATCACTCCTTGTGGATCGACGACAAAAGCCGATCGCTTCGCCACACCGCCCATTGGGAGATTCGCGCCAGGTAGAAAGGTGTCGTAAGCTACTCCATAAGCTCTAGCCGCCGAGTGATCATAGTCGCTTAGCAATGGGATACCGATCCTCTCTTGGTTTGCCCAAGCCTCTAGCGAAAACGGGCTGTCTCCGCTAATTCCGAACACCGCCGTTTTCAACCCTTCGTAGGTGCCGAAGCCTTTCGTCATATCGCACATTTCCGTGGTACAAACGCTGGTAAATGCCATCGGAAAAAACAGGAGCAAAGTGTTCGTTTTGCCGAAATTATCGCTCAGCTTCACGAGGCGAATGCCGGAAGCGTCTTTAGTGCTAAGAGAAAAATCAGGTGCCTTTGAACCAACAGAGAGAGCCATAGTATTTAGGTAGGAGATGCCCGGGAAATTACCCCAGGGAGTCAACTATAAAAAGCCAGCAATCAGGGTCAATGGGCAATCCCACGATGAAATAGCCAATAGCCGATACCCGATAACCAAATTTGCTATTGGCTATTGGTTATTGGTCATTATGCGATGCCCTCCAACAAAATCGCATTTGTAACCGGCGCCAACAAGGGAATCGGTTTCGAGATCGTGCGGCAACTTCCGCAGCGCGGTTTCCATGTCGTCTTAACCGCGCGGAACCGCGATGCGGGCGAGCGTGCAGTCTCAAAACTTGGCGGTGACATCAGCTGGCAACTCCTCGACGTTTCCGATGATGCGAGCATCGAGCGAGCTGCCAAAGAATTCGGTGATAAACATGACCACCTTGATGTGCTGGTGAACAACGCGGGCATTTACCCGGACGAAGGTGTCAATATCCTCACCATCGAGCGGGAGCAGCTCGTCGCGACGTTCCAAACGAATGCGTTCGGCGCGTTACGCGTCGTCCAAGCTTTCTTGCCGTACTTGAAAAAAGCGGGGTCGGCGCGAGTGATCAACATCTCCAGCGGGTATGGAGAGCTGGACGGCCTGTCGGCGGATGTCCCGAGTTATTGTCTTTCCAAACTAACGCTTAACGGGGTGACGCGAATGCTACATCAGAAGCTCCAGGCCGAAGGCATTTCCGTTAATTCGATGTGCCCGGGTTGGGTGCGGACGGATATGGGAGGACCAGGCGCTTCCCGATCAGTCGAGCAAGGGGCTGACACCGCCGTCTGGCTCGCGGCGGATGCATCGCCCAAGCTTTCGGGCAGATTTTTTCGCGATCGAAAAGAGATCAATTGGTAAAGGCATTTCGCAAAGTGTCGGCTCGCGGCGGCTTGCGTGGTTCACCAAAAACCGCGGAAGAGATCATCTCGTAGGAGGGCGCGCGCAGCGATCCCTCCTCATCAACTGCACTGGATACCATGCGCCTCGAGCGCTTGCTGCAACTCAGCAATATGGTCTCGATCTCGCGTTTCGACCGTACACACAACCTGCACCGCCGATACTTCCGCCCGGCCAAATGTGCGATCGTGGGCAATCTCTTTCACGCTCGCTCCGACCGAGGCAATCACGTGAGTGAGCGCCGCTAAACCACCGGGGCGATCGCTGATCGTCGCGGTGAAACGAAACAGGCGATTGTCCGCCACCAGCCCTTTTTCGATCACGCGGTTCAAAATACCGGGATCGATGTTCCCGCCGCAAAAGGGAAGCACAACTCTCTTACCAGCGAGCTGAGGTAGCTTGCCACTCAGTAAGGCTGCTAGCGTAGCAGCAGCAGACCCCTCAACCACGCTTTTCTCCAGCTCGATGATTCGAAGAATGGCCAGTGCAATCTCGTCTTCGGTCACCCGCACCAGGCCATCGACATAACGCCTGGCCAATGAAAAAGAGTTGGTTCCTACCTCCGGAACCGCTAACCCGTCTGCCAACGTCGGATGGTTGACGACTTGCACCGGCTTGCCAGCATGCAATGCCTCGGCAAAACTGGGAGTGTTTTCCGCTTCGACCGCGACAATTTGCACTTCAGGTCGCAAGCTCTTAACCGCTAACCCGATTCCCGCGATCAAGCCCGCACCGCCGACTGGAACCACGATCGCATCTAGCTCTGGTACCTGATCGAGAATCTCCAGTCCCATCGTTCCTTGACCGGCGATAATTTCCCAATCGTCGTAACCATGAATGTAAGTAAAACGTTCTTTGCTAACAAGGTTATCCGCGAACGCTCGCGCTTCGGCGAAGTTCTTGCCGCGAATCAAGACATTTGCGCCCAGTCTTTGGCAACTTGTGATCTTAATGAGTGGCGCTGTTTCTGGCATAATCACCGTCACCGGAATGCTGAGCAGCTTGCCGTGATAAGCCAAACCGAGGGCATGGTTCCCAGCCGACGCCGCAACGACCCCTTTCTCCCGCCTCGGCGAATCCAGCAATAGCAGCGCATTCCGCGCACCCCGTTCCTTGAAGCTCCCGGTCCGCTGCAAATGATCCAGCTTGCAGTAGACCTGCGCGTCAACAAACTCAGAGAGCTGACCGGAAATAGGACAGGGCGAATAGTAGATGCCGCTCTTGATTCGTTTTTTGGCGGCCTGGATGTCTTGGAGGGAAATCATCGTCATTCTCGCCCAAAGCTCGAATGAAATGACAAATAGCAGATAGCAAATAGCAACGCACCTCATTCTCGCTCAGGCGAGAATGAGGTGCCTCCCACCAGTTCGGCTCTGACTTATTTGTCATTTGCTATTTGTTATTTGTCATTTCATTCGAGCTTTGGGCGAGAATGAAGGAATGCCAGATCATCGACCTGGATGGCGTATGGATGTTAGGAACAGCCGGTATCTCTGAGATCCAAGATTGTCGCAGTTGGGGACCCCAACTCCGGTACTGCGCCCCCGTCGGGCTCATTAATGCATTCTGGGAAGAAATACGAAGCAAAATCACTCCCTTTACGCTTTATGGATCAGGCGATTTTCATCATCTCACTGGTCTTTGGATCCGTCAGCTACGCGAACCTTTTATTCTAGTTTCCTTCGACAATCATCCGGACTGGGACACTCGACCACCTTATTGGTGCTGTGGCACCTGGATGAACAGAGCTCTGGAAACTGCGCCGATTACCCGGGTAGCAATTTGGGGATGCGCAAACTTCGAATTAAATCCCCCGCATCGGTGGTTTGCTAATCATGCGGCGCTTCGATCGGGCCGACTGGAAGTCTGGCCTTGGATCGAAAGATTTGGCAAGTCCGCTCGCGGACGTTGGACCGGTATCGCCGCTGATAATTGGCGACAAAAATTCAGCCAATTCGTCGAGACATTAAAAGGTCGGCACGTCTACATCACTGTCGACTTTGATTGTTTGACGCCAGAACACGCAGTAACCGATTGGGAGCAAGGGCTATTCACTACCAATGACCTGGTTTGGGCTATTACGGAAATTCGACGCGAATCACTGATCGTGGGTGGAGACATCTGCGGTGCGCATTCAGCGGCTAGCTACGCCAGGTGGACCCAGCGGGGAACCGCGCGGATTGATCACCCCAAGAAACCGGTCCCCGACCCAATACTCGCTTTGCGCCAAAACCGGAACACTGTGGAGAAACTCTGGCCTGTTTTGGTCGGTTTAGAATCGGCGCGGTAGAGCGAGGCTCCCGAATAACCCAAAATATTTCGCAACATCCCCCAGGGTCCCTGACAACGGGCGCATGGATCGTCGATAGTCGGCCGAGCCGAGCCCAGAGCGCGATCGAACCATCCGGCTCGGCGGGCGCATCCACGAAGTCATCACGTGCTGAAGACAAACCACGTCACCATGCCGACTATTGGGATCGCACAGGAGCCTCGCCCTACCAACACGTTGTTTGGCTCTCACCCTACGTGATCGAAACGATCGCAATCCCAACGCAAATAATTGAGATCCCCAAAACCAACCGGAAATTGAGCTTTTCCCGCAAAAACAGGGCAGCCGCCAGCGCGACAAAAATCGGATCCAAGGCTTCAAAAGGATAGATGTAGCTGAGTTCAAAGCGGGCCAGGAGTCCGAGCCAGCAAAAGAAGCTGAGGGCTTTGGCAGCGACTCCGGTTCCGACCCACGAAGCCCTTTGCCAGCGCGGCATCTGTACTGCGTCGCCCATGCCTCTCTTAAAAAAGACCTGTCCGGCGATCGAGCTGCCGTTGGAAACAAGGAGCAACAGGATATAAAAAGGGTTCATAGTCGCTCCTCGATTCTCGAAAGCGGTTGGGCCACCAGGAGAACGCCGAACGTGACGAGGAAAATGCCGCCCCAGCGTATGAGTGATATCTGTTCGCCCAGGAAAATCCAGCATCCGAGCGGAACCATCACCTGCGTGCTCGCCGCCAAAGTGAAAGCGATCGTCAGCGGGACCGACTTCAGCGCATACAGCCAGGAGACCAAGCCAACCACCAAAGCCGCAATGCCGAGGCACATGTAGCCAGAGGTCAGGCTAGAGATGGCTAGAACCGATTGATCAGAGGCATGCTCGGTTCCAATCTTAATGAAAATCTGAGCCGCCGCGTTGAGCAGAACACTGAATCCGATCTGCAGGTAAGGATTGAAAAACCAGGCGCGCTTGGGGGGGGTATCGAGTTGCGCTGGAGAGGTATCTGGTTCGGACGAAACAAGCGGCATTTTAAAATATTACAACTCAGTAAATTACTGGCGCCCTCTTCGGAAGGAGGTTGCAACTCCTTTCGTTTACCATAAAGGTGTTAGTGTCAACGGCTATATGAAGATTTTGGCCCACTCTAAAAATGATTGGATACCGGTGGTTGCCGCCCTCGCGCATACCGGCTTCGTGATTTCCATGTTCCTTTTGTTTCCACATACTCCCTTGTGGATCATGCTGATCTTGGGCTTCATCTACTCAGTCAGCATCTCCTGGAATGTCAACGGGATCGCTCACAATTTCATTCACAATCCCTACTTTAAGTGGAAACCGGCCAACCGCTTCTTCAGCTGGCTGCTGTCCGTGACGATGGGTTATTCCCAACAGTTCTACCAATTGATCCATCTCAAGCATCATCAAGGCAATAGTGATTTCCCGGACGAAGAGGGTGAGACGGTCGATCCCATTTCCATCTACAAGCATGGCCACGGCCACGAAGCGGAGAATGTCTGGTCGTACGTTTTTTTGAGCTATTTCCGGGACGATCCCAAAGAAATCTTTCGAGAGGTGAAGAAGCGTAACGCGTTCAATGCGTACTTTGGGGTGCTCGAAATTGCTTCCTGGGTGATTCTCGTGATCATTGGTTTTTTCCTGAACTGGCAATTTATGCTCTTCTATCTGCCGTTCTATTATCTTGGGCACTGCCTTTCCTACCTGAACGGCTACTATCGCCATTACGGTGGAAATCCGGACGAACCGATCGCCTGGGGCGTCAGCAGCTACGACAAAATCTACAATCTGATCTGGTTTAACAACGGATACCACGCCGAGCATCACTACAAACCAAAAGTGCATTGGACCAAGATGCATGAGCTGCACCAGCAGATCGTGGAAGAGCAGAAAAAGGCCGGCGTTCGGGTTATCAAACCGCCGCATGCGCTCGGGTTTCTCGATCCGGATTTGAATAAGGACAAGCCGAAAACAGCGGTTCCTTCCGGCGAAGTGTCAAAAGCCTAAGTACTAGACATCGCATTTCCGAAAGCCTGTCCGAACGCTCAGACAGGCGGTTGTCCGATCCGGAGACATTTCATCACTTTGGCGAGACTTTTCGTCGTGTGCTCGGCACCGACTTCGAATAAGAATGTCCAATAGCTAATAGCAAATTTGGCTATCGGCTATTGGCTATTTAATTCGGGGTCCCCTACAGCTCATCCGCATTCGGAAACTTTCGCAGAATGGGTTCGTACCGAGTCGGACCCAGCCATTTGATGGCCAACAGCAGCGGACGATTCAAGATCGGCGAGAGATGGCGCGCGTAGAGATCCTGGGGCACCAGACTCATTTTTAGATGGAGCTTTGGATCGTAGTTGAGTGGTCCGGAGCGATAGGTCTTCAATCCGTTCTGAACGCTCCACTCAATCACATCTCGCCAGGTCAGAAAATAAAGATTCAACTTGGACGCGGCGCCATAGTCGAACCCGACATAAAGATCATCGATGATCCCTTCATGGACGATTCCCATATTAAAGGCGACCAAGCGACCTTCTTGCCGCCAAAGGAATAGGCGAATCTTATCCGGCATGGTTTGCCCGAGCTGGGTCAGATACTTCCGGTTAAGCACTTCAAAACTCAATTTCGCCCGCTGATATACTTCCCAGTAAAGCGGAAAAATCTCCTCCACTTGTTCGGGAGTGCACCCGCAATGGACCTCGAAGGTCACTGGAGGAAACGACCCCAGCACTTTGAACTTTCGCCGCAAATTCTTCCGGTAAACCTTGCTCAGTTTTTTCGTAGTGAATTCCTCAAAAGAGGAAAAATCGAGCTCGAGCTTCACTGCGGGAAGACCCGGAATGCGTTGGTAATTTTGCCGAGTAAAGACTTTGAGCAAACCGCGGTATTCCGCCGGAAAATCTTTCAATAAGACCAAACCAATGCGCGCCTGTCGGGCATACTTCTCCAAGGCCGCCCGCAACGCCTCGACCGCCCAAGGCTCTTCCCGATCGAGCAAACCTTCAGCAGCGGGACTGCCGACCATCAGCATCTGCATGAAGAACAGGGATCGCCAGCGCCGCCGCAGGCGGGTAACCGTGTTTCGTATCGCCTCTGGCAAACCGGCGGTGAGATCTTGCTTCACCACGAAAAATGTCTGAACGCAGACTTGTTCTTGCCGCGAATTCACCAACACGAAATAGCGCTGTTCGAATTGGTCATTCAGGCCATGCTCCACGACTTCATTAAACCGGTGATCCTTGGCGTGCTGAATCCACGCGTTCGCCCAAATACTCGGATTAATATCGTGCGCAGAGGCCGCGACAAAGGCGGGCCCGTAAATCGTCCGCGAACTCCAGAGGGGGGCTGCGACAATTCGCGAAATTGCTTCTGTAGCTACAGACATTTTTATTACCGGCGGCTCTTCCTCGTTTTTAGCGGTCCTTTGACGATCACGCAAGGTCCGCCCGGTTTTATATCTGCGCTAAGAGTTGGCGCTCTGTCTACTCTCCTGTGCAGCCCAACCGAAACATTACAGCAACGTCATGTGCCTGTCGCAGTGGCGAATGCGCAAATCGATGAACCGCGGATGAACACTACGGCCGCGCATTCGGGACTGAGAGCCATGCGCCACGTTTGATTGCGGTCTGCGGGCGTACGATCCTCCGCCGCACGGAACTAGTTGCGGAGCACTCGAGTGGCAACAACGAAACAGATTAACGCGGCGAGCACCGAACCGCTTGCAATCATAATTGCCCATCGCTCGGAAACTTTCAGCTCTTCCCAACGACGGAACCAGGTCGCAACTAGAACTCCGACCTTACCAAAATACATTTCTGTGCCGCGAGAGGAGGTCTTGGAATCCTCAAACGAAAGGGTATCATCGTGCGAACCGCTCTCGGTGGTTTTTTCCTGCCTCGCGGAACGACTCTCTCCGCTCCAGTAAATGATCCCCGCGCTAACCAGACCGAACAGCAGCACGAAAATTCCGACCCGGTTAACTACCGAACGCCGCTTCGGTAGGGAGCTCTCTTCTGTCATGGCTGCCACGAATGGCGCTTACCAATAGCATCGCAAATTGGCTATCGGCGATTGGCTATTTTAGCCCGCCCTATGCCACTCTCTTCTTCTTCGGTGCTTTCAAACTCTCTTTGAGCGCGGCCGTAAGATCGATCACTTTGGAGGAAGGCGCGGCCCTGGGAGCGGTCTTGATCTTTTGACCCTTGGCTTTCGCATCGATCAGCTTTTTCACCTCTTCAGTATAGGTGTCTCTGTATTTCTCCGGATCGTACTTACCAGTGAGGCCCTCAATCAGCTTGAGAGCCAGGGTTATCTCGTTCTGCGTGACTTTTTCCTTTTTCGGGAGCGAAAGCTCCTCGGCTTTCCTGATCTCAGCCGAGAAACGGAGCACATTCAAAACCAATACCTCCCCCATGGCTTTGAGCGCGCAGAGATGCTCTCGGTTGCGCAAGACAAACTGAGAAATTCCGACTTTACCGCTTTTGCTCAACGAATCGCGGAGAAGAGCGTATGCCTTCGCCGCAGTCTTGTCCGGCTCAAGATAGTAAGGTTTATCAAAATACAGACTGGAAATCTCTGATTCGTCCACGAACTCCTGGATCTCGATAGTTCCTGATTTCTCGGGAGCGGCCTCCGCCAACTCCTCGTCGGAAAGAATAACGTAACCCCCGTCTTCCAACTCGTAGCCTTTCACGATGTCTTCGTAGGGAACCTCTTTGCCGGTCGATTCCGACACTCTCTGGAATCGAATGCGAGAATGGTCCCGCTTGGAAAGCATGTGGAACTCGACTGTCTCCCTTTCCGTGGCCGAATACAGGCGAACAGGGATGTTTACTAGACCGAAGCTGATTGCGCCTTTCCAAATGGATTTCATGGGTAAAGCCCTGATTATTAGGTGCTTAGCTATTCGTAATATGACTGTCTCTCGGATGCACCTCTTTTTTTCGAAAATTTGAACCCAATATCTTGTGTTTTCAACGTAGACTGACTACAATATGCAGGAATGACCCAGGTTAGCGCTCCAACGAAGTGGCGTTACATCGTTGAATGCCAAGATACCGAAAGCGATTCTGCCTATGTCGTCATTGGTTCGGCTGGTAATCGAGAGGAATGCGAAGGGCGGGCATCACACGAAGTGGATTACCAGCGGGATCTTTATCGTCACGTCGTCAACGTAGAGGCCTGTGAGCTTTGTCAGCAATGTGAAGGAGATGGGGTCGTGCTTTCCAGCGAACCGGGATCCCAGCCCATTCGATGTGGCGCTTGCGATGGGCACCATGGGCCATTCACCCGGATCAAATTTTCCTTCCAGCCGAGGCGCTCTTTCCTATCGACTCATTCCAAAGCGGCCTAGCAGACTCTTGAGCTCTGGAAACCGCCCGAAGGGCCAAGAAAACATATCCCAGGCTTTAGCCCATGCGCGTCAACATAAGGGCCCGGACCAGCAGCACAGCGTTGAGCAATGGGTCGCGGCCTGTCCGCTGTAGTCCCGCGACGACGACGAAGGAGGAAGGAACGCAATGAAAGTAGCCGGAAAATCGTCCCGGAGGGACAGAGCGATAGTAGCCCGGTACGAAAGTGCCGAGGAAGCGGGAAAAAGCGCCTCCGTCCCGCTAGGGACGCTTGAAAGTAGATGACATGAGCCGACAGCTAGTAGCACCCGCTGCTAAACTGTCGGCTCTATGAATAATAACAATACGCAGTCAACGTCGGGCAGTGAAGGCAACCAAGCAAGTGGGCAGCACAATGGCGATCGAGTCCTGAAGTTGGGACTGGATATGCACTATCGGCAGGTGACGGTAGCGATGCAGGAGGATGGCGGGCGGATCAAGGCGGTGGGCAAGATGAGTCATGAGGCCTTTTTGGTTTGGGTAGAGAAGAAGTTGGCCGAGGGATGGCAGATTCATAGCTGTTACGAAGCGGGAGCCAGCGGCTACTGGTTACATCGGCAGCTAGAGGAAGTGGGAGTCAAGAACCTGGTGGTAGCGCCCAAGGCGATGGGCCAAGGAGGTAAGCAGCAAAAGACCGATCGGCGCGATGGTGCAGAGTTGACCGATCAATTGGATCGCTATCTGAGGGGCCAGGATAAAGCCTTAAGTGTGGTGGGGGTGCCGAGCCTTAAACAGGAAGAAAAACGAGCCCTGATTCGCTATCATCGTCAGATCATGGCCGATCGGAGCCGCTATGAGGGGCGCGGTAAAGGCTTGTTGTGTGCTCAAGGCATCGAAGTGCGAGCTCGATGGTGGCAGGGCAAAGGGTGGTGTGAGCTCAACGCTGATGCCCGGCTCAAAGACTGGATCAAAGAGCAGTTAGAAGCTTGGCGCAAGAAGGTGTTGAGCGCTCAGGAGGAGCAAAAAGGGTTGCGGCGGCGAATCGAAGCGCTGGCTCCGGCGATCTTACCCAAGGGAGTGGGGGCCTACAGCGCGGCGGTGTTGGAATACGAGATGAAGGGCTGGGAGCGCTTTAAGAATCGAAGACAAGTCGCCAGCTATACGGGCTTATGTCCCGGCATCCACCAGAGCGATGGCCGGGGTAAAGAGGGCTCGATCAACCGCTGTGGCAACCGGATCGTGCGCTGGAGCTTAGTGGAGATGGTCTGGCGGCTCATGATTTGGCAGCCCCACTATCCACCGGTACGCCAGCTGGGGGCTGGCTTAGTAAAGAGCAAGCGCGCCAAGAGACGCTTGGTAGTCAAAGCGGCCCGGCGTTTAGCCATCGATTTATGGCGTTTAGCCAGCGGACAAACCACGGCTGAAAAACTGAGTTTAGTCCTCCAAGCCAAGCCCTAGAGCAAAGTCAGAAGCCTGGGGCAGGTAGAATTTTAAGCAGCGACCTTGAGGTGACTTTTTGGCAGCAACGGCGCGCGTCTGATGCTGGGCTTGGGTCAAAACCCGAAAAGTAGATGAGACCGCTGGTTGCTGTCCCTTGGAATGCTCAATTGCATAAATCACCGTGTGAGGAAGGACCCTTCCCACCGATAGAAGCTTAAACCGGGCAATCATGATCAAGCTCGCGTTGGGACAGCAAACGTTGGCTGAAGACCAAAAAGAGCAAGCTCCAGAGTCGACAACAAAAAGAAAAAAGGAGCGAACCAATCCCCCGAGAGAAAGACCTTTTAGCCGATCAGAGCTAGTTCCCTAGCGCGCAGCGCGCGCTTTAAGGAGGTCACCGAACTTTGGTGTTTGATCGCTGCGGTGTTCGTACCTCACACCGCGCCGATCAAGCACCAAAGCCGGCCAGAGGTGGGTTGTTGTCTGATTGCGCAGAAAACTAACTAAAAACATTCAAACAAAGCTTTTTGCGGCGAGGCTTGACAACGTCGGCTTCATAGAAGCCCGGCACGAGGTGCCGGGAAACGAAAAAAACGCCTCCGTCCCGCTAGGGACGGCTGAAAGAATCGTCCCGGAGAGGTCTGAGGTGGTCTGTCAAATTTTTTGAGGAGAGTTTTTCACCGGCGAAGAGTAAGGCGAGCCACGTTGGAGCAAGGCGCTGAGGTAGAGCTCAGGGTCGTAAGGTTGGCGCGTTTTCCAGCAACGGAACAAGATCCGGATCCATTTGTAGGCCAGAGCACGCACTGCGGCGTGATGGCCTTTGCCGCGGGCTCTTTGTTGTTGATAAAAGAGTGCGGCCCAATCACAGAAGCGAACCGATTGGCCGGCAAACTCGTGGAAGGATTGGCGGAGGAATTTCGGACAAGCCCAGCGAAAGTGGATCCATTGAGATTTGCCGCTTTGTTCAGTCACCGGAGCAATCCCAAAGAAAGTCACGGCTTCGAGCGAACTTTGAAAACGCTCTCGATCGGTGCCGAAGGCTGTCAGTAAACGAGGGCCCAGAGTGGGACCCGCCCCAGGGAGGTTGTTGAATAAGGCGCTGTCGGGATGGACATCGAAGAGTTGAGCGATCTCTTTTTCGTACCGAGCGATGTAAGGCACCAAGGCTTTGAGCTGTTGGGCCAGCATCTGCACAGTGAGACTGCCCGCCTCAATGATGGCCGAGTCGCGGGTCAAGGGTTGGGCGGCCTCTATCCGTTCCAGCCGCGCTTGGAGTTTTTGCTCGCTGCGACTGTGATGGCCGTAAAAGAACTTACGTAGCTTGTGGGTCGAAGCTTTTTTGAGCGACGCAAAATTAGGCCACTGGAGCAAAAAATCTGCAGCTAAGGCCGTGCTCAGATCGTTGTCCAGTAGGGCTAAAGCCAGAGGAAAGTACTGCTTGAGTTCACTCTTGAGCTGATTGCTCAAGGCAGTGCGGGCATCGACCGCCTGACGGCGCTTCTCGCACAAGAGGGCTAGCTTTCGCGTTAATCCATCGTCGGGATGCCAGGGGCGTAAGCTCTCATGATGCAGACTCACAAACTGGCAAAGTAGCTCGGCATCAACCGGGTCGTCTTTGGCCCCGCTGGGTCGAAAGGCCTGCCGGTAACTAGCCAGTTGTTTAGGATTGAGGGGATAGAGTTCAAAGCACTCATAGCCCATCAAAAAGTGAATCAGCGCTCCGCGACTCTGCTCTAAGCAAACCAGGATCCTACCCGCAGAAGCGAAACGCTCTCGCACTTCCAATACCCACTCGGCTAAAGCATCCGGCTCGCTGCCAATGCTGCGATGTTCAAGCCTAGCGTTGCTAGTGGCTGCTCGTAGCACCACAGCGTGTTGTTGATCGGCCCAGTCGATCCCGACAAAAGCGGCGACTGGTTTTTCATTAGCTCTATCGGCTGAAGTCATAACGTGATTGCTCCAAATAAGAAAACTCGCGCCGCTCGAGTGATTACCAAACCCTTATAGTGAGACGTAAAGCGCCAGGGGGCGATCTCGCCATGGTCTGAGTATTGTTTCTCTCACTCAAGCAAGAATCAGCCAGCTCGAAACTCTCCGGGAATCCGTTGCTGCGGATGGGACGGCCATTCGTAGCCGGCTGACGCGCTTGGGGCGAAGTTACTCACAATCCGGGGGTCGCTCACGCTCCAAAGCTTCATCGCGGGCTTTGGCCCCAGATTGATGAATAACTTCGGACTACCTATAAGGGACGCTGCGAAAGTAGCCCGGTACGAAGTGCCGGGAAACGGGAAAAAGCGCCTCCGTCCCGCTAGGGACGGCTGAAATGTTCAGGTCTCTTAGTGGTGTTTAGCTGCCGTTCAATGCCACGTGTCTAAGCGACCCACTTGCGATCAAGCGACTCCTTTCCTCCTTCGTCTCGCTTTCGCGAGACCACGGCGGACAAGCCGGGACGGCAGAGAAGCGTCCCTCAGCGTCTTTAGCAGTCACTTCCTTATGTTGACGCGCATGGGCTTTACCCTGGGTAGACCGGACATGCCCCTTCGGGCCGTATCCGAAGGCCCTAAGGCTCGCGCACGATTTCGGCGGCAGGCTTATCGAAGCGAAGCGAAACAAAAGACGCTCCCCGCAAGATGCTGTCTTTCGTCCATTCATGGAATTCAACTGAACAGACCAGCTGTGGCTTGACCCAGTGAATCGGCATATCGATTTTTGGTATGGTTTTAAATGCGCCTTGGCGGGTGCCAAGCTTTCTCAGCTTCGTCACCAGATCCGGGGCCCGGTTTAAGCCGGTACCAACGAGTCCAGCAAACTTCAGCTCTGGGCCTTCGTGCAGGCCGAGGAGCAAAGCACCGAGCACATTTTGGTTAGCGCGACTCATCGTGAAGCCACAAATGATTGCTTCCTCAACCCGCCGGCACTTTATTTTGAGCCAGTGATCAACCCTTTTGCCATTGAGATAAACGGCTGATTTTTTCTTGGCAACGATTCCTTCGAGTTCTTTCTCTTTGGCTAGTTCGAAGAACTTTATCCCGGTGCCTTCCACGTGATCGACATACCGAACAGTTTCCAAACCATCCAGAATACGCCGGAGAGTTTCTTTGCGATCGATTAGAGGTCGGTCCCGCAGATCGCGTCCGTTCAGGAACAAGATGTCGAAGACGTAATAGACCAAGTGGCCCTGATGAGCCTTCCGATAGTTTTGCAACAGCTCGAATCTAGGAATCCCGGCATCATCGACTACCACAATCTCGCCATCGAGCACGGCGGTTATCTTGATCTCCACAAGATCATTGATAATTGCCGGATAAGCTGAGCTGAGGTCGTTACCGGTCCGCGAAATCAGTCGGGCACTTACCCGATCAATAAACGCGAGCGCTCGATAGCCATCGAGTTTCAGTTCGAAAACCCAATCCCGATCATCAAAGGGGGCATCCGCGCTTTTGGCCAACATCGGCCGAAGTTCGCGCAGAGCGGAGATGGTTGTTTCCGGCGAAACCTGATGTTTGGCAATGAGGTCATCTACATTTTTGTATTCCTCGATTCGTTTGCCCGTGAGGATAGAACGATCTTGGGCCAGCACATCTTCCTGGCTGGCCCACTCATCTTTGGCCTTGAACAGCAGCCACTCATTTCCTTCGGCATGATGCATTCTAACCAGATGAAATTCTCCACGAAGTTTCTCGCCACTCAGCTCGAGAACCATTTTACCCAGCTTTAGTTGCTCCAAGGAGTCGCCTTCCACGTGGTAGGTACCGCGATCCCAAATGATCATCTCTCCTGCCCCGTAATTGCCTTTGGGAATCACGCCTTCGAAGCTGGCGTATTCCAGAGGGTGATCCTCTACCATGACCGCCAGCCGCTTGACCGCGGGATCCAGGGAAGGTCCTTGGGGCACCGCCCAGCTCTTCAGGGTCCCATCCATGGCTAGTCGGAGGTCGTAATGCAATCGCCTGGCTCGATGCTTCTGGACGACAAAGATAAGGCCTCTTTCTACCCGTTGTTTTCCTTCCGGCTCATGGGTGGATCTGAATTTTCTTTTCGCGCGGTAAGCCTTGAGGTCCGACTTTGCGCTCGTGCGCTCGCCCTTTTTCTTTTTCGCAGGTTTGTCTGCGGCTCTTGATGGGGAGGGCATAGGACCTTTCCGACCTAGTCTGTTGGACGCCTTGTGCGGATCGCGGGGACTCGATCCTTCCCCGCGTTGAACGTCACTTGCCCCGGACGGCTCGGCGACATCGGATCCTCCTGCGCTGCGGACCGCGAGGCTCGCTCGTCGCCGAGTGTGTGAGCTTGAGCGTGATGCACCGACGGCTTTGGCGGACACGCTACTGGCCCTCCGTAAGGCATCGAGAGAAGGTAGCCGCTGTTTAAGCTGAAGAACCGGCTCGAATAAATCTCCGCTTTTTTCGACCCGATCCAACACCTCGTGAGATTCAAACTCCAGCGATTTGGGATCTCTTTTCCGCAGCGCCGCGTCGACTTCGTCCCAGGTTACCGGTGTGGAAACAGTTGGTCGGTCCTTAGCTCGGAGAGAATAGACGCTGACCGTCGTCTTATGCTCATCGTTTTGGCTCCAATCAACGAACACTTTCCCAACCCGGAGCTTCTTTTGCATTTTGGACACAATTTCCTCGGGATGCTCGCTTTCCAGACGTTGAGCGAGTGCCTGAGCGAAGGCCTTCGTTTGACCGTAGCTGGTCGGGCCATTCAAAGGCACGTAGAGCTGTAAACCCTTGGATCCGGAGGTCTTGGGGAATGATTCGATTTCCAGGTTCTCCAGAAGATCTCGAATCCAGAGCCCAACTTGAGCGCAGAGTAGAATGTCAACTCCTTCCCCCGGATCGAGATCAAATGCCAACATCGTCGGCTTTGTGATCTTGGGGGCACGATGCAAAAAGGTGTGAAGCTCCAAGTTCGCCAGGTTGCTGGCCCAGACGAGAGCCGGTCGGTCATTGATCAGGCAATAGTCGATCGTCCGATCTTCGCTCTCTACCGGTGTTGTCTCGATCCAGTCGGGACGGTGTGATGGAGCCTGTTTTTCGAAAAAGTATGAACCGGTCACACCGTCCGGATAGCGCTTCAGACTGACCGGCCGATTTTTCAGATGCGGCAAGAGCACTGGAGCGATCCGGACATAATAGTCAATGACCTGAGCCTTGGTGAATCCGACCTTCGGATAAAAGATTTTCTCTAGATTCGAGAGTTCAAGGTGTCTCCCATCAACATCTACTCGAGTCTTCTTAGACATAAAACTGTGTTTTCAGGTTCGCGCGCGGCGGGATATCCGCGCCCAGCCCATATACCTAAGCAAACAAACTACCTACAACCAGAAATACTACTCAGGTGTGCCATGATCCCGCCCTTGCTCTCGGCCTGTCGCCATCACCGCTTTCCGCCTTGACGGACATCAACGGTTTCAGATGCACCGCTCCGAGTCGCATCGAAAGGCACTCACGGGCGGACACCTGGTCCTGCGAGCTTGTCTCGAACCACCGAGGGTTTGTAGCTGCCGCCCCGCCACGAATTTTCTCTGCCGTCGACCAGCTGATTGTTACCGAGGTAAACGAAAGTCAGTCGGCGACAATCCGCTTCGCTGTCGGCGAATGTTCGTTGGGCTCGATCCTGGTTGCCGCCTCGGAAAAAGGGGTGTGCGCTATCTTTCTTGGAGATAATCCTGACGCACTGGTCAAAGATCTTCAGGATCGATTTCCCAAAGCTCGTTTAATCGGAGATGAGAATGAGGTTCGACGGGGTGATGGAAACACTAAAACCGGAGGCTGTCGTCGGGCGAACAACTAGACTGCAGGGCACCTAATGCATAGCTTGATCCGCCTGAATTATCGAGTTCCAGAAGATGTTCGGATCGCCGGGATCGACGATGTCGCATACGCGAATCTCTTGCCTATACCACTGGCGACCGTTCAGCAACCCTCTTTCTTTGGGAGCGTGATGGGCAGACAAGGCGTAATAAACCATGTATTGTAGCTGTGAGAAATCGCCGATAAACCAAAAGGCTGCGGTGGGTTAAGAATGCGCGAGCAACGGCGTAGAAAACAGGTCATTAGAAAACGGTCTATGGAAGAAGAAACCTCCTCGGTTCTATCTGATCCCTCCCTCTACAACAACCGCGAACTGAGCTTGTTAGAGTTCAATCAGCGGGTCTTGGAAGAGGCTCAGGATCCGAGCAGTCCGCTCCTGGAGCGCTTGAAATTCCTTTGTATTGTCGCCTCAAATCTCGATCAGTTCTTTGAGGTAAGGGTTGCTGGTCTGAAGCAGCAACGCCAAAGCAATGTCAGTGCGCCTGGCCCCGATGAAATGAGCCCCGGTGAACAGCTCGCAGCTATTTCGTCGAGGGTGCGTAAGATGGTGGATGATCAGTATCGTATATGGAGCCAGGAGCTGGTCCCAGCCTTGGAGGCAAATAGCATTTTTTTCCTAGGTTGTGATGAACTCACGAACGAAGAAAAGCAATACTACACGAAGTACTTTGAGAAGTCGGTTTACCCGGTGCTCACGCCGCTCGCGGTGGATCCGGTCCATCCCTTCCCCCAGTTGCTGAACAAGAGCCTGAACGTTGCAGTAGAGCTTGAAGGCACTGCGATCAGCACGAATCTAGCCGTGGTCCAGGTGCCGCGTATTCTACCCCGCCTGCTTCCTTACAGGGCCGGGGAAAAGGGAATGTACCGTTACATTTTCATCGGGAACCTTATCCAAGCGCACGTTGGTTCTCTCTTCCACGGCGTCAGAGTGAAGGGCGCGTATCAGTTTCGTGTTACTCGGAATAGCGATTTGTATCTCGATGAGGAAGAGACCGACAATTTGCTGAAGACGATCGAACTTGAGTTGCGGAAACGGAGTCGTGGGGACGCGGTCCGCTTGGAGGTCCAGCAGGACTGTCCGCGCCACATTGCTGATCAATTGCTGCAAACGTTTGGCCTGACCGGGGACGATCTCTACCAGGTCGATGGACCGATCAATTTTCTGCGCCTAATGCCGGTGATTTCTGAAGTAGATCGGCCGGATCTCAAGTTCCGTCCATTTGTACCCGCGATCGTGACCGCATCGGATGATGAAGAAGACGTTTTCTCCCAAATCCGGCGTAGACCGATCCTGTTGCATCATCCTTATGAAAGCTTTCAGACAGTGCTCGATTTCATCGAGCAGGCTGCACAAGATCCAAATGTATTGGCAATCAAACAGACGCTTTATCGAACCAGTGGTGATTCCCCAATCGTGGCCTCGTTGGCTGAGGCGGCTGAAGGCGGGAAACAGGTTACAGTGGTGATCGAGCTCAAGGCGCGTTTCGACGAAGCAGCAAACATAAAATGGGCCAGAACGCTCCAAGAAGCCGGTGTTCATGTAGTCTACGGGATCACCAGCTTGATGACGCGTGCAAAGCTTGCGCTAGTCGTTCGTAGGGAAGAGGACGGGATCCGTCGATACCTGCATCTCGGGACGGGGAACTATAATCCGGCAACCGCGAAACTTTACGAAGATTTCGGGTTATTATCCTGCGATCCGGAAATTACAAACGACAGCGCAGAGCTGTTTAACTGGTTGACAGGTATTTCGGTCTTTCCTGAATTGAAAAAGATTAAGGCGGCACCGAAAGCGCTTCACGAGTTTGTCCTTGAAATGATCCAACGTGAAGTGCTCCACGCGAAGAGTGGTAAGCCGGCTGCCATTTTCGGCAAGGTGAACGCGCTGGTCGACGAAGAGGTCATCAAAGCTCTGTATTTGGCTTCCCAGGCCGGTGTGAAGATAAATCTCTTGGTCAGGGGTGTCTGCGGCCTGCGTCCAGGGGTACCTGGGGTGAGCGACAACGTGATTGTGCGGAGCATCGTCGGCCGATTCTTAGAGCACAGCCGGATTTATCGTTTCGCAAACGCAGGTAAGCCGGAAATCTATCTCGCGAGCGCGGACTGGACAGAAAGAAATTTTTTCCGGCGCGTGGAGATCTGTTTTCCGGTTGAGGACGCGGAGCTGCGTGAGCGGGTCGATCAAAGTCTCGACATTTATTGGAAGGATAATGTCAAAGCCCGGGAACAAAGGACGGAGCCGACGTACATTCGCAGGGCCTTGGAGGGGGAGCGAGTGGATGCCCAGGCATTGTTCCTGGAACAAGCGCGCAAACGGAAAAAACCAGATGTAAACGTGCGGTCGCTGGTGGTGAAGACAAAAACCACTAACAGCAAAGCGATGGACCGCGAGCAAAAGGTCGGCCAGCCGGCCTAATCAGCAAATCAAACGTGAAAAGTGTCCAAGCATCCGTTTTCGCTCTAACTTCTAGAACTTGCTTAAGTTGCTGGAGTTGATTCCTGGTTCGATTTCACCCGTCGCTTCTTGCGTCTCAACAGCGAGGAGCCGCCTAAAAACAAAGTGCCGGTGCTAAGCGACGACAATGTCAGTCATTTAATGGTCAAGGTAGCGATTAAGTCGTCTTCGATGTTGAAGTGGAAATCTAGCGAGACCGGACTGCCCGGAAAGTTACCAGTAAGCGTGGCGGTGAGGATAGTCTCATTGTTGCCTTCGACGATTTCAGTTGGATCAATTGTGAATTGATATTTTTTGCTAGTGTTGTCGCTCCATTCCCTGATCGCTGTCGCGCCACGCATCTCATTTCCTTCGTCATGAACAGTGGCATTGCTGGCAAAGCAGGCGACTACGGCTTCGTGATCACGGTTGTTCTTCGCCTTAACAAAGGCTGCAATGATCCGAGGCATCTGTATTTCTTCTTTAGACATATCTTTTTGAATCAATGATAAGTGGGTTGTAGCGTGATTCCGTTAGACCGTGGGATAGTTCCGCCGTCGATAACGTATTCACTTCCGGTGATCGATGCGGCAAGGTCGGAACCCAGCAAAGCCACCAGTTCAGCCACTTCCTCGGGCCGACCGGGACGTCCAATCGGAATGGTTTTGATGTGTTCATCAAGCTAAGCAGCATCATTGAACTGTCGACTGACAACCCTACGTCAGTAGGCTTTCGTTTAGAGTTTTTTTCCGTGATGTGCAGCGGAATTTTTGGTCGCTTTCACAAGAAGTCTCCACAAGGATACGGGTGCGAATACCGTGGCGTCACTGCTTGGATACTTTGCTAACACCAGTCTCGGTTACTGAAGCGAAAGCGTTTCACGCATGGAGCTAAACCAGCCTTGCCCCGGCGATCGATACGGCGTTCAGCTTATGCAGCGATAAACTTCCTACCGATCTGCCAGCCGGATAGCGACTTCGGTTTCCCACTTCTCGGGATCAGGCTCGATCACCTCGTCGGTCAGATAAATCTCGAGCCAGCAGCCGACCCGGTCACCTGCCTCAGTTTTCGAGACGTCCCACTTGAAGCCCCGTTCCTTGGTCCACCCGATCAAGACTGCATTGGCGTCGTAAAGCCGGTCGTATGGACCTCGGTGAACGAGCGAAGCGTAGCGACCGGACGGGAGGATGCCGGAGACAACGCGGTCATCCCCAGAAACCAGCTTGGCAATTGGAACACCGAACTCAATCTCATGTCCTCGCTCCATATCGATGACGTTGTATTTGAAGAACGGGGCGCCCGCCGGCTCGATGCCACGAACGCGCAGCCAGCCAAAAACTTGTGGGTGCAGCTTTTGAGCAGTCGGCCCAATCTCCTTCATGGAGACCAGCGACTTGATGGCCACATAGGGCTGTTCAGCCCGGTCTATGATCTTTGGTAGTGTCAGCATTCGTCTCCGCTCTTGTTTGGGTTCATTTCTCCGACGAACGAGAAGCCCACGCTGGGACAGGCTGCCTGACTCTTTTCATTTTACCGGTGGGTGCAACGCCTACGGGTAGTTCACGAGATCGACGACCTGGTTCAAGGTGTTTGCCGTTCCGCCGGTGTCGTTGATGACGTGCTCGATGGTGCCAACACCACCCAGGGAAACAGTCACGAGATCGTGGAATTGGGCCCAGGGGGTATTGGGGACCTCGAAGGCATGGGCATTGACGATGTTCGGGTCGACGTTGAAGAAACAGTAGGCACCCAAACCCCACCCTTGGTGAGATCTGACGTTGTCTGCTACCTTGTAGGAGGCGAAGCCGTCGATGCCGTCGTGCGACCAGGCCGCCTGATTCGGCGGGTCGTAGGGCATCTCGTTCTGGAACATGATCGTGGTGCCGTTCGCGCCGTTCCGGATGACCTGATAGCTCTGGTAGTGCTCCACAAACAGGCCGTAGGCAGTGACGTTATCACCGTTCACGATCAAGCCATGTGCGGCGGTATTACTGGTCCAGCCTACCCCTGTGCCGTGGTCGGCCCGCCATGCCCAGACGTCGTCGAGGATCACGTTATCGCTGTTGACCTTGAGGCTGGCGTCGGCTTGACCCGGAGTAGCGCCACCTATACGGAAGAACACGTCCTGGATCAACGTGGGGTTGTTCGGGTCGCTCCCCGCACCCCGCAGGATTGGCAGGCTCGGCAGCAGGCCCACTTGGAGCAGGACCGGCGAGTTAACCGGGCCGGCGTCGAAGATCACGCCCGAGAGCTTCACGCCCGGCACATTGGCGATCTCCATCGACACTTTCCCCCGTCTCGGTACAAACGTGGGAAAGCCGAGACCCAGCACCACAGTGTCTGGCCGCAGAACGCGGATCGGCTCGTCGAACTCGTAGATGCCAGGCGTCAGGATCAAATGCTTGCCGCGAGCCAGTGCAGAATTGATCTTGGCTACGTCGTCGGTCGGCTGCGCTATGAAGAAGTTGGCGATCGGGATCGACAAACCGGGCGCCGGTCCGTTCCCCCAAGTAATGCCCGAAGAGTTCGTTTGTAGCGCCGGGACGAAGACGTTGAAGTTGCCGGACAGGTCGACATAGAGGAAGGGCTTCTCCCGGGTCACCGGGCTCTGCGGCAGCGTGGTGTAAGGGGGGTTAGGGAACGACTGAGCAGGAGCGCCTACAACGCCGGAAAAGACCTGGTTCCAGACCCCGTTCGACCAGGTGCCGATGACACTGTTCCTCGTCAGCCATTGCTGCTGCGAGGCGTTGACGACGAGACCGTCGAGCCCAGCGGGGCCGCCGCCGCCGACCACCGAGTCGGCGAGGAAGCCGCCGCTGGAGAACCCGCCCTGGTGAGGGAACAGGAACAGCGCGCCTCGGATGTGGACTCGCCGCAGCGGAGCGGCCTGCGACACCGCCCACTGGTCGATCGCCGCGCCACCGTAGTAAGAGGGGGCAATGGGGTTCACGGACAAGTTCTCGGCCGATCGCCAGAAGTTGACCAGCGCGGAGTAGCTCCCGTCGGGTTGCAGCTGTCCCTCGACGCGCACCTCGCCGTTAATAGCCACGTCGTCGGGGGACAGTCCCAGCCCTGCGACCGAGGTGTAGTAGCCGAGCTCGACATCGACGTCGTAGGATCCGGGTTTGAAAAGAAACGCGTGGCGCACCGTATTAAACTGGCTCGAAGGCAACGCCTGTACCTGTGAGACCGCGTCCACCGCGCTCTGAATGGTACTGGCGGGCATACTCGGGTCGAAGACAGTGACGTTCGGTCCGAAGTCAGGCTGCATCGCGTGAATCAGACCGAGCGAGCCTGCGGAGACCAAACAATAGAGAAAAACCCTGGGGGGAATCTTCATATGGAATGAAGTTTCGGCAGTGAATTGTGTGCGTCAAGCTCCGCAAAAGCATTCTGGGTGGTTGAAATGCCGAGTGGGATCCGGTTTAGCGTGGACCACTGATTTTGAGGATTTGTGTTTGCGACCTAAGTTTTGAAATATTCATGTAAGATGAAGGTAGCCCACCAACTCGGGCGGACGGGGCGCCTTGAAACCGTTCGGGGCCGTAACGGAGGCTTGCGCTTGGACAAGCCACCAGAGGAGATCGTGGTAGGGAAAGTGGTCCGCAAAATGGAACCGGACTTCGCGGTCGTGGAGTGCCAAAATCCGGCGGGCTACTTCAGAATACCCCAAAGGTATTGGGGACCTCGAAAGAAAGTCCGAAACAAAGGGACGTATCTTTACGGCGTGTTGCCCAAATAACGTCAAAATAATGTAGCTATTAGAGTTACATATGTGGTAGGATCTTTTTCCCATGATGGGAGAACGAGAGCCGCAGACACCGCTCTGGAACTATCGAGTTAATCTCGATAAGCGGGTGCGGCGTGATCATCCGCTGCGGCGGATCAATGAGGTGCTGGACTTAAGGTTCGTGGGAGCTTTGCCGACGCTGCTAACTGTCACGGTTTCAAACTGGCTCGGTGGCGCGCACTCTGGAAGCAGGCCATCCAAGATCTGCTCATTGCCACAGTGCAGAACTTGCGAAAACTGGTCAGGCACCTCTGCCAAACTAACCCACAGCTAGCTTACCGCTGCATTGAACTGCTCCGACCGCTCAGCCGGCTTCTCCTGGACCGAGTACCGGATCTTTTGCCGATCTGAGATCTCTATCACCGAGAAAAGCTGGTTTTTAGATTTCGCTCAAAACACGACCCTATCGGGCAACAGCCCGTTCACATTGGACATGGCTTGCGCACGGATCCGAGCTGGGATGAAGCTTGAACAGGCGGGTTAACCAAGCCAGGAAATACCAATACGAACTCATTAAAGCTGCTTCAAGCTGCGTCCCGCATGTTCGAGAGCATTTGGTGTGAGCTGGATGTTGTTGAGTACGTAGAGCATGAAGTGATCGATCGGCATTGAGTGCCGAGGTGCGCTGGTTTTCTCCGCCTTTTCCTCGCAACCTGAGCAATGAAAAATAGGCTCTATAACCGTTCCGGGTTTTGGATTGGGAGTATCCAGCAGGGCAACTCCGTCGGCGTAATTCTCAATGACTCCGCCGCAGGCGTCGCAGCGTATCTTTGGGCGTGCATGGCCTTCGTCATCTACCTGGAATATAAGTGCCATGGGCGTCAGCCTACTGTCAGATCGCGCGGTCAGCAACCGGGTCCGGGGATGCCTGGATTTCGCACGTGGCGATAGCGAAAATCAAGCTCCGGAAAAATATCACCGCAAGCAACCCGCAACTGTGCGGAGATCAATCGTCGAACGATCGGCGGACGCACGCTCGCGCTCCGCCTACGATGCTGGCCTCACCATTCGCTATCTCTGCTTTGTCTCTCCATCGAAAATAAGATTCTCCAACAAAGGAAGGAGGATCATCCGGACGTCCGCGGACCATCAGCAACGTGAGACTTCCAGGCGCGCAGTCAGGCGTAAGTTCTGAGGACCTCGTGCACGCCCTCGACCGCCATGCCGCCCTCGCCCACTGCGGCGGCGCAGCGTTTCACCGAACCGGAGCGCACATCGCCCGCAGCAAAGATGCCTGGCCAGCTCGTCTCCAGCGGCCCCGCCGAACGGCTCATGCCTTTCCAAGCGGGCGCGTTGACGACCGCGTGGCCGGTTTTGATGAAGCCCTTTTCATCGCACTCGATCTCGGGCGGCAACCAAGCGGTGCATGGCTTTGCGCCGACCATGGAAAAGACGGCCGGCGTCTGCACGGTTCGTCGTTCGTGCGTATTCGTGTTCTCCAGCTCGACAGCCTCGAGAACCTTCGCGCCCATCATTTTCCGGATCTCGGTGTACGCTAGAATTTCGATGTTCTCCTTCGCCTCAACGCGCCGCGAGAGATAGCTCGACATGCTCTTGGCAAGACCGTCGCCGCGGATCACCAGCAGCACTCTTTCCGCGCCTTCGGAAAGAAACATTGCAGCCTGCCCCGCTGAGTTGCCGCCGCCGGCGACGATCACGGTCGAGCCGCGGCAGAGCTGCCCTTCGCGCACCGTGGCAGCATAGTAAACGCCGGAGCCCTCGAAGGTTTCGCGCCCCTCGGCCTCCAGACGATGGTAATCCGCGCCCGTTGCAATGAGGACGCACTTCGCGCGCAGGGTCGCGTTGCAGCCCTCGGCCTGCAGGCTCGCGCGGTGCTCGCCGTCGGTGAATGCGAGCGAGAGCGCCTGCGAGGGCGTGGAAAACTTCGCGCCGAAACGATATGCCTGAAGTTGCGCGCCGTAAGTCAGCTCGCCACCGCTAATGCCAGTGGGAAAGCCGAAAAAGTTCTCGATGAGCGAAGAGGATCCGGCTTGTCCACCCGGCGCGTAGCTTTCCAAAACCACAGTTTTGAGCCCTTCGGAGGCGGCATAAACCGCGGCGGCGAGACCGGCCGGACCCGCCCCGACGATGGCGAGATCGCAGGTGATTTCGCTCTCCTCCTCGCGCGCCAGCGGCCGGAGCAGCCCGGCGACCCGCGCGACTTCGCGAAGCGACGGGCGGCGCAGCGGCATTCCACTCGCCGTGATTAGCGAAGGCAAATCGCGACTCGCCAGGTGTAAGCGCTCGCATAAGGCGCGCCCGTATTCGCTTTGAAAGTCTATCAATCGGTGCGGGATATGATTTTTGTCGAGAAAATCGTCGAGTTGGCGGCCGTCCCGCGAGCCGTCCTGTGCGAGGATGCGCAGCCCGGCAAACTCGCGGTCGCGCTTTAGCCGCTGCCGACGCATGATGAACGCGCGCACGATCAGCTCGCTGACGCCCGGCAGCTCCGCGAGCGCTTGGCGAAGCCTATCTGCAGGCACTTCTAGAATCTCGCTCTCTTCGGCTTTGCCTCGCGCGCTGGCCAGCGCCGCGGTGCCCATGAGCATCGCGACGTCCCCGACGAAACCGCGCGGGCCCGAAGTCGCGAGGATTTGCTCTCGCCCGTCGCGCGATTCGAAGACTTCCAGCTCGCCGCGCAGGACCGCCGTGAACCCGAGATCACGCTGGCCCGCTTTGAATACCAGTTCGCCGCGCCGCACGATGCGGCGCGCGCCGAGGGGCTCCAGCATGGCGAGCTGCCGGTCGTCGAGCTTCGGAAAGGCAATGCTCTCGGTATCGCGGTAGAATTGCTCGTCTTTGTCGAGTTCGGTCATGGACGGATTCGTTGGAGGACCATATTCCGCCATCGCCCCGTTGTCTCCCACGAAACACGTCGGCCAATGCCGGAACATGGTACTCCAACGTTATAGCATTTCGTCGCGGATTGCGATGATGCCCGAAGTAGCCACAACTCCCTGTAGTGGGAATTTCGAAAACGAACCCCAGCATCGCTAGCCCGCGCATGTATAGACGCTAGCGGCAATAACATTCGAAAGAAGTTGTTCTCGACCGCTGTTTTACTCAACATTGGCGGGCATAACATTCTCTTGCTCGGACCCCCCACGGTATCGGAGAAACGGTGAACGCAAAGAGGATGGGGGCCGAAGCTCCGGTATTCTCCAAAAAACTGGGCAGCAGAGAAATTCGCAAACAGAGCATTTGACTCAATTTCAATCTT